>NZ_STGQ01000005.1 GCF_004916975.1 Paenibacillus dokdonensis | reverse complement strand
TCCCGAAGGAAGTGTAAGAGTCCGCTCGACTTGCATGTATTAGGCACGCCGCCAGCGTTCGTCCTGAGCCAGGATCAAACTCTCCAAGAAAGTTTGTAGCTCATTTTGAAACTGACGAGATATAATGAAATTTTGAATTAAGCAATGCTAATCAAAATATTCATTACTGTTAATCTCATTTGTGCTCAACCATCGATTCAGACAGAAGTCTTGAACCCGATGATCTCGCGTTTCGGCTTTGCAAGCAAAGCCTGTATCTCACTCGTTGTTCAGTTTTCAAAGATCAAATTTTTTCTCGTTTCCGCTTCAACATTTTGTCTCAGCAGCAACTCTTATAATATATCATACATGCTCGATGCTTTGCAAGTCTTTTTTTCAAAAACTTTTTTCGAAGTTTATTCAATCAACTCTTCGCAGGCATCTCACAGGCTTTCAATTCCATGTTACTAAAACTGAAGCGAAAATAAATTTATCATAGAATCCATTCCCCCGTCAAGCATTTAATGTTTAAACTGAGAGAGCTTGTTGTTACGCGCATATTTGGAGAGTTCCTTGGGGGGCGCAAATCGGGCATACATGCGAAATACCGTTTTATATCTGTTGGCAATCGCGTTTCTGACATCCAGATCCAATCTCTGATCACTCAAATCAAATAACATCTCATCCAGCTCTTTGCGTAATACATAATCAAGTTCCTTGAATTCCTTATCATTAAAAAGCATACCCAGCATGTTTGCCTGGCCTCCTTGTCGATTGAAAACGATTATACCTTCTCATATTGCAGAGCACGGATCGAGGTCATAATAGTAGCATAGTTCAATTTATGTAGATGGCTCAATTTTACCGCCTTACTGTTATGCACAGTTTTTGGGAAATTTATGAATGTGATTTTCGTAAATTCCCCAATTGTAACCATTATGGCTATCCCTTCATCAGGGTATAGGTTACTGTGCTTTCAATAATGGCCGCCACAAACAACAAAATAACGATCCATACGGATGCCGTTAGTGATCTTCTGAACATCTCCCTCCATCTTCTCTTCAATTCTCCCTTCCCGCTCCCGCCAAGACTTGAAAGAACCAGTAGTCCCATTTGAAGTCCGAACGCACAGGCAATGATTATAGCTGGTATTTCAATGATCCCATGAGGCAGCAGACCTTTGACCACCAAATCAAACAAGCTGTTTCCCTGCTCCATGGAGCTATGTACGAGATATCCTACTACCATTCCATTGATCAGCAGAAATAAGATCGGCAGGACGCCCACGAATAGACCCAGAAAAATCATAACCACGGCCTTAATACTGTTATTGAAGAAAATAAACACAAAAAAGCTCCATTTTGGGCTTGTAGACTTGCTTAGAGTTTCACTGATATCACGAATACCACCCATCTGCTGATTAATGATTTCCGAAAGGGATCCCGTGCTATACCATCCCGCTACGATGCCGAGAATAAACAGGATGGTTACAAACATTAATGTTTTCCGGATCGCTCCAAGATCTTTTAGAAAAGTAGTAAGTCTAAGCATATAAAACCTCCTCTTGGTAATAACTCGCTGGTACGAGCATACATTTGAAGTAAACAAGCATTCGAATGTGGGAAAGGGGCGACTATAGCGATGAATTCATTTTTTTATGTGCTGAACGGCCGCAAAATCAAACGTACCTTCTTTGTTCTCGCCGCGGCACTATTCGCTATCGGTATTGTTTATGTAGAATCCGACAATATTACAGTATTCTCCGAAGGAGCTCCTGCTGCCATTTACAGCGTTCCTACGGACAAGAAGGTTATTGCCCTGACTTTTGATATCAGCTGGGGTGAAAAGCGTCCTGAGCCAATCCTCAACGTTCTCAAAGACAAGGGTGTCGAGAAAGCAACCTTCTTCCTCTCCTCCCCTTGGAGCAAGAGCCACCCGGATATCGTCAATCAGATTAAAACAGCCGGATTTGAAATCGGAAGCCACGGTCATAAGCATGTGAACTACAGCACCTTAAGCGATGAAGAGATTAAATCCCAGCTTACAACGGCCAATTCTATATTAACCGATTTGACCGGAAAGGAACCCAATCTGCTGCGCCTGCCTAATGGTGATTTTGATAAGCGGGTGCTGAAAATCGCCGACAGCTTGAATTACAAGGTCATCCAGTGGGATACCGACTCTCAGGACTGGAAAAATATCGGCGTCGACAACATCGTCAAGCGCGTCGTCAGCAAAGCTCATCCGGGTGATATCGTCCTCCTTCATGCCAGCGATTCCTGCAAGCAAACACATGAGGCTCTTCCCATTATTATTGATGAGCTCCGCAAGCAGGGTTATGAATTCGTAACTGTTTCCGATCTTCTGACCCAAGCGGATACCAAAGGCAAGGAAATCCGTGACCAAGCCACGCTTCAGCAGGCAATTGATGATGCTGCTGGTATGTAGCATATAGGATCATAAAGAAAAAAGAGCTAAGTTTCTTAGCTCTTTTTTGATTTCAGCAGCTTGTGCAGTATCAAAATCTGGTATGCATTGCAGGCTAACAATGGGATCACAATAAAGATTGTGGCATTGTTATCATTGATTTTAAGTCCCCCTACCATCTCGACGATCGTAATCGCTGTCATGAAGAAGATGGTTGGCACCCAAGCGCTTGGATTGGTAGCTCTGACTTTAAAGTAGGCTACTGCGACGGCCACAATCAGAATGGCTATCCCCAGCAGCAAATCAGCCATTTGACTGCTGTTCTCCCTTCCCACAAAAGAACGGAAGAACATCACTTCCAGCAGTGCCAGGATCGCTAGAACAAACTGTATGTACTGCCACGCTTTTCTCGGAAAAACGCCGATTGCTGTATAATTCAGGATCATATAAGCAAAAAAGCCCAGCTGTGAGTACACGCTTGTCATTGCCCCAAAACCGAATAGAATAAGCAAATAAAATAAGATATCGCTTGTATCCTTAAATGAAATTGATTCTCTGCTGTACGGCAGCAGGAATCCGGTAATAATGGAGACAATAGCTCCCACAAGCAAGGTTTGAATAAATAACTTGGACCAATTTTTCAAATTCAACTCGTCTGCACCCCCAAGACTTTATTTTACCAACGTTCTCATTAAAAAACCATTCCCGAATCGACATATTTCGAAATTCACCTCGGCATACTACATTCAGGATGATAGCAAAGGAGTGACGCTTATGAAGTGGCCGGTATTAGGCATATGTGGAATCATACTCGGACTTTCTGCCGTACTGTCAGGCTGCGGATCCGAACAGAGCTATGCACCGCCGCAAGGCGATTATAAAGAAATGAAAACGATGGTGGTCGACATCCTCAAAAGCGATGAGGGCAAAAAGGCCGTTGAGGACGCGCTGAAACAAAGCGGCGGAAGCTCATCGGGCGGCATGGGCATGCAGATGATGACCACCCAGGCAACGGATCAGATCCGTACGGCCGTGAAAGACACCATTACATCCGAAGAGTATAAGAAGGAATTCGAAAAAATCATGACCGACCCGCAGTTCGCCGGTGATTTCGCGAAAGCGATCAGCTCGCAGAACAAGCAGCTGCATATGCAATTAATCAAAGATCCGACGTATCAAAAATCGGTCGCGGATATCATGAAGTCCCCGGAAGTGGCAAAGATGTTCCTGGATCTGACCAAAACGCCAGAATACCGCAAGCAATCCATGACGGTAATGCAGGAAGCCATGCAAAATCCAATGTTTAAAATGGAGGTTATGGGCCTTCTGAAGAATGTTGTAACTCAAGAGCTTCAACCCAAAGTGGAAAAAGGCGGTAAAGGCGAGGAAGGCGGAAAGCAAGAAGGCGGCGACAAAGCTAGCAAAGACAAGGACAAGGACAGCGGTGGTGGAGACAGCGGCGGTTCTTAACTTGAACAAAAGAAAAAGCCCTTTAGGGGCTTTTTCTTTATTTGACTCGATTTATTTTTCACTCTTAGCAATAATATTGGCAGCCAGTTCATTATAAAGCTGACCGCTCGTCGATTCAGGCTTATACACCGATGGCGAGAAATCCGGTTCCGAGATGTGGTTATCCGGTGCCCCCAGCGGAAACTGCGCCAACAGATTCGTATGAAGCGTTTCAGCAAGCTGTCCGCCGCCTCCGCGTCCAAATACAAAATCCTTTTCTCCGCAATGAGAACATTCGTAATACGCCATATTTTCCACCACTCCCAAAATTTCATGGTTGGTTTGGATGGCCATGGCTCCTGCACGGGCTGCTACAAAAGCGGCCGTTGCATGCGGAGTGGTAACAATGATCTCTTTGCTTTGTGGCAGCATTTGATGCACATCCAGCGCAATATCACCTGTTCCCGGAGGTAGATCCAGAAGCATATAATCAAGCTCGCCCCAATTTACATCATTAAAGAATTGATGAAGCATTTTGCCAAGCATCGGTCCGCGCCATACAACCGGATTGTTCTCCCGGATGAAGAATCCCATAGACATGATTTTCACGCCAAAACGCTCCACCGGCACAATGACTCCATCCACAACAACAGGACCTTCCTCGATCCCCATCATATCCGGAACGCTGAATCCGTAGATATCCGCATCAATTAGTCCCACTCTTTTCCCTTGACGGGCAAGAGCAGCGGCCAGATTAACAGTTACCGTGGATTTACCGACGCCGCCTTTTCCGCTTGCAACCGCGATAAAATGAACATCCGGATCACCCAGCAGTTCATTTTTTTCAAGTCCGGCGGCATGTCCCTTCACCAGCTTATCCTCATCCGTCTTGCTTTCATGATCGCCCAGTATCTTGCTGCGCTCATGCTCATTCGCTTCGCGCATACGGATATGAACATCTTCGGCTCCGGCAGCCTGCAAACGATCGCGGATTTCCTTCTCCAGCGCTTGTCCATAGCCTTCACGGTTATCCAGTGTAATTACGGAAAGCGATACTCTCGTTTCCTTTACAACAATATCTCTTATCATCTGCAGCTCAATCAGGCTTCTACCCGTGGCAGTATCACCAATGGGCTGTAACACTTCTTGAACTTGCTCACGTGACAACATGATGGCAGCACCTCTGCTTTATATATTGGCATCCATACATGGATAAGCCCCAGTTGGTATTATACCATCAACGCTCATTTTCTGACGACAGTTTCACTTTTTCTCCGGATAAATACCTGAGCATGCCTTTGTACACCGCTGCCGCGACCTTTCGCTGATAATTCTCATCTCGTAGAAGCTGTGATTCCTGCGGATGGGAGAGAAAACCTAACTCCACCAGCGCCGAAGGCATTTTTAATGCTTGCAAAAGATACACGGTATCTACCGTTTTGGCAACACGGTCGGTATTTTCAAGATTACGCTTAATTTCATCCTGGATAAGCTCTGCGAGTCCTGCATTGTCCGGATGGTTAGGGTAATAAAAGGTTTGAGCCCCGCTCCAGCGATTGGACGGAAAGCTGTTCAAGTGTATGCTCAGAAACAGATCCGCCTTTGTATCCTGGATCAGTTTCGCCCGCTGCTTCAAGTCTTCGGTCTTGCGTTTGGAATACCCCTTAGTGTCAGCTCCAGCCAGATCGTAGTCACCTTCACGTGTCATGTATACCACAGCCCCGGCCTGCTGCAAATAATCCCGGAGATACAAGGCAATGGCAAGATTCACATCTTTTTCAATAACGCCCTGTTTGCTTACCGCCCCCCCATCCGGTCCGCCGTGGCCGGCATCCAGCGCAATTACCTTTCCCGATAATGGAAGGCTCCAGTGACCCGTAGTTTTTACCGTAGGGATATTAAATGTGGCTACAGCGATAAACACGACAAGCAGACACATGCCCATCAGCAATTTTTTGATCGAGCTTAGCCGAATCCACAGCACCTGCTTGCCAGGCCCCTGCTTGGACATAAAAAATCCACCTCCGTTCCCATATCGACTTTACTCATCTATATGGGTGGAGGTGGACAAATAGTACCTTAAGGTGTAACTTGGGCTCTCATACCGGATATGAGCACTTCAGCGACTTCCGGGCGGGTAAACTCCGGAGGCGGGCACTGGCCGTCTCTCAGCAAACCGCGTACTTTGGTGCCGGAAAGTGTGAGATGCTCCTCATGCGGATGCGGGCAGGTTTTGCTCGAGGCCATATTACCGCATTTCTTGCAGAAGAAGCTATGCTCAAAGAACAGCGGCGTAATCCCGAGTTCTTCGGGCTTGAAATTAGAGAATATCTCCTGAGCTTCATAAGTACCATAGTAATCACCGACTCCCGCATGGTCGCGGCCGACGATGAAATGAGTACAGCCGTAGTTTTTACGTACAATGGCATGGAAAATAGCTTCTCTTGGGCCTGCATAACGCATGGCTGCTGGAAAAACCCCCAGGAAGGTCCGATCCTCCGGATAATAATTCTCCAAGAGTACCAGATAACTCTTCATCCGAACATCCGCCGGGACATCATCGGATTTGGTCTCCCCAACAAGCGGATTAAGGAAAAGCGCATCCACGATTTCCATGGCACTCTTCTGAATATACTCATGAGCCCGATGCACCGGATTACGGGTTTGAAAGCCGACAACCGTGTTCCACCCCTTTTGACGGAAAAGCTCGCGCGTTCTGGCAGGATCAAAATAAAAATCGCCGAATCTTGCAGGCTGTGGGCGGTTGAGCACCTTCACACTTCCACCAACATAGATCGGAGAGCGCTCCAGCAATTTTTTAACGCCTGGATGTTCCGGATCATTGGTTTTAAATACTTTTAGTGCTTCCTCATCCTGATCCGCCTCATAGACGCTTCCAACGGTCAAGACGGCGTAAATAACGTTGTCTTCGGTGCCAGTCAGTGCTACCTGATCTCCTAAGCTCAGTCCACGGGCTATCTCTTCATCTACAGACAAAGTAACCGGTATGCTCCAGACTGTTCCACTGGCAAGACGCATGGTACTGACTACAGAACGGTAATCCTCCTCATTCATAAAGCCTTCAAGCGGGGAGAAAGCACCGCTCCCGATTAAATCCAGGTCGGATATCGTCCAGTTATTCACCGGGATCTGCTTCAATTGATAAGAAGCCTTCAAAAGCTCTTCTCTCTCCTGCCCTTCAGCAATTCGGTTAATGAGCTTGCCGCCATGCGGAAGTATTGCTGTCATATCTGTTCCCCCTGTTTCTTTCGCTTTATTGGCTTTATTGGTGAAGTCCGCATTCTGTTTTCTCACTGTCGGACCATCGTCCTGCTCTTGGATCTTCTCCCGGATTAACCGGGCGGGTGCAATGCTCGCAGCCTATACTGGGAAAGTTTTGATCATGAAGGGGATTGTACAGCACTTGATTATCGCGAATATATTTCCAGACATCATCAGATGTCCATTCTGCAATTGGATTGAACTTAACCAATCCGAATTTATGGTCATATTCTACCTTTTTGGCATTTGCGCGAGTAGGGGCTTGATCCCTGCGTATTCCCGTAATCCAGGCATCATATTGGGAAAGAATTCGTGTCAACGGTTCGACTTTGCGGATATTACAGCATTGGTTCGGATTTGTTTTCCACAGTTCCTCTCCATGCTGTGCAGCCTGCTCATCTGTAGTCAGCTTCGGAGATACACGCACGAACTGAATACCGTATTTAGATTCCAGGCGGTCTTTGGTTTCATAAGTTTCTTTAAAATGAAAATCCGTATCCAGATAAAAAATATCAGTTGAAGGGCTCACCTTCTGTAAAATATCGACTAAAACCACATCTTCAGCACCGAAGCTGCAAGCGAATGTCAAATTTGGGAACGTCTCTACGGCTACACGGATCACATCTTCAGCAGAAGCGTGCTCAAGTTCAGCAGCCTGAATTTCAATCCACTTTTCCTTTTCAAGCAAATTCATTGTGAAGTCTCTCCCCTTCCGAATAATTCACTTCATTAAATTCAGTTAATACCTAGTGGTTTAATATGATTAAATCCAGTATAAACCAATATGGTTGGTTGTCAATGCTTTTAACATGCTTTTCCGAGGTGAACGAATAAAAAAAGCCCTTCTATAGAAGGACTTTTTTTCAAATTAAATTAAAGCTCGAGCGCTTTTTGGGCTGTCATCTTGTCATTCTCCAGCATCTTGTGCAGATCATACGCGGGATAGAATCCGCGATCCAACATGAAATTGAAGATTTTCGCATGTAATTTGATCATGTGATTGAGCTGCTTCGTAAACGTATCCCTTAACTGCGGAGTGGCTGTTTCCGTGATGGCTGCTGCATAGCTTTGAATTGCGGCCTTGGTCATACCGAGCAAATGTCCTGCGTAAAACGCAGTCATATCCTCATGCTCTGATTTGCTTTTGTTATTTCGGGTCTCCATCGGTGCCATGGAATAGAATTGAAGCAGCTCTTTCAAATTCGTCTCCAGCCCTCTGATCATTTCCTCATACAGTGCGTGCAGCTGTGGATCTGTCACATCATGAACATGCATTTTAAGTGCGATCAGGTTGTTTGCCGTCCAAGCCGTCAGTTCATGCAATTTCATCGTTTCATGCCAGGCCAGATGCTTATGTTGTGCGTTCGGGTGCAAAATAGGATCCCTCCGTGTAAGTAATAACACATCATATGATGAAAATGCCCACTGGGCACGTTGTCTTGATAATAAATAAACAAGAAATAATTTGTGGCTTCGAAAGGTACAATATCAAATGCAATAACCAAGAGCAAAATGCTATCCAGAGAGCTGCAGCAAATCTACAGTCTGGCTCATCAGTTAAAGCCGGCACGTTCAATCACAACGCTTACTCCATCAACATATTGAACACCGGCAGAACCAGGGTATATGGAGGGGCGGAGGGGCGTTTCCAAAGCTTCCAACGTTATAAGTTGAACTTTAAAAAAGGAAATTCATTGCTGGATCTATTTCATTTTTTGAATTAAGCGAGGTGATCCTATGTTAGTCGATTCCGGAAAAATTCAGTCTTCTTCCTTGGTCTGCAGCGATTGCGGCAAAGAGGCTGATCAGATTCATGTATGGTGGAAGAATGGACGAAACGACGATGGCCTGGGTTACAGCCAGGTCTATGCAGAATGTCCGTCCTGCCATTCTCAGTTCCTTCGTAAGGATGCATACGGGGAAATCGGGTCCGTTGAGGATGCTTTACGTATTTTACATGGTTAATGATTCACATGATGTCGAACTGCCTATGGCAGTTCTTTTTTTTACAATAAAAAAACCCCTGGCCATAAGGCCAGAGGCTTGTAATTCCTTGGGATCCAAGGAACAAATATTAACGTTTGGAGAACTGAGGTGCGCGACGAGCCGCTTTAAGACCGTATTTTTTACGTTCTTTCATACGTGGGTCACGAGTCAGGAATCCTGCTTTTTTCAAAGATGGACGGAAGTCTGGATCTGCTTTGAGCAGTGCACGGGAGATACCGTGACGGATTGCTCCTGCTTGACCAGAGATACCACCACCGTGAGCAATAACGAGCACGTCGTATTGTCCCAGTGTTTCAGTCAGGTTCAGTGGTTGTTTAACGATCAGCTTGAGTGTTTCCAAACCGAAATATTCATTGATGTCGCGCTTATTGATGACAATGCGTCCTTCACCCGGTACAAGGCGAACACGTGCTACCGAATGTTTACGACGACCTGTCCCATAGTATTGTACTTGTGCCATGAAACTGTCCTCCTTTTAATTATCCGCGAAGTTCGTAAACTTCTGGGTTTTGTGCTGCATGTGGATGCTCAGTGCCTGCATATACTTTCAATCTCAGCTTCATTTTCTCGCCCATGCGAGTTTTAGGAAGCATGCCGTGAACAGCGGATTCCAATACACGTTCTGGTTTGCTGTTCAGAAGGTCATGAGCGTTAGTCACTTTCAAACCACCTGGATGCATGGAGTGACGGTAGTATTTCTTGTTTTGCATTTTCTTGCCTGTAAGGTGAATCTTCTCAGCATTGATGACAACTACAAAGTCACCTGTGTCAACGTGAGTTGTGAATTGTGGCTTATGTTTGCCACGGATCAAAGCAGCTGCTTCGCTCGCCAAACGACCAAGAGTTTTGCCTTCGGCATCAATAATGTGCCAGTTGCGCTCAACTTCATTTGGCTTAGCCATATAGGTGGTACGCATGAATAGTTCCTCCTTGTATTCGTCCGAAAATCATTTATCTTCGTTCATTGTCGTTATCAAAAGTCATTTGTAAATGTAAGGTTTGTAATTTTCCTAATTGGGGGCTGTGGGATAGCCATTAAGAAAACACAACTTTTATTCTACAGTATAGGCAGATAAATCGCAAGCTGATTTTCAATGTTTTTAATTGAAATTCTCATATTCCACATTCCATAAAATAAGTCCTTTGGATTCCGCGGTCGGACCTGCTTTCATCCGGTCTTTTGCCTGCAATACCGACGCGATATCCTCAGGCTTCTTACGGCCTTTCCCCACTTCCAGCAATGTACCCGCAATAATACGAACCATATGCTGCAAAAAGCCGTTGCCGGTAATAAAGATATGAATCAAGCCCTGGTCCCGGGTTCCCGGGCGGCACATGGATTGATCCCTCTCTATATGGGCATCATATACCGTACGGATATGAGATGGCTTGGTAGAGTGTCTGGACGCAAAGGATGTATAGTCATGCGTGCCAATCAGATGCTTCAACCCCTCAGCCATGGCTTCTACATTCAACCTGCCAGGATGATGAAGCTCCGTATTTCTGCGGAATAAATCCGGGAATTGATTGGCATTAATGGTATAACGGTATGTTTTCCGCTTCGCAGACCTTCTGGAGTGAAACTCCAGCGGGACTTCTCTGGCTTCCGTAACCATGATATCTCTTGGAAGTCTGGAATTCAGTGCCATACACCAACGTTCCACAGGAATCTTGGAAGTGGTGTGAAAATGAAAAACCTGTCCATAGGCGTGAACACCGGCATCAGTGCGGCCCGAAGCATGTATTTTCACTTTCTCTCCCGTGAGCATATCAATAGACTTCTCCAGATAATCCTGAATGGCATTTCCATCCGGCTGGGTCTGGAAACCGCTGTAGTTCGTACCGTCATAGCTGACTTTCATACATATGTTGCGCATTCCCCATAACCTCCTGAATCCTCTGCCTGCCTTTTATCGAAAAAGGCAACTCATGCGCTGCTCACGCTGAAACATAAAACGGCTCCGCCGTACAACACGGCGGAGCCGTTCCTGATTGAGTCAAAGGAACACGAACCTGGGCCTGTTATCCGGAAAAGATGGTCTTTATCCGTCCACATGTCCCGGACGTGAAAAAAAGGGTTCGATCAGAATCATACGATTCCTTCCCCCCTTTCCCCATCCTCACCTGTTTACGCGCGGTCAACCAGTTCCAGATAAACCATAGGCGCGGAGTCACCGCGGCGAGGTCCGAGTTTCAGGATACGTGTGTATCCGCCTGGACGCTCAGAATAACGGGTAGCCAGTTCGCTGAACAGTTTTTGGATAGCGTCTTGCTCTCCATCAATCGTTTCACGACGAACGAATGCTGCCACTTGACGACGAGCGTGAAGGTCACCCTTCTTCGCTTTAGTGATCAGCTTTTCTGCGATGGAACGAACTTCCTTCGCTTTCGCTTCCGTAGTTTGGATGCGTTCATATAAGAACAGGTCGGTAACCAGGTCACGGAATAAAGCTTTACGTGCGCTGGAATCGCGGCCCAACTTTTGGTATGCCATGTTTTCCCCTCCTTCGCTAACGATTCTAAGAAGCTATTCTTCTGTCCGAAGTCCCAGACCAAGTTCCTCGAGCTTTTCCTGTACTTCTTCCAAAGACTTGCGGCCCAGGTTACGGACTTTCATCATGTCTTCTTCGGTTTTAGTAGTCAGCTCTTGTACCGTATTAATACCGGCACGCTTGAGGCAGTTGTAGGAACGAACGGAGAGATCAAGCTCTTCGATCGTCATTTCAAGCACTTTTTCTTTTTTGTCTTCTTCTTTTTCGACCATGATTTCAGCATCTTTCGCTTCGTCGGTCAGACCAACGAACAGCATCAAATGCTCGGTCAAAATTTTGGCGCCGAGGCTTACAGCCTCTTCTGGGCGGATGCTTCCATCAGTCCAGATTTCAAGCGTCAATTTGTCATAGTTGGTCACTTGACCAACCCGCGTATTCTCCACGCCATAGTTGACGCGGCTAATCGGGGTATAGATAGAATCGACCGGGATGACGCCTATCGGTTGATCATCACGTTTATTCTTATCTGCTTGGACATAGCCACGACCGCGGTTAGCAAAAATACGCATGTGAAGTCTTGAACCTGGACCCATCGTTGCAATATGAAGGTCCGGATTAAGAATTTCAACATCGCTGTCCGCCCGGATATCTCCTGCCGTCACAACTCCTTCACCCTCAGCATCAATCTCGAGGACTTTTTCCTCATCAGAATGAATTTTCAGGGATAGAGCCTTCAGGTTCAGAATAATTTCCGTCACGTCTTCCATTACACCCGGAACCGTTGAGAACTCGTGGAGAACGCCATCGATCTGCACGGATGTTACGGCTGCGCCTGGCAGCGAGGAAAGCAGGATCCGGCGAAGGGAATTCCCCAAAGTCGTTCCATATCCACGCTCAAGCGGTTCTACTACAAACTTGCCATAGGCTCCGTCTTCACTGACGTCTACGGTCTCAATTTTCGGCTTTTCGATTTCAATCACGCAATTACCCCTCCTTCAAACGTCGCTCCTATTTGAAACTGTCAACTTATCTTGTGTAAACATGTAGTATGCCTAAACAACCATTATTAGCAGATTGTGCCGGAAATATACCACATTCTTCAGGTTGACTTCAACTAGACACGACGACGTTTAGGCGGGCGGCAACCGTTATGTGGAACTGGAGTAACGTCTTTGATCAGGTTAACTTCCAGACCAGCTGCTTGCAAAGAGCGGATCGCTGCTTCACGGCCTGCACCTGGACCTTTAACCATAACCTCTACCGATTTCATTCCATGTTCCATAGCAGCTTTTGCTGCGGATTCTGCAGCCATTTGAGCTGCAAACGGAGTCGACTTACGGGAACCCTTGAATCCAAGGCCGCCGGAGCTTGCCCAGGAAATCGCGTTTCCATGAGGATCCGTAATTGTGACGATCGTATTATTGAACGTGGAACGGATATGAGCCACTCCGGATTCAATATTTTTGCGGTCACGACGTTTAGTACGTACGACTTTTTTCGGTTTAGCCATTCTCTTTTATCCCCCCTTCTTATTTCTTCTTGTTCGCTACAGTACGACGAGGGCCTTTCCGTGTACGAGCATTCGTTTTAGTACGTTGTCCACGAACCGGCAGACCGCGGCGATGACGCACTCCACGATAACAACCGATCTCAACGAGACGTTTAATATTCAAGGAAATTTCACGACGCAGGTCACCTTCAACCTTAACCGATTTGTCGATCGTTTCACGCAATTTGCTGACTTCATCTTCCGTCAAATCACGAACACGAGTGTCCGGATTGATGCCTGTAGTGCTCAGAATTTTCTGGGAAGTCGTTTTACCGATTCCGAAAATATAAGTCAAGGCGATCTCAACGCGTTTGTCACGTGGCAAATCCACACCAGCTATACGAGCCATTTTACGCTACACCCCCTTCAATTAACCTTGTTTTTGTTTGTGTTTCGGATTTTCACAGATAACCATTACAGTACCTTTGCGGCGAATGACTTTGCATTTTTCGCAAATAGGCTTCACAGAAGGTCTCACCTTCATGTTAATTACCTCCCTCAAGTTTTGCATAGCAAAACTCACTTCGTAAGGATTGACTAAAGTCTTGCAGCGCAAAACTTTTTTCATAAGGATTTGCTCCCATCATGAAGGAAGCAAATTCATATCTTATAGGATCAACCGGATTTTACAAGTGTAAAACCAGGAAAGAACATTTTCAAGTGCCATATAGGATCATAACATCCCTGGCGTCTTAATGAAAGAAACGGTAAAAATTACTTACGGTACGTTATACGGCCTTTGGATAAATCATAAGGCGATAACTGCACGACCACTTTGTCTCCTGTCAGAATACGGATAAAGTGCATCCGCAGCTTACCGGAAACATGAGCAAGAATTTGATGACCATTCTCAAGCTCAACCTTGAATGTAGCATTCGGCAACGGTTCGATGATCGTACCTTCCACTTCAATTACATCTTCTTTGGCCACAGTTAGTCTCCTTTCTCTTCAGCATGGGATTCGGTGGACTGCACAAACTTCGTGACTGCAAAACGCAGCTTTCCGTTCGTGACCCGACCGCTTTCATTTAAACTGTTAGCGACCTCGCTGCTAATGAAGGACTGGAGCTCCAGATGCTGAAGATTCTTCTTCTTTCTCTGGTCAAACTTTCGTTTGTTCCCATCCGCTATATATACGAACCTGCTGTCTTCAATGGATACGACCACGGCCACCTGTCCGGCATCTTTGCCTTTCAGGATTTTCACAATCTGGCCGATTTGCAGGCTGTTTTGATTACTCAAGAACAATCACCTACACATCCAGTTTTGTGAGAATCTCATGACCTTCGGAAGTAACGGCTATCGTATGCTCAAAGTGAGCACATAAGGATCCGTCGACCGTAACGACCGTCCAATTGTCTTCAAGCGTTTTGACATAACGTGAGCCGGCATTAACCATCGGTTCGATCGCCAGCACCATGCCAGCTTTGAGCCGAGGTCCCCGATCCGGAGCGCCAAAGTTCGGAATATTCGGTTCTTCATGCAGTTCTGCCCCAACTCCGTGTCCGACATACTCTCGAACAACCGAGAAGCCGGCGTCTTCAATGACGCGCTGGATGGCATGTGAGATCGTGAACAGGCGCACATCAGGTTTGACAAGCTCCAAGCCTGCATACAAAGATTGCTCGGTGACGTCCAGCAGACGCTGGGCCTCATCGGAAATCCTGCCTACAGGATAGGTCCAAGCGGAGTCTCCATGGTAACCACGGTACTGCGCACCGATGTCTAGCGTAATAATGTCGCCTTCGTTTAATTTGCGTTTGCCGGGAAATCCGTGTACCAACTGATCATTGACTGAAGCGCAAATGCTGGCAGGAAAACCATTGTAGCCCTTAAAAGACGGCAGTGCTTTCTGACTGCGAATGTAGTGGTCGGCAATTGAGTCAAGTTCCCCGGTCGTAATGCCCGGTTCAATGTGCTTTGCCATGAGACGGTGCGTTTCCGCCACAATTCGCCCTGCTTCTCGCATAAAGCCGAGTTCCGTTTCGGACTTACAAATGATCATTACGACTAACCTCGCAGCACCGATACGATCTCACTCGATACCGTATCGATTTCTTGATCACCATCGATCTGACGCAATAGACCTTTGTTCTCATAAAATGCTAGGAGTGGTGCTGTTTTGTTGATATATTCGTCTAGACGGGTACCGACGCTCTCTTCATTGTCATCTGAGCGTTGATACAATTCGCCTCCGCATTTATCACATACACCTTCCTGTTTCGGCGGGTTAAAGATCACATGATAAGTAGCACCGCAGTTTTTACATATCCGGCGTCCTGTAAGGCGCGCCATCAATTTATCACGGTCTACTCTCAGGTTGATGACATGATCCAGCTGGGTATGAAGTCTGCTAAGTATTTCATCCAGCGCTTCCGCTTGCGAAAGGGTTCTTGGAAAACCATCCAATAAAAAACCTTTTTCGCAATCGGACTGCTGCAGACGTTCCTCCACAATGCCGATCGTTACATCATCCGGTACCAAAAGTCCTTGATCCATGTATTCTTTGGCTTTGATCCCAATAGGAGTTCCCTGTTTAATCGCCAGACGAAATGCATCGCCGGTAGATATATGGGGAATGCCGAATTCATTGACAATGACTTCTGCCTGTGTTCCTTTTCCTGCCCCAGGAGGGCCCATGAATAGTATGTTCACGTTTCTCTCTCCCTCCGACACTGCCTCTTTACAAGAAACAACGCAATAAGTTGCCGGGAAGTTCAAAGTGGACTTCACCGGAACCTATCACTTATTTGTTGATAAAACCTTTGTAGTGACGTTTGATCAACTGACTTTCGATGGTCTTCATTGTATCGAGTGCAACCCCGATGACGATCAGCAGTGAAGTGCCTCCGATTTTAACTGAGCTAGGCAAGCCAGCCAGAGTACCGAAGCCAATCGGCACGAGAGAAATAACAGCCAGGAAGATGGCACCAGTCATGGTTAGACGGGACATCACACGGGTCAGATACTTCTCGGTTGCTTTACCAGGGCGAATACCCGGGATATAGCCGCCGTTTTTCTTCATGTTGTCTGCCATTTGGTTCGGGTTCATCTGCACGAAAGTGTAGAAGAACGTGAAACCGATAATCATCAGAACATACAGTACCATACCCAGAGGATAGTCATATCTCAGGTTTGTTTGAATCCACTTCGCCCATTCATGAGTAGACCAGAATCCTGCGATAATAGTAGGGAACTGCAGCAGAGATACTGCGAAGATGACCGGAATAACGCCAGCCGCATTGATTTTCATCGGAATATGCGTATTCTGTCCACCATACATCTTGTTGCCAACGACACGTTTTGCATATTGTACAGGTATTTTACGAATCGCCTGCTGGATGTAAATAACACCCACAATAATCGCCACGATGACAATGAGAACGATCAATGTTTTCAGGGTATTCATGAAGACCTGGCCTTCTTGAATAAAGTTCGACTGAGCACTAGACCGGATATATGTCGGGATATTTGCGATAATCCCGGAGAAGATCAGAATGGAAATACCATTACCGATTCCTTTTTCCGTAATCTGCTCACCGAGCCACATCAGGAATGCGGTACCCGCTGTCAGCACGATGGCAATCAGCAGATAATCCACAAAAGTAGCATTAGGAATCATTTCGGCTGAATACAACCGGTTAAACCCGATTGACATCGCAAATGCCTGGATGAGACCCAATACAATCGTACCATAACGAGTCAATTGCGCTGATTTCTTCTTCCCGTGCTCGCCTTGTTTTGCCCACTCAGCCAGCTTAGGAATGACATCCATCGAGAGCAACTGCACGATAATGGACGAGGTAATATACGGCACGATCCCGAGGGCAAAGATGGAGAATTGATGCAATGCACCACCCGAGAACGTGTTTAAGAGACCAAACAATTCTGAGCCTTGCTGATTCGTCTGTTCCAGGACCGTTTTATCAACGCCAGGAACAGGAACGAATGAACCAATACGGTAAATGATCAGTACCAACAAGGTGAACAGAATTCTTTTACGAAGGTCCTCAACCCGCCATATATTCTTCAGGGTCTTAAACATTAGATCACCTCGGTTTTACCGCCGGCAGCCTCGATCTTCTCTACCGCAGATTGAGAGAACTTATTTGCTTTTACAGACAATTTGACGGTTACTTCGCCATTGCCAAGAATTTTGATGCCGCTCATCGTATTTTTCACTACGCCGCTCTCCACCAAAAATTCCGGAGTTACTTCTGTACCCTCTGCAAAGCTGTTCAGTTCCTCGATGTTAACAATCGCATACTCTTTCCGCGTAGGATTTACAAAACCACGTTTAGGCAGACGACGATACAGTGGGTTTTGTCCACCCTCGAATCCAGGACGTACGCCGCCGCCGGAACGAGAATTTTGCCCTTTGTGACCGCGGCCAGATGTTTTACCCGTACCGCTACTTGTACCGCGACCTACACGCTTACGGTCTTTACGGGAGCCAGTAGCTGAAGTAAGTTCATGTAACTTCATCGTTCGTTGCACCTCCTTAATATTTGTAGGTTAATCTTTAGCAGATTAACCTTCAATTTCTGTTACAGATACCAGATGACTCACTTTGTTGATCATTCCGCGAATCGCAGGATTGTCGTTATGAACCACGCTGGAGTTAAGTTTACGCAAGCCGAGAGTCTTAACGGTAGTACGCTGAGTTTCAGGACGACCGATTACACTGCGGACGAGGGTAATTTGAAGTTTAGCCATGACATTCCCTCCTTAACCGAGCAGCTCTTCGACAGATTTGCCACGAAGTTTGGCAACCTCTTCAACGCGCTTCAGACGGGATAAACCTTCCAAAGTTGCGTTGACCATATTCATGGAGTTCGAAGAACCCAAAGATTTTGTCAAGATGTCACCCACACCAGCAAGTTCCAGTACGGCACGTACAGGACCGCCAGCGATTACTCCAGTACCTTCAGAAGCTGGTTTCAAAAGAACGCGACCAGCACCGAAGTGACCAGTAACCAGGTGAGGAATGGATGTTCCTACGATCGGAACGTGAATCAGATTTTTCTTAGCATCTTCGATGCCTTTGCGGATGGCGTCAGGTACTTCGCCTGCTTTACCGATACCGGCACCAACGTAGCCTTTGCCATCACCGACAACAACCAGAGCGCTGAAGCTGAAACGGCGTCCGCCTTTTACAACTTTAGCTACACGGTTAATATTTACAACTCTTTCAGTCAGTTCTAAAGTGTTCGGATCTACACGCAAGTCGTTAACCTCCTTTTTAGAAATTCTTAGAATTCCAAGCCAGCTTCGCGTGCTGCTTCAGCCAAGGCTTGAATCCGTCCATGATACAGGTAACCTCCACGGTCGAATACAACCGCTGTGTGACCTTTTTCTTTAGCGCGCTTAGCAACCAGTTCGCCTACTTGACGAGCGGATTCTACGCTGCCGCCGTTTTTAATAGAACTGTTAAGTTCTTTATCAACTGTAGATGCGGAAACGATGGTTACACCAGCTACGTCATCGATCAGTTGAGCATAGATATGTTTAGAAGAACGGAATACGTTCAGACGTGGACGAGCAGCGGTACCTTGGATTTTCTTGCGTACACGCAGATGACGTCTGACACGTGCCTTGTTCTTATCCTGTTTTGTAATCATGACTTCCATTTCACTCCTTTCAGTTTGCCATTACAGCTTCACTTTAAGACGCATGGGGTAAAAAACTGATAAGTTTAGAAAGCTTATTTCTTCTTACCAGCTTTACCTTCCTTACGGATAATGCGTTCGCCTTCGTACTTAATCCCTTTACCTTTGTAAGGCTCAGGTTCGCGAACGGAACGGATTTTAGCAGCGTATGCACCTACGCGCTCTTTATCAATACCGCGAACGATGATTTTTGTATTTGCAGGCACTTCGAATTCGATACCGGCTTCTGGAGTGATTTCAACTGGATGAGAGTATCCAACGTTAAGAACGATTTTATCTCCGGATTTGCTTGCACGATATCCGACCCCAACCAATTCCAGAGATTTGGAGAATCCTTCAGTAACGCCGCTCACCATGTTGTTGACAACGCTGCGGGTCGTGCCGTGAAGGGAACGATGCAGTTTGTTATCAGACGGGCGTTCAACGACGATTTCGTTGTTTTCAACCGTTACTTTCATATCCTTGTGAAGTTCACGAGTCAAAGATCCTTTAGGTCCTTTAACAGTGATTTCGGTATTGTTCAGTGTGATATCCACACCGCTAGGTACTGCGATTGGTTTGCGACCAATACGGGACATTTGTTGCACCTCCTTGTTTTGTGACGTGTATTACCAAACGTAGCAGACAACTTCTCCGCCAGCTTTGGATTGACGAGCTTCTTTGTCGGTCATAATCCCCTTAGAAGTGGAGATAATCGCAATTCCGAGACCGCCGAGTACACGAGGGATTTCGTTGCTCTTCGTGTAAACGCGCAGACCTGGTTTACTGATTCTTTTCAAACCGGAGATAACGCGTTCGTTGTTTGCACCATATTTCAGGAAAACACGGATAATCCCTTGTTTGTTGTCATCGATATATTCTGCATCACGGATGAAACCTTCACGCTTCAAGATATCAGCGATTTGTTTTTTCATCGTCGAAGCAGGCATTTCTACTGTTTCGTGACGCACAGTGTTGGCGTTACGGATACGAGTAAGCATATCTGCAATTGGATCAGACATAGTCATGTGTGTAAACCTCCTTCCCGATTATAAACTTCTTACCAGCTTGCTTTTTTGACGCCAGGAATCTGGCCCTTATAAGCTAATTCACGGAAACAAATTCTGCAAATTTTGAACTTTTGCAGTACCGAATGTGGACGACCGCAACGTTCGCAGCGCGTGTAAGCACGAACTTTATACTTAGGCGTACGTTGTTGTTTTACTTTCATCGAAGTTTTTGCCACTTAGCCTGACACCTCCTAAAAATTTTCGGAGAAATGGATTCACGAATTACTTCGCAAAAGGCATTCCCAATTGAGCGAGCAGCTCGCGGGACTCTTCGTCAGTTTTAGCCGTCGTTACGATTACGATATCCATACCACGGACTTTATCCACTTTATCATACTCGATCTCAGGGAAAATCAGTTGTTCCTTGAGGCCAAGTGTGTAGTTACCGCGTCCGTCAAATGCTTTGGTGGACACGCCATGGAAGTCACGTACGCGTGGAAGAGTAATGTTGAACAATTTGTCCAAGAAGTAATACATACGCTCACCGCGCAGAGTTACTTTAACACCGATCGGCATATTCTCACGCAATTTGAATCCTGCGATGGATTTTTTAGCACGAGTAATGACTGGTTTTTGACCAGCAATCAGCTGCATATCAGCCACTGCGGAATCAAGCACTTTCGAGTTGGAAACAGCCTCACCAACACCCATGTTGATGACAACCTTCTCGATTTTAGGTACTTGCATTACCGTAGAATAATTGAACTTCTGCATCAAGGCAGGAGTAATTTCATTCAGAAAGCGTTCTTTCATTCTTGTTGCCATGAATCATAAACCTCCTTTCTCCACTGTTCGATTAGTCGATAACTTCTCCGGACTTCTTAGCAACACGAACCTTTTTACCGTTATCGAGCACTTTGTAACCAACACGAGTTACTTTACCGCTCTTCGGATCAAGATGCATCACATTGGATACATGGATCGGCGCTTCTTGTTCAATAATTCCGCCTTGCGGATTCATTTGGTTCGGCTTCTGGTGTTTTTTCACCATGTTGACGCCTTCCACAAGCACACGGTTTTCACGAGGGTACGCTGCAATGACACGGCCTTTTTTGCCTTTGTCTTTACCGCTGATAACCATAACCGTGTCTTCTTTCTTGACGTGCAGCTTGTTATTGTGCGATTCCAGAACCTTTTTCACTTTTGGCATTTGTTACACCTCCTGCGGCTTGCCTTTTGACAAGCATAACTTGGAACGATCTATTCAATCGGTTATCCGATCATTGTAAGTCTTAGATAACTTCCGGTGCCAAGGAAACGATTTTCATGAAGTCTTTATCACGAAGTTCGCGAGCCACTGGTCCGAAAATACGAGTTCCGCGTGGGCCCTTGTCGTCTTTAACAACAACCGCTGCGTTTTCGTCAAATGCGATATAAGATCCGTCCTTACGGCGTACAGAACGCTTCGTACGAACCACAACAGCCTTGACTACGTCACCCTTTTTGACAACGCCGCCTGGTGTTGCTTGTTTCACGGAACAAACGATCAAATCACCGATTGCAGCAGTACGACGACCCGTACCACCCAATACGCGGATACACATCAGTTCCTTCGCACCAGAATTGTCAGCTACATGCAGACGTGTAAATGGTTGAATCATTGAAATTTCCTCCTTTCGGAAAAACTGTCGTTATATCTTTAGATGATAACCGCTTTTTCAACGACTTCTACCAATCTCCAGCGTTTGTCTTTGGAGAGTGGACGAGTTTCCATGATTTTAACGGTATCTCCGATTTTTGCAGTATTGTTCTCATCATGCGCCTTAAATTTCTTAGTGTATTTAATACGCTTGTGATAGAGATCATGTTTTTTGTAAGTTTCAACAGCTACAACAATGGTTTTTTCCATTTTGTCACTGACAACTTTACCTACTTGCACTTTACGAGCATTGCGTTCTTCGCTCATCGTTAGCCTCCTTCCTGAATACAGGCAAAAATGACTGATTCAATTAACTAATCCCAAGTTCTCTTTCACGGATGACGGTTTTAGCACGAGCTATTTCCCTGCGCACATCACGGATCCGAGTCGGGTTGTCAAGCTGTCCGGTAGCCAATTGAAAACGGAGGTTAAAGAGCTCCTCTTTAAAACCCGCAATCTTTTGCTCAATTTCTGCAGTGGTCAAGTTACGCAGATCATTAGCTTTCATTTGCTTCACCACCCAATTCTTCACGTTTCACAAACTTCGTTTTGATCGGCAGCTTGTGAGCGGCAAGACGCATCGCTTCGCGAGCGATCTCCTCAGGCACGCCTCCAAGTTCAAACATAATCTTACCTGGTTTGACAACTGCGACCCATTTCTCTACGTTACCTTTACCGCTACCCATACGAACCTCAAGAGGTTTTTGAGTGATCGGCTTATCAGGGAAAATTTTAATCCATACTTTACCGCCACGTTTGATGTAACGCGTCATAGCAATACGCGCTGCTTCGATCTGGCGGTTCGTAATCCAAGTTGGCTCAAGAGCTTGCAGACCGAATTCACCGAAGTTGAGCTCAGTGCCGCCTTTAGCCATACCTTTCATGTGACCGCGTTGTTGCTTGCGGTGTTTTACACGTTTTGGTACCAACATGATTAGTTGCCTCCTTCCTGAGCAGCTTGTTTCTTAGCCGGAGGAAGTACCTCACCACGATAGATCCATACTTTTACGCCAATACGGCCATAAGTAGTATGCGCTTCTGCTGTACCATAGTCAATATCAGCACGGAGCGTATGAAGAGGAACTGTTCCTTCACTATATCCTTCCGAACGAGCAATCTCGGCACCGCCAAGACGTCCGCCGACTTGAGTTTTAATTCCTTTTGCACCAGAACGCATTGTTCTTTGAATCGCTTGTTTCAGAGCGCGACGGAAAGATACACGACGTTCCAGTTGTTGTGCGATGCTTTCTGCAACCAAGATTGCATCCAGATCCGCATGTTTGATTTCAGAGATATTGATGTGAACTTTTTTGCCGCCTGCAATTTTAGTAACTTGGCTCCGCAGTACTTCGACTTCAGAACCACCTTTACCGATAACCATACCTGGTTTCGCAGTGTGGATAGTCACATTCACACGATTTGCCGCTCTCTCGATTTCAATACGAGATACAGCAGAATCTTTTAGTTTATTCTTAAGGTATTCGCGAATTTTAACGTCTTCCAGCAAAAGATTTCCGAAATCTTTGCCTGCATACCATTTAGATTCCCAATCACGGATAATACCGATCCGGAGTCCGACAGGATTTACCTTTTGGCCCACACGTTATCCCTCCTTATTTTTCAGATACCACCAAAGTAATGTGGCTGGTGCGTTTATTGATTCTGCTTGCACGGCCCATGGCACGTGGACGGAATCTCTTCATGGTTGGTCCTTGGTTAACGAAAACCTGACTAACAACCAAACTATTAATATCCATAGAGTAGTTATGCTCAGCATTGGCGATCGCTGAGTTCAGCAGCTTCTCTACAACCAGGGAAGCCGATTTCGGAGTGTGGCGGAGAATGGCGATAGCCTCACCAACTTGCTTACCACGGATCAAGTCAATCACGAGTTTGACTTTACGAGGAGCAATCCGGATCGATCTGGCATGTGCTTTTGCTTCCATTTGTTTTACCTCCTCTCAAACAAAGAGCTTCAAATTATCTTCTTGTTTTCTTGTCATCGTCCGTATGACCTTTGTAAGTACGTGTTGGAGCAAATTCACCCAATTTGTGACCTACCATGTCTTCCGTTACATATACAGGAACGTGTTTGCGTCCATCGTATACACCGAACGTGTGACCGATAAATTGTGGGAAAATAGTAGAACGGCGGGACCAAGTTTTGATAACAGCTTTCTTGCTCGACTCGTTCATCACTTCTACTTTTTTCAGCAGGTACCCATCAATGAAAGGTCCTTTTTTCAAACTGCGACTCATCTATAAAATCCTCCCTTCGTCCAATCTCTCGTTACTTTCGGCACTTCACAAAGTTATGCACAATGTGCATTATTTTGTGCGGCGGCGAACGATATACTTGTCAGAAGCTTTTCCTTTTTTACGCGTTTTGTAACCAAGGGTTGGTTTGCCCCAAGGAGACATAGGCGATTTACGACCGATCGGAGCGCGGCCTTCACCACCACCGTGAGGGTGATCGTTAGGGTTCATGACTACACCGCGGACTTCAGGACGTTGTCCGAGCCAGCGACTGCGGCCTGCTTTACCGATTTTGATGAGCTCATGATCTTCGTTGCCAACAGAACCGATGGTTGCGCGGCAAACCTTCAAGAGCTTGCGAACTTCACCAGAAGACAAACGTACGGATACGTATTTCTCTTCTTTACCAAGAAGCTGAGCTTCGGTACCGGCTGCACGAACCAATTGTCCGCCTTTGCCAGGTTGCAGTTCGATGTTGTGGATAACAGTACCTACTGGAATGTTCTCCATTGGAAGAGCATTACCGATTTTAATGTCGGCGCTCGGTCCGGATTCGACCTTGTCTCCAACTTTCAGACCTTTAGGAGCGATGATGTAGCGTTTCTCTCCGTCTGCATAGTGGATCAGAGCGATGTTAGAAGTACGGTTCGGATCATACTCAACTGTAGCAACGGTACCTGGTATGCCGTCTTTCGTACGTTTGAAGTCGATGATACGGTATTTACGTTTATGTCCGCCGCCGTGGTGACGAACTGTAATTTTACCTTGGTTGTTGCGGCCAGCTTTTTTGCTAAGCGGTGCAAGCAACGATTTCTCCGGCTGATTTGTCGTAATCTCTTCGAAAGTAGATACAGACATGTTACGTCTTGCCGGGGAAGTAGGTTTATACTTTTTAATAGGCACGTGATTTCCTCCTTACTCTACAGATTCAAAAAACTCGAGCGCTTTGCTGTCTTTGCTCAGCGTTACGATGGCTTTTTTCCACTCGGTTGTATAACCGTTGTAGCGGCCATAACGTTTCGGCTTAGCTGGGACGCGCATAGTGTTAACGCTGGTTACTTTCACTTTGAAAATAGACTCAACGGCTTGTTTGATTTCGGTTTTATTAGCACGAATGTCAACTTCGAAGGCATACTTAAGGTCAGCCATGTAGTCAGCAGTACGTTCTGTAATCACCGGACGTTTGATAATATCACGAGGATCTTTCATTACGCGAGCACCTCCTCTACCTTCTGAACTGCTTCTTTCGTAATGATCAGCTTGTCGTACATAAGCACGTCAAGAACATTAATGCCGTCTGCCGCTACGAATTTCACTCCAGGAATATTACGAGCGGAAAGAGCTACATTATCATCATAGCTAGGAGCCACGATCAGAGCTTTACGTTCCACTTTCAGGTTGTTCAGGATCGATGCAAATTCCTTCGTTTTAGGCGTGGTCAGAGCAAGTGCATCCAGAACAATAATGTTATTGTCAATCACTTTGGAAGACAATGCGGATTTAATCGCCAAACGACGAACTTTCTTAGGAAGCTTGAACGAGTAACTGCGTGGTGTTGGACCAAATACAGTACCGCCGCCTTTCCATTGTGGTGAACGGATCGAACCTTGACGTGCACGGCCTGTGCCTTTTTGTTTCCAAGGCTTACGTCCGCCGCCGCGTACTTCAGAACGGCCTTTCACTTTGTGTGTACCACGACGCAAAGATGCTCTTTGCAGCAATACAGCTTGGTTCAAAACGTGTACGTTAGGTGTAATACCGAATACCGCATCGCTCAGTTCCAATTCTTCTACTTGGCTTCCGCTGACATTAAACACGGATACTTTTGGCATTGCTTGTTCCTCCTTTCCTTAGGTGATTATTTTTTCACCGTTTCATTGATTTTCACGAAGCTGTTTTTAGGGCCTGGAATGGCGCCTTTGATCAGCAGAACGTTACGCTCTGTATCAACTTTAACAACTTCAAGCTTTTGTACAGTTACAGTTACATGGCCCATGTGTCCTGGAAGGTGTTTACCTTTAGGAACGCGGTTTGCTTGAATGGAGCCCATGGAACCTGGTCCACGATGGTAACGCGATCCGTGTGCCATTGGTCCGCGGCTTTGTCCCCAACGTTTGATGTTACCTTGGAAACCTTTACCTTTAGAAGTACCCGTTACGTCAACATATTCGCCTTCTGCAAAAATGTCTGCTTTCAGTTCTTGGCCAACCTCGTATGCTCCGAGGTCAACACCGCGAACCTCGCGAACGTAGCGCTTAGGCGCAGTATTTGCCTTTTTGGCATGACCTGCTTCAGGTTTGTTGGATCTGCTTTCTTTTTTATCGGAGAAACCGATTTGGATCGCTTCGTATCCATCGTTCTCGACATCTTTCTTTTGCAGAACAACACAAGGACCTGCTTCGATAACCGTTACAGGAATTACGTTACCTTCAGCGGTAAACACTTGAGTCATTCCGAGTTTTTTTCCTAAGATACCTTTCATGTTGACACCTCATTTCCTTCTTAATTCGGGAATTACAATTTAATTTCGATATCTACACCGGACGGCAGGTCCAAGCGCATAAGAGCATCCACAGTTTGTGGAGTTGGGTTTACAATGTCGATCAAGCGCTTATGTGTGCGCATTTCGAACTGTTCCCGAGAATCCTTATACTTGTGTACCGCACGGAGAATAGTAATGATTTGCTTTTCAGTTGGAAGCGGAATCGGTCCAGATACACCTGCACCCGAACGTTTCGCTGTTTCAACAATTTTCTCAGCGGATTGATCAAGAATTCTGTGATCGTAAGCCTTCAAACGAATACGAATTTTTTGCTTTGCCATTTTAGTCCCTCCTTCTATCGCCCAATTTGGTATCGGACATACTCCGTGAAAATTTTCTAACACACTGCTCCATGGCAAAGGGGCCGGGTGTGTCAGTAACCTCTCACATCATCGCAACGTCTCAGAACAACATTCACTATTATATATAAAGAATGGGCACATTGCAAGCTTTAAATAAAAAGAGCGTCATTCTTTTGAAATGAACGCGAGGGATTGGCTTTGAAGCTGATTAAAGCTGGACCGAAGCGGCTTTGAAGCGTTCTGCTGAATCTGCTGCTTGAGAAGTAGAATATCCTATTCCTTCAATAGTAGTAATCAACAATCTGATCTGCTCCTCGACCGACACAATTTCCTGGGTACTATGTTTCATCGATCCCACAATATTGGCGAATACCATACTTGTGTCGGAAGACTGCTTCCTTCCCATATCGGTTAGCTGGCGCACCTCTTTGATCTTGTTTACAACCTTGGATGTAATATCGCCAGAATTTTTCACCAAATCTGCAATGCGGACGACGGTCTGCTTCGTATCCTCAGACAATCGGCTGACTTCCTGAGCAACCACGCCAAAACCCCTGCCATGTTCACCGGCTCTCGCGGCCTCGATCGTCGCGTTTAAGGAAAGCATCTTAGTTTGGCTTGCAAACTCTTTTACCGAATCCACTATATACTCAATTTGCTTCGAGGCATCAGTTAGTTCTTTAACGTAATCCTCCATTTCGTGAGTATGCTCAAAAATACTGCTAATCCGTTCGTTGAGTCCATCCATCTGCAGACTTCCCTCCTGGGCCAACTTCTCGGAGTTGACAGCAAGAGACGAGGTTTTGTGGAAGGTATCGTTAACTTCACCACTGCTCGCAATCAGCTGCTCAATCGCAGCATTGGTCGAAATGCTTAGATGAACAAGATCCTCACTGAACATGGCAATTTTGTTCTTTAGTTCATCCTTCACCATTTCGTATTCAAGCTGTTTTTCCAGCATGTTTTCTTTTTCATATGCCTCCAGCACAAGCTGCTGCTCCAAATTGAGCAGTTTCGTAATCGTCCGGATAACCTTTAATCTCTGTTCGTCATCTATGAGTATTTCCTTATATATTATCTCCATAAACCCATTTTGCAAATTTTGAAATGCGGATAAATACCATTTAGGCTCCAAACCCACTCTTTTATGGACTTTAGCGATCATCAACCTTTTATTTATGTATTCCTCATCGACATTCCCATCGAAAACCTCCAACAGATGATCCCGGAGCGTTCTCTTTAATCGTTCAATTGTACTGTGCTTCAATATAATTTGTTCAAGCTTTTCAACATCCAATACAGACTCATAAAAGTAATCGGTTATCCGGTCCATATACATTTCGATAGCAGGCTTAATTTGACGAAGTAAGCTTAAATCCATTTCATTCAAGTCGATCATTCGCATCTGTTCATTGAGTTCTTCGTGTCCGGGTAGAAAATGCGAGCTTCGCTCTATAAAATCTTCGGCAAAAGCTTGTTTCAAATTATTATTTTGAAGATTCTGGCTATCCTTACTGTGCAGCTTTTGACTTATAAAACCGAACGGGCAATTCATACTCACGATCACTCCTCATTCATCAGCGAAGCATAATGTTATACAAAGACTGTACAATATCATACGAAATTTATACAAAATTGTAAAGGGTTTATATCCTATGAAATTCTTTAGATAAAAAAACAGGAGGCACTTCTCATGAAGAGAAGTGCCTCCTGCATCTTTCGTTCACATCATAACGTTACTCGTTCCAGCACATTGTTGCATTTATTAAATCTCAAAGGCGTTAGCCTTTATTATTTAGTGATTGTAGCTACCGCACCGGCACCTACTGTACGTCCACCTTCACGAATAGAGAACTTAGTTCCTTCTTCGATCGCGATTGGAGCAATCAGTGATACAGTAACCGTGATGTTGTCGCCAGGCATAACCATTTCAGCGCCTTCTGGCAGGCTGATGATACCAGTAACGTCAGTTGTACGGAAGTAGAACTGTGGACGGTATCCAGTGAAGAAAGGCTTATGACGGCCACCTTCTTCTTTAGTCAGAACGTAAATTTGTGCAGAGAATTCAGTGTGTGGCTTAACTGAACCTGGCTTAGCCAGTACTTGACCACGTTCGATTTGAGTACGGTCTACACCACGAAGCAGGGCTCCGATGTTGTCACCAGCTTGAGCGGAATCAAGCAATTTGCGGAACATTTCTACGCCAGTAACGACGGATTTTTTGGACTCTTCAGCGATACCGATGATCTCGATTTCTTCGCCCACTTTAACAGTACCACGTTCTACACGACCTGTAGCAACGGTACCGCGACCAGTGATAGAGAATACGTCCTCGACAGGCATAAGGAAAGGCTTGTCAGTGTCACGTACTGGCTCTGGGATGTACTCATCGATGATTTTGAACATTTCAATGATTTTTTGTGCCCACTCGCCATCTGGGTTTTGCAGAGCTTCACGAGCAGAACCTTGGATGATTGGAGTGTCGTCGCCTGGGAAGTCATACTCGCTAAGCAAGTCGCGCACTTCCATTTCAACCAGTTCAAGAAGTTCAGCGTCATCAACCATGTCGCATTTGTTCAAGAATACAACGATGTAAGGAACGCCTACTTGGCGGGACAACAGGATGTGTTCGCGAGTTTGCGGCATAGGGCCGTCAGCTGCGGATACAACCAGGATTGCTCCGTCCATTTGAGCAGCACCAGTGATCATGTTTTTAACATAGTCGGCGTGACCTGGGCAGTCAACGTGTGCATAGTGACGAGCTGGTGTTTCGTACTCAACGTGAGCTGTGGAAATAGTGATACCGCGCTCGCGCTCTTCTGGAGCTTTATCGATTTGGTCAAACGCTGTTGCTACACCACCGTAAGTTTTGGACAATACAGTTGTGATAGCAGCAGTCAGAGTAGTTTTACCATGGTCAACGTGACCAATAGTACCGATGTTAACGTGCGGTTTGTTACGTTCAAATTTAGCCTTTGCCATTTTGAACAATTCCTCCTTAAATGGAATAATTAAATTTTTTTATGTTTGTGCTGACCGGAGTTTATGCAGGTTGTCTTGGATGTTGAATGTTCCGGTCAGTCTTTAAAACGTTATTGAAATTACTCAGCAGATCCTTTGGACTTCGATACGATCTCTTCAGCAATATTCTTAGGAACTTCATCATAGTGAGACAGTTCCATGGAGAACACGCCGCGTCCTTGCGTACCGGAACGAAGAGTTGTCGAGTATCCGAACATTTCGGACAGAGGCACCTTCGCACGGATAATTTGAGCACCGGAACGGGAATCCATTCCTTCAATGCGTCCACGACGGGAGTTCAGCATGCCCATTACGTCGCCCATGTATTCTTCAGGCGCTGTAACTTCAACTTTCATGATAGGCTCGAGCAAGACAGGCTTACACTTGTCTTTTGCTGCTTTAAGCGCCATGGAACCGGCAATCTTAAATGCCATTTCATTGGAGTCAACATCATGGTACGATCCGTCAACGATTGTAGCTTTAACGTCTACAAGCGGGAAGCCAGCAAGGACACCACTCTTCATGGTTTCTTCGATACCAGTCAGTGCTGGCTGAATGTATTCTCTTGGTACAGAACCACCGACAACCTTACTTTCGAACTGGCTGCCTGTTCCTGCTTCGAGAGGTTCGAACTCAACCCATACGTGACCGTATTGACCACGACCACCGGATTGGCGAACGAATTTACCTTCAACACGAGCTGCTTGACGGAAGGTTTCACGGTAGGCAACCTGTGGTTTACCCACATTGGTTTCTACTTTGAACTCACGACGCATACGGTCGATGATGATATCAAGGTGAAGTTCACCCATACCTGCCAAGATTGTTTGGCCTGTTTCTTCATCTGTGTGTGCGCGAAGCGTAGGATCTTCTTCAGTCAATTTGCCCAAAGCAACGCCCATTTTATCTTGGTCGGCTTTCGTTTTAGGTTCTACTGCGATTTCGATAACTGGATCCGGGAAGTTCATGGATTCCAGGATTACCGGATGCTTCTCATCGCAAAGTGTATCACCTGTACCGGTGTCTTTCAAACCTACAGCAGAAGCGATATCTCCGCAGTAAACTTCAGAGATTTCTTGACGGCTGTTTGCATGCATTTGAAGGATACGGCCGATACGCTCACGTTTACCTTTCGTTGCATTCAGTACATAAGAGCCGGATTGCAATACACCGGAATATACACGGAAGAACGTAAGTTTACCAACGTAAGGGTCAGTCATAATTTTAAATGCAAGCGCAGAGAAAGGTTCATTATCATCAGAATGACGAACCGTTTCAGTACCATCTTCCAGATGACCCACGATAGCTGGTACATCTGTCGGAGCTGGCAGGTAATCAACTACAGCGTCCAACATTAGCTGAACACCTTTGTTACGGTAGGAAGAGCCACAGATAACTGGGAAGATTTTAACTTCTACAACACCTTTACGGAGTGCAGCCTTCAGTTCTGGAATTGTAATTTCTTCACCTTCCAGATACTTCATTGTCAATTCTTCGTCGAGTTCTGCAACTTTCTCGATCAGTTCTGCACGAAGTTCTTCGACTTTGTCTTTGAACTCTGCAGGAACTTCGGTTTCTTCGATATCTTGACCCAAATCGTCTTTATACATAAAGGCTCTTTGTTCAACAATGTCGATGATACCTTTAAAATCATTTTCTGCACCGATTGGCAGCTGAATAGCTACCGCGTTCGCCTGAAGACGATCACGCATATCAGATACAACGTTCAGATAGTCAGCACCAATAATATCCATTTTGTTAACATATGCGATCCGTGGTACGCCATAGCGGTCAGCCTGTCTCCAGACAGTTTCAGACTGAGGCTCTACGCCCTCTTTCGCACTGAAAACACCTACTGCCCCATCCAATACACGAAGGGAACGTTCAACTTCAACAGTGAAGTCAACGTGCCCTGGGGTGTCAATGATATTTACGCGGTGACCTTTCCAAGAAGCGGTCGTCGCAGCGGAAGTAATCGTGATCCCGCGCTCCTGTTCTTGCTCCATCCAGTCCATTGTAGCAGCACCTTCGTGAACTTCACCGATTTTGTGCGTACGTCCTGTGTAGAACAAGATCCGCTCCGTGGTAGTTGTCTTACCAGCGTCAATATGAGCCATGATCCCGATGTTACGTGTATTTTTCAAGGAGAACTCTCTAGACATGAAACAGTCTCCCTTCAAAATTCAAGTTTATATGGAACTGAATCCTACCAACGGTAGTGTGCAAACGCTTTGTTTGCTTCAGCCATTTTGTGTGTATCTTCACGTTTCTTAACGGAAGCGCCTGTGTTGTTGGAAGCATCGATAATCTCTGCTGCCAAACGCTCTTCCATGGTTTTCTCACCGCGGTTACGGGAGTAGTTTACGAGCCAACGTAATCCCAAAGCAGTACGTCTCTCTGGTTTTACTTCGATTGGCACTTGGTAGTTTGCACCGCCGACACGACGAGCTTTAACTTCCAGGACTGGCATGATATTTTTGATAGCTGCTTCAAAAACTTCCATAGGCTCTTTGCCTGTACGTTCTTGGATAAGCTTGAACGAGTTATACAGAATATTTTGAGCAACACCTCTTTTACCATCCAACATAATGCGGTTTACAAGACGTGTAACCAATTTGCTATTGTACATCGGATCTGGCAATACGTCTCTCTTAGTAACTGGACCTTTGCGTGGCATGGATATCCCCCTTTCTTAAGTCATTGAATCCCTTTATAGAATCCACTATTGTTTTTTAGCTTTTGGACGTTTAGCACCGTATTTAGAACGAGCTTGCATCCGATTGTTAACACCCGCTGTATCCAAAGCTCCGCGAACGATATGGTAACGAACCCCTGCAAGGTCTTTTACTTTTCCTCCACGAATCAACACAACGCTGTGCTCTTGAAGGTTATGTCCAATACCCGGAATATAAGCTGTCACCTCGATGCGGTTCGTCAAACGAACACGAGCATATTTACGAAGTGCGGAGTTCGGTTTACGTGGAGTCATCGTTCCTACACGTGTACAAACACCACGTTTTTGAGGAGCGCTCAAATCAGTCTCTTGACGCTTCAAAGCGTTATAGCCTTTTTGCAATGCAGGGGACTTAGATTTGTAGATTTTAGCTTGACGCCCTTTACGAACTAGTTGATTAATTGTTGGCATGTTGCCACCCCCTTCCAATATAATTATTCTCGTTACAAACCTTTTATTAAGTCCACAGACCCAGGCGGTTCATAAAAGAACAAATGAAAAGTCTTTGCCAAGAGAAAGCCAGCCTTCTCCAACAAAAACGTTTCTTTACAGATTGAACGTTTACGTCCATTCCATATTGCTATGGTTTAATGATGGCAGCCATTGCTGCACCCACTTCTATACCACATGCTTTACCCAAATGCTGCATGGTTTCTACATAGGTGATTTTCACGCCCTGCTTGCTGCAGAGGCTTTCGATCTTGGAAATGAGCCGGTGTTCCGCATCTTCAGCCACATAAACTTCAGCGGCCTGACCTAACTCCACGAGTTTCATGGTTTGTTTGGCCCCGATCTTCACATGAGCATCCTGTAATCCTTTATCATTAGACATCTTTTACGATTCCTCCAAAAGCACAGGGATGTTACCACTCACGCACCTTTGATATATTAGCACCTGCGCTGCATAATGTCAAGAACATCTACTATTAATTTTCACAAGGAAAATCATTGAAGAAGCTATTGTGAGGCAGCGCGGGTAGCCCGGCTGCTCTCTCAAGTCGCTCTATTTATTCTTGAATTACTCTGCAGAAACAGTTTCCAATTCTTTTGAGCTGTCATTTTCCGCATTAGGATCATCGAGTTTGACACTGCGGTAACGGTTCATGCCCGTACCTGCAGGGATCAATTTACCGATAATAACATTTTCTTTCAGGCCGAGCAATTGGTCGACTTTACCTTTAATGGCAGCGTCGGTCAACACGCGGGTTGTTTCCTGGAAGGATGCGGCAGACAAGAATGAATCAGTTTCCAGCGAAGCCTTGGTAATACCGAGCAGAACAGGTTTGGCTACAGCCGGTTCCTTGCCGCTCAGAAGCGCTTCTTTGTTGGCTGCTTCGTACTCATGCATGTCGCTGAAAGATCCTGGCAGAAGCGTGGTATCACCAGCATCTACGATGCGGATCTTACGCAGCATTTGCTTGATCATGACTTCGACGTGCTTATCATTAATTTCTACGCCTTGGTTACGGTATACACGTTGTACTTCCTGCAGAATGTAGTTTTGTACACCGCGGATGCCTTTAATGCGCAGCATTTCTTTAGGGTCAATTGAACCTTCAGTCAGCTCGTCACCAGCTTCGATTTCCTGGCCTTCGCTTACGCGCAGACGGGAACCGTAAGTGACAGAGTAAGTTTTCGTTTCCGCTTCGCCTTGAACCTCGATTTCACGGCGGTCCTTGCCTTCACGGATCTCTTTAACCACGCCGTCAATTTCACTGATGGTCGCTTGACCTTTTGGATTCCGTGCTTCAAACAATTCCTGAATACGCGGAAGACCCTGGGTGATATCGTCACCGGCTACACCACCGGTATGGAACGTACGCATGGTAAGCTGGGTTCCTGGTTCACCGATGGACTGAGCAGCAATAATACCGACTGCTTCGCCGATTTCAACGAATTTACCCGTAGCCAGGTTTCGTCCATAGCACTTCTTACATACACCGTGACGTGCACGACAGCTGAGTACTGAACGAATTTGCAATTTGGTTACCCCAGAATCTACGATCAGGTTCGCCTTATCAGAATCGATCAGCTCGTTGCGATTAACCAGGACTTCCTTGGTTTTCGGATGACGAACGGTTTCGAAGCAGTAACGGCCCTCGATACGATCATATAGATCCTCGATAACTTCTTTACCGTCTTGAATTCTGCTGACAGTAAAGCCTTTATCCGTACCACAGTCTTCCTCACGAACGATCACGTCTTGAGCAACGTCTACCAGACGGCGAGTCAAGTAGCCGGAGTCAGCGGTACGAAGTGCAGTATCCGCCAAACCTTTCCGCGCTCCGTGTGTGGAAAGGAAGTACTCGAGTACTGTCAGTCCTTCACGGAAGTTCGATTTAATTGGGAGCTCGATGATACGACCCGATGGGTTGGCCATCAAACCACGCATACCGCCCAGCTGGGTGATCTGCGATTTGTTACCCCGTGCTTTGGAGTCGACCATGAGCATAATGGAGTTAAAACGGTCCATTGATTTCATGAGGACTTCCGTAATATCGTCCTTGGCTTTGGACCAAATATCGATAACACGGTCATAACGTTCTTCATTGGTAATCAGACCACGGCGGTATTGGTTCGTTACAACCGCTACCCTGTCGTCGGATTCCTTCAGAATAGCCTGTTTCTCTTCAGGTACGATTACGTCGGAAACCGCAACGGTTACGCCGGCACGGGTAGAGTATGTGAATCCGAGCTGTTTGATTTTATCCAAAATAACGGAGGTTTCCGTTGTATGGTAAATTTCAAAGCAGCGAGCAATGATCTGACCAAGATACTCTTTACCAACAGCACTGCTGATTGGAAGCTGATTCAGGCTCTCACGGATGTCAGTACCTTTTTCATAAACGAAATATCTCTCAGGCGTACCGTTGAACAGATTGTCGCGGGTAGCTTCGTTAATGTAAGGGAAGCTGCTTGGGAAAATCTCATTGAAAATAATACGTCCAACCGTAGTGAGGAGCATTGCGTCTTGTTGCTTATCCGTAAAACTGGTTTTACCCAAAGCTCTTACAGGAATGGCAACACGGGCATGCAGACCTGCCGAGCCGCGTTGATAAGCGGAAACCGCCTCGTTCACGGTACGGAGAATCATGCCGCTTCCCTTTTCTTCCTTGTTATCCATCGTCAGATAGAAAGAACCAAGGACCATATCCTGGGAAGGGGTAACAACTGGCTTACCGTCTTTAGGGTTCAGGATATTACCGGATGCCAGCATCAGGATGCGTGCTTCCGCCTGAGCTTCAGCAGACAGTGGCACGTGAACCGCCATTTGGTCACCGTCAAAGTCGGCGTTGTAAGCCGTACATACGAGCGGGTGAAGACGAATTGCGTGTCCTTCAACCAAAATAGGTTCGAACGCTTGAATACCCAAACGGTGAAGCGTTGGTGCACGGTTCAGCAGTACTGGATGTTCCTTGATGACTTCTTCAAGCACATCCCATACTTCCGGACTAACACGTTCAACCTTCCGTTTAGCACTCTTAATATTATGAGCAAGGCCTTTATTGACCAATTCTTTCATAACGAACGGTTTAAACAGTTCCAGCGCCATTTTCTTAGGCAGGCCGCATTGGTACATTTTCAGGTACGGTCCTACTACGATAACGGAACGACCAGAGTAGTCAACACGTTTACCGAGCAAGTTCTGACGGAAACGTCCTTGTTTACCTTTCAGCATGTGGCTGAGGGATTTCAGCGGACGGTTACCAGGACCTGTTACGGGACGTCCACGACGACCATTATCGATCAGGGCATCAACAGCCTCCTGCAGCATACGTTTTTCGTTCTGCACGATGATGTCAGGAGCACCCAGATCAAGCAGGCGTTTCAGACGGTTATTACGGTTGATAACACGACGATACAGGTCATTCAGGTCAGACGTCGCGAAACGTCCGCCGTCCAGCTGTACCATTGGACGAAGCTCCGGAGGAATAACCGGGAGAACATCCATGATCATCCATTCAGGCTTATTGCCGGAATTACGGAATGCTTCGATAACTTCAAGACGCTTGATCGCACGATTACGGCGTTGTCCTTGAGCAGTACGAAGCTCTTCTTTCAGGAATTCGAGTTCTTTGTCCACATCGAGGTCCTGAAGAAGCTTTTTAATGGCTTCAGCACCCATGCCTGCTTGGAATCCGTAGCCATACTTTTCACGATAGCTGCGGTATTCTTTTTCAGACAAAAGCTGTTTCTTCTCCAGAGGCGTATCTCCTGGATCCGTTACAACATAAGATGCAAAATAGATGATCTCTTCCAGAGATCTTGGAGACATATCCAAAGCGAGACCCATACGGCTCGGAATGCCTTTAAAGTACCAGATATGGGATACAGGAGCTGCCAGCTCAATATGACCCATCCGTTCGCGGCGGACCTTCGCACGGGTAACTTCTACGCCGCAACGGTCACAGACTACGCCTTTATAACGGACACGCTTATATTTACCGCAATGGCATTCCCAGTCTTTTTGCGGTCCAAAAATCCGCTCGCAGAACAGGCCTTCCTTCTCCGGTTTCAGCGTACGGTAATTGATGGTTTCCGGTTTTTTAACTTCTCCGCGGGACCATGAACGAATTTTTTCCGGGGAAGCAAGCCCGATTTTCATGAATTCGAAATTGTTTACGTCCAACAAGGAGCAACCCTCCTAGTCCTATTGTTTTGATCCGTGAATGAGGCAGACGGGTTAGCCCCGTCCGCCATAATCACGATCTTATTCCACTCCGACTTCCGTGCCTTCCAGATTGAGGCTCAGCTTATCGCCTGCAGTCTCATCTTCATCATCAAGTTCTTTCATCTCGATCTCCTGCTCGTCACCACTGAGTATCTTCACGTCCATACCCAGAGACTGAAGCTCTTTGATCAAGACCTTGAATGATTCAGGAACGCCCGGTTCCGGAACATTCTCACCCTTGACAATGGATTCGTAAGTTTTAACCCGGCCGACCACATCATCGGATTTGACGGTGAGGATTTCCTGCAGTGTATAAGCAGCGCCGTAGGCTTCCAGCGCCCACACTTCCATCTCACCGAAGCGCTGGCCACCGAACTGAGCTTTACCACCCAGAGGCTGCTGCGTAACGAGAGAGTAAGGACCTGTGGAACGGGCATGGATTTTATCATCAACCATGTGCGCCAGCTTGATCATGTGCATGACGCCAACGGTAACTTCACGTTCAAATCTTTCGCCAGTCCGTCCGTCATACAGCACGGTTTTACCGTTACGCTGCATGCCTGCTTCTTCCATGGTATCAAACACATCATACTCATTAGCTCCGTCAAATACCGGCGTAGCCACGTGAATACCGAGCTGCATAGCCGCAAAGCCCAGATGGACTTCGAGCACCTGTCCGATGTTCATCCGCGATGGTACACCAAGCGGGTTCAGTACAACCTGTACAGGCGTACCATCAGGCAGGAACGGCATATCTTCTTCTGGCAGGATACGTGCCACGACACCTTTGTTACCGTGACGTCCGGCCATTTTGTCACCCTCAGAAATTTTACGCTTCTGAGCGATGTACACACGAACCAGTTGATTCACACCAGGAGGCAGCTCATCGCCGTTCTCACGGGTAAACACTTTGACATCAACGATAATACCGTCACTACCATGTGGTACGCGTAGGGACGTGTCACGAACTTCACGAGCCTTTTCACCGAAGATTGCATGCAGGAGACGTTCCTCAGCAGTCAGCTCTGTAACACCTTTAGGCGTTACTTTACCAACCAAAATGTCACCAGCGCTGATTTCGGCACCAATACGGATAATACCGCGCTCGTCAAGATTCTTAAGAGCATCTTCACCCACGTTAGGAATATCGCGAGTAATTTCTTCAGGTCCAAGCTTAGTATCACGCGCTTCGGATTCATATTCTTCAATGTGGATCGAGGTATAGACATCCTCTTTAACCATCTTCTCGCTCAGCAGGATCGCATCCTCGTAGTTGTAACCTTCCCAGGTCATGAACGCAACGACAACGTTACGCCCCAGAGCAAGCTCACCCATCTCTGTGGAAGGTCCGTCTGCCAGAATGTCACCTTGCTTCACGATGTCGCCTTTTTTGGCGAGCGGACGCTGATTAATGCAAGTTCCTTGGTTCGAACGCATAAATTTGTGTAATTTATGCTTAACGATATCACCTTTGACTTCTTTGCCGTCCACGTTCTCAATCCGGCGTACCCAGATCTCATCCGCGCTCGAACGTTCCACGATGCCATCATGCTTGGCAACGATACATACGCCCGAATCCTTCGCTGATTTGTGTTCCATTCCTGTTCCGACGAGCGGAGCTTTAGGAATAAGCAGCGGTACAGCCTGACGCTGCATGTTCGATCCCATCAGCGCACGGTTGGAGTCATCGTTCTCTAGGAACGGAATGAGCGCCGTCGCGACGGATACAACCTGTTTAGGTGATACGTCCATGTAGTCAACACGTTCATTAGGCATCGGCAAAATATTGTCAGACTGTTTGTTATAACGGACGATAACCATATCTTCCGCAAACGTTCCGTCTTCATTGAGCTGCGCATTCGCCTGAGCGACCACATAATTGTCTTCCTCGTCCGCCGTCAGATAGTCGATATGATCGGTTACCACACCATTCTTCGGATCCACCCAGCGGTACGGAGCTTCGATAAAGCCGTACTCATTAATACGGGCAAATGTAGACAAGGAGTTGATCAAACCGATGTTTGGACCTTCCGGCGTCTCGATAGGACACATACGGCCGTAGTGACTATGGTGGACGTCACGTACTTCAAAGCCCGCGCGTTCGCGCGTCAAACCGCCGGGTCCGAGTGCAGACAGACGACGTTTGTGCGTAAGCTCTGCAAGAGGGTTCGTTTGGTCCATAAACTGCGACAGCTGGGAGCTACCAAAGAACTCTTTGATCGATGCAATCACAGGACGTATGTTAATCAGTGCCTGAGGCGTGATTACATTAGCATCTTGGATTGACATTCTTTCACGAACCACACGCTCCATACGGGAAAGCCCAATACGGAACTGGTTCTGCAGCAGTTCGCCTACAGAACGCAGACGACGGTTGCCCAGGTGGTCAATGTCATCTGTATTACCAATGCCGTGAAGCAGATTAATAAAGTAGCTGATTGAGGAAATAATATCAGCAGGCGTGATATGCTTAACCGATTTGTCGATGTTCGCATTCGCTAACACTTTAACCACTTTTCCATCTTCAATCGGTGAGAAAACTTCGATGCTTTGCAACGGAATATCATCCGCATCAAGCACACCATTTGCGACATGATAAGTCTTGTGACCAACCATATTGTCTAAATGAGGCAAAATTTCATCAAGTAAACGACGGTCAACCATTTGACCAGCTTCTGCAATGATTTCACCTGTGTCGGCGTCAATCAGCGTTTCAGCCAGGCGTTGGTTGAACAGGCGATTCTTGATATGAAGCTTTTTATTAATTTTATAACGGCCTACGTTGGCCAGATCATATCGTTTTGGATCAAAGAAGCGCGCTACGAGGAGACTTTTTGCGTTATCCAGCGTAGGCGGTTCGCCTGGACGGAGGCGTTCGTAAATTTCAATGAGCGCTTTTTCCGTAGAATCGGTATTGTCTTTGTCCAGCGTATTGCGTATATATTCGTCGTTGCCGAGCAGGTCCAAAATTTCGGCGTCACTACCGAAACCAAGCGCCCGTAGCAAAACAGTAACCGGAATTTTACGGGTACGGTCAATCCGAACATACATAATGTCCTTCGCATCCGTCTCCAGTTCAAGCCATGCGCCGCGGTTAGGAATAACTGTCGCGGTGTATGTCTTTTTGCCGTTTTTATCGACTTTCGTACTGAAGTAGACGCTAGGAGAGCGTACCAACTGGCTGACAATAACCCGTTCTGCGCCATTGATAATAAATGTACCGGTCTCCGTCATCAATGGGAAATCTCCCATAAATACTTCCTGTTCTTTGACTTCTCCGGTTTCTTTGTTGATGAGCCGCACCTTAACCCGTAGAGGTGCCGCATACGTCACGTCACGTTCCTTAGCGTCATCGACGGTGTATTTAGGTTCACCAAGACTGTAGTCAATGAACTCCAGCACCAAATTGCCCGTAAAATCCTGAATTGGCGAGATATCCTGGAACATTTCGCGCAATCCTTCCTCCAAAAACCAATCATATGATTTCTGTTGGATTTCGATCAGGTTCGGAACCTCTAGTACTTCATTAATTCGCGCATAACTTCGCCGAGTGCGTCGACCATACTGAACAAGATGTCCTGCCAACTTTAACTCACCCCTCATGTCTACTCACTTCAAAAATTGATTGCGAACCTCTGTTTGGAACCTTATAATGGATTCATGCAGAGGATTCATCCACAAATAAAGAAAAGCCCTTACCCGAATGCTTTCGAACAAAGAGCAACTTATCCATGGTCTTCCTACTAAACACGGAAGTGACCTCATATCCTGTAGATTTGCCCAAAATGTACATATTATACGTGAACATGCCCTATTTTATGCATTTCTCCGCATAAAAGCTATTGACATTTCAGTCAACTAAAGACAAGAAGCCTATCCTAATACTGACATTTTATAATAATATCACATCTGCAAATTCAAGTCAATAGTTCGATTGTGCATTATTAAGATATTTTTGTAGCTTTGAAAATCCGATAGCCTTTATCCTTCGTTACTTCCTCAACCTGGCCGAACAAGCCTTCAAGCTTCGCTTTGGCAGAAGGAGCACCCTGTTTTTTCTGGATGACGATCCACAACGCTCCTCCATCCCGCAAATGCGCATGCGCTTGTTCGAAAATGGCATGCACCGTTTCTTTTCCGGCGCGAATGGGTGGATTGGTCAGTATGATATCAAAACTCTTCCCCTGCACGGCCGCCAGCAAATCGCTTTCCAGAATGGTTACATTTTGAATGCCGTTCAGCTTTGCGTTTTCTTTCGCTAATTCCACCGCACGGGAGTTCACATCGAGCATGGTCACGTGACCGTTACCAGCAAGTCTGGCTGCAGTAAAACCAATCGGACCATAGCCGCAGCCGACATCCAGAACCTCTGCATTCTCCGGAATATCCATCACCTCAATAAGCACCTTACTGCCATAATCAACGCCTTTTTTGGAAAACACTCCGGCATCGCTCATAAACTTAAGGGTCTGGTCCCGAAGGTGTTCTTCCAGCTGACGTCTGTCATGACTGGCTTCCGGCTGATTCGAATAGTAATGCTGTGACATGCTGTTCCTCCGTATCTTGGTCTTGTATTCATAGATTTCCCCGACCGGTCTAAGTTCAGACATAGGGAAATGCGATTTTTACAAAAACGAACCCCTTGAGAATTCAAGGGGTTCGTTATGTTTAAAGCAGCTTGAGAAGAAATCACTTCACTTCTACTACAGCGCCTGCTTCTTCCAATTTAGCTTTAACGGAATCAGCTTCTTCTTTACCCACTTTTTCTTTCAGTGGTTTTGGTGCGTTGTCAACGAGGTCTTTAGCTTCTTTCAAGCCAAGGCCAGTGATTTCGCGAACTGCTTTGATAACGTTGATTTTAGAAGCACCAGCGCTAGTCAGGATTACGTCGAATTCAGTTTGCTCTTCAGCTTCAGCCGCGCCAGCGCCGCCGCCTACCATAGCCATAGGAGCTGCAGCAGTTACGCCGAATTCTTCTTCGATTGCTTTAACAAGATCGTTCAGTTCCAAAACAGTCATACCTTTGATTGCTTCCAAGATTTGCTCTTTACTCATGGTTGAACCTCCATTTTATAATAAAAGTTTTTTGGTTGTTTGTACTTCATACTGCATGAAGAGACAGGTGCTTACGCGCCTTGCTCTTCTTTCTCTGCAACGGCTTTAACTGCAAGCGCGAAGTTGCGCATAGGAGCTTGAAGCACGCTGAGGAGCATGGAAAGGAGACCTTCGCGGGATGGCAGTTCTGCCAGCGCTTTAACTTGGTCAACGCCAACTACACGGCCTTCGACCACGCCACCTTTCAATTTCAATGCATCGTTCTTCTTAGCAAAATCGTTAAGGATTTTGGCTGGAGCTACGGCGTCATCCGCACTGAATGCAATCGCTGTAGGACCGGTCAATACTTCGTCCAGTTCTGTCAGCTCAGCAGCAGCGGTAGCGCGGCGCAGCAACGTGTTTTTCAACACTTGGAATTCAACGCCAGCTTCACGAAGCTGCTTACGCAGTTCGGTCACTTGGGAAACGTTCAATCCACGGTAGTCCGCTACAACGGTAGTTACGCTATCGCGCAATTTAGCCGTTACAACATCTACTGCTTCTTGTTTCGCTTGAATCACTTTTGCGTTTGCCAATGTCTACACCTCCTGAAAGTTTCACTGCCTCGGCATCCGGATCCGGAATTACCGGGACATTCTGTATCGTTAGGATGAAAAGTCTGACTACTTCCCGTCCCATACTCGTTCTAGGCAAGTAAAAAGCCTCCGTAGAATCACGAAGGCCTGATGAATGATGGTTGTCCGAAACGTATTCGGGAGCAAACATCTATATTCTATCACAACACCTCGGTAGGAGATTAAGCCTTTGCAGGGCACCTACTGTCTACGGTAAGCATATTCAACTTTAAAGGTCAGTTCTTTTACAACAACTTTTACAGATTATCAGATAACGTGACAGAAGTCAACGTCATATTTATTATCTGTAAGTAGCTGTGCTCACACGTGCGCTTGGTCCCATCGTCGAGGATACTGCGATCCCTTTCAGATAAACACCTTTAGCAGCAGCTGGTTTAGCGCGGTTGAGTGCGTCGATGAGAGCTTTAAGGTTCTCATTCAGTTTTACCGCATCAAAGGATGCTTTACCAATTGGAGCATGAATTTGACCTGCTTTGTCCAGACGGTATTCGATTTTACCAGCTTTAATTTCTTGAACAGCTTTGGAAACATCGAATGTAACTGTACCTGCTTTAGGGTTAGGCATGAGGCCTTTACCACCGAGCAGACGACCCAGTTTACCGACTTCGCTCATCATATCAGGTGTAGCTACGCAGACGTCGAATTCGAACCAGCCTTGTTGGATCTTGTTGATCATGTCTTGATCGCCAACATAATCCGCGCCAGCCGCTTCCGCTTCCTTCGCTTTTTCACCTTTTGCAAATACCAGTACACGTTGTGTTTTGCCTGTGCCGTGAGGCAGGACAACAACACCACGAACAGCCTGATCTTGTTTACGTGGGTCTACACCCAAACGCACTGCAACTTCAACGGTTTCGTCGAATTTAGCTGTCGCAGCTTTTTTCACAAGTTCAACGGCTTCTGCTGGTTCGTAAAATGTTTCGCTGTCAATCAACTTGGCAGCTTCAACATATTTCTTACCATGTTTCGCCATGTTTGTTCCTCCTTTGTGGTTTTAACGGAAATTCCTCCCACATATGCCGGTCACGCTTGACCGGTTGTCGCAGAAAAACCGAAATAATTAGTCTTCGATAGTGATACCCATACTGCGGGCAGTACCTTCAACCATACGCATAGCAGCTTCAACAGATGCAGCGTTAAGGTCAGGCATTTTAGTTTCAGCGATTTCACGAACCGCGCTACGTTTAACAGTTGCCACCTTTTTCTTGTTAGGTTCGCCGGAACCCTTCTCGATTTTTGCAGCTACGCGAAGCAGAACTGCAGCCGGTGGAGTTTTAGTGATAAACGTAAAGGAGCGATCTTCAAATACCGAGATTTCAACCGGAATAATCAGACCAGCTTGATCAGCAGTACGAGCGTTGAATTCTTTACAGAATGCCATGATGTTGACACCTGCTTGACCCAATGCTGGACCTACTGGTGGTGCTGGATTCGCTTTACCTGCAGGAATTTGCAGTTTCACCATTTTGATTACCTTTTTTGCCATGTAAGACACCTCCTTCAAAAGTGGTTAACGGGACTCTATGGCCCCTCCCACAAGAAACCTGAAGAATTTTATATCTTCTCTACTTGAGTATAATCCAGCTCAAGCGGGGTTTCCCGTCCAAACATGTTGACGTGAACTTTGAGTTTGCTCTTGTCGGCTAGAATTTCTTCTACAGAGCCCACAAAATTCGCAAACGGACCAACCTTGATACGCACAGATTCCTTAATGTCGAATTCAATCTTAGGTTTAGGCTCTTCCATTCCCATATGCTTCAGAATCTGTTCAACTTCATCTGGAAGCAATGCTGTCGGTTTAGAACCCGAACCCGTCGATCCGACGAATCCTGTAACTCCAGGCGTGTTGCGGACAACATACCATGAGTCGTCAGTCTGGATCATTTCAACCAAGACATAACCGGGGTAAACTTTTCTCATGACGGTCTTTTTCTTACCATCCTTGTTTACCACTTCTTCTTCCATCGGAACAAGAACGCGGAAAATCTTGTCTTCCATGCCCATAGACTCAACACGTTTTTCTAAATTGGCCTTGACCTTGTTCTCATACCCTGAATAGGTATGCACAACGTACCATCTTTTTTCCATAGTTTCCATATCAAGCCACCCGGGACCCTTCTTAAATAATCGCTTCGATCACAGCGGAAATGCCGATATCCAGAACCCAAAAATAAATCGTGACGAATACAATGGTGCCGAGGACGATAAGAGTATAATTCGTCAGCTCTTTACGATTAGGCCAGCGAACTTTTTTGAGCTCCGCCCAGCTTTCAGAGAAAAAGGAAAACAGAGACTTGAAACTACTTTTCACGCCGACTACACCTCCAAAAAACTATCTGGTTTCGCGATGAGGAGTTTGCTCGTTACAGAACTTGCAAAATTTCTTCATCTCCATGCGGTCGGGGTGATTTCGCTTGTTTTTGGTAGTCGTATAGTTTCTTTGTTTGCAGTTCGTACAAGCCAAAGTTATAATTACCCGCATGCTGTGCACCTCCCGAAGACGTCCTTCTTTCCAGAAGACTCTATATTTCCTAGCAGAACAGCCCAAGCCCTTCATTGCTGAAAAGAAAATAACCGTTCCTGCGAAATGAACAATAAACAAAAACCTACGGTCTTTGCTCATACATTCATTAAAACACGCGAATTTAGGCCTACCTAAAACACTTTATCATAAGGGTCAACCCGTGTCAACGAAAGAATGACCCTGTCTTCGGCGTGCCGGGATCGCATTTCCCCTAGTCGGTTCAAGCCTTTTTTTCTCTGTTCAAGCTGCCTGCATTCATTTACCAGTATGATTCATTCCTGAGATGCTTAAACCTTGGCATGTTCCATTGTGAAAAAAAAAGACTCTAAAGCGAGTCTTTTTCGGATCTAAGCGTCTAATTATCACGAACTTCCAAATAACGTTCCAGTTTGCGTTTGACGCGCTGCAGTGCGTTATCAATCGATTTCACATGCCGTTTGAGATCAACCGCGATCTCCTGATAGGAGCGGCCGTCCAAGTACAGCATCAGCACTTTGCGTTCCAGGTCACTCAAAATCTCGGACATCTTGTCCTCAAGACCTACAAACTCTTCTTGGTTGATTATTAATTCCTCGGGATCAGAAACCTGAGTACCACAAATCACATCAAGCAGTGTCCGGTCGGAATCTTCATCGTAAATCGGCTTGTCCAAAGATACATAGGAATTCAGCGGAATATGCTTCTGTCTTGTCGCTGTCTTGATCGCCGTGATAATCTGTCTTGTAATACAGAGCTCGGCGAAAGCTTTGAACGAAGACTGCTTGTCCATCCGGAAATCTCGGATCGATTTGTATAAGCCGATCATGCCTTCCTGAATGATATCCTCTCGGTCCGCACCGATCAAAAAGTAAGACCTGGCTTTGGCGCGCACGAAATTCCGGTACTTGTTAATCAAGAACTCCAGCGCTTCGCTATCGCCTTCACGAAAATATTCGACAACGTCCTCATCTGACTTGTACTCGTAATCCGACAACGATAATTCTTTGAGGTCTACACTCACCAAGAATCCCCCCGGCTGCAACGCAAGGTACCCCGTTACTCTGTGAAATATACGAACAGTATATATGATGGCAGTTGAAACCGTCAACCACGTATTACCTAAAAAAGAACATGAATAACAAAATTGTCAAGAGATTCAAATTTGTAATCCCTACCACTATTTGTCATTCCCTGCGCCATTTCTCGAATATTTCTCGAAGCTCCGGTTTGAGCTTGCTGTCCAGCGTATTGCGTGTCGATGAGGCATGATCGCTCCTGATGCGGTTTTGTATCGCCTTCTCGCAGTTCTCCACCTCGATCAAAAGCTCACGGGCGGAGAGCCGCAGCGCACCGCGTGCAAATATCACATGCTGCTCGATGAAATCGCTGGTAGCTACATATATTTTACGGCTGCGAAGGCTGAGTTCTCCCACAAGCCGCTCTATACATTCATCGGCAGTTTCTTTCTCTTTTGTGAAATAAACCTGTATTTTACTTTGGGCAAAGGCTTTGCCAAGCCCGGGAACCCGATACGCATCGAAGACGGCAATGACTTTGCGGCCTGTGAATGCCTGGTAATCCGCAAGCTTGCCAAGCAGATTATCGCGCGCCTCCTGCATGCTGATTTGCGACAGCTTCGCAAGAGACGGCCAGGCTCCGATCATATTGTAGCCGTCCACCAGAAGCACATCCCGCAAATCCGCCATTTCACGTTAACCTTGATTACGGCGGCGCAATACTTCGTACATTACTACACCGGCTGCCACAGAGGCATTCAGCGAGTTGATCTGTCCGTTCATCGGCAGCTTGATCAAAACATCGCATTTTTCCCGGATAAGCCGCCCCATACCTTTGCCTTCATTGCCAATGACGATGGCTACCGGACCGTCAAAGACGTTGGTTTCATAGATCCCCGCAGGAGCCGAAACATCCGTACCTACGACCCAAACTCCTTTTTCCTTCAGAGAATCAATCGTCTGTCCTAAATTGGTAACCCTTGCTACCGGGACATATTCTGCTGCTCCTGCTGAGGTTTTGGAGACAGTGGCTGTCACCTGCGCCGAGCGGCGTTTTGGGACAATGACTCCGTGCACACCGGTACAATCTGCTGTACGCAGGATTGATCCCAGATTGTGAGGATCCTCAATTTCATCAAGCAGCAGGATAAAAGGCGGCTCGCCCTTATCTTCCGCCACCCGCAGAATATCCTCTACTTCCGCGTAAGCGTAAGGCGCAACCTGCGCGACTACACCCTGATGCTGCATGTCAGGTGCCATTTGGTCAAGCTTGCGCTTATCGACCTGCTGGATCACAATTCCCAGCTTTTTAGCCTCGATAATGATTGGCTGTGTCAAATGCTTTTGTGCATTTTCAGCAATCCAAATTTTGTTGATGGTACGGCCGGATTTTAGCGCTTCGATAACCGAGTGCTTTCCGCCGATGATTTCTTCATCCATGATATCCTCCAGAAGCTTTATTTTACATGCTGATTTTGTTCTATATATTCAATACCCATTCCAATAAGCTCCCGCATCCGATCGAGCTGCTGCATGTAGTACAGATATCCGATCAGACTTTCAAATGCCGTAGCGTGGCGGTATTCCAGCACGTCGGCATTTTTGGGAATGCTGCCGGATTTGGCATTGCGTCCTTGTCTTACGACGTCCTTTTCCACATCCGTTAAAACAGGATCGAGGGCTGTCACGATCCGGCTTTGTGCTTTGGCTGACACCATTCCGGTCGCCTGACGGTGAAGCTGATTCGGCTTCAGATTCGGTTTGGAGATCAAGTACTGCCTGACAGCTACTTCATAAATGGCGTCCCCGATGTATGCGAGCACAATCGGCGGAATCAGCCGGGGCTGTCTGGAGGGAGGGTAGCTGAACCATCCCGCTTCCGGCGTCAGCCCCTGATTGTCTTGGCCGCTCATTTCCGCCGCCAGCGCATGCCCTGCGCCGTATCCTCCAGTACAATTCCCTGTGCAGCCAGGAGATCGCGGATTTCATCAGCGCGGCTCCAGTTCTTATCTTTACGTGCCTCCATCCGCTCTGCTATGAGGTTTTCAACCTCTTCGTCCAGAAGCTCAGCCTCTTCGCCCGCATACAAACGAAGCACGGCATTCAACTCTTCAAAAGCAGCCAGCATAGCCTTTAATTCTTCGGGGTTCGCCACGGACTCCTGCAGCAGCAGATTGGCTTCATTGACCCATTCGAACATTGCGGTAATGGCATCCGGTGTATTGAAATCGTCATCCATCTTTTCGTAGTACTGCTTCAGAATGCTATCCAGCTTCTGCTTCATTTCATCCCGAACCTGTCCGTGACCATCAGGAGTAACGGTTTTCAAACGATGCTTCAGGTTGCCGACAGCATTGGCAATACGTTCCACGCTGTTCATCGCCTGATCCATCGTTTCCGCGTTAAAGTTAAGCGGGTTACGGTAGTGTGTTGAAAGCATGAAATAACGGATGGCCTCTTTTTTGAATTCCTTGCGCAGATCTTTAACCAGAATACCATTGCCGAGTGATTTCGACATTTTTTCGTTATTTATTTTGATATAGCCGTTATGCATCCAGTAATTGGCCAGTGGTTTTCCTGTCAGTGCTTCGGACTGAGCTACCTCACACTCATGATGCGGGAATTGCAAATCCTGCCCGCCTCCGTGAATATCAATCGTATCCCCCAGATAGCGGCGAGCCATTGCCGAGCACTCAATATGCCAGCCTGGACGTCCGTCTCCCCATGGGCTGGACCAGTAGATTTCACCCGGTTTGGCTGCCTTCCAAAGCACGAAGTCCTCGGGATTTTCCTTGCGCTCGTCGACATTGATCCGAATGCCGAACTGCAGTTCATCCAGCTTCTGATGCGAGAGCTTTCCGTAATCAGGAAATTTATTCGTCCGGTAGAACACATCGCCGCCTTTTTCATAGGCGAAGCCATTCTGCTCCAGCTCTTGAATAAAGGCAATGATATTGTCCATATTCTCGGTTACGCGCGGATTGATTGTCGCCTTGTGAATACCGAGGCCTTCCAAATCCTCGAAGTATGCCTTGATAAACTTGTCAGCTACCTCTGGCACAGTGCTGCTCAACTGCTCTGCCTTGCGGATAAGCTTGTCGTCCACGTCCGTGAAGTTAACCACATAGTTAACCTCATTGCCGATTTGTTCAAGATACGTACGGACCACATCAAAAAAGATCATTGGCCGCGCGTTGCCGATATGGATGTAATCATATACGGTAGGCCCGCATACATACATCTTTACCTTTCCAGGTTCCTGCGGCATAAATTCTTCCTTGGATCGATGCAATGTATTATAAATTTGAAGCGCCATATTCACATTTCCTTTCTTTCTTTAAATGAAAATCCTAATGTTCCAATACCCAAGCCTTTAATCCTTCTGCTCCCTGCCTGCGGCGGCTTTGATCTGAACCAGCTCGTTGTTTTCGTATTTGATGCTTTCGAGCTCCCCCCGGAGGCGGTCAATTTCCCTCTGCATACCTCGGATCGAATCCACAATCGGGTCGGGCAGCTGGTGGCTGAGGCGATCCACACGGCGACCATCCTGCTTGACAATGGTCCCCGGTATGCCTACGACCGTACTGTTGGCAGGAACCTCCTTCAGCACAACCGAGTTAGCACCAATGTTGCTTTGGTCTCCCACCTTAAAAGATCCCAGAACCTTGGCACCGGAAGCGATGACGACATTATTCCCAATCGTCGGATGGCGTTTCCCCTTTTCCTTGCCTGTACCTCCCAGCGTGACGCCTTGGTAAATCACAACGTCATCACCAATCTCGCAGGTTTCCCCTATAACTACGCCCATGCCATGATCGATAAAGAGCCTCCTGCCGATCTTGGCGCCGGGATGAATCTCGATTCCCGTCATGAAACGACTGAACTGTGAAATAATACGCGCCAGCGTGAACCACCGATGTCTATACAGCTTGTGGGCAATCCGGTGAGCCCAGATGGCGTGCAGTCCTGAATATGTGAATACCACTTCGAACAGTCTTCTGGCGGCCGGATCATTTTCAAATACCGTCTGGACATCCGATCTGATCTGCTTAAACATATCCGTTCCCCTCTTCGTCTCTTCTGATCCCTCGCGTCGCGAAAGATGTCTGCTACTACCGGTGGTTTATCTCAAAAGAAAACTTTATCGGCGTATTTCCACAGAAGACTGACCGCTTGAAACCGAAGGTTTTCATGTGATATAAGGCAGCCACGTCTTCAAAGTTATGCTTTTTAAAGACCAAAAAACGCCTCGGCAGCTTTCGCTGCAGAGGCGTTATACGCGGTTCCACTCTGCTTGAATCCATTTTTATGCATACATCACTAGTCTGCGCATAAAGCTGGATTCCTCTCATCTGTCCTGTTAACGGGGGACCTTCCGGCATAGTCTAACGGTTCAATCTGAACCGCTCATCCATGCAGCTCACAGGCGCATTTCCGCAGTCGGCATATGGATAACTTCCAGCCGCATGGAAAGCAGATTCTCCATGAGGTTATCCTCTCTGGCAAATGCCTGGGGTTAAAGCGTACTTCTCCTGTTCGTCGCTGTTGGGCAACATCATCTATTCAGGCCTGCTGCTTAGGGCAGGTTTTTATAGATCTTATTTTGGTAGTAATTATAGCCGAAAATGCATTAGACTGACAAGAAATGTTTTCGCCCATATTTGGGTTCTTCTATGCAGTCGTTGCTTCCGCTAGGCTCCTTTAATTTGCGATCTCAAACGTTCGATTACGCGATCCTTGCCAAGCAGATAGATTGTTTCATTCAAATCGCGGCCATGCATCTGACCCGTTAACGCAACACGGATTGGCATAAACAGCTGTTTACCTTTGAATCCGGTTTCCTTCTGCACTTCTTTGATCAGAACTGCGATTTGAGCAGCTGTATACTCCACCGAAGCCTCAATTTTATCCAACAGAGCCTTCAATACGGTTGGTACCTGCTCTTCAGCCAGAACCGGCTGGGCATCATGGTCCACTTCCATATGCGTGCGGAAGAACACATCGGACAAACCGACAATGTCGGAGGCTGCGGTCATTTGCTCCTGGTAAAGAGCGACCAGCTTCTTCGCCCAAATTTCCTGCTCTTCGCTCAGCTCCGCCGGCAGACGGCTCGCTTTTTGAAGATGAGGGATAGCCAGCTTGGCAATCCGCTCCGGATCTGCCTGCTTGATGTAGGCGTTATTCAAATGAGCCAGTTTGTTCTGGTCAAACACCGCAGGACTCTTCGACAACCGGTCCGGGTTGAAAATTTTAATCAGCTCTTCAAGGCTGTAAATCTCCTCTTCCCCTTCCGGCGACCAGCCGAGCAGTGCGATGAAGTTAACCAAAGCTTCAGGAAGATAGCCAAGCTGATCATACTGTTCAATGAACTGGATAATGGACTCATCCCGCTTGCTCAGCTTCTTATGGTTTTCGTTCACGATCAAAGTCATATGGCCGAAACGAGGCGCTTCCCAGCCCAGGGCTTCATAAATCATAAGCTGGCGGGGAGTATTCGATATATGATCCTCTCCGCGGAGAACATGGGAGATTTTCATCAAATAATCGTCGATAACAACTGCATAGTTATATGTCGGAATGCCATCTCTTTTCACAATAACAAAGTCGCCTGTATCCTGAGTATTAAAGGAAATCATACCTTTAACGATATCGTCAAACGTATACGTCTTGTCCTCAGGGACGCGGAAACGGATGCTTGCTGTACGTCCTTCTGCTTCAAAGGCCTTACGTTGATCTTCAGTCAAATCACGGTGTTTACCGGAGTAACGAGGTGTTTCGCCGCGGCCCATTTGCTCCTCGCGTTCCTTCTCCAGCTCCTCTTCCGTGCAGTAGCAGTGGTATGCGAGACCTCTGTCCAGCAAATCCTGCGTATATTTATTATAAATATCAAGGCGCTCGGTTTGACGGTAAGGTCCGTATTCGCCGCCGATATCAATACTTTCATCCCAATCCAGACCGAGCCATTTCAAATACTTCAGTTGGCTCTCTTCACCACCTGCAATGTTGCGCTTTACGTCCGTATCCTCAATCCGGATAATGAAATCTCCGCCTTGATTACGGGCATACAAGTAGTTAAACAACGCCGTTCTGGCGTTTCCGATATGTAAATGTCCTGTAGGACTAGGTGCGTACCGTACGCGGACTTTATTAGTCATGGTAATCCCCTCCGCTTTTGTGTTTGCTCAATCAAAAATCCTTCAAGATGATAGCACATCTTTAACGAGACAGACAACAGACTGCGCCGCAATGCCTTCTCCCCGTCCGGTAAATCCAAGCTGCTCTGTCGTTGTTGCCTTCACATTCACCTGATCCAGATCTGCATCAAGTGCCTTGGCGATGACTTCGGCCATCTGTGGAATATATGGAGCCATTTTCGGTTTCTGAGCGATGATCGTGGAATCGATGTTTCCAAGGCGGTAACCCCGCTCCTTCGCCATATCCCAGATATGCAGCAGCAGCTTCAGGCTATCCGCATCTTTAAATTCTGGATCGGTATCGGGAAAATGCTTGCCGATATCCCCGAGTCCAAGCGCACCCAGAATCGCATCTGTCACTGCATGCAAAAGCACATCGGCATCAGAATGCCCAAGCAGTCCCTTTTCATAAGGAATGGTGACTCCCCCAATAATACACGGCCTGCCCTCTACAAGCTCATGCACGTCAAACCCTTGTCCTACACGTATCATGGATTTCTCTCTCCCCTGCGTTTTAACATGAATTCGGCATATTCTAAATCTTCCGGCGTCGTGATTTTAATGTTCGTATAGCTGCTTTCCACGACAGCTACCGGAATGCCCATTCTTTCCACGAGCATGGAATCATCCGTCCCAATGAAGCCATCAGCCTCAGCCTGCTCATGCGCCTTCTTCAATGCTGAAAGACGAAAAGCCTGTGGGGTATGAATCGCCCACAGACTCCGGCGGTCGGGTGTTGCTTCGATCGTTCCCGACTCACTCACCTGCTTAATCGTATCCTTCACCTTCACCGCGAGCACCGCAGCTCCGGAAAGTTGTGCTTTCCGGCAGCATGCCTCGACATGTTCAGGTTCGATGAACGGGCGTACACCGTCATGTACCATTACCCATTCCGTACCGATTTCCAACAAGCCTTTATATACGGACTGCTGTCTTTCACTTCCGCCCGATATCACTTTAACCACTTTGCTGAGTCCGTACTCCTTGATCCATCCGGTGCATCGATCTATATCTTCTGCCCCGGTCACCAGAACGATTTCCTGAACCAGCGGCATCCGTTCGAAGACGTCCAATGTATGCATAATAATGGGCTTGTCCTTCAGCAGCAGATACTGCTTGCTTTCGCGGGTTCCCATTCTTGTGCCTCTGCCCGCGGAAACCACGACCACGCCCACACGGTTTTCTGTGTCCAAGCTGCGCCCTGCCTCCCAGTAAAAATGTATACCCCCATCATACCCCTTTTACTGGGCTTTTTCCAACAGTTTCGGTTTGGCAAAAATCATCCGTCCCGCGGAAGTCTGCAGCACACTCGTCACCAGGACCTCCATCATACTTCCGATATAGTCACGCCCGCCTTCGACCACAATCATGGTTCCATCATCCAGATAGGCTACTCCCTGCCCATGTTCCTTGCCGTCCTTGATCACCTGCACCATAATTTCTTCCCCTGGGAGGACGACCGGCTTGACCGCATTGGCCAGATCATTAATGTTAAGTACCGATACTCCCTGCAGCTCACAAACCTTATTCAGGTTGAAATCATTCGTTACGACTTTGCCCTGAAGAACCTTCGCGAGCTTAACCAGCTTGCTGTCTACCTCCGAAATCTCTTCGAAATCCCCCTCGTAGATCAGCACTCTGACATCCAGTTCTTTCTGAATTTTGTTTAAAATATCAAGTCCTCTGCGGCCGCGGTTGCGTTTGAGCAAATCCGATGAATCTGCAATATGCTGCAGCTCTTCAAGCACAAATTCCGGAATGACGATCGTACCTTCGATAAAACCTGTCTTGCAGATGTCGGCGATACGGCCATCAATAATCACGCTGGTGTCCAAAATTTTATGCTCTTCAATTTTCCGATCCTCGTAAGCATCCCCTTTGCCCCATCTTCCAGATGTCCACAGCGTCGCCAGCTCATCCTTTTTATCCAGTCCAACCCGGAATCCCATGTAGCCGCATAATAGAGTCAGCCCCACAGCTGCGATTTCTCCGGCTTTACCTGCCCAAGCCAAGCTTGGATAGACCAGCAGAGACAACAGAAGGCCTCCTACCAGACCGGCAGCTCCAGCTGCCAAGTCATTCATTGGCATACCCGCAAACAATTGGATGATGGACTGTACACGGGCAGTTAACGCCTGAGCACATATGGAACCTATCAACAAAAATAAAATTGCGCCAAGTCCTGCAAACATCAGGCCGCCCCATGCGGATTGATCGATACCTAATTTAGGGAACGTCCATCCGGCTGATTGATGTATGGTATAGCCCAACCATGCACCGCACAGCCCGGCAAATGCCATAATAATTTTTCTCAGCATATGTTCCCACACCTCCTTGATTGTATTAGTTATACATATTTCCTTAGCAGTATGAACCAATTCCAGTCTTCCTAATCCTGCCAGTTCCAAATTTTTCTATGCCTTTCTTAAATTTAAGTTCTGGAAGATGTGTCATTTTTGGTTGAAAATGGGCAAATGCCTGGCATATAATTAATTCAATTCTTATGCTAGAGGTGAAAAGGAAAATGAGCGCACCAAGTTTACAGGCTTTTCAGGATCAGGTTTCCGAACTGTTGCTCCGTCATCGCAGTCTATTGGATGTGCTGTCCAAAAACGGACAAAGCAGTGCCTCCGTCAATCGGGCTGTTGCCAAGGCAATAACAGATTGCGGCTGTATCGAACTGCATGCTACCAAGCAGTCCTTTGAATCTGAAGTGGATCTCGAGGAAGCCAAAGAAGTGGCACGGACTCACGTTCGTGGAGAGCTGTGTGAAAACTGTAGGGAAATTATCAGTACCGAGCTGGGGCGTAACATTTTTTATATGTCGGCTCTATGCAACCTGCTCGATATCAACATGGATGAAGTTGTCCAAAAGGAATCGCAAAAATGCTCCACTCTTGGCTTGTTTAATTTGTCATAGACGAAGCCAGTCGAATCAACGCTGGATATACAGAAACAAAAAAAGCATTTATTTCACTGCCGTGGCAGGAAATAAATGCTTTTTATTGTTACCTTAAACTGTTCTCTTATGAGTGATCGTTGTATACTTTATGATCGGCGGATTGGTCATGATGACGTCTGCGGGTCAGCTTCTCTACATTTTGCTTCAATCCGTACGCTGCATAAAGCACCAGCGGCACAAAAATTAGTTTAGATATTTGATCCGGGAAAATGACAGCGACAGCAACCGAAGCAACGATAACTACGGGTGCGTACATCACGGCCTTTTTAGGAAGACCTACCTTTTTGAAGTTAGGATATTTAACCGTGCTGACCATTAGATACGACAGGATCAGCATGGCGATGATCATATAAGGGGCCGATATTTCTTTATGAAACAGCGACAGTGTGGCAAGAACGCCTCCTGCAGCCGGTATAGGTAAACCAATAAAATATCCCGGAATTCCGGCGGATTGAACATTAAAACGCGCCAGACGCAGTGCTCCGCAAATCGGGAAAATCGCGGTCACGGTCCAGATCAGTGCGTGAGGCATGCCATGAAAAGAAGTTACATACATGATGAGTGCGGGTGCCACACCAAAAGAGATCACATCCGAGAGAGAGTCCAGTTCCTTGCCGAATTCGCTCTGTGCATTGAGCGCCCGGGCCATCCGGCCGTCCAAACCATCGCAAAGCATCGCAATAATAATCATGATGGCTGCCAAACTAAATTTGTTGTCAAAAGCCAGCATAATTCCTACCATTCCGAGAAACAAGTTACCCAACGTAAACATGTTCGGAATTGATTTCGTAAACATTTCTTCACCTCGGTTTTTTTAGTACCCCCGTATCATCCATTGATTGTATGGTATTTAAATTTGTCTGTCAATGAATACTTGTTCCTGTAAACGTTTCAGACCTTCTTTTATGTTGCGTGCTCTGACTTCGCCAATTCCATCCACTTCATCCAATTCCTCTATGGTTGCCATCATGACATGAGGCAGCTCATCGAAGCGCTCAACCAGGTTGTGAATAATGACATTCGGCAAACGCGGGATTTTGTTCAGAATCCGATAACCCCTTGGTGCAACAGATTCTTCCGAGGTTGCAGCCGAGAGCGGATATCCCAGAAGACGCATAACGTAGTGAATGTCGAGCAGCTCATCATCGGTTGCCCGTTTCAGTCCTGCGATCATCTCACGAATCTTCTCGTCATTGTCTTCGCGTGCATAGTCTTTGTACAGCAACCAGGCTTCTTCCTCCATATTGCTGACCAGCTCTTCCATCTGCATGCTGATGAGCCGCCCCTCATTGCCGAGCTCATTGATATAGCGCTTGATTTCCATCTTGATGCGCAGCACCATTTCAACCCGCTGAATCACATTTACCACTTCCGGCACGGTGACCAGTTCTTCAAACTCGGATGCAGACAGGTTAGTCAATGATTGGTTAAGCACTGCCCGGTACTTTTCAAGGGTTTGAATCGCTTGGTTCGCTTTGGTCAAAATAACACCAATTTCTTTTAGCGCATATCTGAGCGTCCCCTGATATAAAGTAATAATGTTACGTCGCTGGGAAATGGATACCACCAGCTTGCCGGTCTGCTTGGCTACCCGCTCCGCGGTACGGTGACGGATACCGGTTTCGATCGAGGAGATGGAGGAATCAGGAATCAGCTGGGTATTGGCGTACAGGATCCTCTTCAGATCCTCACTCAGTATGATGGCCCCGTCCATCTTCGCCAACTCGTATAAATAGTTGGGTGAAAAATCACAGTTAATTGAGAAGCCGCCGTCAACTACCTCCATCACTTCCGGACTGTAGCCGACGACAAGCAGCCCTCCGGTTTTGGCCCGCAGCACATTTTCCAAACCGTCACGAAACGGCGTGCCCGGGGCGACCAGCCTAAGCAGGTCATTCATTTTATCCAATTGGCTAGGTTCCTTCATCTCTTTATGCCCCCTAATCTAACGCGACCGCTAGTGCATCTGCCACGGTATTGATACCAATAATTTCAATTCCTTTGGGATGCTTCCAGCCTTTTAAGCTTCTCTCCGGCATGATAATCCGCTTAAAGCCGAGCTTCTCGGCCTCTTTCACCCGCTGCTCTGCGCGTGAAACTGCTCTGACCTCTCCGGTCAGGCCTACCTCCCCGAACATCACATCAAATGGCTTTGTCGGAATATCCCGAAAACTGGAGGCTATGCTGACAGCAATCGCCAAATCAACCGCCGGCTCATCCAGCTTCACGCCACCCGCCACATTCAGGTAAGCATCCTGATTTTGCAAGAACATCCCCATCCGCTTCTCCAGCACCGCAATAATAAGTCCCATCCGGTGATGGTCCACACCTGTGCACATTCGCCGCGGAGACGGGAAGTGTGTGGATGAAATCAATGCCTGAAGTTCAACCAGGACAGGCCGGGTACCTTCCATACTGGCGACAACCGTCGAACCTGCAACCCCCAGCGGACGCTCGGATAAAAATAACTCCGAAGGGTTCTCCACTTCGACAAGGCCCGATTCATTCATTTCGAAAATGCCGATCTCGTTGGTTGACCCAAAGCGGTTCTTCACTGCCCGTAAAAGTCGGTAGGTATGATGCCGTTCCCCTTCAAAATACAATACACAGTCAACCATATGTTCAAGCAGTCTCGGGCCCGCAATGGCTCCTTCCTTCGTAACATGCCCTACGAGGACAGTTGCAATGCCAAGCCCTTTGGCTACGCGCATAAAACGGGCCGTACATTCTCTAACCTGAGCCACACTTCCGGGAGCACTGGTCACTTCCGGAATATAGACGGTTTGGATGGAGTCAATAACAAGAAACTGCGGTTGAATGCTGTTAATCGCTTCTTCAACGAGATCCATATTGGTCTCACACAATACATACAGCTCCGGAGACAGAGCCCCTAGTCGGTCCGCGCGAAGCTTCGTCTGGCGCACCGATTCTTCACCGGATACATAGAGAACGCGCAAACCCGAATGTGCTAAAGCATGGGAGGTTTGCAGCAGCAGTGTAGACTTACCGATACCTGGATCACCGCCAACCAAAATCAGCGACCCCGGAACGATACCTCCGCCTAGTACGCGATTCAGCTCACCGATCCCGGTCTGCACACGCGCTTCGTTGCTATTTTCTATATTTATGATCGAAAGCGCCTTTTCTTTACTATGAAACAGCGGAGAATTCATTCCCTGTGTTTTAATAACGCTTTCTGTTTCTTCGATCATCGTATTCCAAGCCTGACAACCCGGACATTTACCATACCATTTAGCAGCCTCATAGCCGCATTCGGTACAGTTGAATTTTGTTTTTATTTTAGCCATGATCTCTCCTTTTGGCGATATGGAAATTTGTCTAATTTTGTCGATCACTCAGAAAATTGGCATTATTTTAATTTTACCATTTAATAAGATTTATCGTAAAGTATTTGCGAAAAGTTTACATAAACATAAAAGGGATTGACCCGCAGCTTATGTCAAAGCAGCGAGGCAATCCCTTATTAAAATCGGTTTGCTTTAACGTTAAGATCAGGAGTTGGCTGAGACGTTGTCGTTTTTCTTCACTGTCAATTCGCCACTTTCCTCATCGATTACCAGCGAATCACCTTTGACGACATTGCCGGTTAGAAGCTCTTCGGACAAACGGTCCTCGATATGCTTCTGAATCGCACGGCGGAGCGGACGGGCACCAAATGCAGGATCATATCCTTCCTTGGCCAGGAATGCCTTGCCCTTCTCCGTTAGTGTAAAGTCTACATCATATTCACGCAGACGTTTACGCAGCTCGTCGGACATCAGCGTTACGATCTCCGCGATATGCTTCTCTTCCAGCGAGTGGAAGACGATGATTTCGTCGATCCGGTTCAGGAACTCTGGACGGAAGCTTTTCTTCAGCTCGCCCATGACCTTATCCTTCATGTTGTTATAATCGGCGCCTGCATCTGCCATTGCGGTAAAGCCCATGGTGGAATTCTTTTTGATCGCATCTGCTCCCACGTTCGAAGTCAGGATAATCAGCGTGTTGCGGAAATCGACGACACGTCCCTTGGAATCGGTCAGACGTCCATCTTCAAGGACTTGCAGCAGGATATTGAATACTTCCGGATGCGCTTTTTCGATCTCATCCAGAAGGACAACAGAGTATGGCTTACGGCGTACTTTCTCCGTCAGCTGTCCGCCTTCCTCATAACCCACATATCCTGGAGGCGCTCCGACAAGTCTGGATGTGGAATGCTTCTCCATATACTCGGACATATCAATGCGGATAACCGCGTTCTCGTCACCGAACATGGCTTCTGCCAATGCTCGAGCCAGCTCGGTTTTACCTACACCCGTAGGTCCCAGGAAGATAAACGAACCAATCGGACGCTTCGGATCCTTCAGACCGGCACGTGATCGACGTACAGCACGGCTGACGGCTTTGACAGCCTCTTCCTGGCCAATTACGCGCTCATGCAGAATGGACTCCATGTTGAGCAGACGCTCGGTTTCCTCTTCCTTGAGCTTGCGTACCGGGATACCGGTCCAGCTGGCTACCACTTGCGCAATATCCTCTGGAGTAACTTCGGAATCGGTACGGCCCTGTTTTTCTTTCCACTGATTCTTCGTAATTTCGAGCTCTTCACGAATCTTCTGCTCGGTATCGCGCAGCGCAGCCGCTTTTTCGAATTCCTGGCTTTGAACGGCCGAATCCTTTTCCTTGCGGATGTCTTCGAGACGGCTTTCCAGCTCTTTCAGGTTTGGCGGTATGGTATAAGTATGAAGCCTTACTTTGGAGCCAGCCTCGTCTATCAGATCGATCGCTTTATCCGGCAGGAACCGGTCAGGAATATAGCGGTCGGACAGCTTAACAGCTTCGACGATCGCTTCATCTGTAATTTTCACGCGGTGATGCGCTTCGTAACGGTCACGCAGACCAAACAGAATCTGAATCGCTTCTTCCGGAGAAGGCTGATCCACCGTGATTGGCTGGAAACGGCGTTCCAAAGCGGCATCCTTCTCAATGTATTTGCGGTACTCATCCAGCGTTGTGGCACCGATGCATTGCAGTTCTCCACGGGCCAAAGAAGGCTTCAGGATATTAGAGGCATCAATTGCACCTTCAGCGCCGCCTGCACCGATCAATGTATGAAGCTCATCGATAAACAGCACGATATTTCCGGCTTGGCGAATCTCATCCATAATCTTTTTAAGACGGTCCTCGAATTCACCGCGGTACTTGGTACCCGCGACAACCGAACCCATATCCAGGGTCATGACGCGTTTATCACGAAGCGTTTCCGGAATTTCATTGTTAATGATTTTTTGGGCAAGGCCTTCTGCGATCGCCGTTTTACCTACGCCAGGCTCACCAATCAGAACCGGGTTATTTTTCGTCCGGCGGCTCAGCACCTGGATGACACGTTCAATTTCATTGCTTCGTCCGATCACCGGATCGAGGTTGCCTTCCTTAGCGGCTGCCGTCAGGTCACGGGCCAGACTATCCAGCGTTGGAGTGCTGACATTCGCCTGGGAGCCATGATGGCTTGATACGGCCTCACTGCTGCCCAGCAGCTGCAGTACTTGCTGACGCGCCTTGTTCAGGCTGATGCCAAGATTATTAAGCACACGTGCGGCTACACCTTCACCTTCACGGATCAGGCCGAGCAGAATATGCTCTGTGCCCACATAGGTATGACCCAGCTTACGGGCTTCATCCATAGACAATTCAATGACTTTTTTGGCGCGCGGAGTATAGGCGATATTGGTAGGCTGCTCTTGTCCTCTGCCGATGAGTGTCTCCACTTCATCCTGGATCTTTTCAAGTCCGAGTCCAAGACCGATCAATGCTTTAGCAGCAATGCCGTCACCCTCGCGAATCAGTCCAAGCAAAATATGCTCCGTACCGATGTTGTTATGTCCCAAACGAACAGCTTCCTCTTGAGCGAGTGCCAGCACTTTCTGAGCGCGTTCCGTAAATCTTCCGAACATCATTCTCCTGCACCTCCATGAGTTTGAAATCTTATTTAAAAATAAAACGGAATATCATTATTCATTAATGTAATGCTTTTGCTTAGGCTTTCGCCAGGGTCTCGCGAATCAACCTTGCCCGGTAAATATCTCGTTCCTCGCTGTTCATGTCATGACCGAATTTTTTTTGCAAAAAACCGGGCTGCGTCATCACATTCAGCTCATTCATTACCGGAATGGAAGGTCCCTCCACAATACCGAGATCAACGCCCAGTCGTACATCAGACAGCCTTTGGCCAGCTTCCTTGGAATCCATGACCTCTGCATACGACAAAATGCCGTAAGACCGTTTGATCCGGTCCGTAATGCGCAGACGTGAATCATTCATAAGCCGGGTACGGGCATTCTTCTCGTGCTCGATAATTTGCAGAACTACGCTGTGCAGATTATCTATGATCTCATTTTCGCTCTGCCCGAGTGTAATCTGGTTGGAGATCTGAAACAGGTTTCCTACTGCTTCGCTGCCTTCACCATAAATTCCTCTAACGGTCAGGCCAACCTGGGAGACAGCGGATAAAATCCGGTTAATCTGCTGTGTCATCACCAGAGCCGGCAGATGCATCATCACAGACGCCCGGAGCCCTGTTCCTACATTGGTTGGACAGCTGGTTAGATACCCGCGTTTGTCGTCAAACGCATAATCCACCTCGGCCTCAAAAAGATCGTCGATGGACGTCGCCTTTTCCCACGCTTCACGGACCTGAAAACCCGGATACAGACATTGAATGCGAAGATGGTCCTCTTCGTTAATCATTATACTGATAGATTCATCTTCACTGATCATCACGGCCCCGTTTTGAGACTCATTCGCCAAGCTGGGACTGATCAAATGCTTCTCTACCAGAACCTTTTTATCAATCGGCTCGATTTCATCCAGCTCGATGGTGTAAAACGTTCCTAAAGACTTGTTATCCTGGTCCTCCGGCACTTTGGCCAGAAGATTCAGCACTTCCTCCGATTGCTGGCGTGTCGCCAAAAGAGGAAACGGCAAGTGCTGCAGGTTCCGCGCTATGCGCACCCGGCTGCTGATAACGATATCGGAATCGCTTCCCGTACCAAGCATCCACTCACTTAGCGCTTTCTCGGTAAACCGGAGATTGGGCATCACGCATTCCTCCTCGCTTTAAGCGAACTTTACTGTCCTGCCATTTCTTTTTCAAGTGTTCTGATCTGGTCCCTAAGCTGGGCAGCTTCTTCAAATTCCTCCTGCTGAATACGCTGCTGCAGTTCGAGCTTAAGATCATCGATTTTGCGTTTTAATTGAATCCGTCCGCCGCTTCTCTTCGGCACTTTGCCGACATGCACAGTATTTCCATGCACTCTTTTGAAGAGAGGATCCAGGCGGTCGCCAAAATATTTATAACAGGAGCTGCAGCCGAACCGGCCAATTTTGCTAAATTGCGAATACGTCATTCCGCATTCTTCACATCGCAGGGATTGTGGCGCTTTGACGCTGCTTGCCGTCCCTTTTCCCGCGGTTTCAAAATCAAGCAGTCCTGATAATAGGCTGTGTATAGAGAATCCTCCCGAGGTACCAGGAATCATTTCCCCTTTTTCCCTCGCACAGGTTTCACAAATATGGAACTCATTTTTCTCACCGTTTACAATTTTAGTGAAATGCAGCGTTGCGGGTCTCTTTCCGCATTCTTGACACAGCATATCGAGTACCTCCTATTCTCTGTAGACTTATTTGCCTAGCAAAGAAATCAGCATCGCTTTCATTATCCTTGCACGTATCTCATCCCTAAAGGGAAGTTTGACCAATAAGATATCTCTGGAAATGGCAGCCCGCATCATGCACGCTTCCCGTTTACTCAAAAATCGGGCCTCCTCCAACTGGTAAATCAGCCCCTCCGCGACGGTTTGGTCAATCGTACTGCCAATCGTCGTATGTAGATGAGTATGGAGCGCCGAATGTTGCGGAAGCTCAATACGTTGAATCCGGATATAACCGCCGCCTCCGCGCTTGCTTTCCACGAGATAGCCCTTCTCCAGCGTAAATCTTGTGCTTATCACATAATTGATCTGGGAGGGTACACAGGAAAAATGGTCTGCCAGATCATTACGCTGTATTTCGATCAATCCTTCGGGACTTTCATGCAAAATACCCTTCAGATATTGTTCAATAATATCAGAGATATTACGCATCATTCATCCTCCACTTGTATTGCTGTCGAAAGCCATTAAATTCTCCATTCCAACACCAGCTTCAAGGATCATTCACATAATTAAAAAATTACCCAAAGATCCAAAGCGCGAACCGGATACAAGAGAATACAAACATGGGCCGCCGGTATCCCCGCAGCTTCTGCTTTATTATTGTAACATCAGGCAATTCAGATCATACATAAACATCATTTATTCACAGACTATTCCATGTTTGATCTACAACTGACTTTGACTTTCTTTGACTATATTATAACATATTCTCACGTTTTGCCAAGGGGGCAGCTGTATTTATATCATTTTTGACCTTTTTGTCCGATTTCATCCCTTTTATTAGAAATAACTCCCCCGCCGTCTGTGCAGGAGAGTCATGTATATTAAAAATATTTCAAAAATAGTCAAGCAAAAATGTTTGACCAACGGGAATAGCTTGCTCCAATCTGGTTATGGCTTCAGCCTCTCCGTTCAATCTTCCCATTTCCCACAATTCCATTGGCCGCTTATAGCCTAGCATCATAGCAGTGAGCGTCTGGATATCGCACTGAACTTGTGTATTCACATCTGAATCTGTCTTTGTTGCAGAAGCTTTCCCTTCTGCTGAAAGTGTCCACTGCCAATTTCCTTCATTCCATGGGGCATATGGATCTTTAATTTGTACCCTCCAAGATTGTTCCTCTCCGCTGCCTTGGAAAGCATACTCTTCCACAAATCCTGCTGCATTTACGATCCGGGCCATACCAAAAGGTGTAAGCTCCTGAGTGATCCGTGGATCAGCAAGCATATAGGTTAGGCCGTCATTGGCAGGCATTTGGGCTAAAACGGTCTGAGTTACCATCGAGTCATGATTGCATATGAATGTCCATAATGCCCGTCTGGATTCTTCATTCAGCCAAACAAACTCTTCAACCAAAAGCTCTTTTTTTTCGGCTTTATATAGTAGGTATCCTTGCGGCTCTCCCGAAGGCGAGTAATACACGGCTGTGTGTCCCTCATCATCCAGAATGGAATGCTTCCACCGTTCCTCGCTGCGGACCATCATACCGTTAAAACCGCTTGCATAAGCCTCGTATACCTGATTTAAGACGGCTATGTCCGTAATATCTCGGCGCACAGTTCCATCCGTCATTTCCTTCGCTGGCAGCTTGTCGGTTGGAATAACATACTTTTTATTATCACTGAACATTTCCCAGCCATACTTGCGGTAGAAAGGGAAAGAAAAAGGATGCAGCAAGGAGAGCAGTTTACCCGATTCATACATCACCTTCAGTGAGTGCGTGAGCAGCTGTTTGACTAATCCTTGCCGGCGGTATTCCGGCCATGTTGCCACGCCGCCAATTCCTGCCATCGGTATTTTCTTGCCATGCACAAAGATATCAACAGGCAGCAGTACCAACTTCGCACCCAGCTCCCCTTCTTCACCAAAAATCCCCCATGTATTTTCAGGACTGAATCTCTTTCTGGCATTGTCCTTGTCCTCCGCCGACATCCGGTATTGGAAAGCGTATTCACCCAATCGAATCATAGCATCAAAATCTTCAGTCTTCAGTGTTCTGATCTCCATCCCATTCACCTCACCTATGTATTGGAAAGAGCCGCTCAATTTTCGATAAAGCAGTTTATTGCTTCACATCAAACGGATTACAAAACGAGTATGGCAAACGGTTACGGCAAAGTCAATGAATTACCCACAAGCTGAACGTATTCTAAACATAAAAAAGATGATGAAATGCACATTTTACAAAGCAACCTGTGAATCATGGGGATGAAATTGTGAATTTGTGGACGGTTTTTTGGAATATGACGAAGAAAAGAGACGAAGGGGACAATCTTTCTGTGTACAAGTGAAGGAAAACAGAAGAGGCGTCTATATTTCTGTGGATGAGAAGCCATTCCCGAAAATTAATCCACAGCTTGCTTGAGGTCAAAGACGAATAAAGAAACCACTGTCGATTGTTATCAACAGTGGTTCTTCGCTTGGCGGCATCCTACTCTCCCAGGACCCTTCGGTCCAAGTACCATCGGCGCTGGAGGGCTTAACGGTCGTGTTCGGGATGGGTACGTGTGGAACCCCTCCGCCATCGCCACCAAACGGGATTTTTGCGCTGTCTTCGCTTCGGCGATTACTCACCAGCAAAAGATCCATCCTCAGAAAGGACATCTTTCGAGGCTTTCTGCTCTCGAATGTAAAAGCGAACTTTTATATAATACAACAGGTTTGTTGTTGTGTAAAGGAAGAAATTTGTAGACTATTTCACTCTGCTTTCTAAGCATGGTTTAGATATCCACAGTGGGAATAACGCACAAAAAAAACCACCGTCGATTGTTATCAACAGTGGTTCTTTGCTTGGCGGCATCCTACTCTCCCAGGACCCTTCGGTCCAAGTACCATCGGCGCTGGAGGGCTTAACGGTCGTGTTCGGGATGGGTACGCGTGGAACTCCTCCGC
>NZ_STGQ01000004.1 GCF_004916975.1 Paenibacillus dokdonensis | reverse complement strand
GTGTGCGCGTGTGGCGGAATTGGCAGACGCACTAGACTTAGGATCTAGCGTCTTTGACGTGGGGGTTCAAGTCCCTCCACGCGCACCATGTTTTGCGGACGTGGCTCAGCGGTAGAGCATCGCCTTGCCAAGGCGAGGGTCGCGGGTTCGATTCCCGTCGTCCGCTCCATATATTTGCGCCCTTAGCTCAGCTGGATAGAGCGTTTGACTACGAATCAAAAGGCCAGGAGTTCGAATCTCTTAGGGCGCGCCATTTATATTTTAATTATCGGGATGTAGCTCAGCTTGGTAGAGCACCTGGTTTGGGACCAGGGGGTCGCATGTTCAAATCGTGTCATCCCGATTCTTTATTTAATGCGGGTGTAGTTCAATGGTAGAACTTCAGCCTTCCAAGCTGATAGCGTGGGTTCGATTCCCATCACCCGCTCCATATGATTACATACAAAAGCCGAAAGGCTTTTTTTTGTATAGTCAGATGTATAGTCGTATGAAGCAAGGAAATCCAAGATAGCCTGCTCAGATCTTGTTAGATAAACTTCAGCTAAACGATGCCTGCTGCTCTGAGATTATATAGGCCGACCTTTTTTTATTTTCTCTATCTGGTAATAAATTTCTTCAGTATATGATTAACTTCTGTGAATCAGAAGCAAGCTACATTGGGTAAATAGATAACACGGAACGAAGCAAAGTTAACGTATCCCTGGCTGCTATCCCCAAGGTATATTTTGGATGTTAGGAAAGCTAACTGAATAATTAGTTGCAATCTGGATTTATTATGTAGAATGGATGTCGGAATTGTTCAGCATTGGCAAGCTTAAGTATAATACCTTGTAGATGTTGGATGCATATAAATACAGTAGGTATGTATTTATTTCATATAAGATTTTTTCGCTTTATCGCAGAAAAGTGCAGATTTTCGATTGATTTTGTTGTATGATGTTTAGAAAGCGTTACAAAAGAGACAGCAATACAAACGGGATGGAGATGAGAGGAGTAGCATGACTGAACTTACGGTTACCGCAAATAAGAGCAATTCAAACAACCTTCTGCGGCGTGATGTGCGATTCTTGGGAAATATACTCGGTGAAGTGCTTGTCCATCAGGGCGGCAATGAGCTTCTGGATATTGTTGAAAAGATTCGCGAGACCAGCAAGTCATTACGCTCTGTTTTTTTACCTGAATTGTATGAAGATTTCAAGGAAATTATTAAAACACTCGAGCCGGATATTCGTCATCAGGTGATTAGAGCTTTTGCGATCTATTTCCAATTGGTGAATATTGCAGAGCAAAACCACCGGATTCGTCGTAAACGCGATTATGAACGGTCGGCCGGTGAAACGGTACAGCCGGGTTCCATTGAAAGTGCGGTTCAGGATTTGAAGGATCGCAATTTCACGTATGATGAAGTGCAGGGGATTATTGAGAGTCTTTCCCTTGAACTGGTAATGACAGCCCATCCGACGGAAGCTATGCGCAGAGCCATTCTCGACATTCATAAACGGATCTCTGAGGATGTTATGCTGCTGGATAACCCGACCCTGACCTTCCGTGAACGCGAACAGCTTCGCGAGAAGCTGCTGAACGAGGTCATTACCCTATGGCAAACGGATGAACTTAGAGACGGTAAACCAACGGTACTCGACGAAGTCAGAAACGGAATGTACTATTTCCATGAAACGCTGTTCCATGTACTGCCTGAAGTATACCAGGAACTGGAGCGGTGCTTGAATAAATATTATCCAGGCCATAATTGGCATGTACCTACATACTTGCGCTTTGGCTCATGGATTGGTGGGGACCGTGACGGCAATCCGTCCGTAACTGCAGAGATTACCTGGGAGACGCTTCGATTGCAGCGTAAGCTGGCGATTCGTGAATACCAGCGGATTTTATCCGAGTATATGCAATATTTGAGCTTTAGTACCTCCATTGTAGAAGTATCCGACGAGCTTGTTCAGTCAATCGCCAATGACCATGCCAACGTTGAGGTCACGAAACGCAGAGTGTGGCATAACGAGAAGGAACCTTACCGGATCAAGCTTGTCTACATGATGGAGAAAATGAGCAATGTGGCTGATGAAGGCAAAAAGGGTACTCCTGAGGCCTATAATTCACCTTCAGACTTTATCGAAGATTTAAAAGTGATCGACCGCAGCTTGCGTTTTCATTACGCTGACTATGTCGCTGACACGTATATACAGAAATTAATCCGTCAGGTCGAGCTGTTTGGTTTCCATACAGCCGCACTGGATATCCGCCAACACAGTCAAGAGCATGAAAATGCGATGAAAGAGGTTTTGGCGCAGGTTGATATCACGCCTGACTATTCGAAGCTGTCTGAAGAGGAGAAGATTGAGCTTTTGTCCAAACTCCTCAATGAACCAAGACCAATTACATCGAATTATCATCAATACAGCGCGAGCACTAAAGAGTGCCTAGACGTATTCCGTACGGTGTATAGAGCCCAGCAGGAGTATGGTCCAGAATGTATTACGAGCTACCTGATCAGTATGGCTGAGGGTGCAAGTGATATCATGGAAGTCATGGTATTTGCAAAAGAGGTTGGCTTGTTCCGCCAAAACAGTGACGGTACAGTTGACTGCACATTGCAATCCGTGCCTCTCTTTGAGACTATTGAGGATCTTCATGCCGCACCGGAAATCATGAAGAGACTGTTTCAATTGCCGATTTACCGTCAAAGCATTGCTGCTAGAAATGATCTGCAGGAAATTATGCTTGGCTATTCGGACAGTAACAAAGATGGCGGTGCAGTAACAGCGAACTGGGAGCTGCGCGTAGCCTTGAAGGAACTGACGGCTGTGGCTGACGAGTTTGATATCAAGCTGAAGTTCTTCCATGGACGGGGTGGTGCCCTAGGACGCGGCGGCATGCCGCTGAACCGCTCGATTCTGGCTCAACCGGCATCAACGATCGGTGGAGGTATCAAGATTACGGAGCAGGGAGAGGTTATCTCATCCCGTTATTCCCTTAAAGGGATTGCTTACCGCAGTCTGGACCAAGCCACATCAGCGCTGATTACAGCTGCTATCAATAATCAGACTCCACAGGCGGACGATTCAAGTGAAGCATATTGGGATGACATTGTTAGAGAGATGTCGGAAGTCTCCCGCAATAAATACCAGGATTTGATTTTCAGAGATCCGGACTTCTTGTCCTTCTTCAAAGAGTCTACACCGCTTCCTGAAGTGGGAGAGCTGAACATTGGCTCACGTCCTTCCAAGCGGAAGAATAGTGACCGTTTCGAGGATCTCCGTGCGATTCCGTGGGTGTTCTCTTGGACACAAAGCCGCTTCCTGCTGCCAGCTTGGTATGCTGCGGGAACGGGCCTTCAGAACTTTTATCAGAACAAGGAAGAGAACCTCAAGATCATGCAGGAAATGTATGAGAAATTCTCATTCTTTACTTCATTAATTGATTCTCTTCAAATGGCGATTGCAAAAGCAGATATGGTTATTGCCCAAGAATATGCGAATATGTCCAAAAATGATGAAGCGCGCCAGCGTATTTTTAATCTGATCGAACAAGAGTTCAAGCTTACCTCAGAGCTGATTCTCCAGATCTCCGGACAAAAGGAAATTCTGGATAATGTTCCTGTCATTCAGGAATCCATCCGTTTGCGCAATCCCTATGTCGATCCACTCAGCTATCTGCAGGTTCAGCTCTTGAGCGAGCTTCGCGGACTGCGTGAAAAGGATGAAGACGACGCTGAATTGCTGCGTGAGGTACTCCTCACCATCAACGGAATTGCTGCAGGTCTCCGGAATACAGGCTGATACATTTGCTATACTGACACCATAGGAACGCCAAATAGGGGAAAGCCGGGATTCAATTTGTTGAAGCCATGGCTTTCCTTTTTTTGTTGTCTTTATGGGTGGTTGTCTTGCATTTTTGCGGAAGTTGAATTACGATTTGAATGATGTGAAAAATGATCGTTACCCATCAGCAAGTCTGGGGGAATATATTGGTGGATAATATAGAAAACAGGTTAACGAAGCTTGCTCTCAAAGGGGACCAGCGTGCCTTTGCAGAGATTGTAGAGCTGTATAAGGATAAAATATACCATTTGGCCTACAGGATGCTGGGGAACCGCCATGAGGCGGAGGATATTGTTCAGGAGACTTTTTTACGTGTATATAAAAATTTGGACAGGTATGACCCGAATCAAAAATTTTCAACCTGGATCTACAGAATCGCTACCAATTTATGCATCGACCGGCTGAGGAAGAAAAAGCCTACATATTCGCTCGATGCAGAGATGAATGATCAGGAAGGCATGGATGGTTATTCGATGATTCCAAGCGATAACCGGACACCGGAAAGCGAGACGCTTTTATCCGAAACGCAGGAGATCATTTATCAGGCGATTGACAGCCTGCCGGCCAAGTACAAGTCGGTTATGATTCTGAGATATTTACAGGACTTGTCGTTGCAGGAGATCAGTGATGTTTTGGGAATGCCCGTCACAACAATCAAGACGCGGGTACACCGGGGACGGGAGTTTTTACGCAAAAAACTGGAGCCCAAATTATAAATTCCATTTATTTTGTTGAAACATTCTAAAAACCATTGCGTATTACAAGTTAAACAAGTCTTATGCCCTTGGAGAGGAAGAGGGTTCGAATACATTTATATGAATGAAAGGATTGGCTCATATGGAATGCAACTTGGCCGTCTCTTTAATGCATGACTATTTAGACGACGACTTGTCCAAGGACCAGCAGATGGAGCTTAAGACCCATTTGCTGTCCTGCCCCGACTGTCGGATGCAGTTTAAAGAGCTGGAACAGACGGATATGCTGATGTTCTCCTTGAACCATCACGCGCCGTCTGCACCTCTTGAGCTGACCCAGCGGATCATGAGTGCCCTGCCACAGGAGAAACGGCAGCAGCCTTGGCTTGGATGGATTAAAAGACATCCTGCAGTTACAGCGGCGGCTGTTTTTCTGATTGTGATGCTGATTAGTTCTGTCAGCTTCTGGGATCAGGACACACAGCTCGTGGTCAAAGGGAGCGATCTGGATCAGGTTATCATTGAAGGAGACACAGTGATTGTCCCTGAAGGAAAAAGCATAGCAGGCAATTTAACGGTAGAGAATGGTAAAACCAAGATCTACGGTGATGTGAACGGGAACCTGACTGTCATAGACGGATCTTTGTACCAGGCTTCTACGGCCCATATCTCGGGAAGGGTCAAAAACATTGATCAGGCTCTGGATTGGATTTGGTATAAAATAACAAATGCGTTCTCGGATGTCGCCTATCGTTAATAAACCTTTGCTGCAACTGAATTTTTCGGCGCCTCTTTCCAGAAAGAAGGCGCCTTTTTGTTGGAAGAATGCATAAATTAATCCATTTTAGAGCTTCGGCCGCTTGCAACCTGAAGTTGATCGTTATAACCTAGAAGATATAGGGGAAATTATATTACATAGAGACCCATTTAACATTCAAGGGGAAGTGCGGGGGCCTAAGTATGAGTTATTTTGCTGATTTGACATGGAAAGAGTCCATAAAAGATATTATTGATATTGCGATTGTTACATATATTATTTATCATGTCATTTTGCTCGTCAGAGGAACCAGAGCCATTCAGCTGCTGAAAGGGATTCTGGTGCTCGTGATTATTTGGGCGTTAAGCACCTGGTTTGACTTGTACACACTCAAATGGCTGATGAATCAAATATTTAACTTTGGCATCTTTGCCATCTTTATCATTTTCCAGCCGGAGCTCCGAAGAGCACTGGAACAGCTGGGACGGGGCAAGATCTTTGGGAGATCGTCAGCGGAAGATGAGGAATTCAACAAGCTGATTGGAGAAGTCATTAAAGCCGTAAATTATTTAGCACGCAGAAAGATAGGGGCATTAATTGTTTTTGAGCGGCAAACAGGACTTAATGAATACACAGAGTCGGGTATTCCGATGCAGTCCATGATCAGCTCACAGCTGCTCATTAACATTTTTATCCCAAATACACCGCTTCATGATGGTGCCGTCATCGTACAGAATAACCAGATTGCGGCAGCGGCATGTTATTTGCCACTGTCAGAGAACCCTTTTATTAGTAAGGAACTGGGTACGCGGCACCGTGCGGCCATTGGAATCAGTGAGGTAGGAGATGCTATTTCGGTAGTTGTCTCTGAAGAAACAGGTCAAATTTCACTTGCTATCAATGGACAGGTTGTACGTGATATCAAGGAAGAATCCCTGATTTCGAAGCTGTACGAAGAACTTCGTCCTAATTCTACCCCTAAAGAAAAGCGCTCGATGTTCTGGCGCCGGAAGGGGACTGATAAAGATGAATAAATGGATTAATAACAATAATTTTGCGAAGATATTGGCGCTTGCGGTCAGTTTTTTATTGTGGAGCATGGTCCATTGGAATAATGATACGCCAACGCCTACCGGGAAAATCGATACAAGGATTATTGAAAATGTAAAAGTGCAGCCGTACGGGCTGGATGAGAAAAAATACATTTTGAGTGCGATGGATACAGATCGGGTCCGCATTGAGATTAAGGGCAAAAAGACCGATCTGCTCACTGCATTTTCAGGTGAGTATAAGATCAAACTTGATCTCAGCAATGCGAAGGTGGGAACCAGTACGCTGCCTTTAAGTGTAGATATTCCTAAAGGGCTGGAGATCGTAAACATTCAGCCGTCGGCGGTGACGGTAAATATTGAAGAGAGAAATACAGCGACTTTCCCGGTAACGATCATGACCAAAGGTACGCCTGCAGAAGGTTACCAGCTTGGAAAGGTTACGCCGCAGCCGGCAACCGTGAAAGTGACACTTCCAGAGAGTGAACTCCGTGAAGTAGCCAAGGTCCAGGGGACGGTAACGATTGATGGTGAGGACAGCTCGGTCAAGGAGAAGCGGATCAAGCTGATTGCTTATGACAAGAAGGGGCAGGAGATCGAAGGAGCTGTGCTCGAGCCGTCTTCGGTTACAGCCGAAGTCATTATCTCACCTCCCTATAAGGAGGTACCGATTGAGCTGCAGTATACGGGAAAGCTGCCTGAAGGATTAGTGATCTCCAAAGCCCAGTCCAATGTGAGCAGGATTAAATTGTACGGTTCGCAAGAAGCGCTGGCGGGAGTAAAGTCCTATACGGATATTAGTGTGGATTTAAGCCAGATCACGCAGGCCGGAACTATAGTTCTTCCTGTGGACTTGACGGCACCTTCTGGTTTTGAGAAAATCGAGCCTAGCTCCTTGCAGGTGGAAATCACCACGGTTTCCAATTCACAGCGGGTCATCAATGACATCCCGATCACGATCAAAAACGATGACAGCAGCGATCTTCTGGCTGATATTATTACTCCGGCGAGCCGTGTGATGTCCCTAACACTCAACGGGGCCCCCGGACTGCTGAACAGTCTGACCAAAGACGATATCCAGTTGATCGCAAGCGTGGGGAACTTGAAGCCGGGAATGCATGAAGTTACACTTCAGGTTGTTCTACCGCGTTATATTTCCCGCGTGGACCAGGGAAGCCCGCTTACCGCTACGGTTGAGGTGAAGGAGAATCCTACCGCACCTACGACAACCACTCCGGAGACCGGAACAGACGGAAAAGGCAAGGATAAAAATCAAAACCAGGGGAGTCACCCTGGAACAGGAACCGAAGAGAACGGAGAGGCCACTCCCGATGAACCCGGGAGCACTCAGGATCCTTCCAATGATTCGGGAGACACAGGAACAAACTAAATGATGGATAAACAAATCTAAATTTGGGATTTTCAAACGGAAGTATATAAAAAAGGAGAACAATCATGGGGAAATATTTTGGAACTGACGGTGTACGCGGTGTCGCAAATAAGGAATTAACGGCGGAGATGGCATACAGTATCGGTCGCTGCGGTGGTTATGTACTCACAGGTGATGTAGAGAAGCCAACCGTAGTGATTGGTATGGATACTCGTGTGTCCGGTGTTATGCTGGAATCTGCGCTGACAGCAGGTCTGCTGTCTATTGGTGCCCATGTGGTGCGTCTGGGCGTTGTATCTACACCGGCCGTAGCATACATTACCAGATTGCTGAAAGCAGATGCAGGTGTAATGATCTCTGCTTCTCATAATCCGGTAGAGGATAACGGCATTAAATTCTTTGGCGGAGATGGATTCAAACTCTCCGATGAAACTGAGCTGAAGATTGAAGCATTGATGGATGCAGAGACCGACAATCTGCCACGTCCTGTAGGTAAAGACCTGGGTAACGTGATTGTGGACAATGAATCCAAATATAAATATCTGGAGTATTTAAAATCAACAATCAGCCACAGCTTTGACGGTTTGAAAATCGTATTGGACTGCGCAAACGGGGCGGCCTATGAGCTGGCACCAAAGCTTTTTGAAGAGCTGGGAGCCGAAGTGGTGAAGATCGGCGCTGAGCCGAACGGATTGAACATTAACGATCATTGTGGTTCTACACATCCTGAGAAGCTGAAGGAAGAGGTTCTGAATGCGAAAGCAGACCTGGGGCTGGCTTTTGATGGGGATGCGGACCGTTTGATCGCTATCGATAACAATGGTGAAGAGGTTGATGGTGACTTTATCCTCTGCATCTGCGGAGATTCCATGAACAAGCAGGGCAAATTGAATAACGGCACCATCGTATCGACAGTCATGAGCAACATTGGGTTTTACAAAGCCACTGAGAAGCTGGGGCTGCAAACAGCCAAGACAGCCGTCGGTGACCGTTATGTGATGGAAGAGATGCGCAAGGGTGGCTATAACCTGGGCGGCGAACAGTCCGGCCATGTTATTTTCCTCGATTACAACACGACTGGCGATGGCATACTAACGGCAATTCAGCTGGTGGACACCATTTCGGGTTCCGGTAAAAAGCTGAGCGAGCTCAGAACCATGATGCGCCAGTATCCTCAGGTGCTCGTAAACGTGCGTGTAGAGGATAAGAGCAAATATGAAGGCAACACGGCGATTGAAGGTGCCGTTGCGGAAGTGGAAGGCATTCTAGGCGATAATGGCCGTGTGCTGGTACGTCCGTCCGGTACGGAATCGCTTATACGCGTAATGGCAGAAGGTCCGGATAAGGACCAGCTGGATCAATACGTGAACCAGATCGTAGAAGTCGTGAAGCGGGAACTTGTGTAAGACCTGAGGTTTATTTTTGTCGTAAATGAAGGAACTTTTATCATAGGCCGGTGAAACTAATGTTCAGGTTTCATCGGCTTTCCTTTAAGGTGAATATGGGGCAGGATGGCCTGGCATGGGTTGTATGCAGGATTGCCAAAGTGGCCTGACTTGAATATAATGAGTAAATGTTATTCGAAAATAGAAAGTGGGGATTGTGAGGTTCATTATTAAAAGCGCCAGAACTTGGGCTTGCGCGGGGAAAGGATCCGGCTTTAAGCAATGGATTCACGGCAGCACCAAGTTGACGAGGTGAAGGTGTTCGAAACATTCGGCGGGGACCTTCCGGTGATTCACCACAGCCGTAAACCGAAAACGGAAAATGGATGGGCGACTGTTCACACAACGCTTCCGGTGGGTGATAAGAAAATCATATTTCATGAGTGTGCGGGCATGATAGCAGTAAGTGCGTGCAGCAGCCAGATGTACATTCGTGAACGTACCTTGTAAACTTCATACAAGTTTGTTTTCCGTACATTCTGGCAGTTGCCGCATGGATTGTTCCCGTATGCTCACTAAACCCACTTTGGAGAAGTGAACGGAGGAATTTTAATTATGTGTGGTATTGTCGGATATATTGGTCAGAAAGATACGCAGGAAGTATTGATCGAGGGATTGAAGAAATTGGAGTACCGTGGATATGATTCTGCAGGGATTGCGGTATTCACCAATCAGGGATTGCAAATTGCCAAGGCGAAGGGCCGGATTGCGAATCTGGAATCGAAGCTGGAGGAAGCTCCACTCGTGGGAAATGCGGGTATCGGACATACACGCTGGGCAACCCATGGCAAACCGTCAGATGTGAACTCTCATCCTCATACGGACAACAGCCATAAGTTTTCGGTTGTGCATAACGGCATTGTCGAAAATTATTTGGAGTTGAAGGATGAGCTGATCGAACAGGGACATCATTTTGTGTCGGAAACGGATACTGAAGTGATTTCGCATCTGATTGCTCGTGAATACGATGGGGATATCGTCAAAGCGGTGCAGAAAGCCATCACGCATATGCGCGGTGCATTCGCACTTGGCGTGCTGACTGAATACGAACCGGATAGATTGGTTGCAGTTCGTCAGGCAAGCCCACTGATTATCGGGATTGGGGAAGGCGAGAACTTTATCGGTTCGGATATTCCGGCGATTCTGCAATATACGCGTAACGTGTATATCCTGAACGACGGTGAGATGGCTGTATTGACGAAGGACTCTGTCGAATTGATGACCATTGAAGGGAATTTTATTTCTCGGGAAATGATTCATGTCGACTGGGATGCCGTCACTGCGGAAAAAGGCGGCTTTGAGCATTTCATGCTTAAAGAGATTCATGAACAACCTAAAGCATATCGTGACACGATGCGCGGTCGGATTGACGAATCCGGTAAAAAGGTTGTACTGCCTGAGCTGAAGCTGACTCCGGAAAAAATTAAAAGCATCAACAAAGTGCAAATCGTAGCTTGTGGCACAGCCTATCATGCAGGCCTCGTTGGCCGTAATGCGATTGAGTCCCTGGTACGGATTCCGGTGGAGACAGATGTGGCTTCCGAATACCGTTACCGTTCACCAATCGTTACACCAGATACGCTGGTAATCGTAGTCAGCCAATCGGGTGAAACGGCAGATACCCTGGCAGCGCTTCGCGAAGCTCAGTCCCATGGTGCACATGTGCTGGCCATCACCAATGTGGTGGGAAGCTCTATTGCCCGGGATGCGGATGATGTGATCGCAACGTTGGCTGGACCTGAAATTGCGGTTGCTTCGACCAAGGCATACACATCCCAACTAATCGCGTTCTATCTGCTGTCCCTGTACCTTGCTGAGGTACGTGGTACGCAAACGCCAGAACAGATTACACAGATTATTGCAGCCATGCAGGCCCTGCCTGAGCAGCTCGATAGCATGCTGGCCAAACCGGAAGCGATCAAAGCCTATGCAGAACAGATCTCCAAGCATGAGCACTTATTCTTTATTGGACGGGGAATCGATTTTGCAGTGGCACAGGAAGGCTCACTCAAGCTGAAAGAGATTTCCTATATCCATTCCGAGGCATATGCAGCCGGTGAGCTGAAGCATGGTACGCTCGCGCTGATCGAAGACGGTATTCCTGTTATTGCCCTGGCAACCCAGGAGGATGTTCTTGAGAAAACCGTGAGTAACATCAAAGAGGTCAGTGCCCGCGGTGCCGACATCATGGCGATTACGCATGAAGAGCATGTTGTCAGCCTGCTCAAATCCGTAAACCAGGCCTTTGCCATTCCGAAGACGCTGCCGCTGCTAACACCAGCGTTGTCTGTTGTTCCGCTGCAGCTGCTGTCCTACTACGCTTCCCTCGCGAGAGGAAACGACGTGGATAAGCCGCGGAATTTGGCGAAGAGCGTGACGGTGGAGTAATTGGGATAAGTATCCTTGAAAACACTTTGTGCAAGGTGAATAAAGTCGTTCCGAGCAAATGAAACTCGTAGCGAGCAATTAAAAGTCGTATCAGAGTCGGGCAGATTCAGGATTATTTCCTGTCATTTGCTCGGCTTTTCTTTTTGGGCAGGGGGCAGGAATTAGAGAAAGGCAGGAGAATGTTGGTTTCTTCTCGGACGATGAGTGGTGAAGCAAAGGATAATAATGCGAATAACAAGGACGAAGAGGAGTAAGTAGCTAAGGATCTAATCGTTCGTCATAAGGCCGTGTGAGTTATTCGAAGCTGGCGTAAAGCATCAAGACCGATTCGATGTAACTCGTCATCATGTTTTCGCGAAGAGCAGCACGAAGATTCCACTTACGCTGTATCTTCGTGCTTGAGCACGGTGAAAAATGACTGAAGGCAATCGAACGACTTCATAGAGTGTGGTTGGTCAAAATGTGGGTGTATAATAGTTGAGATTTAGTCTAGGAGGAGTTAAAATGAAAAATTACTACTGATTTACCTAAATATGGTTTTGCAGTATGCGGATAGATGGCACCGAAAGTATCGGGAGCTTACAATGTCGATGGCGACGATTGTGAGCTCTTTTTGTTTTCCAATAATTAGGCTAATGATATAATGAGAGGGTGGGAACGTGAGTATATGGATGTCTCGGAATGATGAAGGTTCCTTGTATGTTCTTTTTAAATATGATGAACAAATGGTTATGAAGATTCGGGGAATTCCAGGAGGGAAATGGATTCATGATAACAAAGTCTGGATGATTCCATTTACACCCGAATCCATTCAACAGTTGCAAACACTTTTTGAAGGAACGCAGATTCATGTTGATACTGTGTTGATGAAAGAAAGCAGTTTGTTTAACCATGAAGTTCACACGAAGGATCACATTCCAACATATCCATGGGATACTTCAATAAAAAGGTCCTTAATCCATTCACTGCAGCTTCGAGGTTATAGTACAAAAACGATAAAAGCTTATTGTAGTCAAGTTCATAGATTTCATACTTTTGTTCAGCAGCAAAGTACTTGGATGGATCACGAGAAAATGATTCAGAGCTATTCTTTACACTTGCTTCAGCGGAATTGTTCCCATTCCTATGTTAATCAAGCGATCAGCGCGATTAAATTCTATGCTCAGAAAGTACTTTTGCAAGAGGGAACGGCATCATATTCGCCCTAAGAAAGAAAAGAAGCTGCCGTACGTATTATCAATGAATGAAGTGAAGCTGATCTTAAAGGCGCTCCATAATCTAAAACATCGTGCTATCCTTTACCTTACATATTCCTCAGGATTACGGGTAGGGGAAGTGGTCCGCTTGAAAACTCAAGACATCGATTTCGAGAGAAAAACGCTTCGAGTTCATCAAGGCAAGGGTCGAAAGGATCGTCTTACGCTATTATCCGATACAGCCATGGACATTGTTCAACCGTATCTGCAACAAGAAAAGCCTGAAAAATGGATGTTCCCTGGTCAACACCCAGATCGTCATGTGACTGAACGAACCGTTCAAAAAGTATTCGAACAAGCACGTGTCGCTTCTGGAATCCAGAAAAAGGTCAGTATTCACGTCTTACGCCATTCATTTGCCACGCATCTTATGGAAGAGGGATTGACATTCGCTTCATTCAAGAGTTGCTCGGTCATCAAAGCGTGCGCACCACCGAAAGATATACACATGTAAGTGTAAAGGACATAAGAAGGATTAAAAGTCCGTTAGGTCAGTTGGAAGGAGCAGATTGAGCGGGAGGAGACGTAAACATGTTTCGTGAATGAGTATTCACGAAGTTCGTAAACATCTCAAGAAATAATATTTTTGAGAAGTTCGTGAAAAAGACGTTATATGCAATCAGGCTAAAAATGAAATATCTCATAAAAGGAGAATTGAATGATACAAATACTAGAAGAACCAATAGGAGTAACATATAAACAATTAATATCTTTGGCGTTTAACATTTGTGATGAATTTATATTAGGGCGTGTCTGAAAACTCGGATTAATAGAGTTTATTTTAACAAAATCATCACAGAAGCCAGTAAGGCAAAGCTCAAAAAGTTTCGGGAAAGCTTGTCATAGCGTGTTGCGATCGCACGGAATTGTTTGAGTTTATTGAAAAAACATTCCACAACATGACGTTCTTTATAATGGTAAGAAATCACATGCCCAAGGATTCTTCGCATTGGACTTGGGCGGAATGCAGTATGCTGCATCTTGGGATTCGATATACGTCCGAATGTTTAAGGTTCCATAGGCTTTGTCGGCTAGCACCGTGCTCCCAGACAACGTTACTCCTGAAAGAACTTCAGTCGCTACCGTAGAGTCATGGATATGTCCAGCCGTTAGAAACAGGCGAATGGGGTTACCCAGCCCGTCCACTAAAGCGTGGATTTTGGTGTTGCGACCGCCGCGGGAAAGCCCAATTTCTTGCTGGGTTTCGGCGTTTTCAGCCCCTTTTTAGCCCCTGCAGCGTGCTGATGAACTTTACAGGAGGTGCTGTCCAAAGAAACATCCTGCAAGTCCGCATCACCGATCAAGGACTCAAACATGTTTTGAAAAAGGTCATCCTGGCTCCACAAACGGAATCGAGAATACACCGTTTTCCAAGGTCCAAAATGTTCAGGTAAATCGCGCCAAGGAGCACCTGTTTTGACCTTCCAAAGCATCCCATTGAGCATCATTCGATTGGGTTTGGAAGGTCTGCCTTCTCCTGTGTTTTCAGGTGGCAATAGATTTTGAATCCGCTCCCAGTCCTGGTCCTCGATTTCGTGTCGTCTTCGCATAATTGTAAAGGCCCCTTCTCGATTTCGTCCTTGTGAAATTATGCTATGGTATTGCTTTTGACGCAATATCTAGTTTTCAGACACGCCCTAGTAGTCAAAAGAGATCAAATTATATTGAATGAAAACGGAAAAACATTTATTGACGTATTAAAACCATATATAAAAGAGATTAGAAAACAAGAAGAATGGCCGGGAACACGATTGTTTGGGCACTACGCAGATGTTTATTATTTTGATTGTAAGGATGGACTAGAAGAAATATTGTTAACCAAAGTAGATAGATTATATGAGTGGATGCAACCTGAATTACTAGAAGATTTGTGTTTTTATAAGAATGGAGAAGAATGGTTAGTAACAATAGCACATGAAAATGAAGGGTTTATAAAGACAACAGAACGTCAGGAAATATTAAAGATCAGAGAAATTGAAGGCATAATGATTTATTAGTATTTCAAAGAGGAGCCTGACAGCATATAACAAAATATTCACGCTGCGAGCTGACGCTCTCGGCTGCCGAGGAATTTCGGTGGAGAGGATTCAGCAGACAACCCCGCACAGACTAAGATAAGAGCTATCTAAGTCGGTGCGGGGTTCGTGAATACAGGTACGTTAGGTGAAACGCCACAATAAATTTTAAAAGAAGGAAACCCATGAAAAACAAAAGAAAAGAAGAAGAAGAGAAGATCAAGAACTTTGACTTGTTGGCATCAGATTGGGATCAAAGGATTCCTGAAAAATCAATTAAGTATGCTGACCAATTGATAAAGAGACTTAATATTAGAGATGAACATTCATTACTCGATGTAGCAGCAGGGACTGGAATAATTTTTTCTAGACTCCAATGTTTCGATATATATTTCCAAAGATACGTAGCAGTAGATATCTCGAATAATATGCTTAAGGAACTAAAGGCAAAATATCCAAATGCAGAATCATTTTGCGCTGATTTCGAAGATGAATTTAGTATGAATTATTGGTTCGATTTTGTGATTATCTTTGATAGCATCCCTCATTTTAATAATTTTGACATGGTATTTCTGAACGCATTTAACAGTTTGAAGAATAACGGAAAGTTTATAATTGTACATGCACGAACAAGACATGAATTAAAAGAACATCATAAAAGAATAGGTTATGTTGGTAAAAGCGATCCAATCCCCAGTGATGATAAGCTGATTGAACTATCTAACAAATATCAACTTAGGAATGTCTGTATAGAAGATGAAGATTATTTTTGTTACATTGGGGAGAAATAATTTTGATAGTAGATTCAGAGAAGTGTGGCGCATCATATAACATCGTATTCAACGCTGCGGGCCGTGACGAGCACGGCCCTTGATCCGAGAGAGGCATTTTCGTGGAAGCAATTCACCGGACACATCCGCACCGACTAACCGCATCGCGGCCGCCCCTGGCGGGGCTTAAGTCGGTGGGACGTCGTGAATACGGGAACGTTAGGCGAAACCAGTACGAGAAGGGAACTACAGAATGCTTACACTTAGACTTACTAAAGATTTATTGAAAGACATGAAAACAACTCCAGCTGAAGATATTAATGCAGCTCCGTTTTTAAGTTGGCATGTAAATATTTATAACTTGAACAAAAGAAAACACATTGTCTTTGTAAATGATTTAACTAGATTAGCTATTATCATTGATGGAATAAGAACAGGGCAATTAGAGCGGTTGAAAGACAAATTTTTGTTAACTTTTCGGGATTACTTACTCCAAGAGGGAGTTGATGAAAGTTTGATCAATAGGTATTTAGTGAATGGGGCAGAAGTAGTTATTTCGAAGACAAACAACAGAAGTGTCCTAGGAACAATGAAAGAAGTTACGTGGTTTATTGAAGATGATTTTAACGATAATATTGAACGCTTGAAGTGGCTTAATAGAACGATTCATAAACCAATAGATTACATGGAACCGATCAGTTACTTTAAAGAATCACTATGGGATCATAAGAACTACAACACAGTTTGAATGATAATCCAGGGTGGCACTGGAATCGGGTCTGTCAATAATTTTGTGTAAACTCTTTTAAGCACAGATTCCCCCAAGGGGGAAGTCGCGAATCTAACGCAAGTGCTGACCGACCCGATCTGGGAAAAAGACCGAAAGCTGGAGTAGCATTTGACCCCAGTTTTGGACACGTCCTGTCCATTTTCGAGTGACATCGACGGTGGCCAGATAGAGCATTTTAAGAAGAGCTTCATCTGTAGGAAAGATGCTTTTACCCTTTGTTACCTTGCGAAGCTGACGGTGGTAGCTCTCGATCATATTCGTAGTGTAAATGAGTTTGCGAATCTCTGGTGGATATTTGAAAAAGGTAGCGAGTTCGTCCCAATTTGTCCGCCAGGAACGGATAATCAGTGGATATTTCCTCCCCAAACTTCCTCGAAACGGTCGAGTTCAAGCAAGGCACTTTCCTCGGTAGCGGCCTTGTAAATGGGCTTTAAATCGGCAGTCACTTTCTTAATGTCCTTGTACGACACATACCGGGTAGAGCTGCGAATTTGATGAATAATACACTTCTGAATTTCAGTTTGAGGATAGCAGGCTGCAATCGCTTGAGAGAACCCAGACAGGTTGTCCACACAGATGATGAGGATGTCCTGAACCCCGCGATTCTTGAGTTCATTCAGCACGCTCAGCCAGAACTTGGAGGATTCATTCTCACCGATCCACATGCCCAGCACATCTTTGTTCCCGTCCAAATCGATGCCAATGACCATGTAGGCAGCCTTGTTGATAATGGCCCCGTCCTGTTTGACCTTGAAGTGGATCGCATCCAGATAGACGACCGCGTAGACGCCTTGTAGAGGCCGGTTCTGCCATTCTTTAATGAGAGGCACAATCTTATTCGTGACATTGGAAATGAGCGTAGGAGAGACTTCAATGCCATACATCTGCCCGAGATGATCCTGGATTTCCCTGGTGCTTATTCCTTTGGCATATAGCGCGATGATTTGCTCTTCGATGCCGGTTACATTCGATTGATGCTTCTTAACAACCAAGGGCTCAAACTCACCCAAGCGATCCCGAGGGATGGCAATTTCCTGTTCACCGTACTCACTGACTACCGTTTTGCGGCTTTTTCCATTGCGACTGTTTGGAGTGAGTTTCGCCTTCACTTCATGCTTTCCATAGCCCAAATGGGTATCCATTTCAGCTTCCAACATCTCCTGGATCGTCTCTGCAAAAAGATCTTTTAGAGCATTCTGTGCATCCTGTGCGCTTACCAAATTATTTTCCTTAATAAATTCCCGCAGCTGCTGTTTTGACCAAAGTCCCATGTGTTCTCCCCAACCTTTCTCTTACTTCCATTTTAATGGGTTTGAGAGTTTACACAATATATTTTACAGACTCCTGGAATCGCCTAACACCATATTCACGCATCGGGCATTCGCCCTCGGTCCGGCAGAAGTTAGGAGTGATTCAGTGAGGCAGTTTCAGTAGCAGGGAAGCAGATACAAGCCGGGCACATCCGCACCGACTAAGCGCATCGCCGTCCCTGCGGGGCTTAAGTCGGTGGGACGCCGTGAATACAAGAACGTTATCTGAAATTCCGAAGTAATAAACTATTTTGAGGTGGGCTATGTGTCATATTAGAGTAAGGGCTTGCGCTCTAATTATTGAGAATAATTCAATTTTATTAGTAGAATTCGATGATGAAAGTGGACTTCATTATAATTTACCTGCTGGTGGAGCTGAGCCGGGGGAATCAATAATTGAAGCAGTAAAACGAGAAGTTCGTGAAGAGGCCAATGTGGAAGTTGAGGTTGGGCCATAAGGGGCTGACCCAAAACAAGTATTAAATCCTGATTTTTTAAAGGACTTATCTAATTTAGCCAATGGAGGGACAATCGTACTCCCACATAATAAACAAGAACTAAAGCCCGTTAAATACATAATCGTTGAAGAGCCTTTTGGTAGAGGTCGAGAAGGGATCGGCGAACTTATTGATTTTGCAGTGTGTATTGATATTCCACTAGAAATAGCATTAGCTCGAAGAATATTAAGAACATTAGAAGGTATTCAGAGATCGGGTAGTAAAGCTGATGAGCCGCTAAAGCAGATGGAGGAATATTTATCTCAGTATTTAATCGTTGTAAGGGATCTTTATCATGCGATAAATACCAGAGTGAAGTCTGATTGTGATTTAATCGTTAATGGAATTAATTCACCTGAACTATTGGCGGAATTAATCATAGTAGAGCTAAAGAAAAGAAGCTTGTATGTATAACTGTGAAGGCTGCAACATTATCTAACACCTTGTTCACGCATCGTGTCGACGTTGTCAGATGTATAATCATGGTAGGAATAGCAGACAACACACGACCCAGCCTAAGATAAGAGCTATCTAAGTGAGCGTATCCTATTACGTCTGGTCTCGCTTGTTGATGCTGAGGATATGTTTGAATATACATCGGATGAGGAAACGACTCGTTTCATTTATGACCAGCATACGGATGTAAAACAAACAAGAGAGAAACTTAATAGCTAACTATTTCATAAAAGAGCCTATAGGTAAATATGCAATCTTGTTAAAAGAAAGCAACAAAATGATTGGAACGATCGAGTTCAGAGTTGATGAATACAATAAAAGTGGAGAACTGGGCTATACATTATGTAGGCATTTTTGGGGTAGAGGCTACATGACAGAAGCAGGGAAATTAATCCTCAATTTAGCCTTCAATACACTGGGTTTAGACCGAGTATTTGCGGAATATGATGTTAGGAATAGTGCTTCGGGAAAAGTATTGAGCCGCTTAGGTATGACATATGAAGGTACCCATCGTAGAAATCATGTGGTAAAAGGTGTCCTAACAGATAGCGCACATTATTCCATTTATAAGAGGTATAAAAAAACGCCGGTGACCCTAAGCAGGAGACCGGCATTTCCGTATTAGCGTTTCGGCATTTTGCTCTCATCCATATACAGCAGGTTCCAGCGGTGACCGTCCAGGTCGGCAAATCCTGCGCCGTACATCCAGCCGTCGATTTCACTCGGCTTGCCAAAAATGCTTCCTCCGGCAAACTCTACTTTTTGAATAAATGCATCTACTTCTTCTCTGCTTTCGGCGCCAATGGAAAATATTATTTCCGCGCTATGGGAAGTATCTGCGGTTTTTGAACCTGTAAATTTCTCAAACGCCGCATCCGGGAACAGCAGAATCGTTGTTTGGCCTATGACAAGCTGGGCTCTCTCGTTACCAACGCTCACCGCATGGAATCCAATCTCATTGAAAAAGGCAGTTGACCTCTCAACATCTTTGACCGGCAGGTTAATCCAAATCTCCTGTGACATGGCTGTCACCTCCTGGAATATATTCTCAACTACTCCTACTATACTCTACTTCGGGCAGCAGAAGCGAATCTTATAAAAGAAACCGCAAGGGATGACTTCCGTACTTGATATACCCTGCTACATTCTAGCAAAGGAAACTAAAAGGCCTAAAATTTTGTTTACCAAGCAAAAACGCCTTTCTCATCCAGAAACTCGCCGTTATGACGTTTCCGTCTATGGCGTATCCCACGATAATGGCTGCAGCGGCAGATATGAGGCTCCGGTTCAAGATCGCGAGGAGGAAGCATAAGTAATTAAAAAAAGAAGGGGCTGTCCCAAAAGTAGTTTTTCTACAAGTAGAGGCAGCCCCCTCTTATTTTCAAAATTGCAAAAAGGTCAAAAGAGCAGCAATTCTCCAGTCACTGGAGAATTGCTACTCTTTGTTTTTGGTCATTTGCAGCTTGCTTCAATAGATTGTGAGCAAGGGAAAGCCAACCGACCTCAAGCGTCACTTTTTCCATGCCGCGAAGCAGAAATCGCCGGAAGCCCCGGTTGTTCTTCAGTTGTCCAAACACACTTTCCGGTTCTGTCATTCGACGTACGGACAAAGCATAGCCTTCCTCGCTTCGCAGGATTTTCCGGGCTTGCTTCTGGTACCGCAGCCGTTCCAGACTAACAACCACTTCTCGATTTCCTGCTGCTTTCGTACAACGGTCTTTCAGGGGGCAGCCCTCACAGGAGTTACTTCGGTAATGACGTTTCCGAATTTCATATCCACTTTCTAAAAGCTCCTTGCTTTCTCTGCCAAAATGCAGCATGTGTCCGGCGGGGCAGGTCCACCTGTCTTCGGCTTCGTCGTACTTCCAGTTCTCAATCTTTCCGACATTCTCTTTCCAGGCTCTGCTCTTTTCTCTGTGGTAGCTGCCGTACTTCACGACCGCCTGAATCTCTTCATTTTCCAGATAGGCATAGTTTTCTTCACTGCCGTAGCCTGCATCTGCAATGACCGTCTTCGGGAGTTTTCCAAGGATCTGCCTTACTTTTTCCATGTGCGGCTGTAAACAGCGAGTATCGGTCGGTCTTGGATGGAGACTGTAGGCCAGAATAAACTGGTTTTCGGTCCCGAATCTGTACATTGTAACCGGGTTTGAGTTGACCATTACGCATGTGGTCTTCTTTCATTCGCATAAAGGTTGCATCCGGATCTGTCTTGCTGAAGCTGTTCCGGTCCCCAAGCAGCCTTTGGTACTGCTCGTACTTCAGCAGCCTGAGTAGCAAATCCTTACGAAGCTTCCGAACAGCTTTCTTTAGGGGCTTGTTTTTAGGTTTTTCTACAAGCTGAGCTTCAAGCTTTTGCACGGCTTGTTCGAGTTTCTCACTACTCACTTCGGAACCCGTACCGAGTTCAGCGAGATCTTTGCCTTGATTCTCCTGTTCTTCCCGCGCTTCTGCCGCTTCAATGTCAACGAACAGGGCATGTACCTTTTCTTGCAGTTTGGCTTTGTGTTTGCTGACGGCTTTGCCCCAAACAAAGGTGTAGCGATTGGCATTGGCTTCAATCTTGGTGCCATCCAGAAAGTAATGCTCCAGAGAAACGTATTTTTCGTCAGCCAAAAACTGAAGCACGGCGGTAAATACCGTTTCGAGGACGTTCTTCATTCGCTGAGAACGGAAGCGATTAAGGGTGCGGAAGTCTGGTCGCTGCTGTCCGGCCAGCCACATAAAGGGAATGTTCTCCCGTACCGCTTTGGCGATTTGGCGGGATGAATACATTCGCTGGGTGTATGCGTAGATAATGACTTTGGTAAGCATCTTAGGGTGGTAGTTGTCGCGGCCGCCGCCGGGATAAGCAGCGTCAAAGATGGTATCATCCAGCCGATGGACAGCGGCATTCACGATACGAACGAGGTGGTTTTCTGGAATATCTTCTTCCAGATCCATTGGCAAGCAAAGTTGGTCCATGGTATATTGAATGTACAAAAGAAACCGCTCCTTTGAAATGGTTGTGTGGTAACTCCATTTTACCAAAGGACGGTTTCTTTTTTGTGTTTTTTAAAGATTTTCGTAACAATTTCCACTTAAACAGCGGAGAGGACGGACGGATTGTGGAAAAGCGGCAGCGGTCGCCTTTGTATCCGGATTTTTACCGCTAAGGAAAATAAATAAAATCTGGGTACAACAGCGATTGGAACAACGGTCCGTTTGCGTAGCGTCCACCTAATTGCTCACGTTGATCCTACTTAAAAACAGAGGGCTATCCCAAGCAGCCATTGCATGGCTTTTGGGACAGCCCCTTCGAAGCATTCGCTAGAACATGAATGTTATTTAAACTAGCAGTAACGCTTTATCTGTTAGATTCCTGTCTCCCCGCATAATAACCCTCTCCCGGATCCATGTCGATCACGACACGGTGTGGTGCGGCAAGTGCATATTGGTGCTCACAGCGCCAGCGCATATCCTCAGTGAAGCCGATCGTCTCCCCGTCAGCGATCACATCACCTTGCTTAAATAGATAATATCCGATATTCGTCAAATGTCCCGCGACCTCATCAGGCTCAAGATCATAGAAATGGCACTGGACATCCGGAATGCCAAGCGCGGCAAGCCCGATGGAATCCATCAAACCCTCGGCCCGTCCGCTCTCAGTCCCTTCGACATTATAGAAACGTATATTCATTGCACCATATAAAAGGGCGTCTTCTTCAATTGCAGCGAGGTACGCACCGGGCTCCACCAGCTTGTCACTCTCCCGGAAATAGATTGCATCGCAAGGAGCCGTCTCCAATATAGCCCGAAGTACGCCGGTGAACAGCTGCAATCTTGATTGAGGATCAAGTCCGGATGCCATCATATCTACCAAAAGCAGCGAATGATTGCATTCTTCAAGTGTCTGAGCGGCTTCCTGCCAATGCCAGGATTGCTGAATGGCCGTTACGTAGTCCGCAGCCGGACGATTCTCCATATCCATCAAGCTGGTTTGGGCAGGCATTTCTCCTTCCGAATAGGAAACCATGTAATTCAAATGGAAAAAGTGCAGCATATCCTTATCGGCTTGTTCATCCGCTTCCCACACGGCAAGTTCTGCTTCCTCTGTTTTCTGTTGATCAGGTGGTGCTACTTTTCCTGTATAACGCTCCATTTTTTCAAAAAGCGCATTTCGATCCAGATGGGGCTGCTGACGGTACTTCAATTCAACCGCATAGACCCGCGCAAATCCAAAGTCCTTTTCTTCCTCAAGCACGTCGTTCATAGTCCGTCTCGTCTCCTTTTAACAGTTCATGAATATATCGAATCGGTCACCGTCTCTGATCCTTCAGCTTGAATACAGCGAACAATATGTACGGTCAAAACGCCCTGCCAGCAAATCCTCCTTGCGAATAAAGAAGTGCAGTACGCCGGCATCCCACCAGCAAAATCCAACATCATCGTCAGATTCAATTTCAAGGAGCATCAGAGTATCCTGGATCTCTTGCTTAGCTTTTTCTTCATTTCCTGCAAAATGAGCGGTTAGCTGCTCAAACGCCTTTGTGGTGCTGTAGCTATAGTTCTGACCTGTCAAAATCATTAAGGCGGCTTCATATTCGCTGTCATCGTGCTGGCCTGTAGGATAACCAAAAAGCAGGGCAGCATCATCACGCTGCGTGTTACTTAGCGAAAAGGTCAAATCTTCATATTCTTCATAACCAACCGATTCATTCTCGATCTGTTCATAGTCCACATAGGCGTAATTCGGAGGCTCAAGCGATGTACGGGCTTCCAGCTGATATCCGCAAAATCGTCCTTCCAAAGCAGTGCCCTCAGGAGACAAGCGGCGCTCGGCGGAAGCCAGCTGATCATCCGGCAAAAATAATACGCGATGCTGGATATGGTAGGCCGGATCATCGATTCCGACAAAAAAATAAAGCATGCCGCCAGTGGGAAGCAGCGATGATTCGTCGTGGCTCGCCACATCTTTTAGATTCAATTGAACTAAAAAAGTCATAGGTGTACCGTCAGTCGTCGCTGGCCACTCCGCCTGAGGAGGAAGATCCGGATCTCCACCGATTCTGGAGACACAAGGGATATCATAGTTTGCCGCTCCGGCTTTAGCGCATCGGATGCCTTGCCGAGTGTTTTCCAACAGATACGCTGAGGCATGCTCGAATTGATGTTCAAGGATCACTTGTTCAAGTTTATTACGACTTTGTTCACTTCGTCTCACGATAATCCTCCTTCATTTCATACAAATAAAAGTAAGCATAAGACTATGAAAACATAGGTGTTCGGCGTAACAGTACGATTCTATAGTTGCTTGTCATCTATAGACACTGAGATAATACCCTATATTGTATAAGGGGTTTCCAGATCCCTCCATCATACCTTATACCCACAAACCGGGCTTTAATAGGGATTATAGAAAAAATCATTAGCTTAAACGCGGGATAAGGTATTGCAAGTTTCAATTGGAGATACTATATACCATGTCACTTATGATAAGCTCAGATCAGTTATATCAAGATCGTTCAAAATACGGAAAGTGAGTGGATGGTGTATGAATACGCAAGTAACTACGAAATTTAAAATACTTAAGCCAACGGATGAAGTGTTTGAAGCCATAGTGGACCCTGGGAAAATGTCTAATTATTGGTTTTCATCGGGAACTGGAAGAGTGGAACAGGGCGAGACGATTACATGGAGATATGACGAGTACAATGCAGAAGTGGTCATACATGTATTGGAGGTCGAGGGAAATCAGAAGATCAGGTTCACGTGGGGAGGAGTTGGCGAAGAAACGGTTGTTACCATTACGCTTCATGTATTGGACGATACGAGTACCATGATTGAAGTAAACGAATCAGGTTTGAAAGAAGATGACCCCGAAATCGTAAACAAAATGATAGGACAAAAAGAAGGCTGGGTATATGTGCTGACTTGTTTAAAGGGTTATCTGGAAAATGGCGTTAATAATTTGAGAGCATCATTAATTCATTAGCTAATCATGATTCCTGTGTGTTTTTTAACCGCAAAAAAGTCCATCATCCGATGGACTTTTTCATCGTTCGAATCATCCCCACATCCCGATCAACAAAATCCCGCAGAACACTATAATGGAAGTCGTTATCCGCTTCAGACCCTGCTGTTCCTTCAGTAGCAGAATTCCAAGGAAAGTGGCGAAGACCGTACCAATTTCACGCAATGGACTAATGTGGGCCATAGGCGCCTGCTGCATTGCGAAAAGGAAGAGCAGGTATGAACCCGGATTCAAAATTGCGCCCAAGAAAATAGTAGAACGATTCTTGCGCCACTCCTGCTTCAACTGGCGGGAGGCCAGCACAAGCGGGGTCAAGCCTGCCACAAAGCCGATGTTAGTTACTTCGAGCAAAGCTACCGGAGAGACATGATCGAGATTCAGTTTATCCACGAATACATAGCTGGTGGTGCACAGACCAACACAAAGCGCTAATGCAAAAGGCTTCAAGCTTTGCGGCTGCGCATTTGCGTTTTTGCGCCCCAAACCTATTCCGCTGAGCAGGAAGAAGCCGCCGAGCATCAAGATAATTCCGAACCATCCGAATATGGACAGGGATTCTTTGAGAAATAATACCCCGATGATCGGGACCAGCAATGTGCTGGTTCCCCGCATAATCGGATAGATCTGTGACAAATCGCCAAGCTCATAGGTTTTGGACAACAGCCAGGAGTACAGACCCTGAAGCGCGACCGAAAGCAGCAGCAATCCATATGCACCCCAGGTGAGCGGATGTTTCCACAGTTCCATGATCAAGACGGGCAGCAGGATCACGGCAGGGATCATCATGATCGACCATAGAAATACACCTTTGTTCAGACTCCGTTTGGTAAACATACTCCAGACAGCATGAGCCATACCGGATGCGAGTACGAGTAAAATTGGCAATAACATAGTTGAAATGGCCCCTTAGCTGTTAATTTTCGTCGTCACCGGGATGATGAACAGGCTGTTCGCTGACAACCGAACCATCTTCAAGCCGAAGCCAAGTGGCAAATCCGGTCTCTCCAGCCGTCAGGCGAATGACGCGGGCACCTCGTTTGAATCCTTCCCTGCCATAGGTGTTATAGCCGCTTGAGCGTCCATAGCACAGTCGGATGCCATGCAGATCGCCGTAGTAGTCATTGACATGATCATGTCCGCAAAAGGTGCCGACAACATCGCCCATTTCGAGCAGGGCCGTGAAGAGTCCCGAGTTGACGGGAGCGGAGCACACAGGCTCATATTTGTTTCCGTAACAAGTTTCTTTATCCCAAACTTCCTGATATTCGGGTACCGGTATATGGAAGAAAGCAAGGGCAGGCAGCTTACTGGCCTGGTTCACTGGATTCAGCCGCGCCGATTCATTGACCAGCCAGTCGATCTGATCCCGTCTTACCCAGTTATAGTAGGGAATGTGTTCCAGAGGAGAGAGGTTGCCAGAATCCAGAAAATATAAATTTGCCGCCGGTTTTCCTCCAGCGTCCATCAGTTCGACGGAATAGTTACCTTCGCCAGTGATCTCTTTTGGACCGGATTCAGCTACGGTATGCTTGTGGTTCAGTACAACCTGCATGAGCTCTTCCCGGGTGATACGATTTTCCGTGTCATGATTGCCGAAGACGACAGCCCATGGGATTCCCCGTTCCTCGGCAGCGCTGACAGCATCCCGGAAAGCCTGAGCCGGTTGATCACATTCGGAATGGCCGGGTGATACGTGGCCGGTATAGATGACATCTCCAGTAAAGACAACCATGTCCGGTTGTTCGGCATCCAGCGTCATTTCCATCAAGGCGCGGGTGCGCAGATCCTCGGGTTCTCCATTTTTCCAATGCAAATCCGTGAATTGTACGATTGTAAAAGTTCCGTCCTGCCGAAAAGATAATTGATGGCTCATTATATTTCCCCCTTGTAAAATAATGCGTTGTAATAATGTTGATTTATGTTAATTTATGTTGTTTTCGTGTTGATTGTATGCTCTGGGTAAAATGTTGTCAATCCTTTTTTACATATTGTTAACATAAGATAATACTGGAATGGAAAGACCTATCTAATGATGTCCTCCTAGGTTTGACAAGGATCATAAAGAACTAATACACTAAATAAAAACAACAACAAAACACATTAAGTTATAATAGGAAAGGTCAATAACAGGAGGAATGTTCGTATGTCCTTAACCTATGAGGAGCGCCGGCAAACCATTCTTGCCCAGTTAAGCACGGAAGGAAAAGTGCAGGTGCATGCCCTGGCGGGGCTGTTCAATGTCTCGACAGAGACAATACGCCGTGACTTGGACCGGCTGGAGAAGGAAGGCAAACTAAGGAAAGTATACGGGGGAGCGGTTCAAACCCGTTCCGAGCGGATTGAGCCGACGTTTATCAAGAGGGCCCAGATGCATCAGAGTGAAAAGCAGGCAATCGGTAAAGCTGCAGCCTCTCTGATTGGGGAAGGGGAAACCGTGCTTCTGGATAATGGAACGACAACACTGGAAATCATGCGCGAACTGATGGACCGTGCTGATGTTACTGTCATAACAAGCTCTGCCCCTATATTGGCCTGTGCGCTGGAAGGGTTTCAGGGGAAAGTGATTTTTGCCGGCGGTGAAGTCAATATGAGTTTTCAAGCCGCGGCAGGAGCCATTGCCCATCAGCTGCTGGATCAGTTTAAGGTCAACAAAGCATTTATCTCGGCAGGGGGAATCTCACTTGCGGATGGCATTACGGAGTACAATCTGGAAGAAGCTTTGCTGTCGCGTAAAATGATGCAGCGAACCGAAGAGTCTATTTTAGTGGCGGATCATTCCAAATTCGGAGTTACCACTTTTGCACAAATCGCCCCCATCGAGCATATATCCATGATCGTTACGGACCCTGGATGTTCCCAGGAATGGATTGATGTGCTGGGCAGGCTGGATGTCGAGGTTTTGATCGGCGGAAGGGATAAATCCCGGAAATAACCACAGCTCTGATAACGAAGATCAGGTGAGGGAAGCCTGTGTTTTTTTTGTTGCAAACGAAGATCATACGGCGTCATAAAATATTTCCAAGGTTCATCCTCCCGCATTGCGGTTATAAACGTTGTAGCAGACGCTGCAGATGATTATGAATAGAGGAGGAATCCATCATGGAAACCAATGTAACGAATATGACGAAGGTTCAAACCGTAAATACGGCAGGTGATGTTCACGCGCAGGTTGATAAATTTGTGACGGAGGGATACAGTACGGATCGTATTTATGTCCTGGCTCATGACAAAGACAGAACCGACCGTGTTGCTGACCAAACGGGCACCGAGCAAATCGGCTTGGATGAAGAGGGCATGGGTACGGCGATCGCCAACATCTTCCGTTCCCGCGGGGATGAGCTTCGCGCGAAGATGAGATCCATGGGGATCTCCGATAATGATGCGGAACGTCTCGAAGAAGATATGGACCGCGACAAAATCGTTGTGATCGCCTGGGGCGGCAAAGAGTATGACAATGATGATTTTGACCCAACGATTACCTACTTCCCATATATGGTTTAAGATCGATAGAATTCACAAAAGAGCTTGCTCTCAGGTAACTGAGGCAGGCTCTTTTTTTGTGGAAAATATGAAAGGAAACCTTTGATAGATCGAGGTACGATGTCAGAACCTTTTGGAGGCCGATGTTAAAAAAGCGAAATCGTGAATTCTTTCGAAAAATGATTTGCACTTTAGGAAAACATGGAATAGAATGTGATCATGGTTAGTGATTGATCAATCAATATTAAAACGAAGGGAATGAATGGATATGGCGAAAGGAAATACAGCATCTGCGAACCGCCGTACCGATATCGTATCTGCAGCCATTGAAATATTTGCGGAAATTGGCTACTATCGTGCAACAACAGCTCAAGTCGCGGAGCGTGCTTCCATATCACAGCCCTATGTCTACCGTTTCTTTACAAAGGAATCTCTGCTCGTCGAAGCATTGGAAGTGTCGTGGCTAAGAATCTTGGAGGCTTTTAAACGAGTCATTGAGACATCAACATCTGAGCAATTGGAAATCGGCCTCATTCGTGCCTATGAGGAGATCATGAACATGCATCATAATGAAATCTTGCTTCAAATGCAGGCACAGACAATCCGGGAGACGCCAATCCGTGATGCGATGAAAAAAGGCATGGGCCAAGTAAAAGAATTGGTGGAAAATGCTTTTCAGAAAGCGGGCATTTCAGACGTGGAAGAGAAGACATCAGACTTTTTGGCTAGAGGCATGCTGTGTAACGTATCGATGGCGATGGATATGCCAGGGCTAATGGTAAAGAGATAGAGAAATTTTTTTCTTGTATTGTAATTGATCAATCACTTACTAAATTTAGTGCAAGGGCTAATAGCAATTCAAGAAACCAAAATTCGAGAGGAGCAAACCGAATGAATCATCTTATTATTTATGCCCACCCGAGAAAAGAGAGCTTTAATCATGCTATTTTGGAAACAGCCGTAGAAGGTCTTCAGCAAAAGGGATATAACGTTATCGTACGGGACTTGTACGCGATGGAATTTCAGCCTGTCATAAGCAGCAGCGAAATCCTTGGAGGGATAGGCGAAGACGTTGTTCAAGAGCAGGAATATCTGAAATGGGCTGATGTCATCACCTTTATTTATCCCATTTGGTGGACCGGATTGCCGGCTATTATGAAGGGGTACATTGAGCGTGTATTTTCCTACGGTTTCGCTTACAGATATGTAAATGGCGTTCAAATGGGATTGTTAAAAGGGAAAAAGGCTGTCATTATCAACACGCAGGGCAAGTCGCATGCCCAGTATGCAGCGAATGGAATGGATCAAGCGCTCCGTTTGACATCAGACAAGGGAATCTTTGAATACTGCGGACTGGACGTAATGTATCATCTATTTCTTGAATCCGTACCCAACTCCGACGAGTCCACAAGAGCTGCATGGCTGGAACAGATTGCGGATATGGCAAGCAAAGCTTAAAAAGAAGGCATCTAAATGATATAAATTTGTAATTGATCAATCAATAATAAAAATAGAAATGATGAACAGATCTTACGCGTGATTTGTTGAATTTTCAAAATGGCTTGCTGCCCGGGACACGGAGGCAGGCTTTTTTCTATTGTGAAGGCGGGTTACCGATGCCCCGAAGCCGAGGTAAAATAGGGTTATATGAGATGGCAGGCTGAACAGCCATCAGAGGAGGGAAACCGATGAATATTGTAGAACGCTTGAACCATTGGATCGCGGAAGTTCCCGCGAAATTTAATGTCTTATCGGGGCCGGAGTTGTCCATACGGCCGCAGCCTCATAAATGGTCCAAAAAAGAAATATTGGGGCATCTCTGCGACTCTGCTCAAAACAATCTGCAAAGGTTTATCCGCGCACAATATGAGGAGCAGCCGCAAACGGTGATTAAATACGATCAGGAGCAATGGGTGAAGCTCATGGGATATCAAGAACTTCCTTTTGATCAAGTCCTGAGTTTATGGGCGAGCCTGAACAAGCAGGTGGCAGCGGTGATCGAGAGAACTCAGGAGAACCATCTGCAGAAGGGGTACCCTTTGAGCGAAGGACAAATCGTAACACTGGGTTGGCTGATCGATGATTATGTTGATCACCTGGAGCATCATCTGAAGCAAATATTCGGCGACATATAAGGGGGAATTACGATGCAGACTACAAGTGGACAATTAAGCCTGCAAAAGTATACAGATTCACATCAACGAGCTCTCGCAGCATTCCAGCTGCCTGAGGAACAAGCGAAGTTTACAGCTTTGCCGTTGGAGGCTCTAGAGGCGAATGAAGGGCGACATCCCGTGGTGATTATCTATGGTGAAAACCCTGTGGGTTTCTTTGTTCTGCATAACAGCGGTAGGGTCAAGGATTACACGGATAACCCAGGAGCCATGCTGTTAACGGCATTATCTATTAACCATGTTGAGCAGGGGAAAGGATATGCCAAAAAGGCGATGCTCCATCTAAAGGATTTCGTTGCTCAGCATTTTTCTGATTATCATGAAATGGTCCTGGCAGTTAATCACAAAAATATTCCTGCGCAGAAGCTGTACAAAAAGGCGGGATTTCAGGATACAGGGCGGAGAAGAGAAGGAGAGCTCGGTGAGCAGTATATCTACGCGATCAGCGTTACATAATGACTCTCCGAATTTATGTTTAGAACCATTCACCATCCAGAGGGATCTGGACTTGATCGTTCAGCTGCTCAGCATGTAAGCGGTCATTCAAGTCTGATCTTGTGGTGAAGCAGTGATTGATCGATTCCATATGAATGGCAGCGACCTTCGTATAGGGAGCGTACCGGCACAAGCTGACCACATCTTCTTCATTCATAATGATAGGACCGCCCTCCCGAAATCTGGCTCCGCCGGCGTTAACCAACGTGAAATCCGGGTGATGCTCATTCAGGGCCTGCTTGACATCATCGCACCAAATGGTGTCCCCAGCAATATATAGAGTGGGCTCTCCTTCAGCTTTGAAAACATAACCGGCAACCTGGCCCATGAGTTTACCGATTTCACCTACGCCGTGCTGGCCGGTCGTGCGGAATATTGTTGTATCTTTGAAAATAAAACTTCCATTCAGTTCGGTTACGTCCGTAAAATCTCCTGCGCGAACCGCTGTGCCATCACCTGGCTGGCATAGAATTGGAAGGGATTTATCCAAAGCCTCTATTGCCGCCTGATCCCAATGATCGGGGTGCAGGTGTGTTAACAGTATGGCATCCGGTCTGACCCAGTTTTCGATGGGAAAAGGGAGAGATACAAGCGGATTACGTCTGTCGTTTTCCGTATTGAAGACTGGAGGATTTGCTCCTTGGGCACTGAACATCGGATCAATCAGGAAGGTAGAACCCGCATATTCGAGCCATAGTGAAGCATTGCGGATGAGCTGGATTTTCATATATAAAACACCTCTTATCTTAAATATTGTGGATCTGTTATCATTAAAGTGCAGCTGAAGCGGGAGCATATAACCCCGTGAAAGGAAACCTCGGCTGCCATTTTCACGTTGAAAGGAATTTTGTGAATAGTGAATCAATATACGCTGGATGAAGTGGATTTGCGGATTCTGCATCATTTGATTGAGGATTCAACCCGTTCCTACAAGGATATTTGGCGAGCTCGTTCACTTAACCGGGCAGGCGATAGGGGCACGTGTGCGCAAGCTGCAGGATGCGGGTGTAATTGAAGGCTATACGCTGCGCTGGAATCCGGAAAAAATCGGGCTGTCTGTGCATGCATTTGTCACCGTCTTCCTCAAATCGAGCAACGCCCATCAACTCTTTCAATCCTTTGTGCAGGAGCATGAGCAGGTAGTTGAGATGCACCGGGTGAGCGGCGAGGGCTGCTACTGGATGCGGGTCCGGGTAGGATCGCCTCTGGATCTTAATGAGCTTCTTGATGAAATTTTAAGCTATGGCAATTATAAAGTGAGTCTGTCGATCGGGCAGATAAAATAGCGAGAAAGGAAAATCCCCTTACGATTATGGTCAAGACCCCATTTAGTGGACATTGAAAAAACACCTAGGCTGCAAACTGGCGCCGGTACTGTACCGGCGTCAGTTTGTTTAATTTACGCTGCGGTCGCCTTTGGTTGTAAAATTGTATGTACTTCTCAATTCTCCTTTGTGCCTCTGCCAGATTTCGGATATCATAGGGATAGAGCCCTTCCGTTTTGAGATGCGAGAAGAAGCTCTCCATGGAGGCGTTGTCTAGGCAATTGCCCCGGCGAGACATGCTGATTTGGGCGCTAACCTTTGGCAGCATGTCGTGGTAAGCATGAGACGTGTACTGGAACCCTTGGTCGCTGTGAACGACCAATCCGGACACGTCTTTTCGCTTAGCAAATGCTTTAGCGAACGTCTGAAGTACCAGTTCATTATCGTTACGTTCGCTAAGTTGGTAGGCCACAATCTCGTTATTGAATAGGTCTTTCACTGCCGAAAGATACAGCCAGCGCTCGCCTATCCGGTATTGAGTCACATCCGTCACCCATTTCTGGTTTGGTTTTTCGGCTGTGAAATTTCGCTTAAGCAGATTATCAGCCACGCGCTCGGCAGCCTGGTATGTCATATTAAATCGACGTTTCCGGCGAATGCTGGCTTGAAGACCAAGCTTTTGCATTAGGCGCAGTACTTTCTTGTGATTCATCCATACACCTTCATCCTGCCACAAGAAAAGTTGGATCTGACGGTAGCCATACTTTCCTTCGTAGCGTTGATACACGGTGCGAAGGAGTCGTTTAGCCTCGGCATCTCGGTCATTCTTCTTCCTCTTCAAATACGCGTAATAGCCACTTCTAGAGACGCCAAGGAGCTTGCAGTGTTCGGCTACTTGGCCGACATTCGCTGCTTGTTCGATAAGCTTGAAGCGCTGTTCTTTCCCTCCTGCATCCAGATTTCCAAACACTTTTTTAGCATCGTATTCTCCCGTTTCAACTGCTGAACATATCGCTCTTGATCTAAATATTCCTTCCGCCTTCCTCGTTGATCCAGTAAACCAAACTCACCCTTTTCACGGTATTTTCGCATCCAACGCTTCATCCGACTCTGGTCTTGGATTCCCAAATGATCGTTGATTTGCCGATACGTCCATTTTTCCTCTACGTGCAAACGGATTGCCTCCATCTTGAGTTCCTCAGAGTACGTCTTAAACTTTTGACCTTTTATAGCCATAAAAAATACACCCCCTAGAATTCATCGGTTAAACCAAGGGGTTTTTCCAATGTCTATTCTAAGGGGTGCACTTCATTAGGTAAGAGGATTTTTATATTTAACGGCTATTGTGGTGAGAGCATCGGTTTTATTTATGTAATGAGCGTTCAGCAAAAGGGCGGACATGTTCAGAATTTGTTCAGAACATAAATGTAAAATGAAGACACAGTTTATATCTGGCAGCGGGAATTCACTTTTGAGCTTCATAACTTTCATAACATGGGAGGAGCAGTACGATGAGTGAAAAGTATTTGGGAGAAATCCGAAAGTTTGCCGGAGACACTGCTCCGCCGGGATGGGTGTTTTGTCATGGACAAGAGCTTCGTGTGGAACAATATGAAGATCTGTATGGACTCATTGGAGTAACCTATGGCGGCGATGGGGTGAACACGTTCAGAACCCCTGAACTTCATGATAAACAGCAGGTCCGGACGAAGGCAGGTCCTGCTTCATTACAGCATTTTATCATGGCGACCGAAGGATTAGTCCCTGATTGTTTTTAAGTAGGATTTGACAAAAACATCCCTTCGTATGATAATTGACTAGTCAACAGTTGCTATATCAACTAATGAGGTGATCTGGTGGGATCTAGAGTATTCGACAATATTGGGGTCCTGATTCATACCGTAGATCTGGAGATCACACAGTATTTAAAAAAGCAGCTGGCTCCTTATCAATTGGCCCCAGAGCAGCATCTGATCCTGGCTTTGCTTCTGGATGGGGAAGGAATGTCGCAGAACTGTATTGCTGAGCAGCTCGGGAAAGATAAATCCAGTATTACCCGGATGATTTTCAGTCTTGAAGGCAAAGGATATATCCGGAGGGTGGGATGTCCGAATGATCGGCGTTCAGTTGAAGTGTACCTGACCGATAAGGGGAAAGAGCTGAGGGAAGCAGTGAGCACGATCAGCACAACGACTCGGGAGCTTTTAAGCAAAGGGTTGACGGAAGAGGAAACCTCAGAGCTCAGGCGGCTGCTTGGAAAAGTGCGTGAAAATGCGAAGCAGGTATAACCGTTCTGGTTTTTGAAGCATACTAACAACACAACTATTGGAGGAATGACAGATGAAAGTTGTAGCATTGGTAGGAAGTATCCGCAAAGAGTCTTACAACGTAAAGCTTGCCGCATATGTGAAGAACAAATACAAGGAGCAAATGGATGTGGAGATTCTAAACCTCCGCGACGTTCCTTTTTATGACCAGGACATTGAAAACGATCCTCCTGCCGCAGTTAAAGAGCTTCGTGAAAAAGTCGCTGCAGCCGACGCCGTTCTATGGGTAACACCAGAATATAACTACTCCATCCCGGGCGTTCTGAAAAACGTCATCGACTGGCTGTCCCGTGGTGACCGCGTTATGGTTGGCAAGCCATCCATAATTATGGGTGCTTCCATGGGCCTTATGGGTTCCGTTCGCGCGCAGCAGCATCTGCGTGATATCCTGTTCTCGCCAGGAATCAATTCGCCGCTGCTTCCAGGAAACGAAGTGTATGTCGGTATCGTTCATGAGAAAATGGATGAAAACGGAAAAATCAAGGACGAGGCAACGGTACTCTTCCTGGATTCCGTCATCAACAACTTCGTGAAATGGTACAACCAGCAAGCTTCTGCAATGGCATTGAAATAAGTCGTTTTTATACAACCCCGGCGGTTTTTGCTGCCGGGGTTTTGCTGTTTTCGAGCATTTCCCAGTCATAAAAATTCCCGGATGCAATATGGTATTAGAGACTGCATGGAAAAAGCAACGGTCTTGAGATGGATTAATTTGTCGAAAATGGGTCGAATCAAAGAGGATTTCCTAGAAGGATATCGAATGTTAAGAAGTGCATTTTTAACTTTAATTCCATGTACAGGGAGGATATTTATGACAGGGTTTTTGATTTTGTTATACATTGCTGTTTATTTTGTAGTTTGCGGGGCTTACTATCAGCTTGCGAAAAAAGCGGGCAGGGACGATATTGCCTGGTTGGCCTTCATTCCCATCCTGAACGTCATCCTGCAATTGAGGCTGATTAAGGTGAGCGCGTGGTGGATCTTAATCGGTTTGGTGCCCATTGCCAATCTTGTATTCTCGATTATTATGCAGATCAAGCTGTTGAATGCATTCGGCAAAAATGGCGCCTATGTTCTCTTCGCAATTTTTTTGTCCCCGGTATATATGATTTTATGGATAGTCTGGGGTTATTCCAGCCAAACGACATATCAGCTTTACGAACCGCCGGTTCCTCCAGGTCCACATGCTTCTTTTTAAGAAACAAATATCTATGATACGTTAAGCGATTCAAACTTACATAGTGAAGCAGAATTGAAGCTATAGCGGATAAACCAGGAACCTACAGATAACCCGCTGATTTGGATTGTTTGCAGATTGATACGCAGTTAAGAATGCACCTGAAATAAGAAGAGCCGCCTCCCGAGATGGGGGTGGCTTATTGCGTGTATAAGTCGTAACTGTTTACAATAAATTGCTACTAATGCTGGAGGAAGAAAAAATACTACGATATATGATCCTATACTACGATTCCGTTATAAAATAGATTGGTTTAGCTGGGCTTCCCCGTTACAATAGATGGCAAGAGCCATAGGCAATCAGGAGTGGAACCTTATGATGAAACAAAAAATATTTTCCGGGCCGACTTCAATCCGCAGAAAGATCACGACCTACTTCTCTCTAATTTTTATCCTTCTCATCGGCCTGCTGGGTTACACCACCTATCATATGTTCAGCACGACGCTGACTTCCGAAGTGATCAGCTATACATCTAAAATAGTGACGGAAGCGCGGCTGAATGTGGATTCATACTTCAACCAGATCAAAACGCTTGTTCAAATTACGGCGGGGCAGTCTGTGATACAGGATGCTGTAAGCGGTTACGCTGAGGACGATGATCAGCAAAGGTTGATTCACCGCCGCCAGATTGAAGATCGTATGAGGGATATTTTACGCTACAATCCAAGCATTAAAGATGTGGCCGTAATCAAGCCTTCGGGCGTTGTGTACGAGTATTCGGGAAGCACGGTCAGAGGCAACTATCCCTTTTACAGCCAAAACTGGTTTCCCAAGTTTCAGAATGAATACTTTTTCCGGGTTCATTTCATTGGCATTCACCCCCAAGATTACTATTTCAATCCGCCTGAGGCCTTAGAGAAGGTTATTTCAGCTGTAGCCCCGGTATTCGACTTCTGGAACCCTTCCAGGAAGGACGGCACCAGCGTCATGTTTAACCTCAAGCTCGAGGAAATCCAGGAGTTAACGAAGGAAAGCAAACTGGAGCAAAACGGTTTTTTCCTTATCATGGACCATGCCAATGAATTTGTTTTCAAACCCTCGGAGGGCAATGTTAGTGAACAGCTGCAGTCGGAAATCATCGGCCGCATGGGGAAGGAAGAGGGAAGATTTCAGGTGGGGAATGGAAAGGATACTTTTCTGGGCGTATATACCACCTCCAAGGTGACAGGCTGGAAAATTATCGCCATGATTCCGATGAAGGAAATTCTGGCTCATAACGATAACATCAACAAGCTGGTACTGATGCTGCTGGGGGCGGCTATATTAAGCGTTGTCATCATTTCGGTGTTTATATCGTCCAGGATTACCCGTCCTATTACGGGGCTCATGCGGAAGATGAGTGATGTACAGCAGGGAAACTTCGATCTGGACCTGTACGACGACAGCTCGGTGGAGATGCAGAAGCTGACCACGCGGATTATGCGCATGATCAAACGGATTAACCAGCTGAACCATGATGTCTTTTCCTATGCCATTAAAACCAAGGAAGCCGAAATCTCGGCGCTTCAGTCGCAGATTAATCCGCATTTTCTGTACAATACGCTGCAATCCATCAAGTCGCTCGCCATTTGCGAACGCAGCGAAGATGTCAGTCTTATGGTCACGCTGCTAGGCGATGTGATGCGATATTCCATTTATCACCCGAATGAACTGGTGGTACTGAATAAAGAGCTTGAGCATGTCAAAGCGTACCTGCAGATTCAGAATTACCGTTACCCGGACAAAGTGCAGTATGAGTTTGACTGCGAAGAACGGGTTCTACATATGAAAACACCCAAGCTGCTGCTCCAGCCCATTGTCGAGAATGCAGTCATTCATGGATTCAGCGGCAGTCGCAAGGGGAAAGTTCGGATTTCGGCCCACCGCATTCCGGCGGGACTTGAAATTGTGATTGAAGACACAGGTCAAGGTATTACGGCAGAGAGATTAATGGAGCTGCGAAACTTGCTGTATCAGAATGAGGCGTCAGGTATGGAGCATATTGGATTCAAAAATGTTCATGACCGCATTCGCTACAAATTTGGAGATACCTATGGCCTGACCATCGAATCCGAGGAACAGAAAGGCACCACAGTGATCATACAATTACCGGAGATGGGGGATGAATATGCTTGAACTTGTTATGGCTGATGACGAAGTACTGACGCTGCAGATGCTGGGAAAAATCCTGAAGTGGGAAGAGTTTGGCATTACGATTGCCGGAGCGGCAACCGATGGCAAGCAGGCGCTTGGGATGATTCGAGAGCGGCGGCCGCAGCTCTTGATAACCGATATTTGCATGCCTGAGCTGGATGGACTGGAGCTGATTGAGACCGTCCAGACCGAAATGCCTGGGATGACAATCATCCTGCTGAGCGCACATGGCGAATTTGAATATGCGCAGCGGGCCATCGAATGGGGTGTATTCGGGTATCTGCTGAAGCCGCTTGATGATGAAAAGCTACGCACATTGGTGGGGCGAGCAGTGGCGCAAATTCGGAAGGAGCAGACCAGGGATTTACACCAAGAGGATAACCCTAAATATAATTTAGAGCAGTCGGAGAATTACCATGTGCAGAAGGTGAAGTATTTCATCGAAAAGCATTATAAGCGTAATCTGACGATGGAAGAGATATGCACTGAAACCGGCGTAAGTAAGAACTACCTCTCGAATCTATTCAAAAAGGAAACCGGTGTGAATATTTGGGGATACTTGACGTACATCCGCATGGAAACAGCGAAATACCTGCTCCGGACGACCGCGATGAGGAATTATGAAATCGCGTACGAGGTAGGATATGAAAACCCGAGCTATTTTACAAAGGTATTCAAAAAGAGTACGGGAATGATGCCGCAGGACTATCGCGATCTGAAAATGGGTGCCGGTTAGGCATAGGCCGCGAATGACGCGGTCTTTTTTAATGCGAAGAATACATAAGAGACAAAACATTCGCTTTGCGGTTGCCTCTGAAAGAGTGCGTAGTATTGTTGCAGAAAATGTAGTTTCAACACTTCAGACTGGGGACGTCCCCAGAGTACGATAGAGATGTAAGCGGTAAGCGATATCTTTAAAAAAACCATTGCTTGATTGTAGGAGGAGTATCATGAAAAAAGTATTTACCGTGATCGCAAGCTTGTTTTTGCTTTCATCGCTGATGCTGGCGGGATGCGGCAAGACGGACGAGGCGGGGTCCAAGGAAAATGCATCGGGTGCGGCTCAATCAGAGAAAAAGGTCAAGATTCGCATTATGGGCTACAACAAAGAGGAAACGCGGAAATCATATCTGGATTACTTGAAGGAGAAGCTGCCGAATGTGGATATCGAATTTCAGTTTGTGGATTTGAAATCCTTCGAGAATATGCTGCGTACGCAGCTGGCTGCAGGGGAGGGTCCCGATATCTTCGAAACGAGCGGCAGTGGAGCGGTATACGCGAACGCGGGTTATGTAGAGGATTTGACGGACGCCTCATTTACCAGCAAATACAATGATACGGGTCTAATGCGCTACCAAGGGAAAGTGTATACGATTCCGCTGCAGTCCTGGTTTGAGGGTATCTGGTACAACAAGGATATTTTTGAAAAGCAGGGGCTGACTCCTCCGAAAACTTGGGATGAATGGATGACGATACACGAGAAGCTGCGTCAGGCAGGCGTTAAACCACAAGCGATGGGGGCGAAATCTTGGGAGCCAATGATGAAGCAGTCCATGGGCATGCTGTTGAATGAATTTTATACGAAACCTGAGAATAAGGACTTTGACGCTGCTTTCTCGGAAGGAACGAAGAAGGTCAGCGGAAATTGGAATGAGGTCGTAAGCAAATGGACCGAAACAATCCAGAAGGGCAATATTACGAAGGACATGCTCGGTATTGACTATGACCAGGCGCAGGATGAATTTGCAACCGGGAAAGCGGCCATGTGGGAATCCGGACCATGGGCGGCAGAAGCGCTCAAGCAAAAGAATCCAAACCTGAATATGGGCATGTTTCCGATACCGGGTCTCACGGAAGGCACAGGCTGGCTGATCGGTGGACCGGGAAGTGCCTTCGCGGTCAACAAGCAGTCCAAGCATAAGGATGTAGCAATGCAGATTCTGGAGCTGACTGCCACACCGGAGGCGCAGCAGGCCTTAATTAAGGACAATTTCGGAAGCTCCTTCCTGAAGGGTGTCGATGTCCAGCTGCCGCCAGAGTATGAGGATTCCGCAGCAGCTTTCAAGGAAGGGCATGTCTATGCGCCATGGATTACATGGCCGTTCGGAGCTATTGCCGAGGATTATGGCAAATCGCTTCAGGAAGTGCTGACCGGAGCGAAATCGGTCGATGATGCACTGAAGGTGCTGGATGATAAAGCAGAGCAGCAGCGCAAGTCCTTGAAGGGCAACTAAACCGATGAAGGCGGGGATATCTCGGGAAATAAGCTCCGGGATATCCCTTATTTTTTTACACGAGAAAGGAATGAAAACAACATGATACGAAAACGGGAATTTGCCTTTTTACTTCTGATCGTGCCTGCGCTGCTGTTTTATCTGATCTTCTATCTGTACCCAGTGGTATCTACCTTCGCACACAGCTTTACGGATTGGTCGCTCCTTAAGCGCAGCGTTCACTTTATTGGTCTGGAAAATTACAAACAGCTTTTCCATGACGACGTAGTCCTGACAGGGATTAAAAACTCTATTATTTATGCCGTAATTATGACGATTGTACAAAATGCCCTGGCGGTGCCACTTGCCGTGGCGCTCGACAAAAACCTGCGTTCGAAAAATCTGCTGCGAATGGTATTTTTTGCTCCGGCAGTGCTTAGTCCTTTGGTGGTTGGCTTCTTGTGGTCATATATTATGTCATCTCTGGATTACGGACCGCTCAACCAAATGCTGACTCAGATTGGCCTTGGGTCCGTCAATTGGCTTGGGGAACCCAAGCTTGCACTATACTCCGTGATCCTTACCCAAGTATGGCAGTGGACCGGATGGGCGATGGTTATCTACCTTGCGAATTTGCAGGGCATTTCCAAAGAGCTGTTCGAGGCTGCTCATATCGACGGTGCAAATGGATGGAAAACATTCTGGAACATTACTCTGCCGCTGCTTGTACCTTCCATTACCATTAACACGGTGCTGAGTATGATTGGTGGTCTGAAGGTATTTGATATCATTTTCTCTATGACTTCAGGAGGTCCAGGTCATGCAACAGAAAGCATTGTCACCGTACTGCTCCAACGCGCATTTACAGACAGCCAGCTTGGTTATGCATCTGCCCTTGGCGTGCTATTCTCGTTATTTGTTATGGTGGTAACGTTTCTGCAGCTGCGTCTGATGAAGCGATGGGAGGTGTCTTAAGGTGGCTGCGAAAAAAGACAAAACACCTTATATGCTGGAATTGTGCCTGATCATCATTGCTGTTATTGTGGCTCTTCCTATTTATTATTTGCTGGTTACCACCTTGAAAACACCGGAGGAAGCGGTAGCAAGCCCGCTGGGTCTACCGCATCACTGGACCTTCGGCAATTATGCGGAAGCATGGAACATGATGCGTTACCCAAAAGTGTTCATGAATAATTTTATCATCACTTTCTTCTCTCTGATCGGGTGCACGCTGCTGCCCTGCATGGCGGCGTATGGTTTTGCCCGATCTAGGAATTGGCTAAGTAAGCTTCTGTTCTTGGCGATCATTGCCGGTTTAGTGGTTCCTTTTCAAATTGCGCTCATTCCCTTGTATAAGCTCATCAGTACACTCCATCTGATGAATACGCTGTGGGCGGTCATTGTTGTGAATATATCGGTCACGATCCCATTTAATGTCTTCTTATTTATTAACTTTGTGAAGTCGCTGCCGTTGGAGGTGGAGGAGTCGGCTTCTATCGACGGGGCGGGCGTCATCGGATCCTTCTTCCGGATCGTGCTTCCGCTGATGCAGCCTGTCATTGCTTCTGCGGCCATTCTCAATTCTTTAACCTTCTGGAATGATTTTATGGGGCCGCTCTTGTTCCTGCAAACGAGGGATAAGGCCGTCATTCTGCAGGAGGTGTACCGGAATATCGGACAGTTTTCCACGAATTGGACTGCCTTCTTCCCGATGATGGTGCTGGGTGTTGCACCTTTGCTTATTTTCTATATCATCATGCAGAAATATATTATCAAAGGCATAGCGGCCGGATCTGTAAAAGGATAATATTAGCATAAAGTGTACCTGTGAAGGAGAGAGAAACATGGAAGACAAATATGTCATCCCGCTGCTGTCGGGTGAGCGCTGGTGGGGTGGCCGTGCCGCGGACGGCATGAGCATGCCTTACGGAATGGACGCTTTTGAAGCAGATCTAATCGAGACGCTGGGCATGAATCAGGCTGCACCGCTGCTGCTGTCCAGTAAAGGCAGATATGTGTGGTCGGAAGAACCGTTTGCTTTTTCATTCTCGGCAGAGGATTTGGCCATATCAAATGGTAAATCAAAAGTTACAGTGGCAGAGGGCTTTGAAAATCTTCGCGAAGCTTTCCGGCAGGCTGCCAGCCGTCACTTTCCGGCATCGAGAGCCTATCCGGATGAGCTGCTGTTCACGGCGCCCCAATATAATTTATGGATCGAGCTTCTGTATGAACCAACGGCGGAGAAGGTGCTGGCTTATGCCAAGGCTGTTCTGGATCAGGGCATGCCTCCGGGGGTAATCATGATTGATGATAACTGGCATGAGCCGTATGGAACCTGGCGTTTTCATTCAGGCAGATTTCCGGATCCGAAGGGCATGGTTGATCAGCTGCATGAAATGGGCTTCAAGGTCATGCTGTGGGTATGCCCATTTGTCAGCCCGGATTCCAGAACCTTTCGCGAGCTTTCCGGCAAGGGATATCTGCTGAAAGACAAGCATGGGGAAATAGCCATCCGTCCCTGGTGGAACGGATACAGCGCTGTGCTGGATGGCACCCATGAGGGGACCGTCAGATGGTTTGGCGAACAGCTGGATTTTCTTCGAACGGAATACGGCGTGGACGGCTTCAAGCTGGATGCTGGGGATATTGAATTTTATCAAGACGGCGACCAGACCGCTGCTCCTTCCAGTCCCCATGGACAATGCGAAGCATGGGCGCGTATCGGCTTGAATTATACGCTGAATGAGTACCGGGCCTGCTGGAAGCTGGGTGGGCAGGCGCTGGCCCAGCGGCTTAAGGACAAGCTGCATGCATGGGACGGCAACGGCTTGTCATCGTTAATCCCGGATGCCCTTGCTCAAGGATTGCTCGGACATCCGTTTACATGTCCCGATATGATCGGTGGCGGGGAATATATGCATTTTCAGCAGCATTCGGATGCCCTGGACCAGGAGTTGTTCGTCCGTTCGGCACAATGTGCGGCGCTGTTCCCGATGATGCAATTCTCGGCTGCACCGTGGCGCGTGCTGGATGCAGAGCATCTGCGTTACTGCGTTGATGCCGCCAATCTGCACAGCCGGTTAGGAAGTGAAATCCTGGATCTTGCCAAACAGGCCGCGGAGGATGGAGAGCCGATGATGCGGCATCTAGCCTATTCATTTCCGGATATGGGCTATGAGCATATGAATGATCAATTTATGCTGGGTGAGCATATCTTGGTCGCGCCTGTCCTGCAAAAGGGAGCCGTAAACCGCAGTATCATCATTCCGCCGGGTGTATGGAAGGGTGATGATGACAGCATCGCTGAAGGTCCATGCACACTGGATGTCGACGCTCCGCTAAGCCGTTTGCCATGGTACCGGAAGCTGGAAGGAAATTCTTTTATATAGTACATTGTAATTAATCTTAATGAAGCGGGAGGGATCATAGCATGCAATATGCGAACAGTTTCAGGGGAAGCTCCATGCAAAGTCTGTATGACAGACAGCGGCGGTTACTTGTATGGAGTCCAGCAACTCACGAACCGCCCCTTCCTGCAATGCAAGGCTAGAACGCGTTGTATCATAGAGACTTTGCTGCCTTAAATTCTTCATTATATGTTTAAGGAGCAGGGCAAAGTGAAATATATGAATGCTGAAGCTGTTTTTCCAAAGCGGCTGTTGAACGAACTACAGCAGTATGTGCAAGGTGACTGGATTTATATCCCCACCATGAAAGGCTCACGAAAAGCTTGGGGAGAGCTCTCCGGTAGCCGGGATGCATTGCGGAGCAGAAATGCCGATATCCGCCTGCAATTCGCCAGTGGACAGTCGATCGAGCAGCTCACTTCCCAGTTTGGTTTGGCATATGATACGATCAAGAAAATTGTGTATTCAAAAGGATAAAACCGCGGCCCGCAGATCTTGAAGATCTTGCGGGTTTTTCTAGTGCAGTGTTCGATTAGGTAGTGTTTCAGGTATATCCCTCACGGGTCCCATACTTCTATAATCAGGATAGATTAAAGGGAGAGTAACCATGAACATAACCGTCGAATTATGCGCATTAGATGACAAATTCATCATCTATAATCTATATCCATTATATTTATATGATCTGGCTGAAATACGGAAGATGCTTCCGAATAAGCTTGGCGTTTTTGAAGATTCTGACGATTACCGGACATTGCAGGACCAGCAGACTCTATTCGATATATGGTGGCAAAAAGAAAACATTCTATTTCCTTTCTTGATCCGGGTGGACGGCCTGCCGGCAGGATTTGGTCTGGTCGCTACTCCGCCTTATCTGGTGGATGACAGCGAGTACATGCTGAATGAATTTTTTATTACGAGGCCCTTTCGAAACAAGGGAGTGGGAGAAAAGGCGGCTGCGGCTATTTTTAACCGGTTCCCGGGCAAATGGATGCTGTTCACGACAGAGGACAATGCTCGCACACAGATGTTCTGGAGAAAGACGCTGGAGAGATATGCATTAAGCCGCTATAAGGAAACGGATGAGGATTTGCCGCATTTTGGCGACGCGAAGGTGTTCCGTTTTGAGAGTGACGGATTATTATAATGCTTTTTAATAAAGGGTGGACCTGATATGTAGTCTTTTACATGGGGTTCGGCTTTTTTTTGCGCATTTTGTAAATGAGTGTTTTGCATAAACTTGATCCCTTGATACACAAGGATTTCTAAGCATAAAAAAGGGACTTCACCCCAACTTGGAGAAGTTTTTCGGTGACCAAACCAAAAACCCCAAGAACGGAGGAAGTCACCTTGTATATTCTACAAGAAAGTCTATTTTCCTTTGAAGATATGCTAAAAATGAATTCAAAAGATCGATTGCCAATCTTCTTTGGCGTCTTGGATCTTCGTCCTTACGCCAAACAACTGAGAAGTTGTTCACCCCGAGGTGCTGATGGTCATTGTAGAGAAGGGATTTTACGTGCACTCTTAGCCGCACCACTTGAGCATATTCAAACTTTTACGGGCTTGCATCATCGTTTGGATACCGATCTTCGATTTCGCTATCAGTGTGGACTTCCGCTAGATCGCGAAGTCCCTTCCATCTCGACGTTAAGCCGAGTCTTCAGCGAGCTGACTAAGAAAAACCTGGCTAAGCAACTCTTCGAAGATCTGGTCAAACGCTGTCAGCAAGACGGCATTATTGATGGCAGCCACGTTGCAATCGATAGCGCCGTCATCCATGCTTTCGAAAAGAAGCAGCCCAAACGAAAAAGCGAGCAGACCGGCAATGCGAATTGGGGTGCGAAATTTGACTCCTTCGGAAACAAGGTGACTTGGTTCGGTTACAAGCTCCATTTGGCTGTGGATACAAAAAGCGAATTGCCGCTCGCACTGGAAGTCACGCCAGCGCATGTCAATGACGGGGAAATGGCACCGGGTTTGATTGAAAAGGCGGCTGTCAAAACAAAGGCGCGATTCTTTATGCTCGATGCGGGCTACGACCAAATGAAAGTTTACGAAGCCGCTCGAAACGTGAAGGCGCAAGCCATTATTCCCCTCAACCCCCGAGGAGAGAAAGAACCTCCTGCTGGGATGACATCAAACGGAACGCCTTGTTGCTCGATGGGATTCGCGATGACTTATTGGGGTGCTGACGGTGATTACTTGAAGTTCCGATGTCCTCACGCCACGGGTAAAGTTGATTGCCCGTTAGGAATGTCCGCCTGTTCGCCTTCCAACTATGGCATGGTCGTCAAAGTAGATGCAAAGGACGATCTTCGGCGATCTAGCAGCCCGCATCGGGATACCAAACGCTGGAAGGAGCTTTACAACGAACGTACCAGCGTGGAACGATGCAACTCCAGAATGAAAACCTATCTTACTGCAGATGACATGCATGTCTGGGGCATTCAGAAAGTAACGACTCACCAGTATCTGAATGCCATCGTCCTGCTTGTATCCGCTCTTTCTGCTACCACTAGAAAGAACCAAAACGCAGCTTAAAAATTTGCAAACGCTGAAATTCTGCAGGTCTGCCCATTTTTAGAATTGAGCCACTACAATTCCCCGGATGCAATTAGATTTTGCTGCCTTTCTAACAAAAACGGAATTATGCAAAATGCTCAAATAATTAATCTCATACAAAAGACCTAAAATGTCGATATATCTTTCATAACAGTGCTGGAATATCAGAAACCGCTGATTTGTCAATGTACAAGTTTGTGAACACAAAAAGCGCCCTGAAATAACGGCAATGAACTTTATAAAGTATAGGGTGGTTATCATGAAAAGAAGAAACAGTTTAATCTTCAAGACAAGCATTATCTTGGCGGGGATGTTTTTCTTATTGGAGTGCATCGTGACGATGCTGAATCAGTCGGAGATGAAAAAACAGCAGCTAGAGGAGCTTTCTAATACGGAATGGATGCTGCATACCATCATTGTCGATGACATTCCTTCCATTGAAAAGGCAAAAGCTCTGCTTGGTTCAGGTGATGAAATGAAGGATGAGCGGATTCAGCAGGTGCAGAACAAGCTCGATAGCATGAATAATAATCAAAACATTACGAACAGTTACATTTATAAACCTGATATGGAGACCGACGAAGACATCACAAAATTGAAACTTATTCTCGGCAACCAAGAGCTGTATGATTCGGGACGGAATCCAGGTAGCCTCTATGAAGCTAAGGGAGCCTTCGCGGACGCGCTGGCAGAAATGGTGAAGAGCGGTTATGCAACCTCGAAGGTTTATACGGATGATTACGGGAAATGGATAAGCATAGTCAGCATGATCAAGGATAGCAATGGAAAAGCAGTCGCTATTTTTGGTGTGGATTACGATTATTCCAAAATTCTTGAGCAGAGGGGCCCTATGATCCTTAGAACCAGTATTATCGGCTCGGGAGTTGTGATAATATTCATCCTGCTTATTATCTTTATGGTTCGGTTCACTTTACGTCCAATTGCTCATTTAACCCAATTAAGTATCAAGGTTGCAGAAGGGGATCTTTCCGTAGAGGCTCCTGTTAAAAGTAAGGATGAGGTCGGTATTTTGTCAGCCAATTTCAATACGATGATTGCAAATATTCGTCATTTAATCGAGAATGTCCAGCAGACCTCCGATAAGGTGACGCAATCCTCCAAGGCGCTGGCAGCGAGCGCAGATCAGACCTCAAGAGCGACAGAAGAAATTACCCGTTCGATTCAAGAGGTTGCCCAAGGCTCAGAGACACAAATGCAGTCTGCGGTTGAAAGTCAGGTGGCGATGGAGGAGATGACGGTTGGCATACAGCGGATCGCAGAATATTCCTCGCGTCTGTCCGAGCATGCCCAAGAGGTTGCCAAAAATGCGGAGGCAGGCAATCATGTCGTGCGTCAGTCTGTAGAGGAAATGGAGAGCATTCATTCGACGGTATCAGATACCGTGAGTATTCTGGAAGAATTGGAGAATCGTTCCCAGGAAATCGAGAAAATCGTAGCCATCATTTCAAATATCGCTGGTCAGACCAATCTGTTAGCACTCAATGCTTCCATCGAGGCGGCCAGAGTTGGCGAGCATGGCAGAGGATTTGCGGTCGTAGCCCAGGAAGTACGGAAGCTGGCTGAGCTGTCAGGGGAATCATCAGAGCAAATTTCCAGCATGCTGAATGAAATCGCCTCTTATGTAAGCCGTGCCTCGACCGCCATGAATGCGAGTATGCATCAGGTCGCACAGGGCTCCGAATCGGTTCAAAAAGCTGGGGAAGCATTCGGCGAAATCGTCGTCTCCCTGCAAAATGTGAATGAGCAGGTACATGAGGTATCCGCCTCAGCCGAGCAGATGTCCGCAGGAAGTGAGCAGATCGCGGCTTCCCTTGATGAGCTTGCCCGGATCGGCAGAAACGCATCGGGCCATTCCCAAAGCGTGGCCGCTTCATCCGAGGAACAGATGGCTTCCATGCAGGAAATTGCCGGATCTGCTACGATGCTGCAAAGCATGGCTGATGATTTGGAGAAGGAAGTTCGTGTATTTAAATTAAAAGCATAAGCTGCAAGTGTAGAAGAGGCCACCCACCTGGGTGGCCTTAGTTATTCCGAACTTCCGGTTCATAAAATGCTGCCGCCAAGCAGGAAATGGGCCATCCATTGGCGTAATAAGTGGAAGATCGATTGGATATAAAGACGGGCTGCCGGTCAGGTGCGCGTGTACATTTGATAATGAAAGCGGGGAATCCCATTGAGTCAACAAGCCTGCAAGCTGGACAAGGAAATCACAAAAAAGGTAACGCTGGACTATCTGCTCCATCTTCCGGAAGGATATGATCAGAATTTAGATCAAAAATGGCCTGTAATCCTGTTCCTTCATGGTTCAGGAGAGCGCGGCAGCAACGTGGAGCTGGTAAAGGTCCACGGTGTTCCCCATATAGCGGAGCATGATCCTGCATTTCCATTCATCGCCATATCTCCTCAATGTCCCGATCATTCGGACTGGAACGGGGAGAAGGATGCTGTAATGGCTGCACTTGATGAGGTTATGGCAGGTTACAATACCGATCCGGCCCGTGTTTATTTAACGGGATTAAGCATGGGGGGTTATGGCACTTGGCAGCTGGCTGCCGAGTATCCGGGCCGATTTGCGGCTGCGGTACCTGTATGCGGGGGCGGTAATCCGAAGAATGCCGATGCATTGAAGGAAACGCCTATCTGGGCTTTTCATGGGGCCAAGGATGATGTTGTGCCGTTATCGGAATCGGAAGACATGGTTGAGGCTATTCAGGCAGCCGGCGGAGATGTGCTGCTGACGGTGTACCCGGAAGCCAATCATAATTCATGGACTGAAACGTACGACAACAAAGAACTGTACGACTGGTTTCTGAAGCATTCGCTATAAGCGCTGCCCGGGTTTAAAAGTGAAGCAAGTAAGGCCAAGCTAGAGCTGGAGGAAGACCGGCATCATGACATGATGCTGTTTCTCTGGCTTTTCCTATTTTGAATAGGGGTTTTCGAAGACTATTTCCGGAGGGATGTAAGATGAGCAAACGGCCAGCCCCCAAGCTTCCCCTATCCTCGGAAGAGAAGATGAATTTGCGGTCTTATAAAATCAAGCTGAATACGGTCGCGGAGCTGGACACTGCCGATTTGGCGGGCATTCTTGGATCGTCAGCGGAGCGTGCGGGATATTTGCATGCATTAGCCCAGTTCCAAGCGATTCCTTCCATTGGGCCGCGGATTGCGGAACGGGTAGCTGCTTTGGGATATGGTTCACTTGATGAACTGAAGCCATTGAACGGTCCGGATCTGCTTGAACAATTGGAGACCCATTTTGGTTTCTGGGAAGATCCCTGCCTGGAGGACGCCCTCTGGTGTATGGTTCATCATGCGAATCATCCGGACAGCAAGAAGAGCTGGTTTGATTTTACGGATGCCCGAAAAGAATACCGTAAGGAGCATGGATATCCGGAGACAAGACCCAAGAAGGCATGGCATGAGGTAAAGTCTGGAGATTAAAAGTATCTAATCTAAGTGATATCGATGAAACAGGTAAAAGAGCCCCGCCCTTAAAAAGGGTACATACAGGGGTTCTTTTTCATGAGGCTATTCCTTTTCGTTTTCATGCGTTCTTATTATTTATTCGTGAAATCGGATATGATAGATTAGATAGACAACTACTAAACTTCACTCCACTAGGAGACGATAGAATAATGAATCCAAACGATATGATAGATGATATAGAGTGGCAGCAGCTTATACAGACCGTTGGAGAACAATTCAGCGATCTGACGATTAAACGCGGATTTCAATATTATAAGCAGGGGTTTGTCCATCCCATCAAGATGACAGATACGCTTATCGAAGCTTTAGTCGAAGGCAGTGAAGACTATCGGGTTGCTCTCAAGCTCGATCGTTTATCTGAAAGCCACTGCACTTGCCCGGTGAAAAGCCATTGCAAGCATATGATCGCCGTCTTGCTCGATCACGTCAGCAAGCAGGGACGATTCGTACATGCGATTGTGAATGCTCATGCTACAGCCATGCTTAAGCAGCCTGCGAAAACGATAAGCCAGGATTCCGCAGTTTCTGAGCACAGAGGAGAAGCTGCCAACGCATTACAAGAAAAGGCAAGCCAGATTCCCTCTCTTAGCATTGCCGAATGGCATGGTCTGTTTAAGCTGTGCATCACTCCGCTCGAATTCAGCAGTCCAAATTCACAATATGCCAAGAAAGCTATAGCTGCCATATATGCTGTAAAGCCTCCGCTTTCCCCTGTCATGGAGCAGTTGTATGATCTTCATGCTCACCTGTTTATGATCATTAAGCTGGTCAAACCGGCACAGCATTCTGTACATTCCAACAACACGTATATGGGATATCACACCCAGGTTGCTGCAGATGAGCTAAAGGAAGCTATGCGACATATATTTGAAAGCGGACTTAATATCACAACAGAACCCGAGCTTTGGCCGCGTGTCACTAAGACGTTAACCTATCTGCGCAGGCAGATGCTGACGGAACCGAAGAATTTCAGTTATTTATCGGAGGCCTATGATCAGCTCTGGCTAAAATGGATTCACCCGAACCTGAAGGATACCGGGATGTACACAGAGGAAATAAGGAAGCTGCAATCTGCCGAGGAGGAGCTGGGAGACACCTTGTCCAAGCTTCCCTGGATGTTAGCCCAGAGCAGGATCTATTTTCTTATGGCGGAAGACGAGCAGGCCTGGTCATGGTTGAAGACGGCCGACAAAGCCTCGATCATCCCTCCGGGTTATCTCATTTCATACTTAGAGACTCTGTCAGTTGCGGGAGAATGGTCCCGGCTTCAGGAATGGCTTGTCCATATCGGTCCGATGTTAACCAGTCACCGAAAGGGCATTTTCCACGATTATATGGAATACTGGACAACGGCTGTTCAGCAGCTTCCGCAGTCCGAGGAACAGATGTGGGAGACGCTTGCCGGCATGCTGCCCTATTCCAAGGATATTTATGAAGAGACGCTGCTTAGCTATGGAAAATGGCAGCAATGGATGGATGTTCAGCTCAGCACCGGAAAAGAACCTTTGGAATTTCGTGTCAGCGTACTTCAGCCTATCGAGAAGAATGCACCTGAGCTGCTGCTGCCCTTCTATCATCAGGCGGTAGAACGGTATATTCTTCTGAAAAATAGATCGAGCTATAAAGCAGCCGTTAAATTGCTCAAGCGTTTATCCAAATTATACAAAAAAATGAAGCGGGAAGAACGGTGGGAGCAGTTTATCACCGTGTTTGCCAGCCGTCACAGCCGGCTGCGAGCATTGCAGGAGGAGCTTCGGAAGGGAAAACTGATCATATGAGCCCATACACAGATACCATTACGATCCACATCCGTTTGAGCGCATATGGGGATGCGCTTATTTACGGATCGACCCTGGCGCAGCATGATGTAACCGGACTGGATTTGAAACAACGGTTGTTCGCATGGCATGAAGCATCCTTCTATGGAACGGAGCTTGAGATCCAGCAAGTGCAAGAGACCCAGCTTGTGGTGCTGCCTGCCGAGCAGGTCATTCCATTCTTTGCAGAGCGGAAGCTGCTGGACCATATCGAGTGGCAATGGGATGAAGGGGCGGAATCACTGCTGCGTCTCGCCCCGGTTCTTGCTGCTTGTACGGATGAGAAGAGATTCATCCCGAGCTTCTCCGCCTTCCAAGCAGGAAGATTACAGTGGACTTGGGATGAATCGGTATTGGACGCCCAAGCAAGGAAGGAAATCAGCCGCAGCGGCCCTGAATTTACTGAGGGGTTACGTGCTGCCTTCTCATCTACCGTATTTCACGAGTGTTATGGAATGGAGGTGACGGCGTCTGATTTGCGGAGAGAATATCCCATGCTCTTCGCTAAAGACAGTGCCATGGCCGGGTTCAATGAGCAGGCATGGCTCATTTCTATTGGCTGGAAGGCAGACACAGCGCCTTTCCGTCCGCTTCTGCAGCTATTGGAGCCGGATGACGACGAGCCTGTGTGGCGCCTCAAGCTTGTCCTGCAGGATAAGCTGGATCCCGCTGCATTGGTTCCAATCCGGCTTGGCGAAGACGGACAGGCATCCGGCGTATGGCCGGATACATGGTCGTCTCATGTGCATGATCGCTCAGCCGGGTGGGCGGAACATTTGCGGGCTAGCTTACCGGGGGCAAGCTTGGCTGAGCGCAGCGATGATATGCTCAGCAAGCCGCTGACGGACGCAGCCGCATGGCAGTTTTTGACGACGGACAGCCGCCGTTTGCTCGAGGCCGGTTGGCAAGTACTGCTGCCGGCTTGGTGGGAAGCCGCCAGCCGCAAGAAGCCGAAGCTTCGCGCTAAGGTCCGCTCCGGCGAGGGGAGCGAGAACAGCAAGAGCAGCGGCGGTTCGATGTTCGGCCTTGATTCCATCATCCAGTTCGACTGGCGCATTGCGATCGGAGAGACCCAGCTCACAGAAAGTGAATTTAACGAGCTGGTCGCCCGCAATGAACGGTTAGTTCGTTTCCGGGGAGAATGGATTTCGCTCGATCCTGCTTTGCTTAAGCAGATTGGACAAATGATGGCAGGGGTCGACAGCACAGAGGGGTTATCCTTTCAGGATGTCCTCCATCTCCACCTTCAGGGGAGAGCCGACGAGCCTGATCGCGATGGAGAGCCGGATCAGCCGCAGGATGCTTCAACGCGAATTGAGCTCGAGGTTGAACTGAATGAGCATCTTGTGAAGCTCATCAGTCAGCTCGGCCAGCAGTCGGAATGGCCGAAGCTGCCAGTTCCAGCCGGACTGAAAGCTGAACTGCGTCCTTATCAATACGATGGTTATTCCTGGCTGGCCTTTTTACGGCGGTTTGGGTTAGGAGCTTGTCTGGCCGATGACATGGGGCTCGGGAAGACTGTGCAGTTCATCACCTATTTACTGCATTTGAAGGAATCCTCTACAGATGCGGCTCACAGGCAGCCTTCATTGCTGATTTGTCCTACATCGGTTCTAGGGAACTGGCAGAAGGAGCTGAGCCGCTTTGCTCCATCTTTGAATGTAATGCTGCATTACGGAAGCAGACGTTCCAGTGAAAAAGCCTTTCGTGAAGAAATCCGGCAGGCGGATGTCATCCTAACCTCTTACGCCACGGCTACGCTGGACCAGGACTTGCTGAAAGAGTTCACATGGGAATCACTGTGTCTGGATGAAGCCCAAAATATTAAAAACGCCCAGACGAAGCAATCGTCTGCCGTCCGGAGCTTCCCTGCGAGACATCGTATCACACTTACAGGAACGCCTATAGAGAATCGGCTTTCGGAGCTGTGGTCCCTCTATGATTTCATGAACCCGGGATATTTGGGGAGCTTGCGAACCTTTAACATCCGTTTCATCCAGGCGATTGAGAAAGAGCATGATGAACAGCGTACGGTTCATCTGCAGAAGCTGGTCAAGCCGTTTATGCTGCGCCGCAAGAAGAAGGACCCGGCCATCCAGCTCGACCTGCCGGATAAAAACGAGATGAAAACCTATATTCATCTTACAACCGAACAGGGCGCTCTCTATGATCAGACCGTGAACGATTTGATGAACCGGGTGCAAAAGCTTGAAGGCATAGAACGTAAGGGAGCCATTTTGGCTGCGCTGACCCATCTAAAGCAGCTTTGCGACCATCCGCTGCTCTTAACAAGAGAGCCCTTCGTGAATCATGAGGATCCCGATGAATCCATGGATATCGAAACATTGATCAACCGATCTTCCAAGCTTGAACGGCTGCTGGCGATGGTGAGAGAGCTGCGTGAAGAAGGGGAGCGCTGCCTTATTTTCACGCAGTATATCGGCATGGGGGAGATGCTGCAGCATGTGCTCCGGCAGGAGCTTCAGGAGCCTGTATTGTATCTGAACGGAAGTACCTCCAAGTCCGCTCGCGACCGGATGATTGATCAGTTCCAGTCCCAAACACTGACTCCCGCCGAGCAGCCTAACGTGTTTATATTGTCGATTAAGGCCGGAGGTGTCGGTCTGAACCTGACTGCTGCTAACCATGTCTTTCACTTCGACCGCTGGTGGAATCCGGCCGTGGAGAACCAGGCGACAGACCGCGCTTACCGTATGGGTCAGACCAAAGACGTTCAGGTGCATAAGTTCATATCCCTAGGTACCCTCGAGGAGCGCATTGATGAAATGCTGGAGAGCAAGCAGCAGCTCAGCGATAACGTTATCTCGAGCTCGGAGAGCTGGATTACGGAACTGTCGACAGATGCTTTGAAAGATCTCTTTACCTTGCGTAGTGAGTGGGTTGGATAATCCTTCCCAGCTCGGAATACGTATAGGAGATAAAGGACAATCAGTACCTCCACTGCTGTTTGGTTTGGCGGTAGGTTTACTGCGGCTGCGACCGGGCTGTGGCGGTGCTGTAATTACATAGCAAGGGGACCATGAGATGAGCCTTCAAGTGCAGCCTAAAAGAAGATTAAACCGCAATTACGCTTTACAATTGGCAACGGTTTTCATTGGATTCATCATTTTCGGTTTCTCGGAAAATATTAAGGGCCCGGCCATTCCAAGGATCCAGGCGGATTTTGGCATCGATGAGATGCAGCTCGGGACACTGCTGTCCCTGAACTCCCTGGGTTATCTCCTCGCCTGCTCCTTCACCGCCTTTCTGACCCGCAAGCTCGGCATTAAAAGCGTCAGTCTGATGGCTTTTGGCGGTATGGTGATTTCCGGAATATTGATCTATCTATCGAAGAGCTATTCGCTGTTTTCGGCCTCTTACTTTTTGATGTATATCGGTAACGGGATGCTGGAGATCGCGCTCGCGATTCTGGGCGCCCGGATATTCGTGAGGAACACGGGAACGATGATGAATCTGGCACATTTTTTCTACGGACTCAGCTCAACCGTGGCCCCGATTATCGCCTCGGGACTAATGAGCGTTACCTTATTCGGTCACACGGTGGATTGGCGCGAGATGTATCTGATTATGCTCGCCTTGGCGGTGATACCGATGTTCCCGGCGTTCTTCAGCCGATTTGCCGGAGATGAGACAGCAGCTGAACATCGGGCACCGCTGTCTTCCCTGATCCGGGACCGCGGCTTGTGGCTGATTGTCCTGATTCTGTCTTTTGGCGTTGTATCGGAGATGTCGGTAGGCGGATGGCTGGTCAATTTCCTGGAGAAGGCTTACCACTGGAATACGACCGCAGCTTCAGGGATGCTGTCCATTTTCTTTTTATGCTTTTCGCTTGCACGGCTGCTGCTTGGGCCGATTACGGATAGAATTGGCTTTACGCTCTCCCTGATCATCCTGTCGGGATTTTCAGGCATTTGCACGGGCATTGCGATTGTATCCGGAGAACAGGGAGCTATTTTCTTCGCACTGGCAGGGATTGGAATCGCGCCAATCTATCCGACGGTTATGGCTGTCATTGCAAAACGGTATCCCAATGAAAGCGATACGGCCATCACCTTTATCGTTACCATGATGGGAATAGGCAGTGTCATCGGAAACTATCTGATCGGTGTTATTACCGACGGAGTCAAAAGATTTTACATGGCAGATTCCCAGCTGGGCTTGTTACGCGGTCTGCAGGCAGGGTATGCGTTTATCGGGCTGTGCGCGATCATATGCGCCTTCACCAGCTTGCTGCTGTATGTTTTTTTGAAGAGAAAAGGAGAGCTGTTGTAAAAGAAGAGCCGAAAACGGATGATTTTTATGCGGGACCCGCTGCGCTTACGCTCCATAATCTGGGCAGAGGCAAAGCGTACTATTTGGCTGCCCGGGCGAAGGAGCCGCTCTACCTGGATTTTAACGGACAATGGATTCAGGAGGCTGGAGTACAAGGAGTTTGGGATACCAAGGAGCGACGGCACAAAGGCGTACGGATGGAGAGAACGTATATGTGTTTCTGGTGAATTTCAGCAGCCGGGAGTAGAGGATTATGCTGGATGACGCGAATGCCTCTGTTCATCTTGAAATTCATGGGGTGAAGCTGCTGAAGAGGAAGAGGAAGAGGAAGTGCTTCGTTAAAAGACGATAACTTGAAACCAAGAAGCCCCGGTAGGCACCGGGGCTTTATTTGTGCTTCCATGTTTATCAAGCTTTCACAGACTCCTGCGTTTTGACCGCCGGGAGCTTTTTGCTTGAAAGATTAACGCCTGTGACCCCGGCCGCAATCATGGCTGCTCCGGCCCAGTGGTACCAGCCCAGCTGTTCATTCAGCAGCAGCACGCCGCCGGCAATGGTTACCACAGTGGACAAACCTGCAAATACGCTGACCTTCGAGGCTTCGAGGATCGACAGTGCATAATTGGATAAAAAGGAGGTCAACAGGAAGGATAGCACACCCAGAAAGACCATATCCATGATAAAAGCAGGCTCTTGCAGAGGCGTGAAATAGGAGCCAACCGTGCCCGTATAGCCATGCTTGCAGAGTGCTATGATGTTGAAGACGACAAAACCGAATAGAATCATCATATAGGTCAAATCCTTGGGACGCATAATCCGCGTGAGCTTACGGGCCAAGGTTGTGTATCCAGCCAGAGACAAGGCGGATAGGAGAATCAGCGTGACACCCAGTAAGCTGGTGGACGAAGAGCCTACGCCGGGAACGGCGAATACCAATATGACTCCAGATACGGACAGAAGGGTGAAGAGCCGCTGACCCATGCTGGCGTTCTCCTTCAGGAAAAGAGCTGCGAGAATCATCGTGAAGACGGGAACCGTTGCCTGTACAATACCTGCAACCGCTGAGGAGGCATGCAGCAGACCGAATGCCTGCAGAGTGAAAAAGAGCGATGGATTCAGGAGTGCCAGCGGAATGACGGTGAAGATTTCTTTTCGCATGGCCTTCAGATGGGCCCATCCCGGAAAGGCAAACAAGGAAGCTGCGAGAAAGGAAAACGTAAAGCGGTGAGCCAGTGAATCCAGCGGATCGGCAAAGATGAGCGACTGTTTGACGAATATCGGTGAAAAGCCAACGATGATCGCATTGATGACCACTGCCGTAATGGCTTTTTGATTAAGTGTGAATTTCATACAATGACCTCCCTAAGTTTGCGCGCTGTGGAAGGACCGGTCCTATCATCGCAAGAAAAATTTCTGCTATTAGAGCTTGTTTTTTGAACATGCATCGAGCAACGTTTTCTTTATTCTAAGCCGGAAGCATCTGTGCTACAATAAAAGGAATGTTGATCTGTACCGGTACAGATGAAGCGGAAGGAGGCGTATGAGGGCATGTTTAAGTATGACGATATCATCAATGACTTGGAAATGCAGATTGCTGGCGAAAGCTGCCGGGAGGGAGACAAACTGCCATCCATCAGGGCTTTGGCGTCCCGGTATGATTGCAGCAAAAGCACCGTCATCCGGGCGTTGGAGGACCTTAAGGAGAAGCATCTGATCTATGCATCGCCGAAAAGCGGATATTATGTTATGAAGCGGAGCGTCCAGCGCCAAGAAGAGGGTGCTCACTGGATCGATTTCACCGTATCCGCGCCGGATCCGGATATTTTTCCGTATCTGGATTTTCAGCATTGTATCAATAAAGCGATCGATATGTACCGCAACGATCTGTTTATCTACGGTACGCCGCAGGGCCTTCCGTCACTCATACGCGAAATGCAGCGGCAGCTGGCATCATACCAGGTTTTTGCAGATTCCCGGCAGATCTTTATTACTTCGGGTGTGCAGCAGGCGCTCAGCGTGTTAGCCCAGATTCCTTTTCCAAACGGCAGGCAGCGTGTATTAATCGAGCAGCCGGGATATCATCTTTTGGTGGATTATTTGAAGGTGTACGGCATTGAAGCAGAAGGACTTCACCGCACGGCTGACGGCATAGATTTGGAGGAGCTGGAGCGGATTTTCAAAACAGGGGAGATCAAGTGGTTCTACACGGTACCCCGATTCCATAATCCCTTGGGAACTTCTCTCGACCGCTCTCAGAAAAAGGCCATTGCCTTACTCGCGGCTAAGTATGATGTGTACATCGTGGAGGATGATTATATGGCTGATCTGGAGCAGGATGCAAAGGAAGATCCGATATATGCTTATGATCGCTCCGGCCATGTGATATACCTGAAAAGCTATTCCAAAATTATATTCCCGGGTCTCCGGGTCGGGGTGGCTGTCCTGCCGGATGTCCTGCGGGAGACATTCCTCCAGTTCAAAAGACTGATGGACATTGACAGCTCGATGCTGTCCCAGGCTGCGCTGGAGCTGTATTTGAAAAGCGGCATGTTTGAGCGTCACCGCAAAAGGCTGCGTTCCTGCTATGGTGAGAGATCCGCACTGCTGCATGAATGCATCGTAAAGAATAGGGATGACGCAGCAGACAAGCCTTTTATCTACCAGGCTTCGGGTCAGCTTGGCGTGCATACGTTTTTGAAACTGCATGATGGCGTGAATGCGGGATCAATCATCAAACGGCTGGAGAAAAAACACATCCGGATTGAAACGGCGAATGCTTGCTACCTGCCGCATTTTGAGAGGGACCATATCCTGCGATTGACGGTATCCAGTGTGAAAGAACCGGACATCCGCAAAGGAATCGAGCAGGTTATTCGTGAGATCAAATAAAATGAATCCGCCGGAGTGGCAAGCCACATCCGGTTTTTTTGCTTTGAATCGGGGTTTTCCATCACATTCCATTTTTTTGAGTTCTGTTTGCAGACTGCGTAGGAATAGGGAAAATAAAGAGCCCGAGGCCGTATTGGCCTTGGGCTTCTTCGTATTGTATCTACATGGTGCCAGCCGTATGCTGGCTGCAGTCCGGCAGATTCTCTTTTAAAATGGCATACAGCTTGCCTGCCGCAAGTCTGGGCGGGTAATCGGGTTCTCTGCACAATAAGCCGCAGGTCATATCGACCTCATTACCTGCTAAAGGGCGGATGACGGTACCAACTGGTTCAGGCCGAAGGACCGACAATGGAACGAGAGCCGAGCCTACTCCGCTCTGGACATAGAATTTTAAAGCAGACATGCTGCCGATCTCCAGGGTATCTAGTGGAGACCCGCCTGGCTCCTGCAGAATCATCTCCAGCTTCCGGCGGTACGGGCAGTCTGCCGCCGTGATAAGCAGCCGGTGACTCCGTAAATCCTGAATGGTAATGGTTGTCTTACGGGTCAAAGGATGACTCTCAGGCAGCAGCACGGCAAAATGCTCTGTAAGCAGCGGTTCAAAGTATAATCCCGTTCCCAGCAGCGGCGGGGAGCAAATGGCCATATCGAGTTCACCATGCTGAAGCTGTTGAATCAATACAGGGGAACTCGCAATGCTAATAGATACACGGATATTGGGGTAAACACGCAGGAAATCGGCGAGGATGGCCGGCAGCCGGTAGCTGGCGATCGGTTCGACAACGCCAAGACGGATATGCCCGGCTTCCCCGGCTGCAAGCTCTGTCATGGTGTCCTGCAGTTGTTCAATATCTCTGACGATATGGGCGCTCTGTTCAAGGAAAAGGCGTCCAGCTTCCGTCAGTTGAAAGGTTTTTTCCCGCTCGATCAGGCGCATGCCAAGCTCAGTTTCAAGCTTCTGTACCTGCATAGTGACGGTAGACTGTGCGTAGTTGAGCTCTTCCGCTGCCCGGTTGAAGCCTCCGAGGGCAACGATCCGGTGAAAGGTTTTGACCGCTTTAAGATCCATGTATCCTCCTGTGGTTCAATAAATGTGAATAAAGCATTCAGATAATTCAATTATACAGATAGACATAGACCAGATACAATGGCATTGCCGGCAAAAAAAACAGGGAGGCGTTATGCCCGATGCCATTTGTACGTATAGATCTGCATCATGGAAAGTCGCAGGAAGAACTGTCTATTCTCAGCCGTTCCATTCACCAGGCTATGGTGGAAACCATAGATGTGCCTGAGGACGATTATTTTCAGGTGATCACCACGCATGCATCTGGAGAGCTTTTATACGATAAGAAATACATGAATATATTCAGAACGGAGCAGCAAATATTTATTCAAATCACGATGAAGGAAGGACGCACCACGCGGAAAAAAAAGGCGTTATATGCCCGAATCGCGGAGCTGCTTGAAGAGAAGGCAGGTGTCCGGCCCCAGGATGTCATGATCATTTTGATGGAAAACATGCAGGAAAACTGGTCCTTTGGCAACGGGATTGCGCAGCTGGCTGCGGAGGAAAGAGAACTCAAATGATAGGACTTTGCCAAACCCGAAAATAGAAGAGGAGAGAAATTGCATATGGAATTGCGGGATAAAAGAGTGTTGGTTACAGGCGGAGGCACAGGAATAGGTAGGGCGGTATCGCTGGCTTTAGCAGAGCGTGGGGCGGCAGTTGCCGTTAATTATTCACGATCGGTGGATGAGGCCGAGGAAACGGTCCGGATGATTCAAATCCAAGGCGGACATTCGCTTGCAATTCAAGCGAATGTATCCCGGGAGCAGGAGGTGCTGACCATGGTAGATACAATTGCGCGCGAATGGGGAAGCATCGATCTGCTGGTCAACAATGCCAGTGTAACCCGCCATATTCCGATGGATGATCTGGATGCCATTACGGATGACGCTTGGGATGAACTGTTTCAAACGAATGTTAAGGGCATGTTTTATGCTGCAAGAGCCGTCGCACCTTATATGCTCAAGCAAAAGCAAGGAGCAATTGTTAACATCGGCAGCATTGCCGGAATCACGGGCTCCGGCTCATCGCTGCCGTATGCAGTTTCCAAAGCGGCCGTCCACGGGCTGACCCGTTCCCTGGCGAGATCCCTCGCGCCGCATATCCGTGTCAACTGCGTTGCCCCCGGAGCGGTGCTGACCCGCTGGTGGGAAGGACGTGAGCAGCAGATGGAGCAGCTGGCGGGCAGCCTTTTGCTGGGAGAGACCGCATTACCTGCAGATATTGCCCATATGATTTGTAGCGTATTGGAGCAGGAGGCCCTAACCGGGCAAATCATCACGGTGGATGCCGGACAGTCGATGTAAGGGCCGCTGCTGTAATAAGTCTAAACTCAACGCAACCTAGCCACGACGCCGTTATGAACCTTGATGTATCCATGCCTGTGGATATCAAAACCGTTCTCGTAAATGTACAGCCCCATCTGCTGAACCGTCATCAATTCGCGGTACGTATGGTTCATCACATCGGCCATGATTTGGTAGAAAAGCCGGGATCTCAGCTGGTTTCTTGGAGTCGTCATGATGGCATAGCCTCCGGGTTTCAGAAAACGCCGATGCCAGTCGACAACCTCGGGTTTGATTTCATCGGGAAAATGCTCCAGCAGCCCGACGGACAGAACAATATCGAATTCCCGGCCATATGGGAGCTTGCGAATATCACTGACCACATACTCAATGTTGAAATCTTGTTTGTAGTATACTTGCGGGCTGTTGGTTCGAGGATTTTCCCCGAGAAAGGGATAAGCTTCCGGGAATTCTGCGAAGCGTGTGGTAAGACAGTATTCATCATAGTCCACCATAACCACTTCCGCTCCCGGATACATGGCTGCAAGCTGCATCGCTTCATAGCCCTCGGCTGCGCCAAGGAATAAAATCCGCGGCTTTTGTACATCCAGCCCCTCGAATAAAGCCCGTTTGCCCCGCGGATCCCATACACCATCTTGAATGCGGTGCACATAGTTCCATAGATGAATGCGGACGACATCACCCAGTCCCTCACGAATTTGATGGAAGTTAAACGCTTTCAATCCCTTGAAAAATTCATCCTTTTCTTTGTCCATCTCGGCGGGTACGTCTTTGATAAACCACTGGTGAAAGGACTGATTGAAGTGTGTCCAAGCCGTATGGGTATCCATGGTGGCATCATGCTCCTGCTCCCATATTTTACGGTCATGAGCTATGCGTTTGACTTCATAGGGCTTGCCGACATCCTTCCAGGATAGAAGAGACCAGTCATTCACCGGATTCAAGGAAATAAACTTCTGGTATTCCCGGGAAGTGTGCGAACGAAGATCAACACGGTAATTCGGCTTCAGTTCCGTATGTTCCATTTCGGCGGCAGTATAAGGATTTTCACCTGTCGGGGCCGCGGGTCTGGTATTTACATTCATGCATCATCCCTCCATATATTCACAATAAGATGAAATGGAAGTATTTACAAGAATGAAGATCTGAGGTACGGATATATTTAAAATAAAATAGCACATAAGTAGTTTGATGCTCCGTCATGAAACTTTTTTGCAATTTTTTCAATCGAGGTTCAAGCGGCAGCAGATCGGTTACAAGTAAGTATCAAACAATACGACGTGAAGAGAAGGGTGATTAATATGTTAGGTTGGGCCATATTATTTTTGATTATCGCTGTCGTGGCGGGGATTTTCGGATTCTTTGGAATCGTGTCCGCTGCAGTCGGAATTGCTAAGGTACTGTTCTTTATTTTCCTTATTCTGTTCATCGTATCGCTTATTTTCGGACGAGTCAGAAGACGATAGTCTGCATGCATACTGAATAATGGAACAGGCTGAAAAACGGGTGGTTTTCCAATTTGGGAGACTACCCGTTTTTTACTTGTGCTTCCATATGATCCTGTTACCATAGAGTTGACTCATAACTATGTACTTACCTCGAAAATGAACAGGAGGCATGTCATGCAGGAGTATATTGGCAGCTGCCGCAGCTGCGGCAAAACGATTTATTGTGAGAACGGGTTTTTGAACGGGACTGTGCAGGAGGATCAGACGCTTGAATGCTTTGATTGCCAGGAGCAGCAGGAGAATCAGGATTCCGAGATGTAATCGTAAGAGCACCAGCCAAGCAGTCATAACGTCATCATCAGCCTTCAACTCTCGAATGAAAGGGACCCTCTGAGGGTCTTTTTTTATTACTGTATTGACACGCGCATGGTTCCATTATATAACAGCAAGTGCTTACCATTTTATGCTACTAACCATTTATGCCGTAAATGGCTTAATTAAAGGGGTTATATATGAAAAAACAAGGTCTGATCATCCTGACGGGAATTTTCCTCGTGATCATTGTGCCGATCTATGTGATGACTCGATGGTTTCTTAACTTTGGTGAGGAACCGGATGCGATCCAAGGCCAAATGGACCTGAGTGCCTGGGACTTTGCCCAAAATGGAACCGTTCAACTGACCGGAGAATGGGAGTTTTACCGTAGCCAGCTGCTGACTCCCGAGGACTTTCATCCGTCTGGCACTTCGGCCGAATGGCAGCTTCCGCAAATGACGGAAATGGTGGATTTGCCGGGAAGCTGGAATGACTATATCAATGAAGACCAGCGGGATACCGCTGAAGGGTATGCCACGTTCCGCCTGCGGATCCGTTTGAAGGATGGGGAGAATGCCATCTACGGAATCCGCTCCGGCAATATCCGGACGGCCAACCGGATATTTTTGAACGGACAGGAGGCCGGTGCAAGCGGAAACCCTGGCGCAAGCGCCGGCCAAGAAGAGCCCGACAACATCCCCTATGCCGGATTTGCGAGCGTGACCGGAAATGAAGCGGAAATCATCGTCCAGGTCTCCAATCATTCGTACGCATCCGGAGGCATTTTCACCCCGATCGTGTTCGGCGATAAGGCATCGATCATGAGGAGCCGGGAGCTGGATATGTTCGTCGATTTGATGTCTGGCGCAGGCTTTTTGATCCCGGCGCTGTACCTGCTGGTATTAAACAGGCTTCACAAAAAAGAACCTTCCATGCTGTATCTCGGACTTTTTTGCCTGTCTGCCCTGATATACGTATTGATGCACGGGGAAAAGCTGCTCGGCAACTTATGGCCTTCGATGGACTATGAATGGTTTTTGAAAACGCAGTTGTTTTCTTCGGCGCTCATTTATTTCTTTTTGCTCCGATATGTCGCCTTGGCGGTGCCGGGAAGCATCCCGCGGCTGGTTCTGCGCATCTGCGACGCCGCTACGCTCATCGCCGTTCTTATGTCGGTTTTCCTTCCGCCGCTTATTTTTTCAAAGATAAGCCCGATTTTAATCGTATACTCGCTGACGGCAGTCGGCTATATCGCATTTGCCATGATCCGGGGGATGAAGAGGGGGTCCGAGGATGCGGGACTGATGCTGGTCGGAATGCTGAGTATCATCCTCGTTATCGTGGTCAACGTGCTTTCCCTGATGGGCTTGTATACCAGTCTCAATCTTGTGCCGTACGAATTGATTCTGTTCGTTCTCACCCAAGCGATGCTGCTATCACGCCGTTTTTCCAGGGCGTTCACGGAGGTGGAGGCGCTGTCGCATAAGCTGCAGACGTTGGATGGTCTAAAGGACGAATTCATGGCCAATACCTCGCATGAGCTTCGGACGCCGCTGCACGGAATTGTGAATATTGCTCAATCATTGGTGGAAGGCGCCTCGGGACAGCTAAACAGGAAGCAGGCCAAAGATTTGTCCATGATCGTGGCTACAGGAAGGCGACTGTCCGTTCTGATCAACGACATTCTGGACTTCAGCAAGCTAAAAAACGGAGAAATTCAGCTCAACCGCCAACCGGTGGATCTCAAAGCCGTCACCCGGTCGGTGATGGAAATTACGCTGCATATCGCGGGGAACAAACCTATCCGGTTCGAGGAGCATTGGCCGGAGGATCTTCCTTTGCTGGACATGGATGAAGAGCGTCTGCGGCAAATTCTATATAATTTGCTTGGAAATGCTGTGAAGTTCACGTCTGCGGGTGTCATCCGAATTGATGCCAAGACGCTTGGCAGCGGAAACATCGTTCAGGTGACAGTGACCGACACGGGCATTGGGATTGCATCTGAGCGACTGCAGGATATATTCAAATCATATGAGCAGGTCGGTGCAACTTCTGAGAGAGAGTACAACGGCACGGGACTTGGCCTCAGCATATCCAAGAAGCTGGTAGAGCTTGGCGGTGGGTCGATTTGGGTGGAATCCGAGCCGGGAAGCGGCTCAGCGTTCCACTTTACGCTCCCTGTTTCGGATACTGTTAGTAGCGGAGAGAGAGAGCCGGGTGTAAGTATTCGGAAGGAATTATCCGATAATGGAATAGATGAAGAATACGTTAATGCGGATGATCTGAAGCAAGAAACGAGCACAACCGTGCTGCTGGTGGATGACGATCCGGTCAATTTACAGGCGTTGCGGGGGCTTCTATCCGTGGAGAACTGCAGGCTGATCTTTGTAGATAATGGCGCTGATGCCCTGGAACAGATTCGTTCCGGCCAGTCCATAGATCTGGTGATTACGGACTGGATGATGCCGGGAATGTCCGGAATCGAGCTGTGCAGAGCCGTGAGGCAGCAATTTTCGCCGTTTGAAATGCCCGTTCTGATTCTGACGGCGCGCGGATTGCCGGAGGATGTACGGATTGGCCTTCAGGCAGGAGCCAATGATTTTCTGCGAAAGCCGGTCGATGCAGACGAGCTGCGGGCCCGGGTTCGGAATTTGATTGAGCTTCGCAAATCGGTGCGCCGGACCATTTCGGCTGAAATGGCGTTTTTGCAGGCGCAAATCAAGCCGCATTTTCTGTTTAATGCGATGAATACGATTATTTCCCTGCTTCCCGATGATCCGGAAAAAACGACCAGCCTGCTCCTTGAGCTCAGTCATTATTTGCGGAGCAGCTTTGACTTTCAGAATCGGGAGCAGCTGACGACCATATATAAGGAGCTTGCATTGGTTCATTCCTACCTGACCCTCGAAAAGGCGCGCTTTGATGAAAGACTGGAGATTGTTTATGAGATTGAGGCGGAACTGAGCGGATTCATTCCTCAGCTAAGCATACAACCGATCGTCGAGAATGCGGTACGGCATGGTATCATGCAGCAGGAAGCGGGAGGAACAGTACGGATTTCTATACAGGAGGACGATAGCAAGATATGCATTTCCGTGTCGGATAATGGTGTGGGCATGGATCAGGAGCTGGCATGGAAGCTGCTTGCAGCAGATTCACCGGAAAGCGGTGTCGGTCTCCGTAATATACACACGCGGATGCTTACGTTGTACGGAAAAGGTTTGATCGTTGAGAGCAGCCCTGGCAGAGGGACAACAGTTCGCTTTGACGTACCAAAAGGGGAGCTTGGAGGCAAATCATTATGAAGGGGTGCAAAACGTATTGAAGGCTGTTCTGATTGACGATGAAAACCCGGCACTTCTTCAGCTGGAAAGGTTGATTCATGCGGATGGACGGCTGGAGATAAGCGGTAAATTCACTCGTATTGGATCGGGTCTGGAGCATGTGGCGGAGAACCAGACAGATGTCGTTTTCTTGGATATTGAAATGCCGGGCATGAACGGTTTGGAAGCAGGAGAAAAGCTGATGGCGATGATTCCGGATCTTCAGATCGTGTTCGTGACGGCATACAACCATTATGCAATTGAGGCTTTTGAGCTTAATGCCCTGGATTATTTGTTAAAACCCGTCGATCCGGCGAGATTCGCCAAGACGGTAAGCCGTATCGAATCACAGCTGAAAATAACGCAGGAGCAGGCGGGTGTGCAGGTCCCTGTAGAATCGATGGTCATATGTTTCAAGCGTTTATTGCTTGACGACAACGTTGCGGCAGGCAGCTTGCTGAAATGGAGAACGCAAAAAGCGCAGGAATTGTTCGCTTTTTTACTTCACCAGCAGGACCGGTGGGTAACGAAGGATGTTATTCTGGAAACGCTGTGGCCTCAGCTTAAACTGGATAAGGCAACGACACAGCTGCATACCTCTGTTTATCAGGTACGGAAGATGCTGAAACAATGGGGCGTTAAGGCTCTAATTGAATTCGCACATGACAGCTACCGCTTGCTGCGGAACGGATTTACAACAGACGTGGACCTGTTCATGCACAGCAGCCAAATCGAACAGGTAACCACGGAACAGGAGTGGCAGCGGCTGGAACAGACGTTGAACCTATATCAGGGGGATTACCTGGAGGAGCATGATTATTTTTGGGCCAAGCCCGTGCGGGAAGAACTGCTGCGCAGATATATCCGCTGCTCAATCGCAGCGGCGGCTTATGAGACGCAGATAGGAAGAGAACGCCAGGCATTGCAGCGGCTGGTTTCATTAAAGATGAAAGAGCCTTACTCGGATGAAATATGCCAGAGCATTATGAAGGTTTATCATGCGCAGGGGAATCAAGCGGCGGTCGCCAGCGAGTACCAGAGCTTTGTTACTCTCATCGGGACTGAGCTGGAAACAAAACCGGAAGTGGAGACCGTAAGGCTATACAACGAGCTGATGACTAATGGATAATTGCTCGCTGGTTTGCCCCCCTTTTAGCAGGAATGCTAGAATGAAATGGTCTGCACAGCATGTACCGATGAGGAGGAAGAATCGATGAACGATAAACGTTTTGACCCGGCACGGATTGCCAAGCTGGACAACCCCGAGCGAAGAAAAAATCTTCCGCCGGAGCAGCTTCTGGATCTGCTCGGTTTAACAGGTAGTGAGGATATTCTGGATGTGGGAGCAGGCGGAGGATACTTTACCTTTCCGGCTGTGGAGAGAACCAGCGGCATCGTGTACGCGCTGGATGCCCAGTCCGCAATGCTGGAATATTTAAAAAGCCGCATGGAAGAGCAGAAGAACAGCCGTATCGAGATCATCGAGGGCGAAGCGGAGCATATCCCGATGGAGGATGAGAAGGTGGATGCCGTCATCTGTTCCATGGTGCTTCATGAAGTGGATCCGCCGGAGCAAGGACTCCGGGAAATCCAGCGTGTCTTGAAAAAGGGTGGTCGTGCGCTGTGCATCGAATGGGAAACCGAGAGTGGACCGCCACAGAACCATCGTATTTCCTCCAGCGAAATGACGCGTGTTTTGGAGGGAATGGGTTTTAAGGTGCTAAGTCGGCAGCCGTGGACGGAAGCGTTCTACAGCATCGTTTTTGAAAAATAGATTTTTCGCTGGCAACGGGCGAACATTCAAAAGAGAGTCCCGCTATTCGGATCGAGTGGCGGAGGCTCTTTTCTTTGTTTTTATCCTTAAAAGTCTTGAAGGCGATAATATATACGGATTAAAATGGTAATTAGTATGGATGGGAGCGGAAAAAGGTAGAACTGTACATAAGGAAGGGAGTCGTGTGAGGATGAAGAAAGCAGAAGGACAAGCGGAATGGCCGCTGCTGTTATGTGAGAGTCAGTCTGACTGGGAGGCTTGGCTGGATCAGAACCATCATCTTTCGAAGGGGGTCAGGCTGCAGATTGCCAAGAAGAATTCGGGGTTTGATTCCGTGAGCTATGACGAAGCGCTGGACAGCGCGATTTGCTACGGCTGGATTGACAGCCGCAAGGAAAAGCTGGATGAAAAAAGCTGGATTCAGCGCTTTGGACCCCGAGGGAAAGACAGTATCTGGTCACAGGTGAACCGGGAAAAGGTCCAGCGTTTGACGGAGGAAGGGCGGATGAAGCCTGCGGGCCTTCAGGCGGTCGAGACGGCCAGAAACAACGGTCGCTGGGAAGCGGCGTATGAATCTCAAAGCCGTAGCACGCTGCCGGAGGAATTGGAGGCCGCCTTTGCCGAGCATCCGGACGCGAAGGCATTTTATGAGACCTTGAACAGCCAAAACAAATTTGCGATCACGTTCCGGATCAAAAACGCGAAGAAGCCTGAGACCCGCAAAAGAAAAGTGGATGAGTTCATCCGCATGCTCGAAAACGGGGAGAAAATATATCCGTAACGTATGAAATGAGGAGAGCGGCCGCATAAAAAAGCGGGGCTTTCCTTTTATGCTTTTACGAGTTATCAGCATAAAGATAAGATCTGCTGAATAAGCTTCAGAGAGCGGAAGGGAAGGCGCCGCAGTTGCAGCAGACAGTTATGGAAAGCAGTCTTGGAGGTTTAACTGCAGCACCCGGGCGAAAGGGGCCATGCGAATGCTGTTGAACATAAGTATATTGATTGTCTTCATTTATACGGTGCTATGCATTATGTTCGTTCAACTTAACCGTCATATTTTGACGAATATGACAGGTATGGTAGTGGCGATGACGACAGGGCTCATGTCGAATTTGACGATTGGCGTCATTCTCGGCATGCTGTTTGCGCAGAGCCTGGTGGTGTCCACTGGGATATCAATCCTCTTTTGCTTCCTGATCGGCTATCTGATCGGCAGACCCTTGAGTCTGCTGGCCGTTGTAGAAGGGATTGGTGGAGGAATCATGGGTGGCGTGCATGGCGCGATGCTGGGAGAGATGATCCCGAAGCGGCAGTGGGATGTCATGCTGTTCATCATGGATGCCATGTTTATTGCGGTAACTGCGCTGGTCATCTACCTGATACATGATCGCAAGCATCGGGAAGGGGAGCCGGTGGCGGCTGTGAGCTCAGTCAAAGAAAAAAGGAGCGCTTTACCAGCGGCACCTGTCCGTACATCCTTCTGGATGATTTATATAGTGCTTCCGGTAGTCATCTTGTGCGTTGCCGCCTGGTTGGGCCACAGTCCTTCCGCAGGCGAACCGCCATCTTCCGGTCATGAAATGCATTCCATGTAATCCTTTTGCAAACCATGTCATAAACGGCTAAAATAAGATAACGGTTCGGGTGTGATGCATGTCATTGCATCCCGAAACCCAAGCTTCTCTAGGAAGCCGCCAAAGACGACGGGTAAAGGGGATAACAGAGATGGAACGTATTCAAACGGAAAAGCAATACGAGGATTTGATCAACCGAGACGGACTAACCGTCATTAAATATGACGCAACCTGGTGTCCGGACTGCAAGACGCTGGACAAATTTCTGCCAGACATCATGGCGAAGCATTCGGATAAAGAATTCTATGCCATGGATGTGGAGCAGTTCGAGGATATCACCAGCAAAAACGATGTGCGCGGAATTCCGAGTCTTCTGGTATACAAGAACGGTGAGAAGCTGGCCCATCTGCACAGCAAATTCGCGAAGACACCGTCAGAGATATCCGAGTATCTGGAAACGCTGGAGTCCAAAAAATAATCTATTGGCGGGGTGAATTCCCGTTTGTAGTGTTTGAATCAAAGAGCACCGATCTTCTTCATGCGGCAAGCGGAGGAAGACGGTGTTTTTTTTGCTGTTTTTTATGTACAAAAATTCACAAATCATGAAATGAGGTTTTCGCCAATAAGATAGGAACGTAGCAGGGTGAAAAGTTTACATGATGGGATGTGCAGCTATGGCCACAACGGAACAAGTCCTGCAAATGATGGAGAGGTACAGCGCGAGTAATTACCTTCCGCTCCCGATTGTCATCGAGAGGGCTGAAGGGGTATGGGTCGAGGATGCGGGAGGCCGTCGTTATCTTGATATGCTGAGCGCATATTCCGCGTTGAATCACGGTCACCGGCACCCCAAGATCATACAGGCGCTGAAAGAGCAGGCGGAGAAAGTGACGCTGACCTCAAGAGCGTTTCATAGTGAGACGCTTGCACAGTTTGTGCGAAGGCTTGCGGAATTTGCCGGAAAAGACAAAATTCTTGCGATGAATTCCGGGGCGGAAGCGGTGGAAACTGCACTGAAAATGGCGAGACGCTGGGCTTACCGGATCAAAGGAGTGGAGGAGAATCGAGCGGAGATCATTGTCTGCGATGGCAATTTTCATGGACGGACATTAACCATTACGTCTTTCTCAACGGAAGCGGCATACAAACAGGATTTCGGTCCGTTTACGCCGGGATTCAAAAGTGTTCCATATGGTGATCTTGAAGCACTCCGGGCCGCAATTACGCCGGATACGGCTGCTTTTCTGGTGGAGCCGGTGCAGGGAGAAGCAGGGATTATCATACCTCCGGAGCGATTTTTATCCGAGGCATATGAGCTTTGCCGCCAGCAGGGCGTGCTGTTTATTGCTGATGAGATCCAGACGGGCTTCGGACGTACGGGCAAAAAATTCGCCTGTGATTGGGAGGCTGTGGTGCCGGATGTGTACATCCTGGGCAAGGCGCTTGGAGGCGGTGTGATTCCAATTTCGGCGGTTGCCGCGGATGATGCAATCATGAATGTTTTCGAACCAGGCTCGCATGGCTCCACCTTCGGGGGTAATCCGTTGGCCTGTGCAGTGGCGCTGGCGGCACTGGATGTCATGGAAGAGGAAAGACTGGTGGAGCGGTCCGAGGAGCTTGGACGTTATTTTATGAAAAAGCTTACATCCATCACGCATCCCGATATTGTTTCAGTCCGTGGACGCGGCCTGTTGATCGGGATCCAGCTCTCCGTGCCCGCAAGGCCATACTGCGAAGCACTGGCAAGGATCGGACTTCTGTGTAAGGAAACGCATGAGACGACCATTCGGCTGGCGCCGCCTCTGGTCATCACGGAAGAAGAGCTGGACTTTGCTCTGAGCCGGATTGAAGAGGTGTTTGCCAGTCAAGGGGAGGCTTGAAGAAGAATGGTTCAGCAATCCATTTCAATCATCCGGGTACCGTTTGGGTTAGGCGCAGGGCGGCCCGGAAGCGAGAACGGTCCGGATAGCATGTTGAAATTCGGCCTGGTGAAAAAGCTGCAGGGTCTTGGATATGAAGTTGAGGCGGATCAATGCATCCGCCTTCCAGATGGTGTCCATTCCCCGGCAGGAACCAAAATGAAGCATTTCGAGGAAGTATTGGCTGTGTCCGGCCAGCTTGGAGAGGCTGTCTACGAGACCGTGGCTGCCGGACATATTCCGCTGGTTCTGGGTGGAGATCACAGTATTGCGATGGGGTCTTTGGCCGGATTAACGCGGCATTACAGCAATATGGGCGTGATTTGGGTCGATGCGCACTCGGATTTGAATACGGAATTGACAAGTCCATCAGGGAACATGCATGGCATTTCCCTTGCGGTCGGTTTGGGACTTTCCCATATCAAGCTCAGGCAGATCGTGGAAGGTGCAATACCCCTAAAACCGGAAAACTGTGTGATTATTGGAGCCAGGGATTTGGATCGGGATGAGAAAGCACTGATCCGTTCCACCGGGCTGACCTGCTTTACTATGCATGAAATTGACCGTCTCGGTATTGAGAAGGTGGTGCTTGAAGCACTTCGAATCGCTGGTAACGGTACCGATGGGGTACATCTCAGCTTTGACATCGACAGCGTTGATCCGATTGAGGCACCAGGTACGGGGACGCCTGTCAGAGGCGGACTCAGCTATCGAGAGGCACATCTTTCACTTGAGCTCCTGAGTGAATCCGGACGGATTACTTCTGCCGAGTTTGTAGAGGTGAATCCGCTCCTGGACCGGAATAATCAGACGTCGAAGCTGGCTGTGGAGCTAATCGGCTCCTTATTCGGCAGCCGGATCCTCTGATATATGACAAAAAGAACAACCTTGTTGCTGCCCTAAAGGCTGGCTACAATGTTGTTCTTTTTCATGATTTAGCGCTCCCGCTGCCGGGTAGCCGTATATTCGGAAATCCGAGAACAATGTCCGCTGAGCGGATGAGAGGGCGGTACGGGATTTATTCGCGGTGTTTCCGCTGGTATTCGATCAATTCGCCCAATTGGCGAATGGTCTCAAGCAGCTCGTCCGTCTCTTCATTTGTAAATTGATCCACCGTTTCAACAATACGTTCCGAGCTCATATCGGACAATTGTTTAAGAACATGCGAGCCTTTACCCGTAATCGTAATGTTCACATAGCGCCGGTCTGCTTCAGAGCGGTTGCGTTCAATCAGTTCTTCTTGTACCAGTTTGTCGCAAATTTGCGTTATAGCGCTTGTTGTTAGACCCGTCACCTTCACGATGTCGGTGCCGCGCTGACTGCCGTTATTTTGCAGATATTGCAGAATGAACGCTTCAGTAGTGCTTAGCTTCATCTGCCGGACAATACCCGTATAGTCAATAAGACGCGGCAGCCTATCCATAAGTTCACAATATCGGTTAGCTAGTTCTTTGGATGAAGAATGCAAGCTAAATCACCCTCCTGCATATAACGGAATGATTGTTAACGTAAAGTAACCCATTAATTCAAATAAGCCTCGTATAGTGACATGGTAGTTGGTAAACAATCGATCGTCAATAATAGTATACGATAAACGCTGCTATTCGTTGCGTGAAGCGGTAAAATAAGTTTTTTTCCTTCGTTTGTACGAGCGCGCGCTTGACAATGTTAGGAAGAAAGAGCTATGCTTTTCTCTGCACTTTTGAAAGGTTAGCTTATATAAATTAAGCTACTACTTATCAATTGATAGAATTATGCAAATTTTTGTATAATTCGGCATCAGCAACTCTCTCAATACTCTCAGGATTCTTTTTTAGGGCAGCCGTTTATGCGGCTGTTTTTTTTGCGCGAAAATCATTTACAATTTTAGGCTGAAAAGGTATTGACTAATAAATAACCATTGGTTATATTATATCCATAATCATAAGTAACCAGTGGTTATTTAAAATAAGCGACGAACAAGAAAGGAATTTCTGACCTAATGCCTAGAAAAAAACATGTTCGTTCGGAGGACACCAAGCGGGATATATTGAACGCTGCCGGCCAGCTGTTTGCAGCCAGAGGATATGATGCAGTAACCATGCGCGAGATTGCCAAGGAGGCAAATTGTTCCCACACGACGATTTACATTTATTTTGAGGATAAGGAGGCCCTGCTGAACCAGCTTTCCATGCCTTCATTACTGGAATTAAAACAGACGATCGGGGATCTGCTGCTGGAAGAAGGGGAACCGGATTCGATTTTAAAACACATCAGTCAGCTGTTTATCCGGTTTTGTCTGCTGAACCGAAATATGTACAGAATATTTTTTGAGATTAAATCCGTTCGTGTGGATGAAGCCGCTCCGGAAATGGAGATTAACCAGATCAGAAATTTGCTGTTCGCTCAGTTGATGCAGGCAGTAAGGAATTGCACGGGCTTACAGGATGGAAGTGAGCGCCTGCTTGCCAGCACCCGTATTTATTTTTACATGCTTCACGGTGTTGTGGGAACCTATCAATATTCCGAGGAGACGGCAGAGGAGCTGTTGCGGCGTCTGGCTGATACCTTTGATGAAGCATTTGAGGTTCTGCTGCTTGGTTTTCGGGAGAAAAAATCAATCGGATAACGGATCCGTAAAGGAGTTGCTCCATATGAGCTTTATCGTACTGGTGATTTTATTCTCGGGAGTCTGTGGTTGGCTTGATTCGCGAATTCCACAGGCAATCCGGAAAGAGGGGGAATAACGATGTTTGCAGGACATTTTGGTCTCGCCGCTGCCGTGAAATCCAGACAGCCTGAGACACCGCTGTGGGCTTTAATGCTTGGTACGCAGCTGCTGGATGTCATTTTTGTGCCTCTGCTTCTGACCGGAGTTGAAACGATCGTTCCCGTGGGGGAAGGAGGATACGGCGCATCGGTTATTCATGCGGATTATACGCATTCCTTGGCCGGAGCATTGCTTATTTCCCTTCTTGCCAGTGTGTTCGCCTGGAAGTTCTGGGGTAAACGGAGTGGGGTTGTGATGGGCACGCTGGTGTTTAGCCATTGGCTGCTTGATTTCTTGGTACACCGCAGTGATCTACCCATATTACCGGGGAACCTTGGGCATTTGCCGTTACTGGGTTTCGGACTATGGAAATGGCCTTATATCAGTATATTGCTAGAGATTCTTCTCATTGCCGCGGGCGCTGTGATGTACTACCGCTCTTTACAGATACGGGCTAAAGCTGGTTTGGGCAGCGCAGCGGGGAATTCACGATCAGGCCGTGCCCTTTGGACGAGTATAATTATGGCTGGACTGCTGGTGTTATCACTGGTATCCGACCTGCTGGGAATTGGCTGACTGCCTAAATCATATTAAATTAATAGGAATTATCATTTTTTACCTTTTCAAACGCTGGGAAGTATGAGAAAATATGAAAAAAATCGCGCGCTAGCGACTATTTTTACATGCGAGAAAAGGGAGGATTTACCCATGTCCAACGAACGCCCATTATCATTTGAAACCTTAGCCGTGCATGCGGGTCAGGAAATTGATCCAACGACGCTTTCACGCGCAGTGCCGCTGTATCAAACGACTTCATACGGCTTCAAAGATACTGATCATGCAGCCAATTTGTTTGCGCTTAAGGAATTCGGCAATATTTATACACGCTTGATGAATCCGACAACCGATGTGTTTGAGCAGCGCGTGGCTGCACTGGAAGGCGGGGTTGGCGCATTGGCGACTTCATCCGGACAGGCGGCGATCACCTTCTCCGTACTGAATATCGCTGGTGCAGGTGATGAGATCGTATCATCCTCCACACTGTATGGCGGCACGTATAACCTGTTCTCTACAACACTGGCAAAGCTCGGCATTAAAGTGCATTTCGTCGATGCAAGCGATCCGGAGAACTTCCGCGCAGCAATCAACGAGAATACCAAAGCGCTGTATGCCGAAACGATTGGTAACCCTAAAGGGGATGTGCTGGATATTGAGGCTGTTGCCAATATAGCTCATGAGCATGGTGTTCCGCTGATCCTGGATAATACCTTCCCAAGCCCGTATCTGCTGCGTCCGATTGAGCATGGCGCGGATGTTGTCGTGCATTCGGCTACCAAATTCATCGGCGGCCATGGTACATCCATTGGCGGCGTGATTGTGGACGGCGGTAAATTTGACTGGGCAAAGAGCGGTAAATTCCCGGGACTGACTGAACCGGATCCAAGCTACCATGGCGTCGTATATACGGAAGCTGTTGGACCAATGGCTTATATTATCAAAGCACGCGTACAGCTGCTTCGTGACATGGGTGCCACGATTTCTCCATTCAACTCATGGATGCTGCTGCAGGGTCTTGAAACATTGCATCTACGCATGGATCGTCACAGTTCAAATGCCCTTAAGGTTGCGCAGTATCTGGAAAGCCACGATGCGGTCGAATGGGTAAGCTATGCAGGGCTTCCGAGTCATCCATCTTATGAGCTGGCACAGAAATATCTGCCTAAGGGACAGGGTGCGATCTTGACGTTTGGTATCAAGGGCGGAAAAGAAGCGGGACGCAAAGTCATCGAGAATGTTAAGCTGTTCTCCCACCTCGCCAACGTAGGCGATTCCAAGTCTCTCATCATCCACCCGGCGAGCACAACGCATCAACAGCTGTCCGAAGAAGAGCAGATTGCAGCCGGTGTCAATCCGGAAATGCTGCGCTTGTCCATCGGTACGGAAGCTATCGATGATATTTTGTATGATCTGGAGCAGGCGATTACAGCCAGCCAGCAATAATATATAAATAAGTGAAGCCAAGGAACCGCTCTGTTGAGCGGTTTTTTTCTTTTTAGTAGATAAGCAGGTTCACGGGAACTCTTATTTCGATTTGTTCGCGGTGTACGTAAGGTCTGAATTTAAGAGAAAAAGGCCAACTACCGCGCAAATTCTGTATATTTCTCACCTGGAGCTAATATTCTGTATGGTAGGGCTCGATGCCAACGGGCTCACTTTTTCCGGGAAAAGAGGGTGGACAGCCAAAAATGAAGAGTGATCGGTGTCAGAAGAACTGCTGCCAAAGCGGCTCCTGCTCTATGTCTGCTTTTGTGGAAACGTTTTATCCGGTAAATCAGCGGGATGAGAGGAAGTCGTTGCAGGATGAAGGGCAGGCACGGGCATGCTCCTTGCCGGAAATCGCTTCGCTTGTGGAGCTGACCCTGATTGGATCCATGACAAAGGAAGAGGCGATTCTCGCGGCGGATCCCTTTTCAATCGGTGCCATTTTGCGGGAGTCCGGACCTTTTTCAAGGGAACAAATGGATCGGGGAGCGCCGGAGCGCTTATTGAAATGGAGCGATGAGGTGCGCAGTTTGAAGATTTTTGCCGAAAATGTGGCTTATCCGCTGGAACAATCAGACTGCTTGACAGGGACGACAGGCTTGCTGCTGCTTCGTGAGGATCATTGGCTCAGAAACGGACATCTCAAAGAAATCTTTGAAGAATGGGCTCTGCAGTACTCTTCCGATCACAGCGGCGTGCAGCATCCAAGTATAGTATTGAGGGAACGGTTGTTATACCGGTGGAAAGGGCATATCGAAACGATGCTTCATCATCTTGATGAAGGGGTGCTGGGTGTTGCTTTGGTGTCTGGTGCTGATCTGACTCCAGAAAATCCACTGGAAGAAGTGTATCTTCTGGATTTGCGTGATATTCAGCTTGAAGCTTTATTCCGTGCGGCACTGGCTTGTTATCGTCAGGGAATGGAGAACCGTTTGGAAATTCTGATCCCGTATCCTGCGGATACAGAGGAATGGACTCATGCATATGAATTGATTGAGCGGGTAGCCGAGGAAACATTATGTCATCAGCGCCGGGCGGTAACTTATAGGATCGGTGCATTGATGAGAGCCGATGTTAGTGAGGGAGTGGCCACGGACCTGGCCCGGTACGCAGATCTGATCGTATTGGACAGCAGTCCACTCAGCCATTCCGGCCATTCATGGTCTGAGAGTATGATCGGGAGCTTAGAAACAAAGGTAGAATCCATACGAAAAGTTAGGCCGCATATCCCGCTTCGTTTATCAGGATTGCAAAATGCGGCTGATCTGCCGGAACTGTACCGAATGGATGTGAATGAGGTCAGCATGCTATCCGAGGGTATAGCCGCATTCCGCTTGGCCGCGGCGCAGTTGGAGCTGCAGGAAGAAGCGGACGGAGCGAATAGATATTATTGTGAAGGATAGAATTTTACATAGACCTGAACATGAGTTATGCACCGGACTTCATTTGTTGGTGTTCAATTGCCTGAATATGAGGGATGCCTTGAACTGCATCTTTCGTATTCAGGTTTTTTTGTGTGTAAGCGTAAAAAACAAGTTTACAATTCATGCAGCCCGGCATATAATATTAGCATAAAGTTGCACTAAGGAAAAACAATTGTATTGATGCAAAAATGATTATCATTCTCAATTGGACGTGGACACGTCCTTCATTAAAACATGCTGCTCCGGCTAATCTGGAGCAGCATGTGCTGTTTTAAGGGTACTAATAATGCTTTTCATTCTCAATTAGGAAGGTGAACCATATGGAAAATATTCAAAAGATCTCAGCCCAAATCGCAAAACAAGGTCCTGCTTCCGGCAGTCTAAAAGAACCGAATCCTAATCGCAAGAGACGTTTCGATATCCAGGGGATGCTGCGCAATCCTGAAATGCAGGCAGCCATACTGAGTGGTGTGCTTATGCTTGGAGGCTGGGCTGCAGGCTACGCCTCAGCCGCGATTTCGGTCGTGCTGTACATTCTGTCCTATGCGGCTGGGGGATGGCTTAAAGCCAAGGAGGGAATGGAGACACTCATCAAAGAGCGGGAGCTGGACGTGAATCTGCTCATGGTAGCTGCCGCGCTGGGTGCTGCCAGTATCGGCTACTGGAATGAAGGGGCGATGCTGATCTTTATCTTTGCGCTGAGCGGCGCGCTTGAAAGCTATACCATGGAGCGGAGCAAAAAAGACATCTCCTCCTTGATGGCCCTTAAGCCAGAACTTGCGCTCCGGATTGAAGATGGCAAAATGGCGCTGGTTTCCATAGATGAACTGAAGGTCAGCGACTTGATTCTGGTTAAGCCAGGCGAACTGATCCCGGCGGATGGGATTATTCATAAAGGATTTTCTGCCGTGAACCAATCCTCGATTACCGGGGAGTCTGTGCCTATGGACAAATCTCAGGGGGATGAAGTATTTGCCGGTACATTGAATGGGGAAGGTGTACTGTATATCGAAGTATCGCAAACATCAGATGCTACGGTGTTTGCGAAAATTATCCGTTTGGTAGAAGAGGCAGAGAATGAGGTTCCACAATCAGAGCGGTTCATGAAGCGCTTTGAAGCGATATATGCCAAAATCGTAGTTGCAGTTACCTTGGTCATTATCTTTGCTGTTCCGTTCGTGCTTGGCTGGAGCTTTGGCACCTCTTTTTATAAAGCCATGGTGTTTCTGGTTGTGGCTTCACCTTGCGCACTCGTTGCCTCTATCATGCCTGCTTTGTTGTCGGCAATCTCTAACCGGGCACGTCGCGGCATCTTGTTTAAAGGCGGTGCCCATATGGAAAATATGGCATTGACCTCAGTCGTTGCGTTTGATAAAACAGGCACCCTGACTGCTGGCGAGCCGCAGGTAACAGACATTATCGCCGCAAATGGATACGACCGTAAGGAACTGCTTGCTGTCATCGCTTCTGTGGAACAGCTGTCGGAGCATCCTTTGGCAAAAGCGATCGTCAGAAAGGCCGAGGAGGAGGAGCTAGAGCTGCTGCCTGCCGAATCGGTGACTTCGGTTACCGGCTGGGGAATGGAAGGAAGAGTGGGGTCAAAGCAGTGGCGGATCGGCAAAACAGATGTGCTGGACCGGATGGATGACTGCAAGGAGTCCGTGTACTGGAAACAGCAGCGCACCGTTCTGGGTGCGGAAGGGAAAACCGTATCAGTTATTTTGGATGGGGAAAGGGTAGCCGGGCTTGTCGCTTTGCAGGATGTGGTTCGTCCTCAGGCTGCGGCTGCTGTGCGAAAGCTCCAAGCCATCGGTGTAAAGGTGGCCATGCTGACCGGTGACCGCAGCGAAACGGCTCAGGTCATCGCCCGGCAAACTGGTGTCGATCTTATTTACTCTGATCTGCTTCCTGAAGAAAAGGTAACGTATGTGAAAAAGCTGCGCGAGGAATACGGGCATGTCGTCATGGTCGGTGATGGTGTGAATGACGCACCTGCACTCGCTACAGCGACCGTAGGGATGGGCATGGGAATGAGCGGCAGCGGCACAGCGCTCGAGGTCGCGGATGTGGTGCTCATGAATGATAACATTGAAGAAATTGCCGGCACAATCAAGCTTGCCCGCCGCGCGCGCCGGATCGTCAAGCAGAACATGGTGTTTGCAATCACCGTTATTGTCCTGCTGATGAGCGGGAACTTTCTGACGGGTATTGCCCTGCCATTTGGCGTAGTTGGTCATGAAGGAAGCACGATTCTTGTCATCCTTAATGCCCTGCGGTTATTAAGATAATCATATGATTTCCTAAAAGAGAGGAACTTTCGGTCAGCCTGCCCGGGAGTTCCTTTTATTCATTGAATAAAGATGTTGAGTAGGAGACCCGAGGAATTTATTCCGTATATGCCACCCTTATTTGTATAAATTTAATTGTTAACAATCGACATCAACCCATGTATACTTGTGCTATTGACATAAGTGTCCATTTATATGATAATAATTATCAGGTAATAATTATTTTAAATTAAATAAAAAGTGAACCTGGTACGTCCGGCTTATGCGGGGCTACTTTCCGGGCACTGGGAGCTTGGAGGGAAATCTTATGTATAAATCCGTAATTATCGGTACAGGACCTGCAGGCTTGACTGCAGCCATCTATCTGGCACGCGCCAATCTGAACCCGCTCATCATCGAGGGGCCACAGCCTGGGGGGCAGCTTACGACCACAACTGAAGTGGAGAATTTTCCGGGTTTTCCTGAAGGCATTATGGGACCCGAATTGATGGATAATATGCGCAAGCAGGCTGAACGCTTTGGCGCCGAATTCCGTACAGGCTGGGTGAACAGCGTAGAACTGAGCGGCCGTCCATTCAAGCTTGATGTGGAGGGTATGGGTCAGTTCGAGACTGAAACCCTGATTATTTCAACCGGTGCTACAGCAAAATATCTTGGCATTCCGGGCGAGCAGGATAATGTTGGCCGCGGTGTCAGCACTTGTGCAACCTGCGATGGATTCTTCTTCCGCGGCAAAGAAATTGTGGTTGTTGGCGGCGGCGATTCAGCGCTTGAGGAAGCAAGCTTCCTGACCCGTTTTGCATCGAAGGTGACATTGGTTCACCGCCGTACCGAGCTGCGCGGCTCGAAAATCATGCAGGACCGCGTACGCAGCAATGAGAAGGTCGAGTGGGCACTAAACCGTACACCGATTGAGGTTATCGCTGATGACCGTGGTGTAAAAGGATTGAAGGTGCTGAATAACGAGACTGGCGAAGAGGAATTGATGGAAGCGAGCGGCGTATTCGTTGCGATCGGCCACCATCCGAACACAGGCTTCCTGGGCGGACAAATTACAACGGATGCGAATGGATATATCACGGTACAGCCAGGAACTTCGGAAACCAATATTCCAGGCGTCTTCGCTTGCGGCGACGTACAGGATACCCGTTACAGACAAGCGATTACAGCAGCAGGCAGTGGATGTATGGCAGCGATGGACTGTGAAAAGTACATCGAAAGCCTGGAGCATCACGCAGCTGTTCTTTAATGATCTAAATGATTCAGCAAATGAACAACGAGGTGAAATAAACACATGGAAAAAGTGATCGTATATACAAGCACCAACTGTCCGCACTGCAAGCAGGTTAAAGGTTATCTGGCAGAAAAGGGCGTAGAGTACGAAGAGCGCAACATCGAGCAAAGCGATGAATTCGCGCAGCAAGTATGGGATATGGGGATGCGTGCTGTTCCTGTGACCGTCATTGGCGAGCACCGCGTTCTTGGAATGAACAAGCTGCAGTTCGATAAGCATCTGAACGAACAGGTTTAAGAGATTCCGGGTTTCTTGCTTCGAAATGGTAGAATGATCATAGAAGCCGGGCTCTGACCCGGCTGTAAAGGAAAAGGCAGTGTCCGCTGGACACTGCCTTTTTTCGTTAGCTCATCTATGAGAAGCCAGCCAACCGGAAGGCTAATCAAAAAATAATTTCATGATTACCTGGAATACCAGATAAGCGGCTACACCGGAGATGATCAGCAGCAGTCCTGCTTTTTTCTTGCCCTGAAAAAAACGAAGAATCGCTAGGCTGAAGAGAGGGGCAATGACAATCAGAAATAAAAGCACAGTAATGAACATTTCTGCCGATATATTGGAAGTATCCACGTAAGTCACGGACATTCGCTCCATTTCGCTAGGTATGGATATGACTAAAATCACAAGCAATATATCTATTATACCGAAATGCTTGAGAAATTTCCGTATAAAAAGCTGAAAAAATGTTGCGATTTTACGTCCAAGTGATCCGGGTTTTTCGCTGGCTGTTGAAGGGAAACGGATGCGCACTTGCGAATTATTGTAATAGATAGGCAGATAGGGGGCTTAAGATATGAAACTGACGAATGAACTGATGTCATCCAGGCTGGTCGCCATTGTGAGAGGAATTAAGCGTGAAGAGGCCCGAGCAGCAGGGGCCGGACTCGCAGCTGGCGGAGTCAAGCTGATGGAAGTGACTATGAATACAGCGGGTGCACTGGATTTTATACAGGATTGGCGCTCGGCATACGATGGACAGGCCTATGTTGGAGCCGGTACGGTGCTCAATGTGAATATGGCAAAAGAAGCGGTCTCAGCGGGCGCCCAGTTTTTAATCTCTCCGAATGTGGATATGAATGTAATCAGCTTTGCATTGGAGCAGGGAATTGATATATGGCCCGGGGCGATGACACCAACCGAAATCGCGGCTGCATTTTATGCCGGAGCTGAGGTCGTCAAGCTCTTTCCGATGGCCAGTCTCGGGCTAGGATATTTACGGGAAATACGGGGACCGCTGAACCATATTCCTCTGATTGCAACCGGTGGTGTCACGCTTCAAAATATAGCTGATTATTTTGAGGCGGGAGCCAGTGCAGTCGGAATCGGCAGCTCGCTATTACCTAAAGAGGCCTTGGCCAAGGGGAATACGGAAGAGATTGCCCAGTGCGCCGCGCGTTTTGTACAAGCAGCAGTCCGGATGAACCCATAAGCGGTGAATTTACGTATTAAGTCATATATGTCTCAAGACAGGAATAGAGTCATTTCGAAGGGCTAATAAGCGGCTGCGTGGTTTTCGAACAAACATTGCCTATATGTAGAGAAGGGAGGGTACTGTATGAGATGGAAACGCAGATCGGTAGCAAAGGTAGTGCTGACCGGTACGCTCATCGCAGCGGTGTTACCCCCTAGTATTGATTGGGAAATGGTGTATGCTTCCACGACATCCAGCGCAAATGTGGTCCGTTCCGATCAGGAGCTTCAGAAAACATTGCTAAGTGCGATGAACCAGCGTTTGAGCCAGGTCCAGTTTGTGTATCAAGGGAAGACCAATCAGTTAAAGGGACAGCTGAAGGATGCTTTAGAACAGGCGCTGGAAAGCGACCCTTACATGAACTACACGATTGAGAGCTATGGCTATTCTTACAGTGGAAGTACGAAATCGGCAAATGTGAGTGTGCAGCTGAGCTACCGGGAAACGGCAGCCCAGACGGCGTATGTCTCCCGGCGCGTTCAGAGCATTCTGGGCAGCATCATCAAGCCGGGAATGAATGACCATGAGAAAGTCAAAGTGATTCACGACTGGATTGTTCTCAACTTGAAATATGACGAGACACTGCGGAAATATACGGCTTATGATGGTCTCAGCTCCGGAAGTACGGTATGCCAAGGCTATTCCCTTTTAACCTACAAAATGCTGAAGGACGCCGGAATAGCCAACCGGATTGTGGAAGGGACCGCCGCCCCGCGGGATACGGGAATCAGCCAGCTTCATGCGTGGAATCTCGTTCTGCTTGACGGGAAGTGGTATCATCTCGATACGACCTGGGACGACCCGGCTCCGGACAAAGCGGGGGAGATTGGAACGGGCTATTACCTTCGCACGGATGTGCAGATGAAAAAGGATCACAGCTGGACGAAAAGCTACCCTGCAGCGAGTACGCTCTACAGAAACACGCTGACGAAATTAATCGTTCAAAAGGACAGCCATCAAGGCTTCTACAAGAAGCTGGAGCGTGCGCTCGAATATCAGCTGTATGAGCCTTCCGAGATTGTAAGTTCAAGCTCCCAATTGAGAACCAAGGTGCGTGGAGTCATTAAGGAGAAAGGACATTCCTTATTATTCCGGTATCATGGAGGCCATGAGGATTTGATGGATGATCTGCAGGATCTGTACCGGCTGGGCGTCAACTCCATTTCGTATGTGGAAAGCGAGCTTGATGAGACAAATGATCTTCGGGTGTATGTCACCTGGAAATAGAATAAATAAAAGGTCCCTTCAAGAACTGCATATGGCAGCGGGAAGGGACCCTTTTTTATCGAAATCAGCGATTTGGCCGTTCATTCGTGTTCAGATTACATTGCTTCAAGGGGATCAGCTTGCTGCCTTTAATCCACTTATAGGCCAGCCAGATGACGATAAAGAGCGGAACGCTGACGTAGGACACCAGAATCCCGTACCAGTCGATACTCGAACCTGTGAAGGCACCGGTATTTTGGCCGGCAATAGCAATGATACATAAAATAAAGGCAAGAATCGGGCCGAGAGGGAACCATTTTGCCCGGTACGGCAGTTCATCAAGTGAATGACCCTGAGCGATAAAAGCGCGCCGAAACCGGTAATGGCAGATCGCAATGCCGAGCCAGTTGATAAAGCCGCACATCCCGGAGGCGTTCAGCAGCCAATTATACACAACACCGTCTCCGAACAGGGAGGCGAGGAAGGCCAGCATGCCGACCAGGGTCGTCATGATCAAAGCATTGATCGGAACACCGCGGCTGTTCAGTTTACCGAGAAGCTTGGGGGCAAGTCCATCCTTGGCCATCGCATAAAGCACGCGAGTGGAGGAATACATACCGGAGTTGCCGGCTGAAAGAACAGAACTCAAGATGACGGCGTTCATGACGGATGCGGCAAAGGCAAGACCCGCCTTTTCAAATACCAGCGTAAAGGGACTGACGCCAATGTTGTTCAGGTCTGACTTGAGCAAATTCGGATTGGTGTAAGGAATCAGGAATCCAATGACCACAATTGCAAAAATGTAGAAAATCAGGATACGCCAGAAAACCTGACGGATGGCGCGCGGTACATTCTTTCGCGGATTTTCACTTTCCCCTGCAGCGACACCGATCAGCTCGGTACCCTGGAAGGAGAAGCCTGCAGCCATGAATACGCCAATGATGGCAAAGAAGCCCCCATGGAATGGGCTGCCGCCCAGATTAAAGTTGCTGAATCCGACGGGCTTGCCGCCCAAAACGCCAAAGATCATCATGACGCCAAGAACCAGAAAGATGATAACCGTGACGATTTTGATAATAGCGAACCAGTATTCCGATTCTCCATAACCTTTGGCGGAGAGAACATTCAAGGCAAACATTAACGCCAGGAACAGAAAGCTCCACAAGAGAGAGGGAGAGTCCGGCAGCCAGTATTTAATAATAACTGTGGCGGCAGCCAGCTCGGCTGCAATCGTTACTGCCCAGTTGTACCAGAAGTTCCAGCCGACAGCAAAGCCGAAGGCCGGGCTGACAAAACGGCTGCCGTAGGTGCTGAAGGAACCGGAGTCCGGCATGTAGGTTGCCATTTCTCCGAGACTGGTCATGAGAAAATATACCATGAGTCCAATGGCGGCATAAGCCAGAATGGCACCGCCGGGACCCGAGGAGGATATCGCGCTCCCGCTGGCAAGAAAAAGCCCGGTGCCGATAGAGCCCCCGAGGGCAATCATCGTCATATGGCGGGCTTTCAGGCTCTGCCGCAGCGAGGTCGCAGGTGTTTTGTTGCTCATAAAAAATATACTTCCCTTCTGAATGATTTCAAATATTTGCATATCATGGAGGGGATTACCAGCAAAAAGGCCCGCAGGTATGGAGTACCTACGGGCCTTATATGTTAACCTCTGGCTTCCGCATCCGTGCATCCATGAAAGATAGCTCACCACGGCCGGCAGACATACAATGTCATGGGCCGCGACAGTTCTGTTCCTTTCGGATACAGCCCCAGCATGCGGACCTTAAGGGCTGATACGCACACTTCGGCGAAAGCGCCCTTCGCTGCAAGTCATCGGCGGCTCTTACGCCTCCTTGCAGCTACTCATCGCTTTCGCAACCTCTACCTCACCTTTGCAGGATGAGGTTATCTTCGGTATTTAATTCGTTCCTATATAGTAAAGCAATGTAAAACGCCTGACAATGGACAATTATGGTAATAACGTCAGAGGGATGCAGGGATCAGGGTTGGTTGCGCTTGGCCATTTGCTGCCATACGGTACCGGCAGCCTGTTCGCCGGATTCGATCCGCTCCAATGCCATCCGCGCTTGCAGACTGACCTCGAACTCTGGATCATTGACGGCATCCTCCAGAGCGTCTCTGGCTTCTTCGGTACCGACTTCGTAGAGGAAACGTGCAGCGCGCCAGCGGACAATTTTGCTGCTGTCTTTAAGCAGGGCCTGCATCGCTGGTGTAGCCGCCGGATCACCGATATCCGAAAGTGTATCCCCGGCTGTACGACGCACCGTTGGAGAGCTGTCCCTGAGTGCCTCGTACAGCTGCTCCATCGCTTCGGGTGTACGCAGATCGCCGAGATATACAACGGCTAGACGGCGTGTCTGCATTTTCTCATCGTGAAGCGCCTTGCTGATGACTGGAAGATGTTCTTCGGCAGGGGTCATGTTATCCATTGCGGCATAACGTACACGCCAGTCCGCACTGTTCATCGCTTCCTTGAGTTCTTCCAGGCTCAGTTCGCGGCGTTCCTCCTCGAATTCCTCGCTGCTCGCTCCATGGGCAATGGCCTGGGAGATAACCTGCTTCAGGCGTTCTTCCGGAAAGGCCGCCTCGAGCTCCTGCTCAACTTCCTTGGCGATTTCCTGAAGCTCGCCGTAGCGAACGCCATAATCCTTCAGCTTGCGCTCCTTGATCATGGTTGCCGCCGCTACTTCCATAACCGCTTCCGTGAAGCGCTGGGATAGCGCCATCCGTTCCTCCAGCGTTCCAGATTTCACCCGGATCTGCATCGGAATGCCGCGGAAGAACTGCACCAGCACCTCCGCTTCGCCGAAATGTTCTCCAGCACCTGCTTCATCCTCAAGTAGGGCATTCTGCATCCCTTCTTGACCGAAACGTTCCTGTACCTCGCCCAAAATAACCGACCAGTCGGCATTGCCTTTACGTTCAAGAGCGACGAAATCCAGCGTATGGAATACACTTTTCACGCCGTCAATATGCAGCATTTCCCGGATCCAGGAAGGGGCGGACCGCTCATTGTCGAGGGTATATGTTTTACGGATCCCGGCATCCAGGCTTTCATCGAGATGCAGCTTCATGGAATTGGGACTCGGCGTTGGTTCTATGAATTTAATTTTCATGAAAAAACCTCCTTCATCATTACGGCTTGATCTTATTTTACCTCATTATAGTGTACCTTACTTTGTTTCCAAACGAAAAGCTCTTTGGATATGAAAGGTTTTTTTTAGCCAAACTGATTAAAGTATGCCACTGCTGCAAAAAAATGCTGGAGGCCGGGAGGTTCCCTTGATGTTCAAAAAGCAGGAGCGGATCCTGATTATGATCTGTCTCATCGTTGCCGCGGTCTGCCTGTACGGCGCAATCAAAGGCTTTAGCCGTTACATGGACTATTTTGGATAAAAGTGCCCGAAAAATGCTGAAGGAGCTGATGAACACATGTCCTCGCTTGACCCCGTGCTGCTGAGCCGGATTTTGACCGGTCTTACGCTGTTTGTACATATTATTTTTGCATCGCTGGGCGTTGGCATTCCGGTCATGATTGCGCTGGCGGAGTGGAGAGGCATTCGCACCAATGATCCGCATTATACACTGCTGGCGCGCCGCTGGGCCCGGGGGTTCGTCATCACGGTAGCGGTAGGCGTCGTGACAGGCACCTCGATCGGACTTCAGCTCAGCTTGCTGTGGCCAACCTTTATGCGTGTTGCGGGACAAGCTATCGCGCTGCCTTTATTTTTGGAGACCTTTGCCTTTTTTATTGAAGCCATTTTTCTTGGCATTTATCTATATACCTGGGACCGGTTCAAAAACAAGCTCACACATCTGCTGCTTTTGATCCCGGTAGCTCTTGGCTCTTCGGCATCCGCGATGTTTATCACGACCGTGAATTCCTTTATGAATGCACCACAGGGCTTTACGCTGTCGGAGGGCATCCTGACGAATATTAACCCCATCGCGGCCATGCTGAACACAGCGGCACCGACCAAGGTGTCCCATGTGCTCGTATCATCCTACACACTATGTGCGGGCGTGCTGGGAGGCCTTGCGGCCTACAGCATTTTGCGCGGACAAAAGCATGTATATTTCAAAAAAGCGCTGAAGCTGACGGTGGTCTCCACTTTTGTATTTGCCGTGGCAACCGCAGTGATCGGTGACTTTTCAGGTAAATATCTGGCCAAGTACCAGCCGGAGAAGCTGGCCGCAGGAGAGTGGCATTTTGAAACCCAGCCTTATGCGACACTGGTGTATGGCGGAGTGCTGGACGAGAACAATGAGGTGCGGTATGGCCTGAAAATCCCTTATGCGCTCAGTATTCTCGCCGGAAACGCACCGAACACGGAAGTGATCGGTCTGAATGAATTTCCCGAGGATGAGCGGCCACCGCTTTCGATCCATTATTATTTTGACACGATGGTTACGCTTGGCGGGCTGCTGGTGGTGATTCCGCTCCTATATATGCTCCGTAAATGGCTGCCCGGCAAGAAAGCTTATCCGAAATGGCTCTTAATCGGAATCATGGCGCTTGGGCCGCTGTCCTTTACGGCGATTGAGGTGGGCTGGATGTACGCGGAGATCGGGCGCCAGCCTTGGATTATGCGTGGCTATATGAAGGTGGCGGAGGCAGCGACAACGGCAGATTATGTGGGCTGGATGCTGGTGCTGTTCATTATTTTGTATCTGGTATTATGCTTTTCCTGTGTTAAGGTGCTGAGCAAGCTTTTCCGCAATAAAGACGCGATGGAAGAGATGAGAGCGCTCGGAATGGAAGGAGGAGAACCTTAAATGAGCTACGAAATCGTGGGCATAACCGTATTGTGGATTTTTTTGTTCGGGTATATTATCGTGGCTTCAATTGACTTCGGCTCGGGATTTTTCAGCTTCTACAGCGTCGTACTCGGGCATGAGAACAAGGTGCATAACATCATTCAGCGCTATCTATCACCGGTATGGGAGGTCACGAACGTCTTTCTGGTATTCTTTTATATCGGACTGATCGGATTTTTTCCGGATGTGGCTTATTACTATGGTACGGCTCTCCTTGTTCCCGGAAGTCTTGTGATTGTTCTGGTGGCTGTCCGCGGGGTGTATTATGCCTTTAATACCTATGGCAGCAGCAAGGAGAACAACAAAGTTTATATGGCTCTATATGGAGCAACGGGTATTCTGATTCCGGCGGCTTTGTCGACGATCCTGGCGATTTCGGAAGGTGGTATTATTTCGGTCCGGGGAGGTAAGGTGGTGATCAGTTGGACTGATTTTTTTGCGAATCCGTATACCTGGTCCGTTATTCTGTTGGCGCTTGTCAGCGTGCTGTACATATCCGCAATGTTTCTCAGCTTTTATGCGAAGAAAAGCGGGGATGAGGAAGCCTTTGAAATTTTACGCAGATACGCCCTCGCCTGGAGCGGCCCGACGATTGCAGCCTCGCTGCTGGCCTTTTTTGAGATCAACCGGCAAAATCCGGAGCATTTTCAAGGCATGTTGAATCATGCGTGGATGTTTGTGGCATCGTTCCTCTGCTTCCTGATTGCTGTGTATCTGATATGGAGCAAAAAGCATCTTGGTTGGTCCTTTATCCTGGTTATGCTGCAGTTTGCGTTTGCCTGGTTCGGCTACGGCAGCTCCCATCTGCCTTATGTTCTGTACAAGCAGATCAACATTTACGAGAATTTCACGAATGATACGATGGCGATCGCGCTGATTACCGCCTTTGTCCTGGGGCTGATCGTGCTTGTCCCTTCACTGATTTTGATCCTGCGGCTCTTTCTGTTTGATGCCAAATACGTCCGCGGAAGCTCTGCCAAGAAAGGATAATGGATTATGGAGGATTTCTCAATATTTGTTGCGCCGATGGGGATTGTGGTAGTATCGATCCTGTTTCTCGCCATCTACATTGTAAAATACAAAGATCCCAGAGATGACTAGCGGGTGGTGTATTGCTTGAGAGGCGGTGTTCATTCTCCAGCTGGTACACCGGGTTTCATTCAGGGTAAAATGGAACTAATGGATTGTATGAGAAGGAGGGGGAGCTCTTGCCCAAAATTCGTTATGACAATATGGACAATGTCAGTACGGATCACACGCTGAAACAGTTTAAGCAGTGGCGCCAGGAACGTAAACAGAAGAAAAAGGATTATTCCTATCAGGTACCTAACATGCCTCCCGAGCTCGATTATCTGCATGCGAACCGGCTGGATACGTCCATTACATGGATCGGACATTCGACGTTTTTTATTCAATATGAAGGGTTAAACATACTGACGGACCCGGTTTGGGCTAAACGGATGGGATTTGAACGCAGACTGGGAGAGCCGGGAATCGGAATCAGCGATGTACCGCCCATTGACGTTATTCTGATTTCGCATTCCCATTATGATCATATGCATATGGCATCGATTCGTCAGCTGTACCGCGCGGAGACAACTCTCATCGTCCCGGTTGGGCTGCGGAAAAAAATGATCCGCAAGGGTTTCCATAACTGTCACGAGCTCAAGTGGTGGGATCATATGGTCATCCGGGATGTGAAAATATCCTTCGTGCCCACGCAGCACTGGACGCGGCGGACGCCGTTCGATACGAACACCTCGCACTGGGGCGGGTATATTCTTGAACCGAATCATACCGTTCAGCCTGTCTCCGAAGGAGAACAAGAACCGGCGCCTCTGCTGCCGCCGAATCTTTATTTTGCGGGTGACAGCGGGTATTTTAACGGTTTTAAGGATATCGGGAACCGCTATCGCATTCATGTCGCATTGATGCCCATCGGGGCATATGAACCGGAATGGTTCATGACATCGCAGCATGTGAACCCTGAAGAAGCGCTGCAGGCCTTTCTGGATGTGAAGGCGGAAACCATGATTCCGATGCACTATGGCACATTTCGTCTGGCAGATGATACCGCGCAGGAAGCGCTGGATCGGATGGAGGCGGAGCGGAAACGGATTGGGCTGGACAAGGAACGAATCAAGGTGATGCATTATGGGGAGACGCTGAGGATTCACCCCGAGCGCCGCTAGCTGGATGTGTGGGAATTACTTTTTACGTCCTACCGAAGTCCTTCCTTCTTGGAATGGGCTTCGATAGGACGTTTATTTATGCTATAATGTGCTGAAGCCTAATGTGAAAGGGATGGTAATGCTTAATGATCAGTACAAGCGGCGTGACGCTCCGTTACGGAAAGCGCGCACTTTTTGAAGATGTAAATATAAAGTTTACACCGGGCAACTGCTACGGTCTGATCGGTGCCAATGGCGCCGGTAAATCGACATTTCTGAAGATTCTCTCCGGTGAAATCGAAGCCAATATGGGCGAAGTTCACATGACACCGGGCGAACGGATGGCGGTGCTGAAGCAGAACCATTTTGAATATGATGAATATCCGGTTCTGGAAACGGTTATTATGGGCCACAGTCGTCTGTATGACATCATGAAGGAAAAGGATGCTTTGTATGCCAAAGCGGACTTTACGGAAGCTGATGGACTTCGTGCCGGCGAGCTTGAAGGTGAATTTGCCGAGCTGAACGGATGGGATGCAGAGCCGGACGCTGCTGCACTCCTGATTGGTCTGGGCATCTCGCGTGAACTGCATGATAAGAAAATGGTAGAGCTGAGCGGCAACGAGAAAGTCCGCGTGCTCCTGGCACAAGCCCTGTTCGGCCGTCCGAACAACCTGCTGCTTGACGAACCTACCAACCACTTGGATCTTGAATCGATTCAATGGCTGGAAAACTTCTTGATGGATTATGAAGGCACCGTTATTGTTGTATCCCATGACCGTCACTTCCTGAACAAGGTATGTACGCATATTGCGGATATCGACTTCGGCAAAATCCAGATGTACGTCGGCAACTATGACTTCTGGTATGAGTCCAGTAAGCTGGCTCTTGAGCTTCAGCGGGATGCCAACAAGAAGAAGGAAGAGAAGATCAAGGAACTGCAGGCATTTATCCAGCGCTTCTCAGCCAATGCTTCCAAATCAAAGCAGGCTACTTCGCGTAAAAAGCAGCTCGATAAAATTACCCTGGATGATCTTCGTCCTTCGAACCGTAAATATCCGTTTCTTCACTTCAAACCCGAGCGTGAAGCTGGTAAGCAGCTGCTGACAGTGGACCGCCTGAGCAAATCGCTTGAGGGTGAAAAGGTACTGGATGAGCTGAGCTTCGTGGTGAACAAAGGTGATAAGATCGCCTTGGTTGGCCCTAATGGTTTGCCGAAATCCACCTTGTTTGAAGTATTGATGGGACGTACTGAAGCGGAAGCTGGCGAATACGCATGGGGTGTAACGACGACTCAGGCATATTTCCCGAAAGACAACTCCGAATATTTCGATGGGGTTGATCTGAACCTGGTCGAGTGGCTGCGTCAGTATTCCAAAGATCAGGATGAAACCTTCCTGCGCGGTTTCCTGGGTCGCATGCTCTTCTCCGGGGAAGAAGCCCTGAAGAAAGCCAGCGTTCTCTCCGGGGGAGAGAAAGTGCGCTGTATGCTTGCCAAGATGATGTTGAATGGCGCTAACGTGCTGCTGCTTGACGAGCCGACGAACCATTTGGATCTGGAGTCGATTACGGCACTGAATAACGGATTGATCGACTTTGATGGAACGATTTTGTTCACATCGCATGACCATCAGTTCATTCAGACGATTGCCAACCGGATCATCGAGATTACGCCGACAGGCATCATTGATAAATCGATGACCTATGACGAGTATCTTGAGAGTGATGAGGTCAAAGGCCTACGTGAAAAAATGTATCCAAACGGCCTGTAAGCCGTGACGCTAATTGAAAAAGCTGCTTTCCCGATGAGGGAAAGCAGCTTTTTTGTGGCCCAAGGACCATGGTTTTCAGATCATGAGCCTCCGGTACGGCGGCGTTGATTATTCGGCTTTTTATTGTTTTGGCTTTTCATTGCATGCGGAGAATTGCTTTGGAATCCGCCGGGCTTTTGCGAACCGGACTGCTGTTTCTTTTGATCCAGCTTCGCACGGATGGCATCAGCAAGGTTGACCTTTTTATTATTTTCGGACATGGGTAGCCCTCCCTTTAGGTTGTGTCCTTATTCTATCTTTTTTTGCGGTTCCCCACAAGAGATGGGATGGACAAAACCTCTTAGCCTGTGGCAACTATGTTTCTCTAGACCCACACGGTATACGTTTGCTAGGATAAGTAGATGCTTTTAGGAACCCTTATGTAAAAGGTGGCTTCGGGATTGTGGACATATATGATGATATAAGAAAAGGGGAGCGGGGAGCCTGGGTCAGCATAGCCGCTTATCTGGTTCTTTCCTCTTTCAAGCTTGTGAGCGGTTATGTATTCGCATCAAGTGCGCTGCTTGCCGATGGTTTCAACAATGTGACTGATATTGTAGCTTCCATTGCCGTCCTGATCGGGCTCCGAATTTCCCAGAAGCCGCCGGATTCTGACCATGCCTACGGGCATTTTCGGGCAGAGACGGTTGCAGCTCTCATTGCTTCATTCATTATGGCGATGGTCGGCATTCAGGTTCTTGTCGATGCGGTACGCTCCTTATTTGCAGGCCGGGAAGTTGAGCCTAATCTGTGGGCAGCGGGGGTAGCGGTGGTTTGTGCGGTCTGTATGTACGGGGTATACCGTTACAATAAAAAATTGGCGAAACAAATTAACAATCAAGCACTCATGGCTGCTGCCAAAGACAACTTTTCCGATGCCTTGGTCAGTATTGGAGCGGCGGTCGGCATTGTCGGCGCCCAGTTTGGGCTCCCTTGGCTTGATGTAGCTGCGGCCTTTGTGGTAGGCCTGCTGATTTGTAAGACGGCATGGGATATTTTCAGAGATTCGACGTATCGTTTGACGGATGGATTTGACCAGGCTGAACTGAAAGATCTCCGAAGTGCGATTGGTCGCACACCGGGGGTAGAGGGCATCAAGGACGTAAAGGCAAGAGTTCACGGGAATCATGTTCTGGTGGATGTCGTCATTGAAGTCGATCCTCATTTAAGCATTATCGAAGGACACCGGATCAGCGATGAAATCGAGGAACGGCTCACCGATATGCATAACATTATGAACGTACATGTCCATGTGGAGCCGAAGGATCTGGATCTATTTGAGCCGGGACGGCACAGCAATGTTCTGAAAAAATAGGGGTTGTCCCAAAGCTATATATTTAGCTGCTGGGACAACCCCGTTTGTTTGAGAAGAACAACGGCTGCTTGTTACTATTTTTCCTTAAAATCCCTTTAAAGCATAATATCAGGACAATTCGAGACTTTAGACCTGCATAGTGCTAAAATTTGGACAATTATTTTGTGAGAAAAGGAGCATGTGGCATATCCTTCCTTCTGACTATAATGGGGACATAAACACTCATTATCAGTCATCACAAGGAGGAAATACATGATTAACATCAAGAAAAGCTTGCTCGGATGCCTGCTTGTTTCCGCTGCGGTTTCCACCGCCATCATACTGCCTGCAGGTTCTAAGGCTGAGGCTGCTTCAGCGATTACACAAAAGAGTGTCCAGTCCCAAACCGGCATTATTCAGGCCAGTGTCAGATTAAGGGACAAGCCATCCATGTCGAGTCAGGTAATGGGATATTTGAAAAGTGGAGAAAAAGTAACGATACTTGAGAAAAGCACATTATATTTTTATAAAGTAAAAACCTTGTCTGGTCAAGTTGGTTATACCAGCTCCGCCGATCAATACATAATCGTGAATTCGGGTTCAGGAGCAGGTTCCAGCTCTGGTTCTGGATCGACTACCAAACCGGATAACGGTTCCAGTTCGCCTGCACCAGTAGTGCCACCGGCCAGTTCCGATGTCAGCGCTACCATTGATCGAGTCATTCAGACGGGCATGAAATACCTCGGAACTCCTTACGAATACGGTTCGGACCGAAACCAGACGAATACCTTCGACTGCTCGGCATTCACCCGCCAGATTTTCAAAGAATCCGCAGGCATTGTACTGCCTGCGGATTCCCGCCAGCAGGGAACATGGGTGAAGCAAAACAGCAGTGCTGTCTACAATGCCGATAACCTCAAACGTGGGGATCTTGTGTTTTTTATGGATTATAAGGGCTCAAAGGCTTCCGCTTATGATGGGGTTAATGTCAATCAGGAACGGATTTCCCATGCAGCTGTTTACCTCGGTGATGGAAAATTGCTGCATACGTATTCAGAGAAAGCGGGGGGAGTCGTCGTGACTGATTTCAGCAGCTCCTGGAAGCTCCGCTTTTTATATGGCGGAAGTGTGATTAAATAGCATGCGAAAAGGGACCGGAGAAGAACTCCGATCCCTTTTTAAATTGCAAGAAAGTGTGGGATAGCTATATTTAGTGTGATGTATATTCTTGCTGTTATGTATAGAAGGAACTAAAGTTATCAGCTGAAAGGACCCTGGTCTTTAGTCCATTCTATTTCCTAGCTAACAATACTTACATTGCTGGAACTACATGCACCCAAGCCTTGCCAAGCCATGTATAAATTTCAACCCATTCGCCATTGCCGATGATATCAGTTACACGGTTTCCTGTGCTGAAAACGGTTTGAGGCGCCAGCATGTTTGCCATTTTACCGCCTGGCTCGAAGTAGAATGGCGTATTCTCGGTGAGTATCAGCGGAATTGTATCCATTGTATTCATATCGGCCGGCTTGATAAGCGGTTCATCAACCAGCTTGGTAGCTTCAGCCACGGTTGTCGAAGTTCCTGAAACAGTGGTCGACGTTTCACCTGTTGCCGTTGTCGTATCTGCGTCGGCAAATACTGCGGTTCCCATGGAAGCCATTAATCCGAAAGCTGCTGCAAAAGTAACTATTTTTTTCATTCGTGTGTTCCTCCTTGGTATATGTTCTGTTGTTTCTACACTAAAAATAACCTCTGTGTGGTAAATTGAACCAATACACTCAGCAAAATATAGGATAATTATCCCACATGCCCGAATTTCCAAGATTATAAAACTTTTTTGAGAATCTCAAAAATCGCCGATTTATCGAGTATAATGAAAAGTAAATTTCTTCATAATCCTACCTTGAAAGTCGAGTGATGCAGATGCTGGCAAAAGAAAATACTGTAATTTTGTTCCAGGGGGATTCGATCACGGATGCGAACCGGGACAGAGGACTTCATCAAAAACACTTTATTGGACAGAGCTATGTTTATCTCATTTCGGCCAAACTGGCGAATGACAATGCAGAAAAGAATCCGTTATTTATTAACCGGGGCATTAGCGGAAACCGGGTTTCTGATTTATACGCCCGCTGGAATGAGGATGCATTTAGCCTAAATCCGGATGTGATCAGTATTCTGATTGGCGTAAATGATGCATGGAGAACGGTATCGGGTGAACCAAGCGGCGTGACGGACCGTTTTGAAAGAGCTTACAGACATCTGCTGGAGGAGACGAAGGAAATCCTGCCGGATACGCGTCTGATTCTGTGCGAGCCGTTTGTTCTCAAAGGATCAGCGACCGAGGAAAAATGGGATGAGTGGCAAAAGTTGGTCGGAACATACCAAGGTATTGTCCGCCAGTTATCAGAGGAGTTCCAGACGGTCTTCGTACCGCTGCAGGATGCGTTTGACGAAGCCGCGCAAAGAGCAGAGCCCTCTTACTGGCTGTTTGATGGTGTACATCCTTCAGGAGCGGGTCATGATGTCATTGCGAGACGCTGGCTTGACGTTGCATTACAAAACGGCATGATCTAGATAATCTTATAACTAACGGTCTCCTTCATAGTAATGAGGGGGCCGTTTTTGTTTTATTTAGGGGCTGTAAGCCTCTATTTTTTGAGCTATTCGTTATTCATAGCCGATTTCAGTATAATAAAAGAATATGCGTTGAAAGAGATCACTGAAGGTGAACAGGAGGCGAAATATGAAAGTACTTCTTCGGATTGTCATCACATTGCTCATACTGGTCGTGATTGGATGCGGAATTGTGATTTGGTATATTTCGCCGGATCAGAAGCTGGATCTGAATTACCAGAGTATAGACATCAAGGCCAAGGCGGTCCAAATGCTGAAAACCCGCAAGCCGGAAATTACATTGAGCGGCAGCGAGCTGAATGAGCTTGCAAAAAAAGAACTGCTGAAGCATATGGGAGATATTCCGCAGCAAATTACCGTCACCGGTGCGGAGTTTCATTTTGAAGGTCAAGAGGTAACGGCTGATATCAACGGCAAATGGGGCGGTTTAATTCCATTTGGAGCAGAATTGAAATTCCACATGGAAGCTAGTGGAAGCGTGCTGGAACTGAATCATGAGTCGACACGGATTAAATCTATTCATATTCCGGCTGAGCGGCTTGGTCTTGGAACCATAACGGTACCGCTTAAGGATCACTTGCCAGACATGCTTACGGTAGATCATATGGAATTTCTGCAGGATGGCGTCAAGCTGACGTTCAAGCTGGATTGGCTTTCCCTGCCATCTCTTCTTTTGAAGTAAGGGATGCCGCAAAGTAACTATAAAAAAGGCGCTGTCTCATAAGTGGATTTCCCACGACAGAGACAGCTCCGTTTTATTTTGGGATCCAAAAAAAGGAGCAATTCTCCCGTTATTGGAGAATCGCTCCTTTGCGTTTTTGCTCTACTCCGGCTTGCTTCAGCATATTATGGGCAAGCGAAAGCCATCCGACCTCCAGCGTCACTTTCTTCATGCCGCGAAGCAGAAACCGCCGGAAGCCCCGGTTGTTTTTCAGTTGGCCAAACACACTCTCCGGCTCAATCATTCGCCGTACGGCCAGGGCATAGCCTTCCTCACTTCGGAGGAGGTCCCGGGCCTGACTTTGGTATCGCAGCCTTTCCAGACTTACCGCTACTTCCCGGTTCCCTGCTGCTTTTGTGCACCGATCTTTCAGCGGGCAGCCTTCACAGCTTTGACTTCGGTAATGACGCCTGCGAATCTCATATCCACTTTCTAGTGTTTCCTTGCTTTCTCTGTGGAAATGCAGTGTTTGCGCGGCGGGGCACGTCCAGTTATCCTCGGCTGCGTTGTACGTCCAATTCTCGATTTTACTCACATCTGCTTTCCACGCTTTGCTCTTTTCTTTATGGTAACTGCCGTATTTAACGACTGCTGTGATCTCTTCCTTTTCCAGATAGGCATAGTTCTCTTCACTTCCATAGCCTGCATCTGCAATGATTGTCTGTGGATGTTGCCCCAAGATCCGCCGTGCTATTTCCAGATGAGGCTCTAAACAACGGGTATCCGTGGGTCTTTGGTGGACACTGTAGGCTAAAATGAACTGATTTTCCGTGCCAATCTGCACATTGTATCCCGGTTTTAACTGTCCATTTCGCATGTGGTCTTCTTTCATCCGCATGAAGGTGGCGTCCGTATCGGTTTTGCTGAAGCTGTTTCGATTTCCAAGCAACTTTTGGTAATGTTCGTACTTCACAAGTCTTGGAAGCAAGTCCTTCCGAAGCTTCCGAACGGCTTTCTTTAAGGGGTTATCCTTGGGATGTTTCAGCAGCTGAGCTTCCAGTTGCTGCGTGACTTGTTCGAGCTTGCTGCTATCTAACTCGGAAGCCTCACCGAGTTCGGTCAGGTCTTTGCCGTGATGCTCGCGCTCTTCCTGATGCTCTGCGGCTTCGATGGTGGAGAAAAGTGCATGTACCTTCTCTTGCAGTTTGGTCTTGTGTTTGCTGACCGCTTTACCCCAGACGAAGGTGTAACGATTGGCATTGGCCTCAATCTTGGTACCATCTACGAAATAATGTTCCAAGGAGATGTACTTTTCATCTGCAAGAAATTGAAGTACGGCGGAGAACACGGTTTCGAGGACGTCTTTCATCCGCTCAGAACGGAAGCGGTTAAGCGTGCGGAAATCCGGACGTTGCCGTCCGGCTAGCCACATAAAGGGGATGTGTTCCCGGATGGCTTTGGCGATTTGTCTTGAGGAATAGATGCGCTGTGTGTAGGCGTAGATGATGACTTTGGTGAGCATTTTGGGATGGTAACTGTCACGGCCGCCGCCGGGATAGGCAGCGTCAAAAATGGCGTCGTCCAATCGATTGACGGCAGCATTCACGACACGAACGAGGTGGTTTTCTGGAATATCTTCTTCCAGATCCATTGGCAAACAAAGTTGGTCCATGGTATATTGAATGTACAAAGAAACCTCTCCTTTGAAATGGTTGGTCACACTTCCATTTTACCAAAAGAAAGGTTTCTTTTTTGTGTTTTTTTAAAGATTGAAGATCCATTCCCCGCATAAACAGCGGAGAGGACGGACGGATTGTGGAAAAGCGGCAGCGTTCGCCTTGATCTCCGGATTTTCACCGCTAAGGGGAATGAAAAAAAATCCGGAGAGCACAGCGATTGGAACAATGGTCCGTTCGCGCAGCGTCCACCCAAAAAGTCTAAGTATATCCTACGTAAAAGACAAGGCTGTCCCAAGCAGCCATTTCATGGCTTTTGGGACAGCCCCTTTTTTATAGTTCTAACCTTTTGAATATCTCTTTTTATAGGGGTGCTGCAAGTCATATGTTCCCCTCGTTAAAGCGTTCGACTGCGGCCGGTAAAGAGGGAAATGATAAAGAGTACCAGGAAGATAAAGAACAATACTTTGGCGATGGTGGCTGCCGCCGCAACAATATTGAAGAAACCGAAGATGCCTGCGACAATAGCAACTACTAAAAAGATAATTGACCATTTCAACATCTTGAATCACCTAGCTTTCTGAATATTTGGATGTATTCATAAGTGTCCTCATTTGCGTTTGAAAGTATGAGGATCATACCTGGCGGCTCATGTGTCCGCCCCATCCTGTAGTTTTCTTAACCTTGTGAAAATCAAATGAAACAGCTTCAGCGAACGGTAAAATAAGCCTTGTTTCGTGCTTTGGAGGATAGGGTAACTATGGCATATCAGGACATTAAATTAAGCCATATGGACTGAACACGCTGCTATTCTTAAATACGAAAACAGCAGGTTCAATCTATATAGAAAGAGAGGTTTTGCAATGCTCGTAGGAATAAGTGTTGCCATCATCGCTGTTGCCTTTGCCGTACTGGTCATTTATCTGATCAAGACCCTTCTGGCTGCAAAAGATTCTCTGGAGAAAACAACGCAAACGCTGCAGGAGGTTCAGCAAACTATTGATGAACTTGGATACGAGGTCAAACAAATTGTGAGACATGCCAGTGATATTACCGTGGATGTTCAACACAAGATGAAACAAATTGATCCGATCATGACCTCGGTTAAAAATTTGGGTGAGGTCCTCAGCGAAGTGACCCTTGCCGCCAAGCAGGCATCGACAACGATGATTCACAAATTCAAGCAGGTAAGCCCAAATCCAAGAGTGAGTGCTAATCAGCATGCTGCCCTGCCTTCTTCTTCAACAGCAGAAGAGCGCACGATTCAATCGTATGCCTCTACTTATGGAAGCACTGGCAAGGGGAAATCCGATTCAAGCTGGATGAAATGGGCGGATATTGCTGCCACCGTATGGCAGAAGGTCCGCCACTAAACAGGGCAGGTAAAGGGCTGATTGAAAGACTGTAGAAAGGGTGAGAATGATGTTGAAAATCCTCGCATTACTGATAGGTATGATTTCTCCCTTGTCCTCCATGTCCGCCGTTCAGCCTGATACTGCTAATCTACTTGCAGCAGAGCCAACGGTCCGGCAGGCGGTGGTTCATTACGCAGAGGGACGAGCATTGCGGTCCCAGGTTTCGATGAACAAATTTGAAACGATGAACGGGATCTCCCTTAGCGATACGAAGAAGGAAGTGCTCGTCAAAAAGGGGAAACCGCTTCAGGTCGCACAAGACCGTTTGACCGGCTGTTATGAGTATCATTATCAAGACGCTGTAGTAGGAATATGCGACGATACTGTCGATTACGTTCACATCGCGGCAGCTGCAGGGAAGATGCAGGTGAATGGAGCCTGGATTGATCTGAAAGCAAGTGAGATTGAGCATACGTTTGGAAAGCCGCAGTTTATGGCTGAAGATGGCAAGGTTTTTATCAGAGGCTTTCACGCAATTAAAGTTTATAGCAATCCCGATACCGGGGCGCTGCAGGGAGTAGACTTTTTCGACAGCACGACAGAATAGACTGGAAGTTACAGGATATGCGTTTCACTGCTGACTCACCCGGTTAAAAGTAATATGAGCGAGTTTACAAATATAAGAGGAGAGTGAAAACCATGAATTCATCAACCAATGCAAAATCGTATGCGAAAGTCGTGGAAAATGGTATCCAAGCCGTCGAGGAAGTGAACCAGCTCCGCAGCAGCGGATACGTTTACGATGATATCTTTGTTTTGGCCCATGACGGTGATCGGTCCGAACGGATCGCTGAAACAGCCAATGCAGATAAAATAGGCATTAAAGAAGAAGGCATGTTTGATGCTCTGGCTAATTTGTTCCGTTCACGTGGCGACGAACTTCGTGCCAAAATTACTTCGCTTGGCTTTACTGAAGCGGAAGCGCAGTTTTATGAGAAGGAACTTGACCTCGGCAAAGTGCTAGTCATCGCCAAGAAAGCCTAATTTATGACGCTAATATATTGATTAGATATGGAGCAAAAACATAGATAAGGAATGGGACATATGGGTCCCATTCCTTATCTATGTTTTTGGAACAGGTGGCATTTCATGTACGATGTTCCAACTACTAATTAGAGTTTGAGGCTGAAAAGTCGATCTTATATGTTATATAGTATAGGGAGAGAGATTTCATAAAACTCAAATTCATATTAAGGAGAGTGTTATGAGAATATTAATCGTGGATGACAATCCGACAAATGTCATTATAATTCGGGAAATTCTAAAAAAGGAAAACTACCGGGATATAGATACAGCCTCGTCCGCCAGAGGAATGTTTGAAGTGCTGGGTGTCGAAGGCTATGCTAGCGAACCCAAACCGGGAAAGCATATTAACATTGATCTGATTCTGCTTGATATGATGATGCCTGAAATGGATGGAATTGAAGCATGCCGTCTAATTCAGCACTATGAACATCTCAAGGACATTCCTATTATTATGGTTACGGCAGTAGGAGACTCCAAGAAATTGGCCGAAGCACTGGACGCCGGAGCCGTTGACTATGTCACGAAACCAATTAATAAAGTGGAGCTGATGGCCAGAATTCGATTGGCTCTACGGCTGAAGCAGGAGAATGATTGGCATAAGGAACGAGATCAGCGCATTCAGGACGAACTGAAGCTGGCTGCGCTTGTCCAGAATGCAGTGCTCAGCCCGGCCATTGAAGATGAAACATTTGAAGTGCATGCCATTTACCAGCCATCAGCTGAGCTCGCCGGGGATCTGTACGCCTGGTATCCTCTGGGGGGAGGACGCTATGGTGTCTTACTGCTGGATATGATGGGACACGGAATCTCTTCATCTCTTTTTACGATGTTCATTGCATCGGTACTGAAGGATACCGTTACGACCTATGTTGAACCTGAGAAGGTTATTCAGGAACTAAACCGCAGGTTCAATCAACTCTACATCGAGAATCAGCTTGTCCAGTATTACTTTACGGCGATTTATTTGGTCGTGGACACGGTGGTGAAGAGAATTGACTATGTTAATGCAGGACATCCTCCGGCGCTCTTTTTCCAGGATCATGAGAAAATGGTGATGCTGGACAAGGCCTGCTGCCCGGTAGGTCTGTTTGATAAGATGGACATCGAGCCCCAGACGATTTATTACGAAGGAGCAGGGCATATTGCGCTCTATACGGACGGGCTGCTGGAGCTCGTTCAAGGAGAGCATGAAGATCAGGTTGATTTTCTGGTCAGTCATCTTAAGGACTCCCACCAGTGGGATGAAGATAAAATGTTCAAGGCATTTTTTGAGGATAATGGCACCCAGGAACGAGAGGACGATAAATGCCTGGTGTGGATTTCATTAAAAGAGGGGGAAGCTGCTGAATGAAATTAAAATCCAAGCTGGTCATTGGTTTTAGCGCGTTGATGATTATTTTAGTCGCGCTGACGATGGTCGGCTATGACCGATTAAATTACATGAATAAGCAGCTTGACCAGATCTATCAGGAAAGATATTTGAAGGTCAGATACTCCAGCGGCGTACGTGCAGAAGTGAACAATATTTCACGCGTGCTGGTTAATCAGATGCTCAATCAGGACAATTCCCTGGATGATAGCAAGGATCAGATCAAGGATATGGTAGCGAATGGGGATCTGAATTTAAGCAAGCTGATCGCAAGCAGTGATTCCCCGGAAGAGAAGCAAATGCTGACTCGGGTGAAAAGTGCCTGGGAAGGCTATAAGAAATATGAAGAGAAGCAAATAGCATTTGCATCTCAAGGCTTGTGGGATCAGGCCAACGTTTATCGAAATACGAGCGGATTGTCTCTGCAGATGGAAGCTCTGAACAGCATGAATGAACTGGCTTCATTCCAGGATCTGCAGATTGATAGTGAGATTACGAACGCGAAAGCAAGCTATAACCGTTCGATTCAAGTGACCACTTCGATTATGATTGCCGGATTACTGCTGGGTCTCGCTGTGATTATGTGGGTTATCCCGAGCATCACCAAAGGTCTCAATGTGGTATCGATGATGATCAACAGTTTTGGAAAAGGCCGGATCAGAACGATCCGCCGGATTAAGGTAACCTCGAAGGATGAAATCGGCCAGATAGCCCTTGTGTTCAAAGAGATGGCCGAGGATCTGGAAGAAAAGCAGCAGCTGGAGCTCAGCTACCTGCAGGCTCAGAAGGATCAAAATTGGCTGAGTTTCAATGTGAGCCGCATAACGGAACTGCTGCGCGGCCTGAATTCCAGACAACAAGTATCACAAGCTTTCATTAGTGAATTCACCCCCGTATTGGGAGCAACGTATGGGGCAATCTATATTCATGATGAAGATAAGGATCCGAATAAGCTCATTCTTAACGGTACTTATGCCGGCGAAGGAGAACAAGCTACAAGAGAGAAAATAGAAGTCGGAGAAGGTCTGATCGGGCAAAGTGCGATGGATCGCAAGCCGATTAGGACTGAGGTGCCTGGAGAGTATTTGTCTGTTTCCTCCGCTTTTGGACAAACCAAGCCGGCTCATCTGATGATACATCCGGTTGTATTCGAAGAGGAACTGCTAGGTGTGATTGAGATGGCTTCATTCGAGCCATTTACGGAGCTGCAGCAGCAGCTGTTCGCCCAACTTGCGCAGAATCTTGGAATCGTGATCAACAACATCAACCGCAGGCTGCGGGTCGAGGAGCTTCTTCGAGAATCGCAGGCACTCACCGAGGAACTTCAATGTCAGTCCGAAGAGCTCCAGACGCAGCAGGAGGAACTGAGACGTTCGAACTATAATTTGGAGGAGCAAACCGAAGCGTTGAAAAACTCCGAGGATTTGCTGCAGCGTCAACAAGAGGAGCTGGAGCATTTCAACACCGAGTTGATTGCCAAAACGCGAGCGCTCGAAGAACAGATGCAGCAGCTTGAAGAAAAGAACATCGAGGTTGAAGATGCCAAATCGAGACTGGAACAGCAGGCGATGCAGCTTGCAGTGACCAGCAAGTATAAATCGGAATTTCTGGCGAATATGTCGCATGAGCTGCGTACTCCGCTGAACAGCCTACTCATCCTGTCGCAGCTGCTGTCAGAGAACAAGGATGGCAACCTGAACGACAAGCAGAAGGAATACGCCCATACGATATATATGTCTGGTGCGGATCTGCTTAAGATGATTGATGAGATTCTGGATCTTTCCAAGGTCGATGCAGGCAAAATGGAAATCAACCGAGAAGATATCCTTATCAAGGATTGGAAAGGTTTCGTTCATCAGAACTTTATGCCGATGGCTAACAAGAAGCAGGTTGGTTTGAAGGTTAATTATGAAGCGGATCTGCCGGAATCGATTGTGACGGACGGATACAGAGTGAAGCAAATTATTCGTAACCTCCTGTCGAACGCCTTTAAATTTACTACGAAGGGTTCGGTATCCTTTAGCGTCAAACGTGCTGAATCCAGCAAACTGCCTTCGTATTTAAATCCGGAAAAATCCTATCTTGCTTTGGCCGTCAAGGATACCGGCATTGGCATTCCGAAGGATAAGACCGATCTTATTTTCGAAGCCTTCCAGCAGGTGGATGGTACCACAAGTCGTAAATATGGCGGTACAGGGCTTGGACTCTCCATTAGCCGCGAGCTGGCTCGCTTGCTTGGAGGCGGAATACAGCTTCAATCGGTAGAAGGAGAAGGCAGCTGCTTTACGCTGTATCTGCCTGAAACATCGGCTGAAGCCACCGAGATTGCACATGCCGAGGCCGCAGTCTCTTCAGAGCTGCTGATCCAGAATGATACGGACAATAAACCAGCGACGAAAAGTAAAGCTGATAAAACCGAGACTGAAGCTGCGGTTCTCATGGAAGATGACCGGAACCGTATTGGCGAAAAAGATAAGATGCTCCTCATTATTGAGGATGATATCAATTTCGCTAATATTCTGTTAGATATGGCCAGAGGACGGGGCTTCAAGGGACTCGTAGCCATGCAGGGGGATGTCGGCCTGAAAATGGCTCAATCTTACTTGCCGGATGCGATTATCCTGGACATTCAGCTGCCGGTTATGGACGGCTGGTCGATTCTTGGAGAACTCAAGAGCCAATCGGCTACGCGTCACATACCGGTTCACATTGTTTCAGTGGTGGATGAGGTTAAGCAGGGATTGAAGATGGGGGCTATTGCCTATCTGAAAAAACCCTCCTCCAAGACTTCGCTGGAAAGGGCATTTACTCATATTGAATCGTATACAGACAATTCGGTTAAGCACCTTCTGATCGTCGAGGATGATGAAATACAGCGGCGCTCGATCATTGAACTGATTGATCATGATGACGTTGCGATCACGGCGGTTTCTACCGGAAGGGATGCACTGAATGAACTGCGGAATCAGCGGTATGACAGCATGGTACTGGATTTAATGCTGAGTGATATGACCGGGTTTGAGCTTTTGGATCAAATTCAGCAGGATGAAGAGCTGGAGGATCTACCGATTATTATTTATACCGGCAAGGATCTGAACAGTAAAGAGGAGACCATGCTGCGCAAATATGCCGAATCCATCATTATCAAAGATGTGAAATCGCCAGAACGCCTGCTGGATGAAACGACGTTATTCCTGCACCGGGTAGAAGCGAATTTGCCTGAGGATAAACGCAAGATTCTGCAAAAACTGCATAACAAGGAAGTCCTGTTTGAAGGCAAACGGATCTTGCTTGTCGATGACGACATCCGTAATGTCTTTGCGCTTTCGAGTGTGCTGGAAGGCTATGATATGGATGTGACATTTGCGGAAAACGGCCGTGAGGCCATTGAAATTCTGAACAGCGGCAAAAGCTTTGACCTCGTCTTGATGGATATGATGATGCCGGAAATGGATGGGTACGAGGCTATGCGCCTGATCCGTCAGAACCCGGAATTCCACAAGCTTCCAATTATCGCGCTGACGGCCAAAGCCATGAAGGAAGACCGCTCGAAGTGCATTGAAGCCGGAGCCTCGGATTATGTCAAAAAACCGATTCAAACTGAACAGCTTCTTTCTTTAATGCGCGTATGGTTGTATTCGTAAACCTGATTTTTGGGTAATAGATAATGTGATATCAAAAAACAGAATTTTGAACGTTATATCCGTAACAGGAAACAAAACCAGGAGGAACTTGGATGGATTTTTGCATATCAGATGATTATGACGACAGATTACCTGAAACCGGGGACCGAGAGCGAGAAGATATCGAACTCGAACTGCTACTTGAAGGCGTGCATCGGCTTTACGGCTATGACTTTCGAAACTATGCGCTTCCTTCCCTACGGCGGCGAATATGGCACTTTATCCATTCGGAAAATTTGAAAAATATTTCTGCGCTGCAGGAAAAAGTGCTCCATCAGAGACCGGTTTTTGAACGTATGGTTCATAATCTTTCGATACCTGTGACGGAAATGTTTAGAGATCCTGGACTGTTTCATACTTTTCGCAAGAAAATCGTCCCACTGCTTCGCACCTATCCGTACATTAGGATTTGGCATGCAGGCTGCTCGACAGGTGAAGAAGTCTATTCCATGGCTATTCTGCTGCATGAGGAGGGGCTTTACGAGAAGTCGAGGATCTATGCGACGGACATGAGTGACCGCTCGCTGGAGACTGCCAAACAGGGGATATTCGGGATTGAAAAAATGAAGCTGTACACTAAAAATTATATCGAAGCGGGGGGGACCCGCTCCTTTTCAGAATATTATACGGCTAAATATAATTCGGTGATTTTCAAACCGTTTTTGCAAAAAAATATAATTTTCGCTGAGCATAATCTGGCAACGGACCGTTCCTTTAATGAATTCAACGTCATTTTTTGCCGGAACGTTATGATTTATTTTAACGACACGCTTCGAGACCAAGTTCATGGGCTGTTTCATGAAAGTTTAAGCCGTTTCGGTATTTTGGTTCTCGGATCGAAAGAATCCATTCAATTTACGGAATACAGTGATTGCTACGAACCGCTGGACCGTGTGGAGAAAATATACCGGAAGATTAAATAGAGTAATGGGAGGATTCCATGGGGGTTGAAGAACCGATTCATATATTGTTGGTAGATGACCGTCCTGAGAATTTGCTTGCCCTGGAAGCCGTGCTGGAGAGTGAGCAGTACAATCTGGTGAAGGCAACGTCGGGTGAAGAAGCGCTACGCTGCCTCCTGAAAGATGAGTTTGCCGTTATTATCCTGGATGTGCAAATGCCAGGCATGGATGGGATTGAAACGGCCAAACTAATTAAGGCAAGGGACAAGACGAAGGACATTCCGATTATTTTTATTTCGGCAAACAGCAAGGAAGCGGAGCATCTGTTCGCAGGATATTCCGCAGGTGCCATTGACTATATGGTAAAACCTTTTATTCCTCAGATTCTGAAATCAAAAATTGAAGGCTTCGTCGAAATGTACCTGACTAACAAAAAGCATAAAACTCAGACGATGCTGCTTCAGCAGAAGACGCAAGAACTGGAGAAGATCAACCATGAGCTGGTCAAAGCCAAGGAGGCTGCGGAGATCGCAGCCAAAGCCAAGACGGAATTTCTGGCGATGATGAGCCATGAAATCCGTACGCCGATGAATGGCGTCATTGGTATGGTGGACCTGCTGATGGAGACGGATCTGAAGGAAGAGCAAAAGGAATACTCCGAGATTATCCGCAGAAGTGCCGATGCACTTGTGACAGTGATTAACGATATTCTGGATTTCACCAAGATGGAATCTGGAAAAATGGAGCTTGAGGAGCATCCTTTTGATCTTCAGAACTGCATTCAGGAGGTATTTAGTCTTTTTTCGGTCGAGGCCGGCAAAAAGAACCTGGAGCTTGTGTATTTCATTGATGAGCATATTCCTCATGTGGTCTTTGGGGATATGGCAAGGCTGCGCCAGGTGCTGATTAACCTGATCGCCAATGCGGTGAAATTCACGCATCAGGGCGGTGTGTACCTCATGATTTCTCCCAAGGAACAAACGGGAGGCGATTCAATTAACATCGAATTCGCCGTTAAGGATACCGGTATCGGCATTTCCGCAGAAAAAATGGACCGTCTCTTCAAGCCCTTCTCCCAGCTGGATTCTTCAATGACCCGCAAGTATGGTGGGACCGGACTGGGTCTTGCCATTTGTAAATCACTTGTCGAAATGATGGGTGGAGATATCAACGTGGAGTCTTCGGAAGAAAAGGGAGCCACGTTCATTTTCAATATAATCGTAAAAAAGCCGCAACAGGATGAGAACATGAGTGGCCGTTGTGATGAACTCCGCCTCCATGTAGACCGGGATCAGAATGCTCCGACTGATATTCTGGTGGTAGATGATCATCCAGTGAACCAGAAGCTGATGGTGAGCATGCTGGGCAAGCTTGGGCTGAAAGCCGATGTAGCTGAGGATGGACAGCAGGCCGTTGAGAAGGCGCAGTCTAATCCCGGCTATCGCTTTATATTTATGGATCTGCAGATGCCTGTAATGGACGGGCTTGAGGCTACAGAGCTCATTCGTCAGCAGCAGCAGAATTCTAACCACAAACCGGTCATCATCGCAATGACAGCTAATGTGATGGAAGGGATCCAGGAACGCTGCGAGGAAGCGGGGATGGACGACTATATCAGCAAGCCCGTCAAGATGAGCAGCGTCAAGCAGGTGTTGACACGTTATCCCATTCCGATGTCTCGTGAAGCCATGCAGTCGCCAGATATGAGGATCAATCATGCCTAGGAAATAATTACCTCGCAATATTAGGACGTGTGGTGATTCAAGCTGATGCATTCGGGGTTATTTGATAAAGAAAACAATTTTCGGGAGAGAGTGTCTATGAATACAAATAAAAATGAGAAATTCAATGCAACAACTGAGCGGAATGAAGGATCTTGCACCGTTTATTTAAGCGGAGAACTGGATTTATCGGTTGCTCCTGATTTCAGGCTTGTCATGGAACCACTTGTAGGGGATTCTGATCTTGATTTGTTGATCAACATGAGGGATTTGAAATATATCGATAGCACTGGTATCGGTATCCTGCTGTCTATCCTGAAAGCCAGACACGGGATGAATGCCCGGTTTGTTGTGGTAGAGGTTCCTACTCAAATTCAGAAGCTGTTCGACATGACGGGTATTGCTAAGTTTTTCAGCCCTAATGAGAATTCCCAATAGGAAAGGATCGAAGAAAGTATGAATGCTGAAGTGCAAAGAGTCGTTATTACTCTACCAGCCCAAGCGGATTATGTAGATATTGTTAGATTGAATTTATATGGAATTGCCTCGAAAATGGGCTTTTCGTATGAGGACATTGAGGATATGAAGGTAGCCGTATCGGAAGCATGCAATAACTCAGTGCTTTACGCTTATAATCAACAGGACGGTATGGTTGAAGTTGTTTTTGAAGTGAACCAAGATTTATTGTCCATTACGGTTTCGGACGAAGGGGAAAGTTTTGAAAGAGTTACTCAGAGCAGCAACAGCGTAACTCTGCATGATAAAGATCTGCATGATGTAGAAATAGGCGGGCTTGGTTTCTATTTGATGGAAGCTCTCATGGATGAGGTTAACATCAAGAATGAGACAGGGCGTGGAACCAAAGTTGTTATGACGAAACGCCTCATGAGAAGTGAGGAGAAAGTATGAACGAAAACGTGACTCCCCCTGAGTCCATGAGCGAGGCTGTTGGTCTGATCTGGGAATACCAGCAGACCAAAGATAACGAAATCGCTACCGTTCTAATAAAAAAATATGAGCCCATGGTGAAAATGGCTGCCGGCAAAATTGCCCGCAACCGCCCGGATTTGTACGAGGATTTATATCAGGTTGGCCAAATGGCGCTGATTCGTTTGCTTCAGCAGTACGATATCAGCCTTGGCATTCCTTTCGAGCCTTATGCCATGAAAAGCATGATTGGCCACATGAAAAATTTCCTCCGCGATAAATCCTGGTACATCCAGGTTCCGCGGCGGATTAAGGAAAAAGGAGCTCTAGTTCAGCATGCCATCGATGAGCTGACGGTAAAGCTTGAACGTTCTCCGAATGTGAATGAAATTGCTGCATTCCTTGATCTATCCGCTGAAGAGACGGTAGAAGTACTCGCCGGACGCGAATGCTATCACTATGTTTCTCTGGATTCTCCTCTCTCGCAGGAAGAGACAGGAGCAACGCTTGGTGAATTGATCAGCTCTGATGTCAATGATTACGACTCTGTAGAGAAAAGAATGGATCTGCAGCAGGCCCTCAGCCAATTGAAAGAACAGGAGCAAAAAGTGCTTCTGCTTGCTTTTCAGGATGGGGAGTCGCAGCGTTCCATTGCGCAAAAGCTGGGTGTTTCGCAGATGAGCGTATCAAGAATTCAGAAGAGAGCAACTGAAAAACTCAAAGAAATTATGTCTAATTCATCCATATGAAGGACAAGCTTCCCGTTTGTTTTGTGCTCATGACTGGAAGTTCGTAAGGACACGCCATGTTCTCTCCTTGAGAATATGCTGCGTGTCCTTTTATGGTGGAAGGAAATCCAGATTACAACTTTAAGTTGGATTGGGAAGGAGCGGAACCGATGCAAAATGAGATCACGAATGCATCTGTGAACAACGTGTTATCGTTTGCAGGGCATTGGCAGTGGTATGACATTTGTTTGAACGATATAAATTGCGAAATGCTTCAGCAGCTGCAGGAACAATTCCCGATCATGGAAGAATGGATCAGCGTGATTCCGAAGATCGGGGAAAATTATATGTCGGTTCGCTTCCCGAATGGGGTGGATGCCGTTATTTTTGGCACGCTGCCATATTCCATCAAGGATGAAGTTACAGACAGCGGTTATATGGATCGGCTCCATTTTTTTGTGCAGAGTAATATTCTGGTTACGATTAATTTGGACCAGAACACGAGAGAAATCATGGCAACGGAAGAACGGACAGCGATGCTGCATCAGTGTCAACATGCCGTTGAAGGCATGTTCGTGCTCACCCGGACTCTTCTGCATTATTTCCACCTGGGACTGGATCTCTTTGAAGTCAATTTGCGGGAGATTGAGCGCGCTATGGAAATGAATAACGAACGTAATCTGATGGACAAAATCCTCAGTTCCCGGTTTGTGTTGTTGTATTGGAGCAATATGTTTACTCCGTTCGAGGAGTTTTTAGCGGCCTCGAAGGAAGGATATCTGGACAAGCTGGAAAAAAGCCGTTCTTTCATGCAGCTGGTGCATCGGATGGAACGTATGGACCGGGCGTTTCGCCATTACGAAAACGAGATTGATACACTGATCGCCATCGATGATGCAGTGTCGGCTTTCCGCGGTAATGAAATTATGAAGACACTGACGATCCTGACCGCCATCTTCACGCCTGCAACAGTGGTAGGGGCAATATGGGGCATGAATTTTGATAATTTGCCTGCCATTAAAACGCCTTGGGGATTTATCGGTGTCATGCTCGGAACGTTCCTGTTTAGCGGCGGGATGTATTGGTGGATGCACCGGAAGGGCTGGACTGGCGATCTGCTCAGCGTGAAGACCAAAAATTCAAAGATCTGAAGATGATCTCCACATAATAAAAGCCTGAGGGAATCTGAGATTTCAGAGTCTTTCAGGCTTTTTCGATATAAGAATGTACAATTGCATTGGGCTTATTACTTATAGGCATCAATGTAATGCTGGAGTCTGGCTATGTAATCACCAATGACCGGCATACTGACAAACAAGCTAAGAATATAACCGAGAAGGCCCAGAACGACGAATGTACCCAGGGATAAGCCGAGACCGCGTGCCAATCCTGACGTGAAGTTGGAGATGATTCTTTTTTTGGGGTTAGAGTAATTCTCGATGATATCCTTAACTTGTGACTTTTCCAGCGAGTCTGCGATCTGATCCAGGCGTTTGTTAAGCCTCTTAACCTCGTGTCTTAGCTCAAATGGATGTTCATCCACGTTGTACGGATTCGCTTTGCTCACGGTTCATCCCTGCTTTCTTCGGCATTCATTGCAGCCGATTGTAGTAGTCTTGACACAAAAACAGCCAGCTTGGTCAGCTGGCTGTTTTTGTGAATAGTCCATCGGTATCGATTGAACTAAAGTTTGACTTGCCAGTGTCCCCTTAGTTCATCCAATTTAATAAGATGTCTTATTCATTTCCTTACGGACGTCTCGGGAAGCGTCTTCTGAAGCATCTTTGATATCCTTGGAAGCATCCTTCGCATCATCCGACACGTCAGCAGAAGCCTGCTTGACGCTTTCCATAATGTTGTTTTTACCTTCGCTTACCGATTTGGCCAGCTCTGTAGTTTTGGAAGATACCGTTTTGGCCAGATCAGTGGCTTTTTCACCAACGACGGAAGCGACTTCTTTGGACTTATCCGTCATGGTGCTGATTTTCTCGGATAAATCGCCACGGAGCTCGCGGCCAGGCTTTGGAGCAAACAATAATGCTGCTGCTGCCCCGATTAATCCACCGATGAGTGCTCCTTTAAAGAACGTGCTGCCACTTTGTACTGGATATTCAGTTTCTGCTTTATTCATCTGAAATCACTCCTTGTTCTTAGTTATTATTTATAATTAGGTTGAACGTGTAAACAATTTGCTGATGAGGCCAAGAAGGAATACGAAAATTGCAGTCCCGAGAATCGCGGGTATGACAGCGAAGTTTCCGAGATGAGGGCCCCAGTCTCCAAACAGCCAAGCACCTACCCAAGCACCTACAAAACCTGCGATCATGGCACCTAGTATACCACCCGGCATCTCATGTCCCACCAACGCGTCACCGATAATACCAATGATAATGGCCATGACAATTGTGATGATAATTGCCCACATGACGATCACCTCCCTTTCTTATATGTTGAAGATGAAGTCTCTTGTTCGTCTTGCTTACTTCGTATTTAAACGGGAGAGAATCTCATGAAACAATAAGGATGATAATGGGAGTAAATGGGTGATAATTATAGGATGGTAGAATAAGATGCTTATTTACTTGCAAAAATGAATCATTTAGAAGCTTTACAAAAGTGATTTGTTATATAATTGCAGGTTGACAATTCACTTTCTCTTCCATAAGGCAGTCTTTATACTCTTTAAAATAAGTTGTATGATGGATAAGCGATAAGCTAAAGGAGAGATGGGTTAATGGAATCGGTACTAGTCAAAGAATATCGCGCGGGCATCATGGAATGCGCGCATTATGGACATATATGCATTGTCAATGATCAAGGAGAGATCGCGGCAGCCGCAGGCAACCCGGATTTTGTAACATTTACCCGTTCGGCTGCCAAACCGCTTCAGGCGATCAGCGCGATCCGTGGAGGCATTGTATCCCATTACGGACTCAGCGAGAAAGAAATCGCAATTATGACAGCTTCCCATCTGGCACAACCAGACCATGTGGAAGTACTTGAGAGCATCATGCAAAAGACAGGCCTGTCGGAAATGGAACTGATCTGTGCACCGAGTTTTCCATTGAATGAGGAAAGTAAAGAGGATGTTCTGCGTCATAACGGCAGCAAGCGGCGGTTGTACCATAATTGTTCCGGCAAACATCTGGGGGTGCTCGCTTACTGTAAAATGAAAGGTTACCCGCTAGAAGGATATGCAGAACCGGAGCATCCGGTGCAGCAGGAGATTATTGAGATCATGTCGATGATGTGCGGCATTGAAACGCAGCAGATCAGACTTGGCACAGATGGATGCGGATTTCCCGTCTTTGCATTGCCGCTATCTGCGATGGCTGCAGCGTATGCCAAACTGGCCTGTCCGGATCTGATTGTGGATAAACCCACAAGGGAAGCGGTCAAGACCATAACCCAAGCTATGAATCGGTACCCGGAAATGGTCGGAGGCAGCGGACGCGTGGATTCCCTTATATTGCAGGATCCGAATATTGTGGCCAAGGGCGGGTTCAAGGGTGTGTACTGCTTTGGTCTCAAAAAGGAACGCCTTGGCATTGCCTTTAAGGTGTTGGACGGCTCCGAAGAAGAGTGGGGCTGGATTGTGGAATCCATTTTGGTACAAATCGGCTACAGCAACAGACCGTTGATTGAACAAATGAAAGAATCCTTTACGCATGACATATACAATGATGCCGGCAAACATGTCGGTTACGCCGAAACCGTGTTCCAACTGCAATCACAGTAATTTTAAAGCCTGGCGCTATTCCTGCGGTTGGTAAATCTATACCTTGCAGATCACTCGGTTTTAATACCGGCCCATATATGGTAGAGATTCAGTCTCCCTGTTTAACAAGGGAGGCTTTTTGGTATATTTGATTGCAGGAATGATTGAGGCTTTGAGGTTGGGGGTAAGAATTACATATTCAAGATCAAGCTTTCCAAAAACAGTTGTTCATGGAGGTGGATGCAAAATGATTAAAGTAGTGACTTCAGCGGAACGACATACCTCGGAGAAAGAGTGGATCCATAGCGAATTCAGCTTTTCTTTTGCAGACTATGATGATCCGAGCAATGCGCATTTTGGCTGTCTGCTCGCACATAATGATAACCAGTTAAGTCCGAAACAAGGCTTTAAGAAACATCCTCATCATGATTTGGAGATTATCAGTTATGTAATTTCGGGTACGCTTGAGCATAATGATAATTTGGGCAACGTTACCCAGCTTCCTGCAGGTACCGTGCAAGTGATGAGCGCAGGAACGGGAATTAACCACTCGGAGACGAACCCCTCTGAGGATGAACCAGTACGCTTTATGCAGATGTGGTTTTTACCAACGGAGCCAGGCATGGAGCCGACATGGAAATCCCGTTCATTCTCCAGAGAGGAGCGGCTTAACAAGCTTGAACCTGTAGTGACCGGCAAAATGAATGAACAAAGTGGAGAAGAGCGACTGCAAATCCAATCGGATATATCACTCTATATTCCCATCCTGGAAACAGGGAAGGAAATCGTTTTTGAGCAAAAGGATGAAAGAAGGACTTATTTGTTCCTCATTACCGGCAATCTTGAAATAGGCTGCAATGATGGAACATTCCAACTCGAACCGGGAGACGCGGCACGTATTCGCAACAACTGCGACCTTCATATCAAAGGTACAAGCAGTGAAGGTGACGCGGAATTTGTGCTCGTGGATATCCCCTAGGATGAGACGCCATAATGAAAAGCCCCCTGATATTCCATCATTCGTAAATTTACGGACGAAAGGATACCAGGGGGCTTTTGGGTTGTGATATGCCAGCAGTTTTACTTGCTGCGAAGCCGGCCAAGCTCTGAAACCAGAGCTTCTACTTCCGAAATGCTCAGATTTGATTTATTCATCACGAGTTCATACACATCGCGGATATCCTCATACTGATCAATCGAGAACGCAGAGGCATTCATCGCTGCGCCACTGGCCATTCTCAGCTTGGCTTTAATCTGTTCAATCATATATTCAATATTTTCAGCATTTTTTTGGGACAAGTCCATGGAGATGCTTCATCCTTTCCAGATTCTATTCTTGAAACAAGTTGTAATCATTGTAGCATGTCTTTTCTCTCAATACAGGAAAATGATTTTTCTTACAATCATTTTTGCAGTAAAATCAAAAGAAAACGGCTGCGGAAGGCAGCAAAGGAGGGCCGTTAGCCATGTCTATTCAAGATCCTCATCTGATCAGGGGAAAAGGCGGAAGCTGCAAAAGAATTCATGCTGATGGGCTCCGTGATTTTTTTGTGGAGATTCACAGTCGCTATGAACTGGATCAAATCACCTTTTTATGTATCGGAACGGACCGCTCAACTGGAGATGCATTGGGACCGTTAACGGGCAGCGAGTTACGAGCCTATGGTTTTCCACATGTCGTGGGCACCTTATCCTCACCATGTGATGCATCCAGCCTGGAAGCCTGCATCGCGGCCATCCCCGAGAATCATATTGTCATCGCTGTAGACGCCTGCCTGGGGCAGTCACTGTCTGTGGGGAGTTTTCTGGTCTCGGATGAGCCGCTATTTCCTGCCCAATCGGTAGGGTATGCGCTGCCGGCGGTTGGACATTACAGTGTCGCCGCAGTTGTGAATGTCAAAGGTCCCAAGCCTTATGCCACACTTCAAATGACGTCACTTTTTCATGTGATGACCATGGCCGGGCAAATAGCCTCATCAGCCGCGGATGCGTTCGGTATTCATTCCCAAGTTCAGGCTTTACGTTTCAACGGCCGGCCTTTGGATTAATAATATACATAATTGAGATCATGCAGTAAACCAGAATAAGAATAATGCTGTGAAAAATTCAATTCGATATAAAGAAAGAAGGATATCATCATGGAAAAATTAGTTTGCGACGGATACACGCTTTGTTATTCCGAACATGGAGAGGGTGAACCAATCGTACTTCTCCACGGCTTTTGCGGCAGCTCCGAGTATTGGGATAAGGTGGTACCGCTCTTGTCTGGCAGCTACCGCTGCATCGTGCCTGACTTACGTGGACATGGTTCTTCGGATGCGCCGCTTGGAGCTTATTCCATCGAACAGATGGCAGATGATGTCCTTAAGCTCTTGGATGAGCTCAATCTGCCGAAGGTTACCTTGATCGGTCATTCCATGGGCGGCTATGTAACGCTTTCCTTTACGCAGCGCTACGCATCCCGGTTGAATGGCTTTGGTCTTATTCATTCCACAGGCTATCCGGATGACGAGGCTGGCAAGGAAAAGCGTCTGAAGGCAGTGAGCACGATCCAATCCGAGGGAATTACTACATTTATCGACGGTTTGGTTCCTGGATTGTTCGCACCGGAAAATGTTGAATCTCACCAGGACATGATCATAAAGTCGAAGGAGATTGGATATAGAACTCCTCCGCAAGGGGCAGCAGGTGTGGCTTTGGCCATGCGGGAGCGTCCGGACCGCAGAGATGTGATCTCCGCATCTACGCTTCCTGCACTGCTGGTAGCCGGGGAAAAGGATCAGGTGATCCCGGCAGAGAAAGTATTTACAGCGGATCACCCGAATATCACGAAGGCAACTATTCCGGGAGCTGGCCACATGAGCATGATGGAAGCTCCGGAAGAGCTGGTCAAAGTGATGAAGCGTTTTTTGGAACAGTCGCTGAATGAAGGCGGAAAAGAATAAGCTTCAATAAAGATGTTTTACCCGATTAGAAGTTCATGATGTTAATTAGCAGCCGGAGGCCCGACAACAGGGTATCCGGCTTTTAATTATATTTTAAAATCCGGACGAACTTAGAAGGTGTTGATAGCCTTTCTCTCTGCATTGCAATGGTTCCGCTGGCTTTGGCCTGCCGAATGGCTTACAATCAGTTAGAACAATAGCCCTACCTGAATGATTCACAGCATTTTGCATGGGAGAGGACTGAGACGCATTATGTTCCGGAAAGACTATATACTGCAGATGGTGGAAGACATGGTTGAAATGGTGGGGAAGGTATTCGGACTGAAGCAGCAGAAAAAATACGCTGAGGCTTTATGGGAAATCGATGATCTGCTAAGCAAAGATTTCCGTCTGAACTCCAAGCTTTTGAATTCCCTGTCCGTCGAGGATATGATAGATATGTTTCGTCTGGGCGGCGCAATCGAGGCTGACAAACTGCAGAGCATCGCAAGACTTCTTGAAGAAGAAGGCGGCGTGTACCTTGATATGGGCTACAAGGATGAAGGACTGACGCGATTGATGAAGTCGCTGCATCTGTATCTTTATGCCGATCTTCATGGTGCCGACCATTCGATGTTGAAGCTGCCGGATCGCGTGACCGATTTGAAGGAACAGCTTAAAGGCTACAGGCTTCCGGCAAAAACGGACAAACTGCTGCTAGGCTATGAAGAGGAACAGGGACATTACGATGAAGCGGAGAATGCATTATTCCGTCTTTTGGACCAACATGAAATGACTGAAGAAGAGGGCTTGACCTTCTATCAAAGACTTCTAATGCGAAGCGATGACGAACTTAAGGCAGGCGGCCTTCCCCGCACTGAGGTGGAAGAAGGCGTGGAAGAGCTGCAGCGGAAAGTGAAGGGTTAGCTTCGCCTTGAATATATGAGAAAGTGAGATGTACTCTCTTGGAATCTTTACGCAAACTCATCCATGACATAACGGAAGAAACAACATTGATTACGGCAACACTCAGCCAGCTTCGCAAGCGGGAAGGCGTGCCTTATACCAAGGTTCAAATCAAACCTGTGGAGCTGAAGAAAAAAATACATTACCAGTTCGCATATGTTCATCCGAATAAGGTTGTCCATCAAAATATTCCGGCGGAGGAAGCGGAAGAAGCGATTATGCAGCTGTTCGAGCAAACCTTCCGCCAGGGAATGATCTGCACACCGGATGCTGACTATCAAATTCTGATCAGCAAGAAATATAAAGTGTCTATTCTCACCAAATCACCTTCCAAAACAAGTACGGATCTGGCGCATAACCGCAAAAAGCAGTATGTCTTGGAGGAAGGTCATCCCATATCATTCCTTGTCGAGCTGGGCATCATGAATGAGCAGGGCAAGGTGCTTGCACGAAAATATGACAAGTTCAAACAGATCAACCGTTTCCTTGAGATGGTGGAGGATGTACTTCCTTCATTGCCGGAAGGCCGGCCAATCACGATTGTCGACTTCGGCTGCGGGAAATCCTATCTGACCTTTGCGCTGTATCATTACTTGACCATTCAGGAACGCAGAACGCTGAACGTTGTGGGACTGGATCTTAAAGCAGATGTCATCGAACACTGCAATCAACTGGCCGACAGGCTGAATTACAGCAACCTCCGCTTTCTTGTCGGGGATATTGCCGACTACAACGAACTGGAACAGGTTGATATGGTTGTCACGCTGCATGCCTGCGATACGGCTACGGACGCTGCCTTGGAGAAAGCGATACGCTGGGACGCCTCCGTTATTCTCTCGGTTCCCTGCTGCCAGCATGAGCTGTTCGCTCAGATCGATAGTCCGGTAATGGAGCCGCTGCTGTCTCATGGCATATTGAAGGAGCGCTTTTCTGCGCTGGCAACGGACGGCATCCGTGCCAAGCTGCTGGACATTCTCGGATACAAAACCCAGCTGCTTGAGTTTATTGATCTGGAGCATACTCCGAAAAATATTCTCATCAGGGCGGTCAAAGGACAAAGCGGCCGCAAAGAGGAGTTATGGCGCGAGTATACAGAGTTCCGTGATTTCTTGAACGCTAAACCGTATCTGGAAAAAGCATGTGCGGATCTGCTGCCCGCCGATTCGGAATGATTTTAAGATGATAGGAGGCAGAGCGTGAAACGTTGGGTTCAGAGAATGGGAGAGGCCGCACTCATTGCTGCGCTACTGGTTTCTTGTCTGAAATCCGGCTTTTATTTTACGGTGGATATGTATCCGGTTTGGATCGGATTCGGTCTGCTTTGCTTCCTTATGGGTACCTTTGCTCTGATGCTGCGTGTTATTATACGTTCAGAGAAAAGGGTTTTTCCGGAAGCCACATTCTCTTTACCCGAGTTCATGCTGCTGGTTAGTCCTTTTTTGCTGATGACCGTCTATGCCGTACACTGGTTGCTGGGATCACTATCCGTTCAGGGGAGTGTAAACCAGCTGCTGAGATGGGGGCTCTACGGTCTTTTTGCTGTATCTGCATTTGTCATTGCGCGGCGGCAAGGAGGTAGAGCTGTTTTGGCAGCGGCTTGGCATACAGCAGGAGGACTGCTGTGTGTCTCGGCGCTGCTGTCTGTCTATGGCATTCTTCATCTGCCGTACGCCATTGCGTATACGGCAAACCCGGGGATTAGTGCCACGGGGGCAAGGCTCGCCGGTCTTCTCGAATATCCAAACACGTTTGGCATGCTGATGGCCGCTTTCCTGCTGGAGCGGCTATTTGCGATGCCCGGTTCATTCCGGCTTAAGGAACCAGCCGGAATGAACCGTTTGCTGCGGGGCGCACTCCCGCTGCTCCCCTATGCCGCCGCGCTCCTCCTCAGCGAGTCGCGCGGCGCTTGGCTCGCGGCCGGCTTAGCCATGGCCGCCGGCCTGGTCCTGGAGCGGCGGCGCAGCCTGGCGCCGCTGCTCCTTGCGGCCGCGCCCCTAGCCGGCGCGGCGCTGCTGTACCGCCAGCTGGCATCCGCCATGCTGGCACCGCAGCCTTGGCCTGGCCTGCTCACGCTGGCCGTGGTGTGGGCCGGCAGCATGCTGGCCGGCCTGGTGCTTTACCGCCTCGCGCAAAGCAGCGTGGCGGCGGGGCTTCGCCGCCTGGCTTGGGCGGCAGGCGGCATCCTTGCGGCCGTAGGTGCGGCCGCGGTGTTTCTGGCGGCGCAGGAGCGCATCGTCAGAAACTTCAGCACGGTCTCCGCGCGGGGCGCCATATACCGCGACGCTTGGCGGCTGTTCTGGCACTCGCCCTGGTTTGGACATGGCGGAGAGACATGGCGGCTTTCCTATCGCGCCGTGCAGTCGAATCCCTATGTAGGCAGCCAGGTGCACAGTGGCTATCTCGACATGCTGCTGAATACAGGTATCATCGGAACGGCATTTCTGTTTATGCTGCTTGGCGCGGCAGGGTGGCTTCTGTACCGCAGCCGGCGCGAGCTTCTGCCGGTATTTGCTGTATTTGTCATGCACAGTGCTGCGGATATTGATTGGAGCTTCGGCCTTGTATGGCTTTTGATGTTTCTGCTTGTGGCATGGGGACAATCATTTAGCGCAGTGGAGCCTGATCAGGCTTTACAAGTACAAACGGGCAGGGAAGTGTCAGCTGTAAAACACCATTTCGGCTTCGCGTTCAGAATGGGTCCAGTTTCGCGTAGATTGCTGATTTTGTTTTGGCTCGGTATAAGCGGAGGAGGTGTGTTCCTTGCCCTGCGGGGAGAAGTAGGATATCGGCTGTATCAGGAGGCGCTCTATGAGCCATCGAGGGCAGAAGCTGTAATACTTCTACAATCCTCACTCCGATGGAATCCGGCGGATGCCGGTACTGCGCTTGATTTGGCCCGGAGGTTGTCTCCAACGGCTGCTGAGATGATCCTGCAGCGCAGCCTGTCCTACACGCCGGGGCATCCCGCTTTGATCTTTGCGCTCGCGGACAATGCAGTCAAACGGGGGGATGCCCGCGCCGCGGCGTACTGGACCGAGGCGGGCTTCAGCCGGGACAAGTACAACGCGGGCGAGCAGACGAAAAGCCTGGAGCGGCTGCTGAGGCTCGCCAAGAGCAAGCTTTCGGCCGGCAACGTGAAGGAAGCACGCAGGATCGTGCAGGCCGGGCTTGCGCTCTATAACGAATATGCCCACAGGGCCTCAGATCATCGCGGGGCGCTCTTACGCAATGACCGCGATTTCCGCTTGACCCGCGAGGCGAAAGAGTGGGGCAGCCAGCTGGCACGCCTTGAACAATCGATCCCTGATCCAATCCCATAGAGGCTTCTGTAATATGGGGCTTTCGGCTGCTCCCCGGATAATATTTTCATTCTGTGCTGCCCGAATCATACTCACCCGCCAAAGGCTTCTCGAAAAGCCTTTCCCAAATGAGCTTCCTCTACCTTCCAAAGCTCGGCTAGCTCGGCGAGAACGGCTTTAACCCACCAATCGCAAAGCAGTTTTCGGTTGCTGCGGTTTTCATGGATCCAGATCAGATTTTCAATGACTTTCCGGTAGTAGAGCGATTCTCCTTCACGGACAGACTCGTCTGGGATATAGACCTTTAGCCGTTTGACCGTACGGTAGAGTTCTTTATTGCAGGCTCTGCGTATGCCGCGGGCCGAGGGCAGCGGGGCTTGTTTTTTCTGTGAAATCGGCGGCATTTGAACGACCTCCTTTATTCCACACCATATGCTTGAGGCTCTGATGAGGACACCCGCCCTGAGCAATTGGGCGCAAGTAGAAGTCATGTCCGCTCCTGTGCTAGAATAGATTTTGGATAGGAACGAAAAAGTACATACAGAAAGAGGGGCCAGGGTGCATTTTATATCGGATATCATCAGTCAATTGTTTCATTGGATTCAAAGTCTGGGTTATTTCGGAATCATGCTGGGCTTGATGATTGAAGTTATTCCCAGCGAAATTGTACTGGCTTATGGGGGTTTCTTGGTATCCTCCGGGCATATCAACTTTTTGGGCGCCGTGTTGTTCGGAATCGTAGGCGGCGTAATTGCGCAGCTGTTCGTCTATTGGATTGGTCGCTATGGCGGCAGACCTGTGCTTGAGAAGTACGGAAAATACATTTTTATTCATAAGAAGCATATCGATTATGCGGAAGAGTGGTTTAACAAATACGGTACGGGCGTGATTTTCACTGCGCGGTTTATTCCGGTAGTCCGTCATGCCATTTCGATCCCGGCTGGAATATCCAAGATGAACGTATGGCGGTTTATTACGCTTACGACACTCGCAATTATTCCTTGGTCCGTATTGTTTGTATATCTTGGCTATATTCTGGGTGATCAGTGGGAGCATGTGGATGAAAAGGCAGGACCCTATATCACTCCGATATTACTCATTGCGCTTGCGCTTTTAATTATTTATTTTGTAATCAAAATGGTGAAAGCAAGATCCAGAAAGGGGACGAAATAAATGGCAGTAAATTTGGCAGACAAGCTGGATACGGGGATTTCCCCGCAGCAGTTTATGGACGGAATGCAGAAGAACCAGGATGAGTTCAAGTCCGGGTATGAACAGTTTACATGGGAAAATGAAAGCGACCGCGAGTTTTTTGAAAGCTTAAAGTTCAGAGACGATTTGCGCGTGCTGCTACTGGCCGCTGACTGGTGCGGCGATGTGGTCCGTAATGTGCCGGTTGTATTCCACGCGCTGGAGACCGCTGAAATTCCAACCGAGGTATTGATCCTTGAAGAAAACTTCGATGTGATGGACCAGTTCCTGACCATGGGCGGCCGCAGCGTGCCTGTGGTGATTTTTACGGACACAGGCGGCTATGTGCTTGGCAAGTGGGGACCGCGTCCAGACCATGTCCAGCAGATTATGGTCCGGTTCAAGCAGGAGAATCCCGACCGTGAGGCTTCAGATTACCAGGAGAAGATGGCCGTATGCCGGAAGGAACTGATTGCAGCTTATGGGGAAGGAACCGATCATCATGCCGTTATCATCAAGGAACTGCGTGAACTGATTTCGGGATTTTGATCGTTTATGCTGAATATACAAACCTTCTGTCTTGGCCCACTCCAGACGAATGCTTACCTGCTTACAGGAGCGGACCCCGGCCGTGCGGTGATTATTGATCCGGGGATGAATCCCGGTTCCCTGATCAAAAAAATACAGCCGCTTGAGATTGAAGCCATCCTGCTGACCCATGCCCATTTCGACCATATGGGGGGCGTGGATGAAATTCGGAAGCTGAAGAACTGTCCGGTCTATCTGCATGATCTTGAAGCGGATTGGCTTGAAAACCCGAAGCTGAACGGATCGCAGAATTGGCCGCAGGCTTCTCCTCCGCTCATGACAGCTCCTGCCGAGTACAGTCTCGATGAAGGGCAGAAGCTGGAGCTTATCGGCCATACCTTTACGGTATATCACACCCCTGGCCATTCGCCGGGTAGTGTCAGCTTCCTTTGTGGGGATGATCTTTTCTCGGGCGATGTCTTGTTTAAACTAGGCGTCGGCAGAACAGATCTCTACGGAGGAAGAGAGCGTGATCTGCTTGATTCTATTCAGAACAAGCTCTTTACTTTTAAGGATGAGGTTAAGGTGTACCCAGGGCATGGTCCAAAGACCACAATCGGATATGAACGTGTCCATAATCCTTATATTTCCTGAGTGAATCCCCGTAATGATTTGTTTTCTCGACAGAAATCGGGAAAAAAGGATGGACAAGCGGTAACAGCCTTGATACAATAATGCTAATTTAATGCTACATTTACTTTCGCGAAGCACGCAAGCTGTGGATGAATCCCGGTTTGCGTTCTTTTTATTCTATTGCTCCACTGTGGCGTTTTTTTTATTTGCGACATATTCTGATTTTTCCGGATCTATCAAATTCTAGGTACCGGGATCATGGATTTGTGTCTTTTTGCTTAGTTTTCTATGTGTTTCCGTAGACAGGCCTATTTTTTTTTAGTAGACTATACAGACAATGACAGACATCTAGGAGGTTGACGATGCTGCAACTAGGGGAAAAGATTGTAATCGTCTCGGACGCCTTTGAGCAGAACCTTCCTATAGGGGAATACGGTTATCTGATTGCCTATGACCGGAATCCGGATAATGCGTTTGATTATGTGATCCGGATACCTAAGATTAACCGGAACTTTTTCGTGCCAGCGGATGATGTACAGCCGGAAGAGCTGCTCATTCAACATGAAGTGGAGATGACCACGCGGGAAGCGCTGATCGATTACGCCCTTGCGACATATAACGAGAAGCTGTTTCATCAAGTTATGAACGGTGAACTCGAGCAGGAAGAAGAAGAGATTGCACCTGAGGTGCTTTCACAGGCGGAATTTATCAAGCAAGTTAATTTGCGAGCCTGGATTTAGAAGAGTCGGCCTAGCGCCGGCTCTTTTTTGTTATTTGTAAGCTTGCAGCCATGGATTGAATTGTCACAGGTTCTACAATATAATTAGAAACGTTATCCTGAGGCTTTAATCCTTTAAACATAAGAAGGAATAAGGAGGAATTAGAATTATGAGCATCACCAATAAAGACGTTCAGCATGTGGCCAAGCTTGCCCGGCTTAATTTGAGTTCGGATGAAGAACAGATGTTTACCGAGCAGCTGAAAGCTATTTTACAATATGCCGAAAAATTGAATGAACTTGATACGGATGGTATCGAACCGACAACCCATGTACTCCCAGTCAGCAATGTGATGCGTGAGGACGTGGAGCGTGAAAGTTTGCCGATCGAGAAGGTTATGGCGAACGCACCGGAAGAAGAAGACGGACAATTTAAAGTTCCGGCTGTACTTGAATAGAATGTTTTTGAGATGAAAGGAGGAGCGGCAATTGAGCCTGTTAAATCAAAACCTGAAAGAGATACATAGCAAGCTCCATGATAAGGAGCTATCCGTACTGGAGCTTGTTGAAGACACATTTCGTGTTATTTCCGAGCGCGATGCCCGCGTCGGAGCTTATCTGACTCTGAATGAAGAGGGTGCGAAAAGTGCTGCACGCCGCCTGGATGACAAGTTGTCAGCTGGTGAGCAGCGCGGATTGTTATTCGGCCTTCCCGCCGCAATCAAGGACAACATCGTGACGGAGGGGATCCGCACAACCTGTGCCAGTCAATTCCTCTCCAATTTCAACCCGGTTTATGATGCTACCGTTGTGCACAAGCTCCGTGATGCGGATGCAGTAACCATCGGAAAACTGAACATGGACGAATTTGCAATGGGTGGTTCCAACGAGAATTCAAGCTTCCATCCCGTGCATAATCCATGGGATCTCGAACGTGTACCCGGCGGCTCCAGCGGCGGTTCTGCGGCTTCGGTAGCTGCAGGCGAGGCCTATTTTGCCCTTGGTTCGGATACCGGCGGTTCCATCCGCCAGCCAGCCTCTTACTGCGGTGTTGTAGGCTTGAAACCAACCTACGGTCTAGTTTCCCGTTTCGGTCTGGTTGCATTTGCTTCTTCGCTGGATCAAATCGGTCCGGTTACGAAAAATGTAGAGGATGCTGCCTATGTTCTGCAGGCGATTGCCGGTTATGATCATATGGACTCAACCTCTGCCAACGTGGAAGTGCCGGATTATCTGAGCGCACTGAACGGAGATGTGAAAGGACTGCGTGTTGCGGTTCCTAAGGAATATATGGGAGAAGGCGTCGATGCGGCTGTCAAAGAGAATGTACAAGCAGCCCTGAAAGTGCTGGAAGGCATGGGTGCTGTGATCGAAGAGGTATCACTACCCAATACGGAATATGCGGTGGCCGCTTACTATCTGCTGGCATCTTCCGAGGCATCCTCAAACCTCGCACGTTTTGACGGAGTGCGTTATGGCGTACGTGCAGGACAGTCCGGAAACCTGCTGGATCTGTATCTCGAATCCCGCAGCCAAGGTTTTGGTCCTGAAGTAAAACGCCGGATTATGCTTGGCACTTATGCTCTAAGCTCCGGCTATTATGACGCTTTTTATCTGAAAGCTCAGAAGGCACGCACCCTGATCAAGCGTGATTTCGATCAGGTGTTTGAAAAATATGATGTGATCGTCGGACCAACGGCGCCAACAACAGCATTTAAGCTGGGAGCGCAGGTAGATGATCCGCTGACCATGTATCTGAACGATATTTTGACCATTCCGGTAAGCCTTGCGGGTGTTCCGGCGATCAGCATACCTTGTGGTTTTGCGGAAGGCCTTCCTGTCGGATTACAAATTATCGGCAAAGCCTTTGATGAAGCAACGGTGCTGCGCGTGGCTCAGGCCTTCGAACAAAACACCGAATATCATAAACAGCGGCCAAACCTGTAGAATCGGCTGGAAAAGGAGGGAACGTAAAACATGTCATCATCAAAATACGAAACTGTGATTGGACTCGAAGTCCACGTTGAACTGCGCACCCATTCCAAAATCTTTTGCGGCTGTTCAACCGAGTTCGGCGCTCCGCCCAATACTCACACTTGTCCGATTTGCCTGGGGCATCCCGGTGTTTTGCCGGTTCTGAACAAACAGGCCGTGGAGTACGCGATCAAGGCAGCGATGGCCATTAACTGCGAAATTGCAGATGTCAGCAAATTTGACCGCAAAAACTATTTTTATCCCGATTCACCGAAAGCTTATCAAATCTCCCAGTTCGATCAGCCTATCGGGCTGAACGGATGGATCGACATAGAAATCGACGGTAAAACCAAACGGATCGGTATTACCCGTCTCCATCTTGAGGAAGATGCGGGCAAGCTGACGCATGTCGACGGAGGATATGCATCACTAGTGGACTTTAACCGTGTCGGAACGCCACTCGTGGAAATCGTCTCGGAGCCTGATATTTCTTCTCCTGAAGAAGCCCGTGCTTACTTGGAGAAGCTTCGCGCCATTATGCAGTACTGTGAAGTGTCGGATGTGAAAATGGAAGAGGGCTCCATGCGCTGCGATGCGAATATCAGTATCCGTCCCTACGAACAGAAGGAACTAGGGACACGCGCCGAGCTGAAAAACATGAACTCCTTCCGCGGGGTGCTGAAGGGCCTTGAGTATGAAGAATACCGGCAGGCTGAAATTCTGGATGACGGTGGTGTTGTCGTACAGGAAACACGCCGCTGGGATGAATCGCAGGGGAAAACTCTTTCGATGCGCGGCAAGGAAGAAGCGCATGATTACCGCTATTTCCCGGACCCGGATCTGGTTAAGGTATACATTGATGAGGAATGGAAGGACCGCATCCGTGAGACGATACCCGAGCTGCCGGATGCCCGCAAAGAGCGCTACACCGCTGAATACGGTCTGCCAAGCTATGATGCGGAGGTTATTACTTCCTCCAAACCACTTGCAGATTTGTTCGAGGACAGTCTGAAATATACGAAGGACGCTAAAACCGTATCCAACTGGATGATGGGCGAGCTCCTCGGCTATCTGAACAGCAGCAACCTGGAACTCTCGGAAGTGAAACTTACCGGGCAGGGACTGGGTGAGATGATTGGCCTTATTGAAAAGGGAACAATCAGCACGAAAATTGCCAAAACCGTCTTCAAGGAAATGCTCGAAAGCGGCAAGCTTCCACAGCAAATCGTTGAGGAGAAGGGCTTGGTTCAAATCAGTGATGAGGGTGCGATTAAAGCAATCGTTGAACAGGTGGTTGCTGCCAATCCGCAATCCGTAGAGGATTACAAAGCAGGTAAGCAAAAAGCCATCGGATTCCTGGTGGGCCAAGTGATGAAAGAGAGTAGAGGCAAAGCCAATCCGGCGATGGTTAACAATTTGCTGGAAGAAGTGCTCGCTCAGTAAGCAAGAGGTACGGGTCTTGGGGCTTGTCCACCGGACAGGCCCTTTTTATATGTGGTTATTTTGCGTTCAATGGTCTTTTTTTGAATTACTGCGTATAGCTTGAAAAGGGGGAAGCCTATGATCACCAAGCTTTCATTGCAGGACAACGACATGGTGGATCAAATTTGGCGGCTGCAGCATATCGCCTACCGGTTAGAAGCTGAAAAAATCGGGTTTTATGATATTCCTCCGCTGCTGGATACCCATGAGACGCTGAAAAATTGCGGCGAAATTTTTTATGGTTGTTTAACGGAGGATGGAGAACTCATCGGAGCAGTTGCGACTCAAAAGGAAGCGCCGGATTCACTGACACTGATGCGGATGATGGTTCATCCGGATCATTTCCGCAAAGGGATTGCCGGGAATCTGATTCGTCATGTGCTGGATGACCACGCCGACATTCCGCTGTTTATTGTGTCAACGGGTGCCAAGAATGAACCGGCAGTGGCCTTGTATCTAAAATTTGGATTCATACCTTTCGATACGTTTGAGGTCGCCCCGGGCGTTGAGCTCACGACATTTCACAGGCAAGCGGAAAAGTCCACTTCATTATGGAAGTAACCCTGCCTTAAGGCTGCAGATTGCATAATAGGGAGAGATATGCTTTTGGCGGATCCATGGTATATAGATAATGTGCATATTTTGCTGCGACTGCTGCTGTCTGTTTTGCTGGGCGGACTCGTAGGATTGGAGCGGGAACGCTCCAATCATGCAGCTGGACTCCGAACTCACATTTTGGTTTGTATGGGGTCAACTTTAATCATCATGCTGTCCATTTACGGTTTTTCTGAATTTGTACATGAGGTTAACATTCGTATTGATCCCGCGAGATTGGCTTCGGCCGTCATTACGGGTGTTGGATTTTTGGGAGCCGGGACGATTTTGTTTACGGGGAAATCGATTACCGGACTGACAACTGCCGCTTCTGTGTGGGTCATTGCAGCAGTCGGACTCTCCATTGGCGCAGGTTTTTATTTCGCTTCCATCGCGGCGACATTTCTGATCCTGCTCACCCTCGTTGTGTTCAATAAACTAGAGCAGCGTTATATTCGCGGCAGCAAGCTTCATCTGGTGACGATTTATGCGATCTCTGCTCCTGGACTGCTGGAATCCATATCCGGCTTGCTTGAGGGGGAAGACATCACTGTGAAAAGGGCCGTAGTCAATGAACGGAGCAACGCGGCGTATGGTGAGCTTCAGCCGCCTTCAACCACGATGGAGATATCATTGAATGTACTGAGTAAACGAGCCTTTGACCCGCTTATGCTGACATCCCGTATCCGTAAGCTTGAAGGGATTTCCATGGTCTCAATCGATTAGAGTGATATCCGAAAACTCCCGGAAAATCGGGGGTTTTTTTGTTTGGAAAGGACGAACATCCAGATATTTACCTGTTATTGTCCACATCATATAGGGTACTATCTAAATAAAATGAACTAAAGAAAAGATAAAGCAACCCTTTTTAAAGAGATACAAGATGGGGGAAGTCGACAAATAAATTTTATTTAAGATTATATAAAAAGTAAGCGTAAGCCGATCGATTCATTTTTGAGAGGGAAAGGAGCTGGGAGGATGCACAGCGTCAAACGAACGGGCGGAACGGACAAAGCGGCAAAGAGTGATCACAACAAGCGCAGAGAGAAAGATGCTGAAGTCCGCACCCGGCGTCTGTTTTCCCGAAAAAGAAAATTCACTGCCGGATTATTGGCTGCCTTATGCCCGGGTCTGGGTCATATTTATCTTGGTTTATATCGTAAAGGCATTGCTTTTATTTTTACTTTGCTTCTGGATGCTTCGGCGCTCCTGTACTTCTCGTCCATCGGCATACAGATCAATGTACCTTTACTGATCTTGCTGGCTTTGGTTATTCCGGTGGCCTATTTTTATAATGTGTATGATGTGCTTCAAGCAGCAGATTATGTCATTTATCGCAGAGTAAAAACATCCAGTCAGACAGACATTGAAGAACCGGCTGCATACCGAAATCCTTTTACTGTAGAACGGAGCGCTTTTTTTGGAATTATGCTGATCATTGGCGGAGCAATGATGTTTGCTTTTTATCAAAAGCCTCGCTGGCTGCAGTTTTATATGGAACACTACGGTAAAATCACGGTTTCCATCGTATTGATTGCGGCAGGTCTCTGGGCAGGAACCCGTGAAATCTGGATTCTTTGGAGACAACGCCGTTCCGAAAAGATTTAAACAAGAGAGGGATGATCATATTCGCAAGGTGAACGGGGGGATATCATGAATCGCAAACGGAGAATGAGGGTGGGGAGGTTTACAGCCGTCCTGCTGCTTGTAGCAACAGGAGTGCTTCTTCTTGATGATGCGCTGCATGGTACCGAACATTTGCTGCTGCTGCTGAAATGGTGGCCGCTCATAGCTGTGCTTTGGGGATTGGAATCCGTGGTGCTGTATCTGGTGTCGCGGAAGCCGAAGGGGACGGGCCGTCGTTTCCAGCTCGATCTGCGCGGTATCCTGCTGGCTGTCGTTTTGTCGGCATCTGTGTTTATCGTGACGGAACAGAAGCACTATTTGCATCTATGGAATAAGGTGAGCTTGAATCTGACTGCAGCGGGTGTGGATTACGGCGAGCAGGAAGGAAACAGCGTTGCCAAGGATATGATTGCCTATCCGGTAACCATGGAGACCAAAAATATCAATGTGGACAACATTAATGGAGATATAATCGTGCAGCGCGGACCCGTGACGGATATCGGGGTGCAGGCGGAAATCTGGGTCGATCAAATTACAGGCCCGGAGGCTGAAGTAATCGGAAGAGAGTCAGCCCTGGAAGTCAGCGGTGACAGTACGATTACGATTCAGACCAAAGGCAAGTCCTACGGGCAATCCGGAAAAAGACAGCCGAGGATGGAGCTGACGATCACGCTGCCGGAGGATCGGCGATTCGATCTATCCTTGCGGACCATGAATGGGAGTATCAGCCTGCAGCATGTGGACGCCATTAAGCAGATTTCAATGGAGACAGCGAGTGGTGAACTGAAGCTGGATCATGTATCCGGGGATATTAAAGGCAGTACGCTAAACGGAAAAGTCAGCGCCTTCAATGTCATAGGATCGATTGACCTCAACACGAACCAGGGAAATATGCAAGCTGTTGATATTTCAGATGCCGCTACACTCACAACCCAGGTGGGGAATCTATCCATCATCCGGGCGCTGGGGAAAATTGATGCCCGTACTAAAAACGGGAATATTTATGTGGATGAGATCCGTTCCGAACTCAAGGCAGAATCACTGAATGGCGGTATAACCGCACGTTCCAGCCTTGTAGCGGGCAACTGGGATATATATAGTGCGGTAGGTGAGCTGACAGTCAGCCTCCCTGAAACGGGAAGCTATAACCTGGACGGTACGATCAGCTATGGCGATATTCGCAACCAATTCCCGGAATTTACGGTGGATAAAAAGAATATAACGGGTACAATAGGTCTTGGAGAATACACGGTTCATATTGAAGGCAACAGTGATCTGAAAGTGAATAAGTATTGAATCGATATCTTTTCGAATTCCAAGTTTTTTCAAGAGGCGGCCTTTCGTTGACAAAGTTGAAACGATGAACGTAAAATAAAGTAATAAGAAATTTTGCTTAAATAATAAGGCGGTGGGTAAGATGGCTACGCGAGTCGAGCATGCATTGGAACAATTGAAAACGAGTGGTGTTCGGATTACGCCCCAGCGTCATGCGATACTGGCTTATCTCATGGATTCCATGAGTCATCCGACTGCGGATGAGATCTATCGTGCGCTCGAGCCTAAATTTCCGAGCATGAGTGTAGCAACTGTATATAATAATTTGAAGATGCTGATTGAAGCCGGAATGGTTCATGAGCTGACCTATGGAGATAATTCAAGCCGTTTTGATGCGAATGTGTCTGATCACTTTCATGTCATTTGTCAGAAATGCGGTAAGATTGAGGATTTCAGTTATCCTTCCCTGGAGGATGTGGAGCACACGGCTGAGAAGAGCACGGGCTTTCAGATTCAGGGGCTGCGTATGGAATTGTACGGGATTTGCAGCAGTTGCAAAAATAAGTAAAGCATCCGTTTCATGCGGTCTGTTTTGATAAAACGTGCGGATTCCTGTAATGGACTCCTCGCGTTTTTTTGCTTAAGAGTTAAGAATGCATGGAACCGAAAAAATTTGCATCCTAAATATCGCAAGGAAAAATGACACAATACGATAACGGAGGATTTGCTTTTGACTAGAAGAAGACGCAGGCACCGTTCCACGGCAAAAAGGCGTTTTGCCATCGTGCTGGGATTGTGTTTGATCGTGGCCGGTGCATATATAACAGTAACCCAGGTTCTTCCGAATCCATTGCATGAGAAGCCGGATTGGAAGGGGCTGGACAAGCCCATTTTTGTAAAAGGAAAACTGCTTGACCAGTCTGCCGCCGGTTCCGGTGAACAGCTGAAGCTGCCGCTCCCTGTCCTTCAGGAGGCAGTAGATCCGAATATTCGTTATGAAAAGGGTACACAGTCGCTGATTCTCACGACACCTGTGCAAGTCATGCATTTGCAGACAGGAGAGACGGAAGCACGATTGAATAACAAGCAGGTACAGCTGCGGTTTGCGCCAGAAGAAAAGAATAGCCTGCTGTATATGCCGGTTCAGCCGCTTAAGGAGCTATATGGCATAGCCATTCACGAGGATTCGGATACAGGTGCTGTGCTGTTGATGAAAGCCGGAGACACCATACAGATGGGCAGGGTTAACGGGGCAGCGGATTCCAAAACATCTCTTCGCAAGGGCCCGTCCAAGCATGAACCTATTTTGGCAGACATGCCTGGCGGCACATCCATTAGAGTCTGGGAAACCGATGAATCATGGTATTTTGTACAAATGGATAACGGATATGCCGGTTATGTGCCAAAGTCTAAGGTGACGCTGGGCGAAAGGAAAACGGTGGATGCAGTACCGCAGCAGCCTACTCAGGCGGAACGCAGCTGGAAAGGCAAGCCGGTGAATTTGGCGTGGGAAGCTGTTTATCAGAAAAAGCCGGATCCTTCAGTGATTGATAAGCTATCCGGGGTAAACGTGGTTAGTCCTACATGGTTTAGCATCATAGATGGCGAGGGGAATGTTCGCAGCAATGCGGATACCGCCTATGTCACGAAAGCCCATGCCCGAGGGATGGAGGTATGGGGGCTTTTAAACAACAGCTTCGACCCTGACCTGACCACAAGCGCGATGGCTACCTACGAAACGAGATTAAATACGATTAACCAGACGCTGCAGTTCGCGAAAATGTATCATTTGGACGGCATCAATTTGGATTTTGAAAATGTGAAAACCAAAGACGGTGAAAACGTATCGCAGTTTGTCCGTGAGCTGAAACCGCTCGCCCGGGCCGCGGGATTGATTGTATCAGTCGATGTTACCCCGAAGTCAGGTAGTGAAATGTGGTCGCGTTTTTTGGACCGGCGCTCGCTTGGAGAAACGGCGGACTTTATAGTATTGATGGCATACGATGAGCACTGGGCAGCCAGCCCGAAAGCCGGATCCGTCTCATCCCTGCCTTGGTCGGAAGCAGCTGTCCGCAAGATACTGGAGGAGGATGCGGTTCCTTCCGAGAAGCTCATTTTGGCTGTGCCGCTGTATACCCGGATCTGGTCCGAGGAACTTAAGGACGGGAAAACGAAGGTTTCATCGAAGGCGGTTGGTATGAAAACCGTAAATGATATTCTTACCGAAAAGAAGCTGAAACCGAAGTATCTGGAGGATGTTAAACAAAACTATGTCGAGTATACCGAGGACGGCGTAGTGAAGAAGATATGGATTGAAGATAAGACTTCTCTTAAGGAAAGAGTAAAGCTGGCGAAGGAGCTTAATTTGGGCGGAGTTGCCGCATGGACCCGCAGCTTTGGGACAGAAGAAGCTTGGAACGTGCTCAAAGATATTTCATCTTAATGCATACTGCACTCATACGGAACAAAAGAACCGGTCATCCTTTAAAAGGTGACCGGTTCTTTTTTGATTGCCTAGTGATGATGAGTTACCGACTGCGGAGCGGGTTGTGTTTCCTGAAGCTTCTGGGCTTCCTCCAGTTCATCATCTGTAATGTTCGCCTGTTGAATATCTGTTGTCAGAATGGTTCGACAGAACATGCAGCGGTCTGTCTTCCCGAGCAATTTCGTCGGTTTATGACATTCCGGACATTCGATTGATTTAACGCTGGTGGAGAGCATTCCAGCCCAAAAATAAATACCGAGGCTGCCCATCATGGAAATGAGTCCAATGACGAGACCAATGGCCGCTACGATTTTTCCGGCTTGTCCCCAGAAGACAATTCCTGCCGTGCCGAGGACCATAAGTCCCATGCCAATCATCGTAAGCAGCAGACCCCAAGTGCGGAAGGCATTGATTTTTGCTGTTTTAAAGATCATGGATTACTAGCTCCTATCATCAATTAGTTGTATTCGAAAAAGAAGGAACTTACATGGACATGTAGAAGTATATTATAACTGAATTGGCTGCTTTTCGCCAAGGAATGCATGGAGGGAGACATGGATTTGTCCAATTTGTCTTTTTTTTATGGAGAGTCGGTTGATGTCGATGCCATAGGTACTATTGTTTATCGTCAGGAAGCCCATAAATTTGATGGATCTTTGCTTCATGACTTCGATTTCATCGTTCTTGTTGTCCATGAAGAGCAGGAAGAGGAATTGACTGTTGAGCATACGCTGATTGGCGATCTGCCTTGTCAGGTGCTTCATGTCACGACTGAATCGCTTCAATGCTGGCTTATTGCAGGTGAGAAGGGGGATTTGGTCCGCTGTTTTATGGAAGGTGAACTTGTCCAGGACCATGGTGACAGACTGGCTATGCTGCGCCGGGAGTATATAGAATTTGAACAACCACTTCGGGATCGTAAAATGCTGTACGAGTTTTCGCAGTTCCTTTGCATTTATGTTGAGGCCAAGCGCAATATGCAGTCCGGCTACGTCATTGATGCATATCAATGTGTTCTGGACTCGTTGAAACACTGGGCTAGAATTGAGCTCATTGAACGTGGTGTCCTGCCTGATAAGGCCGTTTGGGAGCAAGTGAAAGAGCTGAATACGGCTATTCATAAGCTATATGAGGAATTGACCCAGAGTACGGAAACCATCCAGCAGCGTGTCGAACTGGTGCTGCTTGCTTGTGAATTCTCTGTTATGTCAAAAATGGCCGAATGCTCCGTCCTTCTGCTGCAGATATTGAGAAGCAGACCTAAACCATGGAGCATTGAAGAACTGATTCATCATCCGGAACTGATTATGGTGAGAAATGAACTGCCTCTGGTCATGCGCAAACTGGTCAACAGATCATTAGTGAAGGAAACCGTCGGGTGGTCGGAGTTTTCCGGTTATGGGAGTCAAGGGATACGATATACCGCTGGGTAGCTCCGTGTTAAATGCAGCACAAACAAAAGGGAAGGACACCTTCCCTTTTAATGTATAGATGCGGTATTTCAGGGTAACGTATAGAGGTTGCGGTAACTTTCAATTTAAGGTTGACTCTGTGTTGTTTTATGTGTTAAATTATAACTCGCCCCATTAAACCTCTGATTTTTTCGAAACTGAGGATTCGACAAGCTCGAAAGTTGAGCTGAAAAAAAGCTCGAAAAAAAGTGCTTGACGAAATGATGGTCAGCGTGATATATTATAAGAGTTGCTGCTGATACAAAATGTTGAAGCGGAAACGAGAAAGAATTTGATCTTTGAAAACTGAACAACGAGTGAGATACAGGCTTTGCTTGCAAAGCCGAAACGCGAGATCATCGGGTTCAAGACTTCTTGTCTGAATCGATGATTGAGCACAAATGAGATTAACATTAATGAATATTTTGATTAGCATTGCTTAATTCAAAATTTCATTACATCTCGTCAGTTTCAAAATGAGCTATCAACTTTCTTGGAGAGTTTGATCCTGGCTCAGGACGAACGCTGGCGGCGTGCCTAATACATGCAA
>NZ_STGQ01000003.1:808912-886769 GCF_004916975.1 Paenibacillus dokdonensis | reverse complement strand
GCGTAAATTAAACAAACTGACGCCGGTACAGTACCGGCGCCAGTTTGCAGCCTAGGTGTTTTTTCAATGTCCACTAAATGGGGTCTTGACCACTTGAGAAATTCGGGCTTTTAACATATAAATTCATATTAATTATCAAATGGATGGGTCATTTGCGCCGCATGCATACCGGCCGTATAGCCCGTTGAAAAGGCTGCCGTGATATTGTATCCTCCGGTATAACCGTGAATATCCAGAATCTCTCCACAGAAAAAGAGACCCGGCATCAGCTTCGATTCCATCGTTTTCGGGTTGATTTCCTTCAGATTGACACCGCCTCCGGTGACAAAAGCTTCCTCGATCGATTTGGTACCGGTGACATGAATAACGAACTTCTTCAGCACGTCCACAAAGGTGGACCACTGCTGCTTTGGCAGATGGGCGAAAGTGGCGTCGCCGTCCAGCTCGGCCCGGTTCATGAGCAGCGGCAGCATACGTTCCGGAACGGTGCCCTTGAGCACGTTTTTGATGGCCTTCTTGGGCTCATCAGCCAGCTTTTCACGCAAAATGCGTTCCAGTTCATGAGGAGGCGTATCGGGAAATAAATCCACGGCCATTTCCACTTCATTGACCTTGAATTTATTTTTCACCTGACGGATAAACTGGCTGCATCGCAGGGCAATAGGACCGGAGAGTCCGAAATGGGTAAATATCATATCTCCGCGGTGTCCGATGACCTTCTTGCCTTTCGGATTCCATACCGACAGCTCGACATCACGAAGAGACAAGCCCTGAAGCTCTTTGGCTGCGATCCAGCTTTCTCGGGATACGATAGGTACCTCGGTAGCATATAATTCCGTAATGGTATGTCCAGCGGCTTGTGCCCACGGATAACCGTCACCAGTTGATCCCGTATGGGGTACCGATTTGCCGCCCGTGGCGAGGATAACACTGGAAGAGCGGTATGATGCACCAGATGCAAGCTTTATGCCTGAGGCCTGTCCATGATCATAAAGCACTTCCGCTACCGGAGTATCCGTTTTGATCTGCACGCCAAGCCTCCGGACTTCTCCCACGAGCGTGTTAACCACACTGGCTGCCTTATCGGATACAGGAAACATTCTGCCGTTGTCCTCTTCCTTCAGAGCAATGCCCAAGCCTTCAAAAAAACTCATGATATCGCGATTGTTAAAATGCTGAAAAGCACTGTATAAAAAACGGCCGTTGCCTGGAATATGGGCAATCAGCTCCTCGGTTTCTTTGGCATTGGTCACATTGCAGCGGCCGCCTCCCGAGATGCCGAGCTTGCGGCCAAGCTTGCTTCCCTTATCCAGAAGCAGGACTGAGGCGCCGTTTTTGGCAGCTGCGATGCAGGCCATGAGACCCGCAGATCCGCCTCCAACGACAATGACATCATATTCTTTCACGTTTTTCTCTCCTTCTAACCGATGACCCCCGGATCCACGTTTTAATTGTACCTTTTTAGGATATATCAGGGTATATTGTAATATAGTGTAGGCTGTGATTTAATCAACATGTACATCACTTTTTTACAGTTAATTTATTTTTGTCGCTATTTCCTGCAGAATCAGATATGCCCAAGTGTCATCCAAGTGAATGGATCTGAATATGCTGCCCGGATGGGGAGGAGGGATTTGCGATTATTATTACGCTGAAAAATATTATAACACAGGTGCTCATGGCGGGTTCATTTGCGTTTTTGTTCCCGCTTAGTCTGGATAAGTATGTCCGCGCGCTCAGGCGAAAGAGGAAGCTCGATCCTACGGGATTCGAATTTGTGATCATTATATCCAGTGCTTTGAGCATTTTGCTGTGCTCGATGTTTTCCACCTCGCTGTTTCATCTGATTCCCCTTAATCTAGGCATATTGCCGCTATTTATTGGCATGCTCTATGGAGGATATAAAAGCGGACTTCCTTTGGCAGGACTATACCTGCTTTGCGATTATTTTTTAAACGAACAATGGTCTTTATCTGGACTTTTTCTGCATACCGGTTTGCCGTTATACCCCTTGCTTGTTTTAATGTCCCCTCAATTCAGGAAGGGAACGCTCACTGATAAAGTCAATAAGCTGTGGATGTGTCTCCTACCCGCCATGCTCCTCATCACTGCATCCCCTATTATTGAAGATCCTAATTTAAGCTTTTCCGATGCGGGCTCTTTGCTTTTAATTTTGTTTTATATCATGGTAAGCGTTTTTGCTGGCGGAGCACTCATTTATGTCATTGAATTTGCTTTAGAGAAGCTGCTGCTGAAGGAACAGATCAAGGGCATCTCCGAAAAATACCTCCGCGAGGAAGAGAAGCTCCAGCAAGTGATGGATGTGGCACCCCTGTGCATGGTATCCGTGGATAACAGCGGCAATGTTACCAGCATTAACGAAATGATGATGAATTTATTCAAAAGCTGGGAGCCTGAGCTGACCAAAAATGATATTCTCGGGCATCCGCTGAGCCCATTTGTCGATATGATGGAGAAGGATTATATCAGCTTCCGGATTGCTCAAGCCTTGAAAGGCATCAAGATGAATAATGAGCTGATCCGGATTGGCTCGCAGATCCACTATACGAGTACCTCGCCGCTTACGAACGGTTATACCGGTGAAATACTTGGCGCGGTTCTGGTCATTCAGGATATCACTGAGCTGGAGAGACTGCGGAGCGAACTGGGAAATGTGGAACGGCTCAGCCTGGTCGGACAGATGGCAGCCAGCATTACGCATGAAATCCGTAACCCGATGGCTGTGGTACGCGGTTTTCTTCAGCTGATGAAGGAAAAGAGTCCGGAATCGCTTGACCATTATTACCGGATTGTCATGGAGGAGCTGGATCGTGCGAACGGTATCATCAATGACTTTCTATCCCTTGCTCAAAACCGGATATCCGAAAAAGAGCAGTGGCATCTGCACCAAATTATCAATGATCTCAGCCCGCTGCTGTGGGCGGATGCGAATTTGCGTGGACAAACCATTGAGTTGATGTTGGATGAGCGTGTGCCGAAGCTGAACCTGAACGCCAAGGAAATCAAGCAGCTGCTGCTGAATCTCGCCCGTAACGGGATGGAGGCGATGGAAGAGAAAGGGAAGCTTATCCTGCAAACATGTCTTGTGGAGAAGGAGCAAATCGTGGAACTGATCGTTATGGATACGGGTGTGGGTATGTCCAAAAGCCGCCTGGAGCGGCTGTTTGAACCCTTTTTTACGACCAAGGCCAAAGGGACGGGGCTGGGTCTTGCCCTATGTCTCAGTATCGTGGAGCGGCATGGCGGCAAGATTAAGGTTGAATCGGAGGAAGGTCAAGGCACAACGTTTATTATTCAGCTTCCGTTAGCCGATTCCTGAGTCAGCGCGTGCTGCAGAGTTTCCCGTTCCATTGATGTCTCTTGATTTCAGGGTTTATGAAGGTATAATATTATCTGTATGCAGTATAAAATGAACTAAAGATGGATTGCTTTAGCTCAATTTATATATTTGATATTTTGCAGATTAGGAGTGATAAGAAATGTCTATGTCTTTTGACAGATATATGAAGGATATGATTCAACCGATGAGAGATGAGCTTACGAGTCTCGGGATCAAGGAGCTCAGAACTCCAGAGGAAGTAGAAACGCATCTGTTGGATGCTCCAGGTACAACCCTGGTAGTTGTTAACTCGGTATGCGGATGTGCAGCTGGACAATGCCGTCCTGGTGTTTCCCTGGCATTGCAAAATGATTTGGTGCCTGACAATCTGTTCACGGTATTCGCCGGACAGGACAAAGAAGCTACGGCAAAAGCCAGAGAATATTTTGCACCATATCCTCCGTCCTCTCCTTCCATCGCAGTACTGAAGGATGGGGAGCTTGTTCATTTCATTGAACGTCATCAGATAGAAGATCGTTCGGCTCAAGAAATTGCCGAGGATTTAACTGAAGCGTTTGACCGTGTGTGCCGTTAATAGGCACAGCACGTTACATAATGCCCCGTATAATCGGATAACCGATCTATGCGGGGTTTTCTGTTTAAGTAATGGTAGAGAGCCTTGAAGGGCAAGCTAATTTCATATATAAGCCAAGTATCATGAGAAGAGGTGTTTTGGATGAGCCTGCAAGAAGAAATTATTGCAGCCTTGGGCGTAAAGCCGGTCATTGATGAAGAGGCAGAAGTTAGAAAAAGAGTGGATTTCCTGAAATCCTACGTGAAGAATGCCGGGGCAAAGGGACTTCTGATCGCTATTAGCGGTGGTATTGATAGTGCTGTCGTTGCAGGATTGTGCAAGCGGGCAACGGATGAATTAACAAAGGAAAACGGCGATGAATTTATGACGCTGGGGGTATACCAGCCCTACGGCATGCAGGACGATATCGAACATAGCTATGCCGTGGCCAAAGCCTTTGATCTGAAGCATACTGCCGAGACCAATATCGAGGATACCGTAACCGAGATTGCCCTCGAAGTCGAGCAGGGGCTTAAGCACATGGGAGTGCACCGTCATATTACGCCGCAGGGCAAAGGCAATGTCAAAGCCAGAACCCGAATGGTGATGCAGTATGCACTCGCATTTGAATTGAATCTGCTTGTAGTTGGTTCGGATCATGCTTCCGAGGCTATTACCGGCTTCTACACCAAGTGGGGCGACGGTGCCGTTGACATCACGCCGATGAGCACCTTGAACAAACGTCAGGTCCGCCAATTGGCAAGATACCTGGGTGTTCCGAAGGAAATCCTGGACAAGGCACCAACCGCGGGACTTTGGGAAGGACAGACCGACGAAAAGGAGCTGGGCATCTCCTATGATGAGAACAGCGACTACCTCGAGGGTAAAGAAGTCAGCGCAGCCACGAAGGAACGTCTGGAAAGCTACTACAAGCGAACAGCGCATAAGCGGAATTTGATTCCGGGGATATAGAAAATGAATAAACGGGCAGTCAAGGATTCAACCTTGCTGCCCGTTTTTAATTTGTGAACAAGTGACAACGCGATGGGAGCAATATCTAACCGCGCAACGTCTACAAGAGAATAAAAGGTAGTCCTTGCGTTTAGGCCATCCCTTTGGAAGAACCGGAGACCTGCGGCAATGCAGGCTCTTTTTTCAGGCTCAGGATCAGCCATACGCAGTGCAGAAGCAGGATCACCAGGATGACATAATCCCATACGGAGACAGAACGGCCGTCCTGGCCGAGAAACTGGATCAAGTTATGTATAAAGTGGTAGATAATTAATGGAATGATATTTTTATTCTTAACGATGAGTAAGGCTAGGGCAGCACCTGTGAGCAGAGCGTAGACAAGCTGTACGATGGTGTCCTGGGCGCTTTGTCCGGATAGTATGTTAAGGACATGCGTGACTGAGAACAGCAGGCTGGAGGTGACGATTGCGGCAGTGATGCTCTTTTTCCGAAGAAGAATGTGCAGGATCAGTCCCCGGTATACCGTTTCTTCCACAAAACCGACCATCAAGGTAAAGAAAACAAAGAATAGGGCTTCTTGAAGCGTAAAGCTTCTAAATCCATTGAAAGCAATGCAAATCAGCGCGAGCACGAGCGGTAGATAATAGATCCAGTTCTGCCGGGGAATCTCGGTGAGCGGCCGGAAGCCGTAGCGTCCCCAGCTCTTCTTCAAGGTTAAATAAAGAATCAGCACAATGGAAATCGGGATAAAGGCAATCAGAACAGGCGCAGTGTAGCTCAATTCCTTGATTGTGGCATACGCTCCGGCAATGAACATCGCAACGAGGATAAGCAGCTCAATGATAACAACGCTTAAAACGGGACGCTTTTCCGTAAATGGGATCTTGTTAAGGTTTGCTTGCGTGGCCGGTACCTTCATGATTAAGATCAGCTCCTTTAATTAATTGCTCAACATATTCTTTTTCCATTTGAAAAAAATGCTTGCCGTACGATAACACCGATACTCTGTAGTAATGCTTCTGCGGGTCCGGAATCTCAGCCAGCTCACCTGCAACAATCTGCTCGACTGCCTGCAGACGGCCGATTTCCTGGTTTAGCTTGTGATGGTACTCGGTAAGGCGCTGGATCCGGGTTGCTTCATTCAGATAATCGTAAAAAAACACTCTTAGTAAAAATTCGTTGCGGCTGAGCGCAAGCGGTGCACCCAGCCACTCCATAAAGCTGTGCTTGCCTTCCGGAAGGAGGGAGTAGATTTTTTTGTTCTTGCTGCTGTCTTCCTCTTCCGTAACGGATACCCATGCCTTGTCAGTAAGGCGTTTTAACGCGGGGTATAAACTGCCAAAGCTGGCCTTGTAAAACATGCCGATGGACAGGTCGATGGTCTTTTTCATGTCATAGCCACTCATATTACCTTCCATCAGCAGCCCCAAAATGATGTATTCAAGCATTTGATCCACCTCTTATGTATCGATTCGATATATCGTTTCGATACAAAATATAACGAATAAATATAAAATGGTCAATACTATTTTTACAAATATTTCTTCTGATCCCAGATTGAAATATTGTAGACATCACTCGCATCACGGGATTTCTCCTGCTACAATAAGGTTTGAATGTTTGGAAGGATGGTGTGGTGCATTGATTCACGGAATCGGGCATGATGTGCTGGAAATCAAACGGCTTTCGCTCCTGCTGAGCGGGCAGCTCGGATATCGGTTTATGGAACGGGTCCTCACGGAGAAAGAGCGGGAGGAAGCCAGAAAAAGAGGCGGAAAGCTGACTGAATTCGTAGCCGGCCGTTTTGCCGCCAAAGAGTCGATTTCCAAGGCTTTCGGCTGCGGAATCGGCAGTATCATCGGCTTTGGCGACATGGAGATTTTGCCGGATTCCTTGGGAAGACCCATTGCCGTCCTAAGCTCGGGAGCATGGGAACGCCTTAAGCTTCCAGGTGAAGCGGAGTATATTATTCATTTGACCATATCTCACCAGACTGAGCTGGCTTCAGCGTTTGCAGTCATTGAAAGAATAGTTAAATAGTTTACAGAGAGAAGAAAGCCGGAAGGATTTGAAAGAGCCTTATGAATCAAACAGAGCAAAAAAAGTTTTTTAGCCATCATTTACTGGAATGGTATATGCGTAATAAAAGAGATCTGCCGTGGCGCCGTCACCGCAATCCATACTATATTTGGGTATCAGAGATTATGCTGCAGCAGACACGTGTGGATACTGTTATTCCTTATTTCCATCGATTTATTGAAAGGTTCCCAACCGTCGAGGATTTGGCGGATGCACCAGAGCAGGATGTGCTGAAGTGCTGGGAAGGTCTCGGATATTATTCACGTGCGCGAAATCTTCAGACGGCGGCCAAGCAGGTGAAAGAGCTTCATGGCGGACAAGTACCGGATGACAAGAAATCGGTATTTGCTTTGAAGGGGGTTGGCCCATATACGGCTGGAGCAGTGCTGAGTATCGCATTCAACAAGCCTGAGCCAGCGGTGGACGGCAATGTCATGCGGGTATTGTCACGCTACTTCCTGATTGAGGAAGACATCATGAAGGGGAGTACCCGGTCATTTATGGAAGGGCTGGTCGTCGAGCTAATCCCTGAGGGCCGTGCTTCCGACTTCAATCAGGCGCTGATGGAGCTTGGAGCGCTGGTGTGCACGCCGAAATCGCCGCACTGCCTCACTTGCCCGGTAATGGAACACTGTTCCGCCCGGCTCGAAGGAGTCGAGGAGTCGCTGCCGGTGAAGACCAAAGCAAAGCCGCCGCGTCCTGAATTTCGGGTGGTGGCTCTGGTGGAAGGATCAGGAGAGCATGCAGGCAAGGTACTGATCCGCCAACGTCCGCAAGAAGGCCTACTGGCCCGAATGTGGGAGCTTCCGCATGTACAGGTTCCGCAAAGCCGAAGCGGCCGACTGCCGGATGAACCGGCGATGGATATCCTGGCAGGCGCGCTGCTGGAAGAAGGAATCACAGCGAGACCAACGGGATATATGATGGATGCTGAGCATACATTCAGCCATATTCACTGGAATCTGCAGGTTTACAGCTGCCGTGAAGAGAAGCTGCCTTTAGTGGCGGAGACGAAGGCGGTCTATACACTGGAGCATGAGGTGGAGGATGAAGAGCCGATCCATCGCTGGATTTTTGAAGAGGATATGGCCCGTTATGCCTTCCCGAATGTGTTTCTAAAAATCATCCGTGAGTACTTTAATGGGAAGCAGACCGCTGGATAAGATCATGAGCAACAAAAAGAACCGTCCAATATGGACGGTTCTTTTGCTGTGCCGAGCCTTAGCTCCGGAAATCACCTTACGGTTGAACGATTTCCTGGTAACGTTTGCTGACAGCATCCCAGTTTACAACGTTCCAGAAGGCAGCGATGTAATCAGGGCGTTTGTTTTGATATTTCAGGTAGTAAGCATGCTCCCATACGTCAAGGCCCAGAACCGCAGTTTGGCCTTCCATGATTGGGTTGTCTTGGTTAGGCGTGCTGGTAACAGCCAGCTTGCCGTCTTTGTTCACAACGAGCCAAGCCCAGCCGCTGCCGAAACGGGTAGTAGCCGCTTTGGCGAAGTCTTCTTTGAATTTATCGAGACCGCCAAGATCACTGTCGATAGCTTTTGCCAGCAGGCCGCTTGGTGCGCCGCCGCCGTTTGGTCCGATGGTTTCCCAGAAGAGGGAGTGGTTCGCATGTCCGCCGCCGTTGTTGCGAACGGCTGTACGGATGCCTTCAGGCACGCTGTCGAGGTTCGACAGAAGCTCGTCGAGGCTTTTATTTTGCAGTTCAGGAGCGCTTTCCAAAGCTGCATTCAAGTTGGTTACATACGTGTTATGGTGACGATCGTGGTGGATCTCCATTGTCTGTGCGTCGATATGAGGCTCGAGCGCATTGTTAGGGTAAGGAAGTGCTGGTAATTGAAATGCCATGATAAATACCTCCTGTAAATGTTTTTTTAAAGGAGTTTTTGCTGGGCAAAAGCATCCTTTATTGACCGGATTATGTAGCAGTAATGCATCCAAATACAATTAAACCGTATTTTTTCAATTAAATCAACATTTATGTTTATAAAGTCAACTTAGGTCTGTACGGTCTTACATAATCCGTATTATCCATTACCCTTTCTCCGAATTTTTATGCGTCCAAAAATCACCATTATATGGTTATTTGACTGATATTACAATGAAAACGCCTGCTATAAAGCGCTTTCAAAAGAAAATGCGTGTTTTTTAAAGAAAACTATGGTTTAATGAATGATAAAGAAGGAATTTAACGGTTTTTGTCGTAATATTTATTCTGGATTATAATGAGAGCGTCTAGCGACGAACTTTCGCAGAAGACAGACCGCTTAAAGCGGAAGTTTTCCTTGCGATATAAGGATGAGAACTTTTCGAAGCTTACAATTTCTTATATTTTAAGGGGAGCTTGATCTTCCAAGGATCCAAACAAGCTGACGAAAAAGGGAGATTTAAGACATGCATGTTCGTTCCTTTCAGTTAAGTGATTGTTCCAGTGTCACTGAGTTGATGCAGGTTGCCTTGTCCGAAGAGTGTTACCGGAATACGATGGGGCCGTTCTCCAGGCAGCTTTCCTGGGATTCGGAATTGATTATGGTTGCAGAGGAAGACGATGAAATTGTGGGGGCCTTGATCGGAACGATCGAGCATAACCACGGCTGTTACTACAGGATTGCCGTTCATCCCGACTACCGCCGCCAAGGAATTGGCAAAGCATTGGTCGCGGCTATGGAACAGCGTTTCCAGGTTCGCAAGGTGAGCCGTATTATGATTGCCGGAGATGAGCATAACAAAGCCGCTCTGCCGCTTTACGAAGCGATGGGCTACGGCGCTAACAAAATTTTGGAAGCCTTTCAAAATCTTAGCATTATTAGTCCCCAGCACTAATACGCATGCAGTAAAAAATGGACCCAAGTTGATACAAATTATAAACTTCTTGCCGGTCTCAATCAAATGATACACACACAAAATCATAGAAACTTCTTAGATGGACAAGCTATCATTATTGTCAAAAAACAATATTTTCTATATTGAGCATATCTTTACTGCCGTTGCAAAACTGCGAAAGATATGCTTTTCTGTATATAAGGGGATTTTTCTATAAATGAGGTGTAGGATGAATCAAGTTCAACAGCATGAACCCGGACGCTCGGGGACACATCCGGCTGACAAGCCGGTGCCCGAGCCGAAACAGCGCAGTCTTTCCTCCGAAGTGTGGGACTGGGCTAAAACGATTGTCATCGCTTTTGTAATCATGATGCTGCTTAATTTATTCGTCTTCAATCTGTCGATGGTCAAGGGGCAATCCATGCAGCCAACGCTGTACGAGAAGGAAAGGCTGTTTATTGATAAAATCGTATATGATTTCAAATCGCCCAGCCGGGGCGAAATTGTTGTGCTGCGCGATCCGAGCGATGGACCGGATAAAAAGGAATTTCTGGTCAAACGGGTTATCGGTATTCCAGGTGATATGGTAGAAGTGAAAGATCACAAGCTCTATGTGAACGGTCAGATGCAGGTCGAGCCTTATACGGAGGTGGAGATCCAAGATCCGGACTTTGGACCGCTCAAGTTGGACAAGGATCACTACTTTGTAATGGGAGATAACCGGCATGCGGGCGCCAGCAAGGACAGCCGCTCTTTTGGAAGTGTTACCGCCAAAGCTATTGTCGGCAGGGCAGAATTTATTTTCTGGCCGGTATCCCAGATTAAAGGCTTATAACAAACGTTATTAAGGCTGAAAAGGAGGCGCAAGCTTTTTTGACAAACATGAAAAACTCTGCTTATGCTCCTCCGACTTCCCCTTGGGAGCAGCTGAAGCGTGAAATTAAAGAGGCTGCGGCGAGTTTTGGCATTGACGAAATCGGCTTTGCCTCCGCAGACCCCTTTGTATCATTGAAGGCCATTTTGCAAAACCACCGTGATCTCGGTTATGAGTCCGGCTTTGAAGAACCTGATCTGGATAAACGTGTTACCCCCGCACTACCTTCCGCAGAGCCCGCCTCTCTCATATCTATCGCTGTCGCCTATTCTTCCAAAATGACTGATGTTCCCAAAAACGAGCCGGGCAAATATCGGGGCGTTTTGTCGCGCTCATCATGGGGCAAGGATTATCATCATGTACTGCGGGAGGCGATGGGCAAGCTCGAGGCTTTTATCCGGGAGCGGGTACCTGAGGCTGTGCTGGACAGTATGGTGGATACAGGAGCGCTTGTAGACAGGGCCGTTGCGGAACGTGCCGGTATTGGCTTTAGCGGAAAAAACTGCTGCATTATTTCTCCGAAATGGGGCTCTTGGATCTTTCTTGGAGATATGGTAACGAATATTCCTTTTCCTCCAGATACACCGGTGACGGAGGACTGCGGGGACTGTACGCTATGCATTGACGCTTGTCCGACAGGGGCTCTGGTGGGACCCGGGCAGCTGAATGCCCAGCGCTGTATCTCCTTTCTGACGCAGACGAAGGGATTCCTTACGGATGAGATTATGCGCAAGATAGGCAACCGTTTGTACGGCTGCGATACCTGTCAGGTGATCTGTCCTAAAAATAAGGGGAAGCACTGGTCGCATCATGAGGATTTACTGCCAGACCCGGATAAGGACAGACCGCTTCTGCTGCCGATTCTGGATCTAAGTAACCGTGAATTCAAGGAGAAGTTCGGGGAAAGCGCCGCCGCATGGCGGGGCAGAAAACCAATCCAGCGCAATGCGGTGATTGCGCTCGGGAATTACAAGGATAAATCTGCGGTGCCCAAACTGGGTGAGGTACTGCTGAAGGACCCACGGCCGGAGCTGCGGGGAACCGCAGCCTGGTCGCTGGGACGCATAGGAGGCGAAGAGGCATTGAACATCATGAATAAAGCCATAGCTGAAGAGCAGGACGAGAAGGTCAGAGAAATGCTCGGGGAAGCGAAGGAACAACTTCAATCGCAAACGAAAGCGAACACAGCAGAAACGGTAAGCGAAGCACCTGGATTTTCATCTGCTCTCAGTGGAGAGCCGGAAACGATTTATTACGATGAAATGCAGTCCAAGATTGGACCATTAACATTATGCGCCACAGATAGAGGACTTTGCCTGATCGAGTTCGGCAGCTTTAGCGTGAAGGAAGCTGTCCTGCAAAAATGGTCCCGCACCTGGTGCGGCGGTGGCGAATTCGAACATGACGACGATCGTCTTGCTGAGGCCAAACGACAGCTCGGAGAATACTTCGCCGGGCAGCGCACAGAGTTTGATCTGGCGCTGGATTTGCGCGGAACACCTTTTCAGCTTCAGGTTTGGACGACTCTTGCCGATATTCCATATGGAGAGATCCGTTCTTACGGGGTTGTAGCGGAAGAGATCAAAAGACCGAAAGCCATCAGAGCGGTCGCCGGCGCCATTAATAAAAATCCGGTTCCGGTTATCATTCCTTGCCACCGGGTACTTGAAAGCGACGGAAGCCTGACAGGCTACCGTGGAGGTCTTGAAACCAAGCGCCTGCTTCTGAGCCTGGAGGATTCACTTCCCGAAAGAAATACGCGGATTGAAGAGTAAAGCGGTGAAGAGCTGTCCGGCTTTCGCATCAGCCGCTGAAAATCGGGGGAAGAATCATGAGGTATATAAGCATTGACAACGTTGAGCCCGGACAATTCTTAGGCAAAACCATATATTCCGGCAACGGTACGGTGCTCCTGTCTGCAGGCGTTCAGCTGACGGTGTACATGATCAACACATTAAACCGGATTGGCGTTACGATGCTGTATATTCAGGATCCGCTGTTTGATGATGTGGATACGGATGACATGCTCAGCGAGGCGACCAAGCAGGGGATCATTCAAGAGATGTACAACGCTTTTGAGGTGGTGCGTTCCGGAAAGGACTGGAACATCCAATTGATTGGAAGCAGTGTAGAGAGCCTCCTGGAAGATGTGATGAGTAACAAGGAGATGCTGGTCCAGCTGACTGATATACGGACGACAGACAACAGTGAGTATATTCATGCGATGAATGTTTGTCTGCTGTCTGCTGTGATGGGTATCAATATGGGGCTCAATTACCAGCAGCTGAAGGAGCTCGCAACAGGTGCGCTAATGCATGATATCGGAAAAAGCGGTATGAGTGAAGAGGATGATATTTTACCTGGACTCAAATCCCATCATACGTGGAGAGGGTTCGAAAAGCTCAAGAATAAAAGAGATTTTAGTCTCTTGGTTGCCCACGTGGCCTTGCAGCATCATGAACGGATCGATGGTTTGGGCCTTCCGCGTGGACTGACAGGTGATGAGATTCATCTGTATGCCAAAATCGTATCGGCTGCGGACACCTATGACCGGCTGATCCATCCGTTACTTCCGAAATCAAAAAAACTGCTGCCTCATGAGGCCTGTGAGGAAATGATGGCCATGTCGGAGAAGCAGCTGGATTATGAGGTATTGATACAGTTCAACCGCATGGTTTCGATCTATCCCAACGGAGCTGCTGTCAGGCTGTCAACCAAAGAATCGGGCGTTGTTGTGAATCAGCACCGCGGTCTACCGGGCCGTCCAGTGGTAAGAATCGTACGCGGCGAGGCAAGCCATCTTGACGTCAAGGAGCTGGATTTGGCGCAGGAAACGACCGTTTTTATAGAGGCTGTTTTAATGTAGAAATCCATTTGCTAGCCACACGGGTACATGCTATGATAGTTTCGTGTTGCAAAGCACACAAAGTATTGATCTATAAATATGAGGTGGCGGAAAATGCAATATGTCATTCCTGTGGTTACGCTGATTGTCGGCTTAATCGGCGGTTTTTTTATCGGCGTGTTTTATTTGCGCAAGCAAATGGAGAAAATGCAAAGTGATCCACAAATGCTGCAAAAAATGGCCAAACAGATGGGGTATAATTTGAATGGTCGCCAAATGCAAAAAGCCCAGCAAATGATGAAAAACCAGCAGAATACGGGTAAAAAAGGGCAAGGCGGCGGCAAACGCAAGTAAGGTAAGATATTTCAATAATAGAAATCAGTAGGTCACGAGAGGAGGACGTGCCGTGGCTGGCGTTAAAGATTACGCAAATACCAAGGTTCAGCAAAATCGTGAACAAGTCGAGTATCATATAGAGCAGATATTGAAATTGATCGGGGAGGATACGCAGCGGGAAGGACTTCTAGAAACTCCTGCGCGTGTTGCCCGGATGTATGAGGAAATTTTTGCGGGATATGAGGTGGACCCAAGGGATGTACTGGGCGTTACCTTTGATGAAAATCACGAAGAGCTGGTTATCGTCAAGGATATCGTTTATTATAGCCAATGCGAACATCATATGGCGCCTTTCTTCGGTAAGGTCCATATCGGCTACATCCCAAGCGGCAAAATTGCCGGTCTCAGCAAGCTGGCTCGTCTGGTCGAAGCAGTGACCCGCCGTTTGCAGGTTCAGGAGCGAATTACATCGCAAATCGCCGACATTATGGTCGACGTTCTGGAGCCTCACGGTGTCATGGTTGTTGTGGAGGGTGAGCATCTGTGCATGTGCGCCCGTGGTGTGAAGAAGCCGGGAAGCAAAACGGTAACTTCCGGAGTACGAGGCATTTTCCGCGAGGATCCTGCGTCCAGAGCTGAATTTCTGTCTTTAATTAAAGGCTGATCGGTATAGAAGAGGCATCCCTGAAGGGTTGATTTCAACCTCCAGGGATGCCTCTTTTTTGTGTCCCGAATCACGGTTTGCTTTTCACCAAAGGCGCATTATCAATGTCCTTCTGTTCCGCCAGCTTCACGTTGCCCAGAAAGGTTGAAACTCGGCGTAGATACTCACGCGGATGCTCGCGGAAAATAAGTTCATGGTGGCTGCCTTTGACAATCCATACATCGGAGTAGGGATTCGTCTGGTTAGCTGCCAATTTTTCAGCGATTGGGTAAGGAGCCTTCTCATCCTCTGTACCATGCACAAAAAAGATCGGGAATGGATAATCTTCCTTTTTGACCTGCTGATACGGAATTTGATGCAGACTGGTTCCGTTCAGCACTGGAAATAGCAGTTCTAATATTTCGAGCGACGGATGCCGCGGCAAATCGATTTGGTTTTTGATATTATGATACAGCGTATCCGGTTCCAGCAAGAAGGTGCTGTCCAGAATCATTGCGTCGACATCTTTCGTCTGCAGTCCAGCTTGAAGAGCTGTGCCTGCTCCCATGGAGAATCCCCATACCACAATCTGTTTAGCACCCCGCTTTTTGGCCAGCTCAATCGCTCCGAGCAGCTGCTGGGACTCCACCTTGCCGCCCGTGGCCACCGCTTTGCTGTTCTGTGATGCAAACCCGTAGTCAAACATGATTACGTTGAAATTCATCCGGTGAGCATAATGGGCCAAATCATACATCGGAATCCAGGTTTCCTCACGATTGGCACCATACCCATGACTGAATACAATCGTTTTCTTTGACCCCGCAGAGGGAATGTACCAGCCCTGAATCATCCGACTGCCATCAAGCGCGGGGAAAGTGACATTCTCATAAGACATATGCTTGGCTTGCATTGGATTGGAATAGAGCGGAGCCACTGTCGGATTTGAAAGTACCCAGGCGATATACGCATGCAGCGCGATGAAACAGAAGATCAGGAAGAACAGAACCGACAGCAGTAAAGCTACCAGTATATGCTTAACGCGTATGAGCCGCGGAGTCAGCGGTATGGGTGTTTCAGTCAGGGGGCGAGATATTTGGGCGTCATTTCGTGTTGCCATGTTCATGCTTGCCCCTCCTTTAAGGATTACTAATTATAGTTTAGCTTCTGAGCAACGAATGGGAAACAGATAAAATTTTACTCTATATCCTATGCTGTGGGACGCCTAAAGTCAATCAGCCTGGCCTATTTGTTACTGAAATGTAATAGAGGGCTGGTTCAGCCATCTCTATATGAACAGATTTTGCGAAAAAGTAGACTTTAGACGCTTAATTTCTTATAATTATTGTAACCATGTTTCATGTGGTGAAACATTAGGAGGGGCGGGAGCAAGGAATGGAAGACCGCAAATTGACCGTACGCGCCGTCGAGCGCGCACTTGATATATTGATGTGTTTTACCAGGAACAGTGAGCTTGGACTGACTGAAATTGCCGGACAGATCCACCTTCATAAAAGCACGGTGCATCGTCTGATGACGACGCTTGAAGAGAGAGGTTTTGTGATCCGGGATGCGGCAACGGAAAAGTACCGCTTGGGTCTGAAAGTCTGGGAGCTGTCCACTCATCTGTCCAAGAGCGATGATCCTGCCGTGCTGCTCCTTCCGGCGATGGAACGCCTGCGTGACCGGCTTGGCGAGACGGTGAGCCTATATTTGCGGGACGGAAAGGACCGCCTGCGGATTCAGGCAGTGCAGAGCAACCAGGCGATCCGTCGTGTGGCCCAGGTCGGAGCAAGACTTCCCTTGTATGTAGGCGCATCCAGTAAGGTGCTGGTAGCCTTTGCCACACAGGAAGACCAGCAGGAGCTGTTTCAGGATCCCGAGTGGCCGGATATGTCTGACCCGGATGCATATCTCCAGATGCTGGAGGAGATTCGGGAACGGGGGTACGCTACGAGCTTTGAGGAGCGTGAACCGGGCGCGGCCGCGGTAGCCGTGCCAATCGTGAACAGAAGCGGGGTTGTCGCTGCTGCGTTGTCCGTTTCCGGGCCTGTCGGCCGGATTTCAACCGATACGCTCCATGAATTTGCGCCTGTGCTGAAGGAAGCTGCCCGCGAGATGGGCATGATGATATAAACGAATAAAGCCCGCTAAGCCGTGAAGTACGGCTTAGCGGGCTTTATTTTCTATTCGTCGGTGCGCTGCAAAGAAATGAAGTGGTCTACCTGTATAATATCAGGAGTCAGAATTATCGTTCAATATTCTCTTCAAACCAGCGTACGATATGACTGAGCCGTCTGGTGCGAAGATGAGGGTTGCCGCTTCTGGACAGATTATGGTCTGCGCCCGGGAAGCGGATCAATTGAGTTTTCTTACCGAGCCGCTTCAAGGCAACAAACATTTGCTCGCCTTGCTCAATAGGACAGCGCATGTCCTGCTCACCATGGAGAATGAGTAGCGGTGTGTTAACATTTTTTACATAGGCCAGCGGCGAATGCTTCCACAGCTTTTCAAGATCATCCCATGCGTTACCCCAGATTTGATCCTCGGTGAAATGATATCCGATATCGCTTACGCCATAGAACGAGAGCCAATTCGAGATAGAACGCTGGGTAACAGCCGCCTGGAAGCGGTCAGTATGCCCAACGATCCAGTTGGTCATAAAGCCGCCGTAGCTGCCCCCGGTTACCCCGAGACGGGAGCCGTCCACATACGTGTAGGTTTCCAGCACATAGTCCGTGAAGTCCATGAGATCCTGATAATCGCGTCCACCGTAGTCTCCACGGACCGTGTTGACATGGTCTTGGCCGTAGCCGTGTCCGCCGCGCGGATTCGTATAGAATACAGCAAAGCCCGCTGCGGCAAGCAACTGGAATTCATGCATAAACGTATGACCGTACATGGCCTGCGGACCGCCGTGGATTTCGAGAACGCCAGGGATCTTGGAGCCTTCCTGGAAGCCGATTGGCTTCATGATCCATCCCTGCATCGGCCAGCCGTCGCCAGCCCGGAATTGGAACTCCTCCGGCTCGCTGAGCTCAAGTTCGCTCCAAAGCTCTTGATTGCATTCGGTCAGGCGGGTTTCCGTACCGCTGGCTAGCTCCATCCGGAACAGATCCCCCGGATGCAAAGGATCAGCTGCTGCGAATATTAAACCGCCATTTGGCGTCAGGGCGAATTGGTAGATTTCACGGTCACCGCCGGCAATGATCTCAAAGTCCGAGCCATTCAGGGCAAAGCGAGCGATTTCCACACGGCCATTTTGGCTGATCTGGATATAAACGGACTGTTTATCCTGACTGTATACAGGCGGTGTTCCGGCACCGGAGCGCATGTCGCTGACGCAGCTGTGGCCGATCTGAATGTCCAGATCCGTGTAGAGGGCTTGGTAATCGCCGCCAACGGCCGGAATGAGGTAGATGCGGGTCAGTGTGGCATAACCGCAGGACATATCATCAGCGAGCATCAGAATAGACTGGCCGTCAGGTGAGTAGCTGACATATCCGATGCTGATTTTACCGTCTGTAAGCTGGCGGGCTGCGCTGCCTTCACGGTCTGTAACATATAAGTCGTTCGTTGGTCTGAGATCCGGGTCCGTAATATCCTCGGTAGGAAGCTCCGCTGTATAAGCGATTTGAGCACCGTCAGGCGACCAAGCGAAGGAGCCGACATCAAATGCTCCCGAAGTAATCTGTTTGCTGCTTTTTGCGCCAATATCAAAAACGAATAAATGAGTTCTGCGGCTGCCCATCAGGCCTGTACCGTCGGCTTTATAGCGGATGCGGTCGATAATTTTCTCTTCGGGCAGTTTGGGCTCATCTTTGGCTGCATGTGTATCTTCCGTTTCATCCGGCGCTTCCGCCTTAAGCAGCAGGGCTGCTCCATCGGGCGACCACGCGTATGCGCTTACACCATGTTTGATATCGGTCACGGCCTGTGCTTCGCCACCATGTGCAGGCAGCAGCCATACTTGGCGAGCGTCACCTTTTTTGCGGAGAAAAGCCAGGTGTGAACCGTCTGGAGACCACTGCGGGGCTCCGTCCAGTTCACCTGCGGTAAATGGAACATCACCACTGCCATCCGGATGAATCAGCCGGATCTGGGTTACGTATCCGCCATGCTTGCTGTTGACTGATTTGAGTATGTACGCAGTCGCACCGTTTTCAGGAGAAACTGCCGGGTCACTAACCCATTGCATGCGATGTAGATCCTCGGCTGTCATCACGCGTTTTTCACTCATTGAAATAGACCTCCCATAGAGAAAATAAACACTAGCTTGTGTTCATTATCCCAGAGAATGGATGGTAAATCCATCCCGGGCGGATGAAGCCGGGGACATACTGCAGCGTTAGTTATTCTTTATTTACGCTTCTGAATCCAGACAGCCATATCCGAGATGAGTTCAGAAGATACATTGGAGGGCTTCACATATTCTGCTCCGGTAGAAATACCATCATAGTTTGCAAGCAGATGGGTCATGTTCGGATAAGATTTGAATTCGACGTCGCTGCGGTCTTTCAGCGCGCTTTCCCACTGTTTAAATTGTTTCATGGTTACCTGCCAGTCATTTTCTCCTTGAAGGACCAGCATGGGTGTATGCTGCTTCTGTGCGAGAACGGTCGGCTTGTAGTTCTTCTGCTCAAACCACCAGTAGGCAGGGGAGAGCGGGAAATTCTCAGGCATATGGTCCACCGTATACTGCGGATCATTAACAAGATTGGCAATGCCGGTCCAGACAGCTGCCTGCTGTTCATATGGAGTCGGGTCCTGGCCCAATTCTTTGATGCGTGCCACTAGCTCCTGCTGCTGCTCGATCAGGGTATCCGCAAAACTCGAACTCGGGCCGGAGAGCAGAATGGCGCCGGCAATATCATGATTCTGATCGGCATCGATAATCAGCGGCATGGCAAAGCCGCCTTGACTGTGACCAGCAACAAAGACATGCTCTGCGTCGATCTTCGTTGTTTGTTTCAGTAGTTTGACTGCGGATATAGCGTCGTCCACGGTTTCCCTTTTCAACGTTAACTTCGGGTCGCCTGCGATCTTAAAGGTATGCTCATACGTCACCTTGTCATAGCGCAGGACTGCAATCCCTTTTGCAGCCAGGCCGACGGCCAAATCTCGGAGCGGTTTGGCGGCTCCGGTAGAGGTATCACGGTCCTGAGGGCCGGAACCGTGAACAAGGACGACCGCAGGGAATGGGCCATCGCCTTGAGGCAAGGTCAGGGTGCCTGGCAGTGCGAGGTCGCCGGTTCCAATTCGTATCTCCTGTTCGGTATAGACTGTAGGATTGTCATACGCCGGCTTTTGGTATCCTGCGGCACTGGCAGGGTTGATAAGCATATCATCCACCAGCCCGTCTGTACTCAGCCGGAGTGTGATATTCAGAGGGATCTGGCCCATTTGGACGGAGTAGGTTGCGTTATGATGAACTGCGTTGTCCTGTTCTGTTTTGAGAGGCTCGCCAGATACAGCTTTGCCATACAGCTGCTCATAATTGCTCCACAGTATATTCAGAGCTTGAACCGGCAGGGCTTTTTTGAGCGCAGGGCTCATATAATCAGCGGCTTTCGTGCCGTTACCGGCTTGGAGTTCTTTGAAGAACGAATCTGCATTGTTATCCGAATTTGATGAATCATTCAAGCTGCCACTGCTGGCTGATGCTTCCCCAAATATGCCGGGTAGAAAAGCTGCGGGGACCAGTGTTCTTCCAGCAACGAGGCGGACAGAGCCGCCTACCTGTACGGTTTTGCCATTGAGTACGCCTTGAGTCTCACCCGGAGTAATAACCAGTGTCTGGCCGCCCTTGTTCAGCGTGATGGTATGAGCAGATTGATCCCACTGAATCTGTACATTAAGCTTTTCGGCAATCTCGCATACGGGCGTATAGGATGCATCTCCCTGGGAGTCCGAAGCTGCAACGACTGCTGGTACGGAGAGGGCAAGAACGAGAGAAGCAGCTGCCGCCTTGTTGATTTTTGAAGGCTTTTTCATTATATATAATCCTCCTTGAGAGACGTTAAAGGTCTCTTCTATTTTTCTACCCTGCACCTTCTCTTCAGGGAAGTATATTACCCTGCAAAAAAGCCAACGGCAGTGATAACAACCAACGTAATTACAAATACCATCCAGGCCGTAGGCCGGGCGAAGTTCACTGTCCAGCCGATCCCCATCCGTTTTTCTACAAACAGGGCCGGGTCGCCGGGATTAAAATAGATGAAGCCCAGCTTCCAGAAGCGGTCATCGCCGAAGGCGGAGGTGCCCGTACTCAATGGACGCCCGATGCGACGGCCACCCTGGCCTGTGGTAAAGGAGAGGATCAAAGCCATAACGACGATCAGAGAGGGCATCAGCAGCGTAACTAACAATACGAAGCTTGCATGCAGTTCAAATATCATATTCAGCTGGATAAACGAAAGCATAAGCACCATCATCATGCCGGCGATTGCGCAGAACATGGACCATCTGAGACGGAAGATAGCATTCCGCTGAACCGATTGTTCCGGGTGATCAGGATTGATCTGTTGCTTGCTTTTGAGAATCATCCAGTTGATGAATATAAAGAGGGCAATCATGACCAGTTGCATCAGGTTGGGCCCCAGCACGGTCCGGAAGGACTTGACAGCGGAACGGGTCACTTCACCCTGCCAATCGAACTTCATGGGAAGATCGGCCGGGAAGCGGTCGTAATATACGAGCGCCAGAATGGTACTGATCAGCATAACGCCAAGATGAAGTACATACCATTTGTTTGAAATCGTCATTTTATGGCTGCGGAACTTCGTATCAATCGCAATTTTGCCGATTTTCAATGTGGCCGGAGGCAAGGATGATTTCACTTTTTTCATCTTCAGATAATATGTCAGATTGATAACCGCGGAACAAATGATCACTACTGTGATATATGAGGACAGGACGTATGCCAGGCCTTTTTCTTCAGTGCGCAGCAGGATGAGCAGGCATGCCAGAAGCAGCAGGGTATAGAGGATGCCGCTGACCCAGGCGTATTGCTTCCGCATCTGGCGGAGCTGCGGGCTGTGGTACATCTCCTCGCTGACCGAGATGCCGAAGCTAACCGTTTCCCTGCTGAGAAATGGCATGGCAATTATCGTGATGGAGATGGGGATGAACATGACAACAGTCATTAAAGCGGATATCCAGAACATTACGCATTCTCCTTTTCACCGTGTAAAATGTCATCATAAAGCGATTCGACGATTTGGAGCAGGTGCTCTTTATCCACGCTCCGGCAGATGGCCTCAGCGATCATCGGTCTGAGCTGTTCGGTCTGCTTTTGTTCATACTCGGGGGTTATGCCAGGCATGCCCTCCGGATTAACAACGACCCCTTTTTGCCGGTGTATTTGGATAAAACCCTCCTGCTTCAGCAATGTGTAAGCTTTGTTAATGGTATGCAGGTTGACGCCGATATCCGAAGCCAGGCTCCGCACGGAGGGCAGGTCTTCTCCCGGCTTGAGTTCGCCGCTGGCAATGCCTTCAATTATCTGGTTCATCAGCTGCGTATAAATGGGAAGATCCGACTGCATATCCAGACGGATGATCATAGGAAGACCCTTCTTTCAGCAATAAATTTTAAAAAACCATCTGTTATACTACAAATATAACAGATGGAACAATATCATGTAAATAGACGAATGATGCATATACATAAAAAAAGAGCGACTGCCAAATGCAGACGCTCTTTTACAATATGAATCTTATGGGTGGAAGGGGGGGCCACTCATAAGGAGGAATAGGTGCGCTTCAACTTTTCGTTTAACGTTTTTGATTCAATTTCTCCGTAAGAACCTCCTTGAAGGTCAGCGGTTTATCGATGGAGTTATCCTTTTTCTGCGCTGCAGTGACCTGGGGTCTTGGATAGGCATGGTGAAAGGGCATCATTTGCGGAACATTCATCAATTTCTCTCCTCCTCTTGCAGGTCCTTTAATTCTTCATCCTTAAAGCTTATGTATGCAGTAGCATGATCTTGTTGACCGGCTCTTATTTTCTTTACCCGCCTCATTCGGTCCTTAAACGGAATATCCGGATTTTGGGAGAATGGTCATGTGATTTTAGGGCTGACGGATGAGTATAGGACCGAAGGTCCAGCTCCGGAAAAAAGGATATTGCTACGACACTTTATGTCATACCTCATGCCATATAATGGTCATGTAAACAGGAACAATTATTGAAATGAGGTTGGATGAACAATGGCAAAAACCAAAAGAGGACGTATTCTCTGGAATCTCCCATCCAGAGGCCGAGGTACATGTCCCGTTTGTGACAGCAAACGGATCAAGCTGCTGTATACGCGTACCACGACGGACGGATCATCGCTCAAGGTATGTAAGAAATGTTTTAATGCCGTTCAAGAGAGAGTGGATGCTGCTACAGCCCATGGTAAAGACTGACAAGCCGGTACCGGAGCCAAGTTCCTGAATGAGCTGGTGAAGTAACAGGTGTGAAAAAATGGCTTGAATCCCAAGGCCTGCAGATGCTTCAATAGAAGCTGCAGGGTTCCAAGTGCGATAAGGGGGCAGCCGACATATGAGCAATATGCATAGAATTCACTGGTTTGATCAGCGAATCAGGGAAGGGCATTATCCGAGCAGCAAGGATATTGCCCTCCAGTTTGAAATATCCAGGAGGCAGGCGCAGCGGGATATTGAGTACCTGGCGGTCTCCCTGCGGGCTCCGCTTCTCTACATAGCCAAGCACCGCGGTTACTGTTACGAAGATAAAACATACGTGCTGCCGCATTTATATATGACTGAAGAAGAGAAGGAAGTACTAAAGTTTTTGGCGCGGAAATATGGCCAGTTCAGCAGTGATCAATCCAGTGTTCAGCGGGTCGCGCATCTGCTCGGCCGCTTTACCGGAGAAGAGGAGACGGAAGCCTTTGGACGGCTGCCGTTCTTTGAAGCTCAGCCGCGCTTGATCGAGATCAGCGGACAGCTTGCCTTTGCGATTTCTCAACGAAAAATCGTGCATATCCGCTATCGCGATGAAGCCGGGGAGATGAGGCTCGACATATGTCCGGTTCAATTGTTATCCAGATACAACGCGGATTACGTGGCGGCTTATGGAGCGGACGGAAGCCGGAAGCGACTGTACAGGCTTGATGGCATAGGAGACTTGCATGTAACGGCCCGAATATTTGAGGATAGGGATGAGCAGAACGCCGCGGTGATCGAGCGAGATTTCCCGGCCATCAAGCCGTTCACGGCCAGAATCAAGCTGAATCATGAACTGGACGATGATACTTGGTTTGGATATGCTGCGAGACCTGTAGTTGAGCTTTTGTATGAGATTGATTTTTACGATGTAGAGTCTTTTATGCAGCAGTTGATGCGGACAGCCTGGCAGCAGCTGGAAGCACCCAAATGGCTGAGACAGAAGCTTCAGGACCGGTGCGAGCAGGTGCTGAACTGTTTAAACGGAGAGGGGGAGCGATGATGTCCGGCGTCATTTTACAGGATCTTAATTTCAAAAGAGAATCAAAATCCTTTATCGACGCTTTATATGCGATTCTTACGGCTGCGGGCTTGTACGAAGGGCCCAAATACATGCTGTCCGCTTTAAGCGGGATGGCCTTTATTTTCACGGTACATGAACGGCTGCTCCATCTTTCGGTCACGGCTTACGGACAATGGGTAACAGTCCATAAGCGTGCGGCCGACAGCCTCGGTATTTACACGGTCTCGGACGGGGGACGCACGCGGCATCCGACATTCCCGCGCTACCAGCAGGACGCGGTCCAGTGGATAAAGGAGAGCCTCGACAAGGGGATAGGGGTGGTCTATTGGATTCCGGAGTTCGGCGTGATTTACGGTTATGATGACGAAGATCGGGTGTTTTATGTGCAGGACGGTTCAAACGAAAACCGGCTGGTGCTGTACGATAACCTAGGCCTGAACTTTACGCCCTTCTGGCATGCGCAAGCTTTTGGGGACAGCGTAGAGATCGATCCCGAACAAAAGGTGCTTGAGGCGCTTCGGATGGCAATTGACGATTGGAACACGCCATATCCGGTCCCGCCGGATGAGAGTATCGCTTCAGGCCGGACGGCTTATTCGTATTTGATCCGGGCTCTGATGCAGGGAGACTACGACGAAGCTGGGGCGGTTTATATTCTGGAGTCGTATCAGCAATCCAGACATGAGATCATGTTATTTTTGAAGGAGGCCGAGCGATTGTTTCCCGAGCTGAAAGAAGCCTCTGCCCTGTATGAACAAACGGTAGCCCTGTTCAAGCCGTCGGAATGGATACCTACCCGGAATGCGAAGCACAAATTCATTAATTCGCACGCGATGCCTTCCTTAATAGGAGCGCTTGAGAAGGCCTGCCGCTTGGAGGATGAAGCGGTGAACGTATTCCGGGGCATTTCGGGTCGGTATCCCGATTTGAAACGATCCATGGTTCCGCGCTGGGGTCTGCATATGGCAAGATAGCAAGAGGGGAGGATGGAAATGGGCGCGAAAATACTTGATGGATTGCGCATGGCGGTCGAATCCAGGTCATATATTGACGCCATGCATGCCGTGCTCACTCACGCCGGGTGGACGTCATACCCGAAACCGGTGTTATCGGGGATGACGGTAACAGGCTTTCGATTTGTGGTGGAACGCAGCCTCAGCTCCGAATTGGCAACGGCATACAACTGGATCGCGGAGAACTTTCTTGCCGCGGATTTTGTTGGCGTGACATCAAACCAGGCTGCCGGCTTTACGTTCGAGCCCACATTCCCGCTGTATCAGCATCAGGCTGTTTCCGATATGAAGGCAGCCATCGATCGGGGAAGGGGAGCGGTATTCTGGAAGGACCGTTTTGTCGTCGCCGCAGGCTATGACGATGAAGCAGGCGTATTATGGTATTCGGATGGGGAGGGCTTAGACCTCTGCCGGCTTTCTTATCAAGAGTTCGGGAGGAATGTGTCGCCGTATTGGCATTATCAAATCCTTGATTATCCGGTGGATCTGGATCCGATCGAGATCTATAAAGAGTCGTTGGTACAAGCCGTATACAAATGGGAAACGCATGACATCATGCTGCCGAAAGAAGATTACGCATGCGGCCGGGAAGCGTATGACGCGATCCGGGAGGCACTCGAAACGAGGTGCTATGATCCGTCTCAAGCAGCCGAGCTTTTCCGGTGTTATGCCGCATCCAAACGGGATATTAGCGAGTATATGGATACGCTAACGTCCCTCTGGCCGGAGCTCGGTGATGCGGCGGAAGCCTACCGGGTAGCGGCGGCTTCCTTCCGGGAGGCATTAGACCTGATGGAAGAGCAGAAAGGCATGATGGGAAAAGAATCCGGAAGCAGCCTAATCGGACGGATGGAGGAATGCCGGCAGTCGGAACAGAAAGCGATCGATGTGATCAAAATTTTCATGCGCGAGCGGATCGGCAACCGGTTTGATCATGTCGGACAGCGATAGAAACAGCACAAAAAAGGCGTCCCTTGAGCTAATTTCATGGCTCAGGGACGCCTTTTTCTATTTGAATCTTAACCTGTTGACGGATTATTGATTAGCGATCATTTGACGAAGCACCGTTTGCAGAATACCGCCGTTGTGGTAGTAGTCCACATCCACCATGCTGTCCAGACGCGCGGTAACCGGGAATTCGAACTTCGTACCGTCTTCGCGGATTGCCATAACGGACAGGTTCTCACCTGGCTTCACGTCATTGCTCAGTCCAACGATATCGAAGGTTTCTTTGCCGGTCAGACCAAGGCTCTTCCAGCCATGACCTTCCTGGAACTGCAGCGGGAGAACGCCCATGCCAACCAGGTTACTGCGGTGGATACGCTCGAAGCTCTCAGCGATAACCGCTTTGACGCCGAGGAGGAAGGTACCTTTTGCGGCCCAGTCACGGGAGCTTCCTGTACCGTATTCCTTGCCTGCGATCACGACGAGGTTACGGTCACCATTTTGATACTTCATGGAAGCATCGTAAATGGACATCACTTCATCCGTAGGCAGGTAAGTGGTTACGCCACCTTCAGTTCCAGGGGCAACCTGGTTACGGATCCGGATGTTGGCGAATGTACCGCGCATCATCACTTCATGGTTACCACGACGGGAACCGTAAGAGTTAAAGTCCTTGCGCTCTACGCCATGCTCTTTCAGGTAGAGACCTGCAGGGCTGGTTGGCGAGATGTTGCCGGCAGGAGAGATGTGGTCCGTGGTTACGGAATCTCCCAGCAATGCGAGTACGTTTGCGTCTTTGATATCCTTGATGTCGTTCAGTTCGGTACCCAGGTTTTCAAAGAACGGAGGGTTCTGGATATAAGTGGAGTTTTCATCCCACTCATACAATTCGCCTTCCGGAACCGGAATCGCGTTCCAGCGTTCATTGGCAGTAAATACGTTCGCGTATTTCTGACGGAACATTTCCGCGTTCAGGGATAAGCTGATCGCTTCTTTGATTTCTTCGGAAGATGGCCAGATATCTTTCAGATATACAGGCTCGCCCTTTTGGTCGTAGCCGATCGGATCGTTTTGCAGATCGATGTTTACGGTTCCTGCCAGCGCATATGCAACCACGAGTGGAGGCGATGCCAAATAGTTGGCTTTAACCTGTGCATGGACGCGGCCTTCAAAGTTACGGTTACCGGACAGAACGGCAGCTACCGTCATGTCGTTGTCGGCAATTGCTTGGCTGACTTCATCCGGAAGCGGACCGGAGTTACCGATACATGTCGCACAGCCGTAGCCGGCTACATAGAAGCCGAGAGCTTCCAGAGAATGCAGCAGATCAGCTTTTTTCAGGTACTCGGTTACAACCAGGGAGCCTGGTGTCAAGCTGGTCTTAACATAGCCAGGAACAGTCAGACCACGTTCAACCGCTTTTTTGGCCAGGAGACCTGCGCCCAGCATAACGCTCGGATTGGAAGTGTTGGTACAGCTTGTAATTGCCGCGATCACGACCGCGCCCGTACCCATTTCACTGGTAGATCCGTTTTTATGCTTAACGGTTACTTTTTCTTCGATTTTGGCATCGCTCAGGCCGTATCCGCCTTTTTCAATCGGTGTACGGACGATGTCATTGAATGCATGCTTCATGTTCGTCAGCTCGATGCGGTCCTGCGGACGTTTAGGTCCTGCAAGGCTCGGTACAACAGAAGCCAGATCGAGTTCGATAACGTCCGTAAACTCAGGATCTTCAGTGTTTGCTGTACGGAACATGTTTTGTGCTTTGTAGTAAGCTTCAACCAGCTCGATTTGCTCATCGGAACGTCCGGTGTTGCGCAGGTAAGCCAGTGTCTCGCTGTCAACCGGGAAGAAGCCGATGGTTGCGCCGTATTCCGGTGCCATATTTGCTACGGTCGCGCGGTCTGCCAGACTGATGTTGGAGAGGCCAGGGCCGAAGAATTCTACGAATTTACCGACAACGCCTTTTTTACGCAGCAATTCCGTAACCGTCAGCGCAAGGTCAGTAGCTGTAGAGCCTTCAGTCAGGCTGCCTGTCAGCTTGAAGCCGATAACATCAGGCGTTACGAAGTACAGCGGTTGTCCGAGCATGCCTGCTTCCGCTTCGATACCACCTACACCCCAACCCACAACGCCAAGACCGTTGATCATGGTCGTATGGGAATCCGTACCTACGAGGGAGTCAGGGTAAACAACGGTTTCGCCGTCAATGGTTTTGGTTGCTGCAACAGATGCGAGATACTCCAGGTTAACCTGGTGAACGATACCCGTAGCTGGTGGCACCGCACGGAAGTTGTTGAATGCGGTTTGAGCCCAGCGCAGGAAGCGGTAACGTTCCTCGTTGCGTTCAAATTCAACTTCCATGTTATAGTTCAGCGCTTCGCCATTGCCAAACGCATCGACCATAACGGAGTGGTCAATTACGAGATCAACCGGTACGAGCGGGTTAATGCTTTTCGGATCCCCGCCGGATTTCTTCACGGTGTCACGCATTGCGGCAAGGTCTACAACGACCGGTACGCCGGTGAAGTCCTGCAGTACGATACGGGCAGGAATGAAGGGAATTTCCTTGTTGTGGTCAAGACCCTCGTTCCATTTAGCCAGCTGGTTAACATGCTCCTCTGTAATCGCACGTCCGTCGAATTGACGAATTGCTGCTTCCAAAAGTACTTTAATGGAGAATGGGAGTTTGGAAATGCTGCCGATTCCTTGTTCTTCGAGAGCCTGCAGGCTGTTGTATCGGTAGCTTTTGCCGCCGACTTCCAGACTGCGGACGGTATTGAACTGATCCTTTGCTGTCATACATGTACCTCCTTGAGAATGTGATCTGATGAACATTTCAGGTGAGGATGGCTTGGGTGATGAGCGATAAGGGCAATCACTTTGCCGTTCCTTGTTTCACTAGATGAAACATAATTTCAAAATAGTGAGGTTTGCTTTAAGTATACCGTTTACAAGCCGTAGAGTAAAGAACTTTTTGCGTCTATTTATATGAAACGAAAGGATGGATTTCTGTACCGGGAAGAATGCCTCCAAGGTGCTCAAATCCTTGTGGTGCCAATGATTTGGGCTCACGGAACCACTGAATATATTCTTTCCTTGATGCCTCCCATATAAAACCTTAAATCAACTGCAGTTCATAGCGGCTCGTTTATTTTCATATATGTATAAATAAGAAGCCGTTTGACCAAAGGGATGGACGATCTATAAGGGGGAAATGGCTGCCAGTAACGGAAATGAGAGGGGAATAGAGCGGATGGATAAGGAATGGAAACAGACACTCTACACCTATGTGAATCAATATAACCAGCTTCAAATTGATTACAGATCCCAGCATGCGCAGCAGGTCGTCACCGACCCGGCATACCTGATGGCCAGGGCAGAACGTTCATCAAGACTCTCACAGTGGTATGAAGAGCGGGGAGCGCGCCCTCTGCGCAGTGAAACACGGGCCAAGCTGCAGCGAACCATTCGCGATACGCCGGATGAAGCGGTCATTGATGTGCAATTACATGTGCAGCTTTTTTATGAAAAGGGCGGCGTCAACCACATGGAGGAAATGGTTCAGCGGGAGCGTCTTACCCTGATCCGCGACGGGGATGATTGGGTGATCGTATCCGTTGAGCATCTTTCGCCTGAAAAGCATCCGGTGGCAGCTGGTGCCAATGCACCCGGAGGACCGCAGGACTATGTTTATCATTCGCATAGCAGCAGTCCGCAGCCGTATTTGAACTCTTACATCCTGCAGGGAGGTGGAGCGGGCCGAAAGTCGATCAAGTACCGGCGTGAGGAAGCCGCTGCATACGCCGATAAATGGTGGAACTCCAGTAATCCGGAATTTGCCGAATTCGATGTGGACTGCACTAGTTATGTCTCGCAATGTCTCTTTGCAGGGGATGCGCCAATCAACTATACTGGTAAAAGAGAAGCGGGCTGGTGGTACAAAGGATATGTGGGCGGCAGGGAATGGTGGAGCTACAGCTGGGCTGTCTCGAACGCATTGGCCAGATACCTTACGGCAAGCACTTGGGGAATCCGAGGTGAAATTGTGGAACGTCCCGAGCAGCTGATGCTTGGCGATGTCATTTTCTATGACTGGGATGGGGATGGTTCCTTTCAACATTCGACAGTTGTGACCGCTTTCGATGCTGGCGGACAGCCGCTCGTGAACGCACATACGGTCAGCAGTAAACACCGTTATTGGGATTATAAGGATTCCTATGCTTGGACCGAAAATACCGTATACCGTTTTTTGCATATTCCGGACTACTTCTAGAGCGTTATAATGGTTAAGAGTACGACAGCAGGAGCAGCCTGCAATACAGTGAAAAAGAGAGAGGTTAGGCATGGGGAACAACAAAACAACCGTAGGCCTTGTATACGGCGGCAAATCAGGCGAACACGAGGTATCGCTGCAGACGGCTTTTGCGGTCATGAACGCCTTTGATTATGATAAATACGAGCTGATTCCGTTCTACATCACGAAGCAGGGGGAGTGGAAAAAGGGAAGCACACTTTCCGCACCGCTTGAAAAGCTGGAGAAGCTGAAGCTGGAGCATGACAGTGAAGGAACTGAAGGAGCGCTCAGCGCTATTTTCAGCCGTTTGTACGGCGGAGATGCGAAGGTCGATCTGATGTTTCCGCTTCTTCACGGGACATTTGGCGAAGACGGGACGATCCAGGGCCTGTTTGAAATGGCAAATGTGCCGTATGTAGGTGCAGGGGTGCTGGCATCCGCGGCCGGGATGGATAAGGTCGTGATGAAAAAGCTGTTCGCACAGGCGGGCCTTCCGCAATGCGATTATAGCTACTTTACCAAACCTCAATGGGAACGTAACAGCTTTAATCTGATCATGGGCGTGGAGGATGACTTGGGCTACCCATGTTTCGTCAAACCGGCCAATCTTGGATCAAGTGTTGGGATATCAAAGGCCAAAAACCGTGAAGAACTAGAACATGCGGTTGAAGTTGCCTTCCGCTATGATGTAAAGGTTATTGTTGAGGAATTCGTGGATGCGCGCGAAGTAGAGGTCGCTGTTCTGGGCAATCAGGAGCCAATGGCTTCCGTTCCGGGTGAAATCGTATCCTCTGCTGATTATTATGATTATGCGGCGAAATATACCGATGGACAGTCGGAGATGGTGATTCCGGCAGCAGTGGATTCAGAAGTGGCGGATCGTCTGCGTGAATCGGCACTTATTGCATTCCAAGCCATTGAAGGCAGCGGCATTACGCGGGCGGATTTCTTCCTCCGCAAATCCGACGGCGCAATTTTAATTAATGAAGTCAATACGATGCCGGGCTTTACGCCGTACAGCATGTATCCGCTGCTGTGGCGGGAGACGGGTCTCAGTTACGGAGCTCTGCTGGACCGGATGATTGAGCTGGCTCTGGAACGTTATGAAAGCAAGCAGGCACTCAGCTATACAAACGAACCGTAACCATCGCATTTTAAGATAGCAGTATCTAGGAGGTGTCCGGCCGGCGCAGTAAGAGGCCGGGCATCTTTTCATAAAGGATTTCGCAAAATTTCTGAATATAAGAAGGAGGTGCCATAGATGGGGTTTCAAACTGAATTCAATTCCGTTTGCAAGTTCAAGAGCGAACAGGAGCTGTATGAGCTCATGGAATACGGACGCGGCAAAATGGTCAAGCAGGGCTTTCGCGTATTTCCTACAGGCCAGAAGGTCATTGCCTATACGCCGGATAATGTTGCAGTAGCCATCGTCAAAATCGTAGGCTGCATTGCGGAAATTAATTTTCAGGGTCAGGAAGTCACTGAGGTTGAAATGGAGCTGATCCGTAAGCTGAACGAAGAGGAATCGCGGATCCAGACGGATTTGGCTTATGAGATGTTTTTTGGGGAACATAATCCTTAAGGTGTTATTAACTTGAGACCATAAGGAGTAGAGAAATCATGATCGTCAGGTTCGGCTATGTCGCAATGTCTATGCTTATCAAGGACTCGTCCCCATCCAAAACGATGACGATGGCGAGTTTCAGCAAGTTGAGTGACCGGGAAGCAGCGGTTCGCAAGCTGGAGCGGATTGCGGAAGGGAATTTGCATAATACGCTCCGACTGCTGAAGCATAATAATGGTAATGACATTCAGCTGTACCGGTTCTCATCCAAGTTGATTCCTCTGGCCACCCATGACGATCTAAAGGACTGGGATCCGTTTGTTGCGCTGAAGGAGGCTTTTGCCGAGGTTGGCCGTTATGTCCGTGATCATGAGATGAGAGTATCCTTTCATCCGGATCATTTCACCGTGCTCAGTACGCCCCGGCGGGAGGTTCTGCAGAATTCTATCCGTGACCTGCGATATCATGTAAAGATGCTTAAGGCCATGGGGCTGAATGCAACTGCCAAGAATAATATTCATATCGGTGGAGCCTATAAGGACAAGCCTTCCGCAGCTGGACGGTTCAAGGAGCATTTTGCCGGACTTGATCCTGATATTCAGGAACGTCTTACCCTTGAGAATGACGATAAAACCTTCACAGCTGTTGAGACACTGGAGGTATGTAAGTCGACTGGACTGCCGATGGTGCTGGATATTCATCATCACTGGGTGAATAATGACGGCGAGAAGGCGTGGGAGTTATGGCCTGAGGTTTTGCAGACCTGGGATGGACCGCTCGCTCAGGCTGATGCTGATTCCGACAAGCCGCTGCCGCCCAAGATACATATTTCCAGTCCGAAAAGCGAAAGCGATCCACGCAGTCATGCCGATCTGGTTGATCCAGGTCCGCTGCTTTCATTTCTGCGTGAGATCGCCGGCAGTACAACCGCGGTTGACGTGATGATTGAGGCAAAGAACAAGGACGTCGCCTTGTTTAATCTGATGAAACGTTTAGCTGATTATTCTGAGGATGGAGTCAAAGTCCTGGATGGAGCGAGTGTGGAAATTTCGGGCTGATCCGTAAAAAGGACGGCTAAGTTACTGCTTACCAGGAGGATGCCCTGAGGCGGCTGCGGTTTTTGCCTTCAGCTGCCAATTTGGGCGAAACTTTAAATCTTTCATTACGTATATTTTTAGAAGAATTAAATTTAAAAGAATGGGGCTTATAAGGAGCCCGGATAGATAATTGACGATAACACAGAAAGTAGAGTGAGCGCTTTGAACCAAGAGGATAAGACTCCTTATGTCGTGACGAGCAAAAGCTATACCGCTGTGGCGATAAATGCCGCTTCCAAGGCGGGTGAATGGATTAAAAGCAGATTGGGTACCGTAACACAATTGAATACCAAATCCGCTGTGAGCGACCTGGTGACGGAAGTGGACAAGGGAGCGGAGCAAATGATCCGCAAGCTGATCTTTACCCACTTTCCGGATCACGCGCTTCTCGGCGAGGAGGGCGTGGAGCCTGGACCGGAAGCTTCCACCCAAGCGCTGGAGAAAGTAGCGGAAGAAGAGTATTTGTGGATTGTAGATCCCGTTGATGGAACCACCAATTTTGTGCATGGTTTCCCGTTCTTTTCCGTTTCTATTGCACTTGCACATAAGGGTGAGGTCATTGTTGGCGTGATCTATGACCCTTCACGGGATGAAATGTTTGTAGCCGAGAAGGGAAAAGGCGCCTATGTTCATGGCAAACGCATGAATGTTTCCGGTGAGACTGAACTGGGCCAAAGCTTGTTGGCCACCGGTTTTCCGGTGGGGCGCGACACGACGCTTCCGGTTAATATGGCTGGTCTTGCATATCTGGCACCCAAGGTCCGCAATATCCGCTCGGGGGGCTCGGCAGCGCTGCATCTGGCATACGTGGCCGCAGGCCGCTTGACCGGCTTCTGGGAAATCGGACTTAATTCCTGGGATATCGCCGCAGGAGCGCTGATGGTTACGGAATCGGGCGGGCATATCACCGATACGATGGGCAGCCCGTACTCCCTTGGTGTACGGCATATCGCCGCAACAAACGGAGTTGTACATGCAGAGCTGGTGCAGGCTTTGAAAGAGGCTGCAGCCACCGGACTTGAAGAAAAGTAACAGAATCGTACATTGATCTGATACCGTTTCAATCCGCATAACACAGGGTAAACATATCGCACGGCGCCTTCCGGGCGCTGTTCAATCGCAAAGGAGTGTCTGGCAATGAGTGAAAATCACGATTTGGAGCGTCAGCTCAGTGAGATGCTAACCGAAGGCGAGATGGAAGATCTGCAAAACCGCAAGGATCAGGAGCGGGAGCTCATCTCACCCCGATATGAAGTGCGGATTCAGACCCAGTTGGATCCGATTGTGGAAGAAACATGGAAATACCGCAGCATGGCGCGGGAGCTGGATGACCGTTATGACCGCTATTTGGACAGAACAAAGCAGGCGAATACAGAGTCCAAACCAACAGATGAATAAAAATGTAATCTAAATAAGCAAAGCCTTTATGAAGCGCAATGATGCGATTTCATGAAGGCTTTTTTTAATGCCGTAATAATTTCAACCTTAAATCGAAATATTGTCTCCTCAAAATCTGCTGCTCTCTCCGGTAGACTAAATCTTGTAAACGTCAAACCTATTTTCGAGAGGGGTAAAGAGCAATGAAACGAGGTAAGAAATGGCCAATGCTGCTGCTTTCGCTGATGCTGACGGCATCACTCGCCGCATGTGGAGGAAAGAGCAGTACGCAGGACACCCAGACTCCTGAGAAGACGACAGATAATACAACCGCGCAAACCGATGATACAAAGAAGGATTCCGATGAAAAGGTGGAGCTGAGCTTCTGGTCGCTTGGCACAACCAACTACGAAGAGCTTGGCAAGGAGTACACCAAAGAGCATCCAAATGTAACGATCAAATTTCAAAATACCTCTGACCAGACAGCTCACCATAACAACCTGACCACTGCGTTGTCCGCAGGCTCAGGAGCACCTGACATCTTCATGCTTGAAATCGGCTTCATGGAGCGCTTTATCGGCGCCGAGGATAAATTTTATAACCTGAATGATTTAGGGGCTAAAGATATTGCCGGCAACTATCTGGACTGGAAATGGAAACAGGGGTCTTCCAAGGACGGCAGCTTCCAGATCGGTCTTCCGACAGATATTGGTCCGACCGTTGTATACTACCGCACGGATCTCGCTGAGAAAGCCGGACTTCCAACCGATCCGGATGCATTTGGCAAAGAGATCGATACATGGGATAAATTCGCCTCTGTGGCGAAGCAGTTCAAAGACAAAACAGGCAAACCGTTTGCTGACCTGACCGATCTGGTCTATAACGGTATCCGCGACCAATCCGAAGGTGAAATCTACTTCAGCAAAGAGGACGGCTCTTTCATCGGCGATAAAAACCCGCAGGTGAAGAAAGCATTTGACTTTACGGTCAAAGGAATCCAGGAAGGCTGGATCGGTAACACGCTGCTATGGTCTCCTGAATGGGGCCAAGCAACGAATGACGGTGGATTCGATGTTATGCTCGGCCCAGCATGGATGGCGGGCAACATCAAGAGCAACGGTCCGGACTCCTCCGGCAAATGGAGAATTACCCAGCTTCCTGAAGGCGCCGGCAACTGGGGCGGTTCATTCCTGACGCTGCCGAAGCAGGGCAAGCATTCGAAGGAAGCCTACGAATTCATTTCCTGGCTGGACGACAAGGAGAATCAGCTTGAATCATTCAAGACAAAAGGTCTGATGCCTTCCATTCCTGCTCTGTATACGGATGAAGCCTTCACAGGCTTTAAGGATGATTTCTTTGGCGGTCAGGCAACGGCTGTTGAATATGGTAAAGCTGCACAACGCGTAAAACCTGTATACTACGGACCGCTGCATGACCAAGTGGACACATTCTTCAAAGATGCGCTCAAGAACGTTCTTGAGAAGAAAGCAGACCCGGCGAAGGAATGGGATGCGGCCGTTGAGAAGGCGAAGACGCTCGCAGCGCGCAGTTAAAAGGATACATTAACGTGAGATGAGTGGTAAGCCAGTATCATCCCGAATCCGCAGGTTGGAGGGCAGACGCCCTCTCCGGCGGATTCGGTTATTCCCTATACTTCATGGAGGTGCGTCATGGCAGAACCCGTAACCGCTGTACAAACCGTTTCAGCAGGCAAGCGGCCTTTCTGGACTGAACAAAGGCGGAGCCGGTTAACGGCCTACACGTTTATATCGCCCTTTTTTATTTTGTTTGCCATCTTTGGCTTGTACCCGATCTTCTTTACGATTTACTTATCCTTTTTTAAGTGGGATGCGCTTGGACCGATGAAATATGTCGGCATGAAAAACTATGATCTGGTCACCAGTGACCCGATGTTTTGGACTTCATTCACGAACACGCTCATTATGGGCGTCATGGGAACAATCCCGCAGTTGATCATCGCGCTTCTGCTGGCCGTCATGCTGAATTCGGCCATGACCCGTTTCAAGAAAACGTTCCGGGTCCTCTTTTTCATGCCCAATATTACTTCGATTGTGGCTGTTACTCTCGTGTTCAGTACGCTGTTCGGCAATAACGGCATGGTCAACTGGCTGCTGCATCAGTTTGGAATGGAAAGCATGGCCTTTAATTCCGGCTGGTGGGGCGTTAAAATCGCCATCTCCACCATGGTGATGTGGCGCTGGACGGGCTACAATGCCATTATTTTCTTGTCAGGCCTGCAGAGTATACCGCTGGACTTGTATGAGGCGGCACGCATCGACGGCGCAAACCGGCGTCAGCAGCTGGCCTTTATCACATTGCCGCTCCTGAAGCCGTTCATCGTATTCGTAACATTGATCTCGACCATCGGTTCACTGCAGCTCTTTACGGAGCCTTATGTGTATCTTGGACAATCGGGAACAGGCTCCACACGTCAGGAAGGTATTACCATGGTAACCTATTTGTACAGTGAAGCATTCCGTAATGGCTTCTTCGGTACAGCGGCGGCTACGGCCGTGATGCTGTTTATCATCACCATCATTTTCTCCATGATCAATATGTGGGTATCGGGCCGTATGGAAGGCGACACAGGAGGTGGCAAGGCATGAGTTCGAATTCTTGGGCTGGCTCCTCCAGAGCACCTGGCGATGCCGGGTTTATCAGCAAAACAGTATTCTATATCCTGCTTATTATCGGAGCGCTGGCATCCATATTCCCGTTCTACTGGATGTTTGTCATTGCGACGAATGACCGCGGCGCCGTATTCCATATTCCGCCTTTGCTGACGATTGGCGGCGAGTTCTTCAATAACTTTCAGCGCGTACTGGAGCGGACGGATTTCTTCAGGGCACTGTTTAACTCCCTGTTCGTGTCGTCCATGGTGACGATTTCCGTAGTTTTCTTCTGTACGCTAGCGGGTTACGCTTTTGCTAAATATGAGTTTCCGTTTAAAACGGCTTTATTTTACTTTGTCATCGCGACATTGTTTGTACCTTCCCAGCTGAGCGTGCTGCCAACGTATATCATTATGGCGAAGCTGCACTGGATCGACACTTACCGGGCATTGATCGTGCCAGCGATGGTGAATGCCTTCGGTATCTTTTGGATGAGACAATATGTGTCCACGGCGGTGCACTCGGAGCTGATTGAATCCGGAAGGATTGACGGTGGCGGGCATTTCCGGATTTTCTGGAATATCGCTATTCCAGTCATTACACCGGCAATGGCGACGCTGGGCATCCTGAATTTCATGAATGTGTGGAATGACTTCTTCTGGCCTTTGGTGGTGCTGAAGAACAGCGAGCACTTCACGATTCAAATTGCGCTGCAGCAGCTATTTTCCAACCGCGACGGTCTGGACTACGGCATGATTATGTCCGCAACCTTCACAGCCACACTGCCGCTGCTCGTCGTATTCCTGCTGTTCAGCCGCTGGGTCATTGCCGGTCTGACCTCTGGTGCGATCAAAAGTTGAGTTGCTTCTTATTCTTTCGTTCCATCTATTTCATGCAAGGAATTATAAACATCATGAAGAATAATAGAGTAAAGTCACAGATCAGGGCGCAGGAGGACATGCGATGAAGCTCCGCCGTAAAATCTTGCTTGCTATTATTCTTCTTGTGTTTATACCCGTTATCGTAATGGGAGTGGTCTCTTATTATAATTTTTCGAGCGCGATGGAGAAGAAGTCGAATAACTTTTATTGGATATCTCTACTGGAGACGGACCGGAAGCTGAAGTTTGCGCTGAATGAGATTAACTCGATTTCGAATGCGGCTATCACGCAGCCGGCGATCCAGCAGGCATTAAAAAATCAAGACTCCATCATGACTTATGACCGCAAGCAGGAAATTAATAATTTGCTTATCAATCATCCGATGATTACTTCATTCAGTCTCTATTCGAAAACCAATCTCATCTATCAATACAATGCTCCTTTGTCTTACACCGATATGAAGCATCAGGTCTGGTTTGACGACATGCAAAAGGCAGAAGGCAGGCCGGTATGGTCTGGTCCGGGGGAGAATGGCTCTGCCGAGACTGGCAAGCCGGTCATGATTCATGCCCGCATCATCAAGGATTATTATTCGCTGGAGGATATCGGCTACCTCGTCATCTACGTGAAGCCTGATATTCTGGATCAGGTATTCTGGGAATCCGCCACGCTGAAGAGCGGTGATATACTGCTCGTCAATAAACAGGGCAGCATCGTATTCAATAAATCCGGCGGACATATTGGTGAGAAGGTGAATTTCCCCTTTTTATCGGATGGCTTCCATCAAGAGAAGGATTACTATGTAGACAGCTATCAGCATGAAAGGTCACTGATTACCTTTCTTCCATCACATAATGATCAGTGGTATCTGGTCGCCGTCACCCCGCTCAAGTTGATCCGCTCTGAATCCGTATCAATCCGGAACATTGCCGTTATTCTGGTGCTGTTCTCACTGCTGTCGGCCTTATGGTTCGACCAGTTTTTTATCCGGAGGCTTGTACGCAGCATTATCAGCGCGGTAAACGGCATGAAGCGGGTAAAGCAGGGGATCTTCGTGCCGATCCAGTCACATGTTGAGCGCTTTGACGAAACAGACCTGCTGATCGACGGCTTCAACCGTATGAGTCAGCAGATTCAAGAGCTTATCCAGCAGGTGGAGACGGAACAAACACGTAAAAAGGAAGCCGAGATGCAGGCGCTGGTCGCCCAGATCAACCCGCATTTTATATACAATTCGCTGGAATCCATTAATTCCATGGCCGTGCTGGCTGGCAACCGGGATATCAGTAAAATGGTCATCTCCCTAGGCAAGCTGCTGCGGATCAGCATCAGTGAGAATCATGAGCTTATTACTATGAATATGGAACTCGAGCATGTCCGCCATTATATGAATATACAAAAATACCGTTTCGAGGACCGCTTCGAATACGAGATCGACCTGCCTGAATCCCTGAAAAGCTTCATGACGCAAAAGCTGATTGTCCAGCCGATCGTTGAAAATGCCCTGTACCATGCGATCGAACCGATGGAGGAAAAGGGTTATATCCGAATTGTGGCGCAGGATGCCGGCAGTGACATCATCATCGATGTGACCGACAACGGTCCGGGATTCGATCAGACAACGCTTCTGCAACTGGGAGACGGGAACGCAAACGGCGTGAAGAAGTACCGCGACAGCGGCGTTGGATTGAAAAATGTGCATGAACGCCTCCGCATCCGTTTTGGCGGCCGCTACGGCATTTTCATATGTTCCTCTCCAGGCTTTGGGTCAACCGTCCGTATCAGGCTGCCCAAAATTATGCCATGAATTGACCAGCCGAGTGAGAAGGGGGAATAGGCCGTGAGGAAATTACGTATGAAAAAATGGCTGAACTGGAGCTGGGCTCTGCTGTATGCCGCGGTATTAACTGTCACCGTCACGCTGGTGGCAAGGGGCAACCATAATGCGATTGAAGAGGATACGACCGAGAAAATCACGCTCACCTTCCGCCATTTCTGGATAACGGAGCATGATCGGCCTATGCTGAATATTTTCGAGGATATCGTCCGTCAGTACGAGAGCTCCCATCCCAATGTGAAGGTCAATTTTGAGGGGATGGACCAGACGATTCACCGGGAGCAGAAGCTGAAGAGCGAAATGGTAACCGGTACACCACCGGATATGTTCGTACTGTTTGGCGGGGCTGAGATCGAGCCATATATCCGTTCGAATCGTCTGATGGATCTGACGGATTTTGTGAAGAGCAACCATCTGGAGAAGGAATTCAAGGACCTGCAGCTATGGACCTTTAACAACCGGATTTATGGTCTGCCGATTGAAGGCAACGCCGAGCCGCTTTACGTGAATACGAGTATCTTCAATAAGCTGGGGCTGGCACTCCCCGAAACGATCGGCCAGCTGAATGAGGCGGTAGAGGTGCTGAAGAAGAATGGATATACTCCGTTTGCGCTCGGTAATGAGGATCGCTGGCCTGCTGCAGTGTTCGCCCATTATCTGATGGACCGTTACAGCAATCCGCAGACGATTGATGATATCGTTCAGGGGAAAAGCGGGGCAGCCTTCCAGAACAGCGGGTATTTAAAGGCATTTCAGCAGCTTGAGGAATGGGGAAGAGAAGGAGCCTTCGGCCCATCCCCCAATGACCTATCCACAGAAGAGGCTATCGACCTGTTCACGCACGGAAAGGCTGCGATGTATTTGAACGGGAATTGGGACATCACATTGTTTCACAATGAGAAGGCTCCTTCTGATTTTCAAAATGAGGTGGGGGTCATTCCATTTCCGGCCCTGTATCCAGGTGGAGAGAGAGCTATTGCCGGGGGATATACCTTCGGGATCGGGCTCTCATCCAATTTGACCGAGGCGCAGAAGAAGGCAGCTTTTGAGCTGATGCAGGTCTTTTATTCCAAGGACGTGCAGAAGCAGATCGTTTATGAAGGTCTTCGAATTCCATCGATGAGGATCCATTTCGACGCAGAGAAGACAGGTCCGATTTTTACACAGGTTACGGGCCTTATGGAACAGAATCCGCAGACCTTTGTGCCGTATGACAATATATTGTCGCCTGAAGTGAAGAGATCGTTTCTGGCCGTTGTTGAAGAAATGATAAATCGTCAAATCACGGCCAAGGATGCGCTTGATAGAATGGACGATGCCCTGAAACAATACTGGAACCTGCGGCGCAGCTCCACCGTGAAATGAACAGGGGGTAAGAAGATGGGAGTATCAGCCAAATATAAAGTCATTCTCGTGGATGACGAGCCGATGATCCTGCGCAGCCTACAGGCTGCCATCGACTGGGAGGGGCTGGGACTAGAAGTCGCCGGAACTGCCAGAAACGGGGAAGGTGCGCTGAAGCTCATCAGTGAGCACTCACCGGATATGGTTATCAGCGATATCCGTATGCCCGGGATGGATGGCATTGCGCTGATGAAGGAAGTACTGACAGGCAATCCGAAACGGGTCTTTATCGTCATCAGCGGCTACGGTGAGTTTGAGTATGCGCGTGAGGCACTTCGACAGGGAGCCTTCGATTATATGCTGAAGCCCATTGATCACGATGAACTGACCGGCATGCTCCAGCGGGCTGCTGCGCATCTGGATGCCCAGACCGAGAACGACAAGCTGCTTCATTCCGTGCATGTGTTGTCGGTAATGGCGCGGGAGCGAATGTTTTCGGAGTGGATTGAAGGCAATGACCGGCCGCTCACGTATATGCAGTGGATGGAGAATAGTGAACTGGAGCAGGAATATTTTATGGCCGTCGTGCAGCTGGACCATTTTCTGCGCCTGAATGAGCAGTGGCTCATGGATGAGAAGCGCCTATGGCTATTTGCCATCCGGAATATTTTGGAGGAATGGTCCCTGCAGCATGGTGGATTGACGGTGTTCCCTTTTCACAGCGGCGAATGGATTATCCTTTTGCCAAAAAATCTTAAGCCGGAAAAAGCCAAGCTTGGCAACGATCTGATCTACCAGATCAAAAGGTATTCCAAGCTGAGCTGCTCTGTGGGTATCAGCCGCAGCAGCAAAGGGATCGGGCAGCTGAGCATGGCGTATCAGAGTGCTACACGGGCACTTTATCAACGCTTTTATTCCGAGCAGGAAGGGGTATTCATCGACCAGGGTGATATGGGAAATGAACCGCAGCCTGCAGAAATGAAATACCCCAAACATCTGGAAGCCGCGCTTATGGAAAGTGTCCGAACGCTGGATTCGCAGCGGATGGCTTCGCTTTTTGATGAGCTGAAGTTGTATATTGAGCAGCATGCTTTTGCCAAGGAGGCGGCGGAGCGGCTGCTTGTGGAAATTGCGGTTGTCCTCTACAGGCATCTGGAATATGCGAACCTGCTTGCCGAATGGCCGCTGGATGGCCTGATTCAGGATCTGCATGAAGCGGGAAATCTGAATGAACTGATCGGAATGTTGAAAAGAGCCTTCGCGCGGCAGATGAATGAGAGCCTCCGCAGTCAGGTGAAGGAGGACGGTCATTCGCTGATCGAAAAGGCGAAGGCTTATATTACGAACCATTATCACAAGGATCTGAGCATGGAAGAGGTTGCAGAAGTGGTGGACCTGAGCATCAGCCATTTCTGCACGCTGTTCAAGCAAATGTCCGGCTATACCTTCCTTGAATATCTGACCCAGTGCCGGATGGAGAAGGCCAAGTATATACTGAAGAATACAAGCGTCAAGGTGTATCAGATTGCACCGCTGGTCGGATACCAGGACGCGAAATATTTCACGCAGGTGTTCAAGAAAGCGACGGGACGCACGCCATCCGAATTTCGCGAAGAAACAGGTTAACCCTGCTAACAGAAGATGGTAAAATAGAGAGAGCCCTGTACCTGAAGGTACGAAGGGCTTTCATTTGTGATAAGGAGTGATGAAATGCTGAATTCTTTTAAAAAGTACATATCTGCTGTTTCCGCAGCGGTGGTGATGTCCTCCATGCTGCTTGGGGCTGCATCGGCTGCGCCGGATGTGCAAACGGCCGGTAAGGAGCCGTACCGTATTGTGGCGTTAGGCGACTCACTGACGGTGGGCTATGAACCAGGTAAGAGTGAGACGGAGCGGCCATACGGGTTCGTCGACCGATTGCAGGAGCAGGGACTGCTGCATGGAAATACATCCACAGTGAATGTGGGGATTGCCGGTCTGAAAAGCGGCGGGCTTCAGAACTTCGTGGAAGCGGTGAAGAAGGGCCAGGCAATCACGGCTGATGAAATCCAGCCGAATCTGATAGACCCGCGCACACCACAGATCGGCGCCGCGGCAGCGCAGACCCAATCGGATCTTACCGCTGCAGACGCGATTACCATTACCATTGGTGGAAACGACATGTCAGAGCTGCTTAATACGGCGGGCAAGCTGAGCGAAACTGAACTGCAAACCCGTGTTGAACAGCTGTTCAAGCTGTACACAGACAGCATGGATGTGGTCGTTGCCGATCTGCATGAGCTGAACCCGGATGCCTTGATTGTCGTTGCGGATCAATACCAGCCGATGCCGGAAATTGCAGACAGTGTGCTCTATCCGAAGCTCGGGAAGGTGGCTGAATCATTTACCGGCGTGATCGATAAGATGGCAGCGGACTTTGGAACGAAGGGCATGAATGTCAAGGTAGCACATGTCGCCAAGGAATTCATCGGCGGGGAAGGCACAATGACTCATATCATCAAGGATCGCGATATTCACCCGAACCAGCTTGGCTATGAAGCGATGGCCAAAGTGTTCTCCGAAGTCATTTGGGGAAGCTATACCAAGCTTGCGGTGCATGAAGCAGGAACACCGATGGGGATTTTCGTTCAAGGGAAAGAGCTGAACACTCCATATAAGCCGGTGATCCGCCAGAACCTGAACTTCGTGGCGATCAAGGACATCGTTGATGCGATCGGCGCCACATCGAAGTGGGATAACAAAACATCCAGCGCCACGATTACCCATGATGGCCACACGGTCGTTATTACCATCGGCTCCAAATCAGTAACAGTGGACGGCAAGGCGGTGCCTGTTGACGCAGCGGCTTTCCTGAACAAGGTGGGCAAGGAATCAAAGACGTACGTGCCGATCGCTGTGCTGGCGTCGGGCCTAGGATTTGATGTGCAATACGTACCGAACCTGAGAACAGCATTTATTAATCCATAATATAAGCAGTGCAGTGAAAAGTAAAAAACCAGTTGTCCAAAGGTCTAAGAGGCCGATGGACAGCTGGTTTTTTTGCATTCCGTTGAGATGAATAAAAGTGGAGGAGGGCATATTCCCATCCCTCCTAACACATCTAAGGCTGAATTAACTGTTCGGAGTCGGCCGCTTCAATTCAGCATTCCTTACTGCTCACTGGTCATGGAAAAGTAGTTCATCCCCATGGCCTCGCGTACCTCATTCATCGTCTGGCGCGCAACCTTCCGCGCCTTCTCGGTGCCGGCCATAAGCATATCGTCGATATCTTTGGGGCGCTGCTTGTAGAGTTCACGCCGCTCACGGATGGGCTTCAGGACATCTTCGAGAACTTCCGTAATCATCGCTTTGCAAGCGGCGCAGCCGATGGTGCCTTTCATGCAGTTCTCCCGGATTTCTCCGCTGCCCTCTTTGCGGAAAATGCAGTGGTAGCCATAGATGGTGCAGATGTCGGGATTGCCGGGATCCGTCTTGTGAATACGACCAGGATCGGTCTTGGCCCGGCGGATCTGGGTCTGCACTTCCTCGGTGGATGCATCCAGACAGATGGCATTGCCAAGGCTCTTACTCATTTTGCTGCCGCCATCAAGTCCGTCCAGCCGCTCGCCGACAAGAATTTGGGGCTCAACAAGCACGGGTGCGTAGAGCTCGTTGAAACGGCGTACGATTTTACGAGTCTGTTCGATATGGGGAATTTGATCCTCCCCGGCTGGAACGAGGGAAGCCTTGCAGAAGGTAATATCCGCGGCCTGGCTGACCGGATATCCGAGAAAGCCGTAATACAGATCCTCGTATCCGCGCTCCTGCGCTTCATGCTTCACCGTGGGATTATGCCGCAGCGAGCTCACAGTGACAAACATGGAATAAAAAATAGTTAGCTCAGCAATTTCCGGTACCATGGATTGTACGAAAATCGTTGCGCGCTCCGGGTCGATCCCGACGGACAGATAGTCCAGCGCCACCTGGCGCACACTTTGGGAGAGCAGGCCGGGGTTGTGAAAATGAGTCGTCAAAGCCTGCACATCGGCCAGCATAATATAAGTCTCATACTGCTGCTGGAGCTGTACCCGGCTCTTCAAGCTGCCGACGTAATGGCCCAGGTGAAGCTTTCCGGTTGTCCGGTCTCCGGTCAGCACAATTTCCTGCTTCGGTTGAATAGATGTTGTTGTCATTGGTATCCCTCCAGGTTTTTAAATGGTTATGTGTCCCTTCGCCTCGCCACCACCAGCCATCATCCATGGCCATCACCTCCTTATCTAGAGCACAAAAAAGCTCCGTCCTGTGAAAAGCGATTGCCGGAGGTTCTCACTCCGGTACATCACTTTCCAAGGACGAAGCTGTAACTTCGCGGTGCCACCTTGTTTGGCCGCCATTTCATATCGAAATGAAAGCCCTGCTCATCAGGTACGGATTCCAGCCTTGATCCCAAGGTCTTCCTCGATACCCTGCCCCGGTTAACGGTGGGGAAATGCCGCCTGTCCTACTGGCTTCAACCGCAGCTACCCGCGGTTTACGTTCAGACCGGTCACTCCGAAGCCCACTTCCGCGCATGTCGTCACCGGCTTGCACCAACCGCCGGCTCTCTGAAGACGCCTGATCCGCGTACTCTTCTTCATCATCGTGAATATGGGGATTATTGTAACGCATCCCGCTGCAAAAGGGAATAGGCGTGATTTTTGCCTGCACAGGCGAATCCGTACAAATGCACATAAAAGGCTGAGCACTGCACATTGGGCACCTATTTTCTTTTCGCTATGCTTGAAGCAGGAGCGTTAGCCGCCCCATAGAGCAGAGGAGACGGGGCTGACGCTTCCCATTGATGGGAAGGGGAGAGAATGGAATGGCAAAAGTCGCTGATAAGTACTTTAAGGTGGATCCCTGGTCGGTTGTGGAGGAAGGGTTTGATCCGGAGCGAGGCCGGGTGTCCGAATCCATTTTCGCGCTGGGGAATGAATATATGGGCGTCCGCGGGTATCCGGAGGAAGGATACGGAGGAGACACGCTGCTGGGCAGCTATTTTAACGGACTGTATGAAGAAATGCCGGTACAGGGTCATTACCGCGGCACCATCCGTTCCTTGCGCTTCATGGTCAATGCGGTGGACTGGCTGTATACGCGGATTACGGTGGGCGGTGAACAGCTCGATCTGGCTCAAAGCCGCTTCTCCGGATTCCGGCGCGTGCTTGATTTCCGCAAGGGAACGGTCCAGCGCGAGTTGGTATGGCATGTGAAGGATGGAAAAGAGCTCGCAATCCGCTTCGAACGGCTGGTGAGCATGACAAGATCCCATGTCGGGGCGCAGCGGATCACCATTACGCCGCTTAATTTTTCGGGCACGGTGCAGATCCGCTCCGGGCTTGATTTCAATACGCTGCATGAGGATCAAGGGCGAGGGTTCTGGTCCGTAGTTCGCCGGGAGCAGGCCGGGAGCGGCGCAGCGATGCTCGGCAGAACGGCTAACACGGGCAACCGCCTCTATTCCTCTTTTACGCTCCATACGCAGGGCGCGGAGGTTGTTCGTTCGGAACCGGTAGAGCAGGAGCATCTTGCAGGTACCGAGCTGACGCTTCATGTGGAGCAAGGGCAGGCGGCGGTTGTGGATAAGGTGGCCGTGAATGCTGCGTTCGTCACCTGCGAAGAGCCGGATGCCGCTGTCTGGGATGAGGGTCAGGCGCTGCTGGAACAGACGGCAGAAGTAAGCTACGACGAGTTAAGCCGTGAGCAGGCGGCGTACTGGGAAGAAATCTGGCGGACCTCGGATATCCGGATCGAAGGGGATCCCGAGAACCAGCAGGGCATCCGGTTTTGCATATTCCAAATGTACCAGACGTACCACGGCGACAATCCCGGCTTCAACATCGGCGCGAAGGGGCTGACGGGTGAGGCCTACCGGGGCCTGGCATTCTGGGATACGGAAACGTACTGCCTGCCGTTTTATCTGTTCAACAATCCGAAAGCGGCCAAAAGCCTGCTGGAATTCCGCTACCGTTCCTTGGAGCATGCGAAGCAGCGCGCCCGCGAGGTCGATTGCGAGGGGGCGTTCTACCCGATTGCGACCATCGACGGAACCGAGAGCTGCGATCTGTGGCAGCATTCCAATCTTCAGCTGCATGTGGGCACCGCGGTTGCCTACGGCCTATGGCACTACGACCGCATTGTGTCTGACAAAGCTTTCCTGTACGAAAAAGGGGCCGAAATGCTGGTCGAAATCAGCCGTTTCTACGCGACGCGCGGGCAGTGGGGACAAAAGAGCGGGCAATACGGCTATTTTGGCGTCATGGGACCGGACGAATTCCAGCTCATGGTGAACAACAACTGCTATATCAACCTGATGGCGAAAAAGCTGTTCGAATATACCCGATCCTTGCTCGAAGAAATGAAGACGGAAGCGCCAGCAGCACTGAATGCCGTCTCGGAAAAGACGGGGCTGCGTGAAGAAGAACTTGAAAACTGGGCCCGGCTGGCCGAGAACATGAAAATCCCATACGATGCGGAGACCGGCATTTACGAAGAGCATGACGGCTTCTTCGACATGCCGCATATCGATATCCATTCGATCCCGGTAACGGAATTTCCGCTGTATTCCCACTGGTCGTATGACCGGCTGTACCGCTACGACATGATTAAACAGCCGGACGTGCTGATGTTCATGTTCCTGTACAACAGCGAGTATACGACCGAAGCCAAGCGGGTGAATTACGAGTATTACGAGCCGCGCTGCATTCATGAATCCTCACTGTCCCCGTCGATCCATTCCATCCTGGCGGCGGAGATCGGACGGCATGAGGAAGCCTACCATTTCTTTGAGTTTGCTACGAGACTTGATCTGGACAACTATAACCGGAACACCCGGGAAGGGCTCCATACGACCTCCATCGCGGCTGCATGGATGAACATCGTCTACGGATTCGGAGGCCTTCGCTCCGACGGTGAGGGTCTGGCGCTTGCCCCGTCCATACCGCAAGCCTGGGATGAATACAGCTTTAACATGACCTATCGGGGCAGCGTCCTGGAGATTAAAGCTGACCAGCAGCGCGTTCGTGTGCGCGTCACTGAGGGCGACCACGTGGCGATTCGATTATACGGAGAGAACGCCGAGATCGGCATGGCAGGCGTGGAGGTACCGATGCTGAAGACAACAACCGTCAAGGCGGGAAGTTAACCAACAACTTTAGAAAGCGGAGGATTAGACATGCTGGAGCATATGAAAGGCGCTATTTTCGATCTGGACGGCGTGATCGTCGATACGGCCAAATACCATTTCCTCGCCTGGCGCGAGCTGGCGAAGGAGCTGGGATTCGAGTTTACGGAGGAGCATAATGAACGGCTGAAGGGCGTCAGCCGGATGGAGTCGCTGCGAATTCTGCTCGAGATCGGCGGCGTGCAGGCCACGGAAACGGAGCAGCTGCGTATGGCGCAGGAAAAAAATGACCGCTACGTGAAGTACATTTCGCAGCTGGACGAATCGGAGCTGCTTCCGGGCGTAAGACCGTATTTGACCGGGCTCAGGGAGCGGGGCGTAGGCATCGCGCTTGGCTCGGCCAGCAAAAATGCGGAATTCATCCTGGAGCGGCTGCAGATCGCCTCCCTGTTCGATGTGGTGATCGACGGCAACAGGGTGTCCAAGGCCAAGCCAGACCCGGAGGTATTCGTGAAGGGATGCGAAGCTTTGGGGCTTGACCCTTCCCATTGTGTCGTATTCGAGGATGCGGCTGCCGGCGTGCAGGCGGGCAAGGCTGCAGGCTGCGGCGTTGTCGGCATCGGCCGTCCCGAGATTCTCAGTGAAGCGGACCGGGTCGTTTCCGGACTGATCGATTTGGTGGAATAAAGCGATTCTTTAAACTTCTTTATTTTTTATTGAGAAATATCAAAGACCTTCAGGCTATCCTTAACCATGTAAGCAAAATAGCATGTTAAGGGAGAATCTGTTATGAATTCTTATGATCATGTTCCGCCGGACCGGAGCCGATCCGGAAGACACCAAGCCGGTTCCGGTCCGGCCGATCCGGGCCATTCCATACGCATGGCAGTCAAGCTGGGCTTGATCCTTGTGTTTATCGTTTATTTATATGTGCTTGTGAAGGTCATTTTGTTCAAGTTTGGAGGCTCGAGCCCTGGTTTTTACCTGCGGCAGCTGACCGAGAGCGTCACGCATCCGGAGCGCATCCTGCAGCATCTGCGGATGATGAGCAATCTAGTGCCTATGCATGAGATTATTGGGAATATTCGCAATCTTTGGAGTCCGTCCAGTTTCATCAACTTTTTCGGAAACATCGCCGCTTTTATGCCGCTTGGCTTCCTGCTACCGCTGGTATGCGGATTCCGGTCCATGCCGGTGCTGAAGGTGTTGCTGATTTCGTTCGGAGTCAGCCTGGCGCTGGAAACGGCGCAGCTGCTGCTGTTTATCGGAACTTTTGACGTCGATGACCTGATCATGAATACAGCAGGAGGCGTGCTGGGATATGGGGTGCTCAGGGTGCTGCAAGCTACTTCGGTGCCTGATATCAAAAAGAGTGAAGGCGAGCATCATGCTGAATTGGATCCTGGCCCTCCCTCTGTCTCGTTAAAGTTGCATGAAATGGAATGAAGCGGCCGCGAGCCGCTTTTTTTCTTTTTTCTACGTCCATTTCCCCATAAAAATATACTGGCAAGCCGGGAATAATGCCTTACACTAGAGTTCTGGAGTTACATTTCCTGTAAACCCCAATGCGTTCAGTGCTTGATCTTACAAATGCCCATGATTAACGTAGAGATGCACATACTTGCACTATTTTAGAACTGCTATATTGAAAGAAGCCGGAGGTGTTTATGGCGAATGAAGCTTCAGAACCCATTTACGAAAATGAACGTCAAGCAGCAGCTAATCCTGCTTTTTCTTGTTCTCGTGATTCCGCTTTTCATCCTGAACGCTTATGGCAACAACAAAGCGGGGCAAATTTTGAAGCGGCATGTGACCAACGCGTATATCGAGCTGAATAAGCAAAATTTCAAGCTGATCAGCAGGGACATCGAAACGATCAACAAGGTCACTTCGACCGTGTTTCAAAATTCCATGATCCAGCAGCTGGGCACGACCAAAGATGAGGCGATCCTCGCCCGCGTGAAGAATTACGAAAAAATCGAAGTCATGCTGAGTACATATTCGCAGGAAACCGATGAGCGGGAGCCGCTGTATTATTCGCTTTACGTGTATGATCCGGACAACGCTTATTTTTTTGCACCCTATTATCCGGAATCCAAAAAGTCGGGTGTGTATTTTTTCTCTAACGACAAGGAAAAGCCGGAATGGTTCGACGAAGCCGTCTCCCGCAAGGGGAACGGTTATTTGAAGCTGACGAATCATCTCTCGCCTCCGGTAAAAGGGCAGAAGGATCAGAAGACGCTCCTTTACGTGCGGGCGATCAACAATATCTACCAGGGCGGAACGATCGGTGTCCTGGCCGTATCCAACGTGGATGCCCGAATTGCCGAATCTTTGAAAACGGTCTCGCTTCCCGAAGGTGAGATCTATTTCACAGATTGGCAGGATCACATTCTCACGACGACGGAAGCAGGGAGAGAAGGCGTGCTCGAGCTGCCGCCGGAGCTAGATCCCGGCAGATCGGCCATCGGCGTGAAGGATGTCATCACGAAAGATTTCATTTATGTGGCCGATTATAATTATGTGCTTCAGCAGAAGCTGATCTACAAGGTGCCCGTCAAAGCGCTGCTTCAGCAGCAAAACGAAATCAAGCGGGTCATTCTGGTCATTTCGATCGCTTATTTCATCGTCGGATTGATTATTATTTTGTATTTCTGGCGATCGCTCATGACGCCGCTCCAGAAGCTTGTCTTCTTCGTCCGCAGGTATGAACCCGGTAACATCGTGCCTCAGTCCCCGTACAGGAAGCGCAGCGACGAGGTCAGCGTGCTGATCTCGACGATCTATGACATGGCACGCAGGCTGAATGATCTCATTCATTATAAATACAACATGGATTTGAAGCAGAAGGAAACGCAGCTTTCGCTTCTGTACCAGCAGATTAATCCGCATCTCTTGTACAATACGCTGGAGAGCATCTACTGGAAAAGCACGATGGAGGGGAATACCGTTTCCGCCGACATGATCAAGGATTTATCCAAATTGATGAAAATCAGTCTCAGCCGCGGCCGGGAGCTGATTACGCTGGAGGAGGAGCTTGAGCATGCCACGGCTTATATCAAGCTGCAGCAGAACCGCTACGACTATGCCTTCCGCGTAGAAATGGACATTCCCGAGCATCTGTATTCGGTCAACATACCGAAAATCACGCTGCAGCCTCTGATAGAAAACGGTATCATTCATGGCATTAAAAATATGGGTGAGGACGGGGAAATCCGGATTATTGCCGAAGAGAGCCAGGGTGTGCTGTACATCCGCATTTCCGACAACGGTTTCAAGAACGTCGACTATGATGCGATCCGCAAGGTGCTTAGCGATGACTCGTCGAATTCGCCGACGGGCTACGGCATCCGAAACATTCATCAGCGCCTGCAGCTGCATTACGGACCTGAATACGGACTGGCCTATGAAGGGCGGACCGAAGGGGGAACGACAGTAACGGTATCGCTGCTGATCACCCGGCAGGACGATTAAAGGGAGGAACGAGAGACATGTACAACATTTTAGTCGTGGATGACGAACCGTTGATTTGCAAAGGTCTGGCAGGGCTATTGAATGCTTCGGGACTCGGCATCGGCAAAATCATTACCGCCACGAGCGGCGAAGAAGCGCTGGATTACATCCGGATGGAGAATATCGATCTGCTCATCACGGACATCCAGATGGGGGAAATGAACGGCATCGAGCTGATGCACCAGGCGAAGATCGTCAAGCCTTGGGTGCAGACCATCATCATATCCGCCCATGAAACCTTTCAATATGCGCAGATGGCGATCCGCCTGGGCGCGCGTGATTATTTGATCAAGCCGCTCAATAGCGAGCAGTTCCTGGACTCGGTCCGCAGCGTGCTGCTGAAAATGGATAAACCGCTGCCCCGCACGGAAGAGGTGCTTTCGGCCGGGCACGAGGATTTCCGCATGGAGGAGCCGCAGCCGGAATCCAGCGAGCCGCTGAACCGGCTGCTCGCCGAGACGGTAGAACATCCGGATGGGCCTTATCCCATGCAATCGTATTATGAAAATATCGGGATTACAGGACCTTATTTCGCCGTGATTAAGGTTAAACTGGCGCTGATCGCGGCAAACGGCGAGAGCCCGTTCCCGGAGAAGGATATCCCGCTCATGCAGTATGCTTCGCTCAATATTATCAAGGAGCTGCTGGATCAGGAGCTGAACGCGCAGGTGTTCTATGCGCCGGACCGCAGCATAAATATACTTGTCCAGTGGAGTGAAGCGGAGTATGCGGAGCAGCATTCGAACCGGATCAGCCAGCTCGAGATGATCAGCCGGAGCATGCACCATCATATAGGCAAGTATTTGAAAATCGAGTGCACGGTAGGCATCAGCCAGATTTTAAAAGGTCTGCAGTTCGTGAACGTGCTCAGCCGCCAGGCCGACAAGGCGATGATTTGGACCAGCGAGCACGGCGATTACCATGTCTTTTACTACGGGGATTTCAGCTGGCATAACTACGCCCGCGATCCGAACGCCGAAGAGCTATCGACCCAAAGCAACCGGATCGTGGAGCAGGCGAAGACCTATATCGAAGAAAACTACAGCCAAAAGGGACTCACCATTCATGAGGTTGCCAAACGGAATCATGTCAGTCCGAACTATTTGAGCTACCTGTTCAAGAAGATTACCGGTTTCAATCTCTGGGAATACGTGGTCAAGCTGCGGATGGAGGAGAGCCGGTCGCTGCTGCTGCATACCGATCTGCGCCGCTACGAGATTGCCGAGCGGGTCGGCTACGAGTCTCCGGAGCATTTCAGCAAGATTTTTAAAAAGTATTACGGGGTCAGCCCAAGCGACCTCAAAAAATAGAAGAAGTAAGATCAACCATCATTCGCATAGAACTAGACATGTTCCAAGGCATCCTCCTTTTCTACAATGAAAATAAGCTTGAAATCAACAAGGAATGAGGGAGAAAAATGGGGGAGCCAGGAGCAGTGCTGCAGCCGGTTATAGAGAACAAATCACCCAAAAGAAAAGGACGCTTTACAAAGCACTTTTGGGGATACATGTTTCTGCTGCCGGCTGTTGTGATTTTCATTTTGTTTTTATGGGTGCCGATTGCCAAAGGGGCTTTGTACAGTTTCTACAGTATCGACTTTGTAAAGGGCAACACGTTCGTCGGACTGGACAACTATGTACGGGTGTTTCATGATCCCGATGTGTGGACGGCGGTTAAAAATACGCTCTATTACATGCTGCTGACGATGATCATGGGATTCTGGGTGCCGATCGTCGCCTCGATCGCGATTTCGGAGCTGCGCAGATTCCAGGGCATTGCGCGCATCGCCGCTTATCTGCCTTTCGTCGTTCCGGGCGTGGTGCTGTACGGCATGTGGAGATGGATGTATGATCCGGTCGGTCCGATCAACGGGCTGCTGAGCGCGCTCGGCGTCGATTCGGTTTCGTTTATTTCGGACAGCAAATGGTCGATGATCGCGATCGTATTTATGGAGACATGGCAGCAATTCGGTTCGGCGATGCTGATCTATCTGGCAGGCGTGCTCAGCATTCCGCGGGATTGGTACGAGGCGGCCGAGATCGACGGGGCAGGGGTGTGGAACCGCATCCGGTATATCACGCTTCCGTCCTTGCGCAGCTTGATCGTTTTGATGCTTATTTTGCAGGTGATCGGCACGTCGCAGTCTTACCAGTCGCAGCTCGCGCTGCTTGACGGCGGACCGAATAACGCGACCTTGACCTATTCGCTTTTGATCGTAAGATACGCTTTTACGCGTCTGGATTACGGCACGGCCACGGCGCTTGGCATGCTGATGTTCGTCGTGCTCAGCCTTGTAGGGCTGTTTCAATACAAGCTGAACAAGGAGGAATACTGATATGAGCAAGCAGCATGAACGCGGCATCCTGTCGGATTCCGATCTGAAAAAGCCTTTAAACCGGGTTGTGTACGGCATCATGTTTCTGTGCATCCTCGTTATGATCGTTACGATGCTGTATCCGATTCTGATGACGATGTTTAACGGCTTGAAAACAAACCAGGAGGTCAACACGTTCCCGCCGCATTTCTTCCCGGAAACCTGGAACTGGAGTAACTTTAAGGAAGGCTGGGAGTACATCAACCTGCCGATGTTTCTGAAGAATACGATATTCGTCTTCGTCGGCAACCTGTTCATGACGATTTTTGTGCTCGGTCTGGCCTCCTTCAGCATTTCGCGCCTGAAGGTACCGTATTACCGGGCGATCTACTTTTTTATTCTGATGACTTTGTTTATTCCGGCCTCGAGCTACATGATTCCGAATTTCGTGAACCTGAAGGATCTCGGGCTGCTGAACACCTTCTGGGCGTTTTGGCTCCCGGCGGGGGCGAGCGCGTATTACTTCCTGCTGATGAAGAACTTTTTCGACGGTATCCATCCGGAGATTTTTGAGGCGGCGCGCATCGACGGAGCATCCGAGATCACGAGCTATGTCCGCATCGCGGTTCCGCTGTCGGTACCGATCTTCGCGACGCTGGCGATCTTTATTTTCTCGGGGGCGTGGAATGACTGGTTCTGGCCTTCTCTGGTGCTCCACAGCGAGGAGAAATATACCTTGGCGACCGCCATCTACAAATATGTCATCAACGCCCGCAGCATGGACAACAGCATTAAATTCACGATCCTGTTTATGGTCATGTTGCCGCCGATTCTCGTCTTTCTCGTATTCCAGCGGTTTATCATGCGCAGCGTGAACCTGTCTGCGGTAAAAGGGTAGCCCGATGTCAACATCGTAGGCCTGCACACGAAGGCCATAAGATTACACATCGTTAGATTGCGGTTCCTCTCTTATGATGAAAGAGTAACAACACTTAATAGCGAAAAGGGGAGTTTCAATGCGTAAGTTATCAATAGTGCTCGTCAGTCTCGTGCTTTCCGCATCGATGCTGGCTGCGTGCAGCGGCAACAAAACGGCGGGAGACCCTAAACCGGCCGATAATCAAGGATCGCAAGGCACGACGGATACGGGTAACAAATCCGAAGAGCCTGCCAAAACGGATGATATTACCACGAAAAAAGTCACGATCAAGATCCACTACCCGCTGCCTGACCAGAAGGAAGCCAGAGCGCAGGAAGACGATAAAATCAAACGCTTCAACGAAAAATACCCGAACGTGACGATCGTGAAGGACGACTGGCAGTACAACGTGAATGAAATCGGCATTAAAATGGCTTCGAACGAAGCGCCAACATTCTACAATACGTTCGCAACGGAAGCCCAGATGCTGGTCGAGCATGGCTGGGTTGCGGACATCAGCGAGCTCTACAACAGCTGGGAGTACAAGGACGAGATGAACCCGCTCCTGCAAAACCAGTTCATCGTTGACGGCAAAGTGTACGGCATCACGCAAAACGGCTACGTGACCTCCACAGTCATCAACAAAGGGCTGCTGGATGCGAAGCAGGTTCCGGTGCCCGATATGGACTGGACTTGGGACGATATGTATAACGTTGCCAAAGGCGCGACCGACGCCAAAAAAGGCATTTCCGGTATTGCTCCAATGGGTAAAGGCAATGAATCCGGTTGGAACTGGACGAACTTCCTGTTCGAAGCCGGCGGCGAAATCCAAAAGAACGACAACGGAAAATATACGGCAATGTTTAATTCCGATGCAGGCATTAAAGCGCTCGACTTCTATAAGAAGCTGAGATGGGAAGCTAATGCAATTCCTCAAGACTGGGCGCTTGGATGGGGCGATGCGATCAGCGCATTCCAGCAGGGCCGTACGGCAATGGTGATCGCCGGCGCATTCGACATTGTGGACTCTGCCTTGAACCAAGGCGGACTCAAGCCGGAGAACGTGATCGCGTATCCAATGCCTGCTGCGGAAAAAGGCGGCAAGCACATCGGTATTCTCGGCGGAAACTATCTGGTGATCAACCCGAATGCTTCGAAGGACGAACAGGAAATCGCGTTCCGCTATATCACGTTTGATTACTTCACCGACAAGGGTATCGAAGCGCTGGATGCCAACATCCAGGAGCGTAAGGACAAAAACAAATACTATGTGCCTGCTCCGCTGAACTACTTCAGCGACAATTCCGAATACGCGACTAAAGTGAATGCCATCTACGACAAATACGACAACGTATACCGTTACGACGCCAAGATGCTGAGCCTGATCGATGGCAAGCCTGAGGCCCAGTACGGCACGCAGGATTACTACGGCGCGATGTCCAACGTCGTGCAGGAATCCTTCTCGAAGAAAGGTACGGATTCCAAGGCACAACTGGATGCAACGGCCAAAACCGTGCAAACGAAGTTTTTTGACAATATCAAAGCTGCGCAATAAGCGTTATGGTGTTTGAAAAAGGCTCCTCAAAGTCGTCTCTGACTTTGAGGAGCCTTTGTTTGTATGCAGAATGATCTAGTAGCACACAAGTAGCGGAGGGAATGAACGATTGCGGAGGAGCGGAGCGGTCGCCTTTGTCATCGGATCATACCCATAAATAATCTTTAAAAAGAATCCGATGACAACAGCGATCGAAGCAACGTTCATTCCCGCAGCGTCCTCCAGAACGGAGAGGACGAAGCAATTCCGAACAAGCGCTAGCGTTCGCCTTTGTCTCCAAGATATCTACCAATTAATAATAAATTCATGATACTTGGGGGCAACAGCGATGGCAGGAATGCTTCGTTCGCGGAGCGCCGACCAACAAAAAAAAGGAACTGCCTCAGACCGTTCGGCCTTTGAGACAGTTCCTTTTATTTCTAGCAAAGTTATAACTGTTTGGCTTCGCTTTTTGATTACTTACGTTCCTTGCCCATCTCACGGAATGACTCCTCCGCAGCGGCGAGCGTAACATCGACATCCTCATCCGTATGCGCCGTTGTCAGGAACCAGGCTTCATACTTGGAAGGTGCCAGATTGATATTCCGGTCAAGCATGTGGCGGAAGAATGCAGCAAAAGCCTCGCCGTCCGTATCCTGCGCTTCTTCATAATTGGTGACCGGATGATCGCAGAAATGTGTGGACAGGGAACCGCGGATACGGTTAATGGTCAGTGCCACGCCGTGACGGTCAGCGGAAGCTTGAAGTCCATCGGCAAGCTTAATGGCAAGCCGGTTCATTTCTTCGTAGACGCCTTCACCTTGAAGGACTTCCAGGCAAGCAATGCCGGCAGCGATGGAAGCCGGGTTGCCGGCCATGGTTCCAGCCTGGTAAGCCGGGCCGAGTGGAGCAACCTGTTCCATAACCTCTTTGCTGCCGCCATAAGCACCGATCGGCAGTCCGCCGCCGATGATTTTACCAAGGGCGGTCAGATCAGGCTTGATCGCCTCATGGTTGTCCAAACCGGCAAAGGTTTGGGTAGAGCCATAATGGAATCGGAATGCGGTGATCACTTCGTCATAAATCACGAGTGACCCGTTATCATGTGTCATTTGGCAAAGGCCTTCGAGGAAGCCCTTTGCAGGCATAACCATACCGAAGTTGCCGACAATCGGCTCCACCATGACAGCAGCGACATCGTCGCCCCATTTGGTCAGAGCCGCTTGAAGGGCTTCGAGGTCATTGAATGGAACCGTAATGACTTCCTGGGCGATGCTTGTTGGTATCCCGGCGCTGTCCGGAATGCCAAGCGTGGAAGGACCTGAACCGGCAGCTACCAGCACCAGATCAGAGTGGCCGTGGTAGCAGCCTGCGAATTTGATGATCTTGTTTCGTTTGGTAAAAGCGCGTGCAACACGGATGGTCGTCATTACGGCCTCCGTGCCGGAATTGACAAAACGGACCTTGTCCATGGAAGGAATGGCTTCCTTCAGCATTTTGGCAAGCTTGATCTCAAGCTCTGTTGGTGTACCATACAGCGTGCCGTTTGCAGCTGCTTGTGTAATGGCTGCCGTAATATGAGGATGGGCATGTCCAGTGATGATTGGGCCGTAAGCAGCCAGATAATCTATATAGCGGTTATCATCCTCATCCCAGAAATAGGCTCCGTTTGCCCGCTTCATAAATACAGGCGCCCCGCCGCCTACCGCCTTGAATGAGCGGGAAGGGCTGTTGACGCCTCCGACGATGTGCTGTAATGCTTCTTGGTAAAGCTGTTCAGAACGTGAACGATTCATGTTGATTCAACTTCCTTTCCTCATTAAAAGCAGGCGGGCAGCCTTAATTGCTGCCCGTACTGCTATTTTTGCTTCCGGACGAAGTGTCCTGGGTAGTTGTGCTGTTTGTTTCGGATTCGGTTTTACCATCGCTTGAGACCGGTACCGGCGCCGGTTTGTTGAAGATATCCTTAATATAATCCTTCAGCGCCGTCTCACTCGATACAGTCAATACAGCCGCGCCGCCAATGGTTTTCTCTTTCAGGAGCTTCATCGGAGGAATCTGCTCACTGCTGGCCATCTGGCTCTTGTAGCCGACAGTTGCCAGCTTCCACATATCGTTGACCGACAAGTTGGTGTCAATATACGGACTGACGCCTTCCAGAATATCGGGAAGCTTCATGATGGAAGTAGTGGACTGCATTTTCTCGGCAACAGCCTTCAAAAAGGCGCGCTGCCGCTCGGTACGGGTGAAGTCAGAGGTAGCATCATGACGGAAGCGCACATATTGGAGCGCAGTGTTGCCATCCAGATGCTGATTGCCCTGCTTCAAATTGATATCATACTCATGCTTATCTGCGGCACTCGGATAGTACATATCCTTTTCTACATAGAAATCGACGCCACCGACTGCGTCCACAAGCTTGATAAAGCCCTGGAAATCGGTGTAGACATAATACTGGATTTGAATACCGAGCAGGTCGCCGACGGCTTTCATGGCCGTATTCGGACCATGGGTAATCGCTGTGTTGATGCGGTCTTTCCCGTGTTCTGGAATATCCGTGTACGTATCGCGCAGAATAGAGAACAGATTAATCCGCTTTTTGACGGGATCAAGAGAAGCAACCATCATGCTGTCGGATCTCGGAACTTCACCTTCTTTGAGACCACGCGCGTCTACGCCCATGAGTAGAATGTTAACAGGCTCGGTACCTTCCCATTTGGGAGGATCGGGAACCTTGACTTCGACGGGGGTTACGTTTTTGAATGGAGACGCTTCTCCGGTTTTTTGCAGGCCTTGCAAACCACTATAAATCGAAGTGAAATAATATACAGCGTAGCCGATCACAGCTACCAAAATGATGGCTATAATCCACAATATCGTTTTCTTCCTTAAGGTCATTCCTTCTCTTCCTTTCAATTATCCTGATAAAGGAGCTTGTTGTCTGTTTCGACATTTGTAGGTTAAGGATTCATTTATTATAATTTTTTTTGTGGATACAATCAATTTTACGTTAGCATCCAGCATCTATCCATTGTCGAAAGGAGACGAATGAATCATGACTGAACTTATAATCGGGCAAGAGGTGCCTGACTTTACGCTTCCCGCATCGAATGGAGAAGAAGTCACGCTAAGCAGCTATCGCGGCCGTAAAGTCGTATTGTATTTTTATCCGAAAGATATGACGCCGAGCTGCACGCAGGAGGCCTGCAGCTTCCGTGATTCCCATCATATATTGGAAGAAAAGGGGGTTACCCTGCTCGGTGTAAGCCCCGATCCAGTTAAATCCCACGGTAAATTCGCAAATAAATACGAACTGCCTTTTCTCCTGCTGTCAGATGAGGAACACAAAGTCAGTGAGCTGTATGGCGTATGGCAGCTCAAAAAGATGTATGGACGTGAGTATGAAGGAATTGTCCGCTCCACCTTTCTTATTGATGAGGATGGGAAACTCCTGAAAGAATGGAGAAAAGTTAGAGTAGCAGGACATACCGATGATATTTTGTCTGCTCTTTAATCCATATAGCGAAAAACTGGGTAAATCCCGTCGGCTTTCCTTAATAAGGAATGCTGCCGGGCTTTTTCGCGTTTACAGCTCATCTGGAAAACATTTCGGGGTCTGCATATCAAATATGAACTTAGAATATTCGAAGTGTAATATCGTTGATCTGCTTTTTGAAGATATGCTACTTGATGTATATCGTGACCTATCTATAAAAATGACTGGTCAGCGTATTCATGCCTTGACGGATCATCCTTACATGAATTTATGAAATATCTATGCAAAAACATATGTAAATTTATTCGTATATTTATATTGACATGAAAACATGTTGGCATTAAACTAATTCGTATGCGAAATATTAGGATATGGAATTGATTAAGAAACAGGGTGAATTGGTTTTGGATTCGCAGGAACACATTCTAGAATTGTTGTACTCTTTTCGCCAAGTGCATCTGAGCTTTTACCAGTTGTTTTGGAAGGATGCGGGGACGCTTGGAACCACCTGGATTCAATATCTAGTGCTGCGAACACTCCGTGATCATCCGGATATCGGACTCACTGAGCTGGCAGATTTCATTCTTATAGGAAACAGCACGACCAGCGGTGTTGTGGATCGGCTTGTTAAAGCGGGGATGGTTGAACGCAAACGCTCCGAGACAGATCGAAGATCCATCACGCTGAGGAACACAGAGGAAGGGGATGAATTGCGAAAGCGCACAGAAGAAACATGCAGTGACTATCTGGATCCGCTCTTACTTATCAGAGAAGAGGACCGGCGTCATTTGCTCGACACACATCAACAGATTATCGACATATTATCACATAAAGGGAGAGAGAGAAGTACATTATGAATAGCAGCCAAGCTCAGTCTATAGAGCATATTAAGAAAGGGCCGATTATCGCCGCATTGCTCATCGGCGCGTTTGTAGCGTTTCTGAATCAGACGCTTATGAATGTTGCCCTGCCTAAGATTATGGATGATCTTGGAATTCAGGCTAACACGGGACAATGGCTTACCACAGGCTATATGTTGGTCAATGGTGTTTTGATTCCTGTCACCGCATTTCTGATTGCAAGGTTTACAACAAGGCAGTTATTTATTTCGGCCATGTCGTTGTTCTCGATAGGAACGTTGATATGCGCCTTATCGCCATCCTTTGCCATACTAATGATTGGCCGTTTGATTCAAGCCGGTGGTGCAGGTATTCTGATGCCGCTGATGACGGTCGTATTCCTGAACATCTTCCCGATTGAGAAACGCGGATCGGCCATGGGCATGATGGGGATTGCCATGATTTTGGCACCAGCGATTGGGCCTACATTGTCCGGTTATGTTGTTGAACATCATTCTTGGCGTATCCTGTTCTATATCATTTTGCCTTTTGCCGTCATTGCAACCTTAATCGGTATTTTCTTCTTGAAAAACGTAACAAAGGTAACCAAGCCGAGATTCGATGCGATCTCTGTTATCCTGTCCACGATCGGTTTTGGCGGACTCCTGTATGGATTCAGTGACGCAGGTACCGACGGCTGGAACAGCCCGCGGGTCATTTGGACGCTCGTTATCGGTACAGTGGCTCTAATTGCATTCGTATGGAAACAGCTGTTGTCCAAGGCTCCTATGCTCGAATTCCGGATTTTCAAATATAATATGTTTACGCTGACGACGATCATTAACGTGATTGTAACGATGGCGATGTACGCAGGTATGATTTTGATGCCGCTGTTCCTGCAGAACATTCGCATGTTTACACCGATGGAGTCCGGCTTGATGATGCTTCCAGGTGCTATCCTGATGGGGATTATGTCCCCGATCACGGGAGCGATATTCGATAAAATCGGTGCCAGATGGCTATCTGTCATCGGTCTTTTGATCACGGTCGCAATGACCTATGAATTCAGTCAGCTGACCGTAGATACGTCGTACTCGCACATGATGATCATTTATACGGTCCGCATGTTTGGTATGTCACTCATGATGATGCCGATCCAGACCGCAGGTCTGAATCAGCTGCCGCGAAGCATGAATGCGCATGGTACAGCAATGTCCAATACGCTGCGTACGATCTCCGGTTCCATTGGTACAGCGATCCTGGTAACGGTAATGACTTCTCAAACGAAGCATTATGTAACCGAGGGTATTAAAGCCGGCGCTGCCAAAGCGACCGATAAGGCGCAAATGGGCGCATTGACTGCACAATCCATGGTTCACGGCATTAACGATGCATTTAATATTGCTACATGGTTGAGTGTTGCTGCATTGATTCTGGCCTTCTTTATCAAGAAGACGAAGCCGGAAGAGGAAAACCTGAAAGTAGAAATGAACAAAGTGGGCGGAACCGTAAAAGCCGAAGGGTAATGAACGGATAGCTTATAAAATATGGTTACACCTAAAAAAGACGCACCTGCGAACAGCGGGTTGCGTCTTTTCTCTATTTTTATAACATTTAATTTTGGCGTGTTTTGGATACGGGCTTGGCCTTTAGCTTGCGCATGATCTTGGAGAACAGCAAAGAATTTCTGTATCGGTAGATCAGTAAGATCAGAGCGAGCAGGATAATGGCGCCAACCACCCATATCGAGTATTTTTCCACGGTATGAAAGACCAGATTCCACTGTGGTCCGAACAGCTTGCCAATGCTTATGAAAAGAACGACCCACAGAAGGGCCCCGCTATATGCATACAAGGCGAACTTGCGAAAGGAAAGATTGATCATCCCGGCAAAATATCCGGTGAAATGACGTACGCCTGGAATGAAATAACCAAGGAAAACCAGGCTTTGACCGTATTTGTTGAACCACTTTTGCGCGCGTTCAAGCTTGTGCTCAGACAGCAGCACCCATTTTCCATAACGCTGAATGAAAGGCAGCCCTGCCTTCAGACCAATAAAATACGTTATCGTAATGCCGATGGTGGTGCCAAGGAATGCGAGTATGAGCAGCCAGCCAAAATGCAATTTCCCCGCATAGGAGAGATACCCCGCATACGCCATCGTTGTTTCCCCGGGAAAGGGGAGTGCGATGAACTCCAGTACCAGTCCAAAAAATAATACGACATAGCCGTAATCGCCAAACAATAGCTGTATCCACTTCAGTAGTTCCAACGGACTCACTCCAAACCAGATCCAAGTTGTGCTTGCCTCTTTTGCTTTAAAAAGTACAGACTCAAAGTCTATTTTCAAGCCTTCCACCATATAATCTACCAGAAAGCAGAATTCATAGAAATAGTGGAGGTATTCGTCATGTTTAAAAGATTGTTTGATAGCAAAAAAAGAGCGGCTTGCTGTGGACTTGCAGTGCTGTTGTTTATGCTCTTTTCATTTTTCGGAGAAGGCTCGTTTCCTTGGCCTCCACAACCGGCAGATGCGAAAGCTCCGGAACTGTCGGCGAGTCAGCAGCAGGTTGAACTGCTGTATTCATCATCATCTCCCACAATCAAACCTGTATCAGCTGCAAGCGGCAAAACGGTCTACCTTACGTTTGACGATGGACCGAGTGCATTAACCGGCGAGGTACTTGATATTTTGAAAAAAAATAATATACATGCGACCTTCTTCGTCCTCGGTGAGCAGGTCAAGCGTTATCCTGAGCTGCTGCAGCGTACTTTTGAAGAAGGACATGCCATTGGCAATCATACGTACGATCATAATTATACCGAACTTTATCGCGGATTTCCTGTCTTCTGGGACCAGATTAAGAAAACGGAAGAAGAGGTAAACCGGATTACCGGTGTCCGTCCGCAATTGGTCAGAGCTCCAGGGGGGACAGCCGGGCACTTCGATGATACTTATTTTAGTCTATTAAAGCAAGGAGGATACATCGTTACCGATTGGAATGTGGACAGCGGTGATTCCAAGCGCCGGGGAGTGCCTGCTTCTGAGATCATTAAGGGTGCCGAAACACCGGTAAAATCGGATAAGGTTGTGCTGCTGATGCATGACGGAAGCGGTCATGGCGAGAGCGTGAAGGCACTGCCGAAGATCATATCCTGGTATCAGGCAAAGGGCTATCAGTTCGGAATTCTTTCTCCGGAGGAAGAGCCTGTACAGTTCAAGGTAAATAACAAGGCAAGACAGCTGAAGCGGAGCGCGCCAAGCGGGGAATGGGTTCAGTCGCATGTAGCGGGCAATGCTGCTTTGTTTGAGAATGGTAAACCTCTCCGGCTTGAAGTGGGGCCGCAGGAGACGACGCTGCAGCCAGGGGAATATCGGTACGAGAATGGACATTATCTGGTACCGGTACGCGTAGTAGCGGAAAGACTTGGTGGAACCGCCGCCTGGAATGCCAAAACGCAGACCGTGGATATAACCCTTATGGCGGATACAGATACCACGCTGCAGATCGATACGAAATCAGGACTACTGTCTGTAATGGTATTGGGCAAGAAGCAGGCGGGGCAGTCTACGGTGGTAAAAAATATGAATGATTCGGTGTGGGTCCCAGTCCGTGATCTCTTTGATAATGCAGGGTATAAGCATATTGCTGCTTCGGAGAACGGTGAGGAACGACGGATCAAGGTATTCTAATCTCATAATCTATTGAAATCCGAAATAAGAGATGTCTACTTCCTTCCAATTATGGAGAGACTTAATTTCATAGATTCCTTTGAGGAACTAACTCCAAAATGAATCGGAGGTTATGAAATTGTCTACTCCTTCTATACAACATCAGGACTTTGCTCCTGAACTGCTGGAGCGGGTGATCGCCCGTGTAGGAACTGTGATGGTCGGCAAAGAAGCACAGATCCGGCTCGCGCTCATGTCTATGCTGTGCGGCGGACATATTCTGCTTGAAGATATGCCCGGTGTGGGCAAAACCATGCTTGTCCGTACGCTTGCTGCCTGCCTTGGAGCCAGCTTCGGCCGTATACAATTCACCTATGATTTGATGCCGGCGGATGTGACCGGAACCTCGGTGTACCGCCAGCACAGCGGCATTTTCGAATTCCGCCCGGGTCCGATGATGTCGAATCTGGTGCTGGCTGATGAGCTGAACCGTGCTTCGCCGCGGACACAATCGGCGCTGCTGGAAGCGATGGAGGAACGCAGAATTACCGTGGATGGCAGCACCTATCCGCTTCCACGCCCGTTCCTGCTCCTGGCAACCCAGAACCCGCTGCAATTTGAGGGAACCTACCGCCTTCCCGAAGCGCAGCTGGATCGATTCCTTATGCGAATTCAGCTCGGGTATCCCGAGCCGGATCAGGAGATGGAGCTCCTCTCGCGGATGCAGGGTGTACATCCACTTGAACGGATCAAGCCGGTTATGCTGGCAGAAGAAATGGAAAAAATGCAGCGTGAGGTGAAGGGGATCTTCGTGGATGATTCCATCAAGCTAATGCTCGTGCAGACTGCAGACGCTTCGAGACGCCATTCCAAGCTGCAGCTTGGAATGAGCCCGCGCGGAACGCTGGCCTGGATGCAAGCCTCGCAGGCAGCTGCCTATATGGCGGGACGGAGCTATGTCATTCCCGATGATATTAAGCATACGGCAGTTCCTGTCCTGGCGCACAGACTGCTGCTCAGTCATGAGGCAGTGCTTGGCGGCGTGCAAAGCGAGGATGTCGTGCTTGAGCTGTTGTCACGCCTGGTCATGCCGATGGCCCCCCGCAAAGGAGCAAGGATATGAAGAAGCGGCTTTCTGAGTGGACTGGTGGTGTTGTCGTGCTTGGCTTACTGGCTGCTCTGTACTTCTGGCATGGGGGAGCATCCGCGTTCTATATGCTTCTGCTTGCCGGACTTATTATCACTTCCGGAGTGTTGATGCAGGGGTTGGGTCCGCATCGTATTATCGTGAAACGTCATTTATCCGAGTCGGTCATATCGGCGGGGGATACCGCCGTTATGCAGGTGCAGGTGGAGTTCCGCTCTTTCCTCCCTGTCCCATGGCTTGCCGTAGAAGACTATTATACCGGGGGCAGCAGCCGGCAAATTCTTTTCCCGGGATTTCGGCGCAATTTGGCATACAGCTGTGAACTCCACAGTCTGCCGCGTGGAGTCTATTCCTTCGATGCCTGCCTGCTGGAATGGGGCGGGCTGTTCGGCTGGTTTAAAGGGGGGCGGATGCAGAGAGCGGAAGGACGTCTGCTCGTTCTTCCGAAGCCGCTCCCGATCGGAAACGCTTTGGAATTACCGACCGCTGTATCAAAAGCCGCGCAGCAGCCCATTAGGATGACAGAACAGAGGCATGGCACCAAAGGTCCTGAGGTCAGGGAGTACATACATTCTGACCCGCTGAGCCGTATTCATTGGAAAAGCTCCGCAAAGCGCGGTACTCTCCAAACGTATATGCCGGAGGATGAGCGGGATCCGTTTTGTCTGGTTATTCTGGATCGCTCGCTTCAAGGATATCTTTCACATAGTGACCCAGAGGAGACGCGGCAGGAGAAAGGGAAACAATCTTTTGAGAAGGCCGTATCGGCAGCCTCCGGAATTTTAGGTGAAATGATGCGGACAGGGGCAAGAGGCAGTCTTGTGTGCGGAGTACCGGACATGCCGGCTAACCGTTTGACGGCCACGGGCGGAGTGGAAGACAACAACCGCGACGCCTATACCCGCATGCTTGCATCATTGTCACCAGTTAATCTGGCCGAGGGACCGCAACTCTCGTCAATGCTGGTAGAAAGCACGAAGAAGATGGTACCTGGTACTCGTGTGATTATCGTTACCGGTATGTTGGACAAGCAGGTGGCCGATGCCGCCGGCAGATTGATGTCTCAAGGCATGCAGGTTGATTTCTACTGCACAGCAATATATGGGAATTTCAGGAGCCCGGATGAAAGTAAAAGGGCCAAACAAGCAGGTAGCGGTTCTTCTTTTGCCTTGGCGGTTCATTTATCCCGGATGGGGGCAGGGGTATTTGCGGTAAATCAGGAGCTCGCTGTAAGAATCGGCCTGGTAGATACGTCTTCTCAAGGGGAGGGGGCGGTCTAGATGGAGAATGGAAAAGATCCGCTTCTGTACCGGATATGGATTTCTCTGCCCTTAATGGGGTTATTCATGGAATGGCTTATACCATTAAAGCCCCTTAATGTAATGTCTGTCAGCATGGAATGGTTCGGAGCCATGTATGTATTTACCGGGCTTCTGCTTCTGCTCGGCGTGTTTTGCCTCAGGTGGATCTTATCGCTGCCGATTTATGGGATGTTCACGTTGGGTGTATGGGCATATGTCATTCGGCAGAGTGGGGAAGAGTTCGGATTCTTGTCCTCTCTCTCCTTGCTTTGGCGGGATGCGGGACTGCTCGTCTCGACCGGAGAGTTCTCTATGATGAGCCAGGAATCACGTATGCTGGTTCTCATGATCGGCTGGGCCCTGCTGGTCTATTCAGTTCAGTCACTGGCGCTGCTCCGGAGCAGCGTCCTGCTGTTCGCGGCAGCAACGCTGCTGTATTTGCTCTGCCTAGAAACACTGTTGAATCTTCCTGTATATGTTGACATTATACGTACCAGTGCATTGATTCTTATGCTGCAAGGGATGGTTCATCTCTCGCGGCTTAGAGAAAGCGGGAAATCACATGCGATTCCCAAATCGGTGTACAGTATATGGGGCTTCTCGCTCGCAGCAGCCGTACTCCTTCTGGTTGCAGGGGGCTGGGCTGGGGGGAGTTTGACGGAGCCGAAGCCTACTGCCCGTATCTCATTGCAGCAAGCTGCCGAGCGTATGGCGGACTGGGTAAGGACAGGTTACAACGGCGGTGAAGCAGAGGCGGTTACGGGATATAATTTATCCGGTGCAGAGGAAGATATGGGACTCCCACTCCATCAGGGAAACCGGATCTATTTTACGGCGGAAACCCCGGTTGCTACATACTGGCGCGGGGAAACCTTCAGCGAATATAACGGCAGAAAATGGTCGGAGCCTGACGGAGAAGTGGAGACGGGGTATGCACCTGGGGTAATTACAGGACAAGCGGAAAATACGGCTGCCGGACTCAAGACAATCACACAGCAAATTACATTTGAACAGCCGCTTCTACAAAGTTTCCCGCTGTTTGGCGGCGGCGTGGTTGCAGAAGTCTTGGACCTGCAGCTATCACCGGCGGGGACCGCCTTACCCGCGGCAATTGAGCGAAATAGCGAGGCGGGAACGGTAAAGGTGATGCTGGACAGGGGTCAGCCGCAGGTGGAAGGGTACACGGTAAAAGTGAATATCGCTGACCCAGATGCGAAGCGCCTAAGCAGTGAATCCGGTGCAGATCCTCAGGTAGTCCAAGCACGATATTTGCAGCTTCCGGGTGAACTCCCGCAGCGGGTGAAAAATCTGGCTGATGAGATTACGAAGAATGCTGTAAACCGCTACGAGCAGGTAGAGGCGGTGAAAGGTTATCTGGAGGAGCATGAAAGCTATACGCTGGAAACGAGAGTGCCGCCCGAAGGTCAGGACTTTGTGGATGATTTTCTGTTTGAGACCCATGCAGGATACTGCAACCATTTTTCAACCGCAATGACGATACTTCTTCGCAGTGAGGGCATACCTGCACGATATGTGAAGGGATTTGCACCAGGCAAGCAGGACTTGAGTCAGCCTGGACGTTATCAGGTCAGCGAAGGCGATGCGCATTCCTGGGTTGAGGTGTATTTTCCGGAATCGGGCTGGGTTCCTTTTGATCCTACTCCTGGATTTACGCTCTCCAGCGGCTTGTCACAGCCCACCTCTGCTTTGCATCAAATGTCCGCAGCTGGAAGTGATGTATTTAAGAAAATATCAGGCTTGGCTGTAAAAGGACTGTTCAACACAATGGATTTCATTTGGAGCAAGAAACTTATATTAGCAGCCATAGCGTTTCTGGCAGGTATAGTTGCACTTATGACCGTCCAGCTCATGCCGTGGCTTCGGTTCATGTCGGTCTGGCTCAGACTTCATGGAACACGGCAGCGATTTCCCGGCAGGGATGAGCTTCTGCGGAGCGCCCGCCCGGTTTGGGCAGCTTTAGCGCGCCGGTTTGGAGCTATGCCAACCGGCATTACGGTCAGAGAATATGTAAATGCCCTCCCCGTTGAAAAAGAAGATTTACGCATGCTGCTGTACGATTTTGCCGCCGATTGGGAAAGGATAGCATATGATGAAGGTCCAATGGACAGAGGGAGATGTATCGCTTACATGCGCCGTTGCTTGCGGATCTCCAAAAAAGTGGCATAAGCTTGCTGCCCCGGTTTTCTTGACGGTATGATTTAACGTTGCGTATAATTAATTTCAACAATTGAGGGAGGCACGTTATGAACAAGCCAAATGAAATCATCGTTGTCCTGGATTTCGGGGGACAATACAATCAACTTATTGCACGACGCATTCGCGATTTGGGAGTTTACAGCGAACTGCTGCCGTTTAATACACCGGTCGAGAAGATCCGCGAGCTTTCTCCGAAAGGTATCGTTTTTTCCGGAGGCCCTTCGAGCGTATATGCTGAGAACGCACCCCATGTGGATCCGGCGGTTTATGAACTGGGCGTGCCGATCTTCGGTATTTGCTACGGCATGCAGCTGATGGCTCAGCAGCTGAATGGTAAAGTAGAACGCGCATCGAAGCGCGAGTACGGTAAAGCGGATCTGGAATTCGCACCGAATACGACATTGACGAAAGGCCTGGAATCCAAGCAAACGGTATGGATGAGCCACGGGGATCATGTTGTGGAGCTGCCGGAAGGCTTTAAGCTGGATGCAGGCACGGAATCGGCTCCGATTGCGGCGATGAGCAACGCGGACAAGCAGCTTTATGCGGTTCAGTTCCATCCGGAAGTGCGCCACTCTGTAAACGGTAATGAAATGATCCGCAACTTCCTGTACGAAGTGTGCCATTGCGATGGCAACTGGACTATGGAAACCTTCATTGATGACGCAATTCGCGATATCCGTGATCAGGTTGGTGACCGTAAGGTACTGTGTGCACTGAGCGGCGGCGTGGATTCTTCCGTTGTGGCGATGCTGATTCACAAAGCGATCGGCGATCAGCTGACTTGTATGTTCATCGATCACGGTCTGCTGCGCAAGGGCGAAGCAGAGAGTGTTATGGAAACCTTCGTTGGCAAATTTGATATGAAGGTTGTCAAAATCGATGCGAGCGAACGTTTCCTCGGCAAGCTGGCCGGCGTAGAAGATCCTGAGAAAAAACGCAAAATCATCGGTAACGAGTTCATTTATGTATTCGATGAAGAATCTGCTAAATTTGATGACTTTGATTTCCTCGCTCAAGGTACGCTGTATACGGATATCGTAGAAAGCGGTACGGCTACGGCTCAAACGATCAAATCTCACCACAATGTGGGCGGATTGCCTGAAGACATGAAGTTCAAGCTTATCGAGCCTTTGAAAACCTTGTTCAAGGACGAAGTGCGCAAGGTCGGAGCAGAATGCGGTCTTCCGGAAGAAATCGTATGGCGTCAGCCATTCCCAGGCCCAGGACTTGCCATTCGTGTACTGGGTGAAGTAACTGAGGACAAGCTTACCATCGTACGCGACTCCGACTACATTTTGCGTGAAGAGATTGCCAAGGCTGGCCTCGACCGTGAAATCTGGCAGTACTTTACAGCCCTTCCGAACATGAAGAGTGTCGGCGTTATGGGAGATGCACGTACCTACTCCTACACCGTAGGTATCCGCGCTGTAACCTCCATCGACGGCATGACCGCCGACTGGGCGCGTATCCCTTGGGACGTGCTGGAGAAAATCTCGGTGCGTATCGTCAACGAAGTGGATAACGTTAACCGCATCGTGTATGATGTAACATCCAAACCGCCTGCAACGATTGAGTGGGAATAGAACTTAAGCAATAACTGTTGATACGAAATCCGTTTTCCTCTTGTGGAGGGGAACGGATTTTTTGGTACATCTGCACACAAAAAGGCTGCTCCTGCCGCAATATGCGCCAGCGCAGCCTCTTCTATGTAAATCGGCTCTGCTATCTATAACCTATTCTTCAGATCATCATTCCTTTTGTGAATTCTCAGCAACGGGATCTTCGCCAGGATATTCTCTTCCCTTAGCCTCATGCAGCTCCAGATTTTCATTGCCGAACCGGCGCGGGCTATGCTGCCCCTTCCGCCATGGCGAGCTTTTGCCAATGGACTCGGCTTCCAGATTTGAGCCATAAGGCCCTTCCGGGAACTCTTCTGGAACCAAATCATTGTGCTGCGACTGTACGGTGGAAACATCATTGTTTTCGAAACCGTTATCCGGTGTATGCATGCTTGGAGCACCTTCCCTTCTTTTAGAGTAATGTCTCCATTTCGTTGATTTTTATAATTTCATTCCTTATCTCTTTACGTATATCGTATATAATGAGTCTAAGTACCATCACTTCTGAGAGGGGGAAAGTTAAAGCGTGCAAACCATTGAATCGCTTGAAACACCTTGTATTCTGATTGATGAAAGGGTCGTGCTGCGCAATTTGGATAACATGGCGAACTGTGCCGCCCGCAACCAAGTAAAACTCCGTCCGCATATCAAAACGCATAAGATTCCGGAGTTTGCCTTGAGCCAGGTCGCAAAAGGGGCCTCTGGCATTACGGCTGCGAAGGTTGGAGAAGCCGAGATTATGGCTGAACACGGAATAAACGATATTTTTATTGCTTATCCGGTGGTATCTCCGGCCAAGATCAAGCGGATCATCGCGCTGGCCGAAAAAATCCATGTTATTGTTGGTGTGGAAAGTATTGAAGGAGCAAAAATTCTCTCCAGGGAAGCCATGAATGCGGGCGTCACGCTTTCCGTGAGACTCGAAGTAGATACAGGTCTTGCACGAACCGGAGTAGCGCCGGATAAAGCTGTTGAAATGGCGAAGGAGATCGCTGCACTGCCGGGGCTCGACTTAAGCGGTATTTTCACTTTTAAAGGAGCCGTCTTTGAAGGAGCAGGTACGCTGGATCTGGAAGCTGCGGGCCAAGAGGAAGGACGCATCATGGTTGAGACAGCTGACAAGCTGCGTGCCGGCGGCATTGCAATCCGCGACGTCAGTGTCGGCTCCACGCCTACAGCCCCGTATGCAGCCGCAGTCGAAGGCGTAACGGAAATACGTCCGGGAACCTATATCTTTTATGACCGTATGCTTGCCGTAATGGGAGCCTGCTCCAAGGAAGATTGGGCAGCGAGGGTTCGGGTCACTGTTGTAAGCGTTCCCGCTGAAGACCGGCTCGTTGTGGACGGTGGCAGCAAAACCTTCGCGACCGATGTACAACCGGGGCAGCATCCGCTGCATCTGAAGGGCTTTGGCGAGATTATAGGTTATCCTGATGCCGTATTCGAGAAAATGAATGAAGAGCATGGCATGATCCGCACGAGCGGTCCTCATGGCCTCCATGTCGGAGATATTCTTGAAATTGTACCGAATCATATTTGTCCTACAATTAACCTGCATAATGAAGTATATGTAACGCAAGAAGGCGTAATCCGGGCCGTACCTGTGTTGGCAAGAGGGAAGCTGGCCTAGGGAAGTGGGGGAGACCAACATGCTCGACATCATTATTGAAAATGGAAGACTTGTGGATGGAACGGGAAACCCATGGTATTTTGGACAACTCGGCATTAAGGACGGTATGATAACCCACGTGGGCAGAACCGATGATGAAGCGCTAGAGCGGATGGATGCAAAAGGGCAGGTGGTGGCACCTGGATTTATCGATGGGCACTGCCACTCCGATCTTCTGATTTTGGACCAGCCCGAAAGTGAGTTTAAAATGCAGCAGGGTGTGACGACAGAAGTCGTAGGCAACTGCGGTCTTGCTCCGGCACCTTATTTCAAAGACAGGGCTGCCGAGCTAAAGAGTTATATTGAGCCTGTGATAGGACGCACTGATTGGCCTTGGCCATGGGAGAACATCGAGGAGTATCTGCAGCATCTCGCAAAGTCACCCGCATCCGAAAATGTCTCCACGTATGTGGCACATGGCGCTCTGCGCATATCGGTGATGGGTTTTGCGAACCGTCCGGCTACGACGGAAGAGATGAACCGGATGAAACAGCTTCTGGAGAACGGGTTGAAGGCAGGCGCGATCGGCTTGTCCATCGGACTTCTCTATGCACCGGGCAGCTATACGCCAAAAGAAGAGCTCGCGGAATTATGCAAGGTGGTATCAGCATACGGTGGACTCTTCTCTACGCATATTCGCGGGGAGGGCAATAACCTGCTGGCATCGGTCCGTGAGGTCATCTGGATTGCGGAGCAAAGCGGCGTATCCCTGCATGTCAGCCATCTAAAGGCAGCGGGACGCATCAACTGGGGCCAAACCCAGGACGCGATTGAATTGATCGATGAGGCGAGAAGCCGGGGAATGGATGTTACCTGTGATGTGTATCCGTATTCCGCGGGGTCAACCACGCTTACAACCGTACTGCCGCCATGGGTGCTGGAGGGTGGCATCAATGCTACTCTAGAGAGGATTGCGGACCCGTCCATACGAAAAAAGATCAAGCAAGAGCTGCGGGAAGAGCAGACGACCTGGGATAACCTGGTTTGCTCCACGGGTTGGCAGAGCGTATTTGTTTCCTCCGTCCCATCTGCTGCGGGCAAACTGCTGGAAGGCAAGCATATTCAAGAGATCAGCGAATTATGGGGCATGGATCCGGAAGACACTGCTCTGGAACTGCTGGCTAGAGAACATGGACAGGTATCCATTGTCTATTTTCATATGTCGGAAGAGGATGTGCGTGAAGTCATCCGCTATGATTATTCCCTGATCGCATCGGACAGCCTGGGCTGTGTCACTGGCAAGCCGCATCCGCGTTCCTACGGTACATTCCCCAGATTGTTCGCGGAGTATGTCCGCAAGCACAAGATACTTACCCTGGAGCAGGCCGTACGCAAAGTGACCTCTTTTCCTACACAACGCTTCAAGCTAGGCAAAAGGGGTCTGCTTGTACCGGGCTATGCGGCAGATATCGTCATTTTTGATCCGGCGACGATCTCCGACACGGCTACCTACCAGGATCCGATCCGCTATCCTGAGGGGATTTCGGCGGTACTCGTTAATGGCCGCAAGACCATGGAGCAGCATCAGCACACTCATGAACGTCCCGGCGTATTTATTCCCGTGCAGCACTGCTGCCGTCATTAAAGAGGCTACGAGCCTAGAGATAACCCAATTTAAGGAGATGACTAATCATGGCTAAAATCGAAAAAGTTCTTGAAGAAAAAGGTATCATTCTAGAGAAGGTGCCCGTACCCGTGGCGGAATACGTTCCGGCCAAAACCGTAGGGAACCTGGTGTATACCTCCGGTAATGACTGCCGCATCAATGGTATTCTGAAATACACAGGTAAAGTGGGAAGTGATCTGACGGTTGAGCAGGGCTATGATGCTGCGCGGCAGGTCATGATCAATCTGATTTCGGTGCTCAAAGAACATCTGGGGGATCTGGACCGCGTAAAGCAGGTCGTTAAAATGCTGGCATTCGTTAATTCCGCAGACGGTTTTGTTGAGCAGCCGTATGTAATTAACGGGGCATCCGAGCTGTTGGTTGAGGTTTTTGGCGAAAAAGGCAAGCATGCGCGTTCGGCTATTTCAGCCAATGAATTGCCTTTTAATACACCGGTTGAGATTGAATTAATCGTAGAAATCGAATAGATCGGAATAAAATGCACTAATTCCGAACGTTAAGTATATCCATATGTTTGAATATTCGTTTTTTCTATTGACAATTTTCTTCTGTCTCCCTAGAATAAATGATGTGAGAAACGACAATAAATAAGATTTTTTTCGTATAATCCCGGGAATTGGCCTGGGAGTTTCTACGAGATCACCGTAATGATCTGGCTACGAAAAGAAGAGATGACGGATAACAAGTCTGTGCTTGGTACACCTTATTTAGTAGGGACATCTAAACGCATGCGCGAAATCCGGACGAACTCTCTTTCTTTTATGCATAATGCCTGCGGATCGATGACGGTCTGCGGGCTTTTTTGTCGTCCTGACTCAATTTTCTAAGGGGGATTCAGTAAAAATGGAGCGTTTCTTTAAGTTAAAGGAACACGGAACGAATGTAAGAACAGAGATTATTGCCGGCCTGACCACCTTTATGGCAATGGCGTACATCCTTTTCGTCAACGGATTGTTTCTAGGGGAAAATGGTGCAGGTATTCCGAACTCGGGCGTGTTTTTCGCCACAGCTGTCGGAGCGGGTCTGGTTACGATCCTCATGGGATTGTTTGTTAATATTCCAATTGCATTGGCACCAGGGATGGGGCTTAACGCTTACTTTATGACCGTGGTACTGAGCTCGAATGGTACGATTACATGGCAGGCTGCACTGGGTGCGGTATTTATCTCCGGTATCATTTTCATCATTCTGACTGTGACGAAGGTTCGTCAAATGCTGCTTGTGGCAGTTCCTCAAAACTTGAAAAGCGCCATTACGGTTGGTATCGGTTTGTTTATCGCCGTGGTTGGCTTCAAACTGAGCAATCTGATCTCCATTTCGGTGAATCCAGGTACGGATGCGAGCAAACCAATTGGCGGAGCAAGCTTCAACTTGATGCTTAGCGACTTCTTTTCACATAAAGATGCCCTTCTTGCCTTGATCGGTCTTTTGTTTATCGCGGTATTGATGGTGCTCCGTGTCAAAGGTGCTCTTCTGATCGGCATCGTGGTGACAACACTGATCGGTATTCCGATGGGAGTAACGGATCTTAGCGGACTTACTCATGCGAACTGGCTTCCTTCCTTCTCCAATCTGGCTGTAGGGCAGCTGGACCTGAAGGGTGCACTTCATATCGGTCTGTTTGATATCGTATTTATCTTTACTTTTGTTGAATTGTTCGACACTTTCGGTACATTGGTAGGTACAGCTACTCGTGCGGGTCTGATGAAAGACAAAGAGAAGAGTGAAAAAATGATCGGGAAAGCCATGCTCGTTGACGCGGTTGGCGTCAGTGCGGGCGCGGTTCTCGGTACAAGTACCGTGACTTCTTTTGTAGAAAGTGCTGCAGGGGTAGAAGCGGGTGGACGTACGGGTCTGACGGCAGTAACAACTGGCGTGTTGTTCATTCTGTCTCTGTTTATCGCTCCACTGGCACTGGTTGTTCCTTCGGCAGCTACAGCTCCGGCGCTAATTATTGTTGGTGTCCTGATGATGAGCCAGGTCCGCAACATTGAGTGGGATGATTTCTTTGCAGCCTTCCCTGCGTTCCTGACGATCGTCCTGATGCCTTTCACGGGTGGTATCGCCAACGGTATCTCCGCTGGTATCATCTCTTATGTGATTCTGGGGATCTTCTCTAACTTGGTGACCAAGCGCAAAGTTAAAATCCATTGGTTAATGTGGGTGCTCGCATTGATCGTTATCTTCCGTTTCGTTTTCCTGGGTACGGAATAAACTTATAATAGAAGAAGAAGGGTCGTATTTCTCTCCATAAGAGAGGAAGGCGGCCCTTTTGTTTATTGTAAGTAAAGATGGATAATGAATATGATCAACTTTTTTGATAAAAGTGTTGCATTATTTCTGGGCGCATGGTATATTCTAATTCCGGCCGAGAAAACACGATAAAGTGAGTTCTTAGCAAGCGAAAAGCTTCAAAAAAAGATTTTAAAAAAAGCTTGCATAAAACGGTCGAACACGTTATACTATAAAAGTTGTCGCCGAGAAACACTTCGGCGGTGAACGAAAGAATTTGATCTTTGAAAACTGAACAACGAGTGAGATAAGGCTTTGCTTGCAAAGCCGATCGCGAAGCAAATTGGTTCAAGCCTTCTGGCTGAATGATTTGCGGAGCATAAATGGGATTTTTAATCTCGTCAGTTTCAAAATGAGCAAATCCGCTCTTTCGAAGATGTTGATTGGAAATGATCGACTCAGCTGAGTTTGACCCATTTCCAATCGTTCGACCAAACGAAGTTTGGTCTTTCTTGGAGAGTTTGATCCTGGCTCAGGACGAACGCTGGCGGCGTGCCTAATACATGCAAGTCGAGCGGACTCTTACACTTCCTTCGGGAAGTGTTGGGGTTAGCGGCGGACGGGTGAGTAACACGTAGGCAACCTGCCTGTAAGACTGGGATAACTACCGGAAACGGTAGCTAATACCGGATAATTTATTTCTTCTCCTGGAGAGATAATGAAAGACGGAGCAATCTGTCACTTATAGATGGGCCTGCGGCGCATTAGCTAGTTGGTGGGGTAACGGCTCACCAAGGCGACGATGCGTAGCCGACCTGAGAGGGTGAACGGCCACACTGGGACTGAGACACGGCCCAGACTCCTACGGGAGGCAGCAGTAGGGAATCTTCCGCAATGGACGAAAGTCTGACGGAGCAACGCCGCGTGAGTGATGAAGGTTTTCGGATCGTAAAGCTCTGTTGCCAGGGAAGAACGTCCGGTAGAGTAACTGCTATCGGAGTGACGGTACCTGAGAAGAAAGCCCCGGCTAACTACGTGCCAGCAGCCGCGGTAATACGTAGGGGGCAAGCGTTGTCCGGAATTATTGGGCGTAAAGCGCGCGCAGGCGGCCATTTAAGTTTGGTGTTTAATCCCGGGGCTCAACTCCGGGTCGCACTGAAAACTGGGTGGCTTGAGTGCAGAAGAGGAGAGTGGAATTCCACGTGTAGCGGTGAAATGCGTAGATATGTGGAGGAACACCAGTGGCGAAGGCGACTCTCTGGGCTGTAACTGACGCTGAGGCGCGAAAGCGTGGGGAGCAAACAGGATTAGATACCCTGGTAGTCCACGCCGTAAACGATGAATGCTAGGTGTTAGGGGTTTCGATACCCTTGGTGCCGAAGTTAACACATTAAGCATTCCGCCTGGGGAGTACGGTCGCAAGACTGAAACTCAAAGGAATTGACGGGGACCCGCACAAGCAGTGGAGTATGTGGTTTAATTCGAAGCAACGCGAAGAACCTTACCAAGTCTTGACATCCCTCTGAATCCTCTAGAGATAGAGGCGGCCTTCGGGACAGAGGTGACAGGTGGTGCATGGTTGTCGTCAGCTCGTGTCGTGAGATGTTGGGTTAAGTCCCGCAACGAGCGCAACCCTTGATTTTAGTTGCCAGCA
>NZ_STGQ01000003.1:452500-808902 GCF_004916975.1 Paenibacillus dokdonensis | reverse complement strand
GAGGGCTTATCCTAAAAACTTTACGAAGTAAAGTTACTTCGTAAGCATATGTACTAAATCGCAAATTCGTTTCGTATCTAGTTTTCAGGTGATCAAACATCTGAACTGATTTTTAAGCTGCATGTCCTTTCTAAGGATGGATCTTTTGCTGGTGAGTAATCATCGAAGCGAAGACAGCGCAAAAATCCTGTTTGGTGGCGATAGCGGAGGGGTTCCACGCGTACCCATCCCGAACACGACCGTTAAGCCCTCCAGCGCCGATGGTACTTGGACCGAAGGGTCCTGGGAGAGTAGGATGCCGCCAAGCGAAGAACCACTGTTGATGAATAATCGATGGTGGTTTTTTTGTCCCCTTTTGTGGATACTTTATTGAAGTGGACTTTATTCATCCACAGGTTTTCCTCCTTTTCTAGTTTGAAAAATACTTATGCACAGAAAAATCAATCGAAAATTGTAATTTTAGAGAATCTCACAAAAAGTTCTCCACAAATTCACAATTTCATCCCCATAATACACAGCTTTACGTAAAAATAGCTGACATGGGCAAAGTTATCGGCTAGTTATGAACATGAGGATAACTTAGGGAAGAAGCATCTTCAAAATCTTTTCACATTCGTTTATGTTCATAATTTATGTTCATAATGTTCGTTACCGACTAGACCAGCTTGCCTTCCTGCATGGCACACTCTGCGATTAGGGGATTATCCTGCTCGCGGAGTTCTTTTAACTTGCACCGGAATATCAACCATCGTATTGAGATCCTGCACATGATGGATGAAGCGAGCTGTGAGTTTGGATATGCCTCATCTGTTGTTCCAATCCCCTCCTACTACTGAGAGATCAGCCAGCTTATGAAATGAAGACTCCAATCGGTTCAGATTTGCTGAGCGTGAGGTCGCCATTTTTCCGAAGTCCATAGTGGACCTCCGCCAAAGCCAATTTTCACGTCATCCGAGATCATAGGATCATGATCTGTCACCTTCCAGGGTGGACTAGCAGATCAAAAGAGCTGTACAGATTAGCCAAGTATAATAGCGTTTTTATTATTTTAAGGTCGACACGTGATACGACCAAATGAATTGTTTCTAAGGATTGCTTGCCTGGTTTTTGGTGATGAGGAGGAGTATGATTTATAAAGTACAGGAGAGTGAACGCATATGGATATCAAATGGAATGAAAATTATCTCATCCATTCCAATGACATTGATTATAAATCGGAAGCGCGCCTATCGGTACTGCTTGCTCTGATGCAGCGCACGGCTGATGCCGATCTGGAGCGTCTCGGCGCTACGCGGGATCAGATGATCGCTGAGGGAATGGGATGGATGCTGATTACAATGGAGCTGCGCTTTCAGCGGATGCCAAAAGCACTGGAAGATATTTCGATTCAAACATGGAATAAAGGACCGAAGGGTGCCCTCTGGCAGCGTGACTTTCGAATTATGGATCCTGAGGGGAAGACGATTGCTGAAGCATGCAGCATCTGGGCTCTAGTGGATATAAGCAAACGGAAAGTGCTGCGCCCTTCCGCATTTCCATTTGAGGTGCCGATTAAGGCTGATGATTCGGTAGGAGAGGCGCCAGACAAGGTGAAAATTCCCGAAGATACGGTCATGCAGGAAGCTTATCTCTCCGTCGTCCGTTATAGTGGTATCGATGCGAACGGACATCTTAACAATTCCCGTTACGCCGATCTATGCATGGACGCACTTCGTAAAGAAGAACTCGATAAGCTTCTTATAAAATCATTTAAAATCACGTACCAGCACGAAGCATTGGCAGGAGATGAGATGGGAATTTACCGTTCGGATTCCGTTGACGGCAAGCTTTATTTCAGGGGACAGGCTCCTGATGGCGTCTCTTACTTTGAAGCTTGCATAGTGACAGGCTGACAACAATCCAGCAGGTGATTCATTTGAAATATCAAAAGCGCTGGAGCTATGGCTCCAGCGCTTTTTTATGGGGGAATAAACTTGTCTCGTGCTTGTTATACTTTAAACACCATAATCATTTCCTGCAGCTGACGGCTGACCGAGCTTAAGGATTGGGTAGATTTGCTGATCTCCTGGATTAAATCAAGCTGCATACCCGCGGCATCCGATACTTGGCCAGAGGTACGGGCAATGTTGCCTGCCGCATATTTCAGTTCGGTAACCGATGCGGTCGCTTCTTCAGAGGAAGCTGAAATCTGCTCAAGGGAAGCAGATATTTCCTGCATCTGCATCGCTACATTGCTTGTGGACTGCAGAATGCGGCTAAAGGATTGCCCAGCCTCGGATGCAAGGGATAGCCCGCGGGTTGCTTCTTGCTGTCCATGATCTGCTGCTTCCATGGAATCGTTGGTGCTCTCCTGAATACGCGATACCAGATCTGAAATACCGGCAGCAGATTTGTTCGTGCTTTCGGCGAGCTTTCGTATTTCACTTGCCACAACGGCAAAGCCTGCCCCATGCTCCCCTGCCCGTGCTGCCTCAATCGAAGCATTGAGTGAGAGCAGGTTGGTCTGATGGGAGACCTCGGTAATCAGGTCAGTAAAGGTACCGATTTCCGTAATACGCAGGTTTAGGTTATGAAGAACATCCGAGATTTTACCTACGGAAATGTTGATTGCTTCCATCTGATTCATCATTTCCTGAAGCGCATGATGACCGGATTCAGCGTTATCAGCCATCTGGTTGGACTCCTCCGACGCAGATGAAGTAGATTCGGCAATCCGTTGTATGCCAAGAGCAGTCTCTTCCAGAACAATAACGGTCTCATCGGCAATTTTGGAGGTGGTGCTTGTCTGCCCAGCAACCTCGGAAATATCCTTCGTGACGGACAAGGAGTAGTTTTCTGTCTCCAAAGCGCCTGTTTGAAGCTGTTCGGATGAGCTTATCATAAGTCTGGATTGCTCTTGAATGTTGTGGATAAGTGAACGAAGATGGCTGTTCATCTTACTAATCGAATTGTACAGCTGTCCGATTTCGTCATTCGAATCGGAACTGAAATCTTGTGTGGTGAGATCGCCATCTGCTATTTTGTTAGCCATACCTACGATATTCCGGAGAGGCAGCAAAAGTCGGTAAATAACGAAGTAAATAATCAATCCTGTAACGGCAATGCCGACAAGGGTAATGATGATTTGCTTGGTCCGTGATTCGCTGACGACATTATTGATATAACCCGCGGAATAGTCGATGCCGAGAACCGCGACGACTTTCCCTTCGCTCCGGATCGGCTGCATGATGGTTCTCCAGGAACCTAGAGCATCCTCATACATCCCCGTAATCTGTCGTGTGCCGGTCTCATAGGCTTTTTGCGCGGCATTAACATTATCTGCAGCTAACCCATCCAAAGGCTTGTTGAATTCCGTCATTACTTCATTAAGGTCAGACGTGAAGACGACCGGATAAATTTGTCCGTCCTGAATCCTCCATACATAGCTGGAGGCCATCGTGCCTTGAACCTTTTGAATAAAATCCAGCTGGTTTTGTACCTTTTCGAAATCGGGATTGTCTTTCCCTGTTTGATTGACCAACGAAGTAATTTGAACAGGATCGAGCTGCATCGCGGTTAAATTACCGACACCTTCAAGCTCATGCTCCAAATCCCGGGATAAGCCAGACTTCAATGTATTGATGTTCAACTGTAGAATGAGCATAAATACGACGATGATGACGGGAATTAAAAGTAAGGAAATTTTGTATTTTAATGATAAATTACGCATCTTCACTGCATGGGACCCCCTATATACTCGTTAATAATTCACATACGACTAAGTACCTAATTTATAGGTTTATATATTTACAATGACTTGTTTATTCACCCCGCATGGTTCAAATGATACAGCTTATAACATTTTGAAAGCTGCAATGGTTTATTTAGCCAATTTTAACTTAACAAAAATAGACAAAATAATCTATATTTTTCTCTATAATTCCTGTAATGCTTTCATGATTAACCGATGAATAGTCTTTAAGAACTATTTTACAGGGATAAAGAAACCGGATTAGGGGATTGATAACGGAAAGGGGGGATAGTCGTGCCGCATCATAAACCGTTTAAAATCAACAACCAGCAAAATAAAGCCAGCATCAAAGAGGAAGCCATCACGCTGCACCCGGAAAAGGCAGCCAAGGTACCGCCCAGCTTGAATCAGATTTCGAAACAAGAGTAGCAATAGTAGCAATAGCAGTACCTTTGTACCCTTGATATAAGTACTAAAGTGCAATGATGTATAGAAAGTTCCTTCTGGTGCCGTTTGCGGATATTCGTATCCACTTATGGCCTGGAAGGTTTTTTCTGTTTAAAGAGCTATAAAGCCCATTTCATGACGCGGGGCATTGGATGGTATAATAGAAGCAAGAGAAAAAAACGTCAATCGACATACTCTCACAGAAGCTGGACCGCATCTAGTGGAGGTTTTTCTTGCGATATCAGGATGGGGATTCCTCGGGGTTCATTGAATTTTGATATCTTCAGAAAGGGGAGCGTTATGAAATCACTCGTATTAGCTGAAAAACCATCCGTGGCGCGTGAAATTGCGCGGGTCATGGGAAGCAGGGAAAAGCACAAGGGATATTTTGAAGGCCCTCAATATATTGTCACCTGGGCACTGGGTCATTTGGTAGGACTGGCCGAGCCGGAAGACTATGACCACAAATATGCGACATGGAATCTTGAGGATCTGCCGATCCTGCCGGCAACGATGAAGCTGAAGGCGCTGCGGGAAACCGGCCAGCAGTTCAGAGTCGTTCAGCAGATGATCAAGCGTCAGGATGTAAACAAGCTGATTATAGCGACGGATGCGGCACGCGAAGGGGAACTCCTGGCACGCTGGATTTTGAAAATGGCCCACTGGAACAAGCCGTTTCAGCGCCTATGGATTTCATCTCAGACAGATAAAGCGATCAAGGAAGGTTTTGCGTCTTTGCGTCCGGGCAACCAGTTTGACCGATTATATGAATCGGCACGCTGCCGGGCCGAAGCAGACTGGATGATTGGGCTTAACGTAACGCGTGCACTGACAGTCAAGTATAGTGCCCAGCTGTCCGCAGGCCGTGTACAGACGCCTTCGCTTGGTATGATTATGGACAGGGAAAATGAAATCGTGAATTTTCGTTCCCAGGAATATGACACACTGAAAGCGGATTTCGGCAGCTTTTCGGCAAACTGGCGCGGTAAAAATGGAGACGCACGCATCTTCGAGCGCCAAAATACGGATTCGTTGAAGAAGAAGCTGGAGGGCCAGTACGGTAAGATTACGCAGGTGAAAAAGTCGGAGAAGGTCGAGCCGCATCCGCTTGCGTATGATCTGACAGAGCTTCAGAGAGATGCGAACCGTAAATATGGATTCTCCGCAAAGCAGACATCCAATGTACTGCAGCGTCTGTATGAACAATATAAGCTGGTTACATATCCGCGCACGGACAGCCGTTATTTGACATCCGACATGGTTCATACCTTGAAGGAGCGACTTGAGAGCGTGGCCATCGGCCCTTATGCGACACTTGCCCGTCCACTGCTGCGCAAGAATCTGCCGATAACCAAACGGATTGTCGATGATTCGAAGGTCAGTGACCATCATGCGATCATTCCGACGGAAGAGACTGTGCTGCTGAATCAGCTGAATACGGAGGAGCGCAAGCTGTATGATCTGATAGTGCGCCGCTTTATCAGTCTGTTCTATTCTCCTGCACGTTACGACAATGTGAGCGTCATTGTACAGGTCGAGGGAGAACAGCTGCATGTCAAAGGTACGACGATCAAGGACGCAGGCTGGCGCGAGGTCTATGGGGCTGAAGCGGATGATCTCTCCGATGAGGATAATGATGGGGATACGGATGACAGTTCTTCATTGCTCCCTGAGCTTCATGAGGGAGACTCCGTCAAAGTGCAGCGTGTTCATGTTCAAGGAGGAAGAACGCTTCCGCCGAAGCGTTACACCGAAGCAAGCCTGCTCTCGCAAATGGAAAAGCATGGACTGGGCACGCCTGCCACCCGGGCGGATATCATAGAAAAGCTGATTAACTCCGATACGATTGAGCGTCAGGGCAATCTTTTGCATCCGACCGGCAAAGGAAAGCAGCTGATTGAGCTGGTTGCGCCCGAACTGCGTACGCCGGAGCTTACCGCCCGCTGGGAAGCCGAGCTTGAGAAAATCGCCCGCGGTCAAGGACAGCCGGAGCCTTTTCTTCAGGGGATTCGGAGCATGTCCAAGGATCTGGTGACCGGGGTAAAAAATAGCTCTGCCGGCTACAAGCCTCACAACGTATCCAACAGCCACTGCCCGCAATGCGGAACAAAACTTTTGGAGAAGAAGGGCAAGCGTGGTAAAATGCTGATTTGTCCAAGTGATGATTGCGGCTACCGTCGCTCCGATGAAAAGCGCCTGTCGAACCGCCGCTGTCCGCAGTGCCATAAGAAGATGGAGATGAAGGAAGGCAAGGCTGGCATGTATGTGCAGTGCCTGTCCTGCGGAATTACCGAGACGATGAATAAGGACAATAAGCATGTGAATAAGAAGGAAGCGAGTAAGCTTGTCCAGCAATATTCCAGCCAGGAATCGTCTGCCGTCTCTAATTTGGGTGAACTGCTAAAAGCCGCTATGGAGCAGAAAAACGATAAATAACGCCAGGTAAACCAGGTTCACTCAGATATACCTTAGAAACTGAAATAATTTTGAGTTTTGACATTGTTTCCGGCCCGATACAGATTTATAATGAAGCTAGGCAGGTTGAACGGAGGTGGTTCCCCGGTGAGAACAGCCCTATGGGTATGGTTTATTTTCATCAATGCAGTGGGCTACCTGGTGATGTCAGAGGATAAAAGAAGAGCAAGGAACAGGCGCGACCGCGTACCTGAGAGAACGCTTTTTTTACTGGCGGCAATCGGCGGATCGCTTGGTGTATGGATCGCGATGTACCGCAAGCGCCATAAGACGCGCCATCTGAGTTTTCGCATTGGCATCCCTCTGCTATTGTTTGTGAATGCCGTTCTGTACGCCTATTTTTTAAGCTAGCAGCTGCACTACAACAGGCTTTATCGATTTTCTTCTATCTTGAGCTGGATCTGTTCCATTTGTATTTATGATTAACGGAATGGATTCAAGGTTAAATCGTTTAATACATGGCAATTCAACAAAACAGAGAAAGAAGAGGTGGGTTCACATGTTATTCTCCAAAATTCTTCTGGCTTATGATGGTTCCAAAGCTTCCAATAAGGCTCTTGACCGTGCGATTGAATTGGCTCATGCAGCACCAGGTTCGGTCATTCAGGTCCTGCATGCATTCGATTTTCCGCGTGTCTTTATCGGTGAAGGGCTTGCTCCGATTCCGGCGTCTGTCAACAAGGATTTTTATGATTTGGCTGAACAGACCGTTGACGAAGCGAAAAAGCGCTTGACGGACGAGGGCGTAAGCTTCAACGTGGAAATGATCCAGGGAGCTCCCGCAGAAACCATCTTGAGATATGCCAAGGAAAAAGGCTCGGATGTCATTATTATTGGCAGCCGCGGTTTAGGCGGAATTCGTGAATTCGTGCTTGGTAGTGTCAGCCACAACGTGGTGCAGCATGCCCGTATACCTGTTCTTGTGATTAAGTAATCAAATATTAAAATTGTAAGCCAGTGTGCCGGAGTTTGAAGGTGTACTGGCTTGCTTTTTAGGTATGAATAGGTCAAAAAACGAACATTAAATTTATGATTCTATTAATTGTTCGTGTTTGAGTTGACATGTGATGTAGGGGATTGTTAAACTGATAAATGTAAGTCCTCCTAAACGGAGGCGTTCAAATATCAGCTATCATATACAATTGAAAAAATGCTCGTATAACGCCGGGAATAAGGCCCGGAAGTTTCTACCCGGAGACCGTAAATTTCCGGACTACGAGGGAATACCGCAAGGGAGGCTGTACGGCCATTCCGATCTTGGTGTGTGTCTTTTGTGATCAATCAATGATGCACCCAAGCGTATATGTATTCCTGACATGGTCCGGTATCCTGAAAATCACCATTTTCTTGGGACCGGGCTTTTTGGTCTAATTTTCGGCTTTTGATAAAAAATACAGATCGCTAAAAAACCACATGAAAGTAGGTAGAAACATGTCAGCATCGGTCGCTGTCATCATGGGCAGCAAATCGGATTGGGAAACGATGCAGCACGCTTGCATAGTGCTTGATGAACTGAATATTCCTTATGAGAAAAAGGTCGTATCCGCGCATCGTACGCCGGATTTGATGTTTAGCTTCGCGGAAGAAGCTGCGCAGCGGGGCATTAAGGTCATCATCGCAGGTGCGGGCGGTGCCGCGCATTTGCCGGGGATGGTTGCCGCCAAAACGGTGCTGCCTGTAATCGGCGTACCGGTGCAGACCAAAGCACTGAACGGACTGGATTCCCTGCTTTCGATCGTACAAATGCCTGGAGGAATTCCAGTCGCTACAGTGGCCATCGGTCAGGCTGGAGCGACAAATGCAGGACTGCTGGCAGCCCAGATCATTGGGACTTCTGATCCTGTCATTCAAAACCGGGTTCAGGCACGGCGGGATCATATCCGTAATGAAGTGCTGGAAAGCAGTGACTCGCTATGAGTAAAGAACTGCAGAATAGACCTCTGATGGATACGAAAACGCTGCTTCCCGGCGCAACGATTGGTATTTTGGGCGGGGGACAGCTTGGACGCATGATGGCGCTGGCTGGAACGGCAATGGGATACCGGTTCATTACACTGGACCCGACGCCGGGAGCGCCATGCGGGCAGGTTACACCGCAGATTGAAGCATCTTATAGCGACGAAGCGGCAGCGCGGAATTTGGCTTTGGCATCGGATGTCATTACGTATGAATTTGAAAATGTGGATGCGGATGTTGCTGCCCTGCTCGAAAAGGAATCGTACGTACCGCAGGGAAGCACGCTGCTCTACACAACTCAGCACAGACTGCGGGAGAAACGGGCAATGGAGTCGGCAGGAATACCCGTCGCACCATACCGCGAGATTACGGATTTGTCGAGCCTGATCCAGGCTGCAGAAGAGCTGGGTCTACCCTGTGTGCTGAAAACGGCAACCGGCGGTTATGATGGAAAGGGACAAGCGGTCATTCGCACAAGCGAAGAACTGGAAGCAGCTTACGAGGAACTTGCGGCTTCTGGGAGAGAGCTGGTGCTGGAGAAATTTATCGCTTTCCAAGCGGAAATTTCCGTTATTGCTGCACGAAGCCCGAAGGGTGAAGTGAAAAGCTTTCCTGTCTCGGAAAATATCCATGTGGACGGCATCCTGCATTTGTCCATCGTGCCGGCAAGAGTAGAGGAAAGCGTCCAACGTGAAGCGCGGAAGCTGGCAGAAAAGCTGGCGGAAAGCCTGAACGTGGCTGGCCTTCTCGCCGTGGAAATGTTCGTGACGGAGGACGGCGGACTGTATGTGAATGAAGTGGCCCCCCGCCCTCACAATTCCGGACATTACACGATGGAGGCATGTGCAACCTCACAGTTTGAGCAGCATGTGCGGGCGATCTGCAATCTGCCGCTCGGAGATACCACGCTTCTCAGTCCCGTTGTTATGGTGAACGTGCTCGGACAGCATTTGGAAGAAGTCGTGAAGCAGGCAGGCGTGCCGGATCAAGCATTGAACGAATACGGCGCCGTGCCTAAGCTTCATTTATATGGAAAGAATGAGAGCAAGACTGGCCGCAAAATGGGCCATATGAACCTGTTATGCAAAGATGTTCAGCATGCGCTGGACTGGATCGAACAAACTCACATTTGGAGGCAAGGATAATCAATGATCGAACGTTATAGCAGACCGGAAATGCGGGCCATCTGGACCGAGGAGAATAAATTTAAGGCTTGGCTTGAAGTAGAATTATGCGCTTGTGAAGCATGGGCGGAGCTCGGAGTCATTCCGAAGGAAGATACGAAGCTGCTTCGTGAGAATGCCACGTTTGATATTCAGCGCATTAATGAAATTGAACAGGAAACACGTCATGACGTAATTGCCTTTACCCGTACCGTGTCCGAAAGCCTTGGACAGGAACGCAAATGGGTGCATTATGGCCTGACTTCCACCGACGTGGTAGACACAGCTCTTGGCTATCTTTTGCGCCAGGCGAATGAAATTATTGAACAGGATTTGATCCGTTTCATCGAAATCTTAAAGGACAAAGCTATTGCCTACAAGGACACTCCGATGATGGGCCGCACGCATGGTGTGCATGCCGAACCGACAACATTCGGATTGAAAATGGCGTTGTGGCATGAGGAAATGAAGCGTAATCTGGAGCGTTTCCGCCATGCAGCCAAAGGTGTGGAGTTCGGAAAAGTCTCCGGCGCTGTCGGCACCTATGCGAATATCGATCCGTTTGTGGAGGAATTCGTATGCAAGAAGCTTGGAACCAGCCCGGCTCCAATATCTACACAAACGCTGCAGCGTGATCGTCATGCCGAATACATGGCAACACTCGCGCTGATTGCAACTTCGATGGATAAATTCGCGACTGAAATCCGTGCCCTGCAAAAGAGTGAGGTTCGCGAGGTGGAAGAGGCTTTTGCCAAAGGTCAAAAGGGCTCCTCGGCGATGCCGCATAAACGCAACCCGATCGGCTGCGAGAACATCTCCGGTCTCTCCCGCGTGATCCGCGGACATATGGTAACGGCATTCGAAGACGTGGCACTCTGGCATGAACGCGACATTTCGCATTCCTCCGTGGAACGGATTATTCTGCCGGATGCAACCATGCTGCTGAACTACATGCTGAACCGCTTCGGCAACATCGTGAAGAATCTGACGGTGTTCCCGGAAAATATGAAGCGCAACATGGGCCGTACCTTCGGCGTTCCATTCTCCGGACGCGTCATGACCAAGCTGATCGACAAGGGCTTCAGCCGCGAGCAGGCGTATGATACGGTGCAGCCGCGCGCAATGCAGGCTTGGGAAGAGCAGCGCCAGTTCCGCGACATCGTAGAATCAACACCTGAAATTACGGAAGCGCTGAGCGCGGAAGATATCGAAGATGCATTCAACCCTTCATGGCATCTGAAGCATGTAGATACGATTTTCAAAAAGCTTGGCCTGATTTAATCTTCAATCCGCCTAATCAGGTGAATGAGATCAATGATGAAGGAAAAAGTGGGGAGGATTCACATGACATCACCGGCCGTATCCACTGCTGTGGAACTTGTTGATGCGCCGCTGCTTTATAAGGGCAAGGTACGTGAGCTGTATGATTTGGGGGAACATGTGCTGATCGTCGTCACAGACCGGATTTCCGCATTTGATTATGTGCTGGACCCGGCTGTTCCGGAGAAAGGGAATGTTCTGAACCGGCTTAGCGCCTTCTGGTTCGAACAGACCCGCGAGCTGATGGAAAACCACGTGGTTCATACTGATGTGGATCAATTGGGAAATATCGCGAAGGACAAAGCGCTTTTGAAGGACCGGATCATGGTGGTCCGCAAGGCGCAGCGTATCGATATGGAATGCGTTGTCAGAGGCTACATCACCGGGGGCGGCTGGAGACAGTATCAAACCTCGGGAGAAGTGAATGGAATCCGTCTGCCGCAGGGCATCCGTAAAAATGAGCCTTTCCCGGAGCCGATCTTCACACCTGCCGCGAAAAACGATGTCGGTCACGACGAAGACATTTCCATGGAACAAATGAAGTCGATGATCGGTGACGAGCTTGCGGTAGAGCTTCAGGAGAAAAGCCTTAAGCTGTACGGCTTTGCCCGGGATTACTGCGCGGAACGCGGAATTATTCTAGCTGACTGCAAGTTCGAATTCGGTATTCTGGATGGCCGGGTGATCCTGATTGATGAAATCTTCACACCTGATTCTTCACGCTTCTGGGCGAAGGAGAATTACGCTTTGGATATCGAAATCGACAGCATGGATAAAGAGCCTGTCCGCACTTATCTGGCTTCTACGTCATGGGACAAGAACAGCCAGCCGGCTCCGCTTCCCGCGGAAGTGGTGGAAGAAACGACGCGCCGGTACGTGGATATCTACCGCAGATTGACCGAGAAGGCGTAAGGGGTACCGTAAGGTTTCTGAGATTTGTAAATCAGTTGCTACATTTTAGATTGGAATATTTCAAATGTGCCTAGTAAGCGTCAAAAAGCAGGTACGGAACCGGAAGCTGAAAAAGCAGAAAATGAACTGCAGAAGTAATTCTACTTCAACGGAGCAGGCGGAATTATTCTGAAGAAGCGTAGCGTTCGCCTTTGTCCTCCGATTTCGACAATGACTTACTTCAATCAGAGAAATCGGAGGACAACAGCGATCGGAAGAATAATCCGCATGCGAAGTGAGGATAGTCTTACACAATCTATTTTAGCGAACTTATCCAACTATATTTTAAGCTCATTCTATCTAACCTGAGGAGGAACCAGAGGAATATGTTGAAAGCTACGGTTTATGTCACAATTAAGCAGGGCGTACTCGATCCGCAAGGTGTTGCGGTACAAGGAGCGCTGCATTCGATGGGGTTTCAGGAAGTCGAAAGTTTGCGTATCGGAAAATATATGGAGCTTAGCCTGAACACGGATGATCGTGCTGAGGCGGAGCGCCAGGTTAAACAGATGTGCGAAAAGCTTTTGGCGAACACGGTGGTTGAGGATTACCGTTACGAATTGGAGGGCTAACATCCATGAAATTTGCAGTTCTCGTCTTTCCGGGCTCCAACTGTGATATTGACTGCTACAAAGCAGTGGAAGAAGCAATTGGAGAGCCTGTCGATTACGTGTGGCATACGGCTACCGATCTTTCCGCATATGACTGTATTTTGGTTCCAGGCGGGTTTTCTTATGGCGACTATTTACGCTGCGGGGCGATTTCCCGTTTTGCTCCGGTTATGAATGAAGTGTCCAAGGTCGCAGCAGAAGGCAAATATATTCTTGGCATCTGTAATGGTTTTCAGATTTTGACGGAAGCGGGTCTTCTTCCTGGGGCGCTGTTGCGCAATACATCCATGAAATTCCGCTGCCATGATACTGCACTTCAGGTGGTTAACAATCAAACGCCATTCACGAATGATTTTGATCTGAATGAGGAAATTGTCATCCCGATCGCACATGGCGAGGGCAATTACTACTGTGATGAAGAGACGCTGAAACAGCTTCAGCAGAACAACCAGATCGTGTTTAAGTATAAGGATAATCCGAACGGTTCTCTGGCCGATATTGCAGGGATCTGCAACGAGCGGGGAAATGTCGTTGGCATGATGCCGCATCCGGAGCGGGCCGTGAATGACCTGCTCGGCTCGGCAGACGGAAAACGCATGTTTACATCAATCCTGAAGGCTTGGAGGGATACCCATGGCACAGCAAGTGTCCGCTAAGGAACCGACCGCAGAGCAAATTGCGGAGCAGAAAATATATCAGCAGTTTGGCGTGTCCGATAGTGAATATGAGCTGATCTGTTCGTTTATGGGACGTCAGCCTAACTATACAGAGATCGGCGTTTTCAGCGTTATGTGGTCCGAGCACTGCGCATACAAAAACTCGAAGCCGCTTCTGCGCCGCTTTCCGACCAGCGGACCTCGTGTATTAATGGGTCCCGGAGAAGGTGCAGGCATTGTCGATATTGGCGACAATCAGGCTGTTGTTTTCAAAATCGAGAGTCATAACCACCCTTCAGCAGTAGAGCCTTACCAAGGTGCGGCGACTGGGGTTGGCGGCATTATCCGTGATATTTTCTCGATGGGTGCAAGACCTGTTGCGCTGCTGAACTCCCTGCGCTTCGGCAAACTGGAGAGCGACCGCGTAAAATATTTATTCGAGCATGTCGTATCCGGGATTGCGGGATATGGCAACTGCATCGGTATTCCGACGGTAGCGGGCGAAGTGATGTTCGACAACAGTTATGACGGAAATCCGCTTGTGAACGCGATGTGTGTAGGCCTCATCGATCATGATAAAATCCAGCGCGGCGTAGCCAAAGGCGTGGGCAACCCTGTATTCTACGTGGGCCCACCTACCGGCCGTGACGGTATTCATGGTGCGACATTTGCCTCCGTTGAACTGAGTGAAGAGTCGGAAGCGAAGAAAACTGCGGTACAGGTCGGCGATCCGTTCATGGAAAAGCTCGTGATGGAATCCTGCCTGGAATTGATTGATACCGGCATCGTGCTGGGTATTCAGGATATGGGCGCGGCAGGTCTGACCTGCTCCAGCTCGGAAATGGCGAGTAAAGCAGGCAACGGTCTCGAGCTTTACCTGGATCAGGTTCCGCAGCGTGAAGAAGGCATGAGTCCTTATGAAATGATGCTGTCCGAGTCGCAGGAACGGATGTTGTTCGTTGTGGAGCCGAAGGATGAAGCGCAAGCAATGGAAATTTTTGAACGTTGGGGTGTTATCTGCGCCAAGGTTGGTAAAGTAACGGACGATGGTCGTCTGAAGCTGTTCCATCACGGTGATCTGGTCGGTGATATGCCGGTACAAGCGCTCGTAGATGAGTGCCCTGTCTATGAGAAGCCATCAAGTGTTCCAGGTTATTACGTGGACAATGAGAAAGTAGATACCCTACGTTATGACGAAGTGAAGGACCTGGGCGGTGCCCTGAAGACGGTACTGGCTTCTCCGACGGTTGCAAGCAAAGCATGGGTGTACAATCAATATGACTATATGGTCCGCACCAGTACGGCGGTACGTCCGGGCTCCGACGCGGCGGTAATTACAATTAACGGCACGCGCAAAGGCCTCGCGATGACGACGGATTGCAATGGACGTTATGTATATCTGGACCCTGAGGTTGGCGGCAAAATCGCAGTCAGCGAAGCGGCGCGCAATATTGTCTGCACAGGAGCAGAGCCGCTCGCGATTACGGATAACCTGAACTTCGGCAGTCCGGAAAAACCGGATATTTTCTGGCAAATGGAACGTGCAGTCGATGGTATGGCGGAAGCATGCCGGGTGCTGGATACGCCGGTCATCGGCGGAAATGTCAGCCTGTACAATGAAAATGCAGGTGGGGCCATTTACCCGACTCCGGTTGTCGGCATGGTTGGATTGCTGCATGATACAGACCACATTACTACCCAGGGCTTCAAACAGGAAGGCGATGTGATTTTCCTCCTGGGTGAGACCAAGGCTGAGCTGGGCGGAAGCGAACTTCAATATGCGGTCCATGGCGTAACGGAAGGCCGACCACCAGTGCTCGATCTGGATACGGAGAAAAAGCTGCTATCAGGCGTCCTTGGTGCGATCCAAAGCGGCTTGGTACAGTCAGCGCATGATCTGTCCGAGGGTGGACTCGCCGTTGCACTGGCAGAGTCCTGCATTAGCGGCTCGCTGGGTGCGAGCGTGTCCATCAGCACGGCTCTCCGCCATGATCTGGCACTCTTCAGCGAATCGCAGTCGCGTATTTTGCTGTCTGCTGCCAAGAATCAAGCGGACAAGCTGCAAGCGTATCTGACGGAGCAGGGCGTCCCGGTGACGTTGATCGGCTCTGTCGGCGGCGAGAGTCTGGTGGTAGATATCAACGACGCGCCGGCATTGAATGAATCGGTCAAAGGGCTGCGTCAAGTCTGGGAGGATGCGATTCCATGTCTCATGAAATAGCACCGCAAACGCTGTGGACCGGAGACTATTATAATGAAGGCGCAGGCAAGGAAGGCCTGTTCGACAAATTGAAGGAAGAATGCGGTGTATTCGGGGTCTATGGACACTCGGATGCCGCATCCTTGTCCTATTATGGGCTTCACGCCCTTCAGCATCGCGGTGAGGAAAGTGCGGGGATCTGCGTCAGCAATGGTGAAGAATTCCATTACCACCGCGGCATGGGTCTGGTGAAGGAGGTATTCGACAAGGATACCTTGGCATCGCTGACCGGATCCATCTCCATTGGTCATGTGCGCTATTCAACCAGCGGGGACAGCAAGCTGACGAATGCTCAGCCGCTGGTCTTCAAGTACCGCGCGGGTGATCTTGCCGTGGCGACCAACGGCAATATCGTGAATGCACCGCAAATCCGGCGCGAGCTGGAAGAGAGCGGATCGATTTTTCAGACGACAAGTGATACAGAGGTTATTGCCCATCTGATTGCGCGCTCCTCAAAAGATCTTGTGGAGGCGGCCAAGGATGCCTTTAACCGGATTGTCGGTGGATATGCGTTCATGATTATGACCAATGACAAGCTGCTGGTGGCTTCCGATCCGCATGGTCTGAGACCTCTGACGATGGGCAAGCTCGGTGATGCTTATATCTTTGCTTCCGAGACTTGTGCGTTCGAAACCATCGGTGCGGAATCCATACGGGATATCGAGCCAGGCGAGCTGCTTGTGCTGGACCGCGATGGATTGCACGAGGATCGTTTTGAAGAGAAAAAGCACCGCAAAGCGCTGTGTGCGATGGAATATATCTATTTTGCACGGCCCGACAGTGATATGAACGGCTCCAACCAGCACTCCGCGCGTAAGCGTATGGGCAGCCGCATGGCTCTGGAATCGTTCGTGGACGCGGATATTGTGACCGGCGTTCCGGATTCGAGCATTTCGGCGGCCATTGGCTACGCGGAACAGACAGGCATTCCTTACGAGCTTGGGCTGATCAAGAACAAATACACGGGCCGGACCTTCATCCAGCCAAGCCAAGAACTGCGTGAGCAGGGCGTGAAGATGAAACTGAGCGCGGTACGCCGCGTGGTGGAAGGACAGCGTGTAGTCATGATTGATGATTCCATCGTGCGCGGCACGACGTCTCGCCGGATCGTCAACCTGCTTCGTGAAGCGGGCGCTGTTGAAGTCCATGTACGGATCACGTCGCCTCCGTTTAAGAATCCATGTTTCTATGGCATCGATACACCGGACCGGCGTGAACTGATCGCATCGTCACGATCTATCGAAGAAATTTGTCGTGAGATCAATGCGGACTCGCTTGCATTCCTGAGTCCTGAAGGCTTGATCACAGCGATTGCGGGCAATAACGCGGAAGATCACAAGGGCGGTCTATGTCTGGCCTGCTTCGATAATGATTACCCGACGCGCATAGACTTCAACGGGGAAGAGAAGTTTGGCTGCAGCTGTTAATCATTAAATATATGAATCATTTATCAGGTTGCTAATGGACTGAACGAAAGTGATAAATAACTTTGCTGAAGGGAAGTGTCGTGGGAAGTGTCAGAGGCCTATAAAAATGCTGGTGTCGATATTGCGGCAGGCAATGAAGCGGTAGAACGCATGAAGAAGCATGTGAAGCGGACGTTCCGTCCTGAAGTCATGACCGATCTTGGCGGTTTTGGCGGGTTGTTCGGATTGAACAAGGATAAGTATGAAGAGCCAGTGCTCGTATCGGGAACAGATGGGGTTGGCACAAAGCTGAAAATCGCTTTTGCCATGGACCGTCATGATACCATCGGCATCGATGCGGTTGCTATGTGTGTGAACGATATTATCGTTCAGGGCGCAGAGCCGCTTTTCTTCCTGGATTATCTCGCCTGTGACAAGGTCGTGCCTGAAAAGATCGAAGCGATCGTTGCAGGTATCGCTGAAGGCTGTCATCAATCCGGCTGTGCTTTGATCGGCGGCGAAACGGCAGAAATGCCTGGTATGTATTCGGAAGGCGAATACGATATCGCAGGCTTCACAGTGGGTGTGGTCGACAAGAGCAAAATCATCAACGGCTCCACGATCGCTTCTGGCGACACCGTGATTGGCCTGGCATCCAGCGGCGTACACAGCAATGGCTTCTCCCTCGTTCGGAAGCTGCTGCTGGAGCAGCAGGGATACAGCCTGCATGATTCGATCCCTGAGCTCGGCGGCATATTGGGAGATACACTTCTCGAACCTACGAAAATCTATGTCAAACCGCTGCTTGCTCTGCTTGAAAAGCTGCAGGTTAAAGGCATGGCACATATCACCGGCGGCGGGTTTGTTGAAAATATTCCGCGGATGCTGCCTGATGATGTGAATGTCGACATCGAATACGGCTCCTGGCCGATTCTTCCGATATTCGAGCTGATGCAAAGCAAAGGCGGCATTACAAACCGGGACATGTTTACCACCTTCAATATGGGCATTGGATTGGTGCTTGTCGTGGCAGCTGAGGATGCGGAGAAGGCAGTCGGATTGTTGAAGGAGCAAGGCGAAGAGGCGTATATCATCGGAAAGGTTACTTCAGGAGAATCGGTCGTGACCTTTACGGGAGCTGACGTTTAATGAGCACTTATCGTATTGCTGTGTTTGCTTCTGGCGAGGGCAGCAATTTTCAAGCTTTGGCGGAAGCGGCAAGCGCAGGCAGTCTCGGCGGAGCGGAGATTGCGCTGCTTGTCTGTGACAAGCCTTCCGCACCCGTAGTACAGCGTGCCGAACAGCTGGGCATCAAGGCACATATATTTAATCCCAAGGATTACGAGTCACGTGAAGCTTATGAGCATGAAATTGTCTTGCGGCTCGAAGAGCTGCAGGTGAATCTGGTAGTGCTAGCGGGATATATGCGGCTGCTGACGCCGGTTATCGTCCATCAGTATAGAGGACGTCTTATCAACATTCATCCTTCTCTTCTGCCTGCTTTCCCGGGCAAAGATGCCATCGGACAAGCGCTGGAATATGGTGTGAAGCTGAGCGGTGTCACCGTTCATTTTGTAGATGAAGGCATGGATACGGGTCCGATCATCGCACAGAAGGCGATTCATATCGTCTCTGGAGAAACGGCTGAGTCGTTCGCCCAGGCTGTGCATGGCGTCGAAAAAGAGCTGTATCCAGAGGTTGTCTCCTGGCTTGCCCAAGGTCTTGTGCAGCTTGAAGGCAGACAGGTAACGGTAGCGAGGAAAAGCTAAGCAGGAATATTGCTGAGACGACAAGTTCGGCGTATCTCGTAATTATTTTAATTTTTTGTCAGTAAGTATGTTTCAAACGAAGGCTCTCCGGGTACGTGCATTCGATATTTCTCGGGAAATAAATAACGGTCCATCGAAAGTTAGCGTTTTTACACGAGGGGATTAGGGCAAGCCAGATAGCAGCTTATTAAACTCAATATATCAACGTTAACGGTAAACATGATCTATATATTGGGTCCATGAATCGCGATAAGCAGGATTGCATCAGCCTCAACTATAAAGGAGGAGCATATTGTGGGTATAAAAAGAGCTCTGGTTAGCGTTTCGGATAAGAAGGGCATCGTAGATTTTTGCCGTGAGCTGTCTACACTCGGCGTGGAAATTATTTCGACAGGCGGAACGAAGAGTCTGCTGGCGAAAGAAGGCGTGCCAGTCATCGGTATTTCCGACGTGACGGGATTTCCTGAAATTTTGGACGGTCGTGTCAAAACTCTCCACCCTGCGGTACACAGTGGACTGCTGGCCGTTCGCGACAGCGAAGAGCATCAGCAGCAGATGAAGGATCTGGGACTGGATTATATCGATCTGGTTGTCGTTAATCTGTATCCTTTCCAGGAAACCATCGCCAAGCCGGATGTAACGTATGAGGACGCGATTGAAAATATCGATATCGGCGGTCCAACCATGCTCCGCTCGGCAGCTAAAAATCACGCATTCGTGACCGTGGTTGTAGATTCCGATGATTATGGTACTGTCGTTCAGCAAATCCGCGAACAGGGGGATACCACCCTTGATACACGCAAACAGCTTGCAGCCAAAGTCTTCCGCCATACTGGCGCATACGACGCACTTATTTCCGATTACATGTCGAATGTAACTGGCGAACCGCTCCCAGAGCGCTATACAGTGACCTACGAAAAAATTCAGGATCTCCGCTATGGGGAAAATCCGCATCAAAAAGCTGCATTTTACCGCAAGCCGCTGGCTCCTGCAGGCACGTTGACGACAGCAGAGCAGCTTCATGGCAAAGAACTTTCCTACAACAACATTAATGATGCCAATGCAGCGCTGCAAATCGTGAAAGAGTTTGACGAGCCAACGGTGGTGGCCGTTAAGCATATGAATCCTTGCGGTGTGGGGGTAGGCGAAAGCATCCTGGAGGCTTATCAAAAGGCATACAGCGCTGATCCAACTTCTATCTTTGGCGGCATCGTGGCTGCGAACCGTATGATCGACAGCGATACGGCGAAGCTGCTCAGCGAAATTTTCCTTGAAATCGTGCTTGCACCGGACTTCACCGAGGAAGCGCTCGAAATATTGACGAAAAAGAAAAACATCCGCTTGCTGAAAATGGGTGAATTCGGCTCTTCCCGTGAGCGTAAGGGCAGTTTTGTCGTGACATCCATCGACGGCGGCATGGTCGTGCAGGAAAGCGACGTCCATGCACTGGATGCGGCTGATCTGAAGGTCGTGACCGACCGTCAGCCTACACCAGAGGAACTGAAGCAGCTGCTCTTCGCATGGAAGGTTGTTAAGCATGTGAAATCGAATGCGATCATTCTTGCTGCTGACAACATGACCGTTGGGGTCGGAGCCGGACAAATGAACCGTGTGGGCTCAGCCAAAATAGCCATCGAACAGGCAGGAGAGAAAGCCAAAGGCTCCGTTCTGGCATCCGATGCATTCTTCCCAATGGGCGACACGCTTGAGTTTGCAGCGAAAGCAGGCATTACCGCGGTCATTCAGCCAGGCGGCTCCATCAAGGATGAAGAGTCCATTAAAGTGGCTAACGAATACGGCATCGCCATGGTATTTACCGGCGTAAGACATTTTAAACACTAATTACCCATAGAGATAAAGGCCAATTATGGCAGTAAACAGAGAAGACATATGAAATTGAAAACGGGCTCCGCCTGCTGCAGGTTGAAAGCAGCTTGGGTGGGGCCTGAAATATAACGGGGATAGGAACAGGAGGCGGACATGGATATTTTGGTCATTGGCGGCGGAGGCCGCGAGCATGCAATCGTATGGGCGCTGAATAAAAGCACAAAGGCAGACCGTATCTACTGCGCACCGGGAAATGCCGGGATCGGGCAGATTGCGGAGTGCGTACCGATTGGTGTGAATGAATTCGACAAGCTCACGGCCTTTGCAGCCGAGAAACAAGTCGGACTAGTGGTTGTCGGTCCGGATGATCCATTGGCGGATGGGATTGTCGATGCGTTCGAAGCGAAGGAAATTCCGGTATTCGGACCACGCAGGAATGCGGCAGAAATCGAAGGCAGCAAAACCTTCATGAAGGATCTGCTTCATAAATACAATATCCCGACTGCGGCTTATGAGAAATTCGACAGCTATGACGAGGCTCTTGCCTACTTAGATACGCAAAAAGCCCCGATTGTCATTAAAGCGGATGGACTTGCGGCAGGAAAAGGCGTGACCGTGGCACGCACGATGGAAGAAGCGCAGCAGGCGCTGCATGACATCATGGTCGCCAAAGTATTTGGCGAATCGGGAGCGCAGGTTGTCATTGAGCAGTTTCTGGAGGGACAGGAAATGTCGATCCTCTCCTTTGTAGATGGAGAAACGGTACGTCCAATGCCAGCTGCCCAGGATCACAAGCCGATATTCGACGGCGACCGCGGTCCCAATACAGGAGGCATGGGTACCTATTCGCCTCTGCCGCATATTGATCCGGCAATTATCGAGAACGCGATCGAGAACATCATCAAGCCAACAGCTAAGGCCATGGTGGCTGAAGGCCGTCCATTCCGCGGTATACTGTTCGCCGGTTTGATGATACAGCCGGATGGAACGCCGACAACGGTTGAATTCAATGCCCGTTTCGGTGATCCCGAAACCCAGGTCGTGCTGCCGCGTCTGGAGAGCGATCTGCTGGACATATTTCTCGCTGCGGTGAATGGAACACTCTCCGATGTGGAAATCGAGTGGAGCGATGAGGCTGCGGTCTGCGTCGTACTTGCTTCCGAAGGTTATCCGGCAACTTATCCCAAAGGGCTTCCGATCGAGGGACTGGAGCCGTCCGGAAACGCAACGGATGCGCTTGTGTTCCATGCCGGCACAGCCCGGAATGAACAAGGTCAGTATGTAACAAATGGCGGCCGTGTGCTTGGTGTCGTAGGATTGGGTTCCGGTATTGCCGAAGCCCGTGCAAAAGCGTATGAGCAGGCAGAGCAGATTACGTTCAGCGGCAAGCAAAACCGAACGGATATCGCCGCGAAAGCACTCGTCTAAGATCATTTAACTAAAATAAAGGCCTCGCCTCGTACTTCCAGGTTAATGGAAGCTGCGGGGCTTTTTTAATGTATTAGAAAAACATTAAACACTTGATATATATCTCTAATTGTTATATTATATAATTAATAATCTTAAATTAAAGAGTTAATAATCATAAGGAGGAAAGAAGGATATGTTAAAAACAGCAGGTATTCATCATATCACGGCATTCGTAAATGATGCCCAGCAGAATGTCGATTTTCATGCCGGTGTATTGGGACTGCGTCTAGTGAAGAAAACCATTAACTTTGACGCACCGGAAGTATACCACTTGTATTTTGGCAATGAAAACGGAAGCCCGGGCACCATCATTACCTTCTTCCCGCAAGAAAACGCAAGAACGGGCGTGATCGGCGGCGGACAGGTGAGCATTACCGTATACGCGGTGCCTAAGGGAAGCATGAACTTCTGGAGTGAACGGCTGGATTCCTTCGGAATCAATCATGAAGCGATCTCACGTTTTGGGGAAAATTTCATACGCTTTTTCGATCCGTCGGGTCTGCAGATTGAGCTCGTGGAACGCGAGGAAGGAACGCCTAGCCGCTGGTCCTTTAATGGAATTCCGGCAGAGCATGCCATAAAGGGCTTCGGTGGAGCGATGCTGAGCAGCGTTGCGTCGGAGCATACGATGATGGTGCTGGAAAAGGTCCTGGGGCTTCATCGTGTGGGAGAAGAAAATGGACTGGTTCGCTTTAAAGGCTTTGGGGATATCGGTAATATCATCGATGTAAATGCTGCAAATGCAAACTGGGGCAATCCCGGTGCGGGTACGGTTCACCATATCGCTTGGCGCGCCAAAGATTATGAAGAGCATGGGAAGTGGCGTGAGCTGCTGGCACAAATCGGGTTTCAGCCGACGCAGGTGATTGACCGGCAGTATTTCAATGCGATATACTTCCGTGAACCGGGTGGTATTCTGTTCGAAATCGCGACGGATCCTCCAGGCTTTGCGCGTGATGAGTCCGATGAGGAGCTTGGTACGCATCTGATGCTGCCGGAATGGTACGAATCGCAGCGGGATTTAATTGAACAGAATTTACCGAAGATTGAAGTACGTGAAGTGGAGGGAATATAAATGAGCAATTTAAGCATGCAGCATATTTTCAAAGAGGGATCGGATCCGGCCGCACCGGTATTGGTCTTATTACACGGAACAGGCGGGAATGAGCATGATCTGCTGCCGCTGGCCGAGATGCTGTCGCCGGAGTCCTCCGTGCTGGGGGTTCGCGGCAATGTATCGGAAAATGGAATGCCGCGCTTTTTCCGCAGATTAGCGGAGGGTGTATTTGATGAAGAGGATCTCGTTCTACGGACGAAAGAGCTCAATGATTTTTTGGATGAAGCAGCACGAGAGTACGGACTTCAACGCGACCGCATGATCGCGGTTGGCTTCTCGAATGGTGCCAATATTGCGGCGAGCCTGCTGTTCCATTACGAAAATGCGCTCTGGGGCGCTGCACTGCTGCATCCGATGGTGCCTTTGCGCGGAAAGCAGCTGCCGGATTTGACCGGAGTTCCGGTTTTCATCGGCGCAGGCAAGAACGACCCGCTCTGCTCCGTTTCCGAAACGGAAGAGCTGGAATCTCTCCTAGCTGGGGCAGGCGCGGAAGTTCAGCTATACTGGGATAACCAGGGCCATCAGCTGAGCAAAAGAGAGCTGTATGCAGCCTCCGACTGGCTCGATAACCGTTTCTAAAATTATATATAAACCTCTTGTCCGGTAATGGTCAAGACCCCATTTAGTGGACATTGAAAAAACACCTAGGCTGCAAACTGGCGCCGGTACTGTACCGGCGTCAGTTTGTTTAATTTACGCTGCGGTCGCCTTTGGTTGTAAAATTGTATGTACTTCTCAATTCTCCTTTGTGCCTCTGCCAGATTTCGGATATCATAGGGATAGAGCCCTTCCGTTTTGAGATGCGAGAAGAAGCTCTCCATGGAGGCGTTGTCTAGGCAATTGCCCCGGCGAGACATGCTGATTTGGGCGCTAACCTTTGGCAGCATGTCGTGGTAAGCATGAGACGTGTACTGGAACCCTTGGTCGCTGTGAACGACCAATCCGGACACGTCTTTTCGCTTAGCAAATGCTTTAGCGAACGTCTGAAGTACCAGTTCATTATCGTTACGTTCGCTAAGTTGGTAGGCCACAATCTCGTTATTGAATAGGTCTTTCACTGCCGAAAGATACAGCCAGCGCTCGCCTATCCGGTATTGAGTCACATCCGTCACCCATTTCTGGTTTGGTTTTTCGGCTGTGAAATTTCGCTTAAGCAGATTATCAGCCACGCGCTCGGCAGCCTGGTATGTCATATTAAATCGACGTTTCCGGCGAATGCTGGCTTGAAGACCAAGCTTTTGCATTAGGCGCAGTACTTTCTTGTGATTCATCCATACACCTTCATCCTGCCACAAGAAAAGTTGGATCTGACGGTAGCCATACTTTCCTTCGTAGCGTTGATACACGGTGCGAAGGAGTCGTTTAGCCTCGGCATCTCGGTCATTCTTCTTCCTCTTCAAATACGCGTAATAGCCACTTCTAGAGACGCCAAGGAGCTTGCAGTGTTCGGCTACTTGGCCGACATTCGCTGCTTGTTCGATAAGCTTGAAGCGCTGTTCTTTCCCTCCTGCATCCAGATTTCCAAACACTTTTTTAGCATCGTATTCTCCCGTTTCAACTGCTGAACATATCGCTCTTGATCTAAATATTCCTTCCGCCTTCCTCGTTGATCCAGTAAACCAAACTCACCCTTTTCACGGTATTTTCGCATCCAACGCTTCATCCGACTCTGGTCTTGGATTCCCAAATGATCGTTGATTTGCCGATACGTCCATTTTTCCTCTACGTGCAAACGGATTGCCTCCATCTTGAGTTCCTCAGAGTACGTCTTAAACTTTTGACCTTTTATAGCCATAAAAAATACACCCCCTAGAATTCATCGGTTAAACCAAGGGGTTTTTCCAATGTCTATTCTAAGGGGTGCACTTCAGTAATGGACAGGAGGTTTTTTACTGCTCACTGAAGGATAAACGGACAATCGCTCTTGAAAAAAGGCCGTAAAAAAGGTACGGTACTGTGTAACAAACATTTCAGTGATGCTATGAATAAAGCCCTGAACCAACAAATAGAGGGCTCATGGAGTGAGGAGAAAAAATGAAGGATAATCTGCATGAAACGACTGCCCAGATACCCAATACCGTATCGTCAGGTGAGAATATCGAGAACATGGTTTCCATGGAGGACATTGTACGTGCGCATCATATGCTGCGTGAGGTTATTGTACGTACGCCGCTGCAGCATGACGCGGTATTGTCGGCGAAATACAAATGTAATGTTTATTTGAAAAGAGAAGACCTGCAGGTGGTGCGCTCCTTCAAGATCCGCGGCGCATATAATATGATCCGCAGTTTGTCAGCCGAAGAGCTGGCCAATGGCATCGTATGCGCGAGCGCCGGCAACCATGCCCAAGGCGTAGCTTTTTCCTGTAATGCACTGGGTATCCAGGGTAAAATTTATATGCCAAGCACAACGCCGAACCAGAAGGTGAAGCAGGTGAAGCGTTTTGGAGGCAGCAATGTGGAGGTCGTCCTGACCGGAGACACGTTCGATGATGCTTCCGAGGAAGCGATGAAGGCATGCAAGGAGCAGGGCTTGACCTTCATCCATCCGTTCGATGCCCCGAAAATCATTGCGGGCAACGGAACGATCGCGATGGAAGTCATGGAGAGCCTGAACGCACCGGCAGACTATGTGTTCGTCACGATCGGCGGCGGCGGTCTGGCAGCAGGCGTAAGCACGTATATCAAGACCGTAAGTCCTTCCACACAGGTCATCGGCGTAGAGCCTCTAGGAGCTGCATCGATGAGCGAAGCGTTGCTGCGCAAAGAGGTTGTAACCCTGAAGGAAATCGATAAATTTATAGACGGTGCTGCGGTTAAAAGAGTAGGGGACATGCCGTACGCCATCTGCTCCAGCAAGCTCGATGATATCGTGAAGGTTCCGGAGGGCAAGGCTTGCTCAGCGATACTCGACCTGTACAACGAAAATGCGATCGTGGTAGAGCCAGCAGGCGCGCTGCCAGTGGCGGCTCTCGATCTGTACAGCGAACAAATTCAAGGCAAAAATGTCGTCTGCATTATCAGCGGCGGTAATAACGACATCGACCGGATGCAGGAGATCAAGGAACGCTCACTCATGTACGAAGGCATCAAGCACTACTTCATGATCAACTTCCCGCAGCGTTCGGGAGCATTGCGTGAATTTCTCCAGGACGTTCTCGGCCCTGGAGACGATATTACCAACTTTGAATATACCAAAAAGCATAACAAAGAGAACGGCCCGGCACTTGTCGGCATCGAGCTCAACAGTAAAGAGGACTACATTCCGCTGATCGAGCGCATGAACCGCAAGGGACTGCAGTTTACGGAGCTGAACAAGGATTCGAATCTGTATAATATTTTGATCTGATCATAAAATAATGGTGATACCAAGCATTATAAGGAATGCATACTATAAGTAGCACTTAAGCACGCAAAAGCGCCCCTCCAGCAGTGGAAGGGCGCTTTTCTATTTTCACGCTACAAAAAATAATTCGTAATCGTCAGATCGCTCGCAAGCACGGCTTCACTGTCGAGTTTCTTTTTCAAATACGTTTTGTCCGAAGAAATGAAGATGCTCATGATCAAATCCACGACGAACAGGAAGGTGATATGATTGGACATCAGCGCACTGTTGTTGACCGAAATCTTATCCGGCACGATGATGTTCACGTCCGCATTCTCCGTGATTGGCGACGAATCGTAACATGTGATCGAGATCGTCTTGACCTGGTTGACCTGAGCAATGGCTACCGTGTCCACGATTTCCTTCGTTGATCCGGATCGGGAGAAGGCGACGACGACGTCCTCCTTGCCGCACTGCGCGGCGGCGATCTTCATGGCACGGCTGTCATTCACCGCCTCGGCCATAATGCCGATGATCGACAGGCGATTCTTCAGGGCAATCGCGGCCAGATAAGAATCGAACAAGCCGATAATATAAATTCGTCTTGCCCCCTTCAGAATGTCCACCACACGGTGGAGCTGATCCTCTGTGACGAGCGCAGACGTATTAACGATAAGCTCGTTATAATCGAGCGCGAGCGCATCGATCGGGTTGATTTCCCGTCTTTCCTTTTTCTTGGCCTGCATATCCCGGTAAAAAGCGTCCTGGGCAAAAGCGATTTTGAAATCGTTAAAGCCCTTAAAGCCAACCTTTTTACAGAACCGGTTAATACTTGTTTCCGATACGCCGATTTCATTGGCAATGGACGTAATCGTGTTACGCGTAATAAAATCCGGATTGTGTATGACAAAATTGGCAATCTGGTTCTCACCATAAGTCAATTTTTGGGTTTGGGATACAATTTTCGCGATAACGGCCGGAACCTGTGAAGACATGATACCTCCTCCTGATCTAACGCTGGAAATGACGAGTCCGGTGATCTCCGCTAGATTTCCCCATTATATCACACCGAGTGAGGTATTGAGAGTACGCTATATCCATAATTTGCAAGTTTCGAGCTGCTGTTCGAACGCCTCGGCCTGCATATGTTTCTCCTCAATCAAGTAAGCATAATCCAGCAGATTAGGCAGGCAGGGAAGGTCCAGCACTTCCTTGCAAAAAGCATGTGCGGCGATCTCACTGCATTGTACCACCGTTGATCTCTTCGTATATGGCCCCAGCTTAAAGACCTCGATAGGCTCCAATCTCTCATTCGTAAACGCCGCATCCCGGTACTCCAGCCAGTGATAGAATTCATGAGCCAAATGAATATCGATCAAGCGCTCCATGTCCGGTTCTGCTGCGCTGGCCGGCTCTCCCAGGATATCCCGGCATACCCGCTGCATTCCTTGCAGAGAGGAAGCGTAAAGAATAATTTCAGGCTGCTTTTTGGTGAAATCGATCTGTGCGCGAAAGGAGACGTTATGATACTCACCGGAAGCGTCCGTCACTTCATAATGAAGTCCGGCTTCCTCGCACATCCGGCGGATGCTGCTGCCCTTGTATGATGCCGCTGCATGACGTCCGGCCCGGAGCGACTCGTGAACATAATACGGAATCTTCGCTTCCGGAATTTTATGAAAAAGCGGGTCCTGCTTCAGCTCCATGCAACCGAGTATTTCATCGGATAGGGTATGAAGGGGGAGAACGGGCATCCGGAACATCTCCTTTTCAACACGGATTATAAAAATGCGCCTGTTTACTGATAAGCGACAACGAGCAATTCATCCTGCGCTGCAAGCATCTCGGTCTCGATCTCAAGAATGGATATGAGCTGCTCCTTCGTCTGCATGCCGGTCAAATCCAGCATCTTTTCTTTATAAAAAACGAAAACCTTCGGAAGCGTAGCGTTGGCGTCAGAGTAGATGGTGTTATCATCGAGAAAATCGTTCAGCGGTTCCTGCGCCGCTTTGCTAAGCTTCGCATAATGCACATTGCTCTTCTTGAAGCGGACCACACCTTCGCGGTCCAGCACGCTGACACTGCTGGATTTCTTCTTCAGCAGGCCGAAGAATGATTTCTTCACGCTCTCGCCGGTAAACAGGCTCCACCTGCCCGTTTGTACCGCGAGTACGGTCGATTCAACCGGCTGATCTATCGAGCTTGCGGCAATCACCTTCATATCATCTACCGATATGGCTTCCTGGGCCAAATCCTTGGAACGCAGCTCGGTGGAGCCGGTGGCGATGGCGCGGAGAATATTCTTCTGATTGTCGATCTCAATCGTCACTTCCACGGTATCTTCAGAGGCACCGGATTTGACGATGCGCTCCACGATTTCGGCACGGATGCGCTTGATATCCTCATCGGTTGGGTTAACGACCGTCCGTTCAAGCTGTTCCTTCACCATCGCCAGCGCCACACCAATAGTTGAAACATAGGGCGCGTTATTGGCGATCTGGCATTTGAGCTTTTCGCGCTCCGCCATGGCCGGTACGAGTACCGCACCGCTGCCTCCGCCGCCCACGAGCGTTACGAAGGCCCGGTCCAGCTCATAATCGTCAATCATTTCATTGACGGTCTTCATCGTCTTGTCGATGGCGATATTCATGACTTGTCTTGCTGCTTCCTCCACGCTGACACCGACATGGTCCGCCAGCGCCTTCCAGGCTTTGAGTGCGGCCTCCTTGTTACCCTTGGCGTAATCTCCATCTGGAATATAGTTCAGAATATTCGCTGCTCCGGCAAGAGTATAGGAATATTCCCTGCCATTCACGCATTCACAGATCGCATACTCGGCCGGGTCACCTTCGCGGGGGCTGATGAACTTCACCTTCGGATCTGCGATATTCTCTGCGGGGGCGAAGGCCTCGTACTCCTTGCCGGCAATATGTGCACTCCGCGGGCCGACGTCCGTGATGCGTCCTCCAGCCACCTTGATCATACTCCCGCCGGCGATGCCAAGCGTGCGCACATCCAGGGACTGCAGGTACGTGCGGTGACCGCCAACCTCGGCATTCTTGATCATGACTTTACCGTTCTTAATGACGGAAATGTCGACGCTGGTGCCGCCGACTTCAAAGAAAATGCCGTCTGAAATTTTCTCATACATCAATGCTCCGGCAACCCCGGCAGCAAGGCCTGACAGCATGGTCAGGATCGGCCGCTTGCGTACCTCGTCGATGCTCATCACGCCGCCATCGCAGCGCATGATCATGAGCTGTGACTGGATGTTGGCATTCTTGACGGATTTCTCGGTCATATTGGCGGTTTCCATCATTTTCGGAATGAGGGAGGCGTTGACGACCGCCGTCCTTGTCCGGGTCTTCAAGCCATAGAGCTGGCTGATTTCATGGCCGCCCGTGGCATAGATTCCCTTGCGATTCGCAAGCTCCACCACCCGCAATTCATTGGCAGGATCATCGACGCTGTAAGCCTCGGAAGCAACGATGACTTCGGCCCCTTGGCCCGCAAGCTCATCAATAGCCGCTTCAATCTGTTCATCCGTCAGATTCTTGGAATCGAGATAGACATGATAAGTATGGAGATATTTGCCCGGCGCCAGCTCGATATCCCCCGGATTGGATTCGGAGCGTGCGCCGAGGCCATCAAGGCCTGAGCCCATCCCGATAATGCCGACTCTTGCCACATCACCCTCCAGAAGGGCATTCGTCGCCTGCGTTGTCCCATGGGCGATGAAGGTGACATCCTCCGGCAGAATGCCTTTGCTGTCCAGAATTTGATTCAGAATTTGAACGATCCCCTTCGCCACGCCGTCCGGATCATGGTGAGTGGTCGGAATTTTCATTTTTTCGATGACTTCAAATGTCTCATTATCAATGAGAGCCGCGTCAGTAAACGTACCGCCGACGTCAATGCCAACTCTTACCTTTTGTCTCCCCATAATGTCCTCCTAAGATGGCGGGCAAAGAACCCTGTAAGAGATGTACTTTGCCCGATTTGTATAAATTGTATCTCTGCAGCTAGCTAGTGCAAAAACCGAACCCTTTACAATATCTCTAGAACACCATAAATGCCCCGAAAATCAATGAGATCAGCACGGATGCCATCGTCCATGGCAGTGTCTTTTTCAAAATCTCATTAATATCGCTCTTCGTAAAATCAGCCACCCATACGTTATGTGAATTCGTTGGATCGGAGACGGATTGCACGTTGCTGACTGCGCGCAAAGCGAGCATGGCGGCAACCGGCGTCATACCGGCTGTGACGAAGAGGGCGGCGATGCCGCTGCCAAGACCCCATACATTCAACGGTCCGCGGTAGATCGCAAGCGGCGACAGAATCGTAAAGAACAGAATATACATTAGCGGGTTGCCTGGAAGCACGGACTCAATCAGAGGTGAAATAACCGCCGATACCTGTGGCGACATAACGGAGCTCAGCAGGATACCGATACCGATCATGAGCGCCATTGCGCCGGCAACATCTTGAATCCCCTCAATCATCGCGCTGGACAGGATATGGATCGGGCGCTTAGGCCAGGTAAGCAGAATGGTGACTATCGCGCCGATGATAACCGCCGGTACGATATCGATCTTGAAGATGAAGACGAGTAGTACCGGCACGAGCGGGCTGATCAGCGCAATCGCTGGCACCTTTTTGTTGTCGCCGGGCGTTGCGGCTGGCATGGCCCAGGCTTTGCGGCCTTTGCCGTCTTTTTTGACATAGAAGACGATCATAATCAGTGAAATCAAGATAAGCGGGAGGGCTACAACCAAGGTGTAATTGGCAATTTTATCGACGGAAAGGCCCAGCACATCGACATATACGGCCCAGTTGGAAACATTGAAGAGGGAGCCGACCCCAACAGCCAGCAGGACAACGATGGAAGCGACAAATTGGGAAATGCCTGCCGTCAGCATAATCGGAATGACGATCGTACCGACCAGGATGACCATGCCGAGTCCGCCTGCTGCGGAAAAAATAATGGATGCGGTAATAAAGAATAGAATAGCTATAAGTACAGGTTTATCTCCGGCGAGTTCAGCCGCCTTGCGGATAATGGATTTGGTGATGCCGACCTTGTTCAGAACCTGGCCGAACCAGGCACCGAATATCAAGCCTGCAATGGCGCCGGACAGTTTCATGGAGCCGCCGGCGAGGATGGTTTTGGCGATGGAGGTCACGTCCGGATTATTCGACAACCAAGGCACGCCAGCGATGATGGCGAAAAGGATCGCCATGCAGGGCAGGGCCAGAATGGTTGGCAGCTTACGCGCCATCATAAGCCCCACAAACACCAGAAAGATGAGCAGAATACCGATTGCTTGGAACCACATTGCCGTTGTCACAAGAATTTCCCCTCTCAAATGGGCTGCTATTAAACTTCCAGATATGCTCCTTGCTCTTTCAAAATCGTCTGCACCTTCTTGATGTCCACATCCTGCACGTTCTGTCCTTCAAGTGCAGCGAGTGCTGCCGCAACGCCGCCGCCATGTCCGATGGCGCCCGTGGTTGGCGTGGTTCTCATCGCGGCCTGCGCCTCAAAGGTTGCCGAGATACAGCGGCCGATGACGATCAAGTTCTTCACGGAGTCCGAGATCATGCAGGAGAAGGGAATGCTGTACATGCCGCCCCATTCCAGTTTTTGATGCTTCGTGCCTTCGCCGTCCGGGCTGTGGATATCAATCGGATAGCCGGAGTGGGCGATGGTATCCTCGAACAGGCGCTGCTCCAGAATATCGCTTGCGGTCAGCGTGTAAACGCCCTTAATCTGGCGCGAACCGCGGACACCGATGTTCGGTCCCGTGGATTCGACGACGGCATCCTCAAAGCCGGGGATGTATTTGCGTACGAACAGCTCCAGCTCGCGGCACTGCTTGCGGCCTACCATTTCGGCGCGGCTAAGGCTGAGCGCATCGGTCGCGTCATGGCCGAGAATACGGGTTGTATTCAGGATGACTTCGCCTGGGTTATTGGTTTCAAAGAACAGGATATTTTCGCGCGGGATGGAGATTTCGCCGCGTTCCTTGGCTTTTTTGAAGAGGCTGTCAAAGCCGCCGACAGAGAGGCGGGGGGCTTTCTCAATAATGGAGGTATCCCCATTGTATAGAGGAAAGTCCTCGGGATGGCTATGAATATACTCCTTGACCTTGGCGATGTTCACGTTGTACATTTTCATTTTCAAGGTCATCGGCTGCGTTGCACCATCCGACTCACGACCCTTGGTGTATTCAACACCGGCTCCTGCTGACAGGTCTCCATCGCCTGTGGCATCGATGAAGACGGCAGCCTTAATCTCGCTGATGCCGGATTTATTGCATATCGTAATACCCGTGATGCGCCCGTTTTCCGTCTGAACTCCGGCCAGCATCGTGTGGTACAGGATATCACCGCCAGCTTCCGTGACCATCAGTTCGAGCTCATGCTTCATGGCTTCGGCGTCAAACGGGGTGACGGAGTATGTAAAACCTACCGTATCGAAAATATGCCCTGGAGATTTGCCGAGTCTTTTGAGCCGTTCGATGAGCTGATCGGTGTATCCCTGAATCGCCTGCTTGTCACCGGCATGGAAGGTCATCATGGGACCTACGCCATTAGCCGTCAGTGTACCGCCCAGAAAACCGTGAGATTCGACGATCAGCGTCTTGGCTCCGGTTTTGGAAGCGGCAATGGCAGCCATGGAACCGGAGATGCCTCCGCCCATGACAACTACGTCATATTGCTGCATGTTCTCCACTCCTCTTATCGCAAGATTAATTTCCTTTTAATGCCTATAGGCTAACAAAATAAAAATCATTTGTAAACGCTTTTAGAAAATAATTTTCTAAACATCCGAAAATATAGAAAATTATTTACAGGATAATAGTGGTAGTTTTTGAGAGTCCCACCATGCATCCAAACAACAAAAAAAGAAGACCTCCGACAGCTTGTCGGAAGCCTTCCTGTGGTAAACTTGCAGGTCATGCCAGTAGCCCTAAATCCGGTTTAATCATCCTCGCCAAGACTGAGAATCTTACCGGTTTTGGCATCAATCTTGATTTCATGTTCTTTATTGGCATTGTGTACGTCAACTTCATAGTACGTGGGACCGTTTTTTCTTTCGATTTTCCATTCGGACACGGTTCCGTTCACTTTTTGGGTGGCGATCTCCATGGCTTTCTTCTCATCGATGATCCCCGTCAGGTCGATTTTGGACTGCTGCCGGTCGATTTTAACCTTGCTTTTATCCAGCGGTTCGGATTTATTTTCGAGGATGCTCTTATCGTCTGCATGGATGCCTACTTTGGTTTTCTGCGTATCGGTCATCATTTCGACTTTGTAGGCATATACCTGATTTTCCAGCTCCAGCTCCAGTTTGGTGACATCGCCTTGGCCTTTGGTGGCAGCGAGGTCGAGAGCTTCCCGCGGAGTTACCTTAAATGTGGCCTTTTGCAAATCGGCAGCTGCTTGTGCAGCCGGATTCGTTTCCTTCGCAGGTGTTGGAGCCGTAGTAGAGGTATGGGTATTATTTTCACTATCCGTATGAGCATCCGTACCATTATTGGTACTGCCCTGATTACTGGCTTGACCGGCGTTGCTGCCGCTCTCCGCTTCCTTGGACGAGCAGCCCGCAGCTCCAATGAGCAGGAACAGTCCTAATAAAATAATGCTTATTTTTCTCATGCTGCAAAACTCCCTTCCCCCATACTTTAACCGTAAACGATGCTTTCAAACTCAGGCTTTCATGCCAAATTTTGCAGCTCATTTATGAATGCGATCACCCTCACCCGCATGAAAAAAGCCCCTGCGCCGCTCCGTTTAGAAGCAGTGAGGGGCAGAGACCTTATTGTGGTTACTACGGCCGGTCTAATATGCGTTATTTACATGCCGGAAGCAGCTTTTCTGTATTTATCGACTTCAGGTGTCAGGACGTCATTGTTTTTCTCCAGCACGTCGAGGAAACCTTTCATCTTTTTCAGATAAGCGCTCTTGGAAGGATCACCTTTGCTGACAGCAGCCTGCAGGGCCGCTTTAGCCTTAGGATCGGCTTTTTTGGTGTCATAGTCAAACAACGGTGTGTTATTGAGGCCGGACATCGAAATGTTTAGGTACATGGTATACAGCGACTTCACTTGGGCCGTGCGGTTGGAATGCGGGAACGTCTTCACGAAGGCTTCCTGCGACAATGCACGCTTGGTCACTTCCGTCCATCCGATGGACAAGGCACCGTCATTGGCAAACGGAGCTTTGGTTTCCGTTGTCATGATATCAATGTAGCTCTTGATGTCGGCAGATACATAGGAGCGTACCTTTTGGAATCGTGGATAATCCAGTACCAGATAGAACATCCCTTCCGAGGTATCCAGCCGGTAGCCGCTGTCACGCGCGCCCTTGAACAAGGCTTTCAGGTTCTTGTCGCTGGTCTTATTGATGAGCGATGTCAAATCGTCGCCGGATTTCATAAGCTTCATCAGTTTGCTCTGAATGCTGTCCTTGAAAAATTTATTGTTCCAGGCTTCGAGATTGGCATTTTCAGCGTTTTCGAGCTTCAGCAACATCATGGAGCCCTGCCAAGGTGTCACTTGATAGATATTCTTTTCCATATAACTTACGGCTTCGGCCTGCTTGGTTGGGGATTTGAGCAAGCTCATCATATGATTGTAGACTGCGTTCTGATGCGCCGTTTTGGCGGAAGCTGCTGATGAAGCCGAGACGACTTTGGGAGCAGCGGTTGTTCCGGCGGCATGAATCGCTCCGGCACCTGCTTGTAAACTGATTGCGGCTATGAGGGCAGCGGCTGTGACTGCGGATTTTGATAATTTCATTGAAAAAGCACCTCCAAGGTTTCGTTAATCACATATTACCCACATGTTGTTTCGTCAGGGTGTCCGTTTGTTTCGGACTTGTAAACATTTGAAAGGAACTTGGAAATATTTCAAGAATTCGGCCCATGGCGCACAAAAAAACATCCTTGCCAGCAACAAACGAATGCGTTGTGCAGTACAAAGATGTTTTTACCCGAGCGTAATCCTATCTGGATTTGCGTAAAAAGATAAACCGGAGCCCGAGAATACCGATAATGCACAGAACCAGACTAAGCCCTGGCGGTACCGTAAATACGGGCAGCATGCTGCGTAGTGAAAAGCCGATCACCATCACAACGACCATCACGATCAGGTAGATGCCGATGGCTTTCAGGTTGATTCCCGGCTTCTTGTTATCGTTATCCTGCGGTTTGTTCAGCGACTTCATGAGAACTTCCATGATCACAATGGAGCCGGCAGCGATCAGAATGATGGCCAGCAAGCTGATTCGGTTCAGCGGACTGCCGCTGTAACCTGCAAGCTGTGCCCCATAACCGATCACGGCCTCCACCAGGAACAGAATGGTCAGAGCGGTCCAGGCGATCATGATGTAGTAGGCGGTTCCTTCGATAGGCTTAACGGACGGCAGTGATTCAACCACCGAGCGGGCATAGCTTTCTGCATCTCCACCGAGCAGCTTTGAGGCAGATTGGCCTTTCTTTTGCGCGTCCAGCACGTCCTTCGCCAGTTCAAGTAGTCTCTGTTCACCCTGCTGCCGGTCTACCCGGCTGTCGCGCACGTAAACGATGATATCCTCATAAAAATCCCGGTTTGCCGGCGTCATCTGCTCCCGCAGACGGTTGTTCTCTTGTATCAGTTGTCTTGTTGTCATATCCGTTCCTCCGTATACAACAAGTATAGGAACAGGAACAGCCGAATTCAAGGCCTGGTAAGTCCTGAATGGTTCATTCCCGGTAAAAGAGTTTTTCATAATTGACGGCCACATAGATAATGGCCAATAAAACGCAGGCAGCGAGCACCCAGGAAAGGGGATGTTCGCGTATATGAGAGATCCATTGCTGCCACATATCCAAATCCCTTTCTATAGCAGGTCTGACCCCTAGTTTCTGCCACGATTGACCATTCCATACCCACCCTCCTCATTTCACAAAAAAGCCATGCCGATTAGGATTGACACACATAAACCCGCAGTGATAATATGGACTTCAAACCTTATATCTCACTAAACTTATCGGAATTATATAATATATAGAAAATATGAATGAATCTAACATTTAAAAGGGGAGTGGAGTCATGGAAAGACAGATCATGATAAGGCATGGCCAGGAGGAACTGACCGCGAGCCTGCATTATCCAGCGCAGGAGGAAGGGAAGAACGGACGCTGCGGGGAGCGGGCTCCGCTGGTTGTCATCTGCCATGGCTTCGTCGGGAGCCGGGTTGGCGTGGACCGTTTGTTCGTAAAGACTGCCAGGGAATTAGCCGGGGAAGGAAACATGGTACTGCGCTTTGATTATGCCGGTTGCGGCGAAAGCAGCGGAGATTATGGCAAGGAAGGGCTGGAGTCCATGATTGCCCAGACCCGGACCGTGCTTGATTATGCCCTGGATTGCGGAAATGTCGATCCATCCCAGGTGACGCTGATCGGGCATAGCCTCGGCGGTGCCGTGGCCATTCTGACAGCCGTGCGTGACCGCAGGGTGAAGAATCTGGTATTGTGGTCGGCGGTAGGATATCCGCTGAGTGATATCGTGAAAATTACCGGACGTGAGGTGTATAATCATGCGGTCAAGACGGGCAGCTCCGATTATCTTGGATTCGAATTTGCACCTGCATTTTTTGATTCGCTCGGAACATATCAGCCGTTTCAGGAGGCCAGCAAGTTCACAGGCAACGTACTTGTCGTTCATGGCACCTCGGATGATACGATTTCGGTCGATTATGCTTTTCTGTATCAAAAGGTGTTCTGGATGCGGTCCGAGGGCCGCTGCGACAAAGAGATTATTTTCCAGGGGAATCACACCTATTCTTCAGGTTCGCACTGCGGGCAGCTGATTCACCGGACCAAAGAATGGTTAAACGAGCAGAAGACACTGCAGCAGGATTGGCAGCACTGGATGATCTAACGGCAGAAAAATGCACACAACTATACATTACTCGAAATAAATACAGCCAGCAGTGATACAGAGATTGGAATTATCTCTTCATACACGGTAAAATATAAGTAGCAACTTATACTGGCGTGTGGAGGTTGACATCGATGACATTACCATCTTTATTTGTAGCGCACGGTTCACCTATGCTCGCCCTGGAAGATAACGGATACACGCGTTTTCTGGAAAACCTGGGACGGGAGCTTCCTACACCGGAGGCCATTGCCGTTTTTTCGGCGCATTGGGATAGTCCTGACCAGTCTGTCAGCGTGGATGAATCCCACGGTACGATGCATGACTTCTACGGTTTTCCCGAAGCCATGTACGAACTGCGGTATCCGGCTCCGGGCTCTGCATCGCTTACCCAGCAGATTGGGCAGATGTTCGATGCTGGCAATCTGTCGTACCAACCGGTTCTCGGCCGGGGGCTTGACCATGGGGCTTGGGTGATTTTGCAGAAAATGTACCCTGACGCCAACATTCCGGTAGTAGAGCTATCTGTGGATTCCAGACGTTCCCCCGCGGAACAGTATGCGATCGGCGCGATGCTGAAGGAGCTTCGTCAGCAAAATGTGCTGGTGATCGGCAGCGGCGGACTTGTGCATAACTTGCGCATGATCAGCCAGTCGGGTGAACCGGATGCATGGGCCGTAGAGTTCGATGAATGGATCGCCAAGCAGCTGGAAAGCTGGAAGGTTCATGAGTTGTTTGATTATGACAAAAAAGCTCCATATGCCCGCCAGGCGGTGCCTTCTTATGGAGTGGAGCATTTCACCCCGCTCTTTTATGCGATGGGTGCGGCGGATGATGACCGCAAAGCCAAGCGCCTCTTTCAGGCTTACCAATATGGTAACCTCAGCCTGAACTGCTGGATGTTCGGCTCCTGATCAAGAAGAATATGAATGATAACATGAGTTGAGCCGGACTGGAAATACCAGCCCGGCTCTTTTTGATGCGCTATGATCGATTGTTTGGGTTGTGTTATTTATGCAGCGCCTTTGGTCTTCGTCATGCCGCCTTTTGGAGCAGGTGCTGGAGCATGATCTTGGTCTTTCTTGTGGAAGAGGCTGCGTACATAAGGCATTACCCAGTGATCCAATCCGATGCGTCCGGCATTCGCGGCAGCGACGACGATGAAGATTTCAAGCACTACCATTTGTGCGTTGGTGCTTACCGTACCCGAGAAGAGGAAGGCGAAGTTCATCACCATACCCATCAGGGCTGCGAAGGTAGTGAAGGTACCCAGGATGAGCCCCAATCCGACCAGCGTTTCACCGAGCGGGATTACGACGTTGAACAATTTCACTCCAGGCAGTGCGCCATGCTCCAGGAATGCAGCCCACCAGCCTTGAACTGCGGGATGATCTCCGCTAGCCTTGGCGATAGCCCCTTGCAGGAAGCCTCCTGCATCGAATCCGCCAGTTAATTTTTCAATGCCGCCTTTGATCCAGGTATATCCAAGGTAGATCCGAACCACCGTCAGTAACCACATTGCCACTTTGTTATTTCTCAGCCAGTTGTTGAACATTACAATCCACTCCTCAAGTTTTTTATTGTTTTTAGGAAGCTTTGCAGAAGATGCCTTTTCTTGTTGTAAGCTTCTTGTTTTTGTTGGAAGATGATCATCTCTTTCATGTCTTTATTATATGTGAATTAATTCACATGATATGTGATTTAAATCACAATTTTAGATTAAATTTAAAATTATCTTATACATTCTATATGGTTAGCAAAGACAAACCTGGCCTTTTATGCTTAAATGGGAACAAAAGGAAACGAAAAAGGATGACAGACCAGAGGAGCAGCGGACACAAGGAGCAGCGGACACAAGGAGCAGCGGACACAAGGAGCAGCATTCACAAGAAGCAGGGAGAACCGTTAAGGGGGAAATGTAATATATGAAGAAGAGTAACAGGTTAAGAAAAGGATGGGGGTTCAAGCTTGGGAGCAGCTTGATCTGCCTTACATTATTGGGGTCAATACTCGTATCCTGTGGACAGCCCAAGGCGGATCCGCCGAAAGCGCCAGTCGTGGAGGAGCAGACGCCTCCGGATGAGCCGGCGCAGGAAGATCCGATTTCATCAGGAGAACCGCAGACAGCTTACACAGCGCCGTTGACCGGACTGCCTCTGGATCAGCCTGTAACGACGCGTCCACTGTCCATCATGATCAACAATGCGCCGGCTGCGCGGCCGCAGTCCGGACTCACTCAGGCGGATATCGTATATGAAGTGCTGGCCGAAGGTGGGATTACGCGTTTGATCGGTATTTTCCAGAGCAAGGGGACCGACGAGACCATCGGGCCGATCCGCAGCATCCGTCCTTATCTGATCGATATCGGCGAAAGCTATGGCGGTGTCCTAGTGCATGCGGGCGGCAGCAATGATGCCTATGCGATTTTGCAGAAGCAGCATAAGGAAGATCTCGATGAAATCGGCAACGCAGGGGCATACTTTTGGAGAGACAAGTCGCGCAAGGCTCCGCATAACCTGTATTCGAATGCAGACAAGCTCCGTGAGGGTGCTGACAAGCATGGCTATAAAAAGGATGTAAACATACCCTCTTATAAGTTCCGTGCCGAGGATGACATGCCAGAGGGCGACAATGCTTCGGGTGTGGAAATCACCTTCCTGCTCAAAAGCTATAAGGTGTCCTACCAGTACCATGAGGCCAGCAAAGTATATCTGCGCTCCATTAACGGCAAACCGCATATTGATCTGAATACGAATCAGCAGCTCACTGCTGCGAATGTGGTTATCTTGGGAGCGGATCATAAGACACTGGATGATGTGGGCCGCCTTGCCGTAAACGTCGTTTCGGGCGGAGAGGCTATTTTGCTGCAGCGGGGGAAGGTCATTAAGGGACAATGGGTGCGTGGTAAGGGTGATGTCATCCGCTTCGTGAAGAACGGACAGGAAGTGCCGCTGTTCCCGGGTACGACGTATTTCAATATTGTACCGAATGCGCCAACCTTCGACAGCCATGTCGAAATTCATCAGTCATAAGGCTGGGAGCTTATATGAATTATGAAAATGCTGGTAACGGAACATCCAGCCCTTGGATAATTCTGCGTATGAATGGGTAATTATAAGTAAGAAATCCTGAAATGGCCTTTACATTCCGTTAAAATAGAAAGGTGCTTATCTTTACAAAGTGTGTCACGGATTGATAAAATAACTAGGGTTGTCATTTTTCTGTTTTTCGCGCGTTCACGGCAATTTTAAGTAAAGGGGTTATCGTATGAAATTGAAGAAAAAGGACATATTTTTCCAAACTTTGGAGAATATGGCCGATACGATTGTACAAGCTGCCGATTATTTCGCTCAGCATGTAAACAATCTCCAGGATGTACTTCTTTTTGCCAATGAAATGAAAAAGTTTGAGTCGCAGTGTGACGAATTTACACACACCATTATTACGGAACTCAACAAAACGTTTATCACGCCGATCGAACGCGACGATATCATGGATTTGACGACCACGTTGGATGATGTAATGGACGGGCTGGAGGCTTGTGCTTCTCGCTTCGATATGTATCATTTGCCGGATCCTGACGATTATATCGTACAGTTTGCGGAAATTTTGCGGCAATCGGCTTACGAGATTCAAAAAGCTATTCACCTGTTATCCCAGAAAAAGCTTCTGGCGATCCGTGAATATACGATCCGGTTGAACGATCTGGAGAATCAGGGCGACGAACTGCTCCGTATCTGCATTAAAGAGCTGTTCGCGAAAGTGAAGGATCCGATCGAGCTGATCAAACGCAAAGAGATTTACGAACGGCTGGAAACAACCACAGACGCATGTGAAGATGTGGCCAATATGCTGGAATCGATCATTATGAGCAACTCGTAAGGGGTCTACTAAAACATGGATACATCATCATTTTTCGTTATAGGCATTGTTATCTTCCTTGCGCTGGCGTTTGACTTCATTAACGGTTTCCATGATACAGCCAATGCGATTGCTACCTCGGTGTCGACTCGTGCGCTCAAGCCGCGTACGGCGATCATTCTGGCAGCATTCATGAATTTCCTCGGCGCCATTCTCTTCACGGGTGTTGCGAAGAAAATCGGCGGCAGCGTTACGGATCCGACAACGCTCGATAATGGCCTGGAAGTGGTTACCGCCACATTGCTTGCTGCGATTATCTGGAATCTGGCGACCTGGTGGCTGGGCATTCCGTCCTCCTCCTCGCATGCGCTGATCGGTGCTTTGGCCGGTGCGGTGTTTGTTGGAGCCGGTTCGGATCACCTCAAATGGAGCGGGTTCATTGAAATCGTGGAAGGACTTTTGCTGTCTCCGCTTATTGCATTTGTCATCGGTTATATTATCATGACGATCCTCAAATGGATTTTTGCGAAGAAGAGTCCGCATACCGTCAACAAAGGCTTCCGCACCATGCAGATCCTTACGGCTGCAGCGCAGTCTTTTACACATGGTACGAACGACGCGCAAAAGGCCATGGGGATTATCACCTTTGCTCTCGTCACTTCCGGACATCTGGATAGTCTCGAAGTACCGCTTTGGGTTAAAATTGCGGCAGCGACCTCGATGGCGCTCGGCACTTCCATTGGCGGCTGGAAGATTATCAAGACGATGGGCACGAAAATTTTCAAAATCGAACCGATTCACGGTTTCGCGGCTGATTTCACATCCGCTTCCGTCATCTTCGGCGCAACTTTGCTGCATCTGCCCGTCAGCACAACCCATGCGGTAACCTCCGCCATTCTCGGTGTAGGCAGCGCGAAGCGTTTTTCCGAAGTGAAATGGTCGCTGGCTGGACGAATCGTCATCACTTGGTTTATTACGATTCCGATTTCCGCCATACTGGCAGGTATTATTTTTAAAATATTATTTTAGACAAAACAATAGGAATAGAGTGGAGGCCAATCGAATAGGTTGGCTTTTTTGTATGCCCGAAAACGGATGATTTCGTGATAAGACTGCTGATAATGTACAATAGAAGGTACCTAAGAAGGTCGGGATTTTGCAATTCAGATGATGTATGCAAAGTCTTCAGGTGAAAGGGGTCCGCAAATACCGATGATACGTACGCTGGCTATAACCCGCTCGCATGAGGTGGTGACCGGAATTCCGCTGGAGGAGATTCAGCCGGAGGATTACGCCTGGATGTGGGTGGACTTCAATGCACCAACGCCGAAGGAATCGGCGCTTCTGACTACATATTTTCATTTTCATCCACTGGCGGTGGAGGACTGCCTACATGTGCTGCAGCGCCCGAAGCTTGATTATTATGATGAACTGCAGTTTTTCGTGCTGCATGCGCTCGAACCGGATACCCTGCATGTGGAGGAGGTAGATCTGTTTCTGGGGCAAAACCTCATCGTCTCCTTTCACAATAAAGAGCTGCAGGAAGTGGATGAGGCGTGGACGGAGATTATCCAGCATGCCCATGACCGTAAAATCTGGTCGCGTGGACCGGTCTCCTGCGCCTATAACGTGATGGATAAGCTGGTAGACAAATATTTTCCCAGCGTATTCAGTATCGAGGATGAGCTGGCAGAGCTGGAGAACCGGGGGAGCACGGAATCCGTCGAGGACCTGATGAACCAGGTATTCGATCTGCGGGGACGCCTGCTGAAGCTGCGCCGCACCGTGGTGCCGATGCGGGACTTGATGTACCGGATCGTGAACTCCCAGCATGTCCAAAGCAATAACGAGCATAAAGTGTATTTTGGAGATATTTATGACCATCTGTTGAAGCTGACCGACATGATTGAGGCGGACCGCGAAATGACGGCGGATCTGCGGGACAGCTATATCTCGCTGAATTCCAACCGGATGAATTCGATCATGAAGACGCTCACGGTCATTACGACCGTATTCATGCCGCTGACGCTGATCGCGGGGATTTACGGGATGAACTTCACCAATATGCCGGAACTGGCCTGGAAATTCGGTTATCCGGCTGTCCTGCTGCTGATGTTCGTGCTGGGTGGCGGCATGGTGCTGTGGTTTCTCAAGCGGGGCTGGTTCAAGTAAGAATTGCCTGTAGAGAGGACAGATTTCTTTTGTATGCCAATGAAAAAAAGGGGCTCACGCCCCTAGAAATCTGTACTACATTCATCATGCGAATTTGTCTCATACTTATTAGTGAATAGAAAGACCATGTTTTCGGGATGCAGCGGCTAGATAATATGCTTGTGTGAGGGGATCAGCAGGTTGATTCTTCGCGGATACCAACTTCTTGATCCCGCATGAGAAGCTTCCGATGACTGCGTTCAGTTGTCTGTGAGGATGGGAGGAAGCTCAAAAACTGTTCTTCTTATGTGTCTGGTTAGCGCCGCTTTTTGCCGGAGGATGGTTTCGACTTTCCGGAACGGGAAGCGGTGTTTTTGCGTTTGCTGGAAGAGGATTTCTTGTTTGTGTTTTTTCTCTTCCGGCGTCTGCGTTTACGGGAATCTCCGCTGGAAGCACTGTTGGTTTTGCCTTTGCCGAAGAAGAGCTTGAACATCGGTGCGACCTGCTGAACGCCGGTCATGACCTTCTGCACCTTCCCGATATTGTTGACGATGCCGTCAATGCCGCCCAGCCGGTCGATAATGCCCTTCAGCTCGCCGATGTTGGCGAGGGAGAAGCCGGTTTTGGCAGCTGCGGCTGCCGGCGCGGCTGCTGCGGTTACGAGCTCTGCCGTTCCGGTCAAAGCCTCGGCCCCTGTTAATGCTTCTGCACCTGCCAAAGCCTCGGCACCCTGGAACGGAACCATCCCCGTACCGGGGCCGGCGAAGTCGTTATAAGGGATACCCGGATAGGGTGAATAGGATGGGTAAGGGGAAAAGGGACCGCCGTTCAGCGAGCGCTGATCGTTTTGAGGCTTGCGGTGATAGTAATGCTCAGGCATGGTATCACTTTCCTTTTTGGGTTGTTTTACTATACTGTATGTCATGGGCAAACATAAGGTATGGACGAATGCCCGGTAGACAGGGATAGGAGCGGAATCGGGCGAATACCCAGAGCATGCGGCAAGAAGAACTTCATACAGGATATGGACCCAGGAGCGCCGGGGTTCTTTTTTTTGCTGAAGTGGAGTTCGCTGACCTTCGGATGTGCTTCATCGTTGCAGTTTGAGGGGACAGGAAAGGCGAAAGAGGCCTTATGAAAGTAACTCTGTAGACGGTCCCGAGTAAGCTGCATTGTAAAATTACCGTTCCAAATCTATACATTACTTCGTTGCTGAGGTATAATTAAAGCGTTTTCATGGCGGCGATGATATTCAGCAGGATTTTGCAGCATTCAATATTCTGATGCTTACCGGACAGAGACCAAGAGAGAACAAACCACTTCGGCTCTATAGATCAACATGCAGAGAGCCGCTATTGGTATGCCTTTTAAATGACTAATATTAGCTAAAATGCGAGATTAAGGATATGTCTGAGGGGCGACGACAGGGGGCTCTATGGCAGTCTGATCTTGTGACTCTGTAGTGCGTGAATTCGTTAATGCTTGAAAAGTCTATACTCGCTCGGGTACAATGAAAATACATAGTAATAGTAGGGGATGATGATTCAGTGCAACTGAAGAAACTTAATGATAAAAGTATAGACCAATTATTCGAGGCAATTTTGACGTTGAAAGACATCGAAGAATGCTACGTATTTTTCGATGACCTGTGCACCGTGAATGAAATCCAGTCGCTGTCCCAGCGCCTGGAGGTTGCGCGCATGCTTGGCAAAGGCAATACGTACAACCAGATCGAAGCTGAAACAGGAGCAAGCACGGCTACCATTTCCCGTGTGAAGCGCTGTTTGAATTATGGCAACGATGGGTATAAAATGACATTAGAGCGTCTTGGACGATAAGATGCGCAAACGAGGCGTACTCGTCATCAGTCACGGCTCAAGGGAACAAGCTTGGGTCGATCTGGTCGATCACGCCATCAATCAGCTGCCGCTGCGGGGAAACTTCCCTGTGGCGGCTTCGTTCTTGGAAATTGTAGAAGGGCGGCTGATTCAAGATGGCCTTGACCTGCTTGAGAGCCAGGGCGTCACAGACATCCTGGTTATTCCGCTGTTCGTATCTTCGGGAAGCACGCATGTGAATGAAATCGCATATGCGCTTGGCGTCATTGATGCTCCGTCCTTTGAGAGCGATCTGGCGCCATTTCGTGTCCATGCGAGAATTCATTACGGCTCGCCGATTGAGCATGGATCCTATGTGGCGGAAATGATCTGGGATAAGGCGAAGGCTGTATCGCAGAATCCAGGGCAGGAGGCGCTTGTCCTGATCGGACACGGCAGCAGCCATGAAGGCTTCCGGCAGCGCTGGGAGCAGGGACTGGCGCGTCTCGCGGAGCAGGTGCGTGAGATCAGCGGACTGGCCGCGACAGACTACGCGCTGCTGCGGCCGGACAGCGTGCGAACCAAAGTGGAATATTGGCAGAAGGAACGCGGGATGCAGGTTATTGCAGCTCCGCTCTTTTTGAGTGAGGGATATTTTATCCGGGAAGTGATTCCGAAGCGCCTCGAAGGCCTGAGCTACCTATATTCCGGTAAAGCGCTGCTGCCGCATCCGCTGTTGACCGCATGGCTCGATGAGCAGATTCAAGACTGGTTAAAAGTGGAATAATAAGTTATATTTTTCTGAACGGGAGTTTTCTTGATTCACCGGAAGCGGATTTTGTGTAAATTCGTTTGACGGCTTTATGCCGTGAATTATTTTATGCAGAAAAATAGCGGTAAAGATTATAGAATGGACTACAGATAAGATACCTTTGGTGATTCTATGGTCATGTGCAAATCCTAAAATAGGTGGCGTATGGTAAATGAAAAGAGCAAGATTGATTTATAATCCCAGCTCAGGCCGAGAGGAAATGAGACGGCGTCTGCCGGACATTCTCCAGAGGCTCGACCAAGGCGGCATCGAAGCCTCCTGTCATGCGACAACAGGTGAAGGCGATGCAACCGCGTCCGCCGCGGATGCGGTGGAGCGCGGATACGATATGATTATCGCCGCTGGCGGCGACGGCACCTTGTATGAGGTCGTGAACGGGATGGCAGGCAAGGAAAATGTGCCTCCGCTCGGCGTGTTCCCGCTGGGAACCACGAATGATTTTGCCCGCGGACTCGGCATCCCAAGGAATTGGGAGGACTACTGCGATCTGGTGATCCGGCAGCAGACCCGTCCGATCGATGTGGGGAAGGCGAATGACCGTTATTTCATCAATATTGCGGGTGGAGGAACATTAACGGAGCTTACCTATGATGTGCCAAGCCGCCTGAAGACGATGATCGGCCAATTGGCTTACTATATTAAGGGTGTCGAGAAAATGGTCAGCCTGTCACCGCAGGAGCTGATCATCAACGCCGAGGGACAGGAGACGATCCATGATGAGTTCATGCTCTTCCTAATCACGAACACGAACTCGGTCGGCGGCTTCGAGAAGCTGGCCCCGGGAGCGCGGATCGACGACGGCCTGCTCGACGTGATTGCCCTCAAGAAATGCAACCTGGCGGAGTTCGTACGCGTTGTTACGCTTGCGCTGCGCGGCGAGCATATGAATGATAAGAAGGTCATATCCTTCCGCACGAGCTCTATGGAAGTCACCTCACCAGGCAAGGTGCTGCTCAACCTCGACGGCGAGCTGGGCGGATCGCTTCCGGGCCAGTTTTCGGTGCTGCATCAGCATTTACGGATTTTTGCGTAGGTGGATGGAAGTTTCGATGAGGTAGATGTGAGTATAAGTGTGATGCGATTTGGAAGACGGCCCACGCGGCCGTTAACCGGTACATACCAGAAGTTCACGTAGGTTAAGATGTCCAGAAGCTGTTCATCGGAATCAAGGGTGGGAGCGGGCATCTTGATCTTTTTTTGCGTTGGGGCGATGTCTGGTATAATAGGATGGATGCAGAGATGGCTCCAGCGTGAGAAGGTATCTGGAAGAGTTATAAGAGATGATTTTGTGTAGAGGGGACCTAATTCCCTTGAGAAATGAAGCAGGTAGGAAACGACGTGTTTCGGATTGAAACTACGTGAATTTGCGTGAAATGACCTCTTTCGCAGGATGGCGATGTTAGTGCTGCATGAAAGATGTCAAAAGTAGAATGTTCTAAAGGGCAGATAAGTGGGATCGTAGGAGATTATCTGTTATAAATCAACGATTATAAATTGACCTTGGAGAGCTTTGGAATTATGGGCTCATAGGGTTCGTATATAGATTGAAACGATGTTGAAGCATAGAATTCAGCGAGAAGAGCAGAGACCACGAATTACTTGAAATATATGAGGAAAGAAGTGACATGAGCAGCATGAATAAGCGACAAAGCCGCCGGAACTCCGGCCGCCGCAGCACCCCTGCGCCAATCACCGGACTGCCAGTGGCGAAGAACGACGAAGCCGTAATCGATATTATCGGGATGAATCATGACGGGGAAGGCGTAGGACGTGCAGATGGATATACACTGTTCGTGGCCGGAGCCCTTCCCGGCGAGAAGGTGCGCGTGAAGGTACTGAAGACCAAGAAGCAGTATGGTTATGCCAAGCTGCTGGAGCTGGTCGAAGCCAGCCCAGATCGCATAGCCGCGCCCTGCCCGATCTACGACCAATGCGGCGGCTGCCAGCTGCAGCATATGGACTATACGGCCCAGCTGTCCTGGAAGCGTCAGCTTGTCGTGGACAACCTGGTGCGCATCGGGAAGCTGCAGGTGAGCGGGGAGCCGGTAGTGCGTCGTGATGGTGCTGCTTCTATCGATGGAGAGCATGTGGATACGGAGGCTATGGGTACAGAGGGTACGGTGCCTGGAAGCGAAGGCATTCAGGTTCATGCCACAATGGGCATGAACGAGCCATGGCGCTACCGCAACAAGGCGCAGGTGCCGATGGGCGTCACCGAAGGCGGCCTGGTCGGCGGCTTCTACGCCCGCGGCAGCCACCGCATCATCGACATGGAAGCCTGCCTCATCCAGCATGAGAGCAACGACGAGGTCGTTGCCCGCGTGAAGGCCATCGGCCGCAAGCTCGGCATCACTGCTTACGACGAGGAGAGTGGCCAAGGCCTGCTGCGCCACGTCGTCGTGAAGGTCGCCTTCCGTACTGGCGAGATGATGATCGTCCTGGTCACTAACGGCAACAAGATCCCGCACGCGGATGAATGGGTTCAAGAGATCCGGGCCCAACTGCCGTCCGTCGTCAGCATCTGCCAGAACGTGAACACGAAACAGACCAACGTCATCTTCGGCGATACTACTCGTGTCCTGTGGGGACAAGAAGTCATTTATGACTATATCGGCGACGTGAAATTCGCTATATCAGCGCGTTCGTTCTATCAAGTGAACTCGGCGCAGACCGAGGTACTTTACGGGAAGACGGTTGAGTATGCACAGTTGACCGGGAAAGAGAAGGTTATCGATGCGTACTGTGGTATTGGTACGATTTCGCTTTTCCTGGCCCAGCATGCTGGTAAAGTGTACGGTGTTGAAATTGTTCCGGAAGCCATTGAAGATGCACGCCGTAACGCGGAACTGAACGGAATGAATAACGTTACGTTCGAGGTCGGGGCGTCCGAGGATGTCATCCCCGCCTGGAAAGAGCAGGGCATAGAAGCTGACGTGATCGTCGTCGACCCGCCGCGCAAAGGCTGCGATCCGAAGCTGCTGGAGACGATTCTAGAGATGAAGCCGGAGCGGGTGGTATATGTGAGCTGTAATCCATCTACGTTGGCGCGGGATTTGCGCGTGCTTGAGGATGGCGGGTACCGGACGGTGGAAGTAACGCCGGTGGATATGTTCCCGCATACGGTTCATGTGGAGTCAGTGGCTCTACTGGTGATGGCAATTTCATAAATCGTGATTGGTCTGGAAGGGGTCGACTCCCCTCACCTACACCAACCTTACTAAAAACGAACACGATATGCTTACCTGGTGGATTTGCAGTAAGAATTGGTTCAACTAATGAAAAGACAGTTAGGCGTTCAAGCTTAACTGTCTTTTCATTCTTGGGACGTATGGAACTACTGTGTTGAATCAATTATAGTATCGGTTGACGGTCCATTGCACATTATCAACTGGGTAACTGTTTGTGTTGACAGTAATGATCTGCCGGGTTGAGCTAGGCTATAGAGGGTCTGTAGGTTACCAAGAGGGAACCAACCTTTAGTGTTTTGACGTCCACGAGACGGAATTCCTTCTGCTCATTAAGATTGTCAAACAAATGCTCACCTACTTTGACCACAACAGGGTGCATGATTATCTGATATTCGTCAATAAGATTTGCGTTTGCCAGTGATCGCACGAGCGTTGGACTACCGAAAATAACAATGTCGCCACCGTCACCATTTTTTAGGTTCTTAATTTGCTCTTCTATATTACTGCCGGTCAATTTTTTTGGAGCTTCAAATTCTCCCCATTTTAGCTTGTCGAGCGGGAGGGCGCCCGTTACAACTAGTTTGTGGGCGTTGTTTATCTTATCACCCAGGCTTGAACCTCGAGTATTCGGCCACTTTCTAGAGAGGTCTTCGTAGGTTCCGCGGCCAAGTAAAATGGTATCAGCTGTCTCGAAAATATTTAATAGATACTGAGAACCTTCCTCAATGCCAGCGCTATTTCTCCAGACTGCCCAGTTGGTTTTGTCCTCGCTTGGGTCGCCAGTGACAACTCCATTAATCGAACTGTGAATGAATAGAATGATTTTACGCATGAACTATCTTCCTTTCTATCTTTGATAATCGTAATTTTGTTTCTCATTTATTTAGACGAAATTAGTTTACGATATTCATCGGTGTATTTGTGCAGGAAGCCCAAATCGGGAAAATAATTTTGAGTTAATGAAATTTTGGACGTGGTATATTTGCTTGTCCTTTATTTCAATCATGTGAATACCCCAGGGTGCCAAGTAGGAGTCCTCACCGCTTGGCACATACTGTGCGAAAGCAGGATAACCCCCATTCGCCATAATTGGCAAAAAACGGGATCCCTCACAATGCCAGCGTGTAAGCGCAAAAAACTTGAACAAATCGTCTTTGCCGCGTACCCACATTGGGAAAGGCGGCATTGACAGACGGCCTTCCTCATGAAACAACGCTACCAACGCATTGATATCAAATTGTTCGAAGGCTTCCACATACCGTGCAAGCAACTCACGATCAGGTTCGACATCCATCATACTAAACTCGTTAGAATGAAGTTTCGCTCGGTCCATCGTTTCTCTGGCTCTTTGTAGAGCGCTGTTAACCGCTGCCGGCGATATTCCTAAAGTTTCAGCGATCTGTTTGGAGGACCATTCGAATACATCCTTCAAAATAAGAACCGCACGTTGACGGGGGGGGAAGATCTGTAAGAGTGTAATAAAACAGAGTTCAAGGGTATCTTTGCGAATGAAAATATCTTCCGGACTCGCCGAGAAATCAGGGGCAGGCCAAATCCAAGCTGACTCGGGAAACTTTTCGCAGAGTTCGACGGTAGGTACCGCTGGGTCGGATAGGTCAACGGGACGCGAACGGCGCTTGGCTTGTCTTAGTTTGTCCAGGCATAAGTTTGATGCAATACGATAAACCCAAGTTTTGAATGAGGACTCCAGCCTGAATGAATGCCAACTTTGCCAAACACGAATAAAGGTTTCCTGAACAGCATCGTCTGCGTCATCGATGGATCCTAGCATTCTGTAACAGAACGATGTTAACTCAGGCTTTAAGTTCTCAAATAACTGAAGCTCTATTGCTGTTTCGTTCATCTTGGCCTCCTTTTGACGGGCGAAATACCTTTTTCACTCACTCCACAGAACCGATCGTCTCCATTTAGTAAGCCACTTATTCGTCTTTAATATTTGGATATTGCTGTGCCTGGGATTATAGTGCCATGCTTTTTATCGTTTTCCCATTTACCGCTCTTAGCAATGTAATCACGATTCTGTTCATTGTTCCTTTGGTTATTTCGAGATTTGCTTCGGGGAACTTGTTTTTCAAAGTGCTGAAACGAACGGCGCTAGAACACACGATGTAAACATGAGTATGATACATCTGGCCAGCTTCGTCTGCCATGCAGTAATAGACAAGTGATGTAATTTGCGCACAGTAACGTATTGAGAAAGATTGACTTTGGTTCCCTTATTCAGCGCTATCACAGTGCCAGTGATCTGTTTAGACGAAAAGTGCTTAGCGAACTCGATCAACTTATAGGTCAGCTGGATGTAGGTGTCACACCGTCCCAATACTATTTGCTTGGTGCAATCCAAGAAAAAGAACCATGCAGTATTTCATCTTTGGCGAAAAAAATGGATGTTACCCCCAGTGCTATTACGGTAATGCTTGATCGTCTGGTTCAGTCAAAATTTGTGTCCCGGTATCATGATGAGAAAGATGGAAGTCAGCTGTACCCACGCATGCACCCCATTTTAGGAAATAAATAATGACCATTATATCCGTTTGCCACCAACAATTCTAGACTTTAACACAGGCAGATAATCTGGCAGATTGGCTGCTTTTTTACATTGGGAGGATAATCAGGGGGGGTGTCCAAACAACGCCCATATGTTCCTGCTACGGTGCATGTGGCGTAGCTTGGTTGGAATTAGTATAATATAAAAGAACGAATTTCTAATTGGGGATTTCGTTCTTTCACTTATTTGGGTCAACTTTCGAAGCTGTATCTATACGAAAGGATTTGAGTTTGACGTGAACCATAATTTTTGGCTTGATTTACCCCGGCCTTTTTTTGTACTTGCACCCATGGAGGATGTGACGCATGTTGTTTTTCGTCATGTCGTGAGTAAAGCAGGAAGACCGGATGTGTTTTTTACAGAGTTTGCGAATACGGAGAGCTATTGCCATCCGGAAGGAAATCATAGTGTGCGCGGCCGTTTATTATTTACCGAGGATGAACAACCCATGGTTGCGCATATATGGGGCGATAAGCCTGAGTATTTTCGAAAAATGAGTATCGATATGGCGAAGCTCGGATATAAAGGGATCGATATCAATATGGGTTGTCCTGTTCATAATGTGGCATCCAACGGGAAGGGAAGCGGCTTAATTCTCCGCCCAGAGGTTGCAGCTGAAATCATCCAAGCGGCAAAGGCAGGAGGATTGCCTGTCAGTGTGAAGACCAGACTTGGTTTCACCAAGGTTGATGAATGGCAGGATTGGTTGACACATATATTGAAGCAGGACATAGCTAATCTTTCGATCCATTTGCGTACAAGAGATGAAATGAGCCTAGTCGATGCGCATTGGGAACTGATTCCTGAAATTAAGAAACTTCGGGATCGTGTGGCGCCACATACGCTGCTCACGATTAATGGGGATATTCTTGACCGTCAAGCCGGCTTGAAGCTAGCTGAACAATATGGCGTGGATGGGATCATGATCGGGCGTGGTATTTTTAAAAATCCTTTTGCCTTTGAAAAAGAGCCGAGGGAACATAGCAGTACCGAATACCTTGATCTTTTAAGATTACAGCTGGATCTGCATGATCAGTATTCCCAGGAATCAGAGACCCGTCCATTCAAAGCTCTGCATCGCTTTTTCAAGATTTATGTCAAAGGGTTTAGAGGGGCAAGCGAACTAAGAAATCAGTTGATGAGCACGGCGTCTACCGATGAAGTACGCACGCTTCTGGACGAATTTGCGGGGCATATGGATGAGGGCAGAGACCGTTAAATGATGTCTTACTTCAATTGCGCTTCAATTAGTGTGATAATGCGAAGTAACTCCATGCCTTAGGGGATGGAGTTTTTTTGCGTTCCACTATGGAGGTGTTTAGCCTTATTGGCTGCGGTTGTGTTGTACTTAATTTAAGGGCAGATTAGTATAATTGTAAGATATTCATGATACATATGGGGGGATGACCTTGAGATACACCGATTATATCCGTCTAAAAACAGGTAGATACCAATCTGTAGGAAAGTTTGGCGATGATATTTACGCGTATGAGGTCTTAACGGGGATCGCCGACACACCGGAATTCCACCAGATTTCTAAAGAGGAATTCGAATCGTTTGAAACTTGGAGCCAGGAGCACATTACGGATCTGAAAAAAATATATGAAATCATTAACCGCCCTGTCATCTGCAGCGGTTACCTGGGAAGAGCGGAGTTGAATACTTCGCTGCTTCGGGATATTTAGCCACAGGAATGGACAAGAAATGGCCGATTCGATGATCTATGAATGCTAATCGGTTTACTGCAGCCATTAAGCTAAAGGCAGATTAGTGAAGTTTTGCTGTCCGGCGTACAGGATATAAAGAACCACGTACTGTACCCGTTTTCTGTGTAAGTTATGTTTTGTGATTATAGGTAATAACTATTAATTCAATATGATTTATATATTTCACCAACAAATGCTTTCCCATTACAATAGTTGAAAAAGAGGTGTTGTTATGGACTCATCCGTCAAAAAGCTGTTCGATGCCATCGCGAGTGGATATGACGAGCAAAGAAAAAAACTGATCCCTTGTTTCGACGATTTCTACGGAATGGCTCTATCCTTAGTTGAAAGTGCTGCTGCCTCACCGAAAATTCTTGACTTGGGGGCGGGTACCGGGCTTTTTTCAGGCATGGTGCTGCAAAAATACCCCAATGCAGAGCTTACGCTCATGGATGTTAGCGACAAAATGTTAGAGGGGGCACGTCAGCGATTCCAGCATAATGAAAGCATTCGGTATATCGTCGGAGATTATTCGAACTATACGTTTACCGAGTCGTTTGACATCGTCATTTCTTCGTTATCCATCCATCATCTCACCCATATGGCAAAACAGCATTTATTTGCTACGATACATCAAGCTCTGCTGCCAGGCGGTATATTTGTTAATGCGGATCAAGTGGCCGGTAATCATCCTGCATCCGATGAGTATTACAGACGACGCTGGCTTGAGCATATTAACGACAGTGGTCTTTCCCGTGAGGCCATTGAAGCATCTGTGGAAAGAAGAAAGCTGGATTTCAATGCCCAACTAAACGATCAAATCATATGGTTGGAGGAAGCCGGATTTCTTGATGTAGACTGCATGTATAAGTATTTGGATTTTGCCGTCTTTTTCAGTAGAAAAGACTCGAGAGTCCCTGGGTCGACGCCACATGTATGAGTAATCAATCAGTAATAAACAAAACACCATGTTTGAGATTCAGGTTTACTTTGCACAACTGGTTGAGCTAACGTGAAACGATAGCTCAATAAATAAACTAAAACACGGCTGCCGGCATCGATTAGCAGCCGTGTTACACTAACGGGCAGAACTGCTCACACTATGTACATTGCCGACGGCGGATGAAACTTAGATAATAGAAACCATACTAGAATCGGGGATTCAATTCATAATGAGAAAAAATAATCAATGGAATGTTTTTAGCTTGGCTTTGTTGTTGGGCTTATTTTCGACGTTAGGCCCATTTACGATTGATATGTATTTACCGGCATTTCCTGAAATCGCAGAAAATTTGAATACAAGCGCGTCACTCGTCCAGTTTAGCCTCACGGCTTGTTTGCTTGGACTAGGCATAGGTCAGCTCGTTATGGGCTCGCTAAGCGATGTCTATGGCAGGCGAAATCCTCTGCTGATTTCCATGGCCGTATATATCATCTCCTCGTTGGCTTGCGCATTCGCACCAAATATTGGATTGCTCATACTATTCCGATTTGCCCAAGGGTTTGCCGCTTCCGCAGGAATCGTTATCTCGCGGGCAATAGCCCGCGACCTTTACAGCGGTCACGAACTCACTAAATTTTTCTCTTTGCTTTTGCTCGTGGGTAATTTAGGTCCACTTGCTGCACCGATTGCAGGCAGCGGCATTCTTTCGTTCACGACATGGATTGGCGTGTTCATCGCACTGGCCCTGCTGGGAATTTACTTATTGGCGATGACAAAATGGCGTTTGAAGGAGACTCTTCCAGCTGAAAGACGCGAAACACCCAACTTCGCAAACCAATTGCGGAGCTACGGGCTTCTCTTGCGCGATCGCCAGTTTGTCGGCTACATGCTGGCACAGGGAATTATGATCGCCGGTGTCTTTGCTTATGTTTCAGGAACGCCTTTTATCTATCAAAATATATACGGCGTCACACCGGCCGTTTTCGCATTGCTTTTCGGATCGAATGGCATTAGCTTGATTATAGGATCGCAATTAGTGGGGCGGATGGCGCATCGTATATCTGAACAGGCATTTCTGCTATTTGGCCTATGTGTGGCCTTATTTGCAAGCATCGTCGTTTTGGTGGTAGCTGTAGTCCATGGTCCACTTTTCACCTTGGTCATACCGCTGTTTTTCTTTGTTTGTTCAATAGGTATTACATCAACTGCAGCATTTCCGCTTGCAATGGAGAGACAGGCCAATATGGCGGGAAGTGCTGCCGCGCTGTTGGGTGTCATACCTTTTCTTCTAGGTGCGGTGGTTGCTCCTCTGGTTGGTATCGCAGGTGAAAACACCGCCGTTCCGCTAGGCGTAATTATTTTAGCGACGAGCACTGCAGCAATGCTCGCTTATTTCGTTCTGGTAAGAAAAGTTCCGCGTGGAGCATCACAACAAGCCCGATCCGAGCCTAATTTTTAGGTCAGACTGAGTTTGTGTAGTTAAGCTATTGAATCTCGATGTGGTCCAAATATACCTGAATTATCAGCAAGAAATGGGTATTGAAATACCGAATTTTAAAGAGAGATTCATTGGGGCTAAGTATTATAATGGATTGATAGGATTACGCTTCTATTCGAAGATGGAGTGGAATGATTCTTATTATGAACTTCGTGATGAGCTACTGAGTTTAATATGATCCTGAAATAGTAACTCATGGTTAAAACTAACGGGAAACGATAACTGAATGAAGATATTTAAAGGCAGCCGGCTTTTTGGTCGGATGCCTTTTTAACTACGGGTAGGTTCATGCAATAGAGCCGTGAGGTAATATCCGTTACCCATTTTTGGTTCGGCTGCTCTGCATGAAACGCTCTGTTCAAGTGATTCTCAGAGATGACATAAGCCTCTTTCTTGCCATAGTAAGGCCCCTTCCTCCGTATGACAGACTGAATTCCCAACTCACTCATAAGTCGCCGTACACGCTTATGATTCACGTGGATTCCTTAAAGTGTCTCACCATCGACGAACTAAGGACTCGTTAATCCCCATTTCTTGTGCTGCGTTTTTATATCCCAACCCTTTTTTAAGGTAGAGGTCGAGTGTCTTTTTCTTGAATTTTTCATCATATGTTTTTCTCATTTCGCCCATAGCCCCCCATAGTTGACAGATTAATCGGCTTGCTTTTTTCTGTCTACTATATGGGGATCATATCAATTCACCCCAGTCTTTTTTATGAGGTGACAACCATTTCGAAGTAGCGACTGACGTATGCTGAATAGTTAAAGGTAAATAATTACATTTTGTCATATGACAAAATGATGACAACCGTCACTATTCAATAAAGCAAACGGACTGGTAATCTGTAAAGTAAGTCACTCTAAGCCTTCGGATTGTGATGATTTTGAGAGAATAGCCGTTTATATTGTCGAAGAATGGATCGTTCTCTGACTAAGTTTAAATAGACAGTTCATCATAACGAAAGAAGGTCAGTATTTTTGAAAAAGAAAAGAAAGATTATCGCCAGTACCATTGCCCTTTCTACGATGTTTAGCCCGATATCGGTCTTCGCGGATACCAACAATGTATCAGTTATCGCCGAGTCGCCTGCCGATGTGCTGCAACAGGTCCGACTCTTGGGACTCATGCAGGGCGACCTGAACGGGGACATGCGTCCGAACGCAGCTTTGACGCGCGCGCAGCTCGCCATGATTCTCTGCAATCTGTTTCATCTAGACATAACTCCGGTGCAGTCTTCCGACTTCTTGGATGTATCTCCGTCCGGCTGGAGCGCGGGAGCGATCCATGCGATTCGTCAAGCCGGAATCATGGACGGATACGGTAAAAACTTCGGTCCCAATGACAAAATCACCCGCGAGCAACTGGCAGTCGTTCTGGTGCGCGCGCTTGGAATTGACGCTCAAGGCAAAGGCGAGAATCTGCCTCCCGATCTTAAAGCATTGACCAGCGCATGGGCGCAGAATGCCGTTCAAACGATCCGCGAATTGGGGTACATGGAACTGAACGGCAGCCCGCAGCAAGAGATGAAGCGCCAAGATATCGCCGCCGTCATCATCAACGTGGTTGATCAGCCGGCAGGGGAAATCCAGATTGGAAGCGGAACGATCAAGATTGGCGGAATCGCTTATGATGTTCCTGATAGGTTGCAAGGGGTGCTGAACGCGGATAACGCCGGGGCATTGAAAGGCTCCAAACTGGAATTCACTCGTGACGGGTTCAAGATTACCGGATTGAAGCGCTTGGAACTGAACGTTGCAGACAGCGTGCTCGACGCGAACAATACGGAACTGACCGCAGACGTAGTCGCCAATGCCAAGGTTGCACTGAAGAACATGAAAGCCACGGGGAAACTGACGGTCAATGGGTCAGCTCTCGATATGGATAACGTAACGTTTACGTTGGTGGAACTGACAGGTTCGGATGTTGCGTTCAGGGCGAAGGGTAAATCTAGCGCAGTTGTCTTGGTTACGGGAGCGAAAGCCTCGATCGGAACCGATGCCGACGCGATCGTGAAGAGACTACAAGTGGGTGAAAGCACATCCTATCTAGAGATAAAAGGTCATGTTCAACAGCTCGAAATCAACGAACCGACACAGGTCAAGATTATTCTTGGTCAAGGGGCGAAGGTGGACAACGTCTTGGTGTCAGCCACCGCGAAGCTGAAAAACTTCTTCGTCGATTACGATAAAATCAAATCCAGCCTCCCCGTCGTGAACAACGGTCCCAATCCCGATCTGAACGCGCCGGTACAGTCCTATAGCAGCAACCCCCAACATAGCAGTAACCCTCAACCGGGTGTGGACAAAACAGCACTAATTTCGAAGATTGCCGAAGCCGACGCGCTCAAAGTCCAACACACCGTCGGCAATAACGCAGGCCAAGTGACGCAAGCGGCATGGGATGCGTTCGCTGCGGCCATTCAAGCCGCGTCAAATGTAAGTTCCAGCGGACAAGCGACCCAGCAACAGGTGAACAGTGCGCTGAGCGCACTGACGCAAGCGATCGCCGATTTTCAAACGGCATACAACCCCCAAGCGAGCGTGGACAAAACAGCACTAAATTCGAAGATTGCCGAAGCCGACGCGCTCAGCGTCCAACACACGGTCGGCAATAACGCGGGCCAAGTGACGCAAGCGGCATGGGATGCGTTCACTGCGGCCATTCAAGCCGCGTCGAATGTAAGTTCCAGCGGACAAGCGACCCAGCAGCAGGTGAACAGTGCGCTGAACGCACTGACGCAAGCGATCGCCGATTTTCAAACGGCATACTCGCAAGAGCTGACCATCTCGTTGGCGCCAGGTGCGCAATTCCCTTTCAATAACGCTAACAGCACCGACGTTACGATCTCCGATTCTTATTGGGAGACGGTACCGGGGACGAAGTACCAATACTCCAAGCGCAACATCAAAGACCTAATTAAGGTTAAACGAGGTACCAAGGAAGAAGCGTTCAAATACGACTCCGGTACCCAATCCTTCTACGTCTATGATCTCACAGATCATGGCACACCTGATCTCAACAATCAGAGAGGGCAGGTTAAGTTGACGGCAACCACAACCGATATTAACCTATCCGGAAATGGGATGTATGGGGTCTTCGTCAGGGCTAGCGACTCAGCCTATGCCGCCACGTCGGCCGCTATCGATTTCGAATTGTTCGAGGGCAACAATTCGAAAGGGAAAGTCAGCTTGCCGATTTTGCTGGACCGCATCTCGCCTGCTTGGACGGGAGGATCCTGGACGTCTGCAAGCGGTTCCGACTTAGCGAAGATCACGGTAAACAGTAATGAGCCGATCTTTATTGCTGGTGTGATTGGCTCAATAGCTTCCGTTCAGGTCGATTACTCGCAATCAGGTGATTTTACGGACACGGTTCAGGTACCTCTTAATCCAACGAACGGGTATACCAAATTCGAAGCGGTCGAAAACGATTTGTTCATTTACATGGCGCAGCCTTGGATTGACATGATGAATCAAACCAAACCGCCGACAGCTGTGAGCAAGTTCCGGATCACCATGAACGGCATCTACGACTACGCGAACAACGAAGCCGCGAATCGGGTCGTCCTTGTCGATGTCCCAGTTTTCTAATTCGCAGCCGGTCGTCGTTCAAGCTTTTCACGGGGCTGTGCCCATCGCGTTCTTGCGGTTTGCTAATCCGGAGGCTCGGCTTCTTCTACAGCAGCATCCGTCGTCCTTCGTTGCGGCGGGGGCGTTTCGGGTGGAGGGGGCGGTTAGGGTACCTGTGGGACTGGCTGTGGCGCGACAGGAGGAAGGTTCGGCCGTTGCGCATCTGCTGTCGGTTTCCGTGAAGGAATCTGAACGCCGTCAGGGCATCGGCCGTCGTCTGCTCGGCACATTGGAAAGCTTCCTGAGAGAAAGAGGCATACGGACCGTACTGGTCGAGTACCTCGAACAGGCGGAGCCGAGTTCGGGCGCGGCCGCATATCTGGTCGATTGCGGTTATGAGACGCCGAAGCCGGGCATCTTGGTTTGGAGCGGACCGGTCGAGATCATCCGGAGCTATTCGTTTATCGATCGAGTTCCGTTGCCGGACTCGTTTGAAATGGCTGCGTGGACGACGCTCACGCAAGCGGAGCGGATGTTTATACATAAGGGGGTGGGCGACTGGGTGCCGCCCAACTTCTCCCCCTTCGAAGACGAAGACTCGATCGACCCGGAACGAAGTTTGGTCTTGCGGCACCGGGGCGAGGTGGTCGGTTGGATGCTGGTCGAATCATTCGATGAGCAGACCGTATTGTTCAAGACGATGTTCGTCCATCGCCGCTTCCAACGCACGGGGCGCGGCATCGCGTTAATCGCGCAGGCATGCAGGCGCGTGTTGAACGAGCAGAGGTACACCCACGGCTATTTCTTCGTCGAAGCGGACAATCAGGACATGGCGCGTTTCATGAACAGGCATCTTGATCATCCGGATATGATACGCGAAGTGTTGTGGAGAACGGTCAAGAAATATTGACCGTTCTTTTTGCCGATGCATGCTGAGCGATGCACGAATCTTCTAGCCGATGACAGTCCGGTCGGGAGGCGGTATGGCCTAAAAGAATATGCAGTGAAATCGACCGAGAGCTTGGCTTGCAATCATCGAAACCGGACGAATTGCTGCATATTTCGAACGATCGGTGCAGTAACCGTTCAGGTGCTTTGGCGTATTCATTGTAAAGGAACAAGATAAATAGGAAGAACAACTGCGAAACTTGGGTTGTTCTTTTTTTATCAGTAAAGGTTACGTTGAATCAAGCTGATGAAAGCATACAAATAGGGCAAGCACCTCAGCTCGCGTTCGGTTAGCGATTGTTCAATCGTTTCAAGTGCATGATGCTCTTCTTCCCCGATCTCCTCGTATCCGGCAGCACATAGGAAAGCTCAGGCGCGTATTCTTCTACTGCCGGACGAAAATGGTAGAGAGAAGCATTATACGATGTGAATGTATGGAGAGAACGGCGCCTAACAACAATATAACGTTCTTGACAAAGCAAAATAACATGTTATCCTCAACATAACAGACAGACAGTCGGTCTATTGGGAGGGGTGATGAAAAATGAGGATTGTAAAAGAAGCCGAGGAACGTATAAACGAAATACTGGATGCGGCAGACGAGCTTTTTTTTCAGAAGGGCTTTGATGGGACAAGTACCAACGATATTCTTGAAAAGGTCGGGATTGCGCGGGGAACATTATATCATCACTTCAAATCGAAGGAAGATATTATGGATGCGCTGATTGATCGGTATAAGGTCCGTTTATTAGATGCAGCTCAGGAAATTGCCGCTAACAAGAGCATACCTGTCGTCGAACGTATTATCCAAGTCGTTATGTCATTGAACATAAGTGGCGGAAGCAGCGCAGAAATGATGGAGCATATTCATAAGCCGCAGAACGCACTTATGCATCAGAAAATTCAAAGAGTCATCATTAGCGGGATTACACCTATTCTGGCTGGAGTGATCCGAGAGGGCATTGAGCAGGGATTGTTTAACACACCGTTTCCGTATGAGTGTATGGAGATGGTGGTGATCTATGCAAATACGGTTTTTGATGATGATTACATTGAAATGACGAATGAAGAGCTCGCTGCACGTATGCATGCATTTATCTTCAATATTGAAAGAATGTTGGGAGTAAAGAAAGGAAGCCTCATGCACATCATGAAGATGTTTGACAATAAAACTACTGATAACAGTTGATATATGCACATTGTTTACGGCTGCTGCATCAACACTTATTGTGCGCAGTGGTCTTGCTTCAGAAACATTTATGTATAACTTAAAGTCAGTTCATAAGCCTGAAGACAGAGGTGGCCCATGTATTATCGAATCATACGCAATGACATGTTAAAGAGTAAAGTGATTACGCTGGCAACGATAATATTTGTCTCTGCCGCAGCTATGCTTGTATCTCTCGCCGCGATCCTCGTCGTCAATCTTTCAGGTGCGCTGGACATGCTCATGACACAAGCTAAAACTCCGCATTTTATGCAGATGCATTCGGGTGAAGTGAATACGGCCCGTCTTGCATCATTTGCTGAGCAGAATCGTAATGTCGATGAATTCCAAGTCGTCGAATTTTTGAACATCGATGGCGCTAAAATTATTCTTGGTGATCGTTCGCTTACGAATAGCGTTCAGGATAACGGATTCAGTATACAGAATGAAAAATTCGATTTTTTGCTTGATCTGGACGGCAACATCATTCATGTCTCCGACGGGGAGCTTTATGTTCCAATAAGCTATATGCAAGATCACACGGCAAAGATTGGTGACAAGGCATTCGTAAGCGGCAAGGAATTTACTGTGGCGGGATTCCTTCGCGATTCGCAGATGAATTCTGCGCTTGCCTCTTCCAAGAGATTTCTTCTGAGCACACATGATTACGCAGAGATAAAAAACCTTGGCAGCACGGAGTATCTAATAGAGTTCAGATTAAAGGACATGTCGGCACTCGGCACATTCGAAACCGCTTATGCTTCCGCAGGACTTGAAGCAAACGGACCAACCATTACATATCCGCTGTTAAAAATGATCAACGCACTTTCTGACGGTATAATGATTGCCGTGATCCTTCTTGTAAGTGTTCTGATCGTTGCCATCGCATGGATGTGCATACGCTTCACGCTCCTTGCGAAAATCGAAGAAGATTATAGAGAAATTGGTGTCATGAAGGCCATAGGGCTCAGGGTTTCCGACATGAAGCATATTTATCTTGCGAAGTACGCGGCAATAGCGGCTGTAGGCAGTGTGATCGGTTATGCACTTTCGCTTATGTTTAAAGGTATGCTCCTTGAGAATATTCGCCTGTATATGGGGGATAGTGAACATTCATCTCTTGCGTCGCTGTTCGGACTCATCGGTATACTGCTTATATTCCTTGCTATGATGACCTATGTAAACGGAGTGCTGAGACGCTTTCGGACCCTATCTGCTGCAGAAGCCATACGCTCCGGCACTTCATCTGAAACAAGCGCAGGTACAAAGCGGTTTCGCTTGAGCGGAAACAGATGGTTTAACACCAATGTTTTCCTAGGTATCAAAGATGTTCTTTCAAGGAAAAAACTTTACGCTACAATGCTTGTGGTTCTCGTGATTTCGTCCTTCATCATGATTGTTCCACAGAACCTGTACAACACGATTTCTTCAAAAGGCTTCATTCAATATATGGGGATTGGAACTTACGATATGCGGATGGATGTTCAGCAGACCGATCATATTTCCGCGAAAACATCTGAAATCGTAAACAGCATGAAGAACGACAGTGCTATTTCCAAATACGTCGTCTTAACCACAAAAACATTTAAAGTAAAAACGGAAAACGGATCGGAGGAAAATATAAAAATTGAACTCGGTGATCATTCGGTATTCCCTATCTATTATTCCAAGGGTAGAGCACCCGCTGCAGAAACCGAAATTGCCCTTTCCGCTTTGAACGCCGAGGAGCTCGGCAAAAAGGTCGGCGAACGTATTTCGCTAGCAACTGAGGGTACAGAAAAAACATTAACGGTAAGCGGAATTTATTCCGACATTACAAACGGCGGTAAAACCGCAAAGGCTATATTCGCTGATAACACAGCAGACATGATGTGGTCTGTGATTTGCGCGGAGCTTTCGGATCAATCGCTTGTTGACCAAAAAGCATCAGAATATAAGAACAGGTTTGCTTTTGCAAAAGTTTCCGACATTGATGAATTTGTTGCACAGACGTTCGGAACAACGATAAGCTCTGTCAAAAAGGCATCCTTCGCCTCCATCGTAGTTGCGTTAGTGATCACGCTGCTCATCACTCTGTTGTTTATGAAGCTGCTCATCGCGAAAGACAGATATTCCATTGCCGTGATGAAAGCACTCGGTTTTACGAATTCGGACATAAGGACGCAGTATATTTCCCGTTCTGTTTTCGTTCTAATCATCGGTATTGTTCTGGGCACGCTTCTGGCGAACACGCTCGGAGAGCTGTTAGCGGGGGCCGTGATTTCCTCCTTTGGAGCGTCGACATTTACTTTTGCGATTCATCCGCTATCTGCATACCTGCTCATTCCATTCATGATGATCGGCTCTGTACTGATCGCAACCATCATCGGTTTAACGGGTGCAGGCCAAATAAAAATTTCCGAAAGTATGAAGGGGTAGGCATATGAAGAAGATGATGATCGGTGATCGGATCGTAAAATCTTTCGGTGAGGGCCATGAAAAGCGTAATGTTCTGGGTGGCGTATCCATTGAAATAAACGAGGGAGAGTTCGTTGCGGTTATGGGTCCTTCGGGTTCGGGGAAATCGACGCTCATGTTCGCGCTCAGCGGGACGGACAGCATTGATAGCGGAAAGGTCGTTGTTGACGGGAAGGATTTATCGGCTATTGGGGAGAATGAGCTTTCAGATCTCCGCCGGACGACAATGGGGTTTGTATTTCAGCAGCCAACGATGCTGAGCAATCTGAATATCCTTGACAACATCATTCTTCCAGCCATGCGGGACAACAGGAGAAATGTAGCGAAAATTTCGGAGAAGGCCAGATCGCTTATGCAAAGGGTAGGCATAGCAGAGCTTGAAAAACGTGATATTACGCAGGTTTCGGGAGGTCAGCTTCAACGTGCGGGTATATGCAGAGCGCTTATGAACAGCCCCAGAATTATTTTCGGAGACGAGCCTACGGGTGCGCTCAACTCACAATCCGCTCAAGAGATTATGGACATCTTATCTGAAATCAATGCGGACGGTACGGCCGTGATGCTTGTAACTCATGACGCCAAGGTTGCGGCGCGGACAGAGCGTATTATGTTTATGCGGGATGGAACCATCGTAAGCGAGCTGAAGCTTCCGAAGTATGAAGGAATGGACATGGACGGAAGGATCGAGGTAGTAACGGAGAAGATGCGAGAGATCGGGATTTGATCGTCTAGATTAAATATATAGCAGATGTTGTAACGGAGAGCCTATGTGGAATACCACGCGACTGGCAAATACGGGCTTACCCTTTAAGCAATTTTTATGGGTTGTTTTTTGGCAGGGGGTTATTCATACTGAACTGTAGGCGCAATGAAACGAGATATATAGGAGGAACCATGTCCTGGAGTAAATTAAAGCAGCAGCTGGAGAGTTTTCTCTGTCCTGCGTTAGATGGAAGGGTTGAATACCGTGCAACGGGGTATCGTTATTTACCTGATAAAGCAGGGCTTTGTTATATTTCGGTAGATAAAAAGGATGTACTCCGGATGAGTGATCGAACCAGTTCAATCAGATGGTATGGGGCGGAGCAGGAGATTAAGAATGACCCTGATATTCAAATTCCGATCAGCGATGAGGAAATGGAAGCGGTCAGAAAGGATACCAAGGGGAACGTTCCAGAGGATCGTCTAAAAGTCATTGCAAGAAACAGAAAAATATCAGGATATGCAAAGGAGCTATTGACGGCACAGGCTTCATTAAGCAAATCTAATTTTGTGGCTACAGCTACTAAGTTTTTAGCTGCTTCTATAGAAGAAAGCATGGAGAGCAAGGATATCTTATTGAATATTCTGGCTTTGGTGGACAGACGGGTTGGAAAAAAACGAATTTTAAACATGTCCGGGAAGATGAAGTTAAAGCATCCGATTGTGCAGTATTTTTATGAACTACGGCGCAGTACATGTTGAGATTAAAGGAACCCTACTATTATAAAATGAACTAGAGTTTCACCTCGCTTCGCCTGTATTCCCTATGGGATACAGGCGAATTTCCTTCCCTGTTTCTAGTTCAATTTATATAGCGATGGGTTTTTATATCGTTTATACTTATAAAGCCAATTTACTTTCTAGGAGTTGTCTAACGAACCATGAACAAGAAAGAAGTCGCGCACATACGCAAGCAGTTTAAGCTGGATAATCATTTGATGAATATTTACGATATTCTTAACGTGTACATTATGAAGGAAACGAACGAAATTTATCACTGGGAGCGGAATCCCTTTGAGCTCGTGGACCGGGAGAAGCAGGAGCTGTACATGGGGAATTTCAAAAAGCTGCTGACCGGCGAATTGGATCATAAGCTGTTCGAGCTGAGGTTCAAGGAGGAAGCGGAAGATCAGAAAGACCCTTCGCGGGTGCTGCTTCACCAAGCTCTGCAGACGGGGGATCCGGAGGAGTGGCAGGATCTGATGCTGCTGCTCGTGGACAAAATGATGGCGGATGCGAGGTATGAACGGGATACGGTTATTACGTTCGTACGCGGACAATACTACCGGCCGACCAAGGCGAGGAATGATGAAGCCGAGGAGACAGGGAATGACGAAGTGTTCGGACATCCGTTCATTCTATGCAGCGTGAACTCTACGGAGAAGCAGCGGAAGGCGCTCTTGTTCGACTATGTGGAGAGAGAGTATAAGTACAATATCATAGTAGATCCGATTATCAAGCTCAGCACACCGGAGCAAGGGTTCTTTTTTCCCAGTGTGACGGACAATTATTCCGACGTGAACCGGGTTCTATATGCTACTGGGAAATCGAATGATCCGAATGAGCGGTTCATCTCCGAGGTGTTGAACGCAGAACGGTCCGTGACGGCCATGGAAGAACGGGCGATCTTTGAAGACATCGTGAAGGAAGTGGCGGGTGAACAGCTGGACTCCGCCACGATCGCGCATGTGTACGAAGAGATTCATCATGTGATTGAATCCCACCAGGATGAGGAAGAACCCGCGAAGCTGGATTATACCGATGTGGAGCGCGTGCTGACCGCAAGCGGCGTAGACAATGTGACCAAGGAAGCCGTGGAACGGGCGTTCGAGACCATCGTTGACGATAAGAACTATGAACTAAAGGCGAACAGCGTGATCCCGAAATTCACATCCAAATCGATCAAGATCGATACCAAGGTAGCCACGATTACGATCAGCCCGCAGGATTTAAGGTATATTAAACAGGTGAGTTTTCAAGGCAAACGCTGCATTATGATTGAGGTTGACGAAGATGCTGTTATCGAGGGCTTTACGCTGAACACAGAGACCTTATTGGAAAAAGCGGAGTGAAGCGATAAAGCAGCGGTTACTCGAGCCGGGGTTGCCGTGTTGATCGAGCGGCTTCTGCAACAGTCCGCCTGGTATAATTGCGTACCGGGCCATAGAAGACCGTTCGCCCACACGAAGAGCAAGTCGAAATAATAGATATGAAAGAGAATGTCCCGTAGGGGGACATTCTCTTTTTTACGACTAGACGCCTTTTAACTAAAGTTGAGTGAGCACCAGTGGTCGCCGTACACTGCTCAGTGCTCCTAGAAGCGGGAGCCGAATTTGGGATGGAGGGGATGCAAACATGGCTCTACCGCCTATTTCTCCTTGCCGACAAATCATAAGCCATCTGGTTCGTGCGCTGCTTGTTCAGCGGATACAAGAACATAAGGACGAGGAATACCACCAAATATATAATCGCAGGTACTAAAGTCCCCAGAGAGAAGATGCCATGTAATGTCTCTTGCGTCTGTTTCTCGATAGCTGAGTTATAACCGACGGCTGCGATGGCGAATCCGCCGATGCCTCCTGCAATAGCTTGGCCGATTTTTCTTGCCATAGAATAGAGCGCGTATACGGTCGCGTCCTCGCGTAATTCGGTCAAGAATTCATGATAATCGATCACGTCGGTAACGAATGCCCACGATACGATGCTCATGAAACCCATCCCGAACATGCCGATCCCGGACATGATGATGTACTGCATCAGCGTAGGCTCCGGTAAGAGAAAGATGATGAAGTATGAGATGGAGGCGAGCAGCATACCGATCGACGCGACTTCCTTCTTTCCGAACCGGGCAACCAGCGGCTTCGCTAACGGAATCGCAAGGAATGTAGCGGCGATCTGGACTAAGCCTACCACGCTTAGTGCAGAGGTATTTCCGAAGTAATCTTTGAACAAATAGGTGTTTACCGTACCAGAAAGCATCGTACAAACGAGCATAATGAGCGAGGCGGCCAATATCGAAATTAAAGGTTTATTTTTGATCAAACCTTTCATCGTGCTGCTCAAATTCACTTTTTCTTTCGTGATTTCGGGCGCGACGACCCGTTCCTTCGACAGCTTATAGCATGCCAGATAGCAGCATAATGCCAGCACTCCGAACACCATCGCGGCCATAAACATGCGATCGGCTGAAATTTTATTATCCACAAACACGATCATCGGCCCCAACACACCAATGACCAGGCCGGCTAACATGGCGCCCATCGTTCTCCAAGTGGATAACGTCGTACGCTCGACCGGGTCATTGGTGATTACGGATGCCATGGAACCGTAAGGGATATTCACCGTGCTGTATAAGGTTCCCCATGCGATATACGTCACGAAGGCCCATGCGAGATAGAACCCGTTAGACATGCCCGGAATGGAGACGAACATCAACGCACCTGATACGACGAGCGGCAGGGACATTCTTATAATCCACGGCCTGAACTTCCCATTGGAGGCTGCCTTTCGCGTATCGATGAATCGCCCCCAGGCCATATCGGCGAATGCATCCCACAAACGGGCGATCAGAAACAGGATGCCGACCGTCGCCGCGCTGATATGAAACACATCCGTGTAGAATACCATTAAGAAAGAGCTGGTGAGAATAAAGAAGAAGTCGTTTCCCAAATCGCCGAACAAATAACCGAATTTATCTCGCCACCCGAACGGACGGTCTTGACCGACCGAGGGGGGCGCATCGCTTCTTAGAGCCGTATTGGGCATACTTGCACTCTCCTTCTTTATTTCACTTCTTAATTTGGATTAATTCTTTATTTAACCGGTATAGGAATTTATCGGAGAGTTCGTCCGACAGGGACGCAAGCATATCGATCTTGAGCGATTTCAACATGTCGAACATCGGATTCTCGCTTAAGTCGCCCATGAACTTCTTCAGCACCGCATTCGATTGTTCGTTTGCCATCAGCGCGCCGATCGTATCGCGGGTCGAATAAACGTCCGCCGTAATCTCGAGCTCCTCCACTTCAATGTCGTCGTGGGCATCCTCCGGCACCTTGAACCAGTTGGATACAACGCCGCCTTTACTTTCCGGAGCTACATAGCTGAGGTTGGGCTCGGCAATTTTGCTCCATCTGGCGACATCCTGATAGATTTCTCCGTCCGCTTTCGCAACCGCCTTGATCTCGTTCAAGCCGTCCTGCAAACGGATATTCTCGAACATGAAGATATGATTGTCGCCCGATTTCGCAGCGATTTCCACGCCGTTAACATGCAAGATCACTTCATCGCAGTTCGAATACAATTTTACGTTGATATCGGAATCCGGCCGGTCAACGAAACGTTTGCCGGCAATATGGACGAACTTGCGATCCGACCAATTTGCTTTGTATAGATAAAAGGCGTCTTTCTTGATTTTACGATCATACGTGACCAAGCCTTTGTTGTTTCTTCCCTTCACGCCGCCTTCATTACGGATGTTGGCGCCGAAGTCGAACATATTCCACACATAGGTCCCCCAGAGGTAAGGGCGCTTCGCAAAAATATTCCAAACCTTTTCATGCAAGAGCGCATGATATTCTTCCGTATAATCCTTCACCTTCGGTTCGTTGCTGTGATATTGCAGGATTCCTTCGACGCCGTATTCCGAGATGCCAAGATTGACGTTCGGATTCTTCTTATGGTAACGATCCAGCCAGCCTTCGAAGTCTTCCGCTTTTCCGCCGTACCAGCCAAAATAGTGGTTATATCCGATCGTATCGGTAATATAGTTGTACTCATCGTCCATTTCGACGAAGCTGACATTCGCCATGGTCGTCAGACGAGTCGGATCTTCCCTTTTGGTCAGCTCATGCAATTCCTTGACCAATCTTCGGACTTCCGGCCTGTCGCCGCCGATTTGGATTTCGTTCTGTACTCCCCATAGCATGATCGACGGATGGTTGAAGTTCTGGCGGATGAGCTCTATCATCTGTTGCTTGGCGTTGATGCCTTCGAGCTCGGTTTTCGACATGACCGAAATAAACGGAATCTCCGCCCAGATGACCATGCCTTCTTGGTCGCAAAGATCGTAGAAATATTGATCATGCTGATAATGAGCCAAGCGAATCGAAGTGGCACCGATTTCTTTGATGAGTTCCATATCTTCTTGATGTTCCCGTTTCGTGATGGCCCAGCCCATGTCTTTGCGGTCTTGGTGCCGGGAGACGCCGTGCAAAGGAAGATGCTCGCCGTTCAAGAAGAAGCCTTGCTCCGGATCTACCCTGAAATATCGTACGCCGAAAGGAATGGAAACCTCGTCGATCGTATCGTTGAAGCTGGTTAAGGACACCTTGGCTTGATAGAGATAGGCATTTTTGCGACCGTTCCATAGCATAGGATTATTGATCACGGCAGGGATCGCGACTTCCTTTGTTTCTCCGGCCGCCAAAACGACTTCTTGCGCCGTATAGGCAACGGATTCTCCGCGATGATCGAGAAGATCCACCCATAGCCTTACTTTCTTTTCTTCGTCCCGGTCATTCTTAATCTTGGCTTTGATGCTTAAGGCCGCCTGTTCATTCGTGACGTCTTCCTGGACGATATAAATGCCTTGGGAACCATAATCGAGCAAATCGAAATGTACCGGGTTCGCGATCACGAGATTAACATCCCGATAGATTCCGCCAAAAAACGTAAAGTCGGCCATTTGGGGATAAACATCGTCATAGACCGTATTATCGACCTTTACAGCCAGTACGTTGGTTTGGCCGAACTTGACCACGTCCGTAATATCGAAGCGGAAGATGGAGTACCCGCCTCTGTGATGGCCGATATGGATGGCGTTAACATAAACATCCGTTATGCTGTTGGACCCATGAAATTCGATGAAAATTGTATTGCCCTGTTCACGGGATGGGACGGTGAACTCTTTGCGGTACCAGCAAGCTCCTTTGAAATATTCGAAACCGTTCGCTCCGTCAATCGCGTTCCAAGTATGAGGAAGATCGACGGATTCACAGTTTTCGTTCGGATAGGCAGCAAGAATTGCACCTTCGTCATCCTCCTTTGAAAATTTCCAGCCTTGGTTAAGATTCCATGTCTTTCGCACAGCAAGACCTCCCTTGGTTGATAAAGCGCTTACTATCGCAAGCTTGTGAAAGCGCTTTTATTGAATTATATTAGTTCTAAGGTCTTGGGTATCGCATGATTTTTTCTTTAATAGCACATTTTTGATTCATTTTGAATCGTGAAGGGGGAGACAGACATGAATCAGATCCTTGAGGCTTTTCATAACCATTTCCAAAAAATCGGCTTCATGATCCATACGCTCACGAAAATGGATGTGCGAATCACGAATCTGGACGGGACGATGCTCGTTCAGCAGGTCCATCATGAAATTCCGGCCGTGCTGCAGTATCTCCATGAGGATTTCTCCGTCATAAACGGCAGTCTTGAAAATCATCCCTCGAATCGTTTTATTCATTACGTGAATGCTTATGATCTCGGGTATATCGCGGCAGGCATTTGGGATAAGGGGGAATTCTGCGGATCCATTGCGGTAGGACATATTGTCGGGCATTCCTTCAATGGACTCCATGAGCTCGATCATGGCCCTTCATCAACTGCCGATCGGTCAGCGGACATCTTTATGGGCATTTTACGAGTCGCTTCCGGTGATTTCCGGAAAGGAAAAGGACGCACTGGGCGATTTGCTTATCCGCCTGTCTCATGTGGAGCCTATTCAGGCACACGAGATCGCGCTGCAGCCGAGGCCCCTCCCTATGGAAGACAGAACCGAAATCCTTGCTGAAAGCAACAGCATCATCGAGGAGAGGTACGAAGGGGAGAAGATCATGCTGGATCTCATCTCGAAGGGAGACAAGAAGGTAATCCGTTTGATCACCAAGGAACCGAACCCTCTCGATTTATTTTTGAATCGTTTTCCGGGTCAGCCGATTCGCGCTGTCAAAAACAGCCTGCTGGTGTTAAACACGCTTTGCAGAATCGCTGCCGAGAAGGGCGGCGTTCATCCCGTATTCATTCATCATTTATCCGCGAAATTCTCGGTTTTGATCGAAAGGGTTTCTTCTCTTCATCAGAGCAACTCGATGCTGATCCAAATCGTGAATGAGTATTGCGAACTGGCGCATACTTATTCGACCCGAAGTTACAGTTCCATCGTGAAGAAGGCGGTGGATTATATTCATTTTTATCTGGATCATCCCTTGACCTTACAGGAGATTGCCGATGCCATTCATGTGAATTCCACCCATCTGTCCAGAAAGTTTAAAGAGGAAACCAACATGAATGTGATTGAGTACATCCACCGGATGAGAGTCGAAAATGCCAAACTATATTTAGTCAGAGGGAAGTATAGCATTACTGAGCTCGCCTTTATGTTAGGGTTTAATGATGCCAATTATTTCGCAAGAGTATTTAAAAAGATCACTTCTCTTACCCCGTCCCAATACGTTAAAAGCTGCGAAAAACGCTCTTTGCATCGCTCTTAAGCCCTATCCTTTCTCCAGATAAGACCGTAGATGTTATCCATCTACAACGCCCTCTCCCTTCCCCCCCCAACTAGTAAAAATATCTAAACCCTATGTCAACAATTTAAAATTGCGCCGCCTCCGGCAACAGAACTACAATTTGAACAACACGAGGTACGATGAGGCTTTTTCCAGGAGGCGGTGCGTTTCATGGCAAAATCGGGACGTTCACGGATGAAGTACATATGGGCCGTTGCCGGCTGCTTGGTGCTGTCGGTATGCGCTTCGGCGGCGCTGGCCAAGGAGAAGCTGATGCCAAAGGAGGAAGTCGCTGGCAGCAGCGAAGCCATCGCGACGGTGGACGGCATGCCGATCGCCTTGCCGGAGTTTGAGAAAGCGGCGCGGCGGCAGATGTCCGGGGTGCTGAGTTATTATCACGACAAATACGGCGCGGCGCAGACAGCCGGATTCTGGACGAGCTCCTTCGGGGGCGAGGTGCCGCTTCGGATGCTGAAGCAGACAGCGATGGACGATGCCATTCGCATGAAAATCCGGCAGCGGATCGCAGCAGACGAAGATGCGCTCGGGGACATCGGCTATACCGGCTTTTTGCGACAGCTGGAGCAGGAAAATGCCCGGCGCGCGAAGGCCGTCGCCAATCATGAGGTCATTTACGGACCTGTCCAATATAACGAGGATACCTATTTCGAATATATGATGACGAACGCGACCACGGCGGTGAAGCGGGGCATGCTCGCGGATCTGCGCAGCCATGCGGAGGAGCAGACGCTGAGAGCTTTTTAAGAGCAGCATAAGCAGGAGCTGTACCAGACGCCCGGCTCGGCCCGGGTGCTCAGCCTGTCGGTGTCTTTTTTGAATGCAGACCATGAAGCAGATCCCGCCAGGAAGAAGCAGGCGGCTGCGAAGCTGCGGGAAGCGGAGGCGAAGCTGAAGCAGGGCGCGGCATTCGAGGGGATCGCCCGCGCATACTCGGACAGTGGAGCTGTGCAGGAGCTGAGCTTTAACCTCGCGAACGACCGTCAAAACGCGCGAAGCCCGGTGGCGCAGACGGCTGCCAGAATGAAAGCCGGGGAGACGAGCGGCATCGTCGAGGAGAATGGAAGCCTGTATCTGCTGAAGTGCACGGAGAAAGTCGAACCGGGATCGGCGTTTAGCAAGTATGAGGATATCAAGGATCAGGTGGAGCAGGATTACATCGACCGGCAGTACGAGGAACGGATTCGGCAGAAGCTGGCCGCAGCCGAGGTGAAGGTCAACGAATCGCTTTATGAGCAATGGAACGTCCAGGACTAGACGAAAGCATTACCCGACATTTTTGTAAACGCTTCACTTACCGGTGAGGCATTACATACGGCGGAGCGGAGCACCACATGCCGCATTCGCCAAACATGAATCGAGGGAGGATACAAGCTCATGTTAAGAAGGACAGCCAGAAAAGCATTCAGCGTGCTGACAGCCTTGCTGCTCGTCACGGGTTGGGTTGGCACCGATGCTGCGGTCAAGGCCGACGGGGCATCAGGAACGACCTACTACGTGGACAACGCCGCGGGCAATGACGGCAACGCGGGCACGAACCCGGACAAGGCGTGGAAGAGCCTGGACAAGATCAATACGACGACGTTCGCGCCGGGCGACCATATTTTGTTCAAAGCCGGGGGCTCCTGGCAGGGACAGCTGTGGCCGAAGGGCTCGGGCGCGGACGGCAGTCCGATCGTCATCGACAAGTACGGGTCCGGCGGCAAGCCGCTGATCGCCGGGGTCACGAGCGAACTGCAGACGGTTTTTTTGAAAAATCAGCAGTACTGGGAGATCAACAACCTTGAGGTGACCAACCCATCGCCGGAGCCATTTTCCCGCGATTGGAAGGGTGCGCGCGGGGAACGCCGCGGGGTCTACATCCTCAATGAAGAAAGCGGCATTCTGAACCATATTTACATCAAAAACCTGAACATCCATGACGTGGACGGCGTCTATACGACGCGTTCGGGCGGAATCATTTTCGATTCCGTGGGTTCCTGGGTGCCAAGCGCCTTCCACGATGTGCTGATCGACGGCAATACGCTGACCGACGTGGACGCGTACGGCATTTATATCAGCTCGAACTGCATCCTGCGCTACGGCATGGGCGACCTGTGGGAATGGGTACCGAAGCCTTACGGGGCGTGGACGCCTTCCACCCAAGTGAAAATTTCGAACAACACCGTCGTACGGGCCGCGACCGGGGGCATTGCCTGGAACGTCACGGACGGCGCCGTCGTTGAACATAACACGGTGCAGGAAGCGACGTACCTGGCGACCAACGCGTCGATCTGGTGGGCTTACGCCGACAACAACGTGGTGCAGTACAACGAATCATTCGCGGCCAAAAACGGCTCTGAGGACGGCACCGGCTTCGACGTCGATGCAGGCAACCTCGGCTCGCTCGTACAGTACAACTATAGCCACGACAACGCCGGCGGGTTCATGCTGTACGTCAACGACACCTACAACACGATCAACACGATCGTGCGGTACAACATCAGCCAGAACGACAAAGCCCGCATTTTCCGCTACAGCGGATCGATCGACACGGTGCTCAACTACAACAATACGGTGTACGTCGGCGCGGCTTCCGGAAACCCGGTCATGAGCGATTACTTCACGAAATCCTCGGGCAGCCCGAAGAACATCAAAAACTACAATAACGTTTACTACAGCACCGGTGATAAGGGCTGGACCCTAACGGGGCAGACCTTCGACTCCAATGCCTATTACGGCGGCAAAACGCTTGTCAGCGCCGACGCCCACAAGGTCACCGCCAATCCGAAGCTCGTCAATCCGGGAAGCGGCGGCACTGGTATGAACACGGTGAACGGATACCAGCTGCAGAGCGATTCTCCGCTCATCGGCGCAGGCGTTCCGATTGCGGACAACGGCGGCCGCGACTACTTTGGCAACCCGCTGTATAACGGCGATCCGGATATCGGCGCATTCGAGTACCAGGGAACGGTGCCGCCGGCCACCGGCAAGACGCCGATCACTTATACGCCGGCTCCGATCACGCCGATGCCGAAGCCGCCCGGACCAGACCCGGGGAACCTGGCGCCGCTTGCGACCGTTACCGCGTCCGTGGCAACGCTGTCCGGCAGCTCCACCAAGGGCCTGACCGATGGATCATATGACAAGGCATGGTCCAGCGTAGCGAAAGGTGTGACGTTCCCGAACGAGATCACGCTGGATTTCGGCGCGAAATCCGTCACGGCCAACCAACTGAAGGTGGTGACGAGATTCGGGACGGGTCAGGGCGTTACCAAGCTTGACCTGGAATACTATAATGGCACGGCTTGGGTACCGCTCAAGCAGGGCATCCTGTGGACCTGGAAGTACGGCGATCAGACGAACGAAGCGCAGACGGTGGATTTCGCCCGGACGACCGCGTCGAAATTCCGTCTCAAGATCCAAGCGGCTAACCTGCAATGGGGTAACTTCGCGATCAACGAGCTGGAAATGTACGACAAGCACTAGCCAATCGAATACGAGACGCTACCCGCACCAGATGATCGTAAGGCAGATGCGGCAGAGCAGATACAGAACGTCGGCACCCGAAGCAAGGCTGGTTCTGGAATAGCGAAGCTTGTCCCGGCGGGAATCGGAAGACATGCGGGAGAAAGAGGGACATCCCTCTTTCCCGCATTTTTACCCGTAAGAGTTCATGAGTTCTCTCGGTTTCGTCCAAGGATCTGAATGGGCATGGGAGCAAGATCCCGCATGGCAGGCGTTTTTCATAGGCACAAGGAATCTTCCATCGGGACGGTTCTTTTTTTGTTCAGGAAGGGGCTTTCCCTTTCTTCCATTCAAACTATACTAGAGGTAGCGGAACATGAAACGACTAACGGGGGTAAGACATGAAGCTGCAGGCGGTAGGCAAGTCATCCAAATGGTACGTATACCAAAAAATCGTGATCGTGTTCATCTTGTTTATGCTTCCTCTCCTATCGATGAACATCTGGCTGAATTACAAGGGGATGTCCATCACCAAGCATGCCATCCTGAATTCCTCATTGGCAGGCGCGTCTTTTTATTCCAAACAGCTCGACAAGGAAATGTTTTTCATCCGGAACTTGCAGCTTCAGCTGCTGAACGACAAAGACCTTCAGAAGCTCGGCTTCCGGGGAGGTTTGCTTGGAAATTACGAGGAGGTTCAGCTGATCGACCAAGTTAGGGACAGGCTGTCGACCCTCACCGTATCCAGCGATTACGTGGTGAATGCCGGCGTGTATGTCGAGGCGGTCGGCAAAACCATTTCTACCGATACCGGCGTCACCAATACGCCCAACGCGGAAATGAAGCTGATTTCGTCTTTGATGGCGGAGAAGCCCAAGCCTTCGTTTTACCGGAGCGGCAGCCGTATCTTCCTGATCGAAACGGAGAACAACGGCGGCATTTGGTCCTATATCGAAATTTCCAGGCCCAAGCTGCTCGAAGCGCTGCAGGAAATCGCCGCACTATACCCGCAATCCGAGGTGCTGCTCGGCAGCAAGGAGCTCGGCACAGTGCTGACGACAGCGAAGGATATGAAGGAGTCGAACCGGATGCTCAGCCTGACGTCGGAGCCCGACGTGCAGGATGCGGACGCGTCCGAAATCCGCAAGCTGAACGGAGTGAGCTATTTTATCATACCGAACCAGGTCAGCTCGCTGCATCTGTCTCTGCTGATGTACGTAAACCAGAATGAAATCACGCGTCCCTTGAGCCATTTTATTACCTGGTTCTATACGCTGTTTATCATAGCCGTTATTGTGATGGTGCTGTATTCGTTTTCGGTCAACCTGATGATTCACCGGCCACTGTCGAAGCTGGTCAAGGCGTTCCACATGATCGAGACCGACAATTTGAACATCGTCATCGATTCCAAGACGAAGGATGAATTCCATTACGTGTTCAACAGCTTCAACAATATGGCGCAAAAGCTGAAAGGCTCCATCGAGGAGAACTATGAGCAAAAGATCGCCCTGCAGCATTCCCAGCTGAAGCAGCTGCAATCGCAGATCAACCCGCATTTTTTGTACAACAGCTTTTTCAACATCTACATGATGTGCAAGGTCGGCGACGCCGACAGCGCGGCCGAGCTCTCGCAGAAGTTGGGAAGCTATTACCAGTACATTACGCGGAGCGGTGCGGACGAGGTGCCGCTTTATAAGGAATACCGCCATGCGCTCGATTACTGCGACATTCAGTGCATCCGGTTCTCGAACCGCATCGCGTACGAATACGAGGCCATGGCCGACGTTCCGCCGTCCCTGACCGTGCCGCGGCTTATCATCCAGCCGATCGTCGAGAATGTGTTCGAGCATGCTTTCGAGGATGGCATGATGGCAGGCATGATCTATATCGGCACCGAATACCGGGATGGCCGGCTGCGGGTGACCGTGGAGGATAACGGGAATTTGGCGCAGGATGACGTGATCGAGCGGCTGCGCGATAAGCTGGCGATGGACTCGAAGCTGATCGAGAATACGGGGCTCGTGAACGTGAATAACCGCCTGCAGCTGAAATACGGTCCGGACAGCGGAGTGCTTGTATCCAAAAGCGCCTACGGCGGCCTGAGAGTGGACCTGATCATTATGCTTGAAGATAAAGAGGAGGCGTAACCATGTATCGACTGTTAATCGTAGACGACGAGCCGGTAATCGTGAACGGCCTGGTTCAGCTTTTTCAGGAAAATACGGAGTTTGAGCTTGACGTATGCAAGGCGTATTCCGCCAAGGAAGCGCTGGAGACGGCAAAGAAGATGAAGCTCGACATTCTGGTCAGCGACATCCGCATGCCTCATAAAAGCGGACTGCAGCTGGTGGACGAAATTACCTACTATTGGCCGCATTGCCGGGTCATTTTTCTGACCGGATACAGCGAATTCGAATACGTGCATGAAGCGCTGCGCAAGAGCGCGGATAACTATATTTTGAAAACGGAGGGCATCGATCCGATTTTCGAAGCGGTGAAGAAGGCGTCGGCCAAGCTGGACGAGGAGAACCGGTGCAGAATCCGCGAGGAGACGCTGTACGTGCCGGCTCCGCTGCTGCGCGAAGGCAGCAACGAGATCGTCGTGTTCGAGCTGTACGGCTGCGATTCGCCACAGGTGGAGTTCGTGGAAACGGCGTGAGGCGGCAACACTGACACCGATGCGGGAGAAGGAATCACCAATTCCGCGTCGTTACGGTGCCAGCGTCTGCAGCTCATCTCGACGGATGGTAATTTACGATTCTACCAGGTAAAACGAGTGAGGTTCGTTTAGGAGATGCGGTCATGATCTCGATTCCAGCTGGCGCGACAAACCAAGAACTGAAATTAACGATCGAAAAGGTACTGAATACGCAACTGCTTCTAACGAATAGAGAGGTTATTGTCAGCCCGATATTTGAGCTTATGAAAAACTTCCCGGAAAACTTCAATAAACCGGTCACGTTAACTTTTACTTTCGATCCGGTAAGTTTGAAAAGCGATCAAACGGCGGCTGTATTTTATTATGATGAAGCGAAGAAGATCTGGATTAGGGTAGAGGGCGGCAGGATCAAAGAAAACCGCACTGACTTTTATAGATTCAGCCAGCATCGGCACTTGGGCACAACATGCGGTCGCGCAGGTGGTTCAGCTGGGTATGATGAAGGGTTATGAAGACGGTACTTTCCGTCCGAATGCAACCATCACACGAGCTGAGATGGCCGTAACCCTTACAAATGCAGTAGGCCGTATCAGCGAGGACAATATTGAAGCAGGCTTCGCTGATGACAACGAAATTCCAGCTTGGGCCAAAGGCAGCGCTGCATTCGTGATGTGGGCCGGTATAATGCAGGGAAAAAACAGTAACCGGTTCGTCCCCTAAGAAGCTGCTACCAGGGCTGAGGGGGGTCACGGTCCTGCTGAATATAGCAAGTGGAGAGATCTAACCAGTTCAACTAGACATGAAGAAGGGCTTCCGGCACAAAATGCTGGAGGCCTTTTCTAATTGATGTTTGGAGTAAATTATAAGTATATTCAATCTGCATTTTATCTACTTCTATACTGAGGATGATTTCTAAGTTGGATAGCTATGTTCTCTTGGCCATTATGATACACAATATTATTGTTCTTGCAGTTCAATAACACTGTAGTGGCTTCGTCAGGGTACTGAATAGCTCAAACTAATGCCACTACAACTCTATTGCAGCGTGCATTATACACAGGTTAGAGAAAAACTGACGCTTATCCAAACTATAGGAACGGATGCCTTCTGGGAACACACTAATATACTGAATTTTAATAAGTACGTAAGTCCCGTTAACAACGCTGGACTATGAAACCTTGTAGAAGATCCATAGAGGTGAACTTGGTACAAAAATAATGACAAAAATTTCGTTTTTGTGTGATAAGATTAAAAAAATTCCTATTTCTAGAAGAGGTGAGGCGGTGTGCCTGTATTTGGGCTAACAGGAAATCTGTATTTCGATATAGTTATTTGAATAAAAAAATCATAGAGAGACATCACAACGATACACAAATGAAAATTTACAGAATCGGAGGAAATTAGATGCATTCATTTAGGAGATTGTTCAAGCGTGAGATGACATTCGCCATCCTGGTGCTCATCATTGTTTTTTCGTATTTTCCGACATCCCCTGTGAAGGCGGCGACTCTCGGAACAGTCACGTTCACGACAGGAGGTGACATTAGCGGAGACACGGTTACTGCAGGTCAAGGGGGCTCATCTCCAATTCCGGGCATGACGCTGCAAATCATAAGCAACGATGGATTTGGTTGGAGTTACGAGCAGCCTTATATAAAATCTGGTATTGCTGCAAGTTATGGTGATAAAGCTTCATCTAGTTTGATTACTATTAAGAGCAGTGATTCTGAGATCAACTTTGATTTTCAATCCTTTTTTGTTGCCGATTATGGGGGTGGACCGATTACGGTAACTGGATACGATAATAGCGTTCCTATTGGATCAGTGAATTTGGATACCACTGTGAACGGCTGGGAGAATACGTTTACGCAAAGCAACGGGTTGACAGCATCCATATTTCAAAATGTAGACGAGGTGCGCATTACACCTCAGATTCCAGGAAATATGTGGATTGCCCTCAACGATATCCAAATCGGAAGCCCAATGATCGCTATCGCGCCGTCGATCACCGGCCAACCGAGCAACGCAACAATTGCAGCCGGCGGCAACGCGAACTTCTCTGTGACGGCGTCGAATGCGACCGGATATCAATGGCAGGTGAACACAGGAGCAGGATTTACGAATATCTCTAATGGTGCGCCGTACAGCGGAGCGACAACCCCAACTTTGACGATTACCGGAGCCACTGCAGGCATGAACGGTTACATGTACCGGGTCGTCGTCAACGGAGCGGCAGCGCCTAACGCAGTATCGAACGGCGCGACGCTTACGGTGAATACTCCGCCGTCGATCACCGGCCAACCGAGCAACGCAACAATTGCAGCTGGCGGCAACGCGAACTTCTCTGTGACGGCGTCGAATGCGACCGGATATCAATGGCAGGTGAACACAGGAGCAGGATTTACGAATATCTCTAATGGCGCGCCGTACAGCGGAGCGACAACCCCAACTTTGACGATTACCGGAGCCACTGCAGGCATGAACGGTTACATGTACCGGGTCGTCGTCAACGGAGCGGCAGCGCCTAACGCAGTATCGAACGGCGCGACGCTTACGGTGAATACTCCGCCTTCAATTACCGGCCAACCGAGCAACAGCACCATTGCAGCCGGAGGAAGCACAACATTCTCCGTCACGGCAAGCAATGCGACCGGCTATCAATGGCAGGTGGATCAAGGAGCAGGGTTTACGAATATCTCTAATGGCGCGCCATACAGCGGAGCGACGACCTCAACATTGACGATTACCGGAGCCACGGCGGACATGAACGGCTACATATATCGGGTCATTGCCAGTGGGGCGGCAGTGCCTAACGCAGTATCGAACGGCGCGACGCTTACGGTGAATACTCCGCCTTCAATTACCGGCCAACCGAGCAACAGCACCATTGCAGCCGGAGGAAGCACAACATTCTCCGTCACGGCAAGCAATGCGACCGGCTATCAATGGCAGGTGGATCAAGGAGCAGGGTTTACGAATATCTCTAATGGCGCGCCGTACAGCGGAGCGACAACCTCAACATTGACGATTACCGGAGCCACGGCAGACATGAACGGCTACATATATCGGGTCATTGCCAGTGGGGCGGCAGTGCCTAACGCGGTATCAAACGGCGCGGCGCTGACGGTGAATACTCCGCCTTCGATTACCGGCCAGCCGAGCAACAGCACCATTGCAGCCGGAGGAGACACAACATTCTCCGTCACGGCAAGCAATGCAACTGGCTATCAATGGCAGGTGGATCAAGGCGCAGGATTTACGAATATCTCTAATGGCGCGCCGTACAGCGGAGCGACAACCTCAACATTGACGATTACCGGAGCCACGGCAGACATGAACGGCTACATATATCGGGTCATTGCCAGTGGGGCGGCAGTGCCTAACGCGGTATCAAACGGCGCGGCGCTGACGGTGAATACTCCGCCTTCGATTACCGGCCAGCCGAGCAACAGCACCATTGCAGCCGGAGGAGACACAACATTCTCCGTCACGGCAAGCAATGCAACTGGCTATCAATGGCAGGTGGATCAAGGCGCAGGATTTACGAATATCTCTAATGGCGCGCCGTACAGCGGAGCGACAACCTCAACATTGACGATTACCGAGGCAACGGCGGGAATGAACGGATATATGTATCGGGTTATCGTCGGCGGGGCGGCAGTGCCTAACGCGGTATCAAACGGCGCGACGCTGACGGTGAATACTCCGCCTTCGATTACCGGCCAGCCGAGCAACAGCACCATTGCAGCCGGAGGAGACACAACATTCTCCGTCACGGCAAGCAATGCAACTGGCTATCAATGGCAGGTGGATCAAGGCGCAGGATTTACGAATATCTCTAATGGCGCGCCGTACAGCGGAGCGACAACCTCAACATTGACGATTACCGAGGCAACGGCGGGAATGAACGGATATATGTATCGGGTTATCGTCGGCGGGGCGGCAGTGCCTAACGCGGTATCAAACGGCGCGACGCTGACGGTACAAACGGTTCCGGGAGCGCCAACACAAGTGTCCGCCGTCGCAGGGGATGGAGAAGCGACGATTGTTTTCCGAGCCCCCGCCGACAATGGCGGCAGCGTTATTACAAGCTATGAAGTTAAGGCATCTCCGGGCGGCTTGGTCCAGACAGGAACGACGAATCCGATAACGATCAAGGGACTAAGCAATGGAACAAGCTATACCTTTACCGTGAAGGCCGTGAACGATATTGGAGTTGGTGAACCTTCCGTTGTTTCCAACGCGGTCACACCAAGGGAAGCATCGACGAGCGATCCGGGCGGCAGCACAGTCCCTGGCACTAGCAGTCCTGCGCCAAGCATTCCTACCCCGAACGATCCTGGTTCTACCAACAAGGGTTTTGAAGTTTTGATAAATGGCAAGGCCGAAAAAATTGGAACGGCGACGACATCCACCGTAAACGGTCAAACGGTGACCACGGTGGTCTTAGATCCAAAAAAATTGGAGGCGAGACTTGCAGCAGAAGGGAATAACGCACGAGTTCAGGTCCACGTAAATTCAAACTCTGATGTGGTGATCACCGAGTTGAATGGTTCAATGCTTCAAATTATGAAAGGTAAGCGGACCATTCTTGACATACAAACCAATAAAGCAGCCTACGGGTTATTGGCAGAACAGCTTGACCTGGATTCCATTGCTACCCAGATTGGCAAGTCTTCTGTTCTGCAAGACATGAAGATCCAAATCAAGTTGGCCACTCCGACTGCGGATCTGATGCGAAAAGTGCAGGACGCGGCAGCCAAGGAATCTTTAATACTTGTCTCTTCGCCAATGAGCTTTAAGATTCAAGCAGTGTATGCCGGTACCGTTCATGAAATATCGCGCTTCGCTACTTATGTGAAACATTCTATCGCCATTCCTGACAGCGCAGCGGTCCAAGGTAAGATACTGACCGGCGTAATCATCGACCCCGACGGTTCGGTTCGGCATGTGCCGACCAAAGTCATAGCCAATGAGGGCAACTCCTACGCTGTCATGAACAGCCTGACCAGTGGTACTTATGCGGTGGTATGGCATCCGGTCGTATTTCGAGACACCGTGAATCATTGGGCGCAAAACGCTATCGATCATATGGGTGCGCGGATGGTCATCGATGGTACGGGAGAAGGAAACTTCGATCCTGACCGGAATATTACGCGAGCGGAATTTGCGGCGATTCTCACCCGGGGACTGGGACTCCATCCGGAACATGCATCAAGCGCATTTACGGACGTGAAAGAGGGGGATTGGTATAACAGAGCGGTTCAAACCGCCTATGCTTATCACCTGATTAACGGTTATGAAGATCGGACTTTCCATCCGACCGACAACATCACACGAGAGCAGGCGATGGTCATGCTTGCTAAAGCGATGGAGACATCAGGTCTCAAGCCCCAAATGACCACAAACTCAACGGAAGAAGTATTGCGTTCCTACACGGATGCGGTCGATGCTTCCCCATGGGCCCAAATCAGCATTGCTATCAGTATTCAGGCAGGGCTGATATCGGGAAGAACCGACACGATGCTAGCTCCAAAGGCACCCGTTACCCGAGCCGAGGTTGCGACGATGATCGAGAGGTTATTGCAAAAGTCCGGTTTAATCTGATTACGTGGTGCTTGAGTGGTCTGTCTGAAGCGTGAGGCAGGAAGTCATGCGATGAATAGAATTGAAAGAGGATGACCCTAATTAAACAGGTACCCATAGACTGACACTTATAAAGATAGGTGTCCGAGCTATGGGTACTTTTTTATATGAGCATTTTGCATTAACCCGAGCCCTTAATACACAAGGATTTTCAAGTATGAAGTCGCAGCTCTGGAAGGGATTGCAATGCCTTTCAGACGAGCCTAAGTTCAACTCGCTTTATTCAATTAGCTGGGATTCTCGAAGCAGTTTCTGTACCATCACGGCGGCTTCTGCTCGTGTAATGAACGCTTTCGGAGCAAGCTCCTTGCCACCGCGGCCGGAGACGATTCCTGCTTGTATGGCAGCGGCAATGCCGTCTCTTGCCCAGACACTTATGTTATTCTCATCCACGAAAGACTTGAGCAGTTCATCCTCCGCTTGAGAAGAAAGAAGCTGATCCTTCAACCCGGTCAGATTCATCGCGTTCGCGATGATCGCCATCGCCTGCTCCCGCGTAATGTTGTCGGCAGGGCGGAAGGTTCCGTCCCCGAAGCCGTTGATCAGATGATAAGTATGAGCTGTAGGCACAGCTCCGCTATACCATGCATCCGGCTTCACATCCGGGAAAAGAGATTCCGCGGCGTTGTCCGCCTTCAGCCCCAAGCCCTGAACGAGTATCGCTGCAAACTCTGCGCGGGTGATGTCGTGATCAGGATGGAACAGGGAATTGACGTCACCGCTCACCACCATGCGCGAGCCCAAGTCGTCCACAGCATCCTTGGCCCATTGCGCTATTACGTCATTGAAGGTGATCGGATGCCGAATGACGGCATAGGTGCTGTTCGATAGACTGAATACTTTGGCGTAGGCCTTGCCATGAAGCGTCACAATCCGAGTAGGTACATGACGGACAGTACCATCCGGCTCTATAACGACGGCCGTCGTAGCTTGACTGGAATCCGTGCCATCCGGAAGTGCGATCATTCTCTCCACGTAGTTGTCGAACTTGGTTACTTCCTTCTCCGTGGTGCCATAGATCCCCCTCACCGTAAAGTTTACCGGAGGGACGATAAGGGTGAATTCACCTCGGGCAGCAGCATTCTCGACGAGCCGCACCGTGCTTACCTGGCACAACAGCAAGCCATCGTGGAAGTCCGGACCAAGGACGCCACCTATCGATTACCTCTCCAGCAGCTCGACATTCCGTCACTGATCGGATCGATTGGAGACTCAGCGACGCTGCAAGATCTTACGGTTCAGCTTGAAATCGCTAAACCGACGACGGTTGAAGCCTGCAGTTCCCGGGAATGCGCAGGTAAGCTTGGAAAAGCCGCTCCGCTTCCTGCCAGATTGATCGCGTTTTCAGCGATACTTTCGCCGTCCTTGTACCCTAGCAAATCCGAAGGATCGCTCCCGCTCCGTTCACCGGGTCCCAGGATCTGTCCGGTGCTTTTCGTCCGGGACGCTTGGAGATTTGTACTTGCCAGATAACGTGTACCTCATTGGAACAGTGAATATGGACGAGACGACCCATCCTTTTAGCAAAAAGGTGCTGGATCGAGCCAACACGATTGAGTTTAACTATATTGATTTGCAGCAATATCCTAGTCTTACGAGCTCCGAAAAGGTAACCACACTGCCAGTACATAACCACTTTTTACGAAGTGACTATTTGCAGTTGGTGGACGTGTATCAGGAATACACCGATTTGGTTCATTCGGCAACGGAGAAATTGGTGAGAATCAATCATATTCTTGAGGAGGTTCATTCCCACGTCGGTTTTCGGATTAGAGATTCGATCTGTTTTTATATGGTATATAACAAGCGCTTCGAGTTGCTTACGGACGACGAGGCGTTTGATTTGCAGTTGCTTCAGAAAATCCTTCCTCGTGTGCAAGGCAGTAGTATGTCCGTGAAGCGGGTTCTTTTGCAATTGATGCAAGGCGCATTAGGCAGAACGTTACCGGTTGCGGAGCTGCTGGAGGACGCGTCGGAGCTGTATGCCAAATGGAACGATAACCAGGAAGAAGCTAAGGCGAAACATCCACAAAGCGCTCGTAAAATAGCCTTTATGCTGCGGAGGTTAGAGGAAGATGGATTTACCTCATACTGGCTCTCCTAATCAGAGCGTGGAGCTATTGCGCGTAGAAACGAACCTGTTCAACCTCTATATCCAGGGAAAGCCATACCACCCAACGGTTGAATCGATGCAGCTTCATCGGACGAATGAGGGGGATTGGATCGATACAAGTCTACACATCCCATCGCTTTCCGATGAATGCGTTATTGAAAAGGTCTCCTTGTTTTCACCTGAATTAGGTGAGCTGATTCCATGGCAGACAGGCGAGAAGAGCTATCCTTTGTTTTTTGAGACGCAGTCTTATGAGCTTGTCATCGAGAAAAAGCAGCCATTACCAATCACGTTTCATCATGAAAATATTAATCTTCGTGGATCTATTAAACCACTGGGTCAGGCCATTTTATCCGGTATATTGAATTTTCAGAATGAGGTGGGACTTACCGATCTGGAGCTGAGATTGAACGGCTATGTTATTTTTCAGCTTCAGCTCGAGATTTTTCCATCCAAAATGGATTACAAACAAGATTACCAGATGATTTTGAATGATGTGAATCAGCAAATCTATAATTTGTCTTTTGATTTTTTGCGTAAAACCTATCATTTAACAGGCCTGAAGGAAACACGGAATCAGAGTCTTACGGAGTTTTTTACAATTTTACAGCATGTGTTCGACCAGCTCGTTCAGGCCGTAGAGAGGATCAAGTCCTCTCCCCATTACAAGCTAGAAAAGGAAATGAGAGTCGTCGAGGCAGCGCGTGTTAAGAAGACAGGGAAAGAAAATATGGCCTACTTAACGAAAAGACCTCATTTGCTTGCTCCAGACGAGAAGGTTGGATTCATTCATGCGAATGGGCAAACGTTATCGCCTAGCCACGCTTTAGAAACGAAGCAGCGCATTCAGTATGATACGCTGGAAAATCGTTTTGTACGGTGGGTGTTGCAGCGTGTGTCTACGAAGCTCAATCAGCTGAAAGCCAAGCTATTGGATAAAAATCGCTTGCAAGACCCGCTTCTCCTGAAGCGGTTGAACTTTATGCAAACACAGCTGCAGCGGCTGCTGCGATTGGATTTTCTGAATGTAGGCGAGATGAAGCAACTGTCCGTATCCATAGTCTTGCAAATGGCGCCGGGATACCGGGAAGTGTATCGTAACTATTTGATGCTGATGAAGGGATTATCGATCCAAAGCGATTTGTTCCGTCTATCCATGAAGGATTTGGCGCAGCTATATGAGTATTGGTGTTTCTTGAAGATCCATGACTTGCTTAGCCGCAAATATGAACTAATTAAACAAGATATCATCAGGGTGAATCGGACGGGTGTATTCGTGACGCTGGATAAATCGCAGAAGGCGCGAATGGTATACCGCAACCCAAGTAATGGGGAAGTTTTTACGCTGTACTATAACTCGTTACCTAGAGGCGATCGCAGTGCGACGCTCGGGCAGAAGCCGGATAATGTGCTCACTTTGAAAAAGAATGAATCGGCGGTGGAGTATAAATATATTTTTGATGCCAAATACCGAATCAATCCCACATACGAAGGAACTCCTTATAATGCCAAGTACAAGCAGCCAGGTCCGGAGGAAGATGATATCAATACGATGCACCGGTACCGGGATGCAATTGTTTACGAGGATGGACAGGACCAAGAGCTAGAGCGAAGCATGTTCGGGGCTTATGTTCTGTTCCCTTATCACGACGAGGAGAAGTTCAGAGAGCATCGTTTTTATAAAAGCATTGAGCTTGTGAATGTGGGGGCTTTTCCATTTCTGCCGGGCTCGACCGAGCTTATGGAAGCTTTTTTGGATGAGATTATTATGGATAGTCCGGAAAAAGCGTACGAGCGCTCGACCAGACCACGAGGGACGAAAGCTTACTTCCAGAACCAAATGTCCGGCAAAAATGTGTTGGTAGGTTCGCTTAGGGAAGTAGCTCAGCTTGAAGTAACGCTTCGGCAAGGTTTCTACCATATCCCGCTCGAGAATATATCGGATCATAAAATATTGACCCAGATCGAGTATATTGCGCTATACCAATCCAAGGGGAGGTTTGCTAAGGCAGGGGAAACCGGAATCCATTGGTATGGACGCGTCCTAGACTGGAAGGATGAACTTCCAAAGTCTTCGTCATCTGGAACTGGAATTATACGATTACGTTAATTGGTTCAACAAGCATCGTATTCATGGGACATTAGGTTATATGACTCCTGTTCAGTATCGCCAAGAAGCCCTTAAAAAAGTTGTCTGATTTACTGTTGACAATCCAACATATTTAATGAAAAATCAGGAGCGAAACTACAAATCCATTGGCCGACAAACATGGCGATTCAGGAGGATAACTATGTCTACAATAAATGAACGCGGGGAAAATATCAGCCGCGCTGTCGAAGTGCTCCGCACAACGTATAAAAATTTGACATTGCTCATGGGTGAAATGGATATGGTCGGCAAAGAGCTGGGGTTTGTTCCGCTTGGACCCAAATTTCTGAGATGGAAGTCCGACAGCTATGAGGAAGCATGGCTGCTTAGTGATTTTATTAAAATCTATCAAATGGACGGAGCTTCAGTCGGGAATGATCACGTGTCCGATCTAAAGGAAGGGTCTGTATTTGTGGTTGAGATCGATTTAGAAGGACAAGACGGATACCCGGAGATTGCGCTGTCACGGTTTCAATATGATCTGTCCCTGTGGGAGCGGGTACCCGCCGTCTCGGATCATTGGCTTTTTCAAGATCCCTATCGGTTGGAGAATCATTTTGAGATTACATATGATGATGGGATTTGGAGGAGCAAGACGAGGGATAAGTCCTTCAAAAAATACTGGGGACTTCAGCAAGCCATTGGTAAGAGCATTCCGCTCACCTCCGTCAGTGATGTTGAGACGATTAAGAAGAACATATTCGAAGGGCTGCTAGATTTGCCAGAAGCATAAAGCCAAGGTAATAGCCTAAAATTCGGAAGGTCAGATATGATCATTTCCGTTGCGCTGCCCTAACCGCCATAGGGAAAGGCTGGCTTTCCTTCGTATTAACGATACGATTCGACATCCAGTAAGTCTTTATTTAAAACCGAGTTGAACCTGCCTATCTATTAAAAGGTGCTGCCTTCCGGAATACGTTTCGGAGGGTATTGTTATTTCAGATAGGTATTCTATAAGCGAACCAGCTATGATGATCGCATTAGCGGGATCCGATTTGTGGGGTGATTGGGCAGGGAAAGAGGTTGTTGAACCTCCATTGACTTTTAGGTTGGTTGATTGATTGTTTTATACGGTTCAAGTGACCGAAAAAGGCGCCGTTGACATACAGTATTGTTGATCAACCAAGACATGGAAATGTTACGGTTACGGATGCCTAGACTGGAATTTTTACTTATATGCCGTACCCGAATGTAAACGTTGCTGTTGACCGTTGTGGGATCTTCTTCTGATGTATGAAAATGAAGCCTTTGTCGAAGGTTAGCCAGGGGCCTCTATTGAGAGAATGTTATAATGGGATGGGTTCGCGGGAAGTTTTCGTGTTTTTACAATACGGTCTTTCGTGATTTTGTTACATTGGGCAGAGGATAACCTTGTAATATCGGTTTATTCCTCAATCTGAAGTGAGAGGCTGTGAAATAATGAAGCTGTCGCAAATTAGATTGATAACGGGCGATATTCATAAGAGCGTGGCGTTCTACAGAGACGTGATGGAGTTTGAGATTTTACGCTGAGGAGATGCAGTTCGCTTCATTTCATACCGGCGAAACCCAAATCGAAATCTTTTCCCGTCATCAAATATCGGAAGTGATTGGTGAGAAAAATCTTCCGGCCGACGTGGAGTCGCAATCGAAGTTTTTACTCAGCTTTGAGGTCGATCAAGTCGATGAGTTTTACGCCAGTTTGAAGAGTAAAGAGGCATTATTCCTTAACGAGCCGCATGATCGAAAGGCATGGAATGCGAGAGTTGTCCATTTACGGGATCCCGACGGCAATGTGATAGAGTTATACAAACATCCGCTTTAATGGAACTAACCAGGATTTATTCACCCAGCAGCTTGATGTATTCTTCCGGAGATTTTCCAATAATGGATTTGAAATCTTTAATGAAATGGGCTTGATCGTAATAGCCAAGATCCAAAGCAAGTTTTGACCAATCGGGAACATCCCGGTTGGTCATTTTTTCTACCGCTTCATGAAGCCGATAGCGTTGAATGATCCATTTGGGACTGATCCCCACATACTGGCGGAATAACAGTTGAAGCTGTCTCATTGGAATGGAAAAGCGGTTTACAATATCCTCAACTTTGACGATGCTTCTGTCGGAGATGACACATTGGATGATCGAATTGATAAAATCGACATGGATATTCAGCTCAGGCAGCCATTCCCGAATAAAAAGTTCAGCATGAGGAATCATCTGTTCCGGCGTTTCCTGAGCAAAAAGCTTGTACTCCAGCGCTTGACTGCTCATTCCGAAGACTTCCGCAAAGGGTACCGTACGGTTCGTTATTGCTGAAACGGGACTTTTCAGAAAAGGATAATAGGCTCCGGGCTTGAATTTAACGCCGAAGACAGCACCTTGCTCCTGAAGGAGAATGGAAAATCTCCCTTTTATGACTCCTACAACTCGGGAGTTGTCTTTTTCAAACACAAGATGAACAGAGGGATGAGGCAGGTTTTCCTGAAGATGCGGTTCTTGCTCGCGAAGATCCCAGCGGACGACCCAGTAATGTTCGATAAAATGAGCTAGATCGGCGGAGGGGGAGTGAAGGGATACTGAAAATTTTGGAGCTTCTTTATTTACATTTAGCAGTCCAATAGGTTTGATAACTTTCGATCGCATAAGGAATATCTCCTGGATAGAAAGGTTTGGGGAATTTTTGCGAATATTATAGCATAGCTGCAGGTGGTCTTGTTTCCAAAATGTTATTTCATATTCATTTATCAATTTGGAAATTGCTTGATTGGGAGATAGGCGTCTGAAGCCAATCATTGAATTATTCAATGATTGGGCTACCACCTGTACAAGGCTCGCGAACGATCATTTCCATATTTTTATTCCTGGTTTTTTACACCGACTGCCCTGGACTTTAGCCCAGTCCAAAAACTAGACTATAGACAATTTCGCCCAGATCATAAAAAAACTAAACTAGGATCTGTTGAACATACACCTAGTTTGAGAGAGGAAGACATTACGTGAAAAATAAACTTGCATGGGTGCTAGCCGCTACATTGGCACTCCCTATGATTCTACCAACAGGGGCGACAGCGGCTCCAAGCAATAAGACTTCAGTAGTAGCAAGTCAGCCAGGACTTACGAAGATTGCGGCGGAGAAAGCGGGACTCCTGACGAAGTCCTATGGGGTATACAGCGTGCAGTATGCGCTGATTGATCATGGGAACATGATATTGTCCGGTCAGACCGGTAAAAACGACATGCAAGGAAAAGATCCGCTTTCCAAAGATACGGTATACGGCATTGGATCGGTCAGTAAAATGTATACGACGGCTGCTGTGATGAAGCTAGTGGATGAAGGTGAAATCGATTTAGATACGCCGATCACGCAATACATCCCTGGTTTTAAGATGAAGGATGAACGCTACAAACAGATTACATCGAGGATGCTATTGAACCATTCCTCCGGCCTGCAAGGTTCTACTTACAGCAATGATCTTTTATTCGAGGATAAGAATACCTATGAACATGATACACTGTTGCAGCGATTATCCGGCCAGACCTTAAAAGCTGACCCAGGCGCGTTCTCTGTGTATTGCAACGACGGCTTTGCGCTGGCTGAGGCTGTGGTGGAAAGAGTTAGTGGCATGAGCTTTACCGCTTTTGTACATCACTATTTTACACAGCCGTTGCAGTTAAATCATACGAAGACCTCGCATGACCCAGATGAAAACATCAAGCGGGCAGGGCTTTATTTTCCTACATATCAAGGACAGCTTCCGAATGAGTCGCAGAATATGATTGGTACAGGGGGTATCTCTTCTACGGCAGAAGATATGGTGCGATTCTCTCAATTATTTATGGGAGAGACCGAAGGGATTCTTTCAGCCAAGGCAGTCAAAGCGATGGAGCAAGAGGAATATAAAAAAGGAATGTGGCCGGGGGATGCAGATAGCATGTTCAATTATGGTCTCGGCTGGGATAGTGTGAAGTTATATCCGTTCAACGAATATGGGATCAAAGGCTTGGCTAAAACCGGCGACACGTTATTGCAGCATGCTGCAATCGTCGTGCTTCCTGAACAGAACATGGCAGCGGCTGTGTTGTCCTCCGGTGGCCATAGCTCTACAAATCGATTGCTGGCAAATGAATTGCTGCTAACGGCGCTTAATGAAAAGGGCGTCATCAAGGCCGTCAAGCCTGGCAAATCATTTGGCAAACCTGTTAAAGCCAAGATGCCGCAAGAGGTAATGAAGCAAGTAGGATATTACGGCGACAGCAGCAGCCAATTCAAACTAAACATTTCGAAAAATGGGGAATTGTTCTTAGCCACCGATCCAGAGGAGAAATATGTGTACACTGCGGATGGAAGTTTTGTCAACAAAGAGGGTACATCCAAGCTCAGCTTTGTCACCGAGAAGAATGGACGCACCTACTTGAAGAGGAATTCATATCGCACGGAGCCAGGATTGGGTCAAGATGCGATGTCTGAGTATATAGCTGAGAAGTTAGCAGATAACAAGCTCTTCAAGGAAACCGCCTCTGCTTGGAAGAAGCGGGAAGGCGTCAAGTACTATCTTGTGAACGAAAAATTCAACTCTATGATGTATTTCTCTCTCCCTATAAACCAGATTGCTCGTGAGAAAGATTTTCCTGGCTATTGGGAGGGTAAAAAAATAACAGGTCCGAACACAGCGGCGCATCAGATCCAGATCCCCGTGTTGGCAGGCCGCGATACAAGTGAAGCCCGCTTCTATACAGAAGGCGGCCATGAATACTTTGAAGAGGCCGAAATGCTATTCATGAACGAGTCCAATGTAAAACCGCTCTTTGCAGGCCAATCGTCCAAAGTTACGCTGCAAGCAAGTGGGCATGCGAAATGGTTTACGATCCCGCAAAAGGCAGCAGGGAAAACGATGACCGTGACGCTGCCCGCGAAAAGTTCATTCGCTGTATATGATGAAGAAGGAACGTGCATCAACTTTAGCTATTTGAGCGGAAACAACAAAGTACAGCTGCCGAACAACGGAGCGGTTGTATTTGCCGGCGCGCCGAACGCAGGATTTGGAATCACGTTGAAGTAAATGTAATTTGGGGTGGAGATTAACAAGAGCAGGTAGGGCGAAATCGATCAAGATCGATCAAGATCGATACCAAGGCAGCCACGATTACAATCAGTCCACAGGATCTAAGGTATATTAAACAGGTGAGCTTTCAAGGCAGACGCTGCATTATGATCGAGGTTGACGAAGATGCCGTTATCGAGGGCTTTACGCTCACCACAGAGACGTTACTTGGAAAAAGCGGATTGAAGCGATACGTCACACCAGTAACGCTTGATATAAGAACGGCCCATTCGATGGGCTGTTCTTTTTTGTGAGCCGATTTCCAGGTATTTACGCCTGATTATCGACAGGTTTTTTTTCGTTCATAGGGGGGATGGGAATTTGGAAACAAGGAAAAAGGTTCTGGGAATAAAGTCCTAGTCTGCCAAAAGCGTTTTGAAAAATATTCAGCTTATCCAAAAGGAGGTTCCATAGATGGGGAAAGTTGGAAATCCCGCATCACTCGGGGGCCGATGGGGATTTCATCTGTCTGAGAAAGGAGGAAAGCATGGGCATTCGAGTTTTTCCGACGCTTAGGAAGAAATTCTCATTTTTGGGTAAATGCATTGACGATTTGTAAGCGCATTCATATACTTGAGCCTAAATTTGAATTTGTTAGTTATTTTAACAAAGTAAGGTGGTGGATGACATCGTGATCGGCAGGGGAAGAACCGGAAACACCAAATTCGTCAAACAGATGAACCGGGAAGGTATACTGCATCAGCTCCGGCAGGAGCCCCGCTTGTCACGAGCTGAACTGGCAGTAAAAACCAACCTCAGCCGGCCCTGCGTGTCGGCGCTCGTGGAGGAGATGATTCAGGAGGGGCTGATTCGCGAGGTCGGAACCGGGGAATCCAGAGGGGGACGCAAGCCGATTCTGCTGGAATACAACGTGCAGGCGTACGCGGTCGTCGGTGCAGTATTCGAGGGCAGCGAGCTCGAAATGGCGGTGGCCGATATGAAAGGTGAAATGATCGCGCAGCGGCATGCCCGCTTGAAGCAGCCGGTGGACGGGGACTCCGCGCTGAAGGCGCTGGAGGAGACACTCGCGCATTTACTCGCAGCAAGCGGGATCGACCGCGACCGGGTCATCGGCATTGGCGTCGGCCTCCCCGGCATTACCCAGCGCCGCAGCGGCACCGTCAGCCATGCCCCGAGCACGGGCTGGATGGACCTGCCGGTAGGCCGGGAGATCGAGGAACGCCTGCGGCTGCCGGTCGTGCTAGACAACGACGTCAATATGATGACGCAGGGCGAATTTTCCGGCGGCGCGGGAGCGGGCGTTTCCAGCTTGGTCTATATGTATGTCGGCACCGGCATCGGCGCAGGGATCATCCTGGACAAGCAGCTGTACCGGGGAAGCCGGGAAGCCTCCGGGGAAATCGGCTACATGCGGATCGGCGACTCGCCGGCCCGCCGCAAAGGCGAATTCGGCGTGTTCGAGAAAAACTTCTCGGTTACCGGCATTCACGGCAAAGCCAAAGCGCTTGGCCTAGCTGTAGATCCCGAAGTGAGCATTTTGCAGCAGCTTATCCGGTTGAGCGGGGAAGGCAGCGCGCCCGCGAAAGTTCTCCTGAACGAGGTATATCATGGCTGGGCCTCCGGAATCGCCAACATGGTCAGCGTGCTCGATCCCGAAATGCTGGTTTTGAGCGGCGAGATGCTTCACTTGGATGAAGCGGGATTGGACCGGATTCGCGAGCTGCTGCTGGAGTGGGTGCCGGTGGTGCCGGACATCCGCCTGGCCGAGCTGCGGGAGCGCGCAGGCCTGATGGGCGCGGTGCATAGCGTGCTGGAAGCGCACTCGTTCGCAGGAACGCCGGGCGTTAGTTAAAAATTTGGAATTTAAAATTGGGTTCATCATGTGCTTAAGCGGGCGGAGCAGCGGAGGGCCCGAAACCGTTTTGAAGAAGCATGAGCGGTCGGACAAACGGTCCGGATTCATAGCGGCCAACCCGTACCTATATTGATTTTAATACAAGGGGGATTTGAACAATGACAAGGAAATGGTTCAAGCTCGGTATGCTGTCCATGGCACTGACAATGACGGTCGGTTTAACGGCATGCGGCGGAGGAGACAAGGAGCCGTCCGCATCCAGCGGCGGCGATAGCGGCTCCAAAGGATCGAAGAAGCTCGTCATCTACACTGCCCGCGACAAAAACGTTGTCGAGCAGATCGTGCCGAAGTTCAAGGAGCTGAATCCGGGCCTCGACGTCGAAGTAATGACGATGGGTGCGCAGCAGATCATGGAGCGGGTGCGCGGCGAAAAGGCCAATCCGCAGGCGGATTTCTGGTGGGGCGGCACGCAGTCCTCTTTTATCACGGCGGCAAACGAAGGCCTGCTGGAATCGTATAAGCCGAGCTATGCGGACAGCATCCCGGCCGAATACAAAGACGCGCAGGACCGCTGGTACGGCGAGATGCTGCTGCCCGAGGTGATCATGTATAACTCCGAAGCGCTGAAGAAGGAGGATGCGCCGAAGGATTGGGACGACCTGCTCGATCCGAAATGGAAGGGCCAAATCCTGATCCGCGGCGTCATGGCGTCCGGCACGATGCGGACAATCTATGACGCGATGATTTACCGCCAAGACTCGGCGAGCCCGGACAAAGGCTACGAATGGCTAAAAAAGCTTGATGCCAACACGAAAGAATACACGCAGGACCCGACACAGCTGTATCTGAAGCTAGCCCGCCAGGAAGGCACGCTGTCGCTGTGGAACCTCCAGGACATCCTGATCCAAAAGGAAATGCAGAAGCAGCCGTTCGATTACATCTATCCGGCCAGCGGTGCGCCGATCCTGGTGGATGGCGTCGGCATCGTCAAGGACGCCAAGAACATGGAGAACGCGAAGAAGTTCTTCGACTTCATTTTCGATGAAGGTCAGCTGAAGGAAAAGGCGGACAAGCTGTTCCAGATCCCGACCCGGACCGATATCGACAAGAGTCAGTTCCCGGATTGGTACAAAAACCTTGATACCAAGCTGCTCGATTTGGACTGGACGGTGCTGGCGGACAAAGAGAAGGAATGGATGCAGCATTGGGACGAGAACATCAAGGGCAAGGGCGGAAAATAACGGAATAGGGTGCTTCGCTTTAGGCGATACAAGAGGCAGCGGCGGGGAGCTCCCCGCCGGGTCTGCCGGATATTCCAGCGGACAGCTAAGTAGAGTGAATTTATATGGAAGACCGATCAGGCTTGCATCGATACGCGAAACGAATTTGAAGGAGGACTAACGATGATCGGAGTCACGCTGGATCGCGTCAGCAAAACGTTTGGCGGTGCCAAAGGTGTGGAGGACGTGGATGTACATATTAAGCCAGGCGAGTTTTTTACCTTTCTGGGGCCGAGCGGCTGCGGTAAGACGACCACTTTGCGCATGATCGCTGGCTTTTACTACCCCAGCGACGGGCGCATACTGTTCGGGGAGCAGAACGTGACCAATATGCCGCCTAACAAGCGCAACACGGGCATGGTCTTTCAAAACTACGCCTTATTCCCGCACATGACCGTCTTCGAGAATATTGCTTTCGGTCTCCAAGTCCGTAAACAAGGGAAGACGGAGATACGCGAGAAGGTGACGCGCGCCCAGAAACTCGTGCATCTGGACGGCTACGGCGAGCGCCGCATCGACCAGCTGTCGGGCGGCCAGCAGCAGCGGGTCGCGCTCGCGCGCGCTTTGGTGATCGAACCGAATATTCTCCTGCTCGATGAGCCGCTGTCCAACCTCGACGCGAAGCTGCGGGACGAGACGAGGCAGGAAATCAAAAGGCTGCAGCTGGAGCTAGGCATCACGACGATCTACGTAACGCATGACCAATCGGAAGCGATGTCGATGTCCGACCGGATCATGGTCATGAAGGACGGCGTCGTGCAGCAGATCGGCGCACCGCTTGAGATATACAACCGCCCGGCCAACCGTTTCGTCGCCTCGTTCATCGGCGAAACCAATCTGTGGGAAGGCACGGTGGAACGCGTGGTAGGCGGCCTGGCGGACGTTCGGATCGCGCCGGATGTGCTGCTGACCGGCCTCACCGCGAACGCTTCGCCCGCATGCAAGCTGGCGGCGGGACGGAAGGTGACGCTGTCGGTACGTCCGGAGGCCATCCGGGAGGCCGGCCCGTCTGAGCAAGGCGAAGCCAACACGTTATCCGTGAAGGTGAGGCTGTCGGAGTTCACCGGCGTCAGCGTGAACGTGATCGCGGAAGCCGGACCGCTGTCCGTAAAAGCTTTGTTCGTCGGGCAGGGGCAGCGGATGAGGGAGCCGGGCGAGGAAATGCTGTTAGCCATGGCTCCGAATAGCATTTACTTTTTGGAATAAGGGGGGGAGCCGAAGCGATGAACCAACCACAACCTCAACCGCGGCGGCAGCCGACGCTTCGTCCGAACAGCCGCTGGAGTGCGCTGACGACGTCGCGGCATTTCGTCTATGTGCTGATCGCGCCGCTGTTTCTCATCCTGCTGGCCTATGTCGTATATCCGTTTTTCCAGACGTTCCTGCAGAGCATCAAGCAGGAGGGGAGCTTTTCGCTCCAAAATTATTCCCGCTTCTTCAGCTTGGAGCATACGTCGAACCTCGAAGCGCTGTGGACGAGCGTGTACATTTCGGTGCTCAGCGTTGTCACCTGCGGTATCGTGGGCATCAGCATGGCGTTCCTGCTAGAAAGGTATGATTTCCCCGGCCGCAAGCTGCTGTCGGTACTCGTCCTCGTGCCCATGGCGCTGCCGCCGCTGATCGGGGTGTTGTCCTTTGAATTTCTGTACGGCTCGAGCGGGATCATCCCGCGGGGTCTGCAGCATTTGCTCCATCTGGAAAAGCCGCCTTTTACCTTAAAAGGCATCTGGGGCGTGCTCGTCGTCCATACGTTTACGATGTACACCTATTTCTATATGACCGCATCTTCGGCGATCAAAGGGCTTGACCCTTCGCTGGAGGAGGCAGCCGCGAACCTGGGCGCGAACCGCTTCACCATTTGGCGGCGGGTAATTCTGCCCATGTTGACGCCGGCGATTGTCGCGGCATCGCTGCTCGTGTTCATGATCTCGATGGCGTCCTATACGGCGCCGCTGATTTTCGGGATCGAGCGGACGATGACGATGCAGATTTACCTGTCGCGCACGAATGGCGACCTGGACATGGCCGCGACGCAGTCGACGCTGCTGTCCGTCGTGTCCATCCTGTTCCTCATCCTGATGAGATGGTATCAAGGCGCAAGGAACTACCAAAACATGAGCAAGGGCGTCAGTGTGCACCGGACCGAGGTAAAGAGCCGGGCCGTGCGCAATGTCTCGATGGTGCTGTCTTTTCTCGGGGTGCTCGTGCTCATGCTGCCGATCCTCGTGATCGTGCTGCTCGCTTTTTCGGAAGACGGGAAATGGACGACCCAGGTTCTGCCGCCGTCGTACACGCTCGATCATTTCAAGGATTTGTTCACCGACAGTAAAACCTGGCGCCCGATCGCGAACAGCTTCAAAATCAGCATCGTTGCCACAATCGGCAACCTGTTGTTCGGCGTCGCAGCCGCTTACGCCATCGTGCGTATGCGCTTCAAAGGCAAAACGCTGCTCGATATCCTGATCATGCTGCCTTGGGCGCTGCCGGGCACGGTCGTGGCCGTGAACCTGATCACGGCGTTCAGCGAGCCGAATGCGTTCTCGTTCGGGCAGGTGCTGATCGGCACGTTCTGGATTATGCCGCTCGCGTATTTCGTCCGGCATCTGCCGCTGATCTTCCGCTCGACGTCGTCCACGCTGATGCAGACTGACCGCTCGGTAGAGGAAGCGGCGCGAAACCTGGGCGCATCATGGTGGTACACCTTCCGCCGCATCGTGTTCCCGATGGCGCTGAGCGGCATCCTGGCGGGCACGCTCCTGGCCTTGGTGGAAGGCATCGGCGAGTTCGTCGCCTCGATTCTGCTGTACACGAACAAGACGACGCCGATGTCGGTCGAGATTTTCCAGCGGATGTACGCATTCGAATTCGGAACCGCCTGCGCGTATGGCGTGCTGCAAATCGTCATGATCATTCTCGTACTCTACGTTTCCCGCAGACTGACCGGCGGCAATGCCGGCTCCGCAATTTAACCATAGATTGTCCTGAACCTGAAGCGGCAAGAAGCAATCCCATTCATTGCGCGCACGGCTTGTCCGATCCTGTACGGGCCTACCCGCGATAATGATACAAACTTTCACGCTTGAAGGAGGAGAAGTAACGTTGAATCCAAATCAATCGAGCAAGAAACGCAGGGGTAACAAATGGATGGCAGCATCCCTGAGCCTGGTGATGGCTGGAACGCTGGCTTTGCAGGCCGGTCCGGGAAAGGCATCCGCCGACAGGGGGGTGGTCGATTTATGGAAAGCGATCAAACCGCTCACCACCGTTGCAAGCGCAATGAACACGGGAGCTCACCCGGACGATGAGCACAGCGCGACGCTCGCGTATCTATCGCTGGGTCTCGGCGTGGATACATACAGCGTGATCGCGAACCGCGGGGAAGGCGGGCAGAACGAAATCGGCAGCGAGCTGGGCAATGCCCTCGGCATCATCCGTACGCGGGAACTGCAGGAGGCATCGAAAATTACCAACGTGACGCTGGCGAACCTGAGCCAGAAGCTGAACGATCCGATCTTTGATTTCGGATTCTCCAAAAGCCCGGACGAAACCTTGGCCAAATGGGGCGAGGACGTCGCCTACGAGCGGCTCATCCGTCAAATTCGCGAAAAACGTCCGGACGTACTCATTCCGGCGTTCCTGAACGAGGATTCGACGCATGGACATCACCGCGCGGTGAACGTGCTGACCGTGCGGGCTTTCAAGGATGCGGGCAATCCGCAGGTATTTCCGGAGCAGCTGAAGGATGGGCTGCAGCCTTGGCAGCCGAAAAAGCTGTATGTCCCTGCAACGGATAAGGCCTACGATGCCTCTTTGCCGGTGAACGCATACAATGAGCTGTACGGCGCTTCCTATGCTCAGCTCGGCGAAGAATCCCGTTATATGCACAAGAGCCAGGGCATGGGCAGACAGGTGGACGAAGGCCAAGGAACGGCGTATTACACGCTGGAGGCAGCAGCGGACGGCAAGAAGGCAAGCGGAAAGCCGGAAACATCGCTCTTCGGCGGCATCGCCTTCACGTTCGATGATCTGGCCAAAGAAATCAATGCCAAAGGAAAAGACAACAAGGTCGCCAAGCAGCTGAACACGCTGCAACAGGACGCAAACGAAGTGATTGCGGCTTATCCGGCCTTTGAGAAGGTCACCCGTGAAGTTCATGAGATGAAAGCGGATGTGCAAACCGCGGTGGAGCTGGTGAAGTCCTCTTCTTTGGATGCATCTGCGAAAAACGATCTGCTGCACCGGCTGGACGTGAAGGACAGACAACTGAATAAGGCCAGCCAGGAAGCGACTTCCGTCGTCGTGAAGGTGAAGCCGGAGACCGGAGAGCTCGTTCCGGGGCAAACCGCGAAGGTAACCGTTACAGCCTTCAACGGCGGGGACGTGAACGTCGGCAAGATCGATTTGAAGCTGAACGTGCCCGAGGGCTGGAATGCGAAGGCGGTTGGAACCGCGACTTTCGCCAAGCTGGGCAAAAACGAAACGGTCAAAACGGAGTTCGAGGTGACCGTGCCGAAGCAGGTCGAGGATTTCAATCCTTATGCGCTGCCGCTCATTTCCGCGGATGTCCGGTATGAGGCGTTCGGAACGCAGGCGACGCTGCATGCGGTTCCGGACAATGCGGTCGCGGTGCTGCCGCCGGTTGCGTTGACCCTCAGCCCGGAAGCGGCGGTGCTGAATACGCTGAAGCCGGAAGATGCCGTATCCGTGAAAGTCACGGCGACGAATTATGCGCCAGGGGCCGAGACGACGAAAGTATCGCTGAAAACGCCGGAGGGCTGGACGGTTGAACCTGTAGTGCAGGAGCTGAAGTTCGCTGCCAAATACGAAACCAAGACGGCCGAATTCACCGTCAAAGCGCCTGCGGGTGTGAAGGCGGGAAGCTACAGCCTGTCGGCGGTATCAAGCATTGGTACAACGGACAGCAGTCGAACGGTGCAGGTCATCCAATATCCGCATATCGGCAAAACATATTACGTCAAGCCGGCGAACCTCGCCATCCAGGCGTTTGATCTGAAAGTGCCGCAAGGCCTGAAGGTCGGCTACGTCTCCAGCGGGTTCGATAATATCGATCAGGTGCTGCGTCAGGTGGGCGTCAACGTCACGAACCTGGATGCCAAAACAATTCAGTTCGGCGATTTGTCGCAATACGACACGATCGTGCTCGGCATTCGGGCGTACGCTTTCCGTCCGGAGCTGATTCCAAGCAACCAGCGTCTGCTCGATTTTGCCAAGAACGGCGGCAACTTGGTCGTGCAGTATCATAAGCCGGAAGACAAATGGTCGCCGGAGCTGGCTCCGTATCCGATCAAGATCGGGGAGCCGCTGATCCAGTGGCGCGTCACGGACGAGAATTCCAAGGTGACCATGCTGGCGCCGGATCATCCGATCTTCAATACGCCGAACAAAATCACGGCCGCCGATTGGGAGAACTGGATCCAGGACCGCTCCGCCTATAACCCGTCCGAATGGGGCAAAGAGTATACGGAGCTGATCTCGAACGGCGATCCGGGCGAAAAGGAATTTACCGGCACGTTCCTCTCGGCCGATTACGGCAAAGGAACCTACACGTATAGCTCGCTCGTCTGGTACCGCGAAATGCCAAGCCTGGTGCCGGGCTCGATCCGTATGTTCGTGAACATGATCAGCCTGAAGCAGGGCGCGGCGTCCGCAGGGACAACGGCGCCTTCGAGCAGCAAGTGATTAATCTGGACTTATAGAATGTTGTGGAATCAAGGTTAGGTTGTATGAAAAAGGGTGGGCGCGAAGCGGTATGCTTCGCGCTGCACCTTGTATTTAGAGATGGATGAAGATTTTTAGAGTTTTTATAACATGAACGTTAGGAATCTACAGCTGCTCAGCGATGAGGTCGAATGATTTGTCGGCTAAAGTAGCGGAGGAGACGGAATCGTACAAGAGAAGCGTTAGCGTTCGCCTTTGCGAGCGGATTTCGACCATGAATAGTTCAATCACAGAAATCCGGGAGCAACAGCGATCGAAGGAACGATCCGAATCCGAAGCGGCCACCTTGCACGAAGTAAAATGTTTACTTGCTAAGATTCATTTTATATCTATCAATACATAAAACGATGGAAGGGAATGGGACAACATGAGGACTCGGGAACAGATTTTGCAGCAGGAAGGTGGGCACTTTCCGGGACGCACGTATACGGAAGTCGTGCTTGAACCCGCTTTTGACGAAGCGAAGACGAGCTTGCTTGGCGCCATGATGGCGATCAACAAAGCGCATCTGATCATGCTGAAGGAGCAAGGGCTCGTCAGCGAAGAAGAGGCTGGCCAGATCGCGTCGGCCATTCGCGGCCTTGACCTGGAGGGGCTTCGCCAAGCTGAATATACCGGACAATTCGAGGACCTGTTCTTTCAGGTCGAGCATGAGCTGCATGCAGCGGCCGGAGACATTGCCGACAACCTGCATCTGGCCCGCAGCCGCAACGATATGGGCATCGCGATCTACCGGATCGTGCTGCGGGAGAAATTACTCGTGACGCTTCGCGGAGCCCTTGCGCTCAAGAGCCAGCTGCTGTCGTTCGCGGAAGAGCATGCGGACACGATCATGATCGGCTACACCCATACGCAGCAGGCGCAGCCGACCACGCTGGCCCACTACATCATGGCGGTGACCGATTCGCTGGACCGCGATATCCGCCGACTTCAGGCGGCCTATGCCAACTGCAACCGGAGCAGCATGGGCGCGGCCGCGCTGACCACCTCCGGCTTAGCCATCAGCCGGGAGCGCGTGCAGGAGCTGCTCGGCTTCGACGAGCTGATCTATAACTCGTACGACGCGATCGGCGGTGCCGATTACGTCGGCGAGATGATGACCGCGGTGCAGCTTGCGGCCATCAACTTGGGCAGATCATCGCAGGATTTCTTGCTGTGGTGTACCCAGGAATTCGGCATGCTGCGCGTGGCCGACCCGTACGTGCAGATCAGCTCGATCATGCCGCAGAAGCGGAACCCGGTCTCGTTCGAGCATATGCGCGCGCTGCTCTCCAGCTGCGTTGGCAACGCCCAAACCGTCCTGACCATGATGCACAACACCCCGTTCGGCGACATTGTGGATACCGAGGACGACATGCAGCCGTATGCTTGGAAGGCGCTAATGGTGCTGGAACGGATGTACCGCTTGCTGTCCTGCGTCATCGGGACCGTGGACGTGAACAAGGAGGTGCTGCGCAAACGCACCGAAGGCAGCTTCGCAATCGTGACCGAGCTCGCGGATACGTTGGTACGCACGGACGGCTTGTCGTTCCGCAGCTCCCATCATATCGTGAGCCGTCTTGTGAAGCATGCCGTCGCCGAAGGGCTCGCCGCCAACGAAATCACGCTGGAGCTTGTCAACGAGATTTCACTGCAGGTCATCGGGCGGAAACTGTCGCTCACCGCGGAGCAGCTGCGGCTGGCACTGGATCCGGTACACTTCGTGGATATCCGCACCCTGCCCGGCGGACCGGCTCCTTCGGAAATTCGCAGCGTCATCGCGAAGCGGAAGCAGAGCCAGCAGACGCAGGAGCAGTGGCTGGATGCGGCCCGCGCCCGCACTGAAGGCGCGCTGGAGAACCTGGACCACTCGCTCGCCGGCTGGAGCGTCAGCCGATGAACACGGTAAGGGTTCCCCTGCTGGCCGTGGACGGCGGGGGAACGAAATGCCTGGCCGTGTTCGCGGACGCCGAAGGCCGCATGCTCGCAAGCGGGCGTGCGGGGTCCTGCAACTACCAGGGCGTGGGCCTTGAGGCCGCAGCGCTGGAGCTGACGCGGGCGATTCGGGAGGCCAAGCGGCAATTAACGGCAGAGGGAAATGGGGGGATGACGGCATCTTCATTTGGCGTATCCCCGACAGAACAAACTCCAGCGGCAAAGGAAGACGGATCGCTGCAGGTTGCCTGCGCCATTTTCGGGCTTGCGGGCCTGGATACCGCTTACGACCGCCGCATCATCGAGGAGCTTGTCCACGAAGCGCTCGCCAGCACGCAGGTGCAGGTGGATCGCATCGTCGTGGAGAACGACGGCGTAGCGGCCCTGCTCGGCGCCACCGGCGGCGATCCCGGCATCCTGATCATCGCCGGTACCGGCTCGATCGTGTACGGGATCAACGCCAAGGGCGACAGCGCCCGCGCCGGCGGCTGGGGCCACCGCGTCGGCGACGAAGGCAGCGGCTACTGGATCGGCCGGCAGGCGATCCGAGCCGCGCTGCGCGGATACGACGGAAGAAGCGGTGCCACATCGCTAACCGCGAAACTGCTGCAGCACCTGAAGCTGCAAAATGAAGAGGAGCTGTTTAACTGGGCTTACTCCGGTGCCTACAGCGTAGATAAGACGGCGGAGCTGAGTAAGATCGTGGGCGAAGCGGCCCAAGAAGGTGAAGCGCCTGCCCGCCGAATTCTCGAATCGGCAGCTGATGAGCTGTTTCTGGGAGCTAAGGCGGTCATGCAGAAGCTTGGTCTGTCCGAGGCTGAAGCCCCTTTTGCCATGATTTTGCAAGGGGGTGTGCTGCAGCATAATCCGATCGTGCGAAGCAGGTTGGCGGAGCAGATCGCGGCATTTTCGCCGCTTGCGAGGGTGGATGAGGCGAATCGGGAGCCGATTTATGGGGTGATTGGGCAGGGGAGGAGGTTGTTGGACCTCTGTTGATTTAGGTTGTCATAATTGTTTTGTTCGATATTATATGAATACTAATACTCCTGGAGATGAGCGCTGCAGGAGTATTTTTTTTATCCATGTCGATAGGAAAAAGACCGACGCTTCGCAAAGCGTGCCTACCAAAAGCCGCATTTCGCTGGACAAGATGATCAATTCGCTGAGGCTGACGGCTTCCATTTATAAAATTGCGTTTCGGATGCATTTCTATTCTAGTAATATGCTACTCAAAATTTATGGAGGGGCTTCCAACAGATCAGGATTGGTTAAGGAGGACAGCCAGCTAGTTAAAAAAGGAGATCGTCGGCCGTTCTTTTGATGCATCATAGTTATTAGGGGATGTGTCTATAAGTCTATTCCGATGCGAAAAACAAAGACAAGTAATTCTCCTCTCTTAGGAATTTCGTACATGAGTCTTTTGTCATGTTTTTTGACAAAATGCAATGCTATAGACCCGCCACAAATCGGAAAATTGAGCCTAAAATAAATGAGGATCGAGCCAATTAAAATTGGGAAAAAATGTAAAAAAGGAGCCTTTTGATGGTTGGGATGTTTATTTTTATTGTTGTCGTTGTGGGTAAGTACCGGCACGCCGAGTAGATTCGCTGAAAATTGTGGATGAAAAATGTATTTTGTAACCAGTTTAAGTGATCGCTACGACTCGTTTCCAAAGACGGTCGGAGTTGGTCCGGACAATACTTATAATACAACCGCTAATGTAAGCGACATGGTCTGGACATCTGGGTCTTTCGTTTCACTTATAATAAGTGTGCTTCCCAAATTAACGTCTAAAATATATATTTCTAATTTCATACTTATGAGTTTTGGCCTATAATTACAATACCTGTAAAAATACTAGGAGGGACTCTAAATGGAAAAGGAAGTATGGAAATGGTTGTTTAGTGATTTCCCTGATAAATCATTAATTTTACTAATATGTGGTGTTAATGAAACAGTAAACAATTCCAGAATGAAGATCGCTATAAAAGGGGTTAGTGATTTAAGTAAAATTAAAGCGGAACAAATTAATTTGTTCAGAAACAGAATAGAAGTTGAATTGAATAAACCAAAAAATATTAGCAAAGTAAAGTTCTTTTTACGAAAATATGCAGAACATAATAAGAAAAAATATAAAGAATTAGAAGAGATAAGTCAAAAAGAAACAGATGTAATGCTAGAAGAGATCCAAGCGTCAGACTCACTCAATGTGCATGACCTGATTATTCATCTTATGATACAAACTGATTCATTACTAATTAAAAAAGGGGTCGAAGTTTTTGGATTTGTACAGGACTCTAACTCTGCAGTCAAAGAGGCCTATACTAATGGTGAAACAAAGATAGAAAAAAAGGAGGATGTCTTGGAAGATTCAAATCCTATCCAAGAAAAAAGGTATGAGTCACAAATTGAAATTGAACGTTTAATGGCTGAAAATCAGAAATTCAAAAGTGAAATAAATAAGTTGATAGAAGATAAAAAGGAAGCTATAAAAGAAAGCAAAGAGTTGAAAAAAATTATTATTAAGACGGAAAGTGAAAAAAATGAGGCAAATAAAAATCTTCAAAAACTCGAAAGAGAACTTCATACACGAAAGTGGGAGATTGGTACTAGAGATAGGAAAAATCAAGAGCTCCAAGATATGCTTGCGAAATTAGAAGAAGCTAAGATAGAACTTCGCAACGAAAATTCTAATTTAACTCAAAGGGTATTACATCTAGAAGAAGAAATTAATGCGATCGAAATAAAACGACTGAAAGAAAAAGATAACTTATCAATACCTAGACGAATTGTAACGATAATTGATAGAAACATGCCCGATGGATTAGATGGACTAGAAAATTTTGAATTTCATTTAATTAATCCAAATCAGTTGGAAGAGGTTATCCGAACAGATAAATTGAATAAGTCAGATGAAATATGGTATATAAAGTTTCGATTACCGGGAACGAAACAGAGTTTATTAAACGATAAATATGGTAACAAGGTCACAGGATTCAAGACAATTATTGAACTAAAAGATTACTGTAATATAATTTATTAATTGGGGGAATTAGATTGCTACAGAGAAAAAAATGGGATATTGATTTCCTAGGAGCTCTGCCGTCAAATGATGAAATTTTGGAAATACTGGGAAGACATAAAACGGTTTTTGTGAATTCTCAGAACTCACTTCAATATTTTATTAAAGTGATAAATGAAACACCTATAAGTTTTCCAAGAAATCAAACTCTTTTCACTTGTTATTCCACAGAACTAGAGAAATACGGATTTGAAGAAAGCTATCATGAATCTGAGTTTACACGTATAAATGAATTAGTGGAATTTCTTATTGATAGCCTTATTCTGTTTAAGCCTAGCAAAAAAGTTCTTACGAATCACGAAGAAGTATATAAAGCGACTGAAATTCGTCTTATACCTAAACTGGAAAGTTATAAAGTTGATCAACGATTCAAGTCAATACCTATTTTCAGCAAATTAGTACATAAAATGACACAGGAAGAATTTGTAGATTCTCTTATGCTTGGGAAGTATGTTGGTACAGCTGAAGGTATCTCAATTGAACCTGACGATACGCCTTCAATTGTTCTCTGGAGGGAAGATAAAACCTACACTGCTTATGGATTGTTTGATCGACATGAGTATGCTCACGGTGGGTTTTCATTTGTTTCGAATCTCGGTGTGAGAGAAATTCCATTCGCTGAGTGGATGAATAAAGTGTATCTTGAAGGTAATGATGACGATATGTTACTCTTTATTGATTTAGATTCATACACTGAGATAGAACGAAAGCTTGAACATATTACTCCTATTGCAAGTATTTTAAGGGAAACATTGCAACCAGAAGTAATAAATTTCTCCCGTACTGATGAAGAAGTATACATAGATAAAGACGACAAGGAAGAGGGTAGTTTAACAATCGAGGAAGATATCCATGTTAAGGAAGAAGAACTCATGGAACACTTCATACATACTACTCGAGAGATGGGCCTTCAATATTACGAAAAAGATCTATATAACTTTCATACTGCAATGAAAACTAATTCTCTTACAATTCTTGCAGGTATGAGTGGAACAGGGAAGTCAAGGTTAGTACAAGCTTATGGCAAGACTCTTGGAATGGATGCCAGTCAATTGGTATTCGTACCAGTGCGTCCATCTTGGGCAGATGATTCTGATTTGCTAGGATACGTCGACACAAAAAATATGCTCTATCGTCCGAGTGATACTTCGCTTGTAGACGCCTTATTCCAAGCACAACAAGAGCGAAATAAAATGTTCATTATATGTTTTGATGAGATGAATCTTTCGCGGGTAGAACACTATTTTTCGCAGTTTCTTTCAGTTTTGGAAATGGAACCAAACCGTCGGGTATTAAGGCTTTATAGCGATCGTATTGCACAACAAATTTATAATTCAGCACAATACGGACCGGAGATTAATATAGGACCCAATGTAGTTTTTGTTGGAACTGTTAATTTGGATGAGTCCACCTATCATTTTTCCGATAAGGTTCTTGACCGAGCCAACGTTTTAACCTTAGATGTTCAATCGTATGAGATGCTTAAAATTCGCAATATACGTGATGCAAAAGATAAGGTACGAAAGCACCCATACACATTTGAGCAATATACAAAGTTTAAAGTATTAGAAAGTCCTGTCTCGCTTACTGACAGTGAATTAGATATTTTATGGAATTTACATTTAATTATGCAGAAAGAGAACAAGAATCTAGGTATTGGTCCACGTGTAGTCAAACAGATTGATAACTATCTTAAGAATCTTCCCATTTCAAATAAATTTCTAAGCCGCGAAGATGCTTTTGATATTCAAGTGGTGCAACGTATTTTAACTAAGTTACGAGGACCAGAAGGGTTACTTAAGGGGCTAATCGGTAAAATTACTGACGACCGTGTCGAAGGGTTATTGTATGAATTGTTTGAGCGATACGAAAATGTATCTAAATTTACAAAAACGAAGAGTACTATATTCCAGAAAGCGAAAGAGTTGAAGGTCAATGGTTTTACATTATAATCCTACAATATCAAAAGTAGCTGTAAGATTAGATTCATTAGAAATTTCTATTTTATATAATGGTACTTTGCATAACAAAGTCGAATTATTTTATACGGATGAAGATGTGTTGGAAGAAAAGTTATCGTTTGAATTGACCGAAAATAAATTTGTTAGCATTCAATTTCAAGCCACTGACAAAAGTGCCCGTTTATATATGTATGGATTAGAATCTCTATCTGATGAAAAATTAGAAGTAGACGAAGACGGCGAAGTATATCTAAGTCCCTCTGTTAATCCAGTAGATTTGTACGCAAAGGATTACTACCCTTTAATTCCGGGTAAATACTTAGCTAAAGTTATTTCTACAGGTTTCACCTACTTTCTGCCTTTCTGTGTTCATTCTAAACAGGTTACAGAGGACCAGTTGGAAATAATGAAGAAAGACTTGGAAGAGGTAGTAACTGGGCTCGCAATTGATTTTGTAAAGAAGGTATACTCGGCAGCTGACAACTCTATGAGAGCACTTCCTCCCCAGCTTTTACGCCAGTTTATGACAATAAAGAAGCACTATCCATCAGTTATGGCAGCGTTAAGCGATATATATAAGAAAGCTAATTATCGGATACGAAAAGATTATCGATGGACTAAGGAAAATCATGCAAGCCAAATTGACCAAGTTACTGTGAGGACACTCCAGACAAGGTCATTTCATGAGGGGCAGCTACTTACTCCTTTCAGTGCAATAGATTATGATTTACCAGAAAATCGCTGGGTGAAGTTTATTATCCGTAATGTTCTAACATTATTGGATCAATTCGTTGATTCTTTGGAAATTTATAAAAATAACTTGGTTCAAGATATAGAGAAACTGGGGCAATACAAATCAATTCAGGAAAGCACTCGTAGAGAAATAATCGAAAAAGAACTGGTATTAACCTATTTAGAAGAATACAGCCAACTTGTACATCGAATGAGAATTGGATTCCAGATGATTGTGCATGCACCATGGTATCAGGAGATAACGAACAAGGCATTTACACATGTACCACACAATCTTCTATCTGATTCCCGCTACAGGGCTTTGTATCAGTTGCATCGTCATTTAAAAGAAGAAGAAATAGATATATTTATTGACTCTTCGTTAACCTATCAATGGAAACGTACGGATAAGCTTTACGAAATGTGGGGATTTATTCATATATTGAAACTTTTTATCCATATGGGTTTTCAACCGAAGTCAGGCTGGTTTTATAATCGGTCTGCCCAGGATAATTCATTGTTAATTCCTCATCTACCAAGTGGAGAACAGGTCATTATGATCAGAGATGACATGCGTATCCACTACGTTTACGATGGAGTATTACCACTTGCCAGTAATCAGACAAATATAGATAATCTCCCCCTTTATATGGGCAAACATAACCGACCTGACACCCGAGTGGATTTTTACAAGAAGGATGTTTACGTTGGTAGTTTAATAATAGATTTTAAATATCGGCCAATGAACAATTTCTGGAGAAGTTCTCTTCAAAATTCTATGGCTAGACCGAGAGAGATGGAACAATTAATTGCCTATAAGCGAGATAGTAACTCGAAGTTCTTATATGGTGAAGAGAAAGGCAGAAACTTTCGTGAAATGCATAGTCCTAGGCCGGTTCGCGAAGTTTGGGCTATGTATGCGGAGGCACGTGAGGACTGGAAAAATCATCTCTTTCTTAGTGATGATAAGCTTCGAATTATTTCCATGAACCCAGGTCAAAATCATACTGAAGTAAATGAGCATCTGGGTATAATCATCAATTTTATGGATAATATTTTAGATCATCTATAATTAGTGAAAGTATTAGTATGAATTCGATTTCTGAAATAATTAAAAGATGACAGTCAAATTAAGCTTACACCTTCAATGGGATGGATGGATCGGCTACAGTAAGCTAGATAAAGAATAGGATAGTAATATACTTTCTTTACAGGTGATTTAATGGAAGGACTAGGATGATTGTCCTTCCATTTATCCCCTCCTGGATATAGTAAGCCATTCACTGAAATTGGAGCAGCTTCACTGAAAGAAAACGACAAGAGGTGCGGTAGTTTATGCTTATTGTAGTTTTTTTGGAAAATGATAACTTGAAATTTCCAAGGAGCGAGCTAAATGTGGTCTGAAATATCCAAACTAATAGGAGCCAATCCTATGATGTCCTTAATTATTACTATCTTTGGAACAACAACTATCTGGATGTATAAAGAATTCAAAGAAATGATAAATCGGAACAATGCGACAAGAATTACACAAGTGAATGAGAAGATTAAGGCCTACAGTCAATTACAAGCGCAGATTGCGGCAGTGCTTCATGATAGAGAAAATAACACCTCAAAAATAAATTTAATGAGAAATTTAGGAGAATATAACCCAATACTTAGTCAAAATGTGCGGAATGTAGCAAGAGATTATTATATTAAGGCAGACCCTGCGTATTTAAGTACTATGTTAGCCATGATGGAGACAGATTTTAAAAAATTCGAGAAAGAAAAAGCAATGTGTCAAAGTATGAAAATAGCACTGAATTTGAGGTTGTCGTTTCAAGGTTATATGATCCACTCAAGCCAATATTATTTATTTGGTTATCGATATGGTTTTTTAGCTACACGTATGTTCATTTCACAGAACAGCAAGTTTGGTACAATAAAGTAAATGTCATTGCATCTTCATTCTCTTGGTTCGTAAGTGTCGCTACGTTATCTGCAATTATCTCCTTGAAATTAGAAAGAAAATTATTGAAGCAAGGAATACATAAATGGATTACAAGTGGTCTTATTATAGTTATTCCAGTGATCACTTTTATGAAAAGTCTTTCGCTTGTTGCGATTGCAATACAAGTCATTTGTATATTAATTATCATTAAAATAAACAAACGCAAAAAAGGTGGAATTATAACCTTTGACTGACCCAGCATGATAGACCTAAACTCAGCCCGGAGGAATTCAAAATGCTACCCAATGAACTTTCAACCATATTTAGAAACAAACAAAAATCCTATAAAATGGTCCTTATTCTTTCTCTACTAGAATATCACAATCAAACCCAATCTTTTAACGCCCCGCTTAGCACCATTGCTGAGCGGTTTTTAGCATATTACCAGCAGAACTCCAACGAAGGTCATAAAGTCGACAACCCACCGCAAAACGAGGCTGTGAGTTGGGATGAGTTTACGCTAGTCCAGACCAAGTCCCTGCTTAAAACACCTATAGATGCACTGTCATCCATCCTTGAGGTAAACCAAGAGAATCAAACCATATCGTTCACACCTGAGATAATCGAAAAACTTAGTGAGGATGTGCTAGAAGAGTTGGAGCAGTACGCCCAGACTGAATTACAGAAATACAATCAAAAGCTAGAGTCTGCTGGCATTCAACCTGCTTTTTCATTACACGATTCTCTATCCGAGATTTTAAACAACTACCTGACTGCTAGAACAGAATCTTTTGCCGGACATTCACTAGGAATGCTTTTCAGACAGACAATTCCAGAACAATTAAGAACCCTTCCTTTTATGGATGAACACTACAAAATTCAAGGTTCAATCGGTCAAGGCAATTGGGCGAACATCCCGTGGATTGCAATCATGGATAAGCGTATAACCGAAACAACGCAGCAAGGCGAATACATCGTGTATTTGTTTTCCGAGGATATGAAGTCTGTATATCTCACCCTAGCTCAAGGGGTCACATTACCAACTAAAGAACGAGGGAAGAAGGATGGATACCAATATCTCGTAGATAAGGTAAATGAGCTCCGCAACCTCCTTCCCCTCGAAAACATGCAAAAAGACGACCAGATTCACCTCACCACGAGTGGCTTAGGGCGCGACTACCAGGTCTCCACAGTGGCTTATGTACGTTACGACAGAGACTCTCTACCAGATGACGAACAGCTATGGACTGATTTAGAGAATTTCGTGTCGAACTACAAGTTATACGTAGAGCATGTTCTTAACTACAATCATGACGAGCATAATTCTAATATGAAAAAAGAGGAGACTGAGCTCTTGAGTTCATTAAACGTCCCTGAGCAAGTGCAGCAGATCCAAACCTTTATTGAACACCAAGGATTTCACTACCCGAAAGGCTTAATCGAAAACCTATATCTTTCACTCAAAACCAAACCCTTCGTTATCCTAGCAGGCGTATCCGGTACAGGTAAAACCAAGCTCGTGAAGCTGTTTGCTGAGGCGATTGGGGCGACGGGGAACAACGGGCAGTTTACGCTAATCCCGGTGCGTCCAGATTGGAGCGATCCTTCGGATTTGCTAGGGTACAAGGATCTGTCCGGTGCTTTTCGTCCGGGACGCTTGGCGGAGGTGTTGGCGGAAGCTTCTAAGCCAGAGAACCACCATAAGCCATATTTTATATGTCTGGATGAGATGAACCTTGCCAGGGTGGAGTATTATTTCAGTGATCTGCTGAGTGTCATCGAGACGCAAGAATGGCAGGGGGAACGCATCGTCACTTCCAAACTGATTAACCGGAATTCCTTAAGAGACGAGGATCAATCTCTGTATGGAGATTTGTACTTGCCAGATAACGTGTACCTCATTGGAACGGTGAATATGGACGAGACGACACATCCTTTTAGCAAAAAGGTGCTGGATCGCGCCAACACGATTGAGTTTAACTATATTGATCTACAGCAATATCCTAGTTCTACGAGTTCCGAAAAGGTAACCATACTGCCGGTGCATAACCACTTTTTACGAAGTGACTATTTGCAGTTGGTGGACGTGTATCAGGAATATACCGATTTGGTTCATTCGGCAACCGAGAAATTGGTGAGAATCAATCATATCCTTGAGGAGATTCATTCCCACGTCGGTTTCCGTATTAGGGATTCGATCTGTTTTTATATGGTATATAACAAGCGTTTCGAGTTGCTTACGGACGACGAGGCGTTTGATTTGCAGTTGCTTCAGAAAATCCTTCCTCGTGTGCAAGGCAGTAGTATGTCCGTGAAACGGGTTCTTTTGCAATTGATGCAAGGCGCATTGGGCAGAACTTTACCTGTTGTGGAGCTGCTGGAGGACGCATCGGAGCTATATGCCAAATGGAACGATAACCAGGAAGAAGCTAAGGCGAAGCATCCACAAAGCGCTCGTAAAATAGCCTTTATGCTACGGAGGTTAGAGGAAGATGGATTTACCTCATACTGGCTCTCTTAATCAAAGCGTGGAGCTATTGCGCATAGAAACGAACCTGTTCAACCTGTACATTCAGGGAAAGCCATACCACCCAACGGTGGAATCGATGCAGCTTCATCGGACGAATGAGGGGGATTGGATCGATACAAGTCTACATATCCCATCGCTTTCCAATGAATGCGTTGTTGAAAAGATCTCTTTGTTTTCACCTGAATCAGGCAAACTCGTTTCATGGCAGACGGGTGAGAAAAGCTATCCTTTGTTTTTTGAGACGCAATCTTATGAACTAGTCATCGAGAAAAAGCAATCGTTACCGATCACATTTCATCATGAAAATATCCATCTTCGTGGATCTATTAAACCGCTGGGTCAGGCCATTTTATCCGGTATATTGAATTTTCAGAATGAGGTTGGACTTACGGATCTTGAGCTGAGATTGAACGGACATGTTATTTTTCAGCTACAGCTCGAGATTTTTCCATCCAAAATGGATTACAAACAAGATTACCAGATGATTTTAAATGATGTGAATCAGCAGATTTATAATTTGTCTTTTGATTTTTTGCGTAAAACCTATCATCTAACGGGCCTGAAGGAAACAAGGAATCAGAGTCTTACGGAGTTTTTTACGATTTTGCAGCATGTGTTCGATCAGCTTGTGCAGGCCGTAGAGAGGATCAAGTCCTCTCCCAATTACAAGCTAGAAAAGGAAATGAGAGTCGTCGAGGCAGCGCGTGTTAAGAAGACAGGGAAAGAGAATATTGCCTACTTAACGAAAAGACCTCATTTGCTTGCTCCGGACGAGAAGGCTGGATTCATTCATGCGAATGGGCAAACGTTATCGCCAAGCCATGTTTTAGAAACGAAACGGCGCATTCAGCATGATACGCTGGAAAATCGTTTTGTACGGTGGGTGTTGCAGCGTGTGTCTACGAAGCTCAATCAGCTGAAAGCCAAGCTATTGGACAAAAATCGCATGCAAGACCCGCTTCTCCTGAAGCGGTTGAACTATATGCAAACACAGCTGCAGCGGCTGCTGCGATTGGATTTTCTGAACGTAGGCGAGATGAAGCAGCTGTCCGTATCATTAGTATTGCAAATGGCGCCGGGATACCGGGAAGTGTATCGTAACTATTTGATGCTGATGAAGGGATTGTCGATCCAGAGCGATTTGTTCCGTCTCTCCATGAAGGATTTGGCGCAGCTGTATGAGTATTGGTGTTTCTTAAAGATCCATGACCTGCTCAGCCGCAAATATGAACTGATTAAGCAAGACATCATCAAGGTGAATCGGACGGGTGTATTCGTAACGCTGGATAAATCTCAGAAGGCGCGAATGGTATACCGCAACCCAGGTAATGGGGAAGTTTTTACGCTGTATTATAACTCGTTACCTAGAGGCGATCGCAGTGCGACGCTTGGGCAGAAGCCAGATAATGTGCTCACATTGAAAAAGAATGAAGCTGCGGTGGAATATAAGTATATTTTTGATGCCAAATATCGAATCAATCCCGCATACGAGGGAACTCCTTATTATGCTAAATACAAGCAGCCAGGTCCGGAGGAAGATGATATCAATACGATGCACCGGTACCGGGATGCGATTGTTTACGAGGATGGACAGGGCCAAGAGCTAGAACGAAGCATGTTCGGCGCTTATGTGCTGTTCCCTTATCATGATGAGGAGAAGTTCAGAGAGCATCGTTTTTATAAAAGCATTGAGCTTGTGAATGTGGGGGCATTTCCGTTTCTGCCAGGATCGACCGAGCTTATAGAGGCTTTCTTGGATGAGATTATTATGGATAGTCCGGAAAAAGCGTATGAGCGCTCGACCAGACCACGAGGCACGAAAGCTTACTTCCAGAATCAAATGTCCGGCAAAAATGTGTTGGTAGGTTCGCTAAGGGAAGTATCCCAGCTTGAAGTTACCCTTCAGCAAGGCTTTTATCATATTCCGCTAGAGAATATATCGGATCATAAAATATTGACGCAGATCGAATACATCGCGCTGTATCAATCCAAGGGGAAGTTTGCCAAGGCTGGCGAAACGGGAATCCATTGGTATGGACGCGTCATGGACTGGAAGGTGTTACGGCGGAAAGAAATTACGGAACGCCCTGCACGAAAGGGGACGGAAGAGAAGCTATACGTGAAGTTTACCGTAGAAAAATGGATGAAACGGGATAAGCCGATCGTCTCCGGAGGACGTGGTATTTATACGGCATTGTATACATCCAAGTATATTTTTGATAGAGCTTCGGAGATAGCGGAGCTTAAATTGGAGACGGAAGAGGATCTGCACAAATGGCGGGAAACAAGACGTGCGGGCGCTGTTAAAGTGGAGCTGGATCATGAGCAGGTGGATTTGGCGAAGCGGGTGGTGGGGATACGGGGAACGGGAGAAACGAATTTTTAGAATCGTGATAGGGGCGATATAAATCACCTGAAAATCTCTAGTGTAGGTTTCTTCGATATCCCCGAAAGGGGCGAAACGCTGAAGAGATATAATTGCATCTCAAGTCCGTTCCGTTCCTAAGCATGGGGCAGTTGGCTGAATGGCGTGTTTGTGAATGAAAACTCTGAATGTGAATTGAGGAATCATCTTACGATTGAACGTCTTTTGAATTTGGTTTCGATTAAGAACTACCACAAGAGTTATAGAAAGTATTCAGATTTTATAAATGGTAGTAAGGGGGATAATGTATGGTTGATGAATTGATTGATTATTTTTCAAAAGAATTAAGCGCAAGAAAATTAGTTTTTCAGTATATGAAGGGATGGGATTTACTTTTTTGGATGTCATTATTTCTTTTTATTGGTGGAATTAGCTTAACTCTTATATATAAGAATATGTTGTTTGCTTCTGCCGGAATTCTGCTATTAATATATGCTACCAATCAACTAAATCGTAAGGCTAAACATATAATTTATAATCAATACAAAATTGAGGTTAAAACTAGTCTCTGGAGCGCTGATGGTCAATATCATAACTATATTAAGAATCAAATCGAAATATACTTATCAGATAGACAATTGGTAACCGAAAAGAAATTGAATAATTTGATCAATCAACTTATTAAACGAGCAGAGAATTCTAAGCCAACAATTTCTTTTTACCGGGCCTGTTTATTGTTCTGTTTCTTCCTGTGTGGACACAGTTTGAAATCATCCTATTTAAAAGCGCAGATGTTAAAACCGCAATATTTTTATTAGTTATTCATTTAGTCTTACTTGCTCTTCTTGTGTATTTATTGGCAGGAATTAAGCATATTACAGATGATCTGACAACCTTAAAAAGACAACGGATTTTGCAATTAATTAATCACATAGAGGATATTTACCTAGGTGACATTGATAAGAATATAGATCAATATAAATTACGGCTAGTTGGAAGGCAAAAACATAGGCAAAACAAAAGGTAGGCCTCTGCCGCTAGAAAGTACTTATTAATTTTAAAATGTAAAGTGGAAAAATTAGTAATCAATGTTCCATTTCTGTGTATAGAGCCATATCCCTGTGGAATATCATGAGGTTTTGCTAAAGCCACAATCAAACGCTCCTCGTATGAACAGCGACACATAGGAATATATCGATTAGCCGTCTATAGAAGTTACTTATCTTCGATAAGCTCAAAGTCAGGCTGTAACAAATAGCTCAGAGGATATAGCTCTGGGTTCGCTGAGATGAGTCCCTTGATTAAAGCAATATTCTTTTCTTCCGAAGGATGGAAGGTTACGCCGAGCGCCGCGGGTTCAATGAATTGAATAATGAGATAGGCGTCCTCCTTTCGGTTCATGCGACAAATCACATTAAATTCAGAAAATACCGAATCAAACTCATCGAGTAAGAAGATATGGCAGGTTTGATTGTGCCAAACCGATTCGAAAAGTCTGTATGACTGGCTCTCAATGAGTTGAATAAATTGCGCTGGAGACAGCCCGACTTCAAATCTGGTAATATATTCAGAACTGTCAAAATCGACTCCATATTCAGTTTCAAATTTCGCTTGCTTATATCCGCTTCTAAACGAATACGGGAGCATTGTCATGTTGTCGAGGAAGGTTCCCAGTTCCGGTTTTTGATCAAAAGGTATTTGGATCTGGGAAATATCCATGGATTGATTTAATGTGCAGTTGGTTTGATGGGGGATTTTCCCGGATGGAGGTTGGAGATACACATAACCAATATGAGCATAATTCGACTCAACGCAAGTAATTTTCATAACAGCCTCCTTTATTAATTTTAAACTCGATAAAGTATATTTAGTTTCTTTAATCATAAAAAAAAATTGGTCCAAAGTTGCTTGGTTGCCGGATGCTCCTTTTTATTATGGCCATGGAAAACTTCCTGGATGGAAATGATGGACAGTCTGGAAAAGGTCTACGAACGCTCTACAGGATCGATGTAAGATCAGCCATTAACGGCAAGAGATGAGTAGTGAATACCGAAGCAAGACCTTCATTATAACCATCTAAAAAAAGGGCGCGAAATACCTGAGCTAACAGGTCTTTCGCGCCCTTCTCTTCTATAATCCGGACTAGGATTATAGCTTAAAATGGAAATCTGCGAAGAGCTTCACAGCTTCGGCTCTCGTGGTCGGATTGCCAGGACGAAGGAACGTCCGAGCCTAGTGCGATGCCCACCGCTTGAGCGGCAGCGACGTCTGACGCATACCAGGCTTTCCCCGGGGCGTCGGCAAACGGCTGACCGTCGGTGGAAGCCGCCAAACTGAGGGAGCGCCCAAGCAGGGAGACGAATTCCGCGCGGGTAATTTCGTGCTCCGGACTGAAAAATGTTATTTCATATTCATTTATCAATCTGGAAATTGCTTGATTGGGAGATAGGCGTCTGAAGCCATTCATTAAATTATTCAATGATTGGGCTACCACCTGTACAAGGTTCGCGAACGATCATTTCCATATTTTTATTTCTTCTACTGGTTTTTTTACACCGATTGCCCTGGACTTTAGCCCAGTCCAAAAACTAGACTATAGACAATTTCGCCCAGATCATAAAAAAACTAAACTAGGATCTGTTGAACATACACCTAGTTAGAGAGAGGAAGACATTACGTGAAAAATAAACTCGCATGGGTGCTGGCCGCTACATTGGCACTCCCTATGATTCTACCAACAGGGTCGACAGCGGCGGCTCCAAGCAATAAGACTTCAGTAGTAACAAGTCAGCGAGGACTTACGAAGATTGCGGCGGAGAAAGCGGGACTCCTGACGAAGTCCTATGGGGCATACAGTGTGCAGTATGCACTGATTGATCATGGGAACATGATTTTGTCCGGTCAGACTGGTAAAAACGACATGCAAGGAAAAGATCCGCTTTCCAAAGATACGGTATACGGCATTGGATCGGTCAGTAAAATGTATACGACGGCTGCTGTGATGAAGCTAGTGGATGAAGGTGAAATCGATTTAGATACGCCGATCACGCAATACATCCCTGGTTTTAAGATGAAGGATGAACGCTACAAACGGATTACAACGAGGATGCTATTGAACCATTCCTCCGGCCTGCAAGGTTCTACTTACAGCAATGATCTTTTATTCGAGGATAAGAATACCTATGAACATGATACATTGCTGCAGCGATTATCCGGCCAGAGCTTAAAGGCGGACCCGGGTGCGTTCTCTGTATATTGCAACGACGGGTTTGCGCTGGCTGAGGCTGTGGTGGAAAGAGTTAGTGGCATGAGCTTTACCGCTTTTGTACATCACCATTTTACACAGCCGTTGCAGTTAAATCATACGAAGACCTCGCAAGACCCAGACGAAAACATCAAGCGGGCAGGGCTTTATTTTCCTACATATCAAGGACAGCTTCCGAATGAGTCGCAGAATATGATTGGTACAGGTGGTATCTCTTCTACGGCAGAAGATATGGTGCGATTCTCTCGATTATTTATGGGAGAGACCGAAGGGATTCTCTCAGCCAAGGCAGTCAAAGCGATGGAGCAAGAGGAATATAAAAAAGGAATGTGGCCGGGGGATACAGATAGCATGTTCAATTATGGTCTCGGCTGGGATAGTGTGAAGTTATATCCGTTCAACGAATATGGGATCAAGGGCTTGGCTAAAACCGGGGACACGTTATTGCAGCATGCTGTAATCGTCGTGCTTCCTGAACAGAACATGGCAGCGGCTGTGTTGTCCTCTGGCGGCCATAGCTCTACAAATCGATTGCTGGCAAATGAATTGCTGCTAACAGCGCTTAAAGAAAAGGGAGTCATCAAGGCCGTCAAGCCTGGCAAATCATTTGGCAAACCTGTTAAGGCCAAGATGCCGCAAGAGGTGACGAAGCAAGCAGGATATTACGGCGACAGCGGCAGCCAATTCAAACTAAACATTTCAAAGAATGGGGAATTGTTCTTAGCTACCGATCCAGAGGAGAAATATGTGTACACTGCGGATGGAAGTTTTGTCAACAAAGAGGGTACCTCCAAGCTCAGCTTTGTAACCGAGAAGAATGGACGCACCTACTTGAAGAAGAATTCATATCGCACGGAGCCAGGATTAGGGCAAGATGCGATGTCTGAGTATATAGCTGAGAAGTTAGCAGATAACAAGCTATCCAAGGAAACCGCCTCTGCCTGGAAGAAGCGGGAAGGCGTCAAGTACTATCTTGTGAACGAGAAATTCAACTCTATGATGTATTTCTCTTTCCCTATAAACCAGATTGCTCGTGAGAAAGATTTTCCTGGCTATTGGGAGGGTAAAAAAATAACAGGTCCGAACACAGCGGCGCATCAGATCCAGATCCCCGTGTTGGCAGGCCGCGACACAACTGAAGCCCGCTTCTATACAGAAGGCGGCCATGAATACTTTGAAGAGGCCGAAATGCTATTCATGAACGAGTCCAATGTAAAACCGCTCTTTGCAGGCCAATCGTCCAAAGTTACGCTGCAAGCAAGTGGGCATGCAAAATGGTTTACGATCCCGCAAAAGGCAGCAGGGAAAACAATGACCGTGACGCTGCCCGCGAAAAGTTCATTCGCTGTATATGATGAAGAAGGAGCGTGCATCAACTTTAGCTTTGTGAGCGGTAACAACAAAGTACAGCTGCCGAACAACGGAACGATTGTATTCGCCGGCGCGCCGAACGCGGAATTTGGAATCACGTTGAAGTAAATGTAATTTGTGGTGGATAGTAACAAGAACAGGTAGGGCGCTGAGAGGCGTCCTACTGTTTTTTATACCGATTGCCCTAGAGCATAGTCTAGACTATAGACAGCACATTTTAATGAATGGGATGGACGTGGCATTTATACGGCATTGTATACATCCAAGTATATTTTTGATAGGGCCACCGAAATCGCAGAGCTCAAATTAGAAACGGAAGAGGATCTGCAAAAATGGCGGGAAACAAGACGCGTGGGTGCCGTTAAAGTGGAGCTACATCATGAGCAAGTGGATTTGGCGAAGCGGGTGCTGGGGATTCGTAGTAGACAGTAAAAGTGGGACAGTTGGCATTGGACGAAATATATGATTGTTAATGAATCTGTTTTCGTAGAATGTTATAATTTGGATGGTACATACACACCTTGAGTGGGCGCACTCCTCCTTGTGAAGGAGGTGATGCGATGAACATTTCGTTCGGTGAGGCGATAACCTTCGGGATCTTCTTGTTGGCATTGCTGACTTACATCGATAAACGAAAGTAACCCACTCTTAAGGTTCGCGCCTAAGTGGGTTACTTCCTGGTCATTCTGATCTTGGAGGAGAAATTCCCACTCAAGATGTTTGTACTGGGGAGCAGCAGGGCGGCTGCTCCTTATTTCTATTCTTATCTTAACATACCCATTTTTAGTCCTCAATAACGATTCAACTGTAGGTTGTACCAACAAAATCAAACCCTATCTCCGAACAGTTACCACAATGCATTTTAAGCTCTTTTAATTTCCCGCCGCCTCAGCGCTCCTTCCTATACTTGATCAGATAACATAAGATATCCTCTTCTTTAATAAAAACACAAGGTGATCTTCACCAATTCCTATTAGATATATACGATAATCCATTAATTTGAAATATTTAATCTTGGGGAAAGAAGGTGAACAGGAGCGTCTGGGGAGAAAGGAATAGAGGGGCACATCCGGATTCTGGAATATTGGGCGTTTGCCTAAGGAGGTCAATGAAGGATGAAATTCATACATCGGCTATCAAGCAAGTCGATTCGATTTAAGTTGATTGCGGGCTTTCTGTTATTCGTCATTCCCTTGCAGCTTCTGCTTATTTTCGATAACTACTACGCGATGAAAGTCGTTCGCGAGCAAGTGGCGAACTCCAATCGGCATTTGGCAGCCTTATATATGGATCAAATCGACAGGAATCTGGAGGAGATCGATAAGTATTTAAGGACCATGGTCGCTTTTGAGAACGATTTAATTGTGCTGGACATGCCTGCTGAAGTGAATATGGACGAATATTTTTTGGCGAAGATCAATCTATTCAATAAATTGGAAAGGGATATTCATACATACAAAGAGATGGATTATTTATTCGTTTATTCATCCGTCAATGAAGAGCTCCTCACGAATCAACCGGCCGAAGAGACGATGACGCAGCTGAAAACGATCCGGCAAGGGATGATTCAGATGCTTCAGGAGAGGAAGGGCCTGCAGAAGCAGGCATTCGAGAAATGGTTTCCTTACAAGATGAATGAAGAGTACTATATCGTGAAAATACAAAAAATCGGAAATGTGTATGTCGGGGGATGGGTGAAGGCATCGAAGCTGATGATCCCGCTCAGCTTGCTGGACGAAAGGCCGGAAGGGAAATCGGTGCTAGTTACGGAAACCCTCAAACCGATGAGCGGAAATGCACCGATCGATAACAGCAATGATTATTTGCAGGTCAGCACACATTCCAAGCAAGGTGATTTCTCCCTGTTGTTCTTGATCCCATACAGCGTCATCTTGGAACATCTCCCGCTTCTACAGCGCCTGTGGTACCTGCTGATCCTGGGAGCCCTCATCATTTTGCCGATTTTTTATATCTTCTTGAGGCATATTATCCTCCTCCCGATCAACCGGATCGTAAAAGTCATGAGACGAGTACGCGACGGAAATCTGGAGCAACGGGTAGAGCAATATCCCGTTTCCTATGAGTTTGAACTGATGAATGATGTGTTTAACAGTATGGTTTCGGAGATCAAAGCATTAAAAATCACGGTCTATGAAGAGCAGTTGCTGATCCAGAAGGCAGAGCTTAAACATCTGCAGCTGCAAATCAATCCGCACTTTTTTTTGAATGCGTTGAATACAATCTACAACCTTGCCCAATTCCAAAACTATCAATTGATCCAGGACATGTCGGAGCATTTAATCAACTACATGAGATTTATGTTTCAGAACAACCTGAAGTTCGTCAAGCTGGAAGAAGAAATCGCCCACACCCGTAACTATTTGCAGATCCAGGCGCTGAGGTTCGAGGATGGGTTTACTTATCAAATTAACGGTGACGAATCGCTCTCCCAAGCATTAATACCTCCATTGATTATACAGACCTTCGCAGAGAACACGATTAAGCATGCGGTTACGATGGATGAACCGATCCGGTTAAACGTAGACATAGAGCTTAGCGGGGATCAGGAGTCATATCTATGCATTGTGATTCAAGACACGGGCAAAGGATTCTCTGAAAAGGCGTTAAGTGAATGGCAATCAGAAGACGAATTAGCCCATGGTTACAACGGACATATTGGCATATGGAATTCCAGACGGCGATTACGGTTGATTTACGAAGACAAGGCAAAGTTGATCCTATCCAATCATCCGGACGGGGGAGCAAGGGTAGTGCTGTGGCTCCCGTTCGTGCTTGAAGATAACAGCTGAGGAGGGATGGCATGTATCAATTACTGATCGTTGACGACGAGATCCATGCGGTGAGAGCCGTTCAAGCTGCGGTGGATTGGGCAGAGCTGTCGATCTCCCAAATCCATGTGGCCCATAATATCAAGCAGGCAATGGGGATATTTGGTGAGCATCCGATTGACATTATGATCTGTGATATTGAGATGCCCCAGGGCAGCGGGATTGAATTGTTGTCATGGGTTAGGGAGCGGCATCTGTTAACGGAATCCATATTTTTGACATGCCATTCGAACTTTATCTATGCGAAGGAAGCTATTCAACTGGGAAGCCTTGATTATATGCTTAAGCCCGTTAAGCTCAATGAGCTGCGTGCTGTCGTTCTAAAAGGGGTAGAGAAGATTAATGAAAAAAGGGAACAGCACATCAGCAAGGCGGAGAGCCAATATTACGCCAAGCTTTGGCATACGAACCGGTCCATCTTAATGGAGCGGTTCTGGCAGGATGTGCTGAACCAGCGGGATTTAAGCCCGAAGCGGATTCGGGATGTTCTGCAAAGCAGAAACCTTCCCATTCAGGAGACCGATTCCTACCTGCCGATTTTGATTTTCGTTCAGCGCTGGGCGGAGAAGCTGAATACCGAAGATAGAAAGCTTATGGAATATGCGCTTATGAATGCTGCGGACCATATGATTCTTCGCGGAGATGAACAGGGCCAGTTGGTACGGATAACCAGCGATATGTTTGTGGCGATCCTACCTGCAGGGACTGAGACCGAAGACCACACGAAGAATATTGAACAGATGTGCAAAATTTACATCGAGTCATGCAACGGATATTTCTAGTGTGATATTTCGTGTTATGTGGGTGAGCAGGGGTTGATCCATGAGATGGCAGTCCGCTATAACAGCTTGATCTGCATGAAAGAAAGTAATCTGAACCGGAATAATCACGTTTTTTTCGTGAGTGAGGGCATAAACACCACGCAATCAGTCGCAGTCATCCAAATGAACGTCTGGTTATAGATGCTCGAGCAAGATGCATATGACGCCATTTATTCCGAATCGGAACGTTATTTGAACTCGCTTAAGGATGTCGCTGGATTAAAGGTGGAGGTTCTGCAGCAATTTATTCAAAGTTTCCTGCAGATGCTTTATTCCTTTATCCAGTTCAAAGAATGGCAAGCTTATGAAGTCCTGGGGGAAGCAATAGCCATTGAGCAGCTACCTTATGCTGTACGTTCTGTGACGGATCTGCAGGCCTGGGTGAAGTATACGCTGGATCAAACCATTCAGTTTTGTTATGGAGCCGAGGATACGAAACCGTTAATGGATAGAATCATAGCCTTTATTAAGCAGCATGTTGATCAGGCGATTTCAAGAGAGGACATTGCCAGACATGTCAATTTGCATCCGGACTATTTGTCGAGACGGTTCAAAAAAGAGACAGGCAAGTCTATTGTGGAATTTATTGTGGAAGAGAGAATTTCAATGGCCAAGGAGCTGCTGGTAACAACCAATATGTCCGTCAGTGAAATTGCACTGTGTGTGGGGTACTCGAATTTTTCGTATTTCTCTAAGATATTTAAGCAGGGGGTACGGATGAATCCGAACCAGTACCGCAAATTCCACAGGTCAGAATTGTACTAATATTAGGTCAGTTTAGAGGTGGTCCGGTCGGAGTGCTCTTAGCTACAATGGAGCCAGTCAATGAAATCAACATAACGCTGACGGAAAGGAGGACCATAACCATGTCTTCACGGGTAACAGGCATTAGCTTAAAGAAGTTAAAGAAATACAAGATGCTGTATCTTATGCTGATACCAGGCGTCGTCTATCTGCTCATCAATAATTACGCCCCCATGTTCGGAATCATTATTGCTTTTAAGGATGTTAACTTCGCAAAGGGTATTATGAACAGCGATTGGGTCGGGCTCAAAAACTTTGAGTATTTGTTCAAAACGGAAGATGCCTACATTATTACGAGGAATACAATTCTGTACAACCTGGTGTTTATTGCCCTTAATCTGGTTGTAGCCGTGGCACTCGCAGTATTATTGTACGAATTGAAAAATCGTTTCTTACCCCGGCTTTATCAAAGTATCATCTTGCTTCCGTATTTAATGTCTTCAGTTATTATTGGTTACCTTGTTTATTCGCTGCTCAGTATGGAAACGGGACTTATTAACAATACGATTCTCCCGCTGTTGGGACGGGGCGGAGTGATGTGGTATAACGATCCCAAGTATTGGCCCTACATCTTAACCCTAGTCAAAATATGGAGTACGGCAGGGTACTTGAGTATCGTTTACTTTGCGGCTGTCGTCGGTATTGATCACGAGTACTATGAGGCAGCGACGCTTGATGGTGCCAGTAAACTGCAGCGAATTTTCAAAATCACAATTCCTCTGATCACACCCGTTATTATTATCATGACTCTGCTCCAGATTGGCCGTATTTTTTATTCCGATTTTGGTCTATTCTACCAGGTCCCACTCGACTCGGGCGTCCTGATGCCTACAACCAATGTTATTGATACTTACGTATACCGGGCCCTGCTCAAAAACGGAGACATTGGCATGTCGTCAGCTGCAGGGGTATATCAGTCCATCGTTGGGTTTATTATCATTCTCATTTCTAACTATGTCGTTAAAAAAATCAATCCTGATAATTCACTGTTCTAAAAAAGGAGTGAGATCACATGATAGCCAGGAAAACGGAGCAGTGGGTTATTAACATCGTCTTTATCGCAATCTCATTCCTTTGCCTGATTCCCTTTATCCTGCTTGTTGCATCCTCCGTTTCGAGTGAGGATTCGATTATCCAGAACGGCTACACATTGTTTCCGACAGAATTCAGCCTGGAGAGCTACAGTTATTTATTCAAGGAACCGGCTATGTTGATCCGGGCATATGGAATATCGATATTCATAACCGTAATCGGGACCGTGACAAGTTTGATCGTGATGACGTTACTGGCCTATCCGATCTCAAGAAGAGATATGCCGCTGCGAAACGCAATTTCTTTCTTCATCTTCTTCACGATGCTCTTTAATGGTGGACTTGTTCCGACCTACTTAATGTATACGAACGTGTTTCAGATTAAAAATACGCTATTTGCACTCCTGATTCCCGGATTACTTGTAAGCGCATTCTTTGTGATTCTAATCCGGACATTTTTCACAATGAATATTCCGAACGAAGTGATCGAGTCAGCCTATATGGATGGTGCAAGCGAATTCAAAATTTTTGCTAGAATCGTTCTTCCATTGTCTACTCCTGTATTGGGAGCGGTTGGCCTGTTCCAATTGATCAATTACTGGAATGACTGGTTCAACGGGCTCATCTATATAACGGACAGCAAGCTGTACAGTATTCAAGTGCTGCTCAATACGATTCTTTTGAATGCGCAATACTTGGCCAGCAACACTCATTTTGTGGAAGATATGACGTCGGCAGATGACATTCCTAACCATGGTTTGAAAATGGCGATTGCAGCAATCGGTGTGATCCCCATTCTGGTGACCTACCCGTTCTTTCAAAAATATTTTGCAAGGGGACTTACTGTTGGTGCAGTCAAAGGATAAAGCTGTCATTCGTTCTAAAAGAGGTAGTTCAAAAAGTCCGCTTTTGATCACGAAGTGAATCAGGGGGCAACTCAGCTTCGAATCTTGAATTCAGCCGGGCCTTCCGGTACTCACGTACCCAAAACGTACGCTCCGCTCCTCAGGCCCTAACTTCATTCAACCTTCTCGGTGCTGAAAACCGACCTTTTTGAACACGCACTAAAATGGATCGTAAATGATTAATATGGGAGGGGCATATATGCGTAACAGGATTGGTATCATGCTATTGATCATGACAATGTTGACTCTGCTGCTGGCAGGCTGCGGCAAAGAATCGAACACGAATGCCGTGGTTGCGGGAGAGGAGGGAACCACCGAAACAGGTGACAGGAAGCTGCCGCCATATGAGGTGAAGCTTGTCTTTTATGGACCGGCTCAGAAAGATTTGGAACTCGTTGAAAAAGAGATGAGCAAAATCACGCTCGAAAAAATAAATGCGACAGTCAAACTGGAAATAATTGAACCCGCAGCCTGAGATCAGCAAACCATTCTCATGCTCACTGGAAATGAACAAGTCGATTTAATCGTGACGGGAGGCACGGACTTTTCAAGACAAGTAGCGCAAGGACAACTGCTGCCGCTGGATGATCTGCTTCAAACCCATGGTCAAGACATTACGAAAGCCTTCCAGCCGGAAATACTGGAGGCTACCAAAGTTGAAGGCAAAATCTACGCCATTCCAAGTATCAGGGACTTTGCCTCCAATACCAACGTTCTGATGCGCAAGGATCTGCTCGATAAATATAATCTCGATGCAAGTAAGGTGAAGACGCTGGACGATTTGGATCCGATTCTTGAGACCATTCACAAGAATGAGCCCAATATTACCCCACTTGGCAAGCCAGGCGCCTCGGCTTCGATCGTGGATCGTATTCTGGAAAATAGCTGGGACATTCTGGGGGATTACATTGGCGTATTGGATAGTTTGGATGACCTCAAGGTCGTGAATTTATTCGAAACCCCGGAGTACGAGAAGCTGATAAAAACAGCCAGACGTTGGTATGAAGCGGGTTATATCAGCAAGGATGCGGCGACAAGCAAAGAATCAGCGGTCGATCTAATCAAGGCGAACGTCGGTTTCGGAGTCATTCAAAAAGGCAAGCCGGGTGCGCTTGCGCAAACGGAACAGCGTGTTAATACGAAGCTTGAGCTGATCAATCTGGGCAAACAAATAACGAGTACAACCAATATTACTGCAATTATGCTCGGTATACCCTCTAATTCCAAAGATCCGGAACGCGCCATGATGTTCCTGAACCTGTTGAACTCGGATAGAGATTTGATCAACCTGATCGACTGGGGGATTGAAGGCAAGCACTACGTGAAGGTCGGCGAAAAATCAATTGATTTCCCACCTGGCGTCAATGCGACAAACAGCGGTTACAACATGCGCCAAGGATGGATGTTTGGCAATCAGCTTCTATCCTATACTTGGGTCACAGATAATCCTGATCTATGGGAGGAGATGGATCAATACAATCGGGAATCCAAAAAATCTGCAGCCCTCGGCTTCACCTACAACCCATCGCCGGTGAAAACGGAATTAGCAGCGATTACAAACGTTGTTCGTCAATTCCAAAGCGGCCTGGAGAACGGTGCTCTGGATCCGGAAGTCAATCTTCCCAAATTCAATGCTGCACTTCATGCTGCTGGCATTGACAAAGTTATTGCAGAGAAGCAGAAGCAATTAAATGAATGGGCAGAAAAAAACAATAAGACAGGGAGTTGAGCTTAAATGAAGGTATCTATTGGAGGATATTCGTTTCAAAACACATTTGTACAAGGTAAAATGGACGTTTTTGGCTATCTGGAAACGGTAAAATACCGTTACGGTCTGAACGTAGTTGATCTGTATAACGGGTTCTTTGTGGATAAAAGAGGGCCCGTATGGGAATTGGCGGATGATGATTATCTTCACAAAATTCGCGAAGCCTTGGATGAGAAAGAAATGACAGTCGTTAACTTTGCCATTGATACGGCTTCATTATGGGACCAGGACAAAGAAAGACGCGAGCAGCAATATCAAAATGCGTTAAAGCATTTGCGTGCAGCAGAAATACTTGGTGCTCAGACGGTGCGAATTGACACAGGCGGCTCGTATTCGAATGATCCTAATGGTGATTTCTTCGATATGAGTCAAGAACAATTTGAGCATATCGTACAAAGATATCAGGAGTATAGCCGGATTGCTGCTGATTTTGGCAGTAAAGTTGGCCCGGAGAACCATATGGGGCCGTCTCTTAATCCTCATTTTCTGAAGCAGATCGCAGAGGCCGTCAACCATCCGAATTTCGGTATTCTGCTGCATGTTGACCGCTGGAAGGTTGATGCTGAGCTGGGAGACTCGATTATCGCGCCATGGGCCTCACATGTCCATTTTGGAGGAAATACGCTGGCTGCGGAGGATCGGGCGATTCGAATTGCACAAACATTGCATGACAGCGGATTTAAAGAATATTGGGCAATCGAACATAATGCACCAGATAATCAATATGTTGAGGTTGAGTGGGCCGTTGCCGCCATGAAAAAAGTATTGTCGAAAGTAAATTAACAGGTATGAATAGCTTTCAGAAAAATTGGGATGAAGGAGCGAATACAAATGAGCAAAATTCGAATCGGTATTATCGGTGTAGGATTAATTGGAATAACGCATCTGAAGAACTATGCGGATATCGCAGATGCTGAGGTTGTGGCTGTCTGCGATATTAATGAACAGGCAGCTCGAAAAGTAGCCGGCCAATTTCATATCAAGGATGTTTACACCGATTTTAGGGAGATGCTGAGACGTACGGACATCGATGCCGTCGATGTCTGCCTCCATAACAACTTCCATGCACCTGTAACCAATGAAGCGCTTGAGGCAGGGAAACATGTGTATTGTGAAAAACCGATTGCCGGGACCTATTATGACGGCAATTCGATGCTGGAAAAGGCCAAAGCCTGCAATAAGATGCTTCATATTCAACTGAACACGTTGTATAGAAAAGAGACGAAAGCCGCCAAAGCACTGATCGAGGAAGGAAGTTTGGGCAAGCTTTATCATGCCCGATCAACGGGGTTTCGGCGCAGAGGACGTCCGTTCGTGGATGGCTATGGCACCAAGTTTTTCAACCGAAAGGAAACCGCGGCAGGAGGCGCCTTACTCGACATGGGGGTTTATCACATTGCCCAGATGTTATATCTTTTGGATTCACCGAAGGTAAAAAGCGTATCCGGCAAAGTGTATCAAGAAATGGATATGGACGCGGCAAGAAGAACCGAATCCGGGTTCGACGTCGAGGAGCTGGGTCTTGGATTTATCCGATTCGAAGGCGGGTTAACGCTTGATCTCATCGAGGCGTGGTCCATACATATGGGAGGTTTTGAAGGGTCCAGCCTGGTAGGCAGCAAAGGCGGGATTCGGCTCCCTTCGTATTCTTCCATATCTCAGACGAGCGGACTAAGCTTTCATACGACCATAGCGGACATGGACCTGGACAGCAACGTGAACCTGGACGACATGGAGCTTCGTTGGAGCAGGCTCAAGGCGGATTATGACGCTTACAGTTCTTCACAACATCATTGGATCGCAGCCCTGCAGGGAAGAGTACCCCTTCTGCCAACAGCGGAGATTGCGCTGCAAACCATGCTGATCAGTGAAGGCGTGTACCTGTCCGACCGGCTGGGACGCGAAGTAACTGCGGAGGAGATCATCACGCATTCTGCGTCGACCAACGTCAAATTGTAAGGGATGAAGGAATCATGTCGGATCAAATGATAAACCGGAATATGCTTGGAATGCTGAAGGTGTTCAACTTTGTGCTTTATGGGGCCTTGGCTATTTATAGCACGTTCTTCGCGTTATATCTCAAGGATACCGGGTTTTCCAATGTGCAGATCGGGCTTCTGGTAGCCGGCGGTCCGCTCATCGGGCTGGTAGCTAATCCATTCTGGGCGTATTGTGCAGACCGGTTTCGCAACAACAAGCGCATTCTGATTATTTGCCTGATCGGTAATTTCACATGCATGCAATTTGTATTTATGATGGAATCCTACACATTGATTTATAGTTTAATGCTGTTTTATTTCATGTTTCAGAGCCCGCTGTTTACACAAAGCAACAGCTTGATCCTTAACGTTATCGAAGGAACCAACCGTAAGTTTGGAGAGTTTCGTGCGTGGGGGTCGCTGGGGTGGGCGCTTATTGCGGTCGCGGCCGGACCGATCATTGGTTGGCTGGGAATAAGCAAGCTCTGGATCGTATTCGATGTGATGCTGCTATTCGCCATTTTCTTTACCTTCCTGATGCCAAGCGGCAACGAAAGAGCACAGATAGATAAATTTACAAATAAAGGATATTTCATGGTGTTTCGAAATAAATACTTTTTGATCTTCGTTTGTTTGGGCGTACTCATTTCGATCCCCAACTCGATTAACGCGACCTTTCTCGGTATTTACATTAAAGGCTTGGGCGGAACGGATACGGTTGTCGGTTGGTCTGCCTTTGCCACGGCGATTCTGGAAGTACCCGTATTTTTATTGTTGGATCGTTTTTTGAAGAAAAATTCACGTACAATGCTGACCTGGCTGACCGTGATCTGCCTACTCTTTTCGGCGCGCTGGTTATTGATGTCCGTAGCGGTTTCGGCAATACAGGTTATATTCATCCAATTGCTGCATTCTATTACATTCGGAGGCTATTACTATATTGGGACACAGCTCACTTCGCATCTTGTGCCCGGTGAATATCGCTCCAGCGGGCAAGCCGTTTATGGTCTGACGTGGGGAGGTGTATCCGGAATTGTTGCAGGCATACTCGGCGGATGGATGTTCGAGAATCTTGGAGCCTCCGCATTGTACCGGATTTGTTTCGGAGTCACGATCTGCGGATTTATCGGTTTCTTCTTGTTACGGCATTCGTTCCGGACGACTGAGAATCAAGTTAGCACACAAAGCAAACAATTTAATTAATAGCCATATTTCATAGTATCACTGGGAAACTACCGTTATTTTGAGAGGCAGCGTACTTGAAGTACGGGCTAGAAAAACAAATCAGCAAACTGAAGACGAATAACATAAATGCACAAAAGTCCGCGAGGTTCGCGGACTTTTGTGCGCTTGGCAGCGCGCAGAGAATGAAGTGGAAGTCTCCAGAATACCGCGAGGTGGCGGAAGTGCATAGCTGAAAACAGGCCGTGCGCAGCCCGTAAGGATGCGTGAGGAGGGCTTGGTGGAAAACCCTGGAACAGGTGGCTGAAACCAGGTTGGCCGGCGAGATTGGATAAGGAATGTCCAATACCACCTTAGATCTTGCAGGTTAGGAGGACTGGATTCGGAAGAAAGTCGGCGACGTGACCCAGGGAGATCCAATCGTCTAGCCTGTTGATCAGTCGAAAAGTAGAGAATGGGGCGTTTCTTGAGTCATAATCATCCAAGCCTAGTACAACGCAAATGAACTAACGTTTAACCTCGCTTCTAGGTGTTTAAATGGACTCGAGAAATTGCTGAATCGTTTGGCCGTTTATTTTGAGCGGAAAAGCGTGTTGGCACTTGGGTGAAACAGCAAGCGGCTCTCGTTTGCATGTACAGCATTTCTGTTTAGGATGATTCGCATGTTGCGAATCATCCTTTATTTTTCTCCAACCCAGTGTCGAAAATAGCAGATATATCCATAATCTAGTGTTATTATAGAACTAATTGGTAATCGTTATAGGTCCAAAGAACTGAGACAGAGCTAGATGGGAGGTTAGAGTGTTGGAGAGCAAAATATCTTGCAAGTGGCTGTATTGCGAAACGGTGAATTATGCCATGCAGCAGAATCATGTTCCAATTGTAAGGAATATTATATTAACCAACACAGCAGACGAAGATCTTATCGAAATTACGGTTAAGCTTACATCGGAACCGCAGTTCGCTTTTGAATGGAAGAAGAGTTTTGACATTCTTCCTGCAGGTCAATCCATGGATATAGGAACCGTTGATCTACATATGTCGACTTCATTTTTTGGGGATTTGTCTGAACGATTGACGGGCTCATTAACGTTGACGATATGGCAAAATGAGGCGGAAATCTATCAGGAGCGCGGTTCCATTTCGGTACTAGCTTTTGATGAATGGAGCGGGCTTGCTGTTTTGCCTGAAATGACAGCAGCATTTGTGACACCGAATCATCATCAAGTGACCGAGCTCGTACGAGAAGCGGGAGCTATATTGGAGAAGTGGTCCGGCAGCCCTTCGTTTACAGCCTATCAGAGTAAGGATCCGAACAGGGTTCGTATACAGGCAGCGGCGATTTATTCAGCTTTGCAAAATCGGGAAATTTCCTATTGCGTCGCACCGCCCAGCTTCGAGCAAATAGGTCAACGCGTTCGCCTTCCGGAGACGATCTTTGCACATGGCATGGGAAACTGTCTTGATCTGTCCATGCTTTATGCTGCTTGCATGGAGGCGGTGGGACTCCATCCATTAATCGTTTTTACGGAAGAGCATGCGTTTGCCGGGGTTTGGCTTGTAGAGGAGACGTTCTCGGAAACGGTACAGGACGATATTTCGGTATTGACCAAGAGACTCGCACCAGGCATTAACGAGTTATGTGTCGTGGAGTCCACCTCTTTTGTGAAAGGTGAGCTTATTAACTTTGACCAGGCAGCTGTATTGGCGGAGACGCATTTAACAGATCCCAATTTATTTGATTGCATGATAGACATTAGACGGGCAAGGGCAGCAGCGATTCGTCCGCTGCCACTTCGCGCGAAGGGGACAAATGGGTGGGTTGTTGAAGAGCCGAAGCTGTCACAGTCAAATAGCAGCGCAGCACCGGAACTTCTCGAGGTGTTGGAAAAACCGCAGGAAGTCGAAACATTGAAGCCTGCAACACGGCAAAAACAATGGGAACGCAAACTCCTTGATCTTACCCTGCGTAACTCGCTCCTTAACTTTCGTCTGTCCAAATCATGCATTCCGCTGATCTCTGCCCAACTAGGCGACTTAGAAGATGCCCTGGCTGACGGAAATGAGTTTCAACTGCTGGCAAGACCGAGCGATTGGGAGGATAACGGTCGCGATGCCATTTTATATCAACGCGTGAATGCAAATCATCCACTTGCGAAGTTGCTAGAGGAAGAATTTAACCGCAAGCGGCTGAGGGCGGATTTGAGCGCGCAGGATCTAGAGAGAAGGACGGTTCACATTTACCGTTCTGCGCGAACTGCATTGGAAGAGAATGGGGCCAACACTCTATTTCTTGCATTGGGGCTTTTAAAATGGTATGAGTCACCAGTTAGCGAGCTACCGCGATATGCGCCGATCGCGTTGATTCCCGTAGATATATTGCGGAAATCTTCCCGTCAGGGATATGTCATTCGGGCGAGAGACGAGGAGCCTCAAATCAATATTACGTTGCTGGAGATGCTGAGACAGGATTTCGGGATCGGAATCGACGGTCTGGATCCGCTTCCTAGAGATGAAAAAGGCATCGCTTTGAAACAAATATTCAATACTTTAAGGCACGCGTTAATCCAGGTTTCCCGGTGGGATGTCGAGGAGACTGCCTATCTGGGGTTGTTTTCTTTCGGGCAATTTGTGATGTGGAATGACATCCGCAATCGTGCGGATCAATTGGCTGAGAATCAGGTGGTGGCCAGCCTTATTCAAGGACAGTTGCAATGGAGGGAACCTGTAGAGGAAAAGGAAAAGCCTCTTGATCAAGAGCATCCGGCCAATTTTGCGATTCCGATCAGCGCGGATTCTTCGCAAATGGCTGCGATTCGGGCTGCAGTTAAGGGGCAAAGCTTCGTGCTGCATGGACCTCCAGGTACCGGAAAGTCCCAGACGATTACGAACATGATTGCTGCTGCTCTCGCGAACGGGAAAAGAGTGCTGTTTGTAGCGGAAAAGATGGCGGCGCTTTCCGTCGTACAGCGAAGACTGGAACAAATAGGCTTAAATCCCTTCTGTTTGGAGCTTCACTCAAACAAAAGCACCAAGCGAGCTGTTTTGGACCAATTAAACGCATCGATTGAGGTACAGCGATTGCAGACAGACGAATCGTGGCAAAGGCAAGCAGAGCGGTTGCATCAGCTTCGATCGTCGTTAAACGGTTATGTTGAGGCCTTGCATCGTAAACATTCGTTTGGTTTAACATTATTTGAAGTGATATCGATGTATGAACAAACGTGTAACGCTCCGGATGTCGTTCATTTTAACGACGATTCAATTGGAATTCTAAATTCCGATATCCTGATCCAATGGAATGACACAGTAGCCGAAATGATCGCAGCTGGAGCGAACTGCGGGAATCCGCATGCTCATCCTTGGGCGGATTCCATTCTGTCATCTTATTCACAGGACTTGAAAGCGGAAGCTGGGATCCTCCTGAAACGTTTTACTGATGAGCTTGAGAATCGCCAGAGGACGATGAATGAAACGGTCCGGCAATTTAATCTTGGAACTGTTACGCTGACTCGTGACAAAGTGTCCATATTGGCACAGTTGTCCGAGCTGGCTTGCCGTGTTCCCGACATTAAGCCGGCTCTAATTCAGGAGAAGGATATGACTGAATCGGTCGGATGGCTCAAGGCGGCGGCTGAACAGGGCAGATGTCGAGATCAGATTAGACTTAAGGTATACAACAGCTTTACCGTCGAGGTTCTCCGGTTTGATGCCCAAGCGGCTCTGTCAACTTGGGATAGCCTGGAGCTAAAGTGGTTCCTTCTGAAATGGACGGGGCAAAACCGCATTTACAATATGATGAAAAGAATGGCGGTATCCGTGCAAGCTATATCGAAAACCGACGTAAGAACATACCTGCTGGAGATCATTCAGCTCCAGGAGGAAGAACAGAAGCTAAATGCAGCCAAAGATATAGCCTCGCCTTATCTCGGCTCCTCACTAATGTGGGATGATGAGGGCAAATGGGACGGACTTGAGGAAGCATGCGAATGGCTCAACATGTGGCAGAAGCTATTGATTTCATGGTTTGCCAATGCTTCCGAAGCTAACCAAGCCAGACAACAAATGGCGGATATGCTGGTTGGCCTTCGACAGGATGCCGGCTCAAACCGTTCACTCGTAGAGCTGCTTCGCTGCCATGAACAGGTTGGAAAGTTGGAGATGGAACTAGAGCAACTATTACAGCTTGAATTTGGACAGATGGCGAATCAATTCCAAGATGCGGATTGGCATGATGTATTGTTAGATAAGGTGAATGCATGGATATCCGATCTAGATCAATTGAGAGATTGGAGTATATGGCGGCGAGTTCGATTACACGCGGAGGAGATCGGACTGCTTCCGCTCATTATCCCATATGAGCGAGGGAATCTTTCAAGCAATCAGTTGAAGGATGCTTTTGAACGAGGACTTTATAAAAAAACGGCCAATTACATTATTACTCGTGATGAACAGCTTAAATCCTTTACGGGCAATGTGTTCGAGGAGACGATCTCTCGTTTCAAAGAAGCTGATACGCAGTATATGAAATGTACCCGCCAAGAAATTGCAGCACGGCTTTCTGCAAGGGTCCCTCAAATGACACAAGAGGCGTCGCAAAGTTCAGAAGCGGGAATTCTTCAACGCGCGATCCGGAGCGGCGGCAGAAACGTGTCGATTCGCAAACTGTTTGAACAGATTCCTAATTTACTTCCGCGGCTTGTGCCCTGCATGCTTATGAGTCCGATTTCTGTAGCTCAGTATCTGGATCCTGATCATTTTCAATTTGATATCATTATTTTTGACGAAGCATCGCAAGTTCCTACTGCGCAAGCGGTCGGGGCTCTGGCCAGGGGAAAGCAGTCCATCATCGTGGGCGACCCGAAACAGCTGCCTCCAACGAGCTTTTTTTCTAAAAGCAGCCAAGAAACTGAAGACGAGGATGCGGCACTACAAGACATGGAGAGTATTTTGGATGATTGTCTGGCGCTCGGGATGCCGGAGCGGCATTTGACCTGGCATTATCGAAGTCGGCATGAAAGCCTGATTGCCTTCAGCAATGGCTATTATTATGACAATAAGCTAATGACATTTCCTTCGCCGGACGAGCCGGTTTCGAGCGTCAAGTGGTGTCCTGTCGATGGTTTTTACGATCGGGGACGTACCAAGCAGAATAGAGCCGAAGGAGCAGCCGTCATTCGGGAGATAATCCGCCGTATCAAAGACCCGGTGTTGCGCCTGAGGAGTCTTGGTGTTGTTACGTTCAGTTCCATTCAGCAGACCTTGATTGAGGATCTATTGGAGGAAGCAATGTTGCAAGAACCGGAGCTGGAAATTCTATTGGCGCAATTACCTGAACCTTTATTTATTAAAAACCTGGAAAATGTACAAGGGGACGAACGGGACGTTATTTTGTTCTCGGTAGGCTATGGTCCTGATGTATCCGGCAAAGTCAGCCTTAATTTTGGTCCGTTAAATCGCCAAGGTGGTTGGAGACGGCTGAACGTGGCAGTATCCAGAGCCCGATATGAAATGCTTATTTATTCAACGCTTCATGCGCATCATTTGAATGCAAGCAGAATTAGCAGCCAAGGTGTGCTTGGGTTAAAGGCATTTCTTGAATACGCTGAAAAAGGAAAGCGGATCTTGCCAGCAGGCGAAACGTCATCGAACGCGTATACGGCTTCCCATGTTCATCGCAGCCTGGCTTCCGAGCTTAAAAGCCGCGGATACCAAACGGATCTTTATGTGGGCGCCTCGGGATATCGTGTTGATCTCGGTGTGTTGGAGCCTAAGTCAGATCAATATATTTTAGGAATCCTTCTTGACGGACTGATGTATCAAAACGCGGAGTCGGCACGGGATCGAAATATATTGCGAGAAGAAGTGCTTGGGCAGCTTGGCTGGAACCTGCTCAGGGTGTGGAGCCCGGACTGGTGGGAGAATAGGGAAGGGGTAATCCGTCGTATTATAGAAGCGATAGAGCGTGGAAAAGAGGTTAAACAGCTGCAGATAGAATCTAAAGCTCAAGTCGCTGCGACTGGAGAATACCCAATATTTGAACGCTTGCAGACTTCGGACCCAAGTGTCGATGTTAAGCTGCAATCGAAGACCCCGGAAGAGATGCAGACATACCAGATTTGTGCTCTGGAAGCTGTTCCTCTAGGTGCGGATTTGTTTCATTCGCAGGAATATTCGGAGCTAATTATGGGACAGATCAAAAAAGTCATTCAGGAAGAAGGACCGGTTAGCCGAAGTTTACTATCCAAACGTTTATTGCAGGCATGGGGGATTGCACGTCTTGGAGCAAAATTAGATCAGCGATTTACGGAATTGCTCTCAAGAATAAAACCGAATTTCACGGAATCAGAAGGAGTAACATTTTACTGGCCTGAAAGTTTGAAACCATCAGAGTATGGCATCTACAGAGTATCCACAGATGAATCACAACGGCGAGTGGCGGAAGATTTGCCTCCGGAAGAAGTAGCAGTTGCCGTGAAATCCATTCTGGCCTCTCAGATCAGTCTTCCTTATGAAGAGTTAATGAAGCAAGCGGTGAAAACGCTTGGATACGCAAGGTCAGGGAGTGCTCTCGAGAAGGCGATTAAATCAGGTATTGAGAAGGCTATTGAGCTTGGTTATATCTATAAAGATGAACATCAGCGTGTTGTTTTAGGAGAGGAAAAAGCACTATAAGTTTCCATCGTCATGAAATTCTTTCATCTGCTCGCCCTAAAAAAAGGCGGGCTTTCTTTTGATAAAATATGTCTGAGATCCTCAATAATCTTCTATATATTGTTCCCTATGCTACAATTAAAAATAAATTACATCCCAAAGGTACGTTAACTATGATCTTAAATCAATTGGAAGAGATAAAAAATCACATTAATAATTACATCTTAAAAACAGGCGAGCAGATCGAATTCAGTACTCTGGATCCGGCAGAGATCAATAGGGTAGGTGTTCTTCATGAATTAACAATTGTGAAAAGAACAGCTAGAACCTATAGAAAGACGGGCATGTTGATAGTCGCGGTCACTTATGATGATCAAACGCCGCTACCAGAAGGGAGTCTTCTTGCTTGGAGCGTTGGGAAGAAAGCTCAACTCCCTGAAGACTCAAATGCCTTCACTTGGTTAGCGCAGGGCTGGATTATGAAGGAGTATCGTTTCAAGCATGACGGTAAGACGGCGGAACGGATTAGTTACCGTATGGGACCTCGTTTGTTTCAATATCAACAACAGCTTATCGACAATAAAAGAGAGGCTGAAGATCGTCAGTGGTCTGAATTGCGGCAAGCGCTTAGGAACGAACTTGATTCTTTTAAAGCTCTTGAACCTGCTAAATTTTTGGAAGTTACGAATACCTCTCGTTGGCTTCCTGAGCGAAAGGAAAATATAACGTCTTTAATTTCGGTGTTGGATGTCCTGCTACAGCATCATCATTTGGATGACTTCAGTTCTTCTCCTGAATTTCCCACCAATTGGACAGGAAACAAACGCCTTTTGTTCATGCATTTTACGCAGGCTCTTGTGCACCTTTCTATCCATAAGCGATCTTTTGACTGGAAAGAGATTGGGGCAACATATGAGCGACGCATTGGCGGGTCGAAAATATTTGATCCGTACAAACAGGATTTTTTAACTCTGATTGAAGCATGGTCTTCCTGTCCATTACCTTTATTAGGGTTGTATAGTCTCGGGCAAATTACGTCAGTTTATTTTACGGGTCCTGTATCGGGGAGGTACTCGAATTATTTGGCGGGTCCTGTTCATGCCTTAACGGATTTGTGTGTATTTAAGGATGAATATTCAACATCTGCTCGTACGCTTTGGCTTGTGGAGAACAGAGCGATTCTGACCAGATTTGCAGCGGAAGGGGATTTCGTGCAAAGCAGTGGTTCATTGATTATTGGTGTAGACGGTCAACTCAGAGGCGCGCATACTCGGCTGATTCGGCAGCTACTGCAAGGAGATTCCATACAGCAAGTGATCATATGGAGCGATTACGATGAATCCGGGCTTGTCATTGCCAAGCATTTGACGTCGGTTGTTAAAGAGGCGGGTCAAGGACGAGTCGTGATCAAATGGATATGCCATGATCATTCTGTTGCAACCTGCTTTGAAGAATACGAGAAGTATATGCAAGAACGTTTGATAAAAGATGAACGGATGGAACAAGAGCTGATCTTAGGGAGTGAGACGGATTGGAAGAAATGGATCGAGTGCTGATCTCGGTATTCGACAAGGATGAAGCGGTTCCCGAGCTATATCAATCGATGCGGGATATCACCTATCTGGCGGGTGTGTTCAATGATCTTGGCACGCATCAATGGTTAACGCCGGCAGGAATTCTCCGATTTCTGCGCATTATTCAGCTTCTAAATGAGGAATCTTTAGGTCTGGCTGAACCGATTGAAAATACAGATACATTATTCTATCGTTACAGAAATAAGTATACTGATCCGAATCCGCCTTCTCAAAAGCAGATGGAGCAAATGATCAATATCTTGGTGAAATACAACTGGTTGTCCAAGCAGTCCAGGCAGATCAAGCTGCGTGACGCAGGGAAACGGATGATGGATGCTTTGGTGAGGCTTGCCAATGATTCCGTGGCCTACTACATGCATGACGAGATAGGGCGCTCTTTGTTTCAAGCAAGACGAGATGCAGAAATCAGCGAAGCCTACGATGATCATGGCATTTCCGGCGGGAACAAGATTGCGAGTATGATTCGTAATGTCGATAATGCCATCCAGCTGCTCAAAGAACGGGAGCTTGAAATGCTGGCAGACCGTAATGCATTGCCGCAATTGGAGCTGATTCACGGTTTGATGGAGGAGCTGCAGGGCAAGCTGGAGGAGCGTTACCGGCAATTTCAGACGTTAGAAGACAGTCTGGTGTTGACTACATTGATGCAAAAAGGAACCTCTGTATTAGCGGAGGGAACAAGTCTTAGTCTTGGGATGACGAATAAATATTTAAAATTTGCCACGATGCGGGAAACCGTACTTTCATCTTATATTCAGCCTGAGAAGGTACGTGAATTCATAACCAAAATGTATGATCCGCCTGTTGATTCTGATATTCCAAACCCTTACCAAATGCTAAGCTTCATGGAACAGGATCAGTACGAGGACGAGGCATTGGATGGGCTATGGATTCCAGTCAAGTTTGCCGCTCCTATTTCCGCTGCCGATATTTCGGATTCCGTTCATTACTTGGAAAACTATGAGCCCAAGGTGAAACCTCTGGAAGAAGAGGAAGAAATGATTGAATACAGACTTGAGCAGATTTCCGCAGATGAGCTGCAGCAGTATATAGGGGACACAATCTGGATGATGACGAAATCGATGATCCGAACTGAAGAAGTTGAGCAGTATCTTGATCAATATGATGAAGCGGGGATAGCGCAAATCATGATCGAAGCCGCGGGCCCGCGCTGGTCGGATGCAATCAACTCCTTGACGGCTATATCTGCACTGATCGGCAATGACAAGGTTTGGATGAATAAGGCTTTATCAGAACTTCAGAAGTGGCCGGACAAGGTCTGGGAATGGATCGAGCCGAAGGACCAAGAATGGACGATTAAAAAAAGAAAGCCGGGAGATTTGAGCGATGAACCATGAAGAAGAAAGGGAACAGAAGAATAATCGGGCCGAAGATCAGTCGGCACAGAGTCAATACACGCTACAGGCTTTGCAAGGATTAAAGGGGGTATTGACGCCGCAGGAAGAGCTGGTATTTATGAATATTTTGTTCTCCTCATCGGCAACTTTGCGAGGGGGCAATTTCGGTCTGTCCAGAAAGGAAGCCGAGAAGCAGCTGGGCATTGCAAGTGATAACGATGCTCTTGATTCTTACATTCTTAGAGTCAACCAGGCAGTAGGGAGATATTTCAAGTTGATCTATGACGATCGGCGGGATCAGTTGATTGTAATGATGAGAGTTCCTGCTAAAGCTGCAAGAAGCACTTTGTCTGAAGAAGGTTTGGCGTTGCTTCTGTATATCTTTTATCAGCAGGAGGTGCTTCAGCATGAGTATACCTTGTTTGATCAGCTGCTGCATGCTTTTGGGCATGAAACGACGAAAGCGAATCAGAAGCTTCTGAACAATCTGGATGCACTTAAAAAGATCGGAGCCATCGAGGAATACAGTGACCAGGAATTTTCGCATGAACGCGCTTATCAGTTGACGGCTATCGGAGCAAATCTTTTCTCGGATTCCTTTCTGCGCCGAACCGCTGAATTTAGCCAGTCCAATCAACTGAGCAAAGAGGAAGTGCTCAAGTTCTTCAGACGCTACAATTTGCATACGGGAGGGGAATGAGTTGATTCCATGGAAGCTTACCTTTTCAGGCATTCGAGATTATGACCCTGCTTATCTGGATTTGTCTGGCCATACGGATCATATTATGATCACCGGACCCAACGGAGCAGGGAAATCGACCATTACGTACTGTATGGGTGCTGTTCTCTACTCCTCTAAAGTGGAAGTGGAAGGGCTGAAATCACGAAATTTACCTTCCGACGAAACCTGGAGAGCGCGCATTTCGCTTCTGTTTTTGAATGAAGGATCGATGAAAATCGATGCTCCGCGCTATATCGAATTCACGCTGCTTATCAAGCAGGAGCCGGGTGAACCGATCAAAAAGGAATTTATCATCGAATCAGGCGATGAAGCGGATCATTATACGGATCGTAAGCATTACACTTCAGGCGATCGGGAAAACAGCTTTACAAAGTACAGAAGAGACCTGCAGTATGTTTACAAGATTGACCCTGATCTATTTTACTTAATCTGGTACCAGCAGGAAGTAAACCAATTTGCGACGATGACACCGGAAGAACGCTTTCGTATTTTTAGCGACATGCATGGCATTACGGATGCGCAGAGAAATTGGGAAGAAAGCATGGTGAAATTGAAGGAAACACGAGAATCGCTGTCTATGGCACAGACGAGGTTGACCGGAACGAAGCAAAACTTAAAGATTATGAAGTCGGAACTTGATCGATATGAGCAAAACCGCAAAAGACTTAGAGACGGCGGGATACTGCGCTCCGTATCACTGCTTCGTCTTGAAAAATACTTCAAACAGGAAAGGGCGATATATCTCGGACAGGTAGAGCAGCTCTCAGTGGATCAAGAGGAACAAAAGGAAAAAGTAAACGTTTTGATCGAAGAAAAGCAGAATCTTCATGCACAGCGGATACGATCTGATGAAGATAAGGAGCGTGTTGCCGGAGAGATCCATGATCTCGAACAGAAGCTCCAGACCTTGCATGAGGGGAAAGTTTTGCTGAAGACAGAGATTGCTGGGTTGAAGCAGGAGCTGGCCATGATTGAGGAAGAAGGAAGGTATATTCATCGGTCAGAAGATCAGGTGACGAGAGGACTTGAAGACGTTCATAAAAGATTGGCTGAATTGACAGCGCAGGAATTAAGAAACGCAGAACAGATCTCACAAGTCGGAATAAGCCTCGGCGAGATTCGAAGCAAATCAAGCGAGCTTAAGGCGGCTCTTGAACAAGATGAGAAGGAAGAAGACTTGCATCGTGATATTTTACTTCAGCATTCTTCCAGTCATGAAGTACAGACGGAGATGAATGGGCTCGAGGAGAAGATCAGAACAGGTAGGAACAACGGCTATGACCTTGAGCGAGAATTGAAGGAGCTTGAGCGAGAATCAGAAAATTTGCGCATGGATCGGAATATCTCGGTCCGGCAGCAAGCCTCGCTTCAATATTTTCAGAAGCTGGGCAGGAGGGCATATACGCTTCGTGACTTGATTGAACTGGATGAGGCAGCACATCCCAAGCATGAGGAAGCGTTTAATACAATCAAATATACGATCTTTTTCAGTGGAGACCGGGATAGAGTCAAACCCCCGAATGATCTGTACCATGTCTCTCTGCACAGTCTTATTCCGGATCGCTCCGTCACCGTTGTGCCAGCGCTTTATCTAAAGGTAAAACGTGAATTATCTGAGGAAATGACGAATGATGCCAGCAAGGCGTTGTGGTGGGTAGAACAGTTCTTTCAACAGAATCCGGTCCGAATTGAGCAGGATGTGCTATGGGATCCCGTCGGGCTTCGGGGAAATCAGGAGCAGCCGCGATATATTCTAAGTGCACGCGCATTAGAGGTTCGCAAACAACAAGTGGAGTCCAACATAAACAGACTTGCCTCAGAGCTGAAACAGATCAACCAATGGGTCCTACGAGATACGCAAAGGGTCCAGATCCTGGGAGGAATAATCCAGCAGGTGCGTATGGCCGAAGCTTTCATGACGAGACAACATGAGCGAATGCAGCGGAGAGAACAGCTGCTGACGATGACTATCACGCTGTCCGAATTGGAAAAGGAACAAGCCCGATTATCGCAGGTATTTCGAGAATTGGTGCGGTTCCGGGCCAAGCTTGAAAATGAGCAAGATAGTTTAGAACGAGAAGCGGCATTTTATGAGAAGCTAGGCATGCAGAGGGAACAATTTGAGCGGCTGCATACCAAGGAAGCCCAGCTTCGGTCGTTGGAAGGCGAAACTCAGGAAAAGGAAAATGTATTACAGACATTAGAAGTTCATTTGGAGCAAATGGAGAAGAAGGGAAGAAGGCTGGAGCGGGAGAGTAGCGAAGTTGAGCATCAACTGCTGCTGACGAATCGGCAGGTGGATCAATTGCAAAATCAACACCGTAAAGCGGAAGAAGGAAAGCAGGATGCGGAAGCAGAACTATTGGTACTCGCTAGGCAGATCGAAGATATGAAGGGGATAGTGCCTGAAATCTTTAATGAGGCTAAAGTGACTTATGCTGAAATGTACGCTCAGGAAGAGAAGTCAGCACTCAAGGCGCTTCGTACAGAGTCCGAAAAGGGTGAAGTTACCTTTGAAGGAGCGAGAAAAGAAGAAGTTGACCCCGCAGCTCCGGACAATTATCGAATTGCAAAGGCAAATTATGAGCAGCTGGAGGATGAATATAAGAGAACCTCGATCCTGCTGGAGGCGGACGAGCAGCGGACGATCGAATTACAAGATCTTCTGGAGACAACGATTAGCATGCGTGTAAGCGAAATACAGCAAAAATTCAGATCCTATATGTCTTTGTTTCAATTTGAAGGCCAAGTAGACTGGGATTCTCATGAGGACAGGCAGGGCAGAACTCACTTCCATTTGTATATTAGAGCTCGTAAGGAAGGACACCGGGGCAAGCTGGAGGACGTGAGCATGAAAGCGCGCGGTGGAAGGGTAGGCAAGGGCGTATCTGGTGGAGAGGAGTCGCTTAGCTCCTTATTATTCGCGCTCTCCCTTTTGCAAAATTTGCAGTCCCATCCTGGATTTATCGTGCTAGACGAATTCGACAGCGCGCTTGATGAACAGCGCAAAAATATGGTCTTTGACCTTTACGTACGAGAGCTGAAGCGGAAAATGATCATTTTGAGTCCTAAATCACATGAACCAAGCTATTTCGAGCGATTTAGCAAGGCATATGTGGTGTATCACAAGCCGCTAATTCCCAAAAGTCAGGTGATCGGATTGAAGCAGAAGGAATAAATGATCAATAAAATGTTAGATGAAGCATAGTGTCTCAGGTACAATCTTCTGATTTGATTCTTCTCATCACAATGTATATACTTTGTATATACATTCGCGGAGGTGGTTACATGTTCCAGGTTCAAAAATGGGGTAATAGTCTAGGCGTTCGTATTCCGAAATCCCTTGCTGTTAAGGTTGGTCTAGAGGAGGGATCGGAGATCGAGCTTGACGTTGAGGATGGACATTTGATCATCAAGCCGAAGTCGGCTTCGCTAGAGGAATTGCTTGACCAAATGACGCCGGAGAACCTCCATGAAGAAGTCTCGTCAGGCAATCCAGAAGGTCGTGAAGCATGGTAGGAAACGGCTATGTGCCGGATCGCGGAGACCTGGTGTGGCTGCAGTTCAATCCACAAGCAGGTCATGAGCTGGCAGGAAAACGACCCGCGTTGGTCCTATCCCCAGCAGCCTATAATGGAAAGGCGGGACTTTCCTTATTATGTCCGATAACTTCTAAACGAAAGGGCTATCCTTTTGAGGTTATCATTCCGCAAGATTTGCCGATCGAGGGGGTTATTCTCGCCGACCAGGTCAAGAGCCTGGATTGGGAGTCGCGGCAAGCTGCGTTTATCTGCAAGGTGCCGCAAAAGACGCTGGCAGAGGTGGTTTCAAAACTGAACTTGCTCATCCACTGATGATATAGCCTTCCGGAACACTTTTCGGAAGGTTTTTGTTTATGCCCCCATTTGATTCCTAGTAGCCGCAGCCATCATCGAAAACAAACACGGACAGTTGGATTCGCTAGAAAAAATGAGGGGAAGCCGCAGGCCGGAGAAAAGAGGACGAGCCGGCCTAAATGAGTTGCGTAAAACAAGTTCGTGAGAGAGCATCACATCAACGATGAACCACAAATAAGAGAGGAGAAAACCATTATGCCGATATACAACAAGCTTGTGAGGGACCTGATCCCGGACATCATTGGAGCGCAGGGCAAGCAGTATACGACCAAGACGCTGGATCAGGAAGACTATATTGCAGAACTGAGGAAAAAGCTGCAAGAAGAGCATCAGGAATACATAACAGCCGGGCAGGACCAAGAAGCCGTCGAGGAACTGGCGGATATGCTGGAGGTTATCTACGCGTTAGCGTTCGTCCATGGGGCCACGGAGCAGGATCTGAATCGGGTACGCGACGAGAAGGCGCAAAAAAGGGGCAAGTTTCAGGAGCGCATTCTGCTGATCGAGACTGAAGAGTAAATGCCGGACATACGACGCATTATCGTGAGTTTGCCGATGTATTGTTTCAAGGCATTTGAAGCATTGGGTTTAACAGAGCTACTGTCGCCCGGGTACCCACCGGTACTACCTTGGATCAAGTCTTTAGGGTGAATTTATGGATAATATGGTAAACTTGAAATGAGGAGTTGAGCAAGTAAGCAGGCTTTATGAAACCGCTGCAACACGCTTTGATTAATTTCTTCTTTTCAAAAAGCGAACCTTCAATTGATTCACCAGCAGCCCTCCGGGCTAAGCGACCCTCACTATTATTATATTGAATATTTCACAAAAAAAGGGAGGACCGAGATATGAGTGGAAGTCACAGCGTTGTTGGAATTGATGGACTTATTCAGCTTATAGTGTTCCTTATTGCCAATTACTTTATAATATATCTTATCGTTAGTCATAGCGTGAAAAAAGGCATGCAAAGGGAACTAAATGATCTACAGAGTGAGCTCAAAGATATACGGGAACAACTACAGAAAAAAGAACAATAAAAAGCATGTAAATAATGGGAAAAATTATGCAAATAGGGCGACATTAATGTCGCCCCTACTGGAATACTGATATTGATTATTTAGGATTAGAATCAATGGTGTAAGTGGTATCCCAGTGCCACTCATCACCAATAAAAGCGCCAAAAGATACTGAGACGGGACCAACAGTGAGTCCCGGCTGTACTGTAGTCCATGGGTGTACATAACCTCCGACGAATCTCCCAGTAGTCCCTTTGTTTGTGATAGGTATCCTTACGGTATCTTGAAGATACCCATACATAGAATCAAAGAGAGTGCCATATGAAAATTTAAAATGATCACCACTTACATTATCGAAAGTTACTGATGGGGAAGCATAGGTGTTACTACCTAGTACAGTAGTCGTTGTACTAGCCTTTCTACTAATGCTAGTTGTATGTCCTTGCCAAGCATGTGCTATTGTATCAGTTATTCTGTTTTGCGGATTTGTCGACCAATCGAAAGAGTCCGTGTATAAATATTCGAATTCTTGTGCATTCGGTGATTTGCCTTGATATGTTACGTGACCACGTGCACTAAAAATGCCATCATTAATAGTGGTGCTTAAAGGTTGTATTATTACTTCTCTGTTTAATTCTTTACTAAGCTTCTTAGCCTCTTGCTGTCTTAAAGCCTCTATTTCATCCCTATTCTCTTCAGTTACCATGTATCTCTTACCATCAGACGCATGAAAGTATTGTACTAAATTAGAAGTTTGTGACTCGACTTTGATGCCACCTGCCAAAGCAATAGATTCCTTTTCACCGGGACTCATGCTTTGGATTTCCTCGTCTGTGAATTTCATTTCTCTTAAGATCAACCCTTGTTGAGCAGGTGTAAGATTATGAGAATTGGACTTTAGTGGAAATACCCGGCCGTCTGATTCTTTTTCTATAGTCAGATCTGAATCAATCCTAATTAATTCACTACTCAATTCTTTTTCGTCAACTACGCTTTTTTCTTGGGCATTTACCACAGGAACGAGTAACAAAAAGACAGTGCTAAGAGCAAAGCACGCTTTAGTGAATTTTCTCAAGATAAAACATCTCCTTTTTATTTTATTCAAGCTATGAGACTCTGCAATACTCCTCCTTTCTGATTAAGTATAGTGTTTCTGTCAATAAACTTCCTGAAATAGGCATTTTTGGTATATGCCTATGTATATATAACAATTCATAAATTAAAAGGTTATGGTTTATTTTGAAAAATAAAGAAATTTTATGAGAGAATAGGTAAAAAGAGGATTGCAAATAGATCCTCAATCTCAAAGGTAGGGTGTCTATTCGTCTGAAATATACTTACTTGTTGCCGTGGATACTGGATCGTCTACACTTAGTTGGACAGAAAAAATAAGGGCTTGTAGAATAAACCTATCATCATTAAGGAGCGGAACTCTACAATGCCAAAACAAGAACGACGTACCTTTACCTCAGCATTCAAAAAGCAACTGGTGGAACTCTATGAAAATGGGAAATCCAGAGCAGCCATTGTGGAGGAATATGATCTCACAGCCTCTGCTTTAGACCGCTGGATCAAACAAGCTCAGACAACGGGCTCCTTCAAGGAGAAGGACAATCGCTCGTCAGAAGAAAACGAGTTAATTGCATTACGAAAAGAGAACCAACGTCTGAAAATGGAGGTGGATATTTTAAAGCAAGCCGCGCTGATCATGGGACGAAAGTAGCTATCATCCAGAACAACCTCGATAAATACTCGGTATCAGCAATGTGCGACGTCCTGCAAATCGCAAGAAGTACGTTTTACTATGACGCGAAAGAACAACCGAACGAAGACGATATAACCGAAGCGATTCTTGAGATATTCCACAACAATCGAAAAGCTTACGGTACACGAAAGATCAAGGTCAAGCTCCAAGAACGCGGATTCGTCGTTTCCAGACGTAGAATTGGGCGGATTATGAAAGAGCAAGGGCTAGTTTCCACCTACACTGTGGCTCAATATAAGCCCCATAAAACCGCTTCTAATGAAGCAACGACAGGGAATGTTCTGGACCGTGAGTTCGAGCAGGAGGAAGCAAAGCGCTTCGTTGTCAGCGATCTGACTTATGTGAAGGTTCAGAACCGATGGCATTACATATGTGTGCTGCTCGACTTGTTCAATCGAGAGATCATTGGCCATAGTGCAGGTACGAATAAAGACGCTGCTCTGATTTCCCGCGCTTTTGCGAACGTCCAGGGAGATTTACGTCAGATTCAGTGGTTTCATACGGACCGCGGCAGCGAGTTTAAAAATCAAAAGATAGACGAGCTTCTGGGGACGTTTGAGATCGGCAGATCTCTAAGTGCGAAAGGCTGTCCATACGATAACGCTGTAGCCGAAGCTACCTACAAAATCATGAAAACAGAGTTCGTGAACCAGATGAACTTCCAAAGTCTTCGTCATCTGGAACTGGAATTATACGATTACGTTAATTGGTTCAACAAGCATCGTATTCATGGGACATTAGGTTATATGACTCCTGTTCAGTATCGCCAAGAAGCCCTTAAAAAAGTTGTCTGATTTACTGTTGACAATCCATACACACCATTCAACTCGGGAGGGCCAATTAAAAAGCCCTAGAGTTCGTTGTCTTCCAAAGTGGCTTGCCCGGAATGAACAGAGCTTAAGCGAGATTTATCTATAACCAAGGATCGAAGGCATTTGATTTGCTTAATAAAATCGACGGTTAGAAGGGCCCAGTTTTTTAGGGCCCTTTTTTAATCTACTTCCACCAAATACACTCCCGATTCCGCCTCCCACCACGATTTTCCCACATCCACCGCAAATATTGCGCACCCCATCAAAAATTGCGCACCCCATCAAAAATTGTTGCTTGCCCGGAATTCAAGGCTCGGCATATCATGAGTCATGCGGAAGCAGGCCTGCAAGTTCCGTCAGACCATCAGGGAAGGGAAGATCATGAGAGCCATCCGTCAGCCGAATCAGCGAAAATCTTTTCGAGTGCGTGACAATCTCCAGTTGTACTTAATTATGCTTCCCGTTCTGCTTCACATTTTGATTTTAGCTATATTTCGATGTACGGAATTCTGATCACTTTTCAGAATTACTTCCCGGGCAAACCGTTTTTTTTCCTTCACGGAACGGATTGGGTAGGTTTCCAGCATTTCATCGACTATTTTAACGGCCCATATTTCGGGCTATTGATGCGCAATACGTTTTTGCGCAGCTTTCATTTTCTGGTGTTTGGATTCTGGGCCACCTTACACCAACATAAATTATCCACAACAGCATAGGTATGGTCTAGCAATAGAAGTCGTTTATGGTAAATGGGATAACGGGCTGCTGCTGCCGAACGTAGAAAGGAGAATTCCATGTTGAAAAAGAAACTTATCGTTACTGTGATCAGTGTGGTATGCATCGGAGGATATTTAGAGTATTGGGGATATTCGAAGGCTCATGAATATCAATTACCTATTTCTGATCTTGAGAAAGAAGTTATTGCTCATCTAAAAGAGGAGTATCCGAAAGCTTCTATTAAAGAGGTCGAAAGTGGATATTCTACAAAAGGAAAAGAATATTATATAAATATTATTTATAGCGATGAACCTAATGTTAGATATTCTTATACAAAGGAAAATAATAAAATAAAACTTTGGGGAACTACAAATTCTAAGGGGAAGTATATGGATGAACCTTCTGGGAATAGTAATAAACTTTTATCTTAAGTATCGAGTGAGTTGACGGTTATGCTGACAAGTACGAATACGAATGACTTCTAGCAGAGGACTTGGGGAGCGTTCAAGCATCTTAAGCGTCCCTCCAATTTAGAAAGACGTTTTTTTTTCGTTCTCTGACTGTAAGATTGATCGACACGGTATTAGCTTAAACATTCTAGAAATCACTTATTTTTTCAATCTTTAACACCTTAATCAATTTAGGATCATAAACATCATGGATGGTATCTCTACTTTCCAGTGTTATTCTAACGTGATCATCAACCTATATTCCTTGATATTATCTACATTCACACAAGTATCATTTATACAGATTTCTTTATTATCTGTACTAATTTTATTTATATTTCCATCAACTGTAAAAACATTATATTTTTTATTACACCCAGCAATATAAACACTAAAAATCAATATTATCAGTAATAGTTTTTTCATGTTCATAGCCCCCTAATCTTTTTTAACTAATGTTTAAAATATAGGATAATATAAATATATTACATAATTACGTGAATCAAGTGATCCGTGCTGTTCGATTCTTGTGGGGTTGCAACCAAATTGACAGAATCAGCCTAAAATGGGGTCTATCTAGCTGGTCATATCATCGACATCTGGAGTTAATTATTCATATTGGGAAGTAAAACCTATTAGATATTAACCCGTTGTTCAAACCGTGCTGTTCGCATCAGTGACAGGCGGTTTTTTTATTCAGGGATTTGGCGCTTCGCGACCGTTTTATAGTAAGCTGAGATTAAAGTAAATTTATCCTGGGAACAGTGAGGACATGAAGATGACGAAGAAGATATATTACGAATCGGCTTATATCCGGGAGTGGGAGACACGAATCACACGCAAACTGGAGCGAGAGGACGGAAATTATTTGGTCATGGAGGAGACGGCCTTTTATCCGCATGGCGGAGGGCAGCCCTGTGACTTGGGGTGGATTGATAAAATCCCGGTTCTGGATGTCGTACAGGAGGAAGGGGAGATCCTGCATAAAGTCGAGCATTTTCCCGAGAAGGAAGAGGTCGGCTGCCGCTTGGATTGGGGGAGAAGGTTCGACCATATGCAGCATCACAGCGGACAGCATCTGCTATCGGCCGTGTGTCTGAAGGCATGCCAGGCGGAGACGCTCAGTTTTCACCTGGGTGAGGATTACGCCACCATTGATATCGCCCGGTCTGATCTGCCACTGCATGAACTGATGATGCTGGAGCTCGAAGTCAATGATCAGATTTACCTTAACCGCAAGGTAACGAATTATTTTGTGAGCCGGGAGCAGGCGGCCTTGCTACCGCTGGTGAAGCAGCCGAAGGTAACCGAAGATATCCGGATCGTCGAGATCGAAGGGATCGAATATAATGCATGCGGCGGGACGCATGTCTCCGCAACGGGTGAGATCGGTATGATCAAGCTGCTGAGAGCGGAGAAGCAGAAAGGGCATACGCGTATCTATTTTAAATGCGGCTATCGTGCACTCAGAGAATTTAATGCCGGCATGGAGATTCTCGGCAGCTTGTCTGCGAGGTTCAATACCGCAAAGGAAGAAATTCCGGATCGGATTGCGAAATGGGATCAGGAGCAAAAGCAGCTCCAGGCTGAATTGAATGCCGTGAAGGTGGAGAATGACGCATATCTGGCTGAAAAGCTGTTGGCAGACCGTCAGGGCAGCCTGATCAAGCACATATTTGCGGACAAGCCGCTGAAGGATATGCAAAACTTGGCGGCCAAACTCACCGACCAAGCTGACGTTATCGTGCTTTTCGTAACCGGCGCGGATCATAAGGTACTTCTCGTCAGAGGAGGAGAAATCGAACTCTCTTGCGGTGCGTTCTTCAAGCAGCATCTGAATGATTATCGCGGTAAAGGCGGAGGCAGTGACAAGATGGCGCAGGCCGGTTTTGCTAACGGTGAGGATGCCATGGCGTTTTACCATTTTACGGCGCAGACATTATCGTCGCTTGAAGAGGCATAAACGGTACGCTGCGGAGAATGTAAAAAGCGCCCATGGTGGGTGCTTTTTTTTTGGTTTTATGGGAATTAGAGATAGAGCCCATAAGATGCTGAAGAGGCACGGAATATTAATTTTGCATGGTCCTTATCGTGTTGTAGTTGAAAATGCGGCACTTCCTTTTTATGTGGGATGATCAACGCACTTATGATTTTGCTCTGCAGTTTTACTCTTCCCTCATTTAAATGTGCTAATCTATTGTTATCGATTTACCTATAGAGCTAATCACAGGAGGGTTCCCCTTTTGATCCAAGTAGCCGCAGCCATTATCGAAAACGAACATGGACAGTTGTTAATCGCCAGAAAAAAGGCGGGAAAGCCTCAGGCCGGACGATGGGAATTTCCCGGAGGCAAGCTTGAGCAAGGCGAAACTCCAGCGGAATGCCTGAAGCGCGAGCTGCTTGAGGAGATGCAAATCGCCATTGAGCCTTACGCGTACTTCGGAACCAATGATCATCGCTATGGGGTGAAGCATATCCGGTTAATCGCATACAGGGCGCGGTTCATCAGCGGCACGATGAAGCTGACAGATCATGACGAAGTCCGTTGGGTGAAGCGGGATGAGCTTGGCGAATATATTTTCGCGCCGGCGGACGTTGCATTCGTTAGCATTTTAATTGAAGAGGATGAACTTCCAAGTCCAAGGCCTGATTCCGATCTTACCGAGACCGCGGTTATCAAAACCATTCTCCGTCAGTCCTACGACAATCAGGCAGAACTCAGAAATTCATCCAGTCTGGAAGGCTGGAAGGTAGAAGAACGCGACCAAGTGCTGAATGCATTCCAGACGAATGAGGTTCGAACCGTTTTGGAAGTCGGAGCCGGACCAGGGCGGGATAGTTTGTTTTTTCAGGAGCATGGCTTCGATATGACGACCGTCGATTTGTCCGAAGAGATGGTTCGTTTATGCAGGCAAAAGGGGCTGCGCGCACGGATGATGGATTTTTATGATTTGGATTTTGCGGATCGCTCATTTGACGCGGTATATGCCATGAACTGCTTGCTGCATGTGCCGAAAGTGCAGCTGCCGGATGTCCTCACGGAAATCAAGAGTGTATTGAAGCCGGGCGGGTTGTTCTACTTAGGGCTGTATGGCGGAATGGAATCGGACGGGATTTGGGAGCAGGATGCTTATGAGCCGAAGCGTTATTTTGCTATGTATCCTGATGAGGAGATACGCATGAAGATCCAAGGTTATTTTCGGATCGAGGATTTCCATACACGCGACATGGGCGAAGGAGCCCCTCATTTTCAATCGATGCTGTTGAGAAAAGAGGACGAGTTGGCTTGAAGCATCCACTCAAACCATAACGTGAAAAATACCTTTACAACAGGACCTACGAATGCGAGAGGAGAAAAAACACCATGCCGGTATACAACAAGCTTGTGCGAGACTTGATTCCGGACATCATTGCAGCGCAGGGCAAACAGTATTCAACCACGACGTTGGACGCGGTAGCCTATGCTGTGGAACTGAGAAAAAAGCTATGGCAATGTTTTGGTTTTCTGACGACAAGGCTAATCCAATATGTGGTATGGTGATAGTAACCTAATGTCCTGTTAAAATAACTGAGAATATGGATGCGGACAGCCAAAGGAGAATAAATGTTAACGACACAACAATTAAAAGATATTGAAAAATTGCAAAAAGAGTGTGAAATTCATGATCATCTACAACTAAAGCTTAACTGGGAAATGCTTAGAGCGCGGGAATCTGACCACCTGGATTTTCTCCATTATGAACATGGCGAGCTTGTAGCGTTTTTAGGTTTGTATGCATTTGGTTCTGAAGTCGAAGTGTGCGGAATGGTAAAACCAAGTGCACGAAGACAAGGGCATTTTCGCAGATTATTCCAACAAGGAATGGAAAGAGTAGAGCAAGACGGATACCGGAAGGTTTTGTTGAACGCGCCTGCGGGATCCGATGCGGCAAAAGCTTTTTTAAGTAAGCAAGGTGCTGAGTATGCATTCACAGAGCATCAAATGGAGTGGCAAGAAAAATCCCTTGAAGATACGGATGATATTCATTTGAGGCACGCAACATTAGATGATTACGAAATGCGCGTACGATTATCCGTTGCGGCGTTCGGAATGAACGAAGAAGACGCTAGAGCTATAGAAAGCATGGTCTCCGCGGACCACACGGATATGTTCATGATTGATGTGAGCGAAGGTACGGTAGGGAAAATTCGAGTGAGCCGAGAAGAGGGGCAAGCGTGGATTTATGGATTTTCCATTTTGCCAGAATATCAAGGCAGAGGAATAGGCAGAAAAGTGTTACGCCGAGTCATTAAAGAGCAAAGCATGGCGGGATATTCGGTACACTTAGAAGTCGAAACGAAAAACGACCACGCTCTAGGTTTGTATGAATCGGTTGGATTTAAAACCGTGCATTCACAAGATTACTATAGATGGATGAACTCGGCAGACTTGGTTTAACCGTTCTCCCAGTATCCAGCCAAAGTCAACACCGCCGCCCCCCGAGCCTTCAAACCGGGGAGCTGGCTTAAAACCTGGAGTTTTTGGAGGGTATCCTAAGCTACATCCACCTACTCTCGGAGCTTTTTTATCCCCGATGGTAGATATGAAGCTTGAGGGGAACCTGGATTAAAACCGGTAGTGGTGCTCAAAGAGATCGAATGCCAGGTTGAATCCTAATTGATGCCTTCCAAACTCCCTCTAGGGAGACCACTTTGTGTATTAAAAGGCTTATGCTTAACATAATGCTGATTTTCGGATAAAAAAAGAAAACCGTCCAGCAAAAGGACGGTTGATCAGGTTATTGTACCCTTAGCTTAAAGACGTGCGTGCTTGGTAAAAATTGTCCCAGGACAGATATATACATAAAATGGTTAATACGAAAAAGATAACTGAAAGTCGAGGATTTCTACGGAATTTGATGCCATTTGAAGAGAAAAAAATTGCCGCAGCAAATTTTGCCGCGCTTTGGTAATATCCATTATCCGAAAAAAACGAATTACTAAATACGATCGCAACGAGCAAAGTTGAAAAAATAAGAATTTTAAACCACAGAGGTTCTCTTAAGAATTGTTTATACATAAATTTAATCCCCTGCAATAAAATCTCCCCCCAATTCCGTCTTATTTCCATATAATAACATATGAAAATACAAAAGAGAGCCTTTATCTTGTATCACAGTATTCCAACGATCCTGCCCGTTCAGTAAGAAAAAGCTGTACGTTGAAGTTTGATGTTCGTGTCTGTCACTTAATTGCCTCGCTTTTACAACTACTTCACACTTGGCAGCAATTTATTCAATAGGATAGCTGCAATCGAAGCGGCCAGGATCGGCGAGCCCAATAGATACTGCACGAAAGTAGGCAAAGAATGCAGGAAGTCTTGAGGGATCATCACTAAAGCTAAGGTTATGATCATCGGGATCGCAATAATATACATTTCTTTTTCGCCGATTTTTACGTTTTTCATCACCTGTATGCCGTTGATCGCGATGATGCCGCAGACGATGGTGAAGACGCCGCCGATAACGGCTGTTGGAATCGATGAGATTAATGCGGCTAATTTACCCGAGCAGCCAAAGAGAACAAACCATCCTCCTACGGCAAGGAAAACGCGGCGGCTCGCAATTCCTGTGATGGAAATGATGCCGGCATTAGTGGAGTAACCCGTAACAGGCGTTGAACCGAGCAAAGAAGCAATCAGACAGCTAATGCCTTCCCCGATCACGCCCCGGTTCAGGTTTTTATCCGTTAACGGTTTATCGATCACGTTGCTGACGGCAAACCACGTACCTGTGGTTTCAGCGAGCAGTACGAAATAAATAATGATCATGGTAATGATCGCTGAAAAGTTGAACGAAAAGCCAAAATCGGCAAAAGGGAGATGCGGCATGCTAAACCACTTGGCATTTTTAACAGCAGAGAAATCCAGCACGCCCATAAAATTGGCAGAAATACATCCGACAACGAGCGCGACCATAACCGATATAATTCGGAATATGGATCCCTTATTGCGAAGCAAAGAACCCAGGAGCACGAAAAGTATGAGTACAGCACCTGAGATCAGGGCCAGTAACACGTTTTGATTGATCGTAGCATCCGCGGCTCCATAAATATTGTCTCTGATGGCCACAGGCAGTAATGAAAGACCCACAATGAATATGATCGTACCGCCAACAATCGGTGGGATAAATATGTTAACGATTTTATTGAAAATACCGGTATAGCCCAAAATAATAACTAAGATCGCGCCAACTAAGCTGGCACCTAATACGGAATTCCAACCTAATTGCCCACCGCCGCTAGCCGCATAAATACTGACGATCGCACCAAGCGGAACATAGGAAGGACCTTGGGCGACAGGCAGCTTCATGCAGAAATAAGTTTGTACAATCGTTGCAAGCCCAGCCGCAATAAAAGTTGCTTGAATCAACGCGGTTGACTGGCCGGTTGATAAACCGATTAACATCGCAATAAGGAAAGGTACGACATAAACGTCCATGGCAATAACATGCTGTAAGCCTAGGATGACGGATTTACCAAACGAGATTTTTTCATCTGGCAAAACGGTTAAATGCTGAGCGTGAGCTTGCTGGCCTGTTTGGGTTTCCACTCCGTTGTACACCTCGAACTTTCTATTTTTGTAAGATAGACATTTCTCTGATATTTCTTAACGGGAATGAACCTTTTCGCCTTGTACCCAGACCTCGCGGATATGCTCAGGCCGAGTCAGATACATGATTTTCTGGAAAATGTCATGTGAATCCTCATTCTCATTAAAGATTGGCAATTTGGCGGATGGCAGCTTGGTATCGATGATTTGTACATCCCATGCATAGTTTTCTTGAATGCGGCCGATGGGTAAGCTCAAACTTTCGCCGCCGCCGGCCGTCGCAAGATAGAAAGCTTCGTCAACCGTAATGCGTGAGCCCGGTACGCCGCGATCTTGAGCAGGAAGGGCAGGATTAACGCCATCCTCCAGCATTCTTGAAGATATGACGGCTTGTCTGATGTTATCAAAAAGACTAGGCGAAAAGCCTCCTGAAATATCCGATCCGAGGCCAATCTCCACACCTTTGGCATGAAAATGAGCTACAGGGATGACGCTATTGGCAAAATAGGCGTTGGATATTGGACAGTGGGCAATAGCCGTTCCTTTCTCGGCAAATAAATCTGCGTCATCATCATTCAGGAAATTGCAATGCGCCATGACAGACTTTTCACGCAATAGCCCAAAATCATGCAGGGCAAAAGCATCGTTCTTATGGAATCGGTCTTGTACATAACCATGCGCCCAATCGCTTTCGCTGCAGTGCGATTGAACATAAGTGTCATATTTATTTGCCAGCTCTCCCAAGCCTTTCAATGCATCATCTGTACAGCTCGGAATGAATCTGGGTGTCACGACGGGATAAACACCTTGTTTAGTTGATTGGGCCAATTGTTGTACAGCAAGAATGAATTCTTCCGTATCCGCCAGTGCCGTCCGGGTGTCAGCGTCTCGGTAGTTCTCCGGGTTTTGCTCCGGATCATCCATGACCACTTTCCCGACGAGTCCACGCTGGCCTTTTTTGGCACATATTTCGGCTAACAATAAACTGGCTTCTTTATGTACGGTTGCAAAATAAAGTGCTGTCGTTGTTCCGTTGGCGAGCAGGGTGCTGACCAAATCATCGTAGACCTCTTGTGCAAAATCGAGATCCGAGAATTTGGATTCAAGCGGAAAGGTATACGTGTTCAGCCAATCATAGAGCGGAATGTCTAACGCTGTTCCGGATTGGGCCCATTGCGGCGCATGAACATGCAAATCGACAAACCCGGGTAATAGATACTGACCTTCATCTAGAGCGTGATAGTTGTCTTGACCTTGATAAGCATCCAGTAAAGGTTGATAGTCGGAATCCACTGGGGTTACGACTTTTTCTATTCGTCCTTCATGATTGATGCAGAACAGATGGTCTTTTAATATTTGAATTTCTTGGGAGGATTTGCTGGAAAATGCAGTGCCTCGGAATAATTGCATATATTTATTCATAAGTACCATCCTAATGTTCGTTTTTTAAATATACTTTTGTTATTATATTCGCTGCAAAATGATAAGTCTACAGCTAAATACGAATGATCATGTTGTATCACGGTAACATTGCAGATTCGTACAGAGCAGATGCAGACGAGTACGGAGAGGGATGGGGCGTTTTCAGCAGCATTCATCGATCCGGAGTTGAAACTGGACCGAAGATCGGATTTGCTCCGGTAGATGGAGCCGATCACATGACTTAAGCCGTTGCGCTCCCTTCTGATGGCCAATAGGGAAGTGACCTCAGCTGCGTGGGAATAAGCCACATGCTTGTTGCATAATTTTAATACATTACAAGGGGATATCGCCGATCCGTTCCGCAAACAGGCAGCAAGCAGCTTTTGGAAACGGATACGATAATCCTATTTTCACATACGATATTGAAGTCAACTAAAACGCTTGCATGATATCATATCACTAGTTGGCCGTAACGATTGACGAATGAAATGCTGTCGGCCGGGAGAGCGATGGCAAATTTTTCGGGAATAACGTTTCGGTCAAAATACTTAATGCCATCCGGAGCTGCATGTCCGGGTGCCGATCATCGGAGGGAAGAAACTATGGCTAAAACGATTGTAGCTGTGATTGGCTGCGGAACCATTGCCAACAATGCGCATATCCCGGCTTACATGGCTAATGAGGACGCTGAGATCAAGTATTTCTGCGACATTCGCAAGGAGCGGGCCGAGAAGGCGGTCTTGGAGTATGGCTGCGGTACGGCGGTGGAGGATTACCGGGTTATTATGGAGGATCCGGACGTGGTGGCGGTATCGGTATGCACGCCGAACAATGTTCATGCTCAGATCGCCATCGATTGTATGCGCGCGGGCAAGCATGTGCTGTGCGAGAAGCCGGCGGCCAGAACGTACAAGGAAGCGCTGGAGATGCAGAAGGTGCAGCATGAAACCGGCCAAACGCTGAATATCGGCGTCGTCAACCGCTTCAATAAAGGCGTCAACATCATCAAGCAGATGATCGAAAATGGTGAACTTGGCGAGCTGTACCATGTCGTGGTCAGCTTCCGTGCGCATCGCTCGATCCCCGGGCTCGGCGGAGACTTTACGACCAAAGCGGTTGCCGGCGGCGGGGCGCTCATTGACTGGGGCGTGCATTACCTCGATATCGTAATGTACTGTACAGGCGATCCGCGGCCTAGAACGGTAACGGGACAGGCGTACTCCAAGCTGGGCCAGGATCTGCGGAACTACGCGTACCTGAGTATGTGGGCGGGGCCGCCGAATTACGAAGGAAGCTATGACGTCGACGACTTCGTGACGGCGATGATCCGGACCGAAGGACCGTCGATTTCGGTCAACGGCGCCTGGGCACAAAACATTGGCGTGGAAGAAACGTACATCGATTTCCTCGGGGACAAGGCGGGTATCCGTCTCCAATACGGCAAGGAATTCACGCTCTATTCGGCAAAGCACGGCGCATTGATCGAAAGCACGCCTAGCTATCCGAAGACCAACGCGTTCCAGGAGGAGATCGATGGCTTTATCGCGGGCATTCATTCGGGTGAAAAGCTGCCGTCGCACATCGATACCGTGATCCTGACTGCGCAAATGATCGAGGCGATCTATCAATCCTCCGACGAAGGCCGCGAGGTATCCCTGGTGGAAGCGGGAGCGCAGGTATGAAGAAAATCGGCTTTATCGACTACTTTCTCGACGAATGGCATGCCAATCAATACCCGGGATGGATCAGAGAAGCCTCGGGCGGGACGATGGAGGTCGCATTTGCGCATGCGATCAAGGACAAGGAGCATGGGCTGACCAACCGGGAATGGTGCGTAAAGCATGGCGTGACATGGTGCGAAACGATGGAAGAAGTGATCGCCCAAAGCGATTATTTGATCGTGCTGTCACCAGACAATCCGGAGCAGCATGAGGCCCTTGCGGAGCTGCCGCTCGCTTCAGGAAAGCCGACTTACATTGATAAGACGTTTGCCCCGGACCGGGCAGCGGCATTACGTTTGTTCGAGCGGGCCGCGCAGTATGACACGCCGCTGTATTCCTCATCCGCTCTGCGTTATGCCGAGGAATACGGGGATGTCGAGCGCGCTGGGATTCAAGTGATCTCGAGCTTCGGACCGGGCCGATTCGAGAACTACTCGATCCACCAGATTGAGCCGGTCGTCGCGCTCATGGGCACGGACGCGAAGCGCGTCATGTTCGTAGGCACGGAGACTGCGCCGGCGCTGCTGATCGAGTTCGCGGGCGGCCGCCAGGCCACGATCCAGCAGCCGGGCCCCGGCTGTCCGTTCATGATGGCCGTCAACTACGAAGCGGGCGCCTGCCGCGTCGTGCAGCCAGCATCGGATTATTTCCGGAGCTTCATCCGGGATCTGGTGACGTTCTTCGAAACGGGCCGCGCAAGCGTGCCGCCTGCCGAGACGATCGCTATTATGTCGATCATCGAAAACGGACTTATCGCCGCCAAGCAGCCGTATCACTGGATCGATCTGCCGGAGAGCCGGTAAGCGGCAAGAACTGAAAAAGCAGCCATTTTCGGAGAACGGGAATGGCTGCTTTGCGTTGCTTTCTATCATAGGCTGGCAGTCGATAACCAAGCTGACTGACTTGCAGATGCGGTGCTTTAGAGGCTCTTGTCGGGCCCCTCTGTAGGTGCGTAAGCTGTTCCGCAGCTAATTGCAATCTCCAAGGAGACTCGTTGACAGCGCATGGCGGCGCTGAAACGAGTCTTTGGAGATTTTTTGCATTGGGACGGGGTTGTTGGTGATTGATCATGATCACGAGCTAAGGGGCAGCGCCTGGCAAAGCGATTATGGATCTAAACTGGGAGAGGGTTTGCGTAATGCCAAAAGAAGCGGAGGGGACGGAATCGATCTGAAGAAGCGCAGCGGTGGCCTAAAAGCTTTCCGCAGGAAAGCTAGCTTCGGAAGCAAGTGCTTTGTCTCGGAATTTCTACCTTAGAAAATATAATCAAAGAAATTCGGAGACAACAGCGATCGGAAGAACGATCCGTACCCGCAGCGGCCGCCTTGCACATAGTCAGGGATTTAAGATTCTTGTTTCCGTCAGGGCCCCCTTCCGTCAGTTTTTTTTTGGTAGTAGTCATGCCTTATACCCCCTTCGACTTTTCAACAGGCACACTCCCGGATTTTTTCCGGCCGATCCGATCCAAGACCCGCCTGCTCCAAGGTCCGAGTACCGCCAGCGTGGGCGCGTCGACGAACCGATTGAAAAAATGAGCTACTGCAAAGATCAAAGGAGTTGTTAGGATAACGGTGAGGGCTGTGCTTAGGCCGTAAGGGAACAGGAGGTGGAATTGATAGAACAGATAGGAGCCCAGCGAGCAGATGATCGTGAAGTGAACCAGGTATAGGGAGAAGGATATGCGACCGAGGTAGAGGAAGGGCCGCCTGCCGAACAGCGATTTAAGCCGGGGCGAGATTAAGAGCGCCGTCAAAGTTAGACATGCGCCCACCGTGTGGTAGAACACGAAGAACGAAAAGGTGGACGAGCCCCTCCATACCAGGATGGAGTAGATCGTATTTTCGGTGCCCACGTAAGGGAAAGAGCCGAGATACAGCCCGGCGCCCAGAAGCAGGGGAGTAGTCCAAGGCGGAAGAAATGCCGTCAGCCGGTCACGGCCGCTGTACATCAGGTCGCTGAGGACCATACCGAGCACAAATCCGAGATAGTAGGAATCCGCGAGCAGCGCCGCGAGCACGGCGTAACCGAGGATCCGCAGCTTGAATCGTCCCAAGGTCAACAGAAACCCGAAGATGAGGAAGGAGCCCAGCAGCTCATAGGTCATGGTCCATAACACGGGATTGTAAGCGGAACCATAAGTGAAGAAGGTGTGGTACAAGGCCTCCTGAATCATGACGAGAACGTGGGAGCTGGCCGTGAACGGATCGGGCATCGAGGATTGGGTCGCCTGGCGGATATCGTCAAAGAATCCCCATCCCAGCCGCATGACCGCGAAAGCGAGGCAGACCGACAGCGTGGCCGGAATGGCAAGCCGGAAGAACCTGCGCAGCGCGGAGGCGTAGATATGCATCTTGTCCTTCGTGCGAAAGTAGCGCCAGCTGAGCACATATCCGCTTAATACGAAGAATACGCACACCGAGAAGTTGCCGTTGAACAACAGGTTCAGCGGCGTCCGCGCGGCGAAGCCTTCGAAGGGAAAGTGGACGATCTCCGGTTTTCCCTCGAAGACGGACGGCGCGAATACCTGAAAAAAGTGGGAGACCACGACCACGCAGGCCGCCAGTCCTCTGAAACCATCCAAATAAGCGATTTTAGTCTTCATGCAAGTGCAGTCCTCCCTCGATTTTTGAATTCATTCTAGGTGATCCGGAAGGGGAAAGATTGTACTTACGTATCGAATTGCCAAAGCCCGAATCGGGACGCATAAGTGAATGAGATCGTTATTTCAAGGGGGAAGCAGAGAGGAGTCATACCGAATGAAGAAGATCGATATCGATCGATTGACCCGCGCCGGAGTCATCTATTTCAACTCCAAGCTGGAGATGCTGGAAGATTTGCGCTGTAAAATGTACCGGATGGATGCCCTCGTCAGCTTGTCCACCCATTTCCATGACTATTATCAGATATGGTACGTAACCAAAGGCGAATTCGTGCACACGCTCGGGAATCGGCAGTACCGGATCCGCAAAGGCGATTTGTTTCTCGTTCCTCCCTTTACGCTGCACCGCGTGCAGGCTTTTGAGGAAGAAGTGGAGATCCTCGGCTGCGAATTCATGCCGTCCTTCATTAACGAGCGCTTCGGCGATCCTTCGGGAGAGCGGAGGTTCTTTGACGCGAATTATTTGAAGCATTTCTCGCAGTCGGACTGTACCCCGCATTCGCAGATCGTCTTCGACGGCGTTACGGACGGCAGGATTCGAGGCCTGCTCCAGGATATGCTCGGGGAATACGAGGAGCGGACGCCCTTTTTTGAAATCGTGCTGAAGGCGAGCCTCCTGCAGCTGCTGTCGATCCTGATCCGCCAAGTGAACGGGGAGCTGGTGAAGGCCAGTTTCCAAAAAATAGAAAGGTATCGCGACACGATGAACAAAGTCGTCGAATACATCGACCGGAACGCGCATGAGGACATCAAGCTGGAGCATATTTGCGCCATATCCAATATGTCCAAGCCGACGATTTGCAGGCTGTTCAAAGAGTGGACGGGCAAGACCTTCAACCGCTATCTCGTCGATTTGCGCATCTCCAATGCCCTTGTCCTGCTGCAGCGCCCTTCATTGTCCATCACGGACGTATGTTATGCCACGGGGTTCAACGAGCTGGCTTATTTCTGCCGGATTTTTAAAAAGTACACGGGCATTTCTCCGAACCAATTCCGAAAACAGGTGACGGGCAGATCATTTTAATTAAGGATTTTGCAAAAATCTAAGAAGCGACTTCTAATCAACAATATATAGATCGAAACGGTTTGGTTCGTCTATATATTGTACCCGTGAGCGGGTAGAATCGAATTTTGCAAAATTCCGATATTTTTAACGATAATCCAATTACTAGATACAATAGTGAAATTAACTAAAACGCTTACATGATAACATGTGGTTAGTTGACGGCGGCAAGCGCGCTTTTCCGCGGCGCTGCCGCCCCAAGATTAAGGAGGGAAGAGATATGATGCGAAAAGGGAGTACATGGGGGATCGTGATGGTTTTCTTGCTGGTGGCGGTTCTTGCGGGCTGCGGTGGCAAAGACGCGACAAGCTCCGGGAAGAAGGAAGCCGGCGAAGCGAAGGGCAGTGACGCCCCGAAAGAAAAGATGCAGCTGAGCTTCTGGTACGGCTGGACCGGCATGGAGGCGGAAGCCCTTGAGAAACTGATCAAGAAATGGAATGACGCGAACCCGGATATTCAGGTGAAAGGGCTGTCCCAAAGTGATTATCAGAAACAGCTGACGGCGATTACAGGGGGCAACCCGCCGGACATCGCATCCAACTTCGGCCAGGACGTCGTGCCGTGGGGCGAACGCGGAGCGATGATGCCGCTGGACGATTACATCAAGAAGGATAACGTTGACTTGAACGATTTCGTGCCTGCCGCGCTGAGCTCTTCCCAATCGAATGGCAAAACGTACGCCTTGCCGGTTGCGATGCATGTCTCGATGCTGTTCTATAACAAAGATCTGCTGGAGAAGGCGGGCTTTAGCGGTCCGCCGGAGACGATGAGCCAGCTGAAAGAATACATCGCGAAGCTGAGCGTTAAGGAGGATGGCGGCAAGCTGCAGCAGCTGGGCCTCTGGCCGGGCGTCGATGCCTATACCTTTAGCTACGCCTACGGCGGTTCCTATTACGATGCGGACAAGAAGCAGGTCACGCCGGACGATGCCGGGGTCAAGAAAGCCTTGGAATTCGGCAAAGGCATCTGGGACCAATTCGGATCGAAGGAGCTCGATCGCTTCGCATCCGGCTTGGGGCAGTACATGTCGCCTCAGAATCCGTTCTTCACGGGCAAGTATGCAATGACCATTGACGGCGAATGGCTGCCGACATTCATCAAACAGTACGCTCCGAACCTGAAATACGGCATTGCGCCCATTCCTTACGATGAAAACAATGCAAGCCTCAAAGATCCGGGCAACGTGACCACAAGCGTATTTTATATTCCTAAAGGCGTGAAGCATCCGGAGGAATCGTGGAAATTCCTGAAGTGGATGACCGAGCCGGAGCAGATGGCGGAGTTCACCGCGGCCATCGGCAACCTGCCGACCCGAAGCTCGCTGCAGACGCATGAAATCTACAAGGAGGTGCCCGGCTTCCAGGAGTTTTTGCAATATTCCTCGAGCCCGAACCTGCATTCCTTCCCGGCTACATCCTTCTCGACGGAGTACATGACGGAATTCTCGAACCAATATAACGCCATCCTGCGCGGTGACATCGGTATGGAAGAAGGATTGAAAAGGGTGAAAGACAAAATTCAGCCGCTCGTCAAATAAGCGGGTTCATCACATCCGGGCTATGCTCCGCTCCCCGGACCTAGCCCGGCATTCCAACGATCACGAGGAGGACGTGCAGATGATTGAAACGGTATCCGCAGCGGCGCCCAAGCGGAGAAAGGGCTGGACGAGAAAGGAATGGCATTATTTCGGGTTGGGGCTGCTCTTCGCTTCCCCGTGGATCATCGGCTTCCTGATCTTTACCGTGTATCCTTTCTTCAGTTCCCTTTATTTCAGCCTGACGGAATACGATCTGTTCAATCCCCCGAGATGGGTGGGGATGGACAATTACAAGGCGATCATGAAAGACCACAGCTTTTATAAATCGATCAGCAATACGCTATTCATGGCGTTCATATCCGTCCCGATTACGCTGTTTAGCTCATTGCTGATCGCCTTGCTGCTGAATTTCAAAGTGAAAGGCATCAACTATTATCGTACGATATTCTATCTTCCGGCCGTCATTCCCGGCGTGGCAAGCGCCCTGCTCTGGACGTGGATGCTGAATCCGGATTTCGGTCTGGTCAACATTTTCTTGCGATGGGCGCATCTTCCCGATCCGGCCTGGCTGCTGGATCCCCAATTTACCAAGCCATCTCTGATTCTGATGGGTTTGTGGGGCTCCGGCGCGGGTGCGCTCATCTTTCTGGCGGCCCTGCAAGGCGTTCCGCAAACCTACTACGAAGCGGCGCAAGTGGATGGGGCCAACTGGTGGTACCGGTTTTGGAAAATCACAGTGCCGGCGCTGTCACCGATCATTTTGTTCCAGCTGATCATGGGGCTCATCGGGGCCTTTCAGATTTTCACGGAATCCTATATCCTGGCAGGGGGCAAGTCAAGCGGGGGTGCTCTCGGCGGACCCGGGCAGTCGTTGTTGTTCTATGCCGTCAATTTGTATCAGGAAGCCTTCATCAATCTGAAGATGGGTTATGCTTCGGCGCTGGCCTGGATCCTGTTCATTATTGTCATGCTGATCACCCTGCTGGTTCTCAAAACATCCAAACGCTGGGTTTACTACGGAGGTGAATAGCGAATGAGCGCTGCAAAGCTGCTTCGAACGAAGATTTTTCCGCATACGATGCTGATCCTGTTCTCGGTACTTTTTTTGTTTCCTTTCGTTTGGCTTGTGTTCACCTCGCTCAAGTCGCCGACTGAAATTTTCGAGCTGCCGCCGCGAATTATACCGGAAGCCTTTCAATGGTCGAATTACAAGGCCGCGTTAGAAACCGTGCCGTTTGGCCGTTACATGCTGAATACCGTGATCATCTGCGCGGTCTGCATCGTCGGGCAATTGTTCGCGTCACCGCTTGTGGCCTACTCGATCTCCCGGATTCCGTGGGCGGGGAGCAAAATTATTTTTGCGATCATCCTCGCAACAATGATCCTGCCGTCGCAGGTGCAATTGATTCCGCAGTACATCATCTTTGCCAAGCTTGGATGGATCAACACCATTCTGCCGCTTACGATCGGGGCCTTTTTCGGAGCACCGTTCTATATTTTCTTATTGCGGCAGTTTCTCTTAGGCATTCCGAGGGAGCTGTCTGAGGCTGCAAAAATGGACGGGGCTTCGGAATTCCGCATATATTCGCAAATTATTCTGCCAACGTTGAAACCGGCGTTAGCGACGGTTGCCCTGTTTACCTTCGTGGGTGCCTATACAGACTTTATGGGTCCGCTTATTTACTTGAACGATGCTGCCAAATGGACGCTTACGCTCGGTCTGCAGGGATTCCAGCAGGATCACGGGGCACAATGGGAAAAGCTGATGGCTGCATCGACGATCATGGCGATTCCGATGATTTTGCTCTATTTTTTCGGGCAGAAATACTATATGCAATCCGGGTCGGCGTTTACAGGGTTCAAATAACAGGATCACGCTTGAAAAAAGAGATGCCCGCATTTGCGGACATCTCTTTTTATGCCATGGTTTATTTCTTTAATTTCGGCAGCCTAGGAATTCAATTTCGGATATGGCTTTGCCAATAATAAACCGTAAACTGTACACTATGTAAAGGACAACACCTGTTAAGGTGTCCTGTGTGGGCCAAGATAATACGAGAACCTTGTATCATAAAATGAAGATGCAGCTGCCTATATAAACCTTCCTTGAGTACGGTGGTTTTATATTAGGCTCAAGCTGCTATACGGGAGATGAATCAAATGACCATAATCGATAAATTAGCAACCTCACTGGGCCGCAAAGACGAAGCTCCTAATCAGGAACTGGCACAATATATTGCCAGCGAAGATGATCGGGGAGCCGTGAAGGAACTGGTTGACAACTTGTATAACCGTGACAAAAACATTCAAAGCGACTGCATTAAGGTTCTCTATGAAATCGGGGATTTCAAGCCGTCTTTAATTGCTGAATACGTCAATGAATTCGTGGCACTGCTGGATCATCGGAACAATCGGCTTGTTTGGGGAGCTATGACAGCACTGGATGCGATCACTCTTGAAAATCCGGAAGCCATCTATTCCACGCTTGCAAAAATTGTTGATGTAGCTGACAACGGATCAGTAATCACCAGAGATCACGGAGTCCGTATCCTGATTAAGCTTTGTTCTGTCCAACCATATGCTGATCATGCATTCGACTTACTCGTCCAACAGCTTAAGATCTGTCCGACAAATCAACTTCCGATGTATGCCGAAAATGCAGTATCCATCGTTAACGATGCGAACAGAGCGGTTTTCATAGAGACATTGCTCTCACGGCTCGACGATATTGAAAAAGACACAAAACGAAAGCGTGTGGAGAAGCTCATAAAGAAGTTGAGCTAATTTAGTATTATGGCGGTTAGTCTGGCATTCGCCATGCCAAAGAGCACCATGTCCGAGTCAGGTGCTTCATTTGCATCGAGATATTAAACTTATTCATGTAAGTTTCCGATGTCCCCATTATGTTGAACTTCGTACGACCATGCGTGTAGGCAAAATAACCTTTTTAGGCAGCAGCTGGTTACCGTTGATCCGATCGATTAAGTTATCGACGGCGACCATGCCGATTTCTTTGGTTGGCACATCGATCGTAGACAGGGGAGGGTTGGAATACTTGGATACCTCAATATTGGACAGTCCAATAACAGCCACCTCATGAGGAACGGATACGCCGTTGTTATACAAGCTGTTGAGGGCGGCCATGGCCATTAGATCGCTGCCGACGAAGAAGGCGGTCGGGCAATTTTTGGTCTTGCATAAGTGATTGATTTGTTCAATACAGACCGTTTCATCCCACATGCAATCGATAACCCAATCTGGATTTACGGACAATCCGGCAGCATGCATGGTGGCAAAATAGCCTCGATAGCGGCGGCTGTCTTTCAAGTTGCCCTTTAATCCGCTTCCCCCGATATATCCGATATGAGTATGTCCCTTTTCAATGAGGTGGTTTACGGCCATCGAAGCAACATTGTAATGATCATAGCCCACATTATCGATATCCTCACGTTCTGTATCAATCCCCACGATATACGGTACCTGCTTGCGTATGTACTCATAGGTTTCGTTGTTCAAAGATTCCATAAGGATCAGACCGGTAATCGGTTCGCTGAAGGTATGAAATAAGATTTTGCTGTCATTCAGTTCGATGCCGGTCCGAATAAAGGCGATATCATACCCGGCACTGAGCAATCGCTCTTCCACGCCGGTTAAGATCGACATGAAATAAGGATCGTTGTATTTATCTTTTGTAACGCTTAATACGCACCCGATTTTTGAATGCGTTTTGTTCTCGGAATGATCACTCGCCGAAACTTTTCGCTTGGGGCTTGCACTGATTTTATAGTTAAGCTGCGTAACAGCTTGCCATACTCTTTCCCGGGTTTCGTCCGTGATTTTATATTTCGTATCATTGTTTAATACTCTGGATACGGTGGCAGTGGATACTTGGGCTAGTTTAGCAACATCCCGAATCGTACTCATGGATAAACACATTCTCCTTTTAAGTTACTAATTAATCCATTTCTTAATGGTTTAATCATGCGAAAATGAACCGATATACAGACAAATACAATCGTCCTGATCTATATATCGTCTTGATTGAAGCAAATGATGGCATGATGAAAAGGATTCAATGATCACCATTTAGAGTGTATAGGAATGTTACACGGTAAACAACGATGGACCTCTAGGTACATATGTTGCGTTAATTTGTTGCGTTAGTTCGTTACGTACTTACAGTTTATTTTTATTTGTAATTAAAATCAATCATAACATGTTAATTACGTGCTTTGTAACTAGAAATTTTATAATTTTCAAATTTTATATTGCAAGATTACGTACGGATGATATAACATGAAATCACTAAACAAAATAAGTAATAGCGCAATAAATAACGTAACATTAACGTAACAAAATGAAAGCTCTGAATCGTACATAGCAGGGAGCTGATAAGGCGTGAACAAAGCAGTAACGGTTTACCCGATTGTTATAGATGACATCCTAAGCAACCCGGGCATTGGTTTTACAGCGGCACCAGGGTTAATGGGTAACCCGGACCGTATTTACGACAATCGAGGGGAAGAACAGAAGAAATATAAGTTCACGGAAGACAGCAGAACCTACAATCATCCTGACAGTAAAGTATATTTCTGCAGCGTGCGCTGGCGGGACTTGGAAACGGTCAAAGGCGTATACAACTGGGAAGCGCTGGAGGAAAAGCTGGACTACGCACAATCAATTGGCTGTACGGCCGTGGTTCGTTGTTCGCCATACGCGTTAAGCGAAGAGGACGATATACCGGCATGGTTCCGGGCGGAACATCCGGAAGAGCCCGACTTTCCATTTTGGAGAGTAGACCCGAAAGAAACGCCCTACGTGTTGTATTGGTCTAACTTGATCAAGGCATTTGCGGCGCGGTTTGACGGGCATCCGGTCATCAGTTCGGTAGATTTGACGATTGTGGGGGCCTGGGGAGAAGGCGGAGGAACCGAGTTTTTAGAGCCGGAGGCCATTCGGCAGATTACGGATGCCTACTTCGATGGATTTAAAATAACGCCTCTTCAGGCACTGCTGCATGACTCGCAGTCGATCAAGATCATGAAAGACCGCAAAGCCAAAGTAGGCTTTCGTGTCGATTGCTTGGGCGATATGGGAGGCTTCCATGGTCAAGAGTGGTCGCATATGACGGATTTCTATCCCCAGAATATTCAGAATTTTAACATGGGCGATGCTTGGGAGAAGGCTCCGATTCTATTTGAAGCATGCTGGCACATGAATGACTGGTATCTGCAGGGCTGGGATATCAATTATATCATTCAAGAAACGCTGAAGTGGCATATTTCTTCATTTAACAACAAGGCAACGGTAGTTCCGGAGCCGTGGAAAGAGAATATCAAGGCATGGCTTAACAAGATGGGATACCGCTTTGAAATCAGAAAATTCATGTATGACTCCGTAGTGAAGGCGGGGGGAGAGCTGGAAATTCGTGCGTTGTGGGCTAATGTAGGCGTTGCTCCGATGTATAACCGTTATCCGCTTGTGGTGAGGCTTATTGGCCAGGATCAAACCTATACGCTGCATAGCAGAGAAGACATTAGGGGATGGCTGCCGGACGAAGATATCGCATGGGAAGAAAGCTTCTCTCTGCCGGGCGGAATGTCCGAAGGAGAATATCGTTTGGAGATTGGCATCGAAACCGGCGTGGAAGAAATCGGAAATATCCGGCTGGCGATCGAGGGATATACGCAAGGCTACTACCCGATGGGTAAGCTTTTCGTTGAACGGGAGGAAGAAGGGAATGGATAGGCGATTAAGTTTTAACGAGTGTATAACCATCTGCAATTTTGATTACCTGCCTGAAGGATTAGAAGACAAATACAACCAGTATGACCCGAATAACAAGCCCCATCTCATTCCACGCGATTTCCTGTCCGAACTCTTTGTGCAATATGAAATTCCCGAACATACCCGTCAACGGCTCATTCGCGGGATAGAGGCTATAGAAACGGATGACGTATTATTTCACTTCACCAAATTTTTGGTGGAAGTGTTGTGCTCTGCGCGCAACCGCTGTGATGAGACCCACTATACCCATATGACCCCGGGATGCATGAACCAGGATGGAGATTTATATTCATTTCTTCTACTGCTAGCCTGTGTTGTCCCTTCCATGGAAATGCTGCAGAAACGTTCCGTACCCGAAGCGTACTATGAGCAGATCCCTCACCAGCCCTTGAAGCATCAGCTGGAAAAATTGGTGCTGAACGGCGATTCCAAGGTTGATGATTTCCCGTGGGTGATGAATTTTTATACTTGCTCCATCTTTCTGTTAGACCGGTTTTATTTTATTCCATACCGGTTTGGGGATCCATTCACGATGTTCCGTCATGTGAACACGCATGAGGTTATTGCCCTTCGGCACGCGGGAGAAGAATTCCGCAGCGATGGACAACGCAGCGGAATCAATGATGTTTATGACCCGCAAGGATGTTTCACTTCCGAATGGCTGGAGAATGGTGATTCTATCATAGCCAACCGGATGAATCCCATGGGGTTCGTTGAAAGAGACAAGGCGACGATCTTGAAGAAGGAATGGGAACCGGTACTTCAGGATGGGGATATGCTGTTAGCGCTTCACATTCCAGCGGGGCCCGGATATACGCCGGACAGGCTGAAGAATTCAATGTCCATGGCCATTGAATTCTATGGCAAATATTTTCCGGAGCTGCCCATCAAAGGCTTCTGGAGCGCAAGCTGGCTTTACGATACCCGGTTATCGCTCTTGCTCGACAACGAAAAAAGCAATATCGTGCGCGTTCAACGGCAATTTTATAATTATCCGACCCTGGAAGGAGACGGAATGCTGCGGTATGAACTCTTTGGAGATCGGAAGGCAGATCCGCTTGCTGGTCCGGGCGCGTATACAACCTCGCTCCAAAAAGCAGCCGCGGCGTATATGCAGACGGGAGCCCGGTTTAACACATTAAGCATGATTGTATTGAAGGAAGAAATCGAACAGATTGGCAGCATGCCATATATAACAGACACAGATATTGAGCAATTCCGCAGGACCGTTGACAGCCATTTAAGGGAGGAAAACGGATGAGCCAATATTCGCTTGAAAACTACGAGAAGTATAAAACGAAGAAAATCCGGCCGCAACCTTTATCCCCAAAGGAGCATGTTACAAACCACGGCCTGTTCGAATATGCTGCCTTTTCGTGGAAAGAACTTGAGTCGCCCCGCGGAGAATATAGGCTGGAAGTGATCAAGGAAGCATTGAATACAGCCCGAAATCCTATCCTGGTTCTGACGCCGGACCTGCCTCTATGGGTTAAGGATGACGCAGAGGATTGTTTTGCGGCTTTGATCCGCAAAGTCGGCAGTTATATTGACTCGGACAGACGCCTTGCAGCTGTCGTGATATCGACGTTAGCTGACAGTAAGGAAGAATGGAACGCCTACATCGATTCGTTTGAAAGGCAGACGCTGCTTGCTGATCTGCAGCATGATAGACTGATTCAACATTTAAGGGACTGCAGCCGCGGATTTGGACTGCTGGTGAAGTGCAGCGAGGAGAATTGGATCGAATGCTGTGAGGCTTTTGCCAGAAACAATCTTCAGAAGGTATGGAAGAGTTACCCTGTTGTCCTCCATGTGACCGATAGCGTGTGCGGTCCTCATTGCAGACGCGAGGCATACCGCTGGCATGCAAGTCTCTCCAATATAAATGCAGGGCTTGGATATGATCTTGTTTTACGTAGATTGACTTATCCGGAAACCGTATCCAGCCGGGGGAGCCTGCCGCTGCGATTCTGGTTCGTAAACACGGGCAGTTCGAGAATATATCAGAAATTTCAATTGTGGGTGCAGTTAAAGCAAGGTGATTTTTCCTATGAACTTCCGCTGATCTCGGCAACGCATTCATGGTTAACCGGGGACCTGGTCCATAACGAAATTATACCATTGCAGGATATGCCACCGGGAACATACACGCTCAGTCTGGGACTCTTTTTCGAAGACCGGTCCTATATCTCGCTTCAGATACGGAATCAACAACAAGATGGATATTATGAGGCGGGTACGATACAAGTCGAAATTACCGATGAAGATCCGTTTATGAATATATGGGATACGTATGATCCGGAAGGATATTATCCATTGGAAGACCCTAAGCTTCCGGATTAAATAGACTGCCTCCATCCGTAGAATCATGGATTTCAACTTATATAGAACAAATACAAGCTCACTGGAGGTTATGGATTTGAAGTTAGCATTAATCGGTGCAGGACAAAGAGGCATGATCTACGCAAGGCATGCCTACCAAAGTGCGGAAATGGTTGCAGTCGTTGAACCGGATGACGGCAGAAGAAGGGCGACAGCAGATGAGTTTCAGATTCCCTTGGAGAGACAATTCGCATCCGTAGATGAATTTTATCGATTAGGGAAGATTTGCGATGCCGTTATTATTTCCTCTATGGATAGAGACCATTATGCTCAAACCATGAAAGCGCTTGATCTTGGTTATGACATTCTGCTCGAAAAACCCATTTCGCCAAGTCCCGAAGAATGTCTGAGAATACAGCAGAAAGCCAATGAAAAAGGCCGCAAAGTGATTGTATGTCATGTACTGCGGTATACGAATTTCTTCGCGGAAATCAAAAAGATCATTGAAAGCCGTGAGCTTGGCAAAATCATCACCATTCAGCATAACGAGAACATCGGCAATTTCCACATGGCCCATTCCTTTGTGAGAGGCAATTGGCGAAGAAGCGATCTGGCGAGTCCGATCATGATGCAGAAGTCCTGCCATGACATGGATATTCTAGCCTGGCTGGTGGACAGCGGGGCCAAACGAATCTCCTCCTATGGCAACCTGACTTATTTTAAAGAGGAAAATGCGCCGGTTGGCAGCGCTGAGCGATGCCTGGACTGCAAGGTGGCTGCGGACTGCCGATTCGATGCAAGAAAAGCCTATCTCCCTGTAAGAGAGCAATGGCCGGCTACGGTCATTTCGGCGGATCAGACGGAAGAGGGACTGCTACAGGCGCTCGAAACGAGTCCTTATGGACGCTGCGTTTATCGGATGGACAATGATGTTTGCGATCATCAGGTGACTCTGATTGAGTTTAAAAACGGGGTCACGGCAACGTTTAACTTAAGCGGGTTTACGAATAAAATGCACCGCACGCTCAAAATCATGTGCGAGCATGGAGAAATTCGCGGGGATGACAACTTGAATATCATTGAAGTCACAAGGTTTAACTCCAATATGGCTGAAGCCAGTCAGCAAACGATCATTCGGCCGGCAGCCATGGGCGGCGGGCATAATGGCGGCGATACAGGACTGATGATCGACTTTCTGGGGAATTTGGAGAATGCCGATTTTACCAGCAGATCCTCCATTGACATGTCTGTCGAAAGTCATCTTATGGCCTATGCAGCAGAAGAAGCTAGAGTTACCGGTACGGTCATTGATCTGGATCATCTCAAGGAGCAGCTGCAGCATAGCGTTACAGCATAATCGTTTAATCACTATGCAAAGGTCGTGATGGAATGCATTCAGTTGGTAAGGGGTTTCTATATGAAATAAAGAAAAACAGAATCTTGTATCTCATGTGCGTGCCTGCTTTGATTGTTCTGATCATGTTCTCCTATATCCCTTTTGCAGGCATATGGATGGCATTTACCGATTTTAACGTGGTTGATGGAATCTTTGGCAGTGAATTTGTGGGTCTGGACAATTTCAAATACTTTTTCTCAGCTAACAGCATGGGATGGAAGGTTACCTATAATACGCTATACATTAACTTTTTCAGCCTTATATTAGGTATTGTTGTTCCAGTCAGTATTGCTATTCTGATCAATGAGATCCGGCATAAAACCTACAGAAAGATCGCTCAAAGCATGATGTTTTTTCCCTATTTCATCTCGTGGGTCGTCGTTGGAGCGATCCTGTACGGCATCTTCTCCACGGATGTGGGTATTGCCAATCAAATGCTGAAGTTCTTTGGCGCAGATCCGATCAGTTGGTACTCGGAGCCGAAGTATTGGAAGTGGATCATTATCCTGGCGAGTGTCTGGAAGTGGAGCGGGTACAGCTCCATTATTTATATGGCAGCGATGGCTAACTTTGATGACAGCTTGTATGAAGCCGCCAAAGTCGATGGCGCCAACAAATTGCAGCGCATTCTTTTCTTAACCGTACCCATGCTGAAACCGACGATCATCGTCTTAAGCTTGCTGAGCATCGGACGGATTTTCTATGGCGACTTTGGCATGATCTACGGCATTGTCGGCAACAACCCGGTTTTGGTGGATGAGGTAACCGTCATTGATACTTATGTCTATCAGTCTATGCGTACGCTCGGATTTTCTTATGCTACGGCAATCGGACTATTCCAGTCTTTGATGGGATTAATACTGATTACGGCTGCAAACCAATCTGCTAAGAAAATAAATGACGGAGAGGGTCTATTTTAATGATGGAAAAGAATAGATTGCTAGGCGATAAATTGGTGATAGGCATAGCTTACGGTTTCATCGGCTTATTCGCACTCATTTGTCTGTATCCTCTGATTTTAACCTTAAGCGTATCCTTTTCTTCAGAACAGGCCATTGCCAAAAGCGGGTATGCGATTTTTCCCAGGAGTCCCAGCTTGGATACCTATAAATATATCTTTGTGAATAGCGGAATGAAAATACTGAAATCCTACGGTGTGACCATTTTTGTAACCGTTGTCGGTACGGCAGGTGCTTTGCTGATTACAAGCATGATTGCCTTTTCTCTATCCATAAAAAAGCTGAGATACCGGAACGTACTCGCCTTTATTAGCAATTTTACGATTATCTTCTCGGCCGGTTTGATTCCATGGTATATGGTCAGCGTCAATTATTATGGACTGAAGAACAGTATCCTGGCCTTAATCCTTCCTTCTATATTTAGCGTGTGGAATATGTTTCTGCTGCGTACGTATTTTGCAAGCATATCCCCCTCTCTATATGAAGCTGCCGAAATGGATGGAGCCAACTATTTTACGATCTATATTAAGGTAGCGCTTCCATTAAGCAAGACCGCATTGCTTACGGTGGGTTTAATGTATGCATTGCAATATTGGAATGATTGGTGGAATGCTCTGATCTTTATTAATGAACGTAATTTATTTCCGCTGCAATATTACCTCTACAACATCCTATCCAATGTAAATGCCATTAGCTCCGGACGTATTCCATCGGGGGCTTCAGGCAACATCACGTTACCTGCAGAAACGGTGAAGATGGCCATTACGGTGATCACGATTGGACCGATCATTTTTCTGTTCCCTTACATTCAAAAATACTTCGTGCACGGGATTATGACCGGTGCAGTCAAGGAATAGCACCTGCTTAGGTTACGGGCCGATACAGGCTTTTAACATAGATTATCTATTTAATTAGGGAGGGTCTTTCATGAAAGCGAGGAAATTGCTTATCTTTTTGGTATTATTGATCGCGTCCGTTTCTGTGATGGCTGGATGCAGCAGCGACAAGGAAAAAGAGGGGACAGCTAAGCTCGAAACCGTCAGGATTTTGTACCCGGGAGAGCGCAGCGATCGGATGGACGAATTTCTTGGTCATGAATTTGCCGAGAAAATGGCGGCCGATCTGGGCTTGAAGGTAGAGGTTGTATTTGTGCCGTGGGCTCAGTATTGGGAACAAAAAGATATTATGCTGGCCGCAAATGAACCCATCGATCTGTATTGGGATGGTCTTCCGGATCTTTCTACGATCGTCAACAAGAAACAAGCGATGGTGTTGGATGATTTAATCGAGAAATACGGTCAGGATATGCTGAAAGTCTTGCCAACGGAACAGCTTCAAGGTGCAACAATTGACGGTAAGGTTTATGGCATTCCATCGGCATACGCGCCTTCCTCGGCCATGTACCAATTGGTCGCCGTTCGTCAGGATATCCTCGAAGCCGTAGGGATGACTGACGTCAAGACTGCCGACGATCTAAAAGAATTTGCAACAAGAGCGAAGGCCAAATTTCCTGAAATGAAGGGACCTGCCGACATCGTCTTTAAACCGTTAACCCGATATTTTGCTGATGAGCAATATAATTGGCTCGGCGTAGAAGATCTGGTCGTATTCGGCGAGGAGAGCAAAAAAGCATACAGCTATTATGAATCGGAGGCTTTCCAGAAAGTAGCGAAGTTTAACCGCGGAATGTATGAAGCAGGGTTATATTCAGAGGATCTGACCATTAAATACAATGAAAGAGACTCGCGCATGCAGACGGGCTTATATTTATGGGTTGAAGGATCATTGGGCAAGGAAATGGAAATCATTAATGCGATCAAAGCCAATGCACCGGATGCTAGAGTTAAAACATACCTGTTAGCGGAGGATAAACCACGTTATATTACGGCCGCAGGCGGAGAAGTTCTAGGCATACCTGTAAAAGCCCCGAATCCTGAAGGAGCCATGAAGCTGATTAACTGGATTTATAAATCCAAGGAAAATTATCTGTTTGCTCTCTATGGCGTCGAAGGCAAGGATTACGAAATTGTGGATGGAAGAATCAATAAGCTGACCTCTAGCGAATTCTTCTATGAATGGATGTTTAGAAACCAAAATTACCAAATGTTCGGACCGGATGTAGCACAAGAGTCCATCGATAAATATAAAAGCTGGGATGACCAGGCGATCCGATCCGCTTCACTCGGCTTCCGGTTTAATAATGAGAAGGTTAAGAAAATCGAGACGTCCCTGAAAGAAGTTGCGGGCAAGGATTTAGCTGCGATACGCTCTGGTTTTTTGGATTTCGATACAGAGTATCCTAAGGCCGTTAAGAAGTTAAAGGCAGCAGGCATTGATGAATATGTAGCAGAGGTACAGCGTCAATTAGATGAATTTTTAGCTAAAAAATAAGGTTGCAGCTGGATGAAACCCTTGCTGGGATTGATGAGAATTCCGATGAATGCCGATAGTAAACAAGAGGAGGTGGCGTGATGGATATTGCAGCTTTATCTACATCCATGAGTCAGGCATCGTTGGCTCAAAAGGTAAGCTTGTCTGTGCTCAGCATGGCCAAGGGCCAGGCAGAAGTGCAGGGTCAGAATCTTGTGCAGATGATCGAGAAAAGCGTCGATCCCAATCTGGGAAAGCGCATTGACATTTCGGTGTGACCTTACGATGGAGAACGGATTCAATTCAACAGGGTGCGCAGCTAACGCGTGCCCTGTTTGATTTTGTGCATGCTTATATATCAAGGTATCCTGAATGAGCAGCATGGACACGAAATAGCAAAATGAAAAAGCCGATTTCATTCAATCGGCCTTCTGCTGCGAGGGTAAACATGCCCTCATTTATAATTAAAAATCTCTTTCACCACATTTTTCGCCATCGCGACCTTTTGTGCATTCTGCTGGTTAAGTATGTAGTTAATCTCTTGAATATCTGCTTTGGATTCTTCGCTATTGTCCCGATTTGTCAGAATGAAAAGCTGCGATATATCCACCTCTAAAGCTTCCGCAATTTTGGCGAGGTTCAATAGAGCGACGTTCTTCTCGCCGCGTTCGATTTGTCCGATATATGAAAAGTGAAAGCCGCCTTTTTCTCCGAGGGCTTCCTGCGTTAGGCCGTTTTCTTTCCTCAGTTCACGAATCCGAGTTCCTACCCGAAGAAGTATTTCCTTATCCGTCATCCCTTCCACACCTCTCTACTAAAAAGTGTAGATAAAATACCATTAGCTATACACTGTCTTTGAAATATCATAAATAATATATATGGATATTATTTTGTTGTATAATGGTACATATAAGTATTTCCACGATTCGCAAAATCATAACTACATAAAATAAATCGTGCAATAACCTAATGGGAGCTGAAGCATGTGAATCATTCGACCTCCATAGATGAATGCAGAGATTTTGAAAATGAGATGTTAAGGATACAGGAAAGCAGCTCCATTCAAGCGAAGATGATATTGAAGCTGCAGAATCTATCACAAATTTATATGAACTCGGCAGCCCGTTATATCCACCCTTCCTCGGCTCATGTGTGCATTCTATTAAGTGACCGTGCTATGGAATACATGCTGAAGGCATTGTATATGAAGGTGAACAACTGCATGTCCCCTCCTCATTCATTATCGCTGAATGATGTCATTCAACTAACCGTGCAAGAGTCAGTCCCTGATTTGGATACTGTGATGCTTGTTCATACGATTCATTTTCTGTCGAGCAGCAGAGATATTTCCCTTATCCAGCAAATGCCCACCTCGCAACTTAAGAGACTGCTGAACCGGGTGGATGATGTATTGATAGCCCTGTCAGCCAGGTTCATAGCATGATAAAATAATATTATCTTACGCAGACATTGGAGGCATTCTCATTGAATATTCAACTGGGCAATTTTGAAGTGAATTCCGGCCAACTGGTTGTATCCGACCCTTGTTACGAACTAAATACCACTTCCATCATTATGGGAGTATTAGATAACGTGTTGAATGGCACATGGATAGGGCAAGCGGAGAAGGTTGAAGTGAGGGAATGGGGCGAAGCTTGCTCCAAACTAACGGCTTACCACTATTCAGTTGCTGAACAAGAGTCCTATTTGGAATGGGTGAAGTGTCCATTTATTGTTGGAGTGGATAGCGGACAAGCAGGGATTTTTGACATGAGTAAGTATCGGATTCCTGACGCGAATGCTCCAAAAGGAAGTACGGGTACCGATAATGAATGGTATGATTCCTGCTGCGATATTACCGAGAGCGGTGAAGAAGCGGGCGTGATGGACGGCGGCGTCGTGTCGCGTACAGGTATGGGTGACGGTACCTATGGGGTGTATATGACCACAAATGATCAGAATCAGGTTGTTGGCGTGAAGATCGTATTTATCAAGGGATAACGGAAACCAATAGTGTATTCAGAAATAATCTTATAGAAACGATGTTGATCATGAAAATTGAATTTGAACAGCAAATCATCGAATTCCATGTGGCGTATGGACCTCGAAAGAAGATGTCGATTCAAATTGATCCTACAGGTCTTGTTACTGTGAAAGCTCCTAATGGCACTTGTGATGATCGAGTGATGAGTGCTGTGAAGCAGCAGGGGAAAAGGATTTTGGAACAATTAGATGCCATTGCGAAAACTCGTGAAGCTCCGAAAACAAAGGAATATCAAGATAAAGGTAAGTTCCTTCATCTGGGGAAATATCATTTTTCTTCATGAGTTAATTGAAACGAAGGATCTGAATGAAGAGGAGCTTAAGCGCGAGCTGAAGAAGTTTTATTTCTCCAGCTGTAAAAAGATTGTTCAGGAACGAATGAAAATATATCAGAAGCAGCTCAAAGTAAAACCTAAAACTATGGATATTGTGGAGTCCAGCACCAAGTGGGGAAGCTGCAGTTCGGACAAGCGTCTAACCTTCAATTATCGTCTAGCCATGGCCCCCATGGAAGTGATTGATTATGTGATCATCCATGAACTATGTCATCTCACGCATATGAATCATGATCGTTCTTTCTGGAGACGAGTAGGAAGCGTGATGCCGGATTATAAAGAAAAGGAAGAGTTCTTGGCAAGGTATGGACAAGCAATGACATTGTAATACGGCAAACATCACCACCAGTATTCATAGTGTACGACCTAGGATTGGCCAAGCACAACTGCAAAAGTGATTGACCTGGTCTGATGTACAACGATCTGCTGCAGATCGCATCCAATCCGTTATTTTCAACCCCCATTTTTGGCGAAATTCTGCTGTGAGCAGCGATTTTCTAAATTTCGTGAAAAGCAAAAAATAGCCTCTGTTCGCACCAGTTGCGAAGAGGCCGTTTTTTGTTTTTCTTACGCTTACTTGAAATTGCGGCCCGATCGGGGTGTCGGCGGGTGCAGACATGTTCACAAAAGTTGGGGTTTTGCAACAAATACGCAAATGGGACCGTTTAGATTTACAAGTGTATCATACAAAAATTCAAGTGGTGTTTGGACAGTGAATGATACGTCCCCAACCGCAGATAGTCCCTATTCAGTTAGCAAGACTGATAATGCGAATTTCCGAGTTTACGGACCTTGATTTTTATTTTAAAGGAGGGTGAAGGCCAATGAGAAATAGAAAATGGTTACTTGCCATGGCAGCAGTAATGGTTCTAGGTGGAGCATTTTACATGAACTCGATTTCCGCGGAAAGCCCTACTGATAAAATCCAAGTCCAACTTTTAAAGCAAGGCGTAACTATTTCTGATATCAGTGCCAAAGAAGAAAATTTGAAATTAGCAACACTCTCAGCTTCTAATTCCGGAGAAGCAACAATTGAGGATATAAAAGCCATTCGAAAAATCCGTAATGAGGTAAGAAGTAGAGCCAGCGATGCAAGTCAAATCAAAAACATTGATCTTACGATCATAGGAGCTAATGGAGCAACTATCTACAATGGTGTTTCCAACGACATCACCAAGATACCAGATTTTTCTCATAAAATCGAAGGTAGCCTTGACTTAAAAACAGTTCAGTCCACTGTGTATGATGAACTGAAAAAAAACGGTGTAGCCGTGGATTCGGTGAATGTTTCAAATAACGAACTTGGTGGGAAGCTGGCCTCAATCGTGCTAACGGCAGAAATTTCCGAAGTAAATAGTTTGGTTCCCAAGATTGAGCAATGGATTACATCTCTGAATGATTCCAGAGATGCTGGAATTTCTCAATACGATCTAACGATTAACGATAAAAACAACAGTAATTTGCTCTATTTGACAACAGATTTAGTGTATCGTGATTTTTACTGGTGGCAGTCCCCTGCTCTAGGCAATGACGTAGTATGGACAAAATCCGGTCCAGAGAGCGAAGAGTCTGCAGCCAGTGAAGATAAGGTTCCAGCAACATTCGAAGAAGGAATTATAGCAGGCCCTTCAGGAACAAGTAGTTATGAGGGACCACAGTTTAAAAAATAAGGAATATACTATGTACTTTTAGAACGGGGCCACCGAAAAGGCCCTGTTTTTTTAGTTCCCATTCCCACGGTCAGTTCCGTCATTCATACTAACCCTTTACATCCCCGTTTATTTCCAACATACTACAAGAAGTATAGAAGGAAGCCGTATTGTGCAGGATAACAACGATTATCGTCGAATCGCGGCTTGCCTTCCATCAAGACCAGTGATAAAGGAGAATGACCGATGTTAAGTGAGAAGCTGCTCGCGAAGTTGAACGATCAAATGAATTATGAATTTTATTCTTCTCAGGTATATCTGGCGATGGCGGCGTATTGCTCGTCGGAGAGTTTTGATGGCTTTGCGAATTTTTTCATCATGCAATCGGAAGAAGAAAAATATCATGGGATGAGAATTTTCCATTTCATAAATGCATTGGGGAAACGCGCCATTGTTACGGGCATGGAAAATCCTCAGAATGAATACAGCTCCTTGCTGGATGCCTTTGAACATTCCTTCGAGCATGAGAAAACAGTGACCAAACGAATTTATGAATTGTCCGATATTGCCTGGGATGAGCGGGAACACGCGACGATTAATTTCCTCAAGTGGTTCATTGATGAGCAGGTAGAAGAGGAAGCAACCTTCGATAGCATTATCCAGAAACTGCGCCGCATCGACAATGACAGCAACGCATTCTACATGCTCGATTCCGAGCTGGGGAAGCGTACGTTCACGCCACCCGCAAGCGAAGCTTAAAGGCATATCATGAAGAAGCTGTTTTCCTAGGGAAAGCAGCTTCTTTTTCATGTTCTGTTGCATGAAGGAAAAAACTTGGTTGAAAGTCCCGATGCATGCAGACAGTCGTTAGCAGAGCCGATAAAAAAGTAGGGGGATCTTTGCGTATTCCAAAAACAATAATTAAAATTCGATTACTATCCATCGTATATATGATAAAATAACGAAGGATAATAAATGATACACAATCAAATGGAAAAGTAGGGAGCAGACAGACACCCTGCTTCTTTTCTTTGGAGACGATATGTCGTGACATATCTTATGAAGGAGATCAGAAATGCCAACGATTATTGCGAAGCCGTTTGATCAGGAAATGCAGAGATTGTTAAATGAAACATCAGCGTATCATGCGGGAGAATTGAGTGCGAAGGAACCGTCTGAATTACCGGAGGAAATTTATATCATTGACGCCGAGGATACGATGGTCGGGTATGGCGTCGTATGGGAATATGATAACGGGAAGCAATTAATTCAGAAGGCAGAACAAGATTATTTTAGCGCCGATGAACGATATCTGGAGAAGGATTTCTATACAGATATCAAAAACAAAAAGGATTTTGTTTTTATCGAAGCGTTGGATGTTCTAAAAGAGTTTGAAAGCAAGGGGTATGCCGCTTCACTCGTGAACTGGCTCAAGGCGAAATATCCAGGGAAAAGAATGTACGTCTACACCTTGGATAAATCACGAAATTTTTGGTTTAAGCAAAATTTTGAGGTTTTGGGAAATACACCGTGGATGACCTATAATTGAATAAAGAATAGGAATCACCAAATATAAAATTAATCTAGGAGTGATCATCTGAGAAAGCAAAAGCCCATGTCATTTGACGATCTGTTGAAAGAATTACAAGGACAAAAGTCGGTAGAAGAAGATCCGAATGTTGTTTCACTGGACGTACTGTTCAATAAATCGTTTATGTCTCAACATTCAAGCTGTAAGAGTTTTGAGGAGTTTTTGGAGAAAGGCAACTTTCAAGTAAGCACGCGGGAAGATATCGATAACCTTCCTGAAGAGCTTTTTGACCGGCATGTTGCAAGGGAGACGGATTTTCCGGATTGGGCATCCATGCTGGACGCAGCGACTTCCGCACATACCGGCAGAGCATAGACCATATCATTCTTGTGATGAATTGACAACGGTCTTTCCATTCTCTATACTGACTGTAATCGAATATACGGTATACGTTGAAGGAATCAGTAGCAGGCTGTCACTGTTATTCAGAAAGCTGGGGGTTGATGTGACTCGGCACAAACAGACTTGCGAATTACACTCTGGAGTATCTTAGGTAACACTAAGCGGACTAGCCAACGATAGGATGGCTAAAGAGTGGTATGAATAGTCTTTGCAGCACTATTTATGCAATTTGGGTGGTAACACGGTTAATGAATCGTCCCTATGTCTATCGTAGACGTAGGGACGATTTTTTTGCGTAAACAGCTTTGATACGTATAAAAGGATGATTCAACACTTATTTATAAAGGGGCTGGAAGATCATGAGTAACATGAATATTATTGATGAACTGGAATGGCGCGATGCGATTAACCAACAGACCGATGCTGAAGGTTTGCGCGAATTAGTGAGCGAGAAGAAGATTGCACTGTATTGCGGTGTCGATCCAACCGGAGATAGCATGCATATCGGACATTTGATTCCATTCATGGTGATGAAACGATTTCAATCCTTTGGGCATCTCCCTGTGATCTTAATTGGCGGAGCGACTGGAACCATTGGTGATCCGAGTGGACGTCAATCCGAGCGTCAATTACAGACGTTAGAGCAAGTACAAGACAATGTGGATGCACTGACAGCACAGATGAAGAAGCTATTTGATACGGATCATGATGCTCAGCTGAAAATGGTAAATAACTATGACTGGACGCATACGGTCAATGTGATCGACTTCTTGCGCGACTACGGGAAGAACTTCAGCATCAATGCGATGCTGGCCAAAGATATCGTATCCAGCCGCCTGGACAGCGGAATTTCATTTACTGAATTCTCATACCAAATTCTTCAGGCGATGGACTTCCATCATCTGTACTCAGAAGAAGGGGTTCAATTACAGATTGGCGGATCGGATCAATGGGGTAACATCACAAGTGGTCTGGACCTGATTCGTAAAAAAGAAGGTTCAGAAGCGAAGGCATTCGGATTGACCATCCCATTGATGTTGAAAGCAGACGGCACGAAATTTGGTAAAACGGCGGGCGGAGCGATCTGGCTGGATCCGGATAAAACATCACCCTATGAATTTTACCAGTTCTGGTTAAATACAGATGACCGTGATGTCATTAAATACCTGAAGTACTTCACCTTCTTATCTAAGGAAGAGATTCGTGAACTTGAGAATAAGGTGACGACAGAACCGGGTAAACGTGAAGCGCAGCATGTACTCGCCGAAGAGATGACCAAATTCGTTCATAATGAAGAAGCGCTGACACAGGCCGTTAAAATCTCAAAAGCCTTATTTAGTGGAGACGTTAAATCACTGACTGCCGATGAAATTGAGCAGGGATTCAAAGAAATGCCTACATTCGAAGCAGCCAAGGAAGCCAAAAATATTGTGGACTGGTTAGTGGATCTGGGGATCGAACCCTCCAAGCGTCAGGCAAGAGAAGATATTACCAATGGTGCGATTAGCATGAATGGTGAACGCGTAGAGGATGTGAACACGGAAGTAACCGTGGACAAATCCTTTGATGGCCGGTATATCATTATTCGTAAAGGTAAGAAGAAATACAGTCTGATAAGACTGGTGGATTAGGTTTGCAGCGATTCACAACATATGTACAACTAAAATCGAGGATTCCTTATAGGGGCCTCGGTTTTTTTTGTGTCCATCACATCCCATCCGCCGAAACCATGCTATAATAGTCTACGCATTCAACTACACTGAAAAAGAGATGATCCCTTGGGTACCCCAGCTCCATATTATAAACAGAAAACGAACGGTTTCCTGAATAAGTACTTCACTGGAAGTAAGCTTGATTATAAGCAAATTATCGCGATCATTATTCCGATATTTGTGGATCAAGCTTTTATTATTTTAATGAGTTTGATGAACACGGCGATGATTGCCTCCTCGGGCGTGGCAGCCGTTAGTGCGGTCAGCATGGTGGATTCGCTGAATATTTTCCTGATCAACGTCTTTATCGCTGTAGCGACAGGGGGAACGGTCATTGTAGCGCAGTACAAGGGCAGCGGGAACCAGGAGATGGTATCCAAGGCTGCGGCGCAGGCCATTACCGCGGTTGCGATTTTGTCCGTGCTTTTATGCGTCACGGTAATTACCTTTCACACACCTGTGCTCAATCTGCTGTTCGGGAAGGCGGATGCAGATGTGTTCCAGAATGCGAGGATTTTCCTGATCGGCAGCTGTATTTCGTATCCGTTTATTGCGGTCTTTCAGGCGGTCACGGGGGCGCTCAGAGGGGTAGCAGAAACCAAGGCTTGTCTTGGACTTTCGCTCATCATGAATTTGACCTATCTTGGTCTTAACATCCTGTTTATTACCGTACTGGATATGGGCATCGTAGGCCTCGTGATCTCCATGATTACTGCCCGGGTTCTCGGGATGGCGGTCTCGCTGTATTACATGATTAAAATGAACCATACGCTAAAGTACCGTATCAAGAATGCGTTGAAAATAGATTTTTCGATTCTCAAAAAGATTATGGTCATTGGCGTTCCTTTTGCGGCGGAGCAAATGTTCTTTAACGGCGGCAAGCTGCTGACGCAAACCTTCATCGTGCAGCTGGGTACGCTCGCAATTACGGTGAATGCCATTAGCGGCTCAATTTCGCTGCTGTTCCAGATCGGAGGGAGTGCGCTAAGTATCGCCGTCGTAACGGTAGTAGGCCAGTGTATAGGAAATGGAAGCATACAGGATGCCAGGAAGTTTATCAAATCCTTTATCGGGTTGTCTACGGCCTTCTTTATCGTGATCGCAGCTGTGATTTTGCCATTATTTCCGTATATTATTAAGCTGTTTTCTCCACCGGCCGAGATCGTGCCGGACATCTTTAAGCTAACGCTCCTGATCGCGATTACGCAGCCGATTTTCTGGTCCGTCAGCTTTATCATGCCTTCGGCACTGCGTGCGGCAGGGGACTCCAACTTTACGTCGGTTACGTCCTTACTGTCGATGTGGGTGCTGCGCGTGATTTTGGGATATTTTCTGGCAATTACGTTTCACTTTGGCATCATGGGCGTCTGGATCGCGATGGTATCCGAATGGGGCGTAAGAGGGGCCATTTTCTGGTGGCGGTTCAGGGGCGACAAGTGGTATAGACGCAAGCTGATTTAAGTCATAAATGATCCGCGTATGTATTCGAATCAATCATAACTCGTATAAAGGCGTCTCTCTGGATTCATACCGGAGAGGCGCCTTTTTTTTAGATTATTTAGGTCAGCTAGCAGCCTAGTAATGGCCACAAAATCCCTGAATGGTGTTTGGAACCAAAATATCCAAATATCTAAATAGAGACAGGCGAAATTGGGTGTATTACTCAATTAATGACATATAATGCAACATGAGACGTTATATATTTCGCGTGAAACCCACAAAATATGACTTTTTATGTCAACTTTTTCTCCGGAATAACACTCTCTATACGACATTTTTCCCTATATCAATCCAAATAATGTTTGACAATCCAAATGGGGCTATATTATGATGTAAAAAATACGATTTGCTTGGATATAAAATCCAAAAAGTTGGCTAGGGGTTTTGTAGCGAACCTTTATTTATGAATAGAATGATAGCGATTTCACTCTTGGGAAATTAAGTTTTACCTCCGTTATTTACTTCATGATCAAGTTCATTTAACTATAGAACACTCCAATATGAGTTCCAATTGATATCCAAATTTTAATGTATATATAATTCTTTGTTTTATATCCAGAATAAGGATGCTTGTTATTATTCCTTACATATCTATAATGATCCGAGTTTCATAGATTTTTACTGCATTTAGTTTTAATGCTTTAAAGTATTGAAATAAAAAATGATCAAAAACGCATGTTTCATCCATTGTTATCGCCGGCAAGAAATTGCCTTTTCACATAAAAGAATGACAGATGGAAGTGGAGGAAGTTCACATGAAAAAAATTACTGCCGTATTAATTGGAGCAGGAGACCGAGGAGCGCGTGGATATGCTCCGTATGCGCTTAAAAATCCGCATGAACTCGAAATTGTTGCCGTAGCAGATCCAAATGCAGAGCGTCGGGATAAGGTAATGACGCAGCATCATATTTCGCAGGAAAATGGTTTCGACACATGGGAAGAGCTTCTAAATGGTCCCAAAAGAGCTGATGTTGCCATTATTTGTACATTAGACCGGATGCATTATAAGCCAACTCTTTCAGCATTACATGCAGGCTACCATGTTCTTTTGGAAAAGCCGATGTCGCCGGACCCGCTTGAATGCATCGAAATGGAAAGAGCAGCGCGGGAACACAATAGGATGCTAACGATTTGCCACGTATTACGGTACACCGATTTTTGGTCCAACGTTAAAAAGGTCATTCAACAGGGACAAATCGGGGAAGTCGTTTCGGTTCAATTGAATGAAAATGTCGAAGTCATGCATATGTCTCACAGTTTTGTCCGTGGGAATTGGAATAATAAAGAAAAATCAAGTCCAATGATTTTGCAGAAGTCATGTCATGATATGGATATTCTTTCATGGATTATCGATAAGCCTTGTTTGCGGGTGAGTTCTTACGGTTCCCTCATGCATTTTAAGGAGAGCAATGCTCCCGAAGGCGCACCTGAACGCTGCCTTGATGGATGCCCGGCAGAGAATGATTGTCCATTCCATGCTGGCAGATATTATTTGGGTGAAGGAAAAGGCTGGGCCAAAAAAATCACGGAAGACTATACCGAAGAAGGAATTATATCCGCTCTGCATACGACTGAGTATGGAAAGTGCGTCTATAAATCCGATAACAATGTGGTCGATCATCAAGTGGTGAATATGGAGTTTGAGGGCGGGATTACCGCTACGTTCAGCATGTGTGGTTTCACAAGAGAACAGACAAGAATAGTCCAAATCATGGGCACCAAGGGAGAAATTCGCGGGAATATGGATGACAACAGCCTGTCTATCTATGACTTCCTGACGAAACATGAAACGATTATTCGTTTGGATACACCTGTGGGTGGACATGGCGGCGGAGACACGAAAATCGTGAAATCATTTCTCGATGAAGTCAGAAATTACGAGGATCGCGGTACCAGTTTATCTTCCGCAACCGTATCCTTACGCAGTCATTTAATGGCCTTTGCTGCTGAAGAATCCCGTCTGCATAAGGGTAAATCGATCGAGCTGGAAGATTATTATCAAGAAATCGCATCTTCTAAGATGGTTTGAAATCATAAACGGGGGGATTTAGCCATGAGTTTTGATTTTTCAGTTAAAGGAAACCAATTCATTTTCAATGGGGAGCCCATTCAACTCATATCCGGTGCCATGCATTACTTCCGGGTGGTTCCCGAATATTGGGAAGACAGGCTATTGAAACTGAAAGAATGCGGATTTAATACGGTTGAAACGTATGTTCCATGGAATTTGCATGAGCCCGCTGAAGGAAACTTCTGTTTTGAAGGGATCGCTGATCTGGAACGATTTATCACTCTCGCCCAAAAGGTTGGCTTATTGGTCATCATTCGCCCAAGCCCGTATATTTGCGCAGAATGGGAATTTGGTGGTTTGCCATCATGGCTGTTACAAGACAAGGGAATGAGATTACGCTGTTTTGACCCTCATTTTCTAGAAAAAGTAGATGCCTATTACGATACATTAATGCCTTTATTGATTCCGCATCTGTGTACAAATGATGGACCCATCATCGCGATGCAAATCGAAAATGAATATGGAAGCTATGGAAATGATCAAAAGTATTTGCAGTATATCAAGAAAGCTATGGAGAGCAGAGGTGTCGATTGTTTACTGTTCACTTCCGATGGCCCCACGGACGCTATGCTGCAAGGCGGGATGACCGAAGGCGTCTTGGCAACGGTTAACTTTGGATCAGGCGTGAACGAGTATTTCGATAAGCTGGAGGAATACCAGCCGGATCAACCGATCATGTGCATGGAATTTTGGAATGGCTGGTTTGATCACTGGGGCGAAGAACATCATACCAGAGATGCAGAAGATGTAGCCAATACATTGGATCAGATGCTGCAAAGAAATGCATCCGTCAATTTTTATATGTTCCAGGGCGGAACCAACTTTGGTTTTTATAACGGGGCCAATCATGGCGGCCAATATGAACCCACAATTACAAGCTATGACTACGATGTTTTGCTGAGTGAGCATGGAGTACCGACAGACAAGTTTTTTGCGGTGAGAAAGGTCATTGAAAAATACATGACGCTAAAACCGTTAGCTTTGCCGGATCCGATTCCCGTGAAGGCGTTTGGAGAAGTTCAATTCACGGAATGCGCTGCTCTTCTGGATTCATTACAAGCCCTGTCATCTCCGCTGGAAAGAACTTGTCCGGAGACAATGGAAGAACTGGGGCAGGATTACGGATTTATTTATTACGAAACAACGATCAGCGGGCCCAGAAAAAATAACAAGCTTGTTTTGCAGGATGTACATGACCGCGCATTAATTTTTTTGGATGACAAATATATTGGAACCGTCGAAAGATGGAATCCGCAAGATTTGTTTTTCGATATCCCGCAGAATGGCTGTCGTCTAGGGATTCTGGTCGAGAATATGGGGAGGGTCAATTACGGCCCGCTTATAAAAGATTATAAGGGGATCACAGAGGGCGTACGATTAAATGGACAGTTTCTGTTTCATTGGACGATCTATCCGCTTCCTTTACATGATTTATCCACATTGGCTTTTAAGAAAATGACAGAAGCGAGTACAATGCCTGCCTTTTATAAAGGGGTATTTCATATCGATCAACCTGCAGATACGTTCTTGCAATTTAGCGGGTGGAAGAAAGGCGTAGCTTATATCAACGGGGCTAACATCGGAAGGTATTGGGAGATAGGACCGCAAGAAACGCTGTATATACCAGCTCCTTTCCTTAAAGCCGGCGAGAATGAAATCATCATGTTTGAGCTTCATGGAACCAGCCAAACGAGTGTTACTTTAGGTGAAGCTCCCATGTTAGCTAAAAAACAGCTGCCAGCCGCTGATTAATAAATCATGTGAATAACGATCTCTTTGATCTAAAAGGATGTGACAGAGAAGATGAATGTGGTACCAACGTCAGACTCAGGAACACCAGTTATAGATAACCCCAAGGTTTCGACAAAAAAGAACAAGAAATGGAATCGGCTGTGGAAAGAGCGTTATCTCTTCTTGCTGTTATTACCAGGGCTTGCCTATTTCATTATTTATCGTTATATCCCGATGGCTGGTAATATTATCGCCTTTCAGGATTACAGCCCCTTCCAAGGCTTTTTTCACAGTGACTGGGTAGGACTGAAACACTTTAAGACGATATTCGAGGACCAAGAAGTCATCCGTGTGTTGTGGAACACATTATATCTATCTTTTCTTCAAATCGTATTTGCCTTTCCCGTTTCGATTATTCTGGCTCTGATGCTCAATGAAGTCAGAAATAGTGTGTACAAAAGATTGATACAATCGATCGTTTATCTGCCTCACTTTTTATCATGGGTTATTATCATTGGCATCGCGACGGTTCTTTTGAAATCCAACGGGATCGTGAACAGCGTTCTGGTAAGTCTTTTTCATATGGAGCCGATTGCTTTCTTGCAAGATCCACATTGGTTTATGCCTTTGGTTGTGCTGGAAGTTATCTGGAAGGAATCCGGATGGGGGACGATTATCTTTCTTGCCGCTCTTTCGGGAATCAATCCAAGCCTTTACGAAGCAGCAGCGGTCGACGGTGCGAGCCGCTGGAGACAAATGTGGCATATCACACTGCCTGCTTTAAAAGGTACAATTTTTATCTTGTTAATCTTAAGATTGGGAAGCGTCCTGGATGTTGGATTCGAACAAATCTATCTGATGCTGACACCGTTTACGATGGAAGTTGGTAACGTGCTTGATACATTTGTTTACTTTAAGGGTATTCAGGATTCTGACTTTAGCTTTGCAACGGCTGTGGGGTTATTCAAGTCTGTTGTAGGTTTGATCCTGATTGTGGGTGCGAACCGATTGTCGAAGAAATTTGGCAGTGATGGCGTCTACTAAAAAAGAAAGGGGGGGGACCAATGCTCCAAAACAATACAATGAGAGATAAAATGTACAGCTATGTGAACATCATTCTATTAGCTCTCATTGCTCTTGCGATGCTCATTCCATTCTATTATATGTTCGTTGTTTCGTTCGCCACGTATGAGGAATTTGTGAATACGAAGCTGCTTCTTTGGCCTAAAACCTGGGTGCTTGATGCTTACCAATATATTCTGGGCTCCAAAGCATTTATTCGCTCTCTCGGAGTGACCATTTATGTAACCGTGGTAGGTACGGCTGTCAGCCTCCTGCTAACGGCAGCGATGGCTTATGCGATGTCCAGAAATATTTTGGGACAAAAGTTATTCATGTTCATGGTACTGTTCACATTTGTGTTCAGTGCAGGTATGATTCCGTCTTACATGATCGTTCAGTCTACAGGTTTAATGGACACGCTGTGGGCGATCATTATTCCGGGGGCCATAAGCTCTTTTAACTTAATTGTCATGAGAGAATTTTTCCGGAGTGTGCCTTATGACTTAACGGAAGCAGCCATTATCGATGGTGCCAACGATATCAAAATCTTTACGCGGATTATCCTCCCTTTATCTAAACCCGCATTAGCCGCTTTCGGCCTGTTTTATGCGGTGGGTTTATGGAATTCATATTTTACATCTCTTCTGTATCTAAGCAATCCGGCCAAATGGACCGTGCAGGTCATTCTTAGACAGATGGTCATATTAAATCAGGGAAATTTAATGGACCCTGGGTCACAAGCCGGGGTCGTGAATCCTCCACCTGCGGAAACGATCGGGATGGCTGCCATCTTAGTGGCTACAATACCTATTTTGATCGTCTATCCGTTTCTGCAAAAGCATTTCGCTAAAGGGGTGATGCTCGGTTCCGTAAAAGAATAAGGTTGCTCTATGTACCTCATATTTCAGGATTGAAAGATTTGGAAAAATATAAAGGGGGAAATGGGAAATGAAAAAGTATGTATCACTTTTTTTAGCGGCTGTTCTTTGCGTCGGAGTACTCAGTGCATGTTCATCCAAGGAGGATAAAGCTTCATCTAACGGGGATAAGGCTTCATCTACGGATAGCGGCAAAAAAACTGAAATCACCTGGTTTGACGGAACTTGGTCAACTCCGGTACCTGAACCCGGTAATGAAGGTGTTCAAAAAATTAATGAGAAATTCAACATATCGTTTAAACCGCAATTCATTCCATTTGATTTATATGATGATAAGCTCACGGTAAAAATGGCCTCAGGGGATATTCCTGATGTGATCGGTACTGAAGGTGCTGATGCGAATTACGTCAAGTGGGCCAAGCAAGGTGCCTTTTTGCCTCTGAATGATTATGTCCAACAGTATGACACGTTTAAAGCCATTCCCCAATCCGTATGGGATGCGGTAAGCGTGGACGGAAAAATCTACGGGATCCCTCTGTACTTCCCTTCCAGCGGAGGCAAGAAACCGATTATCCGGAAGGATTGGTTAGACAAGCTCGGATTGAAAATGCCGACAAATTACGAAGAATTAAAGGAAGTGGCTACCGCTTTCGCCACCAAAGATCCGGATGGCAATGGAAAAAACGATACCGTTGGGCTAGGTTTAGCGAAAGGTATTGTTTATGACCCGGCATTTGGAGCGTTTTGGAGCAGCAGTACCTGGTATCATAAAAATGATGATGGTATGTTGATTCCAGGACAAATTGGTAAAGGAAGCAAAGAAAAAATCACGGTGCTCAATGAATTATATCAAGCAGGCGCTATTGATAAGGACTGGCCTACCCAACCTTATAATGAAGTATTTAAAGCCTTCAACGCGGGTAAAGTCGGAATTTGGTATGAGCAAGTAGGCATAAACAAAGGAGCTCAGTCAGGAAACCTCGATATCCCGACTTTGACCAAAAATGCTCCAGGTGCTGAAGTTGCGGCTATTCCTGCATTCGATGCTCCGGATGGTTCCAAGGGATATGTGGGAGGTTCCGGGTATTACCGAATCTGGATGCTCAGTTCTGCTCTGAAGAATGACGATGACAAAGTGAAGAAGATATTAGAGATGATGGATTATATGGAGAAATATGTTCCGGCGCAAGAACAAAACTCGAGCAATGAGTATTTTGACTGGACGAATGGCGGCGAAGGCAAGGGCTATAAAGTGACAGATGGTGCAGCAGAACCTACAGAAGAATTTAGCAAATATGCTCCTCTTGCCAATTTCAACGAGAAATTAGGAGGCTGGATTGAAGGGGATAAATCGATGAAGGATTATGAAATCCAATCCAAAACCCCTGAATCCAAGGCATTCAATAAGAATATGGTTGATATGCTGCAAAAATCAGACTTCTACATTAGTCCAGTAGGCCGTATCCATTCCACGGTTTATGATAGTAAAATCACGGCGCTAAATGAATTCGCTACGAACGAACTAACCAAAATGATTGTTGGACAGAGACCTATTTCAGATTGGGATAAATTCGTAGACGAATATATGGCTAAAGGCGGCAAACAGGTCGTTGAAGATGTGAACAACCTGATTAACGAAGCGAAAATCCAAGGCGAATGGAAAAAAGCTGAACAATAAATCATGAGTTCCGATTGAACAAGAAAAAGATCTGCTTATGCGTTTACCGATCCGGGGCGCGAGGCAGATCTTTTTCGTGCATTGTTCAGAATCGGTTCAGAAGAACACCTTATAATAAATTGACACATTTTGTCGATTAATGTGGTGTCAATTTTTATAGGGGGAAAGAATAAATGGGTAAGAAACATGAATTCAAAAAGAAATCGATCACAATTATTTCAACTGCTCTCCTCTTCGGCGCGATGGGACCGCAAGCATTCGCTGCCAGTACGTTCAATGACATCTCCAATTCTTATGCCAAGGATGCTATACTTCAGCTGGCGGAAAAAGGAATAGTTAATGGTGTATCATCTGGTCAGTTTGATCCAAGAGGAGTAATTCTACGTCAGGATTTTGCCATTATTCTTGCTAAGGCATTAAACTTAGACGTGAGTAAACCTCCTTCAATTCCAACTTTTTCAGATGTCCCAGCGGGTAACTATGCATATAAATACGTGGAAGCTGCTGCACGTGCCGGTCTTATTAATGGACGTGGGGGTGGCTTCTTTGGCGAGGGAACGACATTATCACGTCAAGATATGGCTGTTATTTTTGTAAGGGCACTGGGAGTAGATTCCACAGGCTATGCAGCTAAGCTCACTTTTTCGGATAATGATGCTATTTCCGAATATGCAAAGGATGCAGTAGGCTATGCAGTTACGGCTAGGTTAATTCAAGGGATAGGCGATAATACTTTTAACCCTAAAGGAGTGGCTAATCGCCAGGATGTAGCATCGGTTGCATCAAAATTCTTAATGGTTCAAGTTGAATTAGCAAAATCAGAGCCAAGCCCTGAACCAACCCCTAACCCGACACCTACACCAATCCCTGTACCTACACCAAGCCCTGTGTCAACGACAAGCCCTGTATCAACACCAAATCCAGAACCTGTTCCGGTAAAAAACCATGCTCCGGTTGCTAGTGTGATTGAAGCAAAATCTATTAAAATTGAGCAACATGTAAATGTACTTAATGTATCCAGAGTTTTTACAGATAGAGATGGAGACTCGTTAACATTTTCAGCAAGCTCTTCAAATTCGAATGTTGCTACTGTTTCATTAGACGGAAATGATTTGTACGTGTCAGGAATAAGTGTGGGCTCGTGTACAATTACATTAACCGCTAACGATGGAAGAGGCGGGGTAACAACTACAACGTTTGATTTAAATGTAACTTTATCTTCACAACAATTAGCGATAAATAAAATTGACAGTATAATCAAAAACGCAGATGCAAGTGGAATAACTTTAAACGATATTAACTCTGCGTTATCAGGGAAATTAGTCTCGATCCTTGAGGAGAATTTAGATGTCTATAGAGTTGCAATAAGCAATGCAGAGGATTTGGAATTGAATTCTTCTGATAAAATAGCTGCTATGGTTACTGATGTAAATGCTACTCTGGACAAAGAAATAACAACAGGAATAACTGTTGGCGGAGCTATTCTTAAATATCATTTACTAATCGATCCTATGGAGTTTAATGTAGCAAGTGCAAGTAAAGTTATTTCGTTTGCTACAACGATGGATGACCCTTTCACAAATTCTAATATTTATTCAATAATGAAGAAAACTGCGGGTTATGACTCGAAGTACTTCTTCAATATTCCTACATCCAAGCCTCTGAATCTGAAATCAGAGAAAGGAGATCATCAAGTTCTATTTATATATGTTGATCAGGATAAGAAAAGTGTAGGTTATTCGGTGCATAATAATATTACGGTTACAGATAACAATCATATTCCTGTGATTAATAATACCTGGGCTGCCCCCAGCTTTTCGGTAGGTACTGACAAACCTATGGACTTAACAGGACTATTTACGGATGAAGATGAGAACGATACATTAACCTATTCAATTGAAGCATTAGATCCAGATGTAGCAGATGTAACTTCTGGAGAAGCAACTACACAACCTACAATTCATCCGGTGGCTGCTGGAAATGCACAATTTAAAATTACGGTCAGTGATGGGCATGGCGGTACAAATGAAACAACTATCTCTGTGACAATCAATCAACCCGACGGCACCGAAGAAGAGGATAATGGCACGTTAGAAATAAAAGACCTAGGTCTTTCCGATTTTTTGGAGGATTCAATAATGCTACAATATACTTCAGTTCAAGGAGCTACATCAGAAGTGATTGAACAGTCACTAGATGGAATCGATTGGGTTGAAGCATCTTCACTGAACGGAGCAATATCTACTGGAAAGGTTTCTTTTATCGATGTACAAGATTTATTACCAGGCCAACATTATTATTTTAGAATGAAAGTATCCAATGATATTACAACTAGTTATTCAAATGTCTATGAATATACTGTCCCTTTATTAATACCGTAACTTGGAAATGTAAAAACCTTATCCTTTAAGATAAGGTTTTTTGCATTAGTACGAAATCCCGCGAATCTCATCGAGGCTGCTTATATTCTCCTGCAGCATCAAGCTCTGCAGTCCGGCAAGCAGTTCCTCGCCAGCGCGCAGGTTCATGAAGTTGTAAGTACCGACCTGAACCACCTCGGCGCCCGCCATAATAAATTCAATAATATCCGCTGCGGATGTTATCCCTCCCATACCCATAACGGGAATACTTAACTGCCGGGCGACCTGATGTACCATACGCAGGGCAATGGGTTTGATGGCCGGACCGGATAATCCGGCGTATATATTGGAGAATACACTCCGGCGATTATGAATATCAATCTTCATGCCTGAAAAGGTGTTAACAAGCGACACACAGTCCGCGCCTTCTTGCTCGCACATGACCGCCATCTCCACAATATTCTCCGCATTTGGCGACAGCTTCACGGCAAGCGGCAGCGATGTGGCTTGTCTTACTTCACGAATGACTTCTCTGGCAACGTTCGTTTTTATGCCGAAGGCCATACCGCCTTCCTTTACGTTGGGACAGGATATGTTTAGTTCAATCATGTCTACGGCGCGGAGATGATCTTTACGGCGTTCCCCCGTATCCTTCGTGATTTTCAATGCACCAAGCACATATTCCTCGATATTACTCCCACCCAGGTTGACAATCTTGACGGGCTCAATCGTTTCCCAGAACTTCATCTCCTCGGTCAGGAAGGCATCGATGCCTGGATTCTCTAAACCGACACTGTTCATCATACCCCCAGCCGTCTCCCATACTCGGGTTCCGCTGTTTCCTGCACGAGGCTCAAGGGTTAATCCCTTGCTGGAGATCCCTCCTAGCTTATTGATATCGTATTGCTTGGCATATTCTTGTCCGAATCCGAACGTTCCGGATGCCATTACGATGGGATTAATGAAGGGAATGCCCGCGATGTTACAAGCTAAGCTGCCCATGCCAATCGACCTCCTCCGCCAGAAATACAGGGCCATCCGTACATACTTTACGATGACCATTCTTGTTCAACACCGAGCATACGTAACAGGCCCCGATGCCGCAAGCCATCCGTTTTTCCAAAGACACATACATCTTCGTATTCAGGCCCTCCGCCCTCAGTGCAGCTTCCTTCATCATGCCAAGCGGACCGCAAACCAGTGCATATTCGTATGAGCTTGGATCCAGATCATCCAGCACGCTTCCGCCGATCTGTACAACGAGCTTATTCGAATAAGGCTCAAACGCTTCCGTCAAATAGGATTGATCCTGGAAACCAAGATATATATCGGGCTTATCCAGCTGCTTGGCAGTGTACAGCAGGGGAGCCATACCGATACCGCCTCCGATCAGGGCAACGCGTCCCTTTACATCCGGGAATCCATGTCCTAAAGGTCCTTCCAATTGTATGCTGTCTCCTTCATGCAGCTTTGCCAGCAAGCGGGTGCCTTCGCCTGCCATTTTATACAGGAACTGAATGCTGTTATTTTCCACGTTATAAATACTGATTGGCCGAGATAATACGGGGACGTCGTTCCAAGCCCTCAGCATATAAAATTGTCCCATACATGCCTCTTGGAATTGTCCCTCCACCGTCATGAGGTAAATGCCCGCACAGATGCGTTCGTTGGAAAGAATCGTATACACTGTTATGCTCCTTTTTTCACGAGTATGAAAGTCTGATCCAGCTGCTCATATGAATAGCACAATATACAGAGTTCCTGCTTATCTCTCTACTATGCCTGCTCCTTCATGTGTCCTACCGTGATACCTGTCACAGTTCTTGTTTGCAAATGTGATAATGGTTCCTTTAAATATAAAAATGGCTTGGGTATACACCTCCACCAATGACGATTCTCCGACATGCGATATGAACATCACTGACAACAATCGCGGATTTTCTTTGGCAGCAAGGCAGGGTGTGAGACGATAACAGAATTGCTGGAGAAAGTACAAGCTGAGATCGGCCGATATATAGTCCGTATTCAGTCGGAGCAGCAGAAGAATGGAGCATGGAGGTATGATTTTGAAAAATTGCCAGCAGGCATTAAGCTAACGGGCAGTTTAATTAAACAATTCAACTAGAGTATTAATGACCTTTTTCGCGATTGATATGGTTTTATCAGATTTTATCGTATGAAACAGGAGGTAGACACATTAAAATGTCAGGATTTTATAAAGATGTGTCCTTATAAGATAAATACTAGACGTATGGAATGACCTATTATTACTTCGAATACCCCAAAATATGCGGAGGATATTAAGTGAAATACCAATAGTTAATTATTAAGAGGTGTTTTATGAGATATCATGATTCAGAGTCCGAATTGGAATGGCCGAACCTTGTAAAAACAAAAGTGGAGTAAAAGCCTGAAAGCAATTATTTCACGACGTATGATGACTAAGAAAGGCGTGATGATAGAAATGAAAAAAATCTATGTGGTAAACAAAACTCATTTAGACATTGGTTTTACCGATTTGGCAGAAAATGTCCTGCACAAGTATTGCCATGATTACATTCAAAACGCGATCACTTTAGCTGAAGACTTAAGAAAAGAGGGCAAAGACTTTGTTTGGACAACAGGCAGCTTTATTATTGAATATTACTTCAAAAACATGGATGAAGAAGCTTGTAAAAAGCTGGACGACGCCATAAAGAAAGGTTACATTCGCTGGCACGCCATCCCGTGTACGTTTGAATCGGAAGCGATGACATCTCAAACTTTACATTACTTCATTTCCATCTCAAAAAAGTTAGATGCTCGCTATGGATACAAAACAACAAGCGCAAAGATGACTGACGTCCCAGGACATACGATCGGGATTGTTGATGAGTTGTATCGTCAAGGAATTAAATTCCTGCACATTGGTGTAAATGGCTCGAGTTCCATTCCAGAAGTTCCTGATACATTTCTATGGAAGAATGGCGAAAGTGAGATCATTGTCTCTTATTCAGACGACTATGGCGGCGTAATCGGAGTGGATTGCATGGATAACAAGCTGGCGTTTATGCATACTCATGATAATAGTGGTCCAGGAACAAAAGAGAAAATTAACGCTTATTTGTCAAAAATGGCGAATGAGTATCCAGACTATGAGCTTGAAATGACTTCCATGGATCAGTTTGCAAATGAAATTTGGGAAGTACGTGACCAACTGCCAGTTATTACAGAGGAGATTGGGGATACATGGATTCACGGAATGATGTCTGATCCGAAAATCATTCGTGATTATCGTATTTTAACGAATTACATGTTTGATAACAAAATAGAAAATGATGATGCTAATTTCTATGCGATGTTAGTTCCGGAGCATACTTGGGGAATGGATATCAAACGCTATTTCAGTGACTATATGAATTATGAAAAGAAAGACTTTGAGCGAGCACGTAGTTTAGACCAAATTACCGATCTTGATTTAACCTACGCTTATGGAATTGTTAAAGATCAAACTGTTGGCGAAATGAAATACACTTATAATGAGTGGACTGATCGTTCTTACAAATTTTATGAGTCTTCATGGAAAGAACAGCGCAAGAACGTTGATCGTGCAATAGCTTGTTTGGAGCCTGAAGATCAACATAACATTAAAAAACTAATCGAAGTTCCATATCATATCTTTGAAAACCAAGGTATTGAATGTGGTTTGGAAGAATTGATTTCGGTTAACAGGTATCAAGTTATGTTTGCTAGCGATGGTTCCATTAACCACTTAGAAAAGGATGGAACACTTTACTTTGATCAGGACAACAAACTCGGGGTTCTGAGCTATACCATTGCTGGGCAAAATGACTATGATAACCTGCGTTATAACTATTTGCGTGAATTACAGCATAATTGGTGGGCAATTGACTTCTTAAAGCCAGGAATGGAAATTCAAAAACGCATTCAATTGAATGAAAATTTCACACCACATGTTGTGAAATTAGTTAAGGAAGATGATTCGATTATAGCAACTTTAAAGTATAGCCAAAGAGCTGTGGAAGAGTATGGTGCCCCAAGAGTTGTAAAGGTTAAATATCAATTTGGAGATAAAGTTGAAATTGCACTTTTATTAAAGGATAAAGATGCCATTCGTTATCCAGAAATTTATTCTTTTGACATTACACCACGTTTGAATTCGCCGTATTTAACTAAGATTCGTAAAATTGATACCGTTATTTCACCTTTTGAAGTGGTAGGTCACGGAAATAAGTTGCAACACATGATTGAAGAATTAATTTATAATGGTAGCGATAAAAAAATCAATATTAAACCTATTGATGCCCCTCTTTTGGGAATCGGAACAAATAACAATCTAAGTTATAACAACAAATACCATCAAGACAACAATAAATTTACGTTTACACTATTGAACACAACATGGGGAACTAATTTCACGATGTGGTATGAAGAAGATATTTTCGCTCGTTTTGAGTTAGTGTTGGGATAACAATTTCCTGCGAGCATAACGGGACACGTTAGTTCAACACAAACAGCGGCAGACTAGGACTTGCAAATAAAGCCCTAGTCTGCCGCTGTTTCATACGTTTGCACTTTTTTATATACTTCAGAGTAAACTAACTTTAGCTGTTCTCGTAATTCCTTTTTCTACAGGACCTGAGAACGCTTCGATCGCCGCAGGCGTCCCTTTCCGCCTATGGAATTTGAATGCGTTCTTCACAAGCTCAGATGTGGAATATGGTGTGGGGTAGATAGACGGCATGTAAAAGGCCGCTCCAATGAGCGGCCCTTGAACGGAATCAAAGATTCAGGTTGTATTTTTGTATGGCGATGTTTTTTAAATCAGGATTGTTCATGTCATCGAACCATCTGTACAACCAGCCTTGGCCCGTGTACAGGTTTGCGGTTTCCAGGAATGTTCCGGCAGGCATAGCGATTTTGCCTATCCTGCTTAAGTCGCTGCCTTTTAAAATAATGATCTGTTCCGGCGTATCCTTCGGAAAGGAGCTCTTCTCGTCCACGATCAAGATATTCCCGTCACCGTTCATGGTAAAGGAAAGATTGGCCGTTTGATTGTTCAAGGCTACCTTCGACTGGGCAGAGAGACCCTTCGAATTGAATACATACAGCGTCTGGTTGGATGAGGCTACCAAATATTCGCTGTTGAATGCCTCATCATCCTGTGCGAAATTGTCCAGAGTGATCTTGCCGGGGACGGATTTCTTCCAGAGTATGGCTCCCTTGCTGTTTTTGGCGATGACGTCTGTCGTCGTTTTATTGAATTTATAGAACAACAGTGTTTTGTCGGGCAAAATGCCTCTGAATTTCAGGCCATCGATTTTTTGATTGAATAAACGATTCAGCTTCGAATCGTATACCGTAAGCGTTGCTTTATAGTCCGAATAGTCTGCCGCTTTGCCGGACCAGTTTAGAAGAGTAGTCATCATATTATTATGATGGCTGTTCACGAATTCATTGATCTCTTTCTTTTGTAGTTGCTTCCCTTGTTGATCAATCTGGTAAACAATGGACTTATATCTTTCAAGACTCATGTAAAATAACAAAGTTCCGTCGTTATTTATAAAAATCCCGCTGTTATCGCTCACCTTCTCAGCAAATGTTTTAGGAATCGGCCGGGAAAATTCACGAACCCATAACGCCTTTCCGGAAGAATTGTATGCCTGAAGACGACGAGTAAGCCGGTTGTTTTTGGTATCATTCTCGGCTGTGGTCAGATATATGTTGCCGTTTTTACCAACCTGATTGCCTCCGAAAAATCCTGAATAGGCCATTTTGGATGTGGGGGATGTCGGATCAACCTCAGCGATTTGTTTGCCCGTGCCGTCATTCAGGATGGAGACCTTCCCGTATGCATCCATAACGTAGAGGTGATTATTAACCTTTCGGACATACACATCAGCAGGAAGCAGGTTAGGGGTAGAGGCCACCCAAATGGGTTCAGGTAGAGTGCTTTGCAGCGTTTGCGCATGCAATGCACTTTCAGTCGTTAAAAAAAATAGGATCGTACAAAATAAAGCGAGTACTGTTTTCTTCATGCTTTCCTCCGTCATTTCAAATGATTGTTATCAGAAACATGCATAGAATATATTTCCTTTTTAAAATCATATTTTACCATGTATTTATGCCGGAGAATTAGTCGAAAGATAAAAAAAACCGAGAATTCTGTAGTAAACAGTTCTCGGCGTTATCTATTTCCGTACGTAAACCACAGCTTAGCAGCTCCATGCAGGCAGCTCTCGAATTGGAAACTACAGCATCGCTTGCTGGGCCGCTACCCCTCCCCCGAAATCAGCTTCAGCAGATTTTCCGGGATTTTGAACTGCTGATTATCGATTAGCAGCTGATAGTCCTCTCTGGCATCGAATTGATGCGCCAGCTTGACCTCTTCCATCTCCTGCTGCAGCTGCTCCATTTTCGTATCGAGCTCGTACGCCGTGTCAGCTGCCTTTTTCAGATCCTGAAGGAGGCGTTCCGGCACGGTTTCATTGCATTTATAGAAGATTTTATGCTCCAGGCTGGCCCAGAAATCCATGGCAATGGTACGGATCTGGATCTCAACGCATATCGCTTCTTCGCGATCGGACATGAACACGGGGACCTCAGCCAGGATATGAAGACTTTTATAACCGTTGGGCTTCGGATTTTGGATGTAGTCTTTGACCGACAGAATGTTCAAATCGGCTTGCCTTTGCAGCATCTCGCTGATCCGGTAAATGTCGGATATGAAGGAGCAGGTAATCCGGATGCCCGCGATATCCTTGATGTTGTCTTTAATATCGGCAAGCGAGCCAGCTCCGCCTTTACGCAGCAGCTTTTTCATAATGCTCTCCGGTGACTTCAACCTCGATTTTGTATGCTCGATCGGATTGTAGTCATGGAGCAGTTGGAATTCCTCCTGCAGGATTTCGATTTTAGTCTCGACTTCCTGCAAAGCGAATTTATATTTCATCATAAACCGTATGAGCTTTTTTTGAATGGCTTTCATTTGTTCGATGGGATTTGTATTGTCAGGCATGGCTTACCGTCCTTTGGGTTCAAATATGATGAGGCATGTTCCCTTATTATAGCCTAGTTCATGAAGAGCTTGCCAGGCGAGGGGATGGAAGTGCTGCGTTACAATTCACCAATGCTCATGGTATATTACAAAAGTATCCAAGCCTTGCCTATTCTGAATTCCAATGGAGATCGAATATGAATGTTGATTGTTTAATTGTGGACGATGAAACCGTCCTGGCAGAAACCACATGTGAGTATTTTAATATGTTTGAGGTCCAATCCGCTTATGTGACTAACGCAGACGCGTGTATGCAATTTTTAAAAGAACATGAAGTTTCACTGATCCTCCTCGACATCAATCTGGGTAATACATCGGGTTTTGACTTATGCAAAAAGCTGCGGCAAATAACGCAGATACCTATTCTGTTTATTAGCGCTCGCTCCAGTGATGACGATGTTCTCATTGCCCTCAATATTGGCGGAGACGATTACATACAAAAGCCGTATACGCTCAGTATCTTGCTGGCAAAAGTGAAAGCAGTGCTCAAAAGATACGGGAACAACGGTCCCGCAGAAATGCTGGAGTTTGGCCAAGTGAAGATCGACAGCAGTTTATGCCGTGTCCGTGTGAATGGTATAGAGGTTAAACTCAAGACGCTTGAATATAAACTGCTCTGCTATTTGGTGAATCATAAAAATAGAGTGGTCACCAAAGAAGAGCTGTTTCACAATGTATGGGGCGATTCCTTTGCCGGCGATGGCACGCTGAATGTACATATTCGTCACTTGCGCGAAAAAATCGAAGTGAATCCCAATCAGCCGCAATATATCAAAACCGTATGGGGAACAGGCTACGTCTTAGAGGATAGCAAGGCATGAGAATGAAGTGGATGTTCCTGACGATCCTTATCGTGTTTGTGACAGGCATGATTCTGTCACTTCTAGTGATTAACACGAAGGTAAATACCGATGTGGATGTTGTCGCGGTGAATGAAGTGGTAAAGATAACCGAAAGCCGCTGGGGAAATATGAAGCCTGAAGATTATCATGCAGCGCAGCTGCAGTTCGTTATTCTTGATAATGACGGAACCATACTGTATCAAACGGCGGAGGGGCTTTCAACGACCCTGTATGATGCCATGAAAAACCGGGATACCGTTACAGACATCATGATAGATGGTAGGCTCGCGGGGAAAATGATCATTCATAATAATTATCAAGCCATCATCGAGCAGAGCAGGAGCCGGCTTGTGATCGTAATGATGACCACTTTCATGGCCATAACGGCATTATGCATTTTTTACATCCTATTTTTAAATCATAGGGTATTTAAACCGTTCAAAAAACTGCAGAACTTTGCGGTCAATGTAGCGAGAGGCAATCTGGATATTCCGCTGAAAATGGATAAAAATAACCCGTTTGGCGCTTTTACCGAAAGCTTCGATATCATGCGTGAAGAGCTGGCGGCAGCCAGGCAGAGTGAATATGCCGCAAACCGCAGCAAGAAGGAGCTTGTGGCTGGCTTAAGCCATGATATCAAAACGCCGGTGGCCTCCATTAAAGCTGTGAGTGAACTGATGCTGATCCGGGCCAGTGATGACAAGGTGATCAAGCAGTTAAACATGATCTACACCAAGGCGGAGCAAATTAATCTATTGGTTACGGATATGTTCCATGCGACGCTGGAAGAGCTGCAAGAGCTTAAGGTAACAGTTTCCGAGGAATTAAGTGAAGTTCTGGGCAGAATCATTGCGAACGTGAATTATGATGATCAAATTAGCTGCGATCCGATTCCGGCTTGCATGATTGTAACGGATGTAACGCGTTTGCAGCAGGTATTCGATAATATTCTGAGTAATTCTTACAAATATGCGGGTACTTCCGTTAAGATAACCTCTCAAATCATTGATGCGTTCCTGGTACTTCATATCATGGATTATGGGCAGGGCATCCATGAGGACGAATTACCGCTTTTGTTCAATAAATTTTATCGGGGCCATAACGTCGAGGGGCAAAGCGGAACGGGGCTTGGACTGTTCATTTCTAAATATTTTATGCAGAAAATGCTGGGCGATATTGAATGTCATAACCGTGATGATGGTTTTACCGTGATTCTCCGGATAAGGCTGGCCTAACCAATTTAAGAAACAGTTAAGGATTGAACAAAGATTAAATAAGAATTGCTTTTGTATGATAAGACTGTAATTCATATTACAGTCTTATTTGTTTAGGAGGGTGTTAATTACATGCAAAATAGCCTATTAAGGACGGAGAAATTATGCAAAACCTTTTCCAGTGGGGGAAATCAGCAGCATGTGCTCAAGAATTTGGACATCAGCCTGATGGAGGGCGACTTTACGGTTATTATGGGCAGCTCCGGTTCGGGTAAATCGACTCTGCTCTATGCGCTAAGCGGGATGGATAAACCCACATTAGGCGAGATTCACTTTGAAGAGAAGAATATTTCCAAGCTGAATAACGATCAGCTTGCGATTTTCAGAAGAAACCATTGCGGGTTTGTATTTCAACAGGTCTATTTGCTGGACAATATGAGCGTTCTGGATAATGTGTTAGCGAGCGGCTTGCTGGTAAGCAGGAATAAACGGGCCATCGTTACCAAAGCCAAGGAATTGCTTGCCGAGGTCGGGTTAAATGAAGCAGCATGGGGGAAATTCCCCTCTCAGCTTTCCGGCGGCGAAGCACAGCGGGCAGGTATCGTTCGGGCATTAATCAACAGTCCGAAAATTATTTTTGCAGACGAGCCGACGGGTGCATTAAACTCAGCTGCCAGTGATAGCGTGCTGGATGCCATGACCGCTGTGAACCAAAATGGACAGAGCATTGTCATGGTTACTCATGATATCAAAACGGCTTTACGAGGAAACAGGGTGCTTTATCTGCGTGATGGTGTGATTTGTGGAGACCTGAAGCTGGATGCATTCGATATGGAGCACAATCATGAAAGGCATGAGAAGTTAAAAGCCTTTCTAGCCGAAATGGGGTGGTAGGATGAAAATCGTTAATCTTGCCTTAGCCAATATTAAAAAAGGTAAAAGTGCGGCATTTTCATTGTTTATTTTGATTTTTGCTGCTGCCCTGCTTCTCAATGTAGGCATAACGGTTATCTCCAAAATGAGTACCTTCTATGATGATAAGGTTGAAGAACTACATGATCCGCATCTAAGCCTCATGATGAAAAATGCAAACTATAAAGAAGCCTATGGTGACTTCTTTAAGAACAATTCAGGTGTGAAACAAATCGAAATGGAATCGATGATTTTGCTGGATGCGGCCAGGTTCCGTTATGGCGACAGCCAGATGGATAGTGGTGCAGCGATATTCAATGCGGATGCTAAACGGGGGTTTTCCCCTCTGAAGCTGATCCAGAAGCTGGACCCAATGCATCAAGATGATATTTATGTATCTTTTAGTTTTAAAACAAGCGGTGGCTACAAGCTAGGTGATGCGCTCACCATAACCTATCAGGATAAGGCATATAGCTACCGTATCGCAGGATTCTTTGAATCAACGATGCTGGGCACGCCCAGTATGGGCATTATGAAATTCATTTTACCGGATGCTGCGTATCGTCAGTTGTCTGATACAGTAGGGGTGGCGGCAGGAGGAACCTATTTGTCCGCAACCCTTAACGATAGCAGGCAATCGACGACGGTGATGAATGATTATAATAAGAAGTTCCCGGATCCGAGCATGAATGCGATTGACCCTACTTTTTGGGAAACGGATATTGAGACGATGAAAAGCATAGGTACGATGACGATCAATATTATCTCCATGATCTTGGTTGCGTTCGCAGCGGTCATTGTACTTGTCGCCTTGATCGTTATTAAGTTCCGTGTGACGAACAGTATTGATGATGGCATTGTGAATATCGGCGTCTTGAAAGCGGTGGGCTACACGAGCAGGCAGATTCTTGCTTCTATTGTGCTGCAATTTATGCTCATTACGCTGTCCGCCGGTATCGTCGGCGTTGCGGTCTCCTATGCAGTGATTCCCGTATTCGGCGGGATTGTCTCGACTTTATCGGGGCTGCTGTGGACACGGAGTTTCGATATCGTATCTATTATCCTCAGTATCCTTATTGTTGCTGTACTTGTGCTAGCCGTGACCTTACTATCGGGTATACGCATTCAGAAGCTCCATCCTGTTGCGGCTCTACGCGGAGGTATTATGACGCACAGCTTCAAAAAGAATCCTTTCCCGCTGGAGAAAGCGAGGGGTGGACTCCAGTTTGTGCTCGCTTGCAAAACGATGATGATGAATAGTAAGCAAAATATCATGATTGCTTTTATCATTGCCGCTATTACGTTTGCATCCGTCTTCTCCGTTGTGTTGTATTACAATGTAGCAGCTGATAAAAAAGCATTTTTCCATCTGGTTGGTGCGGAGACATCGAATGTTATGATTCAGGCGAAGACAGCCACTGACAGTGAAAAACTGTTTCCGGCGATTGAGCATATGGATGGCGTAGCCAAGACGGCTATCCTTGATTTCATACCGACGAGGATTGATGGGCAAGCGATCTATATGAACATCTCGGACGATTACAGCAAGCTGGAAAACCAGCCGGTGTATGTAGGCCGATTTCCGAAATATGACAATGAAATTGCCGTATCTTGGACAGTGTCCAAGCTGCTTGATAAAGGCATCGGCGATACGGTAAAGGTTGAGATCAATAATGTATCCCATCCATTCCTGATTACGGGTCTAAGCCAGTCCATTAGCAACATGGGGCAAGCAGCCTATTTAACCTTGTCTGGAATACAGCAGATCGTTCCCGACTATACGAGCTCTGTCATCAACGTATATCTGAAGGATGTAGATACTGCCCGTTTTATCGAGGAGATCAAAGCTAAATACGGGAATACACAAGCGAATATCATAAACGTCGATGAGACGATAAACGGCCAAAGCAGTATCTATATTTCAGCGGTTTTTGCCGTTATGGTTATGGTTCTTGCGATCACGGTGTTAGTTGTCATGATGATCCTATACCTCGTCATTAAAACGATGATTCTCAAACGTAAACGGGAATTTGGGATATTAAAAGCTACAGGATATACGACGCTTCAATTGATGTCTCAGATCGCGATGAGCTTTATTCCGATTGTGATCATCGGCGTCCTCATCGGTGGGGTGCTGGGCTGCCTGTACACCAACTCCATGCTAACGCTGCTCTTGTCGGGGGCAGGCATACACAACGTACAGTTCATTGTGAAGATTCCCCTGATCGTCATGTTATGCATCGGGCTTGTCGTGTTAGCCTATCTCGTCTCGATGCTGGTGGCCCGCAGGATCAAGCGGATCTCAGCTTATGGGCTGATTACAGAATAGCAGTTTTGCTAAAAGGCGGAGATGAACCTATGTTCATTCTCTGCCTTTTTTGTTATTCGGAAACAAAGGAGGGAGGGGAGGCCAGGTGAGAAGCATAAGATCGCTTCGAATGAACCGACATGGGTTAAGAAGCACGTATGAACCTTTTTTACCAAGGAGGAAGTTCACATGGCACTTGGAGCTCTATTGATCTTATTTATTATTTTGACAGTTGTTAGTATACTCACTATAGGGTTGTTATTTCTGGTTAAAGATCCTCAAATTAACAATATCGTATTTTTTGTCACCGCCGTATTGGGGATAGTCATTAGCTATCTGGCGTTTACTTCCCTTCCCGGTAATTTTATCGTATCCAGAATGGCCGCGGGATTTTTTGGCCTGTTGACGGTCATCGGAGTTGTCATGAAATTCATGCAAAGGGCTGCTCTGGCCAAGCTATTCGTTTCCGCATCCATTGTACTCGGTATGCTTCAGCTATTTTTCTTTTAAGATCATAAGGCTGAAGGGAAAAGACCTAATACGTACTTGTCTGACAGCTCCATTCAGGAGCAGACGCAGAAGTAGGCGAAAAGCTGATTTCAACGGCAATCATAAGAAAGTTACTTAAGATTCCGGAGAGGAGGATCAGCGATGGAACATTCGAATCGTAAGACGGAGCTGGCCACGTTTGCAGGAGGCTGCTTCTGGTGTATGGTGAGGCCGTTCGACGAGCTTCCAGGCATCCTTTCACTTGTTTCGGGATACACGGGCGGACATACGGACAATCCGACTTATGAGGAAGTGGGGACGGAAACAACGGGACATGCCGAAGCGGTGCAAATCACCTTTGAACCGGAAGTGTTTCCGTACGAAAGACTTCTTGAAATCTATTGGCAGCTGATTGACCCGACCGATAAGGACGGCCAGTTCATGGACCGCGGGGCATCGTACCGCACAGCGATCTTTGTCCATAACGAACAGCAGCGTGAACAAGCGGAAGCCTCCAAACGGGCATTACAGGCCAGCGGCCGGTTTAAAGGTAAAATCGTGACCGAAATCATGTCTGCAGGGAAGTTCTATCCGGCGGAAGCCGTTCATCAAAATTATTACAAAACCCATCGGTTTCACTATAATCTCTATCAAGAAGGTTCAGGACGAACCTCGTTTGCCGAGCGTTACTGGAATACGAAACAAGACAAGCAAACGCTGCAGAAACGTCTGACCCGTCTTCAATTTGAAGTGACGCAAAATGGGGTAGATGAGCCTGCATTTGACAACGAGTACTGGAATAACACAAGGGAAGGTATTTACGTGGATCGGGTGAACAGCGACCCCTTATTTTGCTCTCGTGATCAGTTTGATGCGGGAACCGGGCTGCCGGCCTTTACGAAACCCATTCACGAGGGCTTGATCAGCAAAAGGGCAGATCTCAGCAATGGAAAGATACGTACCGCGCTGCGGGGCAGGTTGTCAGGTTCCTATCTGGGACATGTATTCCATAACGGTCCGCAGCCGGGAGACTTGCATTATCAGGTGAACTCCGCAGCCCTGCGTTTCATAACGAAGGAAGAATTGGAGCAGGAGGGGTACGGTAAGTATGTGACGTTGTTTGATGAAGGATAATGAGTTTACGAGTATGAGATTTATGATATTATTTAATCAATTATGATAAATTGGTTTGTTTAGTGCGAATGTCAAGTGCACATAAAATCTCAGGTACATTCGCACCGAAAAAAATTCATTTAAATTACAATTAAACCATTTAAATAGTAAATCGATATTTGATTCTTGGCATATCGTGCGGTATTCATTAATTTAGAAACAATTTTTCAGCTAATCGTTTGAAAAATCGGAGTCGCACCCTACATGGGTGCGTGGATTGAAGCAACTCCGCATCTTCCCTCATTAAAGACGCCGCAGGTCGCACCCTACATGGGTGCGTGGATTGAAGCCCACAAGTTTATAGATAAAAGCTACTGAACCTAGCAAGTCGCACCCTACATGGGTGCGTGGATTGAAGCATATCCGAAAAGGCCACTTAAAGGCCGCTAAATTCGTCGCACCCTACATGGGTGCGTGGATTGAAGCATGTCAACCAAGTTAATGTCGTACCCATCATGGTCGCACCCTACATGGGTGCGTGGATTGAAGCAATTGGTCAGTGAAGTTTTTATTTTGGTCAACCGTCGCACCCTACATGGGTGCGTGGATTGAAGCATCCCCAAAGGTGGTGTCAAAGATAAGCACTAAGTCGCACCCTACATGGGTGCGTGGATTGAAGCCATTATCATATGGAATTAAATTATTAATTATACTTCGTCGCACCCTACATGGGTGCGTGGATTGAAGCCCGGTGAGTGATCCGTCTGCAATACCACCGTTGGCAGTCGCACCCTACATGGGTGCGTGGATTGAAGCAAAATTTTAAATAACCACGTTGAAAATTGCGGTGTCGCACCCTACATGGGTGCGTGGATTGAAGCATGCTAACCAAACAGTCCAAGGATACACAAGCGATGTCGCACCCTACATGGGTGCGTGGATTGAAGCAACCAAAACGCCGTAACGCACAAAACTAAGAAAGTCGCACCCTACATGGGTGCGTGGATTGAAGCCTATATCCCCTTATAATGGAATTATTTAACTAACGTCGCACCCTACATGGGTGCGTGGATTGAAGCCGTGCAGACAGCAGCAATGAAAAGAGCAAAGATCTTGTCGCACCCTACATGGGTGCGTGGATTGAAATACAGAGATTAGGTTAAATCCCTTTTCTCTGCTGCGTCGCACCCTACATGGGTGCGTGGATTGAAATATGTAAAAGGTCATAACGGAGACATGCACAATGTTCGCACCCTACATGGGTGCGTGGATTGAAATTGTTCGACTAAGGAAAGTCGATGGTGTTACAAGTGTCGCACCCTACATGGGTGCGTGGATTGAAATGCTTGCAAATGAACCAGCATAACGCATCCCAAAAGTCGCACCCTACATGGGTGCGTGGATTGAAATACTCTGATCCAATCCTTTACGAAAAAGGGCAAGAAGTCGCACCCTACATGGGTGCGTGGATTGAAATAGCACATACACACTTATGTCTTTGTCCTTAAGGTCGCACCCTACATGGGTGCGTGGATTGAAATCTGATCAACCCCGTTCTTCGCCTGCTTAATAAACGTCGCACCCTACATGGGTGCGTGGATTGAAATCCAAGCGCTACAGCAGATGAAATCAAATATGTCAGTTGCACCCTACACAGGTGCGTGGATTGAAATGTCTCGATAAAGAGGGTAACAACGACAAAGAAATAGTCGCACCCTACGCGGGTATGTGAATTGAAATTTGGACATAGTGCGAAGAAGTGAGATTAATTGCTATCCCACCCTGCACGAGGGCATGGATTGAAATCACTGGCTATTATTCCCCATGCTCCCAACACGTTGTAGCTCTGAAAGAAGCAACATAGAAAGCATTCGCAGTGTAGCGAGTGCTTTTTTCGTATTCTTTCTATTAAAAAAATCGAATCAAGTGCATTTAACAATCAAGATTATTTATTTTGTTCTATTTTGTGGAATTATTGGAGGATATTAAATGAAACTATCGAATTATTATGGGAATAGAGAACCATTTTATGATTCTGTATGTATGCAAGGGGGAGTACGATGGCCTATATCGCCCATATTCGTGAAAGTGATTACGTACAGCAATCTGTTGAACAGCACCTGCTGGGCGTAAAAGGTTTAGCTGAAATCTATGGAGAGAGTTTGGGGATCAAGCACATCACTGGACTGGCTGGTATGCTCCATGACTTGGGGAAATACTCGAATGCATTTAGGGAATATATCCTAGAGGCCGTCCAAAATCCTAATTCACCGCCTAAGCGTGGGAGTGTAGATCATTCAACCGCAGGTGGACGAATACTGTATACCTTATTTCATACCGGAAAAATAGACCCGAGCAAAGGTATCTTGGCTGAAGTAGTTGGGAACGCAATTATATCGCATCACGCTTACCTCCAAGACTTTTTAAATTCAGATATGGAATCAGATTATTTGCGGCGTGTACAGGACAAAGAATTGATAGAATTTGAAGAGAGCGTCCGGTTGTTTTTTGATCATGTGATGAATGAAAAGGATTTCCATTCTTATGTAGATCAAGCTGCAGCAGAACTTGTGTCATTTCGCGATAAGCCCTCACCTCTTCGTAGTGAGACTAAGTTTATGTTTTTAACTAAGTTTGTGTTTAGTGCACTAATTGATGCAGATCGGACGAATACGAGAATGTTTGAAGAGAACGTCGTGAAAGAACCTGAACTGCAACATTCCCAAGAGCTTTTTAATGCCTATTACGGCAGATTAATGGTTGAAATGAATTCTTTTGCAGGTCGAAGTAGTTTCCATACTCCCATCAATGTACTCAGAAGTCGAATGTCAGAACAGTGTGACCGGTTTGCGGACAAGCCGTCCGGCATATATACATTATCTATTCCGACTGGTGGCGGCAAAACCTTAGCGAGTCTCAGATATGCGCTTAAACATGCCAAAAACTATAATAAGAAACATATAATTTATGTCTTGCCATACACGACGATTATTGAACAAAATGCGGCAGAAGTACGACGAATTCTTCAGGATGAATCCAATATTCTAGAGCATCATTCCAATGTGATTGAGGATCTGGATGATGATGAGTTTATGGACGGCATGATGAATGTGCGACAAAAGCTAAAGTTAGCTAAAGATAACTGGGATTCTCCGATTATTTTCACAACGATGGTGCAGTTTTTGAATGTGATTTATGCGAAAGGAAGCAGGAACATCCGGAGGCTGCACAATTTGAGTGAGTCAGTCATTGTCTTTGATGAAGTGCAGAAGGTTCCGGTCTCATGTGTGTCTTTGTTTAATGAAGCATTAAACTTTTTGAGTGCGTACGGCCACTCCAGTCTTGTGCTATGTACAGCCACGCAGCCTGCATTGGATTTCGTGGAGAATAAGCTGAATCTTAGCCCGGATGCTGAAATGATTAACCACCTGGATGAGGTCATTGAAGCGTTTAAACGTGTGGAAATTAGGGGTTTGGCGACGAATGAAGTGTTTAACAATAACAAGCTCGTGGAGTTTGTAAATGAAAAAATGACAGAGGCACAGAGTGTTTTGGTCATTTTAAACACGAAGACTGTGGTGAAAAGATTGTATCAGCAGCTACAGTTGACCGCTAGCAGCATTCCGATCTATCACTTAAGCACATCCATGTGCGCCGCACACCGGAAAAGAAAACTGGATGAAATAAGGCAGCTTTTAAAAAATGGAGATAAAATCATATGCATCAGTACTCCGTTGATTGAAGCGGGAGTTGATGTCAGTTTTGAGTGTGTCATTCGTTCTCTGGCAGGACTGGATTCGATCGCACAAGCTGCAGGCCGATGTAACCGGCATGGTGAGCGTGAAATGCAGCAGGTGTATGTGATTGATCATGAAGAAGAAAATCTGAATCATCTGAAGGAAGTTAAAAAAGGAAAACACATCTCGAAAAAAATTTTGATCGATCTAAAATTTAATTCGTCGAGCCACGGCGGTCACATCCTCTCTGTTCAAGCTATGGAACGGTATTTTCAGGAATTTTACACGGAATTTGCAACAAGTTTGAATTATTTTATTCCAAAATTAAGAGTCGACATGACTTCGTTATTGGCGGCCACCAAAGCAGAAAACACATATTACCAAGATTATTACAGAAATAAAAATCAAAGACTTCCCTTATTTCTAGCAAACAGTTACCACACAGCAGCAGAGTATTTTCAAGTAATAGATAACCTTGCCACACCTGTCATTGTACCTTATGGAGATGAGGGGAGAGAAATCATTGCGGCGTTAAATGGTGCTGAACGAATTGAGGACTTCTCCAGATTATTGCGAAGAGCTCAGCAGTATACTGTGAATTTGTTCGAATATGAACTTCGAAAATTAGAAAAGAACGACGGTCTCGAACGTATTCTGGACGGACAAATGCTTGTGCTGAAAGAAGGGGCGTATAGTGAGGAGTTTGGAATTGATACTGAGAATGACAGCTGGATGGGAATAAACTTATTCTAGTAGATATTTTGAAAGGAGGTGAATCTATGAGAAACTCCATTGATTTTGTCGTTTACGGCGATTATGCACTGTTCACGGATCCTTTAACGAAACTTGGAGGGGAGAAGCTTTCATATCAGGTACCTACGTACCAAGCAATCAAAGGAATCATTGAAAGTGTTTATTGGAAACCGACTTTAATATTCATTGTCGACGAGGTTCGCATTATGAGCCCGATCCGTATGGAGTCCAAGGGTATTCGGCCAATGGATTATAGCGGAGGAAATACACTCGCCAATTACACGTATTTGAAAGAACCGGTATACCAAGTGAGAGCTCACTTTGAATTCAACATGAACCGTCCGGATATGGCCTTTGACCGTAACGAAAATAAGCATCATAACATTCTCAAACGTTCTCTTGTGGCGGGAGGTCGCAGAGATATCTTCCTAGGTGCACGGGAATGTCAAGGGTATGTGGAACCTTGCACTTTTGGAGAGAATAAAGGATTTTATGATGGCTATGGCGATATCCACATGGGCACGATGGTACATGGCATTAACTACCCGGATGAAACGGGCAGAGACCAAATGGAAGTGCGTTTATGGAATCCTGTTATGAAAGATGGCGTGATTACATTTCCGCGGCCGGATCAGTGCACACAGGTGCGCAAAATTTCAGATATGAAGCCAAAACATTTTGATGAAACTAATGTGGTGTCTGCCGATGAGCTGTTAACCAAGTGGGGAGAGGAGGTCAATCCATGAGCTGGTTGTTGAACTTATATGAGACGTATGAATCAAATTTGGATCTAGTGGGCGTCATAGAAAAGAAAAACAACGATCGTGAATATACGCTGCTGCCCGTCTCGCATACGACCCAAAACGCACATATTGAAGTGGAAATCACAGAGGATGGCGAATTTCATTCCGCTGAGGTCATTGACAAGTGTGATGCGAGTACGTTGATTCCAAGTACAGAAAAGTCAGCGAGCCGGGCAGGGGCTGTGATAGCTCCTTATCCACTCCATGATAAGTTAAGCTACGTGGCGGGTGATTTCAGGGCTTACGGCGGCAAAGTTAAGGAAGACGAGCCTTTTGCAACCTACATACAAGAACTTCAGAACTGGGCGGAGTCGCCACACGCGCATCCCAAAGTAAAAAGTATTTATAACTATTTAAGCAAGAAGCAATTAATTCAGGATTTAGCAGCACACAACATTCTCTGTGTCGATGAGGATAACCGTCTCATTGCAAAATGGGATAAGAAATACGAATTATTGTATCCAGAGAGACCAGGGATCTTCAGTGTGCTGGTGGGCGAACAAGACAGTGCTTTTATCCGGTTTAATGTATACTCTCCTCGCCGCATCTTAACGAAAGTGTGGAAGGATGCAGAGATGTACGATTCGTTCATCCGCTATTACCGGGAGCATTTGGGCGGGGAGGATCTTTGCTATGTTACAGGAAAAATGCTGCCAAGTACGGACAAACATGCGAATAAGATCCGAAATGCGGCAGATAAAGCCAAGCTGATTTCGGCAAACGATACGTCCGGATTTACATTTAGAGGCCGTTTTAAAGAGAGCAGAGACGCTGCTAGCATCAGCTATGACGTATCGCAAAAAGCCCATAACGCATTGAAGTGGCTGGTGAACCGACAAGGGAAAATTATTGACCAACGGGTGTTTCTGGTGTGGGGGAATGATGCGCTTGATCTTCCAGACCCTACGGAAGACACCTTTTCATTGGATCCTGAAGCTATTCCTGTTGCCATTATGAAGTCCAATACGAATCAAGCGCTTGCGACTGAGGTAGCTAAAGCACTGGATGGCTATAAAAATAAGTTAGGCCCGAAGTCCGAACAGCTTTTCAGATCGGAAGTCAATATTATAGTACTGGATTCGGCAACCACGGGGCGTATGGCCGTGCTGTACTACCGAAATATGAACAAAGAACTTTATTTGGACAGGCTCGCGAAGTGGCATTCTTCCTGTGTATGGCTTCACCGTTATCGAAAAAATGAGCAGGGGGAATTTGTCCAGTTTTACGGAGCTCCATCCACTAAGGATATTGCATTTGCTGCATATGGGCCAAGGGCAAGCGATAAAATCGTCAAAGGAATCATGGAGCGCATGGTGCCTTGTATTATCGACGACATTCGGATTCCACAAGATATTGTGAACAGTGCGTTTCACCACGCATCCAGTCCTTTATCGGTGGAGAAATGGGAATGGGAGAAGACGCTTAGCATTGCATGTGCCTTGATTAACCGACAGGAGGGATTTCAATTGGCATTAGATATGAAGAACAATGACCGTGATTACTTGTTTGGTCGCTTGCTGGCGGTGGCGGATGTATTGGAAAGACGTGCCTTGGGATCGGAAGAAACACGTTCGAGTAATGCGATTCGGTATATGAATTCATTTTCAAAACACCCCGCTAGGACCTGGAAGACTATTCAAGAGAGTTTGCAACCCTACCAGGCTCGATTGGGTATGAAAGGCAGCTATTTATCTAAAATCATCGATGAAGTAGCTTCCAGATTTGAAATAGAAGATTTTAATAACAAGCCTTTGTCCGGAAAATACTTATTAGGATTTTACAGTCAGCGGCATGAACTCTATCAAAAGAAAGATAAAACGGAAGATGCAGTCGAAGCATCTTATGAAGAGGAGAGATAAATATGAGCATTTTGGATCATAAAATTGATTTTGCGGTTGTCTTGTCAGTGAATACCGCCAATCCCAATGGAGACCCCTTGAATGGAAATCGTCCGAGACAGAATTACGATGGTTACGGGGAAATATCTGACGTGGCAATCAAACGGAAAATCAGAAATCGTCTACAGGACATAGGCGAATCTATTTTTGTACAATCAAATGACCGTAAGACCGATGCATATAATAGTTTAAGAGAGCGAGCGGACGGCAATGCGGAACTGAATCAAATTTTAAAATCTAAAACGAGTTCAAGCGATGAATTTGCTCGGATTGCTTGCCAGGAGTGGCTGGATGTTCGCAGTTTCGGTCAAGTGTTTGCTTTCAAAGGAACAGGAAGTGGAGGGGGCGTCTCTGTAGGTGTAAGAGGGCCGGTATCCATCCACACAGCTAAAAGCGTGGATCCGATTGATATTACAAGCATGCAGATTACGAAAAGCGTCAACTCTGAGCCAGGCAAAGACAGAGGATCCGATACCATGGGCATGAAGCATCGCGTGGATTTTGGCCTTTATGTTTTTTACGGAAGTATTAATACGCAACTGGCTGAGAAAACCGGATTCACGAACGAGGATGCGGAGAAGATCAAACAAGCACTGTGCACTCTTTTTGAAAATGACCTGTCCTCCGCAAGGCCAGAAGGAAGCATGGAAGTCCATAAAGTGTATTGGTGGGAACACAACTCCAGACTGGGACAATACTCATCGGCTAAAGTGCATCGTTCTTTAACCGTGAAATCACGGACGGATGAACCAAGAACCTTTGAGGATTATTCGATTGAAGTAAACGAGCTAGCCGGTTTAAAGATTGATACTGTCGATGGACGCTAATGAAGATGAGCATTACTTGATGCTTTCTGGTATCCAGCACTTTGAATTTTGTAAACGCCAGTGGGCGCTTATTCATATTGAACAACAATGGGAAGAGAATGTGCGAACCGTGGAAGGTCAGCATCTTCATCGCAAGGCAGATCAGCCTTTTGTCAGAGAGAAGCGGGGTGACAAGCTTACCGTGCGCGCAATGCCTGTGAAGTCAGAGGAGCTCCAGATTACGGGCATTTGTGATGTGGTAGAATTTCTCCAAGACAATGATGGTGTTGAAATCCATGGGGCCGAAGGGAAGTATATAGCGTATCCCGTGGAGTACAAAAGGGGTAAACCAAAAGTTAGCGATGCAGATGTGTTGCAGTTAGCGGCACAAGCCTTATGTTTGGAAGAAATGCTGCTGTGCAGGATCGAAACCGGCTATTTATTTTATAATGAAATCAAACACCGGGTTGAAGTGCAGCTAACAGAGGATATAAAAGATAAAGTGAAGTCCATTGTCACTGAAATGCAGGATTATTATAAACGGAGTCATACACCTAAAGTGAAAACAGGTCCCTTTTGCCAAAGCTGCTCTCTTCATTCGATTTGTTTGCCGGAGGTCATGAGCAAGCGGTCAGTCAGAAGTTATGTTGAGGGGAAAATTAGAGAATGAAAAAACTCTTAAACACGTTGTTTGTTACACAACCAGATGTGTATTTATCGCTCGATGGTGACAATATTGTTTTATTGAAGGAACAGGAGAAGCTGGGTAGGCTTCCCCTGCATAATCTGGAGTCGATTGTCGCTTTCGGCTACACAGGGGCAAGCCCAGCATTTATGGGCTACTGCGCAGAAAGAAACATCTCGATTGTGTTCATGACGATGAACGGTCGGTTTCTAGCAAGAGTGATCGGTGCGAGCAAGGGAAATGTAATTTTGCGAAAAAAGCAATGTCTGGTATCGGAAAGTGAGAACCTTTCAGCGAAGATTGCCCGTAATTTTATCATAGGTAAAATTTATAACCATAAATGGATTCTTGAGCGAATGACCCGAGATTACCCTCTTCGTGTGGATATAGGGGAGTTTAAAGCATCCTCCCGGCAATTGTCTTCCATCATGATGAGTATTAAAGAATGTGAAGATTTGGAGCGAATCAGGGGACTAGAGGGGCAAGCGGCATTAATTTACAATAAGCTGTTTGATCAGATGATTTTGCAGCAAAAAGAGGAGTTTTATTTCCGTGGCCGATCTCGTAGACCTCCCCTTGATAACGTGAATGCCATGCTATCGCTTGCATATACCCTTTTGGCTAATGATACAGCATCTGCATTAGAGGGAGTTGGATTGGACGCGTATGTCGGATTTTTACATCGGGATCGTCCTGGCCGTGCTTCAATGGCGCTAGATCTGATGGAGGAACTACGCGGTGTGTATGCGGATAGGTTCGTTTTGTCTCTCGTTAATAAAAAGGTGATGAATAAAGAAGACTTTGTCCGTAAAGAAAATGGAGCAGTTATCATGACAGATGAGGGTAGAAAGAAGTTTCTGACCGCTTGGCAAAATAAAAAGCAAGAGAAGATTACACATCCCTATTTAGGTGAGAGAATCTCTTGGGGATTAGTTCCACATGCACAGGCCTTGTTATTAGCGCGCTATTTGCGCAATGATCTTGATGAGTATCCTCCATTTCTATGGAAGTAGGTGCAGTGTATGCTTGTCCTCATTACGTATGATGTAAGTACAATGAGCAGCGAAGGGCAGCGTAGATTGCGCAAAGTATCAAAAATATGCCAAGACTACGGCCAACGTGTTCAGCATTCTGTATTTGAATGCATCGTAGATTCTACGCAGTTTGCGGTATTGAAAATGAAACTGATCGATGTCATTGACCAAGAAGAAGACAGCCTTAGATTTTATCAGATAGGCAACAATTACAAAAGCAAAGTAGAGCATGTAGGTATTAAGGAATCTATGGATCTAGAGGGTCCATTGATTTTGTAGTGCGAATGAGAAGCGAACATGATTTTCTAGGGGGATTCGCACCGAGAAAATATCAAAAAAAGATTTATTTTACAATTTAAGTAAGTGTTTTCGACATTGTTAGATGAATTTATCGTTATTTCTAGATTGAAATCCGATTATTTGAGATTTTTTGCTTTAAAATCGGAGTCGCACCCTACGTGGGTGCGTGGATTGAAATAAGCAACGCCTGTGCCAAAATTATGGAGGCCGGGGTCGCACCCTACGTGGGTGCGTGGATTGAAATACAATGATCATGATTTATGCTATCAAAAAATTCTCTGTCGCACCCTACGTGGGTGCGTGGATTGAAATATTATATTAGTGCTTATCTTTGACACCACTTTCGGGTCGCACCCTACGTGGGTGCGTGGATTGAAATAGTCCGATTTCTAGCACGAGATGGGGTGAGAAATGGGCGTCGCACCCTACGTGGGTGCGTGGATTGAAATCGATGAAGGTTACACAGGTATCCTCCAAAGGTGGGTCGCACCCTACGTGGGTGCGTGGATTGAAATCCGTCTTTATCCGTGTTGGCTTCATCGGGTGAAGGTGTCGCACCCTACGTGGGTGCGTGGATTGAAATTGAATGTCACCGACATGCTACTAACCGCAATCGGTCGCACCCTACGTGGGTGCGTGGATTGAAATCTCCTGGATCGGAACCTCAACCGGCTGCTGTGCAGTCGCACCCTACGTGGGTGCGTGGATTGAAATAGCTGTGCAATGGTATCATTGTACCCCGCCATTGTCGCACCCTACGTGGGTGCGTGGATTGAAATAACAATAAAAGATACACTAATATCACATCTCAAAGTCGCACCCTACGTGGGTGCGTGGATTGAAATCATGAATACCGCGGCAGCTCGCTCCGATCTCGGCGTCGCACCCTACGTGGGTGCGTGGATTGAAATCTATTGGTGCTGGGAAGTCATTGACTGACGCTGTTGTCGCACCCTACGTGGGTGCGTGGATTGAAATTGCTCCTGATTGTTCCAATTACGGCATTTGCCGCAGTCGCACCCTACGTGGGTGCGTGGATTGAAATTCCTGGTTACTAACCAGGGTGAAACGATCACCCTTGTCGCACCCTACGTGGGTGCGTGGATTGAAATTCTGGTAGTAGGTCAACGCTTGTGGTTTTTAGAGTCGCACCCTACGTGGGTGCGTGGATTGAAATACGGCGTTAGAGCCAATACCGTTGATGATGGATACGTCGCACCCTACGTGGGTGCGTGGATTGAAATCTACGAACAATTGAGGAATTGATACCGAAGCCGCCGTCGCACCCTACGTGGGTGCGTGGATTGAAATGATTCCGGGGAGATAGCGAAATCCACCGCCGATCCGTCGCACCCTACGTGGGTGCGTGGATTGAAATACATCAGATACATGCTGAACGTTCGGGAATAGATCGTCGCACCCTACGTGGGTGCGTGGATTGAAATAAAATGGCTAGTAACCAATCCCCGAACACCAATAGTCGCACCCTACGTGGGTGCGTGGATTGAAATTAGCATATACGGTGACGAGTGTCAATCTAGACCCAGTCGCACCCTACGTGGGTGCGTGGATTGAAATTAGCAAATGATGGATTATACGGTGTGTTCGTCACACGTCGCACCCTACGTGGGTGCGTGGATTGAAATTGGATAGTAATAAGTATGGTTGCCTTTTATTTTGGTCGCACCCTACGTGGGTGCGTGGATTGAAATTTTGGAACCGACATCCGGACGCCCTCCATATCCGTCGCACCCTACGTGGGTGCGTGGATTGAAATATTGCCGGTATCGTCCTTGATGGTGATCATTTCGCCAGTCGCACCCTACGTGGGTGCGTGGATTGAAATCAAGCTTCAATAACCTCTATTTCGGTTGGCTTACTGTCGCACCCTACGTGGGTGCGTGGATTGAAATATTTTTAGCCATGGATTATTGCTCCTCTCGATTTGTCGCACCCTACGTGGGTGCGTGGATTGAAATAGGAAACGTCCGATCTCTTCAGCGACAAATACGTGTCGCACCCTACGTGGGTGCGTGGATTGAAATATTATGTTCGGATATGGATTGTGGCTGATTTATGTCGCACCCTACGTGGGTGCGTGGATTGAAATGGAACATAATAAGGGTTAGCATCAAACCACGCTTGAGTCGCACCCTACGTGGGTGCGTGGATTGAAATTCACATCCGGATTATCTGACAACCTCGTGTATCCAGGGTTGGATTGTCAACAGTAAATCAAACAACCTTTTTAAGGGCTTCATAGCGATACTGAATAGGCGTCATATAGCCTAAAGTTCCATGAATACGATGGTTGTTAAACCAGTTGACGTAATCGGATAACTCCAGCTCTAGATGACGAAGACTCTGGAAGTTCATCTGGTTCACAAACTCGGTTTTCATGATCTTGTAGGTGGCTTCAGCCACAGCGTTGTCATACGGACAGCCTTTCATGCTTAACGATCGTCCAATTTTAAACGTCTTCAAAAGCTCGTCCATCTTTTGATTTTTGAACTCGCTACCACGGTCGGTATGAAACCACTGAATCTGTCGTAGATCGCCTTGTACCGTCGCAAAGGCGCGGGAAATCAAAGCAGCGTCCTTGTTCGGACCTGCACTATGGCCAATAATTTCTCGATTAAACAAATCCATCAGCACACAAATGTAATGCCAACGGTCCTGGACTTTCACATACGTCAGATCACTGACGACGAAGCGTTTGGCTTCCGTTTGCTCAAACTCACGATTCAGGACATTCGTCGTCGTTGCTTCATTACATGCCGTTTGATGGGGCCTGTATTGAGCTACCGTGTACGTTGAGACTAAACCTTTCTCTTTCATGATTCGGCCAATTCGACGTCTGGATACGACGAATCCGCGCTCATGGAGTTTTACTTTGATCTTGCATGTACCGTATGCTCTACGATTCTTGTGGAAGATCTCCGCAACAAATTCGGTGAGATCGTATTCATTCACTTGTTCTTTGGCTTCATAATAGAATGTACTCCTTGCGATTTGCAGGACGTCACACATTGCTGATACCGAGTATTTATCACGGTTGTTCTGGATGATAGCTACTTTCGTCCCATGATCAGCGCGGCTTGCTTTAAAATGTCGTTCTCCATCTTGAGTCGTTGAATCTCTTTACGCAAGTCGATCAGCTCATTTTCTTCTGCAGAGCGGTTGTCCTTCTCCTTGAAGGAGCCTGTGCTGTTGGATTGCTTGATCCAGCGGTCTAAAGCAGATGCCGTGAGGTCATATTCCTCCACAATCGCTGCTCGGGATTTCCCGTTTTCATAGAGCTGCACCATTTGTTTTTTGAACTCGGCTGTAAATGTACGTCGTTGTTGTTTTGGCATTGTAGAATTCCGCTCCTTAGCTTGATAATTTTATTCTACAAGCCCTTATTTTTTCTGTCCAACTAAGTGTAGACGATCCAGGTCGCACCCTACGTGGGTGCGTGGATTGAAATATATTCGCCGAGTCTTGTCGGGCTACCACAGGCGTCGCACCCTACGTGGGTGCGTGGATTGAAATTCCATTTTAAATGAGATGCTGCTGAATATTGCTTGTCGCACTCTACACTGTCTGATATGGAGCGGAGCAGGGATTGGATTTGAGTGTCGGTAATGATGTTGAAGGACAGCTGCTCGATCCGTTCCAGCTCCTTTTCGATGGCAGAGGAGGATAGGTGCAGCACCCGTGAGGATTTAAGGTATAGCTGCTCGTCATAGACTGAAAAGGCATACTGCTGCACGATCAGCGCAAATGCAAAGGTCATCGCAACGATAAAGGCAATGAGAATAGACAGTTTGTTTCTGATTTTCATATGCTTGAAATTCACAAACCATTTCTGCACGGCTACCTTCTCCCTGCTGATGTGGAATTTAGTACACATTATGTCACCGTCATGTAAACGCTGTCAATATGAGGAGATCCATTCCGGAGTCTGTTTTTTAAACAAGTAGAACGGAATCGTGCATTCATCTGCATAGTATGTAAAGGATAATCGGTTTTTGACACGAAATCTTTGAATAGGAACACTCGAATCTTTAAGAAGCGGAGTGAAGATAACATGTCAAAAGGCGAGCTGCAGTGGATTATCCCGGATGGATATATCCCTCCGGTCAGCAGCGGACAGCTGCAAAGTCATGAATCCGTATGTGTATTGAATCTAAGCCAGGAAGAAGTGACGGTGACGGTCAATGTCTTTTTTGAAGACCGGGAACCATTGCTTGGCATGACGGCTGCTGTTCCTGGGCAGCGGACCAAGCATATCCATACGGCTTCCTTGAATGCGGGGGGAGAGCATATTCCGGTAGGCGTGCCCTATGCGATGGAGGTTATCGGCAGCGCTCCTGTGTATGTGCAGTACAGCCGGCTCGATGCCACTCAAGCAGAGAATGCCCTCATGAGTGTGATGGCATTTCCAGTTAAGTAAGGCCAAGTTCATTCTAATTAAAGTGAAAAAGACATCAAGCGGATGAGGCTTGATGTCTTTTTTTGGGTAAATACTATTAAGAAGGTAATCAATTAACGTAGGCCATTGAATTTGACATTAATAACTGTATTTAGTATGATTACAGTACATCCTTTGTTACTACTTTAATTACAGTTACCATAAAAACTTTGAGATAGGCGGTGGATGATGATGACATTCGATATTGGCGATTGGGTCCAAGGAAAGACGGTAGAAGGTGAGTTCGTTCACGGATACATTGAAACAGTGGGTACCCAGCAAGAGATCGTTCGAGTACGCATCGTTCAATCGGACAATACGAGGGCGGTAGGCAGATCCATTGCTCTGCGCGGTTCCTGGCTGAAGCAGCTTCCGGTAAATCCGCTTGGAGATAAGAAGAACCTCGAAAGTCTGATTGATCTTGCTTTGTCGACATCTGATGAAGCTTGGTTTAACGAGTTGACGGACCGGATGAACACCCTGAAGAATGAAAAGGGGAAGACCAAGGAATTCCGGATCAACGGCTCGCGGATCAATCGGTTAGGCTCATACGAGAATAAATAAAAGTAAGCGAAGCATCGGGAGTAATTCCGGTGCTTCGCTTTTTTTAACCGCACATATACGATCTGTCAGCAGCGAAGTATCAGACTTTCATGCGTTCATGATGGAGGCGGAGAAATATTCCGCTTTTTTTTTTGCACTCGTCATGGTATCGTTATGTGTTATGAAAAAAAGAACGGCGCATGACGTGCTTCAGAATACTTGTGTTCAAAATGAAGGAGATAACATGACATTTAATGATTTGAATATCGCCCCTGCGATTTTAAAAGCTTTAGCAAAAGAGAACTATGCCAAGCCAACACCTATACAGGAACAATCGATTCCGGCCGTACTGGCTGGCAGAGACTTACTTGGCTGCGCTCAAACGGGAACGGGGAAAACGGCCGCGTTTGCGGTTCCGACGATCCAGCTATTAAGTGAAAAGCCTAATAAACCCGGTGCGGTTCGCCGTATTCGTTCATTGATTTTGACACCAACCCGAGAACTTGCCCTGCAAATTGCCGATAATATCAAGGCGTATAGCCAATTTACGGAAATACGCTGCTCCGCGATTGTTGGCGGCGTTTCCCAGAAAGTGCAGGAGCGGGCGCTTCAGCAAGGTGCAGATATCATTATTGCAACGCCGGGCAGACTTATCGATTTGATTAATCAAAAACGTATCGATCTGCAGCATGTGGAAATATTAGTGCTGGATGAAGCGGACCGGATGCTCGATATGGGCTTCATTCATGATGTGAAGAGAATCATCACCAAAATGCCGAGCAAAAAGCAAACACTGTTCTTCTCGGCCACGATGCCTCCGGAAATATCCAAATTGGTAAAAACTCTATTGGTGGACCCGGTTAAAGTAGAAATTACCCCTGTGTCTTCAACTGCGGATCGGATCAAGCAATCTGTATATTTGCTGGCCACGGGAAATAAGCAGAAGCAGCTGAACGAATTGCTGAAGGATGAATCGATCGTTTCGGCGCTCGTGTTTACGCGCACAAAGCGCGGTGCAGATCGGGTTGTACGTGATTTGAAGAAAGTGAATGTGGCGGCTCAGGCTATCCATGGAAATAAATCTCAAACAGACCGTCAGATTGCATTAAAGAATTTCAAGAGTGGAGTAACGCGTGTGCTGGTTGCGACGGATATCGCCGCTAGAGGAATCGATATTGATGAGCTTTCTCATGTTATCAACTTTAACCTGCCTAATATTCCCGAAACCTACGTGCATCGGATTGGCCGTACCGGTAGAGCAGGGCTGAGCGGGACTGCGATCTCCTTTTGTGAAGTGGACGAGCTTCCGTTCCTGAAGGATATTGAGAAGCTGATCGGAAAGAGCATTCCGGAAGTGAAGGATCATGAATTTCCGATGCCAAGATCCTCGAAGTCTGCAAAGTCAGAACGGCCAGCGAATTCAGGAACAGCTAAATCAGGCAAGCCCAAGGCAAGCCCGGCTCGTAAGCCAAATGATGGCCAAGCTCGAAATTCGAAGGATAATACAGCTCGTAAGCCGAATGAAGGCCAGGCTCGTTATTCCAAGGATGCTTCAGCTCGCAGCTCCAAAGGATTCCAATCCCGTAATTCCAAGGAAAGCACGGCTCGTAAGACAGAAGAAAATCCGGCTCGCAAGCCCAGAGTAAATCCGGAGCGCAAGCCCAGAGTAAATCCGGAGCGCAAGCCCAAAACCGATTGGAGCCGGAAGGGCAGCAAAGCGAGCAGATTCAATTAGATAAGACAAGCTTTATAACTGCAGCTTGCCAATGTTGAGCCAAGCTGCAGCTGAATAAGAACAGGCCGTCTGCGTCAGCAGACAGCCTGTTTTTTTATTTTCTGGCTATAATCATGAAGCGCTCTGAATTCGTTCGAATTCCCTTTTCTGTTCGATGCTCTTCAATAAACTGGCGCAGAACTTGAAAATCCATTTCATTTTGTCCAAAGCCCGGCACAATGGGAGTATATTTTAACAGGAAGACGAGATCCTCGGCGGTTTGATAATATTCGGTAGCGTTGTATTCAAGAGCCTGAATTCGGGAAAAACCGACTTCCTTCAGCTCAGAAATATAACGAGCCTTGAGCTTCCCTTTCCCGCTTTCCCATGCTTGGCCCCTTCCAAAGGCTTGCTTGAGGTTCATTTTGTCATGCTCGCTGACCTGCTGGGTAAGAAATACACCATCGCTTGCGAGTACCCTCGCGGCTTCCCCGGCATGGAATTCCGAATGTCTGCAGGAGATCATATTAAAAAAGTCTGGGGGGAATTGCAGCTGAGATGCCTCCATTTGCAAAAAGCGTACATTAGATCTGCCGGACTTCTTAAGATTGCTGGCCGCTGTCTCCATCATGCCCTTAGAGTGGTCGATTCCGACCAGCAGTAAAGCCGAATCCGAAATGGATAACAGCGATTCACCTCCGCCGGTACCGATATCCAGCAGGATATCCCCAGGTTTGCATAACGAGGTCACTTCATCGTAGAAATCCCACGCCGCTCCATCCACAGTCACATTCAATCTGCTGAAGTCCCATCCGTTCATGCGTCCAACTGTATTGTAAAATTGCTTGTAATCGATTGCCTTCATATTGTATACCGCCTTCCAAGTGGATTGAATAGCTGTAATATATCCTTCAAAAATATCAGTTGATATACGATCAGAGGACAGACGGCCCCCTTGATAGCTGGTACGCGTTTTAACCCAGCCCGGCAACTAAATACCTCGAACGATACGGAATGCCATCCGGTTCACCCCATTTGAAAGATTATGCTCATTTTATATTGAAAAATACGTCTAATCAAGGGAAAAAATGGTACATATTGGATTGTTATTATTTCCTGTTTTTGCTATCATTTTTTATAGTAGAATTTAAGAATCGATGAATTGAGGTCAGGGCTGATGAATCGTAGAATAATTTTAACGACAGCCGCTTCTTTGGTGATTGGCGTCGTTGCAGGAACAGGCATTATGATGAATGATCAAGCCTATCAGTCGGTAAAGCAGGCTGTGGGCGGCGGAACGAGCAACTCCGTTGGACAGATTGATATTAGCAGCATGGATATTGAAACGGCGCTGATGGCTGTTCAGGAACAGCGGACGTCTTTGTTGGAGCAGCAGCTGAATCAGCAGATGACGGAAGTTCAGAATCGCAATTCACAAATTGCGAGCGTTAATGACCTGCTGTCCAGTGTCAATGACGTCAGATCCCAGGATAATGCAACCGGACAGTACGATCTTCCGAGCGACATTAACAGTAAACTGTCTGAACAAGGTCTTGGGGACGGAAGCAAGACAAGCTATACGAAGGACGAGCTGGACAAAATGAGTCAGGATTTAAAAGGTAAAATAGACTCGTTATCGAATAGCCAGCAGATGGATATGCTGCGTCTTCAGTCGATGAGCAACAAACGCAATGAGGCTTTTGACACGATGACAAATTTCGTTAAGAAGATGCAGGATTCCCGAAACAGCATTATTGGTAATATGAGATAAAATGAAGTTTAAAACATTAATGATCAAAGAGAGGAATCTGCCGTACGGCGGATTCTTTTCGTGTATGGAGAGATGGAAATGACAATGATGGCGGTAGATTTTTTACGAGGCCACCCGCTTTTTCGTGGTGTACCCGTTCCCGAGCTGGAAGGGGCAGCTATGTCAATGCATGAAGAGAGCTTCCACGACGGAGACAGCCTGATTGTGGAGGGCAGCTACGGTAACTCATGTTATTTCGTCATGGACGGGCAGGTTCAGGTGGTCTCCCGAAATTTGGTCGGACAATCGGTTACGCTGGATGTTCTGGGCGAAGGCGCGCTGATCGGCGAGGTGGCTCTTTTTCTCGAGGAAAAGAGAACCTCAGGCGTGCAAGCAATCGGTGAGGTTAAAGCGCTCCGGCTGGAACAGAATGCCTTTAGCCGACTGGCTGCGGCAAGCCCGATGTTTCATGAAAGCTTATCCTTTTCGGCACGGATCCGGACGATGCATGCCATGCTCAGCAAAGCGACGATCTGGGCTGCAATTCCGAATGCCGAGCTTCGCGGGCTGGCCGAAGTCACCGTAAGGCGGAAGGTCTATAAAGGCGACGTGATAGTGACGGAAGGCGTGATGGCTGACAGGTTCTATATGATCGCGGAAGGCCGATTTGAGGTCCGCTCCGGACGCCGGAAGAAGGCCGTATATGAAGCTGGGGATTATTTCGGCGAGATGGATTTGCTGACAGGCGCAGCGAATACAGGGACCATCACGGCACTGGAAAATGGTGAGCTGATGGTGATGGGCAGGGATGAATTTCATTTTGTCCTCCAGCAGTATGAACCGGTCAGACGGCAGTTCCATGAGGTGCTGCGCATCCGCCGGCCTGATCTCTTGAATGAGACCGTGAAATCCAAGCTGCAGTTCTCAGAGGAGCCCAAGGAACAAACAGCACAGAGCGGAACGGGCCTGGATGCGGCTATCCCTGCACCTCCATCTGCTAAAAGGGAACGCTGGATGGATATTCTCCTCGGACTCGGCGGGATTTTCATAGTGTTCACGGTACTTGCAGCCTGGCTGAAGCAGCCCATCTGGATCTATGCGGCCCTTCTGTCCGGTGGATTTGTAGGTCCTGTATCCTTTGTGGCGTATATGCGCAGCTCCCAGCTGCTGGGCTTTCGGGTTATGCGTGTAGTCATAATTTTTGCAGCTTCGGCAGTTGTAGCTTTGCCCATCGCTTGGCTGCTTGAGCATGAGTGGCTGGACATTACCGGGATGCAGTCTGATCCGGCCGGGCATGTCAGAGCGGCCATTCTCATTGCTGTTATTGAAGAATTCGCGAAGCTGCTGGTCTGCTTGATATTCCTGCGCAGCCGCAAGCAGCGTTTTCTCATGGATGCGATCGTATTCGGCGCTGCTGCAGGCATGGGCTTCGCAGCGATCGAGAGCATTCTTTACGGACTAACCTTTCTGCAAAATCATGCAACTTCAGGCATGCTCGCTGTACTATGGGTACGAGCGCTTATATCCCCGTTCGGTCACGGAACATGGACGGCGATTGCGGCCGCCGGGATTTGGTATGCAATGGGACGAGGCTTGAATTCATCCGGTGCCCGCGGGATGCAGATGAAGAATATACTGGCGATGATCACTCTGCTGCTCATGAGTATTCTGCTGCATGCCTTATGGGATTTTCAATATAACACCGGAGCGTTGAAGCTGATCGGGATGCTGGTTGTCGCCGTTGCAGGCGTGGCACTGCTTTATATGCTGATCCGCCGGGGTTCCCGGGATGAGAAATACATGCTGTATGCCGTCAATCCGGAACAGCAGCTGGAAGAAAGATTGAAGGCAGCCGTTAGCCATGATCAAGCGAAGGGGGAAGCCGTTCAATCCCTGGTCTGCGATGCATGTAAAACCGTCTCACCTGCGGGCTCCAGATACTGCGGCCGATGCGGTCAGGCGTTGAAGCTGTAAGGAATCATTTATTGCCTAAGGGTGTAATCCAAAGGGCCGTTTCAAGGAATCATCCTTGAGCGGCCTTTTTATATTGTTCTGAATCCATTTCAAGTGATTGTCCCCCTATGTATTCATTCGTATAATGTAAGTTACAAGGTCCAGATTAGCGAACAGGAGGAACAGTATATGACGCTTGAAATTGAACGTAAATTCCTGCTGCCGGAATATCCGGAAGCTCTCATTCAGGAAAATGTCATCCAGATTAAAAAGGAGCAGTTGATTGAGCAAACCTATTTGGCCATGGCAGGAGACCAGGAGCTGAGAGTTCGCAAAATCAAAGATCTTACCCATGATCAACTGGAATTCACCCACACATTCAAAAAAGGGCATGGTATTGCGCGTGAAGAGGTGGAATACTCGATCTCGGAGGGGCTCTATGAGCAAATGGTAACTAAGCATCAGGCAATTCCGCTGATCAAAAAACGGACTACTGCTGTGTGGGGCGATACAGTGATTGAAATCGACGACTACAAGCAGATCCGCCTCATGGTGCTTGAAGTGGAATTTGACTCGGTTGAGGAGGCAGAAAGCTTTATTCCGCCGGAATGGTTTGGCAAGGATATCAGCACCGAGAAGCAATACAGCAATAAAAAGGTGTGGAAAGAATTGCAGGAGAGCAAGGAAGATTGAACCGGTGAAGCAATAAAACAGGGAGCATCCAGAGATGCTTCCTGTTTTATTTTTCGCTATCAGATGATGTACAAATATACTAAATTACTGCATGGTCCAGCTGGTAGCCTTTTTGACAGCCGCATCGGCATTCTTCAGATCCGTTTCTCCTGAGCTCAGGAGAGAGCTCCATTGTTTTACACGGTTTTTCCCGTTGGGTGGCTGGTTATAGTCGTTCGTGTCCACGATCTTGGTGCGTTCGGCATAGAATTTGGTCATAAAGGTCTTTTCGTCCTTGCTGCTGCCGGAACGGGAGAGAATGCCTTCCAGACTGCCGGAATCCCCGTCAGCGCCTTGGTTCAAAGCAGTATCCACGAAAGAACCGATGGTCAGGGCCGAGGTGAAGCCGCGTTTCTTCGCTTGGTCTACACTATATTTGATATATACATTATAGAAGGTGCGCCACATGGCTTCTCTCCAGGCCGCGTTGTTTTGGAGTCCGTTAATTTTTTTGATAAATACGCTTTTGCTATCCGTTATTTTCAAAATCGAACCGCTCATCTTCCCATTGACCCCGATACGCTTCAGACCGCCCTCAACCGACGGACTGCTTGCTCCGCTGATTCTGTCATATTCTTTGAAAAGATCCGGACCATCCGGGCCGGTGTCATTGGAACCACCGGTCGTCGCGCCGAAAATGCCGATCGTGTATCCGCGGTTGTCGCCGATATCCTCGCAGTATCCGTAATATTTTGTCCAGTTCAGGTCATCCTGTTCAGGCTTGTTCACGAGCTTCATGATGTTATCCCATTGTTCACCGTCAAGTCCCGTATTGGTTTTCAGGAATTGAAGGGTGCTCGGAGAGAAGTTGGCATCATGATCTGTAGCAGCTGCAACAGCTTGAGCGCTGAAATCAGCGCTTTCGGCCGACAAGGACTCACTGGTTCCGATTTCCGGATCGCTGCTCAGCTCTGCTCCATCCAAGGACTCAACAGGAGCGTTATTTTCATCAGCAAAAGCCTTTGTTTGCACAGGACCGGACATGACGGTAATCGAACCAAGAACAGCAAAGCTCAGCAAAATCGCAATGAATTTTCCTTTGGTGGTGGTTGATCCAGTATTCGTTGTTTTCATTATTAAATTCCTCCTGAATTTTAATTAAGTAAAAGCGCTTTAACTTTTAGGCGAAAATAAATCACCGCTGAATTTCCGACTCAGGCTGAAAATATTGAGATGACATTTGTAGGATGAATCAGCTCCTTCCATTTTTCACATTAGTTTAAGCGCCTAAACTTTTGGGCCGAGAGAAACCACACCTATGCTTCTGAAAAAGAGTCCGTAATATGCAGAAGGAATGGATTCTTAAATCTGTAGGTCTGTCTCCATCTACATATGATGTAGCAAGAGCATACAGGAGAATAATCTGCTTGTACAGGGGCTTAAATAACTAAAATTTTATGTATTGGCATGTAGATATTTTCTCCTATACCACATGTCGAATGTAGTTTTTTGTTGTATTAATGTATGATGTAATTCCAATTTGAATAAGTTTTTTTCTTCGGAAATCACCTGGAATGTTCTATTCCTACAAGGTGAAAAATACGGGATTTTTATCCAAGGAAACAATTGACTTGAGAAATATTTCATGCTAAGTTTGTGTCACGAAATCATTTTACTAAAATAGTTTCGCCGCGATTTTCCACATAACTCACAGTCAAACTCATCAGTTTTACTCACCAGAACTTCCACCAGTATGAGAAGCAGATTACCAGAATTGTTCCCAAAGTATATTAAAAAGAGGTTGTAGGATGGATAAATGGTATAGTCCTTCAGAATCTTCAGGTTCCAGCACAATGACAATTAAAGATATTGCGAGACTTGCCGGAGTCTCTATTGCAACCGTTTCCAAAGTGCTTAATAGCAAAGACCAGGATATTAGCGAAGAGACCCGGGCGAAGATAAACAAGGTGATCAGTGATCACAACTATATTCCCTACCGCAAAGTTGTCAAACGGATGGGCGCGAAGAGCGACACGATCGGGCTTGTGATCTCGTCCGGTGATGTTGCAAGCAGAGAATGGATCCGGGGTGCCGAAGCCGCGGCTTACCAGGAAGAGATGAGCCTCATCATCTGCCATACGGAAGGCCTTGAATCGAAGGAGAAGCATTATCTTAGAATCCTTCAGGACCGCAATGTAGAAGGTATCCTGCTGGTTCCTGCTCCAGAGCGCAGAGGAGATACGCTGGCCGCTCAGACGGAAGAGGAACTGCCGGTAGTGATCGTGGATCATCATACCTATGAAGCGGATATTTCGCATATCACACTGGATGTTGAGCAAGGTATTTATCTGGCTGTGCAAGGTCTGATTGAAGGCAGACATGAGCGAATCGGCTATATCGGTGGTCCATTAACGAATCTTTCTGAGCTCGCCAAGCTGGAAGGCTACAAGAAGGCGCTGTATGAGAGTCATATTAACCTGGATAAAAATCTTGTTTATGAAAGCGCATCGGGCAATCAAAAGTCCAGCGGCTACGAAGGAGCCAAGTATCTTCTGTCCATGGGTGCGACAGCGATCGTGACATGCAGCGATATTATCGCATGCGGTGTCTATACTGCGGCGGCGGAGCAGTCCGTCCGTATCCCGGACGCGCTGTCTGTGATCGGTTTCGGTGATTCGGATATCTGCGAGCTGGTCATCCCGTCCCTAAGCTCGGTTCAGTATCCACTTTACGAAAGCGGGTTCGCGGCGGTCATGACCTTGCTCGGCCAAATCCGTCATCAGGAGAGAGGGAAGAAGCTGGTATTTCAGCCTTCCGTTGTCGTTCGTGACAGTGTATCAGATGCCCCTCATATCGATCTGACACCGAAGGAGAAAATCGCGATCGTAGGTAGCTTGAACATGGACATCATCATGCGGGTGCCTCATATTCCCAAGGTTGGAGAGACCATTCTGGCGCAGGACGTCAAGAATGCTGCCGGCGGCAAGGGAGCGAACCAGGCGGTTGGGGCTGGCAAGCTCGGAGGCAAGGTCTACATGATTGGCAGGGTCGGGAATGACCTATATGGACGGGAGCTCTACAACGGGTTGATTAAAAATGGAGTGGATGCAAGTGGCGTCATCTTCGATGAGCTTCTACCCACAGGCAATGCGTATATCCATGTCTCGGATAAAGGGGAGAACAATATCGTTGTTAACCCGGGGGCAAATTCCCGGCTGAATCTGGAGCAGGTACAGAACGTGGAATGGATCTTCGATGAAGTGTCATTCTGTCTGGTACAGATGGAGATTCCAGCGGATACGATCCGTTATGTCGCGAGCATCTGCAAGCGTAAAAACGTAAAGCTCATCATCAAGCCCGCACCCGCGCATAATTTCAACTTCGAGAACTTTGAGGAAGGCTTCCTGATCGTTCCCAACGAAACTGAGCTGGCCCTGATGTTACCAGGCGAGCAGTCCATTGAGGAGAAAGCGTACCGGCTGCTGAATATGAACTATCAGAACGTGATTGTGACATTGGGTGAAAGAGGCTGCTTGCTGATTAACGGGGACACGAAGCAGTACTTCGCGGCTGCGGATTTCAGAGCTGTCGATACGACGGCTGCAAGCGATTCGTTCATCAGTGGCCTGACCGTGGCGTTGTCCGAAGGAAAGGACATGATTGAAGCCATCCGCTATGGTTCGCTGGCGGCAGGCATTACCGTAAGCAGGGAAGGTGCGCAGCCATCGCTGCCGGATCAGGACACAATCCGAATATATATGTAAATGCATAAGATGGAGGCTAAGGTGAGCATGGATGAATACAGAATATTAGCACCTTGCGGCATGCTGGGCTATGGATTTCCGAAGGCTTCATTCCAGAAGGGAATGGAGCAGAGGCCTGACGCTATTGTGGTCGATGCGGGTTCGACGGATGCCGGTCCGCATAAGCTGGGCGCAGGGACGGCGATTGTCAGTAAACAGGCATGCAAGAAAGATCTGGAGCTTATGATTACGGCAGGTGCTGCGTCCGGCATTCCGGTTATTATCGGATCTGCAGGCGGCAGCGGTGCCCGGATTCACGTGGAATGGACACAGTCTATCGTGATGGAGATTGTGAAGGAACATCAGCTGAGCGACCTGAATATCGCGGTGATCTGGGCCGACATTCCGCATGAAGTGGTGAAGGCAAGTCTTGCGGCAGGCAAGTGTGAGCCCCTTAACCTGACGGTAAAGCCATTAACGGAGGAGCGCCTTGAAGAGACGAGCCGCATCGTGGCCCAAATGGGCCATGAGCCCATTGTCAAAGCGCTGAAAGCTGGTGCCGACATTATTATCTGCGGCCGGGCCTATGATCCGTCACCGTTCGCGGCGGCAGCCATTCATAACGGCTTTGATACGGCGCTCGCTTATCATCTCGGCAAAATCCTGGAATGTGCGGCGCTTTGTGCGGATCCCGGAACTACGAAAGATTGCATGCTTGGCATTCTGAAGAAGGATTCTTTTATTGTGAAGCCACTGAACGACAAGAGGAAATGTACGACCATCTCAGTGGCGGCGCATACCTTTTACGAAAAGGATCATCCGTATTTGCTGCACGGTCCCGGCTCGATTCTGGATCTGGAGCAATGCGAATTCAAGGAGCTGGGAGACGGCAGCGTCGAGGTAAGCGGCAGCAGAATCCATGAAACGCCAGTATATAAAATCAAGCTTGAGGGAGCCATGAAAACCGCTTACCGCACGATTGTTGTGGCAGGTGTCCGCGATCCGCTTCTGATCTCCAAGATCGAGGAAGTGGAAAAACTCGTCAAGCAGCAGGTCCATGAATACTACGATGATATACCTGTAAACGCTTACCAAATTAATTTTATTAATTACGGTTTTAACGGTGTGATGGGACAGCTGGAGCCGACTCCAATACCGGGGCATGAGGTTGGGATTGTGATCGAGGTGGTTGCCGATACGCAGGAGCTCGCCGACACGATATGCAGCTCGGTCCGTTCTACCTTCCTGCATTACGGTTACGAGGGACGGAAGTCCACGGCTGGCAATCTTGCCTTTCCATTTGCCCCAAGTGACATTTCGTTTGGTGCTGTCTATGAATTTTCCATCTATCATCTAATGGAAGTGAGAGACGCTCTTGAGATGTTCACCTGCGAATTCATTCAGGGGGGATCGAAATGAAGCTCTATGATGCTGCCGCCGTACTGCGCAGCAAGAACAGCGGACCATTTGAAATCACTGTAGATGCGCTGTTTGATCATTTTGATACATACAACAAGATCAAACAGTCCGGAATCATCAACAAAGATACCGTGTCCAGACTTTACAATATTGAGCCCGATCATATCACGCAGATTGTATTTTTTGATCAGGCCATGGGCTTCAAGATAACCTTCGCCCGTAGCGTGTCATCCGGTTCTTTTTTGGACCGTGACGTTTACGGAGCACAGCAGCATGCGCCGCTAATGGACCTGGAGGTGGAGATATGAGCAGGACGAGGTCACTCCCGGCTCCCAAGCCCTCCAAGCTCAAGCAGATCAGTGCTGACAAAATCCTGTATCTGATGCTGCTGCCGGCCATCCTCTTCTATGTCATTTTTCATATCTGGCCGATTTATGAGATGAAGCTCGCCTTTTATGATTACCGCATCATTGGCGACGATATCTTCGTTGGCTTCAAATACTTCAAAGAGCTGTTCAGCACGCCTATTTTCACAAAAGTCATCGTGAATACGCTGATTATCAGCGCGATGAAAATGTTCCTGCTCTTCCCGATTCCGATTCTGTTCGCCCTGGCTCTGAATGAGTTCATGAATGGAGCCTTCCGTAAGACCGTACAGGTCGTTTCCTATCTTCCGCATTTTCTTTCCTGGGTTGTTATTGCCGGTGTATGGTATGAATTTTTGTCCCCATCAACCGGAGCTATTAATGAAATCATTAAGTTTTTCGGGTTTCAGCCTCATGACTTTCTGACCGACAAGAGCAGCATCCGCTGGGTGCTCGTGGCGAGTGAAGCGTGGCGCAGCATGGGTTGGGATTCCATCATCTACCTCGCGGCGATCATTGGCATTAATCCTGCCCTTTATGAAGCAGCCCGCGTGGATGGAGCCAGCCGCTGGCATATCATGACCCGGATTGTCTTGCCGCATCTGTTGATACCGATGGTAACGATTTTTATCCTGAATATCGGCTTTATCATGAACGCAGGACTGGATCAAATCCTGAACTTTACGAACGATTCTATCGCCAGCCATATTGATATCATCGATACCTTCGTGTACCGCATGGGCTTGCTCAATGGTCAATATTCCCTTGCTACAGCAGCGAATTTGTTCAAGAGCCTGATCGGAGTCATTCTGGTTCTGTCCACCCATTTCTTATCGAAAAAAATGACCGGCAAAGGCGCATGGTAGGGAGGAAATGAAATGGTAGGAAGAAAATTCACACTGCCGAAGCTGGCCATTGGCATTGCTTTAACCTTGTTAACGCTCATGATGTTTATCCCGGTTATCAATATATTTGCCAGAGCCTTTTCCAATCCGGACAAGTTGCATGAGCTGACAGGACTTGGCGTCATCCCTAAGGGCTTTTCTCTTATTAATTTTCAGGTGGTTCTGAGCAATCCGATCGTCGGACAGGCCATTGGAAATTCACTGTTTATCACGGTCGTTGGCACCTGCTTCAGCCTGTTTTTCACAACGATTACCGCCTATGTGCTCACACGTAAAAATCTGGTCGGCAAAACGCCGATTATGATTTTTCTGATTATTATCATGATTTTCGAGCCCGGTTACGTTCAGGAATATTTCGTGATGAAGGATCTGCACCTGCTCGACAGTCTGTGGTCCATGGTTATGTACCGGATGATCAACGTATTCTATCTCGTCATCATGATGCGGTTTATCGAGGATATTCCGGAATCACTGATGGAAGCCGCCCGGATTGATGGTGCAGGGCATATGCGGGTGTTTGTGAGAATTGTCTTGCCGTTGTCCCGTATACCGCTGCTCACCATCGGAATGTTCTATGCGATTGCCAAATGGAATGAATTTTTCAAATCGAGCATTTTTCTATCCAGTCCGAACAAGACGGTGCTGCAGGTGCTCCTCAGACAATTTGTCGTCGAGCGGGATACCTCAACCCTTGTGGGAATCTCGGATCTTCTGAAGAACAGCAGTATCGCCCAGCTTGACTTTAATTCATTGAAAGCGGCTACAATCGTGGTTGCCATGGTTCCGATTCTTATGCTGTACCCCATTATCCTGAAGTACTACACGAGCGGAGTAATGGAAGGCGGCGTCAAAGAATAATAGATAGGTCATTTAAAAGGGAGGCTTTAGCCTAATGAAAAAAATGTTGGTCATGGTCATTGCGGTGCTTATGATTCTCACGACGGCTTGCAGCTCGGGTGGAAAAGAGTCGGCACAGGACGCGAAAGGTACTCCTGATGCCTCTTCAGAAAAAGGAAATGAGGGTCCGGTTACTATCAGTATTGTTTATAAAGACATGGCTCCGGATGATCCATGGATTAAAGCGGTTGAGGACGGTATGAAGGCTGAAGGCAAAAATGTGAAGCTGGAATTCGTGCCTGTACAAAGCGGCACTTATTCTGAAAAGCTCGGTCTGCTGCTGCAGAGCGGCACAATTCCAGATCTGATTTACTTCCAGGGTGGCGACTACCAGTTTGCTGTGACCCAGAAGATTCTTGAGGATCTGACGCCGTATATTGAAAAATCGACCTATGTAAAAGCAGCAATGAACCCGTACAACCAGGAACGCACAGCAAATTATCCGTATTTGGTGTGGCTGTCTCCATCAACGACCAAGGTACCGGTCGTTCGCCAGGACTTTTTTGACAAAACGACTTCCGGGAAAACGCTTCTGGAAAACCCAAGCATTGAAAACTACTATAATTTCTTCAAAGAAGTGAAGGAAAAGAACGGCGCTAAATTTGCTTATACCGTACCTGGTGATCTGGACGAGCTGGACGCCGTGTTCGCGCAGGCGTTTGGGCTTACCTCAACCTGGCTCAAAGGTGAAGATGGCAAGTATGCATTTGGCAGAACAACGAAATTCGAAAAAGAAAAATTGGAATTCTATGCAAAGCTCTACAAAGAAGGATTGCTTGACCCGGAATTCCTGACGAAGAAATGGGATACGAAGGAAAAGGCTTTCTACGACGGCCAGGCAGCAGTTATTGCCGGAACACAGGGCAAGGTTATCGACATGTATAACAGCAAGTCTGTGTCCCAAAATGGAAAAACGGCAACCGTTATGCCGCTTCCGCCTGCAAAAGGCGTGGGTGAAGGATATCTGCCGATTGACGTAAGCAAGGAAAGCCGCGGCATCGCCATCTCCAGCGTATCCAAGAACAAGGATATGGCCTTCGCTGTGTTGGAATTCCTGGCCAGCCCGAAAGGACAAATGCTTGAGAAGCTGGGGATCGAAGGGGAGCATTACACCATTGAAAATGACAAAATCAAATTCACGGACAAATACGCCGAATGGTATGCACGCTTTGTAGACAACAATACCAACTTCAAGCCGGATAAGGAGTTTGACCCTACTACGCCGTTCCTTTCCGAAGCAGCTACGAAATCACTGGATATGGTAGCTTCCAAGTCCACCAAGGACAATACCTTCATTATTCCGGAGGATTTGCAGTCTAAATACGATGCCGCCATGGCGGTATACAAAGAGTTCGCGGCGAATGTCGTGACCGGAAAGACGCCAATCGACCAGTTTGACAAGTTTGTACAGGATTGGAATGCTGCCGGCGGCAGCGATTTGACCACCAAAGCGAATGAAGTCATCAAGTAAAAGGATGTGCATGGCGCGGGGTTCGCTAAAAGAGCGAACCCCCGCCGAGCTTCCTGTATAAGGAGTGAAAGCCAAGTGATTTCTTTTGCAGACCGCGTCAAAGGCGTCGTCTTCGGAACCGCATTCGGTGACGCAATGGGAGCGGTTGTCGAGAAGCTGACATACAACGATATTAAAGGGAAGTATGGAAGAGTGGAAACCACGCAGCTGAGGTGGTGGAAGTCGGAACTTCCGGAAACAGCGAGACTGGGACGCATGAGAGGCCAGGGGATTGTCACGGATGATACGCTCATGACGCTTGCGCTGATGAAGGTATACGACACAGAGCAGCGGCATTTGGATGCGTATGATCTGGCCAATGAATTTGTGAAGGAAATTGCCTTTCGCCCGCGCTATATTCCGGAGTTCGGCAAGGAAGCCCTCATTATGGACCGGCTATTCTATCCCGAAAAGCATATCTTCACCCGCCATGTGCTGGCAAACTGCGAGCCTCGTGAAGGCGGCTACGGCAATATGGTCAACTGCGGTGCAGCGATGTATATCGCGCCGGTAGGCATCGTCAATGCCTGCAATCCGAAGGCCGCATATGATGAAGCAATTTTGTTCGCATCCGGGCATCAGGTCAGCTATGGACTTGAAGCTGCAGGCGTTATGGCCTGCTGTGTAGCCAAGGCTTTTGAGCCGGGGGTAACGGTGGATAATATCGTGAACACGGCGCTACGATACGCAAAGGATGGTACGAAACGGGCGATTTCCGATATATGTGAAGCTGCCAAATTGCTTCGTCCCATAAAGAAGGACCGCGATGAGGTGGTCAGGTATTTTCATGAAATTATAGGTAAGAATTCTCCGATGGGAGATGACGTTAACCGCAGCATCGACAAGATTGGTGTGCCTTCGAACCACTATACGCCAAGCCGTTTGTTCTCCATTGAAGAGCTGCCTATGGCGCTGGCCTACATGGTATTACATGAGGGAGATTTGCTGGAAGCGGTAAAAGACGGAGTCAGCTCGGGAAGGGATACCGATTCCATCGGTGTTATGATTGGCGCCATTCTTGGGGCGATGCAGGGAATCCAGGCCATTCCGGCAGATGAGATTCAGGCGATTGAGGAAATTAACAAGCAGCAAATAGAAAAACAGTGCAGCATCTTTATGGCAACGGCTGCTGCCATCATTGGGCAGGATCTGGCTGAGCAGGAAGCACGCAGACAGCATATGAACACTATTCAACTATAGGTGGTGCAAAAATAATAATGATTCCTTCTAATTATGTAGAAAAAGTATATGCAGGCTATTTGGGCATGAATGTAGGCATACGTCTGGGAGCTCCGGTAGAGCCGACCCTTTGGACGTATGAGAGAATATATAAGACGTACGGCGAGATTAAGGATTATGTCAAACCCTTTAAGAATTTTGCAGCGGATGATGACGCCAATGGTCCTTATTATTTCCTGAGGGCGTTGTATGACGATGCCAAGGAACGGGATATCACCCCCAATGACGTTGCCCGCGCTTGGCTCAACTATGCCCGTGAAGGCGTCGGCATGTTCTGGTGGGGAGGATATGGCATTAGTACTGAGCATACCGTATATGTCAATCTGAAACGGGGCATACCCGCGCCACAGTGTGGCTCGATCGCACAGAACGGACAAATTGTTGCGGAGCAGATAGGAGGACAGATCTTTATCGATACATGGGGACTGATTACTCCGGGAAATCCGAAAAAGGCGGCTGATCTGGGTGAGGCGGCTGCCCGAGTTTCACATGATGGGGAAGGTGTGCTGGGAGCGCGGTTTTTCTGTGCGTCGATTTCCCAAGCTTTTGAAACCAGTGATATAGATGAGATCATTGCTGCAGGTCTAGCGCAAATTCCGGCAGAGTCTACATATTCGAAAGTGGCGCATGCCGTGCTGGAATTCCATAAGGAGCATCCGGATGATTTCCGCGCCTGCCGTGATATGCTGGAACGCGATTGGGGTTATGACAAATATACGGGCGTATGCCACATTATTCCGAACGCCGGCGTGTGTGTGCTTGCCATGATCTATGGACAGGGTGACTTCAATCGTACCGTTGAAATTGCTACGATGTGCAGCTGGGATACGGACTGCAATGCGGGGAATGTGGGGACGGTTCTCGGCGTAACATGCGGGCTGGACGGGATCGCGGACAGATACCGCGGTCCAATTAATGACTCGATTGTAATGTCTGGAATATCGGGTTACCTGAACATTCTCGATATCCCGACATATGCCAAAGAGCTCTCGATCCTCGGCTACCGTATAGCGAAACAGCCTTGTCCGCAGTGGCTGACAGACAGCTACAAGGAAGACGAAATTTACTTCGATTTTGAACTGCCTGGCTCAACACATAATATCCGGCTCTCGAATCCGTTCCTATGCCGCATGAAGCATTCCACAGAAATGGCTTATCAAGGGAAAGGATCGCTTGAAGTCGGCTTTGACAGGATGGTACGCGGAGAAAATTCCAAAGTATATTACAAACCCTTCTATACGAGAGATGAATTTAATGATGAACGTTACTCACCAACGTTTGCTCCTAAAGCGTATTCAGGACAAAAGGTCTCTATGCAAATTTACCTGGATCAATGGAACGGTAATGAAACCATGGGTATTGCTCCATATGTACGGCTGGCAACCAGCAAGAAGGAACTGGTACAAGGATATATCAAACTGGTCGACAAGGAATGGCTGCATGTCGAGTTTACGATTCCAGATTCCGGCGGCGAGCTGATCGACGAAGTCGGCATTGTGCTTGAATCTTATTCACCGGGCAAATTCAAGAGTATGGGCCGCATCTTTATTGATGAATTCCATATCACAGGTAAATCGGAATATTCCATTGATTTTGCCAAGCAGCAGATTAACTTTGGCTGTGTCACGCCATTCTCGCATAACCACGGAGCATGGTCACTGGATCACGATGCCATGTACCTTATGACGGCGGATCCGGCAGAGGCCTACACTGGGAACTACTTTGGCGAAGATTATTCAGTATCCGTCCGGATCAATCCGCAATACGGTTCATCTCACCTGGTCTCTGTCCGGGCGCAGGGCGCCATGCGCGGATATCATGCCGGCTTGGATGATGAAGGCGAAGTATCCTTGTACATCAACAATTTTGGATATAAAAAGCTGACAAGCAGCAAGTTTGCCTGGGAGCTGAATCACGAGTATGATGTGATGGTAACCGTGCAGGGCAGCAGCATTACGCTCTCGATCGATGGCGAAGAATTGCTTAAGCATACAGATGACACTTTTGCCTATGGCATGTATGGCGTCAGCACCCTGGGTGCGGCAAGAACGTATTTCCGCGATATTCGGTTGACAGAGCGATAACAACATCAATAATCTGAATCGAGGATATATATGAAAATCATTGTGATAGGCAGTGCAAATATGGATATGGTCATGGAAACCGGCCGTATTCCGCATCGAGGGGAAACCATACACGGGGAGAGATTCTTCCTCGCGTCCGGCGGTAAAGGAGCCAATCAGGCAGTAGCCTGTGCAAGAATGGGCGCGGATACTTGGCTTCTCGGGAAAGTGGGAAATGATCTTTTTGGCAAGTCGTTGGTTGACAGCCTGACGGGTTATGGCGTAAAGCCTGATTTTATCGCTGTAGAACCGGATACGACATCCGGGGTCGCCGTGATCACGGTCTGCGAAGGAGACAACGCCATTATTCTTGATAGCGGGGCCAATGCGAAGGTGACGCCGGCCTATATCCGGCAGTATGAGGAAGAGCTGCTGTCAGCCGATGCGGTGCTGCTGCAGCTGGAAATACCGCTGGATTCGGTCTATGAGGCGATCCGGCTGGTGAAGGGCAAGGTTTCTGTATTTTTGAATCCGGCCCCAGCGGTTGCAATCGATGAGGATATCCTGCAGGGAGTGGACTATTTCATGCCGAATGAGCATGAATGTGCACTCTATACAGGTCATGAAATTCGCGGCATTGCGGATGCATTAGCTGCGCTTGATCTGCTGCGGGCAAAAGGAATCTGCTACCCGTTAATTACTCTTGGGGACAAAGGAGTCGTTTACTACGACGGAAGCACCAATGTCCATAAAGAGGGACGAAAGGTGAATGCCGTGGATACGACGGCCGCTGGCGACACGTTCGCAGGCACGCTGGCAGCCATGATCTGCTCCGGCAAGACCATGGGCGAAGCCGTCGATCTGGCACAGCAGGCAGCATCCATTACGGTTACACGCTCGGGAGCGCAGCATTCGATTCCTTCACTTAGCGAGCTGATATAGGATGAACTAAAAAAAATATAAGACAAATAACGGGTCGCGATAGAAGGACATCCCTTCAATCACGGTTCGTTTTTTTCAGTTACATAACATTTCACAGCGGTCGTAAGAACACTCGGCTTCGCAGCGCCCAAGCAATGTATCCATTCAAAAGTTCATTTTAGCTGAAAATGAAAAAGGAATATTTTTATTTATGTAGAATAATTTTACATAGTGCAAAAAAGTACAATGTGCGGGGGGAGCCGTTATGAAGCGCTACAATAAGTACTATTATAAGGCTTGCGAATCGTATATGAGCTTGAGTACGGAAGATATTATTACAAGGCAGCTCCGGAGCGAAAATATCATTCAAACGAATGAAATCCTGATTAAATTTGGAGGCATATTGTTCTTTGGAGCTCTTTTCTGGACTGTGCAATTAGCTCTTGGGCTCGCGCTTTTCCTCACTTCATGGAGTTTGTATGTCATCATTTCCTATATCGTCTTGTTATGGATTTGCAGCCGGAACATAAGGCGCCGCCGGGCATATAGTGATGCCGCCGAGATCATGCTCCAGTTTCAGAATGAAGAAGATCGCCTGAGATATTTCGATGAAAAACTGAGACCGCAATTTGAATGATTGGCGTATGAATAAAGCCGTCCGGAACCGCCTGCAAGAGCGGGATGACGGATTTTTTTGAAATTGTAAGGGGAATTCCTTGCAGTCAGTACGGAAGATACGGTAACTTTGGATACATATGCATGGCTTTCGAATAGAATCCGTTGGTTATAGGGTATGTCAGAAACAAAGAAAGGGGGAGACGTGATGTGGATTGCCTATGCATTCGGCTCTGCGCTTTTCGCCGGCATTACGTCGATACTGGCCAAAATCGGGATTCGGAATGTGGACTCCAATCTGGCTACTGCGCTTCGAACCTGGGTGGTGCTATTTTTCTCGTGGTTGATGGTTTTTATTGTCGGGTCGCAGGACACCGTAACGGATATTAGCGGGAAGAGCCTGCTGTTTCTTGTATTATCCGGTCTGACGACAGGAGCCTCATGGATCTGCTACTTCCGGGCTCTTCAGCTGGGGAACGTCAACAAGGTCGTGCCGGTGGACAAATCAAGCAACGTGCTGACCATGATTCTGGCGTTTATTTTTCTTAGCGAAAAGATTACATGGATCATGGTTGCAGGCATGGTCATTATCGCTATCGGTACATATATGATGATCCAGAAAAGCAAGTCAGAGACTGCCGAACATAAGAGCTGGCTGATATATGCCTGTCTGTCGGCGGTCTTCGCTGCGATGACTTCGATTTTGGGGAAAATCGGCATTGAAAACGTCGAATCCAACCTCGGTACGGCGATCCGGACGATTGTCGTGTTAATCATGGCATGGCTGATTGTTTTTATGCAGAAAAAGCAGAGAAAGATGAAGCATATCGACCGGAAAAGCTGGCTGTATATTGCCTTATCGGGACTTGCCACCGGACTCTCATGGCTATGCTTTTATAAGGCACTTCAGGATGGACCAGCTAGTGTTGTGGTGCCGATCGACAAGCTGAGTGTGCTGGTTACGGTGTTGTTCGCTTTGGTGTTCCTTAAAGAGAAGCTGTCGCTCAAGTCGACGATTGGCCTGCTGTTGTTAACCGTCGGCACGCTGGCTTTGCTGCTGAAATTCTAACGTAAAAGACCGCCCGGGGGCGGTCTTTTTTGATGATCAGGTTTCGTACAAAATCTCTCCTGTGCGGGAAAGGTCGTACCCGGCAATGGCCTGCAGCTCCTTACGGAAGTCATCCGAGCGCAGAATAATCAGTAAGGACTGAATCCATGCCATATTGTCCGCGGTTTTCAGCATCACCAGGTCGTAGCGCTCTTCGATCAGCGGGATAAAATCCACCTGACCGACGATGGCTGCGGCCTTTTCAATACCGACACCCACATCAGCTTCACCGGAAGCCACTTTAGCGGCTACCCCGATATGATTCGTTTGCTCCAGTTCGTATCCGGCCAACGTCTGTGGTTTGATGCCATGCAGACGAAGCTGCTCGTCCAGAAGAACGCGGGCCCCGGAGCCCTTTTCGCGGTTCATAAAGCGCAGGCCAGGGCGGCTCAGATCCGTCCAGCTTTCCAGTCCATGCGGGTTGCCCTTCTGGACATAAAGTCCGGCATTTCTGGATAGCAAATTGACAACCATATACGATGAACCGACCAGAAGCTTGCGGATGTACGGGATGTTATATTCGCCGGTATCGCCGTCCAGCAGATGGGTACTGACGATATCCGACTCGCCGCGGTACATGGAAATCAGACTGTCGAGGCTGCCAACATACTCGCGCAGCGGCCGGATGCCGGAGATGCCTTTTTCCATATATTTAACCAGAATATCGAGGCTGATATCCTGCCCTGTGATGACGATCGGTCGTATTCCGTTTACAGCTGGCGCGGCATAGTGAGTTGGGGAGTGATCCCCAGACGATGCAGATACAGTCTGAGGAGCCGTCTTAACGCCTTTGGCTCTCTGTTTGTATGCTTCGAAGTCCGACGCATCGATCCGCATTTGCTTGCCGACCCGGTACGAAGGCAGCTCGCCCTTTTTGATCAGGTCATAGACTGTAAGCTTGGATATTTTGAGCATTTTGGCGATCTCTTCGGTTGTGTATGATATATCGCTGGACATTGGAATCCTCCTCATTCAAAAACAATCCGCTCTCTAGGTTTTCATTGATCCTTATTGTAACATAATTGATTGTGAAAGTTTTTTGAACTGGTTTACAATCCAAATACGAACTAGGTATAATTTATATTGTTTATATCTATTTATATCTAAATATAACTTTGGGGGAAGTATTAATGTTTATTAAACGTAGAAACAATATGGTTTTGTATGCTCTGGTTGTTATGATGTTAATATTCGCTGCCGGCTGCGGAAACAGTTCGGAATCGAAAACGGATAGCAATGCGAGTAATGCAAGTAATGCGAGTAATGCGGCTGCAGGTACAGAGACGAAAGCTCCAAGTTCCGAACCGGAAGAGCTGGTGAATTTGACGATCTCGGCTGCCGCAAGCATGACCGATGCGCTGAATGAAATTGAGAAATCTTATGAAGCCGCCCATCCAAACATTGAATTGAGCTTTAATTTCGGCGGATCCGGTGCGCTGCAAAAGCAAATCGAGCAGGGAGCTCCGGCGGATCTGTTCCTGTCGGCTGCAACCAAGAACATGAAAGCGCTGGTTGAGCAGAACCTGATTGAAGAAGGCAAAGAGAAAACGCTCCTGAAAAATGAGCTGGTCGCCGTTGTACCTGCGGATACCAAGGCTGCGGTTGCAGGTATCGAAGACTTAAGCAAAGCAGACGTGAAAAAAGTAGCGATTGGTATTCCGGAAAGCGTACCTGCGGGTAATTATGCCAAAGAGGCGTTGACCAATTCAAAGCTGTGGGAGCCGCTCCAATCCAAAATGGTTCAAGCCAAAGACGTACGTCAGGTACTTCAGTATGTGGAGACAGCAAATGCTGATGCCGGATTCGTATATAAAACGGATGCGCTGACTTCGTCGAAGGTGAAAATTGCGTTTGCCGTGGACCCTGCTTCTTATTCGGCTGTGGAATATCCGATCGGAATCGTAAAAGCGACGAAGCATGCCAAAGAAGCGGAAGACTTTTACAACTATTTGCAATCTCAAGCATCACTCGATGTATTCACTAAATACGGATTTACCGTTCCCGAGTAAAAGGATGTGTCTTTCATGAACTGGCATGATTTCTGGTCACCCATCAGGCTATCACTCCAGATCGCGCTGCTATCCAGCGTGGTCGTTCTTATCCTCGGCGTAGCCGCGGCCTGGTGGATGTCCAAACGAAAGTTCAAAGGGAAAGTCATGCTGGAAACCGTGCTGATACTGCCGCTCGTGCTGCCGCCAACCGTCGTCGGCTTCTTGCTCCTTATTATTTTGGGACGGAAGAGCTGGGTCGGACAGGCCATCGAATGGTTGTTTAACGCCCCGGTTATTTTTTCCTGGTGGGCTGCCGTGATTGCCGCCGTGGTCGTGTCTTTTCCGCTCGTTTATCAGACGATGAAGAATGGCTTTGCCTCCATAGATCCGGAGCTTGAGAACGCCGCACGTTCCAGTGGGGCGAATGAGTGGAAGGTATTCAGGTATATTACGCTTCCGCTTAACTTTCACTCGCTCGGTACGGCCTTTATCCTGGGCTTCGCAAGGGGATTGGGTGAATTCGGAGCGACGCTGATGATCGCGGGAAATATACCCGGCAAAACTCAAACGATCCCGACGGCCATATACGTTGCAGTGGATGCGGGCAATACGACCATGGCATGGGCGTGGACATGTGCGATCATTATCATTTCATTTCTGATGCTCCTGCTTACCGGAAACAGATATCCGGGGGTAGAAGCACAAGCTGCGGTGAGAAAGAAATAATCTAATTTTTTCAATGGCTTATTATTCAACACATAGAAAAGAGCGAGGGGCTGCGGCCTTTCGTTCTTTTTTATGTTCTCAATTGGTAAAAGTTCCACATGACTTCGCGCTATTTGCGTGTCGTCAATTGATGGCTGGGTACATGTCCCTAGTCAAAAAGCACCTTCAATTTTTTGGAATAAAATTTTATAGTATATATTAATGATTGTAGCAAAATTTCAATTCGGGGTAAGCTGGCTATCCGTTTGATCCAAAGGAGGCAGCTTTGTTCTTTCCTGAAAGGGCTTTCTCCAGAAGCCAAGCACTTAATTTTAATTCATTCCCAGCGATAGGGAATGAGCTAATGCGGATAGGGAGGTAATCGAAGAAATGTTAAGGAACAAGGGAAAACGGATGTATTCATCTTTTTTAAGCGGGGTCATGATTCTGTCTTTGATGCTGCCGGCCCAGCAGGTGATGGCGGACCAAGGAGGGGGCGGATCAGCAAGCCTAGATGCTAAGAGTAGCCAGGCCCCTGTCATTTTGGAGGACTTCGAGAATGGTCTTGATAAGTATTTGCCGTCAGCAGGTGCCCAGTTCAACAAGGTCAATCTGAGCATCGAAAAGGATCAGGAACGGGTGCGTTTCGGAAGCGGTTCACTGAAGCTGGCATACGACTTTACGGGGACGACGGGCACCTCGGGTGCCTACTTGCAAACCACCGGAGAAGCACAGAATATTAAGGTTCCCGGCTATCCGGAAAAGATCAGTATGTGGGTATACGGCGATGGCAAAAAGCACTGGCTGCGTATGCAGCTGCTGGATGCGAAGGGGGCTGTACCGCTGAATTTCGTTGATGAGCATGTCGGGGTCGATTGGGTGGGATGGAAATACCTGGAGGTCGATGTGCCAAAGGGACGCACGCTGCCGTTCTCCATTGACATGCCGGTACGGTACATGGAAACCTCAGGTGATAAGAAGGATGCAGGTGCTATTTATGTGGATCAGATCCGCGCATTGTATGGCCCGAATGAAGATGATACGGAGCCGCCGGTGCTGAGCCAGCTTACACCAGCTGCAGGTGTTCCGGTTGCAAGCAGCCAGCCGGTGATTTCGGTGCATGCCGAGGATGCCGGATATGATCGGGTGAAGCATCCGAAGGATACACAGATTGAACCGGATTCGATCCGGATGAGCGTTGACGGCAAGCAGGTTCAGCATACACTGACTGCCGCAGAAGGGCTGATCCGTTATCAGCCGGAAGGCCCGCTTGCGGATGGGCTGCATAGGGTAAAGGTGTCGGTCCGCGATGCTGCCGGTAACCAGACGGTTCGGAGCTGGTCGTTTAAAGTAGCTGCGGGTGCACCTAAGTTTACATATGAAGCCCCTGACGTAACATACGCAGGCAATACCTATTCGCTTGATATCAAGGGAGTGAAGACAGGAGAAATCTCCGGAGGGAGAATGGATTTTGTTTTCGATCCTTCAAAAGTGGAAAATCTGCGACTTGTGAAGGGAAGTATGCTTGATCCGTCGGTAATTGAGGCTGAAGTGGATCAGACCCAAGGGACGGTTGCTGTAACGTTGAACCATCTGAATAGATCCGGCTTGACGGATGCGGATCTGATCGGGCAGATTCTGTATGATGTGAAGAAGGACGCAGTCGGCACAAACGAAATCCAGCTGAACTCTGGAAGCATTGCCCTCGTTGAGGGCGAAACCAGTCTAAGCTTCTCCGGTCATACACTGCCTTCCAGTATTCAGACAGGCTTGTCTCTAAATTGGGATGAGAATGGAAATGTGCAGGGCTATGATACGGTGCTGGAAGTCAAGAATGTGGCTGGAAATCCGGTGCGAGATGCACAAGTAATTGCGGACGGACAAGCCATTGGTACGACGGATGACGAAGGCAAGCTGAAGACTGCCGAATTGACCCCAGTGGTGAAAGGCATCAAGCTGCAGGCGGCGAAAGAGGAAAAATACTTCAGCCCAGTCATGGATTTCAAAGTGTCTCCTCTATCCGGAACGCCGGAGCCATACAGTATTAATGTCAGCATGGGCGCCGATCCGGCGGTATCCAGAGGGTTTACATGGCAGACGGACCCCGGGACGGAAGGTACAGTTGTGAAAGTCGCGAAGCAGTCCGGCTTTAGCAGCTTTGATCAGAAGGATTTACTCAACGTGGAAGGCACAAGCGAGCTGTTCCAGACGCTGGATATCGGAACCGTGAGAGTGCATAAAGCTTCCGTGACGGGTCTCGAGCCAGGCACCACTTATGTCTATCAGGTAGGTGACGGCAAGGGGCACTACAGTTCGCAAGGAAGCTTCCAGACAGCACCTGCATCAGGCGACCGCACAAGCTTCGTGTATTTTGCGGATTCCCAGGCGAAGGATGAGGCAGGTTTTAAGCTGTGGGGCGATATCGTCAAGCAAGCCTTCAAGGATACGCTGGATGCCGAATTCATGATTCAGGCCGGGGATATGGTCGAAAAGGGCTTCAATGAGCAGGAGTGGAAATGGTGGTTCAGCGAGGCGCAGGAGGCGCTGCTGAACACGACCCTGATCGCTGCCATCGGTAACCATGAAGTCATGGGTACAACCCAAAGCAATGATTTCCTTGAGCATTTTAATCAGCCGGGAAATGGACTATCGAGTTTGAAGGGAAGCAGTTTCTCGTTTGATTACAAGAATATTCACTTTATGGTACTGAACAGTGAGTATCAGTATGAAGAGCAGCAGCAGTGGCTCGAGCGCGATCTGGCTTCAACGAACCAGAAATGGAAAATTGCAATCTTTCACCGTGGTCCATACGGCAGTATATATGATACAGAGGAAGTCAGAAACCTGTGGGCTCCAGTGCTGGAAAAGAATAAGGTCGATCTGGTGCTGAACGGGCATGATCATATCTATCTCCGCACCCATTCGATGATGGATAACCAGGTTGTGAAGGAAGGCGAAGGAACGACATACGTGGTGGCAGGCACATCCGGTCCGAAGTTCTATCCGCTCACGAAAAAGTACTGGCAGCTTGTAACGGACGAAGACAAGACGCAAATGTACGCTGCGGTGGAAATTGAGGGAGACCAGCTGAAATTCGTGACCCGAACCGTCGGGGGACGTGTTGTGGATAAGTTCACGCTGACCAAATAATTAGAGATTGCCGGAAATCTGAAAACAAAGTTAAAGAATAGCTATCTAGCAATAGAACAGTGAAAAAGCCCGGCTTAGTGCATTTTGCACGCGGCCAGGCTTTTTGCTGTTTTACATGATCCTCCCGATCCGGTGATTCTTTCATGTTCTAAACTCAAGATTCCGTATAAAATGGTGATATAATCCAGTAAGATAGAGAGGTTTAGCAGCTCTGATTGAAATGATGATATAGATCAAATCACGATTGAGGCAGAGTTCTTTGATAGATTCGACCTAAGAAAATTGATTCTTGCAGGAGGCGGGTCATGGAAGAGAGGCAAAGTGAAAAGTGGGAGCCTGTACAGGGGAAGCTGATGACCAGATGGGCGAAGGAAGTGAATCCCGACAACGTCCTTCCCGAATACCCGCGGCCGCAGATGGTCAGGGAGCAGTGGATGAATTTAAACGGATTATGGGAATATGCGATACGTCCCATTGAAGAGAAGGCCGCGAAATATGACGGCCATATTCTGGTGCCTTTTCCGGTAGAATCCTCCCTGTCAGGCGTGCAGAAGCCGCTTCGGGCGGATCAGTGCCTGTGGTACAGGAGAACGTTCGCTGTGCCGGAAAGATGGCAGGGACAACGTTTGCGGCTGCATTTCGGGGCGGTGGATTGGCAGACAGAGGTCTGGGTCAATCAGCAGCCGGCAGGGAGTCATACCGGCGGTTACTGCCCGTTTACCCTGGATATTACTGACCTTTTGAACGATGGAGATAATGAACTCATCGTTATCGTCTGGGATCCGACCGAAACGCATGGTCAGGAGCGGGGCAAGCAAACCCTGAAGCCTCAAGGCTTATTTTACACGGCCGTTTCCGGCATCTGGCAAACCGTTTGGCTGGAGCCGGTTCCTCAGCATCATATCAAATCCTTCCGTCTCGTGCCTGACATCGATCAGCAAGAACTCCGCATACATATTGAAGCCTGTGAAGCAGCCGCTTACGAGAAAGGGATTCGAATCGCTTACGGCCAGTGCCGGTCCGGGGAAATTCTGAAGCTGCAAATGGAGAACCCAAGACTTTGGAGTCCGGAAGACCCCTTTTTATATGATCTGACGCTGCAGCTGGTAGAGAATGGACAGCCTGTGGATATCGTGGAAAGCTACTTCGGCATGCGTGCCTTCAGTATCGAACAGGACCAGAAGGGCGTCAAAAGACTGTGCTTGAATCATGTACCGATATTTCAGCATGGTATTCTGGACCAAGGCTATTGGCCTGATGGATTGTACACGGCTCCCACCGATGAGGCTTTGGCTTATGACGTGATATTGACCAAGAAGCTTGGCTTCAACATGACCCGCAAGCATATCAAAGTCGAACCAGCCCGCTGGTATTACCACTGTGACCGGATGGGTCTGATTGTGTGGCAGGATATGATGAACGGCGGAGCCGGTTGGAATCATCTGCATCATATTATTTTGCCGAACTTCTTCGGTGCCTTTAAGGTGAAGGACAACAAGTACAAAACGATGGGACGGGAAGATCCGGCGAACCGGGAACAGTTTCGTAAAGAGCTGAAGGAAATGGTTGATACGCTGTATAATGTCCCGAGCATCGGAATGTGGGTGCCGTTTAATGAAGCCTGGGGGCAGTTTGATGCTGCAGAGACGGCTGCATGGCTTACGGAATACGATCCCTCGCGTCCGGTGGATCACGCCAGCGGCTGGCATGATCAGGAAGTGGGCGAGATCAAGAGTATTCACATCTACTTCCGCAAGCTCCGGATGCCGTACCGTATTAAGAATCGGACGGTCGTACTCTCTGAATATGGTGGCTACAGCCTGCTGGAGAGGGGGCATGTCTGGCAGGAAGGCAAGGAAGTCGGATACAAGCGGTGCAAATCGAGAGAAGAGCTGGGCGGAGCCTACGATAAGCTGATCCGCTTGCAGCTCATGCCTCTCATTTCCAAAGGCGTTTGCGCCGCAGTCTATACACAGCTGACCGATGTGGAGACCGAGCTCAACGGATTGGTGACCTATGACCGGGAGGTTGTGAAGATGGATCCGGAATGGCTTGAGAAGCTGCATCAGGAACTGTTCGCCCAAAACTGAAATGCATCCCGATATGATTCCATTTGATCATCGCCGAATATCTGCTATATTTATTATATTAAGAAAAGTTGTAATAAAATAATAAGCGTGTGAAAGTCCGCGAATGTTTATACTTTCTTAAATTTAGATAAATAGGAGGTGTTCTCTATTAAGGTTTTGCAGCTGACAATGGATGAAGCAATAGATATAAGCAAAGTGATCGGGAACGAACACCGGATGAATATTTTGAAAATATTAAGTACGGGTCCCCACAATGTCAATGAACTGGCGGAAAAGCTGGGATTGCCCTTCTCCACAACGGCCGTCAATGTCAAAAAGCTGGAGGATGCGAACCTGATCATTACCGAGCTTGTACCCGGACGGGGAACCCAGAAGGTGAACTCGAAGAACTATGACCGCATCGTGATTGATTTGTTTACCGACAGTACGGAGAAGGAGAAGAATGTCATTACGATCGACATGCCGATTGGCGAGTACGTGGACTGTCAGGTGGAGCCGAGCTGCGGCCTGGTGAGCGAATCGGACTACATAGGAATGCAGGATGATCCGCGCTCGTTCTATGAACCCGGACGGAGAGAAGCGCAGCTGCTCTATTTTCGTCATGGCTATGTCGAATACCGTTATCCGAACCGCATTCCTTATGGAAAAAAGGCGTATGAGATTGAATTCAGCCTGGAGATTTGCTCTGAAGCCCCTTATCATAAACTGGATTGGCCCTCCGATATTACGCTTTGGGTCAACGACATCGAGATTGGAACTTGGACCTGTCCCGGAGACTTTGGAGGTCAAAGGGGTTTTAACACGCCGGAATGGTGGACGATTTATTTCACCCAATATGGCTTGCTGAAGCACTGGAAGGTTAACCAAAACGGAAGCTTTCTGGATGGTGTGCAAATTTCAGACGTCACTATCAGTGATTTGAATTTGCATGACAAACCGTTTGTTTCCCTTCGGATCGGTGTGAAGGAGGATGCGTTTAATGCGGGTGGCATCAACCTGTTCGGCCCGAATTTCGGCAACTACGAGCAGGGGATCATTATGAATTTGCGGCACAATGAATAAACCGCGGCACAAATCGCGTGCGGTTGTTAGAAGGACATGAACCTCTAAAAAGGTCATGTCTTTTTTTTGTTACACTATTACATAGAGCAATTATATTTACTTGTAAACCCTGATAAACCCTTGTATAACAAAGGTTTTATTTGCTATATAAATTCATTTTATTTTTTATTACAAAAAATATTGAAATAAAACATGTATTAGTGTTATATTGTTTTTGCAGTTGAAAACTTCAGTACTTACTTAGGGGGATTAACGATGAAAAAGACGATGCATCAACTTGTAAGCGTCCTCATGATTCTTAGTCTGGTATTGGCTGGATGCTCCAAATCAGGAGATTCCAAGCCAAGTAATGAAAACGCTTCGAATTCAGAGGGGAAATCAAGCAGCGGTAAAACGATTGAGCTCAATTACTGGGTGCCATTCAGCGGTTCGGATGGTGAGTTTATGGAGGATATGGTGAATACCTTCAACAAATCCCAAAGCGAAATTAATGTCAAATTCATGAACAACAACTGGGATAACTATTATCCGAAGCTTCTGTCCTCACTGCAGGCCAAAGCGGCTCCGGATGTGGCGGTTGCCCACGTATCCCACTTGGCGGAGCTGACTCCTACCGGAATGATCGAACCGCTTGATGATTTGGCAAAGGATGCCGGACTCGATTGGTCAACATTCGGTAAGAACCAGGAGGAAGCGATCATCCGTGATGGCAAGCATTATGCGGTACCTCTGGATACCCACGCTGTCGTGATGTATTACAACAAGAAGTTTCTTGGAGATGCCGGACTTCTGAACGCCGATGGAACCATCAAGATGGATCCGGGCGTCGAAGGTTTCACCAAAATGCTGGAGACCTTGAAAGCCAAGCTGCCTGGTGACGTATCACCGATGATTATCGGAAGCAACAATGTGTTTACGTACTGGATTTGGTATGCGCTCGTTCAGCAGCAGGGCGGTACATACTTCAAGGATGGTCAACCGACGATCGATACGCCTGAAGGCAAGAAAGCGATGGAGCTGCTGAAGTCTTGGCTGGATAAAGGCCTTATGCTTCCGGATATCGGAGACAACAGCTACGATATTTTCAAAACCTCGAAAGCAGCCGTTACTTTTACCGGCGTATGGGCAACGGGCAACTTCGAGAAGGAAAAATCGCTTGATTTTGCAGCCGTCGCTTTCCCTCAGCTGTTTGACCAGCCTGCTGCATGGGGCGACTCCCATACGCTGATCGTACCGAAGCAGAGCGACCGCGATAAAGAGATCGCAGCCGTGAAATTCGCGAACTGGCTCGCCGAGCATGGTGCAATGTGGGCCAAAGCAGGCCATGTACCATCCAAACCATCCGTCGTTGAGTCCGAAGAATACAAGGCACTTCCATACCGTTCCGGATATGCGGATGTCATGAAGATCGTTAAGTACATGCCGGATACACCGAAGCTCAGCGCAGTGAACGATGCTGTTCTGGAATCCCTTGTACAGATCAACTATGGACAAAAAACCATTGATGAAGGTTTGAAAGAAGCTCAAGACAAAGCAGACAAATTAATGAGCAGATAATCAGTCAATGGAAGTGATGCGGGGGAGGAGAAACATGCCGACACCGCATCATCTTTATTTAAAAGAGATAAGTGAGTATATCCGTCTACTGCGGGAGTACTTCGATAGATGTTTTTTTAAAGGAGTGAGATGGAGTGAAGCAGCACAGAAGCCATGCCTATAAAAATTACCTGGCCGCCTTGGCTTTCTTGGCCCCTTTTATGGTGATCTATTTATGGTTTTGGATTTATCCGATTATCAAAGGATTTATAACAAGCCTGTCCAAGGGAAATATGGGTGGGGAAAAAACGTTTGCTGGCCTCGAAAATTACAGCTACATGATGTCCGACGACAAGTTCTGGAGCTCGCTTTGGAACACCTTGTATTTTATTCTCATCTCCACGCCATCCATTGTCGTTTTGGGCCTTGCGCTGGCGCTTATCGTCAATATGAAGCTCAAGGGAACAACCTTTCTTCGCACCGCTTTTTTCATGCCCTATATGCTGTCCGTTTCCGTAATCGGAAGCATTTGGGTATTCATTTTGCAGTCCAGAACCGGATTTATCGCAGAGACGCTGGGCTCGATGGGCATTACCATGGGCATCTCCTTCTTCGGCAGCTGGGGGATGGGATGGCTCTCCATTCTGATTGCCACGCTGTGGTGGACGGCCGGCTTCAATATGATCCTATTCCTGGCAGGCCTTCAGGAAATTCCGGATGACCTGTACGAAGCGGCAGACATTGACGGAGCGGGCGCCTTGGCAAAATTCCGATTTATTACCATGCCTTCCTTGAAGGGGGTTACTGCGCTGGTGGTCATTCTCCAGACCATCTCTTCCTTTAAGCTGTTTGGCCAAACCTGGCTTATTACGAAAGGCGGACCGGGGACATCCACGACGCCGCTCGTTCATTATATCTATCAAATCGCATTCAAGCAGTGGGATACCGGATATGCGGCCGCCGTATCCTTCGTACTGTTCCTGATCATTGCCCTGATTTCTTTGATTCAATACAAACTGCTGATGAGCAAAAGTTAAGGAAGAGGTGAGAACAGCATGACTTCTATGAAACGTTGGACGGATCCCAAAGTGTGGGCATATATTTTCGGATATTTGCTGGCCGTGATCATGATCGCTCCTTTGCTGTGGATGCTCATATCCGCCTTTAAGCAGCCGGGCTCCACGGTAACCGTGCTTGGCAAGCTGTTTGGTCCGCCATTTACCCTGGAAAGCTTTGCGAAGGTGCTGAAGCCGGACGGGACAGCCATGATGTGGAGATGGACGCTGAACAGCGTCATTGTTGGCGTTATTCAGACAGCGATTACTGTCCTGCTAAGCTCTTGGGCCGCTTTTGCCGTATCCAGGATCCCTTTTAAAGGAAAAACATTCATATTTGCGCTTATTCTTGCCGGTATGATGGTGCCGGTGGAATCCATAGTCGTTCCGCTGTTCCAGATGGTGACGGATATGGGATGGGGTAACAGCTACAACGCACTCATCTGGCCGGGAATGATGCTCCCGCTGGCCTTCTTAATCCTGAAGCAGTTTATCGATCAGCTGCCGAATGAGCTGCTGGAGGCCGCCAAAATGGATGGAGCCGGCGTCTTCAGAATTTGGGCGCGGATCATCTTTCCGCTGTCCAGCAGCTCGATGGCTGCCGTCAGCATCTTTATTTTTATCCAATCCTGGAACAACCTGCTGTGGCCGATGCTGGTGGCGCAGGATACAGCCATGATGACGCTGCCGGTCGGAATTCCGACGTTCCAAAGTATTTTTGCGACGGATTTGGCTGTGCCGATGGCATCGAATGTGCTGGCGAGTATTCCGGCCCTGCTGGTGTTCCTGTTTTTTCAAAAGCATATTATTAAGGGCATTTCAATGACTGGCATCAAATAGTGGAGGAGAACCATGAGAGAACAACTGAGTTTAAACGGAACATGGCAATTCAGAATTGACCGCAAGGAGCAGGGGGAGCGCGAGAGCTGGTACGATAGAAGCTTGACAGAATCCCGGCCGGTGGAGGTACCCCATATTTGGCAGCGCGAAGAGGAGTATGTGCATTACTGCGGGACGGCTTGGTATGAAAAGGAGTTCGAGGCGTTTTTGCTTCCTCCCGGTCAGAAGGCGTTCCTGTGTTTTGGCGCTGTTGATTTTCAGGCCAGAGTTTGGCTGAACGGCGAGTTTATCGGTGAGCATGAAGGCGGGTTTACGCCATTTGAATTTGATGTTTCCGCAAGCGTTAGACAAGGGGAAATCAACCGTCTGACCGTCAGCGTGTTCGATCCGCAGGATAATGCGGAAATTCCAATCGGCAAGCAGGGCAGCTGGTATACCCGGATCAGCGGGATTTGGCAGGAGGTTATGCTGGAGACCCGTCCGAACTGCTTCATTCAGCAGGTGCATATCGTTCCGGACATCGACCGCGGGCTCGCGGTGACACAGCTGTCACTTGTGGGAGAGATCAGACCGGATGCCGTGTTGACCTTTGCGGTAACGGGCCATCTTAATCCGAGGCCGCTTGTTACGGAATCCGGCGCAGCCGTGGTGAGTGGTGCGATCAGGCATGAAATATCGATTCCAGATGCTCAGCTCTGGTCGCCGCAGGCCCCTCATCTTTATGACCTGAAGGTGCAGCTTAAGGATGCCGAAGGCAGGGTTATGGATGAGTTCAACACCTATTTCGGCATGAGAAAAATAGAGTTTGCCGATGGGCAGCTGCTGCTCAATCATCAGCCACTGTTTATGCGCGGAGCGCTTGATCAGGCCTTTTACCCGGATACGATCTATACCGCGCCATCGGATGTCTGGATCCGCAATGAAATCCAGAACGCCAAGGATATGGGCTTCAACCTCCTTCGTAAGCATATTAAGGTGGAGGTTCCCCGCTATCTGTACTGGGCGGATCGGATGGGCATGCTGATCTGGGCGGAACCGCCGAATGTGGTGAAATGGTCGGAGCAGAGCAGACGGCGTTTCAGCGATGAGCTGCGCGCGATGATTGATAGGGATTTCAACCACCCTTCCATACTTATCTGGTCCTTGTACAACGAGGAATGGGGACTGGAGTGGGATCTGGCGAATGACACGGCCAAGCAGGAGTATGTAAAGGCAATGTATCAGGAAATCAAGTCACTGGACCCGACGAGGCTTATCTGTGACAATTCCGGCTGGATTCACGTGAAGACGGATATCAACGATTATCACCGCTATTTTGTTGTCCCGGAGCAGATTGAAGAATGGAAATCCGATCTGGATGACTATATGGCAGGTAATCCGGAACAGAATTACGTGCAGGGTTATGCACCCAATGGTGAGCCGATCATTATTTCTGAGTTTGGGGTATGGGGGCTGCCGAGCGTTGAGAAGCTGCTTGAATTTTATAAAGGAGAACCATCATGGTTTGCTAATCTTGGCGATGATACCCACCGGGAAGACTTCAAGAAGCCGCTGACGGCCTATGTGAATTTTGAGAAGTATCAGCTGCAGCGGATATTCGGAAATTTGGAGAACCTGTCGCTGTATTCCCAGCGCAGAATGTATCGTGCAGTCAAATCGCTGATCGAGGAAATGCGGAAACGGCCGCAAATCAACGGATATGTCGTGACCGAATTTACTGACATCGAGTGGGAGACTAACGGCTGGATGGATTACACGAGAAATCTGAAGCTGGGCATGGATCACGCAGCAGATTTCAACGGCAGTCTCGTGGTCATGGCAGATGGCGTCAACCGTAATCTGTGGTGCGGGGAAAGCCAAGCATGGGATATTCTCATTTCCAATCATGATCAGCGTATCCTGAACGGTGAAGTGAAATGGGAGATCCCCGGTACGGGTTTGTCCGGGAGCGTTCCTCTGCTGGAGGGAAGCCGCAGCTTTATGGCTAAACGCGGGGTGATTTGCTTTACTGTGCCGGAGGTACCTGAGTCCGGGTTCTTCACCCTGAAGCTCACTGTGGTACTGGATCATCAAATAGCAGCAGTGAATGAGGAGGAACTGACGATTTCACCTCGGCCTGCAGCTCTGGGTGTGCATGTCTGTGCTTACCGGATGGACGAAATATTCCGCTCAGGGCTTGCAGCCGGCGGGATGATCATGATCGATGAGCTGCAGCAGGCGGAAGCGGTCATTACTTCGGTCCTTGACGAGCATGTGCTCGAATACTACCGCAGTGGAGGCCATGTCGTGTTTTTGGCGGAGGACGGAGACCAGCTGTCGGAAAAGGGTCAGTTTACGTTCCGGGAGTTGATACGGGGTGAAAGCTGGGACCGAACATCTTCCTTCAATTATGTGGACCCGGATTATTTTAAAGGCATTCCTCTTCATCATGAGATGGGCTGGGAAATGGAAGGGCTCTATCCGGACTATATTGTGCCATTCAGCAATTATAACAAATTGGGCGGCACGATCGGCCGAGTCGTCTATATGTTCGGCAATGAAGGCGTCACGGAGACAAGCGAAATCGTCTCGGGATATTTCCAAGGCTGGATCGGGCAGGCGGGCGGCTCGCTGCTCGTGCAGAAGAGCGAGCAAGGCAGCCTGATATTAACGACATGGAAGCTGAAGAACGGATACGGCATTCATCCGATCGCGACTCAGGTGGTGGATTCGTTAATCCAGAAATGCCGGAATTGAATAGGGAAGCAAAATAACGGAGAAGAGGGCGGAAGCCCTCTTTTTTACTGGGAGAAAACAAGTTGATGTTCAGAAAATATTCAGAGCGCCGTGCTTTAATAGGATACGACGGAGAATCGGAAGAATAATGGAAGGCTGCCCCGGGCGGCTCGCCTGAAGTACGGTCTTGAACAATAGACTTGAACTATAAAACTGTGTGGTGAAGATGCAATGGATTTATCGGAAAAGCAGGAGGAAGCGCTGGAGCAGGCTCAAAAGCATGGCGGTAGGCTCGTACGCTGGAAGCAGGGCGGATATTGGACTTACGCGGAGGCCATACCGTTCGGGGAGGATGCTTCGGACCTGGAATGGTGCTGCACGACGAATACGATTTTTGCATTGGTCCGCCGGGGATACATGGTCATGGATGATTGGAAGCATTGTTCCCTGAATACGGAGATGAACACGACAGGTTAATCTGCAAGGTAATTGGTCGGAGCTTGTACCCCTAGAGGCTATTTGTTGCTAAAATAAGGACAGATAAGTAGCGGCTCCGCTACGATCCAGGGGGAGAGATAGAATTTGAAGATAATCCTTGTCGATGATGAACATCTGGCTTTGCGGAAAATGGAAAGGCTTTTGCAGACGCGTGACGGGTTCGACGCCGAGGTGGACATCCTGGGATCCTTCCAGAGTCCGGCGTCCGCATTGGAAGCGGCAGGGGAGCTGGCGCCCGATCTTGCCTTTCTCGATATTGAAATGCCTGAAATGAGCGGGTTCGTGCTGGCGGAGCGCCTCTTGGAGCTGGACCCTTCTATGCAGATCGTTTTCGTCACCGCCTACCAGGACTTTGCCATAAAGGCGTTCGAGATCAACGCGCTGGATTATTTGCTCAAACCCGTGCATGCATCGCGATTGGCCGTGACTATGAACAGAGTGTCCGGTTCCGCAGCCGGCGCGCCGGTTCGTTCGGTAACGCTCTGCTGTCTTCGCAGTTTGCATTTTATAGACGAGCACCGGGAGGTGCATTCTTTTCCATGGAAAACGCTGAAGGCTCCTGAATTATTCGCCTATCTCCTATACTACCGCGACAAGACGGTAAGCAAACAGGCGCTGATGGACCTGTTATGGCCGGAATACGAAATTAAAAAGGCCACGACCCAACTGCATACGGCCATCTATCAAATCCGCAGGATGATCAAAACCTATGAACTGGATATCAAGATCAAGTATCAGGATGAAGGCTACCGTCTGGAGTGGGGAACCGTCGCGCTGGATGCCGATACATGGGAAAGCAGCCTTCGTGATGCCCCTCCGGTAACGCCCGAGACGCTCGAGCAGCATTTGTCCATTATGGAAATGTACACGGGAGATTTTCTGGAAGAGCATCGGTATGCGTGGGTGGAACCCGAACAGGAACGCATGCGTTTGCTGTGGCTCGACCATGCCAAGAACGTGGCGGCGTGTCATGTCGGGCTCGGGCAGTACGGGGAAGCGACCGGTTTGTACCAAAGGATGATGGAGAAGCTTCCGTACGTGGAAGACGGCTATGCGGGAATGATGAAAGTCTATGCTATCCTTCGCCATCCCGGGGAGGTCAGAAGGCTGTTTCGGCTGCTGGAGGATGTACTGCTGCAGGAGTACGGCATGACGCCCGGCAAGGAGCTTGCAGAGTGGTATTGGGGATGGGAAAGGGAGAACTCACTCGGTTCTTAGCGCAGGAGAGGAGGGAACGCGATGAAATTCAAAATCGGAGCGCTGATGCTCATCATCACGGGTATCGTTCTGTTATGCTATCCGAAGGTTACGGAGCTGAGGGAAAATGCGCAGCAGCAAAGATTGGCGAAGACGTGGGAAAGCAGCTTTCGAAACGTGGAAAGCCCTGAGGAGGGCACGGAGCCCAAAGACGCGGTGAAGGGAGCATCGACCCAACCGAATGTCAAGCCTCTGGCCGCAGCGGCTTCGCGTACGGAAGGACAGGTGGAGGGCATGCTCGAGATCGATAAAATCGGTCTGAAGCTGCCGATCCTGCATGGAGCCACGAAGCAAAACATGAAAACGGCCTTGGCCAGCATCGAACATACGGGTACAGCCGGAGAAATCGGAAATTACGCCATCGCCGGGCACCGGAACCGGACGTTCGGCAGAAATTTCAACCGGCTGGATGAACTGCAAACCGGAGACACAATCGAAGTGGATACCGGAGAGCGGCGCTTTGAGTATACCGTTACCGAAAAGCTGATCGTAAAACCTGAGGACGTATGGGTACTCGAAAGCGACGGCAAGGACGAGGAGATTACGCTCGTGACCTGCCATCCGATGGTCAATCCGACGCACCGGCTGATTATCAAAGGCAAGATTATACATTAAAAACCACGCGGTTCCGAAGTGAAGTGCACCCCTTAGAATAGACATTGGAAAAACCCCTTGGTTTAACCGATGAATTCTAGGGGGTGTATTTTTTATGGCTATAAAAGGTCAAAAGTTTAAGACGTACTCTGAGGAACTCAAGATGGAGGCAATCCGTTTGCACGTAGAGGAAAAATGGACGTATCGGCAAATCAACGATCATTTGGGAATCCAAGACCAGAGTCGGACGGCGGATAATTCCGGTGATGTATCCAAAAAAGATGGTCCAGCCATCAATCTGAGATCAGGTGATTATGATCTGGACGTGACAGGAAACACCTTTAAGATCACATTCAAGAAGGCACTGAATACGGCCTATATCCTGGAATACCAGTCGTTTATTAATGCAGACAGCGGTGCAAGGATAACCAATAAAGCAGAATTCGCAGGCAAATCCTCTTCCGTAATCGGGCAAGGGAATCAGGAAGGTATACTCGTCTCTTTAGCCGGAGCGGGCGGCGGAGCATCGACAGGCAGCGGGAAGATCAAAATTGTCAAAGTGGATGATTTGAACCAACCTCTAGCAGGAGTGAAGTTCGAACTGTATAACGGCTCCGGAAAGACTCTGCTCGAAACCCTTGAAACCGATGCGCACGGGGAAGCCGTTACGACCCGAGATTATAGATACAATAACAAAACGACAGGATTGCCTTACAAATTAAAAGAAGTATCCGTACCTTCAGGTTATCTGATGGATCCTGATTATACGGGTGAGACAGGAAAACAGATCTTATTCAAAGACCCGAGAGAATCCTTTACGATCGTGAACAAAATACTGCGTCACGGGTTCGAATTAATCAAATCCGATGCGGCAGATTCGACGCATAAGCTGCAAGGTGCCGTGTTTGAATTGAGAAAGGCCGGTACGCAGGAGGTCGGTGATACATTAACGACAGATGTGGATGGAAAGATTGCCAAAGGCGACTTGGATCCCGGAACGTATGAATTGGTTGAAATCACGGCACCCGATTACTACGTCCTAGATACGAAGCCGATCACGGTCACCATTGATGCCAACCAAACGCAAATATTACATTTGAACCAAACGAATGCACGGGGGGCGGATGGTAAGCTCACCATTACCAAAGTAGATGCGAAAGATCCTTCGGTTCTCCTAGAAGGTGTAGAATTTGAGCTTTACGACGCTTCGAAGAATCTTAAAGGCACGAAAACGACGGACAGCCAGGGCGTAATCGAGCTTGATAACTTGCCTTATGGCGAATATACATTGGTGGAAACCAAAGCCGCCGCGGATTACGTTATTGAACAGGCTGAAACTCCGGTGCAGATTAAGCAATCGAATACGCTGGTGACGATCGAGAACAAAAAGAATGATCGTTCGGTCAAACTGACAAAATACAATTCGAATAAAAGCCAAACGCTTCAAGGGGCTGTGTTCGAATTAAGAGAAGAAACGAACATCTTCGACCAAGCCGGGAACTATGTATACAACGTGGTTCCAGGTATCGATAAAGCGAAGTTAACGACCGACGTAAACGGTGAACTATACTTAGAGAACTTGGCGCCTCATAAATATCAACTTGTTGAAATTCAGGCGCCGCCGGGTTATCAGCTGGACAACAAGCCGGTAGCATTTGAAATTACGAATGAACAAACGGAACCGGTATCGGTCGATAAAACGAACAACAGAGCATCGACTCCAGGAGGTCCAAGCGGACCATCCACCGGGCCGGGTCCTGTGACGCCGCCGACAACGGATCCGCAGCCTCCGGCGACTCCTCAGCCGAACCCGGAAACGCCGAGCGTACCGGGAATCGTGGTCGAACCTGGAACGCCAGGTGTACCTGAAAACGGGGGCACGCCTGTAACGCCAGCTGAGCCTGGAGGCAGTGCTCAACCTGGTGAACCTAACGATGGATCCGCTCCGGGTTCAAACGGCTCCGGCGCTCCGGATGCCGGCAATGGAGGCCAGCCAGGCAGCGGCGACGGCAATGCGCCGGACGGCTCCGGAGAAGGCATGAAGCCTGATCCTGCTTCCGGGGACATGCTGCCGAAAACCGGCGAAGACAGCCATCTTCCGCTCCAGCTCGTAGGCTTTGGCCTGATCGTGCTTGGGGGAGCGATGCTCATGTACAGAAGGATGAACGCAAACCGTAACCGTTAAAAGAGAAGCAGCCTGCTGATTTATCCGCAGGCTGCTTTTTTAAGTTGAATAGGAGCTTCATCCGCTAGAAAAGCTTGCACTATTATACATATTTTATATAGGGAATATAGCAAAAAGCAGGATGGGATGTCGATACTTGACGCTTGGTAGATTCAAGCATACCATTATTGAAGCCCTTACATGAAACGATAGAATCGGAGGATGAATGGACAGGATGCAGAACGGAAAATTCAGGTGGTTCCGTAACCAGAGGATTCAGAATAAAATCATTTTCGTATATCTGCCGCTGATCGTGATCCCGCTATTACTGCTGGGACTCTTTTCTTATAACACCAATACGAATTCGATCGTCAGCAAAACGAGAAAAAACATGCTGGACGAGTCGCGGCTCATTACGACGCGGATCGATACCCTTCTCGTCAATGCCGAAAGCTTTGCCAACATCGCCATGCTCGACCTGAATAAAGAGGTGAAGCTGAAGACGCTGGAGCTTGCTGCGAAGCATGACGGAGAGCTGCCGATCAGCGACGACCATGTGCTGCGCAACCAGATCGAGAACAAGCTGGATTTTGCCCAGCTGATCTTTCATGACGTGGAGTCGGCGGTATTCGTGGACCGCAACCAAAATGTCTATACCACGGATGTCAAGCTGACGGCGGGCAGCGAGACGGGGCTTGCAAGTGATATGTACAAAACCGTCGAGCGCAGCAACGGCATAATGCTCTGGTTTCCGATGCAGAAGCGCAGCTTCTGGGTGCTGGACCAAGGCAAGGCGGTGCTGACCGTCGGCAAAAAAATACTGGATACGGAGACCATGGAGACGCTTGGTTACCTGTTCGTCAACATTAATGAGAAAACGCTTTCAAGTATATATAATCCGGTGGGTCCCGTGCAGACGTCCGGATATTACATCGTGGATTCGCGCGGCATCGTGATTTCAGCAGGGGATGAAGGCCGCCTCTTAAAGCCGCTGGAATCCAACCGGAAGCGGGAAATCATGTCGGACGATACCGTTTTCCAAGAGATTCGCAAGGAGGACGGCGAGAAATGCTGCTGACGGCGATGCCGTTCAGCCATGCCGACTGGAAGCTCGTCGATGAAATCTCCCTGGCCGATTTGACCCGGGAGACGGCCAAGGTATCCCGCATTATTCTACTCGTCGGCAGCCTCTGCCTGCTGTTGGCGCTGCTCGGCGCCATCATTCTCTCCGGCGTCATCGCGGCTCCGATCATGTCGCTTGCCAAGCATATGAACCGCATCCGGGATGAGAACATCGACCGCCCCGTGGAAGTGAGAAGCCGGGACGAGGTCGGCATGCTCGGCGCTGGGCTGAACATGATGCTGGGCAGGGTCAATGATCTGATCGTGAAGGTGAGGGAAGAGCAGCAGCAGAAGCGGGAGTATGAGCTGGCGCTCATCCAGGAGCAGATCAAGCCGCATTTTTTCTACAACACGCTGGATTTGATCTATGTCCTGTGCAAAACGGGGGAGAACGAAGAAGCGGGAAAAGCGACCAAGGCGCTGGCGGACTTCTACCGGGTTGCGCTCAGCAACGGCAAAGAGATCATTACCGTCCGCGAGGAATTACAGAATCTCCAGAGCTATTTGTATATTCAAAGCGCTCGTTATTCCGATCTGTTCGATTTCCGGATCAACGTTCCCGCCGAACTCTGAACTATTCGATTCCGAAGCTGACCCTGCAGCCGCTGGTGGAGAATTCGATCTATCACGGCCTGAAGGAAAAGGGGAGCTTTGGTCACATTACCATTGAGGGACGCAAGCAGGATGAGACGATGGAGCTGGTCGTACAAGATGACGGCGTCGGATTTTTGCCCGAACAGCTGGAATGGTTCAAGAAGGGTCATGAAAGCAGCGAAACCTTCGGACTGAAAAGCGTGGATGAGCGCATCCGGCTGTATTTCGGAGACCGGTACGGCATCCGCATCCACAGCAACCGGGGCGAGGGAGCCGACATCACAGTCAGAATTCCGCTATCGAGAGGAGAACAAGCCGATGTATAAAGTGATTTTTGCCGATGACGAGACCCGGTTCCGGGCTTACTTGCAATGCGTCATTGATTGGAACGCCCATGGATTTGAGCTGTGCGGCGAAGCGAAGAACGGAATCGAGGCGCTGAAGCTGGTCGAAGAGACGCAGCCGGATATCGCCATCGTGGACATCAATATGCCCTACATGGACGGCATGGAGCTTGCGGCCAAGGTGAAGGAAAGCTACCCTTCCACGTTTGTTCTGCTCGTCACCGGCCACAGCGAATTCGAATACGCGCGCAAGGCGGTGAAGATCGGGGTGGACGATTACATCCTGAAGCCATTTGACGAAGAAGAGCTGCTCGTGGCCCTCGCCAAAGTCAAGAGCTCACTCGAGAAGCTGCAGTCGGAACGAAGCAAATCCGAGAAGGAACGGATGGCGTTAAAAGAAGGCTTCTTGAACCTGCTGATCAGCAATGACGGCACAGAGGAGAGCGGACTCGACTGGAATCGGCTTCATCTGTCCGACATGGACAAGGAACAAACCCTGTTTCAGGTGGCATCGATTGAAATGGACGGTCTTCATGAAGAGCTGCTCAACCCTGCGGAGGTCCGTCTTCGCAAATCCACCGTTTCCAGCCTGCTGGGGGATCTGATTCAAACCCAGGGAAAGCAGTATATTTTCAACGGGCCGGAGAATCGCATCATCCTGCTGCTGCAATACGATACCGAAGAACAATGCTCGAGCATGACGACGGAAGGGCTCGACCGATTATGCTTTCTGACGAGCAAGCACTTCGGTTTCAGCGTGACGGCAGGCTTGGGCAGCGTAGGCAGCGGCATCGTCTCAATCCGCCAGTCCTACAAGGAGTCTGTGATCGCGCTTCGCAACCGGATTTCCATGAATACGGCGCATGTCCTGAAGTACGAGGAAATGGTCGCACGGGCTGCAAACATCGGTTTTTACCCAAGCGAGATGAACGAAAACCTGCTCATTCACCTGAGACTCCGCGACGAGGACCGGATCAAGGAAACGCTGGACGCCATTCGCCAGTATATTCAGACCAACCAGCTTTCCGGCGACTACATCCATATGATTTTGGCCGGACTGGTGTCGTTGTGCCTGACCTATGTGCATGAAATCGGCAAGCATGTGAGCGATATTTTCCCGGCTGGCTTCTCGCCGTTTGAAGACATCACGAACAAGCCGTCGCTTGCGGCTGCCTTCGAATGGATGAACGGGTTATACATGAAGGTCCTGGAGCATTCAAAGGGCGTCAAACGTTCCAAGTCGAACAAAATCCTGACCCTGGCTAGAGAACATATCGATACGCATTATGCGGACAGCCAGCTGAAAGTCGAAGATATTTCGCGCCAATTCCTGATCCAGCCCCGTTATCTCCTGAAGATATTCAAGGAGGGCTTGGGCATGAGCGTCAGCGATTACATCGTGGAGACAAGGATGAAGAGGGCGAAGGAGCTGCTAAGCTCCGGCCAGAACCTGCGTCTGTCGAGTATTGCGGAGATGGTCGGGTATAGCGACCTTGGACATTTTAGTAAAACATTCAAAAAACATACCGGTTTATCACCGAGCGAATATGAGGTCACGAGATAAAAATGTCGAAATATACAAATCAGTTCCGATTCCTCCATTGTTGGTAAGATAGCGTTTTCACTAGAATGAAATCATATCGAACACATAAAAAGGGGGATAATCGATGAAATTCAATGTTAAAAAACCAGCTTCGTTGTTGTTGGTACTTTCCATGCTTGTGCTCGCACTTTCCGCATGCGGATCAAGCGATAAAGGAGCCTCTGGCGATGCAGGGGCAGACAGCAAGACGGATACGGGCGGCTCTGCGCCAGCGGCGGAATCCGTGAAGCTGAAATTTTACGCGCAGTACAGCGATCCCGATAAGGCTGTGTATGATGCGGCCGCAGAAGCGATGAAGAAGGTCATGCCTGAAGTGAGTGTGGACTTCGAGGTCTCCGCTCAGGACGATGAGCAAAAGATTAAAACGTATGCTGCAGCAGGCAGCTTGCCGGATATTTTCTACGCATCCAGCGGTTTGATCGAGACGCTTAAGAAATCAGACAACCTGGCAACGATGGACGACGTAATCAAGGAAAATAATCTTGAAGATAAACTGAATGAAAGCGCAAAGCCGATGATGTGGAACAAGGACGGACATTCCTATGCGGTACCGAATGTTGGACAGTGGGCAGGGCTCATTTATTACAACAAAGAATTGTTCAGTCAAAATAACGTGAAGGTCCCGGCGAACTACGATGAATTTTTAGAAGCCGTCAAAGCCTTCAATGCGAAGAAGATCACGCCGCTTGAGGTGTTTGCCAAAGAAAAATGGCCGGCTGTGCTGCTGCTTGACATGGCGGTCGTAGGATCCGAACCGGGTGGTTTGAAAAAGCTCGATAACGGAGAAGGCACATTCTCCGATGAAGCTTACGTGAAGGGCGCTCAAAAATTAGAAGAGCTAACCAAGGCAGGGCTTATCTCCAAAAACGCATTCAACACGACAGCTGACGATGCTGCGGCTCAGTTCAGCTCCGGCAAAGCAGCCATGTACATGAACGGCGCATGGTCGATGAGCAACCTGGACTCGCTCATGGGAGATAAGGTTGGCATTCTGTACACTCCGCTGGCCGATGCGGATAAAGTGGATCAAGTGAAGTGGAACTTAAGCGGCGGCGGCTTCAACCAAGGTTTCGCAGTCTCCAAAAACTCGAAAAACAAAGACGTGGCCGTGAAGTATGCGGCACTGTTCTCCCTTGAATTTGCGAAGCAGCGCGTGATCCTGCTGTCCGATCCGAACTCGATTCTGGCCGAAAAAGTCACCCCGGTAAAGGGACTCTCACCGATTCAACAGCAATATGCGGATGACTCGGTTAATTTCAAAACCATGACGACGTTTGCTTGGGGATATGAGAACGCGAAGTTCAAGACGGCCGTGGAAGATAATACGCAAAAGCTGCTTGCCGGACAATCTGCTGGGGATTTCGTTAAAGACATGAACAAAGCGCTGGAAACGGCTCGTAAATAAATAAGGTAGGTGAGAACAGGTTATCCTTGTCTTTCTTGGATGACCTGTTTTTCAAGGGGAGGGAGAATATGACATCCAGACAGAAGTATAATTTAGCGCTACTCGTATTTACAGTTTCCACATTGCTCTTTTTTACGGTTATCGTCATGATTCCGATCTTTCAAACGTTCCAGAAAAGCTTTTTTGATTGGGATGGGCTTACACCTGCGACCTTTATCGGCCTGGATAACTATAAACGGCTGCTGACGGATGACGACTTTTGGGTTTCGCTTAAAAACGGTCTTATTTTCGCCTTTGTCCTGGTGGTCTACCAAATGGGACTTGGAACGATTTTGGCTATTGCACTCAGTAACAAAAGTATCAGGGGACGGAAGTTTTTTAAGACAAGCTATTTCATTCCGGTCGTTCTCTCGGGTGTCGTGGTGTCACAGCTCTGGATTTCGATTTACAATGCCGACGGCGGACTGCTGAACAGCATCTTTTCCCTGCTGGGCATCGAGTATCAACAGGCATGGCTGAGCGGAGAGCATACCTCGATCTGGGCGATTGCTTTCACCAACGCATGGCAAAATATGGGTGTTCAGCTGGTTCTGATTTACACGGCGATCAAATCCATTCCTGAACATCTGTACGAGGCTGCCAAAATTGACGGTGCACCTTTTTGGAAAACACATTGGAAAATTACGATTCCGCTTCTCGGCGAAACGTATAAATTCTGCCTGATCATCGCGATTACCGGTGGACTGAATGCGTTCCAGAATATGTTCGTCATGACCAATGGCGGTCCGGGCAATATCTCGTACACGCTTACCTTTATGATGTATAAAGCGGCCTTCAGATCCGGCGAATACGGATATGGATCTGCAGCCTCCGCGATATTGGTTATTGAATGTCTATTGTTCACCATCCTCATTAACAAATTGGTGGCACGGGAAAGAATCAGTTATTAATTGGGGAGGTACTTATGCTGAAAAGACTGACGAATCGAACGCTGATTTATGTACCGCTGTCACTGTTCGTATTGCTTAGCTTATATCCGCTCATCTGGCTTTTGTTCTACTCTTTTAAAACGAATGAGGAGATCTTCTCCACCAACGTATTCGGTATTCCGAAGCAATGGCATTTCGAGAACTATCAAAACGCGTTTTCCGCGTTCGATTTACTGAATTATTTCAAAAATAGTCTTGTGGTATCCGTTGGCACGGTGGTGTTCACGGTCATTCTGTCGCTGATGTTCTCTTATGCGGCTGCCCGGATGAAGTGGCGGTTTGCTAATGGTGCCAAGATTTACATGACTGTAGGCATGTTTATTCCGATGCAGATCATCCTGATTCCCTTGCTGATTCTGGAGCGTACGTTTCATCTGCAGAACAGCTACCTGGCCGTCATTGTGCCTTACGTGGCTTTTCAGCTGTCATTTGCGACGATTATCCTTTTCGCCTTTTTCCGGACATTGCCTTATGAAATTGAAGAGTCCGCCTCGATTGACGGGGCTAGCGTATATACGACGTTCTTCAAGATTATGGTTCCGCTTGTGAAGCCTGCGATCGCCTCCGTGAGTATTTTCGTCTTTCTGTACGCATGGAACGAATTTCTGGTCGCTCTCGTAATGATTAGCGATAATGCTCTGAAGACACTGCCGCTGGGACTATTATATTTCCAAACACAGTTCACTTCGGATTGGGGCGCCATGGGAGCGGTGATGGTCATATCGACGATTCCGACGGTTCTGATCTATCTGCTGTTCTCTGAACAGGTGGAAAATGCTCTGACCGTAAGCTCGGCAGTAAAAGGATAAGGCAGCGAGGAGGATTAACATGAGGTTTCAATGCGGAGCAAGACCTATGAATATCAATACAGACGAGACGCATTTTCGTTACTCGTTGGAGCTTATCGAAGAAAAGGATGGCGTTGAATACATCCGGTTCGTGATGGATACGAAGGAAGCGCGGGTTCCGAAATCCGTGCAGATCTCCTGGCAGCATCCAGCCATCGATATCTCTGGCTACTGGGATCCGGGCGCGAACCGGGAAAAGGGCCTGCGAATGGACTTCAGTACCCCATTCCAGTCCAAAGCCACGTCATTGGCCCCGGTATGTTCGCTGTACAACCCGGAGGGGCAAAACCGTCTGACGACAGCCTTCTCCGACGCGATGCGTCCGCTCCGGATGCGCGCCGGTATCCATGAAGAAACGGCGGAGTTTGAAGTGTGGCTGGAGCTATTCACGGAAGCCTGCCCGCCCATCGATCATTATGAGGCGGTCATCCGCATCGATACGCGAGAACTCTTTTATGCAGACTGCCTGCGTGAAGTCGGACAGTGGTGGGCGGACATGCCGGGTTATACACCGGCTTTCGTGCCGGACACGGCCCGTCTGCCAATGTATTCCACCTGGTACAGCTTCCACCAGCAGCTGGATCCGGAGGAAATCGAGCGGCAATGCAAGCTTGCCAAGGAGCTGGGCTGCGAGGCGGTCATCGTGGATGACGGCTGGCAGACAGACGATAACCAGCGGGGTTACGCCTACTGCGGGGATTGGGAGGTTGCACCGAAACGGATTGCGGATATGCGCCGTTTGGTGGATCATGTCCATGCACTTGGCATGAAGTTTATCCTGTGGTACTCCGTACCGTTTGTGGGCAAGCACTCCAAGGCCTGGAGCCGCTTCGAGGGCAAGTTTATGAACAGCTACGGTGTAGATACAGCTGTGTTCGATCCCCGGTTTCCGGAGGTTCGCGAATACCTGATTGGCACGTATGAAGAAGCTTTGCGGACTTGGGGGATCGACGGCTTCAAGCTGGATTTTGTGGATTCTTTCAATCTGTCTCAAGAGATGAGGTATTCGCTTGGCGGCGGAAGGGATTACGACTCCGTACCTGAAGCGGTAGACCGCCTGCTCTCTGATGTCATGCTGCGGCTGAAGTCAATCCATCCGGACGTGATGATTGAATTCCGGCAAAATTATATCGGCCCATTGATGCGAAAATATGGTAATATGTTCCGGGTGGCAGACTGTCCAAATAATTACAGCCAAAACCGGATTGGTTCAATCGATATCCGTCTGCTGAGCGGAAACACCGCGGTTCATTCGGATATGATGATGTGGAATTGGAATGAGAGACCTGAAAATGTCGCTCTCCAATTTATCCATTCCTTATTTTCCGTCCCGCAGGTGTCCGTCTTGATTGATAGGGTTCCCGAAGCTCACCGTCAAGTCATTGCATTTTGGCTTGGATTCTGGCGGGAGCACCGAGAGCTGCTTCTTGCCGGGAGCCTGCGTCCACAGTCGCCGGAGTATATGTATCCGGTTGTGTATGCATCGGACTCAAACCGCCTTCTGGCAGCTGTATACAGCGAACAAATCATTCACATTGATAGCGTGGAGCGAACAATCTTCCTGATCGTGAACGGCACTTCCCGGGATGCTGTCGTTGTTCAGCTGGCAGGGCAGATCCGAGGAATGATGACCGTATTGGACTGTACAGGCTCGGAGATTTCCAATCAAACGATTCACTTACAAGAGGGGCTTCATTTGTTCAAGCTGCCTCCATCGGGACTGATCAGACTGCAGCAGGAATAGCTATAAAAGAACCTATTCTATCGTGGGGAGAGATGATGATATGAAGATTCGGTTTCTGGGTACGGCGGCCTTTGAAGGCATTCCGTCGCTCTTTTGCCGCTGTGATCTATGTGTGAAGGCCAGGGAGCTTGGAGGAAAAGAGATCCGATCCCGTACATCGGCGATGCTGGATGATGATCTGAAAATTGACTTTCCACCGGATACATACATGCACATGATTCGCGATGGGCTGGATTTGGAGCTGATCAAGGACCTGATCTTTACCCATTCCCATTCAGATCATCTATACGCGGAAGATTTGGTTGCGAGACTCCCGGGGTATGCGCAGTCTATGGATCATCCGATTCAGATCCATGCGAATGATGCCGTTTTGCTGCGTATCAAGCAGACGCTTGATTTTAACGGGGGCTTGCAGGGGAAATTCGTACTGAACCGTGTAAAGCCTTTTGAACGGATGGAGCTGCAGACGGCAGTCGTTGTGCCGCTTCCGGCTAGTCATGATCCACTTGAAACCTGTTTGCTGTATTACATCGAAAAGGGCGGCAAGACCATTCTTTACGGGCATGACAGCGGCTGGTTTCCTGAAGAAACCTGGGCTTGGCTGCAGGGTAAAAAATTGGATCTGGCCGTGCTTGAATGCACGGTGGGACGATCGAATCACCGCACGAGCCATATGAACATCGATGCTGTCCTGGAAACGAAGCAGCGGTTTGAGGAATATGACATGCTGAAGCCAGGCGCAAACATCGTAGTGACTCATTTTTCGCATAATGCACAGTTGTCCCATACGGATTTGACGGAGATTTTCACGTCGCAGGGTATCCAGGTGGCTTACGACGGCATGATACTTGAACTTCCATGACACTACACCAACGCTGATGCACCTTGCATCGGCGATTTTTTTTGGAAGTGGAAAAGGATATATAGCTAAGGAATAGAGGTGAGTAAAGCATGACAGTACAGCATCCTTTCAGAGAAGAAAGGTACATTGACTCGAGCACGGATGTTTTGCAGCATGATGCAGCCAAAGGCAGCATTGCCAGAATCGAGGAAGTTCAGACTTGCATGAATTTCATGAAGTCCTATTTAGAAAAGCAGCTGACTTTGCCATGTCTCATTTTATGCAATTGGGCCATCGACACTGCTTTGAAGACCCTATATATGAAGGATCATAAGCGTGTTTATCCTCCCTATGCGCTCTCGCTGGATGAACTTTTGGATCTCACCCGCGACAGTCATGGAAACAGGGACCTGGGAACCGTTAATTTTATCGAGTGCATCCGGTATATTGTGAACAGTCCGGATATGATGCAGCTTCAACGGATAGAAGAGCAGCAGCTGGTTAGAATGATCCGCAGAGCCGATACCCTTGTCAGCGAGTTGTACCGAAATTGCTATAAAGGTTATGGAGCGGTTGTAGGGTACCAGCGGGTGTTTTCATAATGGAATGCGGACGTTAAGGCGATAATCCTTTGGATGGTTTATAAGTTGAACTGGAAGCTGCATCGGCGGCGCGCCTGGCTTCGGCGCAATTCACAATCAGTATGCTGAAGGTCAAAACCGCAGCGACAACGGAGTGCGTGGACTTGGTTTTCACAATTTCACCGCCTCGTGTTCTCTTATTTATATAACGCTTTCATTTAATAAAAGTTCCAAGTTATATCATCTATACATTAATTAAACCACTAACGGAGATTTGTTTCATATTACTCTATTCAGGTGGTTTTTTTGCGCTGTTCTGATGAACGTTTTCGCACAAAATTAGGATGCTTATTCTACGGTATCGCCTTGAACGGATACCCAGATTTGTCGCTAAAATGGGCTGAATCGTAGCTGTACAAGATCAAACCTTGAATTTGACTTTGCCTGGACGCTGGTTTATCTTGGGTCTAAGATGGGTGGTTTTTCCTCATCCATAACTTGTATATAACCGAAGGAGGCGTCTTGCTCATGAAAAATCTGCAGTCCACCACAGCCTTGTCCAGCGGCTATTCCATGCCATGGCTTGGACTTGGAGTTTACAAAGTACAAGAAGGCCAGGAAGTTATCGATTCCGTGAAGGCAGCCATTTCGCACGGCTATCGCAGCATTGATACGGCAGCTCTTTATGGGAATGAAGAAGGCGTCGGCCAGGCGGTCCGGGAATCTGGTGTCCCTCGCGAGGATCTCTTTATCACCACCAAGGTTTGGAATTCGGATCAAGGCTATGATTCAACTTTAGCGGCCTTCGAAAAAAGCATAAACAAGCTGGGAATGGATTATGTGGACCTTTATTTGGTACACTGGCCGGTCATGGGCAAATACAAGGACACCTGGAGAGCTCTTGAGAAGCTGCAAAAGGATGGGAAAGTGCGTTCCATCGGCGTATCCAACTTCCAAGTCCACCATTTAGAGGATCTGATGAAGGATGCGCAGGTGAAGCCGGCGGTGAACCAGGTGGAGCTGCATCCGCTGCTCAGCCAGATCGAACTCCGTGAATATTGCAAGTCGCAGGGAATTCAAGTGGAGGCGTGGGCTCCCTTGGCCCAAGGGCACCTGCTGGATAATGAAGTGCTTGCGGACATTGGTGCCAAGTATGGGAAATCCATCGTGCAAGTCATTCTGCGCTGGGATATACAGAGCGGAATCGTTACGATTCCGAAGTCGGTCAAGGAGCATAGAATTATCGAAAATGCCGATATATTCGACTTTGAATTAATGCCGGCAGATATGGAACAAATCAATGGCCTCAACCAAAACCACCGGTTTGGTGGAGACCCGGACAATGTTAACTTCTAGACAACACTCCTGATCATATTGCACTAAAAATCGCGTAACCCAGCTTAACGGCTGGATACGCGATTTTTTTTGAATTATATATTCATTTTAAAATAATAGGCAGTTCCTTCAGCGCGAACATCATGGTGCTATCCATCCGGGTGAGCTCTGTGGAACGGTCGCGGCGGTAATTCGGGAACCGCTCGAGCAGCGTTTCGATGGCAATTTTGGATTCGAGGCGGGCCAGCTGTGAACCAAGGCAGAAGTGGATACCGCTGCCAAGACCCAAATGTGGATTCGGATTCCGGTGAATATTGAATTCTTCCGGCCGTTCGAATACATCTTCATCATGGTTGGCCGAGGCCATCCAAATATGGATGAACTGTCCTTTCTTCAGCTCCTGTCCCCGCAGCACGGTATCCTCTTTAACATGGCGGAACATCAGCTGAACCGGCGAGAAGTAGCGGAAGGTTTCTTCGATCGCTCCCGGGATCAAAGTCCGGTCTGCAAGCAGTTGTGCCCGTACTTCTGGAAGACTGTCAATGCCAAGCATGGCTGAGGAGATCAGATTGGTTGTCGTTTCGTTGCCGGCTACCAGGAGGAGAATGCAAAACCCGATAATTTCCATGTCGCTTAAATGATCGTTATCAATGCGTGCCTGCACCAGTTTGGTGATCAGATCCTCCTGCGGATGACGGCGGCGGTCCTCGGCGATTACCGAGAAGTATTCACTCATCTCCCGCTGGCATTGGTAAAAGTTCTCGGCATGATCCCCTACAAGGGCATCTGACCATTCCTTGAATTTTTCCCTGTGCTCTATGGATACTCCCAGCATCTCGGCGATAACGGTGATCGGAAGAGGACTGGAGAAATCAGCAATGGCATCCATGTGTCCTTTCTTCTCTGCCTCGTCAAGTAGCGATGTCGTGATGGCCTGGATTTTTGGAGTGAGAGACTCAATCACGCGCGGGGTAAAAGCTTGGGAAACCAGCTTACGCAGTTGACGGTGTTTCGGCGGATCCTGCCGCAGAATGCTGAACTCCAGCGGGTCTTCGGAAGAGGGGGAGCCTTGTGAAGAGAAGATATCATAATTCGTGAAGGCGGCTTTGACATCCTCGTATTTAAAAACGTTCCAGACCAAATTGTTTTCCGATTCGATTACCGGGGAGTTTACGCGCATTTGTTTAAACCATTCCAAAGGCAGTAGACCGTTTTTATTCCATTCCATGCTTAGACACCGTCACTTTCATTTCGGATTTTTGAACTGACTGGTCAGTTTTAGGGTTTTAAAAAAAAGGCCTTGCTAATCGATCGATATGAACAGGCCTTTGGTAATGATCGTGAAGACGTAACGTTCCAAGTCATCGCGTGAATACGCATTGGGATGGCTCAGGTAATAATTGCAGGTACTTTCCAGTGTGCCGATAATGCTTGCAGCCGCCAAATTCGCATCGACATCGCGGAGAAGATTCTCCTCACATTTCGCTGTTTCGAGAATCGAAGCCAAAAAGTGAAGATGCTCGCGGCGGAGCTGCTTCAGCTCTTCCAGAACATCCTGCTCAATTCCATTCGAAAGCTCATTGAACACGATATGCGAAAAGTGTCTCGACTCCAGAAATAGATCCAGATGATGGCGAATAATTCGCAGGATCTGTTCCTTGATCGGTAGCGGGGCATTCAGGTCTGCTTGGGTTCGCTGCATGATATCCTCAAAGCCCTCTTTGACGATGGTTTTGAAGAGCTGGGATTTCCCCGGGAAATTGTAATATAGCGTTCCTTTGGCGACCTGCGCCCTCAGGGCAATCTCGTCCATGCTCGCGCGGTGATATCCGTTTTCAGAGAATACTTCAATGGCTGCGCGTATGATTTTATCTTTACTCAAGGTTAATCTACCTTTCAAAAGCATGATTTCGGATAAATGTTAATCTGACTGGTCAGTTCAAAAATAAAATAACATACTGGGAAAAATTAGTCAATTGAAAGAAAGCTCAGTATATCGAGGGTATAAAACGCAATGATAAGGAAGAGGATATTCAGTTTTATGCTTTTTCTATGTGTATCATGTACATATTGACCATAGTGGTGTATATTTCAACATGCTGGTTAATTAATCAGTAGAAATGGATATGACTAAACCAAGAACACTATACCCGTAACGGAGTGATCATTTGAGTAAAGCAAAGGGCAAGGGCGGAACAGGCAGGGGAACGGGCAAGAAAGGCTGGACCCGCTGGGATGCGAAAGCCCGCCGGATAAAAAGCGCCCCGAAGCCTTATACCAGTAAAGGTACGAAAAAAGATGGTGGCGACGCTAAAAAAGAAGGTAATGTAAAAAATGATATTGATGCGAAGCTGGACTGACATTCATAAGGAGATGACATGCAATTGGAAAATACAGAACCGGAAGTAAACGTGGCAAGCGACTTGCCTGAGAATTATAACGAGCTCAAAAATTCAGCAAACCGCACAGCGAACTGGAAAGAACGGCTTGATGCGGTTGAGGAGCTGGGCAATTGGAAGAGCCAGAAAACCATCGATATTCTCAAGCACAGATTGGACACAGATCCTGTCTATCAGGTGCAAGAGGCAGCCTATGAGAAGCTAAAGGCTTGGGGAGAAGATGTCGAGAAGCCGGTCCGCAGCAAGTATGAAGTGGTTAAAGGCATCCAGAAAATTCTGCTGCGTGTAAAGAAAAGTCTTCCAAGAGACCACTCGTATGAAGAGTTTAAGGAAAAGCTGAAGAAGATGAGAATCGACGTATATAATACGTATGAAGGCGATAAAGGCGCAGAATTCGATGCATGGCTTGAAGGCATGTGGAAGTCGCTGTAAATTGTTGAAAAGAGATGGGGGCAGGCCTGAAGAGGCTTGGCTCCTTTTATATATGCAGGAGTTGCAAAAAGCCATTGACATTTTTCCCTGTGGGCCATATCCTGTTATCATTAATACAATAATATTGTAATCAAACAAAAATATTGTTTTAAAAGGAGGGTGTGCTTCACAATGACAACGCAAAAGTACATCAAAGACTATCCGAGACCGCAATTTGTGCGTGATAGCTGGCAGAACTTGAATGGAGAGTGGGATTTCCGCTTTGATGATGCAAATGTTGGTGAAATCGAGAAGTGGCAGGATGATCTGCATGGCGACCGGAAAATTCAGGTTCCTTTTACATATGAGACACAGGCCAGCGGGATCGGGGAGGAGTCCTTCCATCCTTACGTCTGGTACCAGCGGGATTTGGTGCTGGAGCAAGAGGTCGGGGACCAGCGTGTAATCCTGAACTTTCAGGCTGTGGATTACATCGCCAAGGTGTGGGTAAACGGTTGTTTTGCCGGGAAGCACCAGGGTGGATATGCGGCTTTTTCGTTTGATATAACGGATTATTTGAAGAAAGGTGCGGGAGTACCGAACCGGATCGTTGTCAAGGCCGAAGACAGCCAGAGCTGCACGCAGCCGCGCGGAAAGCAGCGCTGGGTGGATGAGAATTTTGAGTGCTTTTATGTACAGACGACGGGAATTTGGCAGAGTGTGTGGGTTGAATGTACGGCAGCTTCCCGCATCAAGGCGGTTAAGATCACCCCGGATTTCGATAACCGTTCGGTCCGCTTTGAGTATCAGACCCAGATGGCAGATGCCTCGGCTTCGCTCCGTCTGGAGACGCGCATCAGCTACAAGCAGAAGATATTGAAGCAGGTTCAGCTGCATATCGACCGCCCGTGGCTGCAGCTGGATGTGGATTTGACGCATGAGGCTAATGGTCCCTGGAAGACGCTGGCATGGTCTCCGCAGACCCCTAACCTGTACGACGTCGAGTATATTTTGTATGAAAATGACGTGGTTGTTGATCGGGTATTTTCGTACTTCGGCCTACGCAAAATTTCCATCGAAAACGGCAAGGTATTGCTCAACAACACGCCGATCTATCAAAGAATGATTCTGGATCAGGGATATTGGACGGAAAGCCATCTGACCCCTCCTTCGGAAGAAGCACTGATCCAGGATATCGATGCCATTCTCGCTATGGGGTATAATGGCGTTCGCAAGCATATGAAGATTGAAGATGCGAGATTCCTGTACTGGTGCGATGTGAAGGGTCTGCTCGTATGGTCGGAAATGGCAGCGACTTTTGAATTTAATGATGAAGCAGTCGAATTATTTACGAGAGAATGGACCGAAATAGTACGGCAGCAATATAACCATCCGTCGATCGTGACATGGGTGCCTTTTAACGAGTCATGGGGCGTTCCGCAAATCTTAACGCATGAGAAGCAGCAGCAGTTCACCGAGGCGATCTATCATCTCACCAAATCCATGGATCCGAACCGCCCTGTTATTGTTAATGATGGATGGGAGCATACAGTCAGCGACATCATTACTCTGCATGACTATGAAGAGCATGGTCAGGCCTTGCTGGAGCGTTACGCGGATCCGGACGCGCTGCTTGGCAACAAATTTTCATTTAATCACGGGAAGTATGCGATGGCGCAGGGCTATGAATACCGGGGACAGCCGGTCATGGTTAGCGAATTCGGCGGCATAGCTTTCGACTCCGGCACGGGCTGGGGTTATGGCAACCAGGTGAACAGCGAGGAAGCGTTTGTCGAGCGGTTCCGGAACATCACGCAGGCCATCAAGGATACGGACTATATTTGTGGATATTGTTACACGCAGATTACGGATGTACAGCAGGAAGTGAATGGACTTCTCACCGAAGACCGGAAGCCGAAGATTCCGCTTGAAATCATCCGGGAGATCAACCTATCATAATCGAGTCATTCAATATAACAAGCCTGTGTCCGGCATACCGGATCAGGCTTTTTTTTCGGAATCATACCGTAATAATATCCGCATGGGGGAGCCGATAGCTTTCTGCAGCGAAAAAAATCGTAACATTGTTCCCCAAAAATATGCCGATTTTTGGTTTCATGACCCAACGATGCATATTACACTTGTCCCAAGAAAGCCCTTACATTGTATCTGTACATCTTAAGGCTTTCCATAATAAAGGATCAATGCTGGAGCCGCGAAGCAGGAGGTGAAATAGGTCGGTAGCGTGCAGGTACACGGTTAGTGCAGGGTGAAAATCGAATCGAACCGGGAGGGGAATTATTTTGATCAAAAAATTATTCACGTCGTTTGCCGGCTTTATGGGCCTTATCATGATGATTGCCGCCGTTCCGGCTTTTGCTGCGAATGGACCGATTGTGTGGGGGACCACGTCCACGATTACGGATATTAACACGTTTACCGATGCCGGAGCGGATGCAAGGGGAATTAGACCCGGGACATTCGGTGCTGAATATGCGCGGATGGTCAAGCTGGCGAATGGTGACTGGCTGGCGGTTGCCGCCATTTATGATAACAATGGCTATACGAAGGTTTCCTGGGGCGGAACCCGCCTGCAGGTATTCCGCAGCACGGACAACTGCCGCACTTGGTCGCTGAGCGCAACGCTCTGGGAGGATGGCCGCGATTTGGACAATGGACAGCTGCTGCAGCTGCCAAACGGCGATCTTTTGCTGGCGATGCGTTCTGTCCGTTGGCAGGAATCGTATCAAATCAAAGTGTACAAGAGTGTGAACGGGGGCTCAAGCTGGAATTACCTGAGCACAGTGGATGAGAATACAGGCGCACCCGGCGCGCTAGGAAACCCGGATAAGGGTGTATATGAGCCTCATATGCAGCTGCTTGACGACGGCTCCGTAGCGTTGATGTATGCGAATGAGAAGCATGTGACCGGGAATCCATCCTACAGCCAGCTGATCTCCGAGAAGATCTCGACGAATGGGGGCAGCAGCTGGGGGAATGAAATTTACGTTGCCTGGGATCCGGTGAATGCGGGTTCACGTCCGGGAATGCCGGTATGGACAAAGATGACGAATGGGCAGTATATTGTGACCTTCGAGGTTTGCGGGACGCAGAGCTGCAACATTTTCACCAAAAAAAGCACAGATGGGAAGACCTGGGCCAGCGGTATCGGCACCAAAGTGAATACCAACCAGCATGGAGGACCTTACCTCCTGTCCCTTAGTGATGGCCGGCTCGTGCTAAGCTCGAATTCCAACGTTCTCTCCCTCAGCAATGATTTTGGAAATACGTGGTATGACAACGATATTCCTGCCTTTGGCAATTCATGGTGGAGCGCGCTGTATCAGACCGGACCGAATGAAATCGCAATGCTGAACTCCGTGGAACGGAGTGTTGGCGGACATAAGGTACAGGTCAGATTCGGGCAGCTGAGCAGCGCCTACACGAACGATTTCGCAGCAAATGACAACGGATGGGTTCACTATGGCGGAGCTTGGACGGTCAGCGGAGGAACGTATAATGTGAGCTCCGTGAATGCGGATAAATCAGTGCTGACGCCTTATCCTTCTAAGATGAATTATACGCTTGAAGGTGACGTAAAGCTGAACAACGCCGGACAAGGCAGCCTGATCTTCAATGTAACGAACCCTTCTGCCGGAGCAGACCAGCAGAAGGGTTACGGGGCCGGGATCGATTCCACGGGAATCGTCTGGCTGGGACGCTTTAACAATGGCTGGACACAGCTGCAGTCGGTGAACACGGCGATTGCGACAGGGACGTGGTACCATTTGAAAATCGTTGTGAACAGCGGAAATATCAAGGTGTACGTTGGTGATATGAACACGCCAAAAATCAGCTACAACGATGCTGTATTTACCGGAGGCACGATTGGTGTCCGCGGCGGCTTCAACAACAGCGTCAGCTTCGATAACATTAAACTGAATTAGTCTGCTATCGGAGGAGCCCTGAAGAGGGCTCCTTTTCATGTCATAACGCCCTGCTTACGTTTTACCACCAATCGTAAGATCGTCTACCTTTGCCGGAGCGGAGCCGTTGTAACATCTGTCTATTGTTCCCTAAGGATCGGCTTTTTGTCGGTTCTTGCCCTGGATGAATCCATGTAAAGTAGGTGTTGAAGAAAGCACTTACATTGGAGTGAAAGGGCTTTCTCAAACCAACATTATTGAACGAGAAGGTGGGTCTGATATGAAGATGAATAAGAAAAAGAAATGGACGGGAATCCTCACGGCTGGGTTAACGCTTGCCCTGGTTCTGTCGGGATGCTCTTCACAAACGAAGGATAGCAGTTCTTCCAGTACAACAACCACGGATGCGCCAAAGACGGAGAGCGCGGGCGGCAGTCCGGTTGAAATCACGTTCTGGAACATGTTCGGGGGCGGAGAAGGCGATTTCGTCGATCAGATCATCAAGGGCTTTAACGACTCTCAAAAAGAAGTCAGTGTGAAGCAGCTGCGCCTGGAATCCAATGAGTATTACGCCAAGCTCAGCACGGCGCTGTCTTCATCCAAAGGTCCTGATGTTGCCGTAGCTCACGTGGACCGGATATCCCCATTCGTGAAGGCAAAGCAAATTTTGCCTGTGGATGAACTGGCAACCAAGGTTGGCTTCGATCTCAAGGAGATTACCGAATCCAACATCCAGAGCGTGAGTTATGACGGCAAGCCTTACGCTGTACCGCTGGATACTCACTTTCATATGTTCTACTACAACAAAGATATTTTGAAAAAAGCAGATTTGCTGAATGAGGACGGCACACCGAAGCTTGGCGACATGACTCCTGAGGGATTCGAGAAGACGTTAGGCGATATCCATGCCAAGGTACCGGATGTGCAGGCGCTTGCCGTGAACACCCCTTATTTCCAGGAGCCGTTCTTGAATATGTATTATGAAGCAGGCGGAGACATCCTGAACGCGGATATGACGAAGGCTGCGATCAATAACGATAAAGCACTGAATGTGTTGAAGTTCTATACAGATATCTACAAAAATAACTACTCCGATCTCAATGACAAAACGCCTTGGGACACGTTCCATAACGGAAAAGCCGCATTCTGGTTCGGCGGCGTGTGGGAAGCCGGGCTGCTGCTGGGCGACAAGTCCTTGAACATTGGCGCAATGCCGCTGCCTCCGATCTTTGGCAGCCAGACGCATTGGGCGAGCTCACATACCCTGGTCATCCCTTCATATGTGTCGGCTGAGAAGCAGGAAGCTGCAGCCAAATTCATGAAGTACTTCTCTGAAATCGGCGGCAAGACCTGGGGGCAAGCGGGCCATGTACCGGCGAACAGCAATGTGACGGCAAGCGAAGAATATAAGAGTCTTCCATACCGCAGCGAATTTATCGAAGCGCAAAAAACCGTGAAATTTGCACCTCCAACCGATAAATACACCACCATCATTACGACGATCTCGGAATCCTTGCAAAACATTATTTTCGGCAATGAAACACCGAAAGACGGTCTCGCAAATATGGAGAAACAGATCAACGAAGTTCTGGATAACTAATTGAAAGTGGAGGGGGAGCATTCCAGCCCAGGCGGCAGGGGAGCTTCTTCTCCTTCTTAACAACAGAAGCTTCAGCTGAGGAGATATGGAGAATGGAGACAAAATTGAACGAAGGCAAAGGATCCATGGCTCTGCGTAAGAGGGAACCTTTGCGCATACGTACCGAACTTAAAGCTATCCTGTACCTGATTCCGTTCCTGGTGCCGTTTGCGGTGTTTTATTTGTGGCCTGTGCTGCGCGGGGCGTGGATGAGCCTGCATGTCTGGAGCATTCAAGGTATGGAGAAGTATGTGGCGTTTGCCAACTATAAAAAAATAATAACGAATTCTGATTTTTATCAGTATATGTGGCACTCCTTTTATTTTGTACTGCTATGCGCTCCAACCGTCATTATTCTGGGGCTGATATTAGCACTGATTATCAACCAGAAACTGTGGTTCCGGACATTGATCCGCTCGGTGTTCTTCCTGCCATACGTGTTGTCCGTGTCGGTCATCAGCTTTATTTGGCTGCGTCTCTTCGATACCAAGCACGGCCCGGTGAATGCATTCCTGCATCTGTTGGGACTTCCTTCAGACATCAACTGGCTGACAGACCATAGATTCGTCTGGTGGGCCATTACGATAGCAACAGACTGGTGGACCGTCGGGTTCGTCATGGTCCTTTTCCTTGCAGGGCTGCAGGAGATTCCCACCGACCAATACGAAGCCGCTAAAATTGACGGTGCGAATGCCTGGAAGCGATTCCTGCACATTACGTTGCCGGGTCTGTCCAGTGTGATGAAAATCCAAATCTTTTACCAGATCATCAACTGCCTGAAACTGTTCGGCCAGGTGCAGATTATGACGGGAGGCGGACCGGGAGATTCCACGAATACGATGATCAGGTATATTTACGTGACCGGATTCAAAAAGGATATGTTTGGTCTTGCCTCCGCACAGTCGATCATCTTCTGCCTCGTTATGCTGCTTATTGCCGTCATTCAATTCAAATTTACCGACCGGAAAGACGGATAAGGAGAGAAGAACATGAATAAGACCGCCTTAAATATCCTAGCCATCGTCCTAGCCATATTGTTTGTTTTTCCATTGATCTGGATGCTTCTGGTCTCTCTGAAGCCTGACGGCGTGAATGTCTATACGCTTGCAGATTGGGTAAACTGGTCCGATCTCAATTTGGATAATTACGTCAAGGTGATCCGGGATTCGCAGATTCTTCGCTGGACCTGGAACAGCTTGGTCATCGGGATTCTGACGACCGTCATCTCCATTTTGTTCAGTTCGCTTGCAGCATTCGCCTTCTCTAAGCTGCCTTTCAGAACCCGGGGGATTTTCTATGTCATCATTGTATCCGGTCTTCTCATTCCAACGGAGGCGATTTTGATCCCGCTCTATGAAACAGCGCTGCATTTGAAGCTGATCGACAACATCTGGGCTATTATTTTGCCGGGGCTTACGAACCCGCTCGGAATCCTGCTCCTGAAGCAGTTTATGGACGGGGTGCCCAAGGATTATATCGAAGCTGCGCAGATTGACGGCAGCCGTAATTTCCGTCTATGGTGGAGTATCTGCCTGCCGTTGACGCGTTCGGCCATGGTGTCTGTAGGCATTTTCTTCTTCATCATATCCTGGAACAATTTCCTATGGCCGTACCTGTCCATTACCTCTGAGGAAAATATGATATTGTCGGCAGGGCTTCCTACCTTTTTGTCGAATAATACAATGTCCTTAAACCTGATTATGACCGCCAGCGCCATTGCGGCCATTCCGACCATCGTGGTCTTTATCCTGCTTCAGCGCCATATTGTGCAGGGGGTATCGATGTCAGGCGTGAAGGGGTAAGCCAAACGGGCAGATTTCATCTAAAGAAGGGGTTACAGGAATGACCCACCAACCAGGAAAAAGCTACAGTACAACCTGGGCCCGTTTGCGGTCCTGGGTGAATATATGGAAGAGCAGCATACGTTATAAATGGATGCTGCTTTTATTTCTGTTCTCCTTGACACCGCTGGTCGTCATGGGGATTATTTCATTTTCCATTTCCAAATCTACGATTAACGACAAAGTCACGGAATACTCGGAACATCTGCTGAACCAAACGGCAGATAATTTGGATACGCGCCTTGGTATATACAAGGATATGATGATGCAGGTGCTGAACAACAATGAGATCGTGAATATGCTGCGGGTACTTGATCAATCCGATCCCGCCCGTTACGATGTGGATAGCCTGTCACTGACGACGAAGCTGTCAACGATTGTGGCGATTAACCAGGACGTGCAGTCCATCTCTTTTGTATCCCAAAAGCACTATATCAAGGGCATCTACCGCTGGAGCAAGCGGACACCTGTCGAAGTTGAGCCTTTTCTGAAGCCGCTGGAGGACGGGAGCAACTTCCGCTGGTACCCGACACGCTACGGCACGTATGTGGATAGCCTCAATTCCCAAAGCGCGCATGTCTTTTCGCTCGCCAAGCAGCTGTACAAAACATCGGATGATAGTCCGCTTGGCATTATAGCCGTATTGGATATCCGGGAGGAAGTGCTTAAGGAGCTGGTCTCCAAGGCTGTTACCAATAACAGGGATCTGCAAAGCTTCATAGTCGATGGGCAGGGGCGTCTCGTGTCTTATGCGGATAACAAACTGATCGGCCAAAGCGTGACCGAGGTGCTCGGCACAGACGGCTACGACCGTATTCTTCATTCGGATGGTGGAGAACAGCGGTTTCCGCTCTCATATCAAGGCAATAATCTCATCGTCAATGTAAAAAGACTGCATTCAAACGACTGGATGGTCGTCAATGTAATCTCCAAATCCGCGCTTTACCAGGATTCAAACCGGCTGCTGCAGATCATTTTGGTCATTGCGCTGATCTGTATTGTGTTCTCGATTATTACGGCTATGGTACTGGCGAACTCCATAACGAATCCGATCCTGAAAATGATCCGCCTGATGAGACAGGTCATGTCCGGTGAATTAACGGTCCGTTATAAGGCAAAACACCGTCATGACGAGTTTGATATATTAGGCAATAACTTCAACTTTATGGTGACGCGTATTGATGAGCTGCTGAATGCAGTGTATGTGGAGCAGAACCAGAAGAGGGTTGCAGAGCTGAAGGCGCTGCAGGCGCAGATCAATCCGCATTTTCTATACAACACGCTTGATATTATTAAGTGGACGGCCCTGATCCAAAAGGCCAACAATGCGGCGGAAATGGTCAGTCTCCTCTCGCGGCTGCTGCGCATCAGTCTCGGCAAGGGTGAAGAGACCGTAACGGTTGAAGAAGAAATGGAGCATGTCAAATGTTATTTGGGTATCCAGAAATTCCGTTTTAACTTCAATATTGAAACTGAAATCGATATGGAAGAGGAAGTCAGGCTGCTGCGGACACCCAAGCTGATTTTGCAGCCAGTCGTCGAGAATGCGATTATGCATGCGTTCGGTGAACTGGAGAACGGAGGGGAAATCCGCATCCGCTGCTTCAAGGTGCCGGGTGAAGGCATACGTTTTGAAATATCTGATAATGGAAAAGGCATGGACCCTGGCTTTGGTCGCAGTTTACTGACCGAGCAAACGGCAGACGGAGAAAAGTCGGGAGGAATCGGCTTGGCCAACGTGGATGAACGTATCAAATTGATCTGCGGCAAAATGTACGGACTTAAGATTCAAAGTGAACCCGGCACCGGGACCACGATCCGGATCAGGATTCCTATGATGACATAGAGGGGGATCATACGCATGCATCAAGTCATGATTGTAGAAGATGAATTTATCGTTAGATACGGAATTCGCTCGATGATTGAATGGGAGAAGATCGGGCTTCAGCTGACGGGTGAGGCCGCCAACGGCAAGGAGGCGCTTGAGCTGATGAAGGCCGGACTTCCGGATATTCTTATCACCGATATTAAAATGCCCGTTATGGATGGCATTGAGCTCATTGCCGAAGTGCGGCGGATCTCTCCTGATATTAAAATCATCATCCTCAGCAATCTGGAGGATTTTCAGTACGCCAAAGAGGCAATCAAACATGGCGTTTCCGAATATTTGATCAAATCGGATATGATGCCCCGGGACTTTGAGCAAGCGCTGCTGAAGCTGAAAGAGAGTGTCGGCAGAGGGAATGCTGCCATTGAAGGGGCGTCAGCCATTCAGCCTGAACCGGCACATAAAGAAAAGTTTCTGGTTGACCTGATTGAAGGAACGATCCGGGGGGCATCCGAAGGATCAAGCAAGGCGGAGCAGCTTGGCATGACACAACTTCATAGTGCTTACTTCATGCATATCAGTCTCAATGACTCCGAGCTGGGATTTACGGAAAGGTTGTCCCTCATCCGGCATATGCTTGAACAAGCTTGGACCGAAGGCAGCTCAAGCTACGAAGTTTTTCCCGACAAACAGGGGGAAATCAATGTTCTGTTTCTGGCATTTATGAGTGAAGAGAGGCCTTCTCCTGTAGGAGAAATGCAGAAGTTGAGACAGTGGGCGGAAGACTTCATCCAGCTGCTATCCAAGCCGTCCGGAAGGCTGGTAAAGATCGGCATCAGCAGCCGCATCCGGGAATGGACCGACGTTAAGGAGGCCTATGCCCAAGCGGTCAAGGCAGAGAAGCAGAAAATGTTTCTGGGATGCGGACATGCCATCATCTATGGAACCGACGATATGAATATGCCTGCAGCGAAGGTGGAGCATCTGCGGATCAGCAGCCATCAGATCCAGTCCATGGTTTATGCTTTTCAGTCCAAAGAATTGACGGAGTACCTCGAGGAGCTGTTTAAACAGCTCGCGGCCCGCCGCGACGTGGACTTGGTGCAGATCATTTCACTTGAGCTGCTGATGATATTAACGACCTTGTGGCCGGATGTATCCACGGATGCCCAGCAGGTGCTGGAGCTGAAGAAGCAGTATTTCGATGAGTTATCCAGGCTGGAGACCCTGGAGCAGAACCGCATCTGGTTCATACAGGCGTTTGATGCCCTGGTTCAGCATCTGATTCTGATGTACAACAGCGACCGCAATAGTATTATCAAAGCAACCCAGTACATCCAGCAGTATTACCACCAGGAGATATCACTGCAATCGATCAGCACCCTGGTGCATTTAAGCAAGAATTACTTTGCGAACTTGTTCAAAAAGGAAGTGGGCGAAAGCTTCCTGGAATATCTTACGCGGATCCGCATTGATAAAGCCAAAACATTGCTTACGGGGGATCTCAAAGCGGGAGATGTCGGCAGCTTGGTCGGTATACAGGATCCAAAGTATTTTTCAAAAGTATTCAAGAAGATTACGGGCGTATCTCCGTCGGAATATCGTCACCTCATGCGGGAGAAGTGATAATAGAGCTCCGGGTGGGAACATCTGTAAACGCTTACGAATGTCGGCGACAGAAGGCTTGTGTGGGGGAGTGGAGTAAAATGAAAAGCAAGGGCCCGTTCATGCCATTTGTCATGGTGTGCATGCTGCTGTTCTCTGGGTGTGCGGATGACTCTTATGAAAGTAAAATGAACACGGCAGAACCGGCATCCGTGGAGCTGTCCTTTTGGAATCCCTTTGGCGGCGGGGAAGGGGATTTTGTGGAGCGGATCATTCGGGATTATAACACCTCGCAGAGCAAAGTGTTTGTGAAGCAGCTTCGGCTCGAGTCCAATGAGTATTATGCCAGGCTTAGTACCGCACTTTCGCTGGGAAAAGGGCCGGATGTGGCCGTTGTCCATGTGGACCGGTTATCTCCTTTTATTAAAGCCAAGCAAATTACCGGGCTGGATTCATTGGCGAAGCAAGCGGGGTTTGATTTTGACGAGATTGAGTCATCGAACCGGCAGGGCGTGATCTATAACGGGAATGATTATGCAGTGCCTTTGGATACGCATTTTCACATGCTTTTTTACAATAAAGACATTCTGAAAAAGGCCGGACTGTTACATGAAGATGGAACACCGAAGCTGGAATCAGCCACGCCGGATGGATTTACCGCATTCCTGAAACAAATTCATGCAAGGGTTCCCGGTGTGCAGCCGATGGCGGTGAATACGCCTTATTTTCAGGAATCATTTCTGGATTTGTACTATGAGGCTGGCGGTGAGCTGCTGAGTCCGGACATGAAAAGAGCAGCGATACATAATGAAAAGGCCATATCGGTTCTCGCGTTCTATCAGCAGTTGTTTGCAAGCGGACTCAGCGACCTGAATGATCAAACGCCGTGGGATTCCTTTGATCAAGGTAAGGCAGGGTTATGGATTGGCGGCGTATGGGAAGCCGGGCATCATCTCGGCAATCCGGCGCTGCATGTAGGCATTATGCCAATACCGCCGATCTTCGGCAGTCCGGTTCACTGGGGTAGCTCGCATACGCTAGTCATCCCGGCCTACGTCACGGAGCCAAAGCAGCTGGCTGCAATGGATTTCATGAGGTATTTCTCTGAGGAGGGCGGAGTCATCTGGGGAGAGGCGGGGCATGTTCCAGCCAATCATGAGGTCGCAAAGAGCAGCGCCTACCAAGAACTGCCGTACCGTAAGCTGTTTATAGCATCGCGTGATCATGTTAAATTCGCACCCAAAACAGATAAATACGCGGCGCTCTTCACCACCATCTCCGAGGATCTGCAGAACATCGTGCAGAAAGGGATCAAGCCTGAGGAAGGGTTGGCAGCGCTGGAGAAGAGGCTGAACCAAATTTTGGCGAACTAATAGTAAGTAGAGATCGAATCGGTGAAATGCTAGTAATGATGTGATCCTAAAAAAAAAGCGGGGGCAGACATCTTACGTCCACCGCGCCGCCCATAGCTTCATTTCATGACATATCACGTGTAAATCCTGGCCCTTTGGCGTCAGTGTATACTCTACAGTCACAGGAACGGTCGGGAAAACCTCACGTTCAAGCACCCCATTTTCTTCGAGGTGGCGCAGTGTACTGGTTAAAGCCCGGGGACTTACACTCGAAATCCGGCGTTGCAGTTCACCGAAGCGAAGGGTGCCGCCAAATAATTCACGGATAACGAGAAAAGCCCATTTGCCGCCAAGCACATCCAGCGTTTTTTCAATATTACATTCGATGAAATCCGGGTTTTTCGGGATATAGCTGCTGGCTTTTTTCGTTGTTGTCACAGGGTACCACCTCCATATGTATTTACTATACTTAAGTATACTAGATATCCTCCGTATAATTAAGTGAAAAACTTTTCACTTCTTCAAATCTGTTATGAACTTCTATAGAATGAACAATGTAATCAGGATAACCTCAAGGAGGAATGTAAACATGAAATACCGGAGATTAGGTGGCAGCGGCCTCAAGGTCAGCGAAATCAGCTTAGGAAGCTGGCTTACATATGGCGGTTATGTAGAACGGGAAAATGCCGTCAATTCGATTAAAACAGCATACGATCTAGGCATTAACTTTTTTGATACAGCGAACGTTTATGAAAAGGGCGCGGCGGAAGTGCTTGTGGGTGAAACCCTGAAAGCGTATCCGCGGGAATCTTATGTGCTGGCAACCAAAGCATTCTGGCCAATGGGAGACGGTCCCAATGACCGTGGCTTGTCCCGCAAACATATCATGGAGCAGGCTCATGCCAGCCTGAAACGTCTGAATCATGACTATGTGGATATTTTCTACTGCCATCGTCATGATCCGGAAACTCCGCTGGATGAAACCCTGCGCGCACTCGATGACCTGGTTCGTCAAGGCAAAGTGCTGTATGTGGGCGTGAGTGAATGGCAGGCTTCCCAAATTGCGGAAGCAGTTGGCGTTGCCGACCGTTACCTGCTGGACCGTATCGTGGTAAATCAGCCGCAATACAACATGTTCCAGCGTTATATTGAAAAAGAAATCATGCCGCTCAGCGAGCGTTCTGGTATCGGACAAGTGGTATTTTCTCCGCTTGCCCAAGGCCTGCTGACAGGAAAATATACATCCGCCTCGGATATTCCGCAGGACAGCCGTGCTGCCAAGCTGGAATGGATGCGCAAAGGCATCACCGAAGAAAGAATCAGCCAAGTGAAACAGCTTGAAGGCATTGCAAGCGAACTCGGCATTTCCGTAGGGAACCTGGCTCTGGCCTGGATTCTGCGCAACAGCAATGTGGCCAGTGCACTGGTTGGCGCGAGCCGTCCGGAGCAGGTCACTGAGAATGCTAAAGCTTCCGATGTAGAGCTGAGCGCGGACGTAATCGATCGTATCGAGGAAATTTTGAAATAGAGAAAGTCTTGACTACTTTTAATCAGCGGGGAGGCATTTTCGATGGCCAAGGTAGTGATCACAGGCGGAAGCGGTATGCTTGGACGCTGGGTCGTAAAGCATTTTGTGGAGCAGGGATATGAAGTACTGAACGTGGATTCACGGCGTCCGGATGAGGAGCTATGTCCAACGCTTATAGCGGATCTGGAAGACTTGGGTGAGACATACAGCGCCCTTGCCGGCGCGGATGCGGTTGTGCATCTGGCCGCAATTCCGGCAGCGCATATTAGGACACCGGAGGTCACGTTCCGCAACAATGTCATGTCGACGTATAATGTGCTGGAAGCCGCATCGGGTCTTGGGATCCGTAAGGCTGTCATCGCATCCAGCGAATCCTCATACGGTATTGTGTTCGCGGTGAATCCGATCGCACCCCAGTACGTGCCGCTCGACGAAGAGCATCCGCAGCTGCCTCAGGACAGCTATGGCTTATCCAAGATTGTCAACGAGCAGACAGCCGAGATGTTCAACCGCCGGTCGGGTATACAGGTCGTGTCCTTTCGCCTTGGAAATGTCATTCCTCCAGAGTGGTATGAGCGTTTTCCTTCGTTTATTAACCATCCGGAGGAACGTGAACGTATTCTGTGGAGCTATATCGATACCCGCGATGCGGCTGAAGCTTGCCGGCTTGCCATCGAAACGGACGGTCTGGGAGCGGTGGCGCTCAATCTGGCTTCGGATGATTCGAGCATGGCCATCCGCAGCCGAGATCTGCTGGAACAGCGCTATCCCGGTGTGACGGATATTAGGACGCCGCTTGAAGGCCATGAAACGCTATTTAGCAACGAAAAGGCCAAGCGCCTGCTTGGTTGGCAGCCTAAATATCAGTGGCGTGAGCAGGTGAAGGAACCGTTAGATCAATCGTTATGAGTGTGTTATGAGTAAGATACCCCGGGGCATTTCCGGGGTTTTTTCTATCTATGCGATGTCTGCTGCCAGTACGGTGATGGGGCCGTCCTCTGTGGCGATATCTTGCAGATCGTACACCGAAACCGGGAACATCGGGAAGCCGACGTAATATGGCGTAATTGCGTACAGCGGATAGAAAATGACCAGGGATTTATCGGCCAGGTAAAAGTCCTGATTCGGCTGCACCGAAACCGTTGTGCCTTCAAGCACAGGAAGATTTCGCTTTTTAATCTGCGCATTAACTTCAGCTGTCAGAAGAGCTTGGTAGTTCGAGGCTGGTTTGAACAGATCTGAAAGTGAATAGGCAGCGCCGGTGGTTGTATTAAAGGTTAGTCCCTTTGCAACCGTATACCCATGGGCCATGGGTGTCGAATACGTATAGTTGCTGAGCATGAGGCTGAGAATGCCGCGCTCATTGGTTTTGATCTCAAAATTTCCCGTGGTGTTCGGGTTGGTCCCTGTCTGCATATGCTGCTGAGTGCGCTGCATATCCTGTATCTGCAATATGATCGCATGGTTTATCCGCTCTTCTGCTTGGCGGTTTGCAAGTCCGCTGACCTGAGGATAATGGATAACTGTCCCGGGGGCTGTATATGTCAGTGTACGTATGTTCACTGGCGGCTGGTAAAGAGGCATTGCATTCGCTCCCATCTGTCTTTCGTCGTTGCATCAGCCTATTCGGCGGCGGCGGGTTCCGTGACTTACGGGCTTCCGGTACCTGGGCGTTATCGATGGTTCAATTAATCTCCACTAAGCTCCACTAAACTGGTCACAAAGAAGAGAAAGGGACTGCCCCGGTAGTCAAGTGACTCTCGGGACAACCCCTGTTGCCTGGAAATTCATGAAAATAACCGATTGCTCCCAGGTTTCTTTTCGGATAAAATAAGGATAATTTACTCCAATCGCAAGATCCGCCTAACCAGCATGACCTCCTAAGAATCCTCAATTCGTTCTTTTCATGCCACTAACTTCATTTCGGACACAATCGCTACACACATACATAATAGACAATTCATACAGACTCAATTTCACAGAGTAATGATAGCGCTTACCCTATTTCTGATTACCATCACTCAGCCTTACATAAGGGGGGAGAAGATGCAGCGGGATTATGCCTACTATACGAAGGTATTCGATAATGTATCTAAGCCGTTCGCATTTGTGGATTTGGATCTGCTGGATGAGAACATCGAGCGGATTATTGCCCAGGCCGGCGCCAAAAACATTCGTATTGCGACCAAATCGGTCCGAAGCACCACATTGTTGAAACGAATTATTCATAAGAGCCCGCTTTTTTGCGGTTTGATGTGTTTTTCTCCGCAGGAGGCCATATATCTGGTAAAGCAGGGCATGGATGACATTGTGATGGGCTACCCGGTATGGGAGCCTTCAGCGCTGTCCGGGCTGGCTGAGCTGATCCGCCAAGGAAAATCCATCACCCTTATGGTTGATTCCATCCAGCATATTGAGCATATCGAACAGATTGCAGAGCGGCATGGCGTCCGGTTTCCGGTCTGTCTCGACATGGATATGTCGATGGATGTTCCGGGTCTTCACTTTGGGGTGTGGCGCTCACCGATCCATACGGTCGCAGATGCGAGACCCGTTGTGGAAAGGATCTTATCATCCAGCGGAGTCTCCATGGATGGTGTGATGGGTTATGAAGCGCAAATCGCCGGTGTCGGCGATCATTATCCGAACATGGCTGCGAAAAATGTATTGGTACGAAAGCTCAAACAGCGCTCAGTCAAGCAGATTGCCGAGAAGAGACAGGCGCTTGTCGCCATGATAGAGGAAGCAGCAGGCATGCCGCTCCGCTTTGTGAATGGCGGCGGTACGGGCAGCTTACATACAACAACGCTTGAGCATGCGGTGACTGAAGTTACGGTCGGATCCGGATTCTTTTCGCCGGGACTGTTCGATAACTACAAAAATTTCCGCTACCAGCCTGCAGCGGGTTATGCCGTAGAAATCGTGAGGAAGCCGGGAGAGAACCTGTATACCTGCCTGGGAGGCGGGTATACAGGTTCAGGAGCTGCCGGCAAAGACAAACTGCCAAAGCCGTATTTGCCGGAGGGCGCAGCTCTAACGTCTTTGGAAGGGGCCGGGGAAGTGCAGACCCCGGTATTCTACAAAGGGGATGAACATCTGGAGCTGGGAGATCCGATCTTCTTCCGGCATGCAAAGGCAGGGGAATTATGCGAACGATTTAACCAACTTTATGGTGTGTCTAAAGGCAAAATCAGAGAACAAATCTCAACGTATCGGGGGGATGGGCAATGCTTTCTCTAAATAAAAATCAGAAGGTATGGAAAAATTGGTCGGGAGTCGTTCGCAGCAAGCCAAAGCATATCGCATATCCCAAGGCCGTCGATGAAGTCGTGTCGCTGGTGCAATCCTGCGCCGGGTCGGGCAAGGGTATCCGGGTGATCGGGGCGGGACACTCATTTACGCCGCTGGTACAAACCCGAGATGTGCTGTTGTCACTGGATCATTTGGCAGGTGTTGAGCCTGTGGATGCGGATTCGTACAGCGTGTGGGTATGGGCGGGAACGAGACTGAGAGATTTGAGCGAGGCCTTATACATGCAGGGATGGGCGCAGGAAAATTTAGGCGATATCGATACCCAATCCATTGGAGGAGCCGTCGGAACGGGAACGCATGGAACAGGCATCCGATTTGGGTCGCTGTCGACACAGCTGCTTGAGGTTCAGGTGGTGACTGCATCGGGTGAACTGCTGACCTGTAGTGAACAGCAGAACCGTGACATCTTCAAGGCGCTCCAGGTTTCCCTCGGGATGCTGGGTATTATCGTAAAAGTCAAAATCCGTGTTGTTCCTCTGACCGTGCTTCATTATAAAAGCGAGCGTCTGTCCATTGACGAATGCTTCAAGCGATTGGCGGAATTCAGGGATACGCATGATCACTTTGAGTTTTTCTGGTTTCCTCATACGGATGTCGTACAGGTGAAGTGCCTGGACGAAACGGATCAACAGCCGTCCGGAGGACGCTTCTGGAATCATGTGAACCAGCTAGTAATGGAAAATGCATTTTTCGGGATGTTGTCTGAAGGATGCCGCGCTTTTCCGGGGCTGTGCAAGCCAGTGAGCCGCCTGTCAGCGCGCTTTGTCCCTACAGGAAAGGATATAGCCTACAGCCATCAGCTGTTTACCACGCAGCGGCTTGTTCGTTTTAATGAAATGGAATACAGCGTGCCTGCTGAGAAAATGGAGGAGGTTGTCAGCGAAATCCGGGCCAGCGTTGCTGCGCAGAGCCATGCCGTTCATTTTCCGGTGGAATGCCGTTATGTCAAAGGAGATGATATTTGGCTTAGCCCGGCATACGGGCGCGATTCAGCCTATATCGCTGTCCATATGTACAAGGGCATGGAGCATCAGGTGTATTTTCGGGATATCGAGGAGATTTTCCGCCGCCATCAGGGCAGGCCCCACTGGGGCAAAATGCACACGAGGACAGCGGAGGAGCTGCCCGGTCTGTATCCGCAGTGGACGGCATTCCGGGAGATGCGCGAGCAGTTGGACCCGGGGGGCATATTCCTGAATGATTATTTGAGGAAGCTGTTTGCAGTGAAATAAGAAAGAGCCCGCGGGGACGCGGGCTCTTCTTGATGCGGATTCCTCCTCCCTGCGATTATGAAAAAACCGCGTCGCAGCGGAGGAGGCGATAGTCGTATTCTTACATTGGCTGCCTTTAGAATATTCTAATATATTCTCCTAAACAGCCATGCGGCTATTCCGAGGGTTACCAGCGCGGCGAGAGATACGAATACAATATAACCGGTCTTTGTTTTGGTTACAGTATGCCTATCATAGAAGTCAGAGCTGCGGTAATAAAAACCGGTCCAAAATTCCCCGACCAGGTTAAGAACAACCAGAGAGAAGTTTTTCATGAGCTTCATATGAATTACACCTCATTCACTCCAGATCATTAAAGAATCATTTTCAAATCCGAGTGTTTTTCTATCCTATTCCAAGTATATCTGTCCCTATCCTACACCATGATCTTGCGCAAACTGCGGACATATCTCGACCGGATGATCAGAAAATAAACGGTTTGCACCGCCGTGAAGGCCGCTGCTGTCATGAGGATCGGAGACATGATATGCGTTTGATTCAACCCATGCAAAATCGGTACGACTACAGCCAGGGTCTCGATGATGGCCACGAATACCGGGATATAAAATAACAGCGCTATTTGCGTAGTCGCAGCCCGCGACATTTCCTCGGGGCTGAGTCCGATTTTGGACATGGCCTGGTACATTCGCTGATCTTTATTAAGCTCTGTATGCAGCTTGAAATAAAGGAAGCTGGCCGATGATATAGAAAAAATCAGGGCAATAAACACGCCGACAAAACTCATCATGGATGTTGTCTGCTTCGAAGATTGATAGTTTTCACCGCGGGAAAATAATCCGTAATTCCAGTTGTGCTCCTTACTTTTCTTTTGATTCCATTCGAACAGCTTTGTTCCCGCGATGACTTCCGGATCGGACAGTGAGGGAGGAGATCCATCCCAAGCAGGAACTTTATACAGGTACCGGGTGACTTTAGAAATATCCGGATCTTGTTGAAGCTTTTTGTACACGGTATCGTTGACCACCAGAAATGGAGAAGAAAATTGCCCGAATGGCAGAATATCCGTGTTCACGGTTTGCTTCACAGTAAGCTTTAGATTGGATTTGGCCTGGAGGCTCGCATTCGCGAAATCTTTATAGTTTTGGACATTGGTCGTCTGACACAAGATGAGTACCGCATCCGCTTCGGATACATCCTGAATGCCGGGAAGCCCCGCTTGCTCGGACAACAGACGAAACTTCGACACGGGCAGCAGATCGATTCCTTTAGTATCGGCGTTTAGAGTGAAAAGCTGATGGAGAAGCTCGATCTTCAGCTCCGTATAATCAGCCCCATGAGCCTTAATCTCGTCTGTGATAGGCATGAGGTCCGGTTTGTCGTTATTGGAATCATAAACGGTATAAACCAATGAATAAGGAGAATGGTTATAGAGCTCTCTGTTAGACTGACTCATAAACAAGAGAACGCTGGAAACCATGCAGGCGATAGCAGTAACCACCGTTACCATGAACAGCATGCGCGCATTATCCTTCAGCTTGTAGCTCATCTCGGAGATCCGGATCAGATTGGTACTTCTCCACATGAATAGGCGGTTCTTTTTCAACAGCCGGACGATGATCACGGAGAGCTGCGTATAAAAGAAATAGGTGCCGGCAATCCCCGTCAGGGCAGCAGTCATCAATGTGTTTTTCGAATACTCACCGCAGACGGACACAAAACCGGTAACCAGCAAAGCCGCACCAAATATCGACAGGAGCCAGGATACCTGAGGCTCTTTTTTTGGCATGCTGCTGCCTTTGAGCAGCTCAAATACTTTCTTTTTGCGGATGAATAGAAGCGTGAATAGTGAAACTATCACAAACAACAGCATAAATGCAGAAGAGGTCACGATCAGTGCTTTGACAGGCCAATAAAAGGACAACTCAACTTCTCCAATTATTTTGGTGCTGACCATAAGGAAAAGCTTGGAGATCAGCAGGCCGCCCGCGACACCGGTTACGATGGCACTGACACCAATCAGCATATTTTCAAGGAAAATAAGCCAATTGATCTGTCTTGTTTGTGCTCCCAGAATCACCAGAATGCCGAACTCCTGATTTCGTGCTTTCAGAAAAGCACTGATGGAATAAAGAACGAAGAAAAAGGAAAAGAGATAGATCACGTAAGACGCAATCCGCATGCTGGTCGCGATATATTTGCCAAAATCCGAATGGAAAATATCCGGATGGTAAATGAACACGGAATAGGCAAAGAAGATCATGACCATCACGGCGCTGCTCAGGAAATAGGAAATATAAGCACGCAGATTGCGCCTGACATTGTTAAACGCGAACTCCGGAAAGCTCATGGCTGTTACCTCCCCAGAACGACAGCGTATCGATAATATTTTGGAAAAAGGCTTGGCGGCTCTCTCCCCGGTCAATCTCGGCTGCCAGCTTTCCGTCCTTAATGAAAATAATCCGGCTGCAGTAGCTCGCTGCCAGCGGGTCATGCGTGACCAGCATCAGCGTTGTCCCATCCTGCTGGTTGATCCGCTCAAGCGACTCCATCACGTTCCTTGATGCATTGGAGTCCAGTGCACCGGTTGGTTCATCGGCCATGACGATGGCAGGCGAAGTGATCATTGCCCTGGCGATCGCAGTCCGTTGGCGCTGGCCTCCGGAAATCTCATAGGTCCGTTTTTTCAGAATATCGGTGATGCCAAGTCTGTCGGCCACTTGCTGCAGTAGGGAATCCATTTCGCTCAGCTTCCGGTTATCCAGCGTAAGCGGCAGCACGATATTCTCAGCGACCGAGAGCGTCTCCAGCAGATTGAAGTCCTGGAAGACAAAACCAAGCTGTCTGCGGCGAAAACGTGCCAGCTCGCCTTTATTCATCTGATGCGGGCTCATTCCGTTGATTAATACTTCACCCGAACTCGGTTCATCAATGGTAGATACCACATTGAGCAGCGTCGTTTTGCCACTGCCTGAAGGTCCCATGATGCCAACGAATTCCCCCTTCTCAATGCTGAAATTGATATCGGTTAAGGCGTGAGTGGTCACTTTTCCGGGATAGACCTTGCTTAGCGCTTTGACCTGCAATATATCCATAAACTTCATTCCTTTCACATGGTTTGGCAGCTGCCCATGATGTCCTGACGGGCCCTTGATACCAATCTACCAAAACTGGAAAAGACCCCGCTATCGATTTGAATTAACGTTTCCTTACAGCTGGCTTAAGGTTATGTTCGCATGATTCTGTATGGATGGCACCTATAACGAGACGAAAGAAGCGCTGTACAGATATAAGGCTTATCCCAAACAAAGGACAAGATATATTCTGGGTACCGGCGCTTCTAGATCATCTGCTTAATAAGTTTCATGGTTGTTAGGCGTATGGTGAAAAGTAAATCGCACCGTTGTCCCGTCACCAGGCTCCGATTCTATCGCCACCTGATGTCCAAGCCGGGAACAAATCTCACGCACGAGATAAAGCCCCATACCGGTTGATTCCTGATACTGGCGTCCCTGTTCGCCGGTGAAATAAGGCTTGAACACCCGCTTTAGATCTTCCCTGGAAATACCGATACCCTGATCTTGAATATCGAGCATGATCTGTTCACTGGACTTTCTGGCGGTGATGAGGATGCTTTGCCCTTTGCCTGCGGAATAGTTGACGGCGTTAATCAGAATTTGATTGAGCATAAATCGCAACCACTTGGCATCTGAATATACGATCCAATCTTCATCGATGCGGATATCCGGCTGAAGCCCTTTCCGGATGAAGAGTCTGCGATTCTCCGTCACGGCTTCTTTGACCGCTTGCAGCAGCCGGATTTGTTCTACCCGGAAGTCCTCCTCGAATTGATCCAGACGTGACGTGTAGAGGACCATCTCGAACCCTTTTCGCAAGCGCTCGAGCTCCTCCTGAATACTGTCTGCCGCAGAGGTTTGATCAATATCACGCAGCGTTAGCTGTATGACGGACAACGGGGTCTTCATCTGATGCACCCACCGGTTAATGAATACGATATGCTGGTCGATCCGTTTCGCATGTTCGCTGAGCTTGTCCTGATAATAACGGTCATAGACGCGAAGCATATCCTGCACGGCTTCAGGTAGCGGCGCATCTCCAAGCGGCTCACGTGGCAGCTCCCTGTTCGAAGGAATAAACTCCATGGCGTTTAAGCGCTGATACAGCTTTCGGAACTGAATATACCGGATGACCAGATAAATCAGCAGAATAGCACTGCTCAGCATGACACCATAGCCGATAATGCGCAGCGGTCTGTTTTCACCGGAAAGCCAGTACAGCACCGGGATGAGCAGCATTTGCGCTATATAGCAGATGAGAAGGGGCGTCTGATCTTTCCAAAACAGCTTCATACTTTTTCTGCTCCGGCACTCAGTCGGTAACCCGCTCCCCGTACCGTTTCCACCATACCGTCCGCACCTATATCCTTGAGCTTCTTCCTTACACGTGTAATATACACATTCAGCGTATTGTCATCAATGTAATGCTCGTCGCTCCACATCAGATCCAGCAGCTGCTCTCTACTGACGACGCGTCCTTCACGGTCCATTAGCGCTTCCAGCAGCACCGATTCTTTTTGCGACAGCTCTGAGGTTTGTCCTTCATATTGGATGACGTAGCGTTCCGGATAAAGCCGGAGCTTGCCTGCGTCGAATTTTCGTTCCTCCTGCGGCTGGGCATAAGAACCGGAAGCCCTGCGGAGATTACTGCGGATTTTAGCTAACACGACCTCGTAATGAAAGGGTTTGGTGATATAGTCATCTGCTCCATTTTCAAGAGCTATCACCTGATCCATCTCGTTCTCCCTTGCAAAGATAAAGAGGATGGGGCAGAGAGAGCGGCTGCGGATTTGCCTGCACCAGTAAAAACCGTCAAACTTGGGAAGGTTCACATCCAGCAGCACCAGATCAGGGGCGCATGCCACGAATGTCTCCATAACGCGGCTGAAATCGTCCACTGCGACCGTATGAAAATCATATTTCCTTAAATAATCACTCAGCAGACTGGACAGCTTCCGGTCGTCTTTAATGATCAGGATGGTTTGTTTATTCAAGAGATTCACCTATACTTTATTTTCCTAATTTACGTACTGTGCCCATTTTATCATGAATCAAGAAGATTGAAATCCTGCTCCACAGCCGCGGCCGTACGCAGCAAAGCATCTTGCAGATTGGATGGGATGGCCGGCAGGGAAATCCGGATTTCCGTGCCTTTGCCTGGCTCGCTTGCAAGCGAGATGCCGTAATGTTTCCCGTATTTCAGACGGATTCGGTTGTGGACATTGCGGATGCCGATATGCTCACTCAGCAAAGCATCATCCGACTCAAGGATCTGGTTCAGCTCGGCGAGGCGTTCGGGCTTGATTCCGGTTCCGTTGTCCGTGATGGTCATGATAAGATCTCCGGATTGGCTTTGTAAGGCCTCGACATGAATGATGCCGCCTCTTCCCATGAACTCTAGCCCATGGTTAATGGCATTTTCCACAATCGGCTGCAAAATCATTTTAGGTACGGCCAGCTGCAGGAGATCTTCCGGGCAGCTCTGCTCGTAGCTTATTCTGCCGGAGAAGCGGAGCTGATGGATTTTCATATAGCTGCTCACGATCTGCAGTTCTTCCCCAAGCGCCACCTCGTCTCCGCCCTTAATGCTGTACCGAAGCATTCGGCTGAGAGCTCCGGCCATATCGTAGGTTGCCTTGCTGCCCTCCACGATCGCGATACCCTTAATCGTATCCAGCGTGTTGCTGAGAAAATGCGGATTGATCTGACTTTGCAGATAGGCGAATTCAATGCGCTGCTTCTCCAGCTCTGATTCATACAGTTCCGAGTTGGTCTGGATCAGCTGATGGGTCAGTCCGTGAATCCGCTCCAGCATCATATTGAACTCGTTAGATATGACCTCTATTTCCGCATAGCCTTCCAGATGAACGTGGGAATGGAGAACTTCCAAATGTTGTGTCTTCAGTTGTTTCATAAAGGACATCAGCCGGGACAACGGCTTCAGCACATTCATTTTCATAATGCTGTATAGGAAAAAAATAAACAGCAGCGTAAAGCCGGATAAGGTGTAGCTTGTCTTTTTTAATCTGTCGAGACCTTTCATCAGAATGCTGATCGGTGTGGCTGTCACAATCTTCCCCTGAATTTCCGGCAGCGCATTTGCTTGGATGATGTACTTGCTGCTTTTCCATGTCTCGGGAGATTCGGAGGCTTGTCCGCTGCTCAGCACAGAGCTTCTGATTTCACCCAGCAGGTCTTCGCCAGGTTCACTGTTAGAGTATACGAGATGTTCGGAATCGAACAGATAGAAGCTGGTACCGGCAAGGCGCGGAAACTTCTGAAATTCCTTATTAATATCTTGCACATCCAGTGCCAGCACCATAGTTCCGGCCTTTTCTCCATAAGCGATCCGGCTGCCGGAAGAGAAAATATTCATCCTGAACAGGAAATGATCCCTTTCGTTAATCTGATTGCCTGGCACAAAACCGGCGTAGTGGACGGTTCCGTCATCTACGAGCCCGTCCCCGACATATTCGGCCTGATTGATCACACCCTTCATCGAGACAAGCTTGTGATCATTGCTGACAATGGCGATATCAATAATGTCGGGATAGGTGCTCTTGATGACGTTCATCAGGCTTTGCACCTTTTTGGACAGCTCGTAAATTCTCAGGTTGTCATTTTCGGCTAGCAGATTCTGTACCGTGGCATCATAACCGAGATTAATCATCAGCTCGGATATATTGGAGTAGTTCGATGAAATCCGCTGCTTCATCATGGAGATCAGTTCTTCGTTATACTGGGTGTTCTGTTCGATAATAAACCGGCTGGACTGCTTGTATACGCCCAAAATAACGACAGGAATGATAGCGGTAATAATCAGTCCGATGACGATGAATTGATAGCGGATGGAGAGCTTTCTGAAAAAGTTCATTGGGTTTGCTTCTCCCGATATTGGGTGGGTGTCATATTGGTAACCCGTTTGAATATCCGCGTGAAATAGAAGTAATCATTGAAGCCGCATTTATCGCCGATTTGTTTGATGGGATTGCTCGTTTCCTCAAGCAGCTTGCAGGCGTATTGGATCCGTTGATTGGATACATACTCGATGAAGTTTTCCCCCACTTCCTTTTTAAATAGATGGCATAGGTAATTGGGGCTTAGGAAGAACTTTTCCGACAGGCCCTGGATCGACAGATCGTCCGTAAAATGGTCATGGATATATTTCAGAATTTCCCGGATCGTTTTATGGGAGATGTCTGAGCGAATGGTATTAGATTGATTCTCAAGGTAATCTAGCGTGTGCTCAACGAGATAATCGATCATGGCATCGGCATGTCCAAAGTGATAGGAGAGTTCCTCATAGCCTTCGAACATTCTCCCGCTGCCGGATACCCCGGTTCTGAAAAAATGATAGATTAACGCCGTGAACATCAGGTAGGCATCCTTCATGCTGAATTTACCTTCATTGAAATCATTCTTCGCCGTATTCATACAGGACATAAACTGCACCCGGTCCTTCCGGCTCAGCGCATCGGAGATATTTTTCAGTATTTCTTCTATTAAAGGATTGGTCTGCGGCGGCGGGCTGAAGATCCCCGGCTTGCCTGTTGTGAACGCGCCGTAAGACGCCAGGGAAGCCGTTTCCAGGGAAGTGTTCAGTTCCGTCAGATCGGATAGCGGGAATCCCGTTCCGATGCTGTACATGGAGCCCTGATGCGCCCGGCTGATATCCTGCAATAGAGCTTCCGCAGCCGTTTCATGAACGAGATAACCGAAGCGGCGCGGGCTCATCTGGAAGCTCAGATGCTTAATATTTTGCTGCAGCTTGGCCGCTTTACTGCTCTGTACAACGATAGGCAGGATTGGATGAGCGCTGTCCGCACTCATACCGGATTGCTGCAGCACCCGTTTCACGACATCCATATCCCCGGAGCAGATCGCTTCATAGAGATCGGGAATATGCGAATGACGGTTTTCTTTTTTTCGGGCATTGAGTACCTCGGCCAGCCGGCTGAGCATACTGTCGATCTCTTCGATTTCAAACGGTTTGAGGCAGTAGCCGAACGTTCCATAATTCAACGCTTTCTGGGCATATGCAAATTCCGCATGCGCACTGAGCACCACGAAGAGAGTATCCGGAGAGGCTTCTTTTCCCCTCTTAATCAGTTCCAGTCCGTTCAGGACCGGCATTTTGATATCCGTCAGCACGACATCCGGACGAAGGGCTTTCACAAGCTCTAGCGCCTCTTGCCCGTTTTCCGCGTCACCAATGACTTCAAATCCCCAGCTATTCCAGTGAACACCGGATTTAATGCCTTCAACGATCCATTTTTCATCATCTACAATTACAGCTTTATACATGATCTTCCCCCTTGAATTAAGAATACCTGACATGTTGCGTCAAAAAGGAAAGCGTATTCATTGTTCTATCGACAGAATACATGACTTTCAGTATTTGGTAAACAGAAGGATAAGACAGACGATATAGATATTTTTACGATAATTATATACAAAACTCAGATTGAACACCGGAGATTCCCTTATCTCGTAAGCGGAGTCCACATGTTTGCGGAATTATGTCTATATGCGGAGATTCTGCGTTTGAATATAATGGACATACAGCAAGCGGCAGGGGGAGCAAGGCTGAGATGAACAGGATGCAAACGCATACATATAGAGTCGATGATCCTCCCTCCGGCAAAAGGCTCAATCTATGAATAACGAAAGGCGGCGAATAGGGATGCAACGGGAAAGCAAAGCAGGAGGCCGTTCTTCGAAAAGCGGACTATGGAACACGATGCTCCAATACAAGTATCACTATATGATGGTCCTACCGGTCATCGTCTGGTATATTCTTTTCTGTTATCTACCGATGTATGGTATCACGCTTTCCTTCAAGACATTTGATTTCAGTAAGGGGATCCTGGGGAGCCCTTGGGTTGGATTCCAACATTTCCGTGAGATTTCCCATGATCCGGAGTTCTGGAGCGCATTTAGAAATACGGTCATCATCAGCTTGTCCAAGCTGGTCATTCACTTTCCGCTTCCAATCATTCTGGCGATGGTGATTAACGAGTTCTCACGTACCAAGGCAAGGAAATTTTTTCAGACACTGTTTACTTTTCCGCATTTCATCTCTTGGGTTGTTCTCGCGGGCATCCTGACTAATATTTTCAGTAATGACGGGATTTACATCCAACTGATGACGATGCTCGGCTTCGATGCTTCATCTCCTTTAGTGAGTGTGAACGGCTTTCGGCCTATGATCTACCTCAGCCATGTATGGAAGGAAATCGGCTGGGATTCCATTATTTATATGGCAGCGCTTGCCGGGATCAATCCCGAACTTTACGAAGCAGCGGAAATGGACGGGGCTAGCCGGCTGCACCGCCTGCGGTATATTGCCTGGCCGGGCATCAAGAGCACGGTGGCTATTCTCTTTATTTTGACGATCGGCAATCTGCTAAGTCTGGGCTCCAGCTTCGAGCAAATTTTCAACCTGTATAGTTCCCCTGTGTATTCCGTAGCGGATACCATCGACACCTATGTCTACCGCACAACCTTTACGGTCGGCGCAGACTTCGGCTATATGACGGCAGTCGGGTTAATCAAGTCCGCGATTAGTCTTGTGCTGCTGGTTCTGGCGAACATGACCGTGAAGAAAATGGGCGAGCAGGGATTATATTAAATGCAAAGGGGGGCGATGAAAGGTGGAGCAAACCTTGACCCGGAAAAAGAAAATCAATACCTACGATGTGGTTGTCTATATCATCCTCGGTATTATGGCCATCATTACCTTCTATCCTTTTTATAATGTTCTCATCATTTCCTTTGCACGATTCGATGTCATCAGCAAGTCGAATTTGTACTGGCTTCCGAAGTCCTTTGATTTTTCGGCCTATAAGCTTATTTTCGGGGACGGCAAGTTTTGGAATGCATTCACCGTATCGGTGCTCGTGACGGTCGTTGGTGTGGCTTTCAGTATGATTATCTCCGTGGCCGGAGCGTATGCCCTTTCCAAGAAAGGGATGCCTGGCCGTAATCTGCTGCTGACGATGATCCTAATTACGATGTTTTTTAACGGGGGACTGATTCCCTTTTATCTGATCGTGAAGAACCTGGGACTGGTCAATAACATCCTCGTCATGATCGTTCCGGCGGGCATCAACACGCTGTATCTGATCATCATGAAGAACTACTTTAATACGATACCCGAAGGGCTGGAGGAATCGGCTAAGCTCGATGGGGCGAATGATTTTATGATCCTGCTGAGGATTATTATTCCGATATCCGCGCCGTTCATGGCGACCTTCGCTTTGTTTTACGCTGTGGAGAGATGGAACGAATGGTGGCATGCGCTGATCTTCATCAGTGACTCCGCCAAGGCGCCGCTTCAGATCTATTTGCGTGAGGTGCTTATTACATCCAACTCATCGCTGAACAGTATGGCCATGACCCTGGCGGAACAAAAGGCGACCACCAAGGTCTATACGCCAAGCCTGCAGATGGCGACCATCATCGTATCCTGTATTCCGATCATGCTGGTGTACCCGTTCCTGCAAAAGCATTTCGCAAAGGGCATTCTTGTAGGCTCCATTAAAGAATAAAGCACTAACACATACAGACACCGTTTCATCGAACATACAAATAGGGAGGGTTTTGATTTGAAAAAAATGCGCAGATACAGCATTCTTCTTCTGATGGTGGTTATGGTTGCGAGTATCTTCTCGGGCTGTGGCAGCAAAGACAGCGCAAATAATGAAGGAAGCAGCAGTACTCCGCCAGACAGCAAGAGCACGGCGGCAAGCGATGATGATCCTTTCAAGGAGCATCTGGATATTTCGGTGGCATTCTGGGATATTGACCAGATTGCCGAGAAGTTCGACAAGGACCCGATTTACCAGGATTTGATGAAGAAATTCAACATTACCATCAAGCCCGTGAATGTCACGTGGGATGACTATGTGCAGAAGTTCCAGATGTGGGCGGCTTCCGGTCAGCTTCCGGATATCTTTGCAACGGACGCGATTGGTACGCAGTATTACCGCAACTGGGTGAATCAGGGGATTGTGAAAGCACTGCCTGAGGATATGAGCAAATACCCGAGTCTGGCCGAGTATTTTGAAACGCCGGATATTAAGGGTCTTAGCGAAAATGGCAAGTACTACAGCGTCCCAAGACGGATGTTCCCGACGGTGGACTGGAGTGTCCTCGACCGTGTCGTGATGTACCGCTGGGATCTGGCTCAGAAGGCCGGTATCACGAAAGAGCCCGAGACCTGGGATGAGTTCAAAGCATTGCTTCAGGCTGTCGTGGACAAGGATCCGGAAGGCAAGCATATTACGGGTCTGACCTCTTCTACGACCAAAATGATCGGGGGCTTCTTCTGGCTGTACGGCAACCCTGCGGCGACCAGTGACGGCAGCGGCAGTGATTTCAAATGGATCAAGGAAGACGGCAAGTTCGTTCCGGCCGTATTCTCCAAAAAGGCACTGCCTGCGCTGCAAAACATGAGAGAAATGTTCGACCACAAGCTCGTGGATCCGGATATCGCATTAACGAAGCCGGACACGGCGTATGACAAATTCGTTTCAGGCAAGTCCGCAGCGCTTCTGGCTGGCGGCGGATTCCTGGGCATGGACCAGAACATTTATGAGAAACGCTGGAAAACAGCATATCCAAACGAAGATTTTACCCAAAACGTGAAGGTGCTGAAGCCGCTTGTTGGACCGGATGGCGAACGCTATCATCCTGTATTTAAGACGTATTGGTCTGAGAGCTATTTCAATGCCAAAATTGACGATAAGAAGCTCGACCGCATTTTGCGCCTGTATGACTATATCCTGTCCCCGGAAGGCAATGATCTGCTGACCTATGGTGTGAAGGATGTGGACTACAAGGTGGAAGGCGACAAGAAGGTTGCGATCGGAGACACTTCCTTGAATGAGAAATATCCGGCAAAAGGCTTCCTGATGAACCTGGTCACTTACAATACTTCGAATGCTTATGACATGAATAACCCGACCATCGCCAATAAGGAAATCCGCCAGGAGGCTGTAAACTTCGTGGACTGGAGCAAGAAAAACTCCAAGGTGCCAGATTATGATATTCGCCTGACATACATGTCCACGCCAACCAAGGATAAATTCAGTGTTCTGGATCATGACGATCTGCTCAACATCATGCTGAGCAAAGACCCTGTCGACAAAGCATGGGAAAATACACTGAACAATTACAAGGCCAAGGGTCTGGATAAAATGATCGACGAAGTAAACGCGAAAGCGAAAGAGCAGGGCATTGAATAACATTTATAAGCATAAGAAAAGACACTAGGATGAAGTAAAAAGCCCCCCCCTATTTGGACAAATTGGAATGTTCACACTCGAACGATATTCCAAGATAGCCAAGGGGGGCTTTTTACTTCCGTATATAGTCATCATAATGATTACAAAAATGTGTCGAAGGTTTACTTGAATCTCTTCCTTAACATTGTAAAATAAAAAATAGACTGCCTGAGAACAACAGAATTCAGCCATTCAGGGAAGCCCAACATTTCTAAAAGAAACGTATTGGGCGCGTCAAATGAATTGCTATGTTGTCTTTTCAATGTATTTAAGGGGGGATGTTATGAAGGGGACTGTTTTCATGCGCTTGCTCGTTCATTTAACGATCACGGTCGTCTTGATCACGTTGTTGGTCGGAACACTGATGTATCGTTACACGAGTCGAGTACTCAAGGAGGAGGTACTAGGTTCCAATATCGAACTGCTCGCTCAGACTAAAAAGATCGTCGAGCAGGCGCTGGGCGAAGTGCAGCAGATGGCCAGTTCTCTAGCGCTGGACGCCGATGTTCAGAAAGCGGTATGGCTCGCCTGGAATTTGGAAGATGATTATCGTTTTTTGGTCAACACAAGCAATCTGTTCTCCGCTCGCATCAATTCCTCCAATTACATTCATTCGATTTATTTGTACAGCTCGACCAATCAGAAATTGATATCTAGTTCGGGGATCTACGATAAAGCTGATTTCCCATACACCGGCGGCTTGCAGCGATTTCTCGAAATCCAATCCTCCTCGTCCTGGGAGGCAGAGAGCCAACCGTCCACGGCCGGATCCGGGGACGTGATCTCATTCTATTTCAGTGTGCCCATCCGAAATGCTCAGAAAAAGGGCGTTCTACTCATCAATTTGAAGGAGGATGTATTATACAACGCAGTCGTGAACACAAATCAGCGAAAGCTCGGAAATGTGGCGATTTTAAGTCCTGAGGGCCAGGTGCTGTCTTATAGGGATAAAAAGTCGCTACTAACGCGTTTTGATGCTAGTGATATTCAACGGATAAGGGACCAGAAGGAAGGCTACTTCGTGAAAGAGATCGGTGGAGTCCGGAATATGGTCTCTTTTAAGACTTCCACCTTGAATGGATGGATATATGTTACTTTGAACCCATACGATGAAGTGTTCAAACAATCCAAGGAAGTCGTCCGCTTTACTTTTATCATTTCGCTGATTGGGCTTTTGCTTGGTATTTTGCTGATGATGCTCGTTTCGCGAACCTATTATAAGCCCATCAAAAGAATGGTTCAGCACATTGTATCCAACCTGGAGAAACCTTTGAATGACATCAAATATCGGGATGAATTCGGCTTTATCCGTGAGTCTTTTACGCAACTCGTTAATGAAAATGAGGAATTTAAGGCAACGTTCCACGAGCAGGAGTTGATCTTGCAAGACCATATGCTGGTGAATCTACTGTCCGGCAAAGCTGATGACGGTGAGGACATGCTGCGTCAGCTGGAATATTACGGACTGAATTTGGATCCGGAACATTTTATCGTGATGGTGATCCGCATTCATCTTACCGACGCCTGGATGCCTGAGACCGAGACCGAAGAGCAGATGCGGAATCTCATCCATTTCCGAATCCGTACCATTTGCGAAGAAACGATGGCCAGGTACACGAAAGGTGTATACGTTAGCCAATTTCATCGGCACGATGTCATCATCCTGAATGCTGGGCAATGGATCGGCAATGACCTTGCTTTTGATAAAACGAAGGAGCTCGCGCTGCAGCTGAAGACGGCGGTGACCGGACAGCTGAAGGATGTGCTGCTCACTTTCGGTATCGGTGGCAAGTATCGAAAATTATCCGAGATTTTCCTTGCCTATAACGAAGCGGTGGAAGCTCTTTTTTACGAGCAAATCGCCGGGAAAGGCAGTGTTTTATCCCTCCACGACATGCAGGTCAACCAGTCCAATCGTAACCGTTTTATCGCATACCGCGGCCTGGTGGACAAAATGATCGGCGAGTTGAAGACGGGTAACCTTGAAAAGGCTCTGAAGACGAAGGATCACATTATCGGGCAGCTTGAGAATGACGCCGATGTCGGTTTTTCATATAAGCATATGATTCTGGCGTATCTTCTGAATGGGCTGGTGGCCGTAAGGGTCGAGCTTGTGCGAAAGGATGACGAACCGGATCAGGAGGAGCGCCATTGGTATGCCGATTTCCCCAAACTGCAAAATATGGAGGGAATCCGCTGTTGGTTGGGGAGCGTTCTGGAACAGTTGTCTGAAGAGTTGCACGACAAACGGATAAACAAAAACGTGGAAGTGATCGAAAAGCTGGTCGCCTACATTCGGGAGCATTTCCGGGAGTCGATCGGCTTGACAACGATCGCTGACCTCGTATTTATGAACAGCCATTATTTGTCCAAAGTCTTTAAGGAAGTAACGGGCCAAACGTTTACCGAATGTTTGACGGAAATCCGGTTGGAAGAGGCATGCCGCTTACTTGCCCAAACAAACAAAAGCGTGATTGAAATTGCCGAACTCACCGGTTTCGGGCAAAAGCAGAACGTGATTAGGACTTTTAAAAAATATACCGGTCTCACCCCTTCGGAGTATCGGAATCGTCATTTGCTCGGGCGTTTAACCGACGAAAACGGAAAAAATGACTCCAATCCGATCAACTGATACCAGGCGGATCCCCAAAAAAGAAACCGTTCATATCCATTGAATCTTGAGCGCTTCCTTTCCTTTTTCTAAGATGAAAGTGCTTTCAAAAAAATACGATAGAGAAGGGGGAATGTTTATGGTCTTGCCGACAAGGGATGTCGGCTATGTCCGCGCGCCGCTCCGGAAGCGAAGGTTGTGGAAACGAATGGTCGCCAACCGGTATTTGTACATCATGCTCCTGCCAGCGGCCGCTTACTATGTCTTGTTTCATTACTATCCGATGTACGGGGCATTGATTGCGTTTAAGGAGTTCAGCATTACCAAAGGCATCCTTGGCAGCCCGTGGGCAGGCTTCAAGCATTTTGAGTATTTGTTCACCCTGGATAAATTCTGGCACGTTTTCTGGAATACGATCATCATCAGCTTGTACCGGCTCGTGTTTGGATTTCCGCTGCCGCTCATCATGGCGATCCTTTTAAATGAAGCTAGGAAGCTGCTATTCAAAAGGACTGTGCAAACGATCGTATATCTTCCTCATTTCATTTCCTGGGTCATCATGGGCGGCCTGCTCATGAATCTGCTATCAACGGACGGCGGCGTCGTCAATAACATCGTCCGATCGTTAGGTGGCGAGCCGATCGGCTTTTTGACCGATGACCGCTATTTCCGGGGTACGCTCGTCTGGTCGATGATCTGGAAGGAGTTTGGCTGGAACACGATCATTTATATGGCCGCGCTTGCCGGCGTCAACCCGCAGCTATATGAAGCCGCCTATATGGACGGAGCGAACCGCGCGCGGCGGATTTGGCATATTACTCTGCCTTCCATCCGCGGCACGATCATCATTCTTTTGATTCTACGCATCGGCGGCTTGATGGAAGCCGGTTTCGAACAAATCTTTGTCCTGTATCATGAAGGCGTCTATAACGTAGCGGACATCATCGACACCTACGTCTATCGGATCGGACTCACGGAAGGACGCTTTAGCCTTGCCGCGGCGGTCGGATTATTCAAGTCGGCCATCAACTTCATCCTACTAATCGCCGCCAACCGCTTGTCCCGGATGATGGGCGAGCAAGGAATTTACTAAAAGGGAGGATGGATATGTCGTATTCCGGTTTCGGCGGCAAGCTGTTCGATGTCCTGAATTACGTGCTTCTGGCGGTGATTGCGGTGCTGACCTTGTATCCGTTCTGGGACTCGTTGATCATCTCGATGACCCCCTTGAACGAAAATCTATCGACCAACGTGCATCTATTTCCGCGGAGCATCACGCTTGAGGCTTACCGATATTTGCTTAATCTGGATCAGTTATGGAGCTCATACATGGTGAGCATTTTCGTCACTGTTGCGGGAACAATCATCAGTATGACGGCTACGACGTTGGCCGCCTATGCGCTTTCCAAAAAGGAACTGCCTGGCGGTCGCGTAGTGATGTTCGCGATTGTGTTTACGATGATGTTCGGCGGGGGCATCATTCCGAATTTTCTCGTCGTCAAGCAGCTTGGGATGCTTAACACGGTCTGGGCGATGATGATTCCGACGGCCATTCAAACGTACAACCTGATTTTGATGCGCAGCTTTTTTGTCTCCATCCCGGAAAGCTTGGAAGAATCCGCGAAAATTGACGGGTGTAATGATTTCGGCCTCCTTTTCCGTATTGTGGTTCCGTTATCCATGCCGGCCATTGCCACAGTTTCGCTCTTTTACGCAGTGTCGAAATGGAATGAGTTTTTCACTGCCGTGATGTATATTACCGACAAAGATTTGTGGCCGCTGCAGTTGTTTCTCCGGTCCATGTTGCTTGAAAATGAGGCGGCTTTCCAGTCGGGCGGAGACAGCCCGTTTCTTCTTGGTCAATCCATCAAGATGGCTACGATCATGGTTTCGGCTATTCCAGTTATGATGATCTATCCGTTCTTTCAGCGTTATTTCGTACAAGGCATTACGCTCGGTGCCGTCAAGGAATGACATGCGGAACTTCACTTAAATGAAGAGGGGGAAAAGGAGAAATGAAGAGATTTAGAACTTGGATGCTGTTTACGCTCATCGCCGCCATGGTGATTACGGCAACCGCGTGTGGAGGCGGATCGGAGAACGGCAATGCTGAAGATGGGGGCGGCAGCCCCACCAAAATTGTTTTTTTGACGCCGGGTGACAATGCGGCGAAGGGGCTTCTGCCGGGTGATCGAGTTTTGGCCGAAATCAACAAACGGCTGGACATTGACTTGGAAGCAAAATTTGTGCCTGAGAACGGGTTTGAAAAAATCAATGTCGCGATGGCAACCGGGGACCTGCCGGATATTGTCACGATTAATTACCCTTCACCGTCTCTCAGTCAGTGGATAGACGAAGGTCTGCTCATTCCACTGAACGACTATTTGTCGGAAATGCCGACCGTAAAAGAGAAAATCGAGAAAAATTCACAATGGACCGCGGTCGACGGAAAATATTACGGCTACCCTTTCATAGAGGAACGGGCCAACACGGCGCTCGCTTACCGGGCGGATTGGCTGGATACACTTGGGATCAAGCCGCCGCAAACCTTGGACGAATTTTATGAGGCGTTGAAGGCCATTACAACAAGGGATCCTGATAAAAATGGAAAAAATGACACCTACGGCTTAACCGCGCAAAAAGGTGGTGGCCAGTTCAACTTTGTATTTTTTGCCTACGGGCTTCCGCATGGAGACTGGGTTCTGGATAGCGCCGGCAATGTCATACCGGTATTCGAGCATCCGGCATTCAAACAAGGGATGCAATATTTGCGCAAGTTGTGGGACGAAAAGCTGATCGATCCGGAGTTTTTGCTGAACGATACGCAAAAGCGCGAGGAAAAATTTTATCAAGGGAAGGTCGGTTTTATGCAAACCGCACTTTTCCGCCACGTCAACCGGCTTGAAACGAGTCTGCAAAAAGTGAACCCGGACGGAAAGCTAGGTTACGAGGGGCCTCCTGCGGGTCCAGACGGAGCGCGTGGGATGAACAGCGCACCGAAGGGAGGCTTATTCACGGCGATAACGAAAAACGCGAAAAATCCGGAGAAGGCCGCCAAGCTGATCGAATTTATGCTGTCCAAGGAAGGCCGCGACTTGCTGGAGCTTGGTATTGAAGGCATACATTACACCAAGGAGGGAGATCAGATTGTCTACAATGAGGCTGAACGGGCTAAGGACGGATTTGCCTCCAATGGTTGGGCACATCCCCTCGCATGGGGCAGCGTCGTCTGGCCGCTCACTGAAAACTATTTGCCTCAAACGGAGCCTCAAGCCGAACGCGCCAAGGAGTCCGTCGATATCGCAACCAAGTATATGGTTCCGAACCTGCTGAATACGACGACAGCCGAGGAGGTTGAGTTGGGAGGCGTCCTTAGCGAACTGTATAATCAATATTTCACCGAAATGATGACAGGCAAACGCGATATCGATGCCGGCATCGCCGAATTGTCCAAAAAATGGCGGAGTCAAGGCGGCAGCAAAGTGCTGGATGCCGTAAACAAAGCTTACCAAGCGCAAAATAAATCGTAGCTTTGCAATAATTTGAAATACAAGGAGTGTTCATGGATGGCTCAACCGATTGCAGACCGGCCGAACATCGTAATGATTTTAAGTGACGATCAGGGATCCTGGGCGCTAGGATGTGCGGGCAACCACGAAATCCATACCCCTCATTTGGATCGCCTGGCTGCGGAGGGCATGCGATTTTCGAACTTTTTTTGCACCTCACCGGTTTGCTCGCCGGCAAGGGCCTCTCTATTCACCGGGCGAATTCCTTCGCAGCATGGCGTCCACGACTGGATTTCCGGCGGCAACGTCGGAGAGAGGTCAATCCGGTATTTAGAGGGCCAGACCACCTATACCGATATTTTGGCGAACAATGGATATGTGTGCGGGCTGAGCGGTAAATGGCACCTGGGTGACAGCCTGTTGCCACAGCATGGCTTTAGTCATTGGTATGTACACCAAACGGGTGGCAGCAATTACTACGATGCTCCGATGATTCGAGATGGCAAACCGATCAACGAACCCGGATATTTGACAGATGCGATTACCGACAATGCGCTCCACTTTCTGGACAGCCATGACGGTAGCCGGCCCTTTTATTTGAGTGTGCATTATACGGCTCCGCACAGTCCCTGGGTCGATAATCATCCCGAAGAATTCGTGAAAATGTACGATAACTGCGCATTTGAGACGTGTCCCCAAGAGCCGCGGCATCCATGGGCGATTGAAACCGCTCCTTGGTTGGTCGATCAACGGGGAAATTTAAAAGGTTACTTTGCGGCGGTAACCGCCATGGACCAGAACATAGGACGAATTCTTGACAAGCTCGACGATACTGGCATACGCGGGCAAACACTCGTCTGTTTCTTAAGCGATAACGGATTTAATTGTGGACATCACGGTATCTGGGGTAAAGGAAACGGTACCTTTCCTCAAAATATGTTCGATACATCTGTCAAGATACCGGCTATATTCAGTCAGCCTGGCCGCATCCCACAAGATCGCGTCTGTGACCAGCTCGCCAGCGGCTATGATTTTATGCCGACGTTGCTCGACTACTCAGGTATCGACAATCCGGACACAAACCAGCAGCTGCCTGGCAGTAGCTTTTTGCCGGCGCTGCTCGGTGAAGAGGGAAGCGACCGCGAAGATATCGTGATTTTCGATGAATACGGCCCCGTGCGGATGATCCGAACTCGCGACTGGAAGTACGTTCAACGATACCCATACGGGCCAAACGAGTTATATGATCTCGTTAAAGATCCGGGTGAACTGACGAATTTGGTCGATGAACCGTCGGTGCAGGAGCAGCGAGCTGTAATGAAGGCGCAGTTGGAGCGGTGGTTCGTCCGGTACGCCGATCCTGAGCGGGACGGCTCGCGGGAGGCGGTAACCGGCTTGGGACAGCTGGAGCTGGCTGGTCCCGCAGGAGAAGGAAGAGTGGCATACAATGAGGGCTAATCGTGGTTATAGGTGACATATCCATTGAAAATGCAGCATACGGTACAAAGGCGGAGCGGAAAAAGCTTGAGTGGTGAATAGAGCAGTGCTGGAATTAATTCCGGATTCATTCAAGGGAATCGAATCGGCAACAGCCCTGCCCCGGTAGCTCGGGGGAGGGCTATTTACTATCTGTAAACATCTACGCAGATTCATGAACAAATCTTTCGCGTAACATGTTACATATTGACTTTGAAAATCAAGGTGTGATATATAAAAGTAAGAAATTAGCACTCAGGATGAAAGAGTGCTAAAAATATCGTTTGAATCGAAAGGAGCAAGGCTCATGATGAAAAAAGAGTTTAAAGCCGAATCAAAACGCTTGCTGGAGATGATGATTAATTCGATTTACACACAGAAAGAGATTTTTCTGAGAGAATTGATCTCTAATGCTAGTGATGCGATCGATAAAATTTACTATAAGGCGCTGACGGATGATCAGCTCGTATTTAATAAGGATGATTATTACATTCATATTACTGCTGACAAGGACAAACGTACGCTGACGATCACAGATACCGGCATTGGCATGACGCAGGAGGATCTGGAAAATAACCTCGGTATTATCGCCAAGAGTGGATCTTTGGCTTTCAAGAGCGAGAACGAAGCGAAGGAAGGCCACAACATCATCGGCCAGTTCGGGGTAGGCTTCTATTCCGCATTCATGGTTGCCGATCAGGTTACGGTCATCAGTAAAGCGCTGGGCAGCGACCAGGCTTACCGCTGGGAATCCGAAGGAACGGATGGCTACACGATTGAACCTTGCGAGAAGGATTCGGTTGGGACGGAGATCACCCTCAAAATCAAAGATAATACGGAGGATGACTCATACGATGATTATCTCGAGGATTACCGCCTGAGAAGCATCATTAAGAAATATTCGGATTTCATCCGCTACCCGATCAAAATGGAGGTAACCGGACACCGTCCGAAAGAAGGCAGCGACGGTGAATTTGAGGAGTATAAGGAAGAGCAGACGGTAAACAGCATGGTACCGATTTGGCGCAAGAACAAGAGCGAGCTCACGCAGGAGGACTATGAGAACTTCTATGCCGAAAAACGCTACGGGTTCGACAAGCCTCTTACCCATGTGCATGTGAAAGCGGACGGCGCTGTTGTATATAATGCGATTCTGTTCGTTCCGGAGAACACACCGTTCGACTACTATTCCAAGGAATACGAAAAAGGGCTGGAGCTGTATTCCAACGGCGTACTGATCATGGACAAATGCGCAGACCTTCTGCCGGATTATTTCAGCTTCGTGAAAGGGATGGTGGATTCCGAGGACTTGTCCCTGAACATCTCCCGGGAAATGCTGCAGCATGACCGCCAGCTGACGCTGATCGCCAAAAACATTAAGAGCAAGATCAAGAGCCAGCTGCAATCCCTGCTGAAGGATGACCGTGACAAATACGAAACCTTCTTCAAGGCATTTGGCAGACAGCTGAAGTTTGGCGTATATAATGATTATGGCGCGAATAAGGACACGCTGTCAGACCTGCTGCTGTTTACATCCTCGAACGAGAAGAAGCTGGTGACTCTTGATGAGTATGTATCCAGAATGCCGGAGGACCAGAAATATATTTACTACGCCTCAGGTACTTCCGTCGAGCGTATTGAAAAGCTTCCACAAACGGAGCTTGTCGCTGACAAGGGTTATGAAATTCTGTATCTGACAGATGACATTGATGAATTTGCGATCAAAATGCTGATGACGTACAAAGAGAAGGAATTCAAATCGGTATCGAGCGGTGATCTTGGGATTGAAGCAGACGCGGACGAGACTTCATCCGAAGCGGAAGCTACAGAGAACAAAGATCTGTTCGAAGCGATGTCAACCATTCTCTCCGGCAAGGTTAAGGGGGTTAAGGCCTCGAAGCGTCTTAAGTCTCATCCGGTATGCCTGACTGCGGAAGGCGATTTGTCAATCGAGATGGAAAAAGTGCTCAATGCGATGCCGAACAGCGAGGGCATTCAGGCGGACAAAGTTCTGGAGATTAACGTGCATCATGAGGTGTTCCAGTCACTGAAGGCCGCTTTTGAAAAAGATCAGGAGAAGCTGGCGCTCTATATCAATCTGCTGTACAACCAGGCGCTGCTGATCGAAGGGCTTCCCATTCAGGACCCTGTTGATTTTACGAATGACATTTGTAAAATCATGGTGTAATCTGTTTATATTTGAAGCATGATGAACCCGGCCTTCCGGAGGCCGGGTCTTATTCTACTTAAGCAAGAGATGAATTTGCCCTAATAGTGTATAATGGATAAAGGTGCGGCCATTTTCGTGCGCTGCGCATGCTTATCAATCTGGAAGAGGTGTAAATGTTGGAAGACCCTAGGTTACAAATGGAAGAACGTAATATACAGCACGCCATCATTGGAGACGTGATGACCCGTTTGCCGGAAATTCTGCAAAGCTTGACCAAATCAAGACTTTCTTCGCTTGCCTCCGTCAATCAAATTTCCGGACGCTCCAAGATGAAGAAGGAAGAGCTTGCGGATGCTCTTTCAGCATATTTGACCGACCCCGAACAGTTGCAATCCATTGTTCTTGTAACGGATGCGGACGAATGGGCTCTTCTGGAAACGCTTATTAAAGAGCCATCCATCCAGGAGAATGCACTGCCGTTTGGACAATATTCTTATTTTATGGAACGCGGACTGGTATTCAGCTTTTTTAACGAGGGCAAGCTGTACGTCCTGATGCCGGAAGAAATAAAATCGGCTGCATCTCAAATCGATCTGTCTGAGCTGAAACAGGAGCATGGCTCCAAGCAGGAGGCCTATGAATATATCGCCGCTGCCGCTCATTTATACGGGGTCATCAAGCTGGACAAGCTTGTTCACATATTGAATTCGCAGCATAGCGAAGTTATGACGGAAGAAGAGCTTGCGAAATATGCAGGTGAAATGATCGAGCGCGGTCAGGATATCCTTCTTCAAGATGGTATTCTTTACAACGGTTTGGTAGCGAACGGCGCGGACGAAAGCAAGCTGGCAGAGCTGACGGAAGACCTGGACAGCAAAGCATTTTACGTTCCGGAAAAAGAGGAGCTTCTCCGTTATGCGGATCAAAGCTACTTCGAAATGACACCGCAGCTTGCCGAGCTGCAGGCTTTTGTGATTAATAACATGTGCAAGGATAAGGAACTTGTTGAGTATCTGATCGATGATGTGCAGTTGGCCTGCACGAATAAATCCTCGATGCAGGATTTGATCAATGAATTTGAAAACCGCAAGATTTCCTTCAAAACCCCGGTACATGCACAGCGCGTCATTTCCTTGCTTGCAGAGGTGTACAACAACACAAGAATGTGGTCCAATGGTGGACACACGCTGGTTGAGATGAACGCCATGGAAGAAGGAAAGGATCCGAAAAAAGGTCTTGTGAGACTCGTGGAAGATAACGAAAACGTTATTGCAAAGGTCGGAAGAAACGAACCTTGCCCATGCGGAAGCGGCTTGAAATATAAGAAATGTCACGGCAAATAAGAATCCCCTTCCGTGGATCGCACACACCCTGTAGATATTGGATCAGCCCTCGTGGTTATCTGATACTTTCTACGGGGTGTTTTTTTATTATACGGTGGATGGCTTCCATCTTTTCATTGTGGGCTTGATCGAAGTATTTATCGATTGTATAGTGAAATTCATTATACGAAGTGTGTGAGGTGAGATGAATCTTGCTTGAAATCAGGAGCTTTATAGGCACCCACGACAAGGATTGGGAAGATGAACGTCTTTGGAGCCATCAGGATATGGAAATCTCCGTAGTTTTGGAAGGAAGCGGCCGTTTCCGAGGAGCAGATAAAGAAAGAATGGTGGAAGCGGGGCATGTCGTTCTGATTCCTCCAGATCTTCCGCATTCATTTCATGCGATTACACCTATTCGGTTTGGCGTACTGCTAATCAATGGTCTCCCTCTTAAAACTCGGGAATTATTCAATAGACTGGTTATGAATGGTCTTCCCCGGATCATCGCATTATCGCGCCTGGATCAGGATCATTATGAACGTCTGTTCCGCGAATGGCTTCGAATCCGTTCCTCCATGCTAAAAGAACCGGAAAGAAATTACTTGGCATGGATTGAGATATTATTGCTGTTTCTAAATGAACACTCCCATGCTGAACAGCAGGCACTCTCCATTACCCACGCTGGTGACTATATCCGCGAACATATGCAGAATTCTATTCAAATCACAGCATTGGCCGAAATATGTGGTCTTTCGGAGGAGGGCTTCCGCAAAAGTTTCAATAAAGTTTACGGGATGACACCCAAGCATTATCAGCAAATGTGCCGGCTCGCTGAAGCTAAATGGCAGTTAAGCTCTACAGATCGGGATATGCAATCCATTGCTCAAATGATTGGTTTTTCCGGTCTTCATTCTTTCTCGCTCTGGTTCAAAAAAATGGAGGGGTATCCTCCTACCGAATGGAGAACCCGGCAGCGGCTTTATCATAGCTAAGCGGGTTTTGCGTAAATATGATCCGGTTTTGGCTAACGATTTCATCATTGAAATCCCCTATGCTGATAAGGAATCCAATATACGGCTGGCAGGTAGCCGGACGTAAAGAAGGGAGAAATCAGCATGAAGGTGACCATCGAAGAAAGAGCACTTGAGATGGGAGGCAAATATTTGACGGAGCTCAGGAGCAGCAATGATATTTTGGAGGACACGGAGGCACTTCGAGTTCGCCTAAAAGAAGATGGCTATCTGTTCATTCGGGGATTTCATAACCGTGAAAGGGTGCTGTCTGCGAGAATGGAATTTTTGCATAAGCTGCATGCCATGGGCCTTCTTGATCAAGAAGCTCCCTTAGAAGATGGGGTTCTGGCTGAAGAAAATAAAGGTGCGATGTGGGGCGGAAGCGCAGAAGAGCTGCAAGATGACTTTCCAGACTTTTTAGAGGTCGTCAACAATCCTTCCGTGATGAGCTTCTTTGATCGTTTACTCGGCGGTGAATCAATGACTTATGATTACAAATGGCCGCGGGCCGTTGCTCATGGCGGAAATACAGGTGCCCATTATGATGTCGTCTACATGGGGAGGGGAACGAAGGATGTCTATACGATGTGGACTCCGTTTGGAGATATACCGCTGGAATTAGGGACGCTGGCCATATGTCTCGGATCGCAGCATTATAACAGAATTAAGCAGACGTACGGGGAAATGGATGTCGATCGGGACAATGTGGCGACAGGCTGGTTTTCCGAAGACCCGGTCGAAATCGTTGAGACCTTCGGGGGAAGATGGGCGACAACATCTTTTGAAGCCGGAGATGTAATTATTTTTGGAATGTACATGATGCATGCCTCTCTAAATAATACGACCCATCGATATAGAATAAGCTCGGATACCCGTTATCAGCTCGCTTCGGAGCCGGTCGACGAAAGATGGATCGGGCGCAAGCCGAAAGGACATTATGCATGGGGGAAAACTCCGCAAAAGTCGGTTGCGGATGCAAGGAAGGAATGGGGCGTATGAAACAAAGTACATTATCTAACATTCACACCCCCTTTTCGCTAACAAAATTACACCATCGTCTTAGCTGGGCATGCATTCCCAACAAATTTCCCTCTGCTTCGAAAACATCTGACCGTTCCTGATCTCTAAACGAAAGAGGTAAAATGAAAGCGTATTATTCCTCTTGGTGAAGGAGAACAGCCATGAAATTTGATCTGAGCATTGTACCCTTCAGCCGCAGGGAGTCGTTCCTCGCGGTATCGCTGCTGCCTGAAGGGAAGAATAGACAGCAAGGCCTCTATCTGCGAACTGTGCGGGGAGGGGATGACAAGTTTGGCGAAGCATTCCGTATTGAACTGCTGGATCAGCTGGGCCGGCCGCTTCCATTCACACCGGATGCATCTCCGGAAGCTGTTAGGTTGAATTCGCCTGCTTCAGCAATCTACGCGGAAATCTGCATTTCGGACAGCCGTACCGTCCGCTTCCGTGCGAAGGGCTGCGGTATCCGGCTTACCTTTATGCCGGCAGCATATGATTATGCATATGAAGTGAACAGCGATAGCTGGGAAATGAACAGCTTCACCCATGAATGCAGGTTCATGCTAACCCGCCTCGTCGGTGGTATGAAGATGGAAGTCCCTTGGGACAAAATTAAGAGCTCGCGCGTGGTGGCTGAGTTTACAGCAGAGACAGATACGAATATGGCGGAATTTGCGGTTGAGGAATTTCGCACGGTTTGGGAGCCAAGAGATGCATGGGAGCCCTTTGATGATGCCGTGAAGACAACGAGAGCCGATTTTACCCAGTGGCTGGATCGCAGCCTCTCCATACCAGAGCGTTGGCAGGAGGGGCGGGAATTGGCTGCTTACATCACCTGGTCCTGCCTGGTTCCTGCGGAAGGCTGTCTGACCCGTCCAGCTATGTATATGTCGAAGAACTGGATGACGAATATATGGAGCTGGGATCACTGCTTCAATGCGATGGCCCTGGTGCGCCATGATCCCAAGCTGGCCTGGGACCAGTTCATGATCCTTTTTGACCGCCAGGACGAGAGCGGCTTGATACCAGACTTCGTGAATGATAAATATGAACTGTGGAACTGCAACAAACCGCCAATTCACGGGTGGACGCTGGCCTGGATGATGCAGCGGACCGATTATATCCGGGAGGCCCAGCTGCGTGAAATATACGGCCCGCTGTCCAAGTGGACACGCTGGTGGTTCCGGTACCGCGACGGGGACGGCGACGGTATCCCCCAATATAATCATGGTAACGATTCCGGCTGGGATAACAGCACGGCGTTTAATAACGGGATTCCAGTAGAAAGCCCTGATTTGGCCGCTTTTCTCGTCATTCAGACTGAGCTTCTCGCTGAAATTGCCGGTCTGCTGGGGCTTGCGGAGGAATCCTCGGCATGGAGACGCCTCGCGGAAGATACGCTGGATAAGATGATCAGCCATTTCTGGAAGGATGAAAAATTCATTTCCTGCCGCTCGGGCACGCATGAGCCATCAGAAGGAGATAGCCTGCTGCTGTTTGTGCCGATTTTGCTAGGCAAGCGTCTTCCTGAACATATCCGCATGGCTCTCCTTAAAGGACTGCGTGAAGACAACCGTTTCCTGACGGAAAACGGCTGGGCGACTGAAAGCGTGAGCAGTCCATACTATTTACCGGATGGATACTGGCGTGGTCCGATTTGGGCGCCGTCAACCATGCTGCTCGTAGAGGGAGCTGCCGCAGCCGGCGATGTGGAGCTGGCACAGGAGGTATCAAAGCGCTTTTGCAGCATGCTGAACCGCAGCGGTATGGCGGAGAATTTTGATGCTGTAACTGGCGAAGGTTTGCGTGACAGGGCATTTACGTGGACCTCAAGCGTATTTCTGATTTTGGGTCATGAGTATACAAGCTAAGCATTAATCCGCACTTCCCCGGCTGTTTTTAACAGCTTTTAGGGGAGGTGCTTTTCCCGTTTGATCGATGATCCGATAACGATAGATAAAGGTTATTCGCAGCGAATGAATTGAAAGCGGTATCATAAGATGGAGGGTTTTATCTATTGGATGTCTGTCCATGCTAGAATGCAGATATACGTACTGCTGGTGAGGGGAGAAACTGTGTATGAATATCCACTGGCTATACCGCCGCATCTGGTCCGGATCCTATCGAAGCATCCGAACCAAGCTGTTATTTTGTTTTCTCATCGTAACCCTCATTCCTCTGCTCTCACTAGGTGCGGTATCGTATTACCAGTCTGCCAGAATTATCAATTCGCAGTTTGGGAAATACGGTGAGAATGCCGTAGCGCAGTTAGAGCAGCAGACCAGTTCATCCTTAAGCCGGATGAAGCAGTTGAGTGAGACGATCTATTCCTATTTGCTGGATCCGGCTCGCACGGATCTCGGGAACCGGGCTCCTGTAAGCTATAACGAAATTATTGAGAAAAATGACTTTGAAGCTCTTCTCAAATCACTTCGGACCGACAAGACGGCCGGAATATATATTATCACTCCGTCAGGTTATTATTATGGTGAAAACAATCTGGATGTCACCAAGCTAGGAAGCATCCCTGCATGGAAGGAGAAGCCGTCCTCATATCAAGGAATCTACTGGCTTGGCTTTTATATGCAAAACCATGCGATGACCAGTGCAGGTGATCCCAATCTGCCTGTGCTGGGGCTCGCGGTACCCATCCATAACTCAAACGGTGCGCAGGACGGCAGCACGATTCTGATCGAGGAAAATGCACAGGAGCTGCTTCATATGTTCAGGCTGTTTGAGAAGGATACTAAGGCCCATCTGACGATTAAGGCGGCGGACGGAAGAATCGTATACCAAAGTGCATCGGCATTCACTCCGAAAGACAGCGATATGATCTGGGACCGGACATTGGCTGTGAGTCAATGGACTCTTGAAGCAAGGCTGCCTGCCAAAGCATTTTATTTATCGTCGGGAATTATTCGTTCCAACACCATTGTGGTAGCAGTTATTTCGTGTTTGCTGGCCTTTGGACTTGCCTATATATTCTCCTCCCGGTTTACGGACCGGATCCGCTCCCTGAAGGATTCCATGCAAAAGGTCAGCTTTGGCAAACTGGATACCCGGATGCCTATCGAAGGGCGGGATGAGCTGGGAAGCCTCGATATGAGCTTCAACCGGATGGTCAGCGGAGTGCAGACGCTGGTACAAGAAGTGGAACAAAGCGAGCGGCTGAAGAAGGAAGCCGAGCTGAAGGCTTTTCATTATCAGATTAATCCGCATTTGCTTTTCAATACGCTGAATTCGATTCAATGGAAAGCCCGGCTCGAAGGGGCGGAGGATATCCGCCAGATGCTGTACCACCTGACGATGGTACTGGAAGGGAATCTCGATATATCGCAGGAGCTGATCACACTTGGCAGAGAGCTGCGCATGATCGAGCATTTCCTGAAAATTCAGGAGATCAGGTATGGTGATGTCTTCCGCTATGAACTCCATTGTGAGGAAGCACTGAAGCGGTATCTGATTCCACGGATGACGTTGCAGCCGCTGTTCGAAAATATATTTTTTCATGGCTTTACCGATGGGATTGGTCTCATTGAACTTGGTGTCAGAGAGGAGAAGGAAGAGCTTCTGCTTACTTTGAAGGACAACGGTGCTGGGATATCGGCAGAAAAGCTGGAGCGTTTATTCATTCCGGGACCAAAGCGCCGCGGGCGCGGGGGACTGGGCGTGCAGAACGCAGACCAGAAGTTTAAGCTTCATTTCGGCCCGGAGTTTGGGCTTACGGTACATTCGACGAAGGGTGAGGGCACGACTATAATCATTCGTTGGCCCAAAAGGGAGGAGCGTTCCGATGGATACAGCAAAGAAGATTAAGGTGCTGATCGCTGATGATGAGAGCATCGTACGTAAAGGGCTGCGCTCAACCGTACCTTGGGAGCAGTTTGGGATGGAAGTCGTGGCGGATGCTCCCAACGGGTTGAAAGCCTGGGAGGCTTTTTTGGAGTACCGGCCTGAAGTGGTCATAACGGATATTGTGATGCCGGAGATGGATGGTATTGAACTGTCCCGTAAAGTGAAGGAGGCGGCGCAGAATACGAAGATCATTTTGCTCAGCTGCCATCGGGATTTTGAATATGCGCAGCAGGGGATCCGCCTGGGGGCGTCGGGCTACCTTCTGAAGACGGCTTTTGAGGATGAAGAGCTGGAGGGGATGCTGAGACAGTTCCAGCAGGACCTATCGGCACCATCCTCCAGGGCTCCACAGGATGGCGAACGCCTGAAGACGCTGCTCTTTGCCTGGCTGAACGGACACAGTGATAAATTCCCGGCCGAGCTGGCCACGCTGCATGAAGGCCAGTGGCATTTTGATGGACAGCCGCTGTATATTTATTTGATCCGAACGGCGGAATGCGGGTCTTCTTGGAACGGACTACTGCAGGATGCAGGTCATGACGACCGCAGCATGTGTGAAGGAATGCTGATTCCTTACGGGGAGGAATACTGCTACTGGGTCGTCCCTGATTCCCTTCGGGGAGCTGCGGACAGCCTTCTGGTTGAGAGCAAGAGCAGATGCGGCAAGCTGCAGTGGAGCCGCAGAGGTTCTTTGCTGCACAGTGACGATCTGAAGGAGGCCTTTCAGTCTCTGCATAAAGAGGCGGAGCTGGAGCGAATCTATGGAGTATCAGGCGAAGATTGGCCGGAGCCGATCTGGAAGGCTGTAAATCTGCTGCATTCGAATCCTTCTGCCGACTGGTCGGCGAGCGAGCTTGCAGAGGAGGTCGGTCTCAGCCGCAGCCACTTCTCCATTTTGTTCAAGAAGGCAGTCGGGGACAGCTTTATTGCCTTCCAATATAAGCGGAAGCTGCGCCTGGCATCTGGTCTGCTGCGGGATACGACACTGACGATGCAGGAGATTGCCGAACGCACAGGACTTGGAGACAGCAAATATTTCAGTAAATGGTTCAAACGTTGTACGGGTCAGACGCCAAGCCATTACCGTAACCAACAAAAAGGAGAGGCGCCCCGAACAGAATGACACCTGCCCGGATAATTCGAACAAAATCACAACAACATTCGAATAGATGCACGTTTTGAACCGCTTTCATTAGAGTTACGATGAAAGCGGTTCAATTATTATACACCTCATTGACAGGGGAGCTGACAATATGAAAAAAAGAATTTCACTCATTGTCCTTGCAACAACGATGATGGTATCCGTACTGTCTGCATGCGGCGGTAAAGACGGAAGCACCGGAACAGCCAGCCAGGAGAGCGGAGGCACGAATCAAAAGACGCTCCGCTTTGCGACCTGGGATACAGGGGACGCGCTCAAAATTGAGCAGGATATCGCCAAAAAATTCGAATCGGATCATCCGGGCACAAAGGTACAGGTAGAGGCCTATGCAGACGGTTTCGATCAGAAGCTGGCCGCAGGCTTTGGAGCGGCTAACCCGCCCGATGTGATGTATATGTGGGATTTTCCGACCTATCATCAATCACTGGAACCGCTGGACAGCTTCGCAGACAAGGATAAAGACCTGAACATAGATGATTTCTACAAAGGATTGTTCAACTACGGTAAAATCGATGGCAAACTGTACGGCATTCCTGCCGGATTTACCACCCGTGTCGTCTATTACAACAAGAAGCTGTTTGATGCGGCGGGAATCCCCTATCCAAAAGACGGATGGACTTGGAGCGAGTTTCAGGAAATTTCCCAAAAGCTGACCGACAAATCCAAGAAGCAGTACGGCTTCGGGGCACGCGCCGAGAATGACACCTATGATCTGCAGGGCTTTGTTTGGAGTAATGGCAGCTCATTCATCTCACCGGACGGCAAAACCATTGAGGGTTACATGAATAGCAAGGAAACGGCTGAATCCATCCAAATGTTCGGCGATATGGTGAAAAACGGCTCCGCGGTGCTGACTGGCGGTAAAGGCCAGCAGAGCGGCGATGATATTTTTAAAGCCGGCAAAATCGCCATGTGGGAAAGCGGAATCTGGCCGCTGGAATCGTTCAAACAAGCGGGTATCGATGTAGGCACTGTCGAAATACCGGCTTTCACAGGCAAACCGGTTAAGGGTGTGCTGGCCGAATCCGCGCTGTCTATTGCCAAAGACTCCAAGCAAAAGGATCTCGCATGGGAGTTCGTTAAGTACTATGTATCCAATGAATCGATCAAAATGCGCGTTGCTGACCTGCCTGTGCGGCAAAGTGTTGTTAACGAGCTGAAGAAGGATCAGGATCCGCTTTACAAGCCTTACTATACGATGCTTGAACGTTCAGACAATACACCCGCATTTCTGCTGAATCCAAAATGGAATGAAGTGAATCGTCAGCTGTCCGCTGCGGTAGAAGCGGTAATGCATGGCGGTAATGCACAAGAAGTGCTGAACCAGGCTGTCAAGGACAGTGAACGGTATTTGAAATAATCCATTTTAGAAAGAAGGTTAGGAGATGGCTCAGACCTACCTGCAGAATACACGGGAACAGACAGCCGCCCTTAAGGCCTTGAAAAAACGCAGATGGGGTGGGGCTGCCCTCTACCTCTTTATCTTCCCTTGGGTCTTCGGATTTATTGTTTTTACCTTAGGCCCGCTGTTATTCTCCTTGATTATTTCGTTTTTTGATTGGCCGATTGTCGGCAAGGTAACCTTTATCGGTCTGGATAATTACGTGGAGATGTTTACCGATGATCCGATGTTCTGGAAATCCCTGTTTGTGACACTGAAGTTTGCGGTTCTCTTCGTTCCGCTCAATATCGTGGTTGCACTCGGACTTGCCATGCTTCTGAACCAAAAGGTTCGAGGAAGTGCAATTTTTCGTACGGCATTCTATCTGCCGTCTGTCATTTCGGGCGTGGCGCTGGCCATGATTTGGTCCTGGGTGTATAGCGGAGATTACGGGATACTGAATTACTTCCTCTCGATCTTTGGCATCCAGGGACCCGATTGGCTGAACGATACGAAATGGTCGCTGGTAGCGATGGTAGTCGCAAGTCTTTGGGGCCAAGGGTCCATGATGCTAATTTTCTTGGCAGGACTAAAAGGCATTCCCCGGGATCTGTACGAATCTGCTTCGATCGATGGGGCGGGTAAAATCCGTCAATTCTTTAGCGTGACGATCCCGATGATTACACCAACCATCTTATTCAATCTGATAACATCCATTATTGCGGCATTCCAGCAGCTCACGCTTGCGCTCTTGCTTACGGGAGGCGGGCCGCTGAAATCTACCTATTTCTATGCCATGTATATGTATGAGAACGCATTCAAATATTTCAAAATGGGATATTCCGCCGCAAATGCCTGGTTTATGTTCCTGATCGTGCTTACGCTGACATTCCTCGTATTCAAGTCATCGGAAGCCTGGGTGTTCTACGAAGGTGAAATGAAAAAGAATCCGCAGAAGAAGCTTAAGGCGAGAAAGGGAGGGCAGACCCCATGAAAAAGCTGATCACGTACACGCTGCTCATTTTATGTTCGCTGCTCTTCATTGCTCCTCTGTTCTGGGCGGTGACTACGGCCCTGAAATCTCAACAGGAGTTGTATCTGTTCCCGCCCAAATGGATTCCATCCGTATGGAAATTCAGTAACTTTGCGGAGGCCTGGAATATCCAGCCCTTCAACATGTTTTTGAAAAATACGGTGCTTGTCACTGCCTTCTCTACACTAGGGCAGCTGATATCCTGCACCCTTGTGGCTTATGGCTTCGCGAGATTCCATTTTAAGGGGCGCGATTTCCTGTTCCTTGTGGTATTGGCAACCATGATGATACCCTGGGAAGTCACTATGATTCCGCAGTACATGGAGTTCAATTATCTGGGGTGGATCAACACGCTTAAGCCGCTTATCGTACCATCCTGGTTCGGATCCGCTTATTATATCTTTTTGCTGCGGCAGTTTATTCTGACGCTGCCAAGGGAGCTGGATGAGGCAGCAACGATTGACGGTGCAAGCAAAGTGACTGTTTTATTACGTATCATTGTGCCGCTGATGGGGCCTTCGTTGATCCTGGTGGCCGTATTTCAGATCATGAGCTGCTGGAATGATTACCTCGGACCGCTCATTTTCCTGAATGATCAGACGAAATATACACTGACGCTCGGTCTTTCGCAGTTCAAAGGAATGTACGGCGTCGATATGCAGTCGATTATGGCTATTACCTGTCTGATCTCCATTCCGCCGCTGGCTATATTCTTCTTCGCCCAACGCTACATCGTAGGCGGGATTGCTACTACAGGTATTAAAGGATAGAGAGAAAGGAAGGGAAGAGAACCATGAATGACATCATGACCAACCGCGATTGGGATAGTCTTGGCGTGCTGGAGAGAAACCGCTCGAAGAGCAGAGCTTATTTTATACCATACTCAGACCGTGATAGTGCCTTGAGCTATGACAGAGGAAGTTCTCCGTGGTTCAAATCACTGAACGGAATTTGGAAATTCAATTTTGCCGGGATGCCTGAACTGGCTCCACAGGATTTTGATAAGAATACTTGCGATACCACAGGTTGGGATGACATCCGTGTACCCGGACACTGGCAGCTGCAGGGCTACGGACATCCGCATTATACAGATCTCCTTTATCCGTTCCCTGTGGATCCGCCCCATGTACCGAATGACAACCCGACGGGGAGTTATGTGCGGGAGTTTGAACTGCCTCCCCACTGGGATGAGAGGACCGTATCGATCAAGTTTGATGGCGTGGACAGCGCCTTTCATGTATGGCTCAATGGCTCGTTTGTCGGCTATAGCCAGGGCAGCCGCTTGACCACGGAGTTTGACCTGACATCTTTCTTGCAGCCGGGAGTGAACCGCTTGGCTGTCCGGGTATATCAATGGTCCGACGGCAGCTATCTTGAAGATCAGGATATGTGGTGGATGAGCGGTATTTTCCGGGATGTGTACCTGATTGCGGAGCCCTCTGCCGTCCGAGTCACCGACTATCGGGTTGTGACGGAGCTGGATGCGGAACTTGCTAACGCGGTACTGTCGGTCCGTCTGGATCTGGCGGGCAGTAACATCCAGGGGAAGATACAGCTTCAACTGATTGACCAAGCAGGGGAACTGGTTCTCTCTGCTGACAAAGTAGTAGTGTCCAACCTGTCTCATGCCGATTTTAATCTGCCTGTTGCAAAGCCCGTCTTGTGGAATGCTGAGTCACCTTACTTATATCATCTGATTATTACTGTGCAGGACGCGAATGATCAAGTCACGGAAATCACCGCCCAGCGAGTGGGCTTCAGGCGAGTGGAAGTGAAGGATGGCCAGTTCCTGGTGAACGGCAAGGCCATCCTTCTCAAAGGCGTAAACCGGCATGATCATCATCCGGATACAGGGCGTACGGTGACGCTGTCGACCATGCTTCAAGATATCCAGCTGATGAAGCAGCATAATATTAACGCCGTACGCACGGCGCATTATCCGAATGACCCGCGGTTCTATGATCTCTGTGATGAATACGGGCTGTATGTCATGGAAGAGACGGATCTGGAGACACATGGCTTCGAGCCGCTGGGCAATATATCACGTCTAAGTGACGACCCGGCATGGAAGGATGCTTACGTAGACCGGATCCGGCGCATGGTGGAACGCGACAAGAACCACCCGTCCGTCATATTCTGGTCACTTGGCAACGAATCCGGCTTCGGCTGTAATTTCCGTGCGATGTCCGAATGGTGCAAAGAGAATGATCCGACTCGCTTGGTTCATTATGAGGAAGACCGTGAAGCGGAAGTATGCGATGTAGTAAGCACAATGTATTCTTCCGTGGAGAAAATGGTAGGCTTCGGCCAGATGACGGATCATCCGAAGCCGCATATCCTGTGTGAATTCGCTCATGCGATGGGCAATGGACCCGGGGGATTACGACCTTATTTCGATACCTTCGATGCATACCCCCGACTGCAGGGCGGCTTCGTTTGGGAGTGGATTGACCATGGTTTGAGCCGGAAAACGGCAGACGGCAAGGATGATTATGCCTACGGCGGAGATTATGGGGATGTGCCGAATAACAGTAACTTTGTTATCGATGGGCTGGTTCGTCCGGACCGTACGCCTTCACCAGGACTTATTGAATATAAGAAGATTATCGAACCCGTCAGGGTCGAAATGATAGATGCAGGCAAAATCCGTATTACGAACCGGTACGACTTTGCGACACTTCATCATCTGCAGGCCCATTACAGTGTGACGGCAGATGGATGCATCATACGCAGCGGCATGCTCACGCTTCCGCATATCGGTCCAGGCGAAAATGCGGAGCTGGAGATTCCGCTCCAAGCGGGTCAGCCGCTGAAAAGCATAGAGCCAGGTACGGAAGCGTGGCTGAATGTCGGATTTACACTGGGAGCTGACTGCAGCTGGGCGAGAGCTGGACATGAGGTAGCCTGGGCACAGTTTGCACTGCCGGCTCAGTCCCTGTACGAAGCTCGGAGATCTGCGCCGCTTGTATTACAAAAATTAACCGTTAACGAAGAGGGGCGCAGACTGATCCTCTCCAATGATGTCTTCCGCGTTTCCTTCGACCGGCTGCAGGCGGGAATTGCATCGCTTTGTATCAATGGGAAGGAATTGATTCAGCGGGGCCCGCACCTGAATTTCTGGCGCGCGCCGATTGATAATGACATGTATGTGCTCCCGGATTGGCGCAAGGCACATCTCGACAGGTTGACAGAGCGGATCGACGGCTTCCGGTGGGAGCAGCTGGGTGAAGCAGCGGTAAAGGTTATCTGGACCTCACGCATCGCACCTCCTGTTCACGATTGGGGTTTCCGCTGCGAGGTATCTTATACGGTCACAGCAAGTGGACTCATGATGATGGACATGAAGGGTACTCCGGAGGGTACACCGCCAGTTATGCTGCCGAAGATTGGGCTGCAACTTCAGATCCCTGGAGATATGGAACATGTGAAATGGTACGGTCGTGGTCCGGGTGAGAGCTATTCGGACAGTAAGGAGGCAGGACGCGTCGGGGTATACCAGAGCACTGTGGACGGATTGTTCACGCCATATATCTACCCGCAGGAGAATGGCAATCGTACCGATGTCAGATGGGTATCCATCGTGGATGAAGCGGGGATCGGACTCCTTGCAGCAGGCGCACCAGTGCTGGAGTTCAGTGCAAGACGTTATACGGATGGTGATCTGGAAGAGGCACAGCATATGAGCGATCTAAAGCCCCGTGACTTCATTACTCTGAATTTGGATTACCGGCAAAATGGTCTGGGCAGCAACAGCTGCGGACCGGCACAATCACCGGAACATTCCGTAAAGCCGGAGCCATTCCAGTTCCGTATTCTGCTTCAGCCTTACCTCGCAGAGGACGGCTCGCCAGAATGGCTGAGCCGCCGGATGGCAGTAGAAGCCAAACAACAAGAATCGGAGGAGGAGAACGATGATTAACACACAGGATGTATTAAATTTATCAGGTAAGGTAGCTGTCGTTACAGGCGGGGCTTCAGGTATTGGCTTGGCCGCTGCCGAGCTTTTGGCGGATTTTGGAGCGCATGCAGTCTTAATCGATATTAATGAGACTGCAGGAGAAAAAGCCGCTGCCGGGATTCGTGAACAGGGAGGGCAGGCGAGCTTTTACCGCTGTAATGTTACCTCGGCAGCGGATTGCGAGCGTGTTGCCTCGGAGATCGGATCAGCTCTTGGCGGCATTCATATCCTTTTCAACAACGCAGGTGTGATTCGCCGCAAAACAGTGACCGAGCTGGATGAAAAGGATTGGGATCTTGTGCTGGACGTCTCGCTCAAAGGTGTCTATCTCCTCTCTAAATATGTGATTCCGATTATGGAGCAAAGCGGAGGCGGCAGCATTATCAACACCGGCTCCGGCTGGGGCTTGAAGGGTGGAGACCGTGCCGCAGCTTACTGCGCGGCTAAGGCTGGTGTCGTCAATCTGACGAAAGCGATGGCTATCGATCATGGCGCTTCGAACATTCGCGTTAACTGCGTATCGCCTGGAGACACGGATACACCGCTTCTGCGTGCCGAGGCCAAGCAGCTGCAGCAGGATGAGGCCGCATTCCTGGTCGCTTCGGCAGGCGGACGCCCACTGGAGCGCCTCGGCACACCACGCGATATCGCCAATGCCGTGTTATTCCTTGCCAGCGACCTTTCTTCCTGGGTAACCGGTAGTGTGCTCGTCGTAGATGGAGGCGGCATCGCTTAGAACGGATATATCATTTCTCTTTCCAACATAGAACGGAGGCGTTAATTTTGGCTGACAACAGAACTTATGCCCATCCTTATATTCCTAATACCGTTCCGGAGGTCCGGGACGCGATGCTGAAGGAAATTGGCCTTACATCCATGGATCAGCTTCACGACGCGATTCCTGAGAGCTTAAAGCTGAACCGGGAGATGAACCTTCCTCCAGCGATGAATGAGTACGAGCTGCGCCGTCATATTGACGGCTTGCTGGCGAAGAACAAGCATGGTGCGGACTATCTCAATTTTCTTGGCGCCGGGTGCTGGCAGCATTTTATTCCGGCCGTATGTGACGAAATAAACCAGCGTTCTGAATTTGTGACGGCTTATGCCGGAGAACCATATGAAGACCATGGAAGATTCCAGGCCTTGTTTGAATATCAAAGCCTGCTGGCTGAGCTGGTGGATATGGATGTCGTGAACGTTCCGACTTTTGACTGGGCACAGGCTGCTTCTACCGCCATCCGAATGGCAGGCCGTATCACGGGACGCAAAACTGCCCTGCTGCCGCGTTCGGTTGATCCGGATAAAGCGGCCATTATCCGGAATTACTGCACGCCGGTCATGGAGATCCAGTATGTAGAGATCGATCCGATAACAGGCCGGATCGATCTGGATGACCTGCGCAGTAAATTAAGCAATGACATTGCAGCCGTGTATTTTGAGAATCCCGGCTACCTCGGGATCATTGAGGATCAGGGAGCCGAGATTTCGGAGCTTGCCCATGGAGCGAATGCCGTTTCTATTGTAGGTGTTGATCCAATATCGCTCGGAGTTCTGGAGCCGCCCGGACGTTACGGTACTGATATCATTTGCGGAGATTTACAGCCGCTGGGCATGCATATGAATTATGGCGGCGGGCAGGCAGGCTTCATCGCTACGCGTGATGAGGAGAAATATGTGATGGAGTATCCTTCCCGTTTGTTTGGAATCGTGCCAACTGAAGCAGAAGGGGAATACGGCTTCGGGGACGTCGCTTATGAACGTACATCCTTTGCACTCCGGGAAAAGGGCAAGGAGTCGGTGGGCACCCAAACGGCTTTATGGGGAATTACAGCAGGGGTATATTTGTCACTGCTTGGACCGGTTGGAATGCAGGAGGTCGGCGGTACTATTATTCAGAAATCGCATTATGCCGCGAAGCAGCTCGCCGAGGTTCCGGGTGTATCTCTCCGTTTCAGCGGGGCCTATTTCAAGGAATTCGTCGTTGATTTTAATGATACAGGTCTTTCAGTCGCCGAGATTAACCAGAGTTTGATGGAGGAAGGTATTTTCGGAGGAAAAGATTTGTCTTCAGCTTATCCGGAGTGGGGGCAGTGCGCGCTGTACTGCGTGACGGAAATCCATACGCAGGGAGATCTGGACCGTCTAGTGGAAGCGATGGGCTCCATTGTCAGCACAACATCATACGGATCATAAAAAGGAGGAGGCAGCGCTATGAAACGGATACGCAGAGACCATAAGGTCCGTCAGTTCCACCAAGCTAAATGGGATGAGCCTGTTATTTTCGAGCTTCACCGGTCCGGAGAACGGGGCGTTATTCCGCCGGGAACCGAACAAGCCTTAACAGCTGCGGTTGGCTGTGCGGAAGACAGCATCCCGGCATCTATGCGACGGAGTACAGCACCTGCCCTGCCGGAAATCGGTCAGGCCAAGGTGCTCCGGCACTATCTGAGACTGTCTCAGGAGACGCTTGGATCAGATATGAACGTCGAAATCGGGCAGGGGACCTGCACGATGAAATATATTCCCCGGATTAACGAGATGCTGATCCGCAATCCACGCATGACTGAGCTGCATCCGCTGCAGCATGTCGATTCCGTGCAGGGAATGCTGGAGATATTCCATAATCTCGATCTGGCGATGCGTGAGATTTCCGGCATGGATGCCTTCTCGTTCCAGCCAAGCAGTGGAACGCAGGCGCTGCTGGCCATGGCTTCCATTGTCCGTGCCTACCATGACTCACGCGGAGAAGGAGATCAGCGTGATGAGATCATCACGACAATCTTCTCGCATCCCTCCCAGGCCGCGACGGCTGCAGTGAAGGGCTACAAGATTATTACACTGCATCCGGATGAGGACGGATTCCCGGATCTTGAGAAGCTGAAAAACGCCGTCTCCGGACGGACCGCAGGCTTCGTCGTGGCGAACCCGGAAGACACGGGGATTTACAATCATCGTATCCGTGAATTCACGGATGTGGTTCATGCTGCTGGCGGTGTTTGCTATTACGATCAGGCGAATGCCAATGGTCTGCTTGGGATTACACGGGCGAAGGAAGCAGGCTTTGACATGTGCTTCTTCAACCTTCACAAGACCTTTGCAGCGCCACATATGTGCGGCGGACCGGCGACGGGAGCACTGGGTGTTGCCGAAGCACTGAAGCCGTTCCTGCCAGGCCCACTCGTGGGCAAGAGTGCAGACGGACGTTATATTCTGACGGAGCAAACCGGCGACAGTATCGGCAAGGTACGCAGCTTCCACGGTGTGGCCCAGACTGTGCTCCGCTCCTATGCCTGGATTATGAGCCTCGGTCCGGAAGGGCTGAAGGATGTCGCTCAAGTTGCGGTGCTGAATAACAACTATCTCTATCACAAAATTCTTCAGATCCGCGGTGCGAGCGCTCCTTATATTAAAGGTCGCCGCCTGGAGCAAGTTCGTTACAGCTGGAAGCAGCTCACGGACGAGACCGGGGTAACGACGGAGGATATTACGCGGCGGATGTGTGATTTCGGTCTGCATTACTGGACTTCCCATCACCCGTATATTGTACCGCAGCCGTTTACGCTGGAGCCTACTGAATCGTACTCCAGGGAGGATCTGGACGAATACATCCAGACGCTTGCCCATATCTCGAATGAAGCTTATACGCAGCCGGATATCGTAAAATCAGCGCCGCACAGCAGTACCGTTCACCGCAATGATGAATCATCGCTGGATGATCCGAAGCAGTGGTGTATCACTTGGCGGGCGTATTTAAAGAAAACTCAGCCGGAGATGCAGGAGCAGAAATAACCTTCATCCCGTTATTTAACAAGAGAAAGAGACCTGTTTACCAGGTCTCTTTCTCTTGTATTTAGACGCGTTTGAACTTCATAGAGCTCTGCATCTCTATATAACAATAAATACTTTCAATATAAGCGGGGAAACTCCAGCAAGATACTTCTATAGATGTTTTTCATAAGATATAATAAAGTAACACTTCAAGAGTACCACTCCCTTTTACCGCAAGAAACTGCCGCTGAATGCGGCCCTGACCTCTTACTCATCTATGAATGAAATTCTCTTCCTCTTTTTTATTCCTGTTGAACATCTGCTCGTCCGCGAAGCGGCCGAAGACGATGAACAGGCACATCTATGATGCTGTCCATTCTCTTAATCATGAAATTCACCTAATGTATACCAACTGGGATTACCAAGCAAGTTTCACGTTTAATAGTGCATAGGGATCACTGTCCGTATGGCCGGGCGCTTATGAGAATTGCAGCCATGACACCAGCCCGTCATTTTTGTGCTGCGTATTCGTGTCTTCAGGATTTTTAACCGAATCCTTAATTTGAATAAAGGAGAATCAGCCATGAAGAGAAAAGAAGTAGTGGCCATGCTGCTTGCAGGTGGACAGGGCAAACGTCTCAAAGGGTTGACCAAGACACTGGCAAAGCCTGCGGTGTATTTTGGAGGTACATACCGGATCATTGATTTTCCTTTGAGCAACTGCTCTAATTCAGGCATCGATACCGTAGGCGTATTAACCCAATACGAGCCGCTCGTGCTGCATTCTTATATTGGGGTCGGCAGCGACTGGGACATGGACCGGCGAAGCGGGGGCGTTTATGTGCTGCCGCCTTACGAGCGTGAGGATGGAACAAGCTGGTACCGGGGGACGGCAGATGCGATCTACCGGAACCTGAAGTTTATTGAACAATACGATCCGGAGCATGTACTGATTTTATCCGGCGATCACATATACAAGATGGATTATGAACGCATGCTGGACTATCACAAGGAGAAAAATGCCGACTGCACCATTTCGGTCATTGATGTCACCTTGGCGGAAGCCACGCGCTTCGGAATTTTAAATACAGATGATGACCTGTGCATCTATGAGTTTGAAGAGAAGCCGGCAAAGCCGAAGAGCACTTTGGCATCCATGGGCGTGTATTTGTTCAAATGGGATATTCTGAAAAAATATTTGCTGCAAAATGTGGATCATCCGGATACAAGCCACGACTTTGGTAAAGACATCATTCCGTTGATGCTCGCTGAAGAAAAAACGTTATATGCTTATCCGTTCCAGGGTTATTGGAAGGATGTCGGTACAATTGATAGCCTGTGGGAAGCGAATATGGATCTGCTGTCGGAGTATTCGGAACTTAATTTGAATGATCCGGAATGGCGGATATACACACGGAACCCGAATCAGCCTGCCGAGTATATTGCGCCAGGGGCGAAGGTGCGAAATTGCATGATCAATGAGGGATGCTCCGTTTATGGAGAAGTGAATCACTCTGTTCTTTTTTATGGTGTTGAAGTGGGAGAGGGCAGCGTGGTGACGGATTCCGTTATCATGCCGCAGGTGAAAATCGGCCGAAATGTGCGCATTCACCGCGCAATCATTACTGAGAATATGGTGATTGAAGACGGTGCCGTCATAGGTGCCGGCCGTGAAGATAATAGCGAAATATTATTGATCACGAATGATAATGAAACGGCACCGAGTGCGAATGCCTCATTTCCAACCCCTACTATTTAAGAAAAAAGGACGGTGTGTTTCATGAAACAACTCATGGGAGTCATTAATCTGGATCATGAGCTTGATCTATTAAATGAGCTGACCTATTTCCGGTGCGGGGCAGCGGTGCCTTTTGCCGGACGGTACCGGCTGATCGACTTTGTGATGTCCAATATGATGCATGCCGGCGTGCTGGATATCGCGCTGTTTGTCCGGCGCAAATACCGCTCGCTGATGGATCATCTTGGTGAGGGGCGCCCGTGGGATTTGGACCGCAAACGAGGCGGACTGTTCATTTTGCCTCCCGATTGGAATGATCCTTCGGATGTTTCCACGGGTGAACTTCAGCATATTCATAACAACCAGGACTTTTTCGAACGCGGCTCGGCTAAATATGTGGTGTATTCCGGGAGCCAGCATTTAAGCAATGTTGATTTCTGCGATGCCTATGAACATCACCTGAAGCAGGGGGCGGATGTCACTCTTATTTACACCAAGGTTGATCAGCTTCAACCGGAGCATCAGTCCTGCACCCGCCTCGATGTGGACGGAAGCGGACGGGTGACCGATATCCACCGGGAGCGGGATCACCCCAACGTTTATATGGAAATGTTCATTATGGAGAAGGAAATGTTCCTAACGCTCGTCAAACAATGCATCGCCCATGGAGAAAGCCATTTTTTCAGAGATGCCATCCAGAAAAACCGGAACAAGCTGAATATTGCCGGTTACGAATACAAGGGATATCATGCGGTCATCAACTCGCTGGAGAGCTATTATCGCAACAGTTTGGACCTGCTTCAGCCTGAGAAATACAATTCATTGTTCCGGGAGCAGCCGGTTCACACAAAGATCAAATATGAGGTTCCGGCCAAATATCTCGAGACAGCGGATGTAAGCAATTCGCTGGTGGCGAATGGCTGCCAGATCGGCGGGGCTGTCGAGAACAGCATATTGTTCCGCGGGGTGCAGGTGAAGGAAGGCGCCCGGGTCCATAACTCGATTATTATGCAAAAATGCGTCATTGAAGAGAATGCGGTGCTTGAGAACGTTATTCTCGACAAAGACGTCGTTATTTCAAGGGGCCGCCAGCTTCAAGGCGATGTGAGAAAGCCCTTTGTTGTTGCTAAAGACACTGCGATCTAAACTTAATTGTCAGGAGGACACTTCTTTTGTTTAACAACAAGGAATTATTCAAAACTGCATTCAAGGAACAATTGGTTAGTCGTTTAGGAAAAAGCATTGAAGAGGCAGCCGCAGATGACATATACAAAATTCTAGGCATGCTGATCCGTGAAAATATCGGGAGGGAGTGGGCAGAGACCAATCAGATGTATAAAACCCGGCAGGAGAAGCAGGTATATTACTTCTCGATGGAGTTTTTAATCGGCCGTCTAATGGGGAACAATCTGCTCAATCTCGGCATGCTAGAGACCGTTCGAGATGGACTGCTTGATCTGGGCTGGAATTTGGAGGAAATCGAGGAACAGGAGCCGGATGCAGGTCTCGGTAACGGAGGACTGGGACGTCTTGCTGCATGCTTCCTGGATTCCCTTGCATCCTTGGGATATGCGGGCCACGGCTGCGGAATCCGGTATAAGTACGGCCTGTTCGAACAAAAAATTATTGATGGCCACCAGGTCGAGCTTCCGGATGATTGGCTCCAGAAGAGCAATGTTTGGGAAGAACGCCGGGCGGATAAAAAGGTTGAGGTACGTTTTTGGGGACAGGTTGAGGTTCGGGAAGAGGATGGCAGAACCATTTTTAATACAATCAACTATGAGAAGGTCTGGGCAGTTCCGTACGATGTTCCGGTTATTGGTTACGGAGACCTTCATGTGAACACTCTCCGGCTGTGGAGTGCCGAATCGGCGATGGAACCGGCTAAAATGCGGATGGAGGGCCAGAACAGCTATTATAAGTTTTTGGACTATAACCGCTCCGTGGAATCCATTTCTGAATTCCTGTATCCGGATGATTCCGGCTATGAGGGCAAGCTGCTTCGCCTGAAGCAGCAGTATTTTTTATGCTCGGCCGGACTTCAAAGTGTGCTGCGCACATTTGATAAACAGGGACTGCCGTACAGCGATTTGCCTAACAAGATTGCAGTCCATATCAACGACACGCATCCGACATTGGTCATTCCGGAGCTAATGCGAATTCTGATTGATGAGAAAGGGTTCGGATGGGATGAGGCATGGGACGTAACCACCCGTACAGTATCCTATACGAATCACACGCTGCTTAGTGAAGCGCTGGAGAAGTGGCCCGTTAATATGATGCGAGAACTCCTGCCTCGAGTGTATATGATTATCGAAGAAATCAATAAACGATTTTGCGGCATGATGTTAGAACGGTTTCCGGCGAGACAGGATCTGGTTTCGGAGGTGGCTATCATTGAGAGCGACCAGGTTAAAATGGCTCATTTGGCGATTGTCGGCAGCTATAGTGTCAACGGAGTGGCTCAGCTGCATACGGATCTGTTGAAGAGTAACGTCATGAAGCCGTTTTATGATTTGTTTCCGGAACGCTTTAATAACAAAACGAACGGGATTACCCACCGCCGCTGGCTGATGCATGCGAATCCGGAGCTCAGTCATCTCATCAGCGAGAGCATTGGCACGGGCTGGATCACTCATCCGTATCAGCTGCTTGAGCTGGAGCCGCTTAAACATGATTCTTCATTCCGCGATAAAATCATGGGTATCAAGCGTAACAACAAGCTGCGTCTTGCCGCGTACATTGAGCAGAAGCAGGGAATTACGGTTGATCCGGATTCCATCTTCGATGTTCAGGTGAAGCGGCTTCACGCATACAAAAGACAGCTGATGAACATTTTGCATGTCATGCACTTATATAACGAGATTAAGGATCGTCCATCGGCAGACCGTGTGCCACGGACGTTTATATTCGGTGCCAAGGCAGCACCGGGTTACTATCTGGCGAAAAGTATTATCAAGCTGATTAATGTGGTCGCAGAGGTTGTAAACAAAGATCCGCAGGTAAATGACAAGCTGAAGGTGCTGTTTCTTGAAAATTATTCGGTATCATTGGCGGAGAAGATCATCCCCGCTGCCAATGTGAGCGAGCAAATTTCCACGGCCGGCAAAGAGGCATCCGGTACGGGCAACATGAAGTTTATGATGAACGGTGCGCTTACAGTTGGTACACTGGACGGCGCCAATGTGGAAATGCATGAAATGCTCGAAGATGAAAACATGTTTCTGTTCGGTTTACGATCAGAAGAGGTACTGAATTATTACAGATACGGCGGATACTTGGCGAGAGATATGTATAACCAGGATCCAAGGATCAAACAAGTCATGGATCAGCTGGTGTCTCCCGGACCGTTTTGCTGTCATGAACGTGAGTTCGGGCTCATTTATCAGTCCATTCTGGATCATAATGACGAGTTCTTTGTCCTCCGGGATTTTGGCAGCTATGCGGATACGCAGGCAATCATTGATCAGACTTATTTGGACCAACAGGCCTGGGCATCAAAATCCATTGTGAATATCGCCCACGCCGGACACTTTTCCAGCGACTGTACGATTAACCGGTATGCGTCGGACATCTGGCATATCCATCCGGTGCAATCGTCGCTGCACGTGTAACACAAAAAAGGCAACCTTGGCAGGTTGCCGTTATGGCTGCCGGGGATGTATCCCGGCAGCTATTTGTGTGCCCATTAGGGCTCATAAGCCATATGGTTAGAACTGCCGCTATCCAGCAGCAAATGCTTGTAATTCGATTTGACGAACTCCACCACTTTATCACAGATGATCCGGTGACCTTCCCGGTTCGGATGAATGCCATCGGAACAAAGGAATTTCGTATAGTCAGGATGCTCCAGAAATGCACCGCGCACATCGATGTATTTGGTCTTCGTCAGCTCAGAAACCTTCAGAATGGTCGAATTGTAGCGTTCCTGCCACCAATAGATTTTAGTGACGCTGCCTAGAAACTTCAGAATATTTCTCTCCGCTTCGGGATTGTTTTGGCTGACCCATTTGAAATAATTATCTGCATTCAACGGGGGAAGGCTCATGAGAATCGGGATAATCTGCTGGCTCTTCAGCTCATTTACGGTTTCCGTGAGCATTTTTTCGAAAATGTTAAAATCGGTCTTCGGATGATGCTCAGCATCGGGATCAATCGCTATTTCATTCCAGTTAAAATCGCAATCATTACCGCCGTATTCAATGAGAACAATGTTAGGCTTATCCTTCAGCACATCTTTTTTTAGGTTGGTGATTCCCTTAAGCAGCGTGTTCCCGAACCTTGCCGTATTGCGGACCGCACCTTTGAGTTTGTTCTGAAGAAGGGATACATAATTATCCTCCAAAATCACGTACTTTTTTCGAACCTCGTCATAAATGACCCCTTTGGAGATGGAATCACCAGACACGATATACTTGGCACCATCATTCTCGAATTCCTGTTTAAACCCGCCCACAGCTTCACCCCGTTTCCGTATTTTACTCTTGTTTCAAGATATCAGAAAGGATAAACTCCGAGGAACTCACAACCTGATTGCAAGAAAAACTTCCGTTAAATGCGGTCTATTTTCTATGAATGTTCGTCGATATCTGTTCTTCTTATTGTAGTTTAGTCGCTTCCTCTAAAGCAAGTGTACTCCGTTGGAAGGCAAAGGGTCTGTCGGATATTTTCATGGAAACATGTATTTTTCCATTATCCCCGCACGGCAGCAGGCAATAATGTATCTGAATCTGCGGAATTCGCCAGATGCGCATACCAAAGACTTAAGGAAAATTCGGTTAGAGAACGGATTTATTTCGTAAGTCTGATCTGGGCATGTTATAATCACCAAAAAAGGAGTGATGACATGACAGTACAATATAATGTACAAGCCACACCCAATCCGAATTCCATCAAGATTAATACGAATACAACTCTTTTTGAGGGCCCCAAAAGTACATCCCTGAAGAGCGGCGAACAAACCGATCACCCGCTCGCAAGTGCCCTGCTCAGCATTGAAGGCATTGACAACATTTTCGGGATCAAGGACTTCGTTACGATCAGCAAGACACCGGATGCCGATTGGGATACCATTCTGCTACAGGTAGAGGCTGCATTTAACTCGGTTTACGCCTAAAAATAGGGAGCAATCCTGTTCCATAACCTTTGTGAAAACCGTCTGACCGGATATTCCTAATAAAAAAGCTCTCGTACAGATTGGCGCAGCGCCTCTTCAGGCAAGCACTCATCTGTATGGGAGCTTTTTATTGAAATTGAAGTTTTTTATTCAGGTGGAAACCTTAAGCCCTTGCGGCTGCGGGTATAGCCGTATAAATCGTCTATAATCTTAAGCGCCTTGATGCCTTCTTCCGCGTCGATCCAGAAAGGCTGATCATCACGCACATGCTGGTAAAAATCAGCTATCAGCTTCCGATGGCTTGTTCCCCAGTAAGATTTGCCTCCCGTGCTGGTTTGAGGCGGTTCACACAACCGGGTTTCAATACCGTCCTTCCAGAGATACAGCATATCCCGCCGCTGCGATAAAGTCCCCTGTTCAAACACGATTTCGAGCTCGACGGGCGAATCCGAACCATACGCGTTCGTACCGTAAAACAATGCCCTCGTACCACCCTCAAAGTCAATGCAGGCGTGTGCGGTATCTTCAACCTCAATGATATCGTCCAGCGCATCGGTTGTTACACTGCCTTTGACCGAGGAGACTGCACCTCCAAACCACTGAAGCAGATCAAGAGTATGGAGAGTCTGATTAATCAATACGCCGCCACCCTCAGTAGCCCATTTTCCTCTCCATGATGCACTTCCGTAGTAAGTATGGTCACGGTGCCAAGTAACGACACCTTTCATGCAGATCAGCTTGCCGAGATCGCCGGAGGCAATATATTCATGTATCATCTGCGACGACGCATTATAGCGGTTCTGGAACGTGATCCCCAGCTGCCCTGAGCTATTCCGCGCCGCTTCCAGCATGGCTTGTGCCGCGCCGAGATTTTCGGCCATAGGCTTCTCGGTCAGGACATGCTTTCCGGCTGCCAGCAGCTGCACGGCCATCTCCGCATGCATATGATGAGGAGTGCATAAATGAACAATCTGAATATCTTCCCGTTCAATCAGAATTCGGTAATCAGCAGCTGCTTCGGCACCGTAACGCTCTGCTGCCGCCCGTGCCTTATCCAAATCTGTATCAATCACGATGCGCAGCTCCGCATGATCCAGCTCCATGATCGTGTCGGCATGAAGGGGGAAAATGGCTCCGCAGCCGATGATAGCTGCTCCTGTCTTATTCATGGAATCCCATCCTGTCATGTGAATATATGGTTTTTTTGCAAGTTCACGGTTTAGGTGATGCGGAGAGCCATTTCCTGTGCTTTCAGGCACAGCTCGGCGGCTTTAAAGGCATGCTCCTGTGTCATGGCATGCTCGGTGCGATGCAGGCAGTCGAGGATCAACTCTCCAAAAAACGGGTAGCCGATCTGCCCGTGAACGGCAAAATGCCGCTCACCCTCCTTATTGACCAGATATACATGATCACCATCCGGCTCTCTTCCAACATCGATATATTTGCGAAGCTCGATGTACCCTTCGGTTCCGAGAATAAACGTCCGTCCATCCCCCCAGGTACCCAGACCATCGGGCGTGAACCAGTCGACGCGGAAGTATTGGGAGGCTCCGTTGTCGCCAACCAGCGTAGCGTCACCGTAATCCTCCAGCTCCGGGTAATCCGGATGATTATAGTTAGCTATTTTGCTTTGGAGCACTGTTGCATCCTTGCAACCAGCATAGTACAGAAATTGCTCAATCTGGTGACTGCCGATGTCGCATAAAATACCGCCGTATTTCTCCTTTTGGAAAAACCAGTCCGGTCGTGTGGATGCACTCAGGCGGTGGGGTCCAAACCCGGTGACCTGGAGCACGCGTCCGATCGCACCTTCCCGGATCAGCTGTCCGGCATATACGGCGGATTCCACATGAAGCCGTTCGCTGTAGTACACCATGTACTTCCGGCCGGTTTCCCGAACCTTGGCCCGAGCGGCCTCCAGCTGTTCCAATGTTGTGAAGGGGGTCTTGTCTGTAAAATAGTCTTTGCCGGCATCCATTACCCGCAGTCCCAGCTCGCAGCGTTCGGAGGGAACAGCTGCCGCCGCGACCAAACGAACTTCAGGATCCTCGAGTATTTGTTCCAGACGGTCTGCAGCGACGGCTCCCGGAAACTTGGCAGCGAAGGAAGCGGCCTTGGCGTGATCCGGATCGAACACCCACTTAAGGACAGCGCCTGCTTCGATGAGTCCTTTGGTCATTCCCTGGATATGGCCATGGTCAAGAGCAGCCGCCGCGAATACGAATTCGCCCGGGTTCACGACATGATTGGGCTTCCCCTGCGGCGCATAGTTCATTCCGTCCTGCTTTGAAGTGGTCATAGATCCTGAGTCCTTTCGCGCATGAATTCTCCGAACTGCTTCAGCAGTTCTCCAGAGGCGTATTGTCCGCTGAAGTCTTCTATGCCGAGGTATCCGTCATATCCAACGCTTTTCAGGTCCCGAAGCAAACTCCCGAAGTTGATGATGCCTTCCCGCATCGGCGCCCATTCGGAGCGCCAGTTTGCTGTTCCATCCTCGCGTTGGCCATCTTGAACCCAGCGGGCGTTCTTTACATGGACATGGGCAAGGTATGGGCCAAGCAGCTGCATCCCCAAGCGGAAGTTCTCGTAGCCTTCATGTACCATGTTTCCGGGATCAAACAGCACACCGATGTGGTCGGGATCACAATGGCTGACAAGCCGGTGAGCCAGACTTGCGCTTGGCGCAATCGTCCTGTGATGCGTTTCCACGATACCCTTCACGCCATATTGTTTAGCCATCCGTTCGGCTTCTTTCAGGTAGCGGACTGTAGTCTCATAGAGCTCAGGATAAGACCCGGTCCCATCATAAGATGCTGCACCTACACGGATCATTTTGGCACCCAGCAGTCGCGCAGTATGGAATACATGCTCGGTAGCGTCGAGATTCATCTCATTTAAATAAGGCGTCACGCTGACAACTTCAAGCCCTCCAGCTTCCGTGATTTCCTTATACTTAAGCATCTCGGGTTCAGAAAGGGATGGATCGATGGAGCAAAGGTTATTCCCCCAGAAGGAGGGTTTTTCACCATTAACGTCCTTCGGCACCTCCTTAAATCTCCATTCAACGCCGTCGAGCCCAGCCTCGCGGGCTGCTTTAACTAGCTCTTCCGGAGTGAGGTCCGGAGTGACTACAGTAAATACGGAAAGTTTCATGATCCATGCCTCCTATGGGATTAATGCGTTCCTTTGACATTAAGAACAGTTTCAGCGGATTGCTCCTTACGGAAGGTGGAATTCCGTATTCTTTCCTGAAGCTTTTCATGGAAAAGATCCTCATCCAGCGGCAGATCTACCCAATTATCGGTCCAGGCGGACAAGTGCATCGCATTGGATATCGTCAGCCCAAGGATACCTTCCTCGCCTGGAGCAAGCAGCTTTTCCCCATGAAGGAGGGCATTCGTAAAGTTCTGCAAAATCCCTTTATGCTGTGGTCCGTTTCCATCAGGTACCGGGATATCGCATGTCCAGCACTCAGGCTGTCCAAATCCGCCTGTATATTCACGGTTGAACTGAGGCTCCGGCACGCGCAAACGCCAGAAAGTCAGCTTACCGTCTTCAATGACGATTTTGCCGTTATCACCGCTGATTTCGTAACGGTTGGTTCCTGGGCTTTCACCGACCGTCGTCACAAACACGCCCGTGGCGCCGTTCTCGTATTCTACATATGCTGTAACATCGTCTTCAACTTCAATGTTTCGGTATTTGCCAAACTGGCAAAACGCCCGTACCCGCTTAGGCATCATGCCTGTCGTCCATTGCCAAAGATCCAGCTGGTGGGGATCCTGATTCAGCAGCACGCCGCCGCCTTCTCCAGCCCAGGTTGCGCGCCAGCCGCCCGAATTATAGTAGCTCTGCGAGCGGTACCAGTTGGTGATGATCCAGTTCGTTCTTCTTACGGTTCCGAGTTCGCCGGATTGGATCAGGTCACGGAGCTTGGCATAGAGCGGATTGGTGCGCTGGTTATACATAATGCCGAACTGCTTGCCGGATTTGGCGGCGGCCTCGTTCATATCTTTAACAGCTTTGGTATATACGCCAGCGGGTTTTTCCACCAGCACATGGTAACCGTTTTCAAATGCATGGATCGCCATCCCCGGATGGTCGTAATGAGGTGCAGCAATCAGTACGGTGTCCATTGCCTTGGAAGCCCAGAAAGCTTCAGGCGTATCAAAAAGCTGCACGGATTCGGGCAAATTGTTTTTCGCCCAATTCAGTCGTTCGGGATTCGTGTCGCAAATCGCTGTCAGTTCAGCGCCTTTAATATCCCCGCTGAGACTCAGAGCGTGTGTGGAGCCCATATTTCCTATTCCGATAATGCCAAAGCGTACGTTATCCATGCCCGAATTCCACCTCTCATATCTGCTATTCCCCATAAGCTTAGCTTGAATCGAAGCATATGAGAATGACCTGAATTAAGAGGGTTTTGCACAAAATTAAGGTGTTTTGGATAAATCCTAATGTTACAATAAGGCTAATGAAACAGGGAGGGGAAACGTCTTGGAACAATCACTGGATATGACCGGACGACTGCCGGAAAGCCTGACCGTGAATATTAGCTATACCCAACACAGAAAAGGGTTTCACGGGTGGAACCGGACGGAGATAGCTCCGTCATTTCACCGGCTATATTTTATTGCGGAAGGCAGTGGCTCGGTTGTTCTGAATGGTGTCTCCTATGAGCCAAAACCCAATCAGATGATGATCATGCCTGCGGGCACGAATCAAAGGGCGTTAACGGAACAGGATGATCCGTATACGCGCTATTTTTGCCATTTTGATGCGCAGGTGGGGGAGTGGCCTCTGTTTTCGGCTGACAGCAAGCTCTATATTTGTGATGCGAAGAACCCCGAGTTTATTGAACGCATCTTTACGGAATTGGTGGAGTTATTTCATCAAGGCGGCCCCTTTTCGGTGCTGCGTGCACAGGCATGTCTGCTGACGATGCTTGCCTGCTGTCTGGAGGATGGAGGCTATACGGATTTTTGGAAGGATTTTTTACAGCAGACAGAGACAAGCAAGCTTGGGGATGTGCTGGATTATATCCACAGGCATTTGCATGAATCGATGGAAATCGAGCTGCTGGCGGAAATCGTCCATCTGCATCCGAATTACTTTATTCCTTATTTCAAAAAGATTATGGGAGTTACGCCCATGCACTACGTTCAGCGCAAACGGATGGAGGAGGCCAAGCGGCTGCTTTCCTACACAGATGCCGCTATCTCGGATATTGCCGATCAACTCGGCATGCAGCTCGCCTACTTTTCCAGGCTGTTTAAAGGACATACCGGGCTGCCACCTTCGGCGTACCGGGCCTGCACACGGTGAGAAAGAGCTGCTGTCCTTGCTCTTATGCAAAAGCTTGAGACAGAACTTCATATGGATGAAAGCTTACCCGAAATACAGCAATGAGGTGACTTCCCTCAAAATCGGAAGGATCACCTCATTTTTTGTTAAGCTTTATTTTTCATTTCCTGCTTAGGATTTTACCGCAAGGCGGTGACCAGTGATTCGAACAGCACCTTGGGGCTATGCTGACCTTTGTATGGCTGTGGAATATCTTTTTCGATATTGAGCAGCTTATATACCGCCGTCATGGCACTGCGTACCGAGTATTCAACCGTAAAAACGACATCCTCAGGAATCTCCGTATACTGCCCAAGGAGTGCAAAATTGGTACTGCCTTCCGGCACGACATCAGGACGATCACCTTTGACCCGAGGCATGAACTGGCTCGTAATAAACGGCATCATGCAAGGGATAACATCGGAGGTTTCCAGTAAAAGCGGCAAATCATCCGTAAAGCGGAAATGACCGCACAGCTCTGTCGGGATTTCCGCACCCGTGCATTCGGCCATCGTTTTGTCGACATAGTTGCCCTTCTGGTCTCCAGCCAGGCTGTAACCCCAAAATACCTGGATATCATCGGGCTGATTGCGGAAATGTGGTTGATGAGCCAGCACGACGGACATAAGCCAGTTGGAATCCTTAAAAGTTACCAAAGCACCGGTACCGGTCTTGTTGCCTGTGAACTCTTCCATACGCCGGAAGAAAAGCGGGTTTCTACAGGTAACGGTAAACGACTCCCACTTGGACTGAGTAATATTGTTGCTAAAGGCTGCGGGATTGCCGAAGCCCGGCTGTTTTGCGGACAGCTTGTCCCATAAGCCAAATGATGGTCCTTTGTCTTTGAGCACGGGTGCACGGTCCATGCCGCCAAGATCCGAATTCTCGGTCATGGAGCCATTGGTGAAAAAGACCAGGTCTTCTGGGCTTACTAAGATTTCTCCGGTGTGATTCGCTTGGCGGAGATGAATGCGTTCTGCAGTTCGCTTTGATCCTTCTCCGGCAAAATCAATGTCCGTGACTGTCGTATTCAACGAGTACTGTACACCTTGCTTCTCCAGCCATTTCTGAATTGGCAGCACGATGGAGTCGTATTGGTTATATGGTGTGCGTGCAACACCTGCCAGTGTATCAATCCGGTGAAATTCATGCATGAAACGGATCATATAACGTCTAAATTCAACGGCGCTGTGCCAAGGCTGGAATGCGAACATGGTTGCCCACATGTACCAAAAGTTAGTACTGAAAAAATGCTCCGAGAACCACTCGTTAATCCGCTTGGCCCCAAGATCTTCTTCTGATTTAATCAAAAGCCTGCTCATATCCATCCGATCCTCATAAGAGAAGCCCATATGCTTTACATCGACAACTTGGCGTGTACGATCTATCAGTCTTGCTTTTGCATGGGTTGGGTATTGTGCCGTGAAATCATGGATCTCATCTTTAACGGACTTACCCGGGCGATCGATAGAGGGAATGTCAGCGAGCAGGTTCCAGGTGCATTCATAAGTGGGCTCGTTGAGCATCCGGCCGCCGCGGATGACATAGTCTTGATTACCGCTGCCAATTCCGTCGAGTGCTCCACCGTTAATACCTAGATCCTCGAGAATATGAATGTTTCTTCCTTCCATTCCACCATCACGAATCAGGAAGGCGGCGCCGGCCAATGAAGCGATGCCTCCTCCAATAAAGTAGGCTTTTCGTTCGTGTGCATTACATTTCTCTTGATTCAGCATGATTAATCTCCTCCTTATATATTTGTACTTAAGGCGAAGAGCAGATAGAGAAACGGATTTCTTTTAGACAATATGGGAAGAGTGTATAAAAATTAGGCAAGTTGCGAAAATCGTCTGCATCTTTTCCCGGCGAAAGAGAATATTTTATAGTATTGATAGTTTTTAATTCTAGCCAATTAGATTCGAGGTGACCGCCATGTCGGAATCACAGATTACCAAGCGGGCGATTGCAGCTGCATTAAAAGAATTGACCACGATATATCCGTTATCGAAAATCTCCGTCAAACAAATTGTAGACCACTGCGGTCTTAACCGGCAGACGTTTTATTATCATTTTAAGGACAAGTTTGACCTGGTCAATTGGATCTATTACACGGAGGCAGTGGAAAGCATTGCGGACTGCCGCGACTATGAGCGCTGGACTGATGGCATCAGAAGGATATTATCCTACTTGGGTGACAACCGCATCTTTTACATCACTGCGCTGAACACACCAGGACAAAATGCCTTTGACGGTTTTTTGTTCGAAGCCACACATAATTTGATTATGAGTGTCGTTCATGAGGTGTCCTTCAAACGGAACATATCACAGGCAGACCAGAGCTTTATTGCCGATTTTTACACCTTCGCATTTGTGGGGATTGTCGTGAAGTGGGTGAAGGGGAGCATGAAGGAGAGGCCGGAAGAGATCGTGGAGCGGATTCGTGATATCGTTACCGGAACGCTGCAGCCTGCTTTGATGCGTTATGAAGGCTCGAGTCAAGCGACGGATATGGGGATTTAAATGGTAAAAAGCCGGCTGCATTTGCAGTCGGCTTTTTACTGATCATATCTATAGAAGAATTTTAAACGTTATCGGATTGGAGAATGTCTTGAACAACGTCTTCAAGAGTAACTATCTCGAGGGAGCGTTCCATGGCCTTTTGCGCGGCGGAAAATTGTTTGGTCAAAGATTGCTGAATATTTCTGCCGACCATGCATTCCGGATTGGGGTGCTCATGAGTGCTGAATAAATCGTTCTCGGCGACGACGTTTACGGCTTTGTATACATCTAGCAGGGTAATTTCCGAAAGTTTCTTTGCAAGCTTGGCCCCGGCTACTCCTGCACGTACATGAACGAGTCCTGCACCCTTTAACATACTCATGACTTTACGAATGACGACGGGATTAGTATTGACGCTGCCGGCAAGGTATTCTGAGGTGTTGGTTACTTTATC
>NZ_STGQ01000003.1:0-447500 GCF_004916975.1 Paenibacillus dokdonensis | reverse complement strand
GACTTATTCGCACTAAAAGGTCAACATCAGAATAAAAGAAATTATTTCCTGGGAGGTTACGATGAAGAACAAAATCAGAGTTGGCATGATTGGTCTGGGCGCACGCGGAATGGGACTGTTAAAGGGCATTATTTTGCATATGGAAGATGTGGAGGTAGCTGCTGTATGCGACTTGTATCAGGATCGCTGCGATCAGGCGGCTGATAGTGTTGCAGAAACCGGCATATCCCGTCCTTTGGTGACTCAGGATTACCGGGAAGTCATGGCCATGGGGAATATTGATGCCGTCGTCATCGGCGCCTCCTGGGCAGACCATACGGAGATAGCCATTGCTGCGATGGAAGCAGGTATATATGCCGCCTCCGAGGTAGGCGGGGCCTACTCAATCCAAGAGTGCTGGAAGCTTGTAGAGGCCTACGAACGTACTCGTGTGCCGTGTATGATTATGGAGAACTGCTGTTACGGACGCGATGAAATGATGGTACTGAACATGGTGAAGCAGGGTGCGCTTGGAGAGGTTGTACATTGTGCGGGCGGCTATCATCATGATTTGAGAGACGAGATTGCTTTTGGAAAAGAAAACAGGCACTACCGCTTGAACAATTACATTCACCGCAACTGTGAAAACTATCCGACGCATGAGATTGGCCCGATTGCACGTATTCTGGATATTAATCATGGTAACCGCATGGTTTCGCTGGTATCGATGGCTTCCAAGGCGAAGGGCATGCAAGCTTATATCCGCAAGGAAAAAGGGGAAGATACCGAACTGGCGCAAACCGAATTTATGCAGGGCGATATCGTCACCACCATTATCAAATGCGCTCATGGAGAGACGATTACGATCACACTGGATACTACGCTGCCGCGGTATTATTCCCGGGGATTCACCGTTCGTGGTACCAAGGGGATGTATATGGAGGACAACCATTCTATCTATCTGGAAGGTACACATGATGATTTTCATATGGGCTGGAAAGAGCAATGGGGCAATGTAGAGCAGTTCAGAGAGCAATATGATCATCCATTATGGAAAAAATATATCGAGGAAGGTGTCAAGGGCGGCCATGACGGGATGGATTGGCTTGTATTCTCTGACTTTTTTGAAAGTGTGAAACAAGGCACCCAGACACCGCTTGATGTATACGACATGGCTGCCTGGATGTGTATCTCTGCATTATCAGAAGAATCGATTGCCTTGGGAGGGCATCCGGTCGCAATTCCCGATTTCACGAACGGCAAGTGGATGACACGTTAATCATTGAAAACATATCATAAGGTTATGAAGAGGCTGGCAAGCTATAAACTTGTGCAGCCTTTTTTACGTATCGGGTACTTCCGTATGCGGCAGCATCGAATGGTTACGCTGTTGACAACAAGAAAACAGAGTGATAATATTATCTCATGTTAGAGATATATTACTTGAAGGGAAATATTTTTTTTTGAGTAAAAATCTTTAATTCGAAATATATAATGTTAAGAGATGATATGTAACTAGTGTATTTTGCATTGTTCCATATTGTTAACAAAGTATATTTCAAGGGTAAGCATGGCAAGATAGGAAAAACTCATGTTCAACATAAACTAAATTGATAAGGGGGAAATTCAAGATGTCTAACGTAAAAACAGCTGTTATCTACTATAGCTCCGGCGGTACAAACTATCAGCTTGCACAATGGGCGGCAGAAGGGGCTAAACAAGCTGGCTCTGAAGTGAAGGTTCTGAAAGTGGCTGAAACGGCTCCACAGGCTGCGATTGATTCCAACCCTACTTGGAAAGCCAACCATGAAGCAACCAAAGACGTTCCGGAAGTTACACTTGCTGATTTGGAATGGGCAGATGCCATCATTTTCAGTATTCCTACCCGTTTCGGCAACATGCCGGTTCAAATGAAACAGTTCCTCGATCTTACAGGCGGACTTTGGTTCCAAGGTAAATTGGTGAACATGGTTGTCAGCGCGATGTCCTCTGCACAGAATCCTCATGGCGGTCAGTAAGCTACCATCCTCTCCCTGTACACAACCATGTACCACTGGGGAGCTATCGTAGCGACACCGGGCTTCACAGACCCATCCATCTTCGCAGCAGGCGGCAATCCTTACGGCACTTCCGTGACCGTTGGTCAGGACGGCAAAATGGTTGAGGATGTGCAGGCGGCAGTTGTTCATCAGGCAAAACGTACAGTTACCGTAGCAGATTGGGTGAAAAAAGGACTTAACGGAAACAACTAAATGTAGAACATGCTAACAATAAAAGGCTGGGCCCGAAGCATCGATGATGACTTCAGGCTCAGCCTTTTTTGTGTATTCCAGTTTCATTCAGAAAAAATTACTGGACTTTAATCACGATTGCATTGCTGATTTTGCGTCCCGGGGTTGTTAAGTATTTGCCGTTAAAATATAATCCGCTCGACGCTCCCCCGTCCAGATTCATGGCCTGATAGGCTCCAGCCTGACGCATGATCTCTGCCAGCTGCGGAATGGTCGCACCGCCCGTGGTCAGTAGGATCAGCTTATGGTCCTTGGTAATGCCAAGGGCGCTGCGTGCACCGCCGCCTGTCAGAATCTTCGGGTCTTTAAATCCTTCCTGCTTCACATTCAGCGATACCTTGCCGTCGACCAACAGCCGAGGTCCCGCCTGCAGTCCGCCTTCAATGAGTCCTTGGCCGAATTTGTCCTTAAAATCAGAGCCTGCGATCAGGCTGACAAGATGGTTCTCATCATAGGTGAATATGGCCCGCTGATCGCCAGGGCTCGACATTTTAATGTCACCCTTGCTTAAGATATACCCGTAAGGGGCCTTATAACTGCCTGATGTATAAGCATTGAAAAAGGTGCCGTTAATAGCTACGGTCGCGCCGCTTCGTTTGGCGATGCTGCTCAGATCTTCCACATTCCCGGGCGTATTTCCGGCAAGCACCACGTCCATTTGAACCTGGGGATGCATGAGGGATACAGTCACCATCTGTACGCTAAACGATCTGCCGCTCGCTTTAATGGTTTTCTTTTCACTGACAACCGGTTTGGAAAGCGATTGGCCAGCGGTACGCGTTACCACAGGGAGTATGGAAGAGGAGCTGCCTGAGGAAATTTTGACGGCATTGCTTTCTTTAACCCACTCCAGTTGGTAGCCTAGCTCTTTGCTTATGATTTGAAGAGGTACATAAACAGACCCATTGTCCTTGAAAGGTGCATCCTGAAGGGAGACGGAGCGATCGTTGACGCTCGCTGTCTTTTGTCCGAGGGTCATGGTGATATGTACATTGCCGTGCGTTATTTGAATTTGTTTGGATGCTTCATCCCATTGTACTTGATTGGCATCGAAACCGTTTAAAAAGCGAACGGGTGCAAAGGAGTGATTGCTTTTGGCATCCATAATGACCAAGTTTTTGGCAGGCGCTGCCGCAAACGTTGATGGAATAAGACAGATAAATGCAAGCAGTACGAGAGCAATTGATTTTTTGAACATGTTTGACTGTGAGTCCCCTTTTTGTGTGATTTATTCCTGCTATTGTAATATCGGAAAAATCATCCTTAAGTTGAAGGGTAAATGGGACTTTATTCTCTTGTAGTGACGAGGGGGAACTACTCAGCTACGCGTACATAAAAGCGATCCCCATGCCGGTCTACATCAACAGACGCTTCAAAAAATCCGCTCAGGTTCTCTGCCGTCAGAATATCCTCGGTCTTGCCGCTATCTACAGCCTCACCATTTCTCATCAGCAGCACATGGCTGAAAACAGGCAAAATTTCCTCCGTATGATGCGTGACATAAATCAGGGTCGGTGCGTCCGGCTTACGTACCAGCTCCGCAATACTCTCCAGCAGACGCTCTCTCGAGAAAATATCGAGTCCGTTGCATGGCTCATCCAATATCAGAATGCGGGGATTGGCCATCAAGGCGCGCGCGATGAGAAGCTTCTGTTTTTCCCCCTGCGAGCAGGTCCGGTATTCGCGATCCCACAAGTGATCACAGCTAAGCGTGGTCATCAGCTCACGGGCGAGTTCATAATCTTCGTCGCTGGTCTTATCGTAGAGGCCAATGGTGGCATGCTTGCCGCTAATCACGATATGCTGCGTGCGGTCCGAGGCATACAGGCGTTCCTGGAACGAATTGCTTACCCAGCCGATCGATTTACGCAGCTCACGCAGATCCACTTCGCCAAACAAATGGCCAAGGACCTTGACGGAGCCTTCCGAGGGCCAGATATAGCCGTTGACGATGTTCAGCAGCGTCGTCTTTCCGGAACCGTTCAGGCCGAGCAAGGCCCAGTGTTCCCCTTCCTGCACCTGCCAGCTGACGTCGTTCATGAGGGTGTGCTGCCCGCTTTTCCATGTAATATGTTCCACATCAATGATCATGACTTCATTCCTCTTTTCCTGCCGGTTACGGTATCGAAACCTTTTTTAATGGTATAACACAACAGGCATATAGGCTTCAAGCATAGTTTTACAAGGAAGAACATGTAATATTGCAGGTTAAATTCTAAAATGCGCAGGGTTTCGGGATTGAAAGCGATTTCCCATAATAGAAGTATCAGTCACACATGAGAGGGGGGCGATGAATATCCGATCCACATTACAGCAGGATGTTCAAGGCCAAGCACGCGTGAGAACAGGGGGCAAGCTGCTCGGTAAAAAGATCAAATCGCAATATCAGCTGCTTCTGATGTCTATTCCTTTTGTTATTATTCTGATCTTGTTCAGTTATGTACCGCTTTGGGGATGGATAATGGCTTTCCAAAAGTATTCGCCCGGCAAAGGCATCAGCGGCAGTCCGTTCGTCGGATTCGATAATTTTATCAAGCTGTTTCATGACGACCGATTCTTCCTGGTGCTGCGGAATACGCTGGTGATGAGCATCTTGAGCCTGGTCACGAGCTTTGTTGGCGCCATTACCTTAGCGCTGTTATTAAATGAGGTTAAGCATGTGCTGTTCAAAAGGGCGGTGCAGACCATTACCTATATTCCGCATTTCGTATCGATGGTCGTAATCGCCAATATTGTCATTACCTTTTTATCGCCGGATGGAGGTTTCGTCAATCAGATTCTGATGGCTACCGGCATCATTCATGAACCGATTTACTTCATGTCCAAGGGGGAGTGGTTCTGGGGGATTCATACCTTGACCGTACTCTGGAAGGAGCTTGGCTGGAGCACAATTATTTATCTGGCAGTGATTTCAGGGCTTAATCCGGAAACGTATGAGGCCGCGGAAGTGGATGGTGCGGGAAGATTCCAGAAGATCTGGCATATATCTATACCCGGGCTCCTGCCTACGGCTACCATGCTGCTGATTCTGTCTCTAGGTTCGATCGTTAACACGGGTTATGAATCGCAGTTTTTGCTCGGCAATTCCTTGACCACGGATTTCTATGAAGTTCTTGATCTGTATGCGCTGAACATTTCGTTTGGATCGGGGCAATATTCGATCGGCGTTGCGCTGAGTATATTTAAATGCGTCGTAAGCCTGATTCTCGTACTGTCCGTCAACAAACTGGTCAAAAAAGCCGGACAAGCATCATTGTTCTAAGGGGGGAAGAGAATGAGGAGAAAGCTGGGTGCCGGCGACGTAACATTCAACATCTTAAATTACATGTTTTTGGCCGCGTTGATGGTTTGTACACTATATCCATTTATTAATCTGCTCGCCATCTCGCTGAATGAATCAACGGATACGCTGAGAGGGCAGGTCTATCTGTGGCCAAATGCGCTGACCTGGGATAATTATCGCGTTGTTTTTCAAAATGAAATGCTTCTCGGGGCAACGCTGCGGTCTGTGGCCCGAACGGTCCTGGGTACGGCATTATCGCTCATCGGTTCGGTCATGCTGGCTTATACGCTGTCGAGGAAGGAATTCTTTCTGCGCAAGTCGATCAACCTGATCATGGTTATCAGCATGTATATCAGCGGGGGCCTTATCCCTACGTATATATTGATCAAAAATCTTGGCCTTACCAACAGCTTTTGGGTGTATATCATTCCCGGTCTGATTAGCGTGTTCAATGTCATTATCATCCGGACATATTTCGACCAGCTGCCGGACGGATTGGTTGAAGCTGCAAGAATCGATGGGGCCAATGAGTTTCAAACCTTGTTCCGGATCGTTATCCCGGTCAGCATGCCAGTCCTGGCTACCGTTACCTTGTTTGTATCGGTGGGTCACTGGAATTCCTGGTTTGACAACTATATGTACAACACAAGGGATAACTTGAATTTGCTTCAGTATGAGCTCATGAAGATTTTGATGCAGTCGACGCAGCAGGTTACGAGCAATGCCACGGGCTCGCTGTCGAGCGAGTCACTCCGGCAGATTACGCCGCAGTCCATCCGGGCTACGATGACCATTATAGTCACGATTCCGATCCTGTTCGTGTATCCGTTTCTGCAGCGGTATTTTATTAAGGGGATTATGATCGGTGCCGTGAAAGAGTAGCTGGTGCCGCATAATAGATTAATTTACAATGAAAAGGGGCGATGACAACAATGAAAAAGAGTATAATTACAGGCCTTGCACTTATGCTTTCGGCATCCTTGTTCGCAGGCTGCGGCAGCAGCAAGACAGATGAGAATGCGGACACAGGCAGCGGAGTGACCAACTATTCCATGCAGGTATGGGATTCAAGCTGGAAATGGGACAACGCGATTAATCAGAAGCTGGAGGAAAAGACCGGCGTCAAAATGGACTACATACCCGTCATAGACAGCGGATCGAATGCAACCGGCAAAGTGGATGTATGGCTCGCTTCCGGCGACTATCCCGACATTATCAACGACTCTCCGCTGACCATCGGCAAATATAAGGATGCGGGTGCCGTGATTCCGCTGGAAGAACTGATTGATCAATATGGACCTCACATCAAGGAGAAATTCGGCAAATATTACGATCTGCTCAAAGACGATGAGGGGCATATCTACTCGCTGTATGGCGTGAATTTGGCCACGGAGCCATCTCCGGATTCCCAGGCTTCATTCATCGTTCAATATGATGTACTGAAGGAAGCCGGCTACCCGGAAATCAAAACGCTGGATGATCTGTACGCCGTATTGGAGTCCTATTACCAAAAGCATCCAAAAACCGATGACGGTAAGGAAATCATCCCGTTCTCCGGCATCAGCGGCGGATTGCTGGATATTAACCCCGCGCTGAATGCGGCTGGACTTCCGGATCATGGTTTCTATGAAATCAAGGATAATAAAGTCAACTTTGCGATGACGAATGACTATGCCAAGCAGTACATCAAGTTTCTCAACAAGCTGCAAAATACCGGCATGCTGGACAAAGAGGTATTCAGTCTGAATGCCGAAACCGAAGGTGCCAAGATCAGCCAGGGACGCGTGCTTGCGAGCTATATTCCCGGCTGGCTCATGAAGGGATATGAAAAGTCGATTATCGCAAGTGGCCAATTTGATAAAATGTACGCCAAATTACCGGTGATGCAAAGCGCAGGCATGGAGGATCATTCCAATGGCATGCCGCCGACTTCTTCGAGTACGAACCTGGCCATCACCACCAAAGCCAAGCATCCGGAAAAAATCATCCAAATGCTGGATTACCTTTTCACGGATGAAGGACAAGTACTCGCGAATTGGGGCATCGAGGGCAAACATTATGATGTCGTAGAAGGTAAAAGAGTAAGAAATAAGGATTTTGATGCCAAGCTGCAGGCTGATCCCAGTGTGGCGGTAAGTGAAGGCCTCCAGGGCCCTTTTAACCGGTTTACATTCGGCAATGGCGCCAAGCTGTCCGATGGGGACTATGCAACGCCAATTACGAAGGATTATGTAGTTTCAACCTACGATAGTACAACCAAAGAAGTTTTGGCGAAATACGGCAAGCAGACATGGGCAGATTTTATGGCAAAGCCGGAAATTTATCCAGCCATGCTGTGGCAGCTGAACACGCCTGAGGATGCCAAGCCGATTGCGATCAAGCTGGAGGAAATCTGGCATAAGGAAATTTCAAAAGCGATTCTGGCCAAATCTGATGCGGAGTTTGAGCAGAAATGGAATGAAACGGTCGCGCAAATTGATAAAAACGGTAAAGATGAGCTGAACCAAAGTATGACCGAGGTATGGCAAAACTTCATGGAGCGTTATAATAAAGCAGTTAAATAAGGCATAGGCAGCATATATCAACGCGCCCAAATCTAAGCCAGCCGGGGAATGGAATATGAAAATCAGGACAAAAATCTTTATGGCCAATATGCTCGTGGTCACGATTCTGCTGGGCGTTCTTACGAATGCCATGGTGGAGTACGTGAGCGGAATCCTGCTGGATAAAGCCAAGGAGAATGCTGATTATTCCGTTTCTCAGCTGGCTTTAAATGTGGATAACACGCTCAAGGTGTATGAGCAGTTAGTCGACGCTTTTTATATCAACAACGATCTTCAGGCAGCTCTATTGAAAAAGTATGATTCGGCCGCGGAAGCGCAGGCCGTTTATTTTGATACCGTCCTGCCATATATGAACGTCATTCGTTCAACGACGGACACCCTGCATCTCATGATATATACGAATAATGATACCTTTCAATTTTCTGACGTAAAGCTTATTGGAGATGAAGTGCGGGATACGGATTGGTACCAGGCGGCCTCTGAGACAAAAAAGCGGCTGTCGCGGGACTGGATGTATATGGGGCGCTCTGATATTTATAAGGCAGACGTGCTGCGGCTGGTGGGCAAACTGTACAATATTTTTAATAAATCAGAAATATTCATTACAGTGGATGTAGAGCAGCGGATTATTGAGAACCTGACTTCAGCAGAGAACAAAAATCAGCGGACGATTATTGCATTGAGCAACGGCCAGGTAGTTGTGGATCATGGCAGCAGCAACTTAAACGGGCTTCGGCTTGAGAATTACGGATTTTATGACAAAATTGCCGGGCACCAAAAAAGCAGCCAGATGTACACAGAAAATGGGCGGAAGTATCTGTTAGTGTCAGCCACATTGAACGCGCGCAGCAGCATTACCGGCTTCAAGGTTGTGCTTTTGGTTCCGATTGATGAATACATCAGCAAAGTCAATAAGCTAAAATGGCTGGCATTGATCTTATATGCGGCTTCGCTCGGAATTTCCTTTATCTTTATGTATTTTATTTCCGCAGGATTCACCAAACGACTTACTGTCCTTGTCATGAAGATCAAGGAGATGAATACGGATAACCTGCATTCATTCATCGATGTTAAAGGTAATGATGAGATTACTCAGGTCAGCCATAAGTTCAATCAGATGATGATGCGGATGGATATGCTGATCAAGCAGGTGTACGAAGCGGAAATTCAGAGGAAAGAACTGCAGCTGAAGAAAAGGGAATCTGAGCTGTATGCCTTGCAAACGCAGATCAATCCCCACTATCTGTTTAACACGCTCAATGCGATCCGCGGTAACTTGCTGGAGAACGGAGATCGGAAAAATGCGGACATCGTCAAGTGGTTTGCCCAGTCCTTCCGTAATCTGCTCAGCAGAAAAGGGGATATCGTCCCGCTTGGAGACGAGCTCGAGATGATCGATACTTATATGCGCGTGCAGATGTTCCGGTATGGGAAGCGGTTGGAATACAGATGTGAAGTGCCGGCGCCGCTGCTTGGATATCCGATGCTCCGGCTTGCGCTGCATACTATTGTAGAGAACGCCATCATCCATGCGCTGGAACATAATGAAGGCATCACAGTGATCTGTATTTCCGCTGAAGCGGCAGGTGGTCACAGCTATCGTCTGACGATTGCGGATAATGGCCCGGGTATGACGGAAGAACGCCTGAAGGAAATTGAGGCTATGATTGCACAGTGCGACGAAGAGCAGCAGGGCACGGAGCATCTTGGACTGCTGAATACACAGCAGCGGATCAAGTTGACGTTTGGAGAAGCATATGGGCTAGCCATTCGCAGCAGGCAGGGTGAAGGAACTGAGGTTGTGATGAACATGCCCAGCACTTGGGAGCGACAGGAGGAATGAAGTGAACATATGTTTAAGGTATTGATCGTTGATGATGAACCGGGCGCGCTTAAATCCTTAAAATATATGCTGGAATGGGAAGATATTGGATATGCCATTGCAGGGGAAGCCGAGAATGGCAAACAGGCGCTTGATCTGCTTCGCAGCGGGCACTTTGACCTCATCATTACGGATATCCGTATGCCGGGCATCAGCGGACTTGAACTCATTGCCGAGATACGTGGGATATCGGATGACATTCCGGTCATTGTGATGAGCGGCTATGAGGAGTTTTCCTATGCGAAAGAGTGTATCCGGCAAGGGGTAAAGGATTATTTGTTAAAACCCGTTGATCAGGATCAGCTCACTGAGCTGCTGCTGGGAATACGGGAAGAGCTGGTGCGGCAGCTTTTAACCGATTTGAAGCTGTACCGCGGAATGCCCGCATTATTGGATAGGACCCTCAAACGAATAGCGCATGGTCTCTTGCCCGCCAACGAGATCAGACAGGAGCTGGAGCTACTTCATATTCAAGTGCAGGATGACAGCCCGGTGGGTGTACTGCTGGTTGAATTGGATCTTCCGGACATGACGGATTCCTCCTGGACAGACCATGAGATTGGTATCAAGCGGTTTGCTGTGATGAATGTAGTCGAGGAGCTCCTGCAGGGAACCGGGTATGCGTTTGAGGAAGGCCAAGACCGCGTAGGCGTGATTATACTGCGGGATTACGCATGCCCGTCCGAAATAATCCAATTGGCAAAATCAATCCGGGCTAGTGTAGTCGAATACGTCAAAATATCGGTAACGATCGGAATCGGGGAAATGATCAGAGGTGTAAGCCAGCTGGCTGAGTCATTTAAAACAGCTGAACTTCGGCTTGAGATGAAGTTTCTGTTTCAAGGACAGATCATCGGAGCTTCCAGTCAAAGCAGTCAGAGTGGAGAAATTGCATATGGGAATAATTCCCTCATGCACAGCGCAGATTTGATTATAGAGGCGGTTCGAAATAAAGACAGCGAGCTGGTTGCAGGACTCTTACAGCAGCAGCAGCAAATATTTATAACCGGCCAGGCATCCCGAGCAACGGTACAGACGTTTGTACTGGAGCTGTTTTCCCGTTTATTTCAGCTCATCCGGGAGCTTGAGGAGCCTTATCCTCCTATATTTGGCAGCGGGACACCCGAGCTTCAGCAAGCGATGGAGTTCAAAACACTGGACCAGGTCATCGCTTTTACTGCTGCCAAGTGCGGGGAAGTCATGATTCATTTGAAACGTCTCAAGATGTCTTCTTCGGAAAAAGTCATCGATATCGTTAAAAATATCGTGAAGCAAAGATACGTGGAAAACTTGCATTTGAAAATGATAGCAGAACAGGTACACATGAATCCAACTTACCTTGGACAGATTTTTAAGTCGGTAACAGGAGAATCTTTCAACGATTACCTTATGAAGGTCAGAATGGAAAGGGCCAAATTCCTCGTTCTGCATACGGACAAGCGGATTTATGAGATTTCCATGGAGGTTGGCTATCGCCAGCTGGATGCATTTTATAAGAAATTCAAGGATTACACCGGCAAGAGTGCCGGAGAACTGCGTGCCGAGCAGTGCAGCGGATGAGTCGAACCGCTCATGCCCCGGCCTGCTGCTCTCCGGCACTTTTTTTCATTCCAATAGCCTAAAATATGGTATTGTATACCTATTCAAGTATCCATTCATCGATTGTCAGGAGGTAGGGGATTCTTAGCCATAGATTCAGCAAAAGCAAAATTACATAGCCATTTTAATCGATTAGAGCCAAAGGAGCTAAACAACGTTGCAATGTCCAAAATGTAAATCCAACGTGGCTGACCATGTGAAATTCTGCGGAGTGTGTGGTACAGCCATGACTAAGGCTTTTGAAAAATCAGGGCCATCCAAGAAAAGGGGATTGTGGATCGGCATCGGCATTGGCATTGGTGCCGGATCTTGCATCATACTAGGTATGGCCATCATTATTATTTTACTGTTAATGAACGACAAACAAGAACCAGTAAAAGATCAGTTGGCTGCGGCACAGCCTGCTGCGACGCCGGGAGATGCAGCCGCAGCGACAACGACAACCGTGGCCAACACAGGAACAGAAGCGGTGACGGTACCTGAAGTTCCGGCTCAAAAAGTGCAGCTTCGGATCAATCAGGTCGACACATCCCGTTACCCGCTCCTGGATCTTTATCTTTCCGCGACAGATGAAAAAGGCAGCAAGATCACGAAGCTGGAAAACAAAGGCCTATCCATAACGGATAACGGCAAGCCGGTTTCCCTGCAGAACAGCTCGCTTCGTTATATGAGCGGCGGCAGCGAACCCTTCTCCATGAATCTGCTGATTGATGTCAGCGGCAGTATGGAGGGTGAGAACATCGAGCGTACGCAAGAGGCGGCAACCGACTTTTTGGATCATATTCCGGTCAATGAACGGAGCCGGGTAGGACTCATCTCTTTTGATACGAATATTTTTGTGGATCAGGATTTTACCAGCGATAAGCAGCTGCTGAAAAATGCCATACGCGGGCTTCAGGTGGATAACCAGACGGCTATTTATGACGCGCTCAGCACGGCTCTGATCCGCACCAGCAAACAGGAAGGCGCCAAAATGATCATTGCCTTCACGGACGGCATGGATAACAGCAGTTATACCTCGCCAGAGGAAATTACGGAATTATCGAAGAAGCTGGGCATTCCTATTTACATCGTGGCCCTGGGCAACGAAGCGGACTTGAATCCATTGATCCGTATTTGTGAGGATACAAGAGGCAAATTCATACGCATCGACAGTATAAGCGAGCTGTTCAAAGCCTATCAGTCTATCTATACGCAGCAGGAAGAACAGTTCAAGCTGTCCGTGCGCATGAGCGATCCGGCAACGGACCAAAGCTTTCATGATCTCAAGCTGAGCATTCATAATGAACAGTATATGGGAGAAGGCATGGTCTCTTATCTTCCGGATTATGCGATTGATTATAATATCTACCGGGATTATTCATACGCTGGTGATGATAGTTTCCTTTTCGCGGACAGTGCGAGCAGATATTTGACCGATGATGATCTTCGGAATTTGTCGCTGGGCGAGCTGGCGATTGCCAGAAATGAGATTTTTGCCAGACATGGGTATTCGTTTAAGAGAAAGCAGTTTGCCCAGTATTTTGAAAGCAAGAGCTGGTATACGGCCAATCCGGGCTATGATGGCAGCGACAGCGTGCTGAATGACGTGGAAATTTCCAACTATCGTCTGATCAAAGCATGGGAAGCAAAAAAGAAACCGGCTAATACGTAAGGCGCGCGTAAATCGGCCTCGGGTAGGTTCATTCAGAATAAAAGGGTGATAAAAAAAATGAAAAAATGGTTGGCATACTTGCTTATGCTGGTGCTCATGGTAACATCGGTTCCTATGGCTGCGAGCGCGGCTTCCACGGATAAGTCTGCTTTGAAAGGGAATGTTGTCGTCATTGATCCAGGTCATTCTGAGAAAGGCAACAAAGGTAAGGAGAGTGTATCTCCAGGCAGCAAGACGATGAAAATCAAGGACCCGGGCGGTGCTGTGGGTGTCCGCAACAAAACCCCTGAATACAAGATTAATATGGCGATCGCATTGAAGCTGAAGAAAAGGCTGGAGAGCCAGGGAATCACTGTCGTGATGACGAAAACCAAAGATTCCGAGAATCCCGGCAACCGGGAACGGGCGGAAATCGGCAACAGTCACCATGCGGATCTGGTCATCCGTATTCATGCGGACTCGGTAACGAACCAGGAGGTTCATGGATCAACGATGCTGGTGCCGGCGTCTGTCGGGTATGCCAAGCCGATCGCCGCAACCAGCAGGAAATACGGTGAGGTTATCCAAAAGGCACTGGTTGGCACGGCGGGGATGAAAAACCGCGGGATTGTCGAACGCAAGGACCTGACCGGATTTAATTGGTCCAAGGTTCCGGTGGTGCTGGCGGAAGTGGGGTTTTTGTCCAATCCACAGGAGGATTTGAAGCTGAACCAGGCAAGCTATCAGGAGAAAATTGCCGAAGGCCTTGAGAAAGGCATTGTTCAGATTTTACAATAAGAAGGGTAATAAACATCAAGGCAGTAAGTAGTATATTTTTCTCGAGAGGGGCAGTAGACATGCGCAAGGAAAGCTTCATTCAGCCGAACCCTGAAAACTGGTTGAAAAAGTTCCATTTTTCCATCCCGATCAAAGTGCGTTATTGTGAGACGGATATGCTGGGACATGTGAATAATGTGAGTTATTTTATGTATTTTGAGCAGGGGCGCATTGAATATTTTGAAAATCTGGGCTTGTTCGACTCGATGTTTGGCGGAGAAAAGGTAGCCGTGGTCGCGGATTTGGAATGCCAATACCTGGCGCAAATGTACCGTAGTGACAAGGTGAACCTTCATGTACGGGTGGCGTCGATCGGAAGATCGTCCCTGGATGTGGAATATGCCGTAGTGGTGGAAGATACGCTGAAGGCAGCAGGACGAGGAGCCATCGTACTGATTGATACGGCAAGCGGGAAAAGCACCCCGCTTCCGGAGGAGGTCCGCGAAGTCATCGCTGCTTTTGAGAAGGAAGGTTTAGGCGAAGCCTGAGAGACTGAAAAGGCTTTTTGGCAAAAGCACCTGTTTGCGGCAGGTGTTTTTTTGTGAGAAGATACTAAGGGCGAAATGATCGATTCTAGAAAAAAGAGTATGCAGCATATTTTCACTTAAGGAGTTTTACATATGGCCAAATCCAAATTTTATGTGGTATGGGAAGGAAAGAAGCCGGGAATCTACACAACGTGGGCGGAATGCCAAGCACAGGTGAACGGCTATACGGATGCAAAATATAAATCCTATGAATCCCGGGCAGACGCCGAGGCGGCCTTTAAAGGCGGCTGGAAAGGGAACTGGGGCCAAGGCAGCAAATCCTCCTCATCATCCAAAGGAAAGGCCAGCAGCGGCAAATCTGCCGGCAGCCGGTCGTCTGCCGCGGATCAGGAAGAGATCATTTATGACAGCATCTCCGTAGATGTCGGTACCCGCGGCAATCCCGGACCTGTGGAGTATAAGGGCGTAGATACGCAAACGGGAGAGATCCTGTTTTATGTGGGGCCGGTAGAGAACGGTACGAACAATCTCGGAGAATTCATCGCGATTGTACATGGCTTGGCATATTTGAAACAGCAGGGCAGCACGAAGACGATCTATACCGATTCGAGAACCGCTCTCGCCTGGATCAGAAACAAGAAGCCAGCAACAACGCTCGCGAGAAACGAGTCCACACGCAAGATTTGGGAGCTTACCGACCGTGCGGTTCAGTGGCTGCAGGACAATAAATACGAGAATAAAATCCTCAAATGGAACACCGAAAAATGGGGAGAAATCAAGGCTGATTTTGGGCGGAAATAAAAACGCGTCGATGAAGGCACAGGGATATGAAAGCAAAAACAGCCGCCGGCTCTTTGGAGCCAGGCGGCTGTTCCTATGGAACGGAATCTGCTTCAGAATATAGCCCGGACGACATGGTGTAGATTGTCGATATTTGGCATGAACATTCGGAACAAAGCACTAAGCGAATGGACCGACAGGGCTATTTTTATTCAACATATTGTAAAATCATATTATATATATTAAATATAGATTATATATATTAGCTGTGGAGGAGATCTTCGATCCATTCGGCGTTCAGCATGCGGGAGATTTCGGATTCGGGCCGGGAGGAAAGATGTTTCTTTCATCTGCCAACCAAATCATCGTAAAGTTGAGGTGTATTGTTTATGCTTCGTAAGTTTACCACGGTTTGTCTCACTGCAGTCTGCGCGCTGTCCATCTCCATGGGCGCATCCGCCGAGCCGGCGCCAAGTTCCTCATCCTCGCCCGGAGGCATCAGCGGCATCAAGTGGCCGGAATCGAAAGCGCTCCCAACCTTTGCGAAGGTGAAGCGTCTGGACGTAGCGGATGTTTATGATGCCCCTGGTGACGTCAAGATTATGCTTGCGACCCTGCAGGGCATCGTCAACAGGAACCAGCCCCGAGTTTATTTGCTTGAAAACCAGGAAGAAGGCAAGATGACCTGGCTGAACGATCTCAAGGTACCTTATACGTTGCATAACGATCCATGGGAACTGATGGCCGAATTTAAGAAGGAAGTGAAGGGAATCATCGTCTACGATCCAAAGGTTCCGGACAGCATCAACGTGGCGACAACCCTTGCCGGACTCAAGGATGCGGTGGTAGCCAGTCCGGAGCTCAGCGCCAGGCTGACGGCGGCTCCTTACAACCTGAAAGTGCTCGATGATTTGCAGGGCAAGTTTAAGGATAAGATGGATGCCTACACCTGGCAGTACGAGAACTTGTGGAAGCAGACAACGCACCGGATGCTGATCGGGCTCAGCCCGGATACGTCGGTGAAGCTGCCTCCGGGACTTCCGCAGTCGTTCAAGGCGGTAGCCGAGGAGAAGACGCAGGAGCGGGATGCGAAGAACCGCCAAACCTACGACATGGATCTGACATCTTTCCTAGGCACGGATGCGGTATACCTCCGCTTTGAGGATGCGTTCCAGCAGGATGGATGGGGCGCGGCCGTTCATGAAGTGACCGTGAAGGCGGATGGCCAGACGATTGCCCGGTTCGTGCCCGGAACCGACGACGAGAAGCCTTTCCTGTACGACGCCCAAGAATCGCAGCTCTCCAGCGGCAGCGGAGGACACCGGTTCGCGGATAACGGGCGGTACTTCGTCTACGGGTTTAAAGTACCTGCAGGCACGAAGTCGTTGACCGCTTCGGTCGACATGTGGAACCAATTTAAGGTGTACGCGGGCAACGAAGCTCCGCCTTCTTCGGAACAGAAAGAGCCGTACGGTTATCTCCGCGATTATGCGGTTGCCAATAAGGCGATGGTTTTCTGGTTGGGCTCCAATACGCCCGAGCAAAAGGCATTGTTTGATAAAATCCTGTCCGATGTTCCTGCAGGCACGCCATACCTCGGCTGGTTCAGCAATGATACCGAAGGGGAATTCAACGGGGTTGAGCTGCTGTCGAACCACAGCATCTACGTACTTGCTGCCGATTGGTTCAGCAATCTGACGGTATTTTCCGGTACGGATAATAAAGGGCAGGGGCCGCTGCCGTCGGATAAGGTCAAGACGCCGAAGCTCGAGAACAAAATTTATGTGACGTACACCTTCAGCGAGGGCGACAACTTCCAGTATAACCAGCACCGGCTGCGCAATTTGTGGGATGACCCGAACCGCGGCCAAGTGCCGATCAACTGGACGTCCAGTCCGCTGCTGTATGACGGGGCACCGGCGATGCTGAACTACTACAGAAGCACGGCAACCGCGAATGACCAACTGATCGCCGGACCTTCCGGCGGCGGATACTTCTACCCGAACGCCTGGCCGGAAAAGACGCTTCCCGCATTTCTGAAGGAGACTTCCTCGTACCTGAAAAAGACCGGCATGACCGTACCTTACGTGCTGAACCGCATCGCGAACCAAAACGTCCCGCTCAGCGATTCAGTCATCAAAGCGTACGAGGACAACTACCGTCCGAACGGGCTGTTCCTGAGCTGGGAGGATCATTTCGGCGTGGACATCCTGAAAGGGAATCTGCCGGTTTCGACGATTCAGGGCATTAGTACCGTAGAGGACGGGCGAAAGATTCTGGCGGAAGCGAAAGCGAAGTGGGACGGCAATTCCCCGCTGTTCGTATCCCTCGGGCTGCTCGCCTGGAACATGACGCCGACCGATGTGGTGAAGCTGACGGATTCTCTCGGACCGGAATACCAGCCGGTGCTGGCTGACCAATATTTCTCCCTCATTCGGAAAGCGAACCATTTGCCAACGAATCCTTAAAATCTAGAAAAGTTAACAAAAAGCGGTCAATGCCAAAAGGCGTTGGCCGTTTTTTTGGTTCAAGATATCAGAAAGTATAAGATTCGAAGCGAGACCTTCCTGATATCGCAAGAAAAACAACATCTTGATGCGGTCTGTCTCCTTAGAAAGTACGTCGATAGACGTTTTTCTTATAAACAGAAAGAAATGTAAATTACCCGTTGACAACGGATCCGAGATTCCATTATCTTAATAATAATTAATGAGTGAGTAACTCACTCATCATAAAAATGAAAGCGGGGAATTGAAATGAACAATGCTTTGGTTCAAATCGTAATGCGGAAAAGAAACCAACGGAAGAATGCGCAGCTGCTCCGCTTAACAACATCCGAAGGCATCGCCGAATCCGGCTTTATGCGTATTGGCGGGATCGATCAATGGGTGAGCATTCGGGGAGAAAACCGGCGCAATCCGGTGCTGCTGTTCATTCATGGCGGACCGGGATCGGTGTATTCAATTTTCAGTCCGCTGCTCCGATCCTGGGAAAAGGATTTTACGATCGTGCAGTGGGACCAGCGGGGAGCGGGAAAGACCTTTCGGCGCAGCGGCAAACAAGACAGAAGATTGTTGACCTTCGACCGGCTGGCGAAGGACGGGATCGAGTTATCCGAGTATCTCTGCAGCAGGCTCCAGCAGCAGCAGCTTATTCTGGTGGGCAGCTCGGCGGGCAGCCTTACCGGCATCATGATGGCTAAGAGGCGTCCGGATTTATACCACGCTTATGTAGGGACGGATCAGAACGCTCCTGATCCCGAACATGTTGGCCATCAACTTCTGCTGGATGCTTTTCGAACGACTGGCAACAAGGAGGGAACAGCGCTGCTTCAGCGAATGGGGACCGATCCATTCGCCTGGAACAGTAAGGATGTGGATAGACGTAATCGTCTTATGGTGAAGGCGATCCGCGGCGTTCCCAACATGATCACGGATTTGATCATGCCTTCAATGCTGCCATCGCCGGAACATACGCTGGGAGATATGATGGATCTGTTTAAAGGGATGAATTTTTCCGCCGAAGCGCTTCATGAAGAAATGATCCATTTTGATTTTGACAAGATCGGATACCGCTTCGAGCTGCCCGTGTTCATTGTTCAAGGGGATTCGGATTTTATTACGCCAACGGCAACGGCCAAAAAGTACCTCGACCGCATTGATGCCCCTTATAAAGAGTTCGTTCTCATCCATCAGGCAGGGCATTTGGCGTGCTTTGCCCGGCCGGAACAGTTTCTCGGTGTACTGCAGAAGCATGTCCTGCCCCTGGCTATGGATGCTGAAGCGAAGCAAGTACGGTGAACCCAGCCGGAACATCATGGTACAATAGGAATAAGTCATTTTTCGAGAGATGGGAGTTCGGAATCTATTGTCGCCATTGAAAAAGGAACAGCTTGCCCAAATCCGGGATGAGAGGAAAAGTCAGATCCAGCAGGCCGCATTAAAGCTTTTTGCCCGCAGCGGCTTTGCAGGAACGAAGACCAGCATGATCGCGGCGGAAGCCGGTGTGAGCGAGGGACTGATATACCGGTATTTCACGTCCAAGGATGAGCTGTTTACCAGCATCGTCCGGGAACTGATGGAGGAAGGGCAGAGAGAGACGGGGAATGTGCCAAGTCTGCCGGGTACGCCTTATGAGCAGATTAAGGCGCTGACGGAGAATATGCTCAGCGAGAACAAACTTGCTTTTATGCTCATTCTCCGCGCCATCCGCAGCTTTAATGTCATTCCAAAGGACGCCGCGGATATTTTAAAGGAGCATTCGGCGGACGCCATGATCGCGCCGCTGATTCCTTTGTTTAAGCAAGGACAGGAAGCGGGGGAGCTTGCCGAAGGTGACCCTCAAGAGCTGCTTCATCGGTATTTCCACATCGTGAACGCTTTGATCATCGAGGAAGTGGATGAGAATCCGTACGGAATGCCGTCATCCGATATGCTGATGAAGATGTTGAAAAGGTAAGGCAATCCGAAGCGATGGTTGAAGGCGCAAAAAAGGCAGGCCCGAATGTGACGGGGCCTGCCTTTTTTGGATTTCGCCGATATAAAAGCGAATTGCGATGCTTTTATGCACGTTTATCCACTAGATCAGCTTTACAATTCTTTCTCATACGCCAGCACGACCATCTGATGACATTCCAGCTCAGGAATGGTATACATCACCCGATCCCCTTTTTGCGTGAAATCCAGCGGCGTCATCTGCGGAGCCAGATAAACCTGCTGTACCTTTTCCGGAATCCTCAGATCCATGGCAATGTTGTACACAGGCAAAATATCCTCGATGATTTCAATGCCGTCTCCTCTTTTTACCGGTGATGCGTACAAGGTATGCTGCACATAGCGGGATTTGTCCACTTGCTTCTGCAGGGTTGCCGAGCCTTGGGCTTGCAGGGCAGTGCGCATGGAAGGCTGCGGCAGCAGACGGCTCAGCGCGAATAATACGGTTTCTTTCAGCGCCAGGCTCCCTTTGGTTGCATAATCCTCAAATACATTCCAGGCGATGTATATGCCATTGGCGCTTTCTACCATTCCCGGTCCCCCATAATCCCCGCTGTCGGGCGTATGCTGATGGGAACAGAAGGTAAAGGAATCCCGGTTGAAATAAGGGTTTTCCCTTTTGCCGAGCTCGGTTCCGTTTTCGGTCAGTTCTACCTTTTGACCTGTTGAATAGAAAATAAATGCGGCCTCCCCCAAATGATCAAGGGGCTGCAGAGGACGGTAGTAGTCGGGCTGGTATGGATTGATTCCGATATGTTTTACTCCAAGATCGAGAGCAAAAGTATCAGAGTCCGCCTGCAGACCTGATTCCCCTGTCACGAGCAGTCGCCCACCCTGATCGATAAAGCGATGAAGTTTGGATTGAAGCGGCTCATTGATCCGCACATAGTCGGGCAGAATGATCACCTGATACGAATCAAAATCACTTTCGAGATCGATGACATCAAACAGGATATTCCCTTCGACGAGCATCCGTACAGCACCAGCATCAGATTGGCCGGTAAAGCTGTCATGGCCTCCATCAGCGGTGTGGGAACCAGCGGCTTCAACAGAGAGAAGGGCAACATCAGCTACATGAACCGTATCTTTGCACCATTCTTCCTTCGCTTCCACTTCCGCATAAGCTCTACCAATCAGACGGTAGGTCGCTTCATCCATCTGGCCGAGCGGATGCAGCTGGTCACCGATGGAACAAGCTGCGCCATGCGCAAGACTGAGGGCCGTTTCATAGCGAAGGGCATTCGGATGCTTGTAGCCCCCGAACTCCCCCCAGCTGGTATGGAACTTTCCGGTCATTCCTAGAAAAGGCATGCCGAGCGGCTGTGCATATCTTGCCGATAGCGGGAAGTGGTCGTAGCCCCAGCCTCCTGTTGGCAGTGACTCCAGCTCCAGATGGGTGTTCATGCGTGCTAAATCACGGCGTCCGCGCCGAATATGGCCGCCATTATGGAAAATGGGCAGACCAGGCTTATAGATATTCACGGTTTCAAAGACCTGATTGGTATAGTTGGCGTAGGTTTCCTCCCACAATGGACGCATGGCGTGGATGTCCCGCGGGTCTATTCCTTTTGCCCGGGCTGCAGCTGTACAGCTTGCACAGTAGCATTCCCTCACACCTACGATATCGAGAAAAATACCATCCGCGTCATAGTTTTGTACAACCTCAGCTATTTGGGACAGCAGTATACCGAGATAAGGCGTGTTCAAGCACAGCTGATGATATCCGGGTCTGAACAGATCTTCGCCATCCGCGTAACGCGGACGGATCCACCATTCGGGATGACGGACCGCCAGCTGCTCATCTAACCCTGCAGATAAATACACGGGAGTTTTAACCCCGATTTCATGGGCGGCTTCGATCATGGCACCAAGAAGATCGAAGGAAAGTCCCGGATGCATCAGGTTTGCCTTGGACGGATGATAGGCCCAGCCATGATGGCATTTGGAAAAAATGGTGATGGAGTCTACATGTCCTAGCTTCAGCATCTGCTGAAATTGTTCCTTTTCAAAGCGGCTGCCGATATGGTCTATGGCCTCCGAGGTGTGAAAATCGAGATGAACCTGGCGAAAACGCATCGTGTAATCCCCTTCCTGGTTTCCGAAAAAGTTGTTTCTTCCATAAGGTAACGGAAAAAAAGATATTGGACTACATGAAATAGCGACTTTAACTAGTACAATATCGACTTTGGATTCATGACCTATGCCTTGCGGGGTGCTAATATATAACTAAAATGGACTATTCATTAAAACAATATCGATGCAAACCAAAGGAGGGGTTGTTCATGAAATGTCTGGAGCTTGCAATTCCGCCGCTGCCGTCACTTCTGACCGTAGGTCATGCGGTATGGATGCCGGGGAACTGTCATTTTAGACGGTCATTTGATGTATATGACGTGATTTTCGTGAAGAGAGGCGCTATGTACATGCAGGAAGATCAGGCGGAGTATACGGTACAGGCAGGGCAATTGCTTGTGCTTGAACCCGGAAAAACACATTCCGGCACAACGCCTTGTACAGAAGAGACGGAGGTATACTGGGTACATTTTAAGCATCCGGCTGCGCTACGAACGCTGAATGCCGAAGATATCCCATGGTCAGCGGTTCTTCCACAGGGCAGAGACAGCGATACCCTGCCATCGGATCAGACGATGTATCTTCCGAAGCATGGGACGGTTCCCTTTAGCCGGCTGCAGCCGACATTAGACCGTATGGTTCAGCTGCATATGCAGCTGTCCGTGGAGCATTCCCTCCAGCTTCAATCTCTGTTCTGCGAGCTGCTGGAAACACTTCAATCGGAGGCCAAAGCGAGACCGGGATCACCCTCGTCAGCGCTTGCCCGGGAAACGGTAGGTTATCTGCAGAAGCATTGGATGGAAGCCTTTCACTCCCAAAAGATGGAGGAGGCTCTGCATTTTCAATTTGACCATATTACGCGCTGCATGAAAAAAAATACGGGTATGACGCCGCTTCAATATGTGCATCATTTGCGGATCAACCATGCGGTAATCCTGCTTGAACAAACGACGTACTCTATCCAGGAAATTGCTGAGCGTGTGGGTATACCCAACGTGAGTTTTTTCGGAAGGTTGTTCCGCGAGCGCATCGGTATGCCGCCCGGACAATACCGGCTCCGAAGGCAATATCAATTGTAGGAGACAGGGTACCAGAACCAAGGGAGGGATCCTTATCATGCGAAGGCTGTGGAATCATATCAATTCGAAGCTTTTTTACAAGATGCTCATTATTTACTCGCTTCTGACCGTTATTCCGCTGGCCCTGGTGACAGGGCTATTTTATTACCGTTCCATGCAAATTATCGAAACAAAAATCCGTGAATCCAGCAAACAAAACATTGTGGAGACATCCGACAAGCTGGATGAAATGCTGAACAGTATCGATCAGAAGGCTAAAAATATATCGATCCAGCGTGAAGTGGAAGCGCTGCTCCGGAACAGCAATGACAGCACACTATATCCATTAAGCGATCTGGATCAAAGGGTATACCAATCGGAGGTCAGATCCTTACTGGACCGGGAAAGGGAAGCGTACGGACTGATCGATTCCATTTATATTTTCAACAACAGCGGTGATATGTACACCAGCACGAATGCATCTGGATCGGAGTCGGACAATGCGCTGGCCGGAATAGCTCATCTAACTCCAGGGCATATGATATGGGCACCTTTTATTGACCAGGGACGCATGATATCAGCCATGGAAATATACGATCAACGGAGCGGGATCAAATACGGATTGCTGGCTATCACATTGAGCACGAAAGGGATGTCTGAGGCGCTGGCCTCCTACAAGCAGGGAGCATTTTTTATTACGAACCTGAACGGACTTATTCTGGCTTCTACAGACGAGGCACAGATTAACACCCTCTACAAATCGCTTGGAGCAGGACAAAGCATCATCAACAAACGTACATCGATTTACTCTTCATATAACTACATCAGCCACATGCCCAAAAATGCCTTCGGCAAGGAAATCCGAGAGCTCGCATACTACGCCGTTCTGATCACTGTGATCACCTGGCTGGGGGTGCTGGTGCTTACCATTGGTATTCTGAGGCATATCACGAGTCCCTTGCTGCGGCTGAACCGGCTGATGCGCAAGGCGGAAAGGCAAATTTTCGAGACCATTTCAGGTATCCATACCACCGATGAAATCGCTCAAATCTGCCGCAGCTACAACAGTCTCATTACTCAGATGAAGAACCTGATTGAAAAAGTATACAAAGTAGAATTGGTCAAAAAGGAAGCGGAGCTATCCGCCATCAAAGCTCATATCAATCCCCATTTTCTATACAACACCCTGGAATCCATCTCCATTATGGCTAAAGAATCAGGTTTCGACTCCGTTCCGAAGACCGTCCAGCTTTTGTCCAAAATTCTGCGTTTCTCGATCGCGCCGGGTCTGGATTATGTTCCGCTTGAGACAGAGATTACCTTTGCCGTTTACTATCTCCAGCTGCATCAGCAGCGCTACCATGACAAAATCCAGTGGGAAACTGATATTGCAGAGGAGCTGCTGATGATTCATGTTCCCAAGCTGCTGCTTCAGCCTATTATTGAAAATGCCGTGATTCACGGTATCCAGCAAACGGACCGCCAGGGATGGATTAGCATTCGGGCATACGAATATCAATACGATCTTGTGCTTGAGGTGGAAGATAACGGACCCGGTTACAAAAGTGACGACAGCTATCGCTCCGAAGGTTTGGGTACGGGACTGGCAACGGTCAACCAGCGGATTCAATTACTGTATGGCGAAACGTATGGACTCACAATCAAAAAAACAGATGCAGGCATGGGAACTGTTGTTAGAGTCACCATTCCCATGCAGTTTATGGAGGAGGAGCTAGCATGCGAATTATGATCGTAGATGATGAAGCGGTAATCCGGGATAGCCTGGCTCATCATCCTGTCTGGAGCGGGATGGGATGTGAGATCGTTGCGGCAGCCTGCAACGGCAGGGAGGCTCTGGAGAGTATTTCGCTCACCAGACCGGATCTCATCATCTCGGATATCCGGATGCCCGTGATGGACGGACTGGAACTTGCCGAAAAGGTACGCATGATGTACCCTTCGATCTTTGTCATATTCGTCACGGCATTCGGTGATTTCGAGTATGCCCGGCATGCGATTAAGCTGGGCGTGGCCGATTTTATTACGAAGCCCGTGCAAATCGAGGAAGTGATTCTTGCGGTGGACTTGTTGAAGCAGGGGGTTCGGCATTTGAACGAGGACATGAGGTTGCGCCAGGAAAAGTGCCTACAGTCACTGTTTGCAGGTGAACGGCCGGATCCCGCTGATCCTGCTTACGCCGAATTATGCGGGAGAGAGCTGCTCCTAATGTCGGTCGAGGTGGACAATATCGAGCTGCTGCATCATACCGGAAAGCCTGTCTCCATGCTGGCCCTTCGGGAAACGGTGTGCTGTATGTTGAAATATCATCCTTTTCCTTACTGGACATACCTTGAACCCAAAGGGATTGGAGTGCTTCTCATCGGGCATGAGATATCCGCAGATGAGTTTAAGAATGCCGGTATCCGAATGGCAAGGGAGATCGTCACCGCAGCTGAAGGGTCATTTGGTCATACGGTTTCCATGGGGATCAGCGACTGCCTCACTTCTCCAATAGAACTAGGGCATGCGAAGGAAGAAATCCGGGAATGTCTGGATTACAGGATGCTGCTCGGCAAAGGCTCCGTTGTATCACGCGATGTGATCACGATTCTGGAGCGGCAGCAGATGGAGGTCGAAGCTGCAAGAATGCGGGAGCTGTCCGTAATCATCCGCCAGAGCGATACCGCGGCCGTTAAGGATTTTCTGCGGTCTATATACAGAGAAATGCTCAGTAAGGGACTGAACAAATCACAGGTGCAGCGATATGCCACGATGCTCGTGAACGAAGCCAGCAGCATCATGGAAGAGTACATGCCTGCCAATGGGAAAGAGGGGCTTGGGGATGTCCATAAAAGCCTCCTGTCCTATGACACGCTCAAGGATCTGATGGCCTATCTGGAAAGCCTGCTGACACAAGCCGCGCTGCAATGCCGGACCGGAGAATATCATGCAGCGGCCAGAGTGCTGAAAGGGGTAACCGATTACCTTGAGGCCCATTATCAGGGTGAGATTACGCTGACATCGCTTGCGCAGCATTTGCATATGAACCATTCCTACCTAAGCCGCCTTATCAAAAAAGAAACCGGACGCAACTTCCGTGACTTGCTGTGGGAACACAGAATCGAAGCGTCCAAGGCGCTGCTGAAGCAGAGCGGCATAAAAGCCTATGAGGCTGCTTATCAAGTCGGATTCAAGGACCCGGCCCATTACAGCCAATTGTTCAAAAGAATGGTTGGTGTCACTCCGACGGAATATCGCGAATCCATGCTGGCGAAGTAAGTATTTTGATCTAAAACATTAAATAGTCAATTCCAGCCTAGTCAGGTAAAGCACAGATATGTCGTTTCCATGCAGAAGCACCTATACTTCGGGATAAGAATGATGCAGCTTCATACCAAGAAAGGAGTTCATGCACATGTTCAAACGTAAATATGGCTTTATGATCGCCTTCTTCACATCCATCATCCTGCTGCTGAACGCGTGCTCGGGCGGAGGCGGTGGGCAGGAACAAACCACCGGGGAAAATAAGGGCCAGGAGAAGCCAGCGGAAAAGCAGTGGGTCATAAAAATTGATCCGCAGAACAATCTGCCCAGAAAAGCGACGGCAACCGATCCGCGTGAGATTAAAGCGCTTACGGAGATTGTGGCCGAATATGAAAAGCTGAAGCCCAACGTCAAAATCGAATTCGTCGACGTGGGCAATCAGGACCGCAGTGCCTGGATGCAGGCCCGAATGCTGTCCAAGGATGCACCGGATGTGTTCTGGGATAACTACGATGATACATGGCTCCATTATCAGAAGGGGTGGTTCCTGAAAATGGATGACTGGCTGCAAAAACCGAATCCATATCAGAATGATACGCCTTGGAAGGATATGTTCGTGCCAGGCATTCTGGATTCGGTCAGAGCTCCCGACGGGGCGCTGTATGTTGTTCCGGCAGATGGTGTCGGGGTAGCGATTTACTACAATAAGAAAATATTCAATGATCTCGGACTCGGCATTCCGAAAACCTGGTCTGAGTTTATGGATGCGCAAGCCAAAATCAAGGAAGCAGGCATTACACCTTTTGCCGTTGAAGGCAAAGGCGATTGCTGTCATTTACACTGGATTGATTCATTAATGAGCAGCCAGTTTTATATGGGGAAAATTACAGATATGGACCGCAATAATAACAATAATCTGGAGGTTAACGAGATTGCGCTCGCGGTTCAGGACGGGAAATACCCCAATCAGGAGCAGCTGTCCCAGCAGTGGAAGCTGGTGAAGGATTGGTCTCAGTACTGGAACAAAGGCTTTACGAGCGCAACGGATTCGCTGCAGATGTTTGCACAGAGCAAGGTGGCCATGATCTTCGGCGGCAGCTGGACGAACGGGCAGCTGAAGCAGGCAAAGGTTCCATTTGAATTCGGGGCTTTTAATTTCCCGGTCATAACACCACAGGATGCGTCACTTGCAACTGGAAAACAGACCAAAATTTACGGTGCGTGGGGCGCATTGCAGTGGCTGGTACCAGGGTATCTGGCCAAAGAGGATCCGGAGAAAATTCCGGTCATCATGGATTTCCTGATGTTCCTCAGCAAGCCGGAGAACGTCAGCAAGGTTGATCTCGAGTCCGACGGTGAGCCGAATATCGTGGGGGCATCGCCACCGCCAGGTCATGAAGTATTCCACGAGGATATGGATATTGCCAATATGCAGGGCTATAATTCCCGTCTCGACAAATCCTATTCGAATGTATTCCTGGCTTCGCTCCAGACATATTTGACGGGATCGGATTCCCTGGAGAAGTTCACAGGCAGGGTAATCGAGCAATCGAAGAAATCTTCGGAGAACCTGATTAAGCAAAATCCGGATTGGACGAAGTAATGCAATTCATTAAACTTGCGGGAGAGGTCTTCAGCCTCTCCCGCACAAAGGGGTGGCATCCATGAAGACCCGTGGCTTGTATGGCATGAAGCGATGGATTCCCTATCTGTTTCTTGCACCCACGATGATCTCCCTGCTAACGTTCAACTATTATCCGGCGCTGTCCGCACTTTATTATTCCTTTACAGACTGGAACGGCTTTAATGCGCCCCATTTTATCGGTTTTGATAATTTTGTGGAGATGGTGAAGTCCCTGGATTTTCAGACCGGTTTTGTCAATATGCTGATCATTACCGTATTCTCGGTCTTTGTTTCCGTTACGATTCCCGCCATCGCCGCGGAGTTCATATATAAAATCCAAAAGGCCAGGCTCCAGCATTTCTACCGGTTGATGTTTGTGTTTCCGCTTGTGATACCCGGGATGGTCATTTTGCTGCTCTGGCAGTTTCTTTTGAATCCGGAAGTCGGCCTGATTAATTCGGTTTTGTCATCGCTTGGGGTAAGCAAGGAACAGCTGCCGCTTTGGCTGGGCTTGCCCGACACGGCGCTGGCTTCCTTTATGCTCATCGGATTCCCATGGGTGAACGGTGTGGGGGTGCTGATCTATCTTGCAGGGTTTCAGAACATTCCGAGATCGGTTATTGAAGCTGCTAAAATGGACGGTGCCACGGGCTGGTCACTGATATGGAGAATCGAAGTACCGCTGATAACCTCTCAGATCAAGCTGATTGCGATTCTGAATATTATCGGAGGTATCCAGGCCTTTCAGAATCAGCTGGTTCTTACAGGAGGGGGACCCGGTTATTCAACGACGGTTCCGGGCTTCATTATGTATCAGTCGGCGATGAGCGCGAGCAGATTTGGCTATGCAAGTGCGATCGGGCTCGTATTGTTTGTTCTTATTTTTATTTTCACGCTGCTCAATAACAAATACATGAAGTCGGATACGGAATACAGTCCGGATTGAGAGGGGGCGGCTCCATTTGAAAGTTGATAAGGGAGTATGGATCCGAAATATTGTGCTGATCATTCTGGGAGTATTAACCTTTATCCCGCTATTGATGCTCATCAATCTATCCTTCAAGGATGCGAATCAGTTCAATTTGCACCGCTGGACGGTCACCTTTCCGTTCACACTGATCAATTACAAAGATGCCTGGTCAGCCATTTCGGATTATATCTGGAACAGCTTCATCATTAGCGGGGTAACGGTGATCGGCGTGCTGGTCTTTTCCTGCCTTGCGGCGTATCCGCTGGCGCGGATGAGCTTTTTTATGAAAGAACAGATCTATTTCCTGATTATTGCACTGTTGATGATTCCAAGCGTGCTCAGTCTGGTACCTTTATTCGGGCTGGTGAATAAGTTTCATCTGGTTGACAGCTGGCTTGGGCTTTGGGGTCCGTACATTGCAGGAGGACAAGTCTTTTGCATCTTTGTGCTTCGTTCATTTTTCGCCTCGCTCCCGGAGGAGATGTTTGAAGCTGAGCGGCTTGACGGGGCCGGAGAGCTCCGGATTCTGCTGACTATCGTTATGCCGCTGTCTAAGTCGATTATTTCAACGCTTGGCGTTCTCAATATTCTGAATACATGGAATGATTATGTGTGGCCGCTGATGGTCATTAACAACGCCAAGCTGAAGCCGCTCACACTCGGGCTGGTATCCTTCCAGCAGCAGTTCGTCACCAATTATGGACCGCTGTTCGCAGGCTATGTGATTGCTTCGATTCCGCTGATCATCCTGTTTATCTTTGCAAGCAAGCAGTTTGCCGAAGGATTGGCAGGCAGCGCCATGAAAATGTAGCCGGGTGCATATGAAAAGAGTCATGCCATGGGATCTGTTTATCAGATGCCAGGCATGACTCTTTTTTGCTATAACTAGTTTATTTATTCTATATCTGCAACCACGCGAAAACCGATATTCCCTGTAGAGCTGTCCGGCGTGTTGCTGCTTCGCGCCGCGATGCGGTAGCGGTTGCAGTAAGATTGATGGCAGAGATAAGATCCGCCCTTCATGAGACGCGAGGTTCCTTGAACCGGTCCTTGCGGCTGTTCGGTCGAGCCGCGCTTGTCCGGATTCTGGGTGAACCAGTCGGCACACCATTCCCAGACATTGCCGGACATATTATACAGCCCATAGCCGTTTGGCTTATAGGCATCTACCGGAGCCGTGCCAAGATAACCATCGCTGGCATGGTTTTTCGTCGGAAATACCCCTTGCCAGATATTGCAGCGATGCTCGCCGTCCGGACGCAGCACATCACCCCAAGGATATCGTTTTCCCTCCAGTCCACCGCGAGCTGCCGTTTCCCATTCGATTTCAGTAGGCAGACGGACGCCTGCCCATTCGCAGTAAGCCTGGGCGTCATTCCAGGAGACATGCACGACCGGATGATTCATACGGTCCAGCACATGGCTTCCCGGGCCTTCGGGTTGGCGCCAATAGGTACCTTCAACCCCGTTCCACCACGGTGTCTGCAGCGGTGAACCGACAATGTTGACGCTCTCTGGATCAGAAAGAAGCAGATGAAAAACATAGGACCAGCCAAATCGCTCGGCTTCCGTTATGTAGCCTGTTGCGGCAACAAATTCGGCATAATCTGCATTGGTTACGGTATGAGGCGAGATGCGGAACGACTGTACATGAACCGGCCTTGCGGGTCCTTCGGCATCGGAAGCAAAGCCTTCCCCGTCATTGGTGCCCAGAATATATATGCCTTCCGGAATGATCGGCCATGAGGAGGTATCCGGCCGTGAAGAAGTGCCTGATAACGCAGCAGTCCTCGCCTCCGAGGCTTCAATAACGTTAATGTCTGCCGCCGTCTGCTTGTGATCCATGTTCATGGAAGGAGTACCGCAGCCGGATGATGTCTCAACGGCCATACGTCTTGCTGCACAGCAGGAAGGGACTTTGACTGTGGATGCTTCGGGCTCCGTTTTGTTTGGCAAATCAGATTTTGATTCCGCTGACATGGCGACAGCTCCTCTCTGAATTGAGAAAAAGTGAATGAATCGAACAGATTATACGGTTAATTGGCTTAGCATCAGCTGGGCTGCTCCGATGGCGATGGCTTCTTCGCCGTAAGTGCCTTTGCTGAAAATAACCTGATATTTCGGATAATGATATGTTTTTCGGATAGCGGTTTGGGTGGCGGTGTAAAAGAACAAGTTGGAGTCCGTTATCAACGGACCGCCCAAAATAACCTTTTCCGGATACAGAATATTCAGTAAATTAGCCAGGCCGATGCCAAAATACGTTGCAGCCTGTGTCACGATTTCAGTAACCATCGGATCCATAAGCTTCAGCGCCTGCATAATATCCGGAAATTTGGCCGGTTCACCAGGTTGAAGCATTTGCCGTAGAGAACTGCTCCGCCCCGTCCGTAATTTGGAGTTCACCTCGCGCTCTATCGCATGCACCGAAGCGTAGGTATCCAGCGCCCCGAAGTTTCCCTGTGCTGTACGGTAAGGGAGCCCGTCTGCCTGGATGATCATCTGGCCGAAGGAGCCCTCCATATCAGCTGCACCATGAATCAGCTTATTGTCCGTCATCATGCCGAGGCGAAGTCCCGTACCGCCGTGCACATAAAGCATATGCACGAAATCTTTGGTACGGTTCGCCCAGGATTCGGCGATCAGTGCCGTATTGGCCCCGTTATCCAGGATGACGGGGAAACGGAGACGATCTTCAAGCATATGTACTGCAGGCACATGGTTCCAGCCTGGAGCGGCAAACCATTCAGGGTCCTCAATAACGCCTGCTTCCCGATCCAGTGGCCCGACCGCGCCAATTCCCATGCCGATCACCTGCTCATAAGCAATGAGATGCTTGTCCATCCATGACTTCACCTGAGCGGTGACCTCCTGCATAAGGACTTCGGGTGTTGTCTCTTCAGTCATGCGCCATTCCCTGGAATCTATCTTTGTTCCTGCCAGATCGAGCAGTACCAGCTTGGAGCTCACCCGGGAAATATCCAGTCCGAACGCGTAGCCGTAGTCAGCTTTGACTTGATACAGGATAGGACGGCGCCCTCCGGTGGAGGCACCAAGCCCGCTTTCGGAAATAATCCCGATGCTGACGAGCTCATCCAGCACCCGTGTAAGCGTGCTTACCGTCAGGCCGCTTGAGGTGAGCAGATCATTTTTGCCAATTTCATGCTTGCGGCGGATATCGTGAAACAGCTCCTTCGCCTTTGGCGAGGGGATGCGTTTTTCAGCGTCAATTCGTTGTTTCTTCTCATTAAGCATATATTAAAATCCCCACAATTCCTGAAACCAGAATCATCGCCAGCGGATGCACGCGAAAACGGATCATTGCAATCAGTGCAGCAATGAAGATCGCAATGCTGGCAAAGGTGCTTACGGAAAAACCGGTTATGAAACCGGAATGTATCGTCATGGTATAGGCTGCGTAGGCAATCAAGGCAATGACAGCCGGCTTCATGCCGTTCAGCGCAGCCTGTACCCAATGATTATCATACACACGGTAAAAAATCGTGGCAACCAGAAACATAATGATGGCCGAAGGGAAAACGATGCCGAGTGAGGCGATCAGGCTGCCGATCCAACCGCTGGCCGTATAACCGACATAAACGGCGCTGTTCATCGCCACCGGCCCTGGAGCCATGCCTGCCAGTGCAATGGCCTCCGTATACTGCTGAGTAGTCATCCATCCTTCCTTCAAAGCCGCGTGTTCAATGACAGGAAGCATGGCATAACCGCCGCCGAAAGACATGAAGCCAATTTTAAAAAAAGTCCAAAACAGCTCGAACAGCATGGTTCAACCTCTTTTCTACGAATGAGGATTTGATATAAATCCTGAATGGGTGCGGATGTATCCAATATGCCCGAGGTCACATCGAATGATGTTTGTCTTGTTCCTGCTTCTGCTTCATCCTGTTTGAGCTTTTGGAGGCAGAAGCGGCTTCAGCTACCATTCCGATGACAATGCCGATGGCAAGAACAAATAGAGGCTGAATAGGGAAGAAGAGGAGCAAAATCAGACAAGTAGCGGCGACGCCCCAGGTTACCGGATTATAGAGGGCCTGTTTTCTCATCCGAATGGCGGCATATACGATCAGAGCAACTACCGTAGGTTTGATGCCATGGAGGGCAGCCTGCACATAGCGGTTGTCGCTAAGGCCAGTGGCTGCTGCGCACAGAATCAGCATAATGAGAATGGTTGGCAGGGAAATGCCGGCGACAGCGGAGAGCAAACCTGGTATGCCGGCAATACGGTAGCCTGCGAGAGCGGCCACATTGACTCCGATTCCTCCCGGAGCCGCGCCTGACAGTGCAGTAATCTCACTCATTTCCTTCGAAGATAGCCATTTGCGATTTTCGGTAACTTCTTTATCAATCACTGGAAGGATGGCGTAGCCACCTCCAAAAGTGGTAGGTCCTATTTTAAGAAAAGAAACAAAAAGCTTGCCGCTTAACCTAAGTTTACTTTCATCGCGAAGTTCCATGATCCATATTCCTTCTTTCCGTTCATCCTGCGGTGTTCGAAATCAGTATATCGCACTTTAATTCTTTTTGGAATAAAGAATTGTTTAATAAGGTGATTTGATAAATAATCATACTTTTATACAGGTAAATACATCAATATATCCATTTACTTTTTATCATGTTGGAGGTTAAATGGAATTAATTACAGATGTACAGGTTGTTCTACATCTTAAAGGAGGGAAAAGCTTGAACCAGACCAAACCGGATTCTAAACCGAATATTCTACTGATTACCGTGGATCAAATGCGCTATGACTGCCTGAGCATTGCCGGGCATCCCGTAGTAGAAACCCCGAATTTGGATGAGCTGGCGCGCACAGGGGTCCGCTTTGACCGTGCTTACTCGGCTACGCCGACATGCGTGCCTGCTAGAGCCGCAATCTTTACAGGCCAATCTCAGAAAAGCCATGGCCGAGTGGGATACCAGGATTGTGTACCGTGGAACTATGAACATACGATGCCGGGAGAATTTGCGAAGGCAGGATACCACACCCAGTGTGTTGGGAAGATGCATGTTTATCCTGCCAGAAATCTGATGGGCTTTCACAATGTTGTTCTGCATGACGGATACTTGCATCATAACCGCAATAAGTACAGCATTCCGGTCCGTGAGCATTATGACGAGGTGGATGATTATTTGCATTGGCTGCGCCAGCAAGTGCCGGGGGCGGACCTGACGGATCTCGGTCTCGACTGCAATTCCTCTACGGTAGCCCGTCCATGGCATCTGCCGGAGAAGCTGCATCCGACGAACTGGGTCGTTACCGAGTCGATCGATTTCCTCCGCCGCCGCGATCCGGACAAGCCCTTCTTCTTATGGATGTCCTTTGTCCGGCCGCATTCACCGCTGGATCCGCCGCAGGCTTATCTGGATCTGTATAAAGATATTGAAATTCCCGAGCCGCCTGTAGGAGACTGGGCTCTTCAATCGGATCCTGACTTGGACGGGCTCAGTCCGTATACGAGTAAGGGGCTTGTGCCCAAACGTCGTCTGCAAAACGCCATGGCTGCCTATTATGCGCTTATTACCCATATTGACCATCAGATCGGGCGCTTCATGCAGGTGCTGGCAGAATACGGAGAGAGGAACAATACCGTCATTTTGTTCACGTCAGATCATGGCGAACTGATGGGAGATCATCATCTGTTCCGAAAATCGCTGCCGTACGAAGGAAGTGCCCGGGTGCCGTTTATCGTCAACGATCCGGGGAACCGTCTGAGCCTTGGCACCGGCAAAGTGGTGCAGGAGGTTGTGGAAATGCGCGATATTATGCCGACACTTTTGGATGCGGCAGGTGTAGCCATACCAGGTTCTGTGGATGGAGGGAGCGTCCTGAAGCTCGCCGCTTCTTCTACTGAGGAAGGATCAGGCAATGCAGCATGGCGCTCCTATCTGCACGGTGAGCATACGCAGGGTATGCAGTCCAACCATTGGCTGACAGATGGCAAAGAAAAGTACATCTGGTTCTCACAAACGGGAGAAGAGCAGTTCTTCCTGCTTACGGACGATCCGCAGGAACTTCATAATGCTGCGCGTGATCAGGCATATCAAGAGCGGATGGATTATTGGCGCTCCGTTCTTATTCAGGAGCTGGAGGGACGGGAAGAAGGATACTCCGATGGCAAGCAGCTGTTTGTCGGCCGCAAACCGGTTACCGTTCTCTCACATATGCGGAACGGATAAGTACCGTACCCGAAAGAACATCGAAGCCTGGTCGCGAGTGAATGTTCCTGATCAGGCTGACTTTGCAGTTATTGAAAGGGGAAATTTCCTGCCCATGTCCAGTAAAAAACATATATGGCTGATCACGACCGACCAAATGAGAGGGGATGCGCTGGGCTATGAAAATCCTGCGGTCATCACACCTAATCTGGACGGCTTGGCCCGCGAAGGAATGGTTTTTAACAGAGCATACTGTGCAAGTCCGGTCTGCACGCCTTCCCGTGCATCGATCTTTACCGGACGTTATCCCCATATTCATGGGGCCTGGAATATCGGGGTTTCGTTAAACGAGGATGAACTGACGCTTTGCGATCATTTGAAGCAATCCGGCTACTACACGATTGGGGTCGGCAAAATGCATTTCAGGGAGCAGTGTAAAACGGGGTTCACCTATGAAGCGGAGGAAGTGTCCGTCCGTGACCGGGGGAGGGAGCGGGATGGTACTTATTACGGTTTTGATGAGCACCATATTTCGGAAGACAACATGATCGGCGAATATCTGGATGAGATTGGTGAACGCGATCCGGATGTGGCAGGTCGTTTGCGGAAGGATCTGTTCCGGTCCGATGATGCTGCAGGTGACGTGTGGGAGAGCGGATTGCCGCCCGAGCTTCACCAGACACGCTGGATTTCTGACAGAAGCATACGCGCAATCGAGGAGCATTCCCCGGAGCAACCCTTATTTTTATGGAGCAGCTTCGTGGATCCCCATCATCCCTTTAATCCTCCAGAGGCATACAGCAGGCTGTATGAGCATACAGAAATTCCCGAACCGGCAGGAGATGCTTCAGATGTGAAGGGACGCCCGGAGCATCTCCTTCTTCAAAAAGGCAGCTACTGGCCGGGGGGCGGGGAGCTTCATTCCTGGGATCAGCAGCATATGGAGCGCTTGATCCGCAATTACTATGCCATGATTACGTTCATTGACGAAGAAATCGGCAGGATTCTCGGCGCATGGAAAGACAAAGGAATGGACGATGAGCTTTTGATCGTCTTTACGAGCGATCATGGTGAGCTCCTTGGAGATCACGGTCTTCTGTATAAGGGGCCATGGTTCTATGAGGGACTCACACGCATCCCGATGATTCTTAAAGGACCTGGTGTGAAAAAGGGGGCCAAGACAGATGCGCTGATGGAGCATGTGGATATCGTACCTACACTGCTGGAGCTGATCGGGAAAGCGGAAATACCGGAAGGGATTCAGGGAATCTCGCAGCGGCCGGTAGCCTCAGGGGAGACTGAGCGGGTACGCGAATCCGCGATGACGGCTTATGATGCCCATGACCGCGGTGTTCACGCCAAATGCTTGCGTACAGACCGGTATAAGCTGGTTATTTTTGCGGATGAAGCTTATGGAGAGCTGTTTGATCTGGAGTCTGATCCGGATGAGCTGCATAATCGTTTCTTCGATCCGTCTTATCTGGAAATGAAACATAAGCTGATGGAAACACTCGTTCACCGGCTGATGCGGGATCAGGACCCTTTGCCGGTACGTAAAGCCTTCTGGTAGGAAAGCGCCTTCATATCTTGAAAAAGTTATACTTTTTCAAAAAAACAGAGCTTCCCCGCTCCGTTTTCATTTGTTAGGATAACGTTAAAGGAGCTGATGACATGCTAGAGTTGGAGAAATATTGGGAAAACACGCAAATCCTTGAAGTTAACCGGCAAGAACCGCGGGCATATTACATTCCATATGCGGACGCAGAATCGGCGAAGGCAGGCAAAAGATCGAGATCCCCGTTTTACCGGACGCTGAACGGCGGCTGGAAGTTTAAATATTACAACAGTGTACATAACATTACAGAATCCTTTTATGATAAAAACTTCGATGCTGCGAATTGGGATGATTTATTAGTGCCATCCTGTTGGCAAACGGCGGGCTACGACCAGCTTCATTATACCAATGTGAATTATCCGATTCCCTGCGATCCCCCGTATGTGCCGGATGAGAACCCGGCCGGCTTGTATGTTCGGGATTTTCGTATTGCAGAATCATGGAGCGGGAAAAAGACCTATACGGTATTTGAGGGAGTTAATTCCTGCTTCTATGTGTGGGTGAACGGTCAATTTGTCGGCTATAGCCAGGGAAGCCGCATTCCGGCAGAATTTGATATTACCCCGCATATACAACCTGGTATAAACCGTATGGCTGTTATGGTGCTGAAATGGTGTGACGGAACCTATTTGGAGGATCAGGATTTGTGGCGCTTCTCGGGAATATTCCGTGACGTTTATTTGCTGGGACGTGATGGGGCGCATGTTCGTGATGCATTTATTAATCCGGAGCTTTCCAGTGATCTTACCGAAGGGGTTCTCCGCTGCGAGCTGGATACGACAGGACCGCTTACACTGAAAGCGGAGCTGCGTGACGCGGATGGAAAGGTGTGTACGACGGGGCAGGTACAGGCGGACGGGCAGGCTGAACTTACGCTGAACGTGTCCGAGCCTGTTTTGTGGAATGCAGAGTCGCCATATCTGTATGAATTGTATCTGAGCGATGGACATGAAGTACTTCATTTCCCTGTCGGATTCCGGACGGTATCCGTGGAAAACGGCATTTTCACCATAAACGGGCAAGCGGTCAAGCTAAAAGGGGTCAATCGCCATGATTCCCATCCGGATCTGGGGCAGACGATACCACTCAACCACATGATTGAGGATCTCATGCTAATGAAACGGCATAACATCAATACGGTGCGGACCTCCCATTATCCAAATGATCCTAGGTTCCTGGAATTATGCGACCGGTACGGCTTTTATGTTGTGGATGAAGCGGACCTGGAATGCCATGGACTCACGGTATCCGGCGATTTCCATCAGCTGACGCGCGATCCGGCTTGGGAGAAGGCTTTTGTAGACCGTATGCAGCGGATGGTGGAACGGGACAAGAACCATGCCTCCATCATCATGTGGTCCCTTGGCAACGAATCAGGTTATGGCGCCAACCATATCGCCATGGCCAAATGGGCACAGAAGCGGGATGATTCACGCCTTGTACATTATGAGGGAGCAGCGAAAAGATACGAAGGCGACACGGATACGGAGGATCTGGATATCGAGAGTGAAATGTATGCTTCTCCCGCATACGTAGGCGAATATGGTGCTGATGAGAGCCGCAGCAAGCCGCTGTTCCTATGCGAATACAGTCATGCAATGGGCAACGGACCAGGGGATCTCAAGGAGTATTGGGATATGTTCTACAAATATCCGAAGCTGATGGGTGGCTGTGTCTGGGAATGGAATGACCACGGTATTCGTGCAAGAACTATCGGGGGTACTGAATACTTCGGATACGGTGGTGATTTTGGAGATCATCCGAATGACGGCAATTTCTGTATAGATGGCCTGGTCTCGCCGGACCGTGTTCCTCATACCGGGCTGCTGGAGCTGAAGCAGGTTATCGCACCGGTCCGAATTGAAGCAGAGGATCTGGAAGCCGGAAAAATCCGTGTGACGAACCTGTATGATTTTAACGGTTTAAGCCATCTTTCATTTACCTGGAAGCTTGAAGCGGAAGGGATGCTTGTGGAACAGGGAGTGCTGGAAGCGGTTGACGCAGGACCGCATGAATCAGCTGTATTCACGGTGCCTTTCAAGCAAAGTTTGGCCGAAGGCCGGTATTTCCTTACGGTAATGGTGCGTTTAAAAGAAGAAGCCGTGTGGGCAGAGACTGGATACGAGATTACATTTGCCCAGTTTGAAATCGGAGAGGAACAGAACTCAACTGGAAAAGCACATGCCTGGCTGGATGCGCTGAGACAGCGTCCGATTGACATCAGGGAGGACGGAGCGCTCATCACGGTGGAAGGTAATGAATTCTGCCATGTATTCGATAAGGTAAAAGGGACATGGGTCCGTCTATCGAAGCAGGATGTGAATATGATTCAGTCACCGCTTGGTTTCAGCATTTGGCGGGCTCCGACGGATAATGACCGCAACATCAAGCATAAATGGATGGAAGAGGGCTATCACCGTGCTGGAATGAAGCTGTATGCGTGCTCAGTTCAAAACCAAACGGATCATGAGGTTGAAATCGCGGCTGATTTCTCCTTGGGTGGCTATATGAAGCATCCGGTACTAAAAGGTCAGGCAGTATGGCGGGTAGACGGTTCCGGGGAAGTGTCGCTGGCGGTAAAGGTTAAAGTGAGAGAGGGACTTCCATTCCTGCCGCGTTTTGGTCTCCAGATTACGATGCCGCAGGGAACGGAAGAAGTGGAGTACTTCGGCTTTGGCCCTCACGAAAGCTATGTCGACAAACGGCATAGCGTGCGGATGGGCAAGTACCTGCTCCGTGTGAATGACATGTTCGAGCCTTATGTGATGCCCCAGGAGAATGGATCCCGATACGGGACGGAATGGGTTTCCGTTACGAATGAGCTTGGCATGGGGCTGATGTTTACGGGAAATCTTCCTTTCTCGTTCAATGCATCGCATTATTTGCCGGAGGATCTGGATCAGGCGGAACATTTGCATGAGCTGGTGAAGCGGAAAGAGACCATCGTTCATCTTGATTATAAGATGAGCGGTATCGGCTCCAATTCCTGCGGTCCGGAGCTGCTGGAGAAGTATCGCCTTGATGAGAAGGAATTTGAATTTGCGCTGAATCTGCGTCCTATTTTCAAAGAAGACGAGTAAAGTGCTATAAGAGCAAAACGGCTCCGATCAAACGGAGCCGTTTTTTTATTACTATTAATTATACAATTCCGGGTTTCCCTAAAAGCTGCGATTCATCTTCCTTCGGCCAGCCGCCCCAAATTCCCAGGAGGTTGCCGCTTGGATCTACCAGTTGGAAGCTATAGCCACCGCCCTGTTTGTAGACCATTTCTCCAACCTCGATCCCTTTTTGCCCCAGCTCCTTACTGAGCTCCTGGATGTTATCCACCTGGAAGGTAAGGACAGGCTTTGTTTCGCCTTTGGAGCTGACAAATTCAAATTTCGGGATTTCGACGGCTTCCACAAGTCCGAGAGCCATACCGTTCAGATTGAGCCACGCGGCGTCATCCCCTTCGATAAAAGGGAAGCAGAAGCCAAGTCCAAACACCTCTGTGTACCATTTTGCTGATTTGGCTACGTCCTTAACGGGCAATTCGATAACCTGGATATGAAGTGATTTTGCTGCCATGATATTGTTCCTCCTAAGGATCCATGATTTTGTTCTACTATATTAAACGGATTACCTTTGGCAAAAGAAATGGGAGACACGCGCGTCACTTCCATTCCGCTGCTGCGGATATCCCGGTAGGATTGGCAAGCAGCAGCTCGGTTGAAGATTTTTTTCGGAGAGAGGATGAATGGAAACCACTGCCTTCCTATAACCTGTGTCGTTTTCCTAATAATACCATATAATTATTTTCAGGAAACCGGATTTTGACGCAAAAAAAACAGCCGGAATGCTTACCGTAGTTGCGGTGCTTCCTGGCTGCCAGTTCCCATAACTCCATATTTGACGAAGCGGATGACTTCCTTCCGGAATTGTTCGGATTTCCCGTCCTCACGTCCAAGCTTCATGCGATCATAATGAAGAATGGACCAAATGCTGGTTGTGGTTCCCAGCTCAAACAGAAAAATATCCATAATCGGGTTCATCGTGCCATCCTGAATCCGTTTCTGCATCTCCTGTACCTCGGCGCTCTTGCGGTACACCGAACGGTCGAAGTAATCCGAAAGCTCCGGATGATGAAGCGATTCGGTGAAGAGAATGTTGAACTGCTCCATATTTTCCTGAATGGTTGTAATAAGCCGGTTAATGTAATATTCGACCAATTGCTCGTTTCCGTATTGGCTGAAATCCGCCGCAGCGGACGGTTCAGAGGCGAAGTCAATAACCACACTGGCTTCGAGAAGCTCTTTTTTGCTGCTGAAATACTTATACATGGCGGCTTCTGATATTCCGCAGGCTTTGGCAATCGCACTGGTCTTGGTCGCATCATAACCCGTCTTTGAGAACAAGTCTCTTGCCTGCTCAATAATCCGCTGCTTCGTTATTTCCCCTTTGTTCACGGTCCCGGATCCCCTTTATGAATGAAAGAAGACCAGCAGGGGCTGGCCTTCCATTTTTGCAATTATTATAACAGGATTATTTGAAAGAAGCGAAGCCTTGGTCCACCATCACGACACTGCCGTTAATCGCGTCAGCCTCATCAAGAGAGATCAGATATACGGAGCTGGCAATGGATTCAGGCTTGGTGAGCTCGCCGCCCATAACTTTCGCCTTCATGCTGTCGAGCATGCCGGATGCCTTGTAACCTGAAATGATCGGCGTATCCACCGCACCTGGTGCAACACCGACAACGCGAATTCCGTAAGGGGAAAGCTCGAGTGCTGCAGATTTGGTCATCATATTCACAGCACCTTTAGCGGCATGATATGCATACGTGGCAGGAGATGCCAGGATGCCGAAAACAGAAGTTGTATTGATAATGACGCCCTTAATGCCGAGTTCTTTCATTTTGCGTCCGGCATAGATGATGCCGTAAGTTACGCCATGCTGGTTCACATTGATGGTTTTATGGTATTTTTCCAGATCCAGATCCATAACGGGCGTTTGCAGACCGATCCCCGCATTGTTGAACATCACATCGATACGGCCGAAGGTTTCAACCGCTTTGTTGACGAGTGCTTCTACCTGCTCAGGCTTGGATACATCGGTTTGTACAAAAATGGCTTCGCCACCGGCGTCTATAATCATTTGGACGGTTTCCTGACCGCCTGCTTCGTTGAAGTCAGCGACGACAACCCGATCTCCCTTGGAAGCAAATTTCAGACATGTTTCCCGGCCAATACCGCTGGCTCCGCCTGTGATAACTGCAACTCTTGTTGTGGACATAAAAGATGCCTCCCAGAAATGAAATAATAAATAAAATGAAGTGGCCTTGATTCATTAATCATAAGTTAGTACTTACTAACTAATATCGATTATGCTCCTTAAGAATCATAATGTCAACTGGAATTCAATGATTTTTGTCATAGACAAATCAAAAGAAAAGAACCTTGTTTTCTGATTGCCAGAAAAGACAAGGTTCTGATGTTTGTTTACGTATAATAAAAGTTATAGTTTTCTTATTTGGCGCGGATATCAAGCACTTCATACTTGATGACGCCCATCGGTGCTGTTACGCTGACGACATCGCCTATCGACTTGCCGATCAGCTCTTTGCCGAGCGGGCTTTCGTAAGAAATTTTATTGTTATGGGCATCAGCTTCTGCCGGACTGACAATCCGGTATTCCACGGTTTCCTTAAACTCAATGTCATCGAGCTTTACATAGGAACCCACGCTTACGACGGAAGCATCGATGCTTTTTACAACCCGTGCTTTGGTCAGCGTTTTCTCCAGCTGCAGAATTTTTGTCTCCATAAATGCCTGATCGTCCTTGGCGGAATGGTATTCACTGTTCTCCTTCAGATCACCGTAGCTGATCGCTACTTTAAGCCGTTCTGCAAGCTCTTTCCGCTTTACAGTTTTCAGATCTTCGAGCTCTGCTTTCAGTTCGGCCAGACCCTCAGGGGTTAAAATTAATTCATCATTGGTCATGTCTACAACTCCTCTTTCTTAAATTGTACACGATAGAGCGGACTAAAGCGAAATAATATTAATTCGTTATAACTATTTTTGCGCTGGAAAACCTTGATTCTCAGCCTGTATACTTTTCAATAAAGAAGTGGAGGAATGACGTTTGCATATGATGTTTAAGTACAACTGGGCTGTGCGTGAAGATTGGTTCAAGTGGTGTGAAGGAGTCGACGAAGCCGATCTTCTGCAAAAGCGCGTAGGTGGCGTCGGCGGAATTCTGCACACGCTGTTTCACATTATTGATGTGGAATGGAGCTGGGTTCGGACATTGCAAGGAAAAAGCGACTTTAATGAAAGCTTCGATCAATACCGGAGCATTCAGCAGGTTCGTGATCTGGAAGCAGCATTCCGTCCAGAAGTGGAAGCGTTCGTCTTGGGCTGGAGTGACAGCTTCGAGAACGTTGAGTTCCGTGACATTAGCCCTGATGGCAGGGAAACGCTGGATACATGGGGAGAAGTTATGCGGCATATGATTGCCCATGAAATCCACCATATCGGTCAGATGTCCGTATGGTCACGCGAGATCGGAAAGCAGCCTGTATCTGCCAATTTAATTGGACGGGGTTTGGCTTCTGTCAGCGAGAGCTGACTCGGCGGTCGGTCTCCTTTATGTTATACTGGTCCTAATGCATTTTTTGTACAGGATCCTGGCAGCATAAGAGGAGGAAGGACAGAGAAAATGGATGCTCCGCTTCATTTGATTGAATATGAAATTGCTTTACTGGTACGTCTTACAACAGCTCATAGTCCAAAGCTCGGAAGCCTGGACCGTTCGGAATATCTTTTGCTAAGTGAGCTGGAAAAATACAGCCCTCTTGCGATTAATGCTCTTGCGGAACATTTGTTGCTGAATCTCTCAACGGCTAGCCGGCAGGTTGCTGTACTTGAAGGGAAAAATTACATCAGACGTTTTCCGGATACGAATAACGGCAGAATCAGCCTAGTGGAGATCACGCCAGAAGGCTTGGATATCCTGCATAAGGTCCAACAAGCGCGTTTTGACGTCTACGCCGAGGTGCTCCATAATTGGTCGCCCGAGGAGCTGGATCAGTTGAAAACCGGTCTTACGCGCTTGAACCGAGACTTTAAAGCATGGCGCAAGTGAATGATAATAATATATGACAAAGCTGTCCCGGGACGATGATCCTGTGACGGCTTTTTTTGCTATTTGCTAAGCGTGAAGGCATTTAATCCGGCTGCTTTGTTCAAAAATGGATATTGCCACATTTGAAAATAATGTTGTATAATACAACTTGCTGTTTACAATATATAGATTCATTCAGGTCACAAGTCCGGTGTTATTCAGACCATTATAGGAAAGGAGGAGTCTGATGAAAACACAATCAGGCCGTATTACTGCCATATCCGAAACGATGAAAATGCCGCTGCCCAAATATCTGATGATATCCATCCTGACGATATTTGCGATTGGTCCGCAGTATTTTATCAACTTATCTTACATTATGAATCAGGTCATTATTCAAAACGGCTTGAACCTCAGCTCGAGCGACTTGCTGCTCCCCTCCACCTTGTCCAATATAGCTTTTGCACTTGGCGTGCCGCTCGGTCCGGTGTTATCCCGAAAGCTCGGTGTGAGAAAAACCTATCTCATGTTCGTAACCGTCTTTTTGTTGGGATCAGCTATCAACGTCATATCCGGGGATACGGTTTCTTTAACGCTGGGGAGAATCATTCAGGGGTTGAGCTCAGGCTTTCTGTTTCTGACCATTCTGCCTGTCAGCTTAAAGTCATTCCCGAATAAAATCCGTAATTATTTCCTGCTGATGGTGATTACCGGATTGTTCGGCGCAAGCGCGGTGGGTGCCATATTTGGCTCCGTATCGCTTAGCGCGGATACATGGCGTTGGCTCTTTATATTGAACATCGTGTCGGCGCTGCTATGTCTGATCGTTGGATTTACCGGTTTGCCAAAAGGCGAAGAGGAGCAGCATGATGCGCAGCCGGTGAACAAGTTTAACGTAATTCTGCTGATTGCACTTATGCTGATGCTGACGGTGCCTCTCTGCAATCTGATGCAAGAGGGCTTTACATCCCTTTACGTGTGGCCATTCTTGATTGCTGCACTGGTACTTCTGATTCTGTTTATTGTGTTTGATCTGAAGGCGAAGACGCCGATCGTTCCGTTCAGGACATTAAAGGCAGCCAAACCGGTGTCAGGAACCGTAATGGCGATCGCCTCGCATATCTGCTTGATTTTCGCCATAGCCGGAATCAACGGATTTCTGCGGAATAACCTGGATCTGCCTTACCGGTATCTCGTGCATTTTTACATCTGGTTTTTTGTTGGAATTCTCGTGACGGCTGTGCTCAAAACATTGCTGTATGACCGTCTGGGTGCCGGTATTCTGGGCTTTATCGGCTCATTGGCCGTCATCTATGTGAGCTTGCAGTGGAGAATCATGGGGCCGGAGGTTTCGCTGAATCTGCTGTATTTCCAAATCGCCCTTCTGGGGGCGGGTGTGAGTATGGTGCTGGTTGGCGGAGCGCTGGGAACCGCCCTTGCGGGTGATATTCACCAGGCCTCGATGAGATCCGTGACGCTGCACTCCATTCGTAATTTTGCGGGTGCGATTATTACGCCGGTGCTTGGCTGGTACCTGACCCGGCTAAATGCAATGAATTATGAGGAGATCCGCGGCCGACTCGGCCAGTTCAGCGGTGAAGCCAAATCGGAGATTACACAGTTAACCCGAGGACTAATGAGTGAGGGTCTGCCAGCAGCGAAAGCGCAAAGTATGGCATCTTATGAATTGATTGTTCATACCAAAAGAGCGGCGATCCTGGGTGCATATCACAATCTATTTACGATCATGGCCTGTGTGGGTGTTATTATGCTGCTTGCTTCAGTCGGGAAAATAGTGACGGGGAAAGGCAGATCGCTGGTCCAAAAAGAGAAAAGATTAATGATGCCAACATCTGAAAATACAGAGCTGCATCCAAGTACAACCCATTTTACAAAGTGAGGAGAGTTCATTCATATGATTAACCGCAGTCGCTTGATCATTGCAAATATCATAGGGGTGCTGGTGATCTGCTTTTTTATTGCCGCCGGCGCTTACTTTTACTATGAAAAATCTAATTTTATTAAAACAGAGGATGCTGTCGTTCAGGCGGATATGATGCCGCTCGTCTCCCCGGCTCAGGGTGTTTTGACCAGCTGGAATATTCAGGATGGGACTGACGTGAGCGATAAAAATATCGTTGGCGGAGTTTCGGACGGGACCAAGGTTGTTCCCGTGAGTTCCCGGATGAATGGCAAAGTCATTAAAAATGATGCCCGCGTGAATCAGCTGGTGCAGGCTGGGCAGGTGCTCGCACAGGAAGCGGATATGGATCATTTATTTGTTGTGGCGAACATCAAAGAAACCCAGCTGAAAGACATCAAGGTCGGACAGAGTGTTGATATTTCGGTAGACGGTGATTCCGGAACCAAATTTGAGGGTGTCGTGAAAGAGATCGGATATGCGACCAACTCCGTATTTTCTGTCCTTCCACAGCAGAGTTCTACTGGAAGCTACACCAAAGTGACACAGAAGATTCCAGTCAAGATTTCGATCAATCAGGTTTCTACCAAAGTGCTGCCGGGCATGAATGCTGAAGTGAAGATATCTCTGTGAAAATATGACTTGAGAACAGCATCAGGGCAAGAGCCTTGCGTTTCTGCAGAGAAACGCAGGGTTTCTTTTGTAGATATAGCATATAATAAACCCGTTTTTGGTATATATCAGTGGAAATCATCGAAAGAATCGGGGTATGATAGAGAGAAAGCGATCTCAGAACAGACAAAAGGAAAATAAGGGGTTTACCTATGAAAAATGTGCTGGTGACAGGCTATCGCGCGCATGAGCTGAATATTTTCGGCCAGAAGCATCCGGGGATTGTCTATATCCGAAAGGCCATTACCGCAAAGTTGGTTCAGCTTGCCGAGGAGGGGCTGGAATGGGTGATTTCGCCGGGTCAGTACGGGGTAGACTTATGGGCTTGTGAAGCGGCCATTGCCATGAAAAAACAATATCCTCATCTTAAAATTGCGATTATTACGGCTTTTGAGCATCCTGAAGAAAACTGGAAAGAGGACAAGAAGGAGTACTATCACCAGATTTTGGAGGGAATTGATTTTTACGAGACGGTCAGTCGTCAGCCTTACGATGGCCCATGGCAATTCAAAGCCAGAGATGATCTGTTGTTCCGCAAAACGGACGGCATTATTCTCGTTTATGACGAGGAGACAGGCGAAGGCAGCAGCGCGCGCTTTTACAAGGAAAGAGCCTTGAAGAAGCAGCAGGAGGAAGAATACGGCTTCTTAAGCATCAGCACCGAGGATATTCAAAACCTGGCGGATGAGGAAGCATCCGGCTGGAGTGACGAGGGAATGGATATCAGCTGATCGTTCATTACATATGAAGAAAGGGATGATTGAGATTGATTCGATTCGGAACCATTGGTACCAACTGGATAACGGAACGTTTTCTTCATGCGGCCCAGGAGAATGATGATTTCGTACTGGCAGCAGTTTACTCCAGAACGGAGGAGAAAGGCCAGGAATTTGCGGCCCAGTTTGGCGAACCCAAGGTGTATACCGACCTGGACGCCATGGCTTCAAGTGATGAGATTGATGCGGTTTATATTGCGAGTCCGAACTCATTTCACGCAGAACAAGCGATTCAATGCATGAATCACGGCAAACATGTCCTGTGTGAGAAGCCGCTCGCTTCGAATAGTGACGAGGTACGCAAAATGATCGCTGCAGCAGAGGCGAATCATGTGGTGCTGATGGAAGCGATGAAATCCACCCTGATGCCGAACTTCAGAATCATGAAAGAGAATCTATATAAAATTGGTCAGGTCCGGCGGTACTTCGCAGGCTATTGCCAGTATTCCTCACGCTATGATGCATTTAAGCAGGGAACCGTGCTGAACGCATTTAATCCGGTTTACTCGAACGGAGCATTGATGGATTTGGGCATTTACTGCATTTATCCGATGGTGTCCCTGTTCGGCAAGCCTGAATCGGTGAAAGCTGTCGGCATGATGCTATCTTCGGGCGTGGACGGGGAAGGCAGTCTGGTGATGCGCTATCCGGATATGGATGCTGTCATCATGTATTCGAAGATATCCGATTCCTTCCTTCCTGCCGAAATTCAGGGGGAAAACGGGACCATGGTGATCGACCGGATCAATCAGCCGTATGATGTGAAAATTCAGTACAGAGACGGTACTGTGGAGAACCTGACCCAGCAGCAAATTCATGAGTCCATGTATTACGAGCTGGAGGAGTTTATCCGCATGATCGGGCGCGGTAAGCGCAGCAGCAAAATCAACTCCCATGAAACCTCGCTGGCGGTTGCTGAGGTGATGGAGGATGCCAGAAGACAGATCGGTCTGAAGTATGCCTCAGATACATGGTAATGTTTGACCCAACCATCTTTGATAATCTGAAGGTTGCGTTTGAAAACCAGCTGTATGATCTTGATAATATGGATGGCAGGATTCGCATAAACGGCCGTACGGATCGGATGGAAATGTCTGTCATGTCGCGCGAATTTTCAATTAGGTTTGCGTTAACCGAAAATCCGGCGATCTCTGCTGAAATCCGCCTGGAGGCAGGGCTTACCGATTTGGCTGCCGAGATTTTGGAGATGGAAGGAGATCAGCCTGGATGTCTGCTGCGGATACGTTTTGACTTGATGGTGAGTCATGTTGAAGAGGAATGCGGGCTAATCGAGCATACATTGAAAGGCATCTGGCCGGAAGTCCTCCTTGTACAGACCCTAAGCCGGGTCTACGGAGAGGAGCCGGACAGCTATAAGAATGAAGCGGAGCTCAGATTCCGGCGCAAAATCGATGAGGATCAGATGGAGGATATTCCGGAGCTGATCTCACATGTGCTGCTGACACTGGATAAGCTGGGCAGTCATCTTTCGGCATAACTATGGGGAGAAGCAAACTCCTATTCAGCAATAAAATGAGGCATCAAAAAAGGGAAGGGCTGCCCCTCCCTTTTTTTTGATGCCTCATTTTTCGTCCTGCGAAGCTCTATTTTGTCGGAAAATCCCTTTTTACGGAGAAAATGTGGTTCTAGTTTCCGCATACGGTTTAATGAACGTTATAGCTATCTTTGCGTTCATTTTAAAGTTGTCGTATGTTATACATATCAATTTACGCCGTTCTATGAATAATTAATAGACTCGGGCTTATGATCATCAATATCTAGCGGACGGAGGCGTGTGATGAGTACCATAAAAGCAGAAGATCTTTCGTTTTTCCAAGAAGTGTACAACACTGCTCCTTTTGGAATTGCAATGATCTCCCTTGACGGAGCTTGGATGAAAGTAAATCCAGCTATTTGCCGAATTATAGGGTACCCTGAAAGTGAACTGCTGCAGCAAAGGTTCCAGGATCTCATTCACCCTGATGATTTGGAGCATAATCTTACGCTTTACAGAACGATGCTGAAGGATAGGGCAGATGGAATGGCTGAAACGGAAACAAGGTATATCCGGAAAAATGGAGATATTGTTTGGGCAGCCGTATATGGAACCGTTATGCTGGATTCTGCCGGTCATCCGCAAGCCTATATTATACAAATGAATGATATTACCAAAAATAAATTGGCCGAGTCGAAGCTGCAGGAAACCGTGGAGCGGTACACGTCCTTAAAAAGATACAATCATGATGCGGTTATTTCACTCGATTTGGAAGGGAATATCGTCAACGGAAATACAATGTCTGAAAAAATGACCGGCTATTGTGTGAACCAAATGGCAGGAAAGAAGATTGCCCGTCTCATTGGTGAAGATAACCAGCGCAAATTGCTGATGGAATCCTTGACAAACCCTTCGATTGAGAAGCATATTGATAAAATTTATCATAAAGACGGTCATTCGGTAGAGGTACTGACATCGATTGCTCCCATTTATGTTAACGGCCGGAATGTGGGCTTTTATATCATTGCGAAGGATGTCACCGAGCAGAAGCAGCTGCTGATTGCCAAGGAATCCGCCGAGAGCACCAATAAGGCCAAAAGTGAATTTTTAGCCGTGATGAGTCATGAAATCCGAACTCCAATGAACGGAGTCATAGGCATGACGGATCTGCTCGAAACAACGACGGAGCTGGACGATGAGCAGAAAGAATATGTGAAGATTATCCGCCAAAGCGGCGAGATGCTCCTAGGCATTATTAATGACATTTTGGATTTCTCCAAAGTGGAGTCTGGAAAAACCGAGCTGCAGGAGGAGCTTTTCGATGTGAGAAAATGCGTGGATGAGACCTTTGATGTTTTGTTGGCCAGAGCTCATGAGAAAAAGCTTGAAATGAACTTGGAGATACAGGATGATGTCCCGGTAGTCATGATTGGGGATGCGAAACGGTTAAAGCAGATTCTGATGAATCTGATCGGAAACGCGGTGAAATTTACATTTGCCGGCGGAATTTCAGCCCGGGTAAGAAAGCTCTCTGAGAGAAATCGGACAATCCGGCTCGAATTTACGATTAAGGATACAGGTATCGGCATTCCCACGTCCAAGGTGGATTATATATTTGAGCCGTTTTCACAGGTCAATAATTTCATGACCCGAAATCATGAGGGAACCGGTCTTGGGCTTGCTATCACCAAAAGGCTGGTTGAGCTAATGGGCGGCCGCATCTGGGTGGAGCAAGATGGGGAGCCCGGAGCGACCTTTATGTTTACGGTTGAAATGACAAAAGAGAACTGGTCGTATCACGAGGATGCTTCCGAGACAATGGATGAATCTACTTCTCCTTACCTGAACATTCTGATTGCCGAAGATAATGAAGTTAACCAAATCGTGCTAAAAAAAATGCTTGAAAACCTAGGTCACCAGACCACCATCGTCAACAATGGAAAAGATGTGGTGCACGCAGCACAGGACTGCCAATATGATCTTATTTTCATGGATATTCAAATGCCTGGTTTAAACGGATTTGATGCAACCCGTATGATACGGAGAACCCTGCCGAAGGATCAATGCCCAGCAATCGTCGCTGTGACGGCCAATGCGCTGAAAGGCGACCGGGAAAGCTGTCTGGCCGCGGGTATGGACGAATATCTCAGCAAGCCGGTGAAGACGCAGACGGTAATGGAAGTTATTTCCAATTTGGGCATCACGGGTAGAAAATGAAACTAAAGTTTAAAAAGGCTCTCATCCATAGTGAAGTGCACCCCTTAGAATAGACATTGGAAAAACCCCTTGGTTTAACCGATGAATTCTAGGGGGTGTATTTTTTATGGCTATAAAAGGTCAAAAGTTTAAGACGTACTCTGAGGAACTCAAGATGGAGGCAATCCGTTTGCACGTAGAGGAAAAATGGACGTATCGGCAAATCAACGATCATTTGGGAATCCAAGACCAGAGTCGGATGAAGCGTTGGATGCGAAAATACCGTGAAAAGGGTGAGTTTGGTTTACTGGATCAACGAGGAAGGCGGAAGGAATATTTAGATCAAGAGCGATATGTTCAGCAGTTGAAACGGGAGAATACGATGCTAAAAAAGTGTTTGGAAATCTGGATGCAGGAGGGAAAGAACAGCGCTTCAAGCTTATCGAACAAGCAGCGAATGTCGGCCAAGTAGCCGAACACTGCAAGCTCCTTGGCGTCTCTAGAAGTGGCTATTACGCGTATTTGAAGAGGAAGAAGAATGACCGAGATGCCGAGGCTAAACGACTCCTTCGCACCGTGTATCAACGCTACGAAGGAAAGTATGGCTACCGTCAGATCCAACTTTTCTTGTGGCAGGATGAAGGTGTATGGATGAATCACAAGAAAGTACTGCGCCTAATGCAAAAGCTTGGTCTTCAAGCCAGCATTCGCCGGAAACGTCGATTTAATATGACATACCAGGCTGCCGAGCGCGTGGCTGATAATCTGCTTAAGCGAAATTTCACAGCCGAAAAACCAAACCAGAAATGGGTGACGGATGTGACTCAATACCGGATAGGCGAGCGCTGGCTGTATCTTTCGGCAGTGAAAGACCTATTCAATAACGAGATTGTGGCCTACCAACTTAGCGAACGTAACGATAATGAACTGGTACTTCAGACGTTCGCTAAAGCATTTGCTAAGCGAAAAGACGTGTCCGGATTGGTCGTTCACAGCGACCAAGGGTTCCAGTACACGTCTCATGCTTACCACGACATGCTGCCAAAGGTTAGCGCCCAAATCAGCATGTCTCGCCGGGGCAATTGCCTAGACAACGCCTCCATGGAGAGCTTCTTCTCGCATCTCAAAACGGAAGGGCTCTATCCCTATGATATCCGAAATCTGGCAGAGGCACAAAGGAGAATTGAGAAGTACATACAATTTTACAACCAAAGGCGACCGCAGCGTAAATTAAACAAACTGACGCCGGTACAGTACCGGCGCCAGTTTGCAGCCTAGGTGTTTTTTCAATGTCCACTAAATGGGGTCTTGACCATAGCGATGAGGGCCTTTTTTTTAGAAAAGAATCGGAACATTTACTTATCAAATCCGTCAATATACTTAAATGTAAAAAAATTGAATATGAATCCGGGAAAGGTGGGCTCCAAGTGCGATTGAACCCGCTGATGCGTGTGGCGAGTGCAGCAACCCTGACGATGGCCTGCGCTATACTGCTGTCTCCTCTAGGTACTGCCGTAGTGGCTCAATCCTCACAGGCTACGGTATCCAAGTCGATGCAGTCCACAAACAAGCTTGTGTTTCAGTATAAAGCGCCGTATTTTGAAAAATATTTGACGACTGGCACCGCATGGTCATATCTGAAGGCAGCGGATTACGGATATGCGGGCGAAACAGTAAAAGTGAAATTGGTAGAGGGAGACATGGCGCTTGCTGTTTCGGATAGCGACGGTAACCGCTGGATTCCACGCTGGTACACCACGGCTGCCGCCAAGAGCATTACGGAAACACAGCCTGCCGTTATTACTTTAAGTCTGAATGCCAAGCTTTTTCTAGCGCCGGGAAGCCAATTGAAATGGGCAGCATCATCACAAGACAGGAAGCTGATCGCCCTTGCCAAGTGGAAAGATTGGGTGGGAGTCATGGTCAGCCCTCAGGAATGGCGTGGGGAGTTCACGGTGTATAGGCCCATACTGCTCTGGGTAAATATGAAAAGCGTTGTATCCAAGGATGTCATTCCAGCGGGAATCCTGAGTCAAGGGTCCGCCATAGGGGATGATCTGGCGAGGAATGTGACAGAGCTCCTGCTGCAAAAGGGTGATAATGATGTAAAAGTCAAAAAGCTTCTCGGCAACCCGGATGTAACGGAGCACTCGGCCAATCTGGCGGAGCTGGGTGAGCCGATGCGTATTGGAACAACTTGGCGTTATGAGCATCCGAATGCCCAATTTGCGGTGAGCTTCTCCAAGGAAGGCAAGCTCGAGGCATGGAAGTGGATTCTTCCGGCTGGGCAGGAGCTGAAGCTGGATGCATATGCCGGAAAAGATTACGGGTTTACCTATGATTTCAGATCGATGCCTGCCGTAATGACGTTAAGCAGCAAGCCCGTATGGCGGAATCAAGGGAATCTAAACTACGCCTACCTGATCGGAGCCACCGACCAAGTCCTGCTGATGAACGGGGATGACGGGGGATTCAGCGGGATGCATCATGACGCATCGATCTATGCAGTCGACGGGGCCTCGGGCCGTAAGCTGTGGCAGGTGAATGCAGGCTTTGGGATGTACAGCGCTTCACTGGATCATTCTCGCAATACGGCGGCGGTATATACCGCATATGATCCTGTGAAAAAAATATATGAGCAGCATCTCCGGGAATTAAGCTTGAAGGATGGGCAGGTGTTATGGGAGAAGCAGCTGCCAAAGGAGCGTCAAAGCCAAATATACGCCGCCAAAGACATCATCATTTTACACCAGATGCCTGACTCAGAGAATGCCCCGGGGCTCCTGACTGTGCTTGACCGTGCAACGGGAAAACAGCTATGGACCAAGACCTTGCATGAAAATCAAGAGATACTTAGTACGGAGTCAGAAGATCCTTATATTCTGCTTCGGGAGGGCTTGGAGCTGCTGGCACTGAATCCGAAGGATGGAAACCGGATATGGAGTGTGACAGGACACGGAGATATCAACCAGGATCCGCAGACGCATCCTTATTACAGCTTCGGTAATATCCAACTGCCGCTGCAGCCTCAGCAATCCAGCCGCTGGTTCCTCGTCGGAGACAAGTGGATGCTGCTCAATATGGAAAGTGGCCAGTTGCTGGCTGAATATCCGTGGAACCGGCAGGAACGGTTTGAAACCACCAATGAACAGCGGTATATATTGGTACAGCGGTCAGGCGGACTATCGGACTATGATGGCTCCCAAATTGAGGAAACGGTTCTATATGATATTTTCGAAAAGCGCGCGCTGTGGACTCTGCCCGGCAAAGCGGTAAACGGCGTATTGGATTCAAGCCGGCTGTATGTGGTACTAGGCGGACTGCCGGCAGCAATTGATCGCGAAAAGGGAGATGTACTCTGGCAAATGCCTGTAACCACCACGCAATCGTCTACCTCATACACATTAGATGACATGGTTAAAAGCCATTATGCCCTGCTTTCTAAATATTTGCTGCTGGGTTATGGTTCTGATCTGCTGGTACTTCGTAAGGAGGATGGCAAGGTTTTGGGGAGATTGCATGACAACCAGGTTGCATTTAGTGAGGCGCGTTATCGGAAAGGGATTGAAGGACTGCTCAATGTGAGCGCCGGGGACATTTATATTGGCTCCTCGAATGGCGGACTGGCCAGATATCATCAAACAGAGCTAGAAAAGCTGCTGGACTCGGTGCAGTAAGGCAGGCAGTTGGTTATAATACGCATGAAAAAGGGCCCTAACTTGGTTGGGCCCTTTTTGTGTCTGACTAAAATGGAAAGCTGAGCTGCTCCACCTCGGGGGTGAGAAGCGTCATCGAAGGTTTGAAGGAGGTTAGGGCATCGTCAATGGCTCCTGACTTGCAGCCGCCAATACTGTTCTCTGGCACCTCGCCGCTTAATCGGAGCTCATGCTTTATTTCCCGTGCAAGTGCTTTGACACGATCTGCATAGCCGTTATCGGGATAAGCACCGCGAAATAAGCTCTTGTACTTCGGCACAAGCTGCGGATGATGCTGTCCCAAAGAATGCAGAAACCATGCTTTCACATCAGGCGTCAGGCGCAGAAGCGACGTCATGGTAAAGCTGGCGCGATGTTCTTTGGCGGCAGTCATAAGTTCCCTCAAGCTTTCCCTGGAATCCGTCAGGAATGGCAGGATTGGGGCGATAAACAGCCCGGTGCGCACACCGCTGTCCGACAGCTTTTGCATCGCTTGAAGTCTTTTATAGGGTAACGGGGCTCCCGGCTCCATCATGCGGATGATCGCAGGCTCCAGTGTATTCAAGCTGATGTTGACCGAGGTGATATCCATTTGGGTGAGGAGATCCAGATCTCGTAGAATCAGTGGCGAACGTGTCGTGATCGTGGTGCGGATACGGTATTTCGCAAGAACCTCCAGGCAGCTGCGGGTAATCTTCGATTTGATCTCAATTGGCTGGTAAGGATCCGTGGCAGTCCCCAGGGTCACCAGACCAATATGATCCCGCAACTGGCCAATATCATAGTCAAAACGCTTGGCCATGCGTGAAAGCTGGGATTCCAGCGCCTCGGCCGCGTTGGTCTTCAGCATAATGCGGTTTTGAAACTCATCATCTGCTTCCCGGCCAATGAATGCTTGAAAGGCTCTGGCATAACAAAAGCTGCAGCCATGGGCACAGCCGCGGTATGGGTTTATGGACCAGAGCACACACCTCCTTATTCAGAACAAGTGTTCCTGTTTTTGTAGTATACTATACTTTATAGCATATGAAAATGTCCTGGAAGATGAAGGAATGGATTTCTATAGAAGAAATCTGTTTGTAGAGATCCTTTCCTTTATGTTATCCTGTATCCTTAGAGTCATTTGATGACCGCATGCCGAGAGGCTGCGGTTTTTTACTGGGAACATTTCAGGAAAGGGGCAGATCTGCATGCATCCTCAAATTATAGATATCGGTGTTAATTTAACCAATCGTTCGTTTCATAAGGATCGGGAAGAGGTCATCGCCCGGGCGGAAGGGGAAGGAGTAACCCCGCTCATCATTACCGGAACCAGTGTTGGAGGCAGTGAAGAAGCTGCGCTACTCGCCGGATTTTATCCCGGCAAGCTGTATGCTACAGCGGGTGTGCATCCGCATGATGTGAAGGAATGTACCGAGCATACCCTGGACAGGTTACGTGAGCTGGCCGCTCTGCCGCAGGTGGTGGCGATTGGCGAATGCGGTTTGGATTATAACCGGGATTTTTCGCCGCGGGACGTGCAGCGCCGTTGGTTCCGGGAGCAGGTTGTGCTTGCGGAAGAACTGGGGCTGCCGCTATTCTTACATGAGCGGGAAGCGCATTCTGATTTTGCCGCAATCATGCAAGAGCATCCGTCCATGGTGGCTAAATCGGTTGTTCACTGTTTTACAGGGACCGCTGACGAGCTTCATGCTTACCTTGAAATGGGCTTTCACATCGGGATCACCGGCTGGATTTGTGATGAACGGCGCGGACAGCATTTGCGTGAGCTCGTTAAGGATATTCCGCTGGACCGTCTCATGATCGAAACCGACGCTCCTTACCTCACCCCTAGAGACTTGCGGCCGAAGCCGAAGGATGGCCGGAACGAGCCTGCTTTCCTAGCGCATATCGTAAAAGTCATTGCTTCCTGTATGGGGCGGGAGCTGGAGGAAGTTGCTAGCCAAACGGTGCGCACGACCAAAGCCTTTTTTAACATAAACTAAGCTGCAAATCTTCATCGTATGAATTGGGTTAAAAAGACAGCCCTTTATGCCATTAAATATTTTGATGAATGTAATGGAATTTTTATTTTAAGATATATTCGTGTCCTCACCTCTGATGTATAATGGGGAGATGACACACAATGACATCATCTTCCATATTTTTTACGCAGGCGGGATGCAATTTTGAAATATTTTATAAAAAAGGGTCTGACTCTCCGGTTTACCATCAGTCTGCTCATCATCACGGCGATCTTGCTGACGATGCTGACGAGTATTACCTCTGCAGTGCAGGTTAACCGGTCATCCTTGATAAATAATTACTTGAACAAGAATGAATCATATGCAAAAAAACTGGCTTCCAATACGAATGAGCTCTTGATTACGATGCAGGAAAACATCCGTGCGATTGCCAAAATTTCTGAACGCGAGCAAGTCATTGATGTTCAATTATTCGATGATCTGTTTCAGGAAAATACCCAGTACTTTAATTCCATCGTGGTTGCTGATAACAACCGGATTATTCGCGCTCTTAGTCCGCGCACCATCGGAATCTCCATCGGCGACACGCTGACCTCTGAGCAGAGCAGAATGGCTGTGAATACGAAAAAGCCTTTTATTTCGGAGCCTTATCGTGCAACCACAGGGCGCTTAATCATACTGGTTTCCGCTCCGATTATTGATAAAAACGGTGATTACAAAGGATTTGTGGGCGGAACGATCTATCTGGAAGAAAAGAACGTGCTGAGCAACATGCTGAAGGAGCATTTTTTCGGCGATGGCTCTTATGTTTATGTGGTGGAAAAGAACGGTGACCTGATTTTTCATCCGGAAAAGAAGCGGATCGGACAATCTGTCGTTCATAATGAAGTGGTCCGGAAGGTTATTCAGGGCCAGAGTGGATCGCAGAGAGTGACGAATTCCGAAGGAAATCACTTTCTTGCAGGATACGCCTATGAGCAGAGCAGCTCGTGGGGAATTATTTCCCAGACACCGGCAGAGGTGATTGATAAGCCTCTCTATAATCTTGTCAAAAGAATGCTGCTCGTGTCGCTGCCCTTCCTGCTCCTGATCTTGCTGCTTGGCTGGTGGATTGCGAGCCGGATTGCGAAACCGCTCCATACGTTAGCCCAGTTTTCGGATGAGGCAACGCTCCGACCCGTCCCGGCTGAGAACATACCTGACATCCGTTCCTACTATTATGAAGTAAGATTGCTCTCACAAAGCGTAAAGATCGCCCTGCAGAGCATGAACCAGGATTTGACGCATCTGCGCAATGAGGTGAAAATTGACGAGCTGACCGGCCTTGCCAACCGCAGAGCCTTTGATGGCATGATGGCTGGATGGATGGAAAACAATATACCATTTGCTCTGATTCTGGTTGATATCGATCATTTCAAGCTTGTGAACGACACTTACGGCCATATTGTAGGCGATGATGTATTGCGTTATGTCGCCCGGATCATGCAGTTGATATTCTCTGAAGATGATGTGTGCTTCCGATATGGCGGCGAAGAATTCGGCATCCTGGTCAAACACTGCGGCCTTGGCAGAGCCAAGGATTTGGCGGATAAGCTGCGTGAACAGCTGGCCATGACCAAAAGCCCTACGGGCGCCTCGATTACGCTGTCAGCGGGCATTTCCGCATTTCCTGTGCAAGGACGCTCCGCGAAGCATCTGGTCAAGAAGGCGGATGATGCATTATATCAATCCAAGAAGGATGGCCGGAACCGCACAACGATTAGTAAAATAGATGTATAGAGCGATTTTAAGCGATAACTAGAAAGCCGCAGCCGAAGGGCTGCGGCTTTGATTTCAAACATAAACTTTCGGAATTGTGGAAATGAATCTTTTATGCTAAGATGGTAACAATTACAATGAACGGAGGGTTCGTGAAGCTATGTACATTAAATTCCGTTACTTCACTTTGTGCCGCTAATTGAATAGTGCTCAAAGGCTCTGCATTTGTGCAGGGCGAACGGGATTGGTCTGTATATCTTTGATGAACCCATAATTTAGAAAGCGTGCCGCCAGGGAGTCCAGGTGCGCAGGGTGCAGCTGGAGAGGGCTTTTGCCTCTCCATTGTTGTTTTCGGATATCTATAGCCGTTGCTTTTTTCGGCTTTCCAAGAAACCAACCGAAATAGAGCGTTGCCGCTGCAGCTTTTCTCCAAATCGCTGCAGACCGGCAGTCCGCCTTTATTTTCCGTTCGCTCTAACCACAGGTAGAGGCCTGCGGTTTTTTTGTTTTTCATTATAAAATAATAACGATATGTGGAGGTTCATATATGGAACTATTGGAACAATTGGAACAGCGCGCCGTATTGGTCGGCGTGAACCTGAATCATCAGCAGGACTTTGAATATTCGATGGAGGAGCTTGGCAACCTGGCGGATGCCTGCGGGGTTGAGGTGGTCGGACAGCTCACACAAAACATGGAGCGGGTCAACAAATCCCATTACATCGGCACAGGAAAAGTAGATGAACTCTCCGGCTTGTACAAAGGGCTTGAGGCCAATCTGATCATTTTTAATGATGAGCTGTCTCCATCGCAGCTGCGTAATCTGGAATCCGATCTGGATTGCAAGGTTATCGACCGGACGATACTTATCCTGGACATATTTGAAAAACGGGCGAAGACCCGCGAAGCCCAGCTTCAGGTTGAAGTGGCCCAGCTGCAGTATATGCTGCCGCGTCTAATCGGGCTTCGCGAGTCGCTGGGACGCCAAAGCGGCGGGGTGGGCACGAAAAACAAGGGTGCCGGTGAAACACGGCTGGAGCTGGATCGCCGCCGGATTGAAGAGAAGATTACAGCCTTGAACAAGGAGCTGGAATCACTCGTATTTCAGCGCCAGACGCAGCGAAAGCAGCGTAAAAAGAACGCACTGCCGGTTGTATCCCTGGTTGGATACACTAACGCCGGCAAATCAACGATTATGAATGCCATGATCGAGAAGTTTGGAGCAGCAGGGGGAAGCGGCGAGAAAACGGTATTTGAGAAAGATATGCTGTTTGCCACGCTGGAAACCTCTGTTCGGAACATTCAGCTTGAGGACAATAAGAGCTTCCTCCTAACCGATACCGTCGGCTTTGTCAGCAAGCTCCCGCATCATCTGGTTAAGGCTTTTCGTTCGACATTGGAAGAGGTCGCCGAGGCGGATTTACTCATTCATGTCGTGGATTATGCCAATGAGAAATACGGTCAGCTGATCCAAATCACGGAAAATACGCTCAAGGATATTGGCGTGACAGATATCCCTACGGTATTTGCCTATAACAAATGTGATCTTGCCGGACACATGATTCCCGAGGTTCAGGAGAACAGCATTTATTTGGCCGCCAAACCCCGAATCGGAATTGATGAGCTGATAAGCCTCATCCGGGGCTTTATTTTCAGGGATTATGTTCATTGTGATATGCTGATCCCCTATGACCAAGGCCAGGTGGTGTCGTATTTGAACGAGCACGCGGATATTAGGGCAACGGAGTATGAGAATGAAGGAACCCGATTAACACTCGAGTGCAGACAGATGGACTATGAGAAATACCGTGAGTTTGTCATTGAATAACCAGTCATTGTAATAAGCAGATCACAGGTCAGCTGTGAAGCCGTTCCGCTAAATGCGGGGCGGTTTTTTTTATATTTGCCAGGAAAAGATGTTCTCTCTAAGGTTGCGGAAGAGGTTTCTTCTCATGTGAATTGGGTAAGAAGTTTAAATAAACTTTGAATGTCACTGTTTGGCGGATAGTCAGCCTCCATCAGGGAATATTAGGCAGTGAATATGAGAGACAGCGAGGTGGAAGAAGCATGAAAATAATGCCTGAACAGCATGTGAAGCTGCATGGGTTCAATAATCTTACCAAATCCTTGGCCTTTAATATGTACGATATATGCTTTACCCGGACCAAGGAGGAACGTGAAGCTTACCTGGAATATATTGATGAACAATATAATGCGGACCGTCTCACGGCTATTCTGAAAAATGTATCGGACATCATTGGCGCACATGTACTGAATATAGCCAAGCAGGATTACGTGCCACAAGGCGCGAGTGTAACGATACTCGTCTCGGAAGGACCTGTGGTCGAAGTGCCTAAGGAATCCTATACGGAATCGCCGGGGCCTCTCCCGGACTCGGTCGTGATGGCCCTCGATAAGAGTCATATTACCGTTCATACTTATCCTGAATTTCATCCAGATGAAGGAATCAGCACCTTCCGTGCGGACATCGACGTATCGACCTGTGGCGAAATCTCACCACTCAAGGCGCTGAACTACCTGATCCATTCCTTTGATACGGATATTATGACGATCGACTACCGGGTTCGCGGATTTACGCGGGATATTAACGGTCACAAGCTGTTTATTGATCATGATATCAATTCGATTCAGAACTATATTCCGGACAATGTGAAGGATTCTTACGATATGATTGACGTGAATGTGTATCAGGAGCATATTTTTCATACCAAGTGTAAACTCAAGGAATTTGATCTGGACAACTATCTCTTCGGATACACCAAGGACAAGCTGAGCGATGAGGAGCAGGAGGAAATCACCGAACGGATTACGCAGGAGATGGACGAAATCTATTATGGGAAAAACATGAGCTGAGGGACTTTCCCCCGGCTCATTTTAATATGCTGATAAGTAGGTACATTCCATAAGTTACATGCGCCTTTGGTACGAGAGGTTCAGCCAATGGTCTGCATTTTCATAATGCTAGTGGTTACTTTTTCCTGATTTTTTTCCAGACACTGGATTAATAACTGCCAATCATGTTTAATTTTAGAAAAAGGGGTTAGAGAGGACTGATGGTTATTCGCAGGTTTATTCGGTCTATCGCTCTTATGATGACGATGATTTTGGTGTTGGGAGGTTGTCAAAGCGTGAGCAAAACGGAAAAGGCCAACCAGATGCAGGAGGCCAAGGAAATAGCACTCAAGTATTTCAAAAATGAGTATGACCTGGATGTGGAGATTACCAAACAGGAAAAATTAGCGGAATACATATCTCCGAAGATTATGATGGAAGGCCATGTGACCGATCACCCAGATGAAAGCTTCAATATATCGGTCGATTACGAAGACAAGAAAACAACCAATTTTGTGATGAGCCCCGAGCTTGAGAAGGCCATACGTGCCAAAGGGATCGATCCGTTTGCGAAGCAGGACAAACCGGAATAAGTCCATTTAGAAAAAACGCGAGGGAGGAGTACGATTGAGCAAGGCGCCAGAAGTTACGGATGAAATGTACCAAAAAATGTCGGACCTCGCTTACAACGATTTGAAAAAAGGAAGCAAGCCGAAGGAGCTCCCGGGCTGGGAAGTGCTTGAAAAGCCAGCCAATGATGATCATACGGGTTTTGACGCGGTTACCTTTTACAATCCTGACACCAAACAAGCCGTAATTGCCTATCGGGGGACGGAAGGTGGCAAAGGGTTGTCGGATTCCGTGCCGGACTATATCGCCGATGGTGGAATTGGCATCCGTGAGCTGGGGCGTAAGATTGATAAAAGCCTTGAGGTGAAGTACCCCTGGGATGATGCTGTGCAAAGCATCGAGGATAAGGTTGGCATCACCACGGTCAAGGACTGGGCCGGAGAAGTGGATCGGCAGCTGGATAAAACCTTTAACGGTGACAAACAGCTGTACCAGGCTGAAGATTACGCGAATGAGATGCAAAAAAAGCATAAGAATCTGGATTTTTCTTTGACGGGACACTCCCTTGGGGGTGGCAATGCACAGTATGCGGCCGCTTATACGGGATTATCTGCCGTTACATTCAGCGCGCCTTCCGTAATGGGCAGCCTGTCAGCATCGGCCAGGCGTAAGGCGGAGGCAGGTGAATATGATTCGCAAATCGTGAATTATGCCCATCCCGGCGATATTATTGCCAGCGGTACACTGGGCGGATATGACCGTCATGTAGGTTCGACCTACTATATTGACTCTAATTACAAGGATGCAAATGATGGTGTTAGCCTCATCGATAAAGCCAAAAATACGCTCGATGGGCCTTACTATCATGGTTTGAAACAATACAAGTTTGATGAAAACGGCTATATTAAAAATCCTCTGTATGACGATCAAACCGGGGAATTGGTGGATGGCGCACCTCGGATGCCGGCATCCTTCAGATTGATGGAAGACTTGGGAATGAATGCGTTTGGAAAGATGCAAAGGCTGGCTCAATTGGGAGCGATGATGGGCGGAGCGGGCAGCGGACTCATTCGGGTAACCCCCGAGGAGCTCAGCAGCGTCGCGGAGAAATGGAACCGGAATGCGCAGCAGATCAGCGCAGATATGCAGACCGTCAGATCCAAGCTGATGAATTATATGCATTCCAGCCACAGCCGCAGGCTGCAGCCGATGGTTGCACAGCTGGATGCCTCCATTTCGGAACTGACGCAGTGGCATGTCCAGCAAACAACGGAGTTTTTGGGCTTTATCAATAAGAAAGCGGAACAGTTCCAGCAAGCTGATGCGTCTAACAACGGGAAAATGATGGGATAAGAAGTGGAGGGAATGAATTGAACGGGGAAATCCTTGTAGAGCTGGATGATCTGCTGCAGGCGGAGCGTGAGCTGAGCTGGCTGCTGGGGCGTATTCAGTCCGATGAACAGGAGGCCAGAAGCCTCTATCACAGGCTGGATGATTGGAATGGTCAATCCGCGAATGTAACGCGCGGGCTCGTAGAGACTTTTTTCTCCGGCCTGGCGAACCGGGTTCATTCCATCGAGCAGCAGAAGGCGGAGCTGATCCGATACGTACAGCTAATGAAGCAGACGGATAGTATGAGGTAGTTCACAGGGACGCTGTATTCCTAATTGGAATATGGCGTTTTTTTATCGGATAAGAAAGGACTGCTTCCGTCAGGGGGAAACCTCCGGAAGCAGTCCTTTAGTATGTGGATGCACACAGATCGCCTTAGCGGAGAAGATGTACAGGTGCGAGAATATGTGAGATTGAAAAAATGATTAAATAATCCGTCTCCGCACCCAACCCGAAATCAGATCGGTCAAAATGATGAGCACGATAATCCCCAGCAAAATAATGCCAACCCGGTTCCAGTTGCGGACCTGAAGTGCAAAGATGAGCGGTGTACCGATACCGCCAGCACCAACCAGACCAAGCGTTGTCGCGGAGCGGATATTAATCTCGAACCGGTACAGCGAGTAGGATAGAAATTGGGGTATTACTTGCGGCAGCACAGCATAACGCAGTACCTGCAGCCGGTTTGCACCGCTCGCAATCAGAGCCTCCTGAGGGCCGCGGTCAATGGCTTCAATGGTCTCCGAATAAAGCTTGCCCAGCATGCCAACCGAATGGATACCGAGGGCAAGAACACCTGCGAAGGATCCGGGGCCAACCGCCTTAATGAACAGGATCGCAACGATAATCTCCGGAAATACGCGGATGATGCTCAGTACAATTTTACCGCTGCCCGATACCGCAAGCTGCCGGCTCATATTAGTAGAAGCCCAGAAAGCAAACGGAATACAGACCACAGCAGCAACAACCGTCCCGAGAATGGATATGACCAGTGTATCGAGCAGTCCCCGCAGCAAATCCTCTCCCTCCGCGATATAGACGAAGGACCAATCCGGATGCAAAAATCCCTGCAAAATGGATTTGGAGACGGTCCCGGCAGTCCCCTGAATACCCTCGAACTGCATGCCTTGAACCGACCAGTAGTAGACGATAATCACGAGTAAACCAATGAGTGCAAAACGTATACGTGAACGGAACACAGAGCCGGATGTTTTTCCGGTTATAGCAGAAGTCGCATTTTTCATAACAGTTTCCTCCGGATGATCGTACTGCCGTAATCAATGACCAGCACGATGACGAGCGTGAGCAGAATAATGACCGCAGCCCGGTCATAACGGAACAATCCGAGCGAGCGGTCCAGCAAAAGTCCGATACCGCCAGCTCCGACAAGCCCGAGCACGGCCGCTGCCCGTACATTGACTTCAAAAGTATAGAGCAGATAGGACATAAAGTACGGAAGCGCCTGAGGTACGACACCGAACATAATGATCTGCATCCGGTTTGCCCCGACAGCAGTCATGGCTTCCAGCGGACCGGGATCGATGGCTTCGATGGCCTCAAAGGTCAGCTTGGCGATGATACCAAATGAGAAGAAAACGAGCGCCAGCATACCGGCAAATGGCCCGATACCGAATACCGCGACGAAAATAGCAGCAAACAGCAAATCAGGGACGGTACGAACCAGATTCAGCACCATGCGGGCAGGGAACGAGACAAAGCGGCTTAAGCCCAGATTATACGCGCATAGCAGCGCAACCGGAATGGCAAGCAATCCGCCCAACGTCGTGCCAAGAATGGCGATCTGGACGGTTTCCAGCATCGGTGCCCAAATGGTGGGCAGGTAGCTCCAATCCGGCGGGAACATCTCCTGCAGCAGGATGCCCATTTGTGGCAGCCCTCTGATGAGCTGGTAAGGGGTTACCTCTGTCCGGACTGAACATGCAATCAGCACGGCAATGAGAACCAGCCACCCTGCATACTGTTTATATTTTCTTGGCGGGTTGAGGTCAGGGGCTGAAGGCTTCAAAGCAGCCGTTGAAATAGGCGTCTTCATCATGCGCCTCCCAGCAGCTCATCCTGAAGCACGGGACGGCCGTAGATTTCGGCAAAAGCTTCATCGGTTGCTTCCGCAGGTGTTCCGTCGAAGACCACCTCTCCGGCGCGGAGGCCGATAATCCGTGTCGCATATTCACGTGCCAGATCGATAAAGTGGAGATTGATTACCGTGGTAATATTCATATCCCGGTTGATCCGCTTCAAATCGTCCATCACCTGGCGTGTAGTAAGCGGGTCAAGAGAAGCGACAGGCTCATCAGCGAGGATGACCCTTGCTTCCTGCGCAAGCGCGCGGGCAATCGATACGCGCTGCTGCTGTCCACCTGACAGCTCATCGGCGCGGATATAGGCTTTTTCCCGGATATTAACACGCTGCAGCGCATCCAGGGACAGCTCCACATCTTCTTTAGGAAACCAGCCAAGCATGGTGCGGAGCGTAGAATGATAGCCGACCCTGCCGGATAGTACATTGCGCATGACGGTCGAACGTTTAATCAGATTGAAGCTCTGGAAAATCATGCCGATATCACGCCGGATATGGCGGATCTGGCTGCCGGAGGCATGGGTCACGGATTTGCCGCCGACTCTGATCTCTCCGGTGGAAATATCGGTTAAGCGGTTGATGCTTCGTAAAAAGGTGGATTTGCCTGCACCGGATAAACCGACGATGACGACAAGCTCCCCTTCCTGAATAGTGAGATTAATGTTGCGTAGTCCGACCGTTCCGTTCGGATAGACCTTGGATACTTTATCGAATTCAATCATGATCAAGCCCACTTTCTGTGAATGGTTTCCTAAGGAAGATTTTTCCGTGTCACCCGTAATGGGAAACAACACCGCCATAAAATATCATGGACGGTGCTGCCCCGGTTACTGCTTGGATTGTCAGGAGTGCATGATTACTTGATTTCTTGGCCTACTGCTTCTGCATATTCACGAACCGGATCGAAATTTTTGTCGTCACCGGCAACATAGCCCACATGTGTGTAGATGTCTTTGATGATTGCCGCGCCTTCAGCATCATTGGTGATATCGATGAAAGCTTGGCTGATTTTGTCTCTCCAGCTTTGGTCCATATCATTGCGTACGCTGACGGTGTCATTCGGGATTTTAGCGGTATAGTGAAGAACACGGGTCTTTTCAAATACGTCTGGAACGTCTTTTTTAACGGTATTACGGGCATCTTGGAAAACGGCGACAGCATCTACCTGACCGTTCAACAGTGCCATAATGGCGGCATCATGTCCTTTGATCGTTACGCCTTGCACGTCTTTGTCCGGATCAATGCCTTCTTTTTTCAGCTCAGCAGCCGGGAAGACATAGCCAGCTGAGGAAGTCACGTTCTGCCAGCCAATTTTCTTGCCCTTCAGATCCTTCAGGCTTTGAATTGGAGAGTCTTTTTTCACCACGATCATCGCTTTGTAAAAGTCGACTTTGTCCGTTGTATCTTCGCCGGTTTCATCCTTCACGCCATAGCGCTGTGCCTGAAGCAGCAGGTCGGCTGCTTTTTTCTTATCATGAGCCAGTACATAAGCATTTGGCGGCAGGAAGCCAACGTCAACCTGTTTGGAAGCCATCGCTTCAACGATCGTGTTATAGTCCGGCGATACGGTCACATGAACCGGAATGCCAAGCTTGTCTCCGAGCAGCTTTTCAAGCGGCTTGGTTTTGGCTTCGAGCGTATCCGCATTCTGGGAAGGCACAAACTGTACATTAAGCTCTTTCGGCACATATGCCGAAGATGCTGCTTCTGCGGTTCCGGATGCTGTGTCCCCGCCGCTCGTGCCGGCGTTTTTGGATCCGCAAGCTGCAAGACTGGCTGCGAGCGCTAAGGTCAAACTGATCGTGAGTACTTTTTTAAACATGATGGTCCCCTCCACGTACTTTTCTTTTTTTGGTCAGAGCTCACTTGCCTGACAGGAACGAGCGTAACATAGGCTTGAGAGACAAGGGTTAACGGAAAGGATTACTTTTGTTGATTCTACGTTAATTTTATGGAGGACCTAAATGGAGAATAAGCATTCAGCAGATGAAATGATGCATCCTTATATATGGAAGAAAAGCGATTATCAGGATTTTACGCTGGTTTAATGTTTGGGCGGTATAATGGGCGTAATTACGATAGATCGAGGAAAAAAGGGAGTGGTTACAGGTGAATGGCAATCAAAACGGATCAATGGTGAATAAGCAATCAGATGCTGACCCTACCATAATGCTGCGGATTATGTCGACGACGGATGTGCATGCATGTCTGATGGATTACGATTATTACCGGGATCAGCAGGATCCTTCCCTGGGATTGGTCCGTACGGCTTCTCTAATAAAGCAGGCAAGGGCTGAAGCGGTAAACAGCCTGCTTGTGGATAATGGAGATTTGATACAAGGCACCCCGATGGGGACATTTGCTGCACGTATAGACCCCTCTCGTCTTTCAGAAGGAGAACCATTCATTCACCCCGCCGTTCAAGTGATGAATGCGATGGGCTATGATGCGGCGACGTTTGGAAATCATGAATTCAATTATGGACTGGACTATTTGGATAGGGTAATCGAAGGTGCTGATTTTCCTTATGTCAACGCGAATGTGTATATAGATGAAAAAGGTAGTGACGGCGGTTATACGGTAAACCGTTATTTGCCTTATGTGATTTTGACCAAAACCTGTACGGATAGCTCCGGAATGCCGCATGATGTTCGCATCGGCTTCTTCGGATTGGTGCCTCCGCAGATTCTGGACTGGGATCAGACGCATTTGAAAGGCAAGGTGCAGGTGAAAGATATGGTGCTATCCGCATTGGAATGGGTTCCGCGAATGAAAGAGGAAGGTGCGGATATCATTATTGCTCTTGCCCATACGGGATTTGATGGCAATGTATCGCTGGTGGACCATAACGCTGAAAACGCGGTGCTGCCCCTCAGTCTGGTTCCGGGCATTGATGCCATCACCTTTTCCCACACGCATAAAATTTTTCCGGCTGCGGATTTTGCGTCCCTAAATCCAGCCTTCAAAGGAGAGCATGAGAGTCCGCTGCCTGCCATCCATCTGGAGGATGGAACTATTAACGGATTGCCGGCCGTGCAGGCCGGATATGGCGGTTCAATGCTTGGAATCATTGATTTGTCGCTACAGCAGCTGGATGGAAGATGGCAGGTGGTTCAAGGGAAGTCCATGATCCGCGATGTATATGATCGTCTTCATGGGAAGGAGCTTGCCGAGGCTGATCCGGAGATGGTGATAATGCTGCAAGAGGTGCATCAAAGTACGATCATGTACGCGAATGCCCCCATTGGCCGGGTCGAAGCTCCTTTGCACAGCTATTTTTCCCTGGTACAGGAGGACGCCTCCGTTCAGCTTCTGAATCATGCCCAGTGTGCTTATGCCCGCCGATGGCTGGCTTCTTCCGCACCGCATTTGCAGCATCTTCCCGTGCTCTCCGTCGGTTCACCGTTTAAGGCGGGACGGAACGGACCTAAGGAGTATGCGGATATTCCTGCAGGTCCTGTCGCCATCAAAAGCGCAACGGAGCTGTATTTATTCGACAATACCGTCAAGGGCGTTAAAATGACTGGTGCTGCAGTGAAGGATTGGTTAGAGATGAGTGCCGGCATATATAATCATATTGATCCGGATGAAACGCAGGAGCAGCCGCTGCTGAATCCGCTATTTGCGGTTTTTAATTTTGATGTGATCGGCGGCTTCACGTATCAAGTAGACGTTACCCGGCCTGCAAGATACAATCCGGACGGTACTCTGCATGACCCTTGTGTGCACAGAATTGTAAACCTTTGTTATCAGGGGGAACCGGTTGATCCACAGCAAGAATTTATCCTGGTATCGAGCAATTACCGCATATTCGGAGGCGGCAACTTCCCGGGTCTCCGGGAGGCAGAACTGGTACTGGACTCAGCCGATGAAAACCGCCAGGTACTAATTGATTATATTGCGGAGCAGGGATGTCTTGATGGACTTGCGGAGAAAAATTGGAGCTTCGTTCCTATTGCCAATCCGGTGAATATCACATTCACCTCTTCTCCGGATGCGGTTAAATATATAAAAGACTTCCCGCAGCTTGAGTATACAGGGCGGGTCAACGCGCAGGGCTACGGCATTTACAGGATCGATCTGTGCAGACAGGGAACAGAAGCCGCAGCATCTTCCAGAGAAAAGGTGCATCCATATTAAAATCCAAGAACTGACAGGTTGGACCGTTTATCATATATACAATAGTTAACATATCCCATTTTATAAAGAAAAGCAGAGGCTCAGGATGACCTGAGACCTCTGTATTTTTTTTACAAATATAAGGAAAAAGACGCTTATATGATCCCGTTTTCTATTATAAAATCCTACTACTATATCGCTGGAGGCGGTCTTATGAAAGTATTATAAGATTTTACAGATTCAGCTAATTGCAATAATAAAGGGATGCTACCTTTAAGGGGATCGTGACTTTTAAAAGAATGAAGGAGGAAATGAAAGGAATGAATATGGCCAATCATTTGAAAATACGTAACAGGAAGCTTGCTGGTTCCTTATTCGCACTCATTTTGATTTTATCCAGCGCATTTGGATACATGCCGGCGCAAGCCGCGGCTTCTGCGCTTACTGTGGCAGAGGCTCTTGCCAAGAACAACAGCGGAGAGACAGCTACGGTTGAAGGCTATATTGTCGGTGAGGTATACAATTCCAAGCTCATCTTCTCAGGTTTTCAGGATGACTTAAATGTATTGATCGCGGATTCATCGAGTGAAACCGATAAAAACAAGCTTATTGATGTTCAAGTGTCCGCGTCCTATCGCCCTTCTATTGGGCTGAAAGCGAACCCTGCTAATCTGGGCAAAAAGCTTCAGGTCACGGGAACGTTGGCTACATATAGCAGCATGTCCGGCATCAAGACGCCAACGGCGATGTCCGTGTCTGGCGAGTCTGGTGGAGGAGATCCAGGCACCGGCGGTGGTGGTACTCCGAATCCGGCAGATCCTGGCAGCGAAAATATCGGTGTTCCAACAACGCTTCCAGACGGCAGCGGCAAAAAGGTACTCTTTGACGAGACTCATGGCCAGACAGCAGGTGCTGCTGATTGGGTCATTGATGGCGCCTTTTCCGATTTTGCGGATGGTCTGAAAAAAGCGAATTTCCAGGTTGACGCGCTGCAAAGAACGCTTCCTATGAATGCACAATCCTATGATAATCCGACCATTACGCTCAGCAAGCTGAAGCAGTATGACGTGTTTATCATTGGTGAAGCTAATATTCCTTTTAAAGCTTCCGAACAGGACGCGATGCTGCAATACGTTAAGGAAGGCGGGAGTATCTTCTTTATCTCGGACCATTACAATTCCGACCGGAATCTTAACCGCTGGGATTCATCGGAGGTTATGAACGGCTACCGCCGCGGGGCTTTCGGTGATCCAGCCAAAGGCATGTCGACGGCAGAGGCAGCTTCCGGTGCAATGCAGGGCGTGACCAGCACGGATTGGCTGGGACAAAACTTCGGCGTCCGTTTCCGTTACAACTCTGTGGGTGATGTGACGAAGACGGATGCCGTGAAATATGATCAAACCTTCGGTATCACGGCAGGTGTTAATGACGTTGAAATGCACAGCGGCTCGACTATGGTGATTCTTGATCCGAAGCGGGTCAAGGGTGTAGTCTACCTGCCGAAAAACGTTCCTGGCTGGAGTAATGCCGTCGAAACCAGCGATAAGAAAAACTTTCCGAAAGGCGGCGTATACCAGAACGGCGGTGTTGAAGAAGGACCATACGCGGCTATATCCAAACTGGAAAAAGGCAAGGCGGCATTCATCGGAGATTCTTCGCCGGTAGAAGATTCAAGCCCGGCTTATGTACGCGAAGATAACGGCGGTAAGAAAACCACATTCGATGGATTTAAGGACGAGGGGCAGGATGGAGTTTTCCTGGTCCAAACCGTAGAATGGCTGGCTCAGCATGAGGATTACACGACTTTTGAAAATAAAGGAATCACGCTCGATTCGCCAACGCCGCTGCTCGGTACGCTTGAGGACCCGGCGACTTCGGCTGAAATTCCGGGTACGGAGCCATGGACAACACCGGCAGCCGGATACAAATGGTACGACCCTTCTACGTATAAAGCCGGATCCTATGGATCAGGGCAATCGGGTCCGGTCGTAACCATTCCCGAATTGACCACGATTGCCAGCGCCAGAACGGCGGCAGATAGCAGCTATGTAACGGTACAAGGCGTCATCACATCCGAACCGGGCGCATTTGGCGGAAACGGATTTTACCTGCAGGACGCTACTGCCGGCGTCTATGTATACCCGGGCAAGGCTACGGGATACCATGTCGGCGACAAGATCAAAATCACAGCCCAGAAAACTGTCTACAACTCTGAGGTGGAACTGATGAGTGAAGTACAGGTCTCCAAGCTGGATGACGGGGCTGACATTCCGGCACCGACACCTGTTGTTCAAGACGCTGTCAATGACAGCAACCAGGGCAAGCTGATTACCCTTAAGAACGTTACGGTTCGCAATTTTGCGACTGTGACCGGATCGCTTGAATTCGATCTGGTGAACGGAAGCACAACAAGCCGTGTGCGTGTGGACAGCCGTACAGGCGTGAACGCGGACACATTAAAGCAGTCGTTTCCGGAAGGAACGAATGTCGATATTACCGGTATTTCGTCTATCTTTAAAACAGCATATCAGCTTAAGCTGCTAAATCTGAGTGATATCCGCGTGGCTGCGACAGGATCAGAGAACCATTCTCCTGTTTTCACTGCAGTTAATCCTCAAACGGTGCAAGCGGGATCGGTTTTATCTTTTACAATCCATGCCGCGGATGCGGATCAGGATAGTCTTGTCTATTCAGCAGTTACGCTGCCTGAAGGGGCAAGCTTCAATGCTGCACTTCACAGTTTCTCATGGACACCGCAAGCGGAGGGCAGCTATACGGCTTCCTTCAAGGTTGAGGATGGCAAGGGCGGCAGCGACCTGTTGAATGTCGGTATTACCGTAACGGCAGCGAACGGCGGAGAAGCTGACGATACGGCGACGCTGACAGGCCCGGCTTCCGCCTATGCCGGATCACCGGTGGAACTGTCTGTAGGTACAGGCAAACTGACCAATGCATCCACAGCCTTGGATGTTACGATCCAATATGATCCTTCCAAATTTGCCTTTGAAACGGAAACGGATCAGGAAGGGAACCTTTCCCTGGCTGAAGATGCGGTGACTACGTCCCGGGAGGGGCTGAACCTACTGGCTACAGGCATCAAGCAGGAAGAAGGGCAGATTCGCCTCTTGCTGGCTACGACAGGAGAAGAACATGCGGTAAAGGACAGCGGAGAGCTGTTTAAGCTTCATGGCAAGCTCAAGACGGATGCATCCGGAACCGCGGATATGTCCTTGGTTTCATTCAAGGCGTCTTCGGAAAGCTCCTCGCAGGAGATTGCCGGCGGAGCAGATGCCGTTCATATTCAGGTCATATCCGCTGACCGAAGCGCACTACTCACAGCCATTCAGGATGCGCAGAAGCTGGCCGACCAATCGATTACCGGAACAGAGCCGGGACAATACCCTGCTGCAGCGAAGGCCGACCTGCTGGCAGCCATTCAAGCGGCAAATGTGGTATACGGCAATGCATCCTCATCCCAGGAACAGATCAATTCGGTACTGGCGGCTTTGACGCAAGCTGTGAATACATTTAGAAACGCCGTCATTCCGGTTCCATCCGTTCCAACGGACAAAACAGCATTAACGTCCACGATCACCACTGCCCAAAGCCTGTATGACAAGGCAGTCGCGGGTGACAAGATCGGGCAATATCCGGCCGCAGCCAAGTCAGCACTGCAAAATGCGATTCAGTCGGCCGTATCGGTTAAAAACGATGCTTCCGCTACCCAGTCGCAGGTGGATACGGCGGTTTCCGCGCTGAGCAGCGCAGTGGCAAGCTTCCAGTCCAAGCTGATTACGCTGGTGCCGGGCGCAGGTAAAATCTCGGTTCAGGACCTCTCCATCATGGCTAAATATTTTGGCATCAAATCGACCGATAGCAACTGGAGCCGCGTAGCACAGGCCGATCTCTTCAATGAGGGTGAAGTTTCAATACGTGCACTGGCTGCTGTAGCTCAAATGATTATCGGAGACTGGTACACCAAATAAGCATGGATTAACATTTTCTGAAAAAATGGATCGCAGGACGCAGCTTAAGGCTGTTTCCTGCGATTTGCATTCTGAAAGGAAGAGTACTAATGCTGAAAAAATTCGCCGAAATATTCGGTTTAGTGATGATACTCGGATGGCTCGCTTCGGGAACACCTGCTTTGGCAGCTGATGCTGATCCTTCCATCTCTTTAAAGTCTACTTCCAGCGGAAGCGAAGTTACGATCGTTGTGACCGGTGAGCATCTTAAAGATTTATACGCCTACGATTTCATACTGACTTATAATGCACAGAAGCTTGCCTATCAAAGCGCCACTTCAGGAGCTAGCGGCTTTTCCATTGATCCGATCGTCAAAAATAGCGACATCCGGATTGCACATACCAAGGTTGGCAAAATTGCTGGGGATAACGGAACGCTTCAACTGGCTGTCGTCAAGTTTAAGAGGCTGCAGACCGGAGCTGCGCAGCTGTCCATCCATGATGTCAAGCTGGTGGATTCGAAGCTGAACACAGCAGGAACGAATGTCAAAGCCGCATTTACCGTCGAGGAAGGCTCAACATCCACCGAAGTCACTCTGAAAGATATCAACGGTCATTGGGCACAAGATGCTATCATTCAAGCGGTGCAGCAGGGCTGGATTACTGGATATTCGAATGGCATATTCCTTCCGAACAAGGAAGTAACGCGGGCTGAGTTTGCAGCGATGCTGATCCGGGCCATAGGAACCGACGGGGGCACCCATCAGCCGCTGCAGTTTACGGATGCTAAGCAGATTCCAGCATGGGCACTCGTTTATGTAGAAGATGCAGTCGGCCGCAGCATCATGAACGGTTATGAAAATGGTGCATTTGGGCCCAACAAGCTTATTACTCGTGCTGAAATGGCAGCTATGGCCATCCGTTCGCTGAATGCGGCTGAAGTCGCAAAAGACTCCAGCAAGCTGAGCTTTGCTGACAGCAGCCTCATCCCTGCCTGGGCCAAGCCATATGCTGCGGAGGCGGCGCAGAAAGGCATTATGAACGGAAGAAGCGGCAATCTGTTTGCGCCTAGTGCCCACGCGACTCGCGCGGAAGCGGTTGTAGTTATTCTGGCTTTGCTGCAGCAAAAATAAGTCCGATCGAATGTTTCTATAAGATGGAAAAAAATCCTTATTGAAATAATCCGACACCGGAGCTATGATATGTGCTATACTATCGTAAGTAACCAATGTGATGGCTTTAACATACGATGATGTGAAATCATGGTATGATCTGCATAACAAATACTAAAAATATGAATATGGATCTTCGGGGTAAGGTGAAATTCCTGACCGGCGGTGAACGTCCTTTGCGATTGAAGCAGACAGACGTCAAGCCCGCGACTCGCTGTTTTGTGGTTAGAAGCAGCGACTGACCTGGTGAGATTCCAGGGCCGACGGTAAAGTCCGGATGGGAGAAGATCAAAAAGATAGGTTTGTTCGAAATTTTACAATTTCGACAGGCTTATTTGATCAACCCCCGCCTTTGTCGATGTATGTCGATGAGCGGGGGTTTTCCAATGTTGACTCCGTATTCAGGCAAGGGGATCAAGAAAATGGAAAACGTAGGCAGCAAGATTAAGTTGAATCCCGCCGTGCGCAAGCAGGCGGATCGGCCGAGAACCGGCTTTTGGCTGGTAGTTCTCGGTGCGGCATTATGGGGAGCAGATCCGCTCTTTCGCATTATTCTGCTTCGGGAGCATATCACTCCGACGCAGATTGTATTACTGGAGCATGTGGTGATTGCTTTGTTTGTCTTCCCTGTTCTCTGGAAACATCGTTCCGAAATGAGAGGTCTCAAGCTGCGCCATATCGGTGCTCTGCTGTTCCTGTCATGGGGTGGCTCGGCCATTGCAACGATACTGTTTACCTTGGGGTTGACCCACGGGAATTTGAATGCCGTATTGCTGCTTCAAAAGCTGCAGCCGATATTCGCCATTTTGATGGCACGCATGCTGTTGAAGGAAAAGCTGCCGAATCAGTTCGGATGGCTGTTGGTTTTGGCTTTGGGAGGCACATACCTGCTGACCTTCGGATTTACATTCCCATTCGGACATTTGAATGAATTCGTGAAAGTGGGAAGCCTGCTCTCCCTTGGTGCGGCGGCACTCTGGGGCGGCTCTACTGTAATGGGGAGATTGATGGTGGGTAAAATGGAGTACGAGACTGTAACCTCACTCCGGTTTATTCTGGCTTTGCCGCTGCTGATTGGTATTACCCTCAATCAAGGCGATCCTTGGCAGATTCCAACGGGGGCGGGACCTCTTGCTGCAGTATCAATCAATCTGCTGGGTCAGGCGCTGCTTCCGGGACTGTTTAGCCTGCTCGTCTATTATAAAGGTTTGACTACGACCAAAGCTTCGGTAGCTACGCTCGCGGAACTGAGTTTCCCGATGGTAGGCGTGCTCATCAACTGGATTGTATTTAATGAAGTCGTGACCATAGCCCAGGCTTGCGGGTTTGTGCTGATCTGGGCCGCATTGTTCGCTATTTCGCGCAGAAGCGCAGCGTAAAACCGTCTATATCTATTCTTGCTTAAAAAGGTCGCCCTTACTGTTGGGGCGGCCTTTTCTGCGCTTGCTCAAACCATGGAAATGCTAGATCACGAGACTTGCTAGAATGCTAAAAATATTTCAGTCATGATTTACAGGAGGCGACATACATTTTTACAAGAAAGCGCTTGCAGAATACGTTTTAGATTCTGCACAACTTCCAATATGAGGTTGTGAATGTGATGAATGGAGGAATTCACATGAAGCTGAAAATTGCTTCCAAGCCGCTGGTCGCATTGTTTATGGCAGCGGTTCTCATCGCAGGCTGTGAAAGCGTGCAGCCGCCATCGGCAACGGAAACACCGAAGACACAGGATGAGAATAAGACACCGGCAGATACGACAACGAAAGAACCGGCCAAGGAGCCTGCGGCTGAACCGGCCAAGGGAGACGCTAAGGAAACTCCGAGAAATGAAACGCTATACATTAATGGCCTGCAGTGGGGAGCACCAACGAACTTCAATCTGCTGAGCGGCAATCCGGCATTCCCGATTAACTATGGCAACTCCAGAGAACTTGTGTATGAGACCCTCTTTATGATCAACGAGCTGGATGGCGCGCTTGAGCCGCTGCTAGGCAGCAAGTATGAATGGAAGGACGATACGCTGCATGTAGAGCTGAACAAGGATGCCAAGTGGAGTGACGGTCAGCCGTTTACTGCGGATGATGTTGTGTACACCTATCAGCTCGGCAAGAAATATGACATCAACTGGAGCAGCTACTGGACCTATATTTCCGATGTCACGGCTGATGGTGCAAATGCTGTCAATATTAAGCTGAACAAGGATAACCCGAATAAACTGACCGTTCTGGACAGCATTGAACTTATTCCCATGCTGCCGAAGCATATCTGGGAGGAAATCGAAAAGAAATCGAATAATGATCTAACTGCCATCCGCAAGGAAGTGAATGCGGATCCGGTCGGCACAGGTCCGTATAAAATGTACTTCTACAACGATCAGAAGATCACAATTGCCAGAGACGACAATTATTGGGGAAAATCGCTGTTTGGCAAACTGCCGGCTCCTAAATATATTACGCATGTGATTTATAAGGATAACGCTGCCGGAGACCTGGCATTCAAGAGCGGTCAGGTAGATGTGTCGCAGCAGTTCATTCCGCAGGTGTGGAATATGTGGAAGAATGGGGAGCCGATCAAGACTTACCTGAAGGATGCTCCGTACTATGTACCGGGCTCCATGCCATCCATCTTCTTTAATCTGTCCCAGAAAGGACTCGATAATGCCGATGTCCGCCGCGCGATTGCGATGAGCATCGATTACAAGAAAATTTCAGATCTCGCGATGAGCGGCTATTCGGCAGCCATGGAGCCTTCACTGACGCTGAATACCGATGCGGAATCGAAATATGTGGATAAGGGTGCCATCAAATCGCTTCAATGGACCACCGATGTGAAAGCAGCAAACGAGCTGCTCGACAAAATTGGAGCGAAGAAGGGCAAGGATGGTATTCGTGTGCTGAACGGCACCCGGCTCGGGCCATTTGAAGTGGAATGTCCTTACGGATGGTCCGACTGGAACGCGGCACTGGAAATCGTCGCTCAAAGTGCCAAAGCAATCGGCATCGAGATCCGTACCAAATTCCCTGAAGCACCGGTATGGACCAATGATCTGCAAACCGGAAAATTCGATATTATCATGAACACGCCTGCAGGCAGCGTTAACCCAAGCCAGCCATGGAACCGTGCCATGACCATCATGTACTCCAAAGGTGTAGCTCCTATGGGCGAGATGGCTTTCTGGAACTGGGGACGTTATAAAAATGAAAAGGCCGATCAAATTATTGATAAAATCCCGACCGTCACGGATGAGACGGAGCTGAAATCCCTCTATACCGATCTGACGAAAATCTGGTTGACAGATATTCCTTCTGTACCGTTGATGTATCGCCCATGGGTATTCCATACCGTGAATGAGTCTGTATGGAAAGGCTTCCCTGTTGATGGGGACGGCAGTAATATTCCTCCGCAAATTGCCATGGATGGTGCGGGCGTTCGGGCATTGTACCAAATCCATAACTAATTGCTGTTAGCCTGCATTTGGGAAGCATACACCTGCCGCCCCTTATGCAGGCTCTCTTTCACTGGCTGCATGATTATCCATATTCTGCCGGACCGTCCGAAGGGGGGAGCTTCTTGAACGCCTATTCGAGATATTTTATCAAAAAGCTGTTTTGGTATCTGTTGACGCTGGTGATCGCCATCGCGCTTAACTTTTTCCTGCCCCGTATGATTGAAGGGAATCCAGTAAGTATTATTGTGTCGCAAATGTCCCAAGGCATGACGGACAGCGACACGATTAAGCGCGTATATGAGACCTTTATGAAGGAGTTCGGCATCGACAAGCCGCTGTGGGAACAGTTTGTGATCTATATTAAGAACCTGTTTACAGGTGACCTTGGAACTTCATTTGGCCTCTATCCGAAAAAAGTAACGGACATATTGGCTTCCGCCATACCCTGGACAATTGGTCTGCAGCTGCCTGCCATTCTGGTTGGCTGGATTCTGGGGAATGTTCTCGGAGCGGTTGCCGCTTACAAAAAGGGTGTGTTTGATAAAGCTATCTTTCCTGTGGCACTGTTTATCAACTCGATTCCCTTTTTTACGCTCGCGATTATTATGCTGTATCTGTTTGCGCTCTCACTGGGCTGGTTTCCGCTGTCTGGAGGTTATGATTTTCAGAAGATTCCAAGCCTCAGCTTCGACTTTATTGGCTCGGTCATCCGGCATCATACGCTGCCGTTTCTATCGATCGTGCTGGTGACGATCGGCGGGCAGGCCATCGGGATGCGTGAAATGTCCATCTATGAGCTGAATGCTGATTATGTATTGTACGCGAAGCTGCTCGGCATTCGGGATTCGAAGATCGCAAGATATGTGTTCCGCAATGCCATGCTTCCGCAAATCACGGGACTTGCTCTCTCCATCGGCACCATGGTGGGCGGGTCGCTCATTTGTGAAATTGTCTTCAGCTATCCGGGACTTGGCACCTGGATGTTTACGGCGATCCGCCAGCTGGATTATCCGTTAATCTCCGGCTGTACGCTTTTGATTGCCGTGACGGTACTTCTGGCCAATTTCACTATCGATATGATCTATGGCCTGATTGATCCAAGAATTAAAGCTGCGCAAATGGAGGAAGAGTAAGATGAAAAATTCCTTCGTTATTCTCCTCAAATCGCCCAAATTCATGATCGGTGCAATTCTGTTCCTGCTCATGCTGGCTCTCGTGCTGATCTATCCCCAAATCAACCGGAAGGATCCGCTGGAGATGATGGCTCTTGCTTTCCAGCCGCCGGATGCGAATCTATGGCTTGGCTCAGATAACTTCGGACGCGATTTGTTTCTGGAGCTGATGTACGGCATTCAGACCTCCATCCGGGTAGGATTGATCGCAGGGGTGTTCGCAACAGTCATCGGTCTCATCATTGGTCTTGCTTCGGGATACATCGGCGGCATGGTCGATAATATTCTGACAGCCATCACCAACATTTTTATTGTCATTCCATCTTTTGTCATTCTGATTCTGATATCGGTCAGCATCAATTCACGCAGTTCACTGGTGACGGCGATCATTATCGGAATTACCAGCTGGCCGTGGACCGCGAGGGCCGTGAGGGCACAAACCACGTCACTCCGGGGGCGCGATCATGTTCATATCGCCAAAATTTCCGGCCACAGCACACCCAAAATTATCGTGTTTGAAATCCTTCCTTATATTGCATCATACGTCGTTATGGCCTTTGTTCTACAGACGGCATCAGGTATCCTGTCGGAGGCGTCGATTTCCATGCTGGGCCTTGGGCCATACAATACCATTTCGCTCGGCATCATAATGAACTGGGCACTGGTGTTTGAAGCGCCGGTGGCAGGGGCATGGTGGGCATTTATTCCTGCGGCGCTGTCGATCGCGCTGATCACGTTTTCCTTGTATATGATGAATACGGGCATGGATGAAATATTCAATCCGAAGATAAGGAGTTAGACGTATGAGCACTCATATTCTGGAAGTCAGCGGCCTCAAAACCTACTACAAAACCAGGCTCAAGGAAAAGGTATTCGCTGTGGATGGTGTCGATTTTGAACTGGAGGAAGGGAAAACGCTGGGAATCGCAGGCGAGTCGGGATGCGGAAAATCTACGTTGGCTCTCAGCCTGATGGGCTTTTATTTCCCGCCACTGCATTATGGCAGCGGGTCCATCCGCATCCACGGAAACGACATTATGAAGCTCAGTAAAGAGCAGCTCCGATCGCAGGTGTCAGGCCGCGAAATTGCTTATATTCCACAGGCAGCCATGAATGCGCTGAATCCGACGCTGCGGATTATCCACTTTATCGAAGATATTTTGAAGGAGCATCGGCCTGAATTATCCAAAAAGCAGGTGTGGGAGCTGGCTGCCGAGCGCTTCAAGACACTCAATTTACCCGAAAAGGTGTTGAAGTCGTATCCGAATGAGCTATCCGGCGGGATGAAGCAGCGGACCGTCATCGCGATTTCGACCATTTTGAATCCCAAGGTATTGATTGCGGATGAGCCGACCTCTGCTCTTGATGTTACTTCGCAAAAGGCGGTCATCAAGCTGATGAAGGATTTGCTGGATAAAAAGTATATCCGTTCGCTGGTCTTTATCACGCATGAGCTGCCGCTTTTATATCATGTCACGGATGACATTATGGTCATGTATGCGGGTGAAATCGTCGAGAGAGGGACGGCGGAGCAGATGATTTTTGATCCGGTCCATCCTTATACGAAAAAATTAATGGGCTCCATTCTCGTACCGGAGGAAGGCATGAAGGGGCAGAAGCTGGCGGCGATTCCCGGTGCACCTCCGAACTTGAAGCAGGTCCCCCCAGGCTGCCGCTTTGCGGAGCGTTGCACGTATGCACAAGATGAATGCCGTGTCGGAAAAGTACCGATTCATAAGAACGGAAGCAACGAATACCGCTGCCATTTTGAAACGGAAATTCTGAAGGAGTGGTATGCGCATGAGCAATCGTGAGCTTTTGATCCGGGGTAAAGACCTGACCAAGGTGTTTGGTTACGGAACTCAGAAGACAACGGCCGTTGATGCGGTGGACTTTGACTTTCATAAGGGGGAGATCATTTCCCTTGTTGGGGAGAGCGGAAGCGGCAAAACCACCTTGGCCAAAATGATGATGGGACTCCTCAAGGAATCAGGTGGCAGCATTGAGTATAAGGGAAAGCCTCGACGCTTGAAATCCCATTCCGACCGAAAACGGTACTGGAAGGATATCCAGGCGATTTTTCAGGACCCGTTCTCGTCCTTTAATCTCTTTTACAGAGTGGAGAAGCTGCTGATGGACTGCATCAAGCTGCAGGGACTGAAGCTCAGCAAAGAGGAGCAGTACCTGAAAATGAAGGAGGCATGCTCCTTCGTCAATCTCAAATTCGAGGAACTGCATAATAAGTATCCGTTCGAGCTGTCCGGCGGACAGATGCAGCGGCTGATGATTGCCCGTATCTTTATGCTGCATCCCAAGGTGCTCATTGCTGACGAACCGACCTCTATGGTCGATGCCTGTTCCAGGTCTACGATTCTAGATATGCTGCTGAAGCTGAGGGATGAGAATGAGATGACAATTATTTTTATCACTCATGATGTGGGTCTGGCCTATTATGTGAGTGATACGATCTATATTATGGAAAAAGGGAAAATCGTAGAGAGCGGTCCCGCGGAGGAGATCATTCTAAACCCGCAGCACAGCTATACGCGGCAGCTGATCAGCGACGTGCCCAAAATCCACTCGGCCTGGGACCTGGGCTCATAGGATGCTGAGCCGCAGCACGGAACATGTAAAAAAGGATAGAGCCGGAAGGAATCCGGACCCTATCCTTTTTATCATTTTTGCAGAATCCGATGCTGCAGATTAAGGCGCCATATAGCGGCCGTTTTCCTGTACAACCCGGAACTTGGCGCCCTTTTGCTGGATAACGGTCAGGTTACTGCCTTCTGCACCGTACCATTCCACACCGAGTGCATAACCGGCCTTACTGTATGATACGAACAGCAGATTGAAATAATCTGCGCTAATTTGGCCGCCGTCATCCACACGCCATGTCGACTGCGAATCATTGTTGCCAACGAAGTCTTCGAATACCATTCCACCTTTATCGACAAGCACGAGGCTGGCAAGCGGTTTGCCGCTTCCTTTCACAAATTTCACGAGACCGATCTGGATACCGGAGGTTGTCGTAGCGATCAGGCCTTGACTGGCAACCTTGCGGTTTTTCGTTTTTTCGATAGCCTGGATTGTTTTTTGGCTGAACTTGCCTTTTTGAACCGACTTAAGAGCCAGAAAGGTATGACCCTGGAATGCGTTTTTTGCAGCGAGAAGAACACTTTCATTGCTATTGAGCTTGTTTGAGGCGTAGGTCAGCTTAAACAGCTCGCCCTCATCGTTTTTAAAATTGTTGGCGTTTTGTCTGCCGTCACTTTTACTGGACATGTTTTGATGCTTCAAGTAACTCACGTTAAACTGCTTTCCGGGAGCATACAGCACAGAGGTGAGCGTTTTGGGACCCGGATGGCTTTTGCCGGGATCTCCGATGAGTCCGAGGATTTGTTTTCCCGTATTATCCGTATATCCAAACATCAGCTGATCGGCGCGCAGTTCACCGACAGGGGCCTTGATCGGGGTAGCTTTACTTTTCGCGATTGCGGGCGCAGCAGAGGCTCCGGCGAAGGAGGCAAATACGGCCACACTCAATAATAGGCTCAATAGCATGGCGGAAATATGTTTTTTCATTCCACGGATCTCCTTTGAAGGGAATTTTTACTGCAGCATCTTGTTATTCAGACGTTTATAATTCCAATTTGTTTCATTAATTCCATGAAATTGACTGTATCTTGCGGGTGTTTTTCTATTTTGAAAAAAATTTATTGAGTGTCTCCAGATTACTTTAATACAGTATATTCCATTATGCATGAGCCTTTGGCGGAAATCTGTTGTCCCCCGAATGGCGGTATGAAAGAAAAAAAGGTTATAGGGAAACGGTTGGGAGGCTGGTAATTATTGCTGTGCAGCGCTTACAAAGCGTATATTTACAGATGGCAGGTTCTGATTTAAAATAATGAAGTCCGAAAGTTGTCGACAAGTATACGTGCATGCAGCCATGAATGATTGGAGGACTTAAGCGGTTCATATTTTTCCGGGATGTTGGTATGTCATTGCATCGATATGATAAAATCCTATAAGTATATATAAAACAGGATTTGCAAAATTCGATTTTTAGCTGCTCCGGCTGCTTTACATAGACGAAAGAATTCGTATCGATCTATCTTTTGCCGATGACAAGCTGCTATTTGGAGTTTTTGCAAAATCTTCAAATAGGAGAGTTGTATCATGTTGCAGTATCCTTCAGCCTGGTTGCAAAATGCTTCTCTGGGAGAAACGATTGCCTGTGAACTCAGGCTTCAAATCATAAATGGAACGATTAAGAACGGCGAGGTCATATCGGAGAACTGGGTGGCTTCAGAGTTCGGAACGAGCAGATCCCCGGTCCGGGAAGCTTTAAAAACGCTCTCCTGCGAAGGGCTGATCCGTCTCGAACGGATGGGGGCTGTTGTGATCGGTCTGAGTATTACGGATGTGGAAGAGCTGTATGATGTCCGATTTTTGATTGAAAGCTTTGTTCAGCAGCGGCTGACCCAAACGGATGTCGAAGGGCTGCTCGGGAATCTTCAGCGGATTGTAGACAAAATGGAACTGGCGATGAGGCATAATGATGCTGTAGAGTTTTCATATCAGGATTTGTCTTTTCATGAAGCGATCATCATGGCAGTTGATCATAACCGTATTTTGCATTTGTGGAAAAGCATACGCCCGATCGTCATGACGGTGATGCTGATTACGACGGAAGAAGTTTTTTCCAAAGGCGAAAAGAAGCTGCATACGGTTATTGATAAACACCGTACGATTATGAAGGGACTGGAATCCCGGAATAGAGATGTGGTGAAGCAGGTCGTTCAGGATTATTTTGCTGACTCTAGGAAAACGCTTCATAGCAGTATCTCCGGTCAATAATGCTGTTTGCAGCGCATGTTCAAGAGAACATGCAGCTTAAAGTTGTCGACAAGTATACCGCAATAAAATCAAATGTTGGATAAATGGGTATGATATTCATAATTAAACCAGACAAAGAATAAGGGAGGGCATCTAGATGTCCAGTATTTTCGGCATGAGCCACAATTGGACGCTTCTCATTTGGACTCTGATAGCAATTGTATTTCTGATTGTATTTATCGCTAAATTCAAATGGAATCCGTTTGTTACACTGCTGTTGTCAGCTTTGATTCTCGGTTTTTTGACAGGCATGAAACCGCTTGATATCGTTGACTCGGTGACCAAAGGCCTGGGTGGAACGCTTGGTACCATTGCCATTGTTATCGCTCTCGGTACGATGCTCGGCAAGATGATGGCCGAATCCGGTGGCGCGGAGCAAATCGCTACGACCCTCGTGGACCGTTTCGGCGAAAAACGTGTTCACTGGGCTATGATGATCGTCGGTTTTATCGTCGGCATTCCCGTATTCTTTGAAGTGGGCGTTATTTTGTTGATTCCTATTATTTTTACGGTGGCGCGCAAAACAAAAATGTCGCTGCTCCAGATCGGTATTCCGATTTTGGCTGGCTTGTCTACCGTGCACGGCTTGGTTCCACCGCATCCAGCGCCCATGATCGCGATTGATGCTTATAAGGCAGATTTGGGTAAAACAATCCTATATTCCCTGGTTGTGGGACTGCCTGCTGCCATCGTGGCAGGACCTTTGTTCGGCAAATGGATCGGCAAGCGGATTCAGGTCGAACCGCCTGCACAGCTTGCTGACCAGTTCTCGGCAAGCAGTACACGCAAGCTGCCGGGCTTCGGGATTACGTTGTTTACGATTTTGCTTCCGGTTATCCTGATGCTGATCGGTTCGATCGCCAAGATCATTGATCCCGAGGGTGTTCGCGGGGTCACGGTTTTCTCCGAATTTATCGGACATGAGGTTATTGCACTACTAATTGCCGTCGTTTTCTCCTTTTTCTCGCTTGGTTTTGCACGCGGGTTTACGAAGGATCAAGTCTCCAAGTTTACGAGTGAATGTCTTGCTCCGACAGCAACGATCATTTTGATCATCGGTGGCGGCGGAGCATTCAAGCAGGTGCTCATTAATAGCGGCGTTGGTGATGCCATCGCACAGATTGCAACCTCCGCGCATGTAAATATTATTTTATTCGCATGGTTTGTGGCTGCGCTCATCCGCGTCGCAACCGGCTCTGCTACAGTCGCTATGACAACGGCTGCAGGCATTGTAGCTCCGGTACTCGCGCTGAATCCCGGTGCAAATGTTGAATTGGTCGTTCTGGCAACAGGCGCAGGTTCCATTGTTCTGTCGCATGTCAATGACGCCGGTTTCTGGATGGTGAAGGAGTTTTTCAATATGTCCGTTCCGCAGACGCTGAAGTCATGGACTGTCATGGAGACGTTGCTGTCGGTTGTGGGGCTTGCAATCATAATGGCAATCAGCCTGTTTGTATAGCCGGATAGGGATACTATGAAATCCTAAAGTTTTAGTAATGAAGAAAGAAGGTTGAAACATGAGCAGTAAAATGATGATCGGCATCGATATCGGAACGACAAGTACAAAAGCCGTTTTATTCGAAGAGAATGGAAGGGTCGTGGCCAAGGGCAGTGAAGGTTATCCCCTTCATACCCCCACTTCGTCGATTGCCGAACAGGATCCGGATCAGATCTTTACCGCAGTCATACATTCGGTAAAGCAGGCCATGGAGAAAAGCGGGACAAGCCCTGAACAGATCATGTTCGTTTCCTTTAGTTCGGCGATGCACAGTGTCATTCCGGTCGATCCGGATGGTAAGCCGCTGATGAACTGCATTACCTGGGCAGACAACCGCAGCGCGGAGTGGTCGGAAACGTTGAAGAAGGATTTGAACGGGCATGAGATCTATCTGCGAACAGGAACGCCGATTCATCCGATGTCACCTTTGACAAAACTGATGTGGCTGCGTCATGATAAACCGGAAATCTTCGGCAAGGCGGGCAAGTTCATTTCGATCAAGGAGTACGTTTTCGCGAAGCTGTTTAATCAGTACATCATTGATTATTCGATTGCATCCTCAACCGGTATGTTTAATCTGGAGCAGCTAAAATGGGATGAGGAAGCGCTGAAGGTTGCCGGCATCGGGGCGGATAAGCTATCTGAACCGGTTCCTACCACGCATTCGGTAACAGGGCTGAACCCTGTATTTGCTGAAGAGATGGGGCTTCTGGCCTCTACTCCTTTTGTCATCGGAGCCAGTGACGGGGTGCTATCCAATCTGGGCGTGAATGCCATTGAACCGGGTGTCGTCGCTGCAACGATCGGAACCAGCGGTGCAATTCGCACCGTAGTAGACCGTCCCGTGACGGATCCCAAAGGACGCATCTTCTGTTATGCCTTGACGGACAAAATGTGGGTGATCGGCGGACCTGTTAATAACGGAGGCATGTTATTCCAGTGGGTACGAGATGAGTTTGCTGCATCTGAAGTGGAGACGGCGAAGCGTCTTGGTCTGGACTCCTATGACCTGTTAACCCGGATCGCAGAGCAGGTGAGCCCGGGCTCCGATGGACTTCTCTTTCATCCCTATCTGACAGGGGAACGGGCACCGTTGTGGAATCCGGATGCTCGCGGTTCCTTCTTCGGCCTCACGATGCATCACCGCAAGGAGCATATGATCCGCTCTGTTCTGGAAGGCGTCATTTTTAATATGTATACGGTTCTTCTGGCGATGGAAGAAATCATAGGCCGTCCTACCAAGATTCATGCAACAGGCGGTTTTTCGCGTTCTCCGCTGTGGCGTCAGATGATGGCCGATATTTTCGATCAGGAAGTGATCGTGCCGGAAAGCTATGAAAGCTCTTGTCTGGGAGCGGTGGTCCTTGGGCTATACGCCCTTGGCAAGACAGATTCACTGCATATCGTGTCAGGCATGGTTGGATCGACTCACCAGCATAAGCCAGTAAAAGAAAATGCACGTATTTACCATCAGCTGCTGCCGATCTTTATTCAAATTTCGCGCAAGCTGGAAGAGGAATATAAAGCGATTGCTGATTTTCAGCGACAGATTTTCTAAAAACATAACATTGCTCACATCAAGCCTGCATGACGAATGAAATCGTCATGCAGGCTTTTTAGCATACCCCACAAATTCATGGAGGATTAGAAAAAAATGGTTGCCAAATCAAAAAACTTGAAAGATAATTAATCACACAAAATATAGGCCTTAAGATGTAGAACCAAAGGTTCTGTAACGGGGCTAAAACAAGCTTTATGTAGTACATAAGATGTAGAAATTAATTCGGACAGGAGAGTATGTAATGAAAAAGATTTGCCCGAAATGCCATCATGCCAATGACTACGGGAATTTTTGCGAGGAATGCGGGACGAGACTGCCAGACAGCGAAGCATCCGCCCGGACAGAGTCTGCCCCGGCATCAGAAGGACCGGTATATCCCATGTATGGAGGCCATGCTCACGGACCTGCCGGGCAGCCGTCACCCAGACAAGCTTATCTGCAGAATGCGAAGCATGTATCGAAGCTGTATTTCAGCTATTTCGCCGATGTGATGAAGAAGCCGTTTGCCTATGCGCAAAATACGGGCCGTGAACAGTTTGTTAACGGATTAATTACGATTGTGATCTTCTCGCTGATCATTCCGCTGATGATTTACCTGGGATTTCATGAATATGCCGAATACATCGGAAGAGGCGCCTTTCTGACAATCGTTCTAAAGCCATTTGTCGGATATGTGGTATTTATGATGCTTCTTGTAACATATACCTTCCTAGCCGTGAAATTTTCCAAGGTGAACGTCAGCTATCAGGATGTAGCCGGAAGATTCGGAGCATTGCTGGTGCCGTTCACATGCAGCTTTTTGCTTTCCTTCGTACTGACACTGCTCGATGCCAAAATTTTTGTTTATTTCCTGCTGATCGGCTTTATCGGATCGCTTTTCACAGTGCCGGCACTAGTAATCAGCAGCTATACCAGGGAGAATCGCACCGGTCTTGATACGGTATACGGTACGATCTTGACCTATGTACTAACATTCCTCACGCTGTACATTATGGGGAAAATGCTGCTCAGTTCGATTGACTATCTGATGAACAGCAGCCTGTCGCCGTTCTTCTAAGCAGCATACCCAATATACAAGCGGAGGTTGAAGCAGCATGGCTTTTTGTAAACAATGCGGATCGCAGCTGGCGGAGCAAAGTAAATTTTGCCGGGAGTGCGGAAGCCGGATCGGACAGATGGAGCCGGTGGCCTCTTCTGTGGACATGTCCGCGCCAGGCACTGCCGCCACACCTGTCCGGATGTCGCTGAAAGCGAAAATATGGCTTATGTCCGTGATTGCTCTCATCATCCTGTGCACGGCAGCATACAAGACGGGAGAGCATTTTACAAGTAAAGAGCGCTTGATCAGCAAACTGGAAACGGCACTGAACCACAAGGATATGAAGAAGACCGCAGCCCTCCTTGTTCCGGGAGATAAGCGGCTTACCATCAATGAAAATACGCTCGCGGCATTCAAGAGTTACCTGGACAGCGAACCGGACGAGCAGAAAAGACTGATTCAGGATCTGAACGAACAGGCCAAGGAGTTTGACCGCAGCAAGGACAGCGGTTCGGACTCCGGTACGTACAGAGGGTTGATTCATCTCGAGAAGAAAGGGAAGAAGCTTCTGGTTTATAATCATTACCGCCTGGTGGTTGAACCGGTTTATGTCACGCTGAAAACCAATTATCAGGATACGGCATTGTATGTTGGTGAACAGCAGGTTGGCGCAGCCGACAAGCCGGATTATGAGCAGGAATATGGTCCTTATCTGCCGGGGAAGTATACGCTTACCGCGAAGTTGAAAACGGATTTGGTGGATCTCGTGCGTTCCGAGGATATGAATCTGCTGGATCAGAAAGCGGGGTACACGTCTTCACTTCATCTTGATGGAGAAGATGTGACCGTCGATATGGGGATTGGAGAGGTGCAGGATCTGAAGGGTACCGTTGTGATTAATGGCAAAGACACCGCCATCAATCCTTATAAACAGCCTACATTTGGACCGGTTACAACAGACGGCACGATGAAAATGTCCATCCGGTCCACATTTCCATGGGGCACTGTGACAACGGCGGAGGTGCCAATCAGCAGTGATTACATCGAAATGAATCCGGTCTCGGACAAGGCATTCGAGGAGAGCATCATGGATCAGGTGGCAAAAAGTAATCAGCAGCAGCTTGTTGCATATACCTCCGGTGATGTGAACAAGATGGAGGCAGCCACAGATACTTTCAAAGAAAGCGTGCGGCAGCGTATGGTCCAGGACCGTGAATACCGTAACTATTACGAGGGCAGATACATGGGCTCCACCTTTGACCTGGATTCGATGCGGTTATATCAGGACAACGGACACTGGGAATGCTCGCTTAACGCCAATATCCGGATGATGGAGGATAATTTCTACGATGGGGACACGCCTTCTCTGGAAGAAAACTCTCGTGCAGTGAAAGTAGTACTTGTGTTTGACGCCCAGAAGAAGGGCTGGTATGTGGATTCCATCCGAGATACATACAGCTTTGGAAGCGGACGAACCAAGGATACGGTATCCAAGGATCCGGGCTTATATATGTCTGCCTGGGCACCGAAGTCGGCAACCGCAGCAGCCTCGGCCAGCGCGCAGGGACTCGATTACAGCGGCACGCTCTGGTTTATGAATGAGTATCTGTCTACATCGGTTGAGGCGATGAACAACCGCCTCTTTGACCAGGTGGCTAATCTGATTGACCCGGCGGGGCCGGCTTACAAGGAATCGGAGAATTACATCGCTCATCTCGAAGCCAAAGGCATTACGGAGTACCTGAACAGCTTCGAGCTGCTGGGCCTGAGTAAAAATAGCGACGGCAGTTACAAGACTGTAACTTCGGAGAATTATACCATCAGCTATCAGGATGGGTCTGTAAAGAACAAAAGCTTTGTATCGGAGTATAAGCTGGTCACGATTGACGGCATGCTGAAGGTTCATCAGCTGGTCAGCACCAAGGAACAGTAGGAAGATGGGCATGAAGGGGCGCTGCGCTTAAGCAGCGTTCCTTTTTGCATTTTGTGTTAGTGATGAGCCAGATCGGAAATTATAAAGCGATGCGGAAGGTAAAGCAGCCTCCTGAAAATTGGGTAATAACTGAAATAGAATATGACTTCTGACTTTCAGACCAGATCAAGGGAGGTGCTCCCGGTTCCTGTTACAGCAGCGGGAGCGGGATAACATGTGGAAACTGTGAAAATTATAATGGTTGTTTTACTTATTCTGCTGACTGCTTTTTTTGTCGCTTCCGAATATTCGGTCATCCGGGTCCGGCTGTCGAGAATGAACCAGTTGGCTGCGGAAGGCAACAAAAATGCCAAGGCCGTCAAACATATCATTTCCAAGCTGGATGAATTTCTGTCTGCGTGCCAGCTCGGTACGACGCTGACATCCATGGCTCTTGGATGGCTGGGCGAGTCAACGGTCGAGCGGCTGCTTCATCCGCTGTTTGAGCTTTTGCATATCCCGGGCCCTGTCGAAAGTATTATATCGTTTATTATTGCATTTTTGATTTTAACGTATTTCGAAGTGGTTGTCGGAGAACTGGTACCCAAGACGATCGCAATCCAGATGGCCGAACCGATGGCTCTATTTTTTGCCCGTCCGATTATTATCTTCTATAAAATCACTTACCCTTTCAACTGGGTGCTCAGCCGCTCTTCGCGTCTGATTACGGGTATTTTCGGCGTTAAAATGTTGTCGGAGGAGGATGCGGCATTAAGCGAGGCAGAGCTGCGCTTTGCTCTTTCCGAAGGATATCGAAGCGGAGAAATTACTCCAACGGAATACCGCTATCTGAACAATGTATTTGATTTTGATGAGCGGGATGCGCGGGAGATTATGGTGCCAAGAACGTCGATCCGTTATGTTTCCCATGATGCCAAGGTAAGCGATGTGCTGGCGGTGATTGAAGGGAAAACATTCAGCTATCTTCCAGTCATGATGAACGGGGACAAGGATCGGGTGGCAGGTATTCTGCATATGAAGGAGCTGCTGCATGAGGTGGTACGCCAAAACTGCAGCATGGAGGAAAAAATAACCTCCTTTATCAAACCAGTCCTGCAAATGATTGAAACGATACAGGCACGCGATCTGCTGACCCAGATGCAGAAGAAAGGCATTCATATGGCCGTGCTTCTGGATGAGTATGGGGGTACATCAGGATTGGTGACAATGGAGGACATTCTGGAGGAAATTGTCGGAGACATCCCGTCCGCGTCTTCACCGGATGCCGTGTCCGATGCTGCGGCAGAACGGATTACCATAACAGGGGACAACCGTTATCTGCTTGATCCGCAAGTACTGATTCATGATATCAACCGTAAGCTGAAGACGCATATACCGGCTGGAGATGAGGTATATACGATCGGAGGATGGATGCTCTCAGAGAAATATGATCTGCAGAAAGGTGATCGGCTTCAGTCCGATGATTGGATCTTCACCGTCCTTCTTATGGAGGGGCCCCGCATTATCCAGATTGATGCGGAGAAGATTGAAGCCGAGGAGCAGGAATCACCAGCAGAGATACATGAATGATTGTGTATTCAGTTAGATGAGGTTCCTGAAAGATGGTGATGCGGGATGCGATACCTGTGTCACCATTTTTATGAGTTGCATTGCAGTAGGAAAAAAGCATGAGATGGTTCACTACAAAAGTTGACAATTGATGTAAATCATTTAAAATAAAACTGATGTCCATTTAATATATAAGTAGGAGAAATATACATGAGTTATAAATCAGATCGACCCACGTTTCATGAACGGCTTGATCATTTCGTGAACGTGATACGCACAGATATTTTAAACGGTATTAGACAGGAGGGAACCTATCTTCCTTCGGAGAGTGCGCTCGCCAAGCAGTATCAGCTCAGCAATAAATCGATTCGTAAAGGGCTGGATCAGCTGGTGGAGGAAGGATTGATTGTCAAGATCGATCGGGTCGGCAGTATGGTCACTCCGCATTCCAGGGAATCTGTCACCATTAATTATGGTTGCCCTCTTTCCCTGACCAGCGACTTTATGATTGACGATTTGATTGCAGAATTCAGCCGGCGGAATCCGGGTATTCATGTAAGAAGAATTACCCTGAACCCTTTGGGCTATGTGCGTTCCGCGGAAGAAATGATGCAGAACGGACTGCTGGATGTGGTAGCCTTTAACAGCTCACAATTTCAGGAATGGAATGAGCTTGGACTTACACCTCTGCTTGAGGAGCTTGGATCCGATAAGGCTATTTATCCGATTACGGAATCGGCATTTCGCATTGAAGATAAAGTATATGCGCGGCCAGTATCGTTTTCACCAGTGGTGCTCTGCTATAACAAGCAGCATTTCCGGGATGCGGATATTCCTGAACCGGACAGCTACTGGAGCTGGGATGATCTTATTGATGCAACATCGCAACTGGCGAAAAGCCGCGGCCGCCACGGTATCTATTTCTTGCCGGCTTCAGAGAACCGTTATTCCATATTTCTGCTGCAGGGGGGAAAGGGAAAGAAGGAGCTGCCGGACGGAAGCAGCAGACTCAATATGCTGGAAGGCTTGGATAAGCTCAATGAGCTCATCAACAACCGTCTGATTTTCCCCAATTACTGGGCGCAGGGAAATGATGAGACGATCCGTCTTTTTGCGGAGGGACAGGTGTCGACCATTCTGGCGACCTATTTTAACCTGAACGAATTCGCGCATATGAATCTGGAGTACGATATTTGTCCGCTTCCGAGTCTGCATAGAGGGGACCCGCAAAAAACGCTGATGCTGTCGATTGGTACTGCGCTGGTTCATCATTCACCTTCCAAGGAAGCGGCCAGCCGATTTATGGAGTTCCTATCCTCCGCAGATGCGCAGATGATGATCCGGGATAAAACGATCAGTATTCCAGCTCGGAAGGAAGCGGCAGAAGCGACAGGGAATCAGGGTGGACTCAATCGTCCATCAAGGTATTCCATGTTCCGTGAGATGCTTCCGTCTTATGCATATCACAAAGAAATTGGTCTGCAAATGCAGACACTGAGAATGTTCAGCAGGTTCTTGAAGGAATATTGGTCAGGAATGATTGATGTAAATGTACTGTATGATAAGCTTGAATATTTGGCCATTCAATCCGAAGTAGGAGAACAGACAAAGCCTGTTGTCAAACAATTCTAGAGATCCGTCTTCATCAGGCAGTATAGACGATTGTTCAATCGGAAGCCCCAAGCCTTTAGGCGTGGGGTATTTCGTTTTATATAATGTAACCGCTTGCAAGTCAAGAGTTTCCGACAATATTTTATTCTGGTTTATTTTCTGATTTAGTGTTGACACTCCAAAAAACGACTGTGTATAATCGGTACATCAGAAATACATCAAAATTATAATTTATTATATTTTTGAAATGGTCATTAATCAGATATAAATCAGGAGGCGCCTATGAGAGCGATTAAAAGCCTGAACGGGGCAGCAGTCATTGCAGAGCTTCCCGAACCGGAGGTTAAACCCCAACATGTCAAAGTTCGAATCGATTATTCTTCGGTCAGCATTGGTACGGAATTGCTCATGATCCGGACGAATCCGGAAGCATTTCTCGGATACAGTGCAACCGGTATCGTATTGGAAGTCGGAGAAGGGGTTACCCATGTGAAGCCGGGACAACGGGTTGCATGCTACGGCACACCGGCGCACCGGGAAATTATGATCTCACCCAAGCATCTTACCGCGCTTGTGCCGGATGGAGTATCCGCTGAGGAGGCAGCATTTTCGGGAATCGGGGCGATTTGTATACACGCGCTGAGGCAGGCCAACCTGCAATTTGGTGAAACGGTTGTGATTACCGGTGTTGGTATTCTCGGACAAATCATCGCCCGGATCGCTTACGCGTCTAATTATCGTGTCATTGCCATGGAGCCGTTGAAAGAACGTCGCGACATCCTTGCAGCAGCTGGAATTACACAGGTATGCTCTAATAATGAAGAAATGAAGCAGGCGCTTGCACAAACGACAGGCGGCAAAGGAGCGGATTCGGTACTGGTTTGCGCAAGCACGCGCGGCGAGAGTTTGATCGATAATGCGATGCATTGGCTAAGAGATCGTGGAAGCGTTGTCATCGTAGGGGATACCGGCTGCGAATTTGACCGTGATCTATTCTTTAGCAAGGAAGCAAGCGTACATATTTCCCGTGCCGGCGGACCAGGGCGTTATGACAAGGACTATGAGCGGGCCGGCTTTGATTATCCAATCGGTTATGTCCGCTGGACAGAAGGCCGAAATATTGAGGATTTTTTACGAATGATTGATGAAAAACGTATCGATATCCAATCACTGATAACCGACCGGTTGGCTTTTGATGATCTGCCTGAGTTTTATATGCGTATCAGCAAGAATCCCCGGCCTACTATGGGTGTTACCGTGAGTATCGATTAAACCGGAAGAAAGGAGTGGCAGACATGAGTGACACCACTGCAGCTATGCCTGTCAAACCAGGTAAGCGATTGAAGCAGAGAACCGGCAGGAAGAGCTTCTGGCGTTACCGCTGGCTTTACCTTTTTATGGTTCCCGGCATTATCTACTATCTGATTTACCAGTATGTGCCCATGTTAGGACTGGTTGTCGCCTTTCAGGATTATAACCTCCTTAAAGGAGTAACTGGCAGCCCTTGGGTAGGATTGGACAATTTCCGGACGGTGTTTTCCTCTCCTGATTTTCCGATCCTGATGAAAAATACGCTTCTCCTCAGCGTTTACCGCATCATTTTCAACATGCTGCCGGACTTGCTTCTGGCATTGATGCTTAATGAAATACGGGTCCGCTGGTTTAAAAAGTGGATTCAAACGCTGACCTACGGACCGCATTTTCTATCCTGGATCATCGTTTACGGTTTGGTATATGCCTTTTTTGCACCTGGCTCGGGTCTCGTCACGACATTCATGCGGGATATGGGTTGGACATCGGTTGATGTACTGACCAATTCCTCCGTATTCCGACCGATGCTGATTTTGACCGAAATCTGGAAAAGTACCGGTTATGGAGCCATTATTTATCTGGCGGCGCTTGCGAATATCAACCAGGAGCTGTACGAAGCGTCTGCGATCGATGGCGCAGGCCGCTGGCGGCAATTGTGGAACGTTACACTGCCAGGAGTGCGCGATGTGTTTGTGCTCTTGCTCATTCTTCGGCTGGGGCATATTCTGGATGCCGGCTTCGAGCAGGTGTACATTTTCCTGAACGTCCGCGTATACGATGTCGGTGATATTTTGGATACTTGGATATTCCGCAGAGGTATTGAGCAAATGCAATTTAGTGTTCCGGCGGCTGTCGGGGTCTTTAAATCTATGATTGGTCTGGTACTGGTGCTCGGGGCGAACAAAATCGCCAAGAAACTGGGCGGCTCGGGGATCTGGTAGCCATGGAGGTGAGCGAACATGCCTGTTTTATTCAAAAGATCATGGTCTGACCGTATTGTGGACGGCGGCATTTACTCCATGCTCGCGCTGTTCGGTTTGTTAACGCTGTTTCCGCTCTACTATGTGGTGATTGTTTCTTTTACACCTTATACCGAGGTGCTCCGCAACGGTGGTTTTCTGCTGGTGCCGCATAAATTCACGCTGGATGCATTCAAGGTCATTTTTACGAGTGGTGTTGTGCCGAAGGCTCTCGGAGTCACTGTACTGGTCACCGTGCTTGGTACCGCGCTCAATTTGCTGGTTACCACACTTCTGGCCTACTCGTTATCCAAAAAGTTTCTGCCGGGAAGAAATGTGGTGCTGATGGGGATTGTCTTTACGATGCTGTTCTCCGGCGGGCTGATTCCAACGTTTCTGACGGTGAAAATGACGGGGCTGATGAACACGATTTGGGCACTTATTATTCCAGGCCTGGTATCCACGTTTAATATGCTCATCATGAAAACCTATTTCGAAAGTCTTCCCCAGGAGGTGGAGGAAGCCGCGAAAGTAGATGGCTGCGGAGATCTGGCCACACTCGTTAAAATTGTTCTTCCGCTGTCCATGCCCATTATGGCAACGCTGGGTCTCTTCTACGGCGTTACGCACTGGAACGCTTATTTCCCGGGAATTATGTACCTTAACGACCGCAGTCTGTATCCGCTTCAGGTGGTGCTGCGGAATATGATTATCACGCCAAGCGTCAGCCAGGAGCTGGCCGTACCGCAAACACAGCTGAGTGCGCTCCCGCCTGAGTCAATCAAGATGGCCACCGTCGTAGTCGCTATTGTACCGGTGATGATTGTGTACCCGTTCCTTCAAAAGTATTTTATCAAAGGGATGATGATCGGCGCCGTCAAGGGTTGATCTCTTAAGCTGTTCAGAGGTTGCGGCTGCTTCAAACGGCCAGATTACATAGAGGGGGGTGCCGCTGGGCCTTGAGGGAATGATGCTCTGGCCGGAACGTACAACAATCAGCAGCGAGTCAGTCTGAAACAAGGCAATAACCGATTACTGTTGACTGTAAGAATAAGGGGAGGTAAATAAATGAAACGAACCGGATTTATTGTACTCATGGTCATGATGCTGATTTTATCCGCCTGCGGCGACAAGAAGGAAACGGCTAGTGGTGATACGGGAAGCGACAAGGCTCCAAGCGGAGATGCTGGAAAAGATAAAGACAGCGGAAAAATGGCTCTGAAATGGTTTATTGTCGCATCGGCTGACGCCCAGCTTCCGGCGAAAGATAAGGATTTTGTTAAGAAAGCCATTGATGAGAAGTTCAATGTGGATCTGACGATCGATTATATGCCGTTTGGAGCCGATTTCCAAAACAAGCTCAACTCGCTTATTTCCTCCGGCGATACACCGGATGTGTTTTACTCTGATGGTGTTTCTTCCAACCAGTACATCAAGGACGGGGTAGCGCGCGAAATTAAAGACCTGGTGACTCCACAAACGATGCCTAACTACTTCAAGTACTGGATGACTGAGAAAGACTTGAATATGTATCAGGTGCAGGGTAAATTCGCCCGCGCTCCGATTCCATATGCCAAAGACATCTACCGCTCTTATTACATCCGCAAGGACTGGCTGGATAAGCTGGGCATGAAGATGCCTACCAACTATGATGAAATGATCGCAGCCATGAAGGCCTTTACAGAGCAAGATCCGGACGGGAACGGTAAAAAGGATACCTATGGCTTCACCACGTATGGCGGCGGCACGAACATGTCGATGGACTTCCCTGAATTCGTGAAAAACGGGCTCATTGGCGACTTCATCGTAGAAGGCGACAAATTTATCGATACACGTACCGATCCGCGCGTTGAGCAGGTGTTGAATGACGTAAAAAAGGTAATGGCTATGGGCGTTGTCGATCCTGACTGGCTGCTCGCGAAAAATGGACAGCAGCTTGAGAAAGCAGAGCAGGGTAAAGCAGGTATCATTCTCGGCATGGGCAAAAATCTGGCATTCGATAACAATCCGGAAGGTCTGCAGCTAAAAACGAAGCAAATTACAGGTAATGACAAAGCGGATTGGCAGCCATTCCATCCGTTCGCGGAAACCGGAACCTGGATTGAGACCGTTCCGGGCAACCCGTTCCTGCTCAGCTCGCAATCTTCAGATGATAAAATCAAAAAATCCGTTGAGATCCTCGACTGGCTGGCTGGTGAAGAGGGCTACTTGCTGACACACTACGGACAGGACGGTACCGACTATACACGTGATGGCAGCAAGATCACAATCAATCAAGAAGCGTTCAAGAAGGATGTTACGGACAACGGCAACTTCCTGTCCGTATACCAATGGTTTACGCCTGTTCCTGATCCGAAAGTATTGGAACTGGAAATTGAAGATCCAAGCATCACCGACCGCGACAAGGAGATTGTCAAAACGATCGAAGCATATAAAATCGTTCCTTCGATCGGCACAAGCGTGGTCGTGAAGGAAGGCATGGACTTGGCGGCACTCCGCAAACGCATGAACGAATTGATGGTGTCTGTCCTATTCGATGATAAGGACGCTTCCAAGTGGCCTGCACACCGTAAGGAGCTCATGACCAAGTATGGCGGTAACGAAATCTTTGCTTACTATGCAGAACAAGTGTCCAATGCTTCCGGCAAAACCGTTACATTTACCGGAGAGTAATCGATAGGATCTGGGGACAACACAGTTTAATTTATAAGACGGATTGTCAAGCTAAGTGCGACACCTCGTCCATGAAGGCTTCGTGAGCCGACTTCCAATCTAGGCATTTTCGGGGGCGGTTGTTAATCAGCCGGAGCGCATCAGCAAGTTGTTCATCCGTAATGGCAGCGAAGTCATGCCCTTTGGGGAAGAACTCTCGGAGTAGGCCGTTTCCATTCTCGTTGGAGCCCCGCTGCCAAGAGGAATATGGATCTGCAAAATAGACCTGGATATCGTGAAAGGCTTCCAGATTCGCGTAGCAAGCGAACTCTTTCCCTCGATCGGTTGTCGCCGTTTGGAAGGCACCTTGTGGGTATTGGCTGGCCACGACACCGAAGGCGATTTCCATGGAGTTAGCCGTCCTATCTGGCATTTTCACAGCCACGTAAAGACGCGTCTTCCGTTCAATGAAGGTAGCCGCACAGGCTTTACTATTCCCTCGGCTGGAGACGACAGTATCGAGCTCCCAATGGCCAAATGACGTGCGTTTGCGAACCTCTTTTGGTCTCTTGCTAATTGGGGTGCCAACGAGGAAGCGACCGCGCGTTTCCACCGGTTTCTGACGCTTGCCTTTATGCCGTAGAACCTTGACGTCTCCAGCTGCAAGGCATCCTTTGTAGAGCCATCTGTAGATGGTCTTGAAGCAAACGAAAGGCTTCCCTTCCGCCCGTCGCTTCTCCGCGATCTGCTCAGGAGACCACGTCTCCAGCAGCTTCTGGTTGATCTGCTCAGCAAGATCTGTGTTGTACTTCCCGTTAGGCACACATGAAGCTCTTCGCTCGTGGTAGGCCTGTTGGGCGGGTAGAGCCGCATACTCTTCTTTCTGGCTGCCTCGTACAACTTCACGTGCGATTGTAGAGGGATGACGGCCCAGTTCACGCCCTATTTCCCGGCAGGACCAGCCCAGTCGATGTAACGTTTCTAGTTGTCCGCGCTCAATTATGCTAAGATGGGAGTAGCTCATGTTGGGTTCTCCTGTGATAAATGGTTTAGTTGTGGTGACTTCCATTTTACACGAAACCAGCATGGGCCATTTTTGTTTTTCCTAGCTTGAGGTGTCGCACTTCATATTACAATCCGTCATATGAAAAAAGTGAACAGACGGGCCGGCTTATTATTTAAGTCCGGCCCCATCTGTACTAAAAAAGCAATATAGGCTTCATAGGGAGGGACATTCATGATGTACACCGTGCCAGACATAGAATCTTTGATGTTGATTCCGGCTGAGCAGCGGAAGCAGGGGGCTGCGGTATGGGTCGGAGGCTACTATAAAGAAGGAGATCCCGGAGCCAAAATGATGCGCTGGGATGGCAAAAGCACCGCCGCTGATAATGGTGGCACGGTGCATGCACCGGTAGATGGAGGAATAGGTCGCTGGATCATGGTACATAACGGCGTCGGTGATTACAGGCACTTCGGAATTTTTGATGCGGACCGCCCTGCGGATGAGGCATTGGAGGCTTGGCTTGCAGATCCATCCGTGTATCGGGTTGAGGCGAGCTCGGATCTGAGGTTTAACAAGCGGCACCGATTTCATCGGAGCCACATTGAGCTGGATTTTAACGGCTTTTCCGTCTACACCGACGGTATAGAAGAGGGACCGCCGAATGATCCGTTTGCGGCTGTATTCCAGTTTCGCGGCAGGCCGTCAGGCGAGGAGCAAACGGTGATATTGACAGAGGATGCTGCGGAAATGTCCGAGGTTTACGAAGTCGAGGACTCTTCGGTCTTTGCCATCGGGGAGTGGTGGACGGCTCAGGTGAGCAATGCTGAAGGCGGGGGCAGCACTGAGCGTGAGCTCGACAAGCTGATTATGGTCACGGAAATCATGGACGCGAAGCATGTGCGTTTTAACTATAAAAACGGCTGGTTGATCCGGAAGGGTCGCAGCATAACCTACCGGAGGATAGCTCCTGTTGTGAGAGCGCATGTGAAGAACATGGTGTTCCACGGAGCGGGTGTGACCGACATGACCGGCTCGCATCCACTGGTATATGAATATGCCGTGGAATGCAACGTTTCTGCAATTGAAGCATTCCGCACCTTCTGGCCGGTTATTATGCGCAGACATTGTACTCATTTTGTAACTGAACGCTGCCGTTTGACCAATCCGACCGAGGTGGTCATTGGCGGCACCGGCTATATGACACAGCAGATTTATTGTCTCTATGGTCATGTCCGTGACTGCCATACCAGCAATGCCCGCCATTTGAACGACTTTACAGGTTCTGCGTACTGTCAGGTGGAGAACTGCCACGGCGACGGTGATGAGCACGGCACCTTCGTCACGCATGGTCAGTATGAGCATGACCTCGTTTTCACCGGAAACTCGGGCCTGCTGTCTTTTGGAAACAGTGGACCGATCTGGGGGGAAAGCGCAAAACGGATCACGGTCAAAAAGCATGTTGGCAGCCGATTTATCTCTTTTCGTAAAGTAACCGACATCACGCTGGAGGATGTACATATCTTTGAACAGAAAGGCATTCCTGATTCCGGCTCAATCTGGGTCAATACGGACGGCGTGCACATGAAGAACTGTACAGCGGAAAACACGCTGGCATTCTTTCAGGCGGTGAGTAGTTCGGGTCGTCCCAACGTGGTGGAAAACTGTACATTCAAGCTGGTGAAAGGCCGAAGTTTGAACCGGGAGCCGGTGCTGCAGGACATTTTTTTCCACAACTGCGATTTTCATGGGCTGGACGATCTCCGCTGGAGTGCGGCGGGGGGATTGTACTTCCGTGACTGCCGCTTGTACGGTGCACAGGATGCGGAGCCCATTCGGATGGAAGGCAGCGTGTTCAGCTTCCAGGGAGGAAGAATGGAAGACACTGGTATCTCGCTTTGCGGAGCTCTAAATCAGAGGGTCGAGTTACGCTCCGGGGCATGTATCAGGGGAACCAACCGCGGGAAATGCTTTTTCACAACCGAAAAGGAAAGCGGCCATGTGGAATGGAGGCTCTCCGATATCGTCAGTCAGGCGGCGGATGCGGAGACTTCGCACTTCAGGTTAACAACTGGTCATGGTGAGTACACAGCCAGCGGTTCTACCTTTGAAGGAGGGAGCTTCATTGTGACGGAGGATTATTTCAGGGATGGATACATGCTTCATCATGGCAATGTCGAGAGGGCGGTTAACCGCAGCGGTCTGCCGTCAGAGAACGATTCGGTGAAGCATCGGCAGGGCAATTTGATTCTACGTTAGAAGGACATCGCTTTTTGCGAAAGTCAGGCGTAAGGCTCTTTATAGAACAGGTTGTCCGAGATTGAACCGATATGGAAGGATGGTGCTGAAGAATGAAAATCAACTCTATTGAAGAATTGGAAACCAGGCTCGCTGAGCCATCAGATGAGCTGCTGGCCGACTTGGGTCAGGTGGATGGAGATATCATGCTGCTGGGTGTCGGCGGAAAAATGGGGCCGAGTATGGCCCGGTTGGCCATGAACGCTATCGCCAAAGCCGGTTTGAATAAGAAGGTCATCGGAGTATCCCGCTTTTCCAGCGGTACACTGAAGCAGGAGCTGGAGGAGATGGGGGTCGAGACAATCTCGGCCGATCTGCTGGATGATGAGCAGCTGCAGGCACTGCCTGATGCGAAAAACGTCATTTTTATGGCGGGCAATAAATTCGGTACGACCGGCAATGAGCACTTCACCTGGGCAATGAATGCCTATTTGCCAGGCCGTGTAGCAGAAAAGTTCAGAAATTCGCGGATGGTTGTCTTTTCAACAGGCAATGTATATCCTCTTACTCCGGTTGGAGCAGGGGGAGCTACGGAAGAATGCGCTCCAAATGCTAATGGGGAATACGGCCAGTCCTGTCTCGGGCGAGAGCGTGTGTTTGAACATTTCTCACATAAATATCAGATCCCGATGTTTATTTACCGTCTGAACTATGCCATCGATCTCCGCTACGGTGTCCTGCTGGAGCTCGCCAAATCAGTCAAGGAAGGCAGTCCGGTCGATATTTCCATGGGGCATGTCAATGTGATCTGGCAGGGGGATGCCAATGAAATTGCCCTTAGAGCTCTGCGTATCTGCAATTCGCCGGCAGTAACGATGAATGTCACCGGACCGGAGACGCTTTCGCTGCGCTGGGTTGCCGGCGAATTCGGCCGCAGATTAGGCGTTGAGCCAGTACTCGTTGGCCAGGAGGCGCCGACTGCACTGCTAAGTAACGCATCCAAGGCGATGCAGACATTTGGGTATCCGAAGGTTTCGGTTTTACAAATGATCGACTGGATATCGGACTGGGTACTCCAGGATGGAGCGACCTGGAATAAGCCGACACATTTTCAGGAACGGGAGGGGAAATATTAATGGGCAGCTCATATAAGCCTATGATTCCCGAGCTCCAGAAAGCTCTGCATGACGGGCTGGCGATTCCTGCGCATCCGCTTGCTCTAAATGCGGACCGTCAGCTGGATGAACGCCGCCAGCGTGCGCTAACTAGGTATTATATTGCTTCTGGAGCAGGCGGCATCGCTATAGGAGTTCACTCGACACAATTCGAAATCCGTGACAAGGGCATTGATTTGCTGGAGCCGGTTTTGCGCATGGCGGCCGAAGAGGTGGACCGAGCTGGTCTGAAACATCCCTTCATGAAGATCGCCGGAATTTGTGGACCGACTGAGCAGGCCGTTGCAGAAGCCGAGCTTGCCGCGGGGCTTGGTTACGATGCCGGACTCCTCAGCATGGGTGGACTCAGCCGCTGGACAGAGGAGCAGCTGCTGGAACGGGCCCGCCGCGTGGCCGGAATTATTCCGGTATTTGGTTTTTATTTGCAGCCTTCAGTCGGAGGAAGAACGCTCAGCTTTGAGTTCTGGCATGCATTTGCCGGAATCGAGGGTGTCATTGCCATCAAGATGGCCCCCTTTAACCGATACCAATCTTTGGATGTCATCCGGGCTGTTATGGAATCGGAACGCCGTGATGAGATCGCCTTATATACAGGCAATGATGATAATATTGTGATCGATTTGCTGACGAAGTTCCGTTTTAAAGTAGACGGTCAGATCCTAGAGAAGCGTATCGTGGGGGGGCTCCTGGGACACTGGGCAGTCTGGACTCATCAAGCTGTGGAGCTGTTGAATGAGATTAAAAAGATGAGGGATGAGGATCGTATCCCCGCAGAGTGGTTGACATATGCGGCCGAGATTACGGATAGCAACGCTGCCTTATTCGATCCTGCTCATCAGTTCCATGGCTGCATTCCAGGTATTCATGAAGTACTGCGGCGTCAGGGGCTGCTCGAAGGGCGATGGTGCCTGAACCTGCAAGAGGAGTTGTCTCCGGGACAAATGGAAGAGATTGACCGTGTGTATGAGAGCTATCCGCATCTGAATGATGATGACTTTGTAAAGACGAATATACACCATTGGCTCGTATAATTTTAAAAAGCGGCATAACCCAATATTCCAAGAGGCTTTAGCATAACCGCTGAAGCCTCTTTTTATTTATGCCTTGTGTTTCTTTTACATAGACTCGAAAATAGCATTTTTCTAGGTACAGCAGCCTGTAGCGGCTAGTGACATCCAGTGTTAAACAGAGATGATTGACAATAGTAGATTTTGATAGAAGCGTGTTGTTGACCCTGTCGAAGCTTGTTCACTATACGTATATATATAGCATTACCAAAGCAATAGTTTCACAGGGAAAGGAGGAATGTGGATGGTTTTTTCATAGAGCACGGAATTTCAGATCTTTGACGCAAAGGAGAGTTGTGCACAAAAAATAAACTTCTAAGTTAAGAGATGAGGGTTTGACATGCATGATTTAATGGTGTTGATTACGGTTTGTTCCTTCCTGTTAACCATTGGCTTCATCTTCTGGCGTCCCCATGTAAATGAAGCAATTCCTGCAACCATCGGTGCTCTCCTTGTACTGCTCAGCGGTAGCGTTTCAATGGCAGACTTGGGCGATATCATACAAACAATCAGCGGTGCAGCGGTAACAATTATGGCCACCATTGTCATGGCAATTGTTCTGGAGAGCTTTGGCTTTTTTCATTGGGCAACCGAACTACTGACGGCGAAGGCCAGAGGTTCGGGAATCCGGCTGTTTTGGTTAACGAATCTGTTCTGTTTCATGATGACGCTGTTTGTGAATAATGACGGCAGTATTCTGATTACAACTCCGATTTTACTAATGATGCTGAAGAATATGGGGCTAAAAAACCATCAGAAAATTCCATATTTGATCTCCGGGGCCATTGTGGCCACGGCGTCCAGTGCGCCAATCGGGGTAAGCAATATCGTTAACCTGATCGCACTCAAAATCGTTCATATGGATCTCTATATGCACACGGCCATGATGTTTGTCCCCGCTACGCTCGGGCTTATCCTGCTGACTACCCTCTTGTTTCTGTTCTTTTACCGAACTCTTCCGAAGAAGCTTCCAACCCCAGCCCAATGGAATCTACGACCAGGGCAGCATCCCCTGCAGGATTCGCTTCAGCAGGATAACCCGGGCAAATTCATGAGAAATATTTTAATCTTTGTTCTGTGTGTCCGAATCAGTTTATTCGCAGCTTCCTTTATTCACTTCCCTGTATCTTTGATGGCTGTGATCGGATCAGCATTTTTGCTGGCCTGGCGTTGGTATCATCTCAAGATCCCTCCTACGGACATGCTGAAAAAAACACCGTGGTATATCCTTATTTTTGCTTTCAGCATGTATGTTATTATCTATGGCCTGAACAATATCGGTTTGACAGAATGGCTGATCCGGATGCTTCAGCCGATTGTGTCGGGTAGTTTATTTTACGCCAGCGTTCTGATGGGCGGATTGATCAGCATCTTGTCCAATATATTCAACAATCACCCGGCACTGATGGTCGGCACGATCACTCTGACCCATATGGGACTAGACCCTCTCACATTAAAAATCTCATATTTGGCCAGCGTTATTGGGAGTGATATCGGTTCACTGCTGCTGCCTATAGGCACACTCGCAACCTTAATGTGGCTGCATATTGTGCGAAAGAGCGGTGTCAAAATCAGCTGGGCCCAATACTTGAAAGTAACAATCGTGGTCATTCCCGTCACCGTGCTGTTTACGCTGATTCTTCTTTTTTACTGGGTATCCTGGCTGTTTTAAGATCTCAAGATTCCGGAGGCTGCCGATGAGTATAATTTCGACGTTAAGACGACAAAAAAAGACCTCCGCTTGTTAAGAAGGTCCAAATTAAAGAGATAATATTGCATTTTATAGACTATGATGTTCGGGTGCAAAATGAATGGATGATCGTCTACTGCTTAAATAAGGATAATATAATTCGCATATGTGAAATAATCTGAACTTCAGCAGGGAGTGCTGAAGTTCTTTTCGTAATCATTAAGGGAAATGATGGAATTTGTCGAAAATAAATGATAAGACCACCTTTGAGAGGATGAAATTGAAGTGCATATAAAGGATGATAATCAGATTAGCTATTTATTTCATCGGCGTTTTAAAGCACAAAGATTGATCTTGGTTTCGTTTATTTCGGCCGGCATGCTGCTGGGGGGAGTTCCCTTCGCACACCAGGGCTATGCGGCTGCAGTCAGTGCGGGGACGGGGATTAGCCAGGATCAAAATGATGCCTTAGCTTATCTGAATAGTATCCGGGCAAAACTCGGGCTGCAGGCTCTGAAGTACAATGGCAATATGTCCAAAGCAGCTCAGCTTCATGCGGTATATTACAATATGAATCATGAGAAAGCATCACAAAGCGCTCATAGTGAAAGCAAAGGATTGCCCGGGTTTAAAGGGAGCACGATTGTTGATCGCTTGAAAGCATCCGGCTGGTCACCCGGCCCAAATGGGTATATGACTGGGGAGGTCATGCATTACGAGCAGACAACCATTAAGGGGGCTATGGAGGAATGGTTGGACACAGCCTATCACCGGGAAATCATCCTAAGTCACAAATACACTGAGGTCGGAATCGGTTTTGTGAATGGTACGGCAGTATTGGATATGGCCGGGCCCTATGATCCAACCCCCATCAAGAGCGGAATCGCCGTGTACCCTTATGACGGTATGAAGAATGTCGGAGTAGGCTTTTATGGAAATGAGAATCCCAACCCGCTGAGTCAGTTCAATATCAAATCTTCCGGCTTCATTATATCAGCGACTACCGAAAAGGAAATGGTATGGCATCAAGCAAAGATCACCGATCAGAGTGGTACGGAGATTCCTTTCTTTGAGGAGCTTCATAACAAGGACACATTGTTTCTATACCCGAAATACGTATTAAAAGGCAACCGTACATATCAAATTTCGCTGTCCTACGAAATGAAGGGAAGCCCCGGAAAAAAGAAAAAGATGTGGTCCTTCACCACAGGAGAGAGTCCTAAAGAGGATGTTGAAAGGGATACTTCCTCCACAATAAAGTAACTTGAAAGCGTCTAAGCAGCAGCGCAGCAATCAAAGCGGCGGACGCGCATACGGCATCCACGAACACGCGCTTTTTTATTGTTATACAACATATGGATTTGGTTTGAATGACAGACTCATTCTTTAAAATAGGGCGTAATCCCTTTTGAATATAGGTTCTCCACTAACTTGAAAAACTCTTCTGACGATAAATCCTTTTGACGCTGGAGCCAAAGACGAAATAAAGATAGGGAAGTTGTCAGGTAAAACTCAATGAAGTATGGCGTTAAGGAATGGTTTTGCGGAACGTTTAATTCTAATTGATCCAAAGTGATTTCTTTTTTTAAGCGTTTTAAAAAACGGGTACTACCATAATCACCCAAGAGGGCATTAAGAACCAGGAGATGTTCTCTTTTGTCCAGACAATAGAGCGTATCTTGAACCGTATCCATCGATAGCTCTTTATTCGCCAATTCTTTTTTCATGTCATTCAATAAGTCATTTTCAACAGAGTCTAACAATTCGTAAATGTCAGTAAAGTATTGATAAAAGGTGCTGCGGTTATATCCTGACTTATTCGCAATTTCCTGAACCGAGATTTTCTCAATCGGCTTTTGGCTATATAACTCACAAAAAACTTCTACAAACGTTTGTCTTGTTTTCTCCGTTATTTGGGGTTGCTTTTTCATGTTTCCTCCTACTAGCGAATAAGAATATCATCCGACAAATAATAAAAAACTGATGATTGATCAAGGAATAATAAAGATTTACAATCACATCATACAACATGTTGTCTGATAATCAAAAGGCAATGTTAATAAGTAGAGGTGTGGTTTTAATGTCAGCAAAACAAGATAGAATTTTAATTTTTGGTGCAGGTGTCATCGGGAGCATGTACGCAATTAAGCTTATTGAAGCAGGGTTTGACGTTACCCTGTTTGCACATTCTAATAGATTTAAATCTTTAAGAGAAAATGGCCTGCAATATCAAGAAAAAGGTACAGTTAGATCGATACAAGTGAATGTCATTGATACGCTCGAAAATGACGATGTATACGATTTTATTTTCGTTACCGTTCGTTATGATCGGTCCGAATCAGCGTTGTTAGCGCTAAAAGATAATCAAAGCAAAAATATAGTTACGATGACCAGTAATTCAATTGGATTTTCTTCGTGGCTGGATATCGTAGGGAATAGACTTTTACCAGCTTTTCCTGGATTCGGCGGACAGATTAAAGATGGAGTATTGCATGCTCGATTTCCACCAAAGATTATAGCAGCAACTGCATTTGGAGAAATGAATGGTGTAGTGACAGAACGCATAGAAAACCTCGCAAAATTATTTAAAACAGCAAAGCTTCCCTACGTTATTAAAAAGGATATGCAAGCGTATCTAATCACACATTCCGTATCAGACATTGCCATGTTGAGCATTTTGCATTCTGAGAATAAGATAACTGACCAAAAAACAGCCAGAACCAGAAAAACGGCACGCGAAATAACAGTCACTTTAAAAGCTTATCTAAGGGCAATACAAAAAGCTGGCGTTTCAATTGATCCACCAATGCTTAAAATGGTGCTTAAAATTCCGAACTTATTTTTGGATCTTTTCTTTATGACATGGCTACGAACTAAAATGGTTAGGGATATGATGTTGCCGGATTATGCGAATAATGCTAATAATGAGATGGTGCAGCTGAGTAATGATTTAATGAAATTTTTAAGTCAAAATGATATCAAACCGGAAATACATGTTCAGTAATTTTCGGGAAACGATAATTGAACAACAATAGCGCTTTATTTTCACAGAACAGCCAAAGTACAACAGTGTATAAATAGATACGCAAGCCGTCCCACTAGGGGGCGGCTTTTATTTTCTCCAAACAGTAGTAAAAATTAGGCTTTACATTACAGATGTCCTAGTGTACTATTCAACTATAACACTAGTACAAAGGAGATGTGAGCATGAACCATCCTAATAATATACAGGCTGAAGACGCGGTACTTTTACTCAGAGGCGTTTCCAAAAAAATAGGCGGCAAAAGAATCGTCGATCAGCTTTCCTTTGATGTCCATGAAGGAGAGGTTGTAGGACTGCTCGGACCTAACGGTGCGGGGAAGACGACGACCATCCGTATGATCGCAGGACTGATTCAAATGACTGAAGGAGATGTATTCGTCCGGGGCAGCAGCATCCGTCATGAGTGGAAGAAGGCGATCCGCCATGTTGGGGCCATTATCGAGAACCCGGAATTTTATCCGTACATGACAGGCTACGATAACCTGAAGCAGTACCAGCGGATGAATGACTGGATCAGTAATGATCGCATCAATGAGGTTGTCCGGCTGGTTGGACTTGAAAACGCCATGAAGAAGAAGGTCAAGGCATATTCGCTTGGCATGCGCCAGCGGCTCGGTATTGCGCAGGCACTGCTTCATGAGCCTTCGGTACTCATTCTGGATGAACCGACTAATGGTCTTGATCCGGCAGGCATTCGTGAGATGCGTGATTACCTTAAAACGATTGCCCGCGAGGAAGGCATTTCGATCCTGGTATCGAGCCATCTATTGCTTGAGATGGAACAGCTGTGCAGCCGGGTCGTTGTCATCCAGGATGGAAAATTAGTAACAATCCGTACAATCGGCGAAAACGGTGGGTCCGGGCAAGATGAGAAGGATCTGGTTCGCGTCATGTTCCGGGTCGGACATTTGGAAGAGGCGAAGAAGGTGTTCGGAAATCATGAAAAGGCCGAGATTCTGAAGGTTGAACCCGAGCAGAATGAATTGATATTGTCGCTCCGGTACAAGGATATCCCGGATTTGGTCACTGCACTGGGTAGTGCTCAAATTCCGATCTACCAGATTACGGAGCTCAAACAGTCGCTGGAAGATGAATTTTTGAAATGGACAGGGGGAAACCGCATTGCGTAGCTTTAATAATCTGGTGATAAATGAATGGCTTAAAATGTCCAAAAAACGCAGCTTTTTTATTCCATATGCGATCATAGCCGTCGTGGCAGTGGTACTCGCTTGGGTACTTAAACGCTGGGCCGGTGATATGGTAGGATCCGCTTTCGATTATACGACCCTGATGTCCAGCACAAGCGGCTTCGGACAGTTCACGGCCATGCTTGCTGTTATATTCACTGCCGGCTTGGTATCCGGAGAGCATGGGCAGGGAACGATTAAATTTTTGCTTATCCGTGGACAAAGCCGGGGAAAAGTTCTCGCTTCCAAGTATGTTGCCGCTTTGCTCTTTGCATTGACGCTCATCGTTTGGATGAACGTGGTCAGCTTTGCTTCTGGTGCCGTCCTGTTCGGGACGGAGCACTCATCCGGGGCATGGCGTGATATTTTGATCGCAAGCGGAAGCTCACTGGTTTATAGCATCGTCTATATGACGCTGGGCTTTATGATGGGTGTGCTGACGCGTTCCACGGGAGCAGCAATGGGCGTGGGTATGGCTGCTATTATGCTCAGCGGCATCACGATTCCAAAAAGCTTTTATAAATATGTGCTGTTCCCGAATGCGGATTTGTCGATATACATTCATGGTGGACATCCGCCGATCGAAGGGATGACGCTTCCGTTTTCAATTGTGATTATAGCGGTATATATTGTCTTGTTTCTTGGCGCCAGCTTTGTTACGTTTAAGAAACGTGATATTGCCTAATGCAGCCAGGGAGCCGAAGCTGACGGCGAAAGGAGTCTATTCCCATTGAGCATCGAATTTGACAACAATTTGCCGATCTATCTCCAAATCATGAACCATATCAAAAGGCAGATCGTATCCGGTCTGCTTCAGCCCGGTGATAAAATTCCGTCGGTAAGGGAGCTTGCGGCGGATTTGCAGATTAATCCGAACACGATCCAGCGAACGTTTCAGGAGCTCGAACGCGAGGAAGTAGTGGAGACAAAGCGCGGGCTGGGAAGATATGTGACAAGCGAGGGATCCAAAATTATGGCGATTAAAAAGGAAATGGCTGGCGATTTGATTCACCAATTCATACATGGCATGCAGGAGCTGGGGTTCAAGAATCAGGATATCGTCACCATCGTAAAGGAAGCAGTGGCGGTCAAAGACAACACGGACCGGAAGGGGGCTTCTCCGGATGGACACATTGCTGAAGGTTAACGGTGTATCCAAAAAGTATGGTTCCAAGAAGGCCTTGGATAACGTAAGCTTCGAAATCAGACCAGGCAAAATCACCGGTCTGCTCGGCTCCAATGGAAGCGGTAAGAGCACGCTGATGCAAATCATTGCAGGCCTTACCCCTGCTACAGCCGGTGATATCTCTGTCATGGGAAAACCCATTGGCAGAGAAACGAAAAGCCTGATTTCCTATATGCCGGACCGTCCGCTAACAGAGAGCTGGATGAAGGTGAAGGACGCCGTCGCCTTTTATAAGGATTTTTATGCGGATTTTAATATGGAAAAGGCACGTGAAATGCTCGATTTTATGAATTTGAACGAAAAAGACAGCGTCAGCGTGCTGTCCAAAGGCATGAATGAACGGCTGCAGTTGACCTTGGCCCTCTCCCGTAACGTCAATCTGTATTTGCTGGATGAGCCGATTGGCGGGGTAGATCCTGTGGCCAGAGGTAAAATTCTGGATGCCATTGTGCGCTTTTACAGTGAAGAAAGCAGTCTCATCATCTGTACCCACCTGGTAAGGGATATGGAAAGGATTTTCGATGAAGTCATGTTTTTAAACAGTGGAAGCATCGTACTCCACGAAGAAGTGGAGAGCGTCCGCCTGAAGCACGGAAGGAGCGTCGACGACATGTTTAAAGAGGTGTTCGGCGAATGATCAAGCTGCTTAAATATGATTTGCGGCGGAATGCGAATCTTTTACTCGGATTAACGGTGGTCCTGATTATTGGTGAGCTAGTACTCCTATGGTCCCGTGCCAACCTTGAAATTAAGCTGGTCTTAACCGTGTTCTTTTTTATCGCAGCTGCTGTGATCTTCGCGATATCCAGCCTGAAGGTTTTTGATTATAACATCAAATCGGTCAGCCGAAGGCTTTTGCCCGTTCATGCTTTCTCTTATGTATGGGCATCTCTGTTGTACGGATTGATCAATACCTTGGTTCTTACCTTGATTGGCATAGGGACCGCGTTCTACTTTTTTGCAAAATTCGATACTTCCCTAATAGGTGACATTTTCCGTATCCCTGTGCCTGTTATGGCCGGAATCGTGCTGGAGTATATTCTGGTGCTTGTATATGGGTATTTCACGATTTATGTGACCATTGCTTTAGCACGCAGCATCACGAGAAAAGGCGTGTTCTGGGTTGGTCTGATCATCTTTTTGATCATCACGAACGTCACAGGATGGCTTGAAAACCTGTTGTTTAACCGCGACTCTTCACAAATCTTCAGCTTGGTGACCTTTCATGCGGAGGTGAGTAACGGTGTGTTGTCGCATGACATGGCAAACTCCAGTGTGAACTTAAATTCTATAGGAACGCTGATATTCGAAGTCCTGCTCTGCGCAGTGTACCTGCTTGTCATGAAGTGGTGTGTGGAGAAAAGAATTGAAGCCAAGTAAAGCACAACTTCATAAAAAGAGTTGACGGGTTCCAGTTTTTAACATACAATGTGAAAAACTAAATATTGCATATGCAAAGATGGAGACAAGTAAATCAATACTTCTTTACAGGGATGAAACGTCATAGATTGAGAGCGTTTCTTAGGAACAGGTTGATTGAATTTCACTCCGGAGCAGTTCCTTGAAACTAGATTTACTAGCGTGTAGAGGCAACCGGTTTAACCGTTAAATTAATTAAGAGAATTTTCTGTGTTACAACAGAAAATTTTAAATTTGGGTGGTACCACGGCTCCTCGTCCCTTCGGATGAGGAGCTATTTGTATTTTATTATGACGGATTGTAATATGAAGTGCGACACCTCAAGCTAGGAAAAACAAAAATGGCCCATGCTGGTTTCGTGTAAAATGGAAGTCACCACAACTAAACCATTTATCACAGGAGAACCCAACATGAGCTACTCCCATCTTAGCATAATTGAGCGCGGACAACTAGAAACGTTACATCGACTGGGCTGGTCCTGCCGGGAAATAGGGCGTGAACTGGGCCGTCATCCCTCTACAATCGCACGTGAAGTTGTACGAGGCAGCCAGAAAGAAGAGTATGCGGCTCTACCCGCCCAACAGGCCTACCACGAGCGAAGAGCTTCATGTGTGCCTAACGGGAAGTACAACACAGATCTTGCTGAGCAGATCAACCAGAAGCTGCTGGAGACGTGGTCTCCTGAGCAGATCGCGGAGAAGCGACGGGCGGAAGGGAAGCCTTTCGTTTGCTTCAAGACCATCTACAGATGGCTCTACAAAGGATGCCTTGCAGCTGGAGACGTCAAGGTTCTACGGCATAAAGGCAAGCGTCAGAAACCGGTGGAAACGCGCGGTCGCTTCCTCGTTGGCACCCCAATTAGCAAGAGACCAAAAGAGGTTCGCAAACGCACGTCATTTGGCCATTGGGAGCTCGATACTGTCGTCTCCAGCCGAGGGAATAGTAAAGCCTGTGCGGCTACCTTCATTGAACGGAAGACGCGTCTTTACGTGGCTGTGAAAATGCCAGATAGGACGGCTAACTCCATGGAAATCGCCTTCGGTGTCGTGGCCAGCCAATACCCACAAGGTGCCTTCCAAACGGCGACAACCGATCGAGGGAAAGAGTTCGCTTGCTACGCGAATCTGGAAGCCTTTCACGATATCCAGGTCTATTTTGCAGATCCATATTCCTCTTGGCAGCGGGGCTCCAACGAGAATGGAAACGGCCTACTCCGAGAGTTCTTCCCCAAAGGGCATGACTTCGCTGCCATTACGGATGAACAACTTGCTGATGCGCTCCGGCTGATTAACAACCGCCCCCGAAAATGCCTAGATTGGAAGTCGGCTCACGAAGCCTTCATGGACGAGGTGTCGCACTTAGCTTGACAATCCGTCTTATAAAGTTTTAATTCTAAGGCTCGGTAGCTCAGTCGGTAGAGCATAGGACTGAAAATCCTAGTGTCGGCGGTTCGATTCCGTCCCGAGCCATCCATCAAAAAATAATAAGGCTGACTCTTACATATGAAAACAACATCTTGAAAATTGAAGCTCATACGAGGAATCCAAAAGTGAAACTCATAAGGAGATGAGATCATGACCAAAGAAATTTGGATCAATTTGCCCGTAAAAGATATCCAAAGATCGAAACAGTTTTTTACCGAGATTGGATTTTCACTGAATCCGCACCTAGCAGATAGCGAAGATAAGGCCGGCCTGATCATTGGAGATAAAAAGGTTGTGGTGATGCTTTTTCCCGAGCCTACTTTTAAAGGTTTTACAGGCAATGAAATCCCGAATCCGGTACATGCAACCCAAGCTTTATTCTCCATTGATGCAGAGAGTAAGGAAGAAGTGGATGAACTGGTTGAGAAGGTCGTGAAGGCAGGTGGGACCATATTCGGACAGCCTGAGGATCGAGGGGGAATGTATGGTGCGGGCTTCGCTGATTTGGATGGTCATCGGTGGAATGTATTGTACATGGATCTGAGTGTGATGCAGCAACCAGAAGAGGTATAAATATGCCCATGGAATGGCATCCGGAGCCCTTATGCAGACGCTTGCAAACCGTACTTCCAACCGGGTACAATAGGATTAACTTACAGGCGGAATTAACCTTCACATTAATATTTATGGGAATAATCTCCCGGATAAGCAACAGTTTTTGGAACGTTGATGTGAAACAGGAAGGGGACGGAAAGCTTTGCAAAGCATGCAGGAAATGGGGAAAACACTGCTCAGTATCCGGAGCCATTTTAATGGGTTGACCAAGACCGAGCAAAAGGTAGCACAGTATATTTTGGAGAATGCTCAGGATTTGATCTATGATTCGGTTACGGAGCTTGCGGAGAAGGCAGATGTTGGAGAGACGACCGTGCTGCGTTTATGCCGCAAAATGAAATTTCAGGGGTTCCAGGACTTTAAGCTCTCACTCGCACAGGATTTGGTGAAACCAACCGATCATATTCATGAGGAAATTGCGGAAGACGATGATCCGCTCACCCTCGGTCATAAAATTATCGGGACGCATCTCCGGACGCTGGAGCAAACGCGTGAACTGGTCAATGAGGATCAGTTAACCCAGGCGATTCATGCGCTGACTGAAGCTTCAAACATACACTTTTTTGGTGTAGGCTCCTCAGGCTTAACGGCAACACAGGGGGCGCACAGTTTTGCCAGAATCGGTAAGAATAGTATGGCGAATACAGATACCCATTTTCAGGCAATGCAGGCTTCGCTGATGAATAAGGGGGATGTGGCCGTCGGACTGTCAATCTCGGGGAGCACGAAAGATACCATCGATAACCTTAACATTGCCAAAAAAGCGGGTGCCCGCATTATTGCCATTACGAGTAATGCCCGCTCGCCAATTACCAAAGTGGCAGATATCGTCCTTATTATGGTGGGTAGGGAAAATCCGCTGCAGGGCAGCTCACTGGCGGCTAAAATCTCACAGCTCGCAATTATTGATATTCTGAATGTGGCCGTGTCGCTGAAAATGAAGAGTGAGGCCATTAAATACAGAGAGATTACCGCCAAAGCGACCTCGGACAAGCTGTATTAAAAATGTATGCGTTCTTCTGCAGAAGCCTATATTGCCATTCGACTCTCATTCGAGGGTCTTTTTTCATGGTCCCAAGGTGAAACAATGGCCGGAAAGACAATGACAAATGGATACTCATTACATTCCTATTCCCGGAGGTTCGGATGCACAGGTCACGGGTAACTACTATGGAGTGTACGATGATCGCAAGCTTAATGTCACCAACAATATGTATAAGGGGGTGGTCATGATGCCGGAAATACCGGATCATCTGGATCATGGATTGTCGGTCTTGTTTATTGGCTTTAATCCAAGCCTGCTGTCTGGGGAGACCGGTCATCATTACGCCAATCCGCGCAACAATTTTTACCGGATTCTGCATCGTGCCGGCCTGACACCGCGGCTTTATGACGCATCCGAGGATCAGGACCTGCTGAGACTTGGCTACGGTTTTACCAACATCGTCGCCCGCCCAACGCGGGGAATTGACGATATCGACCGCAGCGAGTATGCGGAGGGGAGAGATATTCTGCATGCAAAACTGAAAGATTATCGACCCAAGATCGCTTGCTTTGTCGGAAAAGGCGTATATACCGAATACAGCAAAAAAACTAAGGTGAACTGGGGCTTTCAACCAAGCCCGGTCATCCCTGAAATACACGAGTTCGTTGCCCCTTCCTCCAGCGGCTTGGTGCGGATGCCAATGGACGAGATCGTGGGCATCTACCGCCAGCTTGCGGAGGTTATAGCGCAAAATGAAGCGTAGCTGAAGGCGGGAACAATCGGATAATAAAAAGCCAAGAGGCTGGACAATAGCGTACAGCCTCTTTTTGAAGCAACGAATATTGGATCATAAATCTTGACTCCAGCGGAGGGGGCGAACGATTACGAAAAAGCGGAGCGGTCGCAGCAACGTCTTGCCGCGATGCGCTGCTCAGCTGTATAAGTAACTATGCCCGTCAACATGGCGCCGTACAATACAAAAAAGCTGTCCCACAGGGGACAGCTTTTTTCTTTTACCATCGAACTTATCTAAATCCCCAAATCATCGTAAACAACGTACCGAAAACCGTAACGACGCCGACGAATACCGCGTAACCGATATTGAGGTACAACTGCTTCTTGGAAGAAGTCTCACCGATGTGCATGAACAGCACCAGCTGCAGAGATGCCTGAATCAATGCACAAATCACCAGAATAACGATGCCTGCGGTGAACGTCAGATCCCAGTAGATAACGCCCAGTGCCACAAGTGAAAGGACTAGCGAGAAGATATATCCCATCACGTGACGTATCGGGAATAATCGTGCCATATTACATCAATCCTTTCAGGTAGACAAAGCTGAAGATGAAGATCCAGACCACGTCGAGAAAGTGCCAGTACAGGGAGAAGATAAACGACTTGTTGGTCGTCTCATCCGTAAAGCCCTGGCGCTTGATCTGAATCAGGATGCCTGCACCCCACAGGAAGCCCATGGTCACGTGAAGACCGTGAGTACCCAGGAGGACGAACAAGCTGGACAAGAAGGCACTGGTTTGCAGCGTTGCACCTTCATGCACATAATTCACGAACTCGGTAATTTCAATGCCGAGAAAGCCAAGGCCCATCAGCAGAGTGATACCGAAGAAGATCATCATCGGCTTCTTGAGCCCGAGGCGCATGGCATGAATGCCAAGGCCGCAGGTGAAGCTGCTGGTCAAGAGAAGAACTGTTTCCCAGATGACACCGTTGATCTCGAAGAGATCTTTGCCGGTCGGGCCGCTGCCCGTGCGGTTCCAGAGAACCAAATATACGGCGAACAGCGTCGAGAAAAGGACAATTTCAGCGCCGAGGAAAAGCCAGAAACCGAAGATCTTATTGCTATTCTCTTCCGTTCTGTACTCCAGCGGCAGTGCATCATTTATTTTCATACGGAATCACCCCGCAATTTCTGTTCGGTAGCGGCAATTTCCTTCGCCGAGATGTGATAGCCGTGATCGCGTTCGAAAGAACGTACCGCCAGCATGATTACCACGCCTATGCCTGCAATGAGGGCAGGAATGAACCAGCTGAAGACCAGGAAGAAGCCGGCGAAGAACATAATTACACCAAGAATGAATGGCTGCCCGCTGTTGTTAGGCATATGAATCTCTTCATAAGGGCCCTCTTTAAAAAGAGGAACATTATGTTTTTTAGCATGCCAGAAGGCATCTTGGGATTCAACATGTGGTACTTTAGCAAAGTTGTAAACAGGAACCGGACTTGGTATGCTCCACTCCAGCGTACGTGCATCCCATGGATCTCCGTGCTCATCACGTGGGCTGTGACGGAAGCTGTAGTAGAAGTTGTAGCACAGAACGACAAAGCCAATAGCCAGAACAAATGCACCAATGGTCGCAATCATGTTAAGCGGACCAAAGCCTGTGTCTGCCGAATAGGTATACATCCGGCGCGTCATTCCTTGCAGTCCAAGGAAGAACAGCGGCATAAAGGCAACGTTAAAGCCTACGACAATCAGCCAGAAGGCTGTTTTGGCCCGACGTTCGTTCAGACGGAAACCAAAAATCTTAGGGAACCAGTAATGAAGACCGGCGAGTACCCCGAACACTGTACCAGGAATAAGTACGTAGTGGAAGTGGGCAACCAGGAACATCGTATTATGGTACTGGTAATCGGCACTTGCCATTGCGAGCATGACGCCCGTAACGCCGCCGAAGGTAAAGATCGGAATGAAGGCCATCGCGTACAGCATTGGAGAGGTGAATGTAATTTTACCTTTCCTTAGCGTAAACAGCCAGTTGAATATTTTAACCCCGGTCGGAACGGCAATCAGCATCGTCGTGATGGAGAAGAACCCGTTGACCATGGCTCCGGCGCCCATTGTATAGAAATGGTGAGCCCATACAAGGAAGGACAGGAGCGAAATGATGACCATACTGAACACCATTGATTTATATCCGTACAAATTCTTTTTCGAGAAGGTAGAGATAATATCACTGAATATACCGAAGGCCGGCAAAATAACAATGTATACCTCAGGATGGCCCCAAACCCAGAATAGGTTGGCCCATAGCATATCCATACCGCCGTTAGCCATGGTGAAGAACTGGCTGCCGAAGACGCGGTCGAACATCATCAAAGCAAGGGCTACTGTCAGAACCGGGAATGCGAACAAAATGATAACGTTCGTAATCAGAACCGACCATGTGAACATTGGCATACGCATCAGCTTCATGCCAGGTGCACGCATTTTTAGGATCGTCACGATGAAGTTAACGCCTGTCATCAATGTACCGATACCGGAAATCTGCAGCGCGAGCGAGTAGAAGTTGTTACCTACCGTCGGGCTGAATTCAAGACTTGCAAGCGGGAAGTACGCTGACCAACCGGCATCCGGTGATCCCCCGATGACAAACGAAATGTTGAACAGCATAGCTCCTGCGAAGAAGAGCCAGAAGCTGACAGCATTCAGTCTTGGAAAAGCAACGTCACGCGCGCCGATTTGCAGCGGCACAACGACGTTCATAAGTCCAATAACGAACGGCATCGCCATGAACAGGATCATAATAACCCCGTGCGTTGTGAAAATTTCGTTATAATGCTGGGAATCCAAAAATCCGGATTCCGGTACCGCAAGCTGCGTACGCATCAACAGGGCGTCAACACCGCCGCGGAACAGCATGATGAGAGCTGATAAAATATACATGACGCCAATACGTTTATGGTCAACGGTGGTCAGCCATTCGCGCCATAAATATCCCCATTTCTTAAAATAGGTCAATCCGACGAGGATGGCGATGGATACGAGCACAATACTAACCATGGCTCCGTAAATCATCGGCTCACCGGTTACAAAAAATTCGTCCCATTTCATGCAATTGAGTCTCCTTTCTCCATGATCTTAATGTCCACTTTCCATGGACGAATTGTCATTCATGTCTTTCATATCCATATTGCTATGATCCATATTGCTCATATCGCTATGATCCATAGGCTCCTTGCTGGAGTCTGTGCTTTCAGTCTTGCTGTCTCCGCTCTTCCCATGTTCGGACATATCCATAGGAGCAGGCGCGAAGCCGAGGTGCGTGGAAGTAAACGATTTGCGGCCGACAATCTCGGTTTTAAGCAGCTTGTTAAATTCCTGCTCGGTGAGCTTTGGTGCTGTATCCTTGACGTCTTTAACCCATTTGCTGTATTCGGCAGGTGTTTGAGCAAGCACCTCGAATTCCATTTGAGCAAAGCCCTTACCGGAGAAGTTCGAGTTTTTACCCATGAATGAACCTTCATGTTCGGCGACCAGATTCAGCTTGGTCACCATATCGCTCATGGCGTATTTCTGACCACCGAGCTGTGGAACCCAGAAGCTTGTAATCGGTCCGTAGGAGTAGAGACGGAACTCAACCGGACGGTTGGTCGGAATATTAACGTAGTTCACCGTTTCAATATTCTCTTCGGGATAGCTGAAGTGCCATTTCCAGTTCGAAGAAGCGGCATAAATGACAAGCGGCTTTTGAGTTTCGTAGCCGGCTGGCACCTTTTCAACAGCATTGGTCGTGCGCACTGTTACAACGGAGAGAATAGCTACGATAATGATCGGGATCACCGTCCAAATCAATTCAAGCCATTTGTTTCCCTCCATGTGGGGTGGTTCATAATCATCGCTTGTTTTGCTGGAACGATATTTGGTCAGCATAAAAACGAATAAGATGTAGACAACAAGTAAAACAAAAGCCATCATCAGAATCGAGAAAATAATGGTATCGGACTGCGTTTTGGCAACCGGACCTTTTGGATTCAGTACTACCATGGAGTTACATCCACTGAGCAGCATGATGATGGAAATAAGTATGGTAGTTAATAGCCATCTTTTTTTGTTTTTCACGGGAAACTCCTTTCTAGCATGTCGTTATTGCTGAGTTGGATTATTCGCGAATCCTCATAGCCCTAGCATAGTAACCTGCGAAATCGAAAACAAATACAAGAACATACATAATTACCATAAATATACATATATTCTGTGACAAACTTCACATTCTTCTGAAAAAATCTTCAAATATCATGATTAACAGCGGAAAAGCGGCAAATTCAGCGATTTTCATTTTTGTTCATAATTGGACATGACCGGAACGGTTGTGCCAGTTCTGTCACAATTGAAAGGGCTTTTAGATCGATGAAAACAGGCTGTGACAAAAATGCGATTTCACTGAAAGCCGCTAGGACAAAGAGAAAATGTGCTAAAATAGACAAAGATTAAATACTGTAACAAAAATCACAATCACAAAGAGGGAACGCAATGAGAGAAATTCAGGATAAGCCCAAGGGGATATTTTTCGATGTGGATGATACGTTATACGATCATTTGGAGCCGCTGAGACATGCGCTGAGAAAAGTATTATCCACCGGAGAAGACTTCCCGTATGAGGCGGTTTATCATAGATTCAGATTTTATAGCGATGCATTATCAGCCCGCCATGGCGGTGTAAATGCTGCGGGGGCAGACCAGGATCTGCAGGAAATGAGATTACAGCGCGTCATGCTCGCCCTTGCGGAATTTGGAGTACAAGTGACAGAAGCGGAAGCCTCGCGGATTCAGGAGATATACTTGGAGGGGCAGTTTCAAATCAGCCCTTTCCCTGGCGCAGTTGAACTCATCCGTACACTCCAGACAGCCGGTCATGTAGTCGGATTGATTACGAACGGACCGGCAAAGCATCAGATGGCTAAAATCAAAGCGCTCGCAATGGATAAAATTATAAACCCGCGGAATATCTTCATCTCTGGTACCGTTGGTTATGACAAACCGGATCCGCGCCTATTCATGCATGTAAATGAAATAACGGGAACGGAAGCCTCTCGGAGCTTTTATATCGGAGATTCCTGGCGAAATGATGTCGTGGGTGCGCTTGAAGCCGGCTGGACAGCCATATGGTTCAACCATCGCCAAGTGAAGCCTGAATCGGATCATCAGCCCCATTATCATGCGGTCAGTTACCAGGAGCTTGCCAGCATACTTCTTCCATAAAGGAAGAGGGAAGAAAAACAAAAAGCAGGTGTTTTCCCTGGGGGAGAGGCATCTGCTTTTTGTTTGGTTCAAGAAGTGAAACATTTTAAGGATCTATGGCCGTTTCGTCAGGCACAGGAGCAGGTGGAGTACTGTCCTTACGTTTGTACAGCAGCCGGGAAACGAACATGCCCAAAGCGCCCAGGCCGATAAACAGGATCGCCCGGACGGCTACCGATACATCCGGCAGATCCACGATAATGACCTTTACCAGTGTAAGGAAGAGCAGTCCAAGTCCTGCGATCCGGACCATCTGTCTTTGAAAAATCATACCGCAGACGATAACTGCAATCGCGTATAGCGCCCATACCGCCGAAAGAACGAGATGACGGAAATCATACGTGAGATCGGCGGTCAACACATTGGTGATCTGTGTGATAAAGATGATGGCTAATAAGGCATCGGCCCACATCAGAATATCCGGCAACCGGTCGAAGATTATTGGTTCGGACATGCGGCGGATAACGTAAGAAAGAACCGCGATACTGATCAGCAAGATGAGCCAGGAAAGGCTTGGGGCTGAGAAAAGATCATGTATGATCAGGAAAAGCGTCCCGGATACACCATACAGAAAGACCGCGGCCGCTGTAATCTGCTGCATGTAGTTTTTCAGCTTAAAGCCAAGAATCAATCCAGCAGTGCCTACGACGATAGCGGCTGCAGGTGAGTAGCTTTGGTTCAGTATATCAAGTGCCCAAAGGAACCAGGCAGCCGTCGCGATGGATATATAAACGGGAGGGCGTTCGCCCTTCATGTACTTCCCTAGAGCAGCTAGGCTGTAGATCAGCGCCCAGCCAATCAGCATCAGCGGCCGCCAGTGGATGGAATCCTCGGTAAATGGATACATTGCATAGATCCACAGTGCCATGATGCCGTATCCTGGAAACAACGAGAGGGTTTCATCGAGCTTACGGCGGACTGGGCCGAAGTAGGCATAAGCCAGCAGAACCGCATGCTGAATAAATACAGCTGCAATAAAAATATGGCGGCTTTCACCGAAGTCACCTGCAGCATAACCGATCAGAAGCGGAAGATGAAGCACACCGACAGCGACGTAATAGGCTGCACGATAATCAAATTTCAGGGCAACGGCGATCATCGCAAGTGAGAAGATGGCTTCATAGCCCGTGAACACCCAGGCATTCGGATGGGCCGAATGAACAAGGAAGGGAATCAGATATCCGGCTACGGTTGCAATGATCATCAGTGCCTGGGAACGGCGGCGCTGCGCCGTAAACACACAAAGCGCGATGGAAAGGATATATAAGATAAACGCCAGAGCTGAAGGAATCAGGCTATACAGCTCATGTGCAGCGAACACGGATAAAATCAGCACACCGATGGCGCCGCCCAAAAGCACTTGCCCCAGCGCTTCGCGTTGACTCCGGATCTGTCTCTCACCGAGCCAGTACATGACAGCTGCGACAACAACGCCGAGAAGGCAGCGTACAGGTTCGGTCAAATAACCCGCGCTGACAGCGGCTGTAAAACCCCACAGCACACCGAGCAGCAGAACAACAATAAAGACGCGCGGAAGCCACACTCGGGCGATAAGATGCTCCCAGTCCTTTGGTGGTTTAGGCTCTTGCGGAATATTCGGCCGCTGCTGATTGTAAGCATACGGATTCATTCCCGGCGGATTGGGCTGTTCCGTCCCTTGATTTGGGTAGTACCCTTGGGGCGGCGGTCCCTGATAAGACTGACTCTGGCTAGGATAACCTGATATTCCCTGCTGCGGGTTATGCTGCATGCCGGCCTGCCCGTATGCAGCATAACCTTGCTGTCCTCCGGCGTACGGTGGAGGACTGGTATTATTCGGCGTTGTCTGAGCCTCAGGGTTCCGGTCCGTCCCTCGCCTCTCTTGGCGCAGCTCGGCTAACTCCTGCTGCATTTCCTTCATGTTAGCCTCAAGCTGTGCAATTCTTTTTTCCAATAAATCCAATGGATATTCACCCCTGGCATTCCAAATTTATGTACTTTTGTCTGCTGTACATAATATACCATAGGAGGCTCTATAATGAATCTTTTGGGGATTTAAAACATTTTGGCGAGCGATATCAATCCTGTGATCGTAACGACATTAAACAGGGTGGAGAGCAGCACGGTTTGCGCAGCAAAGTCAGGCTCGTTAGCATATTCCTCGGCAAGAATGGATGTATTGACACCGGTCGGCATGCCGGACGCAATCAGCAGCGCCTGAGCAGGAATTCCCTTCAGACCCAGAGCAAATACAAGCGCGCAGCCGATGGCGGGTCCTATAATAAGCCGAAGGAATAGGCTGATATAAATATCGAGCCGATAAAGACGTAGAGGATATTTGACGATCTGGGCCCCGAGTGTGAGTAATGCTATGGCGACCATAGACTGCTGGGCGTATGTTAAGGGCTGAGAAACAAAAATGGGGAGGGGAGCATGCAGCGCGTGCAGCAGCAGTCCCAGTACCAAAGCATAGGGAACAGGCATTTTTAGAAAACCGATGATCATACTCCGGTAATTCCCCTTCATCTTGACCCCCTGAATGGCGATAACGCCGTAGGTGAAGGTCAGCAGACTCTGCAGAGACATGATCAGCGCCTGCATGGATGCAGCCAGCGGATCTCCTTTAAATACAAGGGCGTTGATGGGCATGCCGTAATTTCCGGAATTGTCGAGCATAATACTGTTGTTAAAAGCGGCTTTCATGCTGCTTTGGAATTTCATGGGGCGGGCCACAATCGAACCTATCAGGTACAAAATCAGCACGTATAGCGCATAAAATACAATGACGGTGCTAAGAAGACCGCCGGACATATCCGAATGATACATACTCATAAAAACAGCTGCGGGAGTAATGCAGTAAAAATTGATTTTGGCCAGCGTATATAAGTCCAGACGAAAAATGCGCTGCATGAGGGAACCGAATCCGATCAGCACAAAAACAGGCAATACAACTTCAAGTAAAATCGTAGTAATCATAAGCTCAGCTTCCTTTAATAGTCATGATGTCTTTTGAACTTATTTATTATAGCATCACTTGGAAGCGAGCAGGGGTGCAATTCATCACGCTTTTTTAATGGAATTATCTTCATTTTTTAGGAAAGAAGTCCGAAATATATAACATAGGACAATCGGTCGAACCCGGTATCAGGTCCTATAATGATCAGGACTAAGGGCCTATGTTTAGCATTCGTTTTAATTGCTCAACGCTGTGAAGCCGAATCCGAATAAATAGAGAATTAAAGCGATTTAACTGGAGGGGATTGTATGTTATTCAATACTGAGTATTTTCAGGGCCGTGACGAGAGCAGTCATCACAGACCAGATGTCTATGAGCTCTATTCAAAAGCCCGTAACTGGAATGATTTGTCCCAAAGCCATATGAATCTAGCCCATCTTCTGATGGAAGAGGGGCTTTGCAGGGCATCCCTGATCGTTGGGCATATGGCCGTCAAGGCCAAACTAAAACAGGTCTACCTGCAGTCGGAGGGTATGCTTCCCCTGGAAGATATCTGCTACGATGAACTGATCAGCAGGATTCGTGACTTTGCGGAAATTGATCTGGAAACAGAACTGTTTCTGAATACACTCCAATATATTGCCGAGACTGAAAATGCCACCTTTTTACCGCGGATCGATGACGGACATTTGGAGAAAATGCTGGAGCGAATCGAAGGCATATTATCATGCCTTGACGTGCATTCGGTCAGCGATGCTGTGAAAATCCGGATCGAGAACTAGATTCTTGGTTAGACCCGCTGCAGGTCTCCGGCCTTCTTTTCATTTAAAACCTGTTCCACTTTGGAAATATGAAGCTCCATCCGGGCTGTTGCTTCCTTGGAGTCCTGCTGCGCAATCGCTTCATAAATCCGCATATGCTCCTGAAGCAGGCGTTCCGCAGAGGAACGTTCAGCGTAAAACCACAGCGCACGCATATCCTTCATGCTCTCATGGAGCTTGAGGGACAAGGATTCCATCAGGTCAATAAGCAGCGGATTATGGGTTGAGGCCGCAATCTGCTGATGGAACTTGACGTCGGCCTGCTCAATGAAATGCTCATCATCCGACTGTTCCATATCCTCCAGCAGTTTCTTGAAGACGCTAAGATCATCGTCTGTACGGTGCTGCGCGGCAAGTGAAGCACAGCCTGATTCAAGCACGCGCCGAACCTCCAAAATATGGCGCAGCGACGCGGCCCGCCCCTCCCAGAGGTCTGCATAATGCTGCATGGGATGAACGGGAGCCGATTCAACGGGAGGCGCTTTGACAAAAGTGCCCCCGCCTTGCTTAATATTCAGCAGCCCCATCGCTTTCAGCGCACTGAGAGCTTCCCGAATGGTCGATCTGCCTACGTTATATTGTGCAGCCAGGTCGACTACAGAAGAAAGACGGTCCCCGGGCAAAAGCTGCCCATCATCCATCTGCTTTTTCAAATCATTCATTACCCACTCGTACTGCTTAAGCGGCCTTTGCTGACTGGTCAAACGACTCAACGCCCTTCCTCAAATACCCTTATTTTCCTTATTTTACCGCAACTGCGGACAAGTTAAAATTTTAATTTTTCGATTAAGTTCTATTTTCGATTCATATATTCTAGTGTATACTTGTTCACAAGAAAAGTCATCAGATGACCTGACTAATTTAATTAACCTAATGCGATCAAAGGAGTGCTTTCCTTGCTGCAAGAAGAAGTAAGACGCGAACTCATCTCCATATTGGGCAGTGAACATTACAAAGATGATCCGCAGTCCCTAGTAACTCATTCTTATGACGGGACTCCTATGCTCCAATCTTTGCCGGATGCCGTCGTGTATCCGTCGAATACGGAGCAGGTGTCACAAATAATGAAGGTGCTGAGCCGCTTCAAAATCCCTGTCGTCGGCAGAGGCTCAGGAACCAATCTATGCGGAGGCACCGTGCCGGTTCAGGGCGGTGTGGTTATGGTTATGCATCGTATGAATCAAATTCTTGAAATTGATCTTGAGAATCTGACAGCCACTGTTCAGCCGGGGTTGAACACCAAGCAGTTCAGTACCCATGTCGAGAGTCTGGGCTTGTTCTACCCGCCAGATCCCAGCAGCATGTCGATTTCCACCATCGGGGGAAATATCGCGGAATGCTCAGGTGGACTACGCGGGCTGAAATACGGGACAACCAAAGATTATGTGATCGGCCTGGAAGCCGTTCTGGCGAACGGAGACATTATCCGGACCGGTGGCAAACTGATGAAGGACGTGGCAGGATATGACCTGACAAAGCTGCTGGTTGGTTCCGAAGGTACGCTTGCAATTATCACCGAGGCAATTCTGAAGCTGATTCCGCCTCCAAGATATAAAAAGACCATGCTGGCGATGTACAAGGATTTATACGGAGCGGCACGGACGGTATCCAAAATTATCGAGAACCGGATTATTCCGGCTACCCTGGAGATTCTGGACAACGCAACCATTCGAGTGGTGGATGACTTCGCCAAACTGGGTCTGCCTCTGGATATGGAGGCTATCCTCATTATTGAGCAGGATGGCGATGAAGAAGCCGTGGAACGTGACATTGCGATCATTACGGAAGTGTGTAAAAGCGAGAATGCCGACCAGGTCAGCATTGCAGCAAGTCTGGAAGAGGCGGAAAAGCTGCTGACTGCGCGCCGCAGTGCATTCACAGCTTTGGCCAGACTGCGTCCGACCACTATTTTGGAGGATGCGACTGTGCCGCGCTCGAAGATCGCAGAGATGGTAGTCGAGATCAACCGGATCGCACTGAAGCATCAGGTTCAGATAAGTACATTTGGTCATGCGGGAGACGGCAACCTGCATCCGACGGCGACGACCGATGCGCGTGATAAGGAAGAGATTGAGCGGGTAGAGGAAGCGTTTGAGGAAATTTTTGAAGCGGCCATCCGTTTGGGAGGAACCATTACCGGAGAGCATGGCGTCGGCATGGTGAAATCGCCATATTTGGAATGGAAGGTTGGTCCGGCGGGAATGGATGTCATGAAAGCGATCAAGAGTTCCTTCGATCCACATAATTTGCTTAATCCCGGCAAGGTATTCGCGAAGGAAACACGGAAACGGGTGGTGATCCAGCGTGGCTAATGGGCAAGCACAACCAATGAATGCACTTACCGAAAAGCTTCGATTACGCCTCGATGAGGATCAGCTGACAAACTGCATGCGCTGCGGCTTTTGCCTTCCAGCATGCCCGACGTTTGCGGAAACCGGCCTTGAGGCCGAGTCTCCACGGGGACGGATTGCCCTCATGAAGGCGGTTACGGACGGCATTATGGTGCCGGATCAGGCCTTTGAAGACCAAATGAATCACTGTTTGGGCTGCCGTGCATGCGAACCGGCTTGTCCGGCAGGAGTCCAGTATGGCCAACTTATTGAACAGGCACGGGATGCCATTGAGGATCACAAAGAACATAAAACATGGGTAAAAGTTACTCGCAAGGCCGCATTTAAGACCGTATTCCCTCATCAGGAGCGGATGAAATGGGTTGGCCGCGGATTGCAATTTTACCAAAAATCCGGACTTCGTACTGTAGCGCATGCTTCGGGTGCGATGAAGCTATTCCCTAAGCATATGCGTGACATGGAGAAAATTCTGCCCGATGCTTCCGGCAAAGGCGTCGTGGAGAAGATCGGCGATCGCCATCCAGCCAAGGGAGAGAAGGTTGCAACGGTTGCTTTGTTCCGAGGCTGTATTATGGACGTTCTGTTTACAGAAACCAATATTCATACGGTTGACCTGCTTACGGCCGCCGGCTTTGAAGTGATCATCCCGCGTGAACAGAACTGCTGCGGAGCGCTGCATGCGCACAGCGGGGAAGCAGAAGGAGCAAGAGATCTCGCAAGACGCAATATCAAGACGTTTAAGGCGGCTGGCGTGGATTATATCGTTTCCAATGCGGGCGGCTGCGGGGCAATCCTGACCGAATACGATCATCTGCTGCATGAGGATCCGCAGTGGCGTGACGATGCTGTCTGGTTTGCCGAACGAGTGGTTGATATCAGTGATCTGCTGGTACGTGCCGGAAGAAGCCTTGATTTCAGCCAGGACAAGACGCAAGGAGGCGAAGAGCCTGTCCGGATTACCTATCAGGATTCTTGCCATCTCCGCAATGTCATGAAATCAGCGGATGCGCCGCGTAAGCTGATGCGCCAAGTAGAGGGAGCGCAGTTCATCGAGATGAAGAACGCTGACCGCTGCTGCGGCTCAGCAGGGATTTACAATGTCACGCAGCCGGTAATGGCCGGACAGATCCTCGATCACAAAATGGAGCATGTTGAGGCGACTGGAGCCAGCTATCTGCTGACCAGCAATCCCGGATGCCTGCTGCAAATGAAGCATGGCATCGATGAGCAGGGGCTGAGCGGTCAGATGAAGGCCGTGCATATCGTCGACTTCCTGCATGAGCGTATGAAGAAATAAGCTTGACCTAAGGTATAAATTATATACAAGAATAAGATGCCAACCCCTAAGTTAATTTGCACTTAAAGGTTGGCATCTTATTTTTAAAGTAGTTATAGAAATGTGATTATCTCGAAGTAGCGGAGAGGACGAAACGATTCCGGAAAAGCGATAGCGGTCGCCTTTGCCCCCAAATATTCACCTTGAAAAAGATTAATAACATATATTTGGGGGCAACAGCGATTGGAGGAACGTTTCGTTCACGCAGCGTTGCCCCACAGGAAAATCATTTTTCCATTATTTATCCAGCTTAAACCGGTCAATCATGGTCTGCATATCTACAGCCATCCGGGCGAGCCCGGCAGCCGACGAGGTGATTTCCTCCATAGATGCGAGCTGTTCCTGGCTGGCCGCGTTTACTCGTTCAAATGATTCGACCGTCTGACGGGAAATGCCTGCAACCTCGTGAACCGCAGCTGATATTTCTTCGCTGCTGGCTGACATCTGCTCGGTTACTGCGGAAATATCTTGAACCTGGTCGGAGATTTGCTTGGCAGACTGCTCGATGTTCACGAAGGCCTCCAGTGCCTCAGCCGTGACATTCAGACCTTGGTTTACATCTGTTTGAACCTTGTTTTTCATAACATTATATACGCCGGAGATCAACTCTGTCATTTTAACGATCGTTTGCTGGATCTCATCGGCTGTGATATTGGACTGGTCAGCAAGCTTGCGGACTTCATCCGCTACAACAGCAAAGCCTCGTCCGTGTTCGCCAGCACGCGCCGCCTCAATTGCGGCGTTCAGCGACAGCAGATTCGTTTGTTTGGAAATTTCCGAAATGGCTGTGCTCATGGCTGCGATGTTGGCGCTGTGGTTATGGAGCTGCTCCATCAGCTCCGCGGATTCAACCGTAGAAATCCGGATGGTGTCCATCTGGGCGCTGACCTGACGAATCTTCTGGCTGCCTGCGTGTACATCCTCTTCGGTACGGCTCGATGAATCTACGATCATGCCTGCGGATTCGGCTATTTTCTGGATGCCTCGCGTCATTTCTTCAATGGTACGAGCCGTTTCCTCCGTGGCCAGTGACTGGATTGTAGCGCCTTCAGATGAATCCGAAACCAGACCGGAGACAAGCTCCACTGACTTGGCATTCATCTCGGTGCTGGCCGTCAGCTCCTCGCTGGAAGCAGCCAGCTGACTGGAGGTGTCACCCATGTCAACGACCATACTGCGCAGGGAGGCAACCATGCCGTTGTAATTGCTTGCCAGTGTACCGATCTCATCCTTGCGTTTGGTGACTACCTGTTCGTTCAGATGTCCTTCACTTACGCGTATGGCGGAATGGTTGAGCTGCTCGATCGGCTTTGTCATTCCTCTGATGATGAAGAACAGGAGCACCAGAACGATGGCAACAGCTATCACAAGCACACCAACGGCGGTGTAAAAAATCGGACGCGTTGCATCGCTATATTCGCTGTCAGGAAGAATACCTACAATTTTGAAAGCAGAAATGCTGTTCGTGGCGTAATAACCGCGCTGGAGCACATGGGTGTCAGGATTGGTGTATTGAATAAAACCTTCCCTCTGGCTGTGCATAATCTCCAGCTGTTTTCCGGTAGCCTTTTCCCCTGTTTTAATGGTCGGATGGGACATTATTTTGTCGTTCCGGTCCATGAGATAAATGTAGCCTTTATTGCCAAGTCGGATATTTTTGACGGTTTGGTCCATTCCAGAGATGCTGAGACTGATACAAATGACGCCTTCACCATCAGGCAGGGTCTTGGAAATGGTCATGACATAGTTTTTGGTAGAAAAGGATACAGAAGGATCGGCGACCATAGCCTGTGTGGGATACTTTTTGGCGAGCGTATACCAGGCGCGGGTACGAGGATCAAAATCCTCCTTACCTGGATCCGGTGATTTCATCCAGGCTCCACGATCATTGCCGAGCGATACCACTTCGACTTCCGAATGCTGGGCCTTGTAATCGTTGATCAGCTTGCGGGCTTGTATGGAGTGCTGATCGATCTCTTGCGATGTGATCTGATTCGCGAGCTGGTTAATGTTCGATACCTGCATTTGGACGGTCGTATCCAAAAGCTTATCGAGCAGCGTGACACTGGATTGAGTGATATCCTCCATTTTAGTCTGCAGCTGCTCTTTTGCGCTGTTAACAGAAAAGAGTGCCAGAAAAATATTTGGAATAATGACCATGAGACAGATGATGAGCATAAGTCTGCTGCGCAGTCTTTTAATCCTGAATAGATTAAAGATTCCTTTCAACCGTGCTTTCAAAACAATTCCCCCAGATGTATGTATATGATACGGATCCTCTTTTTTTGTTTATAATGAGGAATCCTACTTCTATATTTCGACAAAATGAGTCAAAATTTTCATAGCGATTTCCAAATGTTTAAAATAAAAAAAGAGTCCGTAGTTTCGGACTCTTGGGATGGTGCAAATATAGAGGAATCAGCCGCGTAGCAGGGACTCGGCCCCGTCCACATAAATTTCCGTTCCCGTGATATGGGATGATTCATCTGATGCAAGAAAGAGGACGAGATTGGCAACCTGTTCAGGCTCACCCGGCTTTTGCTCAAGCGGGTGGTTTCCTTCCGGAAACTCCACAGGAATCTTCACCTTCTTCAAGTCATCCGACGGGTAGGTGTTCTCACCGATATTCGTATCGATCGCCCCGGGACAGACCGCATTGACCCGGATTTTATAGCGCGCGAGCTCAAGGGCCGCCATTTTCATAAAGGCGACTTGTCCAGCTTTCGTGGATGAATAGGCCGAGAAGCCAATACCGGAGAAGACGCGGTTACCGTTAATTGAACTGGTAATAATCACGCTTCCCCCGTTATCCTTCAGGAGTGGAATGGCATATTTCACAGTTGCGAAAGTACCCCGCAGATTCGTATTGATGGTTTGATCCCATTCATCGATCTCCATGGTTTCAATAGGCGCGGTAGTGCCATTAATACCGGCATTGGCGAATACAATATCGATCTGCGAATCCTTCTCGGCAATTTGCGCATAAGCCTGTTTGATATTCTCGGGCTTCGAGATGTCGCATTCAATGACGAACGCTTTTCCTTCTGCCTCTTCAATCCGGCTTTTGGTTTTCTCCGCATGCTCCGGCGTACGATCCAGCATATACACTTTGGCTCCTTGCTGCCCGAAACGGATGGCTGCTGCCTCTCCGATGCCCGAACCGCCTCCTGTAACTACCGCTGTTTTTCCTGCAAGACGTTGCTCTGCCATGGTAAAAAACCTCCTTTATTGTCTTGAACATGTCAGTAGTTAAGTACCCTTATGGCATGAACTGAATCAATAAATGAAGTGAAGGATGGCAGAGAAAAATGAGAAGGTTCAACTCATTCAGGCATTCTTTTGCTCAAGCCGCCATTCAGTCATTGCAGCATCCAGCCGCTTCATTGCTTCGACGACAGTGGCCATAGGGCAGGCGATGTTCATACGCATGAATCCGGATCCACCTTGTCCAAATGCAGATCCTTTATTTAAGGCAAGCTTGGCTTTGTTCAACAAAAAGGCTTCCATTTCATTCGGAGTCATACCAAGACTGCTGAAATCAAGCCATAGCAAATAAGTCGCTTCCGGCTTTTGGACCTTGATTTCAGGTATATGCTTGCCTATATATTCAACGACATAATCAATGTTTAGCTGCAAGTAGGTAAGCACTTCATCCAGCCACTCACCGCCATCGGTATAGGCTGCTTCGGCGGCCGTGCTTCCGATCGCGCTGATGGATCCCACATGATAGAGCTGGAGCGCCTTCATAAAGATACTGCGAATTTCCGGATCCGGAATGATGATATTGGATGTGTTGAGTCCGGCAATGTTAAAGGTTTTGCTTGGCGCGGTGCAGATAATGGAACGATTCTTTGCCTCATCAGACAACTTGGCAAGCGGCATGTGCGCATTTTTTTCATAGATCAGATCGGCATGAATTTCATCGGATATGATCAGGACATCATGCCGCGTGCAGAGCTGAACCAAGGCTTCGAGTTCCTCGGATGACCATATCCGTCCGACCGGATTATGAGGGCTGCACAGAATCAGCATTTTTACCTGCTGGCTGTCCAGGATTTGCTCCAATGCTTCAAGATCCATGGAATAATGTCCGTTCTCAGACTTCAGTGGATTTAGGACAAGCTCGCGGCCATGATCCTTAACGACGCTATGAAACGGAGGATATACCGGCGGCTGAATGACGACTTTGTCGCCCGGTTCGGTAAAGGCCTGGATGGCGAAGCTAAGCGCGGGAACGACGCCCGGGCAAAATACGAGCCATTCCGGATCAATTTCCCAGTCATGGCGTTGTTTCATCCAGTTTACGATAGATTGCTTGTATTCGTCCGTCTGCATGGTATAGCCGAATACGCCATGTTCAACACGTTTCTGCATGGCTGCAATCACAGATGGCGGAGACTCAAAATCCATGTCGGCCACCCACATCGGAAGTGCATCAGCTGTGCCAAAAATATTTTTCATACCGTCCCATTTATCAGAGCCGGTGAGATTTCTCGTAATGATTTTATCAAAATTCAAAGTAGTTACCCTCCTTGAGGTAGATGGTATTATTTCTTTCATGAATATATCACATCGGAGGGGAACTTGGAGAAAGAGCTGACTCAAAGTAAAATAGAACAAAAGACATTCGCGCGAGTAACGTGAAAGGAGGAAGAGCTTGTGCAGTTGATCGCCATGCTGACCATGCTGGTGGACCATTTGGGTATCGTGTGCTTTGAAAATCAGCTCTGGCTCCGGATCATTGGCAGGATCGCATTTCCGATTTATGCATATGCCCTGGTTCAGGGTCATGTCCATACACGGTCAAAACCGAAATATCTGGTGAGACTGTTTATCCTTGCACTTTTGTCGCAGATTCCGTATCAGCTGGCATTAAATCCGGAAGGATTGAATGTGATCACCACGCTGTTTATGGCAGCCGCCATTATGCAGATCATGGACCTTATGCCTTCTTTATGGGCAAAGGGAAGCATTGTTCTGGTAACATGCGCAGTTATGCAGCTCTTTCCTTTTGATTACGGCGCCTATGGACTGCTGCTGGTACTCATGTTCCGCTGCTTTGCGAACGAACGGCTGATCTTCGTCCATTTACTGCTTAATCTGTTATATGTCCTGGTCTATGGGCCGGGCGGTCTGATGCAGCTGCTGAGCATTGTTCCGACGCTGCTGATTGTGTATGGACCGGCAGTATGGAATAAACTCGAACATATCCGGGTCCGCAAATGGGTGTGGCGTTCCTTTTACCCGCTGCATTTGACCGCTCTGGCAGTACTGAGATGGACGGAGTGGTAAGACTTTCTGTTTAGTTCTTTGATTTCAGGCGGACTGGAAAGATGCCCTCAATCTTATTGAGTGGAAACAGAATCCGTGAAGGGAACTTTCCTTTGGACTGTACCTCGATAAAATCGGTTCCGATCTCGACCAGCCGGATGCTTGAGAATGCCTTACCCGTGTTAAAAGTCGTCCGGAGGCCGACACGCACTGTACGGGGAGCCGGATTAATATCAAATACCCTAATGGACTGCAGGCTTAATGGTACGAATAGCTCTCCCTGTACCTGAATGAAATTGCTTTTAAATACACGCTGCAGCCTGCCAGGCTCCAGCCCCAGGCCCTCCCCGTTAATTTCGACCAGGTGGCCTGTCAGCCGGGCCAGCCGCTGCTGCAGTGTTATGTTTTTCCTGAGCTTGAGAATAGACAAGGAACATCCCTCCGCTTATGTGTTTGCTCTATTGTATGAGATTAATTTTGGGCGGTGAGGGGATTCATGATGTTCTTGCCAAGAAAACAGGCAAAGGGTGAAATTTCCCATTTTCGGCAATGCTAGAATAGCAGGCGCATATTTTGCATATGCAGGGCTATTGCTAAGAGTTCCGCAGGAAGGAGACCAACGTGAGAAGTGAGTTCGTAAGAGCTTGGGCCTTAGAAGGTCCGAGTATTCAAATTGATCCCTTGTTTCCCTATTATCAAAACCGTTCCGCAGATAGCATTGCTGAAGAAATACAGCTTGCCGGCTACCGGACCGTCCATTACTTTGTGGTGAACGAAAGCCAGGTGAATGCTGAACTCATTGAATCCTTTCATCACCGAAACATGGCCGTCTGGGCACTGGTTATCGGAAACGGAACGTTTTCAACCTCTCATCTGCCGCAGGAATGGCCCACTTGGAAAATGGGACTTTTAAAAGAGCTGAATGATGGATTTGAACGGTTCTCCCCATTTTCGAAGGAATATGTGCAGTGGAAGAAGGAAGCTGTATCGCGGATGCTCCATGATTATGCTTTTGACGGCGTTGAAATTGCGGAGCCTTACTTTCCTGAATGGGATGGTATCCGCCGCGGAGTCTACGGAGATATTGGACCCGCAGCCCAGCAGGCATTTCAGGAGAAGCATGGACTGGCGGTACCCGAATTCGTGAACAGGTTTGCTGCAAATTATTATAAAAAAACACCGGATGTCTACGCTAAATGGATTGATTTTCGCGTGGACGCCGTGAATGCACTCATTGATGAAATCATTAACGGCAGTGGCGGAGCGCGTGAGACCCGCCCGGATATCCTGGTAGCCACCTGGTCGCTGGCTGTAGATGGCGGTGCAGTTTCAACCCTGCGGCTTAAGGAATGGCAGGGACTTGACGCCATCTCCATGATCGGAAGAGTCAAACCGGATCTCCACATGCTGCAGACCCATTGGCCGGACTGGATGAAACGAAATCTGAGGGCTGAATATGCAGGCACCTATGAAAGCTTCGCAGCCCCAATCCGGGCAGCATTTCCCGAGCTTCCGCTCGGAATACAGGCCGATGTCGGCTCAAAATCGAACATGATTAAGGACCGTACCTGGCTGAACCGATTCCAGAACACGGTCTATGATTTGGGATATCAAACCTGGACTGCCTATGAATATCATTTGGGTGGATATATGCATGATGAGCATCCTGTTCCGCTGACTGCACGTACGGAGGGAGACACTGAAGTCGTCATTGTCTTTAATAAGCGAGTGGATCCAGACTCAACCGGAATGATCGTGGCAGACGGCAAAGATGTTCAAGAAGCAGATATTGACGGAATCCAGGTGGAAGAAAGCATAGTGGACGGCAACAGGCTGTGGCTCCGCTTCAACCGGCTGCCCCAGAACAGACCGTTTAATGTGGAACTCCGCCATGTGAGGGATATGCCATCTTTGTGGCATGTGAAGGGGAAACGAGCGAACGAGATTCCAGCTGGAACCTGGATAAGTATAAATTAACGAAGCACCCCACAGAAAAGGGGATGGAAAGAGCGTCCGGATTCAGCTTAAAACTGAACCACGGACGCTTTTTTGTCCATTATTGAGCCGTGTATCCTCCGTCCACCATCAGGCTTGTTCCCACTACGAAGGTCGAGTCGTCGCTGGCCAGAAAGAGTACGGCTTTGGCGACCTCCTCGGCACTTCCCAGGCGGCCAATCGGATGCAGATCGACAAGCTTTTGCTTCGCTTCCGGCGGCAATGCTTTTAACAGCGGCGTATCAATGTATCCGGGACATACCGCATTGACACGGATACCTCTGCTGGCATATTGAATGCCCAGGGTCTGTGTCAGCATAACCACTCCGCCTTTGGAGGAGCCGTATGCAGTGACTCCAGCCTTGGCGGCATGTCCGTGGATCGAAGCAGTATTGATAATCGCACCGCCGGTACCCTGCTTGAGCATTTGAATGAGGGCATATTTATCGGACAAGAATACGCCCGTCAGATTCACATCCAGCGTACGCTGCCATTTTTCAAGCGAGAGCTGATCGGCTGGCTCATCGTTGGCAACACCCGCATTGGCGAACATGATATCAACCTGGCCGTATGTATGCACGGTGCGTTCGATGAGTGCCTGAATATCCTTTTCTTCTGTGACATCGACTTTAACGTAGATCGCGCGATGTCCATCATCCTGCAGCCGGTTGGCAACCTCTTGTCCAGCTTCGGAAAAATCGGCTATCACGACATTGGCGCCCTCCTGTGCAAACAGTCGCGCGGTTGCTTGTCCGATCCCGCTGGCTCCTCCTGTAATAATGGCTGTTTTGCCGGATAATTTCATAGCACAACACTCCTTTGATAGGTATGAATGAAAACTGAATCCGTTTATATATTACCCATTTAAATCAATTTCATAATACCTTAAGCCGCTTCAATCAAGGTTTATCCTGAAACGCCGCTCATTTGCATCAAGGGACAATGTATGTTAAATTTGAATTGCACACAATTTAATTTTGTGAATTATAAAGGGAAGCCGTTATCATTACAACGGCAAATACAACGGAGGTTCGAGATATGAGCGTATATTCATTCAAGGCCAAAAATATCCGTGGCGAAGAAAAGGTACTGTCACAGTACGAAGGCAGCGTGCTTCTGATCGTTAACACAGCAAGTGAGTGCGGTTTTACAGTCCAGTATGCCGATCTTCAAAAGCTGTATGAGAAATACAAAGACCGTGGTTTGATGATCCTTGGCTTTCCTTCCAACCAGTTCGGCGGGCAGGAGCCGGGAAGCAATGAGGATGTCAGCACTTTTTGCCAGATCAATTATGGCGTCACATTCCCGCTCTTTGAAAAAGTGGACGTACGCGGTGCCGATAAGCATCCGCTTTTCGGCTTTCTGGGTGAGCAGGCTCCTTTTGAAGGCTTTGATATGAACAATTCCGAGGCTAAAATGCTGTCGATGTTCATCCAGGATAAGCAGCCTGAGTTGATGGAAGGCAATGATATCAAATGGAATTTCACTAAATTCCTGGTAGACCGTAAGGGGAACGTGGTGGAACGGTTTGAATCTCCAATAGGGCCCCTTGATATGGAACGGGCAGTCGAAGCTTTGCTGTAATCATAGAGATCATGAGGATAAAAAACCTGAAGTGCGAGTCCGCTTCAGGTTTTTTTACATACTTCATACTCATTTAGCGGCATCCGCATTTTCAATGAATCTGGTTATTGTCTTTTGAGCGGGATTGAGGTTACAATTGAAAAATAAACGCGCTTTCACAAAAGAGGGGATACCATGCGCAGCGAAGATATTGCGAGATTGGCGGGAGTGTCCCGCAGCACTGTTTCCCGCGTCATCAACAACTATTCTAATGTTCCGGAGAAGACGCGTGCCAAAGTTATGAAGGTGATCGAGGAGAATCATTATGAGCCTAACACCTCCGCACGCGTTCTTGCCGGTAAAGGCATGAACACGATTGGTCTTTTTGTGATCAGTACCGCTGATAAGCAGAATCCGAACCGCATATACCAGAACAATTACTTTGCTCCATTCGTGGAGACCATCGTCGATACGGTCAACCGGATGGGCTATTACGTGCTGATTCATACGGTCTACTCGGAGGATGATTTTCTGAAGGTCAAGCAGGCATTTCTGCAAAAAAGAATTGATGGAGGCATCATCATCGGCATGGAGAAGAATGCCGGGATGGTCCATGCGATAGCGAAGCTTGAGCTTCCCTTCGTGCTCATTGATTATGATATTGCGGAGCTGCTTGAGCACCGGTTGGATAAGGATTATGCAGCTGTCATTAATTCGAAGGATTATGAGGGGGCGGCTATGGCTGTCCGTTATTTGATCGAACTGGGGCATGAGCATATCGGGTTGATCAGCGGAAGATTGAATACACAGTCTGGCCGCCAGCGTTATCAGGCCTTTGTGGAGACGATGGAGGAGCAACGGTTGGAGGTTCCGGAAGAGATTATTCTGAGCGGAGAATTCATCAGGCAAAAGGCATATGAAGAGGTCAAACAGCTGCTTATGTCCAGAAAGCGGCCGACCGCATTCTTTTCAGCCAATGACGAAATGGCACTGGGAGCCATGGATGCTTGCAGGGAGCTGGGACTCCAGATCCCTGGGGACATATCCATCGCAGGTTTCGATGATATCCCTGTCGCTTCCCAGCTCTCACCAGCGCTCACCTCAGTCCGGCTGCCCATTTATGAGATGTCGCAGGCTGCAGCACATCATATTGTTACAATGTGTGAAGAGGGCAGTACATCCTTCAGCACGGTCAGCTTTCCGACACAGCTGATCGTACGGGAAACCTGCGCAGAACCGAAATAATTGCCGTATTGGAAGATGCCGCCCGGTAACGGGCTTCATCATAGCGCAAAATAAACGCGCGTTCACAAATCAATGGAGAGGGGAACAGCAAAATGAAATTCGGTTTTTTTGATGACGCCAGCAAGGAGTATGTCATCCAGACTCCAAAAACGCCTTACCCATGGATTAATTACCTGGGAACGAAAGACTTTTTCGGTTTGATGTCGAATACGGGCGGAGGATATGCATTCTATCGTGACGCGCGGCTGCGCCGTTTGACCCGTTATCGCTATAACAGCATACCGGTAGATAACGGTGGCCGTTACTTTTATGTGTATGACGAGGGAGATTACTGGACGCCGGGCTGGATGCCGGTCAAGAAGGATCTGGACTTTTATGAGTGCCGTCATGGGCTGGGGTATACCCGCATCACAGGAGAAAGAAATGGCATACGTGCCGAACAGCTGGCTTTCGTTCCGCTGGAATACAATGGCGAAGTACATCAACTGACCTTGACGAATACCTCGGATGCGCCGAAAAAAGTGAAGCTGTTCTCTTTTATTGAATTTTGCTTATGGAATGCTTATGACGACATGACCAATTTCCAGCGGAATCTGAGCACGGGCGAGGTTGAAGTGAAAGGGTCTGTTATATATCACAAAACGGAATACCGGGAGCGCCGCAATCATTACGCCTTTTTCTCCGTGAACCGGGAGCTTGACGGCTTTGATACGGATCGGGAGTCCTTCCTGGGACTGTATAATGGCCTGGAGGCGCCGCAAACCGTAGTGTCCGGTCAATCCTCGAACTCTGTCGCAAGCGGCTGGTCGCCCGTAGCTTCCCACTGTGTTGAACTCGAGCTCGCAGCAGGGGAATCTGCCTCCTTGAATTTTGTGCTGGGTTATGTGGAGAATCCGGAGGAGGAGAAATGGGAATCGCTGAATGTTATTCATAAAGCCCGCGCGGAAGCGATGATAGCTCGTTTTGCGGATGATACCGGCGTTGAAGACGCGATGCAAGAGCTGAAGAACTATTGGAATAATCTCCTATCCAAATATACGATTCAAAGTCATGATGACAAGCTGAACCGCATGGTGAATATATGGAATCCTTATCAATGCATGGTTACATTCAATATGTCGCGTTCAGCATCTTACTTTGAATCGGGGATCGGCAGAGGCATGGGCTTCCGCGATTCCAACCAGGATTTGCTTGGCTTTGTACATCAAATTCCGGAGCGGGCGAGAGAGCGCATTATTGATATTGCTTCAACCCAGTTTGAGAACGGCGGGGCATATCATCAATACCAGCCGTTAACGAAGCAGGGGAATAATGAGGTTGGCGGCGGCTTCAATGATGATCCGTTGTGGCTGATCGTGGGAACCGCGGCTTATATCAAAGAAACCGGAGATTTTGCTATCCTGGATGAGCAGGTTCCATTTGACTGCAACCCCGGCAATACGGCGACATTGTTTGAACATTTGAAGCGTTCCTTCTATCATGTCATTGAAAATTTGGGACCGCATGGACTGCCGTTGATCGGACGGGCGGACTGGAATGACTGCCTTAACCTGAACTGTTTCTCGGATGTGCCGGATGAGTCGTTCCAAACCACACAACATATTGAAGGCCGTACAGCTGAATCTGTATTTATTGCCGGGCTGTTCGTATTTGCGGGGCCGGAGTTTGTAGAGCTCTGTAAACGTCGCGGGCTCTCTGAAGAAGCGGCAGCAGCTGATGCGCATATTGAGACGATGCGGAAGACTACGCTTGATCACGGTTTTGACGGTGAATGGTTTCTGCGGGCATATGATCATTACGGGCAGAAGATCGGAAGCAAGGAATGCGACGAAGGACAGATCTTTATTGAGCCGCAGGGCTTCTGCGTCATGGCAGGTATCGGCGTTCAGGAAGGAATCGCAGAGAAGGCGCTCAATTCTGTTGCTGAACGATTGGAAACACCATACGGTATTGTGCTGCAAAATCCGCCGTACTCGAAATACTATATCAATCTCGGCGAAATTTCCTCGTATCCTCCCGGCTATAAGGAAAATGCGGGTATTTTCTGCCACAACAATCCTTGGGTGATGATGGCTGAGACGGTTATTGGCCGCGGCGATCGGGCCTTCGAGTTGTACCGGAAAATCGCGCCGGCTTATCTGGAAGATATCAGTGAAATCCATCGTACGGAGCCATACGTGTATTCGCAGATGATCGCGGGCAAGGATGCAGTCCGTCAGGGTGAAGCCAAAAACTCATGGCTCACTGGAACGGCTGCCTGGAACTTTGTGGCGATTACGCAATCTATACTGGGCATCCAGCCGGAATTTGACGGGCTAAAGGTTAATCCGTGTATTCCGGCTGACTGGGAGGAATTCACCATTACGCGGGTATTCCGCGGGGATACGTATGTAATCCATGTGTCTAATCCTAACCGTGTAAGCAAGGGAATAGCATCCGTGACCGTGGATGGTAGTAAGGTTCAGGGTAATATTCTTCCTGTGTATGGGGATGGGCAAGCCCATCAGGTTGAAGTCGTCTTAGGTTAAAGCTCCATGTTCTGCAGCTACATTGTCCCCTCACCGTGCGTTCCTTTTGGAACCACGGTTTTTTTGTGCCCCGCAATAGTTGTATATGGAAGTAAAGACCGGTATATAGCCTGAACCTGGAACCGCTACCTATAATGAGGATAGAAGGCAGACATGAATAAATCATTTACTAATAGGAGGGTCAAACGTGCATAAAGTTCGGACAATTGGATTGGTGCTTACGCTCATCTTGAGTCTTGGCATATCCGCTTGCAGCAGTAAAACGGTGGAAACAAAGCAGCCAGCGGAGAACGCCGCGGCAGAGAAGCCGGAGGCTTCAAAGGAACAAGGAGTTATGGAAATATCTACGGTTCGTGCACAGGATCCATATTTGAAGTTTGATGAAGGGGAGTCCTTCGACAAGAATGCCGTTTATGACGCGTACGAGAAAGACACGGGTGTCAAAATCAAGAACCAATGGGTTGTGGATGGAACCGTCGATGGACCTCAGTTCCAGGAGAAGCTGAAGATGGCGATCACCACCAACGACATTCCGGATCTCTTCCCGGCCACTCCAGCCCAGGTACAGCAGTTGATTGAAGCAGATATGATTCAAGATCTGACAAGCGTATATGATCAGTATGCTTCTGACGAAACAAAAGAGTTTATGCAAAAAGACGGCGGCATTCAGATGAAGTCGGGTACCTTTGACGGCAAGCTGATGGCGATTCCACAAACGGGCAACCCTTTTTCACCGCAGCTGGTGTGGGTACGCTCTGATTGGATGAAAAAGCTGAACCTGCCTGAGCCGAAAACGATGCAGGATTTAATGAACATTATGGAAGCCTTCGCGACGAAGGATCCTGGGGGAACGGGGAAATCCTACGGTCTGGCACTGAACAAGAAATTTGATGAAGGTGCGCTGGGTCTGGTCGGTTTTATGAATGGCTACCATGCCTACTTGAATCAATGGATGGAAGATGGTCAAGGCGGATTGATGAACAGCGACATTCAGCCTGAGATGAAGGAAGCGCTTCGTGGGCTGCAGGAGTTGTTCAAGAAAGGATTGATTGATCCGGAATTCGCAGTCAAGGATATGCAGAAAGAGTCCGAATTGATTTTCAGCAACAAAATTGGTGTGCTGTATGGGGCGGAGTGGACGCCTGCCCATTTGGCTCAAGCTGCTGTGAAGGATGGAAAGGTTGTTCAGGAATGGAGCGTATATCGTCTGCCTTCCATTGACAATACGGAGGCTTCCACGCAAATCGAACTGGGAACGAGCAGTTATTATGTAGTATCCAAAAAAGCCGAGCATCCGGAGGCATTAATCAAGCTGCTGAATCAATGGATCGCCGTGGATAATCATCCAACCCCTGAACAAAAGGTATATGAATACGGAAACGGCCTCAAGGAAAAAGGCAATAACTATTGGCTCCTTAGTCCTGTCATGGCATTCAACCTGTCAAGCAATAACGGGGAGGTGCTGCCGAAGGCCATTGAGACGAAGGATCAAAGCCTGGCGGTAACGAAGGATCAAAAAACACGTTACGACCGGGCCATGAAATATGTCAATGGCGAAGATATCACCATGTGGTGGGAATACCTCATTTCTGGGCCAAACGGTGCGGTCTCGAATATTCCATATCTGAAGGAGCACAACCTGTTCCATCAGAATAAGTTCTACGGGGCTCCCACACCAACGATGGTAGAGAAACGTGAGATTCTTAACCGGAAACGTGATGAAATTTTTATGAAAATTATTATGAACCAAGTATCCATTGATGAATTCGATAAGTTCGTAACCGAATGGAAGAAGCTTGGCGGGGACGACATGACGAAAGAAGTCAACGAATGGTATGCGAAAATCAAGTGATGTTTAGAGTATGACCCAGTTACGTTTGCACGCGGGGAATCGAAATGCTTCGATTCCCTCATTTTCTAATCTGACCCAAGCAGGTGATGCATAATGAATCAATTGGAGCGCAGATGGAAGCGGGAATGGCCGCTGCATATCATGCTCATCCCCGGGCTCGTCTTTATTATCATATTCAGCTACATTCCAATGGTTGGCATTCTTATGGCATTTGAGAAATACATCCCGACAAAAGGCTTGTTCGGTTCACCGGTCGTCGGGTGGAAAAACTTTCAGTTCCTGATGGACTATCCGGATGTAGGGCGGATTGTTTTTAATACCCTTTATATTGCGACGATGAAAATTATCGCGGGTCTGGTTGTCCCGATCACGATTGCTATTTTATTAAACGAGATGCGCAAGGAATGGGTAAAGCGTACGTTTCAGACGTTGGTGTATTTGCCTCATTTTCTGTCTTGGGTTCTCCTGAGCGGCATCGTTATCGATGTGCTGTCTCCATCTACGGGAATTTTAAATCAATTGCTGGGGCTGATCGGCATTAAGCCGATTTTCTTCCTGGGTGATAACAAATGGTTTCCTTACGTCATGGTTATAAGTGATGTCTGGAAGGAATTCGGCTTTGGCACGATCATTTATTTGGCGGCACTCACCAACATCAATCCCACACTGTATGAAGCATCGGAAATTGATGGCGCAGGCCGCTGGAAGCAGACTCTCAACGTCACCTTGCCCGGAATGATGCCGATTATCGTACTCATGCTGACGCTTAATATCGGCAACGTTTTGAACGCGGGGTTTGATCAAATCTTCAATCTGTACAATCCGCAGGTGTATGAGAGCGGAGACATCATTGATACTTTTGTCTACCGGATGGGTATTGAACAGGCGCAGTACGGGTTTGCAACGGCTGTCGGATTGCTTAAATCCATCGTTTCGTTTGTTTTGATATCCGTATCCTATGTCTTGGCTTATCGCATCGCCAATTATCGCATTTTCTAGCAAAGGAGAACGGTCAAACTTATGAAAAAGTCACTGGGCAGACGACTGTTTCTGGGCTGCAATTTCGTGTTTCTTGCGCTGATATCATGTATGTGTCTTATGCCAATTATTCATATATTAGCGGTTTCATTCAGCTCGGGTACTGCGGCATCGGCAGGGAAGGTGCTGCTGTGGCCGGTTGAATTTACGCCGGCGGCCTACCAGAATGTGTTCGGTAAACCGGAATATTTGCGGGCGTTCTGGATTACAATCCAGCGGGTTGTATTGGGTACTGCGATTAGCATGTTCCTGACCATTCTTACGGCCTATCCGCTTTCCAAAGATACCACTCAGTTCGGGATGCGTACCTTATACGCATGGATCTTTGTGTTTACGATCTTGTTCAACGGAGGACTGATCCCGTGGTATATGACCATCAAGGCGGTCGGCCTCATTGATTCGATCTGGGCTTTGGTGCTTCCGGGCGCGGTTCAAGTATTCAATATCATCCTGCTGCTTAATTTCTATCGCAATCTGCCGAAGGAATTGGAGGAATCATCCAAAATCGACGGGGCGGGCCATTTCACGACGCTCTGGAGAATCTATGCACCGCTTTCTCTGCCTGCGCTCGCAACCACGGGGCTGTTCACCATTGTAGGGCATTGGAACAGCTGGTTTGACGGCATGATTCTGATGAATCATCCGGAAAGATACCCCCTCCAAACCTTTTTGCAGTCCATCATCATTAAAATGGATCTCCGTTTTCTGAAGTCCCAGGACATTGAGCTGATGCAGAAGTTATCCGACAGGACGAGCAAAGCGGCTCAAATTTTTGTAGCGGCGTTTCCGATATTAGTTATTTATCCGATCCTGCAGAGGTTCTTCATTAAAGGAATTGTGATGGGGAGTGTCAAAGAATAATAGTTCCATGCCGATCAACTCATCCTGGGGGAACGAACGATGAAGCTGTTATTCCGACTGAAAGACTCCTCAATTTTTTTGAAAATGATGGCTGTGTTCTTGAGCGTGCTGCTCCCCCTCATGATGATTACATGGTTTATCAATGAGCGGGGAGCAAATAGCATACAGACGGAAATTTCACGCTCAACCTTAAATACGGCCAGCTTCTATCTCGATTCTTTGGATAAGGAGGTTGAGCGAATCGCTCAGTATTTACCTACCTATGTGACGGACAGTGACTTGATGGAGCTGGCGGCGATCGGAACCGATATGACGTATTATGAGCGGGCGCAAAGCATCACCCTGATTCAAAAGCGGCTTGATTTGATGAAAAACTCTAGTCCGTTCATTCGCGAGGCGAAAGCCTATGTACCCGAAATTGAACGTACGCTGCTCAGTGTAAAATATGAGACGGCAATTAGCGAAGAGGAATACGCTGCGATGCAGCATAGTGGGCCCTATTATAATGATCCGTTCATTTATTGGAATAATCGTCTGTTTCTCACGATGTCTTATCCTGCGAATACATTCAAGAGTCCCTTGTTTGTCATTGGAGTCGAACTCTCTACGAACAAGATCAAGGAGGCGCTGCAGCAAATTACCGGATCGAATAGCGGTGAGAGCATGCTGCTGAATATGGAGCAGGGTTGGGTTATTCGCAGTAATGAGCAGCACTCTGAGCTGCAGGATTCACTCCAAGACTTCGTTCGGGAGAAGCAGCTTGCCGGAACGAAACAAGGCTACGAAATGGTCCATTTTGGATCCGAACGCTATCTCACTGTATTTAAGTACTCGGAGGTGTGGAAGTCGTATTCCATAACCTGTATTCCTGAGTCGGCCGTACTGGGCCCGATTCATACATACAGGCAATGGTTCTTATGGGCTTGCGCTCTTGCGGTCGTCATGGGGACGTTTTTTTCTTATTCTCTCATTAAGCTGATGTACCGACCATTAATGAGATTGATTCATGGCTTTAAGCGTGTGCAGAAACTGGAGCTGATTCCGGTTTCGATTGACCGTAGACGTGACGAATTCGGATATCTATATCAAGCCTTCAATGATACCGTTCACTCGCTCAAGACGCTGATCGAGCAGAACTATGAACAGCAGATACGCAACCAGCGTTCGGAGCTGAAACGGCTGCAGTCGCAGATCAATCCACATTTCCTGTACAATTGCTTCTTCGTGCTATGCCGGCTGATCAAGTCTGAAAATAAGGATAAGGCGTACCAATTCTGTCTTTATATCGGAGAATATTTCCAGTTTATTACCCGGGATGATGAGGATGTGATCCCATTAGAGCTGGAGATAAAACATTCACGAACTTATCTCGATATGCAGACGATCTGCTATGGAGAGCGGATTCAAGTCCGCTTTGATATCATGACGCTGCCGCTGCAAGTTCCGAGGCTGGTGCTGCAGCCGATTATCGAAAATGCCTACAAGCATGGAATCGGCGCCATGACAGGACCGGGTGAGCTGTGTGTGCACAGTGAAATGAAGGATAATCGGCTTACAATCTGCGTGGAGGATAACGGTAATCATTTGGATGATGGCAAACTGGAGCAATTACGTGTGAGATTAACTTATTCGGCAAACCGCATCGAAGAGACAACAGGGCTCATCAATGTGCATCGGCGGATTCAACTTCACTACGGTGCAGAATACGGGCTTGAAGTGTCGAGATCTTCGCTTGGCGGACTCAAAGTACTTATACATCTTGGCGGAGAATAAGGAGGAACCGGCTATGCGCAGGCTGCTTATCGTAGACGATCTGCCTATCATTGTGGACGGGCTGCTGGAATTGTTCCAAACGACTGAGCATATGGAGTTGGAAGTGTTGAAAGCGTATTCGGGAGAAGAGGCTCTCGATAGAATGCGTAAACATCAAGTTGACATTGTCATATCGGACATTAAGATGCCAGGACTTGAAGGCATTGAACTGCTGCAAATCATTCAGAATGAATGGCCAGCCTGCAAGGTCATCTTCCTTACCGGATATAATGACTTCCATTATATCCGGAGTGCGATGGCTTACGGGGGCTTTGATTATATTTTGAAAGTGGAGAGTGACGATAAAATTATCCGTTCGGTCAAGCGGGCAATGGCAAAGCTTGATGAAGAAGGCGATCAGCTCAAGATGCTGGATCGGGTCAACGAAAGGATGCGTAAAGCACTTCCACTGCTGCAGAAGGAATATGTATGGGATCTGCTTCAGGGTAAGCAGGAGTCAATAGATGGTCTGGCGCATCAATTGAATGAACTGGCCATCCCTCTGCAGGCGGACCGGCAGATATTGCTGCTGTTAGGCAGGGTGGATAGGTGGAAGGAATCGTTCACACCGCTCGACAAAACACTGCTTCTATACGGAGTTCAGAACATTGTGGAGGAATATGCGGGGCTTAGCATGCAGTGTTACTCCTGTGTATATGACAGTTCACGCATTATATGGCTGCTGCAGACCCATGAGACTGGAATTAAAGAAGCAGCAGCATGGAAGACCGGGTATTCCCATATTAGTGCTATGCTGGAGAACATTCAGCAGACATGCCAGCGGCTGCTGCGCGTGTCCGTCTCCTTTGCCCTCAGCAGCGAGCCGACGGATTGGGACATGATCTCTCAGCGATTCCATATGCTGAAATATTGTTTCGTTTACGGTCTAGGCCTCTCTCCTGCTGTCATTGTAACGGACTCGGATCTGGTGAAGCTGCAGGAAAACGGGGAAGAGACGAATGATTATTGCCATCATACCCGCCTGCAGCTGCTTCAGCAATGTTTGGAGAACAATCACCGCGAGGAGTTCAATAAGCTGTACCTGCATCTCACCGCCGTATGGACTGGGGAATCTCATGCATATGGACGGAAGATGGAGCTATACCATTCAATGGCATCCATCTTCCTGTCATGCATGGATCAGAATGAACCATTCCGGCAGGCTGTGTGCGAGAGGTTGGATATAGCCCTGCTGTACCATAAGGATGAAGCGGCTTCTTGGCCGGATGTGAAACAATTTTTCTGGAATATGGCGGACTGCTATTTCACGCGGCAGGCAGCCCTGGGCGGGCAAGTAACGACGAATCTCGTCAAGAAGGTGCACCGTTTTATCGAGGAACATCTGGCCCAGGATATTTCGCTAGTCACTATAGCGGATCATGTCGGGCTTAATCCATCCTACTTTTCGCGCTTGTATAAGCAGCTGACCGGGACTGGCTTGTCAGACTACATTAACGAATACCGGAACCTGAAGGCGAAGGAATGGCTGCTGAACACTCCGATGAAAGTTAATGAAATTGCTGCGGCTCTAGGTTATAACTCAGCCTTGGCTTTTATCCGCTTTTTCAAAAAGCAAAATCAGGAGACTCCGCAAGAATACCGTCTTCAGCGTCAGGCGGGGCAAGTCAAGAAGAGTATATAAATGTATGGAAAAGTCTCTTTCGACCCTACGGCAGGTGACGTACAATCAGGGCACAGTAACCAACATGACGAGGAGGAACCCATGTGAAGACAGTAACTGCCGTACTTCTTGGCGCAGGCAGCAGAGGACGATACATCTATGGTCCATATGCAGAGAAACATCCGGAAGAATTGAAGATTGTAGCGGTCGCGGAACCGAATGTGGAGCGTAGGCAGCGTATGGCCGCAATCCACGATATCGCACCGGAATATGTATATACCTCATGGGAGCAGGCTTTCGAGAAAGGCCGGATCGCAGATGTCATGATCATTAGCACACTGGACCGGCTGCACTTTGAACCCGCGATGAAGGCGCTTGAACTTGGCTATCATATCCTGCTGGAGAAGCCGATGTCGCCCCTGGCGGAGGAGTGCATCCGCATCGAGCAGGCTGCTCTCACTCACCAGCGTGTGCTTACGGTCAGCCATGTGCTGCGGTATTCGCCATTCTGGTCCGGTATCAAGCGCTGCATCGAGGCGGGAGAAGTCGGAACCATCGCCACGATCCAGCATTCAGAGTATGTTGGATACCGCCACATGACACATAGCTATGTGCGCGGCAATTGGCGGAACTCAGCCGAGACGAGCCCCATGGTCCTCGCCAAATCATGCCATGATCTGGATATCATCTCATGGCTGATGGATAAGCCTTGTACGCATGTCAGCTCCTTCGGATCGCTGTTACATTATCGGGAGGAGCATGCGCCGGAAGGATCTACCGCGCGCTGCACCGACGGCTGCCAGGTTGAACAAAGCTGTCCCTTCTCAGCACTTAAGCTGTATAACCAGCCGCCCGAACACCCATGGGCTCGCTATATTACGCATGATCTGACCCAAGAGGGCATCATGACGGCCTTAAAAGAAGGACCATTTGGCCGCTGCGTCTACCACTGCGATAACAATGTGGTTGATCACCAGATCGTCAATATGGAGTTCGCGGGTGGTGCCAATGCGACATTCACTTTGTCCTCCTTTACCGAGAAAGAGGTCCGGCGAGTCCGTATTATGGGTACGAAAGGCGAGATATATGGTGATATGGAGGAAGGAACATACACGTTGAACCGTTTCGAAACCGGCGAGCAGGTAGAATTTCACTGTGGCGTTGCCGGAGACGGCCATGGCGGCGGTGACGACCGGATGGTTGCTGAGTTCCTGCAAAATGTGCGCGAGAATGAAAATGATACCGTATCGGCATTAACCTCAGCAACGGCTTCCTTACAGAGCCATTTAATCGCTTTTGCCGCAGAAGAATCGCGTTTTCTGGGAGGAATGACCGTCAAGCTGAGTGATATGGTGCAGCGGGTCACGGTGTAATAATCCTGAATGCAAACCTATGAAGAGCCGTCTCGTTGACTTCCGTCATAGAGCGGCTTTTTCATATATAGTGGACATGGGGATGAGCCGCTTGCTGGACCCGGGAGCGGGCTTTCTCTTATAATAAGAAAAAATGGTTTTAAAACCCTGTATCTAGGTTAATCTGCTATTGAGCCGATTCCATTCAACCTGTTCGAAGGGCTCAACATGCTTGTCTTTTGTGATAGAAGGGAGGACCGGCAGTGGAAAACTCGCGTAATGACAACTTCATTCAACAACTATACAAGCATGCGTCGATTCCGATGGCTGCAGTTGCCGTCGATACCGAGCAATGGATTGCTGTCAGCAGCGTCTTTGCCGCTATGCTGGGTTATACGGAATTGGAGCTTTTGTCCATGACAGAAGCGGAAATCACACATCCGTATGACAGGCTGAATACAGCCCCTGCATGTCTTGCGAAGCTGCTTCATCAATCTTCAACAGATCTAACGATTGTGGAGAAATGTTATATACATAAAAACGGATATGAGGTTAGGGTGAGACTGCAGGTTTCTCTGGCAAAGAGCGGAGAAAACGGAGAGGATGATTATCTGGTTCAGGAAGCAACGATTCTGTCGGATGCTAAAATCGAAGAAGAGCGTATAGAGATTGATCCCAATATGCAGATTCTGTTTGAGAAGAATGCGGATATTCTCTTTTCCACCAGCAGGGCGGATGGCATTCTGGAAGAGGTCTCCCCTTCCATGAAACGGATACTTGGCTATGAGGCTGAAGAAATGATAGGTCATCACCGGGCTGAGTTTTACCACCCGGATGATGCGGCCGACATGCTGAACGGAAACGCTCTTTATTCCCTTGACAGCGTATTTACCCGGAGGGTCAGACATAAGGACGGGCATTATTTGTGGATTGAGACGGCATTTCAGATTATTCAGGACCAAGATGGCGGTATCAAGCGGATTCTGACCATTGGCCGCAATGTGAATGACCGGGTCGAGATGGCGCAGAAGCTAAAACAAAGTGAGCAGAAATACAAGCTCATTATGGATTATTCACTGGACTTCATTTCCCGCCACAAGGTAGATGACGAGCTGACTTTTATTTATGTCTCGCCAGTATGCAGACCCATGCTGGGCTACGAACCGGAAGAGATGGAAGGAACTTCGAGCCGCAGTTATATTCATCCTGACGATGTGAAGAAGGTCAGGCATCATCTTATTTCCGCCTTGGATGAAGATTCACCGGATGCATTTACATTCCGGTTCCGCCGCAAAGATGGCACTTACATGTGGTTCGAAACCAACAGCCGCTTCACCTATAATGTGAACGGGGAAGTGGAAGAGGTGATATCCGTTTCCCGTGATATTACAGAACGTAAACAGGTTGATCTTCAACTGAAAGAGTATAAATCGCTGTTTGAATACAATCCGGCGGGAGTCGCTTCGCTTGATTTGGAAGGCAATCTGCTGACGGTCAACCGGGGGCAGCAGATTCTATGCGGCTACACAGAGCATGAAATGCTGCATAATCACTTTACTCCATTAATAGATCCCGTCGATGTGGACAAGACGGCTTATCATTTCAGCCTTGCGGCCAAGGGTGAGCCGCAGACCTATGAGATTGGCCTGCGGCATCGGGACGGCCACCGGATTGAAGTCAGCGTCATTAATGTACCGATTATTTTGCGCGGCAAGATTGTTGGCGTCTTTGGCATTACGAGCGATATCACGGAGAGCAAACAGTATTTGGAGCAAATCAAGAAGCTGAGCTATGAGCATGCGCTCATTTTGAACTCGGTATCTGAGGGGATCTTTGGGGTTGATCTGGAGGGCCAGGCAGGCTTTATGAATCCTGCTGGAGCCAGAATGCTTGGATTTAATGCGGGAGAATGGATTGGACAATCATTTTTGGGAATGCTGCAGCAGACGCGTGCGGATGGTAGTCATTATCTTCCGGGCGAATCTCCGATTATGAGCGCAGTCCGGGAAGGGATTGCCCTGTATAAGGAGGAGTCGGTATTCTGGCGGAAGGATGGTTCCAGCTTTCTGGCATCCTACCGCGTAACCCCGTTGTTTGACAAGGGAGAGCGGATGGGCGCAGTCATTGTCTTCAACGATATTACGAATGAGAAGCAAATTCTCCGCGCGAAGGAATCGGCCGAGCAGGCGGATAAGGCGAAGTCTGAGTTCATGGCGATTATGAGCCATGAGCTGAGAACGCCAATGAATGGGATTATGGGGATGATCGAGCTGCTTGCGGATTCCCCGCTGAATGAGGAGCAGCAAAGCTACACCGATATCATTCGTGAGAGCAGTGATGCGCTGCTGCAAATTTTGAATGAAATCCTCGATTTCAGCAAGATTGAAGCGGGGAAGATGATACTCAGCGATGATCCGATTCAAATCCATTCGATTCTATGCAGCGTGGCCGAGTTGTTTTCTGCCAAAGCGGCTGAGAAAGATTTGGAGCTGCGCGTGCATATCTCGCCGGACATTCCGGATATGATCCGCGGTGATGAAGGACGACTGCGGCAGGTTTTGATTAATTTGGTTGGCAATGCGATTAAATTTACCGAAACCGGAAGAGTTTCCGTTTCGGTTCAAATGGCAAGCGATTCGTCGGAAGGCGAAATGACGCTGGAGTTTTTCGTTAAGGATACAGGAATCGGCATACCACCGGATAAGCTTGACCAGCTGTTCCAGTCCTTTTCACAGCTACATCCGGCTATTAACCGCAAATACGGAGGAACAGGTTTAGGCCTTTCCATATGCAAGAAGCTGGTCGAGCTGATGGGCGGATCGATCGGGGTTATCCAGGAAGAAGAGGAAGGGGGAACCACGTTTTATTTTACCTTAAAATCCAAAGCCTGGACTTCCAGCGATGATGTGGCTGTTCATCGGGAGGAAGCGAATCCTGTTATAGAAGAAGAAATTAGGATTTCAAGCATGCCGGAAAGTGAAGCGAAGACTTTAAGCAGGCTTGAGCTGCCCGAAACAACCCTGCCGCGTTTTGGTCTACTGAATATTTTGGTGGCTGATGATCATCCGGTTAACCGTCAGCTGCTTACGGCGATCCTGAATAAAATGGGATACGCTCCTGACATGGCTGTTGATGGAGCCGAGGCGATTCGAGCGGCTGTAGAGGGGAATTACGACCTGATTTTTATGGATGTGCAGATGCCGGTCATCGATGGCATCGAGGCTGTGCAGTCCATTCGCCGCCAGCTTCCGCAGGAGGGACTGCCTGTTATCATTGTCACCGCTTTTGCTGGCGCCGATAACCATAGAATGTGCCTGGAAGCGGGGATGCATGATTTCTTAAGCAAGCCTGTTTTGATGTCCGATATGGAACGGGCACTCGAAAAATGGAGCAGACACATAAGTTTGCGGTAATTCCTTTGCAAATTTAAGGTGTCTTGAAGGTTATTTTCATCTAATTTTAAGATAGGGCACTTATAATAAAGCCATACCCCTTTTATAATATATTGATTGATGCCCTGGAGCCCGATGCTCCGGGGTCTGTTTTTGTTTATAGGAGTATACGGATGTAAAGGAACATACGGAAAAAGGCAGATTCCAAAATTGGAACCTGCCTTTTATTCATTCATTTATTCATACATATGGGCATGCATGTTAAGGAGAGATGCCAAAACCTACTCGCCCAGCCCTTTGCCCATCCCTTTCAGGAAACGCAGGCCAAAGCCGATTGCGCGGTTCACATCAGGATCCTTCAGGGCACTCATAAGGGAAAAGACCGTCAGCTTTTTGTCCTGAGGCTCATTCGCTTCCTCAAGTCCTTTCGCCACACTGCCTAGCAGCTTAGAGGTTTGTTCCGGGTCAATAGCGGATAGGGCTCCCGCCGCTGCGAGACCATTATTGATCATGTTCGTCATTTCAGGTCGCTTTACCTGATTGAGGGCAATTTCAGCAACCTTGGCTTTTGCCTTCAGCAGCGATTCGGCTGCTTCCAGGACGCCGCTGCCGTACAGCTCGCTCAGGACAGCGATTGCCTTCTCAATCGCCTGTTCATGCTCGGCTACGGAATCCTTCAGCTGATCCAGTGACTGCTGCTTTATTTCTTCTTCGCTTAGAACGCGTTTTTTAATAAAAGAAATGGGTTGTGCCAATTTTCATACCACCTTTCCTTTAGTCCACCAGAGAAACATAACCGGGACGGTTCCATTTGCGCTGAACTTCGACTCCGTTTTGCGGATGCCGCTTCTTGTTCCGCGGATTACTGAGCGGAAGCGGATTCGCTCCTTTAATGTTCAAGGTTTGCATCCGGACTTTCGTCTGCTTATAGGCAGGCGTATGCGTACGGACATCCACCGCACCTCCGGTCAGGAGATTAACAGCCGTTTCATGGCTGGTGGAGTGCATTGGAACATAGATCTCATTACGGTGTACGCGATCTGTCACCAGAGCCTTCAGCTTGATGGCGCCGTAAGGTGATTCAAGGCGAACCAAAGATCCGCTTTCGAGACCGCGTTCTGCGGCCAGCTCAGGCGAAATTTCTACAAAGACTTCTGGCAGCTTCAGGTTGATACCATGCGATTTGTTAGTCATATTGCCTTCATGGAACTGTTCCAGGAGGCGTCCGTTATTCAGCACAAGATCGAATTCTGCAGGGAATTCCATTGGAGGAATGTAGTCCACCAGCGAGAAGCGGGCCTTTTTGTCCGGGAAATGGAATCCGTCGGTATACAGGAGCGGCGTGCTTTCACCAGTTGCAGAACCCCAGGTAAAGCTGCCCCAGCCTTCCATGACTTCGTAGCTTGCTTTAGCGAAGAACGGTGTCAGGCTGGCCATTTCTGCAAAGATTTCGCTTGGATGGCTGTAGTTCCAGTCGAAGCCAAGATGTTTCGCAAGCTGAGTCGTAATCCACCAGTCCGGCTTGGAATCCCCCATTGGTTCCATGACCTCATACAGACGCTGTACACGACGCTCCGTATTCGTGAAGGTGCCGTCCTTCTCGAGGGAAGGGGCAGCAGGCAGAATGACATCGGCAAATTGGGCTGTTTGGGACAGGAAGACGTCCTGAACCACAAAGAAGTCCAGCTTGCTGAGAAGCTCATGTACGTGATTGGCATTGGAGTCGACCCAAGCCATGTCTTCGCCAACCAGGTACATACCCTTGAGCTCGCCGCGATCCACCGCATCCAGCATTTGGATGTTATCCATGCCCGGTTTTGGAGAAATGCTTACACCGTAAGCCTGTTCAAAGCGGGTGCGGGCTTCATCATTGGATACATGCTGGTAGCCTGGCAGCCATGGCGGCAGGGTTCCCATGTCGCAAGCGCCTTGTACGTTATTGTGACCACGGAGCGGATATGCCCCTGCACCTGGACGCATATAGTTTCCGGTTGCGAGCAGCAAGTTGGAAATTGCCGCGGAAGTATGCGATCCGGCTATATTTTGGGTTACACCCATACCCCAGCAGATGGCGGTTCCATCAGCTTCATGAATCATAGCCGCGATGGAGATGAGTGTGTCTTTGGAAATACCGGTCTCCTGTTCGGCATATTCCAGTGTGAATTTCTCAAGCAGCTGCGAATATTCACCGAACTGATTGACATGCTGCTGGACGAAAGCTGCGTCATGCCAGCCTTGGTCGATCATGTATTTGGTGACGGCAGTAAGCCACACAAAGTCGGATCCTTGTTTTGGACGAATAAACAGATCGGAGCGCTCAGCCATTTCATGTTTTCGCAGATCTGCAACAATCAGCTTTTGTCCATGCAGCTTGTGGGCACGTTTGATGCGTGTCGCAAGCACGGGATGGCCTTCCGCAGGAGCGCAGCCAATCAGAATGACAAGTCCTGCAGCTGCAATGTCCTTGATGGAGCCGGCATCACCGCCGATACCTACAGTGGACATCAGTCCGTCCGAAGCAGGGGATTGGCAGTAACGGGAGCAGTTGTCGATATTGTTGGTTTCAAACGCTTGGCGTGCCAGCTTTTGAATCACGTAGTTTTCTTCATTGGTGATTTTGGAGGAAGAAATAAATCCGAGCGCGTTAGAGCCGTATTCCTTCTTGATTCCGCCCAGACGTTCAGCAACAAGGGAGAGAGCTTCATCCCATGAGGCTTCCACAAATGCATCTCCCTGACGAATCAGCGGAGTAGTGATGCGTTCTTCACTGTTCACGAAATCCCAGCCGAATTTACCTTTAACACAGGTGGAAATCGCATTGACAGGGGCATCATGAGATGGCTGAACTTTCAGGATCTTGCGTCCCTTGGTCCACACTTCAAAGGAGCAGCCCACGCCGCAGAACGTGCAAACCGTTTTGGTCTTGCGTGTTCTGGTGTCGCGCATTGCGGCTTCAATTTCGGAAATAGCAAAAATGCCGCTGTAGCCTGGCTCTACCTCTTTGACCAGTTCAATCATCGGATCGAGAATCGGCTTATCAATAGCAGTCATGAACCCGGCTTCGCCGAGCATCGATTTCTCCATTAATGCGTTGCAAGGACAGATGGTCACGCATTGTCCGCAGCTCACGCAGGAGGAGTCATTAATGGATGTGCCGGCATCCCATTTCACGCGGGGAATATCTGCTTCCCAGTCGATCGACAGCGTTTCATTGACCTGAAGGTTTTGACACACTTCAACGCATTGACCGCAGGCGATACATTGATTAGGATCATACCGGTAAAACGGATGGGACATATCAACTTCAGAGGCGTCGACTTTCGGGCGATAAGGATATTTTTGATGCTCAATTTCCATCAATTCTGCCGTATTATGCACTTTGCAGTTTCCATTGTTGTTGTCACAGACCGTGCAGTACAGCAGATGATTCTCAAGAATCCGGTCCATTGCTTCCGTTTGGGCTTCCTTAGCCCGATCCGAAGAAAGCTTGATATCCATGCCGTCCGCCGCATTGGTGGAGCAGGCACGTTTTAGTTGGCCATTGATTTCAACGATACAGGTATCGCATGTTTGAATAGGATCCACTTCGGGTACATAACAAATTTGAGGATGCTCTAGTCCTGCAAGGTTAATGGCCTCGAGTACCGTCATGCCCTCTTTGAATTCAACGTTTGTTCCGTTCAAAGCTATACTTACAGTTTTCTGGCTCACGAAATAACCTCATTTCCCCAATTCTTTCACGATAACGGATGTAGAATCCTTTGCTTAAACGGATCGTTCATAAAAAAGTCCACAAACAAAAAACTCCACTAAACCTGATCCGCTAGTTCTGGTGCGGCAGGTTGTAGTGGAGTAACCGATTAGCAATGGCCTACTAAACAGATCATTCCCGTTATTTTGTCAAAATGGTGTCTCGCCATGATTATACTACTTCCGCTTGAAAAAACAAGATTGAATTATCTGTCAGGATTAAATTTTGCCTTCTGGATTTTTGCCGAATCGTCCTGTACATTGTTACTAGGATTTAGTATAGTGTTAAACTTGTAATGAGGTGATTGAGGGATGAAAAAGGAAGTTGCGTTTAACGACATCATCCGGAAAGTCAGAAAAGACACGTTCGGCAAAGGCCCGGAGCGCATTCATACGACCTTTGTTGAGAACATGGCTATCACTCGGATGTACGGGAATTTTACCCCTACGGAAAAGTTTATCGCACAAACGCCGGATGGCAAAAAAATGGTGCACAGCGCCAGAACGTATATGATTCAGGATTTGTATAAAAACCAGGTTCCGGAAGGCTTGGAAGAGCTTTGCGGCTCGAAACTGGTTCATCTGTTTTCGGATATCAAGGTCGACGAGGATGTGGCCATTTCCGTTTTTATGTTTGAGAAAAATATAGAGCAGGGATGAGAACCGATGAATACTGTGACGAGGGAAAAGGGGAACATTATCCGCTACGAGCACGGCCAAATTACGGAGAAAACGGATCTTATCGTCACCGAGCATCCTGTGACGATAAAAATAAACGGCGAGGAATTCGCGACGCTGGTCTGTACTCCGGAATACATTGAAGATATGGCTGTGGGCTATCTCGCCTCAGAGGGAGTCATATCCGGCACCGATGAAATCGAGAAGCTCTGGGTGCAGGAGGATGAAGGCTTCGTCCATGCTACGGTCAGTAGCTGGAGTCCGCTTCACCGCCAGCTTTACAGCAAACGTTATGTGACTTCCTGCTGCGGCGCGAGCCGGCAGGGATTTGTTTTTTTTAATGACGCAAAGACGGCTAAACGACTGCATGATGTACCGGTTGAACTGTCCTTTGACGATATTTTTCGATTGGTCCGGGAGATGCAGGAAGGCGCCGAAACCTTTAGCCAAACAGGTGGTGTCCACAATGCAGCCTTATGTGACCGGAGTGGTGTTTTGCTGGAACGGATGGATATCGGACGACATAACGCGCTGGATAAGATCTACGGTCATTGCCTGAAGCAGGACATTCCCATGAACGATAAAGTAATCGTGTTCAGCGGTAGAATTTCTTCTGAGATCCTGCTTAAGGTCGCCAAAATCGGCTGTGGGGTCATACTTTCAAAATCTGCTCCAACGGCACTTGCCCTTGAGCTGGCCGAGAATCTGGGTATTACGACAGTGGGTTTTGTACGAGGAAATTCCTGCAATGTGTATACCCATCCTCAGCGTATTCTCGAATGCAGGGAAGAGATGAAGAAAAATACCGCGGATGTGGAGTAGCCGGATGCCTGGGGCATCCGGCTGTCCTTAATATCGGGGTTCCCCGCAGCGTATTCAGAAATGAGCATTCTTCAGCATAGGCTCCACTTTGTGGGGTTATTTTGGCACAGAAATGGAGTGAGCATCGTGGAAACCAATGATTTTTACAAACGAGTACTCAGAGACCTGCGGATTTCCGTGACGGACCGCTGCAATTTCCGATGCCGTTACTGTATGCCGGAGGAAATTTTTAATAAGGATTATCCGTTTTTATCCCGTGACCATATCCTGTCCGTTGAGGAGACGGTAAGGATTGCGCGCATTTTCACGCGGCTGGGCGTACAGAAAATGCGTATAACAGGAGGCGAACCTATCCTGCGCAAAGAATTGCCCGAGATCATTGCAGGCATCTCTGAAATCAAGGGTGCCGAGGATATTGCATTGACAACCAATGGAAGTCTTCTGGCCAAACAGGCTGTGAAGCTGCGCGAGGCTGGATTGATGCGTGTGGCGGTCAGTCTCGATGCACTGGATGATGAGACCTTCATGAGAATGAATGGCGGCAAGGCCCGTGTTCGGCAGGTTCTGGAGGGAATTGATGCCGCAGCGGAAGCAGGGCTGCAGGTGAAGGTCAATATGGTGGTCCAAAAAGGCGTGAATGAGCATGCACTGCTGCCGATGGTCCGTTATTTTCGCGAAAAGGGCCATATTCTGCGCATGATCGAATATATGGATGTAGGCAATACCAATGGCTGGGACTGGAAGCAGGTTGTCAGCAAGAAGGAAATACTGGAACGGGTCGGAGCAGAATTTCCGCTTGCCCCTGCCGATCCCAATTACCCGGGAGAAGTGGCTTCTCGCTTTCGTTTTCTGGATGGTAAAGGCGAAATTGGCGTGATTTCATCTGTCAGTGATGCTTTTTGTTCTACCTGTACGAGGGGCAGACTGTCGGCGGACGGCATGTTCTATACCTGTCTGTTTGCGACCAAAGGTCATGATCTGCGCACGCTGCTGCGTTCGGATGCTTCCGACGATGAAATAATGGAGCGTATCATATCCATCTGGGAAGGCAGACATGACCAGTATTCTCTGGAGCGGGGAACGACAGGCGGAGAACGGAACGAAGGAGCCAAGGTGGAAATGTCCAGGATTGGCGGTTAAATTGGAGTCGATAAATCTGTGTTATTTAAAGACTTTGTGTTCATGTTCACATTGTTGACAAAAAATGAACCTATGTTATCATGTGTATGAAATGTCATAGTGCAATGGAGGGGCTGTAGGTGTTGCAGCTGCTCTATTGATAGCGTGATCGTTGATTGATGCTCCTATAGGAAACGGGTAGGAGAATTAACCGGCACTAATCTTTCTTTTTCGTATTCTGGCGAAAGGATGGATTCGTGGCGGTTTTTTTGTTGCGTTTTTATGCTGAAAATTTGAAATGTTTATGGAGGAATGATTCATGTCATCGTTTTACTCACCGCAGCAAATTAAAGACATTGCAGTCGAGACCGGAGAGAAGAAAGCCAGACTTACTCTCTCCGCACTGCTTGTTCTGGGATTTTTAGCCGGAGCTTTTATTGCCCTCGGATTTCTGCTGGATATCCGCGTCATTGGTACGGCACCTAAAGAATGGGGTTCCGTTACAGGCTTTTTGGGTGCCGCTGTGTTCCCCGTTGGATTGATTCTGACGGTACTTGCAGGCGGAGAGCTGCTGACAGGGAACATGATGACACTACCGATGGCATGGTTTGCACGCAAAATTGGATTTGGCTCGGTGCTGAAAAACTTTATTTTGGTGACCATTGCAAACTTCGTCGGTGCTGTATTCGTCGCTTATTTCTTCGGTCATGTGGTTGGTCTTACGGAAGGAGCTTTCCTGACCAAAACGGTAGCCATTGCTAACGCAAAAGTTCATGATACATTTACACAGGCATTCGTGTCCGCCATCGGCTGCAACTGGCTGGTATGCCTTGCGGTATGGCTTGCTTACGGCGCGAAAGATGTTGCTGGTAAGATCGCCGGCATCTGGTTCCCGGTCATGGCTTTCGTTGCGATCGGCTTCCAGCACGTTGTCGCCAATATGTTCGTGATTCCAGCCGCTATTTTTGCCGGACAAATGACTTGGGGACAATATTTCCCGAACTTCAGCGCGGTATTCCTTGGCAACCTTGTCGGCGGCGCACTTTTCGTCGCAGGAGCATACTTCGTTGCTTACCGTCAGCCGACCGGCACCGCGACTCTTCTAAAGCAGCAGGAAAGTCAGAAATCCGCATAAATGGATTGAACGTTAAGATTCAAAGTTTGAATAAACTTCAGTACCGCCATGACAGCCGGTTCATCCTTGCTCTGCAGCAGGGAAAGATCCCGGCTGATCTTTATTCCCCGGATGGGAATTTCACTCAGCTCTCCACTGCCCAGTTCTTTGCGGACAACCCAGCGTGACAAGAGGGCAATGCCGAGGCCGCAGGCTACGGCTTCCTTGACGCCCTGGCTGCTGTTAAACACAAAGCTGCGCTTGATGGACAGGCCGCCATCCTGAATCAGCCTGTCGCTGTAAGTGCGCGTGCCAGATCCTGTTTCCCGCATTACCCATACCTGATCCTGCAGCTGGTTAAAATCGACGCTTTTACTGGCGGCCAGCAGATGATCGGGAGAGGCGATCAGAACCATCTCATCCTTCATAAAGGCTGTGACTTGAAGGTCTTTTGCGTCGACTTGGCCTTCAACCAGTCCGATATGGAAACGTCCTGCACGGATATCCTGCAAAATATTGTCCGAATTGCTGATATGAACCTGCACATCCACGAGAGGATACTGCTGCGCATAATCTGCAAGCACTCTCGGCAAAATATATTCCCCGATCGTAAAGCTGGCTCCCATAAACAAGGAACCGGTCACTTCATCTCTAAGCATATGTATATCCTGTTTGGCTTCATCATATAGACCCAGAATCTGTTGCGCTTTGCCGAATAATATTTCTCCGGCTTCCGTTAATTTCACGAGCTTGGGAGAACGATGCAATAGCTTGGCACCAAGCTCATTTTCCAGATTGCGGATATGCAGACTCACGCCCGGCTGGGATAAATTAAGCAGTTTGGCCGCCTGGGAAAAGTTCCGCTGCTCGGCCACCGCGACAAACACTTTCAGTGTATCCGTAATCATGATGTGACTCCTCCATTTAATTTCGGAATGTTCTTCAAATCTTCCATCCTATAGATCATCCTCGTCTTCATTTATCTTTCATCCGCGATCTTTTCATGCTTAGTCTCTTCTGATTGTACCCAAAACAGATCATCAAGTTTCCGGTTCAGGGCATAACAAATATTCAAGCATAATTTCAATGACGGATTATACGTTCCTTTTTCAATTAAACTGATGGTTTGGCGGGTTACTCCGGTTCGATCGGCCAGCTGCTGCTGGGTTAAATCTGCTTGAATGCGCGCCATTTTCACTTGGTTCATCAAAGAGCACCGGCACCTCCTTATGGAACACAGTGTAACATATACATTACTTAATATAATCTATATATTGCATTTCTGATTACTATTAACGGCATATTAAAGAAATCTTATAATCATTAGTTTTCCTCATGATAGAGATAGCAAATCGGTATTTCACTTCCTGAGCCATCAACTTTATAGTGAGCGTATGAGAACAACAGAGATTGAACAAAGGGGATGGCAATACCAATGATTTCACAGGAATCTGCAGTTCCTCGCAGAAAAAGAAAGACTAACGCATTTATTCTGGGGATTGGGCTGACGCTGATTTTATCACTGCTCGCAAAGGGATTATCCCTTTTTCCGTTTCTAAGCATTATGGGCCAGCTCGTTCTGGCGATTATCCTCGGGATGGTTTACAGAGCTTCCGTTGGGGTTCCGGACTATATTATGCCGGGGGTTTCCTTTTCCAATAAAAAACTGCTTCGCTTCGGGATCATACTGCTCGGGATGCGGCTGAATCTAATGGACATCGCCCACGCCGGTCCAAAGGTCGTATTGCTGGCAGCGGTCAATATTACGGTAACGATCTTTGTTGTATATGGATTGGCAAGGTTGTTAAAAGTGGATCGGACGATGTCGCTGATGACGGCATGCGGGACTGCCATTTGCGGTGCTGCAGCTGTCGTAGCCATCGCTCCGTTGATTAAAGCGAAAGATCAGGAAACAGCTGTCAGTGCAGCTACAGTTGCTATTCTCGGTACTTTGTTTACATTAATCTATGTAGGCCTGTATCCGTTTCTGGGACTCACGAATACGGGGTACGGCGCTTTTGCAGGTGGTACCCTCCATGAGGTGGCCCATGCGATTGCGGCAGCGGCACCAGGCGGGAAAGAAGCGGAGGATATGGCTGTGATCGTCAAGCTGACACGGGTAGCTCTGCTGGTTCCGGTCTCGCTATGCGTAGGATACTGGGCCAGCCGCAGAGAGCAAGAAAAGACGCATAAAAGCAAAATTCAAATTCCGTGGTTTGTGCTTGGCTTTCTACTGATGAGTGCTGTAAATTCACTGGGTATCATTCCTCATGCAGTTACAGCGCAAATCATCAATATCGCTTATATCCTGATCGCTATGGCGATGGCAGGTCTTGGCCTCAATGTCGATTTTGCCTTTTTCCGCCGCAACGGAGTGAAGCCGTTTGCAGCCGGATTGATGGGATCGGTAGTATTGGCTATTATGGGGTTTGTGTTGGTGCATATGCTTGGTTTTATGTAAAAAGACAAAAAACGGTCTCCGCTGTCCCGGAGCCCGTTTTTATTTTATTCTGAATCATCACCATCATATCCATTGATCAGATCGGTTCCATGCATATCTTCAATGGTTGCCGAAGGGTCAATCGGACTGTTCATCTGAATATCATCTGCATCAGGAACATCTTCAAGCTCAGTCTCTTCATCGCTTATGTCATCCTCAGCAGACTGCAGCGATTCTCCGGGAATCTCAGTACGCCGGTTACCGAGCTCCGGACTCATTTCAGAGCGGGTATAAAACTCCACATCGGCGGCTTCCGGCTCACGTGTAATGCTTTGTACGGTTTGTGTATTCACTTCGCGAAAATCATCCTCGGGAAGACCCTCGTCAATAGGATGCTCTCCTGCATTTTCGTAACGTTCATATGTTAAATCCGCCTCCGTTTTGTACTCTTCAGACATAGTGGTTCATCTCCTTATTTTGTATTCGATACTTACCCTTACCCTAAACAGTTGAGAATAAACCCTGCGTTTTCAGGTGGGAAAAACTGTATGAAAAATCCCCGTAACCCAGCGGTCACGGGGAGAGGCTTATCTCATGCTGTAATTTAAAATTTTGGAAATACATATCTGATCAGGAAGTAGAGAAATCCGAAAAAAATGATGATGTATGCCGCATACTTGATAAACGTTGAAGCTACGAGACTGGAGTCGGATTTCTTATGTACCTCTGTCCGATCCACCTCGATGTCTTGCTTATGAGGTTCACGCATGGCTGTTTCTCCTCCTTCATATTTTATTTTCAGGTAATTTGTTCCGCTTGGTACATTTATAAACAAAGCCCCAGCTGCTGAAACAGTTGCCAAATGACGACGCGAATGACTTTTAATATAGAGAAATTGCGAAATTTGTCGATATATTACATAATAAATCGAGAGATTTGCGAAATTTCAGGCGGATTGTCTTCTGCCCTCATAGCATAAGAAATGACTATCTGAGGTGATATATGAGAGTTGCATTCAAAACAGCCTGTGTGCTGGTGCTCGTCATGATCGTTTTGATTGTCGCAAGGCCTGGTTCTGGCTTTGCGGCACCCGGGTCGGATTACATTTCGATGTCAGGCTGGGATTTCAAATGGGCACAGCAAAAAGATGCAGCCGATCTGAGGGCGATTGAAGCTCCGGACGCGGGCTGGAAAAGGTTGAATTCCTTGAAGAACCTGCCAACGCGTGATCAGGATACCGCAGATGCATGGTATAAAACGGTACTGCCCGAGCTTAAGTCCAGCCCTTCCGCACTGCTATTAAAAAAGGTCTATGGGCAGCACATCATTATTTATCTGGATCAGCGTAAGGTGTACGAGCAGACCCGTAGTTATATGTATGACGCCAACAAAATATTGCTTCCGCTAAGCCCCGGAGATATGGGCAAAACGCTGCGTATTCAGGTACAAGCGGAGAAGGACAGGATCGGAATTGCCGGAGATGTACTGACAGGCGATTATCAAATGCTGCTCAAGAAGTTTGTTAAATCGAATCTGGATGATCTGATCCTGGGCAGCTCCATGGTATTTGTGGGACTGGTCATGTTGATTGTGGCTTTGTTCATGCGAAAAGGCCAGCTGATAAGCTGGCTGACATTAACACTCATCTTGCTGTCGATCGGAGCTATCATTCTGACGTACTCGCCGCTTTTATACAGCTTGTACAATGGTTATGGACAGATCATCCTTATCGTTTTTGACGTTGCTCTCTTAAGTCTGCTGCCCGCATTGACTTTTTACTTTGAAAAAACAGTTGGCGCAGGATATATGCAGATCATCCGGCATTTCCGCAAGTTTCAGATATTTTATTCGCTAGTATGTTTGAGTTTCATGGTTGTGAACCTGTTGCTTAATGATCGAATTTTTGACTTGTATTATTTGTTATCCGTTAAGATACTCGGCTATTTGATTATTTTGCAGATTATCCTGGTCGTCGTCAGCTCCATCGGGTATGCGGTCAAAGGCAACAGGAATGCCCTGATTTTTACCTCGGGTTTTGTTGTATTCGGCCTCACCGTTCTGATTGAAATGATAAGCTTCATAGTAAGCAGCGGGAAATACGAGCTGTACTGGTGGAAATGGGGAGTTCTTGGATTTGCACTTGCACTTATTGCTGTTCTCGGTCAGAAATTCACTGAGAATCACCGTCAGATTCTGATGTATTCCAAGGAATTAGAAATGTTCAATATGGAGCTGCAGCGTTCCGAGAAAATGGAAATTATTAGCGATCTAGCTGCGTCTGTTGCCCATGAAGTGCGGAACCCTCTGCAGGTGACCCGGGGCTTTCTGCAGCTGCTGCTAGAAAAATCAATCCATAAAGACAGGGAATATCTCACGCTTGCCTTGAAGGAGCTGGATCGGGCTTCAGGCATAATTACCGATTTCTTGACCTTCGCGAAGCCTGAAATTGATCAGGTACAGCTGCTGGAGCTGGCTGATGAGTTCCGCCATATCGAAGGAATTCTGATACCTCTCGCCAATTTTCAAGGCAGCAAAATCACTTCGAGAATTCCAAAGGACTTATATATCGAAGGAAATTCTTCAAAATTCAAACAAGCTTTTATCAATATAATCAAAAACAGTATCGAGGCGCTGCGTGAAGAAGGGCAGGTTCATATTTGGGCCTATACCGAACAAGATGAAGTTGTTATTCATATTCAGGATAATGGCGAAGGGATGGAGCCGTCTGAAGTCTCCAGACTGGGTGAGCCTTATTTTTCGAATAAAACAAAAGGCACGGGGCTCGGACTCATGGTCACATTCCGCATTATTGAAGTGATGAAAGGGAATATGAAGTTTCTGAGTGAAAAGGGAGTGGGGACGGAGGTTATCGTACGTTTTCCTGCCGTCATCCAAGAGGATCCTATATAAAATACCTTGTACGCAAAATGGCGCCGGCTTCACAGCGGCGTCATTTTTGCATACTTTAGATGAAAACTTCAGAATTACCTCCACTCCTTAAATCCTGCCAGGCGACGTATAAGCTGAGTAAAGCAGCAATCAGAAACAGCAGTGCAGAAATAAGAGCTATTTGATTTCTTTGGGCTTCTGATGTATTGGGACGGCTGATACTTCGTGTTTTTACAGGCTTCACACGTAGACACTCCTTTGAATGCAGCGGCATGTGCATTAGTAAGCTAGCTCAGGTGCGTTGTGAACTTACTCTAGATTATGTCTGCTATACGATTACCGTGCCGAAATAGAAGGAAAATAGACGAAAAACAACTTTTGGCCTGAGTTACAGCTTAATCAACGAGATGAATATTTATATTGTTATATATTATTATTATAATTATAATAACGAATAAAAATGTTTTTGGCGATTATGACAAAATGACTAATGACTGCATGATAAGATATTCTTTTATCTAGTTTGTTTTTTATTTTATTGTGATCGGTGCTAATGATCATTATTTTTGTTATTATTGTTATTGAATATAGATAACAATAACTTATTTGATATTGATCAGCTTGAAGCTGGCGGGAGGGCATAATGAGCAGAACAAAATGGGTTGTAAACGATTGGAACTTTAAAGCTTGTCATGAACAGGAATGGATGCATGCAAAGGTTCCTGGTTGCGTACATACGGATTTGCTTGCAAATGCGAAGATACCGGATCCCTTTTACGGAACCAATGAAAAAGAAGTACAGTGGATCGACAAGCAGGATTGGGAGTATGAAAGTCATTTCGATCTTCCGGAGGAGCTCTTGCTGCTTCCGCAGCTGGAGCTTGTATTCGGCGGACTGGATACGTATGCGGATGTAACCGTGAATGGTCAGCAGGTGCTGAGTGCAGATAATATGTTCCGGACGTGGAAAGCGGATGTTAAAAATATTCTGAAAAGCAGCGGTAATACGATTCACATCCGCTTCCGTTCTCCTGTGCAGGAGGATCTGCCTAAGCTGGAGAAGCTGGGTTATGCGCTTCCGGCATCCAATGATCAGTCTGAAGTAGGGGGGCTGGGTGAGCAGAGGATCAGCGTGTTTGCCCGCAAAGCTCCTTATCATTATGGATGGGATTGGGGTCCGAGATTCGTTACCAGCGGTATCTGGAGGGAAGTCTGGATTGAAGGCTGGGAGGACAATCGTATTCAGGACCTGTTCATCGAGCAGATTGACATTACTCCTGCTGAAGCCATACTGAGGGCCGTGACTGAGATTGAGGCTGTTGCAGAAGGGGAAGGGATGATCAGACTCCAGACTGAAGCTTTGATTTGGGAGCAAAAGGTGGTGCTAAACCAAGGCATTAATTTGATCGAGATCCCTTTTGTCATATCCAATCCGAAGCTGTGGTGGTGCAGGGGGCTGGGAGATGCACATCTATATGAATTTCAGGTCGAGTTGTTACAACATGAATCCCTAACCGCATCCAGGACAGTCACAACGGGTCTGCGTTCGGCCAAACTGGTTAGAGAAAAGGATGAAGCGGGATCTACATTTTATGTGGAACTGAATGGAGTTCCTGTCTTTGCCAAAGGCGCGAATCATATCCCGAATGACAGCTTCATTACCGAAGTTACGGAAGAGCGCTACCGTCATGAAATTGCGACAGCCGCTGCCTCCAACATGAACATGCTTCGGGTGTGGGGCGGTGGCATCTACGAGCAGGACATGTTCTACCGTTTGTGTGATGAATACGGCCTGATGGTATGGCAGGATTTCATGTTTGCCTGCAGCATGTATCCCGGTGATGAGGCATTTTTGCAGAATGTCCGTGCAGAAGCGGAGGAAAATGTGAAGCGTCTCCGCAATCATCCCTCGGTTGTCATCTGGTGCGGTAACAATGAGATCGACACCGCCTGGTCACATTATACGGAAGGTGGCGGTTGGGGCTGGAAGCAAAGCTATGCGCCGGAACTACGTGATAAAATATGGAGCGACTACGAGAAGATCTTCCACAGTATTCTGCCAGAGGCAGTAGCCAAGCATGCACCGGGTATTCCTTACTGGCCTTCATCACCCATGATTGATTTAACGGGAGACAGTAAGCAGCATGCGGTTAATGATTCTACGGCAGGGGATATTCATTACTGGGGGGTATGGCATAATGTGGAGCCGTTCGAAAACTATAATATTTACGTCGGACGGTTCATGAGTGAATACGGATTCCAGTCATTTCCTGAGTATAAATCTGTGCGCAGTTATGCAGAAGAGAGTGATCTGGAGCTCGAATCGCCTGTCATGCTGGCGCATCAAAAAAATGGTCAGGGTAACCGGCTGATTAAACAGTACATGGAAATGTATATGAATGAACCTAAGGATTTTCCATCCTTTTTATACATGAGTCAGGTGCTTCAGGCAGAGGCGATGAAAATGGCTATTGAGTCGCATCGCCGCCGTAAACCATACTGTATGGGGACGCTTTATTGGCAGATGAACGACTGCTGGCCGGTGGCTTCCTGGGCAGGCATGGACTATTTTGGCAGATGGAAAGCGCTGCAGTATGCTGCCAAGCGCAGTTTCCGGGATATCGCCTTGTCGATTGACGGAACGAGTGGAGACGGTCTGGACTTGTATGTCATTTCCGATCAGCTGAAGCCGTTCGTCGGCAGTATTCATTTATGGGTTATGGATATGAATGGAGCAGTTCTGAACCAACGCACGGTACCTATCTACATGAAGCCAAATACATCTTCCAAGGTATATTCATCCCCCGCCGAACAGCTTTTGCAAAATAGAGACATGCGAAATACCTTCCTGCTGGCACAGCTTGAAGGTTCCGGAGAGGTACTGGACAGCCAGGTTCATTACTTTGTGCCGATGAAAGAGCTTGCTCTGGAGCAACCCGTAATCGAGATTCATGAAGTCGAGGGAAGCGGCGGGACGGTATTTGAGCTAAGTTCGAACAAGCTCGCCAAACACGTATGGCTTTCCAGCGAAGTGGAAGGCTGTTTCAGTGATAATTTCTTCGATCTGGTTCCAGGGATGCCCCAAACGGTGCAGTTCTCTGCACGGACTGAGTCTGTCAGCGCGTTCATTCCTGCCAAGCCAGACCAGCTTCTTGTGAAATCGATGGCGGATTTTATCCGATCCTGATAAGCCCGGAATGTAGATGAGTATACAAAAGACTGCCTAGCCGCGGAAGCGGTTAAGGCAGTCTTTTGTATTAATAATAAGTTTAATTACACGAAATGCAGCCCGGATAAATACGGTAATGGAATCGTTTTGAAGCCTTCCGGAGCCATCGGTTTATGCGGAGACTTGGGATCAAAGAGCAGAGACAGCAGTCCGCTGTCGTCCAGCTGCAGCTCCTGGTCTCCCTTAGTAATCGTATAGCTTCTCTCCTGATCAAGGCTGCCGTTGCAGCGGAATATGCTTTCCCAGGAATCAGGCAGAAGAGATGAGCAATGGTTCAGCAGACTTGAAGCATCTGCAATCCAAACCGTTCCGCTGTTCCGCCCATCGGTCATCTCAGACCCGGATGCCTGGAGCATTTTTAACATTTCCTCCTGCTGCCAAGGGATGGGGAGGATCATATGCTTCGACGGGAATCGGTTGTAAATTTCAGCAAACAGTCGGGCGCATCCTTGAACATCGCCTGCCCATTCCACAGCACGGGAGGGCTCTTCCGAAGCAGTCGTATGTTGGATTTCCGCGGAATGCACGGCTGCCAGCGCGAAAGCCTGTATTCTTCCATCCTTGATGGCTACGAGAGCTTGAGGATTCAGACGGAAAATATCAGGGATCGGACTTGCACCAAGCAAAGCGAGCAGCTGTGCCGGACCTTGTTCATATCCGACCTGTGCAGAAGCAAAGAGCTCAGTCACAGCAAATATATCTTCAGGCTCCATGTTTCTTATGTTCCAATCGTCCGCTGTGCTGGCCTGTAGCGATCGTGCTGTTGAATGATTCAGGGCAGCTGAGTGCACATGTCCGAAGTACTGGCATCCGGATCGCATATACAGGGAACGGTCTCCGGATACGAAGACAAGGGAAGCGCCGGAACGTTTGGCATGCTCCATACACTCTTCAAGCAGCTTGCTCGCGAGATTCTGACCGCGGTAATCCGGATGCGTGCATACAGAGCCAAGCCCGAATACGCAAAGCCGGGCACTTCCCACCCGGATCACTTCCGGAACCAAGCCCATAAAAGCGACGATTTTCCCCTCCTCTGTAAAAGCGCCATAGGATTGGCTGATCCCCGGGTTAAACAAATATGGAAATAACCTGCCCATGGACTGCTGATCGGGCTGGCGGAAAACAAAATCGGATAAGGCGGCAGCCTCTCCAAGCTCATGCGGTAAAACTTTGCGGATGTTCATCGGTTTCGCCTCCATGTACACATTCACATTCCTTTTTCAGTATAAAGGGAAGCTGAAAGCAAATGCTATCATCCATTTTGAATCTTGCTCTGGTGGGGATTGATAATCCATGGATAAACCAACCCGAGTAAGGGAATAAAATGGAATCCAGCGGGAAAATGTACTGAGGTGGCATTCTTTTTGCAAGATGGAAAGTCTTCCTCTTATTAGGCAGTGGGTTTGTAAAGAGTCACGGAAGGGTTATATATATATGGATTGTTCAAATGATAAGGCATGTATTCTACTCTAAAGAGGCGAGGCTTTTGGAATCTACCACATTGATTAACTCACTTGTTTTACTAATGGCTGGTTTGCTGCTTATTGGCGTCTTAACCACCAAGTTCTCCTCACGGTTCGGAATGCCCGCACTGGTCCTGTTTATTGTTGTCGGGATGGTGCTGAACCGGTTTATTTACTTTGACAATGCCTTTATAACCCAAATTGTCGGCATTCTTGCTTTGATTGTTATTCTGTTCGAAGGCGGAATGCAGACCAAATATGATGATATTAAGCCGGTTATAGGCTCGGCTCTTTCACTCGCCACAGTTGGCGTGCTTCTAACCGCTTTTGTTGTTGGTATTGCTGCCAAATACGTGCTTGGAGTATCCTGGACGGAAGGCTTTTTGTTCGGAGCGATTGTCGGTTCTACAGATGCCGCAGCCGTATTCTCTGTACTTGGCGGCAAAAATATTAAAAAACGCTTGACCTCCACACTTGAGGCGGAGTCAGGAAGTAATGATCCCATGGCGATGTTCCTGACGATATCCCTGATCGAGTTATTCGAGCATCCGGATTCTTCCATAATCAGATTAATCCTGTCATTTATATGGGAGATGGGCATTGGTCTTGTTCTTGGCCTGCTGATCGGCAGATTGTCTGTATATGTGATTAACAAAATCAATTTTGATTCCTCCGGACTTTATCCGGTCATGGCATTGGGTTTCGCCGTGCTTTCATACAGCGGAACCTCTATTATTGGCGGCAGCGGCCTGCTTGCCGTATACGTGACAGCAATCGTCATGGGGAATTCGGAGCTGGCATATGGCAGGTCTATCATGCATTTTAACCAGGGCTTTGGCTGGATGATGCAGATTGTCATGTTTGTACTGCTCGGTCTCCTCGTGTTTCCTGATAAGCTGCCGGCTATTATTGGCCCGGGTCTTCTTCTATCGCTGATCCTTATGCTTGTGGCTCGTCCAATCGGCGTTTTTATCAGTACCATTGCAATGAAATATTCGATGAGAGAAAAGGTTCTGCTCTCTTGGGCAGGACTGCGCGGTGCGGTTCCTATCGTACTTGCTACATATCCATTATTGGCCCAAATGGAGCATGGGCGGCTATTCTTTAATGTCGTTTTCTTTGTCGTATTGACCTCGGCCATTATTCAGGGGGCGACCGTGTCCCCGCTTGCCCAGAAATTGGGGCTGGCCGGCGATCTCAAGCCTTCCAATCCCTCACTGCTGGAGCTCACTGCTCTAGGGAAAACCAGATCTGAAATCAACCATATTGAGGTGAATACCTCAATGGCGATCGCCGGAAAGGAAATTTCGGAGCTCGATCTGCCAGAGGATATCCTGTTTACGGCCATAATCCGGAATGAGCAAATCATTGCCCCGCGCGGGAACACGCGGATTGAGGCGGGAGATACGCTGTATATGCTGAGTCCCAAAATTAAGCGCAAGCAGCTCAAGACCATTTTGACCTCGCCAGCCCTGCCTGTCGTTCATCTGAACGAAGTGAAGCAGCCTGTGGAGGAAGCAACGAATGTTCTGCCGCCGACGGATGAGACCAAAGAAGAAAAGTAATTAAAAAGCCCGGCTATTCCTGTGAAAAAAGGAATCCGGGCTCATTAGGTTTAAGCTTTGCTATGGATATTTTCTTAAGCCTTTCCAAGTATGAAGCTGATGATCAGAATGATAAGAACGATGGAGGTAATGATAACATACAGCTTATCGCCTTCACGCACAAAGACCCATATTGAGATGGCAACGCGCAGAACTGGCGTAAGAATCAGCAAAATTAATCCGGTCGTAATGACGGCGTAGGGTTTCAGCTGGGCAGTACCGCTAAATATATCGGACAGGGTGTGAGGATAAAAGTTCTCCGGATATCCGCTGCCGCCTTGAATAAAGAGCAGGATCAGGCCAAGGACAATAACCGCTGCACTGATAATGACACCAACCCGGAGCCAGCGGCTGACGGCGAGTTCAACGTCTTGAATTTCACTTTTTTCATTCATTTGCCGAATCCCGCCCCTTCATAAATCATTTGGAGGGCTACATAGAGCAGCACCGGGATGAACAGCTTCCGGATGGTTTTGCTCTTCATGCGCTGCATAATCTGGGCTCCAATCGTTGCCCCGGCCAGAACACCCAGTGCAACCGGTCCCGCGATGTGGGGATCAATGTCCCCGCGCAGCAGATAGACCCCTGCACTCGCGGCGGCGGTTACACCCATCATAAAGTTGCTGGTTGCCGTCGATACCTTAAGAGGAAGCTTCATGAAGACATCCATAGCCATGACTTTAAAGCTGCCGCTGCCGATACCGAGCAGGCCTGATATGACGCCGGCCCCGTACATCACGCTGAAGCCTCCATAAACATTGCCCACATTGTAAGGAATTTGCTGCTGAATGGCCTTGTCATAATAGCTTCCTCCGAGCTTCAGCTTTGCTGCTGCGGGATGCATTTCAACCAGCTCCTGCTGATCGCCTTTCTTTTTCTTGATCATATTGATCGCGGAATAGATGAGCAGAAGTCCAAAGATAATATAGAGCAAATTGGGCGCGATGAGACCACCGATAAATGCTCCGGTTATGGCACCAATCGTCGTGGCGATTTCCAGAAACATACCCACACGCAAATTGGTGATGCGGTCGCGTATGTAAGCGATCGCTGATCCGCTTGAAGTAGCGATAACCGAAATAATGCTGGCTCCAATCGCATGCTCGATGCTCACGCCGAACAGCAGCGTTAAAGCCGGCGTGACGATGATGCCGCCGCCAAGTCCGAGCACTGATCCTACGATTCCGGCCAAAATGGCGATCAGAAGGATTTGCAGTGAGAACATAATCAAGTCAAGACACCTTCCTCTCCAAAAAGTTTACCCGATTGCATTACACTCAGGGGTACCTGTACACTATATGTGAACTGTCCTGATACTCGGGCGAAATACGGGTCTATTATACAACGATTGTATAATTTTTAATATACAATCGAACATTAAATTTGATTTTTATATTTACATTGTAAAGTCTATTGCGAATTTATCACCCAGATGGCGTAAAATCCGACCGGGAGAAGGGGAGAAAAATATGCGTTTTAATCAACTGGATGAAAAGGATGAGCTCATTCTAAAACATTTGCTGGATAACGGGAGACTCAGCCACGCAGAGCTAGGCAGATTTGTCAATTTGACGAGAGCAGCCGTCAGGGAACGTGTTAACAACCTGATGGAGCAGGGGATTATCGATAAATTCACGGTAAGTGTTAATCCACTGAAGGCAGGGAAAAGCCTGTCGGTTTACTTCAACATCGATGTTGAATGGAGTATGCTCGAGACCGTAGCGGAGCAGCTTCTCTCCGATGAGGAGATCACCAGTGTGTATCAGATGAGCGGTGGACCGCATCTTCATGTTCATGCATTGATGGATAATCAGGAGCATGTGGAGCGGTATCTTCTTCGGCTGCAGGAACTGCAGGGTATCATAAGTGTTCATAGCGAATTTTTGATCAAACGGTTTAAGGAAAGAGAAGGTTTGCTGATCTAATGGCCTGCTTCCTTTCTCTCGAAAAGTATTTCCCATCCTGCCGCTCATTACCCGCGAGGGGCAGAACAAGACATTACCCGGCCAAAACAGGTTCTGATTAAAGGAGTGTTCTGATGGCTGCAACGGAAGAGACCGCATATTTAGCGGAAGAGCTTAAGAAAATTGAAGCTTGGGAGAAGGATCAGAAGCAGGTGTGGTTTTGGGAAAAGCTCAGTCGTCTGCCGTTTATGCTGCTGGACCGACTGACCCCAAAGCGGATACGTGACAAAATAGGGGATGCGCTGGGGGAACTAGGGCGATTTCTGCAGACTGGTGGACAGTATCTGGTTCAGCAAAAGAGCGTGTTGAAGCTGCTTCAGGCCGCCTGGATTCATTCGCAAAACGGTGCTGCCAAGCTGACGGAGGAGCGGGAACTCAATGGGGAAAAGGCTGAGCTTACGCTTGAAGAAGCCGCGAATTTGCCGCTTGAGGTTATGGACAGAACGGCAGAGGAGCTGACAAGCCGCCGCGTCAAGTTTGCCGCTGCTCAGGGTGCAACCACTGGTGTTGGAGGAGTGTTTACGCTCGCTGCGGATATTCCGATGGTACTTGGCTTGTCGCTTAAAGTGTTGCAGGAGATGGCTTTGTGCTATGGATATGATCCAAGATCGGAACAGGAGCGGGTATTTATCGTGAAATGTCTGCAGTTCGCTTCCGCCGATATTGTAGGTAAGAAGGCGGTGCTGGAAGAGCTTGCCCAATTTGAGCAGGAAGATCATGCGCAGCAGGTATTTTCCCAAATCCAGGGCTGGCGTGAGGTCGTTCAGACATACAGGGACAGCTTTGGCTGGAAAAAGCTGTTTCAGCTGGTGCCGGTCGCAGGTATTCTGTTTGGTTCCATCAGCAATAAGGGGACGATTGAGGATGTTGCGGAAGCAGGGAAGATGCTCTACCGGAAACGGAGAATCCTTGCAAGACTCAAATAAGAAAAGCATTAAAAAGGCCCTTCTGGTTCTTCGGTAAACTTATTTCGCCGAAGAGACCGGAAGGGTTTTGCTCTGTTAGGTTTGATTCGGTTTTTTTTATTCCTCGCTTTGGCTGGACCATTGATTCAGAAGCTTATCTGAAGGAAGCAGGAAGGTTAGAATACCGAGAATTGGCAGGAAGCTGCATAGAGTCATCACGGTGTTGACACCAACCATATCGATCCATTTGCCGAGAACAAGAGCTCCGAGACCACCAAGCCCGAAGGCCAGCCCTGTGATGAGGCCGGATACGGTTCCGATTTTACCGGGGAAGAGCATTTGGGCATATACCACAGTAACGGAAAAGCTGGAAAAGACGATCAATCCGATCAGGGCCAGCAGAATGCCTGCCCCCCACAAACCGACATGGGGCAGCAGCAGGGCGAGCGGAGCTGCAAGCACCATGGAACCGAAAATAATATTACGCTTGCCGAAACGGTCTGCGAGTGGCCCGCCGAAGAAGGTGCCGACTGCACCCGCACCAAGAAATAGGAAGATAAAGATCTGGGCGTCATTGACGCTTAAACCATAATGATCAATCAAATAGAACGGAAAGAAAGTGCTGATGGAGGAGCTGTACCAAGACCGGACAAAGACCAGCACGATAAGCATCACAATGGCAAACCGGACCTTCGTGCGTACCTCAGGCTTCAGCTGGCGTGCGGCTGCCTTTTTCTTCACATGTGCGCCGCTTTGCAGCTTCCGGCCATACCATCTGGCAACGTAAATTTGAACGGCAATGCCTGCTCCGGCTACGAGAGTGAACCAGATGGCTCCAAACAAACCGAGCGGGATGAAGATCCACATGGTTAGCATCGGCGCCAGCGATTGACCCGCGTTTCCTCCTACTTGGAAGATGGACTGGGCCAGTCCTCTGCGTGTGCCCGAAGCCATATGCGATACTCTGGAGCCTTCCGGATGGAAAGCCGCCGACCCGAGACCGACGAATACGACGGCCAGCAGCACAGCCGGGTATGTATCGGCGAAGGCCAGTAAAAGCATGCCTGTAAAGGTGAAGCCCATGCCGACCGGCAGAATAGCCGGAGTCGGCTTGCGGTCTGCGAACCAGCCGACAACGGGCTGCATAATGGAAGATGTGAAATTTATAGCGAAGGATATCCACCCAATCTGCGTATAGTTTAAGTGCATGGAAGATCTCAGAATGGGGAAAATGGCTGGAATAACCGACTGGATCGAATCGTTGAACAGATGAACAAGACTGATTGCGATCAGTATGCGGAAGACGGTAGCACTAGCATCTGAACCGGCTAGCGGCTGCCGTCCTTTTTGCGGTGCGGCGCTATTTACTGTAGGAACTGACATATAAACCTCCTGCTCTCATCAAATGGATAAAGAGATTATATGACAGAAAAAGGGTATGCGTATACCCTTACTTGATAATGACGCCTCCAAAAGGGATCACTTCGCGCAAAATTCTTTTCAGCAGGCCTTCTTGTTCCATTTCTTTCTGCAGGCGGCTGGTCTGTTGCCCGGCATGAAACAGCACCGTGCCATTTCCGGTCATTTTCCAGTGATAGTTCATATGCTGGCTGGCCAGTGTATTGCCGTAGACGGTTAATTCGAGCTTGGCATTTTCGGGATAAGCAACGAGGCTGCCTGCATCGACATACAGCGGCTCGGAAGGATGGAGCTCCGATTCATAAACCGCTCCTTCCGTTAGCAGGCCGATCGTTCCAGAACCAGAGAACTTCATCTTTACCGCATCTTTGGTAATCAGCATATTTTTAATGTGAAGTATCCGGGTATGCATTTGAATTCCTGTACTGTAAAAAAATAGATTGCGGAAGTCGTAGAGAAGATCGCTGTATTCCTGGAGCTCCACGGTTTTAATGGTAAATCCGGGAGGCAGTGCAGCGGTAAACTGGCAGGGACCGCTCATATCCGCCTGAATCAGTCTTTTTTTTCGATACATTCCTTTAACATTCATGAAACGGTCGCTGCGGCCATCGGAAGGACCGCGGTAAGCGATGACTTGCTCGGGATGGAGAATATGCATGGTTTCCCCTTCACCAAGCGAGAAGTCAACGGCCTGTCCATTCCCTCCTCCGGATTCCCGGATTCTGATATTCAACAAGGTTTCCTCCTTTTAGAGGTGAGTGTGTGAAAAGCTATAGCCGTGTTCTCCGGTTGGAGCGACGCATGGCGAAACGTAAAACGCGGATCAGGACAAAATACCCTATAACAAGGAGAATCACGGTAATGAGCATGATTTTGAATTTACGCGCTTTGGCGTCCTTAAGCTCGTTAACTTCCTTCAATTGATTGACTGTTTCAGCCAGCTGACGGTTCTGCTCCACAAGCTGAACGTTTTGCTCCTCGAATGCCTTGGCATTTTGCTTCGCCTGGTCAAGCTCATCCAGCGTCTCCTGATAACTCTCCTTAAGCTGATTAACCTCACCCGGAAGATCAGAGAACTTTTCCACGCCATTGTAGAAGTCATGAAAATAATTCGCGTGGGCGGAAGTGCCGACGAGCAGCGGTCCCCATATCACTAAAAAAAGCATACTGATCGTTCGGAGTGATGATATTTTATGAAGTTTCTTGTTTTTTTTCATATTTTCACCACCTGCCGCATAGTATGGAACATGCCTGGTAACCTACATTACCCCAAAACACATGGAGTTGATTATTATACGGATTGTATATTTGTAAATGATTCAAAGTTTAGGAACTGCCCTGAACGGGTATATCTAGTAAGTAGCCGCTAGATTCGCCACTCTTATTTCATTTGCTGAGAATATAACTATTAAAAATACACAAATAACCATAGATCAGGCTGAGGCCGGTATGAGGGACTGCAGCACATGCTATGCAATGTTAAAAGGAGAAGATTGAAATGGAAAAAGAACAACAATACAAAAAAATGCTGATTACTGTGAACGGTAAGCCCTTAGGCAGAGAAATCTGGATTGACAAAATAACCTATGCACCGGTTTTTACAAATGAATTAGCCGTCAAACCAGCAGGATCGGATGCCGAAGCAGCGGTCAGCTGATTTTGTATCATAATATCATAACCAGGCGATAAAAACCCGTAGTCCATCAGGACTTTCGGGTTTTTTTTGCAGTATATTGTCGTCATGTGATACAGATAATGAAAAGCCTATTTATGCCTAACTAAAATATAACGTTTATTTTCATGTGTTTGTTACATATTTCGACATTTATTTATGTGTAGTTCTTATATACTATAAGTGGCTTCGTGCTGGGCTTTGTTTAGGTCTTTTTGCGCATTTTGACAAGGATGGGGGGAATTAAGGCTAAAAGAATAAATGAGATTTCTCAAGCGTGTCGTAAATATGCTAAAATGATAGAAATATATTGTACGAACATATGTTCCGTGACAGTATGCTGTCAGCCCATATTGGTACGATATAAAGATGACAAGAAAAGGGGTGAAGTCCATGCAGTCAGGTATTCAGGAAAATTTTACATGGAACCGCAGCCACATCTTTGCAAGCGGCTCCAATAAAGTCATTTTGTTGGTTGAATGGTATGGGGGAAACTTTCGTCCTTCAAGAAAGAGAAGTACACCCAAACTGATCGCCCAAGATGTGCAGCTGCATTTATGGTTTGAACCGCAAGTCTCTTTAATCCATGTCCATGGAGCGAAGGCAATGAAAAACCTGGGTCAGTCACTCATGATTCCTCTCGGTCATCTGTATGATGGTGTGAAGCAGTTTATAGCCATCGAACTTGCTCTGGAACCTCAAAATGCTGGCATGCATGGCGTTTTGTCAGCTCAATGGAAATTCAAAGAAAAGAATAAAGAACGCATTAAGGAACTTCCTGTAAAGGAATTATATATGAACTATACCTACCATACAGGGCTATTACAGCAGCCGGAAGATTTCCATGTACGAAAGCATGTGAAGCTTCTGGAAACCCAGAGTGTTCTGAAGGAGGCCATTCATTTATTCGAATACGGGGAAATTGACCGTGGAGAGTGGCTGCTGCGTCGAAAAGGGGATGAGCTGTTAATTGAAGCTGCGCGTTTTACGGATGGCCGATTGCTTGAAGAAGCGGATATGTTATACCAGCTGAGCGAGCACTATGTGAGCACCTATCAAAATCGCAAGGTTCTAAAAATAAAAAACGGTTAATATGTTCGCTTATTTTCGCATCTTTGAAGAAATCAGCCTGAGACATAAGTCTAGAGAAGCAAACAGAACTGGGTTTTTTAGGCAGGATTCGCTTTGCTACAAGTCGAATGGACTACATCACGCAACTCTAAGTGAGTCTAATTTACTATATGAGCTAGGAGAATCCACATGACCGACAGACTAATTCGATTAATGCGCATCATTACACTTGTTCAAGCTAAACCGGGGATACTGGCAAGGGAACTGGCAGAAAGATGCACAACCAGTGAACGTACCATTTACCGTGATATGGAAGCCTTAAGCGCCATGCATATACCTATCACCCATCTTGGATATGGAAAAGGGTATCAATTTATCGGCAGATTTGCTTTATATCCATTCGATTGGACGGAGGAAGAAGTTCATGCATTTCGGACTCTTGCTCAGGTCATGAATCAAGTCAAACCTCTGCTGCCCGAAGGATTCGAAGGCGCCTATGAAAAGGTAATGGCTGCACATCATAAACAGAGCATCGATCGAATAGAAACTGAGCTTCAGGAAAGTGATCATCACAAACCGGGAAAAACCGCCAAGGGATCATCCGCAGGGGAACAGTCCCAGTATCTGATACCGATTTTGCAGGCAACCCTGTCTCATCAAATCATTCAGGCTGAATATTACATTCCAGAACGAAATGAGCTTCTTTACGGTAAAATAGATCCCTACCTCCTGATTCCGTGGCAGCGCCGATTTTATCTGGTCGGGCGAAACCATAATACGGGGGAAGTACATACATACCGCCTGAATCATTTTGAACGGGTCGTAGTGTTGGATGATTGCTTCATCAAAGTACATACCCATATACAGCAAGAGTGGCATGAACATTTTCGTGGAAAAGAAGAAGAACCAGTTGCATTCAAGGTTAGGCTCTCCTCTGCGGTCATTCCGAATTACAAAGAAAAGGAATTTATATTGCCGTTTGCGGAACTGACTGAGCATGATGGAAGTCTAGTCATTAGCCTGAAGGTTTCTGATGTCCGTGAATTCATGAGCTGGCTGTCCCAATATGGGTCCGAAGCAGAAATTATTGAACCTGTTCATTATCGCGAAATGATGAAACGCCAATTAAAAGAATGGCTTGCGGTGTATGGGTGAACGGCGATTTTTCACTTTATTACATCAACTCACCAGAGAAGTGGGCCTGCATATTTTTTACAGCCGCTATGCCGGTCCGCGTTTCTGGCTGACTTATGTATCATCCAATCTACCTGGGCCGGTTCATTGCTTCTCTCCTCCATTGCATCGGCTTTCTCCCTCCCAAATTAATTATCGATAACCTTTTCCTAGTTTCTACTTCAAAATGACGGTTATAGCCCGGGAAATGATTTTCCTTATAATGGGTTTTCGTGTTAATATTTATAAGAAGTTTCTCTAAATATTGGATATTCGAGGAAACGGGGAATGGATTTTGAGATTTTTCTTGTCTGGAAAATCGCCGGAGGAAATGGAAGCCGAGAACAAAAACAGCCTAAACCTGAGAATTAATATGTTTTTCTTCAGCACGTTTATCATTTTTTGCGTCGTCATTGTCCGTTTGGCCGTTCTGCAGTTTGTCGAAGCGCCCAGCTTGACGGTGAAAGAAGCCAGCCAGAATACAAAAAACATACCTCTTCCTCCTGATCGTGGAAACATCCGCGATGCTGCAGGAGTCAAGCTGGCATATTCAAATCCTGTGGAGTCACTTTATATTACGTTAATGAAGGATTACAACAAGACAACGGAAAAAGGGAAGAAGAATCGTCCTGAAGCAGACAAAATGGCGGCACAGATGGCAGATGCCTTCAAGCAGTTCGGGGATGACAAAAGCAGACCTCTGACAAAGGATGAAATCATCGAAGCGATGGATCTTGAATCCAAGCTGGATAAAGGATATAGACCTCGCCGCATCAAGTCGGATCTGAACAAAAAAGAAATTCAATATTTTATGGAGCATAAATCTGATTTTCCGGGCATTGAGATTATCGAGGAGACGACGCGTCAATATGACCCGGAAACCGTTGCCGTACAGACCGTCGGTTATGTCAAATCTTTTAAACGGACGGAAATTTTGAAGGATTATGACGAGGCAAGGCAAAATAGTGCGGATGACACCAATCCCGGGGAAATATATACGAAAGACGAAATTGTCGGTTTTGACGGCGTTGAGGAATCATTCCAGAAAGAGCTGAGAGGAAAGAACGGCTACAAAGTGACCTCTGTAAGCTCAGCCAACATTCCGGAAGAGATTGTGGACATCATCCCTCCAGTCAAGGGAAATGATGTGTGGCTGACCATCAACAAAGATGTTCAATTGCAGACGGAGCAGGCGATCAAGGATCAGCTCGTTTGGCTGCATTCCCATCCGGTATCCGGGCAGACTCATCCCGAAGCCGTGACGGGCTATGCGGTAGCCATGGAAGTGGACACAGGCAACATCGTAGCCATGGCAAGCATACCGGATTACGATACAAACATATGGAAAAAAGGGTCTGCTTCGAATGCGGACTTTGATAAGCTCAATTCAACTTATCAGAACGGGGCCATTACCCCGATTAGCTCCGGCAAGTCGAAGCATGGGCTGGATTCAGGAGTTCTGCTCGGCTCGACGATCAAACCGCTGAGCGTACTCGTCGGATTGAATGAGAAACTCTTTACAACGACCACTCCTTATAATGATACAGGTGTCACGTATTTCGGTAAGGAGCAAAAGGCTGTACATAACTCCCAGAATCACGCGTACGGCTATTTCCGGACACCCGCGGATGCCATTGAGCATTCATCGAATGTTTTTATGGTAGATAAGGTCGGCAACGCGTTGTATAGCAAGTTTGGTAAAAAGGGTATCACGGTATGGAATAAGTACATGGAGGAATTCGGATTGGGTGTGTCAACAGGGGTTGACCTGCCTAATGAGTGGCTGGGCCGAAAGGAATATGGAACGGCCGATCGTATTCCCAAATCAGTCGGAAGTGCCCAAGCTGCGCTTGTTTATGCATCCTTTGGCCAAGGGGGCAAATATACGCCGCTGCAGTTGGCACAGTATACTGCCACGCTTGCGAATGAAGGTGCGAGGATTAAGCCGCAAATCGTCAGCAAAATTACGGACCCCAGCGGCAAGGTGATAAAAACAACCAAACGGGAAGTTCTGAATACAGTTAAATTGGATGCATCCTTTTGGAAACTCATTAAAAAAGGAATGAACACGAACGTTAACGGGGCCTTTGACGGATTTCCTTATGATTACGCGAGAAAAACGGGTACTTCCCAGCAGCAGGTAAATGGGGTTAACCGGGATAACGGGGTGTTTATAGCCTATGCACCGCGCAATAATCCAAAAATGGCTGTTGCCGTTGTCATTCCGGAAGGCGGATTCGGGGCATACAGCGCCGCGCCTGTTGCCCGTAAAATGTTCGATGCTTATGATCAAGTGTACGGTTTGGACGGCGTTCCGAAAAAGCCGCTGCAGGACAAGAAAGCAGAGGAAGAGAAGGCGAAGGAAGCTTCCAATAAACAGCAATAAGAGAGACGATTATAGCGGCAGATGGGGAAATTGCTCCTGGTCTGCCGCTTTGTTTTGTTCAAACATAGGTCGAATCATAGCGAAAGATGCCGAGCACCCCTCATGTATGCTAAAATAATCAATGTTATTTTAGTTAGAAAGGGGGGGAGCCGGTGGGCGAATACACACCGGACCATCCGGAGCAGGAAGAAACGAAAAAGAAGGGGAATTTGAATTTAAGAATCAACTTGTTCTTCTTCAGCACTTTTATGATCTTCTGTGTCATTATTATCAGACTGGCCATCCTTCAGTTTGTTGAGGGACCAACCCTGACGGAGAAGGAATCCAGTAATATTGTCAAAGACGTACCGCTTCCTCCAATACGGGGAACTATTTTTGATGCGGCAGGTGTAAAACTAGCATATTCGACACCAACACAATCGCTTTATATCACATTAATGAAGGATTATAGTGAAAAAAATGGTAGTAAAAACCGCCCCGAAGCTGAGGGAATTGCGCAGCGGCTTCTGGAGGTGTTTGATAAATACGGGAATCCAGATGCGGAGAAAATGACCAAACAGGATATTATCGACGCCATGGATTTGGATTACAAAAAATACGCTGGCTATTCTCCGCGCCGGATTAAAATGGACCTTACGGACAAAGAAATTGCATATTTCAGTGAGCATAAGTCAGATTTCCCGGGCATCGCCATCGAAGAAGAGAGCGTCCGCCATTACGATCCGGACACCGTTGCAGTCCAAACCATTGGATATATTCGTACATTCAGCGGCTCGAAGACTCTGAGCAAGTACAAGGGTATCGATGAAGAGCAGCGCAGCGGCGATGTTACGACTGATCCGGGACTTGTGTATACGGAGCCTGAATTCGTCGGGTTTGACGGGCTTGAACTGATGTATCAGGACGAGCTTCGCGGCAAGAACGGCTACAAGAAGGTGCCTATCAATCCGCGAAATATGCCGGAGGGCGTGGATGAAATCGTACCACCAGTAAAAGGCGATAACATCTACTCGACGATTAATAAGGAAATTCAGGTATCCACAGAGCAGGCTATTACCGAGCAGTTGAACTGGCTTCACACCCATCCGGTATCCGGCAGAACGCATCGCGATGCCACCACCGGCTTTGCCGTCGCGATGGAGGTCAAGACAGGCAATATCGTAGCCATGGCCAGCATGCCGGATTACGATACGAACGTATGGCAGACTGGCAGCGTAACACCGGATAACTGGAAAAAGATACAAAACATTTATATGAATGGCACCATCCGTTCGTTTAATCCGGGTAAAAAGGGTGACCATCCGGAGTCTGTTGTTCTGCTTGGTTCGACCCAAAAGCCGCTCAGCGTGCTGCTTGGTTTGAAGGAAGGTTTGATTACAACCAATACCTATTATCAGGATAAAGGCGCAGCTTATTTTGGTAAGGAAGGACATCAGACCCGTGTCCAAAACTCTTCGGGACATGTATACGGAGGTATGGATCCTGCACGGGCGATCGAGAAATCCTCCAATGCGTTTATGGTCGATATGATCGGTAAAAAGCTTTATGACAAGTATAAAGACAAAAGCATCGGTGTTTGGGACGATTACATGACCGAGTTCGGGCTTGGCGTCCTGACAGGCAGCGGTCTTCCGGGTGAGTGGAAGGGGCGCAAGGAGTACACGAACGTTAAGCAGGCAGGTAGTACGCAATCTGCAATGGCCTATGCTTCATTCGGCCAGCAGGGGAAATATACGACCCTTCAGCTGGCGCAATATACAGCGATGCTTGCTAATGAGGGTAAGCGGTTGAAACCGCAGCTGGTCAGCAAGATTACCGATGAGAAGGGTAACATCGTTAAAACCTTTAAGCCGGAAGTCCTCAATACCGCGGATTTCCCCAAATCCTATTGGAATGAAATCCGGCGCGGAATGAAGAGTGAAGTATCAGCATTCGGAGATTTTCCTTATGCCTTTGCTCGGAAGACCGGTACATCGACGCAGCAGGTCGGTCATCAGCTCGTGGATAACGGCGTATTTATCGCCTATGCACCTCGGGATAATCCGGTGCTGGCTGTAGCCGTTATGATTCCGGAAGGCGGCTTTGGCTCGCAAAGTGCCGCGCCGATTGCCAGGAAAATATTTGATGCGTACGACAAAGTCTATGGACTGGACGGGGTTCCAAAAGGCAATCCGGACAATAACGCCAATGGAACCGATACGACGAACAATCAAACAACCAGCAATCATTAACATTTATGCTTTATCATATACAGATGAAATCAGGGGCAGGCTTCGGGGAGACACGAACCTGCTCCTGATCTTTTCTATGCGCAGGGATAGCAGGTCCTGTTTCTGCCCGAAACGGATGGATGGTCATCGATTGAAAAACCCTTTTGTGGCTATCCCCGGCTTTATGGTAAAATGTCCGTATGTGTGCATGAAACGTGAAAAAGAGAACGTACAGGGGGGTACAACATGAATAACCAATATAAACTGCTAGCACTGGATATGGATGGCACCCTGCTGACGAGTGATCATATCATTTCGCCAGTTACCTCGGAGTGGATACAGAAAGCCAAAGAAAAGGGAGTCCATGTATGTCTCTCGACCGGAAGAAGCTTTGAGAGTGCACTGCCATACGGTGAAGAATTGGGGCTGTTGACGCCGATGATCACCGTGAATGGCAGTGAGGTGTGGAGAGCTCCGCATGATCTGTATCTGCGTTCTTTGATGGATACGAAACTTATTTCTACCATGCATGATATTGCTGTGGCGGAAGACTGCTGGTACTGGGCGTATTCCGTAGAGCGGGTGTATAACAAGGATGAGTGGGTAGATGATATTGAGGGAAAGGAATGGCTCAAATTCGGGTTTCATACGGAAGATGATGATGCACGCCATCGCATTCTGATGAAATTACAGGATATGGGCGGACTTGAAATTACGAATTCCTCGCCTCATAATCTCGAAGTGAACCCGCAAGGGATAAACAAGGCTGCCGGAATTCGCGAGGTATGCGGCTTGCTTGGACTGGATATGAGCGAAGTGATTGCGGTTGGGGACAGCATGAACGATCTGGCAGCGATTCAGGCAGCAGGGCTGGGCGTTGCCATGGGGAATGCACAGCAGGTTGTCCGAGATTCTGCAGATTTCGTTACGACAAGCAATGATGAAGATGGTATTGCGAAAGTCATTGAAAAATTTATTTTTATGTAGCATGAGCTGGAGAACGTATCATCAGTCTCTATTTATATCAGGAAGGGATCGAAGCTATGGCTATACTCGGATGGATTCTGATCATTGCCCTGTTTGCCGTTGGACTGGCCGGAGCCATATTTCCCGTGCTGCCGGGTGCGGTGGCGATATTTGTTGCCTTTTTCGTCTATGGCTGGTTCTTTACATTTGGGCATTTCAATGTGTGGTTCTGGATCATTCAGGCGCTCATTATCATTGTACTGTTTGTGGCGGATTATGCGGTTAGTGCCTGGGGAACGAAGAAGTTTGGAGGCTCCCGGCTATCCGTTATATTAAGCACCATCGGCGTTATTATCGGGCCTTTTGTGATTCCGGCTTTCGGCCTTATTATCGGTCCGTTTCTAGGGGCCTTTGTTGGTGAACTGATTGTCGGTTCCACCGTGTCAAAATCCGTAAAAGTCGGCTTTGGTACATTGGTGGGACTGTTCAGCAGCATGGTGATGAAAATTATTTTGCAAATTGTAATGATTGTTGTGTTCTTTATTTGGATCGCTGTTTTTTAAAGTCATATGCTCCATGGGTTGTGCTCGCTGGGGGAAAGAAGGGAATAGGGTTTGGCTAAAAAAGAATCGTTTATCAAAGGTACACTTATTCTGGCTGCTGCGGCATTGGTGGCGAGGGTATTGGGGCTGGTACAAAGAGTGCCCCTGGATCACTTGTTTGATGATGTCGGAAAGGCTTCATTCTCCATTGCGAACAACGTGTATCTGATGCTGCTTACGGTAGCCACTGCCGGCATTCCGAGCACGCTCAGTAAAATGGTATCGGAACGTTATGCATTGAAGAGGCCGGGCGAGGCGCGTCAGGTATATCATGCGGCGCTGCTGTTTGCCGTATTTGCCGGTGTTATTATTACCGTTCTGCTGTACGTATTGGCGCCGTATTATGCAACATACGTATCCAAAGTACCTGAAGCGTCGTTAGCGATCCGTGCCTTGGCACCTGCATTGCTCCTTTTTCCTGCAATCGCCATGATGCGTGGCTATTTTCAGGGAAGAAACAATATGGCAGCCGGCGGTATTTCGCAAATTGTCGAGCAGTTTGCGCGTGTAGGCACAGCTATTATTTTGGCATATATACTGCTGAAATCAGGTTATAGCGGAAGCTGGGTCGCAGCGGGCGCATCCTTTGGGGGCGTGCTCGGAAGCATCGGGGCATTTGCGATTATGCTGTACTATACGGTAAAAATCCGTAAGCAGGATAAGGCGGAGATGCTTCGTGAAGGTACTGTGAACCAGCTGCCGCTGATGAGAATTTATAAGGACATCTTCACGCTGTCCATTCCGATTGTACTTTCATCTTTAACCGTTCCTGCGGTTAACTTTATCGACTCGTCTATCGTTAATCCGCTTTTGATCGGTCAGATCGGAGCGGCGAAGGCAACGGAGCTTCTCGGGATTCTCGGACAACGGGCTCAAAGTATTGCCGGTATTCCGCCGATACTGGCCATTGCGCTCAGTACCTCGTTGATACCGGTTATATCGGCAGCATTTGCGCGTAAGGATCAGGAGCATTTGCAGCAGCAGATGACGCTGGCGCTCCGCATCTCCGTACTGACCGGGATGCCAATCGTAATCGCGCTGTGCACAGCGGCATATTCGATTAATGGACTTCTATTCAGCAGTCTGGATGGGAGCTGGCTTATCATGCTGCTCACATTCGGAACGATCTTCCAGATCACGATGATGACAACAAACTCCATTCTCTTGGGAGTAAACAAGGCGAAGATCTCCATGGTGAATGTCATGGTTGGTATTGTGGTCAAGCTGGCGGGAAGCTACTTGCTTGCCCCATGGTTTGGCATCTATGGCATTATTGCCGCTACCGGACTCTGTTTCTTGGTCATTACCCTGCTCAATCTGCGAATGCTGAAGGTCATCGTGCCTTTTTCGATTCTTGGCAAACGCTGGACAGGCTTCTTGCTGACGGTGATCCTGACTGCCGCCGCAGGTTATGGACTGAACGAGGCAGGCATTCAGATGACGCATATCATGCCAGATCGTCTCGCTTTCTTCATTACCTGCATCATTGTCGGTGGGGCAGTCGTCATTCTCTATCTTGTACTCATGATTATGCTCGGCGTGCTGCGTCAGCATGAGTTGGTGAGCTATCCCCGCAAGCTGCAAAAGCTGCTGCGGCCACTGATGCGCCTACAGCCATCCCGCTTCAAGACCGGGGATTCGCAGGGCCAATAAAAAATGATGTTCTGATGTTGCCGATTCCCATCAGGGTGCATCATCAGAACATGTTACCGCTCTTTCCACATCATGGGTCAGGGCGGTTTTTTGAACGGCAAAACGGTGGGCATGCGTCATCTCAATGAAAATGGGCCTTTTTGGCCGGGTCACCTGATCAATGGCCGTTTTAGTCTTAAACCAGTCATAACTGGTAATGGGCTCGTAAGCCATGTCATGCCAGACTTCGTTTAGTGGCGGGCTGTAAAACCGTCTTCCCTTCGGAAGCCATTCCGATTTGAGCAGCTCTGTGCTCTCCTGTGGAGAGTTCAGAGCTGCTTTTTTTTCGCTGGTGAACAGCTTGGGCCAATATTCCTGGCGGGAGCCCCGATGCGCGGTCGCTGCAGCAAAAGCCTGAACCCCAGTCAGCACCTCCTTGTAACCGAAGAGCATGGCATATAAAGCCTTTCCGAAGGCAATCCGTTCCTCCAGATTTGAGAAACGCTCCAGAATCAGGCCGACCATGCCGCGACAGCTGTTGGGTCCGGCATCATCTTTTTCAGGGCTTTCTTCGGCCTCTTCATATGGGGGAACAGCAACATTCTGAACAACTCCGTCGGCAGTTGGATCTGGAAGGTGTACGAGCATCGGAAAAATAATCTGATTCATTTGAAACCTGCTGTGAAGTGTAAATACAGAGCTGTGCAGAATGTTTTTTTGAAAATAGCTGTTCTGAATGACTCTGCCCTCGATATAGTTCTGCTCGTTAATAATAAGACCGACGGCCAGCAGAGCGCTGTCGCGTTCGATCCAGAAACGCTCCCAGAACGGGCGCATAAAAGAGGAGACGCGAAACTCGGGCAGAAGATGAAACAGGCTTCTCCCAAGCCTCCGGCTGTGTATATAGAGAAGCAGCTGCGGGTAGGCATCCAGAAAAATCAGGGCGTTGCTGCGCTCTAGCATCTGATACATATCCTCGCGAAGCTGGTCTGTGACCACATCTGACAGCAAACCGCCCTTGAGGTCAGTCATGTTCCAGCCCGCATTACGGGACACCATATGGGCCAGGAATGACCAATGCAGCTCGGGAAATTCCCGGTAGCAGTCATAGTACGCTTCGGTTCGTGTAATATTGCTGCGATTGGCATCGAGAACAGACTCACGGATGCTCTTCACGATATCCCGGTCCTCTGGCGAGAGCGGAGCCGCAGCCTCTTCTTTGCCGAATGCGCTATCACGTATACGGTTCCGGTCACTAAGCAATTTGTCGAGCTGGTCGCGAATGCTATGGGCAGCCGTTTCCTTCCAGCCGAACGGTCTGCGTTCTTTGATCAGAAGCTGCGATGCTTTCCAGCAGGCATATTTTCCTTTGAACGCTTCTGCAGCTGTCTGGGGCAGCGTCTTTGCGAGCCGGATAACCCCCTGGAATGTAGAATGTCCTTCCGCCTTCTCCGCCATGGACGGATCTTCCTTTCCGGTGTGAAATGATCTTAGTAACAGTATGGCTCAAAAATTTGACTTCCACTCTATATTTTGATTCACTAAAGTAAGAATTGGACAAGAAATGTTCAGAGAGGACTGATCATAGATGCAAAAGATTACTTCTAAAGCTGAATTTCAGGTTGCGATTCAATCTCCACGATTAACCGTAGCTATTTTCAAAGCCGATTGGTGCGGAGATTGTAAATTCATGGATCCCTTCATGCCGGATGTCGAAACGAAATTCGCCAACGACATGACGCTCGTGGAAGTGGATGTGGACAAAGTTGAAGATGTCAGTCAGGAACTGAACATCCTTGGCATTCCGAGCTTTGTGGCTTTCTCCGACGGACGTGAGCTTGTGCGCTTTGTCAACAAGCTGCGCAAATCACGGGAGGAAATTGAAGGCTTCCTGCAGCAGGCATTGGATGTGTACAGAACGATTCATAAATATTAATAAGATGCACCGCTCTTGTCTCGGCAAGAGCGGTGTCATTGTCTTATTATGCAAAAAGAATGCGTTTTCTTTGTATTTTGTCACAAAGTGGGTATATTCCATGATGAATTATCAGGTATAATAAATGAGATTGGTAAATATACGGAGCGCTTCAGTATAGTTGGAGCGTTTTTAATTTGAGCTGCAGGTGAGAGAATTTTGAATACCAAACAATTGAAATGGCTCAGCTACCTAACCTTTTTTGTTATGTTTTTTGCGACTTTTGGCGGAACTGTCGTAACCAAAACGGACTCGGGTCTAGGCTGCGGCCATGAGTGGCCTTTATGCCGGGGACAATTTGTTCCCGCGCATACCATTGCTTCGTTAATTGAATATTCCCACCGTTTGGTCAGTGGTCTGGCAGGGCTAACTTCTGTAGCCGTTGTCGTGGCCTTCTGGCTCTTCGCTAAGAACCGCAAGGATTTGCGAACGTACTCCGTTCTGACGCTCATCTTTGTACTTGTACAGGCATTAATGGGGGCTATGGCTGTTGTGTATGACCAATCCTCTGCGGTGCTTGCGCTGCACTTCGGTTTCTCCTTGATTGCTTTTGCCAGCTCTCTGATGCTGGCGCTTGGAGCCCGGAAAATGGATAAGGATAAACACGCAACCTTCAGGGAGGAGCGTTCTCCGGTCAGTTTGGCTTTCCGGAACTATGTCTGGGTAGTCACAATTTATTCGTATATTGTGGTGTATGTCGGGGCTTATGTAAGTCACACGAGCTCGGCGGGAGGCTGTTCGGGCTGGCCGCTATGCAACGGCAAGTTGATACCGGAACTGACGGGCAGCGTAGCTATCGCTTTCGTACACAGGCTAGCCGCACTGCTTCTGTTTATCGCGATCATTGTGCTGGCGTACTTTGCTTACAAACTGCATCAAGGCAGCCGTGAGCTCTGGGGCCTCGGAACTTCAGCGGTGGTTTTATGCCTGCTGCAGGTATTCAGCGGCGCTGGAATTGTCTTTACGCTGAGCAAGCCTGAATTGTATATCTTCGCGGCTCTGCTTCATAATTTGCTGATTTCTTCGTTGTTCGGAGTATTATGCTACTTGAGCGTACGCGTATGGCAGCTTGGAAGAGAGTCTGTTAACCATTAAAAGCCTCCAGCATGCAGTTTTAACTGAATAAGCATCATCGACAAAGTCCACGAAGCGTATTCGGGGACTTTGTTTGCAGCTTAACATTGCAGCGGAGCTGCTGTTACGAATCTAACGGCCAAAAGTCCTTATGAGTTCTATTACGTTATGGAAATTGTTTTAGAGAAGTTTAATCCAGAACCTGACTTGTTTATATTGTAATATGACGAATTAAAGATATGCCCGGCCTACAAAGTCATCTAATATTTACAATGAAATATTTATTTGCGCAAATTTGATGCAGGGAGAGAATGTCTATGCTGCGAACAATGCTTGGGGAAATGCCCCGTCAAAATAACGGGCTGCTTGAAGAAGCGATTGAAAGGATGTCCCAAACGATCCAGCTGCTGCAGAGGGAGATGGAGAAAAACGATGATCCCAGTCATGATTTCCGCAAGCTGGAGATTTGGACGCGCGGCTTGGTCTCTTCACTGGATGAACTTGAACAAAGCTATTACGCAGCTTGCTTTTTCCGCAAGTCGGTTAAAGCAGGATTCGTTGATGACATGAACATTCAAGAACAAAGTGAGTACGCCAGATACGTCTATTTTTATAAAAATGGTTTTATCCGCATCTTTTCTATTCTGGATAAGCTTGGTACTGTTCTGAATGATATGTTTGATCTGCATACGTCAAAAGTAAAAGCGCATTATTCTTATTTTACGGTGCTGAGACAGTTTGATTATCTCAAAAATCATCAAAAGCTGGCCGAAGCGCTGATCGGAATCAAAAATGACTACCGGAGCTCCCTGAATGTGCTGCGCAAGCGGCGCAACGCGGAGATCCACTATATGAACGCAGAAATGCAGGATGACTTGTGGCAGCGGCATCAGGGTTTGCATGATAAGGTTGAGCTGGAAGATTTGGATAAGCATCTGGATGATCTGAAACAAGGACTTGATATGATATGCAAATCTCTGATTGCCGCTTATAAGTATGCAAATGAGCTCTGGGCCAAAAAGGGCATGCAGGTATAGTGACGTTCAACAATTTTCCTTTTGACAAAGAAAGAAAAAGTTATTATACTGAAAATCATGAAAATGTAACTTTTAATTGCATACGTTTTTTCTTATCGAGAGAGGCGGAGGGACAGGCCCGATGAAGCCCGGCAACCGATTTGAGATGCGGCAAACAGCCAATTCTGAAATGACATGGTGCTAATTCCTACAACTGCAGGTGGATCCTGCGGATTGGCAGATGAGAAAGGAAGCGACTTCGTATACGAAGAGCCCTTTTTGATTCCGTCAAGAGGGCTTTTTATTTTTGTCTGTTACCGTCTTGGGACGGTTGAAAGCGATAGATGCTGTACAGGGACTTGTTCAAAAGGTACAGGGAAGGAGAGCTTCGGATTGATAGAGTTGAAACAGGTAACCAAGAAATACGGCAAAGGCGCGAAAACGACTGAAGCTTTATCCAGCCTTGATCTGTCCGTTCGAAAAGGGGAAATTTTCGGTGTCATCGGTCATTCCGGTGCCGGTAAAAGCACACTGATCCGTTGTATGAATTTGCTTGAACGGCCGACTTCTGGTGAGGTTTGGGTGGATGGAGTGGATTTGACGAAGCTCAGCAAGCAGCAGCTGCAAAGCAAGCGCAGAGGAATCGGAATGATCTTCCAGCATTTTAACCTGCTGAGCTCAGCGACTGTGTACGAAAATATTGCCTTTCCGCTTCGGCTGGCTCATATGGACAAGGAAAAGCTTGCAGCAAAGGTGGATGATCTGCTGCAGCTAGTCGGGCTGGAAGACCACAAGGATAAATATCCGGCGCAGCTGTCCGGCGGACAAAAGCAGAGAGTTGGTATTGCCCGCGCGCTGGCCAGTGATCCACAGGTGCTGCTGTGCGACGAAGCGACCTCTGCGCTGGATCCGCAAACCACAGATTCGATTCTGAGATTGCTGGTGGATATTAATCAAAAATTCCACTTGACCATTGTCCTCATTACACATGAAATGCATGTCATCCAGAGCATATGCGACCGGGTGGCTGTCATTCATCAAGGAGGCATCGTGGAGCAGGGAGCCGTAACGGACGTTTTCCTGAAGCCGAAGCATCCGGTTACCCGGGAGTTTATCCTGGGACAGGCAGGGGAGTCAGCGCAGCTTGCGCTGGATGCTCCGCATGACGGTTCATCCCGCCTCTGTAAGCTTACCTTTCTGGGGCAGAAAACATATGACTCGATTCTGTCCAGAACAGCAAGGGAGACAGGAGTGGACTTCGCTATTTTGCAGGGAACCATCTCGAAAATTAAAGATATTCCATATGGCCAGTTGATTGTCCGTCTGGAAGGGGACCCGGGACAAATCGAGAAGACAATCCAGAGGGTTACTGCGGAAGGCCTGGATGTGGAGGTGCTTGACTGATGTGGGGACTGGATTTTTCAACATTGGACTGGAATGAGATTGGCGTTGCCAGTCTGGATACGCTCAAAATACTCGTCTCTTCGGCCATCTTTACCTTCCTTCTGGGCCTGCCGCTGGGCGTGGTGCTGTATCAGAGCTCGCGCTCAAGCAGCGGTTGGGTGCGCACCGTGTACACCGTCCTGTCTATAATCGTGAATATTCTTCGGTCCGTGCCGTTTATTATTTTGATCGTGGCGCTTATACCGATCACGGTATCGATCGTCGGCGTATCCTACGGGGTGCTCGGAACGATTCCGCCGCTCGTCATCGGGGCTGCCCCGTTTTTTGCGAGACTGGTGGAAACCTCGCTGCGCGAGGTGGATCGGGGCGTGCTGGAGGCGGCACAGTCGATGGGAGCTTCCACCTGGCAGGTCATCATGAAGGTGCTGCTGCCGGAAGCAAGACCCGGCCTGTTCGCCGGGATTACGATTACTATTGTTACGCTGGTCTCGTACACTGCGATGTCAGGCATGGTTGGCGGAGGCGGGCTTGGCGATTTGGCCATCCGCTATGGTTACTACCGTTACCAGAATGAAGTGATGATCATCTCCGTGTTGTTTATGATCATTCTCGTGCAGCTGTTGCAGATGGCCGGCGACCGGCTCGTCAAACATTTTACACGCAAATAGTAACAAACCGAAGGTAGTGTCATCCGATATTCGGATGTTATAGGAAATCTTCCGCATGCATGGTTTTTCACACAAGAAAAACACATGCGCGAAGCTTTCCGTGAATAAATCATATTAAAACGATAAACTTAAGGGGGATTTACAATGAAAAAAGGATTGTTTGCTTTGCTTAGCTTGGTTCTGGTGGTGGCACTGGCTGCATGCGGTAATAAAAACGCTGACGAAAAGCCTGCTGCCGGAGGAGGAGACAAAGGTACGGAAGCTAAAACCGTAACATTGACTGTAGGAGCAACGGCTGTACCACATGCGGAAATTCTGAAGCATATCCAGCCCGCACTGGAAAAAGAAGGCGTGAAGCTCGAAATTAAAGAGTTTTCCGATTACGTACAGCCGAATGTACAGACGTTCCAAAAACAGCTCGATGCGAACTTCTTCCAGCATAAACCTTACCTGGATGATGAGAACAGCACCCGTAAAATGGATCTGGTGCCTGTAGTAGCCGTTCACGTGGAACCGCTGGGAGCTTACTCCAAAAAGCATAAATCGGTTGATGAGCTTCCCAATGGCGCTGTTGTCGGTATTCCGAACGACAAAACAAATGGCGGACGTGCGCTGAGCCTGCTTGCTCAAAACGGTCTGATCAAACTGAAAGAAGACAACATGATCCAAGCTACAGTAAGTGACATCATCGAAAATCCGAAAAACATTAAAATCAAAGAATCCGATGCTGCGATGCTGCCGCGCCAATTGTCCGAATTCGATCTGGCTGTAATCAACACGAATTATGCTCTTGATGCTGGCATTGACCCGCTCAAGGATGCATTGTTCATGGAAGGCAAAGATAACCCTTATGCCAACATTCTGGTTGCCCGTCCGGATAACAAGGATTCGGATGCCATTAAAAAGCTGGCTGCTGCCCTGACCTCTGACGATGTGAAGAAATTCATTGAAGACCAATACAAAGGCGCTGTTATTCCGGCGTTTTAAGCAACATGCATTATCACTTATGATTATAAAAAGATCCGCGGGCGTTATTGCCCGTGGATCTTTTTTGCATGAAAGCAGGCTATACCTTGAACCTGAGGGGATGCAAGTTGTGAGGCTCAGACAAATCTTTTATACTAGAAAATGTGGGACTACATATGAATGAATGATTTTGGCATATAAATGGATTGGGGAATTAACGGAGAATAAGGCATCCGGTTGGAGAGGAGGAATCATGTTGAAGGACAAAATAGCTCTCATAACGGGAAGCGCGAAGGGTCTCGGGAATATGACCGCGCTTACGCTGGCGGAGCAGGGCTGCGACATCGCACTCAATTATGTTCACAGTCAGGAGGAGGCGGAAGAGCTCAAGCAAAGGATCGAGGAGCTTGGAGTTCGCTGCATCGCTGTTCAGGCTGATATCTCCGATGCGGCCCAGATTGAAGAACTGGTACGCCAGGTGGAATCCCGGCTCGGAAGTGCGGATATCGTAGTGAATAATGCGGGCCCCTTTATTCGTGAACGGAGATTATTCTCCGAATACACGAAGGAGGAAATTTTGTCGCTGATTCAGGGGAATCTGGTAGGTACGATGCTGCTGGATCATCTGGTGCTGCCTGCCATGCGTCATAAAAAATGGGGGCGAATCATACATTTCGGATACGGCCATGCAGCAGAAGCCAGAGCCTGGCCGCATAGAGCAGTCTATGCTGCTGCCAAAACAGGGCTTGTGTCTTTTACAAAAACATTGGCGGTGGAGGAGGCTCCATTCGGTATCACCGTTAACATGGTCTGCCCCGGCGATATCCGCGGGGACAACAAGGAAAAATCGATTGCCGAAGTTTCTGACCTAGTGGATCGGGAGACGCCACGGGGGAGGCCTGGGAGCGGGGAAGATATCGCCAGGGTGATACGATATTTATGTCTGCATGAATCAGATTTTATTACGGGTAATATTATGGATATCTCGGGCGGTCTGGATCCCATCCGTCCATGGATCGAACCGGCGAACCCCAAATCTTAGGAAGCACCAAAAAAAGACCTGCGCTTCTTAAGGAAGTGCAGGTCTCTTGTGTATTGCAGGTTATTGAATGGGATTAGAATACTTGGATAACATCGTTGATGCCTTCAACCTCTTCAACGAGGGCGCGTTCAATCCCGGCTTTGAGTGTAATAGTGGAGCTTGGGCAACTGCCGCAGGCACCCATCAATTTCAATTTCACGATGCCGTCTTCAACGTCAACCAGTTCCACGTCACCGCCATCGCGCTGAAGGAACGGACGAAGCTTATCCAGCACTTCTGCTACATCATCATACATGGTGCTTTGTGCGTTTTCGCTCATTAGTTTCAACTCCTTTCCTATAATGATTATTATATTACAAATGGAGATAAAATAAAATGGCTATATCTTCTCAGAGGCACCGTAGACATTGATATTATCTTCAACCACCGCTAAACTAAGGTTAGTCCTTCATTTTATGAATTCATATGAAGCAGGTGATTACCAAGTGAGACCCATCATCGAATTTTGCACGAACAACATGCATTTTGGTACCGATGAAGTCATGGACAATCTGGAAGAGAATCCGGATTATGATGTTATAGAATACGGCTGTTTAAGCAACTGCGGTCAATGCGCCATGATGCCATTTGCAATGGTAAACGGTGAAATTATTGATGCCGATAGTGCGGACGAGCTGTATCAGGCCATTATGGCAAAAATAAAAGAACTCGAGGCTTGGGACAGCCTCGAGCTGGATTAGCCGAAATGGCGTCTGGATAACCAGAGTACTCCGCTCTTCAAGAGACGGGGTACTCTTCCTTTTACGGAGGTTTTCCCCATCAGTCCGAAACCGGCTTTGCTGCCGAGTGAGCCGAGTGTGCCTTTCAGGCGGATCTTATGAAGTTTTGGTGTATCGCCGCGCCAGAGAGCATGCAGAATTTCTGCCACCTGCTCGGCCTGGGCTCCAGCAGCCTGTGCGCTTGGAGCGAATGGGATGCTTGCACAGTCACCAACTACGTATACTTCAGGATGATCCGGAATTTGCGAATACGAGTTCACAAGAATCCGGCCTCCAGGATCTTTGGGTACCGGTAGATCCTGAACAACCTTCACAGGCTGAATTCCGCCAGTCCAAACGGTTGTGTCCGTATAAATTGGTTCATCCGCGTTATATACGATACCTTCCTCGACACGGGAAACGGAGATATGGGGTCTGGTGTTGACATCATGATCACGGAACCACTGTTCGACATATGCAGATACGGTTGACGGAAAAGCGGACAACACACGACTGCCCCGGTCCAGAATGGTGATATTCAGGTCGGGACGGCTCTCGCGAAGCTCAGCTGCCGTTTCAACACCGCTTAGACCGCCGCCGATAATATGAACCTGCCCATAAGGCTTGATATCATTCAGGCGATGATACGTCTCTCTGGTGCTGGAAAAGGTCTGAATGCTGTTTGTGTACTGCTCTGCGCCCGGAATGCCGTGATAGCGGTCCGTACAACCCAGTGCAATAACGAGATAATCATATTCGATGGGTTCGTCCTGCTCCATATGGATCAGGTTCTTTTCCAGATCAATGGAAGTCACTTCGCCATAACGTTTAGTCAGCTGGTTATGGACTGGAAACTGGATCCGCAGATCAAAGTCTGAAGCCGTCCCCGCTGCAAGTGCGTAATATTCCGTTTTTATGCCCTGAAATGGCATCCGGTCCACCAGCACCAGTTCAATATCAGGCGGCAGGTGGCTGCTGATCAGACCTTGAATCATAGCAAGACCGCCATAGCCTCCACCTAGAATGACAAATTTTCTCATTGGGTCCGTCTTTCCTTTCTTTACATCAGCTTTTAATGATCGCGTGTGAAAAATTCTCAGTTGGAAATGAGTACCTTCTGCCGAATTCTGGGTGTGATGCTTAATCCGAGTGCTTACTCATATACTTTGATTTCATTGTAGAATGTATCCCGTTCAACCGGAATTCGTCCTGCGCCTTTGACAAGCCAGATCAGCTCATCACGTGTCAAACCTTCTGGTGTAAGGGCTCCAGCCGCGTGACTGATGCGTTCCTTAAGAATCGTGCCATGAACATCGGAAGCACCGAAGGAGAGGGAGACCTGGGTCAGCTGGGCACCAATGTTGATAAAGTACGCTTTGATGTGATCGAAATTATCAAGCATCAGACGGCTGATGGCAATGGTTTTCAAATCCTCGTATGCGGAGTTGCGGCGCATAATGCCCGCATTCTTATTTCTAGGCTGCATGGAGAGCGGAATGAATACCAGGAATCCGTTTGTTTCATCCTGAAGATCACGGATCTGCATCATATGGCGGATACGGTCCTCATGCGATTCAATGGAGCCATACAGCATGGTTGTATGAGTCTTCATGCCAAGCTTGTGAGCTGTTCTGTGAACGTCGAGATACTGCTCCACGTTCGCTTTGTCCACCTTCATTTTCTGGCGGTATTGGTCGGACAAAATCTCCGCACCACCACCAGTCAGCGACTTCAGACCTGCCTTTTGCAGTTCTTTAAGCACTTCCTCGGTGCTTAGCCCGCTGATCCGGGTGTAGAATTCGATTTCCGCTGCCGTATATGCCTTCAGTGTAACATCAGGAAAGCGGTCCGTCAGCGCCTGCAGCGAATCTACATAATATTGGAATGGCATATGATTATTATGCCCGCCGACAATATGGAATTCGCGTACACCCGGATGGATGTGCTGCTCAACGTATTCAACCATTTCCTGGCCGGTCAGGGTGTAGGAACCATCATCACCAAGGTCTTTTCTAAAGTTGCAGAATGCGCATCTTGCTTCGCAAACATTGGTGAAGTACAGACTCATATTTTCAATGAAATAGACCTTTTTGCCGTTTTTGCGCAGATTGACTTCATTAGCCAGCTGCCCTAGAGTCAGCAAATCATCCGTTTCATAAAGAAATACACCGTCTTCGAGGTTTAGACGCTCCCCGTGGCGAACTTTTTCAGCGATTTCTTCCATTCTCTTGTTGGTATTAGATGTTACGATCATGGACATATCCATTCCTCCTGTACTTTTGATGGGATGCGGTTTAAGTAAAAAAACACAAAAAAAATCCGCTCGTCGGAAGGTGTCCGGCTTCATTCAATCAAGTCTAGAATAACGGCTTGTTAATGCGCTCCGAAGGAGCAAAGGCCGGTTAAATATAGCGGCAGGTCTGCATGCCTGTTGCTTAGAAAATTCAACACTTTTGTGAAAAAAGTTACAAAAAATTATGACAGACCATCGTCAAGCAGGTGACAAAATTCCGACAAATGCCTTTCCCTTATCACCCACCCTATTATAAACCGCACATTCTGGCTCCGCAATACGGTAGACAGGAAAAAAAAGGTCTGCACCTATGAGTATGACGGGCAGCAGTTACTTGAGAGGATAAGATTTGTGGAGTATACTGATGATAGTAACATAAGGAGGGTGACCTATGATTAACATTAGCGATTCCGCTTCCGATAAGCTTAAAGAAATGCTCACTGAGCAGGAGATTCCGAACATGTTCCTTCGTCTGGGTGTACAGGAGGGTGGCTGCAGCGGTTTTTCCTACGCCATGGGTTTTGACGATGAAGAATCGGAGAACGACGTATATATGGATGTAAACGATCTTAAGGTCGTTGTGGATAAGCAAAGCTTACCCCTCATCAACGGACTTGAGATTGATTTTGAGGATGCTGGCATGAGTGGTGGATTTACGATGAGTAATCCGAATGCTACGGCAACATGCGGCTGCGGAGCTTCTTTCCGTACAGCAGCTCAGGCTGGTAAGCCGGCGCCCGAAGAGTGCTGATCACTCCGGAACACTAGCCATACTAAAAAGGCTCACACCGCTTCGCATGAAGCCGGATGTGAGCCTTTTGCTTTGTCCATATGCCATTAGGAAGCCGGAACAATAAAGGTATGGTTGACCATAAAGACGATCATAGCTGCTGCAAGCAGGGAAAACACGATGCAGCCGGTACCCAATCCCTTGCGTTTATCTTTAATAAATTTAAATCCAATGGCGAAAATTCCAATCGTTACGGCAGCCAGCGATATAGACATGCCAACAATAGCGATCCAATACAATATTCTAAAAAATTCAGCCACGGTCAAGTTTCCTCCCTTTGTAACATTCAAATCCCATTATATCTGATAAAGTCATAGACGCCAATAGAACTATTATGTCAACATTCTGTCCATTTTACTCCGCATTTACCCGTTTTTCGCAGCCGATTCGCCGGTTATGTACAAACATACAGGAGATAACTTCACCTTGCGAGTATGTTAAAAGCATATGAGTAAGAAAGGAGGCGGTAGCAGTGGGGGGAAGACAGCTGGCAAGCAAGTGGCTGAAAACGGAAGCACTGCTGACAGATCCCGAAGTGGCCCCTTATATACCGCATACAAGAGGACTGAGTAAAGCAAATCTTCAGGAGATGCTTGAAACCTATGCATTTGTGGTCGTCAAACCGATTGTTGGGGGCGGCGGATATGGTGTAATTAAAGTGACCCGTTACGGATCAAGTTACAGTATCACCCATTCTTTTAAAATAAATCATTATGCATCCTTTCAGGATATGTATAACGCACTTTTGCGGGTTAAAGTTAAACGGAAATATCTGATTCAACAGGGAATTCATCTGGCACGGATTCAAGGCCGTCCGATTGATTACCGCGTGAAATATGTGAAGAACGGAGCGCAGTGGGAATTCAGAGCGATGGTTGGCAGACTTGCCAAAAGCGGCCTCTTCGTAACGAATCTTAGCAAAGGAGGAAATCTGCTTAGCTGCAGGGAAGGACTTCGCCGATCGCTTCCTCATATCTCTTCGGCAGCCAAGCGAACTGAAATGCGTCATATCACGCGCAAATGCACCTCGATTCTTGAGAACCACTTTCCTGGAATAGGCGAGCTCGGATTTGATTACGGATTGGATTACAGTGGGAAAATATGGATTTTTGAAGTCAACACTAGACCCCAGTAAAATTAAAAAATCAAGGTGTTTAGTTAACCATAACCCGGGTAATAAATGGTAGATTCATTAACTTTTACAAGAGTTAGGAAAAAATATTTTTGTTTATCCAATGCTGAATCGTTCCTGTGTATAACTGTTATCCCCAACATCCACTGCATTTTAATAGCTATTACGACACTTGCTAACAAATTATACACAGGATTTCCACAACTGCCTGTGGATATTGCGAACGCTTGTTCCGCTTGGGAATGTTTGATATGATAGTTTTGAGGAAAAAAAGGGAAGGATGTGAAAGGAATGGCTATCTTGACGGATGAAATGCTTCTGGATTCTTATCATGCAGCGGTTGAATTAATGCTGGACCGGGATTTCATAACCCTGCTTTTGGCTGAGATTCATAAACGGAATCTTGAAGCTGTCCAGCCGAGCGTCGTTCACTAAGAAAATAATCCGCTACACATCCATCGTTATCATTTCCTTATGAAGGTTGCGATTAGGTTTCCCATCTGAAGGCGTCATGGAGGTGTAGAATCTATTATCGAGATACATAGAACCGACATTAAAAAAATGAGGGTACCCTTTGTAGACTGCGAAGCTTCAGCAGCCTGAACAAGGATACCCTTTTTTGTGGTTCAATCTATGGATACATTATAACTTCATGTTACTGCTGTGTCCTGGTGACAGCTTTGCTTCCGGATCAATGTACACCTTTGCATTGTTCACAGCGGTTGGCGCTTCGCCGAAGCCTACGGCAATCAGCTTAAGCTTGCCTGGATAGGTGGTAATATCGCCTGCGGCAAAAATACCCGGAATATTGGTTTCCATTCTGGAATCCACGAGAATGGAATTCGATTCGATCTCGATGCCCCACTCGGCAATTGGACCAAGGGAAGAAACGAAGCCGAAGTTGACGATCACATCATCGACTTCAATGTCCTGTGTTTCTTTGGTCTTTACATGGGAGAGCGTTACTTTCGTAATCGTATTCTCACCATGCAGATCTGTAATTTCCGTTGGTGTAACGACGTTAACCTTGGAATTCATCAGGTTTTCGACACTGTGCTCATGGGCGCGGAACTTATCGCGGCGGTGAACCAGGGTTACCTGTTCGGCGATTGGCTCCAGCATGAGGGCCCAGTCTACGGCTGAGTCGCCGCCGCCGGTAATCAGTACCTTTCTGCCTTTAAACTTGTTCAAATCGTTAACAAAATAGTGCAGGTTCGATTTCTCGAATTTCTCTGCGCCTTCAACTTCGAGGCGGCGGGGCTGAAACGCGCCGACACCGGCTGTAATAATAATTGCTCTGGAATGGTATTCTCCCTTGTCTGTAGTCACGATGAAATGACGCTCATCCTGCTTCGTCAGAGAAGTCACCTTTTCTTCCAGGCGCACATTAGTATGGAATAGCTCCATCTGCTTGGACAGATTGTCCACAAGCTCCTGGGCAGTCACTTTTGGAAAACCCGCTACATCATAAATGTATTTCTCCGGGTATAGAGCGGTAAGCTGCCCGCCGAGCTGAGGCATGCTCTCGATCAGCGTGGCAGACGCCTGGCGCATGCCGCAGTAAAAGGAAGCAAACATGCCAGTAGGACCTCCCCCAATGATGAGCAGGTCGGATATTTCAACATCATTTGAGTGTGATGTCATTGTATATAAGCACCTCCAGCTTGATAATCAGAATGGATAACCTTTTTCATTATAATATATCCGGGCTCCAGCTGAAAAGTTAACTGGAAGCTCCATGTCAGGGAAGTCTTGAAAACAAGAGACTGCAAAAACGGCTGCAACAGTTAAAATTTGCCCGTGAAATCCGGCTTTGGACGCGGAAACCAGGTCCAAATAGGACTTGATCTTTTGGCTGAAAGTAGCTATCATTTCAATTGTGCATTACCATCTTTTTGTCGAATTTCAGACATTTAAGCCCTGAATATTTAACATTTATAATTGACCGCTGATAAAAGTTTCCACAGCTGGCAGAATAGATGCGAATCCGATCTCATATCTTGTTAGGATCGGGATGTATCCTGATTTTAAAAGTGTATATTTTCACAATAAGTTTTGTAATGTATCACAAAAAATATATAAATATATAAAGAAGGATTTGGAAGGAGCAAGATGATGAGCAACATTCCCAAGATCGTAATCCTTGGCGCGGGATACGCAGGTATTCTGACAGCACAGCGACTTCAAAAGGAATTGAATTATAATGAAGCAGATGTCACTTTAGTAAATCGTCATGATTACCATTATATTACGACGCATTTGCATATGCCTGCCGCAGGCACGGATAGCGTTGAAAATACACGTGTTCCTATTTCGAAACTGATTGATGAATTTAAAATTGACCTGGTTAAATCCTCCGTTCAGGAAATCCGACCTCATGAGAAAAAGGTCATTCTGGAGGATGGCACTCTTTCTTATGATTACCTTGTGATCTCCCTTGGAGGCGAATCCGAGAGCTTTGGTATCCCAGGCTTGGCTGACTATGCGATGACGATCCGCAGCATCAACTCGGTCCGTCTGATCCGCAAGCATATTGAATACCAGTTTGCTCTATATAAAAATGAGAGGCATCCGCAGGAACGCCTGAACTTTGTCGTTGGCGGAGCCGGCTTTAGCGGTATTGAATTTGTGGCAGAGCTTGCGGAACGTATTCCGGAGCTATGCAAAGAATATGATGTGGATCCGAACCTGGTTAATATTTACAATGTAGAAGCGGCACCGTCTGCGCTTCCCGGTTTTGCGCCCGAGCTTGTTGAATATGCAATGGAAGTGCTTGAGCGAAAAGGGGTTACCTTCAAAATTGGCGTGGCGATCCAAGAATGCACGCCTGATGGTGTTCTGCTCGCTACTGGTGAAGAAATCAAAGCTGCTACAGTGGTGTGGACCGGAGGAATCCGCGGCAATCACATGATTGAAGCTGCAGGCTTTGAAACGGCACGCGGACGCGTGAAGGTGGATGAATATTTGCATGCACCGGGTCATGATCATATCTATATCATTGGCGATAATGCCCTCGTCTTTAATCCGGAAGGCCGGCCGTATCCTCCGACCGCCCAAATTGCCATGCAGCAGGGCGTATGTTGTGCACATAACATTGTGGCTGCTATCCGTAACCAACAGCCAAGAAAATTTGTATACAGCAATAAAGGCACAGTCGCTTCCCTGGGTAAAGGCGAAGGCATTGCCGTCGTGGGCGACAAGCATATCAAGGGCTGGAAGGCTGCGCAGATGAAAAAGCTTGTTGATATGCGCTATCTCTTCATTATTGGCGGTATTCCGCTGGTATTGAAAAAGGGGAAATTCCTGTAAGATGCGCCACTGCAGCGTTCAGGTACGCTCACTTTTGACGAGGGATGAGTTGGACCGTTATAATGCGTTGATGGAAGTTGGAGGGTATCTGGAGGACCAGAGCCGCTACGATCTGGTTTATGCGGTGCAGAAGGAAATCGATATTTTGATTCTGCCCGCCATTGAAAGATTGAAGGAGAAGAGCCGCGACCGCGACCGTGCAACAGCGGAGTTTCTCGAGTCCCTGAAGAACCAAGAGCAGGAAGAGGAATAACCTGACTGTTCATGATAAGACTAAAAAAGGAGCTGCCCAGTATATTGGGACAGCTCCTTTCTCTTTTTCTTTTAAACTTTCAGCATCTCTTCGAAGGAATCCGCGCTTAGCAGCGTACCTACAAAGAAGCTTCCAAATTCGGCAAAACGCGCACTAACTTCGTCAAAACGCATTTCGTATACAAGCTTCTTGAACTGAAGCGCATCGTCAGCGAACAACGTAACGCCCCATTCCCAGTCGTCGAAGCCAACGGAGCCGGTAATGATTTGTTTCACTTTGCCTGCATAGGAGCGGCCGATCAGCCCGTGGCTGCGCATCATGTTGCGGCGCTCTTCCATATCGAGCATGTACCAGTTATCATTTTGGTCACGCTTTTTGTTCATCGGATAGAAGCAGATGTAATTTGTTTTTGGAAGAATCGGTTTCAGACGCGCAATGACATGCGGGTTTTCCATTGGGTCGCCGTCGCCCGAGCCCGCCAGATAGTTGCTGAGCTCCACCACGCTTACATAGGAGTAAGATTTGGTTGTGAAGCGGGCAAACAGGGTTTTATTGAATGCGGTTTCGACCGCGTTAAGTTCTTCCAGCGTTTCACGCAGATGCATGATGATAAAGTCGGCTTTCTGTCCCACGATGGTGTAAACAGCGGTACTGCCTTGATTGGCCGATTCAACCTCGGACCATTCTTTCAAAAACTCCTGCAGTTCATCAAGCGCCATTGCGCGTTCTTCGTCGTCTGCAGATTTCCAGGCTGTCCAGTTGATGGAACGAAAATCATGAAGAGCGTACCAGCCTTCTAAAGTGGATGCTGCTTCGTTCATTTTATCGATCACTCCCAAATTTAGTTGCTATATAGAATAATCTAAAGCTATGTGCTTTTGACATTCTATCTCAAACACCTTCTATATATTGTATCCAACCGCAAGTGAAAGAGCAAATGAAGTCACAATCTATTCATTTATTGTTCGTTGCTTCGTGACAAATTTTCTAGTAAACTTACTACATAAATTGAACTAAAGAAAAGGCCTAGCATTTCCTATATTAGTAGGATAGATGATAATGATGGCGAAACAAGCTTTATTTCATTTTATATATTTGCCTGTATTTTCGGAAAATGTGAACGGTTACCGCCGCATACGGAAAAGAACTGGCCAGAGAGAAGAAGAGGTGAACAGGTTAAGATGCAGTTTATTCCTGTGTTAGTGCTGATGGTTTTATTTTTTGTGATGATGTTCGGTATAGGCTTCATCTTAAATATGCTTATGAAGACGACATGGTTTCCTTCTTATTTATTTGTAGTTATTATTTTGCCGCTTGTGGTATATTCGCTGTGGGACCGCGGCGAAGTATCATTCCTCAGCCATTTGGAATCTTTCCGTGTCGTAGATTATTTGACGGGCGTAGCAGGTCTTGTGGGCGCTGTTTTCAGTGGATTGTCCATTCAGAAGCTGCGTCAGAGCGGATTTAAAATGTTTTAGGAAAGAACAATGGACAGCTCTCCGGAAGGAGGGCTGTTTTGTTTCATATAAATAGAAGGTAATATCTAATATGACAAGCTTGATATGGAAGGAGGAGGAGTATTGAAGGGGAGATTTTGTATCCTTATATTTCTGGTGATCATCATGATGGGCTTGTTTGTTCCTGAAAAAAGCACAAGGGCCTCAGGAGATGCGGAGATTATACCAGTGCGTGCAGCTGCGGAGGCGCTTGGGGGAAGCGTGCAATGGATCAAAGAGGAGAGGGCATTAAAAGTGAGGCTAGGCAGCCGGAAATGGGATATTGTCCTCGGCAGCAGCTTGTCTGATTTAAATGAAAAGGATTTTGTTCTCGTTCAACCGGCAGGCATGAATGCGGAAAATATGGTCTGCGTACCGCTGCAATCCTTCAATAGCGCCTTGGGAGTTCGAATGGAGTTTCGTGAAGGACAATGGATGCCGGGCAGAGAGGATTTCACCGCCCTCGGCATGTATTGGATGAGGCTCTTGCAATTAGGTGATTATGACAAGGCACGCAGTATGATGAATTCTTCATTGGCGGATCTATTTCCGGATGAGACGCTTGAACATTACAAAGACAGTCTGGATGAAACTTATGGCTCTTGGATACTGCTCAAAGCTGATTTTCAGGAGAATGATGTACATAAAAATGCTATTCTGATCTACCAAACGCCGCGTGGGCAAAGCTTCCGGATGGAGCTGCGTTTTGACAAAGGCGGCAGATTGGATGATCTTGCTCTGCTTCGGAACACTTCCGATACCTATACTTCTCCATCTTACGACCAGCCTGAACAATATGTAGAGAAAAAAGTAACGGTCGGAACGAAGAGCCTGCCGCTGCCGGGTACGCTGACCATTCCAGGGCAATCTGTTGGAAAATTTCCAGCCGTTGTTTTGGTTCACGGTTCAGGTCCGAGCGATGAAGATGAATCATCGGGAGGCGGCAAAATGTTCCGTGATATCGCAGTTGGGCTCGCGAATGAGGGGATTGCTGTTCTGCGATATTCCAAGCGGACATATGAATATCCCAACCGCTCGTTAACGCCTTATTTTACGGTTCAGGAAGAAACGATTGAGGACAGTTTGTCTGCGATCAAGCTTTTGCAGCAGGATGAGCGGATCGATTCCAGCCGGATATATGTGCTTGGGCATAGTCAGGGTGGCATGCTTGTCCCGAAAATTCTGGAGGAGGACCATGATGCCATCGCCGGGGCGATGCTGCTGTCTGCTCCATCCGGTTCGTTAGAGGATCTGATGCTCCAGCAGTACAAGGGGATCCTGCAACGGGCTGTAGACAATAATGAAACAGGGGCCGAACTGGAGCGCAAGCGGGCAAAGGTGGATACCTGGCAGAATGCTGTCGATATGCTTCATGATGATGAATATTCCAAGGAGCATTTACCCGGTTTATTTCCATTGCCAAGCGCTTACTGGTGGTACGATATCCGCCGCTACAGCGGTCCTATGATCGCGCGGAACCAGCATGTTCCCCTTCTGATTCTTCAAGGCGAAAATGATGTGCAGGTCCCTTTATCGAGCTTGAAGGTATGGAAGCAGGCGCTTGACACAAGGACGGATGTAAAGTATAAATCTTATCCTGGGCTGAATCACATGTACGCCCTTTATGATCAGCCTTCGACAGGAGATGAGTACCGGATTGCTGCGAATGTTCCCGGGGGCGTGATCAAGGATTTGGCCGATTGGATTCATTTGGCGGCAAAATAATCGTCGAAATATATCGGAGCGGGGATTCCTTTTATGATAGAATAGAGAAAGTCTACGTTACGATGGGAGGAGCCAAAATATGCATATGAAGAGTCTGCTGCATTTTACTGAAAATCACAGGTATTGCGTATATCGCGATTTTTGCTTAAGCAGCCTGGACAGCAGAATGCTCAGCTCGATTTACCAGCCCATGGTCGGAGCCTTTGCTATCAGTTTATATCATCTGCTGTTTCAGCAGATTCCTATAGAAAAATTAGGATATTCGCCGCTCGAGCAGCAGCGCCGCCTGTTTCTGACCCTGGGTCTGGAGCCCAGCGAGAAAGGCCGGAAATTTCTGATTGAACAAGCCTCGCTACTGGAAGCGGTGGGCCTGCTACAAACCTGCCGCATGTATATGCCGGAGCATGAGGATTATATTTATGAATACGAGCTTCAGCAGCCTTTGTCACCTGCAGAGTTTTTCAATACCCAGCATTTGACGCTGCTGCTCCGGGATAAGATCGGCAAGTTTGCCGTATTGGCGCTCCGGGAGGAATTGTGGGCCACTGAACCGGAGGAATATTCGGAATCAACGGCCGGCCACAAAGAGAATATTTCGCTGGCCTTTTATGATATTTTCGAGCTGAACACGCATGTCATCGATTATGAACTGGAGCAGGCACTTTCCGAAGTGTCCACCGCAAGGCAGCCCGGTCTACGCGTGTCAGGAGATGAGGACGAGCTGAATTATGCCGACATCATCCTGCGTTTTCCGAAGGACTCAGTCAATCGCATGCATGTGGAGAAGCTTCGCTTTAATCACGAGCAGATGGGTATCATCAATTATGTGGTGAACAAGTATGACCTCAGCGTACAGGACTTATGCCGGCTGCTGGATGAGGACGGGGTATTTGCCGCAGATGGTGGTATTGCCCTCGACGAGCTTCAGCGCAAAGCGAATCTGCATTTCCGTCAGGACAAACGGCGGCAGGAGCAGCGTGAGGTCTATGCGGGTAAAGTGGTTTCTTTCCGGCAAAGTGAGGCGTCCTCGGAGGACCCTGCACCGCTGGAGCATGCCGTTGAAATGGAATACTATGTGGATGTTCCGGTTCAGTTCCAGTCCAAGTGCGATGTCCACCAGTATAATATGATGCTGCGCAATGAACCCTATACGAAGCTGCTGAAAACTTTTTTTCCAGGCTCCGTTCCGGATAACTTTTTTGATATTTTTGATAAAATCGACCACAGCTACAAGCTGCCGGGCGAAGTCATCAATGTACTCATCCATTATTTAATGTCACTTCTGACTTCAGGCGGCAACGAGCAGCGCATCAACCGCAATTTTGTGGAGGCCATTGCCTCCAATATGCTGCTGAAGCAGGTGAATAGTTACGAGAAAGCCGTTCAATATATACGTGATCAATCCAAGGTTAAAGGGAAACAGGCAGCCGCTTCCGGGGGAGGAAGAACCCGTACATACGGCAACAAGCCCGTGAGAATGAAACCTGAAATTCCGATTGCACAGGAAAATCGATCAATGGACGCGGTCAGTGAGGAAGAATTCGAGGAAATGCTGCGGATGGCGGCTGAAATGCAAGCGAGCAAGAAAAAGGGTGTTTAATGCAATAAAGGCATGATGCTTGTGGAAGGAAGGAGGAACTGAGCTTGGAGTCATTAGGTCAGGTATTGAAGCAAATGAAGGGGCCATCATTTCTAAAAAGATCACAGGCTATATTCGATGAGCTGCTCAGTGATCCGATAGTAAAGGAGCTTCGCGAAGAGCATCCGGAGCTTGATGAAGAGAAACTGCGTACCAATCTGCCGCGTTTGTACCAATATGTGAATGACCGGCGCAATTGCGGCAATTGTCCAGGCCTTGAGAAATGCCCTAATGATTTTCAAGGGCATTACAGCAAGCTGGAGACGGCTTCGCTGAACGGACAGCTGGAGTTAGTGGAGCGTAAGGCGCCTTGCTCCCTGCAGGTTGCGAGGCAGAACGAGGATCAGATCCGGAAGCGGATCCGCAGCTTCTATGTGGACGAGCGTGCACTGCAGGAAGGATATAACGAAGTGGAGATTATGGGTAAGGATCGGCATCGTGCCCCTGCCGTGAATCAGGTATTCCGGTACATCCGGGAAGTGAAGGAGCATGGACTTACGCCTAGAGGATTGTATTTGTTCGGTTCGTTCGGGACGGGGAAGACATTCCTCATGAGCTATATGCTGCATGAGCTTGCGATTGCAGGTTATACTGGAGTCATCGTATATATGCCTGAATTCATGGAAGATCTGAAATCCATGATTCAAGACAGCCAGAAGCTCAAAGATACCGTAGAAGTGATGAAAAACTGCGATCTGCTGATTTTTGATGATCTCGGTGCCGAGAATTTAAGTCCTTGGGTTCGCGATCATGTACTTGGGGCTATCCTTAATTTCAGAATGAACCGTAAACCAACCTTCTACACTTCGAATTATGATTTTGGCGGACTGGAGAAGCATCTCAGCTTTACAAGCAAAGACGGCGAGGAAATGCACAAGGGGCAGCGGCTGATGGACCGGATTTCCCCATTTGTAGATGTTGTGCATCTCCATGGTGAGAACCAGCGGCGGAGCCGCGCATAAGCCTTATGCACCCAAAACTATAGAAAAAAGCCTGACCCTCTGCCGAAAAGGCGGAAAGGACAGGCTTTTTGTGTTGAGCTCATTACGAGCTTTTGTTAGCCGGAGATAACAAACTTGATGATGACCATGACTGCGAAAATAAGGGTCATGAGCAAAGCCATGCCTCCAAAGCCATTCATCAGATCCATCAAGTCATTGCGCGGCTCTTCGTTGACGTGTTTCCTTGGATCGTTCGCGTGCACGTTTGCATCCATAATCACAATGCCTCCCTCAGGATGGTTTCACTTTATGTAAATGAACGTTGTCATTGACAGAGAAACCCGAGTTAACATTAGTATACCCAATTTCCAAAGAATTTGTAAAGAATATATGGTGAATACTTTATAGAGTTAAACGGCTTTTTCTGCTGCGACCGGTAGTTGATTCGGGGTGCTGAACATTCCGGTTTAAGCTTGGCAAAATCCGTTTAATATTTAGTTAGGATTATACCCATCTGTAATTAAGGATTTCACATTTACAAAAAAAATGTGTTATACTTAAACTGTCCGCAAAGACATATCAGTTTGATTGTATTCAGCTTTCTTATAAGGAGGAAAAATATTATGGCTATTGTAAATGTAACTGACCAATCCTTTAATGCTGAAATTGAAGGCCAAGGTACAGTATTGGTTGACTTTTGGGCACCTTGGTGTGGTCCTTGTAAAATGATCGCTCCAATTCTGGATGATCTCTCCAATGAAATGGGCGATTCCGTGAAAATTGCCAAATTGAATGTGGATGAAAATCCGGAAACGGCTTCCCGTTTCGGTGTCATGAGTATTCCAACCCTGATCTTCTTCAAAGACGGCCAGCCGGTTGATAAAGTGGTAGGTCTGAATTCCAAAGAAAACCTGAAGAACATCATCTCCAAGCATCAATAATCAAGCATCTTTCACGATGAACCATATCCTGCGCCTCCGGATTTCCGGGGGCGCTTTGTTTGCGGTCCTAATTCAATCTTCCATCCTTATAAAAATGCACTTTGGATTTTAATGAATTCCCCATATAATAAAATAACCGGAGGGGGAGAATGCATGGATGAATTTAGCAATAAGGCAATAAATGAACATGATAAAGCGATGGAAAATATCCGCAACAAGCTTGCACTGCTCCCGGATCTGCCCGGATGTTATTTGATGAAGAATACGGATGGGAAAATCATTTACGTGGGCAAGGCCAAAGTCCTCAAAAACCGCGTCCGTTCTTATTTTACAGGCAGTCATGACGGAAAAACGCAGCGGCTCGTGGCGGATATCCGTGATTTTGAATATATCGTTACGGGCAGCAACATTGAGGCTCTTATTCTGGAATGCAACCTGATCAAGACGCATCAGCCAAGATACAATGTGCTGCTCAAGGACGATAAGACATTCCCATACATTAAAATCACAAACGAGACGCATCCACGGCTTGAGGTAACCAGACGTGTGCTGAAAGACAAGGCGAAATACTTTGGTCCATATCCGAATGCTTACGCGGCACAGCAAACCAAAAAGCTGCTCGACCGCATGTATCCTCTTCGCAAATGTGGAGTGATGCCCAAAGAGGTTTGTCTTTATTACCATATGGGGCAATGTCTTGCTCCCTGTGAAAAGGAAGTGCAGCAATCGGAGTATGACCGGATTACTCATGAAATTACATCCTTCTTGAGCGGCGGCCATGAGGAAATTAAGAAAGAACTTCAGCGTAAGATGGAGGAAGCTGCGGAGGAGCTCTATTTTGAACGGGCCAAGGAGCTTCGTGACCAGATCATGAACATCGATGCGATCATGGAAAAGCAGAAGATTACGACCGCGGACGCCAGAGATCGCGATGTGCTCGGATTTGCCGTGGACAAAGGCTGGATGTGCGTACAAATTCTGTACATGCGGCAAGGGAAAATGGTACAGCGGCATGCTTCCGCCTTCCCATTCTATGGCGAGGCCTATAGTGATTTCATGACGTTTGTGACACAGTATTACAGCGATAATCCTGCTCTTCCGCAGGAGATTCTGCTTCCGGAAACAGCCAAAGAGGCCGAATCTACACCAGAGTCTAAATTGGAAGCGGATGGCGCAGATGTTTTGGATGCTGCGGGTGCAGCAGCTTCACTCCAGGAATGGCTTGGCATTAAAGTATTGGTACCCCAGCGTGGTATGAAGCGGCAAATGGTAGGCATGGCCATCGAAAACGCGAAGGTATCTCTCGATGAGAAGTTCAGGCTCATTGAGAGGGACGAGGAAAGAACCTTTAAAGCGGCATCCAATCTGGGTCAATCGATTGGCATTGAGCATCTGCACCGGATTGAAGCATTCGATAATTCCAACATCCAAGGGACGAATCCTGTATCGGCTATGGTCGTCTTTATTGACGGGAAGCCGGATAAGAAAGAGTATCGCAAATATAAAGTAAGATCCGTCCAGGGACCGGATGATTACGGAACCATGCGGGAGGTTATCCGCCGCCGCTATGAACGTGTACTTAAAGAGAATCTGGAGATGCCGGATTTAATTGTGGTGGACGGAGGTAAAGGCCAAATCTCGGCAGCCGTCGACGTGCTGGAAAATGAGCTCGGCCTGTTTATACCGGTATGCGGACTGGTAAAGGATGTGAAGCATAGAACGGCACAGTTGATGGTGGGCGATCCTGCGGAGCCGGTAAACCTGCCGCGGGACAGCCAGGAGTTTTATCTGCTGCAGCGGATTCAGGATGAGGTCCACCGCTTTGCCATCACGTTCCACCGTGAGCAGCGGGGCAAGTCGATGGTTGTGTCGAAGCTGGATTCCATTCCGGGCATCGGTGAGAAGCGGCGCAAGCTGCTGCTGAAGCATTTTGGATCTCTGAAAAAAATAAAAGAGGCCAGCATCGATGATTTCCGGCCTCTTTCTATAGGTGATAAGCTTGCGAAGCAGATTATTGCAGCCCTTCAGGATGAGGAGTCATAATATATGGCTCCTTTTTCTTTTTGCGGTTAAACAGATATACAATGTAAGCGACAATCGCTGGCATGATGATGGTAACAATCCCCGCCAGGATATCCGGGATGTCGCCTAGAGCAAACAGGCTGAAGCTCATCAAGACGCTGTCGAAGACAACATGGCTGAACATAACCGCGATATAGCCATGCTTCAGGAAGATGAAGCTGAACAGAAGGCCAATGACCGTAAGCTCGATCGGCCGCGTGATGACAGGATAGATCGGATACAGCGTATGTCCAAGCGCCCAGATGAGGGTTGGAATCAGGCAGGCGACAAAGGTATTCCGGACGAGCTTCTTCAGCATCGGAATACCAAACAAACGGTAAACGGCTTCTTCGGAAATACCGGCCATCCAGGCCATAATCGGCAGAAGCCAAGGGTAGAGCATATTGTATGGCGACTGGCTGGCATCCGTAGTCGACCAGCTATGAATCGTTTTGTCCAGCGCAATGTAGATGACGGACTGCACGCCCATCAGTATGAACGCCCAGAGATAGCCGGTAAACATGCTGTGAAGCACATAAGGCCCGTAACCAGGCTCTTTAACCCGCGCCCAGGCATTGAGGCCTGTTTTACGCCAAAGCCCGTCTCCGCCGACCAGAGAGAAGTACAGAAGAGCGGACATGACGAGGTTGAAGATCGTTTGAACAATCATGCCGACAGTAAGAGCAAAACCGGAAAGCCCCTCTGCTTCAAACGCTGGCAGCATGTTATAGCTGCTGAATGTAGCGACTGCAAAATAAAAAGCACTCAGGAATATCCCCCTCTTGAAAGAGGTGTGATGCCGGGACAAGGCACTGTAAACAATGGCAAGCACGCCAAGTACGAACGTGAGGAGCCCATATCCCAGCATGGTGAGCCACTTAGCCTTGGACGTTTCCTTTTCCACATAGGCTGTATGCGTTTCAGGGATTGAGAAAGACGGCTGGAAGGAATGAATCGCTCCGTCTTCAAAGGCAAACTTCAGCTGAAGATTCGAGCTCCCGATTGACTTGCTTGGATCCGTATAGAGGAGTCCCGCATCGCTGCCGCCAGTGGATACCTCCAGTTTTCCGGTATCATATCCCAACTGCTGAAGCCATGGCTCTGCAAGCTGCTCTTTATCCTGAAGATTCATATTGCCTTCAACAATCCGCAGTTTACTATCACGCATTTTCTTATTGGTCTCTGCCATCGCAACCGCAAACTTCGAATATTGCGGGGTCACGGAAAACGCAATGACTTTGCCTGAATTCATATGTATGTCGACACTGGTATGGCCATTGTCTCCCTGCTCGGTCAAACGGACACGGAAGACATCATAAGGATAGTTTTTTTCGTATGTTTTATTGTATTTATCCAGAAGCTTCTCTTTGGATAAATATCCGAATAACTCGGAACTGGACTGATAGGTAACGAGCGCTTTCTTACTCATGTCGATCTGGAGGTGAAGCGTATTTTGCGCGAATGCCACGGCGGCGCTTTGCGCCTGTTCCTTGCTGATGACCTTGGTGTCCTGCTGCTCGAGCGTATCTGATGCTGTGGAAGGCAGGACTTGGAACAGGACAAATAGAACAAGACCGATGACCGCGAACACTCCCAGCCGTTTATAATTGACTTTGAGCTGAAGTGGTTGTCCGACGGGATTCATGAAATGCCCCCTTTAACATGGTTATATTGTGGTTATATACATAGTATAAACGTAAACATAGCATACGATGTCCACTTAAAGCCAGTTTTCTCCCGTTTGAAGCATGAAAAAACGATGAAAATCAAGGAAAAGTTTTGTAAACCCGAGAAAATGGCAGACTTATATGAGAATTGTGATGTAATCTGGCTGTATTTCGGGGTTTTCATTCAAATAATGGCTTTGTGATGTAAAACAATAAGGATTATAATTTTGATGCAATTGAATAATATATACGCCGAATTTCCGTTCGAAAACGGGGGAACCATTATTTAGGGGTGAATTTCGTTGTAATGCAGCGAATAGGGCAACCTGTGCATGCCCGAATCCGTCAGCTAACCTCGTAGGCGTTATGCAGCAGGAGCCCAAACCGAAAGGCATTGGATTTCCGATGCTTTTTTTCTTTTGACTTTTTTAAAGAGGTGACTATGTTGACAGCTAAATTCAAATGGTTTCGATTGGCGCCCCCGCAAATTCTGGTTCTGGGGTTCGCTGGTATTATTCTGATCGGGGCCATACTTCTCACCTTGCCGATTTCGAATACAACGGGCAAGCCGCTTCGTTTTATTGACGCTTTATTCACTGCGACATCGGCAACATGTGTTACGGGATTGGTTGTCAAAGATACAGGTACTTTCTTCAGCACCTTCGGACAAGTTGTGATCATGCTGCTCATTCAGGTGGGCGGACTCGGCATCATGACGATGGCAACGTTATTCTCCCTGGCGCTGAAGCGCAAGATTTCACTGCGTGACCGCTTAATACTGCAGGAAGCTATGAACCAGAATACAATGGAAGGCATCGTGCGTCTAATTCGTAAGGTTCTGATTTTTTCACTCGCCATTGAAGGCTGCGGAGCGATTTTGTTTGCCATCCGCTGGTCCTTTGATATGCCGCTTGGCAGGGCAATATACTTCGGGATTTTTCACGGTGTATCGATGTTCAACAATGCAGGCTTTGATCTGTTTGGACACTTTAACAGCCTCACCGGTTACGTGTATGATCCACTCGTGAATATTGTTGTGATGTTCTTGATTGTCTCCGGGGGGATCGGCTTCATCGTTCTGTCTGACCTGGTAGAGTATCATAACAAACGTAAGCTTTCACTGCATACAAAAGTCGTGCTGTCGATGACAGGAGCACTGATATTGGCCGGAGCAGTGGTAATTTTTGTTTTCGAATTCACGAATCCCAGAACGCTTGGATCTTTGAACTGGGGCGGCAAAATTCTCGCATCTTTCTTCCAGTCGGTCACCCCGCGTACAGCAGGCGCAAACACACTGGATTTGGCGAGTATGCGTCAAGCTTCCCAATTCTTCATGGTTATATTGATGTTTATCGGTGCTTCTCCGGGATCTACCGGAGGGGGGATCAAGACCACGACCTTCACCATTCTGGTTGGAGCGGTCATTGCGATGATCCGTGGCCGTGATGATATCGTGCTTTTCCGTTACCGCTTGGCACAGGAGCGCATTTTCAAAGCATTGACGATTACCTTCCTGGCTCTATTCCTGGTGGTAGGGGTGTCCATGGTGCTCTCTACGACGGAGGACAGTAACTTTTTGACCATTCTGTATGAAACGACCTCGGCGTTCGGCACGGTTGGACTATCCTTGGGGCTCACTCCCCACTTAACGCTGGTTGGCAAGATCCTGATCTGTCTCACGATGTTTGCCGGACGACTGGGACCACTTACACTCGCGTATGCACTGGGTCCTAAAAAGGGCAAAGAGTTATATCGTCATCCCGAAGGGAAAATTATTATCGGTTAGATGTGTTAGAGAAAATAGAAATTTGATTATATAAGGAGTATCAGTAGAGAAATGAAAACACAGCAGTTTGTCGTCATCGGTCTGGGTCGTTTTGGCTCGAGTCTTGCATTGGAGCTTATCGATCTGGGGTATGAGGTGCTTGGAATTGACAAGAATGAAGAAGTAGTCAGCAATATGAGCGAGTACCTAACGCATGCGGTCGTAGCCGATGCCACGGATGAGGAAGTATTGAAATCACTGGGCATCCGGAATTTTGACTGCGGGGTTGTAGCCATTGGCGATGATATTCAAATGAGCATTCTCGCCGCGATTTTGCTAAAGGACCTGGGTGTTCGCACAGTCGTTGCCAAAGCGATATCGATCCTTCATGGGCGCGCCTTAGCGAAGCTTGGCGTTGACCGGGTGATTTTTCCGGAAAGAGATATGGGAATTCGCGTGGCCCATCAGCTCGTCACACCGAACCTGCTGGATTACATCGAGTTATCCAAAGAGTACAGTATCGTGGAAATGACGGTGCCTGAAACGCTGAACGGCAAAACGCTGAGCGAGGTCAATACGCGTGCCAAATTCGGCTGCAGCATTGTTGCATTGCACCGCGATGGGAAAATTATTGTCGCTCCCACAGCGATGGATCAGCTACATGCAGGAGATATCATGGTCATTATCGGTGCAAATAGCAATATAGACCGCTTCGAGAGCGAAGCCGTAAATGTAAACTAGAGCGGGAAGTGGCCAATTGTGGAATCTTCAACTACAGAAATCATTCATCATATTTTAATTCTTCTGCTCTTCATCATTACGGTGGGGATGCTGGCCGGAAGGCTGGCCTCCTGGTTGAGGCTGCCGGATGTTGCAGTATTTATTATCGCAGGTATGGTGCTCGGAAGAGGGATGCATCTGATTAATGCGGCGAGCAGCTCCCTGATCAACCAGCTGATATTGACGGTAGGCTCGGCACTGATTCTCTTCGACGGCGGTCGGAATTTGCGGCTCAGCGGACTGAAAAAGGTATGGATTACGCTTTCTCTGCTCAGTGTCCCCGGAGTAATTATCACGACAGCCGTCGTGGGTACAGCAGTTCACTTGTTATTTGGACTCGATTGGATCTTCTCCTTTCTTGCGGCTGCCGTTATTGCATCAACGGATCCAGCTTCGATTATTCCGGTCTTTAAGCAGGTTAAGATTAAGGAGCGGGTAAGAGAGACCGTAGAGAGTGAGTCGGCATTTAATGATGCTACCGGCTCAATCCTTACCTTCGCTTTGCTTGCGGCAGTTACCGGCGGGAAATCGCTGCAGATCGGTAATATGGCATGGGATTTTGTGAAAACGGCTGTAGGCGGTATTGTAGTCGGCGCCGTGGTAGCGATTATATTAACCTATTTGGTGGCGCATTTCCGTCTAGGCGTGCTTAAGGATTACACTACCATTGCTATGATCGTAGTTGCACTTTCTTCCTATTTAATAGGAGATATGCTTCACGTGAGCGGATTTATGGCAACCTTCGTAGCCGGACTGATCTGGGGCAATGCCGATACAATGGGGCTTTCCATGGATGATAAGCTGGAGGAAACGGGAACCTTTGCGGATAACACCAGCGTCATGATGCGAATGCTGATCTTTATCCTGCTGGGCAGCCAGGTGGATTTCCGCGCGCTGGGTGACTATTTCTGGCCGAGTCTGGTAGCGGTGCTGATTCTGATGTTTATTGCCCGCCCGCTCACTGTGCTGCTGTGTGCACTTCCGGATCGTAAGGTGAAGTGGTCCTGGCGTGAGCTTCTTTTCATGATGTGGGTACGTGAAACCGGGGTGATTCCCGCGGCGCTCTCTGGCATGATTGTGGGGATGGGCGTAGCACATGCAGGCATGATATCCGCAGTCACGTTTATGGCCATTATGCTAACCATTCTGCTGCAGGCCAGCACTACCGGATTCGTTGCCCGGAAGCTGGGACTTGAGATTAAATCTGGAGACAAAACGCGAGGCGCCTGACAATTCTTCAATGTAAAGATCGTGATGGTTGAATCGTACTCCTTATATATGGTCAATAAGCTGCTCCTCGCTGTAGAAACAAACTACATTGAAGGGCAGCTCTTTTTCTAAAATGATGGAATTTAAGAACCTTGCTGAACATATTGGCCAAAAATAGATTTGGTTTCCTCAATCCAACGTTTTGCGCCAGCGCTGAGACCTCCGCTTTCCGAGTAGATCAGCGAGGTAGTGCGCCGGGTTTCTTTTAAAGCCGGGATATGAATCATGACAAGATCGTTATCATCCATCAGTTGACTGCGCAGATAAGATTTTGGCAGCAGGGCTGCCGCCTTGCACGCCGGGAGCAGCCGCACAATGGCTTCAAACGAATCCATCTCCATTCGGATATCCGGAACGACGCCAGCACGATGAAAAAGTTCATCGGTAAGTTTACGATACCAGGTTCCCGTTGAGAATATAATCATGGGAAGGCTGTGCAGCATATCCATGCTAACATCCCCCTGCTCGGTGAGTGGATGGTTTTTGGGAAGAACCAGCTCCAGATGATCATCGAACAATGCGGTGCAGCGCAGCCCGGTCTCCTCAATGGAAGAGGCCACAATCCCGGCGTCTAGCTTTTTATCGCGGACAGCCGATACGATTTCATGCGTTTTGCCCGTGATAAGCTTCAGCTCTGCAGTAGGATGCTTTTCCATGAAGGCGGTTACGAGCGGCGGCAGTGTCGTCTGCAGCGTTGTCAGACTTGCTCCCAGCGTAACGGAGATCTGATCGTCACCTTTATACTTGGCAATCATCTGCATGAATTTAAGGTTCTGCTGCCTCTGCTCCAGAGCGAAGTTATAGGCAGTTTGTCCGAAAGCGGTGAGCTCAAGTCTTTTGCCGCGCCGGTTAAACAGGCTGACACCCAGCTCATCCTCCAGCTTAGAGATTTTGCGGGACAGGGCAGGCTGGGACAAATTTAGCAGCTTGGATGCCTTATTCAGGCTGGATTGCTCAACAATCGTGGCGAATACGTCCAAGTCCTCGAACATCGGGTTCACCTTCTTTATGTGGTTATTAATTAAATCACTGCAAATGTGTAACCGAAATGTCTCTTATGCATCTAAATTATAATGATTAATAATTATATTGCAATTCCATTATAAGAAAAAAAAGAGTAACATGAAATATGCCACAAGTTGTTCACACTTTTAGGTGAGAATGACCGTGAAATGTCGAAAAGTGAAATATGAAAACGTTGTAATGTGAGAAAGGGGCACGTCAATCTATGAATGGTTATTATTCCAGAAAGCTGCATTCGCTTCTTGGAGTCATTCCGCTCGGCTTGTTTTTCATTGAGCATGCGCTGACGAATTTTGGCGCATTCGAGGGAGGTCTCGCACGGTTTAATGCCGGCGTAAAGCTGCTTAATGACCTTCCACTGCTTTATGTACTTGAGTGGGTATTGATTTACATCCCGCTGATTTATCATGGCGTGTTCGGTTTGTATATTGCCTATCAGGCGAAGCCGAATAACGGCCGCTTCCAGTATTCGCGCAACTGGCGTTATACGTTTCAGCGGATCACAGGTGTCATTACGTTTGTATACGTGGTTTGGCATGTGTATGAGACCCGTGTTCAGTTAGCACTTGGTCATCTGACGCATGAAGAACTCGCAGGCACCATGCATAACATCATGATTCAGCCGGGTCTGTTCACCTTGTACCTGATCGGTGTCATATCTGCATCGTTCCACTTTGCCAATGGTCTCTGGTCCTTCCTAGTAAGCTGGGGCATCACGGTGGGACCGCGCGCGCAGCGTGTATCTTCTTACATCTGCATGACGATGTTTGTGTTGGTGGCTCTGATGTTCGTGCTGTCCATGGTCGCATTCCGCAGAGCGGAATTCCAGGAAGCAACCGCATTGCTTGATACAGTGAAGTTAGTTCTTAGTTAAGGAGAGTGAGCGTGAATGGCAACAAATAATATCATTATCGTGGGCGGCGGTCTGGCTGGTCTGATGGCTACCATCAAATCAGCAGAAGCAGGCGTCCATGTTCACTTGTTTTCTCTGGTCCCTGTAAAAAGATCGCACTCCGTATGTGCGCAAGGTGGAATTAACGGAGCCGTTAACACCAAAGGTGAAGGCGACTCCCCGTGGATCCACTTTGACGATACCGTGTATGGCGGTGACTTCCTTGCCAACCAGCCTCCGGTTAAAGCAATGTGCGAAGCGGCACCAGGCATTATTCACTTGATGGACCGTATGGGCGTTATGTTCAACCGGACCCCGGAAGGTTTGCTGGACTTCCGACGTTTTGGTGGCACCAAGCATCACCGTACGGCGTATGCGGGTGCAACGACAGGCCAACAGCTGCTGTATGCACTGGATGAGCAGGTGCGCCGCCATGAAGCGGAAGGACTTGTTACGAAGCATGAGCATTGGGAATTCCTGTCCGCTGTTATCGATGACGATGGCGTATGCCGCGGCATTTGTGCACAGGATCTGCGTACGATGGAAGTTCATACGTTTGCTGCGGATGCAGTTATTCTCGCAAGCGGGGGCCCTGGCATCGTATTCGGCAGAACGACCAACTCGGTCATCAATACCGGTACGGCAGCAAGTGCTGTATACCAACAGGGCGTTCATTACGCGAACGGCGAATTCATCCAGATTCACCCCACGGCTATTCCAGGGGATGACAAGCTGCGCCTCATGTCCGAATCCGCGCGTGGTGAGGGCGGACGGATCTGGACGTACAAAGACGGCAAGCCTTGGTATTTCCTTGAAGAGAAATATCCGGCTTACGGCAACCTCGTTCCGCGGGATATCGCGACTCGCGAAATCCATGACGTGTGCGTGAACCAAGGTCTTGGCGTAAACGGCGAGAACATGGTTTATCTCGATCTGTCGCATAAAGATCCGAAGGAACTGGACGTTAAGCTTGGCGGCATCATCGAAATCTACGAAAAGTTCGTAGGCGATGATCCGCGTAAAATCCCGATGAAAATCTTCCCGGCCGTGCATTACTCCATGGGCGGCATGTGGGTTGATTACAACCAAATGACGAATATTCCTGGTCTGTTTGCAGCCGGCGAATGTGATTATCAATACCACGGTGCGAACCGTCTGGGGGCAAACTCACTGGTATCCGCTATTTATGGCGGTATGGTAGCCGGACCGAAAGCGGTCGAATATACCAGAGGACTTAAGAAATCCGCTGCTGACGTTCCGTCGAGCGTTTTCGAAAGATACAAAAAGCAGCAGGATGACAAATACGAGAACATCCTCAAAATGGATGGTAATGAGAATGCGTACGGCCTGCATAAAGAGCTGGGCGAAATGATGAACGCAAACATGACGGTGGTTCGTTATAACGACAAGCTGGAGCAAACGATCGGCAAAATCAAGGACATGAAGCAGCGTTACAAGAATATCAATATTAACGATAAATCACGCTGGAACAATCCGGGCGCATCCTTTACGCGCCAGCTGTGGAACATGCTTGAGCTTGCTGAAGCCATGACGCTTGGAGCGCTGCTGCGCAACGAGAGCCGCGGAGCGCATTATAAGCCGGAGTTCCCGGATCGTAACGATGAGGAATTCCTGAAAACCACCAAAGCGACTTGGACGCCGGATGGCCCGGAAATTTCCTATGAGCCGGTAGACGTTTCGTTGATCCCGCCGCGGATCCGCGACTATTCCAAAGAAAAGTAAGAAGGGGGATTTGACATGGCGGAACAAACTGCTTCTACCAAAAAAGTGAAGTTTATTATTACCCGTCAGGACAGCCCGGACGCTGCATCATATGTTGAGGAGTTCGAGCTTCCTTATCGCCCGGGTATGAACGTAATCAGTGCCTTGATGGAAATTCAGCGTAACCCGCAGAACAACAAGGGTGAAAATGTAGCACCAGTGTGCTGGGAATCGAACTGTCTTGAGGAGGTCTGCGGTGCCTGCTCCATGGTCATCAACGGTAAACCCCGTCAGGCCTGCGCAGCGCTGATCGACAAGCTGGAACAGCCAATCCGCGTACAGCCAATGAGAACTTTCCCGGTTGTCCGTGACCTTATTATTGACCGCAGCCGGATGTTTAACGCCCTGAAACGCGTCAAGGCATGGATTCCTATCGACGGCACGTATGATCTCGGTCCTGGACCGCGTATGCCGGAGAAAAAACGCCAATGGGCCTATGAACTCTCCAAGTGCATGACATGCGGCGTTTGTCTGGAAGCTTGCCCGAACGTGAATGACAAAACCGACTTTATCGGTCCTGCAGCGATTTCCCAGGTTCGTCTGTTCAATGCTCATCCAACGGGTGAAATGAATGCCGACGAGCGTCTGGATTCTCTGATGGATGATGGTGGTATTGAAGGCTGCGGCAACTCGCAGAACTGCGTGCGTTCTTGTCCTAAGGGCATTCCACTGACGACTTCCATTGCGGAAATCAACAAGCAGTCCACCAAGCATCTGTTCAAAAAATGGCTTAGCGTCTAAACTAAAGCCTGTCATATGAAAGAGCCTCCGGCATTGCAGCATTCAAGCTGCAGAGAGCGGGGGCTCTTTTTTGTTGATATTTTCTAGCCGGGTCTATTCTCATATCCCGTTGTAATGATATAGGCTGCTGCTTTGTACATGTAATTTGTTTCAGGCTGTGTTTAAAGCTGTGCAGAGGGGTAATCAAAATTAAGGAATTCTATCACAAAAAAATATAAAAGATTACGGATCGGACAGGTCTATGACCAACGATTCCTGTAATATGCGGGAGCGTGCTTTGTCATGTCATGGTGGATGTGGATTCTCAATGTGGCGGGTTTGATTGTGCTGATGTATATTTTCTACAGCCTGGAGAAAAAATGGACGAGCAAAGCGGTGCTGCTGGCGCCCATCATTATCTACGTGCTGGTATCTCTGGAGGATCTGTTCGGGTTGATTGATCTGATGACAATCGTACCCGGGAATGGGGGAATGAGAATGCTTATCCTTCTATTCTGTCTGGTCTCCGTTATCTTTTATGTTCTGTATATATTTAACCGGATCGCTGAGTCTGCACTGAATAAAAAGAAGGTTTATATGAAGACGCTGCTGATCCGCATCAGTACGGCTGCACTGGCCTGTGTCTTCTTTTTCACCATTATTTATACGTCTATTTACAAGCTGTTTGGACACCACACATTTGATGGCGAGAATATCGGCAATGATCTGCTGAGTCAGCTCATATCCTTTTTGTACTTCAGCGTGGCGACTTTCGTCACGGTCGGTTATGGTGATATCTCTCCCGTAGACAGTACGTCGAGGCTGGCGGTCATTATGGAGATTGCCTTCAGCTTTATTACGGTGGCTTACGCCCTGTCCATGCTGAGCGTATTCCGCAGGATCTTCAGCCCAGGTCCCGATGACAAGCTGCCGGAAGAGATGTAGGTAGGATGCTGCTGCGGCCTTATCTTAAGGCTTAAAAAGCTTGCGCAAGTATTTCAAACCGTTCTTGGACGATGGATACCGGAAAGTAAAATCAAACAGGTTGGTTTGCTTCAGGACGCTTTTGTAATGTGTGAAGGTGTCGAAGCTGCCCTGCCCATGATAAGCGCCCATGCCGCTCTCGCCGACACCGCCAAAAGGCAGGTAAGGGGTAGCGATATGCATAAGCGTATCGTTAATGCAGCCCCCGCCATAGGAGACGCTGTCTACAACTGTGTCTTCGATCTCAGGCTCCCGTGTAAAAAGATACAGAGCAAGCGGCTTCGGACGATCATTGATCATGTCAATGGCCTCCTGGATGCGGTCATATTCAATAATTGGCAAGATAGGACCAAAGATCTCTTCCTGCATCACAGGCATATCCCATGTCACCTGATCCAGCATTGTAGGCTCAATGGTCAGATGGTCCGGTGCGGTTCTGCCGCCGCTGGCGACTGTTCCGTCTTGCAGAAACGAAGCAAGCCTTTGAAAATGCTTTTCAGATACAATACGTCCATAAGAGGGATTCGATAAAGGATTAGGACCATAGAACTCCTTAATGGATTCCTGAATGTATGCAATCAGCTCGTTCTTCACGCTTCGGTGCACAAGCAGATAGTCGGGGGCGATGCAGGTCTGCCCGGCATTGGTGAATTTACCGAAAACGATGCGCCGGGCTGCAAGCTTCAGCGGGGCATCGGCGTGTACGATACAGGGACTTTTGCCACCAAGCTCCAGAGTCAGCGGGATCAGCTGCTTGGCGGCTGCCTGCATGACAATTTTGCCGACATTTACGCTGCCTGTGAAGAAGATATAGTCGACAGGCTGGGCCAGCAGCTCCTGACTGACATCAGGGCCGCCTTCCACCACAGCGATGTATTCCTCTTCATAGACGCTGCCCAGCATCTCCGATAGCAAGGCAGACATGGTGGGTGTCAGCTCCGACGGCTTCATTACCACGGTATTGCCGGCAGCGAGGGCGCCAATCAAGGGGGATACCGCCAACTGGAAAGGATAATTCCAGGGGGCTATAATGAGTGTTGTACCATAAGGCTCAGGTATAATCCGCCCTTTGCTTCCAAAATGCGTAAGCGCTGTCTTTGCCTTCCTGGGTGCCATCCAGCTGCGTAAATGCTTGATCGTGAAGGATAATTCTTCATAAGCAATACCGATTTCCGTAGAGTAGGCTTCAAATTCGCTTTTATTCAAATCCTTCTTTAAAGCTTCAATGACCTGTTTCTCGTAAGCTACCAGCACATCTCTCAGCTTTTTCAGCTGACGCAGGCGATATTCGTAAGGGCGGGTAGCGCCGCTTCTGTAAAAATGTTTTTGTTTCTGAATAAGGTTTGCCATGGTATCGTTATACATATAGCTTCATCCTTTTCCGTTCATTGGATTTCAATTTCTATTATACAGGGAGTTTCCAGTAAATGAAAAACAGCCCGAAGTCCGGCATGATGACGCGAAGGGCGTTTTTAAAGCGCGGCGGAGCGGTCATTTTGGGTGCCGGCATGCTGACCGGGGGGGACGCCTGGTTATGGGAGCCGAGACAGCTGGAGGTCACACGTCTGACCCTCCGCTGTTCCAGGCTTCCCGCCGTATTTGACGGCCTCGTTATAGCTCAGTTTAGTGATCTTCATCTGGGATTTCACTCACGCGAAAGCGATATTGTACAGCTGGCAGAGGCAGTGGAGGCCGAGTCGCCGGATATGATCTGCTTTACCGGTGATGCAGTGGACTCCGGTACGGATGCCATGCCGGACTATATTCCGGTGCTTTCCTCCATGAAAGCAGATTTGGGGAAATATGCGATTCTTGGCAATCATGATTACCTGGTTCATCCGGATCGTGTCAAGGATATGCTTCATATGGCAGGCTTTAAGGTGCTGAGAAACGAGCATGCCCTGGTGGACCACCAAGGGGAGAGCATTGCCGTGGTTGGCCTAGATGATCAGCTTATGGGTCAGCCCGATCCGGAGCAAGGGTTAAGGGATGTCCCCGAGGGCTTGTTTACCCTGCTAATGATGCATGAGCCGGATTATGCCGACACCGCCGCCTTGTATCCATTTGATCTGCAGATTTCCGGACACAGCCATGGAGGTCAGGTACGGCTTCCGTTTCTTGGAGCGCTGCTTACGCCGCCGGGATCGAGACGTTATATAATGGGAAAATATGCAATTGGAGACCGTTCCATGCCACTGTATGTAAACCGCGGCATTGGAGAAACACATCTTCCTGTACGCTTCCTATGCAAACCGGAGCTCACCATATTTACGCTGAGAGCAGTCAACTCTTAATTGGGTATAACACTTGGGCATTGTTTACTTAGGAAAAAGAAGGAGAGGGATGGGGATGTTAGCGGAAAAATTTCAATTTTTGCCGTTGCTTGAGGGGGAGCGTTTGTCGCTTAAGCAGATTGAGAAAAAGGATGCCCCGAGCGTCATAGCTATACTCTCCGACCCGCTTGTAATGAAATATGTCACGCAGGGGACGTTCTTCAGCTTCTCAAGATCACGACGCGTTGCAGCCGAACTGCTGAATACAAGACGGCCGGATTCCATGCATTACGGCATTTGGCTGCCGGAGACGGAAAGCCCCGTAGGCGTGGTTTCCCTGCAAAACCTCCGGCTGGAGCGCCGCGAAGCCATGATCGGCTACATGGTGGACCACAGGTTCTGGCATCGGGGACTGGCTACCGAAGCCTTAGGGGTCCTGCTAAGATATGCATTTAACGAGCTTCATCTGGAGCGTATTGAAGGCAGATGCCATGCCGTGAATTCAGCCTCGGAACAAGTCATGCAAAAGAATGGAATGGTGCTGGAACGCACGCTCAGCCAGAAGAGAATGTTCTTCGCAGCACCGCTCGAAATGAAAATTTACAGTCTTACGTATCAACAATATCAGGCCCGCATTGCAGGTGCTGAGCATGTTTGTAAGGATTGAAGGGAGATTAGGACAGCAAGGTGAAGGCAGAAACATGGTTTAGACATCCGGCAGGCATTTTAATCAGTTCCGCAGGAGCAACGCTGCTCTGGGGAAGCGCACTGCCTGTTATTAAGATCAGCTATCAGCATTTTCAAATTGATTCCAAGAACGTATTCGGGGAATGGGTGTTTGCGGGCTACCGTTTTGCGCTTGCAGGCCTCATTCTGATGGTTTTAGCCACGCTGATGGGACAGACCCGTCGCAATGGCAGACAGCCGCTCTCGCTGCCTCGTATCGTACGTCTGGGATTCATTCAAACCTTTATGCAGTACCTCGTGCTGTATGCGGGGCTGAGCTTCAGTTCGGGGATCGAGGGCTCGATTCTAGTCGGCTCGACCTCTCTGTTCCAGATTTTGTCGGCAAGGCTGATGGACAAGACGGAGGGGCTGAATCCTGCCAAGTGGTTTGGTCTTCTGCTTGGATTTCTCGGCATCCTGGTCATGGGTTTCGCGCAGCAGGGGGTTCAGTTCCATTTTGGTTTCGGAGCGGTGCTTCTGCTGGCATCGGCCGTATTTGGCGGGTTCGGCAATGTACTTTTCCGTCAGGAAAGCGCTCATGAATCCGTTATTGCTCTGACTGGCAAGCAAATGTTCGCCGGCGGTTTGGGGCTTCTCCTGGTAGGTGCAGTACGGAGCGGCTTTACGCCTTTCCATTTTGATGCCAAGGGATGGCTGCTGCTCGGATATTTATCCCTGTTGTCCGCAGCGGGATTTGCTTTGTGGAACACGGTCATGAAATATAACGCTGTGGGCAAGGTGTCATTGTACTTGTTCCTGATCCCCGTCTTCGGGGTACTGCTGTCGTCGATACTGCTTGATGAGAGGGTGTCTGCCTGGATTGGGCTGTCGCTAGTGATGGTGGTTACCGGAATTATCATTGTGAATCGCTCCGGCCGTACTAGACGGGTGAAGGAACCGGTTCAAAAAGAAGTTCAGAGGGGCTTGTAACGGGAAGGTAAGCTTTGTAACACAATTGAAATATTACTGTTATGCTTCTCTAACAGAGAGCGGGTACACTTATTGCATGACCCCCTTTTTGAAAATATAAATGATGTTTCGGACCCGCACGTGACGGGTCCATTTTTTTTGTCCATGTTAAGTCTTACAGCGGTACATTGACTTTCTGTTTATTTTTGTAATACACCCATTCTGTAAAACCGATTGATTTCAGCCGGTCAGCTACCTGGGCAAGCTCATCTGCCACACGTGCCGGCTTATGCGCATCGGAGCCAAAGGTAACATCCACGCCAAAATGGCAAGCCCTCTCGAGAATGGCATCCGACGGGTACCAGCCGCCGCTCAGCTTTGTTTTGCCTGAAGTATTGATTTCGATGGCTACACCCTGCTGAGCAATAACCTGCAGCGTTTCATCCACGATATGCTCCGCCGGAATATCGGCAAAATCAGGGTAGTTTCCCTTCATGGCATCGATATGTCCCAGAATTTGAAACATGCCGCTTCGCGCCGAATCCTGAATGAGGCGGTAATAATCCTCTTTCACTTCGATATGTTGCTTCTCGCTCAGTCCTTTCCAGCGGTTCTTGTTGAAGATACTGACGCCTCCAACACTGTGCACCGAGCCGATGATGTAGTCAAACGGATAAGCTGACAGTATCTCATGGTAGGTTTCCGCATGCTCGGGAAAATAGTCGGATTCAATGCCGAGAAGCACATCGATTTTCCCTTCGTATTCCTCTTTTAAGCGGAGCACCTCCGAGACATAATTGACGAGCTCGGATTTACCCATGGCAATGCGGGGAAAGGCTTGCTCCTCTTTTTCTCCGAAGTAAGGGGTGTGGTCTGAAATTCCAATCACCTGCAGTCCGGCGGAAATGCCGGCTTCAATATAATCACGGATATTTCCATCCGCGTGTCCGCAGCGGAAGTGATGCGTATGAAGGTCAAATTTCATATATACGACTCCTCTCCATTGTCATCGAAACGGGTGTTCATTATTCGGAGCTGATAAACTGGGTTTCAGGCATTCCTCTGACATCATCTAAAAATTGCTGCATGGCCGAATTGAGATATTTTCCGGATTTGTAGATCACGCCGACGGGATGACTGACCTCAAGCTCCCTCAATTGAATAATTTTCAGTGTGCCATGGCGGAGCTCACTTGCTACCGATTGCTTGGACATAATAGCAGCGCCAAGATCAATTTCAACCATTCGTTTGATTTCCTCGCTGCTGGACAGCTCCATGACAACGTTGGGCGTAATACCGTGTTTTTTAAGTATTTCATCCGTAAAGCGTCTGCCAACCGTATCATGTGAAAGCAATATCAGGGGCGTATCCTGAAGCACTTCCATGGAAACCGCCGATTTGCTTGCAAGAGGATGACGCGGCGAGACAATGAGCTCGAACGTGTCATAATAAAGAACGGATGTCATCAGATTGGGATTCCGCTCAATCAGGTAACCGATTCCAACATCGATTTGGCCGTTTTCCACGCTGGTATAAATCTGCGAGGAAGCCATGGACTGGATAGAGGTTTTAATGAGAGGGAACTGGTTTTGAAAATATGAAAGTACCCTGGGCAATATTTGAATGGCAATGGAAGTTGTTGTTCCAAGCGCGATATGTCCTTGAGGAATATGCTCCAGATCAGACAAACGCTGCTTAAGCTCTTCGACAACGGCCAAAATCCGCTCGGCATGCTCAAGGAAAACTTCCCCCCGGTCTGTTAGCGTAACCGGTTGATTCCTGTCGACCAAAACGGTTTTGAACTCATCCTCCAGGCTCTTGATTTGGGCGGACACGGCAGGCTGGGTCAAATTAAGCAGTTCACCGGCTTTTCGGAAACTCATTGTCTTTGAGATGGTAATCAGTGTCTCCAGTTGACTGATGTTCATGCAGTTCCTCCTTAGACCTTATTTGATACCCTACAGCTGAGTTTCGACCATATGTATATCCTTTAATTATATGGGATTCGGAAAGTCACGGCAATGGAGACAGGATGCCCTGGTTATGATTCAAAAAGATACATAATATTTTAAAAATAGATTCTACAAAATTCGCCATGGTATTCAAATTTGTATCTAAAGGACCGATATACTTATCAGGCTTTCATATTTTTATTTCCTAAATAGGAAAAAAGAATCGGTAATAAGGGTATTTATGCCCTGGTTCTAAAATCAAGTGTGAATTTTTGGTGATTTATTTAGGGGTTTAACGTATAATTGTTTCAAAGAGAAATGGGACTTTTGGAGCGTGTCCTGCAATCTACTGTGGAAGGGGTGTTTAACAGAAATGAAAGCGGAAGTTATCAATCCTTTTCTGGAATCTGCACGGCTTGTTATCGAGCAGGTTATCCAGGTATCGCCTTCAACAGGAAGCCTGGGAATCAAGACTGTGGAGTTAATCCAGGACCATATATGGATACATATCGGAATGACCGGACAACTGAGCGGAAATATTATGTTCGGTATTCATGAGCATGTGGCATTGCGGATGGTGTCAGCCATGATGGGAGGATACGTGCTGACCGAGATGGATGAGATGGGGCAAAGTGCCATTTCTGAGCTCGGTAACATGATCAGCGGCAACGCAAGCACCATTTTATCCAATCAGGGAGTGAGTGTCGACATTACGCCACCTAAAGTGGTGAAAAGCGAGCAGGTCACTTCGTTTCTTCCGCAAAAGGCGCTCAGTATCCCTCTCTTAATGGATGGTATCGGAGAACTGGATATTCAAGTCATGATCTCATAACAAAACCTCTTCGGAGTACCCTCTTAGCAAAAAGATCCGCGTCTAGCGAATTTTTTTCTTGTGATATTAGGATGCGATTCCTCGATATTATACTTCTAATATCATAGAATAAGGGTATCAACGCGTGGAGTACATTTCGTACTGCATGTCTCTTGGGAGGAACTGAAATCATGTTGGAGAATAAAGTGGTTGTGATTACGGGAGCATCAAGCGGGATCGGCCTGTTAACGGCTCAGATGCTGAGCAGCGAGGGAGCCGTTCCGATTTTAGTTGCACGCTCACATCAGAAGCTGGCTGAAGCCTCAAACGGAATAACCGGGAAACACGAGATCAAAGTCATGGATGTGACCCGTGATGATCAGGTGAAGCAAGCGTTTGAAGAGATCATTCAGGACTACGGCAGAATTGATATCCTGCTAAACAACGCGGGTTATGGCAAATTCGAGAATGCAGTGGACATGCCCACTGAGGAATACGAGCGGATGATGGAAGTGAATTATATGGGAACCGTGCGCTGTACGAAGGCCGTGCTCCCCCATATGCTTGAACGCCAAAGCGGTCATATCGTGAATATTGCTTCCATGGCGGGCAAGATCGGTACGGCGAAATCCTCTGCCTACACAGCAACCAAGCATGCAGTGCTTGGTTTTAGTAATGCCCTGCGGCAGGAGCTGAGGGAAACGGGAATCACCTTGTCAACCGTCAATCCGGGACCGATTGATACGCCTTTTTTTGATATCGCAGATCCCTCGGGTGGTTATGTGAGTAATGTAGAATGGCTGATGATGAAGCCGGAGCATGTAGCGAGCAAAATTGTACAGTTGATGAAGACGGGCAAGGAAGAGTTGAATCTTCCGTTAAAAGCGGCCGCCGCGATGCGGTTATATCAGCTGTTTCCTCGCCTTTCGGATAAGCTTACTTACCGGATGATGAATAAAAAGTGACAGACCGGCTCCAAATGAGCCGGTTTTTTTCTTTTGCTTCGGAAGCAACCGGGAAGGTGTCACGGAATTAACTTTTGGTACCGCGGCTCTTTTATCATATAATAAATAGTAATGACTTATATAAAGGATGGAATTTAATGAACGCTACTTCATTTACAGCGCTAGGCATCGATCAACCTCTGGTCGATGGCCTGTCGGAATACGGAATTACGGAGCCAACTCCGGTACAAGCGGAGGCTGTTCCTGCTATTTTAAAAGGATCAGATGTGTTGGCCCGTTCGCAGACAGGGACAGGCAAGACACTTGCCTATCTGCTGCCTATACTGCAGAGCATAGATGTTGAATTAAAATCGGCTCAAAAGCTTGTGATTGCACCGACCCAGGAGCTTGCCATGCAGATCGTTAGAGAGAGTGAAAAATATGGACAGATCAGAGGTATTCAGGTACTTGGACTGATTGGGGGAGCTGCACTCAAACGTCAAGTGGAGAAGCTGAAGCAGCATCCACAGCTTATTGTGGGAACGCCAGGAAGATTGCGGGAGCTTATTGAGGTCCGCAAGCTGAAAATGCATCATATCAACGCGATTGTCGTGGATGAAGTGGATCAGGTGTTCCAATTGGGCGGAGCGGGCGATGTGGACCGGATTCTCCGCAGCGCGCTCCGGGACCGGCAGCTGGTGTTTCTTTCGGCTACCGTCAGTCCGGAAACGGCTGGGCTTGTGAAACGGGAAATGGAAAATCCGGTGGAAATCGGCATCGATCCGGACCAGTCCACTGCGAAGGGACTCGAACATATTTATTTTGCCGGAGAAGAGCGGGATAAGATGGAAAATCTGCGCCGCGTAATCCGTCACTTCAATCCGAACAAGGTCATGGTTTTTGTCAATCAGACGGAAACCATTGGAGAAGTACAGGCAAAGCTTAATTTCATGGGACTCCCGGCTGAGGCGTTGTATGCGGATGCCGATAAGATGGTAAGAAGCCGTGTGTTAGCCGGTTTCCGCAGCGGCAAGTTCAAGGTGATGGTTGCCAGTGATGTGGCTGCCCGGGGCCTCGATATTGAAGGACTCGAAATGGTCATCAATTATGATCCTGCGCTGGATTCCGAGCATTATGTACATCGTGCAGGACGTACCGGACGGATGGGACGCAGCGGCCTGGTGATCTCTCTGGTGACGAACCGGCAAATCTTTATCATGAACAAGTTTGCAAAGGAGCTTGGCATTTCACTGGAGGAACGCAAACTTTACGGTGGCAAGGTGCTGGAACCAAGAGATGTTTCTTCAAGTCAGGGGCAAGCCGCGCGGCGGAAGCCTGAAGACAAGGATACGACTGCCAAAGCACACATCTCTTCGGGAGCCGTTGACCAAGGTTTGGTGAAACGCCGCCCGGACAAGGAAGAAAGCCGTAAGGCACCCGGTCCGGCGAAAAAACAGAGCGAGCCCTTCCGCGGAGGGAAGCCGTCAGAGCGGCAAAGCCGCAGTGAGCGGGAGCGGGAACGGAAGAACAAAGGTGCTCCTAAATGGCTGAAGGACAAAAAGAACCCTTAAAGAAAAAGTGGATTGGCATTTCATGGAGGTGATGCAATGAGCGGCAATACTGTGCTGGATATACAGGGTTTAAGCGGCGGTTACAGCTTGAACCGTCCCGTACTGCATGATATTTCGTTTCAGGTGAAGCCCGGAGAGATGGTTGGACTCATCGGCCTGAACGGTGCAGGGAAAAGTACAACCATGAAGCATATTCTTGGACTGATGAATCCCCAGAAAGGGGATATCCGGGTTCAGGGAAAGAAACGGGAAGAGGATTCGGAAACCTATCATGGGTCACTGGCCTTTGTACCGGAATCTCCGCTTTTATATGAAGAAATGACCGTACGCGAGCATCTGGAGTTTACTGCAAGAGCTTACGGAGTCGGGCGCGGGGATTATGAAGAACGGGCGGATCGATTGGCACGGATCTTCCGGATGCAGGACAAAGTGGACAGTCTATCGACACACTTGTCCAAAGGAATGCGGCAGAAGGTCATGATTATGTGCGCGTTTGTGGCTCGCCCTTCGCTTTATATTATTGATGAGCCCTTTCTCGGGCTGGATCCGCTGGGAATACGCTCCCTGCTGGATTTCATGGTTGAGTTGAAGGAAGGGGGCTCCTCGATTTTGCTGAGCTCACATATTCTTTCGACGATTGAAAATTACTGCGACCGGTTTATCGTACTGCATCAGGGAAGCGTCATTGCGCAGGGAACTCTGCAGGATATCGCCGCGCAGGCAGGTACTACAGGGGCAGGACTGGAAGACATGTTCTATACCCTCGTGCAAGGCAGGGATTGACGATGGATTTAAGCCAATTAAGATCTGAGCGCCGCGGCCGTTTCTGGGGAAAAGAAGTGCTGCCATATCTCGGTTATGTCATCCAGAGCGGGGTCGCGGTACTGCTTTTATTCCTGCTCATTGCATTTTCGGCATGGTACACTTCCCTGGTCCAGCATATTCCCACTGGTCTTCCGATCCGCTGGATTATGCTGATTCTGTTCGTACCGCTGACGGTGAATAGCGGCTTCAGAACCTATCTTCAACCAGCAGATACCGTATTTCTGCTTCCTCAAGAATCCAAAATGAACAGCTATTTTAACGCGAGCTGGATTAGTGGTGTGGTATACAAGCTGCTGGGGCTAGCTCTTGTATTTTTGATATCCTGGCCGCTCTACGTCCGGAGTGACGGGGATCCGAAGTCATTTTGGCCTTTTCTGATTATCCTGATCGCACTTAAGGTTCTTGCCAGCTATGGCTGCTGGAAAGAGCTTCGCATGGTGTCGCGGCGTGCTACGATGGCTTATCGGCTTCTTCGTTACGTAATACTTGCGCTTGCTGTCGCAGCCTGGCTTTGGCAGCCGGAGGGCAGAAGCCTGATCTTCATCGTGCTTCTTGCGGCTACATATATTGTGGCGCTGCGTGTCCCGGCCAAGCATTTGGTAGCATGGGACAGATTGATCGCCCAGGAAAAGACACAAAGCGGCCGCGTTCTGATGATGCTGGGCTGGTTTGTCAATGTACCAGGCAGACAGCAGCGTATTTATGCGAGAAAATGGCTGTCATGGGCGGGGAACCGCATTCCATGGAAACCTGAGGCTGCGTACCGGTATCTTCTGATGAAAAGCTTTGTGCGAAGCGACATTCTGGGCATCGTGCTGCGGGCAGGAATTCTTGGAGCGCTTCTTGTCTGGTGGACCCGGAGCGGCATGATGGGCAGCGGCATTTACTTGTTCTTCGTATTCCTGGCAGGAGTCCAAATGTCATCACTTCTGCGATATCACAGCGAATCCTTCTGGCTTCACGTGTATCCTATACCTCCGGGCAGCCGCCGTACGAATGCAATCGGACTCGCTTTCCAAATCCAGCTGCTGTTTGCGGTACTGACGTGGCTTCCTCTCCTTGGAGCGGGTTCTGATCGTTTGGGTGCCGTATTCCTCACGCTGGCTACCGGAGTCATTGTATGCTTGTTGTTCCGTTTCTTTGCGGGGCGGAAAAAACCATCGGATGACGACGACGAATAGCGGGCCGGGCCCAATCTTAGATATGTAAACATGAAAAAAGCAGAAGAACGGGATTGCTCCCGGCCTTCTGCTTTTTTGCTGTCAGCTGATTCTTGTTGATTAATTGGAGTAATTAATTATACCCAGAAAGAACGAGTGATGATTACCAGGAGGATGAAGAGTACCAGAATTGCTCCAGTGTTACCAAACATTCCGTGTCCGCATCCGTATCCGTATCCGCCTCTTACTTCTTCGCTCATGTTCATTCCCCTTTGCAATGGATTGTTTTAGTTACATCGTATCTTATGTCTAGGGGGAAGACTGTGCTTGGGCAATTACCCGTTCCTCATCAAAAAAACAGATTTTTATAACGCATGCTTATTTATTCTGCAAATCATGAATTCCCTTGTACACCAGGTCAAAGAGTTCTTCAAGATATTCTTCCTCAATGCAGGAGAAGGCGACGCGGAGATCATGCTCGCCAAGAGCGATGGTTCCGACGCCATATTGATGAAGGATATGCGTACGAAGCTCCTCAGCGGAAACACCCTTCAGCTTCAGGCACATGAAGTATCCTGAGTTGAACGGATAGTATTCCCATACATCCTTGTATTTACCGCTGTCCAGCAGTGTTTTAACCTTATTGGCACGGCCCTTCATGATCTGGAACTTTTCTTCCTTCTGCGCATGGAACTCAGGTGACTTGAGCGCTTCAAGCACGAAGGTTTGGGAAGGATGGGCTCCGCTTGAAATGGTTGCACGGATGATGCCGAGTGTCTTTTGCTCAAGTGCATGCAGCACTTCCTTGCTATCAGAGGCATAGGTAATGAAGCCGACGCGGAAGCCCCAGACGAACTCTTCCTTGGTTGCGCCATCGACTTTGACAGCGAGCACACGAGGATGTAGATCTGCCAGCTTGCCGAACAGAGATTCCTTCAAGGAGTCTTCAAAAAACAGTCCGAAATAAGCGTCGTCTGTTACAACAACCACGTTAATTCCAGCTTCGGCAGCTTCCTTGACAGCAGCGACAATCTCATTGCCTTCCTTAAGACCCGGAGTATAGCCTGTAGGGTTATTCGGGAAGTTGAGGATCACAATCGCTTTTCCCTTGTCCTTTTGTGCGAGCAAAGCATCACGCAAACCTTGGCTGTTGAACGTCATTTCATCGGTGAAAAGCGGGTAGTTAACGATCTCGGCGTGACGGCGGATACCGAAAGTCAGCTCGTAGTTCTCCCAGTTTTTATCAGGATAAATGACAGCGTCCCCTTCATTGACGAAGAGGTCGGCAACCACACTCAGTCCATGTGTCAGCGCATTGGTCACAATTGGACTGCTCAGTGATTTTTCACGCAGGGAAGGGTTCTCTTCTTTCATTTTGGTGAGCCATGCTGTCCGGAGCTCCGGCTTGCCTGCAGGAGGAGCGTACGGATACAAATCCTTCGGCTGGAAAGCAGATAGCTTACTTTGGATCACGTCCAGATGCATCGGGATACCGCCTTCAGTTGCAATGCCGATCGTGGCATTGTACTTCTTGGCATGTCCGGAGGCTTCAGCAGACTGGCTCAAAATGCCTTCCTTTGGAAAATAGATCTCTTTGCCCAGTGTGGACAGCATGTCATAGACATGCGGGTTGCTGGACTTAACGCCTTCGTTCAGTTGTTCAGCCAATGAATTTAACATTTCTTCCATCCTTCCAAGTCGGTTGTAATGTCAGGACTTTATACAAAATCCCCATGTAAGCTTTTCCGTTTTAACTGCCTAACATTATATCACCTGGATCAGGAACCGTCACTGAAAAAAGGAGCTTTTGGTCTCTGAGCAGAAAGGATGCTTAATAATCGTCATCGGCTGCCTGAGGTTCCTTAGCAGTTTTCTTTTTACGGCTGACTGGAATGCTGCTGCGGATATGCTTAGCGGTTTCAAGGTCCCGCTGTGCGCCCCGGGATTCGAGCCCGCACAGTATTTCCTCCCGTTTATCTGTATTCAAATTTTGCCCGAATTTGAACTTGGCGCTGATATGGTCTGCTGCAATCTTAACCACAGCCACATTGCGGAGTCTCGAGGCATATACCGGATTGGATGCTTCGATGGGATCATAGCCGCCTTCCGGCTGCAGCTTTTTCATCAGCAGCGAAAAGGCTGCTGCCTTTTCCTCAAGATCCTGCACGATTTCAGCCCTTCCGCTAGCTGTTACACTCTTGAAGTAGGAGGTAGCGGGGCAGGCGAGATTCGGATCAGTAAAATACGAGGGAATGACCGCATATTCGTCGGCCACGCTGAAGCTTACATAAGGGCTCGTTTTTAAATGTTTCATTTTTTCGCCGATCCGGCTGCCATGGAAATAGAAGATTCCTTGATGGTATACGTAATTCAGCGGAGTGACCCGGGGATGTCCGTTTTCTCCCACGGTGCCGAGAAAGCCAAAGCTCATGCCGGATAAAAACTCATTGATTTCCTGTTCTTCAGTGATGCTGAATTCCTCTCTTCTCATCCATGTTTCCCCCATATATGATTTATGCCTGCGATATTTGAGAAACAACCATCATCAGGATACCGCAGAAGCTTGTTGACAGCATAACGGAAACATTGACAAGGAAAAAGATCCAATTTAGATTAAAATTTATAGTCCAATCATGTTTTCGATCTGTAAATATATGTTAGGCAGTTCAAAGCGGATCCAGTAGAGGAGGGGCAACAGGGATGGAACTAAGCCTCCATATGCAATCTTATCTTAATAAATACCGATACAAGTATCTTGCGCTGTATCATGCGCTGAGGGAAGCCATTCAGGACGGACGTTTGCCGGGAGGGATAAAGCTGCCTTCTACCCGGGAAATAGCAGATATGTACGGGTTATCCCGCGGAGCCGTGGCTCAGAGCTATGACATGCTAGTGGCGGAAGGCTATGTACATGCTGAGACAGGCAGGGGGACTTATGTTACCCATGCAGGCTATTCGCCCCGTCATAAGATGGAAATAAAGGATACACCAGTAAAACTATCCAGTTGGGGCGAGCGGCTGATCTCACTGCCGCGGGGGCCGGCAGATCCTGCGAAGCAGGCAGAAATCAGTTTTATCAATCAACCGCTGGACATGAGCCATTTTCCTTATGAGGAGTGGCGGAGCGCCCTCTCTTATGCCGGGGGCCGAAAGGGGAATGAATTACAGCATAAAGCTCCGCCAGAAGGAGATTGTCAGCTGCGTGAAGCTATTGCCTCTCATTTGCGTGTCACTCGTGGCATTATGGCTAGGCCCGAACATATTGTGCTTTTCAACGGGTCGATGCAGGGAATTGTACTGCTGTTCCAGCTGCTGATGAATGAGGGGGATACAGCTGTCGTAGAGAATCCGGGATTCCATGGTGTCCGCCGAGCCATTACCGCATGCGGTGGAATACCTATTCCTGCGGAAGTTGACCGCCAGGGGGTAATGCCGCAGGAGTGGGATTCAGGAATTCTCTTTGTTACACCCAGCAGGCAGTATCCTACGGGAGCCGTGCTGAGCCTGGAACGCAGACGACAGCTTCTTGACTGGGCACAGCGGCATAATGCAGTCATTATTGAGGATGATTACGATAGCGAGTTCCGCTATGCTGGCAGACCGATCGAACCGCTTAAGGCACTCGACACGCAGGAGCGAGTCATCTACATGGGGTCCTTTTCGCAAACGATGTTTACCGGGCTTAGGCTGGGTTATGCGGTGCTGCCGGAAGGGCTCGTGGGAGCCGCTGTTCGCGCCAAGTCTCTGTATGAACCGATGTCCCCGGGATTTCTGGAACAGCGGGCTCTTGCCAGATTTATGGCTAAAGGAGGCTATATACGGCATTTACGCCGTCTGACCCGGCTTTATGGATCGAGACATGAGCACTTTTGTAATCTGATGAAAGAAAAGGCTTCACAGCTCTTCGAACTAATACCTGGTGATGCGGGGCTGCATGTCTATGCCCATTGGCTTAAATCACCGGAGGAATACACCGCTTTTTGTAAGGCGGCGAATCAAAGAGGAATCAACTTTCGGGATGCGCAGGTATACCGGCTGGATGAAGGGTTTCCGGCGGCCTGCTTCGGATTTGCCCATATGGAAGAGGATCAAATTACGGAAGGCATCAGCAGACTTATCGCCGCGTGGCAGGATGTGCAAAATTTTGCGTGAAAGAGTATCATGTACATATATTGTGTTAAAGTGTGTATGATCTTTGATACAATATGTGTACCTGTATTGAAATAGTTTATATATAAGGGGGAATGACGACATGCTGCATGCGTCGCCATCTTCTTTCCAAATACTGCCCTCTCTTGCAAAGATCGTTTGCGAGCCGGGGTGGAAATGGCAGAAGCGTGAAAAAGCGCTGGAAAACTATGATCTATTTTATGTATGGAGCGGTGAAGGGACAGTCATCCGTAATGATGAGTCCTTTGAGGTCGGCAAAGGCAGCTGTTTTTTGTTCAGACCGGGTGACCACACCAGTGCGGTCCATAATCCGCAAAAGCCGTTGGTGCTTACATACAGCCATTTCAGAGTTTCCGAGCCGGTGAGCGAGATACCACTGCCTTACCGCCGCTTGACGGATACGGTTGATTTTGAATACATGCTCGCGAGATACGTAAGGCTGTTTTTGGTCAATACGTTTGCTGCAGAAGAGGAAGGCCAGCTGATTTTGAAGCAGCTCATGATTCATCTGCTGCGGCATGACCGCGAGCAGCCGGAGGAAAAGAAGGCCAGCAATCAGCTGACCGAGGTGATTCGCGAAATTGCAAATTACGTTCAGCAGCATCCCGGAAAACCTCACCGGGTTGAGGATCTTGCGGCCCGCGCGGGTCTCTCCCCCAGATATTTTTCCATCAAGTTCAAGGAACTGATTGGATTACCGGTGCAGTCCTATATTATAAGGACACGGATTGAGCGTGCACAGCATCTCCTGCTTCATGCGGGCATGAATGTAACAGAAGTAGCGGATGCGCTAGGTTACCGGGATATCTTTTTTTTCAGCAGACAGTTTAAGCAGTATACCGGCAAAAAGCCTTCCGAAATCCGTTAAACCTTCCGATTTGTTTCGGCAATGTAAAGCCCGGGTAAATAGGGGGAGTACATACGGCTGAAAGAAACGAAGGGAGGTATGCGCGAATGACGTACAGACGGAGAATACGCAGACGCGAATATTCCACAGGCGGACGCAGCATGATTCGGAGCCGGATGCGCCGGTACAAGCCAAACGAGCCTGCGAATGATTTGTGGTTTTAAACATAGAATGAGCATAAAGAGCAGCACGGGAGCAGGGAGCCGTGTCTGCTTTTTATTTTTGGAAGAGTAGGATTATTAATGTAATATTACGAATTGGCAATGAATAAGGTTAGGACACTAAAATCTTATCCGCGAAGGGGATCACACTGTGACCTTATCCCATTTTCTCGAAAACCCGCTTCTGTATCGAAGCGGGTTTATTGTTGTCTTAAGCCCAAAATTGCTTATGAACAATGAGATGGACCGGGATGAACGCCACGATCAGCGCGTTTTTTTTAGCGATGCGTACCATTCGTTCACTTCGTCGGTCATTGCGTCGCCGCCCAGCGCGTGCCATCTGGCAACGACGCGATCGAAGTAAGTCAGCGGCTCCTGGCCGTAGACGATCTTGAGCATCGCGTCGTGGAGCAATTCATCGAGGGCGTCGCCGATTTTTTCCTTCATTGGCGTCGGTGCGCCGGTGAAGGCGTCCGTCTTATAGACGGTGGGATTGCTTTCGACGATGTTCCAGCCCCTCAGTTCTTGCGGCGTACGCTGCAGCTTGTTTTTGATGTCGTATGGTGTCTGGTCGGACACGCCTCGGTTGATGCGGGCGATCGATTCGCTGAGCAAGTTCGGGACAGATGGGAGCGACAGGCTCAGCAGATACTTCTGGGGGTCCGCCAGACCGCCGGGCACCTGGCTCTCACGGAACGTCAGCTTACCGCCCGAATAGCCGTAGTCATAGCCCTCGGCGATGCCCCAGCGATAAGGGGAGTCGGCAGGCGGATCGATGAAGTTATCGTAGACAAAGTTCATATACTTGAAAAAAATCTCGGGATTCGCCATGTCCGCGTTGATGGCGACCGCGCCGAATTCCGGGGGCGTGCCGCGCGTGCCGGACAGGCCCCCCGGCCCGGCGGGGATGGGATACGCGTCGAACTTGGCGCCCGGCACGCTTGCGGTCACATCCCCGAGCGGCCAGCCGGCCGCCCACAGAGGCGCCACGATCATGCCGGCCTTGCCCTGCTTCCATGCTTCCGTCGCCTGGACTTCGTCGAGAATTTCGGCATCCTTCGGTATGTAGCCCCGCTCCATCCACCGCTTCAACGTTGCCAGTCCTTGCCGGACGCTTGGCTGGACCGAGCCGTAAGACAGCTTCCCGTCTGCGCCCAAGTTCCAGATGTCCGGCATCTCACCGTAAGCCCCGAACACGAAGCCTGCGTCGGACATCCAGGAAAAAAACGAATTTTTCAGGCTGACGCTGAGCCCGTAAGTATCGTTTATGCCATTGCCGTCCGGGTCCCGATGGACGAACGCATCCATGACGGACTCCATATCTTCGATCGTGGAGGGCGCCTTGAGGCCGAGCTTGTCGAGCCAATCCTGACGGATGTACAGCACCTCGTTCGAATTCATTTTGCCGTCGAGAATCGGTACCGCCATCTTTTTGCCGTTGACCGTATACCGGTCCCACGCTTCGGGAGCTTGCTCCATGGCCGCCTTCCACTTGGGCGAGGCGTACTGCTCGAAAAGCGGACCGACGTCACGGAAGGCACCGGAGCGCAACAGCGGATACAGATTTTGTCCGCCCTTGAACGTAACGATGTCGGGGAGAGGCTGTCCGGCCGCGATGGAGGTATTCAGTTTATTGATGTAAACGTCCTCGTCTCCGGTCGTCGTCCACAGGTATTTCACCTTGATGCCCAGCTTCTCCTCGAACAGCCGGTTCAGGATGTTGTTTTGCAGATCCTCGCCGTTTTTGAACTCGATGTCGGGGTACAGATGCCCGACGGTCGTCAAGACGGCGGGGGGCTCGTATATTCCTTCGACGAAGGAAGGGGGAGGCTCTTCAGATATAGAGCCTCCCTCTGGCAGGTCGGGGGGGCCTGTCTGATCCTTCCAATAGACGAAGGAAAATAACATGACGACAACAAAAAAGACAATCGCGAGGCCGAACAGTCCCGTTTGTTTCAACCATCTCCAGATGCTCATGATTCCAATTCCTCCTGTTCGCGAACCGTTCTCCACCGCAGCTTCACCTGGAGTCCGCCCAATTCTCCGTTCTCAAGCTCCATATGAGTGTCCGGGCCAAGCAGCGCGCCCATCCGTTCATATACATTATGAAGCGCCCACGCGGTATTGGTGTCCGAACCGTTGTAAATCGCGTTTCGGAGCGCGGCGAGTCGGCCGGTCTCGACGCCGCGGCCGTTGTCGGCTACGCTAATTTCGCAATATTCTCCGTCGATATAACCCGCAATTCGAATGTCTCCGACCGTGCGCAGCGGTTCGATTCCATGGAGAATGGCATTTTCTGCAAGCGGCTGCAGCAGAAGCCGCGGCACCTGCAGACCGAGAAGGCTTTCCTCGACATCTATGGCGAAGACGAAGCGGTCCATCTGCAGGCTCTGGATCGTCAGGTACAACCGGACGAGCTCCAGCTCCTCCCGCAGTGTCGTGAACGTATTCTCGAACTTGATGGATTGACGGAAATAACGGCTTAAGCTCATGGACATGTCAATGACGGCCTGTTTTTCGTCGAGCTCGGCCATGCTCTTGATAAACGCGAGCGAGTTGTACAGGAAGTGCGGCTGAATTTGGGAGTGAAGCTGCCGGAGCTTTGCCTCCTTGGAGCGGATTTGCTCCATGTACACTTTTTCGATCAATTCCTTGATTTCTTTGGACATCTCGTTAAAGCGGTCGAACAGATAGGCGAATTCATCGTTGCTCTTCTGACGCAGCGTGATTGTATACTGTCCGGTCGTGATCTTCCTGACGCCCCAGATCAGCTTTCGGATCGGAATCTGCACGTCTCGGTTGAGCAGGAGGGCGAGCAGGATGCTGAAGAGGAGCAGAAAAATGCTGGAGAAATAGTACAACCGCTGGTTGGCATAGATCGGATCCAGCACTTCGTTGATCGGGGTATAGTCCGCGACGTACCAGTCTTTAAAGCTGCCCAGCGCGGAAAAATTGACGAGATAATGCTCGCCGTTCAGTTTGATAAGCCGGTTGCCGCTCGTTTCTTCTCCTACCCCGAGCAGACGGGTCAGCTCGCGGATGAACGGAAGCTTCTCCGTATCGCCGGACAGTACGTCTCCGGCTGCAGAAAACAAGATCGGCCCATTGTCGTTCGTCCCCTTGGCACGCTCCAAATAATCGAGCATGTTTTTGGTGTCGATCTTGGCCCTGATGACATAGGACACTTCGTCCGGATCGAAGCGGAACGTGTATGGATGCGCCAGATAATACGTCAAATAGGCACCGTCATTGGCATGCTCGTACTGCCAGAAAGGGCGGAAGTGCTTTTCCAGGTAAAGGTCGCTGAGTGTAGGCGTCGTCTGGGGGGAGAAGGCAGGGCTGTCCTCCGCGTAGACCACCGTGAATTCGGCGTTCCAGTTATTCAGGGCGTGCAGCAGGTTGAGTTTGTCCGACACCCGCAGCTTCAGCTTATTCAGCTCGAAGTCCCCTTCCAGAAAGGAAGGGGTCGCGAGAAGCCGCACATCTTTGTCTAGTACGAGAAAATCACTGAAGGACGATATTTTGGACAGATTGTTGTCGATATCGCCAGCCAGGAATGTGAGCTCGTTCAGTTTCACGCGCTGAATTTCCTGTTTGATGAGCCGCACGCTCGAGCGGTTCGTCAAGTAGTACAGCAGCAGCGTGGAGACGAGCAGCAAGAAGATGACGAGCACGATTTTTGTGAATATGGTAAGCCTCATGCGAGTGTCTCCGTTCGGTCAGGAATATTGGTGGCGGAAGTCTTGCGGCGTTAGTCCGTAATGCTCCTTGAACAGCTTGATGAAATATTGCGGTTTGTGGTAGCCGATCGCCGAGGCGACGTCGCTGACTTTGAGTTCCGGCTGCTCAATAAGCATTTCCCGCGCCCGCTGCATACGCATCTTGTACATATACTCGCTGACATTCTCTTTTGTCTTGTTCTTAAACAGGGAGGACAGGTACGCCGGATGCAGGCCGACATGATCGGCTGCTGTCTGCAGCGTGGCGTCGGCGATTCGATCGGTGATGAACTGCCGGACCTTGCGGATGAGCACCGCCTGCTCGTTGTTCCATTCACTCTTGGTCATCTCCCGCAACCGGTCGAGCGTATGTAAGACCCAGTCCTGCAGTTGACGCATATGGCGGAAACGGCTCGCATCGCCGGCCTTATCCGACTCTGCCGGAATGATGTCATGCAGGCTGAGCCCGTTTTTGTGGGCAAAAAAGCTGAATGCGCCCATGGCATGATAATACAGCTCCAGAAGCGTCTCGCGCGACTCCATCCGTTTGTCTGTCACCTCCTGGAAAATGGCGTCCCACTTGGCTGAAATAGCCTCCCACTGGCCGATCTCGAACAGCTGGATCAACGGGGGGGATTCGTAAAGACTGTGGATGCGGTATGGTAAATCGGGCGCGACGGCGTCCTGCAGACCAATGAACAGATCCGTTTCGCCGCCGAGATGACGGGCGAACACGGCCAGCGAGTCTTGGTATGTTCCGCGCAAACCATGCCCCATCACATGCCAATGGCTCACGACGATCGAGATGCTGCTTTTGAGAAAATGCTTGACGTGACGCTGCAGTCTGGATGCCAGATGCTCGAAAGACTGCTGCCGTGCACGCTCCGGCTGCGGTTCCCGTTCCAGCCACGACGCCTCCCTAGCCTTGAGAATGAAGATTTCATGTTCGAATGGATCACGACCGCGCCAAACGTAGAACAGATCCGAGAACGTCTCTTCCGCGATATTGACGACGGCGGAGGCAAGCAGTGATTGGTCCTGCCAGTTCAATTCCTCCGCTGACGATTCGATGCGAATGACGCACATCGCCGTTTCGTCGCTTGGACGAAACGGCATCTGATAATAGGCGAGTTTCTCTTCGAGCAGCTCAGTCGAAAGCTTCCGTCCTTGCAGCAGATCCATGAGCAGCTTCTCGCGCAGCAGAGGCATATGCTCATGTAGCAAGCGCATGGCCTTCTCCTGCTTGCCCCGCTCGTCCCATTCAAGTTGGAGGTCTTGCGTCAGGCGTTGCAGCATGCACGCCAGTTCCCCATGATCAACTGGTTTGAGCAGGTAGCCGTCCACCTGCTGACGGATTGCCTCCTGCGCGTAGTCCCATTCGCCGTAACCGGAGAGCAGGATGCTTTTGAAGTGCTTGTCATACTTTTTGATATGCTCAATCAGCTCAAGTCCGGAGATGCCGGGCATGCGGATATCGGTGATGACGATATCGACGGGATAGCTTTTGCAGTATTCGAGCGCCTCCTCGCCGGAGAAAGCCTTGTGAACCTTGCCGATGCCGAGCGTTTCCCACGGCATATTACGCTCGAGACTGTCCACGAGGTGAGCGTGATCGTCGACGATAAGCAGCTCATACATATTTGACACCTCCCAGATCGGTCTTCGGCTTATTGAGGACTGGCGCCTCTACGGTGGCGGAGGCGCGTTCCCGATCTTTATAAAAATATAGAATTATCAGTTCACCACGAAATGGATCATTTCAATTGTAATCGCAAGTATATGAGACTTCTATAACGCGATCTGACTTTTTTAGGATATCAGAAAGTAATCATCCTCAAAGCATAACATCCTAGTATCGCAAGAAAAACTTCCGCTTAAACGGTCTGTCTTTTCTTTGAGGTGCGTTAATAGGCGTTTTTCTTAGGAAGGCACGCCGCGACGTTCTCTTTTGTTGATATATTCTATACATTTCAGCGAAGCTGTACCATTCTATCTTTCATTAAAACTTACAATGGGGGCTTTACTCTATCGGCGATCTCTCTCGCTCTCAGGATGGCCTTGATTTCGTTATTGCCGACGCCCGCGTTTATTGAATGCTGCGGTACCAGGGCAACCGCGAGAGGGGAGCCTCGACTTCCAGCTCGGTCGGACCGATGACCACGCTTCCGTCATCGCCCTGCCATCGACCCTCGGGAAAGACGACGCGCCTTGACGTTTGGCCTTGGACGACGACCGGCGCGATGAGCAGGTTCGATCCGAGCAGAAATTGGTCCTGTACGAGTTCATAGCCGCATCCGGGATATTCGAACTCCAGGCTGCGCAAAATCGGCAGGCCATCGGCGGCAGCCTGACGGGCGAGCGCGAGCAGTTCGGGACCTAGCTCTGATCTAAGCCGTACGGCGTTCAGGCACCAGGTCAGATCCTCGCCGCGCAGCACGCGCCAGGGGGCCATGGAAAACTGCATGACCGGAAACAGTGCGGCACATTGGGCGTACCGGACAAAAAGCTCGCTGTCGAAACGGAAGTCGGGGGAGTTGATATCACCATCCATGCCGCCGCCGATCATGTCCGGGCAGTTGAATGCGTATCCGAGCAGTCCCTGCACGATCGCGTTCGGAATCAGGCCGCCGAGCCCTCCCGCGTCCCAGGTATGCGTCTTGTCCCGCTGACGCTGGATGAGCGCTTGCCCGCCGAGCTTCCAGCACATGCGCAGCTCGACGAGTGGGTAGCCAACGCCCAGGGACGCATAGGCCTCGCAATCCTCAAGCAAGCGCAGCGGGCGCGACCAGGCGACAGGCTGCGTCGTGTCCGGCGCTCCGGGCAGGATAGGCTCGCCGGCATCGAGCTTGAAGCCGTCGACGCCGTAGTCCGCGGTCAGCCTGTTCATTTGCTGCCTGAACCATGCCACGCCTTTCTCCTTCGTATAGTCCACAACGGCACTGTACCCGTTCCACCAATGTCGAAGCACGGGCGCGCCGTTTTCGCCTTTCATAAGCAGGTCGCTGCCGCGCAGTTCCTTGAACATCGTGCAGTCCGGGCTAATGTAAGGACACATCCAAAGCATCACCTTAAAGCCCATCGGTGTAGCGTATCGACCATCACCCGGGGATCGGGGAAGCGGTGCTTGTCGAAGTCCCAAATGCCGTAGTCTTTCATCCAATTGTCGTCAATGATGAGAATGCCGGGAGGAAGCCCGTTCGCGAGAATCGCCTCGGCGTAGCGTATGATTTTGTCCTGCGTTGGGGCATAGAACATCTCGACCCAGGTGCAGTATTGCGGAGCCGTAAAGGCGAACGCGTCGGGGAGCAGCCCGGAAGGCGGGAAGTGCGTACTGGCGGCATGGCGGTAGGCGCCTTGCAGCGAGTGATGCCCTTCCTCGATGGTGACTTCGCCGGCACTGTCAAAGACGGACAGGCCGTTCTCGTCTATGCGGAAGGCGAACGGATCCTCGCTCCAGATGTACCGCCCCTTACTGGAGAGCAGCAACGGCGTGGCCTGGTTATCGTCCGTCAAGCGTAAGTCCCTCGTATGTGCCGCCTGGCCGAACGGCATGACGCTGCCTTCGTTGATCACACCGCCCCACCAGTATTCGCCGGGTATACGGGAAATTGAGATTTTGGTCATGGCTGAATTCTCCTTGTCGATAGCGGGCACAATTTTGCGGTTTTTATGCCCGAAATCATCTGAATTTTGGTCCTGTTTTTAAAAATGATAGAGTTTATAGGTTTTCAAGCTGAACAATTCTATCATCGCAAGAAAAACTTCACTTAAACGAGGCCTGTCTTCCGTGAATGTGCGTCGATAGGCGTTTTTCTTAAGAGATCAGAAAGAATAAATTTCGGAATCTCTGCTGCCTGATCTCGCAAGAAAAACTTCAGCTAAACGCGGTCTGTCTTCGGTGAGTATACACATCGATAGGCGTTTTTCTTAAGAGATCAGAAAGAATAAATTTCGGAGTCTCTGCTGCCTAATCTCGCAAGAAAAACTTCAACTAAACGCGGTCTGTCTTCTGTGAGTATACACATCGATAGGCGTTTTTCTTATTATGCAGACAACGTCCGCAACTGGGAAGGGGATCTTAAAAATGGGGTTTGAATCTTAAAATCGGGGCATTTAAACCCGAATTTGCCGTGATTTATGATAGTAACGTCAAGAGCTCACGACGACTCGAATCAAACGGGGGAATGATGGTTGCGCAAATTTCCCCGTGTTCCAGCAGCCTGGACATGCTGGCGGAACGTTAAGGCACGACTTATTTCAAAAAAAAACGAGGGGGATTCACGATGAACATCAGAAAAAAATGGGGAATGGCCGCCGCCGGCGCGCTGCTTGCCTCATCGCTGGCACTGGCCGGCTGCGATCAATCGAATGACGGAGGCAAGGCTGCGGACAGCGAGCCTGCCGGCAGCAATCAGAAGAGCGTGACGATTTCCTACGCGATCTGGGACAAAAACCAGCAGCCGGCGATGGAAGCGATCGCCAAAGCGTTTACCGGGCAGCACCCGAATATCGAGGTCAAGATCGACGCCATTCCTTGGGGCGAATATTGGACGAAAATGTCCGCGGCCGCGCCGGCAGGCACGCTGCCCGATGTATTCTGGATGCACGGCGGCCAGTTCATCAAATACGCGTCCGGCCAGTTTCTTGCACCGATCACGGATAAGGTGCAAGCCGGCGAGATTGACCTGAACAACTATGCGTCCAACCTCGGCTCGATCTATACGATGGACGGGCAAAACTACGGCATCCCAAAGGATTTTGATACCATCGGCTTGGCCTATAACAAGGAGTTGTTCGACCAGGCAGGCATAGCGTATCCGAATGATACCTGGGACTATGCCAAGCTGGCGGAGGTCGCGGGGCAGCTCAGCCAGCCGGACAAAGGCATTTACGGCTTCGGCGCCAAGATGGATACCCAGGCCGGCTACTGGAACGATATGCTGGCGAACGGCGGCCATATATTAAACGCCGACATGACCAAGTCCGGGTACGACGAGCCTGCCTCGATCGAGGCGTTAAAGGCCCGTTACCAGATGATCCTCGACAAGGCATCGCCGACGCATCAGCAGATGACCGACACGGATTCGGTCGAAATGTTCAAGTCGGGCAAGCTCGCAATGATTTTTGACGGCTCCTGGGACAACGGCAACCTGGCCAGCAGCGACATCATTAAGGGCAAGTATGACTGGGCGCCGCTGCCGAAGGGCAAGGCGGGGCGCGGCAATATCATTAACGGCCTCGGCAACGTCATGTCCGCAAAGGGCAAGCATAAGGAAGAGTCGTGGCAGTTCCTGAAGTTCCTCGGCTCGAAAGAGGCTGCCGAAATCACGGCCCAAATGGGTGCGGCGATCCCCGCGTTCCAGGGCACCCAAGATGCCTGGGTGAAATCCAAACCGGACCTGAACCTACAGGTGTTCATCGACCAGGCGGCGGACGCAACGCCATACCCGAGCGGTTCGAAGTCTTACCCGGTCTGGTTCGCGAAAGAGGGAGAGATCATGTCCCAGGCATGGGGCGGTGCGATCTCGATTGAGGAAGGCGCCAAAAAAGTGGCGGAAATGATGAATCAGGCGATTGCGGACGCGAAGTAAGCACCGTACGCAAGGTAAAAACGTCGAAGGCGTTCCGGCATCCGGGGCGCCTTCGGCAAATATGAGGTGAAGGCAATGAATTCGAAAAGCAGGTACGCATGGGCTTATTTGATGATCGCTCCGACATTGATCGGAACGTTGGTGTTCTGGAGTTGGCCGGCCGTCTATTCTATCTATCTGGGCTTTCTGAAGTCCGAAAATTTCGGTCTTGTCAGCCATTGGGTCGGCTTGGCCAATTATGAGAGATTGTTCAAGGACGCGGAGTTTTGGCAAAATTTACGGAATACGATGTTTTATGTCGTGCTGTTCGTGCCCGCGACGATCGTGCTTTCCACGCTTTTCGCCGTGCTGCTGAACGCTAAGATCAGAGGCCGGTCCATTTATCGGGTCATTTATTTTCTGCCGCAGGTCACGATGGCGGCCGCAGCTGCCATGGTGTGGGTCATCATATTCGCGCAGGATTACGGACTGCTGAACTCCGTGCTTGGCACTCATATCGCATGGATCTCGGACAAACGGTTCGCGATGTATGCCCTTGTAATGGTCGGCGTATGGGGCTCGATCGGCTTTAACATGCTGTTGATCCTTGCCGGGCTGCAAGGGATTCCGCGTCCTCTGTATGAGGCGGCCGAGATTGACGGCGCCGCCGGTTTCCGCAAGTTCCGCTCCATCACCCTTCCGCTGCTCACGCCGACGTTGTTTTTTACGTCCATCGTGCTCGTCATCGGTGCTACGCAAATCTTCGACAGTATCTATCTGATCATCGGCAAGACGAACGTTGCGCTGCCCGCCGTGCGCTCTCTCGTGTACGCATATTATCAAAATTCGTTTATTTACTACGATCAGAACTATGGAGCGGCCATCGTCAACATCCTGCTGCTGATTAACCTGATTTTGACGGGCATCCAGTTCCTGCTGCAAAAAAAATGGGTGGTTTACGACTAGACCCATGCTTCCGAAGCAAGTTTTGTACGAAGTCATATCAAGGAAGCCATGCTCACAAAACCTTTAGGAGGTACGAAAATGAGCAGCGCTGTCTCTGCCAAGCATAGAAGCAACCTTATTATTCATTTGATTCTGATCGCGGGGGCCGTCGTCATGGTGCTCCCATTCCTCTGGATGGTCCTCACGTCTCTCAAAACAACGACGGAGGCGACCCAGATTCCGATCGCGATTCTGCCTGCGGAGCCCAGCCTTCGAGGCTATATGGACGCGCTCAAGCAATCGCCCTTTCTGCACTACTATGCGAACACGCTGATGGCGGCGTTCATGAAGACAACGTTCCCCGTCATCTTCAGCGCGATGGCAGCCTTCGCGTTCGCACGCATCCGCTTTCCGGGCAGAGGATTATGTTTTTTCCTGATCATCTCGGTCATGATGATCCCGAACCCGGTGTTCTATACGCCGCAATACTTGATGATGAGCAAGCTCGGACTGGTGAATACAGTGACCGCGCTCTGGATCACCTCGCTCGTCAGCCCGTTCGCCACCTTTTTGCTGCGGCAATTTTTCCTGGGCATCTCCAAAGAGTTGGAGGAAGCGGCGGTCCTGGACGGCTGCAATCCGTTTCAGATTTTTATCCATATTATGCTGCCGCTCGTCAAGTCCGCGCTTGTCGCGGTTGTTATCATCCAACTGCTTTGGTCTTGGAATGAGCTGCAGTGGCCGCTCATCATCAACAGCTCCCCGGAGAAGCTGACGCTGTCGGCAGGACTTGCCACGCTCGTCTCCATGTTCGGTACGGATTATCCGGTGTTGATGGCAGGTGCGTTCATGGCCGTTATTCCGATGCTTGTCCTGTTTTTTATTTTCCAGCGGCGGTTTATCGAGGGTGTCGCCTTCAGCGCCAGTAAGGGATAGACGGGCTGCGCCGGAAAGGGGGTGAGGGGCAGGTGCGGCGGGCATGCTCGCCGCTTGCTTCAAATGTGAATCCCATGTGAACAGGAGTGAACGATAGGATGTTAAACGCAAGAATGGCAAGGCACGGATGGAAGATGCTCGTCTTCGTTCTGATCGGCTCGATGCTGCTCATGAATTTCAGGCTCCCGCCTGCCGACGCCTCCGGCGAGTGACAGGCACAAACATACGACCCCAACAAGCCGGGATTGGAGTCGAACCCACTGAAAGGATTTTTGCCCTTCTCCAAGCTGCCGTCGGAAAGCACTGACCCGAACAACAGCTTCCCCCATAGCATGGAATGGTTCTACGTCTCGCTCCGCGATCTGATGACCGGCTGGAACACGTACAATTGGGCGCCGCTGGACGCTTATCTGAATGATATCGCGAGCCGGGGCAACCAGGCGGCCTTCCGCGTCTACGTGGACTATCCGGGACGCACGACGGGCATTCCGCAGTTTCTGATCAGCGGGGGGCTCATGACCCGTGACTACGATCAGAACGGCAATCACGATACGGCCACGCACAGCCTGGCCCCCGATTGGAACGACGCCAATCTCAATTTGGCGCTGCGCCAGTTTGTTGCCGCGCTCGGTGCGCGTTACGACGGCGATCCCCGGATCGGCTTCGTGACGGCGGGGCTGTACGGCTTCTGGGGAGAGTGGCATACCTGGCTTTACAATGACGGCCCGACGAATTGGGAGATGAACCCGGGCAACCAGGATGCGCTGTTGTCCGCATTTAAGAATGCGTTTCACAAGACTCATGTATTGGCTCGATATCCTTATTCCGCGAGCACGGCCGCTTTAAAAAGCTCTTTCGGATACCATGACGATTCCTTCTCTTATGAGACGCTGTTCCAGAATGATTGGGACTTCTGGAGTCTCGTCACCCAGAACGGCCTGCAGAACATCTGGCAGACGCATCCGATCGGAGGCGAGCTTTATCCGCCGCTCCAGCAGGATCCGAGCTTCTGGCAGCATTGGCCGAACCCGAATGGCGAAGATTTCCAGGCCTCGGTCGAGACAACGCACGCCTCCTGGCTCATGTACGATCGAGTGTACAAATCTTCGCTTCCGGACGAGACCGCCTCGGCTAACGCTCTGCGGGCGCATAAAATGCTTGGCTACACGCTGTACAACTCCTCGGTTCAGCTGGCCGACTCTCCGGCATCCTCGCTGCAGGTTGGCGTCAAGCTGCGGAATAAGGGCGTAGCTCCGTTCTATTACAATTGGCCGGTCGAGTTCGGCGTGCTGAGCGCCAATGATACCTGGATCAAGTCACTCGGGACCGCCACCTGGAATCTGGCAAGCGTCCAGCCTGGCGATACGGACTACGCCTTTTCATTCAGCGCGAACCACAACCTGACTCCCGGCGACTACAAGCTGGTCATGCGGGTCGTCAACCCGCTCGCAGGCGGCAAGACGCTTCGTTTCGCGAATACGCGACAGGACGCGAACCGCGATGGCTGGCTGACGCTTACGGGCTTCCGCGTGTCCGAGAGCGCCACGACTTCGACCGTACTGCCGGATCTGCCCGTGACGCCGGGCACACCTTCACCATCCGGCGCTATAGCCTATGAGGCGGAGGCGCCCGGCAACACGCTTGATGGCTCTGCGGTCGTCGCGAGCTGTTCGACCTGCTCCGGCGGGAGCAAGGTCGGATATCTGGGCAACGGCAGCGGTACGCTGCGCTTCAACGGAGTCACGGTGCCATCCACAGGCGACTATACGCTGAAGATCGATTATTTGAACGGCGAAGCTAGCCGCACCGCCGTATTAAGCGTGAACGGCGGTGCGGGCCTACCGCTCAGCTTCCCGAGCTCCGGCGGCTGGGAGACGGTCGCCTCGCTGGAGAAGACCGTGCATCTGAAGGCAGGGTCCAATACACTCCTGTTTACCCAGCCGACGGGATACGCGCCGGATATCGACCGCATCCTTGTGAGCGCAAGTCCGGTCGTCTCGAAGAAGCAATAAACGGGGTACCGCTACATACGTTGGCATCCCGACAAGGCCAAAGACGGCGTGGATAACAGGCGGATCGCCGAAGAAGCCTACACCTATGCGGACTAAGGAATTGGTCGACGCCAGTCGAATTGATTCCCCGCAGGCATAGTACAGATAAGGCAGACGGTCTTGAAGGACCGTCTGCCTTTTTGCATCTACTGCTTATTGCCAACCTTCGCTGCATTATCCGGATGTAGCTCTTCGAATTCGGCCACGGAGTCCGGATTGGTATAAATATAAGGAGAGGCCGGCGGGTTTATCTTTTGGATTCTCGAGGCTTTAATTTGCAGCGTTTCTTTTCCGTTCATCGTCGTTTCCTGAACCGTTCCTTGAATCTCGACCCAGGCATCGTTTGGAAAGGATGAGGCGTTGTTCGCTTGAACCATGACGCCGAACGGAGTCGCATCGGCTGGGCAGCACATCATGAGAAAACGGCTGACGGAGAACAGATCCGCCTGCATGCCTTTTTCCCGGAAAACAAAGCCCTGAAGCGTTATTTTTTTGTTGAGGAACGGTTGCTTGTACATCTGGATGGCACCTATGGTTTCCGAAAAGATGGACGAATCGACTTCAATCGTCGGCAGCAGGTAGAGGCGCTTGGCCAGCTCTGCGAACTCGGCGTTATAGGAGTCTTTGGCAACGAACAGTTCGTTTAGGTTGGGGGATTGAAGCGATGCGGTTTTATCTGGGGGCTTGCGATGAATGTCCGCTTCAGAGAAGGCGTAGTTCATCCCTTTCTTGGCGGCCATATCACTCCCCAGCGCCAGATCGGGCATTAGAAACGCGAATATGAGGGGGATCACGAGCAGTCCATAAATGCCTGTATTCCTGAGAAAACCCGCCGGCAGCGAATGCTCGCAGTCGCATACCTGTTCCGCGCCGCCCGTAATGGCATGCCATGCCATCCCAAACGCAATGAATAGAAGAGGCACCGGGCACAGCAGCAGCAATTTTTGCAAGTGGGGAACCAAATAATAATGTAAGGAGCCTTTTTCATTCAAATGCATGATGTAAAACGATAAAGCGGCAAGCCAGGATGCTCGGAAGAGATAGTGGAAACGGGATTTGAAGGCTAATGTCATGAATTCTCAATTCCTTTCCATAGAGATGGGGTGGATCAGAAAATCGGCGGCGGCCGAACCGATGAAAACCAGAACGACGAGCAGCAGACAAAGCCATATCACAAATTTGAACCTGAAGGCGCCGAGCATCATCAGCAAGCTTTTGAAATCGAGCATAGGCCCCAGAACCAGGAACGATAGAAGCGGACCGGCCGAAAAGGAATGCATGAAGGCGGAAGCGACAAAGGCATCGGAAGTGGAACATAGGGATAACATGAATGCCAGTCCCATCATGAACAAGTAAGAAGTGATCGGGCCGCTTCCAAGTGCGAGCAGTTCTTGGTGGGGAATCAGGGATTGGATGCAGGCGGTCACGAAAGCGCCCAGAACCAGATACTTGCTCATGTCGATCAATTCGTTCCCTGCATGGACGAAAAAGCTCGTCCAGGTTTGGGTGGAGTGATGATGATGGTCATGGTGATGGGAGCCTGCGGGTTCGGACGGCGAGTGGTCATGCTGCAAGGGCTGCTTTAACGGATTTTTCGGATAGAACGCGTATACGATCAGTCCGATCGATACCGACACCGCCATGGCCAGTCCCATACGGGCCAGCGTAATCTCGGGATGCGAACGGAATGCGACCAGGGTGGCCGCGAATACGATCGGATTAAGGATCGGTCCGCTGAGGATGAAGGTCACCGCGATGTAAGCCGGCATTCCTTTTAGCATTAGTCTGCGCACGACCGGAATCATGCCGCATTCGCATATGGGCAGTATGAGCCCGAGCGTAGAACCCATAAGCACGCCGAGCACCGGATTTTTGGGATTGAGGCGTCGTATCCACTCATCCTTGATTAAAATCTGAAGCAGGGACGATAGAAGGACGCCCAGGAGCAGAAAGGGAAACGCCTCCAGAAAGATGCCGATGAAGAGCGTTTTGATCTGCTGCAGCTGCGGATTTGAGAGAAGCCTGGTTTGGCTATGAAATGATACTACCAAGGCAGGAATGAGAAAGATGACGGGAAAGAGTAGGGGCAGGATTTTGTAGACATTAGAAACTTTCATCAAGCACCTCCGGTGATAGAGTCGTAGTTTATACTCAATTCTATGCCCGGAGATTCAACAAATGACGCCTTGCCCGAAAATTAATCGAAATGATTACGAATAAAAAGCGCACATTGCCGGAGCAGGCATATGCGCTTTTTGAAGTCAGGCAAGGATACCAACATGTCTAACATGATACGAAGTGATTTACAACTGCATCCATTTTTCTTTGAAAAAGAGTGAAAAAACACGGACCGTGATGATCTTGAGCATCATATAGACCGGAATGATAATAATCATCGCAATGATTCCCCCGATATTGCCGGCGGCTAGCACAAGGATTACGGTTGTTAAAGGGTGTATGTCCAGCTTTTTGCCGAATACGTAAGGGGCGATCAGGTTATCTTGAACCTGCTGGGCAACGAGAATAATAACAAGCGACCATAGGGCTGTAGCCGGCGATTGTGTCAGTCCGACGATGAGAATCGGCACCGAAGAAAGGATGGCTCCGATAAAGGGAATAAAGTTTGCAATGACCGATACGGCTGTCAGTAAGAATGCATAGGGCAGACCAATGATCAGGAAGCCGATATACATCAAGACGCCCAATGAAATATTCACAATGACTCGTCCGACAATAAATCCGCTTAACATACGGTCAATGCTTGAGATAATCTCGCGGGAATCTTTCTGATAACGGATCGGCGTTGCGCGTACAAGTAATTCTCCGAACCTTTCTCCTTCCTTGAGCATGAAGAACAGAAGGATTGGAAAAGTGAACAGAATGATCGCAAAATTAGATATAAAAGAAAATAATCCCCCTACATAATTCGATAAGAAAGAAAAACCTTTATTTAAGTAATCCGTGATCGTAGAGGGGCCATGGTTATCAGCGGACGAAAACCATGATGAGAGAAACCCGTTTTTCTCCAGCGCATTGATCTGTTCACCGACGGCATTCAGAAGATTGGGGATATTATCAAGGAAACTTGTCAATTGTCCGTAAAGCAAAGGCCATTGGCTAAAAATGAACCAAACCAGGGCTGCGGAGAAAATCATATAAATAATCAAAATCGCAAGAGTCCGGTTGACCTTATATTTGCCCATGAGTTGAACCAGCGGTCTAAGCAGATAGTAAAAAAATACGGATAGAAGCAGCGGGATCGCTACAACCTGAACGAGCACGATGAACGGTCGAAATACAAAACCTACCTTGTAAACGAGAAAGATGATCAAGAGCAGCAAAGCGATGAACATTCCAAAGCGCAATGCTTTGTTTGTTGTGAACAAATCATTTCCCTCCAATGTATAAAAACTCCCCGGCTTGATACGATGATAGGTTATCCTGTCTTAGGCCTAAATCTACAGTAGCCAGTTAAAGATGCTTTCTGCCTTTTTACGTCAAGTTTGGGACGGCGTTTCATTTTTATGTTGTTCGAATGAGATAAGGCAGACATGAATGGCATTTTTTTGCTGAGCGGGCGGGCATAACGGAAGAGGGGTTTTTGAATCATGGCGGGAGGTCCTCTTTAAAATGGAAGCGTGGTCGGCAGAAAAGGGTTCATGCCGATGATAGTCAAAGGGATTGGTCGACGCCAGCCGAATCGATTCCCCGCAGGCATAGAATAGATAAGGCAGCGGTCTTGAAGGACCGTCTGCCCTTTTGAATCTACTGCTTATTGCCAACCTCGCTGCATAATCCGAATGCCGCTCATCGAATTCGGCCACAGAGTCCGGATTGGTATAAATATAAGGAGAGGCCGGCGGGTTTATCTTTTGGATTCTCGAGGCTTTAATTTGCAGCGTTTCTTTTCCGTTCATCGTTGTTTCCTGAACCGTTCCTTGAATCTCGACCCAAGCATCGTTTGTAAAAGAGGTGGCGTTGTTCGCTTGAACCATGAAGCCGAACGGAGTCGCACCGGCTGGGCAGCACATCATGAGAAAACGGCTGACGGAGAACAGATCCGCCTGCATGCCTTTTTCCCGGAAAACAAAGCCTTGGAGCGTTATTTTTTTGTTGAGGAACGGTTGCTTGTACATCGGGATGGCACCAATGGTTTCCGAAAAGACGCGATCTTCCAGACCGCTTGGATCAGTTATAGGCTATATCGATCAATCGGTAAACTCCATTCCCACGCCGTATGCTTGCACCAAATATGTTATTCTACCATTAAACCCATAATGCAGAAGATGACAAGGAGGAATGAACGAATGAACGAAGCTTTTAACGCGGATACGGAAGACAGCAGAAGGTTGCTCCTGGTTCAGGCAGAAGCCGCACTAACAGCCGCACTTGAGCAGTATGATTTAAATGAAAAAGATATTGATTTTATCCAAGTTTCTGAGCATGTGACGTATAAAATTAAAGACGAAACAGGATGTTCTTATCTGCTGCGCATTCATCCAGGTATGGCATCTTCGAGAGAAATCGCCTCGGAAATGGAATGGCTCGAATATTTGTCCGAGAAGCGGGGCCTGGTGGTTCCGACAGGAGTTGTGAACCGTGAAGGTTCTTATGTAACTGAGGTGGAAACAGAACGCGGACGCGTCTGGCAGGTTTCGGTTCTGCGCTGGATCGAAGGAGAGCACGAAGAAGGGAATTACAGCGATCGGCAAATCCGGCAGATGGGTGTCCTGCTGGCGCAGATGCATCAAGCAGCCCGTTCGTTTCAGCCCCCGGTGGGATTTATTCGTCCAACCTGGGGAACAGAGATATTCGAGAAGGAAACGGCAAGGCTTAAAAAGCACTATCGAAGCTTCCTGACAGTGGAAGAATTCAGTCTGTATGAGCAGGCTGCGGGGAAAATCACAGACCATATGTCCGCAATGCAGAGGAATGAGGAAAGTTTTGGTATGATTCATGCTGATTTCCATGGAGGAAATTTGGTGTTCAAAGACAGCGACCCTTATCCAATTGATTTTGGACGCTGTGGTTTCGGTCATTATTCGTATGATCTGGCCCAGGCTTTCTTAGGGTTGTACCCAGGTCAGCGCCAGATATTTCTTGAGGGTTACGAAAGCTTTTTACCGCTCCTTGCAGATACGGATGGCATACATACGCTGGAAACCTTTTTTATCAAGTCGCTGATCGAAAATCAGAGCTATCATGCCCCGCATCCATGGGAAGCAGCGGAGCTGCGGGAGAGCAAACCTTACAGCTTGGCATTAATCCGTCATTATTTGGATGCGAAGCCTTTTCTGTTCAATGGCATTCCCGTTTAAGGAGGGACACATGATGGGGACTTTGAAGGAGGGAGCTGTTGCGCTGGTTACCGGCAGCTCCAGCGGTTTTGGAATGCTGACATGCATTGAGCTGGCCTTGCGGGGGTTCGTCGTTATCGCAGGCATACGGAGAATGGAGACGCAGGCCAAGCTGATGGAAGCGGCGGAGCAGGCAGGAGTAAGTGCAAGTATTCATACAACCCAGCTGGATGTAACGAACGATGCTGAGGTGCAGCAGGCAGCGGCATATATTTGGAATCAATATGGACGTTTGGATGTGCTCATTAACAATGCGGGGACCGCATATGGGGGCTTTATCGAGGAGGTGCCTGCCGAGGTCTGGGTGGAACAGATGAATACGAATTTTCATGGAATGGTACATGTCACGCAGGCGGTACTTCCTTTGATGCGGAAACAGGGCAAGGGCCGGATCATTCAGGTGAGCAGCATCAGTGGCCGCATCGGGTTTCCGGGCTACGGCCCTTATGCATCTTCAAAATTCGCACTGGAAGGCTTCAGTGAATGTCTTGCGCTGGAGGTCAAGCCTTTTGGCATCGATGTGGTCATCGTTGAACCGGGGGCTTATGGTACACCGATCTGGGATAAGGGTTTTACGCAGATGAGCACAACCTCGGGTTCTCCCTATCAGAGGATGCTGGACAAAGTGCTTGCCTTCTCCCGTAAAAGCGCACAACAAGGAGGCAACCCAAAAGAGGTCGCCAGGATGGTTGCTCATATTGCCTGCATAGAGCGCCCGTCATTCCGGTACGCGCTGCCCCGAAGCACAAGGCTTACGATCGGAGCCAAGGCGTTGATGCCGGCGCGATTGTTCCAGAGGCTCCTGGCATCCGTCCTTGAGCGGTCCTAGCTGTTTTTACGGGATGACGGGGCGTGAAGCGTCCCAAGAAGCTGTCCCATCCGCATCTGATCTCCAGGCTTCAGGTCTGGGCGCGGAGTAAAGATTCCGTCCTGGATCAGAAGCACAACGGTCGAGCCAAATTCAAAATAAGCCAAGTCATCGCCATTGTTCCATTGTGTTACGCTTTCGTCATTATAACGAATGCTGCTCACATTCATGGCGCCTACCTTCACTACCGCGACTTCGCCGTATTCCCCAGCGATATAAGTAATCAGCCGTTCGTTGCGGCACAGAACCGACTTCATTTGCGTCATACCAAACTCATTGACCGGATAGGCGCGTCCCTTGATATGCTCGCTTTCCGTGCGCACGCCGGTGATCGGGGAATGAATGCGGTGGTAATCGGTGGGACTAAGGTATAACACAAATACATATCCGTGCTTGTACAGCTCCAAATGAGGAGAGAAGTTTAGCAGCTCCGCAACAGAATAGTCCTGTCCTTTTACATTCAGAATGGTCCCGGCGTTGATGTCGCCCATCGCAGTAATTTTGGCATCTACCGGGCTTGTCAGCACGTCCCGTCCATCTTCAACAGGACGCATGCCCGGCTTGAGACGTCTTGAGAAAAACTCGTTCAGGGTCCGGTATTCATGGATCTCTTTTTCCGCTTCATGGGCGGGGATTTGATAGCTTTTTATAAAAACAGGGATGACTCCCCGGCTGAGTCTGCTGTGAGAGAAGCTTCCCATCAATGCAGAAAGCCACTTTCTCGAGGAGAGCTCTGTCATCAGCCTTAAAAATTCTTTTGCCATGCTTTATCTCCCTTCGGATGATGCTGCGTCGATCTATAGAGTTAACGTTCACAGCCGTCTTTTGGTTGCGAAAAAAGATGTGGCCGGAATCGATTTTTGCAAAATGCTGCTATTTGAACACTCTGAAATATATTGACATAGAAAGTCATTTTAAGCAATAACGATAGGTAAGTGACAAATCCGCCGATTATTTTCCTATTGCCAACAAACAGGAAGTTGGTGTATTTTGGAACCAGGATACGGATGCCTTTGTCTGCACATTTTTTGTGAAGGTTCATCTGTTACATATGGAATACGGGGGCTTGAGTTGAATCAGGCTGAGATTGCAGCTGTTATCCGCTGCTGACCGGGTATCTGAACTGGATAATGCCAGCGTAGAGAATTCACGTTAAGACCCCTCCGGGGCTTATTTGACCGTCTCTCTTTGCATATCCAGGCGGTTTTTTTTAATGCCTATTTTTGTAAAAAGGAGAGGGAGATGTACGATGAACAACGCATTAATTACCGAAAAAAGAAGGGGACTCCGCTTGAGCGATCTGCTGGTAACCATTCTCCTATCGCTTGTGATCGGTGTAGTGTACCATTTCTGGAGCTCTGTGTATGATCTGTTTAAACCGCTGTTTTTCCAGGCGGATGAATTGGTGTATGGTGTTTGGTTTCTCGCACCAACGCTCGCGATGCTTCTGATCCGTAAACCTGGAGTCGCGATACTTGCAGAGGTTGCTGCAGCCCATGTGGAGATCATGTTCGGCAGCGAATGGGGTATTCAGCTGGTGCTGTACAGTGTAGTGCAGGGGCTTGCCGCAGAGCTGATCTTCGCCCTGCTGCGCTACCGCAGCTTCCGGCTGGGTACGGCTGTATTCGCAGGTGCAGCGGCAGCGCTGGGCTCCTTATTAGTCGATGTATATTATGGGTATGTTACGGATTACACGCTTTGGATGATGATGTTTAAATATGCGCTGCGGATCATCAGTTCAGCCGTGCTTGCAGGATATCTGGCGTTTGCGCTGGCAAAGGCTCTTGAGGCTACCGGCGTAACGCAGCTTCTGCGGCCGGTGACAAAACGGGATTACGAAGCACTTGACCATGATTGAGAACAGCGCGGACGCGCAAAACGAGGAAGCCATTGCCGCAGCGGTTACCGGACTAAGGCTTAAATTTCCGGATGAGCGCAGCTTTGTATTTAAGGATTTGTCTCTTTCAATCCTCAGAGGGGAGAAGGTTCTGCTGCTTGGCCCCAGCGGCTGCGGCAAATCGACTCTGCTGCAGGTGTTGGGAGGACTGATCCCGCATGTGATTGAAGTGCCGCTAAGAGCGGAGGAAATTGTGGTCCCGAGGTCCAGAGGGTATGTATTTCAGGACCCGGACACCCAGTTTTGCATGCCGTATGTGGACGAAGAACTGGCTTTCGTTCTGGAGAACCGCGGTATAAAGCGGGAGCTTATGATCCCGCAGATGCGGAAGGTCCTTGCTGCGGTCGGTTTGCTGCTGGATGAGCTTCATGTACCGGTGGACAGCCTGTCCCAAGGAATGAAGCAGCGGTTGGCATTGGCGTCTGTCCTGCTGTTAGAGCCTGAGGTTATTTTTCTGGATGAGCCATCTGCACTCCTCGACCCTGATGGCCGGGAGCAGATGTGGGAGGCTGTGTGGCGCGCGGCGGAAGGACGTACGTTGATTGTGGTGGAACATCGTATTGAAGAGATGGCGGACCGGGTGGATCGGATCATATTGTTTGCTCCAGACGGAAGCATCATTGGTGACGGAAGCCCGGAATGGATATTCCGTAACTTCCGAAAAGAGCTGCAGCAGTATGGAATCTGGTATCCGGGTGTATGGGAGGACTTCTTCCGAATTCTGGAGATGAGGCAGACGGAGCAAAGATCGATGATGCCTGGTCAACAAGATCCACTTCTGGCTTTGCGCCAATTTACAGGCTTTCGTGCGGATCATCCGGTGATTGAGGTGCAGGCAGCAGAGATCTATCCTGGTGATTTTATCGCTGTTACTGGCCCGAACGGAGCGGGGAAAAGCTCGCTTCTGCTGAGTCTGATGTGCCTTCTGCGTTTCAGCGGGCATTATAGGCTATGCGGAGAGCTGATGCCGGAAACAGCCGGTGCAAGGAGAAAAGAGCGAAAGAAGGCAGGTCCCCCTTCAGATCGGATCGGATATGTATTCCAAAACCCGGAGTTTCAGTTTGTAGCCGAAACCGTAATGGATGAGATCGGATTTTCCATGAAGACGCGGGAATATGCGAGTTCAGAGCAGGTTGATGAAAAGACTCGAGACTTTCTTCATTCCTTTCATTTGGTGGGTTTGGAACATCGCCATCCCTATCAGCTTTCCACCGGTCAGAAGCGGAGATTAAGCATGGCCGCAGCCGTTGTATGCGGACAGTCAATCCTGCTGCTGGATGAGCCTACCTTTGGCCAGGATGCCAGAAACACATTTGCAATTCTGAATTACTGCATGGAGATGCAGGCGGAAGGCGCGGCGATTGTCATGGTAACACATGAGGAGGGAATCGCCCGGCATATCGCCTCTCGTGTCTGGGAAGTGCGGAATGGCGTGCTTAAGGAAGGGACGCCCGCTGGCCGGGAGCAGCCAGAAATGAGGGTGGGGACATGATTGAGCTGCTGACTCCTACTCGATCGACGATTTTGCAGCATGCCAATCCTGCCGTAAAGCTCGCTCTATTTGTCGCACTGTTCTTCGTCACAGTGCAGACACGAAACATAGATTTCGCAATGGATCAGGCTATTGTCTATACGCTTCTCCTATTTATTCTTGGCGGTTTTCCGTTACGGAAAACGCTGCTGCTTGTCATTCCGTTCTTCCTGCTGTTTGTTTCTTCTTCCATCACCATGGTTCTGTTTGGGAAGGGAGATACCCTGTGGTGGCAGTGGGGACTGCTGCGCATTACCGAAGAGAGCTTTTACAGAGGCATGCACCTGGGCTTCCGGTCGATTGCCTTTGCGGCGGAAGGGCTGCTGTTTGTCAGTACGACCTCTTCCGTAAGACTTTTCTATGCACTGATGCAAAGCTTCAAGCTAGCTCCGAAATTTGCATACAGCTTTATGGCTTCCATCCGGCTGCTGCCGATGGTGTGGGAGGAGTTTCTGAACCGAAGGCAAGCACTTCAGGTGCGAGGGGCACGGGTAAAAGGGAAGGGAATGAAAGGATTAGCAGAGCATATCCGCCTGTACGCCGTACCGCTCCTGTCCCAGAGCATCCGCCGCGCACACCGGGTTGCCGTCGCAATGGAAGCCAAGCAATTTGACGGGAAAGGTCCAAGAACATACTTCTATCCCTCAAAAATATCCTGGATGGACGGAATTTCGATTATCCTGCTTGTCATTGCTCCCTGCTTGGCTTATATGGCTTCTCTAAGTTTTCAGTGGTTTGGCATTGCGGATGTCCGCTATCACCCCTGATTCTTTGTGGACGGGGCGATATGGACATCAGCGACCGAGCAAATACCGGGCATAGGCCATGGGCTGACGGTAGGTCTCCTTCCAGAGCTCGTTCAAACCAGCCTTACAGAAGCCATACCGCTGATCACGTCCGTTGCATTCGATAAAATAAGGTTTTCCTGCAGTTGAGAGACCGATATCCAGCCCGAAATCTGCTGCATAGGGAAGATGCAGTTCCAGTTTTTCGGCAACCTGCAATGCAAGCTTCCGCACGTTGGCAATGACTGCTTCAGCTGAAAGACCGGGAAGGCTTTCGCTAAGGACGGTTTCAACACGCAGAGCTTTCCCGCCCTGGGCAACATTGGAGACAAAGGTACGCGAGGAAGCAGCCTTGGCATACATGCCTGTAATATTCCAGCTTCCGCTTATTCCACGCTGCACGGAAACGCGCAGATCATACGGCCGGTCTCTGAATTCCGCCAAGGCAATGCGTTCCTGCACGAGGTAAGGAACCTGAGAAACGCGGATTCGGAGCACTGCAGGGAGCTTCTTCTGGCGTAATGTGACTGTCCTCCAGCCATAGGATCTTCCGCTTGGCGAATAGGTAAGCTCCCAGTCTGAACCAGCATGATGCAGCCGTAGTATGCCGCGGCCGATGCTGCCTGCGCATGGCTTCATAATAATATCATCATAATGCCGCATCATTTCCGAAATGGAAGAGGATGTGGCATTTTTGGTTTCAGGGAGATAAGGCGACAGGGCTGGATCATTTTTGAGCAGCTGATGTATTTCATCTTTTCCGTAGCGGTTAAAGCCGTTAAAAATAACATATCCCTGACCCAAAAGGGCATTGATTTTATGTTGAGAACCCGCATCCAGGTAGATAGCCCGGTTATGAATAACGCGCGGAATAGGTATGCGGACGAGAGTATAGATGTTATCTCTTAGTAAATAGGCGGTGCATTCACCGCTGTCCATATCGATATCCTGAAGCCGGATGTAGCATGGAAGCAGTCCGTAAATGCGGGCGGCTTCCTCGTAGTTGGCAAGGGATTCCTGCCCGGTCCTTCCATGCGGAATGCCCCGGTGCATGGCCGCATTCAGTAGAATTCCGACATGAGAAAACCACACATTTCTCCCCTCCTACATTCAATTAGATAGCCTTCATCGTCCAAAATAATCATTTTAAGCATTGTCATGTGGCGTTTCATTCCTTTGGTTGTATAGTCTATGCGGAATGCATCGTACCAGTAATGGACGTTTGTCCGTTCGTATTCCGCCTATTTTTTATGACGGATAACCCTATTTGTCACCCGAGTACCCTAGTTCTGTATAGGCTAGAGTATGAGAAGGTAATTTTTTTCTGATTTCTCATGAAAGGAACTGCTTACTGGACAGGAGGTGAACAGCCGTTGCAAAAGATAAAAGCCGCTGTGGTAACACCAGGTACATTTTTTATTCCTTCAGGCCGAAGCAGCTCGGTTGAACGGGTCGTAGAGCAGATGATTCCACGTGTGCCTGAAGGCTTTGACATCCGGATCTACGGATTGCAGGAACCAGACCATCCAGTGATCGGGAGCCTCGACGGAGGAATACAGGTATACCGTCTGCCGGGCGGAGCCCGCTACGCTTCCGGAATAATCCGTTCTTTGAAGGAATGGAAACCTCGGATCATCGATGTGCAAAACCGTCCATTTCTCGCCAGCCGGATTAAGCAGGCTATACCTGACGCGAAGGTCGTCATATTCATTCATTCACTGACATATATTTCTCCACCTCATGCCGATCACCGGAACGCCGAACGTATTTTGCAGTCTGTGGATCGGATTGTTGTGAATAGTGTGTACCTGGAAAAAGAGCTTGGTGCGCGTTATCCCAACCTGAAGAATAAAATCAGCGTCAATCCTCTTGGCGTAAACCTGCCTGATTTTATACCGCGCTATAATCCCCATTCCGAGGCTTTGCGTGAATCCAAGCTGATGGACAGGGGATGGCAGGGGAGACGCATCGTAATGTATGCCGGAAGATTATTGCCGATCAAAGGGGTGCATCATGTGCTTACCGCCCTTCCGAAACTGATTCAGGCTGTGCCGGATGTCATGCTGCTTATCGTGGGAAGTCCATTTTACGGCTCTAGCCGCCGGACTCCTTACGAAGCGCATTTGCATGATTTAGCCGAGCCTTATCTAAATCATGTCACGTTCATTCCCTTTATCGCCCATCCGGCTATTTCATACTGGTACCATCTGGCAGATATTGTTGTTGTTCCATCCGCAGAAGGGGAGGCTTTTGGATTGGTCAATGTGGAGGCTATGGCTTCTGCTGTGCCTGTCGTCGCCTCCGATGCAGGAGGAATTCCGGAAATTGTGGAGGATGGAGTCAGCGGGGTTTTGCTGCCGCAGGTTTCCCTTGATAGTGAACTGGCACCCGAGCTAATCCGTCTCTTGAGTGATGAACAGCTACGCCGCTCTTTAGGGCAGGCTGGCCGCTTGCGGGTTGCACAGTCTTTTCAATGGAAGCATACGGCAGAGCGCTGGCATGAAATGATGCAAAAGCTGGTTTTACAGTGACAAAGGCCTATTCTGACGCATATGATGCCCAAGGATGATACGGTCAGGAAGGGAGCGAAAGCATTGAAAAAGAAAGGTAACAAACGGTTCGATAGACCGGTCAAACGCCTTTACTATGTGATGGATAATCCGGATATACATGAGCTGGATATGATCAGTAAGCCGAGCATGGCGCCCGAGCCGAAAAACGAGGATACACATGCCGGGATCAGCTCCATTATCACGGAACCTCAGCTGAAGACGGAAATCTCCGTGCAGGCTGAAGCGGTGGTCTTAGAAGAAGTGGAAGTGGAAGAGGAGAGTTTAAGTATCGCTGAGGCAGCAGTGGAGGAAGAACCCAGACTGGTGGAAGAACCCAGACTGGTGGAAGAAGCCGTAGTAGAGGAAGAACTCAGAATGGAGGAAAAACCAGAACAGGAGGAAGAACCCGCCAATATTCGTTTGCCGCAACAGGTTGTGGAGCAAAAGTTCGCGGAAAAGAAGCTTCCGGATACGTTGCAGCCATTTATCTATACGGAAGATTTGAGTGATGGAGCTGTAATCACCTCCAAAATTTCCTTGCGTGCCGTTGATTCTGCCAGATTGAAGCCCGGTGCCGTAAATGGCGAGGCTATCGCCGATTATGCCGTTACGCATGTTCATTTAGCGGACGCCGCCGTAACTTCCTCCAAAATTGCTCCGTTTTCAATTTTGGAAGAGCATCTGGTTGATCACGCGATCAGCGGAAACAAGCTTCGGGATCATTCCATTGGCGGGGAAAAGATCCGCGCAGGCAGCATCTCGTCCGAGAAGCTTCAGGATCAGGCCATCGCATCAGATAAAATCGCGGACGGTTCCATCCGTTCACGTCATCTTGCTGAGTTAGTAATCTCAAGTGAATTAATTCAATATGAGGCTGTAACTGAAAATAAAATCGCCGGATCAAGCATTCGGGCTCATCATCTCGTTAATGGAGCGATTGACACCTCCAAGCTCGCGGATGGATCCGTGACTTCCTCAAAGATCCGTGACGGAGAAATTACCGGAGAGAAAATCAGGGAGAACTCGCTCGAAGGGGCTCATTTCCGTAGTCAATCCCTGACGGGAGATTTGCTGGCAGACGGGGCAATTGGAAGCGACCAGATTGCGCCAGGCAGCATCGGTTCAGTTCAGCTTGCAGATGGTTCTGTAATAAGCAGCCATCTCCAGCAAGGTGCAGTGACCTCCGATAAAATTGCACCTTTTGCTGTGACAGGCAACCATTTTGCGGAAGGAACCGTACATGGCAGCCATATTGGAGCAGGAGAGATTACCTCTGTGCATATCGCCGATCACAGCATTGATTCGGTTAAGCTGGCAGAGCAGTCCGTTGGTACAGCCCATATCGTAGAGCAGACCGTAACTTCTTCCAAAATTTCTGACCAGAGCATTTTGCCCAGTAAAATTGCCAATGAAGCGGTTCAGACCCGTCATCTGGCGCAGGGAGCGGTACGTTCATCCCAAATTGCACCGGATTCAGTGGCAGGAGAGCATATTCGCAAAAGGGCGATTCAAGGGGGGCATCTGGCGGATAACAGTGTGGAATCCACGCATATGCAGCAGGCATCCATTCAGGGCAGTCATATCGCTCAGAGAGCCGTTGAAGAACGACATATTGCGGAAGAAGCGATCGGGCCCAGCCAACTGCAGTCCGCCTCTGTTACGTCAGAGAAGCTAGCCAATGCGAGCGTTACCGTAGAAAAACTGGCACCTCGTTCTGTCAGAGGACAGATTATTGCTGCGGAAGGAGTCCAAGGTGAACATATCCAAGCCAGGGCTGTCAGCAGCCGGCATTTGGCAGAGCAGAGCGTAGAATCAGAAGCCATTGTAGACGATGCGGTCTTGTCTCGCCATATTCGTACAGGAGCCATAGCGGCTGAACATCTGCAACGGGGAATTATCGGAACGGATATTCTCGGTAAGAGTTCGGTTACTTCAGATCAGCTTGCTGCCAGCAGTATTCAATCAAAGCATTTGAACTCATCCATCGTGGGACCGGTTCATCTGACCGATCATGCAGTAACTTCATTAAAATTATCACCCGAGAGCGTGGCTACGGACAAAATACAGGATCTGGCCATTACGGCCAGCAAACTGGCGGACGGCAGCGTCTCATCTTCGAAAATTACCAAGGGAGCTGTAAACAAAGAACATGTGGCCGAAGGGGCTGTTCATTCCCTCGCCATAGAAGACGGGGCGGTTGGATTTAGGCATTTGGCAGCCGAAACGGTTGGTTCGGAGCAGCTGCAGCCTGGAAGCGTGCAGGAGAAGCATCTGGCAAGCGGCGCGGTGAACTCGAAAGCCATCCAGGAAGCCTCGGTCACAGCGCTCCATATGGCAGCGGAGTCGGTGGGAAGCAGTCAGCTACAGACCGGAAGCGTTACAGAAGAGCATCTGGCCCCAGGGTCTGTAGCACCGGAAGCGCTGCAGGAAGAAGCGGTAACAGCAGATAAAATTGCACCAGGCGCGGTCGGGAATAATCATCTTCAGCGGGAATCCGTAGCCTCAGCACAGCTTCGGGAGAAGGCCGTACAGAAATGGCATATTGCCCTCGGGGCGGTAGAGTATAGGCATCTGGCAGCCGAATCTGTCGGAGAAAGCCAGATGCAGCCTGGCATTATCGGGGAGAAGCATCTGGCGAGCGGCGCGGTAAACTCGAAAGCCATCCAGGAAGCCTCGGTCACAGCGCTTCATATGGCAGCAGAGTCGGTGGGAAGCAGTCAGCTACAGACCGGAAGCGTTACAGAAGAGCATCTGGTCCCAGGGTCTGTAGCACCGGAGGCGCTGCAGGAAGAAGCGGTAACAGCAGATAAAATTGCACCAGGCGCGGTCGGGAATAATCATCTTCAGCGGGAATCCGTAGCCTCAGCGCAGCTCCAGGAAAAGGCCGTGCAGAAATGGCATATTGCCCTCGGGGCGGTAGAAAATAGGCATTTGGCCGCCGAATCTGTCGGAGAAGACCATCTGCAGCATGGAATCGTACAGGAGATCCATATGGCAGAAAGATCGGTGAATTCGAAAGCCATCCAGGATGCCTCAGTCACAGCGCTTCATATGGCAGCAGAATCGGTTGGCAGCAGTCAGCTACAGACCGGAAGCGTTACAGAACAGCATCTGACTCCTGGGTCTGTAGCATCGGAGGCACTGCAGGAAGAAGCGGTAACAGCAGATAAAATTGCACCAGGAGCGATCGGGAATGACCATCTTCAGCGGGAATCCGTAGGTCCAGCACAGCTTCAGGAGAAGGCCGTGCAGAACTGGCAAATTGCCCTTGAGGCGGTAGAAAATAAGCATCTGGCTGCCGAATCAGTCGGAGAAGAACAGCTGCAGTCAGGCATCATCGGAGAGAAGCATCTGGCAAGCGGCGCGGTGAACTCGAAAGCCATCAAGGAAGCCTCGGTCACAGCGCTCCATATGGCAGCGGAGTCGGTGGGAAGCAGTCAGCTACAGACCGGAAGCGTTACTGAACAGCATTTAACCCCAGGGTCAGTAGCATCGGAGGCACTGCAGGAAGAAGCGGTAACAACAGATAAAATTGCACCAGGAGCGATCGGGAATGACCATCTTCAGCGGGAATCCGTAGCCTCAGCACAGCTCCAGGAGAAGGCTGTGCAGAATCGGCATATTGCTCTTGAGGCGGTAGAAAATAGGCATCTGGCTGCCGAATCAGTCGGAGAAGTCCAGATGCAGCCAGGCATCATCGGAGAGAAGCATCTGGCGAGCGGCGCGGTAAACTCGGAAGCCATCAAGGCAGCCGCGGTCACAGCGCTTCATATGGCAGCGGAGTCGGTGGGAAGCAGTCAGCTTCAGACCGGAAGCGTTACTGAACAGCATCTAGCCCCGAGGTCAGTAGCATCGGAAGCACTGCAGGAAGAAGCGGTAACAGCAGATAAAATTGCACCAGGCGCGATCGGGAATGATCATCTTCAGCGGGAATCCGTAGCTTCAGCACAGCTCCAGGAGAAGGCTGTGCAGAACTGGCATATTGCCCTTGAGGCGGTAGAAAATAGGCATCTGGCTGCCGAATCAGTCGGAGAAGTCCAGCTGCAGCCAGGCATCATCGGAGAGAAGCATCTGGCGAGCGGCGCGGTAAACTCGGAAGCCATCAAGGCAGCCGCGGTCACAGCGCTTCATATGGCAGCGGAGTCGGTGGGAAGCGTAAATCTGCAGCAGGATGCCGTGCGATCCATCCATCTGCATGAAAAAAGCGTACAGCAAAGACATATTTGTCCTGACGCCATCGTTCAGCGCCATTTGGCAGACAATTCGGTTGGAGCAGAGCAGCTCCAGTCCGAAAGCATCGCGGAGCACCATCTGACAGAGTCCTCGGTAAATGGAGTGGCCATTCAAGATGGTGCTGTAACAAGCAGTAAGCTTGCTTACGAATCCGTCGGCAGCCATCAGCTAACATCGGACGCGATTGCGTCTTATCATCTCCAGGCAGGCGCGGTACAGGAACACCATCTGGCAGATGAAGCGGTGAATACGAACCATCTGGCTCCTGAGGCTGTAGGCAGCAGTCAGCTTCAGACTGGAAGTGTGACGGAAGTGCATCTGGCCCTGGGTTCCGTATCGGCGGAAGCTCTACAAGCCGAAGCTGTAACTGCGGGTAAGATTGCACCGGGTTCCATCAGTAATGAACATCTCCAGCAAGAATCTGTAGCATCAGCGCAGCTGCAGGTGAAGGCTGTGCAGAAATGGCATATTGCTCCTGGAGCGGTAGATTACATGCATTTGGCTGCCGAATCGGTGGGAGAAGAACACCTTCAGCCCGGCATCATCGGAGAGCAGCATCTGACCAGTGAAGCGGTGAATACAGAAGCCTTGGGACGGGGGGCTGTAACAGCTGAGAAGCTGGCGGAATCTTCAATCGGCAGCATGCATATCCAGTCCGGTTCGATTGGCGGAAGGCATCTCGTTCCGGGCGCTATTCATGGGGAGGCACTTCGTGATGGCGCTGTCCATGGAGCCAAGATTGCGCCGGGTTCGATTGGCAGCACGCATATTCAACCTGAATCTATTCGTCCGCTTCACCTGCAGGCAGAGAGTATACAGGAGTGGCATCTGCAAGAGGGAGCCGTAAGCAGCTGGCATCTTCAGGATCAGTCTATCCAAAGCCGACATCTGGCTCACCAATCGGTTTCTGCAGCCCATCTCGCATTCACGCCAGTACGTAGCGCTTCCCAGCAGCCAAGCGTTCAGCAGTTCGGCATTGCTTCATTCCGGATCGGAGAAGGCCAGATGCAGGTAGAAGTGCCAATTACATTGCAGGAGCCGTACCCAAGTAATCATTATGTGATTGTCGCGATGTGCAACCATTCCGATTTTTATGCTGTATTGAAAACCCAACGGGAGGATACGGCCTTTATCGAAGTCGTGCGTAGACAGGGCGGAGCTGAGACCTTTGGCTTCCTCTCCTGGATTGCTGTGGGTTCTGCTCAAGCAGCCGTCGATGAATCTGGAGGCTTTCCATTTGCAGGCCGTTCATAATTTTGTTTAATGGTTTCGAAATCAGCGAGTTTTTCATTGCAAGCGAATGATTTCAGACGCGGGGAATATTCCCCGCGTCTTTGTTTTACCAGAACTGGAATTCGGCTTGCAACCGAATTTCATGCACAAACGCCGCTTCCAGAGCCATAACGGACGCATAGGATACTCAAGGTAATATCAGCCGAATCGAACAGGGGGGGAGTATGCCCGCATGCACAAGCCATCCAGACGAAAGCGCCTGCCACAATGGAGACGAAAACGAAGCCGTACGGTAAGCCTTTTGGAACGCAGAAGCTGTGAGCACCCGGTCGTCTCGGTCATTATCCCTGCGATGAATGAGCAAAAGACAATTGGGAATGTCATCAGGGAAGCATGGCAGGTACATGAGGCCTGTGAAGTAATCGTTGTAGCCAATGGCTGCACCGACCGCACAGCGGATATCGCAGCGGCGATGGGAGCCAAGGTACTGCGGTTTGAGCAGCCGCTTGGACATGATGTGGGCAGAACCATTGGAGCCGAAGCATCCACGGGTCAAGTACTGCTATTTGTGGATGCGGATATGAGGGTTTCATGCGGGCATTTGCGGCCCTTCGTAAATGCGGTATTGAATGGAACAGACATTGCATTGAACAGTTACCGCGGGCCGGTACATCATCGACAGGTCCATCCAGTCATTTTAGCCAAGCATACGCTGAATTCGATGCTTAGACGCCCTGATCTGATGGGTGCTTCGCTGACCGCTGTTCCGCATGCAATGAGCCGCCGTGCAGCAGATATCATCGGGAACCCCAATCTCTCAATACCACCCCTTGCACAGGCTATGGCCGTCCATTCGGGTCTAAGAGTCTCAGCCGTCCATGACGTGCCCGTAGGCAAGCTGAATCGGCGCCGCAGGGGAACAGCAAACGGGAAAGATCCGCTGCAGCAGGTGGTCATCGACGATCATCTGCAGGCAATAGATTGGTACTTGTCGCGCACAGGCCCAAGAGGCGGTTACAGTGACCTTGGGCGGGACAGAGACCGGGTGGGAAGGTGAGACGAATGAGAATCAGAAAAAAAAGATCTGGCCGACCAGAACGATCAGGCCGGCGGCGGAGTATGGGCAGAGCAAGGAAACATTCTCCTTTGAAAATAAAACAGCGTACTTCTGCCACCTCCCGCAAAAATAAGGATCCTTGGGTTCGCCGTGCGTTTAAAGCCGGATGGAGAAATGGAAGCGTGGAAAGAGCGGAAACAGCAAAAGAAAAACTGCATTTTTATGAATCAAGCCTTCAGCTAACTTTCGTGGAATGGATGAACGCCAATATAAATCCAAGGCCTGGATATGCCCTTATGAAGCGGCTGTCGGCGGCCTATGTTCAAGGATTCAACAAAGGAAAAGGCAGCTCGGAAAATGGAGTGCCGCTCCTTCTGCAGGGCACCGCGGCGGCCGTGGTCTGTGCGAGCAGTGAAGAAGACAGTCTTCATGACATGTTGAATGAGCTGGAGAGGCTGCCGCTGCAGGAAGTTATCGTCGTACTGAATGGCTCCAGGGACAACAGCTATACGATCTTACACAGTCATCCGCTGGTGACCGTGGTTTATTATCCCGAGCTCCTGGGTCATGACGTGGGAAGAAGCATCGGAGCGAGATTGACTGGGGCTGATGCCGTTCTGTTCTGTGATGGGGATATGGTGATTCCAGCAGAACATCTGGCTCCCTTTTTGTATGCTGTAGACCGTGGATGTGATGCTGCACTGAATAATTTGAACGGGCTCCTTCCTTTGTTTATGCATCAGGATGAATTGACGCATTGCAAAAGCTTTTTAAATATGGCACTGGGCCGAAGCGACCTGGGGGCTAACTCTCTGACAGCAGTCCCTCACGCCCTTTCCGGGAGGTTAATTCACGAAATGGATGTCCGGCATCTGATTGTACCGCCGAAGGCACAGGCTCTGGCTATTCTGGAAGGGTACCGGGTGGAAGCGGTTCATACCGTCGACGTCTTTTCAGGCAACCGGAAACGCGAAGGGAATGTAGGCAAGGGAAACGCAGTCGCAGATATGATTATTGGAGATCATGCGGAGGCTATTGATGAAATATTAACGCGGCGGAAAGTTTCTGGTTCTATGAGGAGCTTATCCCGTATGGATGTCGCATTGCAGAGGAACGCCATATGAGGCTGCGAACCGGGTTGACCAGCATTATTATCCCGACCTGTAACGGGCTGTCTTTGTTAATCTCATGCGTTGAGTCTATTCGTAGTTATACCGATACGCCTTACGAAATTATTGTAGTAGATAATGCTTCAACCGATGGAACGGATGCTTACTGCATCCGTGAGGGGATTGTTTTTATATCACTGCCGGTAAATGAGGGATTCCCCAAGGCTTGCAATCTGGGAATGAAGGTGGCAAGAGGAGATTATCTTTTGCTGCTTAACAACGATGTAACGGTAACGCACAACTGGCTGTCCAATCTACTCGTAGCTGCAGACAGCAGTGCAGACGTCGGACTGGTGGGGCCCGTGACCAATGAGGCAAGTGGTTTGCAAAAAATGGAGCTTTCCTTCCGGGATCTGCCTGATTTCCAGCGGATTGCCGCTGAAAATAACCTTTCGGATGCTGGGCGATGGATTGAGGTAAGGAGGATTATCGGCATGTGCCTGCTGCTTAAACGAGAGGTCTTGCACCGAATCGGATATTTGGATGAGGTTTTCTCGCCTGGCCATTATGAGGATGATGATTACTGCCATCGGGCGAGGATTTCGGGGTTCAGGCTTCTCATCTGCAAAGATGTGCTTGTACATCATAGGGGCAGCGCCAGCTTCAAACAATCCCAGCCGGAAGAGCTGAAGGCATTAATAAATAGAAATCACCGGCTGTTTATGGATAAATGGCATTTTGATCCGCGTGAATTTATTGAAGAACATTAAAGCAAACCCGAAGGAGGAGAAGTGCAGTGAAAGGCATCGTTTTGGCAGGCGGGACAGGAACAAGATTGTATCCGCTGACCCGGCTGATCAATAAGCATTTGCTTCCTGTTGGGAAGTATCCCATGATTGTCTACGGCATCGACCGGCTGCGGCATGCGGGGATTACTGATATTTTAATCGTCATGGGCAAGCAGTCCGCCGGCTTGTATACAGATTTTTTAGGCAGCGGAAAAGAATTTGGCGTCAATCTGACATACCGGATTCAGGAAGAGGCAGGAGGTATCGCTGAGGCATTGGAGCTTGCCAGAGGCTTTGTGAATCAGGAGGAACGCTTCGTAGTGCTGCTTGGGGACAATTTGTTCATGGATGATCTGACTCCATTCGTAAATAGCTATGAACGCCAGCCGCCGGGTACAGCCAGAGTGCTTTTAAAGCATGTGAAGGATGCCAGACGTTACGGAGTACCCGTATTTGACAAGAAGCAGCAAGCGCTGATCACAGAAATTGAAGAAAAACCTGCGGTTCCCAAGTCCTCCTATTGTGTGACCGGAATATATATGTATGATTCAGCCGTGTTCGATATTATTTCACAGATTAAGCCCTCTGCACGAGGCGAACTTGAAATTACCGATGTCAATAATGTATACGCGGCACGCGGTAAACTGGAATATGATATTCTTCAGAAATGGTGGAGTGATGCAGGTACCTTCGAATCGCTCCAGGAAGCCGGTCGGCGCATGAAAGGGTTGATCCCGTGAACCGGCAATTCAATAATACAGCAGCCTTCATTCCATTATGGAAGAAGGCTGTTGCTGTAAAGATCATCAGAAAGCCAAAAGTATTGAGTGATAAAGCTTCCGAATTGCGGCAGACAAAACCCGAAGCAGTACGGCAGACAAAACCCGAAGCAGTACGGCAGACAAAATCCGAAGCAACACGGCAGACAAAATCCGAAGCAACACGGCAGACAAAATCCGAAGCAGTACGGCAGACAAAACCCGAAGCAGCACGGCAGCGCAAGCCGGGGAAAAAAAAGTACTCTTACCGCCGCAGGTCGAACACTCCATTCAGACTTCCCCGCAAGCATGAACGCTTCCCGAACGGACCCCGCTATCGGAAAGCGGAGCCGAAGCCAAGGCAGAAGCAGAAGCCGTTTTTTCCACCTGTATCAACTGAACCTACCGAGACCTGTACGACTGAGCTTAATAGGGGGTACGGGGCAGGTGGTACAGCCGGAACAGAAGAAGAAATGGCATCATTACTTCCGCCCTACACGGTGCTGCCAGAAGTGTCTGCAAGAGAGATTATGGCAGCCGGCCTGCAGCTGTATCTGCCCCGTCTGAAGCCGCTCCTACGACCGGAGGAGGTTCATCAACGACTTGAGCACTCTTTGGCTGGAGGTCAGCCGCTATCGGTCGTCCGGCTCGGAGACGGGGAGCTCCTCGCTTTGGCTCATGATACTGTGCTTCCATTAGAGCATGCCAGATCGGCGGGACATTTTCTTACGGCTGCCGGCATGACACTGCCTGATTACCATGCTCGCAGCATACTTGCAGATGCGGTAAGGAAGGCGGATATTATCGGCATACCCTTTTCGCGTCTTCCTACTTATCAGGGGCTTTTGTTTCCGGTTCTGCGCTATTATGGCATTGATTACGGGCCGCTTATCTTTACCACCTCCACAATCAATTACGCGCTGCATGAATATGGATTCCTCCAGTCTTTGCTGCGGAATAAACAGGTGCTGGTGATCGGTAATTTGGCGGAAGAATTGGCTAGGAAGCTTACGGTATCCATGGTGCATGTTGCGGGAGTTATTTCCCCTGTCAACGGATTTCCGGATATTCCCCGCGTGCTTTCGGAAGCGTCGATGCATTCCTTTGATATTGCGCTGGTTGCTAGCGGTATTCCCGCAGTTGTCATATGTCAGAGAATAGCAACGGAGCTTGGAAAATCGGCGCTGGATTTTGGCCATTTGGCGGATAAGCTTATTTCGGGTGAATTGTCATACAACTGATCATTGCTCCGTTTATATATAGATCAAGTATAGAGACGGGAGAGGGCTATCAAATGAAGAGAAATCTTAGGCGGAAATCGGTAAGGCCAGGCGGCAAAAAAAGGGGGAAACGTATCTGGCCGGATGCAGGCAGCAGTTACCGGCTGGGCTACGAGCGGGGATATGCGCAAGGCACAGCTAAAGGGAAAGCGGCGTTCGACCAGCCGTTCCACGGCACGAGTATTGTAATTCCAAGCTATAACCAGGCGGAGTATTTGACCAGGTGCATTGAGAGCATCGAGACTCACACGATAGAACCCTACGAGATTATTGTAGTAGATAATGGCTCTACAGATGAAACCGGTGATTATCTAAAGAAGAGAACGGGGCAACTGCGTTACCGGCTGATGGAAACCAACCGTGGTTTTTCCGGAGGTGTCAATCAGGGACTGATGATGGCCAAAGGCGATACCATTGTCATTCTGAACAACGATACCCTGGTGACTCCTGGTTGGCTAACCCATATGCTGCGGTGTCTGAAGAGCGATCCCATCATCGGCGTCGTTGGTCCGGTAACGAATTATATCAGCGGTGAACAGCAGATTGCCGTTCCCTACGAAAACGTAGAGCAAATGTGGGAATATGCAGCTTCCTGCGACAAGCCGGATGAGACCAAGTGGAAGGAGACCGACCGGCTTGTCGGGTTCTGCCTTCTATTCCGGAGGGAGCTGCTTGGGCGGATTGGTTATTTCGATGAAGGCTTCAGAATCGGAAATTATGAGGATGATGACTGGATCATCCGGGTCCGGCTCTGCGGGCTAAAGCTTGTTATCGCCGGGGATTCTTTTATCCACCACTTTGGCAGCGTCAGTATGAAGGAGCTCGGACAAGAGCAATTTCATGCGGTTCATGGTCATAATGAGCTGTATTACACAGGAAAATGGGGAAATCCTCATGTATGGGTGGAGGAAGTGAAGCAGAATGGTTCTCTGTTCAGAAACGGTAATCCTAGTAATGCCGGGTCTCCTTCTGACTTTTTCCCTTCTCATGTGGTCATCCGTGATCAGGGTGGACAGCAATATTTTCTCTATGAGGGAGATAAATATCCTTGCACCGCTATCGAGAAGAAGACGGGGATTCGGCCCGTGGTCCTGTCCAGGCTGGATATCCGCAGCATCCCTACAGCTGAAGCGGTTATGGATGAGGAAGCACTTCTGTCGGTGCTGAAGTCCCCAATGGATGAGCCTGTAGAGGGTCAACTTGTAGGCAGCGGTGACGGAATTGTTTATCAATGGCGTAGAGGCTGCATTCGGCCGTTCGTATCCGATTTTGCGCTGGAACGGTGGAATTTGAAGGAACGGAGTATCTTGAATTTGTCGACGGAGAGGCTGCAGTCTGCTCCCCGTGGTCTGCCGGTTATCGCACCACCTATTTTGCAAAACCCTGTGCTGTAATAAATTTAGAACTCCCCCCTGGTTAGGCGTAACTGTATGTAGGCTTGCGGCATAGGATATAGCAGGCAGAAGCGGATCAGGCGGGGCGGGCCTTCGCGGCCTTTCGCGAAAGCATCAACAGGAGGAATAGATCATGCAGAGCAAAATTGATGAAATGTTAACTCATATGTCCCATTCCCACCAGCAGATGGCCAGAGTTCTGGATGCCGAACGCCAGATGGCGGTTCGAATGGCTCAAATTATACACGACCTGCCGGATACCGATCCTGAATTTGATGGCATTAACGGGTTAATTGAGAATTCTGGACAAATCAATAAAAGCATCATTGCCTATCTGGGAAGTATCGCGGATCTTCAGGAAGCGCTCGCGGAGACTCTGAATCATGTTGTGAAAGAGCTCGGTAGCCATGAGGAAGAGTAAATGGAGACTTGATATAGGGGAGTGCTGCAGATGAGCAGGGAACAGGCCTTTTTGCATATGCTGGACGCCGCTTCCAAAATCCAGTGGAATATCGCCATGATTTTGGAAGCCAAAGCGGTTGAGGCGGAGAAAGTCCGGAATTGGGCACTGAATCATTTGACCGCGGATGCATTTCAGACCCATGATAATCAGCTTAATGAGCCTTTGCAGATTCACGGTCAAATCGTGGAACTGCTCGAGGGGCTGACCAAGCTCGAAAACGGACTTTGCAGCAACTTGAAAGCTGTTCTGGTTCAGGAGGAAAACGGACTTGGTGACGAAGATGGCATGTTTGGCTCAGGGTTCGATCTGGGAGACATGGGAAAATGAGTATGCTCCTTAAAGAGCAGGAAGCTAAGCTTTCCATCATCGCTTCCATTGCAAACAGCCAACAGGCGCTAGCCCGAATCCTCAGCAGCATTGCGGATATATCCTCCCATTCAGAGCTATCGGCCCGGAGTCTGAAAGAGAATATCCGACTTCTTACGCAGTATCAAGCTACCATGTGCGAGATGCTGGAAGGAATCAAGTTATGCCATCCGCGTAGAGGTACTCCTGCGCCTCCCTGGTTAAACGCATCCCGACTGCCGCATACATGACGACCGAAGTACAGGAGGAATAACGGATGAAGACCAAGAAACGTGTTTCCCGGTCCGTAAAATCCGGCACCCGGAGGCGCAAGCAGCTCATTGCTCGCAAGGCCCGATTGCTGAGAACGAAAAAGCTGCGTCAGCACAAGGCCAAGCGTCAGCTCGTAAAGGGCGGAAAAAGAAGACATCAACGACTCGGCGTGGTCCGCAGAAAACGTAAGCGGAGATGGGTCAATCCCGTTCTTCCAGCTCCGGTGGAGCAAAGTGCTCTGCCTCAGGCTCCGGATGCCGCATACACCGAAGGGTATGATGAAGCCTATAACGAAGGGTTCAATGCCGGCTTCGCCAAAGGATATGAAGATGGACATCAGTTAGCCTATCAATCGAAATGAGGATTTCATAAGAGTCCTGATATAAATAGCAGGTATGGGAACAGTCAAGCCTCCAACTTCATGGGAAACCATGAAGTTGGAGGCTTTTTTGCTGCTTGTTATGCGTGACATGCGCCAATTTCCTGCCTGAAAGGCTGCCGTCCATGATGCAATTGTCTCTTCCGCATATATTTATGATTATAGAATTTATTAGTTTTCAGCGGAGCTGAACAATTCTATTCTTTCAAAATCACAACAGGCAGGGTGAAAGCTGTGGGAAGAAAAGCTGCTGCAGGAAGAAACGCAAGTCACCGGCATGGTTACGGTGATGGGTACAGACTTGGCCTTTGCCAGGCGGTGGAAGAACGTGTGCCTTTGCCACAGCCTTATAGCAGGGACATGAAACTAATGTATGTTCCCCAAGGATTTCCTGCGATCGATCAGGGGGTGACAGCGGCACTCCGCAGCCTGGTCAGAGAATGTATCGTAGCGGAAGCTCCAAACATGCTGGAAGTGGCAGCTCGGGAACGGCCCGATCTGGTTCTGGTCATGAATGGACTGCATGTATTTCCGGATAACCATCTGGAGGATATTGCTAAGATCCGCGGGATGGGGATGAAGACGGCAGTCTGGTTTGTTGACGATCCGTATTTTACGGAGGATACGGCCCCGATGTGCACAGGTTATGACATTGTGTTTACTCATGAATTAGGTTGTGTTCCATTTTATCGCGGACTTGGAGCTTCCAATGTGCATTATCTGCCTTTGGCCGTAAATACCGACATGTTCAAGCCGCAGCGCCCGGGACCAGGGCATTTGTATGATATTTGCTTTATCGGTAATGCCTTTTGGAACAGGGTGGCACTATTGGATGAGATGGCCCCGTTTCTGGAGGATAAGAAGGTACTGATTGCCGGGGGGTATTGGGAAAGACTCACTCAGATTCAGAGGCTGGGACGTTCGCTGCATATGGGATACATCGTGCCGGAAGAAACCGTTAACTATTACAACGGCGCAAAAATCGTTCTCAATATTCACCGGCCGGACGAGTATGGGCAGGATAACCGGAACAGCCATCACATTAAAGCCAAATCCATCAATCCCCGCACCTATGAAATCAGCGCTTGCGGCGCTCTTCAGATTACCGATGTCCGTGAGGATACCAACTCGCATTACAGACCGGGGTATGACATCGAAACCTTCGGTTCGGTTAGTGAACTGCAGAATAAAATCAGTTATTACCTTCAGCATGAGGATAAACGTGTAGAGATGGCTTGGCGCGGGTTATGGACGACGCGAAAAGAACATTCTTTTGTTTCGAGAATGAATACGCTGCTAGAGCTTATTTAAATTAAAAAGGATGAGGAGCGGGTTACTACATGTCAACCATTAAGCACCGGAGAAAAACCATGCGGCATGAGTTAGTATTAACCCCGGCTGAAGAAGCACGGGCGCGTGGCCGTAAAGCAGGTTATCAGTCAGGACATGACGAGGGTTATTTAAAAGGGCGCGCCGATTATATTGTCAGCCAACATGCTGCCGCATTTCCATTCCGCCAAGTCAATGTGCTCTATATTGCATCCGGAAAAGGATTTCCTTATTCCCCGATCGATGAGGCTATTTCCACAACGCTGCGCGGAATGGTATCCCAGTTGACTGTTATTGAGCCGGGACAGCCAATCAGTGAAATTGCCTATCAAATTATGCCGGATCTGGTTTTGGTTCTGGACGGTATGTTTATCCAGAATGAGCAGCTTGATCTGATCCGCCAGCAGGGAATTAAAACGGCGATCTGGCTGACGGATGATCCGTATTATACAGATATGACCACGGAAAACGTGAACCATTATGACTATATATTTACTCTGGAATCCAACTGTATTCCATATTATCAGCAGCTCGGCTGCCCTCAGGTGCATCATTTGCCTTTCGCCGCTTATGCTGAGCATTACAAACCTGAAAGAACGCGGTCAGCTCAGCGCAGGGAAGTGAGCTTTATTGGCTCCGCATACTGGAATCGGGTCGAGTATCTGAATCCGATTATGGACCGTCTGATGCAGCATAATACCATCATCAATGGTATCTGGTGGGACCGTCTACCTAATTATGCCGCCTATCAGGATCGCATCGAGCTGAACAAATGGATGGGGCCGCAAGAGACATCAGGAGCCTACAATGCATCCAAGATAGTCATCAATCTCCACCGCTCCCACGAGGATGATTCCGTGAATAACAACGCCGTCAAAATACCGGCTGCATCTCCTAATCCACGTACTTTCGAAATCTCCGCTTGTGCTACCCTTCAGCTTACGGATGCTCGCAGCGACCTCGCCAAATTCTACACTCCAGGCAGGGAGATTGAAACGTACAGCTCTCCGGAAGAGCTCCTCGACAAAGTCGAATACTATCTGACCCATGAAAAAGAACGCAGAGACATTGCTCTGAATGCTCTTGACCGGACGATGCGGGAGCATACCTACAGCCACCGTTTGAACCAAATGTTGTCCATTGTCTTCCCTTAGGCGGCATTAGCCGCCGGCAATTTTGGACAGATGGAGGGGAACATTTGTCGTGCCGGTACAGATTTACTTCTAATATATTGTATTACTTGGGTCAAAGGAGGTGCGAATCGTACCCTGTACTTTTTGCAGTGGTCCCATGCACATGATAACGTACAAACCCAAACTCATGTTGTTCTCGCATGTCAGCAATACCGGCAGCATCACAGGGGCCGAAAAGCTCCTGCTGTTGTTCTGCCTGCAATTATCCCCTTATTTTGACTGCATCCTGACAGCTCCGCAGGAAGGCAAACTGACAGACTATGCCAGAAAGCAAGGCATTCAGGTACGAATCCAAACCTACCCCCTGCTGTTTAGCATGTATCATCCCGGAGAGTGGCTGGAACAAGAGGCAGAGGAACTCCGGAACCATCCGGACTTTGCATCCGTCGTCCGCTGTATGACAGAGACTGCACCGGATATCGTTCTGACCAGCACAATTGTCAACGCATTGCCGGCAATAGCGGCAAAAACACTCGGTATACCGGTGTTGTGGAAAATTACAGAAATTATGCAAACCACTGAATATACGGCTGCAGCGATATCCGTGGTAGAGAAATACAGCGACTGTCTGATCGCCATTTCGGAAGCATCGGCTCGTGTCTTTCGGGGCAATGTTTCTAGGCCGATCACGCTGCTTCCCCCATCTTCCGATAATGAGCTGCTTCATCCATCCCAAAAGCTTATCCGTACCGGATACCGCAAAGTTCTTCGCCTTAAGGATTCCCAGCCCTGTATAGGCTATATCTCTTCTTTTATTCATCCTGAAAAGGGACTTCACGAATTTATCCGAATGGCACTCATTCTAGCTGAATCCTACACAAACTGCCGTTTTGTCATGATCGGCAAGCCGGCAGATCATAAATATTTTGACCGCTGCGTTGCAGAAGTGAATGCTTCAGACTACAGAACCCGTTTTCGTTTTATACCTTTTGTGGAATCGGTTCATTCTGCATACTGCGCAATGGATATCCTTGTGGTTCCTAGCATGGTGAAGGAAGGATTTGGCATGACCGCGCTGGAAGGCATGCTTTGCGGCAAACCGGTGATATCATTTGATTCCGGTGGACTTGGGGAACTGATGGGTAATACGGGAAACGCGCAATTTACCGTACCGACGGGCGACTATGCCGCGCTTGCTGTCAAGGCAGCTGAACTGCTGGAAAATCCCGAACTTATGCAAATCACCGGCAGCAAAAACGCAAATTCGGCAAGGACCCTATACGGCATGGAAACATATCGTCAGAGGGTTCAGACATTTGTTAATGAGCTGCAGCTTGGCTGTCCTGATTGGATGAGCGGAGGCATATCCCGCAGTGTATCCGCATACCGGGAACCTCAGCCCTTGCCATTGCCGCCGATAAGGCAGACAGCTAAGGTGGTTAGACGGAAACCAAGGAAGAAGAAAAGAGCACAGGTACGCAGAATCCGGATCAAAGCGCCTGCCTCCAGGCGTTATCATACGAAAAGAAAGACAGGAGCAGGCAAGCGATCCAAACGCCGCTCCAAATCAATCAAACGAAGGTAGGAGATTGACGCTATGAGAATTATGACGATTTTGGGCACCAGACCCGAAATTATTCGCCTCAGCCTCATCCTTCCTAAGCTGGACCGGTATGCGGAGCGGCATGTGCTTGTGCATACCGGGCAAAATTTTGCAGATAGGCTGAGCGGAATTTTTTTCAGGCAAATGGGCTTACGCTCGCCAGATTATATTTTGCAGGACGCAGCTGCTTCACTGGGAGAGCAGCTATCATCCATGTTTTCGCAAATGGAGGCTATTCTGGAGAAAGAGAAACCCGATAAAATACTGCTGCTTGGTGATACCAACAGCGCATTGTGTGCAGTTCTCGCGGAAAGACTGGGATACCCTGTAGTTCATATGGAAGCAGGGAATCGCTGCTTTGATCTGAATGTGCCCGAGGAAAAAAACAGAAGGGTCATTGATGCCATTTCATCCATTAATATGCCTTATACAGAGCAGAGCAAGAAGCATCTGCTGGCAGAAGGTTTTCCCAGCCGGCGCATTGTCCTGACAGGTAATCCGATCTACGAAGTCATGAAGCATTACGAGAAATCGATCGCAGAGAGCGATATTTTGAACAGACTCTCCCTGAAGCCGAAGGAGTATTTTCTGGTCACGGCGCATCGCGCGGAGAATGTGGATCACCCGGGCCGTTTGCAGCAGATTGTGGAGGGGCTAAACCTGATTGCCGAGGAGTACGGACGACGGATTATTTGCAGTATCCACCCGCGTACAGCTTCACGTATTACCGGGCAATCAATATCGCTGCACCCGCTGGTCGAATTCCATGAGCCTTTCGGATTTTTTGATTTTGTCATGCTGGAACGGTTCACCTGCTGCGCGTTAACGGATAGCGGCACCGTACAGGAAGAGTGCTGCATCATGCAGGTCCCTACCGTAACCATGCGGTCTACGACAGAGCGTCCGGAGACGGTGGACTGCGGCAGCAATATCGTGTCCGGTCTAGATGCTGAAGCAATATACCGAGCGGCGGATCTGATGATTAGTCTGAACCGGAGCTGGGTGTGTCCGGAAGGTTACTTGACGGAAAATGTTTCAGATAAGGTTGTTAAATTTTTGCTTGGAGGGAAAGTTCATGTTTGAAAATAAACGTATATTGGTGACCGGAGGTACCGGCTCATGGGGGTACGAGTTGATCGCCCAACTGCTGGGGTTAAAGCCGAAGGAAGTTGTTGTCTATTCACGCAATGAATCTTCTCAGGTGGCCATGAGCCGGGAGTTCGAAGACAGACATCTGAGCTTCCGGATCGGGGATATCCGAGACAAGGATGCGCTGGTCACGGCATGTCAGGGCATTGACTATGTATTTCATCTTGCAGCGCTGAAGCATGTTCCGGTTTGTGAGGATCAGCCTTATGAAGCACTCAAAACCAACGTAATCGGCACCCAGAATGTCATTGAGGCATCCATTGAGAACAAGGTAAAGAAGGTATTTTATATATCTACTGACAAGGCGGCAAATCCATCCAATTTTTACGGCATGACCAAAGCCATCGGAGAAAAGCTTATCGTTTATGCAAACCTTCTGAATAGTGAAACCCGGTTTGTCACTGTTCGCGGAGGCAATGTGCTTGGAACCAATGGCAGCGTAGTCCATGTGTTTAAGGACCAGATTCGGGGCAAAGGGCAGGTTTCAATTACGGATATGCAGATGACCCGCTTCTTCCTGACGCTTCGGGATGCGATTAAGCTGTTGTTCAAGGCTGCTGAAGAGAGCTATGGCGGTGAAATATTCGTTATGACGATGCCTGCCTGCAGAATTGTCGATATGGCGGAAGTGCTGATCGAGGACTCCGGCAAAGAGAATGTGGAGATTATAGAATCCGGCATCCGGCCAGGAGAGAAGATTCATGAGATCCTGATGAGCGATTATGAGAGCCTGACGACGGTTGTGTATGACGAGGAATACCTCGTGATCCTGCCGACTCTTCATATGCCTGAGCTGAAGGAACGTTATAGTCACTGCCGACCCGTATCGTTCAGCAGCTTCAGCTCGAATTATCATCTGATGAACAAAGAGGAGATCAGAGACATTCTCCAGCGCGGGGGGTTCCTGCAATGAAGCTGCTAATTCTGGGAGGAAACGGGATGGCAGGGCATATGCTGGTCGATTATTTTAAGCGTCAGGGAAAGCATCAGGTATTCTATACAACCCGGGATCAACACAGCCCCGGGGGGCTTTTTCTTGATGCTTCTGAATCATGCATGGCCGACAGATTGCTGGAAATTGTCAGACCGGATATTGTGATCAATGCCATCGGTGTTTTGAATCATTATGCGGAAGAAGACCGAATCAATGCTTATCATATCAATGGCTTCCTGCCTCATAGGCTGAAACGGACTGCTGATGTACTCGGTATCCGTCTGATTCATATCAGTACCGATTGTGTGTTTGAAGGGACGCGGGGCAGCTACGAAGAGGATGATACACCGGATGGGACCAGCGTTTATGCCATGACCAAAACCCTTGGGGAAGTTCGTGCACCAGGACATCTGACTATACGTACATCCATTATCGGACCGGAAATCCGAAGTCATGGCATCGGGCTTATGCACTGGTTTATGTCCCAGAAAGGGATAGTTACCGGTTACCGCAATGTCCTGTGGAATGGAGTGACAACTCTGGAGCTGGCCAAAGCTATCGATCAATTGATGATTTCACCGGTTTCCGGATTGATACATCTTGCCCATCCCATTCCGATAAACAAGCATGACCTGCTGCTGCTTTTTCAGGAGATATGGAATATACGTGGAGTAACGGTGATGCCTGCTGAGCAGCCGGTGCAGGACCGGACATTGGTATCCACCCGAACAGACATTGACTATTGCGTTCCTCATTATCGAGACATGCTGAAGGAGTTGGAAAAATGGATGAACGAGCTTCCTTCCGCAAGCGTGTCATACTGATTACTGGGGCTTCAGGCTTTACCGGCGGCCATGCCTGCCGGTATTTTGCCGGTAAGGGCCTCCAGGTAGCCGCCATCGTCCGGAAAATTCCACTGGGACAGTTTCCGGAGGGGATTACGTATTATGCTTGCGATTTATTAAACAAGCATGGGCTTGAGAAGCTGGTCCAAAGCATTGCTCCGGATTATGTGCTTCATCTTGGCGGCAAAAATTCAGTCCCAGAATCATGGGAGAATCCGCTCTTGTATATGGAAACCAATGTACTTCCCACTATTTATCTCCTGAATTCACTCCGCTCGCTTCCATCCTGCAGAATTGTAATTGCCGGCTCCATGGCAGTGTTCCCGCTCGCATCTCCTTTTCAGCCTCCACATCCATACAGCCTCAGTAAAAGCCTGCAAAAAGCCGCTACACTATCATGGGAAGTCTTGTTTGGCCAGGCTGTAATTCTTGCCGAACCATCAAATCTCATAGGACCGGGGCCTTCAACAGGCTTTTGCGCCTTGCTCGCCCGGCATATCGCAGCCTGTGAGCATGAAGGGAAAACCGCATCTTTTAAAATTTCCTCTCGGAATGCCCGGCGTGACTTTCTGGATGTAAGGGATGCGGTAAAAGCATACGATCTTTTATTGAAGAAGGGAACGCCGGGACATACCGTTACGATCAGTTCAGGAACCCAGCATACACTGGAGAAAATTGCGCTCAGTATGATGAATATTGCCGGCAGCAAGGCTTCGCTGGAATGGGGGGATGAGCCGGATTCGTCTGTTTCGCTCGAACTCCAGCCTTCAGGAGAAGGGATGGCGAAGCTCGGATGGAAGCCGGAAATACCGCTTGAGACTTCGCTCCATGATGTTTTGCAGCATTTTTATAAGCTGGAAGGAGGGGAATTATGAGACCGCTGGTGACGATTATTATTCCTTTTTATAATGACCCTTACGTAGATCAGGCGGTGCAGAGTGCTTTGTCACAGAGCTACGCTCCTTTGGAAATCATCGTGGTGGACGACGGATCTACTAGCTATGCAGACAGGCTGGCTCCCTTTCTCTCTCATATCTATTATTTGGGCAAAGGGAATGGCGGAACCGCGAGTGCGCTGAACCACGGTATACGGTATGCATCAGGGGAATATGTTGCCTGGCTTAGCTCCGATGATCTGTTTTATCCAGAGAAAATAAGCCATCAGGTCCAGTTTATGATGCAGCAAGGCGCCTTTATATCACATACTAATTTCAATGTTATAGACAGGTTCAGCCAAATCACCTCCTTTAGAGCAGGATGCTCCTTTTCGAATATACTGGATTTCTACCGGATCTTTATGCACGGAAATCCGGTCAACGGCTGCACGGTGATGATGAAAAAGGAATTGTTTTACCACGTCGGTCTTTTTGACGAAAACTTGCCGTATACACATGATTTGGATTTCTGGAGAAGGGTGATCCAGGCTGGATTTCCTCTTCCGTTTTTGGATGAAGCGTTGGTTGGTTACCGCCAGCACGAGGCTATGGGGACGATCCGTCATAAGGCGGTGATTGAGCAGGAATATGCGGTGACGCTTGGAAATGTGCGCAGTTCACTGGGACCGCTGATATCCATTATGGAGCGATCTTGAACAATTTTGGATCCTTTTCCCTTATAGTTCGTCCAAGCGAGATTCGAAGATTTGCATACTTATAGTATGAAAGGAGGTAATACCTATGCCAAACGTTTTGGTTGATAGCCAGATCTCGCAAAACAGCTCTACGAATGGAGCTATTTCCATTCCGGCGAGCACCACACCGGCTTTGTTCGGATCTTTGGGTCTGAATACCGCTGCCGCAGGTCCGAATCTTTCCGTGCATTTTTCGGCTACGGTTACGCTGAGTGCGATTGTTGCTGTCCTTGTTCCGGTTACAATCACGATCGTTAGAGTCGTCAGCGGTGTGTCCTTCCCCGTCTATACTGCAACAGAAACTCTTCCTGTAGGGACACTGCTGCTTACGACCGATGCCTTTACGATATCCGGGGCGGATTTGCTTACGACTAACCCCGAATTCGTTGTCTATCAGGCCTTTATCAGCATTCCGGAAGGACTTGCGGTAGTCCCTACCCGGGTTGGACCGGAGAGCTTCCAGGCTGTGGCATACTCAGACTAAGATCAAATGATAACTTTTTCTAGCTATATCAGTTTTGGGCACCGGTTTTCCGGTGCCCTTTTTTAATTTTTATGTATATTAGACCAGCGGAGGATAGTCGATAGATGGTTTTTTTATGGTTGATGGGTTCAAGAGTCGGGTCGTAACTGAATTTTTATCAATATAGTATATTGTCCGCTAATGATGGATTACCCTTAATGAATCCGGCCCTGCCGGACCCATGGAAAGGAGAAGGCATGAAGATATTACTGGCAACCTACTGGCTGATTCCCCATGTCGGCGGCGTATGGAAATATATGCTGCAGATTCAGGAACGGCTCGAAGCGATGGGACATCAGGTTGATCTGCTCGGCAACAGCCCGGACTACTCGAAATTCCATATCATCAACCGAGGCCAGGAACTGCACAAGGCGGCCCTGCGGCCTTTATTATCTGCAAAGCTGTCGGCAGCCCATACCCCGCTTCTGCATCGTGATCCGATAATCAATTTCTATGAAGAAGACCGCTACAATATGGAGCTGTCAGCTGCCTATTTTGGTCTGGGGCAATATGATGTTATTCATACACAGGATATTTTTGCGGCAAGAGCCCTGAACCGTGTGAAGCCTGCGCATGTCCCGCTGGTCGTTCAGGTTCATGGTTCCGTCAGTGGTGAGCTGCATAATCACTTTCGGCTGAATCCGCAGCTTGGGGTTCAGGAGCATTCGCCCGCATGGAAATATTTTAACTCGATAGAATATTATGGCGCTTCTTCAGGACAGCTAACGATCACTTCCACCGAGTGGCAGAAACATGAGCTCGTGCATGATTTCGGCGTGCAGGAGCAGCGGATTGAGGTTTTTCAGTACGGACTTAATACCATCCCGTTCTGGCAAAGCGCGCAGTTGGGAACCGATGTGCAAAAGCCGCCAGGTAAGAAGGTCATCATTTTCCCTGCGAGGCTTGCCTTTGTTAAAGGGATCGACGTGCTGATTTCCGCGCTTGGGATGCTGAAATATATGCGGAATGACTGGGTATGCTGGATTGTGGGAGAAGGGGAAAAGCGTGAAGAACTGCAGCAGCAGACAGCAGGCCTTTCCTTGCTGGATGATGTGATTTTCATGGGTGAACGGCGTGATATCCCGGCATTGCTGATGCAATCTGATATTTTTGTGCATTCCTGTATCCAGGATAATCAGCCATTCTCGGTCATGGAGGCGCAGATAGCCGGACTGCCTGCATGTGTCTCGAATGCCGGAGGGCTGCCAGAGATGGTTGAGCATGGCGTAACGGGATTGATCTCGCCGGTAAAGGATCCGTTGACACTTGCGCAGCATCTCAATATGCTCCTCGAAAACGATAAATACCGACGTAAGATGGGGAAAAATGCAGCTAAGTGGGCTAAGAAGCACTGGTCCATGGATCAAATGATTGCAAGGCTGCTGAATGCGTACGAAAGGGCGGCTTCAAGCCTATAAATCTAGATTTTACATGAGCATGAGAGATGAAGGGAGGATGAGCCATGCCAGGAGATCCATATATGGTCATCGGCGATTTGTATAACCGGATCTTTGCGGTGCAGTCATCACATATCGATGTACTGGTGGACTATGCAGTTTGGAACCGGATTTTTGAACAATTACCCCGGAATTATACCCTTCCCGATATGGAAGTTTTGGCCTTTGATTGATCATATTCGTGAAAAAAAGGGGCTGCCTGTAAGCAGGATATCTGCTTTATGGGCTGGCCCCTTTGGTTAAGTTAATCTTCGTTTAGATGAATCCCGTTAAAGATGTCTGCCCAGAGATGATCGTTACCATCCCATTTCTCGTCGTTGGGCAATTGAATAGAGCAAATCTTTTCAAGCGGCCAGTCTGTCTCCACCACGTTGGGGACGGCGGTGTGATTGATAAGCAGGACTTTGAAATCATGTGCTACTAGGCCGGATAAGACGGTCTGAAGCTCCTGTGCATGCTCAAAGGACCCTTCGGTCCGGATAAAAAGGATGTTGGGGCTGTAAGCCATTTTCTCCATAAAGCGCTGTACACGGCGGTCATATTTTGCCTTTACTTCCGGGTATGCGGCGAGATAGGGAGGAAAGTTGTTGTGCGTAAAAAAGTCATGATTCGAGAGGAAATCATAGTTGGTTTCTCTGACCAGATAAAGCTGGTCACTGATCCGTTTTTCAACGACCAGATTGTTGTACTCCATAAAATTGGCGAAATGGTTCCGGAGCAGGCGATTCACGTCAGCCAAATTGTGAGTAGCCATCCAATCAAGCGGTCCGGCGTAGGGGCGCAGATCGAACTTCTCAAGCTGCATTGAAGCCAGACATAAATCTCCAAGGCTGAAAATGGCATCGTAGGTCCCTTTGAGATCAGCTATCCGCATGTTTGAGCCCTTCCTTTCATAGGCAAATTTTGAATGCTTCACTCTATAGTAAATGCACTTTGCTCCAAGTTCGCCTGTATGCTCGTTTACTCCTGTCTGATATTTAGGTAAGCGGCTAAAGCCATACGCCCGTACCATTGGCCGGGAAAATCATACGATGGGATATGACTTGATTTCAGGAGGATGGGTTATGTCCATATTACGACTCGAAGCAGCGCCCTTTTCCCAAATTGATTGCCGTTATATTGAATCCTGTGATATTGAGGTAACCAACGGCGGAAGTGAAGGTTTTGAGATGCTCGTTCACGGCTATGGCAATCAGGGGCTTTTTTATGTACAGCTAATTCATGTAAGTCCGGGCAGTACCGTACACCTATATCATATTTTGACGGGATATCTGCCTTTTCAGCTTGTACTGGTAACGAATGTGAACCATTACGACCATACCTGGGCAACCGTAAGAGTCCGCGATCATGGCAATTTGATTGCTTTATATACACAGGAGGATACCATCCGTACGTTATAAACGGGGGAGGGATATGACATGAATGTATTGTTTGTGTTCTATGTGCCTAGCGGCGGTATGGATACGCTGAACCGGCTGCGGTGCAAGGCTCTGAAAAAATATGGAATTCATGCTTCCTGCCTCTATTACTTTTGGGGGGCGGGAGTGCAAAACAATGATGAAGTTCCGATGTATATCACCAATAACGATGATGAAATTCGCGGCATACTGACTTCCGGAAACTATGATGTGATCGTGGTTACAACGGACCATACCAGTTTTCCGAGATTCAGAGAACTTGGCTATACAGGTAAGCTGGTGCTGGAAATTCAAGGCTATGGTGCAAAGGAAAATGCCAGAAAGCAGCTGATTGAAGCACTGCCTTATGTGAACAGATATGCCGATGCATTACTTAATCCCTGCACACCGCATATAGCCGCATTGTTCCAGGAATTGTTTCCCCATATTCCCCAGTTTCATTTTCCAAACTGCTTTGATTCCGAAGCTTTTACGTATCGGCCGGCTGTCAAACCGGAGCACCCGATTATCGCCTGGCTTGGGCGGATGGAGGATAATAAAAACTGGAGGGAATTTCTCCATATCGGACATCAGCTCTCCTACTACATTCCTGATGTGAGCCTGTGGATGTTTGAGGATCCCAATCTGTCCGATCCCCATGAACGCGAGCTGTTTGAGCAGATGGTCCATAATCTGGGGCTCCGTCCGCGCCTGACTCTTCGTTCGAATGTGGCCAATGTCCAGATGCAGAATTTTTTTTCGTCTATTGGCGATTCGGGCGGGCTCATGTGTTCCACGTCCAAGGTGGAAGGAGGCCCTTTATCCGTCCTGGAGGCCATGAGCTGCCGATGTCCGGTACTCGCTACGAATTCAGATGGAGTGGCATTATTTATCCGTCATAACGCCACCGGCAAGAGCTATACACTTGGCAATATCGCGCAGGCGGTACAGGAAGCACTGGATTTGATGATCAATACCGAACGCAGGGAAAACATCCGGAACAACGCTCTCAGGCTGCTGCAAACCGAGTTCAATCCTCATTTATATTGTTTAAGCTTCATAAGCATGCTGAATCAAATATAGGGGAGATGGTGACGATGACACTCAAGTATAAAACCAGGCAGGAAGCCGGGGCGGGTTCATTTGACTCGTTTGTAGTAGGGGCTGATGAGATTGTACTGACCTCCGTTACGCTGGAAGGGATTTCTGAAGGAGATCGGGTCGTTCTGGCCATTGATGCATCCTGGTTAAAACCGATGTGTGATCTCGGGGAGCTTGAGTTCTTTTTGAGAAGGGATATGCCTGATGGACCTGCCGTGTACTGGACACTGGAAACCTGCTTTGCCAAGGCCCGCACGAGAGAAAGTCACACACTGGTCGCAGACAGCAGCATGCGTCATTTCTATTTAACCGTACGCTCCAGCGAACAGAAAGCGCGTCTCGTCGCGTATGCTTTGGAGGGAAGCGTATTTTCTCCGGAATGACTTGTAAGACGGAAAGGCCGACCCGTTGTTAAATAATGCATGGATCGGCCACACACTTTCGATGACGTTCATGATACGGGTTTGATGAAATGAAGATAGGTTTCCCGGAGTCCTTCCTCGATGCTGAACTGATGCTTCCAGTGTAGGCTGCTGCGGATCCGGTCATTCGAGAGACAGCTGTTTCGGATATCTCCAGCCCTTGCGGATCGGTTATGAGTAGTGATGTCCTGGCTGTGATACTGCCTGAGCAGGGCAACCAGCCGGTTGACGGAAGTTGCTGCGCCGGTGCTGACATGAAGTATATCGCGGCTGTCTGAGCTTTGGGCTGCTGAAAGTGCCGAAACCACATCTTTTACATAAATAAAGTCGCGGGTCTGCTCTCCATCTCCGTTAATTGTAAGGGGCTTATCCTGCAGGAGCTGGTTTAGGAAAATGGAAACAACTCCGCCTTCGCCTTTGGAGGTTTGACCGGGACCGTAGACGTTGGCAAAGCGCAGAACCGTCCAATCGACATCAAACAATTGGCCATAAAGACGGATATAATGTTCAGCTGCATATTTGGACAAGCCATAAAATGAGATAGGCATAGCCTTGTCGGTTTCGTCCAGCAAGTCCTTATCCAGATTGCCGTACACTCCCGATGTCGAAGCAAAAATGAATTTACGGACGCCAGCCTTCCTGCAGCCCTCCAGCATGTTCAAAGTTCCACCTGCATTGATCTCCATATCCAGCCTTGGATTGCTTATCGACTGCTGGACATCCGCCTGTGCCGCTAAATGAAATACCGTATCCGGCTTCAAGGAGATGATTGTCTGAAGAGCCGCTGGACTCCGTATATCCTCAACATGCAGAACAGCAGCGGGATGGACCTTTCCAGCCGAGCCGGTGGACAGATTATCGATGATATGGACATGCTGCTTCAATTCAACCAGTTCCTGTACAAGATGAGACCCGATAAATCCGGCTCCGCCTGTTACCACCACCGTATTCAATGTCATTACCTCCTGAAGGATGGGTTATAATCTATCCTATGTGGAAGGCAAATTATTGGCATTAGGCATCTCCCTATTTCAGGGGGGAGTTCAGGAATTATAGGAATGAAGGTAGTAAAGATCAGTTACTGGGGTAACATGTTAATAGAGGTATAGGTCTATAGGAAAGGGGATGAAGAGTTTGAATAAAAAATGGATACCCGCCATCATCATCGTTATATGTATGGTTCTGATTGCCTGCGCAGCCTATTTTGTCCGTCCTTATCAAACGAAGGATCCAGATCCAAAAGGTACCGTTTCCTCACCGTCAGAGACAAAGGAACAACCTGGAGCAGGAAAAACTGAAGTTTGGATAAACAAGGATGTGACCTCCGTTGAGTGGGATGGAAAAAGAACTTCATGGATCCTCAAACGGTCAGGTACAGAAGAGAATGTGGCGGATAGCGGATGGACTTTGAACGGAGAACCGGTTACTACTGATCATGCGGATATGATCATTTCGAAAATGAATGCGATGCTGACCAAGGATTCGGATTCCTCACGAAAAGCTTCTTCATTAAAAGCCGAAGTCATCGATTCAACGGTCACTCTCTTGAGTGGTCCGGACAGCGGTGATAAGGTGTACCAGATCGCGGTCGAACCAGCGTATCCGGAGACATTTTGGATCATTCCGGCTGGGGAATCCATGGTATATCCAGTAGCTTTAAAGGATGTGCAGCAGCTGGAAAAGGAAATCGACCAGTTGAAGACTGCATCACCTGCAGAATAACATGAAGGCATCGGAATGCCAAATCCTTTCAGCATAGCGTCATGATCGCACGGTCATCCTAAATGATGTTACTACATCAAACTCATAACGGAGGATGAACTCATGATGCGATCCAAAGCGATTAGTCTTTCGATATCCGCTGCACTGCTTGTAAGCGTGGCTGGTGTGGCTGGTTGTACAACGAAAGAGCCTGCCAACACCAATGTTCGCACCAAAAATGTCCATGATGCCCGCGGGCTGAACGGAATGAACGGACGCCTGAATGTGAATTCCTTAAGAGACGGAAACCGCTTATCGACGTATAGTACGGATGGAGCAAGACATAACACGAGCAACCTGACGTCTTCCCAAGAGCTTGCAGATAAGGTTGCAGCATTGAAGGAAGTACGTACCGCAAATGTGCTGCATACAGGCAATAGTGCATATGTGGCCGTAACTCTGGAAGACGGTACCAAAGGCCATATGGGAACCAAAGGCATCACAGGGAACTATGGTATGAAAAGTACCAACAGCAATTTCCGCAGCAGCAGCTTCGGAACGATGAACAACAGCAGCTTTAATAATAACAGCGTTGGCAGCGGCACAACGAGCGCCAATAACCGCGGTTTGTACGGCACGATGGGGACCGGCAGTTATGGCATTATGCGCGGCGTGACTGGAAATGGCACAGGGACAGGGACAGGAACGGATATGGGAACCGGAACAAGCCGGTTGCATAATTATACTACTAGCTCTGGCGAACCCATTACGAAGAGCAATGGATTCAATGCTACGACATCGGGAACCTCTGGCACGAATGAAACCTTATCCGAGAATAAGGACAATGTGAGTGCAGAAATCAAAACCAAAATCAGCGATGTTATCAAAAAGGCAGATCCAAGTATCACCAATGTATATGTATCTGCTAATCCTGATTTTGTCCAACGGGTCAGCAATTATGCAACCGAGGTGAAAAACGGCCATCCGATTCAAGGTATGGTATCCGAGCTTTCAACCATGTTTGAACGTATTTTCCCGATGCACACTGGAACTGATCACAATATTAATACCAATACAAATACGAACCGTGTGACTCCAATGGGTAACACACCGTCCGCACCACTCGGCAAAACGCCTGCTGGCCGTCATATGATGCAGTAACCAATGAAAAAGCAGCCTTCGCGCCTAAACGCGACTGCTTTTTTATTTTGACTCAGAATTACGACATACCATGATCAAAATAAAAAGACCTCCAGATATGAACAATCCAGAGGTCTTTAATGAATCATTATTGTTGTGTAGGAAAGAATTAAAATACCTGGCGTCCACGTACCCATACGCCTTGAATGTTCAAGCTGTCATCCAGCAATAGAACATCGGCCTGCTTACCTGCTTCCAGCGTACCTGTACGGTCTTGAATACGAAGACGTTTGGCTGGATTATAGCTGGCAACGCGGGAAGCATGCTCTACGGTCAAGCCTACGGTTTCAACCAGATAGCGGAAGCCCTTGATCATGGTCAGTGTGCTTCCGGCCAGACTGTTCGATTCACCTTTCAGCATGGCGATCCCGTCTTTGACTTCCACCGGCAGGTCGCCAATGGTATAGTCGCCGTCTGGCATACCCGCAGCGGACATTGCGTCCGTAATCAGAATGAGATTATCATTGGTTTTTAATTTAGCGAGAATGGAAATGCAGGCCGGATGTACGTGAATGCCGTCGGCAATAATTTCGGCATGAATCCGGTCATCGCTAAGAACGGCGCCGGCTGTTCCCGGTTTGCGGTGATGGAGCGGTGTCATGGCATTAAACGTATGCACGCCTTGACGGAGACCGGCTTCCACCGCTGCTTCCACTTCCTCATAAGTTGCATCCGTATGACCCAGGGCGGCATTGATGCCATGCGCATCCATCCAGGCAATTGCGTTCAACGCACCTTCGCGCTCTGGAGCCAGGGTAACTTGTTTAATTAATCCAGGATACTGAGCTTCCCAGGCTTCCATCCATTCCACATTCGGAATGACGATATGCTCCGGATTTTGGGCACCAGGCCATTTCGGACTAATAAAAGGTCCTTCCAAATGCACGCCTTCGATGATGGTGTAGGGCATATCCTGTTGTTGGTACTCACTGACTTCCTTCAGCACCTTATCAATCGATGCTTTAGGAGCGGTCATCGAGGTGGCAAGCATGGCTGTTGTCCCTTGAGAACAGTGGAATGAGGTGATTTTATCAAGCTCTTCCTTGCCTGAATACATGAAATCCTCGCCACTGCCCCCATGCACATGGACGTCGATGAAGCCTGGAACGATGTATCCGTCTGTTTTTTTGCTTTCCGGGTTTAACACCTGCCAACGCTCCGGCAGATTTTGAACCTCGCCCGCATAGACAATGCTGCCGTCTTGAATGGCGACAACGCCTTCTTCAATCACTCCGCCTGGAATAACGACCTTTCCGTACAGCAATTGGCCTGATACTTCACTCATGATAACAACCTCCCGGCTCCTTGATCCAGTAACACGACAACGTTAGGGTGACATTGCAAAAGTGATGCCGGGCATTGGGACGTAATCGGCCCCTTCAAAGCCCGTTTGACGATTTCAGCCTTATCTTCTCCGCGAACGAGCAGCAGGATCTGCTTGGCTTTCAAAATGCTTCCTACGCCCATCGTAACGGCCTGAGTTGGCACGTCAGCGAGTGAAGGGAAGAAGCGTGCATTTGCAGTGCGTGTTTTTTCCTGAAGCTCAACGACATGTGTCCCGCCAACAAGGCTTTCATCCGGTTCATTAAATCCGATGTGTCCATTATGTCCCAGTCCAAGAATCTGAAGATCTACCGGGCCATACTCTTCCAGCATCGCATCATACTTACTGCATTCGGTTTCGAGATCTGCGGCGTTACCGTTAGGTACATGCGTATTCTCCATTTTGATATCGATATGGTTAAAGAGCTTGTCGTTCATAAAATAACGGTAGCTCTCGGAATGACCCTCTGGCAGACCTACATATTCATCCAGATTGTAGCTGGAAGCTTTGGCAAAGCTGACAAGTCCCTGCTGATTCATTTCAATCAGACGCTTGTAGATACCAATCGGCGAACTACCTGTCGCAAGGCCAAGCACCGACCTTGGTTTCGTGTGAAGCAGACTTGCAATGAGGCTCGCTCCGGTGGCAATAAAATCGGACTCCTGCTTAAATGTGTAGATGTTCATACTTGTTAATGACCTCCTTTTGGTTTTCGGTAGTTACGGACATTTTGATAGGATTGCTCCAACTTGGGAACATACTGTCCGAACTGCTCGCTGCTCATGCCCATGAAAAGAATATCAATAATATGAAGCTGGGCCACCCTTGAAGCCATATCACCTCTGCGCATGCCTTCCTCAAGAGAAGAAACAAACAGGGGAATGTCGGCCATGGATGCCAGCGTGTTGCTGCCGTAAGAAGTAAGAGTAATCGCCTGAGCCCCGCTGTCTTTGGCACAGGCCAGCGCATTGAGCGTTTCCTCGGTTTCCCCGGAATATGAAATGGCGACAGCCACATCCCGTTCCGTGAGCGTCGAAGCAGAAGTGATCTGCATATGGGGATCTGCGAAGGCGGTGCAGTTTTTACCAATGCGGATCAGCTTCTGATAAAAGTCGAGTGCAACAACCGATGAGGTTGCCACACCATACAAATCGATCCGCTGTGCCTTACACAACAGCGTAATGGCCTCTGAGAGCCGATCCATATCCAGCAGTGAAGTGGTATCCCGGATGGAGGTGAGATGATTGGCTTCCATAGCCTCCACGATTTGGGATAACGGGTTGTTGGCAACGATGTCCTGGTAGGAAGAAGCCTGACTTCGTTCCTGCATTTCCGTATGGGCAATTTCAGCGGACAGCTTGACCTTCAAATCGGGATAACCCTTTAAATGGAATACCTTGCAAAAGCGGGTCACCGTGGCAGGACTGGTTCCGCACTGCTCGGCCAGCTCCTTGATTCCCATATGCACGACTTCCGCCGGGGATGAGAGAATAAAATCGGCAATCCGGCGTTCCTGCTGGGACAGTTTTTCTTTTTCCTGTGCCAGGGCATACAAGATAGGTGCCACGAAAGGACCTCCTTACTCATGGAATGAGTGAAAATTATTTTAGTGATTATTTTTCATAATGAGAAAATTATTTTTATGTCTAACCTCATCATAGGTCAAAAGTCTCCTGGTGACAAGGGGCAATCCGGATTTATTTGGACAGCCATTCCCCAGGAAATGACAAAGCCCGCGTTCATGGGAACACGGGCTTTGACTCGAAATAAAATATGACGGTGTAGCGATTAAGCACTAATACGCGTTTTTTTTGATTTCCCAACTTCCTGCCGTAAGATCTGCCATACAATATAGGCCAGAATAATCATTTGCGGTATAAAGGTTTCCCAGGTTGGGTACATGCCGAGCCATGAGATAGATGGCAGGGAAGACTGAGAATGTGCCGACAAACGGCCCGCAACCTGCAGGGAGTGAATGCTGTCGCCAAGGAAGCGGAACACCAGATAATATATCAGCAGCGTGGCTCCCAGGAAAAAGGCCCGAAGCGGCAACGAGGCGCTGAGGACAATAATCGCATATCCCAAAATGGCAAGAATGACAAGCGCGATCACGACGCCTAGAATCAGCTGAAGCATCGGGATGGAGGAAGCCATACCAACATAAAAAATGGTTGTTTCCGCCCCTTCCCGCAAAATGGCCAGCAGAGCCACAGAGAACAGGGACCAGAGGCTGCCTTTGGCAAGGGCGTTGCTGACCTGCTTGCCTACATATTGATTCCAGGCTTTTGTATTGGACTTGTTATGCAGCCATTGACCGACCGTAATCATCATAACAACAGCAACCAGACCGGTGATACCTTCAATCATTTCACGGGCGCTGCCAGAAGCCGCTTGGGAAATGGTGTAGGTGAGTACAACCGCCAGAATAATCGACAGGACAAAGCCGGTGCCAGCACCAGACCATATGTACTTACGTCCCGCACTATTGCCGCTGCGTTTCAGATAGGACAGCAGTGCTGCGATGACCAGAATGGCCTCCAGACCTTCACGGAGCAGCACGAGTGCAGCATCCCAAACGGTATAGCTATGACTTCCCGCGATGGGTGTCAAAGAAGTTTTCATTTCTTCGATTAAGGCTAATGCTTCCTTATCACGTGGAGGGGATGATAGCAGGTATCCTGAAACTTCAGACATTTGATTCTCGACTTCGGTGTACAGGGCCGGCGAAGAAATACGGACTTCGCCTTCGACGGAAGGCCATGCCGCGATAAATTTGTTCATATTATCTGCAGCCTTATCACTTTGACCGTCCACAGTCTGCTGGCGGACGGTTTCCAGAACGCCCAGAAGATCGGACAATGTATAGTTACTTCCGCTTTCAGCTGAGCCGGTATTCTGTATCTTTCCTTCCGTATAATCGGTCAGGAGCGTGAGCAGCTTCTTCATTTCCTGTGCTGCCTGCTCTTCGCGAACCGGGTCAGCCTGCAGGGCAATTCGTACTAAACTGATCTGCGTTTCCAGTTGACCGTAAACGGTAAAGTTTTCGCTGCGGATGGGTGTTTCGCTTTTTGGCCATGCGTTGACAATGTTTTGATAGCTGGACTTGGCCTTGACCCAGTCCTTGCTCTCGATGGCAGCAAGGCTCTCTTTGGCAAAGGGGATGAGCTTACCGGCGGCTTCCGTACCGCCGGATGCCTTGTTGCTGCCGCCTTGCTGTTCCGCAGATGCATTCACGTATGCATTGACCGCTTTGGCCAGTACGGAAAGAGCCTGCTTGGATCCGGCATCTTCTGCCTGAAGTTTTGACTCAGCATCCGTCAGGGCAGCATCGACCTGGGCTTCAGCATCGGCGAGATCCTGGCTTCCCGTTTGTTTAACGAGAAGCCATTGCTCCTTAAACTGCTGAAGATCCCCGGCAGCTTCTTTCCATTGCTGCTGACCTGCTTCCACAAGGGCGCTGCCTACAGCTGGAAGGAGAGGGTCAACGGATGAGGCGGGTGCAGTCTCTGCAAACGCCGGTGCCGCAGCCCATTGGAGAACGAGGAGCATGGCTAAGAACAGAAAGGCCAACGCGGCAGGTCTTTTTCTATTATGTTGATTATATGGCATGAAATGTTTTCTTGGCCGCATATGCTGTGATCTCCTTTAAAGCAAATTAATGAACAGGTGTAAGTCAATCAGCTCTAGAACAAGGTGTCTCCGATGTATCCGCCCTTGGAGGCCCCTGGAAAGCATGCAAATACGGCACTGCCCACATGCAAAATATATTCATTCAAGCGGTCGCTCTTCGAGAGCTTCTGCTGCATAGCAACGAATTGTTTGATCAAGTCGCGCTGGTAGCTGATAAACAGCAGCCCGGCGTCAAGCTGTCCAGTCTTGAGATCGATGCCTCCGGAGTAGGAGTACGAGCGGCGAAGCATCTGGAGAGAGCCGTCTCCTCGGGCAAGAGCAACATGGGAATTTGCCGGAATATGAGGATTCCCTTTCTCATCCTTCGCGCTGAGATCAACAGGATCAAATTCATTTTTGGAGCCGAGAGGGGCACCGCTGGCACGATAACGGCCAAAGGTATCCTCCTGGTCCTTCAGACTTGAGCGGTCCCAAATTTCAATGCGCATCCGGATGCGGCGGACTGCCATATAACTGCCGCCCCCCATCCAGGCAGCCCCGTCACTGCCCTGCGCCCAGACAACCTTATCCATGTCCTGCCCGCTGGTAACAGCAGGATTACCCGTACCATCCTTAAAGCCGAGCAGATTACGGGGAGTCCCTCCGGACGGATCGGCTTGGGTTGAACGCTGAAAGCCTTCCTGTACCCAGCGCAGAACTGCCGTTCCGCGCGCCATTCGGGCCAGGTTACGGACCGCATGGAAGGCTACCTGCATATCGTCAGCGCATACCTGCACTCCGATATCGCCTCCGCTCCATTGCGGTTCCAGCTGCTCGCCGTTAAAGGCTGGCAGCTCTTTAAAGGAAGGAGGGCGCTTCGAGGACAAACCAAAACGGTCGTCAAAGAGTGAAGTTCCTGCTCCGAAGGTGATCGTCAGGCGGGATGGATTCAGTCCAACGGATTCACCGGTGTCGACTGGCGGCAGGTTGTGATTATCGCTTTCCTCGCCGACCTGTTTGCCTTCGGCCATCGCCGCAGCCGCAGCCGTCCATGTCCGGAACAGCTTTTGCAGTGAATGGCTGCCGCTTCCGGTTACATCGAATGCAGCAAAACAAATGAAATTTTGCGCGGGAGTGATAATGCCCGCCTGGTGATGGCCATAAAAAGGAATACGGTCTTCCGCTGCCGGAGCCTGGGCTGCCTCTGATTTACGGTTATTCTCCGCCGTGAACAGGCCGCCAATGGCGCCGCCTCCAAGAAGAAGTCCAAGACCTCCAGTACCCGCCAGACGAAGGACGTCACGGCGGGTCATTGGTTTCTTCATAATTGAATCATCGTTTGAATTCTTATTACGGTCTGACATGTGTTTACACTCCCAAAATCTTGCCCATATTGGACAGCGGTTCAGCTAGCGCATCAAGGTTCTGGCTGAGCTTGCGGATTTGATCATCTTTCAGCTCGGTGTAATCCACATAGCCATCGCCTTTTTTAAAAGCTTCGAGCTCCTGCTTCAGAGTGGCGAAGCGGTCACCGATTTCTTTTTCCAGATCAGCATCCTTTTTTGCCACTTCCGGTTTCAAAATTTCGAAAATTTTGTTGGCACCTTCAACGTTGGCGGCGAAGTCATACAAATCCGTATGGGAGTAAAGCTCTTCCTCGCCGGTCACTTTGGAGGAGGATACTTCATTCAGAAGCTCCACAGCACCGGTAACCATCAAGCTGGCGTCGATATCGATCGTTTCGATTTTTGCTCTGAGAAGCTGAGCGTCCTTCAACAGCTGGTCGGCAAAACCTTCTTGCCCGGCGGTTGTTTTGTCTTCCCAAAGAGCCTTTTCAATACGGTGGAAACCGCGCCATTCAGCTGCGTCAACATCATTCACCCGTGCATCGATGTTCGGGTCCAGATCGCCAAGAGCCTCGGCAACCGGTTCAATCCGCTCGTAGTAGGCACGAGCAGGTGCGTAAAGTTTTTTGGCTTCGTCCAGCTTTCCGGCTTTGACCGCATTTGTGAATTTTTCCGTTTCTTTCACAAACAGATCACACTGCTCAACCGCGAAGTTCCGATATTGCTCAATCGCAGCGGTAAAATCGGCTGCAGCAGGAGCTGCACTCGTCTCCGTTGTGGCAGGTGCGGCAGGCGTAGGATCAGCTTCGACGTTTTCCTTTTGCCCGCATCCGCTGAAGAGCAGGGAGGCGACCAGTATACCCGTGGGAAGAATGACATTGTATTTCAAGAAAAGCAGCTCCTTTTTATATGAAAAATATGTATCCTGACATATAAATGATAATGATTCTCAGTATCATGCCTGAAATAATAATATAGAGTTGCTTGGTTGCTGTCAATATTTTTTTATTGAAGTCATTTTACAGGTTGGAGGACAGCCAACAGATGCAGGTGCCACGTTAAGAAAGCCTCTCTATCGGACTAGAAGGTTTTTTCCTTCAGCACCCTAAGAGAGGCTTCTAAGTTATCGGTTATATTTTCCAATTGCTGGACTGACGGAAGATGGGCTGGAATGGCAGCAAGATCTTAATAGGCAGCGGATATGGCGCTTGAATACTTTGCAGGATCGTTCGTGCAGCCACGCTTCCAATTTCGAGCGTCGGGATATGAATCGTCGAAAGCGGAGGAACGGTATAGCGGGACGGCTCATTGTCATCAAAACCGATAATGGCAAAATCCTGCGGTATCCGGTAGCCCTTCTCCGAAATGGCACGCATCGCCGCCATCGCCATAATGTCACTGGCTGCAAAAACGGCTGTCGGCAGTTGGCCGCCAGGCTTATCAAGGTATTTCAGAACGAGATGATAAGCGTTATCCGGCTCCCACTCCGCATTCAGGACATGACGCGGATGGACTGTCATCCCGGCTTGCTCCAGTGCCAGCTTGTAGCCGCGGAATCTTTTCTCCCGATCAAATTCCCCGGATAATCCGGTTCCCCCAATAAACATAATCTCGCGGTGACCCTGATCAATCAGGTGCTGAACAGCTGCACGGGCAGCTTCGACGCGGTCATAAGAGATCGTAGGGATGCTTGGATCGGACACGTCGATGCCAACGATATGTTGAACATGTTTTTTGATTTGACTGTATAGTTTATTTTCGATGCCTTCAATGATAATCAGGCCATCTGTTTGATCCTCGCTTGTAATTTGCTGCAAAACTTCAGGTTTTTTCAAATCTTCCTGTGTAAGAGTGAAAGCAATTTTGTTTCCTTGTTGGGACAATTCCTTTTCGATACCTTCAAAAATGACCGAGAAATAAGGATGGTAATGCCGCCCTTGCATGGTGGATACAATGCATCCGATCTTTTTGACCTGCGAAGCGGATTCTTGGGCAGGAAGCTTAACCGTATAACCCAAATCACGTGCTGCGTCCCAAATCTTTTGTCTCGTTTCACTGTTAAAAAAGCGGTTAGACTCGTCGGCTAGAACGCGGGAAACGGTGGAGATCGAAACGCCGACACGTTCGGCTATATCTTTTAATGTGGGCATGATATGACCTGCCTTCAATTTCATATAAGATGTAGAGCAGAATGATAATCTCACTCTCTATGTTAAGTAAAAAAAAGGCAAAGGTCAACTTATTTGCGAGAAATATTGCAGCAATTTTCAAAGATAATTTGCATATAAATTTGCATAATTATGATTGACTATAGTTTGTAGCAGAGGTATTATTTTCATGTAATCAAGATGATCGAAGCAGATTTAATCAAAAGAAAGGGGTAAATTTAATGCGGATTATAAAACTTTGCAGTGTTTTTGCAATTATTTGCACAATTTTTGCAATAACGGGTTGCGCAAATGATTCGAAAGCCGATTCATCACCCTCCAGTAGCCAGGGTAAAGTAAAACTTGTTTTCTGGAGCCATCAGGAAGACGCCTTCATGAATGCATATAAAAAAGTCATTTCAGACTACGAAGCGCTTCACCCGGATGTGAGCATTGACTACCAGACCTTTCCTTATGACGTGTACAACCAGAAGCTTAAAGCATCCTTTTCCGCAAAGAGTCCGCCTGATATCGCAGAAATGTTCGGCACCTGGGTTCCGGAGTATTCGAAAAACGGCCTGCTTGCGGAAATTCCGGGAAGTGAACAGCTGCAAACGGAATATTACGAAGCGCCATTGGGCGGATACACACTGAATGGCAAGCTGTATGGACTGCCGCTCGAATTTAATATTGAGAATGGCGGGATGTTAATCCATCCTGAAATGTTGAAAGAGCATGGAATTGCCAATCCTCCTGCTACATGGGATGAGCTTGTGGCCGATGCGAAGCTATTGACGGTTCGTGACGGCAAGAGAATCAAGGTCAAGGGTTTTGACTTCGTTTCCGGCGACAATATTACGTTCACATTTCTGTCTATGATTTTGCAGCAAAACGGGAAATATTGGGGAGAAGACGACCATGTTAATTTCCAGACACCAGAAGCCCAGAAGGCGATGTCGGCCTTAACCGACCTCGTTGCCAACGACAAAGTGGCAGATCTTACGACGTTCGGCGGCGAGCTGGACACTTCCGATTATTTCTTTCAAGGCAGATCGGCAATGACCTATCGAGGTCCATGGACCGTAGCTGCCGGGCTGAATACATACAAAGTGAAAGACTTTGAGTATGTACCCGTGCCTTCCTTTACAACGAATCCTCCTTCATTTTCAGCAGAGTCAGGCTGGGGCATTGTTGCCTCGGAGAAAAGCAAGCAGCAGAAAGCAGCCGTCGACTTTATTACTTACATGTCCTCCAATGACAATTTGCTTGCATGGAACCAAAGCACGTTCACTGTTCCGGCCAAAAAGGCAGTGGCGGAAAATCCGGAATTCCTCAAATCAAATCCTTATATGAAAACTTCACTTGATATTTTGCAGCTGGGGAAATGGATCGGTCCGATTGCTGACCGGGATTTCTTTTTCAAAACGATTAATGATCACTTCCAATTGATGGCCACCGGGCAGGAAGCGGTTGAAAAGGGACTTCAGAATATAGAGAAAACCATCAACGAAAGTCAGGATCAACATAAATGATCGGAGTGGAACGAGCATGAATCTTGACACTGCAACAGGCAGAAATAAAGGAATTGAGCCCGGGATCGAACGGCCAGGCCGAAAAAACGGAAGGAAATTCATTTACCTGTCGCTGGCTCCCGTTCTGCTGCTGTTCGGCGTGTTTGCCTTTCTTCCCATCGGATGGAGTCTGGGGTTATCGGTATTTAAATATAACCCGCTTAGTGGAAGCGCTCTCTTCGTAGGGGCCGACAACTATATCCGTATGCTCGGCGATTCGGTTTTTCTGAAATCGCTCTGGGTCACGTTTAAATTTGTCATTATTGCCGTTATGGTGAACATCATCATCACGTTGATGATCGCCGTAGCGATCCAGCGGATTCGGTCCGGCTGGCTGCGGAGCTTGATGCGCACGTTGTTTTTTCTTCCGACAATCGCACCGCTTGCAGGTACGGCAATCGTCTGGAGCACCATGTTCAATTTCAATCACGGATTGTTTAATATCCTGCTCGACAAGATGCATATGGCCCCGATACAGTGGTTAAGCGATCCGCATTATGCGCTGTACTCGGTCATCATGATGACGTTGTGGGCAGATATCGGGTACAATATCGTCCTTTTTATCGCAGGTCTGGATTCGATTCCGGAAATGTATTATGAGGCCGCCATTTTGGATGGAGCAAGCCGCTGGCATATCTTCAAGGACATTACGCTTCCGCTGCTCCGCAGATCGATGCTGTTCATATCCGTTACCACTGTCGTTTCTTATTTTCAGGCTTTCGCCCAGTTCCAGATCATGACCAAGGGAGAACCGTTTAATGAAACAAGGGTGCTGGCTTTGCACATATACGAGCAGGCCTTTTCCAACTCCAACATGGGGTATGCGTCGGCCATGGCTACCGTGTTTCTGATGATCATTTTAGTGGTTACCTTACTGCAGCTCAAATGGGGGCGTACGGAGTGGGAATATTGACGAGGGGGTCCAGAGCGAATGCACCGCAGAAATAAATGGTTGGACGGCTTGATTATGCTGGTGTTGATAGTAGCCGCTTGTGCGATGCTGCTGCCTTATGCATGGATGGTTTTATCTTCTTTAAAAAGCAACATGGAGATCGTATCCGGGTCACATACTTTTTTACCGAGTAAGGCCAGTCTGGAGGGCTATCGCACCGTGCTGGTGGATGCGCCTTTCGGAAGATGGCTGATGAACAGTGCGGTGACTTCCATCGTGATTACGGCAGCGACGCTTTTTACTAGTGCTCTAGCCGGTTATATTTTTGCCAAACATCAATTCAAGGGACAAAAGCTTCTGTTCATTCTAATCCTTGCGACGATGATGATTCCTTTTCAGGTTATTATGATTCCGACATATCTAATCACGGCGAAATTAGGTTTGGTCAACCAGTTGATGGCTATTATTTTGCCGAATCTGGTAAGCTCCTACGGCGTTTTTCTCGCCAAGCAGTTTATTGAGGATATCCCGCAGGATCTGCTGGATGCGGCAAGAATGGACGGTGCAGGCGAACTGCGGCTGATGGTTCGGATCATTGCGCCTCTCATTCTGACCATGCTGTCTGCTCTCGGCATTTTTACCTTTATGAATTCCTGGAACAATTATTTATGGCCGCTTATTATTCTAAACGACGAGAGCAAAATGACGGTTCCTTTGGCATTGGTTTACTTTAACGGAACGCATATGGTCAACTATAACGTCGTGATGTCGGCGGCCGTGCTGATTACGCTTCCGGTAATTGCCGTGTTTCTCATATTCCAAAAGCAATTTATCAAAGGCCTGACGATGACGGGCATGAAGTAAAGAGAAGGGGAGAATACCGATGACTAAAATATCGATTATTGGCGCAGGTAGCGCATTTACACAGGAGATTACTACGGACATTATGCTCATTGAAGGGATTGAAGGCGGCACGATCGCACTGGTGGATATCGACCCGGAACGGCTGGAGATCGCACGCAAGCTAGTCGCTCAAATTATAGAGCTTTCAGGCAAGAAGTGGGACGTGATTGCTTCCACCGACCGTAGGGAAGTGATCGGGGGTTCGCAGTTCGTCATTAACCAGATTGAAGTGGGAGGACTGCAGACGGTCCGTTATGAGTATGAGATTCCGTTGAAGTATGGAGTTAACCAGTGCATCGGTGACACGCTTGGCCCGGGCGGGCTATTCAAAACGCTGCGCACGCTTCCTTCCTGGATGGAAATCATCAGGGATATTGAGGATCTCTGCCCGGATACGACGATCCTGAATTATACGAATCCGATGTCGGCGGTGACGCTGCTTACATCCCGTATTACACAAATCCCGGTCGTTGGTTTATGTCATTCCATTCAGAATACATCCCAGCGTTTGGCCAAATATGCGGGGGTACCTTATTCGGAGATGAAATGGAGGGCAGCGGGGATCAACCATATGTCATGGTTCGTGGAGCTTTCCCACCAGGGCCAGGACTTGTATCCTTTGCTGCGCGAGAAAATCCAGGATCCGGAACTGCTGAAGAAGGACCCCGTCCGGTTTGACGCCATGAAATACCTGGGGGCTTTCGTATCGGAATCCAGCGGCCATTTCTCGGAGTACATTCCTTATTATCGTAAACGCCAATCATTAATCGATCAGCACTGCAGTTCCGGTTATAATGGCGCAACAGGCTATTACGCGGATAATTGGCCGATTTGGCGGAAGGAAAACGATGAAAGGATCATTCAGCAGCTCGAGGGCACGATTCCGCTTGAGCTTAAGCCAAGCAATGAATATGCGGCCATTATTATTGAAGCGATGCTGAAAAACGAACCGAAAGTGATTTATGGCAACGTGCCTAACGAAGGGTTAATTCATAATTTGCCGTCTGACGGCGTTGTCGAAGTAGCCTGCATGGTTGATCGCAATGGCATAAATCCTTGCCAGTTCGGCAGTCTGCCTGAACATCTAGCCGCTTTGTGCCGCTCTAATATGGCCTTTTTTGATCTGGCCGTGGGAGCGGTGCTGGGTAATGACAAAGAAATGGCCCGGCATGCGCTGATGGTCGATCCGCTGTCCGCTGCCGTTTGCTCGCTTGCTGAGATAGGCGATATGTTTGAGGAGTTGTATGAAGCCGAACATGACTTTATCCCGGCGTTGAAGTAAACCTGAGAAACAAATTCTTGGCGGGCCATTGAGATGGATGGACATGGTTATATGCGGTAAACAAAAAAATTAGGGAGATGATCATTCGTGAGATTCGGTAAAATGCTGATTGTGGGAGTTAGTTTGGCTGTATTAGGTTTCGGAATCGCTAGCGTCAAAGCGCCTTCGGCTGCAGCTTCGGGAACCGAGTATTATGTATCGGCAAACGGGAGCGATTCGAATGCAGGTACGAGCAGCGCACCATGGAAGACCTTGCAGCATGCAGCTGATACCGCAGGACCCGGAAGTACGGTTTACGTTCGCGGCGGAGTGTATAACGAAAAACTCAAGATCACCAAATCGGGTTCCGCGGACCAAGGTCTGATTACATTCACCAGCTATAACTCGGAGCAGGCCGTGATCGATGGAACAGGGCTTACTGTAAGCGGAACCGAAGGCATCATCGACATCACGGACGCTAATTATGTTGCCATCCGAGGGTTTGAGGTTCGCAACTATACGACTACCAAAAGCAACGTAATGCCCGTCGGGATTTACGTACACGGCTCAGGCAGTTATATTACGCTGTCCAACAACAAAATCCATGATATTAAGAATACGTCAACCCCAACAGGAACCGATCTTCTCGGGCGGGATGCTCATGGCATTGCCGTGTATGGCACCAAAGCCCCGGAGTCCATCCATGACGTGACCATTGACGGCAACGAACTCTACAATCTGGTGCTGGGTTCCAGCGAATCGCTCGTGTTAAACGGTAATGTCGACACCTTTTCCGTGACGAACAACAAGATTCATGATAATGACAATATCGGGATCGATATTATCGGGTACGAGGGCAAATCACCGAATGCGGCCTATGATCAGGCAAGAAACGGGTTCGTAAGCGGCAATCAGGTCTACAATATTACTTCCAATAACAACCCGTCCTACGGGAAAAAGCTTCCGAACAACAGCAATGCGGCGGATGGCATTTATGTCGATGGGGGCAAAGACAGCATCATCGAGCGGAACTACAGCTACAATAATGACATCGGGGTTGAAATCGCTTCTGAGCATGCGGGGAAATCCACCAGTAACATAACAATCCGCAGCAATATGATCTATAATAACCGCTTAACCGGTATTGCCATGGGCGGTTATGATACAAAGCGCGGGTCGACAGTGGGTTGCCTTATCGTCAACAACACATTATACAAAAATGACACCCTGGGTGACGGCAGCGGACAGTTGTACGTTCAATATGATACCCAGAACAATGTTATTAAAAATAATATTTTCGTAGCCAGTTCTTCGAATGTACTGATCTATAACGAATATACGAAAAACTCGGGAAATGTGGTTGATTATAATCTGTATTTTGCCCCGGGTGGAAGCTCGAACGCCACCTGGACCTGGAAAAATAAAGAGTATACGGGTTTCTCCGCATACCAAAAAGGAACAAGCAACGACGCTCACTCCCTATTTGCGGATCCTTTGTTCTTGAACGCCGCCTCTAATGATTTCCACCTGAAGCCAGCATCGCCAGCCATGGATTCGGGATTAACGGATACCAGCATCATTGGATCACTGGATATCGACGGGCAAGCACGGGTTCAGGGAGCTGGCGTGAATATGGGCGCGTACGAATAGGCTCATTCTAAATGTGAATCAATACCTGATCATGCAGCTCCAATATTAACTTAAGTGCAAATGCACCCCTTATAAACATGGGAGCCCCTCTGGGGACCGATGAATGTAGGGGGTGTATTTTTGTGCAAACCATGGAAGTTATATGGAACACAGATGAAATGAATGCATAAACAACAAGCGAAGGAATGCACCGGAAGTAAATTATGAATGCCGGTGTACCCAGAATCCGGCCAGTAGCCGGTATGGAATATACAATCCAAGGTAAGCGCCTGTCATCAGAAACCAAGGGTTCAGGAGCACATCATGAACGTTTGTGGTAAACACGGTCTCGTGGGTTCTGTTCATGTAAACAACCGTGGTGACAATGGAGCCTGCAGTATAAAAAGAAAGCAGCGCAACCAAATGCAGCACATACCTGACCAGCTTGCTCCGAATAGACAAGGCTGTCATGATAAACGGAACAACAATGAAACCTGCGATCAGCAAAATCAGCATAGCCAGCACCTCCTCTAGTTCATTGTCGGCTCCGGCTTGCGAATTTAAACTTTTTGCTGATGTGAAAACGTATGAACTTCGGAAGTTTGAAGCGCGTTAAAGCCCGCCATGAAGGCGCAAGCCTATTTTTTAACCATGACGGCACCATTGCCCTGTAGCTTACATAATATGAGTTGACTGTATCCCTTTACCTTGTTATACCACATAAACCCGAGCAAGGAGGGGTGACACCATTGAAAGGGAACGATCATAAAAGCAAATTTTTGCTAACTCACCGTGAACGTGAAGTATTTGAGCTGCTTGTTCAGGATAAAACGACCCGCGATATCGCCGGGCAGTTATTTATCAGTGAGAAAACGGTGCGGAACCATATTTCCAACGTGATGCAGAAACTCAATGTCAAAGGCCGTTCTCAGGCCGTCGTCGAGCTGATCAAGCTCGGGGAATTAAAGATCTGATCGATGCCTTCAAGCGCCCTTGGCCTTCTGTACTGTGTCTTCCTTATTTATAAGGAGGGCATGGCGAGAAGGTTCTTTGCTTTGGGGGATTTTAAAACATAGGAAAGAGGTGACAGTAGCTGAGGCTGAATTACGGGCGAGTGTGAATAAGGGGGATTACTTTGAACCCAGCAAGACGCCGTTCAAAGATTACATTTCCGAATGGATTAAAATAGAAGAACTTTATCGCCCGAAACGTTGGAATTATATGAGAACAATCTGAGGCTCTATATAAACCCATCATTAGGACATATCCCAATATCAAAGCTTAACGCACAACATATAGAAGATTTTCTGACGGATATGGATGAGAAGGGGCAAGCCTGTCAAATGTTAACGCAGCTTTCCGAGCTTATTACAACTGCTCAGAGTCCATAGCAGATCATTCTAAGCTGATACTCAATGGCACCAAGGATAAACCTACGAGATACCACGGTGTTTTGAATGCCGATTATAAGACAGCTGCCTTGGAGATTCGGAAAGGCGGGTATGCGACAGATCCGAATTACACGCAGCTGCTGATCAATATCATCGAGCAGTACAAGCTTTATCAATATGATACAAAGGAAGGTGAGCAGTCAATGACAGCAGCAGAGCAGAGGGAATTTGAAGAACTGAAAAGCACTATCAAGCAGCAAGCCGAATGGATTAAATCCCAAAAGGAACTGACTGAAATGCCGTGTCCGTCTTGGGTGAAGGATGCTTCTAAATATTACAAACCGTATTAGCGGACGAAAAAGGCAGCTATGACTTTTGGCGGCAGCTTGTAATCAACTACCGGAAGGAAAACGGAATTAAGGTACAAAAATAAGCGAAGATCCTGCTGGCTTTTTGCTGGCAGTACTCTTTTTTGAGAACATTTTGTAAACAAAAACATAAAATGTAGAGGGTTAGCATTCTGCTCATTTGTTTAACCTCCTTCTGATGGCTCATCCTACAAACGTGGAATGAGCCTTTATCTATTTACCGCTTTGCCCATACACAATCCTGATTAATTCATAAGATACATTGTACTTTAAACTCAAGGAGGTAATATGGGATGAGTGGAGTTGTAGGAGGAGTTGGCGTAGGTTATGGTCATGGTTTGCATAACAATATGGGTGCAATCCTTGTGCTGTTCATTCTGCTGGTAATTATTTTGGCAGCATTTTGTTGGTAAACCCAATATCAGGGATGGTGAAGACCCTGCTGGCTACGTGAACTGACCCCAAAAATTTAGACACGTGGAGACCTAGGCTGCTATAGAGGACTGGAGGCGGTATTCTACCGGCGAGAGTCCTCTTAGCTTTTGTTTAGTCCTTCGGTGGTTGTAATAGTGCATATACTGATGTAATTCTTGGATGAACTCTTCAAGTGAATCAAATTCTTGAATATACAAAAGCTCAGTTTTCAAGATACCAAAGAAATTCTCTATTACTGAGTTATCCAGGCAGTTTCCTTTACGTGACATACTCTGTGTGATTCCTCTCTCTGAGAGCATATGTTGGTAGTGTTTATGCTGGTATTGCCATCCTTGATCAGAGTGCACAATAAGTTTGTGTTGCTCAGGAAGCTTCTTAAATGAATCTTGAAGCATCTCAGTGACCATAGAGAAGGTGGGCCTACTGGATATGGTGTAGGTGACAATTTCACGGTTATACAGATCCATAATCGGCGACAGATATATCTTTTGCCCAAACAGGTGGAATTCAGTCACATCGGTAACCCACTTTTCATTTGGTGCTACTGCATTAAAATCCCTTTTCAGGACATTCGGAGCTGCTTTCCCTTGGTCACCTTTATAAGAACGATATTTCTTCCTACGAACCATACACCGAAGCCCTAGCTCTTTCATTAGGCGCTGGACTGTCTTGTGGTTGATTTGAGATGTTTTACGAATCTCCCTAGTCATCGTACGGTATCCTGCCCGACACTTTAATTCGTCGTTAAATAAACGCCGCATCTCTGTCTTCACATCGGCGTACTTATCCGGATTACTCCATTTCTTTACATGATAATAGTAAGTGCTACGAGGAATGTCTGCAATTTTGACAAGCTCTTTTACGTTAAATTCATGCCTTAGCTCGTATATCACATGAGCTTTGTCGTCGTTCGTAATTAGTCCTTTTCCTGAACTAAGGCATTCAATTTTTTTAAGTATGCAACCTCCATACGAAGGCGTTGGTTTTCCTTAATCAGCTCGTCTACATTGCTTGTATTTTCCTCTAATCCTTCCAGTGGCTCTTTACTAGCAACACGTCCTCGGCGCTCTATATAAAGGCCTCCCGGCCCCTCACTTTGATATAGCCGTTCCCATTTTCGTATTGATCTGTCCGGTACATCATGCTTCTTTGCTGCGCCTTTATAACTCAAACGGTTCTTATGCATGTCTTCTAATATGTACTGCTTTTGTTCTCCTGTAAAAGTCCTGTATGTTTGCTTAGTTAATAGTCCTGCAGCTCCATGCTTGGAGTAGGCTGCTACCCATTCATTAACAGTGACATGGCTCATTCCATATTTCCGCGCTGCTTCGTTCTCAGAAAGCCCGCCCTCAAGGACATCTATGGCAACTTTTATTCGTATCTCTTCGCTGTATTTGACCATAATGTAAAAATCCGCACCCCTTCTTCTTAGACGATTATATCATGTGTCCAAGATATGGGGTGCGGTTCAACGTGCTGGCAGGGTCTTTATTTTATTGTTGACCCCCAAATGTTTCCACAACACACTGTTTCAGTACATACATATTTAAGGGGGGGATTATGAATAAGTCGATCTATAAAAAGTGGTGGTTTTGGGGTAATAGTTGTATTCATTATTGGTGTAATTGCTATTGCGGTGGGGCAAAATGTTTGTATTTCAGGAGTCTACTATAGGCGTAGTCAATATGAGTTCAGAGTACATATCAAACAATAAACTTCGTATAAAACTGGACTGTGCTGAAGCCCTGACTTGGTCCAGTTTCTCATTTTGGCTTCTTATACCCCAGCTCCTGGTTCGATTCTCTTCTGAGTCTTCTTGCATTACTACGTATACTTATGCTAAAGAGAACGTAAGAAACCAAAGTCATAGTAGACCTCTTGTTGTTTGATAAAGTGATTAACTATTGTGATGCAGAAACTTAATGTCAAAGGCCGTTCTCAGGCCGTCGTCGAGCTGATCAAGCTCTGGGAATTAAAGATCTGATCGATGCCTTCAAGCGCCTTTGGCTTCTGTACTGTGTCTTCCTTATTTATAAGGAGGGCATGGCGAGAAGGTTCTTTGCTTTGGGGGATTTTAAACATAATAAAGAATATCCGGCTTCCCGTTTAAATAACGAAACCGGATAGATGATATTATCCTCTTGGCGGGAACGGGTCATTCCCATAACTATTGGACTCTGATATTATCCCGTCCTTGTTATGAATAACATGTTCTGTCTTATCTTTCATTGCTTGTTGCCTTCCAAGCTTTTGGGCATCAGCTTTTGTTTCACCATGACTCATAACTTTTCCATCTTGTTGGTTGTCCCAACCACCTTCAGGATTTGGAACAGTATGAACAGATGGCTTTTTGTTATTAGGCATAGTCGCACCTCCTTACATTGTCGACATTACTTCTTCTATTGTTGAATCCCTTATGTATCTATAAACAGAAGGAGTGGAAGTGAATGCGATTTGAAGGATTGAGCGGCTAGTAAACATACCAAATCATAAATTTTCCCTCCTGCATAATCCAACAAGGCGGTTTGATTTAAGATAAAGGAATTCGAGCATAGCCAATGGAATATTCTTCTTGATAAGAATGGACGAAAGAGAGAGGGAGGTGCTAATCGTTCATGAAGCAGAGGATAACCATTGATGATCTGAATGAACTGTCTACCGAGCAAAAAGAGAGGTTGCGTAAATGGTGGATGGTGAGGAATCCCGGATTATCTGATCTCTACGTGGTTAAGGTAAAGTATGATGATCTCACTTGCTATGAGGGCCCTTTCGTGAATTCTGGTCACAGAGACTTTAACGAGGACTATCATAAAGGCGAAGCGCTGCCGCTTCTTTCCATCGGACAAATGATTGAGATGGTTCAGGGAAACCTGGAGAGTGGCTTACTGATTGAATATAATAATGACAAGGTGAGTAATTATTTTCATTGGAAAATCCCAAAGTGTATTTTACCGGATAGCCTGCCAAGTAATGACATAGCAAATCTTGAATTATGTGATTTACTCTGGCTTGCGACAAAGACCGTATTAGCCTTCGCATAAATTCCAAATTTCAAGGTCACTCATTCGAGTGGCTTTTTGTTTTGAGGAAAGAGTGAAGATCGGGAAGCTGAGCCGATGAGTAATCAAGATGAATTAAAAGCAAACCATACGATCAAATATATCAACCCATAGACACCTATTAATCCAAATACACAAATAGACACTATCAAGAGCACAAGTTTTTTACCACTCATGGATGCACCTCCAAATAGAATATAGCACGTAATTTGAGTGTGCAACCAAACTATATTTTTGCAATCCTGATCCGTAACGATTTAGTTTGCATCTTCATGATGAAACTTCGAAACAAGCATTGAGCCAGGGCTAACTGCTATGGTCATTGTTTCTAAACCAAAAGGATGGTTATGGGCTCCAACAAAAGTTTTGACCTGCACAGTGACATTAAACGTGTATTCGCCTTCATGAACTCGCTCAATTCTCAGAATCTTCGCATCATACATCCCATATAACCGTGGATACCCATAATACCCGCTGATCGCGTTTGAGATCGCCGGACTAAGTGAAGTTAGGAGAACATCGTTACAAATTTTATTATTTGGTTCTGCAGATGCAATGGGCGAAAGTAAAAGAAAACCCAATATCACTATTATCGTAATCTTTTTCATTCGTTGATCAATCCTTTTTATAACATTATTCCCTTTGGATTTAATTTTTAGCAATGATCGTACCGCAACACGGTGTCGTATAAATCATCATCAATAAGGATAGAGGCAATAAGCAATAGACACATAAGACGCAACAAATGCTATTCGTTTTTCTTCTGTATCTGCTTCTCAATATAAATCCAAACATAGTATGTAATCCAAAATGCAAACGTGGCTAAAAATGCAAAATACCTTTTATCGTTTGGAAGAGTGAAAGCCAAGATGATCGTTAGAATGAGGAACGGCGGTAAAAGGGTTAAGTATTTCTTTTTATGCAATAGGACGATCTCCTTATTATTAATTTGTTTTAAATACATTATCACTTTTAACAAATTTTTAGGATATTTCCTCACAGCTGAGCAACAACAGAAATTTGAAATGAGAATTAACTTTAATATTTGTTGTGTTAATATTCATGATAAGGTGCGAGTTGAGCTCGCCTAAAAGGAGTTGAAATATACGATGAAACAAAACAAATATGATGATGTGAATTTCTTTTCTGCTTATGAAAAAATGCCAAGGTCAGTCCAAGGACTCGAGGCTGCAGGAGAATGGTACGTACTAAAAACATTAATTCCAAATCTACAGAATAAGAATGTACTCGATTTGGGCTGCGGTTTCGGTTGGCATTGCCGGTATGCTCGTGAGCAACAGGCTAGTTCGGTGGTTGGCGTGGATATTTCCGAAAAAATGCTTCAAAAGGCTCGGGAAATGACGAATGATCCTTTGATTTCGTATATAAAAATGCCAATTGAAGAGATCCACTTTTCTAACGCTCCATTTGATGTGGTTATCAGTTCATTAGCTATTCACTATATCGAGTCATTCGAGTTGATTTGCAAAAAGGTCTATGACTGTCTAGCGGCAGGTGGTACATTTGTTTTTTCAGTGGAACATCCGATTTTCACTTCGCGCAGCGAACAAGATTGGTATTACGATGACCAAGGGAATACGCTGCATTGGCCAGTGGACAACTATGCATCGGAAGGCGTGCGTGAAACAACGTTCTTAACGGAAAACGTTATAAAATATCATCGTACCATATCAACTTATATTAATGACTTAATCCATGCTGGTTTCAGCATCCAGGCAGTCAAGGAATCTACGCCTTCGGATGAAATGTTAAAAAATATACCCGGGATGATGGACGAAACTCGAAGACCTATGTTTTTAATGATCTCAGCGGAAAAGAAATAAATAGAATGAATTAAAGAAAGGACATACTTCAGCGGAGGAGGCGGAATCATTCTGAAGAAGCGAAGTGGTCGTAAGAATGATCCGCATCCGTAGCGATGCAATTGCCTATAATTCTTTAATAAAATAACTTGAATATCCCGACTAATATAAGAAATGCTCCCATGACAACAATCAATATACCACCGATCTCTGCCAAAACCAGGTATGCCTCGCTTGGTTCAGATTCACCTTCTACCTTCCAACCTTCATTAGCTCTCCAACCCCAGGCGGGCTTGCGGATCTGAATCACGCCAAGCGCAAGTATGATAATGCCAAACAAAATCAAAACGACTGACATCGAACCATCTCCTTAAAGATAAAACGTTTCTAATAACAAATAGTTACCTTTTGGAGAAACAAAAGGTATCGTCCTTTATGCTGAAAAATGCTACGGAATAAACTTCCTGAAAATATTTTTAATATCCCGTGAACGAATCAAGGAACCTAAACGTATTATGGGTGATTGCATGGGTCGCGTACGGACGTAAGCAATCATCGCTGCAGCGAAACGAATGAAAAAATGAAAGGAGCGAGTGGCAGCAGTTGGACGAACAAAAGCAAATCAAACGCGCTCAGCGCGGAGATAGTCAGGCGATGGCGCAGCTGCTGCAATCCCACTACTCCTTTTTAATGAAATATTTGATCAAAATGACAATGAACCCGGCACTGGCGGAGGATATAGCGCAGGAGACCATGCTGAGGTGTATCGAGAAAATTAAGTTATATAACGGAAAATCCAAATTCTCCTCCTGGCTCATCACACTGGCGACTCGAATCTATATCGACCAGATGCGCCGGAAGCAAGTCGAGAAACAATGGAAGGACCAGGAGCAAGCTCTCCGCCAGACCGAATGGCAGCTGAAGCACCAGTTGGAAGCTTGGACGGATGCAGTACAAGCTCTGTCCCGACTAAGTTACGAGTGGCGTCTTCCGATTCTGCTCAAGCACTATTACGGCTACACTCAAGATGAAATTGCCGAAATCATGGACATTCCGCCGGGAACGGTGAAATCGAGAATATATCACGGACTGCAGCAGTTACGAAAGGAGCTGACGACTGATGAAAAGGAATAAACGGGAGCATGGGATCATGAACCCGAAGAAACCGGACCTGCCACCGCAGGCAATAAACATGGACGAAAAAGGATCTGCGGAGGATGAGGCTCTGATCGCACAACTGCTGCATGGGTTCGACCAGATGGATCTGACCATCCGGGACCCTGAGCCGCCGACGCTGCTTGAATTGGAGCAGCTCGTGAACGGTCACAGGCAAAAGCTTCGCAAACAGGCCGCTCTGGAGTGGGCGTTGTTCCTGATCATTGCACTTGTGATTATCGGCGGCAATTTGCTTTTGGCATCGAGCAGCTTCGTAATCTTCGTAGTGATTCAGGGGATTGTGTTCGTAGGGGTCATCGCCATTGCCTTGCGTACCCTGCAAAAATCACGAAAAAAGGTGAAGTCGGGTCATGCATAGTTCACATTCTGATTCACTGCCTATCTGGGCCATTGTTCTGGTAATAGCCATTTTGCTGACTCAAAGTCTGTGGCTGTTCACACATGCCCGCCGCCATACGAAGTATTACTGGTTCTGGGGAATCATCGGGCTGATCCAATGCCCTTCACCACTTATCGCTTATTGGTTCGTTTATATATACTGGCCGCGGAGAAAAGAACGACAAAAAAATCGGTAATAACAATTTTTATAACGCGAAGGGGGAAGCCACGTGAATACGGATATTCCATGGAATCTGCTTGCGCCTCTGATTTTCATCCAGCTGATTTTGTCTGTGGTGGGACTTATTTCATTATATAAAGCCGAATCGACCCGGGGGCCTAAATGGTTATGGGTCATCATCATACTGTGCGGAAGTCTACTGGGCTCAGTTGCTTACTTTGTTGTGGGAAGGAAGGATGTCTCATGACTCCGCTGCTTCAGGTTGAAGGATTAACCAAGCGCTTCAAGGAGCGTACAGTAGTAAACGGGATCTCATTTTCGGTTGCCGAAGGAAGCTGCGCAGCCCTTCTCGGGCCAAACGGAGCAGGAAAAACGACAACGATCAGTATGCTTGCGGGCCTGCTTCAGCCGACGAAAGGATCCATTCAATTGCTGCACGGTGGAAGACCGGTTCAGGACCACCGGCCATACATCGGATATTTGCCGCAGATGCCGGTTTTTTATCCATGGATGAGCGGCAAAGAATTTTTAAGCTATACCGGAGAACTTGCCGGGCTTACGACCCGCGAGGCGGCGCTTAAGACCGGTGAGTGGCTGGAAGCCGTGGGACTGGGGAATGAGGGGAAACGGAAAATAGGGGGCTACTCCGGCGGGATGAAACAGAGGCTGGGACTGGCACAGGCCTTGATCCACCGCCCCAAACTGCTCATTCTGGATGAACCGGTCTCTGCGCTGGACCCTGCCGGGCGAAAAGACGTACTCAGCCTGCTGCGGCGCATCCGCCGCGAAACGACAGTCCTGTTCTCGACCCATGTCCTGCATGATGCCGAGGAGATTTGCGACGAAATTCTCATGATTAAAGCCGGAGAAATCGCATTGCAAGGCAGTCTGGAACATATCCGCAAAGAGTACAGCGAGCCTGTGATCCGCTTGGAAGTCGGTGGAGAGAAGGCTTCCGGGGAATGGCTGGCATCGGTCGGCAGCAAGGCCTTTGTACTGCAGGCGGAGATTGCCGGAACCCGGGCGGAGCTTACGGTAGCGGATGTGGAGCAAGCATCGCAAGATCTGATGAAGGACGCGGTAGCTCATCACGTATTTTTCCGGAAATTCGAATCGGGCCAAAGCACGCTGGAGGATTTATTTATGAAGGTGGTGCAGGCATGAGACAGTTCGGATTGTTTTTTCGCAAAGAAATGCTGGAGATGGGGCGCAGCTATAAATGGCTCTGGGTGCCACTGGTCTTTCTGATGCTGGGGGTAATGCAGCCGATCGTAACCCGCTTCATGCCGGAAATCCTGAAGTCGGCGGGAAACATGCCCAAAGGCATGACGATTACAATGGAGCCGCCTTCTGGTGCGGAGGTAATGGCGCAGACGCTTGGCCAGTACAATTCGGTCGGATTGCTCATCTTGGTGCTGTCATTGATGACGATGATTTCAGGTGAACGCCAAAGCGGCGTTTCGCAGATGATATTTTCTAAACCGGTCTCGTTCGTATCATATACCGCTGCCAAATGGATGAGCATGTTTTCCTTAATCACCGTTTCCTTCGTGCTCGGATACGCTGGGGCCTGGTATTATACTGTGCAGATGATCGGATCGGTCGATACCGGCGCAGCTTTGACAGCGGGGGGATTTTATCTGCTGTGGATGTGGTTTGGTGGATCATTGACTCTGCTTGCCAGTTCGCTTTTGAACCCTGCAGCGGGTATTGCCTTTGTCAGTTTAGGGATGGCACTTATGCTAACGATGGCTTCCGGATGGTTTCCGCGGTACCTGGCTTGGAGTCCCGGTTCGCTGCCGCAAATATACGTAAATGGGCTCCTTGAAGGACAGGGAATGACGGAAGCAGCTGGCGCGCTCATCATCAGCATGCTATGCATACTGGCTTGTTTCGCAGCTGCCACCTATAGGGTCAAACTAGTTAAATCCAAAATATAGAAAAAAACCTATGCAGGCATGATATAATATGTAATAATATGGATATAAAAGAACCCTGACTTTTACCAAAGCCAGGGTTCTTTGTTTCTAGCCGAGTATTTTCAGCATGGCATTGATCATGCCAGAATGCGAGCTTTCATGGCTGATGTTCATAATTAATATTTCGCCGACGGTCTCCGCCTTGGCAAAATTCTCCTTCACGGCCAAGGGTTCATGAAGCTTGCCAGCGAAAGTATCTTCAATCAGCTTACACTGCTGGGTCAGCTCCTGAATCAGCACATCCCAAGCCGGAGGCTCCCCTGTCCAGTCTGCAGGTTTGGTGCCGGAAGCAAAAAATGTTTTGTAGTTTTCCGGAATGACGGATTCTTTCCCCGCAAACTGGAACACGATGATATTCGTTATCGTCAGCAGATGCCCGAGCTGCCAGTGAATGCTGTTGCTGAATCCCTCAGGAATCACATTACGTTTTTCCTCAGGAAGATTTTCGACCTTTTGGATGATGCTGCTTCGTGTACGCAGCATGAGTCCGAATACATAAGAGTCTCTCATAATATTTCCTCCTTACAATATGTAATCTTCATTCAATTTTACAGTATGGCAGCAGAAGGAGCAAATCCGCCTTCATTATATGAAGCGCACTTCATTTTATCTTATCTGAAAGGAATGATGATATAGTTGTGGATAAGAAGCATAACACTTACATGTTGTTGTTTTACGGATTATTGATCATTGTCGTGATTTATTTGCTGAATATGAATGCTCAGTCGCCAATGAAGATGCAAACAGGAACCTACATTACCGGAGGCAGTCTGGATGTTCGCACCAGCGGAACCAATATGCAGAGCTTTCCCGGTCAAATGGATGTGAAAACTGACCTGAACGGAGGGGGCGTCTATCTTGGCGGCAGTCGTTTCGCCGTCATTGACAGCAACATGAACTCTGACACTTACGGCATGATCCTGATCTATGAATACGACGAAAAGACCCAGAAGCTGAATTATCTAACCACCGATAATTATGTCGCCCGCATGCATCAAAAAACGGAATAAGGGTTAAAAAAATAGGATAGGCAAAAAATAGACCATGCAGTTTACGCCGCCATGGCAGTGAGGAGGTATGAATCGATGTTTAAAGTAGTGCTGGTAAGACATGGCGAAAGCATATGGAATCAGGAAAACCGTTTTACAGGCTGGACAGATGTCGATTTAACGGAAAAAGGTGTCCGAGAAGCAATTAAAGCAGGGGAACTGCTTAAAAAGGTGCCGTACGAGATTGATATTGCGTTTACGTCGGTCCTGAAAAGGGCAATCAAGACGCTGAACTATATACTCGACGTCAATGATCTTCTCTGGATTCCCATTCATAAAAGCTGGAAGCTGAATGAGCGCCACTACGGCGCGCTTCAAGGGCTGAATAAGCAGGAAACGGCCGAAAAATATGGGGCTGAACAGGTTCAGTTATGGCGCAGAAGCTATGATGTACCGCCATTGCAAATTACTGCCGAGGATGACCGGTATCCGCAAAAGGACAAACGATACGGCCGGTTGACCGAGCAGGAGATTCCGCTGGGTGAAAGCCTCAAGGACACCATCGCAAGGGTCGTTCCATATTGGGAGGCGGAGATTGTACCCCAGATCAAGGCAGGCAAAAAGGTGCTGGTTGTAGCGCATGGCAACAGCCTCCGCGCACTGATGAAGGTGCTTGAGAATATCAGCGATGAAGATATTCTGGATTTGAACATTCCGACCGCCGTCCCGATTCTGTATGAGCTGGACGAGAACCTGAAGCCGCTGAACCGCCATTTTCTTGGGGACGAGGAACGGGTGCAGGAAAAGATCGATGTGGTTGCCAACCCGTCGAAAATTATGGAGTAACTAACATTCATGGAGGAGTTCCTTTGCGCGAGGTGACTCCTCCTGTGTTTTTGTGGTAGGGTATATAATACCAGTACTGCTGAAACACCAACTCAGGAAAGAAGGGAACAGCTTTGCCTTTTGTCAGATTTACAGGATTTGAAAAAAACGTGGTGGAAACTGTCGCACCCGCGATTGTTGAGGATATGGCAGCCATCGCCAACATTCCGCAGGAAATCGTAAAAATTGAGCTCTTGCATGTGGAAAAAATCACAAACAGTCCGCAGTCCGTTGAGATTTTCATGTTTCCGAGAGAGCAGGAGAAGCATGACGCCATTGCTAAAATGATAAACGGACACCTGCAGAGCCAGGGTTTTACTCGAACTCATATTTTTTATATTCTGCTGCAGCCATCGCTTTACTATAAAGAGGGATTGCCTCTGAACGAGATTCCGAGAAAAACGATCCATGAGGCCTGATCAGATATTTGTAAATAAATCTCTGTAAAGGAATTGGAATATTAGTGAATTACCGCTATAATCGAATGTAGACCAAGACATTTCTGGAATGTCTGTACTTTATAAATGGATAAGGAGCAATGAATACTCATGGCTAAAACTTTGATTTTCGGGCATAAAAATCCGGATACGGACACAATTACATCAGCTATCGTATACTCCTATTTGAAAAATCAGCTCGGATTGGAGGCGGAAGCCGTCCGTCTGGGCAATGTAAACGGTGAAACTCAATACGCGCTGGATACCTTCAAGGTTGATGCTCCCCGTCTTGTTGAGAAAGTGGCAGGCGAAGCCAGTGAAGTGATTCTCGTTGACCATAACGAGCGCCAGCAAAGCGCTGATGACATCGATCAAGTTCGTGTCACGGAGGTTATTGACCATCACCGCATCGCGAATTTTGAGACTGCACACCCACTCTACTATCGCGCTGAGCCTGTCGGCTGCACAGCTACCATCTTGAATAAGCTGTTCAAAGAAAAGAATGTTGCCGTTCCGAAGGAAATCGCTGGACTGATGGTATCCGCCATTGTCTCGGATACGCTTCTTCTCAAATCCCCAACCTGCACAGACGAAGACGTAGCTGCTGCACGCGAGCTGGCTGATATCGCCGGTGTAAACCTGGAGACTTACGGTCTTGAAATGCTGAAAGCAGGTGCAGACGTAAGCAGCAAAACGGTAGCCGAGCTTATTTCACTGGATGCCAAGGAATTCCAAATGGGCAGCCACAAAGTAGAAATCGCCCAAGTCAACGCGGTGGACGTAAATGATGTACTGAACCGCCAAACGGAGCTGGAAGACGCTCTGAATAACATCATCAGTCAAAAAGGTCTGGATCTGTTCGTGTTCGTCGTAACGGACATCCTGAACAACGATTCGGTAGCCTTGGCTCTTGGTAATGCCGCTTCTTCCGTAGAGACTGCATATCAGGTGAAGCTGGAAAACAACAAAGCCGTGCTCAAAGGCGTTGTTTCCCGCAAATCGCAAATTGTACCTGTTCTGACTGAAACACTGAGCAAATAATATACGATTGAATATAGAACAGGCGTTTGACTCCTTAACGGGTCAAGCGCCTGTTTGTTTTCTAAGATCTATGCCGCATAAACAGTGAAAAACCTGTTCATGACTGAACAGGTTGGGTTTGTAAAAGTCTGTAGTTCTGGGAGAAGGGATTTGGAACCATTATTGCTCGGAATCTTCGTCTTCCTCTGAATCTTCTTCTTCGGATTCAGCCTCAGCTTCTTCAGCTTCTTCGTCTTCCTCGTCTTCGCTTTCCTCAATGTCTTCGATTTGAGATTCTTGAGCCTCTTCCTCAGACAACTGCAGTTCGTTTTCGAAATTTTCCATGTTTAATCCCTCCAATTTATACACCTATTCATAAGTGCAATATCAATATATCACTTGTCTATGAAAACGTTTGTCATAATATGAGACCGCTATCACTTTATTTTCTTTAATATTTCGTCAAAAAACGGGTTGTCCAGCAAAGCTGTCGAATGTTCATTTTTTCTTGACGAGGAGGGTACTGCAAGTTATAATTCGGTAAAACTATATAGTTTAGTTGCAAAACCGTGTAGTTTTTAAGGGTAGTGAAATTCCAAGAGGAAGTGAATAAGCGCCATGTCCAATGACCGTAAACAGGAAATTATGGATGCAGCCATCCATGTTTTCTCCCGCAAGGGCTTTAACGGTTCCACCATGCAGGATATCGCCGAGGGTTGCGGTATGTCCAAAGCAACGCTGTACCAGCACTATAAATCCAAGGATCAGCTGCTGCTGTCTATTTTCCATATGATTAATGACCGGCTCTATGTCAAACTGCAGGCCATGATGAAACAAGGGGATGTAAATTCGGCAGACAGTCTGAGGCATCAGATTGAGCTTCAGCTTCAGGACTCTCTGGCTCACCGCGATTTGATCCGGATGCTGATCACGGAAAACCCGAATTCATACACGGAGGAAGTTCTCAAGGCATCGGGGGCCTTGCGGGGCAGGATGATCCGCCATTTCGAGCAGATGTTCAAAACGGTCTATGGTCCGCGCATTGAACCCTTTGCAGTGGATTTGGTATTCTCCATGTTTTCACTGCTGGAGCAGTACAGTGTACTGATGATCCTGGAAAATGTGGCGATCGGGGTGAGCGAGCTGTCCCTTTATATTTTAAAGCTGCTGGATTATATGGCGGATGGGTTGATGAAGGAAGATGGCGTAAAACCGATTCTCGGCGAGCATAACTATCCCGAATATCTGAGATCCGAAATGCCGGAGCCTGAGACGGACAGTGTGGAAGGACTCATATGCCGGATGTACCGCAGCGCGGATTTGCTGGGGAAATCAGGGAAAGAGGAGCAGGATGTCCGTGACTCGATTCTGATGCTGGATAATGAGCTGAAAAGCCAATCACCACGAAGAATTATTGTACAGGGGATGCTCCATAATTTGCTTTTGATCCAGGAACTGTCGGAGCTTGCCGGCCGATTGGCCGCACTTCCGAAGATCAAGAGCTATCTAGCTTAGAAAAGGAGAACTATCGATTCATGTCATCAAGCACAAAACCAAACAAATCTCTTATTGTATTAATGGTCAATATGTTTATAGCCATGCTGGGCATCGGACTCGTCATTCCAATTCTGCCCAAGCTGCTTGAAGATTTTAACGCAGGAGGCACAGCGGCAGGTTATCTGATTGCAGCCTCTGGCCTGACACAGTTTCTGTTTTCTCCGCTTGCGGGTGAATGGTCGGATAAGTACGGCCGCAAACGGATGATTGTTCTAGGACTCTTGCTGTTCACGCTCTCTCAATTTTTATTTGCCATCGCAAATGTGATGTGGATGCTGTACATATCCCGCTTCCTCGGGGGAATCGGCGCAGCCATGATGGTTCCGGCAATGATGGCCTATGTAGCTGACAGCACAACGGAAGATACACGCGGTAAAGGTCTCGGCATGCTGGGGGCCGCAATGTCGCTTGGATTTGTTATCGGGCCGGGCATTGGCGGATTCCTTGCGGATTTTGGACTTCGTGCACCATTTTACATTTCAGCTCTGATTGCGGCGATTGCCACCATTCTATCCTTTTTTATGCTGAAAGAAACCTTGTCCGAAGAGCGCCTGCAGGCGGCAAGACAATCACAGCAAAAGCGGGAAAGCATCGTCAAGCAGCTGATCACTTCCGTTAAAGCACCTTATTTTATCTATCTGATTCTTGTGTTTACCCTGACCTTTGGCCTTGTCAATTTTGAAGCAGTATTCAGCCTGTACGTCGACAACAAGTATGCATACACAACCAAGGAAATTTCTATCATGATTACGGTTGGAGCGCTTGTGGGCGTTGTCATTCAAGGAGCGTTTATCAATAAGCTGCTTCATCGTTTCGGTGAGAACAAGCTGATTAATGTTTCTTTCCTGATCTCGGCCATTACTATGGTATTGATGCTGCTCTCGGGCAACTTCTGGTACAATTTGCTGCTGATCCTGATTTTCTTCACCTTCACTTCCATTATGAGACCAGCGATCAATACGGTTTTATCCAAAATGGCTGGAAACGAGGAGCAGGGCTTTGTCATGGGGATGAATAATGCCTATATGAGTCTTGGTAATATTTTTGGTCCTGCGCTCGCAGGTATTCTATTCGATGTTCATGTGAACTTGCCTTATTCCTTCGGGGCTATCATTCTGGTACTGAGCCTGATTTTGTCCGTTTCATGGGGAAGAAGGATGACCGGCCGCAGTAAGCAAAAGCTTGAGGCTGCCAGCAGTCAAGGGTAAGTTAACAAATGGAAATACTGTCATGATTTATCCATGACAAAAACGCCCGGATTCGTTTTCCGGGCGTTTTTGATTTCATTTCCCAATGCGCTTAGATTCAATTGAACTAAAAATGGTGGAGTATGTGGTTTTGACATTCGTTTCGTTTTCCACATCGTTGTACAGGCCGAATCCCCACAGTTTCGGTTCATCTGCGCCAGGAGCTTGATAGACGGCGGATGCGAACATAAGGTTAAAAGCATCCGGAACGTCATCATAGGATAACTGCTCAACTGTATATGCGGTGAGCAGTTTATCCAGCTTGATAAAGATGAAGGGGATAGCGGCCGTTTTGTAAACTTTCGTGTATTGTGGTTCAGAGGCTTCGCGGAAATAATCCTTGGTAATGAAGACGGCATCAAATTGCGATGAAAGCTTCGCCGGATTCTTTTCCAGCTCCTCCAGTGTGAGTGGCTTGAAAGTAATGTTTGATTCCCTTACGACGGGCTCATCGCCGATCACGCCTATGGTTAAGGGCCGTCCTTTATACAGGGGTCCATTCATCGTATTGCGGTTCTGGCAGCCGGTGACAACCAAAAGAAACAGAAGCAAAAGCATGTACGTACTCTTCTTTTTAATATAGGATCCCTCCGCAGGCTTGATTTCTAACATATAGAACGCTTTGCAGCATCCATTTGTTACACGGTTCCGGTGACCATTGTCCGCGACTCCACTTGGCAAGGAACCGATCTTGCTTTAATCTGGAAGCAATAGGTCCGTAAAAATGGAGGGATCGTCATGATCATGGAAACAGATCGACTTATCATTCGTGAATATCATCAGGATGACTATGCCGGCGTGCATCGATATGCTTCGAATCCGCTCGTGACGACATATACGCTGTGGGGTCCCAATTCGCCGGAAGAGACACAGGAGCATATCGAAGCGATGCTGGCAATGCAGCAACAAGAGCCGCGCACAGGATATGAGTTTGCGGTTACGCTGAAAGACAGCGGCGAGATGATCGGCGGCGTCGGCCTGTATAAGAACGGCTTTAACGGAGAAGTCGGCTACTGCTTCCACCCGGATCATTGGGGCCGGGGATATGCTTTCGAAAGTGCGGCAGCCATGCTCGAACTGGGCTTCAGGCAGCTGGATATGCACCGGATTTATGCGACCTGCCGTCCGGAAAATACAGGCTCGGAGCGTGTGATGCAGAAGCTCGGCATGCAGAAAGAGGGTCATCTGCGCGAGCATCTCCTTTCCAACAAGGGCGGATTTGTTGATTCATATCTCTATTCCATTTTGATTCAGGATTATGAAACGAAATGAAGTTCTTTTAAACATCGATGGGCAGAATATGGTTCATGCTGTTGCATTTTACTGTAATTATAAAATGACACCATATTCGGAGGGACATCATGATCAAAGACTGGTATGAAAAAAGCTTTGGAGAAGATTATTTGCTTGTATATAAACACAGAGATGCGGCGGGGGCTGTGCGGGAGGTCAAAAAAATGATTTCTTGGCTGGATCTGCCGCAGGACGCCCGGGTGCTTGATTTATGCTGCGGCACCGGCCGTCATTCGCTGGCACTGGCAGATGCGGGCTACCGCGTGAGTGGTGTGGACCTGTCAGGAGTGCTGCTGCGGGAGGCGAGGAAGATGGACCCGGAGCAGCGTGTGGAATGGCATCAAGCCGATATGCGGGAGCTTCCGCTAGATGGGGATTTTGATGCCGTGCTGAATTTGTTTACGTCCTTCGGTTATTTCCGTGAGGATGAGGAGCAGATGAAAGTACTACAGGAAATTTACAGAATGCTAAAGCCCGGTGGCTGTTTCATCATCGATTTTATGAACTCGCCCCATGTTCGGTCCCATCTGGTGCCGGAATCCGAACGCGAAACGGATGGCCAGCGGATTGCAGAAAAACGGAAGATCGAGGATAACTTTGTGAAAAAGGATATCACGATCATTCCGCAGGATGGTGATGGCGAAGAACGCCACTACCATGAACGGGTAAAGCTATATACGTTGGAGCAAATGAAACAGATGCTTGCAGCGTCAAGACTCGTCATTGATGAGGTTCATGGAGGATACGACGAGGATGAAAACTACCTGGAGGAATCTTCAGAACGGATGATTTTCGTGGGCCATCGCCCTCATCCGCAAGAGATGTGAAAAGAGGTTTAGTGACGTGAACATGCCGGAAATAACAGATCATCACAATGGAATCATTCAAGTGAAAATATCCATGTCCTTCCCGCTTCGCTGGGTGAACAGCTATGTTCTGCGCGGACCGGAAGGATTGACCATTATCGATCCAGGGCCCCATACGCCGGAGAATGAGGAGGAGTGGAACCAGGCTTTTCGGGAGCTTGGTATCGCCCTCAGTGATATAGAGGCTGTTGTCCTGACTCATCACCATCCGGATCATTTGGGCTGTTCAGGCTGGATTCAGCAGCAGACAGGCTGCAAGGTATGGATGTCGGAGCGATCTTTTCAGGAAACACAACGGATGTGGGGACCACAATCCACGATGAACTCGGATTTACTTGATTTGTTCCGCAGACAGGGAATGCCCGCGGATTGGACGGATCAGCTTGAAGTACATATGAACAGTTTTATGCCGCAGATCACACCGCTTCCGGAAGTATCTTTTATTCCGTCCGAACAGCTGTTCACAATGGGCGGAAGGGACTGGTTGCCGGTTCAAACTGCTGGGCATGCGCCGGGGCATCTATCCTTTTACCATGAAGAGAGCGGCGATATTCTATGCGGTGACGCCGTCCTCCCGCAGATTTCGCCGAACGTTAGCCTGATGCCGGGCAGTGATCCGGAGCCGCTGCAATCCTTTTTGATGGGACTGCTAAAGCTGAAGAATCTGGAGGTCAGCACCGCATATCCGGGGCACCGGAACCCTTTCCGGCATTTTGAGGATCGGCTTGAGGCGCTGCTGCTCCATCATGAAGAGCGGCTGGTGAAGATGGAGCAGCTGCTCGGTTCAGCTCCGGCATCAGGCTATGAGCTATGCGTCTCGCTCTTCAGCAGCAAGCTGGGTATCCACCAGATGCGGTTTGCCATGTGCGAGACCCTCGCCCATACAAGGGAGCTGGAGCGCAGAGGACGAATCGCAGCATTTCACAATGAGGACGACATGATTCAATACAAGATGATGTGAGCGAATATGTACGCTATAAAAAGGGACAGCTCTTATTGAGCCGTCCCTTTTAGCATTTCATTTTAATCTTCCGGAATTACAAGCTCATTGCCCTCAACCTGCTGTTCACGTTCGGCTTGTTTCCGGTGTGCAATCCGGCTGCTTGCCGCGGCCGCAATCGCGCCAACGATGTCGTCCAGGAAGGTGTGTGTTTCACCTGTGCTTTTATCATTCAAACGCTCAAGAATACCCGGCTTCAGCTTGTCCACATATCCATAGTTCGTAAATCCGATGCTGCCATACACATTGACGATGGAAAAGGCCAGAATCTCATCAACGCCATATAAGCCTTCATCATTTTCGAGCATTTCCTGCAGAGGTGAAAAAAGCTTACCTTCCTCCGCAAGCACATCGAGCTGGATGCCGGTTAGCACCGCATTTTGCACCTCGCGTTTGCTTAGTACCTTATCCACGTTGTCCATGCATTCTTCCATCGTCAGATCGGGATAATATTTCTTCTGAAGGAGCATGACGAGCTCCGCAATTTCCTCGAGTTTTACGCCTCTTTTATGGAGCCATTCCCGGGTCGCGCTGGCTACCTTTTGACTGTTCAAACTATACGGAATCTTTTCATGGTTCGGATCACTCATCTTATCCCCCCGTTATCGTTATGGTAGTAAGATTGTACGTTTCTCCCATACAGTTTGTCCAGTTTTACCCAAACATTCTTCCATTGCAAGAAAAACCTCCGCTAAGGAGAAGTGCGTCTCCCGTAAAAGTACACCGCTGGAAGTTTTTTTATCGGACCAGCTGTTATTTTTTGAAGAGAGGGCTCGTATACATGATAGTACAATCTGTACAAAATGATTAGGAGGAACAATGCATATGAAAAAAGGTAGTAAAATTCGCGGCATTTCCGCTGCCGGATTGCTGGCTGTTCCTGTATTGCTGTCCGGCTGCAGCTTGTTCGGCTCACAGTCTTCCATGGATATCGATAAGCCGCCTGCAGCAGTAGAGCAGCAAATGCTGAACATGACTGACGGAGGCTCAGCGACAACCAATAAGACCGAGCAAACTGGACCGAAGACGACCGTTTATCTGGCCAATGAAAAAGGATTGCTGGCTCCTGTTTCCTTGGGGATTCCTGAAGCAAAAGATACCGACAACATGAAGCAGGCGCTTCAAGCACTCGTGACGGGTGGAACTTATGCTAAATATGTGCCGAAGGGGTTCTCCGGCGTGCTGCCAAAGGGAACCGAGATTAACAGTGTAACCGTGGATAAGGAGCAAAAACTGGCGGTTGTGGAATTCAACAGTGCGATTAACAAATATAACGCGCCGGATGAGCGCAAAATAGTGGAAGCTGTCACCTGGACGTTAACGGGGTTCTCCGGTGTGCAGAAGGTGCAGTTCATGGTCGACGGCCAAGCATTGACGGAAATGCCGCTTAAGGGCACGCCGCTGAACCAGCCGCTTAGCCGCAGCTTTGGCATCAATCTGCAAAAGGCGGATGGCGCCAGCTTGACGAACTCGACACCGGTAACGGTCTATTTTTCAACCTTATCTGAGGATGGAGTATCTTACTACGTGCCTGTAACCCGGCTGGTGCAGCCTGGACAGGATAAATTGAAAGCAGCTCTGAACGAGCTCATCCATGGTCCGCAGCAGAATGATGGACTGGAGCAAGTCATGACTGACGGAACCACTGTAAACTCGGTAAAAACAGCCAAGGACGGAACCGTTACGGTTTCCTTGAAGGATGATATGTTCGAGAAGGATGAGAAGATTCCTAACGAACTCCTCCAATCCGTCGTCCTGACTATAGCCGAAAATGCCGGCAATCCAAAGGTGAAAATTGATATGAATGAGGAGACCAAGGTGATTGGCTTTGACAACCAGGATTACAGCAAGCCGGTGTCAAGACCTGAGTATATTAATGAGATTCCACTGTAAACCGCCTTTCAAGGGTGCTTTTGTGCCGACACTTTGTTAAAATGAAAGTTGCTTATATATAGAATGAACCAAAGCTAAACCAATTTTCAGTTCATTCCATATCACAGGACGCGTAAATGTAGGAGGCAGAAAAGATGAGATCAAACGGACGCAGCAGCGATCAGCTTAGACCGATGAATTTGACAGTAAATGTGAACAAGTATGCGGAAGGCTCCGTGTTCATAGAAATGGGAGATACAAAAGTATTATGTACGGCAACAGTAGATGAGAAGGTTCCCCCATTTTTGAAGGGACAGGGAAAAGGCTGGGTGACGGCGGAGTATTCCATGCTTCCGCGGGCGACGCAATCCCGTAATCAGCGGGAGAGCGCGCGCGGCAAGCTCAGCGGCCGGACGATGGAAATTCAGCGGCTGATCGGAAGAGCACTGCGCTCCGTTGTTGATCTTCGTGCTTTGGGAGAGCGTACGATTACGCTTGATTGTGATGTCATTCAAGCCGATGGCGGTACGCGTACGACCTCGATTACCGGTTCCTTCGTCGCGCTTGCGATCGCTGTTAGCAAAATCGCACAGCAGCACAAGCTGCCGGTATTCCCAATCACGGACTATCTGGCCTCGGTTAGCGTAGGTGTCGTGAATGGAGAGCCTTTGTTGGACCTCAACTATGAGGAAGATTCCAGCGCCAAGGTTGATATGAATCTGGTGATGACCGGCGGCGGAGCATTTGTCGAGCTGCAGGGAACCGGTGAAGAAAGTCCATTTACCCGTGAAGAGCTGAATCAGCTTCTGGAGCTCGGGGAGAAGGGGATTTTGCAGCTGATTGAGAAACAGAAGGAATTGCTTGGACCGATTGCTCTCATGATTGGCTCCGGCCAAACGGGGAAAGGGGTTTAGGCATGATTCTGGATAGTGAACTCATCATTGTGGCCACCCGGAACCCGGGCAAGGTGAAGGAATTTGAGCATGCGTTTGCCCAGCTTGGAAAACAGGTGAAAAGCATGTTCGATTATCCGGAGCTGCCGGATGTAGTGGAGGACGGAGTAACCTTCGCCGAAAATGCGCTGAAGAAAGCGAAGGCGGTCGGGGATGCTCTGGGTCTGCCGGTTCTTGCGGATGATTCCGGTCTCTGTGTAGATGAACTGGATGGCCGCCCGGGTGTATACTCGGCACGTTTTGCCGGGGAGCATGCCACGGATCAGGAAAATAACGACAAGCTGCTTCGTATGCTGGAGGACAAGAAAATGGGAGAGGATACGAATCAGCCTTTTCTCAGTCCGGCGCGCTTCGTCTGTTCTCTGGTGCTGTATGATCCAGCGACTGGCGCTTCCATGGAAGCCAGCGGTGCAGTGGACGGATTGATTACAGACGAGCCCGCCGGCTGTGGCGGCTTCGGATATGATCCTCTTTTCTACCTGCCGGAGTATGAAAAAACGATGGCAGAGCTGTCTGTGGAAGAAAAGCAGGCCATCAGCCACCGGGGTGCAGCCCTGCGGAGCTTGATCGGCATGCTGAAGCAGCAGCAGGAAATATAATAAGCATCATTCAAGACCACAATGGCTTCGGTTACCGGGCTGTTATGGTCTTTATTTTTTTGCCAAGCCTCTGCTGTACCTTGTTTTTTGATATGATGGGGCATATTGGAGTTTAATTTTTCAGAATGGAGTGAGAGGAATGTCAGCAGAGAAGCTGAATGTGGAACATGACCTGCGCTGCATGTCCTATAACATCAAAAACGCCTACGAGATGGAAGGCGAAAACGGCTGGATCAGCCGGAAGGAGCTGGTGGCGGGCGTTATCCGTTTTCATCGTCCGGATCTGGTCGGCATGCAGGAGGTGCTTTATAACCAGCTGGAGGACTTGCAATCGCTACTGCCGGAATACGGCTGGGTTGGTGTAGGAAGGGACGACGGCGATAGGGAAGGAGAGTTCTCCTGCATATTTTATCGTAAGAACAGACTGAAGCCACTGCGTCAGGACACCTTCTGGCTGTCGGAGCATCCGGAGGAGCCAGGATCAATGGGCTGGGATGCCGCCTGCAGCCGTGTGGTGACATGGGCGGAATTTCAGGATACATATACCGGGCGATCCATCCTGCATTTCAATACCCATTTTGATCATGTAGGGCAAGTGGCTGTGGAGAGAAGCGCTTATCTGATTCTGGAGCGGATTTCGGAACTCGCGGCAGGCATACCGGCTGTGCTGACTGGCGACTTTAACGTTACATCGGATTCCCTCCCCTACCGGGTCCTCATCCAGCAGAACGAACCGGGGACCGCCTTACTGCGTGATACCAGTACGGTTGCAGATTATAAGCACTTCGGTCCCGCGTTCACCTTCCAGGGCTTTGATTCCAGGGAGGTGGCTGCACGGATGTTTCCGGCTTTTCTGGAGCAGCAGGAGAAGCATGAGATTGAATTTGAACATCCAATTGATTTTATCTTCGTAACCGAGCAGATTCAGGTACTAAGCTATGGTTCAATTACTGACCATTATGATGGCAAGATGCCTTCGGATCATTTTCCGGTGGTATCCGATATCCGCATTGTGTAAGGGAAACTCTTTATTCCAACAGCTCTTCGCGGCGGAAATGAAGCTAATCCAATCACTATAGAAATGGCAGACCAAGAGGCAAATGCTTGGTCTGCCATTTTTTTCACAATCAGGATATGTAAAACGCTTTCTAGACGGTTTGCAATGGAATATCCTATAATTAAGAACATGTTTTCGGAAGGGGGAGAACACATGAGAGAATTATGCAAAGTCCTCATCGTCGATGATGAGCTTCTGGTGCGGCAGGGCATCAAGCATTTATTAAACTGGGAGCTGGATGGTTTTCGGATGGTGGGCGAAGCAGCAAACGGCAAGGAGGCACTTGCGCTGATTAAGGAACTGCGGCCGCATATCGTGCTCACGGACATTGTCATGCCGGTCATGGACGGCGAAGAGCTGACACGGATGATTAAGCATAGCTGGCCGGAAATCGAAGTGGTCGTGCTGAGCAGCTTCAGCGAATTCGACTATGTGCGGTCCACATTCCAGAGCGGCGTATCGGATTATATACTGAAGCCACACCTGGAGACGTCCAAGCTGCTGGATGTGCTGCGCAAAACAGCAGCGAAAATTGCATCCCTGGAAGTACCTGCAACAGCCGACTGTCAGGTATCGATCAGCCAAGTGCTGGAGAAATATCTTAGCGGCTACGCGACAAATGCGGACAAGATTCTGGTTAAGGACTGGTTCCCGCTGCCAGATTTCTATTTGCTTGGGTCACATGAGGAATATGAACTGCAGGGTGAACAATCGGTGGTCGAATCCCTGGAAGCGCTCCTACCGGAGATGAAAGCTATGTCTATGCCGGGCTATTCGATGACAGGATATCCGGATATGAAGCTTTATTTGCTGAATATCAGCAGAGAAGAGCGGGATCTGTTACCGGATAAACTTGAAATTCTCCGTCCATCTGCTGAAAAGGAGGGCAACTCCATTGCCGCCCGCTGGGTGCTGAGCCGATCTTTCCAGTCATTAGAGCAAATTGGAAGCGTATACTCGGACTCACTGCTCGCCCTGCTTCGGTACCAGTTCTTCCTGCCCGCTGGAACCGCATTAATCGATTCGAAGCTGCCAGCTGCAGAAACCGCTGATGTTTTTGCCTTGCAGCCGTTTATGGAGCAAGTCCGAAGGCTCCAGCTGGATGAAGCCTTTGGGGAACTGAGAGAGCATATCCGGCTTCAGTCTCTTGACTATACTTCGGATGTGTACGAGTTTAAATCATTCATCGGTAATATGATATTTAACGTCATCCATCTGATTGGCAGCATGAATTATGACATGAAGCAGCTGGATGAAGCCAAATATTCGTATTTTAAAGCGATCGATGACGCGGGCCATATCAGTGACATTCAGCGCATCGTGGACGATTTCCAGGAGCAGGTACAGCTGCATCTGCAGCCGCCCAAGGCTTCTATGGCTGAGCACTCCAGCATGAAACTGCTTCTGGACTACGTTGAACAGCATTACTCGGAGCCGATCACCTTAACCTCGATGGCGGGACAATTTCATTTTAATCCTTCGTATTTGTCCAGCTTTTTTGCCGGTCATCATCATGAGGGATTTAAGGAACATTTAAACCGGGTTCGCATTAATAAAGCTGCGGATTTGCTCCGTTACAGCGATTCACCCATTTCGGAAATCGGCAGCATGGTCGGCTACGGCGATCACAGTTATTTTTGCAAGGTATTTAAAAAAAGCCTGGGATTGTCCCCGACCCAATACCGGAGACAGCATCAGGCATAGGAGAGCGGAGAAGCCATGAAAGCATTTTTGGAGCGCTTTAGATTCCACGGCCTTTTCATCAAAATGTTTGCCGTTATGTTTGTGAGCATCATCGCCATTGCGGTCTCTGTTGCCTGGACAAACCTGCGCATGACGGAGGATTTGTTCCTGAACACCTTCAGCATTACCAACTCAAAGGTGATGAACCAGGTCACAAACAATTTTGAATCATTCCATTACTCGAATGTGCTGGCGGCCATGACGGCGCAGCAGAGTGGTACGCTCAAAACCTTTTTGACTGAAAAAGGTTCGAATGAGTCGATCAAGGAAATGAATGCATATTACGGTATGACGCAGCAGATGCGGAAGGTTCAAAGCTTTGTTGATGCTTATTCCGCAGGAGTTGCCGTAATGGGCAAGAACGGACGAAACTTCTCGGGTAACTATAATTTTGTCAGGCCGACCGCGGGGGAATTATATAACAGCGCTTTAACCCATGAGGCAGAGGCTGATCCGGGAAAACTGATGTACCATCTGTACTCGGGCTCCGGTAAGGAAGGGCAGAAGCCGGGTATCGTGGCTACCAAGGTACTGCAGGAAGCAACGACAGGACAGGAATACGGCATGCTCTACATCACGATTGACGAAAATGAATTCAAGCCCTTTTACAGCAGCTTTACGAGCGAAGGCAATGATGTTGTCATCATCGACAGCGCCGGAACCGTAATATCCAGCAATCATTCCGCACTGATCGGAAAGAAAAATGCGGAGCTGCTGTCTTATGCCCGTGAAATCGAAGATCAGGGACTGCATGTTAAAAAGGTGAAGATGATGGGCAAAGACGAGCTGATGCTGGCCCAGTATCTTCCTTCGTATAACTTTTACTTGGTGAATATGATCGATCAGCAGCAGGTGCTCGGGCAGATGATTAATACCAAATCCATTATCCTGCTCTGTCTGATTATCGTGCTGGTCGCGCTGGTGATTGTGTTTCTTATTTCCAGAAAAATGACACGTTCGCTTACGCTTCTTTCACGCCAAATGTCAAAGGTGACACGCAGAAATTTCCACAACTACGTGAATGTCTCCGGAGGATACGAGATCCGTCAGCTTGGCGAGGCGTACAATTACATGCTGGATGAGGTTAATGATTATGTCGGCCGTCTGGTTCACACCCAGCAGGAGCAGCGCAAAGCGGAGCTGGCAGCCCTGCAGCAGCAGATCAATCCGCATTTTTTGTATAATACGCTTGCATCGGTCAAGTTTCTGGTCCAGCAGGATAGCAAGGATAAGGCGGTGGATACGATCCATGCGCTCATTTCGCTTTTACAAAACACGATCAGCAATGTCAGTGAGACGATCACGGTTGAGCAGGAACTGGTCAATTTGAAGCATTATGTATTTATTAATCATGTGCGCTATGGCAGCCGCATTCGTGTAAGCTATTTTGTTGCTCCGGATTGCAGCAGATACCATGTGCCGAAGCTGATGATTCAGCCTTTTATCGAAAATGCATTTTTCCATGCCTTTAACGAAAAGGGAGAAGGATTCATCCATGTACTGATCTCAACCGAAGCGGGCAGGCTGATCTGCGAGGTGGTCGACAATGGGGACGGAATGGACATGGAGCAGCTGGAGCTTGCAAAGGATCGGAAAAATAAAAGCTCGCGGCAGCTGTTCTCGGGAATCGGCGTGGTGAATGTGCATGAACGCATCCGGCTTTTGTACGGCGAAGAGTACGGGGTTACAATTACGAGTCAAATGGGAGACGGAACGAGAGTGCGTATCAGCTTGCCGTTGGTTGAGGTGGACGACAATCGGGATGAAAACCCAATATAATTACTAGAATCCAAAGAAATGACACACGCTTTCAGAAAGCGCATTCATCATTCTGATAAAATGACAAGTCTGCACAAAGGAATTTCTAACGATGCGTTTCACCCCGGTGCTACACTGATTTCAGACCTGGTGGTAAGCGCTTGCAGATGTAACAAGCAGGCTGCCATACCGGGAAGACATGAACACATAAAAGGGGCTGAAACAATGAAAAAGGTTATGGTATTATTGCTGACCTGTATGGTCCTGCTGACTGCCTGCTCCTCGGGTAACAAAGACAAGGATCAAACGGCTTCCGGCGGCGAAGGCGATTCCAAAACCAAGGAAATCACCATCTGGGCTTGGGATCCGAAATTTAACATTGCGGCATTGAACATTGCCAAAGAGGCTTATAATGCGAAACATCCCGATGTCAAAGTTAACATTGTTGAATTCGCGCAGGCTGACATTATTCAAAAGCTGAACACCGGCCTTAACTCCGGCACGACCAAAGGTTTGCCAAATGCGGTGCTGATTGAGGATTACCGCGCGCAGGGCTTCCTCCAGGCTTACCCGGATTCTTTTGCGGATCTGACCGGTAAAATCAAGCCTGAAGACTTCGCCGATTACAAGATCGGCACGACCAGCTATGATGGCAAACAATACGGCGTTCCGTTTGACACCGGTGTTGCCGGACTTTATATCCGTAAGGATTACATCGAGCAGGCTGGCTACAAGCTGGATGATCTGAAGGACATGGACTGGAAGCAGTACATCGAGCTCGGCAAAAAGATCAAAGAAAAAACAGGCAAGGACATCATTTCGCTTGACCCGAACGACCTTGGTATCCTGCGCATGATGATCCAGTCTGCAGGATCCTGGTATCTGAAGAGCGACGGCAAGACTCCTGATCTGAAGGATAATGCAGCACTGAAGGAAGCCTTCACGCTGTATAAAGAGCTTATGGAGTCCAACATCGTCAAGGTCAATGCGGATTGGAGCCAGTTTATTGCCTCCATTAACAACGGTGACGTAGCTACGGTTCCAACCGGTAACTGGATTACGCCTTCGGTAAAAGCAGAAGCCTCCCAGTCTGGCAAATGGGCGATCCTGCCGATGCCAAAACTGCCTGAAACGAAAAATTCCGTGCATGCAACGAACCTTGGCGGCAGCTCCTGGTATGTGATGAACATTCCTGGATCGGATACGGCTGCCGAGTTCCTGGCAGAAACCTTTGGTTCGAATGCGGATATGTATCAAACCCTGCTTACCAAAGTTGGCGCGATCGGTACGCTGAAAGCTGCTGCCGAAGGCGAGGCTTACACGAAGCCGGACGACTTCTTCGGAGGACAGCAGACCGTAAGTGATTTCTCTAAGTGGACAGCGGAAATCCCAAAGGTTAACTATGGCACTTCCACATATGCGATCGAGGATATTCTCGTGGTTGAAATGCAAAATTTCCTGAACGGTAAAAGCTTGGATCAAGTGCTGAGCGACGCTCAGTCTCAGGCCGAAGCACAAATCAAATAAGCGGCTGTCAGCTTGTTTCATAGCAGTTGGTGTAACCCCATGGGCGCTTTGGAGTCGCGGACAGCGAAAGCGTCCGGGGGTTATATTTTTGACCGAAAGGGGAATTGGACCATGTTGAAAACAGAGCGGCAGGGAGCCAGTATCCGTGCCAAAAACGCTTTTACGGGTTGGAGCTTCATCCTGATCGCGGTATTAATGATAGCTGCTTTTTACTTTTATCCCATGATTCAGGCACTTATCCTGTCTTTTAAAACCGGCAGGGGAATCAATCTTTCATATACGGGCTGGTCGAACTATGAGCGGCTGCTCACGGACAAAACCTTTTTCACGGCACTCAAAAACACGTTTATCTACTTGATCGTGCAGGTGCCGATTATGATCATTCTGGCGCTGTTTATCTCGGTGCTGCTGAATGACAGCAATCTGAAATTCCGCGGTTTTTTCCGGACAGCGATCTTCCTGCCTTGCGTCACCTCACTGGTTGCTTATTCCGTCGTATTCAAATATCTGTTTGGAACGAGCGGATTGATCAACACCATGCTGATGAAATTGTCCATTATCGGGGCACCCATCGAATGGATCACCGATCCGTTCTGGGCAAAAATCACAATCATTATTGCCATTACATGGCGCTGGACCGGCTATAATATGATCTTTTATTTATCGGCACTCCAGAATGTTGACAGCTCGATCTATGAAGCGGCGCGGATTGATGGAGCGTCCTCCGTTAAGCAATTTTTCAAAATTACCATTCCGATGCTGAAGCCGATTATTCTGTTTACATCCATTACATCGACGATCGGAACGCTGCAGCTGTTTGACGAAGTATTGAATATTACGAAAGGCGGTCCGGGCAATTCGACCCTTTCGATTTCGCAGTATATATATAATTTATCCTTCAAGTACACCGCGGACTTTGGTTATGCGGCAACGGTCTCCTATTCCATCGTCATTATCATCATTGTGCTTTCGTTGATTCAATTCAGAGTGGCAGGTGATCGGAAATGAAGAAGTCCAAACGTATTTTCACGTATGTGTTTCTAAGCACTGCTTCGATTATATCCATATTTCCATTTCTGTGGATGGTGATCAGCGCGACCAATAAATCGGTCGACGTTACCAAAGGCCGGCTGCTTCCCGGCAGTCATTTAATTCAAAATTTCAAGAATTTGCTGGATACTACCGACCTGGGCACTGCGCTGTGGAATTCCGCCAAAATTTCGGTGGTTACCACGGTGCTTGCCATCCTCATTGCCTCTTTGGCGGGATATGGCTTTGAAATTTTTCGCAGTAAGGTCAAGGACGCCGTGTTTAATGTACTGCTGCTGTCGATGATGATTCCGTTTGCGGCTTTGATGGTACCGCTGTACCGGATGTTCGCTGATGTGTCCAATGCAGCGCCGTTTATTGGCATCGATTCCAAAGCAGCGGTAATACTGCCGACTGTTACGACGGCTTTTCTGATCTTTTTTTTCCGGCAGAGCTCGAAGATGTTTCCGAAAGACATGATCGAGGCAGGCCGGATCGACGGCCTGAGCGAAATCGGGATCTTCTTCCGGATCTTTATGCCAACCATGAAAACAACCTATGCAGCGGCAGGGATTATCACATTTATGTCCAGCTGGAATAACTATCTCTGGCCGCTGATTGTGCTGCAGTCACCGGAGCAGAAAACCATCCCGCTGCTGATCTCGAATCTGGGATCGGGATATGCACCGGATTACGGCATCATCATGCTGGCCATTGTAATTGCCACGCTGCCAACCGCACTCGTATTTTTCCTGATGCAGAAGCATTTCGTAGCAGGTATGATGGGCTCAGTGAAATAGGAATTTTCTCCATATAACATAAAACAGGAGTGATGCTATATGAAACGGGAACTACCCAGCCTGGACTGGCTGAGCGACGTCAGCGTCTTCGCGGTCAACCGTTTGCCCGCGCATTCGGATCACCGTTATTACCACACTGAAAGTGAAGCTCGCGAGCAGGCGGACATGAGCCTGAGACATTCTCTGAACGGGATATGGAAATTTGCTTACTCCACGCATCCGAACAGCCGCCCCGAGGGTTTTTATGAAGTGAGCCATCAGAGCGGGGGCTGGGATACGATCCAGGTACCGGGCCATATTCAGCTGCAGGGCTTTGCAAAACCGCAGTACGTAAATACGATGTATCCTTGGGATGGTCACGAGGAGCTGCGGCCGCCGCAGCTTCCGCAGACACGAAATCCGGTAGGCAGCTACATTAAGGAGTTCGCATTGCCTTCCACGCTGCGTAACCAGCCGGTATACATCTCCTTTCAGGGCGTGGAGTCTGCATTCTATGTGTGGCTTAACGGACAGTTTGTCGGTTATAGCGAAGACAGCTTTACACCCTCTGAATTTGATCTGACGCCCTTTATAGAGCAAGGACAGAACAAGCTGGCCGTTGAAGTATATCAGCGCAGTACCGGAAGCTGGATCGAGGATCAGGATTTCTGGCGGTTCTCCGGCATCTTCCGCGATGTGTATTTATATACGGTGCCGAAGCTGCATGTGAGGGATTTATTTGTCCGTACTGATCTCGATTCGCAGTATCAACATGGTCTTCTAAGTGTTGAGGTGCAGATACAGGGAGAACATTTTGGACATGCCGAAGCTGTTCTGATCGACCCGGACGGGGTGGAAGCAGGGCGCGCGCGGATGGATCAGGAGGAAGACGAAGAGCTGAGATTGTCGGTTGAGCTGGCTGCAGCGGATGCCCGCCTTTGGAGCGCGGAGCTTCCGGCGCTGTATACACTGCTGATCTTCCTTTATGATCACGAAGGCCAATTGATCGAAGTCACTCCGCAGCAGGTCGGCTTCCGCAAATTTGAAATGATTGACCGCGTTATGCACTTGAACGGTAAGCGACTGGTCTTCAAAGGGGTAAACCGGCATGAATTCAACTGCCGCCGCGGACGCGCCATTACGAAAGAAGATATGCTCTTTGACATTCGCACGCTGAAACAAAACAACATCAATGCAGTCCGTACTTCACATTATCCGAACCAAACCCTGTGGTACGAGCTATGCGACCAATATGGCATGTATGTTATCGATGAGATGAATCTGGAAAGCCACGGCTCCTGGCAGAAGATGGGGGCGATTGAGCCGTCTTGGGTCGTTCCGGGCGACCGTCCGGAATGGAAGGATATCGTCATGGACCGTGCCGTTTCCATGCTGGAGCGCGACAAGAATCATCCTTCGATCTTGATCTGGTCCTGCGGCAACGAATCTTTTGGCGGTGAAGTCATATATCAGGTATCTGAATATTTTCGCAATACCGATCCGGGCCGCCTCGTGCATTATGAAGGAGTATTTAATGACCGCAGATTCAATGATACAAGCGACATGGAGAGCCGGATGTACGCTAAGCCGGTCGATATAGAGGCCTATTTGAACAGCAATCCGGATAAACCGTATATTTCTTGCGAATATATGCATGCTATGGGCAATTCCCTCGGCGGCATGCACAAGTATACGGAGCTGGAGTCGAAGTACCCCATGTACCAGGGCGGATTTATCTGGGATTATATAGATCAAGCTCTGCTGAAGGAAGACAGCCATGGCAAGCCTTATCTGGCCTATGGAGGGGACTTTGACGACCGTCCGACCGATTATAATTTCTGCGGTAATGGCATTGTGTATGCTGACCGCAAGTGGTCGCCCAAGATGCAAGAGGTCAAGTTCCTATACCAAAATGTGAAACTGATTCCGGATCGTGACAGCATGTCGATCGTAAACGAAAATTTGTTTACCGGCATGGAGGCGTATGATCTGGAATGCGTCTTGTACCGCGACGGAGAAGAGGTTAAACGTACCTGGCTCCCGGCCAATACGGCTCCGCTGAGCAAGCAAACACTGCCGATTGGACTGGTAGATGAGGAGCTGATAGCGGGCGAGTATTGCATTCAAGCCTCCCTGAAGCTGAAAGGACGTACGCTTTGGGCTGAGCAGGGACATGAAGTCGCATTCGGGCAGTATGTGTTTATCATCGAAAAGCGCGCTACGGGGGAGACAGCAGCGGCTTCAAGCCCACACGGGCTCGAAGTCGTTCACGGAGACGTGAATATCGGCGTTCATGGTCGTGACTTCTCGGTTATTTTCTCGAAGCAGGCGGGAACTCTGGTGTCCCTGAGCTATGCCGGAAGGGAAATGATTTCGCTTCCGCCACAGCCGCTGTTCTGGCGTGCAACAACGGACAATGACCGCGGAACGGCCATGGATTTCCATGCCGCAGGCTGGTACGCAGCAAGCCTTGCACCGAAATGCACGAATGTATCGATCCTTGAAGATGGCTCCAGTGTGAGCGTCCTATTCACCTATAAACTGAGCATTAGTAGAGAAGTCGGAACAGCCGTTCAATACACGGTGTTTCCGGATGGAAGTATCCGCGTGCAATCGGAGTATAAAGGTGCAGCGGATCTGCCCGACATGCCAATTTTTGCGCTAAGCTTCAAAATTCCAGCGCGCTATAACAAGTTGAAGTGGCTCGCCATGGGACCGGAAGAGAACTACAGCGATCGCTGTTTTGGCGCACGGCTCGGTTTGTTCGAGACAGATGCTGCTGCCAGCGAAGCAGGTTACCTGGTTCCTCAGGAATCAGGTAACCGCACAGGAGTCCGCAGCGTTCGCATCGTGGATGAAGAAGGAGCCGGACTGTTCGTTAAGGCCCCTATGAAGCAACCCGTGGAATGCCGGATTTCGCCATACACCGCTTTTGAGCTTGAGCATGCACGTCATCGCTTTGAGCTGCCGCCGGTTCATTACACGGTTGTGACCATAGCCGGCCGCCAGATGGGCGTTGGCGGAGATGACAGCTGGGGAGCGCCTGTACATGAGGAGTATCATATACCTGCTGATCAGGATATGAAGTTTGAGTTCTGGCTCCAGGCGGAAAATTTGATCTAAGCATAAACTGAACTTCACTCAGAGAGAACCCGGCAAGCTTTTAACCTGCCGGGTTCCTTTTTTTGATATGGAATGAGAGCTGCTGATTGTCCATAGATGCTACACTTGCAATGGCAATATAATCCGCTCCCGGTTTTTGAAAATAGCCCACTCCCGGTATCCGATTTCCATGAGATGCTTCCGGATTTCGTTAAAATACTCGCCGACGCTGGCCGGCTCATGCGCATCGGAACCGAAGGTAACCTTGACGCCATAATGCAATGCCCGTTCCAGAAGCCAACCATCCGGCACCCAAAGCTCATCGGATGAATTGATCTCAATCACGATGTCATGTGTGGCGATAGTATTCAGGGTATAATCCGCCATCTCCGTCCGCAGCTTGTCATATCCGGGGAAGTAGCGATTGAGCGCGTCAACATGTCCTAAAATATCATATAGCCCGGACTTGGCGGACTGCGCAATATAGCTGTAATAGCTGTTCTTCAATTCAAGTTTGCCTTCCGGCGAAAGCTGTTCCCAATGGCTGGTATCATAAAGGCTCACACCGTCAAAATCATGTACGGATCCAATAATGTAATCAAAAGGATAGGCAAGTAAAATATTGCGGTACAAATCCACATGATCGGGAAGAAAGTCGGCTTCCACGCCGAGAAGAACTTCAATTTGCCCGGCAAACTCCTGTTTCAGGGCGAGTACTTCACGGATGTATTCGGGAAACTCGCTTTTGGCCATACTGGCTTCGGGAGAGGGATGGTCGCCTGTCTCCGCGAAGAAAGGCGTATGGTCAGAGATGCCGATATACGGCATGCCCTTTTCTACAGCGGCGTTGATATAGTCACGAATGGAACCGTGAGCGTGTCCACAGCGGTTATGATGCGTATGCAGATCAAATGTCATGGGAGATCCTCCGAACCTTCAGTCTTTTTTATCTTGCAACTCACTATACCGCATGATAAGATCACAATCATTACATATAGGATTATGTTTGGGATATTTTCTACATATCTTATCATTTATTTTACGAATCAGGTTAGCAGAGGGGCGGAATGGAATGGAGACGGATTTCTATGAAGCTTCCACATTTTATATTGACCGGGAACGGAAGTTTCAGTCCAGTATGCCATCACATCACTATCACAACGGATACGAAATTTTCTATCTGGTTTCCGGCGATATTTGCTATTTTATCGATGATAAAGCCTATCAAGCGGTCAGTGGAGCGCTTCTCATCATCAATATGAACGAAATCCATAAGCTGGTCAATTCCAGCGGAGCAACCTTTGAGCGGGTCACACTGGAGTTTAAGAAGGAATTTCTGGATGATTTGTTTGCCGGGGGATTGGCTATCGATGTGATGTCGAGCTTCTGCCAGGGACGTCCCTTTGTTAAATTGTCGGGTCAGGAGATGAGCTTCGTAGAGAGGCTGCTTGAACAAATGATCCATGAGTTCACTAAAATGCCGATAGGGTATGAGCCTCATCTCAAAACGCTGCTGTTTCAGCTGCTGCTGTTCATCCACCGTAAAATGTCCGCTGCTCCTGCCGCAGAACAGACGGTGATTAGCTCGATTCACAAAAAAACGTTTGAAATCGTTGATTATATAAACCGGCATTATGACCAAAAGCTGAGCATCGAGCAGATTTCGGGACGCTTTTATATCAGCCCTTCTTATTTTTGCAAAACATTCCGTAAAAGCACGGGATTTACCTTTACCGAATATTTGAACAATGTACGCATCAAGGAGGCTAAAATACTTCTGACCCGTGGCAGCGACAAGGTGGCGAACATCGCGGAGAGGGTCGGATTTGAAAGCCTGACTCATTTCGGGCGTATTTTCAAGGAGTTTACCGGCTTGTCGCCGCTGAAGTACCGTCAGCAGTACAAATCACCACTATAGAGATACGGAGTCTATTGGCAGAGTGAAACGCTGATAGATGTTTTCTTGCAGCTTCAGAAGGATTGCTCCACATGATGTCGTAATTAGTAGAGGACACCCATGTAGTGTGGATACTTAAAGGAGGTTTTAAGATGCTGAAAGGTATTTCCCCCTTACTATCGCCCGAGCTGCTGAAGATCCTGTGCGAGATGGGACATGGGGATGAGATCGTATTTGCCGACGCGAATTTCCCTGCCGTTTCGATGGCGCAAAGATTGGTCCGCGCCGATGGTCACGGGATTCCCGAGCTGCTGGAGGCTACGCTTGAGTTGTTTCCGCTAAATAGTTATGTGACCCATCCAGTGATGCTAATGCAGGTTATGCCAGGAGATCCGGTGGAAACTCCGGTATGGGATGTGTTCCGCAGCTTGGTGGATAAAGCGGAAGAAGGTATTGAATTTGCTGAGATTGAGCGCTTTGAATTTTATGAGCGTGCCCAAAAAGCCTATGCTGTGGTTGCGACCGGGGAGAAAGCTTTGTACGGCAATTTAATCTTGTCCAAAGGCGTTATTGCGTAAGCTTGGATACCATCGGTCGTACACTCTTAAGAACCCATCATAAGTAAAAGCCCGTTTCAGAAGAAACGGGCTTTTTTTTGTGCTGAAACTGCAGTTTATTTAATGGTAATGTTATAAGTTCTTAACCAGTTATTGACCTGGGCGAGATAAGCAAAAAGCTGCGGTCCGGACATCAGCTGACCAAACCAAGGCAGGTTGGAGGATGCCTCAGGAGAGGCAGCAATCTCAAGAATTTTCTCCTGGTTGATGAGTGGAAGAATGGGGGAAGAGGAGTCATCGAGAATAGCAAGCATCTGCGATTTGACGGCAGCAAGAAAATCGGGATTATGGGTTTTGGGATAAGGGCTTTTCTTGCGGTACAGAACTTCATCCGGCAGAACGCCTTCCAATGCCTTGCGCAGAATGCCCTTTTCCCGGCCGCCGGTCATTTTCATTTCCCAGGGGATATTCCATACATACTGCACGAGGCGGTGGTCGCAAAAAGGAACACGGACTTCCAGGCCGACCCCCATGCTCATGCGGTCCTTGCGATCCAGCAGCGTTGGCATGAAGCGGGTAATATTCAGATAGGACATCACGCGCATTTGTGCCTGCTTACCATTCTCACCACGGAGCTTAGGTACCTCACGAACAGCTTCGGCATAGCGGTCACCAAGATAATCAATCGGTCGCGTCCATTCCCGGATTTCGGGAGAGAGCAGGCTTGCGCGCATTTCAGATGCCACAGCCCAGGGGAAGGTACCGGAGTTCAGCATTTCTTCCCGGTGAAACCATGGATATCCGCCGAATATTTCGTCGGCAGCTTCTCCGGATACAGCCACGGTGGCACCTTTCTTGATCTCCCGGCAAAAGAGATAAAGGGAGCCGTCCACGTCTGCCATCCCTGGCAGATCACGCGTCAGTGTGGAATCATTCAGTGAATCGATCAGCTCCGGTGTATCAAATTCGATATAGTGGTGATTGGTTCCCAGTTCTTCGACCATCCGGCGAATCCAAGGCGCATCGGCTCCGGGCTGGAAAGCATGGGATTTGAAATGTTTGTCATTGCCGACGTAATCCACCGAGTAGGTGTCCATCTGTCCCTGCCCGGTACGGTTATAATACTGCACGGCAAGCGCAGTTAAGGCGCTGGAATCAAGCCCGCCGGAAAGCAGTGTGCAGACAGGAACGTCGGAAACGAGCTGTCGCTCCAGCGTATCTTGCAGCAGTTCCCTGAGCTGTGCCGCCGTCGCTTCGGTGTCGTCCTCATGCAGATGGCTGTCGAGCTTCCAGTAAGCATAACTTCTCAGACCGCTGCGGCTGAAAATCATGGCATGCCCTGCGCGCAGCTCTTGGATATCGCGGTAAACTCCCTGCCCGGGTGTACGCGCCGGACCGATAATAAAGATTTCAGCCAATCCTTCCGCGCCTACGACCGGCTCCACTTTCGGATGCTGTAGCAATGCCTTAGGTTCGGAGCCAAAAACCAGGGTGCCCCCGATCATGCTGTAAAAGAAGGGCTTTACACCAAGCCGGTCACGCGCCATAAATACCTGTTCGCGCACGCTGTCCCAGATGGCAAATGCGAAGATGCCGTTAAATTTATCGACGCATGCAGGTCCCCATTCAATGTAAGAGACCAAAAGAACCTCCGTATCGCAATTCGTCCGGAAGTGATGTCCTCTTTTTAGCAGCTCCTGTTTGAGTTCTGCCGCGTTGTATAATTCCCCGTTATATACTATGGTGTATAGATCCTCATCATCGTATACAAGCATGGGCTGTGCCCCGTTTTCCGGATCGATGACGCTAAGCCTCCGATGACCGAAGGCGCATGGATTGGAGATCCATGTTCCGTATGCATCTGGTCCCCTTTGGGTCAAGGTTTCCGTCATTTTTACGAGTGTCTGCGAATCCTGCGTCAAATCGCCACTCCATTGAACAAAACCAGTTATTCCGCACATGACGGCTCATCCTTTCTTTGTCGTTTGTCCACTGTGATCCTTCCTTGTTCAGGAATTTGCCTAAGTTTCATTTGTCAAAGTGATACAGTTATATGCCGAAGAAGGGCATAAAATGTCTGTCCTTTAACGAAGACTACAGGGGATAACTTGTCACAAGAAGAGGGATGCTGTCATGGAAAGGATAATGTCTGCGCTTTCCTTCACTTGTGTAACGCTGTAAGCCCAGCCATTAATTGAAGCTCATATCTGCCCCTTATGCTTCCCATACTATATAGCAGGGGGGTGAGCGAAAGTGGCGTTCACGTATAAAAAGACGAAAGGCAACAAGTATGCCCACCAAACTGAATTTGCCGAGGAAGTCCTGAGCAAGAACGACAGAAATATGGCTGTTCCGCAAAGCCCAAGACGTTTTGGCAATAAATAAGTAACCCCTGCAGTGAAAAACCTCCGAAAGCCGGAGGTTTTCATTACATATAATGGAAGAGATTTATTTTTTAACCTAAGCATATTCGCGCAAAACCTGAATGCCTTTAACAATATTGTAAATAAAAGTTCCGAAATAAATGATTACGAAGAGGAGAATATAGCCGAGAACCGAACCTGGGTGGTTGGCTCCAAACGTTAATATAAGCAGCGGAACTGCGGCGATGAAAGGCAGTATATGCGAGATCAGCGCACGTTTCGAATGCATGGCAACATATGGGTCTCTGGATGCGATCCAGACAATGATGGGGAATATAAACGGTGCGAAAAATATGCTGAAATAGGATAAGGCCGATAATAATTGACGCATGGCGCAAGCTCCTTTACATTAGTGTTGGTGTTATCATATTACCCTGAGCATCTCCCGATGATTCATTATTTAAAATTTCCCTTTGAATTTTACGAAAAATGAGTTATAATAATAAACGCATCACTTTTCATACATACTAAGTCCCAGTAGCTCAGCTGGATAGAGCAACGGCCTTCTAAGCCGTCGGTCGGGGGTTCGAATCCCTCCTGGGACGTACAGAAAGCCACTCTTCGGAGTGGCTTTCTGCTTTATGGAGGGATTAGAACCCATCAGGGTTCGTCGAAGCATAAGCTTCGATAGCATCCGCATCGCAGTCAGCCCGAAAGGGCTGTATCCCTCCTGGGTTGGAGTGGCTTTTTGCTTTATGGAGGGATAAACTGAATTACAATAAATGGTGAAGGTGTAGTTAATTCCAAATAATCCGGAGATACCCTATGAAAAAAAAATCGCCCTGCTTATGACGGCTTGTGCAGCTGCTATACTCATAATCGCAAGTCTCTGTAATGTACCTGCTCCTACCGCAAAACCAGCACGAAGTACTAATGATATTGAAAAAACTGAAACATCAGATATACCAAGCATATTAATCTTGAACGTTGAAGATAAAGATGTTGAAATACAGCTTAACAGCCTTCCAGAGCTTGCAGTCTACTTACAAGAACAAGAGGATAAAACTGGTGAGATCGCAAGATTACGTACATATCCGGTGAAGAAGACAAGTGAGGAAAATCTGTTTGTGGTCGGTTACGGCTGTGGGACTAAACTTTGCAGCGGTTTAGAGCTGGTCAAGGTGACAGATGGCAGAACAGAAGGGCTGCATATGCCAAGCGGGTTATTCATAAACAGCATTACGTCAGAAGACCAGAGCAGAGCAATTTTTCAGTTTGGGTCGAGTGAGGGTGGCATGGTAACGCGCAGTTATATTGCAGCAGTAGACCTGAGAACACTCTCGAAAATACCCTTCGAATCGTCAGAAATGGAGTCATTATACAGCGAGCATCCGCTTGTTCCTATAACAGAAGTCCTTTGGACCGGAAGCAAGACCATCAAGCTGAAGGTAGCCGATGTAGCTGCTACCGATTTTTCATCCTTGGAGCAATGGTATGCATCTGATTCGCAAAAGGTAAAAGAAGTGTTGATTGAGCTGAGCGACAGGTAAGAAACTACTGAGCAGTTAGCACAGCGATTGGAACAACGGTCCGTTCACGAAGCGTCCACTCCAAGTGCTTACGTCCATCCTACTCAAAAAACGGGGGCGTCCCAAGCAGCCATTTCATAGCTTAGGGGACATCCCCTTTTGCATGTGAATCTTTAACTTCAAAGCAGCGGGGCAGGCGAATCATTCCCTAAAAAGCGTTAGAGTCTTAAGTCCTCCTACAATAGCGGCAAAATCTCCGCCCATACTGCATCCAGAATCCCCTGTATATCGTCTTCATAACTATTGATAGCAACTACTGCATCTTTACCTGGGATGACCACACAGAGCTGTCCGTGCGCTCCATCGGCGCGGTAAGCCTCATGCGTGCACATCCAGAACTGGCAGCCGTAGCCTTGGCTCCAATCCGGGCTTCCCTGATTAGCGATTTGCTTGCGGGTCACAAAGTCAATCCAGTCCGCGGGCACAAGCTGCTTGCCTTCCCATTGCCCTTTTTGCAATAGCATCTGGCCGAAACGGCTTAGCTCTTCATTGCTGATTTCAAGCCCCGCACATCCAAGCGTAACACCAAGAGGAGAAGTCTCCCAGTTCACATCCCGAATACCAAGCGGCTCGAACAAGCGCGGAGTCAAATAGTCTTTCACGGTTTCGCCGACTGCAGCTTGCACTAAAGCAGAAATAACAAAGGTATCCCCACTGCTATAAGTAAAGATATCTCCTGGAGCTCTGTCCAGCGGAAGTGACATATAATATTTAACCCAATCTTTCTCTTGGAGTGAGGCTCTTTCTTCAGCCCACAACGGAGGAGAATCATGACCGGAGGACATCCGCAGCAGATTGTATAGCGTAAGTCCACCCGGACTAACGTCCGGATCGTCTGTCAAGCTCATCTGGGCATATTGCGGAAAATACTCTTGAAGCTTTGTTTTGAGCGAGAGTTTCCCTTCTGCAATTGCCAGCCCCACAGCCATGCAGGTAAAGGATTTGCTGACTGAATGCTGAAGCCGCCGCTCATCGCTGCTTAGATCCCACTTAGCGACAGAAGTTCCCTTTTGAAGTACACGCGCAGAAAGAACATTTAATCCTTGCTGGGTAACGCGGTTAACAAATCCATCGAGTGATATGAGCATAGATATGGCCTTCTTTCTATTGAATAGAAACGTTTCCATGATATTCTTATAAACTAGAATCTATTACAAATCGAATTGCATGTCAATTCGATAATGTCTAACGCTTACAATTTGCAGTAATAACAAAAAAAGGGTTAATTATTACCGAAAAGTGAACAATCCCTTATCCATTATTAGGTTTTTCGAAATGCTAGTTGACATGACTTGTCATGAGGATTATGATGTTATCGAAACGATTCGAATGAATCGCTTACAATTAAATAATAAATACAATGTTTGTTATTCGATTCATGAATGTATGGGCTTTAAAGCCATATATCACAGGCTGTAAGGCAGGATTTAGGCGGAGCGGGATCTTTTTTTGAAAAAGAGAGAAACGTTTCGTTTCAACGCCGCGTCTGGATGGTATATAAATACCGATGAGGGCTCTGGAACTGTCTGGAAATTGTCTTAAATGAAAGGGGTTACATATGGCGCATATAACGATAGACACAGGATCGCCTACTTTAAGAATGACAACCAGTATCCATGTGATCTCCCCTGTTGATACCGGTGTACCGACAAACGGCACACTTTTTCTGCTGCACGGTGCAGGTGACAATGCGAGTACATGGCACCGCTTGACGACGGTTGAGCTATACGCCGCCAAGTACGGCTGCACTGTTATCATGCCGGAAGTGAACCGAAGCTATTACACGGATATGGAATATGGTCTCGATTATTTTTACTACGTGACACAAGAGCTTCCGGAAATTTGCGGGCGTCTGTTCCGTTTGAATGATGATCCCCAAAAGACTTTTGTCGCGGGCTTGTCCATGGGTGGTTACGGCGCAATGAAAGCTGCACTTACTTACCCGGACCGATATGCCAAAGTCGTATCGCTATCCGGAGTTACCGATATCCAGCAGCGTCTTCGAGATCCGGATATGGAGCCGGGGATGGCTAAGGAAATGCAGGCGGTATTCGGAACAGAGCTGACCATCAAGCCGGATCAGGATTTGTACGCGCTTGCTGCGAAACTCATCGAAGAGGGCGGGGAACTGCCTCCGGTGCTTTGCTGCTGTGGAACAGAAGATCCATTTATCGGGATGAATCGTGAGTTCGCAGCTTATATGCAGAAAACGCCGTTCGACTTCAAGTATGTGGAAGGCCCTGGAACGCATGATTGGCTTTTCTGGGAAGAGCATTTGAAGACGGCATTTGACTTCTTGTTTAACGAAAAGAATTAAGTAAAGTGAGGCGATGCACATTGAAACCCGCAGCCTTAGGGCCTGACAAAAGTTTAAAAGGGCGTTCGAAATCCAATCCCTGGTTCAAGGAGATCTGGAAGCACCGTATGACGTACACGCTGCTCGTTCCAGGACTGATCTGGCTGATCCTGTTTGCTTACCTGCCGATGGGCGGTCTGTCCTTGGCATTCAAGCATTACAGAGCCAATGATGGAATTTGGGGCAGTCCCTGGGTGGGATTTGAAAACTTCAAATATGTTTTCCGGGATCCAACCTTTGCACAAGCCGTGTGGAGAACCCTATACGTCAATATTATCAAACTCGTCATTACGTTCCCGTTCCCGATTATTCTAGCCTTAATGCTGAATGAGCTGCGGATGGGGCGCACGAAAAAATGGTTCCAAACGGTGTTTACATTCCCGCAGTTTTTGTCCTGGATCATCGTTTCCGGGATTGTCATCAACGTTCTTTCTTATGATGGACTGCTGAACAGCACGCTGTCGCTGATTGGACTGCCGACCATTAACTTTTTGGGCTCGGAAAAAATGTTTCTCCCGATGCTGATTATGACGGATATCTGGAAATCGACGGGATGGGGCGCCATCATCTTCTTGGCCGCCATTTCAGGAATCGACCAGGATCAATATGAATCGGCGCAGATTGACGGCGCTTCGCGTATGCAGCAAATTTTCAAGGTTACACTGCCTAACATTCTTCCTACCGTAACCGTGATGTTCATTCTGAACGTGGGCGGTCTGATGTCCGCCGGCTTCGACCAGATCTTTAACTTGGCGAATGCGGCAACGCAGAATGTATCTCAAGTGCTGGATGTGTACATTTACCGGATTACGTTTCAATCTTCGACGGACTTTTCGTTCTCGACGGCTGTCAGCTTGTTCCGATCGCTCGTGAATATGGTACTGCTGCTGGCTGCTGACCGGATAGCCAAATTGATGGGTGGAGACGGTTTATTCCGATAGGAAGGGAGTGTTAATAGATGAGTACCGCAGCTGTAAAAAAACAGCGTAAATACCGCATAGGTAAAATGACTGTCCTGGATTATATCCTGATGGTTGTGCTGATTATTTTATCCTTAATGATTCTGATTCCGTTCTGGAACGTTATTATGATTTCATTTTCCTCGCAAAAGGAATACGCAGATAATCCAATGATGCTGTTTCCGAAACATCCGACACTCGATGCATACAAAGCACTGTTTCAGGATGGAAGGATTCTTACAGGTTTTTGGAATACGATCAAGGTTCTGGTCGTTGGATTGCCGCTCAGCTTGTTCCTGACCAGTACGATGGCTTATGGTCTTAGCCGCAACAAATTTCCGGGCAAAAAGCTCATCTTTTTCCTGGTATTGTTCACGATGATATTCAACGGCGGTATCGTACCGCTTTACCTGGTTATGAAGTCGCTGCATTTGACCGGCTCATTGTGGTCCGTCATCCTTGTAGGCAGCTTCAGTGCCTTTAATATGATTCTGATGATGAATTACTTCCAGGGTCTGCCGGAATCGCTAATGGAATCCGCAAGACTGGACGGGGCTGGAGAGTGGAAAATTCTATTCTCCATCGTTCTCCCGCTGGCTGCACCGATTATGGCTACAATAACGCTGTTCTACGGCGTGGCGTTCTGGAATGGTTGGTATGATGCCATGATATTCCTCCGAAAGGCGGAAATGCTGCCGCTGCAAAACGTGCTGAGGACGATCATTGTCGAATCATCAACCAACGTTTCTAACGCATCGAGTGTGGATGCAATCGGCAAGACAGGCTTCTCTACGGGAATGAAAATGGCTTCGGTCTTCGTTTCGATGATACCGATCATGTGTTTCTTCCCAATGCTGCAAAAGCACTTCGCTAAAGGGGTGTTAACAGGGGCAATCAAGACCTGATTCACGATATAAAATGAGCTAAAGGTTTAACTTGCTTCTCCTTGATTACATGATTATTCAGGAGAAGTGCTTCCTTCTTTCTTTAGTTCAATTTATGTAATAGATTTTTACCGAAAAATCTTATCAACATGGGGGTAAAACATGAAAACGAACAGAAAGATGCCTTTAAAACCGCTCTTGGCTATTGCAATGTCATTAGTTTTGATGACGGCAACTGCATGTTCCAAGCAGGACGCATCCGGTGGCAATGAGAAAGACGCAGACGGGAAATACAAGGACAAACTCAAAATTTCCGTCGCACAAACGACCGAGCTGAAGGACGGTCAAATGAACAATGAGTTCCACAAGTTCTGGATGGACAAATTCAACGTCGAATGGGACTACAACTATATCCAGTGGGATTCCTGGGCAGAGAAGCTTCGCCTGTGGATCAACTCCGGCGATCTGCCGGACGTGGCGAGCTGGAATTACGTGCATGGCGATTTCATGAACTACGTGGACCAAGGACTCTTGTATAAATTCCCGGATGACTGGAAGGAACGCTGGCCGAACATTGCCGCAGCCTACAAGCTGACCGGTCTTGGCGACAAGCTGGAAGAACTGACGGGCGGCACTTATATCTTGCCAAAACCGGTGTATTACCAGAACAAACCTGCAGATCCGCTGGTCAACCAAATCGGCGTTATCGCACTGCGCAAAGACTGGGCGAAAGCGGTTGGATTTGAGCTCAAGGATGAATACACCACAAGCGAATTGATGAAATACGCTGAGCTGATCAAAGAAAAAGACCCTGGTAAGCTCGGTTCGAAGCTCATTCCGATCTCATACAACGCGGATGATGCTCTGACAAATATCGTCATGGCTAATAGTGAGCACTCTCGCGTGGAATCCGCATTCTACAAAGGTGAGGATGGCAAATTTCACTGGGGTCCTGCAGATCCTGAGACCCTTACCGGTCTGAAATTGATGCAAAAAGCTTATAAAGAAGGTCTCTTGAATCCTGAATTCTATACATGGAAAAACAATGAAAGCGGCGACAACTTCAAAGTTAAAGGCGTAGCTGGAATCACCAGTCTTGGCGGTCTGGCATCGTACAGACAAGACATGGATAAAGCGATGAAGAAGAATCTGGATGTAAACAGCGACGACCTCGTTCATACAGCTATTGTTGTAGGCGACGACGGTAAATACCGCAACCTGGAGCAGCCGAACTTCTGGTCTTCTCTGATTTTCTCGCCGAATATCAGCAAAGAGAAATTCGAACGGATCATGGATCTGATCGACTACTCGACTAGCAAAGAGGGACAATTGCTGCTGAATATGGGCTTTGAAGGCAAAGATTGGAAATACGATGATGCAAAAGAGCTTGTAAGTCTGCTGCCGGAAGGAACATCTCTGGAAGATAAATATCCAGCGCGTTTTGAAGGACTTTACGTCCTCGGAGACGACTTCAGTATCGTTAACCCGGCCATTAAGAAAGAATACCGTGATACTGCAGTGAAGCATTTCCAAGATAAAGCGAAGCTTGGAAGTGAAGGCGGCAAACTTGCTGAGTATGATTGGGATGTCCAATTGTACGATTCCAAAGCCAAAAGCCAGGCATCATTCGAATACCAAAATGAGTATGCCAACCTGATTCTGCAAAGCGGAGATCTGGAAACAAATTGGAAGAAATGGGTACAAAGCAAACAATCGCTTGTTCAACCGGCACTGGATGAATTGAACAATCAGAAAAAGTAGGAATACCGCTTCAAAATGAGTTGGTCTGAGGCTTCTGCCCGACAGTCCGAGTCTATGGAACCCGGTGTGCAGAATGGTTTATTGCAACCGGGTTCTTCTCTTCCAGGGTGGTTCAAGGTTGCCTCTCTTAGGGGATGCATCTCCTGAACCATAAAGGAAGGGAATCTGAATGCTCTTCTGAATGAGGAATTTGCACAAACTATGAAAGCAGGAGACCTTCTGCCTTTCCCGCACTACATTGGACATCGGGGTTTGTGCAAGCTCCTGAGAAAGGAGAAAGAATCTGATAGACCGCCTGGTGCAGCTCTATGATTCTATATAATGAAGGTTTTTTTCGGCATATGAGCCGCTTAACTGCAACTTAAAAGAAGCAACCGGTTCAATTAATTTTAAGCAGGTAGTGGAGGGGAACTGTATGGATATTCAGCAATTACAAGGCCTTGTAAAACAAATGACACTTGAAGAAAAGATTGCCCAATTGCTGCAGCTTACCGCCCATTTTCATGAAGGCACGGACAACGAAGGACAAGTGACGGGCCCGATGGAAGAAATGGGAATTACCGAATCGATGGTAACAGCCAGCGGTTCCGTGCTCGGTCTTTCGGGTGCGCAGGCCATTATAGATGTACAAAATTCATATCTAAGCAATAGCCGTCTAGGCATTCCGCTCCTGTTCATGGCGGATGTAGTGCATGGATTCAAGACCATTTTTCCAATTCCGCTGGCGATTGGTTGCTCCTGGGATACGGAACTGGCTGAGAAAAGCGCAGAAATTGCCGCAAGAGAATCTGCCGTATCCGGTATTCATGTAACATTCGCACCGATGGTGGATCTGGTTCGTGATCCGCGCTGGGGAAGAGTCATGGAAACAACAGGAGAAGATCCATATCTGAACAGCCTGTTTGCACGGGCATTCGTCCGCGGCTACCAGGGAGATCATCTGAAGGAGGAACCTGATCGTCTTGCTGCTTGCGTGAAGCATTTTGCGGCGTATGGTGCTCCGGAAGGCGGACGCGATTACAATACAGTTAATATGTCTGAACGGAATTTGCGCGAATATTATTTGCCGGCCTATAAAGCAGCGCTCGAGGAAGGCTGTGAAATGGTCATGACATCCTTTAATACAGTCGACGGTATTCCGGCTACAGGCAATGAAAAGCTCATGCGCGGAATTCTGCGTGACGAGTGGGGATTTGATGGGGTGCTCATATCTGACTGGGCTTCGATTCGTGAAATGGTCGCGCATGGAGCGGCTGAAGATGATTGCGAAGCAGCTTACCGGGCTATCCGTGCGGGTGTGGATATCGAAATGATGACGCCTTGTTATGTTCAGCATCTACCGAAGCTGATTGAGAACGGCCGGGTGGATGAAGCGCTGATTGACGAAGCTGTACTGCGTATTCTGCGTTTGAAGGAAAAACTCGGACTCTTCGAAAATCCGCTGCGTGCAGCAGACCCTGAAAGAGAACGCGAGGTTATTTTCTGCGCTGAGCATCGAAACGTTTCTTATGAACTTGCAGCCAAGTCCAGCGTTCTGCTTAAAAACAATGGCCTCCTGCCGCTTCAAACCGATGCAAACGTGGCTTTAATCGGTCCTTTTGCTCAAAGCGATGACATTCTGGGCTGGTGGTCCTGCGTCGGAGCGAAGGAAGATGCAGTTCAGCTTGGCAAATCGCTGAAAGAGCGTCTGTCCGGAGGAAAGCTCAGCATTGCCGAAGGTTCTGGCATCGACAGCATTACACAGCAACAGATTGAAGCAGCACTGGAAACAGCGCGAAACGCTGATATTATTGTGTTGGCATTAGGTGAAGATTCAGCAATGAGCGGTGAGGGGGGCTCTCGAACGAACATCCGTCTCCCAGAGGCGCAGCTTGAGCTCGTGAAACAGTTGAAAACACTGGGCAAGCCGCTGGCAGCTGTTATTTTTAACGGCCGTCCACTCGACCTGAATGGTATTTTCGAAGAGGCGGACGCAGTACTGGAAGCGTGGTTCCCGGGCAGTGAGGGCGGGGCTGCAGTCGCAGATATTCTGATTGGCCATGTGAATCCTTCCGCTCGTTTGACCATGTCCTTCCCGCAATCGATAGGCCAGGTTCCAGTTTACTACAACCATTTCAACACAGGCCGTCCGCTGGATCCTCAGAAAACGGAGGAACGCTACGTTTCCAAATATATAGACAGTCCGAATGATCCTCTGCTTCCGTTTGGATTCGGGCTTTCATATACGAGCTTCGATTACAGTGATTTGACGATATCGAGCCAGGAAATGAAGGCCGGAGATCCGCTGACGGTTCAAGTCAAGGTGACGAACACAGGGGACAGAGCGGGAGTGGAGACCGTGCAGTTGTATATCCGTGATATCGCGGGTGAAGTTGTACGTGCGATGCGCGAGCTTAAAGGTTTTGAGAAGCTGGCACTAGCGCCGGGAGAAAGCAGCACTGCGACCTTTACATTAACAGAAGAACAGCTCCGGTACCATCACTCTGATCTCAGCTTTAGCAGTGATCCGGGAACATTCCAGGTATTTGTCGGACCTAATAGCCGCGACAGCTTGGAGCAATCTTTTAAATTGATCTGAGTTTAGTTATGGAAATTCATCGAATACAGATTCCGGAATGGCTCCTTTTCTTGCCGGAGTCATCACATACTGTAAATAAAGAATAGCTGCCTTGAAAAACAGCCGTCTTCTGCCGGCTTGTTTAACAGGATAGGAGGAATAAACATACATGACAGCCACCATGACGAATTCTAAGCTTAACATTCAAGCGGGTGATCTGTGCTTTACATTTTGGAAAAGCGGAGATTTGTATCAGGCCGTTAGCGGCCGGACGATGATCAATCAACTGATGACAAGCCCTCTTGAAGGGTCTTTGAATAACTTATACCTGCGTATTCATAACGAATCGGGCATCTCCTTTTACCCGCTGCTTGGACTCCATTCCCGAAGTACGGTTAGCACCGGGGGGAACCGGATGGTATGGGAAGGGACTGCTGAAGGTGTTCAATACCGTGTGACCTTTGCCTTATCAGCTCAGGGTGTATGGTTCTGGGATGTTGTTACTCAGGGTGAAAATGTGAAGATCGACATCATTTACGGGCAGGATATCGGCAATGCGGATGTCGGAGCTGTGCGCAGCAATGAGGCGTACTTATCCCAGTATATCGATCATTCTGTTTTCGAGGATGAGGATCATGGCTATGTGGTTTGTTCGAGACAGAATCAGCCGCAAGGCGGGACGTTTCCTTATATACAGCAAGGTTCTCTGACTCGAACGGCAGGTTATTCAACCGATGGTTTTCAATTTTTCGGACTGTCTTACAAAGAAACGAATATACCGTCATGCCTGAGTCAAACTGGGCTTGCCAATGAAATTTACCAATATGAATTTGCCTACACGGCGCTCCAGTCAGAGCTGGTTTCGCTGAATGGTGAAGCCCGCTTTGTATTCTATGGCCTTGTGAAAGCAGACCACGCTTCTGCAGTGACGGAACTGGAATTCAAGGATGAAGTGCAGCAAGCCTGGGATGCCTATCAGGCTGAAGATATGAAACAACCCATGCAAAAGCTATCTCCGATTAGTCTCAAAAAAGTTATAGGTGAGCCACTGCAGACGCTTTCCATGACGGAAGAAGAAGTGAATTCGCGTTTCCCGAGCGATACAAGACATCAGGAAGAGCGTGAAGACGGGCAATTGATCGCTTTCTTTACGGATTCCTACGAGCATATCGTTTTGAAGGAAAAGGAAATGCTCGTTGAGCGTCCACATGGACATATCCTGATGAGCGGAAACAATGTGCAGCTGGGGGCCAAGGTAGTTACCACCACTTCATATATGTATGGTATTTTCAACTCGCATCTTGTTGTGGGTAACACGAATTTCAATAAAATGATGAGTAATGCCCGCAGTGCCCTTAACATTCCCAAGATCGCAGGACAGCGGATTTACGTGGAATTGGATGGTCAATACCAGCTGCTCACGATGCCATCCTTGTTTGAAATCGGCTTTAACTATGTGCGCTGGTATTACAAAACGAGTGACGACATGCTGATCATTACAAACTTTACGACTGTGGATACGCCAGAGGTTCGTCTGAATGTGCGTTCCGAAAGTGGCAAAGCCTACCGCTTCCTGGTGACCAACCAGGTCACGATGGAAGTGAATGAATATGAGAAGCCGGTTCGCATGACGAATGATAACGGCATGCTTACTTTCTACGGCGGGCAGGATGAAATCCGCATGGAAGCCTATCCGGATCTGCAATACCGGATGTGGGTTGAGGGTGCAGGCGTTGAAATCGGTGATGAAACCGTGCTTGCTGATGGGGTCCAAGCCGGCTGCGGGTCCCTGGTGACCATGAAGATCGATTCTACCCGGGAATGGACACTTACGGTTCAAGGATTGCTTGATGGAGAGGAACTTCCGTCGTCTACCAAGAATATAGAAGAAGAGATTGTAAAATATCATGATTTTTATAAGCAGGTTATGAACGGATTCCATCTTACCGGCGCAGATGGATCAGAAGAAGATGATTTATTTAAAGTTAATGCGCTGGCCTGGTGGTATACGCATAATATGCTTGTCCATTATTCGGTTCCGCATGGTCTTGAACAGTATGGCGGAGCGGCTTGGGGAACCCGGGATGTATGCCAGGGTCCTACCGAATATTTCATGGCAACGCAAAAATTCGAACAAGTCCGCGATATTCTGCTTACAGTCTATACCCATCAGTATGAAGATGATGGAAACTGGCCGCAGTGGTTTATGTTTGACCGTTACGCCCCTGTCCAGCAGGAAGAAAGCCATGGAGATATTATCGTATGGCCGCTAAAGGTGCTTAGTGATTATTTGACGGCCACACAGGATTACAGTATTTTGAAGGAAAAGGTTTCCTATACCATGAAGGGGAGCTTCCAGTTTACGGATCTAACCTATACGGTCTTGGAGCATGTGAATAAGGAAATCGGTTATATTCGGAGTCATTTCCTGCATGACACTTACTTGTCTTCTTACGGAGATGGAGATTGGGATGATACACTCCAGCCTGCGAACGCCCAGCTCAAGAAGTATATGGTCAGCAGCTGGACGGTTGCATTGACGTACCAGACATTAACCCAGCTTGCAGCAGCATTGCTTCCTGAAGAGCCGGCGCTTGCGGCAGAGCTTCAGGAAATGGCTTCCGGAATCAAACACGATTATAACCAGTACATGCTGCAGACAGAAGTCATTCCTGGTTTCCTTTACATGGAAGATCCGGATTCAACCAAACTGATGCTGCATCCGACAGATACCGAAACCGGTATTCAGTACCGTTTGCTCCCGATGACACGGAGTATGATCGCAGAGCTTCTGGATCCGGAGCGTGCAAAGGCGCATTATGATCTGATCAAGGAAAAGATGTTCTTCCCTGATGGCGTACGCTTGATGAACCGTCCTGCCCAATATGCAGGTGGAGTCAGTACGCATTTCAAACGGGCGGAGCAGGCTGCAAACTTCGGACGTGAAGTAGGGCTTCAATATGTGCATGCCCACATCCGGTTTGTGGAAGCCATGGCGAAGCTGGGACATGCTGATGATGTATGGAACGGGCTAAACGTTATTAACCCGGTAGGTATTCGTGATGTGGTTCCGAATGCTGAAATTCGTCAAAGCAATTCTTACTTCAGCAGCTCTGACGGCAAGTTTAATACACGTTATGATGCTCAGACGAATTTTGATGAGCTTCGCAGCGGCAAGGTTCCGGTAAAGGGCGGCTGGAGAATCTATTCCAGCGGACCGGGGATCTACATGAATCAGCTGATTTCTAACGCACTTGGAATACGGCAGGACCATGAAGGGCTAGTGGTAGACCCTGTGCTGCCTGCTTCCTTGGATGGTATGCATTTTGATTTCCAATATGACGGAGTGAACGTAACCTTTATCTATCATATGACCGGCGCTCCTGTCAGCAAGGTCGTCTTGAATGGAAAGTCACTGAATACCGAGAGAATATCCAACCCTTACCGTGAGGGCGGAGCACGCATTTCAAGAGCAGCCTTTGAAGCAGCGATGAACGATGAACATAATGTAATTGACATTTTTATGTAATTTTAAGGCGATCTTTAGGGATCGCCATTTTCCATAGGTTTATAGATTACCGTCATGTGAACGAAATAAGAATGGGGTTAACCAAAGTAAGGAGCGAGGACCAGTGGTAAGTATAAAAGATATCGCCAAAAAAGCCGGGGTTTCAATTTCAACGGTATCTTATGCGCTTAACGGAAGCAGCAAGGTAACGGATGAGACAAGCTCGAGAATACTGGCCATCGCCAGAGAATTGAACTACGTGCCCAACGCGGCTGCAAGAACATTAAAAAAGAGGGAATCCAGAATCCTGGGTGTGTTCCTGACCGATTTTAAAGGTGATGTATACGGAGAACTGCTGGATGGGATGAAGGAGGTTTGCAATTCACAAGGTTATGACCTGATCGTGTGCAGCGGCAAGCAGTCCCACCGGATGCTGCCGGAGCGTATGATCGATGGCGCAGTGATCCTGGACCATACATTTTCCAGTGAAGAGCTTCTTAAATATGCGGAACGCAATCATAAAATCGTCGTATTGGACAGGGAACTGGAACACCCGAATATTAATCAGGTGCTGCTGGATAACAAAGCCGGGGCAACATTGGCTACAGAGTATCTGGTTGAGCAGGGTCATAAGAAAATTTATGTTGTTTCCGGGCCTGAGGGATCGTATGACTCGACGCAGCGGATGAAAGCTGTGAAGATGGTAGCGGACCGGGCCGAGGACGTGGATTGGATTGAAATCCAAGGGGATTTCAAGAAGAGCGGCGGTGAAAAGGCAGCGGAGCAGATCATGCAGGAATACACGGAGCCGGTAGCTGTGTTCTGTCTTAATGATGAGATGGCGATCGGTCTTTGCAACCGGATTGCCGATACCGAATTCAAGATAGGTGAGCATGTTCATCTGATCGGCTTTGATAATATCGAGCTTACCCGTTACATGCAGCCACGGCTGGCCACCATTGATTATTCCAAGCGAAAATGGGGGGCGCTCGCGTCGGAACAGCTGATCAAAATCATATCCGGCGAAAAAGTGGATCATGAGCGTATCTATGTCACCCTTGTAAGGGGAGGTTCCGTCGGAACAGAAACCAAAAGGAGCATATCCCGTCCAAACTAAAAAATGACCCGAAGAGACACTTGAAAGCAGGTGCTTCCTCTCGGGTCATTTGTATATCCACCGGCTTCTTGCTTCAGCCAGACTTCTATATCATATATCGGAGCTGTCTGGCATAAGGGCCAAGTACAGGACTGTTTTCGAGATAGGAGGCATAGACGCGGAGCAGCGTCTGGTTTGGATTCATCTGCATCAGTTCCTCCCGGAGCATACGGATTACATCTATTAGCTCCTTTTGCAAATGCTCCGCCATGGGTAGATCACCGATTTGTTCCTCCAGGGAATCCAGAAAGCTTTGAATGGTTGCCACCCGCGTATGAGGGTCGACCGGATTCAGTTCGTTAAAATAGACGTTCTTTTGGTTCATCACGGGCGTTGGTTTATTTTCAACGATATCACGCACGACTGCATCCATCCGCTCCTCGATAAAACCGGAGAGTTCAGCCATCGGCAGTGAAATCACCTTTTGAATAGCGTAGGACAGATACTCTCTCAGCATTCCTCTGAAAATAATGACAATATCCCATATATAAGTCTCGATCTTTTCTCCATATGCTTCATAAAAAAAGTCGCGGTGCAGTTGAAGAAGGGTTACTCTCTTCTTTTTCCAGGCGGCGATGAAATGCTCATTATCCTTGACCGGTAGCTCTTTAAATTCACTCGTAAAGTAGTAGTTTTCAAGCATGTACTGCAGTTGGAATTCAATCTTCCGCCGCAGCCTCTCTTTGGGTGGAGATTGCTGTTCGAAATCCAGTTCTCTTGCACGGGTGAACATCGTCTGATGACATGCCACAAAAACGGCGGTGAAGAGCTCTTCTTTTGAAGGAAACAGCTTATATATGCTTCCTTTTGCCATACCGCAGGCTTCGGCAATTTCCTTCATCGAAGCCGCAACATATCCTTTTTCTTTGAATATTTCCATTGCTGTGTTCACTATTTGCTGTCGTTTCAATGTTTCCATGGACGTCCACCTCACCTTGTATTTTGACATGACGGCATGGGACAGGTCAATGGTTGGGATTGACGTTAAGAACCCGCGAGTCATATAATGAACTTGCTGGTTTTTCGAAAAACAAGGAGGTGAACCAAAGCGTCATGCTTTGGAATATATGAAAATATCTCAAGAACTGAAAATGCTGGACTTGTCCGTCCCGGGCTCCGGTATGGTGCTGCATCCGGTGGTGATCGGCAGCAAGGATAGTTGGGTACTGGTGGATACGGGGATGCCAGGTCAATACGGAGCTATCAAGGAGTTGGTGCAGCAGGCTGGTTATACAGCTCTGGAGCCAGAATCCATTATATTGACGCATCAGGATGTTGATCATGTGGGAAGCCTTCCGCAATTTTTGGCTGAGAGCCGCGAAACTCTGGAGGTGTATGCCCACATAGACGATCAGCCCTATATCGATGGGGAGCTTCCGTTTATCAAGCTGCGTCCGCAGGTAGTCGATATGCTCCGGAAGTCGCTGACGGAAAAAGAATACACGGAATTTGAACGCGCCTTTTCCAAAGAGTCGCCTGCCCAGGTTACCCGCATCGTTGCTGATGGGGATATACTTCCGCTTGGCGTCGGGCTAACCGTCATTCATACACCGGGACATACGCCCGGACATATCAGTTTATATCATGCAAACAGCAAAACGCTTATTGCCGGTGACGCGTTAACTGTCAATAACGGTGAGCTTTGCGGACCGAATCCGCCGGTTACGCCGGATATGAATCTGGCACTGAAGTCCGTCCGTAAATTCAAGGATTATGATATTGAAGCGATTATTTGTTATCATGGCGGTGTCTTCAGAGGCGATATCCAGAAACGGATTGATGAGCTGACGGCGGATGTCCAGTAAAGCGGTCCGACTTATCTATACGCTATTCTGCGGCATCATCGGCGCAACTATTTTTCAATGGATTCATATGCCGATCCCATGGCTGCTTGGGCCTATGATATGCACCTTGATCACCTCGAAGTCATTCAAGCGGGTTAAGCCGTTGTGGCCGCCAGTTCTCCGTAATGCAGGGATGGTTATTATCGGTTATACGGTCGGACTATCTTTTACGCTGGCGACGCTGCAGCAAATTGGACGGCAGCTGCCGTCCATGATTCTGCTGACGGTCCTTCTGCTGTTATGCAGTTTGATGATTGCCTCGTTGGTATCGCTGCTGTCAGGGGTCCCGTTTCCAACAGTACTCATGGGAAGCATCCCCGGTGGATTGACTCAAATGATACCGCTGGCTGAAGAGATCAAAGGCATTGATATTACTGTTGTGACCTTTTTGCAGGTTTCACGATTGATGATGATCATCTTCTTTGTACCGCTGCTTGTTTTCAGTCCCTTGTTTGAGGGTGCAGGCGCCCAAGCGGTCGAAGGGGCTGTGCACAGTGGTGCGGCTGCAAGCTGGGAGGGACTGTTTCCCCACATTATTGTGTTTGCGGTTCTCTGCACTCTCTTTGCTATCGTGGGGCAGCGTTTCAAGTTCCCTACAGCTTATCTGCTCGGGCCCATGATTGCGACCGTTCTCCTTAACTTATCCGGCTATACGGGGCATGCTTTGCCAACCGTATTTTTGAACGCCTCACAGCTGGTGATCGGTATATACGTAGGGATGCTGCTGAGACCTGAGCAGCTGGGGAAAAAACTGCGGATTATCGTACTGGCGATTTTCAGTGGAGTTTTGCTGATCTTATGCTCCATCGGTCTCAGCCTGCTGCTTACCAAGCTCCACACCGTTTCCATGGTAACCGCCTTTTTGGGTCTGGCCCCCGGTGGTATGGATCAGATGGGAATCATCGCCAAAGAAGCGGGGGCGGATTTATCCGTCGTGATATGCTATCAGCTGTTCCGGACACTGTTTATATTTCTGGCGGTGCCTCCGCTGTTAAAAGCTATCTTTAAAGCGATGGCCCGTAAACAGCCTTCTGGCAGCTGACGGATTTTTATACAAAAAAGCTCCACTGCCTGTGATCAGGTCTGTGGAGCTTTTTAAATTTAGCTTAGGAGCATCAATATGATGGACGAGAGGGATAAGCAGGCGCTGATCAAATAGATGAAGACGACGGCCTGCTTCGGACTAAGCCCCCAGGAGATTAGGCGGTAATGAATCTGACTGCGGTCTGCCTTATACACCGGTTGTCCGTTCAAATAACGCTTGATAATTACATAGATGTTATCAAAAATCGGAACTCCGAGCGCCAGCACCGGCACCAGGATTGAAATAACGGTAACTTGTTTGAATGCCCCGTCCAGTGCAATTATGCCAAGCATGAACCCGATAAAGGTGGCACCTGCATCCCCCATATAGATTTTGGCTGGAGGCTTGTTGTACTTCAGGTAGCCGAGCGCAACACCGACGAGAATGATCGCCATGATGGCCGAGTGGGACTGGCCTTTAGCAATCGCCACAACGAATAGGGTCAATGCCGAGATGCCGGCTACGCCTCCGGATAGACCGTCAAGTCCGTCCATGAAGTTAATGACCGTTGTTACACCGAAGATCCATAGTATGGTCAAAATGAACTGGAGCCATTCGGGAAACACGATCATATGGCCTACAAAAGGAATGGTTACTCCGACAAATGAAATACCGGAGAAATAAACAATAACAGCTGCCGCCACCTGAATCACGGTTTTCGGCAGGGCTGGGAAATCCTTGCCCCGCGTTTTGTACCAGTCATCCACCATTCCGATTCCCATGATCAGGAGAGAGCCGGCAACGACACCAGCCATTTCACGGTCCCAATGACGTGTCAATATCAGATACGGAATCATGAACCCAAGGAAAATGGCGATGCTCGCCAAATGGGGTACCGGTTCCTTATGAATTTTCCGGCTGGTGGGTCTGTCGACGAAATCAACCCGAATCGCCAGCTTCCGCAGAGGCGGGATGAGTGCGAGCACAATAACGAGCGATAATAAAAATCCGATTACATACACGATTTTTTGGCCTCCATAACTTCAGTTAACAATAGGACACATGCAATAACTTCCATATTCAGGCATATTTCTGGGATAAGCTCTATTTCTAACTAGGATAATACCTATTTTTACAAAAGACAACGATAAATATTTAATATTTCCATAACATACCAATCGAATGCTTTTAACAAATGTATACGAAAATAGACCTATATCCATTAAGCGATAAGAAAAGGGTGAGCCATTTGAAAAATAATAAAATGTTCCAAATTCTTGCGGCAGCTGCACTTGTAACGACAGCCCTGTCGGCAGGAACCGCAGAAGCTGCAACGGCAAAAGCACCAGTCAAAAGTCCTGCTTCCAAAACGACAGCAGCTAAATTTGCGGTAACGACAACGCAGATTTTGGTAAACGGTCAAAGCGCTTCCGTGCAAATGCTGCAAGCGGGGAATGGCAAACTGATTGCCGTTGGCGATCTGGTTAAGGCCTATGGAGCGGCTGTCACCTCCTCCAAAGGAGTCATCACAATCAAATCGGACAAAATCGGACACAGTCTGCAGCTTCAAACAGGATCCAAAACATTCAAGCTGGACGGAGAAGCGCATTCTTTTACAACGGCTCCAGTTATGCAGGATAACCGTTCGTATGTTGAGCTGAAGCCGGTTGTTCTTGCACTCGGTGGTGAAGTTTTGGATGCCGGACAAACCCTGCAGATCCTGACGGAAGAAAGAATCGCTGGAAGTTTCGCGTCCGTAAGCTTTGACGCTCAGGGCCAAGTGGTTGCCGTAAAGGATGATGCGGATCCGGCTCAATTGTTTCACCTGAATACCGATTACAGCTCACGTTTATTATCTTCAGACAACAGCGTCTTAAATATGTCAATTTCTCCGAATGGGGAATCAGCTGCGTACACAGATGAATCTGGACAGCTTTACCTGACCAGCTTATCGGGCGGACAGCCGTTTAAACTTGGTGCGGATACTACGGTTAAAACAGATCTGGCCTGGTCTGCGGACGGTAAAAAAATCTATTTCGTGCAAGGCGACAAACAGGAAAAAATTTCTTACATAACGATTGATACCGGCAAAATCACCGAGGTTTTGGCCGACAAGGTTGAAAATAAATCCGAAGTTCATGTCTCGGCCGATGAGAAGAAAATCGCATATATCGTGAACATTACGGGCGTAGCTGAAAGCGACAAGGACAGCACGGAAGATTCACTCAAAATTGATTACTCCGGTGCAGGAGAGCAAATCTACACACTTGATCTTAATGTGAAGGATGCCAAGCCTGCTGCCCTGACAACCTCCAATGATAATAAGTTGTATCCGGCATTTCTATCTAATGGCAGCATCGCTTTTCTGAGCGCGGATTCCGAGAACAGCAGTGCCAAGGGCGTGATTAAGTCCATTTCTGCTGATGGGAAAATCCAGGATTTGATCGGTGACGTGGACATGGCTCTGAGCGCGGCAAGCGCGAACGGTAACATCGCTGCAGCAGGCACCGCCGCTGACGGCAGCACGAAAGTTTATAGCGTCGTAGCCGGTATTAAAACCGAGCTCTACAGCACGAAGTCCGATGTTACTGACCTGGCAATCTCATCAGATGGTACCCGCGTAGCGATTATTGCAGACGGTAAAATCATCGTCGTTCAAAACGGTAAAGCAAGTCAGCTTACCAAATAATTTGTTCCAAATCGAGAGGAGATTATTCACATGAAATTATTTAAAAAAATGTCCCTGCTGGCTGCAGTTTCACTGGTAGCCGTATCTGCACTGGTAGGTTCCGCATCTGCGGCTTCGAGTTTGTCTGGAAAAATTACCATTAACGGTTCCACAGCACTGCTTCCACTGACGCTTCAAGCGGCGAAGGAATTCCAGAAGCTCAATCCGAAGGTGAAAATCGCAGCTTCAGGTAAAGGCTCCGTTACAGGGCCGCAGGCCGTGAAAAAAGGCATCGCCGAGATCGGCGCATGCGATTGGGATGCAAGCATGGATGTTCCCGGCTTTAAAGCATTTGACGGACAGGTGGCAAATAAGGTTGCGGTGATTCCGTTTGCGACGATTGCCAACAAAAACGTAAAGGTCAATAACCTGACCACAGAACAGCTAAAAGGCATCTACTCCGGCAAAATCACGAACTGGAAGGATGTCGGCGGTGACAATGCGGACATTGTTGTCATCACCCGCGCATTCGGCTCCGGCACACGCGTCAACTATCAGTCTAAAGCACTGGCAGGCGGCGACATCGTGAAAAAAGAGAAAAATTACAAAGAAGTGGGTTCCAGCGGCGACATGAAAACGGCTGTAGCCACGACTCCAAATGCAATCGGATATATCGATCTGGTGTATGTAAACAGTGATGTGAAGGCGATCAGCTACAACGGTGTGGCTCCGACGACGGACAATGTCATTAACGGAACTTATAAAATTTGGGCTTATGGTTACTACATGACTAAAGGACAGCCTACCGGTGCAACCAAAGCCTTCATTGAATATGTACAAAGCCAAAAGTTCCAACAAGGCTCACTCAAGAAGCTGAAATTCATCCCAGTCTCCGCGATGCACTAAACACAAGTAGAGGCAGCACCCGGTTTGAATAATAAAGATGTATTCTACAGCCAGCCCTGATCGGATATGGGGCTGGCTGCTTTATAGGAGGAAACCTTGTGAGCACGTCCACCCAGCAAGCTGTGCCCGAAGATCACGCATTATTCATGGAGCCGTCCAGCAAGGGCCGGTTCAGCCGATATATGCGTGTACGGATGGCGAATCGGCTATTTAAGTATTATTTTCTGTTTAGCATATTGGCCCTGTGCTTTGTTCTCGGCTTGGTCATCTTTTTTATCGGCAAAACAGCGCTTCTTACCTTTGCGCATATTTCCTTTGCTGAGTTTTTCTTTTCTTTTAACTGGACACCGGAGGAAGATCATTTTGGCGCGGCGGGCATTATCGTTAATACGCTCTCGCTTACGGCACTGACTTTGGTGATGGCGGTTCCGATTGCTGTGGGACTGGCGGTACTCATCGCTGAAATTGCCCCGAAATGGATCAAAAACATAATGCGTCCTGTTCTGGATCTATTGGTCGGCATTCCTTCCATCGTGTACGGATATCTGGGTTTAACCGTTCTGATTCCCTTTTTGCGGAGACTGAGCGGTGAAAATTTGGGTGACGGATTACTTGCAGCGGCATTGGTTCTAGCATTGATGGTCCTGCCGACAATTTGCCGCATCAGTGACGAGGCCATCTCCATGGTTCCGAAAAAATACCGGGAAGCCGCATATGCGCTGGGATCAACGCGACTTCAAGTGATGATGAGAGTGGTTATTCCTGCAGCGGGCAGGGGGATTATTACTGCGGTTATTATGGGAATGACACGGGCTATCGGCGAAACGATGGCGGTTGTGATGGTAATCGGAAATACAGCTCAGCTGGCGAAGATACTCTTCACACCGGCATCCGTGCTCACAAGCAATATCGTGATGCAGATTTCGAATGTAGAATTCGACTCGACATGGAACTACGCTCTTCATATGATGGCATTTCTGCTGCTTGTCATTTCATTTATTCTTATTCTGTTTATCCGTTATCTTGGACGGAAGGGAAGTGAAAAGGCATGACAGACATGACGCGCAGCCGAAAAATGCAAAGATCGCTTGTCTATAATAAGCTGGCCACATTTGCTTTTTACGGACTTGGAGCACTCGTACTGCTCCTTATTCTTTGGCTCCTTCTGACCATTCTTGGCAGAGGACTTCCCGGACTGTCCCTGGATTTTCTGATGAAACTGCCAGAAGATATGGATGCCGGTGGTGGTATCGGACCGGTTCTGTTCAATTCCTTCTATATTCTGTTCCTATCGCTGGTTATTTCGATTCCGATTGGGGTAGGTGCCGGCATTTACATGGCGGAATATGCACCGGAAAATAAGTTTACCGAGGTGCTGCGCATTTGTGTGGAGAGTCTCTCCTCTGTGCCTTCGATTGTATTCGGTATGCTTGGTTTGGCGATCTTCGCGGAGTACTTCCAGATCGGTTTGACGATTCTGGGCGGCGCAGTCAGTCTTGCATTTCTGAACCTGCCGATGCTGGCGCGGGTAACGGAGGAAGCCGTACGTGCTGTTCCAACAGATGTGAAAAATGCATCTTATGCACTCGGGATGACCAAATTCCAGTGTATCCGTACCGTAGTTTTACCGATGGCTCTGCAGGGGATTATAACGGGCATCTGCCTTGTGGCAGGCCGTGCGTATGGTGAATCGGCCGTTATTTTATTGACAGCGGGTCTCAGCACCTCAGGTGAAATGTGGGACTTCAATTTATTTTCCCCCGGCGAAACGCTTGCCGTTCATCTCTGGTATGTCCAGTCGGAGGCAATCGTCGAGGATGCCGCTCAGATTGCCGATAGATCGGCAGCGGTATTGGTCATTATCGTTCTTCTCATCAATCTGTTGTTCCGCATTCCGCTCTGGATCAACAACCGCAAGCTTAAGCGGTAGCAGTGGATACAATAGCAAGAACCTTCTTACCCGTGAGGATAGGAAGGTTCTTTTTGGTTTGCCCGGCTTATCCCTTGATTCCGTTCATGGCGATTCCTTCGATAAAATAGCGCTGCAGGAAGATGAACAAAATAATGATGGGCAGCGTAGCCATGACGGCCCCGGCCATCAGCAGCGGATAGTCGGTGGAATGCTGACCCTGAAAGGTCGATATGCCGATGGAGAGAACGCGCATATCCTCGGAGCTGGTCATGATCAGGGGCCATAACAGCTCGTTCCATGATGCCAGAATGGTGAATATAGCGAGCGATACGAGAGCCGACTTGGATAACGGAAGATAGATGTTCCAATAAATACGGAAATAGCTGCATCCATCGATTTTGGCGGCTTCCTCCAGATCCTTGGGCAGAGTCATAAAAAACTGCCGCAGCAGAAAAGTCCCGAAGGCACTGAAGATGCCCGGTATAATCAGCACGTAAAATGTATCCAGCCAGTTCAACTCGCGCATGATCACAAAGCTTGGAATCATGACCACCTGGGAAGGGACCATGAGAACAGCAAGCAGAGCCAGAAAAATGATGTTTTTCCCCGGGAATTTCAAACAGGCAAAGGAGTAGGCTGCAAGTGAACAAAGTACAAGCTGTCCGATTGTCCTTCCAAGTGTTACTAAAATGGTATTTCCATAGTACCGTCCAAAATCAATGGTGCTCAGCACCTTCGAGTAGTTCTCAAAATGCCATTCGCTCGGAAACAGGGTTGGCGGCACCTTCATGGAGTCACCAAAAGATTTAAAGGATGTGGACAGCATCCATAGAAAAGGCATGATCATCAAGACTGCGCCTACGATCAAAAGAATATGAACCGCTATCTGGCGTGATCTGTCCGTGGTATAGCTCGTCATAGCTGTGTCCCTCCTCCGCTATTGATAATGAACCCAGCGCTTCTGGAAATACATTTGAAACGCTGTGATCACCAGGATGACAATGAACAGGATGAAGGCCTCGGCTGATGCGTACCCCATATTGAAGTACTTGAAGCCATCCTCCCAGATGCTGTATACCACGGTCCGGGTCGAATCGAGCAGAGAGGACTGCTGGCCCATCATGATAAAGACAAGGTCGAATACCTGGAAGGAATTAATGAACGACATCACCAGGACGAAAAACAGGCTTGGCGTAAGCAAAGGAAGTGTGATCCGGAAAAACCGGTACAGCGTTCCGGCCCCATCCAGTGAAGCGGCCTCATAATAGCTCGAAGAAATGCCCTGTAGACCCGAAAGCAGAATAACCGCATTGTATCCGATGCTCGTCCAGACACTGACGATGACGATGGAGAACAAAGCAAATTTTTCATCGAAGAGCCAGTTCGGCTGCGGCAGATGAAGGGTACCAAGCACGAAGTTGATAAGTCCGAATTCCGAGTTGTACAGCCATTTCCATACCATGCCGACGGCAATAGGCATCGTGATAACCGGAATGAAGTACAGGGTGCGGTAGAGAATCATCCCCTTGATCTTCTGATTCAGCAGAACGGCCAGAACGATGGCAAACGCAATGGAGAGCGGAACGGTAGCTATGGTGTAGAGCAGCGTGTTGAGAAGGGAACGGGTGAATTTCTCGTCTCCTGCAAGCTGCACAAAATTATCAAGTCCGTTAAATACAGGTGAAGACATGCCGTCCCATGTTGTAAATGACAGAAATAGAGAAGCAGCAGATGGTACCATATAGAATATCGCCAGACCCAATGCAACCGGCAGGATGAATAGGTAACCCCAGGCCGCTTCGCGTATCGAAAGCTTGGAGGTTTTATGTTTTTTATTCACAGGCATATTGGACTGTTGTTTTGCTGAAGCCGCTGATGGATTCATGGGCAGCACCTTCCTTTCGTTTATTTTCGGTTAGCCCCCAAGTGGGGGCATTGACCGGATATCCGAAGGGCGCATACTTTTTTCAGAACTACTTCTTGCCTTCCTTTGCCAAGATCTCATCCATCTTGTCGGCAATCGTCTTCAGCGCTTCCTCAAACGGCTTTTTGCCCAGGAAGGCGCCTTGAATCTCCTTCGTTTCAACATCCTGCCATTCAGCCGTTTTTTCGGAAACCGGATAAGGCACGGCGAATTTCAGGCTGTCTACGAACACTTGTAAATTTAGAGAAGGAATAGACTTCAGCCAACCATCCTCAGTGCCTTTATAGGCCGGGATGCTGAAACCGGAGTCCGCAAGCAGCTGCTCGCCTTCTTTACCGGAAAGAACTTGAATCAGATCCCAGGCTTCCTGTTCATGTTTGGTTTTTCCATTCATAGCCCAGCTGAGGCCGTGAACAATGGTTGCTTGCTTCTTGCCGGCAGGCAGAGGGGCTACACCCAGCTTGTCACCCAGCAGCTTATATAGCTCAGGAGCGCTGACAGAAATGGCAGGGAACATGGCTACCTTACCCGACCCAAAAAGCTGTAAAGGCTTGGTTTCCAGCTGCTGCTGAGCACTAGGGGAATAACCCTTGTCCATCAGGCCTTGCTCCCATTTGAAAGCGGATAAAGCTTCAGGAGAATTAAATCCGGAGGATTTTTTGTCGTTAGAAATGATGTAGCCTCCAGCCTGATGAATCAAATCGTAGTATCCTGACTGGCTGTCTATCAGGGCAGCATAACCGTATACCCCGTTACTCTTGTCGGTCAGTTTGGCCGCATTTTCCTCAATTGAATTCCAGGTCCAGCTGTTATCCGGATACGAAATACCGGCTTTGTCGAATAGTTCCTTGTTATAGTAAAGGCCTACAGCGTCGAGGAAGTACGGAAGGCCGTAGAGATGGTCCTTGTAAGAGTAGAGATCTACAAGCGCGTCCGTGTAGACAGATGTATCAAGCTTGCTTTGATCGATTAGAGGCTGGAGATCTTTGATCCAACCGTTGGAGGCATATGCGTAGAAGTTCGGGCCGTTCATCCAGAACACATCGGGGCCGCTGTTGCCGGCAAGGCTTGTTTTGAGTTTAGTCCAGTAGTCAGCCCAAGGCGTATAAGTTACCTTCACTTCCACATCCGGATGGCTTTTGTTGTAAATCTGGATGGTCTTGGTGAGCGTGTCCTTAACATTTTCATCCCATAAGGCGACATTGAGAACTTTCTTGCCGCCCGCTTCTCCGGAGGAAGAACCGCCGCAGCCGGCTAAAACCGTAGTAAACAGGAACAAAATCGTTATGAGTGCAGAAATTCCTTTTCTCATCGACATATCCTCCTAATTTTGTTTAAAATACGGATTTATTCTTCAAATCACACTGCCAAATATGTAAAAAACCCTCCTTTCCTGCTATTTAGATCATAATTATTCCATTCATCAAAAAAAGTGGGTGGATGGATTCATCTCCTGTTCGCTAGCACTTCAGGAAAACTATGACATCTGTTGCGTAAGATTATAGCTTTGCAGTATATTTTTTTCAAGTAAGCGATTACAAAATATTAAAATAATTTATTTTCGCAAATTCCAAGCGATTTTTAGCATATGCTCAAGGAAGTGTAATGACATACATATTATTTATATTGGAATAAGTCTTCTGGAGTATGTAAAACGAACTATATTTTACAACTTAAATGGAATAGGATGGAAGCTGATGATCGCATTTTGAAGAAGGAAGGAGAACATTGTTGAAACAGATGAGGAAAGGTGATTTGAAGCTGGTTCAGGAGCTGAACCGTTCAATAATTCTGAACAAAATCCGAAGCAAGGGTCCGATATCCAGAATTAGTCTGGCGAAGGAGTGCGGCATCAGTCCATCTACTGTAGCTTCAGCTGTCCAGGAACTGATCAAGGAAGGTTACGTGTCCGAGCTTGGAACAGGCAAATCCAGCGGCGGGAGAAGACCTATTTTGCTGCAGTTTGCACCGGATAATCATTTTATTATCGCGGCAGCCATTACGAACAGTGCAATTGAGCTTGCGGAACTGAATCTCGAGGCCCATATAAAGCGTAAACGACTTAAGCCGATGGATGGCCAGAAGGGTGAGGAAGTCATTCGGCTTATGACAGAAGAACTGGATCTGTTTATGCAGGAATGCGAAGGGCTTGAACGCTGTGTCGGAGTTGCCGTAACCGTTCCTGGCGTTGTTAACGTGAAGGAAGGGGTGGTGTATTATAACTCGAAGCTTCGCCTCGACAATGTTCCGTTGAAAAAATTAATCGAGCATCGTTACGGTATGCAGACATGGATCGAAAACGATGCCAATGCCGTTGTTCTCGCTGAGCGGATGTTCGGAAGCTGCGGAGAGTATCCGGATTTGTTATATATTGTTGTCGGAGACGGCGTGGGTGCAGGGATCCTCGTCAACGACAGTATTTTGCGCGGGAGCCGTGGGGGTGCCGGTGAATTCGGTCATACAAGTGTAAGCCGAAGCGGAATCCGCTGTGAATGCGGGAATGTCGGATGCCTGGAAAATACCATCAGCTGGTCAGCGGTATATTCGAGGATCGTTGCGGGGATTACTTCGGGAAGACCTACGGTGCTTCATGAACTGTGCAGGGGTAACTTTTCGGATATTCGCCCGTCTATATATAATGAAGCTGTTCGCCTTGGCGATGCATTGGCCTTGGATATTAATGAAGAGATTGCCGAGCATTTAAGCGCCGGTATTGTAAATCTGATGAATTTGTTTAATCCGGGAGCCATTATTCTTGATGGAAGTCTGGCCTATGATAATCCGATATTGCTGGAGCGGGTCCGGGAGCATGTTCTAAGACATGGTATGCGAATATTGAAGGATGGAGTCAGAATCGCACAGTCCTCACTTGGGCCGGATGGGGACTTGATCGGCGGGGCTGCGGTTGTACTGCGTCATATTTTCCGGTTTTCCCTGGCAAAGATCTGAATCTTCCGCTAAATATCTACATATATTGGTGTTGAACGATGACGGATGGCGGAGTACAATAATTCAACAAGGTTTTGCAGCAATGCCAGGAGGCGTTGTCCAAAACGCGATTTTGAATTTAGAAAGGTACTGATTGAAATGTCATGGCTTAAAAATAGGGATCTCAAGCAGCTGCTTCGCTTGGCTCCTCTCGCACTTATGCTTGTTTTTCCTTTTCTGGGCAGCCTGTATCACTTGGTAAACCAGCCAACGGATAAAGTATACTCGCTTGTTACACCCCTGGATCAGGCGACACCTTTCATTAAATATTTCGCTCTTCCGTACGGGGTCTGGATTTTCTACATTTACGTCTGTCTGGTCTATTTTTTCTTTCGGGATCGTCCTTCCTATTACCGCTCGCTGCTGGTATATACCGTATGCGCACTTACCTGCTACGGCGTCTATTTGGTGTTCCAGACTACTGTGCCGCGGCCGGAAGTGATCGGAAACGACCCGTTTGCACAGTTGACGAGGTTTATTTATAACCGTGATCAACCATTCAATTGTTTTCCGAGCATTCATTGCTTTTCCAGCTATATGGTGATGCGAATGATTTGGAAGAGTCCGGCCCGCAATCGTCTGAATGTCACTTTGATCAGCGGTATGTCTCTTTTGATTATTGCCTCGACTCTATTTATGAAACAGCATGTCATTATGGATGTCATTGGCGCCATCGCGATTGTGGAAATCTACAGTTTTCTTTTCTTTAAGGTTCCAGCGCTTTACCGGAACAAGACAGCGTCCCAGCATAGAGAGTTTCAGGCATAATTTACAAAATCATATATTGTTTAGTCCTCAATATGCAGGCTGCTCCTCGGAGCAGCTTTTTTTGTTGATGAAGAGAGCATTCCAGAATTTTATACATATTAATCTTCAGAAAAAAGACATATAAATGAAAATATATGCTATAATGAACCAAACATCCTATGTTTGGAGGAATCACTTATGACCTTACAACGTCCGACAAAGCGAACGTTGGTCGAACAGATTGTTTCTCAGCTGGAGCAGCTGATTGAGAACGGAACCTGGCCGGTTGGAGAACGGATTCCTGCAGAACCCGAGCTTGTCAAAGAGCTGGGCGTCAGCAGAAATACGATCCGGGAAGCCGTTCATGCCCTCATCCACGCGGGAATGCTGCGGACAAGACAGGGCGATGGGACTTATGTATGCTCATCCAGCAGTTTAACGCCGGTATTGGCACGCAGGCTGGAGCGTTCCAAGCTGAGCGAGACACTGGAGGTGCGTTCAGCGCTTGAGCAGGAAGGGGCACGCTTGGCTGCTTTGCGGCGGACAGCCGAAGATATAGAGCGGATTCAGTCTGCTTATGTTGATTACCGAAAGGCTGAAGAAGAGGGGGATATAGAAGCTTTTACCCGTGTAGATTATGCTTTTCACAAAGAGATTATCAATGCTGCACATAATTCGATTTTAAGCGATCTGTATGATTCGATAAGTGAAGCTGTTCAGCAGGTGGTTTCTTATGGAAGTGGACATTTGACTTTGACTCGCTTGCACGCAGAGTTTAACGAACGCTTGATCCAAGCTATTATTGCCCAGGATGAAGCGGGATCGGCCGATTCTGTTCGGGCCTATATTGATGCTTCGCGCGAAATGCTGCTGAAGGATATACAAGGGGGAAATGAACTACATCATGAATAACGTAACTCAAGTAAAAAAGGCAGACAATGAATCAGTATCAACAGGAATGAAGGCGGCTTTGCTGCTTGTCGGCATCATCATGATTGCAACAACTCTTCGTTCTCCGATTACCGCAGTGGGTCCGCTCATTGAAACGATCCGCAGCGACACGGGAATGTCTCATACCTTGGCTGGACTACTCACAACCTTTCCGCTTCTGGCCTTCGCGTTAATGTCGCCGCTCGCTCCGAGAATCTCACGCCTATGGGGAATGGAACGTGCCTTATTCCTTGGTGTATGCGCAGTGACTGTCGGTATTGTCTTGCGGTTTATTCCGACGATTACGGCTTTGTTTGCAGGGACTATTTTGCTTGGATTAGGCATTGCTCTAAGCAACGTACTGCTGCCGAGTTTGATCAAGCGTGATTTCCCGCTTCGTACGGGCGTAATGACGGGTATTTATTCCGTATCCATGAATATCTTCGCGGCTATCGCATCGGGAATCAGTGTTCCGGTCGCGGGTCATTTGCATTCTGGCTGGCGCGGGTCTCTGGTTATGTGGGGTATCCTGGCCGTCATCTCGCTGCTGGCCTGGCTTCCGCAGCTCCGTTACCGTCACGAAGTCGCCAAGGTGCAAGTATCTGCCAAGAGTAGCAGCGTCTGGGGCTCCAAGCTTGCCTGGCAGGTGACCATCGTTATGGGTCTTCAATCCTTTGTATTCTATTCCGTGGTAGCATGGCTGCCGGAAATATTGACCCAGCGCGGCATGACCCCGTCGGCGGCAGGGTGGATGCTCTCCCTGATGCAGTTGTTCAGCGTACCGGTAACCTTTATTGTTCCGGTTCTGGCCGCCAGATTTAAAAATCAACGACTTCTAATTTTCCTTACATTTCTTTGCTTTATGATCGGCTTTATATTACTTTTGACCGGAGTTCAGGCCCTGGTACCGGTTGCAGTCATTCCGATTGGTATGGGAACCGGAGCAGCTTTTGGCCTGGTTACCATGTTCTTCGTGCTTCGGACCCGTCATTCTCAGCAAGCTGCAGAATTGTCCGGCATGGCTCAATCGATAGGTTACCTGCTCGCAGCGGTAGGGCCACTGCTGTTCGGTCTTGTCCATGATATGACAGGCAGCTGGACGGCGGCATTGCTCCTTCTTCTGGTAGCTGGTGTCATTTATATGATCGCCGGCTGGGGAGCAGGGAATAACCGCTATATAGGAGAGAAATGAGTTAGCTAACATTGTAATCTGGATCCTTGTTTCGAAAAACAACATAAATGAGCATTATGCAACAAAAAAAGAGCTGTTTCCGCAGCTCTTTTTTTTGTTGCATGAGAAAAGGAAGGAACTATTTATGAATGAGCGGGCTTTTCGGCAACGATTCGGAGACGTTTATAATCTGCATACACCGCCCCGTCTCTCCACAAGATCTCATGAACCTTTTCATTGATCCTTATGCAGGCCTCGCGTATTTCATCCGGACTTAGTCCAAGAAAAAAGTCATCACCAAATTGGGCGAGCCAGCTGAGCATCCCATCCTGCCCGTCATGAAGCCTGGTAGGACGTTCGAAATAATGGACCAGACGAATAGTGAATCCCTGGCGCTCCAGAAGGGAGCTGTATTCTCCCGGGCTAGGGAAATACCACGGGTTCCGTGCTGCAGCATGAATGCCATATTCCGCCGTTAGGACATCGGTTATTGCGTTTACGATGGTGCTTACATTGTCTGCTCCGCCGAACTCCGCAATGAAGCGTCCGCCGGGCTTGAGCGCATTCCACACGCTTCTTGCAACTCCTTCAGCATCCTTCATCCAATGAATTGCTGCGTTGGAAAACACGGCATCGCAGCAAGGTTCCAGACGGAACTTCTGAGCATCGTCGATACGAAATTCCAAAGAAGGATACTTTTCTCTGGCATGACCAATCATCTCTGCAGATGCATCTATGCCGACGACCTTGGCGCCCGATAGTGAAATCTCATACGTTAAGTCACCCGTACCGCAGCCCAAATCGAGAATCATTTCTTCTTTTCGTGGGTTTAATAAAGACAGCAGATCTTTTCCGTACTCGGATACAAATCCGAGCTTCTGGTCATAAGAGAGCGGCTGCCATTGGTTCAAAGAATCCATTTTGAGCACCTCCATTTCATTGTTGGCATTATTGTTGCATACTTCTGCTTATAAGTTAAATATATTAATGTTATAAAATTTATAGGATAAATCTATAAGATGGTTTTATATATTGTCAGCTGTGCTGTACAGTAAATTTGGGGATATCCTTTTTTTTATCAAATGAAAACCCAGTCATATCAACGGTTTATTGCCTATAGCGTCTTGCTGCCATGCCGCAGCTTATTTTTATATATGCTATATTTTAGTTGAAGATTTAGTAAGGGAAATTAAATTGCCCGCATAAGGAGGGACGAAACCATTGAAAAACTTTGAACTGCTCACCAGCTATTTGAAGCAAAACAAGCTGCTCTACCTCACAGCCATTATTTTGATTATTTTATCTAACGTAGATCAGTCTTTGCTGCCACAGATACTGGGAAAAGTAACGGATGGACTCAAGGATGGCTCACTGGGACGGGATGGAATCATTCAGTACAGCCTTATTCTGCTTGCCATTGCAGTATCCTATGGTATTTTGTTTGGGCTCGGCCAATTTACGATCATGAGGCTTGGACGTCGCTTCGAGTTTATTACACGCAGCCGTATTTTTACGCAGTTCTCCAGGTTGAGCGAGGATTTCTTCTCTAGACAGGGTACGGGCAAGCTGCTCAGTTACGTCATGAATGATGTGACATCGGTGCGCGAGGCGATTTCCTTTGGTGTCACGCAAACGACTAATGCAGTGTTCATGGTCATTTCCTGTGTGGCGATGATGCTCATTACCGGTATTCCCGTGACACTGATCTTGGTGAGTGTAGGTCCGCTAATCCTGATCCCGTTTCTGGTTATTTTCTTCGGTCCGCGAATTCGCGAAAGATCCATGCAGGTGCAGGAGAATCTGGCCAATATGACGGAATCGGCGGATGAACAAATTGGCGGTATCCGCGTGACGAAGACGTTTGCCATGGAAGAAACGGCCCAGCAGCGATTTGACAGCACCGTTGACGGCGTCCGGGGAGCACAGCTCCGCCTGGTGCGGATGTCTTCTCTTTTCCAGGCTATCCTGCCTTTTCTCGGGGCTTTGTCGCTGGTGGTTTCGCTACTTGTTGGCGGTTACATGACGATTCAGCATCATCTGTCTCTCGGCAGCTTCGTTGCCTTAACCTTTTATCTGCGGATGCTGACCGGACCTCTCCAGCAAATTGGCAACGTTATCAATATGATGCAGCGTTCGGGCGCATCCCTGGAGCGGGTGAACCGTCTGCTGGCTGAAGTGCCAAGCGTGAGGGACAATGAATCGGCCATCGAGCTGAGTTCTGTTGGAGATATTGAAATCAATCATCTGAATTTTTCTTATCCGGGTGCTTCGGAAAAAGCGCTTGAAGATGTTAGCTTTTCTATTCGGAAAGGTCAAACCATCGGCTTAATCGGACGCACGGGCAGCGGGAAATCCACCTTGGCGAAGCTGCTGCTTCGGGTCTACGAGCCTCCGGCCGGCAGCATACGTGTAAGCGGGGAAGACATCACAGAAGTATCTCTGGAAACGCTGCGCAGGAAAATCGGCTATGTACCGCAGGATGGGTTTTTATTCAGTACGGACATTGCTGATAATATCGCTTTTAGTGATCGGTCGGCGAACATGCAGCAGATACGAAACGCAGCGGATCAGGCTTTACTGCTGGACAGCGTGAATACATTCAAGGAAGGCTTTCAAACCAAACTGGGAGAACGCGGACTTACGCTTTCAGGCGGACAAAGGCAGCGTGCCAGTTTGGCGAGGGGGCTGATGAAAAGACCGGAGCTGCTTATCCTCGATGACAGTATGAGCGCGGTGGATACACTGACGGAATCAGGGATCTTGAGCAATCTCGTCAAAGAAAGGCAAGGTAAAACCACACTGATCATTGCCCATCGGATCAGCAGCGTGCAGCATGCCAATGAGATCATCGTTCTGGATGAGGGCCGAATTGTGCAGCGCGGCAACCATGAGCAATTAATGGCACGCAGAGACGGTTTATACGCTTCTTTGTACCGGATTCAACAGGAGGGATTGCAGCATGCCTAATTCTTCAACAGCCGCTGCTCTAGCGGGCAAGAAGTCATCAGACGGAAGCAAAGGAAAGTCATTTGAAGCATTTAAAAATATATTAAAGTATGCCAAACCGCATAAGCTTACGTTTACAGCCATTTTTTTCTGTGCTCTGCTCGGGATTTCAGCGGATTTGCTCCAGCCTTATCTGGTCAAAATCGTCATTGATGATCATCTGGCCAAAGGGAATGCTCAAATTGGTTTTATCGCCATGATGGCGGGCATCTATTTGGGAATCTCTGTTATAAGCTTTGTGTTCACATATGTTCAAAATAATTTGCTTCAGTATGCCGGTCAGGGCATTGTGGCAAAAATCCGTAAGGACTTATTTCATCATATCTCCAAACTATCAATGTCATATTTTGACAGGGTCCATCGCGGAAGCCTGGTCACGAATGTATCGAGCGACACGGAGACTATCAGCCAGTTCTTTACCCAGGTGCTCTTGAGCCTGATTCGTGACGGGATGACCTTGGTCCTCATCGTTTATTTCATGTTCCGTCTGGATACGACACTGGCATGGTATTCGCTGATTATTTTGCCTGTCATCGGTCTGGTCGCTTTCATGTTCCGGCGTTATCTGCGGGAGGCTTACCAAGTGACCCGGAGCCGGCTTTCGCGGCTGATTGGCTTCATCGCAGAAAATCTCTCCGGCATGGGACTGATTCAGACTTTCCGTCAGGAGGAAGAACAGACCCGTCGGTTTAATGAGCATAATGAAAGTTATTGGGAAGGGAATATGCGAGAGGTTCGTGCCAATGTTTTATTCAACCGGACCTTTGATATTTTAGGAAACCTGGCTCTGGTGTTGGTCGTTTGGCTTGGTGGGATGGCTGTATTCCATAAAAGCATGGAGGTTGGCGTTCTATACGCTTTTACCAGCTACATCCGCCAGTTTTTCCAACCGATCAACCAGATCACGATGCAGTGGAACACGTTTCAGTCAACGATGGTTTCCATGGACCGCATTTGGAAAATACTCAGCACCGAGCCGGACGTAAAGGATCCACTGCCTGATCACAAGACTGTTCTGAAGGCGGATGAAGCCCTGGGTAAAGTGGATTTTGATCATATTACCTTCGGATATGCACCATCTAAACCCGTTATCCCACATCTTGATCTGCATCTGGATGCAGGGGAGATGGTCGGTATTGTGGGTACAACGGGGGCTGGTAAAAGCACGCTGATCAGCCTGCTAAACCGTTTTTATGATGTGAATAGGGGCAGTATTCGGATAGATGGAATCGATATCCGCGACATTCCCCAACAGCAGCTCCACCGCCTTGTCGGGCTGATCCAGCAGGAGCCGTATCTGTTCTCAGGGAGCGTGCTGGACAACGTCAGACTCTTTCAAGACAGTATTACCCGTGAACGGGTCATGGAGGCATGCCGGCATGTCGGCGTACATGATATGATCATGCGCATGCCGCAGGGCTACGACTCTCTGCTGTCCGAACGAGGAAGCGGATTGTCCGCAGGTGAACGCCAGCTGATCTCCTTTGCGCGTATTATGGTATTCGAGCCTAGGATTCTGATTCTCGACGAAGCAACGGCGCATCTGGACTCGCAGACGGAGCAGCTGGTGCAAAGCGCCCTGCAAACCGTATCCGAAGGACGGACGACACTCATCATTGCCCATCGTTTATCGACGGTGATGCATGCTGACCGCATTCTGGTCATGAAAGATGGGAGAGCGGTCGAGGAGGGTACGCATGATGAGCTGATTGCCATGCATGGCTACTATGAGCAGCTGTACACTCATGCGCGGCAGGCGTCGGAAGAGGAATAGACGTGCATGCATTTGTTTTAAAGAGAACTAATGACAGCAGCAGCCACCATTGCATATGGTGGCTGCTGCTTTATTTAGTAGTGGTTCGAGTGGGGTATGTTTTAGAAAAGGCAATATGGCTTTAATGAGTTGGATGGAATGAGATTCGGGAGTTTAGCGGCTAACAAACTTGGACATCGTTCGCTTCTCCAACTCATCCCAATTAGGAGTCTCGATATTTATATGTTTTTTCAGCTTTTTGAAGGATTCGAACAAAGCGGCAATTTCACTGAAAGAACCATCTATCAATTTCATAAACGACAATTTGTGAACGAAGATTAGACCCAGGTATGTGATCCATCTATGCTTACGAATAAGGATAACCTGACTGGCAGGTGTGATCGTGTAATTTAGCTTCTCCAATAGACGAAACCCCTCGTCCATTGCGGAAATGGCTTGGTTAAAGAGTTTCTTGTCCTTCGTTGCTTTCTTTAAATCGCCGTCGTAAAGATAACTAACCGAGTTCAAGGCAACGATCGTGACGATATGGCTTTTAAGCCAGGCGTCGATATCCTCATGATAAGCTAATTTATACTTCACTTTCTTAAATGCGCTCTCTAGGAGAGGCTTTATTGTGATCTCTCCGTCTAAGCTGCCTAATATCATTTGCCCGCCTCCGCGGATGCATATCATGCGTCCGTTCTCCTCCCGGATTCCGACGCTAATCTGAAAGCCGAAAATGACGTTTTTCTTCTCCTTACTTTTTTCTTGAATTTTCATTCCGCATCCCGAGGGCATCCGCATTATTCCCGACGAGAACGATATTGGAAGACTGATTCTCGGCTAGTATAGATAGAACGGATGGGAAATCATTGTATTTCATAACAACAAAAATGAGATCGTAGAGATCGTCGGTAGTAAGCTCTTGAATGACGTTTACTTCATCGACTGTGTTGCGACGCTGAAAGTAATGTCGGATAACAAGCCCATTCGTCTTCAGTTGCACGGCTCTCTTGCCTCTTGCCAGCACGGTAACCTCATTCCCTCCGCGGACCAATACATGAGCAAGATAACTGCCCAGAACGCCCGCTCCGTAAACCAATATCCTCACCTTCATATCCCCTTTATTGAACATTTGTTGATTTTTGACCATTCATTGAATAAAGTAAGGATAGCAGTCACACTAACCGGCAGCAATCGCTAGATTAAGCGGTTTTGTTGGTTTTTCAACAGATTAATATGAATTGTTTAAAAAGGTGGGCTCTTCGTGGATAGAAGAATCAAAAAAAATCAAGCAGCCATAATGAATGCCTTAATGCAACTGATAGCGGAGAAAGAATTCGAGAAAATAACGATCAACGATATCGCGGAGCGTGCCGACGTCAATCGAGGCACCGTGTATTCGCATTACTCGGACAAATACGATCTATTGGATAAGTTCATAGAAGCCCAACTGACTCATTTGATGAACATCTGTTACTCCGTGGATGCGACGGAAATTCCAACGAAGACTTTCTTGCACCATACGATTAAAGAAATCAAGCAAAACGCTGCATTATATAAGACCTTGTTGAGCATTAAAGACGTTTCTTCCTTCAGGATTCATCTGAACAGCATGATCAATAAACAGATCATGGAACAGATGGACGAAACCAATTTAAGCGTAGATGACCTGAGCAAATCGATATATGCGCAATTCATGAGTTCGGCGATTGTCGGTGTGATTGAGTGGTGGTTCAATCAATCCATGCCATGTTCTACGGAAGAATTGACGGACCGGTTATGGAGCCTTCTGGAGATGAATCAGCTGATCCCATTGAAGATAGGTTAAATTAAATTTAGCCATAACAACATAAATTATGACAAAAAACAGAGCGCCTCAGTTCCTTCTGGAACGGTACTGCCCTCCCGGATATAGAGATTCATTTCTGGATGCAGATGCTAACGAAGCATATGCTCCGACGAACCCTGATGGGGCGCCGTCCCTCCGAGGAAATAAAAAAACACTCTCTACTGAGTGACTTAGTAAACTAGGTTTTACTCCAAAGCAGCGGAGCGGACGAATCAATTCGGAAGAAGCGAAGTGGTCGCCTAAAAGCTTTCCAGAAGGAAAGCTACATCGGAAGCATAACCTATGTCCCCGAGTTTACATCAACTTGGATTATTCAATAAACTCGGTGGCAACAGCGATCGGAGGAATGATTCGTATGCGGAGCGCTTAGCTCAAAAAAATACTCCTCAGAGGGATACAGCGCTTTGGGCTGACTGCGAAGTAGATGCTAACGATGTTTATGCTCCGACGTGCCCAAATGGCTAGTCCCTCGAGAAAATAAAAAGACACTCTCTACCGAGTGACTTAGTATGCTAGGTTTTACTCCAAAGTAGCGGAGCGGACGAATCAATTCCGAAGAAGCGAAGCAGTCGCCTAAAAGCTTTCCGAAGGAAAGCTAGCATCAGAAGCATTAACGTTGTCCTCGAGTTTACACCAACTTGGATTATTCAATAAACTCGGGGGCAACAGCGATCGGAGGAATGATTCGTATGCGGAGCGCTTAGCTCACACAAATACTCCTCAGAGGGATACAGCCCTTCGGGCTGACTGCGAAGCAGATGCTAACGAAGCTTATGCTCCGACGAACCCTGATGGGTTCTCATCCCTCCATAAAGCAAAAAGCCCCTCCGAAGAGTGGCTTTTATGTACGTCCCAGGAGGGATTCGAACCCCCGACCGACGGCTTAGAAGGCCGTTGCTCTATCCAGCTGAGCTACTGGGACATAAAAAATTCAAGCAAGAAATATCATATCATACGGATAAACATTTTACAACAACAAATTAATATTATTAATTATAACGGGTTGTACAGCCTAAAAATATACTGGAAGACTGTTTCAAGTGCTTCATAATTCATTAATATTTTCTGTATCTGATTTCACGCCCCATACTAGTTAAATATTCGAAAGAGACATGTACATATGCATGCAGTTTTTTTTCATGTGCAAAGCGGGTATGCTATAATCAACAATTAATTGACCTTACCCGGACCGAAAGGAGGAACCCCCTATTAATGATTCCAATTCCCCAGCGAAAGACAACTTAGTCCTCTTTCCAAAGACACTCGACTTCTATCAGATTCAGCTGACAGTCATGCTGGAAAATGAACGATACGGGGAAGCAATGGAGCTTCTGCGTTTTTTGCTGCAGTGCCAAGGACAGGATCAGCGGCATTATGATGAGTGGCATGCGCTTCTTGAATGGCTGGAAGCTGCGTTTCCCCAATATAATCACAGCAATGCGGACGGTGAGCATTTTGGGGAGGCAGAAGAGAGTGAGCCAAACGAGGATGAGATGAAACGTCAGAATGTCCACGCCAAGCTGGCAGAGGATAGCTTCTATGCCGATAAGCTGCTGCAGACGGCCATGCAGGAACCGCTAAGTGAACAAAATATGCTCGCACTGGAGCAGTTGTCTTATCTCGAAGGTGCTGCCATCGATGAGGAGCTTGTACAATGGCTGCAAAGCCAGGAGCTCCATCCACTGCTTCAATTCAGAGTCTTGCAGACGCTTCGCAAACGTGGAATGCAGGGGAACATAGAACTGCTTCGGGGTCAGGAACGTGCCAGGATCGATGTAGAAGCAGTACCGCTGAGCCCGGATGAATTTCCAACGCAGGTCGGTCTGGTTACAGAACGGGTAGCCGGGCAGACAGAGGTTCAGGAGCCTACGCTTTTTTACTTTGCGCAGGAGCTGTGGACACAATTTATCATGGCTATTTACGGTACGGATGATTACTTTTCCATAGTGGATGAAAATGATGAGACGATCGACATCTGGGCAGCATCTCTGCACCAGATTGTTTCAGAGAGTCTGACGGGCAGCCGCAGCGATGAAGAGATCAGATACATGTACGGAGTAACGGACACGATGCGCTTTATTTTTGAGCAGGCGTACCGCACGATGAAGCAGTTTGTTGCCGCGGGGACGAATGTATAGAAAAAACGGGAAGTTCTACCTGAGGACTTGCTAGAGGGTTGCCCTTGAAAAAGGGGACGATCTTGTTTATACTATAGTGGTTATTCTGTGCGTGTTAAAACTAATGACCATGTGAAATATTTTTGGAGGGGAAGGCATAAAATGAAAGCAACTTGGGAAAAAATAGAGAAGAACCTTGGCGTTCTTGATGTTGAAGTAGAAGCGGATCGTGTGTCTGATGCGCTTGATAAGGCCTTTAATAAAGTAGTTAAAAAGGCGAGTGTACCTGGATTCCGTAAAGGTAAAGTACCTCGTCCGATTTTTGAAGCTCGTTACGGAGTAGAAGCTCTGTACCAAGACGCCATTGATATTTTGCTTCCAGAGGTATATTCAGAAGCCGTTAACGAAACGGACATCTTTCCTGTAGACCGTCCTGAAGTTGAAATTGATCAATTCGAAAAAGGACAAGCCTTTAAATTCAAAGCAAAAGTAACGGTTAAGCCTGAAGTTACTCTTGGCGATTACAAAGGCGTAGAAGTAACTACACAAAAAGTGGAAGTATCCGAAGAAGAAGTGAACGAAGAATTGGGTCGTCTGCAAGAGCGTCATGCTGAGCTTGCTGTCATCGACGAAGGTGCAGCTCAAGACGGCGACATCGCGGTTATTGACTTTGACGGCTATGTAGACGGTGCTCCTTTTGAAGGCGGCAAAGCAGAACGTTACTCCCTTGAACTTGGAAGCGGCACATTCATCCCTGGTTTCGAAGAGCAGGTTGTCGGCCTGGCAACAGGCGACTTCAAAGATGTTGAAGTGACATTCCCTGAGACTTACCATGCGGAAGAGCTGGCTAACAAGCAAGCGATCTTCAAAGTCAAAGTTCACGAAATCAAACGCAAACAGCTGCCTGAGCTGGATGACGAATTTGCAAAAGACGTAAGTGAATTTGAAACGCTGAACGAATACAAGGAAGATCTGAAAAAAGAACTTCTGGCTCGCAAGGGACAAGAAGCTAAAGGCAAAAAAGAATCCGCTGTTGTAGACAAGGTTTCTGAAAATGCTGAAGTGGAAATTCCACAAGCGATGATCGACGGCGAAATCGAAAACATGATGCGTGACTTTGACAACCGTCTGCGCGGCCAAGGCATGAACCTTGAAATGTTCCTGAGCTTCTCCGGACAAACAACGGCTGATCTGCAAGAGCAAATGAAGGACGACGCTGAAAAACGCGTTCGTAACAACCTCGTTCTTGAGCAAATCGCTAAAGAAGAAAACATTGAAGTAACTGAAGAAGACATCAACAAGGAACTCGAAACAATGGCTGAAGCCTACAAACGTTCCACTGACGAAATTCGCAACATTTTGGCAGCAAACGGATCGCTTGCAAGCCTGCGTGACGAAATTTCCCTTCGTAAAACCGTAGAACTTCTCCTTGAAAGCAGCAAGGAAGTTGAAGGTAGCGAAGAAGCTGCTGAAGAAACAGCTGAATAATAAACGGAAGATCATTGAGAATTCAATTGCAGGCATGACGTAAGTGATGCCTATCATATGAATCTATAGAGAGATAAGGCACGTATATTCCATTGCGTGCCTTATTTTTAACTGGGAGTATCCATTTTATTCCTAATTAAAGTATAAAATGGATAAAATTCTCTCTTCCATACATAAGAAAAACGTTTATCGATGTACATCCTGCCTTGAAGCTTATGTTTCTGATATCTTATAAAGGTGTCAGGTTTCGTGCAGGCTATATTTCTGGGCCGGGTTCATACACTGTATTGCGGGGTATAAAGTGAAAAATGACATCATGCTTTGAACATGTTAAAATAATGCTGTAAGATTGATGGAACGCATTACATCTTTGAATGGAAAAGAGGTTGGACACATGAGTCTGATACCTATGGTTGTAGAGCAAACAAGTCGAGGAGAGAGATCTTACGATATCTACTCCAGATTATTGAAGGACCGCATTATTTTTCTCAGCAGCGCAATCGACGATGATGTCGCCAATCTCGTCATAGCACAGTTATTGTTCCTTGCTGCAGAGGATCCCGAGAAGGATATCCATTTATATATCAATTCTCCTGGTGGCTCTGTAACGGCAGGGATGGGGATATATGATACAATGCAGTACATTAAACCGGATGTATCAACCATCTGCGTGGGCATGGCGGCAAGTATGGGCTCACTTTTGCTGACAGCTGGAGCACCCGGTAAACGATTTGCGCTAACCAACAGCGAAGTGATGATCCATCAACCGCTGGGAGGAGTTCAGGGGCAGGCAGCCGACATCCAGATCCATGCGAGCTGGATCATTAAGACAAGAGAAAAGCTCAATCAAATATATGTGGAACGCACAGGTCAGCCCCTTGAAAAAATTGAACGCGATACAGATCGTGACTTTTTCATGAGCGCGGAGGAAGCGAAGGCTTACGGCATTATCGACCAGGTTCTCACTTCACCGATTATATCTTAAAGGGGTGTTTACATGTTTAAATTTAACGATGAAAAAGGGCAGCTGAAATGCTCTTTTTGCGGGAAATCACAGGAACAAGTGCGTAAGCTTGTTGCCGGTCCCGGAGTTTATATATGCGATGAATGTATTGAACTCTGCACGGAGATTGTAGAGGAAGAGCTCGGTCATGACGAAGAGCTGGATCTCAAAGATATTCCGAAGCCTAAGGAAATCTGCGATATTCTGGATCAATACATCATCGGCCAGGAGCAAGCGAAGAAATCGCTCTCAGTGGCTGTTTATAACCACTATAAACGGATCAACACAGGCAGCAAAATTGAAGATGTGGAGCTGCAAAAGAGTAACATTCTACTCTTGGGTCCTACCGGTTCAGGTAAGACGCTGCTGGCTCAAACCATGGCTAAAATTTTGAACGTGCCATTTGCGATTGCGGATGCAACTTCTCTGACGGAGGCCGGCTATGTCGGTGAAGACGTTGAGAATATTTTGCTGAAGCTGATCCAGGCTGCAGATTATGACGTGGAAAAAGCCGAACGCGGCATTATTTATATTGATGAGATTGATAAAGTAGCCCGCAAATCCGAGAATCCGTCGATTACACGTGACGTTTCCGGGGAAGGTGTGCAGCAGGCGCTTCTGAAAATTCTTGAAGGAACGGTTGCTTCTGTTCCACCACAAGGCGGACGCAAACACCCTCATCAGGAATTTATCCAAATCGATACGACCAACGTTCTGTTCATTTGCGGCGGTGCCTTTGACGGCCTCGAACAAATGATCAAACGCCGGATCGGCAAAAAAGTGATTGGCTTTAATGCCGGTGGCGAAAACCAAAAGGACCTTAAACCAGGTGAATACCTTGGTTTGGTGCTTCCGGAGGATCTGCTGAAATTCGGTCTGATTCCGGAATTCGTAGGGCGTCTTCCAATCATCTCCACACTGGAGCCGTTGGATGAAAAGACACTCGTGCGCATCCTTTCCGAGCCGAAAAATGCGCTGACAAAGCAGTATCAAAAGCTGCTTGAGATGGATAATGTCGCACTGAAATTCGAGCCGGATGCTCTTGAGGCTATCGCGAGAGAAGCGATTAAGCGCAATACCGGCGCCCGCGGTCTGAGAGCGATTATCGAAGGCATCATGCTCGATGTGATGTATGAAGTTCCTTCCCGCGATGATATCAAGGACTGCGTCATTACAGAGCAGGTTGTAAAGGAAAAGATCGTGCCGGAATTGATCAGCAAGAAAGAGAATAAACAGGAAGAAAGTGCCTAATCCTTTCTTTGGAAGGTAAGGCTTCTTTCGGAAATTCATTGCCGGTTCTCCACTTCTCCCCTCTGGCCGAAGGCCTTTTTAGAGGGGCAGGGGTGGAGTCTTGGCGTTATGGGAGAGAAAAAAGATCATGTTTTTGAGAAAAGACACAAGACCTGTTAAAGTCGGTAATTTGACGATCGGCGGAAGCAATGAAGTCATCATTCAAAGCATGTGTACGACGAAAACCGCAGATGTGGAAGCGACTGTAGTTGAAATCCTTCGTTTGGAGGAAGCCGGTTGTCAGCTGGTTCGCGTGACGGTGAATAACAAGGAAGCTGCTGAAGCGATCAAGGAAATCAAAAAACGCATTCATATACCGCTGGTTGCGGATATTCATTTTAACTATCAGCTTGCCCTAAAGGCGATTGAGAATGGCATCGATAAAGTTCGGATTAATCCAGGAAACATCGGCAGCCGTGACAAAGTCGAAGCGGTTGTCAAAGCATGTAAGGAGCGCGGCATTCCTATTCGTATTGGTGTGAATGCGGGCTCACTGGAAAGCCATCTGCTCGAGAAATACGGATATCCGACTCCGGAAGCGATGGTAGAGAGTGCCTTGTTCCACATTAATATTTTGGAAGAGCTGGATTTTCACGATATTATCGTGTCACTGAAGGCATCTGATGTGCCAATGGCGATAGAAGCTTACCGCAAAGCGGCGGAAGTCATACCTTATCCGCTTCATCTCGGGATTACTGAATCCGGAACATTGTTCTCGGGTACGATCAAGAGCTCGGCGGGCATTGGTGCGCTGCTGTCTATGGGGATTGGCAGTACGCTGCGCATCTCGCTGAGTGCGGATCCGGTTGAAGAGATTAAGGTGGCACGTGAGCTCTTGAAAACCTTCGGTCTTATTTCCAATGCAGCTACGCTGGTATCCTGCCCGACCTGCGGACGTCTTGATATCGATTTGTTCTCGATTGCAAACGAGGTTGAGGAATACATTTCAAAACTGAAAGTGCCAATTAAGGTATCGGTTTTGGGCTGCGCTGTTAATGGACCGGGTGAAGCGCGTGAGGCAGACATCGGTATTGCCGGTGGACGTGGTGAAGGTCTGCTGTTCCGCTACGGAGAAATGATCCGCAAGGTACCAGAAGCAGAAATGGTGGTCGAACTGAAGAAAGAAATTGACTCCATCGTCAAAGTATATGAAGAAACCGGGGAAATTCCGGGCCGTAAGCATTAATCAAGTAAAAACAAGCTGCATTGCCTTTTGCTTTCTAAAGGGCATGCAGCTTTTTTTGTGCAGTATTTTTGAAAATTGTGTCCTTAAATCATGCTTCGGGCGTTTACCTGGTTGTGAAACGGCTATACTACCATGTATCAGGCCAACCCGTAAAAAGCAAAGTAGAATTGAAGGGGAAACTGGCCACTCATGAGAAACGGGAGGGTTTATGAAATGAACTTAAGCATGGTTATGATGTTGATTCAATTTTTCTTTGCCGTCATCATCGGCATCTATTTTTGGAATTTGCTTCGCGGTCAGAAAACCAACCGTACTGCTGTGGACCGGGAGTCCCGAAAAGAAATGGACAAGTTGCGGAAGCTTCGCTCCATCTCGCTGACGAAGCCGTTAGCAGAGAAAACGAGGCCGCAATCACTTCAGGATATCGTAGGCCAGAAAGACGGCTTAAGAGCGTTGAAGGCCGCACTGTGCAGCGGTAACCCGCAGCATGTCATTATTTATGGACCACCGGGGGTAGGGAAAACCGCTGCCGCTCGTGTCGTGATGGAAGAAGCGAAACGAAATCCTGCTTCTCCTTTTAAAGCCGATGCCAAGTTTACGGAGATTGATGCGACGACTGCTCGTTTTGACGAGCGCGGTATTGCCGATCCATTAATTGGTTCCGTACATGATCCAATATATCAAGGCGCAGGCTCTATGGGCGTTGCCGGCATTCCACAGCCTAAACCGGGTGCTGTCACAAAAGCGCATGGCGGAATGTTGTTTGTGGACGAAATTGGGGAATTGCATCCGATTCAGATGAATAAGTTGTTAAAAGTACTGGAAGACCGTAAAGTTTTGCTCGAGAGTGCATACTACAATTCAGAAGACAACAATACGCCTGCGTATGTCCATGATATTTTCCAGAACGGGCTGCCCGCGGATTTCCGTCTTGTGGGAGCCACAACGCGTTCCCCGCAGGAATTACCTCCTGCTCTGCGTTCCCGCTGCATGGAAATTTATTTCCGTCCCCTACTGCCGGATGAGATCGGAAGGATTGCTGAGGATGCCATTCAGAAAATTGGACTCAAACCCTGCCCCGAAGCCGTTGATGTTGTAAAACAGTATGCGACTAACGGACGCGAAGCCGTAAACATCATCCAGCTTGCAGCCGGGCTCGCTCTGACGGAGAAAAGGGATTCGCTTGCAGCTTCCGATGTGGAGTGGGTTGCCAGCAGCAGTCAGCTTCAGCCGCGTCCGGACCGCAAAATTCCAGACCGCCCACAGGTGGGATTCGTAAACGGTCTGGCGGTTTATGGACCGAATATGGGGACTCTGCTCGAAATTGAAGTGACCGCGGTACCGGTTGCAGCAGGGCAAGGCAAATACAATATTACGGGTGTGGTAGAGGAAGAAGAAATCGGCGGTAGCAGCAGAACGCTGCGTCGTAAAAGCATGGCTAAGGGTTCGGTTGAAAATGTACTTACCGTACTCCGTTCCCTGGGGCTTAAACCAAGTGATTATGATCTGCATATCAACTTTCCAGGAGGAACGCCAATCGACGGACCTTCTGCAGGGATTGCCATGGCTACAGCCATTATGTCGGCAGTCAGGGGTCTTCCCGTTGATAACCAGATCGCCATGACAGGAGAAATCAGTATCCATGGACGGGTGAAGCCAATTGGCGGCGTCATCGCCAAGGTCGAAGCTGCATTCCAGGCGGGGGCCACCACGGTGATTATTCCGAAGGAAAACTGGCAAACCCTGTTCGAGGACCTGGATGGTCTGAGGGTTATTCCAGTGGAAAATGTGCAAGAGGTATTCCTGCATGTCTTTGGAATTGAACTGGAGCCAGCGCTTGATGTTCAAATGCATGAGGATTTGAATGATGCGATGGATAAGAGTGCGGCTCCGGAAATCTTTCCACAGGGGCCTGCTGCTCCATTTTTACAGGCGAAGCCTGGCCGTTCCGGACAAATTACCGATGCAGGGACATGTTGAAGCAGCTTAATTATTGGTGTTTTCTGTGAACATTTGCTAAAATATAACCAGATGTTATAACCTGAGAACGGCTGGAGGTGCGAAAGCGATGGGGCTGAGTAAAGCGAAAGGCCGCCGTTTTCCGTTATTGCCTTTGAGAGGCCTTCTAGTCTACCCGAGCATGGTACTGCATCTCGATGTAGGCCGGGAGAAATCGGTCAAGGCTCTGGAAAAAGCAATGGTGGAAGATAACCTGATTCTCCTTTGTTCTCAATCTGAGGTGAACATAGAAGAACCGACGCAAGAAGATATTTTCCGTATTGGCACAGTAGCCAACGTGAGACAAATGCTTAAGCTTCCAAACGGCACCATCCGTGTCCTAGTGGAAGGGATGGAACGCGCCGAAATTATACAGTATACGGACAACGAGGAGTATTATGAAGTCCTCGCCCGGGAACTGCATGAAGAGGACAGCGACAATCCTGAAGTGGATGCGCTGATGCGTACAGTTCTGAGCCAGTTTGAGCATTATATCAATTTATCCAAAAAGGTCACTCCCGAGACGCTTGCTGCGGTATCTGATATTGAGGAGCCCGGACGTCTCGCAGATGTCATTACCAGTCACTTGTCACTTAAAATCAAGGATAAACAGGAGATTCTCGAAACGGTCGATGTCGGCAAACGTCTCGAAAAGCTGCTGGATATCCTGAATAATGAGCGCGAAGTACTGGAGCTGGAACGCAAGATCAACCAGCGTGTGAAGAAGCAGATGGAGAAAACCCAGAAGGAATACTATCTGCGTGAGCAGATGAAGGCAATCCAGAAGGAGCTTGGCGAGAAAGAAGGACGCACCGGGGAAGTTGAAGAACTGCGTGATCTTATGGAGAAGCAGGAGCTTCCGGAGAAGGTGAAGGAGAAGGTCGAAAAGGAAATAGACCGTCTGGAAAAAATGCCTTCCAGTTCTGCTGAGGGCGGTGTAATCCGCAACTATCTGGACTGGCTGCTGGCCCTTCCATGGAGTAACAAAACAGAAGATGACCTGGATATCCATAAAGCCGAACAGGTGCTGGACGAAGACCATTACAGTCTGGATAAACCGAAAGAGCGTGTACTGGAGTATTTGGCGGTACAGAAGCTCGTTAAAAAGATGAAGGGGCCCATTCTGTGTCTGGTTGGCCCTCCAGGCGTGGGTAAAACCTCGCTCGCACGTTCCATTGCCAGATCGCTGAACCGGAAGTTCGTCCGCATTTCGCTTGGCGGAGTCCGTGATGAAGCCGAAATTCGTGGTCACCGACGTACCTATGTGGGGGCGATGCCGGGACGCATTATCCAAGGGATGAAAAACGCCGGGGCTTTGAATCCTGTGTTTCTCCTGGATGAGATCGATAAGATGGCATCCGATTTCCGTGGTGACCCTTCTTCCGCACTGCTGGAAGTGCTCGATCCTGAACAAAATAACACGTTCAGCGATCATTTTATTGAAATTCCATTTGATCTGTCACAGGTTATGTTTATTACGACTGCGAATGCAATTCACAATATACCTCGGCCTTTACTGGACCGGATGGAAGTACTCAATATTCCAGGCTACACGGAGCTGGAGAAACTGCAAATTGCCAAGCGCTATCTTCTGCCAAAGCAGAAAAGAGAGCATGGTCTCTTGGAGGAGCAGCTTCACATTGGAGAAGAGGCACTGCTTAAAGTAGTCCGGGAGTACACGCGCGAGTCTGGAGTCCGCAACTTGGAGCAGCAGGTAGCGGCGCTGTGCCGCAAAGCTGCCAAACAAATTGTTTCGGATGGAACGGAATCCATTACGATGGAACCCGATGATATTAAAGAATATCTGGGCGCTGCCAAGTTCCGTCATGGCGTGGCTGATCTCGAGGACCAGATTGGTACGGTTACAGGCCTTGCCTGGACAGAGGTTGGCGGTGAAACGCTGATGATTGAGGTAACTGTCGTACCGGGCTCAGGCAAGCTCACATTAACCGGAAAGCTCGGAGATGTGATGAAGGAATCTGCCCAGGCTGCATTCAGTTATACACGCAGCAAGGCTGAAGAGCTCGGCATCATGCCCGACTTCCATGAGAAGAATGATATTCATATTCATATTCCTGAAGGTGCTATTCCAAAAGACGGCCCATCGGCCGGAATTACGATTGCGACCGCTCTTATTTCGGCTCTTACCAAAAAGCATGTATCCAAGCATGTGGCGATGACCGGCGAAATTACACTGCGCGGACGGGTGCTTCCCATTGGCGGCCTGAAGGAAAAATCACTAGCGGCGCACCGTGCAGGCTACAAGAAAATATTGCTCCCGAAAGACAACGAGCGGGATCTGCGCGACATTCCCGACAGTGTTAAAAATGAAGTGGAGTTTGTTCCGGTGTCCCATATGGACCAAGTGCTGAAGCATGCGCTTGTGGAACAGGCGGGAGTGCATTAGAGAGGACACATTGACATGAAAGTAACCCAAGCGGAATTTGTAATCAGTGCCGTTGGCCCTGACCAATATCCTGAGGACGCCTTGCCGGAGATTGCTCTGGCAGGGCGTTCCAATGTAGGCAAGTCATCATTAATTAACCGTATGATCAATCGTAAGAATTTGGCCAGAACCAGTTCTACACCCGGTAAGACCCAGCATCTCAACTATTACCGCATTAATGAGGAATTGTATTTCGTCGATTTTCCCGGATACGGCTACGCAAAGGTGTCTAAGACCCAGCGGCAGGTATGGGGCAAAATGATCGAAAGATACCTGCTTGAGCGTGAGACGCTTAAAATGGTACTTCTGATCGTCGACCTGCGTCATCCACCATCCAAGGATGATGAGTTGATGTATGATTGGCTGAAACATTATGAGATTCCGATCTGCGTGGTGGCCACCAAGGCGGACAAGATTCCGAAGAGCCGCTGGCAAAAGCATGTGAAGCAGATGAAGGAAGGTCTCCTGATGCGTAAAACAGATTCTTTCGTCATGTATTCATCGGAGACCGGAGTGGGTAAAGATGAGTTATGGGCTCATATTGAATCCATAGCGGGTCTGAACCAGGAAGAGAACGATCAACCTGATCCAGAGCAAACGGCTGAATAAGGGAGAACACGAAACGGAAATTGCATAAAATTTCAGCGTATCGCGTAGGGATTCAGACTTTATCCGGCAGGAAAGTGAGCATCCCGTAAAAAGTTTGCTCAAAAATCCGTTTTAATCCGTTTTTTTATGAAATATGAAGAAAAATCATGGTTTCGTCCGCAAGCAATCGTTTTAAGTTGTGCTGTATAATAATACTAAGGATTCGGAAATTTTTCTTGCGATTATAGAATCATTTCAGCACCGCTGAAAACTTATACGTTCTATAATCATAAAAAAGAATTGAGGAGATTTTTATGGCTCAGCGGTTAGCCACAGAGTATGTTAAAGCCACTTTTCAAATGACGGAGCTTCAATTGAACCAGTTTATGCATTCGGCTGAATGCTGTCACATGCAAGCGATTGTTAAGGTGCTGGACAGCGGAGGACAAGAGATTGTGCTGGAAGACGAAAGCGGTGAGGAGGTTCATTTTCCTCTTGAAAGTAAGAATGGCTTGTACTTCTGTGAGTTGTCATGCCGCTTGGTGAACCCTCGTATGACCAACCTGGTACGCAAGCTTTTTATCGCCTGCAAGGGCGAAGGCATTGTTAACCGGATTTATCATGGATTCACAATGATGTATTATTATGAAAACGGCTCCGTTCGAAAAATTGCGGAAGTAACCCCTTCTCAGAGCAAGCTGGTGTATGAGTACAAACATACTGCAGGTGAACTGCAGCGTGTGTATCAGCTGGATTCTGTTGAACAGGAGATCTCGCGTCTTTATCAAAATATTAACTACTGGCTTGATGAACGAAATAAAGCGAAAACCAGTGAACAAATTGCCCGCATTGATGAAAAACTGCGGCAGGGCACCGCTAAATGGTTTGCATTAGAGGCTTAAACCCATACATTGACAAGAGGAACTCCTTCGCTACGAGGGAGTTCCTTTTTTGTTGGAAATCATGTGCTTGCGCCGCTAAGCAAAAGCATATTCAACATGTATTTATCCGCATTTTGACTGGGACAATTGTGGAAAAATAAAACGCAGAGGATATTCAAAAAAAGTATTGCAATTCGCCCTGATAGATGTTATTTTTAATCTCGTTGAAAAGAATATATTAGGAACCAGGATTCACTCAGGACATTGAATGTTGCGAGAGATTATTCCCTCGGGAAGTGAATGACGTAGGTCCTAGCGGATGAAATTTTCAAACATTTTATTCCTAGGAAGGGGGAAACCGGAAGATGGAATACTTAACTTTCGGAAGACACGTTGCTGTTGACACTTGGGGAGTCGACTTTGATATGCTGAACGACGCGGAATTTTTGCAAGCTCAAATGGTTGAGGCTGCAGAAGCATGTGGTGCTACAGTAATGTCGGTACAATCCAAGCAGTTTGAACCTCAAGGAGCGACAGTGCTTGTTCTGCTGTCAGAAAGCCACCTCTCGATTCATACTTATCCCGAGAGAGGATTTGCAGCGATTGATTGCTACACCTGTGGCGAAACAGTCGATCCACAACTGGCAATCGATTACCTGGTATCCGTATTGAAGCCTGAAAAAACGTATGCGAAGAAGCTTGTACGCGGTTTGGGCGAGTTGAAGGTGGAAACACCGGAAATGAAACAAGTCGAGCTGGTATAGAGGCTGGACGCTTATAATGATAATGATTCATAACCATGGAGATCGCTCTCCATGGTTATTTGTTTTCAGAAGGCCCCATATACTGTAGTTATGGAACAAGCTAAAAGCTCATGAACGAAGCTTTAGGGGGCTGGTTTAAATGAGAAGACGAAGATCTAGAGATCTACTTTTTGCGAGCCTGATCCTGTTGCTGCTTACAATTCTCGTGTACCAGGGGTACCGAATGATGCGGCCGCAGGCAGGGCATGCGGATGCGGAGAAAATGCTGTACGAGGTATCTCTTTTTCAGATGCAGGTGCTGAACACCTCGCTCATGGACGCGTCGGACAGTGAAAACACAAGTCAATTGAATGCTCTGAAGCTGGCGGCATATTCGGCTGCTTTCGCCCATGACCGGCTGGTGAACTCGCTTGGTAAGGATAAGGTTTACACTTTTTCAGCAATAGGGGACCTCGTAGATACTCTGACCACTTGGCAAATCGGCGGAAATAGACCGCTGAGTGAAATGGAGAGGGAGCTTCTTGTTAAATACAGTGAGCTCTTTTTAGGTGTCGTTCCGTCCTATCAACAGCTCCTCAGCGAAAGTGGACATGTGATATCTTCGAAAAACGATGAGCTTGAAAAAACGGGCAAGCAGCTTGCAGCTCTGATTAAAGGTAAATAGATGATGGTTAATAAGACAGTATAAACTGCTGCCATTTATGGCAAGATAGTAAAAACCTCCTGAACAAACAGAATGAACTAAAGGTAATCAGGCTTTAGCTCAATCGAAGTATTTTCATAAACATTTCATAAAATAATTCAGGGGACACTTTACAACTGTGATATAATTAACATAGTGAAAATGAATAGAAGCCAAAAAAATTATCCTAAATTGGATCTTTTTTTTTGAAACGAAACTTAGGCAGGTGAACATCAAAATGCACATCGTCGTTGTCGGATTGAACTATCGCACAGCGCCTGTAGAAGTAAGGGAACGTTTTACGTTTGAACAGAATGAATTGCCGGAAGCGCTCAGCCAGCTGATGCTGACCAAAAGCGTGATGGAAGGCGTCGTCGTTGCGACATGTAACCGTACGGAAATTTATGTTGTGGTGGACCGTTTGCATATGTGTGGATACTTCATCCGCAGTTTTATGGAACAGTGGTTTGATATTCCTCGCGAGGAATTTACCCAGCATTTATATATATATGAAGATGAGCAGGCAATCTCCCACTTGTTCCGTGTAACTTGCGGACTGGATTCCATGGTGATTGGAGAAACGCAAATCTTAGGCCAGGTCCGTACAGCATTTTTGCAAAGTCAGCAGGAAAAAGCGACGGGTACATGGTTTAATATGTTGTTTAAACAAGCTGTAACACTTGGCAAAAGAGCGCATTCTGAAACCTCGATCGGCGAAAGCGCCGTTTCCGTCAGCTATGCTGCTGTAGAGCTGGGCAAACGGATTTTTGGCATGTTTGATGATAAAAAGGTGCTGATTCTCGGTGCCGGTAAAATGAGCGAGCTCACGGTGAAGCACTTGTACGCAAATGGTGCGGAAGAGGTTATTGTGGCTAACCGTACGCTGGCCCGTGCGGAAGAGCTTGCAAGCAAATTCAAGGGGACGCCTTGTACGATGGAAAAGGCCCTGGAGCGGCTGCATGAGGTGGATATCCTGATCAGCTCCACAGGAGCCAAGGATTATGTCCTGGACCGCGCCCAGGTCAGTGAAAGCATGAAGAAACGCCAATCCCGTCCTCTGTTCATTATTGATATTGCCGTACCACGGGATATTGATCCGGCGATTGCCGAACTGAACAACGTCTTCCTGTATGATATTGATGATCTTGAAGGGATTGTCGAGAGCAATCTGGAGATGCGCAGAGCCGAGGCGGCTAAAATTGAAGTGATGATCAAAGAAGAAATGGACGAGTTCCATCAATGGCTGAAGACACTGGGTGTTAGACCGGCGATTCGGGCACTGCAGGAAAAGTCCTCCAATATCCATGAAGAGACTCTGCAAAGCTTGTTTAACAAGCTACCAGAGCTGGATGAGCATCAGCGTAAAGTCATCCGCCGTCTGACGAAGAGCATCGTCAATCAGATGATGCATGATCCGATTAACCGAATCAAAGAAATGACGGCAGCAAAGAACGGGAATGAAGCGCTGGATTACTTCACACAGATTTTTGCTTTGGAAGAGGATTTGGATGAAGCCGGGCAGGACGCGAGTAACCTGCAGCAGTCAAGTACGGTCAAAAGTGAACTCAACCGAGAAAAGCATGAAAACAAACCGTTTGCCTTCAAAGGTTCGCTGACACCAGCAGGCCTTTAATGGCCGTCAGGGGGAGTGGACATGCTCACTGGATTTTATGATGCCGGTATTTATATCTTTGCCCTGAGCCTTCTGTTTTTTATCTCGGATTGCATTCGACGCAATCGGAGCGCGAAGCGGATGGGCACAGGGCTTCTTGCTGTAGTTGCGGTCTTGCAGGCGGGCGCCCTGTTTATCCGGGCTATGGAGGAACGGGCGCTTCCTATTTTTACGCCGTTTGATTTTCTGCTCCTGCTTGCGTTTAGTCTTGTCGTTGCTTCCCTGATTATCAATTTGCTGCAGCGGGCGGAATTTGCCGTTTTACTTTTAGGTATTGTAGGATTCAGCATCCAGATTTTGAACAGGCTCTGGTTTTCACCGGGGAACAATCCGCTTCGGCATTGGGAGACGGTTCATGGGCTGCTTGTGCTCCATATCACGCTGGCCAATCTCAGCTTTGTCATCTATACGGTTGCCGCGGTTTTCGCGGGGATGTATCTTTTTCTTCACCGAAAATTGAAAGGAAAGAAATGGACGGATACGGTACGGCGTTTGCCGAGTCTTGAAATGCTGGATAAATACGCCTATTCTCTGGCATTTATCGGTACACCGATGCTGACGGTTTCCTTTATCGTAGCGGCTTTATCAGTCATCTCGGAGGGAAGGCTGAATCTGCTTTTGGATTTGAAGGTGCTGGCTACCTTGGCGGGACTGGGATTCTATTATTTCTATCTGTTCAAGAAACGCTCTCATCAGCATACCGGCTCACTTATGGCTAAATGGATTCTGACAGGGTATGTTTTTATAATCATCATTTTTGTGCTCAATACATGGTCTGACTTTCACGGCTGGAATGGGGAGTGATGACGGCTTGCCTACATATATACCTATCATGCTGGATTGTGAAAATAGGATCTGCATGGTCATTGGAGGAGGGCAGGTCGCCGAAAGAAAGATCAAGGAGCTGCTCACGGGTGCTGCGAACGTGACCGTTATCAGCCCTTCGATAACAGTGGCCCTCCGGCAATATCATGATCAAGGCAAGCTGAACTGGCTGCCCCGTAAGTATGCTGAAGGGGATCTGGAAGGGGCGTTTATGGTTCATGCCGCCGCAGATGATCCGGAAGTGAACAGACGGGTAGCGGAAGAAGCCAAGGCGAGAGGGATTATTGCCAATGTGACTGACCAACCGGCTCTTGGCAGTTTTATACATCCCAGTGTCCTCCGGCGCGGCCGTCTTCTGATAGCCGTTTCTACCTCGGGTGCGGGTCCTCTCGCTGCGAGAGCCATCCGGAGGAAGCTGGAAGATGATTTCGGAACGGAATACGAGGAATATCTCGATAGTTTATATGATATGCGGAAGATGATCCAAGAACAGGTTAGCGATCCGGCAGTCCGGCAAAAATTGCTAAGGAAGGCATGTGGACCGGATATGCTGGAATCGCTGCGGCAGGGTACCTTCAGACTCTGGAGTCCGGAGGAAATCAGGCAGTGGATCAACGACAATCAGGAGGAATGAGAATGCGGACAATCGTAGTGGGAAGCAGACAAAGTGCGCTGGCACTGACACAGACAGGCCAGGTCATCGATGACCTGAAACGGCTTTGCAAAGAGCATGGCTTTGATTTCGATTTTGAAGTGAAGAAAATCGTCACCAAAGGTGACCGCATACTGGATGTGACCCTCTCTAAGGTGGGAGGCAAGGGATTGTTTGTCAAAGAAATCGAGCAGGCTTTGATGGACGGCGAGATAGACATGGCGGTACATAGCATGAAGGACATGCCTTCCGTACTGCAGGAGGGTCTGGTGAATGGCGCAGTGCCCCGCCGAGTGGACCCCCGGGATTGTCTGATTACGCTCGAAGGAAAAAGCCTTGATGATCTGCCGCATGGAGCTAAAGTAGGGACTAGTAGTCTCCGCCGTTCCAGCCAGCTCAAGGCATACCGCCCTGATCTGGAACTTGAGCCAGTTCGCGGCAATATTGATTCACGTCTGAAGAAGCTTGAAACAGAAGGGTTTCAGGCGATTCTATTGGCAGCTGCTGGTCTTTACCGGATGGGCTGGGAAGACAGAATAACTGCTTATCTTCCGGTTGAAACCTGTTTGCCTGCAGTTGGACAAGGTGCACTTGGCATTGAATGCCGTCAAGATGATGCAGAGCTGCTGAAGGTGCTTTCCTTATATAACGACAAAGAATCGGAGCTGACGGTCACTGCTGAACGTAAATTTCTGGGCGTGCTAAATGGCGGCTGCCAGGTTCCCATCGGAGCCTATGCCGTACTGGTCGAGGCACCGGAGGGACATTCCCTTGCGGGGCAAAACGTTATACAATTGACAGGAATGGTTGGTTCTCCGGATGGGGATGTAATCCTTAAGGAAACACTGCTCGGCACGGATCCGGTGAAGCTTGGTGAAGATGTAGCCGGAATGCTGATTGAGCGGGGAGCGGAGAAAATTCTCGAACAAGTCAGGGAATAAGGGGATGGGGAGATGGCGGGAAAAGTATATCTGGTTGGTGCAGGCCCAGGCCATGCCAAGTTAATTACTGTGAAAGGTCTGGAATGTCTGCAAAAAGCGGATGTGGTTGTCTACGACCGTCTTGCGGCCCCGCAGCTTCTTGGGGCTGTGAAGCCGGGTACACGTAAAATATATGTTGGCAAGCTGCCAGACCGACATACAATGAAGCAGGAAGAAATCAATCAGCTTCTGGTCGATCTGGCTCTGGAAGGCAATGTGGTTGTCCGGTTAAAAGGCGGCGATCCTACCATTTTCGGCCGCGTCGGTGAAGAAGCCGGATTGCTTAAGAAGAATGGTATTACTTACGAGATTGTACCCGGTGTAACGGCCGCCATCAGCGTTCCCGCTTATGCCGGTATTCCTGTCACTCACCGGGAGATGGCATCTTCGCTTTCGATTATTACCGGGCATGAAAGTCCGGACAAGCTTGACCGGATGATTGATTGGGAGAAGGTTACGAATGCGACAGGTACACTTATTTTCATGATGGGTGTGTCCAAAATTGGATATATTGCGGATCAGCTCATGGAGCATGGCCGTCCCGGTCACACGCCGGTGGCTCTTGTTCGGTGGGGGACCCGCGCTGAACAAGATACACTGACAGGAACTCTAGCGGATATTGAGCAGCGTGTAATAGCTGCTAATTTTCAGCCGCCAGCTGTTATTGTGGTTGGCGACGTGGTGCTCCAGAGAGAGCAGCTGAAGTGGGCGGAGTTCCTTCCTCTTTTCGGCAAGCGCATCCTGGTCACTCGTGCAAAGTCCCAGGCCTCGGAGCTTGTAAACCGGATTGATGAGCTTGGCGGTGAGTCCTATGAATTCCCGGTCATTGAAACCGTCTATCCGCAGGATCGGGATAAACTTGTCCGGATACAGGACTCACTTTCTCAGCTTAATACCTATGATTGGGTGTTTTTTACCAGCGTTAATGGCGTTGAATATTTCTACCGGCATCTGGCAGAGCAAGGTCAGGATGTTCGCAGCCTTTACGGGGCCAAGATCGCCGCTGTAGGTCCGGCGACTGCACAAGCGTTAATAGAACGCGGGATTGTGCCGGTCGAGCTTCCAGAGCGTTTTCAGGCTGAGGGGCTGATTGAAACACTTGGCAGCCAGCTCAAGCCTGGTCAGAGGGTACTTCTGCCTCGCGGTAACCTGGCAAGAACTTGGATGCCTGAAAAACTGGAAGAACTAGGGCTGGATGTCACTGCTATTGATACCTACCAGACGGTGATGAGCCAGGATGAAGACCACGAGCTCATCAGGCTGCTTGAGGATCATGCGATTCATATCGTCACCTTTACCAGCTCCTCGACAGTCTCGCATCTAATCGGGAAGCTGAAGCAGATGGGCGTTCAGGATCCGGTGCAGCTGCTCAGTACAGTCGAAGCCGCCTGCATTGGAGAAGTGACAGCCCAGACAGCCCGGGATGCCGGACTGCGTGTGAGTATGGTTGCCGAGCAATCGACGATTGAAGGGCTGATGGAATCGCTCTGTTCATACATGAAAAAGGATCATCAACAAGTGAAATAAAGCGATACAGGAGGTAATAGATATGAGTTTTCCAATTGTAAGACACCGGCGTTTGCGCCAATCCGCAGGCATGCGTAATTTAGTGCGTGAAACCGTACTTCATGTTAACGACTTGATTATGCCGATTTTCGTTACCTACGGAAAAGGAGTTAAAAATGAAATTTCCTCGATGCCTGGCGTGTATCATTTTTCGCTCGATACCCTGAAGTCTGAAGTAGACGAAATTGTGGCACTTGGCATCCCTGCCGTACTGCTGTTTGGTATTCCGGAGACGAAAGACAGCGTAGGCACATCCGGTTTTGCAGAAGACGGTATTGTTCAAGAAGCGACCCGCCTGATCAAAGGCTGGTACCCTGATCTGCTCGTTGTAGCAGATACCTGCTTATGCGAATTTACCGATCATGGTCACTGCGGTATGGTTCATACCTTTGAAGTCGACGGTCAGATACATGGTGATGTGATGAATGATGAATCGCTTGAGCTGCTTACGAAAACTGCCGTATCCCAGGCCAAGGCCGGAGCGGATATTATTGCGCCGTCCAATATGATGGACGGATTTGTACAGGCGATCCGTGCGGGCCTTGATGAAGCCGGATTTGAACATGTGCCGATTATGTCTTATTCGGTTAAATACGCTTCTGCCTTCTACGGACCTTTCCGTGAAGCGGCTGATTCCGCTCCGCAGTTTGGCGACCGCAAAACCTATCAGATGGATCCGGCCAACGTACGCGAAGCTCTTCGCGAAGCCGAAACGGATGTACTCGAAGGTGCAGATATGCTGATGGTTAAACCAGCACTGGCGTACATGGATGTCATTCGGATGCTGAAAGATCAGTTCGATCTGCCGCTGGTTGCCTATAACGTGAGCGGCGAATATTCCATGGTGAAGGCTGCAGCAATGCAGGGATGGATCAATGAAAAGGCGATTGTGCAGGAAATGCTGACAGGCATGAAGCGCGCTGGAGCCGATATCATTATCACTTATTTCGCAAAAGATGCCGCCCGCTGGATGCAGGAGCATTAAAATAACGACACGGGAGTGACTTTCATGAGCAATATGTCTGGAAAACGTAAAGAAGAGGCTTCCCGCACGGCGTTTGAAGAAGCCAAGCATTATCTTCCCGGCGGGGTTAACAGTCCTGTGCGGGCTTTTAAATCAGTTGGCCTGACACCCATTTATGTGGATCATGCCAAGGGCTCACGGATCTATGACATCGATGGCAACAGTTTTATTGATTATATCGGCTCCTGGGGCCCGCTTATTATGGGACATGCCCATCCGGAGGTTATCTCGGCCATTCAGGAAACGGCATCAAAAGGCACAAGCTTTGGCGCTCCAACCCTTATCGAAACGGAAATGGCCAAACTGGTCTGTGAACGTGTTCCTTCGATTGATGTTGTGCGGATGGTGAACTCGGGAACGGAAGCAACGATGAGTGCAATCCGTCTTGCACGCGGGTATACAGGGCGGGGCAAAATTTTGAAATTTGAAGGCTCCTACCACGGACATGCGGACAGCCTGCTGATCAAAGCGGGTTCAGGCGTAGCTACGCTTGGTCTGCCTGACAGCCCTGGCGTACCTGAAAGTGTTGCATCGAGCACGATTACAGTAGCCTATAATGATCTCGAGTCCGTAAAAGTGGCCTTTGAACGTTTTGGCGAGGAGATCGCCTGCGTCATTGTCGAGCCGATTGCCGGCAATATGGGGGTTGTGCCTCCGCTTCCAGGTTTCCTGCAAGGTCTTCGTGAGATTACAACACGTTATGGCAGCCTTTTGATTTTTGATGAGGTGATGACGGGTTTCCGTGTGAACATCAACTGTGCGCAGGGCCTGTTGGGCATTACACCTGATCTGACTTGTCTTGGCAAGGTCATCGGCGGTGGCCTTCCAGTGGGCGCTTATGGCGGTAAACGCGAAATTATGGAGCAGATCGCCCCATCCGGACCAATTTACCAGGCGGGAACGTTAAGTGGTAACCCGCTGGCAATGGTTGCCGGATATACGACGCTTAAATTGCTGACACCTGAGGTGTACGAGCAGCTCGAGGAGCGCGCTTCGCGCCTTGCGGCAGGTTTTGAGAAAAATGCCAGGCAGTTAGGCGTTCCTGTGACCTTGAACCGTGTCGGTTCCATGGTTTGTCCGTTCTTCACGGAAGGACCTGTGGTGAACTATGATACAGCCAAAGCTAGCGATCTTCAGCGCTTTACCAAGTATTTTGCCAATCTGGTAGAAGAGGGCGTCAGTGTGGCTCCTTCCCAGTTCGAGGGGATGTTTGTATCGGCTGCGCACAGCATAGAGGATATCGATGCTACGATTGAAGCCAACTACAACGCCTTGAAAAACCTGTGAGAACATGGACTCGCCGCGGTCAATGGCTGGAGCTGATTCCCGGGAAAAGCTTGAGCGGGGCTGCAAACCGGGACGAAGCTACACCAGCTTGGCTGCTGGAGACACTGGGAATGCCGGAAAAGCTTATGAAGCAGCTGCACGCAAATAAGGCGATAGAATGGAAAGGGGACCGGCTGCGGCTGGCCCTCTTTCCCGTTCAAGCAGCGGGAATTGAACCAATATGGCATGAGCTTGATATCCTGTATGAAGATGATTTCTGTCTGGTTGTGCATAAGCCTGCAGGCATGAATATTCATCCTGATGGCAGCAAAGGCAACGCAGAGCCGACACTCGATCATGCGGTTGCAGCGTATTTTCAGATGCAGGGCGAGGAAGTAGCCGTACGGCATATTCATAGGCTTGACCAATGTACGACCGGACCTGTTCTATATGCCAAAAATGAGTGGGCTCAGCTTAAGCTGGATGAGGATATGCGCCACAAGCGCATTGCGCGGAGCTATGCAGCCTTCGTGCAGGGCAAGGTATCGGCCGAGCTGTCAGTAATTGATCTGCCAATCGGCAAGGATCGCCACCATAAGCAGCGAAGACGGGTCTCTCCATCCGGTCAAAACGCAGTAACGCGCATACGTGTAGGCGAGTTGTTCAAGAATTCCTCTCTCGTACATCTTGAGCTGGAGACAGGCCGTACGCATCAAATCCGTGTTCATCTCAGCCATTTGGGGCATCCGCTGCTGGGCGACTCGCTTTATGGCGGAAGTACGGCCTTGATTGGAAGGCAGGCGCTGCACGGCGAACAGCTTGGGTTCACCCATCCTTTCACTGGAGAACGAATTGATATTGCCGATCCTTGGCCCATTGATCTGCAGCAGCTGCATGAGAAGCTGTGCAATATAAAATAAGCACATATGATTCTTGGCAAAAAGCGAAGAATTCGCATAATGTCCAGAAAATATCGGCGCAAACTGCCGGACTGGTGCAAAACTGGAATGCCCTTATATTTGGAGCATATAGATAGAATGAGTAACGCATTTTGGGGCTCATGCCGTGAGCAGACTCATGGTTAGAAATATGCCGAAAGGAGGACAATTCTGTGTTTGACCAGTCCTACGGTTTGCGTTTTGATATTTATGAGCGAATTCATCTATCGGAAGATGTGTCTGGAATTGCCGAGCTGGAAGAAATCGAGCTGCTGCCTCATATTCAGGTCATCAGCCAGGGGGAGCAGGTCGCACTTCGTGGCCACTTGCTTTTAAGCGGGCTGTACAGAGGCGATGGGGAGGAGGACGGTACACAGCGTCTTGAGCATTTTATTCCTGTGGAAATCACCGTACCTACAAATCGTGTGTCTTCGCTGGACGAGATTGCCGTTGAAATTGAAAATTTTGATGTAGATCTCTTGTCCAAACGCAGCTTGAACATCACGGGTGTGTTGTCCCTACGCGGAATCGAAACCGCTGTAAGCGACCCGGCACCTGCATGGAATGCTGATGAATTTACGGTCATACATGCGTCAGATGATCCTGCTGAGGATGCAGTACTGGCTGCTTTTTTGGAGGAAGAGGAGGGCAGCGCGGATGAGGCGGAGATCAGGGAAACGAACGATGCATCGTATTCAGCGGATAACCAAGCGCCGGCATATGCAGCGGAGAGCTTTACCGTCCCTGAAGGCTTTGAAGCATCAGATTTCACCGAAATCCTGCCGCAGGCCGAAACGGCTGCCGAAACTTATTCCCAGCAGCGGACCCCTGAGGAGACGTCGGAGCCTGAAGAAGTACCCGCTCCCACCGCGTTACATACGGACAAGGAATCCCCGGAACGCAGCGGGAATAAGGCATCTTCGAACGTCTGGCATTTTGAGCATGAAGATGAATCGGAACTGTTACACCCAGAAAATACCGCGATTCCGGCGGAAGAGGATCAAGAGACGAATATCTACCTGACGTCTGTTGATCAGGAATCTATTCACGAGCCGGCATTTCCGTTCAGTGCCTTCCAGCAGGAATCGGTACCCAAGGAAGAACCTACGGATGAACGGGAAATGCGAATCGCTCTTGGTAGCAAAAAAGATGCGCAAAGGGATGACAAGGAATCCATCGGTTTTTCCTCAATTCTGGCTTCGAGCCGTTCACTGAAAGAGCAGGAGCAGCAGGCTGTATTGGAAGAGCCTCAGCGTGAAGAAACGGAACGGGAAGCGAACGGCAGCGATGATATTCAGTGGCAGAATCTGTTTCTGGGAAGCAGCTCGGAAAAAAATCAATTCCGTAAAGTGCGGCTATGCATTGTTCAGCGGGAGGAAACGCTGGAGACGATTGCTAACCGCTATCAGCTCACCGCCCGCGAAATCCTGCTCCATAACCGGCTGGCCGAGCAAACGGTTGAGGAAGGCCAAATTTTATACATTCCGTAGGAATGGCATGATGAAAATCATAAGAAGGGCGTCCGGTACTGGAAGAAAAGGCCGGGCGCTTTTTTGTGTTATTGCCCGGTACCCTTGTTTAAGATTCATACATAAGTTAATAATAATTCTATAGCGTGAAACGACGCCTGGACAGCAGCACGCTCTATGTTGACTTAAGTCGACAACCAAGTTATGATATTCTTATATTTTGTCAAGAACGATGATCGGGAAGAGTAGGATGATATGCCCTTCAGAGAGTGGAATTGCTTTGCTGCGCTGTGAGATTCCGCAGGATGCATTCAACCGAAGTCGCCCGGGAGTTGTCTGTTTGAGCCGATTTCTCGGGTTAGAGCAGACCGGCTGCAGCCGTTATCTGCATGAAGTGTCGCGTACTTGAAGGCATTTGCTTGAGAGCAGTCTGCCATGTCTAAGGTGAGATGTATTTGCATTAGGCATACGCGAAACAAAGGTGGTACCGCGAAAGAACAGCCTTTCGTCCTTTGAGGACGAGGGGCTTTTTTGTTTTTTTAGCACAAAGCTGATCTTGTGATGGAGGAATGCAATGATGACAGAGCAGGACAACAAACTGACGACAGAAATGCCGACGACCTATGATCCGAAGGCAGCCGAAGAAAAATGGTATAAATACTGGATGGAAGGGGAGTTTTTCAAGGCTGGACAGCGCAAAGACGCGAAGCCTTATACGATTGTCATTCCCCCTCCGAATGTTACAGGCATGCTTCACATCGGGCATGCGCTCGACTTTACGCTGCAGGATATCCTGATCCGCACCAAACGGATGCAGGGCTATGACGCCCTTTGGCTTCCAGGCTCGGACCACGCCGGTATCGCCACCCAGACGAAAGTGGAGCAAAAGCTTCGCGAAGAAGGCGTTACTCGCTATGATCTGGGCCGGGAGAAGTTCCTGGAAAAGGTATGGGAGTGGAAAGACAAATACGCTGAAACCATCCATGAGCAGTGGTCGAAAATGGGCTTTTCCCTTGATTACTCCAGAGAACGTTTTACGCTGGATGAGGGCCTGTCCAAAGCCGTACGCGAGGTTTTTGTAAAGCTTCATGAAAAAGGTCTGATCTACCGCGGCAAACGTATCATCAACTGGGATCCGGCTGCTCGTACGGCCCTCTCTGATATTGAAGTTGAATACAAAGAGGTTCAAGGGCATCTGTATCACCTCTCCTATCCTTTGAAGGATGGAAGCGGGCATATCACGGTAGCCACCACACGTCCGGAAACCATGCTTGGGGATTCGGCTGTAGCCGTTCATCCAAAGGATGAGCGCTATAAGGATATGATCGGAAAAATGCTCGTTCTGCCGATTGTTGGCCGTGAAATTCCGGTCATTGCAGATGAGTACGTTGATAAGGAATTCGGAAGCGGCGCTGTTAAAATTACACCTTCCCATGATCCGAACGATTTCGAGGTAGGACTTCGCCATGACCTGCCGCAAATTACGGTTATGGATGAAACGGGTACAATGAATGAACTGGCTGGCAAATACCAGGGCATGGACCGCAGCGACTGCCGTAAGCAAATCGTTCAGGATTTGAAGGAGCAAGGCGTCCTGATCAAAATCGATGACCATCTTCATCAGGTTGGACATAGTGAACGTACGGGCGCTGTCGTTGAGCCTTACCTGTCCACACAGTGGTTCGTTAAGATGCAGCCGCTGGCCGAAGTGGCCATAGAGGCGCAGAAATCAGGCAAAGGCGTAAACTTTGTACCGGACCGTTTTGAAAAAACTTATCTGAACTGGATCGAAAACGTGCGTGACTGGTGTATTTCCCGCCAGCTCTGGTGGGGTCACCGCATTCCGGCATGGTACTGCGAAGCCTGCGGCGAGATTCATGTTGCTCACGATGATGTGACAAAATGCTCCAAGTGCGGCAGCACCGATCTCCGTCAAGATGAAGACGTTCTGGACACCTGGTTCAGCTCCGCCCTGTGGCCGTTCTCGACCCTTGGCTGGCCTGACCAAACGGAGGATCTGAAGCGTTACTATCCGACAGACGTTTTGGTTACCGGATATGATATCATCTATTTCTGGGTTGCCCGCATGATCTTTACTGCACTTGAATTTACCGGTGAGATTCCATTCAAGGACGTACTGATGCATGGTCTGGTTCGTGATCCGGAAGGCAAGAAGATGTCCAAGTCGCTTGGCAACGGTGTGGATCCGCTGGAAGTCATCGAACAGTACGGCGCGGATGCGATGCGCTATATGATCTCCACCAGCAGCACGCCTGGGCAGGATCTCCGCTTCCGCTGGGAGCGCGTGGAACAGGCCCGGAATTTTGCCAACAAGATCTGGAATGCATCACGTTTTGCCTTGATGAACCTAGAGGGCTTCACTTATGACGACATTGACATAAGCGGTGAACTCAGTACGGCTGATCGCTGGATTCTGCATCGCCTGAACGAAACTTCCCGTGATATCACGCGTCTAATAGATGCCTATGAATTTGGTGAGACTGGCCGCCTGCTGTATAACTTCATCTGGGATGACCTCTGCGACTGGTATATCGAATTCTCCAAACTGTCCCTGTACGGGGAAAACGAGACAGCGAAGAATACGACAAAATCAGTACTTGCCTACGTGCTTGACCGTACGCTGCGCATGATGCATCCGTTTATGCCGTTCATTTCCGAAGAGATCTGGCAGCATCTTCCGCATCAAGGCGAGTCCATTACACTGGCTGCTTGGCCGGAATTTGATGCTGCTCTTGAAAATGAAGGAGCTGCGCGTGAAATGTCACTGCTGATGGATATCATCCGAGCAGTACGAAATATCCGTGCCGAAGTAAACGTGCCGATGAGCAAAAAGGTTGAGCTTATGCTGAAGGCCGGAGATGATCAGGTGCTTCAAATCGTAACTCGCAATGAAATTTATGTGCAGCGCTTCTGCAATACTTCAAGTTTTACGGCAAGTCTGGGACTTGAGAGTCCGGATAAAGCGATGACCGCGATTGTTACAGGCGCTGAGCTGTATCTGCCGCTTGCGGGTCTGATCGATATTGATCAGGAAATTGCGCGTCTAGAAAAAGAGCTGCAGAACTTGAACAATGAAGTACTGCGCGTTGAGAAGAAGCTAGGTAATGAGGGCTTTGTATCCAAGGCACCTGCGAAAGTCATTGAAGAGGAAAAGGCGAAAATGGCTGATTACTCTGATAAGCGGAGCAAGGTTATTGCACGGATTGAAGAACTGAAGGGCTGATTTTAGAAAAACGATTCACTGGGGAGCATGCAGTATCCTGGACAAATAAATTCAGAAGGTGAAATGGTAAATGGGAGATCAATTTGAAGCCTCTGCGTACCTGCACACATATACAGAAGCTGTAGACTGGATTAACGGGCTGATTCCTTTCGGGATCCGCCCCGGTATGTCAAGAATTGAAAAGATGATGGAGATGCTTAATAACCCTCATCGGCGCCTTAAATTCATTCATATTGCAGGAACGAACGGCAAAGGCTCTACCTGTGCGTATTTGACTCGGGTTCTCTTGCAAAGCGGCTATTCGGTGGGAACATTCACGTCCCCCTTTATCACCAAATTCACGAACCGTTTTCAATATAACGGTGAGGATATTCCCGAGGAAACCCTTTTGGCGTTTGCGAATCGTCTATATCCGATTGTGGAGGAGATCGCAGCAACCGAGCTGGGTTCGCCCACCATGTTCGAGGTTTCGACGGCTCTCGCGATTTTGTATTATGCGGAGGAATGCGTGCCGGATATTGTCGTATGGGAGACGGGACTTGGGGGAAGGCTGGATGTAACAAATATTGTATTTCCGGTGATTTCGGTCATTACCAATGTGGGCATGGACCATACCGATGTACTCGGCGATACCGTAGAGCAGATTGCTTTCGAAAAAGCGGGCATTATTAAATCGGGCGTGCCTGTGGTCAGCTGCGTGGAGCAGCCGGGAGTTGTTGAAGTACTGCGGACAAAAGCGGAGGAATGCCGGACAACACTGTATTTGGCAGGCGAAAAATTCAGCTATGAATATACGGGTGAACAGGGTCCGTATCAAACCTTTCATTTCAAGGGGCCATTTCGTGAATATGATGTTGAAATCGGCATGAAGGGTGTGCACCAGGTTGCCAATGCGGCCGGAGCGCTAATGGCTTTGGAGATTTTGCGTCAGTACATGGCTTTTGTTATGGATGAAGAGGATATTTTAAAAGGATTCCGCGAAACGGTGTGGGCAGGGCGGATGGAAGAAGTATCCTCTGCGCCCCGCATCGTCCTGGATGGAGCCCATAATCCGGAGGGTGCGGAATCCTTACGGAAGAGCATTGAAAGGCACTATCCGCATGAACGTTTAATTTTGATGATGGGAATGCTGTCGAATAAGCATCATGAATCCTATTTGAAGCATATACTTCCTATAGTGGATACGCTTATCCTGACCGAGCCGGACTTCCGGAAAAAAATGGACGCTGCAGCGCTGCATGAACTTGCGGAGGGGCTAATGCATTCCTATGGCAAACCAGGTTTGCAGATCATCGTAGAACCGGATTGGAAAAACGCGCTAGAACTACTTAAGTCACGGACAGAAGCGGAGGATTTGGCGGTGGTATCCGGCACGCTTTATTTAATATCGGATGTGCGGGCCGCTCTGCTGGGTCAGACCGATTCTGAAAAAGGTTGGTGAAAATCTGTTGAATTCTGAACATGTTCATTTTATCGGTATTGGTGGCTACGGGATGAGCGCCATTGCTAGGGTTATGCTGGAAATGGGATATAAGGTCACGGGTTCGGATGTGGCTTCCCAGGAATTAACGGAAAAATTGGCTGCCAAAGGTGCCAAAATTTATATCGGACATACGGCAGAGCAGGTACACGGAGCAGATTTGGTTGTGTATTCGACGGCTTTGTCCCAAGACAATGTGGAGAGAGTGGAAGCGGAACAGCTTAACATTCCGATTCTGCATCGATCACAGATGCTTGCAAGACTGCTGAATGAGCGCAAAGGCGTAGCGGTTGCTGGCGCTCACGGCAAGACAACCACATCCTCCATGGTCGCTTTGGTGATGGAAGAATGCGGCGTTGACCCGACCTACATTATCGGTGGGGAAATTATGAATGTGGGAACGAACGCGAAGGCCGGTAAAGGAGACTTTGTCGTTGCCGAAGCGGATGAAAGCGATGGCTCGTTCCTGCAGTATCATCCATGGCTGGGTATTGTGACCAATATCGAAGCCGACCATCTGGAAAACTATGACGGGGACTTTGAGAAGCTGAAGAAAGCTTATGTTCAGTTTTTGAATCAAATCCGTGAAGACGGAACGGCTGTGGTTTGCGGGGATGATGTCAACATTCAGGCCATTATTCCAGGCATTCGCTGTCAGGTAGCCACTTACGGCATTGATACGGACGCGGAATATACAGCAACCGATATGGTGCTTGGCGACCGGCATGTATCCTTTACCATGAATCATAAAGGCCAATCTCTCGGAAAAGTGGAATTGTCGGTACCGGGACGCCATAACGTTTACAATGCGATGGCCACTGTCATTTCCTGCCTGAAAGCAGGTATTCCGTTTGAGCAAATCGTTGAGGGAATCTCCAAGTTTCATGGTGCCAAGCGCCGCTTCCAGGTGCTGGGCGAGAAAAACGATATTCTCATCATCGATGATTATGCACATCATCCAACGGAGATCGAAGCGACGATCAGTGCTGCTAAGGCGACCGGTAAAAAGATCATTGCCGTGTTCCAGCCGCAGCGTTACTCGCGCACTTTTTTCCTGCTGGATGCCTTTAGTAGAGCATTTAGTGAGGCAGACGAAGTGATTATCACCGATATTTATTCGCCTGCAGGAGAAAAGCAGATTGAAGGCGTGCATTCTTCCAAGCTGGTTGAATTAATCGTACAGAACAGTAATGCCGGAGCCAGATATCTTCCGACGAAGGAAGATGTGCTGTCTGATTTGAAGCAGAGAATACAGCCGGGGACGCTTGTGATTACAATGGGCGCCGGTGATATATGGAAAGTTGGTTACGAGCTGGCGAAGGAGCTATAGGCCTTTTTAGGGCTGCTGCTTACATAGCTGAGAGACTGCCTCATCCGCTGATTACCGCGGATCGGGGCAGTCTCTTTTTTTGTATTCTAAGGTTGACTTTCTTTTATGCAGCATATCTTCGGACAATCTGTCATATATACTTTGTAATGAGACAAGGGTGAGGTGTATGACATTGAACAAAGCGAGAATGACTTTCCGCTTTAATGAGGAAAGCTCCCATAAGCTTAAAGTTGTGCAGGAGGAACAGAAAGCCGCCAAGCATACATCTGAAGAGAAGATGTCCATTCAGGATATACCGGGACTGGAGCATTCTGATAGCAGCCATGCCCCGCGGCGTGAACATACAGAGGAATCAGTTCAAAAAAATCGGAAATCTCTGACTGTGATCCCGGGTCCTATGCAGGGCTGGACGGATCCTTTTCACAAAGATGATCCCTGGAGCGAGATGCTGTCAGGCGAACAGCCCTATCAGGTTGAAGAGGGGTTTAACCGAAATGATGGGTATGATCTTGATCCATATGACACCGGAGTATCGGATCATAAGGATGAATGGAGGGACCTTGCAGACTCGGTATATCCGGAACTGGGCGATGCATCTTATCGTCCGAGACGACCAGCCTCTCTGTGGAAGGTAATCGGTACCGTCACGGGTGCGATTGTGACTGGAGCCCTGTTCGGATTTGTGGTGCTGTCCTTCTTCAAGGACGGTTCCGAGGGCTCTATAATCCCAGTGAAGCCAAGTACGGAAAGTGTGTCTCAGGCGCAGACAGAAACGGGTAAAGCGGCTCCCGTGGCTGTAAAGGTGCAGGGGCAATCGTATTATATGCTACAATACGGGGTGTTCAGCAGTAAGGAACGAGTGGAGCAGGCTCAAAAAGAGCTTCAGCAGTATGGTATTGCTGCAGGTACGGATTCTGAACAGGAAAACCGCGTGTATGCAGGCATGTCGACGGACCGTGAACAGGCCAAGCTCCTCAGTAATCAGTTGAAAGCTCAAGGTCTGGAGTTGTATGTCAAAGAAATCACGCTGCCTGCGGCCAGTACGATGGAATTTGGTGGGGAAGCAGATATTGTTAATCAATATTTTGCTGTGAGCTCTGAACTTGTGTCGAATCTTAGTCAGCTATCGGCGGCACTGCTCGGCCAAGAAAGCCCAGCTGCTCTGAATGCCGAGAACACCGCCGCTCTGACTGACCTGCACAGCCGCTGGATGGAGGCGATGAAATCGCTCCAAACCGGACTTGGAACAGGCGAGGAAGAACTCGGCAGACAAATGGAGCAAACCATGAATAGCGCGGTATCAGCAATTACGGAATACAATCGGAACCGTTCCAAAGGACATTTATGGGAAGTGCAGTCCAGCATGATGCAGTATATCTCGGAGCAGAAGGAATTGATCTCAAAACTGGAAAAAGCATAGTCCTATAAAATGAACTGTAGGTAAGCATATACCGGAGTTCAATTCATATAACAAAGCGGGTCCGGTATGGAACTGGAAATAGTTCCCCATACCGGATTTGTGTTTGTATTGATGTCCAAATAACCGTATAATAAATTGGGTGTCAAAATATGGCGAGGGAAGAGAAGGATGAAAAAGAACGTAGGAATACTGCTCTTGTTTTTGCTGCTTGGCTGGCTGGCTGGTGCTTGGATCGCAAAGGCCCTGGAACCTGTACAAGCCCTTTCTTTTCTGACTGCATCAACACTGATTAAGTGGTCACCGCAAGCTAATTTAGACATTATCAGCTACGACATCACCATTCAAATGAATTTGAGCCTGCTAAGTTTGATCGGCATCATTGTCTCCGTGTGGCTGTATCGCAGGCTGTAACTACAGAGTCAAAGGAGATCCTTTCATTGAAATCAAACCATTCACGCCGTATCGTACTGGCATCGACCTCACCCAGAAGGCAGGAGCTGGTTGCTTCTCTACATATACCGTACGAGATCCATCCCAGCCATGCGGATGAACATACTCCAGACGACTGGACTCCCCAGCAGATTGTTGAAGGTTTGGCGCTGCGCAAAGCGCAAGCTGTATACTCTCTTATTGCGGATCCGGAGAAAAATGCCGTTATTATTGGCAGTGACACCATCGTTGTTCTGGGGAATCAGGTTCTTGGAAAACCCGTGGATGATAGAGACGCCTTTCGGATGCTGAATTCTCTGCAGGGTAACACCCATCATGTATACACGGGAATTGCATGTATTGATGCGGCCAATGGTCAAACGCTTGTGCGTCATCGATCAACCAAGGTAACCATGAAGGAGCTTTCGGATTCGAAAATAGATGCTTACGTAAAAAGCGGCGAGCCCGGCGACAAAGCTGGCGCATATGGTATTCAAGGACTTGGCGCCACTTTGGTGGAACGGATTGAGGGCTGTTATTTTACCGTCGTTGGATTGCCTGTTTCGTTACTTTCCGACATGTTGTCGGAATTTGGGATAGACATCCTCTGAGCGTGGATGAGATTTGAGTGAAGGGAAAGTAGGGGAACTATGGAGCCGCAAACGTATATGCTGCGCGACATCCCCCATCAGGAAAGACCCAGAGAACGCATGCTGCAGTATGGGGCGGGCGCCTTGAGCCACGCTGAATTGTTGGCTATTTTACTTCGGACGGGTACACAGCGGGAATCCGCCGTGCATCTGGCCCAGCGCATTTTGAAGCAGGTCGGCAGTATGCGCCAGCTTGTGGATATGAGCATTGAGGAATTAATGGCCATTAAAGGCATCGGCAGTGCCAAAGCCGTTCAACTCAAAGCTGGAATCGAGCTTGGGCAGCGGCTTGTCCGTACCCGAATGGATGAGCCGGTGATTATCCGCAGTCCGCGAGATGCGGCCGAAGTACTTATGGAACAGCTGCGTTATCTGCAAAAAGAACATTTTGTTTGTTTATTTCTAAATACGAAAAATCACATTATTGCTCAAGAGACGCTTTCGATTGGCAGTCTGAACGCCTCCATCGTACATCCGCGCGAGGTGTTTCGTGCAGCCATCAAGTGCAGCAGTGCATCGCTTGTCTGCGCACATAACCATCCGAGTGGAGATCCCACGCCAAGTCCAGAAGATATTTCCCTTACTTCCCGTTTGAAGGAAGCAGGAGAAATTGTGGGCATAGAGGTGCTGGATCATCTGATTATCGGTGACGGGGAATTCGTCAGTTTGAAGGAGCAAGGCTTGATGTAATATAATAGTTGAGATTGACGAAGAAAGGGAGATTACAGCATGTTAGGAAGTTTCACGAAAGACTTGGGAATTGATTTGGGGACAGCAAACACGCTTGTCTATGTCCGTGGAAAAGGAATTGTTGTTAGAGAACCTTCTGTTGTTGCGATCCGTACGGATACGAAAACCATTGAGGCTGTAGGTGAGTCCGCCAAGAAAATGATCGGACGTACGCCGGGCAACATCCGTGCCATCCGTCCGATGAAGGACGGCGTTATTGCTGACTTCGACACGACGGCAACAATGATTAAATATTTTATCCGTCAGGCACAGAAGCAGCGTTCGATGTTTCAACGCCATCCGAATGTAATGGTATGTGTACCTTCCGGTATTACGGCCGTTGAACAGCGCGCAGTTGAAGATGCAACCAAACAGGCTGGTGCACGTGAAGCCTATACTATCGAAGAACCATTCGCAGCAGCCATTGGTGCTGATTTGCCGGTATGGGAACCTACAGGCAGTATGGTGGTAGATATCGGTGGCGGTACAACAGAAGTTGCCGTTATTTCTCTTGGAGGAATTGTAACCAGCCGCTCCGTTCGGGTAGCCGGTGATGAAATGGATGAATCGATCATTCAATACATCAAACGCCAGTATAACCTGATGATTGGTGAAAGAACCTCGGAATCGCTTAAAATGGAGATTGGCTCCGCACTTCCTTTGGAACAGGTGGAGACCAGTGAAATTCGCGGTCGTGACCTGGTGACAGGATTGCCAAAGACCATTACGATCACATCTGATGAAATCAGTGAAGCACTTTCTGACACCGTTAATGCCATTGTGGAAGCTGTAAAGGTTACGTTGGAGAAATGTCCACCGGAACTGGCGGCAGATATTATGGACCGTGGTATCGTACTTACAGGCGGCGGAGCTCTGCTGCGCAATCTGGACAAGCTGCTTGCCGAAGAAACAGGCATGCCTGTCATTGTGGCTGAGAATCCACTTGACTGTGTTGCAATCGGTACAGGTAAGGCGCTTGAGAACATTCATCTGTTTAAATCCCGCAGCAGCTCGGCCGTACGCTCCAAACGCTAAGGCTGATATATTGTGGGTCAACCCCTGATAATGGGAGAGAAATCAGTAGAGTTAGAGGGTGTTGAAACTGTTTAAGCTGCTTGGCAACAAACGCTTATTTGTGATTTTAATAGCCCTTGTCATGTTTATCGCGCTGATGGGTTTCACGCTCGGTCCCAGGGCAACACTATCCTGGCCCGAGAAGTTTCTCAGAGACACTGTCGGCTTTGCCCAGAATATATTTTATAAGCCCGCTGGCTATGTAGCGGGCTTGTTTAAAGATATCGGCAATATGCGCGAGACATACAAGGAAAATGAGAAGCTGAAAGTTGCGTTGGCTCAGTATACACGTGAAAAGGCCAATTATAATTTCATGGAAGAAGAAAATAAGTCGCTCAAGGAGTCACTTCACTTCACGAAAGCCCAAATGGAGAAGTTCGATTACAGCTATCATATTGCGCAGGTCATCAGTGTGAATTCGGACACCGTGAACCGTTCTCTGGTGATCGACCTTGGTGAACGTGATGGTGTTAAGGTCGGCCAGTCGGTGATTTCTATTAAAGGACTTGTGGGTGTAATCAGTCATGTCAGCAATTTTACATCTACAGTAAAGCTGATTACGACGATGGATGCGAAGGACCCGAACTCCAACGGAATTGCAGCGACATCGATGAATAATCATCAGACCTTTGGTATTATAGAGAGCTATGACGATGCAACCCAGATGCTCTTAATGACCCAAATCAAGCAAACAGACCCGATTAAAAAGGACGACATGATCGTGTCATTAGGGGATACGGATAAGTATCCACGCGGTTTGATTATCGGCAAGGTGAAAAGTGTTCAGGAGAGCAAATTCGGTAAAACGAAGACAGCAACGATTGAGCCTGAGGCGGAATTCCAGGACTGGAAGCAGCTGTTCGTCGTCTTTACTCCGGAGGTTCAGCAGTAATGATGGTGCGCAAGCAAGTTCTAGTCCTGCTGCTGTTCCTTCTGTTTATTATTGAAGGGACAATCATTCCATGGCTGCTGCCCGTCTCCTGGCAAAATGTCATCATGCCGAATCTGGTTTTTATCGTTTTGTTATTTGTATCCGTATATCATCATCGACATACAGCACTCGTTCTCGGCATTATATTCGGTATGCTCCATGATGTTGTTTTTTATGGGGAAATGATCGGCACTTATTCCCTGGTGATGGGATTTTCCACTTATATCATGGGCTTTATCTTTCGTGCTCCCCGGGCTCCCATGCCGCTGATGATGACGGTGGTCATTCTGGGAAGCCTGCTATTTGATAGCATGCTGTTTGCCATTTACCGGGTGTTTTCGTTAACGCAGGTCTCCTATGACTGGAATCTCCTGCATCATATCTTACCCGATCTCGTTGTCCATTTTGTGTTCGGGCTTATAATCTATGTTCCTCTCCGTAAGCAGCTTGAAAAGATTGCAAGACGGGAGAAAAAAGAGAAGGCGGCGTAATCTCACCGCCATTTTTCTTTTCCAGCAGGAACTTCGCCATCCGAAGACGAAATGTAATGAGATAGGGGGGACAGGCATGGCAGTGAAATCGAATCATGTCACGATCAAGGGCATCAAAGATGGCCTGGTATTCCTGCTTGACGATGAATGTGAATATGATGAACTGTTGAGTGAGCTTCGGTACAAATTGGAGCACAGCCATCAAAATATTTTGACCGGCCCCATTATTCATGTGGATGTAAAGATGGGTTCAAGGCGCATTACGGAAGATCAGAAGCAAAACATGCTCGATATTTTAAAACAAAAGGGGAATTTGCTCATCCGCTCTGTCGAATTTCCTGAATCGGAGCCGGAGCAGGCTCCCGTCTATGCGATTATGAGTGGTATGGTGCGCTCCGGACAAGTGCTGCGCCATAATGGAGATTTGCTTTTTTTGGGAGACGTGAACCCGGGAGGCAGCATTCTATGCACGGGTGACATTTATATACTGGGTGCTCTGCGGGGGATGGTGCATGCAGGGTTTGAAGGCAATGAAGAAGCCATTATCGCTGCATCCCATTTTGCCCCGACACAGCTTCGGATTGCAGAACAAATAAGCCGTCCGCCCGATGAATGGGAAACGCGTGAAACCAGTATGGAATTTGCATTTTTGCAGAATGGAGCCATGCAAATCGACAAGATCAGCAACATTGTAAGGATACGGCGTGATTTTAACGTGTTTAAAGGGGTGTAGCACATGGGAGAGGCTATTGTCGTTACTTCCGGTAAAGGCGGAGTTGGGAAAACCACCACATCGGCGAATATCGGGACTGCGCTTGCGCTGCTTGGCAAGAAGGTCTGTCTGGTGGATACGGACATTGGCCTGCGCAATTTGGATGTGGTCATGGGTCTGGAAAATCGGATCATCTACGATTTATGTGATGTTGCGGAAGGACGCTGCCGTTTGAATCAGGCGCTTGTAAAAGACAAACGTTTCGATGAGCTGTATATGCTGCCGGCCGCCCAGACGAAGGATAAAAACGCCGTGTCGCCAGAGCAGGTCAGAGACATTATACTTGAACTGAAAAAAGAGTATGAGTATGTAATTATCGACTGCCCGGCCGGGATCGAGCAAGGATTCAAGAATGCCATCGCCGGCGCGGACAAGGCTATTGTCGTGACAACGCCTGAAAATGCGGCTGTTCGTGATGCCGACCGGATTATCGGTCTACTGGAAAGCTCCTCCGTGGAATCTCCGAAGCTGGTCGTTAATCGTATCCGTCCGAATATGGTGAAAACGGGGGATATGCTGGATATTGAAGATGTGCTCCAGGTTCTGAATATTGATCTGATCGGTATCGTACCTGACGACGAGTATGTTATTAAAGCCGCAAACAGCGGAGAGCCAACGGTGATGAATCCCGACTCGCGGGCAGCCATCGCATACCGCAATATTGCCCGTCGTATCCTGGGAGATACGGTGCCTCTGATGCATTTGGATCAGAAGAAGGGCATGTTCTCGAAATTCAAAAAGCTATTTGGCATGGGTTGACCTAAATGCCCGAAGCCGCTGCGATCTAGCAGCGGCTTTTTTAGATTGTAGAATTATAAGTTTTCAGTGGACCTGTATAATAGGGCTTCAAATCAGGTTAAGTTACATCATACAGAAAATTTTTGTCCGGCACAGCCGTAAACGCCGTTACTCATCTCAGACTGACAAAGGAGTGATCCGGAATGCTTGGAATACTTGCATCCATTTTTATTATTCAAATTGTATATGTCTCTTTTTTTACACTGCGTATGATCTTGACGTTGAAAGGTCAGAAGTATCTGGCTGCGGTTCTCAGCATGTTTGAAATAACCATATATGTACTCGGTCTCAGTATCGTCCTTAAATATGTGAATCAGCCGATCAGCCTTGTGGTTTATGCCGTCGGCTATGGGTTAGGGGTTTTGGTTGGTTCTTGGATTGAGGGGCGGATCGCGCTTGGATACATCACTATGAAGGTTATTCTAAATGATCCGGAGAGTGGTATGGCCAATGTTTTGCGCGATAATGGATATGGGGTTACCTCATGGATTGGGAGTGGCCGAGATGGTCATCGACTGGTGTTCGAGGTTTTGGCGAAGCGTAAAAATCAGAAAAAGCTGTACAACATGATTCTCGAGCTGGATCCAAAGGCCTTTATCGTTGTCACAGAGCCGGTCCAGCTTCATGGAGGATTTTGGACCCGCGGAACTAAAAAATAATATTTGTGTTTCATCCCTAGGCAAAATGGGTAAATGTATAAAACATATTATTGCAGGTATACAGTCCTAGGCTAAAAGGGTTTGTTGCCTGCATACGCATTTTGCATATTATCCATTTGGGCTAGGAGAAGCAGCTGAAGGCTTCCAAAAGGGCTGCAGCATGATTTCTCCTAGATATACAAGAACGGGGTGTTTGCGCATGAGAGCGCATACTTACTTGTATATGAACATGGGCTTACAGGCTTGGAATGTTTCGGATGGATGGCATGGATATTATAGGGTGATTGCACAGTTTGGAAAGCTACAATGCATATTAAGGTGGAATTTAAGGTATGTAAGTTAATGCCGTAACGAAGATTTTTGACTTGAATTTGTTAATACCCTCAGGCCTTCCTCTTTGATCGTTTTTCCAACCCTTATCAATGCGCTTAATCCCATTCCATTAATCTTTGAGAGCCATCTTACTTAGCTTTATTTCCGTTCCTACATAACAAGGCTGTCGCCTTCCCTTGACCCTGGCATCACAAATTTCTTTCAGCAGTTTTTTGGTTCCCCGATGGATGATTTGCCAAATGCTCCGCATAATATGGATACTGCTTGCAAAGGGGCGATTGAATGATAGTACTGGAGCATGTGAACAAGGTTTATGATAATGGCTTTCATGCATTGAAAGACATTAATCTCGAATTCAAAGAGGGGGAAATTACTGTCCTTATTGGGCCAAGCGGCTGCGGCAAATCGACAACGATGAAGCTGATTAACGCGCTCAATTCATCCTCATCAGGCAAAGTGCTGATCGATGGTAAGGATATCTCTGGATTGAATCCGGTTGAACTGCGGCGCAATATCGGCTATGTCATTCAAAGTGTCGGCTTGTTTCCGCATATGAATATCTCCAAAAACGTGGGCGTTGTTCCGCGTCTGAAAAAGTGGGATAAAGACAAAATCGATCAAAAAGTCAATGAATTGCTGGATATGGTTGGTCTGGATCATACCATATACAGCAACCGTTATCCATCGGAGCTTAGCGGTGGACAGCAGCAGCGTGTGGGCGTTGCACGCGCACTGGCGGCTGATCCTGACATCATACTGATGGACGAGCCGTTCTCCGCATTGGATCCCATCAGCCGCGAGCAGCTGCAGGATGAGCTGATCCGGCTTCAGCAGGACCTTCATAAAACAATTATCTTTGTTACGCATGATATGGATGAAGCCATCAAGATTGCGGATACTATCATTTTGATGAAAGATGGCGAAGTGGTACAAACCGGTAAACCGGACACCATTTTGCGTCATCCGGCCAATGATTTTGTCCGTAACTTTATCGGTTCCAAGCGTCTGGAGAACGAGAATGAAAGCATCTATGAAATCCCGCTTGTGGATGAAGTGATGATTACCAACCCGGTAACTGCTTTCCCGGGCAGGGGACTTGCGGAAGCCATCAAAATGATGGAGATGAAGCGGGTTGATTCACTGCTGATTGTGGACCGCAATAAACAGTTGCAGGGAGCGGTTTCTATCTATCGAGTACTTGACCAATACGGTGAGGAAGGCAAAACCGTGGCGGATGTTATGCATCCGGTTCGTTATTCCGTTGCTTCCGGAAGCACGCTTCCGCAGGCGATCGAAATTATGGATAGCCACCAGCTGAGTAATCTCCCTGTAATAGACAGTAATAACCGATTCCTCGGGTTAATTACAAGAGGCAGTGTAGTTAAACATTTGGCCGAAGTATATCCTACCATGGTCCCTCCGCTGCTGAACGGAGAGGATGAGTGATATGAATGCATTCTGGAGCTTTATCACGGAACGTTATCCGGATATTCTGAAGGCTCTGCAGGAACATCTCGTCTTGTCGTTCTCTGCAGTGATCCTGGGTACGATTATTGCCGTGCCGGTCGGTATTTTGCTGGTATACAGCCGGGTGGGCTGGATAAACAGTGTTGTATTTTTTATAGCCAATTTGTTTCAAACGATTCCAAGCCTGGCGCTTCTGGCCATTCTGATTCCGCTGCTCGGTATCGGCATGAAGCCTGCCATTTTGGCGCTGCTGCTATATTCCCTGATGCCAATCCTGCGGAACACCTATGATGGTTTTCATTCCGTCGATGAAGGTGTGCTGAATTCCGCCAGAGGCATGGGGTACAGTACGGCACAGACGATTTTACGAATTCAGCTTCCTTTATCGCTGCCCTACATTATGTCGGGAATCCGAATTACCACCGTTTATATCATCAGCTGGGCAACACTCGCCTCCCTGATTGGTGCTGGAGGTCTGGGCCAGCTCATCGTATCGGGGCTTGGTGTTAATAAGCCGGAGATGATATTTATCGGCGGCATTGGCGCCATCCTGCTTGCTCTCGTAGCTGACGGTTTGCTCGGACTCCTAGAGGGCTGGCTCAGCAGACGTTATCATCAGATACGGGATGCTGCCATATGAGTAGGATATTATGGAACCAGCGACCCAGACTGAACAAGGGAGGCGTGATGAAACTGAATAAGCTCAAATGGATACCGATGCTGGTCTGTGCAATCATTTTTACCGGTTTAACTTCCGCCTGTGGTATAAAAAGCGAAGTCACAATCGGTACACAAACCTATACCGAAACTAAGATTCTTGCCGAGATGTACAAGGCTCTTATCGAAGACCGTACCAATCTGAACGTGGACATCATTCCGGATCTGGCATCGAGCTCCCTGGTCATCAATGCGATGAAAAGAGACGATGTACAGATGGCGACTTTATATACAGGTGAAATTTTCAATAACCATTTTCCGATCAGCGGTACTAAAGACCGCAAAGAGGTTTTGAAGGAAGCCCAGGAGGGCTTTCAGAAGCATTATCAATTCACTTGGATGGAGCCTCTGGGATTTGAAAATACTTATGCATTCACAATAAGAAAAGAGCTTGCAGAATCCAAAGGCTATACCAAGATATCCGATGTCAAGAAAGATATGGCTAATATGAAGCTTGGTGTGGATACAACGTGGCTGGAAAGAAGTACGGATGGATATCCTGCATTTTCCAAGGCGTATGGAATCAAGTTTGGCCAGATATTCCCTATGGAAATCAGTCTGGTGTACAGCGCCGTTGCCAACAAGCAGGTCGACATTGTACTGGCCTATTCAACAGACTCACGTCTGAAAGCTTATAATTTGCAGACACTGCAGGATGACAAGCAATTCTTCCCTCCGTATGATGCCAGCCCGGTGCTGCGTTCGGATCTTCTGAAAAAGCATCCCGAAATTAAGGATGCCATAGCGCCTTTAATCGGCCATCTGAATGCGGATACAATGATATCTCTCAATTATCAGGTGGACATCGAGAAGAAAAGCGAGCGTGAGGTTGCCAATGCGTACTTGAAGCAAAAGGGCCTCTTGAAAGGCTAAAGGAGGGTAAGCAATGGAAAGTAAACATTTAACATTTTCAGACTTTTTGTCTTATGTTTCCCGTAACAGCGGCATGCTGTGGGAATATTTCATCCAGCATCTTACGATGGTGGTTATCGGGCTCGGCCTCGCGGTGATCGTTGGGGTGCCGCTGGGTATCCTTTGCTCCAAAAACAAATGGGCCGCCAAGGTCATTTTGTTCATTACGAACATTCTTCAGGTAGTACCGAGCCTGGCCATGCTGGTCGTGCTCATGCTGTGGATGGGGCTTGGAACGAAAACCGTCATGGTGGGACTTTTCCTGTATTCATTGAACCCCATTGCGCGAAACACTTACGTCGGTTTGAAGCAGGTTGACCCAAGCTATCTCGAATCCGGAAAAGGAATCGGTATGAGCGCCTTTCAGCTGCTCATCAAAGTTCGGTTTCCGTTGTCCTTGACGTATATCATGTCGGGATTGCGCATTGCGGCTGTCATCGCAATTGGGGTCGTAACGATCGCACCTCTTGTCGGCGGAGGCGGGCTTGGCCGGGAAATATACGCTGGATTGAACAGCAACAACTCACTTCGGATCTTCGCGGGTGCGATACCGGCAGCTTTGCTCGCTATCGTGGCGGATATCGTACTTGGGATATTGCAGCGTAAAATGGATTTGACGAAACGAAAGTCCGGCGCTGCTCCAGCTCCAACCAAAGTGCAAAAAATTCTTTAGAAATATTCGGTTCAAAGGCCCTCTTCATGATGATGGGGGCCTTTTTTTTGTCTATTTCCCCTTGCTGCTTATTCATGCGACAAGCTCAGGCTTGTTCTAAAACAGGGACATCCCCTCATAAAATAGATTAAAAACAAGCCTCGAAAGGGGATCACTCAATGGATACGAAATCCTCAATCAAACAGCGCAGGGAAGAGAGAATCAGGGATCTTTTGCTAAGTGAGGATCCAGTCGTCAAGCCGATGCCGCAGCCTATTTCGGACACGCCCCAACTCTGGAATAAAGGCAGATTGCCTGAATCACTGATGCCGGAGCCAGATCCGGAGAAAATGTGGAAAAAAGAAAATTCAAAAGGACACGGCCCCTTTCGTCATAAAACACGTTTCGTTTCAGGATTTATGTGGCGGTTATTTTTCAGCGCGATTATATTTGCTCTCATCTGGGGTCTGTTTAAATTTCCTCAGCCTTGGAGCATCAAGGCGCAGGATTATGTGATGCAGTCGCTGAACCGTGAAATGGATTTTCAGGCAGCTGAGGCATGGTACGAGTCCCATTTCGGCAAGGCCCCGGCATTCATACCGATTTTCAGGCAAAATCAGATATCTCCGCTTAAAGTAAATGCCTCCAAATCACTGTATCCACCGATCGAGGGCGAGATCGTCCAGGCTTTCGCAGTGGACTTGAAAGGTGTTGAAATTGCCCCGAGTAAGGTTTCAAATGTTCCGCTTGAGGTGAAGAGTGTAGAAACAGGACGTGTCATTGATGTTTCAGGCAATGCGGAGACGGGTATAACCGTTACCATTCAGCATACCGGAAAGCTTGTGGCCGCCTATGGTCATTTGGCAGACACCCGTCTGCAAAAAAATGACTGGGTTGAAGGCGGTGATGCGGTTGGTCAGCTGAAGGCCGCAGCGGAGGGAGAGACACCGACCTTATTTTTTTCCTTGAAAGAGGACGGTGATTACGTGGACCCGGCGGGCGTGATCCCTATTGATTAATATTCGGGGGATCAAGCTGTCACTGCATCCTTTTTTCGTTATCCTAATGCTGTTTTCCGTCATTACCGGTCATTTTTTAGAACTGATCGTTTTATTTTCTATTGTGTTTATCCATGAACTTGGGCATATGACAGCCGCTCTGCTTTTTGGCGTGCGTATCCGCTCAGTCCAGCTGCTTCCGTTTGGCGGTGTAGTGGAGATGGAGGATCACGGGCAGCTGACCGCGTGGAAAGAGATCGGCATCGCGCTCGCCGGCCCGTTTCAAAATGTTCTGATGATCGGTGCGGCGCTGCTTCTGCGTGAGATAATCCCGGGGGACGGAGCCTTTTTGAACTATGTAATTTATGGGAACGCCATGATCGCGTTATTCAATCTTCTTCCAGTTCTCCCTTTGGATGGGGGCAAGGTTGTGCATGCTGCCGCCAGTCTGCTTTTTCCCTATCACCCAACGCTGCTCTGGTCTTCAAGAATCAGCGTTGCATGCAGTATGGGCGTGGTTTTCTTCTCGGTTTTGCCGTTCCTTCAGGGAGAAGGGCGGATACAGCTGAACCTGCTGCTTATCGGTATTTTTCTACTGTACTCCAACTGGATAGATTATCGGCATGTACCCTACCGGTTTTCCAGATTTCTCATGAACAGGGAAAATAGATTTGGCAGTGAGGCCCGGGCAAGGGTGTTGGAACAGCCGATCATTGTGGATCAGGCGAAACATTTGGACAGTATTTTGCGTCTATTTAAAAGAGAGAATTATCATGTCATTTATGTGATTAACAAGCAGGGCAGCCTTATTGCTATGCTTCCGGAGCAGCGCCTGATTTCGGCTTATTTCGCCGGGCTCCACATATAAAATTAATAAATGAAATGAGATCAAAATTGAATTTAAGCTATAAGCTAAAAAAAGGGGATTTCATGGTAAAATGGAATGGAAATGTCTTCTAGCAGGGGTGGAGCCATGAAACAAATGATTGTTCATTGTGAATCGAAGCAGACGCAGATGGCCCTCGTGGAAGAAGGCAAACTGGTAGAGTTTGCGATTGAACGCAGCCATAATCACAGTCTGGTAGGGAGCTTTTATAAAGGACGTGTCGTCAATGTGCTTCCGGGCATGCAGGCGGCTTTTGTGGATATCGGTCATAAAAAGAATGCTTTTTTGTATGTGGACGATGTGCTGCATCCGCATCTGGATAAGCAGCCTAAAGAGAAACCGTCGATTGAGAATCTGCTCCGCGTCGGGCAGGAAGTGGTTGTACAGGTCATGAAGGAGCCGCTTGGTAGCAAGGGTCCGAGAGTGACCACACATTACTCACTCCCAGGAAGATGGGTTGTGTATATGCCGAATGCCGATTATGTTGCGGTTTCCAAAAAGGTCAGCAAAGAGCATGAACGCAGCCGCCTGAAAATGCTGGGGGAAGAAATCCGGCGTGAAGGGGAAGGCATCATCATGAGAACGGTCTCCGAAGAAGAGAATCCGTGCGCAATTGCAGGGGATCTTGATTTGCTTCGTGAGCAGTGGCGGATGATTCAAAAACGTGCAGACGCCAGCGTGGCTCCCTCACTTTTGCATCAGGATCTAAGTATTGTACAGCGGTTTATCCGGGATGTGTTTGACCCGCAGCAGGATGAATTGCAAATCGACAGCGCCAAAGGGGCCAGGGAAGCGGAAATGTTCCTGGAGGAAATTGCCCACGGCAGTCATTTACCTGTTAAAGTGTACCAAGGACAAGAGCATATTTTCAGAAGCTTTGGCATCCAGGAGCAGATGGAGCGGGATTTCTCGCGCAAGGTCATTCTGGAAAGCGGTGGCTCGATCGTTTGGGACCAAACGGAGGCTCTTACGGTCGTTGATGTGAATACAGGCAAGTATATTGGCGGGGACAGCCTTGAGGATACAGTAACGCGTACCAATTTACTAGCTGCGGAAGAGATCGCCAGGCTGATCAGACTCCGTGATGTAGGCGGCATTATTATTGTCGATTTTATTGATATGGAGCAGGACCAGCATCGTCAGGATGTGGTGGACAGGCTGGAGGCAGGTATGAGTAAAGATCGTACGAAAAGCCATGTCGTCGGGTGGACCAAGCTGGGTCTGTTGGAGTTGACACGCAAAAAGGTGCGTGATGATACAGCCATGCTGTTCACGAAGCCTTGTGATACATGTGAAGGTACGGGTAAAATAAACCTACTAGGCATCCATTGACTCGGATACCTGGGTTATGTTAATATCTATGAGTATGTGTCCGGTATTTATGCTTGTCACATGCTGTAACCGCTCCGGTCGGGTTGAAAAGTGCAGCTTTAGGGCAGCCACCTGGATCAGGCGAGTCTGAGACATGAGGAGGTGCAAGCAAATGTACGCAATTATCGAAACTGGCGGTAAACAATACAAAGTTCAAGAGGGCGACGTATTGTACATCGAAAAATTGAATGCGGGCGACGGCGAAAGCGTGACTTTCGATCGTGTATTGGCCGTATCTAATGACAACGGTTTGGTAGCAGGTACGCCACTGGTTTCCGGCGCAGCTGTAACCGCAAAAGTGGAGAGACATGGCAAAGGTGCAAAGGTTGTAGTATACAAATACAAACCTAAGAAAAACTACCACAAGAAACAAGGCCATCGTCAACCTTACACTAAAGTAACCATCGAAAAAATCCAGGCGTAAGAAGGTGCACTGATTTGATTAACGTGCGCATACTACGTCAAGAGGATGGCAGCATCCATGGCTTTGAGGTAAAGGGACATGCGAACTATGCGAAACATGGTGAAGATATTGTGTGCGCCGGCGTATCGACGGTCACGGTCGGAACTGTGAATTCTTTGGAAGCATTAACCGGAACCGTAATGGACAGCAGAATGAATGATGGTTTTTTAAGCGCCTATCTTCCCGTTGACGGGAATGGAAATGCTGAAAGCCAAGCACAGCTGCTGCTCGAGTCTATGGTAGTTATGCTGAATTCGATTACAGAATCATACGGGAAGTATATTCAAATAAAAGAAGTTATTACTCAAAGAAGGAGGTAGACAACATGTTAAAGTTGAATCTTCAATTGTTCGCATCGAAAAAGGGTGTTGGTTCCACAAAGAACGGACGCGACAGCCAAGCAAAACGCCTCGGCGTTAAGCGTGCTGACGGACAAACCGTTACTGGCGGAAGCATTTTGGTTCGTCAACGCGGAACTAAAATTCATCCTGGTACGAACGTGGGCATCGGCAAAGACGATACTTTGTTTGCAAAAGTGGACGGCGTTGTGAAATTCGAACGTTGGGGCCGCGATCGCAAAAAAGTGAGCGTCTACCCTGTTGATGTTGCTCCGGTAGCGGCAGCAGTGGAAGCGTAAGTTGTCTTCACAAAACGGGTTGGATTAACGAGAAGAGCCTTCGGCAGTGCTTGCCGAAGGCTTTTTTTAAATATATGAGGTCAATATAAGTGCTGTGGCAATATTGCAAATAGAACGCTTTTGAGCAGAATATGGCCTTTCTCCGGGCGATCAAGAGATATGTTTATGACTGCGGGACAAGCGGATAATGTTTTTTTCTTGCAGTTGATGGATGATCTATCAAGGATTGCTGTGTTATACTGGTAATTGATGTAAGAATGATCGGTGATAAGGAACGGGGAGAGGCTATTGAAATCCTGGAAGACTCTATTGGCTATATTCGCTATATCCTTAGCTATACCATTATATTTCGTTATACAGGACAAGTCTCTCATCTGGAGCATTGTGCTGGTGATATGGGTGGCGGCTGTACTTGCAGGAAGCTTCATGCTGATTATCCGCCGTCATGAGCAAGAACAGCAGGCATTGCTGCGAAGCTTTGAAGAGGCGGCTATACGGACGCTGAATCACCATCGGCATGACTGGATGAATGACCTGCAGATATTGTACGGTTACATTCAGCTTGGGAAAATTGATAAAGCCGTACATTGTGTGGAAAGAATAAAAGAGCGGATGAACCAAGAAAGCAAAATTTCAAAGCTTGGCATACCGTCACTTGTCTTTTATCTGCAATCGTTCCGGACTTCAAACAGTAATCTCGAGCTTGAGATTGCAGTGGATCACGATATGCAGCTGGATAAGTTGAGTCCGCAGGATGGTGTCGACTTAGCTGCTGTGATCATGCAGACGATTCGCGCTTATCAATATAGTGGAAGAGTATCTTGGGGGGATACCCGTAAACTGCTTTTGAGTTTGCGTCAGGAAGGTGCGGATATTATCGTAAGCTTTGAAGAAGACGGATCTATGGGAGATCCGGAAATGCTGAAGCAGCAAATTTATAATGTGGTACAAGGCAAAAAAATGAAAGCGGAGCAGCTTCATCCCTCCCAGGCTTCGTTTCAATTGCGTGTGCCGTGTGAGTCATGAGGAAGGTGAAGTCATGTTTGTAGATAAAGCGAAGATTTACGTTAAAGGCGGCGACGGCGGTGACGGGCTAGTGGCCTTTCGCCGGGAGAAATACGTCCCTGAAGGCGGACCTGCCGGCGGTGACGGTGGTAGAGGCGGAGATATCATATTCCGCGTTGATGAGGGTCTGCGTACGCTGATGGATTTCCGTTATCAGCGGCATTTTAAAGCCCAGCGCGGGGTCAAAGGCCGGAACAAGAGCCAGCATGGTGCGAATGCTGAAAATATGATTGTACGGATTCCGCCAGGGACCGTGCTGATTGATGATGATACAGGCGAGGTGCTCGCGGATATGGTTCGCCACGGCCAGCAGGTCGTTGTAGCACGCGGTGGACGCGGTGGACGCGGTAACACCCGCTTCGCTACACCGAACAACCCAGCTCCAGAGATTGCTGAAAATGGTGAAGAGGGCCAGGAGCGTTATCTGGTTATGGAACTGAAGGTCATGGCTGATGTGGGTCTCGTAGGCTTCCCGAGTGTCGGGAAATCTACCCTGCTGTCTGTGGTTTCTGCTGCAGAGCCCAAAATCGGCGCTTACCATTTCACAACGATCACTCCGAATCTTGGTATGGTCGAAGCAGGAGATGGCCGGAGCTTTGTCATGGCCGATTTGCCTGGACTCATTGAAGGTGCCCATGAAGGTGTAGGTCTGGGACATGAATTCCTGCGGCATGTAGAACGTACGCGAATCATTATCCATGTCGTTGATATGGCTGGATCCGAAGGCCGTGACCCATTCGAAGACTGGGTGAAAATCAATGATGAGCTTAAGCTGTACAATGCTGCTCTCGCAGAGCGTCCACAGATCGTGGCAGCGAATAAAATGGACATGCCTGAAGCTGAGGAAAACCTTGCAATGTTTCGTGAACAGGTTCAGAGTCTGCGACCTGACATCGAAATCATGCCGATTTCTTCTCTTACGCGTCAAGGTGTTCAGGAGCTGCTTTACCGTACGGCAGATATTCTTGATGCTATTCCGGAAGAGGTTCACATCGAAGAGGTGGCCGAGACTACGGAAAGAAAAGTATACAAGCTGGATAAGAAAGACGATAACAATGCATTTACCATCACAAGGGATAATGAGGCATATGTCGTACACAGCGTGAAGATTGAAGGGATGCTGAAGAGAATTCAGATGAATTCGCATGAAGCTATTCAAAAGCTTGCGCGTACGATGCGTCATATGGGCATTGATGATGAGCTGCGTAAACGCGGCGCGGTTGAAGGAACGATCGTCCGTATCGCCGACTTCGAATTTGAGTTCGTGGAAGGCAGCAGTTACTACTAAAATGAGAAGCCGTTTAAGGTGCGATAAGCATCCTGGACGGCTTTTTTTCTTGACGGATTGTCAAGCTAAGTGCGACACCTCGTCCATGAAGGCTTCGTGAGCCGACTTCCAATCTAGGCATTTTCGGGGGCGGTTGTTAATCAGCCGGAGCGCATCAGCAAGTTGTTCATCCGTAATGGCAGCGAAGTCATGCCCTTTGGGGAAGAACTCTCGGAGTAGGCCGTTTCCATTCTCGTTGGAGCCCCGCTGCCAAGAGGAATATGGATCTGCAAAATAGACCTGGATATCGTGAAAGGCTTCCAGATTCGCGTAGCAAGCGAACTCTTTCCCTCGATCGGTTGTCGCCGTTTGGAAGGCACCTTGTGGGTATTGGCTGGCCACGACACCGAAGGCGATTTCCATGGAGTTAGCCGTCCTATCTGGCATTTTCACAGCCACGTAAAGACGCGTCTTCCGTTCAATGAAGGTAGCCGCACAGGCTTTACTATTCCCTCGGCTGGAGACGACAGTATCGAGCTCCCAATGGCCAAATGACGTGCGTTTGCGAACCTCTTTTGGTCTCTTGCTAATTGGGGTGCCAACGAGGAAGCGACCGCGCGTTTCCACCGGTTTCTGACGCTTGCCTTTATGCCGTAGAACCTTGACGTCTCCAGCTGCAAGGCATCCTTTGTAGAGCCATCTGTAGATGGTCTTGAAGCAAACGAAAGGCTTCCCTTCCGCCCGTCGCTTCTCCGCGATCTGCTCAGGAGACCACGTCTCCAGCAGCTTCTGGTTGATCTGCTCAGCAAGATCTGTGTTGTACTTCCCGTTAGGCACACATGAAGCTCTTCGCTCGTGGTAGGCCTGTTGGGCGGGTAGAGCCGCATACTCTTCTTTCTGGCTGCCTCGTACAACTTCACGTGCGATTGTAGAGGGATGACGGCCCAGTTCACGCCCTATTTCCCGGCAGGACCAGCCCAGTCGATGTAACGTTTCTAGTTGTCCGCGCTCAATTATGCTAAGATGGGAGTAGCTCATGTTGGGTTCTCCTGTGATAAATGGTTTAGTTGTGGTGACTTCCATTTTACACGAAACCAGCATGGGCCATTTTTGTTTTTCCTAGCTTGAGGTGTCGCACTTCATATTACAATCCGTCTCTTAAAAATAAAACGTAAGCGCTTCCTTGACACTCTTCAACACAAAAAGGCTTAAATCTATTGACCCGTCCGAAACAATTCTTTATAATGTCCACTATATAAAAACATCAGTCTTTGAGGAGAGGACGTTCGTGAAAGAACGCTATTATTTGGTCCGTGAAGATATTTTACCTGAAGCCGTGGTTAAAACCATGCAGGTAAAGCAGCTGCTTGCGGCCGGTGACGCGAAGACGGTGCATGAAGCTGTGGAACAGGTTGGAATGAGCCGCAGTGCATTTTACAAGTATAAAGACGGTATCCATCTGATTAACCAGCTGGAAAGAGAGCGTATTGTTACAATCTCCATAGACATGGAACACCGCTCTGGAATGCTGTCCAAAGTATTAAGTCTCGTTGCTGGCTTTGGCGGGAACGTACTGACAATTCACCAAAGTATCCCGCTCCAGGGAATTGCGAATGTTGTGATATCCGTTGAGGTCTCCAGAATGAGCGATGAGCTCGGAGATATGCTGGAAAACCTGCGGGATTGCGCTGGTGTCAAACGTGCAAATCTCATCGGTCAAGGCTAGAATGAAATGAATATAGAATGACAACGTATGAAACAGGAGGTAAAGGAATGAAGCCGGTAAAAGTGGGTTTATTGGGACTTGGCACCGTAGGTACGGGAGTCGTAAGGATTGTGGAAGGACATCAGGAAGATTTGAGCAGCCAGGTCGGTTCTCCAATTATCATTGAAAAAATCGCTGTGAAGAACAGTGACAAAATCCGCAGCATCAACGTGGACAAGAGCAAGCTGACAGAAGATCCATGGGAAGTCATCCGTGATCCGGAAATTGATGTGGTCGTTGAGGTCATGGGCGGCGTTGAAGATACCAAGGCATATATTCTGGAAGCTTTGGAACGCGGCAAGCATATCGTGACCGCGAACAAGGATCTGATGGCTCTACATGGATCGGAAATTTTGGCCAAGGCACAAGAAAGGCAATGTGATGTTTTCTATGAGGCCAGCGTTGCCGGCGGCATTCCAATTATACGGACTTTAATTGAGGGCTTCTCGTCCGACCGCATATTGAAAATCATGGGGATCGTGAATGGGACGACGAACTTTATTTTAACAAAAATGAGTCAGGAAGGCGCTTCGTACGAGGATGTGCTCGAAGAGGCGCAGAAGCTTGGTTATGCGGAAGCAGACCCGACCTCGGATGTGGAAGGATTGGATGCAGCCCGTAAAATGGCTATTCTCGGTACGCTGGGCTTCCGCACCAATGTGGAGCTGAAGGATGTCAGTGTACGCGGTATCTCTCAAGTATCAAAAGAGGATATCACATATGCAAAGCGTTTAGGATATGAGATGAAGCTGCTGGGCATTGCCGACCGGGAAGATGATCATGTGAGTATCAGCGTTCAGCCGACCATGGTACGTAAAGGACATCCAATTGCTTCGGTAAACGGAGTATTTAACGCGGTTTATGTGTATGGTGAAGCCGTAGGCGAGACGATGTTCTATGGTGCTGGTGCGGGCGAAATGCCAACGGCCACCTCGGTTGTGGCGGATCTGGTCGCGGTGATCAAGAATCTGAAGCTCGGTGTGAACGGTCTGAAGGCTATCGTCCCTTACAAGCCGAAGAAGCTGAAGAACGATGAGCAAATCTCGTTTAAAAATTTCATTTTGCTTCATGTGGATGATAAGGCAGGTGTCCTGGCAAGAATCACCCAGGTGTTCGCTGAATTTGGAGTCAGCCTGGAATCGGTGGTCCAGCAGCCCAATGAATTGAATCCGGAAGCAGAAATCATCATCGTCACCCATAATGCCACCAAATCGAGCATGGACAAAGTGCTGCAGCATTTCGAAGGACTTCAAGTCATCCGTAAAATCAAGAGTGTATACCGCGTGGAGGGATAATTCCCTCTGCCTTATCTATAAAGAGAAAAGGAGCCATACCCATGTCATACCAAGGACTACTTCAAAATTACAAATCGTACCTGCCAGTGAATGAAAACACGCCTTTGCTTACATTAAAGGAAGGCAACACACCGCTCATCCGTGCGGAGAATCTTTCGGAGGAATTGGGACTTGATCTGTATTTCAAATATGAAGGACTGAATCCAACGGGATCTTTTAAGGACCGTGGCATGGTCATGGCCGTTGCCAAAGCAATCGAAGAAGGCAGCCGTACCATTATGTGTGCCTCTACCGGTAACACTTCTGCAGCAGCAGCAGCATATGCCGCCAGAGCAGGGTTGAATTGCATCGTACTTATCCCGAACAACAATATCGCGCTCGGCAAGCTGGCTCAAGCTATGATCTACGGAGCGAAAGTAATTGCCATCGAGGGGAATTTTGACCGGGCTTTGGAGATTGTTCGCGAAATTACGGCGAAGCATCCGATCACACTTGTGAACTCGGTTAATCCGTATCGCATTGAAGGTCAAAAGACGGCGGCATTTGAAGTTGTCGATCAGTTGGGCAAAGCACCAGACGTGCTGGCTATTCCTGTCGGTAATGCCGGCAACATCTCGGCTTACTGGAAGGGCTTCAAGGAGTACCATGAAGCAGGTAAAGCAACCTCGCTGCCGAAAATGGTAGGTTTTGAGGCTGAAGGCGCTATGGCCATTGTGAAAGGCGAGCCGATTCTTGAGCCTGAAACGATCGCTACAGCAATCCGGATCGGTAATCCCGCAAGCTGGAAAACAGCGGTTGCTGCAGCTGAGGAGTCAAACGGACTCATCAATTATGTAACGGATGATGAAATTCTGACTGCTTACCGGATGATCGCATCCCGAGAAGGCATTTTTGCTGAGCCGGCTTCTGCGGCTTCCGTTGCAGGTGTGCTTAAGCTCAAGCGAGAGGGTTATTTCCAAGGCGGGGAAACAGTCGTATGCGTTTTGACAGGGAATGGACTTAAAGATCCAAACGTCGCGCTGAAAACGGTCAATGCTGATCCTCTTGTAGTGCCAGACACCGAAGCAGCCGTTATGGAGGCCATCGCTAAACTGGAAGAGGCCGGAGCATGATAAAACCAGAAGGCGTATGTGTGAGAATTCCTGCAAGCACCGCGAATCTGGGTCCGGGGTTTGATACGCTTGGTATGGCACTTTCAATATACTCATGGATTGGAATGAAAGGGTCTAAGGAAACGGTCATTCATTTATATGGAGACGAAATGGATGGGATCCCGACAGATAAAAGCAATCTGGTGTACAAGGTTGCCCAGATGGTATTTCGCGAAGCGGGAGTTCAGGTACCTGAGCTTGAGATATCCATGTACTCCGATATTCCCCTGACACGGGGCCTGGGCAGCAGCGCATCCGCAATTGTCGGTGCGTTGTTCGCTGCGAATGAATTAATCGGGTCGCCGCTTTCGGAAACGAAGCTCTTTGATATGGCAACAGCCATCGAGGACCATCCTGACAATGTCGGAGCCTCGTTGTTCGGCGGGCTCATTACAGCCATATGGGACGGCCTGCATGCGGACTACATACGCATGGAACCGCATGAGGAGTTGGAGGTGCTTGTCGTCATTCCGGATTTCCAGCTCTCAACCTCTGAGGCGAGAAAAGCACTTCCTGAACAGATCAGCCGGAAGGACGCGGTATACAATATCAGCAGATCTTCGTTGCTGGTGGCCGCCTTGGCCCAAGGCAGATTGGATTTAATCAGCCGTGCGATGTCTGACCGTCTGCATCAGCCTTACCGTGCAGAGCTCGTCCCTGGTATGGCGGAGATCCTGAAAAATGCTGTTGACCATGGAGCGCTGGGCATTGCACTTAGCGGTGCGGGTCCAACATTGCTGGCTTTGGTGGAACGACAATCACAGCGCAAAAAGGAACTGGAGACTTATCTGCTGAATACGATGAAGGCTGAGGGCATTCGTGCTTCTGCAAGCTGGCTGAGCCCTTCGCGTGAAGGAGCAATGCTGATCGGCAGTATGCCGTCTGGCTCATTTTTGGAAATGATAAAAGGGGAAGTAAAAGCATGAAGCGTATAGCATTATTGCCTGAAGGGTCGGTGTCACACGAAGCTGTTGTACTCTTGTTCGGGGATGAACCAGTAGAACTGGTGTACCATAAGCTGATCTCCGACGTGTTTTTATCAACGGTGCATGGGAAAACAGATTACAGCGTCATTCCTATTGAAAATACCATTGAAGGCTCCGTGAGTCTTCATATGGATTGGCTCGTCAATGAAGTGGATATTCCGATGCAGATTGAATGGGTTTATCCGTCGATCCAGAATTTGATCGGTGACCGTGAAGAGTTTATTGCGGAGTCCGGTGGGGTGGATTACACCCGGATTCAGAAAATATTATCTCATCCTGTAGCCATGGCGCAGTGCCAGCAGTTCATCCGCAAGCATGCTCCCCAAGCGGAGCTTGTGAATGCAGGCAGCACCACGGAAGCTGTCGGAATTGTAAAGGATAATCCAGGTATTGGAATGGCAGCCATTGGAACGACGCTCGGCGCTGCCACGCACCAGTTGGATATTTTGGCTGAACGTGTGACTGACCATGATAACAATTACACCCGGTTTATATTGATTGGCAAGGAGGAACTGACTCAGGTTCCGCAGCCGGTTAAGCAAATGAAAACAAGCGTCCTGGTTACGCTTCCTGAGGATTTTGCCGGAGCGCTGCATCAGGTTCTAGCTACCTTTGCGTGGAGACGTTTGAACTTATCCCGTATTGAATCGCGCCCTACGAAGAAAAAGCTGGGCAGCTATTATTTTTATATCGATGTCTTGGAATCGGTGGATTCCGTACTACTGACCGCAGCGATTGAAGAAATCGAGGCACTTGGCTGTCAGGTTCGTGTCCTTGGATCCTATCCAAGCTATACTTATCAGGAATTAATTTCGGAGGTGCTGTAGTTAATGTCAGAGCAGTGGATCTATTTGGATGGCGAATTTGTAACCAAGGAGAACGCAAAAGTATCCGTTTTTGACCATGGATTTTTATATGGTGATGGAATTTTCGAGGGAATCCGCATTTATGAAGGTAATATTTTTAAATGCGATGAACATCTGGAGCGTCTCTATGATTCTGCAAAATCCATTGATCTTGTCATTCCATTGTCATTCGAGGCAATGCGCGAAGCCATGGCGGAAACGATTCGCCGTAACGATATGAGAAACGGTTATATCCGTCTGGTTGTGTCTCGTGGAGTAGGCAACTTGGGTCTTGATCCAAGACGTTGCCCGAATCCGACGGTGCTCATTATCGTTGAACAGCTTGCCATTTACTCGGACGAAGCTTATTTGAAAGGATTGCGAGCCGTTTCGGTATCCCAGCGCCGCAATCTCCCGGATGCTTTGAATCCGAAGATTAAATCCCTGAACTATTTGAACAATATCCTGGTGAAAATTCAGTCGAATCTGGCTGAAGCGGATGAGGCGATTATGCTAAATGCCCAGGGATATGTGACTGAAGGATCCGGTGATAATATTTTCTTAGTGAAAAAAGGTGTTGTGTACACGCCTCCATGCTATCTGGGTGCTCTTGAAGGTATTACACGTTTGGCTATTATTGAGTTGTGCGAGAAGCTTGGTTACAAGCTGAAGGAAGAGCCGTTCACAATGCATGATGTGTATATAGCAGACGAGGTATTCTTCACAGGTACGGCCGCAGAGGTTATCGCAGCCCGCGAAATTGACGGACGGGTGATTGGTGAAGGCCATGCAGGTCCAATAACGCTGAAATTGCTCGAAGAATTCCGTAAAGCGGTAACCCAGGACGGCTATAAAGTCTGGGAAGCTTAAAAATTTAGCCCGGTTCACGCGTGCATGTTCTCCAAAATCCTTTCATGACAAGCTCATGAAAGGATTTTTTTGTCATAAGGGATGTCATCCGCCTATCCTGTGCATAAGATGTAGTAACGAAGGCGGACGATTTATGCGCCTATAAGAGTTTAGGAGGTATTTGCCGCGTGAAGATACACATTGTAAAAAATGGCGACACTTTATATGAGCTTTCCAAAAAGTATGATATTCCTTTGCAAAAAATCATCGACGCTAATCCCCAAATTTCTGATCCCAATCAGCTGCAAATCGGACAAAAGGTGAAAATTCCTGCAGTTCCGGTGCAGGTGCCCAGCAATGATCAAATTATCCATAAGCATGTCGTCAAACAGGGGGATAGTCTCTGGAAGCTGTCGAAAGCATGGGGTGTTTCACTAAAGGAAATGATCGATGCCAATCCCCAACTCAAAAATCCGAATGCTTTGCTGGTGGGAGAGGTTGTGAACATTCCTAAAACGAGTGGGAATTCAAATGCAACCACAAACTCAAACACAAACGCGAATGCGAATGAAAATCACGACAAAATACTTCCTGGTGGCAAAGCTTATACGGGCCCTAAAGAAGAAACAGCACCGAAGGCCGAGGTTACCGCTCCAAGCAACGTGCAGCCTCAGCAGCTTGAAATACCTAACCTTCCACTTCCTAATCTTATGCCCGAAATGACCCTTCCGAATGTGCCCAATATCATGCCGAACATACCTAACGTTATGCCTGAAATGACGGTGCCGAATGTGATGCCAAACATTATGCCCGAAATGGTAAAACCGAATGTGACACCGAATATTATGCCTGAGATGACAATGCCAAATGTCATGCCGAATGTCATGCCTAATATGACGCCAAACGTTATGCCTGAAATGACAGTCCCTAATGTCATGCCTAATATAATGCCTCTTGCAGAAAATAAGCCGATGGCTGTTAAGCCTGCTCATGAGGAGCCTTGCGGATGCGAGGATAATTATTGGGGAGCACAGCATCCCTTTATGCAGTTCCCAGTGCCTGCCCAGGAAGTAGGATCGTTCTACAATATGCCATGTGATGAAGGTGTTCTTGGAGAACATAACTACAACAACATGCCTTATCCAGGAAAGACATCGAATTATCCAGGCATTGTGGAGAGTGCTCAAGATGACGATTGCATGCCGAATCCATCTTGGGTAAGTCCGTATTCTCATATGCCTGTTGGAGGACAATGGGGAGAGAATCATTGGGAAAATCACCAATCACCTATAGCTTATGAACCCAATATGCAGTCACCAGTAAGCAATCAGCCTAATCATGCTTATCATCATAATCATGTATCTCCGATATCCTACGAACCCAATATGCAATCACCGGTAAGCAATCAGCCCAACCAGCCTTACCATCATCACGACGTGTCCCCTATGTTCTATGAACCGAATATGCAGTCACCGGTAAGCAATCAACCCAACCAGCCTTACCATCATAACGACGTGTCCCCTATGTATTATGAACCTGCTCCTTATAATCCTTGTGGTTGTTCAGATGTATCACCAGCTTATCATGGACCTAATCCGAGTTATGTGGATCCAATGTTTAATTACCCAGGAGGATGCCCGCAGTTTGCCTATCCAGCATGGTGCTATCCGTATCCTGCTCCAATGATGGGCAATTATGGAGCGATGCCGAATGCTCAGTTAGGTGCTTATGGCCATGATCCGGATATGCAATTCCATGATCCGAATATGCAATTTCCAGGTTGGGGAGGGATGGGCCACCCAGAATGGGACCGTGCCCAGTCATATGGGTATCCAGCGCAAATGACTCAGCCTGAACCAGTTTCAACAGCAAGTGTAAATTCGGCACAAGCTTCAAGTACATCATTTGAAGCTGCGGAGTCAAATGAAGAGGCTAAAGTAGAATCCACCAAAAAGGTAAAAACGCTTAGCAACACCAAGAACAGCGCCAAAGCTTCTCGTGAAAAAGATGTATCCCAGAAATCCAAAAGACAAGGTTCTTCTTCAAAACGGAAGAATCCTTGGATTAGAGATTGAGCCAAAAGTATAGGGTGGAGACAAAAACAGACATACATTGTATGTCTGTTTTTCGTGTATGTAATGATTAAATGGATTCTTCATTTATTAATTTAAAAATAAGCTTGCTAATTAACTGAATCATATGTTATATTATTAATCCGGCCAAGAAATCTACTAAATGCCGAACGGTTCTGAGAGATGAAAAAAGTTCGAAAAAAGCTTGCAATTCTCGAAAAACCATGATATATTATAAAAGTTGCCGCTGAGATGCGGTGATGAACGAAAGAAAGAATTTGATCTTTGAAAACTGAACAACGAGTGAGATACAGGCTTTGCTTGCAAAGCCGAAACGCGAAATTATTGGGTTCAAGACTTCTTGTCTGAATCGATGATTGAGCACAAATGAGATTAACATTAATGAATATTTTGATTAGCATTGCTTAATTCAAAATTTCATTATATCTCGTCAGTTTCAAAATGAGCTATCAACTTTCTTGGAGAGTTTGATCCTGGCTCAGGACGAACGCTGGCGGCGTGCCTAATACATGCAAGTCGAGCGGACTCTTACACTTCCTTCGGGAA
>NZ_STGQ01000002.1:826254-1437696 GCF_004916975.1 Paenibacillus dokdonensis | reverse complement strand
GACCTTTTATAGCCATAAAAAATACACCCCCTAGAATTCATCGGTTAAACCAAGGGGTTTTTCCAATGTCTATTCTAAGGGGTGCACTTCACAAGTGAAATCCGGGCCTTCTTTTAATATTCTTTATTCAGCATGAACAGGCGCATAACCTGAGGAACAGTCCATCCAATGACAACGGCTAGGGGGATGAAGCCAATAATTGCAAGCCAGAGGGTAACTCCCGTAAACAGTACAATGGCCGATGTCCAAACTGCGAACGGAAGCAGCAGTGTCCGGACCGCCAGAATCCCAGCCTGAAGGCTCTTATCATCCGGCCAAGGCAGCAGGGAAACAAAAGCATCCTCCCGGAAGTTGAACCACTGAAGAAATAGCCAGTAAACCAGCAGCACCTCAAGTGCGATGAACACCATGGCCTTAATCCCTAAAGGAATGGGCAGCAGGAGAACCATCGTGCTAACGGCCGCGAATTGCAGATACAGCTTTCTCTGCCCCGGATGACGCACTAAGGCTTTGATCATCGCACCAGCCATTCTCTTGGAAGCCGTTACAGAACGGAATACGGGCCGGGATCGGCGAAATATCCAGGTTTTCCTGCGGATCCTACGTGGTTTGTCCACAGCCTGGCTCAAAACAAGGCTCGTCAAGTTTGTACGCTTGGCTAAATCCTCCTGCACATCATTCATAAATGTCCCCCGGAGACGGAGTCTTACTTTGATGAGGAACAGGCTTACGGCAACGAAGATAATCGCCCCAAAACCAAGAAAAATAGGATGAGTTCTAAAAATCAGGCTGCATATAACATACAGAAATGCCGGAATAATGACGAACGGAACATACAGCAAGCGTCTGCGCCATCCGCCCGTCTGTACTCTGATCAGATGTTTCGACCACATCAGCACCCATTCAAAAGCAAGGGTAAAGAAAAGCAAACATACGGCAAACAAGCTATCTTCATGAAACTGTCTGATCAAAAACGGAAGCAGAAGCAGATAACAGACAGCCGTTTTTACTGCTGCCGATGCCATGCTATACAGGCTGCCACGGAGCATGATTCCCTGAAGCCATGCCTGCCGCTGAACTACAAACAGTACATCCCCCTCACGGACCAGCAGAAGAATGCCTCCGATGGAAGCAAAAAGCATGAGCAGCACCGGTATGATCGTAAATGGAAGCTGTCCGGACCAATCCGGAAGCGGCTCCTTCCATAGACCATAATAGAGCCTGCCACCCAGAAGCAATCCAGGTATGAGTATGTACAGGAACACAGTCCAATCGTCGGCTACCGAACGCAGAACAGCCGCTAATTCTTTAAAGTGGCTCTTCAGTCTCCGCCTGAACAGGCTTGCTGGATTTGGAAATAGATATCCTTCATTCTTTCGGCCGCTCATATCTTCGTCCTTTCCTTCTGTTATCCGCCGACTCCTCATGCTAGCGAATCAAAGCAGTCAAACAGTGATGCTCCGGGGAGTCCGGCGCTTTCACGGATATCCGCAAGCGTTCCCTCCACAACCGTCTTTCCAAAGGAAATCATGATGAACCTGTCGCAAATTTTTTCAGCCGTGTCAAGCACATGCGTTGACATCAGTACAGCTGCGCCGCGGCTGCGCTCTTCGTCCAAAAGCCTCAAAAAATCTTTAGTCGCGCGTGGATCCAATCCGATGAAAGGCTCGTCTACGATATACACATCCGGTTTGCTTAAGAATCCAAGCATTAGCATCATTTTCTGCTTCATTCCCTTGGAGAACCCGCCAGGAAGATCATTCTTAACCTCTTCCATGCCAAACTGGCGAAGAAGCCTGTCCGCATCCCGTCCAAAGGACTCATAATCCAAGCCATACACGGCTGCTGCCAGATCCATATGCTCCCATAGCGTTAAATCATCATGAAACACCGGCTGCTCGGGAACATAGGCATATCTTCCGGAGCTGCCACCAAAGGAAACACGCGCCTTTGCATGTTTCATCAGTCCGAGCAGCGTCTTGATCGTGGTGCTCTTTCCAGCTCCGTTCGGGCCGATCAGCCCTAAGAGTTCTCCGGCATGAACCTGAAATGCGATATCGCGGATACGTGGATGACCTTCCTCGTACCCCGCTTCTTCAATAAATACATCCAACAGTGCTGCTTCCATTCCAACACCCCTGCCATTAGATCAAAATAATAAGTTCCGTCGTCGTTTGACTAAACCCCGGAGGCTGCCTGGCCTTGTACCCGTGCAGCAACGGATGCAGTTGTACGCGCATCCTTGCGTTCAATCAAGCGTCGTCCGGCAAGCAGTTACAAAACAAAATTTGATTCCGATCAACGTTACAAGCACACCGCCCAGAGCTGGGCCGATAATTTTCGTAATTTGTTCAATCCCCGAGCTGATCGACACAGCCTGATTCATTTGAGAGGATGGAACCAGTTCTTTCACCTTACCACTTTTTGCCGGAGAAAATAAGACCGCCATCATCCCTTTCAGGACAAGAATGATATAGATCTGCCACAATGAATCTGTGAACAGCTGGGCTCCCAACAGCATCATATACGGGCGGTTACGCATCAGAGCTTCCTTATTTCTTACGGTATTTCCCGACATTCCCTTGCCACTCCTTCAGGCTTTTTCTTTCTTATATCGTAAAAAAAATGAGCTTTTCTTCCATCCGCCCCGAGACCGATTGAATCTTCAACCCCCGGGATGAAATTTACTACAAATTTTAATTTTTCAAAGCCGATGGAATGTGACAAATCACATGTTTTTCATATAGGCCAAGCGCTATGATAAGGATACAAATATGGGGATTCTAAATTTCAATCTCAAATATACGGCACGAATCCAACATTCTTAACGCGGCAGCAGTAAATGAATATAAAGGCGGGAATAATCATGATTCATGCACAGGAACGTGATGCCCAGTTGTCTCTGCACCTGTACCGGGTGTTCGCCAAAAGCTTCAAAAGCATCAACGAGCATGCCGTCATCAACAGCAAAATCGAAGGCTTTAACCCCACCGCCTTTGCGGTCATGGAGGTACTCTATTACAAAGGATCACAGCCGATCCAGCAGATCGGCTCCAAGCTTCTGCTGCAGAGCGGCAATGTCACATACGTGATAGACAGGCTTGAGGAGCGCGGATATATCCACCGCCGCCCCTGCCCAAACGACCGCCGCGTGATTTATGCGGAACTGACACCGGTCGGCGAGGCATTGATGAACGATTTATATCCCAAATATACCGAACGGATTCATCATGCCTTCAGCGGTTTGAGCGATGAGGAGAAGGCCCAGCTAATTGATTTGCTGAAAAAACTGGGGATGCAGGCGGAAAGGCTGACGCCTTCACTGCGGAAGTGAATATTTTTGCAACAACAAAAAGGACACCCTCACGGTTATCGAAAACCGGGGTGTCCTTTTAATTCAAAATCCCGCTGTTGCGGGCTAAGCCTTTTCTGTCAGTTCCTCTTCATCTGACGAAGGGACTGTATTACGCAGCGCTAAGACAGAAATGAGGCTGATGACCGCGATGACTGCCATCACCACATATAATGAATGAATGCTTCCCTCCAGAATCTGCATCAGCTGGTTCCACAGCTCCTGCGGCATGCTGGCGCTTCCTTCCGGGGTCAACAGCTGGTTCACTTCCTCCTGCTTTACATCCTCAAGCCCAGGCTGACGGGTAATCCGGTTCGCAATGCTGAGGTTGATAAAGGTTCCGAACACGGCAACGCCGATCGTCTGGCCCAAGGAACGCACAAAGGTATTGAGTGCCGTAGAAGCTCCTCTCAGTGAATACCCGACGGAGGATTGGGCGATGATCGTGAACACGGTCGTCGAATAACCAAATCCCACTCCGTAGATAAAGGTATAGATCAGCAGAATATAATGCGGTGTCGAACCCGTAATAAAGGCGAGCCCGGCAGCGCCGATCACAATGCCGGCAAGTCCGATTACGGTGGTCTTACGTGAACCCGCAGTCAGGATAAGCCGGCTTCCGAACACGGAGCCGAACAGCCATCCGATCGACATCGGTGCCATCGTCAGGCCGGACATTGTCGCATTTTTGCCCATGACTCCCTGAATCCAAAGCGGTGTATACGTGGTCAGACCGATCAGCAGAGCGCTGGTCAGAATGCTTGCCACTGTCGACACCGAGATGTCGCGGATGCGAAATAGTTTCAGAGGCAGCATCGGCTCAGCAGCACGGTTCTCGATGAAGATAAAGGCAACCAAAAGCACGGCCGCCAGAACGAAGCAGCTGATCAGCAGCGGTGAGCTCCAGCTGAAATATTGTCCGCCTGTTGCCAGGGCAAACAGCAGTGCCGTCATACCAATCGTGAATGTCGCCGCTCCGGCCACATCAATTTGTGTTTTCTCCCGTTTCTCACGGCTTTCATGAAAATACCGGGCAATCAGCCACATGGAGATGAAGCCAAACGGAACATTAAAGCCGAAAATCCAGCGCCAGTTGAGATAATCAACAAAATAACCGCCGACCAGCGGACCGATCAGAGAGGAAATCCCCCATACCGAGCTGATCATGCCCTGGATTTTGGCACGTTCCTCAATACGGTACACATCCCCTATGATCGTAAAGGTCACCGGCACGATGGCACCGGCGCCAATCCCCTGAATGGCCCGGAATATAATTAACTGCTCCATGTTCTGCGAAAAGCTGCATAGCAGCGATCCAATCACGAACAGCAGCGAACCGATCTGAAATACTGGCTTGCGGCCGTATAAATCGCTGATTTTCCCGAAAACCGGGGTCGAAACAGCCATGGTTAGCAAAAATGCCGTAAAAATCCAGCTCAGCAGCTTCATGCCTCCAAAGCTGCTGATAATCGCGGGTCCAGCCGGACCCGTCACCGTTCCTTCGATAGCCGACAGGAAGGTTGAAACCAAGATTCCGATCAGAATAAACTTGCGCTGCGGATGGTTAACACCAGGATTCACAAATATTTGATTCCTTTCTTGAATGACGAGGCGGGATCATGCGTGATCTTCAGTACAACCGAGCCGTCCGCAATCTTCTCGCGGAAGAGCTGCAGGACTTTGGCTGCTTCGCGCTCCCGGGAATCCAGCACTTTAACGCGATCATCCTTCCGACCGGGACCATACACCAACTCATCCAACACCGTACGGGCAACAAATTGATGCTCCGGCCGTTGCAGCACCGATTCCCGCTCGTCATCGTAATAATATGATAGATTCGAACAATTAATAGATACCTATGCGTATAATGTACGTCTCTTAGATTGTGATGAGGTTTCCATCTCATGTCAACTCCTAAACATAAAAAAAAGGATAAGCCTTTACGCATAAAAATGCAGCCGAGCTGCTCTTTTATGTCTGCTAAAGCTCTCCCTGTTATTTTGCATCCTCAAGTTATAACCGTCGTCAACTGATATTCATACTAAAGGGTCTGTGCGATGCGGTTGTGATGTTCCTTGTTGATAGGCAATGATCATGATCTGTCAGAAGCTTCCCATTCATCACGCAGCAGCGCATGGAGGTTGGCATCCACGAAACCGCTGTCCGTATGCCGATATTGTCTCAGCATTCCTTCCAGCTTAAAACCGAGGGATTCAAAGAGACGGCCGGCACGTACATTGCGGGGATCGGTCAGCGCTTCAAGACGGTTTAGCCCCATCATATCAAAAGAATAACCAAGCACAACCTTCACCGCTTCGCGCATATATCCCTTTCCCCAGTATGGCCGAGCCAGTTCGCAGCCAATCTCCCCACGGTAAGCTCCCTCCAACTGCCACCAGTTCATGCCACAGCTGCCGATCAGCGTGCCGTCCTCCGCTTCAATGCCCCATCTGAGCCCCTCTTCGGTCAGGGACAGACCATTGAGAATCCGGATCATTTCAGCTGCCGCGGCCGCATCCTGCATCTCGGGAAGATCCGAATAGAGGCGCACTTCAGGGTCAGACCAGCATTCGAACATGAGCAACGCATCATTCAAAGCTAGCGGGCGCAGCTTAACGCGGTCTCCCGCAAGCCTCGGAATCTCTCCTCCGCATTTGTACGGCATGATGTTCACTCCTCCTCTTCTAACCAAACAAAATTACATTCAATGTACACCCAGGTGCATCCTATGATCAAGCCGCTTCCGATAACTCATGAAAAAAGCGCTTGTCCCATCCAGCCGTAAGCTTGGCATGTACTGGGACAAGCGCTTTAAAGAACATTATGCTTCTTGAACTTCTTCCGGTGTTTCGCGTCCGGCGATAAGCAGACAAACAATAAGTATGAAAGCAATCAGTGCCAAAAGCGGGATCGTAATGAATCCGAACCAATTCAGGTAATCAAAGTCGCATGGTATGCCAACCGTACACGGAAGAGCCTTGGCAAGAGCCGGTATTTTCTGCTCCGCATAATGGTAAATGGAGATGAAGCCCCCAATAATACTGAGTGTCATGGCGTAGGGAATGATTTTTCGGTCGTTCTTGTAGCTTGCGATCCCCAGCAGGATAACCTGCGGGTACATAAAAATCCGCTGAAGCCAGCACAGCTTGCAGGGCTCATAATGCATGATTTCGCTTAAGTACAAGCTTCCGCCCACAGCCACGATGGATACAATCCATGCCATGTATAGGGCATACGGGCGAATAGACGCCAAGAAACGATTGCCTTCCATCGCTTAAAACTCCTTTTTATTCAGGATCTTATCCTTACATCTTTACTTTGTATTTTGATCAGCCAATTTTTTCTCAATATACGGCTTCAACTCGGTGTAGTCCATGGAGGCCTTATCAGGAGCCTTCTCCCCATTAACGAACAGGGTCGGCGTGCTCATGACATGCAAGTTTTTCGCTGTTTCGTTGTGGCTGTCGACTTCTTTTTGATAGGTTCCTTCATCGATATCCTTGCGAAGCTTGTCATAATCGACGTTGATATTTTCAGTTTTGGCGAGATTGACCAGGAAATCCGGTGTTGCCCACTCGGTGCTCTCATCACCCTGATTTTTGTAGATCGCATCATAATATTTCCAGAATTCATCCTTGTTCTGATGGAACACGGACTGCGCAGCCAGAGCAGCGGTATTGGAATCCGCGTCCGGACTGATAATGAGATAATTCATGAAATACAGGGCAACCTTCCCCGTATCAATGTAATCCTTCTGCAGCTGCGGAGAAATTTCCTGTGTAAAGTACTGGCAGCTTGGACATTTGTAATCGCCCATCTCCACAATTTTGACCGGTGCGTCCGGATTACCCATCACAGGAAGCGCGCTGTAGTCAAAGTCTCCCTTGGCCGAATTGGGCTTAATAACCAGCAGCAGCACAACAAGTACCACAATGCATGCAGCCGTGATCCAAATGACCCTCTTCATGCGCTTTTCCTGCTGTTCCCGCTGAGCCTTCATCTGAGCCGCCTTATTCACCGGCTTTTTCTTCGTTTTCATAGATTGCGAGCCCTCTCCTTTCTTCGAACTAAAGCTTGAGGCACCTTGGCATAATCTCTTTAGTTCTTTCTCTATGGTCAGTGACAAAGCACTTCTCTTCTACTTTATTCTAGCATCTTACTCTTTGAAAGGCTATACAATAGGGGTGGTTCTCACCCGCTTTGGGTGCCTCTTCCGCATTCGTCAGAATTTATTCAAACATTCGAATCAAGATGCAAGAATGGCGGTTAAATCTGGATATTCCTGTATATACTAAACGCTATTGAATTTGCATCAGCTTGGGGGTTGAATGGAAATGGAATGGTGGATTCCCGTCCTTATTGTAGCGGCTGCCGCGCTTGCCGCCGCAGGTATTGCCCAATACGCTTTCGTACAAATAACGCAAATGAAGGGCTTAAACCACCAGCAGACCTTTGAGGCGCTGGAACGGGCAGGAGCCCGTCTTCGGGAATTCTATGATCCGCTGCCGAAAGAAGAAGTGCATATCACGAGCCATGATGCTCTTCGTCTGAACGGGGTTGTGGTCAATGCTGAACAGACATCGGCAAAATGGATGATCCTCGTGCATGGATATACCACTTCTCTGCCCGCATCGATCCCCTTCATGGAAATGTTCCTTGAGGAAGGCTTCAATCTGCTGCTGATTGATCAGCGCCGTCATGGGAAAAGCGAAGGCAAATACACGACTTACGGCTATCATGAAAAGCATGATGTAGCAGCATGGCTCGGATTTATAACCAGTACCTACGGCGATAACTGCATTATCGGGCTGCATGGGGTTTCCCTTGGCGGTGGTACCATACTGGAATATTTGTCACTCCCTGATCCCGTGGTTAAATTTGTTATAGCTGATTGTCCTTATTCGGATCTGACACGCCTCATGCATCATCAGATGCAGCGGCTGAACCATCTTCCGGCAAGTCTTTTCCTTCCATTAGTAAATGCAAAAATGCGCAGGAAAGCAGGCTTTATGCTTGAACAGGTGAGTCCCATCCGCTCTGTAAAAGGCAGCAGCATTCCTGCTATGTTCATACACGGCACGGGGGATCATTATATCCCTCCAGAAATGAGTGAGGATCTATACGAGGCCAAATCCGGTCTCAAGCAGCTGCTATTGATCGAAGGGGCAGCCCACGGCTTTGCCATTGACACCAATCCTGGTCTGTATAAGCAATCCGTAAAGGAGTTTGTGCGAGAAGCTCTTTCTTGCCGGAGCAGCCCTGTAAATTCGATTGAGCCTATTCCCGAGCCGTTATGGCAGGAAGAGGCAGAGTTTGTCGGTCTCAGCCTGACGGAAGCGCCAAATACTTAGTAGTCCAGATATATTCGCTCAAGAAAAATAACCCCCTGGGCAGAAGCTTCTTTCAGCTTTCCAAGGGGGTTATTCATTGTATACGATTATGAATCGGATTACGGCGCTCATCCATTCTGCGTCTGAAGCTGCGCCCGGATCGATCTTTTCTCTGCAGTGAAACGTTTGGCGATGCTGCTTAGGGCTACCAGATTAAATACGGATACGTTATTGCGATTCAGCTCTTTAAGATCCGCCATAAGCCTAGACTTCAGCTGATTCAACTGCTGGATACGGCTTTCCTGTAGATGTCCTGCTCTTGGTTCTGTCAAATCCGACGAATACTTCTCGGACAAGAGGCTATTAACCATATCGAGTTCTGTCTGGAGGGCAACCCTCAACATGTTCACCCGCCGCTTCATTCGCGCCCCTGACATGACATAAATGGCAAAGCCGAACAAAAGAATCGCAGCGCTGTACACAAGCCAGTACCAGGTTCCATGTGCCGCTTGTTTGGCTCCTGACACCGCAGTACCGGAAGCAAACGCCTGCGGAATAAGACTTATGTTTGCAATCAAACCCGTCATTACTATCCTTTTTATCATAACTTTACGCTCCTTCTGAGATGTCAAATGACATGCCGTATAGGCTTAGGCTTCCGTTCTTTCTTTCTCACTTTGCTTCACGGGTTCCAGTACCTCACCGCACAGCTCCTTCAGCATGACCTGGATATCCTTGAACTCCTCAATCCCGGTTCCCGTCAGGCTGTATTCATCACCGTGCGCGGTCAGGAAATTCAGTTCAGTCAGGTGCTCAAGCTCCTTTTTCACTTCACGCTCACCAACCTTGTATCCGTGACGCTCCAGTTCCGGCTCCATATCCCTCACAGTCAAGTCCTTTGTGTGGGCATGGTAAAGCATATGGATTCCCATAAATAAGTTTTGCATATCTGCACGCATGCTGCCTCTCTCCCTCCCGTGATGGCTTACCTTCTAGCCTTCGTCTTTGCTCGTTACCCTTTGTTTACCCTGGTTCTAGGATTAGGAAACAATCTTTCCTCCCTCAGCGTTCCACATGAAGGGCACATCTTTTGCTTGACGCAGGGGATAATCCTGTATACTATCTTTAATAATTAACCATCGGTTAAAAGAAAGGGTGGAGTATGATGTTTCAAGCACTTCCTTATGAAGGAAACCGGGGCGAGCAGTTCTCAACCGTTCTGGAACAACTGAAATCTCTCATTCACGATGAACCCAGCTCCATCGCCAATCTGGCTAATGCTTCAGCACTGCTGAACAGCTTCCTGCCGGATATCAACTGGGTCGGCTTTTATCTCTACGACGGACAAGAGCTGGTATTGGGTCCTTTTCAAGGCCTTCCCGCCTGTATCCGTATTCCAATGAGCCGCGGCGTGTGCGGTACAGCAGCCGCAGAGCGCAGAACGCTCGTTGTCGATGACGTGCATGATTTTCCAGGACATATTGCCTGTGATGCGGCGTCCAACAGCGAAATCGTCATTCCGCTCATAAAAAATGAGCAGCTGCTCGGCGTGCTCGATATCGATAGTCCGCTTAAGGGACGTTTCGATCATGATGAGCGCCAGTTTCTGGAGCAGTTTGCCCAAATTATCAGTGAAAAATTGTAATATTTTCCTAATTAATTCAATGGATTGGTCTTCTGCTTCAGACAGAAGGCCTTCTTTTTTTTATGCAGACGCTTCATTTCAGTTTATGATCAGCAAAGAACCTCATCGCTTCACAAAGGAAGCGCGCAAGGCGGGGATGATAAGAATCAAACAGCTTCGTATATTCGGGCTGCTCTACATAAAGCTCTCCAAGCCCCCGGTATACATCAGCCGTAGGCGTATAATACTGCGTCATGGATTCATAGTGCTGGCGGATAATATCCTGAACACGCGAGCTCTCCGGCGCTTCACCTCCCCTGATCGCTTCCGTTAATTCCTGATTAATGCGATCTACATTTTGCTGCGAATTCAGATAATCCTCTTTGGTCCACTGCTGCATTTTCTCCTTGCTCTCATGAATTCTGTCACTGGTAGCATCGTTGTATGGGCTCAGTACATCCTGCTCTGACAATCTTTGAATGACTGGCTCCAGCTTACGGTCCATTTCTTCGGGTTTCATACATTGATTTCCCTCCATCTGCCTTTAATTAAGCCTATATATCTAAAAATGTTTTAAAAATCGATGATTAGTAAATAAGCTCAAGTCGCATTGGAATTCCCTATCCGATACGCAATGGCGCAAGATATAGAAATTCTTATCTTTTCTTTACCCGCTCCATCAGAATTCAACCGCTTTAATCCAGCTATAAATGCAATATTTAAAAAGGCAGAGAAACAGTCTGTATCCAGATGTTCCCCTGCCTTTCCCGTATCTAGTTATTGTCCGGGTTACGGATGATGCTCAGTCCCTCCACATGTTTTCGCTGCATCAGTTTGCTTTTCTTGCGGTTCTCCTTGCTGTCAAAGATAATGTCGAAGTCGTAATCTTCAGGATAAAGGTTCCCCTTTTCAATATACAGCTTCAGCCGTTTCCGGTTAATCTTCAGCTTCTGCTTCTGAATCATCACGCCGACCATGCCTTTCGCGTCTTCCTCTTGATAGATGATGCCAACACGGCCCAGCGAGCTGACATATACCGCATCTCCAATCTCAAACCGGGCCTTCTTGGTATTATTCCCAGGCTCTGATTCCATGCCTTCTTGCCGTGAATCCTCCTTTTTCCTGTCTCCGGACTCGAGATTGCGGTTCTTCCCTCCGGAATTTGGATGTCTTAGCCCGGAATGATCCAGCGGTTCGGCCTCCTCCTGTGATTCATCCGGGCGCATGTCTAACTCAGGTGCGATCTCCGGCATCACTACGGCCAGCTGCGGTTTATGACTCTGTAAAATATGCCGTGACCGTCCGATTATCCCGGATGGCATGCCCAGCTTCGTGGCAATTTCAATCGCATAGCTTTGGCCGGATTCGCCAATCGTCAAGCGGTACAGGGGCTCCAGTGTATCGACATCGAATTCCATTCGTGCGTTCTGAAAGCCCGGGGTGCGGGAAGCAAAGCCCTTCAGCTCGTTAAAATGGGTCGTCACCATCATCATCGCATCACGCCCGTTAAGCTCCTCGAGAATCGCGATGGAAAGGGACATCCCTTCACCCGGATCCGTACCTGCCGCAAGCTCATCAATAAGAAGCAGTGTGGACCGGTCAGCAGCATCTACCATAGCGATCAATCTGCGGATTTGGGCTGAAAAGGTGCTGAGTGACTGCTCAATGCTCTGGCCGTCCCCGATCGCTGTCATGACATTCCCGAATACAGCGAACATGCTTCCCTCCTCCACGGGCACAAGCAATCCGGATTGAACCATCAGCGTCAGCAGCCCGAGCGTTTTTAACGCTACGGTTTTGCCGCCGGTATTGGGTCCGGTAATAATCAGGGAACGGTAACCCTTCCCCATCTCCAGATGAAGCGGTACCATCGTTTTCAGCATCAGAGGATGCTTCGCACCGCGGAGCCGGATCAGTCCATCAGCGTTTAATTGAACAGACCTGCCGCCAATGGAGCGTCCGTATTTGGCTTTGGCAAATATAAAATCATAATTCCCCGTAATGTCGATGTTCAGCTGAAGTTCATTACTTGATGCTTCCAGCATACCTGTCAGCATGCTCAGCACCACGCCTTCCTCCCGCGCCTCATCAGCCTCCAGCATGCCGAGCTCCGTTTGAAGCAGGGATATTTCCTCCGGCTCGACAAATACCGTCTGGCCGCTGGTCGATTGATCGAGCACCGCTCCCTTGATTTGCTTGTGGTACTCCCTCTTCACCGGCACGACATAACGTCCGCCGCGCACACTGACCAGATGCTCCTGCAGAATTGAACCGTGCCGTGACAGGATCGCACTCATTTTTTTCTGAATCCGTTCCTTGATAACAGCCATTTTTTTGCGGACCTTCTCCAGCTGCTTGCTGGCCTGATCATCCACTTTGCCAAACCGGATACAGCGCTCAATCTCACTCTTCAGACGCGGCAGCTCTTCCATGGATGATGCGTAGCTGCTGACCGTCGGTGCAATCTCCCGTTTACCGGCCATATACTTTCTAAGCTGGCTGCAGCTGTGTAAAAAGATCTGCACGGAAGCGAAATCCTGCTCTGAGAACAGATACCCCGTATGCAGCAGCGAGGTGATATGCTCAATGCCCTCAAGAGAAGGCAGCGGTACGCTTGCTCCCTTGTCCAGAAGAGCCTTGGCTTCCGCGGTTTCCAGAAGTGCGGATTCAATGGCACGCAGGTGGCTTCCCGGCATCAGGTCCTCAATATGCTTCCTGCCTGCGTAAGATACTGCGTAATCAAGCAGCCTTTCCTTTAATTTGTCATATTCCAGCATGCTCATCGTTATGTTGTCCATGAGTTTCATGAACCTCCTTTTTTTCTTTTCATGTGCAAAAAAACGCAAAAAGGGACAAAGAATGCATACGCGATTCCCTGTCCCCTGTGCCCCTGCAAGTTTCAATACCTTTGTTAAACGCAAAAAAACCGTGCTGCAAGAGCACGGTTTTCAAAAGGCCATCTTTTTCGGATTTCAGCCGAAAGAAGATGCTTTAGAGTTAACAAAGAAAGAAACAGCAGCCAAGGTGCCGTTTGATGCTTCGCGTGTTCTTAACTATTTCCAAGATCGTGCAGAACAAATGAGCTCAAGCCGTATCGTAAATACAGCCTTGCAGTTTGACTCTGCTAGAAAGCACATAAGAAAATAAAGCTGCCTTCAAAGGCTGCTTGCCCTGTGTCTTTCCTGCGATCTGTTATGGAATTTGATTAGTTAAGAACTACCACCGTCATCAAAATCTCTCCCTTGGTTTAGGATGAGGTAAATTTAACAATATTTTTAATTCCTGTCAAGCCTTTAAGCCTTGAGCATGTACACCCTGGATTCATAAGGGCGAAGACGGACCGTTGTACTGAGCTCATCATCGCCTTTGATAGGATAATTGGAGATCAACAGCTCCTTTGACGAAAGATGCAGCTTGCTTGGGAGGTTCAGCTCCGGCTCCTCGCCAAAAAAGTTGAGTATGACCAGCAGGCAAACATCTCCGAGGGTACGGGTAAAGGCATAGATTTGAGTGTCCAGCGGGAGCAGGAGCTCATATTTCCCATACACAATGACTTCATGCTCCTTGCGCAGGGCAATCAGCTTCTTGTAGTAATAATAAATGGAATCCGGATCCTTCAAGGCATCCTCCACGTTGATCAACGGATAATTCGAATTCACTCTGATCCAAGGCGTGGCCTTAGTAAATCCCGCTTCTTCACTCTTGTTCCACTGCATCGGCGTTCTGGCATTATCCCTGCTTTTTTTCCAAATGACCTCCATGATTTGTTCTTCCGGAACCCCTTGGTTCATCTGTTCCTCATAGAAATTGAGTGTCTCGACATCCCGGTAATCATCGATGGACTGAAAGGCAATGTTCGTCATCCCGATTTCTTCGCCCTGATAAATATACGGCGTTCCCTCAAGCATATGAATGAAGGTCGCCAGCATTTTTGCCGACTCCACGCGGTATTGACTGTCGTCCCCAAAACGCGAAACCGAACGCGGCTGATCATGGTTGCACCAGTAGTTGGCATTCCATCCTTGTTCATGCATAACCGTCTGCCAATTGCTCATCACCTTTTTCAGCTCAAGCAGATTCCAGGGACGCAGATTCCATTTTCCCGAACCTCCGGAAGCCGCATCCAGCTGCATATGCTCAAATTGAAACACCATGTTCAGCTCATTCCGGGTATCGCCCACATAGCTAAGAGCCTGCTCCGGGCCAAGACCCGAGGTTTCGCCAACGGTCATGATATCGTAGTGGAATAGAACGCTCTTATACAGATTATTCAGCAGGGTATGCACGTTTTCCAGATTGGAAAACAGCTCGTATGCACGCACGGTCGGCAGATGGTTCGGGTTCTCTCCATCCGGCAGCCCCACGGCCTTCACGATATGCGCTATCGCGTCAAAACGGAACCCGTCGACCCCTTTTTTCAGCCACCATTCCACCATCTCATGCATGCTGTCGATGACCTTCTCATTTTCCCAGTTCAGATCAGGCTGATGCTTGGAGTAGAGATGAAGGTAATACTCATCCGTCGTTTCGTCATACTGCCATACGGAGCCGCTGAAATAGGATTCCCAGTTGTTCGGGGGGCCGCCGTTTTTGCCCTTGCGCCAAATATAATAATCCCGTTTCGGATTGTCCTGCGAAGCTCGCGATTCAATAAACCACGGATGCTCGTCCGAGGTATGATTTAACACCAGATCCATCATAATTTTCAAACCGCGCGTATGCGCTTCTTTAAGCAACCGATCAAAATCATCCATCGTTCCGAATTCCTTCATGATGTCCTGATAATCACTGATGTCATAGCCGTTATCATGATTCGGCGATTTGTAGACGGGACAAATCCAAAGTACATCTACACCCAGATCCTTCAGATAATCCAGCTTCGACATGATCCCCCGCAAATCGCCAACACCATCGCCATTCCCATCCATGAAGCTGATCGGATAAATTTGGTACACAACGCTTTCTTTCCACCACTTTTTGTTCATATCCGTCTCCTTTCCCGTTAGAGTTCGACTATTTCTTTACAAGTCGGCGTGAACACTTTATAATTATTGTAAACCATTTTTCATGTTCCCCTTTCACATTGGGGCAAGTTATTTTAAATCGCATAGAAAACATTCGGAGGAGCCTGCCACGTGCGGGCTCCGTTTGTCTTTTTTTGCCTTCTCGTCCTTCTTGAGGTCCGCATGTGGCAATCTTCTCCTTGGATAAAAAGGAGGAATTAGACCATGATGTAATGCTAAATCTAATGATATTACGGACCGCATCGAAGAACATTACGAGGAGGAAATTATGGAACAACAAACCATTTTGGCTATTGCTATCTTTTTAATTGCTTATGCACTGATTATTTCGGAGAAAATCCACCGTACGATCGTCGCCATGATCGGCGGTGCGCTGATGGTGATTCTCGGAATTGTAAGCCAGGAAACGGCTATCCATCATATCGATTTCAATACACTCGGTCTCCTGATCGGGATGATGATCATTGTCAACATTACCGCGGAAACGGGACTATTCAAATTTGTCGCCATCTGGGCCGCAAAAAAGGCCAAAGGGCGGCCACTGGCCATCCTGCTTGTACTCATGCTGCTCACTGCCGTTGGATCTGCATTTCTGGACAATGTAACCACTGTACTGCTGATGGTGCCCGTTACCTTTAGTATTACACGTCAGCTGAGGGTCAATCCGATCCCTTTTTTGATCACACAAATTATCGCATCCAATGTCGGAGGTACAGCAACCTTGATTGGCGACCCTCCGAACATTATGATCGGCAGTGCCGTCAAGGAGCTAACGTTTATGGCATTTATTCAAAACCTGATGCCCATTGCGCTGGTTATACTCGCCCTTCTGATCCCGATTTTCATTTTTCTCTTCCGCAAACAGATCAAAACGACGCCTGAGCTGATGCAGAGCATTATGGATCTGGACGAGAAGGAGCTTTTGACAGACAAAAAACTGCTGACCAAGTGCCTGACCGTGCTTGGACTTACCATTTTCGGATTCTTCATCCATCAACTCGTTCACATTGAATCAGCCACGGTGGCTCTGGCTGGAGCTTTCCTTCTTCTGCTGCTGACTGGAGAGCATATGCTGGAGGAGGCTTTCGCCAAGGTCGAGTGGCCTACGATTTTCTTCTTTATTGGATTGTTCATACTGGTAGGCGGTCTCATCGAAACAGGCGTTATCGCCACACTGGCAGAAAAAGCAGTTGCGCTTACCGGAGGCAATGTGACCTCGACCTCCATGCTGATTCTGTGGCTAAGCGCGATCGCCTCCGCCTTCATCGACAACATCCCGTTTGTTGCTACGATGATCCCAATGATTCAGGATATGGGCAGCATGGGCGTAAGCAATTTGGAGCCCTTATGGTGGAGCCTCGCGCTTGGTGCATGCCTCGGTGGAAACGGTACGCTGATTGGCGCCAGCGCGAATCTGATCGTTGCCGGTATGGCAGCAAAAGAGGGATATTCGCTGAAATTCACCACATTTATGAAATATGGTTTTCCCATTATGATTTTGTCCGTTATTTTAGCTAGCGGCTACGTATATTTACGATATTTAATGTGATAAAAGAAGTGGGGAACATATCAATTCATCGAAATGGAGGCGCGAGTATGCTGGCCTATCACTGCAACGAAGATGTTGCTATCATAACCGAAACTGTCAATGAGGAGGATGTCGAGTTTCGCATTCACCTGCTTCAGGAAGATCCCTATCTGGGTCGTTTAAAGGAAATAAGGCGCTATTTTGAAGATAATGATATTTACACGGATGCGCTCTTCTATATTTATAAAAACCACGAATATGGTGCCATCGTTCGCAAAACCTACTATACGGATTTTGTGCTTGCACTGATGAAGCATGGTTTGCTCCGCAGTGTAGAATGGATGGATGAATCAGCTGAGATGCAGCACTGATTCAAGGTAAATGAACAAAAGCCGGGAAGATTGTCTTCCCGGCTTTTTTATGCACGCTACATTATGTATGTTGGTTATAGATTAAAGCTAAAATTTATGTGTCTCACGTCCGGAGGGGTTGACATTAGCATAGGCGGAAGCCGTATATCTGAACAAAGCGTATCCAAGACCTACGTAAACCAGTGCGCCGACCAAATCGTTAAGTCCGATGTTTTTGAATGGGAACAAAATAACAAAGGCGTTGATCCATAGCGCATACGGCAGGTATTTGACATTTCCGGACACCAGCGTCATCCACGCCCCGATCCAAAACGCGTAATGGGATATCACAAGCAGCGGAATCGTTTCGAAAATGACACTCAGTGCATGGTGGGAGGAGTACGGGAGAATGGCGTACAGCAATTCATGCAGGAACTGAATCCCGAGGGCCCCAAACAACAGATGGAGCTCGAATGGAGCCAGCACACCGTACAGTCTGAAGGACTGAAACCATTTTCTGGTCTCCTGCAAAACCACGGAAAATTGCTGCACTACACATCCCCCTCCTGTTTTTCAATCTCGATAAACTGATGTCCGCATTCCGGACAGAATCTCGCGGCAACCGGAACCGTGTGCCCGCAGGTGCATTTCTTCTCATCTGCAATCGCATTGATTTGATGCAGGTTCAGCTGAATCTCGTCCTGAAGCTGCACAATCCGATCAACCATCGGCTGCAGCTGCTCGGGGCTGCACATGCTCTCCCGCTCCAGCGAATCAAACACCATTTTGCCGATATGCTGGTATTCCTGATCAATCTCTTTCTGCTTGCTGGAATTCTGCATCTTGAGACGGTTTACTTCCACCGCGATCTTGGCCTTGTTGCCCGCTTCGGCAACGCCTGACTTCAGCTTGTCAAAAAAACTCATAAAACCTCAGCTCCATTCGATAATTATTCGGTTCATCCCATGTTGTTAGGTATTAAGAATTAATTATAAAGCTCGATCCTGGCCGGGTCATGCGGCTAAAGTTTCATTTTCCATGATTTAGGAGGGTATTATTCTGCACGCTCAATGATCGATTCATATCTTCGCTTTATATCCGTCAGACGCGACTCCATCATCCGGTACTCCTTCTCCAGCTGCCGGACTAGCTGTTTAACCTCATCCAGCTTATCTTCTACCTTCGAAAGGGTCTCGTTGATCCGGCCCTGCACCATCCAGTCGGAAATAAAACCGTCAAAAAAGTAGTCTGAGAAACGGAGAAAGTTTCCGATGTCGATCTCTATGGAAAGACTTTGCTGCACATCCTGCAGCTCTTTTCCGAACCTGCGCAGGCTGGCCTCCGCGTCATGGATGTAATCCATTGCTTCATCTATATTGTTATGCTTGATATGCGTCGATATCATTCCCCCGCCAAGCATGTCATAGGTACCCCAGTTGCGTGCTGAATGCAGATGGTCTCTCGCCTCTTCCAGATCATGAAGTACGTAATGCCCGGCCTGCACCGCTTCCTTCATCTCTTTCAATTGTATCGCCAAATCTGCCTGCCGTTCCGAAAGCTCTGCCAATTCACCATTCTGCTGCAGCATAATTCTTTCCTTTTCCTGCAAAATACGCTCATATTCTATATCCGAATAGCGTACATCCTGAAGCAGCTTCTGCGTTTCCCCGCATTGCTTTCTTATATCTTCAACAGCACGTACCGCCGCATCATACTTGGCTTTTGCCTCCAGCACCTCCAGCTGCTCACGCTCCAGCTTCTCCTCCTTTTTGCCGATCAGACCGAAGAATAGCCCGGATAAGGAGGTTCCGGTTAAGCGGTCCACATCTTTCTCTTCCTCCGCCAGACGCTTCTTCCATCCATCCGCTTCCTGCTCACGTTGATTCAGTTCGGCTTCCAGCTCCTGAAGACGCTTCCCCCATCTCTCTTTATTTCTCATGCTTTCCTTCAGTTCAGTCAGACGAGCATTCGCCGCTTCAAACATCCGTATCCCCTCCATGTCAATTTTTACATGCATTACCTTTTAAACGTGTTTGGCCGCGAGAAGTTTCAATGAATTCGACAAAAGCCCGTACCTGAATCGTATGCTGGGGCTGTTTCTGACACAAGCTAGATTTTACTGCGAAAAATCGATATGATGGGATAAGATTGCATAAAGGAGTGAACATGGATTTCATGAAATTCAAAAAAGCTTACCTTCCACTCATGATCATGATCGTGGCTGCGCTCGCGCTCGGCGGCTGTGGTAAAAAAGAAGAAAAGTCGGCGGAGGCCAAAAGCTGGACAAGCGCGCCGAAGATGGAGATTGACACAAGCAAGACCTACGAGGCTGAGGTCAAGACATCCAAAGGTTCGTTCACCATTGAGCTCTTCGCCAAGGACGCTCCGAAGACGGTTAACAACTTCGTATTCTTGTCTAAGGAAGGCTTCTACGATGATGTGATATTCCACCGCATTATTGAATCGTTCATGGTTCAAACTGGCGACCCGACGGGAACCGGTGCCGGCGGTCCGGGATATACCTTCGAGGATGAGAAAACAAGCTACAAATATGAGCCAGGCATCGTAGCCATGGCCAATGCCGGAGCGAATACGAACGGCAGCCAGTTCTTCATCTGCACAGGTGAAGACAGCACTTCACTGAATCAACAGCCGAACTACACCATCTTTGGCAAAGTAACGGATGGAATGGACGTCGTGAAGAAAATTGCCGCAACGCCGGTTGAAACAAACCCTGACACAGGCGAGCAAAGCAAACCAACGGAAACCGTGAAGATCGAAAGCATTAAAATCAAGAAAAAATAAGCGGAAAAGGACCGCCCTTCAGCCATCTGGCCGAAGGGCGGTCCTTTTTGTATTTAAACGTCAATCGGGGCTCAGTCATATACCAATTAAAACTCTTGGTAGTTTTTCGAATAGTGAGCAGGGCTTGAACATATTTTGGTACAAACAGGTTTCATAATGCGCCGATTTCTTTTTAACAGGAGGACACAATGAACACTATTATACTTGGAAGCTTGGCCACCTCGATATGCACAGCACTAGGTGCCTTGCCGGCGCTGATGTTCTCCAACGTGACACACCGGGGGAGAGACATTCTGCTCGCGTTTACTGCAGGCATCATGGTCGCCGCTTCAACCTATGGACTGATCCCGTCGGCGTTAAAATTGTCCAACCTGTGGGTTCTCACGATCGGTACGCTGCTTGGAACTGTGATCCTCACCCTTCTGGAGCTGCTTATCCCCCATCAGGATTTAAAGCATTCGGCCCAGGATGTCGACAGCAGCCGGACAAGCTCTCTGCTGTTCCTCTCCGCGATGGCTCTTCATAATTTGCCGGAAGGATTATCCGTAGGAGTCAGCTATGGAAGCAGCAACCAGGATCTCGGAACCATCGTCGCTTTGAGCATCGGTCTGCAAAATATTCCCGAAGGATTCCTGACGGCATTATTTCTCATTACGCATGGATTACGCAGACGTACCGCCCTGCTTTTGACTACACTTACCGGCGTACTAGAGCTTGCAGCCTGCTGGGTCGGACTGGAGTTTACCGAAAGCTTCAGCGCCATTGTTCCTTACGGTCTCGCCTTCGCGGCAGGCGCCATGCTGTTCGTGGTCTATAAAGAACTCATTCCCGAAAGCCATGGGGATGGCAATGAGCGGGCTTCCACCTTTTCATTCATTTTTGGTCTGCTCACCATGATCGCTCTGACTCATCTCCTGAGGTAAATACGGCACGAAGACAACATAATTTCCTGGAGAAAATAAAGTTAATGATGATGGACCGGCTCAATACCGGGTTTATATATTTTCAACTTGACCAGGATCAATATGAAGGCCAGCGCTGCAAACAGCATTCCGCCCCAGATCAGCTGGTGGATGCCAAGCTGAGAAATGAGCCAGCCGCCTAGGGATGATCCCAGCGTAATGCCAAGATTTGAAAAGGAAACGAACAGGCTGTTGCCAAACTCCGGTGCCTCATTCACCTCTGTCATAAGCCAGGTTTGGCTGACAATGAGACCGCCTGAATGAATCATTCCCCATAGAAATACCACGAGCAGCATCGGGACAAAGGAAGTGCCCAGCGTATAAACAAGCAGGTAGATGACGAGATAGAGCAGCGGGAAAGCCACGACGGTTCTGATCATATTCTTTTGCAGTGAGCCGCCAAACAGGAAGTTGCCGACAATCATAATCACGCCAAACACCATAAGCATCACGCTGATCGATGAGCCGCTCATATGCGTTACTTGTCCAAGATATTCAGCAAAGTAGCTGTAAACCGAAAACATCGCCGCGAAAATGCAGGAAACCGCAGCAATATTCAGCCACACGGCAGGCTTCCGCAGGATGCCAAGCTGCTTGCCGTAGGACATTTTCTCCTGAACCGGCATCGATGGTAGCAGGATCAGAATTCCTGCGAAGGCGATCGCGTTCACGGCAGCTGCGAAGAGAAAAGCCGCCTCCAACGAAATCTGCTCCGCCAGATAGGAAGTCAGCGGCACGCCAAACGCAAAACCAACAGTGATACCTGCAAAAACCTTTGTCACCGCCTGGCCGCTTTTTTCCGGTGAGACAAGCTGTGCCGCTGTGACAAGTGCAATCGAGAAAAAGACCGGATGGAAAATGGCGGGAATAATGCGAAAGACCATCAGCACCTCAAATCGGCCGGTCAGGGCATAAAAGATATTGGATATTGCGAATATAAGAACCGACAGGCTTAAGATCACCTTCCTGTTCATTCCGGAAGCGAGCAGCGTTACAAATGGGCCCGAAATGGCAACAACCAGAGCAAAAACACTCACTAGAAGCCCCGCCTGCGCGGTTGAGATATTGAATTTTTGTGTTATCTGCGGCAGAACTCCCACGATCCCCATCTCGGTTGTGATGATGCTGAATACCCCCAAAGCCAGAATGATGATAAGCAGCGGGCTGCTTTTTTTCATGGACCTTCTCTCCAATCTGTATCTATCTATAATTTCATATTTACATATCCATATATTTAGATTCGTTAGAACAGCAAACCATATCTACTCGTCCTTACTTGCCCTCCCATGTTTAAATTATGATCCGCGTTTAACCTTCGCCATTATACATCTAATTATCTAGATATGTAAATATATAAACGTAAAAAAAAGGAGTCTCCTCCTTTTCAAGATCATCATATTCCCGGTATGCCGCAAAGTCAGATGAGCATTAATCCTACAGTTCGTTTCGAATATATTCGGCAAAGTCCTGAATCGTTTTCTCGTTCCTCCGGTAAAAGGTCCATTTGCCCACCCGCTCTGCTTCCAGCAATCCCGCCTTCTGCATCATTAATAAATAACTGGAGACGACGGATTGTGCCATTCCGGATTGCTCCTGTATATCACTCACACAGGCACCGATGTTAAGCGTGAGTCCCTGCTCCAGATAAGGTGTTTCATCGAAGTAGTCTTCCGGATTTTTCAGCCAGAACAAAATCTGGCGGCGTGTTTCATTGGACAATGCTTTTAAGATTAAGGAAGGTTCCATGTGTTATTCGATCCTTTTTTAAGATATAAGAATATAAATGGGTACGTAGAGGATTTGTTCACCACGTTGGCCGCAGCTTTTGCGACAGATCCCCTTCGCTTATGCTTTGAATAATCTGTTTCAAATCAGAACGTATCATATTCAAGTGGTTAGGACCTATGATCTCTCCCCACCGGTGTTCGATTTTCGTATAAATACCTTCTTTGGCCTTGATAAGTGTCCAGCCGCGCTCTGTAAGGACAACCAGCTTGCCTCTCCCGTCCGAGGGATGGGGCTTTCTTATTACATAACCGCGATCCTCCAGGTAGTCCAGCATCTGGCTTACCGCCTGCTTGGAAATACCCAAAAGATCAACCAACGTTTTTGCCGTGGCCCCGTCCGGAATCAGCCCCTGGAACAGAAAACCGTGCATAGGCCGGATATCTCCGAATCCAAGCTCATTCAGCCGCTGGTGAAGCTCCTGACTGAGGGAACTGAAGGCGAGCGAAAACAATGATGCCAAATCGTCTTGATGTCGACGGGGTGTTTTGGACATAAGTCGTACAACTCCTTGCTGTGAGTAAAAGTTAAAAATTGGTCAGTTTAGTTGACTTCTATCTTCATTATACCGTTCCTGTTCAGGTAGAATCAAATCAGGTTTGGATTTTCGAAGTGCAACATCCTATGATCTGGAAGCGTCTATGAATATCATGTGAAAAGTCAGGAGGCGTGATGATCATGACTGCCAAAAGAGGGTACAAATGCATCCTGCTTTGCACTTCGCTGCTGCTGATATCTGCCTGCTCCGGCCCTTGGCCGGGCTCTTCCGCCAAAGAGAAACATGTACCTGTCCTCTCCCAGGACGAACGGAAGCGGATCGCGGACACGCTTGATCCCGCCTTCACTCAAGAACAAAACAAGTTTGGCCTTCAGCTCTTCCATGAACTGGCACAATCCGCGGGAAGTGGAGAAAACATCATCCTCTCACCCTACAGTATTTTTACCGCTTTAGTGTTAGCTTATAACGGCAGCAGCGGAGAAACTTCCAAAGAAATGGCTCACACACTCGGACTGGAAAGCTTCAGCAAGGAACAGGTAAACGCCTCCGGGCGTACGCTGCAGACGCTTCTGGAGGATGCCGGCTCAGGCGTCCGCTTGAACACGGCCAACTCCATCTGGTACCGCAGTGGCTTGGATATCAAGAACTTGTTTATGCAAACGGCTCAAAACAGCTATCACGCTGACATCCAAGCAGTTGACTTTCAAAAAGAACAAACGCTGAAAGAGATCAACAGATGGGTTAACAAGCATACCAATGGCAAGATCCCTTCCATTCTCGATCAAGTACCCGATCCTTCAACGCTGGCTATATTACTGAATGCCGTCTATTTTAATGGCGCCTGGCAAACTCCCTTTAATCCGGAGAATACCCGGGAAGGCTCTTTTACCCGGCCTGACCGCTCCGTTCAAAAGATTCCTATGATGATGCAAGGCGGCATGTTTGAATATAAACAAACACCGAAAGCACAGGCCATCCGTCTTCCTTACGGTGATGGGCGTTTGAACATGATGATTATACTCCCCGCTAAGGGACAATCGCTGGTCACCCTGATGGAACAGATCCTTCAGGATCCGTCACCCTGGCAGGCACGGTTTGACCATGCATCCGGTGAATTCCAGCTGCCGCGGTTCAAAGCTGAATATACGGGGCAATCAGAAAAATCTTTAATGAAAATGGGCATGAAGCAGGTCTTTGACCCGGCTGCGGCTGATTTTACCGATATTTCTGATGCCAAGCCGCTTTTTATTTCTTCCATCCTGCACAAAACGGTGCTTGATGTGAACGAAAAAGGAACAGAGGCTGCAGCAGTCACCGAAATAGGCATGGCTGGGTCAGCCCCACCGAAGGAAAGGTTCCAGATGATTGTGGATCATCCCTTCTTCTTCTGCATTGAAGACAGTCAGACCGGTCTATGGTTGTTCCTTGGTACCATTGTGGATCCTTATTAAGAGAAAATAATATATGCGATAAAAGAAAAAGAACTCCAATATCTGCTGCCATGCAGCTGCGATATTGGAGTTCTTTTCATTTATTTATATCATGAATCATTGATCTAATGAATGATTTAACACCATAGGCCTTAGGCCTGCTCCTGCAGCTCAACGCCTTCTGGAAGGACCGCCAATACCCGCTCTCTAGCCGTAGGATTGGTGCGCATCTCTTCGCCCAGAATAACGGCAATCCCACGGTCATCGCGGGAACGGATCAAACGTCCGATGCCCTGTCTGAATCGCAGCAGCATATGCGGCAAGTCTACTTCCTCGAACGGATCCTTCGCTGCGTTCCGCTTGGCGATGAACACCGGATCATGAGGAGGAAATGGCAGCGACCATATGATGACGTTCGAAAGCGATGGTCCCGGTACATCCAGGCCCTCCCATAAACTGACTGCGCAAAGCACACTTTCCTCTTCACGCTGGAAGGCCGAAATCAGATGACTGATTTCCCCGTCGCCCTCGAAATAGAACTGCATGCCAGTAAATGCAGGCTCTTCCGCAGCCCTCTGCTTAAACAGCCGCAGCTCTTCACGGGTTTTGAAGAGGATCAGGGCTCTGCCCCCAGTTTTTTGCAGCAGCCGCACTGCTTCCTTCATTTTACCGTCAAATCCATCCTCAAGATTCCATGCTGGCGCCAAAGCCTCCATTTGCTCCTCGTATTCATAAGGCGAGTCAACCGAGAAGGACAGGAAACTGCCGATCCCGAGGCTGTCCGCCACATAACGAAAGGATCCATCCACGGATAGAGTAGCCGATGAGAACACAATCGGCATTTTAAGGCCAAATACATGCTCTTCCAGCACTTCCTTAACGCTTTTCGGCATAATGGAGAGTGTCAGCCCTTCCGGGCTGTCTGTAACCCAGCAGATCAACGCTTCCGAACGCTCGAACAGCATCAGCGCCTTCTGCATCATTTCCAAATGTTCTTCCACGATGCGGAGCTGGTAATCATCAAGCGTATACAGCTCGCTTTCAAACACCAGCTCTTCCTCAATCGCAGTCAGTAAACTCCGGAATTGATGCACCTCCCGAAGCAGCTCCTCGCTCAGCAGAATTTCTTTCCGGTCCGAGCCCGGAATCAAGCGGCTGGAACGCCCGAAGGCAGCGAACATCGCTTCACTCTGCACGATCGCATTATCAATGAGCACTGCAAGAGTCTCACGGATTTCGTTCTGAAGCAGCCGTGTAATGAGTTCTTCAAACACGACATGCTTCATTTTATATCCAAGGGCCTTCATGGCCGCCGATTCCAGCAGATGCCCCTCGTCAAATACAACAGAAGAGTGCTCAGGCAAAAGAGGCAGCTGGCCTTCGCGTTTGCGGCCATCATACGTCCAGACATGCTCCAGATAATAATCATGTGAGCATATGATTAAGTCAGCGGAACGCCGGTAATGGTCCCGTGACAGTGTCTGCCCGCAGCGGTGACGCCGGTCGCAGGTGAAGCAGTCCTGGAAGGAATCCCAATTGATCTGCTGCCACTGTTCATCGGTAAGCTGCGGATAGTCTCTCCGATCACCGTATGCATGAAAGGACTGCATCGGAGCATGGGAGTACACAAAATCCGGCAAGCCCGCAGCGATGCCGTCCCACAGCATCTCTTCGTCACCTTTCATGCGCGCATCGTCCAGCTTTCTCAGGCAAAGATACTGATCCGGCGATTTGCCCAGACGCGCGTCAATGACCAGATCCAGATGCCGGGCCAGCTTCGCAATATCCCCTTCGGGCTTCACCAGCTGTTCAATCAGGGACTCATCAGCGCAGGCAATGACCGCCGGTTTGCGCGTATAACGCGCATAGCACACAGCGTATAAAAGATACACCAGCGTTTTCCCCGTCCCTACTCCTGCCTCGGCAAAAATCGTTTTTTTCTCGGCAAAAGCCTTTTCCAGCTGAAACGCCATATATATCTGCTCATCACGGACCTCAAAGCCCGCCTCAGGCAGCAATTCATAAAATACATCCGCCACCCATTCACCCGCTTGCTGAATAAAAGGCCGTGCAGGATCATACGTAAAAGGGTACCGTTCCACGTTTATATTACCTCCAGCTTTCACTTGAAAATCTATTCTCTTCACTTGTCCATGAAGACTAACATCCCATTATCACACTTCCTGTGCGGAATTACAATGGATAATATAGAAAAAAAGACCGCGGATGCCCCGCGGCCTCTTGATCCTGATGCGATTAGCCTTCCGGCTTCACCGGCTCATGCTCATATAAGCGTGAGCGTATTTTGAACCATTGATAAATATGGGAAACCACGACTTTGAGCACCGCATATCCCGGAACCGCCAGCAAGACGCCGACGATGCCAAACAAGTTCCCGCTCGTCAAAATCACGAAAATAATCGTAATCGGGTGAATTTTGAGCGTTTTGCCCATGACCTGCGGCGAAATGAACTTCCCTTCGATCAACTGTACGACCGTCCACACAATGACCATTTTCAGCAGCATGATCGGCGATGTCACCAGCGCCACGATCAGCGCCGGCGTGATTGCGATCACCGGCCCAAGGTAAGGCACTACGCTCGTAAAGGCAGCAATGACTGCCAATATCAGCGAATATTTCAAACCGATGATAATGTAGCCAACGAAAAGCAGCGCACCGATACAGAAGCTCACGATGATTTGCCCACGGATGTAAGAGCTGATCTGATGGTTCATTTCGCTCATCACACGGTTGGTTTCCCCGCGCAGCCTCGTTGGCACGAAGCCCTGAATGAAGCCAGGCAGCTTTTTACCGTCTTTCAACAGGTAGAACAAAATGAATGGGACTGTCACGATAGCGAGCACAATTTCGAGCAGGTTGCCGAGAAAGCCGCCGATTCCCGTCCATGTCTTATTCAAAAATGAGGTTGCCTTTTGGGAGATGGTCTTAACGACTTCCTGCGGATCAAAGCTAATGGAATCCTGGAATTGGTTAACCAGCTTGCTGCCCATCAGATGTTCAAACTGTACTCTGGCCGTCTCGCTGTATGCCGGGAAATTGCTGACCAGGTCCATAATCTGTTCCCGGATCACCGGTATGACAAGCGTGAGCAGCACAGCAATAATACCGATAATAAACACATACAGCATTAAAATAGACTGAATCCGCCCCACCCTGCGCTTTTCCAGAAAATCCACGATCGGATTCAACAGATAGTACACAATTCCCGTGAGAATGATTGGCAGTACGACTGTTTTCAACAGCACGATGACCGGATGAAAGATAAATGATATTTTGCTGAGCACCATAATGTTGACGCCAATCAAGAGCAGAACCAGCAGAAATAAAACAAACCGGTTGTTCAGGAAAAACCGTTTGAAGCGGCTCGCCCAGTTGACGGAAGAATTGTCCATTCTTTATTCCTCGCTTCGTCTTTTCTTGATAATTTCCAGCTTGCAGAAACGGTTATGATCCCTTTCCAGAAGGATGAACGTCACGCCGTCCTGCGTATAGGACTCCTGCTCCTCCATCTCATTGCTCTGGCTGTAAAGCCAGCCGCCAATGGTATCCCATTCTTTTGTGTCCAAGTCGAGATTGAAATAATCGTTAATTTCCGAAACAGATACCATGCCATCAACGATAAGATGGTTCTTTGCCAGTTCTTCAATTTCTTCCTCTTCATCACCATCGAATTCATCGCGAATCTCACCAACGATCTCTTCGATGATATCCTCAATCGTTACGATACCTGAAGTACCGCCATATTCATCGATCAAAACAGCCATATGGGTGCTTTCACTCTGCATCCGCTGCAGGAGTACATTGACCGGAGTCACTTCCGAGACAGCCATCACCGGATGGATTAGCTTTACCACATCGACATGCGGATCATCCTCGTAAGCAAGGAAAAATTGCTTCGTATTAATGATGCCGATCACATTGTCCTTACTGCCGTCAATGAGAGGAAAGCGGGTATATTGCTGCTCTTTAATAATGTCGACATTTTCTTGCCGCGGTTTGTTTTTATCGAGACAGATCATATCGGTGCGCGGAACCATGATCTCCTTGGCCAGCATATTGTCAAACGCAAAGATCCGGCTTACATATCCGAATTCATTGTCGTTAATTTTTCCGCTTTCATGACTTTCGCTTAAAATAATCTGCAGTTCTTCCTCGGAATGGGCTTCCTCATGCTCTGAGGCCGGCTTGATGCCGAACAAACGGACCAGCTGATTCGCTGAACCATTGAGCAGCCAGATGAACGGGTACATAATTCGATTGAACCAGATAATCGGAGGTGCAAACCAGACGGCGATCGTTTCCGCTTTGCGGATGGCAACGGTCTTTGGCGCAAGCTCTCCTATAACGACATGTAAATAGGTAATAACAACAAAGGCAATCACCAAGGACAAGATCGAGCTCAGACCTTCGGAAAAATGCCACTTCTCAAACACAGGATGAAGAATTTTCTCCACTGTTGGTTCCCCGAGGAAACCCAAAATGAGTGATGTAATTGTGATCCCTAACTGGCAGGCGGACAGATATCCGTCCAGATTTTCCAGCACCTTCTTCACCGCTCCAGCACCCTTGCGTCCCTCGGCAATCATCTGATCCACCCGGCTCGCACGGACACGGATAACCGCAAACTCCACTGCCACAAAAAACGCCGATAACCCGATTAAAATTACAACCAAAACCAAATTTAAAATATACCTGTCACTTTCCATTGATGCATCTTCTCCTTATAAAAAATTAAAATATGATTTCTAACTTGCTTATACGATGCTTCAGCGGCTTAGGTTTCAATCCAATTTGAAGAAATGCCATAAGAAGCATGCTATATATATTCAATAACCCCCTGTTGCTCTTCCGTAAACCGGATACGTACAGCACAGTTACGCCCCCGATGCTTAGCCTCATATAAAGCGTTATCGCTCCACTTGTAAAGCTTGTTTACACTCGGTTCGACGCATTTATTCAGGGTTGCGATCCCGATGCTAATCGTAACATGTACCGGAATGGATGGTATCTGCATATCCTCTACCGATTTACGGAGCTTCTCTGCTGCTGCATCAGATTCTTCCTCATTCATGCCCGGCAGCAAGACGGCAAACTCATCTCCCCCAAATCTGCCGACAAGGCCTACGTCTTTCAGCTTTTCCTGAATCAGCGTGGACATACCCGCAAGCACGCGGTCGCCGGCAATATGCCCGTATGTATCGTTAATCGTCTTATAATAATCGATGTCAAACAAAATGAAGGATACGGCTGATCTGCTTCTCGATAGCTGGGTCAGTATGCCTTCCGCCTGCTCGATAAAGGTTCTGCGGTTAAGCGTTGCCGTCAGATCATCATATGTGGCCATCCGGATCAGACGCTCATCTGCCTGTTCCTTATACAGCAGAATAAACCCTGTATTCTCCAATATCATAATGAGGTACAAGGACAAAAAGGATAGTGCCTGGTACATGCTGGGCGTAAAGAAGCCCATGGACTGATCCGTAAACAGTGTCAGCAAAGCTCGGCCGAACAAACCGATAACGACAATGACGTACAAATAGCCCATCAGTCTCTTAAGCTTGGATGTATAGCTCCCTGTGATCATCCGGTACACCGGATATACCAAAAGCATTCCTGTGCAAAAAGAGGCGAAGGCGATTCGCGCATCTTCGGTGCTGTCCAGGAACACCAGGAGATTAAACCCGATAATGCTGAATAAAGTGAACGCGATATATCCCCTTTTCACTTGACGGTTATAAGCATGCTGAACCATAGAAAGCGCAATGGTTTCCACAGCGATTCCAACAAACAGAATGGAGTTCACAAGGCCCAAGGAAATATAATCAGGAATGCTTCCCCGAAAGATAACCAATCCCCATCCGATGACCTCTAGCCATTTGGAAGCATAAAACGTGTTGATCAGTCTGTCCTTTGTATGTCCATATCGGTAGGCGCTGATTAATATGACGGTGAAAAGATGCCCGAGCACGACCGAAATAAATGCAGTTTTCATATCCAATGATAAAACCATGTCTCTCTGATCACCATCTCTTAGAATTAATAAGCTGTTGAATGATTTCATAACTCACTAAAACGATAAAATCGAAACTATATATAGACCAATAAAACCGTTCGGATCTATATACAGCGTTGATTGAAGCGGCTTAAGGTATTATGAAATTAATTCCGTTAGAGAAGATTATACCAGATTACAAAAAATTACAGATAAAATATTGCAAAAAAATGTCGAAATTCCCGATCTATTTTCTTCCATTTCAGAAATGGAAAAGCAGCAAAAAGCCTGGAGAACGTTTCGATCGAAACGTTCTCCAGGCTTTTGTTGTATCCGACTGAAATTTAATGGCCAATCATAAGCGATGGATCCGGTCTTCCTTCTTCCCCGGCTCCTACCTCCATCTCCTTCGGCTTGCGGAGGATCAGGCAGAGGGCAACGGCTACCACGGCCAGCCAGGCCGCCAAAATAAACACGTCGTCGAAGCTCTGGATTGAAGCTGTCAGCGGATTGGCGCTTTGGCCCGCTTCGGTCATATGATGCGTCACGCGGCTGGTCAGGAATCCGGTCATGCCCGCTACGGCGAAGGATACGACCACCTGCTGCAGCGCAGCCGTCAGCGGCGTCACGCGGTTGACCCACTGGCGCGGGGCCGCATTCAGCACATGCGTGTTCAGCGGCATCATCGATAAGCCCATGCCGAAGCCCATTGCGCCGAGAATCGGCATAATGTAATAAAGCGACGTGGTCGCATCAATCCGGCCGAGCAGGAACAGTGCAACCGCGATGATAACCAGACCGATGAAAGAAACCGGTCGCGCGCCGTACTTGTCGAAGAACTTGCCTCCGATCGGCATCCCAATTCCTGAGCATAGCGCCTGTGGAAGCAGGATTAAGCCCGTTTCCAGCGGCGTGAACAGGCGAATATTCTGAAGATACAGAGGAACAAAGAGCATGCAGCCGAAAAGTGCAGCCTGCATGATCCACGTCAGAATAATCCCGCGCGTGAAGTCCGATGAGCGGAATACGCGCAGTTCAAGCAGCGGATTCTTAGAAATGAGCTCCACGAATACAAATAGAATCAATGCGACTCCACCTATGATCAGGCCAAGCTCTGCCCCTCTGGAGGTCCAGGAAACGCTGCCGCCTTCGTTAACACCATAAGCCAGCATCGAGAAAGCGATGGGTGCCAAAATGATCCCGAGCAGATCCAATTGCTTGGGTGCATGGTGATCCGCCTTAGGAAGATAGGCAATACCCAGGATGACGGCGACCACGCCGATCGGCACGTTGATCAGAAAGATCCAGCGCCAGGAAGCGTATTCCACCAGCCATCCGGACAGCACCGGTCCTAGGGCTGGCGCAAGCAGCATTGGAACCCCCAACATGCCCATTATGGCGCCTCTGCGCTCCGGCGGAGCTAGTTTAAACACCATCGCCATCCCGATCGGAGCGACCATGCCTCCCCCAATTCCTTGAATAACGCGGTAGATAATAAGCTGGGTTGAACTTTGGGCAATAGAGCACAGAGCCGAACCAAGGACGAACATAATGACAGTCGTAACGAAAACCTGTTTTGCTCCAAAACGGTCGGTCATCCAGCCGGCAAGCGGTATAACCGCTGCAAGTGCAAGCGTATAGCCGGTGATAGCCCATTGTATCGTTTTCAAATCACTTCCAAAAATGTCCACAAGCTTCGGAACGGCGACATTCACAACCGTCCCATCCAAAATGACCATGATCATGCCAACAATAATCGCCAGAAGCGGCGGAAGAATGGCCTTAAGCGAGAACGGCGCTTCCTCTGCAGCGGTATGACCCGCCAATGGTTTAGACATAGTTTTCTCCACTCATTTCTATATATAGTTTATCGAATCATGATGTTCTAAGAGCTCTGGCTGTATTTGTGAAAATAAAGATTGAACAGCATTTCGATCTGATGCTCAAGCGTTGGCAGACGGAATTCCGGTGCAGGCTCTTCTCCGGCCAGATTCATATAGGAATTCATAATAACCGGGTAAAAAACCGCTCCATAGAGCTGAACCATCATGCCGTCTAATACCGTATCATCAGATTCATGTGTGATTTCCCTTAAAGTGCTGAGCAGTTTCTCTGTCTTCATGACTTTGGTGTAGCGTGCATATTCATGTTGAGAGCAAAGGATCAGACGGCTTTGATCCATCATTTCCTTGGCAAGGCCGGGATACTGCTGCAGATGACTAAGATAACGGTAAAAAAACTGCTTCAGCCGCTCAAGCGGCTCCAACGAATCATCCTCCAGCACGGCAAAGGCATCGTCAAAGGTACCTACCAACTTGCCAATAGCCTTAGAGAGCAGCTTATCTTTAGAGCCAAAATGATAGTTCACGAGCGCCAGATTCGTCTCTGCCTTCTCTGCAATTCTGCGCAGCGTCGCACAGGCGACCCCTTCCTCCTGGATCAGCTCGACGGTGGCGTTTAATATGTCCATTTTCGTATCGGTTCCTGTTGTATGTACCGAGCTGTCATCCTTCATCAAAGCTTCCTTCGTCCCCCCTTCAAATATATTAAATTTAATTTAAACACTGTTTAATACATCGTTTAATTTAACTGCCGCGGGTTTCATTGTCAAGAAATATTGTTAAAAAAATAGGACACTGCAGGTCCTTCAGCCACGGATCAAAGATTGCATATCTTTGGCGCCGCTTGGCCTGCAGTATCTCTTCTTTATTAGACCACCTACTCTAGGTGCTACAATGGTAGACCTGTAATACTACTCCTTACGCAGCCGCTCAGTCTCCTCTGTGATCCGGGCTACATCAATTCGTTCGAACAGCAGCTCCAGATCTCGGATTTCACGTCCTGCCGGAATGGTAACAAGCTTCCAAGATGGCTCGGTCATGGATAAGAAGACCCGGATCTTTTGGCAGGAGAAAGGAATAAATGGTTCCAGCAGGCCGCTTAGATTCGCAATGATCTGCACGCAGTTGTAGAGTATGGCACCACATGCCTCTCGGTTTTCCTTGATCTGGAGCCATGGCTTCATGTCGTCAAAATACTTGTTAGCCTGGCGCACAAAAGAAAATATCCCCTCAATCGCCTCTTTGAACCGACCTGCCTCAATCCGGCTTCCCGAACTTTGGTATAGCGCAGATATCGTATCTTTCCATTCACCCGGGAGCTCTCCTTTCGGTATCTTTCCATCAAACGATTTGTTGATAAAAGCAAGCGTCCGCTGCACAAAATTGCCGAAGGCACCCAGCAGCTCTCCGTTATGGCTGTAAATAAACTCTCTCCAGGAGAAGTCGGCATCCCGGTTCTCCGGTCCGTTTGCAATCAGAAAATAGCGGATAGAATCCGGTTGATACCTGGCAAGCAGGTCGGGAACCCATACGGCCCAGTTACAGCTGGTCGAGAACTTCCTGCCTTCTAGGGTCAGGTATTCGCAGGAAACAATATGGTCCGGCAGGTGCAGACCCTGAACTCCGAGCAGAATCGCAGGCCAAATCAGGGTGTGGAACGGTATATTATCCTTGCCGTGTACATAATACGCGGTGATATCCCCCTCGTCCTCCAGCCAAAAGGGTTCCCACTTCCTCCCCGTTTGCGCTGCCCACTGCTTGCTGGCAGAAAGGTAGCCGCTTACCGCCTCAATCCAGACATAGATTTTTTTCTCCTCGAAGTCCGGCAGCGGCACATCGACTCCCCATGTCAAATCCCGCGTAGCCGCACGGTCCTGAAGACCTTCCTGCAGATAACGCTTTGTCATTTGAACGGCATTATCCCGCCACCCCAAAGCCTGATCCGCATAGTGGGATAATTCCTCTTGAAACTTAGACAATGCCAAATAATAATGCTCGGTAGGCCGTTCTACTGGCGTAGTCCCGCAAAGCTTACAGATCCGTTCCTTCAGGTCTGATGGGTCCAGCAGCGTGGAGCAGTAATCGCACTGATCTCCCCGGGCATGTTGGCCGCAGACTGGACAAATACCTTCCACATACCGGTCTGGCAAAAAGCGCTGGTCTACTTCGCAGTAGGTTTGCAGGACCGTCTTCGGATACAAGTACCCTTGCTCCAGCAGCTTTACAAACAATTCCTGAACCGTCTCATGATGCTGCGGCTGATCCGTGCGCGTATACAGGTCATAGCTGAATCCAAGCTGCTTGAAGCATTCGCTAAACTCCTGGTGATACCGCCCGGCAAAATCTCCCGGCGCTATTCCTTCCTGCGCCGCTTGAACGGCAACAGGTGTCCCATGGCAGTCGCTGCCGGAAACATACAGCACATCCTCTCCCTTGGAACGGTAATAGCGCGCCAGTACATCACCAGGCAACAGGCTCGCGAGTCTGCCTAAATGAAGCGAACCATTGGCATAGGGCCATGCCCCGCCGATAAAAATATGTGCCATTTTAAAACCTCCCTTTTTCAGTAGAAACGCAAAAAAGCCCTCATCCCCAAAAGGGACGAGAGCATCAATCTCACGTGTTACCACCCAAATTCATTCATGCCTCGCGGCACTCACCTTATCAGGTACGCCGCAGAAAAGCCACGGTTATACCTTAGCACGTTAACGGATGCGGGGTTCCGGCACAGCCTACATCCGTAACCGGATTCGGTGCGCAGCTCCAAGACCATGTTCCCGTGGGTTTTCCTTTGCTCCTTTTCAGCTTCCGGAGCTCTCTGTTCAAAGGCGTCGCCGCGGTACTCTTCTTTTCATCGCTTTTATTTCGCGTTTGAAGTTATTGGAAATTATACACAGCTGCAATTCTCAAGTCAATAGGGTGAGCCGATAAACCTTTTGAAGTGAAAACCTCTATTATATATCCTGCCGTCTTTTGTTCCTATTTAACCGGTACAACCATTACCAGCTCCGGGACGTAATCCTTCTGCCAATTGCCGTCTTGATCTAATACAGGCTTGCCGTCTGCCTTCGTTAGCAGGTAATAAGGCTTCACCGTAATCGTCTTCGGCGTCCCCGCAAAAGGCGTAAACAACATATTCATCTTGACTGGAATCGTGGTAGAACCCGTTTGTCCAGATCCGCTGACGAGATTAACGATATTCCCCTTGTCATCGACCAAATCATAATGCAGTGATCTAAGGTACACTCGGGTTTTGGGCTTACCAGTCACGGGATCTATTAGAATTGGGCCGCTTCTGTATCTGGCCGGTAAATCCTTGGTTGGACCTATCTGTGTGAGAGTTGTAGCAATATTGATGGTGACCGAGGTCATTTCAATACGATCAACAGAGAACCTGACAAATTCATTGGATTTCGCAATACCCGGTGCCAGAACCATTTTCTCCCCTGGAGATTTTTTGACTACAGTATCCAGTTTGAATGGTTCCGGAATACCGTTCAGACTCGCTTGTACCCTTACTTGCAGTTGGTCCGTGTTAGACTGTGCCTCGCCAATAAGCTTCCCGGAATATTGAATAATGATGGATTGATCGTCTTTACCAGGACCCGATGTCAGCATTGAAAACGCATCTTGACTGGCCAGGGCCGACTTTCCGTTGATCATAACATCCAGACTCTCTAGGAGGTCATCATCCTTTAGGTTTTGACCATCCACATAACTCGAATACAGCGGAGGCCTTAGTCCATCGCTCCCCTCGCGTTCAAGGGCTAAGGCAAGACGCGTCCCATCATATGCCGCTTGGGTTATGCGTAATTGGATTCCATCATGTGTATCACTGCTGCCCAGAGCGGCGGCCAGCCCTTTCTCATCAGCTGTCTGCAGCCCCAGATCTCCGGCAAGCTTGAATACACTTCCAACGAGCGGAACTTGCTTGAGCGCATCGGCCATTCCTGGAGAGATAAATGCACTGGCCATAACCGTCACGCCGATAAAGATTGCGGCCGCACCGGCTGCAACAGCTCCGTGCCGGAATCTTCTTGCCCGCTTATGGCGAAGTGAGTCAGGATAAACGGGAATGCTGCCCGATTCAATTTGCGCATAGAATTCTTCCAAGCGGCCGCGAATCACTTCAGGCATCCCTCCCCCCTCATCTATTCTTTCTTTTTCACATTGTATTTCCGTATCCAGGTTCAACATGCTCATTGAAACTCCACCTTCCCTTCGCCGTTATATTGAAGTGCTTCAATTAATGCCTTCCGAGCCCGGTATAAGCGTGTCTTGACTGCTCCCTCCGAGAGTTCAAGCAAGCTGGAAATTTCTTTGACCGGCATGTCCCGGAAATAGTGCAGAGATATGACCGTCCGCATCGGTTCATCCAAGTGCTCGACGGCCTCCCTCAGTTCAATTTTGTCATATCCTCCGTTCACAGAAGGTTCCAGGACAGACGGATCGATCGGCAGGGTTCGGGATTGTTTGCTGAATATCCGGTTGCATTCATTAATTAGAATACGAAAGAGCCAGGTTTTGAAATAAGCCGTTTCCCGGAGCGACGGCAGAGACTTATATGCATGGAGCATCGCTTCCTGCATGGCATCGGCACAGTCTTCATTATTACGGAGAATGGAACGCGCCATGCTGTATAAATCTCCTTCAACATGTCTCATGGCAGTGACGAAGGCTTGGCGATCCCCTTGCTGGGCTCTTTTTACGTAAAATTGCAGGTCCAAGTCTGGTTTCTCCTTTCAGGTACAGTTTCTGCTCGGTTTCTATATCAATCCATATGCACACACGATTAGTGACCGTAACGGATTCCTATATATTGGTTAGATATCAATGATGCTGCAAAAGGTTACAACCTAATCATGGGGCTATGACCAAGTATCCTCATACTTCTATATTTTGTGAAGTGATTTGCATAGATGGTCCAATATCATAAAATCTTAAAAAGTTTCTAAACAAGAGTGTTTAGGGCGTGGTTCATATGGGTGCACTGGTCAGCAATAAAATGATGAACCGCAGTCTCGGCCTATGCAGAACGTCAGCCTGGAGCACAGGCCGCCCCATACAAATAGTAAAAGGGATTCCGCACGTCTGTTTATTGACGCTCGTGAATCCCTTTTCTATAATCAGCCAAAAATCCGACTTAACATAAGAACATATGTTTGGTATAATCATTTAAGAACAAAGAGGCCCTTTTACGGAAAACGAATGTCGAGCGAATGACTGGAGGGTATCGGATTGAAGATGATGTATCCAAAAATAAGCTCTGCCGCAGGACTTGCTGAACTCAGTTACCAGCTTCCTCATCAAATCAGACAAGCTGCCATCATGCTGATTGAAGCCGATTCCAGCTCGGATTATTTCTACAAGCTGTTTATGGATGACGATCAAATTCAGCTTTTGCTGATTGAGGAAAATGCCAATGAGGATTTCACCGTATGCCACTGCTTTTCTACAGATCAATGGGATCATGAATATGCTTATGAAAGCTTGTCACTCTCTAGCATCCAAATGTTTTGCAAAATGGCACAGGAGCTTAAGATGACTTAGCGTCCTTCTTTTGCCTTCACACGCTCGTATTCTTCTTCAATCGTCTTGGAAAGCAGCTCAGTAGCCGTCATATTCAATTTTTTAGCGGTGTCTGCAAGCATTTGTTTAATATAAACCGGAACATCATAATGAAACTTCACCTTATTACCGTATGCCATGATTTAACCTTCCTTCCCAAACACACTTTGATGCTTTCTTTCAATCAGACGAATAAGCAGCTGGGTAGCAGACATCTCCTGCAGTTCAGCGGCTTCAATAAGTTTTTCTTTAATATCCGGCTGGAATTCATAGGGCAGTTTCAGCTTGGGTTCGCTAAGATGGCCGCTCATGCCCTTCTCAATCTCAATCGCATCCTGAATCAGGCTCTCCAGACGATCCTTCGGGCCGGGCTCGCGTCCATACTTCACCAGAACACGCAGCAGGTAGGCACGTAGTGAAGTCTGGTCTTCTTCTGCTATTTCAATATGCATTTTCCCATCCGGAAAAGTAACATGGCAGTCAATGGTATATCCAAATAAATTGAGATTATATTTCATGATATAACTCCTCTCTTCCGGTTTGTATTATAGTATGCTTTGTACCGTTACGCAATATACTATTCAGCAGATTTGATAAACACAAAAAATAAGAGCAGCCCACCGAGTATACACACGGGCTGCTCTTATTCAATTTCCACGGTTCTCAATTTAGTGTAATGTCACGCCGGGTCCAAGCGTAATTTCAAAAGCACGGTTCCAGATGAAGTCCGGATTCTCGTAATCCAGTGCTGCGCTGGCATATTTCGAATAGTTCCATCCTGACCGTTTGATTTGGCGTATGCTGCGGGATGTGCCCATCAGGAAAGCATTTTTCTCCGCAAGGGTCTGCGTATTGGTCTGCATCCGGTCCCGCAAAAGCTTCACTAGTACTTCATAGTCCTCCGGCGTGTTGAAAAGACGCATATTCTGGTCTGCATATGGAACATTCGTAAACAGAGCATGTGCTCTTGAATAAGTCCGGACTTCAGCAATCGTTAACTTCTTATAGTAGTAATCCTTCAGGAATCGTTTGAACAGCAGCGAGCCATGAGCGTTAACGGCAGCGGCAAGGGACGGTGGCCGATTCTCTGTTATCAAAAAGGTAAAGCGGCAATGGGCCATCCCCAGTGCTAAACCGATCTTATTCCCGGCCGTATTCCAGCCGCTGTACCCCAGGAGTCCCCCGGTCGATTTGCTGTTCAGCAATGCCTGCGTGACCGTTTCATCAGCCGCACCGCCGCCAACAAAATCAATTACGATGGTAGGCATATGATTCATATCATTCGCTTCGACATGACTGACTCCGTCTGCTGCCTGGCTTGCGCTTGTAATCGCAACGATCTCCACGTCATACGGACCGGAAGTGACAAAACGGCCGCCGATCATATCGACATGATGTTGGATATTTTCATGCACGCTCATATACTCATAGGGATTAATAATCGTTGAGCCGTCCGGGCCGAAGTATTTCACGCTGTATCTCGGCTTGGAACCGCAGCGGTGTAAATGGCTCGCCATACGGCCCATAAGGGAATATCCCAGTCCGTCCGCATCGGGAAGAATAATCACACGGTCGGGATTTTGCCCGTCGCTTCCGCCAAGACGTTCATTCACATAACCTTCGAGAAATGCAATCTCATTCGCCTGTACCCCTTGCGTGTAAGAATCATCGACACCAATCGCAAGGAAGTCAATGCAGCCTGCATGGAGGAGCTGGTCCAGAATGTAATAGTTCGATTTGAATTTATGGCGCCGTGCGTTGTAATACTGTTCCTTGTCAAAATGGATCGGGATTCCGAAATTCGTGCCGTAAGGCTTTGTGTCATACCCTTCCAAAATAGCTTCGAAATCCGAAACCGCCAACCGCGGCTGCTGCGCAAAAGCACGCGCCTCGTCATAAGCGCTTTGGGTCAGTCCCTCCACAAAAACCGTCGTAGCCAATCGCATAATCGTATCCAGCACATAAACAGGCTTATGTGGACAAGATTGCTTGATTTCCCGAATGACGTCCAGCAATTCTGTTGCAGCTGGATCATAGTCAGGATAAGTTCCGCCGCCGCTAGTGCGAAAGCGCCTGCTTCCAATCAGTCCTCCGTAAGCGAGCATATCGGTTGAAATGATAAATCCGTCTACCGAAGACTTATGATTCAGAATGAACTGACGGAGTTTCGCTGTGTTGCCAAAGACCGGTGCATAGGTGTTCACCAGCGTAGATCCCGTAGAGGTTGCCTCGGTATCCAGGCGGTTCTTCACATCCTCCGCATCCGGCGTGATAACATGGATTCCTGCTGCTCTCCCTTGTACAATGACATCATCCAGATTCACCGGGCGGTCATCGAGTGGCACATACAGAACTTTTTTCATATCATTAACTCCTTTTTAAATGAAATATTATATTCCGTTACGTAACGCCATATTCATAACTAAAAAAATATATAAGACCATACAGGCTGCCAATTTGACGGGATGCATCACCAGATTTCCGGACATCTGGTACCGCCAAATACGAAGGTTCAGGCAATATTTGGTTATCCTTCTTGAAAATATAGTATCATATACCGTATGGATACGCAATATAAAAATAAGAACTAGTGTTCCTATTTTTGATGATAAAAAACCCAAGGCTGCTTATCTATGGACCGCAGACTTGGGCGAAAGTTTTATTTTGCATTACATCCATACTTCGATGAAATTTTAAATATTACTCATTTACTATAAACAAAGGAACCTATTACCCGAAGGGAATGTTCAACATGACACATATGAATAGTGAAAAAGCTGCTTATGAAATCGAAATGATCAAACCCAAAATCCTTTATTACGGCACCCCCGTGATCCTGCTCAACACGCTAAATGAAGATGGGACGGTTAATATCAGTCCGATCTCTTCCTCATGGGCACTGGGCGAATACATTATCCTCGGCATTGGCATAGGCGGTAAGGCATACGAAAATCTAAAGCATCATCCGGAATACGTCATCAATATTCCTGATCCATTCTTGTGGGAAAATGTCGAGAAACTTGCCCCCTATACAGGCAAGGAACCTGTACCGGATCACAAGAAAAGCCTAGGCTTCGCATCAGGCAAGGACAAGTTTAAGATCAGCGGGCTAACCCCTATCCAATCTGCCACCGTGCAGCCAAGCCGGATTAAGGAATGCCCTTTGCAGATCGAAGCGAAGGTGATGAATATTCGGATTCCAGCCTATGATCCCTTTTTTGCAATTGTGGAGACAGCGGCCATTCAGGTTCATGCCCATAAGAACATTCTGCACAGTGAGAATCATATCGATCCCGATAAGTGGAGCCCGCTGATATATAACTTTCGCCACTACTTTGCATTAGGCGAATCACTGGGAAAGACGTTTCGAAGCGAGACCTAATGTTATTTAAACGACAGTCGTTACACCCCGCTAGGCTGGGCTAAATCTGTTGCTGCCTGCTGCTTAGGTTTGGACTGTTTCAAGACCGAGCATAAAGTCAATACAAGACCGACAGCTCCAAGAATACCCAAGGTCCACTCTGCATCACTCAGATTCAAACCTTGGCGGAAATAGAACAAATCACGCAGTCCTTCAACAGAGAACCGCAGCGGGATCCATGAATACAGCCAATCTCTGCTAAATTGTGGCAGCAGCTCTGCCGGCAGTGTCAGAATGGGCAGCCCGAAAAAGAACACCAGAATGAACAACGGCATCCCGGCAAAGCCAAGCCAGCTGATCACGGCCGTCTGGATCAGGAAGAACATAAAACCCGCAAAGAACAGGAACAAACCAATGCCGGTATAATCGGGAATGGACAACCCAAGCCAACCTCCTGTAATCAGAAGTATGCTTAGAGATGCTATCGCCGTTGTGACAGCTCCCATAACGATTTGAGAGAATCGGATGCTTAAACGATGCAGGCTGCTGCCTGACTGCGTTGCTTTCCCTGCCGCCATAAAGAGTACAATGGTTGAGACCATCGCTCCAAACCACACGAGTTGTGTTAATACGACAGGCGCATTACCATTCGAGCTATGACTGCCCACCGCATTAATATTTTTGGTATTGATGACAATAGGATTGGCAAATGCCTTGGCTTGATCAACATTCAAGGTTCCACCCTTCTGATTCAGCTGACCCAGCATCTGATCTCTGATTTGGCTGCTTGCCCCGGTAAGCATTTGGGATAATATCTGATTGACCATATTGGCTCCCGTATAATTCATGCCCTGGTTCACATATACCGTAATCTCCGGATTTTGCGGCTGCGGAGACATCAAGCTGGACAGCTTCTCCGTAAAGTCCGCAGGAATCATGACGGTCGCATAAGCTTGCTCATGATTCATGACATCCAGAGCATCTTTCTCCGTTTTCATGTTGTCCCACAGCAGCGGAGCGGAATCATCCCCGCTCTGCGGTTTGAAGCCGGTCACTTTATCCCCGATCAGCTTCCCATAATTCATTTGCTGCCCGTTAGGCAGCTTTGCTCCTTGATCATTTTGGACCAGGATAACCGGCATTTCCTTTGGCACCGGATTGACGGATGAGCCAAGCTGGGCAACGCCAAGCAGCAGCATCACGGCAAATACCATAATAACGGCCAAATACGGATGCTTTTGTCTAAAAAAATGTTTCATAATAACCACTCCTCCATTTTCACTAAACGTTCGGTGAATAAAATAACCAAAAAAAGCTCAAGGACGCCAGAGATCGACTGTGAAATGAACCATCTTACGCAGATACGTCTCCAGATCCATCTGGATCACTTTGATAAAGGACACTTCCTTAAATATGGTCGTTATCCCCACTGACATGATCTGGTAGGCTGCAAGCGTGTAATCCATCTCTTGGATTTCCCCGGTCTTCCCGCGTTTTTCTAAGATTTCTGCTAATGCCTGTTGGCGCTGCTGGATCATCTCCGACATAAAATCCTTTTGGTCCGACAGAATGGTCGCGGAATCACGGAACATGATCTGAATAAAATCCCTATCCCCTGTCATTGTCTTTACCATACCCGAAATAAACAGATACAGCCCCTCTTCCAGCGGTAAATCGGGATGTATGGATGCAATCAGCCGGTCCATGCTGGCCATTCTCTCTTCCTGGGATTCATGAAAAATCGTCTCCAGAATTTCCTGTTTTCCCCCGGGAAAATAATGATACAAAAGTCCGTCTGTAATGCCGACATGCTTATTGATCGTACGCACAGAAGTGCCATGAAAACCGTGAAGAGCGAACAGTTCCTTTGCTCCCTGCAGAATTTGTTTTTTTCTCTCTTCTGCTTGAAGATCACGTGATGTCTTTGAAATTCGCTTCAACGCTAACACTCCCTTTTCATTATACGATCGTTCAACGAAATAATACGTGTTTTTTTATCATAAGTCAAATTCATTACAGCCTTTGAATCTGTCTGGTATTTTCTGGCGGGGGCAGGTAAGATATAAATCAAAACCAACAGAAATGAGGGGGAAGCTATTCAAGCTTGGTTAAAAATGATCCTGGTTGTGGTGCTGACCAGCATTTTGACTCGTTTTCTGCCATTCTCCGCGTTTTTCCGCAATGTGGACACACTTGTCCATGAACTGTCGCATGCGCTGGTTACGCTCGTATTGTCGGGTAAGGTCATGGTCATTTATCTATATGGCAATCAGAGCGGAGTCACGCTTTCCTCATTTGCTGAGAACTGGATGTCGATCCCGATTTCTCTTGCCGGATACATTGGCTCCGCCCTGTTCGCCCTGCTGCTGTTTTTCCTCTATGCCAAAAGAAAAGAACGCGCCGGACTTATCGTGGTGACGGTGCTTGCAGCCATCGCCGCAGCACTGTTTGTCCGTAACGGCTACGGCATATTCTGGTGCGCGGGTTTTGCCGTTTTGACTGCCCTCGTTGCTTATATGGCGCCACCCTGGCTGCGAAACGGCTATTATATGCTTATTGCTTTTATCTGCCTGGTCGAATCCGTTGTCAGTCCCTTCGTGATCTTATCTTTATCCCTCTACAATCCGGGCGCTGCGGGGGACGCTGCGAATCTGGCTCAAGTCACGCATATCCCTGCATTGATCTGGTGTCTGGTCTTTGCCGCCATCTCCTTATGGATCGCAAAGCTCTCAACATCAATGCTGTTCAAGCGGGGCTTCGGCGACAAGGCGCAGGCATCAGGCCGGTGATCTACAAGGTAGCAACGAACCTCTACATGACGTTCGTTGCTACTTTTTTTCATGTATGGAATTTTAAATGCTCGCATCGTAAAATCTACGGCTGAGCATTCCATCAAACTCAGTTTGCTTTAACTTTATAAGGGTAGCCGTGGATAGCCAAGCGCATCCATGCCTACCCTTTTCTTCTTACTGCTGCTGTTTTTGCATGATGACTTCCAGCATATACAACGGACAAGGTTTGCTCTAGAGCAATTAATTTTTATCAATAAAAATATATTAGCCATTGACAAAAATGTTTACCTAGGGCAAAATATGATTACAGTATGATTCGGAAACCAAATTTAAAGATGATAGAAGGGATAATGATGGAAAATCCAACTCCACTCAACCAAACACAGCCACGTAAACATCAAATACTCAGCTCCGCAAATGGTCTGAGCCTTGAAGAAGTCAATAACACGGTTTCACTTCCAAAAAATGCAGGATTCTGGAAAAAGCTTGCCGCCTATAGTGGCCCGGGCGCTTTAGTCGCTGTCGGATATATGGATCCGGGAAATTGGATTACATCCATACAAGGCGGGGCACAATTTGGTTATACGCTTCTCAGCATCATTCTACTGTCCAGCCTGATTGCCATGCTGCTTCAAGGCATGTGCGCCAAGCTTGGTATTGTTACCGGAATGGATCTGGCTCAGGCTACACGCCAGGCTACCAGTAAACCGGTTGCCACTGTCCTTTGGATACTGACCGAGCTTGCCATTATGGCGACGGACATTGCAGAGGTCATCGGGGGTGCGGTAGCACTGCAGCTTCTGTTCAAAATTCCGCTTTTGATCGGTGTGCTCATCACCACATTGGATGTTCTTCTTCTTCTGCTGCTGGCTAAAGTCGGTTTCCGGAAAATCGAAGCCATTGTAGCTACGCTCATAGCAACCATATTTATCGTTTTCTTATATGAGGTCATTTTATCGAATCCAAGTATGGGACCTCTGCTTCAAGGCTTCATTCCCAGCCCTGAGATCGCGACCAATAACGGAATGCTGCTGATCGCGCTTGGCATCGTTGGTGCGACCGTCATGCCCCACAATTTGTATTTGCACTCTTCCTTGGTACAAACGCGTCAATTCGAACGTAATCTTGAAGGCAAAAAAGAAGCTGTTCGTTTCTCGACCATCGATTCAAACCTTCAGCTCAGTGTCGCATTCGTCATTAACTGCCTGCTGCTGGTGCTCGGGGCTGCGATGTTCTTCGGGACAACGAGTGATTTGGGCCGGTTCACGGATTTGTACAACGCTCTGGCCGATAACGCCATTGTCGGTGCGATTGCGAGTCCATTATTAAGCACCTTGTTTGCCGTAGCCCTTCTTGCCTCCGGCCAAAATTCCACCATTACGGGGACTTTATCCGGTCAGATCGTCATGGAAGGCTTCATCCGAATGAAAATTCCAACTTGGCTGCGCCGAATGATCACACGGATCATCGCCGTGATTCCTGTCATCATTTGCGTCATTGTATACGGCGGCCGGGAGAATGCGGTAGAACAACTGCTTCTTTACACTCAAGTATTTCTTAGCGTACAGCTGCCGTTTGCTATCATTCCTTTGACCATATTTACGAGCGACAAAAAAAGGATGGGCGAATTCGCCAATCCCCCTTGGATCAAGTATCTGTCTTGGACCATCGCTATTATTTTGTCCCTGCTAAACATATTCCTGATCTACGGCACCTTTGCAGGGATAGGCTAAGCGGTTGAACATCCAGCCGCCGGTTCTGTTTCTCCTGCACATGACGGGAATCATTCACATCAAATAAGAAAAAGGCAATCTCTTGGCCCTGTCATGGACAGAACCGTATAGAGATTGCCTTTTTGATTTGGCTCCTAATTCTTATTCACCAGACTCCATCCATTGAAAATGGAAGGTGCCTTCTTTGTCGACACGCTGGAACGTATGCGCTCCGAAGTAGTCGCGCTGGGCCTGCAGCAGGTTGGCTGGCAGCCGCTCCGTACGATAGCTGTCGAAGTAGGCCAACGCCGATGCAAATGCCGGTACCGGGATGCCGCGCTGCATCGCGATGGACACGACGTTTCTCCAGGCTTCCTGATAGTTGTTCACGACCCAGCCGAAATAATCGTCGAGCAGCAGGTTTTTCAGACCCGGGTTCTTGTCATAGGCCTCCTTGATATTTTGGAGGAAACGAGCACGAATGATGCAGCCCCCTCTAAAAATCATCGCGATGCTGCCAAAGTTCAAATTCCAGTTATACTCCTCAGAGGCGGAACGGAGCTGGGCGAACCCTTGGGCATACGAAGCGATTTTGCTGGCATAGAGCGCTTTGCGCACCGCTTCAACGAACTCTCTTGAATCGCCTGCATATGGAGTCGTCTTAGGTCCGCTCAGAACTCGGCTGGCCTGCACACGTTCTTCTTTCATCGCGGACAGAAACCGGGAAAATACCGATTCGGTCACGATGGAAAGCGGTACCCCGAGATCCAGGGAGCTTTGGCTCGTCCATTTGCCTGTTCCCTTTTGCCCTGCGGCATCCAGAATGACGTCGACCATCGCTTCGCCGGTCTCGGGATCCTTTTTGGAGAAAATATCCGCCGTGATCTCGATCAGATAGCTGTCCAGCTCTCCCCGGTTCCACTCTGTAAAAATGTCATGCAGCTCTTCTGTGCTGAGATTCAGCACATCCTTCAGCAGGTGATAGGCTTCCCCGATCAGCTGCATGTCACCATATTCAATGCCGTTATGCACCATTTTAACGTAGTGCCCTGAACCGCCTTCTCCGATATAAGTCGAGCAGGGATCTCCGTTCACTTTCGCGGAAATGGCAGTCAGGATCGGTTCCACCAATTCATAGGCATCCTTCTGCCCGCCAGGCATTATGGCAGGACCCTTAAGAGCCCCTTCTTCACCACCGGATACTCCAGCTCCGATAAACCGGAGTCCTTTGGCTTGAAGCTCCTTGTATCTCCGCTCCGTGTCAGGGAAGTAGGCGTTGCCGCCATCAATCAGAATATCCCCCTCTTGCAAATGCGGCACAAGCTGCTCAATCAGTGCATCGGTTGGCTGACCCGCTTTGACCATCATCATGATTTTACGCGGCGTCTGAAGAGACTGTACAAATTCCTCGATACTGAACGTACCGACGACGTTTTTCCCTTCGGCCTCGGCCAGGAGTTCTCTCGTCTTTTCAGGCGAACGGTTATATAAAGCGACAGAGAAGCCCTTACTTTCCATATTTAAGGCCAGGTTTTTCCCCATGACGGCGAGTCCGGCCACTCCGATCTGTTGTTTGCTCATCGTTTCTCTTCTCCTCCTAAGTCTCTTGGCTGATTATTTAACGCTATTTTTCCAGTCGGCTGCAAATTTCGCAAGTCCTTGATCCGTCAGCGGGTGTTTCGCGATTTGTTCAATGACGGCAAATGGAACCGTGGCGATATGAGCGCCTGCCATTGCGACGCGGGTCACGTGATCCGGATGACGGACGGATGCGGCGATAATTTGCGCGTCCAGTTGATGCGTGCGGAACAGCTGCGCGATTTTGTCCACCAGCAGTACCCCGTCCTCCGAAATATCATCCAGACGGCCCAGAAAAGGCGATACGTACGTTGCACCGGCGCGGGCCGCAAGGAGTGCCTGGTTGACGGTAAAGATCAGCGTTACGTTGGTTTTGACGCCTTTGGCCGACAAATAACGGCAGGCTTCCAGACCCGCGAGGGTCATCGGCAGCTTGATCGTAATATTAGGATCATGATTGTTGATTTTGATCAGTTCATTGGCTTGGGCAATCATTTCTTCTGCTGTTTCCGCATCCGGGGTCACTTCAGCGGAGACCGATTCCACTTCCGGGACCAGCTGCAAAATTTCAGCGATACGATCCTCAAATTTCACGCCTTCTTTGGCTACCAGGGAAGGATTCGTTGTCACGCCGGACAGTACCCCAATTTTGTAAGCCGATTGAATATCCTGTACATTAGCGGTATCAATAAAAAATTTCATTTAAAAAACCTCCAGTAAATGAATTCGATTTTGATTGCATGGTAGGATCACTGAATAGGAAAATTAGTTGACAGGCACGGGTTCTATTTGTTGATCCTGTACTTGCTCTGCTTGGTTCACCGCTGCAGGAGCAGCAGGCTCGGACGGTTCGTCAAACCACCAGTGGAATCCATCATCAGCAAGCAGCGCATCGGCGGCTGCCGGCCCGTGAGAACCCGCTTCATACGGGTACAGCGGCACCTCATTCGCAGCAAAAGCTTCAAGGATCGGCTGAACCCACTGCCAGGAAAGCTCGACTTCATCCCAGTGAACGAAAAATGTAGAATCGCCGTTCAGCGCGTCATGAATCAGCGTTTCGTAAGCCTCCGGCGCTTCTTCCCGATCCGGATACATATCGATATGTACCGGCTTAAACTTCTCTTTGTGATGCGGATCCCGGGTATTTAATTGAAGCGTAATCCCTTCATTGGGACCAATCTCAATGACAAGCATATTCGGGACAGTCGTCTTATCGGGATGCAGGGAAGAACTAAGCGGTTCTTTGAATTCGATCACGATCCGTGTGTGTTTGGATTGCATGCGTTTGCCCGTCCGGATATAAAATGGAACCCCGCGCCAGTGGTAATTATCGATGTTCAGCTTGGCGGCGATAAACGTATCGTTCATCGACTCGGGCGAAATGCCGGGTTCGGAGGTATAGCCTTGGACCTCTTTTCCTTGAATCGTTCCTGAAGCGTATTGCCCGCGTACGATACGGCTGTGTACATCCTGTCTTTGGAGAGGATCCAGCGCTTCGAGAACTTTTCTTTTCTTGAGTCGTACATCCTCCGCCGAGGCGATGTTATGGGGTGAATGGATGGTCAGCATCATGAGCAGCTGGAGCATATGGTTCTGGAACATATCCCGAACGGCTCCGGCCTGATCGTAGTAACCAGCCCGCTCTTCCACACCCACGGTTTCGTCTGCGGTTATCTGGACGTTAGCGATATAACGGTTGGTCCACAGCGCCTGAATGACGGGGTTCGCTTCCTTCAGCGCCTCAAGCTGCTGTACCATCGGCTTGCCGAGATAATGGTCGATCCGGTAAATCTCCTCTTCGGTAAAAGCTTGGCTGAGCTGGCTGTTCAGCTCCCGCGCGGAAGCAAGGTCATGACCGAAAGGCTTCTCGATCACGAGCCGCTTCCAGCCTGCTGCACTGCCGAGTCCGCTTTCCTCGATTTGGGATGCAATCGTGCCGAAGAAGTTCGGGGCAACGGACAGGTAGAACAAACGGTTTGCCGTTCCTCCTACCTCCTGTTCCCATTTTTCCACCCGTTCGTTTAACTGGACAAAGTGAGATTGTTGATCGATATGAAGGACGTTAAAGCCGAACAAGCTTAGAAAAGCTTGCAGGGTATCATTTTCTTGGACTTCCAATCGGTAAAAATCATGAAGAGACTGCTTCACATGAGCCTGAAAAGTTTCGTCCGAAAGTTCCTTTCGCCCTAGACCAATCACGGAGAAAAATTTCGGCAGCTTTCCATTCATATATAAATGATACAAGGCGGGGTATATTTTCCGTTTGGCCAGATCCCCGGTTGCTCCAAACAATACAAAAGTTATAGGATTCATTTCAATTGCTCCTTCCATCAGGGTTTTATAGCGAGCATGGTGATTTCCGCCCGCAAAACTCTGGTTTCTTTTTCTTTGATTCACTATAATACAAATATGTGGCATACATGTAATCAATATATTTCCGAGGAGCTATAGACCGTGTCTATGACCAATAATGACGAACTGTATAAAGTTTTCTATTGGGCTGCCAAAATGGGAAGTTTAACACAGGCAGCCAAAGCATTATACCTCACCCAGCCCAGCGTTAGTCATGCAATCAAACAGCTTGAAGAACGGGTTGGCGTAACCCTTTTTTACCGCAATGCCAAAGGGGTAGCCCTTACTCAGGAAGGTAAGATTCTTTTTTCATATATTGAGCAGTCCCAAATTCTCATTAACTTGGCAGAAGAAAAAATGGTAGCGCTGAAAAATCTGGACAGTGGCGAGCTGCGGATCGGCGGCAGCGATTCGTTGTTTAAGCATTATCTGCTCCCTTTCCTGGAGGATTTTCATATACAATATCCAGGCATTAAACTTCACCTGAAACATGGCACGACACCGGAAGTCATTTCTTACCTCAAGGATGGGCGGATTGATCTGGGGGTCGTGCGGATGCCGATTGTGGATTCCCTGCTTGAGGTTACCGAAAATATTCAGCTTCAGGACTGCTTCGTAGCAGGTGAGCGTTATGCGGAGCTGAAAGGACAGGTCTTGTCCATGGAACAGCTGATGGAGTATCCGGTAATATTGTTCTCGCGCAACAGTCGGGTAAGGATGGCCATAACGGAGCTCTTCGAAAAATACGGCCACGAGCTGAAGCCAGACATTGAAGTAGGCAGCGTTGACCTGCTCATTGAATTTGCCCGGAGAGGTCTCGGCATCTCTTTCGTCACGCGCGAATTCGTATCCAAGGAATTGAAGGAAGGGTCCCTCTTCGAGATTGAACTGGATGTTGAGGTCCCTCCCTCCAATGTAGGAATGATGATTATGAGAAACATGCCCATTTCTACGGCAGCAACGAAATTTATGGAGATGGTTCGGTAAAAGAAGATGTCGCCCCTATCTCTGCTTGGCTGGTAAACCGTTTCAGTGATGCTTCTTCAAAAAACACAAAAAAAACGTTGTCACCTTTGACAACGTTTTTCTTTATTTATCGGCTCTAATTCTTTTCGTATGAGCAGGAAGAACTTACGCCTCTGTGCACATCTCGCGGATCGTTTGCATGGAGGAATCCCAACGCCAACTTGGAAAATGCCCCTGCAGATGCACCCCGCCATACCATGCATCGATTCCTTTCTTCTCGGCCCAATCCTCCCTTCCATCCATGACGTTCCTGCCAAGCTCCGTTAAAGCAACAACTCGATCTTGAAGCGATATCGATGAATCTTTATAAGTTGGAAGCGGCTTTATGCCGCTGATTTGCAGCAAAGGGTACGGTTCCTGTGACATTTTCATTAAAATATGCCAGTATTCCAAATCTCCCATACCTAATCTGTGGAGCTTATTCCCTGTCTGCTGAAATAATGCTTGCGGAGAATTTATTCCCGCATGAATCATTTCCAGCGTAGTTTGTTCTACAATGCCCAGTCCATTATTGGTAGAGGGGAAGCGCGATAAATGCATTTGAAATGCATCATGGGCAAACGGCAGCGCTGACGTATCTTCCCGTAACAATTGCTGCAGTCGACCTGGATCTTGCGATGCGTAAGCTTCCCAAAATAATCGGCCCAGGTCCAGCTCCTTAGCTCCAATCGACTTCCATGTACCCGACAATGTTTCCATTTGCGCCTCAGAGAGCTGCCCCAGTCCTCGAAACAGCTCAATCCCCGGATACTCTCCGATGCATAATAAGCTCAGCTTCGTGCTTGGCAAAGGATGCTCCGAAAACCAATGGAGCAGGAAGCACAGCATCGTTTGATCGAATAGATCATGCTCAAACCATAATATAATTTCATCGTATCGAGCTGAATCAGCCAAAGCCTTTTCTTGCATGTCTCTATTCTGTATATATTCTTTTTGCGGAACCCCCAAGGTTTGTTCAAGATATTGCGCTCTCTCCAAACGATTGTCCAATGCAGAAGAATCCAAACTTACAGGACCATGAGGATACACCTCTCTCCACACTAAAACATCCCCTTGCACAATGCCCTTCCGCAGCTTCTGCGCCACCGAATCTCCGTTTACGATATGAAGCACATCTTTTCCTCCTTCGTACAAATGGTTGAACACGGAAATGAAATCAGTCACGGGAAGTGCAACTTTCAGCTTGCGGCGAGCATCAAACAGCCGCTTTTTCAGTACCGGTACCGAAGCCCCCAGAAACCCGGAAATCTCTTGAAGGGAGTAGCCCTGAAAATAAAATAATTGAACGGCAATCCGCATATTGGGCGTTAATTGTGCTATAGAATCGTGAACCAGCTTCTGTGCTTCCCTTTTCTCAACAATGTCTGATACACATATGGGGGACTCTGCCGATTCCGCCACTTCATCATAGGGTATTGCCAGGTGCTGCTTACGGCGGATGATACGATAACATTGCCGCACCACAATTGCTTTGAACCATCCTGGAAAAGCTTCTAAGGAACGTAGTTTATTCAAATGCAGAAAAGCTTCCGTGAAAGCTTCCTGCACTGCATCTTCCGCTAATTGAAAATCATGCAGCTTCTCGTACGCAACCGCATTCGCCATTGCTGCAAAATGCCTGACGATATGTTCAAAAGCCTGCCTGTCCCCCTGCCTTGCCTCTTCAATATATTGAAGCATGCTCTTCCCTCCCTTCTTCCGTATTACAACAAAGTGCCAATGGCGTTCACAAAGGTTACCTGAATGTATCGCAATCATTCATCCGAGCAGATCCCGATATATGATAGTATACGACAAAAAGGGGGACTTGCTGCCCCCTTTTACTCGCTCAATTTATATTTCACGGCTTTAACATCCAACTTAATTAACCTCTTCAAGCTCATACATTAGTATAGCGGCAGTGCTTCTTGTTTCAGACCGGTGAAAATATCGCCAGACTGCTCCAGGAAGGAGTCGGGCAACTGATAATAATCATCTCCCATCGATACGACCTTTAACTCGGGAATGATATACATGGACATGCTGGTCCCGTCTTTGAGGTTAAACTTGAGTTGATACGATTTCCCCTGGGATTGCGCCTCGGCAATGGACTCGTATTCTTTGTTGTTTAAGTCTGCCGTTTTGGCATCGTACAGACCTTTAACGATAGACTCTACAGAAGCATGATCCGTAACTTTCTTCAGCACGTCATTCCCCACGTGATTCAGAATATGGATGTCTTGCACATGCTCCTTCAGGTTAGCCATATCCAGATAATCCTTTGCAGTGATCGCGGAATTGTTTACCTTCGCCACGATTTCCGCCAGATAATAGTTTTGCTCATACTTTACCGCAATGCGAAAATGAGATGGAGAATTCGGGATTTCATATAGCTTTCCGCCAACGGCGAACGTCGTAGCATAATCCTTTTCCGCGTATTTGTTTTCATCATGATTCTCGAGGTCACGGTTGATATCAAACTCTAATGTTCCGAGCGATTTTACTGGCTCTGATCCCGTAAACTTAAACTGTGCGCCATCGCTTACAAATGCGTAACGATATCCGTTGTAATTTAGAAATTTACGAATTCCGGTTGGGGACGCTGCCGGCGTCTGCTGTGATATTTGCGGGGAAGCAGGAAGCGGCGTATTTGGAAATTTATAAATAGCAAAACCTAAAACAAGTGCAAGGCAGGCTGCGATGGATCCCCATCTGGCATAGTTTCTTTTCGTGCGCGTCGCTGCATTGGCTTTTTCGATCAGATCGCCGTCTACGCCGCCGATCGCTTTAAAGAGATCTCTATTATTCATTGGACATAACCCTCTTTCTTCAGATATATTTGGAGTTTTTTTCGTGTTCTGAATAGGACTGACTTGGTTTTGCTTTCACTTATCGAAAATCGCGAGGCGATATCCGCCAATGAATCAGAGTACCAGTATCGCCGCAAGAAAATATTTCGATGATCTTCATGAATACTCTGCAGAAACCTGCTTATGGCCCCGGCCATTTGCTCTTCCTCGTACCTGCTTTCAACGTTGTCCGAGGAGGATAAACAATCGTTTAATTCATCAAGGACTGTCTCGAATTCCTTATTGCGCTTTTTAGCTGTGTAATAATCAAATCGGTTCAATGCGATATTCCGCGTGATCCTCCCCAGATAAGACGACAGCTTGTCAGGAGACTTCGGTGGGATTGCTTCCCACGCTCCCAGAAAAGCATCGTTCACGCATTCTTCTGAATCTTCTACATTGGATAGAATGTTATGGGCAATCCGGGTACAATAATTTCTATATTTTTTGGATGTTTCTTCTATTGCTGTTTCATTGCGCGCAAAGTACAATTGTATGATTTCTCTATCTTCCACTCCATCACTTCCGTTCGGTTTGATTAAGGCCTTCACTTATAAAGTAGGAAACGAAGCGCTTTGGTTGCAAACTTATTTTCTTTATCTAATTAAAGACGATATATATCTTCATAAGCTTCGGCATGTGCTGCGGATAATATGACATGGAAAGATGATTAACTGCGGGAGGCTTCATATACAGCAAAGGAAACGGCTTCGATTTCATCCGGCGTGACGACGTGTTTCGGGACCTGTTCCTTAAGATCGCCGAGTCTCTCAAAATGAAAGTGAACCCATTCATAGTTTTAGACCCAAATCCTTACTTTTGTGTGTTTTGCAACCTCACTATACCCATTCCCTTACATTCTTCGAGGCATATGATAATCCCATATATTTGATATATGGAGATGAGCAAATGACAACACCAATTGATGTGTTAATCCCAGCGATTGAGAAGGATCTGGCGACACTCCCCCATGTTATCGATGCCGTAAGAAAATATGTGAAGCACCCTATTCATGAAATCATCATCGTGGCTCCGCGAAAACAAAGAATTCTGGATCTGTGTACGAAAAAGGGGTGTCGATTCGTTCATGAAGATACGGTTCTGCCCATAACGAAGAAGAACATTCATTATCAGTCCAAAACGTGGGATCGGTCAGGTTGGCTTTATCAGCAGCTGCTTAAGCTGGGCGGCGATAAGTTGTGCTCATCCAAATACTATTTGGTGATGGATGCCGACACCGTGCTCATTCGTCCCCATGTCTTCAAGACGGGCGACAAGACCGTGTTTTACTGTCGAAACTGGAGTCAGCCCGAATACTTCCATACGTATAAAAAACTGATGGGAAAAAGCCGCTCTGCTAAATTGTCCTTCGTTACCCATTACATGCTGTTCGAGAAAGCAAAAGTGAAGCAGTTAAAACAAGCGATTGAGTCCAAACATAACTCGAGCTGGCACTCGGCCATTATGAGAAACATGAATAAATCCAAGCAATTTGCTTTCTCGGAATTTGAAACGTATGGTAATTTCCTTTACTCGTCTGAGCCCGGGAAGATGATATTGAAGCAGGCACAGAATAAGAGCTTGCATTTGAGTTTCCCTCAAATCTCACCTTCCAAGATGTCTTCCCTGACCAAAAGCTACCGTTCCATTTCTTTTCACAAACGTAAAGGGTATCTTAAATCTTCCAAGACGGTCGCCAAATGAAGCCCTATGAAGTGGTCTGGAAAGGACCGATACACAAAACAAGCGGTCTTGGCCGTGCCAGCAGAGCCTATGTAAGATCACTGAAGCGGCAGGGCGTAACCGTTAGATTAGGTGCAACAAGCCATCGTAAAAACGGCATCCAAGGCAAAAAGGTACTCATTTATCACCATATTCCGAGTCACATGCAATGGAAAACAGAGCGCAGCGTGTATGATTCCATGATTTTGAATACCGTGTGGGAAACAAGCACGACCCCCAAAGGCTGGCTTTCGCATATGAACAAATTCGATGCGGTGTGTGTTCCCACCCTGCATAACAAGAGAGCTTTAAGGAACAGCGGAGTGAAAGTCCCGATTTTTGTCGTTCCTCATGGGGTAGACACTAAGGAGTTTCATCCGAACAATAAGAAGATGTCTTTGCCGGCTGCGGCAGGGAAGTTTACCTTCGTGTCTGTCTTCGGCTTCCAGCATCGCAAAAATCCGGAGGGTCTGCTAAGGGCATACTGGGAGGAATTTTCCTCTAAAGATAACGTGATTCTGGTGATCAAAACGAACGGATATGCAGTGAATGAAAATGAGAAGTGGATTCAGCAAAGAGTCATGCAATACAAAAAAAGACTGGGGATTCAAAAAGATACCGCCCCTGTTGTCATTATCGGCCAACAGCTCAGTGAAAGCCGGCTCAAGGGCTTATATACGCTCGGTAATGCCTTCGTCCTCCCCACTCGCGGCGAGGGCGTTGGACTGCCCTTTTTAGAATCGTTGGCGAGCGGCGTGCCGGTCATCGCTACAGGTTGGGGCGGGCAAATGGATTTCCTTACGCACAGCAACTCTTTCCTGGTTCCGTATCAGCTGAGGAACCCGTCAAGCAGCATGAACAGCGCCATATCCAGAAAGTTCAGCAACCTGTTTGCGCAAAAGGGACAGCTCTGGGCCGAACCAGATCTGCACAGCCTCAAAAAGCTCATGAGGAAAGCGTACGGGAATCCCGATCTTTGTAAACGGAAAGGACGCCAAGGCCGACGGGATATGCTTCAGATATCCTGGGACCGGGCGGGGGTATTAATGAAAAATGCGATTGAAGAGACCATTCGATCCAAGTCATAAGGATGAAGGTGATATTCCCCAAGGAAGGAGGAATCAGCTTGCGTATTGTGCTATTGTGCGGGGGATCGGGAAAAAGGCTGTGGCCTTTATCCAACGAGATTCGCTCCAAGGTATTTCTTAAGCTTTTGACATCCGAGGATGGGGTCAGAGAATCGATGATTGAACGGATTTGCAGACAACTGGATGAGGTGGGTCTGCTTCCATCCACATGTATCGTTACGCATCAGAGTCAAGTGGAAATTACGCGCAGCTACGTTGGCGAGCACATCCCTATCCTAGGGGAGCCCTATAAAAGAGGAACTTTCACAGCCATCGCTTATGCTGTAAGTTATCTTCACGAAAAGCTGCAAGTAGATCCGAATGAAACGATTTGCATTCTTCCCGTGGACACTTACGTCGATACCGCATTTTTTCGGCTGCTGCATCGTTTTCCCGATGTCCTGTTACATTCGAAGGCAAGTCTCGCTCTCCTCGGAACCAAGCCTATTCGTCCTTCCGATCAGTTCGGTTATATCGTTCCTGTTCTGCCCAAGGAGAATGGCGAATATTCTTTCATCCACCAGTTCATCGAAAAGCCTCATGAGCAGACGGCCAGTCGCTTAATCGAGCGTCAGGCGATGTGGAACTGCGGTGTATTTGCATTCCCTTTAAGATTCATGCTGACGTATTTGAAGGATAAGGGGCTTCCTGTTCAAGCGGAGCATTGGCTGGCTCATTACGAACAACTTGCTAATGCCAGTTTCGACCAGGAAGTCGTTGAGCATACCATGCCTGCTGTTGTCATGGGGTATGATGGATATTGGAATGATCTGGGGAGTTGGATGGCGCTAAGCGGCCATTTGGAGGAGCAAGTGATCGGATCAGGGCGAATATCGGATGATTCCCCGAACACCCATCTCATTAACGAACTGCCCTACCCCATTGAAATCATTGGCGTCCCGGATATCATTGCTGCGGCAAGTTCCGATGGCATTCTGATCGCGAACAAGGATAAAGCCAATCGAATCAAGGAAATGCTCGCGCAAGTGCCGCAGATTCCAATGTATGAAGAGAAAAGATGGGGCTCCTATCAAGTCCTGAATTATTGGAAAGATGAAACGGGAATGGAAGCCATGATCAAGAAAGTGCAGCTCACCCAAGGAAAATATACGAGCTATCACCAGCATCTCGAAAGGCAAGAAATCGTGACGATTGTGACGGGCAGCGCGGAGATTCTCATGGAAGATAGATTATACAAGCTTCAGGCGGGCGATGTTTTACAATTTCCGGCTGGCATCAAGCACGGAATAAAGGCTGTTACCCATCTTGAGCTGATGGAGGTTCAACTCGGTAAGGATCTTGCCAAAGAAGATATCACTCGATTTGAAATAGACTGGTAGAGTGTTCCTTGACCCCATCTTATCGATCTCAGAGATTCCTGATCGCTTTAGCCTCTCAACTCGCTTTATACCGATAATTACTATTGCCGCAATAAATGCCATGATTGCCAGAACGCAAACCATAATCGTTGCTTCCCCATGACTTTTTGCAAGAGACAGATATTCAGTGGTTCCGTCCGAAAGTACGCAACAAATATCTTTACAACTATGATGTTGCTCAGAGTGGCGAGAAAGTCCAGAGGACTTTTCGACGCTCTGTTTTTTTATATGGGAAGCAGATCTTTATGGTTTGAAAATATTGTTCACACCATGAATCTCTCCTTTTAAAAACTCACTTACTAAGCTTTATTAGGTCGCAATGAGTATACTTCTATCTCCGTTAATGTTAACTGACACGCTGGTTCTGGATAATAAAACAGTCAAAAAGATGAAGGCACCCTTTCCGGGTACCTTCGCAATATTCGTTATCATTGTACTGGTTTGCTCTTCATGCAATTTGATGCTCCAATTACGGCTCCGCGTACTAATTTAGCTATACGAACAGATTCTGAATAATCTCGCCATCCGTTCGGATCCAGCAAGTATCCTGGACCTCCGCAAGGCATTCCTTGGATTGATCATGAATATGAACCTTCGCTTCGCCGACATTCAGATGGATCAGTTCCACCTGCGGCTCGGTCGGATAGATATGAAGTACCCCGTCTGCTTCTGTGGCGCTGCAATTCCAGGACAGCCATCGTCCTTTTTCGTCTTTTGCCACATACGCTTTTCCCAAGGACACTTCGGCAAGGCATTTAAAATGTTCATGCACATCGTTATCCTGCAGGTTTTTCTCATGCCAATCCGAGATCATTCCAATATACTGTTCCCCGATGACAAATTCCCGGGAAGGATAGCTCAGCGTATGATGATGCCCCTGCTGCGCCTGGCCCAGATCAGCTGCAATCATCTGCTCGCTGATCTGCCTCGCACGGACATACGGGTCTGGAACGAATGCCCATCTCAACTGGCCCGTATTCATATCTACCATCTGTACGTTGCTGCCCAGCGCATTCATCGTCTGCTCCAGATAAAGCACCTGCCCTGTAAGCAGATATGCATACCAAGTCGCGTAAGTACGCCATGAGGTCCAGCCATGCGGAGAATTCAGCATATTCGGTTGAATAGCCACATCATATTGCGACTCCCAAAAACGCCGCGTCCCCCCTCTTTGGCGGCCGTCCGGAATTATAACATTCGTAAGGCACTCATGCCCCTTCAGCAGCTTGAGCGACGCCTCGCAGTACATATCCCGCATGTGCTCATCCTGCTGCATCAAGGCGAATAATCCAAGCTGAAGCGCACTGCAGCTAATCATTCCGTCCTCATAGGTAAGCTCGCCTTCGGTATCGATATCTCCATCCGCTGCAACCAGTTCATCCATCGCTCTCCGTACGGAAGCCATATGCCGCTCAAGCCGTTCATGCCATGCAGGATCCTGCTTAGCTAAAGATTTTTCGGCCAGAACAAGCTCCATGATGCTTTTGGCCGGGTAAATGACTGATGTGTAATGTGTCCGCCCGGCACGATAAGAACCATCCCGGTCCTGTGCATGGGCGATCAGCCAGTCTGCCAGGTCAGAAGCTTTCCGTATGGCGGCCTCATCCCCAGTCGCTTCATATTGGTCAACCAATACGCCAACCATCGAGCTTACGTTTTGTATCCGGTGTTTAACCAGCAGTGGTTCATGCCGCTCCTCATCGAACATCAGGGGATATATGGAATTCAATATCTTGTCCGTCTGCTCAAGCATGTCATGATCCGGAAGATACCGCTCTGCCGTATACAGGGTGTAAAGCCCGTACCAGCTTTCACAGTGGGAGGTCGCCCGAGGCGGGAAAATAAGCGCCGCTGCCCTCGCCTTCTCCATAAACCAGAGCCAGTGAGGTCTTACAGAGACAATGGCCGCGCTTTGCTTGCCCGAGCCATTTTCCACGCAAATATGAATCTGGCCCGGCACGTCTCCTGACTGTAATAACAACTCATATTTGTCCGTTCCAACAGCTTCCGGTTCTAACATCATCCGCTTCCCATCCGGCATCAAGATCCGTGCCGTTACGCACTCAGAGGAATGAATCGTCATGCGGGTGCATTCCCCCTGTGCGAGCGTCGTCCGCTCAAGCTCAAGCAGCGGGGCGCCGCAGACCGGCGCCATTAACGGCAGCAGACCCTTCAGCTGTTTGAGCGGAGTCATGCGGAGCGTCCACTCTTTCGTCTCCCCCGGGAGCAGCTGATGCAGCGTCTGCGGATGGCGTTCCGGCAGAGGACCTGTGTGAAGGAAATCGAGCGTAAACGTCTCCACGCGATGACCGCCCCATTCCATCTCCCCTTCCATGTAGCCGACGTTGTACTTCAGGCCCCAGGACGCTATGGGCTGCTGACATGAAAGACCTAGCACGGTCCCTTCCGGCCTCATGCAATATCCCCAGAAATGCGTCCGTTCACACCGCAGCAGCGTCGGAAAAAATGTCTCATTCCAATCCGGGAACTTCTCCATATAGGTGTCGATTCCGGTAATCAGACCAAGCGAAACTGGCTGTACCGGAAGTTTCCCCGTATTGACAACGGCTGCTGTCACCGCGAGCTGGCCGTCTACACTGTGATAGCGGAGCGAAAAGTTTAGCGGTCCCGCGTTTCCGGTAAATGAAGCCCCCTCCGTCTCCCGCTTCTCCAGCGTCAAATCGATCACATGCTGTTCTCCATCCCACTCCCCTTGCCAAGTGAACCCGGCATAAGGTCCTTTTCTGAAACCCACTTCGACCCATCCTTCGTCCGACAGCAGTTTCATTCTCTTCACTTGTCCGTTTACGTAAAGCGCTGCCTGCCAGCGGGAGTCTCCGATCTGTATTAATGCATCCTGCGCCGATGACGCCACCATAACGTTTCCTCCTCCTGTGTGTTCGTTTTGTCTTGTACTCCCTGTCATTCTTTAACCGAACCCAGCATAATGCCGTGAATAAAAAACCGCTGCAGAAACGGATACACGATGAGTATCGGCAGCATGGAAATGACAATCTTCGCCGCGTTCAGCGTTTTACTGGACAACTGCGCTGCCTGACGCAGCTCCTCGGTTGTCATGTTATCCGTATTGATCTGCACGACCAATTGCTGAATGTAGGTTTGAAGCGGATAATGCTCCTGCTTGTTCATCAGGATCAGTCCGTCAAAAAAGGAATTCCAGTGCCCCACGATGCTGAACAGCGTGATGGTCGCAAGCACGGGCACAGACAGCGGCAAATACACTTTGAGCAGCATATACCAAGGTCCTGCCCCGTCCATCATACCGGCTTCATCCATATCCCTCGGAATACTCCGGAAGTAGTTGACGAGCAAAATGACGTTAAATACCGGCACGGCGGTCGGCAGAACCAAAGCCCAAATCGTGTCGAGCAGTCCATAAGATTTAATCGTCACGAACCAGGGAATAAGCCCTCCTCCAAACAGCATCGTGAACACAATGAACCACATATAGATGTTGCGGAAGCGGAATTGTTGCGGGCTCCGGGACAAGGGGTAGGCCATCAAAGCGCATATAACGAAATTGATGATTCCCCCGAGCAACACTCGCTCGAGCGAAACGCCGAATGCGGTAAAGAAGGCCCGCTCCTGTAATATCTTTTTGTAGGATGAAAGCGTGAAATCCACCGGCAGCCAGGATACCATTCCTCCGGCAACAGCAGACTTATCGCTGAAGGATACCGCAATCGTATACCAGATCGGAAAGATGCAAAGTAACGACGAAATGACCAAGATAGCTATAATTACAGCGTCCGCCGACCGCGACAACAATGTGACATTTCGAACCATAACGATCCGCCCCCTCTTAGAAAATACGGTAGTTGGCGAATTTGGACGCCAGTACATAAGAAATGATGATAAGCACGAAGCTGATGACCGACTTCAACAGACCGACGGCTGTCGCCAATCCGTATTGGACCTGAAGCAGGCCTGCGCGGTAAACATACGTATCAATAATATCGCCTGAATCATAGACGAGGGGATTGTACAGATTGAATATTTGATCAAAGCCAGCATTCAGCACGTTGCCGAGACTCAGCGTGGCCAGCAAAATAATGGTTGGTTTCAGGCTTGGCAGCGTAATAAATCTCAGCTGCTGGAGCCGGCTTGCGCCGTCGATCGACGCGGCTTCGTACAGCGCGGGATTGATCCCCGTCAACGCCGCCAAATAGACAATCGTCCCGAAGCCAAACTCCTTCCATACGTCACTGGTAACGATAATGCCCGGAAACCAATGGTTGCTGCCTAAGAACATGATTGGTTCGATGCCAACTCCGCTCAGGATCTGGTTAATCAAGCCATCCATAGACAGCAGGTCGGAAATAATCCCCGCCAGAATTACCCATGACAGAAAATGGGGCAGATATACGATCGTCTGAACGCTGCGCTTTAGGAGCACGGTTCTGACCTCGTTCAGCAGAAGCGCGAAAACAACGGGAACGATCATGTTCGCCACGATTTTGAGCACAGCGATATAAATCGTATTCAAAAAAATGTTTCGGCTGTCGGGCAGCTCGAACAAATAACGGAAGTTATCCAGTCCCACCCACTCCGAATGCCAAAAGCCGAGACCCGGTTTGAAATTTTGAAAGGCAATCGTTATGCCGAACATTGGCACGATACTGAATAATATAAGCAACAATATGCCGGGCAGCAGCATCAGGTGGTAATGAAGTTCAAACGGTTGTTTTTTCATGGTTACCTCTCACCTCTTATGCAGTCATGATCGACGTACTCTCCATAGAAGGAAGACCTCGGTTAGCGGAACCGACCCTGCATCGTTTACTCACCAAGCGCTTCCCGGACTTCCTTCGTAATTTGGTCACCGCCCAGTTTCTTCCACTGTTCTACGAACGTATCAAACGAGTCCAATGACTCTTTGCCCATAATGATCTTCAGGAACGTTTCTTTCTCCATCTTATCGAGCGTGGCATTCTTGAGCTCCATTGTTTTGGTGATGGAAGTAAACAGGTTTTCTGCCGGCTTAAGTGGTCCGTGCAGCGGGTCGCTTCCGACGGTGTAGGAATAATACGGCTGCCATGCTCCCAGATCCTTGGTCGGATCGAAGTTCGCTGCCTTCGCTTTCGCATAAATATCCTGCATCTCAGGAATCATATCCTCCGGCTTCGATTTTCCGTTCAGAACATCTCTCAGCATATCGTGCTTCCGGGTCACCGTATCCGCATTTTCAATGACTAGCCGCATCGGCCAATAACCTGGATTCACCCGGTTATCCAGTTGCTTGGCATCCGGATCCGTTCCTCTTTCTCCCGCAACCGTCGTATTCAAGGAAATCATAACGGCTTCCGGATGCGCTATACCTTTTTTGACGACTACAAACGAGCTGCTCACCGGAACCGTGTGCGTATTGAAATTCCCTTCGGCATCCAATGGCGCGGCCAGTGCCACCCAGTTGGATTTCGGATCATTTTTCACCGCATCTCCCAGGGCTCCCCAAGGTAACCACCATGGTCCAAAAAACATGCCGGCCTTGCCTCCGCTCATCAATTCGTAGGCTTCCTTCCGCAGCGCAAATTCCTTGTCGATCAAGCCTGCGGCATACCAATCCCTTAACTTCGCCAAGGCATCCTTTACCTGGGGTTGAATCGAGCCGTAGGAAACCTGCCCTTCTTTATCTTTCATCCAGTAGTCCGGGTAAGCTCCGAAATAACTGAAAATTGAAGCAAATCCATTATCGCCGTATACAAGATCCGTCGGCGATCCCGGCAATCCGACCGTATCCGCTTTTCCATTGCCATCAGGGTCCTTTTCGATGAAGGCCTTGGCGACAGCCTCGATGTCATCCACTGTTTTGGGCTCCTGCAATCCGAGCTTATCCAGCCAATCTTTACGTAACCAGAGGAAGTACGGGGCATCCCCTTGTGGCACGATATTCGGTATAGCCATCAACTTATCGTCAAAAGTTGCTTTTTCCAGCGCCTTGCCGTTCGTCGAGGCATAAAAGTCTTTGACTTGCTTTGAAGCATACTGCTCATAAACTTTGGACATGTCCTCCAGCTGCCCGGCTTCAACCAATTGACGCAGCTCCTTCTCCCCGACAACCATGACGTCCGGGATGTCGTTGCTGGCTATGGCTACTTGAACCTTTTGGGTGAACGGATCTCCGCTTTTGGCTGTGAGCGTATAATCGAACTTAATGTTCGTCTTGTCGAGGATATAGCGCGTGAACTGATTATTGTCAACCGTATCCCCTGCCGGAAGGGATTTATCCTCCGGATTCAGCGGTTTGGCTACGGTAAGCGTCACGGGCTCGGGATATTTATAGAATGGATCTGCCGGCGCCGCTGCCTCCTTCGTCTCGGAAGCACCTTGATCATTGGCTGCACAACCATTCACGATGAGCACGGTACTTGCGAGTAATGCAATCATCCATTTTTTCATGAAAGCTCCCCCAGTCAATTATTTGTTTACGCTTACAGAAGTGAATTCAACGACTCGCGACTGCTCTATAAGCCTTATATCCATTGTATCTCCGGCTCTGCCTCCGAGAGTTTCATTCTTTCCTCAGAACAGGGCTCATTTCGTACGATAAAATGGTCTTGTCGACGTTTGCCAATAAACCTTTCAATCATTTGTGCACCTGCTTGTGCATCGTTTACAACCCTCATGCAGATCAATATCTGTTATACGCAGACGGGCCCGGCAGAACCGCTGTCCTGCCAGGCCCGTCGCTTACGGCTTCAGTCCCCTTATTTCATTGCATTTCGAAACGCGCTGGGAAGCATTCCCGTTTTATCCTTGAATACGCGGCTGAAATATTTTTCGTTCGGGTATCCTGTCTGCATAGCAATCCAATAAATCGGCTTGTCGGTATCCGCCAGAAGCTTTTTGGCCCAGTCAATTCTCGCTTGTCGGACATAATCGTTGAAAGAAACCCCCACAATATCCCGGAAGCACTGGCTCAGATAACTTTGGCTCAGGTTTACTTCCTTTGCGATTTCCCGGAGCGTAATCTCCCTGCTTAAATCCTGGTTAATACTCTGTGCAGCCTTCCAGACGCAGGAGATGACCTCGCGGGAATACGACGGCTTGAACAAATAAGATGCAAGCTCCTGTCTTAAACGGCCGAGCCAGATTTTCCAATCCTGCCAAGACAAAAGCTCGTCCTGCGGAGCTTTCCACGTCTGCGCCGGCACGACGCGTTCCCAGCGAGTGGAGGCCATGACGAACAATGCATCAAGCTGCTGCGGCATCGGCTTCATTTTCTCGAGAACAGCCATATTCTCTGCGAATTGCTGATCGTGAATGACCCATTGCAGACTGGACCACGCTTCTTTTAGCTGCTGTTCCTCATCATGGGAAACCGGCAATTGCTTAACCGCCTCTTTCAGTTGCTCTAGATTCCTTTTCCACAATCCCGCATGACCTGGGTCCCATTCATAGAACATAAACCGGTCCCTGTACTCCTGAAGCGTACTCATGACCTGCTTGCTGCTCTCGTGGCCGATGCCTTCAAGAAGTATCATGATACCGCTCCGCAGAAAAGGATCTGCGAGTCGCCATCCCCTCTTCGAAGGGCTCCTCCCTTTCCTTACAATGGAGCAGCCAAATCCCAGGAACGCATTCCTCGACGGGAAGCCCCTGATAAACCGGACTTTCTGTATTTCGGGTCCCTCCGGCAGAGGCAGATATCCATACCATGGCTAGGTCCGGATTCTCTCTATCGGCCTCCTCATAAATCCGCGTCTGCTGATTCATTTCGTACCGAATTCGCTGCTCGATTCTGCCTAGTACCGCCTCCATTTTATCCTGCTGAAGTTCCGTCTTAGCGATATAATCAATCGCTCCCAGCCGGAGCGCCTCCTGTATGTATTCAAAATCCTGATGAAACGTCAAAACCACTGTCCAAATCCGCGGATAGAGCTGCCGCAACGTCCGAATCAGCTCGATTCCGCTCATTCTCGGCATGGCCAGATCGGTGATCAGCAGATCCACTTCCTGCTTGCTTAGGAATGCAAGGGCTTCTTCCCCATTCCCTGCCTCTCCGGCAACCTCCATTCCGAAATGTTCCCAGGGCATCAGGGAAATGAACCCTTTCCGTACAAGTCTGTCATCCTCAACAATCAATACGCGCACGTGGTCATTCTCCTTTCCCGGGTAGAGGCAGCGGAATCGTAATGATGATGCTTGTCCCTTCCCCGCTTTGGCTGCGAATTTGAATTCCGGCAGAATCGCCGTATTGGTATTTCAATGTTCTGATTACATATGGCATGCCAATACCCATCCCACTCTGTTTATGGGTCGAATGGTCTCCCTGCAGAATCCGGTCCGCTTCCTCCGGCGACATGCCCGCTCCGTTATCGCTGACCTCAATCCGGATGCCAGCCGCTGCCTCGCTGATGTCGACCATAATAAAGCCATCGTCTGCGATGCCGTGATATAACGCATTCTCTACCAGCGGCTGCAGCATAAACCGCGGGATGCGGAGCTCAAGCTGATCGGGCTCCACAGCAATCCGAATATCAAAATGGAATTGGTACCGCACCTCCTGCAGCGCAATATAATCCTTAAGCGCCTCAAGTTCCTCGCGAATGGAGGCCGTTTCGCCTTTGCCCAGATTATAGTGAAGCACGCGGTTCAAGGTGGAAATGAGATGATCGATATCCTCCTGACCGTTGAGCCGAGCCTGCCACCGGATCGTGTCCAGCGTATTATGAACGAAATGCGGATTGATTTGAGAGATCATTTTCTCCACTTCAAGACGCGACTTGTTTCGTTCATTTTCCTTGATATCCTCAATCAACTGGATGACGGTTCCCTTCATTTCATGGAATCGCCGCAAAGAATAATCAAATTCATCCATTCCTGTTAACTGAATATTCCCCGCTGACTGATTATGCGTCATGGACCGGATTTCACGGTTTAACCTGGTTAGCGGCCGGGTCACCGTCCTCCAGATCAGCCAGGCGAAACCAAAGCTGACAAACAAAGATAATACGGCTATTGCCGCAAATTGTAGAAACCAATTGAATATCTCATGCTTGTAAGACTTCATCGGTATGACAGCCACAACCCGCCAGCCCTGATTGCTTGCTTCCTCAAACATATATTGGGTGCCAAACGCTACCTTACCCCCGTTCCCGCCTTGCTCAGCCAGCTTCATACCGACCGGGAAAGATGCAGGTTTCTCGCTGTAAGCAACCCGGTTATCCGTATCGATAATGAGATGGTATACCTCCATCCCATACTGCAGCTTATTGAAGACGGTATCAATCAAGCGATTATCCGTTTCCATGTAGATGTACATCTGATCCAGATCGGGAACATCGATTTTACGCGTTATGGACATCACCGTCCGGTCGAATTGAGCATTAAGTGTTTGGTGCGGGCCATAATAAGTCATGCTCGTAAGCTTCGTAAACACGGGAAGTTGATTCGGATCGAACCCGTCTCTGACTTGCAGATTCGGAAACAGAATCCTGTTCGTGTCCTTATCGTAGTACAGCATGAGTCCGATATTCGGATTGGTAGACGTAAGAAGATTCATCTCCGTCTCAATCTCGCCCGCAAGAATCTTCCGGTCGTACGGATGATCGTTGGTCATGTATGCGTATATATCCTTGCCGACCCGTCCGTCAAAAGCCAGCTGCTGCGAAGCATAGTTCAGATTTCCAAGCACATTTTCCATTGATACTTGCACCTGCTTCAGGTTACTGTGTATTCCGCTTGTGATTTTCGTCTCCAAAATGGCATGCATGGACGTATACGAGATGATGCCTATCAAGAGAAGCGGAATAAAAGTGCTTAACAGGAGTACATGAATAAGCTTTCGTTTGAGAGAAGTGGGCATGATCATCCGGCGTGCCCTTTGAGTGAATTGGGAGAGCCTGTCCATCTCACACCAACCTTCCGCTAAAATATGTAATGGTTTTCATCGCAAATTATAAAGCAATTTCTATGAACAGCCTAGGTCTTTGTAAATGGGGATCTGCTCTGGAACAGGGCGGGATACCTCGGAGCCGACTACGAATGACGGATTATGCAAAAAAAAGAAGACACCCTTTCCGGGTACCTTTGCTAGATTCGCTATGATTATACTGATTTGCTCTTCATGCAATTAAGCGTGACTTTACTTGCTACCTTGTCGTCCGTGGCATTTTGATCAGCCCCAGCAGCACGCACCCCATTCCTTCACCCGTCATCAGTCCGTTCGTGAAATCATTCATGGCCACACCCAGCCGTTCCAGACCAGCGGGGATCAGGATAGAGTCACGTTATGTTCAATTCCCTCCCCCTGCTCCTCATCATCAACTTGATTACTACCATGCTATCAAGTTATAAAAATTACACCTCCCACCAACTAACATTGATGGACAGATGAGCATTGGCTGCTGAATTTTCCAATAGAATGTAATAAGTTTGATTTGTCGTCATGGGTGGAATGACCAGTTCACCGTCTAAATCAATATCTGCTGGTCCTCCTAATTGGTTAATCACTTGAAAAAGTACCGCCACTTGTCGGGTTTGCAGTTTGTGAAACCCAACTTCCAGTGACTACACTCGCATCGGGATATGCCCAATTGGTATTTCGAGGTGTCGCTGATGTTCCACTTACGTTCAGAGTAGCATTACGATAAAGACTAAGAATCGTGTCTGATGATGATGAAGCTTGAATGTTGTCAAAGCGTATCTTCTTTCTTGAATTTGCAGGGACAGTTAATTGTAGTGCCAGGAAACCGTTCGCTTGGACAACGGACTGGTTTCCTGTTGTGATTACATAATAATCTCCTGATTGAGCCGCTGTATAAGACGGCTCCACAGCACCTAAAGGATCTTTGAGGGGATAATTGAAAACATGGTTATTCGGCAACGTTTTCCACCCACCTTCTTAACGTTTGATTAAATATTCTATGTAATCTATCAGAGGAATGCATGTGTCAGTAACCCCGATCATCCAGTCTCTTGAAACCCCATTTCAATACAAAAAAGCAGGTACATCCTCAATCGGATGCCCTGCCTCTAGTCTCAGTTGTAACTATTACTCACAACAACATATATGCATTTCACTAGATCTTATACGCCTTCATCGCCTTGCGAAGCTCTTTGAACGATGGACGTTTGCCGTACATCAGGACACCTGTGCGGTAGATCTTGGCAGACAGCCAGCCAAATACCAGAATCGCTACGATCAAGAGCGCCAGAGAGATAAGAATCTGCCATACCGGTACCTCGCCCATTCCGATTCGCACTAGCATAGAGGTAGGGGCTGTGAACGGGATGAAGCTGGTGATCTTGATCAACATGCTTCCCGGCGTATTGATGCTGAAGATACCGATGTAGAACGTGATAAGCCCGAGCATCGTAATCGGCATTACGGCCTGACCAAGCTCTTCGGTGCGGCTGACGATGGAGCCGACAGCGGCATATAGCACAGCGAACAGGAAGTAGCCGAAGATATAGAACAGCAGACCGTATATCAGCACAGAAAGATTGATATCCGCAAGACTGAGGTGGAATTCCTTCAGCATCCCCACATTGTTCGGCAGCATCACGTTAGCAGCAATGACCACGCCGAAGACAGCAATTTGGGTAATGCCCACCAGGAAAATCCCGATGATCTTGCCGAACATTTGGTTCAGCGGCGATACGCTTGTGATCAGAATTTCCATGATACGCGAGCTTTTCTCCGCAGTAACTTCTGCCGCTATCATATTGCCTGTCATCATGTTAGAAGAGAAGAACAGAATCATCAGGAAGTACACGATAATATAATTCATGATTTTCTGATTATTGTTCTTCTCCGTATCTCTTCCCGCATTTGCCTTGGCATCGTCAGAAATATCAAGCGAGCTCAGCGATACCGGCTTATTCAGGGCAGCAATTTGCTCGGCGGTCAGAGAATCCTTCGTAATCATGGTGGTTTTCACATTTTGCAGCGCTCCCTGCAAATAGGTGTTCAGCCCTTGGCTGATATCTCCTTCACCTGCATATACCACTTTCGGAAAAGCCATATCGGCCGGGTCTTCCTCAAATTTCAGATAGCCTTCAAGCTTACCGTCCTTTACGTCATTTTTCAGCTGATCCTCAGTGCCTCCCTCGTATTTCACAAAAGCATAATCCTTATTGCCCGAAGCGGCTGCATACTTCTCCAGTTCAACCGCCGTTTCCTGCTGGCTTCCATACAAAAGGCCGATTTGCATCGCCTTCCCGTCATCTCCGCCGCTAAACTGCTTGATCAGATAAGGGATGTTCATCCCGATCGTAATAATGATGGCGAGCACCAATGTTGTAATCAGAAATGATTTCGTTTTGACTTTATTCTTATACGTAAACCCGATAATGGTTCCCAAAGTATTATTCATGTGATTCACCCACCTCTTGAATGAAGATTTGGTTCAGTGTTGGCTCTTTGATCTCAAAGCGCTCCACTGTCGTTTCAGCCATAGCATGCTGCAGGATCAGCTGAGCTGTATCCGGTGTGTTGATATGGATATGGTACCCCTGTTCAACTGCTTCCACTGCTTTGACTCCTGGAATAGAATCCAGACGGCTCACTTGACCCTGGGTGTACAAAATCACCTCTTCACGCGGGTAACGTCCTTTAATTTCTTTAATATCTCCTTGCACTACCGTATTTGATCGATCAAGGATGGTGATCCGCCGGCATAGCTCTTCAACATGCTCCATGCGATGCGTCGAGAACAAAATGCTCGTTCCGTTGTTCCGCAGTTCCTTCACTGTCGCCTTGAGCAGTTCCACATTGACCGGATCCAGGCCGCTGAAGGCCTCATCCAAAATCAGGATTTGCGGCTTGTGAACGATTGCGGCGATAAAGCCCATTTTTTGCTGATTTCCCTTAGACAACTCCTCAATCCGCTTATCGTAATACTCCGGAACCTCGAACCGGTCGAGCCAGTAACGCAGGCTTTTATCCGCATCCTGTTTGGACATGCCGCGTAAGCGGGCCAGGTAAACAATTTGATCACTGATCTTAACCTTCGGATACAATCCGCGTTCCTCCGGCAAATACCCCATCACACGTGTCAATTCATTGCTGTAAGGCTTGCCGTGGTAGAGGATATCGCCTCCATCCGGGTAAATCAGCCCCAGCACCATTCGCATGGTTGTCGTCTTACCGGCACCGTTTGCTCCCAAAAGTCCGTAAATCTCGCCTTGCTCCACCTGCAGTGAAATGTTGTTTACCGCCGTCTTTTCCCCGTACTGTTTAAATACATGATCTAATTGCAACGCTACCATGTTTAATCCCCTTTCCCTGTCTGCGTTCCTGCAGGCAGATGGCCTTTTAACCATAGGCTTAATATTTCATCAAGCTCGAGGGTTCTTGTCTTCAGAACCGGTATCCCCGAGTCTTGTAAAATCTGTTCTGTATTGAGGCATTCTGTCGTAATCATCCGGACCACACCTTGCACATCCTGCTGAACCTGGATGATTCCGGGTAAATCCCCGGCAAGATCAGTGCCGCCGCTCACCCAAATCTCTTTCCAGTTATCCATCAGACTGTCCTTCTCCACCATGCCATGCATTTTACCGTGGTGCAACAGCAGCACATAGTCGGCCAGCCTTTTGACTTCGTCCACAATATGGGTCGACAGCAGCATTGTGGCTTCTCCCGATTCCATGTAGCTCCGTAGCTCATCGATCATCAGCTTCCATGCAAAGGGATCAAGTCCCGAGGAGGGTTCATCCAGCAGCAGCAGCTTGGGACGTGGTGCGAGCGCGGCAGAAATCTCATATTTACGCCGTTCCCCTTTAGACATATTCTTGAGCTTGATGTTCCGTGGAACCTTGAATTTCCCGAGCAGCTCTTCAAAATAAGTCTGATCCCATTCCGGATACCACTGTGCCCGAAATTCTGCCGCCTCTTCCGCAGTCAGATTGTCCTCTTCCCTGCTCGATTTCTCTGATACGAAGCCGATCTGACGCCGGACATGCTGCGGAATTTCCTGCTTGTAATTCTCGCCAAACCAGGAGATACTGCCTTGGTCGGGGAAAACAATTTTCAGCATCATATGAATGAGTGTACTTTTACCCGAGCCGTTTTCTCCGATCAGTCCGATCACATAACCTTTGGGCAGCTGCAGATCAATGGGTCCGATTGTCTTCTGCCGCATCCTTTTCTCGATCCCTTTCATTTCTATGGCGATCTCTTCCACTTATGCTTCACCTTCTCTCTTATCCGGATGATACTTGCTGTGCAGTATGGTTAAGAAAAGCTCTTTTAGTTCATCCTCTTCGCACTTGACGGAAATGCCGACATCGACTGCGGAATTCAGCGCCTCTTCGACCGCTTCCCTTCGGAATACTTCACGCTGTGAATCACCAACCTTGGCGACAAATGTTCCGGTTCCCTGTTTGGTCCGCAGCAGCCCCTCGCTCTCCAGATCCTGATAAACCCGGCGAACCGTAATGACGCTGCAATTTAAGCCTCCGGCAAATTCCCTGATGGATGGCAATAGGGTTCCCTCCTTGATTTGTCCGCTGATGATCAGCGATCTTAACTGGGATTCGATCTGATGGTAAAGCGGTTCAGCGCTGTTTTCATTCAGTTGTATAGGAATCCACACCTCTCGCACCTCACCTCTTGCTTCTCGAACAGCTTGCTGCCCGATGCGGCAGTTCTGTAGACGAAGGAGCCCATATTTATCTTAAGTCGTATAATTTGAACTAAAGCTTCTTTAACGCCATCCCGTTCCAATTCGTTACACCAGATCTCGGCTTCTAAGCTTGCGTAATGTTATTTTTGAAAAGAACACCAGGCTTGCCGCTGCTGCTGCCAGCATTACCCACATCAGGGGAGACAGCAGACTCCAGCGGGTTGCCAGTTCAATAGAGTATAACAGCATATTACCACCGCATATTTTAATGACCACCGCTGAGATCACCGCCACAGCTAAAAGCAACAAGGTTGATCTCAGATACGCTTTGCCGTGATTCGAAAATTCCAAATACATATACGGCCCTGACATCATGATTCCGTAACAGATCCATGTGAGAGCTAAAGCAAAATATCCTGCCAGAGACATTTCTATGCGCATCGGCTCGGCAATCCAGTACATTAGGCCGAAGAAGACGATTCCGTTCATGAAAAAAGCCAGAAAAATCTGCAGCAGCCGGTAAGCGATCACGACATGGTCGGGTATCGGCAATGATCTGAAATAGGCCAACATCTGTGTGTATGAATCCTCACTTAAGTATTTGAAGGATCTTCTGCAGAAGTAAAAGCCAAGCATGGGCATCAACAGTAAAAACAATCCGTCAATCAACGGGCTCAAATACTCCGGGGCCCTCATCTGACCTTTGACGGCCATCCCAAACGTATAAGCCATGTAAGCAGCATATACGAAGGCCCAAACAAAATATCTCTTCTCGCCCTTCAAGTCCTTCAGTATCATGGACCAAGCTTTCTTTACGTTTTCCAAACGGCTCTCCCCCGCTCAATCTTGAATATGTGTCAGGTGTGTATATACACCTTGTTAGTGTGCTTACTGTGTATATCTTTATACACAGTATACAGTGTGATTATATTTCCTGCAATAGGTAGATTGATTTTTATTTGGAAAATTTTATTATTAACTCATTATCAAAACAAAAAAAGGCCGAAGCCCTCAATGAGCTTCAAGCCTTATATTACAGCGATTTATGATTCATTCTAATAGACAAAAGCCGCTGGATATCTGGAAAAAAAATTAAGCATGGTTTGTGCTAGCTGTGCCTTTTCTTCAGGTGTCTCAATCTCCAGCAGGGTAAATTGATTGTTATTCTGTTCAACAAACCGATAGGCCATCCCGTAGGTCTTAAAGACTTCCGAATGCTTTTTCAACTTATATTGTACCATGTGCTCATTCAGCTGCTTTCTGCTCTCAAACACAGGCGGGTCTGCCATAAACCCTTTTTCTTCTGCCCACTTCTCCATCTGCGGAAAATAACTCCCAATCATTCCGATAGCACATCCCTGACAGGGTCCGACATCCAGATAAGTCAAATGGATATCCGGATTTGAAGGATCCCGCATTTCAATTTTAGCCGAGCCATTCATTCCCGTCTCCGCTGTGGTAACCTCCCAGTTGCGCGGAGCAAGCATGAGATAGCCATGGCTGCTGCTCTCATTCAGGAAGTATGCCCCCCATCGAGTTAATTCCGAAGGCGGAATGGGAAGATCCTGCAGTACCGGCAGTTCCTTATGCGGAAGATTGGTTGGAACCTCTTCACCATAGAATTTACCGGATATACAGTAGAGAGGAATTTGCCTAATACTTACTTCAGTCGACTGCTTCAGCTTAAGCACACCGCATTGTACCGCGGGCTGCCTGCTCTTACTTATGTCTGGATCTGAATCAGACGGCTTCCCGGATGCGGGCGGCGCTGTGGTCTGATTTTGCTGTCCTGTCTCATGCTGTTGTTCTGCCAACAACGCTTTGGGGTTCGAAAGCGAGGTTGTAAACAGCAATGTCACGATGGCTGCTACAACCAGGACATAACGTTTGCTCTTCTGACTCCCCTGTTTCCAAAAGCCGATACGTTTCATGTGGAATCCCGGACCTTTTCAGTGATTTTGAGGTTCACCCTTATAAACTTTAAACGTGATTAGGAACCATAAAGTTACCGTTTATTTTTTGGCGTTCCTTAATAAATACCCACATTCCAGGTCCAAGAACAATGTAAGCATGTAAACATGCTATATTTTACATCCACTCCTTATAAATGATATTCGCAGTCAAGCGCAAATCCGCCCAGATACTAATATGTGACAACAAGAACAAAAAGACCTTTTCGCGATGCCCCTTACGGACACCTGAAAAGGTCTCTTATGCTTATCTATGAATATGCGGGTAACTTCTTAAGCTCCTAAAATAACTTCCCATACCGGCTTGGTATGTCCGCCCGGATACAGCACGTACAGCAGAACATATACCGCTACTCCGGTGATGGCCGTAATAAACCAGATGGTTGCCGTGACTCTTCCCCACTTCCGGTGCTTCGAGAATTTCTCCTTGAAAGCCAGCACCAGCGTGGTAATTCCAAATACAGCAGCTATGGTAGCCAGCGTAATATGGAAGATCAGGAATATCTGATAATAAACCTTCATCTCGTCCGATCCGCCCCAGGAAGTATTCCCTACGAATGCGGTTCTGGACACGTAGATGATGAAGAACAGGAGCGCGGCAATCGCACCGCAAATCATTACTTTTTTGTGGGCTTCACGCTTTCCTTGAATAATGAGCGCCCAGCCAATTGCCACCAAAATCGCACTAATGACAATAAACGATGTGCTGACGGTTGGCATTAGCATGTATAAATCCATGGATATCCCCCTTACTTCGAGAAATCAGCTCTTATGCCCGATTCAATGAACCTTCGTTAAACTCAGCTGGCGTAATATCGTCTTCTTCTTTATTTTCAGTCTTATACCATTGGAAAAATACTTTTCCCAGCATAGATGCGAAAATAAATTCCTGAATAAACTTCATCACGATTCCGCCAACCTGCTGATCTACCTTTGTGCTCATGATGTTGAAAAAGGTTGGACCGCCAAATGCCTGAAGCAGCTTCGACGGGTCTCCGGATACGCAGTACCCCATTGCCTGTGCCCATGTATTCGGATCGCTGTATGTAGCATACATCGGCTTGGTCGAGAAAATGATCAGACCACAGGCCGGTGTCAACAGTACCATGTTCAGGAAAATAAAGCCGATCTTAGTGAGTCCTGAAGCCTTGTCTTTTTCCGGCAGCGGATTAATCAGTGTCCACCACATTAGGATAGACGCAATAAACAGCACCAGATAATAGATCCGGTGAAGAGCAAAATGCAGCATCACATAGTCATGGACCGCCGGAAAGTGATAGAAAGAGAATAACCCGTTAAACACCACCGCAGCCACAACGGGCCGGGCCAAGAAACCCAGTTTCTTGAATGGATTCACCTTCAGGATCGCTCTCCACAGCCATGCTGGTAAACCCATCATAAGCAGCGGCGGCGCCACCAGATATGACAGTGCCATCGTCGTCATATGAAACGTGAACATCATATGTCCGAGCAGACTGATCGGCCCGCCTTGAGCAAGGTACAGGATAAACATACCGCTGACGAAGCTGATCTTTTTGCTTAACGACACTGGCTCAGCACCCGCAAACCTCTCACTAAGCGGTCCGATTACAACAAAATAAGCAGCCGTCACGAGCAGCATAAATGCGAGAAATAACGGACTGAACAAAGCGCTAAAGCTAAAATATTCTAACCCCAGCATGTTAAAACCTCCTCTCAAGCAGCGTCAGATCTGTCGAAATTGTGACAGCTTGCCCTCATTGAAAAAAAGAGGGGGCCAAAGCCCGCCTCTTTCTCTATTTTACCACCAAACCCAATACAAAGCTGTTACGATCGCAGTACCAGCTACGAAGAATCCGCCAATCATAAACAGGATGGGCATCAAATGTCCCCGATCCTTTAAGTGCATCCAGTAACCTAATTGAACCAGGACCTGAAGCACTGCCATGACCAGGAGCAAAATAACCGTAAAGGCTGCATTCACTCCGCCGGCAGAGACAGCTGCAAAAGCAATGGCTGTCAGAATGATGGAGAAAATGAATACTATGATATGCTTCTGAGGGCCCTCATGACGTTCACTATGCTTAACGACATCATGATTCGCTTGATGATCTGCAGTAGACATGTCTTAGCCCACCTTTCCGAGCAGGTAAACGACCGTAAAGATGAATACCCATACGACGTCGATAAAGTGCCAATACATTGCCGACACATATACTTTAGGCGCCGTTACGACCGTCAATCCTTTTTTATAGAGCTGACCAATCAGGACGGAAATCCACAGTACCCCGAATGCAACGTGCGCTCCGTGGAAGCCTACCAGTGTGTAGAACGCCGAACTGAATGCACTTGTAGTCATGCCGAATTTCTCTGCACGCACATATTCAGCAAACTCATAAATTTCAAGACCCAGGAAGCCCAGACCTAAAAGAACGGTAATCATTAACCATACGCGAAGTGCAGCTACCTTATGACGGTGCATCGCCTGAACGGCGAACACGCTGGTCAAGCTGCTGACGAGCAGGATCAAGGTCGCTGCCGCAGTCATCGGCAGTTGGAAAAGCTCACCTGCAGTAGGGCCTTCGTTCGTTTGATTGCGAAGCGCCAGGAATGTCGCGAACAGGGTACCGAACAGCACGGCCTCTCCACCAAGGAAGAGCCAGAAGCTGAGCACTTTATTGCGGCCTTCCAACGTCGCTTTTTCCGGTTCATGCGGCAAAGCGCCGTCTACCGTTTCTGCATGCGTTGTACTCATGCTTTTACCCCCTCTTCGTCCAGCTCATCCACTTCGATATGCCAGCCGTGATCGTCATACAGGGAACGCAGCAGCATGGAACCGAAAGTAATTAACAAACCAATTATAACAACAATCCAGTTGTTGAAGATTAAGCTCATGAAGGAATTCGAGAATTGTTCTTTACTGAACATGAATCCCAAACCGGCAATGAAAATGCCGACAGACATTACAAATGGCAGAATCGTTGGCGAAGGCATGTGGATTGGACCCAGTGGTTCTGCAGGTGTCATTCCTTTATTGCCAGCCATTTTTTCTTTCCACAAAGCATCGATACCACGAACAAGCGGAATTTGCTTGAAGTTGTACTCTGGTGGAGGGGATGGAATCGCCCATTCCAGTGTACGTCCGTCTTCCCAAGGATCGTCTGCAACACCTTTAGGCTTCGTAGCCGTTACGATTGCGTTGATCAGGAAGATGAGGATACCGATACCCATCAGAATAGCACCGATGGTACTTACCATATTCAGCGTATCGAAGCCTTGGTTAGGCAGATACGTAAATACGCGGCGCTGCATACCCATCAGACCCAGGAAATGCTGTACGAAGAAGGTCAAATGGAAACCGATGATGAAGAACCAGAAAGACAATTTGCCAAGACTTTCGTTGAGCATACGGCCGAACATCTTAGGCCACCAGTAATGCAGACCTGAGAGGAGACCGGATACCAGACCACCAACGATAACATAGTGGAAGTGGGCTACAACGAAATAGGTGTCATGGAACTGGAAGTCGGCAGGAGCCGATGCGAGCATAACCCCTGTTACACCGCCCATAACGAATGTAGGGATAAATCCGATCGCAAACAGATTCGGGCTTGTAAAGCGAATCTGTCCGCCCCACATGGTGAACAACCAGTTGAAAATTTTGATACCTGTTGGTACGGCAATGAGCATTGTCGCAATGGAGAACAATGCGTTCGCAACGGGACCGAGGCCTGTTGTGAACATATGGTGAGCCCAAACCATGAAGCCCAGGAAGGCAATCAGGATTGTTGCAAACACCATGGAGCTGTAACCGAAAAGACGTTTGCGTGCAAATGTTGGTATAACCTCGGAAATAACGCCGAAAGCCGGCAGGATGAGGATATACACTTCAGGGTGACCAAATATCCAGAAGATATGCTGCCAAAGTACGGGGTTACCGCCATTGGCGACTTCGAAGAAATTAGCTCCCAAAATCCGGTCAAACGAAAGCAATACCAGACCTACCGTAATGGCAGGGAATGCGAACAGGATCATCGCAGAAGTAATGAAGGATGTCCATGTAAACATCGGCATTCTCATAAAGGACATTCCCGGTGCACGCATCGTAATGATCGTAGCCAGGAAGTTGATGCCCCCGATCAGCGTACCGAGACCGGCAATCTGAAGGCCGACCGTGTAAAAGTCAACACCGTGCGTCGTGCTGTAAGTAGTTGTCGATAGCGGAGTATATGCTGTCCAGCCCGCATCTGGAGCGCCACCCATAATCCAGCTCAGGTTCAGCAAAATGCCGCCGAACAGGAATGTCCAAAATCCGAGCGAGTTCAGGAATGGAAAAGCAACGTCGCGTGCGCCGATTTGCAGTGGAATAACCGCATTCATCAGGGCAAAAATGACAGGCATTACGCCTAGGAAGATCATTGTCGTACCGTGCATGGTAATCAATTCGTTAAAGGTCTGTGCTGATACGAAATCATTCATCGGCTTGATAAGCTGCAAGCGGATCAACACCGCTTCGATACCGCCAATCCCGAAGAATAAACCGCCAGCCAGTAAATAAAGTATGGCTATTTTCTTATGGTCGACTGTTGTCAGCCAATCCATTAAGCCCTTATGGCGCTTGACACTATGAGCATGAGCCAAGGTTGGTACCCCCTCTTATAAAGATCTTGCTGTTGCTAATGCTTAGTAATTCAACTTGTAGTTAGCCAAGTAATCGGCAATGCCATCGATTTGTTCATCTGTCAGACCCAAATCTTTTGGAGCTGGCATTTTATTGCCCGGTTTCACAGCTTGCGGATCTTCAAGCCATGTTTTGAGGTTTTCCTTAACCGGTTTGCCTCCGTCTTGACCTTCGTTCAGCAAGATACCAGCAACAGATTCACGGGAACCGATGCCTGTAAGGTTTGGAGCTACAGGACCACCTTGGTCACCTACAGCATGGCAAGACAAGCAAGATTTCTTGAACGTTTCGGCCAAAGCCTGATCTTTAGGCAGAACAGCAGGAGCCTTCATTGCTGTTACCCATTTATCAAACGAATCCGGACTTACAGCCTTAACCTTGAATTCCATCAGACCGTGCGAAGGGCCGCAAAGCTCGGCGCATTTACCGCGGTAAACTCCCTCTTTGTCCGTACTGAAGCTAAATCTGTTAATCGTCCCATCCGGGTTGGTGTCCATTTTACCGGACAACGACGGTACCCAGAAAGAGTGAAGAACGTCTGCTGTTTTCAGTTCGAAAGCAATGTTCTTACCCGTTGGCATCATCAGTTCCTGTGCGGTTTTCACGCCATACTGCGGGTATTCGAACTCCCACCAGTATTGATGCGAGGTAACCTTAACCTGCACAGAACCTTTTTCATTGTAATGGTCATCGCCAAAAGCAAAAATCTTTTGAACGGTAGGAACGGCTAGGATGAACACCAGAATAAGTGGAATCACTGTCCAGAGGATCTCCAGCTTAAAGTTTCCTTCTACTTGTTCAGGTACACCAGTTTGTCCCTTTTTCCTGCGGAACTTAATTAAAACGTATACCGCAATTGCAAATACGATGATCAATACCACGATCATAATCATGATTGATAGCTTCATCAAATCGTACTGTCCTTCCGCCACAGGTCCCTGTGGTCGTAATGCCGACAAGTCCTCGCGGCCGCACCCGGCTAAAAGCAGAGAAAATACTGCGAGCAAGGGAAGGAGTCGCTTTACAGCCTGCCACCGTTTCATCATTGATCTACCCCACTTTGTACATTTTCACAGGCGCCGCCAAAGAGTCATTCGGCGGTCAATCACCTGCGCTATAACGGATGAATAGCTACTGTCAATTAAAACAATCACCTATTTAATATAAGTTTAAGGTACTATTTTGTCAATGTTTCTGACCTAGTTCACAAATTGTTCGAAAAGTCTCGAAAGTCGCGCCACACAAGCGTTTGCAATCGTTTCCACTGTGACCTCACACCCACTTCCGCCCTCCGTTTTGCAACCTTAGCAATCCCCTTTCGTATACCCACATTTCATTCCTTTCATTCATATTTCCCCTTTTTCCAAGCTTTGAATCGTCAAATTTCAACAAAAAAAGAAGCCCATGCGGGCCTCTAATTGGTAAGAATCAATGGACCTTCCTTCGTAATGGCAATGGTATGCTCAAACTGCACACCACAGGTACCATCCGCCGTCTGGATGCTCCAGCCATCATCATTCCAGAGCACAGCCCCGGTCGACCCAAGCGTGAATATAGGCTCGATCGTGATGACCATTCCTTCAATCAGCCGCATGCCTTCACCGCGTTTGCCGTGACTCGGCACATCAGGCAATTCGTGAAGCGCTTTTCCGATACCGTGGCCCACCAGAGGCTTAACAATCCCTAACCGCCCCCGTTTGGCTGTCTTCTCTATGATATGCCCGATGTCGCCAATGGAATTGCCGACCACTGCCTGCTCAATTCCTGCATAAAGCGCCTCTTCTGTTCTCAGCATGAGCTTTTGCAGCGGTTTGCTGAGAATTCCCACTCCGTAGCTCCAACCAGAATCGGCAAGCCACCCGTCCTTGTTCACGACAATATCAATGGTCACTACATCCCCCTCCGACAATGGTACATCATTCGGGAAGCCATGGCAGACGGTATCATTGACAGAAGCGCAGGTTGCAAACGGAAAACCCCGGTATCCTTTTTGCTCAGGCGATGCACCGTGGATGGCCAGATACTCTTCAACAAACGCATCGATGGCAAGCGGTGTGATGCCAGGAGCAATCATTTTGGCGATTTCCTGATGGCATGCTGACAAAATACGTCCTGCTTCACGCATATATCCAATCTCTTCCCTGCTTTTCAAGCTTATTTCCATGCTGCTGCCCCTTTCACTCACGCGTTTTGCCCATCACACGGGAATGTTACACTATATGCGATATGAACTCGGTACAGCAGCTTGAAAAGCAAAAAAAACCGTATTTCCGCAAAACAATCTCAGCGGAATACGGTTTATCATAGGCTTTATTTAATTTTTATTGAACAAGTTGGGCTTGCACTGAAGTGATTATGAAACAGAAGAATTCATTCTTCCCAATTCATGCTCCACAACCGAGGTCAACTCTTCTTCGTACCCTCCCATAATATGATACTTCCGGACATACTCCTTCACAAATTTCTTTGGATCTTTTGGTCGGAATATCCGTGTCATTTCCCGCAGACTTTCTTTTACTTCGTTATGACCTTTAGTTGCCATGATAGTTCCCTCCCAAAACACTTGAATGGATTACTCCAATTAAGAGAATGCCGAAAAGACCTTACCTGACATTATGAAGTTAGTCGTTTGCAGTTAGTTATTTAGGTTTGGGCTTGAATGCTCCCGGCTGCCGCTTAAGGTACTGAGAATTAACATACCCCCAGACGGTAAGACTGAATCACTCCCTTCATTGTATCATATTCTTCTGTTGAAAACAGCTTTCCAAAAAAATGAATAGATTAAGTTTTTTTACAATGAATTTTAAGGATCTTATCTTTGATCATCGGTTGATTGGTTTAAGTTCATAATAACGTTTAATATTCACAGCACATTTGCGGCTTTGAGAGGAGACCTGAATATGAAAAGTCAAAGCATGATGCTGTATAAATCGCCATCTTTCCGGACACCCCCTTTTTCTTATCAGCATCCGGAGAATGCCGGCTGTAACCAGCATCTGCTGGACAAGGCCGATGCAGAGATCCGGAGATCCTTTCCGAAGATGAGAAGCTTTCTGGTTGTCCGGCGGGGTCACCTGATATACGAAAAATACTACAATGGGCATGAGAGCGGATCACTCAATGATCTGAGGTCTGCCACCAAAAGCTTTACCTCGATTCTGACAGGGATCGCGGCTGGCCGAAGCCAGCTTCCTGATCTGGATGCGCCGCTTCTCGGAATTCTTGAACGATTCAGGCAGAGGCAGGGGGATCCGCTCCTGCAAGAGGCACTTACCCTCCGCAGGCTCCTGACGATGACCACAGGACTTGCGTGGCAAACCGGCAAGAAGCTCGGGGAGCCGATGATCCACCGCTTTCACCGCAGCAGACACTGGGCCTCCTTTGCGCTATCGCTTCCGGTCATGCCGGAGATGATTGGACGTTTTCAATACAGGAGCATTGACACACATCTGTTGTCTGTCGTCCTTACAGAATGCACCGGCCAGGATGCATATACCTATGCCAGAGAGAATGTCTTTGAACCCATTGGGATAGAGCATGCCGCTTGGCTCTCCAGCCCGGAGGGACACAGCATGGGCCATATCGGGCTTTTCCTCACCTCACGTGATATGGCCAAGCTGGGCGTCTGCTGCCTTGAGGGTGGAAGCTGGCAGGGGCAGCAGATTATTTCATCGGACTGGCTTAACCAGGCGCTCCAGACGCAGGTAGAGGGCTACCCTGCTTTCGGCGATTATGGATTTGGCTGGTGGACAGGAAAAATGAATGGACAGACCTTCAGCTGTGCACACGGACATGGCGGACAGCAGATCTATCTGTTTCCTGAGTCTGAAGCAGTCATCGTGTTTACAGCAGACAGCAAGGTCAGCCGCTGGAAGAATCCCCGGCCGCTGCTGCAGCAATTCATATTGGAATCCATGGACTAGCCAGCCGAAAATCCGGATAAACCATTGTTAGTCAGGGAACATTAATAAGGCAGCTTTACGTCTTCAGCAGAATTTCCCGACAGCGCCATGAAGGAGGACTTTTTTATGAAAAATAAAGATAAAGCGATGCTGCCTGTTTCCCGTGAAGAGGTTGAGGTGGACGGTATCTACACCAATGAGTGGGGCCGTGAGGAATTGCTGCACAGGGGACAAGACTTTCCGGCAGACCCCATGATGGGAACCACAGAATGGCAGCTTAGTGAATTCATCTACGATACCCATTCTGAAGGCCGGACAGACCCTCGTCTGGTACCGAAAGAAAACGATACGGACAAGATCGGCAAGATTACACATCCGCGTAAACAGCAGCAAGGCGGAGATCCTTCTTAAAAAGGAAAATCCACGGGCAAACCCTTTTAAAGACTGAAACTTCACACTCAAGTTTTACATCTGTTATCAGAAGGATTATAGTTTCGATTTCTGATATCATATGCAAAAAGGCATCCTTAAGAGCAGGCTTTCGGATATTTCCGAAAATGCCCACTCGACGGGATGCCTTTTTTTACTTTTCATAACTTGTCTCAGCCGGACATATGTTTATACAACAATCCCGATGTAAGACAAGGAGTGGTAAGTATGTCCCCTTTCTTCAAATCGTCTACAGGTCTGCCTGAAAATATTGCAGCGACACTATGCTATCTATTCGCCTTCATCGGCGGCATCGTGTTTCTCGCACTCGAAAAACGCAGCCGTTTCGTCCTGTTTCACGCCCTGCAGTCCGTGTTTGCTTTCGGAGCCGTTATGATCGCCCATGTTCTTTGCGGCTTTATTCCCCTGATCGGCCCGCTGATTGCAGGGCTTCTCTCCATTCTGACCGTGATTATGTGGATTGTTCTTCTCTTCAGTTCCCTGCAGGGAAAATGGCTGAAGCTTCCCTGGATCGGCGATTTTGCCGAAAAGCAGCTCCGCCATCTGTAATGATCCGCATATGTCCATTATTTCAGGGTTCCCTTTTGACTCCATAATTCTTACAATAAAGACAAAGGGTTCTTTGAATGACATGGGGGAAAACAAATGTATTTGTTCGTAGTCAATAAAAGGTCGGGCAATGGCCACGGCTACCGTACCTGGCTCAAAATCAAGACAGCTCTGGATTCAAAGGCAGTTCGTTACCGCCATCTGTTTACTGAAAGCGCCGGGCAGGCAGCAAAGCTCATTGCCGCTACCCTCTCCGAGCCGGAGAATTGGCAGGGGGTAGCCGTTATCGGTGGAGACGGCACCATTCACAGCGTTCTGCCTGTCTTGAAGGAATTCAACGTTCCGCTTGCCGTTATCCCTGCCGGTTCAGGCAACGATACCGCCCGCGGCTTCGGCATTCCGCATGATCCCCTGTCTGCGCTCGATATTATGTTAGCCGGACAGACCAAAGCAGCCGACCTGATTGCAACGTCGGGAGGTCTGACGCTTACGGCTCTTGCTATCGGATTCGATGCCCAGGTTGCCGAGAATGTGAATGCCAGCCTGTATAAAAAGATCTGCAACTTTTTCCGTGTCGGCCGGGCCGCCTACATCGTCGGCGTTCTGCATACGCTTCTGACCTTTAAACCATGCAGCGTCACGGTAACCTGTGATGGGGTGACAAGCACCTATCCCAATGCATGGCTTACCGCCATTTCGAATGTGAAAAGCTATGGCGGCGGGCTGCATATTTGTCCCGAGGCTCATCCCGGCGACGGCGAGCTGGATATATGCATCGTCCATGGATGTTCCCGGCTGCAGCTTCTCCGTTTGTTTCCAACCGTAATGAGCGGCAAGCATGTTCATCTTCCCTTCGTAAAATTCATGCGCGGGAAGGAAATCTCTATTCATTTCGATCAACAGAGGCTTGCACTTGGCGATGGTGAGAACATGTCCACCGGTCCGTTTGATATATTGGTAGAACCCAATGCACTCCAGGTTTATGCCGTTTAATCTATATAACCCGGACTTTTATATTCGTAATTTCGATACTATAAACTAAAAAAGAAGGGCAAGCACGCTTAAGCGGCTTGTCCTTCTTTTATTGAAGCATCTTCCGTATTCGGGAGCCTTCCTCCCTTAAGTCCGTTGAACAGCAGGTTAAGCACTATGGCTGTGACGCTGCCGGCTACGATGCCGTTGTCCACAAGAATACGGGCCCAATCCGGAAGTGCCTTGAACAGATCCGGACTCACGCTGACGCCAAGCCCCATCCCTACGGAGCAGGCAATAATAAACAGATTCTCAAATTTGTTAAGATCCACCTGTCCTCCAAGCATCCGGATGCCGGACGATACAACCATACCGAACAGGGCAACCATCGCGCCCCCGAGTACCGAGGTCGGAACAAGCTGGGTCAGGGCAGCGATTTTCGGGACAAAGCCGATCACGATCAGGATCCCCCCTGCCACGAAAATAACATCTCTCGTTTTCACGCGGCTCATTTGAACCAGACCCACATTTTGCGAATAGGTGGTATACGGGAAGGAGTTAAACAACCCGCCGAGCACGATCGCCAGGCCTTCGGCACGGTATCCCTTAGCAAGGTCCTTGGAGGAAACATCCTTGTCGACGATTTTTCCAAGCGCCATGAATACCCCCGTTGATTCCGCAATGCTGACAATCGCCACGAGAATCATGGTCAGAATGGATGATACATGGAATGTAGGCGCTCCGAAATAAAAAGGTCTGACCGCATGGAACCAGCTGGCCTCCTTCAGGGGCGTCATGTCCACATGTCCGGCTGCAGCCGCAACCAACGTTCCGATAATCAGCCCGATCAGAACGGAGATGGAGCGAATAAATCCTTTTGCAAAACGGTTCATCAGGATAATGAATACCAGCACCCCAAAGCCAAGTCCGAGATTCAGCAGGCTTCCGAATTCACCTATCGCCTTCGCTTTGTCTCCGCCGCCAAGGTCATTGAGCGCGACTGGAATCAGCGTTACCCCGATGACCGTCACAACCGATCCGGTAACGACGGGCGGGAATAAGGCAATTAATTTACCGAACAGTCCCGAGAACAAAATAACGAATACGCCCGACGCGATAATGGCGCCATAAATAGCGGATACGCCGTCTTTCATACCGATCGCAATCATCGGCGATACAGCCTGGAACGCACATCCGAGCATCACCGGCAGCCCGATGCCGAAAAAGCGGTTGCCCCACACCTGAAGCAGGGTTGCCAGGCCGCAGGCCATCAAGTCAATTGCGATGAGATAGGTCAGCTGCTCTGTAGTAAAATCGAGTGCATTGCCTACGATCAGCGGTACGATGACCGCGCCCGCGTACATGGCCAGGACATGCTGAATGCCAAGCGAGAAGGTTTTGAAAGGATTTCTGTTTTTCATAAAAGCTTTGCGCTGCCCTTGATTGGTCCGTTCCATACGGAATATTCCTCCCAGAAAGTTGGTTTTCATATTATCTGCATAAATGCCGCTGACCCGAATGATGATTTACTCTGCAAAAGTGACGGTTTCGTTGTCGAGGGCGGCGATGCGGACCAGCGACTCTACGCGGTATCCTGCTTCCTTCAGCAGACGGCCTCCAGGCTGGAACGCTTTTTCAATGACGATGCCGATTCCGGCCACTTCCGCCCCGGCTTGCTCTACGATACGGGCAAGTCCGAAGGCGGCCTCACCGTTCGCCAGAAAATCATCAATGATAAGAACACGTTCCCCTGGTTGAATAAACTTGCGGGAAACCGTAATTTCGTTCGATTCCTTTTTGGTAAATGAGTATACCTTCTCTACAAAAATATCTTCTCGCAGCGTCAATGATTTCTGCTTGCGGGCGAAAATCAGCGGTACCTCGAGCTCTAAGGCAGTCATGATTCCCGGAGCAATGCCTGAGGATTCTATCGTAAGTACGCGGTCAATGGACTGATCTGCAAAAAGACGCTTGAATTCCTTCCCCACTTCCTTCATCAGTACAGGATCCATCTGATGGTTCAGGAATGAATCGACCTTGAGTACCTGATTGCTGAGTACAATTCCTTCATTTAATACTTTTTGTTTTAACAGCTGCATTACTTTTCCCCCTTAGAATCTCCTTGCTTCGTATCTTCCGAAAACACGAAAAAAGCCCGTCTCTTCCCGGCACTTGCCCTGCAGGCAGTGCTTCGGATAGAGAGCGGGCTCACGGAAACAACTCAAAGACGTCGGGACAGAAGCCCGACCGTTCGTTATTCCCGTAGTCCGACCATTTCCGGTGATCGGGTAGAGACATGCAGGCCAATTCCTGCACATATACGAGAAGCTTTATGAATTTTTTTCAAGCGTAAAGACAATGCATGAAGTATACAGCATAACCGGGATAAAAAGAAAGAGGTATTTGATGGAGACAGCCAAAAAGCTTCTGATTCAAAGGAAAATACTGATTTCAGCTCCAATCTCGTTTATACTTGAACCCATTCATAAGCAGCTCATGGTATGATGAAATGGATTCTCGATTGATTCACTTTAATGAAATTGTCCCATACTATTCATAGAATCATAGAAAGGTTCCAGGAGGGAAATCTATTGAGAGGCTTTATTCATGAATTCAAGGAGTTTGCCGTTCGCGGCAACGTCATTGACCTGGCGGTCGGTGTCATTATCGGGGGAGCTTTCGGCAAAATCGTTACGTCCATCGTAAACGATATTATTATGCCGCCGATTGGGCTGCTGCTGGGAGGCGTCAATTTTAAGGATCTGATCATTCCGCTTAAGCCAGATATAACTGTTCATACGCTGGCTGAGGCCGAGAAAATTGGAGCACCAGTGATTGCAATCGGGCAGTTTATCAACGTTGTTCTCGATTTTCTGATTGTGGCATTTTGTATTTTTCTATTGGTTAAGGGCATTAATTGGATGAAAAACAAGGAGCACGAGAAACCAGAACCTGAAAAAACGACCAAGGAATGCCCATACTGTATGTCTGAAATTCCCGCGGCAGCCACACGCTGTGCACACTGCACATCCGTTCTCGAAACAGAACCGGAGCATGGCTGAGTTTCCCACGCATGTCAGGAAAGATCCGCGGGGCAACCCGCGGCTACAGGCCTGGCGGTCTTTGCGGCATCAGACTGCCAATGACCTTCTTCAAATCACGGTCTTCCGTGTATTTGGCTTCCCCGGTGTCCAGTTCCGTTACACGGATATATTCGAACTCGGCTCCCGCTGCCGCAGGTGTAAACAATAGTTTATCCGGATCGGTCAGCGCCACATGATAATTCATATCCTTAAACATCTCAATGAGCTGCTGGGTATCTGGTTTTTTCCCCTTTTCAATAAAAAGCAATCCACGCAACCGCTTGATCTCTTGCCTGTATTTCACTTCAAACCGAACGATGCATTCCATATTGATCCTCTCTCTTTCCCTATGAATGTTGGTGTATAGTCTTGCAAACCTTGACCTGCATGAGCTTGCCACAGAACCGGGCCTGGGGGATAATAGTCATAATTTGACTTAACCGGAGGTGTTTTGGGCAGCTATGAGCCAGGAATTATTTGATATATATGATGAACATGATCAAAAAATGGGTACCGTCCCACGGGATGAGGTGCATGCCAAAGGCTATCTCCATCATTCTTTCCATTGCTGGATCGCAAGGGACACGCCGGAAGGACGTAGAATTCTGTTTCAAAAACGTCAGGACAGCAAGGACACCTTCCCCGGTCTCTATGATATTACGGCTGCTGGCCATCTCTCCGCCGGAGAAACCGTCGAGGATGCGGTCCGCGAGGTGGAAGAAGAGCTTGGGATCCCCGTCCGTATGGATCAGCTGACATCCTTCGGCACGATTGACTATTACGCAACCGGCACAGCGGGCGGCAAAGCCTTTATCGACCGTGAAAAATGCTTCGTCTTCGGTTACCTTCTGAATCTCCCGCTCACGGATTACCGACTTCAGCAGGAGGAAGTTGCCGGACTGTATGAAGCAGGTCTGGACGATGTGATCGCGTTATTCGAGGGCACCCAAACCACCATTTCTGCTTCGGGCATCCATTCCGGCCAGGAAAGTAATGATGAGCTGCAAATTTTTGATACCACTTTAAGTTTACAACAATTCGTTCCTCATAAATGTGATGATTATCTCAATGTGTTCAAAAAACTGAAGAAACTTTAGAGATATCGGGCAAATCAAGTATATTTATAGCAAAAGGGCGCCTAGGCGTCCTTTTGTTGTGTAAGCTCCTTCTGTTCCTCCGCCTGAGCGCTGTCGGGTCCAACGTATTTCCGGTAAATCCTTTCATAGCGCGGACCGTATCGCTCAGTGAGCTCTTCTCCGATATCCTGTTCAAGCTCGAACAGCACCATTTCCTGAGTAAAATGATGAAGCAAGAGCTCCACCATCACCGGATGCTCGGTGACAAGCCCCTGCGTTGTACAGTCCTCCCCGCGCATACCAAGCATGCACCAGCGGCGGTCAATAACAAAGGAAAATCTCCGTCCCGGTCTTGCCCCTCTCTCCTCCTGTCCGAGTGAAGGCCAAGGCAGCAGTCTACTAACCGCCTCATCGGCACCCAGGCATGACCAAAGCAGCTTAACCCCGCGCTGCTCGGCTTCCTCCAGACCATGTCTTACGAGTGAGGCTTCTTCGCGCCATACATCAACTACAATTTCATGTTCAGCCCGCTCCAGCTCACGTGTCAGTGTCTCCATGACGTTGCGGTCACCCTCAACGCTGTAGAAAGGCTGCTGATCCGGTTCCACCCGCGGCATTCTCATTTCAATAAAAGACAGCGACTCTTTCACCTGTCCCGATATCATCTGTGTTAATTCCTCAGGCTTCAGCATGCTGTAACGTACGGGCTCCCCGGCGCTGCGCCGTAAAAATCCATGCTGTGATAAGCGCTGCAGGGCAGCGTACACGTTTGACCGTGAAACGCCGAGCCCTTTTGCCACTTCATAGCCGGAGGATGGGCCCTTACCGGCCAGTTCCACCATTATCTTCGCTTCCATCTCGGTGAAACTTAAGTTCCGCAGATGCTGTAGCAATTGTTCCATCATTTTGTCCTCCCAAGCTGCCGAAACCCTTGTCTTCCTTTTGTATCCGGATTGTATACAATCAATCCTCGTATGCATAAGTGCAGAATACATGGTTACTTCATTTGCTTTATGATTTATATCATTCTTTAGATTTGTTCCGCTCCGCAGCGCGGGCACCACTTCGAGCCTTTAGGCAGATCTGCCCGGCATATCTGACATTTCACCAAATCACGCTGCGATTCCACTGGAGCTTTCTCAGGAGAGCCATCGTTGTTCTCCTTCCAGTAGCGAATACGACGGTCCAGCTCCAGCTGGCGTTCACGTTCACGCTCCAGCTCCTCGGACTGCCGGCGTTCGCGTTCATCGGAGTATGCTTCCTCTTCCTCCGGCTCTTCCCAATTCGGGTCTGCTGAGTATTCATAACTCCGTTCCGCGGAAGCGCCCGCTTCTTCTCTGTCATACGAACGATCCTCTTGATAATCTTCGTAATCCTCTTCCTGAGGGGCAGGTTCTTTATAAATTTTAGTCTCCGCATAATCATCGGTTTGAAATGCAGCCGCCGAAGAAGCTGCACGAGATTCGCTGCGTTTCTTCGTTGTCTGCTCTTCGTTCAAATTTCTGCCGCAGGCAGGACAGAAATTGGCGTCCAGCTCGACCGTGCGTCCACAACTGCACAGTTTCTCATTTTTCAACTCGGCAATCCGGCCGCGGATCTCGTCGATCTCTTTTTGGAGACTGTCGCAGGCTTTGGAATGCTTGATCATCTCTCGTTCGGCAAGAGTCAGATCCTCAGCTCTGTACCCTTCATAAAACGCCCTGCCCATTTCCACATAATGAAGCTCCATTTCCTTCTCAACCTCAGCGATCTGCCCATTCAGCTTGCCGACTTCAACGGCACCCTGTGCCTTTTCCGTTGCGCGGTTCGCCCCGTCCTTGATTCGTTGTAAAATATTCATTGATTTTCTCCTCCAATTTCCCAAAATCATCCCATGTAAGAATCAATTTCTACCTAAACTGATTCGTATTGTTTGTTTTTAATATGGTTTTAGTAAATCAAATCCTCATGTTACAAAGATACCATGTCACGCCTTCACTGTGAAATCTACCCATGACTTCCGCTTCAGCCTTCTCGTTTGCTGCCTTCTCGGGGTATAATGGACTGCATGCGTTTGGGTGTTTATATCATACCAAATTTATAGGGCACTTGTGAAAAAAGCAATCCCTTACATCATTTTCAGACTTATATAAGGAGGGTGCAGCCATGGTGAATACACAGCTGACGCTCACAAGCGTACCCGCCCATGTGCCGGCTTCCGCCAAGCCTCCGAAGGCGAGCGACGCCCCAGGCCTCACCAGCCGTGACCTGGTTATAGAACAGGCGCCGGATGCTTTCTTCTTCCGGGAGTTGGAGCGTCACGGCATACTACTCAATGCTCCGCAAATTAAGGCAGTCCGCCACGGCGATGGTCCCATGCTGATTCTTGCGGGTGCCGGCTGCGGCAAAACAACCGTTCTTGCGGCACGCACCGCATATCTGATCGCCGTTCGCGGCGTACCGGCATCCAGTATTTTGCTGGTCACCTTTACAAGCAAGGCAGCCCATGAAATCAAGGAACGGATCGCCCGGATGCCCGGTGTCAATCCTGCAGCAGCCCGTTCCGTGGAGGCCCGGACCTTTCATTCATTTGCACTCATGCTGCTCCGCAGAAGCGGCTGCAAAGAACAGATCATGGGAGAGTTCAACGCACAGCATACGATCATGAAAATGGTTCTGCGCAGGCTGGATCCATCGCAAACCTACCAGCCCGAAACGCTTCTGGCTGCATTATCGGCATGGAAAATGCAGGGGCGAAGTGTGGATGAGCTGCCTGAGAAGACATCCGAGGAAGCTTCCGTCAAACGGATTATTGAAGCCTACGAATCCTGGAAGCAGGAACGGCATTTATGGGATTTTGACGATATCCTGCTGCAGCTGCGGCGGCGTATGGATGACCGTTTGTTCCTCAAACGGCTTCAAAATCGTTATACCTGGCTCATGGTTGACGAGTTTCAGGATACCAATACCGTTCAGTATGAACTGGTACAATATCTGGCCGCAGCCCACCGGAATCTCTCGGTCGTCGGCGATGATGATCAGACCATATATACGTTTAACGGGGCCCGCCAGGAATCAATTCTGGAATTTGACAAGCTCTATCCAGAGAGTAAAATCGTCACCCTTGATATTAACTATCGCAGCGATAGCCGGATCCTTGGCCTGGGAAGCGCCATTGTACGGCATAATCGCTTTCGGCGCGATAAGGTGCTGAAGGCGGCCGGACCTGCAGGGAAAATGCCGTATTATACGCTTCCTGCACATCCCGAAGAAGAAGCCTCCTGGGTGGTCACCCACATTACAGAGCAGGTTCAAACGCAAAATGCCGCATATAAGGATATCGCGATTCTGCACCGCACGGCGGGCAGCAGCCGCGCTGTCCTGGAGCAGCTGCTCCTGCGTGAAATTCCATTTGTGCAATACGGCGGTACCACTGTATTCTATGACCAGTCATTGATCAAGCCTCTGATGGATCATCTTCGGCTGAGCTTGAATCCCCGCCGGATGGAAGCACTCCCCGGCACTCTCGGACCGCTGTATGTACCCAGAGAAGAGGGGCTCGCATATATCTCGGTACAGGAAAAACAGATCCGGAAGAAATATCCGTTGATCCATCTTACTCGTTGGGACAGACTGAAGCCGTTCCAGCAGACCGCCGTGAAGGACAGAATCAAGCTAATCAAGTCGCTTCAGACCATGAAGCCGGCTTATGCCATTCAGGAAATGCGCCGCCTGTTCTACGATAAATATATCCAGGCAGGCGATCCGCTCGTCTATACCCAGTACAAGGAGATGGTCCTTGATTCGCTGGAGGAACTTGAGAGCGCTGCAGCACGTTTTGATTCGGTAGAACAGTTTGTTGCTTATGCGGATGAATTATCCCTGCGTCATGCACAAATGGAATCCCTCAGAGACAAGAATGACGGAAATGCCGTCCAGCTTATGACGATACATCGTGCCAAAGGACTCGAGTTCCCTTATGTATACTGGATTGGAGCCAGCGAAGGCATCCTTCCGCATAGCACCGCTCTGAAGGAAAAGCCACCGGAAGAGATGAAGGCGACGGCTGCTCCCGGAACGACGGAACAGAATGTCAGCGAAGCTGCGCTTGAAGAAGAACGGAGACTGGCTTATGTCGCCGTAACCCGGGCTAAAAAAAGGCTGTATATCAGCTCGCCCGCTTACTATCACGGCAAACCCGCCGCTCCTTCCCGTTTCCTGCTCGAGGCTTACGGAATAAAGAAATCAAAAGACATAACCTCTCCCTCAACACGCCCTGCCGATGATTCAAAAAAGGCGGCTTCGTGTAAGAAAAAGTAAAGCCATTTATGCCATCAACATCACTCTCTAAGGTTTCTGCTAATCGGGATGAGTGATAAATCGGCATAAGTAAGGGAGGGAATCTATTCTTATGGAAAACGATAAGAAGCGCTATTATATTTCTGTAACCCATAATCTGATTCAAGACGTGCCAAACGATTCCACCGAATTTGAAGTGATGATGACTGACGAGCAGGTGACCAGGCTCCGTGATCAGATGGACGAGCTGATTAAAGATGATGAATATACTTTTAAAAGAGCTTTTGTCCCCTTTAAATCTGCCGACCATGATGATGCCACAGAGCAATTCGATGATAAATTAATCGGCGTGTACGCATATCTGCATGATATCGGCGACGACGAGACCAGACGCATGATCGATGAATTGAACATTCTTCCCAAGCTGCATCAAACGGATTACCATGATGACGGTTACGATGATTCCCCTTTGAACAAGTAACCCCAAGCTTGCAGCGATGCATCATAAACCTCTGTTACGAAGATGGCTCCGTCCGGAGCTCCTCTGCGGCAGGGGTTTTTGGCACGCTGTTCCAGCTTTGCCGATGTGAAGTTTTGCCTAAGTTCCCGGTTTTCAGGTACAATAAAACCAGAATCGGGAATTTTTCCGTTCATCCGTTATCACACCAAAATAAAGCAGATATAGGAGAACAACCATTGAAAGAAGAATCGAATCATCCGCTTGTTACAGGTTCTGTCACGTTAAAGGATTTGCAGAAGCTTGATATCGAGAACAATTTGCTGAATCAATTTAATGAGTGGAAGAAGCTGCCAATGCTTTATCAACTCGCCCTGGAGGAGCTCCAAAATAAGATTAAACTTATCAAGACGGAGCTGAAACTTCAGGATGGTTACAGTCCGATTGAACATATCAAGGTCCGGATCAAGGAACCCAAAAGCATCATCAACAAACTGCAGCGCAAGGGCTTTGATTTCACAATGGACAATATTCTGACCCACATTCATGATATTGCCGGCATGAGAATCGTTTGCGCTTTTGTTAAGGACATATACCGGCTTCTCGATCATTTTTCACACCGGGATGATATCCGTATTATCGAAATCAAGGATTATATCGAGTGTCCCAAGTCCAACGGCTATCAGAGCCTGCATGTCATTGTCGCCGTGCCGCTGATCTTGTTTGAAGGTACGCGATGGATGAAGGTGGAGATCCAGATGCGCACGCTCGCGATGGATTTCTGGGCCAGTATGGAACATATTATCTACTATAAATATGACAAACAGGTCCCAAATCATGTCGTCGGTGAACTGAAAGAAGCTGCCGAGGCCGCTGATAAGCTGGATAATCAGATGCTTCGTTTGCGAGAGGAAATTTTGGCGCAGGCCGGAGAGTATGTAGTGGAGGATTTGGAGAAAATCCACGAGGATTAGACTTCTAAAAGGCAAAAGGGACGGAGCAGGCATCATACCTGTTCCGTCCCTTTTTACATAGGAGATAAGCCTACAGCTTAATATTTGCTTCATCAAAATACTCTTCAAGCGTCATACCGCTCTTGGCAACATCCTGCGCCAGGTCTGTACCGATATAGCGGATATGCCATGGTTCGTAGACATAACCCGTCACATCTTCCTCGCCCTTGGGATAACGGATGACAAAGCCGTAATCCGCTGCGTGAGCGGCGAGCCATTGTCCTTCTGCAGAGTCTCCGAAGTTTTCCTCCAGCTCGTTCTTCACACTAGGACTGGAAACATCAATGGTCAGGCCAGTCTGATGTTCACTCGTTCCAGGAACAGCACTCACACGGGATGCGTACTCTTCCCCTTTGGTTTTTACATTATTCTCGTAAATGGACTTTTGGCGTTTGTAGGATCGGTATCCCGATACTGCGCGCAGTTCGATGCCGTCATCCTTGGCTCCGGCAAACAGCTTCTCAAGTGCGTCCGCCGCTTCCTTTCGCATATGACGCTTCTCATGCGGACCGTCAAAGGAAAATGGAACGTTCGGTTCGACAAGATCCGTAGGCTCATAACCATCAGGCAGGCTGCGCTGCTTATTCACGATGACCGTCATGGCCTCGGGATTCGTTACGACTTCCTTCCCGTCCACTTCCTTAATCGTTGTCTGAAGAGCGCTCTCCGTGCGTTTTGCCATAACCGGATCTGCAGGAACCTGCCCCTCCTGTTCACCTTTGCCAGCCCCCTGCAGGGCTTGTCCCTGTTCCTTGCCTGAACCGCCTGTTTTTTCACAGCCGCTGAGGACCGCGGTCGGAATAACCAACGCGGTAATCAGCAGGCATGTCCATAATCCCTTTTTCCATGCTTGTTTATTCATACCCATTCTCCTTACTGTACCTTTCCTCATCATATGTACATTGTACTTGATTCAAGGAAAAGCGGCAAAAAACGTCGGAATCCTGCCAAAGCTGCCACTTCATGTCTTTTACGTTATCCACCAGAGTCCTTGATGCTGCCAAGACTTTCTCTTGCCTTCCCAGCAGCCTCTAATGTGATCTGGCGGATCACTTGCTGCACAGCTTTGACGTTCGGCAGCAGTTCTGTCCAGTCATCCATCTCCAGCTCGTCATCGGGTATAGCAGTCAGGTGTACCTTTACATCCAAATAAGTGGACCCCGGCTCATGCAGTTTGCCCTGCTCCGCCGCTTCCGCAAGCCATTCCCCCGAGGAAGGCCCCGACTTCCCCTTCTCCTCCAGCTTGCTCAGAGCCTCTTCATCCGAAGATTCAGCCACTGCAGGCACTTCTTCCGCCCATTCTTGAAAGACAAAGTTCAGCAGCTGCTCTCGGGCAAGACCTAGCAGAGTAAGCCGCAGCAAGGGTTCGGAATGAAGCTTATGTTCCACTGTCTCCAGGACCATTTGAATATGACGACACTCACTTTGACTGCAGCTGCATTTTGCCTGTTCCAGCCGAGGTACATCATCTGCAGGAATTTCCTCCTCCAGCCATGACGGCTGTTGATTCTTCAGTAAGGCATATAAATCATCAGGATGATCGGCAAGCCGCTCGCAGATTTCAGTCCGCTCTTCCGCCGTAAGCTGCGGGCAGGGAATTTCCACTTTCCAGTATGCTTCCGTTCCCGCTGATTCCGCGTTTGACTTCTGACTGCGGGCCTCTTTGGCGTGAATCCAGCCGGGTACAATACTCAGCTCGAACGGTTCTCTTTTCATTAACGTACCCTCCCGGTCTGCTGTCATTATTGCCTGTCAGCTTACATCCAGTCTTCTCCCTGAAGCGTAATCAACTCCCGGAGCTCATTGTCAGACATTTCGGTAAGCCAGGTTTCGCCAGAGCCGACGACCTGTTCGGACAGCGCCTTCTTATGTTCAATCAGCTCATCAATACGCTCTTCCAGCGTGCCTTGGCATATCAGCTTATGAACCTGGACATTCTTGTTCTGGCCGATACGGAAAACACGGTCCGTGGCCTGGTTCTCAACCGCCGGATTCCACCACCGGTCATAATGTAGCACGTGGTTGGCACGTGTGAGGTTGAGGCCGACACCCCCGGCTTTCAATGAAAGGACGAAAAACCGTGATCCCTCTCCATTTTGAAAATCATTCACCATCTGATCCCGTTCCTGTTTGGAAACACCCCCATGCAAAAAGGACGGCTTGACACCATACCTCTGCTCCAGGCGCGATACAATTAAATGTCCCATCGCCACATACTGGGTGAAGATAAGCGCAGATTCTCCAGTTTCATCTATATTATCGAGAAGATCATAGAGACGCTCCATTTTACCGGAAGATTCCGCCTTGGAACCCTTGGACTCTTCCCTGCCAAGAAGCTGCGGGGAATCACAGATTTGCTTCAGCTTGGTTAGTGAGGACAGCACAAGCCCTTTGCGGGTGATGCCCGTTTCTTTGCCAATCTGCTCCATCACCTGTTCAACCACCGACTGGTACATCGCTCCCTGGACCGGCGTCAACGTGCAGTACGACTTAATCTCAAGCTTCTCCGGCAGATCCTTGCGGATATCCGGGTCGCTCTTCAATCGCCGCAGCATGAAGGGAGCTACAAGCTTATGAAGCTCCTGCAGCTTTCCGGTTCCCGCGTCGCTTGCCGTATAATGCTGCCGGAATGAAGCTGCAGAGCCCAGATAACCCGGGTTTAAAAAGTGAAATATCGACCACAGCTCGCCAAGGCGGTTCTCCACTGGTGTTCCCGTCATTGCAATGCGGTGGGGAGACGACAGCTTCATCACACTTTGAGCCTGCTTTGTGCGGTGGTTTTTTATATACTGTGCTTCATCCAGCACGATGGAGGTCCACGCCATGGCGGCCAAATCCGTTCCATCCCGTCCTGCCAGATGGTAAGTCGTCAAGACAAGATCATGTTTGGCTGCCTCTTGCAGAAAATCCTCACCATGCTGGCGGCGGTTGCCGTGATGAATATATAGATTCAGATCGGGTGCAAACCGCTGCAGCTCGCGCTGCCAGTTGCCAAGAAGCGAGGTCGGACACACGATAAGAACAGGATTTTGATCTTTCTTGTACTGCTCCAGCAAGCAGGTAATCACCTGAATCGTCTTACCCAAGCCCATATCATCCGCCAGGCAGACGCCAAATCCCATATCCCTCATCGCAGACAGCCACTGATATCCCCGCTCCTGATATGGACGAAGGACGCCATGCAGTGAAGCCGGCACCGGTCGTACCGGAACCTTGCGGGGCCCCTCTTCGCCCAGCAGAGACTGGAGGTATCCTGCTGTTTCCAGCCCCATGACCGGAATGCCCTTCCACAGCCTTTCTGCTCCTTCTTCCGCTGACAGATGCAGCCATTCTGATAGATCCATCTCTCCCTCTTCATGCCGCTTCAGATAGCGTAGAACCTGGCGGATTTCCTTCAGGTCCAGCTCTATCCATTCCCCGCGAAACTGCACATAAGGCAGTGCAGCCTCTGCCAGCTCGGCAAGCTCATCACGTGACAGTGTCAACCCGTCAAGCGCTGCCTCCACATGAAAGGACACCAGCTGTTCCATACCGATGACAGGAAGGCCTGGCTTGCTGTCATCGGTTTGCATCTTGAGGGACAGGCCGACCCGGCGGCGTCCCTTCCGGCTCCATTTGGAAGGCATCTGTACCGTCATCCCGGCTTTATTCAGCCGTGGTACAGAGTTCCGTACAAAGGCGACCATCTCTGCGGACGTAAGCTCCATCCCTTGAGGTGCGGGTACACGCAGCGCGGCTGCAATCTCTGGTGATAACGATGCCGCTTCTCCCAGAAGGTTCAGCAGCTGCTCTTGTACATCCTCATATATTTTCCCGCGGCGGTGAATATCCCGTTCCCTGTATCCCCAGATCGCAGCGACCGGCAGCAAGGCTCCAAATTCATCTTGAAATTCCGCCCAAAAGGTTACACGCCAGCGCTCTTGTTCCTCCGTATGGCTCGGCGCAAGGCGGAGCCCCAGCTTCAGCCTGCCCTGGCGGGAATGCTCTTCACCTTCCGGACTCTCCGGAATCGAAGTCCCCCCAAAAGCGGCGACCTCCTCGCCCATGGCGGTTATTTCCTCGGCTGTTCCCTGAACAGCAATGGTCCGGCTCACGGTAAGCAGGCTGTTCCACCACAGCTCTGTCAGCGGTGATGTCCCCCTGCGGTAATCCGCCTGGCAGCGCGACAGTTTGCCCTCCTGCGCACGCACAATCTCCTGCACGCGCGAATGAATCATCGCGCTCAGAAATGAATGCAGCGCAGTCGCTCCCGCTTCCTGCTTCGTCAAGGGTTCGCTCCCGAGGAGTGCAGGCACACCAAGCGCAACCGGAGGCATGGCGGCTGCCAGCTGCAAAAACCGCTCGATATCCTGCGGCTCCTTCAGCTTGGGCTTCCAGCTGCCCGTCAGCGCGAGTACGCCTGCCCGCCGGCGGGTGCCTGCCGCTGTAACCGCCGCAGCACCCGGAGCGATCTGTCCGCGCAGCATCAGCTCCAAGGCAAACTTGGCCGCTTTGGACCAATATCCCATCTCTGCCCCCGGGTCAATGCCAAGCCGCACACAGGCGGGTTCATCCCATGCCAGCAGCATGGAAAAGGCATCCGCAGGTGTCAAAGCAAGCCCTTCAAGGGTCCTGCCCATCAGCTGCCGCCGCTCGCCGCGCCGGGCTGTACGCTGTCCGGCCGTCGGGGAAGGATAACGCAGCTCGGCAAGACGAAGCGCAGCCTGTGCAAAGGGCTTCGCCCCGTCCGTCATGACAAGCGATCTCACAACCTTGCTCCACGCATCCACCTTCGGTTCGGACATTTCTCCTGAAAAACAAAAAAACACATCACCTAGCCATACGCCATATAGCGGTTGATTCATGGTTGTCTCCTGTCGTTTCCGTAATAACACATATACTTCCATCTTATACGAAAACCACTCAATTTAAAAACCGCAATCGTCTTTTTTATATAAAATCCGCGATAAAAGTTCCCTTGAATGATCCCCGTCCTCATCTATAGAGTGTTTAATTTCTCAGCCTGGAAGATACGCAAATCCATAAATATGTTCACAAAAACAAAGCCCGTTCCCCCAAACTTCCGGATAAACAGGCTTTGTTCTTATGGATTACTATTCGGCTGCTTGAATGATGATGATGAAAAGAGGCCCCTTTTAGTGTCAAAAGAGAGCCTCTTTTTTAATAGAAATTATTCCTTCAGGTACTTCGATTATTTCTTCAGGTTATCCCATGTTTTTTGGAAATCTGCCATGAGCTGATCCTTGTCGGATTTACCTGCGATGTAGCTCTGCATGCTGGAACCGAACTCATTCCAAGCACCTTCAGGGAATCTTGCAAACTGCCAGCTCAGCAGCTTGTTCTCTTTGCTGTATTTCAATACTTCAGCGCCGAGTGCACCCAGATCCTGTTCGGTAGCGTTAATGCTTTTGAATGCAGGGATGAACTTGAATTCTTTCGTAATGTAGTTTTTACCTTGATCGGAAGTCACGAGCCAGTTCAGGAATTCCTTCGCATCGTCTTTCACTTTGGAGTTCTTGTTTACAACCCAGTTGTTTGGTACGCCAACCAGCAGCTTGTCATTTTCCTCTGCATTGTCGTTGATCGGCATAGGCAGGATACCAATGTTCATGTTAGGCGTAATTCCGTCAATTTGAACTTGAGTCCAGTTCCCTTGCTGCGTCATTGCCGCTTGTCCGTTTGCGAACATCGTCATTTCCGTGTTGTAGTCGGTCGTCAGCGGGTTCTTGTTGCTGTATTTCAGCGTAAGGTCAAACAGCTTCATGAATTCATCCATTTGCTTGTTGCCTGCGAATTTAGCGGTACCTTTGTTCAAACCATCGATATAGGCGCTAGGATCTTCCTGATGTGCGAAAGGAACGTTCAGTGTATGTTGTCCCAGGATCCAGCCTTCTTGATATCCGTTAACGAATGGAGTGATGCCAGCATCCTGCAGCTTTTGAGCCGCAGCTGTCAATTCAGTGAGCGTTTTAGGCGTTTCCGTGATACCTGCTTTTTTGAACAAATCCTTGTTATATACGAAACCATAGCCTTCAAGGTTCATTGGCATACCATAGATTTTGCCGTCCTTCGTAATTTGATCCTTGGATACGTCAACCATGTCACTGACCCATTTTTCATTGGACAAATCATCGAGTTTATCCACCCAAGTGTTCAAATCCGTGTAACCGCCAACGTTGAAAATGTCGGGCTCTTCGCCGGATGCGAATTTCGCTTTCAGCGCTGCGCCGTAATCGGAGCCGCCGCCAACCGTTTGAATGTCGAGCTTGATGCCCGGATGGCTTGCCTCATAATCGCCTTTCAGCTTATTGAGGGCTTCAGCGATCTCAACTTTAAATTGGAAGATATGAATCGTTTTGGTGCCGCCTTTACTGCTATCTCCGCTTGCGCTCTCGGTATTTTTGTCTGTTTTGGAGCCGCAGCCTGCAAGTACAACTGAAAGAGCGAGCATGGATGCCAGCGTGATTTTGGAACGTCTTTTCATGAATGAATCCTCCCTTTTTTCTTGTCCTTCACATCATTAATCTTTAAGGTCATAAGCTTGAGTTTTTCTTATCTGTAATCGCTTACTCTTTCATTATAGGGACGGGTCCCCGGGATGAGCACTTACGATATTGACGAAACAGGGGGACGGGATTGACCTGTCCAATATCCCCCCGTTTACTTAAACATCAGCCTTTTACAGCGCCCTGCGTAATGCCTTCAACGATATATTTTTGCATCGCCAGGAAGAAGATGATGACCGGCAGAATGCCCAGAACCAGTGCCGGAAGCGCCAGATCCCACTGCTTCGTAAACTGCCCGAAGAATGCAAAGGTTGCAATCGGAATGGTCCGGAGATCTGCACTTTGCAGCACCAGGGAAGGAAGCAAATAGTCATTCCAGATCCACAGTGTGTTCAGAATAATAACGGTAACAAACATCGGCTTCATCAAAGGCAATACAATGCGGAAGAACGTTCCGTAAATGCTGGTACCGTCAACGCGTGCAGCCTCTTCGATCTCAAGCGGAATGCTTTTCACAAATCCGTGGAACAGGAACACGCTGAGCGGAACACCGAAGCCCAGATAGGCGATGATCAAGCCTGGAATGCTGTTCATGAGGCTCAGTGAGCTCATGACTTTCACAAGTGGAATCATGATGGACTGGAACGGAATAACCATCGCAGCCACGAAGATCGTAAACAGAAAACGGTTAAAGCGACTGTTGTGACGAACCATTCGGTAAGCCGCCATCCCACTGAACATGGAAAGCACCATATTGCTGATGACCGTGACGATCAGCGAATTCGTAAATGCTTTCGGGAAATTCGTGATTTCCCACGCTCTCGCATAGTTATGCCACTCAAAGCTCTTCGGCCAGCTGGCCGAATTGGTCAGCAAATCACTGAAGGTTTTGACGGAATTCACAAACAGGAAGTAGAACGGAATCAGGAAGACCAGCGCCAGCAGCACCATAATAATCTCGGTTGCGAGCGTGCCGAGGCGGTATTTTTTCGATACTTCCATCAGGATTCAACCTCCTTGCTTTTCGTTAATTTAACCTGCAGACTGGTAATGATTGCAACGACCACGAAGAAGATAATTGCTTTTGCAGTACCCAGCCCGTAACGGTTATTCTGGAATGCTTCATTGTAAATGTTCAGCGCCACCGACTCCGTCGAACGGAAAGGTCCGCCTTTGGTCAGGGACAAGTTCAAATCGAACATTTTAAAGGACCAGGAAATCGCCAGGAACAGACAAACGGTTACAGCTGGCATGACAAGCGGTACAATGACCGATTTCAGGATTTGCATCTTGCTCGCTCCGTCAATTTCGGCTGCCTCAATGATATCTTTCGGAATGTTGTTGATCGATGAAATGTAAATCACCATCAGATAACCAGCCGTTTGCCATACAAATACGATGATGATGCCCCAGAAACCTGTAGTCGCATCACCGAGCCAAGGCAGGTTGAAGAAGGACCAGCCGGTAGCATCGCCTACCGCAGAGAAGCCTTTAATGAAAATGAACTGCCAGATGAAGCCGAGCAGCAGGCCGCCAATGACGTTTGGCATAAAAAAGATCGTACGCAGCACGTTTCGCGTCTTCAACGGCTTGGTCAATAAATAGGCAAGGAAAAAACCGAGCAAATTGGTTAAAATAATGCCAACGACCGTAAATCTTACCGTAAACCAGAAGGCCTTCCCAAAATCGGGATCTTTGGTTAATATTTGTTTGAAATTGTCGATGCCGACCCAGGTCACTTGACCGGATACACCGTTCCAATTCGTAAAGGAATAATATAGCCCCAGAATGAACGGAATCACAATGATAATGGTAAAAAAGATTGTGGACGGGCCCACAAATACCAGCTGCTGGAGCAGCCCGGATGATTTTTTGCGTTTCATCCCGATCTCCCCTTTTCGAAAATTTCGTACTGTTCGTAGCTTCAGTATGCGGGAATTAGCGATCGAAAAACACGGAGGATCGTGAACCGTTAGGGGGAAAATATTGATATGACGAAAAAAGGCAATTATGTGCACGAAGGTGGTAAACCGATGAAATTCCGCAGTATACGCTCGCGGCTGATCCAGTTCATGCTTCTGGCCACGACCATACCGCTTCTTCTCTCCATCAGCATTACTTATATTCATACCAAGGAAACGATTAAGGAACAGTCGCTCGAAGAGAACAAGCATCTGATATTCCAGGGGAAGACCAATCTGAACAACTACCTGGACAATATCAACAAGGCTTCGCTCGTGGTGTATACCGACACGAATTTCCTGCGGAACCTGCGCAAAATCCCTGATGACTACCGGGCCGTGGCTGAGGTATTTACCCTGCTGCAAAATATCCAAAGCACGATTAACGGGATTGAACGGATCTACCTGCATGCGACCCAGTCGGACCAGTCCACGCTGGTAACGCCTGCTACTTTCCCCAAAAGAGAGTTTCGAAGTGAGCCTTATGTAAGCACCCGACCATATGAAAAATATACAACGGCCGTAGAGCCGACCCATAAAAGCCATGATTATGGTTTCCCCCCGTCTCCAACCTCTTATTCCGAGCGAGATGTGTTTACGTTCCACCGGACGATTACCAATATCCCTTCGGAAAAGGTACTCGGGGTACTGGCGATCGATGTCAGACTCGACGCGGTTGCTGCAATTTGCGAGCAGCTGTTTAATAAGAATAATGAGCAGCTCCTCGTCGTCGATGAGAATGGCAACATAATTTATTCAGGCAGAGACGAGCAGATCGGTCAAAAGCTGAAGGATGAGGTCTTGCTTGAACACATTCATCAGAACCTGACCAGCGGTTCTTTTGAAAATGGCGGAGCCATGCATGTATTTGAGAAGATGCAAACACCCTATACGGAATGGACAATCATTAAAAGAATTCCTAACGCAACCCTGTACGAGCGTGCGACTCAGCTGACCCAGATCAATGCGGCTATCGCCGTCGTTGCCCTGCTCATTATCGTATTCGGTACGCTGTTCATCTCCGTGCGCATTACCGAGCCGATCAAGCGTCTGACCAGCTATATGAACCGAATTCAATCCGGCCAGCTGGACGTCGATATCGACTGGAACAGCCGTGATGAAACAGGTATCATGTTTGCGCGGTTCAAGCAGATGATGAACACCATCAACAACCTGATCTTGCGGGAATACCGGCTGGAGCTAGCCAATAAGACCAATCAGCTAAAGGCTCTTCAGGCGCAGATCAATCCGCATTTCCTGTATAATACACTGCAGTCGATCGGAACGCTGGCATTGCAAAACAATGTACCCCGGATCTATGCTCTGCTCTCCTCGCTCGCCAAAATCATGCGCTACAGCATGAACAATAACGATGCGCTGGTAACCCTCAGAGAAGAAGCCGAGCATGTAAGACTGTATCTCGATTTGCAAAAGGAACGATTCAGCGACCAATTGGAGTTTTCAATCCAACTGGAGCCGGAAACCCTGCGTGTACCCATGCCGAAAATGATCCTGCAGCCACTCGTGGAAAATTACTTTAAGCATGGTCTCGACAATCAGGGCAACCCGGGCAGACTGGATATCACCAGCCGGATGAAGCCGCATGGAGTTTTGGAAATCGTGATTGAAAACAATGGGGAATCCATTCCGCCGGATGAGCTGAAGCATCTGAACTGGCAGCTGGAACGTCAGCAAACCGGAGTTCAAGCCGAATGGACGGATGAAGACGGAATCGGGCTACACAATGTACTCATGCGCCTGCAGCTCTATACCGAGCATGAATCAGCGCTGCATATAGACAATATAAAGCCGCAAGGCGTTCGAATAACCGTAGAAATTCACACCGAAGCGAAGCATACAGAGGAGAATAACGAATGACAAAGGTATTAATTGTGGATGATGAAAAGCATGTAAGAGAAGCCATTAAAATGTTGGCGGATTGGGATGGCCATGGCGTTACCGAGATTCTCGAGGCAGGCGACGGACAGTCCGCCGTGGATATGATTATGGAGGAGTCTCCCCAAATTGTGATGACCGACATGCGCATGCCGCGCATGGACGGGACCAAGCTGCTGGAATGGATAAAAAGCAACCGCCCTGCGGTTAAAACCATCGTGATCAGCGGGTATGATGATTTTGAGCTGGTGCGCCACGCCATACGCAATGGCGGTCTGGATTATATTCTTAAGCCGATTGATCCCGATGCGCTGAACGACGCGCTTGGAAAGGCTGTCGAGGCCATCCGCCTAGAGACGCTTCAAGACTCGCTGAGTGCCCGCAAAAACATGGAGCTGAACCGGATGAAACCGCATTATGCCGACAAGCTTCTGACTGATCTCATCAGCAGCCATGGCAGTAAGGACGAGCTTGCGCGGCAGCTAAGTGATGAATTTGGGCTGCCGGAGAAGATTGATAGCTGCAGCAGTGCCGTGATCAGTACGGCGCAGATGGATCAGGAGCTGCTCGATAAATTCCAGCATATGCGGCAGCTGCTTTATTTTACGCTCACCAATATCTGCAATGAAGTTCTGCTGTCAGGGCAAAAAGGGATCGCCTTTCATCATCTGGGAAACCCGGAAGAGATCGTGCTGCTGATATGGGATGAGACGATGCCGCTGCAAGCAACGCTCGAGGAAATACGCAGCGGTATTGATTTAACGCTGCACCGCCAGATTCATATTGGCGCCGGACCCCGGCAGCCTTTTCCTTCGGGCGCAGCCGGGTCCTATCAGCAAGCGCATCAGGCGCTCTGGCAGCGGAATGCGAGCGAGCTCTCGGGCTGGCTTCACACCAACGCCCCGCAACCGCAAAAACCGCTGCGGCTGGCCTCCCACGAGGAAAGCTTCCGTATGGCTGCACTCAGCGGCAATATGGAGAGAATCAGCGCCGCGGTGGACAGCTGGATGGATCAAGTCCATAAGCTGGGCAAGGTCACACCCGCAGAACTGGAGCAGTGGAACTCGGAATGGGATTGGATGCTGAAGCAGTGGATGGACCGGGATTCCGATCCGGCAAGCCCGGGCCCTGACAAGGACGCATTGCTCGAGCTTCCGCGGTCGCTCCCAATGGATCCGCTGGGGAGAATTTCATACCCACTGTGGAAAGCCCAGTATGAGGGCAGACTGACGGCGGCCAGCCGGATCCTGACTCAGCAGCATTCCCGGGAAAATCACATCATTCATGATATCGCCCGCTATCTGGAGAACCATTATGCCGAGGATATATCGCTGCAGGACATGGCTGCCCGCTTTTTCCTCAGCCGTGAATACATTTCCCGCCGCTTCAAGCAGGAGTTTGGCGTGAACATCTCCGACTTCCTTGCCGGCGTGCGTATCGATAAGGCCAAGCTGCTGCTGCTTAATCCGCAGCTTCGTATCACCCAGGTCGCTGAAATGGTCGGATACCAGGACGAGAAGTATTTCAGCAAGGTATTCAAAAAACAGGAAGGCCGCACCCCCAATGAATACCGGAAGGAGCAGTCTTCCCGTTAATGAACTTATCATTCTTAGGCACAGACATGATCAGCGGAAGCTTAAATTGTCCCAGTTTTGCTGAAACTGATCATACATGCCTTCCTTGGTGACTTTGCCTCCGATATAAGCCTGAATGGCTGCGGCGAACTCTGGAGACATCCCATTGGGAAAACGGAACCAGTTCCATGTCAGCGTCTTGCCGGCATCGGTATATTTCTGCACCTCCATCCCAAGCTGACCCAGATCCTTATCGGTACCCTTGATGCTCTTGAAAGCCGGAATAAACTTGAACCTGCTGGTAATATAATTTTTACCGGTGTCTGAGGTAACCAGCCAGTTCAGGAATTCCTTGGCTTCCTTTTTGACCGGTGAATTTTTGTTAACGACCCAGTTGTTCGGCACACCCACATATAGCTTGTCTCCAAGTGCCGGATCATCGTTAATCGGCATAGGCAGAATACCCAGGTCCAGCTTCGGATTAATGCCGTCAATCTGCACCTGCGTCCAGTTGCCCTGCTGCATCATCGCTGCCTTGCCGCTGGCGAACATCGTAACTTGTGTATTGTAATCGGTTGTCAGCGGATTGGGATTGCCGTATTTCAATGTCAGGTCCAGCAGATTGGACCATTCCGAGACAATCTTGTTCGAGGAAAATTTTCCGGTTTGATCGGTTAATCCCTTAATGAATGCTCCCGGGTCCTTCTGATCTGCGAAAGCCACATTGATATTATGGTTGCCAAGAACAAAGTTTTCCTGATAGCCGTTGGCAAATGGAATAACACCTGCTGCCTTCAGCTTTTTCGCTGCTTCCTCCAGCCCGCTCAGCGTCACTGGACGCTCCGTTATCCCTGCTTTTTTGAATAAATCCTTGTTATATATAAATCCGTATCCCTCCAGATTCATTGGCTGTCCGTACAGCTTGCCATCCTTTGTCATCGGCTCCTTGGCAATATCTTTAACATCCTTCACCCAAGGCTCACCTGAAAGATCCTCCAAGTATTCCCGCCACATCTCAAGCTCGTTATATCCACCGATGTTGAAAATATCAGGCTCCTTCGATGCTGCAAATTTTGCCCGGAGCGAGGCTCCGTAATCACTGCCGCCGCCGACGGTCTGGATATCCAGCTTGACTCCGGGATGGGTCTTCTCATACTCCGCTTTCATCTCCTTGAGCGCATCTGAAATTTCAACCTTGAACTGGAAAATATGCACGGTTTTCGTCCCGCTGCTGTTTCCGCTTCCGCAACCGGCCAAAAGGGCAATCAGCGTCACCCATGTAGTCAGGCGAGCCCATGCAGCTCCGGTACGTATATGCTTGCCTCTTTTCATGCCATGAGTCCTCCTTTGCATGCTTCCTGAATTGTATCCGCCTGTAAGATTCGGAATGGATGGGTTATGATCCCGTTATCCTTTAACCGATCCCTGAGAAATCCCCTCAATGATGTACTTCTGCATCGCCAAAAAGAAGATGACGATCGGCAGAATACCCAGCACAAGAGCGGGCAGTGCCAGATCCCACTGCTTTGTAAACTGGCCGAAAAATGAATACGTTGCGATCGGGATCGTTTGCAAATCGGGGTTCTGCAAAATCAGGTAAGGCATCAGATAGTCATTCCAGATCCAAAGCGCATTCAGGATGATCACCGTTACAGCAATCGGCTGCATGAGAGGAAGTACGATTTTAAAGAAAATGCCGTAGGTAGAACAGCCATCCACCCTGCCCGCTTCCTCAATCTCTTTCGGAACTGTTTTCACGAATCCATGGAACAGAAATACCGACAGCGGCGCCCCAAATCCGAGATAGCAAATAATGAGTCCCGTCCGCGAATCCATCAGGCCCAGCGTGCTTACCACTTTAACGAGCGGAATCATAATGGACTGGAACGGAATGACCATAGCGGCTACAAATGCGCCGAATAAAAGGCGGTTAAACAGCGTGTTCCGCCGTACCATGCGGTAAGCCGCCATGGAACTGATGAGTGCAAGCAGCACATTGCTTACTACCGCTACCACGAGCGAATTCCAGAATACCTTTGGAAACACGGTCAGTTTCCATGCTTCGGCATAGTTCCCCCACAAAAAGCTCTTGGGCCATCCGGCAGCATTCGTCAGAATGTCGCCAAAGGATTTCACCGAATTGACGAGCAGAAAATAAAAAGGCACCAAGAACACCAGCGCAAACAAAATCATAATAATCTCAGCCGCAAACCATTTGCCGCGGCGGCGTGTCGTTTCCATCAAATCTCCACCTCCCGGCTCTTGGTGGTACGCACCTGAATAATCGAAATGATCGCAACGATGATGAAGAATATAATGGCCTTCGCCGAACCCATGCCAAAGCGGCTGATGTTGAAGGCTTCATTGTAAATGTTCAGTGCTACCGATTCTGTCGCCTTAAACGGGCCGCCTTTGGTCAGCGACAGGTTGAGGTCAAACAGCTTGAAGGACCAGGAAATAGCGAGAAACAAGCATACGGTTACCGCCGGCATCACCATTGGTATCGTAATTTTACGCAAGACCTGTCCTTTGGAAGCTCCATCGATCTGGGCAGCCTCGATCAAATTTCTCGGCACATTATTCAGCGAGGAAATGTAAATCACCATGAGATAACCTGCATTCTGCCACACAAATACAATGACGATAGCCCAGAACGCGGTCGATTCTGTCCCTAGCCAAGGCAGATTGAAAAAGGAGAAGCCCGTAGTCTGTCCCATGGCTGCAAACCCTTTCACGAATATGAACTGCCATATAAAGCCGAGCAGCAGCCCGCCGATGACATGAGGCACAAAGAACACGGTGCGCAGCGCGTTTCGGGTAAATAGCGGACGTGTCAGCAGATATGCAAGCATAAAACCAAGAACATTCGTCAGCACGACTCCGAGCACAGTGAATTTGACCGTGAACCAAAAGGAATGCAGAAAAGCCGGATCCGCAGTGAAAATATGAATGTAATTACGGAAGCCCACCCATCCCGCATGCCGGGATACGCCATTCCAATTGGTGAAGGAGTAATATACGCCCAGTAAAAATGGGAAGATAACTATGACAAGAAAAAACAAAGCGGAAGGTCCAACAAAAACCAGCTGCTGCAGCAGCTGAGAGGTCTTTTTGGATTTCAAGCTGCTCACTCCCTCGAAAGTTCAATTTTCCCTTTTATTACCTGCCTAACGAGAAAATGAATCTGGAGAGGTTCTGTTCTACTCCCGGGTTTTGGGGTATATCTTTAGGGAAAAGCTATTCATGAGAGTCTGAAATGATCCATTTGGGAGGCTGATGATCTTGCTGAGGAGTAATCCGTACAAATGGTGGAATCTGCTGGGTTTCATCGCTGTCATTGTCGTGAACACACTTGCGAATACAACCGTCTTGAACGGGCTTAGCACCGGGGAAATATCGGACAAGTACCCGACGCTCATCACGCCGGCGGGCTACGCGTTTATGATCTGGGGATTGATCTATCTGCTGCTGCTCGGATTTATCATTTACCAGTTCCGGAGAACAACGGAATCCCGCGAATCGGTGCAAAGAATGGGTCCCTGGTTTGTACTGAGCTGCATTTTCAACGTTGCTTGGCTCCTGCTGTGGCAGTATCTCTATATCGAGTTGTCGGTCGTTGCCATGGCGCTGCTCCTGCTATCACTTATTATGATATATGTTCGCACACGCCGGATTCACTATCCTACGCTGGGCGAAATGTGGTTCGTTAAGCTGCCCTTCAGCTTGTATTTTGGCTGGATCAGCGTAGCCACAATCGTCAACATTGGAGTTGCGCTGAAGAAGAGCTGGGACGGATGGGGTCTGAGCGATACGACCTGGGCAGTCATCATGCTGTTAGTCGGCGCGCTCCTGGCCATTCTCGTCAGTTATCCGTATCGGGATAGTATTTATCCGTTGGTTTTTGTCTGGGCCTATATTGCGATAGGCATCAAGCAGAAGGATACGGCGGAAAATGTGTTTATTGCTGCGTTCATTCTTGCGGCGATTCTGCTGATTTATGCGATTTATTTGTTCTTTGCGCGGAATCGGGATCGGGATTAGTATTGCCTTAGAGCCTATGGTTGGCATTCTGGTTGATATTCTGGTTGGCGCTTTGTGAGGCGCTCCGGGAACGAATCGTTCCTACAATCGCTGTTGCCCCCTGATTTCATTAATTAACTATTTCATAGTCGAAATCAGGGGACAAATGCGACCGCTTCGCTTTTTCGGAATCGATTCGTCCCCTCCGCTGCCGCGTGCGGAATGCTGCTTTTCAGAAACCAACAAACCCAACAACATCAATGAGATTAACTATTTCCTTTTCAAATCATGCAACAATGGTGTCAATAATATCAGCATCCGTAGCAATAGCCTCAATTATTAAAAATCCAATACATTAGATCCTTCTTTAACGACATCATCATCTATAGACACCTGCGAATTATACCGCGTGACACCATAACCAACACAAAAAGCGCCCGCCGGATCAATCCGGGGGCGCTTTTTATGTGTTTTATGAGATAGATTATTTCAAAGACGCAATCGTTTCGATTTCCACCAATCCGTCCTTTGGCAGACGCGCTACCTCTACCGCGCTGCGGGCAGGATAGGGCTCGGAGAAGAACGAAGCATAAATTTCGTTAACGGCTGCGAAGTCGTTCATGTCCTTCAGGAACACGGTCGTCTTCACGACTTGATCCAGGCTGCTGCCTGCGGCTTCAAGAATAGCCTTTACGTTACTGAGCGCCAGACGCGCCTGCTCCTGCACGCCGCTGCCAAATTCACCGGTTTCCGGATTCAATCCGAGCTGTCCTGATGTGAAGATAAAATCTCCAATTTGAACCGCCTGGCTGTATGGTCCAATCGCTCCTGGCGCAGATGTTGTTGAAATCACTTTTTTACTCATCTTTGTTCACCCTTTCAGATATAGGATTCCGTAAAAAATCCCGAGTTAAAGTATGTATGCTGAATCCGCCGTACCCGTGCCGAGCACATGTATAACATCATTCGGGTACACATGGGTTCCCGTCGTGCTTGTAAGAGCAATAGTCACCATGGCGCGGGCAAGTGTCGCGGCGGGAATTGCCCGATATTTTGATGCCCTGCCCCGCATGAGGGGATCAAGACCCTTCATAACCAGAGCACCTGCCTTTTCACCGAGCCGAAACTCCTTCCGGTCTCCGAGCAGCAGTGATGGACGAAATAAATGTACTCCGGGGAGTCCTACAGAGGATATTACCTGCTCGGCCTCACCTTTAACGCAATTATAGAAAACACGGGATGATGGGTCCGCCCCCATGGCTGAGACGGCAAGAAACTGCTTCACTCCCTGCTGCCTGGATATTTTTGCGGCACGCAGAGGATATTCCAGATCCACCTTGCGAAACTTCACCTGTGATCCGGCCTTCCGGATAGTGGTGCCGAGGCAGCAAAAAACGTCTCTTACACCAAAAAAATGCTCCGCATTCTCCTCCAGCTGTTCCAAGTCAATGATGGTTTCAAGCAGCTTCGAATGCTGGATACCCAGCGGACGTCTCGACAGCACCCTTACCTCTTCATAAGCCTCGCTGCGTAGAAGCTCCTGAACGACTTCCCCGCCAACAAGACCCGTGGCACCAAGCACTAACGCATGAAGTCCGATCTTCCTCACCCCGCTTCCATTGTACCTGTTTGTCCTCATTCTACCTGCTAAAGGCACTCGGTTTCAACCATTCCGAAGCTAAATGGATTCCGCATCAAGTAGAGGCAAATGAAGTGAGAATCGACTGCCTTTTCCTTCCTCGCTCTCCAAATCTATATACCCGCCGAGCAGCCTGGACAAGTCCCTGCTGATGGATAATCCGAGGCCGGTTCCGCCATATTTGCGGTTGATTGAGCCATCCGCCTGCTTGAATGCTTCAAAAATATACGCCTGCTTGCCCTTCGGAATGCCGATGCCGGAATCGATCACGTCAAAGACGATCCAATCCCCACTTTCATCTTCCTTTCCCGTCTGCGCAAGGCGGATGTTGAGCTTCACTTTACCCTCATGAGTAAACTTAAAAGCGTTGGAAAGTAGATTGCGCAAGATTTGCTGCACCCGGTTCGGGTCGGTATACATCGTTTGCGGAAGACGCTGGTCCAGAAGCATTTCAAAAGCAATATTCCCTCTCTCAGCCTCATGCTCAAAGTGCATGCCCAGAAGCTGGGGAATTTCACTGACATTCATATCCTCTTTCACGATCTCAAGTTGTCCGGCTTCCACTTTGGTCAGATCTAAAATGTCATTGATAATGGTCAGCAGCTCCCGGCCTGATTGGAAAATAATCGTCCCGTACTCTGCCATTTCTTCCTTGGTATGGCCCTCGTCTTCCTCACTGATCAGCTGGGCGAAATTAATGATACTGTTGAGGGGTGTCCTTAGCTCATGCGACATATTGGCCAGGAATTCCGTTTTATACTGGGAGGACTGAGCCAGTTCCTTTGCTCTTTCCTCGAGGACGATTTTCGCCTTATGCAGCTCTTCCGCTTGCGCTGACAGCAGTACGTTGCTGTGCTTGATCTGCACCGTCCGATTTCGCTCCAATTGGAAATCCCGCAAAATCAGCGAAAAAATAAGACTAAGCACCAAGCTGAGCGGCAGTGTGACCGGCATGATTTCTATAAAATAGGTCTGCGGCGGAATGACGCCAAGAAATGCAATATCCAGACAATTCAGCAGATTGATTACGATAATTGCGATAAGCCCCTGTGTCATTAAACCGAAATTTCGACGGTTCATCCATACATGAAGCACCGCGGCAGCCACACCCAAAATACAAAGGTTCAGACAGCCGGCTATCGCGGCCTCATTCACTCCGAAGAACAGGCGCGACAGCCCAATACTGGCACCGATAATTACCAGCGTCGGCGGTTCCGAATAGGCAATCGTTGCAATGATCAAAGGAATGATACGCAAATCGAAAATGACATTTTCACTCACGTTGTATCCAAAGAACATACTAAGCCAGCCGCAGAAAATAATGAGCAGCACCGAGCTGATATATTTTATGGATGAAGAGGTCCGGCTGAGCGCATACTTATATATCAAATTTGCCAAATAGGCAACCGTAACGAGCAAAGCGGTATTACCGAGAAATATTTTGGAAAACTCCATGGACTCACTCCTGAACATTTTGCACTAAACATTACTTTCTATCATATCACGATGATGCCAGTTAAACAGGCTTTCCATACAAATAATCGCAAAAAACCCACCTGAAGTTTCAGGTGGGTTTGGGGTTAGGCTATAGAGTCCAATTGAACATTAATCCATATGTGAACGGGACCAATGATGATATTCCTTTTCGGCATCATCCTTGGTATGACCATAGCGTTCCTGCAGTTTGCCGACAAGCTTATCCTTTTCACCATCGATCTTGTCCAGATCATCATCCGTAAGCTCGCCCCATTGTTTCTTCGCTTCGCCCTTCAGCTGGTTCCATTTCCCTTTGAATACGTTGCTATCCATTATGATCAGCTCCTTACGTTTGGTTGGTGTTAATGAAGCGGCGCAAATACCGCCTTTGTATAATTTTATTACCCGTCAGCACCAGCGCTGAATCCCGCCGCAATTGGTACAAAGGCCCATCCGTTGAGCGTGAGTTGGCGGATTGATTTTTAGAAATAAAGGAATTATAATAGAGAAAATTATTTTAGAACGAACGTTCAGTATAAGAGGTGGTTGCCATGAATAAAAAACAACTGTCCAGCCAACAAACGAGACAAAAGGTTGCCGATGCGGCACGGACTTTATTTGGTCAGAAAGGGTACGCCTCTACCTCGATTGAGGATATCGTGACGGCCACGCAGATCAGCAAGGGTAACATCTATTATCATTTTAAAAATAAAGAAGGCCTGTTCCTGTATCTACTGGAGGAATGGACACGGGATTGGGCCGAACAATTCCAGGCCAAAAAAGCGCGCTTCCACACGGTGAAGGAGCAGATGATTGCGCTGGTAGAGCATTTTGTAATGGATGGCTTTCACCACCCCCTTACCAAAGCCAGCAATGAATTTTATGCCACCGAGCTCATCACTTCGCCGAATCAGGACAAAATTGAAGAGATGATGCAAATGTATCTCCGCAACTATGAGGAGCTGCTGGAGGAGGGCATGCAAAAGGGTGAGTTTAAGCCGGATGATGCGCGTCTATTGAGCATGATCCTCGAAGGCATGCTGGCTGGAATTGAGTTTTCTTCCAATAAGCTCGCTTTTCAGGAGGCACGTGAACTTTACCTGAAGGCGATGAATGTATTTTTATATGGCATTACCGGCCTGACCGAAGCCCCTACAGCGGATCAGCCTGCATCAAACTGATTACTATTATAAATCGTTAATACGCTTAACGTCCCTTCGGGGTTATGGAGGACAACATGAGTCAAGAAAAAGCATTACTGCCTGCACTGGAGACCGACTCCGTAGGCAAAGTTTTCGTACGCTACTTAATTCCGTCGCTGGTTGGCATGCTGATGATGTCGATCAACGTTGTCGCGGACGGCATCTTCGTAGGACACCGCCTCGGCGCCCTCGCGCTCGCAGGCATTAATATTGCATCTCCGGTATTTTCTGTATTTTTTGCGATGTCCTTATGGCTCGGCATCGGCGGCGCGACTCTTTATTCGCAGTCCAAAGGCGCCAAGAAGATTCGGCAGGCGCAGCAAATTTTCACCCACTCGCTGATCCTGATCTTCATCCTGACCCTCCTTGTCGCCGTGATCGCCTACCTGTTTCGCGTTCCCCTGGCCTATGCGCTCGGGGCGAACCAGGATACGCTGCCCTTTGCCCTGGAGTACATGACCGTACTGCTGACTTATGGATTTATCATCACCATTCAAAATGCGTTCAGCCTGTTTGTCCGCAATGACGGCAATCCGAACCTGTCCATGATTTCGATGGTCGTATCGGCCGTGCTGAATATCATTCTGAACTATTTCTTTTTATATGTGCTTGATATGAGTGTCAAGGGATCTGCTCTGGCAACCGTTACCGCAACGCTCGTCGGTACAGTTGTACTGTTCGGCCATTTCCTGCGCAAGGACCGCTCCCTTGCATTCGTGAAGCCTTACTTCTCCTGGAAGCTGGCTGTCCGTACACTGACGATCGGCTTTCCAAGCTTCATCTCCGAGGTCGGCTTATCGGTATTCACCATCGGCTATAATGTCGCTATGGTCCGCTGGGCCGGAACCGCAGGTGTTGCCGCGTTTTCAGTGCTGAATTACGCTCACAACGTCATGCTCATGCTGTTTCTGGGAATAGGCTCGGCAATTCAGCCGCTCATCAGCTATTACCGCGGGGCCAAGCTCCGCGTTCGCGAAGTGAAGACGATCCGGATTGCCGTGGCAACAGCCTTTATCTCAGGAATTGTTGTCTTTCTCTTCGGTCTGGCTGCAGCCAACGGAATTGTGTCGCTGTTCGGCGATTTTTCGGAAGAAGTCCGATCCCTTGCCGTCAATGGCATCCGGTTGTTCTTCACGGCCTATATGTTCATGGGTATCAATTTCGTGATGATGACCTACTTCCAGGCCTCGGAGCAGGTGAAGGTGGCCGTCTGGATTACCCTGTCGAGGGAAATTATTCTGATGGTCATTTTCCTGCTGATCCTGCCCCATATCTTCGGGACCAACGGGATTTGGTTGTCCATCCCGCTATCTGAATGCGTCGTTGCGGCTTGTATCTTTATCTATGTCAAAAGAAAAAGCCATTCCCTGCCTGCTCTGCAGTAATTGCTAAGGCTCCCGTAACTGCGTTCAATGTAATCTAGTTTTAACACAAGCACTTATTCCATATTCATTAAGCCCGCTGACCTATTTCCCTTCTGGGGAGGGCAGCGGGCTCTTTTTTATAAATTTCCGGTGTTCTTTTCATTTGCCTATTGTATTAGGTGTATTAAGTGATATAATACACTTAGATCACTGGTCGTACCTTTTGTACGATAGGAGGAGCGTTTATGGAAGAACAACAGGTTGGCTCTCTACATTTTCAAATAGACTTCAGTCAACCTTTATATGAGCAAATACTGGATCAGGCCAGAAGCGCAATTGCAAAAGGAGAGATCGCCTTGGGAGATAAAATGCCATCGGTAAGAGAATTGGCGCAGGAGCTGCGGATGAATCCGAACACCGTCATGCGCGCCTATCAGGAGCTGGAACGGGACGGCTTGACGGAAAAACGCCGCGGACAGGGAACCTACGTAACCTCATCCCCGGAGCATGTGGCCTCCTTTCGGACGGCTCTTGCTGCCCGGTACATTGACAGCTTCATGGAACAGATGGAAAGTCTCGGATTTGCATGGGAAGACATTGAGAAATACATTCATCAGAAAAAGGATACGCCGCTGGGGGGAAACGGTTTATGACACCAAACATTGTTGAATGCCATCAGGTAACCAAATGCTATGGCAAGAAAAAAGCACTGGACCAGTTGGACATTGCCATTCCCTCAGGCCGGATTACGGGAATTCTTGGCCCGAACGGCTGCGGCAAGTCAACATTATTCCGTACGCTGACAGGGTTGGTCAGACCGGATGCAGGCCGGATCGAAGTGCTGGGCAAAACCCCAGGCTGGCAAACCAACCAGAACATTGCCTATCTTCCCGACCGTGCGCGCTGGTATCCGAATCATAACGCCAGACAGGCGCTCGAATGGGGAAACTCCTTCCTTCCCGGCTTTTCCATGGAAAGAGCGATTCAGCTTACGAATTACATGGAAATCGACCTGGACATGAAGGTTGGCGGCATGAGCCGTGGACAGGAAGCCCGGATTCTGCTCATCCTTTGTCTCGCCCGCGATGTGCAGATGATTGTGCTTGATGAACCCTTTACCGGCATCGATGTCATCTCCAGAGAAGCTATCGTAGCCAGTCTCATTGATTATCTGGAAGATAGTCAGCAATCCGTCTTGATCAGCACCCATGATATTCAGGAGGTTGAAGGCCTGTTCGACTACACGGTGATGATGAAGGACGGACGCGCAATCTGGTCCGGCAATACGGAGGATTTAAGAGCAGAATACGGCTCTCTGCGGGATGTATTCCGCAAAATGTACATGAAGGAGTGGAACAGGTGATGGATTCGGCTGTTTTCCGGAATTTGGTCTGGCATGAATTAAAAGGTAAGGGGAGCTGGAAAAAGCAAAACCGCTCACGCGTCTCCAAAAGCTGGTGGCTTGCCTATTGTATGATTATTTTCATCGCGCTCATCGTTACAGCGACTTATTTTGCCGTGAATAACACGCTGCAGGTGAACTCAATCTGGTATGTTACCATGGGCTTTCCTTATATGGTCTTCTTCTGGGGTTACGGATGCGTCAAACGCGAATGGGAAAATGACACGTACGGCTGGTGGCTGACCATGCCATATCCGCGGACCAAGCTGGTCATGGCCAAATGGCTGGGCATCTGGCTGAAGCTCTTAGCAGGAATTGTGATCGTATTTGTCGTCTTGTCGGCCTACGTCCTGATTCTTTCGCTGGTGCTTCCCAATTACTCTCTTGCAACCGTTGGCTCCTTTATGATCACCGGGATCGATTGGCTCACGCTTGTCGCAGGCTTCAGCCCGCTCATTATCTCGCTTGGCATCCTGACGTCCATCATCCAATACAGCACACTTCGCCCTATTTCTCCGGTGGTGTGGATCGTGTTTATGTCGGGTTTAAGCTTGATTTTCCAGCTGCCGGACGTGGTTATTCCAGAAAATATGATTCAGCAGGAAACAATTCATTTTGAAGCCGAATGGTTCCCTTACTCATGGGAGACGCCTCTCATCATGGGAGCGAGCTGGATCCTCACCTATGTCGTACTTCGTTTTACGGCATACCTGCTAGAAAAGAAATTGGATTTATAGGAGGTCAAAATGATGGCTCAAGTAATGATCAACCCACAGGATACCTATACACACGCTGCGCCTAACAACGATTATATGCTCGAAGTGAATGAGCTCAAGAAAACCTACGCCAAAAAACAGGCACTTGAGAACGTCACCTTCTCTCTTAAGCCGGGAACCTCGTTTGGGTTTCTCGGACCGAATGGCGCAGGGAAATCGACAACCATGAAAATACTGACCGGTATCGTGAAGGCCGACAGCGGCTCGGCCAAACTTTTCGGAAAAGACGTAACCCGTGAACCTGATGCTGTGTCCAAATTTATCGGTTATGTCCCGCAAGATATTACTCTGTATGAGAAGCTCAGTGCCTACGATAACCTTGAATTTTTTGGAGAAGCATATGGCGTCAGCGGCAAAGAGCTCAAGCAGCGGATTCATGACGTGCTGACAAGAACAGGACTTCTGGAGCGTTCCAAAGATATTGTCAGCACCTTTTCCGGCGGCATGAAAAGAAGAATCAACATCGCAGCAGCCCTGCTCCATCGGCCTAAACTGCTCATTTTGGATGAACCTACGGTGGGAATTGATCCCCAATCCCGCAATCATATTTTCGAGTTAATCAGGGAACTGAACCGCGAAGGCGTAACCATCATTTACTCCACGCACTATATGGAGGAAGTCGAAGCTCTTTGCGATGAAGTCGCCATTATGGACCAGGGATCGATTAAGGCCATGGGACCGCTGGGGGATCTGCTCGAGCAGTACGGCCAGAATTCCATTTACCTGGAGGTACCTGGATTAACCGAGCTTCCGCAAGATCCCGATGTAACCTCCTTCCGTAAGGAAGGCTCCGGCTGGCTGCTGGAAACGGAAAGATCTGCAGCTGTCATGCAGCGTCTTCTGCGCCAGGCTTCACAGCATGCGTGGGACGTGAAGCAGCTCGAAGTCGTCCGTCCATCGCTCGAAAGCGTGTTTTTGAAGGTGACAGGAACGGCACTGCGCGATTAAATAAACCCAATATAATGATCGATAAAGGAGATTCGGAACATGAAGGCTATGATTATCAAGGAGCTGCGGCTCATCGGCAAAGACCGTCGCAGCTTCATTTTCCTCCTCTTGATGCCTATTATTTTCATCGTGATGTTCGGGTCTGTATTCAATCAGACAGACGGAAGCTCCATCACGCTGCGTACGATTGATCAGGACCAATCCGCTGCATCCAAGGCATTGATCGGACAAATGCAAAGTATTATGGATGTGAAGCAGCTCCCTGCAGATAACCTGAATGAACAGCTCGATAAAATCAAGCAGGGACAGTTCTCCTCGATGCTGGTGATCCCAAGCGGCTTTGAAAATTCCATGAAGGAAGGCCAAGCCGCGAACATCAAGCTCTACCAGGATCCCGCCTCCCAAACAGAGACAGCTCCCATTCAGGCGATACTTGGCAGCATCTCCTCCCAATACCGCGAGCAGAAGCTGACGACCATGCTGATGGCTAATGGCGAGTCCAAAGCCCAGGCGGAAGCCGCCCTCGCGTCACCGATTCATATCGAAAATGTATCTGCGTCCGCAGACCACTTTAACATGATCGACCAGGTCGTCCCGGGGATGACCGTCATGTTCGTATTCTTCATTATGATAACGATGGCCCGCCGCTTTTTCGAGGAAAAGAAAACCGGACTGCTGTCACGTATCCGAACCACCCGTATCAAACCGCTTCACTATCTGATCGGCATGTGGTTCCCTTTCGTGCTGACCGTCATTGCCCAGTGTATGATCCTGTTTGCCTTCGGACATTTGGTCTATGGATTGAGGCTTGGAGATATCGCCGCGTTGTCGGCTGTCGTGCTCTGCCTTAGCATTGCCGGTACTGGAATCGGCCTTGGTCTCTCCTTTCTGGTTCCTGGTGAAGGGGCAGCGATGGTCATCACACAAATTATATCCATGGGGGGTGCTATGCTTGGCGGCTTATGGGTGCCTTCCTATCTCCTGCCGCAGACGGTGCAGACGGTCGGACATTTCCTGCCGCAGTTCTGGGCACAGCATTCCTTGCAGGATATCATCGCGCATGGTGCGCATCTGAGTGACATCTGGGGCTCGGCGCTGATTCTTCTGACTTTCGGTCTCGCCGGACTTACCATTGCACTGATCAGACTCCCCGGATTTTTACGCTCGGCAGCTAACTAAGTAAGCTCATAATAATTGACATGAATAACCTGAGACGGACACGAGAGTGTTATCCGCTTCAGGTTATTTTTTGTTTCACATCCCCGCTGTTAACTGCATACATTAGGATCATTCCCAAGAAAGAATAATACTTTAACTATTCGTGATTATTTTCACATAATTGATTTGAGTTCCTATGCTACAATGCGATCGACAAGAGAATTTGGAATATCAACATGCTTAATTACCACGATTTTAGCCCAGCGTTATTCTGCGCATAAGGGCGTCTTGATTACGGTTTTAACATTTTATCATAGATGTCATCAATCGAATATTGGAGGTCAATAGACATGAACAAGAAATGGTCCATTTTATTATCAGGCGCCCTGATGGCGGGTCTCCTCGCGGGCTGCGGCAGTGACAAGGATACCAAACCGGCAGCCGATCCAGCCCCTGCGGCCACCGACACGAAAGAGACAACAGCAACTCAGCCTGACGATGGAAGCTACAAGGACGGCACTTACTTTGCCGAAGGCAGCATGGATGAAAGTAGCGGCTGGCAGCCTTATGTCGTCCTCTCTGTCGAAGGTGGCAAAATTGCACAGGCGGATTGGAACTACGTAAGCGCCAAAGGCGGACCCGACAAAAAAACGGTGGATAAAGCAGGCAAGTATGGCATGAAAGCCGGCGGCGGGTCTTCAGAGTGGTATGAACAGGCCGAGAAAGCAGAGAAATATCTGATTGAGAAACAGGATCCTGCTGCCATTGCGGTCAAGGATGACGGTAAAACTGATGCGATTTCAGGAGTGTCCATACATGTGAAAGATTTCACCACACTAGCTGAACAAGCGATTTCGAATGGACCTGCAGCCCCAGGTACTTACAAAGACGGCTCATATCATTCCGAAGGGGATGCTTTCGACAAGGAAAGCGGCTGGAAGCCAACCGTTGATATCACCGTGGCCAATGGCAAAGTCATCTATGCCTACTTCAGTGGCGTGAATGCCAAGGGTGAAGATAAGCAGACGGTTTCCAAGGAAGGGAAATACGGCATGAAAGCCGGTGGAGCACAGGCTGAATGGCATGAAGAAGCAATCAAGGCACAGGAGTATCTGATTGAAAAGCAGGATCCGGCAGCCATTACGCTCAAAGATGACGGAACCACCGATGCCATTTCCGGCGTCAGCATTCACATCAAGGACTATGTGACCCTGTCCCAAAAAGCGCTTGAAGCAGCAAAATAATCAGCAAGCAGACCTCCGGAAAAGCAAAGCAAGGTCAAGTTACGAATTGAGTCAAACGAGGTGAGCATTCTATGAAAAGAATCGTTTTGCTGGGCGGCGGTTACGGCGGTGTCCTTACAGCCAAGAAACTGGCGAAGAAATTCAAGAAAAACAGCGACGTGGAGATTACACTGATTGACCGTAATCCCTACCATACCCTGCTGACCGAGCTGCATGAGGTGGCGGCCAACCGTACACCTGAGGATGCGGTCAAAATTGAATTAAAAAAGATATTCGAAGGTCAAAAGGTACAGGTTGTGCTGGATGAGATCCGCCATATTGATTTCACTTCCAAAACGCTTGAATCCCGTAAAACCAAGTATAAATACGATTATCTGGTCATCGGCACCGGCTGCAAACCTACCTTTTTCGGCATTCCAGGCGCCGAAGAGAACAGCTTTACTCTCTGGTCATATGAGGATGCGATACGGCTTAAAGAGCAGATCAGGGAGATGTTCGGTGAGGCTGCCAAGGAAATCGATCCTGCGATCCGGAAGAGCAAGCTGTCCTTTGTTGTGGTGGGTGCAGGCTTTACCGGCGTGGAGCTGGTTGGCGAGATGGCCGAATTCCGTGATGAGCTGTGCAAGGAGTTCTTTATCGATCCCAAGGAGGTCCGCCTTGTTGTCGCGGATATGGCTCCGAAAATTCTGCCGATTCTCCCGGGTAAGCTGATTGCCAAGTCGGAGAAACGTCTCTCGCGAATGGGCGTTGAGGTCATTACGAGCGCCAAAATCACCCGCGTGGATTCTCAGGCCGTCATTATGGGCGATGAACGCCTCCCGGCTCAAACCATTGTTTGGACGGCTGGGGTCGAAGGTTCGGATCTGGTGGGCACGCTCGATGTGCAGCAGCAGGGCCGCAAACGGATTGTGACGAATGACAAGCTGCAGAGCGTGGATCATGAAAACGTGTATGTGGTTGGCGATAATATTTTCTATATTCCAGAGGGTGAGGAGCGGCCCGTTCCACAGATGGTTGAAAATGCCGAGCAAGCTGCTCCGGTCATTGCCCATAACATCCATGCCGATGTAACCAACCAGCCGAAAAAATCTTACAAGCCAGGCTTCCACGGTACGATGGTCTGCATCGGCAGCCATTACGGCGTGGCCAACGTCGGTCTGCCAAACCGCATGTTCATGATGAGCGGCTTCATGGCGCTTTTCGCCAAGCATTTTATCAATATGTTCTATCTGTTCACGGTAGCAGGCTTCAATAAAGTATGGTCTTATATGATGCATGAATTTTTCCATGTGCACAACCGGCGCAGCTTCGTAGGTGGACATTTTTCCAAACGCTCGCCGAACTTCTGGCTGCTGCCCCTGCGGATTTACGTTGGATACATGTGGCTTTCGGAAGGCCTGGAGAAGCTGTGGAAGATCATTGATAATCCATCGCGTATCTTCCTGATCCCTCCCTCTCCGCATGCTGCGGATGCAACTTCAGCAGCCAGCCAAGCCGTGGATGCGGTAGCCAAAACCGTGGATGCCCAATCGGCAGCATCGGCCGTCACCAATGCTAAAGATGCTGTAGAGGCACTGCCTGTGCCGCATTTCATTACTAGCATCATGAACGGATTTATGGATCTCTTCTTCTATCAATCGAACGGTGATTATACGGTGCTCGCCAAGGTGTTCCAAACGGGTATGGTGCTTGCTGAGATCACATTCGGCATTCTGCTCATCGTCGGATTGTTCACTGCCCTTTCTTCGGCCGCTACGATCGCCATGGGCATCATGATCTGGAGTTCGGGCATGGCTCCTTATGAAATGCTCTGGTACCTCGCAGCGGGAGTCGCATTAATTGGCGGGTCTGGCAGCGTATTCGGACTGGACTACTACGTTCTACCTTGGCTGAAAAAACATTGGAAACGAATTCCGATCGTGCGGAGATGGTATCTGTACACGGATTAACGAAAAACGAAATCGCCAGGGATGGAGTAATGTGCAGAGTGCGCACGTTGCTCCATCTTCATTTAAGTATCTCTTTCAGAATGATTGGACTAGGGGGTGCTTTATAGATGACTGAACTTATAGAAAATACCCTACAGCTGTTAAACTCCTCGTGTGCTCCGGAAGTTATGGCCGTACTGGATCCGAACCCGTCAGAGCTGATGGAGGCCGCTTCCATACTTGAGCATTACAGAATACCTGATTCCCGCAGCGTCAAGCTTCTAGCCTTGTTTGTCCTGCTGGAGCTGGCCCGAAAGCGGCATGCCAACGTATGCTTCACGAGTACCTGCCTCACACGAAAAATACTGGACGGCGATTATTTTCAGAGCCTCTATATTCAGCTTGCCATGCAATTTGAAGAGATGGAGCTGGTGCGTTACCTCGCTCCGCAGCTTAAAAAATATTACATCCGTCAGGCGCTGGGTAAGGACGAATCTGAGCCGCTGACATTCACGCTGCAGGCTTATTTGCAGGCCGAACAGGCTGCGGCGCGTAAAAATCGGGCCATCTAGTACCTCATCAAAAGCCCGGAAACCGAAGAAAAGACAGTGATATCAAGACTTGGAGGAATGAGAGATGAGGCTGTCCCTGCATGAAGCCCTTCAGATCGATATTAAGCGGATTAATCGTGAAATTGAGAATATCATCCAATACGATAAGGATGTTCCCCGCACCTCCGTGCTTGCCCGCAGCGTGCTGCAGCTGATCCGCTCCGGCGGCAAAAGACTTCGCCCTATGCTCGTCATTGCCGGCAGTCGTTTCGGCAGCGCAGTGCCCGGACGCCACCAGCTCCAGCTTGCCGCTGCTGCGGAGTTCATTCATGCCGCCTCACTGATTCATGATGATATTATCGACCGTTCAGACCTGCGGCGCGGCGCCCCCTCCCTGCATTCGCAGACCGGCGTGGCGGAAGCTGTTCATATCGGAAATTATATGTCAGCAAGGGTCGTCGAGCTGCTCTCTGTCTATACTTCGGATCATGACCGCTTTGTCCATGACCTGTCCTCCCTGGCAACGGCCCAGCTTTGCATCGGAGAATATGCTCAGCTGGATCATACCTATGACTATGACCTGAGCCTTGCACAATATCTTGAAAAAACACGGTGCAAAACAGCCCAGCTCATGGCGACATGTCTTCGTGTAGGTGCGTTGTCCGCAGATGCGCAGCCAGAAACGGCAGGCAGACTCTACCGCTTCGGCGAATCCTTGGGCATGGCTTTTCAGATTGAGGATGACATTCTGGATTTTACGGCTACTGCAGAGTCTCTCGGCAAGCCGGCAGGCAGTGATCTCAGACGGGGTCAGGTGACACTCCCTGTCCTGTATGCGCTGACTGACCCGGTCCTGGCTCCTCATATCCGCGCCATTCAAGCCGATTCCTCGGAAGAACTACTAGAGTATGTTCTGCAGGGTATCCGTTCCGGAGACGCGCTCGCACAGTCCGAGCAGATGCGGAGACACTACCTTCAAAAAGCAAAAGAAGCCGCAGAGCCGCTTCGGGGTCATCCGGCTTTTGAACAGCTTGAAGTACTGCAGCATTATTTCGGAGGGAAAACAGCATAGTGTTCAGATATGATAAAAGGGCGGTTCCCAAGCGGATGCTTGTGGGGACGGCCCTTTTTGATGTCGCGTTTACGCGATGGCTATGATTATTATGGCAATTGTGAAATTATTTGATTAAAAAGAAGTCCATGAGCGTGAAGAACAGGATTACCATGCTGATGATCTGATTCAGATGGTAGGAGGCTATTTTCATCATGCGTGTATTGCCCGGACGGATGATCCCATGCTCCGTCATTAGCAGCACGATAGCAATGAAGAGCCCCGTCAAATATAGCCAGCCGAGCTGCTGCGTAAAGTACAGCAGGATGAGCAGAATCAGCATCACCAGATGCATCCCTTTGGACATCAGGAGTGCATTTTTCAGACCAAAAAAGCTGGGTATGGACCAGAGGCCGTTGGAACGGTCGAACTCAATATCCTGGGTTCCATAAATGATATCGAAGCCGGCGATCCACAGCATAACGACCGTCCCCAATACGAAAGGCGTGAAGGCAAACGAGCCGGTTACGGCAAACCAGGCACCGATGGGCGCAGACGCAATGACAAAACCGAGATAGAGATGACTTAGCCATGTAAAACGCTTTGTATAGGAGTAGGTTGTAATCAATACAATTGCCACGGGCGAGAGCGCCATACACAGCGGATTGAGCATCGAAGCCGCAACGATAAAAACCAGGTAATTGACCGCTACAAATACGGCCACCTCCCGGGTTCCTAGCAGGTGCCGGGGCAAATGCCGATCTGCCGTCCGGGGATTGGCGGCATCAAAGCGCCGGTCGGCAAGGCGATTAAAGGCATTCGCCCCGTTGCGCGCACCGATCAGGGCGATCAATCCCCACAGCATGACATGCGCGGACGGCCAGCCTCCGGCAGCCCATATCATGGAAATCATGGCGAAAGGCAGTGAGAACAATGTATGCGAGAACATAACCAGCTCGCTGAACTGCCTGGTCTTATGCAGCATCTTATGAACACCTGCAGCCTGCATGTTCTCTCACTCCCCTTTTCCCGGATACCAAAAATGGCTCCGAATGATCCGCCTCTTGACGAATAGTCGTCAGAACCTGATCCAGTGCATCCAGCATGAGGCGGATGTCCTCGCCTGTAATGACCAAAGGCGGCTGGAATGCCAGCACATTGCGGTGAATGCCATTTTTGCCGATGATGAAGCGGCGCTCCTTCATGTCCTCGAGCACCCGGTCAACCAGTCGCGCGCTCTCTTCCGGTGATCCGCCGGATAACTCGGCTCCAATCATAAGCCCGCTGCCCCGGACATCGGCAACCAGCGTATCATGGCGCTGCTGCACCTGCTTCAAGCCGGCATGGAGCGTCTCGCCCAGCAGCTTCGAGCGGCTGACCAGTCCGGCATCCCGGATGTAATCAAGGACAGCCAGCGCGGTAACAGCCGCAACCGGATTGCCACCGAAGGTGGAGGCCGACGGCTGGTTCATTGAAGCTGCGATAGCATCGGTTGTGGAAAATGCCGCAACCGGAACGCCGTTACCCAGCGCTTTGGCTATCGTCATGATGTCCGGAGTTACGCCAAAACGCTCCATGGCGAACATCTGCCCGGTCCGGCCGAAGCCGGTCTGGATCTCATCGGCGATAAGCAGAATGCCGAAGCGGTCCAACCGTTTTTTGACCTCATGGAAATACTCTGAAGGCGGGATGATGATGCCCCCGTTACCCTGGATAGGCTCCACGATCATAGCAGCAATGTCACTTCCGCGCTGCTCCAGCACCCGATCCAGTGCTTCCAGAGACCGCATCGCTGCTTCTCCTTCCGTAAGCCCCGGCTGGAAAGGACGCGGGATGAATGCAGTGCTTCCTTCCAGAAACGGATCAGAACGCCACATCGCAAGCCCCGTCACCTCCATCGTCAGATGGCTGCGCCCATGAAGACTGTGCTCCAGTGCAATAAAATCTCTGCGACCGGTATATCTCCGTGCCAGCAGCAGTGCCCCTTCATTGGCTTCCGTGCCGCTGTTTACAAAAAACGTCCTTTTCAAGCCCTCTGGCAGTACTTCAGTCAAACGTTGTGCGAGCATAGCATTCGGCTCCGTCAGATAGATCGTTGATGTATGCTGCAATCGCTTGAGCTGCGCAGCGGATGCCTCAGCGATCACGGGATTGCAATGTCCGCAGGCCACAACGGAGACACCGGCAAAAAAGTCGGTATACCGTTTGCCGCAGGCATCGAACAGGTACTGCATCACGCCGCGCACAATGAGCGGCGGCTGCCGGTAAAAATGCTGCGTGCACGGATAAAAATAATCCCCGCGCAGTTCCAGAATCTTTTCCGTATCCATTGCTTTCAAGATTTCAGACATGGCCCATTCCCCCTCCGGTTCGTTTAGGATCGTTTAGTTGAACTGCAGCGATCCGAGTGTATAGCCGGCAAATACAGGCCGTAGAATGCTGGATTCTGCAGCCTTCGTTCCCGCTGTCAGCTCCAGCGCTTGCCGATACGCCCGAATTACAGCCTGCAGATCATGCACCTTATAAGGTGCTCCCTCAATCCGGAAATAAGACACCCCCGCCTCCCTTAGCTCCGGTAAAATGGAGAGAAAACAGAGCTCTTTGCCCAGCAGTAAATGATTGCGTCCATGCTGGTCCCTGTAAACCGGATTCTCGCCCTTATCCGTCATCAGCACCAGGATATCATTATCGACATAACGGTTATCCTCTTCACCAACCGGCTCCATCAGCTCCGTATTTTCGTACAGATCATGCTCCATATACATCACCGTAGGGGAACCGTGAACGATCATTTCCAGCGGCACACGGGAATGCGTGAGCAGCTCGGCGAGATGTCCGGCGGTCATTTCCGCCGATACGGTTAGCCTATCCAAGCCCTGCTCCCCATAAAAATCAGCCGCGAGCTGGTTGTAAATATTCAGGCTCGTATCTCCGATCAGAGGGTAGCCTAGACATTTGAATGCATGTACCGCGCCCAGATTGGTAATCAGCAGCCCGTCAAGCGGCAGCCGTTCACGGCTGAGCAGCTGCATATATTGTTCAAAGTGGAGCTCCGTCATCATCCGCGGCAGCCCCAGATAAATGCGCGAATTGCCTTTTGACGCGCAGAGCGATTCGATATCCTTTAGGGTAAACGGCAGGTCCGGAAGAAAGACATCCCCGGAGAGATACAAATCATCCACTTCCTCTTCAAGCGCCATCCGGGCTTGCATCATATTGTTGACTCTTACCGCCAGTCTGGCCGCTGCCTTTTCCTGGCGGGGTCTGTCCGCCGCGTCCTTCACGCTGGATAGACAGGTCCGGATCTCCGATATCCGCTGATCGGAAACCTCGCGTTCTGGCGTTGGGGTACTGAACACCCGCCCTGTACTGTAAAACTTGCCCGTCCCTTCATAGCGCCGGTTTATATTGGCGAGCCCCGGCTTACCGAATGCATACGCGGTTGAAAAATCCCGTTTGCGGTTTTCATATAAACACTTTGCATCCTTCGTTCGGTCGAACCCAACAGGATCCGCTATATAGCGATCAATGGCATCGGCATAGCTGTTTACGAGCATCAGGATGAAGGAAGCGTCCCGCATCCGTCCTTCAATTTTGAAAGAACATATTCCCGCCTCAATCAGCTCTGGAATATGCTCATACATGTACATGTCCTTGACTGCAAGCGGATACTCGGCAGGATAGATGCTGCCGTCTTTCTTCACACGGTAATCCCACCGGCAGGGCTTCATGCACTTGCCCCGGCTGCTGCTCATTCCAAACACATAGGAGCTGTAATGACAGTTGGCACCATGAGCCACGCACATATCGCCATGCATGAAGTATTCCAGTTCCATTCCGCTTGACCTTTGAATATAACGCGCGGTTTGCAGATCCATTTCTCTGGAGGTAACGACGCGCGTAACACCAAGCTCCTGCAGCGCCTTAACCATCTCCAGGTTATGCACGTTCATCATGACCGAGGCATGAAGCGGTAGGTCAAGCCCCATGCCGCGCACCAGCGACAGCACTGCAAAGTCTTGTATGATCAAGGCGTCCACACCGGCCTGTTCGAGGAAAACTAGATACTCCCTCGCTTCCTGAGCCTCCGCTTCGCTCAGCAGATTATTGACTGTCACATATACCTTTTTGCCAAGCGAATGGGCGATCTGTACCGCCTCTGTGATTTCCTCCAGTGTAAAATTATAGCCTTTGCGCATCAGACGCATATTGAAGGCGGGTCCTCCCAGATAAACAGCATCGCAGGGCGCCTCGATCACTTCCTTAAAAATCTCAAACGTACCAACGGGCGCCAGCAGCTCAATCTCTTTTTTTCCAAACCAGCGTGACACAGCGATCCCCTCCACCATCTCTTTTTTAGTTAAAACCTATCCATATTACGACGAGACACATCAGAACAAATGCACCCACAAACCATGTTTCCCCTTGGCCCCAGACCAAAGGACGGTACCTTGTGCGCGGCGCCCCGATCCGGTAGCCCCGCGACTCCATCGAAGCGGTCAAATCCTCTGCCCGCCGGAATGCGCCCACGGTCACTGGAACCAGCAGCGCCGTCAGCATACGTGCTTTGCCCTTCCAGGGCAGCTCTTTTAAATCCGCACCGCGCGAAGCCTGCGCCTTCATTATCGTCTGAGCCTCATCCAGAATTGCCGGGATGAATCGCAGAGCAATTCCCGTCATGAGCGATAACCGCTCCGCAGGAATGCCTGCACGTTCAAACGGTCTCAGCATTCCTTCAAGTGCCTGATTCAGCTGTCCAGGTGATGTCGTAAAGGTCAGCATAGCCGTAAAAGACACAAGCAGTCCCATGCGCATTACCGCATACACGCCTGCCGCCAGACCTGCCGAATCCAGATGCCAAGAGCCAGCGGCGACAAGAACGCTTCCACCTTTGACGGCAAGACATTGCACGATCAATATGAACAGCATCAGCACGCGCAGCGGCCTGGTCGCTTTGAGATACATGCGGAGCGGTATCCGGGTCAAGATCATGATCAGCACCGAGAAGGCGGTCAGGCATAGCAGCGCAGGCCATGACCTTGCAGCCATCACCATCACCGCATAGAGAAGCATGGCGGTCATTTTGGCCCGCGGATCCAGGCGGTGCACAGGCGAGCCTGTATCGATGAGTCTGCCAATCAGCAGTTTTTCACGCATAGGCGCGCGCCTTCTTCGCTTCCGTAAAAGCAAGCTGGGTTAATCGCTCAGCCAGACCGGAAGGACTGAGACAAGGTTCCTCAGTCTGCAATCCATAGGCTTCTTCAAGCTCCAGCCAGTATTGGATGGGCTGCGGAACAGACAAACCGTAGCCCGGAAGCTGCCGTGCTTCATCAACAAGCCCGCGTGTTGTCCCCTGGAAGACCGCCCTGCCTTCATGCATTATCATCCAGAGGTCCGCATAGGGCAGCAGCTCATCAAGCCGGTGCGTGACGATGATGACCGTTTTGCCTTCTTCGCGGCAGAGTCTGTGAAGCAGCTGTGTGAGCTCCATCCGGCTGACCTGATCCAGGGTTGCTCCCGGCTCATCCAATACCAGGATATCCGGATCCATCGCAAGCACGGAGGCAATTGCCGCCTTACGCCGCTGGCCCCCGCTTAGCTGCAGCGGATGGCGGCTCAGCAGCGCCTCATCAAGGCCCATCTGCCCCACTGCCTTCCGGGCCCGTCTTGCAGCATCTTCAGGCGATGCTCCAAAATTCAATGGACCAAAGATCAGGTCCTCCTCAAGCGTCGCGGCAAAGAGCTGCTGCTCAGGAAACTGAAATACAAGCCCGACCCTCCTGCGCAGCGATGCCAGCTTCGGCGGCTTTCTCCCGGCAATCAGCGTTACGTCCAGTACTCTCACGGTCCCTTCCGTAGGGAGCAGGATCCCGTTTAGCAGCTGAAGCAGTGTCGATTTCCCCGAGCCCGATGCACCGGCGATACCAGTCAGAAGGCCCTCCGCAAGCTCAAGATTCACATCCTGCAGCGCAGTCTGCCGGAGCAGGCTGCGTGCATCATACGTATAGCTCACATGCTCCAGCTGAATGGCCATATCCTTTTCACCTCCGAGCCCGGATTAGGAGAGCCATCTGTCATGCCCTGCTGTGCGGGCATCATTCCCCGCTTCTCCAGCTCCAGGGCGAACCGGATTCTAAAAGGCGGCTCCATCCGGCACAGCCGCAGCAGGCCCACATCCCGGAATAGCTCCTGCGGTGCCAGGTCGGCTGCCAAACCTCCCTGATGCATCACCAGTACGCGCTGCGAAGCAGCGATCTCCTCCGCATCATGCGTAATGGACAGCAGCGTGTAGCGGGCCTCATTGTGCATTTCCAGCAGCAGATCCAGCCAATCCCTGCGTGCCTTCTCATCCAGCATGGAAGAAGCCTCATCGAAGATGATCAGCTCGGGTTCCATCGCCAGAATGGCTGCTATTGCCGCACGCTGCTTCTGTCCTCCGGAGAGCTCTTGCGGATGGCGGTGAAGGAGATCGCTAATGCCAAGGCGTGAGGCGTACCCACTGATTCTGTTTCGCATTTCCCCGGCATCGAGGCACCGCCCTTCCATGCCAAATGCCATATCCTCCTCCACCGTCGCACCGATGAACTGGTTATCAGGATTTTGAAATACCATCCCCACCTTCTGCCGGATTTCCCCAAGCGTGCCCGGCTCAAGGCGGATTCCACCGATATAAATGCGTCCATAGCTGGTGCGAAGCAATCCGTTCATCAGACGGATCAGCGTGGATTTCCCGCAGCCGTTCGCACCCACCAGCGTGACCCATTCCCCCTTGCCGATGGCGAGGGATATATCATGAATATCTGCATGCTGCCCATCATAGGCAAAGGACAACTCCTCCAGCACCACCATATCTGTCACGGCTTTCGAGCTTCCTTCTGCAGGTATATCCTCGCCGGCTGCTGCTATATTTTCCTGGTACCCCGTTAAAACAGGGCTCTTATGCTGTATATTCTCCATTGCATTCATATGAACTTCCCCCTTGCGTGCAGATCACTTAAGCCTTCATGAACGGATCAAACAAGGATAGCCTTGATAAAGAAGTGACCAGATATCGAACGGCGATCCCCACCAGAATGCCTGTGGCAATGCCGCTGATCAGCAGCGCCGGCAGATAGTAGAAAATATTCAAGGTGGAAAAGACGATGGAGGCTGCTGCAAGCTGCCCAATATTGTGGGCGATCCCGCCTGTGATGCTGATACCGACAAGGCTCAACCTGCGCCGGCCAAGCTTCATTAGAAATGCCATGACCGCAAAGCTGAACAGTGAGCCGAACAGGCTGAACAACAGGCTCGAGAAGGTTCCGAAAATAAAAGCAGTTAAAATGGTCTTCAGCACCACCAGCATCAGCGCATCCCTAGCCCTTAAAAAATACAGACAAGTCAAAATCATAATATTCGCGAGACCCAGCTTGGCACCCGGAATCTGGATGTTCACCGGAATCATGGATTCAGCAATGCTGAGCACAACCGCCACCGCGGCAAAAATCGCAATCATGACCGTCCTTTTCAGGACAAGCGATGTTTCTTCATCAGATAATGGCATCCGTACCCTCCCCTTCTCCGCCCGTGCCTTCAACTTCGACGATGACCCGGTGCGGCAAGCAGACAATGGTGTCCCCCTTCTTGGTTTTGAAGCCGAATGTCAGACATATCTCATCCGGACAGTCAGCGTCCACCATCTCAATCCCGTAATCCTGCACTTTAATCAGGTTGTAGCCGCGCTTGGTCCGGATTTCAACCGTCTGTTCTTCCTTCGTAAGCGTGACGGTCTGAAATACCTTTCCCTCTACTTTAATCACGGCTGTCAGCGGAGTATTGTGATTTTTTTCACTTATCTGACCGCCTTGAACCCATCTTGGAACCATCAACAGCAGGGCGGCCGCCAAAATCACGGAAATAAGCAGCAGGTCTCCACGTTTCATAGCGCGAAACTCCCTTATTTTTTAAAGTTTCAAATCTTAGATGCCCCCATTATAGCTGTGTTCTGTCAAAGCTTCAATGAGCGAAGTCGATGCAAATTATTATTTGTTATGAATTTCACAAAATGATCACTACCCTGAATTGTCTGCAAAACAAAAGCCAGTCCTCCAAAATAAAAAGCGTCCGCCGTTTCCGGCGGACGCTTTCCTTTTGTTATGCCCCATGCTTGGGTATGGAGGGCAGCTGCTTCCTCATATGATCCACAAAAACCTTCGCAAACACCGGGTCCCACTGGGTGCCCCTGCCTTCATCCAGAATTAACAGCGCAACAGATGATGCCATTCCCTTGCGGTAAGGACGGTCGGATGTCATCGCATCATAGGCATCTGCCACAGCAATGATCCGCCCGAGCAGCGGTATTTCTTCTCCCGCAAGACCGTCCGGGTATCCCTTGCCATCATAACGCTCATGATGGGAGCGAACACCGGGCAGCAACACGGCCATGGCATCCTTCGGTTCGATCTGAAGCAAAATATTTTCCCCGAGGCCCGGATGAAGCTTAATCTGATCAAACTCCTCATCCGTCAGCCGCCCCTCCTTCAGCAAGACGGTATCACGCACACCTATTTTCCCGATATCATGCAGTAGTGCGGACTTGCGGATCACCATAAGGTCCTCAGGGGACAACCCGCAAAGCCTGCCAATCAGCTCTGAATATTCAGCCACACGGAGCGAATGACCTGCGGTATAAGGATCGCGAGCATCCAAAGCCACGGCAAGCGTAACAAAATAGCTGTCCAGCATAGCCTGACTCTGCTCTTCTCTTGTCTGTAGTGCGCCCACCATCATGTTGAAGCCGGCAACGAGTTTGGAGAATTCATCCGAGTAAATATTCTGGACCTTCGTCATCCGCCCTTCCTTGATATCATTTATTGCGTCGTACAGCTTGGAGATAGGGCGCTCAATATCCTGCGTAATTAACCGCGCCCCTGTATACGCGAAGGCAATGTCGATGATCAGAATGAGACCTGCCCAGCCCCAGTAGTTCTGAAACATGGCGCTGTCCAGACTTTTCAGACGGATTTGCGCTGCCAGACTGAACAGCAGCAGTGGTGACATGCCGATCAGCATACCGCTGACAAGAAACTTGGGACGAATGGACAAAAACACATGGCCTTCCGGATCCAGTTCAACCTGGAACCTCATCTTTGCCTGCATTTTCAATTCAATCAACAGCGGGCGAATCGCAGCCGTAGACAGAAAAAAATCAAACATGGCGTGCATACTGGCTACCAGGGCTGCCCCCAAGGCCGCTACGGCCAGGTAAAATGCCGGAAAGTCCAAAAGCCCTTTGGACAGCATCCAGGCTGTAAGGAGCACTGCCGGAATGGACAAGCCTAGCAGATGCGGGACAAGAATCCGGTAAACGGACAACAGCGGCAGCCGGTGCGTCTGCATGTAGGCTTTTTTCAGCTCATCCAAATCAGCATCCGGCGACAAAAGCCCTCTCCTTATGGGAGCCAGATGACGGTAAAAGACAGTTAACTCTGCTGCAGCCATAAAGACGAGTGAAATCAGTAGAATGAATACGAGACGTTTATATTCATCCGGAGGTACGTCAAGTGTCGTCAAAACGATTGCGCTGCCTACAACCAGAACGGCCAGCAGCGAACCAATCAGATAATTGCGCAACAACTTGTTCAGAAACGACCGGTAAAGCTTTATTGCCCCCGGACAGGCGGATTCGGTATTCATACAATAGAGCCTTCCTTTAAATAAGATAGCTATATAAAATGAACGAATTGGTTCATTACTACTATAAATATCGGTCGAAAGGCGGAAAATTGTGACAAAAATCTTGTGAAACGTTTCGTTTTTCTCGATTTTCTCCTCTTTTTTTAAGTCTTGGCCCTCTATTTTGTTGTAAAATACATATTTTCGCCCTTCGGCTTACAAAAAAAGAAGACTGCAGCGATTGCTCATTGCGTCTTCTCCTATTTTCACCTATATTCATATGTCACTGATACCAAAATCTCTCTTCAGTCCGGCCCTTCCTTGCTCTGTAACGATAACCGCCCGTCCGGAAGCAGCCCTTTCAATCCATTTCATTTCAAAAAGGCGGGATACAACGGCATGCCCGAGCGTCCCTGCAAGATGATGCTGCCGCTCACTCCAGTCCAGGCAAATCCGGCTGAAAGACCTGCGCTGTTTACGCAAAGCAGGCAGATCCAGACCAAGCTCTGTGAAAAACCGTTCCCCCTCTGGAGTCACGGTAAACTCCTCTTGCCCCTTTTCAATATACTTGTTATCCATCATTGACTGGGTCAAGCGGACACCCAGCTTCCCTGCCAAATGATCATAACAGGTCCGGGCTTCGCATAAGGCTTTCATCTGGGTAGATTGCCTTAGTGACCTAATTTCAGCTGGTTTTGAAATCGTAAGGAGCGTTTCCAGAATTTGTGCAATTTCTTGTCCCGCCAATTTATAATAACGATAGCGTCCATGCTTCTCGGCCGTGACCAGCATGCCAGCGGTCATTTTCGCCAAATGAAAGCTTGCGGTCTGAGGCGTGATGCCTGCCTCTAAAGCCAATTCACTTGCGGTATGAAAACGTCCATCCATAAGACTCGTTAAAATCGCTGCCCGTGACGTCTCTCCGAGAAGAGAAACAAGCTCTGCCATCTTCGGATTTGCACCCATGATCTTCACTCCCAGTTTAGCATTCCATACTTCGATGATAATGGAAGTGTCTATAGTTCACAATAATATCGGAATGAGGACTTCCGCGGAAATCTCCTGAAATCAAGGCGAAGGGCGAGCTTCGAGGGTAAGAAACCGCCCCCTGCTCTTGCCATTTCATTACATCTATGATATTATTAAATATTGTAAGTTTCATTTAACCCCATATTCGTTCCTCGCAAGAAGAATAACTCTTCGTGACCACGAAGTTTTAAATTCCTATTTTGAATAACCCAAACGAAGTATGAGTTTATGTAAAGACGAAATTCTGATTCACACTGGCGCGGTCATCGGAGCCGCAAGGACAAAAGAGAGGTAGGGCTTTTGTTGTTTTAGAAATGTCATTATTCTGTTACACAACAAGAAAACCAGGAACCGGCTGCAGTCTGTTGTGAGACTGTCAGGGGTTAGATAGTTGGCGTCGTGCTGCGCCAGACCAAAACATAAACCCCCGGGTGGGCTGCTAAAGGCAGCTTCCCGGGGGTTTTCCAATTATTCTATACCTTGTAGCCTTTGATCGGCGATTTGATCGGTGCGCCCCTCTTCATATATTCAAGGAGCGCTATCGGATTGTTATCCATTCCTCCGGCATTGACGCGATAGCCGATATATTGTCCCGGACTGTTGATTCCCTGCTTGACGGAAAAGGTGACTTGAATGCCAAGGTTTTGACAGATATCGATTACAGACTTGGAGTATCCACCGTAAGGAAAAGCAAGAATATTACGTGTATTACCGATCTTTTCCCGCAGAATCTGATCGGACAGCCCCAGATCACCGGTCACGCGCCGGTCATATTCCTCATTACTTTCCACATGATGCAGCGTTTTGTTATCCGCCGGTCCCATCAACATTGGCTCGGCGCGATCCTTCCTTTTGCCTGCAATCCGGATATAGCCGTATGCATGAGAGTCGTAGGTATGGCTATAGAAGTCAATCCCCATCCGATGCATCGCCTGTACCTGCTGCCAGTCAAGCTTGGGAATGCCCGGAAGCTTCTTGCTGCCTACCGTGGCGACAATCAGGAAGTTGGTAGCGGGCACATGATACTGCTCCAATATCGGATATACATGCTGGTAGAACGTCTCATAGCCATCGTCAAACGTCATCAGCACCGCATTATCCGGCACCGGCCGGCGTTTCGTAATAAAATCGGCATACTGCTCCATCGTAATCCAGTGGAATCCGTTCGCCTTCATGGCATCCAGCTGCTGCTTGAAGACCACCGTGTCCAGACTTTTGATGTTGGTGGGATGCGGCCGCACATCATGATACATCAATACAATGACTTTATTTTTATAATAAATGGCATCGGGTGTCGGTCTGGTAGAAATAAAACCATGAACCCGGACGGCACTTGATCCTTCCTTATTGTGAACCGCAGTGCTCGAACGGACCGGATGATAAACATAGGGACCTTCTCTCCAGATAAACAAGGTGGCGATCAGCAATAAAACACCGAAACTACTGTACTGCAGTGCCTTTTTACGGCGCATGACATTCATAACTCCTTTATCCGAAAAATATTTCACGCTTGTCAGTGATTACGTTCCCCATACTACTAACATACTCTGAAATTAAGGAGTGATGCAAATGCCGAATTACCGGATCATTGTCGATCTTTCTGACCGCATGCTCTACCTGCTGGACGGCGATCAGGTTACCAAAGCCTATCCTGTTGGTATCGGTAAAATGCTGACCAGCACACCGACAGGCGAATACAGAATCATCAATAAGCAGGAGAATCCCGGCGGGCCGTTTGGCGTTCTCTGGATGGGCCTCTCCAAGCCGCATTACGGCATACATGGAACCAACGATCCTGCATCCATTGGACATGAGGTCTCGCATGGGTGTATCCGAATGCAAAATGAGGATGTACTGGATCTTTCGTCTTATGTACCAGTAGGAACGCGTGTCACAATCCGGCCGTAACCACCGTGAGAATCCCTGAGGGCTGGCTTCCCGCAGGGATTTCGTATTGTTGATCAGAAATCTGGCAACGTTCAGCAGCTGCTCACTTGGAGCTGCCGGGATTGTTCACCCGGATGCCGTTCTCATGCCTGTACTGAATCACCAGCTGCCGCCAATAGTCATAGCTTCCCTTATCATCTGAAATAAATGGTTTATAAAATTCATAAGCATCCTTCGCCCAAGCCGGACAGGGCATATTCAGCAAGGCATCCTGCTGCTTCATCCATTCAGCCTGCTTCGTTACCGTAGCTTGCAGTGCATCGAATGCCGCTTTTTCTTCCTTCGTCATGGGCTGCTCCCCCTCTACTTGGGCATCATATTGATATAAGTTGTACTGATCCATCATTTGAATCAGCTTATCCGCATACTGCGGGTCCGTCGCATAGCCGGCTTTCGCAATCATTTTCGCCGCCGTTCTGCCGTCCGTATTTAAAGCCCCGGCGTAACGCCGGTCCCCCGCCACTCCACTTACGATGAGCCGCGAGTGATCCTGAATGGATTCTTCCCAGCTGTGGTATGCGCGAAAATAGGCATAAATTTTGACCAGAGCCCCTTTAACATACTCCGAGGTCAGCATCCGGACACTACCGGCCGGTCCCCCGCCTTTGATGCCAAATAAATTGCCCGCTTTGGTTGTAAGGGCGCTTCCGCCCCATGAAGATTCGAGTGCAGCTTGTGCGATCGTGAGTGAGGCCGGAACACCCGTCTTAAGCTGATCTGCGGATGCAAGCGGTGCTATTTTCGCTATGAAGTCAGCTTTCTTCATCCCCTTCCACCCCCTTTCCCCATCTACTTCTATTCAATGCTAGCCTGCTGGGGGCGGCTTGTACGGGCACACCCTGCAGCAGAAATGAACGAGCCTGATTTCTACCGCAGCGACTTGATCTTGTAGTTGCGTATTGCCCTGCGACTTCTTACAATAGAACCATATGGTCACGGAGGGTGGGTACATACATGAATATGAATGCCACGAAATGCATTATTATAGAGCAGGAGATCAAGCCGGGAATTCGCGCCACTCAGGCTGGACCGGAGGATAAAGAAGCCGTGAACGCTCTGATGATTCAGGCAGCGGCTTGGCTGCAAAGCAAAGGATCCAAGCAGTGGCATGAGCTTCTAGCTGGTGAAGACAAACACGGGGTAACCAATGCGATTGACCGCGGCGATGTGTTTATTTTCAAACAGGATGACATCATGGCCGGCATGGTTATTCTCCAGCAGCATGCGAGCAGCTGGGATCGCTCACTCTGGGGTGAAGAAGGCCATGAACCTGCGGTCTATCTGCACAGGTTGGCCATTAACCGTGAATTCGGCGGTGAGCAGCTCGGAAGTGCCATACTGCAGTGGGCAGAACGTGGAGTCCGATTCCCGGACAAGGACAGAGTCCGGCTCGACTGTATCGCATCCGTACCTGCGCTGAACCAGCTGTACAGCGGCGCCGGATTTACTTATAAGGGTCAAACGCCAAGCGGCTTTAATCTGTATGAGAAAATGCAGCCGTCCGCACGTTGACGCATCATTAAATACAAAGAATTCAGTATACGAAAGGCGGCCTCCGTTGACGCGGAGACCGCCTTTTTCATGCTCAATATTGAGTTAATTTCTCAAACAGCCTCATTAAATGGAAAGTTAAATCGTGATGGGGTGTCAATGAATGTATCGTGAGAAAACTCTCATGCAATTCTCATTTTATCCGGCAAACTCAAGCCAGCTCTAATCCCATGAAGAATGCAGTAAATAGTGGGATTTTTTTATATGTTATTTTGGAACCAGGTGATCGATGCCTAAACACATATTTCCGAAGGAGGAAGTTACAATGATGAAACCACCAAAATTGGGTAAACTGCTCCTAGGTACAGGTCTTAGTCTTTCCATATTATTATCAGGAGGTACGGTGCTGCTAATGCCTCAAGCTGCCCATGCTGCCGCAGCAGAAACCTCTACATCCCTTGCGGATCAAATCTTTGCTACAGGTAAGCAATTTCTGGGAGTTCCTTATAAATTCGGTTCAAAATCAGGTGTAACGAGCACATTTGATTGTTCTTCATTCACGCAATATGTATACAAACAAAATGGCATCACACTTCCACGGGATTCAAGACAGCAGTCCACCGCAGGAACCTATGTGCCAAGAAATCAACTCAAACCCGGTGACCTTATCTTTTTCTACACGCCTATACACCATGTGGCAATCTATATCGGAAATGGACAAATTTTGCATACCTATGGCAAACCCGGAGTAACCATTTCCGATCTTAGCTCATGGGAGTCCCGGATTAATACAATTCGCCGTGTATTGCCTGACGATGGACAAGCCGCCAATACCCGTGCAAATTCATCAACCGATACAAGCTCCCAACCTTCGACAGATGCACAGACCGATAAAACCGCCCCGCCTGCGACAAACTCAAAAAGTGACCAGCAATCATCATCAGATAACACTAAGCATAAATACGTAAATTCGTCCCGTCACTCTCACCAGCATAAATACGAACATCAAGATTAATGTTCATTATTTACTATAAACCGGGAGGTACACCGAAAATATGCTGCCCTCCCCCGGTTTACTGGTTACAGAAATCCTGCCATGAAGGTTCTTCACCAATTCTTTAGCTATGGATAAACCAAGGCCTGTTCCCCCTGTTTCCCGGGAACGGGCCTTATCCACGCGATAAAACCGATCAAAGATTTTGCCTTGATCCTCATAGGGGATGCCTATTCCCGAATCCGCTACAGTGATACAGATTTCATTATTTTCCTTAAAGACCCGGACTTCTATCGCCCCCCCGGCATTCGTGTAGCGTATGGCATTTTCAAAAAGAATCACAGCCACCTGCCTGAGCTGCTCTTCATCACCCAGAACATACATATGAGGGTTTAATATTTCCTTTAGTGATATTTTCAGATCTCTCCGCCACAGTTGCCGAATGGCATCTTGTACCGTATGGCTCACATTCACTTTATCCTTTTTCATTTGAATATTTCCGGTTCGCGCTAATGTCAGTAATTGCGTCATCAGCCGCTGCATGCGCCGGCTTTCCTGATCTAACGCTTCAATCGATTGTTCCAAAACTTCGGGATTCTGTTTGCCCCAACGTTTCATCATCTGCACATGACCCCGGAAAGCCGTCAAAGGTGTGCGTAATTCATGGGACGCGTTCGACACAAAGCTTTTCTCGCGTTCAAACTGTGCTTGCAGCTGATCCAACAGGTCATTGATAGTCTGCGCTAAATCCTTCAATTCCTTTGGAATCGGCGGAACGGGAATACGCTCCTTTACATCCGTGATTTGGCCCATTCGTCTCAAAGCATCCATGATAGCAAATAAGGGCCGCAGATTTTTTTTGGTCAGACGATAGATCAGGTATGAGCCAGCAAACAGACTGACAATACCTGTAATACTAATGACTTTTACAATCAGCCATAATAAGTACACGATATTGTCTAGCTGCACAAGAATATGGATGGTGACTTTTTGTCCGTTCATTGCATTCCCCAAGACCACGTCCTGGATCGACAGCCCCTGGGTCTGGTCCCATAGAAAGAGCTTCACCCAATTGAAGTCTGCCTGCTCTTGATCCACTTGCAGGTTATTCGCACCGCCACGGGAATGGGCTAAGACACCGCCATCCGCATTTGCCAGTGCCACTTCATAATTGGCATGATCCGGATACAATATTTCATCCAGCATATCCTGCCAATCCGTTTCCATATATCCTAAAGAATCTATGATCTTTTGTTCTACAGCATGCAGCTCCTGCTTGGTATCTTGAATGAGAAAGTAACTCACAGCACCCATGATGCATGTTCCGATGAACAAGATGATAGCCATCAGACTCAGCACATACCAAGAGGTAAAGCGAAACATCAATGAATGAGTTGCTTTCTTTATGCATTTAATCATTCGTTTGTCCTTTAACCCGATCTAAGAACATATCCAACACCCCGGACGGTATGAATTAATTTAGGATGATAATTCCGATCGATCTTGTTCCGCAGATAACGAATATACACGTCTACAATATTCGTCTCTCCTGCAAAGTCATATCCCCATACGACAGATAATAGCCTGTCTCGGCTGATAACCTCTCCCTGATGCTGCATCAAGAAATACAGCAAATCAAATTCGCGCTGCGTCAAATCGATTCGAACTTCCGCCCTTGTTACAAATCGCTTTTTGACATCCAAGATTAAATCCTCCATTTGGAGAACATCTGATTCCGAATGATTCCTCTCGTGAGTATGGCGTCGTAAATTGGTTCGAACTCTGGCTAATAACTCTTCAATCTCAAATGGCTTGGTAATATAATCGTCAGCCCCGGTATCTAAACCTGCAATTTTATCTCCCAAGTAGTCACGTGCCGTTAATAATATGATTGGAACATCGCTTGTTTTTCGTATCCTCCTGCATACCTCTAACCCGTCCAGTTTTGGAAGCATCCAATCTAAGAGGATCAGGTTCCAGTCTTTCTTTTGAAAATATTCCAGTGCCTGCTCTCCGTTTACAGCAACGGTCACCTCATACCCCTCATGCTGAAGCTCCAGTTGAATGAACTGCGAGACGTTATGTTCATCTTCCACTAGTAAAATATAGGACGGTGACATTTATTCCACCTCATAGGATTAATTATCCTTAGTGTATCCTCATGTTCATGAAACATGCGATGTTTCGCTAGAGGAAATTCGATAAGAATTCTCCCACGATGCGGACAAAAAAAGATGACTCCTGATCATTTCAGAAGTCATCTGTATGCTTGTTTAGTCTGAAGCTTCAGAATTACAGAAGCCGATTTATAATGTGAAATATTAATGGGATGAATCCGGTGAAAGGCCGATTTTATCCATGATACGTTGGCTTTCCTGGTTGATTCCTTTTACAGCGACCCGTTTTCCCAGAGATTCGTACTTATCAACCACTTTCGAAAGGGCATTGGTTGCCGATTGGTCCCACAGATGGGAGCGGCTAAAATCAATCAACATCAGTTCCGGGTCATCCTGGTAATCAAACAGCTGGATAAAATGCGACATCGTGCCGAAGAAGAGCTGTCCTTCAATACGGTATACCTTGATTCCTGCCTCGTTTATTTCTGTAAAGGCTTGAATCCTGGCCATTTTCCAGCCAAACCGCAGCGCGCTCAAGATGACGCCCGACACGACACCCAAAGCCAGATTCGAAGTGGCAACCACAATCGCTACGGTCACGATCATGACTACGGTATCTCCAAGCGGTACTTTTTTCAGTGTCCGCAGTGAATTCCAATCGAATGTTCCGACGGACACCATCACCATAACACCCACAAGCGCAGCCATTGGAATAACCTTCACAACGCTGCCCAGGACGATAATCAAGAACAGCAGGAACACGCCTGCCACAAATGTTGAGAGCCGCGAACGCCCTCCGGATTTCACATTGATCACCGTCTGTCCAATCATTGCACATCCGGCCATCCCGCCAAAAAATCCGGTAATGATATTGGCGATGCCCTGGCCTTTAATCTCACGATTCTTATTGCTTCCCGTATCGGTCAATTCATCCACCAGATTTGCCGTCAGAAGCGATTCCGTCATTCCAACCACCGCCAAAGCCAGAGCATACGGCAGCACGGTCAGGATCATATGAAAGGACAAAGACACCGAAGGAATATGAAACGAGGGCAAAGTCTGCGTAATGTTTCCCATATCCCCTACCGTTCTGACATCCGCATGCGTTAAGACGGATACGATGGTCATGACAATGATAGCCACCAGTGCTGAAGGCACAGCCTTCGTCAACAGAGGAAACAGATAGATAATAAGCAGCGTTCCGGCAACCATTAGGTACATCACCCAGGTGGCACCTACAAAGTTCGGCAGCTGTGCCATGAAGATAACAACCGCCAGCGCATTCACGAATCCAACGATCACGGGCTGCGGCACAAAGCTTATAAACCGTCCGAACTTCAGCGCCCCCATCACCCACTGTAAAATCCCCGTCAATACGGTCGTTGCAAATAAATACTCGATTCCATACTTCGCAACAATAGGCCCCATTAGGGAAGCCATGGCACCGGTCGCCGCCGAGATCATGCCTGGACGCCCGCCAAAGAATGAAATAGAAACAGCAATTAAAAATGATGCGTATAATCCGACCATCGGGTCCACCCCGGCCATAAGAGAAAATGCGATGGCCTCGGGAATAAGCGCGAAAGCAACGGTCAATCCCGATAATAGATCTCTTCTGACATTGCTAAAGAAGCCTTGTTTAATCCAGTTTAAAAACAAAGAAATAACCCTCCTATGATGTTTGACTTAAAGCGTCCGTTCGTCTTCCTCTAACAGATTGCTGCTTATGGCTCCCCACTCTCAGGTTTGCCGGGTCCGATTTTTCACTTTTTACATTATAAGCATGGAAATAGTTAATTCCAAAATGGCATGTAAGCGATTAAACATATGATAATCTTCACTATTCTTTTATATTCTCTTTCTTTATCATCGTTTTGAAATGAAAGCAGTAACATGCACTAGCAGTTATGTGAGGAAGAGGCATGACCAACCCTTACATTACTAGAAATGAGCATATCCCCCGCTGTTTCTATCACGAAACATCCTTTACCATCTGAATATATTAATAGAAACGAAGATGATATCACATTTTCGTTTATCCGCCATCCTCAGTCTTCACTCAGCTTCCCCTTGCACGGCAAAAAGTCTGCGGCCCGCTCATCCGCAGGCTTTTTGCGCTGGTGTCCATCGAGACCCGCATGTATCCGGTTGGCAGGAATTCATTTCTCCTTTGACCTGTTTATCCGTCAACCTGCATTCATAAATACGCATATACCCCGCTGCTTCTGCCTCGAAACTTCATGCTTCGCTTGAATATATTAATGATAGAAAGGAAAGAAAGGAGTGATAGATTATGCCATTTACCACCGGAATGATCACCAGCACAAGAGCAACAGGTACCGCTGCGACCAATATTGTAGTTAGCGTTCGTAATGTGGACGCCATCGATGCTACCATTTTAGTTCAAGTGTTCGGCGTTCCCTATTCTACGCTGACCTTGACCCCGCACTATGTCACCTCATATATTGTGCCTGCCAGTTCTTCCGATATCCGTGAGTTCTATATTGCGGGTAATGTCGCTTATGAAGTACAAATAGATAACCTCAGTCCTTCGGCTGAAGTTGTCTTCTCCACGTATGGAATTGACGAATTCGGCAATATTGTTACGGAACAGCGTGTACTGCAATCGGAGTTAACGTCTATTGCAGCTCTTTCACCTGTTTCTTAACATCCTCACGCCCCACCTTCTAAGAATCGCTTATCCGCCTTAGTGAAGCTTCGCTCATATAATTCCCTTTTCTCAAATAAGAAGGTCTGCGGCCGCTCATCCGCAGGCCTTTTCTGTTATTTTTGTCTGAACACATGGTTAACCGCACAAGCAAAGCCTAATTCTGGCGATACAATGATAGTATATCTCGACGGAAGTGGTGAACGCCTTGACGGATGTGGGAGTTGTCATGCCTGTATACAAACAGAAACCCGAGTTTCTGAAAGCAGCGCTTGAATCCATATTGAACCAGACACTGCGTCAATTCCGGCTTATCATCGTTATTGACGGCGCTCCTGAAATGGAGCCCCTCATCCGGATGTTCGCAAACGATGATCCCCGCGTGGAGATCGTCTCCTATCCCATAAATCAGGGAGTCCCCCACGCGCTCAATACCGGGTTTGATGTGCTGTTCCAGGATCCCGCCCTCCTCTATTTAACCTGGGTATCCAGTGATAATATTTACAGGCCGGAGTTTCTGGCAGTGCTGCGTAACTCGCTTGCCAAAGGACCCGAGAATTTGGGTCTTGCTTATAGTTCATTTCAGAACATCGATAATCACAATACACCTCTGTATGATGAGGCTGCCCTAACCGCGCTTCGCCAATACCAGGGACGTCCCAAAGAGAAGCTGCTCGATTCCTCCATCGTTGGCGTCTCTTTCATGTATAAAGCGGTATACGCCAAAATGGTGCAGGGCGGCTACAGCCTAGCACCCGTGGAGGATTATGATTACTTTTTAAAACTAACCGACCACTGCGATATTCGTTATATTCCAGTCGAACTCATGGATTACCGGGTAGATTCGACCTTCAGCGTTTCATCGCAATTGAAATCAACTGAGGCTCATAGGAGATGGAGATATGCCTTCCACCTGTCCAGACATCTAGCGAGATGCCGCAGAGGCATTCCGCCGGAGATAGCTCTTCTGATCCCGCTGCGGGAGGCCTCTCCTGCAGCCGTTGAGCGAATTGAAGACCTCTACGAGCAAACCTTCAGCAATTATGTTTGTTGTATCCTTGATCTATCCCCGGACCAGCAGGTTAACAACATGCTTTGCCAAATTGCCCATCCGACGACCATCTTTGAATGGCATCCCTATCAATCTGCAGCTTCCGCTGCCAGAATCAGCATTCTTCAGAGGCACACCCCCTATGCTATGCTGCTCGATTTGAAAAAATTTGGTTATTTGACCGATCTGGAGATTCTTCACCAGCAGTTGAAAAAGTCACCGCCTTACGCATTTTCCAGCTGCTATACTCCCGATTATACCGAGGTCGGATACCGAACAGGACTTTTAGCCGCCCCGGCTCGCAGCAATGAACTATTTTACACGCAGGCTCTGTCTGAATTGCTTCACCAGCATGCCGCACCTTTCGGTGAGCTTCCATGAAAATACTGTTTACCTTTTTCAATCCCAGCGGTGGTATGGAGACCTTGAACCGAATTCGCAGCAACGCCTTAAAGGATCATGGAATCGAATCCCATCTGTTGTACAATATTGATGGAGAAGGACGCCAAAATATTAAAGATATCCGCACGATCGTTACCAGCGACTCCGATACCATCCGAAATCTCATTGAGCTGGAAAAATATGATGCCGTTATCGTATGCTCGGATATTCACATGCTAATACAGATCAGCAGCTTTGGTTACGGCGGACGTCTTATTTTTGAATTTCAGGGGCTTGGAACACCCGAGGAAGCTACACAAATTTTGCAGAATTTCAAAGATGGGATTAACCGTCATGCCGATGCGCTGCTTTACCCCCGGACCGCGCATCTGCGCCGCCTCATGCGTTCCTTTTTTCCGGATATTCAGCAGTATTGCTTTGATGACCCGCTTGACTGCAAAAATTTCGGATATACTGCCTACCCGCAAAAGGCCTATCCCATCATAGGCTGGATCGGGCGCATACAGGCCAACAAAAATTGGCGGGAATTTCTTCAGATGGGTCAGCGGCTGATCAGGCTTCATCCCGGTCTGTCCCTGTGGCTTTTTGATGACGACACCTTGTCTGACAGCGCCGAATTAACCGGTTACCATCAAATCCTTGAGGCGGATCCGCTTCTATCCTCCCGGCTCTTCCGTTATTCCAATATTCCACATGAGCTGATGGCTGATTACCTCAGCATTATCGGGGATTCAGGAGGCCTTCTCGTATCCACCTCCATCCGCGAGGGTTTCGGATATGCAGTGGCCGAAGCCATGATATGCCACTGCCCGGTGCTTTCCACGGACTCCGGTGGTGTAAGAAGATTTATTTTTCATAATAAAACCGGAAAATTTTATACGCGTGGCAATCTGGATGAAGCCGTAAAGGAGGCCCTCTCGCTGATGATCAATATCCCCTTACGAAACCGGCTGATCCAAAGCGCAGAGGCGCATATCCACAAGCATTTCTCTGCTGATTTGTATGCAGAACATTTCATCGCCATGCTGTACCGGCTTGGTGCGGTTCCTTCTACCTTTCCAGCACCTAAGGGCAAGGAGCAACAACGTCCTAACGATGATGCAAACGAAAATCGTTCATAAGGAATAAGCTGCCCCGGTAAGATACCGGGACAGCTTATTATGGTTTCGTGCTTCTTTGCGGTTTTCTTATTAAGCTTAACGATCAACAGCGTGGCATACTGCACCCTTATTCTACGGAGATTGCCCCGATCGAAGAGGACAGCGTGATCAATGGACCGCCTCCATTGATATCGCTGCTGCCCTTGGATGCCCCGGATATGATGCCGAGTTCACTGTCCAATTTCAGCGTATACGCAAGGCTATCCGCAAGAGTCGCATGGATGCTGCCCACATCGGTTTTTACTTTGAGGCTGCTGTCCTTCTCCATTCCGCTGATACCGAGCTGAACACTGCCAGCTTCCGATTTGATGCTGGACTTGCCTTTGATTTGAGCGCCATTGACCACGATGGCACCCACACTATTATCCACCTGATACTTGCCGCTCACATTGTTCATCGTAATTTGGCCTACGTCATTCTCAATCTCAAAATCCGTAATCGACGCGGGTACCTGCACCTCATAATCAATCATCAATTCAGAGTAACCGTACTTTGACTGCGCCCAGTCCCAAAGATTATCGTTTGGATTCCCCTTCGGATTCGTCACGATTTCCAGTTTTCCGTTTTTTGCTATCAAGGTGGTTTCAGCCTCATCTACGATGTTCTGGTACGATTTTTCATTCAAGAACCAGATCGTCGTCTTCACGGATGCCTTATTTCCTGTCCCCGGCACAACCGTGATGTTGCCTACCTTATGGTCTACTTGCAGCACCGTTTCGGATCCCATCTCCCGTTCAGCGGTCAACTCGATATGCTCACCGTTACTCTTCATCCGGTCACCGATGCCATTCACCGTTCCTACAACCGAGCTTCCCGCAGCAGTCGCAACCTCGTGCGCGTCCTGCCTGACCTTTTGCACGGCGTCATCCACCTCGTCACAGCCTGCAAGAAGCACCGCTGAAAGGATGGCCGCGGCTCCAATCCCCTTATACGAAATACGCATTTTTGTTTACCCTCCATCAATCACTGGTTATGTATGGTATTCATTATACCGATTAAAACCAGGAGTGCATCTAGCCGGAGACCAGTGTACATACTAGACCTTGGTCTGGGTAATGAATGCGGATGACAACGGTATATGTCAACATATCTATACTAGGCTGATGGCTGCACAGAACGGATGTCATCGAACCTGATCCACTGCCAGTCATCCTCTTCACGCAGTTTAATTTCCTTCAAATATGTATTAATCACCGTCACGAACCCTCTTAGCTGGCTGGTTCCATGCGCCGTATCTACCGTCAGACTTATTTTCACATGCTTCTCAAGCGACCGGGAAAGCTCACGCTCCACAAACGACCAATCCTCCTTCTCCTGCACGGCAGCGGCCGTTCCCGGTTCATTCCCTGTCAGATCTGGAGCCGTCATAGGGGATAGATGCTGTCTGTTCAAAATGATCATCTCCACTTATATTTTTAGAACAAGTGTTCTTATTATACTGCGGACCCCGCCCTTTTTGCAATGTGAAAAAAGCCCTGAATAGGAAATGCGCATTTCCTTTTCAGAGCTTCCTGATCAGGTCAAAATCCGAGCTAAACCGATAATATCGGCTCATTCAAAGCATTATATCTCGCCCGATTGCTCCAGCCTTCCCAAAAAAATTTGTTCCGAAACGACCTCGATGCCTTCCCGTTCCAGTAAAGCCGTGGTGACTCCGTTTCCAGGTATTTTCCGGTTCTCGAACCGGCCGTCATAAATCATTGCACTGCCGCAGGAAGGGCTGTATTCCTTCAATACGACCATCGTTGCACCAAGCTCGCGAATCTTCTTCAGCGCCGCATGTGCTCCCCCGATATACATATCACTGACATCCCTGCCGGACTTCTCAATCACCCGGGCTCGTCCGTCAAGCACATCAGCGCCGGTTCCGCCCTGAATTTCAGCTGGCTCTCTGGGAGTCGTGAATTCGCCCATCAGCTCGGGACAGACCGTGACCGCCTTCTTCTCCTCCACCAGGCGCCGGATCACATCCTGCATGCAGTGCGTCCCGTTATATCTGACTTTCATTCCCGCAAGGCAGGAACTAACAACGATCATATTCATCACCTCATAAGACCATTATACAAGAAGGCGATCCCTCTCGTCCCCCGATGCAAAAAGCACAGTCCACTTTTATCGTGAACCATGCCTTTATGAGAGTTCTGCTTCCTCTGTTCCCAAACTTCTCTTGCTTTTCGGGCCTCAGCTTCGCTCTGGAATAGTTTTTTCACTGTTCTTGTCGAAACCAGACTCATATGCACTGATATAGGAGATGCTTGATGTTTTCACATGATGCTCACTGAGATCGACCCATTCCTCACTTTTCAGCCTCACAATAACCCCTGCAATGTCATCCGAAATAATGTTCAATGACTCCCCGCCGATAAAATGAATCGTAATGCTGCTATCACTCATCGCTTCCACCTCCATAGATTGGGCTTGTATTGATTTACATCAAGGAGGTATTCCCCATTCCTCTCTTCCTTATTTACACGGATTAGGAGGAAGACAATCTATCTCGATAAACGATAAAGCCCAATCTTCCAATTATATTAAATTAAGGAAATAACACACTTCGTTTGGAACCATATGTATTAAATTGCGTAATTAAAATATGCATGATGATAGTTTCGGGATAAAACGACTATAACTAAAGAACTAGTTACCTACAAACTTCATCAAAAAAACAGTGTTATCTCTATTATTTTTTCCAGAAATCTCTTTCTTCAGACCAGATGAACGGAGCAAATTCCCCAGCCGATGGGTACTTGGTAAAGGATTGAACGATTTTGAAAAAGTCTATGGTATTGATGTTGTCCCTATTCTTAGTATTGACCGCATGCGGTTCCAAGGAAAAAGAAGAAAAAGCAACTGGAGAAACAAATACGGCTATAACCCAGGAGACAGCGAAGGAAACCTCCAAAACATCGGATGCAGATAAAATGAAAACAGCAGAGACCCCTGATTTCTCCTTCTCATACCCCGCCTCATGGAATGCATTCGATTTGACTCAGCTTAACCAGCCGGCAATCAAAGCAGCATACGTCGACCCTGCTCCGAAGGTGGCCTTTGCGGACAATGTCAACTTAGCCGCGGATGGTTCAACCATTACTGCAAAAGAAACTGCTGATGCGGCTATTGCTCAATATCAAAGCGGGGCTGCAGGAGAAGCCATAAAGAATTACAAAAAAGTCAGCTACACAGATACCGCCAATAACAGCGGGGTTTTAGTAGGCGAGTACACCCACGCTCAGGGACAAGCCGAGCTTCAAGTCATTTTGACCCAATATATTGTGCCTGCGGGCAACGGGACTTATACTTTTTCCATTTCCTATGCCAAGGAATCTTATGATAACGGCGGTAAAAATAGGGTTCAAAAAATGATCGATTCTTTTAAATTAAGCAGCACGGCTACTTCTGGCATACAATCCGTCCCGGCATCTACAGACGTATCCACTGCAGCAGCGGGTTCGGAACAGGCGAATATAGCAGATATAATGGTACAACTCATTCCAACAGTCACCGATGATGGTGGAGAAATGACGGAGAAGACATATAACTTCATCACTGGCCATAGTGATCTTTTCCCTGCTCTGACAGCAGAAAGCAAGAAGAAAGCTAAATCGCTGGTTGATGCAAGCATCACTTCTCGCCATCTGTTCAAAAACATAACTCCTTATCTGGATAAAATGGCGCAAGTAACCGGGACTGTCGTGGAAGTTCAAGAAGAAGAGACTGAGATCGGAACGATCGCCGTCATTCATGTGGCTGATGAGAATGATAACTCCATCGTTGGCTTGTATATGAACTCAACTGGCGACATATTGGACGGCGATGAGGTTACCATGCGTGGACTTCCAACCTCCCTGTTTTCGTTTGACAATGTCAGCGGCGGAACAACCAATGCCGTTCTTCTGAGCGTATCTACGGTTCAGAAAACCCAATAACAAGGTTCGTGTGGGATATATATGAAAAATAAATAGCTAAAAGTCCATGAGGGAAACGGGCCTTGTGGGTTTTTAGCTATTTTTCTATTTATACGTATTGCTATGTAATTTCGTTAATGTACCCGGTTCGGAATAAGCTTTTTCACAATCTCATTGGAAATCTCCTGCGTTTCATCTTGAATGGCTTCAATGGCTCTTTGCTTCTCTGCCTGCAGTTCGGCCAGGGCCTCAGCCATGTAGTGATTTGACTCTTCTCTTGCTGCTTTGATGACCTGCTCCGCCTCCATGGCACTTTCCTTGACGGCATTACGGATGAGCTCATTGGCATCCAAAGCAGCCGTTTTGAGTATAGCATTCCGTTCATCCTCCAACCGCTGCATCTCCTGTTTAAGCTGATTCGCCGACTCGAGATTGACCTGGTTTCGCGACTGCCTCTGTTCCATGACCGCAAATAAAGGGCCAAATACATACTTACTCAAAATCAAATACAACATCAAAAACGCAAAGCCGGCAATAATTGCAGATGGAATCGTCGTTACACTGAACAAATTCATCGTTTCCGCTCCTTTAACAGCTGAGATGGATCTCATCAACATGCAATGCTGGACAGGTCACGTGATGACGATTGTTTAGAGACTCCTCTACGGTACCATAAATATTTAAAATTGCGGATATTCGAATCTGTGTAATTTTGTAAATTTTGTGAAATATTCAATTGATTAAGTTTTTTATCCCAAATAAAAAAAGCCGCCTAAACAAGGCGACTTCATTTCTAATTAGTTCAGGCTATTCTCAAATTCAAACTGTACGGACGGCCACAGACTTATATACCCAACTCCATAATTTTTATTATAAAAGCTTATTGGTTATCGCCAACCCAGATATTTAAGGTTCCCGTACGTGTGTCTGCCCAAGCGGTTATAAGACGGCCGGTCTGAGGGACGATCGCACTTCCAATATAGTCGCCAATGAGAGGAAGGCCTGTGACGTTAAACGAAGTTGTCGTAATACGGGTGTTTGTAAACGTCATTCCTCCATCCCTCGATGTCGCAAGGTAAACGTCAATATCAGGTGGATTTAGTCGATTCGTGTAATAGGATACAAACACCGCTCCATCCGTCGGGGAAACGGTAATGGTCGGGAAAAAGCTCTGGGATCCCACCGGACTACCGGTAATGGGCACCGGCGTACCCCAATCCACACCAAAGTTCGTGGAAATGGCGAGGTAAATATCCGAATAGCCTTGCCGAAAGTCCTGCCACACCGCATAAACGTTCCCTTGGGATGCTGATGCGTTGGAAATGTCTGCAGCCAAGTTGGGATACGTCAAACACCTGAAATCGTACCCTGGCAGCGGCGAAGGCGGAATATCGACCGAGGTAACCATGGTCTCGGTTTGAAATGTTGCTCCGCCGTCCATCGATGACCGAATTTCGAATTCGGAATTGTCTTGGGTGATCCAACCAACGACAAGGATGCCGTTTAAGGTGACGGCGATACCCGGAAATTCTTCAAAATCGGCGATGGAAGACAGCAGACTGGGGCTCATATAAGTGTTTCCCCCGTCTATGGAACGATTGAAGAATATCGTATTTCCCGGTATAAATTGTGTGTTGTAATCATGCGTATACCCCGTATAAATATTTCCAAAGAAGGGGCTGGATCCTGCCTTATCGGTGACAACAACCACCTGATCGTCATTGACGAACTGTCCGAAGCCTTGGTTCACGATCACTGGAGTTCCGAATGATGAAGCATTGTCGTTAGAGATATAAGACACGATTGAACCGCTGAGGCCATCCGAATCAAAGGCGTGGGCTAATACGACAAACGAATTGGGAAAATTGTAATCGATATGAGGTGCCTCTATTCCAGCGAAACCGGCTGGTAACGGGAGTAACGTCGTGCTCCAGGTTGCTCCGGCATCAATGGACTTATACAAGCCAATATTCGGCGATCCTGTGCTGAAATCTACGGCCACCACCACCATGACCGAAGGGTTTAGCCAATTTACCGCGATGGTTGGCTCAAACTGAACACTCGAACTTGGTGATATTTGTATATTGGCCATGTTTTACCTCCTCCCTAGTTATATTAAGAAATCCGCGGTTTTACTCAACTTCACAGCTTATGGATTGAGTTGGGCAATATTGGTGAGATCTTGTTGCAGCACTTTCTGATGAGGAATAACGTTCCCCGATGAATCCGTTCCGAAGACCGTAATGACCGTATCAGTCGGAACCGTGCCTGTAACTAGAAATTGAACCTCGTATGAAGTATTGCCTGCGATGTTGAAACCAAGAATTTGAGCCGTGTTCGCATTAATCGTCAGAGAATTGGAATAAACCAGTGATTTACTCACCAAGCTGTTCCATACATAGATGTGATAAACGACGTTGGACGAAAAACTAAGATTATCATTGCTAATGTTAATGACAAGGTTCGATGCAGGACTGGTCCCCGTATTCGTAATGATGCCTGTTGTTGACGCCATGAAATCACGACCTCTCTATTCATTTTTATTACCATATGAGCTCCCTTTCTTTGTTGTGTGGACCATTTAAATGGTAGATTGAATAAAATCTAAAACACCCTCTTCGAATATATGCAGGTGAGAATGCAAATATAAAAAAAAGCGCGGCCTCCGATTTACTCGGAAAACCGTGCTTTTTGTTTGGATGCTGGTGAAGGGAATTGAACCCCCGGCCTACGCATTACGAGTGCGTTGCTCTACCCCTGAGCTACACCAGCTTATGCAAACCGTCTCATCTAAATGAATCAAATGAAACAAAAACTATTATACAACTTTCACTTCAAAATGCAATATGGCTAGGATAAATGGAACTCATTGCAGTTTATTGCAGTTTCACTCGCACGGAGTGCAGCTTTTGCGCACTGGATGAAGCTTTGTCGCGTCTGTCGTCCATTTTCACGGAAGTGGACACCCGCTGTGCTCCTGACAGGAAAGGTGCTTCATGCAGTGCCGCGATCGCCTTCCATACATCTTCCAGCTGTCCCTCAATGATCGTGCTCATGGAAGTCAGCTCATAGCTGATTCCCGGCTGGTTTGCCAGTACCTTCTGCATATCAGCCACATATGCGCTCAAGCTGGTGGTTGCTGTTCCGATTGGAATGACCGTTACCTCTGCAATCGCCATGTTTTTTGCCTCCCTATCCCCATATTTAGATTGTCCGAATGCTGTCCATTGATTCTTTCCTTATTGTATCCAACTCCGGAAAAGATAGCAAAGAACCCAGATTCCCCAAAAATTTTTTTAATCGCGCCACATCTGCTTTTTTGCCCCAAAGTGGTCATTTTCGGACATTTTTCGATCACAACCTTTCATCCTCTTAGTAGCAAATTGACCACTTCTCTGCTATAATTCATCTTGCTTGTCTTTTTGATTTTTGTGTTTACAAACACAACATATTGGGTTAAATTAGTATAACAATAACCAAATATAGTGAAAACAGGTGAATCGCGCTCTACCAAGCCCACGATTCCTAATAGGGAAGCACGGTGTAATTCCGTCACGGTCCCGCCACTGTAACCGGATAGCCGGAACGGTTTGTTCTTCGGCAAAAATCGGCAGATGCCACTATAAGCCAGGGTGCTTACGGGAAGGTGCCGACGGAAGTTCCGGGAGTCAGGAGACCTGCCTGTTTCGTCCGCACAAACACCTACGAGGAATAGGAAACGTGTTGCCATGAAAATATCTACATATGGTGTGTAGATATATTCTTCTGCGCCCATTTTTGGTGCCTATAAGAATAACATGCAGCATTTTCGGCCTCGCAAGGATCAGGTCGCCGGGAATGCTTTTTGTATGGCCCAGCTTCCTTCCTGAAAGTAAGACTTTTGCTCGTTTATGTATTATTTTTCTTTTTATACCAATATTATCTATTTTGAAAGGGGAACTGTACATGCCTCAGCTCGTGACCAAACCGAACAATCGTCAGCTGGCTTTCGATGAAATCCGCCTTTCCGTTTACGCGGACCGCGTTCTGGAAGGATTGGAGATGCTGGATAAGGAACGCCTGATTCGCGGTGTAACCAGCAAACTGCGCCGGGAGGAAGTTACCGGTGATGAAATCAGCAATGCGTTTACGATGTCGGCGCTTGAGCTTGTAACGAAGGAGGAGCCGAACTGGAAGTTCGCCGCAGCCCGCTCCCTTTTGACTTCTTTATATAAAAAAGCAGCGTACAACCGCCGCTATAAAGCCTATCCAACAGAGCCTTACGGTGCCCTGTATCCTCTCATTACCGATCTTGTGCACAAAGGCATCTATCGTGAAGAGCTTCTGGAATGCTACACCAAAGAACAGATTGAAGAGCTTGGAAAAAGCATCGATCATAGCCGTGATTTGCTGTTTGACTACATAGGTCTTCTCACCCTGTCCGACCGCTATCTCGCCCGTGATTTTGAAGGCCGTGTCATGGAGCTTCCGCAGGAGCGTTATATGGTTATCGCCATGTACCTGATGCACACCGAGCCAGCCGAGAAACGTATGGAGCTTGTAAAAGAAGCCTACTGGGCTATGAGCAATATTTATATGACTGCAGCAACACCAACCATGTCCAATGCCGGCAAAAAGGTCGCTGGACAGCTATCCAGCTGCTTTATCGATACGGTAGACGACTCGCTTGAAGGTATTTTCGATTCCAACACAGACGTGGCGCGTCTTAGCAAAATGGGCGGCGGCATCGGCGTGTACCTTGGTAAAGTTCGTGCACGCGGATCAGACATCCGTGGCCATAAAAATACCAGCTCCGGCGTTATTCCTTGGATCCGCCAGCTGAATAATACAGCAGTCAGCGTTGACCAGCTTGGCACGCGAAAAGGTGCGGTTGCCGTTTATCTGGATGTTTTCCATAAAGATATCCTGGCCTTCCTGGATCTTAAGCTCAACAACGGTGACGAGCGCATGAGAGCACATGACGTATTCCACGGCATCTGTATTCCTGACTTGTTCATGCAAGCTGTTGAGGAACGCACCGAGTGGAATCTGTTCTGCCCGCATGAAGTGAAGAAAGTGATGGGCTGGAAAGATGAGAAAGGTAATCCGCTTGGCCTGGAGGATTTCTACGATGAGACGGTCGGACAAGGCGCATTCCGCGAAAAATATGCTGAGGCCGTTGACCATCCGCTTCTCTCCCGTATCACGGTGCCTGCGATTGACATCATGAAACGCGTCATGAAGTCTCAGCTCGAAACCGGTACACCGTACATGTTCTACCGTGACACGGTTAACCGCTCGAACCCGAACAGAGCACATGGTATGGTGTATTCCTCCAACCTGTGTACGGAAATCATGCAGAACCAATCGGCAACCGTGGTGGAAAAGGAAGAGCTCGTGACGAAGGACGGACAGACCCGCATCGTCATCTCCAAAATCCCTGGCGATTTCGTGGTGTGCAACCTGAACTCCATCCATCTGGCCCGTGCTGTTCCGGCAGACGTTCTTGAGCGTCTCATTCCGATCCAAGTGCGCATGCTGGACAATGTCATCGATATTAACAACATTGAAGTGCTGCAAGCACAGTACACCAACAGCCAATACCGCGCTGTAGGTCTGGGCACGTTCGGCCTGCATCATCTGCTGGCACTTGAAGGCATCCGTTGGGAATCCGATGCAGCCGTTGAATATAACGACAATTTGTACGAGAAAATCAACTACCTGCTCATCCGTTCCAGTATGGAGCTGGCTAAAGAAAAAGGCCGCTATGCGAAGTTCGCAGGCTCTGATTGGGAAAGTGGCGCTTACTTCACAAGCCGCGGTTATGTTGACGGTGAGCATGTGGGCAAATTCATCACTACCGAACAGTGGAAAGAGCTTCAATCGGAAGTTCAAGAAAATGGAGTCCGTAATGCATGGCTCTTCGCCATCGCGCCAAACGGCTCAACCTCCATCATTGCCGGCTCTACCGCAAGTATCGATCCATTGTATGACCTGCTTTCGTACGAAGAGAAAACAACATACAAAATCGCCAATCCGGCTCCGGATCTGTCCGAGAAAACGATCTGGTATTATAAAACGGCCTTCACAATCGACCAGAACTGGTCCATTAAAATGGCCGCGGCCCGCCAGCGTCACGTTGACCAAGGCCAAAGCTTCAACCTATACGTCCGTCCGGATATCCGAGCGACCGACTTCCTTGAGCTGCATATTCATGCCTGGAAAGCCGGCATCAAGTCGACGTATTATGTACGCAGCCGCGCGCTGACGATTGAAGAGTGTGAGTCGTGTGCATCGTAAAGTTTATGAAAAAACCTTTTTCCCAACCCTCCCAAACCCTCCCTTCTAAGCTTATGCTTTCGAAGTAGCTTCCCTTTGGGAAGCTTTTAGGAGGGCCCCGAGGGCTCTTGCCCTCTGGACACCCGAAATTTTGGCGGAAGTGAGGACTAATGGCGCTTCTTGAGTTCATTTTATGCTAGGAGCGCTTTCGTCCCTGCTCGTTGCTTTGCAACATTGACTTGGGACACGCTGTAATTTTGCTGCTTTAATACCTTTGACTGCTTTTAACTACGCCAGGGCTTCCCTGTTTTGCTTCGCAAAATGCGGTCGCCCTCGGCTTGTTTTTTTAAAAACAAAACATTAATGCCATAAAGCGTTTGAATGCAACAACTACACCAACGATTTTTCACCCTCATACGATCACAACATCTTGCCGATGTTGATATAGATGCTTTTTTTTGTTACTCACAACTAAACCTTAAGGAGTGAACGGACGGTGCAATTGCAGAAAATTTTCAATACCGAAGCGCCAAACCAATCCACACGCATTATTGAAGGGGAATGCTCAGGTATCCTGAACTGGAACGATATCCGCATGCCTCATATGTATAAATTATATAAAGTCCTTTTGCTCAACCACTGGATCGCAGATGAAATCCCGATGTCCAAAGATGCGCAGCAGTTTCCTCACCTCGACGCTGAAGAGCAGCGCACCTTCAAGATTAACATCTCTCTGCTGGCGGTTCTGGATTCCATGCAAACGATGTTTGTCGGGGATGTAAAAAGATATTTCACGGACTCCTCGCTGGAAGCCATCTCGGCGATTATTGGACAACAAGAAGTTGTCCATAACCAATCGTATTCGTACGTGTTATCTTCCATCGTGTCGGAGCAGGAGCAGAAAGAAATTTTTGAATACTGGAAGCATGATCCGGTCCTTCTTGACCGCAATCGCTTCATCTCCGAGATTTATCAGGAGTTCCGTGATGAACAGTCTCCGCAAACCTTCTTCCGCGCGCTCGTGGCGGACTTGATTCTGGAGGGTATTTTCTTTTACAGCACCTTTGCCTTCTTCTACAACCTGGCCCGTGACCAGAAGATGATGGCAACCAGCCAAATGATTTCGTACATCCAGCGCGATGAGAATCAGCATTGCTACTTCTTTGCTGAAGTGTTCAAGCAGCTGCTGAAGGACTTCCCTGAGCTGAATACTCCTGAAAATATGGAATACGTATACAGCACCATCGACCGCGCAGTTGAGCTTGAAACAAACTGGGCGCATTATACGCTGAGCAACAACCGCGGCATCGACCTGAACGAATTGTCCGACTACATCAAATACATCGCCAATAAGCGCCTGAAGTTGATGGGTATGGATAAAGCTTACGAAGGCGTTGACTCCAACTGTATGCCTTGGATTCGTCCGTTCTCCGATGATGCACTGAACGCTACCAAGACCGACTTCTTTGAAGCTAAATCCCGCAACTACGGCAAAGTCGGCGACGACAACGGATTTGACGATCTGTAAGTAATAGGATTTAAATAGAGCCTGTTGATCTTCATGATCAACAGGCTCTTTATTGTATACTCAGCCCAGTGAAGTGACTCGGATGTTAACCCGTAAACTGCGCGGTTCATTGGATCTGAACTCCCAGGCTGCCAATCAGGGCCGAGCACATTTCAGGACTATCCGCGCCAGTCGCTGCTCCCGACCACATACTGCTGCGCCGATCCAGCTCCCTCGCGAGCTCATCCAGCGCGATATCCAACCTCTCCACAAGTTCAGGTGCAAGCAGCATTCCCCCGGACTCAAGACGAGTGATCTGCGTATCGACGCTGAAAACCCCGCCTAGTATATGTCTTGCTCCCAGCGCGGATAAAACCGGATTCAACGCATAGTCCATGGCGAGCAGATGCGCCAGACTGCCTCCGATATGAAGCGGTAATATGGTTTTTCCGGTCAATCCTTTCTGAGGCATGGTATCCAGAAAAGTCTTAAGCAGTCCCGTATAGGAGGCCTGAAAGACCGGAGTAGCAATAATTACCACGTCGGCATCCGCGAGTATACGGTTTGCTTCCACAATCTTGCTTCCGTTAATTTTTGTGTGGATCAAGTCGTCAGCAGGCAGCTTGACCACATCGATCCGCTGAAACGGGTATCCCTTTGCAGACAAATAAGCTTCCGCATGCTGAATAACCCCCATCAGCCTTGATGTCAGCGAGGGACTGCCGTTCAGAATAACGATACTGCTCAAACTCAACAATACCTATTCACCCCTTTTACAACTTTTCCCGACCATCACGCGGCCGTATGGTCCATAACTGTGGCCTACTCCCCATACTATAAGCATCCGGAAGTGGATGGGTTCCTACAGCTATGACAGGTTTCTTCAGGAAAAATGAATATTGCGCGGCGAACCGGTTTACGCTATACTTAGCCAAAAGAATTGAAGAACAACCACCATGCCTATGATCAGCATCCAACTGTGAGGCGTTTTCGACCAGAGCAAGGCTTCTCCTTTCTCTCTAAGTTGACCGGCTTTCCGTCCGTTACCGCGGAACCAAGAGGATCGGCTCCTGCCTGTAAGGCAGTCCGGTCAAGTTGGGTGGCACCGCGAGCAAGCGCTCCTCGTCCCAAAGGATGAGGGCGCTTTTTGTATTTTTACGGAAAAAGGAGATTGAATCCATCATGTTAACCATTCAATTTATCCGCGATAACGCGGAGCAGGTGCAGCAAACAGCAATACACAAACACATTCCCTTCCAGGTGGATGAACTGCTCACCTGGGACGTGAAGCGGCGGGAGCTGCTGCTGCAGACGGAAGCGATGAGGGCACAGCGCAATAAGCTGAGCAAGGATGTAGCTCCGCTAATGAAGCAAGGCAGCAAGGAAGCAGCGGAGCCGCTTATGGCTCAAGTCAAACAGCTGAACGAGAAGCTTGGAACTCTGGAGGCCGAACTGCAGGAAGCCGACCGTCATGTGTCGGAGCTGCTCCTGCTCGCTCCCAATATTGTTTCGGCAGATACGCCCATCGGTAAGGATGACAGCGATAACGTCGAGGTCCGCCAGGTTGGAGAAGCTCCGGTGTTTGATTTCGAGCTTCGGGATCATGTTACGCTTGGCGAAATGCATGACATGATCGACATTCCGCGCGGCGTAAAGACCGCCGGCTCGCGTAACTATTACCTGAAAGGTGCAGGCCTCTATCTTCACCTGGCGGTACAGCGGCTTGCGCTGGATTACCTGGCAGCACGCGGATTCACGCCCATGGACGTTCCCGTCATGGTACGTCCGGAAGCGTTAAACCGGACGGGCTTCTTCCCGACCGGCCAGGACCAAACCTTCGAGCTGACCGGAGAGGACAAATGGCTGGTCGGCACCTCGGAGGTGTCGCTCGTTTCGTATTACAGCGATGAAATTGTCGATGTGACCGATCCGATCCGTCTGGCTGGAATGTCGGCCTGCTACCGGCGCGAAATCGGCTCGGCGGGCCGGGATGTGCGCGGCCTGTACCGCGTCCACCAATTCGCGAAGGTGGAGCAGGTCGTCCTCTGTAAGAATGATCCAGCTGTGTCGGAGGCTGTACTGCAAGAAATTACCGGCCATGCAGAGGGCATTCTGAAGCTGCTCGAGCTTCCATACCGGGTGATGGCTGTCTGCACTGGCGATATGTCGCAGAAGACTCATAAGCAGTATGATATCGAAACCTGGATGCCCAGCCGGGAGGCGTACGGTGAGACCCATTCGTCGTCGAACCTGCTGGATTTTCAGGCGCGCCGTTCGAATATTCGATACCGGGACGGGGAAGGAAATCTGCAGTATTGTCATACGCTGAATAATACCGCCGTAGCATCGCCCCGCATCCTTATCCCACTGCTGGAGAATCATCAGCAGGCGGACGGCAGCATTTATATTCCAGAAGCGCTGCGGCCTTATATGGGTGGTACAGAGCGGCTTGTTCCACCGGCTGCGGAATACCGGGAGAGACCTTGAATTTAAATTTTGCCTCTCCAATTATGATTACAATAAAACGGGACGAAGCAGGTAGGAATACCTCGCTTCGTCCCGTATATATTTCAGCAATAGCCTGCAAGCTTGCAGCTTTGTTTCGAATGATAGAAGAAGTTATTTTACGGTATAACGCTCTTCAATATTATAAAACTTCCATATAAACACGGCTAAACCCCAGATAACCAAAAAAGCCACAACTAAGAAATAACCTAAATTGCCAAAATCGATGGATGCAATAATATCCCATAAACCACCTGATAAATGCAGCTTTTCCGTTGTGATTTGGGCCAGTTCAACGATCCCAACCGCTAGAGCCGCAACCACTGAAATCGCTGTAACAATTAAATTATAGTATACCTTCCGTACCGGTCTATCATTGGCCCAGGCATAACTTTTGGTCATCATTAAACCATCAAGCGTATCAAACAAGCTCATTCCCGCCGCAAATAGTAGAGGAAGTGCAATGATGCCAAGGACTGGGAAGTTATTGTTCGCTGCCCCTGCTGACATGGTTAGCAGTGAAATTTCGGTTGCCGTATCAAATCCTAGACCGAATAAGAAGCCTATCGGATAAATATGCCAGCTTTTCGTGACTACATTAAACAATGATCCCAAATAGCGCGTGAAAAAGCCTTTCGCTTCGAACATTTTCTCTAATTCTGTTTCATTTACCTTTTCTTCCTTCATCTTACGGAACATTTTCCAAAGCTGAACGAACAACATGAGATTTAGGATAGATAGAAATACGAGAAACACACCGGATACCGTAACACCGATAATGCCGCCTATATCCTGCATGCTGGACATGTATTTGGCGACAAATTTAACGGATACCGCGGTTAATACCGCTAATAAAAAGACAACTGTGGAATGCCCCAATGAGAAGTAGAAGCCTACTCCGCGCGGGTCTTTCTTTTGTGCAACTAATTTACGGATAGTATTATCTACCGCAGCAATATGATCAATATCAAATGCATGGCGAACACCAAAGACATAGGCTGCGATCCCCATACCAATAAAGGCTGGATGATCGGGTACAACGCTGAATAATGCTATGAATCCGATGACATGAATAACGAGAACACCAAACATATAACGATTCCAAATAAATTTCATTCCTTCTACCTCTCGTCTTCCTTATTTTCAGCATTTAAGCTGCTTTTCGCAAAAGCCCTTATATCGCCCCGCATTCCAAGCAGTTCTCGTTTGCATCCCCCCGTCTATAACTATTTATTTTTAAGTACTGTTTCAGAGTTCACTAAAAAAAGTAACGCCTTGAATTATTTTATTGAAAGCTCCCGCACTTATGATTCCTAATAATAGTTTAATGGCATTAGAATTTTCAATTAATTTCAAAACCCAATGACACCAAGAGATTTCTTCTTTGTCTAAAAGATTATTTCTATGCAGCAGCACATAACGCCCAAAATGTTCAGACACCGTTTCTTCTTGTTCATTTTCTACTTTGGCTATTTTTTTCTCACGTACAGTGATCTTAAGCATCAACTTAGAAATTCGATCTTGGATTAATTTTTTCGTGTTCTCCTCATCCGTCGTCCACATCGAATACATCTTAATCAGAAATTCATCACGAATAATGGGATTACCAGGTTCTTCGGTAGTAACCCATGCCCCCAAAACTTCTCTTCCATGTTGCGTAATCGAATAGATTTTTTTATCGGGTTTTCCGGTTTGCTCCACATGTTCAAACTCCAACAGCCCATTCTGCTCCATTTTGCTTAGAAGAGGATAAATTTGACTATGCTTTGCAGGCCATAATAATTCCAGATAGGATGCCAATTGATATCCGGAGCATGGCTTTCTACCTAGTACGCTAAGAATGGCATATCCAAGAGTATTCATACGATCTTCATTCCCTATATCTTCATTTGAGTAGCTCGTTTAACCAACCTGATCCATTAGACCTAATTGTTTCGGCAATCGTTCTAAATGTACCCTCTTCCTGCTTCATGATCAATACCTTTCCGTAAAAACCCGGCAATCAATTTGATTGCTGGGTTCAGGAAATTAGTATTTTCTTAGGAAAGATGGGGTTGTGTTAAAAAACTCCCGATTGATGATATGGTGACATGCCGTATGAATTTTTTCTATGGTTTGCGTGGAATCAGCCAAGATCCGAATGATTATCCCGGAAGCCGGCAGTAATGATAACCCAATCTTATATTCCTTGGTATCTTCATGAATTGCGTGATATAACCGGTCAAGCAGATCATTATCTGCTTGTTCTCCAACCACAATCATGGAGCCCAGATGCGAATATCCTTCCATAAAACCAAGAGAATTCATATCTTTCGCAGCAGGATTCAATTTAATATGATCAAATACCATCAATTCGTCATCCACATAGATTTCATTGATTAATTGGAGCATATCATAACTGAATTGGGCCCCATCCGGAGACCATCCCGAGGTAATAATATCTGAATAGAGCAGCGTAGCGCCTTTCTCCATTCTAATAACGGTCTTTTGTTTATACCTTGCATCCTGATAACCGATAAGCGGGTCCGTAATATACTCCAGGTAGCTGCCCCTCTTAAGGGTGATTTCTGTTTCGTGATAGGCGTATTGATTCGGTGTCTTGTATATTTTCGTTGCCGATTGTGTCGTTAATGTTAACCGGGCCTGTTCCTCCAATGAGATTTTCATTTGATAACGGTCCCCGTCCAAGTAACCTCCGCCCGGATTCAGAATATAATAACAAGCTTGTCCGGAATCATCGTGATACACAGGACGCATGACTTTAAATGCACCTTGGAAATATACATTTTTGGCGACAGTTTTTCCGTTCCTTACTTCAGCCTCTAATCGCAGAATCCCTGTCCAATCCTTCATTTCAGTCCAATCCCTTTAAAAATGCGTTCTCTTTAATCCATTGAATTACTTGATCCAAACCTGTGTTATCTTTCAGGTTCGTAAATACAAAGGGTTTATTTCCGCGGAAAACCTTCGTGTCTGATTCCATGACTTCAAGACTGGCCCCGACATAAGGCGCTAAATCTGTTTTGTTAATAATAAATAAATCAGATTTAATCATCCCTTGTCCCCCTTTACGCGGAATCTTTTCCCCTTGGGCCACATCAATAATGTAAATCGAAAAGTCAACCAGCTCAGGGCTGAACGTCGCCGCAAGATTATCGCCGCCGCTCTCTACAAAAATGAGCTCGACATCCGGGTGTTTTTCTTTTAGTTCATCGATAGCAGCAAAATTCATTGAAGCATCTTCGCGGATGGCTGTATGAGGGCATCCGCCTGTTTCGACACCAATAATGCGATCCGCAGGCAGAACTCCATTAGCCATCAAAAATTTGGCATCCTCTTTGGTATAAATATCATTCGTCACTACTGCCATACTGATTTCATTCTCCAGATGCCGGGTCAATTTTTCAACGAGCATGGTCTTACCGGCTCCAACCGGTCCTCCAACCCCAATTTTGATCGGTTCCATCATAAACACTTCTTTCTTTAGATATATTTTAAGACATAAAGATTCGAATATTTACACGTTCATGTTTCATTTGCGATAACTCCAGACCGGGTGAAATGATTCCGAAATCCTCTTCATCCAGACTCTCGATTTTTTCCGTTGCCTCCATTAATACATCCTGAAATTGCTGGATCGTTCTCTGACCAGCCGTCTGGCCTAAAGGGATGGCCCGTACTGCATTTTGTACGATACTGGAAGTAACGGAATACAAATAATATAAAATAGTGGTTGATCGTGATACTCCCAGATGATGACCAATCATCGTAAACACGATCGCCGGATGACCGAAGCATTGCTTCTTATTGATCCGTTCCCGATACAAAGAAAGGACAGGTACTTCATACAACGATCCCACGAGATTTAACATCCGATCGCCCATTTTTTGTGTACCTTCCCTCGTTTCACGAGGCAGGTTCTGCACGGTCAGCATGCGGTCCAGCTTCCACACGGTTTCAAGGTCTCCATCCTGCAGCGCATCAAATACAAGGCGAGAAGCAAGCCCATCGGAATGGACAAGCTGCTCGTTGACATACACATGCAGCCACTCGGACAATGTTTTTTGATCATGTACGTGATCTTCCTGAATATAACTCTCAAGACCATAGGAATGACTGAAGGCGCCTGTCGGAAAGTTCGAATCACACAGCTGAAATAATGAGAGTGCGTTCTTATCCATGGCTGTGGCCGATATGGCGGAATGCCTGTTTTACTTTCCTCTCTTCCCGTTGATAAGGGATTTCCAGCTGCTTCAGCAATTCCTCAACGAGATAATCGTACTGAACCAGCATTTGGTCATCTTCAAATTGGGCCGGGAGATGGCGATTTCCTAATTGATGGGCTATCGTGCCCATTTCCTTCAAGCTGCGTGGGCTTATTGCGATTAAGTCATCGGAGAGGACATCAATCATAATGATGTTTTTCTCATCCATGAACAAAATGTCTCCGGCCACAAGATCGCGCTGATCCTTCAAGCGGATACCAATTTCTTTACCATGATCTGATTTAACCCGTTGGATCCGTTTCACTAAATCAGCGCTTTCCAGGTAAACCTTCTCAATGTGGCGCTTTCCGATTTCCTCTTTGTCCAAGCTTTCAATATTCGTTACGATATTTTCAATAATCAATGTTTTCACCTCAAAATAAGAAATAGCGTTGCCCCATGGGTACTTTATCTACAGGATCACATGTAATGAGCTCCCCGTTCACTCTCACTTCATAGGTTTGCGGGTCAACCGTAATCTCAGGCGTTTCGAAATTCAGCTTCATATCTTTTTTCGATAATTTTCTTATGCCATGAACCGGGAGAATGATTTTCTCCAAGCCAAGCCGCTCGTGGACCTTAAGATCAAAGGCGGACTGTGAAATAAAGGTGATGGCGCTTCTGGAAAGAGCCTTTCCATATTGGGCATACATCGGACGATAGATGACAGGTTGCGGTGTTGGAATCGATGCGTTGGCATCCCCCATCAAACTTTGAACAACCATGCCATTTTTAATAATCATTTCGGGCTTTACTCCGAAAAATGCAGGCGACCAAATGACAAGGTCAGCCATTTTTCCGATTTCGATCGAACCCACATACTCTGAAATGCCGTGGGTAATCGCCGGGTTAATCGTATATTTTGCAACATAACGTTTGGCACGGTTATTATCCGAAAGTTCGCTGTCACCTTGCATCGTTCCCCGTTGTTTTTTCATTTTGTCAGCGGTCTGCCATGTCCGTAAAATGACTTCGCCAATTCGTCCCATCGCTTGAGCATCCGAGCTGACCATACTAAATACGCCCATATCTTGAAGAATATCTTCTGCAGCAATGGTTTCACGCCGGATCCGTGAGTCTGCAAAAGCAAGATCCTCGGGAATAGATGGGTTCAAATGGTGACACACCATCAACATATCTAAATGCTCATCAATCGTATTCACCGTATAAGGCAGCGTCGGGTTTGTAGATGAAGGAAGAACATTCATGTAGCTGGCGGATTTGATCAAATCCGGAGCATGTCCTCCGCCCGCTCCTTCCGTATGATACATATGGATCACCCGGTCTTTGATCGCGGCCATGGTATTCTCCATAAACCCGCCCTCATTCAAGGTATCCGCATGAACCGCTACCTGCACATCGTACTCATCAGCTACACTAAGCGCATGGTCAAGTGCCGATGCTGTAGCCCCCCAGTCTTCATGAACCTTCAGTCCAATCGCCCCGGCCCGAACTTGCTCGGCAAGCGGTTCTTTGGATGCAGCTTGTCCTTTTCCGGTGAAACCTACGTTAATAGGCATTCCTTCCGCCGCCTCCAGCATGCGATGGATATTCCATTCTCCCGGAGTCACCGTGGTGGCCTTTGATCCCGCAGCCGGACCCGTTCCGCCTCCGATCAGCGTCGTAAGCCCGGAGGACAATGCTGTTTCAATTTGAGCAGGGTTAATAAAGTGAACATGCGAATCAATACCGCCCGCAGTCACGATCATGCCTTCGCCTGCAATAATTTCCGTAGAAGCCCCGATAATGATATTCACGTTGTCCATCACCAGCGGATTACCAGCTTTCCCGATTCCTGCAATTTTTCCGTCACGAATCCCGATATCGGCTTTATAAATCCCGGTATAATCCAAAATAATCGCGTTCGTAATGACCACATCCGGAACTCCGTCCCCACGGGTCACAAGCGGATGCTGGCCCATTCCGTCCCGGATGACTTTACCGCCGCCAAAAACGACCTCATCACCATATGTGGTATAGTCCTTTTCGATTCGGATAATGATATCTGTATCTGCCAAACGGATTGAATCGCCTGTTGTTGGTCCATACATTTGAGAATATTGTATTCTTGGCATTCTGAAGCTCATTGTTGACACCCGCTTTCCACGGATCCATCCGTTTTATTGTTAAATCCATAGACACGGCGTTCTCCGGCAAAACAAACCAATTCTACTTCTTTCTCATCACCAGGCTCAAAACGGACCGCAGCACCCGCCGGAATGTTCAAATGTTTCCCGAAGCCTTCGTCCCGTTTGAACTGAAGAGCCTCGTTAACTTCATAAAAGTGAAAGTGGGATCCGACTTGAACTGGACGATCCCCGGTATTTTTTACAATAATTTTCGAGGCGAGTCTTGAGGCATTGCAGATAATATCTTCTTCTTGTAAAAAAATTTGTCCAGGTTCCATTTGAATATTCCTCCTATCGTTTTATCTGATCGGGTTATGTACGGTCACCAGTTTGGTTCCGTCGGGAAAAGTGGCTTCGACTTGGATATCGTGGATCATTTCGGGAATACCTTCCATTACATCTTCACGAGACAAAATGGTTGCACCGAATTCCATCAATTCAGCAACAGTTCGTCCATCCCGTGCACCTTCCAATACTTCATAGGTTATAAAGGCAATGGCTTCAGGATGGTTTAGTTTAAGCCCTCTGTCCTTTCTTCGTCTCGCAAGGTCAGCAGCAACCACAATCAATAGCTTGTCAATCTCACGCGGTAATAATTGCATGATTTAGCCTCCTTATTTTTATTTATGAACACTTTTAAATCACTGAAATTTCATCTTGAACACATCTTCATTTTGCAAAATACAACATCGCAGCGAGAATTTATAGATTTGATTACATCGCAGCGTTATTATATCATATTTTATATATATAACAAAATACATATTAAACTTGTTATATATAATAATATCCTGTATCTTTCCTTCAAATCCTCAAATGCTAAAGGAGGTTGATTGGCAGAAACCGCCCAATACGCTAAATAAGGAGATCATAATGCAAAAAGACAAGCGAATTTCAATACGTGAAGGAGCGTTTTTTTCTTTCATTGCTACGGCCCTTAAAGGCATCTCCCAAGTCATCTTGATTGAAAATGCAGTGACAGGACTCATTATCCTTGTAGCCATCCTGATTTCCTCTGTTTCGCTCGGTATAATTGCATTGCTATCCGCATGCATAGCCACTTTCATCGGCCGATTCGGAGGAACAGATAAAACCACCGTCAATCAGGGGTTACTTGGTTATAACTCGGTGTTAGCCGGAATTGCGCTAGCCTTAAATCTGGAGGGGGGATGGCGCTGGGCCATCGCTTTGGCTGGCGCTGCAGTGGCAGCCCTTTTTACAGCCGCCATGATGCATTGGATGCGAAACTCGCAAATGCCGGTTCTTACATTCCCTTACATAATCATGACTTGGTTTCTGCTGATTGCCTCTTACCGGCTTAGCACATTCCAATTAAGTTCGAATCTCGTTCCGCAGGATCTCTCGCATTGGAAGCTTCAACCCGGAGGTACCATCGACTGGATCCACGGCTTGGTGAATGGAATTGGACAAGTATACTTTCAGGACAGCCTATGGTCTGGAATTTTGATTTTGCTCGCCGTGTTTTGGGCTAGCTGGAGACTCGGTTTATATGCCGTCTTAGGCTCGGTTATTGCCGGGTTAACCGCCTATGGATTAGGAGCAGAAATTACATTGCTGAATTTAGGGCTTTATGGATTCAATGCCGTTTTGACCATTCTGGCAGTTGCTGCCGTATTTGATGCGAAAAGCCGCTTAGCGCCACTGACAGGACTTATTGCCGCCGCTATAACGGTACCTGTTACGGCCAGCATAGACGTATGGCTCTTACCTTACGGGCTCCCTACGCTCACGATGCCATTTGTTCTAGTCACATGGCTTCTGCTGGGTGCAAGGAAGGTCATTCCGAAACTATAGAACAACCGAAAAAAGGGACCTCGCCGTCCCTTTTCTTTCATTCGGTTATGATAAGTGATCCTGCATCCTCTCATGGACCTCGGATTCCACATCATCCAAATGCTCTTCCGCAAGATCATTTTGAGGATGCGGATTAAACCAGGAAATTTCTCCATTATGGTATAGCCCTTTATATTCATTTCCTTGATAATTCAAAGAAAACTGATGCCTTTCGTGAACTTGATCTTCGAATAAAGGCTTGATAACATCAAAGTTTTCAAACAACACAAACAACCTCCCGCATTTGTTATTACTTGCATATCATGTCCATTTTTCAGTATTTTTACCATTTTTCGACAAGAATAATCCTTTCATACTAAAATCTATTTTCGCCTCATACCGTGCAATTCTGGCTTGTCCATGGTTTGCTTAGGCGCGGACATCGGTTTTATACTGTACATGAATGCAATTATTACGGAGGTGGAATAGATGAGTGATGTAATTAACGAGAGTCAGATCGGAGCAGAATATTTACGGATTGTGAACATAAAGTTCGCCGAGCTTAAAAAGTCGGCAGAGAAGGCGATCGCCCAAGTTTCCGATGATTTCAAATTGAACTGGGCCCCGAATGAAGAATCCAACAGCATCGCGGTTATCGTCAAGCATATTAGCGGCAATATGATTTCTCGCTGGACGGATTTTCTCACATCAGACGGCGAAAAGCCCGGCCGAGACCGGGATGAGGAGTTTGAAGGCATGATCGAGTCCAAGGAAGAGCTCCTTACGGTATGGAATCGCGGCTGGGATGTCTTTCTGCAGACTCTCTCGGAGCTGAAGGGCGAGGACCTGCTCCGAACCGTTTATATCCGGCAGCAGCCGCACTCGGTACTGGAAGCCATCGAGCGCCAAATGTCGCATTACTCAAGCCATGTTGGCCAAATCATCTATGCCGCCAAAATGATCCAGGGCGATGACTGGCAGACGCTCACCATTCCGCGGAGAAAGAATGCTTAATAGTTTTTTGCCGCCGACTTGTCCTTAGAATCAGAGGCATTTATCTGAATCTGAATTTTCCCGGTCTATGAATATCAGGAATTTTATAAAAACCTAAAAACAGCCTCCCGATCCGAGCTTGCGGCGGGGAGGCTGTCTTCTTTTATCATCACATTTTACTTTTAATCCCGCTGTTAAGCCGATGTCTTTTCTCCGCCCTCTTCCGGGTCTCAAGCTCCTTCTGCTGATTGATCAGCACCACACCCAGCATAGCGATTACAATACTAAATCCGACAATCGGCACCAAGAACGGATCTCCACCAGAAAATAAAATCACCATAAAAAGAACAAGTGCCGCACCGCAAAATATACCGAGCCCGGCCATGAATTTCCCCACTTGGTTCCGCCTCCTTTTTAAAAGACCATTTAGAATAATATAAGAACCATCATCAACATACCTTTACCAATAAGAGCACGGCATCTCCCTGTAACCTTTTTAGTGTCTGACGACTATGCTGTAGCAAGGATTATAATGGGCAAGGAGAGAACCGAATGATGAAACCGGAATATTCCTTTATCCATGCCCGGCTGAAGTCGGGAAGATATACGATGAACAAGCTGGCATCCGCAGGCCTGACACTGATGATGCTTATGCTGCTGTCACGTGTGCTGCCAATGCAGGAGACCCCTTGGGGCGCGCAGAGCGACGATCTTCTCATTTCGCCGGAAGTATGGGTCTACAGCTATGCCATGCTGATTTCCATTGCATCGGACGCGATACTGGCCGTGCTGCCCCCGCTAAACCGTCTGAAGCAGGCTTCCTTGTATGCGGCGGCTGCCTACACTGCCTTTTACTGCCTGTTTATCAGAACGCCGGAGTTTGACGGATACCCGGAGCTGGCAGCAGCAGCGGGCGTATGCACCATACTGATCTTCTTCACAGGCAAGCGCATTTTCTCCGATCATTCCTTGTTCACGCCTTTGTTTGCGCTTGTCGTTCCGCTGATTTGTCTATTTTTTCTGTAGTGCCTTATAGACTATATTATTCTCATAAGCAGTTCCACCGGGGCCACGATGATGGTCCACGCTCCTTTGAGCACCAGCGTAACCTGATGTGCCGTTGCATAATGTACCGCAGCTGCCATCCGATCACGCTGTATTTCCTTGGTGGACAAGCCGGCGAGCCATAGCGAAGTGTCCAACAATAAATAGGCTGCCCCTGGGTCAAATCGACCTTATGGGGCAGCCGCCTCCAAAATAACCTCTTCAAATTAAGTCGAACAGCCAGCCTGCTGTCTTAGTCCTACCGCCTCAGTTGAACCGGCTGGCCTGTACGGGCTGATTCGTACGCGGCAAGCCCCACACGAGCGGAACGGTAACCATCCTCGCCTGTCACCAGAACCGGCTGGCCCTGGATAATACGATCCACAAAGCTGTTAACCAGCTCGGTATCCATATCATCCCCCCAGTAGCTCCAGTTGGCTTTCCCGGCTGCATCACTGTACAGATCGTTCTTTTGCGCGAAAGCATCGATGGAAAGTGACCCTTTTGTACCGATAACCTCCAAGGTCACATCGCCCCACGTCGGGAAACTGCTCGAACGGGACCAGCTCGGGTCCAGCACGGCAAATACGCCGTTTGCAAACTTCACATGCACCATGCCTGCATCATCGATGTCCGTTTCATGAAACAAGGTTTCGGCGTGGGCATATACTTCCTCAACCACGCTACCTGTAAACCAGTGCATCAGGTCCATGACATGGACCGTATGATCAAGAACCGCGCCACCGCCGGAATGCTCCTTCTCAATGAACCATCCGCCCGGCATCGTACCGCGGTTCGTTCCTTTCATGGCAACAATCTCACCGATTTGACCTTCATCAATCGCTTGTTTGGCCTGGCGAACCGCCGTCAGATAACGGCATGGGAAGGCAGTCATCAGCTGGACCCCCCGATCCCTGCACACCTGAATCATACCGAGCATTTCCTCTTCAGACAAACCAAGAGGCTTTTCACAGAGGACATGCTTGCCTGCTTCGGCTGCTTTAAGAGTAAGCTCCGCATGACGGGCGTTCTCCGAACAGATCACAACCGCATCCACGTCCTGAGCCAGCAGCTCGTTATAATCTGCGTAATAGGAAATCCCTTTACCCGTGGTAAACGGGGCAACCCGTTCGGCATCCTCATCGGCGATACCGACCACTTCCACATCACTTCTCCCCAGCATCGCGTGCAAATAACTGGCGGCATGCATATGGGCGAAACTAATAAAACCTACTTTCATCTTGATCATGACGTCATCCCTCCCATGCGGACGGGCTGTCCTGTCCGTGCCGATTGTTCGCAAGCCAGCGCAATCTCAATAGCCCGGCAAGCATCGGCTGCACTTACGATGGGCTCACTGCCCTCACGAATGCATTCGATAAAATGTTGTACTTCCAAATAATAAGGATCATGCAGTACCGGACTGGACGGCACCTGAACGGCTTCCTCCGTTCCGCTTCCGCTGGACGCGATCTTAAGATCCAGTGATTGAACTTGATTGCTGTCGAAGCGGATGATCCCCCCGTCACCGGATATTTCAAACTGAGTCGTAAACGGCCCCGCATATCCCCAGAAACCGGTCAGGTTGGCAATCGCCCCACTGCTGAATTTCATCGTCACCTGAGCGTACTCCATCCCGTTCAGGTCAGGACTTGTAACCGAAGCATATACAGACTCCACATCACCAAACATCCAGCAGGCAAAATCGATGTCATGAATGATCAGATCCATAATGATTCCGCCGCTCTTGGCCCGGTCATGGTACCAAAAATCCACTCCTTGCGGATAAGAGCCGCAGCGCTTGAAATGCGCCATTTTGGCCTCGCCAATTGTACCGGATCTCACTTGTTCAAGCGCATTCCTGTAGTTCGGGAAGAAGCGGACGACATGGCCGATGAACAGCCGGACGCCATGCTGGCTGCATGCCTCTTCCATTTCTTTGGCGTCTTCAACCGTCAGTGCTGCAGGCTTCTCACAAATCACATGCAGTCCGCGCTGCGCGAGGCTCAGTACGAATGTTTTATGCAAGTAGGTAGGCAGGCACACGGCTACGGTTTCCGGCCGCTCTTTCTCCAGCATCTCCTCCCAGTTCGTATATGAAGCAGCTCCGCTGACTGCCGCAGCTTGATCGGCACGCTCCTGAATCAGGTCTGCAACGCCCGATACCTGAACTCCCGGCATATTCCCCAGGTTATGTGCATAAGTCAAACCCATGGTTCCGCACCCGATAATTGCGATGTTCAAGATAATCCCTCCATCTCTTTTTATATGATGTGGTTTGATCCGTGATTGCCCATTTACCAGCAGCCATTGATTGGCCGCTTTTTTCACAAGCGATGGTATCTTAAATATTCTCTACTTCATCCGGAATACCCTGCCGGACAAGCTTCATTTTGGGATCTGTTCGAGAAGCTATATAGCTCGGTACTGGAAGTTTACCGAGGTGGGCTGACATCAGGCGGGCAATCCGTTATAAAACAAATAACCGCCCGTATCCTGACATTCAGGATGCGGGCGTTCTTGTTACAATTCGCCCTGGTTCTTGTTCTTGTAAATTTTGATGATGTGCTCCGCATACTTCAGATCGTACATCATCCGATTCTTCACTTGCTCGTTTACGGAGGAATCCTGACTGAGCTTTTTCATCAGCTGCTGCAGATCTCCATCGAGCTTAGCTGCCCTCTTGTCGATGGTCTTATTTTCGTTCAAGCGGTTGATGAGCACCTTTAGATCCTTTTTATAATCCTTTACATTCGTCATTCCTTGGTTCGGTACGTAAATTTCATCGATTTTCCGATCCATTTCCATCAAAATCGTCTTTACGGACAGCCCAGGATGGCTGAATGGAACGATCGCCTTATTCCGGTACACTCCCTGCTTAAGCGGCACATTGTATTGATCGCCAAAGTATGACAAAAATTCGAAATATGCACTGCCTGACGTTCCGTTTTTCTGCGTCTCATTCGCCTGCTCAACAAGCACCGGACGGGATACCTTGGCCTGTGGTCCGAGCCCCATCGTCACGTAAGAGAGAGCGCCGGCAAGCTTCATCGTCTCTTCTGCATCATGGACAACCGCTTGAGCATCCAGCTTATAGGACATAGGGAATATATTGTCCAGGTAGCCCTGCTGCAGCCACAGCCCTGCTTCCTGCAGCTTGTAATACGGATTACTGTAGAAATCGGAATACACGGCTGCGCTAATGGCCAGCCCCGGTGAAGCCTCTTTCAATTGCGATACAAGCTCTTTAACAAATCCTGTAATGATGTCCATGCGAAACTGCCATTCCGGCCAAAGCGGATCTCCCGGATGAAGATTCACCGGATCTACATCGGTTTTATTTTTCTTCATAAACTCATTACGGGTATAGGCGTCATAGCCATAATCGATGTCTGTTCCGTAATTGTCGGGATAACGGATATAATCCAGATGCAGCCCGGCAACCGGATATCGGGTCACCAAATCGCTATAGAGAGCGGCAATGAATTTCCTTACTTCCGGAAGGGCAGGATTCAGCCAGTAAAACGTATGGCCATCCACTTCCCAATAATCAGCCCCATCGCGGCGGATCATCGACCATTCCGGCTTTTCCTCCATCTTATTTCCCTCAAGAAACGCATTCTCCACCCACACATGTATCTCCAGGCCGAGTTCATCAGCTACATCCAAGTACGCCTGAAGGACATCAAACCCCTTATACATCGGATTTTGAGGCGCAAGCGGATTGCTCGACGGGTAAATGGTATATCCGCCCCACCATGTTTCCACATATACCTGATTCAGATTCGCATCAGCGATGAGTTTCAGATGCTGACGAACTTCATCGATGTTCGTCTCTAGTGGACGAATCCAAATGGCACGATGCTCGACCTTGCGAGATTCCATATTCAGGTTAATAACCTCATCCATCAAGCTGTCCAGCGCTGCTGATTTCAAAGTCATCTGATCGTATGCCTGCTGCTCAATCAGCTTCGCTATCTCCCCGCGAACGTTCTTGGCTTCGGCAATTTTCTGTTCGATCTGTGCATAAGGAACGTCCATATACATTTCCTTCGACTTCTGCAGCAGCGCCGTCGAAGTTTCGATGCGGTAATCGGCCCGGTCCAGGGAAGATTGCGGCGTCAGCATGACCACGATTTCTTTATCGGTACGATTCATACTTACGGTCGCACTCAGTTTAGCGTAGTTCTTCAGCCAGTCCGCAATATTTCAAGAAAATGATGGGGGTCTCATTTACCGACTATGTGAACCGCCGAAAGATCCAGAATGCGGTGCGGCTCCTGCTAACCCAAAATATGAAGGTGACGGAGATTGCCGAAGCGATCGGAATCGAAAATATGGCACATTTCTACGAGCTGTTCAAAAGATATACGGGCTGCAAGCCTAAGGAATACATGGCCAAGCTGCGTGCAGAATCTTGACCCGGTCAGGCATCCCCCTAAAAAAAGCCTCTCCCGGCGGATAAACACCAAGAGAGGCTAATTCAGTCGTTATAGAGACGCCGTATTTTGTAGCATGTTACTTCACGGGCCAAGAGATAAACGATAGGCACAGCTGCACAGCTCAAGTCGTTCTTGCCTTAATACCCCGCCGTGAACCTTGAGGCCACAAAGTACGGATCCTCCATCTCATCCATCAATGCTGCGGCCAAATCGCCGGTTGAAATCCGGCTGCTGCCAAGCTCATCGGTAATCAAGCGGTCGATGCCAACCCTGAAGTTTCCGATGCGGCGCCCATCCTCCAGCACAGCTGCCGGGCTGAGATAAGTCCACTCCAAGTCTGACTGGCTGTAGATCTCATAAGCATCGGCATGCGCTTTGGCCAGTGGAAAGACCTCCGCCGGGAAGGATGGCGTATCCATGAGCCGGACTCCTTCATCCGTCATCAGGCTGCCTGCGCCGCCTACAACCAGCAAACGCTTCACACCGGAGCGGCGCACGCCTTCGACCAGAGAGCGTGCCGCCTCCACCAGTTCTTCCTCCGAACCGAACTTGGGACCGTAAGCGCTGATAACCGCTTCGCGTCCTTTCGTATGCTCGGATACGGATGCCGGGTCAAGAATATCCCCCTGCACCACATGCAGACGTTCATGCTTTTCGCTTAACCGGGATACATCACGCACTACTGCCGTCACTTCATGCTCACGGCTCAGCGCCTCTTTCAGCAAAGCCTGTCCAACCGTGCCGGTTGCGCCAAATATCGTTATATTCATCGGGTGAATAGTTTCTGTCATGAAATAATCTCCTCTATATCATTTTGCTATAATCACTTATGCATGTACTCCTATTTTACCCTCAAAATCCGTTTCATGCCCAAAAATCTTCATGTTTCATTCATTAGCCATGTCTTTCATGCTTATGCTCAAGAACGAATAGCCCCCGCCCTTCCTGCCATTCCACATACGCAATGTTTTCAAGCTCGGTATGTCCGTTTTGCCTCAGCTGCTCCATCAGCCAGATCTTATTTTCACCCAGGGACTTCAGCGCCTCCTCATTGATCCGCCCTTCCTCGAGCAGATTATAAGTGAGTCCTGGCTCATCATCTGTAAGCTTCAAATCGGATTTTTGCACCGTTTCATACTCTGTATTTTTCATAACGCTTAGTGATCCGTTCGTTTCAAAGATGGCATAGGATACCTCCCGCACGGAAAAAATATCCTTTTGACGAAGCATCATCAGCAGCTGCTCAAAATCCAGGCGGTTCCGCTTCATTTCCCGGATGTCCACCTCACCGTTGCGGATCAGGATGGAGGGCGAGCCTTCCAGAGGTCCGCGGGTTTTCCTGGCATATTGGGTTACTTTTTCAAATACATAAGATAAAATAAACCATATAGCCAGCGAAAATAAAAGCTGACCTATATGAACGTCTTCCTGATATACGGTATTCCCCACCAATTCACTCAGCATGAGTGAAGATATAAAATCAAAGGGAGTAAGCTGGGAAATTTCCTTTTTGCCCAGAACGCGCGTCATCACCCAAAGGCCGAGAAAACCGATAATCAATTTAACGGAAATCATTCCCAAGTCCATAGCAAAACCTCCCTGGCAAGTCCTTTTGATATCTATTTACCCACCAGAGACACCGGTTGAAAAATAGCTTGTTTGAAGTTTTAAAGGAAGTTTTAGAGGAATATGGGTAATAGTTCAGGAACTCTTTCGTATCGTTTTCTTAAAGGAGCTGATGAATGCATGATTACAGAATACATTATCCGTTTGGCGGTAGCCGGGCTGCTCGGGGCCGTTATAGGTCTGGAGCGTGAGCTGAGGGCCAAGGAAGCTGGGCTCCGAACCCACTTTCTCGTGGCCGTCGGCAGTGCGCTAATCATGCTGGTATCGCAATACGGTTTTTCCCAAGTATTAGACCATGATCATATTGCGCTTGATCCCAGCCGTGTAGCTGCCCAGGCGGTCAGCGGCATCGGTTTTCTCGGAGCAGGCATGATTATTATTGAACGTAAAATGGTACGCGGTCTCACGACAGCCGCAGGGGTATGGGCTACCTCCGGCATCGGACTGACTATCGGCTCTGGCATGTATGCTGCCGGGATCAGCGCAACCATCCTTGTCATGATCGGGCTTGAGCTGCTCAGCATGATCTTTAAAACCGGCAGATCACTGAATATCTCCTTCGAGCTGGAATCCAAGGAATCCGTGCAGCCGATTCTGGATTCGCTTACCGCGAGAAAAATCTCTATCTCCTCCTATGAGATGGATCAGGATCCGGAACGTCTTGGCATGTATCATCTCAAAATTGAAGGTAAAGCCAGACATAACGGCACGCTGCAGGAGCTTCTGAAGGATCTCGACAATTTGCCGCATATTTTATCCGCGAAGCTGGAATAAATCAGGCATATAAAATGAATAAAGTTTTACGCTGATCTTTAGTTCAATTCATGTAATTGAAATCTTGTAATCCGGAGCCTGTTATGCAATAGTGAAGACAAAAGCGATGAAGGAGGGATTCGGCGTTGTACCTTGCGGCTTGGATTGATGCAAATGATATCACCGATACGCAGTCCAGAATCATCGTCACAGGACTTGCGGTCATTCTTTTTCTATGGCTGTACATTCGTACCGCCCGTTCCTTCAAAAGCGCGGCAACGGCTCGGCTGGATTGGCTTCGGCAAACACTCGGGCTTTACTCCCGGGCAGCAGGTATGCTGGACGGTGATGGAGCAGTGGATTCCCCGGCTGAGCATGAGCAAGAAACAGAATCCCTGATCCTGCTGCTGCAGCAGTGCAAGGCGGCTCCCTTGATCACAACGGAGCTGCTGGAAGCCATCGACGCCTATTTAAAAGAGCGGGACAGCTCGCGTCATACACAACTGCAAAAGATGCTGGAGAGAGAGATCCGCCGGCGCATCCGCGAGCAGGCGTCCATTATCCGTTCGCTGGACAATCCAGGCTGGGGCATCGGCTTTTGGAAGCTGATCCGACCTGCCATTCCTTTCGCAGCCCTGGTGCTGATTCTATACTGGTGCCTGCAGATGTATCAGGATTTTCATGGACCCGATATCCCGGCATTATCATGGACAAGCGCTGAGTTGTGGATACGGTTCGTCTCCTGTCTGGCAGCAGTGATTTCCTTCTACCTCGCCGTTATGACCCCCAGAAAGGATTCAACCAAGGTATCCTACCGTATTCTGGCTTTATTCATTAGCGCTGCTGCGCTGGCACATTTCGCCGGCTTAACTGCCGCACCCTACATATTAGCAGTCCAATTCATTCTTTTTCTGGTCGGATTCGGAATTCATCCGAAGCGTTCAAGACGCGATCGGCCCTACGCAGGCTCTACGGAATTACTCGAAGCTTCAACAGATATAGAACGCATAAAGCCAGAAAAATAACCCGTTGACGGACACTCAACGGGTTTTGCTTGTAATGAATCTTATTTCAGCTTCCTGCCTGTTCGCATTCCTTAGCAGCTTAATCAAGCCTATCGATGATCCCGGGCCGTCTTTTTCAGGTCCTGCCTGGTTCTTGCCTTGATCCCCGTCTTCGCTGCTTTGACAGGCATATTCTCGAAACGCTTCCGCTCGGTCCGTTCCATCTGCACGATTTGGCCTTCATGCACGACGATATGTAGAGAGCCGAATTCCATGTCATTTAACTGGCCCGCGATCCGCTCAAGCCATAACTGATCCACCTGAAGCCCCTTTGCCATGACGCATCCTCCTTTGCCCTCCGAACGTTTTTTAGCGTTTTCTGCTTTATTCCCATTCGATCATGATCATTCGCGCATTATTCATTCTTTTCCAACCTATTTACTATGTTTAATGTTTACAGTTACATTATCATGCCGCCAAAAAGGCTGTCAATGCGCATTTTTCCGGCCGTAAAAACTTTTGATGAAAAGCGTGGCCAACGCCAGCAGCAAAAGCAAGGACGCGACCGCAAAGGAAGCGGAGAACTGATATTCGTTGTACAGGATTTCCACATGCAGCGGCAGTGTGTTCGTTTCTCCCCGGATATGTCCGGACACAACGGATACCGCTCCGAATTCGCCCATCGCTCTGGCGTTGCAAAGAATAATGCCGTAAATAAGCCCCCATCGGATATTCGGCAGCGTCACCCTCGTGAAAACAACCCAGCCCTTGGCTCCCAGTGTGATGGCAGCCTCCTCTTCCTGCTGCCCTTGATCTTCCATCAGCGGGATCAGCTCTCTTGCCACGAAGGGGAACGTCACAAACAGCGTTGCCAGCACGATCCCCGGCACAGCATAGATGATTTTGATATCATGATCCGCGAGCCAGGGACCAAACCAGCCGTTCGCTCCAAACACCAGCACGAAAATCAATCCGCCAATAACCGGCGAGACAGCAAAAGGCAGATCAATCAGTGTAATCAGGACGCCCTTGCCCTTAAACTTGAATTTCGTTATCGCCCAGGCGGCGGCGACCCCGAAGATCGTGTTCAGCGGAACCGTAATCAGTGCCACCAGCAGTGTTAGCTTCAGTGCTGACAGTGCATCCGGATCCGATAAAGCACTGATATAGACATCCCATCCCTTTTTCAGCGCCTGCGTCAGAACCACGGCAAGCGGTAGCACAATCAGCCACAGAAGCACCAAGCCTGCTACCCCAATCAGCAACCACTTCACCCACCGTGCCTCTGTTGCCGCCTGCGAAGCTTGCACCGGGCGTACCGACGCGGCTCCGGGTAATGTACCGGCCATATTATACCGCCTCCTTTTTCCGGCTGGACCATCGCTGCAGCGAATTGATCACGAGCAGCATCAGGAAGGAGATTAACAGCAGCAGAACAGCTACCGCCGCGGCTCCCGCATAATCATATTGCTCCAGCTTGGACATGATGAGCAGCGGTGCGATCTCCGTTTTCATCGGCATATTGCCTGATATAAATACAACGGAGCCGTACTCCCCTATTCCCCGAGCGAAGGCAAGCGCAAAGCCCGTAAGCAGCGGGGGCACAAGGCCTGGAAGGATGACCATCCGGAACGTCCGGAATCTTCCCGCTCCCAGTGTTGCCGATGCCTCCTCCGCGTCACGTTCCGCATCCTGAAGAACCGGCTGCAGCGTCCGGACGACGAAAGGCAGGCCGATAAACATCAGCGCCAGCGTAATACCTAGCTGCGAGAAAGCCGCCTTGATCCCCAGCGGCTCAAGCAGGGAGCCGATCCAGCCGTTCGGAGCATACAAGGCAGTCAGCGACACCCCAGCCACCGCTGTAGGCAGCGCAAACGGCAGATCGATCAGCGCGTCACATAGCCGCCTTCCCGGAAATTCATAACGCACCAGAACCCAGGCCAGCAAAAGACCAAGCACCGCATCAATCAATGCAGCGGCGGCGGATGTGGTAAAGCTGATACGGTAGGAGGCGAGTACGCGCGGATCTGTCGCCACCTGCCAGAATTTAGCCCAGTTCAGTCCGGTCGAATTAATCAGCAGCGCGGACAGCGGCAGCAGAACGACCAAGCTTAAATATGCAACACTGTACCCCATCGTAAGGCCAAAGCCGGGAAGTACCCGGCTCCGCCCTGTCCTCACTTGGGTCATGACTTATCATCCTCTCCTGGCCTGCCCGCTTTATTTGCCCGGCGTATAGATTTGGTCGAACACGCCGCCGTCTTTGAAATGCTTGGTTTGCGTTTCTTCCCATGTTCCAAAAACATCCTTCAGCGTAAACAGATTAATAGATTTAAACGTATCCTTGTATTGATCAAGTACGCTGGCAAGTGTCGGCCGGTAAAAGTTTTCAGCGGCTATTTTTTGTCCCTCTTCCGAGTACAGGTACTTCAGGTAAGCTTCTGCAACTTCACGCGTGCCCTTCTTGTCGACGACTTTATCCACGACAGCAACCGGAGGCTCTGCCAGAATACTGATAGAAGGATAGATGATATCGAATTTATCAGGCCCAAGCTCCTTCACAGATAAGAGTGCTTCATTCTCCCAAGCCAGCAGGACATCACCGATCCCCCGTTCAACGAATGTCGTCGTTGCTCCGCGGGCCCCGGTATCCAGTACCGGCACATGCTTGAAGAGGTCGCGGACGAATTCCTTCGCTTTTTCCTCATCATTGTTATTTTGTTTCAATGCGTATCCCCAAGCGGCCAAGTAGTTCCAGCGTGCTCCACCAGAAGTCTTCGGATTAGGCGTGATTAACTGTACATCGCCCTTGATCAGATCATTCCAGTCCTTAATTTGCTTGGGATTGCCTTTGCGCACCAGAAACACAATAGTGGAGTTGTACGGCGTGCTGTTCAGATCGAATTTATTTTGCCAGCCCTCATTGATCAGTCCTTTTTTCTGAATGGCATCAATGTCATAGCCCAGAGCAAGTGTTACCACGTCCGCCTCTAATCCGTCAATGACGGAACGGCTTTGTGCACCGGAGCCGCCATGCGACTGCTTAATGTTTACCTTTTGTCCCTTTTCTTTTTCCCAATAGGCTGCAAAGGCTTTGTTGTAATTCTCATACAGCTCCCGGGTCGGATCATAAGACACATTCAGCAGGTTAATTTCTTTGGCGCTGGTCTTGGCTTCAGTGCTTTGACTCTTGCTTTCCGCCGGGGCTCCGGCTCCGTCCTTGGAACCGCATGCCGCAAGCGCCGCCGTCATTAGCAGCACCAGACCGATCACCGCTCCTCTTTTTGCCGTCCTGATCCCCATATTCCCTATTTTCCTCATTGTCCCCACTCCCATATTCTAAATATTGGTTTTGACCCGCCCGGCAGTCTGCCAGCCCATAAAAAAACGGAGAAACCCTGTCCAAATCATGGCGCATTCCCGTGAATGCGGCCCATAATTCGTTTCAGAGGTTCCTCCGTTTGTACGGCGAGAACGATGTGAATGCAATTTTATTACAATTATTCCTACCTGTTTAGTGTGTTATAATCGTATTGTAATCACTGCCTACACCTTCGTCAATCCTTTTTTAAGGAAATTGTTGGATTACATGCTCAATACATGGTTCATATTGGAAAATCATTATATAATTGTGAATATAGGTTTCATTCTAAAACCTGAATGGAGGTTTGTCATGGAACTGGAACTGGATACGTCAACCCATTCCCTTCCCGTCTATGAAGCTCTGGCCAGCAGCGTAAGGCTGAGTATCCTTCAGCTTCTTTCCACGCGGCAGATGAATGTGCGCGAGTTGGCGGAAGCCCTCAGCTTGAGCAGCGCCATCATGACCATGCATGTCAAAAAGCTGGAGAAAGCCAGGCTGATTACAACCAAAATGGCCCCCGGCAAAGGCGGCGTGCAAAAAATTTGCACCCTTTCCGCCAAAAAAATCGAGATTACCCTACCTACGTCCCCTGGACTTCACCGCAAATCCCATCAAACCGAGGTGTCTGTCGGTCATTATACGGATTTTGACCTGCTGCCCTCCTGCGGAATTGCGACGGTGGAGCATACGATCGGGGAATATAACGAACCCAGATACTTCTGGTATCCCGAGCGCGTTCAAGCCAAGATGCTTTGGTTCAGCCGCGGGTATATCGAGTACAAGGTTCCCAACTTTCTGCTCGACAGCCAGAATCCTGAGGAGCTGGAAATCACTTTCGAGTTGTCTACCATGCTTCCTTTCCATCCTGGCAATGAGCCGGCCGGCGTCGTCTTTTCTTTCAATAGCATTGAGCTCGGAAAATGGTCCGGTCAGAAATATCTGGGTACAAGCCGTGGCATCCATACCCCGGCTTGGTGGTCCGATCCGGTCAGCCAATGCGGCCTGCTGAAAACGCTGCGGATTACCCGAAGCGGCACCTATATCGATGGAAAAAGAATTTCCGACGTTACGCTTGACATTCTTCCCATCCGGGACAAGCAGTGGACCTTTCGGATTGCCGTACCTGAGCAGAACGGCAGTTCCACCGGCATCACCTTGTTCGGGAGAGGCTTCGGCAATCACCAGCAGGATCTTCTGTTTCATCTGTATTACACCGAGCAGGAAGCCTAGCCTTCAGCATCTTGTTATAAGGTCGATCCTGCCTGGAGACATAAGGGAACTGCTGCAATTTTCTTATTCCGGCTGCTAAGCTTCCCATTCAAAAAGAAAGCAGTCTCTGCATCATGCAGAGACTGCCTTTTTTGTTGAATCCGGCTTACAGATTTAATGTTTACATTTGGCGACTGGCAGAATACATACAGGCTTAGGTACCTCCAGCACGTAACCAGTTGGTGTCAGCCGTCCGTTTTCCTTATTAATTTTAAAAGAAACGATATTACTGCTGTTCTGGTTCGCAGCCAGCAAATAGCCGCCTTTGAAAATAGCGAAGTTGCGTGGTGTCTTGCCGTTTGTGGACACCCATTCTACTGCCGTCAGCATGCCCGTGGACGGGTTGATATGATATAGCCCAATGCTGTCTTCACTGCGATTCGAAGCATACAGAAAACGTCCGCAAGGCGTTACATGAATGTCCGCGCTTGCGCTTCCCCGGACAGCACCTTCCGGAAGGGCCGAAATGGTCTGCAGGAGCTTCAAATCGCCTGCCTGCGTGTTCAGCGCATAAACGGTCACCGTATCATCCAGCTCGTTAATTCCATAAGCCCACTGGCCCGATGGATGGAAATCGAAATGACGGGGTCCCGCTCCGGGAGCCGTTTTTACGGCATGATGCGACACCAGCTTGCCTTCCTCCAGGCGATAAAAGATAACTTCATCCAAGCCCAGATCGCATACAAGCACGTATTTACCCTTGGGATCCTGGAATACAGAATGCGGATGTGGTCCTTCCTGGCGGTCTTGATTGATGCTGCTGCCGCTATGCTGAATCAAACTGCTTGGCGTAAGCTCGCCGTTGTCACCAATTGAGTAGGCATTCACATGCCCGCTTGTGTAATTGGCAACCAGCACATGGCTTCCATCCTGGGTTAGCGAAATGTAGCAAGGAGCCGATCCTTGCGTCGGCTTGCGGTCCAGCAGATGCAGTTCGCCTGTTTCCGAATCAACCGAATACGCATACACTTCTCCTGCATCTGTCTCACTAACCGCATACAGCCGGTCTTTGTCCGCATTCATGGCCAGAAAAGACGAATTGGCGATGCCATCCGTGCTATTAACGATCTCCATACGCCCGCTATGTAAGTCCAAGGAACATTGGAAGATCCCCTGTTCATCCGCTCCGGTATACGTACCGGTGTAAAACAAGCTTGTGTTATCACTCATGTCCAAATCCGCTCCTTCGTCAGCTTTTCATGTCATAAATAAAGATCTTTCCGTTATTCCTACAATAAAGGTTTACTTGTCTCTCGGCAATGTTAACTTGTCTCTTGATCTTTACTTCTCTCTTAAACCATTACCCGTTGCTGCTGCCACTTCAACAGAATACGAAGATTGCCCTTAATACAGCAAAAAAAGCACTCCAAGCGCCGGACGGGCGAAAGGCAGTGCCGATATATGTTTAAGCTTGGATTACATGCGTATCTTTCTTCTGGCTTTGAACTGCTTGTATTGAAAATAAACCGTGCAGCCGATGCAGTAGCCGCAAATGGCAGCAAAAGCAGCAAGAAACAGCATCGCGGCAAATATATAGCCTAGAAAAGGCAGCTGGATCAGAAAGGACAGCAGGGACAACGTCAGAAAAATCACTGCCAGCGTGTTATTGAAGCGCTGAAGCTCCTGAGCCTGAGTAGGCGCCCCCTTCACTTTCAAAAAAGGCTTTGCCAGCAGCACAAACAGGTTTTTACCCGTTAGAAGTCCAACTACCTGTATCACCAACAGTGCCAGCAAAAGATAAGGCTGATCAAACACCGCGGTTAATATGACAAACAGAACAATTCCGATCTGATTCGCTTTCACATAGGGCTCGGGAATTTCTTTCACCGGGAACACCCCTTTCTTGAATCCAACTATATTATATTATTCCTATAAGATCAATATGAATTAAATTTGAAAATATACCTACAAAAGCCGGGCTTTTTTAACGTGTAAAAGAAAAAATGATGTGCTTCGGTTAACCATCCTTCATCCGGTCTAGGATATAATATAATGGCATCGACAGTCAGAGATACAACTTGCGAGGAGGAGATACGGAGTGAAATCGGTAGCTGTATTTTGCGGCTCCAGTATTGGGGCATCCGATGTTTATGCGGAAGGTGCGAAGAAATTAGGCAATGAACTGGCGCAGCGCGGGATTACATTGGTATACGGAGGATCAAGCGTAGGTGTGATGGGAGCTGTCGCGGATGCCGTCTTGGCTGGAGGCGGACAAGTCATCGGGGTTATGCCCGGTTTTCTGGACAAAAGGGAAATATCCCACAAGCACTTAACAGAACTGATCATTGTGGACTCCATGCATGAGCGGAAGGCTAAAATGGCTGAGCTGGCCGAAGGCTTCATGACCCTTCCTGGAGGACCGGGCACCATGGAAGAATTCTTCGAGGTATTCACCTGGGCCCAACTTGGACTTCACCGCAAGCCGCTTGGATTTCTTAATATCAATGGTTATTATGATCCTCTGCTGGAATTCTTTCAGCATATGGCGCATGAGCAATTTTTGCATGAAAAATATCTGTCGATGGCCCTTGTGGATACGGATGCAGGCCGCCTGCTGGATCAATTTAGTACATATGAGCCTCCAGCCGTTAAAACCTTTCTCAGACCCGGCCAGACTTAAAAGAAAACGAAAAACAGACTGGGAAGCTTACTCTGCTCCCGGTCTGTTTTGCTATACCGTTTATTATTGGATGGCGATTGTGAACGAAAAAAGCAGCCTCCATAATTCAGGACGCCGCTTTGTATGAAGTACATATTCGATTTAAATCAGATCCGTCGTTCCTGCCTCTTCGATCTGCCGTTTGACATCCGCCATTGTAATTCCGTCCAGATAACGCTCGAGCGCCGATTCCCCGCCGCTGTATATTTGATCCATAATCCCCTTGATATTAGCCGCAACCTCGCAAGGCAGCTCATCACCGCCGGAGCACCAGCTTGGCTTCAGGGAACCCTGGGCAAGCAAACGATACAAGTCTCCAAGCGTCGCATTCTCTGTGACGGGATTCAGCAGATATCCTCCGCCAACCCCTTCTTTTGTTGCCACATACCCATGCTTGCGCAGCAGGCCAAGCACTTTGCGAATGCGGGCAGGATGCGTACAGACGCTTCTCGCAATCTCTTCACTGTTAGCCATATGATCCTCTTTTAAGCTAAGAAGGGTTAAACAATGGACGGCAATGTTAAATTCACTATTCATTTTAGCTCCTCCTTATACTGTAATTATATGGTTAACAGTTGGTAATGTCAACCTGACACGGCCACTTTCGGTTTCTTCATCAGACATGTTCATCCTACTTATTAATCATCTTCATTCTAGTGTGACTTCACCTTGGAAAGATAAACCTTCGCCATGTGATTTTATCCCGAATGGGGTTTGCGTTACAATAGAACCGAGGAAGATTACTTCCTCAATTCCTTTTTCAGCAAGGAGCTGAAGCATCCCATGATTATCAAATTCATTCGTTTGCGTTAATGGAAGGTGCAGTTGAAATAACCCGGTTATTTTTTTGAAATCATAGACCAGGGTTTATTTATCTGCGCCTTTTTCATTTCGCCAAAACGAATGATTGGGGTGTTTTACATTGTCCAAAAAAGAAATTGCACTCGTACGCGCCCGGCTGATGGCTGAGTATGAGCATATTTTCCGCTGTCCAGTCTGTTCCCGGCCTATGAAAATGAAATGCGAAAACAGCCTGACATGTACAGCTAATCACAACTTCGACTTATCCAAGGAGGGTTATATCCACCTTCTGCTGAAGACAAGGCCTACCAAGTACGATAAAGACCTATTTGAAGCACGTAAGCTTATACATGCCAGCGGCTATTTTGATCCGTTACTAGATGGACTGGCCGATATGATCTCAGAAAGCATTGCGCAGCAGGCCACCAAGCGGCCACTGTCCATTCTCGATGCCGGCTGCGGAGAAGGGTCGCATTTGGCATCCCTTCAAAGAAAGCTGAGTTTTCTTCATCCGGATATTCTGGCTGTGGGTGCAGATCTCTCCAAACCGGGTATTGCAGCGGCTTCCAAGGGAAACTCCCCGGTCATTTGGTGCGTGACAGATCTGGCTCATAGCCCGTTTCAGGATCAGACCTTTCAGATCATCGTGAATATATTGTCCCCATCCAACTATGGAGAATTCCAGCGATTGCTATCTGCAAACGGAATGCTTGTAAAGGTCATCCCGGGACCCGAATATTTGCAGGAATTCAGGCAGATCTTGTATGGAAAGTCTGCTCATGGACCGCAGGAGGCTCCGGAAGAAACGACGGCCCTGTTTGCCAAGCATTTTCCGGAAATGAAGCAGCTGCGCATTCGCTACGAACTTGATTTGAATCCGCTGCACCTGACAGCGATGCTGAGAATGACTCCCTTATCCTGGCATGCACCGGAGGAAAAGACACGGCAGCTGCTGCTGACCAAGCATGCCTTTAAGCTCACCTTTGATTTCTATATTTTATGGGGTAAACATGTAATGATATAAAAATACCAATACTGCCTGAAAATAAAGAGACCTCATGTTCACCCAGGTGAACATGAGGTCTCTTCTTTATCCTAATCCTTATTTGAGCGCCTTCGAAAGTCCGGTAAATATGACGCCCAGCGCATAGGCTCCTGCGTCCGGATAACCGATGCTTCGCTCGCCAACCGTCCCCGCTCTTCCCATCCGGGCTACGATCGCTTCCGTCTTTTTGGCGCCTTCCATAGCGGCATCAGCGGCTTGAATGCCCACAGATTTCAGATCGGCTCCGGCACAAGCGCCGGCTTCCCATGCTTCTGCGTAAGGAACAAGTGCGTCGATCAGCGTCTTGTCGCCAACAACGGCCCCTCTTCCGAAGGATCTCTCTCCCGTGTCCTGGATTCCTTTGACTACCGCACTCATCAACTCTGCCATTTCTGCTACGGACAACTCTGTTTTATCCGCTGCATATTTGCTGGCCGCGCGGAATGCCGAGCCCCAGATCGGACCGGAAGCACCGCCGCAATGTTCCATAATGATCAGCGAGCAGGCATCCAGGAAACCTCCCATATCCGCTGCGTGATCGGTTACATCGCTCCATTCCGCCTTTAATTGCTTAAAGCCCTTGGCCACACTCATCCCAAAATCTCCGTCGCCGGCATGGGCATCCAGTTCACAGAACGGAATCTCATTCTCGATAATGATATCGCTCATTGTATCGATCAGATAGATCATGTTGTTCAGCGACAGCTTATCGCCTTGAAGCACTGCATCTTCCTCACGGGTTACCACACTGCGGGATACAGAACCTCGGCCTTCTTCTCCGGTAACCACTTCCGTGTAATGGACAGGCTCAAACGGCTCACGGACGACAAGTGCAGGCGTGTCGCATTCTTCGCTCAGCAGCTGCTTCAGCTGGTCATTCAGCTTCATGATGGACAGCGATGCGCCCGCCATGTCGATACTCGTCATGTAATTACCCACGAACACTTTAACGACGGTGACCTTCCGGGTGCTCAATTCCCGCATAACAGAGTTGTTCAGCAGATACCGCTCCTGGAGAGGAGTACCCCCAAAGCCGTTAACCAAGACGGCAACCTCCTGCGAACTATCACCTCTTACCTGCAAGCTTTCCAGCAGGTCCGCTACCATTCTGCGCGCCAGCTCATCGGCAGAGATCAGCTTTTCGCGGCGGATTCCCGGTTCGCCATGGATGCCGACACCATACTCCATTTCCTGTTCCCCAATGGCAAAGGTCGGCGTGCCCTTGGCAGGTACTGTGCAGGAGGTAAACGCAAACCCGATGCTTCTGACGTTGTCGATGGCGTTCCGAGCCGCTGCCTTGACCTGATCCAAAGACATGCCCGCTTCCGCGGCCGCACCTGCGATTTTATGAACGAGGACCGTTCCGGCCACGCCTCTTTTCCCGACGGTATACAGACTGTCCTCCACGGCGATGTCGTCATCAACCTTCACATAGTCAACCTGGATGCCATCCTCGGCGGCAAGATGGGCCGCGTTTTTAAAATTCATAATATCGCCGCTGTAGTTTTTGATAATTAACAGGGTTCCCTTTTCACCTGCCGATGACCGGATCGCTTGATAGACCTGAATCTGGGATGGGGAAGCAAATACGTCTCCGCAAACAGCCACATCCAGCATTCCTTTGCCTACAAAGCCCGCATGCACCGGTTCATGCCCGCTGCCTCCGCCGCTGATCAGCGTGACCTTTTGCGGATTGATATTCTTTTTCTTGATGATTTTATGCTTGCTGTTAAACTCAAGACCCGGATGCGCCATAACAAGGCCATTGCACATCTCTCTGACGAGCGTCTCCGGTTGATTCATGATTTTTTTCATGAGTTCGCATCCTTACTTTGTTTGAATTCACGGCCGAGTTGGTCAGCAACGACAATGGCTGCTGCAACGGCTTCCTCTGTAACAGGGAATGGCATCGCATGGATGGATTCCTCCGGAATACAGGCCATCTGAGCGACCTGGAGCAGCTCCTCCTGCGTCATGCTGTCCACGCCGATGTCTGCAAGAGATACTGGCAACCCGACGGCTGCGCAGAATTCCAGCACTTCGTTTAGTTCATCCTTTGGTGCATTTTCGAGAACCAGCTGGGCAATGGTGCTGAAGGCTACCTTTTCACCATGGAAATAATGATGGGTTCCCTCCAGAGCCGTCAAACCGTTATGAATCGCATGCGCAGCCGCGAGACCTCCGCTTTCAAAACCGAGACCGGACAGTAAAATGTTCGTTTCAATAATATTCTCAAGCGCCGGTGTAACCTGATTGCTGTCACAGGCTATTTTGGCGTTAACCCCATCCTCCAGCAGCGTTTCGTAGCACAGCTTGGCCAGCGCGAGCGCAGCTTTGGTTCCCCGGGCTACCGGAGCAGCTCCCGCATGAACGCCGCAGGGCAGGCCTGCATTCACCTTCGTAAAGGATCTCGAAGTGGCCCTCGCTTCAAAATAGGTCGACAAGGCGTCCCCCATACCGGACACGAGAAAACGGGTCGGAGCATTGGCAATAACCGTCGTATCGATCATGACCACGCTCGGGCTTTGCTTGAAGTACGCATAATCCTCAAAAGCCCCTTCACTTGTATAAATGACCGCGGAATGGCTGGTTGGCGCATCTGTCGCCGCGATCGTCGGAACAATGATCAGCGCATCGCCCTCCGCAACGCATTTGGCCGTATCAATTGCTTTGCCTCCGCCGAGTCCCATCGTGCAGGAGCAATTCTTTTCCTGGGCCAAATCCTTCAGGCGCTGTACCTCTTGCCGGGAGCACTCGCCGCGGAATCCGCTTTCAACCAGCGTGATATTAAATTTATTTATGGTGAAATCCAGCTTATCCTGAACCCGCTTCACATCATCCGGATGGGCAATCAGAAGAGCGGAATCACCGTATGTCTGAATAAAGTATCCCAGATTCAATAATTCATTTTCCCCTTGAACGTACTTGCTTGGACTGATAAATGCTTTTCTCATCATAATTCCCTCCTACTTCGTCTAATGTTCATTATACTTGGGGCCTGGCGATGAATTCATGGCACTCAAAGTGCATTTTAGAGCGCTTTCCCATAGTATTTTTTTGTTCTAACTCTTATAAAATTGTACTATCTTGTTCTGGCAGCGAGCATTTTAGTATAATTACAACAGCACATAAGTTCATTAAAGTGGTGGATCACACGCCAATACGTCTGGAGCGAAGAGCATGAACTCACGGTTTGACTTGAATCGAATCATCGACATCGATAAATGGCATATGCTGCAGGACTCGCTCTCCCTGGTCACCAAGATGGCGATCATCACGGTAGATTACAAGGGTGTTCCGGTTACCAAGCACAGTCATTGCCAGTCCTTTTGCCAGGCGGTAAGACAAGATGACGCCCTGTCCTCCTATTGTCAGAAATGCGATGCACGGGGAGGGCTCGAAGCTGTCCGTTCCAATAAACCTTATGTCTACCAATGCCATTTCGGGATTGTCGATATTGCCATTCCGATCATTGTCGACAATCAATACATCGGCGCTATTATGGCGGGCCAAATCAAGCTTCGCGATACGGATATGCCCCTTGAACAAATTGTAACCCGCCCACCGAATGCAGAAACTGATCGGAAGTTTAAGTCCTTGGAATCTGAATATCGCTCTTTGCCTGTATTGTCCTACGAGGAAGTCTCGACCATCGCCGAAATGCTGTTTCATCTATGCAACTATATTGTAGAGGAAGCCATTCATAAAAATTCAACGATCGATATGTACAAAAAAACCCTGTCGTTAGAACACGCCGCTGCAGCTTCCATGAGCGGCGCGGCTCCGACATATGATCATATACAAGCCATGCAAAACGAGCTGTCCAGTACGCTGATCGAAACGAAAATCAAAAAAAGCAAGACGAATGAGTACCGTTCGGTTAATTCGCTGCTGCAGCCCGCTTTCGACTATCTGTACCGTCATAAGCATGAGAACGTCCATTTACAGGATATGGCCAGTCTTTGTCACGTCAGTCCGAGTTATTTCAGCCGTGTGTTCACCCGTGAGACGGGCGAGAATTTTTCCGTATTCGTTCCGCGCCTGAAAATTGAGTGGGCCAAGCAGCTGCTCGAGACCACGGATTTATCGGTCAATCAGATCAGCGACGAGCTGGGCTTTGCCGATCCCGGATATTTTATTAAAACCTTCAAGAAATTCGAAAGTCTGACGCCGGCCGTATACCGGAAAATATACTATACAGAGAATGCACGACAGGTATAACAGAAATCATTTTAATTCTTAGATCATTAGATCATAAGCACATGAAAAAGAGTACCTCCTACCGGCATGAAACCAGATCGAAGATACTCTTTTTGCTGTTTCCTATATTTTCATGATATATATGCTGGAGTTATGGAGCCTCTGTGCCAAAGTAGCTCTCCGGATCCACGTTTTCGAGCCCGGGAATCGGCTTGCCTTTGGGCAGCTCGAAAGACCAGTTAACGTTGGAGTACCATTTATCGGTCACTGTACGTATAAGGGTTACTTTTTCTGGAAGTTCAGTCATTTCATACACAATGAAGCCCGGATCTCCGGAAGCCTCCTTAATTTCGCCCATGCTAACGGAACCTCTGAAAGATGTGAAGTATTCTCTTCCATCCGGATCCCTCACAAACCATGCATCTTTATCAAATTCATTTTTAAACTTCGCTTTCATTTGAATTAATCCCACTGTTTTTTGTTCCTGAAGATTTGGATCCTGTCCTATGATGAAACTACTTAATGTAATCTCATCCCCCTGATCCTTAAATATCACCGGATGACCTTTAAGCTTGCTCGGAACGAACTCCACCGAACCGGCGCTCTTCACCGGAATAGAGTATCCGTCCAATACAAATCGAAGCTTTTGTCGGTCATAAGGAAGATATCTAAATGTATAGGTCCAGTGCCGTTTACCGGATTGCAGTTCACTCTGCTGCGAAATGATGGTTTCCGGATGCCCGCCCCGGCTGTTGTTTACGCTCGATATATCTTCACCCTGTTCATTTTCAAAATGGAACATCAGCTTCTGCTGGCTTTCCATGTCTTCAGGAGAGCGTTTCGCTGCTTCGCCGCTCAGGGAGGTGCTCAATTGCAGCTGTACCCCGCTTGGCGTGCGGACCAGCTTTTCCATCTCAATTTGCAATCCGTCTGGAGTGACATACTTTTCATTCAGGGACGTGATAATATTCAGTGCATTCGCCTTTTTCATATCCACCTTGAACTTGAAATCCCACTTTCCCTTCACGATCTGCTTGGAGAACTGGTTTCCGATCTCCTCCACATGGCCTACCACGTTCAGCTCATCCGTGAGAATTTCCCGGGTAAAAGCAAACGTCAACTTCTCTAGCGATTTCGAGCCACTTATTTCCCTAAGTTGCGCTACCTCGTTACCGTCCAGATCCAGGATACGAAGGTCTGTCCAGCTCACTTGATTAACAACGGGTTCACCCTGCGGATCGGTGATTTTAACGCCCATGACAAGTCTCGTTGTATCGGCAACAACCTCGTTAATCTCAATGGTATAACCCTTATCCCTTACTTTCACATGCGGGTTCTGGAGAATGCCGAGCTGACGTGCATCCATGATCCCGCTGTCTGTTGTCTCTTTCGTAAAAATAGACCTCACCCAATCAGCGATAGAAGGCTGCGCATACAACGTAAAGGCGGCTGTCACAATCAGAAGAGACGCGATCCAGAGTGCACTCTTCTTCATGAAAGGCTTGGATCTGCGAAGATGCTTAACAGCGGAAACCGGATGCTGCGGCCTGGCAGGTTCGATATCCACTTGTTCCAGGGAAGCCATCACCTGCTGCGTAAAGTCGTTCGGAAGGGATTCGGTAAACAGCAGCTCTGCCCATATTTGCTCTTCCTCAGCAGCTGCGTGCACCAAGGACTGGCACTCGGAGCAGATCTCGATATGGAAAGTCAGCTCTTCATCCGGTTTATTTCCAGAATGAAGGTACTCTTTTGTCTGAGCAAGCTTCCAGCATCTCATGTTTCATCCCCTCCTCATCCTTAAACTTTTTACGCAGAGACTTTTTCGCCCGATGAAGCCGGTTGCGTACTTTATCTACATCAACGCCGACAATATCAGCAATTTCTTCATAACTTAGTTCATTCGTATATCTCAGCAAAATGACTATGCGGTATTTATCCGGGAGCTGCTCCAATAACTTGTGCATTTCCCGGCCCGTTTCCTTTCGCAGATAAGCTGCTTCCGGCGTTTCGCTGTGATGCTGCCCTTTGACCAGAACATCATCATCCGCCGGATCCGCTTTTTTTTTCCTTCCGGCATCCCTCATCACATTCACGGCGATGGTGTACATCCAGGAAGCAAAGCTTGATTCCTCCCGAAAACCCGCAAGCTTGCGGTAGGCCTTCAAAAAAGCCTCCTGCGTGTAATCTTGGGCATCCTGCGGACCCGCGCCCATTCCTCGTAACAGACCGTATATTTTATTTTTATGTATTTCAACCAGCTGCGCGAAGCTCTCCTTATCGCCGGCCAATACCTCTCTAACCAGCGCAACGTCCCGTGATGGGTCTATCATAACGATCCTCCTTGCTCTTCATCTGATCTTTATACCTTATAGACGGATGCAGGTCGACTTTATTCTCACTTTTGCACAAAAAAAAGGAGCCCTTCGCAAGAAGGACTCAAAAATCAGATTAGACATATGAAAGGGTTTACAAAACCATTATAGTATGGAAATGTAATTTTGAAAACGCTTTTCTCGTAGTTTATGCCCAAATAGCCTTCGCATAATAAATTAAGATTGCTTTAACTAATATCATTAGTTATAATACTAATGATATTAGTTTGCAATTATGGGAGGATGATTTTAATGAAAAAAACAACCGTTCACCAGGTTACCCAGCTTGCCTTTATGCCCCGCCTGTTTCCTGTCAACGTGTATCTTGTTGAAGAAGAACAGGGTCTCACCTTGATTGATGCAGGGATGCCGTTCAGTTTTAAGGGTATACAGAATGCTGCGGATTCCCTCGGCAAACCCATAACCCGCATCCTGCTTACCCATGCACATGGTGATCATGTCGGCGCCCTGGATGCGTTAAAAGACGCCATTCCAACAGCCGAAGTATATATATCGCGCCGCGATCAAGCCCTTCTGGCGGGAAGCCGCGACCTCGAAGAGGGAGAGCTGCAAACCCCAATCAAAGGTGATGTTCCCCGGAAAATACGCACCAAGCCCGATCATCTCCTGGAGGACGGCGACCGTGTGGGTTCGCTCCTGGCTGTCGCCTCCCCTGGCCATACTCCTGGCCATATGGCGTTTTTGGATACACGCAGCCAGGTGTTGATTGCCGGGGATGCCTTTCAAATCCGGGGCGGGATGGCCGTATCCGGCCATATGCAGCCGCTGTTCCCTTTTCCGGCGATGGCCACCTGGAATAAGGACGCTGCGCTGACAAGCGCACGCCGCCTCGCCGGGCTCCAGCCATCCTGGCTTGCTGTTGGCCACGGACGGATGCTGGAGCAGCCTGCAGCAGCGATCAGCCGGGCGATCCAGCGTGCTGAAGAGGCTTTCCGGGAGGTGAAATAACAATGGCCAAAATGGGACTCGACCGCCATACGCTTCTGGTTGCCGCAGCCGAGCTGGCCGACGCATCCGGACTGGATTCGCTTACTCTGGCTGCTCTGGCGCAGAAGCTCAATGTGCGTTCCCCTTCCTTATATAATCATGTGAACGGACTCCCGGATTTGCGGGCAGCACTCACTGTCTACTGCCTGCATCTTCTCGTCGAGAAAACGCGTGATGCCGTCATCGGCAAATCCGGCGATGATGCCATTCTCAGCTTATGCGATGCCTATCTCCAGTTTGCACGTTCCCGCCCTGGCCTATATGAGGCCTTTTATAAGGTAAATACACAGGAGCATGAGGATCTGGAGGCAGTCAAAGCGGAGCTGCTGAACCTTTTTTTGCGGATACTGGAGCCTTACGGGCTGGGAGAAAAGGAAACGCTGCATGCGATCCGCGGACTGCGCAGTTTTTTGCATGGATTCGCGACGCTTGAGCAGCATGGGGGCTTTCAGATGGATCTTCAGGTGGATGAAAGCCTCCATTATGTGCTGAAGACATTTCTGAAAGGCATGCACGCAGAATCTACTTCTTAAGCTGATCTCCATCGAACAAAAGGCGGGATAAGAAAGGTATGAAAAAAGTTTCCCACGGAGGCAAAGATGTCATATGACGTTCAAGTTTACTTCTCGATGAGTGTGATATAATATAGTTATACGTGATTAATTATCATTTTCAGAGAGGAGTCTTTAACTTGGCTCATATTAGTCCCTCATATCTTCAAATTGGATCTACCGTGGGGGCTCTGGTCATGGCGCTTATGGTCATTTTCGTCCGTTTGAAAGCCAGCGATAGACCAGTAACCATCAAAAAAATACTCATCCCGCCGCTTGGCATGTCAACAGGCTTCCTGATGTTCGTGGCGCCGCAAACACGGATTCCATGGCTTTGGGCCTTAGCTGCTTTTCTCGTCGGCTGGTTTTTATTCTCATATCCGTTGATTCGCAGTACCAAATTCGAAGTCTCCGAAGGACAGGTTTTTGCCAGACGCTCCAAGAGCTTCGTGGTTATCCTGTTCGTTCTGCTCATTGTCCGTACCGTTCTTCATCAGGTCATTGACAAGTATGTCTCGATCCCGCAATCCGGTGCGCTCTTCTTCCTGCTGGCATTCGGCATGATTGTCCGCTGGAGAATTTTCATGCTGAAGCAGTATCGAGTCATCGAAGCAGCCGGCGAACTGAACGGCAAACCGATCAGCCCGGAAACGCCCCATCAGTCGTAAAATAAAGTAACTTCATTAAACCGCTCCCGGCACGGGTTTGCACCGGAGGGCGGTTTTTTGCGTCTCAATGATCAATTTCATGTGATCAAAACATCATAACCATTCAGGTCATTAAGCTGTTCTGCTTGATGGCCTCTTTTCATTAAACATTGTGCATACAGCCAAGATGAATTGAAGAACCTATGGAAGGACAACTGCGGAAGGGGATGAATTACTGTTATTTTCCTATTCACAGTGGTTTTCATCACGTTTTTGGCGTAAAAATAAAGCAAAACAGAGAATATCGGACCAAGAAGACGTATATATGTGTAAAACTTCACAATTTGATCTATCACTCTTAAATGCCTCATTATCCTTTTAGAGAGCATTATGTTAACATATGTAGTGGTAATTTAGATTTTCGGCCTTTTTCGTTACGAGGAAGGTCCCCAGGTTATAGACCCCTCTGCCTAAAAAGGGTCTATCAGCCCTTTTTTATAATAAAACTAAGCATTGCTGCTTACGCAAAGGAGAAATGGACATGTCAGAAACAATTACTGATGCAACGACAGAACAAGCAAACACGCCTGTCAGCCAAGATCAACATGATTTGCTGGACCAACTGCTCAAGCCTGAGGTTCAGGAATCTTTGACTACTCTGGTCAACCATCTTCCAAAGCTGACTGAGCTTGTGAATGTATTGACAAAGTCTTATGACTTCGCTCAATCCGTAGCTACGGACAAAACACTGAAAAGTGACACTGTAGGTGCGATTCAGGAAATGGCTTCCCCAGTGATCAAATCCGCTAAGAATGTTGCGGCGAACGTGATCGAAGCTAAAGACCGTGCTGAAGAGAGTCATGAAGTGATCGGTCTTTTTGGTATGCTCAAATTGCTGAAAGATCCGCAAGCGCAAAAAATGTTCCGTTTTGTGAACGCATATCTCCAGGTTTCTGCTGAACGCTCTAAAGAACAACAATAATTCTCTCAATTTTACCAGTAAGGACGGAGGAAAAACTATGTCAAAACATATTGTCATTTTGGGTGCAGGATATGGCGGACTTCTCTCTGCTATGACCTTGCGCAAATATCTTAACAAAGATCAAGCGCGTGTCACCGTGGTGAACCAATATCCGACTCACCAAATCATTACCGAGCTTCACCGTCTGGCTGCAGGCAGCATCGAGGAAAAAGCAATCGCTATGCCTCTCGACAAACTGTTCAAAGGTAAAGACATCGATCTGAAAATCGCAAAGGTTGATTCTTTCTCTGTAGACAACAAAGAAGTAAAATTGTCCGACGGCTCCAAGCTCACTTATGATGCCCTCGTTGTCGGTCTCGGAAGCATCACTGCATACTTCGGTATTCCAGGACTTGATAAGTACAGCATGGTTCTGAAATCCGCTGAAGATGCAAACCGCATCCACCAGCACATCGAAGACCGCATTAAAGCTTATTCGCAAACTAAAGATGCAGCTGACGCAACTATCCTGATCGGCGGCGGCGGCTTGACCGGCGTTGAGCTTGTTGGTGAAATTGCCGACATTATGCCAAAATTGGCTCGTAAATACGGCGTAGACCCGGGCGAAGTTAAACTGCTGCTGGTTGAAGCAGGTCCTAAAATCCTGCCAGTACTTCCAGATCATCTTATCGACCGCGCGAAAGCAAGTCTTGAAAACCGCGGCGTAACATTCCTGACAGGTCTTCCTGTAACGAACGTGGAAGGCAACGTCGTTGACCTGAAAGACGGTCAAAAAATCGTTACCAACACCTTCGTATGGACTGGTGGCGTTCAAGGCAACCCACTCGTTGGAGAATCCGGCCTCGAAGTTAACCGCGGACGTGCAACGGTGAATGAATTCATGCAATCCACATCCCATAAAGATGTATTTGTAGCTGGTGACAGCGCTGTTGTCTTTGATGCAACGGGCCGTCCTTATCCTCCAACAGCTCAAATCGCTTGGCAAATGGGCGAGCTGATCGGCTACAACCTGTATGCTTACCTGACTGACAAGGCATCCCAAACCTTTGATCCGGTGAACTCCGGCACACTGGCCAGCCTTGGACGCAGAGATGCTGTAGCTACGGTTGGCGAAAACAACATCTCCCTTAAAGGGTTGCCAGCAACCATGATGAAGGAAGCAAGTAACATCCGTTACCTCTCCCACATCAAAGCTTTGTTCACACTGGCTTACTAATCATATAAGCAATCAAGAAAAGCCCCGCTCAAATCATCATTTGAGCGGGGCTTTTTACTAATTACAGCCGATCTATCTTCTTGCCTATGTCAGGCTCTTCTCCAGCGTGCTCTGCATCGCAAGCAGCTCCTGCCTTATTTTCGGTGTCAGCGCAAGTTCGGGAACAGCCGGAAGCGTGATGCTCCGCTGCTGTTCGGCGCACTGGGCCATTTTCTCGAACACAAGCAGCAGACGGGCAAGCTCGGGATCAGGCAGTTCGGGCCGGTTCGCCGTCCAGGCATAGGAATTCAACAGGTAACCGAATTGATCGAGCGCCCACACCACGGGCAGCAGCCGCTGCAGCTCCTCCTCGCTTCTCGGAATTTCCCCAAGCGCCGTTGCGTAAACCGTAGTCAGGTTAGACAGATGGGTCTTCATGGAACGCTGCTCCCGGCTGTCCTCTGCCTTGTAAGATGCCTTCTGTTTTGTGAACAGCATGGCAGCAAGCTGGGACTGACTCCGGATCGTCCGGCCCATCAGATACGGAATTCGGCTTGAGGCAGATTTCCTGCCGAGGATGAGAACACCGATCAAGCCGATAACACTGCCGGTAATGACATCAACGATCCGCGTCCCGGCGAAATACCCTACATCGTGGATGTGCGAGCTCGCCTCCGCCATAAGGATCGCATTCGGCGTCACGAACAGGATGGCGATCGCATAGTTGCGAACGATCAACAGCTCAGCGAAAAACGTAAAGAGCATGATGGCAACGGAAATGATAAAGCCTTCCGGCTGCGCCCATAAAATGGCGCTCGCTATTAAAATTCCAATCATCGTTCCCAAAGAGCGCTGGATTGCCCGGTGAAATGTGGCAATGACTGTTGAACCCAGCATAACCGAGGCACAGGAAAGAGGCACCCAGTAAGAGCGGTTTAAATTAAACGCATGAGCGGCCAAGGCAGCGATCATTAAGATCATACCGAATCTTAGGGACAGCAGAAACACAAGCGAATTTTTGTCGAAGGCGCTGAGAAAGATACTCTTCACCGGCGTTCCGGCTATGCTTCTGTCCTCCCAGCCGTCTTCGGCGTCCGCCTCCAAAATCGCTGCCATTTCCCGCACCGCGCGTAGAAGCCCTTCAAGATCCGAATCCTCCAGCCGCTTCAGGCTGTCCGTTATCAGTATTCCACGGTAGCGCAGAACTCCGGAGACGCTGCGGACTACCTGCCCCAGCGCCGGCGGCAGCGGCTCTCCCTTCCTCAAGTTCCAGGTATCGGTTTCCTGGTAGATCACATGTGCCTGGTGAAACAGCCTGAATAGACGGTAGACCCGTGCGGGTTCCCGCCATACTCTCCCCTGCCCGGCCAAAATGGACTCCGCCTCAACCATGGAGATCAGGGTCTCATGTCTCGCCTTCTTATACTTGCCCGTTCCGGCTGCATCCAGCAAATCCGCCAGATTGGTATACAACCTGCGGACCGCCTGGGTTTCGGGTCCATGCGGATTCGTAAGCCAGCCCGCCATGGCGATCAGCCATGCCAGCGCCCCTCCCAAAAGAACAAGTGTCCCTCGGGTTAAGGCTTCGGAGGGACCATGCGGCATACCGGAAGCAAGCGCGAAGCTCAGAACGAAGAAAAGAGCGGCCGGCCCTTTGAACTTAAGCGCTCCAAAAATAAAGGTCGCCAGCGCTCCGATCAATCCCAGCACCACCGCGGACAGAACCGGATACGGAGCCAGCAGCGAGCCGCAAAAGACGGAAAAGCCGATGCCTAGCATGACAAAGAAAAGCTTCCTCGCTCTTAACGCATAAGGCTCATGAAATGTATATAAGTACGTAAATCCCCCAGTCCCCGCCAGCATGCCGTAATCGAAGCGCCCCAGCAGAAGGCCGATCAAAGAGGGCAGGCCCAGACATAGGCCCGCACAGATCGCCCGGTTCCATGGCAGGGCTATTCTCTTCATCTCAAACGCCTGGCGGATCATGGGATGAATAGCGGCTCGCCGATGATTTCGCGTGTTCATGCAGCTTCTTCCTTTCTGAATCCTCAAGCCATTTTGAAAAGGGCAGCTTTACCCGAGGCAGAATTCATCCCGCACCGTGTAAAGCTGCCCTAGGCTGGCTCTTGCTATGAACAGTATCTCCATATAGCGAATCAAGTATAACCCCGCAAAGCGAACGAAACTCTCGTTAATGATCTCTCATCTTCATCCATGTATGTAATTCGGAGTCATTGATAAAATCTTAGCTCATACTCGCAGTGTTCGTCGCCGTTTACGTTGCATTTCACTTCCTTGACCGATACCTTGCGGCCCAAAATCCGCGTTAACGCCCCCTCCATCATCGCGCCTTCCAGATCGCATACAAGCTTGCCCTCCTGAACAGGCAGCCCCTCGCAAAAGCAATCCTCCACCGCCACCCGCATCGTATGCTCATCTTGATGCATGATGGCCGGAATCCCGATTTTCAGCTCAACAAATAATCCAAAGAGCTCCTCTACCGTTTGGGCCGGCAGGCTTTCGCCAATTTTGCGCCCAATGGTGGCTGTCGTATTTCTCCCTCCCATCGGCAGCCCTTCATGCATCCCGATCAGACGGATCGCGCGGAACAGCTCCAGCGGAACCTGGTTACCGAGCTCCGTTCTCTTGATATGTTTTAAATCGTTGAATGTAAAGCTTGCCATGTAGATCTCCTCCCGTTTCTTCATTGTCCCTTTTGGCGGAACGGACATGTGGCCACGTGAATGGATGCAGTAGGGCAGCCGTGCTCCGCTTCGTCCAAGCTGTCCAATTGATCTTCCGGAACTTCCGTAATGCCTAGGTTGCGGTCTCCGGGTAATATATTCTCTGCTAGCCCCTCATCATCGTAATCAAAGATATCAGGAGCGATGACGCCGCAAGCTCCGCAGGCAATGCAGGTGTTTTTGTCCACAAAAGTATAGGCCTTCTTCATGTCCTCCCCATCCTCCTGACCGGCTGACAGCGGATCATTCCGCGAACTATCAGCCTTGCCTTTGATGATTTCAGCGTACCATCGCCTCCGTACCCACCTTGTGATTTTCATCACATCATTTTTGTCGGTTCCTTGAGCAGTCGGGATCGCCACACAAAATTCGAGGCTGTCCGCATGTTCTTAAAATTTGCCCTCCCCTATATCCTAAAAAAGGAGTTTATGACGAAATCAAGGGGGAACGGATGCGAAAGCTTGCAGCGAAGGAATTTACGGTCTGGGTGTTTACCCGGACTGAACTGGTCAAGTTTGTGATGGTGGAAATCCTTTTCAGCTCCGCACTTTATGCAGGACTGAGACGGGTGAACGGACATGAGGCTATCGCGATTTTGGGAAGCTCGATCGGTACGCACCTGTTCAAATATGTGGGTCCAGGCGGGAGATTCCCTGTTTGGCGCAGCAAAAAGCAGCCGCAGCCTCTGCCATGGAGTCCGGCGGCTTAACGGGGATACAACGCTCAGAAACCGGTTAAGCTGTTGCTGCCGGTTTTATTCGTATGAGGCGGTTTTCAGCCGTATTCAGCTGATTTCGTTCGTGATGGGATTTTTATAAAATCCTCATGTAAAATATGAATGAAGGAGCGGATGAACAATGAACCGTAAAAGAAGAAGAGTCGCCATCGTAGGCTCCGGCATGGTCGGATCCAGCTGCGCTTACTCCATGATTAACCAGTCCATCTGCGACGAGATCATGATGATTGACCGTACGTATGACCGGGCGCTCGCACAGGCTCTCGATTTGTCGCATTGCATTGATTTCACACATACACGCACCACCGTTTATGCCGGTACCTATGCGGATTGTTCCGATGTGGATGTTGTCATTCTGACGGCTGGCGCGAATCCAAAACCGGGGCAGAACCGGATGGATGTGCTGGCAGAGGCCGCGGAAATTACGCGCCAAATCGTGACTCCGATCGTAGAGAGCGGATTTAACGGCATATTCATCGTTGCCGCGAACCCGGTCGATGTCGTCACCTACATGATCTGGAAGCTGACCGGATTTCCGCGTCACCGCGTGATCGGTTCGGGCACTTCTATCGATTCCTCCCGCCTCAAAACGCTGCTCTCCGACGTTTTCTCCATCGATCCGCGCAGCGTAAGCGGATATGCGCTTGGCGAGCATGGGGAGTCGCAGTTCGTGGCTTGGTCGCATGTGACCATCGGCGGCAAGCCGATACTCGATATTTTGGCCCAGCATCAGGAGCGTTTCAGGCATCTTGATTTAGAGGATATTGCTCGCAAAACGAAAGACGCGGGCTGGGAGATTTTCACGCGCAAAGGCTCGACCCATTTCGGAATCGGCAGCGCGATTGCCCATATTGCACGGTCCGTGCTCAATGATGAGCATAAAATAATCGCCGTATCCGCCATACTCGACGGAGAGTACGGCCAATACGGCGTATGTGCCGGCGTTCCGGCGATTATCAGCAGTGATGGTATTCAGGAACTGCTCGAACTGAAGCTGAATGAGGATGAGCAGCAGCGTTTTAACGATTCTTGTGAGCTAATCCGCCACAATCTGTCCGGGCTGGCATTGGATCCGATATAAGGATAAGTATTGCCTTTAAGATTCAAGACAATAAGAGTATAATGGGAAATAAACCCAATTGAATCGGGACGAATCCCATTGATGATGATCGCAGCCGCCTTGTCCATCGCACTGATGTGCGGATTTTATTTCGCTGTAGCCTATTTCGGAATTAAATTATTTTTCAAAAAAGTGCTGCACCGGTCCGTGGATCCGATGCTGCTCTTGGGTGCTATTGTAATTTTGGTGTTCTGTATCCAAATCATGCAGAGATTATGGTATCACCAGCCGATGGATGCAACCTTGCTGCTGCCGCCAGTAGCCGGACTCTCCGTGTTCCTGCGCCGAGTCCGAAGCAGAAGCCGCAAATAATTAACGACCGCTTTTCTTATAGGAGCCTTAACCCGCCTTCCGGCATATGAAGATCATTTCCGGACTGGCAGAGGTTAACGGCTCCTTTTTCCATCCGCCATAAGCATGAATGATGTGAAATCCGGTCATCTGCAGCAGGCGGATATTGATGCTGCTTTTGCAAAATAGATGCAACCAAAATTCACGGCTTATCCAAGCTGCGGACTGCTTATTCTCCTGCAAGCATGCCCATCTCCGGCGGCACTCTGTGCTTCGTGGCCTGCTCGTATCCGTAAGCGATCTTGATCAGTGTAGGTTCACTGTAAGCAGTACCGATGAACGTGATACCCTGCGGGCCTTTGGTGATATAGCCGCCGGGAGCAATAACCCCATCCTGCGCAATGCCGCCCGGCACGGTAATGACAGGATATCCGGCTCTGGCCGCGATATCATCGCCTTCCTCACAGCCCAGGAACAGCAGCGCATCGAGGTTATATTTCTCAAGCGCATAATCGATGCCTTGTGCCCGTGACATTTCTTCATTCACGCGGATCGTGTCCACATATTCCGGCTCGGTCAGCGTTCCGCTGGTCGACTCGGATGCCTCCAGCACATTTTGTCCGTATTTCAGGCATTGCTCAGCATGTTCGTTGTTAAAAGCGATAACCTCTGCCAACGTATGGACAGGGATGTTTTCCGGCAATGGGGCCAAATAGTCATTCACCCCTTTTTTGAATTCATAGCGCAGAACGCTCCAGTTCCAATCTGTTTCCTGGCATGGCAGTTCTACCGGATCGATGATGGCTGCTCCCTCGCTGCGGAGCACTTCAATGGCAGCCTCCAGAATCTGCATCCGGTCAGGGTCCAGCTGACTGTAATAGAACCGCGGGATCCCGATCCGCGCCTGCTTCAGAAACGAAGCATCCAGAAAGGGCGTATAATCGGTTAGAAAATGTCCTTGACTCGTTTTTGTGACTTCATCCCGTTCATCCACTCCCGTCATGGCACCCAGCATAATCGCTGCATCGGTAACGGATCTGGCCATCGGTCCAGCGGTATCCTGAGTATGGGTAATCGGTATAATTCCCGAACGGCTGACCAGACCGACTGTTGGCTTGATGCCCACCAGCATGTTCTGACTGGCCGGGCCGATGATGGAGCCGGAGGTTTCCGTACCAATCGCTGCGGCTGCAAGGTTGGCAGCCACGGCCGCTCCTGAGCCTGAACTGGAGCCGCCGATGAACAGCTCTCCCGGACCATAGGGATTTAGGCAAAGCCCCCGCCGTGTACTGTATCCGGCCCACATTCCGTCTGCCATGAAGTTGGCCCATTCCGTCATATTGGCCTTACCAAGGAATACGGCGCCTGCACTCCGCAGCTGCGCAGCGACGAACGAATCCTGCTCCGCTACATGCTCCGCCAAGGCCAGTGTTCCCGCACTGGTATGCAATGCATCATGGGTATCGATATTGTCCTTCAGGAGCAGAGGAATGCCGTGAAGTGGTCCCCGGCTTCCTTTTTCATATCGCTCGTCGTCCAGCGCCCTGGCGATGCTTATCGCTTCCGGGTTAATCTCAATGATGGATCTCAGCTTTCCGTCATAACGACCAATCCGCTCCAAATAGACCCGAACCAGCTCCTCGGAGCTCGTCTCGCCCGCTTCCATCGCAGCCTGCATACGGCGGATATCCGCCTCGATGATCCATTCTTCTATTTTCATGTTAATTTCCATTTGACATCACCTCAACTTCATAGTGGGGAGTTGCAGTATGCCTGTTTTAGACGTCCGCATATTTCTCCATATGCTGTCTGTACAGCTTCCACGCTCCCTGTTCCTTGCGGAAAAATACTTCCATAGCCAGTACGCTGGCTACCTTCGTGCGGTACTCCTCTATTGCAGCAATCGCATCGTCAAACACGCAACCACATCCCCGATAAAATGTTATTTTTAAAAGATGCCCATTTCAATGCCGTTCATATTCCATTTTTATCTAATTCATCATATCAGCCTTTGCGTCTGCAATGCTATCTTAAGAATGGTTATAATCATTGTTTCCACCTCCCAAAAAACGCGGGAAAGGGTGATAAATAACAGCAGCTTCACCCGGTTCATGAATAGGGCGGTCTTCGATGATAGATATTCTATCTGCGATGCGGCGGTTCGGACAATAATGTATGTATCTTCCCGTATCCTTTGTTTTTTCATATAATTCGTATTAAGCCAGCTAATTTCTGATCATAATGGCAATCTCTATTAAGGACAGGTATATCTCATGATCATTTATCAGGAACATATGCAAAATATCACCGAAGCGTCCTTTGCGGACGGCTTCTTCGACGGATGGCCGAATCCGCCTTCTACCGCAACCTTCGACCGGATTCTTCAAAATGCTACTCATATCATACTGGCAATTGATGAACATACCAATCACGTCGTCGGATTCATTACAGCGCTGTCCGACCGGGTACTGACGGCCTATATTCCTTTGCTGGAGGTCGTGCCCTCCTATCAAAACCGGGGTATTGGAAAAGAGCTGACCCAGCGAATGCTGGACAAGCTGAAAGATATCTATATGATCGATCTGCTGTGCGATACGGAACTTCAAGATTTCTACGCCGGGCTTGGCATGAGAAAGGCAACGGGGATGCTGATCCGGAACTACGAGCATCAATCCGGCAAAAAGGGTACAGCGGCAGATTGAAGGATGCCAAGAGATATTATCAAGCCGCGTGCGTGAAAAAGCTCTCATTAAACTGCTGCCAGCTCTGAATACAAGTCCAGGGCTTGCAGCGCAACCCGGTAGTCGATTCCCGAGATACGGCTGATGCGCTGCGCCCATTCTTCATTCGTATTCAGCCCGTCCTCTCTCTCAAGCCCGCTGTTCTTGCTGACAAAGCTGGTCCAGCGGTCAAACTCCCAGTGCACCACCTCACCCGACTGATACAAGCGATGCTCCACAAGCGGATGCCGCAGCAAATGCTGGGAATGGTTCGCTGCTGCAAGCAGATCCTCCATCGAAATTGGCGTGAGATCAAAGGACTGCGTGCTCATTTTCCCGTTGGGTCTTACGTAATTGAACCCCACGTTCTGCGCCGAGGAATTGTTGGATACCTGAATCCGTCCTCCAGTAATAAAACCCTCCACGGCTTCCTCTGTGAAGCACTGATGATTCCGATCCACTAAAATGGGCTGTATCCATTGATCCCCCAGATCGCAGAAGAACCGTCCACCCGCTTCATCCAGCGCTACAACAGCTACATGCGCATGCTGAAATCCCAGATCATGCCCGACGGCATAGGCAGGAATGCTTTCCGTATGAAAGGCATCCAGCAGCCAGATCGCCAAATCAAAGCAGTTGCCTGTAATTCCGTACTGCTCCTTATGCTCTTTCATGACAGGAACGCTGCGCTGCCCTCCATTTTCAGGCTGCAGGCTGTACCAGGCCTTGGTCAACGTCTCCATCGGATAACCGTCAAAACGATGCCATACCCGCAGCAGTTGTTCCGGTGCTTTCATGTCCGTCCACTCTCCCGTTCATTCCAAGCATTTATGTATTCGTTAGCAACAGCTATTATTGCTTCTTATCCTGCTGAAGAGCTTCCTCCAGCACCAATCCTACTAGCCGATGTTCATTTACCACATGTTCAAACTCCGCCGGCTCGACCCAGATCCGGGACAGGCACTCATGCTCGCGGCTGAAAGGGAGACATTCAGTAATATCCATCCGGTAAAACAGCTGATAGCCAATCATCGGATATTTTCCTTTTGGGTCAAAATGCTCGTCCTCTTCGTGATTGATCTCCATCTTTCCGAGATAAACCGCCGTTCCTTTGACGCTTCCTTCCTCCATGGCTTCACGATGAAATGCTTCCTCCGGCGTTTCCCCCGGCTCCACGTGTCCCCCGGGCAAATTGAAGCCGCGGCCCTGCACATGCACAGTCAATACAAGACCCCGATGCAGGCATATGCCGTGGACGCTCGTAACCAGCGCCGGATCGGGCTGCTCTTCACCCGGAATCCAGGTCAGCTTGACCTTGTGCCCGTTCCAGTTTTCATATATCGATGAATTCATGCAGCATGCATCCTTTCGTGATTCGTTCCAGTTCAATTGATATAGCTTCACCTTTAGCTGCGAGCGGCTTCGTCCTGATCCTCAGGCGTATTCTCCATAATACGGATACTGACCGGCATCTTCATGATCTGGGTCAACTTAAATTCCACCATTTGATTCACTTCAAGCTGCCCATATACTTCAGGAACGGTTATTTTGACCTGTTTCAGCTTCTCTTCGGTCGTCAATACATTGACTACCCGGCCCTCCTTGTTGATCACTTTGCCTTCAAAGCTTATCTGTCTCTTTGAAAATAAGTCTGTACCAATAAAGATGGATATCGTAATAAAGATCAGTCCAAGAACAAAAAACAGCCCCGCTATTCCGGGTGCTTCATGCATTTGTATTTGCAGAACAAGCTGAAGACAGCAAAAGACCACACCAAATAAAGCGCTGGCAAACCATTGAGTCAAGTTTTTATAAGGATGTAGACCCATCCGAACTCCTCCTCATGTACCGACCTTTTCTGATGCTTCAGAGGAATACTTCCCCCATATATATGTATGCGGCAGGCTTCCAAACCCGCTCCTCGGACCGGCTTATTTTTGCGGCTAAGAAAAAACGCCCTCTGCTCATGCTTCCACAAGCCGCCGGGCGAATCCTGCCTAATGCTGTATTTTGCTGAAAGTATTAGTCCTATTATGGGGCCTGCTGCTAAATTAGAGCTGTTTAAACAATCAAGCTGCTGACAGCAAATGCTGTCCCGATGAACACCAAGCACAGCAGGGTAGCGACCGCGACGTTGCCTTTTTGCAAACTGTCAGCGATATTAAAGCCAGGTGTAACCAGTTCGAAAATCCAATAGGCTACCACAAGGCATACATAACCGACGGCAAACCACATCGCCAAGAACCAGATGGACGTATTCGTAAATGCCGCAACGCCAAGCACGATGGCCGTAGCCAGAAATTTGCCGCCTAGTGCCAAACCGACTGCCACATTCCCCTTTTTCAATTCCTCCATATCCTTAAATGGCGTCATCCAGCTGAATATCAGCATTCCCAGCAGCTGCAGCACAATGATGACAAGTACACTTACGATCAAATTAACGACGACGGTCAACTCGCCCACCCCCTGAATTTTGCGTAGGCCGAATCATAATCGGCAAAATCATGAATCTCTTCAAGCTTTACGGAAACCTTTTTCTTCTTCTCCAAATCCTTGTAGCGTGCATCATCAATCGGCTGCTTGATCCGGTTGCCTGATGGAAGTTCCAATACGGCGAAATTACGCGTCTTCTCCTTCAATTGCGTTTTATAGACGCCGACCAAATCGATTTCCGTCGTTACGGGTACCTTCAGATTGGCCATGTCCTTTTTGGCATCTTCCTGCGTCTTGAAGGTCTTAATCGTGCTCCACGCGGACAGCTGGACATTGTTGCGTTCATTCGCATCGGTGGTCATTTCCGCATCCATATATTGCAGTGCCCAGATTTTGTCTCCCGTCGCATAGTTTTCGTCATTTGGCATCAGCTCGTTATCCGGCAAAATGGTCATATCACTGCCGATCAAATCTCCGACGCTGGTCTCAACAATGCGGTAATCCCACGGCACGCGGGACACATTGTCCAGCGAAGCCTCCTCAGATGAGGAATTGGTATGAAAGACCGAGCTCTCATTTCCAGAGCAAGCATTCAGCAGAAGCACAGCCAGCATGGAGAGCGCCAGAACAGCAGCGAGTTTGAATCTCGGTCTCGCGCTCCGGCGTATGTCGTCCCGATTTCTTCTCATCTATTTCACTCCTATCGCGATAAAATGACTCGTATTTCCTGTGATCAACCCACCAGCTCTACCGAGTAGACCGCATGGTATTCCGTTAATCATGAACATTCCGGTCAATAGACGGCGTTCTCCGGCAACCGTGCTGATTTCCGGAAGGTTCGCTCTCATTTGATAGACGGAAGGGAATAATTCGCTTGTATCAAAGCCGTCCTCATCTCTGATTTCCAGTTCTCCCTCGCTGTCGAACATTTGAACGGAGCCGCCTTCACGCCCGAACATGGATTTGGAGACGTAACTGCCGGAAAAAACAGGTTTATTGTAGGTTGGCAAAATATATTTTTCAATCGCTTCGCGTTCCTCCGCGTTATAAAGAAGCCCCAGTTCATACAATCCCCAAGCCGCAGCAATCAGTCCTTTGGACTGCAGCAAAATGCTGTGCGGCGGATTAAACAGCTCAAGTTTGCCGGTCTCGATGGAATAGGCAAGCGCATCGCCCGCATCATCCACGGACATCCATTCCTTCGGATACAGGGCGAACATACGCTTAATCTCACGTCCGGTGCCATCCTTTACGATCCCCTCGTCTATAGAAAGATCGAGGCAATCAACACATTTCACATCCAGACCGCTATGCTTCACAAGAGCATCTATCGTTCCGGAATCCTCCAGATGCTCGCCATAGGCAATGCAAGCCGCCGTATCCGGCTGCTCCATCCCCCAGGCTGCAGCGATAAGCTCCTTCATCTGGACATTGGGCGAATCGATGCCCGCCCCTTGGCACATCCAGGGCGTGACGATTGAAGCCTCCACGTAACCCGTTGGTGTATCTGCATTCAGTTCATACAGCTTAATGCTTCCATCATCCGAGACGGCATAATCAAACCGCGCATAGCGGCTGATCAGGTTCTCTTCAGGCAGCGGGCAAATGTCGAGCATATCCCATAAAATCTCCGGTATACCAATCAGCTCATACAGATTTCGGTTGCCGTGCACATAACGTACCGTCCGGTCGAGAATACGCCACAGCCGGGCAGAGGCTTGCTGCAGCTCCTGGTATGTTGCTTGTTTCATGACGACCAGTTGATCAAGCCAATACTCCTCATCCCCAATATCCGCCCAAGTAAAACCCAGCTTGCCGAGCTGCTCTACGCGTTCCTTGCGATCCTGTCCGCCTGGCGCATGTACTTCAAACACGCTGCTGTTCATCCGCCAAACCCGCTGCTCCGTGAGCTCGAACTTGAACCCGAAAAGATGCCTGATTTCGAGCTGGAGCTGCCGGACGAGCTGTAGCCGCTAGATTTGCCGCCAATCCCGCCAGAGCCTGATGATGTACCACGACGAGTGATCGAGCCGGTAGATCTGGAAGTTTTCGGCTTAACCGTGGATCCGACGACCGGCTTATTTTGAAATGTGCTGCTGGTATACGAACGCGGCTTGTAAGCCTGGGATGTGCCGGTGTAATAAGTACGCCGGTTGTCATAATACGTGCTTGGCCGGTAGATTGAACCACCGTTAAATAAGAAGTGATACAGCAGCAGATCATCCCAGCCAAAGCCGGAGTGGCTCGTGCCGTAGTTATTGATGATGGTCGTATCCCCACTGCCCGTGCTTCCGCTCTGTGTCTGATCTTCCTTCTCCGTTTCTTCGGGGAGAGGAATATTCCAGTCCGCATTTTTATCGAAATATGCCTTCACTTCCTCGGTCGACCATGAGACCAGCTTAGGCTCATCCGTTGTACCGTTTGTAGCGTCTGCAGCCGTTACACCAGACATCAGGAAAGCATTCGCGAGAAGAGCCACACCCAGCGATGTGGACAAAACCTTGATCGGCTTACCTTCAGGCGTGAACAGCTTGGAGACTGATTTTTCTCTATCCTGCGGCTGTTGTTCATTTGCCATGATTGGTTCCTCCTTTCATTGCGGCGAATCTACTCGTTGCGGATCCGGACCAGCAGAAGCTCTAGCTTGCCCTCATCCACATTCAATCTTCCTTCAATAGCCTCGTACTCCCGGCCTCCGACAACTAGATAATTCACATGTTCGAGCGCCGCGACCATATTCATGCTCCAATTACGCTCTTCAATCTGCCGGAGCTCACCGTTTGGCATTTTCTCCGTTAAAATCACGCTCATATCATTACCCATTACGCACCCTCCCTAGTTCTATTCCACTCATATGTCATTTGATACGTAAGAATGAAGTGGTCCGTTCCATCCTGAATCATATATTTCTCAAAACATTAATTCACAGAAAATGGAATCATGCATCTATCAGAATAAAACCTCTTAAACAGAAACGCAATCAAATATTGCCATTTTCCCGCAAAATTCGGGTTCGTCTTTTGAACTGCCCAAATATGAATCTACACTATATATCTAGACCCAGCTCTTGCTTATTTTAACTTTATTTCATGCTGTACAACAGCAACCTTATTCTGGATAAAACGTCTAATATATGAATGGAAATTATAGTTATTCTATGATTCTTAAAAAATGAATTGCAGAAAAGAGGTACATAATGAATAAAACCAAGCTTCCCCGCATCGGAACGATATCCGCCCTCACAGCTGCTATGCTGTGCAGTGTAAGCACCGTTCCCGTTACTCATGCCGATTCTCCCGCCGTTTCGTACAGTTATTGGGCCCCCGAGCAGATCAAAGCGCCTCTGCAAAAGCCGCAGTGGACTGCAGCCGTCGACCCCAACGCGGCCGCGGCAGTTACCGATGACGGTACGGTGCTTTCCTTTTCCGGGAAGAAGCTGATTGCCCTAAATCTGGCTAACGGTAAAAAGATATATACCTACGGCAGTCAGCTGAAACCCACAGTACAACACTTGAAAGGCAGCGCCTACGGCATTGGGGAAGATGGCCACGTATATGCCGTTAATGCCAAAACAGGCAAAGAGCTTTGGCATACAGCCGCAGGCTTGACCGATGTGGATTCTCCTGTTGTGATCGGGGATACCGTCTATGTGACGAAGAAAAATGCCGTCATTGCTTTGGAAGCAGCTACGGGCAAACAGCGCTGGAAGGCCATCGAGGAACAGGCAGAAAACGGCGGCTCGATAACCATGGAGGAGGATGGGGTGGTATTCGTATCCTATATCCTCTCCGGGGCGTTGTCGTTCTCTCAGGTAAACGCCATTGATAAGAAAACAGGCAAGATATTGTGGAAAGCAGACCATCATGAAACGCCACTCGCCGTTACGAATGGACTGGTCTACTCCAAAACGGAGCCATCTCCATTTGGAGAGGAAAGTGATACATTGAAAGTAACTCTTTCCGCTCTCAATGCCAAAACAGGCAAAGTGATGGGAGAGCGGGTATACTCCTGGCCGAAAGCGGATGCGAATTCCACCTCTTCCGGTTACATCGGCTCCATGCTGCTTGACGGAAACGATCTGTACCTGGTTACGGAAACTTCTGTATCCAAGTATGACTTCAGCCACTACGAACCGGAAGGCAAGCTGCTGAAAAAATGGTCCAAGCCAGGCAGCCTCATTTCCTTCATTGGTTCGGTACATGCCGGCAGAATTTATTTTATGGACTACGCTGCGAATGCAGTCTTGGGCATGAAGCTCGCGGATGGCCAGAAAGTAAATTGGAGAACGGACAATCCGCCGATCCAGACAGATATTTACGGTAACGGTGTGTATGTCGGGCAAAGCGACGGTATATTCCATGGTTATAATTTGCAAACGACAGCTCCGGCGTTTACCGTTAACACAGGTTCTCGCAATTATGGTCCGACCCTCCGCTCCGGCAATATGCTGGTGATTCAGGCCAAGGATGCCGGCAAGCTGATTGCCGTTCCGGTGCCGAAGGCGCTGCAGTAAATTCTCCTGAACCCGACTTCAGATGCAGTCATGCCTTGAAATCCCTTTTTGGTGTCCCATGAGTCGAGATGACATCCACGTGTTTGTAATTGATAGATGATTCACTCTAATATTTAACCTTATAAAAAATTAGCGGGTCCAGCGCCCTGGCGATGCTTACCGCTTCCGGTTTAATCTCAATGATGGATCTCAGCTTTTCGTCATAACGCCCAATCCGCTCCAGATAGATCCGAACGAGCTACTCGGAGCTCGTCTCTCCCGTTTCCATCGCAGCCTGCATACGGCGGATATCCGCCTCGATGATCCATTCTTCTATCTTCATGTTATTTTCCATTTGACATCACCTCAGCATCGTAGCGGGGAGTTGCAGACCTCCTCCACAGTTCCCTCATTGAATCGTCCTGCGGTACTCCTCTATCGCAACAATCGCATCGTCAAAACACGCAACCACACATCATAATGGCAATCTCTAGTAAGGGCAGGTATAACTCATGATCATTTATCAGGAACATATGCAAAATATCACTGAAGCGTCCTTTGCGGACGGCTTCTTCGACGGATGGCCGAATCCACCTTCTACCACAACCTTCGACCGGATTCTTCAAAAATGCTACTCATATCATACTGGCAATTGATGAACATACCAATCACGTCGTCGGATTCATTACAGCGCTGTCCGATCGGGTACTGACGGCCTATATTCCTTTGCTGGAGGTCGTGCCTTCCTATCAAAACCGGGGTATTGGAAAAGAGCTGACCCGGCGGATGCTGGACAAGCTGAAAGATATCTATATGATCGATCTACTGTGTGATACGGATCTTCAAGATTTCTACATCGGGCTTGGCATGAGAATGGCAACGGGGATGCTGATCCGGAACTACGAGCATCAATCCGGCACAAAGGGGTAGTAACTATGGCGACAAGTACCAAAACACCACTCAGATTAAGTGGCGTTCATGTGACTTTTTCTCTTCTGAGGACGCTGAACAGGGACTGCGCGGAGCCGACTATGCTCTCTATCTGATTCATTCCATGCTGCCTTCCACCAAGTTGACTCAAGGAACGTTTGAAGATATGGATGTGAATCTCGCGGAGCATTTTGCCAGAGCTGCCTTCCGTTGCGGAGTAAAGTAAATCGTCTACCTGAGCGGGATGATTCCACCGCATATAAAAATGAGCCTTCCCGGCATTTGCGCAGCCGGCTGGAGGTCGAGCAGGTGCTCGGTTCCTACGGTGTGCCGGTCACAACGCTGCATGCGGGGCTGATCGTGTTCCCATTCCCAAGAAACTGTTGCAGCGTCACCCCATCATGGTTCTGTCTGCTGGACCAGAACCATGACACATCCAATTGCGCTGCCTGATGTGGCAACAAATTGGTTTATGGACATGCCATTGATATCTGGGGCCGAATGCCATATCTTATAAGGAGATGATGCAGCGGATCAGTTTGCCAGAAGGCAAAGATGACGATTGGTTGGCTGCTTATTATTTGGCTTGGCTCTCGCGATTTATTGGCCTAGTACTTATATTCAACCGCCATTTCGCCGTTTGATCCGTAGCGGCAGATTGAAGGGTGCCAAGTAATATCAACATGCCGCGAGCGTGAAGAAGCTCTAATTAAACTGCTGCCAGCTTTGAATACTAATCCAGAGCTAGAAGTTTAATTTCTTGTTTTCAATAACCTTAGACTATTCAGAATGACTATTAATGCAGCTCCAGTGTCGCTCAAAACAGCAATCCATAACGTTAGCCATCCTGGAAAAATAAAAAATAATGCGATAATTTTTACAATCAAGGAAAACCAAATATTTTGTTTTATGATTCTTAAAGCCTTTCGACTCAGCTTGATCGTATGAGGCAGTTTTTCAAGATTGTCAGCCATTAACACAATGTCTGCGGTTTCTATTGCCGCATCAGTACCGGCTCCCCCCATAGCTATTCCTAAGTTAGCCGTTGCTAAAGCCGGAGCATCATTAATTCCGTCTCCTACCATCCCAACTACTTTTCCACCTATTTGAAGATGCTTGATTGCATTCACTTTTTCTTCCGGCATCAGCTCTGCCATATAATCGTCAATTCCAGCAGAAGATGCAACCCGTTGAGCCGTTCCTATATTATCGCCAGTAAGCATTACTGACTTTTCTATCCCTACAGCTTTTAATTTTTGTAATACATCTACTGTCGTATTTCTGATGGCATCCGCTACAGTTATAATTCCCAAGATCGTTTCATCTGTTCCCATAATAACGGTTGAATTACCTTGTTCTTGTAATTTCTCAACGTCTGCACTTATTCGTCTCACATCTACTCCAATGTTCCTAAATAGCTTTATGTTACCGGCATAATAATTTTTCCCTTGAATTTTGGCCTGTGCTCCCTGGCCCGGAATGGCCTTAAAATCATAACCTGAAAGTGATTGGATGTTTTTCCCTTTTGCAAAATCCGTAATGGCCTTTGCGATAGGATGTGTTGATTGTTCCTCGATTGTTAGTGCTATGGACAAAATCTCTGATTCTTCAACTCCTGCAGCCAATATGTTGGTAACCTTAGGATTTCCTTGTGTCAAGGTTCCCGTTTTATCGAAGGCAATCACCTGCAATGCTCCGGCAACTTCTAAAAAGGCTCCACCCTTAATTAATATTCCATTTCGTGCTGCATTACCTATAGCAGATACAATAGCAACTGGAGTTGAGATAACAAGGGCACAAGGACAAGCGACGACGAGTAATTCCAATCCTTTATAAATCCAATCGGTCCACGTTCCCCATCCAAACAATGATGGTATAACGATAATTAGAACAGCCAAGGTAAAAATTACTGGCGTGTATACTTGAGCAAAGCGATCAACAAGGGCTTGGGTAGGAGATTTCTTTTCTTGGGCTTCCTCAACTAAATGAATAATTCGGGCGATTGCCGTGTCCCTCACTATTTTAGTAGCCTTTACTTCAAGTGAGCCGTATTGATTAATGGTGCCTGCGTAAACGGGATCACCGCTCTCCTTATCGACGGGTAAAGACTCCCCAGTGATCGGAGCTTGGTTGACACTTGAATGTCCGGATAAAACATCACCATCTAAGGGGATCTTTTCACCGGGATTAATCAACATAATACTGCCTACTGAAACTTCCTGTACGGGCTTCTTAATCCATCCCCCATTTTCTTTAATCCATGCTTCAGATGGCGCTAAATCAACCAATCCACGAATGGAGTCGCGTGTGCGTTCAATGGATATATTTTGCAGTGAACTCCCTAAGGCGAATAAAAAGACAACCGTTGCGCCTTCAAACCATTGCCCAATTAACGCTGCACCTATGGCTGCAGCCGACATTAAAACGTTCATGTCCAACGATTTGCCTTTCACAGCATAAAATGCGCTTTTTACCGGTCTATATCCACCAACAATAATTGAAGCTGCATATAACGCAGTTGAAATAACTTGCGGAACATTACCTATTGAGAGCAAAAAGCCTAAGATAAGTGTAATTCCTGAAAGAATTGTTAAAAAGGTGCCATCCATGAATGGGTTTTTCTTAGATGGTTGATCCATTTGTGAAACAGGGATTGCCTTATACCCGGCTTTTCCAATTTCTCGAATAATCATCTGCACATTGGTTTGATGAGCGATCTTCATTTTACCAGTTGAAAAATTAACATTAACTTGCCGTACATCCGGCAACTTCTGCAAATGTTTCTCAATACTCTTGGCACATGCCGCGCAATCCATCCCTTCTATAGTGAATAATTCCATATCGTTAGGAGTTGTAGATTCGATTGAATATCCCAACTTCTGGACTTTCCTTACAATCTGATCTGATAAATCTACATTTTTTACCTCTATTAGCATTTTCGACGTACTATAATTTACCCGAACGGATTGAATGCCATTAAGCTTTTGAATACTCCTTTCAATAGTAACTGCACAAGCAGGACAGTCCATTCCTTGAATAAGATAGTTCAACTCCTGCATGCCTTCAGTGTTAAAGGGTTGATGCTCTTGAATTGTCTGTGACGAGTTTGAATTGTCTGAACAACATCCTTTATCTTCGTCTGATGACACATTAATACCGCAACAAGATGCTTCAGTAGATCCATCACTTGAGCAGCGATCATTTTTAATCACATAGTGAGTACTGCAACAAGGATTCTCCGTATGACCTTTAGAGCAGCAATCCTTTTCTGTATTAATGGGCTTCAGGCAATCATTGGATGTAACAGGCTGATCCTTTGTTGTAGTACTCTGATTCGCTGACGAACAGCAGGATGATGTCTTTGGGATATTACCGCCGTACATTTACCTCCCCCCCCATTCATTAAGCAAAACATCATTTTGATCACAGCATGCTACATCCTGTTTGATATCCTGTAAAATTTCGTCAAACATAAGAAGCAAGCCCTTGATTTTTTCATTAGACAGACGGTAATACGAATACTTCCCTTCTTGTCGCCCAACGATTATCCCACAGCCCTTTAAACAAGATAAATGTTGAGAGATATTCGACTGATTCCCGTTAATCTCTTCAACAATTTGACTTACTGTTTTTTCTTCATCCATAATACAGTTCAATATTTGAATTCGGGTCTTATCTGAAAATCCACGCAAAAATTTAACTTTAACATCTACATCGGAGCATTTATTCAAAATTCCCCACCTCACTTATTAGTACTCGCTAATATATACTTCCATATTAATCCCTGCTAATGTGTTTATCAAGCTTTTTGTCGTTATTGATCTTTCAACGAGTTACATGCAATTTAACATGTTTGGTGGCTTCAGATCCTACATATGGATATTATTAATTTCTTGATCGCCATGACGTGACCAAATAACGACTGGGATAAGCTATAGTGAAATGAAACCTCCAGCAAGGGAGAGTGTAGTGAAACTGGATTGAGCCACAACCATACCAGATAACACTTCACCAGATGCCCCAGGCAATGCGATCAAGACATCAACAGATCCTTTCGTCTTTGAGCGATTGGAGGAATTCGTTGCATCAAAGATGAGTGCTGTGCCACTAATCAATTCAAAGTTTCAACCCACTCCAAGTAATTGAGAACAAAAATGAGTATAACCATAGAATCAACTGGTGTAAAAGCAGCCATAAAAACAGCAACATGTAACGTGGCAGCAGAAGCAACTGCCATGCACACGCTTGTGTAACACTGATCTCTCCTTGGATGGATTCGATCCACTCCACTACAATCTTTGGTGACATCTCCTTTCCATCTCCTTGTACTTTTTTAGCACATCTAATTATGGCTTTCATCTTCACTTCTATGGGGTAGCTAACTCTTGTTGCCAACGCAAAAACACCTCCAAGGTTGTCTCCATATCTTACGACATGGGTGCTCTCTCTTGAAGGTGTTTTGATTTGTCTCACGTTATGGGGTCAGTCCCAGCTGAACAGCTACGTTATAACCTTTTTTTTGATTTGGTATAACTGGGATTGTAACAAAATAACTTAGGACTCTACTTTAAATTGCCCAACTAATTTCTGTAGGTCTTCAGCCATGTTTGCCAGAAATAATGAAGAAGAAGAGATTTCCTCCATGGATGCCAATTGTTCCTCTGTGGATGCGGCTACATTCTGTGATTGTAGTGCTACAGACTTAGATCCCTCTAAGATCTCCTCAATAGCATGTAATACCTGTTCTGAACTAGCTGATATCTGTTGGGACGATGCCGAAACATCCTGAACCTGATTGGAAACCTCGTCTACATTTTTCTTAATTTCACCGAATAATTCACCTGCTATATGAACTACTCGAATTCCTTCATCAACTTCGTTAACTCCGTCTTCTACTGACTCAACCACATGATGCGTATGATTTTTGATCGTTGCAACCAATTGTGAAATTTGCTCAGCTGATTGAGATGATTGTTCTGCTAATCTACGGACTTCACCAGCAACTACCGCAAACCCACGCCCCTGTTCACCTGCCCTAGCCGCTTCAATTCCTGCATTCAATGCTAGCAGGTTGGTTTGTGCAGCGATCTCGGATATCATAACTACAATACGCTCAATTTCATTCGAGCTGGAATTCATCTCATTTACAGCATTCACCAAGTGATCCATTGTACTATGTATGGAATCCATTTGCTTAATCGTCGTTTGTATGAATTGATTTCCCTCTAATGCTCTTTGGGAAGTTTGCATAGAAAGAGAAGACGTTAGCTGAGCGCTCGAAGAAATTTGTTGTATACCTGATGACATTTCATTAATTGCTTGAACACTTTCGCCTACACTGCTAGATTGCCTTTCAGCATTTGCAGTAACATCTTGGAGAGTCAAAGTAATACTTTCCGATGCTTGACTGGATTGTTCCGCACTTGCCGTTAATTCCTCTGAGGAAGCCGCTATATGTTCAGAACTCATACCAATTTGTCTAACTAAGTTACGGAGATTTCCAGTCATCTGATTAAATGATTTAGCAAGACTACCCACTTCATCCTTATTTTTCACCCGAATATCTTCTGTTGTTAGATCACCTCGTGCTATTCGCTCCGCAACATTTGCAATTAATACTACAGGCTTCGATATCATCCGTGAACTAAAGTACCCTATTAGAATAGCTATAACAACTGCAATAATGCTAAGAATAGTTACATTTGTAATTGCTGTTCTGACTATATTGGTGTTTTCTTCACTAGCTTCATTCATCGATTGAAGTTGTTCATTTGCTAGTTTTTCTGCTATCGGTTCAAGCTGACTACCTATTGGAATAACTTCACTCTTGTAATAATCAATTATTTCACTGGAAGGTCGATGGTTATCAACCTTTATTAACAATTGATCATATTTCTGTTTGAATTCTTGATTCAGTCCAACCATTACTTGTAATTCCTCTTTAAACTCCTTAATTTGGACTAATTCAAGTGTTTCATTTATTAAATTATTCACATTATCGTAAGAGGCCTTAAGACCGTCTAAAGAGTCCTGATCCTCTGTAAGCATATACCCACGTAATCTGCTAAATTCTTTGGTAACATCTTTTTGTATGATTTGTACATTCGATAAAATTACTGCACGTCTTTGAATTAAATCAGAATCTGATTCGTCAATTATATTGAGGTAATAAGATGAAATACTGCTTGTAATCCCTAAAAGAAAAGCAATAATTAAAAAAGAGCCAATTAACTTTTTCCCGATTGTTAATCTCATGATGCACATCCCACTTTGGAGTATTTTAAAGATAATTCTAACTATTTTTAAAGCCAACACATAAAAATTCCCTTGGTAAGGTTTGAGATATTCATTCAATCCCCTTCCAAATTAGTTGGGAATATCTGAGCCTCCTTTCTTATTCAGCAGCATTACTTTGCATTCCATTCATCCACTGAACGGATCATAAATATTCCAAAATTGATTCTGAATAGCTCCATGATAATATCATTAAAACCAGATGACATCTAGTCTGTTTGTCAAATCACAGAATATTAAGACGGCAATCGCTTAGAGAGTTCGCTGATTCCCTCGGCTTTGTAATACTTCTGAACGTACTTCAGGAACGAGAAATTGTCATGCTGTTCAATAGCTCAAAGAAATCGAATTCAAGGATCCCAAGAAGTTCTCAGTTGTTCGTTCAGCATCCAGCTTAGAGCACTGATTAAGGGCACCTGAGGTCCCTCTGTATATTAAAACACCGTTCTTGTCATTGATCCCTGTCTCGAACGGATAACCACCCAGCGGCATGATACGTTAGGATTGATGCTGCTTTTCCTACAGAGAATTCAAATCGAGCAACTCACAGAACTTGGCCTGATTCATGTCTAAATATGATGTATATTTAACAAGTGAATGTTTAGCGGAATGAGAAGTGAAGCCCATAAAATACTTGAAGAGGACCGCTGATCATTCAGCAGTCCTCTTCTCTATTTGAGCCTACTCCTGGGGCGAAGCCGTCTTCTTCAAATAAGTTCTCCAGGTGATGCACCACTTCGCAGGGTCATCGAAGCTGGAATCGTCAATGCGATGCACGGTGCTGCGGGTCGGCGCATTTTTGACCGTTTCCGGCTCGCTGTAGGCTTCCTTGGAGATTTGCGCGAGTGCCTGAATGTACTCGTCCAGATCCTCCTTGGAGTAGGATTCCGTAGGTTCCAGCGTAAACGGCTGCGGTACCACGTATGGATGGTGGCTGGTCCAGTAATGCAGTCCAAAGTCGCACATCCGTCGTGTCACATCCTCGGTTGTGACCCCGGTATCTTCGGTCATCTTTTGCCAGCTGTAGCGTACCTGCTCCAAACGGTTACCCTTGATATAAGGAGCAGAAGCGCCCGGAATTTGCAGGATTTTATGATAGAGATAATTGTTGTTCAGTACGGCCACCTGGGCGACGTTCAGCAGGCCTTCCGCTCCAAGGCTGCGAATCCAAGCGTATGATCTGAGCACCGTCTGAGCCACGCCATGGAAGCTGCGCACCTTGCCAATGCTGAGATCTCCCGGATCCTGAAGCTCGTAACGTTCGCCGCTGCGGCTTACAACAGGCCCCGGCAGGAATGGAGCAAGTGCTTCGGTGACGCCGAGGGCGCCCGTTGCCGGTCCTCCGCACATATGCGGTGCCGCAAAGGTTTTGTGAAGGTTGAAAAAGCACATATCGAATCCGGCTTCCTTCGCACGGGTAACGCCGAGCAGTCCGTTCGCATTGGCCTGATCGTAGTAGCAGACGCCGCCTGCGGCATGCACGATATCCGTGAATTCCCGGATGCGCGGATTGAAAATGCCGGTATCCTCGGGGTTCGCTACGACTAAACCGGCCGTCCGGAAGGAGACTGCACGCTTCAACTGATCAATATCCGGAAAACCGTCTGCATCCGGATGGACCGTGATAATTTTGTAGCCTTTGACAACTGCTGTTGCGGCCTGGGAAGGATGAGAGAACATCGTCGTGATGATTTCGTCGCGCTGCTCTCCCTCTCCTCTCGACTCGTGATAGGCCCGAACGATGGACGCCATCGTGAGCAAAGCTTGTGTACCGCTGCTCGGCTGAAAGGAGAACCGGTCCAAACCGGAAATCTCGCGCATCGCCAAATCAAGCCGGTGATATACCTCCAGAATGCCCTGCACATCGTCCACATGCTGCAGCGGGTGAAGGTCCATCATTTTCGGCGTGCGGATCATCATTTCATTAACGCGCGGGATGTATTTCATGGTACAAGTGCCCTGGCCGATCTCAACGTTGAAATCCGATCCCATCGTTTCCTGGGATAGACGCAGGTAATGACGCAGCACTTTAGCCTGACCGATTTCCGGAAGAGCCGGAGGCTCTGTTCGCATCATGCTGTCCGGAATGACCGAGATACCATCTCCGACGGCCGCTTCAATCTCAGGCTCCACCTGCGGGGCCTCCACTCCGCGTTCCCCTTGCTTATGCAGTTCAAAAATAATCGGCTCATCCCATTTGGCTTGATGAAAATTCCGTACCGGATGCTCGCGTGCGATGCGTTTCATCAGCATTCCACTCCCTTCATTCCCCGGCTGCAAATGCGTTTCAGCGCTGCTGCAAGCAGCTCGATATCCTCCTGGGTGTGAACCTCTGTGACACAGAGCAGCATGCTCTGACCAAGCTCAGGAAAGTCAGCGGACAAATCGTGGCCACCCTGAATGCCTTCAATACGCAGCTGCTTTTGAACCTCCTCTACCGTCAAGCCTGTCTTCGTAAAATCCGCAACAAACTCTTTGAAAAATGGGGACTGCAACCGGACGGACATGCCCTCAATTTCTCCAAGCAGCTTCGCAGCATACTGGGATTTTTGCATGATCGTCTGGCCCAGCTCCTGCATGCCGTGAGGTCCGAGCAGCGCGAGGTACACCCCCGCCGTAATACCCCACAGCGCCGTTTGGGTTCCGACGGATTCCTTTCCTTTTTCCCGGTCATGGAATGAAGTCCGTTCATAAGCGACGTCCCCGAAGCCGTACTCGCCTTCCACGATCGTAGGCGCGATACCGAACAGACGTGAAGGATACTCCATCACATACTTCTCTTCATTACGGGTGGCGATAAAGCCCGCCTGGCCGCCGCCGTAATTCATGTGCATCCCGAGCGGCTGCAGATCGCCGCATACGATATCTGCGCCGTATTGGCTTGGCGGTTTGAGTACTCCAAGCGAAATCGGATCCACTCCCACGACGCATACCGCGTCTACTTCATGAACAATGTCAGCAATTTGCCGTCCCTGTGATTCGATCGTGCCGAAGAAGGATGGATTCTCAAAGTATACCGCGGCCGTATTGCTTGTGATTTTATTACGCAAATCCTGGAGATCCAGCTCACCGGATTCTGTCCGAAAATCAACCAGCTGATAAGACAAGTCCGGCGTAATGTAATTGACGATGATCTTCAGCTTATCCTTGTCGATCGTTCCCGCCAGCAGCACCTCCGTACGTCCGTTCATCCGGGCGGCCATCCGCAGCGAGGTCGACGCAGCCTGCGCCCAGTCAAAGGTAGGCACGTTCACAACATCCATATCCAGCAGCTCCGCCATAAGGCTCTGATATTCGAACAAAGCCTGGAACCGGCCGTGATCCTCATAAGGCTCTCCTGCATAGGCGGTCACAAACTCGGAACGCTGGTTAATTTCATCGCATACAGCCGGAATGAAATGCGGCCAGCAGCCTGCCCCGAGAAAACTGACGACATCCTGCGTGCTTTCGTTTCGGTTCAATAGCCGACTGACATGCCGTCTCAGCTCCTGCTCGCTTAAAGCAGGGGGCATATCCATCTCTTTCTTCAGCTTTAGCTCATCCGGAATGATCTGGTACAAATCCTCGATCCGTTCTACTCCGATCTCATCCAGCATCTGGCGCTGAACTTCCGGAATCATGTTCGGTATATAGGGATGCGAGGATGCTCGTTTATGCTGTGCCATATTGTCATCTCTCCTTATGCCATCTTGGAACGCTTATCTGTGTCAGACCTAGACCTTCTTACGCCAGACCGCCGCCATCAACCACCAGCACGCTGCCGGTGACCCAGGCAGACAACTCGCCCGCTAGGAAAAGAACCGTTCCGGCGATATCCTGCGGCGTACCCAACCGCTCCAGCGGCCGTCCCGTTGCCGAGGATACGAGGAAGGATGACTCTTCCTTCCCGAGCTGCTTGGCTTCGTCCCGCAGCAGCGGAGTGTCCGTATCGCCCGGGCATACGCAGTTCACGCGGATGTTCTGCGGCCCATGGTCAATCGCCATCGCTTTGGTGAGATTCACCACGCCAGCCTTCGCTGCGCAGTAAGCAGCCGCCTGATCTCCGCCCTTTAGTCCCCAGCCCGAACCCGTGTTGATGATGCTGCCTCCTCCCCCCGCAGCCATATGCGGAATAACGTATTTGGAGAGCAGATAGACTCCTTTCAGGGATACGTCCATGACTAGATCCCAATCCTTCTCTTCTAGCTCCACCACCGTTTTACGGCGAATGACGCCTGCATTATTGAAGAGAATATCGATCTGACCGAACTCTGCGGCAATCATGTCAGCCGTCCGCCTGCAATCCTCTCCAGAAGTCACATTGCAGCGGAAGAACCGCGCCTGCCCGCCGTTATCACGGATGCGTGCCGCAGCCTTTTCCCCATTCTCATCATGAATATCGAGCAGCATGACCTTTGCGCCAAACTCCGCCAGCAGCTCGGCTGTGGCGAAACCGATCCCCGAGGCACCTCCTGTCACCACGGCTGTCTTCCCGTCCAAACGCAAAATATTCTGATTATTCGGCATGTTGTTTCACTAGCTCCTTTCGCATGACGGCTGGCGATACAGCCTGATTGGAATATGGCATAAGAATGAATTCGTAATTGAATACTTCCGGCCGCAGCTCATAAGGCGGAAGCTGGGCAGGGCCGCAGCTGTTGCTGCCTAGGCCATTCTGGCGGTAATCGAGATGGAGGGAGACGGTATCCCTCGGTGTTAAATCTTTCAAGTGCCCCGCCTTCTCCAGATCCTCCGCAGTATAGCGGTGAGCGCTGAATTCAATGACTGGCAGCCCTACTGCCAACAGGCCCATACCTCGGCTGCTCGTCAGAGATACCCAGCTCACCTCGGTGCGGTTGCCATTATCCTGCGGGACCATATATGGCGTGAATAATTCATCGACTGAAGCATGATAGACACCAAAGAGGTTGGCATGTTTGCTGTCCGCATAGGACTCTCCCGGACCCCTGCCTGCCCAGTCCACAAGGTCCAACGTTCCCGGCAAGGTGAGATCAAGCCCAATCCGCGGCAGCATTTTCGGCGGTGTGCCTTCCGGCACGCCATCAACGGCAACATGCATTCGGCCATCGCCATGCAAAGTATAGCGGCAGATGCAGCGGAAGCCCCAATCAAACACCGGTGGAGCGATGCGCGTACGAATCGTTACTGTTACGCCTCCGTCACCGTTTCGCTCCCAGGAGGCTTCGTCAATCCGCTGCTGGAGCAAATGCAAATAGGCTTTGCGCCACTCCTGAACTACGTACATATCATTGTCGATAGGGGCTCTCCAGAAGGAGAGTTTCGGCCCCCCGCCGTTTGCGATCATGTCGGTTCCGGCAAAAGTCCAGGACTGAATAACCCCGTCCATCATATTAAAAACAATTTCAAAATCCGATCCGCTGACTTGCAGCAAATGTCCATGCTCTGTGCAGTTTAAGGAGCGCGTCGCTGCATCAGCTCCAGCATTCGCCGGCAGAGATTCCTGCAAGGGCAGCAGTTCTTCCGGTATACGGAACTGCGCTGTCGCCACTTCATGGCCTTTCATCGCCCAGATGCAGTCCGTGCGGAGTACATACCTGATCGTCAGGTAAGTCTCGCTTAAAGACGGAACACGCAGCCCTGACAAATCATATGGCAGTACAAGCTGAGCCTTGCTATGCGGCTTCACAGCAGGAAGAGGTACCGAGCCGCTTTGCAGAAGAACTCCGTCCGCTTGAATAGACCAGGATGCCTCCAGGAATTTCAGACCGCTAAAGTCCAGTCTGTTCTCCAGCTCCACCTCTCCCTTCTTCAAATCGATGGCCAGGGTAGCAACAGGTTCAATGACCTTTTTCAGCTCGAGCAGACCCGGAGAAGGTGTACGGTCAGGGAAAAGCAAGCCGTCCATGCAGAAATTCGAGTTGTTCGGCACATCGCCAAAATCGCCGCCATAGGCGTAATAGCTTCTTCCTTGCTCATCTACCGTCTGCAGACCGTGATCGGTCCACTCCCAGACGAATCCGCCCTGCAGCCCCTCACAATTGCGGAACAGATCATTATATTCGGTTAAGCCGCCGGGCCCGTTGCCCATTGCATGCGCGTATTCGCAGATAATCCTCGGCTTCTGCGGACCTTCTGCGCCCGCCAGCTCGGCGAGCTTTTCTACGGACGTATACATGGTACTCATCACGTCTACAGATTTGCCCGCGCGGTCCTCCTCGTAATGGATCAGGCGGGTCGGGTCCTTCGTGCGGCACCACTCGGCCATCGCTTCAAAGTTGCAGCCGAAGCCGGACTCGTTGCCCATCGACCACATGATGATGCTCGGGTGGTTTTTATCCCGCTCCACCATACGCATCATCCGGTCAACATAGGCATTTTTCCAGGCAGGATCATCGCTGATTCGGCTGATGTTGCCGAGCAGCTCGAAGCCATGGCATTCCAAATCCGTCTCATCCATGACATACAGGCCGTATTCATCGCACAAATCATAGAACCGTGGATCATTCGGGTAGTGCGAGGTACGGACCGCATTGATGTTATGCCTCTTCATCAGCAGAACATCCTGCAGCATCGTTTGGTACGGCACCGTTCTGCCCAGCTCCGGATGATAATCATGGCGGTTCACACCCTTTAGGAGAATCGGTACGCCATTCACCAGGAATGTATTTCCCGCAATCTCGATGCGTCTGAAGCCGACCCGGTATGGGATGCATTCGATCATTCCGTTCTGTTCATCCTCCAGCGTAATCAGCAGATGATAGAGACTTGGCTGTTCGGCTGACCATAGCCGCGGCTGTCTCACCTGAATACGGATCCCAAACAATTCTTCACTTGACGCAGTTCCCATATCGCTGATGCTTCCGGATCCAATGACATTGCTTTTGTTCTCATCCAGCAGCTGAGCCTTTAAGCGATAATGGCCCCGGTCTTCATCTGTCGTACCCGCTCTGCCGATCTCTACGCAGATATTCAGCTCGCCCTGATCCAAGGCATCATTCAGATCGGTACGGATCGTAAAATCCCGAATCTGCATCCTCGGACGGGCAAACAGGCTGACATCCCGGAATATTCCGCTGAGCCACCACATATCCTGATCCTCCAGATAAGACCCGTCAGACCATTGATACACCTTAACGGACAGCTGATTGCTGCCCTCCCGGATCAAGGACGTAATATCAAATTCGGATGGAAGACGGCTGCCCTGACTGAATCCCGCCTCCTGCCCGTTCACCCATAAATGAAAAGCGCTGTCCACGCCCTCGAAGCGCAGCACGATCTGCCGCTCTGCCCATTCAGCAGGGATATGAAAGCTCCTGCGGTAGCAGCCTGTCGGATTATCCGAAGGCACGTGCGGCGGATCAACCGGGAAAGGGTAATAAAGATCCGTATAATGCGGTTTTCCGTACCCCTGCAGCTGCCAATGTCCCGGCACCTCCAGCTTCCCCCAAGCCGAATCATCAAAAGCTTCCTCCTGAAAGCCAGCCGGTGCTAATCCAGGAGAAGCCGCATAATAGAACCTCCAAGACCCGTTTAAAAGACGAAACCACGGAGAAAGGCCCCGTTCATACGTAAGTGCAGACGTCTCATCCTTGTACGACACAAAATACGTATGGTCCTTCAGCCTTCCGCGCTGCAGTACTTCGAGATTCTCCCAGTCATTTTGCGGTTGCCGGTTGTTGATCATGTCGCCGTAGCCCTCTTTTCTCCTCTATAGTTGAATCGCGGTTCTGAACCGACCGGTATTGACTCGGGGTCAGACCCGTGCAGCGCTTGAACCATTTGCTGAAATAGTTGGCGTCCACCATACCCAGCTGGTCGGATATTTCACTAACGCTCATCAGCGTGCCGGTCAGCATATGCTCAGCCTTATGAAGCTTGATTTTCGATTGAAAATCAATAAAGTTCTCCCCCACCGTACGCTTAAATAATGTACTGAAATGGCTGCGGCTGAGCCCCACCTCCTCCGCTACCTCGGCAACGGATAACATGTTGCCTCTCTCGGAGGAGAGAATGCCCACCGCCTTCATAATGGCATCCGGCCAAGTCTCACCCCATAGGTCATATTGAGTTCGGAGCTCATCCTGCTGGTATAGGCTCAGCACCGTATCGATCCATTCCTGGACGCTGCTGACAAGCCCTTGCTTCTGCCATATCAATTTCGAATGACTGCCCTTCAGAGCCTTTAGCCGGCAAACGACGCGCTCGGCGGCCTCCGGTTTGCACAGCAGAAATGCTCTGCCTCTGCCGCAGGCGATACGCTCGCTTGGCGCACCCGCATCCCGCAGCAAATCCCCCCAGTCAGCGTCATCCAGCATGTCTGCCCCTTCGCCGCATCGGATCAGAACAATGGAGCAGCCTTTGCCCATCCAGCTCCAATCACCGGCAAACCACTGCCGGGCCTGCTCTTCAATACCACCCGAGAAACCGCCAAGCCAGGAACCTATATGCGCTTGCTGGGCCTCGTCACTGCCATGAGCTTCAGTTCCTTCGGTAAAACTACCGCCAAGGTGCTGAAGATACTGCTCCTGAAACTGGCTTAGATAAAAGCCCATTTCATCCTCATCCATGTTGGTTTTGAGGATATAGCCTGAAGCTCCCAACCGGAAGCCTTGCTGCGCGTAAGAAAAATCCTCATGGCAGCTGAGCAGCAAAATCTGCGTATCGCCCGCAGCCTGCTTGATTCTCCGCGCAAGCTCCAGCCCGTTCAGCTTCGGCATGACGATATCAGTAATCACCACATCGGGCTTATGCTCCAGAAAGGCATCCCAGCCCTTCAGCCCGTTGCCCGCGTCAGCCACCACTTCCATCCCGTACCGTTCCCAGGGCACAGTGCTGCGCAGTCCTTTGCGGACGATCAATTCATCATCGACAATGAGAACTTTTATTTTGGGTGCTGCCATGGTCACGCCTCCTTCATGCCAAGTGGTTTATCCCTTCAGTGTTCCATCCGTCAGGCCTGCAAAAATTTGCTTTTGGAATATAAAGATCACGGCAAGCATCGGCAGAACGCTGATAACCGAGCCTGACATAATCAGGTTGTATGGCGTGCGGACTCCGGACTGGAGCGCGCGGATCGCCACGGCAATAGTTAGATTATTCTCGCTGCGGAGAATGACCGTCGGCCACAGGAAGTTGTTCCATTCCTCCACGAAAAAGATAATGCCGAGACTCGCAAATGCCGGGATCAAAATGGGAGCCACAATCCGGAAGTAAATCCGGTTCTCCGAGCAGCCGTCCATACGTGCCGCTTCGAGCAGTTCATTCTCCACGGACATGCAGTACTGCCTCATGTAAAAGATGCCGAAGGCGCTGGTCAGTCTCGGTAATATCACACCCCACAGATGGTCGATGAGACCAAGATCACGGTAAATGACAAACAGCGGCACCAGGCTCGACTCCATCGGAATCATCAGCGAAGCCAGCACCAGTCCGAACAGCAGGTTTTTGCCGCGGAAACGGTACTTGGCAAATGCAAACCCGGCCAGCGAGCAGAAAAACAAAGCTCCCACCGTGCCTGTCACGGCCGTGAACAGACTGTTCAAAATGACGGCTCCAAAGTGGCGCTCCGTAAACAGCTGCGTAAAGTTCTCCCAATGCAGCGTGTGTGGGATCCAAATCGGCGGATTGGCGAAAATTTGGCTTTTGTCCTTGAGCGAGGAGCTCAGCATCCAGATGAACGGAAACATAAACACGGCGGCCAAAATCAGAAATACCAGCAGCATGACGATGGATAATGTTTTATGTTGTTTTTTCATTCCTGCCCACCGCCTAATCGTTATCCAGGAACAGCCGCAGCTGCAGCAGGGAAAGAATCATCATCACCATGAAGAAAAAGATCGAAATCGTCGAAGCATAACCCATGTTCAGGTTCTGGAAGCTTTCTTTATAGATCAGCACCACCGGGGTAGTTGTAGACAAGTTGGGTCCGCCTTTGGTCAAAATGAACGGCTCCGTAAACAGCGAGAACGTTCCCAGCGTCGACAGTACGGTACAAAAGGCCAGCAGCCTTTTCATCAGGGGCAGGGTAATGTACCAAAATGACTTGATACCGCTGGCTCCGTCCACCTCGGCGGCTTCATACAGCGATCTCGAAATGCTCTGCATGCCGCCCAGCAGCAGAATCATGTTGTAGCCGGTCCACCGGAAAATAACAAGCAGCGACACCGAGATCCGGGCCCACCACGGCGTTTCCAGGAACGGGATCGGTTCATGGATGAACCCCGCGTTCATCAGCACTTGATTCAAAATGCCTGTCGAGTTAAAAATCAATAGAAACACAAACGAAATGGCCACAACGGAGGTAATATTCGGTATGAAAAACACCGTGCGGAAAAATCCGGTCCACTTCATCCAGCTGCTGCTGAGGCAGGAGGCGAAGATCAGTGCAAGCAATAACATCACCGGTACGTACAGCAGAAAAATAAAAATGCTGTTGAGCAGCGACTGCCAGAATTCCCGGTTTGTCAGCAGGGTCTTATAGTTGGCGAGCCCGACGAACGTCTTGACTTCCTCGCCATGCCAGTTCGTAAAGCTCAAATAAATGGAGAATACAAAGGGTAAAAACACAAATACCATAAAGAGTATGAAAAACGGGGCGATAAACCGGTACGGTGCCGTTTTAAACTGCCATCTCCAATAGAAATTTTGCATCGGATCTCCTCCAGGAAAGCGAAGTCCCGCACCCTGGTAACGACTTTAGGGCCGTTATTTCAAGGCGCGGACAGCTTCTGTATCTTTAAGCGGGCTGACTCATGTTTGTCTATTTGCGTCCTGTCTTCTGCCGCAGCTCGTCAGCCGCCTTTTTGAACACGCTTTCAACGGATTTGTTATCCAGGAATACTTCGGCGAAGGCATTCGTTATGAGTTCATTTCCGAGCGGATAATCCTTGGTGTACGTGATTGGTGCCACATTTTTCACCGCATCAATGTACAGGGTACGGATTGGCTGATCGTTAAAATAAGGAACCTTTTCTTTAAATGCGTCGTCATTATAGGTCGTTTCGAGGGACGGGAACAATCCGCCTTCCTTCATCATTTTCAGCTGCGATTCTTCCTTGCCGAGCATGAATTCAATAAATTTCCACGCCTCTTCCGGATGCTTGGAGTTTTTGTTGATCGCCAGGCTGGCACCGCCGTCAATCGCACTGCTGTACTTGTCATCAGCGGACCATTTTGGCATAGGCACCACCGACCATTTGCCGCTGGCATCCGGATCAATCAGTGTCGGCAGCAATCCTTCGTACCAGGAGGCGCCAACGATGGTCGCTTCTTTATTTTGCTGGAAGGAGCTGTACCAAGCGTCGCTCCAAGGCTTCACTTCGTATACATAGCCGTTTTTCACGAGGTCGACAAAATACTGCGCTGTCTTGATTACTTCAGGATTATCCAGCTGGACCGAACCGTCCTTGCCAAACATCCACAGGTCGCGCTGCCACAGCATCTGCTGGAAGAACACGCCGTCGGTCTGCGATTTCGATTCCGCCAGCATCGCGACGCCCGTCTTTTCCTTCAGCTGCTTCGCGAATTTCATATAGTCATCCCAAGTTTTCAGCTCTGCGCTCACATCCTCAGGCTTGTAAGGAAGTCCGGCTTGCTTAAACAGATCGTTGCGGTAAAACATGACGACAGGGCCGCTGTCCCATGGCATTGCATAAATTTTGCCGTCCTTTGTGGCATCTGCCCACTTGTAGGCGTTCATTTTATCTTTATAAGGAGCTACTTTGTCCGAAATATCCAACAAACCGCCGGTTTCAATCATCTGCGACAGGCGGAGTGATTCGAGATTCACCACATCCGGAAGCTGGTCGCCGGAGCTGGCAGCGATCAGGAAGTTCTGATAGACATCTGACTGTGCAAGCACATGCAGATCGACATCAATGTTCGGGTACTGCTTTTTAAATTCCGGCATATTCAGATCGATGACGTTTTTGGCATCTTCCCAAATCCAGACGGTGATTTTCGTCTTCCCGCCGGCCGTATCCCCCGCCGCCTTACTGTCGCCTGATTTGCCGGAGCATCCGGATAAAACGAGCGCAAGCATGAGAACTGTGCATAATACAGCCGCCGACATGCGTTTCATTGCGTTCAAGCTGCCTTCCTCCTTTGTGTGAAACCTAAGAATTTTCCCAAGTATAACAACAATGAAAGCGTTTCATAACGGAATTTTGTCTTCATTTTACTGTCAATTTGTTCGGTTCTCAGGGAAAGACTCCGGCAATGACGAGTGTGCTCCACTTTCTGTTTTGGGCCATCTTATCGTGATTTTCGTTCCTTTGCCGACGCTGGACTGAATACGCATGCCATACATTTCGCCGAAGTGGAGCTTGAATTTCTGGTCAACGTTGTAGCAGCCAAGACCCCCCTTTCCAAGCCGTGATGGGGTTTGTTTGTCCAAGAGCAGCGTTTCGAGCCTTTCCGGTTCGATGCCCACTCCGTCATCCTCAAGCGTCAGGATCAGTTCATGCCCCTCTTCCTTCACCTCGATGCGAATGATGCCTTCCCCATCCTCAAAGCCATGGAAAAATGTATTTTCGAGCAGCGGCTGCAGCGTCATCCGCGGAATCAGGCAGGAGCCCAGAGCCGGATCACTGTCAATGCTGTAGCGGAAAGCCTCGCCGTAGCGCACCTCCTGTATTTTCAAATAATATCCGACAGTTTGAAGTTCCTTCTCCAGCGGAATTAGCTCTTCGGTGATCACCAGATTACCTTCCAGCACCTTGATGAGGTAGTGGATCATATTTTGGATTTCCGCATCGCTTTTCAGCTTCGCCTGCCACTGGATCATGTTGAGCGTGTTCAGCAGCAGATGCGGGTTGATCTGGTAGTGGAAGGCCTGCAGCTGGGCCTCTTTTTTAAGCTGTTCCTTATGCTGCACCTCCTGAATGAGAAAACGGATCTGCTCCACCATCTTGTTGAAGCTTGCCCCAAGTCGTCCCAGCTCGTCCTCCGTGTCCATATCGATGCGTGACTGGAGTTGCCCGATGCCAACTAGCTGCATTTTATTTTTCAGGGAAATGATCCGTCTTGTGATGCGGGAGGAGAACAGATACGAGATGAGCAATACGAATACAAAGGCAAGACCAATCAATGCGATGGTAAAATAGCGGATCATGATCGTGGAGCGGTACACCGGCTCATACAGCGTTCTGACCTCAATGCTCCACCCGCTGGATTCTATGCTCCGGTTCCATACGAGATCATCTTCCTCCGCCTTGACCATGTTCGGGCTTTGGTAGATCAGCCTGCCGTCCCGGTCGCGTATCGTAATAAAGGAATGCAGATTATTTTCCAAGGTATCGAACGCCTCGAGCAGCTTGGTGGCATCCATTTCAACGACAATCCGGCTGTTATGCAGGTAGCCGTATTGGCTTTGCACCGGAAACACCAAGCCGATAACCTGCTTCGGAATATTCAAATTACGTGAAATGTAGTAATTGCTGTCATGCAGGCCCGTCCAGTACTCGCCGCGGTAGCTCTCCGGAATAGCCTGCCACCACGGCTGCCGCTTCAGCTCCTTCACGTCAATCTGCGGGGATCCGAAGTAAATATCCGTAGGTGTGATCAGGTAAATACCTGAGGTCTCCTCCGTCTTATGGGCATCCAGAAAGCGGTTGAAATTTTTCTGGCTGACATAGCTGGCGTAATCCTTGGGCTCTTCCGGATGCAGCGTACCGTTGATCGGATCAAGCAGGTAGGAGTAAATATAGCGTGTGGTGGATTTCATTTGCCGCGAATACGAATCAAGCTGCGACTGAAGCTGGGTGATGCTCGATTGTCCGTATTGAACCATCTGCGACTGGATTTCCTCCGTGGATTTCGAATATGACAAATACCCCAAAATCATTAAGGGCACGGCCGACGCGATAAAGAAAAACAAAAACAGCTTTGCGCGCAGATTGCGCTTGAAATACCAATAAGCCCTCTTCCAAATGGGTGCCCGTGCGTTCATGCGGCAGCATCCTTTCCCTTTTGTCGTTAGGCGTAAGTATTCTATGGGCGGATAGAAGTTCCTTGTGGACGGTGTACTGTAAATAAGTGGGATCGGATAACAAACACAAAAAAGGCAGAGGATAAGCGGTTCGTTTATCCTCTGCCTGTATGTGTTATGCTTCCTTCTTGGCGTAAGCCTCCGCTGCTGCATTCAAATAATATGCAAGTCCGGTCTGCTGGCCTTCCAGCATCTTCAGGTGAAAATCATCCTGCCTGAAAAATGACGTCTGTGCCGCAAAATCCGCTGCCGATACCCGGTGTCCATGACCGTTCATAAACGCGAGATGGCCGCGAATCAGCTCCTGCAGCCGGGAATCAGTGTGCATGACTCCGCCTTGCAGGGAAGCAATCATGTCCTTCATAAAGACGGCAGCCTCCGCGGCCTGCTCATTCATGCTCTGCACATCGATGGGCTCCACTTCAAGCTCTACCCCATATTGCTCCCGGAGGTAATCACTTTGTTCCTGCAGCGCTTCGCGCCATGCTTCTTCATCCTCAAATCCGATAAACAGCTCAGCCTGCGTTAGCGGCTCTCCACTTTCCAGGCTGGCCTTTGTTTTCCTCAGCGTATTCATGATCTTGTCCAATCTCTCCCGGCGCTGCTTCAGAAGACTCTCCTGCTCTTCCAAAATCGCTGCCCGGTCCTTTTTTTGATCGAGCAGCTGACCAATTTGCTCCAGTGAGAAATCCAGCTCGCGGTAAAACAGTATCGTCTGCAGGCGCTCAAGTTCTTTCGTTCCGTACAGACGGTAACCCGCCTCGCTGACTTCAGCCGGCTGGAGCAGACCGATTTTGTGATAATGATGCAGCGTCTTGATCGTCACCTTGGAGAGGTCTGATACTTCTTTGACTGTGAATAGCATGATATGCTTCACTCCCTTCTGACCGCAGTCTAAAGCCTCCCCTAAGAGGAGAGTCAAGGGGAAAACACAGGCATGAAAATCTATTTTATTATACTAGAAAAACACCCCGCTCCAAATAAGCGGGGTGCCTCTGTAAAACCTATTTCCCTACCATTTCACCGTAGCCGCCGCCCCGTCAGGCAGCGTTAACGCTATGAACCCTTTTCCTGTATCAATCTCTACAGCCTGTTCTTGTTCCGTACGATTGGACAGTATCAGAACCGTTGAGCCATCCGGATTCAGGAAAGCGGTGCTTTCCAGCTCATCCCGGAAGGTTGTCGATTCGATCCGATATGCGCCCGGCACGACGAATTTACTGATATGTCCCATCGTGTAGTAATCGAGCTCATATTTCACGGCTCCGCTCTCCTGATTGATCTGCACCAGTCCGCGGCAGGTGCTGTTCGACAGCACCGTCGGACCATTATGCTCGTCGAGCGCGAGATTCCACCATACCACGGACTTGGACCAGTTGCGGGTCGTGCGCACGACATGCTTCATCTGGTCGAGGAACGCGGTGCGGAACGGCGGAATCCAGCTGCCGCCGGATGCCTCGGTGAACCAGGCACCCTTATCCGGATACGCTTCTCTTACCTGCGTCATCGCCTCATGCTCGCCGCCGTATACATGCCAGGCAACCCCAGCGACATAACGGGCTGCTTCAGGATCAGACAGAATGCCCAGCGGATGCTGCGGCATGTCCCAGTTATGATCGTAGCAGATGATCTTGGCGGTAATGTCTGCTGCTTCAAACGCCAGTCCGAGATGCTCACGGATAAACTCCGCTTCCTCCTGCGGCGTCAGGATCATGCCCGGGTATTCCTTCGGCTCGTAACCAGGCTCATTTTGAATGGAAACGGCGTAGATCGGAATGCCTGCCCCTTCATACGCCTGCACGAATTTCACAAAATACTGTGCATACACGCTGTAGCACTCCGGGCGCAGCTTGCCTGTCACCATATGATCCGAGGACTTCATCCAGCCCGGCGGGCTCCAGGGCGAAGCCATCACTTTGATGGAGGGATTGATGCGCAGCGCTTCGAGTACGGCAGGAATGACATACTCACGGTCATGATCGATACTGAAATGCTTCAGCTCGAAGTCCTCTTCGCCTTCCGGCATATCGTCATAGCTAAAAATTTCCGTTGTGTAATCAGTCGCGCCCATCGGCTGGCGCAGGAAGCTGATTCCGATGCCCTCCACCGGATCGAACAGCTTTTGCATAACCTCCTGCCTCGACTTTTCATCGAGCACTTGATACACAAGATAAGCGGAAGCATCCGTAAAGGAAGCGCCAAATCCGTCCATCTCCTGAAAACGGGTATCCGGTTCCACCTGTATCCGTGTAACAGCCTGCTCTAATGAAGCGGTTTCCACTACAACCACCGGCTTCTGCGGCTGCAGCTCCTGTTGTTGGTCTATCGTGCTGAGCCATACTTCAGCATGCTGATTCATTGCTGCTCCTCCTTACCAATCAGGCAGCACTCAGCTTGGCATGGGGCGGATCGCTCACATTCACGGTGAGCCTCTCTCTTTTTACCATTCCGCCCCCTGCCCGGAGCACTGCCTGTGCTGATATTATTCAGAACCTTGAAAATCCTTATTTCAAGCCTTTTTCATCCGCATAGGCATTAACTTCCTTTTGTACATAAGCCAGCACTTCGTCCACACCAGCCGCCTTCAGTTTATTGCGGTAATTCTCGATTGCTTTATCCACGTCGGGTACCAAGCCCATCATCAGCGGCATACCGAACTGCTGGTACACCTGGTTGACAGCCGCCAACTGGGATTTAACCGGCTGGTAGTCCATCAGAATCGGGGAGAAGATCTCCGGCTTGCTCTCCGCCTTAAACTCAGCGATCAGCTCATCCTCGCCTGCCCAACGGGACGAAGACGGATGGTCATTTTTGGAGTATCTCCAGCCCCAGCTTGCGATGCTGTAGCCTTTTTTCGGATCTTTGCCTTCTGGAGGAGAAGTGATTTCGCCCTTGTCATCCAGGGTATAATTTTCGCCTTCAATACCATATGTCATCAGGTTATAGTATTTCGGATCATTGCGGAGCTTCTCCAGCACCATCAAGGAACGTTCCGGATTCTCCGAATTTTTCGGAATAGCCATGCCGTTGTTGATGCCAAGATTAGGCACCGCATAATTATGGAAGCGGGTGAACGGGAAGTAACCCATCTTCTTGATCTGCTTGTAGTTTTTCTCAATATCAGAGATAAAGCCGGATGCGCCAGGAGCATTACGCCAGTAAACCGCACCGGTTCCTGTTTTGATAAAATCACCGGATTCCTGCTGAATCGAAAGCGTATTGGACGTCCAGAACCCTTTGTCCGCCCAAGTCTTCATGCGCTTAGCCCACTCTTCGAACTCCGTTGTGAACGGATAGGCCACCACATCGCGAGGTGTATCATAAGATTTGGCCACGATGACGCCGCTGTCGCCGCCGATATTTTTAAAGTCGTAATAGCTGTGGAAAAGGGTATTCACTTCATTCCATGCCTTACCTTTAATCGGCGTCACTTTCTTGACGGTTTTCACAGCCTCCAAGTATTTCTCGATCGAGTCGAGGTCGGTGATTTCGGGGACATTCAGCTCTTCTCTCCAGTCTTCGCGGTACACCAGACCATCCGGCGTATATTCCGGATATGTGCTAGGCACAGCGAGAATTTTCCCGCCTACGCTAACATCCTTCCAGTCCTGCTCCGGCACTTCCTTCCAGGTATCCGGCGCATACTTGGGCAGCAGTTCCGTCAGGTCCAGGAAAGCGCCCTGCTTGGAGTATTTGAAAAAGTCGGCCCAGGATGAAGCAAACAGCATATCCACCTTTTCACCCGAAGCAAGCAGCAGGTTGTACTTGGTCTGCCAGTCGTTCCAGGTTGTAAAGTTCAGCTTGACTGTCGTATTGAGGTCTTGTTCCAGCATTTTGTTCCACTCGGCCACGACCTTCGGCGTATCGGCATGAGCATCGCCCAGCAGGTACCAGTTCAGCACAACCTTTTTGGATGTATCCGGCTTGCCGTCATCTGTTGTTGCCGCGGTTTCCTTTGAGGATGAGTCCGTGCCCTTGCCTTCCTCCGAGCTTCCGCTTCCGCTCCCTCCACTGCCGCCGCATGCAGACAGCATCGCGGTCAGCATTGCCACCGTCATACAGATGGACAGCAGCTTGAACAACCTCTTTTTCATGAGTTACTCCCCCTGATTTTTGATTTTATGTGGATCATGGCATCCGGTTCAGACAGGCGCTTGTTATGACCTAGCCCTTCACGGCACCAATGGTAAGACCCTTGACGAAATAACGCTGTACGAACGGATAGAGAAAAATAATCGGACCGGTAACCACGATGGCCACGGCCATTTTGAGCGTTTCGGCAGGTGCCTTGAAGTCCGCACCCAGATTGCCGGCAATATTCGTCTTGAGCACTGCCGCGCTCGCCAGGATTTTATATAGCAGAAACTGCAGCGGATACTTGGATTCGGTCGTGATGAAAATATTCGCGGAAAACCAGTCATTCCAGTATGCCAGCCCGAGAAACAGACCAATGGTGGCGAGTCCCGGTGTCGAAAGAGGCAAAATCAGCCGTCTGTAAATCGTAAATTCGCCGGCACCGTCGATTTTGGCCGACTCCACGATGGAGTCTGGAATCGATTTCATGAAATTTTTCATCAGGATGATGTTCCATGCACTCAGAAGGGACGGAACCAACAGCGCCATATAACTGTCTTTCCAGTTCAGGTAGTTGACGATCATGATGTACCACGGAATCAGACCACCGCTGAACAGGGTTGTAAAATAGATGAAGAAGGCCAGCTTGTCGCGGTATTTGAAATCCTTGCGGGACAAAACGTATCCAGCCATGGATGTGAAAAAAAGTCCCAGTGCCGTTCCCGCCAGAGTCAGTCCAATGGTTACTTCATAAGCTTTGAAAATTTGCATCGGGTTGCTGAATACCGCCTTGTAGGCATCAAAGGAAAAATGCTGCGGCACCAGCTGGAAGCCATCCCTGATAATATCGTCCTCCGCTGAAAGCGAGCCGGAAATGATCAGCCAAAACGGCAGCAGGCACAGCAGCGTCAGGACCGAAATGACGATATAGCCCATAATGTAAAAAACGATGGTCGAGCGTTCAGCACGCATACATACGGCACCCCCATTCAAAATTTAGGCTTTTACAATCGAATGAACGATTAAAATAACGCATAATCCTTCTGCACCTTGCGCACGATCCAGTTGACAGTGACGACCAGCACGAAACCGAAGAAGGATTGGAACAATCCCGCCGCCGTCCCCATGCCGATATCAAAATTGATGGCAAGTGAGCGGTACACGTAAGTATCAATAATATCTGTGGCATCGTAGAGCATGCCGTTGTTGCCGACGATCTGCCAGAACAGATCGAACTGGCCTTTCAATATTCCTCCCAGACTGAGCAGGATCAGCAGGATGAATGTCGGTCTGAGAAGCGGAAGCGTAATGTAGCGGATCCGCTTGAAAATATTGGCCCCGTCGATTTTGGCTGCCTCGTGGTATTCGTCGCTGATCCCCATAATGGCTGCCAGATAGATGACCGTTCCATAACCGAGGCCCTTCCAGACATTGAAGAAAACGATGATGTATTTCCAAGGCGCGGTATGCAGGTAAAAATCATACGGCTGGAGTCCCAGCTCGCGCAGCAGCGTGTTCACCGCACCGGTTTCAAAGTTGAAGAGATTGTATACGAAAGCGCCGATGAGAACGAAGGAAATAAAGAAAGGCAGGAACATAATCGACTGCGTCGCTTTTTTGAAATATTTCCCGGCCATTTCGCTCAGGAACACCGCACACACAAGCTGCAGGATGTTGCCGACGAATATAAAAGCCAAATTGTAGAGCACTGTATTTTTGGTGAGGTTGTACAGCGCGCCCGACTCGAACAGAAACTTGAAGTTCTGCAAGCCGACAAACGGGCTTCCGAACAATCCGCCGTCGAAGCTGAAGTTCGTAAACGCATAATAGATGCCCACCATTGGAATGTAGCTGAAGACTATGAAGAACAGCAGCGCTGGCAAAATCATTAGAAACAATACTTTGTTTTTGACCAGCTCATTGAAAAACACCCGCATTTGGCTTCACCCCGGTTCGTAAAATAAAGTTGAAATTTCAAGTAGGTGGATTCAGTAATTCCTCAGTAATGGAATCGATTTCATTTATCTCAATAAATTATTTGAATTATCACCTCTCTCAGTTTTACACTCTATATTCACACATAAAATGAAATCGATTTCTTTTAGATTCAAAATAAAAGCCTGCTCTTTTGTTGAAGATTAGGCTGGTATAACGATTTCAACAGGTTAAAACTTAGGTGCTAAGCAGATATTGTAATCGATTTCATTTTGAATTATAATTACGCAAGAAACATTTGTCAAACAAGGATTTTAAAAAAATCAAAAAAAATTAAACTAAAGTAGGTTGAATCATATGGATGCAAAAATCATCGACGTTGCCGCCAAGGCCGGCGTCTCCCCTGCCACCGTGTCTCGTGTGCTGAATCAGGCGAACGGCGTTACCTCCAAGACAAGGGATAAGGTCATGAAGGCTGTAGATGAGCTGAACTATCACCCGAACGCCGCAGCCAAAAATCTGCGCCAGCAAAAGACGATGAATATCGGTGTCATTGCCCAGGATATTAACAACGCATATTTTACGGAGATCATTAAAGGTATTGAAAATATGGCTTATGCCCAGAAATACAGGGTTTTTATTTGCGATGCTGAGAATCAGCCCGAGAAGGAACGCGAATATGTCACGATGCTGATGGACCGTACCATGGACGGCGTCATCATGATCACCCCGCAGCTTTCGGATGAAGAAATTTGTGAAGTCGCGAACAAAGGCTACTTTATCGCCGTCATCGGACGCAATATCGAACATCCAAGGATTCCTTGTATTTACACGGACAACGTTAAATTTTCCCGCCAGGTCATGGAGCATCTGCTGGCATGCGGTCACCGGGATATTGTATTCCTCAACGGCTACCCCGAGGCCATCGACAGCTATGAACGGCTTGAAGGGTATTTAAAGGCGCTCAAGGACAACCAGATTCCGTTCCGTCCGGAGCTGGTGGAGAATGGTGATTTCAACGAAAACGGCGGATACGAAGCAATGAAGCGACTGTTTGACAAAAAAATCCCTTTTAGCGCTGTCTTCGCGGCCAATGATGAAATGGCACTTGGCGTGTACCAGGCGTGTGCGGAACGGGGCATCTCCATCCCGGATCAGCTCGCCGTCGTCGGCGTCGACAATAACCGGATCAGCAAGTACGTCACACCTCCCTTAAGCACGGTCAATCAGCCGAAGTATACGATGGGCGCCATCATTGTCGAGAGGCTTATCGACCAGATGAACGACAACCAGTATGAGGATAAACGGGTATTTGTCGTGGATTCCGAGCTGCTCGTCCGGGGTTCATCCCATTTTTCAAGGAAATAATTCAGAGGAAGCTGCTCATTACATGAGCATGGTCTACAGAAAAGCGCCCTTCGCCATCATTAGCCGAAGGACGCTACAAAGATGTGTCCAGATTCATTCATTGAGCAGGCTAGACCTTCTGGGGAAGAATGCCTTTCCTCTCCAGCTCAGCCATTTGTTCCAGCAGCTTCATACCACTGAGCTGAGTGCTAAGCGAGACACGGCCAGCAGGAGCTATTCTCCAGTCTGTCCCAAAGAGAAGGCTGCCGCTGCTTCCCGCTTCCCATAGGCTATCTGCATTGCGGACCAGCAGTGCTGCTGCCGGCTGTCCCGGAGAGCCTACACATAAGCATAATTCAGATAGATAACGCACCAGAATGCCTTTGAACAGACCTCCGTCACCATCCTCCTCATTAGGAAGGATGCCATCTTGTCCGCTAAGCTCGGCCTCAGCAGCCGCTGCCGTCTTAAGAGCGTCCTCCAGGAAAACGGATTCCAAGGTTGCACGATACAGCTCAACCCCTGCACCTATAAACACACCTTGGCAGTATGTGAACTTCCAACCCTTATCAATGCTTCCATCACCGGTACGGTTTATTCCATCCCAGACCATGCCGCTCTCCGGATCAACCAAATGCTGCTTTTGCCAATCATAAATGCGCTGTGCCCACTCCAGATCCTGCTCGTTACCGAAGCATTGGTACAGTCTTGCCGCCAAAATGACTGCCGGAGCATTCGCAGGGGTATTTTTATAACCCAGCTGCGATTTATGCCAGGCGATGCCTCCGCCCATATGATCATTCCAGCCTGTTTTGATATCCTCCCACAGCAAAAGAACCGTTTCCTTGTAAGCCTCATGTCCGGTCGCGTTATAGGCACGAAGCCAGGCAATGGCCATCCATTCCATGTCATCATAGAGCTCATTCGGATACACGCCTCCGTTGCGCCGTAAAATGCCTTGATGAAGCTCAGCGAGCGTTCTGGCATACATCTCCCGCTTGGATCTGAGAAGTCCGTCCACCAGAACATCCACGGCATGCGCCATCCACCAATAATGGAAAATCGTATTGCATTCACCATTCGGACAAGGTGTCTCTATGTTGTACATCGCAATCTCCGGGTTCCAAAAATACTGCCGGAGTGCTTCTTGAGCTGCTTCCGCACGATCAGACCACAGCATGTTCTCTCCTCCTCTTTCTCTAGACCAAATGTTTTATCGACTGAGTCCGTAAAAAAGAGGGCTGTTCCCCGTACCGGAAAACTACGATTGGAACAGCTCCTCTTTTATAGTTATTGAAGGGTGCAGCTTTCCTTACTCCGCTTCGTTCTGCCAAGCATGAATCAAGAAATCAGCATCTGTGTTCAAAACCGCTTTGGCATTGTCTTGGACGTTGCCGGCCATGGCTTTATTGTTTAAGTGCTTGATGAAGTTTTGCAGATGCTTAACGGCTTGATCCTGCTTACCTCCGTCCAATTGATGCTGCGCCTGGTCCAGTGCGTTGGTCAGCTGTGGAATGAGGGGACCCTTTAATTCGCCAGAATCCGAAAAGCGTGCGGTCAGTTTCTCGAGGGAACCCAGGCTGGTCGATACATGAAATTGGTATGATTGCTGAGAAGGAGTTCCCGAACCCGCATCAATAGTAACGGATGCCGTCTTGTCACCTAATTTGCCGGCCAAAGCTATATCTGTACTGCTGTTCCGGGAATCAACCTTATACTCTTTTCCATCCAGGGTAAGTATGGCAGTTCCACCCGTGGACAAGCCGCTTCCCGCTAGGAAAGTGAGAATGGCATCATCTTTAAGAGAGTCACCATCCTTCAATGCGCTTCCATTAACGGTCAGAGCAAAAGAAGGCTGATCCTTGCTCTCGATTGTGATTCCTTGGGATACATTACCTGATGTATCTACCGATTTAAACAGGATGGAATAATCTTTACCCTGCTCGATTCCGGAGAGCACCGCCGTTTGAATGCCACGGTTCACCTCCATCATGTCACCGATCTGTTGTCCATTGCCGGAAAGAGTGATTTGCACCTTCTGACCATCGATATCGTATGGCCCATCCCAAGTAAGGATCAGTTGGTCACTGCCGCGAGTGACCCGGACATTCTCCACGTCTCCCGGCGGAACCTGGTCCTTTGGAGGATCAACCGGTGGAGTTGGTACCGTGAATACAGATGGATCGCCGAAGGTGAATTTATCTACATTAAACAAATAGTCCGTCCCTTTAAATAACATAAACACAATGTGCTTCCCGGTGACTGGAGCCGTTATATCCGTAGAGAACACTTTGAAATTTTGCCAACCTCCGGTTCCCGTAATGGTATTGCTTGCAATCACGGGGCCGTTCATACTGTCGATTCTGACCTCAATCGTTCCTCCGCTGGTGTCACTTGCTGCGTTGACATGGAACTTGGACGGGCTTGTGCTTCCGAAGTCAATATAGTTATACATGACATAAGGGTTGTTCTTGCCGGAAATTCCCGCAAGATAGGTCTGGCCGCCGCCCGATTCCGTACCAAAGCCCACGCCGCCCGAGTTATCTTCGGATTCAAGCTTTGCATAAGCATCTCTGGCTTTGCCTTTCATGGTTGTAAACGTGAACCAATCCAAATTACAAGGATAGTCACTGCCATTTGCGCCATGGAAAATCAGATACACATCATGCACGCCTACAGCCGCTTTGTCATCGATATTGGCCACGATGTCCACCCATTTATCCCAGCTGTCCAGCGCCGGAATATCTACAACGCCTGCCGTTGGTCCATTCAAAGAGTCCAGTTTGACTTCGATCGTTCCGCCCTGGCTGCCGCTGGATGCATGCACGGTAAGACCGGCCGCACCTGATCCAAAATCAATGCCTTTGTAAGAGACATAGGCATTGTTATGAATTCCATCCAGGAATCCGCCCTCCGCATTTTTACCCAGCCCTTCGCTGCTGTCATAATTTCCAGCCTTCAGCTTGGCATAGGCATCGGTGCGGGAAGGATCGCCCGTGGTGAATTTAAACCAGTTCAGATTAAACAGATATTGGTCATTCGTCTTGGTAAGGACGAGATAGACATCATGGTTACCTGTAATCGTGCTTGGATTTCCCTGATCATCCTTCAGCAGGGTCACGGCATCGATATAGTTGTTCCATCCGCCGGTTCCTTCCACGTTCAGGGTTCCCGCTTTAGGTCCGTCCAAGGAATCGAGCCTGATTTCGATGTTTCCTCCGCCTGTTGCGCTGGCAGCTCTCGCAATAAAGCCCGTGGCGCCTGTGGAACCAAAATCCACATTTTTATACGCGGCGTAGGATCCGGACTGAATTCCGCCCAGCTGCAGAGAGCCTTCTAGCGCGCCCTCCAATCCAAATCCCTTGCCGATGTTATAGTGTTCTGCTTCTATTTTTTTGTAGGGATCTTTGACTGCGAAATGCAGGTCGGCTTCCTGCGGTTTGATCACCGTCAAAGCTTCGACAGCCGCAGCAGAGGACCAGGATTCGTATGTCCCGGACAGAAGCTGCCCTGCCCAGTTGCCATCGATAATATTGTCCGTGTTCCGGTGGCTCCAAGCCATTTCCGTATTGAACGCAACCCACTCGTCAAACACGCTGCCAAATTCCGTATATCTGCTTTCGGATCGCTCATCCAGCGCCTGCTGGAGAAAGGCGAGATTTCGCATCAAAATCGTTTTACCGCCTTTTAAATCACCATTAGGGCCTTCATAGTTCAGCAAACCGTTCACATCCACCAGTTTGTTTTCAGTGAAGTTTGCCGCTTTGACTGCATCGTCGAGATATACCGTATCCCCCGTTATCCGATACAATCCGACTGCCGCGCCGATGTATGTACCCTGATTGTAATGCGTGGCGCCCGGGATTGCTCCTTTTTCGGTCTCAATCCGGTCAAATACTTTGCCGCTGCCGTCGGTCAGCATCGTTTTGCCCCATTTGAATATGCGGGTGGCCGCATCCAGGTAATGCTGATCCTTGGTGATGTTATACATGTATACCGCCGCCTCGGCAGCCGGGAAGTTGATACAGGCATTTTTGGTGTTATGCTCGCTGTTCTGCCACCAGATTCCACCATTCGCAAAACTGTCATCCCACTGCGTGTCATAGACAAAATCGAAATGATGTTTGGCCGCATCAAGATACTTGGACTCCCCGGTAATTTGATAGGCCCGTGCGCTTCCCATCGCCCACCACATGATATCGTCATTAAAAGGGTTATTGGTCCAGTCTGCACCGTACTTGGCCACGATCCCGTCGAAAACATCGTCGATCTGAGCCCGAAGCTGTGCCTTTAGATCAGGATCGGAGGTGTGCTGATAGGCATCCATCACCAGTTCCCACAGCTCGGCTTCTACCCAGAAGCCTTGATGATCGCTATGGCTTGAGTTGTTCCAAAAAATCTTGGCAGCCGGATCCCAGAACGTATTGTTAAATGCTTTCATGGCGGTGTCGGCATCCATAGAGGTAAAGGCATAGGTCGTCGGTGTTCCCCATGCGGATACAGAACCAAACGTTAGCACCACCGCCAAAGGGACGGCGAAAAGCTTGGAAATACGGCTTTTAATCAATCTCATATAAGTGTCCTCCTTTATGTGTAAACTTGAAGCCGGCCTTCGGGAATTTTCGATCGGCTTCATATTTTACTGGCTGGAGCTTACTTCGCTTCCGAGATGACCTTATTGATTTTGTCCGCCATCATGTTCAGGTCCGTTACAGGCGCTTTGCCCATCAGAATGTTTTTCCAGGAGGCTTCGATAAATGGATTGGCTTTCCCCGCCCAAGACGATAAGAAGCGAACCGGCAGCGTGCTTGGGGACTTCAGAATATGGTCGATGCCTTCGCCGATTTCAGCATGGCCAGCGGCTTTCAGGGCATCAAAGTAGGCCGTTGAGGATGCTTGATATGCGGCAGGTGCCACTGGAGTTTTAGGCAGAACTTCCTCATACATTTTGGAATCCAGATACTTGAGCACTTTCCAGACGGCTTCCGGATTTTCAACCGTTGTCGGGCTGCACCAGCCTACGGCATCGTAGATTTCGGTCTGGCTGCTCCCGGTTGGCATCGGCACAAAGCCCCACTCCAATTCTTTGGGAGCCGTACGAATCAAATCATCCGCGACCCATTGTCCCTGCAGCGTCATCGGCACTTTGCCCTGCTTGAAGGAGCTCATGACATTCGTTAAATCGAAGGTAGGCGGGTTCATGGAACCGTCTGCAATAGCCGTTTTGTATTTTTCCACGCCTTCCACGAAACGGTCGCTGATTTCCACTTTCGTTGGATTAATGATGGCGTCCGCGAACGGAGCCCCGCCTGCGGATACCGAATAAAGAGAGGCATAGAACGGATCCAGCGGTGCGTAATAGCCGAACTGCTGCACACCGCCTTGTTTGCTCGACAGCTTCTGCATATCCGCGAAGAATTCGTCATAGGTCCAACCGATTTTCGGCTCTGTCAGACCGGCGTCTGTGAACGCTTTTTTATTGTAGAAGATGCCGTACGTATTCAAAAGACCCGGCAGACCGACCAATTTCCCCTCGTAATGCCAGCTGTCCGCGACACCTTTGTAGAAGCCGTCCATGAACTCTTTGTCCTGGGCTTCCATTGACGACCAATCATACAAAAGTCCCTTGGAGGCATTATCCAGCAGCATGTCGTTGCCTGTCATAAAGATGTCGGGAGCCTTTTTGGCGGTCAGCATCCCGTTGATCTTGACGCCATAATTGTCCAGTGGGGTAGGGATCAGTTTAATCTTGATGTCGGGATTCTCCTGTTCAAAATTTTTCATGGACGCCATGATCTTATCGTTCATTTCTGCCGATTCCCAGGTGATCAGCGTGACCTCGACCTGCTTTTTCGAAGATCCCGAATCAGACCCCGTTCCTGCAGAATCCGTCGTATCCGATTTATTACCGCCGCAAGCGGACAGCAAGCTTGAAAATAGCAGCATTGCGACAATTCCACTGGTCCATTTTTTTGAACCCTGTCTCATAGAAAGACCTCCCTAAAATAATTTAAAATCATGACGCCTGAGCAAGGTATTGTCTTGGGGTTTCAGCAAATCCGGCAGGCACCACCCCCTTATCCGGCAAAGGTTCTTACTTTAACGATGCGGAATTAATGGAACCTAGCCCCTGCATAAAATACTTCTGCCCAAAGAAGAAGAGCAGCAGCATCGGAAGAATGTAGATTAAATCCGCTGCCATGAACAGGTTCCAAGCGGTTGCATAGGTGCCCTTGTATGAGGCCATCGCCAAGGCCAAGGTCCATTTGCTCGGATCTATAATATAAATCAGGGGTTCCAAGTATTGATTCCAGGCACCTTGGAAGGAAAAGATCACCATGGTCATGATAACCGGCATGGTCATCGGCACCAGAACCTTGATCAGCACATAAAGGTCAGAGGCACCATCGATTTTGGCCGCTTCATCAAAGGAAACGGAGATCGTTTTCAAATACTGCACATACAGAAATGAAAACGTGGCGTTCCCGAAAAAGGCAGGCACGATGATCGGCAGCCAGGTATCGTACCATCCAAGATGGGTATAGAGATTAAAAAGAGGAATCATCCCGACAAATCCCGGAAGCATCAGGCTGCCGACAAACATTGAGAACCACAGCTTCCGTCCAGGGAAGCTTAATCTTGCAAGCCCATAGCCGACCAGCACCGAGCTGACAATTTGCCCGATCGTACATGTAATTGCAATAAACAATGAATTACCGAAGGTTTGCCAAAAGTTGATTTCCTTCGTTCCGGTTACAAAATTGGACCAGTGAAGCTCTTTGGGGAACCATTCAGGGGGGATTTTGAATACGTCATTGTTACCCTTCAGTGCAATCGTCACCATCCAGAGAAGGGGAAAAAGCATTGCGACCGCACCAATTGTCAAGATGACAAGGCGGACGGTGTCCAGTATGTTAAAACTCCGTCTCTGCTTAGTCCGAACTTCCGTATGCATCACCATGATGAATCTACCTCCTTATCTCGCATTGTCGCTTTCGTAATACACGAACCGGTTCGAATACCGGTAAGTCACGGCTGTGAAAATCATGATAATCACAAAGAGGATCCACACCTCAGCGATCGAATAACCAAACATTCTGCCATTGAAGGCATCACTGTAGATTTTGAAGTTCAGCAATGAGGTAGAGAAGTTCGGGCCTCCGCCCGTCAGCACTTGAACCTGATTGAATGCCTGGAAAGCGCCGATAATGCCGAGGATGAGCTGTAGGAACAGGATAGGGGTAATCATGGGAATCGTAATATGCAGCGCCATACGCCATCTGACTGCCCCGTCGACTTCCGCCGCCTCATACAGCTCCTGCGGAACCGACTGTAATCCGCTCAAAAAGATAATGATGCCCGATCCGACCTGCCATAACCCGATCAGCACAATCGATGGAAGGGCTGTCGTTTCGCTCGTCAGCCATGTGCCTTCAGGCAGCCCGAGCAGTCTCAGCAGGGAATTGGCCAGTCCGTATTGCGGTTGATAAATGAACAGCCACAAGGTGAGCGAAGCAATCGATGGTACCACGGTAGGCAAATAATAAATCGTACGGAACCATTTGATGCCTGGCAAACTTTTATTCAGCAGCATGGCTAATAATAGACCGAGGATCAGCGACAAAGGGACGCTCAAGAACACAAAGTAAAGTGTCGCCCGAACCGATGGCCAGAAGGCCGGATCCTCTGTGAACATGTATTTAAAGTTATCGAAGCCGACAAAACGGGGCGTATCGTATCCGCTCCATTCGGTTAAGGAGTAATAAATGGAAGATAACAGCGGATAGGCGACAAAGACACTGAAGCCGATGATCGAAGGCAATATAAACAGATAACCTTTGGCCCAGCCGCGAAGCTTCTTATTGTTGACCGTCATTTTTCACATACCTCCCTCATTCAATCTTCCTGACTCGTGAACCGAATCAGCCAATATGCTCTGCCGATCCGGAAGGAGCCCGTCACCGTTGTACCTGGATTCCGCAGTAATCCATGAGCAGCTCGCAAAACATCATATTAGCCCAGGAGAACCAGGGTCTGGTATAATCCGCAGGGTTATCGGCCCTGAAGCTCTCATGCATCAGTCCTGTGCCGGCATCCGTTTCGCTCATAACCTTCAGTAGACGCTCCTTTTCATCCCGCCGATCGTCCGTCAGCCCCTGCATCGCAAGAGCAATATGCCAGACATATTCCTTTGGCGTATGCGGACTGCCAATCCCCTCTGCAGCACTTCCTTGGTAATAATAAGGGTTGTGTTTACTCAAAATAAATCGCCGTGTGTTCTGATAAACAGCAGCATCTGTTCCTCTGTATCCCAGGTAGGAAATCGATAACAAGCTCGGCACGTTGGCGTCATCCATGAGGTTGTGATGGCCGAGTCCATCCGTTTCGTAAGCATAAATCCTGCCGAATTCAGGATGCTCTACAATCCCAAACTGCCGGATGCCCTCGTCAATCTCCATAGCAAGCTTATCGGCTCTGCTGTATAGCGCTTCGTCCTGAAGTACCTCACGTGCGATTTCCTGAACATATCCCAGCACCACAACCGCAAACATATTGGATGGAACCAAGTAGCCGTAATCACAGGCATCATCGCTCGGACGAAATCCCGACCATGTCATACCGGTATAAGCCGTCTCAGCTCCTTTCCCCTCCCGAATTAACGTATCGGTGGGAACGCAATTCTTCCGCTGAAACCGGTAGCTCGATTCTGTCTCATGCCGCTGCTCTGTCGTCCAGAGATCCAAAATCATCTCGGCAGCCTTTTTAAATAATTCATCGAACTGCGAGGTTCGTCCGGTATTTTTCCAAAGCAGATAGCTCAGCTGCAGCGGATAGCAAAGGGAGTCAACCTCATATTTTCTTTCCCAGATCCACGGAGACATCTCCGTTTCATCATCCTGATGGCCATGGCCGTTAGGCCCTTCATTGAAAGCGTTTGCATATGGATCGTGTAAAATGGACCTCAGCTGTCTAATGACCAAACCCTCGATGAGATCTGCTGTTTCCTCATCCTCTGCCGCCAAAACCAGAAAGGGTCTAACCTGTGCTGCCGAATCCCGAAGCCACATGGCGGGAATATCACCTGTAATGACGAAGGTCGTGCCGTCTGACATTCTTTTTAGTGTCGTCCCCCAGGTATTTCGGATAGCATTCCGGAAAATATTCAAAAGATGAGGCGTCTCAACCAGTCTTTCAGACATTCTATCGGACAAATGCCTCAAAGAGATCGGTTCGTGTCCCAATGATTCCATGTGTTGTTCCTCCCGTTTCTATGTAGATAAGAATCATGTATATCACATTCATATACCAGATTTGTTACCGCTTGCATAAACACATTATAATTTCGCTATAATAACATGTCAATATGCTTTTTATAACATTTAAAAATACCAATATAATATTTTAGAATGATTTCACCAGCTTATCTCCATAGCCGACTCGCGCGGATCGGCTTGGGAGGAAGGAGCAGCCACCCGTCAGACGAAGTTTGGAGAGCACAAAAAAAAAGGAATGCCATTCATGCAGAATGACATTCCTTTTTAATAATTTGAACCCTGATTATTTTTTGCGGACCGGGCCTGTCGAGGCTCCGGTGATCAGCTCGGCATCCAGCAAAATTTTATGGGGTACGCTCTCTCCGTTTCTCAGCTTAAGGACATTTTCGAAGGCCAGTCTGCCCATCTCCTCCTGCTTTTGACGCATATGGGTAAACAGAAATCCGCCTGCATAATCCGGGCTGTCGAAGCACACGATCGACAAATCCTCCGGAATCCGCAAACCAGACTCACGTGCGGCTTCATATGCCAGCTGGGCAATGTTGTGCTCCATCGCGAACAGTGCCGTAATCTTGGGATTTTCCCTTAAATGCTTCTTGATGTTCTCCTTTTCCTTTTCCTTATTCTCGGGAACAAAAGCCGTTGGAAGCGTAGCCGTAATATGATCCATCCATAGCCGGCGGTCCACAACGATACCACTTTCAGCATGTGCCTGAATGAATCCCTCGATCCGCTCTTCGATAGCCGTTGTATCCTGCGGAGGGCCTGTCATCAAAGCAATGTGGGTATGCCCGAGTTCAAAAAGATGCTTGATCATCTGCTTGGTTGCCGCTGCATTATTGGTGCTGATCGAACTTGCTGAAACGCCCTTTAAATGACGGTCCAGCAGCACAAACGGATATTGGCTGATGACAAGCTTCAATATTTCGGCATTAAAATACTCTCCCTGCGCAGGGAAAATAATCAGCCCATCGACGCCAAGCTCCAGTAGACCTTGAATGGCCTCCTGTTCATTGGCAGGCACTCCAAGCGATCTTCTAAGGATCAAATAACTGTCATGCTGCCGGGATGCTTCTTCCATTCCATACACAAGGCCGGTGCCGTAGCTGTCGCCAAAGTCCGTCATCACGAGCCCGATCAGCAGCTTTCCATTCTCGCGACGCGGCTTGGTGATTACGCCGGTTGCACTGCCTGGAGAAACATCAGCAGAGCCGAAATGCTCGGAGACAAATGAGCCCCTGCCGGGTTGTCTGACAATATACCCCTCCTGAGTCAGCATTTCCAAAGCCTTTTTGCTGGTAATCCGGCTTACATTATAAGCTTCGCCCAATTCCTTCTCGGAAGGTATCCGCTCGCCGGGTAAGTATTTGCGGGTTGCGATCTGGTCGCGCAGCGCTTCAAAGATTTGCTCATACATCGGTTTTGAAGATGATTCATGCGACATGGGTATAGCCCCCTCCATAAGAAAACATCTAACCCGTCAGGGATAGATGGACCTGATTTATCTTAAACATCTGTAAAAACATTATATAATAATATATCATGTTATACTGTCTTTGTGAATACTTATTCATCTTTGGTTGCGAGCAAAACAAGGATGTCATCGGAACTATTCACGGAAGTCCCTATGAGCTGCTTTTTTCTGAGTCTTTAGTTAACGTCCTGGGATTTGTTGCTAAAAAGAGTATCGAAACCAGGGTATAGGGAGCATACTGATCGATCATCTTGAGAGTTGGGGAAAGGAGAATGGATTCTCCGGGGTAAAAAAACAAAATAAAGAGCGCCCTCGATCCCGAAGACGCCCTTGTCATGGTTTACCCGCCATGCTGCGGATTCAAACCCTTTTTCTGAAAATTTTTCGTGAATGGCTATACTTCTTTCATTTTAAAATACACCCAGCCAAAGATGAAAAAGACGACAAAGCTGCCGAGCACGGTTATCATCAGGTTCTCGAACGGCAAATTTAGTGCACCAAAACCTCCGCCCTCCATTGCGTTGCCGGGTAGGCTAGCCAGCAGCGGCTGTGCCCACGGATAAAAGGGACCAAACGTGGAGGAGTTTGCAACCAGAATATTCGGTATTGTTAACGTAACATTCAGTGCAAGTGGCGCGGCAAAGCTGCTCCACATCATGGACATAGCCAGCTGCAATGCGGCTAACGGGAGGCAAGCGATCCAGCCCCCCAGAATGCTTCGCAGCATGATATCCCATTCTACCGGAGCATGGATTCCTTTAATGAAGCCCACCAGAAATACCGCTACTGCGAGCAGCAGCTGAGTGATCGCCAGCATAACAGCCACGACCGTATACTTGGCAAAATATACGCCTGTACGCGTGACCGGCAGAACGAGAAGCTGCTTCCACCCGCCTCCGCTATGCTCATAACGGCAGATAAAGGCTGCAAATATGCCCGACATAATTGGCATGAACAGCATGGCATGCACCATACTCATGACCATCATCAGCGTGATCCAGGGCATGGACGATCCTCCGACGCTGGAGAGCAGCCCGATCAATACGGCTATGAGCGGACTAATCAGCATGAGGAGAACGATATAGGAGCGCGACATTTTAAGCCGCTCGGAAGATAATACTTTTAAATAGCCGCCCATTTAGTCCACATCCTTTCTGACAAAATGGCCTGTCCCGAACAGGTAGATGACGATGAACAGGATAATTCCCGCCGCCACCGGCATGGCAGGCTTTGCATTGTAAGCGAGAAACGGCCACGCCAAAGGCAGCAGATCCGGATAATTCGCGGAAAACATCGTTGCGATGGCAGCGGTGATGCCGATCATAATCGGCAGGGCTTGGTTTTTGAAAGTTAAAGACAGATACAGCTGCAGCGCCAGCATCGGCAAAGCTCCAAGAAAAGGGAGGAACGACAGCTTCAAAATCTTCAGATACGGAATATGCTCCATGCTGAATCCCAAAGCCAGCCCAAGCCCGATTGTTCCGGCAAACAACAGCACGCAAGCAGCTGTTAACGCAATAACCCCAACCAGATACTTGGATGTAAAGACGGCCGTTCTGGAAATCGGCAGCGCCAGCAGCTGTTTCCATGAATTGTTCAGATGTTCCACGTTCGCAATCTGGGAGGCGATGAGTGTTGCTCCGAGAACAAGGGCAATGGGGACAAAATCGAAAATCTGACTGATCAGACCTCCCCACACATCCTCCTTATATTGGTGCCTTACAAGATAGTCGTAGCGGAGGCCGAAATTCAACGCCTGCAGCGCAACCAGTCCGAGCGAGCCCAGAAGGACCAGAAACCACACACCTTTTCTGCGTATCTTGAGCAGGTCTGCCGACAGCGCTCTAAGGACCATCACTGGAATCCCCCCTGCTCGATCACCTGCATAAAGATATCCTCCAGGGACTGACGTTTCTCTTCCACCCGGTAGATCGCATGGTTGTTATCCACCAGTCTTTTGACGAGCAAAGCCACCTCCGGATCGCTAAGCTGTTCCAGCTTCAGACCACCGTTCTCCAGCTGTCCGGCATAGCCTTGACCCCGTACCAGCAGCAGCGCTTCCTGCGGCTCGGACACCACGAGACGGAAACCGCTGGATGCCTGCTGCTGCAGATTGCTGATCGTATCCTGGAAAACCATTTCCCCTTCACGGATGATGCCAACTGTCCCAGCCATCTGCTCCACTTCGGATAACAGGTGACTTGAGACGAGCACGGTAATACCATGCTGCTTCGGCATGCTGCGGATCAGTTCGCGGATCTCATGAATTCCTTCCGGATCCAGGCCGTTGGTTGGTTCATCCAGAATCAGCAGCTCCGGGTTGCCGAGAAGAGCCGTTGCGATCCCTAGACGCTGCTTCATCCCAAGCGAATAGCCCTTCACCGGACGCTTTGCTTCCTTGGTGAGGGAAACAATGCTCAGCACTTCATCAATGCGCGATTTCGGTACATCCAGGATACGCCGGACCGCCTCGAGATTCTGCACCGCCGTTAAATGGCCGTAGTTCGACGGGTATTCCACCAGCGAGCCGATTTTCCGCAAAATATTCAGCTTATCCTTTTTCAAATCCTTGCCGAACATTTGGATGGAACCCATCGTCGGACGGATCAATCCGAGAAGCATACGAATGGTCGTCGTTTTCCCGGCGCCATTGGGCCCGAGAAAACCGTAGATTTCCCCTCTGGCAATTTCCAGGTTCAAATGGCGCACAGCATAACGCCCGCCATATTTCTTATTTAAATCTCTCGTTTGAATGACAAGTTCACTCACGATTAATCACCTCGGAATTCATGTTAAGCCTCCAAGGTTAAAAGACAGGCAGGCCCAAGTTTAAAATTCGTTTAAACTAAGGGCCTGCCTATGGTCAAACTTTATTCGTAAGCTTCAGTCCCGGTTCGCTGCCGGCTGCCTGGTATATGAGAATGTCAGTGCCTTGGCTCGAACTGCCCACATCCATGACCAGCCCCATTTCCCTCGCCAGAAAACCGACGATCGCAAGTCCGATCCCGGCCCCCTTGTCTCCCGAGGAAGCCTCCATCCCTTGGCCTTTGTCCGAAACGAGGATAGCCGTTTGTCCGCCGGGCAGCGCCCGGGCATGCAGCCCGATATATTGCCCGCTGCGGGCATGCCTGACGGCGTTCTGGAACAAATTATCCAGAATTCTGCGGAACCACTGCGGATCGATGATCCAGAACAGGGGCTCCTCCGGAAGATCGATATCCGCTTCAAAGCCTTCCTTTTCCCAAAGCGGGTACCACGCAGCCGCGCTCTCCCTGACAATGCGGAGCACGTCGCACCGTTCAGGCTCAAGGGTATATTTGCCGCTGGTCAGCAAATTGTAAGACAGCAGATTGTCGATGAGGCCGGACAAATCCCCGAGCTTGGTTTCCGTCAGCTTCAGCAGCTGCCGCCCCTTGTCCGACAGCTGTTCCTTCTGGAGAGAATACACATGGCTGCGAATCACAGTGAGCGGCGTTCTTAGATCATGCGACAGGTTGGCGATGAGCCGCTTACGCAGCTCCTCTTCCTCGCGCTCGCGCCTTTGGCTGCTGCCCAGCCGAACGACCATACCGTTGAAGGCATGTTCCAGTTGGCCGATTTCGTCCGTCTTTTTGATCAGGATCGGATCGGGCAGATTGCTGCCGTCCTGCACCGTCATTGCCGATTGAAGACGAAGCAGCCGTCTGCGCATGTTCACGAAGAACATCCATGAGACCGCGATGAACAGCAGAAACATCAGCAAAATAATGCCGAAGAAAATCATCGTGGTCCGCGCGGACATTTCATAGCCGCCTGTCCTCAGCTCCGATCTCGACACCTGCATCACCATGAACCCTTGTTTCAGCTTTTGATCGTCGCCGATAAACGCGATGACGGAAAACTGCTGCGTTGCTTCCCTGTAGCGTTTCATGTAGGCGACGGCATCCGCGGCTTCCCAGGTTTGGGGAAGCTTGAGCTTGCTCGTCCCGGGCTGCCGTACCCGCGACTTCGCATCCACCCAGAACATGTCCACTTTCGAATAGGCCGCATGGAGCTCGCCAATCCTGGCATCGATCTGTTCCGGCGTGTTCCCCTTCAGCCTTTTGGCTTCCCTATGCCACATATCTTCCAGACGCATGGTTGTGTAGGGATCATTCTTCGCCTCCGGCTCCGGAGAAATATTGCCGACGATTATGCTCTGCACGAATTGATAGCCGACAAGCGAGGCGGGGAACACGACCGGAATGAACAACAGCGCGATGACGATGATGATCAAGTACCTGGAGAGCAGCGAGCCCCGGAAACGGGATTTAGGCAGCTTCTCCTTCTTCATGCCTTCACCCGGTAACCGACGCCGCGAACCGTCTCGATGATTTCCGGATTCGCTGGATCACGCTCCAGCTTCTCTCGCAGATACCGGATATGAACCATCAGCGTCTTGTCTCCGTCCAGATAAGGATCGCCCCATACGCCCTCATAGATCTGCTCTTTAGTCAGAATTTGCCCGAGATGACGGAGCAGATAAGTGAAAATTTGAAACTGCTTGCCTGTTAGCAGAATTTCCTCGCCATTATCATTGTTCACGATCCGGTTCTCCCGTTCATACACGAGCAGATGTTTTAGCACAAGCGGTTCCGTGGAATAGGATCCGGAGCGGCGCAGCAGCACCTCGATCCTGGCCGCAAGCTCATCCGGATGAAACGGCTTGGTCAAATAATCGTCAGCGAACTGAAGCCCCTCCAGCTTATCGTCTATGGAGGTTCTGGCGGACAACATCAGGATCGGCAAATCGGGATAGGCCTTCTTAAGCCGCTGTCCGACCGTGAATCCATCCAGTCCCGGCAGCATCACATCCAGAATGACCAAGCGGCATCCTGCTGCCTGTTCCACAGCCCGCTCCCCATTTTGAAGCCAAGTCACCTCATAGCCCCGTCCACCTAAATCTTCATTCACCCATGCGCCGATTTCGGCGTCATCTTCGATATATAACAAATGGATCCCCACTATATTTCCATCCTCTCTAATATCCCAGGCCTTCTTTTTTCCGGGTTGTATGCCCAATAAAATCATGGTATATTCTACATGTCAGGAAGCGCAAATGCTGTCGCACCGACACTATCAATTTAAAGGCTATGCTACCTTAAAATCAAGGTACAACCTCGAAGACTCAATATGAGTCCCAGGGTTGTACCTTTTTTATATATATCGGGGAACGATGCGACCCCGAAGGAGGCGCAGTCGTTTCTGTCAAATCAAGGAGGAAAATCTATGTTGCTTGAAGCCGTGTATCACCGTCCCAAACTGAACTGGTGTTATGCCTATGACGGGCGCACCATCCATCTCAGGATCCGCACGAAGCGGAATGATGTAACCGCTGTATCGGCCTTGGCTGGTGACAAGTATATCTGGGATCAGTCCAAGGCCTATGTGCCGATGAATAAGCTGGCATCCGACGAGCTGTTCGATTACTGGGAATGCGAAATTGTCCCGGAATACCGGAGATTGAAGTATGGATTCTTGCTGGAGAGCGGACAAGAGAAATTCTGGATGACAGAATATGATTTCTTGAAGCAGCCTCCCGCCAATCCGGACCGGCTGTTCGAATATCCCTTCATTAATCCGGTCGATGTGTTCCAGACGCCTTCGTGGGTAAAGGATGCGGTATTTTATCAAATTTTCCCGGAACGCTTCGCCAACGGGGACCCGTCCAATGATCCTAAGGGCACTCTGCCATGGGGTGGCACACCTGAGCGCGACAACTTCTTTGGAGGCGATATTCAAGGCGTCATCGATCATATCGACCATTTATCGAAGCTTGGAGTCAATGCCATTTATTTTACGCCGCTCTTTACGGCGACAACCAATCATAAGTACGATACCGAGGACTACCTGCAGATCGACCCGCAGTTTGGGGATATCGACACGCTGAAAAGGCTGGTCAACATCTGTCATGAACGCGGAATACGCGTACTGCTGGACGCCGTGTTCAACCATTCCGGCAGAACGTTCGCTCCGTTTGTGGATCTGCAGAAAAACGGGGAGAACTCCCGCTACAAGGACTGGTTCTATATTCGCGAATTCCCGATCGCCGTCAAAGATGGGGTTCCGACCTATGATACTTTCGCCTTCGAACCGCTGATGCCGAAGCTGAACACGGATCATCCGGAAGTAAAAGAATATTTGCTAAAAGCCGCTGCCTATTGGATCGAGGAAGCCGATATCGACGGCTGGCGCCTGGATGTCGCCAACGAGGTCGATCATGAATTCTGGCGCGAATTCCGCCGCGTGGTGAAAAAGCTCAAACCGGACGCCTACATTCTCGGCGAAATCTGGCATGAATCCTCTCCGTGGCTGATGGGTGACCAATTTGATGCGGTGATGAATTATCCGTTCACCAATGCGGTGCTGGACTTTTTCGTCGATGGGATCGGTGATGCGAAGGATTTTGCCAACGCCATTGGCAAACAGTTCTCACGGTATCCCCGTCAAGCGAATGAAGTCGCCTTTAACCTCCTGGACAGTCATGATACAGCCAGACTTCTGACCAAATGCGACGGAAACAAGGACAAAATGAAGCTTGCTGCCTTGTTCCAGTTCACCTATACGGGCACCCCCTGCATCTACTACGGGGATGAAATCGGCATGACCGGCGGACATGACCCCGATTGCCGCAAATGTATGGAATGGGATGAAGAAAAGCAGGACCTTGAGCTTTTTGCCTTCTATCAGGATCTGATCGCCGTGCGTCTGAAGTATCGTGCCCTCCGTACCGGCAAATTAACTTTCCTCTCTGCCGAAGCGGACAGCACCTCGCTGGTCTATACACGAGAGGATGAGAATAATCTTTTCGTCATTATGATGAATAACAGCGAGCTGCCTGCCGAGATTGAAGTTCCAGTCAAAGAGAGCCGCTGGGAAAATATTCATACAGGGGAAACCGCCGTTTTGAAGAGCAACAAGCTGGCAGCCCAGCTACCTGCCTACGGATGCGTAATGTTCAGAGCAGCTAAATCATAGAATAAACGACGCTCTTTAAAAATCAATCTACACGCCTGTTTCTAAAGCATAGAAGCCCCTGGTCCTTTAATGGACCGGGAGCTTCTTTTTTATTCATAACATAAATGATTTATCACACAAAATTCCGTGCATCGTTGTTGCGTCCAAATTTATACGTCGCGAGCAGGAAGAATACGACCGCAAAAGCCAACAAAATCACAATATTAAAACCGATACTGTACAAGGCCTCGCCTGCTTGCAGCTTTCCGAGTGACTCCAGCACCCAGTTTTGGGGCATAAAATCGGATAACTTGCGAAGGGCTTCCGGCATAATACTTCTTGGGAAAAAGCATCCGGAAATCAGACAGGTTGGCGTTACAATCAGATTCTGCAATGCTCCTGCAGCAGCCGTGCTCTTAGAGAAAGAAACGATGGCCAGCGAGATACTGACGGAGACCAAGGCAAACAATCCAAGGATAAAGACCATTTCTCCCACCGGAATGCCTGCATCGATGCGGAACACCACCTTCATAAAGAACAATGCAACGGTTATTTGTATTATCATTACGATTAAATTGACGATCACATTCGATAATACGTAGGTTCTGGAGCTGATCGGTGAGGTGAGTATACGGAAATACGTCCGGTTTTCCCGATTCTTCAGGATCAGCTGTGATAGATTCACCGCTGAAGTCATCATGAACATGATCAGAAATCCGATAGATTGGTATGACATTTGCTGGCCCGAGGACTTATCATTGACGGATTCCGCCGTCAGCTTGAACTGCCCCGCCTGATAAGTTTCATTAAGCTGTTGGAACTTGCCGGTGTCACCGGCTGCAATGGAGCCCATCGCCGTGACGTTATCAATATAGCCATACAGCATGGATTTGATATAAGCCGTAACCTGGGCACCCTTCACGGACTCGATGCTGATGTGTTCCGCTTTGCCCTTCAGTACGCTGCTGGAGTAACCCGCATCAAGAATGATCCCCGTATCCAGCTTACTCGCGGCAATGCCCTTCTTCAAATCTTCCTTCGTCGTATTCACAAGCTTCACATGGCTTAATCCCTGTACAAACCTGATCGTATCTGCCGCAATCACCTGATTGCCATCCTCATTGACAACTCCAACCCGCAGATCGGGCGTACTTTGTGATCCATACAGCATCGAGGCAACAAGCACGCCGACGATCGGGAGTCCGAAATATAGCAGCAGATTTCCGCGCTTACGGAAAGTCGTCAGTATGGTCATCCGAACCAGAAACCAAATATCATTCCACATGTTAAATCCCCTCCTTGCGATGCATCATCATAGCCGCTGCCCCAAGGAACAGCACGGCCAGACCCATATTCAGCAGCATTACAGGCAAAGCAGCCGTCAACGCGTTATTGTACACAATTTCTGTTAATGCCTGATTTCCCCAGCGGATCGGGGACAGATTCGTAACGCTTCCGAGAAATCCGCCCGTATCGTCTCCCATCGGGAAATAGGCTCCGCCAAGGAAGGACGCCAGCTGCACGATAATCATGACGATCCCGCCGGAGGGCTCGCCTTTCATCATATAGCTGATGAATAATCCCAAGCTGATTGACATGATGACCTCTGTGAGCAGAATCAGAAAGATTAACGGGAGATGATTGCCCCAGTAAGCTTTAAATACATATTTACTGAACATGACGATGACAAAGACACACAGCATATTAAGGACAACGCTACCCAGGACTTTCCCCATGAAGATTTCACTTTTCCTTACAGGTGCCGCGGCAAGCCTTGCTGCCGTTCCATGCACAATCTCAGAGCGGATCAGCGAACCGCCAGTCATCGCGCCCCACATACCGATCATGACCGTCATCGCAATGGCATAGTAATCAATGGATCCTGGCTGCCGGTCTGCATTAATCGCTGTATCTTTGATGTAATCCGTTTGATGGGTGGCTGCAATAATGAGCTCTGCTTTGGCGGGGTCCTGCTGCTCCACCGCTGCAGCCGCATTATATTTATCGGCGAAGGAGCTCAGCATCCCTTGAACGATATTGCTTTCAATGGGGCTGCGGCTGCTTCCGTAAAGATGGATGCCGCTGTCGCTCACCTCAATGTAATCGGCATAACGGTTCTGCTCCACTTCCTCCCGGCCATTGACGCCTGCCTTCAGGTCGTCAAACGTGATGCCTGACTGGCCGCTAACTCCTTTGGCAAAAGCCGTATACGCTTCAGACAGCTGCCCTGTGCTCGTATTCTTCACAAGCACCTTCAGGTTATCTACGCTGACATCGCCGTTAAATACATTCGTTAGCGCAAACCCCAAAATCAGCATCAGCAAAATTGGAAATGCGAGCAAAAATATCATCGTACGGAAGTCCCGGAAATCATGTTTCATTTCCTTCCATGCTATTGATAAAGTGTTCATAGGTATCTCCTCTCCCGGGTTCCTAATCCCGTAAATTTCTGCCTGTGAGCGTCAGGAATACAGTCTCCAGATTGGGAGCCTGCTCTTCAACAGCCCGGATTTCCATCCCGCTGTCGATCAGCTGCTTCAGAATCCGATTCAGATTATCTACCGCAGCATCACTCTGGATTCGGACCATATTATCATCCTGCTGCACGCTGAGCACCCGAATGCCAGGAATCGATTTTAATTGTTCAAGGTCCAGAGCATCCAGCGATTTCAGCTCGATACGGATATCTTTGACATCCGTAATGGTCGCCTTTAACTGCTCTTTGGTCCCTTCGGCAATAATCTTGCCATGATCCACGATGGCGATGCGGGAGCATATCTCCTCTACTTCCTCCATGTAGTGACTTGTATAAATAATGGTACATCCGGAATCATTAAGCTTCCGTACTGAAGTCAGAATGTAATTGCGGGACTGGGGATCAATACCTACCGTTGGTTCATCCATGATGATCAGCTTTGGCTTGTGGGCGATGGCGCAGGCAATATTCAGACGACGTTTCATGCCACCGGAGAAATTTTTCGGAAAGCTCTTGGCCTTATCGCTTAGTCCCACAAATTCCAGTGCCTCCTGCACCCGCTCCTTCAGGTCATTCCCGCGCAGTCCATACAATCCGGCAAAAAAGCTGACATTTTCAAATGCCGTCATATCCTCATAAATCGCCAGATCCTGTGGTACAATCCCGAGATTCATTTTGGCAAAACGGGTCTGTTTTGTAGCGTCGCGATCCAGGATGCGGATTTCTCCGCCGCTTGGCCGCAGCAGGGATGAGATCATGTTAATGGTGGTGCTTTTGCCTGCGCCATTGGATCCGAGGAAACCGAATATCTCTCCTTCCCGGATTTGTAATGACATGTTATCGACGGCGATAAAATCACCAAATTTTTTAGTAAGGCCTCGCAGCTCCAGTACGTTCATGTTCCGTTCACTCCCATTCATTTTCTTTGTTAATGCCATATCTTCAATGCCAGACCGCTTTTAGATGTGGATTTTCTTTGGATATAAGGATGCGGTTGCTCTGTGGTCATTTCATGCTTATATCATAAGAATCTCTTTATCGATGCAGCCTCACAGATGCCAGACCGCTTCTAGTGGTGGATATTCTTTGGATATAAGGATGTAATCTCTTTGTTGCTGTTCATGCTTATATCATAAGAATCTCTTTATCGATGTAGCCTCACAGATGCCAGACCGCTTCTAGTGGTGGATATTCTTTGGATATAAGGATGTAATCTCTTTGTTGCTGTATCATGCTTATATCATAAGAAAAAAGGATGCCCTTATGTCAGTGCATAAGTTCATCCTTTCATATGAGAATTTTCATATTTCCATACCGGTCAGCAGGGCGGTTTGTATAAAAAGCCTATGATATTCTTCATCTCCGGCCATAGGGAATCAATGTCGTTACGGTAAAACCCGAGGCCCCGTCCGCAATCACCGTGCCATTCACCGATGCGGTCCGTTCTTCCATGCCAAGAAGGCCAAGCCCTTTTACAATTTTCTCCGTCCCCCGGCCGTTATCGGATACCACAGCTTGTATAAAGCGGTTCAGGACCCTGACCTCCACATGAACCGTGGTGGCTGAAGCGTATTTCGCGGCATTTGTCAGGCACTCGGTTACATTTTCATGGATGATCTTCCACTGCAGCGGGGTAATGATCTTCATATCCCCATGATGGACCACACTCGTATGCAAATTCGCCTGATTTCCGAAGGACTCCACCGCTGCTTTCAGGCGCGTCAGTCCGAGCTGCTCCACCAGAGGCTTATTGTTTTTCAGCGTCAACCGGATTTCCTCAATACCTTCTTTGGATATGCCAATCGCATTTTGAAGGAGCACGCTAGCGGTGGCAGGATCGTTATCAAGAAGCCGTTTGGCGGCTTCCATCTGAATCAGCGCTCCCGTCATTGCATGTCCGAGACCGTCATGGATTTCCTGCGCAAGGCGGTTGCGCTCCTCCAGCTTCACCATATATTCCGAGGTGCGGGCAAATTCATAGTTATCATTCTGCTTTTTTGTCAGCCGCTGCAGATCATGCCGCATCCTGTCGATCGCCGCATCCTGTCGGTCCACCTTGTCCATATACCGCCGGATCAGTGTGTAATTCAAGAAACTGAGCAACGCAATAAACGCATAGTTCGTCAGCAAAAGGTCTCGCAGGAACAGGGCGGGCAGTAGAGCCGCCGCCAGCAGGGCCGGATATTTATTCCGGATATGGAATGAAGCAATCTCATACATATTTAGCGGGAGTAAAAGGATAAAGTTAGGCTCTTCATACCATGCGCAGCCCAAAACATACGCAATAATAAGCAAAAGCACACCTTGCTTCAGCCGCGGATCCTTCACAATATGCTGCACCAGGTTTAGGGCAATATAGATTAAAAAGAATAAGATTAACCATCTACCCGATTGATCAGAACCAAAATACGTAATAATAACGATATATATGAGCAATATGATCTTTGTGCCGGTAGTCCATAGCTCCATTTGCAATCACGACCTTTCCGTCCTAACGGATTTTACCCGTCAGATAATAGATCGCGATCTGCGTCCGGTGCGAAAGTGCCGTTTTATTCAATATGGACGTGATATAATTGGCGGTTGTCCCTTCGGAAATAAACAATTCCTTTGAGATTTCCTTGTTGGACAGCCCCTGCGCAATCAGGGACATGACACCCAATTCCCGCTCCGTAAATTGACTGCGGTCGAAAGGACTCGCGGCATGGGAGCCATCCTTCTCCGGATGATCGCCCTGTTTTTGTTTTCCTTCGGCAGCAGACAGGCTGGGACAATTGCCAACTTTAGGCTCCTGGCCGCCAAGCATCTGGGATTTCAGCTTATCCAGCACTACGTCCTGGAGGACGCTGTGACCGTTATGTACACTCTTAATCGCATCGCGGATCCGCTCCGGATCGTTGTTCTTTAGCAGATATCCCTTCGCACCGAAGCGGATGGCATCCAGAATATATTCATCATCTTCGAACGTGGTCAGAATAAGCGGCTTGGTTGCTGTCTGCTCGTTGATCAGCCTCGTGGCTTCTACACCGTTCATATTCGGCATCCGCACATCCAGCAGAGCGACATCCACTTCATGCGAACGGCAGTAATCTACAGCCTCCTGGCCATCACCAACCGTAGCAAGCACTTCAAATTCCCCGAATGTATTCAGAATAATCTTCATCCCTTCCCGGATGAATGAATTGTCATCAGCAATCAATACACGAATTTTCATCATACACCCCCTTGTGGTCATTATTGTAACCGAAGGATGTATTTTATTGGAAGGGGGGAATTCAATCATCCCAGTCTCATTTCATAGACCGATTCTTCTTGCGCTGTATCCTCGAACCACTCCTTGCCTGCATATACGAAACCGATTTTCTCAAGAATCTTGTAAGAATCCAGGTTATTCGGATCAACAGAGGCATGAATGCGTTTCACGCCGCTATTTCCTCTGGCAATTTCCAGGCAGGCCTTCGCCGCTTCGGTCGCATATCCCTTTCCCCAGCTGGACTTGGCAAAATGATAGATAAGTTCGACCTCTTGAATTTCCCCAGATACATTAAAGCCGCAGGCACCCATGACCGTTTCCGTTTCTTTCTCCACAACGGCGTAAACGGATAAGCCCTTTGCTTCATGACATTCGCGGTACGCCTTTAAGATCAAAGGCAGCTTATCATGCGGGGCAGCGCCAAGGCAGTAGCGCATGACTTCTTCGTCTCCCCAGAACTTCTTGGCGGCTTCCGCATCTGTATCCTCAAATGCACGCAGTATGATGCGTCCGGTATCATATATAGCCTTCATAAACCTTTCCCCCTGTACAAGAACCCCTTAGACTCTTTATGGAAACTATTGTAACCTAAAGCTGGATTTCACTAAAATAGCTCCTCCTTGTTTCAGCCAAAAAAAAGGTACAGCGTGCATGTAATACAGCAGCTGTACCTTTTTACCTTGTTGTCATATGTGCAGTTTAGCCTTTGCTGGCACCCGATGTTAATCCGTCTACAAGCAAACGTTGCAGGAAAATAAACAGGATGGTGATTGGAATTGCAATAAGAACAGACCCTGCGGCAAACGCCGGGAAGTTCGTATTCTGATTCGAGGCAACCATATCATACAAGCCGACCGCAAGCGTCCAGTTTTCCTTCGTCCGCAGTACGAGCCTCGCAAAAATATAATCAACCCAAGGTCCAACGAACTGCGTCAGCGCCAAATAAGTAATCATCGGCTTCGACAGCGGCAGGATAATCCGCGTGAAAATCATCCAGTTGCTCGCTCCGTCGATTTTGGCTGCCTCGTCCAGCGTGCGCGGAATGGTGTCCAAAAACCCTTTGGCGATAAATGTCCCTCCGAGAGGAGCACCGGCTGCATATACAATAATGAGCGCCAGATGTGTATCGAGCAAATGCCATTCCTTAAGTAAAAGGTAGATGGCGATCATGCTCATGAATCCCGGGAACATTCCGAGGATCAAAACCGTCGACAATGCCGTTTTGCGTCCGCGGAAGCGGAAACGTGAAACCGCATAACTGGTCAACAGGGTGAGCAGTACACCGATAATCATGGACAATATGGCGATTTTCAGGGTATTCATATACCATTGGCCAAACAAAATGCTTTTGGAATGAAACAATTCCCGGTAATGATCCAGCGTTAAACTCTCTGGAATCAGGGTTTTGCTGTACAACGATTTACCGGACCGGAATGATCCCAGGAGCACCCAGAGCGCAGGATAGATCGCAACTACCGACATGATGATTAAAATGATATAGCTCAGCCCCAAACGGAAGCCTTTTTTCACTTTACGTCCGCTCATTGGATCATATCCTCCTCTTTAAATGACTTGGTCCGGCGATAGTTATAGATAGAGAACGTAGCAATGATCAGGAATATAATGATGCCGACGGCGGAAGCCATATTGTATTTATTCTGATCCAGCGTCAGTTTATACAGCCAGGTTACGAGCAGATCCGTCGCACCCGCATATTGGTAGTCCCCGACGACGGGATTCCCGTTCGTTAACAGATAAATGGCGCCGAAGTTGTTGATATTGCCTGCAAACTGCATGATCAATGTAGGCGCCGTCGAGAACAGTATCATCGGCAGCGTCACGATGCGGAACTTTTGATACCCGCTTGCGCCGTCGATATCTGCCGCTTCGTACATATCCTTCGGAATCGTCGTCAGTACCCCCATGATCAAAATCATGGAAACCGGAATACCAACCCACATGTTGACGACAATGACGGTGACTTTAGCCCAAAATGGGTCTGTTAGCCATGGCAGGCCGCCTAACCCCAAATATCCGAGATATTGGTTGATCGGGCCGAACTGGCCGTTAAACATGTTTCTCATGACAAGCAGCGAGATCAGCTGCGGGATTGCATAAGGAATAACCAGAATCGTCCGCCACAGCCCCTTGAATTTGATGCCCTGCTGGTTAATCAAAAGCGCCACGAGCAGGCCGCCCAAATAGGTGGTAAATGTGGACAGAATTGCCCAGATAATAGTCCAGCTCAGAACGCCGAAAAAGGTATGGCTCCACGTCTTGAGGGTTAACAGATCCCGGAAAGTCTGAAATCCTACCCAATCGACGAGTTTAGCCGGAGGAATATGATTCGGTGCCGAATAGTTCGTAAATGCCAGCATGATCATAAAAATGATCGGCATGATCGTAAAAAACAAAATACCGATCGCAGGCAGGCTCAGAAAAGACTGCGCGAATTTATAGTCCATAATGTACCGGACCGACTGCTTAAAGCTGTTAGGCTTTATGCCTTTTTCCCGGTTTTGCGCCGTTTTGTAGGCATCCCGGACATTCATGATGTACAAGATGATAAACAAAACAAAAAATAAAAGCGTAATCAAGCTTTGGACCAAAATAAAAATGGAGTGGTCCCCATCAAGCCACTTGCCTTTGACCAGTCTCCGGGGTGCATCTCCGAGTGTGACGATCCCCCATAAAGATCTGCCTAAATTTCCGCTGAAATAAAAAATCCCCCAAGCCTCGACAAGCAGGAAAATGACGCCCTTGATGAACTGGCGGTTATATATTTGTCCCAGTCCCATGCTTAAAATCGACAGTATCGTTGCCTTACTGCGGTGCCTTTGCATCAGCCCTCTCCCCTCCCCGAATTCTAAGAAAAACGAACTCAACGCTACGTAGGAAAACCGTCTTTACTGCATATCCCTTGCAGCCCAAACGCCTTCTAAGGTGAATCACCCGCCGCTCACCGAGCGGCGGGTGGGTTCATCATTATTTTCAAACCATTGCATTGATTACTTGGTGGCGCCGTTGTTCAAATCTTTGATTTGCTGTGCAGCCTTATCCATGGCTGTTTTTGGATCCATGTTGTTATCCCAAATTTCTGGAAGAGCTGCGTTCACAGGGCTCCATACGTTGCCCATTTCAGGAATGGAAGGCATTGGCTGAGAGTTTTTGGCTTGCTCTGCAAATGCGGATACATATGGATCGTTTTTGATTTGGTCGGCTTCCAGAGCTTCATTGTTCGTAGGGATGGAGCCGACTTTTTCGTTCAGCAGCAATTGAGCATCTTTGGTCGATGCAAATTCAGCGAATAATTGGGATGCGTTTGGATACTTCGTAAACGAGTTTACATACCAAGCTTTGATGCCGGAGAAAGAAATAGCCGTTTTGCCTCCGATAGACGGAATCGGAGCGATGCCCAGATTATCACCGAGGGCTTTCTTATAGCCGCCAAGCTCCCATGGTCCGTTGATATCCATGGCTACGTCGCCGGAGTTAAACAAACTGCGTTTGATATCCGGATTGATGTCGCCGCTCTTCACAGGCAGAATGGATTTCAGTTCCTGGTATACTTTCAAGCTTTCCAAAGCGCCTTCGTTGTTGATGCCGATATCGTCTTTGTCGGTGCCGTTCTTGCCGAAAATGTATCCGCCGGTCGTTGCGATGAACGGATAGTTGAAGTACATATTGCCCGTTTCCCACATGATGGCGTATTTTTTCTTCGCGTTATCCGTAAATGTTTTACCGAAGGCGATGACGTCTTCAAACGATTTTGGAGCTTCTTTTACAATGGACTTATTGTAGTACAGGGCATAGGTTTCAGCCGCTCTTGGATATCCATACAGCGTACCGTCATAAGTTACGCCTTGAATGGAAGCCTCAGTATTGTTCTTGGTCGTTTCATCTTTAAATGTATCGTTTGCAAGCAAAAGTCCTGCTTCCACGGCTCTGCCCAGGTTATCATGCGGGAAAATGACAACGTCAGCAGCAAGGCCCGAAGGTCCGTCCTGGGACAGCTTCGTAACTTGGTCCGTCGGTGCTACTTCTTCGATTTTGACAGGCACGTTATATTTTGCAGTGAATTGTTTTGCGATCTCGTCCGTGTACGCTCTCTCGTCTTTACTTTCCCAAACAACGATCGAAGCTCCATCCTCAGGCTTCAAAGCCTCAGTGGTTGTGGATTCATCCTTGTTATCCGTAGCAGGCGCTGTTGTATCTGTATTGGTGCCGGACGTTGCCGGCTCCTCTGCAGTCTTACTTGAGCTGCCGCATGCTGTAATTGAGAATGCCATGGTCAGCGTTGCAGCCAGTGCCATAACCTGTTTTATTTTCATTTCAAAATAACCCCTCTCCAAGATATAAACTTGTACGCATCCGATTACAGCGCAAACGATTTCACAAAAAGGATGACTGATCTCTTTTGTATGTATTTAGACCATATCTCATGAATAATTTGTCAGGTAAGCGCTTTAATCATGCGTTTATCATACACAATGCGTAATATTTTGTAAAAACGTTTGCACAGTGTATTTTAAGCCATATATGCCCATTCTACGGTTATTATCTAGGAATATCTCCAAATATCACATGATTCCTGTTAATTTCATCTTGTATTATTGTAAAACGACTGTGGAATAAGCTGGAAGGATTACAGTATTTTTGTGCATTGACGCGGTGCTGCTGCTGTTTCTGATTATTTTCCCGAAAGAGGACAGGTCTGCTGAATCCAACGGAATATCCTGTGGTTGACCTGACAGGTTGTGCAAAACAAGCACAGTTTGTTGTGCACTTCTGCGCACAAAAGAAACGATTGCCGGATTTTTCGTATCCACGCTTTTCAAATCTCCATCCCGAAGTGCAGGCAGCTCATTTCGCCAATGGATCAGGTTCCGGTACGCGGACAATAGTGAATCCGCTTGCCTTGTTTGGATCTCCACATTGGAAGTTGCTTGATCCGCACCGCTGACGGCCCGGTTTTCCCAGGTGGTCTGTCCCTTTTCCCCGCCACTCTTCGTCCAGGCAAATGGTTCGCGGATATGCTCATCGGGCTTTACGCCCTGCATGCCAATTTCCTCACCGTAATAGATAAACGGGTTCCCTGGAAGCGTGAGCAGCAGTGCCGCCGCCATTTTGGCGTGGTTTGTATCCTTACCGAGCTGGCTCATCACCCGGTCCTGATCATGATTGGACAAAAAGACGGCATCAACGAATTGATTTTGGGATTTGTCCATGTAGAACTGGTTGGTTCGTTCCAGCGTAAAGCCAAGATTATTATCCTTCTCCTGCTTGACCGCACTGATTATGCTGTCCGCGAGGTTAAAGTCAAAGGCAGAATTGAACGCGCCGTCCAAATATGGGGCGACAACCGCTGCTGACTTCTCCCATATCTCACCGACCATATAGGCTTCCTTGTTCACGCTATCCATGCTGCTGCGGAATTCCTGCCACCATGCGGTGTTTTTGGCTGTGGTTGCCGTACCGCGATCGCTTTGCAGGTTCTCGTAAATATGCTTGGCTCCATCCACCCGAAAACCGTCAATGCCAAGCTTCAACCAGAACTGGCCGATGTTTTCAATTTCCTTGCGGACTTCCGGATTATCGAAATTGAGATCAGGCATACCTTCCCAGAACGTCCCGAGATAATGCGTACCGCCGCGTTCAAACCACGGATTGCCGCTGCCGGCTGCGCTCGTACCCGATGGACTGATTCCCTGGTCCTCTGCCCATACGTACCAATCGCGGTATTTGCTGTTTTTGTCTTTGCTGGCCTCAAGAAACCATGGATGCTTCACACTGGTATGATTGACAACAAGGTCCATAATGACCTTGATTCCACGCTTATGCGCTTCCTCCACCAGCTTTTTCATGTCCTCCAGCGTTCCGTAATCGGGATTAATATTCCGGTAATCGGTAATACCATAGCCATGATAGCTTGGCGACGGATTGACCGGCATCAGCCAGATTCCGCCTACTCCCAAATCATCATGGGTATCCGGATTGCCGTCATTGAGATAGTCCAGCTTCTCCGTCAATCCCTTGAGATCGCCGATCCCGTCTCCATTTGAATCATAAAAAGACCGGACGAATACCTCGTAATACACGGTCGAGGACTGCTCATGAATTGCGGCTTGCGTCCCTTTTCCGTTCTCGGAAGCGGATGCCCCTTTCACCTGTGATTTGTCTGATGGCTCCGTCTGCTTCACACCTGTATCCTGACCCGTTTGCTGTTCTAAAGGCACGGCTGTTTTCTCCCCGCTGCTGCAGCCGGCAAGCAGTGAGCCCGCCAACATCGCTGCTGTCATACCTGTTCCAAAACGCTTGAATGCCTTCGCATGTGATTCTTTAAACTTCGGTTTTTTTAACTTTGGATTCATGCCATCCTCCTTGGTTAGAGCGCTTTATGATGTTCCTTATTACGCAGAATACGCTGTACAAAAACGTTTGCGCAACCACTTTTTCTTGATATTTACATTTTCATCCGTTGAATGGCCGGTTCCAAAACAAATTTATGCCCTTATTTTCCCTTTACTCGGGTTTTAGCCGGTTAAGCTCATGCTTATGCCTCAAAATCCGCACTTTGTTGCTATTTTCTGTGAATATCACTGGGGACATGAGGAACCATATTTACAAGCCCCAGGGATTTGGATTAAGATATCAAGTGTAAAATAGCACAATCAGGGGAACTGGCGTTCCTATGAAATTAAGAACGCAAACGGTTCCACAGGGAGGTAATAATGTCTGTAACGATAAAAGATGTCGCCAAAAAAGCGGGCGTTTCCCCCTCCACCGTGTCCCGTGTGCTGTCGAATAACACCAGAATCAGCCGTGAAACATCCCAGAGAGTACGGGATGTGATGGAGGAGCTCGGATATCATCCGAACATTATGGCCAAAAGCCTTGTCTCGCGGACCACGGAAAGCATTTGCGTGATCCTGCCGAAGCCCGCTGAAGAGCTGTTTCTGAATATGTTCTTCATGGAGCTGATCCGCGGGATCGTCACCCAGGCCAATCGCTCGGGATACGATGTACTGATTAGTTCCGGCGGCAGCGAGCAGGAGGAAATTGAAGCGGTATCACGCCTTCTGAAGGGAAAACGGGTCGATGGAGCCATACTGCTGTACTCCCGCAAGGATGATCAGGTTGTTGAATTTTTGAAAAATAACCAGTTTCCGTTCGTCCTGGTCGGACGGAGCGAGAAATTCCCAGACATTCTGTCCGTGGATAATGACAACGTCCAGGCCGCCTACGATGCCACTAAGCACCTGATCTCGCTCGGCCATCAGCGCATCGGCTTTGTCAGCGGTCCGCCGAACCATATTGTATCGCGTGACCGCATGAAAGGTTATGTCACCGCGCTGGAGGAAGCCGGACTTGAGAAGCGCAAGGAATGGATCGTCGAAGGCGAATTTTTGCAGGAAAGCGGCTACCGTGCCATGTCCTTTTTCATGAATCTTCCCGAGCGGCCAACCGCCTTGGTTGTGGTGGATGATCTTGTATCCCTCGGCGTTTTACGTGGATTGTATGAGCTTGGCTACAAGGTTCCTGAGGATTTATGCATTGTCAGCTTTAACAATCTTTCGATTGCCGAATTATCGACACCTCCTGTCAGCAGCATGGATATCGGCATTTATAATCTTGGATATACCGCTTCGCAGGCATTGATTCAATCCATCCAGCATGAGGGGGAAAGACAGTTCCAAAAGCGTCATATCATCCCGCATCGGCTGGTTATCAGAGAATCATCGTTATATTCGCCGCCTAAAAAGCCATGATTACTGGTATTCCTGCCAGCAACTATAAAAACGTCAGATAGATCAACCATTTTATCGCCTGGTAGAACCCTTTTAAAAATTTCCTCTTGACGACCGGGCCTGTTTGACGTTATTTTCACAGAAGAAGAACCTTTCCTTATTTCAGGAATCATTCTCGAGAAATAGGGAATTATGTTATAAAATATACACAGACTGGATTTCGTAAAATCCGTGAACAGGTGAAGCATCTTTGGTGCTTCATTTATTTTCAGAAATTGTTCAAACGTTTGCACAACTACCAAGGAGGACTTCTTCCATGACACTTCATACTCCGATTCGAGCTTGTCTGTTTGATCTGGACGGCGTACTTGTCGATACTGCGAAGTATCATTTTCTGGCCTGGAAACGGCTCGCCGAGGAACTTGGCTTTACTTTTACAGAGCATGACAACGAGCGCCTGAAGGGCGTCAGCCGAATGGCTTCGCTCGATATTTTGCTTGAGATTGGCGGAGTTTCGCTTGATGACGAAACGAAGATTTCGCTCGCCGAGAAAAAGAATGGATGGTACGTAGATTATATATCGCATATGGATGAATCAGAGATTCTTCCGGGTGCGCTAGCGTTCTTACAAGATCTGAAAGCAGCCGGCATTCTCGTTGCTCTTGGTTCAGCCAGCAAAAACGCATTGACCATCCTGAACAACACCAAGATGGTACCTTACTTCGATGCCATTATTGACGGAACGAAAACGGCCAGTGCCAAGCCTGATCCGGAAGTATTCCTGCTGGGCGCGAAAGAGCTGAATGTCAGCCCTTCCGAATGCATCGTGTTCGAGGATGCCGAAGCCGGCATTGAAGCAGCGATCCGCGCTGGTATGCGCAGCATCGGAATAGGCTCCAAGGCTACACTTGGCCGCGCTGATGAAGTCGTTCCCTCCCTGCAGGAAATGTCGATCAGCCGGCTGAACGATATTTTCCCGGCTCAGTAATTCGGGTTATTTCCCTGGAAATCGAAAATAAATGACATCAAGTCTTCGCAAAATACAGAATACAACCATGTTGAATCAATTTCATATACCTTCAGCCGCTTCAATCAAGGCTATATATAAATCCAAACGGTTTTATTGGTCTATATATAGTTTCAATATTATCGTTTTAGTGAGTTATGAAATTGATTCGTTTATTTCTAAATAAGCTACCCTACAATGTTTTCAAAGGAGCCGGTTACTGTGAAGCAATATTTAAAGCTCGATAAATGGAACATCATCGAAGAGGATTTCCAGCTGCATCAGCATGAAATCTCTGAAAGTATTTTCAGCATCGGAAATGGATACATGGGCCAGCGCGCCAATTTTGAAGAAGCCTACAGCGGTCCATCGCTGCAAGGCAGCTATATGGCAGGCGTTTACTATCCCGACAAAACACGTGTCGGCTGGTGGAAGAACGGCTATCCGGAGTATTTTGCCAAAGTGCTGAACAGCACCAACTGGATCGGTATCAACATTGATATTGACGGACAACCGCTGGACCTCGCCACCTGTACTGTTAAAGATTTTTCGCGGGTGCTGAACATGAAGGAAGGTACGCTTTCCCGCAGCTTTACCGCTGAACTGGAGGGCGGCAAGGAAGTTCGCGTTGAATCACTGCGCTTTGTTAGCATGACCCGTCATGAAATCGGCGCGATCCGCTATGCCGTTACCCCGCTCAATTTCAGCGGAACGCTTACCGTAACTCCATACCTGGATGGTGACGTACAAAATAAGGACTCTAATTACGAGGAAAAATTCTGGGCAGAGGTCTCTAAGGAATTCGGTGAAAACGATGCGGCATTAACCATAAAGACCAAAAAGCTCGACTTCCATCTCACCTCGGTAATGAAGTTTGAAATCAGCAAAAACGGTGAACCACTGACTTTTGAAGCTGAACAAATTGAAAAAGAAAAATACGTGGGATCCCGCGTACAGATTCAAGCCGCAGAGAACGAACAGATCGTTATTTATAAGTATGTGGCCAATGTTACTTCCCGCGACTTTGGCTTTGGACAGCTGGTCGATGCCGCGCGCGGTGCACTTCAAAGCGCTGTAGAGGCCGGATTTCAGGAACTGCATAAAGAGCAGATTCAGGCATGGGCCGACAAATGGCGCGACAGCGATATCGTGATTGAAGGCGATGTGGCTGCGCAGCAGGCGATCCGCTTTAACATTTTTCAGCTGAACCAAACCTACAGCGGCGAGGACGACCGTCTGAATATTGGACCGAAGGGCTTTACCGGTGAAAAATACGGCGGCAGTACCTACTGGGATACCGAAGCTTATTGCCTGCCGTTCTACCTGAGCACAGCAGACTCTTCCATCGCCCGCAACCTGCTCATCTACCGCTACAAGCATTTGGAAAAAGCGAAGGAAAACGCGCGCAAGCTTGGTTTCACCAAAGGAGCCCTCTACCCGATGGTTACCATGAACGGCGAGGAATGCCATAATGAATGGGAGATTACCTTTGAGGAAATCCATCGTAACGGCGCCATCGCTTATGCGGTTTACAACTATGTGAATTATACCGGGGACTTCGATTATCTGGGCCAATACGGTCTGGAAGTTCTCGCTGAAAATGCCCGATTCTGGGAGGAACGTGTTAACTACGTGCCAGCCAAGGATCAATATGTGATGCTCGGCGTGACAGGTCCGAACGAATACGAAAATAACGTCAATAACAACTGGTATACGAACCGCATCGCCTCGTGGACCATGGAATATACACTGGAAGTGCTGGATTACCTGCGCGAAAATGAACCTTCCCGCTATAATGAGCTCGTGGAGAAGCTGCATTTGACCACAGATGAAACAGAGAAATGGCATGAGATTATTGATAAAATGTACTACCCTTACGATCCTGAACGTGAAGTCTTCCTGCAGCAGGACGGCTTCCTGGATAAAGATCTAACGCCTGTAAAGGATCTCGATCCCAAGCATCTGCCACTGAACCAAAACTGGTCCTGGGACCGGATTTTGCGCTCTGCCTACATCAAACAGGCTGATGTCCTGCAGGGTCTCTTCTTCCTGGGCGACCGCTATGATCTGGCCACGAAAAAGCTCAATTTCGACTTCTACGAGCCGCTGACGGTACATGAGTCCTCCCTCTCCCCTTGTGTACACTCCATTATGGCGTGTGAGCTCGGTTACAAGGAGAAGGCTTATGAAATGTACCTGCGTACCTCGCGCCTTGATCTGGATAATTACAACAATGATACCGAGGATGGATGTCATACGACCAGTATGGCCGGTACGTGGATGTCCGTAGTTCACGGCTTCGGCGGCCTGAAGGTCAAGGATGGCGTTCTGCAGCTGAACCCGTTTAACCCGGGACACTGGAAGTCCTTCTCTTTCAAAGTGATGTTCCGCGGCTCGCGCCTCAAGGTAACGGTTGGCGAACATGATGTGATTGTGGCCAACGAATCCGAAGTGCCTGCCGATATCAACGTGTATGGCAAAGATTATACGGTCGGCGGTATGGGCAACGTAAAAGTCGCACACTAAGATAGAGACTTCTAACGATGTACTTCACAAGAGACGGACCGCATTGTACGGTCCGTCTTCTCTTTTACGCGTTGTGGTAAAGAAAGAGCGGCACAAGCTTAAACGCTTGTGCCGCTCTTATATTGCAGGTTTTCCTTTGGGGTATTTTACCCCGACTGTATTGTATAAAACCGGGTTCTGAACCAACAACCAGAATGTATAATAAAGGTATTCGTTACTCATGGATAGAATATGTATATGTATGGATATGTAAAATACAACGCAGGGTGATTTCAATGAAATTTCTAACTATGTACCGAGACGAACCGATGTGGTTTAGAGTCGTTTGGATGGGTGCGGTGATCGCCATGATTGTCCTCTTAATCATCGGTCGTTGGAGATACGTTCCATTATGCGCCTCTATCTTTTATGTCTTTTTTTCCATCCGCCATTGGAAGAACAAAGAAGAAAACAAACGGATTCCTTATCTTATCACTGCTATATTATTCTTCATTTCCTTTCTGGGAATGATTGGTGTGATATAGACAAATCCCTAAACCAAAAACCGTAGCCCCTCACAGGACTACGGTTTTCATTTTTCCATATGTAGTTGTTACACGGCCCGCTGTGCATCAAATGGAGGACGGTCGGAGGGTTTGCCGAACAAATAGCCTTGGGCAAGCTGAATGCCAGAATTACGGCAAAATTCAAACTCCTCCCGGCGTTCAATGCCTTCAGCAAGCACGTGGCCGCCAAACTTTTCAGCCCGGTCAATGATATTCAGGATTTGATCTCTTTTGGCAGCGTCCTGATCACAGCAGTCGATCAAGCTGCGGTCAATCTTCACATAATCCGGTTTCAACATCGACATCACTTCCATCGTCGAGTAGCCGGATCCCACATCATCCAGTGCCACCTTCATCCCATGATCGCGATACGCCTTGAAAATTTGGAGGAGGTGATCCATGTTAACGATTTTTTCCGTTTCCACCACTTCAAACACAAAGTCTTCAGGATCCAGGTGCAACCGGTCAATGGTTTTAAAGGTATGACTCAGGCAATATTCAGGATTATATATGGATGATGGCAAGAAATTAATAAAGCGTTTGATGCCCTTCGGCAGCCACTCCGCGCTGGTCTCGATCGCCGAAATTCGGGCTGCCCGGTCCAGGAAGGAGTGCATCCCGGTTTCCCTGGCGATTTCAAACAATTGGTACGGTTGAAAATGAATACCGTTTGGCGCAGGACGCAGCAGGAACTCGAAGCCGACTATTTTCTCCGAAATATCGACAATGGGCTGCATATGGCTTGAAAATTGCCCCTGTTGAATAATGTCCACCACGTTATAATGATTCATTCTCGCCCTCATCTGGGCGAGTGAAATCCAAGGACTGCTGCTTTCATCCCGCCCCCGGCCTGTAATGGAAATGGACGTTGCCTCCACGATATCTGCCGGAAGTATGTACAGGCTATGCATCAGTTCAAGAAGTTCATCCTTCGTATCGTAAAATACAATGATATCCTCAACGCCTGTTTCCGATGCAAGTTGTTTTTCATGGATGACTGCAGATACCAGATGATGTCTAGGCTTGAATCGGACCCTTCCTTGATCTTCTACAGGTTGTATGGGGGCGCATCCGCTGCAGTTCATGTAGTTCCTCCTTGGCATATTTTGCCGAAAATTGTTGATTTGATTATAGCACGGCGCCCTCAATTTGTGTGTGAGGTTTTGTTAATTTTAAACAATATTTTAACAAAACAAGGCCGACGGTTAACCTTAACCGTCGGCCTTGTTCTTTGGCTATAACATATGTCACATATGACTTAAGGGATCAAAATTTGTTGTCCAATTTTAAGGCCACGGACATTGTTGATTCCATTTGCCTTTGCAATTTTTTTCCAATCCACGCCGAACTGAAGTCCGATGCGGTAGAGATTGTCGCCCTTCTTGATCACATAAACCTTGCCGTTTGTAGACGGTTTGGTCGGTTCAGGTTTAGGCTCAGGCTTGGTTGTCGGCTCGGATGGCTTTGCCGGAACCGTAGGAACCGAAGGAGTTTGTGGCTTCTCTGGCTCTGCCGGAGTCGTTGTTGGCTCTGTGGAAGGAGCTGCTGCGCTTACGGACAGATCCAGGCCGTATTTGGCAAAACCATTTTCAGCGGCACCAACATACGACATATTCTTGCTTTTCGCTACCAAATCCTTTGCATCCGGAGAGGAAGTGAATGTTACATCCAGCTTCTTGTCGACCTGAGCAAACGACCAGTTGTTGTCCGCGGAAGGATTGATCGTTTCGTTTTCGCGGATGTAGTCAATAATAACCTGACGGTTTTCGTCCGGAGCTGCCATGATAATGCGCTTGCCATCCGGATTGGCCAATTTGGAGGACGAAGCACGGTAGTTGTTTGTTGCCACAACAAATTTTTGCTTCAGATCGATTGGCTTGCCATTGTACTGCAGGTTTTTGATACGGTTGGCATCGGCGTTTACCAAGCTACCTTTAAGATCATATTTTACTGGCTGTGTCACATCGATTTGGTACGTCACGCCATCAATAACATCATAGTTGTATGTTGGGAAATCATTATTGATAAGCGGTTGTTCCGTTGTTTTGGAAGGATCGATCTGGTTGAACTGTCCAGCGGACCATTCGAGCCAGTTTTTCACTTCTTCGCCAGTCACGACTACAGCGTGTACAGTGTTCGGATACACGTAGAGGTCAGAGACATTCTTAATCGCGATTGTTCCTGCCGGAATATTTGTATAATATGAAGCGCCTGAGCGTCCGCCTGCTTTAAATGGAGCTCCTGCAGAGAGAACTGGAAGGTTTTCGTATTCAGTACCTTTCAGGTTCTTTTCAACATACCATTTTTGCGCGTTGGTCACGATTTGGATAGACGGATCATCTTGCACAAGTGCGAAATAGCTGTTAATGGGTGCAGTGGTTTTGCCTACAGGGCCGCGAACGTAATCGATGGTTGCGTCATGCTCTGTTTTAACGGCGTCTACGATCTCTTGATCCGCATCCACCAGTGCTTTTTTAGTGGCTACATCATAAACGGCACGGGTTTCGGTTTTGGAGTCACTTACCTTCCATTTGCCGTCTACCATTTCGAGGTCCAGATCGATAATGCCGAGGTGGTCACCCCAATATCCAGGTTCAACAGATGGCACGCCATTGATGGTTCCCTTGTCGAGATCCACACCTTTTTTGCCTTTGAACTCAGCGCTTGGGAATGTTTTATGGGCATGTCCGAACATGATCGCATCGATGCCTTCAACCTGGCTCAGGTACAGAACGGAGTTTTCCATCAGCTCGGTTTGCGGAATATCCTCAAAGCCGGAGTGAGGAATCGCGACGATCACGTCGGCTCCTTCTTTTTTCATCTGAGGGATGAATTTCTTAGCCGTTTGGATGATGTCTTTTGCGATAACCTTGCCTTCAAGATTCGCACTATCCCACTGCATGATTTGAGGAGGTGCAAATGCGATAACGCCAACCTTAACGGTTTGCTCCTTGCCGTTCTCATCAATCACTTTCTTGTCCAGTATGGTATAAGGGGTAAAATAGTTCACATCATTGCTGTCATCTTTATCCCCGTCGTCTTTGTAAATATTGGCGTTAACGATCGGAAAGTTTGCTCCCTTTTCAGCCAGCTTCAGAAAATCGAGTCCGTAGTTAAATTCATGGTTCCCTACGCCGCCCGCATCATAACTCATTAAATCCATCGCTTTATATACCGGATGAGTTTCGCCCGGCTTGAGCGGGTTTACTTTAGCCACGTAATCTCCGAGCGGATTGCCCTGAAGAAGATCACCGTTGTCGAACAGCAGGCTGTTTTTTGCTTCTTTACGCGCTGCATTGATCAGGCTGGCTGTTTTGGCAAAGCCGTATTCGTCCGTTGGCTTGTCTGCATAGTAATCATAGTTGACCATATTCACATGCAGATCCGATGTTTCCATCAAACGGAGCTTTACTTTGGAGCCTGTACTACCGTCTGCGTACGCAGAAAACGGGAGCGCCAATACGTTGAATGCAACGGCGGCGGCGGCAATACTTTTTACAACTTTTTTACGGGACTTCGACATTTTACCCCTCCTAAATATATGTACCTCAAAAGTACAATGCACGGACCGTTTTGTAACCGTTCTCTAAAATAACCACCGGTTAAATCCTTCTATGGTCCAATAGTAGTTTATATCGATTCCATCCCAAAATAAAGACAAAAACACCCATTTGTAAAAAAATAATACCTGGGACCCTGTCCCAGGTATTATACAAGATTTTACATACTGGCTTTTAGTTCGAAAACACTAGCACAAATGGCTTTTCTACTCAATCCACTCATGTTTTTCCCCGTTGTCTGATGTGTATTCAATCCGCACCGGCTTGATCTTGAGAATGACATAGTCCGGGTCCTCGGGGCCTGAAAATGTCATTTTGAACTCCGGTTTCCAGATCTGCTTGCGAAGTTCATCGTTATCCGAAATACTGCAGACGCCTTCGATTTCCACGACATCCTTGGTACCGCCCTTCTCATATCCGAGAAGCAGGGAAACATGCGGATTTTCCTCAAGCTCCTCCACCTTATGGGTTTTGCGGTCGGTCACCATATGTATGCTCAACCCCTGATTATAGAGCGCCATATAGCGCTGCTTTGGCCGATTGCCTTCAACGGTGGCAAAGGAGCAGAATTCATTATGATCCATAATTTTCGCAATATTTTGTTCCATTTCAATTTTAGCTTCCATTCGCTATCATTCTCCTATCCATTGATAAATAGCTTTCATGCACGTATATGTAGTGTACCCTTTCCGAATTTGGATGAACCGTTCAGGAGAATTTTACAAGAATCGGTGACGCAGGAGATATGGCTTGGTATGATGAGGATGAGAAAACGTTTGTCATAAATACTATAAGAAGGAGCTCATCATGAAACGGTTATTATGGATAGGATGTTTATCCTACTTTCTGATTGGTCTGGCCCATGTCGTGCTCGGTTCAGTACTTCCTGTACTTCTCGAGCATTACGGCCGTGAATACAGCGAAGGCGGGACGCTTATTTTCACCCAGTTTGCCGGTTTTCTGGCAGGGGTGCTTGTCTCTCCTTTACTTAATAAACGATTCGGCAAAAGAGGCGGTTTGCTGATTGCGGTTTCCCTGCTTTGCGCAGCCGAGCTTGCTTACATGCTCCTGCCACCGTGGGGGTGGTTGTACCCTATAGCCGCATGCGCCGGTTTTGGCTTCGGCATGATTGAGGCAGTGATCGGAACGATTATTATTGCAGCCATTAAGGAAAAAACGGCGGTGGCCATGAGCCGTCTTGAAGTCTTTTTCGGTGTGGGAGCCATGCTCATGCCGCTCATCGCAAGCGGATTAATTACGCAGGGCTGGTGGCGTTTTTCCTTTCTCGTCATTTCTTTGTTTTCACTTGTCACCTTTTTCTTCTGGACCAAAAGCTCCTTTGGTGAAACCATTGATGCCGAGCTCGGCATGAAGCAGCTGACAGCATCCATCAGCGGTTCAAACACCGAGGTCATTAGTGAACCCAAGAAGCCTTTTCCCTATCAGGGTAAATCCCTATGGATTCTGCTGATGTTCATGCTGTTCTTCTTTATTTATGTCGGGACTGAGATGAGTCTTGCCAACTTTATGCCTGCCATATTGATTGAGAAGCTTGGTATGAAGGAAGCCGGAGCGGCGCTCAGCGTCACCTGTTTCTGGATCGCCATGTCTGTGGGACGGATTTTCGCAGGTACAGTCGCTGAACGCATTCATTACCGGGTATACGTATTTTTCAGCTGCGCGGTGACGCTGGTCCTGCTGGCCATCTTCCCTCTTACCTCAAGCGTCTGGTCAGCCTTTACCGTTATTTTGCTGCTTGGTCTGTTCATGTCCGGCATTTTCTCCATCGCTCTTGTCTTTGCGAGTAAAATGCTTGCGGGAAGCGAGGAATCTACGCCGAGCATCCTCATTGCTTCCGGAGGGGTGGGTGGTGCGCTGCTTCCACTGGTTATCGGCTGGTGCATGGATCATCTCCAAGTAAACCAAACGGCCTGGCTGCTGGCGGTCTTCACGCTTTTCATGGTTGCTCTAAGCTTTGCGGCATTCCAGATCCAGCGCAAACAGCGCGCATATAAAGAGCAGCAAGTGATTCAGGCTGGCTCGTAGCCAAAATAACTAAATCACCAATTCGTAACTGCAAGCCATCCATCTTACACTTTAAAGCGTCCCGGATCCGGGACGCCTTCTTCACTATGCAACCCTTACCTCATCTTGGATATTCCACCACTGATCAGATTCACCTTAATATCAATGTTATCGATACTGCTTGGATCCAAGGCTATTTTTTCCTTGGTGTTCAGCTTATGCCACTCCTTCGGCATACTGCGAAAGAATTTTGCCGATAGCCCATAAGCATCCACGTTCATATCCAAGCCCTTCAAGTAAGTCTTCATAATTTCATCTTTAATTTCCTTAGTAGCCTGCAGTTCAAGCTGTCTCTTATGAAGGCTGGTGCTCAATTGCGGGAGCGTGGCCTGCATGGATACTTTGATGTCGAACGCGGGCTTGCCCTGTTTCAGCTTTGGATGTACGGAGGTTTTAAGCTTATTCATGACCATCAATGCCTTTACTTTCTTTTCTTCCTTGATCACCAAGGGCGTCCTTTTCGTCCTTTTCTCCAGCCATCGAAGCCCTAATATATCATTGCCCTCCAGGCAGCCCCGGTATTGCTGATTATCCAAAAAACAGACTCCGGTCATGCTGATGTTAGGAGAAGGTTTTTTGTTATCGTACCAGCCTGACTTAATATCCAGATAAGGCAACAGCACCGTCTCGCCTTTCTCTTTCCACTTCCTTATAAAGTTATACAGATACATCGGAGCGATGATTGAGTTCTGTTCATACGTATGCATTGGGCTATTAAGCTGCGAGTAGATCACGGATAAATCACTGATTGATGCCGTATTGAGTACTTCTTCGATAGGTTCCTTGGTCGCCATGGTCCAAACCGTATAACGAAATTCATAATACCGGTCCCATACTTCCAAAACCTGTGTAATTAAGCCGCCCTTCAAGGCCGCCTCGCTAAATACAATCGTTTTCACATTGCTCCAGACAATCCTTTGCGGGCTTGAATTGTACAGATTGAAGATCGCGGTATCAAACGAATCTCCCTCCGCTCTCCCTACGGATGTCTTCTGCGCCTGGGTCTGCCCCGACTCTTTCTTGGCAATGCCGCTGAAGTTAACCATTTGGATATAAACCACGACTTTGTCTTTTACATAGTCAACTCCGAGTGTATTTACGTAAATCATATGCTCGATTTCCCTTGCACCCCAGCAGCCCGTCAGCAGCGTGGAGAAAAGCGCGGTGACAAGAATGCATCGGATTATTTTCATGCTCATTCTCATCCTTTATTTTCCGAGTTGTCGGTGAATTTCCCCTTGCCCCACGGCATTCTGAAAAAAACTTTATATATGTCCTTAAAGCGCGGCGGAGATACTGGAGACAGATAGTAGGTGCCGAAAGAACGCAGATTAACCAAAAAGAGGACCAGAGCCAGCAGACTTATTAACGTACCAAACAGACCTAGAATTCCGCAGATTAAGAGCACGGCAATACGAACCAAGCTGACAACGCTGACCAGAGGCTGGTTCACGAGCGTAAATGTGGCGAGTACAGAAATCGCTGTAACCACAATCGTGCCGGGAGCAGCAATGCCGGCACTGATGGCTGCTTGACCGATAATTAACCCGCCCACAACCGAAAGAGTCTGTCCGAACGAAGAGGGCAATCTCATTCCCGCCTCCCGGAATATCTCGAACAAAAGGAGACTGACCACTGCTTCCAAAGGAGCCGGTAGAGGCACGCCTTGTCTGGAATTCACTATGGTTGCAAGTAATGTAAAAGGAATCTGGTCTTGGTGGAACGTCGTGATTGCCGTCCAAAACCCAGGCAGAAATATGGAGAGCAGCACTCCGCATATCCTTAAAAGCCTCGTGAATGCAACAAAGATATTAACGTTATGGGCATCCTCCGATGTATTGAGCAGAAAATTAAAAGTCGCCGGTCCTATAATCACTGTCGGTGAGCCGCCCATCACCAGTATAAACTTGCCGTGGAGCAGCGAATTGACGGCATAGTCCGGCCTTCCCGTGTAAGACATCCGCGGAAAAAAGGAGAAACCCATCAAACTTTCTTCCAGCTGGGTACTGCTGACGAGCCCTTTGATTTGTACACGAGACAGCTTGGCCTTAATCTCATCGAGAACATGCTGCTGAACCGTGTCTTTTAGGTATAACAGATGAACTTTCGTAGCCGTCTGGGACCCAATCGTGAATTCTTCAACCGCCAGTAACTCGGTTTTGATCCTTTTCCGAATCAAAGCAATATTGGTAAATGTATCTTCCGTGAAGCCATCTCTGGGTCCCCTTGTCGACACTTCCGTATTCGGTTCCTCCGGCGTCCGTTTGGGCGGATCGGCCAAGGTCACGGAGTAGAATTGATTCGAGGGCTTAAAGATCAGCAGGAGATCACCATTCAGCACGGTTTCTCTCATCGATGCTTCCACCTGATCCGTTTGAAGGGTATTCATGTGAAATGGAATTTTTTGTTCCAGATTCATTTCACTTGTTTGGAATATATCCTCCGGAATATTTTTTAATTCGGGTATGATGTATTGCTCCACTTTATTGACATTGCATAGTCCCTCGCAATAAACCAAGTGTACGGTATAGTCCGAATTCGACAAGGCGATTGTCCTTCTCTGAATGTCCGCGCTTGAACCGAATAGCCGTAAAGCCGTTTCTTCAAGTGTTTGGTTTTCCTTTTGATCATGCTCCTTCAAGACGTCACCTTCCCCTTTCGGTGGGCCAAACTCGCCAGCCCGGCAATAATCACTGAAAATATCAGCACTCCCCATAAAGAAAACGGAAGCACGTAAAAAGACATCATCTTTAGGAAGAATTTATCGCTAAAAGGGATGGTTGAGAACACGGCGACGGCCAAAAAAATGCAGCCAAGTATCCATATCTTCCCCCTTTTACTTTTAATTTGAAATATATCGAGAATGAGAAACATGGCCAGGGAAATTCGCAGAAATGCACCGCTGAACCATTGGTACACGCTGAAAAAATCCAAATGCTCGATGTAGCGGCCAATCATCAGCAATCTCCATTCCTCATACGCAGGAAAGCGGAGCTTATCGGCTTCATCCGCACCAAATTCAACAATCGAGCCGATAATCGGACCCATCGTGAGACCCAAGAGAAGCAGAATCATGATCATATAGGATAGATATGTCAGGCGCGACTTGATGTGATGCTGCAAAAACAGAAGCATGATGACCTCAGCAAAACCGGCTCCTGCATATACGGCCCCGTTCCAAACCGGCTGAATGCCGTGTTCCATCATCGGCCGTAATAAGGAATAATCCTTGTGAGGCGTGTTCGACAGCATTACAAAAAAACCCAGCACAACCACAAAGGGCAGCAGGATGCCTGCGGTATGGGCCAAGGAATGGATACCCAAATAAGCGTTTGTCGCAGAAATCAAAAGGAACAAGAAGGTGAATACCACAATGGGCGTCTCCGGAGAGAAGGTCAGATGGATCCAGTACACGGTGTCCCTGGTTGTAAGCGTACATATGGCAAATAGATATACGCCCGTGATACCTGCAAACATGCGGCCTACTATGGGGTGGTAAGCTTTCGAAAGCCATTCAAACAGATGCTGCTTATTGGTTTTGGCACTGCTGATATGCAGGATAAAAATCCAGACCAGCGCACATGCACTAGCCAGAAGCACGGAAATCCAAGCGTCCCGTTTAGCTGCATCCAGCATAATAGGAATGATAATAACATGATTCAGAAGGCCTGTACTGAGCATAATGATCATGACGGATTGCGCAAATGATATGGGTGCTTTTATTTTCCTCATCCTCCTAAATAGACCAGGGCCTCTCCTCCATCCTTATAATGGCATTTACCTGAAGATTTATACGCCTTCTTTTAGGGCCTTAGCGGGAATGGATTGAATTCCTGCAGAGTTAAGACTATAATACACATTGATATACCCGTAACTTCATAAGAATCCGGGGTGCTGGAATTGGCCGGCTGAGATTGTATCCCTTCAAGATACTGACCCTTAAACCTGATCTGGGTAATGCCAGCGTAGGAAAAGCATCGTCATGGCGCTTCGCCATGCCCATCTTGCGCCCTAAGCGTCCCGTATACGGGGCGCTTTTTTGTTGAATGATAGAGTCATCGGAAGACATAGGCTGTCATGATTCTCTTATTCAACTCTCAGATATGGAAGGAAACGATTCTGCTGCAATGAAGGGGAGAAACCTGGTAAGGAGAGAGAAAAAATGAAAACGAAGAAGATCGGACTGCTTCTACTAGCCTTTCTGCTCATGCTGGTAGCTGCCGGCTGTGGAAGCAAGAACGCCCAAACGACGGATGCGGGCAAACCATCCGGTGAATCATCCTCCGCTGCGGATGGAACTGGAACCAAGAAGCTCAAGGATGTGAAGGTCGTCCTGGACTGGACGCCGAATACGAACCATACCGGATTGTACGTAGCTAAGGATCAGGGCTATTACGAAGAAGAAGGCCTGAATGTCGAAATCGTGCAGCCCGGCTCTGGTGGAGCGGATGCCATGGTGGCATCCGGCAAAGTGCCCTTTGGCGTCAGCGTTCAGGAGAACGTGACCCAGGCGCGTACGCAAGGCGTGCCTTTGGTATCGATCGCGGCCGTCATTCAGCATAATACATCCGGTTTTGCCGCTCCGGTGGACCGGAACATCAAGAAGCCAAAGGATTTTGAAGGCAAAACCTACGGCGGCTGGGGCTCTCCTGTCGAGCAGGCCGTGATCAGCTCGATCATGGACATCGACAAAGGTGATGTGAGCAAGGTCAAAATCGTTAACATGGGCGAAGCGGATTATTTTACAGCCGTGAAGCGTGATATCGATTTTGCCTGGATCTTTTACGGATGGACCGGTATTGAAGCCGAGCTGCGAAAACAGCCGCTTGATATGCTGTATGTGAAGGACTTCTCTGACAAGCTGGATTACTATACACCGGTTCTGGTCACGAATGAGAAGCAGATCAAGGAAGATCCCGAGCTTGTGAAAGCCTTTATGCGCGCCACATCTAAGGGATATCAATATGCGATCGACCATCCTGAGGATGCCGCTAATATCCTGATCAAGGCTGTGCCTGAGCTTGATAAGGACCTGGTCATGGCCAGCCAGAAATGGCTCAGCCCGAAATACAAGGACGATGCAGCGCGTTGGGGCGAGCAGAAGGAACAGGTGTGGAAGGGTTATTCCGATTGGATGTATGAGCATAAACTGCTCGAGAAACCGCTTGAGGTTAGCGGCGCTTATACCAATGACTTTTTACCTTAAGGAGGCGCTTTCCCTCTCAGCACTCTGCAAACTTTTACAATACCGAGTTTCATTATCATATTGAAAAGGAAGTGATCGGGTATGGCACATACCCTGCTCAGCATTCAAGTTATTCCAAAAACCCCGAACAATGAAAATTCCATTCCCTACGTGGACCGTGCGATCGAAGTCATTCAGCAGTCCGGTGTAAAGTATGAGGTGCATCCTCTCGAAACAACGATGGAAGGCGAGCTGGAAGAACTGCTGGAGGTTGTACGCAATATGCATACGGCCTTGGTGGAAGCCGGAAGTCCAAGCATCATCTCACAGATTAAAATCGCCCATAATCCGAGCGGCATCAGCATGGAGCGTCTAACGGAGAAATACCGTCCATGAGACGTTGGTGGAGTCATGTGTGGCCGCCCTTTGTGGCGGTCCTCTTCTTTTTGACCGTATGGCAGCTGTGCACCTCGCTGTTTCATATCGAGCAGTGGATTCTGCCCTCCCCGGCGGATATCGCGAAGCAAACGGCTGATGGAGCCGGAGATTTATGGGGCCATGTCTGGGCTACAGTCAGACTGACCTTGGAGGGCTTTATCATCGGAACCGTCGTGGGACTGATTATCGCACTTATTCTTCATATGATTCCTTTTCTCAAGTCGGCACTATATCCGCTGCTGATTTTAAGCCAGAACATTCCGACAATCGCGCTCGCTCCGCTGCTGATGATCTGGTTCGGCTTCGGACTGCTGCCCAAGCTGATCGTCATCACGCTCGTCTGCTTCTTCCCGGTTGCCGTTGCAACGATGGGCGGGCTGAAGCAAACAGACCGGATGATGCTGAATTACATGCGGATGATCGGCGCGAGTAAACAGCAGATCTTTACCAAGCTGGAGCTTCCGCATGCGCTGCCTTCGATATTTTCGGGTATTAAAATCGCGGCAACCTACAGCGTGATGGGTGCAGTCATTGCCGAATGGATCGGAGCCGATAAAGGCATCGGCTATTATATGATGCTGCAAAAGGCAGGATACCGCACCGACCGCATGTTTGTCGCCATTATGATCATTGTTGTACTGAGCCTGCTGATGTTCGGACTTATCGCCCTGCTGGAAAAATGGCTCGTGCGCTGGAAACCGAAGCAGGAAGGCTAATGCCGCGGCTGCAGAAAGGAGCTCTTTTACATGTCAATTTCAGAAGAAACACGAATTGCTGCCCATTCACCAGCAGCTCAGTCTGAGCTGCCTCCCGCTCTTGAAGCCTCTGGCATCAGCAAGGCCTTCCGGACCAAACGAAGCAGTCTTCAGGTGCTGGATAATGTGTCGCTGACCGTTCAAAAGGGGGAGTTTGTCTCCATTGTTGGTCCATCCGGCAGCGGTAAGAGCACGCTGTTCCATATCATTGGCGGCCTCGTGAAGCCGGATACGGGAACCGTGCATATGAACGGCACGGAAGTGACCGGTCAGCAAGGGCATATCAGCTACATGCCCCAGCAGCCCGCACTTTTCCCATGGCGGACCATTGAGGATAATGTGCTGCTCTCGCAAGAGGTGCAAGGCACTGTCGACAAAGAAACCCGTGAGAAGGCCCGCTATTGGCTCGACAAAGTCGGGCTGGGCGGGTTCGAGAAGGCCCACCCCCATACGCTCTCGGGCGGGATGCAGCAGCGGGCGGCTTTCCTGCGCGCCCTGCTCAGTCCGCAGGAGCTGATGTGCCTGGATGAGCCTTTCAGCGCGCTCGATGCGCTGACGCGAAGCGACATGCAGCGCTGGCTGCTGGATATCTGGGAGGAAAGTCGGCGCTCCGTGCTTTTTATCACGCATAATATTGAAGAAGCCCTCCTGCTCTCCAGCCGCATCTATGTCTTTTCCGGCCGTCCGGCCTCGGTGCTGCAAACCGTTGATGTGCCGTTTCCGCGGCCCCGCCGGGAGGAGATCATCGAGCATCCGGATTTTATCAAGCTGAGACGGGAGCTCTCCGGCTGGATGCGGGAAGAGCAGCGGAAGATGCATCTTCAATCCTAGGCAGGATTAACTACAGACAATATTAAAAAGGGAGCCCCTGGTCAAACGACCTGTGGGACTCCCTTTTTTCCGAGTTATAAATAAATATCTAGTTTTCTACTATACAAAAGCTCCCGCCGTCACGATGCTCTGGTACGTTGCATTGACGTTCATTGGACCTGCCTCCGGCACGCCGGTCTGGTCGTAGAGCAGCCGATCCGCTTCCAGCTCCTCAAGCCTGTCCACGCGCCCTTCGACGTAATCCAATACGCGGTCCTCTGCGGACCGGATACGTGCAAGAAGACCGCCATAGCGGATATCGAGCACTTCCCAGCCGAATGGCTTATACGTCTCCATCCACATGTGGCGATGCGCGACGCGCAGCTCATCTGCACGGCGATACAGCTCAGGCAGCGCCTCTTCCGCCAGGCGGCGCAGCTCGCTCTTCTGTCCTTCGTCATAGAAGCGCTTGAGCTGCACGCCCATCGTACTCTTCAGCGCAAGCACGCGCGCCAGCTTCTCGTACATGCCGAACAGCTGATCGAAGGGTGCGTCCAGGGCATCGCGGTAACCGCCCAATTCCTTCGCCATCTCTTCGTAATAGCCCGGCAAAACCGTTTCCGTATCCGGCTCGATATGCTTGTCGAACAAGCCAATCAGCAGATCCTGCCATAGCAGGTATTTGGACGGGTTAGCCATCCAATAGTTCTCCGGCAGGACGCCTGGTACTTCATCCATCAGGCTGAGCGCCACCACAGGCTTAAACAGATCTGCACCGGTACAGGCGTTAAGGCGTCTTTGCAGATTGTCATGATCTACGTCATTTCCATATCCATGCTCAGCAAACAGCTGCAGACCCGGTAAAATGGTGAGATGATTGTTCTCGTTCCCATTATCTGCCCAAGCCGTCGCGAGTACCTCATCCAGCTGCTTGGTTTTGGCCGCGCGCAGCGCCGGATGGCTGATATTCCACGTCTTGCCGTAGTTCGGAACGATGTTGTTCCAGATATGAATGCCTCCGGCAAAGATTGGCTTGGAACCGAATTTCAGATGCTTTTCGTACATCAGGCCGTAGCCTTCCTCATCCGCCTTGCCGTAATCCCAATATACGAATTGGACGCCTTTCGGAATCTGGTCCATCTTATCCTCGGAAAAGTCGGCGTTCATGTTATACAATCCGCCTTGCGTGTCGTTCGACAGCAGATTGAAGTACATATCGCTCCAGATCATCGGCTTCAGGTCGTAGCGCTCCGTAATCTCCAGCACCTTCGCCACATGCTCGTTCATCAGCTCAAAACGGTTGTGGTAGCCGTGCTTGCGCAGATAATTTCCGAGGCCTACCTGAAATGCTTCGTCCATTCCGATATGAATACGCTTGGTGCGGTAGGTTTTGGCCGCGGAAGCGATCATTTGCTCTATAAATTCATAGGTCTTAGGCTCACCGACCAGCAATATATCCTGATGGTCCTTCATACCCGCTGCATAATTCCATTTTAGCGCCTGCGCCAGGTGGCCCAGCGTCTGGATGCATGGAATCATCTCAATGCCGAGCTGATCCGCATATGCATCGCATTCCTGCAGCTCTTCCACCGTATAACGTCCACGCATATATCCGAAATAAGGCTGCTCCTTCACTTCGAAGGTATCCTCGGTGTACATCATCAGACCGTTCAGCCCCATCAATGCCATGTAGCGGATAAACCGCTTGACCATTGGAACCGTCAATACCCCATTGCGGGAAACATCCAGCATCGTGCCGTTAAAGCTGAATTTCGGCTCCTCTGTAATTTCAAATTGATCCTTCTCCCCTGCATGCTGTACGAGCAGACCAAGGGCACGGAAAAAGTGGATTTTATCCTGATAGCGGATGGTACCTTTACCATCCTGAAGCTTAACTAAGATCGGACCAGGTGCCTGAAGCACCTCAACCGGAAGCCCTGTCGCAACCAGCTCTATATGTAATATTTCCGACAACTCTGCCATGCCTTCGGTAAGTCCGCTGGTTTGTCCGTAAACGTGAATCTTCACTGCTTCTTCCTCCTCTGAACCGGATGCAGTGCCATAATTTTTACACACTGCTATGGCAAATATGGCAAACATCTTGATCTATCTACTATAGCATTTTAGGAGGGGGAGCGGTACCGTAGCATAAGCTTTTTCGCCCCTTCGCAGTAAGTTTCCATTTTTGTTCACAAAAGTGTTTTTCAGAATTCATACGGAATAATTTCAGCCTCAGCTGGGGATCGTTGTATAGGAGGTGAATCTATGAAAACCAGAGTTGAAACGTTTCTGCTGCTGCTGCTGACCATTCTTTTATCGTCTATTCCGACTACTGCCGCAGCGGCCGGCGATCAGCCCAAGGAACCGAAGCTGCTGCTGTACCAGGATATCATGATGGAACTCCTTCTTCCCGATATTCAAAACGCCGTGAATGATTATTATAAACACCGGCTGGCCGAGAACCCGCTCGTCTATCCGTACCAAATTGAAATCCTTCAGGCTAAACGGGTTAATGGCGGACCGGGAGACCGTGGATTCCACTTTTCCATTACGCTGGAGACGATGCCTGTCCTCGGACCGCATATTACAGTCGGGAAGGACCGGATGACCTTCGAGGTCTCTCCCCTCTATCCTGACAAAATCAAGCTGATCACCTTCAAGCATCTTCAAACCTTCGAGCTTCCTTCCAATATGCAGGAGCTGCTTAAGAGTACAAAAGGAACCCCTTGAACGGGCACGGCAGCACATGAGCATCTTGAGCTATAATGATACTACATCATCATTCTGGAGGTGCTTGATCTATGAATCTGACACAGGGAACTCGCTCTGAACCCTTTGCTCCGCTAATTGATGCGCATATTCATCTGGATTCATACAGTGAAGTCCAGCAGCAGGAAATACTGTCCGGACTGGTGGATGCAGGTGTTGAAGGCGTTATCGCCGTCTCCATGGACCACGACTCTGCCCGTGCTAATCTGCAGCTTGCGCAAAGGTACCCGTCCCTCGTCCATCCGGCTTTCGGATTCCATCCCGAGCAGCCTATTCCTGACGCAGCTGATATCCTTGAGCTTTTCTCCTGGATGAAGCAGCATGCCAAAGACATGATCGCCGTTGGTGAGGTCGGTTTACCTTACTATACGCGCATGGAGGCCACAGAAGCCGGTCTCCCCTTTGACTCCGTTCCGTATGAGGAGCTGCTGGAGCGTTTTATTGCCTTTGCCCGTGACCAGGACAAGCCGATCGTGCTGCATGCCGTCTACGAGGATGCCGATACAGCCTGCCTCCTGCTGGCAAAACACCATATAAAACGCGCTCATTTCCATTGGTTCAAAGGATCGCCTGACACAGTGCAGCATATGGCCGAACAAGGATACCTTATTTCTTTTACGCCCGATATTGAATATGAAGAGGAGATTCAGGAGCTGGCACGAGTATATCCTTCCTCCCTCGTGATGTCGGAAACCGACGGGCCCTGGCCTTTTGAGGGACCTTTTAGCGGGCAGATGACCCATCCGCGAATGACGGCTGATGTAGCATCAGCCTGGAGCCGGATTCAGGGGCTTTCACTGCCTGAGGCACGCCGGATATTGTATGCGAATGCCAAGCGCTTTTACGGTATATAACTGGTTTGCCATAAGCAAACCAGTTATTTTTTCATAAAGCCTTTGCCGTCCAAAAACTCCTTCATATGCAACCGTATCGGCTCAGCCAGTCTGTCAGCCATTACCTGCGTCCATGGCGTATCCTTTTTGCCGCCTGTCCGTTCTTGGAGGTAAGCTTTCATGGTGGCATCATAATCCTTAACCGGCTCCACGCTTTGCTCTACGGAATAGCCGTTGAAGTGAAGCACCGACTGCAGCGGAAGACGGGGACGCTGGCCCGGCTCCTGGTCAGGGACGCCGACACACATGCCGAACACCGGATAGACCAACTCTGGCAGGCCCAGCAGCTTGGACAACTCGGCGATCCGGTTCCGCACACCCCCGATGTAGACAATGCCAAGACCCAGCGATTCAGCGGCGATCGCAGCATTTTGAGCTGCCAGGGCGGCATCTACCGTCGCCACGATGAAATTCTCCGTCGTCGTTTCATAGGATGCCCGTTCCTGCAGCGTCTCTGCCGTTACCTGCTTCAGACGGTATAGGTCCGCACACCACACGAGGAAGACCGGGCACTGCTCCACATAAGCCTGGTTGCCGGCAAGCTCCGCGAGCTGCTTTTTCAGTCCGGGATCCGTAGCGGCAATCACGCTGTAGGCCTGGACATTGCTGGAGGTTGATGCCATTTGGGCTGCGGAGATTATCGCATGCAGCTGCTCCTCAGTGACTGGCGCATCTTTAAATTTGCGGATGGAACGGTGGTTCATCAGTAAAGACAGGGTATCATTCATCTGGAAAATCTCCTCCTCATTCATAGATGCAATTGGATGAATTCTCATGATTCTATATACCCGCCGGGCATACGGAGTCGACCATAAAACATCAAAATCTTCGTGTTTATGTGTGGATGTGAACCTTCTGGCCAGCAGCGCCACAAATTCAGAGTGCCCTTTTCTGAGCCATACATACAAAAGCAGTGGCAGGACTCTGTTCACAAACAGAGTCAATGCCACTGACAGGTGAAAACGGCCGTTTTCAGTCCAAGCTGCTTTTTAATAGCGCCTATTTTACAGCTTCACCCGCTGCAGACGCAGGGCATTCAGCACGACCGACACGGAGCTGAAGGCCATCGCCGCACCGGCCAGCCAAGGAGCAAGAAACCCGATGGCGGCAATCGGAATGCCGACGGTATTATAAGCCAGCGCCCAGAACAGGTTCTGCTTGATGTTGCCCATCGTGCGGCGGCTCATCAGGATAGCGTCGGCAATCGCATTCAGATCGCCGCGCATCAGCGTCACATCCGCCGCCTCCATGGCGACATCCGTGCCGGTGCCGATCGCCATGCCAATATCGGCCGTAGCCAGCGCCGGCGCATCGTTGATGCCGTCGCCGACCATGGCGATCCGCTTGCCGGTCTGCTGCAGCTTCTTCACCTCTTCGGCCTTGCCTTCCGGCAGCACCTCGGCCAGGACATGCTGGATACCGGCCTGCGCAGCGATTGCTTTCGCTGTGCGTTCATTGTCACCGGTAATCATGATGACCTCGATTCCCATCTCCTGCAGTCGGGATACGGCTTCACGGGAGGTTTCCTTGATCGTATCCGCAACGGCCACCATACCGGCATATTTGCCGTCCACGGCTACGAGCATCGCCGTCTTGCCAGCGTCTTCCAGCTGTCTCATCGCAGCCAGGGCAGTCTCTACCGGAACGCCCCGCTCCGCCATCAATTTACGGGTGCCTACCAATACCAGCCGGCCGTCCACTCTTGCCGAGACACCGTAACCAGGAAGGTTCTCAAAGTCTTTCGCTTCCGGCAGCGGCAGTGCCTTGCTTCGGTCGAGAGCGCCAGCCACAATGGCCTCTGCCAGCGGATGCTCTGACTGGCGCTCCACTGCGGCAGTCGTACGGAGCAGTGACTGCTCCGTCATCAGCGGCGCGGGAACCACATCCGTCAGAACCGGCTTGCCGCTCGTGACCGTACCCGTTTTGTCGAGCACAACGACTTCAATGGCCTGAGCCGACTCTAGATGCTCTCCGCCCTTAAACAGGATACCGAACTCCGCGGCACGGCCTGAGCCTGCCATTATTGAGGTCGGCGTCGCAAGTCCAAGCGCACATGGACATGCAATAACGAGTACTGCTATAGCCTTTTCGAGAGCCGCTGCGAATTGTCCGGGCTCCACGCCAAAATACCAGATCAGGAATGTCACGATCGCGATCCCTACGACAATCGGAACGAAAATACCGGAGATCACGTCGGCAATACGCTGAATTGGAGCTTTCGAGCCCTGTGCTTCCTCAACCACCTTGATGATCTGTGCCAGAGCCGTTTCACTGCCGACCTTCGTCGCCTGAATGCGGAGCATGCCATTTTTATTCAGCGTGGCTCCCACCACGGCATCGCCCTCACGCTTCTCTACTGGAAGGCTCTCACCGGTCAGCATGGACTCGTCCACGGATGACAATCCCTGGACGACCTTGCCGTCCACCGGGATTTTCTCACCCGGCTTGACAATCACCATGTCGCCTACTTCAACATCCTCGACCGGAATGCTGATCTCCTGACCGTCCCGAAGCACAAGCGCGGTCTTCGCCTGCAGGCCCATCAGGCTTTTGATGGCCTCGGAAGAGCGGCCCTTGGCAAGCGCCTCAAACCATTTGCCGACCAGAATCAGCGTAATCAGAATGCTGCTGGTTTCATAGTACATCTCCACCGGATGATGCATATCCATCCCGATGGATTGGATGGTCAGATACAAGCTGTAAAAATATGCAGCCGACGTTCCGAGCGCAACCAGCACGTCCATATTCGCGCTCTTATTGCGCAGTGCTTTATAAGCTCCTACATAAAACTGACCGCCGATCAGGAATTGAACCGGTGTCGCCAGCAGCAGCTGGAACCATGGATTCATAAACAGCGAGGGTACAGGTATCCATGAAGTAAAGGAGAAATGCCCCACCATCGCCCAAAGCAGCGGAAGTGAGAGAATGGCAGCCATCATCCACTTGAACCGCTTATGATTAATCTCCTGCCGGCGCAGCTCGGCACTGTCCTTGGCTTCCTGCTTCGGAAGAGCCTTGTAGCCAAGCTGCTCCACCTTTTTCATCATATCTTTAACGGTAACCATCCCTGCCGCATATTCCACATGGGCTGTCTCGAGCGCCAGATTCACATTGGCCTGGGAAATGCCTGGCATTCTGCTGAGCCCTTTCTCAATCCGCGTGGCGCAGGCGGCACAGGTCATACCGGTAATTTCAAAATCCATTGTTTCCTTCATCGTGCCATAGCCGAGCGACTCTATTTTTTCTTCCATCTTTCGCAGATCCGACTGCTTGGGATCATACGAGACGGTGGCTTGCTCCAGCGCCAAATTGACGTTGGCCCGGCTGACGCCGTCCATTCGGCTCAATCCTTTTTCAATCCGGGTTGCGCAGGCGGCACACGTCATACCGGTAATCTGCAGCGTTGCCTGATGCTCGTTCTCTCGGTTTCCTGTATTCTGCTCCATGATCTCGGCTCCTTTCTCACGGTATACCGGTACGGGGTATATTCATCCTTATAAAAAAGGGCAGCGACTGCAGACCTTAAAAGGTCCGGGCTGCCCGGTACGGTTATGGGATATCCTTAAGCTGATATGAAATCAGGCTTAGACTACATCGTAGCCTTGGTCTTCGATGGCTGCTTTAATGGTGTCGAGGCTTACTTTGCTTTCGTCATAATCCACAGTAACCTTGTTTCCAGGCAGATCCACTTTGCCGGTTGCACCTGCATTTTTCACAGCACCTTCTACAGCATTTACGCAATGATTGCAAGACATCCCTTGAACATCCAATGTTACGCTTTTCATGATATATTCCTCCTTAAGGTGTACAATCCCTGCTAAGGGATATTATTTCATTAATTTCTTAACCGTAATCAGTAACTCATCAATCACAGCATGGTCTCCAGACTCAATCCGTTCCACCACGCAGCTCCTCATATGATTCTCGAGAAGCAGCTTCCCAACTCCGTTAAGAGCGGCCTGTATAGCGGAAATCTGGTTCAGGACATCATCGCAGTAGGTGTCTCTCTCAATCAGGCCCTTGATGCCGCGGATTTGTCCTTCGATGCGATTCAGGCGGGTAATGAGATTATTCTTCGTTTGCTGGGAATGATGACTATGCCGCTCACTGCAGCCTGTCATACAGGTCTCATCCGGAAGGGCAGCAGCACTGTCCTGGTCATGGTTTTCCTGATTTGTCTCAGCAATCATCTTCATTCATTCCTCCTTTAATCGACGCTAACGTCATTATACTATACCCCCTGTAGGTATGCAAGTGATAATCATCAAATTTTCTCTTCTCATTTCCAGATACCTGAATTTGAAAAAAGCCACTCTCTTTAGAAGGAATTTCCAATTTGCAAGTCGAATAATTCTCCTTATCGCCATAGGTTCACTTTAATATTTTATATGGATATTTGCGTAAAGAATACGGATTCACTTATATTGATTTAGCGCAACCTTTTCCATACATACTTTTTATTTTACGTACGGGCCTCAGCCTCTGAGCACATCATGAACGACAGGAGAAGATGCCATGTTAAAAAAACACCTGTTTACGAAGTCCTGGATTCCGAAAAACTTGAATGCCCTCTTGTTCTGCACACTTGGCACTTTCCTGTTTTTATTCAGCATAAGACATCTGTCCTTCCACTACACACCTGATGAATGGGCGCTGCTAGGCTCCATGTTCGCAGCATCTCTGATCCTCTACTTTTATACTTTCCAGATTCCCCCCGAAGGTAGCAAACAGTCCATGGATTCGGCGGTCTATCTGGCATGTCTCTTCATTTTTGGTACTCCGGCGGCACTTGCGCTTCTGCTTCTAAGCTCGCTTTTATTTGCTTTGTTTGAACAGAAAGTATCCTGGTGGAAGCATCTGACCAATTTTTCGATATATACGATTATGATCTTCGGAGCCGGCACGGTTTTCCACGGACTCGGCGGGCAGCTCGGACAGCTTCAAAATGGTCATCTATTATCTTATGTAGGTGCGCTCATCATATACTTCACCCTGAACGTACTCTGTATTAGCATCTACTACTATATGATCGACCAAAGTGACATTTTGCATATGCTAAAAGGGCTTCTCCAGGAATCGATGCTCGTCTATCTGTGCATTCTGATCCTGTCGCTTGTCCTGACCATTCTGATCGTGAACAACGGCATTACCGGGTTGATTTTATTCCTTGGGATCAGCATATTTCTGTCTCATTTATTTAAAAAATTGTTCGATATGTACCTGCAGCTCCAGGAACGGGCCATCCGCGATCAGCGGACGGGGCTATTTAATCACAGCTATTTTGAAAGCCTTCTCGAAAAAGAAATCAAATTTGCCCGGAGTGAGAGTACTCCCCTTTCACTGGCCATGATCGATATTGATGACTTTAAACGCTATAACGATCATTTTGGTCATTTGCAGGGGGACAGGCTCCTTGGCCTCTTGGGATCGATTCTAAAAGAGGAGGCTGCCCAGGCTGGCATTACCGCTTCCCGCTATGGCGGAGAGGAATTCACACTGCTGATGCCCGGATATACCGAGCAGGAAGCGCTTATCTTCGTGAACACGTTGCGAAAAAGAGTCAATGACACCCCCTTCGAGGGCGTGGAAGTCCTTCCGCATGCCTGTCTCTCCTTTTCCGCAGGGATTTCCGGTTACCACATTGATATTCACGACAAATCAATGTTCGTGCTTCAGGCTGATCAAGCGCTCTATGATGCCAAAAAACAGGGGAAAAATATTGCCTACATTAATGGCAGCTCCGTACCTCTTGAGCAGGAAATTGAAATTGCACAGGATGTGCGGGATATCGAGCAGCTGCTGAATCTATTCCTCTACAAGGATATCAACACATTCAAGCATTCGAAGCGGGTCTTCCGCTATGCAATGGACATGAGCCTTCTCCTTAAGCTCGATGCGGTGACGCGCAGGCAGTTTGTGCTTGGAGCCCTGATTCATGATATCGGTAAGCTGGAGATTCCTTGGGAGATTCTGAACAAAAGGGATTCGCTCACCCTGACGGAATGGGATGTGGTCAAAAAGCATGTGAACTGGGGCAAAGAAATGGCAATGACCAACGACAAATTCAAAGAATTAGCCCCGTATATCGAGCTGCATCATGAAAGGTACGACGGCACAGGCTATCCTCATGGCTACAAAGCTGCTGAAATACCGCTGCTATGCCGTATGCTGACCATCATTGACTCCTTCGATGCGATGACCTCCGAGCGCCCTTACCAAGCTACCAAATCCATAGAGGAAGCCGTTAAGGAGCTTCGCGCTTGCTCTGGAACCCAGTTTGATCCTGAGCTATCCGAGCTGTTCATCCAGTATATCGAAGGCAAATCCGGACCTGTACACGCACGCGAGGAGCATGTTATTCCAAACTTATAAAATCCAAAGGGGCTGCCACACCGCTAGAAATTATTCTAGTGTGGGCAGCCCCTGTTCATTGGCTATGAAATTTTCTGGAGAAAAAGAGTCCTAGTTGTGGGCGTTCATTTCATGTGATGTCTGATGCAGCTCTTTGATCATTTGCTGCAAAAACATGCTTTCCTGGCGGCTGATTCCGTGCTGGTTATCCTGAATAAGCAGTTGTTGAATATTCTTTTTCAGCAGTTCACTACGGCGTTCCAATACAGCTTGACTCATAAAATAAAATCACTCCTGGATCGTTTTTTGAACTTGCCGGGAAGTTCTTTATTATTATAAAGCGTTATGAAAAATATTGAAAATGTTCAGAAAATGCTTGAGCCATCCCTGACACAGCTGAGCTTGCAGGAGTGACGCTGAACGGTGCCAGCCGGAAAGATGCTCCGGATTCCTCCAATATGCCACCCAAGTTAGCTAAATAGGACATCATAATTTTCCATTTAATATTATAAATAGGTAATTACTAGTCCTTTCCCAGCCAGATTATCCAAACATTCCTGCAAATAAGTCTCATTATGCTCCGGATAAGCCATTGCTTCATTCAATGCTGTCAACTCCCGATCCGCCCATGGTTCACAGGATTTCCCTCGGTACAGCGGATTTTGCCACAAATTGTCCACATTATAAGATCTGCTCTTCATTTCATCCATAATGAGCTGATGATAGCGGACCAGCATCATCGGACTGTGTTCAAACACATAGTTCACGGTGGCGTGTTTTTTGCTCCAGCCGTTGCCGCGAAGCGCGCAGCATTCCCGGTGCTGGCCCAGCAGCTGCGGGCGGGGCAGCTTGGAAATCAATGCTTCATGCCATAAACGCATCGGCTATCCGCTCCTTTTTTTACGATAGGTTGTCTTGGCTTCTTTTGCTGTCCATTATACCGAAAAATCAGGGTTTGGGCTCTTATGCCTCGCATCGGTCAGGCCTTCAGTTTAGACCGAATAGCCCACACGGGTCATTTTCTTCTGCAGGCAGCAGCTATAAAATAATTTTTGGGCACAGGCAATACAATGTTACTACATTCACGCCTAACCCCAAGCTAAAGGGTACACAATAAAAGACAACTCGGGATGTTTGCAAACGCAGCTTTATCTGTTCATTTTTGCAAAGGCTCCACTATAGAAGGTGATGGATTGAATAAAAAAATCGGTTTTTTATCAGCATGGCTGACTGTGATGCTTATAGGAGTGCTGCTGGTTCCAGGCCTCGCCTCCGCCCACGCTTATATTGTCAAATCTACCCCTGCTGAAAATGCAGTACTGACCCAGCCGCCGTCCAAAGCGGACATTTATTTTAACGAGCCTCTCCAAAAGGCCTTTCATTCAATTAAGGTTACGGACTCATCAGGTAAAACGGTGAATCTCAGCGAAAGCCGGATTCCCGAAGGTGAATCCTCCGTGCTCGAGGCCGATTTGCAGCCTGATCTTCCAAAGGGCGTTTACGCCGTACAGTGGAAAGCCGTATCCGCTGACGGTCATCCGGTGGAAGGAACTTTCTCGTTTCAGATTGGTGAAGGCAGCGGGGGCAGCAGCAGTAATGGATCTCACTCGGTAACTTCGTCTGCCGGCTGGCCCGGAGCTGATCTCATCATTATCCGCTGGTTGTTCTATACCAGCCTCGCATTCCTCGCGGGTATTTATTGCTTCCAGCTGTATCTGCTTCCCGCAGGTTCAGGCAGCCGTCCGGCATGGTCCACCAGAAGCATCAAGCTCATGTGGATCAATATCACCGTGCTCACGGCAAGCTTCCTGCTCAGTCTGCCGCAGCAGACCGGGATTGATGCCGGCGTCGGATGGAGCGGTGTATGGTCTGAACCGTCCTTACTGCTCAAAATGCTGAGGATTACCAGCTTCGGTGAAGTCTGGCTTGTCCAGCTCCTGCTGCTGGTATTGATTATAGCCTTGGCTATTGCCGTGCCGAAAATAAAGGAAAAAGACAATACGTACATCGCCGGAACGGTCGCCTTTCTGCTCATGCTGATTATGCTGCTGGCGAAATCCTTTATCGGCCATCCAGCCGCTTCTGAGCACAAGGCCGTTGGCATCGCTATGGACTTCCTCCACCTGGGTGCAGCATCCCTCTGGCTGGGCAGCCTGCTCGCCTTTGCAGTCCTGCTGCCGAAGGAAGCCTCATTGCCGGCAGAGCCAGCGCAGCGAAAGAAAAGTTATTTTGCCATTATCCGGCGATTCAGTTTGTGGGGAACGGTTTTCGTGGTCCTCATTCTGATCAGCGGAGTATACGGCAGCCTGCAGTATGTACCAACGTGGTATTCCCTGTTTCATACGCCGTACGGCAAGGTGCTGCTGGCCAAATGTGCCCTGCTTCTCATCATGCTGCTTCTGGCTGCCTGGAACATGCTGCGCGGACGGCAGGAAAAGCGTAACCATGGCGCAGGTGTCTGGCTGGAACTCACTGTCGGTATTCTCGCCTTGGTGCTTGCGGCTGCGCTGACCAATATGCCTACTGCCATGGCTTCTCCCGGTCCGCTGCATGTAACGCAGACGCTCGAGAACAAGAATGTCATTTCGCTTGATATCAGTCCGAACATTACAGGCGTGAACGAATTTGAAGTGAAGGTTCAAGACAGCAAGGGGCAGCCGGTGCAGGGAATCGAGCAAATCAAGCTCACCCTGACCAGCCTGGATATGGATATGGGTAAATACGAGATCGTCATGCCGGGAGGCAAAGCCGAAGGCTATAAAGTCAAGGATTTGATCAGCATGGCAGGCAAATGGAATGTTCATGTGCATATGCTGACCGACAAGCTTGAAACCTGGGATACCGATATTGTGATTCATGTCGGTAATCATTAATACCGTAAACTGTGAATCATATTAAAATTTCCGACTCGCTACTAAGATTAGTGATGGGCATTGTGCGTGTTGTCCATGATATCTCGAGTCGGACTCCATCAAAAACACAAAGAATCCTTACCGGATTCACCAAAGGAGAGAAACCAATCTAATGAAAATATCCAAACGTTTTCCGTTTATCGCTACCGCTGCGGCGGGTCTGCTGCTGTTCTCTGGCATCGCAAGCGCGCATGTGACCGTGAAGCCTGCTTCATCCCAGCCTGGAGCCTGGGAGACCTATACCATCAAAATTCCGTCTGAAAAAGAAATCGCGACCACCAAAGTCACATTAAAGGTGCCTGAAGGTGTGGAGCTCATGCAGTATCAGCCCATCCCGGACTGGAAAATCACCACTGAAAAGGACAGCGCCGGCAAAATCAGCAGCATTACCTGGAACGCGACAGCTGAAGGCATCAATGCCGGGGAGTTCCAGCAGTTCAATTTCGTGGCCCACAATCCTGAAAAGGAAACAGACGTAGCCTGGAATGCGTTCCAGTACTACAAGGATGGAAGCATTGTGGAATGGACCGGTGATGAAGGCTCTGAATCTCCGCATTCCATCACGAAGATCGTGACGGTTGCTGGTCAAGAAGCAGAGTCATCCGGTCACAGCCATGATGCTGCAGCGGATCACCAAGACCCAAAAACGGACAATTCAAGCAGTGCAGATACAGCTTCTGGAGCAGCGGATAGCTCGTCCTCCAGTGGCGTACAAACGGCCACACTTGTGGTTTCTATTGCTGCACTTGTCCTGTCCATCATTTCATTGTTTGCTGCTTTATCCAAGAGAAAACGCTGATCCGAAAGTATATTCGAGCCCGCGCCTGATAAAGGTGCGGGCTTTTTCATGTCCGCTCTAAATGGACAAAATCGATTACATCTTATGACAAATCAAGCATGATGCCATAAGATCGGCAATATATTGTAAAGATGTACCTATCGTCCAAGGTGCAAGCTGCCTGACGTAATGACTCACGAAGGGAGGTCAAAAAATGATCGAGTTCCGCGGAGTATGTAAAGCTTACGGCAGCTTTCAGGTTCTTCAAAACATCAATCTTCAGATCGAGGAAGGCGAGGTCGTCGTCATTATTGGTCCCTCCGGCTCTGGAAAGAGCACGCTCCTCCGCTGCATCAACCGTCTTGAAGCCATATCCTCCGGCGAGCTCACCGTCAATGATACGCGGCTTCATGACAAGAAAGTAGACATCAACCGGTTCCGCCGCGATATCGGCATTGTCTTCCAGCATTTCAACCTGTATCCCCATAAAAAAGTGATCGACAATATCACGCTCGCTCCCCTTAAGGTACTGGGATTGTCCAAGGATGAAGCGGAAGAGCGAGCCCTGGCATATCTGACCCGTGTCGGTATTGCTGACAAAGCCCAAAGCTACCCGTCCCAACTCTCCGGAGGCCAGCAGCAGCGGGTTGCCATCGCCCGGGGACTCGCCATGAAGCCGAAAATCATGCTGTTTGATGAGCCTACCTCCGCCCTTGATCCGGAAATGATCGGCGAGGTGCTGGATGTTATGCGGGCATTGGCCCATGAAGGAATGACCATGGTGATCGTCACCCATGAAATGGGCTTCGCCAGGGAGGCAGCCGACCGGATCGTGTTTATGGACAACGGACAAATTGTCGAAGAGGCTCCAGCCTCCACTTTCTTTCAGCAGCCCCGCGAGGAGCGTGCACGATTGTTCTTAAGCCGCCTGATCCGCCATTAGGCGGCGCACTTACATATTGAAAGGGGTAGAAAAGAGATGAAGAAAAGATCACGTTTGAGTGCTTTACTAGTGCTGCTGACGGTCTGTTTGGTATTCGTTGGGTGCGGCAGCAAGAAGGAATCTGGCACAATAGATGCGATCAAAGCACGCGGTAAAGTCATAGCCGGTGTAAAGTACGACACAAAGCTTTTCGGACTGAAGGATCCCGCCTCAGGCAAGGTCGAAGGCTTTGACATCGATATCGCCAAGGCACTCGCCAAGAAAATTTTTGGCGATGAAACGAAAGTGGAACTGAAGGAAGTTACCTCAAAAACCAGGATTCCTCTGCTTCAAAACGGGGATATCGACCTGATTATCGCCACAATGACCATTACAGAGGAGCGCAAAGAACAGGTGGACTTCAGCGACGTATACTTCAAAGCGGGGCAGTCTCTTCTCGTCAAAAAGGGAAGCGAGATTCAAGGCCTGCAGGATCTGAAAAAAGGCGTTAAGGTGCTTACAGTCAAAGGATCAACTTCGGCGAAAAACATCCGTGAAAAGGCACCGGATGCCAACGTGCTGGAATTCGAAAATTATCAGGACGCATTTACCGCACTAAAGGCTGGGCAGGGAGAAGTTCTTACGACGGATAATGCTATTCTCCTTGGCATGCAGCAGCAGGACCCGAATTACGTTCTGGTAGGTGGAAACTTCACCGATGAACCTTACGGCATCGCGGTCAAAAAAGGCGATGTGGATTTCGTGGCACAGGTCAATGATCTGCTGAAGGAAATGAAATCCAGCGGAGAGTACGACAAACTTTACGAGCAATGGATGGGCGTGAAGCCGGAGTAACCGGAGTCAAGCCTGAGCGGGAGGGCATCCTGCCTTCCCTTCTTGCCTTCCTACGGATCACGATATCCGGGAAAGGAGTGAAAATGTGTGACAGGTCGGTTCAATATTCATATCCTGTTTGATCATTGGGACCGCTTTTTGCTCGGGTTCGTCCATACCATCGAATCCAGCGCCATCGCTCTCATCGGCAGCTTTATTCTTGGCACGATTATTGCTGTCATGCGCATATCACCCGTCAAGCCGCTGAACTGGATAGGTACGGCCTATGTTGAGTTTATCCGCAACATTCCGCTGCTGCTCGTCGTCTTTTTCTTTTTCCTGGGGCTGCCGTCGCTCGGCGTTCCGCTTGACGGCTTCACGTCAGGCACGATTGGACTCATGGTATATACCGCTTCTTTTATTGCCGAGAGCATCCGCGCCGGAATCCAGACCGTTCCATCCGGACAGACGGAGGCCGCGCGGGCTACGGGACTCACCTATATCCAGACCATGCTGCATATCGTGCTGCCGCAGGCCATCAAAATCGTATTGCCCTCCATCAGCAACCAGTTTATCAACTTGGTTAAAAACTCATCTATTCTCGCCGTCGTGGCCGGTCTTGATCTGATGTATTATGCCGATTTAATCAATGCCGATACGTTTCTGCCGGTTACCGTCTATACCCTCGTGGCCATGTTATATCTCATCCTCACCCTCCCGCTTAGCCTGGCGGTGCAATATATGGAGCGGCGGTTCAGGTCAGCGGACCATTAAGAGCTTACTTTTGTGAAAGGAGGCTTGAGGCATGGATTTTGCAGGAGCGTATTCCTGGCCTAATCTCTCCTTTATTTTGCAGGGATTCGGCATGACCCTTCTCGTCGCCGCCCTCGCGATCCTGTTCAGCTTTATACTCGGGAACATTCTCGGTATCCTGCGTTACGCACGCATCCCTGTGCTGTCACGGCTTCTGGCGATCATAATTGACATCGTACGCAATTTGCCCTTGCTGCTTATCATCTTCTTTAGTTATATCGTCCTTCCGCAGTTAGGCATCAAGCTGTCTCCATTCTGGGCGGCCATTGCAGGATTAACGCTGTTCGAGGGTGCGATGATTTCCGAAATCGTCCGCAGCGGCCTTGTCTCGGTGGATCGGGGTCAGATTGAAGCCGCACGTTCCTCAGGCCTTAGTTATATCCAGACCATGCGCCATATCATTTTGCCGCAGGCGCTGCGACGCATGATGCCGCCGCTGGTAAGCCAGTTCATCTCGCTGCTGAAGGATACTTCCCTTGCCATCGTCATTACACTACCGGAAATTATGCATAATGTGCAGATTTTGCAGGGCCACAGTCCAAATTACGTCATACCGGCGTTGATTTTGGCAGCGCTGCTGTATTTTACGGTCAACTATACATTATCGATTATTGCCCGGAGGCTGGAAGCCCGAAGGATTTGATGAGGTTCAGGACGATGGCTTCTTTGCAGCCCGCTTACCTTTTACAGGCAGCGGGCTGCCTTCGTATAATCCAATCGGGAATAATCATGGGATATTCTTTTGTGCTGGCTGCTGTTTTCAAAAAGAAGGGAAATGATACAAAAAGACGAAGTTGTATATCCTAAACTGTATTACCAAGGAGGAATCCGAATGTCTTTTTTAAACCTATTGGAAAAGTACGCGGAGCTGGCCATAAAAACCGCAGTCAACATTCAGCCAGGTCAATCGCTTTGGATTAACGCGCCCATCCATACGCCGGAATTTGTCCGCATGATCACGGAGCACGCCTATAAAGTAGGAGCCAAACTGGTACATATCGAATGGCAGGATGAAATCAGTACGCAGATCAAATACCATCTTGCGCCGGATGAAGCTTTTGAAGAATATCCTTTATGGAGAGCACAAGCTGTCCAGCAGTTTGCGGAAAACGGCGGTGCATTCCTGTTCATCGAATCCAGTAATCCGGAGCTGCTTAAAGGAGTCGACCCCCAGCGGGTCGCCGCCAATTCCAAAGCTGCCGGTACCGCGCTGGCCAAATGGAGAGAATATATGTCCGCGAACAAGATGACATGGTCAATCATCGGAGTACCCTCCACAGGCTGGGCCAAGCTGGTCTTTCCTGAACTGGATGAAGATGCGGCTGTCCAAGCCTTATGGGAGGCGATATTCAAGGCATCCCGCGTGGACCAGGATCATCCCGTTCAAGCCTGGCAGGAGCATAATGCCACCCTTCACGACAAAAGAGCTTATCTGAACAGCAAGCAGTACAAGAAGCTGCATTACCGCGCTCCGGGAACGGATCTGACGGTTGAGCTTCCGGCGAACCACATCTGGAGCGGCGGCACAGCGGTCAACGAAGCCAAAAATCTGTTCAACCCGAATGTGCCGACAGAAGAAGTATTCACCTCCCCGCACAGAGAGGGTACACATGGAGTGGTACGCAGCAGCAAACCCCTCAGCTACCAGGGCAACCTGATTGAAAATTTCAGCCTCACATTTGAGGATGGGAAAGTCATCGATTTTGAGGCAGAAAAAGGCTATGAATCATTGAAGGCGATGCTCGGTATGGATGAAGCAGCACGTTATTTGGGAGAAGCTGCGCTCGTACCGCATCATTCTCCCATTTCAGAGTCGAACCTGATTTTTTTCAATACCTTATATGACGAGAATGCCTCCAATCACTTGGCACTGGGCTCAGCATTTCCAACCTGCCTGGAAGGCGGCCTCTCGATGTCCCGTGAGGAGCTGGATCAAGCCGGGCTCAACCACAGCATAATTCATGTTGATTTCATGATCGGTTCCGCTGAAATGGACATTGATGGAATTACGCAAGACGGTCAGATTGAACCCGTATTCCGGAACGGGAACTGGGCATTCTAAATCATACTCAAAAAAAACAATCTACTTGCCTTCCTAAGGCATGCGGATTGTTTTTTTGTCGGTTTCTGATCATCTCTTTATGATTAATTCGAGCCTATCCGATATGTTATATTTCTGGACTCATGATGCTGAATCAATCCTTCAAGCGCCTGTACCGCGGCGTTCGCTACTTCTATATCCTGCTGGCTTGTGCCTCCGCTTACGCCTATACCACCTATGATCATCTCTCCAATTTTAAGTGGAATTCCTCCGCCCAGTATCACGATTTTCCCATGGTTGGTCGTATTGATCCCAAATGAAGGATTACCTGGTTGAGCGGCCTGAGCAAGGTTCGAAGTCGGCATTTGCAGCGCCACACTGGTCCATGCCTTGTTTTGCGAAATGTCGATCCCCCCTATTTTGGCATGATCCATCCGGTGAAACGCGACCAGATTGGCTCCATAATCAACAATTGCGATATTTTCCGCAAGGCCCATCTCCTTCGCCTTCTTTTCAGCTGCTTCGAGCAGAAACTTGGCGATATCCAGCGTTATTTTCACTCGTACAATCCACCTCTCATTTGCGTTTATGTACTATATGGTCATTCGCACAATTTAGTGAATCCATGCTGCCGTTTCGCAAGAAATCCTCCTCGGATCATGTGATGATTTTCGCCAAAAAGAGGTGGCTTACGTCAAACGTTAACTTGAAAATAGCTTTGCGATTTTGTGCAACATTTTGTGCAACACCCTCGTCTAGGATCATGAAAGGCAAGCATAATTTAACAATTTATGTGCTGCCAGAAGCATCCCTAACCGTTCGTACAAGCACACATATACAGGAGGAATATCAGATGAACAAAATGTACAAAGTGTTAGCTACAGCATCTATTTTGGCCATGGCTGCCGTGCCGGTGGCGGCAAACGCGCAGGATGTTCCGCACGAGGCGGTTCATAACGGGCAAGGAATCATTCAAAACCAAGTCAAAGTGGTCCCTGGTACCATGGGACAAATCACTGATTTCGTAAACGATCAAACAGGTAAATTCATTACCGTTACCGGCCGCGGACTGGCCCCTAGCGATCAAAGCCAAATCATTCTGTCCATTACTAAAGATACTAAAATCGTCGATTCCAAAGGAAAAACCGTTGCTCTGAAAACGATTATGGATGAGAAAAAAGTAGTGAAGGCCTTCTACAGCCCGAACATCACGAAAAGCCTCCCTGCCCGCGGAGCAGCCTTGACGCTTGTGGTTCAGGATCAAAGCTTCACAGCGATCGAAGGTACCGTCTCCGAGGTTAGGAATGGTAGCATCCTTGTCAAAGGAACTGATATTTATAATTCAAACGAAGATACCATTATTCTGCACTTTGCGGACAAAGCAACGATTCTCGATCAGGACGGCAAAGCTGTTGAAGCCGGAGCTATCAAGGAAGGCATGAGTGTTAAAGCGTTTTATGGTCCTGCCGTAGCGATGAGCCTGCCGCCGCAATCGACGACGAACTACGTTCGCGTCAACACCGATAAAGAAACGGGTGAAGGTGAAGTGGGACAAGAACTCGCTGCAGGCACGGATGGAGTCGTCACGAGCACGGAAGGCGGTAAAGTTACGCTCATCGGCAAAGCCCATGAAAAGGGCGGCGTGAACTACGTCATCCTCACCGTGGACGACAAAACACAAATCGTCGATGAAGACGGAAACGCCTTGACCAAGGACGCGCTGAAAGACGGAGTCCATGCCGACGCCTCTTACAGCAACGTGATGACCATGATCTATCCGGCCCAAACCCATGCGAGCAAACTCGTGGTGAAAAAAGCCGAATCCGTCAAGATCGAAGGTACCATCGCGCCTTTCGACAGCACTTCGAAAGATCAAGTGTATGTCAATGTTGGCTCCGACGATTCGAAGAACAATGACGTGATTCTGAACATCTCCAAGGACACGCAAATCATTGATGATCTTGGCGGCGAAGCAGCCCTACGTGCAGGCACAAAAATAATTGCTTACCATTCTCCAATCATGACTCGTTCGCTTCCTGGCATCACGAATGCCGAAGTAGTCATTGTCACTTCCGTTGAGAATGCCGTAACACCTCGATAAGAACGCCATATGGTAAACGTAAAACCCAGCCGATCTCTTAAGGATCGGCTGGGTTTTTTCATGTCCGCTTTCTTTTTGCCAACGTCATTGATAACGGAATCAGAAACACAGTGTAGGCGGCCAGCATGTATATGCAGAAAATAAATGAATGGATATAGCCTCTTGCATCCGTCTGTTGAATTCCCTCCTGAACGCCTGTTTGAAGGGCATAATGATCCAGTGAATTCATCCACAGAATGCCAATGAGTCCAATGCCGATGGCGTAGGCGACCTGCATTCCAGTAGTCAGAATGCCTGATGCTGAACCAATATCCTGCTTCGGTACTTTGGAGAGTACAATATTCGTGAGTGGAGCAGCGATGAAGCCTTGACCGATTCCAAGTATGGCAAGCGCCGGGATCCATAGGTATACATTTGGAGAAATCCCCGTTGCATTTACGGTGAGGGCAAGGAACAAATATCCGATGGCAGTCAGAACGGAACCTAGCGTCAGCACATGCGGACCAAGCTTGCCCGTCACCCTGGCCGACAACAGAGAAGCGAGGAAATATCCAAGTCCCATCGGCAATATGATGGCTCCAGATTTTAGAGCTGTAAACCCAAGCCCGATTTGCAGCAAATAGGCGGCGATCAGGAAAAAGGCTGCTTGCGATGACATGAGTAGAAAGACCACAATCATCCCCAGCCCAAATCCGCGCTGACCAAACAAATTCACGTTCATAAACGGGTCGCGGCTTACAAGCAGCATCTTCTTCTGAGACCATACAAACAAGGCCAGCATCGGGGCGGAAAGGATTAGACTCATGACGAGCTCGATCGGCCAGCCTTCCTTCTGACCCTGTACGAGCGGGTAGACGAGTAGGAATAAGCCAGCTGCAACAATTATCGCACCATACCAATCCATTCTGGACCGGCCCATATCCTTTGATTCCGGAATGAATGGGACCATAGCCAAGATCGACACACCAATCGGTATACTGAAGAAAAAGACCATTCTCCACTCCAGTCCCCACGGATTCCACATCAGGAGGAGTCCACCAATGAGCTGTCCGGTTGTCGCTGCCAATCCTTGTGCAGCACCATAGAGTCCGAATATGCCCCCGCGCTTTTCCGGCGGATATTGAGCCTGAATGAGTGATAATACCTGCGGAGAAATCAGCGCTGCACTGAATCCTTGGATGACCCTGACTATCGTCAGCATTCCAATCCCATTCGATATACCGCATAGCAATGAAGTGAGCGTAAAGCCGGCTACGCCAATGAGCAGCATTTTTTTACGTCCATACCGGTCACCAAGCCGCCCTCCGAGAATGAGAGCAACCGCATAGGCTAGTGTATAAGCAGAGATGACAAACTGCACACCATAGAAATCGGCATGGAGTCCATGCTGAATAGAAGGCGTTGCGACGTTCACAATAAAAATGTTAGCAACAGCCATAAAGACAGACAGCAGCATAACCGCTAGCATCAGACGCGGACGCTGGCGGGATTGAACCACCGTATGCGTAAGCTCCAATGTGAGTGAATTTGCCGATTGGGGCATAGGCGATATGTTCCTCCTTTAAACATCCCGGATGAATTGACAGCAACCGGAATATTCCTTTAGAATAAACGAGACAGATCTGTCTCATTTGTTATCGTATGATACAGACAGATCTGTCTCATGTCAATTGAAAATTTACCTTATTTAGAAACCGGGTGATCATAATGACAAAGAAAGAATCTGCGAAAGAGCGAATCTTACGGGTTGCCTCCGATTTATTTTATCGGGAAGGCGTGCGTGCCGTAGGTATTGATCGTATTATCGAGGAGTCCGGTGTAGCTAAAGCGAGCTTCTATCGCAACTTTTCCACCAAGGATCAACTCGTTGTTGCATACCTGGAACTGCGATCCGGTAGAAGAGAAGGAAACATCGAAGAGATAAAATGTCGTTTTCCTGATTCGCCAAAAGAACAGCTTTATGCCCTGCTTGACGATTTGGTCGAACGGATGAACAAGTCCGATTTCCGCGGATGTCCATTCATGAACGCTGTCGTTGAATTTCCTGACCCAGGCCATCCTGGACACCAGTCTGCGGTTGAAAGCCGTTACTTGGTTTGGGGAAAAGTAGAGGATATTGCCAGGCAAGCCGGCGCCAGAGACCCGGCCGAGCTTATGTTCCAGCTACGAATCCTCAGCGATGGAGCCATGATGAGTGCCTATATTGATGCTGATACATTCCATTCTGACTACTTTTTAAGCGCTGCAAAACGGTTGATCGAAGACCAATGTCCGCATTCACACTCTCCCAGCTAAAATTCATTTGAAGCAGAAATGCAGGAGCGGCCTTATTGTCGCCCCTGCATTAATTCAGGAAATACAAAAAAATCCAGATCCACAAAAAAACCAGGCCCATGAATGGAACCTGGTTTCACTAAGAATAATGATTTTTCCGTTATTTATTTTCGAGTTTTGCCTGCTCCACTCTCTTCAGTGCCGCATCATACGTATCAATCAGCTTTTGTACGCCAAGCCCGTTAATCTCCTCCACGTATTTATCCCATTCGCTCAGGTTTCTCGTACCCAGGACGAATTTGGAGAAATTCTCTTCCCGGTACTTTTTCACCGCCTGCCCTGTTACCGACAGCACTTCATTCTCCGCATCCGTAAAGGCGGGCTTAGGCTGCATGGCCGGTGGATCGTATTTGGCTGCTTCCTCGTATGCCTTCTTCAAATCAGGCGAGAACAGAGACAAATGCGCGTCATAATCGATCCATGTATACGTCCCGCTCGTCTGCAAACCGGTCTGCTTGCGCATTTCCGTGACGTCCGTAAACTCCGCCTTGAATTTCTTTTGTCCGCTGTCCTCGGTGTACGTCTCGCCCTCTTTGCCCCAGCTGCTGAGCGTCCGGCCTTCCTCGCTGTAGAAAAAGTCCATGTACTTCATGACGTCATCCTTATGCTTGGAGGTCGAAGCAACCGTCAAACCGCCCTCCAAGTAATGAAAATACGGGTTCTGCGGCTTCATGCCGTCCAGGCCGGCAGGAGGAGCCATGAACTGCAGGCTGTATTCAGGGTTATCCTTTTGCATCGCATTATTGAAAAAGTCCACGCGGCTGATATAGTCGATCGTTATGAACGATTGTCCGGTCGACATGACGTCCTGCCACTGCTTGGTCTGAATCGAGAGGAAATCCGGCGGGATGAGCCCTTCCTTATAGAAGGTATGCCACATGGAGACCATGGCCTTGTAATTCTCCTCTGTCGGTCCGAATTTCCACTTCTTCTCGTCGAAATTATAGTAGACGTCGCTTCCGCTGGCGAAGTTGGTCGTCAGGTTGGCCATCATTTCATCGGGAATTTGGCCGAAGCGCATGGAGAGCGGATAGCTGTCCGGGTAAAGCGCCTTCAGTTTTTTCAGTACCTGATGCAGCTCTTCGTACGTTTTGGGGGCAGCGAGATTGTTTTTCTTGAACACATCCTCGCGGTACAGCCAGATCATGCGGTTCGTTTCCCCAAAGCCCTGGTTCGGGAACATATACATTTTGCCGTCCGCGGACAGCGCCGCTTTGGCTTCCTCCGGGTACTTCTCCATCCATGCCTTCAGGTTTGGCATCTGGTCGACATGGTCAAGAATGTTCTCCAGGGCTCCCTGATCCCCGTACTTGTTGGAGTCGCGGCGGCCGGACATGTACATCAGATCGGGCAAATTCCCCGAGGCCATGACCAAATTGAGCGTATCGCTCAGCTTGCCGGACGGCGTCTCCACGTTCAGCGACACGCCGGTCTGATCCTTGATCCAGCTCCAGATCGGCCAATCCTTGCTGTACGGAAACGTTGCGTTATTATCCAGCAAGGCCGTTAATGTGACCTCACTCTTTGGCTTGGCAACGGGATCCGCCTGACTTTTCGGCTCCGTCCCGGAGGACTTCTCCGTCCCTGAAGAGCAGCCCGCTACCGCAAACACGACCAACAACGCCGCGATCAGACTTACGTACGAACGTTTCTTTCCCTTTCCCATGAGTATATCCCCCTTTGAATTTGATGATCCTTTTTCGGCTTAACACGGCAAACTTTGCGTGACGACTGCTGCAGCAAACAATCATTCCTCCGAACGCTATCGCTTCTTCAGAACGATTTCGTTCCTTCCAACTCCTTCAACTTCCTTCAAGTACTAAAAACGAGAGCCGAGTGTCCCCTTATCCCTTCACCGCGCCAATCATCGAACCCTTGACGAAATATTTCTGGACGAAAGGATACAGGATCAATATCGGAAGTGTGGACACCATGATCGTGGCGTACTTCAGCGAATCCTCAACGACCAGATTGTCGCCGCCGATCTGTGTCACCTGCCCGGAGCTGACGCTGCCGGCAAGCACGAGATTGCGCAGGAGCACCTGCAGCGGAAACAGTTCCTGGCTCCGCAAATATAAAAGCGGATACAAAAAGTTGTTCCAGATCCCGACCGCGTAAAACAGCGAGATTGTCGCAAACACAGGCTTTGACAGCGGCACGATGATCCGGAAGAAGATCCCGACGTCATTCAGTCCGTCCATCCGCCCCGATTCCTCCAGCTCTTTCGGGATCCCGCTGAAAAAGGTGCGCATCAGGATCAAATTCCAAGTGCTGACGGCACCCGGCAGAACCATGCCCCAGATCGTATCCACCAGTCCAAGGGAACGGACGACAAGGAACGTCGGAATCATGCCCCCGCCGAAAAACATCGTGAACACGATCATCAGGGTAAAGCCTTTATGGAACATCATATCTTTGCGGGACAGCGCGTACGCCCCCATCGATGTGATCAGCATGGCGATGGCCGTACCCAATAGCGTATAAACAAAGGTATTCCGGTAAGAAGTCCATATTTTCGGATCTCCGAGCACCAGCTCATACATCCGCAGGTTGAAGCCCTTGGGCCACAGCGTCACCTCTCCCTTCATCACGTACACGTCCCCGCTGAGCGACACCGCGAGCATATACACGAACGGATACAGCATGACGGCGGCTACCATCAGCATGATGAGCGTATTGACGATCGTAAACAAGCTGATGCGGCTCCGGCCGCGTCCCGTGGTCACCATAGGCTCGTTCCTCCTATCCGCCGGCTGAGAGAATTGGCTGAGAAAATAAAGATGAAGCTGATCACGCCCATAAACAGATCAATGGCTGAGGCATAGCTGAAGTTTCCCTGCTCCATGCCTACCCGGTACACATAGGTACTGATAATATCGGCCGTACTGTATACAGCCGGGTTATACATCAGGAATACTTTTTCAAATCCGATCTCCAGCACCTTGCCGATATCAAGAATAAGAATGATCATGATGGTCGGCGCGATTCCGGGTAAGGTCACATGCCACAGCTTCCTCCATCTTCCGGCTCCATCGATTCCGGCTGCTTCGTACAGCTGCGTGTCGACCGCGGTCAATGCCGCAAGAAAAATGATCGTCTCCCAGCCGATATGCTGCCATATTTCCGAAATCACGTAGATCGGCCTGAACAGCCCAGGTTCCATCATGAAATTAATCGGCTTTCCGCCAAGCGAGGTAATCAGCTGGTTAATGATGCCGCTTGTCGGTGAGAGGAACATGATGACCATGCTGGCGACGATGACATTTGAAATAAAATGCGGCAGATAGCTGAAGGTCTGCACCCATTTTTTGAATACGGCGTTCCGCAGCTCATTCATCAGCAGAGCCAATATAATCGGGGCCGGAAAACCGAATACCAGCTTGTAAACACCGAGCAAAAACGTGTTCCGCATCAATATCCAGAAATCCGGGTTGCTGAAAAACATGCGGTAGTACTTTAAGCCAACCCAATCACTTGCCCATATCCCTTTGAACACATTATAGTTCTTGAACGTGATGACCAGACCGAACATCGGGGCGTATTTGAATACCAGATAATACAGCAGGCAGGGCAGAAAGAGCAGCCACAGGTACTTGCTTCGCCGGAAGGCTTGCGCCATCCGATTTCTTCCTGGACGAGCACGAGGACGCGCCTTCAGCACCACCCCGGAGCCTGCCAGATCCGTCTCCACCGGTTTCATTTCACATCCGCACCTCCCTTTCGCAAAATGCATTTCCTTTCTGTACCGAAAGCATACCGGATCAAACCAGGGAAAATAAATCCGCATGTTTGCGGCGTCATCCCCTTTTTTTCGGGTCAGTGGAAAGGTTGTAGAGAATTCCGAAAAGGTGAATATTGTGTGAACGCGAAAATAAACCTTATGATATAGTCACTTTTAAGCCGCCGCTTTGCCATCGACTATAACCGACCACAATTTGCTTGGAGGTGTTCATCCGAATGTCGTTTGTTCTGAAGAGAAAGCTTGGCTTTCCAACGCTTTTCACCAAACTGCTGTCCGGTTTTCTCGCCGTCATCCTGCTGCTCACCGCCTTTAACCTCGTTTCCTTCTTCTATTTGAAGCGGCAAATCCACAACGAAATCGTCAAATATAATGAACTGGGCATGAACCATGCGGTAGAAGGCTATGAGACCCAGTTCCGATTGACCCGGGAGATGGTGCTTGGCTTGAATCAGGACCCGCTGTGGACGACATACGTCAACCAGCTGCGGCATGTCAAAGACAACAAGGCATACGGTTATGTCAACTACGCGATTGCAGAGATGAAACGCCTGTACACAAATCCTTTTCTGGGCATGGATAATCTCATGATTTATTTTCAACAGGATGATTACGTTATCGAGAAGGACGGGACAAGCAGCGCTAAATCAATGTTCAACACCTATTACAACAGCCCGTCCTATCCTCTGGCATTCTGGAATAAGCAATTTAAGGAGGCTTACGCCTTTCAGGTCTTCCCTGCGGCTGCATTTGCCGAGAACACGCCGGGCTCCGCACGTTCGAAGGGGATGCTGATGCCTGTCATTATTAAGATGATGCCCTACAAGGATATGTACCTGGTTGCCATGCTTGATGCGGAGCGTCTGGCCCGGAATCTGCAATCCACAATGAGCGGAAGCTTTTATATTCTTGACCCGGAAGGACGCGTGCTCTATACGCCCCAGTCCGGTCCGGACGCCGGTGTTCTGCCTGCGTTTGATTCGCTGGATGGCCATCATTCATTCGTTCAGACTGACGACTCCTATTTTTTCTATAAAAAAGGCAAGGACACGGGCTTCATCTATATCAGCAGGGTTCCGGTCCAAAGCATTTCCGCCCAGCTCCTGAATTTGAACCTTTTACTTCTTTCGCTCCTGGCCGTCGTAGGCCTGCTGGTCGTTCTTACTTACTTATTCAGCCGTCGGGTGCATCGTCCAATCCGGATCATGGTCGATACCCTCCGGACAGACGAACCCGAGCCTGCGCAGGGACCTATACGCGAGTTTGAGCTGATCAGCCGCAGAGTTCAGCATATGCGCTCCACCCATCAGCGTATCTCCAGCGATTTGGCCCGTAAAAATTCGATGCTTCGCCACTACGCTTATACAAACCGGTTGAAAAATATCCATATGAACCTCAGTGAGCTGAAGGAGCTTGCGGATGCCAGCATGCCTTATGTCATGATCGTTTATCAAATCATATTCAAGGAAGGCTACGCGCAATATCATCTGGAGCAGGAAAAGGGTGCTTATTATGTGCGGGAATACATCGATCATATATGGCAGCAGGTCTATCCTGAGTCGGTAACGATCCAAACCGAGCCGTGGCAGGTGCTGTCCATCGTGTTCCTTCCGGGTGAATCTGCTGAGACAGCTTCACGGCTGCGGCATCTGCAGGAGGTACTTAACCTGGATCGCGGCTTATATCTGGTGACGATGGCAGACAGTCCGGTACAATCCGCGGGAGTGCCTTTTACGGAGACCTACGCCCAGGTTAGCACGATGCTGAACCATCGCAGGCTTCTCGATCAAACGCAGTGGATCCATCCGGAAGAAGGCGATCCCGGAAGGGAGACCCGCTTCCACAGAGCGCTGTGGGAGCAGGAATTCCAGAACCGGCTGCTGAGCGGAAGCGAGGAAAGCTTGCAAGAATGGATTGAAAAGAATATGACCCTGCTTGAGAAAAAACAGGCTGCTGCCCGCGAATACCACCAATTCGCCAAGGATGTAGCCGATGAGCTCGATAAGCTGCTTCGCAATCTCAATCTGTCTGCTGCTTACAACGCCATATCGGTGCCGCCGCTGGACATAACCAGGCATTTCTATTGCAGTGATCAGTATAAAACCTGGTTCCGCAGCCTGCTGGACCCTGCCCTTCAACTGATCCGGCGCAAGACGGAGAATCATGATCCCATGACCTCTTTTGTCATGGCCTATATTAACGATCATCTGGAGGAAGATATCAATCTGGATATGATGGCCGACAAATTGAATATTACATCCGGCTACCTGTCCACTTATTTCAAGGAAAAAACCGGGCAGAACTTCAGCGATTATCTCAATGACATCCGCATCCGCACCGCTAAAGACATGCTGCAAAATCTGGACCTGCGCATTCAGGATGTCGCGGTCCGAGTCGGCTATCAAAACGTCAATTCCTTCATCCGCATGTTTAAGCGGCATGCAGGTATGACGCCGGGTGAATTCCGGAAAAAGTATGCTTCTTGAAGCCATCTTCATGAAGCCTGACCGGTTACCTGTAATGTCTTGCTTCATACTTCCTCTGCAATGTAGAACGGGACGTTTCCCTTAAGCTGTAATCAACTTAAGGGAACGTCCCGTTTGGTTTTCGGAGAATACGGATTACTTCGCCTCAGGCCGGCTGGCTGAACTGCAGCTTTCCACGTTTATACGTCTCCTGAATTTTTATCTTTCCTGTCTGAAGCGTGAAGACGGCAATGTCTGCCGGGGCACCCGGCACAAGCCCGGCCTCCGTCTCCAGGTTCATCAGCCGGGAAGGAGCGATGGACGCCATGTCCCATGCCTCCCCAAGGCTGCAAATCCCGGCGGACAGCATATGCCAGATCCCGGCAGTGAGCGGCAAAGCCGACCCGGCCAGCAAAGCCGGCTGTTCGGTGAGATGCAGCCGCCCTTGCGGCGTGAGCGTGACATTGCCACCGACGGGTGTGTCATAGATTCCCGGCGGCATGCCGCCAAGACTTACGGCATCGCTCACCAGGATCAGCCTGTCACCCTTGACCCTGCGGGCAATCTTGAGGAAAGCATCAGGAAGGTGAAAACCATCGGCAATGACGCTTGCCCATAACCGGTCCTCTGCCAGCTGATCCCAGATGTAGTTGGGATGACGCGGCAGCACAGGATGGGCGCCATTGCCCAAATGCGTGGACAAACGCGCTCCGGCTGCTGCTGCCTGCTCGATCTGGTCGCCGGTTGCGGCCGTGTGTCCGATAGCCACGGCGATACCGCTCTCCACGCAACGGCGAATGAAGTCCTCGCTCTCCGGCCACTCCGGGGACAGCGTTACGATCCGGATGCGTCCGCCTCCCGCCTGCTGCCAGTTTTCCAGACACGGAGGCTCAGGGGCCCTTACGAATGTCCGATTATGAGCCCCACGCGGGCCATCCTCTGGCGAAATGAACGGACCTTCCAAGTGGATGCCGGCAATGCTGTGCAGCGCATCTGCTCCGCCCCCTTGCCTTTCAAGACGAGAACATGCCTGATGAATAACCTGCAGTCCTTGATGGATCGATTCATCCGCTCCCGTAATTATCGTAGGGTAAAACGAGGTGACTCCTTCTGCCCACATTCGCTCAATGAACGTGATAACATCCTCTTCCGATAGATCCGGAGCATTCATATCGATGCCGCCGTAGCCGTTGATCTGCAGATCGACCAGGCCTGGCGCGATCCATGGAAGCGCCTCTTCGCCTACCTCATTCAAGCCATCTGCAGGGATATCCCTGCAATCGGTAATGATCCCTCCAGCCAGGCTAAGCATGATCGTTTCTCCCGTGCGGTAATGCCTTCCTGTCAGATATGAAACGGAAAGAGGAGTACTCCGCAGATCCATGTATCCATCGCCTTTCATAGAGTTACTTTTTCAAGCAGCTTATCCGGCAAGCTCTCAATCTCCCGGACAAGAATCCCGGTCGAGATACAGTAGACAGTCCTTATGCGTTCTTAAGACAGACGCAGGACATGAAGGGGATACCGGCCCCTTCAATGCGCCTTGCACCGCATTTCGTTTGGATGCTCCCGGCACAATGCAGAACAGCCTCTCAGCCGATATCAGTGCCGGAATCGTCATGGTCAGTGCATACTCCGGCACATTTTCCAGAAGGTCGAAGCATCCGTCATGAACCTGCTGCTCTCTGCACAGGTCATCCAGCTGAACTCTTTTAACAGTAAAAGGATCGTTGAATTCAGCCACCGGCGGATCATTAAAGGCAATATGCCCATTCTCGCCAATGCCCAGGCAGACAATATCCAGCGGAGCTTCCTGAAGCAGTGCGGCATATCGCTTGCATTCCTGCATCGGATCTACTGAACCATTCATCAAATGGACTTCCCCCGGGTTAACACGGCTGAAGAGTCTCGTGGTCAGGAAATGACTGAAAAGCTGCGGTGCCCCCAGGCTAAGTCCGATATATTCATCCATATGAAACGCTGTGACCCGCTTCCAGTCGATTCCTTCCGCTTGCATAAGATAGTGAAGAAACTCGTTTTGGGAAGGTGCTGCGGCAAATATCATGCGAAGGGTTCCTTGCGCCTTCAGTTTTTCTCTCATCGCCTCGGCCACATCATCAGCGGCAGCCCTTCCCATCTCGTCACGGCTTGAATACTGCCGGATCTGCATACGGTCAATGGTCCATGCCCTTTCGGCTGAAGGGGCTCTCATCATATATGCTTCCTCCTTCTGAAGGTAGTTTAGAATCCACAACCCTTCAAGGCTTGTCAGCTGATCTTCTGTCCATGCTGTCCCAACAGATTAAGAAAGCCTTCCAGGCATTCAACCGTCGCTTCTTCTCCGCCGGCGGAAAATCCATATCCCGCCGGACGCTTCAGCTGTTCTTCACTCAACGTGGAAGTGAGCCGATAATGGGTCTCCACGACAAGCCAGCCATCATAGCCGTCCTCTGCCAGCCTGGCCAGCAGTCGTTCATAACCAACCTGGCCCATGCCAATCGCAACAGCCTCCGTCCGGCCTTGTTCCCGCACGGCGTCCTTGACGTGAATATGGCAAATATCTCTGCGCAGCGCATCATAAGCGTCCGGATAAGGCAACTCGCCTTCCGGATCCCACATATTGTTGCCGGGATCATACAAAGCTCGAATCCATTGAGAAGACACTTCCTGCACGAGTGCGGCAACCTTTGACCCGTTGGTCGCGAAAACGGAAGGATCCGCTTCCAAGGCAAATTGCACCCCGTATTCCTCCAGTACAGACACGGTGCGCCGTAGCTCCCGCACAATATCCGGATATGCTGCACTGAAATCCCGGTCGTCCGCCCAGAAGCTGAACCCCCGAATAATCCGGGTATCCAGCCGCCGCGCCAGCTCCGCATACCGGCGAAGCAAGCGGTGATGCGCAGCTACCTCCTCTTTGTTTTTCAGATTGCACTTAAAAACCGGAGTGGACAACCCACAGACGCTTAAACCTGCGTCATGAATCATAGCGGCGATCTCCTCCAGCCGTTGAACACTGAGGCGATGCAGCTGTTTACCATCCACTGACCGCAGCTCCAAGCCGTCAAGACCATACTGCTTGGCGATCCGGATCGCATCCTCCACGTTTTGCGAAATTTCATCCGTGATGACCCCCAAATGAAAGCCTGCCATGGCATCGTCCCCCTTTTCTCCACTAACGATTCACGATATTTATTACTGCATATGGATTGACTTTATAGGTTTGCGCCGGTTTCATGGATGTTCAATGGAACAGGTTTACCGGTCATTCTGCTTTCATTCGCTGCCTCAAGGAAAGCTATAACCTCAAGGGTTTCGGTAATAGGAATTGGCGGTGTTTCGGTTTGGAACATTCGGATGACCGCTTCCAGCATACTGGCGTAATAAGGCTTTTCCTGGGCATAGATATCCACATGATCCGTTTCCTTTTCACGGTGCAGCAGAGCCCCGAAGCGCTTGTTACCTTTCCGGTTACCGCGAAGCGTACCGATCCGGCCATCGGCCCAGATGCCAATGGCCAGGTCATGCTCTTCTCCCGTTGTCACCCTCACTTCAGTGCAGCCTGTGCCCATGCAGCGGTAAAGCATTTCAGCCATATGAATTCCGTACCAGAAGAATCCCGGCTGGGTCGGCTGCAGCTCCATCGGACCGTAGCAATCTACACCAAAGAGTTCACCTTTATCCGTCTCACCTGCGGCGGCGGCCAGATTCTCCGCGAAGCGGACAGATGAGCAGCTCATCAATGGTACATTGTATTTGCTGGCAAGACGCGAGATCGCTTGGGCATCCCCGCGGCTAAGAGCAAACGGCTTATCGATAAATACCGGTTTACCGTAAGGAGCCACTGCCTCGAACTGCTCCACATGCAGCCTGCCGTCAACGGTCAGAAGCATCAGCGCATCCGTCTCTTCGGCAACCGCTTCCACAGTTTCAACCATCCGGACACCAAAATCATCACGGATTTGCGCGGTGTAGCCTGGAACTCTGCTGATACTGAGCGGGAAATCCGGTGATCCTCCCGGAAATGCCGTTGTCACCCTTCCACCTGGGACATGATGAGGATGTCCGGAATGATTGAGCATCTCAGCGAACAGGGGAGCATGGGATGTATCAAGACCGATCATGCCAATGTTAAGCAGCCCCGTTTTCATAACGCTGCACCTCCCGGCTTTAGCCGCACTTCCCGGCCGGTCCGGGCGGATTCATAAATGGCCAGAATCAAATCGACCGATTTGCGAGCCTCTTCTCCGGAAATCAGCGGTTCACGGTTCTCCCGCACTGCCTTGATCAAGTCATCGACCAAGATATAATGTCCATCAGACGAGATGGCCTGCGGATCATCGGTACCGTCGGATGCCCCCTTTAACGAACTGCCCGGAGCCTCGTCTCCATCAATGGTTTTCCATACTTTGAATCCGCTGTCCCCATAAATGATGGACCCATGCTCGCCGTGAATCTCAAAACGGGCTTCCTGACCCGGATTCACCGTTGTTGTCCCTTGAATGACGCCATAAGCACCACTAGTATACTTCACGACCGCAACGGCCGTATCCTCCACCTCAATGTCATGAATCAGCGGGGAGGCATAGGCAAATACGCTTTCCACGTCGCCCATCAGCCAGCGGATAATATCCACGCCGTGGACCCCTTGGTTCATCAGCGCCCCGCCGCCGTCGAGCGCCCACGTTCCGCGCCAACCGGCGCTCTTGTAATATTCGCGGCTACGGTAATATTTCAAGTACGCGTCGCCCAGCACCAGACGACCGAGCTTGCCTTCATCCACCGCCTTTTTGGTCAGGAGCGCCAGTTCCGTCGTCCGCTTCTGGAACACGGTGGCCAGCTTCACGCCATGCGTGCGGCACGCCTCGATCATCTCATCCATATCCTTCGCCGTAATGCCCAGCGGCTTTTCGCAGAGCACATGCTTCCCGGCCCTGGCCGCAGCCACGGTCACATCCCGGTGCAGACCGCTTGGAACACATATGCAGACCGCATCCACTTCTCCATCCTTCAGCATCTGATCCAGCGTGGCATATATGGGCGGCGACCCAAACTCCTTGGCCAAGGCCTCAGCCTTTTCCTGCACTTCATCAACGATGGCTGTGAGCTCCGCCTCCGGATGGCTTATGATCGCACGTGCATGGAGCGGGGATATGACACCCGCGCCGACAATGGCAAAACGCATTTTTTTCGTCATTGCAATCTCCTCCTTATCGGTGAGTGCACCATGGTTTACATCCCCCATTCTAGAATGCTGATTCTCCGCCGCCAATCCTCCGTTGTTACGCTTTGCTCACACCTTAGGCGGTATCCGCAGAACGGGAGATGAATCTGAAAAGATGTATACAAAAAGAAGATGCACGAAGCATCCTCTTCATTCCATTTGTTCAAGCTTTTTTTCTATCATCCTCTTGAGACAGTTCCTGTCCATTCCATCTGGCCGCCCAACGTTCCATCTCCTGAAGCGCCGTCTTAAAGTCCATGCCTTTCTCCGTCAGCGAATATTCCACTGTGACCGGCACCGTCGGAAACACTTGGCGCAGAACGATTCCGTTATCCTCCAGATGACGCAGTGCGTTGGACAGGGACTGAGTTTTTACGATTGCCAAATCCCGATTCAGTTGATTAAACCTCTTGGGTCCTTTCGACAACTCCGCAATGATTAAAAATGCCCATTTCGCTCCCAGAATTTGCAGCACCGAGCAAATATTCGAGAAGTCCTGTTCTACCTTCTGATCTTGTTCCATCCTCTTTCAACTCCTTACTATTCGTAAGTTAATCCATTTAATTGGATTATTTCCAAATATTTTGCCTTCTTACCAAAGTAATGTACCGTCATTATAATGCAATCAAGAGCTCTCTAAAACCCTTTGAAAGGAATGAATTACATGAATCGCCTGTTTATATATATTTTGACTTTAGGTGTTTTTCTCACAGCAACCTCTGAATTGGTGGTATCCGGTATTTTATATGTTATTGCCTCGGATCTCCATATTTCCATTGCACTCGCTGGACAGCTGATTACGGCCTACTCGCTTGCCTTCGCTATCGGAACGCCAATCCTAATATTCTTCACATCACGCTGGGAACGCAAAAAGGTGCTGCTCCTTTCCCTCGCCCTATTTATGCTCGGATGTGTCGCTTCCTTTGTCTATCCTCACATTAGCGTTATTCTGGTATCCCGGGTACTGCTGGGTGTCAGCTCGGGCGTATATCTGGTCACGGCCTTCGGGGCCGCCGCCAAATCGTACCTCCCGAAAAAATAGGCGGGGCCATCGGTACCATTGTGCTCGGATTCAGCTCCGCCATGATTTTGGGCGTTCCGATTGGAATTGCCATTACGGGATGGTTAGGCTGGCAGGCTATATTCATCATTCTGGGGCTGCTCAGTTTAGGTATGGCATTCATTATCCACCGCTTCCTTCCCCGCATGTCTGGCGATATGCCCGCCTCATTCCGGCAGCAGTTCAAAGTCCTTGGTTCTACCGTCATCGTCAGTCTACTCGTGCTCACCTTTTTTCGCGAGTCCGGCAATTCCGTTCTTTTGACGTATTTGACGACATTTATTAATGACATCCTCCACCTGAATGCCGCCGCAATCAGCCTCCTCATGCTTGGTTACGGAATACTTGGCGCCCTTGCTGCGAAGCTGGGCGGCTCCGGAGCGGATCGCTGGGGAACCAAGCGCATCATCGTCTTAAGCTTAATCCTCCATGCAGCTGCATTAATTCTGCTGCCCTTGTTCTCTGGCTCCATCATCACCGAATGCCTGCTGATCGCCATCGTCATGTTCTCGATGTTCATGGGCGGGCCAGCCCTCCAGACACACTTCATTCAACAGGCACCCGGGTCCTCAAGCCTTGTTCTCAGCCTGAACACATCGATGATCCACTTGGGACTTGCGGCTGGTGCCGGTTCAGGCGGAATGCTGATTAGCCAAACATCCACGGTACTCTACAATCCATGGCTCGCCGGTATCGTGGTTGTTCTGGGATTGGGAACAGCTGTGCTGAGCTTTTCACTGGGAAATAGGCGTGCTCCACAGACATTGTAAGTTCTTTCTTATGGGACTCGGTATAAAACCTGAATCTTGTGCTTGATTGCCTTCTGACAAATCAATTCAACAATAAAAGAGCCTGCCGTTTGACCGGCAGGCCCTCAATAACGTATTCCAGTTAAAAATCAAAGACCATGAAACCTTCGTAAATCTTATTTTACGACTGCGGAAGGTCCTAGCTTAATTTGTTCATTCCCCGTACTTGTCCGCGTAAAATAATGATCTTGGGAAGCCTCTTCAATATCCCGGTAAGCCCAGTGCTTGGACGGAGCATCCTTCCATGTCGGTACGACCACGCCTTCCAGTGGACCGCGTTTCAGAATGCGGTTCAGTACCGTTACGGCTTCGGCGCGCGTCAGCGGCTTGTCGGGACGGAACGTGCTGTCCGGCATCCCTTTCATAATGCCCGCCTGGATCACCAGCTCCAGATCCTTCTCGGCCCAATGCCCCTGGATATCCTTCATATCACTTGCAGTGGAAGTTTCGGCTCCTTCTTCCAGACCAAGCCAGCGGGTGACGATCGCAGCCATCTCCGCTCGGGTAATCGATCGTTCCGGACCGAATCGTCCATCCGGGAAGCCCTTCATCAATCCCGTCTTGGTCATTTCCAGAACGGCATCCTTGGCCCAATGCGTGGCTGTCATATCCGGATAATTCACCGGTTCCAGGATGCCGGCTTTTCCGGTACCTACCCGCGTCAGCATGGTTGCCATTTCGGCTCGGGTGAGGCTTTTTTCCGGCTTAAATGTGCCATCAGGGTATCCTTTGATATAGGCTCTATGGTTCCCCTCGGAATCCGTTGCCGAAGTGCCGGAGCCTATATTTCCTGCCTGCCCCAGGCTTTGACCGTGATCCTTCAAATACTGGGCAAGATTATCAATGTTTACGATGGTAAACGTGCTGAATTTCGTAATGTTAAAAGAAAGCCCCATTCTGTCTTCATCATATGTGCCGATCTCAGGCTTCACGAGAACCCGCTCGCCATCGCTATGCTCGATGAATACGGCCAGATTGGACATGAATCTTTCCCGTTCCGCGGCTCCCGAAGGAATCGAGGACGGATCCAGCGGCAGCATGATCGTCACGGCGCGGCTGCTCATATTGGTCTCGATCGTCATTGGACGTCCAACAACATAGATGCTGCCGTTGCCGAGAACTTCCCGAACCACTTTCTCCTGCTTGGCACGCGTTTCTACCTGCTTGCGTTCATCTTCCTTTTTAATCGGAACGACACGGAAATACAGGTCCTTAGTTAACCCCAATAAAGATTCAGCAGGTAAATGGATTTGGGCGTTTTCCGTATATATATCCAAATCCAGGCCTGCACTCACCAATTTTTCAATGGCATCTTTGGAAATGTTGACATCAATGGATGATACTTCGTCCTTCGCATCCGGAATGTACAAGCGGGCCGTCGTCGAGCCGTTCGCTTGAGCCATTTTCACCGTTTCCTCGGCCTGGCTCTGCGTGTAATTGACAGTGTCTTTTTTCGTTTTGTCCGGCAGCGTAGTCCGGGTAATGGTCGTTTTGGCCGCGTTTTCGAACTGCGATCCTTTGCCTACCTGGACATTAAGTGTAATCGTCTCGGTCTCAGGCTGTGGAGCCGGCGCTGGAGATGGGTTTGATCCTCCCGATCCTCCGCCGGTGCCGCCTCCTTGGCCGTTACCCGGTGCAGGCGCCTCAGCCTTGACGGTGAGTGTAAATTCTTTCGTTTCAGTAGCGTCTCCTTTTGTAACGGTCGCCTTCAAGGTGATCGTCTGATCCCCTTGACCGCTGGCAGGACGGGTAACTTTCCCGGTAGCCGGATCGACGTAGCCTTCCGGTTCGCTGCTCCATGTGATTTCGGTTCCATGCTCTCCGTGCTTCGGAAGCTCAACGTCGTTTGTTACGTTATTTTTGTCTTCGCCTTCACGATATACGATGTTCAGATCGGCTTTGTCCAGCTCAACGGATTCCTGATCCGACATCGGCAGTGCTTTGACGATCAACGTAAATTCTTTCGTTTCCGTAGCGTCTCCCTTTGTAACGGTCGCCTTCAAGGTGATCGTCTGATCTCCTTTATCATAAGCCGGACGCGTAACTTTTCCGGTAGCCGGATCGACGTAGCCTTCCGGTTCGCTGGTCCAAATGACCTCGGTTCCATGGTCTCCTTGCTTCGGAAGCACGATGTCGCTTGCTACGTTATTTTCGTCCTCACCTTCATGATAGTCGATGTTCAGATCGGCTTTGTCCAGCTCAACGGATTCCTGATCCGTCTTCGGCCGCGCTTTGACGAAAAGCGTGAAGGTTTTGGTATCCTTCGCGTCGCCATTGGTAATCGTTGCGGTCAGTGTAACCGTCTTGCCGTCTGCTGGACGTACCACGGTACCATCCGCCCCGATCACGCCGGAATCGCTGGAGGTCCAAGTAATCCGGGAGCCGTTCGCTCCGCTCGTCTTCAAACCGACATCGCCGGTAACGCTGGTGCTCGAATCGCCGTCCTGATACATAATGTCCAATGTGTTCTTATCCAGCTGCACCACTGTATTTTGACTAGGAACGTCCAAATAGAAGCTGTTGGAGGTCAGGCTGTTCCCCGTCCCCTCCACTCCATTCGGCTGAATCGTGACTGACGCATACTTGGAAACATCATCTTTTACGATGGTCTGGCCAGTAAAAGTTACGATAATAGTCTGATCATCCTTTTGGATGACACTATACGTGATACCTTCAGGCAAGTTATTCACGATCAAGCCCGTTCCCGCTTCAGGAGCAAACTTGCCGTTGCTAAGCGTAACCGTCAGCTCGGGAGCAATCGTTCCATCCGGCTGGTCCATAATACGGTCCGGTGTCACCGTAATGGTTGGCGGCGGGTCTTGGAACATAACACCGAACGAATTCGATGTTACGTCTTCGGTCAACGTGATCTTCTCGCCCGGAGCATCGATTCTTTCCTCGTTCGGGTCAATGCATTCCTTCGCTATGGATAGGACGATATCCGAAACGCTATTCGCCGCCGAATGATCCAGCGCTTTGCCGGTCAGCGTAATGGATAGCTCGTGATCTGTGCTGCTTACGGAGCCGACTTCAAGTCCTGGCGGAAGTTTATCGATCCGAATGTCCTGAACCGTCAGCGGACTGTGAAACGATCCATGATACAATGCTGCGACGATGGTATTCGCGGACTCGCTCAGTGCGCCATCGTTATCATCCGATTCCCGGAGCTCAGGCGTTTGCACCAACAAGTACGGTTCGGGTTCATTGAAATTGATTTTAAAGGAGTTGCTGGTCAGATTGTATCCATTGCTTCCGATTACTTTACTCGCATCAACGACAAGCGACGACATCAGATCGTTAACATTATCATGATCATTCGCATACGTATCGAAAGTCACTGTGATGTGGGAAGGGTCTACGAAAGTCACTTCTGGATCGGCCATTCCGCTTGGCAAAGGATCCAGGTTAACATCGCCGGTAGCGATATCAGCTGCAAAGATGCCATTTTCGACGCTGACATTCAGCGATCCTTGAACCCATCCATGACTGAAATCAGCAACCTCTGCGATCTCGCCTTCCTGGACATGAATCCGTGCCGGATCGGCAAAGCCGATCGAAAAGACAGGGGTCGTCAAATCCTTGGTCGCTCCCGTGATCGCTGCTTTATTGATCGTGATGGAGACGCGGTTCGATGAAAATTCCTTGCTATGGTTTGCCGCTTGCCCGTTAAAGGATACCGCAATGCTCTTTCCATCCCCGCTTGGTACGACGGAAGGGGCCAAACCGCTTGGCAGATTGTTGACTTTTACATCACTCGCTTGAATATTAGGGCTAAACGTTCCGCTAGAAATGTAAATGGTTTGTTCTCCTGCTACGGAACCGTTATTTTCAGGCGCTTCCTGCAGCATTGGTTCACTTAAGCTCAGATTCGGATTCACGTAAGGGAAAATCGTCACCATTTTCTCGGCAAAAATCCCGCCTGGCCCTTCGATCCGCACCTTGGTCGTGATCTGCTTATCCGATATTAAATAAGTAAATGCTTTTCCATCATTACCGGTCGTTACCCGATCCTGGACAATGCGCACTTCGGGATTATCAACCTTAAGGGTCAGGGGAATGTTTCCTGCCGGCGTGTCGTTGACCTCCAGCGTGGAGATGTCCAGCTTTACGCGCTGATCAGCCTCTGCAGTCGGGGTGAACGACACACTTTTCGGCGCCTCCACGTAATTCTGGGAATGGATATCGATCGGGCTATAGGTGTTGGCAAAGTACCACTTGGTAACGTTGTGCTCCTGCCATGCCGAACCAGTCGAAGCCGTAAACCCGACATACACATCGTCCGACTGCAAAATGTTCGTCAAATCCAGGCCGGTTTTGCGCAGAACATATCCTTGAGGACGGATATCGGTCGTGCTCATCCGCACTTCGATGGACTTGTCCTCACCGTTGTAGTCGATCCATGCATGCTGAGTTGCCGTGTTTTGACGCATCCGGATGTCCGGCGTGCTATCCAGGTTGCGGTAATCCCCGATGAAAGAGTTCGCGGCAGTCGCTTCTTTTTGGACTCTATGGTTCACGTCTCCATTGATGTCGACCGCCGTGTGATTCGTATAAATACTGTCCGAGGCATTTGCTCCGAGACCTGCCGGGTCGCCCAGGTTCCCGATGTCCGGACCGTTGCGGAACGTGTCGAACTCGACGCCGACGCTTTTGCCGATTCCGGCATATCCAAGACCCGAACCCACTCCTCCGGCACCATTCGAAGTTGTCTGAACGGTAAAGACCAGGCCGTCCGCCCAAGTCCACGGCTTACCGTTTACGACTTGGCCGCTACCCTTGGTCATATTGAATTCTAAATACGTACTGAAGGACTTATTATTGGACAAGGAAATCCGGTTATTGTTAAACACGGTTCCCCATTGACCACCCACATTCGGCGTCAATCTCAGCACCTTGTTCACGATCGCCGAGTTGCCGTTCAGCTTCAATCTTCCATCCTGGTTGAATTGATCGTATTTAAATGTCAAAAAATTCTGTTTATCCGTTTGAGCATGACCGACAGAAACGAACAAATGACTCGCCTGCAGGCATATCAGCGCAATAACCAACAAGCAGGAAGTCAGTTTTTTCTTAAACATGTTCCAATCCCCTTTTAATATAAAAATTTGTTCGGCGACAATGCGACCTTCCGATCAGAAAATGATTTTATTGAGCACATCATACTCCTTTGAATGAGTCATAATACCTATCCATGATTGAAATGTAACAGATGCCACTGAACCGATTCTGAACATTTTTTTACATGTTTCTACAAATTTAGACGAATTTAGAGGGACCGGAATCGAATCTCATGAATAGTCACTCCTTCTCGCTTAACTCTAGCCAGCGCCATCCCACAACAAAAAAAGAGGACGCCTCAGGCGCCCTCTTTTCACTTCCATCTCGTTTAGATTCCAACTCAGGAAAACGCAATATTCAATGTTTTGATTTCATACGGCGCCAAGGCGACCTCGATGTCCCGTCCGGCAAACGGCAGCGCTATTGGATGCTCCTCCATCAGGTCGGTTTCCTCCGCTGTGCGAATCGTTCCAAGGTACGGGTCAACCGACACCGCCGCTTTCGTCCGGATGCCTCCGAATTCATAGAGGCGTACGATCAGCGTTTGGCCATCCTCAGCTTTCTTAACCGTGTCGATCATGACGTTGCGGGCATCTACCTTGAGCATGCCAAGCACATCAGGGAGTCCGGCGCTGCCTGAAACGGCAGCGGACATCAGCGGCGCATTCAGCTCACAAGCAGTCTGATGCGTTCCGGCTTCATACCATCCCCCGCTGTGCGGATACAGTGAATACGTGAACTCATGCAGCCCTTGATCCGCATTTCCGTCAGGGTACACAGCTGATTTGATGAGGCTCAAGCGGATGACGTGGTTCCGGATGTCATGTCCGTATTTGCAATCATTCAGCAGGCTGACACCGTATCCGCCTTCCGACAGGTCCACCCAGCGCTGGGCCACGGATTCAAACCGGGCATAATCCCAGCTCGTATTCCAGTGCGTCGGTCGCTCCACGTTGCCGAACTGTATCTCATAGGTCGCTTTCGTCGAACGAATCTCCACAGGGAATGCCGTTTTCAGCAGCTGCTGATGCTCGTTCCAGTCCACGCTCGTCTTAAAATCAATGCGCGGATGATCACGGTAAACGGTCAAATGCTGCTCGATGGTAGAGTTCTGGTAGCTGTAGACCAGCTTCAGCACACCCCGCAGCGGACCGGCTTCAAGTACTGTCAGCTCCTGCAGATTGTCCACGACAGTCATTTTATCCTGGTAGTAAATATCGATATCCCAGGCATCATGAGCCATAGGCTTATCCTCAAACACCTGAAGCACGTTTGCCGGCTGATCCGGCTTCAGCACTTCACGTCCGGCCTGCTTGTCAAAAAGTGAGACGATCTGACCGGATGCATTCAGACGGATGCTGTAATACGGCGTTTCCAGATAATCCGTCTTGATGCTCCATGATTCCGAAGCATGGCCTTCACTAGCAGGCGCATCCACTGAGCTGCTATCTTTTTCGCTGCGCCCGTAAATCGTAATATATCCATAAGCAGGGACATCCTGAACTGCTACCAGTACTTTGCCCGCTTGTGCTGCGGATTGCTCCGCTGCAGGCTGAATATTCAGCTTCACGCCGTCTGCGGTATACCAGCTGAAAGCCGCTGTATCATCCAGATCAACTTCAGCCAGGAAGGAGCGCGTCCAGCCAAGCGAATTAAAGATGCGCACAGGCAGTCCTTTTTCCGCACCGTCTTCTGCCTTACTACCCTTATGCCCATTCAGACCGGCTAGCCCAGTTTCAATTGCCGCAAGCGCGAGCTTTTCCGATTCCTCATATTCAATCTTGCTGTCCTCATACACTTCATGGATGGAAGAGCCCGGAATAATGTCATGGAACTGGTTGCGCAAAACGATCTCCCAGCTCTCCGCCAGCTGTGCGGACGGATAAGCATGCTCCGGATTTAAAGCGAGCGCGAAGGTATTCAAATATTCCGCATTATGCAGCAAAAGCTCCATCCACCGGTTCATCCGCTTGTTGTAAGCCTGGGAAGTATAGGTCCCGCGATGGTATTCGAGGTAGAGCTCGCCGTCCCATAAATGGAGCTGCTGCTGATCCTTGACCTGTTCTTCCAATTGGACGAAGAAATCTTCCGCTCCACCCGCCTTAACCTGAGGTGCCCCTGGCATATCCTCATAACGCCGTACAGCCTCGAGCATATCGCGGGTCGGACCGCCGCCCCCGTCACCCCAGCCGTAGGCCAGCAGCAGGTTGTCATTGATATCCTTTTGACGGTAATTATTCCACAAGCCCTGAACCGAAGCGCCTGTCACATTGCCGTTGTACGTATAGAACCAGCTGCCGTCATTATCCGGAGTCGTAATGTAATGCGTCAAAATTTCCGTTCCGTCAATCCCTCTCCAGGTAAAGGTATCATATGGGAAGCGGTTGTATTGGCTCCAACTGATCTTGGTCGTCATGAAATAATCGATGCCGCTCTTTTTCAGGATCTGCGGAAGCGCCCAGCTGTAACCGAACACATCAGGCAACCACAGCACACGGTTATCCACGCCGAATTCATCCTTGAAGAAGCGTTTGCCTGTCAGAAGCTGGCGGACCAGCGATTCGCCGGAAGGAATGTTGCAGTCCGACTCCAGCCACATTGCCCCGGTTGCCTCCCAGTTACCGCTCTGAACACGGTTCTTGATTTTGTCATACAGCATCGGGAAGTCCTTCTTCAGATAGGCATAGAGCTGCGGCTGCGATTGAAGGAATACATATTCCGGGAAGCGTTCCATCAACTGCAGAACCGTTGAGAACGACCGTCCTGATTTCTCGCGCGTATGCTGCAAACGCCACAGCCAGGCCACATCGATATGGCAGTGTCCCACCGCAGTAACCTGCGGGCGAGGCCCGCGCGGGATCGCTTCAAGCCGCTCCCGCAGCGTCTGACGGGCCACCACCGCGGATGCGTAGAATCCCTCGGAGCCAGGCTGACTCCAGTCCAGACAGCGGAACGCTTCTTCCAAGGCTGAGGTCAGCTCATGTCTTTCCAGTTGGCGTTCATCCAGCTGCTTCACAGTTTGCAGCATATGCAGCGATGTATAATACAAGTCATCTACATCTGCGTCCAGGACCGCCATGCTCAGCGAGTCGATACGATGATCGAATGGCGAGCGTCCATCTGGTGCTGTCAGTCCGCTCCAGGCGTAAATAGCCAGCTCGGCGCTGCCTGCATCCACCGTATCTGCCGGGAAAAACAGCTCGGCATGATTTCGGTCCACTGCTTGCAAAGGCTCCCCATTCAAGTAGACCTGGGCTTCATAGCCGCTGCAGTTGCCCCCGCCCGTTTCCCCAAGCTTGATCAGACCAATCACATCACGGCCCTTCCAGCTCTGAGGGAATTCTACTTCTGTCATAAACCAGGCGTACTGGTCTCTTCCGCCCCAATGATCGCCAACGCGGACCACAGGACCTGAAGCAGCCTGCTGCCATGCTTCCTTTAGGTTTTTTACATCGGGCACCATATGAATGGCATCTAAAGTCCGGCCCTCTCTATATCTGAGTCCGGCCAGCTCCCGGATACGATTTTCCAATTTCTGCAGAACGAATCTCATAACTGTTCATCTGCTCCCTTCTCCGTACTTCTGTTTTAATATATATAATATATCATTTATGTCTAATATAAAATATTTGATTTTACTCATTAATAAAAAAAAGTAAAAACCGGTCCCCCTCGGGAAAACCGGTTCTCATTATTCATTGTTTTACTGCTCAGGAAGGTACAGGGCCTGTAGTTTGATTTATCACCAATTCGGGCTGTAAAATGATTTTGCTGTATTTCGGCGTGCTGTCGGGATGTTCAAGCATGCTCAGCAGCCTGCTCGCTGCCTCAAAGCCCATTTGCTCTTCATTCTGGTCGATATACGAAAATACGCTGAATTCCTCCATCATCGGGCTTGGATTATCAAAGGTGATGATGGACACATCCTCCGGTACCCGCAGACCCGTCTTTCGGGCTACGGACCAAATATGCACTCCAAGCCTGCAGTTCAAAGCGATATAGGCGGTCGCCATTCTGCTTTTAATAAAACGGTGCAGCGCGTAATCTTCCTTATAGGGCGCATCCTGGATACTGAAATCGGTCAGTATAAGCGCCGGATTGATCAGAGCCCCCTGCTGCTTCAAGGCCTCGTTATATCCCTGAATCCGCTCCTCCACCGTCACGGTTGGCATCGGCGTATCCGAACAGATCGCAATACTGCGGTGTCCCTGGTTCCATAGATGCTCCACAGCCAGTATAGAACCTTGAAGCGGATCCGACAGGACGACATTCGTCTCAACGCCCGGCAGATGGCGGTCCAGCAGCACGAACGGATAGTTCTGCATTTTCAGCGCAATGATTTCTTCGTTATATACTTCGGCATCAACCGGAAAGATGATCAATCCGTCCACGCTTGCGCGCAGCTCGCGGATCGCTTCCTTTTCCAGCTCCTTGGAATTGTAGGTAAACATCACAATCAGTGAATACTTGCTGTCCTTCAGCGCATTGCGGATTCCTCTTACCATTTGTATGGCGAAAAAATCCTCAATCGACGGGAAGATGAGTCCGATTTTGGGTGCATGCTTGGCATGGATCTCCGAAATGACAGCGCTGCTGCGAGCGCTCCTCATGTAGCTCTCCGGAATGCCTTTGACATAGCTGCCCCGGCCCGGTATGCGGTATATCCAGCCTTCATTCGCAAGATCCGCCAGTGCGTTCGCCACCGTAATGCGGCTGACCTGAAACTGGTCGATCAATTCTTTTTCGGTTGGAATCCGATCATCCTCAACCAATTGTCTGGATGAAATCAATTGCTTGAAGTGATTTTGAATCTGGATATACAGCGGTTCCCGTTCCTGACTCATTAGCTAATCCCCCATTGATGTGTTATCCTTCGCTTCCATACCGTTCTCATTTTTCTTGGCATGTTTATGTAAGCATTATATCATCTTAGCCATGAGACAAGTCAACGGATTGCAACCGCTTTCTGCCTCGCAGCTCCCGGGGAGTACGATTGTATTTCTTTTTGAAGGCACGTTCAAAATGGTTCAACGTCCGGAATCCTGACGCAAAGCATACCTCGGTAACGGGCAGCTCCGTCAGCCGCAGCAGCGAACTTGCGAACTGAAGCCGCTGCTCCTGCACAAAGACTTGAAAAGGCAAGCCAAGCTGCTTTCGGAAGCATTCGCTGAAATAACTGTCTGACAGGCCGGCATGCCTGGCCACATGATGGAGCGTCAACGGCTCCCGGAAATGATGCTGAATATACGTTACCGCGGCCCGGATGGACGGGTGCAGATGCCCGCCTGCCGGATAATCCTGTCCTTCTGATGTCCCCAATCGCGCCAAATCGATCAATACCCGCTCCAGGGCACCCTGGGCGACCCAATCGCTGCCGGTCTGCCTCTGCTCACTCTCTTCCCACATCCGGTCAAACTCGGCGCGAAAGGCTTTCCATTCCTGCTCATTCAAGTCATAAACCCGTTCGGTGGAGCTTTGAAAAAGCCACTGGAACAGTTCCTGACGAAGCATATGCTGGGTAAACACCACATCATACAAAACGATAACACGTCCCGGATCAGGAATGATTTCGTGGAAATCAGCCGGCGTGACCAGGAAAAGGCTGCCTGCTTCAAGGGGCATGCTTTTCCCGTTCAGCACATGCGTGCCCGAGCCTTCGAGTACCAACGCCATTTCAAAAAATTCATGCCAGTGCACCTCGACGGCCCCATCGATCCGATGCCTGAAGATGCGAAAGGGAGAAGATTGGGACAAATAATGCTCATTTAGCAGCCGTTTTGGCTGATTGTCGTCCATATCGTCACCCTTTCTTATTCATTTAATATATATTACACGTTAACAAACGGGTTGCCTGCGATATCCTTGCCCCGAGCCAACCAAATCCGGAAGCCTGCATTTTTCTCCGGCAGAACCTTCGCTTCCGTGGAAAAATAACGCATCGTGTACCCGCAGCGGCGGTATGGACTCGTGTTCGGCTGGGCTCCATGAATAATACGCGAGTCATGCAGGGAGCATTCTCCAGGCTCGAGTTCAAAATACACGGCTTTGGATTCATCCACGCCTTTAATCTGGGTGGAGAACGTGTTTATTTTACCATCCACATCCTCATAATCGGAAAAGCCGTTATCATGCGTGCCCGGAATGACGCGCATACAGCCGTTTTCCTCCCAACTCCGGTCGATCGCGAGCCAGACGGTCACAATCTTGTCGAATCGGTCAAGGCGGCCTTCCCAATAGGCGGAATCTTCATGCCAAGGCGTAGCGCGTCCCGTGTAAGGATCTTTACAAATAAAATGGCTCGACCACAAACCGATATTCGGTCCGATAACCGTCTCCACCAAATCCAGCACCTCGTCGCTCATCAGAAAATCAAACAGGCGCTCATCGCGAAAATGCGGTGTATCGAGCTCATCAGACAGCTTATTTCCCTTTTCGGCCAGCTGCTCCTCGAAAATCTGCTTCAGCTCGCTGAATTTTTCCGGACTAAACAGCTGTTTTTTGTATAATGCATATCCATCTTTACGGTAATCGTTAACCTCTTCCACTGTCAACTTGGCTTGGTTCATATCGTCTCATCCTCCCGGCGGCGTGTGATATTTGTTACACCTTTAATGGTACGGATGCTCTTGATCTCATGCTTCGTTTATTGCCGGGAAAAGTGTGCATATTTTCGGATTGTTGTCATGGATGGTCTGCATCGCCCACGTGTGTACAAGCCCTGTTTGCAGGTATAATAGAAATACTTACTACTGACTACCGATTGGCGGGGGAGTTGACCTCATGATTCATATTTTAGTGGCGGATGACGATGCTCATATTCGTGAACTGCTGAGACATGTCCTGCAGCATGAAGGATACGCCGTGTTTGAAGCGGCAGACGGCATCAAAGCTTCAGAAGTACTGTCCAGAGAGAAGGTTCATCTCGCGGTGATTGATGTCATGATGCCGGGCAAGGACGGCTTGCAGCTGTGCAGTGATATCCGGCAGGACTTCGATTTTCCCGTAATTTTGCTGACGGCGAAGGATCAGCTGCCTGACAAAGAGAAGGGCTATACGGCAGGCACCGACGACTATGTGACCAAGCCTTTTGAGCCGAAGGAGCTGGTATTCCGGATTAAGGCGCTGCTGCGCCGCTATCAGATGGTCAATTCACAGGTGATCAAGCTGAACAATACCGTGATTGACGCAAAAAATTACATGGTGCACTGCGGCGACCATATGTTCATGCTGCCCATGAAGGAATTCGAGCTGCTGACACAGCTGGCCAGCTATCCCGATCGCACGTTTGCCAGAGAGGAACTGATACAGCTGATCTGGGGATCGGACTTTGAAGGAGATGACCGTACGGTCGATGTCCATATCAAAAGGCTGAGGGAACGCTTCGCGGATTTGACCGATGATTTCAGCATTCGCACCGTGCGCGGCATCGGCTACAAATTGGAGGCGGCCAAACCATGAAATCCCTGTACATGCGGATCGTCCTCACAACAATTGCCGTAATGATGCTGAGCAGTGTGCTCGCCTTTGTCGCGGCCAACATCTTTTACCAGTATGAACTAAAGCCTGTAAACGACGGCAAAGTCACGCATGTAGCGGAAAACATCAAGCATTTCTACGAGACCAACCCCGTGGAGGAAAGGGAGCCTTATCTCCAAAACATCGGCACGCTCGGCTACCAGATCTACGTCGTTGACCCGCGGGGCAGCGGCATCTTTTACGGCGGGGAATTCCGCAATCAAGAGCTCTCCCCTTCGATCATTCGGCAGGTGCAGCAAGGGCAAGTGTATCACGGCATCAAGCACTTCCCTTCCAAAGCCTTCATTACTGGTTTTTTTGATAACACGCTGATCAATACCATCGGTATTCCACTGCAAAATGGTACGGAAACCTATGCCCTATTCGTGCGGCCCAATGTGGATATGCTGTTCGGAGAGCTGCATATTTTTCTGGCGGTCATTGTTGTTCTGATTATCCTGCTGAGCATTCTGCTCGTCGTCATCAGCACCCGGTATATCGTCAAGCCGGTCACGAAGCTGACCGAAGCCACGCGGCTGATTTCGCAGGGAACGTATCATTTGAAGCTGAACGTGAACCGGAAGGATGAAATCGGCCGGCTCGCAAGCCACTTTTCCCAGATGGCCAAAGGACTGGAGCAGCTCGAAGCGATGCGCCAGGAGTTCGTGTCTAACGTATCGCATGAAATCCAGTCGCCGCTCTCCTCCATTCAGGGCTTCTCTCAAACGCTGCAATCCGGCGGAGTAAGCGAAGAACAGCGAAAGCACTACCTTGCTGTCATCGAAAGCGAGGCCAGGCGTATGTCTCAAATGAGCCGGCAGCTGCTGATGCTGGCTTCGCTGGATAAAGAGGAAGAGGTGCTGGAGAAGACCCGCTTCAATGTCGCCGATCAGATCAAGGAAGTGCTGCTGACGACCGAATGGAGCTGGCGGGAAAAGGAACTTGCCTTGAATATGCAGCTTCCCGAGGTGAGCATCTGCGCAGATCAGAAGCTGCTGCATCAGGTATGGGTGAATCTGATGACGAACAGCGTCAAATTCACGCCGGAAGGCGGCATTATCTCGATCCGGCTGCATCAGGATGAACAGAACTGTCACGTGGATTTTAAAGATTCCGGCATCGGAATATCCGAAGAAAATCTGCCACATATCTTCAACCGCTTTTACAAAGCCGATAAAGCCCGCAGCCGCCATGAAGGCGAGACGGGCAGCGGGCTGGGACTGGCGATTACTCATAAAATCATCAGCATGCATGGCGGTAACATAACGGTGGAGAGCAGGGAAGGCGCAGGAACCGAATTTCATATCTGCCTGCCGCTCCGATAACTGCATGGACGATATCAGGATGATCTGGTTCGAAAACAGCTCATCCTGATTTTTATTAGATTATAGGCGTATTCGTAGTTTCTGAACCCCGATATCCCGCCTTGCCTCTCAAGCTGGCTTCTCTGGAAATCCGGCAGACCAGCCGCATCAGCTTGCGATGCAGTCCAGGGAAAAGGATAAAAAAGACATCCATGGTACGCCGCATCGGCATGGGACAAATGATCGCCTCATGACGGTGTATTTTCGCAAATGCGATTTTCGCGAATTGTTCCGGGGTCATCGATTTTTGCTTTTTGACCTGCTCGTTGATTTTTTCCTTATCCATGCCAACGGCATCAGCGGTTGCGTAAATCGGCGTGTCCACGAAAGCGGGGCATAGGGCACTGACATGAATGCCGTACGCCTCGGCTTCATAATGAAGCGAGGTTGTCATGCCCACAACGGCGTGCTTGGTGGTTGCATAAGCAGATGTCATCGGTGCCGGTCCGAGACCTGTAGCGGAGGAAGTATTCACAATATAGCCGAACCCCTGCTGCTTCATCAGCGGATAGGCGGCATGCGTACCATGGATTGCGCCCCACAGGTTGATGTTTATGATTTTCTGCCAGTGTTCCAGCGTCATGTCGCAGAGCTCGCCGTACATCGCAATGCCCGCATTGTTGAACATATAATCAAGTCTGCCGTATGTGCCGAATACCCGGTTCACGAGATCCTCCACCGCCGCGGCACTGCTTACATCCACTTTTTCAAAACAAGCCTCTCCCTGCCCCGATTCATTGATCTGCCGGGCTGTAGCTTCGCCGCCCTCCTGATTGATATCCGATACGATCACGACCATTCCCTTGCCCGCAGCCTCCATGCAAAGGGCGCGCCCGATGCCCGATGCACCTCCCGTAATAATTGCCACTTTCCGATCGTTAGTTTGAAGTGTCGTCTCCGCTGCAAAATTCGATGCTGTCCGCTGATTTTCCATAGTCGTTTTCTCCCCTTCTGTTTTGGATCGTTTCACGAGATTAGAATTTTTAGAACAATCGTTCTAATGTGAATAATGAAAAGCAAGCCGGATCAAGCTTTATCTTTTCCGGATGCCTCCCACAAAAATAGTCACCGCCTGCTGAAATAGACGCTGCAGCGGTTCCCCTTCCATCGTCAGCGTAAACTGGCACAACGTTCCCATCCAGGTCCCAAACAGCAGGGTCGTCTCCTCCACATTGTCGATGTCGAACTCACCGCGCGCTACCCCTTCATGAAAAATGGCTGCATAGGCTGCCATCGGCGTAACCGCAAGCCCTTGCAGCGCCTGCAGTGTGTCGGGAGAGGTACCCGGATTCATGGCGAGCTCCTGTCCGACTGGGAGCAAAGGTGTCTTGTAATTGTTCATGACAAAATGGGCCATCCCGTACAGCTTCTCAACCGAGGTGTTGTACGAGCCGGCAATCGCCTGCCACTTTTCACCCCAATGACGCATCGTTTCCAGGGATAAATGCACAAAGAGCTTCTCTTTATTTTCAAAGTGGTAATAGATATGCCCTTTGCTGAATCCTGATTCCCGTGAAATATCCGCGATCGACGTTCCCGCAAAGCCTTTTTGGGCGAACAGCTGCGTCGCCTTCTCGGCGATCACCTGCCTTGTTTCCTCGCTGTTGTAATGACGTTTATTCACTTGAATGCCCTTCTATCCTTCAATTCATTTGAACGATTGTTCTATTTTGAGTATATTTCAAATTTTTACTAACGGCAATTGAAAAGTGTAACGATCCTGTGTCAAATGCGGCATCATGCAAAAAAGCCGGGCAGAGCCCGGCTTTAAGCTTTTTTTATATCATTACTCTACCAAACTGATAATCCGTTTCTTTTTCCATGACAGCCAGTAATAAGAATAGACCAATATCATGCTGACGATAAATGCTGCCGGATATCCCAGCCAAATGCCGCGGATGCCGAGATTTGTATGGTAGGAGAGCAAGTATGCCACCGGCACCTCAACACACCAGATCGAAATCACGCTGAAAATCATCGGCCAGAACACAACCCCGCTCGCCCGCATCGTTGCCGCAATAATCTGCACATGACCAAAAATCAGGTAGCTCCATAACGTAATCATAAGCAACTGATGGGCAATATCCAGCGTCTGCGGACTTGTAATGAACCAGGACAAAATATTTTTCGAGAAAATGTAAATCGGAATCATGAGCACCACGCCGATGATATAGTTCAGGACGATGCCGGCGCGGATGACCTCTTTCAGACGTTCTTGCTGTTTGGCACCAATGGACTGCGCCGCAAGGACGGAAACCGTCATGCCCAAGCTGATTGCCGGCATCTGCACATAGCTCACCACCTGATTGACCGATCCGTACGCGGCGGTGGCATTTGAGCCAAACCGGTTCACGAATACGATTACTGCAATCTCAGACAATGAAACGAGAATCATGCTAACGCTGGATGGAATCCCCAGCCGGAGCAGCAGCTTCAGCATCTCCTCGTTCATACGCAAATGCTTGCGGACTGAAGCATCCAATCGAAGCGGGCTTTTCTTCCAATGCGCATACAGAAGCAACAGAACAAACGTAATGACGGTTGAAATCAAATTCGCATATGCTGCTCCGTAAATCCCGCATTTGGGCAGACCCAGCCATCCGAAAATCAGAACCGGCAGGAATACCAGATTCAAGACCGTACTGACGATCAGTGAATAAAAAGGTGTCTTGGAATCGCCGGTTCCCCGCATGAACGTGGTATATACCATATATAGAAACATAACCGGCAGGCTCCAAAACATAATGCGCGCATAGTTTACCGTGACCTCCATAATGTTAGCCGGGGTGCCGACCAGGCGCAGAATATCCTCCGTAAAAATACCACCCGCTGCAGCGAGCACGATACCGAGCAGGAAGGTAAAGGTCAGCGTCGTTCCCACTATGCTTTTCAGTTTATCCATATTTCCGGCTCCATACGCCTGGCCAATCAGGATTGCGCTGCCTGAACCGATTCCGATCACAAACGATACAAGCAGGAAAAAGAGTGGAAAAAAAGCAGATAATGCTGCGAGTGCATCCACTCCGATCCAGCGTCCGACAACAATCGCACCAGCCAACTGGCCGATGGACTGCAGAACATTGCTAAGAAGCAGGGGAATCAAAAAAGCGATCATTGCACGGTAGACGCCGGGCTGGACTTGAGAAGCCAGCTGGGGCGCCCCCTCAGGCCTTCGGTTCTCCGCCGCATGTCCGGCGGCTTGCTGTGACGAATTCATTACACCATCTCCCTTTATCCTATAAATTGAACGAAAGTAAAGGTAAAGCACCTCATTTACAACAGCTTGGGCCAAGAAGGTGACAGAATAACCATTATTTCGATTTTTATAGACAATTAATTAATTCGTTTGATTAATACTTAGACATTATATTTTATAGTTTATTTATTATCAAGATATAATTAAAAAAAATCCAGAAAGAGATATTCTCCTCCTGGATCACACCGATATTCAAACGCAGTAAAAATCAAAACATTAAGAGCCGAATTCAGGAGCAGTAATGGAATAATGATAATGGAAAGGGGAATTTATATTTTCCTGCTCTTCATCTTCGCCTGTTCCATTAACCATCGACCATTGACCCGTCATGTTATATTCCCCAGACTCTGCACCCAGCCATACAAGCTTAAATCCTTCTTCTGAAACATCGGGTACTTCATTCGCCTGACCATGCAGTTTAGCGATCCCGTCACCGTTCGTCTCTCCGTCCCCGACAAGCTGGCCGTGGTAATATAGCTTAAAATGCTGTCCAAGAGCTGCGCTGCCGCCCTCTTCGAGCTTCTGAAGGCTCAGCTGCAGTCTCAGCTTCAACGGATCCGCCACAGCAGGTGGCTCCAATAGCTGCTCTACATGGCTTCCATGTGTTCCGGTAACAGCTGGATACCCGGATATAACGTTAAACGAGCGTGTATAGGTTCCCAGAGACTTCTGCGTCTCCCCGGCCTGAATGAGCTCTACGGTTATGGTGTATTTTGCAGGCTTCATCCAAATCGTGCGCAAAGAGATTGGATTTACGGAAAGTTCCTGCAGCGTAAACGGGGTCCCTTCACCAGCATCGAGCGTGACGCTGCGATTTACGAAATTCCCTGTGGAAGAATAATCCTTATACCCATAGTAGTATGCGATTCCGTCAAAGCTCATCTCTTTATCCGGAGTATATGTCACCTTTATCTTAACAGGCGTCTGCGGATCCTGCTTTTCCGAACGAAGTTTAAAATTCAGAGAGTGGTCTTCTCCGGCCAGCCTATCTCCCGTAGGATCCTCTTGAAAATTAAGAACGAACTCCGTGGAATCCACTGGTGGTTCAACCGGCGGATTGACGGGCGGCTTCACTGGAGGAGTTACCGGAGGCTGAACAGGGGGCTCAAGTGGCGGGTTCGGGTTCGATACTGTTCCTCCTGCGGAAGATCCAGATCCTGAGGAAGCCGGGGGCTGCTGTGCACTTGCCGGTTTGGGAGTCTCCATCCGGTCCTGATCCTGTTGACGTTGGTCCTGATCCTTCTTGAGCTGCTCTTTCTGTTCATCTGTCAGTTGTTTTCCGTAGTCTTCTCCAGCCTTACGGTCTTTGTCTTCCTGGGCTTTTTGATTCGCTTCATCCAGCTTCCTTTTCATCTCATTGAGTTTATCTAGCTGGTCCTGCAGCTTTTTACTCAGCTCTTCCTGCTGGCGCTTTTTCTGTTCATCCCTCTCTTCCTCTTGCCTTGCCGCTTCTTGCTGCTTTTGCCTTATCGCCTCCTGCTGCCTTTTGCTGACTTCATCAAATGCATCCTTGGATGGATTCAATGCAGAGCCTGGATTCAGATTTATCGGTTTGGTTGAATCAGAGGAATTACGGTTTGCTTCTTGTATGGCCTTTTCCAGCTCCGATTCAGAGAGTTTATTGCTTCCTAATGCCTGTTTGGCAATATCGGAGACTAGCGTATTCAGGTTTTGCTGTACCTTCTGTAACTCCTCAAGTTTTTTGATTTGTTCTGAAAGATCAGAAGGACCACCGGACTGTTCAAGCCCCTTCTTCATTTTGTTAATGAAATCATCATTCTCCTTATCAATCTCTCCTTTACTTCGGATGAGAGCTTCAATGACTTCCGGCGAAGCATTGGATATGAATTGGGAGATATCCGAGATCGCAGTCTCCGGATTACCTGACTCCGAACCGGAAATGGGTGCAAGCTGCTGGCCGGGATACAGGAGCGTTGAAGACTCTTCGCTGCTGGCCGAATTGCCTTGTGGTGCTGCATTTACGGTTCCGGCCGCAACGAATACCGTCGATTGCCCGGTTAAAGGATCCACGCCCACATAAAAATGCGTCCCTTTGACTTCGAGCCTCCGGTCTGAAGGACTGAGCTCGAAGAAATCCCGGGATTGCCTGAGATCATGCACATCTGCATAGGCCTCTCCGCGCACCAGCTGAAGTTTGGTCGCTGTGTGTCCGTTGGAGGCATTCAACAGCACAACATTAAGCTCGCTGTTATCCCCAAGCGTGATTTGATCCCCCTCATCGGGGATGGATAAAGTAATGCCTCCAATGCCGCTGACAATCCGGTCTCCTGTTCTAAGCTCCATGCCTTTGTATGCGCGGATCTGTTTCGTACCGCCATGACTGATATAGGCAGTGCCCTTGATTTCGCTAATCACGATGGAGCGGTTGCCAGTATCCGCAGCGGATGCTGCGCCTGCGGCCGATGACAGCCCCAGCAGGAGCGCTGCCAAGGAGCCTGTAATTTTAAAGGTTAAACGATTCTTTTTCATTTCGGTCCTCCGTTTCCGTTTATTTGTCCCGAATCATAATGACCTGCTGTTTCTGGAGCCACTGCACATCCCTGCCCAGGCTTTCTGCCAGCAGATGCAGCGGGACATACAGCAGATTGTCACGGTTATATATGCTTTCAGGCAGTTTGAATTGTACTTGCCGTCCATTCTGCCGCAGTTCCACCGTACTTTTCGTAATTGACGTTACCGTAAAACCCAATTCCTCTGCCGTCTCACGAAGAGGTGTCATGATCTGCCCATGCTTCATCTCCGGCTGGACCGTTAACCAGCTTGATCCATAAGCTGCAGCGATTGCGCGATCCGGACGCCCCACTGGCAGCTCGGCCAGCTTCCAAGTACGCGTCCCATCACCCGTGATCCATCCACTGGAACCGTCAGGATTGACGCTGACTCCTTCCGGATGATCCAGCTTTGCGCTTTTTTCAGTCCCGTCCGTTTTGCCCGTTTCGCCCTGAAGCGATCCGAGCAGCGTGTATACCGAGTTGCCTTTTATTACGCGCGAATAACACCGTTCTGGGAATCGGCCACATACAGCTGCTGCAGCCTTGAGGACCAGGCAAGTCCTTTGGGAAAACGGAATTCAGCCAGCTGCGTAGGACCATCCTGGTAACCGCCATCGGCATACAGCATTTTGGTGCTTCGTGTATATTCTGAATGGACTTTTCCAGCGACCGTTGAGACCTTGCCTGAACCAAAATCAATATATCGTATGACCTGATTGCCGGTATCGCTGACATACAAATTCCCCTTGTCGTCGAGAGCCAGTCCCGATGGTTCATTGAACAGAGCCTGGGCCATAGGCCCATCCCTATAGCTCCCGGCAGCGGACACCACTCCCGGATATACTTCGACAGCCCGGTCAGAAACAGTGTTCAGCGTGCGGACTTCACCCGCCGCAGTCACTTTTCGGATGGCATGATTCATGGTGTCGGCGACATAGATCGTACCATCCTTGGCTACGGCTACATCCTCCGGAGTATCAAACCGCGCTTCAGCACCTTTTCCGTCGGCAAAGCCCAATACACCATTGCCCGCTACCGTTGTCACTTTTCCCTGCGTATCGATTTTGCGGATGACATGATTGCCTGAATCGGCAACATACACATTGCCTGCCTCATCGGCAGCGATTCCAACGGGTCTATCGAAAAAAGACTTGCCGGTTGCTCCATCGAGGTAGGCACCAAGCGGCCGATCGGTTCCATCATATCCGAGTGGAATCTCCAGTCCGGCGAATACCGACTTCATCCCGTCTTTGACTTTCCAGATGACATGATGGACCGCATCCGTTAGCAGCACGCTTCCGTCCGGTCTCATCAAGGAACGCTCCGTCATTCGCCATTCATGGGGGATCAAATCCAGTCCGCTGCCTGTTCCCGGTACTGTTGGAAGATCCGGCACGGTCCTCACCTCGGTAAGCAAACCCTCTGGGCGGCTGCCTTCTCCATAGGCATACACCGGTATACTTAGTGCCATAAGCAGCGATAAGGACGCGGCAAATATTTTTTTATGGCTACGCAATGATATTCCTCCGTTTCAGCATGTTTCGATGTTTTTGCTCAAAATGCTAGAAGAAAATCCCACATTTCGATATAAAATCATTTTAATATATTAATCTTCGTATATTAAACCAACTAAAGTTTGTTCTTTTGACATCTCAGGCTTATACCGCGCATAGGAAAAGATTAGGCATGCTTCGATACAAAAAAAAAGCCCGCTTGGCTCCAAGCGGACTTCCCGTTTACCGGTCTTGATCATATTTTTACAGATTACATTGAGTCTATCATCCCACGCGCAATCCAAACGCCCGCTGCACCCGCCTGCGCCAGACCCCGTGTAATTCCCGCGCCGTCACCGCCGCAATACAGTCCGCGGATTTCCGTCTCCAGCGTCTCCGACAGCTTCGGACGAGCCGAGTAGAACTTTGCCTCCACACCATAAAATAACGTATGCTCCGAGGCAATCCCCGGCGTCACCTGATCGAGCGCCTGCATCATTTCGACAAGGCTCTTCATCGTATTGTAAGGCAGTACAAGCCCCAGATCCCCCGGCACAGCCTCCTTCAGTGTCGGCTCTAGAAAGCCTTCGCGGATCCGCGCTTCCGTGGATCGTCTGCCGCGCAGGATATCCCCATACTTCTGAACAATAATCCCGCCATTTGACAGGTCATTGGCTCTTTTGCAAATCTCGCGCGCATATTCATTGGGCTTGTCAAAAGGCTCCGTGAACTTATGCGAGACCAGCAGGGCAAAGTTCGTATTGGATGATCCAAGCGCCGGATCCTTAAAGGAATGGCCGTTAGCAGCCATCGCTCCCGTATGGTTTTCCACCACCACATGACCGGATGGATTGCTGCAAAAGGTTCTGACTCTTGTTCCCACCGAGGTGTTGAAGATGAACTTTCCTTCATACAGATGCTCGTTGATTTCCCGCATGACCACATCTGAGGTTTCCACGCGAACGCCCACATCCACCTGATTATTGTACATTTTCAGGCGGCGTTTCTTAAGAATCGAGGTAAGCCAGCCCGAACCGTCCCGGCCCGGCGCAATCATCACCCGTTCCGCTTCGTAACTCTCCCCATTTTTAAGCAAAATGCCGTGCACCGTATGCGTGCTGCCGTCTTTGGTCGTCACAATATCCTCGACTTCGGCTTTGAACATCATATCGATGCGGGTTTTCAAATATTCATATATCGATTTCAGGATCTCCTGATTCTGCTCGGTGCCCAGATGCCGCACCTGTGCCCGCAGCAGCTTAAGTCCGGCAGCATAGCCGCGCTGCTCAATACCGCGGATGACATCCGTTGTCGGGTCGGTGATGTTCGTCGTCGCGCCATGCTCCAGGTTAAGGGCATCTACGTAACGGATCAAATCTATGACCTTGGAAGGCGATAAATAATCCGTCAGCCAGCCGCCGAATTCGGTCGTAATGTTGAATTTCCCGTCACTGTATGCCCCTGCGCCACCAAAACCGGCCGTTATCGAGCATGCTGGCATGCATCCTGCGAATTCTTTACGGCCTCCTGCAGGCGGACAGAGTTTTATTTTGTCCTCTAGAATCGGACAGCTGCGGCGATAAATATCATGTCCTTTATCCACGAGCAGCACCTTCAGATGCGGTGCCTTCAGCACAAATTCATAACAGGCGAAAATACCGGCTGGACCGGCTCCAACGACAATGACATCATATTTGTTCATCGTGACCCTCCCGAAAAATAATGAGTAGTTTGCACAAAAAAATCCCTGACAAATGAATAGGTATGCCAAAAGCAGCCTATTCGTAGCCAGAGATTTACGGTCTCTTGTAGAAACCCTCACACCATATCAATGAGGATATACGAACAATCATCTTTATATAATCAACAACAGTGGTAAGTTTATCGAATAAATACGAATGTGTCAATCAATATATTATAAATAATTCGTATTTTACAAATTTTTAAACGTTTATCATTTCATATATTACAATATTACGCTCAGAAACCGAACATTAACTGAAACGTCCTTTCCACTCAATTATCTGTCGGCTTACATAAACCCTATGAATTATATTGAAAAATAACCCAACCTTGATTACGATGAAGGCGTTACCAAATAAACGCTGCGTTTTCATTTCGCGGAAATTAACGGGAGGTTATCCAAATGATCAAACGAATTGGGCATCTGGCATTTGACGTGGCTGATATGGAGCAGTCCCTGAACTTTTACTGCGGCATCCTCGGCTTCAAAAAGGCATTCTCTATCGAAGATGATCAAGGCAATCCCTGGATTGAGTATATTAAGGTAAGCGATGGCCAGTTTATCGAGCTCTTTTATGGCGGCCAAAATAAACCGCAGAAAATAGCCCATCCGATCGGTTTCTCCCATCTGTGCCTTGAGGTTGAAAGCATCAATGAAATCGCTGCTCATTTGAAAAACAGCGGCGTGCCACTCGATGTGGAACCCTTGCAGGGCAAGGACCATAACTGGCAGTGCTGGGCGAAGGATCCTGACGGAAACCGGATTGAGTTTATGGAGCTGCATCCCGATTCACCGCAGATGAAGGCGTAAAATACAAAAAGGAGTGTCCTCACCCATACCTGGATGAAGGACACTCCGAATCAGTAATTTTAAAATATTATTTTTTACCGGTATCCTGTGTGCTGCTTTGATCGCTGCTTTGTGTATTCTGAGTACCGTTCAGCGAGTCACCTTCTGTGGTATTCTGCGTAGTGTCTTGTGTGCTATCTGCCGGAGGCGTCGTCTTACCCAGTTGGTCCTCCGGTATGATCACATAAGGCACATTATCCACCAGCACCTTATCTACTTTGGTCAGATCGAGCTTTTTGATGAGTTTAAGATTGACCGAGCTGGTGTAGTCAGCTGCACTGCTGGTTTCGGAACCTTCAGAACCACCACTTCCCGAAATACCGGCAGTCCCATCTCCAGTAGTCCCTGAATCCTTACTGTCATCTGATTTACCGGCTCCGCTTGTATCGCTTTTGCCTGCGGTATCCGCAGTGCCGGTACTGCCTGCCGTACCATCTGTCGTACTGCTGCCGTTTTGCCTCGTTGTCGCATCTGTTCCAGCATCTGTTCCCTTACCCTGATCCTGAACCGGATCCGCAGCACATTTATGATCAAATGCAGGCGATGGTATCTCCAGAATGATACTACCGTCTTTTCCCATAATCGTCACTTCACCGGCCGTAAAATCACGGCAGGACGCCGGCTCCTTAAAATGGAACGTCAGCTGGGTCACCCTGGTTTTATCAGCGTTTTTAAGCGTTTTGGATGTTAATACCGGCACTTCTTTTACAATCTCCGGCTCTTTCTGCGGCGTAACTGCAACAGGCGGCTTCACAGCATCCACAGGCTTCTCTACCGGTTCCTTGATGAATCCACCGTTTGCCTTAAGGACGAGCAGCATGCCTCCAACCACGACAATTATCAACATCAGCACGGAGCTGAGCCTGAACACTTTCGGGTTGCCCCGCAGAAACCTAACTAGCGGTGAAGCCTGCTCGTTTTTCACTTTAGCATAGACCGGCTTCAGGACGGGAGCGGCGGTATCGAAATATTTCCGGACATTCTCTTTATTTTTGAATGCATGGTTATCGTAATTTTTAAAATAATTCACGATGGCTGTCGCATAGGCCGGGACAAGACCGCGTGGACGAACAAATGCCGGCTGTGACGCCGACCACTGAATAAACTCGTACACCGTTTCCGGATTCGGAGCATGCTTGTGCATGAACTCCATCAGCCCGCTGTAATCTACGGCCTCGGTATCCACATCATAGTAAAAGGCCATGGTGATGCTTTCAAAACGGGAAGCTCCCACTTCCTTACGAAGCCAGCTTTGCCCAAGCTGCTGCACCTCGTCCCGCTCCGCGGGTGCCAGTCCCTTTAGCACGGAAAGCTCAGGATGCGGATTCGAAAACCACTGGTACGCCGCCAGCATTACCTCTCCCTTGGATCGGGTACGGGAGTCAAAACGGGACACCCAGGTACGGAACTCCTTCGGATTGTTCAGAAAACCGATTTGCAGCAGCTGTTCTTTTGTAAGCTTATCCACCTGAATATCCTTTAGCAGGAACAAGTTAGCCGCATACATCAGCCTGTCCACAAACCGCGAACCGCCTTCGACTAACGAAAAGCCGCGCTGCGGATCCTGATCCAGCTTGTCCAGCTGATCCAGCAGCTGATTAACCGCTTTGACAGGTTCGGCTTCTTTACGGAGCTTATCGGCCATCTGCGTCTCCGCAAGCTTGGTGAAGAAGTCGCTGTCAAGAACAACCGGATGGTTAACTACCCAACGGTTCAGCAGCTCCACAACATCCCGTGCCTTTGGCGCTTTCTTCAGGCGGTTTTCGATATAAGGATCATACAGCAGCTTCGGGAGACCGGGGCTTGCCAGCACTCTGCTGAAAAAGGCCTGACTCAGCTCCGCATCACTCTCAATCATTGCATAGATCGCCGGCAGCAGATCCTTGCGGTTTTTGGAAATGGCATTATTCAAGGTCCGTATAAAATATTCCACAATTTTTCGTTCGCTATGTTTTTTATCGACCCGGTAATAGTCCTTGATGCATTCCATGACCTCAAGCTCTGGAATCTCCCCTTGTTTGACACTATCAAATTCCAGATCGAAGCTCGCCAAAAATAGATCATTCAGGCGCATTTTCGAGGGGAGGGCTCCCGCAGGCGACAAATAATCCAGCATTCCGCGGAGCACAGCCAGCTTATTCGGTTCATACAGCTTTGCATTGCCCTCCTCAATCTGGAAAAGCACCGCGAGCTCATGATAGCTGGCAATCGAAATTTGACGGATCGGTTCCATGTCTTTGAGCATACGGGCTGCGAACTCGTAAAAGCGCTCAGTACGTTCCGGATTGCCAAGGTTGTCCCATGCAAAATCCAGATACGGCTGGTCGCCCCAGTCCAGATCCGCATTGAATACCCGTCCTGCCGCCAGCTCGAACAGAAAATCCTTCTCGATGCTGCGGTCATTCAGGCGCAGGCTTCCTTTCTCTACGAACATGATCTGAATGCCTTTTTTGCTCTGCGGCTCTTTCGCATAGGTCAGGAACCCAAGCTGACGGCGGACACCGTATGGCAGGCTGGCAAAAAGCAGTGTCAACAGCTGCTTGGCTTTTTCAGACAGCTGCTCAATGTCCACATCCAATACGATATATACTTTTTTCTTGCCGGACACCGAAGCCATCGCCGCGAACAAAAGCTGTTTGAACACCTGCTCATCCATCTTAAGCTCCTGCAGCAGTCCCAGCGCCTCATCCCTGGTGAAATTCCCGCCGCGTTCCTTGGACGGGATCGCAGGCAGCTCCGGAAGCTCCATCCCCTGCTCAATATCATACCGTTCTGCGAAGGCAGCATTCAGCCAGGAGCGGTAATCCGTCTCCGGTGAATCCTTGAAGTCGGCAGGAATGACATAGTTATGTGTAAAAAAGGCGCTGCGCAGCCCGGTAAAGTCCGCCGGCTGATACACACTCCGGCCCACGATCGTCTCGCCGGCCTCCGTGTGAACCACATGCAGGGCATCCGGGTACTCCTGTCCCTCTTTTTCCGTACGTGCCGTAAGCTCTGCAGGAGCATCATATTGGCAGAATGGATGCAGTACTTTTTTGATATAAGCGTGATCCAGTCCCGGCGAGCGGGCAATGGTGTCGAAGCCTTCCGTTGAACGGAAAATGCCGCGCCGCTCACGTGTATACATCTGCTGCTGGATCATATTCGGGGTTAACATCACACTTCGTCTCTCCCCTCAATGTACTTCAGCTTATACATCAGCCAAATAAACGGTTCATCCACGCGGATTGGACTGACCACGGATTGCATTTTCTGATTGGTAGGATTGCTGCCGAGCGCAGACACCGCGAAATATGCCGTATCGGAAAAATAGACATCCATCGTGCCTTTGAACGGTCGGTCTACCTTTTCAATGAAGCGGCGGATTTCACCGTCGATATTTTCAAATTCAGTCAAATTCAGAGCTCTGCGATGCACCATATTGTTGAACACGTTACTGTTCGACTTGATATACTCGCCTTCCTCATCCTTCAGGGAGTGGAGCATATCGCTTTTGGTCAGCACCACAGCGGTGGGAATGTCGGTTTTCCCCTTATCCTCATAAGCGATAAAATCGCCAAACATCGTCAGCACCACATCACGTGGTTCGTCATACTGCGACACCCATTCACCGGGTTCATCTCCCATTTGAATGCGGATTTTGTCACGGATAGAGCGGATTTGCAGCGGATCGACCATAAACAGAATACCCGCAGAGTTCTTGATATGCTGGCCATGCAGGCCGAGGTAATCCTCATCAACCATGCCTTCGCCGGCGACATCGAAAAAGACCAGCGTCAGCGGCGGTTTCGTCTCATCCTTGAACACGAACTGGAAAATAAAAGGCTCCTGCATTCTTTCCTTCTGCGTTGAAGCCAGCAGATCTCCCCGCTCAAACAGCGGTTCCTCGTACATTGTACGGAATTTCCGGCTGATCTCAGCATTCAGCGGCATACAGGCCGCATTGAAATGGTCCGCAGTCGAATGTTGAAGCGTATGAATCAATGACGTCATATACACCGATTTGCCCACCTGGGACGCGCCGATGATGGAAATGATATTGCTCGGCACCTTGCCCGACGTGACCGGAAGCTCGTTATGGCATCTCGGGCACAAACGATGGCGCGTAACGACACCGTAGCGATCATTCAAGCCGACCAGCACATGGTCGGAGTAAACATGATGCTCCTCTGGAATGTCGCCTGGACGCAAAATGGCTTCCATGTCGTACACCGAGTCGAGGCCAAAACGTTCGCGGTAGCGATTAAGCGGCTCGTCTTCCTGGAGTGCGTAATCTTCATCGTCTTCCCGGCTGTGTGCCGCGCGGAAAACAACCTCGTCCGGAGCAAATTTGCTGAAGCAGTACGGACATACAATATCGTAAAAAAGCGGCCTTGGCTCAGCGATTTGTTTCTTTTTGAACATATCAAAAATGCCCATGATTTCTTTCTTCCCCCTTAGAAGTGGGTTATGCATAGGAGGCGCTGCGGAGACGGAATCGTTCCGTCCGCTGTGCTGCGGTGACGGATCATTCTTCCGATCGCTGTTGTCATCAGATTTTTTTGATTAATTTTTACAAGGTAAAAATCCGATGACAAAGCTTATGCTTCCGAAGTGAGCTTTCCTCCGGAAAGCTTTTAGGCGACAACTACGTTTCTTCAGAACGATTCCGTCCCCTCCGCTTCGCTATGCATTTGGTTGTGGTATCTTTGAACGAGTCTCAGAACCGACTCGTTATTATAAATTTGATAGAACTTACAAGGATGATTTCCTTAAAGACCCTGGTTTAATTATGGACTAGCTATGCCTCATCAGACAAACTCTATCCTTCATCTTCATGACTATCTATCCATCCTTCCGAAAAGCTCTCGTTAAAATTCGAAATCTCTCGAATTGAAAGCAATTAGATAGGACGCTGATTCAATTTAGAATCAGCCTTTCCTAGATACACATCCCTTAGGAGTAGCGTGCTTCCTTTGAAATCGCGTTATTACCGATAATTGGCTTCAGCGGAGAAGGCGGAATCGTTCTAAAGAAGCGGAGCGTTCGCCTAAAAGCTTTCCAACGGAAAGCTACATCGGAAGCATAGGCTTTCCTTGGATTCCTATTATTTCCCCTTCAATAATAGGAATCCAAGGGCAACAGCGATCGAAAGAATGATCCGCATTCGGAGCGGTGCTCTCCCGATAGCGCGATTTCAACAGAGCACTCGCTCACTCCGGCACCAGCTCATACAACTGCCCATACCTTTTCCCGTCAGTGAAGAACAGCCGCACATAATCGTTTTTCCCCACCTCGATGATGGGCAGTACATTGCGTCCGGCCTCGAAATCAGTGACAAACGGATACATGGTGCCGTCATCTTTATTCGCCGGATATCCGCCTTCCTTCTTGACGTAGCAGAGAGCTTCCTTCGGAATGGGAATCTCCGTCGTTACCTTGATCTGCACCGATTTGTATTTCTGCAGCCAGCCGCTCTTCTGACGGATGGAGAACCACACCTTAGCTTTGCCGGTGCTGAACTCTTTCCGGTTCTGCCCGTCATGCTGACGGATCAGCACCGGACCGTCCTCCGTATCGGTTGACCCGTATATCGTATAAACAACCTTGCCGACTCCATCGATCCGGTCATGATATCCATTGCCGGCTTTATACTCGTTGCGGGTATACAGCTTCAGCTTGCTCATATTCGGTCTTTGGATGTCAGACATCGGCTCTTCTCCCGCAATATTGCGCTCGATGTAGACCGCCGAAATATCCTCCGGCCAGCGCCAGCGGAGTGTGCAGCGGTCTCCATCCAGCTGATGGGTGACACCACGAATGAGCAGTGAGCTTATATCCGCATCAATAAACCGCATCCTTCATTCGCCTCCCGTGTTAAAATCCTCTGCTGCTGTTATCCTTCGATCGTCCTGAAAATCCGTCATGTGCGCGTCCGGCTGAGCCGGGACGCTGCAGGCCGCTCGCCAGCTTGCCGTTTTCCTTCACCGGAATGATTGCTGTGAATAGAGCAAGCACACCCGCGAGCACAAGGCAGGCTAAGAGGCGGATGACCGCATCGCTCCAGCCCTCACCGGATAATCCGAACTCCAGCAGCAAGCCTGCAAGAAGTCCTGAAACCACGCCGCCAACTCCAAAGCTGCGAGCCAGATATCGGTTATCAAAGATTAGTCCCAACGCGAGGCCAATACCTGCGCCAATCAGTGCCAGCGCCGCAATCCGAAGAATCATGTAAACCGGGCTGTTCTGCGTAGGTCCTGTCCGCTCGGTGATGAGCGTGCGCTCACCCGTATCCTGATAGATTTTCTGAAAGACCACTGATAAGTCGCCCGCATTCTGCACATCGTAATATTGTCCGCCGGTTTCCTGCGCGATGGATTTCAGCAAGCTGGAACCGTCCGACTGCACTAGGCTCAGGCCAATTGTATTCACCTGGACATTCTTTTGCTTATACAACGCGAGCGCCGAATTCAGATCAACATCACTAAAGCCGTCGGAGAGCAGAACAACCATCGTCCCACGTCCCGCATCCCCTTTGTCCTGAATATGCTGCATCGTTTCCGATAAAGCCCGGCTGATATCGGTCCCGCCATCCGTTGCTTCCAGCGCATCAATTTCTCCCAGGATCTTATCCTTTGCCGCCTGGTTCTTCACCTGCATAAAAGGCTGCAGCAGATTTGTCTGATCGCTGAAGACCATAACGGCGACCCGGTTGTCGCTGTCCATCCGGCTGATCATGCTCTTGGCTGCTGTGTAGCGCCCATTGTCCGGATCCGTCTCCTGCATGCTGCCTGAGTTATCAATGACAAGTGCAATATCCTTGACCGGCTTCGCCCCGCCGGCATTTATTTCGTACACGAATTCCAGACCCAGGCCAACCACGAACAGCATCACCAGTGTAGCCGGCACAAGCAGCTTCCACGAGGTTCCCGTATAGCGCTGTCTCCATGAGGGGCCATTCAGCCGCGGCGAGATCATCTCGGCAACCAGACAGGATAACCCGATAAACAAGGCTACCAGGCCAAAATAAAGGCCGATCACCACGATCCAAGGCCATTCTCCGCCCCACTTGTCCAGAATGACTTCCGAGACTCCAAAGCCGATGGCGCCCCCGATCAGACTGAAGAGCAGCAGGAGCAAATTCAATTTTCGCTGCATATGACATATTTCCTTTCCAAAATGGGATAGGAGCTAGCTTCACTCACCTTAGCTCCGGCAGCCGTTCAGCCTCAATACCATGAAATTCGTAGCCGTTCTGGACATACGTTTCATAGTATACCCTGCCATTGCGGTAATACATCAGATCCTCCAAGTGAAACCCGCCCATGATGTTCAGCTTCTCCACGCCGCTGCTTCGCTTCTCATGAACGACGCCCAGCTTGTATATGCGGGAGGTCTCGTCTGCAGTTGACGCATATCTTATAAATTCGCTTTCCGCATCGCCGAAGAAATATTTCTCTTCATAACGGTGCTCCTGCGTATATTCAAGGAGACGCGCATTGATGACCGCATTCTCCTCCAGGGTCCGGTACAGCTTTTTGAACAGCTCTTCCTTCGGCAGAACCTGTCTGTTGCTGTATTCCGTGGTGACATTCGCACGGTTCAGCAGCTCTTCTTCAAAGGTCTGGTCAAAAGCTTCCGCATCAAGCAGTTCCCTCCGGCATACCTCGATCAGCCGTGCCAGTATCCGTTCCCTGCCTTCATCCAGAAGCTCAGTGAAGCTTCCCATAAACCGTTCCTCGAAAAAGATATCGGCACCACGCCGGGATTCTAGCTCACGCATCAGTTCTTCTGTGACCACGCCGTAATATTCCATAATGTTCTGCCCGATGTAATCGTCGGCCGTCCGGATGCTCGCTCGGGCTGCATTCAGGATCGTACTCTGCAGCTCCGTCAGCTCCAGCGCCTTATGCTTATACTCCACATGAATCCTTACAAGCTCCGACTCGTAACGGCGATACAGCTTGAGTTCGGTTTCAAGCAGGAGGAGTTCCAGCTTCCGCTGATACACCGTTTCAAAGAAGTAACGGATAAAACTGCGGACATTATGCTTCTCCATCAGCGGCCGCTTCGGAAATGGCTGCTCCTCGACTCGTTCCTCGTAGTAACCCGCCAGCTGTGATCGCTCAGAATCCAAATGAGCCGACAGATCGCGAATGCGGCTCTGTATCGCTTCGAGTACACTCCCCGCGCCATTCTTCTCATCGGTCCATTCCGCAATTCCGAAAATACCGATCCCGGAAGGCTCGCGCAGACGGCGGCGAATCAATGCCCGCAGCTCCTCTCCGGCTTCCATCTGCTGAAGCTTATGCGCGGTATCCTGCACATAGTTGCCCTGGAAGTAAGCCTCAGAGCCTCCGCCGAAGAGTGCTTCTTCCGCCTCGCGCAAGGTCATCCGCTTCAAAGAAGCGTAGCTTACCGGATGTGTCATCATACCGGTCATTTCCGTGATTTTAGTGCTGTCAGGCACAAGTCTCCCTGCTCTCTCCGATACGGCAGCCTGATCCAGGCCGAAGAACGACATTTTCTCCTTCATTCCCCACTCCGGCAGATTTTTCATCCGCTGCAGCAAACCGCTGTACAAATGATACAGCACCGCGTGGGCAATAGATTCATTCGGACGCTTCACTCGGGAGAATCCGGCAGAAATATAACCCTGCCGTCCGGATTCGGTCATGATATTATTTTTGAAAGAGGTGTTGTTATATCCTCCGCTGTTCATGTCGTAATGACTTTCCTTCTGCTTGCGGTTCTTCAACAGGCTCAGATGGCAAATGATTTCATAGTTATCACGCAGGCCGCCAGCTGCCGAAATACCCCGCTCGTTTTTGTCGGAAAGCACATATACCAGATCAAACAATGGGGCTGGCTGATGCGTCACTGGTATGGACAGGCCGTCCTCCGTGACATGCAGCCGGGCTGAGAAGTTAAAATCAGGACTTTGCATCAGTTCGAGTTCTCTTAAAAAGGCAACCCCTGCCGAGCTGCCGTATCCGAAAGCCTCCATTTGCTCCCGTTCGCTGATCAGCACATATAAATCCATCTGGACCGATTTGAAAGACTGGCTGAAAATAGACTCGGCAAGCAGCGAAATTTCCGTTATGAACACATTAAGCGGGTCGTCGACCCGCGTAATGACAGAGAGATGTATACGGTCAAACGACGAATACAGCCGGCCGTAGTCCGCTATATCGTAGCTGAGCTGCCGCAGTGCGCGGTTAAGCCCATAGAGCTGCTGCTCATCGCGGTAAAAGGACTGATACAGTTCCTTCCGCAGTGATTTGGCATCCCCCTCAGCCGGAGCAGAGGTAAGGACAAAGCGGCTCAGCCGCTGTGCCGACTCTGCAGAACCTTCCCTGTTATACAATCTGGAGCTGCCTGTTCCTGCGGGAGAATGAGGCTGCCCGGAATCGCCATAGGCCGCCCCTGTTCCGACATGAAAGTACATCACGCCGGCGCTATTATCCCATTTTTTCTGGTTAATGCTCATCATGGGTTCGATCGCACCCGCCGCCTTATCGCCGATGAAGAGAAACACGGCCGGGTAATGGATACTGCTCTGGTCATCCCCCTTGCCTGACAGCTTATCCTGATCGGCGGCATAGCCTGCGGCAAACCGTTCCAGTAATTGGTCCATCGTTATTTCAACCTTCTGCGAATGTCATTTAATTTGGAAGACACCTGCTTGTAAAACTGATGACGTTCCTCCCCGTCCGCCAGCTCAACCTTCTCATATTCCAGGCGGTCACGCGCATCAAGGAACGTTTCAGCCAGTTCTTCCAGCTTGGAAAGCAGCGCCGAAATATCCTCGGAAGCCGTCATATCATGATCACGGCGGGCAGCTTTACGCAGCAGAGTGCTCCGGCTCTTCTCATCCAATCCGCGGAAATGCTTATAAACCTCGTACTCCACGTAATTGACGCTCTTCATAAGGTTCGCAAAGGGCTCCCAGGACTCCTCTTCAGGATCCCGATCATATACATACAGCGCGCCCTTTTTGGTAATCGTGCCGGTGTACATCGCTTCAATGAAATGATCCAGCCATTTCTCTTCGTCCTGGTTCTGGCTGATGACCATATCCAGCTCCTGCAGCTTGGCTGCAATCGTCTGATACTTGGCCAGCTCGGCGCGAACGCGCGTAATCTGCTCCGGTGAACGGATCAGATTTTCCTTCGCCAACTCTTCGTTGATACTGCCGAAGATATCCTTCGTGCTCTCTCTTTCCAGTCCGCCTTCAAGCAGACGCTTCAATTCGGTTGCAGCACGCTTCACTTCGCCCAGATTCGGCTTGGCTGTGTTCAGCTGCATATCATAAGCGCGCAGAACATCATTCAGATCAAACGGCTTGGTATGAATCACTGCATAGCGGTTGCTCGTATTCTGGTCGATATCCTTTTGCACAATAATCTTGTAGGTAAATGCCTGTTCGAATTCCGAACGGACACGGGCATTGTAGCCTTGAACCCGCGGATTGACGTAAGTTTCGCCCCAGGATTTTTCCGGAATTGGTGAAGGCAGATACGTCCAGTTCGCACGGTCGGTTTGCACCAGGTGACGTCCAATGCCTTCCTTGTCGAGAATGGTGCGCTCGTAGCTTTCTTCGAACACCTTCAGCGGTGTGTAGACGAAGAGCGGCACCCCGTTTTTCGTATTCAGCCAGAAAATCCGGTTTTTCACTTCGCTTTCCTTCACGGTGAAATGCGATTTGCCGACGGAATTGTTCTGGTAGTTCCGGATCCCCTTCAGAATGCTTGGAGCTTGAACCGGTACAGACACAAAACCCCATGAAGGGAAGTACAGGTTGCCCGCGCTGTTGCTGAGATGGAATACCGGTACGGCCTCCTCATCCAGCTTGCTGGCAATATTGCGTTCCACGAACTTCTCGATGGACTCCTCCTGTCCGAACTTCATGATCAGGAAATCCTCCATGGATTTCGTAATCAGATCTCCAAATTTCTCTGTCAGGAAATCCGAGATCGAGCTGATGATGTCGATTTCCTGTTCTTTGATCCACTGATTGGAGTGCTGCAGCAGCTCTTGGGAAAAGTCGCGGATCAAGTCCTCCACGTCCTTCTGCTCCATCATCTTGTTGATAACCTTGGAAATATCGGGCACGCTGACAATGTTCCAGTAGTAGGTTTTGTTGCCTTTATGATCCTGCTGTTCTTCGCCGCTCAAGAGAATATCTCCGTTTTTGGCGAAAATCGCGTTCAGAGCGTTCAGAATTTCGGTATATACATTATAAATGCGGTTGTTTTCCTGGTTCAAAAGATCATACAGATCTTCGTAGAACTCGATCATCTGCTCTGTACGCTCCACATCCGCCAACAGCCAGTACTCATTAATTTTGGCCTCAATGTAGACGTTCTTCTTTTTGTCCTTGGATACAAAAGCGCTCTTCGCATCACCAAGCCGGTCGTTCGCCTGCTCTCTTGCCGCTTCAATGTCACGCGGAATGCGGGTCAGATTCTCACGCAGCGCTTCGATGTAGGACAGCAGCATTTTCAGGAGACAGAAGCCCTTTTCCGTATACAGCAGGCGCGATACATAGAACGGCCCTTGTTCCGGATGCAGGAAAATACGGCGGATCTGATCGCTGAACTGCTCCACGACTTCGCCCGGAAGCTGCTTCTTCGCCTTGATGTATTCTTCACGGGCACGAGCCAAGAAGTTTTGTTCCAGCTCCGTGTCCATGTTGATGACCTGATTTTTCACGACGTTGGTGTAACTCAGACGTTCACTGTTCTGATAACCCGGCAGCGGCTCAGGCACGCGCGATTCGAAGGTCTTCATCATCGTGTCGAGATCAATGCCCAGCTTGCGGGCGAATTTCTCCACATCCTCCTGGCTTGGCGCCTTCTCGAACATCGTTTCCATTTTGCCGAACAGGCGGAATGCCAGATAAGTCGTCATTTCTTCAATGGGCAGCACCGCGGAGGATGCCCCGATAATGTTGTAATCATAGTTCGCCGGATACGCCTTATTCATCTGTGCAATATTCGTACGAATGTTGCTGATATAGTCATGGATCGCGAATTCTTCGCCCGACTGTTTTTCCTCGCTGGCCATAAAGTTCGTGATATTCTCTGCGGTTACGTTCATGCAGTAGTCATACGCGTTCTCCAGCAGCTTGCCTTCGGTGTTCGTTGCCGAGATCAAATGACACAGATTAAATGGCGGAAGCGGTGAGTTCACGCTCAAAATATTGCCGTACTGCTGCTTGAAGCGCTCGCTGCGGGCATCCACGTTCATCCAGTAGTCAAGCTCTTTCAGCGCGGCATAGCCGTTTTTCTTAATGTATTCGCGCGTATGCTCGCTCAGACTCTTGTTCGACAGGTTCACATCCGGCGTAAACAAGTAGCCGAGCGTATTGACGCGGTCAATCCCTGCCGAGCCGTGGTCGCGTTCGATAATACCGCGTACGATATAGGCGATATCGAGGAAGCAGCCGCTGCCCGTACCACCGGACAGACCCGTCAGCAGAAACACCATCAGCTTTTTGTTGGTGCCTACGGACAAGGTTTTAATCTTTTTATCGATGGCCTGCACCACCTGATTGATCTTGGTGAACAGAAGCAATCGTCCCGCCTGACGCACGCCGGCCGCGCCGTTCATGCCGTCGGTAATGCTGAGCTCCGGAGACAGCCAGTCTGTAACATATGGCTCCAAAATGCTGCGGTTCTGCAGCAGGCCGCCGATTTCCGCATTGGAGAGTAGCACAAATTCATTGATAGAGTCCAGTCCAACGCCTTTATAGCGCTTGTTCCGGTCCTGCTCGTTCGTTTCAAAAGCCAGGAACTCCACGTTGGACGGCTTCTCCATTTTCTTTTTGGAGAGTGGATCCTCAGGCAGCTTAAAGCGACGGTTAATCTGGTATTTCAGACGAAGCAGCGCATCGATGCCCGTACCTCCAAGGCCAATAATGAGAATCGGGTTGTCGATCGTGTCGACCCGAATCTTCTCGCTGACAATTCCTCCGCCAAGTGATACATCAAGCTGCTGTATATGTTCTCTTACTACCGGTTTCATAGTTTCCCCTCCTGAGTAGATCTCTAGGTTCTTATATCCGAATGTTCAGTACAGCACTTAAACCAAGTATTCGATTAATATCGTCTTATCCACCTGCGGCAGCGACACGCTGAGACGGTCGCCGCTTTTCAGCTCGGCTCCGCGGGAGGCATCCACCGCCCGGCCCGATTTCTCAACCATGCAGGCTGAGCCGTTCTTTATCATCAAGCGATCATTTTTTCCTGGCGTAAAGATGACCTTATCTGTTTCTTTCAGCTCCGGTGCCAGCTGGAGCAGCTGATGCAGATTGAACTTGCCTTTGAAGGCAGTCAACCTTTTATACTGCGGATATGTTTTCTCCCCGGTGTTTTCGTCGCGGATTTCCACCACCATTTGGCCGACAAAGCCTTTATTCGCCTTTCGGAACGCTCCAAGAATAAAGTAGGCTGCAGCTGCCAATGCCGCGAGAGCAATGACTCCAATCACTACGGGCCATACAGGAAATGGTTTCTTATCTTCCTTGCTTGGTGCGGGTGTCTGCGTGCTTCCCGCACCAGCAGTTTTCGCACTGATCGTCACCGGCTTGGTTTCCCGGTAAAAGCTTTTGTCCTCGGCACGGGCTCTCAGCTCGTACTGATGCTTCTCTTCCACGGTGTAGGAGCCTACAAAATGGTCTCCTTTATTCGTCAGCTTCACTTCCTTCGTATCTCCGGAATCGAGATCCTTGACAATCAGCTTCGCACTCATGTTATTGTAAAGCCCGTTATTCTGCAGCTTCTGGCCGTTGCTGACAAGATAGGCATTGATGTCGATGGAATCGCCTTTCTTCACCGTAGTAGAGGGCAGCGGATCCATGTCCAGCTCAAGATCATAGTTAAAGATCAGATTAATGTCGATTTTATCCTTTGGAACACCCTTCACCTGCAGCTTCCAATCGCCCTGCTCGGGCTTTAGCAGCTTAAGCAGGGAATAGGTCTTCGATTTGGAACGGAGCACATTCGCTGATGGAATCTGCTGTTCCTTCCCCGACGGATCGGTCAGCTTCACATCAACGGGACTGGAGGAAATCATCGAAATATTCGCTTCCAGCACGTTCGCATTGGGTACGTTTATCGTCACTTCCTGATAGCTGCCGTTAGCAGTAATTGCGGTCACAGGCACAATCTTGAGCTTCTGGTGACTCGCGAAAATCTCACTCAGAATTTGCGGCAGGTCATCCGCTGAACTGGTCGAGAAGGATTTGCCCCCGGTCTGATCCGAGAGTTTCGCCAGCGCATTCTTATTCAGCTTGCCGTCCGCATTCAGGCCGATGGTATAAATCGGAATCCCATCCGCTTTCGCCTCCTGCACAGATTGACTGAGCTCCTGATCGGCCTGCGACTCTGTTCTGCCCGATTTCGGATCGAGTGCATTATTGCCATCCGCCAAGACGACGATCATCGGCTCGTGGCCCTTTTCGGCCCCCTGCTTCAACACCTTAACCGCTTCCTTGACGCCTACGGAAATATCCGTATATGCCCCGCGGTCAAGCTGGTCAATGAACTGCTTGAGATCGGTTTTGTCCGCATCGGACTGAATTTCCAGCAGTGCCTTCTCCCGCTGGATTTTATCGGTATAGGAGACGATTCCTACCTTGTCTCCCCGCGTCGAGAGCATGTCGATGAACATTTTCATCGCTTCGCCGCTGATCTGGTTCGGGTCACTGGCTTTCATGGAGTTACTTGCGTCCATAACCAGCACGGCGTCGATATGAGAGGACTGCTGCGCAGCCGCGGCGGAGACCCCTTTGCCGCTTAGCGGCAGGATCAACAGGACAACCAGCAGAAGACATAGTGCTATTTTATTTTTATGAAGCATAGAATTTCGATACTCCTTCTCTATTAAATTGAACTGATTTTCATAAGCTTTCATTATACTCTAGGAAAAAAGTCTTAAGAATTTCTTAAGAAACGATAAAATTACATCCAAGAAGCATTTTTAACATTTTCCATATGATGAGCAGCGGGTACACACAGCCGACTAAAAACTCCCAATACTTTTATATTATGATATAATTAAAGCCGGCAAAGTTCAATGATCGCAGCCTCCGTGCTCCTTATAGGAAATAAGGCCTAAATCATGTTTTCCAACCATATTTACCCCCAGAAAGGAATTTGAGGAATATGATTGCATACGGATGCCTCGGCATTTTGTTTCTATTTATCATAATTAAAATTGCCGTTTACTTTGGTAGACAGAAGAAAGCACCCACGCCCGAGGATCTCGATGAAACACTCCTGACTATTTCCAACCCGCGGGGTGATCAAACGTCATGAATAAGAAAAAGCCGGTGCGCCTGCGCCCCTATTATAAGACAAGATATACCTATGAAAAGTTAAGAGTTTGCAAACATTGCCGTTCGTTTACCGTGCTTTGGGAAGATAAATGCGCGAGTTGCGGCAAACATATGCTGATTCCCGTCATGGAGCAGGCAAAAATCAACGCCAAACGTTCCATGCAAAGTGAGCGGCTCATCTCCCTCCTCATCACGCTTGCAGCCGTTCTGTTCAGCCAAACCTTTCTGCAGATCATCCTCTGTCTCTTAGGCGGAATCGCGTTGACAGCACTGCTCTGGTGGTTTCAGCGTAAAATGCTTGAGACTGAAACAAGAAGGCAGCTCGATAAGCTGCTGCGTATCAGCGAGCGGCGCATTATCGAAGGAATATATTTGAACCTCACGACCGCTTCTGCTGCCATCAAAGACGACGAACAGCTCGGTTATGAAATTTTGCGGGAGATCGCCACGATTGTGCATAATGACCGAATCCGTCTGCAGCAGATCATGCTGCTTCAGACGTTTGTGCTGCGCAAAGATATGGAGCTTGAGCTTGATCCGCTGATGCTGGACGGCTTCGAGCCCGCCCTCGCGGAATATATCGGCGAGCTTGCCAAAATCAAACGCGAGCTGGTTAAAAACAAAGCCATCCGCTACGTACTTTTATATGAACGGGAAATACTGCGCATGAAGAATGGTGCTGGAATCATGACGACGGTGGCGGGCGCTGCCGTGCGAATGAAGAAATATGTCGACTCGTACCCGGATTTCATTCACCGATATGCCCGTCAGCTTCCCCAAGAACGATTTCTCCGGTTATACCAGCTGGTTCGCCGCAATCCAAACCAATCCTGGAACGGTCTGCGCGATGAAGTCTCAGCCATTTATAACGAAAAATACCGCTGGGATCCCGAATTTCAAAAATGGGAATAAGCCATGTGTCCAAATTCTATTAAAGAGGCCATAAATATATGACGATAAAACATACGCTAACCCTGCGTAATCTTCTCATTTTGTTCTGTATCGCCATGCTGGTCCTGATCGGCCTGAAGGGAATCGATATCAACCGCAAAATGGCTTGGGTCGATGAGGCCGGCCGATATTATGATCAAAAGGACCTCATCGCCGCTGAAGAATGGTATCAAAAAGCGTCCAATAATAAATCCATTCATTATAAAGAGGATCTGATCGCGAAGCGTCTGCTTGAGCTGCAGCCGATTACCCTAATGAAACAGACGCTTTCCCAGCTTGATCAGCGTGCGGAGCGCACAGGCTCCGGACAGGATTTTACCGGCTTTCTTCAAGTGTACAACGAGCTCCAAAGCGCAAAGAGCAAATACATGAACACAGGGGACCGGTTTGCAGCTTACTATCCGAAGATTTCTGCAAGCTTTGGCATATCGGACGATATTACGCATTACTTCCAGCAGTTCAAGGCTTTGTTTTACAGTCAGCTGGAGGACCGGTTGAGCCAAGGGCAAACGGATGAGGCGACTCCCAAGTGGAATCTCCAGGCCATTCCCGATGTATTTTACGGCGGTGCAAACGAGAAAACCAAGCAGCTTTCCGCCAAATTCAAGGACTTTGATGAAAAGCTGATGTCCAAGCTGGCCGGAGAAGGCAAATTTCCTGAGCTTCTGGATGTGTCGCAGTCGATGATGAGCCAGTACCAAGGACGAAAGCTGGCGGCACCATGGGTCGAAGCCAAAGCGGAAGAGCTTGCACGGATCATTCTGAAAAAGGATGTCGACGGAGAACAGCCTGCGAACTATGCTCTCCATGCCAAAGCCTATGAAGCATATGCCAAGAGTGCTGGGATCAAATCAAGCTTGCTGAGCGAGATTGACAGGCAGATCCGGAAATGGATCACGGCTGCGCAGCGGAAAGTGAAAAATAATGATTTCGAAGGAGCCATCGCCATCTATGAGGCGCTGTCGTCCTATCAAGACACAACAAATGAAATTAAAAAAGCCAAGCTGGCCTGGACCGTGCATGATCCGCTGCGACTCCTGCAGCAAACCGACCAGATGAAGAATTACAGCCATGTCAGTGGCGGAGGCAACCGGTTCGGTGGCAGCGCTTATGCAATCGGTTCAGATGACAGCAACACGGTTTACTTCGCAAAAATGAATGATGATGAATCCGTGCAAATCCTGAGCACGCACGACTTCCCTGCTAACGTAAACATCCGGCAGATTTCCGTGGAGAAGTCGCTCAGCACGAAGACTGCGCCGGTGATTCTCGTCGAAGGTGATTCCAGCTCCCGAAATGCGCTCTATGCAGCTTATGAAGTACATGACGGTGGCATGACCCAGCTTTTCCTCTTTGATGCAGATCGCTATGAAGTGCAAGCTGATAAATCGCTGCTCGTTGCCCGTCCGAATGGTGTAGAAGGCGATGGCGGCGCTTCCCAGAATGCTATCTACATGCGTCAGGGAGACAGCTATCAATTCATGGGCTACCAAAAGGATTATACGGATATCAATGTTAGTGACTTGCTCAGTCACTCTAACGAAAAGGTCCGTTTCACCTGCTATATCGTTTACGGTGGCGAAGGTGACGCGCTTGCGCAAATGGGTGACTCATACGTGAAGCTGCACGGGAACTATAGCTTCTATGATGGCATGAGCGTGACCGTGACCGGCCTGTTCAGCCAGTTTGAGGATGTATACCCAGGCGGTGACCAGCTGGGCGAGCTGATCAGCGTGCCTGTGGTTGATGTGGAGAATATGGAGTAAGAGGCTCCGCCCCCTCCGCTATGTTTGCCTTTGCCTCTTGTCTGACACAAAAACAAACGGGCAGCTCAAGAATATCATTCTCGGGCTGCCCGTTTTTTCTATTGATAGCATGCTGTTCAAGATACTTTATTTCACCGTTACAATCACGCGCGTGGATTTGCCGCCGAAGCTGACTGTAATCGTCGCTTTGCCTTTGCCTGTCGCTTTGACCACACCGTCTTTCACGGTAGCGGACAGGATGCGAGAGGACTTCCACAGCGCAGGTGTGGAGACATCTGATTCGCTTCCGTCATTATACGTGGCGGTTGCTACCAGGTTGACCGTTTGACCAACGCTCATATTTAAGCTGACTTCATTCGTTTGCAGATATTTCAGAATATCCACTTCCACCGGAATGCGTACGGTTTTGTTACCATACTTGGCACTGATCGACGTTTTCCCGCTGGAGATAGCCGTAATTTTACCCTTTAATACGGAAGCGATCTTGTAATTCGAAGTGCTCCATTCCGCTTTGTCGCTGACATCCTTGGTAGAACCGTCACTGAAGGTTACGGTCACGGTAACATTTGCCGTTTTCTCTTTGGCTTTGCCAGCCGTTTTTAACGCAACGAAATCTATATCTGCATCAATCTTCGAAATCACATCAACCTCGACAGTAACCGTAACCTTCTTGCCACCGTATTCTGCCGTAATGGTTGCCTTACCGCTCTTCATACCCGTAACTACACCCTCGCCGTCCACACTGGCCACAGTAGGGCTGCTGGACTTCCAGGTTGCCCTTTTGTTAAGGCCTTCTGCCGACTCGGGATCGTTCACAGCTGATAAATCAATTGTCTTTTTATCCCCAGTGGACATAATGATCAGACTTTGCGGGGAAGTCAGCTCACTGACCAAGCCCACCTCAACCGTCATCGTATACGTCTTGCTGTCATACTTGGCTGTAATCGTGGCCGTACCTGAGCTAACACCTGTGATAATGCCTTTGTCATCTACTTTCGCGATGTCTTCCTTGTTCGAGCTCCAGTCGACTTTATCTGTCAGCTGCTCCGAAGGCTTGTCCGCGCCATAATCCAGCACAATGCTTGCCCCGTATGTTCCGTTTACTTTCAAAGAAACCTTCTTCGAAGAAAGCTCGGTCTTCAGCGGGATGTCCACCGCTACATGTGTTGTCACGGTTACACCGCCGTAAGTGGCAGTAATGTCCGCTTGGCCTTTTTTGTAGGCAGTCAGCAGCCCATTCGAAACATAGACAACATCTTCCTTGCTGGATTTCCATTCCGCTTTATTCTGTACTTTCTCGGTTTGACCGTTCGCATAGGTAGCATTCAATTCAAGCTGTTGTGTTTTCGTGCCTGTAAGACTGAGTGCTACTTCTTCTAACATATCGAGATGGCGCGGAACATCAACATCCACGTTGATCGTTACGCTCTTGTCGCCGTATTTGGCTGTAATAACTGCAGCACCAGGAGCGTTTGCAGTAACTGCGCCTTGCTTAACGAATGCCACTTTCTCGTTGTTGGACGTCCACACTGCGTCTTTTGTAATATCTACTGGATCTTTATCGGGATAAACAGCTTCCAGCTTGATCGGATTCTTAAGCGTTTCATTGGTATGCAGGAAAATATTCTGTTCGCTTGCCTGCAAACGGATGGTCTTATCAACATCCACCTGAACTGTTGCTGTTTGAGTGCCGTATTTGGCCGTAATCGTAGCCGATCCCGGTCCATAAGCTGTAATTTCACCTTTAATCACATCGGCAACATCCGCATTGCTCGTGGACCATTCGGCTTGTGCCGCTACATCATCCTTTACCTCCCCGTCAGGATAGGTTGCCTTCAGGGTGACTTGTACGGTTTTCTTTTCACTGACCAGCATAGACACTTTCGTCTCGCTCGGATCCAGGCGTTTCACCAGTTCCACGCTCACCGGAATGGATACCGTTTGCTTGCCATAGGTAGCCGTGATGGTTGCCGTACCGGAACCAATCGGTTTTACCACGCCATTCACAACCGAGACCACGCTGCTGTCGTCCACAGTCCATTCAGCCTTGTTCGAAGCATCCGTATCTGTAGAGTTATCCGTATAGGTTGCAGTCAGATGAATGGTCGGGTTGTCGCTCAGCTTCAGTTCAAGCTTCTTCTGAGGGTCCGCTACTGTAAGTGCCTTGACCTTCTTCGTTACGTTGACTTGAACCGATTCGGTTTCACTGCCATAAACGACCGAAATGGTCGAGCTGCCTTCCCCTACTGCGGTAATGGTACCGTTATATACGGTGGCCACAGCATCGTTTTTGCTGCTCCAGCTTGCTTTTATCGTCACATTTTCAGTTGAGTTATCTTTATAAACGCCCGTCGCCGTCACAGATGCCGTATCGCCAATCTCCAGTGTAACCCGGGATTTTGAGAGAACCAGCTTGGACAAATCGGCAGTTGTAGCCGCCCAAGTGACTCCGGAATATGCCATGCACAGCACCATAACCAGCGACATGACAAGCATCTTTTGAAGCTTCTTATGCAATGTAAATTCCCTCCAATTCCTATTTTGATAAACACATCATACCTCACATATCGGTCAAACGGGCGATGATTATTAGCTTTTTTGCATGTTTTTCGGGCTTTTTTCACGAAATTGAGTTATTTTGTCGATTGCGTCAAACATCCGTTTACAGGGTAATACAGTGGTTGGTAAGTTCCACCTTAGAACAACTATCCTTCCGATTGCACGTTTATTATATATATGGAGGTGCCTACCCATGATCACAACAGACCACCCGATAACGGGCAGAGCCGACGCACTGATACGGGAGCATTTTGGCAGCAAATTCCCGTTAACTCTCACGATCGGCATTCTGGAAAATGGGAACCAGTATTACTGGGGCCATGGTCAGCCGCAGGGCTTCGATTATTCATCAGCCATTTATGAAGCGGCCTCGATTACTAAGGTTTTCATGACAACACTGCTTTACATTCTCGAACAGCAGGGCAATCTGAAGCTGACTGACACCATCGGCAAATACATACCTGAATGTGCTTCCAATCGTAAAATCAGCTCGATAACCCTCGAACAGCTCGGAGAGCATACATCCGGGCTACCCCGTCTTCCTGCCGGACTGAAATCCGTCATGACGGACAAGCTTAATCCCTACCAGCATTACACAGAGGAGCATCTGCTCAAGGATCTGCTTAAATGCCGGCCAGCTGCACCTGGAAACTTCGAATACTCCAATCTTGGTGCAGGCCTGCTCGGCTATATCCTGACACGCTGCACCGGCCATAATCTGGAGGAGCTGGTGCGGGAAATGGTATGCGGACCACTCTTTATGGAGGATACGGTGTTCGGATTGAGCCCATCTCAGCAGCAAAGACAGCTTCCCGTGTATACTGCGAATGGTAAAGAGATGCCTTACTGGGATTTTGGCGTTCTGGCAGGGGCCGGGGGCCTGCGCACCACTGCCAGGGACCTGCTGCAGTTCGCCAAGGCGAACGCGGGCATGGGGGCTGCATCCGTGACGTCGGCCATGAAAGCGACCCAACTGCCGAGGCATCGTATCCGCCGGTATGACGAAGTTGGAATGGGATGGATGATCCGGACCGGTGTCTATCACGACCGGATGCACTGGCATAACGGCGGCACCTACGGCTCAAGCAGCTTTATCGGTTTTCACAGGGAGAAGAATATGGCGGTCATTGTTCTCTCCAACAACGGCAGCTTTGCGCTCAGGCCCTTTTCCAGGCTCCGTGCCCAGAAAAGACATGTCGATGAAATTGGGCTTGAGCTGCTCAGATCCATGACCAAAACGATCGATTAATGAGTAAACTTTCATTTTTCTGTTACCGAAATGCGGTTTTTCCATCTCTATATTGCATGTATGGTTATTGAAAGGGAATTGAATCTCTGGATATAAGGAGGGCCATCATGCAAAAATGGATCGCTTTTGGAATATTCAGCATTTTATTGCTGGGTGGTGCAGGCGCTGTGTGTGCCAAAATGCAGCAGCCTCCGCCCCTCACCGCTCCTGCCGGACAAGTTCTTCAGCACTCCGGCCCGGATGGAGAATCAGGCACTTCCCGGAAAACCTCCAAGACGGACTTTGAAGTGACAAATCTAACGGTACACAGAGCCCACTTCACCGCTGATTACCCGCAGATTAAAGGTCTGACAGGCGTACTCGCCGAGGAAAATATCAATCAGGATCTGGAAAATATCATCCGTAAATATAGCGAGGACATGACGACAAGCGACAAACTGAACCTGAGTTATGAGGTAGCCAGCAGCAGCGGAGACTTCTATTCGTTTGTCTTCCATGGCACCTTGACCCAAGGCATGCCAAACGGCGTAACAGGCGAATCCTTTCCTGTGCTGGATGCACTGAACTATGATGCCAGAACGAATTCCAGAGTCGTCTCTGAAAATCTGTTGAAGCATGACAAGGAATCCCTGGCGGCTTTCAGCAAGCTGTTCTCCTCCTATGCCGGCAAAGACGCGAAAGCATTCGGGAATGACATGGGTGTTTTCTTTACAGATGCGGATATTGTCTTTTACTTCTTGAAGGATGACGCTGCACCGGGATATACGCAGGTGCATATTCCATTAGTAGAAGCCAAGCCCTTTTTTAACGATCCGATCCAGCCCATGAATAAGTAAGCTGATTCCGGAAAATTGCATATTCCGTCGAATAAAAAAAGAGACTGAACTCCGTCAGGTTCAATATAGAACCTTTCGGGGACAGTCTCTTTTTTTACGTTCAAACGGTAAGGTTACGCTTTATCGGCTGGCAAAGCGCAGGAACCGTCTTGGCAAGCCAAGTCATCCGAGCCGCCGACCATGGTCAGCGGATGATCTTCCTTCCAGATGTTCTCGAGCGCATCCACAAACACATCCTCCGGCTGAGCGCCGGAAATACCATATTTCTGGTTCACAACGAAAAATGGCACGCCCGAAATGCCGAGCTTGGACGATTGGTTCTCATCCTCACGTACATCCGCTGTATAAGCATCACTTGCGAGCATATCAGCGGCAGCCTTGGCATCAAGACCAATCTCTCCGGCAAGACGCGCCAATGTATCACGGTCTCCCAAATGCTCCGAGTCGGTAAAATAGGCCTTGAACAAACGCTCGGTCATGTCATAACGCTTACCGGATTCACCTGCCCAATGCGTTAAGCGGTGGGCATCAAATGTATTCGTGGGCTTCATGGTATCAAAGTGGTAGGTCAGCCCCACTGCCTTGGCCTGCTCGGTCATATTGGCATTCATCGCTTTGGCCTTTTCGATCGTCATCCCGTACTTGGAAGCCAGAATGCTGTGCATGCTTTCTTCATTATCGCGAGGCGCATCCGGAGCCAGCTCGAAGCTGCGGAAAACCACTTCAACTTCATTTTTATGCTCAAAACGTTCCAGAGCCGCTTCAAAGCGACGCTTGCCGATGTAGCAGAAAGGACATGCAAAGTCGGACCAAACTTCAATTTTCATTTTTAAAATCCTCCTAAAGATATGGAATGTTATGTTATGCTAACTGATACTTTTTTATACACAGTATAGATTAAAAAGAAAGGCAGGATTACCCGCCTACTAACTGTAACTTCTTTATATACATTATATAATGAGTACTACTTTTGTGCAACTTGAATGGAAATACCGCTCGGTCTGGAACAACTAGCCCACGGTCGGAGCTGCCGCAGGAACCGGCTCCGGCTCCATAGGCTCAACGAGCGCATGCCGCTCCCAGGCCCGGCTTTTCCAGCGGAAATACATGATGACGGCGCGTGTCCATTCATCCGCGGCGATAGCCAGCCAGACTCCGACCAGCCCCAGATGAAGATGGAAGATAAGAAAATATCCAAGCGGCAGCGACATGCATACCATCGAAATCAGCCCCATATATACCGGGAACCGGGCATCGCCCGAAGCACGGAGGGAGTTGATGATGACGATGTTCACCGTTCGGCCCGTTTCCAAGATAATGCTCAGCAGAATCACCTGCGCACCCATACGGATAATCGTCATATTATCGGTAAAGAGGCTCATCAAAGGCACACGGAATGCAATAATGATGATATCGATGACGACGGTAGCGGCCAGAGCCCATTTTACACTTTGAAATACCCGGGTGTAAGCGTCCTGGTTGCGGCGCGAGCCGACATAATGGCCGACCATGATTGCGGTGCTCATACCGATCGCCATGCTGAACAAGTAAATATACATCGAGATATTACTGGCATACTGCCGGGTGGCCATCGCCTCTGAGCCGAGATAGGTCACATACAGCGTAAAGGTCAGCTGGCAGATCTGATAGACGATATTTTCAAAAGCCGAGGGAATGCCAATGCTGAGTATTTTGCGGACATACTCTTTGGACAGATGAATGTAATATTTCCATTCCACTCTCACTTCCATAACACGGTACATCAGCCAGAAGAAAACGAGCAGGCATACCAGGCGGCTGAACACCGTTGAAATGGCTGCGCCCTCCACACCCATGGCGGGAAAGCCCAGGTGACCGAAAATCAGCAAATAATTGCCGACCACATGCAGTATATTCATAAAAAGGGATACCACCATAGTTTCCTTGGTGAACCCGTGAGTACGTATAGTTGCAGCCAATGCATTGATGAGAGCCTGCAGGAAAATCCCGCCTCCGACAATCCGCATGTACGACTGTGCATAGTCAAAAATTTCCCCATGCACGTTCAGCAGCCGCAGCATATATCCGCCTAGTCCGAGAAAAATGATACTCAGGATCAAGCCGACAGCCAAATTCAGCGTCAATGCGTTGCCTGTCACTTTGGCGGCCTCCAGCCTTTTCTTCGAGCCCAGATACTGGGCAACAACGATAGCAGCCCCGCTTCCAATGACTTCAAGCAATAGAATCGCTATCGATATAATCTGGTTGGCTGCGCCTACCCCGGACACAGCGTCATCTGACACCGAGCTGATCATGAACGTATCCACGCTGCCCATTAGCATAAAAAGGAACAGTTCAAGAAAGATCGGCCAAGTCAAACTCACCAGGCTGAGACGTCCCGCTTCTGACCGTTCGGACGAATCATTAACAAGTGCGGTCATGAGTCAGAAATCACCTTACTTCCATTAAAAATTAACTTTAAAACAAAGGTATGTTAGCACACTTTGCTTGAAATTACAGTCTTTTCGCGAAAATTCCTCCATAGAAATTCATGAAAAATATTACAGCTTGTCCTTGCGTCTTTAACCGTTCTGCAGAAGCGTTTGGCAAGGATCCTATGCACGACTCAAATCAGCTCATCGAGGCAGCGCTTACATCTTTATAAAAAAAGAGTTGATAATTGAGAAATCATCCTCTATGATATTGTCATCAGACCGGATATGAAAATTAAAGCACTTTAACTTTATAACAACTAACATCCTATGAAACCTTTATAAAAGGGGCACGCACACTCTAAAAGTTAAAGCGTTATAATTTTTAAACTAATAGAAAGGTTGGTGTTTCCGTGACCCATCGCGAAAGCCGGCGGCAGACACTTTATATGTATCTTTTCATCGCTCCATGGCTAATCGGCTTCCTGGTATTTGCCCTGTACCCGATTCTGTCATCGCTCTATTACAGCTTTACGGATTATGACATTATTCACCCGCCCAAGTATGTCGGACTCGCGAATTACCAGGAAATGTTCCATAACGATTTGTTCTGGAAATCCGTCGTAGTGACGCTGCGGTACACGTTTATCAGCGTGCCGATCCAGCTGCTGCTGGCACTCGGATTTGCGCTCCTGCTCAATCAGAAAATACCATTCCGCGGCTTTTTCCGAACCGCCATGTATTTTCCGAGCATGGTATCCGGCGTTGCCATGTCACTGCTGTGGTACTGGATTTTCAATCCATCCATTGGACTGTTCAACTACGTACTATCCTGGTTCGGCATCAGTGGTCCATCTTGGCTCATGAGTCCGGACTATGCGCTCTACGCCCTTATGATTATGTCCTTCTGGACAGCGGGCTCAGGCATGATTCTGTTCCTCGCCGGACTGCAGGGTGTTCCTTCAAGCCTTGTTGAAGCTGCCAAGCTCGATGGCGCAGGCCGTTTCCGGATCTTCCTGAATGTGACGCTTCCTATGATTTCACCCGTGCTGCTGTTCCAGCTGATTATGGGTGTCATCGACTCGTTCCAGGTATTTACCCAAGCGTATGTTATGACCCAAGGCGGTCCGAACTACTCAACCTGGTTCTACGTCTACAACCTGTATACGAGCGCGTTCAAGGAGTACCGCGCAGGCTACTCTTCCGCCCTGGCATGGGTACTGCTGATCGTGGTTATGCTCTTCACGGGGCTCATCATGAAATTCTCGAACCGTTATGTCCACTATGAAGGAGGCGGACGCAAATGAGTACGATTCCGGCTGCCGGTCCGAACGCTTCGTCTTCCCTGACCAAGCCCCGGCGCAAAATCGATGCCGTAAGCATCGCCAGCTTCATCGCTTTGGTGGTTACCACCTTTCTCATGCTGCTGCCGCTGTTCTTCATGGTTTCAACTTCATTGAAATCAAAGAAGGAGCTGCTCAAGTTCCCTCCGACCTTTTTGCCGGAAACATGGCAGTGGAGCAACTATAAGGATATTTTTGAAACGCTGAATTTCGGTCAGATGTACGCCAACAGTTTAATTATCGGTATTCTGACGGTTGTCGGCACCCTGCTCTCGTCAGCCCTGGCGGCCTACGGCTTCGCAAGATACCGGGGCAAAGGCAGCAATCTGTGGTTTATGCTGATGCTCAGCACCATGATGCTTCCGTATCCGGCGATCATGATTCCGCAGTTCATTCTCTTTTCCAAACTGAACTGGATCGATACGTTCCTGCCGCTGATCGTGCCTGCATTTTTCGGCTCGGCGTACAACATCTTTTTGCTCCGCCAGTTCTTTTCCACGCTGCCGGATGAGCTGTTTGACGCCGGACGCATCGACGGCTGCAGTGAATTCCGGATGTGGCGGCAAATCGCCCTTCCGCTTTCAGGACCGGCGCTTGCGACGGTTGCCATCTTTGCCTTCATCTACAGCTGGAACGACCTTTTAACACCTGTGCTCTACTTAAGCTCATCGGATAAGTTCACGCTTCCGGTCGGCATGTCTTCCTTTACTTCATCGCGGTTCCGCATTCCGCCTTGGCATTTGCTCATGGTCGCCTCTGTACTGGCCATGCTGCCGATTGTTACCCTGTTTGCGATAGCCCAAAAGCGGTTTGTGGAAGGAATTGTACTTACAGGCATCAAGTAAAGGCCCCGCCGCAGCGGCGGCAAAAAAACTTGAATATATGGGGGATATCGTTCATGAAAAGGAAAAGGATGAAAAAGACTTTTGCACTTCTGCTTGCGACCAGCATGCTGGTTGTCCTGGCATTATCCGGCTGCAGCGGCGGCAAATCAGCAGGTGACGTGGCTCCTGCAGGCGATAGCGATACCGGCAAATCCGGTAAATCCGGCGAGCAGGTTACCATTACGCACTACACCATCGATTCCGAAGACCGTACCTTTATCGAAAAGCTGATTCCGGATTTTGAAGCCAAGCATCCGAACATTAAGGTCAAAGTGGAGAAGGCGCCTTACGAGCAGTTCGACAGTAAGCTGCAGACGCTGATTGCCGGCGGCAAATCTCCTGACGTAACAAGCCACTACGGTTATGGCGGTTTTGCGGAATATTACAACAAAGATATGCTGCTCGACATGAACGACATTATTAAGGAAGACGGATTCAAAGCATCCGACTACAGCATCCCGGATGATCTGATGAAAATTTATACGGTAAAAGATCATGTGTACGGTGTTCCGGTCAATATGTACGTCACGCTGATGCTCTACAACAAAGACATGTTCGATGCTGCCAATGTCCCTTATCCTCCAAGTGATTACGAGGACAAGAGCTGGACGTTTGACAAAATGGTTGAAGACGCGAAAAAAATGACGCATGTATCCGATGATATTGCCAAAACGCAGTATGGCGTTGACTTCACCTGGTCCGAGCGCGATATGCGCCCGCTTTATTTCGGTGTTGAGCCGTACTCACAGGATACCTGGACCAACGGCGGCGTACCGTCCGAGACCCACTTCGATTCTCCGGACGTGATGGCAACCTATAACAAGCTGTTCAATCTGATCTTAAAAGATAAGGTTTCCCCAACAACGGAATGGAGCAAGAGCGTAGCCGGACAAAACGGCGATGCCTTCGTAACCGGCAAGCTTGGCATGACAGTCAGCGGTTCCTGGAGCCTTGCGGGCTCCAATGACTTCCCATTCAAAGTCGGAGTAGCTGCAGTTCCAGCCGGCGGCAATGATAAGGTCCGCAGCGTGCTGTTCGTCGATCCGCTGCTGATCCTGAAAGGCTCCAAGCATCCGAAGGAAGCTTTTGAATGGATTAAATATCTCGTCAGCGACGAAGTACAGGAAAAATCGATTGATCTGAGCGGCGGTAACCCTCCAGTCAACACGAAGGCAGCCGAGGCTTACTACAAGCATTTTGAAGGCATTGATCCTGATGATGTGAAAAAGGTTTACGAAGGCGCTGTGAAATATGGCTTTGAATCCTATAACCATCTGATTACCAACTATTCGCAAATCAATGACATGTTTATTAACGAAATGCAGCCGATTGATACCGGACATAAAACGGTAGAAGAAGTCATGCCGACCATCCAGAAGAAGGTCATGGAAATTATCAAACGTTAATGCTGATCATGTGCCGTCCCGAAAGGGGCGGTGCATGTCTTAAATTAGCTTCGCGGCCAGCCCTCCGTACATGTATACTAGTGTTAAGTTGATGTAAACGTACGGAAAATCTGCCGCAAGGAGAATAAACGATGAAGGTTAGTATATTTGATGTAGCAAAAAAATCAGGACTGTCCGTCGTGACGGTCTCGCGGGTATTAAACGGCGCTGAATCGGTGCGCGAGAAAAACAGACAAAAGGTGCTGGATGCCATCAAAGAGCTCGATTACCGTCCCAACGCGGCTGCCCGCAGTTTGGCCCGCGGCAAAACCGGGATCGTTGGTTTGATTGTAACCACCCTGCAGGACTCCTTTTTTGACGCTGTCGTCAAGGAGCTGAATGAGGTGCTTGCACTCCATGGCTATTTTCTCGCTGTATCGGTCTCTACAGGCATTGGATCCGATGAAGCCCATTATCTGATCCAGGAGGACCGTGTGGATGGCCTCATCCTGCTCTCACCGATGGAAGAGGACAACTACATCGTGGAATTGAAGCGGCGTAATATCCCTTATGTCCTGATCGATAACCAGAAACCGGAAAATGATGCTTTCTCCGTGACCATAGACAACTATAAAGGCGGCTATGTCGCAACTAAGCATTTGCTGGATCAAGGACATACCTCCATTGCTCATCTGAGCGGGCATAACATGTTCCGCAGTACACGGGAACGCCGCAGCGGCTTCCTTCAGGCACTGGAGGAAAAGAACCTCGCTCCGTTTGAGATGGTAACAGGCGATTTTGAAATCGATTTTGGGTATGATGCCTGCCGGAGATGGCTTCGTGATGGCCGTCTTCCTTCCGCTGTATTTGCAGGCGATGACAATATTGCGCTTGGTGTTGCGAACGCTCTGATGGAAGCTGGAATTCGCGTGCCTGATCAGGTAGCCATCGTGGGCTATGACGATCAACACATCTCCTCGAAGCTGCGCCCGCATTTGACAACGGTCCGTCAGCCTGCTGACCGGATTGGTCTTGCCGCTGCGGATATGCTGCTCAAACGGATGGACGGTACGATGAAACGCGGGGCAAATGTGCGGATTGACCCTGAACTCATCGTAAGAGAGTCTACTGTATCGAAAACAGAAGGATAACTGAATCAATTTCATAATACCTTAAGCTACTTCAATCAAGGCTATATATAGATCCAAACGATTTTATTGGTCTATATATAGTTTCCATTTTATCGTTTTAGTGAGTTATGAAATTGATTCAACTAAAAAAATATATCCGTATATATAGGAGTGACGACCATTGACTTACTACTTGGGAATCGATGGGGGAGGAACAAAAACATACGCCCTGCTGACCGACGACCGCGGCAGCGTGCTTGGCAAAGGCGTAAGTGGCAACGGCAATCACCAGATTGACCGTTCCATGGCTGCGCAAAGTATCCGGGAAGCTGCGGAAGGCGCGCTGAACGAAGCAGGCCTGCGGGTTCATGAAATTTCGCACACCTATTTCGGGCTGGCTGGCGCAGATCGGGAAGCAGATTACCGTATCCTGCATCCTTTAGTCCAGGGAATCGGCTTCACCCAGAATTATTCGATCAATTGCGATACGATGATCGGCCTGCGTGCAGGTACCAACCATCCTTATGGTGTCGCTCTGATCTGCGGAACAGGAACCAACGCCGCTGGACGAAATCCTGCGGGGGAACATGTTCAGGTAGGCGGCTTTGATTACATGTACGGTGATTTTGGCGGAGGCGGTTCCCTCAATATCGAGGTGTTCCGCTCCGTCATCCGCTCATGGGATGGCCGCGAGCAAACGACGCTGCTGACGCCGCTTCTGCTGAACTTCCTCGGATATGACAACGTCAGCGATATGTTTGAAGACTTTCAGGATCACGGGAAGCATGTACCCGTACATGCGGCGAAGCTGCTGTTTGAAGCGGCGGCGGAAAATGATGCCGTAGCCCTTGAGATTCTGACCCGTCAAGGCGTAGAGCTCGGCAAATCAGCGGTGGCAGTTATCCATAGGCTTGGCATGGAGAAAGATACGTTCGACGTCGTGTTGGCAGGAAGTCTGCTAACAAGGGGAGACCGCGGCTGGATCCGAAGCAAGGTTGAACAGGCAGTCGCAGCAGCCGCTCCGAATGCAGCCGTCGTCACGCTGTCCGCAGAGCCGGTTGTCGGCGCCATATGGTCAGCCATGGAAGCGGACGGACATCCAATAAGCCGGGAAGTGTATGACAAAATGCGGGCCTTCCGTGATTTTGAACATATTAAACAAACAACAAGATAACCCCATAAATATAAATTCAATTCTTTCAAGACTGGAGCGTGCAGAAATGACAAATGAACAAGGACTCAAAATAGCAGTAATCGGCGGTGGATCTTCCTATACTCCGGAACTCGTTGAGGGATTCATCCTTCACTATGCCGAGCTCCCGGTACGTGAGCTGTGGCTGGTGGATATTGAGCCAGGGCAGCGCAAATTGAATATTGTCGGCAACTTGGCCAAGCGTATGGTCGAGAAATCCGGTCTTCCCATTGAAGTCCATCTGACCTTGGATCGCCGCGAGGCGATTAAAGATGCAGACTTTGTCAGCACCCAAATGCGTGTAGGCATGCTGGATGCGCGCGGCCGCGATGAATCCATCCCTCTGAAATATGGTGTAATTGGCCAGGAGACCACCGGTCCCGGGGGCATGATGAAAGCACTTCGGACGATCCCGGTCCTGCTCGACATCTGCCGCGATATTGAAGAGCTTGCCCCAAACGCCTGGCTGCTGAACTTCACGAATCCTGCGGGCATGGTTACGGAAGCCATCCTGAAATATTCCAATGTAAAAAGCATCGGCCTCTGCAATGCGCCCATCGGCTTGATCAAGCAAACGTCAGCCAAATACGGTGTAGAAGCGGACCGCATTTATGCTGAATTCGTTGGCCTGAACCATCTGCACTGGATTACACGCATCGATGTGAATGGCGAAGACAAGCTGGATGAAATGCTCGCTGATACCGCTGGATACAGCGCGAAGAACGTGCCTGCACGGGAATGGAATCCGGAATTCCTTCAGTCCCTTCACGCTCTTCCTTCCTATTACCTGAAATACTTCTATATGACTGATGCCATGCTCGAAGAGCAGCTGGAATCCTTCCAAAGAGGCGGCAACCGCGCGGAAGTGGTTAAGCGTGTTGAGGAAGAGCTGTTCGAGCTGTATAACGATCCGGAACTGAAGGATAAGCCCAAGCAGCTGGAACAACGCGGCGGTGCCTTCTATTCTGAAGCAGCCGTGAACCTGATGCGTTCGCTGTACAATGGTTCGAATGACATCCAAACCCTGAACGTCGCCAACCAAGGCATTATTGACTTCCTGCCGGATGATGCGAGCATTGAAGTCAACTGTGTAGTCACCAAAACCGGCCCGCTGCCGCTTCCATTGACCAAGGTCCCTCCGATGGCTGTCGGTCTGATCCATGCAGTTAAAACCTATGAGCGTCTCGCCATTGATGCTGCTGTAACCGGTGATCGCGGATTGGCAATCCAAGCATTGGCCCATCATCCACTGGTTCCGTCCGTGGAAGTGGCGATCCGGATGCTGGATGAAATGCTGGAAGCAAACAAGGAATATTTGCCGCAGTTTTTTAAAGAAACGACGGCTAACGCATAAATTAGGTATTATATATGATTTCCTAAATGTAACCGCCCTGCCCAGGATTAACCGGAGCAGGGCGGTTGTTGTTTTGTCTTTTCCCTCTGAATCATTGTGCAAAATATCGCTACTCCATTTGTCCGAACAAATCATTAAATACTTCACTCATCGTAGGGTGCGTGAAGATTTGGTCTCTAAGGAGTGTATAGTTTTGCCCGGTTTGCATGAATATTTGAACGATATTAATAATTTCACTTGATTCTGTACAAAAGAGCGTACATCCCAGAATCTGATCCGTCTTGGCATCGACGACTGCCTTTAAAACACCTTGTGTTTCTTTCATTAATCTGGCTCGGGGACTGGCTGCGACGGGCATTTTCGCGATCTTGATCTCATACCCCTGTTCTATTGCCTCATCCTCTGACAAACCCACCCGCGATAAGGGAGGATCGATAAATACCGAATAAGGAATATTCACACGATCCTTCGTGGAGCGTTTCCCAGCGCCAAATAGTTGATCCTTGATGATTCGAAAATCATCCAACGAAACATAAGTAAATTGTGGTCCGCCCTTCACATCACCAATTGCCCAAATATGGGGAATGTTAGTCTTCAGATGTTCATCCACCTGAATGGCTCCCTTTTCATTAACCGCAACGCCTGCTTGAGCCAGATTCAATTCTTCCGTATTAGGTTTTCTGCCTGTCGCCAGCAGGATCGCATCCGCCTCTAGCGTTTCAGGCTGATCCGCACCACTACGTAAGTAAATGACCTGTGTGCCATCCGGTTTCTTGTCTTGAACAGTTTGAACCTGTGCGCCGGATATATACCGTATCCCCTTACCCTCAAGCGTTTTTAGGACCCCTTTGGCAATATCGCGGTCTTCACGCTTCAAAAATACCTCTGCTCCATCGAGCACAGTCACATCTGATCCGTAATTGGCATACATCGATGCAAATTCCAGGCCGATATATCCTCCGCCGATGATGACAAGGTGTTTGGGAAGTTCCGTTTTATCCATCAACGTCGTGCTGTCATATACGTATTTGCTTGCATGGATTCCCTGGATATTCGGAACGATCGGAGTTGCTCCTGTATTAATAAAAATCCGCTCCGCGGTAAGCTGGACGGTTTCATCCTTCATCTCCACCTTTATTTCGTGTGAGGAGATAAAGCTCGCTTTGCCTGTAATAACAGTGATTCCTTCTTTATCACTCAGATTGTGATAGTTTTTAGTTCGTAAAAAGGATACCAGTTCGTTCTTCTCCGAAATGGCTTGTGTATAGTAAGCATTCTGATCCTCAAAAGAGTTTGGATTTAGGAAGGCTGCATACTTGGATTGATACGCAAGCGACTTGGATGGAATACATGCGATGTTGATGCAGGTTCCTCCGTACATTTTATCGGACTGCTCGATCATCGCAACCTTCCACCCCTGTCTCTCCATTGCACCTGCCAGTGTTTTTCCACCCTTGCCAAAGCCAATAATAATGGCGTCATAATTGTTATTCATCTCATTCTCTCCTTTCCCGTAGCTTTTCCAAATATCCAATTTCCCATCAGGATGTCCATTAATATCAATTACCCAAACAAAAAGAAGTGTAACTATATAAGTTACACTTCTACTTTATGGTAATATATCTTCCGGCCATTTTTACGTCTCATTTTGCATGTTAACTGCTCTTGTTGTGAACGCCAGAAACCTCCGCCGTCAGCACCCTGCTTCTGGCACTGCGGACCAGCAGCAGGTAACAAAGCACGGAAAGCACATCCGCACCGGCGATCACGATACCCATCGGAAGCGCTGATGTGCTGCCGCCGATGCCGACAAGAGGACTGACAATGCCTCCGAAAATGTATGATAACAATCCGAGCAGTGCCGATGCGCTGCCTGCCGCGTGCCCATAATTCTGCAAAGCCAGCGAGGAGCCCGCGGTACCCACAATACCAACGCAGGAGACAACAATAAACAGCGGTGGCAGGATTGCTGCAAGCGGCGCTTTGGCTGTCAGCAGAATCAGGAGGGACAGGCCTCCGATCGTCGCCAGGGTAATACCTGTCACCAGCAGTTTCTTTTCGTTGACCCGTCCGGCCAGTCGACCTGTGATCTGTCCAGCAATAATAATGCCAAGCCCGTTCATAGCGAAAATCAGACTGAACATTTGCGGGCTTACCCCGTAAATTTTTTGAAGCACAAACGGCGATCCCGAAATATAGGCAAACATCGCTGCAGAAATAAATCCCGAGCTTAATGCAAGTCCCATAAATTTACGATCTTTCAGCAGTACACCAAATGTCTTGAGCGTGTTCTTCATGCCGCCGCTGGAGCGTCTATCTGGTTTAAGCGTCTCGGGTAATCCAAACAGTACCGATAAAAGCATCACGATGCCAATCACCGCAAGCACGATAAATACGCCGCGCCAGGATGTCACTTGCAGCAGCTGACCGCCCACAATCGGAGACAAAATCGGTGCTGCACCATTTACCAGCATCAGCATAGAGAAAAGCTTGGTCAGCTCTGAGCCGGAATACATATCTCTGACAATCGCGCGCGAGATGACAATCCCAGCGGACCCTGCAATCCCTTGAATAAAGCGCAAAAGTATCAGCATCTCAATCGATGTGCTAAATGCGCATAATAAAGATGAAACGCCGTAAACCACCATGCCGATCAGCAGTGGAATGCGCCGTCCGCGGACATCACTGAACGGCCCAGCGAGCAATTGGCCTACCGAAAGTCCAATCAAACAGGAAGTCAGGCTGAGCTGTGTCAGCGAGGTTGTCGTATGCATCGTATCCGCGAGGCTTGGCAGCGCAGGCAAATACATATCCAGCGAAAATGGACCGAAGGCAGATAGCGCCCCCAGAACGATAATCATCCAAAGCCGGCTTGTGCTGGGCCGTACAGGCAGCTCTTCCTGAACCCCGTCCCGGCTTTGGACACCTTGCGTTTGTTTATTCATAACGAGTAAGTGTTCCCCCTTATAACCATTACAGCATGAGTTCTGCCAATGTTTCATGCCACCGCCGGAGGACGGACTCCTCTTCCTTCAGATCAATCTGAATCCCGGTGGTAATATCGGCATATTGCGCCACGTCTGATCTGACAGCCACAATATCTGCCTCGAACCGTTCGCGCGGATGTTTGGCTGCAGGCAGAACCGGCAACCGTTTCAGCGAAAGCTTGATATAATGCGCTGCTCCAGCGTAAACAAACGCCAGAGTCGCCTTTTCCGTACGAATCAGGTTACGCGTGGTTGTCGTACCGGACCACATGGCCAATCTCACCCGCTTGGAGTCCAAAGCAATTATTTCACCTGCACTGATCATGGCCGTATGTGGCCATTCTTCTTCCGTGACGGTCATCAGCATCAAGGCTTCATGCTTTTTGGTCTCGAGGTCCTTACCGTTCAGCAGCTCATATAGTTCCGCGGAAAGCTCCTGGCTTGGCGACTGTTCCATAGAGTCGAATCCCTCCTCCTCTTGTATTTTCATTCTATTGTAGCTCATTTCACGGTTGAAAAAGAACCCTAAATTTTTTCATATGGCGGTGTTTGCTGGATGATCTCCCCCGGATGACCCACTCTACGCCTGAATTTATTTTCTTCCAATACTGCATATGCTAGACTCAGATTATTGAAAAATATGTAAAATCCATTCTAAAGAGGTGCAACATTATTGAAATATTACGATACTTCTTACGAAACCGAGAGACTTAGGATAAGACCCTTAAAAGTAGAAGATTACTTAGCTTGGCTTACTGGATACAACAATAGACTACCGTCCCAGCACAGACATGATGAAGGTAACCGGGATATGAATGAATGTTCCATGGAATGGTATGTGCGTTTGATACAACAGCATCAAGAGCTAGCACGGAATGACGAAGTTTATGCTTACGGGCTATTTTTAAAGGATGAAGGGTCACATGTGGGGATGATCGACTTCATGACACTGGTAAGAAGTGAATTCCAATGGGGATGTATTGGTTACATGATTCATAATCAATATTGGCGCAACGGTTATGGTAAAGAGGCCGTACTTAAAGCGCTGGACTTTGCATCCAGTGACTTGAATTTCCACCGTATTGAGGCGCACATCAATGTTGATAACGAAGCCTCCATCCGACTCGCACAAAGCGCAGGACTGGAATATGAGTGTACCCGCAAAGGATTTATTTTCGAATTTGGCGAATGGACAGACAATCTTATCTACTATAAAAATCTGATATAACGGCTGAGGGGTACATCAGAAACAGCCCGGCCGAAAGTATCCGCCCAGGCTGGTATTCAAGCAAATCTTAATGCAAATAATAGCCCCGTTCGACTTCATTCAGCACTTTTCTGGCATGCTCCACCCAAAAATTATCCAGGGGTGCATCATCGTCAAGCGGCGGCTGAAACTGGTCGAAGAGGGCACCCATTAAATGCGGGGTGGCATGCTTGTCCGTACCCGTGTTGTAGATATATTTGAATACGAACGGGCGTCCCAGTTTGACGGTTGCATGGCATCCACCGCATTCCCCATCCAGACTTCCCTTGGTCACGTGAAAAGGAATCCGCAGCCATACCATCCGTTCCTGATCGAGCCGTTTGTCCAGATAGCCGTGTTTGTAGTCCCAGTTGCCAGCTAGCGTAAAATCATGCGTGCATAAATAGCTGTCGATATTTACAAAGCGGTCTTCGATATTTTCGAGTCTTGACTCCAGATTGATCATTTAAATTCGCCCACCTTGCTGTTTTTAGTTAAAGGATGGACGTGAATGGTTCGCTTTATACGAGAAAGTGAAATGAACAGCAAAAAAGCACCGGACCGATAGGGTCCGATGCTCTTTGTGCTGCTGCAAAGAAAGATTGTTTGACGAAAAATTATTTCTCAGCGACGGCTTTAACTTCTACCGAAGCAGACAAGGCTTGTTTTTTATCCCCATTTGCGAGTACGTAAACGTAGTAATTTTTCGACGGTACGATTTTTTCTCCGTTAAAATCCTTTTCGTCTGCGTTGAAGGTAACCGGAGTTTCATCATTACTAGCCGTTCTTAACGTTTTTATTTTTTTTGCCACAGCGTCAAACGAGATTTTGCTGGATGAGAGAAATACGGAATAGGACTGACCTTCCGCTTTCGTAAAAGTAACCTCAAGAGCCCCGTCCTTATTCCATGACGCCTTCACATCCGTAGGTGCGCCGACACTGTTGTTTTTCAGAGTAACCGTCTTCGTACTTGCCAGGCTGCTCGTTCCGGACTTGGCAACAGACAGGACATATACCTTATATTCCATATCTTCAACGATTTTACTTCCATCTGAATCCGTTGCGTTTTGGGGGAGCGCTTGATCGAAATTACTGCCTGTATCTGCACGTGCTGCGCTGTTCGCCTTGTTTGCTGCTTTAAGATCAAAGCTGCCCGCAATACTGCCCTTTACAACAAATATTTTATACTCTTGAATATTGCTTTCATCCTTTGCCTTTACAAAAGATACCTGAATGTCTCTAGCATCATGTTGATCATCAACATCAACTGCACTCAAATTACTTACCAGAGGTGCGGTTGTATCTAATTTAATATCACCGGAAGCATCCGAGAGAGCATACGTACCGTGGTTACTAACGGAGAGGACATACACTTTGTAGGAAACATCACTTGTAATTGCATCTCCATCGGTATCTCTGGAATCAGCGTCCAGCGTCCTTGTATAGCTGTTGTTATTGTTTTTGCCAACGACCGTATAATTGGAACCACCTATATTGCTTGCAGCCGTTTCATTAAATCTTCCTGCTTTCGAGGATTTCACCACCATAACCCGGTAGTGCTGAATATCCGAATCGTTATCAGCACGGTTAAATGTTACCTGCAGATCGCGGCCATCATTATTGTCTCCTACATCCTGAGCACTGACATTCTTCGCTGCTCCCACTGTATAGCTTTGCGACAAAGTAATGCCAGCAGATGGAGATGATAGCGCATTGTTGAAGCCGTTTACTCCTACCGATAGCACAAACACCCGGTATTTAACGTTGTTTTTAATCGCCTGGCCGTTTATATCCTTCGCGCTGGAAGAGAGGGTCTTGGTAATGCTTTGTTTGCTTCCGGCATCCGTAATGCGGGTATAGCTGCCGCTTGACACGGCATTGGCCGATGTCAGATCGAAATAAGGGTAATCAGACTCTTTGACAACCATGATTCTGTATTCATTAATGTTATAATCTTCTTTCGCACGCGTAAACGTAACTTCCATATCGCTTCCGTTATTATTATCGTCGATATCTCTGGCCGTTACATTGGCAGCCGGATATACACTTGTGTTTCCGGTCAGCGTAATGGCTGAAGAGTAGCTCGACAGTGCATTCGTACTGTATGAACCTACAGCGAGTACAAAGACCCGGTAGCTGACGTTATTACGGATGGATTGACCGTTCACGTCTCTTGCGCCCGAGGAAAGAGTTTGGGTAATGGTATTTCCCGCTTTATTTACGGAAGTGTAATTAGAGCTGGATACGGCATTGGCTTGCGCCAAATCGAAATAATAAGCATCCGCAGCCTTCACAACCATAATCCGGTAGCCGTACAGATTGCTTTCATCCGCAGCCCGTGTAAACGAAACACGAAGATCACGACCATCCCCATAATCTGAGACATCGGCAACGTTCACGTTCGTTGGTGCATATACATCCGTATTTCCGTATAACACAATGGAAGAGGAAGCTGACGAGAGCGAATAGCTACCCGAGTAACTTCCGGTTCCTACGGCCATGACGAAAACGCGATAGGCCACACCCGGGTTGATCAGCGATCCGTCCACATCCCTGGCTCCACTCGACAAGGTTTGGTTAATATTGTACCCTGTCTTGCTGACCACCGTGTAATAGGAACTGGACACTCTGCTTGCTTCTGACAGATTGAAGCTGTTTGCTCTGCTGTCCTTGACCACAAAGATACGGTAAGAACCGATTCGAGACTCATCGGATGATTTGTTGAAACGCACCATCAGATCGCGTCCGTCCCCGTAGTTGCTGACATCCTCCACTTTGGTAATGACCGGTGCCGCAATCGCGCTGGCGGTCAGCGTAAATGCGGATGATGCCGAGGAGAGCTGAGATGTTGCATTGCTGCCGTTAGCAACAGAAAGGATAAAGACGGTATAGGAGACGCCGTTTTTAATATATTCACCGGAAGTATCTCTTGTTGTTGAATTTAATGTTGAAGTTATTGTCGTACTGCTCGACTTGCTAACTGTCGTATAATTAGAGCTTGCAACCGCATTGGCGGAATTGAGACTAAAGCTGCCTGCATCCTTGGTCTTCACGACCATGACACGGTAGTTCTGAATGTTGCTTGTATTTTGAGGCTGGTTAAAGCTGACCGAAATATCCCGGCCGTCACCATAATCATTAATATCACTCGCTTTTACGCTGGAAACCGAGCTCACCGGTGAAGCTGTGGTCAATGTGACCGTTGGTGAAACGCCGGATAAAGCGCTGGAGCCTCTTTTGCCTATTGTGAGTACATAGACGCTATAAGATTGATTAGCCTTCAACACATCACCGTTCACATCCTTCGACTGTGCGGACAATGTCACGAGCGGATCATATCCGGACGGCTGCACCGATGTGTAAGATCCGGTAGAAAGAGCCTGAGACAGCGTAAAGCCATATGCATTAGAGGACTTGACTACCAGAACACGGTATTCGCTGATATCCGATTCCCGCTGCACTTTTGGAAAGCTTACTTCCAGGTCGCGACCATCGCCGTTTTTACCAACGACACGTGCGGATACATAAGAAACGGAGCCAACGGCGGTATCCGAGGTCATGATACTTACGGTCTGCGCGGCTTGATTCCAATTTACTTCAGCGCCAAGTGTTTCGCTCACGAAGCGGACTGGAACCATGGTGGTTCCCGACAGATTTTGAGCAGGCACATCCAGTACGATCCTTTGATTGTTGACCGTTGCCGTCTGCGCTCCTATTTTGAGTACGATCGTAATATCATCTCGGGTAGCGGTTACCGTACTGGTCTTCTGGTTCCACGACACCTTTGCATCAAACGCTTCAAAAATCGCCCGCATCGGCAGCATCGTTCTGCCTTTGACCATAGTGGGCGCCTGCAGCGGATTCAGTTTGACTCCGTCCACATACACACTAATTTTTTGGGCGGCTGCCCCCTGCACCTGCGCAGGCTGCAGAGAAAATGAAACAACCATCAGTACCGCCACAAGCATAACCCAAAGCTTTTTCACGGTTCTCCTCCTCAATCTTTCTTATATAAAATAACTACACTTATTTGACGAGCGAAGGGCCAGAAATGTTTTCCATTTTTAAAAAAATATATAGGTTCTAGATCATTAAAAAGGCGTCTTCGACGAACCTTCTCAGATTTAGATCTTTTTCGAGGTGTAATCTAAAAAAGCACCGCCTGTAGGCAGTGCTTTTTGCTTTTATGATTTGTTTTTTTGAAGCTTGATCAGCTCATTAAAGGTTAGAATGATGGACCAGATCACCAGGATGAAGCCTATAAATTGCAGAAGATAGATGAGATAAGGTTCAATTTTGGTAACGGATCCAAAAAAGGACTTAAAGAGGGACAAAGGTTCCTCTGATGATAGCTGCATTAACATAAATCCGATGATAAAGCTGATTAGTAGCGTTATTTTCTTCTCCAATGAATGTTGCCTCCCTGCATGCGCAGCACGTTATACGTTCCAATATAACTTACATGGGATATATTGTCTATTCCCTCATGAAAATGAAAAATCCGCTGAATTACGGCATCGTTCGCCCTATAACACAAAAAAGGACCAAACGAATCTGCTCAGTTTAAGAGGAGATTTGTCGGTCTCGATAAACCTTATTTTATTGATGACTACCCGATGGGACAGGAATGCCCTTAAGCGGTATAAACTGCTTTTCAGGAATGAAAAAGGGCTCCTGATCCACAATATCTGACGGGTTATACCCTCGGCATTCCATTTCACATGCTGAAAGACCTTTTCATTAATACTCATCCATTTTTTCTCCTACATGATTCATTCCAACATAGATCCGTACCCTTGTTTTTCAATGCGACGAAATCAGACTGTCTGAACGCCATGGTCTTTTTCTGCGGTCTGCTTTCTGATTTAACGTCATACAAATGAATGACTGAAATCGTTCGAGTTGCCCTTTTCGCACCCCATACCAAATGTATTCATGATATTTGTACCACTTACTAAGTTTTGGGGGTTATTCCCGTTTAAAAGATCTACCCTTCCAAGGAGTGATAATAAAATGATAAGTATCAGCTTGTGCATGATCGTCAAAAATGAGGAAACCTCTCTGGAGCGCTGTCTTTCTTCGGTACATAGAGCTGTCGACCAGATTATCATCGTCGATACCGGCTCCACGGATAGCACGAAACAGATTGCCCGCAAGTTCACCCGCCATGTTCTTGATTTCGAGTGGATTGATGATTTCGCAGCCGCACGCAATTATGCTTTCAGCCAAGCAGATAAGGATTATATCCTGTGGCTCGATGCGGATGACGTTCTCATGGAAGAGGATCTTTCCAAGCTGATTGCTCTCAAAAGCGATTTGGAGCCTGAAACCGATTCTGTCACCATGAAATATCATCTGGCTTTTGACGAGCATGCCAACGTGGTGTCCAGCCTGCGCCGCAACCGTCTTGTAAAAAGAAGCAATCAGTTCCGCTGGATCGGAGCCGTTCATGAATACCTTGAAGTCGGAGGACAAATCATCGACAGTGATATTGCCGTGACGCATTGCGGTGATGACCGTGACAACGACCGGAATTTGAAAATATATATGAAAAGACAGTCCAAAGGGGAGATCTTCTCACCAAGGGATGTCTACTATTTTGCCAATGAACTGAAGGATCACCGTTATTTCGAAATGGCAGCCGTCTACTATCAGAAGTTCCTGGATGATGAAAAGGGATGGATCGAAGACAATATTGCAGCATGCGGCAAGCTTGCTGATTGCTATCATGAGCTGGGGGACAGCTCTAGGGAACTCGCCTGTACTCTGAAGTCATTTGAATATGGACCGCCCCGCCCTGAGTTTTGCTGCCGTATGGGGTATTACTTCATGCAAAAAAAGGAATACAGCTCCGCTGTATTCTGGTATAAGCAGGCGGTCGAGAACCCTGCACCCGACAGCAGCTGGGGCATGCAAAACATAAGCTGCTCCACCTGGCTGCCACATCTGCAGCTTTGCGTTTGCTACGACCGACTCGGATTTCACGAACTCGCTTACCGGCATAACGAAGCTGCGCGGCATTTCCAGCCGCAACACCCGGCGGTCATAAGCAATAAAGCATATCTTGAGGATAAGCTCGAAATTGTTCATGAGCCGGGCACAGCAGCCGTTTCCAGTGTTTAACTCCTTCAATAAATATAAGCACTTATTCACAGCGCATAATTGTGGCAATATATGAATAAACAGGGCATCGCTTAAGCGATGTCCTGTTTTAGTTTAATGATTATGAACTGTAATTACGACAACCGCGAAAGAAACGGGGCCAGGTCCACTTGAAGAGCATCTGCCAGACGTTTGCCCAGCTCTTCATCCGCACGGTAAAAGTTACAGATGGTAAGAAGTTTGGTCTGCTCTGCGACATGCTCCAGATCGGCAGCCAGATTGCTGACCAGCTGTGCTTGAACCTCTGGAGTATATTTGCGGAACACTTGGCCTGCCTGGCCAAAATCATTCGGTTTGTTGATCTTCTCCCGGGAGATCACGCCCTGAATAGGCTGCGGCACATCCTGGTAAGCCGGATCTTCTTTCGGCGTATGCTGATAGCGGTTCGGTTCATAGTTAATCCGGTCCGTTTGCTGTTTGATCGGCATCGCTCCGTCACGCTGGTTGTTGCTTACCTGCGCAAACGGGCAATTGATCGGAAGCTGCAGATAGTTAGGTCCAATGCGGTGGCGCTGGGTATCCGAGTAGGAGAACAACCGCCCCTGCAGCATCTTATCCTCCGAAGGCTCGATGCCTGGTACAAGCACACCCGGATTGAAACCAACAGACTCTGTTTCCGCAAAAATATTTTCCGGATTCCGGTTCAACGTCATCGTTCCCACCAGTTGGTAAGGGACATCCTCTTCGAACCAGTCCTTCGTCGCATCCAGCGGATTGAAATCGAAGCTGTCCAGATCGGCAGGGTCCAGCACCTGCACATACAGATCCCACTCCGGATAATCCCCGCGCTCAATCGCTTCATATAAATCACGGCTGGCATGGTTGAAGTCGTTCGCTTGAATGGCCGAAGCTTCGGCCCCGCTCAAATGTTTCACGCCCTGTTTCGGAACCCAGCGCAGCTTCACGTACACCATATTGCCGAACTGGTTGATCCATTTGTAAGCATGGACGCTCGATCCGCGCATCTGGCGGTAGTTCGCCGGAATGCCTTCATCCGTGAACAGATGCACCATCATGTTCGTTGATTCAGGAGTTAGCGACATGAAATCCCAGTAACGGTCTGAATCTTGAATATTCGTGCGTGGATCAGGCTTGAGAGAATGGACCATATCCGGAAACTTCATCGCGTCACGGATAAAAAACACCGGGAGGTTATTGCCAACGAAATCATAGTTTCCTTCCTCCGTATAAAACTTAACAGCGAATCCGCGTGGATCCCGCAGCGTCTCCGGGGAATGCTGTCCGTGAATAACCGTGGAAAAACGGGCGAACACTGGCGTTTCCAGCCCTTCATTTTGCAAAAATGCCGCCTTTGTATAACGCTTCATGCTGTTTGTCAGCTTGAAAACACCATGCGCTCCGGCACCGCGGGCGTGAACAACACGCTCCGGTACACGTTCGCGGTCAAAATGCGCCAGCTTCTCCAGAAGCTGATAGTCCTCCAGCAGTGTAGGTCCATTTTGTCCTGCCGTTCTTGAATTTTGATTATCCCCGATTGGAACGCCCTGATTTGTTGCGAGTTTTGCCATAATCATGTTTCCCCCTCATATATAATCAAATTAGAATAATTCTAAATAAGTAACTGATGTGGTTTATTGTAACGTAAGCGATAATGAAAATCAATATTAAATTATAATTATTATAATCTGTTAAATTATATGTCCAACACTGCAGTGTTATGCTGAAAAAATCACGTCTATATGAAAAGACCCTACACTTCATTTAGTGAAGAAGGCTGTACCATGTATAATAATGTGAAGAAAGCGACTTTCATTCCATAAAACGATGTAGGAGCTATTGGTATGTATAAAATATTAATCGTTGAAGACGATCCCAAAATTGCAGACTTACTGAAGTCTCATATTGAAAAATACGGAGATATCGGCATTGTTATTCATGATTTTGATCACGTGTTGGAACAATTTGAAAAGCATACGCCTCATATTGTTCTTCTGGATATTAATCTCCCGAGCTTTGACGGATTTTACTGGTGCCGCCAGATCCGGCAAAAATCGACCTGCCCGATTATTTTCATCTCCGCTCGCAGCGAGAAAATGGATCAGATAATGGCACTGGAGAACGGGGCCGACGACTTTATCACCAAGCCTTTTTACTATGAAATTGTGATGGCCAAAATCCGCAGTCAGCTTCGGCGCGTCTACGGTGATTATGCTTCGAAGAATGAAGAACGCACCGTGGAAAAAGAGGGATTGATTTTATATCCGGAACGCATGGAGCTGAAACTGGGTAGCCAGACCGTAACGTTAAGCAAAAAAGAAACCATTTTAATAGAAACCTTGATGGAGCGGAGCCCGCGGGTAGTGAGCCGGGAGGTCATTCTGGAGAAATTGTGGGACGATACTTTCGTGGATGATAACACGCTGAGCGTCAATATTACACGGGTGCGGAAACGGTTGGCGGAGCTTGGACTTGAAGACGCGCTGGAAACCGTTCGGGGAATGGGATACCGGCTTCATTCGACCTGGAAGGACAAACCCCTGCCATGAGGCTATTCGTCCGGGAACATCTCTCTCTGTTGATTTTTACCTTGTTCGAACTTCTGGCTGTACTGATGGTCTTCTGGTTCGATGGTTACAATCATCCGCTTACTGCTATTTACGCCCTTTTGCTGGGATTGTTTATCTTTGCCGGGTATCTTGTTTTCCGCTATTTCACCCATCGCGGCTTTTATGAGCGTCTCTCCCATCCTGTCGATTCTCTGGCCGAATCCGTGCACAGACATGAATCATCACCACTTCCGTCAGCTCTCAGCGAACTCATGGAAACCCAGTATAGACAGTATCAGAATATGCTGCAGAACTGGGAACGTAAGAACGAGGACTACCTTACCTTTATGAACCAATGGGTACATCAGATGAAAACGCCACTTTCTGTCATCGAGATGGTGACACAGGATGAAGAGGACGAACGGATGATCAGCATTTCGGAAGAATCAGACCGTTTGAGAAGAGGTCTTGAAATGGTTTTGTATGTGGCCCGGCTCGATACATTCGAGCAGGACTTCAGCGTGGAAGATGTCAACCTGCAGCAGATCACAAGCGAGGCGGTGCATGAACACAAACGGTATTTCATCCGCAGCCATGTATATCCCGAGGTACTTATCGATGAAAGCATGTCCGTGCGGACGGATGCCAAATGGATGAGGTTCATACTCGAGCAGCTGCTTTCAAATGCCATTAAATACTCGGCTGGTAGCGGGCAGAAGGTCACCCTGTCGGCAAAGACCGACGGTCGTGCAGTCATTCTGGAGATACAAGACCGCGGCGCCGGCATTCCCAAGGCAGATCTTCCGCGGGTGTTCCGCCCTTTTTATACAGGAGAAAATGGAAGGCGCTTCAAAGAGTCTACAGGGATGGGGCTCTACCTCGTTAAGGAGGTTATCGGCAGATTGAACCACCAGATCGAGCTGGAATCTACCGAGGGGCAAGGCACACGGGTCCGTATCCGTTTTCCGTATGCTCTCTGACCATGGAGCCGCCATTCGTATTTACGCTTATCTTACAATCATGTAAGACAGATGAAAGCTGAGTCGATAGGAGAAATCATGCCAGAAGCTTACACTCGGGATAACGACTTAAAGAAATGAAGGAGGCATTCAAAAGCCAATGGAAATTCTATCCGTCCGAAATCTCGGCAAAATATATAAAGGCATGGTCTCCTATGAGGCCCTCTCCAATCTTGATCTATCGATCAACCAGGGTGAATTCGTAGGCATAATGGGACCTTCCGGGAGCGGAAAAACGACTCTACTCAACATGATTTCCACCATCGATAAGCCCACCTCGGGTGAAATCCGCATAGATGGTGAAGATCCTTATCAACTGTCACAAGACAAGCTGGCCTTGTTCCGCCGCCGGGAGCTGGGGTTTGTGTTCCAATCCTTTAATCTGCTGAACACGCTCACCGTCAAAGAAAATATCGTGCTGCCGCTTACACTTGACGGTGTCGGTATCAAGGAAATGAATTCACGGGTAGACGTTCTTGCTGACAAGCTGGGCATCACCTCCATTCTCGATAAACGCACCTATGAAATCTCCGGAGGACAGGCCCAGCGTACTGCCATTGCCAGATCATTAATTCATCAGCCCAAGCTGGTGCTCGCGGATGAGCCGACAGGCAACCTGGATTCCAAGTCGGCGCGCGACGTTATGGAAATTCTCGAAGAACGCAACCGGGAGGATCAGGCAACCATGATGCTGGTCACACATGATCCGGTTGCAGCAAGCTACTGCAGCCGTGTGATTTTCATTAAAGACGGACAGCTTTACAACGAAATCTATTATGGGGACAACCGCGCCGCCTTCTATCAGAAAATCATCAATGTTTTGTCGCTGCTGGGAGGGAATGGACATGAATTTCCGTCAGTTCGCATTTAACAACGTCTTCCGGAACAAGCGGACTTATGTCGCCCATTTTCTAAGCAGCGCCTTTTCGGTCATGATCTTTTTTACGTATGCCCTGCTCGCTTTCCATCCTGACCTTCGGGGTGCGATTGTTTCAAACAGTACCATGCTAACCATGCTGGGCACCATGGGCATGAACATATCGCAGGCGATCGTGTTCGTATTTTCGTTTCTGTTCCTGCTGTACTCGGTCAGCGCCTTCATCAAGCTGCGCAAAAAAGAGTTCGGCATCCTGCTGCTGCTCGGCATGTCCCGCAAACAGCTGAACCGCATGCTCTTCATTGAAAATGTCGTGATTGGCGCAGCAGCCATGATTACCGGCATCCTTGTGGGTGTCGTATTTTCCAAGCTGATTCTGCTGATCTGCGCCACCCTGCTGGCTGTCGAGCACGGCCTTCCGTTCTACCTGCCGGGGAAAGCCATTCTGCTGACGGCCGTGGCGTATCTGGCATTGTTCATCATCGTCGCCGCCTTTACGTCTTTCATGACCAAGAAAGGAACGCTGGCCGAGCTGATCAAATCCGAGGATAAGCCGAAACCGGAGCCGAAGGCCTCTGTTCTGTTATCTTTGTTATCGGTATTGCTCATATTGCTTGGCTACGCCGCTGTGCTTATCTTCGTGATTTGGCGTATCCTCTCGTTCGCCCTGCTATTTGGAGGCGTGCTGCTGGTTATTATCGGCACCTATTTCCTGTTTACCCAGCTGAGCGTATACGTCATAAGAGCCTTGAAAAAACGGCCTCACATCTTCTTCAACCGCACGAATCTGTTGACCATATCCGAGCTGGTCTACCGGATGAAGGACAACGCGGTCATGTTCTTCATGGTATCGATTATTTCGGCTACTGCCTTCACGGGCATCGGCACTTCGCTGGCCATTGGAGATCCGGGGCTTGCCGCGATGAAAAACCCATATGCTTTTTCGTACATTTCCTTTAATGAATCCGATCTGAAAAACAATTCCGAACAAAAGCATATCCGCCTCATCGAAGAGACGCTGAGGCGGGAAGGCTTTGCTTACCAGATGGCCTCATATACCCCGACCTATACCCAAGACGGATTCGCGCTGGTCAAGCTGAGCGAATACAACCGTCTGGCATCGGCACTTGGTTATGACCTGGAAATGCTCCAAAACGGGGAGACGCTGGCATCCCCTTCAACCATATCCCAGAACAGCAAATACAAGCTGGAGGGGGTAGGCGCCGACACGGTTAGGATGGTAAACTTCGAAGGCAACTGGGAAATGACCATGCATATCAAAAAGGCTCTCCAGCATATCGTCATTCCGGAAGCCTACAAAATTTATATCGTTACCGATTCGGACTACGACACGTTTAACGCCGGCAATCTAATGAATGTAAACTATGTAGAATTTGTCGTGCCGAAGTGGCATGATACGCGCGCCATCACGCGGGAATTGACTGCGGCCATATATAATGGGGATACCAATTCAATGCAATATATTCCTTTTCAATTCAGCGCGCTCGTTACCCAGTGGGTGGAATCCCGGCAGACGAACGGCATTCTTCTCATCGTCAGCGGGCTTGTCGGCATCGTATTCTTCACCTTTGCCGCCAGCTTCATCTACTTCAGGCTCTACGCCGATCTTTCCCGGGACGAGGAGCAGTACCGGATGATATCCAAAGTCGGCCTCAGCCGCAAGGAGCTGGCCAAAACCGTTACAAGGCAGCTTGGCCTTATGTTCTTCCTTCCGCTCCTAGTAGCCTTCGTTCATAGCAGTGTAGCATTCATCGCACTGCAGCAGCTCGTTGATTTCTCTGTTATTTCTCATACGCTGGCCATATTTTCCTCATTTCTGGTAGTGCAGATCATCTACTTTTTCGTTACACGCTGGCGCTATCTGAACCATCTCTATCAAAAAGTAATGTAATCCTTATACTAAAAAAGACATCTGCCCTTCCTTCTCTAAGGCTGCAGGTGTCTTTTTCTTTTTCCATACTTATTATGTTTCATAAATTTTGTAGCTCGCGCCTGATATCCTTGCGCCGATCTTCAATATAAGCATGTATGAGATCGGGTTCGGAAATAAACATGCCGCGAGGCCATTTGTACTTCGGATCCCGATACACATCGCCCTCGATCTGATTAAACATTCTTCTGACCACAGGCATCAACTGTTGGACCGTAAAGGCAGACGCAAGAATGCCCTCCAGGCGCTTCTTGTACTGCTGCCGGTAGGAGCTGTACGCTAGTACCTTACCTGTCAGCCTGTTGTAACCCTCGATTCTTACCAGGTCGGAAGCAACCGACTTGCCATAGCAGTTGCGGCCCCATGTCCCTTCGTAATCCCATGGAAGAAAGCCATATGCCTTACGCTTTTTATACTCGAATATCGTGTAGTTTTGTTGAAACCCATCATAGTTTCCTGTAAGTACGGCTCCGCTCAGCCACTTTAAATAATTGTCCATGTACAAGCGCCCACCCAGATATTTCTGAAGCATCCTTCCCCGTTTCGCATGAATATCCCGGATGAATCGGATCAATTTCTGCCGATCCTCTCCCGTTCCCCTGATGAGACTGTACCCGGAGAACAGTGAGCTTTTGGGTGTATCCGTACCCACCTTGTTCAAGTCAAAGGTAGCATTGTCATTCACCGCATAGATGATGCTCCGCACCTGTATTTTTCGGACCCTAAAAAAAGCCTGATTGACTGCCTCAATCCTCAAATATACCCCTTGGGTCTCTCCATTTAATTGAAGAACACAGTGCTGGGTAGCGGGACTTGGAACGCCGATGGTATTAAAGAAGTGAAAAGAAAGCGCATTTCGGAGTAACGATGGATCATCATGCTCCGCATTATAATGATATGTTGCGCGTGATGTGCGAATTTCGTAGGATTTTTTCGGATATTCCCGGGTATGGCCGCCGCGGTAACGGATGCGCACCGGCTCCGAACTGCTTCCGTTCGACATCGTCGCCGGGACAAACTGATCCGACCATATTTGACTCTCCATCTGTTTCAAGTCCTTTTCCTTGATCATGATCCGATAAACGGGCAGACCCATGCAGAAACCGCCTTTCCAACACGAAGAATGGCCTATAGCAGGCTTTTCACCATCCTATGCTTGATCAGCGGATGCCGTCAGGGCTGACGCCTTGATTTCAGGTGTTTTGCATTTTTTCATCATCATGTAATTCTAGCAATCGAGCAGCGAGATATTGGCTCAATTTTGCTAATCTAGTATATCCGGCTAGTCCCCCCTTGCACGAGGACACATATAAATAGAGCATAGATAGACTTGAAGGACGAATTAACGTTCTTGTCTACCTAATATACTGAGGAAGGGGAATGTGCAATGTCTTTATCCGGTAATGATTTAATGGGCTTGGTCGGACAAAGTGTAAAGATCAACCGCGGTGGTCCGGATTCCGTTGAAGGTGTTCTGCTCAGCGTTCAGAGCAACTATCTGGCCGTATGGGCAAAAGACAAAAAGATCGTGTATGTCAGCACAACACACATTAAAAGCGTCACGGCTACTGATCAATCGGGCGGGTCCAAGTCAGGAAGAATGCGTTCAGGCGGAGTTCAATCAGCCATGGCACGTCCAATTCAAAGCTTTAATTTCGCAACACTCCTTCAATCACTGCAGTACCGTCACGTTCAGATCAATCGCGGTGGTCCGGAAAAGCTTGAAGGTATCATCACTAATGCGAATCAAAACTTTCTTGTGCTCGCCGTAAAAGCGGAGGAGATCGTACGTATTCCAATTTTCCATGTCAAATCCGTTACGGTAGTGAGCAGCTCCAATAACAGCGGTGGAAACAAGAGCAACGGAAATAAAAACAATCAATCTGGTGGAAACAAAAGCAACGGAAATAAAAACAATCATTCTGGTGGAAACAACTCGGGTGGAAGTAAATCATTAGGAAATAGAACACAAGGAAACCAAACCCGTGGGCACCAAATCGGCGGCAACCGGACATGGGGGAACCTAACCGGGGGCAACCGCACCGGTAACCGTACTGGCAATCATCCAGGCAACCGTACTGGCAAACGTATTGGCAAACGTGTTGGCAATCGTCTTGGCAGTCGTCCCGGCAACCGCAGCGGCCGGTGTGGCTGCGAATAATGGATTTGCTAAAGTAAGCTCAGACTAATTAAGAACAAGCATTGAATCCTATGAATAAATATGACGCTCCCCCGCGGAGTCTATGATTCTATTCCTCACTCTAAAGGAAACCGGATCCTACAGCCGCAGGGGACGTCGCTTAACCGATGCTCTATTAACAAATGCCTTCCATTTGGAACAGTATATGCATGCTGTATTTATTATGACACCCGAATTGGACCGGGATCCCGCCTGCCTATACGTAACTTAGTCTGATTCTTGTGCGAAAGGAGGTAGTTTATGGAGTCTATACGTTCTCTCCTCGGTAAAAAAGTCGAGCTCAAAATATTAGGCTGTAAAATTCCTTTCATCGGAGAGCTCGTGGATCTTGGCAGCGACATTATCGTGATTTTCTCCGAGAGCAGATATGTCTACACGCCTGTGCATCATTTACAGCATATGAAGCTCTCAACAGACAGCGAAGATTCCTCTCCGGCCGACAGGGAACCCTTGGTAGACCACACCCATATCTCATATCGGAAAATGCTGATGAACTCCAGAGGGATTTTCACGGAAATCGATTTGGGAGGCCCCAATCTCCTTCATGGCTATGTAACGAGTATTATGAATGATTATTTTATCTTTTTCTCGCCGCTCTATCATTCCGTATATATACCGCTTCATCATGTGAAGTATATATGCCCTCTTCCGCCCAATATGACCCCATCCTATCTCAATCAGCATCTTTTTCAGCTGCAGCAGCCTGCGCTCCCCCTCTCGCGTACTTTGGATCAGCAGCTGGAAAAATTTCAAAATGAGCTTGTAATTTTTGATTTGGGGGAATCCCCATTAAAAGCCGGTATGCTAAAAAAGGTGGACAATCGGATCATTGAACTGGTGGAGGCCGGAGGAAGTACTATCCTACTTCACTGTGACCATATCAAATCGATTCACTTACCATAAGCTGAATACAACGAACGAAAGGGCTGCTGTAGACATTCCTTCTACAACAGCCTTTTTCATGGATGAAGATATGCTTATAAAAATAAACTCATTAAACCGACTATCCGAAGTTAACGTACCTCATATTTTTTTATATAATGGTGTAAAACAGGTAAAAAAATAGGAATTTGTCGCAAGTTTGGAGGACTGACTTAAGGATGAGTATGACCACTCCTGTCGTTTTAAAAACCAAAATCACCCCGCCTCTGTTAAAGGAGGCTCTTGTCGAACGGACAAGACTCCTGGAGTGGATACAAAACGGCACCCGAGGCCGGATCAGCCTGGTTTGTGCCCCTGCAGGCTTTGGCAAAACAACACTGCTCACCCAGTGGGTGTATGCCCGGCAAACCTCCTGCGCATGGCTGACACTGGATGAACGTGATAATGATCCGGTACGCTTCTGGCGCTATGCGGTATACTCTCTTGCGGAAACGGTACCCGCATCTATGAAATCCAAAATTACATTGCTGGCTGAGAGCCTTAACGGCTTGTCTCTCACCGCATTTCTGGACGCTTTTATGAATGAGCTTTTTGAACTGGAAGATACCGTCAGCTGGGTTATGGATGACTACCATTTCATTACAAATCCGCGCATTCACGAGAGCCTTTCCTACTTTATCGAATATATGCCGCGGCAGCTGACCCTGCTGATCTCGACTCGGCGGGAGCTCCCCTTTGCCACGGTTAAATGGCTCACGAAAAATGAGAGTCGTGAAATGAATGCCTCGGGGCTGCAGTTTACCCCAAACGAAACCGAAACCTTTTATTGCGAATCGGAAGGTCCGCAATTAACAGAGCGGCAAATCAGAGAATTGAATGAGCGGACGGAGGGATGGGTCACCGGTCTGCAGCTCGCCCTGTTGTCCCTGCAATCCAGGCAGGATATTGACTGTTTTATTGAACAGTTTCAGGGCAGCCATCGGAATGTGACCGATTATATTTTCCATGAGGTCATTTCGAGTCTGCCAGAGGAAATTTATGACTTTGTATTAAAAACATCCATCCTGGAGCAGTTCGACGCACGAATCTGCGATGCGGTGACAGAGGATCGGGAAAGCCGATCGAAGCTTGAACACATTAAAAAGCTCAACCTCTTCCTTATCCCTTTGGACGAAAAAAATGAATGGTTCCGATATCATCATCTGTTCTCAGGTTCGGTGAGTGAATATATCAGAAGGCAGCAGCCTGATAAATGGGACAGGCTGAACCGTTTGGCAAGCCTTGAGTTTGCAAAGCGGGGTTATATGGATGAAGCCGTAGAATACGCGATCACCGCCGGAGACTTTGTATTGGTGGAAGAGCTGCTGCAAGGCCATATTTCTGCATTAATGGAAAGCGGAGAGCTCGGCAATCTGCTCCGCTGGTTTGAAGGTTTTCCTTCCTCGCATGCTTTGCACCCGGAAATGGATCTGTTTTATGCTTTTGTACTGGTCCTGACCGGTCGTTTCGAACAAGCCGAGCAGCGTCTGAAAGCCTTCGTGGAAAAACACCAAGGTGCAGATCCCGAACAATGGAAGCATCTGCAAAGCGGGATCTTGTTCGTCAGATCGAATCTGATGTTCGCAAGCGGTGACTTCGGCAACTGGTATACCTTCATCGGTACCATGCTTGATGAGCTCCTGCCGGCGGACCCGGTATTCTATAAATTTAATTATAATGTCAGAGAACCCTATATCCGTCGTACGCCACTTGGCTTGAATGGGGCGTTATCACCCGATATGGAGAACATCGGAGGCTTGTATCTCGGCGTTCTGTCCTCCCATGGTCTTCAGGAATCGCTGGTATATTATTATGTGAAACAATCCTTGGTTGAAGGCTACTATGAATGGAACCGGATCGCCGATTCCCGCAAAGCCTTGGAAGAAATGCTCCGGGCAGCTTCCCGTGTCGACCTGCCCGGCCTGCTGGTTCCTATACTGCTTATGCGTGTAAAGCTGCATCTTCTGGACGGCTATACTCAGCTGGCCCATGATTTACTTGAGGAGGGTCTCGATAACGCAGGACTTCATTGGAAAGAGCCCTGGGTGTCCCTGCTGCTTGCCCAAAAAATGCGCCTGCACATCAAGGAGGGTAAGCTGCCTGCAGCCAAAAAAATCGCGGCTAAGCTTGGACTCTCCACAAAAGACAAACCTACCTTTCAGCGAGAATACGAGTATTTATCCTACGTACGCCTGCTGGGACGACAGCGCAAGGAGATAGAGGCACTGCGGCTGCTGGAGCAGTTGAAGCCGCAATCGGTCCGAGAGCGGCTGGTTTCAAGCAGTGCGGAAATATCCATTATTCAGGCACTGCTGGAGGAGCAGCTTGGCCAGCGTAAAGCCGCACTCCGTGCGCTGCATGAAGCCCTGCTGATAGGCGAATGCAATGGATATATCCGCAGCTTCGTCGATGAAGCTGCGCCGATGCATGCTTTGCTCACCCGTTATACGGTTGAAGCCTTCACCGAACCGTCTTCTCTAACGGAGGATAAAGGCCTGAGAGAGCTAGAGAGTGTATCTGCGGATTATGTGCACAGCCTGCTGCAGCATTTTACAGCGGTTGACACGGAAGCCGCCGCAACTTCTCCTCTTATTGAGCAGTTCAGCCGGAGTGAAACTGTCCTGCTGCAGCTGATCCGAAAGGGCGCCAGCAACAAACAGATCGCCGCAGAGCTGGCTTTATCAGAAGGTACGGTCAAGGTTTATCTTTCGAGGCTGTACGAAAAGCTCGGCGTGTCTTCGCGGACGCAGGCGCTGCTAGCTGCGCAGGAGCTGGGTCTGCTGCTATAGCGACAGGAAGTCGCACGGTCATTGTGGTTCCTTCGCCCAGCTGGCTGGTCGCCGTGACGCTGCCCTGGTGCATCTGCACGATTTTTTGAATAATGGACAGTCCAAGCCCGCTCCCACCACCTGAGCGGGTTCTTGATTTATCCGCCTTATAAAAGCGGTCAAAGATATGTGCTTGGTCTTCTTCCGATATGCCGATGCCCGAGTCCTCCACCATGATGCATACCTGCCGTCCTTCCGCTTCCAGCCGGACCTGGATGGTGCCGCCGCGCGGCGTAAACTTGATGGCGTTATGGATCAGGTTCACCCAAACCTGGCTCAGCAGATCCGGGTCCGCATCAATCGTCACCGGGCTGAGCTCGGCCGACATATCCAAATCCTTATCCAGCCATTGCGGCTCACAGGCCAGGATCAGCTGCTGCAGCTGCTTATCCAGCCGCATCGGAACGGGATGGAATGGATGCTTCTCGGAATCCAGCGAAGCGAGGCGCAGCATATTTTCCGATAGGCGGGAGAGCCTCACGCTTTCCTGCTCGATGATATCAAGGTAATGCTCCCGTTCCTCCGCGGTCAGCTCCTTCTTCTTCAGCACTCTGGCAAAGCCGTTGATGGACGTAAGTGGAGATTGGATCTCATGGGAAACATTCGAAATAAATTCCTGGCGCATGGATTCGAGCTTATTCAGATCGGCCGCCATGTCATTGATGCTCTTGATGATATCCGTAAAGCGGCCATTATCGAAGCCTTCCAAGGGCAGCGAGACATTAAAGTCGCCTCTGGCAATCTTCCTGAAAGCATCAATAATGCTTTGGTAGAACTCCATCTCCCTTCTCCGGCCAAATCTTGACATGATCGAAATGAGCAATCCGAAAATGATAAACCCAGTAATGGAAACGGCCAGCTGTCTCGCAAGAGGGACATGCGGCCAATCAAGCCAATGGATAATGAAATAGGCCGCCGTCCAGCAGAGACTGAGTGAAGAAATCACCATCAGCATAAAAAATACGACCTTTAGCTTCATCCAAATCCCCTTATGCTTCATGAAGTCACCTCCATCCGGTATCCGAGACCGCGGATCGTCCGGATCTGAAACGCATGATCCTCCGGGGGAAACCGCTCCCGGAGGCGTTTGATATGCACGTCGACCGTGCGTTCATCGCCTTCGTAATCGAATCCCCAGATCTGCTCGATCAGCTGGTCGCGAGAGAACGTCTTACCTGGATAGCTTGCAAGCAGAAAAAGCAGCTCGAATTCTTTCAGGGGAAGCGTAATGCCTTCTTCGCCGGTATAACATTCGTAGGTTTTGCGGTTTAGCCGCAAGGAGCCGATCTGAATCTGCTGTGAGGCCGAAATACGGTAGCGCTTCAGAAGTGCTTTCACCCTGGCGATGAGCTCCGGCGGATCGAAGGGCTTAACCAGATAATCATCGGTTCCGAGCTCAAATCCCTTAACTTTATGCACGGTCTCCCCTTTTGCGGTGAGCATCAGAACCGGCATATCCTCATAATTTCCCGACAGCTCCTTACAGAGTTCCCACCCGTCCATGCCCGGCATCATGATGTCGAGCACGACCAGATCGGCCCGCGTCGTTTCCAGCACCTTCAGCGCTTCGTGTCCGTTTGCGGCTTCCGCGATGCTGAACCCTTCGCTTTTGAGCAGATGGCTAACCAGTTCACGGATATGCGGGTCATCATCAACGACAAGAATGAGTGGCATGAAGCTCAGCTCCTTTTCTTAATTGTATTGTCCGAATCATGTTCATCAATCCGGCCGCAACTGAGTGGCCTGCCAACGGATGATACAGAACAATTCTACTATACATCTTTCGTTCTCGAATAAAAGAAACTGCTTCTCACAGGTTCATTCCTTGTGACGGACTTAGAATACCTTGTTTGTATGAACTGAATATGAACTAAGAATCCTTTTTTATAATCAAACTTTATCTTGAATCGCTTCCAAATTATTGTATGATGGATATTATTTGCGTCTGGTCAATGAAATGGCGGCGGCTGGAATGCAGTAAAGACCAAGCTTAAAAATACATACTTGTCTTGTTCTGGAATTGGGGGTTTTCACATGCAACAGCCTAAACAGCCATCGATGTCATGGTTACTAAGGTATCTTCGTCCGGTCAAGGGCCGGCTGCTCATTCTGCTTATTCTGTTACTCGCTTCCACCGGGGCCCAGCTTGTAAATCCACAGATCGTACAGCGTTTTATCGATACAGCGGTGGATAACGGTGTGGTTTCCAGCCTGCTCGTACTGGCCGGCATCTACCTTATCTTTGCCGTTTTCAATCAAGTTTTGACAGTAGCCATCAGCTATTTGGGAAATGATGTATCCTGGCGTGCCACCAATCAGCTTCGCGGCGATCTGCTGAAGCACTGTCTACGTCTGGATATGCGCTTTCACAATATGAAAACACCCGGTGAGATGATCGAGCGTATCGATGGTGACGTGACCAACATGTCGAACTTTTTCGCCATGTTTATCATCAAGGTCATCGGCAGCTTTGTGCTCCTCGCCGGCATCCTTAGCTTTATGTTTACCATGAACTGGCCGATTGCGACAGTCATGACCGTATTCACGCTAGCCTCTATCGGCGCCATGGTTTTCATCCGGGATCTGGGCGTAAAATCCTCCAAAGATGAGCGCGGAGCAAGCGCAGCGCTATTCGGATTTATTGAGGAACGAATTGCGGGGATTGAAGATGTTCAGGCGAACGGCAATGTGCCGTATGTCATGAACCGTTTCCACCGTGCCATGCGTACCGTGTTCCTGAAAGGCCGCAAAGCATGGATGCTGCGGGTTATTCCCTGGAATACGACCGTAGTCCTTTTTGCCATCGCCGTAACGGTCGTACTTCTGCTTGGCGTTCACTATTATCTGACCAAACAAATAACGTTGGGTACACTCTTCCTCATCTATCAGTACACACAAATGCTGAACGATCCTATCGAACAGCTGGGTGATCAGGTGCAGGAATTCCAAAAGGCCAAATCCGGCATGATGCGCTCCCAGGAGCTGCTGGCAAACCGCAGCGAGATCGTTGAAGGAAACGAAACAACGCTGCCTGACGGCGCACTCGGCTTGGAATTTGATCATGTCAACTTCAGTTACAACCCGGATAAGCCGGTGCTTCATGATATTACATTCTCCGTTCGTCCGGGCGAGAGACTGGGCATTATCGGGCGTACCGGCAGCGGTAAATCCAGCCTCAGCCGTGTCCTGCTGCGGTTATACAACATTAACAGCGGCGTCATCCGAGTCGGAGGCACAGACATACAGGAGCTGAAGCTTGAGGCATTGTATCGCCGGGTAGGCATGGTAACGCAGGATGTGCAGCTGTTTGACGGCTCTCTCCGCGATAATCTGACGCTGTTTGACGGCAGCATTTCGGATGATTATATCCTGGAAACGACCGGAGGACTCGGACTGAAGCAGTGGATTGATTCGCTGCCTGAAGGCCTGGATACGCATCTAAAGGCAGGCGGCGCCTCACTTTCTGCCGGCGAGGCTCAGCTCTTCGCCCTGACACGGGTATTCCTGACCCAGCCAAGTCTGGTCATTCTGGATGAGCCTTCATCTCGCCTCGATGCTGCAACCGAGGCTATGCTGCAATCCGCCGTGGACCAGCTCATGATGAAATGCACGGGCATTGTGATCGCACACCGCCTCTCTACGCTGGAGCAGGTGGATCACATTATGGTGCTTGGAGACGGAAAGATACTTGAATTGGGTGAGAGGGAAGTACTGGCTAAAGATCCTTCCTCCCATTACGCTCAGCTCCTGATTACAGGCAGAGAGGAGGATTTGGCATGACCGTATCCCGATTTATACAACGCCTGTTTGCTCATAACATACCTCTGTTCATCGTTAACGGCCTGCTATGGGGGATGTTCCACTCTATTCCCCTGCTCCTCGGACTCGGTATGCAATGGTTTTTTGACAGGGCGACGAGCCAATCGCATAACTATTTATGGCTTGCTGTCCCGCTGATCTTTATCGCGCTCGTGAGGATTTCAAGGGTAGGCGTCTTTTTCTGGGCTTTCTTTAAATGGGTGACCTACATTTACGATATTCAGGCAATTCTCCGCACCAATATGCTCAAGGGCATTATGCGCTGGCCCGGCCGGAACCTTCCTGCCTCCCCGGGCGAAGCGGTGAGCCGGTTCCGGGAGGATGTGGATGAGGTTGTCGAATACGTGGAATCCTGGGTTGACTTCTGGGGCCGATTCGCGTTTGCGGTCATTTCCCTTGTCATTATGGCCAGAATCAATTGGCAGATTACGCTGGTCGCCATTCTACCTCTGCTTGCGGTTACCCTGCTGAATAATCTTTCAGGCAACCGTGCCAGGCGTTATGGCCAGCAAAATCGTGAAGCTACGGGGCGCATCACCAGCTTCATTGCGGAATCCTTCGGCGCGGTGCAGGCCCTCAAACTCGGCCAGGCCGAGGATCATGTCCATCAGCGGTTTACTCAGCTGAACGAATCCCGCCGCCAGGCAGCGCTTAAGGATAATCTGTTCAAGCAATGGATGCGCTCGCTCAATCAGCATGTGTTAAGCATTTGTACAGGTATTATCCTGCTGATGTGTGCCTCGGCGATGGAAGCGGGACGATTTACCGTAGGTGATTTTGCACTCTTTACTTCTTATCTGTCGAATATTGCCTTCAGTATTTCACTATTCGGATATATGGTATTCCAGCATAAACGCTTAAAGGTGTCTCTGGATCGGATGAGTATACTCTTCCGCCCCGGCGAACAGGACCGGATTATGCAATTCAGTGAAACTCATCTTTACGGAGAGCCGCCTGAACCGCCCGTCATTCAAAAGGATCCGAAAGAGCGGCTGCAAACGCTGGAGATCAAAGGGCTTTCCTATTCCTACCCGAACTCCGAGAACGGTATTACTGATGTGAGCTTCGCGATGGAACGCGGGAAATTCGTAGTGATTACCGGCCGGATCGGCTCCGGGAAATCTACGCTGGTGCGCGCTATGCTCGGACTGCTGCCCACATCGGATGGTTCCGTGCACTGGAACGGCAAAGAGGTTGATCCAGCTGCATTTCTCATACCGCCAAGGGCTGCTTATACGCCTCAAGTCCCCCGGCTGTTCAGTGATTCACTTCGGGAAAATATCATTCAAGGAAGCCCGCCAAGTGAGGATAAGCTTGCGCGTGCTATCCACTTGGCCGTGATGGAAAAGGATATTGAAGATCTGGAGAAAGGTCTGGATACCTTTGTTGGTCCGAGAGGTGTCATGCTGTCGGGTGGTCAGATTCAGCGCGCCGCTACAGCGCGGATGATGATGACGGAGTCGGATTTGTTTATCTTCGACGATCTGTCGAGCGCACTGGACGTCGAGACGGAGAAACAGCTCTGGGAACGTCTCTTTGAAGAGAGGGACGTCACTTGTATTGCCGTATCCCACCGCAGGGCAGCTCTTGCGCAGGCCGACCATATCATCGTCATGAAAGATGGCCGCATCGAGTCAGAGGGAACATTATCCAACCTGCTGGCAACCAGCACCGAAATGCAGCTGTTGTGGAAGGGTGAAGCTTCAGCGGTCGAAGAAGCAGATGGTAGCCTGATAACGGCTAATTAAATCCATAACAAATAAGGCAGGGCCAAGAGAAACCTTCTTGGCCCTGCCTTGTTATATTTAGGGTTCGTTCACGGCCCGCCACCGCATGAGCAGGTCTGATCGCGCTGAAGCCGCCACATCAAATCTGTAGCTACTCAGCAGCTGATCCGTCTTAACTGAAGCAAGCAGCGAATTAGGCTTGATATTAGGGATGACAGGCATTGAAAAGGCTGTGTTCATATATGTCGTTTGAGCGCTCTTGGAGAGTACAAAATCAGCAAGCTTCTTCGCAGCTGCCTTATTGCCTCCATTCTTGAGAATGGAGACCGCACCGATTTCCCATCCCGCCTGCGGCGGAATTGAAGAGCGGATAGCATATCCGGAGTTGTTAAACCGCAGTTGGTCGCCCAGAAAGCTGACAACCGCCGCGACATCTCCTACAGCCAGGCGCTGCGCTGAGGAAATGCCGGAAAAGGTCGTTGATGAGCTCTGCTGCTTCAGCGCATGCATTAGCTCAATGGCCTTTTCCGTTCCCCGCTCCTGTGCAAGCGAGGCCAAGAGCGTATAACCGGTCCCGGATGTCTCCGGATCGGGAATCTCAATCTTCCCCTTCAGCTCAGGACGGAGCAAATCCTCGTAGCGCTGTGGGAGAGGAAGCGGTGCGAGCTCGGGATCCTGCTTCCATACCTGCTCATTCACGCCGATTGCCAGCGCGCCCATGTACATGCCGGTCCAATACCCCTGCTTATCTTTATAAGCCTCAGGAATTTTATCGCTCATACGGGGCGAATACCGGAGCAGTTTGCCGCTGCTTTTCAGCGACTCATGCAAATCGGCTGTCCCCCCCAGCACCACGTCGATGCCGGTCTTGTTCATGGACAGCAGATGATAGCTGGCCTCTCCGCTGGACATCCGGATTACCTCGTACGACTGGCCTGTTTCCTTCTTGAATTTTTCCAGCAGCATGCGGCCTTCATCCTCCTGAAAAATAACATATACCTTTAGTGGCGGGTTAGCCGTCTTGCCCGGATAGATCCAGACCAAGACCAATACCAAGGCAGCGGCCAGCACCAAAATCACGCTCCCTTTCCTCATCATCATGACTCCCCCCCTTCTGCAGCTGAACTTTCTTAAGTAAATGTATTTGTAAAGCGTCAAAAAGGAAAACAAATTTGTTTTCCTTTTTGTGAAACGTATTCCATTGATCATATCCGGTTGTTATGTTTAGTTGTCCTCAGCTTTCATCATGTGTATTTTATCTGCCGTCGCAGCAAAGGTAACTTCGCCCTCATATGAAATATGACCGATATCATAGGCATCAACGATCCATTCCTTGCCTTCATCATCCAGAATGAAATACCTTTCCTTCTCGCCAAGGAACATGGAAGACTGTACCTTGCCCTTCATATAAAAGTCATAAGCCTCCGGCGGGCTCATACGCAGCGACTCCGGACGGACGCTAAGTATGACCTTTTCGCCCGTGGACCATAATCCATCGGTCGGGATCGTTGCCTTCCGGCCTTTTCCGTAAGCAACCGTTGCCATATTTCCTTCCTGGCGTTCAACCACGCCGTCGATGAAATTGGTCGTTCCTATGAAATCGGCTACATAACGGGTCCGCGGTTTATAATATATTTCGTGCGGCGTGCCGTATTGGTCAATTTTCCCCTTGTTGAAGACCACAATATAGTCCGACATCGACAAGGCCTCCAGCTGATCATGCGTGACATAAATGACGGTTAGTCCAAGCTCCTGCTGAATGCCCCGAAGCTCGACCCGGACCTCCTCACGCAGCTTGGCATCAAGGTTGCTTAGAGGCTCATCGAGCAGGATGATCGGCGAGTTCATGACGAGCGCACGCGCCATAGCCACACGCTGCTGCTGGCCGCCGGACATTTCATGCGGGTAGCGTTCCTCCAGGCCTGTTAGCTTGACCTGCGCCAAGGCCGTCTTCACGCGCTGCTGGACCTCAGCCTCCGGACGTTTTTTGATGTCCAGCCCATAAGCTACATTATCAAAAACGGTCATATGCGGAAAGAGAGCATACTCCTGGAATACCATGGGCGTTCCTCTTTTGTAGGGAGGCAGATCGTTCACGACCTTGCCGTCAATCCATACCTCACCCTGATCCACCGTATAAAACCCTGCAATAGAGCGCAAAAGCGTAGTTTTGCCGCAGCCGCTAGGTCCCAGGAATGTGATGAATTTCCCCCGCTCGATTTGCAGGTTGATATTTTTAAGAACATGATTCTGTCCAAACACTTTATTCACGTCTTTTAAATCAAGCAATACTTGTGACTCCATAATGTCCACTCCCTGTTTCTCCAGTTTTGCATAGGCCCTTTGCTAGAAATCAAATATTTTAACCTTGGAGCGGAATATAAGCTTGATGATGCCAAGCGTACCGAGTGTCGCGCCCATCAGACCCACTGCAACAGCCGCCGCCCAGTAATAGGTCCCGGTCTCCGCGTAGTTGAAGATCGATACGGCCGCAACCACCCATTTGGGCGTAATCAGGAAAATAATCGTGCTTAGGGTGTTCATATTTTTCATAAACGCATAGACAAAGTTGGCTACGACGGTTTTTTGCAGCATTGGAAACACGATGGTCGTCAGTGTCTTACGGCTATTCGCACCCAGATTGGTGGCGGCTTCTTCTATCGATTTGTCCACCTGCTTGAAGGAAGCGGTTAATCCGCGGTATCCGACAGGCATTTGCTTGAGCAGCATGGCAATGACAATCAATGCCGCCGAACCCTGCAGAATAATCGGCCCTTTGCTGAAGGTCACGATGAGAGCCAGGCCGACGAAGGTACCCGGAAGAGCAATAGGTAGAACCGCACTGAAATCCAGCAGCTTTTTGCCTGGAAACGGCTTGCGAACCACAATATAGGCAAGAACCAGCGCAAATGCAACGGCCAGGATCGCACTCACCAGTGAAAGCACGAGACTGTTCAGAACCGCCGGACTGGAGGAGCTGAATACGACCTTCATCATATGTTCGAGTGTAAATGTATTGTCTCGTCCGAAGTTTTTCGTAAAGGCAAACAGAATCGTAATCGCGAACATCGAAATAATGAATATGGAAATGATGGTGTTAAAGATAAAGAGCAATATATCGGTTTTTCTGGATGTCGTAATCCGTTTCAGGCCCGATACCGGCTTGCCTGTTACGGTGGAATAAGAGCCTTTGGACAATACCTTATTTTGAACCCAGAAAACCAGCAGTGCCGGAATAACGAGAATGATTCCCATAACGGATGCCAGCCCTGGCTCGTTATTAATGATTTCCCCGTAAATTTCCACGGCCAGCAGCGAATAATTGCCGCCAATCAGCTTCGGATTCCCAAAGTCGGCAAAACAGTTGATAGCCACCAGCAGAAAAGCATTGATAACACCTGGAAGCGCGAGTCTAAACGTAATAGTCCGAAACAATCGGAAGCCTCTTGCTCCTAAATTTTGTGCCGCGATTTCGAGATTCGGTGAAATGGAGCGCAGCACGCCGGTGATCGTCATGTAAGCCAGCGGGAAATATGAGATCGTCTGGACAATCCACAAGCCCGGCAGGCCATATAAATCCAGTTCAACATGGAATACGGAGTTCATCCAATGCGAAATCATGCCTCCGCGTCCGAACAAGAGGAGAAAAGCCAGACCGCTCATTACCGATGGGGCCAGCAGCGGAATAAATGCAATAAAACGGAAGAATTTTTTGCCCGCGATATTGCTGTAATGAATCGCGTATGCATAAATAAAACCGATGACTGTCGCCGTTAATGCCGACAGTGAGGAACTGACAACCGTATTCAGCAGCGCCTTCCCGTAGCGGGCTTTACTGAAGAACATGCCCCAGTTATCAAAACCCGAGGTAAAGACAACCACAATTAGCGGGTATATGACAAACAGGATCAATACGATAAAGCTGGTCAACACGAGAACAAGGGATGATGGATCTTTAAGGAGTCTCTTTAGCGACTCCCCGGTGCCTTTTTTCTCTTTCATAGGGGGCGACTCCACCTTTCTTCTGTCTATCCATGAAAGGGCAGTACGGTTAGCGCTAAGGCTGCCCGCAATGCCCCTTTTCGGCTATCGATTATCTCAAACCTTTCAAAGCACCTTGCAAATCTTTGCGCTGATCCGCTGCTTTCCACAGATCATATGCAGAATTGTACTTGGTCGATTTGATATCGATGCCGCCTTGTGGAATAGGTACAGAAGGCTTCACGGAAACCGCATACGCGGATTGCGTATAGATTTCGCCAGGTGTATTCGTCAGCATGTAATCCATCAGCTTTTTCGCTGCTTTCGTGTTTGGTCCGCCTTTTACAATGGACAGGCCGCCGATTTCATAGCCGGCCGCTTCCGGAACGATGCTGTGAATCGGATTGCCTTGATTTTTAATTTTGAGCTGGTCGCCGAGGAATGTCACACCGATGGTGTACTCGCCTTTGGCAGCCTTTTGGATCGGCTCGATACCGGATTTTGGTCTTTCTTTCAGGTTAGGCAGGAGCTGCTTCATATAGTTCAGCATTTCATCCTCACCCCATACCTGAGCAAGAGAAGCGACAGCCGTGTATGCCGTTCCTGAGGTTGCAGGGTCGGACATGCCGATCTCGCCCTTGAATTTCGGATCAAGCAAATCCTTGAATGTTTCAGGATAAGGATCGCTGCCGTATTTCTCTTTCCAGCGTTCTTCATTGACACCGATAGCGATTGGATTCAAATAAAACCCGGTCCAAAAGCCTTCCTTGTCTTTCATGTTGTCTGGAATATCGGAAGCATTAGGTGAACTGTACGCCTCAAGGGCACCTGCTTTTTTCAGCACTTCATGGGAATCGGCAGGGCCGCCCATCAAAAAGTCCGCTTGGGGATTCAACATTTCATTTTGCACACGGGAAACAGCCTCGCCGCTTGGCAACCGGAGAATATCATAGTCGATGCCTGTTTCTTCTTTGAACTTATCCAGAATCTTACGTGCCTCTTCCTCTTGGAAGATGGAATACACGGTAATTTTCTCTTTGTCTTTACCGCCGAAAACCCCTGATTTGTATAAGAAAAATCCTCCAACCAACACAACGATAACCACTGCCAAAATAATGATCGAGCCGTTGTTTTTCTTTCTAGCCGCCATACTTCAAACCATCCCTTCATTATGATCATGAGGCAACGTTAAGTTTGAAATAGGCTCTTTGGTTCGTCTCATCCAGCAAGTCATACACCACCATGTAAGCGCTGTTAAACCGATCGATATGAAGCCAGTGCTTCTTCCCCTCTTCGGATGTGGTCAGCGAAATGACAAAATGCCGATCCGGCTGCCCTGCCAAATCCTCGAAATGGCTGAAATCAATCACGCGGGCTGCCGTAAGAATCTGCACCGTCAGCGCTTTGCGATCTGCCTTGGACAGGGCTGTAATCACACCCTGCTGCAGGGAGTACACTTCGTTCTCCGGCTTTTGGACCGCCATACCAATGGTGGATGCCGTAAACACCTTATCGATCAGCGTACTTTGCAGCTTGCGGATATTTGCACTCACATTCAGTGAATTGACCGATACCTGCCCGAATTGAAAAGCATTGGTCTGTACCTGAAACGGAACATCCTCCTGGTCCAGATAGGCAATACTTCCCGTAAGCAGCAGACGCGGCTCCTTCGTGATCTGTTCCTCTTTGCCTGTCGTTAGCAGACTGGAAAAGGATGATTTCAGATTCAGCAGCTCCTTCGGATCATCCAGAATCACCTTGCCAAGACCGGGATAGGTGAGATCGATCCGCATCGGAATACCTGCGAATCGTTCCGATTGATCCTGCTGGGGCGAAGACGTACGGACTTTATCCATCGGAATCCTGAAGGTATAAGAGCAAATGCCGATCAGCACACAGCCAATGATGACTTGTAACAAAATGAGGCGAAACCATGAAAGCCCTTTCTTTTCCTCTGGCATTCACTTTAACCTCCTTTTATCTCAGAAAAATAGAAACTTTGTATCAGTTTTGTAACAGCGCTTTCATCGGCATTTCCTTACTGAAAACAAGCTGCACTTCTGTCCCCTTGCCCGGGCGGCTGACAAGCGAAACTTCCCCTCCCTGAAGCTCCATCAGCTGCTTGCACAGCGGCAATCCGAGGCCATGCGATTCCTGCGAGATAACGCGGTCCTGCTTTTCCTCCGGGGGAAGAAATATTCTGGATAGGTCCTGCTCCGGAATTCCCCTTCCGTTATCGGCAATTTTGACAGTTCCCCGTCCCTCCTTCTCCTTCAGCTCAATATGCAGATGCGTGCACTCGCTATGCCGTATTGCATTATCGATAATATTGAACAATACCTGCTGCGCCCGTTTCGGATCCAGATATACCTCGAAATGCGATCCTTTTACCGTCGTCGAAATCATGGATTTTGCAAGCGTAGGCTTCAGAATCCTCAGGCTGTCCGTGATAAGGGCGCCCAGATCCACCTTCTCCGGCCGGATGCGCCAAGCCTCATCACCCTTAAGCGAAGTTTGCAGGAGCTCCTCGACCATGTTCAGCAGTCGCGTGCTTTCTTTGCGGATATAATGATTGCATTCCTGAACATCTTCCATCCGCTGCATTTTGGATATAAGCTCCGAAAAACCGATGACCGATGTCAGCGGCGTTTTAAATTCATGTGTGATATTGTCATAGAAAGCCTTCTGCTTGCCCTGCTCGTAATGCAGCAGCTCAATGTGATGCTGAAGCGCATTCGACATATGGTTGAAATCCTTGGCCAGTTCGCCGATTTCATCCTTGGTATTCACCTCGATTGTACTGCTGAAATCCCCGATTGAAACGCGCTTTAGCGCACGCTGCAGCGCATGCAATGGCTTCATCAGAAATGAGGCGAAGGAGTAGCTCGCCAGTAAGGACAGCACCAGGCAGCCTGCTGCAGCACCAACAAACCATGTGCGCATCTGTCTCAGGGTCTCCACGTTGGGGCTCAAATCCAGCAGGTATCGGAATCCCCCCACAATCTTGCCTTCATACCAGAAAGGAGCGGAATACGTCAGGAACTGCGTGCCCTCTTTTTCCGTAATGACGGTGGCACTTTGGCCTTGGAGCGCAGCCTTGATGTCATCCCGCTTCAGAAGGTTCTCCTTATCGCTGCTGCTTCCGACGATCGTTTCATCCGGAGCAAAGAGCTGCACCTGAAAGTTGCTGTTGGCAGATAAATGCGAAGCGATAAAAGGTGCATAGGTCCCCGAGAACAGCTGGTTCATGCTGATTTTTTTGTCGCTGACAATCTTTAGAGCCTCGATGCGATGCAGAGCAAAATATTGGCTGAGCGTCTGCGTATCCCGCTCGATCATACTCTTGTTCAGCGTATAATTGACAATGAAGTACATCGCTGCCAGCAGCATAATAATCGTCACGGCATGCTGGATAAACATCTTATTGCGCAGCCCCATCCTTATACCTCCAGCTTGTAGCCTGTGCCGTGGACGGTGGCAACCAGATGATCGTAAGGCTTCATTTTCTCTCTTAGCCGGTTGACCATCATGTCGACGGAACGGGTGTGACCGTAATATTCATAACCCCATACTTGATCCAGAAGCTGCTCTCTCGTGAATACCTTCTTCGGATTTGTGCAGAGCAGCCACAAGAAATCAAACTCCTTGCTCGTCGTCTTCAGTGGCTTGCCGTCAATGCGGAAGGACCGCTCCCGGTGATCTATTTCGATACATCCGATCTGAATGGTTTCAGGTGAAGCCGTCGCAGCCCTGGTTCTCCGCATAACGGCCTTGATGCGCTCGACGAGCTCCCGGGTCTCAAACGGTTTGGTCAAATAATCATCAGCGCCCAGCTGGAAGCCGAGAATTTTATCGTTCATCTCATTTTTTGCGGTTAGCACAATAACAGGTATGCTTCGGTATTGCTGCTGCAGGATTTGCAGTAATTCGAAACCGGAGCGGTCCGGAAGCATCAGATCGAGCAGAATCAGATCCGTCTGCCCAAACGCAAGCTCTGTTAATCCTGCCGCCACGCTCCCGACGGTTATAGGATGAAACCCCTCTACTTCAAGGCTCAGCTTGAGCAGCATCTGTATGCTGGCATCGTCTTCGATAATTAAAATGTTCATCTCGTGACATCCCTCCCACGCGTTTTAGTGCCGCATGTTCAAAGTCCAACTTAGCTTAAAATATAAAGTCTGTAAATTAAAAAATAACTGCAGCAGCACCATATCTTTTCATTTTATTTATTACATTGTCACACATAGTAATATGTGTTACATTACATTCACGAGGTGAATGCAAGTGGGAGCAAGCAGCATCAGCAGTGACCTGATCCGCGGTAATATTGACACGATCATTCTCCGCATCCTGTGCGAAGGAGACAACTACGGATATAAAATTATCAAATCGATATCCAAATACAGCCAAGGCCAGTACGAGCTCAAGGAGCCTTCACTCTATACCAGTCTGAAGAGGCTGGAATCCCAGGGGTATATCACATCCTACTGGGGAGACGAGAGCCAAGGAGGGCGCCGGAAATATTATACGGTTACACCTGAAGGGACAACATCCTACCACCACAACGTGGAAGCTTGGAAAACAGCAAAAAGGCTGATTGATCAGCTGATTGAATCCGGGGAGGGATTGAATTGAATCCATTGCAGGAGCATGTGGAGAGATTATTTGCGGGATATAAGCCTACTCGCCAGGTCCGGGAGTTAAAGGATGAAATCCTGAGCAATCTGGAGGCCAGGGTTACGGATCTGACCGCTGAAGGCATGACATACAATCAGGCCTTGGAAGTAGCCCGGGCCAATATGACGAGCGTTGAGGGATTAATTGAGGAACAGTCTTCCTATGACGTTGTAAAATACCGGACCGCCATGCTGCAGACGGCCTTAATGTACTGCCTGATCGCCTGGATTGCCACCATTCCGATGCGGCTCTTCCGTGTTGCAGAGAATCTTAGTCTGCTGCTGCCGCTTATTGCGGTCATCCTGGGGATGATCTACCTGATTGTTCGCGGTTCCGCGGCTTCAGCCCAGCAACGGACTGTAAAGTTCGATAGTACCGCAGCGGATCACAGCCGGAAGCTGGTATGGATCATTTGGGGCATTTTCGTTCTGGCTGTGACGATGTCCACGACAGCACTCCATATGGGCAGCAATATCTGGTTCGGCAGACCGGTTCATATTTCGGGTCCCTACCAATTTGGCGTTCTTGCAGCGAACTATGCCTGGCCGCTTGTCACGATTGTCATTCCGCTGCTCTTCAATGCATCTCTCCGATTCAAAATGAAATACGAGGCAGGTGGGTGCCATGTGGACTAAAAATAAAACCATTCTGCTTCTTGCAGTGGTTGGCATTCTGCTTTTTACCGCTGTTCAGGGGATTGCACTGCCCCAGTGGGACCGTAACAAGCAGGTATACGCAGCCGAGCAGCAAAGTCCGCTGACGCATGATTTGCAAAGTATAATGAAATATCAGAGCCAATACATGGGCAACTCCTCGAACTTGTCCAATCTTATGCACACCCTGCCATTAAATGAGATCCGATGCACGATGGAGCTGCACCCGGACAGCCTGACCGCAGACATTCTCTATCATGCCGAAACGGCCGGTCTGAACACGGAAAGACTTGAGCGCTCGCTCATTTACAACGCCACTGCCGCCTTTGCGCTGGTCGACAATCTGGAGCAAATCCGGTTTAAGTTCGATGATCGGACGTATACGGCTGAGCGGAGCCAGCTCGAAGAATGGTATGGCAAGAAGCTTTCCTCCCTGACCGATTCACCGAAGATTTGGGAACCAGATGTTCAGGAACCTCTCGCAAGTCATGATTATGTGCAAAAGGGAATCGCCAGCCTGTTTACCGTCATCGACGAGTAGACAGATTTTTTTATTTGTGGTTTAATATCGCGTGTGCAGGCATTTACCCGATTTAAATTTCCCTTTTTTGGTTATGAAAGGAATGATTGTCCAGAATGCCGAATTAAATATATTAAGGATATTTTTATTCCTCCCGCTCATTCCAATATCTAAAAAAGGGTGTTTATCACATGTTTGGAATTATGGCTATGTCCGGTTTATCCTTTTTGCTCGTTGCCGTGTTCATGCCGGTTCTTATCTGGATGCTGCGAAGACTGAGGCTAACACAGCCTATCCGCGCGGAGCTTCCGGCGGACCATCAGGCCAAACGCGGAACTCCGCTGATGGCAGGACTTATTTTAATCATTGGTGTCGCGACTTCATTACAGTTTCGTCCCGTTCCTTTGATGGTGCTGCTTGGTGCTACGTTTATTTTGTTCAGCTCGATTGGTTTTCTTGATGATTTCAAAAAGGCCGCTTGGCAGGATCCTTCCGGCATCTCCGGTCGCATGAAGCTGGTGCTCCAATTCGTTTTTACGGGCGCGATTCTGTACATGCTGCTGCACTCCTTCGGTCTGACAAGTGATATTGCGTTGTTCCAAGGATTCCAGCTGCATCTGCCTGTTTATGTGTATGTAGCAATTATGCTGCTATTCGTCGTGGGATCCGCGAATGCCATCAATTTTACGGATGGTCTGGATGGTCTGTTGATCAACGTGGCGATACCCACTTATTTTTTCTTTTTCATGATATCGGACAAACCGGAAGTGCAGACCTTCTCACTCGTGATGATCGGCTGTCTGCTCGGACTTTTCCTCTACAATATTTATCCGGCAAGAGCCTTTATGGGTGATACCGGGTCGCTGGCCATTGGAGGCTCCCTATCCTTTTTGGCTGTAATTGAGAAGGTTGAGATCCTGATTCCAATCCTCTTTTTCGTGTATCTCGCAGAACAGCTGTCGGTCATCTTGCAGGTGTGGTACTACAAGCGGACCAAGCTGCGGCTGTTCCGGATGGCCCCGATCCATTTTCACTTCAGTCTGAAATACGGCTGGAACGAGAACAAAATCGTCATGGTATTTGGCTTTATTTCTTGGTTATCCGTACTTATCTCCTGGCTGATCTGGAAGTATCTCATGTAGCATCTCACCCCGCGGACATACATAAATCGATGTAATTCCAGATTTAGCTTACGGTATTGGAAATCCGAAGCCTCAAATTTTGCATTCTCTCATGTTTATAAAAAAAGAAAATTTCCTGTTTTTTCTCATAAACTTACGCTCCTTTTAGGTTCAAATGGTTTAAAATTCATGACATAACCTTCAAGCAGGATTACGCAGTACAGCGTCTAAGGAAAAAATCCACTATGGCTATTCACTATTTTCCGGTGCAAACACCCCCTTAAGTTAAAGCGCTTTAACTTAAGCGCTTACACATAGTTTAGGTGTTTTTCTAATATTTGTAAATAGGTCTGAGAGAGATTGCATCTAAAGTCCTGAATCGACATGATTCACGAAAAAACCCCCGGACAATGGCCCGGAGGTTTACATACGGTTATACTTATTTCCTTACGTCCATGCCCACATAAATCCGTCGCGATCCCAGGCAATTCGGCCGCCATGCAGCTTCCGGAATGCCTTTTTCACTTCCTTGGACAGCGAAGCATTCCCATTCTCATTAACAAAAACAAATTCCTCACCGAAATGTTCTCGTACATATTGGATGGCATCCGTTTGATACAGATTGCCCTTAAACCTGATCTCTTCAACCATCCATTCAGCCACCTGCTGAGGTGTGTATGCCATCATTACATCGATCCCTTCCATTTGCGTCCACCTATTATAACAGATCGGATCGGAAATCGATTACTCTAGGGTATTCTACACATTAAATTTACGGATCTGTGATATCTGACCCGCGTGCAAACCGTTATGATACATTACTCTTCCCAATGCCTCACGCGGCGTTGACATCCCCATCGGGGAAGAAACAGGGATATCCCACGCATCCTCCGGCAGCGAGCGCATGGCCATCGTCAGATGGTTATCGGAAGCCTCCAGAAAGCGGAGAAGCCCCTTATGATCTGCGTATTCCTGATGATCTTCCGCACCGCCGCTGGTTAGATATAAGACATCCCCAGGCTGAGCAGCCCTGAAAAACCACTCTGCAAACATATACTCCACTTCTGCATTATGACGAAGCATAAAACCTATGGAGGAGCCCTGACCGGACAACTTCAGAGGCAGTTCCTCTTCCCGCAATCCCAGCGCCAATTTTTGAAAACGGTCCCGTACGGCTCTCCATACCGGATGCACAGCTTCAAACGACATGAATCTTTCTCCCCTTCCTTCTTCCCGGAATACCTAACGATTTATTATTTATGTCTCTTGCTTTTACTCTAACTATTTCTCTTACTATGTCTCTTACTTTTACTAGTGTTTATCTTGCTTGCGTCTCTTACTTGTCTTTTTCCTTGTCTACCACCACATGCTCAAACCGGTCCCCGGACAAATCCACATCGAACGCTTGGCCGAAGCCGATGACGTATCTCCCCGCAAGCGGCGTCAGCTCAAACAGTGAGAAATCCAGCCCGCGCAGCATATTCATCATTTTATCGCCGAATTTCAGATTAAACTCTCCGAAAATATCCTCATGACCGTCATTGCCGAGATTTTCCGAGGCACAGGCCCAGCGTGCCCGCTCACGTGCGAAGGTGTTCGGCGTTTGCGACTCATCGGCAATCATCATGACATGGATCTGCTCATTGTTCTCCACATAACGGTAATGATCGGAAATTTGGCTGATGTATATGTACAGCTTCCCGCCCGTCTTTACAAATGGAGCATAGCTGATAAAAGGTGTTCCGTTCTCATCCAGCGTGCTTATAATCAGCGTACTGCGGCTTTCCATAAAGGCTGTGTAGCGAGTCTTCGTGGTTTCAATATCAATGGTTTTCATTCATGAATACCTCCTTATATTCTATAGAGCGGCAGTCCTTGCCCGCCGGATCGGATGGATGCGCGGATACTGCGCGTTATGGACAAATTCAACCTCTGCCTCCACGCCGTATATCTCCCGGATCGTTGCCGGTGTCAGCACTTCGCTCGGTTTGCCCGTCATGGCAATCTGCCCCTCGCGAATGACACAGATGGTGTCACTGTAGGCGCTGGCCTGATTCAGGTCATGCAGCACCATCACCGTGGTAATACCCAGCTCCCGATTCACGCTCCGCACCAGCTCCAGCACCTCAAGCTGATGGGCTATATCCAGATAGGTTGTCGGTTCATCCAGCAAAAGCACTTTAGGCCGCTGCGCAAGCGCCATGGCAATCCAGGCCCGCTGTCCCTCTCCCCCGGAAAGCGATACCACCAGCCTTTTGCGGAAAGTCTCCAGTCCCGTCTGTGCAATGGCCCAGTCTATAATGGCGTAATCCTCAAGTGATAAGCGTCCGTACCACTTCATATGTGGAAGACGGCCATAGGACACCAGCTCCTCTACCGTCATATCCGCAGGGGTCTGGTTCGACTGGGAGAGAATGCACATCAGCTGCGAAATCCGTTTGTTCGGCATGGATTTCAGCTCCTGGCCGGCAAGCCGTACCGTCCCGCTCTCGCAGGGAAGCAGTCTCGATAATCCCTTGAGAAGGGTCGATTTGCCAGAGCCGTTAGGACCGATAATGGACAGCATTTCTCCCTCGCGGATCTGAAGATTTACATTATGGATGATGCGTTTTCCGTCATAACCGATCGTCACATGGTTTGCTTCGAGCAAGTCAGATATCCCCTTTCCGCATCAGATACAGAAAATATGGACCGCCAGCTACAGCCATCACAATCCCCGCAGGAATATCCAGTGGCGCGAACAAGGTACGTCCTGCCGTATCGGCCACCAGCAGCACGAGTGCTCCAAGCCCCATGCTCATTGGCAGCATTTTGCGATAGTCCGAGCCGACCAGCATTCTTGCCATATGAGGCACAACCAGACCCACAAAGCCGATCATGCCAACGGTAGAGACCGATACCGCTGCCAGATAAACGGCCACAAAAGAAATCAGCAGCCGGATTCTGTTTATATTTTCGCCAAGATTCAGCGCTGCCTGCTCACCAAGCCTTAACACGTTGGCCTTTCGTATGCAAAACAGGGCGGCGATCCAGCCGGCGACTGAATATGGCAGCATAACCGTGAGATCCCCCATTCCCTTGCCGGACATGCTTCCGTTCAGCCACTGCAGGGCTGCTGGGAGCTTATCGCTGTACAAGAGAGACAAGAGGCCGATAATCCCGCCGAAAATGGAGTTCACAGCCACCCCGGATAAAATGACCCGTACCGGTGTAATCCCCCATTTTTTCCAGGCCAGCGCATACACCATCACGGCTGCTAACCCGCCTCCAGCTATGGCGGCAATCGGAATAAACGAGGAATAGCCTGGAACAACCAGTAAAATAAACAGCACGGCTACGGCTGCGCCGCTGGACACGCCCGTCAGTCCCGGATCAGCCAGCGGATTATGCATAACAGCCTGCAGCAGCGCGCCCGAAATCGCCAGGTTCAAGCCAATGACGGCAGCGAGCAAAACCCGGGGAATCCGGATGTCCCATAAAATCGTATCCGAAACCTGTTCACCGTAACCAGCAAGTGCTTTTACAATTTCCACTGGCGAAAACTTCACGCTTCCAAGCCCAATGGAACATATCAACGCAATGACCAGCAGAATAAAAGTGGTACTGATGGCAAAGCTTTTTGTTTTTTTCGTTTCCAGCACCCTGCTTATTCCTCCGTTCAACGTATATCTTGTTACATTTTCAAATTAAGGATATAAAAGACCGAGCATTTCCTTGTAAGCGTCGGAGGCTTTTACAATGGAGGCTACACCGAAAAGATTATAGTCCAGCGCCTGCACGCGTTTGTTCTTAAAGGCATTCAGCTTTTCCCATGCTCCGTTCTTCTTCACATCAGCCTCAAACTTCTGGATCGCTGCCTGCGGATCACCATGAGAAACAAGCAGTATCACATCCGGATTGGCGGTGACTACATTCTCCATATTCAGTGGCAGGTAGGTTTCTTCAGACTTAAGTACATCCGTAACCACGTTGGATGCACCCAGCTTCTTGGCAATGCTTCCGGCAAATGTATTTTCATTCATCATCATGAAGGATTCTGCCGAGCCGAACAGGATCATGACCTTCGGTGCTGTTTTACCTTGAGCCTGGCTTACGGCATCCTTCTCCTGTTTTTCCATGGAAGTGATAAACTCGCTCGCCTTCTGCTCCTGCTTGAATACGCGGCCCAGAACGACGGTAGACAATTTGAGCTCTTCAAGGGAGTCGGATGGGACATAGGCTGTTTTCAACGAAGCCGGCTTAAACTGCTTTTCCAGGCTATCCTTAATCGATGCAGGTCCCAGAACCACTTCCGGTTGAAGCTTCGTTACCTGTTCCACATCCGGTTTCAGCGCAGATCCAATCGGCTGGATGTCCTTGAACTTGTCTGGGAGAGCTACGGTTGAAGTCGGTACTCCTACCGGCGTGACATCCAAAACATTCAGAATTTCCGCGATAGCGACGGATGCCACTACGACTTTGGATGGCTGACCTTGGAACTGCGCCTGCAGCTCGGCTGCCTTCGTTTCGTCCACCTGCACAGCTGCCGGTTCATCTGATTTGGTCTCGGTTTGAGTCTCTGTCTTAGTCTCGGCAGGTGCTGCTTCCGCCGCTGTCTCCTTCAAAGGTTGTTCTGCCGGAGCAGACTCCTTACCGCATGCCACTGTAGTTGCGAGCAGCACCAGAACGGCCGCATATCCCCATTTGCTATTTATGTATTTCACGTACAAATTGCACCCCTTCATTATGTAATTGATACTGATTATCAATATCATTCTGATACATACTAGCATGGTAATGTTAGGAAGACAATACTAAATGAGAAAAATTATCATTCTCATTACTATGCATTAATTCGTATCATTAAAACGTGTAAGATGCTCTTTACGGAAAAAACCCGAAGATCATCTTTCGATGACTTCGGGTTTAAAAAGGCGGGATATCTCTTGATATTTGGGGAACGCATTATGTTTCGGGACAGCCTTTTCGAAGCTTCTTCAGTTGAATAAGTCTGAATCATTGCGTTCAGCTAACAGCAGCAGGTTGTACCTTAACTCCGTTGGCGGCAGGATCCGCTAAGAATAACCTTCATTCTAGCGCCGGGCTTCCAGTGGGTTTAGCAGTATTTTGCGCGGCTGCATCAAGTACGCTCCCGTGATCTGGTCTGCATGCAGCTCGATTCTGTACTCCCCCGCCTCTGGAAAGTACAGCTCGCCCAGCTCAAACCCGCGGAACTCATAAGGGCCGCCAGTCGCCTGAGCCTCCGAGACCAGCATCTGATCTCGAGCCGTCAGCCGGAAGGAGCCGCCCCCCTCTTCCCCGCATCCATATTCCAGACTCACAGCAAAGCTGCAGGGCCCGGATGTACGAATATTCCAAGATGTATAATCTTGTTCATCGGACCAGTCCAGCAGGTTATCGCGGTTCTTTTTGCCCGTGTCGTAGCGGAGGGTAGAACCGGAAATTTCACTCTCAAATACACCCAGATCATAAATCTGGGGAGCACCTTCTCCGTTCATCAGCAGTCGCTCGGAATTGCCCTGAACCGGACCGGAGCATTCAACAGCCAGCACGATCGGCTTGCCGTCCGAAGATAGATGCTGGTTACCGAGCAGCACAACCAGATCCTGATTCCCCAGCCGTTTGAATGCAAGCTCGGCTCCTCCTGCCAATGGATAAACCCTCTCCACTTGGCTCAGCAGCCCCGGAACCACCAAATGCCCATCTGCGGGAATATCAAAAATATGCAGATACAGCGTTTGGTCCTTCAGGGTACATCTGCCCCAGGAAGGCTTCGCTGTAGGGGAAGCACCGGATCCATATATACTGTCTCCATGAACCCGGAGCCATTCCCCAACCTCCAGCAGAATCTCTTCTGAGACAGGGTCCCACTCACCCGTGGCCGTCGGCCCCACATTGATGACCAGATTGCCACCCTTGCTCACCACATCAATTATTTGGCGGATGATCGATACTGGCGGCTTCCAGTTGGTATCCGACTTTTTATAGCCCCAGGAATCATTCAGCGTAATGATATTTTCCCAATCTTGACGAATGGTCCGCGTCTCCAGCTGATTATCCGAGGTGTTGGCATAGTCCCCGAGCGGGCTTTTCCAGACGCGGCTGTTGACGAGGCAGTCCTGCTGCAGCGCATGAACAGTGGTGAGAAACAGCTCTCCCTGCTCTCTTGTCAGCTTGCCGCCGCAATCAAACCACATCAATCCAACCTTGCCGTATCCGGTCAGCAGCTCCCGCACCTGCGGCAGCGATTTGCGGTGCAGATAATGATCGAAGCGCGTGCGCTTATCCTCGTCGCCAATCCAGCTCTCCACGTCATCATAAGCCCCGATATTGCCCGGATAATCCCAGGTATTCCCTTGCGAGTCCGGATCATGCCAATCCATCGCATGCGAATAGTAAATTCCGAGTACCATCCCTTCTTCGCGGCAGGCCTCCTCCAGCTCCTTGAGCGGATCGCGGCCAAACGCGGTATGCCTGACGATGGAATAATCGGAAATATGAGAGTCATACATAGCGAACCCGTCATGATGCTTTGCGGTAAAAATAATATATTTTAGCCCGGCCTGCTTGGCAGTACGAACCCATCTTCCTGCATCAAAAGCCGTTGGATTAAACTGTTCCGACATTTCCTCATAAGCCTGCACCGGGACGCGGGCACGCAGCATGATATGCTCGCTGTAAGAAGCTAGTATCTCTTCTCCGTCCCACTCGCCGGCAGGAAGCGCATAAGGCCCCCAATGGATAAACAGACCGAGTCTGGCTTCCCGCCACCACGCAATCCGCCGCTCATGAGCCTCATCATGCTCCGCGCCGGTACCCTCCTTCAGGGACTGAAGCGGATCATCCAGAAGATTCTCTTCCCGGCTGTCCGTTTGCTGATCGGGCACTGATTTTTTAAAATCGATCTGATCTCTCATGATTCGCTCATTCCCCTTTCAATGCCTCTGTAACTTATATCTGTCCGGATTCAGCCTACCAGAAGCGGCGCTCGGAACCGCGCAGCTTGGAAACAGCCTCCACAAAGAAATAGTCCCCATAAATGAGTGGTGTATCAACATGCACCCCGCCTGGCAGATTAGAGGTTCCGGATAAAATCAGACCCTCCTCATCCTCCCGATCCCAGGCGCCGTAATTCTCATCCATTGAACGGACAAGACGTACTGCGGCCTCCAGATACATTTGGCCTTCCCCAGCTGGAAGGCAGCCTGCCAATTCGATCAATCCGCAAGCGGCGCAGGCGCCTGCCGAGGTATCCCGCGGTGTATCCACGTTTCTCGGCGCTCTGAAATCCCAGTGCGGCACGTAATCCTCAGGCAGATTGGCCAGGAAGAAATGGGCAGCCCGTTTCGCGCCAATCAAAAATGCCTCATCCCCGGTGTATTGATAGGAGAGCACCATGCCATAAATGGTCCAAGCGCTGCCTCTTGCCCATGCGGAATTCTCCGCATGCCCCTGACCAGCATCCGCGCCCAGCAGTGCACCGGTTTCCGCATCAAAATGGAGAATGTGATAGCTTGATCCATCCGGGCGCATGAAATGCGTAAGTACCGTTTCCGCATGCGCGGCGGCGATATGGCGGAAGCGTGGATCATTTGTCGTCTCCGATGCCCAGTAAAGCAGCGGCAAATTCATCATCGTGTCAATGATGGACCAGCCTGCACGATTCAAGCTTGCCGTATCATGCCAGGCACGGATATATCTGCCCTTCAGGTTGAAGCGGCTGGCCAGCTGAGAAGCTGCCATCAACCCCCGCTCCTTGGAGCGTTCATTACCCGTTATGCGGTAATTGGCCACAGCAGACAACAGCCAAATAAAGCCTGAGTCATGATGCACAGCCAGCGCATGCAGCGGCTCATCCAGACGCTCTTCGCACTGCTCCGCAATGGTCGTCAGCTCTGGATGCCCCCCATCCGCTGACAGCTGCCACAAGATGCCTGGCCAGAAGCCTGCCGTCCACCACGATATTCTCATATCATCGTACACGCCGTTCACGGAAGCATGCGGACAGCTGACGCCGATCCGGCGGCTGGTTCTTTCGATTTTTTGGCCAATCCGTTCCCATAGTCCATCCGCCCAGGAATGGACGGAAGCAGATAGTTCCGCGCGGTCAGGCGCCTTTGCCGCAGCCTGATTTAAAGTCTGTTCACTCATCTTGTAGTCCTCCTCTGTATTTTTGCAGTATCTATTCAAGCGGCAGACGGGTCTGCCCAAAGCGCCAGCCCGTAATGCGATACCGGCAGGCAGGTCCGCCTTCTTCAGCTGTTCCTGAAAATTTGCCGTCAACAGCTTGATTGACGGTCAACTTTCGCCAGCAGCCGCCGTTTTTCTCATAATCAAAGGTTTCTCCATCATCGTCATACAGCATGCTTCGACCAGGCATCGTTCCAAAGTGGATCATTTCAACCGGAATTTCTTGCATTCCTTCGGGTACATGATTCAAGGCTGGCATCATCGGAATAATGGCTCCTTCCCGTACAAACAACGGAAAGCGCTCCAGCGGACAGTCCATATGAATGATCTGATCCCCTTCATGGCGAACACCGGTTTCGGCCTCGTACCATACGCCCTTCGGCAGCAGCACTTCTCGTCCGGATTCACCGGCAAACAGTGGAGCTATCAACAAATCACGTCCGATGCAGAATTGATCATCCCATTCACGTCCAGCCTGCAGTCCGTAAGCTCCTTCTGCGGTATTAAAGCCCTCCCGGGTGTCACCTGCAGTCTCCTCAGACTCGCCATTCATCTGTTTTTCACCAGCCAGAACGAGCGGCATCGCCTGAAACGGCGGGGTTCCCTTCGCTTCATACTCAGCGAATACGGTATACAAATAAGGCAGCAGGCGCATCCGCAAGCGGATATAATGCCGGATAATCGGCTCCACCTCAGGGAAGCTCCACGGCTTAACCCCATCCCCCCATGCGTTTAACATCGCCAGCGGCGAAAAGCATACCGTCTGCATGCGTCTTACCCAATCTTCGGCGCTGTCAGCTCTGCGTACCTCCGGGCTCCAGAGCAGCCCGCTAAATGAAGCGTTGCACAGCGCCCGGACAAATTGGCGATGATCATATAGATCCGAGTATAGAACATACGGAAGATTGGATGCGCCCGCATTAGAAGCCCGGACAAGCCCGTAAGTCCGACGGTTTTTCTTGCGATAGAGGCGGTCCGTCATGTCCTGCAGCAGCAGGCCGTAAAGCTGCCGCATCTGCTCCCCGTCATGTCCGGAAGGAAAAGAAGCATGCGGCGGGAACATCCATGAATTGCGGGTCAGCTCGCTGCCATCGCATTCATCCAGCTTGTAGCCAGAAGTGCCGAGACTTACATGCTCCCGGTCATGCTGCGCGGTGTAAAGCTCACGTGCTTCTTCCAGTGCATAGTCGGGAGCCAGGCCGCCCCATACCGAGTAATTGCCGGACAGCGGCTGCATGGGGCCGAACAATCCGGATTCCGGCGATACATATGGATGTTCCCATAAATTGATCTGAAATCCGGCTTCCTTCATTCTGCTGACAAATCCGGCCGGATCGGGAAACCGATCGCGATCCCATTCATAAGTGACAGGGTAACTCGCAGAATGCCAGCCCGGCTCCAGCCCGATGACATCGCAAGGGATATCCCTTGCACGGAACTCCATGGCTTCCTGCTCCACCTCGGCATCCCTGAACAGCGTAGGCACGCGGTGCCAGAAGCCAAGCCCCCAGCGGGGCGGTAGTACGCCTCCGCCGCAGAATAGATTGTAACGCCGCATCACATCCAGCATACCGGGTCCGGCAAACAGATATACAGCTGCGCCCTCCTGTGGCAGACGGATTTCGAGCCGGTCTGATACCGGGGTCGCCTTCCAGCTGCGATCCGTATTGCGGTCACGGGCCTGTACAGATGCACCTTCCTGCTGCCGCAGCGCCGAACCGCAGTAAAAAGTGACGGCTCTGGCGCTGTCTACCAAAATGCCGTATCCTTTTCCGCTTACCAGAAAAGAAGCGGGCGCATGCGTTTCTCCGGTGTCCTGTTTGGGATCGCTGTTCACCCGCAAATACCGGGTTCTTCCGCGCTGGTTCATACGCATGAACTGCAGACCCATGCCGTACAGCTCCTCGCTGATATCCAGCGGAAACGATAGCAGGCTGCCGCCTGCTGACAGAGGGAGCAGCTCTGTTTCATTCTCATTTAACGGCAATGGCATCTCTGGCATCGCCGCCATCGCTTCCGTTCTTGGCTGCCGGTTCAGACAAGTCAGCGGGGTCAGCCCTTCCGGGCTGCCGACCGTCATCTTCCACACCCCCGGCGCTGCTTGAATCCAGTTTGTATGCTGCATTTTGCTAACCCTCCCCGCTAAAACCAGCTTGGTCATCCGTTAATAGCGGAATGACCATATTCCATGTATTTTGAGCTTCGCGGAAGCCGCCCGGACCATCGGCTACGGCTGCAAACATATGGGTCGGCCGGCCATCCTGGAACAGCAGGAACGGCCGTTCAAAGCTGCCCATGATCCGCTCTTGTCCGTCATCCCACAATACCTTTCGTGAATAAGCCTTTTTGGCATCTGCGAGCTGCCAATTCCTGCCGTTATCCGACACCGCCAATATGCCGCCATGCTTCTCGCCGCATAAATGACCATCCATATCCTTGGCGATCATGGCATATCCATAGCCGTTTCTCCAAATAAACGGATCCTCGACATGTACTTCAGGCGGGAACAACGGCTGCTCGCTGATGACTCGGTATTGCCCTTCTGCTTCATCTGCCTCCGCCGCGCCAAGCGTCATTTTTCCATACGTATGTCCTTCATATCGCCGTGCTTTATAGATTAGAAGCATCGAGCCGTCGTCCCGGACACAGGGGGCAGGATTGGAGGTCAGATAGCTGTCGAACCTGCCGGGACGCACCGGCAAAATCGGGTCATCCATCCGCTTCCATGGTCCAAGTATACTGTCTGCCACCGCTAGGCCAACCCGTTTATTTGCCCTAGCGGCAATAACACGGCAGTCCTCCATTTCAATCGTTTCTCCAGGCTCCGCTTCTGCAAAAGGATGGGTCGAGCCCATGTAGTACAACAGGAATTTATCGCCACTGCGGATGATATGCGGGTTATGTGTGCTGCGGCCATCCCAATACTCCGCTCCTCTGGCAGGTAATACCGTTTCCGCGTACGTGTATGGACCTTCCGGAGTATTCGATACCGCCCGCACAATCTCCGAACGAATTAACCAGCCCGGATGCATCGGTAGCCACTTAGGCCACCGAGAGGCGAACATGTGATAACGGCCATCTTCTCCGCGTACGACCGACCCGCACCATATCCACCAGCCCTCCATCTGGAAACCACCGCCTACCGGAGCAGGCAGCATGCGATCCATCAACGACAAAGCCATTACAATCCCTCCTGCCCCTTCAATCCATAACGATTGGCAGCACTTCCGCACAGCCACTCTGAAGCGCAGTATAGTGCTCCCTCCCGATCGATCCAGCCTTTGGACACTTGTTCATCCAGAAATCCGGCCAGCAGCCGTTTCACGACATGGAGCTTACCGTAAGTCCACTCGATGCAGCGGGCATCGGACACGATCAGCGAGCTTTTTAAAGGTGCCAAAGCCTCCAGTCTGTACTGCATGCTTTGGGTATACGTGCTTGCCCGGAAGTTGTACCACCACATGCCGCCGACATGCACATTGGGAAAATTCCATGCGGCCTGAACGACATCCAGGTTGTTCAGCTCCGAGGCAACGACCAGTTCAAACGGAATACTGTAGCGCTCGAATAATCCGTAGAGTCTGACTACCCGGAGCGAATCATTCACCGGTGCAGCTGAGGTCTTGCCCCATCTGCGCTCCACGCCCAGAAACAGCTGTAGAAACATACCGAGGCGTTCAAGTTCGGCACATACCTCATGTAGAAGCATAAACATGATTTCATCGGAACGGGTTTCCCTGTTTATACCGTACTGCTCATGCGCTGCTGCATCATAATTAGACAGCGTCGTCATGATGCCAAGGCAGCCCAGCTTATGGTATTCGTGAAGCTGCTTCCGGATATGAGCCTTGGCCTGTTCCAGTGCCTCTTCCCGCTTCTCAGCCTGAGCAATCTCCTGCACCAGCTTCGGCAGCCAGCCGTCAATCCGCGGAAACAGCAGTGCGTCATGCGTCATGCCTTCGAATGCGGCATGGTCAGGGTGGTTGACCACGAACCTGCGCACATGCAGCCGGTCTGCCACACTTTGCGCCCAGCCCGAACCGGTTTTGTTAGCCTTAATCTGTTCATCTGCTGCCCGAATCGATGCCAGGTCTGTTAGCTCAATACCGTATAAATCCTTAAGGATTGTCGTGAAAGCAATATTCATCATCGTATTCCGTGAAGACTGGTAAGCCTTAAGGAACGCCTCCATCCGCTTCTCCTCTGGCAAAGCCTCCGCCTCTGGCGGGTAGCCCGCGGTTTGGAGCTCGCGGTTCAACCAGAAGTAATCCGCAATCTTCCAGAAATCCTCAGCGCACAGATGGTCTCCCACCAGATGAGTATGTGTATCGATAACGTCCAATGCCATGATGTCATCCAGCAAGGATGCATGCTTCATACGGAATCCTCTCCTTCGTCGCCATAGTCATGTATTTTCCGTTGATATCATTACTTCTGTATTACTGAAATACCATTTCCACAAAAATCGGCGTACCCGCTTGCAGCAGCAGCTGCAATCTTCGTCCCGACTGTGCCTCTGTCACAGCATCCTCTGAAGCATCATCGACTATAACCCGATCGATCGTATCCGGCAGTGAGCAGCCCTCCGGCAGCTCGATGGCAACCTGTTGATCAGTATTCAACGATTTAAGCCTGACATTCAGCATCCCCTTCTCCAGGTCCCAGTCCACATCTGCCTCGATGTTCCCGCTGGCCAGCATGCCATTCGCCCGCCCGCGGCTCCACCGGTCAGGCAACGCCGGAAGAATTCGCATCAGCCCTGGCTCTGAGTACAGGAGCATCTCCTGTACAGCCGCAGTCCAGCCCATGTTCGCATCAATTTGAAATGGAGCCCAGTCCATCGAAAGTCCAATCCCCATATTCCGCCAGTCATTATGAAGCGTATAGAAGTTGTTCATGACCGCCGAACGGCTTAGCAAGTCCAGGCATTCCAGCGCAAGATTGCCTTCGCCCAAGCGAGCGTACAGATTCGCCATATGGGCAAGCGACCATCCGGTCTGTTCCTTAAGTCCGACTACCAGCCTCTTTTTTACGGCCGTGAGGAAGGCATCAAACAATGCAGGATCTTTATCTCTTCTGACTTCTTTTCCGGGAAACATCGGATAAAGATGCGATTGATGGCGGTGATGGTACTCATCCCCATATGCCGGATGCATCCATTCCCGGACTGCGCCATCCTCATTGATCTGATAAGCCGGAATCCGGCCCAGCAGCTCTTTCCACACAGGGATTTCTTCCGGATACAGACCTTCGCCTTCGGCACCAGCCACCAAACGGCTCAGCACCTCCTTGGCAATGGCAAAATCCATGGTCGCATTTACGGTTGTTCCTTTGGGGCCGCCCGCTCCATTTCCAGGCCTGTTCTCCGGTGAATTGGACGGGCAGCTGATAAGCTGTCCATCCTCTCCTGTTATGAAGAAGTCCTCATAAAACAAGGCCACCTCTCTTAAAAAGGGCAGTGCCCGGTTGCGTAAAAAATCTCGATCCTGCGTGTACAGGTAATAGTCGTAATAGTGCTGTGCGATCCAGCCTGCTGCTCCAGTCCAATGAATGATATGCGGGGCAATGGTCTTTAGCAGGCCCGAATCCGGAGCCGATGGAGCAGGAATGAAGATCCCTCGGCAGCCATAGAGATGCCTGGCATTAAGCCGGAAGTCATCCATGAGTCGCTCCATGTAATCAAATACGGGCAGGAGAAGTTCCGGCATCCTGCCGCTCAGCGCCTGCCAGTAAATCATCTGAAGATTCTCATTAGCCATGTTAAAAGCCCAGAAGCCCCGGTACTCTCCGCACCACAAGCCGTACAAATGACAGGGACTGCCTCCTTCACGGGAGCTTGAGATCAGCAGATATCGTCCATAAGCCCACATCTTCTCCATCATAGCCAGCGGCGCTTCACCCTGGTAAGCCGCAAGCAGCAGCTCCTCATTGGAACGTCCCCGCCCCTCTGCTCCCAGATCCAGCGACATCCGCCCGAATAATGCCTTATGCTCGCGGACATGTGCATCCAGCAGTTCGAGGTAGCCCCTTTCTTCTGCTGCCAGCTCCGCTTTCAGCCTCTTCCATTCCTGTTCCCGGCTGCCGTGAACGAACATGCGCAGCAGTACGAGCACCTTTCCCGAGTCCCCGATGACAGCTTCAGCTCCATCTGCCGTCACCGTGCCGCTCTCAGAAATTAACCGGGCCACGGCGCCAAAATCGCTTCCATTATCATTTTGAGCAGCGTACCACACAAAGGAACCATCGGATCCGGATTCCACCTCAGTAGGAAGCGGCGCCTCCGGCCGACCCGGCGGACGCCTCACGTCGCTTGGGTCATGCAGTCCAAGTGATAGCCGCGCCTGCAGCGTTTCGCTGCCTTCCGCTCTGAGTTCCATCACAATCATGTCTTCGGGACGGGATGCGAACAGGGCCCGCTCGAAAGCGGCCCCCCTGTCCTTCCAGCGAACGGTAACTTCGCCAGTCTGCATATCAAGCTCACGGGAATAGTGCTTGAAGCCCTCATCCACGGCGGACACGATCGTGAGATCTCCCAGCGGAAGCGGAACGGCCATCACCGGATCATATCCTTTTCTGTGAAGCTCATCTACCAATACCGGCTCAGCCTGCGCTTCCTGACCTTCAAGCATAAGCCGTTGCAATTCAGGCAGTCGTCCACTGACATCCGGCAGGTCCGGCGTGCGGCTCTGCCACCACAAATCGCCATGAGTCAGCATCACGGTTTCCCGGTGAACCCCTCCGTACACGGCAGCGCCAATCATGCCGCTGCCGGTCGGAAGAGCTTCACGCCATTTGGCGCCCCACCACGAGGATGGGGTCAGCAGCTTCAGCTTCCAGGGATGCTCCGTATTCATGCCTCATACACCTCTTTTCCCGTCTTCCTGATCATGCTGTTCATCTTATTTGTTACGGCTCGATTGGTTAAGGACACCGTCCTTGTTTTTAAAACGTTCGGTAGCTTCCTTGACGATATCATTACCGCCTTTTTGCTTGTATTCCTCTATGACTTTCGGCCAATCCGTGATCGGCTCCTTGCCATAAATCATTTTCACCATATGGTCGATGATCAGCTTCGGCGCCTGATCGGGACGCTTGGATGCCAGATCCGGATTTTTGCTGAACGATTCCAGCTCAGGCACGAATCCGATTCCGCCAATACCTTCGTCGGCCAGCGTTTCGTCCAGCGCTTTCAGCACATCCTGTCCACCAGGAAGCAGCTCGGTACGCTCGCGGTTAATCGTTGCGTCGCCAACCCATCTCAGCAGGGAGCGGAAGCCTTGCTCATCATTGCCTGCCTTGTCTGTCGGGAACTTGTAATCGATCTTGCCGTCTTTCTCCGTATAATTTTCACCTTCGATGCCAAAGCTGAAGAATTTGGTTGCTTCAGGCGTCTGCATCCAGTCGAACAGCTTGATGATGCGAATGGCTTTTTCCTTGCTTACTTTGCTGTTGATATACAAAGAGGTATTGACCGAGCTGTACAATCCATAGCCCTTTAAGCCGTTTTCTCCTTCAGGAGACGAGATGATATCCACTTTCGCGTCCGGCACGGAGGCTTGGACTTTCGTGCGGAAATCAAGCAAGCTTGCAGCATTGGCTGTCCAGATCCCTGCATTTCCTGCCTCAATGTTCTCGGAATACTGAGGTGCCTGAATCGTTGCAAAATCCTTCTGAATCAAGCCCTCATCATACATGGTTTTGTATACAGTGAGCGCTTTTTCCATGTTCTCCGCATTGTAGAACTTCGGAACGACCTCGCCATCCCTCTCAGTAAACTGATAACCGAGCGCGTCGTAGGCTCCGAAGCCGATATCGGCATATTTGAAGTTTTCGCGGGCTTGGTACGGCGCAGGCACGCCCAGTTTCTTGAATGCACGCATGACGTTCAGGTAATCATCCATCGTTTTCGGAACCGGAAGCCCCGTTTTTTCGAGCAGATCGGTACGAATATACGTAGCGCGGCGGGAAGGATTGCTTATCCACGTTGGTACGCCGTATATTTTTCCTTTATAGCTGACCTCGGCCCACGCTTCCTTCGGAACCGCTTTCATGATGTTCGGCGCGTATTCGTTCAGCAAGTCATCGAGCGGCATGAACACACCGGCTTCAATGGAGCCCGACATCGATTTATCTGTTGCGCCGCCGACGTTCTGCACCACATCCGGGATATCCCCGCCTGCGTACATGACGGCCATTTTCGAGTCAAAATCCTTCAGCGGAATCATGCGCAAGTCCACATCCACATTGGCGCGCTTTTCGAATTCCTTCACCCATTTGTCGTTGTTGACATCCTTTGAGCTTTCCGCGTAAGCGTTTCCACTTGTTGTCGAGGAGATAGAGAATTTAAGCGGTTTTGATTCATCCGAGGCATCGGCCGCTTCCTTCTCACTGCCGCCTCCGCATCCTGCAAGTCCTGCTGTAAGGAGCGTTGATGTCAAAATCAGGCTGATCCATTTCTTCATTAGACCTTTCCCCTTTCCGTTATCGAAAGACACTCTGTACCTGTGCTTACCTCATGATAAAACGAAAATCCGGGAAGCACCCATGGGGCGGATTATGCTGGTGATGTGTTTTTTTAGGTTATAGCCCAAAAAAGCATAAGGATCCGCACCCATTATAAGATGGTTACCGGTCTTTCTTCTTCCGAAAATGAAAAAACGGCAGGTTTCCCTACCGCCCATCATCTATTGTTATGTTATCCAGCCTGCCACGACTCTCCGCTGCCAGCGAAGCCCGGAGGTAGGAGTTCGGGTTTCGAGGAGGCATCTGCAGCCCCCTTCGTATGATTATCCACCTCAGAGCGGGGCATCCGCATGATCATCTTGGTGCCTTGTTCCAGGCTGCTCTCCACCGTAAGACCATATTCCTCGCCAAACACAAGCTGAATGCGGCGGTGCACATTCGCCACACCGATGCCCCCCTTCATTCGCCCCTCTTCTTCATCATCCGCGAGGCGGTTTTCGCTGAGCTTGGCGCGCAGCTCCTCGAGCCGCTCATGCGTCATGCCGCAGCCGTTATCCTCGACGCTGACCCAAAAGCCATCCTCTTCTTCACCGGCGTCAATAATAATGGTATGGTGATCCTCGACTCCATAGCGGAAAGCATGCTGAAACACATTTTCCACCAGAGGCTGGAGGGTAAGGCGAACCATTTTCCGCAGTAAAAGATCCGGGCTGACACGCATATCGATTTCAAATGTCCGGCCGATCCGGTGATTAATAATGACCATGAAGTACATGACATGTTTCAGCTCGTTCGCTACCGTTATTTCTTCAAGATTGGTCCGCACCGAGTAATGAAGCATGTAGGAAAGTGCTCCCACGATTTCGGAAATTTCATCCGAGTCCTGAATGACGGCATAACAGACGACCGTTTCTAGCGTGTTGTATAAAAAATGCGGATTGATCTGCAGCTGCAGCGACTGAAATTCGGCTTTCTGCCTTTCGGCCTGCATCTCCCTGTTCTTCAGTTCGGACTGGTAGACGATGTCCACCAGCTCCGACAGCCGGTTCACCATCAGGTTATATCTGACAATCAGCTCGGTAATTTCATCATGGCGCTTCGGCAGAGGAATGAACTCCCAATTCCCTTTTTCCGTCTGACTCATCCCTTTCATCAGGGAACGAATCGGATTCGTGACCGATTTGCCGAAACGGTTGGCCAGAAACAGCGCGCAGAAAAAGGTGAGTGCCGCTACGATCCATATGAGCATGCGCGTCGTCTCCAGCGGCTTGACCAGCTGGCTGTTCGGAATGGACACGACCAGATTCCAGCCGGAGTAATCGGCCTTTCGGCTGATATAAGCCCGCTTGGAGCCTTCCGCGGAGCTGCGGAACATCGACGTGTCCGCCTGGGCCATTTCATCCGCGAGCTTTCCCGATATCATCTTTCCGATCTTCGACGGATTGGTGTGGTACTGGATCCGGCCTTTATCATCCACGATGAAAAAATAGCTGTCTTCGCCGAGATCGATACCCTTCCAGAGCGTAGAAAGCTCCTCGGACTTCACTTCAATGCCGACAAAGCCTTTCATATCCGAGGAGCTAAGACCGCGGATACGGCGGATCAGCGTCAGCATCGGAGCCGCATTTTCCCCTTGAATGGTATGGTTGATAATCGTCAGGCGGCCGGATTCATCGGTATGCGACTTGAAATATTCAATCTGCTCTGCCGTATCTTTTGGCGAAAAGGAAGGCTCCGTTCCGCCATTAAAATAATAAAGCGCATTCCCGTTATACCCGATGATGTACAGCGCGCTGATCTCCGGATTGCGGATCCAGACCGGATCCACGATGGAATCGCGGATGTCGGTCATATAGCGGTAGTTTTCGTATTCCTCACGGTCCGAGGGCAAATCGATGTATTTTTTGACGCTAAGATTGGAAAGCAGAGCCACCATCGAACGCTGATAGGAGGAAAGATACAAATTCGTATGATGGACCGCATTGTTCACGATCTGGGTCATCTGATTCTCCGTGCTTTGCTCCAGCTGCCTGGCCGATATCGTGTAGAAGGCTATACCCACCGCGGAAAGCGAGAGCAAAATGACAACCAAAAAGCTCATCAGCAGCTTGACCCGCAGGCGGATTCTCAGCTTTCTCATTATTCGATGCCAAAAGACGAGCGGTATTCGGAGGGCGACATGCCTACGAAATTTTTGAACGTCTTCGTAAAATGGGGATAATCCTCATACCCAACCTGCACTGCGATATCCGTGATGGTAAGGGCGGGAACTGCAAGCAGCTTGCGTGCCTCCTCGATCCGCTTCTTGATGCGATAATGCACGAAGGTTTCGCCCGTCATTTTCTTGAACAAGGCACTGAAATAGGTCCGGGTGAGCCCTACCCTTTTCGCGACTTCCTCCAGCGTTACTTCTTCTGACAGATGCAGATCGATAAAAGCTTTCGCCTCCTCGATCGGGTCCTTGAATTTGCCCTTGCGGGTCTGCTGCAGCTGCGTAAAGATGTCTTCGAGCACGGCTCCGAAGGCTTCCAGCGCTTCCTTTTTGCTGATATCCGTACCATTCTTGTCCGCACGGATCTGCGGCTGCCACCCTCGCTGTACGAGCCTTCCCACAATCATGTTCATGCAGTCCTCCAGCACCGATTTCATCCCGAGCACATGCAGCCCACTGAACAGGCAGTTTTCCCTGCTTTCTTCAAGCAGCCGATGCATATCGCTCTTTTGCAACATCCAAATGCTTTCTTCCAGCTTCTCCGACCACTCCATGTATTTTTGCAGGGATACGATATTTTCGCTCATTCCCGCAATGATCTCACGCAGCGCGTTATGAATGTCCTGCTGGGTGACCGGCTTTAGCAAATAACGCTTCACACCATAAGCAATGGCCCGCTGGGCATATTGAAAATCGTTATATCCGGAAATGACTACGACCTGGACATGGCCGAATTCCCGGTGAATCTGTTCGCACAGCTCCAGGCCGTCCATCCGCTTCATCCGTAGATCGGTCAGCACCAGATGCGGCTCCTCGCTGCGGATCATTTCAAGGGCGGATTCCCCATCATCGGCTGTATAGATGGCAGAAAACGACGCGGGATACCGCTGCACCATTTTCACCAATCCCTTTTGAATGACAGGTTCATCTTCCACAATCAGCACTCGCATGGATCATAACCCCTTTTCTCATCGGATTTGAGAAGCAAACGGCAGCATGCTGCGGTTTGCCTGAAGAGTATCTTTTAGCGGCCTTCTAGCACCATGACGCCCTCGTTTGCGTGATAACGCTGCGTAGCCTCGCGAATGATGTCCTCCCCTCCGCGGCTTCTATACTCCTGAATCACCTTCGGCCAATTTGAAATCGGCTCCTTTCCATAAATCATCCGCACAATGTGGTCCACGATAAAGGGCGGAGGCTGATTCGGATTGTTTGGAGCCAGCTCCGGATAGATGTTGAATGCTTCCAGATCCGGAATAAAAACGATATTGCCACGGCCCTCCTTGGAAAGTGTCGAATCGATTGCTCCAAGTACATCCTTGCCGCCAGGGAGAAGCCTCGTTCTTTCGCGGTTGATCGTCAAATCATGGCTCAGCCAAAGCAGCTCGCGAAAGCCTTGTTCGTCCTGCTCCTCTTTCGTTTGCGGAAACCGGTAGCTTAGGGCTCCATTGGTTACGGTATAGGTATCGCCGGGAATCCCGAAGGAAAAAAACCGCTCGGCTTCATCGCTGAGCATCCAGTTGAAAAACTGAATAATGCCGATCGCCTTTTCTTTGGAGACATGTTTATTGATGTAATAGGAATTGATGACCGGGCTGTACAGCCCATAGCCCTTCTTGCCGTCCGGACCGGCTGGTGACGGGACGATGTCAACCTTCGCTTCCGGAACCGAGTCGTTCACTTGGGTCCTGAAATCAAGCAGCCCGGCGGCATTCGCCGTCCAGACGCCTGCTTTTCCGCTGTAAATGTTCTGGGTATATTCACTCGAGCTCACCGTTGCAAAATCCTTCGCGATCAGGCCTTCCTCGAGCATTTTTTTATAAACCGAGATGGCTTCCATCATGCGTTTTTCCTCAAAAAACTTCGGTACGACCTCGCCGTCTTTGAGTTCAAACTGGTACCCAAGCACGTCAAAAGCCCCAAAAATGACATCCGCATATTTGAAGTTCTCACGCATTTGGTACGGATTCTCCACCCCCATCTTCTTGAAGGCGCGCAGCACATTCAGGAATTCATCCACCGTTCTCGGTACCTGGAGTCCCGTCTGCTTAAGAAGATCCGTCCGGATATACGTGCCGCGCCGCGAAGGATTGTCCAGCCAGGCTGGAATGCCATAAATTTTCCCGTGATAGCTGGTTTCCTTCCAAGCCTCTTCCGGAATTCGCTCCAGCATATGCGGCGCATAGGTACGGATCAAATCATCCAAGCGCATGAACAAGCCCGCTTCGACCGTCCCCGACATCGCTGCCGAGCTTGCTCCGCCCACGGTCTGGATCACATCCGGAAAATCATCTCCCGTCAGGAGCACTGGCAGGCGTTTGTCGACATCCTTCAGCGGGATCATCGTAATCCGAATATCTGTATTTGTCAGCGCTTCCAATTGTTTAACCCATTTATCCTCCTGGATATCGGGCACCTTGGCCGCATAAGGGTTGGAGGCGGTGGACAGCACAATGGAAAAAGACAAAGCCCCCGGGGAAGAGCCGCTGCCGGCTTTTTGTCCAGGGGAGTGTTCAGAGGTGTCCGGAGATAACGTGATTTCCGGAAAAGAACAGCCAGCGAGAGTCATCAACGTGGCCAACATCAGATACAACCACTTTTTCATTGCCTCCCCCTCTTTTTCGTCCTGATTTTGAATCTTCGGACGTAATGGGCGCTATTCGATTTGGAACACCTCTATATTATCATATTTCGTTCATATGAAAACGGATTCAAATGGGTTTCATAAGTCTTATTCTTACTCCTGCTTCTAGGTCTTGATTGAGCCTACCAGCATCCCTTTGATGAAATATTTCTGCAGAAATGGATATACGATGATGATCGGCAGGACCGAGACGATGATAACAGCCATCTGCACGCCCGCAGGAGACACTTCATTAACTCCGTCTAGCAGGCTTTCCGCTTGGCCGAGATCGTTGCTGAGCACGATTTCCCGCAGCCGGAGCTGGAGAGGATACAAGGTACGGCTGTTGATAAAATACAAGGCCGTGGAATACGAGTTCCAGTGGGATACGGCGTAAAAAAGTCCCATGGTCGCCATGACCGGTTTGGACAGCGGCAATATTACGCTCCACATCGTCCGCATTTCACTGGCGCCGTCGATTCTTGCACTATCGATTAGCTCGGCGGGCAGCGCAACGAAGAAGGACCGCATGATGAACAGATTATATGCGCTGATGGCTGATGGAATGACGAGCGCCCATAGCGTATCCAGCATGTGCAGGTTTTTAATGACCAGATAGTTCGGGATCAGCGGAGCCTGAAAAATCATCGTGATGAGGATGAAGATCAGGACGACCTTCCGCAGGGAATACTCCGGACGGGAAAGCGGGTAGGCCAGCGATGCCGTCATGATCAGGTTAATCGCCGTGCCGCCGACGGTAATAATGACGCTGATCAGAAACGCCCGCCAGATCGAAGTATCCGCCAAGATGACTTTATAGTTGACGAAAGTCCAGTCCACCGGAATCACTTTGACGAGACCTGCGTTGATCGCTTTACTGCTGCTGAACGATTTGGCAAGCACATGGAGCAGCGGAAATACCATGATGCAGCCGACGAGCGTCAAAAAAATTGTATTGAACCAGTCAAACCATCGTCCTTTGATGTTCATTTCGCCTTGCTCCTTTCTCTAGTAAAGTCCCTCTCCGCTTGTCTTCTTGCTCAGGGTGTTGCCGATCATGATGAGCATCAGGCCGACAAGCGATTTAAACAGGCCGATGGCGGTGGTGTAACTGTACTGCTGGTCGATGAGGCCGACCCGGTAAATATACGTATCGAGGATGTCGCCTTTATGTTCGTTCAGCGAATTGACGAATACGAATACCCGTTCAAAGCCGAAATCCAGGAAGTTGCCGATATGCAGCAGGAACATGATCGTGATCGTTGGCAAAATTGCCGGAATGGTGATGGATAAGGTCTGTCTCCAACGGTTGGCGCCATCCATGCGGGCCGCTTCGTACAGCTCCGGATTGACGCTCGCGAGCGCTGCCAGATATATGATCGTCCCCCAGCCGCTGTCTTTCCAGATGCCCGTACCGACCAGAATGCTTCGGATATAGGAATCCTCGCCGAGAAAATAAATGGACTTGATGCCAATCGCGTTCAGCATCTGATTCACGATCCCTGTCGTAGGAGACAGGATGCCAATCATGATGCCGCCGATGATGACCCAGGAAAGGAAATGGGGCAAATAAACGATGGTTTGCAAAATCCGCTTGAAGAGCACCTTCCTCAGCTCATTGAGCAGCAGCGCCAGGATGATCGGCACCGGGAAAGCGATAAGAATATCGTACAAGCCGATCAGTACGGTATTTTCCAGAATTCTCAGGAATTCCGTGTAGGTAAACATTCGTCTGAATTGGTCCAGTCCCACCCAGGGGCTGCCGGTAAAGCCTTTGAAAATGTTGTAGTCCTGAAATGCCATAACTGAACCCATAAGCGGCAAGTATTTGAAAATAATAAAATAAAGAATGCCTGGAATCGTAATGAAATAGAGCGCTTTGTATTTGCGGAAATTGCTTCTTTGCCTGCCGAGAGGCTTGCTTGTTTTCATGCTTGTCTGGTTTGCTGTGGGCGCCTGTCCTGACATCATCATCGCTCCTTCTGCTTTTGAACCGGATGAGCGGACCTTCCGTTCGCAGCCCGCCGATTCAGCTTCTTGTTCTGAAAAAGAAAGCGTTATCTTAAACGTTGATACCTTGTTCCTCCGTTAGATACTTTGCCTTCGAAACTATCTTACCGCTCCCTGGCAGCAGGCCGGAATGGAGATTTGTCGACTGGCCTGTGTTTTATTACGATTGCTTGCAAGTAACGCTATGAACAAGCTGCCCCGCTGGTTATCGTGATGCTTTTTCCTTGGATAACAGGAATTTGATATCGATATCCTCTGAACAAAGCCGGTACGCCGTTCTCTGCTTCGCTATGCGGGTGAGCCTTAATTCCTCCGCAGCGCAGCGGTACGGGCGACCATATGCAGCATTGTCCGCTTAACTGTGGATGGATCGTGACTTCAGCAAGCGTCCCTTCCCTCCAGCACATGTCTACCTTATAGCCACCTCTGGCCCGCAGCCCCCGTACCTCGCCCGAACGCCACTGCGGTGGAAGCGCAGGCAGGAGCCGGAGCTCGCCGGTATGCGATTGAAGCAGCATTTCCGCTGCGCCGGCTGCGCCGCCAAAATTACCGTCAATTTGAAAGGGCGGGTGGCAGTCCAGCATATTCGGATATGTGGAGTGCGACAGCAGTTTAGCCAGGTGGGCGTGTGCTTCATCCCCCATCAGCAGCCGGGCATAGAAGTTGATGATCCAGGCACGGCTCCAGCCTGTATGTCCGCCGCCGGAAGAAAGTCTGCGCGCAAGCGTCGTTCTAGCGGCGTCCGCCAGCTCCGGGGTCTCAAAAGCATCGATGAGCTTGCCCGGATGCAGAGCGAACAGCTGCGAGATATGGCGGTGACCGGGATCGACTTCCTCATGATCGATCTGCCATTCCATAATTTGTCCACTCATGCTGATTTGCGGCTTCGGAATGCACTGGATCGCATGCTCAAGCTTATCGGTGAAGACAGCTTCCCTATCCGTCCCCATCGTCTTCACGGCTTCCAGGCAGGCCTCGAACAAGGTCAATGCGATCTGTGCATCCATGGAAGGTCCCATGCACAGACTGCCGCTGCTGCCGTCAGGCAGCAGAAATTTATTCTCGGGCGATACGGAGGGTCCGGTGACAAGCATGCCGTTCTCATCCATCGTCATATAATCGAGCAGGAACACGGCCGCCTCCTTCATCGCCGGATAGGCCCGCTTCTTCAGGAACTCCATGTCCAGTCCGTAACGGTAATGCTCCCACAGGTGCAGACTAAGCCAGGCGGCTCCCATCGGCCATACCGTGCAAGTCATGAGAATGCCCTCCGGACGTGTCTCCGCCCACAGGTTCGTATTGTGATGGGCTACAAATCCCCGGCAGCCGTACATCTCCTGCGCGGTTATCCGTCCATTGGGTACCATTCGCTCAATCAGATCAAAGAGCGGTTCATGGCACTCCTCCAGCCCCAATACTTCCGCTGGCCAATAATTCATCTGCGTATTGATATTAATCGTATATTTCGACTCCCACGGCGGCGTGAAGCTGTGATTCCAGATCCCCTGCAGGTTGGCGGCCAAAGTGCCCGGCCGTGAACAGGAAAGCAGCAGATAACGGCCGTACTGCACGTATATTGCCATCAACCCGGGGTCGTCGGATAAAACATGTTCACCGGCCTCCGGCTTGCCTGGATCCTGTAACGTTTCCTTCAGCCTGAGCAGCCTCTGATCCGTAGGAAGCTCCTCAAATGGATCACCATCCGGTGTGAGTGTCAGTTCAAAACGGTCAAACCTCTGCCGGTATTCCTTCACATGCCGTTTGAACAGCTCATCAAAGGTCATGGCCGCAGCCCGTTCCAGCTGGATCAAGCATGCCTCTTCCGAGTTCTTTTCCCGGAAACTCGTCTGCGCTGCGAGCAGGATCGTCACTGCGTCCGCTCCGTCCACGGACAGGAAATCCCCGATCGTCCGCATACTTCCTCCCTCATGGATCGCCCGGAATGCCGCGCTGAACCGGACGCCGTCCACGCCGCATTCACCGCCCATTACCATCGTGTTATCCGGTCCCGGCCAGCAGCCGCAGTCGAAGGGACGCCGCATGAGATTGGCGGCAAAGGTTAGCGCGCCAGGCCGGTCGGCTGTCAGACGGACCACCAGGACACCGTCCGGTTCACTGACAAAATATTGTCTGCGGTAGTTCACGCCCCGCGCATGATAGCTGACGTTCACAACGGCGCGCTCCAGGTCCAGCTCCCGTTCATAATCCTCCACAGGAAGGATATCCTCCATCGGCTTGAGCATCAGGTCGCCAAGCGGCTGAAAAGGCTGCTCATACTTCGGTGAAGCCGTAAGAGCCATTCTGGCAAGATGCTCTGCTTCCGCCTGTCTGCCATCCTTCAGCAGGCTCCGGATTTCTTCCAGATAAGGCTGCGCCTCTGGATTCGCCGCCCGTGACGGGCCGCCATACCACAGTGAGTCCTCATTGAGCCGGATGGTCTCAAGCCCTGTCGAACCGTAGACCATTGCCCCGAGGCGACCATTACCGATAGGTAATGCCTCCTCCCATGCTGCAGCCGGGGTGGTGTACCACAGCCGCAGAGGACGGCCATGACTGCCCGCTCCGCGTCTCATGAAGCTGCCGCTGCCATAACTCTCCTGATCCCTATCCTTCCCTTGCTCCGGTCGTTCACCTAGTCCGCTCTGCCTCATCATCAGCTTTATCTCCTTTTCATGCCCCGCCGCACGGATGCGTAGATCAGGCTTTATCAATTTCAAATACAATCGCTTTGATCGGCTCATTTCCATCATTAAGCAGGCCATGCTTCCACCAAGGCTTGTTAACGATCACATCTCCAGGACCAACTCTCGTGTCTCTCCCGTTCATCGTCATCAAGCCCGTTCCCTCCAGGATGATATAGATCTCTTCGTCATCACGATGCCCGTGATATCCAATCGAAGTGCCCGGAGGCAATACGGAATAATACAGGAATTTAAGAGGGGTCTCGAAATCCCCCTTGCCATACAGCCTCACACTCTCGACCAAGCCCTGACCTCCATGGCTTGAAGAGGGCTTTAGCTCTGCCCGCAGAAAATTACGGATGTCTGCCGGCCCGTATCCCCAGCTCGCCGAGGTATCCACCTGCTGCCCTTGCTTCAGCGACAAGCGTGTGTAATGGGCGAGTGCCTGATTTTTGAGATATTCCTTCGCGTCCGTCTCGCCGCGGCGTTTCTCCTCCAAGGCCTTCAGGAATTCCTGAACCGGTGTCTGAACCGCCACATCACTGAAATCACTCCAGCGCTGCACGCCCTCCGGCGTCGTCAGCTCAATTTCCCCGTCTGAAAAGGTCAAACTGCCCTTCTCCCCTTCAATCCTCCAATCGCCCGGCCACTGTGTTTCGCGCCCCACACTATGCAGCGAACAGCGGAAGGAGGCCTGAATACCTGCCTGCAAATCCATCACGATATGAAAGACATGGCGCTTCACGGCAAACAACTTGCCGACTTCCCGTCCCGACAAATGGCGCAGCAGATCGAAATGGTGAATGATGACTTCCTCCAGCTCGTCATTCGGCTCCAGGGTCACACGCTGACGCTTGCGGAAAAATTCGCATTCCAGGGAGTACAGCGCTCCAACGGCCCCTTCATCGATCAACTGTTTCAGCTTGCGCAGCGGCGCAAACGTGCGGTAATTTTCCGCAATCATAAATGGAATGTGTTCTTCCTCGGCCCGTTTGACGATCTCCATGGACTTCTCGTAGTTTTCGGCAATCGGCTTCTCGCAGAGAACCGGCAGTTTATAATCAAAGGCCAAGTGATTAATCGCACTATGCGCATGGCGCGGTGTAACGTTAATCACAAAATCCGGCTTCTCCTGCTCGATCGCCTCCCTGGCATCGGTATAAAAAGGAACTCCATCTGCCTGAAGCTGCTCACGTCTGCTCTCATTCGTATCGGAAACAGCCAGCTCCAAATCACCGTTCAAACTCCGCAGTCTCCGGTACCAGCCGCTTCCCGCCTCACCCATTCCTACTAAAAGCGCTTTCATAAAAAACCCTCCTGTTCCATTTCCGTATTATAAGCTTTCCTTCATGCTACTACCGGCTGGGCAAAGCCTCCATTGAATAGGTTGCGCTGGCATGTGTTTTTTTACGATGCAATCCGTCCTTTGCAAGCAGAATCCATAAAAAAAAGCCTGGCCCGCGGGCCAGACTCTTGCTGGAAAACTAAATGAACACTGTTCCCTACCCCTTGACCGCACCGGCGGCAATGCCATCGACGAAGTATTTTTGCAGCAAAATGTAAACCAAAATGCTCGGAATCGCGGCCATGAGCGAACCGGCGGCGATCCAGCCGATCTGCGCGCTGTTTTCTCCGAAAAAACTGGACAGGGCCACCGTAATGGTACGCGAATCCGGCTTTTGCAGGAAAAAGAGCGAAAACTGATAGTCATTCCAGATTGAGTTGGCATTCATGATGACAATCGTGGCCGTAACCGGCTTTAAGAGCGGCAAAATGATGCGGAAAAACATGCCTGTCTTGGTCGCACCGTCGATCATTGCCGCCTCGTCCAGCTCCCGCGGAATCGTCCCGATGAAGCTTGTATAGAGGAAAATGGCCATCGACAGCTGAAAGGTCACATGCAGCAGCACGATCCCGAAATAAGTGTTCATAAAGCCAATATCGACAAACAGCTTATACAGCGGTACCAGAATCGTAAGCGGCGGTACGATGAGTGCGCTGACGAAGATGCCGTACACCCACTTGTTCAGCCTTGACTGGTAACGCGCCAGCGGGAAAGCCGCCAAGGAGCCAAAGATTAGAATCAGCACGACGGACATGACTGTGATCACGCCGGTATTCAAAAAGGCTCTGCCCAGGTGCGCGTTCTGCCAGGCGCTTACAAAATTGCCTGTGAACCCGTAACCTGGAAACAGCCACTTAGAGCTCATATCCCTGAGATCTTTAAAGGAAACCGTCAGCAGGATGTAAAACGGGATGATATGCACCAGAGCCACCAAAAGGCCGATAACCGTATAAATAACCGTGCGTTTTCGCTGCTTCATTGCGACAGCTCCTTTCTGCGCAGAAAGTACAGGGATGTCAGGCTGATGACGGTGATGAGCAGAAACATCAGATTGCCCAGCGAAGCCGCGAGTCCGGCATCCTGGCGGGCAAAATACAACTGATACATCATCGTGGACAACGACGCGGAGGCGTATCCCGGGCCACCGTTGGTCAGTGCCGCAATGACGTCGAACAGCTTCAAGCCGCCAATCAGATTAAGGATAATGCTCGTTGTCAGTGCCGGGGCAAGCAGCGGAAAGGTAATGTTCGCAAAGCGCTTCAACGGTGAGGCCCCGTCTATTTCAGCCGCTTCATAATAATCCTTGGAAATGCCCTGCAGGCCTGAGAGAAAAATCATCATCGCAATCCCCAGGAATTGATACGTATTAACAACCATAATAATCCAGACATTTACCTTCGGGTCTGCCAGCAGATTAACCGGCTTGCCGGTAAAAGCCATAATGATATCGTTGATTGCCCCGCCATTATATTGAAGCAGGAAATACCAGATATATCCCATGATGATCGGACTGACAATCGCGGGAATATATACGATGACACGGACGAAGGTTTTGGCCTTGCCATGTTTATTCAGCAGCAGCGCGTACAAAAGCCCGAACATATTTTGAAAAAGTGTACTGCCGAGGCCGTAGATCAGCGTGTTGATAATGACGGTGTGGACACGGCTGTCGGTCAGCATTCTTTTATAATTGTCGATCCCAATATAGTGCAGTGCCTGGGAGTAGCCATCCCAATCCGTAAAGGAAATCAGCAGCCCCCGGAAAAAGGGATAGTAGATAAATACAGCAAACAGCAGCAGCGCAGGCAGATACATCCAGTTCAGCATCACCGGCGATTTTACCAGACGCATGCCGGTCGTTCTGCGCGGCCTTGCTTTGGTGACAACAACGCTTGGTTTCATCTCTTCACGCTCCTCGCAAAACGGGCAAGGTGCGGGGCATGACCTCATGCCCCGCTGCCCCTGACGATTATTTTTTGGACAGCCGCTCGACCTCGGTCTTCATCGATTCGCTGAACTGCTCCGGCGTCATGCGTCCGGCAAGCAGTTCGGTACCATTTTAGCAGAGAACATCCCACATGCCGTTTGGCAGATACACGCGGTCAAAGTATGGGAATACCCGGATATTCGCGTATTTTTCATAATAAGGGGTCAGCTCATGGTCTGTCTTAATATCCTTCAGTCCCGGAGGATTCTTCGATACGTTCGACAGCTTCGCCATATTGTCCGGTTTGGCAAAATACTGCAGCAGCTTCTTCGCCTCATCCAGATGCTTCGTGTCCTTCCATACCGCCAGTGTATTGCGCTCCCCGCCCGCAAAGGTCGGTTCATCACCAGCCACCATCGACGGCACCGGCATAATGCCGATTTTCATATCCGGTGCGATCGCATGTACGGAATCCATAAATGCCGGACCGACAAGTGCAAAGGTTACCTTGCCTGCAGCAAAAGCGGCCGGAAGATCGCTGCGCTTGGCGGTCAGCACATCTTCATTAATTAGTCCTTTTTTCTGGAGATCCACCAGGCTTTGTGCCAGCGGCGTAATATGAGTCCAATCGAAATTGCCGTTTAGGAGCGCATCCGCATCGTTATTCTTGGCTGTAATCAGGAGTGGATTCGCAAAATTGTCCAGATACTGGCCGATCATGCTATCATCTATGCCGGACATATAGAACGGATTCGTTTTGCCGCCGCTTTCCTTCTTTATCTTCTCCCCGGCAGCTATCAGCTCATCAAACGTGTTTGGCACCTGAATGCCATACTGCTCGAGCATATCCACGTTATACAGCAGGCCATCCTTCGCTTCAGTGAGCACTAATGCGTAGACCTTCCCATCCTTGTCAGTCACAACATCGCGGATCGTATCGGTCAGCTGGGAAGCCCAAGGCTCATCCCGCAGATCAGCGAGGTAATCACCGTAACGGAGCTTCGCCCAGCCATGGGTATCGAATATATCGGGCAGGTCGTTCGCAGCCATTTTGACCTTCATGGTGTTCTCGTAGCCCGTGCTGTCAAACTGCAGGTTGACGCTTATATCGGGATTTTCTTTCGTAAAGCCATCCACGATTTCACGGTAAGCCTGAGTCAGTGATTCATCCGAAATGTTCACCATCATCGACAACGTGGTTTTCGCCTTGCCCGAGCCGATTTTGCCGGAGCCCGTTTCTGTGTTCCCACTGCCGGTACTCCCGCTGTCGGGACGTGATGAGCAGCCGCTTGCAATGATGATGAGAATTGCCAGAGTCATGAACCAAAATGCGCGTGTTCTCATATACCCACCTCTTCATTTTCTGATTTGAAAATTAACGTGTACGCCACTCCTTTTTACAGATTTAGCTTATCACACGTAAAAGCGCTTACAAATGACCCATTCCTACGATGAAAGCGCTATTTTCTATCTATTGCCTAAGCCCGGTCCTTCAAGTAAAATGAGAAACATTAACTTTGCCCAGACCGAGCAAACGGAGGTAGTTCGCGTTGAAAAACAGAGCCTTGTCCATCCGTTCCAAGCTGATGATTCTCTTCTCCGTCACCATCTTGTTCCCCGTCCTGATTATTGCTTATGTGATGCCTGCCTATTATACGAAGCTGCTAACGACAGAGACCGAAAAGCTGACCGAGTCGACGCTTGTGGGCTTGACCAGTAATATTCAATACTATCTGGATGAACTCGAGCGCGTAACGACCATTCCGTACAATTACAATGAAGTAATGTATGCCCTGAAAATCCGTTCAGCAGGCATTTACAAAACATCCGATAGCTATACAAAATACAAAGCCGATTACGCGCTTTACAACACACTGCCTAGCGTGCTCGAAAACATGCATAAGGAGATCCTGGGAACGCTGCTGCTGCCGCTGGACGGGTCGATCTTTTATAAAGACAGCCGTTCGACGCTATATGCAGCCCGCAGTGATTATCCGTATACCGAACAGGATTGGTACAAGGAGGCGGTCAAGGCCGAGGGTAAAGCTACCTTTGTCCGGGTCCATCCCCAGGATTATTTGAAGCTCGACCAGGTGCAGAGCGTATTCTCGGTGGCCCGGCTCATCCGGGATATGGATTCCCGGAAGCCGATTGCCGTCATCATGGCCGACGCAGACACGGTTGTAATTGACCGGATTGTGCGCCAGCTGATCAGCAATGATTCTGTCGTGGTCATCACAGATAAGAACGGGCAGCTTGTATACGCAAGCAGTGACGTCCCGGCCGAAACATTGAAGGAACTATCGAAGCCCTCCGCCACCATAGATTATTATGGAGAACCCTATGTCCAGGTGTCCAAAATGGTTCCCTCGAGCTCCTGGAAGGTGACCTCCCTCATACCGCAAAGCCGTTTCACCGATAAGGTCCGGTGGATGCATACGACAGGGCTTATTTTTGCTTCAGGCGGATTGATCCTGACCTTATTCGTGTTCCTGGCTTACTCACGCAAGCTGCTGACCCCGTTCCGCGAAATGATACTGGTCATGCGTCATGTGCAGCGCGGCGATATGACCAGGCGGGTGGATATCCACGGCAAGGATGAGATTGCGGAGCTTGGGAGCGCGCTAAACCGGATGATCCGGCAGCTGGATGATATGGTGATCAGTGAATACCGCGCCAAGCTGAAGCAGCAGGATGCCGAAATGCAGGCGTTGCAATCGCAAATTAAGCCGCATTTTCTGTATAACACGCTGAATGGCTTCATCGGGCTGAACCGCAGGCGTGACCACGATACGCTAGACCGGGCAATCCGTTCACTGAGCGGGTTGCTCCGATATATTTTATCTTCCGATACGACGATCACCCTCGCGGAAGAATTCGAAATAATCCGTAAGTATGCGGATCTGCAGTCCATGCGCTTTCAGGACCGCCTCACCTTCCATTTTACGCTGGATGAAAAGCTGGAGGGCCTGAAAATTCCCAAACTGCTGCTGCAGCCCCTCGTGGAGAATTCAGTCGTCCATGGCTGTGAGCCGTGTGAGCATCCCTGCCTCATTGAAGTGGACGCGGCGCTTCAGTGGGAGAACGGGCAGCCGCGAGCCGTCATCCGGGTGACGGATAACGGTGTCGGGTTTGAGCCTGCGGCGCTGCGGAGCCGGGATCGCGTCGGCATGCGGAACGTTGAGGAGCGTCTTTGCCTTTCATACCGCGGGTTATCCAGCTTCAAAATTCGTAGCACTCCAAATCTCGGGACCCTGATTACCATTACCATTGATCTGCAGGAGGAGGGATTGGGATATGAACATCATAGTGGCTGACGATGAAATGCTGGCAAGGGAAACGCTCGTTGGTATTCTTGAGGATATCCATGCGGGTCTTGAAATCCGTGAGGCTGGAAACGGGCAGGAACTGATCGAGTTGGTTCGGCAGAAACAGCCGGATGTTGCCTTCGTCGATATCCGCATGCCAGGCAAAAACGGGCTTGAAGCGATCAAGGAAGCCTTGCCCTTAGCGCCATCAACTCAGTGGGTTATGCTCACCGGCTATGCAGAATTTGAATATGCCCGGGAAGCCATACAGCTGGGTGCCGTCGATTATCTGCTCAAACCTGCTGATCCGGAGCTGGTACGGAATATTCTGAGACAGGCAAAAGCCAAAGCAGGTCAGGACTGCCTCTCACACTGTCGGGAATTTGAATCGCAGATGGTGTCCATCTTTCATAATCAGAGCCAGCCGGAGCAAACGCTGCCTAGTCCAGGCCCCGCCGGAGAGAGTTGGCTCGCTGTCATCATCTACGAGGATACGGCGGCACAGGCCGGGGAGAATTGCGTGGCGCAAGCCTCTGTGCCGCAAATCCTGCGTGAGCTAATTAATGAACATTGCTCGAAAGAACTGATGCTCGCTCTGGTTACTCTTGGGAAGAAGGGGCATATCTTCATCGGCAAAGCATCCACGGAAAAGGAGCGCCGCAGCCTTCTTCGCCTGCCGGAACGAATCATGGAATGTACCCGGCAGCAATCCACCTCCTCCCGGCTCCTGACTTGGCTGCAAACGAAGGAATATGCCACACTGGCTCCACTGCGGGACGAGGTAGCCTTGCTGAGATCGTTATCCTTCCTGCGTAGTGTCGCAGACAGCTCCGTTCTCTTAAGCCTGAGCGACCTGGAGCTGCTTGGGGCCGATCCCAATTACGCCAAAACCGGCAAAATCGCAGCCACCCTGGCACAGGCTTACCAGGATGGGGATTATGTCACGTTCATCAGCAGCTGTGAAAAGCTTCAGAACCGGTATTCAAGCGAGCCTTTTCTCCCTCCAGATATGGAAAAGCGGCTTGTCGCCTATCTCCGCTGTATCATTGGGCCGGATTCGACCATTGAACTGCATCCGGATACGGGCTGGCTGGAGCAGCTGCCGCAAGCTGCAGGCTCCTTCCTCCTGAGGAGAAAATCCGCCGAAGAACCCGGCAGGCAGGATTGGCTGGATGCGGTCATCCGCTACTTGGAAGTGAATTTCTGCGGTGATATTACCGTTGCGGGGATCGCGGAACGATTTCAGGTATCACCCAACCATCTGAGCACCCATTTCCATAAAAAAATGGGTGTGACCTTCATTCAATACGTTACCCGCCTGCGGATGCTGAAAGCGCAGGAGCTGCTGTCCAGACCCGGCATGAAGGTCAATGAAGCCGCGGAGCAAGTCGGTTACTATAGCACGCGCCATTTCACGAATCTGTTCAAGGAAAACGTGGGCTGCTACCCTTCCGAATTCAGTAAAAAGCATCAGCGATAAACCCAGTTGTGTTGACCTTATGCAGCATGAAAAGCCCCTGCCTTCTTCAGAATGCGAAGGCAGGGGCTAAAAAAATTTCAATTACCTGGTAATAGGTTACAGCAGCGTAACCCAGCGGTCACCCTTTATTTAAACTCCGGCAACCAGCTACCGTGAGCTTCGATCAGATCATCGCACAGAGCCACGATGTCATCCAGCGACAACTCTGCAGCCGTATGCGGATCGAGCATAGCGGCATGGTAGATATGCTCTTTTTTGCCTGTTATAGCCGCTTCAATGGTAAGCAGCTGTGTATTGATATTCGTGCGGTTGAGCGCGGCCAGCTGCGGCGGCAGATCACCCACAAAGGTTGGGGAGATACCCGAGCGGTCCACGAGACACGGAACCTCAACGCATGCTTCCTTCGGCAGGTTCGTGATGAGGCCGGTATTCATGACGTTTCCGCCGATTTTGAACGGTACATTCGTTTCCATGGCTTCCATGATATAAGATGCATATTCCTTGGAACGCGCATGTTCGATATTTTCGCTGGCGAAAATCTTTTCGCGCATTTCCTTCCAGCCGTTAATCTGGTTAACGCAGCGGCGCGGATATTCATCAAGCGGAATATTGTATTTTTCAATCAGCTCAGGATAGTTTTTCTTAATAAAATAAGGATGATATTCAGCGTTATGCTCGGACGATTCCGTTACATAATAGCCAAAGCGGAGCATCAGCTCGAAGCGAACCATATCGTGATGCTTCTCCTTCTGCTTCCGGGCAGCACGGCGCTTGATTTCCGGATAGAGATCCACCCCGTCCTTCTTCACCTCAAGCAGCCAAGCCATATGGTTGATACCGGCGATTTTCGATTCCACGCCTGTTTGATCCATGTCCAGCGCCTTGAACAGTTCGGATACGCAGTGCTGCACGCTGTGGCAGAGACCAACGGTCTTGATCCCGCCCACGGTGTTCATCACATTGGTGAGAACCGCCATCGGATTGGTGTAGTTGAGGAACTGCGCATCAGGGCATACTTCCTGCATGTCTCTGGCAAAATCGAGCATCACCGGGATCGTCCGCAGGTTCCGGAAAATGCCGCCGATTCCGAGCGTGTCGGCAATCGTTTGGCGCAGGCCGTACTTTTTCGGAATCTCAAAATCAGTAATAGTACATGGATCATAACCGCCCACCTGAATGGCATTGATGACGTACTTGGCACCTCTTAAAGCTTCCTTACGGTCGCTATAAGCCTTAATGACACATGTACTGCCCAGTGTGTTCTTAATGCTGCTCAGAAGCCGCTCGGAATCCTGCAGACGCTCCGGATCAATATCGAACAAGGCAAGCTCAAAGCCCTGCAAAGCTGGTGTCGACATCACATCACCAAGCACATTTTTAACAAACACAGTGCTTCCCGCACCGATAAACGTAATTTTGGACATGAATGATAACCTACCTTTCGGATTGGCTTGAATTTGATTCTAACTAGATTCTAACTATACCCTTCAAGCCGCAGAGCGAACATGGAGCAAACCCAGCAATACATGTCATAATCCCATTTGCGTATCCGCTTTCAGAGGAGAAATATACCGTTTCGCCTGTTATAATATGTAGTAAAGCTTGCTGAGAACAAAGGAGATGCCATTCCCATGGTTCGTATCAATGTCAACTACAGCTCCCCCGCTATGCAGGGTCAGATGGACCTGAATTTGCTGTTTTTTGGTTTGGAGGAATGTCTGCCGAGGCATACCTGGGGACCGGGTCTGCGTGATGCGTATATTTTGCACTACATTCACAGCGGCCGGGGCGTATTCCATACGAGTGAGAGGGTATATGAGCTGAAGGCGGGACAAGGCTTTGTCATTCTTCCGGATACACTTGTCCATTACAGCGCCGATGAATCCGACCCCTGGACGTATTCTTGGATCGGTTTTAAAGGGCTCAACGCAAAGTCGCTGCTGCAGCGGGCACAGATTAGCGCCGGGCGGCCGGTGTTCACGGGACTGCCCGCAAGCAGCTTCGGCAGCTTTTATGAAGAACTGAAGTCAGCCAGCGCCGACCGCGGCAGCGACGTGCTCAGCCAGAGCATCCTGTACCGTATTCTTGCCGATCTGATCCGCTGTTCTCCCGAACCGGATACCGGCCACAAGCCGCAGCACTCCCGGGAAGGCTATATCCGGAAGGCTATTGAATATATGGAAAGCAGCTACAGCCAAAAGGTGACCGTGCTGGATATCGCGCGTTCGGTAGGCCTCGACCGCACCTACCTGTCTGGCCTGTTCAAGGACAAATTCGGGGTTTCGCTGCAAACCTTTCTGCTGGAATACCGGATGAACCGGGCCACAGATCTGCTGAGAAATCCTGAGCTTTCTGTCAGTGATATCTCCCGTTCGGTAGGATATAATGATCCGTTTCTATTCTCCAAAATGTTCAAAAAAGTGATTGGCTTGTCTCCACGAAAGTATAGAGAAACAAAGATTTAGATAATCACGGATTTTTTTAAAGCAGGAAAAAAGTTATCAACTACTCCTTACCGGCCCGAATTTGATTTCGCTAATTTGGTGACGATCGGGGAACGTTTGATATGCTGCGGGAGCGTATGACTGTGGCTTACCGCCGCATAGGCTGACAGCTTCAGTTTCTTTTCCTTTGGTTTGCTCTTTTCCTGTATCCCTTTGATTTGCGGCTTATTGCCATTCTCCAATTTGTTAACATAACGCAGACGGCCCTTATCCAGGATTTCCTCCGCCCGTTTCGTGTATAACGATATTTCCAGTCTTGTTCTTGCTTCTCTGATCATTTGCTTCAGCCTGTTATATTCATTGATTTCGTCATTCGTTAGCGTAATCTTTCCAAGGGTCATGTCTGCTTCTCTCCTTTGCGGTCTGAAATTGCGAGTTCAAATGTCACTTCTTTGGGATCATCCGTGTCTGGAATGCTTGAGGCAATGATTGTCGGCAGCTTATCCTGCGACGATACTTTCTCTTCCGCAGTCAGCTTGGCTTGTTTGGCTATGAAGCTGCCGCCTCCAAAGCCCGCGATAATCGCTACATAAATATATTTTGGGAACTCTAGTCCAATTGGTAGTACCGAAATGAGTCCCGCGCCAGCCCCGAGAATGATATCCGAAAGAAAACCGATATGATAGTTTTTCCTTCTGGATCCGTCGCTTAGTTCCAATTCAATAATTTTAGGCAGTATAAGAGATCCGTCATGGATATACAAACTAGACAGGAGGCCGCCGAACGAACCTGACGCGATGATCACCAGGAAATCAGTCCAATGCATAATTCGATTCCCCCATATACTTTCTAATATGTAATGCCAAGTGGAATGGTGAATTCAAAAAGTGAAAATATGATGGCAATTCAGCAGGATTCTTAGTTCTGCTATTTTATGCATGGGTTTGCTGCAACTTGCGAATTATTTGATGTCAACCGAAAAGAAATGCATCGCAGAAAAAGAAATGCATCGCAAAAAGAGCAGCTGCTGACGCAGCCACTCTTGTCGGAGCTTTCAGATAATGATTTTTTACCAGCCGAAATCCAGCGTGTTTCCCGTTTCCGCCACGGTCTTGATGTTGCTCAGGATCATCCACCAATGCCCTTCGGCATTTTGAAATGAAGGATGGTTGTCCGACCACTCATCATTCACGAGTGTCAGTTTCGTGCATTTGCCAACCGTATCCAGCGTAAACGTAACCCGCGAAGTCAGCTCCTGATGATTGGTGTGGTAGGATGGCCCCGGGTGCTCGAGGTAGCTCAGCACTTTGCGTGGCTCATACGCCAGGATGTCACCGTATACATGAACCGTTTCATCCCCATCATTTCCCGGTCCTACATAGGCAAAAGGCTCCCCTGCCTTAAAGCTCGATTGAAGCACACAATTGAAAAAGGTCTTCTTCGTGCCTTCCGGTGCTACCAGCAGTTCCCATACCTTTTGCGATTCAGCTCCAATATAAAACTCATATTTCAAACTCATGATTTTGCACGCTCCTTTGTTTATTATGGTTAGATTTTTACTTTTTTTGCGCTTGTCTTACGCTTTGAAAATTTATGCTAAACTAATGATACCTTCGGTGATAATCTATGTATTGTAAAAACACGACAGGAACACCTGTTCCATAAAAAACTTTCAATCGAGCTAATAAAAAGTGAGTAAGGGGTTGAGATACATGCCTGCCGGATTACCACGGCCAAATATGGGCGTCCTGAACCTGCAGGGCGGTGAGAAGAAATTCAAGCTGTCCCGTCATGCGGCCTCGGAAGCGTTAAGCTTCTTCGTTAAGCATTATTGGATTGTCAGCTGGGATTGTACCGATGAAGATCCCTATCTTCAACATGTCGTTCCCAATCCTTGCGTCAATCTGGTTGTCGAGCCGCATAAAACTTTTATTTTCGGCCCCTCCACCCGGAAGTTCTCTTATCCGATCCATGGAAAGGGAGTCGTGTTTGGAGTGAAATTCAAGCCCGGCGGCTTTTATCCATTCCTGAATCAACCCATCTCCACATTGCTTAATCATCCGCTGGAAGTGCAAAGCATATTTGATCTCGACGGCCCGGGACTTGAGGAAGCTATACTCTCGATGCCAACCGAGGAGGATATGGTCGCCGCCATGAACAAGCTTTTAGAGCCCAAACTGCCGTCACGGGATGAGCAGGTCCTGTCTGTAAACCGGATTATTGATTACATCGCCAGTGAACACGAAATTTCGAAGGTTGATCAGGTCTGCGAGCATTTTGATATCCATATCCGAAAGCTTCAGCGTCTGTTCGACCAATACGTTGGCATCAGTCCAAAATGGGTGATTCGCCTATATCGCCTGCAAAATGCAGCTGAGACGATGGACTGCCGCCTGCCGGTTGATTTGGCCCGTCTATCCACAGAGCTCGGCTACCACGATCAGCCGCATTTTATCAAGGACTTTAAAGCAGTGGTCGGCAGCACGCCGGAAGAATACCGGAAGTGGGTGCAGGAGAGCTGAGCGGCTATGCAGCCCTTGGCTATTCCACCGAAAGAAGCAGACGCAATGCCTCATCATGCAAACCGATTTTTCTCAGCAGCTCCACGATTCAAGATAAAAACCCACATGCCATTCCTATCTAAATAAACTCCGAATAGTGGCTGGGTCAAACTCGTTAGATATTTTATAAGACTTAATCGAATTCTTTGGAATCTTTGGATCATAGTCGAAAATTCTCAGATAGTTTTTATCGTAAAGTGTCATTCCGAATCTTCTTAGATTATTGGTTTTTATGGTAATATAATATGATTCTGTTGAATCAATTGAGTACGATCCTTCACTCAATTTTATTACTGATAATGAGTTGATTATCTTATTAATTTCACTTTTATCTGTTATTGTTTTCTTCTCATCGTTTGAGCTCTTTAATATCTCCAGGGAGCTAATTTGATCAGTATTTATCTTATCAAGTACAACATCCTTAAATGTAGTGTTCTTACTATAAAAATTATATATTACTAACCCAACAATAACGATGATAATTACAGGAGCTATAATATACATATTACTTTTCCTCATGAAATGCCTCCTCTTTTGACAGTCAAAGTTGTGTGTAATTTAGGAAATGCTGGCTGCCTATTTTCTCTTGCGCCAGCGCTAGATTCTAAAGAAAAAGGGGCCTCCGAAGGTTCATTGGACCTTTTGGATTGCCCCTATTTTGCAGGTCGGGCTTATCTGATGGGCAGGTAAATGTCCACCGTTGTGCCTTCGTTCACTTTGCTTGTGATGAGCAGCCGTCCTTTGTGAGCTTCAATGATTCTTTTCACGATCATCATACCAAGGCCATTGCCTTCGGCTTTGGTTGTATGGAATGGCTCTCCGATCCGCTGCAGCACCTCGTCGGTCATTCCCACTCCGTTATCAGAAATTCGGATGCGCTGGTAAGTCCCCTCGGTATCGAGCAAAATATGGACGGAACCGCCAAAAGGCAAAGCCTCCACAGCATTTTTCAAAATATTCATGAATACCTGTTTTATCTGGTTCCGGTCACAGCGGATAAGATGATCCGCGTCAGTCGTGCAGCTCAGCGTAATGCTGTTCAATGCTGCCTGGATTTCAAACAAATGCAGCACTTCTTGCATAACTGGCATACAGCGCTCTTGCCGGAAATGAACAGCCTGCGGCTTGCCCAGGATCAAAAATTCGCTGACAATCAGGTTCATCCGATCCAGCTCCGACATAATCAGATCATAATGCCTTAGACATGTATTTTTGCCTGATAATTGCAGCATTCCTTTAACGGTTGTCAGCGGATTACGGATTTCATGAGCAATACCGACTGCAATCTGCCCGGCGAAAACCAGCTTCTCGGTATTGCGCAGGATTTCCTCCGTTTTCTTCATCTCGGTTATGTCACGAAGGCTTCCTACCACACGGACAATGGAATGCGCGTTATCATAGACCGGCAGCACATCGAGCATATAATGATGTTCCCCGTCTTGTAAATTGACGCTCAGCTCCACGCCGGTGCAATCCTCAAACCGTTTCATGACCCGCTGAAAATAGCCGCTGACCAAGCCGATATCAAACACGGATTTATCCTTAAATACATCCGGATTACCAAGCTGCAGCATGGAGCGGCACCGTTCGTTCATCTCCAGAATACTGCCTGTGCCGTCTGTAATCACGACCCCGTAAAAGTTCGTATCCAGCAGGAACTGGTTCAAAATCTGCAGCTGGGTGTTTTGTCTGCGCAGCAGCAGTTCCCGTTCCACGGAATCAGCCATTGTACACAGCAAGGCAAGCAAATGGGGATGGGCAAAATGGATATCCGTCATCAGCGAGATAGTCCCCAGAACGGTGCCTTTATCGTTGTGAAATCCAGCCGTATAGCAGGCAAGGCCGTGATGAATAACATGGTAATGATCCTCTCCTATAAGCTGGAAAGGCCGTTGATGTGACAGGCACAGGTCAATGGAATTCGTACCCGCATCTTTATTGAACTGAATGCCTTCCTCGATTCCTAAATGCCTGACCGTCTCGATGATGGTCGGATCGCCCGCGAACTCCAACATATACCCCCGGTCATCGGTAATGGCAATCATAATCGGACTGCCCGAAATGGAGGATAGAAATTTGCTGATAAAAAAGTGGATGACTTCAGTATACTCCTGGTATTTCACCAACTTCGCCGCCAGCTCCGCATGACTGTACCGCCGTGTAAACGCGGGAAGCTCGTCCGGTTTAATCCCCATCTGCCTGCAATACTGTTTGGACACCGCAATGGCATCTGCAGTATCTATTTTAGATAATGGTCCTCCCATGCTAAATACCTCGTTTTTCTACTATACTTAATCATTCATAGATATTTATTATAAAAGTTTCCAAAAATACAAGCGGTTAAAGTTTATGGAGTCCCCCTTATAATACCACCCTATTGCCAATCCTTCACTATAACGTTTTGCCGGGATAAAATAACGCTCATAAAGCATTTCTATGATACACTGTCGATAACAAAAAACAGAGACTTTGCAGGGCCCTAGTGCCCTGGTATAAAGGAGAAGCAATGCAGCCATTTACCATGTTAGTCATTGAACAAATCAAGGCCATTCCTGCCGGAAAAGTCATGACCTACGGCGGCATTGCTGCCGCCGCCGGAAGCCCGCGTGCCGCAAGACAGGTCGTCAGAATCCTTCATTCCATGAGCGGCAAATACCAGCTGCCCTGGCACCGGGTGGTGAATGCCAAAGGAGAAATCGCCCTCACGGACGATGAGTCACGTTTTATGCAGCAATCCCTCCTGGAGGACGAGGGCGTGGAATTCATCCGCGACGGCCGGATCGACCTGTCGGTGTATGGAATGTAGTTCGGCAGGACATTGGCCAGGAGTCCTGCATAGAAACAGAATAGACGTGCAGATACATATCGTATCTGCACGTCTTCTTTACTTTACGCCATCAGTTTGATTCTGTTTCTCGCGGAGCATCCCCATGTGGATCTGCTCCTTCAGGCGCTCCTTCCCCTGGTGCGGTTTCTGCAGGTGGAACGTTCTCCTCTTGAGGTGGAGACTCTTCATTCGGTGAATTCGCCGGATCATTGGTAGGCTCCGGCGAATTCACCGTTTGCCCGGCTTCCTTGATCGTAAAATGAATCGTTGTGGTGGCAGATTTTTTGCTCTTGGCATGAACCGCAGTGACAGCCAATGTGTATTCGCCCGGCGCCGTGATCGGCGTTCCCTTCATGTATTCCGCTCCATTTAATTGAGCACTGCTTATCGTATCAGCTGTATCTTCCCAGTCCAATACAAGGCCTGGAGCGTACTCTTCCCCGTCCCTTACGCCGCTGATTACCGGCGCAGCCGGTATGGCTTGCGACTCTTCATGCTTGGGAGCCATAAAAGCGATTCCCTTCAACCCGTTCGCCATAGCCGCAAGCAGATCGCCCGACGCGTCCTGGCTGTATTCCCAGAACATGGCGCCCCCCAGCCTCTGATCCAGCACGTACTTCGCCTTTTCCGCTACGGACTGCTCGTCGTCATAGGAAATAAAGACACTGCCACCGAACAGGTATGGGGCTTTGGCGGTATCATCCCAATACCGGGTAAGGCCTTGCTCCGGTCCGTATTGCGCAATGATTTCATTATAGGTCGGCGTTTCCGGAGTGCCTATCGCCTCCTGTCCAAGCCCATCCGGGTTGGAGGCTTTTACATCCGTCCATTTATGGCCATAGAAGGCCGCTCCGATCACAATTTGATCGGCAGGAACGTGATGATTCAAATACAGCTGCACCGAGGAATCGACGCTGATGCTTCCGCCGTACAGGTTCGTATGATGCTCCGTCTTCGCGCTCCATCCTCCGGCGAAATCGTAGGTCATTAAATTGATGTTGTCGACGTATTTGATTACTTCTTCGATTTCGACCCCGTTCAAATACGTCTGCGTCGCGCCGGCGGCAATCGTCAGCTCGTAATAGCGATGCTGTTCGGCGCCCAGCTGATTCAGCTTTTCCCGCATCAGCTTCAGCAGAAGCGAGAAGTTCTGTTTGTCCTCCGGTCTCGCCTTCATGACGCCGTCTGCGCTTTGGGAAGGATACTCCCAATCCAAGTCGATGCCGTCCAAATCATGCTTTTTCACGTAATCGATGATGCTGTTCGTGAATACCTCGCGGCTTTCCTCCGTAAATGCGGCATCGGAGAAGCCGTCCGCTCCCCAGCCGCCAACCGAGTTCAAAATTTTCAGGTGCGGATTTTGCGATCTGAGGTTTTGCAGGTAGGCATAATTGGCATCATCATTCTGGTCCATTGGAATGATTTTGTTGTCTTTGACATGGGTAAACGCATAATTGATATGGGTCAGCTTGGATGCGTCAATCGGTTTGGCATCCGACCAATCGACCCAGCCCGGAACGTAGGCGATGGTTTTCGGTCCTTTAATGGCAAACGGAATATGGGTCGTTGCCGTTTTCAAGCTCTTGCCATGAACCGTAGTTAAAGTAAGCACATATTTTCCCGGTCCCTTAATCGCCTTTCCCTTCACATATGGCCTGCCGTTTAGCTGGGCCGTGCTGGCCGTTCCCGGGGCATCACTCCAATCCGGTATAAAGCCAATTTCGTATTCCTCGTCTTCCTGCACCGAAATCTGAGGCAAGGCCGGAACAGCGTCCAGTTCCTCGTTATAAGGCAGGCCCTTGAGTCCGTCTGCCAGAGCGGTAAGCAGGCTTCCCGATGCATCCTGGCTGTACTCCCAGAACATGGCCCCGCCCAGCTTCTTATCCAATACGTATTTGGCCTTTGCTGCCAAGGATTCCGGATCGTCATAGGAAATGAACGTGCTGCCGTCGAAGAGGTAAGGCGCCTTCGCATCCTCATCCCAAGTACGGACAAATGAGCTATCTGCGTTGTAGTTCGCCAAAATGTCCGTATAGGTTGGCGTGTCGCCGCTTCCCGTCGCTTTCCTTCCAACAGCTGTCCCCTCACCAGCCTCCACATCCGTCCATTTATGGCTATAGAAGGCCGCACCGATGACGATTTTATGTGCGGGAACCTTGCTTTGCAGCAATACCTGCACGCATAAATCGGTGCTGATGTTCTTGCCGTACAGATGGGTATGATGCGCCGTATTCGGTACCCAGCCGCCTGCAAAGTCATAGGTCATCACGTTGATGTTATCGAGCAGCGGGGTAATTTTGTCGATCTCCACGCCATCCAGATAGCTCCATCCGGCTCCGGCCGCGATCGTCAGCTCATAGTATTTGTTGTTTTCCAGGCCCAGCGTATTCAGCTTCTCGCGGATCAGCTTCAGCACCAAGGTAAAGTTTTCTTTGTCTTCAGGTCTTGCTTTTGTTTCTCCTGCTGGCTGGGTAGGGTACTCCCAATCCAGGTCAATCCCATCCAGATTGTATTTCTTCACATAATCGATGATGCTGTCCGCAAACACGAGGCGTGATTCTTCCGTGAACGCCGCGTCCGAAAATCCGTCTGCAGCCCAGCCGCGGACCGAGTTCAATATTTTCAAATTCGGGTTTTGGGATTTCAAGCTGCTGAGATACGCATAGTTATCATCATCATTCTGACCTGCGATCGGAATGATCTTGTTGTCCTTGATGTGGGTGAACGCATAGTTGATATGGGTCAGCTTGGAAGCATCCACCGGGCGAGCGTCCGACCAATTGCTCCAGCCCGCTACATAGCCGATCAACTTCTTCTGTGGGTCCATCGTAAAGTTGACGGTTGTGCTCGCCTTCTTGCCGCTCGTCTTGTGGACGGCCGTGACAATCAGTGTGTACTTACCAGCCTCAATAATGCCTGTGCCCTTTACATAAGCGGCTCCATTCAGTGTCGCACTGCTGGTCGTTCCCGCGGCATCGCTCCAATTCGGAAGCACGCCTGAGTGATATGTCGCGCCGTTTGCCACGCCCGTTACGATGGGAGCCTGCGGCACGGTGCTATCGTTGCCTCCGCCGGAGCCCGAACCGCCACCCGAGCTGCTTCCACCGGAGCTGCTGCCCGATCCTGCACTGCTGCCAGGAGTGCCTGTTGTGACCGAACCGGCCTGAGGTCCATCCACGCTAAGCGGAGCCGTCTGGAATGAGGAGCCTTTTGCTCCTTCATTAATGGTAGCTTTTTGGATTTTACCGCTTCCCAAGACCTTTGTCAGCGTATTCAGTACCAGGTTAGATATGCTTGCATCGCTGCTAAGCTGCAGTGTATTGCCCTGGCCATCGAACACGACAGAACCGAGTGAGCTGCCGCTGATTTCGAGCTCTACTCCCGAAGCTCTCACGGTGAGCATTCCTTCCACCTTTACATTTTTCAAAATCACTTTTCCGGAGCTAATTCCCTTCTCCAGAATAAGGTTCCCTTGGATCACCAGATTTTGAAGGATAATCCCCGAAGCAGAAACAACAACGTTTCTGCTGATCGTTTCTGTACCTGAGGCCGGTCCATAGGTGCCCGCCTTATCGTAGGAAACTCCCGCCGGTGTTACCGGCAGGCGGCTGATCAATGCCGCGCCCTCAGCCCGCGTAAGAGGAGACTTCGGACGGAGTGTGCTATCCTCGTAACCGCCAAGCTTGCCCTGCTGTATCAAATAGGCAAGAGCTTGCCGGCTCCAAGCCGAGACATTAGCGGAATCCTTGAACGGCTTAAGCAGTTCAGAATCATTAACCGCTCCTGCTTTCAGAACCTTGGCCAGCATCACAGCGGCCTCTTCTCTGGAGACAATCTGATCCGGATGGATCATACCATCCTGATCACCTGCAATATAACCTGCCTGCAGGGCCCTTGCAGCTTCTGCATATTGCCATTGTCCGGTCTTCAGATCCGGGAATGTTACCGCCTTTTCGGCAGTAAAATGAAAGTACCTGTTGATCAGTGCCATCAGCTCAGCCCTGGTCAGTGCCTGATCCGGCTTCATCGAACCGTCAGGATATCCCTTAAGGAGCCCTTGATCCTGCCAGCCCGTGAGAAGCTGCTCCGCCCAGTGTCCCCGAATATCGGAGGAACGAGCTGAAACCTGTCCGGCAAAAGCATATGAAGATGCTATGATGGCTGCGCAAACGAAGTAAATAAACCACTTCCATTTCATCTTTTTATGAAGCGCTTTCATAGCACACCCCAATCTATCAGATTTGATGCAATGCGCCAACCTACAGGAAACGACTGTACACCTCCAATTTTCTGATGCTTATTGGCGTATGCATTGCTATTAAACCCGGCCTTGAAGGACCAGACTTAATGACCTTTGTGATTCTGACTGATCAGGAAGGACGAATATGAATTTGAAGATAAGCTCCGCAGGGCAAGCCATTTTGTGTATATAAAAACATGGAAGAGTAATAACCAAGGGAAATGAAAGGGGTCAACCATCTGTCGGTCCAGCAATATCAGCATAGCATCCCTTTCCGCTCACGAAAATCGCTTTCAGGATAAGTATCTTATTTCATTGATTTGTATCTTTTCGAAGAAAACATGAAAAAGCCCTCAGACAAAAAGTCCGAAGGCTGCGGGTTATTGTCTTTAAGGCAGGCTTACGAGGAATGGTTTGACGGTATTAGCAAAGCTGTAATTACTGGTCTTATCCCAGTTAATCGACCATGTCATGGCACCGCGGATATCCGGGTATTTGGCAACAGGCTTGTAGCTGCCGCAGCTGGTTCCATTCGCGAGACAGCTAAGGGCATTATTGACGACGGCTGGAGATACATAGCCACCCCCAGCGGCGCCGGATACTGCAGGCACGCCGATGCCCAGCTGTGAAGGTGCAACCCACTGCAGTGACAGATCGGACAGCGCAGTCAAGAAATCGACTGTTCCCTGGGAGTAACATTTGCCGTCACGTCCCAGCATGCAGCCGGAATTATAGTACTGAACGTTAATAACCGTCGTAATATCCTTGAGGTTATTATATAGCTGCATATAGGATGTGCTTGAACTCTGCATATCGATGGTTTGCGGAGCCATAGTCAGAATAAAGCCGGAGCCCACTCGCTGCTGCAGCTGCTTGACGGCATTGGTGAGGTTAGCCACATTCATTCCGTTCTCCAGATCGATATCAACACCATCGAGACCATATGTCGTGATGATGCTGTACATACTGTCCACGAAGTTCGCTACGTTTGGTGAAGCACTGCCTAGGTTGACATTGCCTTTTTCACCGCCTACGGAAATGATGACCTTCTTGCCTTGAGCATGCTTGGCCTGAATATCGCTGATCAGATTAGCGTTCGTATAGCCGCCAAGCGCACTCGAGAGTGAGGAATCCACGTTAAACGTTACGCCCCCCGGCTTGGCAGGATCCATGTCGGCAAAAGCCAGTACGATGATATCATATTGACTTGGTACATCACTTAGTCTCAGATTGGAGGAGCCATTGATGAAGTTATGCCAATAACCGGTAAGAACATGCTTCGGAAGCTGGCCTCCCCCGCCGCCTGTACTTTGGGTTGTGCCTGTAACAGAAGCGCTTTGAGGAGACATGTTACCGGCAGCATCCTTGGCAGCTACCTTGAAGGTATAAGCCGTTCCCGCTGCAAGTCCCGTAACCGTAGCTGTTGTTCCCGTAACGGTCATGACCTGCGTTGTCCCTTGGTAGACATTATAGCCAGTTACACCAACATTATCAGTGGAGGCTGTCCACGAGAGGGAAACGCTCGAGGTCGTAACGCTGGTTACAGCCAGATTTGTTGGCATCGTTGGTGCCTGTGTATCCGTTCCGCCGCCGCTCGCGCTGGTTTTTACGCTGAGGACGCCGCTCGCTGCAGATACATTGCCAGCTGCATCTTTAGCCTTTACGGTATAGGAGTAAGTCGTATCCGCCGTTAAGCTGGTATGGATAAATGCCAGCGTATTTCCAGACACGCTGCCTACAAGCGAGCTGCCCTGGTATACGTCATAGCCCGTCACACCAACATTATCCGTTGAAGCATTCCAGGCCAGTGAAATAGTGGAAGAAGTAACAGCGGTCGATCTCAGGTTAGCCGGAGCTGATGGAGCCTGCTGGTCGCCTCCGCCTCCAGGAACGAGCTGCCACAGCGCGGGTACATTTGGCGGTTCCCAGCCGGTCAAAGAGGTATGTGGCTGAACCACCTTATAAGTGCTGCCTCCATAGGTCACGGTGTCATTCGCCGCGTATGCGACACTCGGAGCCCAGGCTCCGCGGTCCGCAGCCGATGCTATCGACGGCAGCAGCCCGATGAACAAAGCCATTATGATGACCAGTGGCAGAAAACGGGTAAATGATCTGCCTTTTGATAATGAAGCTTTTCTCATGAAATCTCCTCCTCATAAATGAAATCATGATTCAATCCAGCTTTTCATGCCTTCCGCTTTGCTTCTGCATCCACCCCCTTCGCGCTGTTTCACGCCTTGGTCATGTCAACGCCCGCGGTGCATCATATGGCAACTATGCAATGGCATAAGAAGAAACAATAGTCTCATTTGCAAGGACAGATCGCGTAACGATACAGTTACACTCCGGGAGAATTCAAACTTTGAAAGCGCTTGCAGTTTATGCGTAACCAGCTTGTCCTTCCTTACTTCATGGGAGGTTTAATATTAACTTTCCATCTGCTCATGTCATGAATAACCATAACTTATACTAATTGTAATTAAGTGTTATTTGTCGGGATATAGACCGATAGTTGCAATTTTAATAATAAAAATCAACGATTTTGAAAAAACAAAAAAAGAAGCCCCTTCCTGTTTAGGAATCGGGGCATGGACATTACCAGCGAATCGACTTTAACAATTCAATGATGCGCTTCCGCTCAGACTCTGGCAATTGCCAGTCTTTCACTTCCTCTATAATCGACGACCTGTTAACAAAACCCTTCGCAAGTCCGTTGAGCCGCGCCCCCAGAGTAGACCCGTCCATGTCCGGGATGGAGGAGGTACCATGAAAGCAGCTTTTCCACCGCATCCGGATGACGCTTAAGATAATACTTTTGGTGCTTCTCTTCTGCGGGATAAAATACGGTAAAAGGATGGATTTCCGTAGCCGGTTCACCCTGGCCGGATTCACGCCGTTCTTCCAGTACTCGGTCAATAGCATTCTTCTGCTCCGGGCTGCGGTAAAGCAGCATGGATTGGTACTGCCGCCCTTTATAGTCATTGATATTTAGCGGGCTATGATTGTCCCAAAATACACGCAAAATCTCCCCGTATGACAGAAGCTCAGGGTCAAAATCAAACTCCACCGTTTTTGTATGATCGCCCATATGACGATAGGTCGGATCGGCGGGAGTTCCTCCCGCATACCCCGTTCGCGTGCTTATGACCCCGGGCATAGAGCCAAATAGCGCCTCCGGACTCCAAAAACAGCCCATTCCGAGTACTGCCGTCTGCATCTGGATTTTATTCATTGTCGTATGATTTAGCAGCTTCCTTCATCTTCTCGCCCAGCAAGCGGAACGCTTCCCGGACTTTGTCCTTCGGCACGTTCGCGTAACGGTCCCCAATGCTGATCTCGCAAAGGCAAGTGCCTTCATCGGTATTGCGCAGCCAAGCCGTTAATCCGACCCCGGTCGTTTCGAACACGGAGGTGAGAATCGGAACCATTTTCTCTTCCGGAAGCTCGAAGTAAACATGGAACATATTCGACACCGGCACCTCCGGTTTGGTGAAAATACCCGCGCATTCATTAAAGAAAGCAGCAAGTTCCTTTGCTTCCTCATAATACTGCGCCATTTTGCCGATCCGCTGGTCGAAGTAGTATTCCGAGCTGACAATATACGGATACAAGCTGATCAGATCGCCGCCGTGGCGTCTTTTCCATACCTTCGACTGCTCCGTAAAATCGGCAGCTCCGGCCAGAATAGCTCCTGCGATCCCACCGATCCCCTTGTAAAAGGATACATACACGCTGTCAAACAACGCGCATATTTCCGCAGCAGATTTCCCGTAATACGGCGTGATCTCGAATAATCTGGCTCCGTCCAAATGCAGCTTGATCCCTTTTTCCCGGCAATAGGCGGAAATAGCTTCAAGTTCCTCAAACTCCGGCAGCTGGCCGCCGATCTCTCGTTGTGGAAGCTCCAGAAGCAGGCAGGAAATTTCCTTGCCCAGCTGCTGCACATCCGTAAGGCTGATCAGCCGGTCTTTGTCCGCCAGCAAAATCGGCTCGATGTGATGAAGCTCCTTCATGCCGTCCTGCTCGTGAATTTCCAGATGACATAATGGGTGATAGGCGACCCGCTTCAATCCCTTCTCGTCGCACCAGATTCTTAGCGCAATCTGCTGCGCCATCGTACCGCTTGGAAAGAATACCGCCGATTCCTTGCCCAAAACCGATGCCATTTTATTCTGAAAATCTTCAATGACCTTGCCGTTTCCGTACATATCGCTGCTCAGACTTCCCTGAACCGCTTCAAAAGCCTCCTTCAGAACCTGAATATCCCGCGGACCATTGCCTCCCAGCGGGTAAGCCGTCTGCTCAAATGCCTCAATTAATGTTTTGCCGCTCATGACCGCTTGTCCCCCTTTGGTAAACCCTACTCCTCTAGCATACTAAATTCGCATCATGAAGAAAAATCATATTTATGTCAGCCCCTTGCCTGTACGCAAACCTTGATTATGTTAAAGCTGCAGGCACTCATATAGGCACCTCCATATAGGCAGCCGCATACGATGGATCATGCTATAACCCTAAACGGAGGTCTTAAATATGAGTCTGCAATATCCTGGCTATCAACAGCAAACCTTGTATCAAGCTGAGCCGACTATGCACCATACCCTTACATCAGTCCGCGACCATTTCAGCCATATGTGCAAGAAACATGTCAATCAGCATGTCCGAGTTGAAACGTTGGATGGCGATGTTTTTGAAGGAACGATCGTTAACTGCAACAAAGGAATTCTTTACATCCAAATGCAAATGCCGCAGCAGAACGGACAGCGCAGCTTTGGTCGTCCCCCGTTTTTCAACAATGTCATATTGCCTTTGGTTCTGTATGAATTGCTTGTCATTACCCTGCTGGCCTAATCCATTAAATGACTGAACATTATCATATGCCATGAATAAGGAGTGTTATAAAATGGCTTTTATGCCCCCTTTTGGTCCACAAGGACAGCAGCAGGCACCCGCTTCCCCACCACCGCAATTCACACCCCCGATGCCTGCCGCCTCTACATTCGCTGTTGATCCCGGAGCGATTTCCGGCTGCTTGTTCCGCAATACCTACGTTTGGCTGGTTGGCGGCAGTGGCTTCTGGTTCTATCCGGTCTTTGTTGGACGGACTTCCGTCGCAGGATTCAGGTGGAACGGCTTCTTCTGGATGTATTCCGGAGTAGATTTAAGACAAATCCAGTCGTTTACATGCTTCTAGCCAAGGCGATTCTGAAATACGTACACAAAAGCCCCTGCTCCGCTGTTTAAACAGCGGCAGGGGCTTTTACGATCTCCTTGATCATGTCTCGTTACGGCATACGTTTCTCTCTAGTCTAAAAGGCGGGAAGCTTACTTGGCAGCTGCTTCCTTCTCAGCGATTTGCTGCTTGTACTGCTCCAGCAGCTCAGCCAGTGCTTTCTTAATGGCGTCTGCATTGTTGGATTCTTCGGCATCAGACAAAGCAGCCCAAGCTTTTGCGAATGGTGTATCAGCTTCTTTTGCCTCCGTGGAGGAGATGGATACAGCGATCGAAGCCTGTTCTGTCTTATTTTTCGAATCCGTCAGACTTGCTGCCGGAATAGCCATCTCATAGCGGTCTGTCTTCACTCCCGCAATATCCTTTACCGTAGCCATGCTAATGGTCAGCTTCTCGGCAGGAGTCGTTTTCTCTCCTGTGGTAGGAACAGCCACTGCATATTCGCCTGTTTTTTCTCCAGTGATATCCTTTATCTTTTCCGCATTAAAGGTAAGCTTTTCTGCTGGAATGGTCTTCACAGCTGCGGTAGAGAAGGACAGTTGGCCTGTTTGTTCTCCAGAGGCATCCTTCAGGCTTTCCGCTTTACTGACAACGATATCCTTTGTCATTTCCGAAGCGAAGGTTTTTCTGAATTGTTCCAGCGTCTTCTTCCAATCCTCCGCCGTTTCCGGCGCATACTTTTGGGCAAGAGCCAGCGGATCGGAAATCTTCGTGATCATAATTCCCTGCACGTTATTGCTATCCTTGGCGGGGACGGCGATCGCTGCCAGTGTATTTACAGCAGATGTCTCGGCCTTCGAGCTGCTGTCCGCATTAGTTACAGCCGGAGCTGCAACAGCGGAAAACATCAATGCGGATAAAGCGGTTCTTTTAAGTATGTTTTGTACGTTCATGGTTCAACACTCCTTTGGATTGGTCTAGCAAGTCCCAGTGTACGAATTAGATGTGGCATAACATGGGTCAATTTGTGGAAAATGGATGGCAAAGACCTACTCTACTAACCGTTTCACAATCGCGTCATATGCCAGAACAGCGGACTCGGAGCAGGCGAATAAAACACACCAGCACAGTACCATCAACCCTGTGATCCGGAAGACTTTCTTGAGGACGGTATGCGGCTTCCTATCTGAACATGTTGTTTCCTTGGCCATCTTCTTCCACTCCTTTGCGTCGGCGGACCGATCACCCTGCCGGCATTCTTCATATACAAGGGTGCTTGCAAGTTCCAGTGTAGTGAGCGGATGTGGCAGGCTATTGGTGGATTTGTGGAAAAACGATGGCATTTTCCCTCCGCCGCCTTCCCATTGGTATACTTATAAGAGAAATTCCGCTTGGAGGATATATCAATGAATAACAATTATCTCATTGCCGTCGTGGACGATGATTTGAATATACGCAATCTGGTGGAAGCCTTTTTGCAAAAAGAAAATTACCGCACGGTTGGACTTGGCAGCGCAGAAGAAGCCTGGGAACTGTGGAGGAACAGTCCCCCCGACATGTGGGTGCTGGATATTATGCTGCCCGGCATGGATGGATACGAGCTTTGTCGGCGAATCCGGAGCGAGGCGGAAGTACCGATCATCATGATTTCTGCCAGAGACAATGAGGTGGATAAAATCCTTGGGCTGGAACTCGGGAGCGACGACTATCTGGTGAAGCCGTTCAGCCCGCGCGAGCTTGTGGCCCGCATTAAAAGACAGCTTCAGCGCTGGTATAAAATGAACGGCACGGAAGGACATGCAGTCGCAGCATCGCCTGTGTCAATCGAGATCGGCCGCCTGCAGCTGCTGCCGGAGGAACGCCGCGTGTTCTGGCAGGGCGAAGAAGTGGATCTCACCAGTAAGGAGTTTACGATGCTGCAGGTTTTTGCCGAAAATCCTAACCGCGCCTTTACGAGAGACGAGCTGCTCACCTATGTCTGGGGAGATGATTATTTTGGCAGTGACCGTGCGGTGGACCACTTGATTAAGCGGATGCGCAAAAAAATCGGGCATCTGCCGATTGAAGCGGTGTGGGGACATGGTTACCGGATGAGAAATGATGGAGGTGGCAGAAGCGATGAAGCTCGTTCATCAGATTAATTTGGCCTTTGGCATTGCTCTGGTATTGGTGCTATCCGTTACCGGGATCATCATTCACTACGTACTGCTCGATCACCTGATCGGCGCGCAGAGAAACGACCTGAAAGCCATGAGCGCGGAAATGACGGCCACTATGCAGCAGGGATACACGGCGATGAACAGTGTAGCGGTCAAAGATTATGCTATGGCAGTACCCATTACACCTTCGAATCTCAGTGTGAACGCCATTCTAACCGATTCAACAGGCAGCATTCTCTCGGTATCTCCGTCAACGGCTTATTCTATAGAATCGTCCCCGTCTGTTGACACGGGCAAAATGGCTAAACTGCAAACGGCCACCGTACAAAGCATCCAGAACGGCACCGCCAAGGACTTTATTACAGTCGACAATGTGACGCCTCAGGGAAAATTAACATTGTACACGCCCCTAAGCAAAATCAAAACTATTGAACAGGCGCTGCTGAAACGGCTGCTTATTATTTTCAGCACAGCGGGGCTCGTCATGCTTATCCTCAGCCTGTTTATTACGAAAAAGTTCATTGAGCCTTTAATCCAGCTGCGGGATGAGCTGAACAAAGTGAAGGAACGCCGCTTCGCTGACGTTAGTTTCGTGAAGGCTGGCGGCGAGATCGGCTCGGTGGCCAAATCGGTATTTGACATGGCCGGCGAGTTGAACCGCTTCAATCATGTGCAAAAACAATTTTTCCAAAATGCATCGCATGAATTAAAAACGCCGCTGATGTCCATCTCCGGTTATGCGGAAGGCATTCGCGACGGTGTCTTTGAAGGGGAAAACGTCCGCAAGGGGCTAGATGTCATCATGAGCGAAAGCGCACGCCTCAAAAAGCTTGTCACCGAAATGACGCTGCTGGCCAAGCTGGACAGTGAAGAGGATGTGTTCAAGGCCGAGGAAATTTGCCTCCAGGACCTGCTGACGGAAACGGTGGAACGCATGAATCCCCTTCTCGTTAAAAAAGGAATCACGCTGCATACGATGTACGAGGACATCGGGCCGGTGAAGCTGCGCGCGGATCGCGACAAGCTGCTGCAGGCGCTGCTGAACGTCGTCTCCAATGCGGTACGTTACGCCAAGCATCATATTTATATCCATGTGGAGATCCAGAACAAGCATATAGTCATTCGGATAAGTGATGACGGACCGGGCATATCAGAGACTCTGCTCCCGTATCTCTTCCACCGTTTTGTCAAAGGAAAAGACGGTGAATCCGGCCTCGGACTCGCCATATCTCGCGCCATAGTCGAGCGCAGCGGCGGCTTAATTCAGGCTGGCAACAAACGCGGAGGTGGAGCGGTGATTTCGCTGGATTTTCCTGCGGTACCGGGGACTTAGCAGCACTGCCCCTCCCGAAGAAACAATCTGTATACTAATTCCCGATAAAAAAAGACCCTCGAAGGGTCTTTTTTTTGTTTATTCTCGTAAGCCCCTATTTCAGCAGCTCCTGTACAAGTCGCAGCACCGAACGCAGACGCGGCTGCTTTAAATGCTCCTGTACATACCGGTAGTTCGTCAATTCAACGCCGGCATCGCGAAGAGCATAGCTGAAATCTTCGTCAAAAGGGAGCCGGAATTCCCATACCCGCTTGGCGTAATTCGGAATGTTCTCCTCCATCCACGGATCCTCGACACCGGGATGGATGTAAGTCTCGCAGACACCGTCCGGCAGATGGTACAGCTTGGCGATCATCGACTGCTTAAAGCTGTCATAAGTCTCCCCTTCCTCTATGCCGAAGGGATGGGACAGCAGATAATCAGGAATCGGCACGCCAAGCGCATCCGCCAAGGCTACCACACGGGCAACCGGACGCTCGATATCGCTCAGTGAACCCAGCAGCGGGTCTTCCTTGTAGATATGCCGGAAAAAGCGCATCGGCAGCTTCCAGCGCGATACCTTCCAAAGCGTCTGTGGAAGCAGGCTCCGTCCGGTTTCCATCCCGTACAGACTTCCCATATGATTGTCGACATGGCTAATGGCGATGCCTGCCTTCCGTGCCCGCTCATACTGGGCATCGATCTCTTTCATCGCAGCCTTCGTCTCTGCACCCTGTTCAAATTCCCTCACGGTACGGTATTGATAGCCGCTGTCGTCATGCAGCGACGGATTACCCGTCAGGCTGCGCCAACGAAGCGCTTCAAATTCGCTGGTCATCGTCAGATGCAGCCCAACGTTGGGCTGCTTCCGGCGGGCCGTCCATGCTGCCGCCTCCTCAAAGCCGGGGGCAACCGCCATAATTGTGGCTGAAGATACCTTTCCCTCTTCCAAAAGAGCCATGATCGCCTGGTTCAAGGCAGGGCTTTGTCCGAAATCGTCACAGTTGATGATGAGTTTCTTCCCCATGCGTTAAGTCCCCCCTACGATGCGTCGTAAATTCAAATCGGGTAAGCAGCGAAATCACAATGGATACGAGAAGCAGACAGAACGGCACGACACTGATCAGCACCCGGAACGTCATTTCGGGATTCGCTCCCGGCTTCTCACCGCTTTCATAGCCGAAGATTAAACCCACAATCAGAAATGCGAGAGCCGAGATCAGTCCGCTGGAACGGGTAATGAATCCGGCCACGGCCGTATATATCCCCTCTCTGCGCAGGCCCGTTTTCTCTGCATCTTCATCAATGATTCTGCCGCTGACCATCGCCGGTGTCACCAGGAAGCCCGCAAGTCCGAAACCGACAGCGATTCCGGCTGCCACCCCGCTGACCAGGTTAGAGCCGAACCAGAGCGGAAGAACGGATATCGCATAGACAACCAGCGACAACCGCCATACCTTCACCCCGTCCATCCGGCGGCAGATCCAGTACCAGACAAAGACGAGCGGAATGACCGATACGAACACGGCCGCCATAAGAATCGTGACCTGCGCGTCGCCAATTTTCAGCACATACTTCGCATAAAAAGGGATTATTGAGCTGACGAGTCCATTCACCGTCTGAGCGAATGAGTTCGAGATATTAAACAGCCAGAATTTCTTATTCTTCAACGTTTCCTTAAATGCGGCGCCCAGCTTTAATGGCTCTCCCACGCTGTGCTCCTTGCGCTCGCGTACTCCAAGCATGCAGATGAGCATGGCAATCCCGAAAACAAATGCGTAAATGATGGACATGTTGGAGAAATTCAGCGCCTTGAAAATAATAGGCGTAAGCGCCGATCCGATCAGCAGCGCCACTACCTGGTAGCTTTGCTGGATAGCCGATGCCTTGGCTCGGAGACGATCTCCCTGATACAGCTCAGGAAACAAGGCCCCATAATTGACCCACAAAACCGTAGATACCGCCTCAAACAATATCAAAGCCGTCAGAAACCAGGCGAATAGTCCGTTCTGTGATAACCCTCCGGGAGGCGAGAACACCATAATAAATGTCAGCATGAACAGCGGCATAGCACCGAAAATCCACGGTCTCCTCCGACCGAGCCGGGTATTGGTGCGGTCAGACCAGTGGCCAAATAGCGGATTATTAACGGCATCCCAGATGAGAAAGATCGTGCGGGCCAGTGTTGCCAGTCCGATGCCAAGCCCCAACTTTTCCACGTAAAAGAAGCTGTAAAACGTGCTGAATGCCTGGCTCGGAACCATCATGGCAAACATACCGAGAGCGAAGGTGTACGGTGAATTGACCCATTTACGCTGCATGCGCATTCCTCCCATACCGTGAATATCATTTGTTCTATTATATTCAACGCATGGGTTATTTTACCTTTAGGTGCGAGCCAACATAGAAATACTTATATACTAGAAAAACATGTAACCTGAACAATAACAGAAGTGACTATAAACCCCTTTAAGAATAAGTATAAAAGACTTTAACAAAAAGGGACGTGGCCCGTAGGCCCCGCCCCTTTCTTATTCTCGTAATCTACCACTTTCCTCAAAACCCCAGCAAATGCAGCGGAAGGGCCAGCACCGACACCCAGATGCCGGTCAGCCCCATGCTAAAGCCGCTGACAGCTCCCATCCACTCCGAGTCCTTGAGCACGCGCGCCGTGCCGATGCCATGAGAGGTCGTGCCGATGGCAACGCCGATGGCCGTCTCATCCCGGATGCCGCATAGCCGCAGCAGCGGCGGACCCATGATGCTGCCCGCAAGACCCGTCAAGACGGTGAGTACCGCCGTCAGCTCCGGATAGCCGCCATAAAGCCGCGATACCTCCATCGAGATCGGCGTTGTCGCAGACTTGGGCATAAGCGTCCAGGCCATGTCACTCGTTCCGCCCATCCACAGCACGATCAGCCCTGAGCTCAGCAGGCCGCTTAAAGCCCCAATGGTAATACCGCCCAGGATCGGACGCCAGCTGCGGCGGATTCGCTCGGCATTTTTATAGATGGGCACGCCAAGTGCGATCGTCGCCGGACCGAGCAGGAAGCTCAGCCAGGAGCCGCCCTTCTGGTAATCGGATACCGGAATCCTGAGCACCACAAGCATGAGCATAATCATGGCGCTGGTCATGAGCAGCGGCTGAACCCAAGAACGGCGGGATTGCAGCCATAAAAACAGCGCGTACACAATGACGGTAACAGCAATGCCGAATAAGGGATCAGCCGCGATGGACATGAGCATCCTCCTTCTGCTGCCGGGCCTTTCGGGCTTGCAGGCGGTTTTGCACCATCCAGCCGGTTACAAGCAAAGGCAAAAGCAGGCTCACAACTCCACTACCCGTGATTACCGCCCAATGCTCGCGGAGATAAGGAAAGAAAGCAAGGCTGCCTACGATCACCGGCACAAAAAAAAGACTCATATATTTGAGCAGGAACGACGCCGTTTCCTCCACCTTATGGAGCGGCACCCACTTCAAAAACAAAGCCACAATAAATAAAAGCAAGCCGATCACATTGGCGGGGAGCGGCAAGCCCGTTAGACGCTGAATGAGCCAACCAGCCAGCTGAAAAAAGGCAAGTATAGCAAATCCAATCATCTTAATCCCTCCTTGTGAACGGCTTGATGTCTTGTTTAGTCTTATAGAATCTTATAGATCCTTCAGGAATTGTATGATTTTATCATGGAGTCCCGGCAGGCCTTCATGGCCGAAATCAGGGAAAACCTCCAGCTGCACCGGAGCGGTGATCTTGTTGATGGCCGCAAACTGCGTGGACGGCGGACACACGACATCCATCAGGCCAACCCCGACAAGCACGTCAGCCTTGATGCGTGGTGCTAGGTTCTGGATATCGATGTATCCTAGCTTCGTGAAAATCTCTTCCTCGCGCTGATGCTGCGGATCAAAATAGCGGAAGTACGTGCTGAGCTCTTCATAAGCATGCTTGAAGAGATCCATTTCCCATGTTCTGCGGTAATCGCTTAGGAACGGATAGACCGGCGCCGCCTTCTTGATCCGTGGCTCCAAAGCTGCACATGCGATCGTCAGTGCACCACCCTGCGACCAGCCTGTTGCGCCTACACGTTCTGCATCCACTTCCGGCAGATTCATGACAATAGAGGCCAGTTGCGCAGTATCCAGGAATACGTCCCGGAACAGCAGGCGATGCGGGTCCTCATTCTCCAGACCGCGGATTATATGGCCGCGATGCGTATTACCCCGTACCCCGCCGGTATCTTCAGATAAGCCTCCCTGTCCCCGTACGTCCAGGGAAGCGACGGAAAGCCCAAGCGACGGATACACCATCTTGTCCATCCAGTCGCCGCTATTTCCGGTGTAGCCATGGAACTGAAGCACAGCCGGATGCGGCTCTGCAATTCCTTTGGGCCTGATGTACTTCGCATGCACTCTGGCACCGCTTACACCCGTGAAATACAAATGGAAGCATTCCGCGAACGGAAGCTGGAATTCAGCAGGGATCATCTCTACCTGGGGATCTACGGCACGCATCTCCTCAAGCGCCTTTTCCCAATAAGCATCAAAATCATGGGGTCTTGGATTGATTCCTTGGTACGTTTTCAGCTCTGATAGGGGCATATCGACTAGCGGCATCGTCATCACCTTTTTCTTCTGATTTAAACAAATTCGAGTTGACTTTGACAACTACTTTTTTTATCGGCTCGCCCATTATACCATGTTTGCCCCTTAATCCGGGCCGGTGAACATCTGTGGGAAAGAACACAGCATACATACCCGGCTCAAGCTCCAGAAGCTGCTCTGCACCTGTACTTTCATACAAACTGATGTCCTGTCCAGGACGGATTTCACAGGCGACATCCTCATCGGAATGAGCTTTCCAGCCTATGCATTCGCTCCCCCCCACCAGATAGTGGATATCAATGAACAACTCATGCTTCTCTGCCCTTGATCCGATAGGATCGAGAGACTCCAGCTCCGAAAGGGTCAGATAGATATCGGAGCCATTCAGTTCATATCTGCCTTCCTCCAATGAATCAAAATCCGTTTGATCCAACACATCAATCACTTGCCGGAGCAAAGGGTGAATATGCTGCCGGTCTTGTTCCCATTGATCCATTTTGCCGAGAATCATAAAGCCTTCCCCTCTCTGCCCGAGGCTGGCATACGCAGCGGATACTCCCATAGCTGAAGCCCTGCCCCGATCATGCCGCTGTAATTACCACGGTAAGCTGAGACAATCCGGAGACTACCGGTAAAAGAAGGCATTGCGCGCCTCATCGTTTCTTCCCGCACCCGATCTATGAAGGCCTCTCCGCTCTCAGCCACACCCCCGCCAAGCACGATCATCTCCGGGTTAAACATGTGGATGAGCGAAGCCAGCGCCGAGCCCAGCGCGCGGAAGGTCTCATCCATGATCTTACTTGCCGCGGGGTCACCCGCCTGCCAGAGGGCCATGACTTCCCGGGCGTCTACGCCGGCTGCATTTTGACCCATGTCCTCAAGCTCCTTCCGCATGCGCGCGCCGATTCCGGTGCCGGAAGCATACTGCTCCAAGCAGCCCACACCGCCGCAGATACAGGGCAGTCCGTCGAAATCCACCGACATATGTCCGATTTCTCCAGCTCCTCCCCAGCTGCCGCGCACAATTTGCCCGTCCACCATAATCCCTCCGCCAACGCCTGTTCCCAGAGCCAGACATAGAAAATGACGGAGACCTTGGGCGGCACCGAGTCTTTTCTCCGTCAGCGTCAGGACGTTCACATCATTGTCCACGAACACAGGCATCTGGAAACGCTCCTCCAGAATCCGCCGGAGCGGTGTGCCCGTATAGCCGGGAATCAGCTCCGTAGAAAAATGCACCGAACCCTGCTCCCAGTTGATCTGGCCAGCGCTGGCCACGCCAATACCGCGTATTCGGAAGAGGTCTGGGCCCCCTTCATTCTGGAATAGCTTTCCAAGTATCTCCATGATCCGGTCCGGAATACTTCCTTGACCCGGCAATGTAGGCAGAGAGCAAGCGCTAAGCACTTGCCCCCTCTCGTCAACGATGCCTGCATTGATTTTCGTGCCGCCAAGATCAATACCTATGGCATACGTAGAATCGGGTGCATAAACAAGTCGTGTAATCCCCATTTTGCGCCCGCCTATCCCAAAACCACGGACATGGCATGCACGTACTGCTCGGTGATCAGCTGCGGCCTGGTGATGGCGCTGCCGACTACGACGTATTCTGCGCCGACCGCCAATGTCAAAGCCGCGTCTGCCGGTGTGGAGATTTTACCTTCGGCAATCAATACCGCTTGGGTCAGTGACTTGGCGAGCTGTGACAGGAGACGGATATCAGGTCCGGCGATTTGGGCGCTATGCGATGTATATCCCGACAGCGTGGTGCCGACGTAATCTACCCCAAGCTTCTCCGCAGCCATGCCTTCTTCAAATGTCGATACATCAGCCATGACAGCCACTCCAGCTTCATGTGCCGCATCAATCAGTTCCTTGACCATTTCGAGGCGGTTTTCACGGTCTGTCACATCCAGTGCAACGATATCCGCGCCTGCTTCAATGATTTGCTTCACTTCTGTCAACGTAGGCGTAATGAATACATCCGAGCCCGGCATCATCCTTTTAATGATGCCGATTACCGGCAGTTCCACGGCCTGCTTGATGCCCCAAATATCGGGGGCTCCGTTCGCGCGAATGCCAACGGCGCCGGATTGCTGCGCAGCCAAAGCCATTTTTACCATCGTATCTCCGCCATGCAGCGGCTCATTCTCCAGTGCCTGGCAGGACACGATCAAACCCCGGTTTTTAAATATACAATTCATATAGCAGCTCCCCCTCTTACCCAATCAGGCTTTAACTGAAGACATGGCTTCTTCTGTATACTCATGGATTTGCTTTTGCAGCAGTACAATGCGTCCCTTGTCTGCCGGAGACACCGGAAGCAGCGGCAGCCTTGGCTCACCGCATTCTACACCCTGAAGCTTCAATACGGCTTTACAGGCGCCATACAGGGACGGAAAGCTGAGCAGGTTCTTAATGATCTCATTGATTCTAAACTGCCACTCACGAGCATCCTCCACTTTGCCTTCCCGGTAACAGCTCTCCACCTTCAGAAACAGCTCCGGCATCACGCCGTACGTGCCGCCGATACCACCATCGGCGCCGATACTGCGCCCTGCCAGATACTGCTCGTCAGGACCGTTCAGCACCAGAAAATCCGGGCCGCCAACGGCTTTGAACTGCTGCAGCTCAAATGTGCTTTCCGAGGATATCTTCACGCCGATAACTTTATCCTGCGCAGCCATTTTCGCCAATAGATCCGTGGAAAGATTGAATCCGGTTGTTTGCGGAATATGATAGATGATAAAAGGCAGCGATGTGCTGTCGATCATCTCCTGCCAATGCCGTTCCACGCTTGCGGGTGACAGACGATAGTAAATGGCTGGAACTGCAGATATGGCGTCTGCTCCTACCGCTTCGGCATGCCTGGCCAGCTCCACGCTTTCACGGGTTGATGCCGCACCGATGTGGGCGATGATCGTCAGCTCGCTTCCGACTTCCTCCATCACAGCCTCCAGGACAACCTTGCGTTCGGCTGCCGTTTGCAGCATACCTTCTCCGCTGCTTCCACCGACATACAGGCCTCTGACGCCCTTATCCGCGTAGTGGCGGGCAAGCTTGCGTACTCTTACAGGGTCTACGTCCCCCTCTTCGTTATAGCAGGCATAGAATGCGACAATGATTCCTTTGAATTTTTCGATATCAGACATCTCTCTTCCCATCCCTTCATTTTCATTGTTTCTTTTATCATCCAATCGATATGAGGTCTGCAATGAAGGCCTACCCTTTGACCGCACCCATCGTAATCCCCTGTGTAAATGCCTTTTGGAATGCGAGGAAGATCGCGATCATCGGAACAGATGCAAGCGCAGCGCCGGCCATCATTACGCCGTAGTTTGTGGTGTACTCGCCCTGCAGGGTCGCAATGCCCATCGGCAGCGTCATCATGGAGGTCGAACGCGTCATAATCAGCTGGCTGAAGTAGTCATTCCAGGAACCGATAAAGGTGAAAATGGCCAGTGCTCCGAGCGCCGGTGTCAGCAGCGGCAGGATAATGGTCGAGAACATGCGGACCTCCGAGCAGCCGTCGATTTTGGAAGCCTCGATAACCTCCGTTGGAATCGTCTGGGAAAACTGCTTCATCAGGAATACGCCAAACGGCCAACCAATGGCCGGTACGATCAGACCCCGGTATGTATTGACCCAGCCGAAATCAGCCAGCATCGTAAACAGCGGAACAAGGATAACCTGTTTGGGCAGCGCCATCGCAGCCACAAAGAGAGTAAAGATGATTTTCCGGCCCGGGAAGGACTTCTTCGCCAGAACATATCCCGCCAGGGCTGCCACCAGACAAACTGCGGCCATCTCGCAGAACGATATAAAAAAGCTGTTGAACGTCCAGCGCCAGACTGCATTTTTAAAAAGATCAGACCAATTTTGAAACGTAGGATGAAGCGGAAACCATTCCGGTGGAATAGCGGTCGCTGTCGTCTGCTTTTTGAACGCGCCCGTAATAATCCAGTAAAACGGAAAGATGAAAAATAGCGTGGACAGGGTCAGAATCACATTGGATATGATACCGCCGATGCTCCATTGTTTTTTGCCGGATGCTTTGGTACGGGGGATTCCCGCCTTCATTCCGGCCTGTATTGATGAACTCATCGCATGCCCCTCCTAGTACTCAACATCGCTGCCAAAGTATTTGAACTGAATGGTGGAAATAATGCCGATGATAACGGCCAGAATGACGCCCATGGCGGAAGCCATACCGAAGTTGCCTAGCTTGAATGCCTGCTCGTATACGCCGTACATGACGGTCGAAGTGCTGTAGTAGGGACCTCCGGATGTGAGCAGCTGGATAATCGCAAAACACTGAAATGTGTTAATCGTCGTAATGACGATAATATAGAGATTGGTCGGCATCAGCATCGGCCAAATGATTTTCCGGAATATTTGCCAGGACGAAGCCCGGTCGATTTGAGCCGCTTCGATATAAGAGGTTGGAATATTGCCCAGTGAAGCGACATAAAGGATGATCGGCTGCCCCACGGATGTGGTAATGAGCACCGCGATGATCGACAGCAGCGCCGTCTTTTCATTTCCCAGCCAGGAGATCGGTTCTGCTCCGAACAGTCCGGTCAGGTAATTAAGCACGCCGTAGTTCGGGTGGTAGATCCAGCCCCATACAACCGTGATACTGACCACGGAGGAAACGGCCGGCAGGTAGAATACACCTCTGAAGAACGATCTTGCGAATTCTTTTTTACGGTAAATACTCATCGCGACAAAAATGGAAAACACAATCACGACCGGAACCGTGATGATCACGAGCAGTGATGTATTCCATAGCGATTTGATAAAAATTTCGTTGTGGAACAGATCAATGTAGTTGCTAAGGCCCACGTACTCAAATTTCCGCAGACTGTAGTTAAAAAAGCTGATGTAAATCCCTCTCAGCATCGGATATGCAACGAACACGAGGAAGAATCCGAATGCCGGGAGCAAAAACAAATAACTCATGAACCAGTCACGCAAAACATTAGGATTTATTTTTCGTACCCTTGTTTCCATGGCTCTCTCCCCTACTTTCCCATCTCTTTGTTGAAAGGAGTAGCGCACCATCAGGCGCGCTACTCCAAGCTTTTTCGGGCGACAATATGGTTTATTTACCTGCTTCAGCCTTGGCTTTGGTGATGGCTTCATCCGCCTTTTTCGCGAATTCATCCAGTGCTTCCTTGCCTGTAGCCTTGCCAAGCAGCACTCTCTGCAGTTCTGGGAACCAGAACGTACGTACTTCGGCATAACCGTCTACGATGGTTGGCGGATTGGAGTAGAAATCACGGGCTTGTTCAGCGTACGTGTACTCCGGGTCGTCGTATAGACCAGTAATAGAGCTGCGTGCAGACAAACCGCCGGTTTGGATCAGATCCTTCTTGCCCCATTCCGGATCATTGGCAATAAAGTCGATCAGCTTCTTGGAAGCGGCAATTTTGGCATCATCCCCATTGTTGAAAATGGCCATGCCGCCAAGGTAAGGCTCCAGCTTCGGCTTCGCGCCGTCAATGGTAGGGAACGGCACCAGAACATCTTCAAATTCTGCTTTTTTCAGCGTTTTGTTTTGTGCTCTGAGAACCGGTGAGTAGTTCAGCGTAATCGCCAGCTTGCCTTGCAGGAACAAGTCGTTGACGTCACCGCCGGTGAGGGATTCGGAGCCCGAAACAACCAGCTTATCCTTCACGCCTTGTCTGATCCAGTCCAAAGCCGCTCCGGCTTTGTCCGTGTTGATTGCGATTTTGGAATAATCGTCGTTCAGAAAGCTTGCGTTGCCCAGGTTGGCGATATAAGCACGCGTGCCTTGGTCTCCGGCCTGGCTTTTCGCAAAAAATCCGGAAGGAATGATATCAGGAGCTTTTTCTTTCACAGCCTGCAGTGCTTTTTTATATTCATCAAACGTCCAGGTACGGTCTGGACGGTCCAGCGGCAGCAGATCAAGCGCGCCGATTTTTTCGAATACGGTTTTGTTGACGCCCATCATGAATGGAGCGGTATTAATTGGATACATATACGTTTTGTCGCTGACCATGGACTGCTTCCAAAGCGCTTCCGGAACGTCTTTTCTGACTTCATCCGTCACCATGTCATCCAGCGGAGCGAGCAGGTCCTTCTTGGCCCAGTCGAGGATCCGGCCTGGCGCGTCATAGATAACATCCGGAGCGGTATTCGAAGCAATGGCAACATTCAGCTTTTCGGGTCCGGCTTCGAAAGTGATCATCTCCAGATTGACCTTAATCTCAGGGTATTTCTTGTTGAAGGCCTCGATAATCTGCTTCTCATACTTGCCGACTTCCCCGTCAAGCGCCTGAAAGCTCGGGAAGTTCCACCACGTGATTTCTACGGGCTTGGCCGTATCCTTCGGTGTTTCTGCGGTTGTTTCTTTCTTGTCATTGCCTGCCGGCTCGGTTGTTTTCGCCGAATCACTTGTCGATCCGCAAGCAACGAGCTGGGTACCGATCAATGTAATGCCTAGGAGCGTCATCAGCCCTTTTTTTACTGTTCTCATTTCTTACCCCCCTGAATGGTTTGAAATTGTTTTGGTATAGCGCTTACAAGTGTAATTATAGGGGCACTCGTCTATTTTCTTGAATACCCTAATTTTTACTTTCATCCCTCAAAATTGACCCTTATGACAAACTCCTTCACTCGGGTTCCCATTTTCCATATATTGTTTTTTATCTTCGATTCGCTTCCTATACAATCGTAAATAACCTCAAGGATTCTATAGAATCCTTATACGAGATTGTCGACCAACCGCGATGATATATTTGCATCAGAAAAATATAACTATAACAACGAATTACCGGGGGCTAAGGCGATGTATAAATTGATGATTGTTGAGGACGAGCCGTTAATTCGCATGGGACTTCAAAAGTATCTGGACTGGAAGGAGCTTGGCTTTCATGACATCGTGGAAGCCGAGAACGGGGCTGAGGGCGTGGAAACCGCACTGAAGGAAAAGCCCGACCTTATCATTACAGACATCCGGATGCCGCTTATGGACGGGCTGGAAATGATCGGCTCCCTGCGCCACAGGCTGCCCGAGACGCTTTTTGTCATCTGGACCGGCTACAATGAATTCGAATATGCCCAGGAGGCCATCCGCCTCGGCAATGTGTCCGCATACCTGTTAAAGCCGCTGCAATATGAGAAGAGCCTTAAGACCATTCAGGATTGTGTCCGTCAGTTGGAAACGAAACGCGAGCAGGAGCGGCTGGCTGCCGCCGTGCAGCATAATCTGGCCGAAAATATCCAGCTGAAGCGGAGTCATTTCGTCAAACAGCTGCTTGAGGATGGAGAAGCTCCGGCGGACCCGAGACAGCTGGCTGCCTTGTGCGGAATGGACGAGGCAAATCTGTGCATGCAGCCCTTTGTGCTCTCCTATGTGCCAGACTCTGTGCCTTCACCGCAGTCCAAATCCTGGTGGCGGCAAAATGCCGGACAGCTGCTTGTATCCATGCTGCAGAATATCCTACCTTCCATGGAACGTCAGGTCCTATTCAGTTACATGTCCCACAATAAAATGTATGCGTTTACAATAATGGATGAGGGAAATACTCCACTCCTTCTGAGCCCTGCGCTGCACAGGGAAGCAGAAGCTTTCCTCCGGAGCGCATCGGCAAGGCAGAATATCCGGCTATTCCTGGCGCAGGGCCCGGCAGCTTCTGATCTCAAAACCCTTTCTGCCCTGCTGCTGCAAGCCAACCAGGCGTTGTTTATGCGGTTTGCCCAGAAGGGCCGGCATGTGTATGAGCTTCAGTCTGCATCATCCGAACCTTTAAAGACAAGCAACATTCATCTAGGAGACAAGGACAAAATGCAGCTGATTTCCTGCCTGGAGCAGGGCGAAATGGAGCAGCTGAAACAGCTCATGGACCGGCTGGCGCAGGATCTTCAGGCCAAAACCGGTCAGATCTCTATGGAGCAAAGTCTCGGTTTCATCCAGGAAGTAATTGCGACGGGCATACGGTATGCAGGCAAGCATGGCATCAATATCGAGGAGATGTATCATCAGAGGCTGCTTTATTTACGGTTTGTGGATGATTTTGACTCCATGCCGGCCTTGTTTGAGTGGCTTGCCGGCTGGATGCTGCAGCTGCGTGCGGATATGGGCCAAGCCGCAAAGGGTGGTGCCGATATCGCCATATTTGAGCAGATTGAGGCCTATATTCTTCAGCATATCGATCAGGAGATTACCCTGCAGATGGTTGCGGACCGCTTTTTCTACAATCCATCCTATCTCAGCCGCCTGTTCAAGACCAAGCTGAATAAAAATTATATGGCCTTTGTGACAGAAATACGTATTGCATTTTCCAAGCGCTGCCTCCTGCAGTCCAAGGTTCCGATGACGGATGTGGCCCAGATGTGCGGCTATGCCAGCTATAAGCATTTTGTTAAAACCTTTCGCAAATTAACGGATATGACACCCTCCGATTACCGGAAGCAAATGGGGATGATGGATTGAAAAGCTCATTGTGGCTGCGCAGAATTTTTCATATGAGGCATCTCAACACCCAAATTTTCGTGCTGATGATCCTGACGGTCACCATCCCGCTGCTGATCATCTCGGCCATTATTTATTCCGCCTCCTTGCAAACCGTCAAATCGGAATACACCAGCAGCTCCGACCTCATCCTGAACAATTTATCCTTCAATATCGACCAGTATCTGCAGAGTATTGAAAAGGGAACACTTTATGCGCATATGGACGGACAGCTGCAGAACGCGCTGGAAAAATGGATCAACAACCCGGACGATGACCAGAAGCTCTCCTCCCAGTACATCATCCAGCATTTTATCAGCACGCTCGAAATGACCATCAAAAATGTCGACAGCGTGCAAATTTACGCCGGTCATCAGCTTTTTTACTCGGCCAATTTCAACCGTGCGGACCTTCATTACGAAAATTTCGAGCAGGAGGACTGGTACCTCAAAACGCTCGCAAAAAAGGGTGGCATTGTCATCTTCGGCACGCATACCCCCTTCCACAAGATCGATACGAAAGAAAAGGTGATCTCGATCGCAAGGGTCATTAACAAAACCGGCGGCAAGCAGCCGCTTGGCGTTATGCTGGTGGATATCCGTCTGGATTCCCTGCGCGAAATTCTGAGCCTGTCCGAGAATACCAAGCGGAATTTTGCCATTACGGACCCTTCCGGAGCCATTATTTACGCATCAAAAAACCCGGATTTTTCGAAGCCGATGCAAATTGACAGCCAAAAGTTCGAGCAGGTGCTGGGTCAGCAGACAGGCAGCTTTTACAGCTATTTTGAGGGTCATGATTCCTACTTCAACTTCGTCACCTCCCCTTATTCCGGCTGGAAGGTCATTCAATATACGAATGAGAAGGAAATGACCAAGGATTCCGCAATGCTCGGCCGGATCATTCTCTTCCTTGCGGTCGGCTCAATCGGTATGGCCATCATTTTCCTCCTTATCATGCGGGCACGCGTAACGAGGCCGATTATATTCCTGAAACGTCAGGTGGAACGGGTCGGTATGGGTAATTTCGACGTGGACTTGGGAAGCAAACGGCAGGATGAATTTGGCGTGCTGTATCAGGGTCTGCGCAAAATGACCCAAGAGCTGCAGGATTATATCGAACGCTCCTCCAAAGCCAAGGTGCAGCAGAAGATTGCAAGGCTGGGAGCGCTGAAGAGCCAGATTAATCCGCATTTTCTCGCCAATGCCCTGGAATCGGTGCAAATGAAGGCAATCCTGAACGACCAGCGTGAAATCGGGGAAATGATCGGCACGCTGGGGCAGTTGTTCCGCATCCATACCAAAATGAGCAAGGATATCGTCTCCCTGGAACAGGAACTCCAGCATATCCGGCTGTATATCAAGGTGCAGCAGATGCGTTTCGGGGATAAGATCCAATATTCTGAGCAGCTCGAACCGCATACGGAATCTTTGCAGGTCGTACACTTCTCTTTGCAGCCGCTGATCGAAAATGCCATTATTCACGGCCTGGAAAGAAGAGTCGGCCCCGGACTGCTGGAGGTGTGCGCGGTGCAAAATGAGAATCAGCTTCTGATTACCGTTCGCGACAACGGCGCCGGCATGAGTGCGGATCAGCTTGTGGCACTGCAGCGGCGTCTGGCCGAGCAGTCCGAATCAGGTGATGATAACCATATCGGTCTGGTTAACGTGCAGGAACGCATTCACCTCTATTTTGGCACGCATTACGGTATGACCATCGACAGTCACCTCGGCATCGGTACGACGATCACAATCCGGCTGCCGGCGGTACAGAGTAGTCCATAACGTATTCTTGGTTTGATCCTCCTCCATGATCAATTGAAGCAAAGCATAATAATATGTGTCATTTCACGTTCCGGTGAATAGGCTATTATCATCACAATTGATCTGGAGGTTCATTTGACATGACGATAAACTATCCCTTCGGGCCCGGCTTCCAGCATAACCATCCGCTTACTTTTGCGTATGATCCGTATGCTTATACATTCCGCAGTCCGTTTCCGCCATCGTTCTACTACTGGCCTATGCCAGGCAGAGCTTATCCTTACACTGGAGCCTATCCGGGATATTCTCCTTATCCGGCATATCCAGCATACCCATCTCCCTATCCCGGCATCTCGTATACCGCGCCATATCCGTCGCTGGATCCAAGCCGGGTAGAGCCTACTCCCAAAGGGTTTCAGGTAAAGCTTGAACCTAAGCCGGAGCAAATGGTTGAACATACCCATGTGGAGAATGTTCAAGTAGAGAACCATCCGGGAATGAAAATGAACACCGGCATTGAAGTTGGAGGTAAGCATGGCGCCGGTTTCCAAGCAGCAACCCAGCTAGATAAACATGGCGTCAGCAATCAAGTCAGCAGCCATGTGGGCTCGGAGGCGTATGGCCTGAATATGCAGGGTGAAGCCAATCTGAATAACACGGCCAAGGGCTTTCAGTTCGAGACCGGCAGCCAATTGGGAGGCAAATACGGCATCCAGGCTCATGTGGAAGGCCACGCAGGCATGCAGCAGGGAATTGGCCTGAACACCGAAGCCCAAATCGGCGGTGAGCATGGACTTGGTGCCCATGTGAAGAGCCAGCTGGGCGGCGGTCAAGGAGCTGAATTCAGCACGGGTGCCCAAATCGGCGGAGACCATGGTCTTGGTGCTCATGCCGGCGCTCAAGTGGGTGGCGGTCAGGGTGTGAGCCTCAAGCTCGGCGGTAATGTCGGCAGCCATGACGGACAGGTGGGCATCAATCTGGGCGGCAAGGAAAAGAAGCAGGCTGAGTAGGCGGTAAGATGCATCACTTAGAAGCAGGCTGGATCCACCCAAGATTGGCAGCAAAAAAAGGTCATCTGTGAAGATGACCTTTTTGGTATTTAAGATGACCTATTACAATCATTCAATGGTGCTGCAGTTGTTCCGTCTTGATCTCAGGCAGTGCCGCGATACCGGCCGAATTCAGGAAATTCCATGGCTTATTGTAGTGAGGCTGGAAGAAGAAGTCCACGAAAGCCAGCTCGTCGACGGTCATCTTGTTTTGAATACATACCGACAGCGTGTTCATCGCCTGCGTTAAGTCGACTTTGGACATAATCTGCGCACCCAGAAGGCGGCGGCTTTCTTTTTCATAAACAATCTTCACGTTCACGGTTTCTGCTGTAGGCATGAACTCCGGCCGGTAAGCATCTTCAATCGTAACCGTATCTACATTCAGCTCCTCGTCCTTGCATGCACCTTCGGTAAGTCCGGTCGAAGCTAAATTCAGATCGTATATTTTCAATCCCGACGTTCCCTGTGTTCCCAGGTACTTCGTCGTTTTATGCATCAGATTGCGGGCCACCAGCATGCCCATGCGTACTGCATTCGTTGCCAGCGGGATATATGCTGCCTTGCCTGTTGGGTTATATCTGACGGCACAGCTGTCACCCGCGGCGAAAACATCCTTCTTGCTGGTCTGCATATACTCATCAACGATGATCGCGCCGTTAGGCAGCATATCTACCTGACCTCTCAGCAACTCCGTGTTGGGACGGAATCCGATGCAGAGAATGACCAGGTCTGTTTCTATTTTACCTTTGCTTGTAACAACATGGCTTACCATGCCATCCTTACCTTCAAAAGCTTGCACCGTCTGCCCCAGCGCCAGCTCGATACCTTTGCTGCTGAAGGATTCCTCGATCCGGCTGCTGAATTCGGCATCCAGATACCGGTTCAATATCCGGTCCGCACTGTCAATGAGCGTGACCTGCTTGCCGCTCTGCTGGAATGCTTCCACCAGTTCCACCCCAATATAGCCTGCGCCGACAACCGTGATATGATTCACGTTCTTTGCTTTATCAATAATGGTGTTGGAATGATCGTAGTTTTTGCAGAGCAGAATATTACCAAGCTCCATCCCCGCCAGCTTCGGAATAATCGGCCAAGAACCTGTCGTGACAATAAGTTTATCAAACGAATCCTCGAATGCTTCTCCCGTCTGCATGTTGCGAACCTGTAGTTTCTTGGCGTCGGCATCAACAGCCAGCACCTCGTGGCGCATGTGGGTTACGACACCCAAATCAGCCAGCTGCTGCGGCGAGGAGTAAAAGAGCCCTTCCGGATCTTTCACGACACCACCTACATACAGGGCAATACCGCAGGATAGAAAGGATATGTTATCGTTTCGTTCATAAACGGTAATTTGTGCTTCAGGGTAAAGCTTCGCGGCGTTAACCACCGCTGCCGTTCCTGCATGTGTACAACCGATGACTGCAATTTTCATGATAAGTTCCTCCTTGGGAATGGGTTAGTTTTTTAATAAAATTGATCTATGGTGCTATAAAGTTCATGCGGCGTTGTTGGATTAGAGAATAGAAACTTGATGAAATAGATGTTGTTGTGATTTATTTCACATTTACAGTATACTGTGATTTTTTTCACATTTCAAGGGGTTAGACGTCTAATTTCAAATATTGTTCATATTTTCACATTCATCACAACAAAATATTCTACCCGCCTCTCCTCAGGCCGGACAGTTAAAAAACAAAAAAATGCGCCCTTCAGAAATGATTCATAGGTTGAACCTGAAGGTTCAACCACTACCATTCTGAAAGGCGCATTTCGTCTAAAAGTTATTGTTGATGTGAAGCAGAGAATCAGGCTTTCGTTACTTGAATCACGTCATCTTGAACATCGACTTCAACATGCTGCACATCCTCATCGTCCAGCACCAGATCGGTGATGCCGTCTTCAACGTACTGCTGGATGACACGGCGCAGCGGACGGGCTCCGAATGCCGGATTGTAACCCAGCTCTGACAGTTTCTTCTTGGCATCATCAGAGACATTAAGGGAAATACCCTGCTCGCCAAGCGTGATCTCAATTTCGCCAAGCATATTATCGACAATCTGAACGAGGTCATCTTCCTTCAGTGAAGCAAACGGAATAATCGCATCAAAGCGGTTCAGGAATTCAGGCCGGAAGTAAGAACCCAGCGAGTCCAGAATCGAACTGGTCTGTACGGATTCAGCAGCCGAGAAGCCTACGGTGATCTTTTTCTCCGTAATGCCTGCATTGGAGGTCATAATGATCACTGTTTCCTTAAAGCTTACGGTACGGCCCTGGCTATCCGTCAGGCGGCCGTCGTCCAATACCTGCAGGAACATATTCTGCACATCGGGATGCGCCTTCTCAATTTCATCCAGCAGGATAATACTGTACGGATTGCGGCGTACACGCTCCGTCAATTGACCCGCTTCATCATGACCGATATAGCCTGGAGGCGAACCGATCAGCTTGGAGACGGAATGTTTCTCCATATATTCACTCATATCCAGCCGAATCATAGCGTCTGCCTGACCAAACAGTTCCTCTGCCAGCGACTTGGACAGTTCTGTCTTACCAACACCGGTTGGTCCGACGAACAGGAAGGAAGCGATTGGCTTATTCTTCGGCTTGAGTCCTGCACGGCTGCGGCGTACCGCTTTAGCTACCTTCTCCACCGCTTCGGTCTGACCGATCACTTTCGTTTCCAGACGGGCTGCAAGGTTCTTCATCTTGTTCTGCTCATCCTGCTGCAGTTTACCGACCGGAATGCCTGTTTTGCGTTCAATGATCTGCTGTATATCCTCTACACGCACCTCTGTCTGGCTGCCGTGATCCGTTCCGGCATGATCCAACTGGTTCAACAGACCGGCTTCTTCATCACGCAGTTTGGCAGCAAGTTCGTAATTTTCAGCTTGGGTTGCCTGATCCTTCTCGCCTCTGATTTTCTCAAGACGTGCTTGGATCTGCCCATGACCGCTCTCGGAAGCACGCAGATTCAGTTTGGCACCCGATTCATCAAGCAGATCGATGGCTTTATCCGGCAGGAACCGGTCCTGAATGTAACGGTGAGATAACTGCACACAAGCTGCAATGGTGTCATCTGAATAGCGGACCCCATGGAATTCCTCGTATTTCGGACGCAGTCCTTTCAGAATTTCAATGGTTTCCTGTACCGTTGGTTCATCGACCATGACCGGTTGGAACCGGCGTTCCAGGGCTGCGTCTTTCTCGATCTGACGATATTCCTTCAGTGTGGTAGCACCGATCACCTGCAGTTCACCGCGTGCCAACACGGGCTTCAGAATATTGCCGGCATCCATCGAACCTTCAGCAGAACCTGCACCGACCAGCAGATGGATCTCGTCAATGAATAACAGAACATTCTCGCGCTGCTGCAGCTCGGCAATCAATTGTTTAACTTTCTCTTCGAACTGACCCCGGATACCTGTACCTGCAACAAGAGAGGCAACATCCAGTGAATATACCTCTTTATTCAGCAGCTTGGCCGGTACTTTGCCTTCGATAATACGGAGGGCAAGACCTTCGGCGATGGCTGTTTTACCAACCCCTGGTTCACCGATCAGCACCGGGTTGTTTTTACTGCGGCGGTTCAAAATTTCAATGACCCGTTCGATCTCCTCATCACGGCCGATCACCGTATCAATCTGGCCAGCGTTCGCGGCGTCATTCAGATTGCGTCCCAGCTGATCCAGCATTCCGCCTCTTTGGCTGCCGTTTCCAGAAGCTCGGTTAGCAGCAGCATGGGTGCCAGAAGCATCATGTTGAGCTTGCTGCGGCTGCATGAAGCCTTTGAAGAATTCATCGATCGGCGACATGCCTGATGAGCCGAAGCCGGCATGGAACGGAATTCCGCTATTTATTTTTGCATAGCATTCCTGACATATATATAGTTTTTCGGATTTTTGATTGATTGTTAGGCTAAGTCCTACCGTTGCTTCGTTCTGATTACATTTTTGACAACGCATTGTACATGGCCCCTTTCTTGGTATGTTGCTAATTGGGTTGGATCAAGCTAAGTTTGACGTTTGATCAATTTCTTTTGACTTTGACTTTCTTTGACTATTATACCGCATTCAGACGCAAAGTCAAGATGTTTGAAAACAATGTATTGAAAATTTTCATTTTGTTTTCTTGTGCAGGCAAAAAAAAGAACAACTGCGCTGAATGCCGGCTGTTACCGACCGCAATCGCAGTTGCTCGTTGTCCAAAACTACAAGCTGCCCCAGTGAATGATGTGCAGCTGAATGCTGATCTTTCCATAGAATATGATCCCTTCAATTCCGAGTCCTTGTCACTTCGGGCTTTTCGTATCCAGCTTGATCTTCAGTAGCAGCGTCACCGCATCCGTTTGCAGCATTTCCTTCAATTGCTCCGGGTCAAACGTTTGATAAACACCGGATTCATTTTGGCGGCATACCGCTAATATCGTGGATTCGCCGGCTTTCAATTCAAGCTTTTGATCCCCTATGACTGAACCCATCATCGATGAAAGATTATGATCAATCACGTCGGGTACGCTGCTTAATCCCGTCCCGGCTCCAGGAGCGTATAAAATCATCGACTTCTGCGCTCCGCCTTCTTTTACGATCCCCCACCCCAAAGCGCCTGCGCTTGTTTTGGACGGAGCGAAACCGTAGGAGAGCGAGATCAGCGGCGATCCCTGCATTTTTTTACCCTTTTTATAACCTTCCACCCATACTTCAACCCAGGTTTTGTCGGCATGCGGCAAGCTAAGGTTATAATCGAAAATATTGCCGAGAGATAAGGCATTAAACATTTCCTCATAGTCGGAATCCTTCTGTGCCTGGATCACCGCAAGCGTATCCGCCTCAGGCCGCGAACTGCAGCCGCCGAGCAGCAAAATCAAAATGGAACAGACCATCAAAAGCTTTAGCCCTGTTTTCATGTTCCCCTCATTTCATACTTTTTAGTTGCCTTCATGATTCGAAAGGCTGAGCGATCAAAACTGCTCAATCGCATGTTATATTTTGTATATATTGTAAGTTAGTTCATAGAATGCGTAAACCCTGAAGCCCCGTTCCCGCGGAATTCTCGGCTGGATTCCTTTTCATCTGAAAAAAGGAGCATCGTCAAATGCTCCCTCGCCTTCATTAACGAGCTGCACCTAAATCTGTTATAATAAATGTTCCAGTTTATTGCTTGCATGGAGCACAATCATGATGAGGAGGAGAGAAACATGTCCGTCTTGGAGATTTGGAAGGCTATACATTGGCCGGGAAAATTTACGAAATGGCGGTCGATGCGGGTTACATGCCGGAAGAGACGGCTAAATCATTCATGGAACGCTATCAAGGGATGTTCGTTAGCATGCCTCCAGAGACCGTTCTCCGAAAAGTATTGATTGATAGTGGGTTGGTATCCATGCAGCTTATGCTTGTCGCCCGCGCTAAAGGCTATGATACATTACCGATGGGCGGCTTTGACCAAGTTACATTTGTAGAAGCGTTCGATATTCCGGAGAGATACTCTCCTGTTATGCTCATCGCCATCGGTAAGGCGGCAAAGCCCGGACACCCGACGGTAAGATTGCCGATTGAGGATGTCGCTTTCTTCAACGAAATGCCTAAGGCATGATAATACAAATAATATTAAAAAAGAGACATCTTTCGATGTCTCTTTCATCCGTGCTATTTTGCCGCCAGCATATGCTCTTTAATCTTACCGTTGATCCAATCCCGCTTCGACAGAATCCAATCCGCGTTCCTCGGATAGCAGCTGAATGTGATCGGCTCATCCAGGCCCTCATCCAGCGCCGCGAGTACGGCATCTCGCCCCATCAGTTCCTCCAGCAGGCGCAGCGCGCGCAAATCCTGCAGCGCCTCGTACATAACCTCCATCCGGATCGATTCGATCGGGCCATCCTCTCCCGGATACACCAGATAGGCGTCGCCGGAAGGAAAAGCGCCCCCTGCGTCCGTCACGTGGAACGGGTCGATGACCTGCTTGGAATACTGCGTATACCAGAAGTTATATCCCCAGTGCAGGAATCCGGCCGCATCGTATTTGTACAATTGGTAACCGAGTATCCGGTTGCGTGCAGACGGCATGCTGAAGAAGCGGTTGGATACATCCTTGTACTGTGATACGCAGTAATACGTCCACAGCGGCGTGACCCCGTGCTCCAGGAAAGGCTCGATGTGATTGTTGGCCGGGATCGGGTTCTCCACCAAACCCTTTTCATAGAAGTCGTAATCCGACAGCGCGTCGATGATGGGAAATCCCTCGAGCAGATCCTTGACGATATTACGGGCGCTTTCGTAAGATTCCAGGTGATCCAGCGTCGGCTCATCGGAAATATGGAAATAGCTGCGGCTTTCCAGCCCGTTCTCCCGAATCCATTCAACCAGCTGCGGCAGAAACTGATTCAGGAATGCACGATAGGCGTCGCCCGACGCGTCGGTCTCCCAGCCGAAGATGCGCTTCGCTTCGCCATCTGCGGTTGCCATGATTTTCGGCGCGTGCTTCGCCCCCCACTGCGTGAACAGATGCGAGAATTCGAAATACTCGATGCCGCATTCGTTACACAGCTCCACCCATCTTTTCAGGCGGTCAAATCCGAAACGGTACTGATTCTCCCCCGTCACCTCGACATCGACCAATTGCACGGTCGGCCGTTCCCCTCCAACTTCCGTATCGAGCGGAGGCGTGAAGAGTGGCGTCAGCAGCATATTGATGCCGTGATCCACCGCGGTTTGTATGTACTGTTTCAGGAGCTCCCAGTGTCTTTCGCTGAACGCATCCGTATGATAGTGCGTCGTCAGGCAATCCGTGTGAAACCACTGCGTATGCAGAAGCTGCTGCTTCGGCAGCTGTGCCCCGATGATCTCCAGTTCAAAGCGTTCCTTTGCCAGCTCCTCTCCCGATTCCATCACGAAACGCACCACGGTCGGGTAGAGGCCGGGAATAACCTCGTTCTTCGGGTTCACCGAGATCCAAATCGAACGCCACTGCCCCGGATATGCACGCACGCCGTCGCCGCTCAGCGGCAGCAGCGGATCCGGATACAGGCCAGGCGTGGTCCGCAGCATGTTGTCGTCATGATCGCCCTGCACAGGGTACTCCGATGGTGACAGACCGACGCTGCGCATCGTGATGTAATCCCCGATTTCGGACTCGACCTTCACATGAATCGACGGAATCCAATGCTGCGACCGATAGGCCACCTGGTACGAGAAGACCTCATTCTGGAGTGCCGCTCCCTTGACGACTTCCGTCTCCTGCAGCTCCTCATCAGGAAATACCTTCACTAAAGAATGGACAATACGGGTTTCGAATTTCTGCGTCATACATTACATCCTCCCTTCATATCCTCCCGGTACTGCGTGGGGGTCTTGCCAATGATCTTTTTGAAAATCTTCGCAAAGTAAAAATAGTTCGGGTACCCGGACTGCTCCGAAATCTCGTAAATGGAGAGCCGGGAACTACTTAACAGCTGGCACGCATAGGCAATCCTCTTATCCGTTACATATTGTAGAAAGGTGGTATTCACCATTTTTCGGAACAGCTGGCTTAAATAGCTGGGATTCACGTAGAACTGCTCTGAAATGCTTTTGAGCGATACATCATCTGTGAAGTGGCCATCCAGATAACGCAGAATATCCTGCAGTGTTTCATTCTTTACCTGCCCTAACTCTCCAGCCAGCTCGCTACGATGCGAGGATAAATTCCTGATCTCGTTCATCATATTCGCGAGGGTCCCATACTTTTCTACCAATTGCTCAAAGCTGTGAATATATTCATCCTGCTCGACTTGACCGCTGTACATGAGGAAGAACGTATTATAAAAGCGCAGTGCATCCTGAATATCTACCGTGCCCTGTTCAGCATGCTGCATAAACATATCGCAGGCTCTGGATGCCTGCTCCAGATTGAATTGATTCCCCATTTGCTGGAATAGCTCCTTAATCTCCGGCCGCAGGCGTTCAGTAACAGGCATAAACGGTCCCTTCCGTCCCGTAATAAAACACTGGTATGATGCAATCTCCGCTTCCTGATAGGCGCAGCGGAGCTGGCCAATATCCGTAATACGCCTGGAACAGCCGAAGCCCTTAATATCCGGGAGTATGGATAATCCTACTGCAAGATCGTGATCCATGCTGCCTTCTAGCCCAGCTTCCAGCAAATACATCGTTTCCTGCTTGCCCGTGCGTACGCGGATATGCGGAGCGGAGATACCCCGCAGCTCCTGATCCTCTCCCATGACATCAACTACGATCATCCCCTGTTCCCTGTTCCAGGAAAGACCCATACGTACAAGCAGTTCATCAGCGTAACCCTCATGCTCCAGCCGATCCGACATCAAATACAGCAGCTCCATTTGCAGAAGAAGCTCCTTCTCCTGCTGCATCGCTCTGAACCGTATGAGCAGACTCGCCATCTCCTCCTCCTCGAACGGCTTCAGACAATACCCGATCGCGCCTGCATTGAGTGCCTGCTGGGCATATTGGAATTCGGCGTGACCGCTGGATACGATGAACTTGGTATCCAAGCCCAGCCGGTTGACCTCGCGGATCAGCTCCAGACCGTCCATGCCCGGCATACGGACATCCGTGATCACCAGATGGGGACGGAGCTCCTGAATCGCCTTCAAGCCCAGAATCCCGTTCATGGCTTCTCCTACCACTTCATATCCGTATGAATCCCAGTCTACAGAACGGCGGATATCTTTCAAGACCCATTTTTCATCATCGACCATGACAATTTTATACTTCATGCATCATCACCCCGGTTTGCCAATATTGTCAGGTATACCTCCGTGCCGCCAGAGGGCGAGCTCCTGAGCACCAATCCGGAACCGCTTCCATAAGTCAATTGCAGCCTTCTGTGGACGTTCATCAGCCCCAGGCTGTGATTCTCGGTCGTTCCGGGTTCCCGCTCCGCGTGTCCCGATAGCGCCTGCTGAAGCTGCTCAAGTTTATCCGGCGGAATGCCCTCGCCGTCATCCTTGACCCAGAGCACGGTAGCCCCCTGCCCGTTGTCGCATCCGCCAATCCGGAGGGTTCCCTTATTCATTTTCCGTTCCAAACCGTGGGATAAAGCATTCTCGACGATGGGCTGCAAAATCATCTTGATGATCTTGCGGTCGTGCAGCTGCGGATCCACGTCATAATAGACGTCAAAGCGGTCCTCGAAACGGAACTGCTGGATTTTGACGTAGGATTTCACGATATCCAGCTCCTCGCGCAGCGTTACCCACTCCGCGCCCTTGATGCTGTATTTGTAAATCTGGCTGAGGGCGCCGGTAATTTCCACGAACTGCGGGATGTCAAGCTCGGCGGCCAACCCTTTCATGGATGCGAGGGTATTGTACAGAAAATGCGGATTAACCTGATGCTTGAGATAGGAAAGCTCGGCCGTCTGCTTGGACAACTCCAGCTCGTAGATCCGCATGCGCGAGTCCACCGCTTCTTCCGTCAGCTCGTCAATCGCTTCGATCATTTCATTGAATTTGCCCGCCATGATTTTAATTTCCAGATAACCGTCCAGCTTGATCTCGGTTCTTTCTTTCTGAAACTGTCCCATCTTCAAGGCGTTGATAGCCCGGATGAACATACGAATGGGGGACACAATACTTCTTCCGAATACAATCGCCATGAAGACCAAGGTCGGAATAGTTAAGGCTAGAATGACCATGTAGACCTTCCGAATATCCGTCATTCCGCGCAGCAGTTCCTTTTCGGAAATGACGTTGATAATCTTCCCTTCAATATCCGGCAGATCGACCATTCTCACGATATGGCGGGTATGCTGCTGATCATAGAACACATAGTCTCCACCGCCGGCCTCCTCCAGTTGATCCAGCGCATAGACTTCTCCGATATGCCCGCCGCCGCTGGCTGCGACGACGACATCGTTTCGGTCAAGCACATAAATTTTACCGAAGGCATTCTGATACACCTCTTCCACATTGGAGATAAAGGAAGAAGGCTCCATAAATACGACCATATACCCAAGCCGTCTGCCCACCGTCGAGGTCGACATGGCATTGTTAATGGGTAGCCCCACAAGAAAATACTGATTATCTTTATCCCCGTCATGGTGAACGATGAGTCCCTTATAATAAGGACTCGATCCGCCGTATCCTTTCGATTTCATCTCTTCAATGGTTTCCAGAACCGCCGCCCGCTTCTGCTGATCGAACATCAAGTTAAAGTTGCTGCCGCCTGTCCCCATGATCGTCACGTCCGAAATCCCTTCACGAAGTGAGCTATACCGGGCTACCAAAGTATTCGTCTGCTTGTACAACTCGTATCTCCACGGGGACTGATCTTTACTCTCCAACAAATACTGCTGAACCGATTCGTTATAAGCTATCCCTTGGATCAAGCGGTTGGTTGCCGTATTCTGCGCGGAAATATGCTGCCTGATCTTGTTCAGAAGCAGGTAAGAATAATCGCTGTTCTGGTTATAAAGCCACCTTGATGTAAACATATAGGCTGTGGCCATCACCGCAAAGAGCAGCAACATAAAGGCCAAAATAATAAGAAACAGTTGCCGCCGGATCGGCAGAGCTTTGATGTAGTGCAACAAGAGGCGGGTCTCCCTCCGTGTCTGTGATGTTCCAGGACAAGTTTAAGTTCCTGGTATTCCTCCCCATTATCGCATACATTTGCCCCTGAATATGCAATAAACTTCCTCTGCAGGCATAGCCTGCAGAGGAAGTGACTCACGGAGCAGTACGGATTATGGCTTGATGCCCATTTCCGCCGCTTTGTCATTCACTTCTTTTATGGCCTCGTTTAATCCCTTCGCTTCATAACCCTTCAGGACCGTTCCCCACATTTTGGCCGGGTCTTCTTTACCGATCACGACCTTCGTAATGTCATCGATAAATTTGATGCCCATGACCTTATCCTTTGCCGGCGTCGACATCAGCTTGATATCGAAGGCCGTCGGGATTGGTTTGGCTTCAGCCATTTGCTTATTGTAGTATTCATCCGTTATGTCAACCAGCTTATCCCCGTACATGGTTCGTTTCACCCCATCATCCAAGTAAGTCCCTTCACGCCATCTGGCGGTCATCGCAATCAACTGTTGGAAGGGATAAATATCCTTCAAATCCTTCATAGCCCCCGTTTTAGCATCTGCAGGACGTGTAGCAATGACCTTATCACCATCCAATTTGTAATCTTTACCTTCAAATCCGTAGCGAACCAGCGTATCCCCTTCCGGTGACAGCAGGAAGTCATACAGCCTTAGAATGCGATCCATCTTTTCGTCATCTACCTTGGCGCTGAAATAGCTTTCCGACCAGAAGGAAGTTTGTACGAATCGATATGTATTTCCTTCCTGGTCCGGCCAAATCGGCAGTATGATAACAGCGTCCTCGAACGGTTTATCATGTTGATATTTCGACCACATTGTCTTTAATCCTGCAAGCTTATCGATGGAAATTTGATTAAAGATAGCTCCGGCTTTATTTTGGGCGAATTTCTCCATGCCATCATCGTTTTTCAGAATTGGGAAATCCGGATCGAGGGCTCCACTGGTGTACATATCGCGAAGTTGTATCAAGCCGTCGACCATTTTCGTAGAAGCAACTGATGGTATCCACTTTCCACCCTCATACAACCAGCCCTCATTGCTGTACTGCGGAATAGTGCCCAGAAGCGGTGTATCCAGGAATCCAGGAAGACGGAGCGTCACCCCGATCGTATCCTTCTTGCCATTGCCGTCTGGATCCTCGCCTACAAATTTGACCAGCATGTTTTTGTATTCATCGTAGGTTTTCGGCACCGGAATGTTCAGCTTCTCCATCCAGTCTTTGCGGACGATTAGCCCGCGTTCCATGACCCAGTCTTCAGTTGAGTCAAAGGTTAGCCTCGGAATCATATAAAACTTGCCGTCCACCTTCAGAGGCTGTATATCGGCTTGATCCATCACCTTTTTCACATTCGGATATTTGCTGAGGTCATCCGGTAATGGCCGGATGATGCCTTGATCAATCCATTGATTATAGGTCGCTGTATTAAACATGTCGTTCGCCATAATGTCAGGTAATTCATCCGCAGCCGCCCAGAGTCTGAATTTTTCCTGATAATCGGACCAGCTTACGTTTTTGGGCTTGAACGATACATTGAAATCCGATTCGAATTTTTTCAGCATTTCATCACTATCGCGATTGACAAAAGCCTTATCGGCATCCCACATGCCGATACTGATTTCCAACTTTTTATTGCTCTCTGTAGGAGCTTCCGTCTTTGTTTCCCCAGCGTTTGCCGGCTCGATCTTGCCCGGATCTGCCGCCTGTTCCGTCTTACTGCCGCCGCAAGCCGCTACCGTAAACACCATGAGCAGCGAAACGGCTCCTGTCGCAAGTCTTCTGAACTTTTTTGACATCATGAAGCAGAACCTCCCTTTAATTTGCAATCTTTTTATAAGTTGATTAGAGCTTTTGGCCCCAATTACTCCTTCAGTGATCCGATCATCACGCCGGCCGAGAAAAAGCGCTGCAGAAAAGGATAAATGCACATGACCGGCAGCATGGTGACGACGACCGTCGCCATTTTAAGGCCCTCCGGATACGTATTGCGCATCTCGGAAGCCATGGAAGCGGCATAGGCGTTATTCATCATTTTGTTGACGTCCACCAGCATCTCCCGCAAATACAGCTGCATCGGAAACTTGTTCGTCTCGGATATATACAGGAGCGCGCTCCACCATTCATTCCAGCGGTCCACCGCATAGAACAGGGTGATGGCGGCAATCGTCGGCATGGAGATCGGGAGCACGATCCGCAGCAGCACCTGGATGTCGTTCGCACCGTCGATCTTCGCCGATTCCTCCAGCGCCTCGGGCACCGTGCGGAAATACGTCAGCATGATAATCAGATAAAAGGTGTTGATGGCAAGCGGCAAAATCATGGACATGACGCTGTTGATCAACCCGAGTTGCTTGACCGTCAGATAGATGGGAATCAGCCCGCCGTTGAACAGCATCGTGATTAGAATCCCAACAAGGAAGGCATTTTTACCAGGAAGATGCTTTTTGGACAGAGCATACGCACCGATAGTGGTAAGAGCAATATTAATCAGCGTGCCGACAATGGTGACAATGGCTGATACCCCAAGCGCCCTGAACACGGTATCGCCGGAAAAGATGTACTTGTACGAGCTCAAGTCAAACGATGTCGGAATCAGGTAGATCGCCTGCTTGGCAATTGCGCCGGGGTCTGCAAAAGAAATCAGCACTACGTTATACATGGGCACCAGAATCAGCACAGCCACAAAGATAAGTATCAGATGGATGACGACGTTCGGCCAGCCTCTTTTTTCAACCATTTACATCAATCCTCCTTGGCCCATGCGCTTGACCGCCAGATTGGCGATAATCAGCAGAATGCAGTTAATAATGGATTTGAAGACGCCGACCGCCGTCGAGAAGCTGAAGCTGCCGCCTTCATAGAAGGTTGAACGGTAGATGAAGGTATCGAGAATATCCGACACTTCGTATACTCCGGGGTGATACATATTGAAGATCTGGTCGAAGCCCGCCCCGTTCATAATGTTGCCGACCTGCAAAATGAAAAGCACCGCTGCCGTGCTGCGAATCGAGGGCCAGGTAATTCTCAGCATCCGCTGGAACCGGTTAGCCCCGTCGATGCTTGCCGCTTCATACAGCGCGGGATCGATGCCCGCAATGGCAGCCAGGTAGATGATCGTTCCCCAGCCCATCTCTTTCCAGATACTTGTGCCGAACAAGAGGCCGCGGAAGCTTGAGGGCTCCATCAGCAAATTGATTTTTGGCAGTCCGACATATTGCAGCAGCTGATTAAGTACGCCGGAGTCGCTCAGAAAGTTGATCAGAATACCCGAAACGATGACCCAAGACAGAAAATGCGGAAAGGTAAATACCGTCTGATAAAATCGTTTGGTGAGCGTTCGGCGGACTTCATTGAGCAGTAGAGCAAAAATAATTGGAATGGGAAACTCAATAACGATCCGTCCTGCGGCGAGAATAAGGGTATTCTTGAGCACGTCGATAAACTGGGGAAGACTGAACATCGACTCAAATTGCTTGAGACCAACCCAGGGACTGCCCAGAATACCTTTGGAGAAGCTGTATTCCTTAAAAGCAATGATAATCCCATACATCGGGTAATAATGAAAGACGACATAATAAGCCACCAGCGGTAAAAGCAGGATATACAGATACCTGGCCTCCCACACATGCTTGGCCACAATATTTGTGGTGCGCTTGGTGCCGGGCGGCGACTCTTTCGCTCCGTTCAGTTTGCTCTCTAACATAGAGCCCCTCCTATCTCTTTCTACTACTCTTATTCCTCATTCTTGTTAGCGCTTACAACATAAATTATAGAAAATAATATGTATTCTTCGTATAGCGTTTTTTTAGTTGTTCTATGTCCGATTTTTAGATTGTGCTGGATGGGGATTCTAAAAAGGAAAAGACTGCTTCCAATAAAAAAGGGGAAGAACGGTATAGCCTGATTGAATTCTCAGGTATGACCGATCTCCACCCTTGAAGGCTAGTTACTCCACGGTAACATCGTCCCCATAAGCATATCCTGTGCCAGAAGGCTTGTATATGTAAATGGTTGCAACTGTGTTAGCTGACCCCGTTGTGAAGGTTACCGTTCCTAGCGAATAAGAAGTACTGGTTATGACGGCGTATTGCTCTGTGCCTCCATAATTCTTTACACCAATGCGCACAGGCTGGCTGCTGTTATCTGTCTTGGCATAGCCCTTCAGCGTATACGTGGTGCTCGGCTGCAGCGTAATAATCTGCTCAGCCGATCCCGGTCCCCCGTTCAAACGCAGGGCATAGCTGCCGCTTCTTGCATTACCGCTTACGACGCCGGCTGTGTTCCAGTTCGTCCAGGGCGATAAGACACCCGCTTCAAAGCCGCCGTTCTTCACGATGCTTGCAGGCGTTCCCTGTATTCCCGGCCCGTTATAAGCGCCCCGGTTCGGCGCACCCGTCTGCGAGACCGCATTGCCCCAGTAATCCTTGCCGCCGTTACTGCTGACCGCCATGCCCGAGCCCAGCGCCGGCGATCCCTGCAGCAGCTTGTACCCGTCCACCGTGCTCCGGTTCACCCCTGTTCCTGGCGCAGCAAGGAGCGGATTAGCCGTCGACTTGTTCGCGTCGGCAGGTTCTCCCACCGTATGAACGCCGTAAATCGTATTGTATTTGAACGTAAAGCTGGCAATGTTGGACAAGCCGTCCCATATGCCTCCCCCATCAAGATGCCAAATGTTGTTGTAGAAGGAAACGGACTTCGTATACCCGTCCCAGGAGCCCGCCACGATCGGCGAGGTCGTGCTTCCAGTCGGCAGATAGATGGTATTGTTGTAAACCAGCGTGTTGGTTGTCGGTCCGGCTAAATGAAAGGTACGCGCATAATCGTTTTGGCTGATATTATAGCGCACGATGCCGCCGTCATTCTTGGCGCCTCCCGGCTGGCAGATCAGCATGAATCCTCCGTCATTGTCATGACTGTAATTGTACTGGACGATCGTCCGCGACTGGCCGTAGTCGATGTCGAAGCCCTGCCCGTCCTGGGTCGTGTTACCGTTAAACGCTTCGTTGTACTGAATGACGGTGTCATCCGCGTTCCAGGCCCATATGCCTGCATTCGCCGTTCCTGACCGCATGTTAAATCCGTTCACGGTGTTGTACTGCAGCACAGCTCCCTGCGTAGCCATCGGCACGATACCATCGCCGCCGACATCGGTTACGTAGTTGTTCTCAATGACTACGTTCGTGCTTGGATACCAGTTATTCGTCCCGGTACAGCCGCTGTCGGTCCGGCACCAATAATCGGAATTGACGTCAATGCCTGTCCGGTCCACGCGCGGCCCCACCGTATTTCCGTCGATCCGCACATCGTTATAATTCGATTTGACGCTACCCGTTTTCGTGCGGATCTTGATGCCTCCACTGCCATTGCCGTCTTTTACGTTGTTGCCGTAAACATCGTGAACGTTATTGCCGATCACATAAATGTGATTCAGCAGACCTGCGCCTTCGTTTACGACATAAATGCCCATCCGGCGCGAACTCGCTCCGTTATCGTTTGTAATCTCCAGGTTTTTGATTTCCCAGTACTGCTGGTTATACAGATAAACGGCGGCCTCCTCGCCGTTACCGTTCAGAAGCGGCGGATTTCCGGCGCCGTAGGCATCCACGACAATCGGCGCCTGTGCGGTCCCGCTCCCTTTCGGCCACAATTTTCCGGTCCAAGAGCCTCCGCGTTTGAATACGATGCTGTCGCCAGGCTGAAACGTCGTTGCGTTCACCTTGTTCAGCGTTTTCCACGCTGCGTTTTGCGAGGTTCCCGCGTTGTTGTCGCTGCCGCCTTGGGAATCCATATAGTACATTGCAGCCGAGGCTGACACGGCAAAGAATGCTGCCCCGCATACCATGGAAAAGGCCGCCAACATCAATCCGCGCATGATCGTCTTCAATTCAATTCCCCCATCCTTTTTGAATTCACGTCAATCCGTCTGAAGCGTGCCATACAATTCCGTCAGCCCAATCTTCGCCCCGGAAGCAAGCCCTTCGAGATAATCCCCGAAGCGCTTATCCTCATACCGCAGCATCACCTCCTCCCGGACTTCGTCAAAGGATAGATATCCCCCTTCGGTTCTTGCATCGCAGTAGAGAATGGCCTTGATTCCGTTCTCTTCCACCATCCCGCTTTCTCCCGGCTGCAAGCGGGCAACGAGTTCATAGAATCCGCTCCGGTACTTGGCCATATCGCGATAATTATCCTCTTTGATGACCTCGACTCCAGTCAAGCCGGGCTTGTATTTTCGCGACTCATAAAGCTTCATGAACGGAATTCCTCCGCCCTGCATCTGCTCCAGCAGAGCCTCTATGCGCCCGTTGGCCTCGTTTCGCTCCCGTTCCCCCGAACCCCCGTTTTTGTTCATAGAGAGCTCCGTTAATTTATAGATCCGGATGATATCGTGTTTTTTGGCAAGCTGATTACGGTTCTCCTCATAATAGGCACGAAGAGCTTTGTCTTCGACGTTCGGCTGCTTCTTCTTCCAAACCATCTTCAGCTGATTCAACGTCCTTGCATGCTTGTAATCATAATATGACTGCAAGGTAAACTGCCGCGGCCCGTAAATGATCTGCTTACTCCGCACAGCTTCGTCTCTGCGCTTGTTTTCCTGCTCCAGCTCCGCGGAAAGCGAAGCATATGCGCCTTTTTCCGATATTCCCTGCCGGATGGCCTCCTGCTCGGCGGTCTTCACTTGGATGAGCGATTCAATCACCTGCTCCTTCAATGACTCGGACAACTTCCCGCCCTTCTCCTCCCGATAGCCACGCGTCTGCTTGGCCAACAGTAAGAACTCTTCCTTGTCTACGGGTTCCGTATTAATATAGGCCACAATGCCCGTACGAGGATTCGCGGCATCATCATTCCGGATGAACATGACGGATAGCACCAAGGCTACACATACAGCGATAAAAATGGCCGATCCAGCAACTTTTCCCTTCAAGTGATCACCGCCCTCCTTTTGGTAGCGCTTTCAAAATAGATTATAATGACCCCTATCTTTGCTTCGTATGATCATTTTTTAGATGCCATATATCGGATCTTTAGTTTTTGGCACATTCAACGCTCAAAAGCCCGCAAGGAGAGTAACAAGCACTCTTCTTACGGGCTTTATTATTAAAGAAGATATTTAAGGGTATCTTATTTTGTAGCGTTTTTCCAGTCAGCTGCGAATTTGTCCATACCTTGATCCGTCAAAGGATGTTTTGCAAGCTGTGCGATAACACTGAATGGTACAGTCGCAATATGCGCACCTGCCATAGCTACGCGGGTAACATGATCCGGATGGCGAACGGATGCAGCAATGATTTGCGAATCCAGGTTATGAATACGGAACAGCTCGGCAATTTTAGCTACCAACAATACGCCGTCTTCCGAAATATCATCCAAGCGGCCCAGGAATGGGGAAACATAAGTTGCTCCTGCACGTGCAGCCAGCAAGGCTTGGTTCACCGTAAAGATCAAAGTAACGTTTGTTTTAACGCCTTTTTTAGTCAGGTAGCGGCATGCTTCAAGACCATCTAACGTCATTGGAAGCTTGATCGTGATATTTTTGTCTCCGCCGTTGATCTTGATCAGCTCATTCGCTTGTGCGATCATCTCTTCTGCTGTTTCAGCATCCGGGGTTACTTCAGCAGATACCGATTCAACCTCAGGAACGGCTTGCAAAATTTCAGCAATACGGTCTTCAAATTTCACGCCTTCTTTGGCAACCAGTGAAGGGTTGGTTGTTACACCGGAAAGTACACCGACTTTGTATGCCTTTTTAATATCATCAAGATTCGCAGTATCGATAAAAAATTTCATGATTCTCTACCTCCATATTTTGTATTTTGTGATTAGTTCTTAATTACAGCATGACCGCCAAACTCGTTGCGGAGCGCCGCAACCACTTTACCAGTGAACGTATCGTTTTCAAGAGAACGATAACGCATCAGCAGAGACAATGCAATAACCGGAGTAGCGGTCTGCAGATCGAGCGCGGTCTCCACGGTCCATTTGCCCTCACCGGAAGACTGCATGATACCCTTGATGTCATCCAGCTTCGCATCCTTGGAGAAGGCCTGCTCGGTCAGCTCCATGAGCCACGAACGGATAACGGAACCGTTATTCCATACGCGAGCGACTTTCTCATAATCATAATCAAAGTCACTTTTTTCAAGCAGCTCGAAGCCCTCGCCGATGGCAGCCATCATGCCGTACTCCACGCCGTTATGGACCATTTTCAGGAAATGTCCGCTGCCGGCTTTACCTGCGTAGAGGTAACCATTTTCAACCGATGTATCTTTAAAAATCGGCTCCACAATATTCCAGGCTTCTTGATCTCCACCGATCATATAGCATGCACCATTACGTGCGCCTTCCATACCGCCGGAAGTACCCACATCGAGGAAGCTCACGCCGATTTCCTTGAGCTTGTTATATCTGGCAATGGATTCTTTATAATGTGAGTTTCCTGCTTCAATTACAATATCGCCTTGCTCGAGAAGCGGCGACACTTCGTCGATAACAGAATCAACAACCGAATGCGGGACCATGATCCAAACGATTCTTGGGGATTCCAAAGCGGCAACGAGCTCTTTCAAGCTTGCAGCACCTTCGGCACCTTTGCCTTTCATGTCTGCAACCGCAGCGGTATTCAAATCAAAAGCAACAACATTATAGTTATGATCCAAAAGATTTTGTCCCAGATTCAAACCCATTTTTCCTAATCCAACTAATCCGACTTTCATTTTATTACCTCCACACCATGCTGTTTTTATCTATTTTTATATTACTTAACCAGTATGATCATAAACCCGTCAGGATTGAGTAACCAATTCCTTCTTGTCAGCCTTTTGGGCAGCCAGTGCTTTATCAAGCCACCACTCGAATCCATCCGCTTTAACCAATTGATCAGAAGCCTCAGGTCCATTCGATCCTGCCGGATAATACGACATAGGGATCAAATCCTGCTCAAATGCATCGAGGATTGGCTGCACATATTCCCAGGAAAGCTCAACTTCATCCCAGTGGGCGAAGAAGGTGGAATCGCCGCGGACAGCATCAAAAATCAGGTTTTCGTAGGCTTCCGGCAATTCCTCTTCATTGGAGAAAAAGTTAATGCGCATTGGCTCAAGCTTCTCGGTGTTGAGCGGATCTTTTTTATTCAACTGAATAAAGATACCTTCATTCGGGTTAATTTCGATGACCAGAAGATTAGGGTCGCTTGTGGTAGTTTGTCCTTTTAAAGGCTCTTTAAATTCAATAACGATCCGCGTAGATTTTTCCGCCATTCTTTTTCCTGTACGAATATAGAAAGGAACTTCACTCCAGAAGTAATTATCAATCCATAAACGGAGAGCGATGAAGGTATCATTTTTTGAGGCTTTTGGAACGTTCGGTTCATCGGTATAGCCTTGCACTGACTTTCCTTGCAATTCTCCCGCAGTGTATTGACCGCGGATAACATTCTTCGCGATGTCCTCCATATGCAGCGGACGCAGGGATTCCATGACATTTTTCTTCTTCATGCGGACTTCGCTCGCATCACTCTTCCGCGGTAGCCGCATACTGATCATCATGAGAAGTTGAAGCATGTGGTTCTGAACCATATCACGGATCGCTCCGGAGTTATCGTAATATCCTGCTCTTTCTTCAACACCGACCGTCTCACTCGCTGTAATTTGAACGTTGGCGATATGATGATTGGACCATAGGGCCTTCAAAATAGGATTCGAGGATTCGAGGATTTCGAGATTCTGCACCATCGATTTGCCGAGGTAATGGTCAATCCGGTAAATTTCGCTTTCATCAAAAGCTTTGCTGAGCTGTTCATTGAGATGCCGTGCCGATTTCAAATCACGTCCGAACGGTTTCTCGATAATCAGCCGCTTCCAGCCATTAGTTGAGCCAAGACCGCTCTCCTTAATGTTCAAAGCGATGACATCAAAAAATTCCGGTCCAACCGAGAGGTAAAACATGCGGTTTTCCGGAATGCCTAGCTCCTGCTCACGGGACTCTACAAGACTCCGCAGCTTCTGATAATCCTCCACATGAGTCGCATCCAGCGCAGAATAACGAATCGATTGCAGGAAAGCCTCTACGACAGCAGGATCGTTTGCCGCTCTTCTTGAAAAAGTCTGCAGCGACTTCGCTACAACCTGTTGAAACTCTGTATGTGACTGCTCTTTTCTTCCCAGAGCAATGATCGAGAATGCTTCAGGCATTTTGTTATCTATATACAGATTGAATAAGGCAGGGTATATTTTTCTCTTCGCTAAATCCCCTGTCCCTCCAAATAAGACAAATGACATATTGTCCACCGTTAACTCCTCCATTCCACCATAAAACATAAGCTGCCGGCAGCAGTTTTCACTGCATATATGGTTACTAAAAATAACCCGATTACTTAACATGGGCAATATTAAACCCATTTTTCCGCCTTGTCAAACATTTTTTGTCCAAATTATGAACAACCCTTTTCCCCCTTAAATGATAGCGTTTCCGTGATATTATGTTGTATAATTGCTTAAATGCCATCATAAATGCATGATATGGACTGCATAGTAACTTGATCATATTTAGTAACCGTGGGAGGAAGGAGTGAGTAAAAATGAATGATGAAAAACACGAAAATCCATTATGTGAAAAAATAGAAATCGCCTATCAGATCACAGGTAAAAAATGGGTCAATCTCATTATCCATACCTTGATGGAGGAACCCAAACGTTTCAGTGAGATTCAGGCCTATATTCCCGATCTTAGTAAGCGCATGCTTAATGAGCGGATCAAGGAATTAGAGGATAGTGGAATTATTATCCGTAACGTCATTACAGAACGCCCCGTTCGTATCGAGTATTCCTTGACCAGAAAAGGGACGGAACTCGGAAGAGCCCTGCGGGCAGTGGAGGAATGGGCTGAGAAATGGTACTAGCCGTTATGCGTTCTTGCTACGCCGTTTTGTTAGCGTTCACAAACCAAATTATGTAACTTTAGTCATATAAAATTCACTTGTTTCTTCTGTTTTTTCATAAAAAGATTCTGCATCTAAAGATGCAGAATCTGTAGCAATCGCCGTATGCTGTTTTTTCAATGAACGAGTCGAAAATTCATCTCTACCAGCCCTCTTAAGCCAGTGTCATCACTTCATATTTGTCCGCCAGCTCCATAAAATGTCCCATACTTGAAATTTCACCGGCTGTCAGCTTCTCGCGAACATCGTAATAGTCCACGCAAGTGGCACAGGCCAGCACGGGCACACCTTTGCCCTCCAGCTCCTTCAGATGCACGGAAGCCAGAGACAATTCCGTCAGTGCAAGCACGCCCCGATTCGCGCAAAAGATGGCCGCAGGCAGCTGCTCGCGCTGCTTCAGCAGTGTGAAAAACGTTTCCAAAATCTGCGCACCCAGCCCCGGATCACCGTTTCCCATACTGTCGGTGGTCAGAAAAATAACTTTATTTTGCATTCCAATCCATCCTTTCCGTCCTTATAATCTCATAATCACTTCCAACGATAGCCCACGTCCGGCTAAAGAGCAACCGCAGGGCCTGCGCTCCCATGATCATCCGGCCCATAGTTATAATTATTTTATTATTTTTTTATATTAATACTGGATGTAATAGAAAATCCAAATATAACACTTGAAATCATAGGAATATGGTCATTTACGAGAATGTATGAAAAAATCGGCTCATTGAAATGAAATAATCCTGAATATGCCCAAATATAACTCATAGAAACGATGAAGGATGGTAGAGTAAGTAACAAAAGTCTAGATATATCAATACGTGAACTCCCTTTAGCTTTAATTAGGCCATTTAAACCCAGCAGAGCTCCAATACCCCCGTAACAAACAATGATTACGACCGTTATATATATCGGACTAAAATTGAAGCTCTCTCTTGCCTGGGCATAATGATTGGCGATTAATTTTGATCCAGTAGTGAGCAGCGCGATAATTAATACCAAATAAATTAAATTACCCATAAAGCTGTTTTGAATTTTTTTCATGTAATTCCCCCCTCTCTTTAATTGGGTGGTTCCTTATTTGTCCAATATGTTTAATTGTTATTATATATATAATGTTTAGGTAATTCTTCAATAAATTATAATAAGCCAATTGTTCAGCAGCCGTTGTACGAAAATAGTATGTCTTTTCCGAAGCTTAGGCTGCATGAGGAGCTTTAGAAACCCTCTAAAATAAGAAGCCGCTGTCCCAAAGGTTCGTCATGGGCAGCGGATTTTTAATATCAAATATTCAATGGGCGGCCCCCTTCAGATTAATGATCACGACACCCAGCATAATAAGCACAAGTCCTGCCGCAGTGGTCATGCTGGCCGCCTCCTTCCAAACAACAATACCGATAATGGCGGTCACCGCCGTTCCGACACCTGACCAGATTGCGTAGGCTGTGCCAATCGGAATATGCTGAAGTGTGATCGAAAGCGCATAAAAGGCGATGCCAAAACCCAGCACGGTCGCCAGACTTGGCAGCCATTTGGAGAATCCCTCCGACGCCTTAAGCATCGAAGTGCCAAACAGTTCAGAAACAATGGCAACAGCCAAAAACAGATAAGCCTTCATCCCCCACTCACCTCTTTGCCAGCGTATGCAATACTTCGCTTATTCATCTTTTTCATATCCATCAGTCCTTTCTCATCTGTCCATTGCCGCTTCCATAGCGTTGCAAGTTCTAATGTTCTTACCCATGCGTCCTCTGCCCAATCAACAACCGAGATGGCATTTCTGGATTATGCTGAAGCCCAAACCGGAGCTGGGGCCGTGACAATACGTGTATATCAGAAGTTTCGCACATAAAAAAACGGACACGAGCCCGTGTCCGTTTTTTTAAACTTCCATTATTTGATTATCGGATAAGACCTGCCTGCAGCAAAAGCCGCTGCAACACGGCCGCTGTCTCGGCCTTTGTAATGCTGTTTTGTGGCTGCAGCTCAGCGTTAGCGCCCTGCATAAGCTTGCTTTGTACCGCAGTGGCAATGGCATCCATGGCCCAGCTGTGGATGGATCCCTTATCAGCAAATCCGGCCAGAACGTCATTAGCATTGCTGACATGGGTGTTCAACCCCGTAAGCTTCATTGCCCTATTTAGAAGAACCATCGCTTCCTCTCGGGTAATCGTGTTATCCGGACGGAACGTGCCGTCTTCATACCCCGTAATCAATCCGAATTCCTTCGCCTGAGTCACTACGCCTGTATACGGGTTAGCAGGACTCATATCCGTATAAGAACTGTTCTTTCCATTGTCGGCAATGCCAAGTGCCCTAATCATAGCTGACGCAAACTCTCCGCGGGTAATGGCCTTCGCTGGTATAAAATGCGTATCGTCAGTACCCTGTATAATCAGCCTCGAAGCCATATCGTTCACGATGTCCTGGGCCCAGCTTCCTTCCAAATCTGTAAAGGTCTTCGGATGGCTGATCAAAGCAAACCAGCCGCTGGTTAAGCTGCTGATTACAGCCGCCTTTTGTCCGCTGCGTTCCGTGATGTAGGTTGGTACCGGATGAATAGAACCATCCTCTTCCACCATGACCCCGGTTGTAATCCGGCCAGCATCCACCTTGTCCGGGATATCGATAATCTGCTGTACATAAGAGCCGAATGATTTAAGCGCAAGCAGCTTACCCTTATAGACCGCATTCACCGTAAACTCCCCGGCCGGCAAAACAACATCAAACCTCTGCTCCTTGGCTTTCATGTCCAAAGGCTCTTCCTCTGCCTTGTCCGCTTTGGAAACACCAAGACGGATCACTAGCTCAGACAGATTTAGTCCCGTTCCATATCCATCCGTCAGCTGAGTTTTAGAAATCGCATCTGCGGGCAATCGAATAATTCCGCTTGGCGTAACAAATTCGAGAATCGCATGCTTATCCTGCAATGCCTGGAGAGCATCACCATTCAGTTCCATGACAAAGCGATCGCCCTTTTGTGTAACCGGAATCGAAACTGTCGGTTGATTTCCGGCAGAGGTTAGTAAAGACTGGATCGCAGCGGTATCGATATGGGCCGTTACCACGGCCAGACCGTTTTCCGTCTTGGCGCCGGTTGTAACCACCTGATCATATGTCTTGTCTCCTACCGTTACTCGAACAGGTACATTCGTACCAATACCTCCGGAGGACGGGGTACCTACAGTTCCGGTTCCGCCTCCACTACCGCCGGATGATCCGCCGCCATTTCCAGCCATGCCGCCACTACCTCCTGACCCACTGTCGCCCGGATTACCGGTGTCTTTTTTAATCCAGTGTGCATAAAGCGTGACGTTACCGTCCTTCATCTGGAATTTGTTACCCTCAAGATAGTTCGTACCTTTGCCATCCGCCCGGGTATTCCAGCCTGTAAAGGAATATCCATCCATGCTGAGCTCACCCCGATTACCCAGTACGGTGACTTCAGCGTTTGCTTCATAGGTTAACGGATCGACCGGAACGTTTCCCTGAAGGCTGCCGTTGCTGTCATAGGTTACGCTAAATTTCTGCACCGGCTCGGTTCCACCGCAAAGCGGACGTGTTCCAAAGCAAATTGCCTGACCCGTCATGACACTGGAATTGTTCTGCGAATACAGCACGTAGTTGGCTGAATGATTATCCCCCTGATCCTGGATACCGATTGTTGCCGATGCTCCATTATCGTAATAGCCCCCACCGACTCCGTCCATTTCGATCTGTGGATACTGAAAGCGGATATTACCGCTTTTCTCATACAAAATAGCTTGAAACGTGACAGGCGCATCCACGCCCATATAATACATATTGTTCCATTGGATAATAAATTTCTGGTCACCCGGTTGACCCACTATTTGGGTATAAATACCCGAGCTTTCGTCCCCGTTGTTGATCTCCATATTTCCCAAATAAGGATGAAGCGCCGGAGGGGAATCAAAATCCGGATATTCGTCCATGTACATCGTGTCATAGTCACGGTCGCTAAAATACAATGCGCCCATGGGACTAACGGTGATTTGATGATAGATGTTGTTGTAGAAACGGAAGCTAAAAGGCAATTCAACCTTGGCTACGTCTCGGTCGCCGCTGCTTGTTCTCGTGACTGGAGCAGCCGTTCCGTCAGAAAAAGCATCCAAGTCCTCATACTCTACTTGATCATTGTATGTATATGGATACAGTGTCCCTGCCTGCACATCAAAATAAGTATAGACCCTATTTTCTTCCCCCTCTTTGACCACTTGGGTCTCTCTTGGTGACCGGTTGCTGTTATCAGGCTTGACCACCAAGCTGCCAAACGGATGTCCATCCACTTCAGCAGAGATGGTATATGGGCCAGACCCCGTCGTATTCATGGCAAAATGCAGAGACTGATCGGAGCTGTCGTAGGATAATTCATCATTTCCGAAGCTGACCGTTGTTTCCTCCCCGGCATCAGGTGTCAACGTAAGACTCATGCGGGATGCCAGCTCAGGTGAGACTGGAACACTCCCTTTGACGGTTGATACCATGCTCCACTCATAATCCACTGTATCGACGGTTGATTGGTCATCCTTTCGGAGGGTCGATACGCGGAAGGTTACGGGATGGGGCTTATCCAGGTCGAAATAAGGAACCCATGTTGCTGGATCAATAGCAAGCAAAAAAGGCTCGCTTGGATTATCAGGACTGACTTCCTCATGCATCTGATCTTCCCCGTAATACGACTCTACTTTCAGTTCATATTCTTCATTTCCGTATTCTGAGTCCATGACAGCAAAAACGTAAGGATTACCCTCCAACGGCTTCACGGAAATTTCCGCCATCGCCAGCAGCGGAAACGCCTGCTGAACACCGAGAAGCAGCGAGGCGGCCAAAGCCGCTTTTTTGAAACGTCTCATTCCTTGATCTCTCCCTTACCACAATGAAATAAAGCCGCAGCTGTATTTTCTTTTGACAGCAATCTGAGCTTTCCCGGCGATTCCGGGCACCCTTATCATATCGATGCAAAATGGCATGAACAATTAACAAAAGTTAATTTTCGACAATTTTCATCCGCAATTTTCCGCATAAACAGACCAAGAAAAGAATCCGCTGCCTTCATTTCGTCAAAAATGGGTTTCAGGAAAGAAAAGGCTGTATAGAAATGAAGATTACGGGGCGGAACAAGTGGTATACTGATTGCTGGTGATTGAACCGGGTACGAAAGCTTCATCAGCCATTTTTTCACTTTGTGCCATGCCTGTGCGGATCCATGGTGAAAAAATGCGCATGCTGTGCTACAATACTGGAATTGCACCGGCAAATAGATCAGGGAGGTTTATATACAAGCCATGCTCATTATTGGTATCGCCGGCGGGACAGGCTCCGGCAAAACGACAGTAGCCCGCTCCGTCATTGACCGTCTTGGTACGGGTAAAGTTACTTTTATATCCCAGGACAACTACTATAAAGATCACAAACATCTCACGCTGGAGGAACGGGCACTGATTAATTACGATCATCCCTTCGCCTTCGATAATGAGCTGCTGATCGAGCATCTTGCCCAGCTTCGGGCAGGAGAAGCAGCATACGCACCGGTATATGACTTCACGGTCCATGCCCGTTCCACAACTGAAACGCTGGAACTGAGACCCAACAATATTATTATTATCGAGGGACTGCATGTCCTGTCCGACGAAAATCTTCGCGGAATGCTGGATATCAAGGTGTTTGTCGACACAGACCCCGATGTTCGCATTTTACGCCGTGTCGTGCGAGATATCGAGGAACGCGGCCGTTCCATTCAATCGGTAAACCAGCAGTATCTGACCACGGTAAAGCCGATGCATGAGGCCTTTATTGAGCCTTCCAAAAAATACGCCGACCTGATCATACCCGAAGGCGGGGAGAACGAAGTCGGTATACAGCTCCTGTCCATCTTGACGGAGAAATTCCTGTCAGGTGACCGGGATTGGTCTGATTACTAAGCCCTGATTACTAAGCCCTGTTTGCATCACGCAGCCAGCGGATACGTATAGGCATACAGCAGCCCCCGGTGCATTCATGCGCCGGGGGCTGCTTTTAATACGGTCTGACCTATATTCAATATTCCGCATTGGAATAGGATTGAAGAGTCTTGTATTCACCGTCCTCTTCCCCCATCTTTTCGAGCAGCACACGCTGCGACGGGTATGCCAGCCGAATTCCTTCTTCCTCCAGCACCTCAAGCACCATCAAATTCACTTCCTGCCGCGTCTTTAGGTACTCCGCCCACACGGTCGTTTTGGTAAAAAAGTAGAACATGATGCCGAGACTGCTCTCCTGAAACTCCGTAAACTTGACCATAATCGTCGCCGGATCCATTTTTTCATCTTCCCTTAGCATCCGTTCCAGACGCTCCGTAGCTGCTGCCAGCCGCAGACGGTCTGAATCAAGCGCCACGTTCAGGGTGAAATTGATCCTGCGCTTGCCCATCCGGCTCCAGTTCGTAATCGGCTGACCTGAAAGTGTGGCATTAGGCACCGTGACCAAGGCGTCCGCAAAGGTGCGGATTTTTGTGCTCCGGAAGGTGATATCATCCACGAATCCTTCTACGCTCGGCGTGAGTATCCAGTCTCCTTTGGAAAATGGCTTCTCCAGGATGATGACGATCCCCCCGATGATATTGCCGAGCGTGTCCTTGGCCGCCAGCGCGAGCGCCAAACTGCCCAGCCCCATACCTGCAACCACACCGTTGATGCTGAACCCCCACTCGGATGCGACCAAAGTGATGATCAGTACAAATACAACAAACCGCAGCACCTTGGATAAGAACGGAATCAGCATGCTGGAATCATCGAGCCGGATCTTCTTGCTGATTTCCTCCAGCAAAAAGGAGGATTGATTGGATAAAACCAACAGCCCCCATCCAACCAGGATAATCACCGCACTCCGGAACCACCGGTCCAGCATGATTGCAGTGAGCCAGAGCGGCGGCAAAAGATAGTTCAAGCCCAGATACACGCCAAGCAGCACAATAAACAGCCGCAGCGGCTTCTCAAAGGCCTGCCTCCACATCAGCGTCTGCTCGCCCGCTTTAAACTTTTTGTTAATAAACGCGAAAACATATGTAACCAACAGCCGGTTTATGATGAAAAAAACGAACATAATACCGAAGGCGATCAACATGTCCATCCACCGGATCTGGTGGTAAACATCCCCTGCCCATTCCCAAATTTTCATGGTGACACCCCCAAAATTTGAAGTCATCATTGTAACATTGATCAACCCTTGCTGTCTAAGCACATGGACAACCGAGGCGATGTCCATTCTATGCCGCCAAGACAAAAAAAAGAACATCCAATCGGATGCCCCAGGTCGAATCGAGCTTGGTATGCGTGGCGATCTCGCTGATTTTCATGTCCGTGGTCACGAGCAGCTGTTTACAGTGGCTCATTTTGACCGGAGTCAAGTAATGGATGTAATTGGAGCCAGTCATCTGCCTGAAAGCCTTGCTCAGCTGGGACGCGCTCACATCGGCTTCCATGGCGAACGTTTTCAGCGACGGATCGCTCATGTAATTATCGTTGATTCTTCGGATGATCTGATGATAGCTCTTATCCAGCACCTCGATATACAGCTTGATGATGCTGGCATGGAACCATCCGATGCAGGTCTGCGAGTCCCGTAATGCTTTCAGCTGCAGGCCCTGCAGCTTCTCAACCAGCTCATATTCCATCAGATGGGCCGCCTGCCCGGATAAGAGCTGATTGATCGGCGCTTCCCGAATCTTCGGGATGGACTGGTTCAGGCTGCTCAGCAGCGTTTCGCTCACGGAGCGGTACAGGCGCCATTTTCCCTTGATATATTTGAGCACGTTATTCTCCTTCCTCGTCCAGCCTTTGCCTTCTTGGAACAAATTCACCATGCGGTGGATCGGCCGGTACATGGGATACACCCCCAATAGCTCAGCCTGCACAAGTCGCGGAACATCTGCTCAAGCGACAATTTCAAGCAACTGGATCCATGCAAAAATTAGTGATGGATAATTACTTATTTGCCATTTGGTAATAAGAAGTTGTACTTATCGAGCATTTTAGATTTGTACAACGGAGAGATTGTCGCTTACAATATTGCAGATACACAAGATACATCCTTTGTTTTAGATACGCTAAATCAGCTTCCAGATCAGCAAGGTATAATGTTACACAGTGATCAGGGCAGCGTGTACACGTCTCAAGCATAACAAGAGGCTGTAAAAAGAAAAGGCATAACCATGAGCATCCCGCAAGGGAACGCCCGCTGATAATGCCCCATCGAATCGTTCCATTCCACACTAAAGTCTGAAACGTTCTATCTCGAAGGGCTAACCTGCACAACGACGGCTATCGTTGAACAGACCGTTCGAGATTACATTAGCTATTATAACTCAATTCGCATTCAAACAAAATCAAATAACCAGTCGCCGATACAATATCGACAACTGGCTGCTTAAACTTGCAAGGTGTTTTGATCCCTGTCTCACAAAAGGGGCCAGTCCCAATTCAGTTCCAAGAGGTTTTTTTGCGAATCAAGGGCTCCTCTTCCCATCCTGCATCTCGGCTCTTCACTTCAACAAGGTCTTTTCAACAAAACCCGAAATCTTGTAAACTAATACCAACCATAACGACCAGGAACCACCTAAATATAGAAAAGGAGGATATAGCAATTTGAAAGGGATTACAAACAAACTCGGATTCAGCCGTTCTCTGTTCCGTAAAATGCTGCTTTCCTATATGGCGACGATTCTTATTCCATCCCTTCTTATTTTGGCTGTTTATGCCTATACGCTAAAGGAAGATTTGCTCTCTCAAATGGAGGAATCCTCAAATGCGAGCATGCAGCGGGTATCCGCGAACGTCGAGACGATTATCAACCAGATCAACGGTTTCTCCTTACAGCTATCTTTCCTGCCGGACATCAATAATTTGTTGAAGCAGCCGGATACGTTCACGATGTATGATTATTATCAATTAAAGGAACAGCTTCGCACCCAGATCGTTTCGAATTCTCTGTTTGAGTCGGCCTATCTTTATGTGTCGCAAAACGGGAAGATGCTGACCACCAATGAGGGGCTTTTCGATGCCCTCTCCTTCTATGATCAGGATGTCATGAAAGAAGTACGCTCCCATACCGGTGAATCGTTATGGTACAAAGTGCGACAGGCTCCTGCCAACCCCAATCCGAGCGCCAAAGCACTTGATTTTGGCGAGTGGATCACCTTTTACAAATCGGTCCCGGTAACCTCTTCCAAGCCACTCGGCACGCTTGTGCTGAATATTCCGAAATCCATGTTCCTCCAAACACTAAGCAATATGAACGGGGGTAACGACAGCCATATTCTAATTATGGACAGCAGCGGCTCGCCCATTTCTTCGAGCCGATCAGAAGACAGTGGCAATCTCAGCCAGTTGGCGATGCAAAGCACGGCAGGTGTACCAGGAACGCCGGCAAGCAAAATTCGTTGGAACGACGAATTGTACTTCGCCCATATTCATACGATTCCTTTGAACGACTGGAAGGTTATTAATCTCGTTCCTTATTCCGATTATGAGTCCAAACTGTTTGACAAGCTGTCCCGCCTGCTGCTCATCCTGCTGTTTGTATGTTTCGTCGGCCTCGCGATATCGTACCTGTTCGCCGCGCTCATGTACAATCCTTGGAAAAAAGTGCTTGCTGCATTGTCGCATACTTCGGACAAGCTGCTGCGATCCACATCCGGCAGCCGGCAAATGAGTGATGAAGTAACCATTGTGAACAGCGCTATCCGCAATATGATACATACGATTCGAGAGAACGAACCGATTATTCGCAATTACCTGATCGCCGATATACTGCGGGGCAACATATCCGACAAAGAATCGATTCCCATGATGCTGGAACAGGCAGGCATCTCCTTCCCCCATCCGGATTACATGGTCATCGTCGCAGTATTGGATGGGCCCGAGCCGCCGGTCGCGAACGATTCGGATAACCCGCAGACGACGCTCGTTCTGTTCAGCATGATCTCGGATACGTTAAAGCTGCATATGCAGGCGGAAGGGACGATATTAAGCGGAAGCAAGCTGGGTTTTATCGTGAATATAAGCCCCTTACAGCATGAGGAAGACCTGAAAGAGACCGTCAGGGAATGCTACTCGGAAATGAGCGCCATGATCCAGGAACAGCTGCACATGACGCTCCGGCTATGTGTAGGCGATATTTGCCCTCCAGCCGGACTTCACATCTCTTACGGAAGAATTCAAAGCGTTTTGAATTATAAAGCCGTCATGAACAGCAGGGACGTCATCTTCGTGCATGCCCGCCAGACGAACCCAAAATTCGTATACCCCATTTCGTTTCAAAAGCAGCTCATCCATTCCATCACTTCCCTGGACCTAGCCAAAATAGAAGAAGGCATCAACAATTTGTTCCAACGTTATATTTACAACTCCAAATATCCGCACGAAAAGCTGCAAAGCATGGTCATGGCCTTGATGGGAGGCGTTATGAACGAGCTGATTCGCGAAGGCTATGATTTGGAGAGCCTAAATGAAGGTTTCGAGCTGTTCGAGCTGCATAACTGCCAAAACAACGAAGAGCTGCACCGATTTATGACGATCCGGATGGTCCGCATTGTGGAAGCGATGCAATCTATTCAAGAACGGCCGGTAATTAATCTCTACGTATCCGAGGCGATAACCTACATGGAGGAAAAGTACGCGGAAAATATTTCGATAACCGATATCGCCGAGCATGTCGGGATCAGCAGCGGACACCTCAGTCGCACATTCAAGGCGGAGATGGGCCGGTCGATGCTTGAATATTTGACTGAATACCGATTATCGAAAAGCAAGGAAAGGCTGGCCAATCGTCACGATTCACTTCAGTGCATCAGCCAATCGGTCGGTTACAATGACGTGCAGAGCTTCATCCGTTTTTTCAAAAAATACGAAGGCGTCACCCCAGGGGAATACCGCAAAAACTTATTTAAATCCTGATATCCATAATGAAATCATGATTTCCGCCTGAATTTCATCATAAATATCGCATCATTACGCGAAAGTGAGGATTCCGCCGAATCGGTCTCCGGTATAGGATGAAAGCGCACACATTTATTGTGGCCAACACCTTATCGGAGAGGAGGAAATGCATGGGAATCGGGATTCAGAAGATGAATCAGGAGCGCAAGCTGCGGGACGTCAAACCGTCATTGGTGAAATCCTTCAACAAATACAAGTACTATTATGTACTGCTGCTGCCGGGTCTGATCTATTTCATTGTGTTTAAGTATTTGCCCATGGGCGGCATATTGATCGCATTTCAGGATTTCAAGGTAACCGGAGGCATATTTTCAAGTCCATGGGTGGGCTTAAAGTGGTTCCGAATCCTGTTTGATTCTCCAGATTTCTGGGTAGCCCTGAAAAATACGATTCTCATCAGCTTCTATAAGCTCGTGTTTAATTTTCCGGCCCCCATTCTGCTTGCGCTCATGCTCAATGAGATCGTTAACCGGGTCTTCAAGCGGGTCGTACAAACAATCGTCTATTTTCCGCACTTTTTATCGTGGGTCGTTCTTGGCGGCATATTATTCTCGTTATTTTCCGTAGATACCGGGATTCTGAAGTTATTCAGTATCACGACATCGCCGCTAATGAACCCGGATACGTTCCGGGGATTTCTGGTCGGTTCGGAAATGTGGAAAGAGATCGGCTGGGGAACCGTCATTTATTTGGCCGCCATGGCCGGCATTAATCCCGAATTATATGAAGCGGCAAAAATGGACGGAGCCAATCGCCTCAAGCTTATTATGCACATCACGATACCAAGCATCATGCCTACGATCGTTATTCTCCTTATATTGCGAACAGGCTCCATTCTGAATGCAGGCTTCGATCAAATTTACATTATGTATAATCCTCTCGTCTACGAAGTGTCTGACGTTCTGGATACCTATGTGTACCGGCTGGGCCTCACCATGGGCAGATATTCGTTTGCCTCCGCTGCAGGCCTGTTCCAATCCGTCGTAGGTCTCTTGCTGCTGCTCTTTACGAATTGGCTCGTTAGACGCATGGGCGAACGGGGATTATGGTGAGGGATAAATCGATGAAAATACGCACTGGATTCGGTGACCGATTGTTTCAGATTGGCAACGCAACGCTGATCGTGATATTCAGCTTGGCAACGCTATACCCGCTTTGGTATGAAGCTTCCATATCATTCAGTTCCTCCGCCGGCGCGCTGAAGGGCGGATTAATCTTCTGGCCGCGCGAGTGGACTTGGGAGGCCTACCGCGTCGTGTTCAGCTCCAGCTACATATGGCTGGCTTACCGTAACAGCATTACCGTGGCAGCCGCCGGCACCTGTCTTCATGTTCTGCTCACGGCCATGACCGCTTATCCGCTAAACAAACGCGGCCTTCCCGGAGGGAAGCTTGTGACGTTTCTTATTTTGTTCACGATGCTGTTCGGTGGCGGGATGATTCCGACATATATGCTGGTGAAAAGTCTCGGATTGATAAACTCCCTATGGGCGCTGATCCTCCCTGGCATGATCTCTGCGTTCAACGTCATCGTCATGCAGAGTTTTATGCGGACGATCCCCGAAGAGGTGGAGGAATCGGCAACGATGGACGGGGCCAATCCGCTAAGGATATTTTTCACGATCATCCTTCCCCTGTGCAAGCCTGTATTGGCAACCATCGCCCTGTGGGAATGCGTGGCATTATGGAATAACTTCATGCAGGCCTTGATTTATTTGAACGACAAATCCTTGTATACGCTGCCCATATTGTTAAAACAAATCATTGCCGGCCAGCAATTAATGGCCGAGTCAGGACAATATACCGATTCGTCCACGGAGACCGTCATCGCGGCCACGATTATCGTAACCATCATTCCGATATTGCTTACGTATCCATTCCTGCAAAAACACTTCATGAAGGGTACCATGCTCGGCTCCGTCAAAGCCTGAAAATTATGTTTGGGGGGAATTTAAAAAATGATCAAAGTCAAACAATGGGGCTCTATCCTTCTTGTCGGCAGCCTGCTCCTACTGTCGGCATGCGGATCGCAGGGTGGAAACGGCGAAGCCGGCGAGGCTTCCTCCAATGGGGACAAGCAAACCAGTACGTTTAACATGTTCTTTGACAACGGCATTCCGGAGTATCCCGGAAACGGCGGAGAAGCAAAGCCCAAAATCATTGCCTTGATGAACAAGGCAGGCATTACAGATGTGGATTATCAAGTAACGCTGCTGAGCGGTGACGAATATAACACGAAGCTAAATCTGCTTGCCTCCTCAGGCGAGCTGCCCGATTATTTCAGCGTCAATCCCACGACGCTGTCCCAGTTTGTCGATCAGGGACTCGTGATGCCGCTGGATGACCTGCTGGCCAAAGCCCCGCACATTACGCAGCAGGTTCCAAAAGAGCGCTGGGAGGGAGTTACCTTTGACGGAAAAATATATGCTGTCCCGTTCGGCGTAAGGCCCGAATCGTTCAACTCGCCGAATACCTCAGGACTCATCATCCGTCAGGACTGGATGGACAAACTCAACTTGAAGCAGCCGACTACGCTTGACGAGCTTCACGACGTTCTTACAGCATTCGTTCAGAAGGACCCCGATGGTAATGGCATTAAGGATACCTACGGAATGAGCGGAAGCAAGGGTTCCCAGTTCAGCGTCATATTCGGGGCCTTCGGCATTGCGCCATCCTATTGGATCGAAAAAGACGGCAAAATCGTAAAGGGATTCACAACCCCTGAGGCTAAAGAGACGCTCAGCATTCTACAAACCTGGTATAAAGAAGGATTAATTGATCCGGAGTTCCCTGTCATGGAAGGCAACCAGGCCCAATCCAAAATCATCAATTCCAAGGTCGGAAGTTATGAAGGCCCGGCCTTTGACGTCAATCCGAAAGGAAGCTCTTTTGCCGAGGCGTTGGCCAAGGCATCCCCAAGCGCCGTACTGAAACTGATCCCTCCGCCAAAAGGGCCTCAGGGCCTAAACGGCTATCCGGAAGCCAACCCTTATGCGGGCGGCGGTTTGAGAGCCATTAGCGCCAAAACGCCCCATCCCGAGAAGCTGATGCAGCTCCTGGACTGGTCGGTTTCCGAAAACGAAAACGGTGGGGTTAACTTGCTGACCTACGGGGAGGAGAACGTCGATTATACGATCGATAAAGAAAAAAATCTCATTAAGCAAACCTCCTCCTACGCGGATCTCTACAAAAAGGGATTTTCTAATCCGGTACGCTTCATCCAGGTGACGGATCGCCGTTGGGCGGAAGAATCCGTACGCGACGGGCTGGAAACGGCGGCAGCGTCCGTCGTTAAAAACGCGCTCTGGAAGACCGTTCCGGCTGAACTGGATTATCCGGACCTGGAGAAGAAACTTTGGACCGAATATTTCGTCAAGATCGTCACAGGCGTCTGGTCTTTAGACAAATTCGACGAATTCGTCCAAAAGTATTACGCGCAGGGCGGCCAGAAAATTCAAGACCAAGCCAACGAAGAGTGGAAGAAGAATCAAGGGAAATAACCCGCTAAACCACGGACTTGTACATCCATCCTTTCTAACAGACCTGAATAATCCCCTCACGGTAGGGCAACGAAACGCTGCATACCGGAGGGGATTGTTTATGATATACCCGTTTCGTTTGGCTTACAGGTTGCCATTGCTCATCCAGCTGTCAACATGAAGCGGCTCGCTGTAATCCTCCCGGGCAGATAATTCACGAAGAAGTTCCTCTGCATCACTGCGCGACGCAAAACCGCCCATCGCTACGACATACTTACCGTTCTTTGTTTTAATGACATTGCTGCCATCCTCCGCATACTGCTCATCGAGCATCCCCAGCACCTCACCAAGCTCCATTTCCTGGCTTCGAACATAGAAGACTTCATGCGTTTTCTCCTTCTCTGCTGCGCCAAACAGCTTCAGCTGAATGAACCCGGGCTTCTGGTACTCGGACACGGAATAATCGATGTTATCCTTGAGCTCAACCACAAAGCGAACCGCCGAATCATCCAGAATGACATTACTGTAGACATCCTTCACATTCGAAAGGGCGCCGATATCCTGCTTCAGCTTCTCAAAATCAAGATTACGGACCCCATTAAAAGTAAAGATCAGACGATTCGGTGCTTCCTTGTGATCGACCGTGTAGGCCGGAGCATTCGAGATCTGTTCACCATCGATGTTGAAGTGAATATTCAGCATATTTTCCTGAACCGTCGTTGTGACGGACACGCCATCCGTGCGCTCGCCCCCGCTGCCAACCTGCAGCACCTTTACAATGGAACCAACGATGGGTATATCGGATAAAGCCATGGCTACGCTCGGCACGTTAACGGTAATCATAAGAGCCGCACAAGCAGCCACGAGAGTGGATGAGCCGCGAAGCCATCTCATTTTCCGTTTATGGATGCGCCCCCGCTGCGTGGCTTCATGAATAACCCCAGAGAGGCGGGATGGAATCTCGATATTTTCGTAGCGTTCTTTTCCTGTCATGTGATATCCACCTCTTCCTTTATTAAATGTTTTTTTAGTTTGGCCAGAATGCGGTAAACCTTCGTTTTGACGGTGTTTTCCGGCAGAGATAACACGTCAGCCATGTCCTTAAAACGCTGGTCCTCAAAATATTTCAGAATAATAAAGGCTTTGTCCTCCGGCTGCAGCCGATCCAGCGCCTGATATAGATCCCACTTCTCCTCTAGTGAAACCGGACCCTCCTTAGCTGAAAACTCTACCGCACTGTCCTCGATATAGGTGTATTTCTTATTTTTCCTCATATGATCCAAAGCACAGTTGATCACAATCCGGCTGATCCAGGTCTCGAAATACTCCGGGTTTTTCATTTTTCCAAAGGAAAGATAGGCTTTGTACGTTGCTTCCGATACGATTTCCAAAGCCTCCTGTTCATTTTTCACATAACAGTAAGCAAACCGGTAGAGCTTTTCTTTGCAGGCCTCTATTTGCTCACTGAACTGCTGTTCTGTTAATTTTTTGTTTTCTTGGTTCAGTTTGTTCACCCCCTTGCGGCTAAAGCATTCAACTTATACCGCCTAATCCTGAAAAAGAGTCATTATATGCTGTTATGCCCGTTAGACTGAGGAGAGTGTCAGAAAGTTTCAATGAATTTTTTCATAATTGCCCCACCCGCCCGAGGGCTATTTTTCGTACAAACAAGACATTTCTTTGTAACTTATACGGATGGGCTCATGTTATATACATTAAACAGTGCATTCACGAACAGTGAGAACAATAAAATAAGCGGTGAGGTGAGCCTATGACTGAGATAATAGAAGAATATGAGAAATCGGAAGAGAATGATACATATCAAGAGCTTCAAGAGAAATATGCTGATTTGTGGAACAAACTCTCCGTATTGCCTGTGGAACAAGCCAAGGAACTGCTAGACAGCTTCTCCAGTCAGATCCAGCTGCAGCATGTAAAGGAGCGTTCCTACCAAGACTTGAAAAGCACATTACGTTCACCCTGGTTTTATGTAACTTTGATTATAGGTCTCTGCCTCCCGGTCATCTTCTATGTCGGGTTTATCTATACTTCGCTTGCGATTGAATAAGTGTTGCTCTGGCGATGAATAACAATTCCATATATAACTGAAAAAGCTTCCTCGCGGAACTGCCTGTCGGTTCCCGGGAAGCTTTTTTGATTGGAGCAAAAGCGGCAGCTACCGCCCCTGCTGCGTGTTTTGATACTGCTTCTTGGCCTTATAGGCGAAAATAGCATAAACCAGAATCATAACCGGGATGATCAGCCAGGTAAAGCCCCTGAAGAAGGCAAACGGCGTTTCGAAAAGAAATGCCTGCCAAAACTGTCCTCCGTTCATGTCCCACAGCCCCGGCGTGTAATAGAGCAGCTTGGGCTTGATAAACGCCGTCACGTCAATCGCATCGGTTGAAATCAATACCGCAAAGAGCGGTATAAAGCAGCAAGCCAGCGACAACCACATATCGGAAATCCGCTTGTACCGCGCAGCCTTGGAATCCACGTCGGAGAAGATATCCTCGATTTCCTGCTCTCCTGTTTGCTTAAAGTATTGAGATCCTGAACTTTTGGTCCCGGCAATATGGGTCCAGCCGCTATCCTCAAACAGCACTTTGTAGTCCTCAAAATCCTGACGAGTTTTAAAGATGCGGTAATCCATCCGATAATTCGAATTCTCCGGCTGCACCTGTGCAAACTCGTAGGCAAATGATTTCCCCACCAACGCATATCCCTGCCTGGCCATCTCGTTCAACCACTGCTCCTCATGGTCGAAGTTCGTAAAAAATTTAACCTTTTTCATGACGCTCCCCCGTTTCTCCGTTTCTTATCCCATTATCGTATTCGTCATTTCTAGCATGTGGCGCATCCGTTCATAATCGTGGCGCAATATCTCCCGGCCCCCATCTGTGATGGCATACACCTTGCGGCGGCTGTCCTCACTGTGAACCGGCTGGATGAATTTTTGCTTCAAAAGATTTTCCACCGCTCCGTAAAGGGTTCCTGCAGCCATACGTACCTGGCCAGCGCTCAGCTCCTCCACCTTTTGCATAATCAAATATCCATGTGCAGGTTCAAGCAAAGCAAGCAGTATATAATAAACCGTTTCTGTCAGCGGCAGATTTTTGTCTCTGTTCATTGGAAATGCCCCCTTTTGTTCAGCGATACTTTATATCGCCACACTGTATAGTTATACTATATATAGTTCAACTGTATAATGCAATAGACAAAAGTCCAAAAACTTCAATGCAGTGGCTAGGACGAATTACTCGAATTCGGGAGGAAGCTCAAAAATGTTAAAACGCTACTGACATACCGTTGTCAGTAGCGTTTTTTTATAATCGGAGTAAGTAAACGTAAAGGACTGGGAGATCAATGCGAAGTATGTCTTGCATCGGTTCGGGGACACCGCTTCGCTGGTTCTGGCCCAAAATGAAATGATACAGGATTTGTATCATTTATTATAGGAAGGATGATATCTTGTGAATTTTGCTTCTGTACGTATCATTACCGACGACGTGGATCGTCTCGTTGAGTTCTATGAGAAAGTCATGGGTGTTTCAGCGGAACGCCCCGCGCCCGTCTTTGCTGAACTTGTTGTGCCATCGTGCACCCTGGCGATCGGCCACTCCCAGACGGTGCAACTGTTCGGCGCTGGTTCCGCAGTGGCGGCCGACAATCACACTGTCATTCTCGAGTTCCACGTCGACGATGTCGATGCCGAATACGAGCGCTTGAAGCCGTTTGTCGATGAGTGGGTAAAGGAACCGACCATGATGCCGTGGGGGAACCGTGCTATGTTGTTTCGCGATCCCGACGGCAACCTGGTTAACCTCTTCGCGCCGGTGACCGAGGAAGCCATCAAACGGTTCAGCGGTAGGCGTTGACGGATAGTTGAAGTGAGTGAGGCCTCAATTTGGGGAGTGGCAACGATTTGTAAAATTCAAAGGATCCGCTGTAAACAGCGGATCCTTTTTAGTGCGCCCAGCATGGGCGGCAGCTTCTCCGATCAGGGTTATATCAGGAATTATAAAGCTACTTAAATTCTATCTTGATGGATACGCGCTGGTCTCCAGCAGGAACCTTGATGGTCACAAATCCGCTCTCCGAGTCTGAAAAAGGCTCAATATCAATCATGCTGTCATCCGCACCCTTAGTGCTGATATTTTCTCGATTGAGTCGTGCAGTATGAGGATGATAAATAATCGTTGTACCGCCGGATGGAATGAATTCCATAGTAAACATGTCTTTATCATAGTCATAATGATAGCTTTCAAGCACGCCGCCAGTGGTCTGCGGATAAGCACGCTGCAGCGCCTGACTGTATGGAGACTCCCGGAAACCGTCACACCAGCACCAATATGTGTTGCTCCATAAGTACTTTTCGAAAATAGCGATCAGCTGCCGGGCCAGCCCGAGCGTCGCCGGATGATTCGTAAAAGCCCCCCATTCACCGATCAGGACGGGAATATTCAGGCGTTCCTGCACTTTGCGATGTGTGGCAAAGATCAAATCCACCCGCTCCTGGTTATAGATCTCATAATGTTCCGTATCGACCACCAGATCATAACCATGTGGAGCAAATACCTGCCCCGGGAAGATCGATCCGTTCTCTTCTGCAAGCTCAAGTCCCGATTCCACGCCCATATTGGCAAAATAGCTGGTCTCCAGCATCAAAAAACCATCCGGTGCCGCCTTTCGAATCACTGCTGCTGTTTTGCTGAAAAAGGGCATCAATACATCCCTTTCAAACCGCTGCGATGCCTCCCTCGCTTGGTCCACCAGCATCCCGTACGTCTTCATGTCGGCCATGCCCGCCAGCACCTCTTGCTTCTTCTCCTCATCAAACCAAAGCGCAGCCAGATCCTCCATATCTGCTTCATCATGCCCCATGACTTCTTGAGCATAAGCAACAATCATCATGCCGAACACCTCCTGCCCCTGGGTGCCGGGATAAGGCTCATTCATCATGTCATAACCGATGATATTGGGACAATCCGCAAAAAATGCCGCCGCATGCTTCCACATCTCCGCGTAGTGATCCTGCAGACCGATTCCGTCCGCAGCGGATGCGTTTGCCCAAAAATGATCCAGTGACCGGTTCACTGCCGGGCTTTCCAGGTAAGCATCGCTCCACAAGCTGCCTGTCACATGGGGAAGATCATCCGGTAATGTTGCCCACGCCGGTGCCCCGTCACCATATAATGAGCTGTACAAATCCTGATGCATATCCAGGAAAACATAGATGCCATGCTGCTCCGCCCAGCGGATCTGCTGTTTGATCCTGCCTAAATAATCATCATCATATACGCCGGGGGCAGGCTCCACGCCATCCCAAATGAGTCCGAGACGGATCACATTAAAGCCCTGGTCCTTAAACCAGGCGAACAGCTCTTCAGTACAGGGGGTAACATAACCTTTTTTCTTATCCTTGCAGACCAGGTTTACCCCGCTCAAAATCACCTGCTGCCCGTTATCATTCACGATCCGCTGCCCGTCAATGATCAGTTTATTCATATTTGATCTCCCCCTTTGATATTCCCGGCTTCCGCTACAGGAATGTACATTTCAATGTAGTGCTTGTTGTACTGGTTATACAGATTGACTTCCAGAGAATTACCGTCGATTTGCAAGCCTCTGCGACGGATAAACGCCTTCATCTGGTCGTAGTGTTCATCCAGTTCGGCGTAGCCCTCCCTCCCGATCACGACGCATTTCCTCGCGCAGTAGCAGGGTGTAAGTCTCTGAAAGATGCCCGTGTTCTCCTCCATAGGAAAAGTGGATAGAATACCGTTGTGCAGATAGCTGTGATATTGTCCTGACTCCAGATTTTCCTTGGAAACAACCGAAATGATATGGCAAAATGCCAGCCATTCCTGGTGAACGTTCATACTGCGTACCTGCTGCTGGACCCGGCTTCCGAGCTTCTTATCCCCGCTTTCCATGACAGAGTCAGTGAGCAGCACCCAGAATGGATTTCTTTTCACCAGCTCAATCGTATCCGTATCCTCAAACCGGCGGAACTGCTCATCCATTGCATCCAGCTTCTGGGACAGCTGCTTCAAAAACGTCAGCTGCCGGATGACATCCCGCTTTTTACCTTCAATCAGCTCGCGGATGTCATCCAGACTGTCGCTGGTCAGAAGACCTTGAATCCGCTCAATCGGAACATCCATCGCCCGCAGCATCCGGATCGTTATCAGGGAATCGAACTGCTCCAGATCATAGTAACGGTACCCGTTCCCATCCCTGTCGTTTGAAGGGAGCAGCCCGATTTTGTCATAGTAGCGCAAGGTATCCATGGGAATATCCAAAATCTTCGAAACCTCGCCAATCGTAAACTTCAGCTTAAGCAGCGGACTATTCATCTTTTGGGCCTCCCCTTCTGGCGTAATTACTGAATGCGGATATTTCCTCCTCCTTTTGCCTATCAAATGGATACAAGGCCATCGGAATAAGGCCAATGAATACCGTGACTAACGGGATCAAACCGGTTGCTACCCGAATGCCAAGTACAGCGGAATCCGTTTGTACGGTTGCCAGCCCATCATAGCCGAACGCCCCGATCACGCTCATGAAGATGACCGTCTGCAGACTGGAAAAAGCGATGATAAAGATCGAAAACAGGCCGTTGAACAGCCCCGTTTTCCGTACGCCGGTTACACGTTCGTTCTCATCAATCAGAAGTGCGCCTACCTGCGATGTCGCTGTCCTGAAGTAATTGACAGTGAATACGATCAGTACATAGGACGCAGCTGCTGCCCAGATATTGTCCGCAAGGAAGATGCCGCCATAGCCGACAACCGCGAAACCTGTACCGAGGTAGATGCTTTTTTTCGTACCGCAGGTTTTTACGATATAGCCTATGACCGGCAGGAACATAAGCGCAATCACATGCGTGCTGACATCCACAATGGTTGCCGTCACGCCATCCGTATTGAGCACATCATCCATGTAATACAGGTACGGTGTGAAGTAAAAACCAATAGGCCCGAGCGTAATGATAGAATAGAGCACATAGGTGAGAAAGGGACGGGATTTGACGATTTGCCAAGCTTCCCTCCACAGCTCACCAGATCCGAGCGGCTGAGACTGAAGCGTTTCATGCATTTTGGCATCATCCGGAAGTCCGCGCAGCGCCAGTACGAAGAATATCGTCTCCACCGCGATAACCGCCGTAAAAATCGGAATAATGATCTCACGCTTCCCATCACCGACCAGCAGCAGGGTGGGAATCAGCGTGATCAGAAAAGACATGGCCTGCGAAATGTAGTTTTGCATGATATTAACATCAACACGTTCCTCTTTGGTGGGTGCTGCAATCAGTGTGTAGGATTGATAAGCCACGCTGTAAGCGGTTGCGGCTGTGTCGTAGATGAAGAGTTCAACGGTATAGAGCAGGAAGATAAGCCATTGACTCCATTCTGGGCTTGAGAGCATCATGAGGAAGGAGGAAATGATCATGAAGGGAACCGTGACACGCATCAGATAGACATATTTGCCGCGGCTCGGACGGTTCCTCATTTTGTCGATCCAGACCCCGATCATCGGGTCATTTACGGCATTCCAAATGTTATAAATAATGTACACCCAGCCTACATAGGTTGGACTCAGCCCAATCATATCGGTATAGTATTTAATGAATACGTTGTGGATGAGCACACCGCCGACGGACAGGACAGGCCCGGGCAAAGCCAGCTGCCATTTTTGCTTCAGGGTGAGTCCCGGGCCGGTAAAGCGAAAAGCTCCACGAACGGAGCCGGCCATCTTCCTCAAGATGATCAAATTTTTTTCTCCTCTCGCTCTGGAATCCTGCTCTATCCATCTGAATATCTCGATTTGCCCTTATTATAAAGGATGGAGTAACTCCAGATTAAAGGGGGTTCAGAAAAATATTTTATTCGTGAGAGGTAGGTCCCGTATCCATCCCCACTCACCTATTGTTTAGTTTTATCTGCATAAATTTGATCGATTGTATATTTTGTAGTATACATATGTAAAGCGAATATCATCAGAAGGGAGCGTGCAGTTAGACCTGCTTCGGGTCCCGAAGCCGATTGACCATCAAGAAATTGGAGGATTATATGGCCCGTCCTAAAAAGAAAAAGAATATATATCGTACTGTAGTATGGAGCTTTGTCAGTGTCATTGGGCTCTTTATTCTGATCGCCGGATCCTATGCAGGATTCCTACATCATAAAGCTATGTCTGCCGTACATAAAATTTCCGCTGCCGACTATCAGGCGCCGCAGCATGAGGATACAAAAAATGCGATACCCGTAACTGAAAACGTGACTGAAGATGACATGAAGCCCATGACGATTCTGCTTGCCGGAGTCGATAACCGTGAGGGCAGCGGCGGAACGATGAATACCGACGTTATGATGCTGGTGACGCTGAACCCGGAAACTAAATCCGCAAGTCTGTTATCCATTCCGCGCGATCTGAAAATAACGCCAGCCGGACAATCAAGCCATAAAGCGAACTATTTTTATGCTCATAACTATATTAAAGATAAATCAACGGCCATGACCGAAACCAAGCAGCTTATTGGCGATTTGTTCCACCTGCCGATTGATTACATGGTTCTAATTAATTTTGACGGATTCCGTCAAGCAGTGGATGCCGTAGGCGGCTTTGACGTCGATGTGGACATGGATATGCATTATATGGATACCGCCGATGGGACGAATATCAATCTGACCAAAGGCTTGCAGCATCTCGACGGGAAAGAAACACTGGATTTTGTCAGATATCGTAAGTCCAATGACGGAACCTCGCCTTCCTCGGATTTCGACCGTAACAAACGCCAACAGCAAGTGCTGAGCCAGATGCTGGACAAGCTGACCTCCCTGAACGGCATTAGTCAATGGGGCAGCATTCTGGACATTATCGGCGATAACGTAAAAACAGATATCCCCGAGAAAAGTCTGACGCGGTGGCTGTTGAACTTCAAAAAGATGAAGCCTGACACCACCAACCTGCTGACAGTAGAGGGGGATTGGAAAAGCCCGTTTGTTTATTGGAACAAGGATGATTTGACGAAGGCGATGGAAACCCTGTATTCGAATGTGGAGCTGAAGCCAAACAGCAAGATCGACTATGGCGAACACTTGGGGCTTTATACAAACTCCGGTCAAAATAAGCGATGACGCGCAAAAAAATCCACAGCCATTCCTGGTTGTGGATTTTCGCGTTCTATCTAATTATACAGCATAGGAAATGCGCTGAAGCAGCTTAGTTCACACAGCCAGGTCTCTTGCCTTCAGCCAACATACCGTTAATGTTCTCAATTAACTGTGGAAGCTCGCTCATGGTATTGATCGTAAAATCAGCCCCGTGCTGCATAAAAGTCTGTTTTGTTTTCGAGATTGCCGCTTCCTTTTCGGAATCGGACAGGCTATCGTACTCCTCTTGGCTCAGCCCCATTTCCGAGCTGCCAATCACGACGCCTACCGACCATACACCCGCCTGCACGCCCTCTTTTACATCCGAGGTGGTATCGCCAACCTTGACGACCTTCCAGGATGCGGACAGCTTCAGCTGCTCCATATTGCGGTAGATCATATAAGGATAGGGTCTGCCAAGTGAGTGCGTATCATCCGGTGTTACTACATAATCCGGACTGTAGCCTTTTTCCCGGGCGTTCGATACGACCACCTCCATCATGGAGCTGGTATAACCCGTTGTTGAACCAAACTTCAGCCCCTCTGCCCGGAGTGCTTCCACCGTCTGGATCACGCCAGGAATCGGATCTGTATATTCAGATAAGGAGGCCATCAGTGCAGGCTCAAATTCGGCATACAGCTGTTCAACATCCTGTTCATTAAAGGACCTGCCGTACTTGTCTTCCCATAGGGCTGACACCCTCGGCATGGACAGCATCGCACGGATATGGTCGATCTTCAGCATGCCCATCGGACCCCTTGCTTCTTCCATGGTCACTTCAATGGCGGCATGGTTGAATATATCCACGAACACATTCACCGGTGCAAAACATCCGAAGTCTACCGCTGTACCTGCCCAGTCCAGAATAACGCCTTCGATTTTGTTCATTGTTCAATTCCCCCCATGTATTCTCCGATGATATCACATAATTGCTCGATGTCTTCCGCATAGATTCCCCCGATATTGCCGATGCGGAAGGTATCCACATCCGTCAGTTTACCCGGATAGATCACGTAGCCTCTTTCCTTCACGTAAGCATAAAAATCTCCGAAGCTGAAGCTTTCACTTGGGAACTGGAAGGTCGTAATGATCGGCGACTGCTTTTCTTCTGAAATATAGGCATGAATGCCGATATTCGCCAGCTTTTCCCGGAGCAGCTGATTGTTCTGCTGATAGCGGGCAAATCTTGCGGGAACGCCGCCTTCCTCCACCAGCTCATCAATCGCCTTAGCAAATGCGGCGACGACATGGGTCGGAGAGGTAAAGCGCCATTTTCCATCCTTGTCCATGCCCTTCCACTGATCGTACAAATCCAGGGACAGGCTGCGTGCGATACCTTGGCAGGCGGTTAGCTTGTCGAGCTTGGCAATTGCAAATCCGAATCCCGGAACGCCTTGTATGCACTTATTCGCACTGCTGATCAGATAGTCGATTCCAAGTTCCGCCACATCCATCTCGATGCCGCCAAAGCTGCTCATTGCATCTATAATCAGTGTTTTTCCATATTCCTTGGACAACCCCGCAACCATATCTATCGGATTCAAAATGCCTGTCGTCGTCTCGCAGTGAACCATCGCAATATGTGTAAGCTCCGGATCTGCCGTAAGCAGGGCTCTTAGCTCCGTTTCCTCCGGGTGTTCATCATAACTCACACGGTATTCCGTATAGTTCAGACCGATATATTCCGCCATCTGGACGATCCGCTCACCGTATGCGCCATTGGTGATGATCAATACCTTATCATCGTCAGAGATGGTAGAGGTCATGACCGATTCCACCGCGAACGTTCCGCTGCCCTGCATCAGCACGGCCGTATACTCATCCGGATTGACACCTGCGAACGTCAGCAGCTCGGATCTGATCTTTTGCGTAATGGATTTATATTCATCATCCCATGTGCAGCGGTCAAACAGCATAACTTCCTTCACGGTGCTTGTCGTGGTCAGCGGTCCTGGTGTTAATAGCTTATAGGTTTTCACTTTTGCTACGCTCCCTGCTGAATTATTTTGCCGCATTGAAGAAATCCTGATGTTCTTTGAGCAGCTCAACGGTCAATGGCTCTGCAAATTTCATTGATTTAGCCGGCTTGTTGACATCTTCCACGGTCTCGCCTTTATACAGGGCAACCGGATAGTTGGTGATCAATTCTTTTCTCGCATCCTTGATGATGGTCTCTGCCATTTTCATCGCAAGGTCGGTTGTGGCATTCTTTTTGTCCACCACCGCCACGGATTCCGTCAGCGAAAAGTTTCCTTCGGCTGGGTCAACGTAGTCGATCGGTGCTCCTGATGCTTTTGCCTTAACAGCCTGGTGACGCAGTCCAAAACCGGCAGCGACTTCTCCCGCCTCTACCTTTTTGATCGGGCCGGAACCGGAGCTCTCCAGATGCGGACCGACGTTAGCAATCAGATCATGTAAAACGGTTTTCCCTTCTTCTTGACCGTAATGACTGATAATTGCTTGTACGAGCAGCCAGCCTGTAGAGGAGTCCATAATGTTCGGAATCGATACCAGACCTTTAAATTCCGGTTTCGTCAGGTCTTTAATCGATGTCGGCATAGGCAGTCCCTTTTGCTTCAGCACTTCCGTATTGACGAAGATTGAACCTGTATTGGCCAAAATCGGCGTATAGTAAGATGGATAAGAATCCAGTGGATCTGTTGTAAACGACAGGTTTTTGTACATGGAGTACTTACTTTGCGAGCTTTCGATAAAATAGGAGCTCATGGTGATCAGATCCGCTTCGATTTTGCCGCCCTCTGCCATGAGCTTGCCGCCCAGCTCTGAGGTACCCTGTGATTGAAGCACGTATTTGCCATCGTAGCCGGCGTTTTTCAGTGCTGTCTCCATGGACGCGACCGCTTCTTCATCGGCATTCGTGTAAATGACAACCTTCTTCGCTTCCTCTGCCTTGCTGCTGCTGCATCCTGCCATTGCAATAACCAGACTGATCGCGAATAATGTGAGCAGCATTCCTTTAATCGTTTTGGACATGATCGTAAATCCCTCACTTTATATTTTTATGGTTTGTGAAAAATAAGTTGGGGTGCGCGGGAGGCCGCTACGAGTACCGATCGCACTAAGGCTCGATGGTCAATCCATGCCATATTGCGGATGAGACCGCTACAAGTACGGATCGTGCTTCCGATCGCTGTTGTCATCGGATTTTATTTGATTACACTTTTCAGTTGTAAATATCCGATGACAAAGGCGAACGCTATCGCTTCTTCAGCACGATTCCGTCCTTTCCGCTACTTCGCTTAATATCGAGTAACTGAAATCGACATCAGTTTCAGCAGCGTCAGCTTACTCTTGAGCCGATCGTAAGAATCATTCGCTCTCGAAGTGATACAAATATTGAAATCTTGCTAGCCTCAACGCCGCACCGCTCTTCTCCTCTGAAGAAAATCGCATAATACCTTTATCAGTAAATTGGTGAAGAAAATCAGCAGGGACAGCACAAAGATCTCGTTAAATTTGGCAAAATGCTGGAGCTCTTTGATTTTGCTGGCCACGACGGATGTCTGCGCCGATACCAGGAAAATGATCCCGCTGATCGTCACCATGGAATTGATGAAATAATAGCTGAACATCTCAATCACCGTGGACGCTGAGTTCGGCAGAATCACCCGGTAGATCGTCTTGAACCAGCTGTCTCCGAGCAGCTCTCCCGTGGTTTCCCAGGATGGATTCATCTTGGAGAGGGAATTTTTGGCCATGAGATACGGTGTCGTAAACAGATGCACAATGTTGCACAGGATAATGATTGTAAATGTACTTTTCAAGCTGCTTGCGTTAAACAGGAGCAGGTATGATATCCCGAGCACCATGCCGGGCACCGTGTTGGTCATCATCGAGATGATATCCGTCGTTGACCTCGCTCTGAGCGAAGTACGCACATTCAGCAGCGCCGAGCCGTACGCGACCAGTGTGCCGAATAGGGAGGTTAACAGTGCTACCCACAGTGAATTTTTATAGACTCCCGTCAAATCACTGGATTGAAACACGTTAACGACATGCTTGAACGTAAAGGTAAGATCGTATGGAAAACTGTTCAGAAAAGGTGCAATGAACATAACCGCAAAGACAGACAGCATACCCAGAACGATTACTGAAGAGACCATTCCGAAGCCCGTATCACGCACCCGATGTCTTGGAAGCTCCGTGTCGGTCACCTTGTCGTAGTGAAAATTAAGCTTCTCCAGATATTGCAGCAGCCAGATTCCGAATACCGCCGGAACCAGCATCAGTACCGCGATGACCGCGCCTTGATTAAAGTCCGGAATGGAGCCGAGCATCACCTGATACAGCTGAGCCGCAATCACAGAATACGTGCCTCCCACCGAGGCAGGAATCCCGAAGTCCGTGAAGCTCAATATAAAGGACAAGACGAACGCTCCGCCGAGAGCACCCGCTAACGGACGCAGGATGGTATTCGAGAAGCTCCGTACCGTTCCGTCGCCCATAAGCTTCGAAACAATGATGAATTTTTTATCGATATAGCCGAAGGCATTATGGATCAGCAGAAACGCCGGCGGCAGCGTGTAAATAACATATCCCATCAACAGGCCGTTAAATCCGTAGATTTCGAACAGGTTCCGGCCAATAATCTTCGTGATCAATCCCTGATTACCGAACGAATACATGATGGCGAAGCCGTAAGTAATCGTTGGCAGCAGCATCGGAACGATGATGAGGGTTTTCAGCACGCCCTTGATAGGGCGGTATATTTTCGTGCAATGTATGGAATAGGCCAGGATAAACCCGAACACCGTTGTGATGACTGCGGTAACCGCGGATACTTTTACACTGTTCAGAGTAGCCCCGATCAAATCCCGATCCTTCCAGATCGACACGTAGTTCTCCAACGCGAAGCCGTGGTCTGTCTCAAACGAACGAATAAGCAGAACAATAAGCGGCAGGAACAGAAATCCGGCGAACAGCAGCAGAAGTAGGATGAACACAATACGCATTTCAGGCTTGGCTCTATGCATACATCTCACCAAACAAGTTATAAATGTTCTTCCGTTTAATCTGTAATTGCTTGATAATAAATTGCTCTACGAATTCATTGTCCGGTTGGTTAATAATCTCTTTAGGCGTGCCGAATTGAGAGATTTTCCCCTGGTTGATAATCAGTATTTTGTCTGACAGCGTCAGAGCCTCCTCGGGATCATGCGTGACAATGATCGTCGTCAGCTTGAATTCTCTCGCTATCGATTGAATCCGCTGCTTGATCGACTCCTTGATCACCCCGTCCAGCGCACTTAGCGGTTCATCGAGCAGAAGGATCTTCGGTTTCGTTACCAGCGTTCTCGCAAGTGCCACTCTCTGCTTCTGCCCGCCGGATAGCTCGCCGATTCTCTTTTTCAGATGCGGTGTTAATTCCAGAAAATCGATATATTCCTGAACCTCCTTCTCGCTCACCGAGCCTTTTTTATTGCGCAAGCCATAGACGATGTTGTCATAGGCATTTAGATTCGGAAACAAGGCATAGTCCTGAAAAACAATGTTAAAGCCGCGCTTTTTCATCGGTACATGGGTTATGTCCGCCTCGTTAAATACAATGCTTCCAAGATCCATTTCCGTCAGGCCTAGAATAATATTGAGCAGTGTCGTCTTCCCGCTGCCGCTTGGACCGAGGAGCGACACAATCTCGCCCGTGCCAATTTCGAGGTTGATGTCATCGAGTACCACTTTATCGTCAAATTGTTTGCTAATATGATGCAGCTTCAGCAAACCGCTCACCTCCTTTAAACACAACCTCAGTATAAAAATCATATGTCATCCGAAATCCTCTTCTATGTAAATTTTGCGTAAATTATGCATAACTTCTTCATAACTTATGACTAACTTTGTAATGAATTGGACGGTTATACATGATGATCTATGTAAACCTATTGAATAACACAGGTGTTACCAGTACACTGAAATTGTTTCAATGTTGATACAAAATTGCAGTTAAACGTCATATATTAGCGGGTGAGAGAGATGCTGCCACTAGAGAGGCAAAAGAAAATTCTCGATCTATTAACGGTCAAAAAGGTCCTCAAAATAACGGAGCTGACAGAAGAGCTAGATATATCTATCGGTACCCTCCGGAGGGATTTAAATCTCCTGACAAGCCAGGGAAAAATCGAGAAAATCTATGGCGGGGTCAAGCTTGTAGACAGGTTCGGAGAATCTTCCATGGATGAGCGGATGGTCAATCATTTGCAGGAAAAGGAACAAATTGCCCGCAAATGCAGCGAATATATTAACGACGGCGATTGTATCTATATAGACAGCGGATCGACGACCTATCAGATTGCCAAATATATCAAACATAAAAAGAAGCTTACCGTCATCACCAATTCTATCCCTGTCATTAATGAGCTCATGCACTGTGAGGTCGAGTTGATCATTATCGGGGGGAAAATCAGACAGGATGAGCAGTCCGTCGTGGCGTTTGATTATATTTTCAATTTTCACGAGCTGAACGTCCGGAAAGCCTTCATCTGCTGCAGCGGCATTACGATTGAAAGAGGCATCTCCGACTACAACTTGGAGGAAGCCATCACGCGCAAAAAAATGATTGAGCTCGCCAAGGAGGTGTTCGTCGCCGCCGACAGCACCAAATTCGGAAAAGACGTCACGATCTCCATTGCACCGCTGGATCGCATTGATACGATTGTGACGGATAACAACGTGGACAAGGGCTTCCTTCCCAGATTCAAAAAAACCAACACATGCTTAGTCATTGCCGATACTTAACTTTGGGAACAACAAAAAGGACCTTTCACTAGGGGAAGCGATCTAGGAAAAGGTCCTCTTTTTACTATATAAGCAGATTTCTTTATTGCGCCTTGCTTGGCTGTCATTACCCATCATTGCCCCGTATAAACCCTCTCAACCCGGCTGCCCAGGCGGCTCAGAATTTCATTGGTCACCGTCCCGCAGCGTCCTGCAATTTGGCTGGCTGTGATGGTTTCCCCTCCGTCTTGTCCAATCATCGTGACCGTATCACCCTGCTGGACGCCAACGATGGAGGTAACATCTACTGTTAATTGATCCATACAAATGCTGCCAATAATGCTCGCCCGCTGCCCGCGGATAAGTACATACCCGCCATGATCGGATAGCGATCTCGGAATACCGTCGGCATAACCGATGGAAACCGTGGCGATCCGGATATCATGAGAAGGCAGAAGGTTGTAGCCATATCCGACCGGATGGTGGGCTCCTACCTCTTTCACCTGAGTTACGGTTGCTTTTAGAGAGAGTACTGGCCGCAGATCGGCATGGGCCCGTACCTCATCCCCCTCATGACTCAGCAATCCGTATAGCGCAATACCAGGACGTACGAGGTCATAGCGAACCTCCGGATAATTCAGAATGCCATAGCTGCTCTGGATATGAACCTGTCCAGGATCGAACTTTGCCGCTTTTAACTGGCCGATCACCTCGTCAAAATGCTGCAGCTGCAGCTGTGTAAAATCACTCTCTGCCTGTGACAGGCTGTCGGACATGGATAAGTGACTGAATGTGCCGGTGACATGCAGATGCGGAAATTGATAACACTTCATAATCGATTCCAGCTCCTGATAAGGCTCGCCCAAGCGGTTCATGCCGGTGTCGATTTTGATATGAACGTTGAGATGAACGTTGTACGCCTCCAGCGCCTCGCCATGTTCCCTGCTCACCAGGGTTTGTGTCAGCCGGTATTTTGCCAGCTCGGATGCAAGCTCAGGGGAGGTATATCCCAATATTAGAATCTCACCAAGAACCCCCTGCTTCCGCAAACGGATCCCTTCCCCGATTTCCGCAACGGCAAAATGATTGATTCCTTGCTGGTTTAGACATTTTGCAACCTCCGTGCTTCCATGCCCATAAGCATTGGCTTTGACGACTGCCATGATTTTGGATTTCGAGGGCAAAAGCCACTGAAGCTCAGCTGCATTATGTCTTACATGCTCCAGATTTATTTCCGCCCAAGCCCTGTCACGTGAAGCTTCCTTTTGTCCGCTTTTTGAAGGCATGGCGGGTACGTTGTGGTTCTTTTTAGTGAATGAGCGGATTGGAGCCATCGCAACCGTTGGAAGTGAATGATATCTGGAAAGCAGCCCAAGCGTTAGCATCCTCATCGGTTTATCTCCCCCTGCTCATGAAAGATCGTAATCATACAACCGTTCATGTTATTGCCGGAGACCTCTACCCGGGTACCCGGATTCATATCGATGATGATTTCCTTCTCTTCTTCTCCCATATCCACAACATACATCTCAATCAAATGATTTTTATATTTTTTGAATAAATGCGGACCCTTTAACGTGAACTGCTTCATATACTCCATATATTCCTCAAGGCACATGCCGTATTGCTCCATGATGATGGCATGCGGGACGCCAACATAACGGAAATGCCAGGGCTCGCAGGCGATATGGGTCAGATGCTCCTTACCCTGCTGATAGCGCTGGATGAAGCCGTACTCAGCTGCCTGCTGGCGAAATTCTGCATATACGCCATCTTCAGGGAAGGACGGACAGAGGTAATCCACTCCAGCTTTCAGTTCGCCGATATCTACAGCCAGACCCGTCTGATGCTCACTTTCATCAGGCTGCGCCACATAGCTCGCGGTGAAAATCGGCCCATTTTCCGCGTAGGACTGGTCGTAAATACGCTGCAGCTCCGTACGCGTACGGTATCCGCTTACGATGCCGGTATGCTTTTTGGCCTGGCATGCTGTGAACCATGCATCCAGCTGCTGCAAGCATGTCCGCTCGAGGCGCATATTTTTTTCTTCCATGCTTGCATGCGTAATGTCTGTGACTTGCATTAAATTTTTGGGATGGATCACAGATTGCAGTGGATGCTCCGAATTGACCAGGATCAAATGTCCGCGATGAACCATTTTCGGATCGATACGGATCACGCGGTCTGTTGTTGTGCCCATCATGAGTTCGCCCCCCTTGCCATGGCAAGTTGGATCAGCTGATCCATCAGCCCTGGGTATGAAATATGGCTTGCACGCATCATATTCGGGTAGCGGCTTGCCGCCGTAAATCCCGGCATCGTATTGACCTCATTAAACACAATGCGTCCATCCCCGCTGATGAACATGTCCACTCTGGCCAGGCCTGCACAGCCTAGCGTGCGGTATATCAGAAGCGCCGTTTCCTTGACCCTTGCAGCCATTTCTCCCGAAATTCTGGCCGGCAGGTGGATTTTCGAAGAGATTAAGGAATATTTCTCATCATAATCAAAAAACTCGCTCTTCAGCTCAATTTCATCGATTTCCGCGATTATCGGATCTGCATCGCCAAGCACGGCACAGCCCACCTCAAAACTGGGAATATTTTGCTCAATAATAATCTTTTTGTCATGCTTGAAGGCAGAACGGATGCCATCCATCAGCTCCAACATGTCATATGCTTTGGTAATGCCACACGAAGATCCGGAACGAGCTGGCTTAATGAATAGGGGAAATCCAAGCGGTTCAGCCTCTTTTACCGCTGTATACAGATCATCTCCGGCATGTACGGTCATTGACTTTGCAGCATCGATCCCTATGGCCCTCACGAGCTGGCTTGCGGTCCCCTTGTCCATACACACCGCTGAAGACAGTGTATCGCAGCCGACAAAAGGAATTCCCGCCAGCTCCAGCAGTCCCTGCACCGTGCCATCCTCGCCGTTCTTGCCATGCAGCACTGGAAACACTACATCTACCGGAGTCACTCGATATTCTGTGCCCACCAGCTCTACAATTCCTCCCAGCTCCCGGCTCGGAGAAATGAAAGCCGGAGTACAGCTGGGGTGCAACTGCCAGCGGTCTTCACGGATTTCCTCTGTATTACCCCCATATCTGAACCAGATGCCTTCCCTCGTAATGCCAATCAGCACCAGATCGTATTTTGACATGTCCAAATGATCAATCACCGAAGCCGCAGACTTCAGCGATACTTCATATTCCGTCGAGCAGCCGCCGAACAGTACGGCGACCGTTTTCTTTTTTATATTTTGCATTGGTAATCTCCCCAGTTCATGCGGGCTGGACCGTAAGTTTCACGCTTAGACCAGCACCAAGATGACTTCATTATAGAGAGGGGAAATTAAACAAATTGAAACTAAAAATAAAACTTGGTAAAGGAAAGTTAAAGAAAAGATAAAGACGGGGATTCATCTCTGAGAGCTATCCTTATTTCCGGTATTCTGTGATGTCACCACTGAGAATAAGCCGTGCCGGACTGCTCCGTTGCGGGCTTAGCCATCTCCCAAGCTGACATTCGTTGGCGGAAAAACAAAAAAATACCGCCACAAGATGACGGTATTCTCGAATTGATTATTCAAGATTAGATTATCCGTTTCCCACCAAAGTCACTTGCTCCCGCATCCCATCCGGAACTTGTACTTCCACCTCTATGCTGCTTGGCGCAGCCACGCGTACGTTCATGGTATCGCCATCCACGCTCCAGCTCACATCAATCCGGCCGCCTTGCGGCAATGGCACACTGCCTCTTGCCCAGGCCAGATCACAAGGCTGCGGCTCGATGAGGACTCGAGTCCAGCCAGGATCCGCACGTTTCACGCCCAGAATGCCTTGGCCCAGAAAGTAACCCGGTGCGGCCGACCAGGCATGGCAGTGGCTGCGCGTCAGCTGGTCAGGATTAGCCCGGTTCTCCGAGAAATTCGGATACATCTCCCAGCAGGTGGTGGCATCATAACGTACCATCTGTCCGTAATTGTGGCGGATATCGTTTAACATTTGATCATACCGACCAGCATCCACCAAAGCTTCATAATAGAAGAAGGACATAAACGGACTGCCTATCTGGACAAAGGTCGCCTTGGGCTTCAACAGGTATTCGCCAATGATTTCTTTGCGCTCGCCAGATGCCACCGCCGTAAGGTAAGCCAATACCTGTGTCTGCATGCTGAAAATATCCGAACGTCTTCCATCCGCATGAATGCAGTCCAGATAAGCCTGCTGCCGTTCTTCCCACAGGTGGGCATTGATCGCCAATGACAGGTTTTCCCCTGCACGAAGCATTCGTTCGATAGCTTCTGTGTCTTCGCCTGCGATTCGGGCAAGCTCCGTAGCCTTGTTCAGCGCAAGCACGAGCAGCAAATTCTGATGCGTAACGATGCCTTCATTGGGCTGATCGATCGGCGCCCAGTCCAGCAGATTCCACCCCCGCATATCCAGCAGGCCATCCCCATTCAGCTTTTGGAGGTAATGCTCCAGTGTATATCGCACAGCCGGCCAAATTTTCACGGCAAAATCTTTATCGTTCGTATGCTCCACGTACTCCAGGCAGGCGATGGACCAGAAAAACGTCCAGTTCGGAATCACGCTGCTCCAGCCGCTCGGGACCTGATCGATATACAGCGGCGACATGTCTTTCGAGCCGGGGACGAGATTCAGGCATCTTTTGACGATATCAAGGGAGCCAAAAACATAATAATTAACCAAGGCCTCGTTCCGGCTGTCCCCTACCCAAAATACCTGCTCATACGACGGGCAGTCTACAAACGTATCCTCCATGCACAGCCTCGTCGTATGCCGGCTGATATTCCATATTTCGTTTAGCAGCGGGTCGGAGCATTGGAAAGCACCTGTATTCGTCACCGGATATGTGCTTTGGTTGACGTACAGCTCTTGCAGCTTTACAGGTGCGGCCGCTTTTCGAACCGTCAGCACCATATACCGGAATCCCCGGCGGACCGGAGACAAATAACGCTGCCGCCCCTGCCGGCACACGTACCGCATTGTATTGTCCAAGCCGTAGGTATGCTGCCTGTAATCATCACGCATATATTCAAATCCATAGACATCGATAACCGTACCAGCTTCTGCTTCCACCTCGAAACCAATAAATCCGGATGTTTCCCTGCCCACGTCGACTACAATTTCACAATCGCTGGCGCCATGATCGAATAACGGCAGCACTCCCGGCTCAGGTATCGGCAAAATCGCATGCTCCAGCTGTGAAGGAATGCTGTACGGCTCCGCTTCTACCGTCCAAACGTTAGCACCGAACACGTCCTCCTCGCTGTAAAGAGAAGCTGGCAGCGGACGAATCCAGCCTGCCAGATCCTGAAGCTCCTTAAAATTCGCTGCACCCGCAGCCTTCAAATATTCTGGATGGTCCAGCTTCATCGGTTGTGGTTCCTGGTGGTCGATATGAACCGTCGTATCAAAAGGCCCGATGATCGCAAGCGGTGGCCCACCCAGCTGTTGTGTCCCATCTCCAGCAGGCGATCTCCATTCCAATGAAACCTCGGCATGCGCTGCCAGGTGAAAGCCTCCCCCATGATCCCATGATGTAACGTCTATCAGCACAAAATGCTCTCCTGCCGTAAGCTCCAGGGTGCAGTACCGTTCCGGTGATTCTCCGTACCAGTCAGAACAAAGCCTGCCATCCACCCACATGTTCTCTGTCCGCCAGCCAGCCGGGAATCCGAAGGTGACTTGACCGCCTTCTTTCAATACCAGCTCCCCCGCTAAATAACCAACAAAGCTCACAGGATTGGCATGAAATACACTATCAGGCATCATCGCTGCCCTTAAATCCAGAACGGCAGACCATGCCGGTGCCTGAACCCGGCGCAGTGACATCAGGCGGGATGGATAGATTTTTTCTTCCGTCAAAAAAGGAATGTCTCTTGGTACAATCCGCTTCCAAGGGTCCACCCCCGGCGGTCCGATCACCTGCGACGGCTCCCACGTAGAACCCGGTCCGTCTTCCCGGTATTTAACCGTTACCCATCGCTCATCCCACTGCCGGGCATCGTATATATCGGCAAAGCCCTGCTGGCAGGACATACGCGGAGAGTTAGGATTCTGCGCCTGCAGCCTTGAGGTCGCCCATGTATCGTCACTACCCACACGCATCATTAGATTCGATTCAGCGGCTGTGCCTCCCGCTGATTTCACTCCGTATTCCAGCTCTGCCAACAGTCCGCCGCGTCCGCGAATATAATAGAAGTTCGTTACGCCAAAATGCAGCACATGGACGGCAATCACATTGCTTTCTCCCGCTTGCAGCAGATGTCCAACTTCATAGGAATCGTAAAACTGCTCTTCCTTCCAGGAGCGCACCGGGCCACGCCCAACCTGTGCACCGTTGACGTAGAGGACGTAACGGGAGTCCGCTGCAATATGAAGCCAAGCCTCCTCCAGAATTTCTTCAGGTAATTCAAAAGCCTTACGAAAGCAGCGCCATTCATTGCGCGGGCTTTCCTCCGTGCCTCCCCAAATCCACTGTGCGGTCCATGATCTCGCATTCATCCTGCTCTTCAGCTCCCTTTTTAAGCTTGCTTGTAATCGCATACATGATTGTTCTGCTTTTACGTTTCACCAGCCGCATATACCTTTCCTGCCAGGAATTCTGATTTTTTCAAAATGGAAAATCCAACTTTTTTAGAGAATTATATATTCAGTCATCCCAGAAAAAATGCCATGTTTTGCAGATCCCGGTTATGTCCGTTTTCGTCGATTTTAAGATGGGAGAAAAGGGCTATGTCGCTGCAGCAATTCATAGTTCTTACGTAATGATTTTTTTCTTGACTATTAAATCTAGCGGATTTAATATAATGGTAGATAATAGATTTATTTTCCAAAACCCAAAAAAATGATAAAGGCAAACCCATTGAAAATTGGGGACGCAAAACTACAGGGGCTAACGCGAATCCTTCGCCATGCCAGCCAGTTACCGACATAAGGTGCAACGTTATTCGTTGTTATTCAACCCTTCTTATTTCGGTGAGAAGGGTTTTTCGTGCTTTATATCATTGTTCGACAATTACATATGTCAACTCCGTATTGACAAAGGCAAACCCATTGAAAGATGGGGGCGCAAAGCTATAGGAGCTACCGCGATCTATTCGCCATGCTAGCCAGTTACCGATATTGAAGCTCAACGTTTCTCGTAAAACGTTGGCTTTTGGAGGATGTTTGAGATGAAATGGACAAAACGTATATTAGCCATGCTAATCATTTTCACATTGATTGGTGCATTTCCTAAGAATGAAGTTCATGCACAAGCTTCGGTCATGGATCAGTTAGTTGTCCTGCCAACAGGCAATTATAATGTGAAGGAAGCAAACGCCATGATGGATCGGTTAGAGAGAATACCTGCGCCGATCTTGAAGACTTTAAATGATAAAGGTGTAAAAATTATTTTGACCAACGACATTATCACCAACGAACCGGAGCTGAACTACCTGAAGGGCCAGACTCCAAGAGGCTGGGAAGGTACAGGTTTAACTTGGGATGATGTACCTGGTGTCAGTGAAAAAGATGTTGTTGTTCGGATCGGCTACAGTAAAAAAGGCAAAGGCCATAATTCGTTCAATCTTGAAATTCATGAAACCATGCATGCCATTGATCGTTTCGTCTTAAATAATGCGAGCGATACCCAGGAATTCAAGAATATTTTCAATAAAGAAGCAAGTGTTACTTATGGAAATGATGGTTACATGTCGGTCTACCCTGTTGAGTATTTTGCAGAAGCAGCCAGCATGTACGTTTACAACGAAACCACTCGCAATGAGCTGAAAGAAAGCACGCCATTAACCTACGATTATATGGACAAGCTCTTCAATAAATAAAATATAAAGGCGCCTCTCATAAGAGAAGCGCCTTTTATTATGGCTTAAGGATACACACGATCAGGTTTTACTTGTTCCCAAGTTTCCGTCTCGTCTGTGTTTCTACTGTATTCATGGTAGTTGGTCGCTTCGAGCACATCCGTGTAATACCATTTATTTTGCGTATTGTCCGGCCATGTCTTCGCATTTTCATGAATACCTTCTACTGTGACTTTACGATTCAATACACTATTGATGAAAGCCATGGCTTCCGCACGTGTGATGTATTGATCCGGCTTAAACTTGCCGTCCGGGTAACCCTTAATCCAGCCTTTATTGGCAGCAGATACGATATACTTCTCAGCCCAATGGCCTTTAATATCCGAGAACGACGTATTCACCTGCTGATCCAAATCATCAAATCTTGAAGCGATAGCAGCAAACTCTGCTCTTGTAATTTGACGGCCTGGTTTAAATGTTCCATCCGGATAGCCGGTAATGATACCCGCGTTCTCCATGGTAGCGATGTTTTTGTTAGACCAGCGAGTTTTTTCAACATCCTTATAAGCGCTGATGTTTTTGATATAGTCGCTGCGTGTTGCATCATCCATCAATCTATAGAAGATGGCTGCAACCTCTTCGCGGCTAATATTGTTCTCCGGTTTAATCGTTCCATCTGGATAACCATTGATGTAGTTGTAATGGTTGTCGGTTTCCAGCTTCGGTGGCGCTGGAGGCAATGGTGCAACTACCGGTGGTGCCGGTGGCAGTGGTGTCACGCTTGATGAACCCGACGGTGTGCTTGGTGTTGGATCCGGCGTGCTCGGATTTGGATCCGTAGGAGTTACCGGAGGACTATTCTTCGTATAGTAGAAGATATATTCCTGTCCGTCTTCATCCCCGAACGTGTACACAAAAGTGGACTTCACAGGAGTGTATCCTGAGACCGAAGCAGCGGTCAGCGAAATGTTGCTTCCAACCTTGCCTGTTTTAATCGTCGGAGCTGCCACTTCAGTGTTTGTTTCTTGATCCAGGTATTTAACCGTAATCTTCTGATCCTTCTCTACCGGAGCTCCATCTTTAATGAAGTAGATCTCGGTTTCTTGATTCTCTTCAGCAGTGAACGTATAAGTGGATGATGGCGATTCCGGTTTATAAACAACTTCGCCTACTTTAATATTTCCAGGCGTTATCTTGATCATTTGATCAGGTCTTCCTTGGCGAATCTGTTCACCAATTTGTTCTCCAGACTCTTTATCCAAGAACTTCACCAAGACCTGTTGAATACCCTCAATGTCACCTTTTTCATAGTAGAACGTGTATTCCTGTTCTTGATTCTCAGTAATAAGGTAGTCATCGTTGAATATAACTGGCGTGTATACCGATTCGTTATAAGTAATCTTATCTGCGGTCAAGAAGAGTGTTTCGCCTACATTTCCCTCTTGTGCAGTAGATTCAGCGATAGTTTCTCCCGTTTCCTGATCTACGTAATGGATTGCTACCGTACGCTGTTCTACGTCAGGAGTCTCATCTTTGGTGTAATAGAAAGTATATTCTTGGCCTTGCTGTTCAGATACAGGGTATTGAACATAGTATTCTTCAGTTGTATAACCATCAAAATGCGGTGCTTCAAGTGTGATATCCTCCCCAACATTACCATCTTGAGTGGTTGGATCTTGAAGCTGGGTTTCTGTACCGCTGATCAGATACTTAATCGTGATTGTACGCTTTTCTTTCGGTTGTTCGTTTGCTGTGTAAGTGAATACGTATTCTTGACCGACTTCGTTGGTTACCGTGTAGACATCGCTGTCTTTGTCCGGTGTGTAGCCTTCTACATTTGCAGCAGTAACATCAAGCTGCTGACCTGCGGTACCTTCTAATGTAATTGGATCTGCCAGTTTGTTACCTTCTGCATCCTGGAATTTAACAATTACCGGGTAGGTCGTCAATGTGTAAGTAAACANTGACCTGCGGTACCTTCTAATGTAATTGGATCTGCCAGTTTGTTACCTTCTGCATCCTGGAATTTAACAATTACCGGGTAGGTCGTCAATGTGTAAGTAAACACATACAGTTGATTACTATTATTTGTTACTTCATATACATCCGTTTGTTTATCCGGTGTATATCCCTCTACTTCAGCTGCTGTAACATTCAGCTTTTCGCCGGCTGTTCCTTCCAACAGAACTGCGGTAGCCAGCTCTTTACCTTCCTCATCCACAAACTTCACTAGCACTGGATAAGTTTTCACCATGTAGGTAAAGACATACTCTTGGTCGGCTTCTTTGGTTACCGTGTAGACATCGCTGTCTTTGTCCGGTGTGTAACCTTCTACTGTTGCAGCTGTAACATCTAGTTCTTGACCTACGGTACCTTCTAATGTAATTGGATCTGCCAGTTTGTTACCTTCTGCATCCTGGAATTTAACAATTACCGGGTAGGTCGTCAATGTGTAAGTAAACACATACAGTTGATTACCTTTATTTGTTACTTCATATACATCCGTTTGTTTATTTGGTGTATAACCTTCTACTTCAGCTGCTGTAACATTCAGCTTCTCGCCGGCTGTTCCTTCCAACAGAACTGCGGTAGCCAGCTCTTTACCTTCCTCATCCACAAACTTCACTAGCACTGGATAAGTTTTCACCATGTAGGTAAAGACATACTCTTGGTCGGCTTCTTTGGTTACCGTGTAGACATCGCTGTCTTTGTCCGGTGTGTAACCTTCTACTGTTGCAGCTGTAACATCTAGTTCTTGACCTACGGTACCTTCTAATGTAATTGGATCTGCCAGTTTGTTACCTTCTGCATCCTGGAATTTAACAATTACCGGGTAGGTCGTCAATGTGTAAGTAAACACATACAGTTGATTACCTTTATTTGTTACTTCATATACATCCGTTTGTTTATTTGGTGTATAACCTTCTACTTCAGCTGCTGTAACATTCAGCTTCTCGCCGGCTGTTCCTTCCAACAGAACTGCGGTAGCCAGTTCTTTACCTTCCTCATCCACAAACTTTACTAGCACTGGATAAGTTTTCACCGTGTAGGTGAAGACATATTGCTGGTTCGCATCTTTCGTTACCGTGTAGACATCGCTGTCTTTATCCGGTGTGTAACCCTCTACGTTTGCAGCTGTAACATCTAGCTTCTCACCTGCTGCTCCTTTTAACGTAATTGGGTCCGCCAGTTTGTTTCCTTTCGCATCCTGGAACTTCACTACTACTGGATAAGTTTTCACCGTGTAGGTGAAAACGTACTCTTGATTAGCAGCTTTTGTTACCGTGTAGACATCGCTGTCTTTGTTCGGTGTGTAACCTTCTACGTTTGCAGCAGTAACATCTAGCTTCTCGCCTGCTGCTCCTTTTAACGTAATTGGGTCCGCCAGTTTGTTTCCTTTCGCATCCTGGAACTTCACTACTACTGGATAAGTTTTCACAGTGTAGGTGAAAACGTACTCTTGATTAGCAGCTTTTGTTACCGTGTAGACATCGCTATCTTTGTCCGGTGTGTAATCTTCTACGTTTGCAGCAGTAACATCTAGCTTCTCGCCTGCTGCTCCTTTTAACGTAATTGGCTCTGCCAGTTTGTTACCTTTCGCATCCTGGAACTTCACTACTACTGAATAAGTTTTCACCTTGTAGGTGAAGACATATTGTTGGTTGGCTTCTTTCGTTACCGTGTAAACATCGCTTGATTGGTTCGGTGTGTAGCCTTCGACATTCGCTGCAGTAACATTTAGCTTCGCACCCGCTGCGCCTTCCATCTTAACTGCGGTTGCCAGTTCCTTACCCGATTCGTCTTGGAACTTCACGGTCACCGGATAAGTTTTCACTTTATAGGTGAATACATATTGTTGATTGTCTTTATTCGTTACCGTGTAAACATCACTTGATTTGACTGGTGCATACCCTTCGACCTCAACTGCGGTCACATCGAGCTTATCACCCGCTTTTCCTTTCAGATCTTGCGCAGGTGCTACGTCCTTGCCGGATTCATCCTGATACTTGACTGTTACCTTATACTCGTTCGCCGTGTAATAGAACGTATAAACTTGGCCAGACTCTGCTGTAAAGGTATATTTAGCTTCCGATTTTTCAGGAGTATATCCAGCGACATTAGCCGCCTTCAAGTCCACTTCCTTGCCTGTACCGCCTTTTGCGGTCGTTGCTGGGGAAACTTCTTTGTTCGTGCCTTTTTCCAAGTACTTTACAGTTACGGTCTGTTCGTTGGCTGTATAGTAAAATGTATAAGTCTGGTCTTTATCGGTAGTAAAAGTGTACTTGTCGCTTGATTTTTCTGCCGTATAGCCCTGGATGGTTTTAGCTGTAAGCTGTACTTGTTTTCCTTTTATGCCCTTTTCCATAGTAGCGGATGACAGCTCTTTGTTCGTTCCTTTTTCCAGGTACTTCACGTTGACTTGCTGTTCGACGGCCTGTACGTAGCCAAACCAAACCGTTGGCGTCGGATTACCGATCGTCAGTGACACTTTTGTCGGATCTGTTCCCACTTTAAGCTCGTAGCTATCGACGCTAGGCGCGGCCACGTCGTAGGATTTATTGATGTCCAAAGATTCGTTGTTCGACTTATCTTTGAAGTAGTACCCCTTAACGAGTTCCTGTGCTTGCTCCGGCTTATCGACAACCACGCCGTCTTCATTGATCGGCTGGCCGTCATTGTTGACGCGGTAGCCTTTCACCAGAATCGAGCCTTTGCCGAAGCTTACTTTAGGAACCTCAAAATACTTAGTGGTTTTTTTACCGTTGATATCGTCATACTTGAGGATAGTATCGCCATTTGTAGGATATGCAGTATTTGAATCAATGGTTTGCTTAGGATCCAGCTCCACGTTATACGTCAGCGTAGCCGGCGAGCCCTCCATCACGTTTCCTACTTTCCAGGTAAAGGTCTCCGTCTTGCTGTCCCATTCAATGGTCCCCTGAGAAATCGCCGGTTCGTTGACCTTGTTGAACATCGCGCCCATCGGGTCGGTTACCACGGCGTTTTGCGCCGCATAGGAGATTTGTCCGGACAGTTCATTGAATACTTTACTGAGATCTCCGCTGTTTGAAGAGTAGTATCCTTTGTTCTGGACATTGTTCAGCACATATTTGGCATTGTCGTCATTTCCGACTTCGAGGCCGATGGAATAAATGCCGATACCGCCATCTCTGGCAAGTTTCGCCTCGGACAAAGCAGCGATGCCATTGTCCTGAACCTTGAATTTGTTGACGGTATAAGTCTCGTTTTTATAAGTGAAACCGCTCCAATACTCCAAGCCGAAATCTCCACCGGAACCCAGAACCTTATTGTAACTGAACTCCGAAAGAGTAAAACTATACTTATTGCTCGGCCATGTATACGCTGCTGCGTTGGATGCCTTATAGCTGTATGTCGGAGCACCGTCGCTAAGCAAAACGACGACTTTATTCTGCGCTGAGCTTTTTTCAAGCATTGTTCGTGCTTTATTGAGTCCCGCTTGAATGTTCGTTCCTTCATTGCTGACAGTGATATTTTTAATCACTTTAGTTAAATCAGCCTTTTTGTCGACTCCCACGAGTTCGGATTTGACATCAGCCGTTTTATCGAAGGTGACCACTGCGATTTTCGTTGTCGAATCTTTCAATAGCAGGTTATCCACGAACTTCTGCGCTGCGGTTTTGGCATTGTCCATCCGTTTAGAATTGTCCATGCTCCCTGAACGGTCAATCACCAGCACTACATCTGAAGCCGTCTTGATATTCTTGCCTTCCACAGTCAACGTGACTTTCCATTGACCTTTCTTGCCTTCCACGGGCTCGGCAATCTTCTTCAGATTGGTCGCGCCGGGATTGGGCCATACGATCTCGCCCGAAGCAGCTGCCGATGCCGAATTTACAAAGAAACCACCTGGAATCAGGCCTGTAAATAATGCCACGATGCACAGCCATGATAATATAAGTTTATAGCCTCGCTTCATCTCGTCCTCCTTGAAATTTTAAATTTTGTCCCTTGGAACGCAAAAACGCCCGGCTGCATTAACGATGTTAATTGCAGCCGGACGATCATAAGTCATAGACTCTTAGACTCCTGGGCTTTGCGAGCTAATCTTTCGATTAGTGTGCCAAAATATAAAATTGTCGTTAATTGCAGATGAACAAGATAAATATCTTTATGCGCTGCTAGTCCTAAAATAGTATATAAGAACTATTGGCCTAGACCAATATATACCAAGTACAATTGATTGTCAATTACCCAAATATGCAGAATTTTATTCATTATTTCTCCTTCGATGTTCCTCCTACTACAACAATTTCAGGGATGAATGCTCCAAATTCGACATCTACATTCTAGCATACGCTTCTTCTATTTCAGTCTCAAATTAGTCTCATTCTTTTCCCATTCATCATTGCGAAGCTATAATAGCTATACTTCCATGTAATCAACCTCACGCTCCGAAAGACATTCCCCCAGCTTTGCTGAAAGTACCTGTGCAAAATTAGCTACCGCCTTTTTAAGATACCGATAAAAGGTGGCGCGGCTCATACTGCATTCCAGCGCTGCAGCATCCGGATTTCCAGCATGGAGCCAATAAGCGGCGTGCAGGATGGCCCGGTTTTCTTCTGACAAGCCATACTCTTCCACGGATCGCAGCATATGAAGCAAAAACCGCTGCAGCTCCAATCCGCTGCCGATTCCTGCAAACCAGCTCGCATAATCCTCCAGCTCAACCGGTTCGTGGATGGAAAGAAGCATTTTTCTCAAATGCTGTTCCTGTTCTTTGGAATTCAGTGCATGAAACATTTCATTCGTTATCGCCTGCCGCTCATCCCTTCCATTAAAAAAGGAAAGTACCCACTCGCCAAAGTTTTCTGCACGGAAATCAAGCTCCAAAATATCCGCTTTTGCCCAAGTGACATCGCAGGCTCGGGCTGCCGTCGGCCTGATTTTAAAACCAATTCCCTGCAGTTGCTGCTTCAGCACATCATTGGTGGCAATCAATATGGCGCGGCTGCCGTCACCCAGCAGTGACAAACGATCCAATGTCAGCAGTCCGATGAGTTCCTCCCTTGTATAACCAGGCATTTGATTCGTAGCGGTAGTCAGAACGGGATAGTAGGTATCTGCTTTGTCGGGATCACACCTCCACTCCTCTTCCTTAAAGCATTCCGCCAGTTCGTGGGGAAAATAACGCTTAAGGAGCATGCCTGTTTCATAGTAGACCAATACGATAATAAACATTCCCGCCGCCTGCCCCTGACTATCACGTACCACCGCAATGCTTTCGGGAAAACGTCCCATAACCTCGTCTAAAAATTCATGATAAGCATCGTACGAATGCGGATCAATGCTATAGCTGCACCATTCCTCCAGCATTTCATGCAGCTTCGGCAGATCTGAGGCTGCCGCCTGCTCCAAGGAGGGAAGCCCTTCGACCGAGAAGTCGGCATACCCCCTGTGGGGAGAAAGCAAATCCTTGCTTAGTACTAACATCTGGGAAGCAATCTTTTGGCGTTCTTTGCGATCCGATTGCTGAAGCTTCCTGTAGAGAAGTTGCGCTGCGGAGGACTGCAGCTGCAGCAGCCGATCCGGTTCCCGCTGGCCAAAATCCCTCAGCAGATGCATTCGGGCCACATCATGCAATGCCAGCCCACCATCTACCGTACGCACGAATGATAAACCGGCAAGCTCCCGAAATTGCTGTACGGGTACCGGCAAATGGAGTAAGCGGGATATCATCTCTTGGTTAGCCTGGAGAAGAACGGTCAGCACATCCACCATGGGCTGCAGCAGCGGCGAGGTAACCTCATGCAGCACACGAGCACTGATCGATTGCGAAATGATTTGTTTTTCATGTCCACTGGAAACATCCCTCATGGCTGCATCAACCGACAGGGCCAAAGCAAGCGGATGACCGTCACTATGCCGGACCAACTGACCCACGGTTTCATCAGAAAATGCCCCAAAGGACTCAATATAGTCGTACATCTCTTTATCCGTAAAGTGAGCTAACTTGAATTCCGTCACTCTCGGTCCCCATATCGGATGGGCAATCCAAGTCAAGGGCAATCGCGGCCGGGAAGCAAGCAGGATGGCCACTCCCGTAGCAGGAAGCTTAGGCAGGAATGCGTCCAGCAGCCACCCCTCCAACAAAGAGAGCTCCTCAAAAGTATCTATGAAAAGCATTACACGCTTCAGCGGACTGGCTTCTATCAAAATTTGCAACGGATGAGCATAGGAGAACCCCAACTGCTCAAGTGATGCGGCAGCCGATAAATTTTCCAAAAAAGATGCTGGTGTTGGCGTAAATGAACGGCCATCGAGCCAAATGCACACGCAGCCTGCATTTTTTCCAATCTGTGATATGCGAGACATCAAGGAGGATTTGCCGATGCCTCCCATACCCGTAATGGAGAATACCTGTGTCCCTGCTGCCTGATCCTGCATCCAAAGCGACAACTTTGCCAGTTCGTCCAGCCTTCCAATAAAACGTTTGTCTTCATAGGGCATAGGTTGATTTGATTTTCGCTCCATAATTCCTCCGCTGCCAGTCGCATTTTTGTACTCATTATAACTTTGCATCAAAATAGACGACAAGCCCATTCTACTTCCTAGTCATTAGTAAATTTATATAGTCAACTCTATGTTATCTGTATTATGAAACTAAAAACACGTGATGCAAAACTGCGCCATCTTTCTGAAATCCAGTCTATCCCACGTCTTCAATAAACAAAAAGAGACATCCCTTGAGATGTCCCTTCTCATATTAGCAGGGTATATCCCTTACTCCCCCAGCTACTCCCCTAACTGCTTCTGCAGCTGCTCAAAAATCTGCTTCGTCTTCAGCGGATCTTTTTCATTATAAAAAATATACCCGTTATCAAGCTTAATCTTTAGATACGGTGGATTATTTTTAAAAATATACAATCTCGCTTTCCCTACTTCCTTCAAGCAAAAATGCCCTCTTGAATACTGGCCTGTGGCTTCGCCGTTCGTCTTGGCACCGGAAGGAACATGATCTACGAGCGACAATTCACGAATGTCATCGATGCCAAAGTCGTAGGAGTACATCGGATATTGGATATCCACTCTGTGGTCCGGTGTGATCGCAATCGTAGGAGATGTCATCTCTGACCGGATTATCATAAAGGAGACCCCGATGATGACCGCTGCCGTAATACCGATGGTTCCCCAGACGATCAATTTGCCAACCCCGGTCGCTGTATTCACGGTCTCTCCCATTCCCACGCGCTTAGGCACAAAAATACTTTTGTCATGGGGATTATGGTATGTAAAGCCGTTCGCCCAGTACTCATCATCATCCGTGTAGATGACTTTGCCGTCTTGCGCCAATACCTCTTGTTCGAGAGTATGGATTTTGTGATAAACATAATAAATGCTGCCGACCGGAATCGCGGAAAACAATGCAACCACTGTAATCCACAAGATATCCAAGCCTGCGTTCTCATTGATAAAGAACATTTGAGTGAGTAAAAAATGAATATTCTCAGCGATAGCCATAAACAGCCATAAGTAGGACAAAGCTCTGCGTCTTGCTTGATTTAAAACTAAGTTTACATCGGTATTAATACTGTATACCTTTGCCTTGTTTTTGCGCATATAGAACGAAATGAAGAAGAAAAGAATCGTAAGGACCAAACCGCCGGTTGTGACACCCCAAAGCTGATCTTCATCACGAATTGCCCACAGCAGCAAGCCAATTGCCATCGCAAATGGGATAAGGTAGAGCCATAAGGAAGCCGAACGTTTATTTTTTAGATGGGCTACACGCAGATCGCTCAGGATAACACGCTTGTTACCGACAAACCACTCATGTTCACGTTTAAGAGCCAGTGTATCGCGAAATGCCCGCCGAAATGGCATCAACATCACAAGCATGAAGACAGATAACCACACGAAAAAGTACAGAACTTGATATGGAATCCATGCGTAAAGAAGTAAAAATGGAACGAGGCCTATCCCCATCCAAATGCTTGCTTTTGAAAATAAATGATTAAACCTCGCCTGTACACTCTGAATATCCGTATGATCCATGACATCAGCAGGCAAGGTCACGGCAAACAGCATCCCTTTCTTATATTTCGCTTGCGGCTTGTAGGTAGCTAATATCGCAATGTAACAGATGATCGCTGTCAATAATAATAGGGCAGTTAACATCAAGACACCTCATTCCAGAAGGTTAAGTTTAGGGGTGCTGATAAGTCATTTTCGAAAAAATCTGAGCACAAAGCGCTTGGAACCGGGATTCGTTGATGCCCTGTATCGCCGCCTGCGCAATAATTAATTGCAGCTTCTCCTCTAATTGCGGGGAAGGATTCGGATTGTCATGCTCTTGTGGGCTTACCTTCGCTCCATGCCGCCGGTCGATAACAATATATCCTTCCTGTTTTAAAAGTGAATAGGTTTTATTGACCGTCATCGTATTGATGCCGAGCTCCTCAGCCAGCTGGCGGACCGTTGGCAGTTTCTCTTGTGGTTCTAACTGACCCGTAGCAATGCCAATGACAATCTGATTGCGCAGCTGTTCATAAAGGGGTGTATCACTGTCCAATTGTAAGGAAATAACCATGCGAATTCTTCACTCCCCTGCACGTTCATTCATGAATCCATTCGTTCATTAAGTATTACCTATCATAATACAAATAATACTTAAAGTCGAGGTTTATTCTGAGAGGCTCAATGACAAGCCGTATGCAGAAAATAACTCCATTTCATCTAGCTGGAACACCGTTGATTTTATGAACAAGAAAAAAAGACACCGACATGAAATGTCAGTGTCTTTGCACAATGCCTTCGGTTTCTCTTGGGATCATATTTTTCCGTCTATAGATGGACAGCAGCAGCCCCACCGTATATTAAAATGTAATCCATACCCCTGATTTATCATCTGATATTTTAAAACGGGGATAGCGGATGCATTCGGGATCGCCCTTCTCTAAGGCAAGAAGCCACTCAGCATAATTTTCCAAACCATCAGAGGCGATACATCGCAGAAGCCTTTCGTCCAGCTTCTCCATCTCTGGCGCTGTATTAGGCCATTCCTCCGGATAGAACAACCCGTCCGTCACGAGCAGCAAGCCGGCCAGCTGGATCCGATTGATTTTACCGTACTCGATATATTTCTCCGCATCCGGCAGTCCATTCAGCACGGAATATCCGTCATCGGTATTCATCTTATCCTTGTTGCGGAGTAATTGTGGCTGAACCTTCTCCCATAGCGCTGATTTGGTGCGGATACCTGAATCAATTCCCTGTTTCCATGTCGTCATAGAAACATCGCCGATATGGGAGACATGATCACGCGTAATTGTCCTAACCGAGCCATCACGGTATAGCGCCATCAGCATGCAATCTCCTGCCTGCGCATATTCGATATGGTGGTCTGTGATCCGGACGATGGCAATCGCTGCCGTCCACAGCTCTCTTTTATCATCCATCCGGATACCGCTCACGCGCATTTCTTCTCCAAGCTGAAAATTCGCCTCATTCGTCAACGTCTCCAGGTCACGGCAGTCCTCGCTTGTTAACTGTTCAAAATAACGTTGAAGCAGCTGCGATGCAAGTCGCCCGCCAGTTTCATTGTTTGTCCCTCTGAACGGGACGAGGGAAGTCGCGCCATCAATGACGCCATAAAGCTGCTGTTTCTCATTTAAGACAACTGCGTCTTCGTTCCATTCTCCGGTGCCTTGAATTGAAATATGATGTACCGCCATGTTGAACCCTCCTTCGGCCTCATCTAAATGGTAGCATATACACGAAAGATCGAATAGCCAATCGGAACGACCCGTTTGTGCCGCATTTAAAATCCAAAAAGAAAAACCTGGTCCTCATGCGGACCAGGTTTTCATGGTGGAGACGAATCGGTATAGCAAATCTACAATTCGCCGCCGTGTGCAGCCTATTTATTTTTTAGATTGGCTGGGGCTTGTATTGGTTAACACCGTCAGCATTTTCTGTTCTTTAACCATTTTGGACTGACATTGAGGGCATACAGGAGCCTCGGAGAAAGCGAAATTATCCCGCATCCATCCCTTGCAGTTCTCATTCGAACAAGACCATATTTCGGTTAATTCAGTGGGCAGATCTTCTAATGGTTTTTTTCGTGAGTTGTACATATGCATCCCTCTTTCTATCCAATATTGGTTTTAAAGGCAATAAAAGTGCCCCGAACAAGTCTTGTTCGGGGCACCAGGCTCTATATTAGAGCTTTACGACATTTTCGGCTTGTGGTCCGCGATTGCCTTGTACGATATTGAATTCTACGCGTTGGCCTTCGTCCAAAGACTTGTAGCCGTCTCCAACGATTGCGCTGAAGTGTACGAATACGTCGCTTCCGCCTTCAACTTCGATAAAGCCAAATCCTTTTTCTGCGTTAAACCATTTTACTGTGCCTGTTTCCATTGATAATTACCACCTTTTTTAAAATTATATGGCATTCTTATTCTTAAATAAAAATCACATATCGTACAAGGTTATTAAATAAGTGAATAACCCTCTACGTTATGTGAATTCCGTTAGGACGCTATTTCAATATCTTTATTATAACACAGTTAAGAATGAATTGATACTTCCAAGAGGTGTAAATTCAAAAAAATTTTTTTTGCTTAAATCCATCCATCGTCTGATGATGTATTTTCCGTTTATCCACGCGGGTTCTTGCTGTTTTGGTAAGATAAAAAGAGACCCCGGAAACGAGGTCTCCTTTTCCTTTTACGGAGCTGGATACTTGCTAAAAATGGAAGTGACCTGAATCAATTCAGTTTCTGGCCGCAATTCGGACAGAAGTTAGCCCCTTCGTTCTTCGCACCACAGTTCGGGCAAAAATTAAGCTTTTTGCCGCCCTGGGAAGCTGCGGAATCCGATGTCTCCGACTCCTTCTGAGGCTGAGGCTTTTGATTCTGGTTCATATTTTTCATCATTTCGTTCGCCATGTTCATCCCCATCATCATGCCCGCCATGTCCGAAGCCGCACCGCCGCCCTGCAGCTTGCCGGAAGACATTGCGTCGGTCATGCTGACCTGCTGGTATTTCTGCAGATTGCCGATCATCTCATGGGAAGCCGTCTTCGTGATCATATCCTGGATTTCCTGCGGATAATTGAAGCTCATCACCTGGAAGCCCGTAATCGTCATCCCGTGGCCCATCACTTCCATATCGAGATCTTCGCGGATGCCTTTGGCGATCTCGAACGCATTCGCCTGCAGATTGAACATGTCCTTTCCTTCTTTGCTGATCCACTTCATCAGCAGCTGGTCCAGCACAGCCGTGATCCGGAGCTTTAAATCCTCTACGAGATAGCTGTCTTTGATGCCTGCAATTTTATCGATGAGCATCACGTAATCATTCACTTTAAAATTGAACGTGCCGTTGGCGCGGATCGGCATGCCGCCCGGCAGCTGAGGCGTCGGGATCAGCACCGGATTCTGCGTTCCCCATCTGACGGTGAACTCTTTCGTGTTCACGAACAGAACTTCCACCCTCATGCCGCTGTTGAAGCCGAATTTAAATCCTTTTAGCGTGGAGAGAAACGGAATAATGTCCGAATCAATGTTGTACTCGCCTTCATCCTCGAAAATCCCTTCAATTTTGCCGTTGTTCATGAAAATAGCGTCCTGGCCGGAACGGATGATCAATTTACTTCCTTTTTTGATCTCCCGGTTGCTCCATTTCCAAAAGATCATGTCATCTCTGAACTCTTCCCATTCCACCACATTTGAAAATTGATTCTTGAAAAATCCCATAACTGTATCCCTACCCTTCCGTTAAAATGATCCTCTGCTGCCGCTGTGCGAATGGCCGCCTTTGGTCGTGCCGCCACCGCCCGAGCCGCTGCCCGTGTTCTTTTCGATTTTCCGCTTCGTTGTCGTTGTCCGAATATAACGGTCCTGGTGATCAAGGACTCCCGAAGTACTCGCATCCTCGTATGTCCGCCCGCTTACCGTAACGCGTCCACCGGAGCGGTATGCCATGATGCCGACAACAATGCCGCCAATCACCACGGCGCCGCCTAATTGAAACCAGATATTAAAGAAAATATTGTCCGGATTCACGTCCGGCTTGTAGCCCATATATTTGTAGGTTGTTTTAATATACTTTTCGAACGCAAGCTTGTAGTCGCCATCCGTTAGATCCGGTGTTATTTTTTCGCGTATTTTATCAAGCCTTCCATCATCCAAGTATTGCTTTGCTTTATAAAATCCGGCGAGATAGATATCCCTGTGGTACAGGTCCAGCGTCAATATAACGGCATTTCCGTGGGCTTTGTCGTACCCTGGTGCCTGCTCGTCATAGAAGTCCTCCGTCATTTCCTGCACGTCTCTGCCTTCGGGGTTATCAGAAGTAAAAATGATGATGTCCGTTTCCCGCTTGGCGCCGTACTCGTGGGCCATGGCGTTCAGCTCAGACTTGTCTTCCTGGCTGAGCAGCCCGGCTTCATCATAAATCAGCTGGTTATCATTCGCTGCATGCGCCATTTGAAAAGGAAAAACGAGATAAGCCGTGAAAATCATCAAAATAGTCAGCAGGCTCCAAACGGAACGATGTCTTTTCACAAAAACCCTCCCCCCATCATCCATGAAATCAGCTTCAATGACAGGAAAGAAACCCCGAAGATTCCTGCGAACCACGCCGCCACCTTCGCCTTGCTGATCGGAGGCTTGCCCACGACTTTTCCCGTCTGGCCGTTCATGGCAAACGCATAATTGGATTTGCGGAAGTCATAGTGGACCATCCATACAGGGAGCAGGCAATAATCAGCTTGTTTGGACTCGGTATCGATCTGCTTATCGGTGTAACTGACGGCAGTGTATCCCGAAACGGTTGAAGCGATATATGCCTCGATGAATTCCCTGATCTTATCCTTCGCCCGCGGAAAAAGCGCTTCGTCGTCATAACTGTATTTCTCCGCATTGTAACCAGCGAGATACGGCGATTTAAATTCCTTGAGGCGCTCATAGGGAAATGGCTCCAATTTATCCATCAATCCATCATTCATTTTTTCCGATGCATCGATCGGCACCTTCACGTAATTCAAGCGGATCTTCCGGTAGATGTCAAAATGCTGCGTTTCGGTATACTCGTAGTCACCGCTCGTGTACATTCTCACTTTGGTGGCATGACCATGTACCTCAACATGGTTATGTAATTCATATAACCAGAAGGGCACGTACATTCCGGTGATGCCCTTGATCCGATCGGCGGACATGAATCCGCTTGGCGTCAGTAGGCCATTCCTACACCACTTCTTGAACGCCTTCACTGCTTCTTCCTTGCTTACGGCAAAGGGAATGACCATCGCCGGTGCCAGCTTCCCGGTTAGCCGGTCGCTGAGAACCACCGCGGAACCGCAAAAACTGCAGGTCGTTGCGCTTGTCTCAGGATCGGTCAATATGACGGCTCCGCAGCTTGTGCAATGATATTCCTGGGTGTTATCCTCTGAAAAATCCTGCTGCTTCAGAGGATCGGGGATTTGCTCAATATTGTCTTTTCTTCCGCAGCTGGGGCAAGACAGCATTCCCGTCGCACTGTCAAAGACCATGCCGCTGCCGCAGTTTGGACATTTGTATTCGATAACCGGCATCTGTTCACCTCAATCAAAAGAAACTGATTAATCCTTCTTATTCATTTTTGCTTTGATTGCCGCCAATTCATCTTCGGCATTGGTAGTCGCGTCCGTGTCTGCATCTGTTTGTTTGTTCGAATCCTTCTCGAGCTGCGCGATCAGCTCATCCAAGTCGTCTTCTTTTTTCCCTGCCCGGAGTTCAGCCAGAGCTTCTGCCTCGTTCAGCACCTGGTTCGCTTTTTCTTCCATAGCATTGAATGAGGAGGAGACTCTCCCGGAGGACGAGTTGCCCGTATTCATGCCCTGCTGCAGCCTCGCAGCGGCCATCTTTCCTTTCAGGTCCAAGCGCCGCGCTTCCAGCTGTCCGAGATCCGACACCAGCTTATCCTGCATTTGCTGCATTCTTGCAGCATTGGAGGAGGCTTGGTCGTAAGCCGTTTGCAGCTCGTTTTGCTTCCCAGCCAGCTTCACTTTTTTCTCCAGGAATTTCCTGGCTTCTCCCTCATTCCCCGCTTCCACCGACTTCTCGGCATACCGCTGCAGCTTTTTGATCTCGTCCTCGCACTCATCCAGCGCCGCCCTTGCCCTGCGCTCATTGGAGAGCAGCGAAGCTGTCTCTGCTTTAACCGCTCCCAGATCCTTGTTCAAGTTTCGCATATATTCATCAATGGTCTTTTCCGGATCTTCCGTCCGTTCCATCAACGAGTTGATATTGACCTTCATCACATCCATAAACCTCGATAAGATTCCCATGATGAGCTGCCTCCTCGACATTTCCGTTTATCCTATAATACCGTAATTTTAGGGGAAAGGTTTCATTTGCGAAAGATCAAGGTGAAATCATGAAGCGTACTTACGTGTACCCGCCCGGGCTGCTAACTTCATTTCTGGCCGCAGTTCGGGCAAATGCCTGCTCCTTGGCAATTCACGCCGCAATCAGCCTGCAATTCATCCATCATTTCCAGAATCGCGTTCATTCCCATCTTCGAGACTGTAATAGGAGTATTCTCTTATCTTGATATGAAATGCTCCAACAAATTTTCTTTATATTCCATTGTTTGAAGAAACTAGGTCTAACCTAATAATACATCAGAATTAGGAAAAACGATTCATTTTTCAGTGTTTGTTCCAGGTCATTTTCAAGTTCCGCAAATCGGTGTAGATCAGCAGCAAGCCACGTGAAGATTGTCTGTATTGATGCCCCGTTCCGGAAGATTCATAGGCTAATATAGGTGACAGGCCTTCTCACCTATTCATATGCTGATTAAGGAATGGGGGGAGTATGATGAAATACAAAAGCACGTCTATTAAAAGTAAATGGACGAAAACCAAATGGCTCTTGCAGCACCCGAATTTAAGCAAGCATATTCCATCAACAATGCAATTTAATAAACAACATTTAGAATCCATGCTTTCTGCGTATTCTACTGTCTATTTCAAACCTACCACCGGCTCAGGCGGAGCTCGTATTATTCGGATTAAAAGGAATGGGAGCGGATATCAAACACAATACAACACTTTCAAAGTAAACCATTCTACCCTTGATCGTTTATATGATTATCTGAATCGTTTTTCCAAGCGCCGGTCCTTTTTGCTGCAAAAAGGGATCCATCTGGCCAAGACGAACGGTAAGCCTTTTGACATCAGAGTCATGGTTCAGAAAACGAACAGCGGTAAATGGGAAAGCACGGGTATTTTCATGAAAATAGCAAATAACGGCAAAATCGTCACCAATTATAATCAAGGCGGAAAAATCGGATACTTCCGTCCTGCACTGTCTGGGGCAGGCTTCGATACCACCTCGATCAATAACATAGAAGCCGAATTAAAGCGGATGGGCGTCACCGTCGGAAAACAATTTGATCGTTATCATGGGGGATTCAAGGAGCTAGGGCTCGATGTAGCCTTGGATTCTAAGAGAAAACCTTGGATTCTCGAAGTAAATACGAGACCTCAAATTTATCCATTGTTAAATTTGAAGGACCGGAAGCTGTATCAACGCATCCTTTCCTATGCGAAGCAGTATGGGAGAAATAAGTGAATTGGAAGCAAGGCAAATAGGCCACCCGTACCGGGCGGCCTATTCAGCTCATTGCACGTTCCTACATTTATACTTGCTTAAACTCAATCCAGTCGATTTGCAATCCTGGTTTCACGAAATCCAGTTTCAATTCATACAGACCTGCTTCGAGTTTGATTTTAACAAGCTTCTGCTTGATCCATCTGCCGTCTGTACCGTTCGTTTGAATGGTCGTCATCGACTCATCATTCAGCGTCACGTTGCATGCGCTTTGCGCAAGTTCAGATTCCGGAGACATGATGCGGACAATGATCCGGTACTCGCCGGCCTGATCCACCTTCACAACTGTCGATTCGGCTGCAGTAGGCTTCACCTGGGCGTTATCGGACAAGGCTTGCGCTTCTGTTACCGAGAGGGACGGATCACCCGTGAATGCGGCAACCACTTCTTCAATCACCTGTTTGCGGGAGAATACCGGTGCATGCATTATAAATTCGCAAATGTTGATGGCGCTGCGCTGCAACTCTCCGCGGGTCAGCGTACCATTTGCCAGGGATTCCAGCGTATTGTCATCCCATGCGTTGATTTCCGCGCCATAGTTCATGACTACCATGTACAGATCGTTTTGCGCGCGGACCATCCAATTTGTATATTTCCGGTCTGCAGGGCCTCCGTTCACCACGTCATTCATAATGGCCCACCAGTCCGTCATGACGATGCCTTTGAATCCCCATTCTCCACGAAGAATCGTGGTGTTCAAATCATAGTTTGAAGCCGCCCAGTGTCCGTTCACCGGATTGTAGGAGGTCATAATGGAGTTCGCTCCACCCTCTTTTACCGCAATTTCGAAGCCCTTCAGATAAATTTCCCGCAAGGCGCGCTCCGATACGATAGCATCGACTTTACTGCGGTACTTCTCCTGGTTGTTGCAGGCAAAATGCTTCAGCGTCGCATTAGAGCCGCCCTTCATGATTCCGCGCGTGCAGGCGGCAGCGAATGCCCCGGAAACCAGCGGATCCTCGGAAAAATACTCGAAATTCCGGCCGTTAAGCGGACTGCGGCGGATGTTGAGCCCGGGTCCTAGCAGCGCATCCACATGGTAGCCAAGCAGCTCGCGGCCCTCCATGACATACAGCTCTTCGACGAGCTCAGTATTCCAGGTAGCTGCAAGCAACGTACCAATGGCCACCTGCGTCGCTTTCTGTCCGCTGTCCATGCGGATCCCGGATGGGCCGTCAGCCGTGCAGGCCACCGGAATGCCGTAATGCAGCAGACTATCGCTGACTCCGCCGAAGGCCGATGCCGTACCCGGGGTCACCAAAGGACTACTCATGCCTTCTCCTCGGACGATAACAGCCAGATCCTGATCGCTCAGCTGTGCGATAAAAGTCTCCATGCTGACCTTTCCTTCATGCACGTCTCGTAATTTGTAACCCTGATCACCGGTTTGCAAAAGCGTCTGCGGCAGATTCTTTTCAATCCGTTCCGCCATCGAAATGCTGCGCGTCGGCACCTCCGCATAGGTCAATTCATATGAGCCGTCTTCCTTGCGGACACCTGGCTTCATTCGCTTAAAGCTTTCAGTCGGCGCCATCGCCTCCTGCAGCTGCTTCACGACTTTAAAATCTTCCACGACGTAACCGTCTTGTGCTCCGACGCTGACTTCCACGAGATCTCGGACGCTGCTTCCTGCAAACAAGCGGTACGTCCCAGCTTCCAGTACATATGCGGAAGAATGTCCCGTCACGCCGGCGTCATCATAAGAGGCCATGGCATGTGCCGGAAAGCTTATCGTAAGATGCTGCGATTCACCCGGCTGCAGTTTCTTGGTCTTACCGAATGCTGCCAAAGCTTTGGCTGGTTGGCCCAACATCCCTTGCGGCGCTTCCGCATAGATCTGGACGACCTCTTTTCCGGCATAAGTAGTCCCGATATTTTTAACCGTTACGCCGACTTCAAGATACTCTTCTCCATCTTTGGTTACTCGTTTGCCTTCCTCCGGCGAGAGGCTAAATTCGGTATAGGACAAGCCGTAGCCGAATTCGAACTGAACCTTATCCGGGCAAAACGTCTCGAAGTAGCGGTATCCTACGTATATATCTTCCTCATAAAAATTTTTAAACTCATTGCCGTAGTTGCGGGTCGACGGATAGTCTTCGATGGAATACGCGATCGTATCCGTTAATTTGCCGCTCGGTGTTACTTCTCCGACCAGGACGTCGGCAATCGCGTGGCCGCCTTCCATGCCGCCCTGCCAAGCGTAAATGACGCACGGAATCGGGTGCACGTAACTTTCATCGTTCAACCAGCTCATATCGATAATGTTGGATACATTCAGCACAACGACGGTCTGCTCAAAATGGGCTGCCACCTGCTTCAGCATCCCCTTTTCTTCGGCCGTTAACAGATAGCTGCCCGGTTCACTTGCGTTATCCTGGTCCTCACCCGCCGTGCGTCCGATGACCACGATCGCCTTGGTGGAGATTTTTCTGGCTTCGGCCACCAGCTCATTGGTCAAAGGCATTTCCTTCTGGTGCCACGGCTCTGCCGCCCAGCCACCTCCGCCGTTATCGAAAGGATTTTGTTCAATCCATTGTTCATATACAGCCGCTAACTCTTCATTGACGATAATATTATTTTTGCTGCGCAGACCGTCCAGCAGATTGGTCGTATGCGTAACATGGACACTGCCTCCCGAACCTGTACCGCTGCGATAATAATTCACCTGCGTTCTGCCAAAAACTGAAACGTTTTCGGTTTGCTTAATCGGGAGAACATTCCCTTCATTTTTCAACAGTACGGCACCTTCTGCGGCTACCTTTCTGCTGAATTCGGAAAATCCTTCTAATGGGGCTCCAAATTTTTGTGTGCTCAAAGTATTCCCCTCCTGGTTGGATGTCTCTAACCTCTATATAAAGCTATGTAAAAACGGTCGTGACGACTTACGCATTCCATATTTTAAAGAAATATAGGTCGTCGAACCATCTTGTATATCAAAAACATCAATAAATCATGTGATCAAACTTTGAATCCAATTTATATAGTATCATAGCAACAGATTGTACAGAAGCAAATAAAATCGGTTACAAGTTCTATCTCCTTCAGGGAAAATAGCTTTTCTGAGGATTCGCTGTCTAATACGAACCCATGTTTTTTATAAAAATTTAAATAGGGCTGTAACGAATACAGTCATTTTCGGATATATCGCTTAAGGAGGTGAATGAATGCAGGACACCGAGGAACTCTACAGGGAATATTCGACGCAAGTATACAAGTTCGTTTTTAGTTTATGTCATAGCCACTTGCTGGCGGAAGAGATCACCCAGGAAACCTTTTATAGAGCCGTAAAATCCATACATAGATACGATGGAACCTGCAAGGTGTATGTCTGGCTGTGCCAAATTGCCAAGCATGTGTGGTATCAGGAGCTGGATAAGCAGAAAAAGAGACCGGCTGATGCGTTCATGGACATGCCCCTAGTCGATCCGATTTCCCCGGAATCTCAGTTCATCATGGCTCAAAATAAAATGGACTTATACAAGCAGCTTCATTCCCTTGACCCCAATACCAAAGAAGTCATGTACCTGCGCATGACCGGCGAATTCAGCTTTCGGGAGATTGGCGAAATTCTTGGAAGGGACGAAACGTGGGTAAGAGTGACCTTTTACCGCGGAAAGCAAAAGTTAATGAAAGGAAGATCCTCATGAAATGTGATATGGTTCGGGACTTATTGCCTTCCTATGCTGAACAACTCACCTCTGCCTATAGTAACGACGAGATCGAGAAGCATCTGAGTTCCTGTATGGAATGCCGCCAGTATTACCAGCAGATGACGGAGCCGATCGGTTCGAGCCTACCCATCCTGGATGCGGAAGAAGTAGAGAAACTCGATTACCTCAAAAAAGTGAGGAAAAAGAACAAACAGACCCTTTTTCTTTCCATCTTTGCCGTACTTGTATTGGTCATGGCCGTCATCGGACTATTTGCCATCGGTCTACCGGTGTCCTCCAAGGATGTGAAAATTTCTTATCAGAATGTCAACGATCGTTTGGAGGTTCATTTAACCCTTGAAAACGGTAAGGATTTGATATTCTCGAATAAAAGCAAATTCATTTATGATGAAGATCATAACGTTGTAGGATATGAGACTCGTTACACGCCGAAAGGCGTATTCCACAATCCGTTCGATGATGTAGGAAAAGAGATGATGCTGGGGATGCAAAATCACTCCTCATCGGATTATAAAAGTATCTTCATTCTGGAGTTTAAAGATAAAACGATGACATTTGTAGATGGGATTTTGGTGAAGTGACATTCTGACCAACCCGTCTTCGGAACCTGATCCGATGGCTGGTTTTTTTTATTCTCAACGATACCCTAAACATCCTTGCAACAACTTCCAGCCCGAGTTAATCCTCCATTTACAAATGGAATGTATACTAATCGTTAAGAAAGGTGACGATAACACGCACCTGAAGAAAGGAGATTAATATGGGAATTCATACGTATTTTCAATCGCTAAATGACCTCGAGCGCATTATTCGCTGTCCCGGTAAATTCAAATTCGAAGAGCACAGCGTATCCGCCCATTCCTGGAAGGTTGTGCAATATGCCAAAACACTAGCCGACATTGAGGAATCGAATGGAGTCGTCATCGACTGGAAAAAGCTATACGAGATCACGAGCAGCCATGATTACGGAGAGATTTTTATCGGGGATATCAAGACGCCTGTTAAGCATCATTCCCTGGAGCTTCGGGCCATGCTGCAGCAAGTGGAGGAAGGCATGGTCGCCCATTTCATCGACGAGCATATTCCTGAGGAATTCAAGCCGATTTTCCGCAGACAACTGCGCGAAGGCAAGGATGATTCCGTTGAAGGACGAATCCTCGAGATTGCTGACAAAATGGATCAAGTCTATGAGGCTTTTGCAGAACTTGCGCGCGGCAACACCGAAAAGGAATTTATCGTCATGTATCGTAATGCCCTGATCAAAATCAAAAGCATCGAGCTGCACTGCGTAGACTACTTCTTGCAGCATATTTTGCCTGATTTGGTTCGCGAAGGATCCCGTTCCCCGATCAATATTGAACAAATCACGAACGAAGCTCTATCCTCTTAATCTCTGCGCTCTTTTTACTCCTTTATACTCCATTTCAACCCCGGATCACTCATTTTCTTTCCTCTCTTTTATCTTCAAAACTCCGTTTATTTCGCCTTGTATCCTATTTACTCTCCAATATCCTTTTTCCCACTTTCCATTCTTACGTATTTTCTCCGTTACGCACAAAATCCCCGCAAGTTCTTTTAGCTCCACTTCCCTCTTCATAGTTTCAATTTCTTCCTACATATGAACTTAAGCAGCCCCTGTTTTGGTGCTCCTATCCCCCTATTTCCTATTTCTCTCCCGTTCACCATTAACATTTTTGAATGAAAATTCCGAAATATTATTTAAATGTATTCCTATTATTTTGAAAATAAAAATCAGTAGTTCTAGCAACAAACATACATATGAGGGGGAAAGGCCCATGAAATGGATTGCCAATCAAAAAATATCGCACAAGATCAACAGCTTAATCGTGCTTTCTTTGCTTTTTCTGGCTGTCACTGGAACGATCGGGTTCGTATCTTTAAAGGCCGTTAATGCCAATGCGAAGGGAATGTACGAAGACAAGATGCTGCCGAATGAAGCATTGAGTCAACTCATTACGACCAGCACTCAGATCGATACCTATCAAACCAAGCTGCTTCTGGGGGATGCCAGAGTGGATCGTGCGGGCACAACCGCTAAGCTGGACCAGCTGAAAGAGCAGGATGCAGCGACGAGAAAGCAGCTTGAGGGTTATGGAAAGAACGCCGTGGATCAGGATCTTTACAAGCAGTATTTGAAATTAGTCGATTTCGGTGAAGAGCATTATAAGCGCGTAAAAGAGCTGCTGAGCGAAAACAATGCGACGGAAGCCTATGTATACTATGATTTGAATTTCAGGACAAATATTGAAAGCATCGTAACCGTGTTAAGACAAATGAAGTCTACGAATCTGGAAATTGCAGAGCAGTTTAATCAGCAAAACAGTGAGCAGGCCCGGAGTATAATGGCTCTCGAGCTAATTGTCGTGCTGGCTGCAATCGTGATCTGCGGTACGGCAGGCCTCTACATATCCCGCATGATTAACAAGCCGATTAAAGAGCTTCAGAAGGTGATGGCCATGGCGGAATCGGGTAACCTCGCGGTCAAGGGCAGCTATCAATCCAAGGATGAACTAGGAGAACTCACGAAGAGCTTTAACGGCATGATTGGAGCGATTCGCGAAATGATTTCCAACATGACCGCACAATCATCCGTGATTGCCGCCAATACCGGAAAACTGCTGTCTAACGCCGAAACCATGACCCTACACTCTTCCCATAATGCCGAAGATCTGCAGGAGGTCGCATCGCAGGCAGTCATTCAATCCCACAGCATTCAGGAGAGCAGCCGAGCCGTGGAGGAAATGGCCGCCGGAGTTCAAAAGATTACGGAAGCCACCGCATCCGTTGCGGACTTTGCCAACCATTCCTCCAGACAGGCCGACACGGGCAGCGAGCGGATCGAGCGTATTCATGGCCAGATGAACGCCATTCTGATGAGCTCGAAGGAGACGGAGGAAGTGATCCGTACCTTCCATCAGCAGACTGAAGACATTGGAAAAGCCGTGCATACGATTCAGGAGATCGCGGAGGAAGTCAATATCTTGTCGCTGAACGCTTCGATCGAAGCGGCCCGTGCAGGGGAATACGGAAGAGGATTTGCCGTGGTCGCGGAGGAAGTGAAGCGGCTTGCAGACCACTCCAAGCAATCCTCCCTGGACATCGTGAAGATCGTGAACCGGATTCAGGAGCGCTCCTCGCATGCGGTCATGCTCGTTGATAAGGAGCAGCACGAGGTGCAGCGGGGCATGACGGAGATGCACGCAGCCAAGCAGGCTTTTGAAGAGATCAACGCGTCCGTGCAGCAGCTGACCGAGCAGTTGCATGAAGTGTCCGCCTCTGCGGAGGAAATTTCGGCAAGCACGGAAGAGGTTACGGCTACGCTTCTCCATTTGAATGGAGCGATCGAACAATCGTCGAACCAAACTGTGCATGTTGCCCAATCGACGAACGAACAAGTAACCGTCATTCAGCATATGAAGGATGATGTGCATGACTTAAGCGGGGTCGCGGTCGAGCTTCAAGGGCTGGCCCGGAAGTTCAAGCTATAAAAAATAGGGCCTGACTCATTCCGGAACCGGATTCGTGAGGAAACCGAGAACTTGTTAAAACGCTACTGACACTACGTTATCAGTAGCGTTTTTCTATGATCGGAATTCCATTTTTGAAGGGTTAAGCCAAGATCCTCGCGGCCGCCAACGCGCCGGGTTTCATGCAACAGCCTGTATCGATCGGAGTGAATTGGGCTGGACCTTCAACTCACTATTGGAAATGCATTATCCCTCCATTTCCAGCGAATACTAACGGCGAAATGTTAATTTCCCAGTCGTTAGGAGCTAAGAACGATGAACAGCCATGAAAAGCACAAATACCATTGGCCACGGATCGGCAAACGGCCGAAGCCTAAGCTGCATCAAGACGACATTACCATCGTAGACGCGAGCATGGCGAGAAAAGCCGTTGTCGCCACGGCCTTGGGCAACGCGATGGAATGGTTCGACTTCGGCATCTATTCCTATCTTGTCGTCGTGATCGGAAAGGTTTTCTTTCCGTCCTTGAGCGGCTCCGTGCAGCTCATTTATACATTCGCTACGTTTTCCATTGCTTTTGTCGTCAGGCCTTTTGGCGGATTGTTCTTCGGACGTCTTGGAGACCGCTGGGGGCGCAAAAAAGTGCTCACCATAACGCTGCTGATGATGGCCATCTCCACCCTCTGTATTGGTCTCATTCCAAGCTACGCATCGATCGGAGTAACCGCATCGGTATTACTCTTGCTGGCCCGGCTGGTACAGGGCTTCTCCACCGGGGGCGAGTATTCGGGAGCGATGACCTTCATCGCCGAATCGACGCCCGACAAAAGGAGAGGCTTTCTATCCAGCGGACTGGAAGTGGGAACCTTGATCGGTTACATTGCCGGCTCCGGATTGGTCACGCTGCTGACCTATCTTCTCGGTTCCGAGCAAATGGTGGCTTGGGGCTGGAGAATTCCCTTTTTCGTTGCGGCACCGATTGGTTTGGTCGGGCTGTATCTCCGCAGACATTTGGAGGAAACGCCTGCTTTTGAAGCGATGGAGAAGGCCAAAGATGAGAATAAGCCGAAGGTGCCGCTTAGAGAGCTGTTATCGAAGCATTGGAAGGTCATGCTGATCTGCCTCGTGCTGGTCTTTTTCTTTAACGTCGTCGATTATATGGTGCTATCCTATATGCCTTCACATCTGACCGCCGTGCTGGGATACGGGGAAGCCGAAGGGCTGCTGCTGATTCTAATCGTCATGTTTATCATGATTCCGATCGTATTGGCCATGGGGCATTTCAGCGACCGGATCGGCAACAAACGAATTATGCAGATCGGGCTCGCGGGGCTGCTGGTGCTCTCGCTTCCGGCTTTTTTATGGATCGGCAGCGGCAAGCTGGGGCTCGTGTTTCTGGGGCTGCTGATCCTGGCCGTGTTCCTCACCTGCTTCGAAGGAACGATGCCTTCCGTGCTGCCTGCGCTGTTTTTTACCGATGTCCGGTATGGCCTACTAGCGATCACGTACAATATTTCGGCGTCCTTGTTCGGCGGCACGACCCCTCTCGTGATGGCTTGGCTGATTAACCTGACCAAGAACAACCTCGTTCCGGCCTATTTTTTGATCGGTACGTCCATCATCGGCTTGGTCGTCGTGACGGTATGGTTTACCGAGACTTCAGGCAAAGCGCTTCGCGGGTCCCCGCCTGCCGTCACGGAGAAGCATGAGATTAAGGAACTGCTGGAGGAACCGGAAGAGGCGCTGTGGTGGCATGAGGAACATGCCTTGATTCAGGAATCCGGAGCAGGTCCGGAGGAGAGGAAATAGACCGGCTGCTTCAAGTTATTTTGATGTAAAAAACCACCGCCCCTCTTCAAGTAAGGAATGCGGTGGTTTTCATCCAACCCAAAACATGCGCTGAATCAATAAAAACCAAGCCAGCCTACTCTTCCATGCGGAAAAGAGGCTGGCTTGTTCTGTTAACCTTTGAATCGGTTAGTTGGCACTCCGGTTATCGATCAGCTTGGACTTGATTAAAAACCGCTGCACAATCACTGCAGTTTCAGCCCGGGTAAGGTTCCCTGCTGGCTTCAAGCCTTCTGTCGATCCTTCCACAAGTCCATTCTTCACGGCTGCGGCAATGGCGGGCTTCGCCCAGAAAGCTAGCGCTGCACGGTCTGCAAACGGAGACAGCAGCACATCTGCGTCTAATCCGTCCGCTTCAAGTCCAGCCAGCTTCATCGCCCGGGCCATGATCACCAATGCTTCCTGCCGGGTGATGGTCTGATCAGGAGCGAACGTCTGATTGTCGTAACCCTTGATCAGGCCGTATTCCACTGCCTTCCCAACAGGGCCAGCAAACCAATCGCCGGACTTGACATCGGTGAACTCTGACTTGCCGTTGTCTTTGTCAGATAAGCCTAACGCTCGTACAACGACAGCAGCGAGCTCTGCCCGCGTAATGAACGCATTGGGGCTATAATGGTTGCCATCGCTCCCTTTGACAATCATTCGGGAAACCATGTCGTTTACGGCCTGCTTCGACCAGTGCCCTTCCATGTCCGCAAAAGCCTTAGGATTCCATATGAGGAAGTAGTCACTGTTAGTGAGACTTTTCACTACCGCAACATTCTTCCCTTCACGAGTCGTAATATAGGTTGGGACATGGCGTACGCTGCCGTCCGCGTCCAGCACCGCAGCCGTCGTCACCTTGCTGGGGTCGAGGCCGGCGGGAAGCGGAATTTCGCGTTCCACGTAGCTGCTGAATTGCTCTACGTTTACCGTTTTACCATTGTAAGATGCCGTTACATTAAAGGATACGGGCGGAGCCGTAATCGCAAAGTTCCCTTGGGTTGCCGCAGCCTCTGCGAGAGCCGCCGCGGCCTCATCGCTCTTGGCAATCTCCACATGTACGACAATGTCTGAAAGTTTGACTTGTTCGCCCAGTTTAGAGGAGATATTATCGATGGCTATTTGTCCGGCAGGCAGCTTGTAAATTCCGTATGGCGTCTGTACCTCCAAAACCGCCTGCTTGGTTTCCATGCTCTTCACTGCTTCTCCGGTCAGTACCACCGACACCTTGTCCACGCTTGCGGTAACTGGAATAATTACGGTAGATTTATCCGCCGCCTGCTTGAGCTGATCAATCAGCTTCGCTTGGTTGATTGTGGCCGTCAGCACTGACTTACCGTTTTCTTTGGTGGTCAAGCCTGTAGCGATTTGGTCCTTCACGACGCCGTCGACGATGACTTGAAAGCCGTCGGGCTTCTCAGTATTCGTCGTACTTGGAATGGATGGCGTGCCAGAGTTATTCGAGTTGTTCGAGTTGTTCGAGTTGTTTGAACCATTACCTGCCCACTTTGCATACAGCGTCACATCGGACGTAACCGTATCCGCCGCGAAATTCCATGCATGCGTTCCCGCCGCTTCTTTGTACCAGCCTGCGAATGTGTAGCCCGCTCTCGTCGGCGCTGGAGGAGCGCTGATGATCGTGCCGCTATCCACGTTAGTGATGCTGGAAACTGCACTGCCTCCCTGCGAGTCGAACGTCACGATGTGTTGTACCGGTCCCTCTTTTACCGTAACTTTACCGGGAGTCAACGTTTTTTCCATCTCGTCTCCAGCTGAATCTATGATCGAGAAAAGATCCGGCTCTTCCGTCTGCACCGTCAGTGCCTTATCGCCTAACTCCGCTTCGCTCTTGATCTTGAAGCTGATGGTGAACAGCTTCTCTCCCGCCGCAATCGGCGTATCGCCCGCATCGCTGTCTACCCATGCTGCTTTGAGCCAGCCTGCAGCGTTATCGTAGTTGGAGTCGAAGTAATCTCCAGCATTTCCTGTAACGCCTGTTACTTCCAGGGCCTCCGTGTCAAAATCAATCTGTACGCCATAGGCTGCTACTCCGTAGGAGGAGTCGGCCACTGTGACCGGTACGTCCACAGTAGACCCAGGCGTTCCGCTCACCGAGCCGATCTGAATCTGCGCCGTGTGCAGCGTCCACTTCGCGTACAGCGTCACATCGGACGTGACCGTATCCACTGTGAAGTTCCATGCGTTAGTCCCCTCTGCTTCCTTGTACCAGCCTACGAACGTGTAGCCGGACTTCGTCGGCGCTGGAGGAGCGCTGATCGTCGTACCGCTGACCACATTGGTCGCGGGCTCTACCGCGCTGCCTTCCTGCGAATTGAACGTCACGGTATATTGCTCCTGCACCATTGCCGTCCACTTTGCGTACAGCGTCACATCGGACGTGACCGTATCCACTGTGAAGTTCCACGCGTTAGTCCCCTCTGCTTCCTTGTACCAGCCTGCGAACGTGTAGCCAGACTTCGTCGGCGCTGGAGGAGCGCTGATCGTCGTACCGCTGACCACATCGGTCGCGGGCTCTACCGCACTGCCTTCCTGCGAATTGAACGTCACGGTATGTTTAGCGCTCGCTGCCTTTACCGTAATTTTGCCGGCATCCACCGTTGTCGAGGCGATTTCTACGCCCTCATAGAGCTCATGCTTGGGCGCAGTTATATCCAAATCGCCAGGCTGCGCAGAGTCCTTGATTTTGAAATGAAGGGTGAACACTTTTGTATCTTCAATTAAAACCGGGTTGTCAACCAAATTAGCTTTTACATTGGCGATCCCCGTAATGGTGATATCCGTATCGAACGTATCGCCTTGACTGGCACCCAGTTCATTTGTAACTTCATTCCCGGGCAACAGTTCGAGCGACGCAGCATCGAATCCGATCGAAATGTCGTATTGGTTGATCATATCCTCCGGTGTCAGAAACACCGATACATCAACCAAATCTCCGGCATACCCTACTTCGCTGCTTACCTTCATCGAGTTTGACGCTGTATCCTGATCGGCATGGCCTATCGTTTTGAAGGGCAAGAACAACAGAACGACCGCCAGCATTACCGAAATCATTTTTTTCCAATGCATAGAATCAACCCTTTCCCACGGAGATGGCAAGTATCGCTTTGACATCCTCATCATCCCATTGTCCGTCGCCATTCATGTCGAGCGCCTGCAATTGCTCCGGCGTTAGCGTAATCTTACCTTTGATGTATTTGGTCAACAAAAGCGCGTCCGCAGCCGTCACCTTGCCGTCCCCATCCGCGTCTCCCATGACAACCACCGTGTAATATGCGGTATATGTCACATCAGCGGTCACCGTCGAAGCGGAAACCTGTTGGCTGCTAAGCTTCGTGATGCCTCCATCGCTGCTCCATCCTGCAAAATGGTACCCCGCCTCTGGCGTGACCGTCGGAACAGCTGCCGGATGCCCCCCGATTGTTACCTGTTCACTCGTTCCGCTGATCGTTCCGTGATCTCCAGGTGCATAGCTTACCGTCGCGATCTGCAGTGTAAGCTGCGCGCTCGCTTCCACCGAGAAGGAGCTCTCCCCATTATCGTTAATGGCCGTCACAATGAAGTAATAGGTCGTTCCACCCGCAAGCCCCTGAACAGTATAATGGCCGGTCGCGCCATCCACTGTCGCGATCGGATCAGGCCCGTACACCCCGCTGGCGGTGCCTTGATAAATCTTGTAATTCGCTACCCCAGCTCCCAAATTCCAGCTAAGCTCCGCTTCCCGATCTCCTGCAACCGCTTGTAAACCCGTAGGGGCAGCAGGCGGTTCCCGACGTTCGGACACATGAATTTTCGAGACGTCGGACCATGCTAGATACATCGCGTTGTTCAATGAGGCAAAAGAAGTAACGTTGCCGAGATTCCTGTCCGCAAGTCCCTGGTCCGCCGGGCTCCAATTCGTGCCGTCGTATTCCTCGACCCGCAGATTCCACTGGAACCCTTGCGAATTCACATCGTTCCAGACAGCAACCAGCTTCTGATTATATACAAATAAATTCGGGCTTTGCGATTGAACCCCCGCCGGTTTATCCAAATTGCCGCTACCGACAGGGCTCCAGGCATTTCCGTCGTAGCTGCTTACCTTCAACTGAGCCGGATTGTTATCCCTCCATACCGCATATAACCGCCCGTTATAGGCTTGCAGAACTTGGCTTCCAGCCGATGTCGTCGTATTCGTAATTCCCAAATTTCCCGACACGTTCGCCCAAGTGACACTTCCTGCACCCTTGACCGTTCTTTTCATGACGGGGATATAAGAGTAATACGGGCTGTCCACCATTTGCTCGCTCCAGGTTAAATAAAGATCGTCTTTATAGACTGCAAGCCGCGGCCCAAATGCCGTTACGTTTGGAACGAACGTCATATCCACCGCTTCACTGCTCCAGACGCTGCCGTTATATTTTTTCACTTGAATTTTTCGGCCCGTACTCCCGTCCGAAGTACCTATCCAAGTCGCATACAAATCACCTTGATAAACGAGGAGCACCGGCATTTCACCTCTGCCGCTGCCGCTTACCGGATTGTTTCCACTCGTCGTAGAGACCCATCCGTCCCCACAATTTTTCTTGGCCATAATCTGGTTGAACGGATACCCGAATGAGGTTTCAGCTTCCGTCCAGATGGTGTACAAGCAGCCCTGATATACAGTAAGCGAAGGACTGCTTGTACTGCTGCTCGACATAAAGTTCAGGCCACTCCCGTCATCAGCCGCCGACCACTGATTGCCGTCCCACTTCATTACTCTTATTTCTGTTTCCTGCTGCATCTGGTTATTCATATATTCCTTTTGCTCTGACCATGCCGCATACAATTGGTTGTTCCAGGTCGCGATGCTCGGGTCCCTCGAGCCGGAGTTCGAACCCGTACCCGCGCTGAGCCCGCCCCCGTCGATCGGCTTCCATACGACTCCTGGGGCGGCGGAAGCTTGTCCCGGCACCGCCAACAGTTGGAAAATCGCCCCGAACAGCATGACCAGGCTTATAATGACGGATATGACCGCCCTGCAAGCAGTGTTGTTCCTCTTCTGTGCGTTCATGTCTGATCCTCTCTTTCTGAATGTATAAATTACGGACCTCATGGTCATGAGATCGCCTGCATCTGAGTCTCATTGTAATCAGCAGCTCTCAACATTTTCACAACATTACCCCATAAAACGACAAAAACAGCCTTCAAATTGGTGTTTGAAGACTGTTTTCTCTACATTTTATGCGATTGTTGTCTGCTACTTCCGTCCCATTCGCCCCCGCTCTATTCTCCCTTCAGCTCCATCTGCTCCATCATTGCCCGCACCCGGAAAACGCCATCCTGATCCCCGGCTTGGTTCAAACAATCCGCCAGCAAATCATAGTAGGACAGCCGGCTTGGCTCCAATTCGATCAATTTCCACAGAAGCAGCGAACGGTATTCATGCGCGGCCTGATCCAGCGACGCAGTCATAAAAGACATCATGACCGATCGAAGCTCCATCCGGTAGGCATTGGCCCATTCGTAATGCTCCATTTCCAGATAATCGCCACCGTACAGTTGAAGCAACTCCCTAATTTCCATCGTTGCATTCCCCTGATCCAGTCCCCCAAGGAGCTCCTCCAGGTCGCCGCGGATGGCCGACGAATCAATCCAATACCGCTCGTCACCGTATTTCACGAATCCGTCGTAGCCTTCCGCCTTGAATAGGCTCCGCAAGTAATAAAGGGACGTATGCAGCAGCTTTTGTCCACGTTCCGCCGAATCATCCGGCCACAAATATTCCAGAATCGCGTATTTGTAGACCGGCCGGCTTCGATGATGCCAAAGCAGCGCAAACAGCTCCTTCGTTTTCTTGGTACGCCATGTCAATAGCCGTCCGTCCGGGGCGTACAGTTCCATACTGCCCAGCACTTTGAGCGACAGCCGCTGCTTATCTTCCGCTTGTCTTTCTAGTCCAGCCGCCGGACTGGCAGCACTCAGTGCGTTCCCATCCATAGAATCACCGCTTCGGATCTGCCTTTTGGCTTGACGATCCGCATAACGGGATAGCGTCTTAACAAGCTTGTCCTTGGCGACCGGTTTAAGCAAGTATCCGATGGCTGCGGTATCGAACGCATCAATCGCATACTGGTCGTGAGCCGTCACAAAGATGATTTCAGCGTCCGGACAGCATGCTGCCAGCGCTCCTGCAGCTTCCAGCCCGCCCACTCCAGGCATTTCGATATCCAAAAAAATCAAATCCGGTTGGAGAACGCCGCATCGTTCAAGCGCTTCGGCAACCAACTGAAACCTGCCGACTACCTCCACACCGCCAACCTCGGTCAGCATGATGTCCATGACATCAAGCGCGATCTCTTCGTCATCAATCAGAATGGCTCTCCACATAACGCCCCTCCGTCAAATAAATCGTGATTCGAGTTCCTTCGCCCGGGCGGCTATGAATATCCAGATTCCGCCCGTATCTCATTTGCAGCCTCCGGTTCACATTTCCGATGCCGATGCCGCCTGTCTTTCCATGCTCCAGCTGCCTAAGCGTACTTTCATCCATTCCGACTCCGTCATCCTCGACGATGATCTCAACGCCGCGATCACCGCGGCGGACGATGATATTCACCGCTCCCCCTTCGGGCTTCTGCCCGATTCCGTGGCGGACTGCATTTTCGACAATCGGCTGAAGGGTAAGCGGCGGCAGCATGGTATGCGCATGCTCATCGATTTTATAACGGACGACCAGCCGCTGGCCGAAACGAAGCTGTTCAATGGCAAGATAGGCTCGTACCAGCTCTAATTCCCTTTCCAGCGGGACTAGTTCTCCCTGAAAAACGAACGTGAACTTGGTGCGAAGATACGTGGTCAAATGCTGAATTGTCTCTCTCAGCTTATCCACGTTTTTGTAGCTGAGTCCAACCAGCGCGTTGAGGCTGTTGTAAAGGAAATGCGGGGATATTTGGGCCTGCAAAAAATCCATTTCCCGCCGCACTGCCAACGACGAAGAGCTTTTCATCGCCAGGAGCGACTGCACCCGGGCCCGAAGTTCCGCCAGTTGGAACGGCTTTTGCAAAATATCGTTAGCCCCCGCCCCGAAGGCGGCCAGAATATCGCGCGTCTGTCCCGAAGCGGTCAGCATCAGCACCGGAAGCTCCGCCAGCCCGTGCAGTACGCGGATTTCTCGGCAAATGTCTAGCCCTGATACGCCGGGCATCATCAGGTCGAGCAGCACCAAATCCGGCTGCTTTTGCCGCAATGCTGCGAGTGCCTCGGCCCCGCCAGCCGCCGTCGTATACGTATGTCCCATGGAAGCGATGGCGTCCATGGCCACTTTCAGGTTGGAAGGCTCGTCGTCGACGATCATAATATGGAACGTCTCTTCCACACCCCCAGGGATAGGCGAGAGAGGAGCTTCCGGTACCAGGTTGTTCCCGTTCTCCTTGCATTCCTCGTTCTCGGGGTATTCCATCTCCCCTATACGTTCGGCTTGTTCCGCGGCTGCTGCAGCCTCGTGCGTTCCGCTCCAGGCCAACGGCACTGTAAAGGTAAACCGCGAACCTCGGCCAACCGTAGACTCGACCTGCATATGCCCGCCCTGCAGCTCCACCAGCTGCTTGGATATGCTGAGCCCTAGGCCGATGCCATCGCGCGAATGGGAGCCCTCCTCATCATGTTGAAAGAACGGCTGAAACAGCTCATCCATGACATCGGCTGGAATCCCCCTCCCGGTGTCGCTGACCCAAACGGCCAGCAGTTCTCCTCGTATCTCCGCCGAAATCGTGACGGTTCCCCGGTCGGTGTATTTAAGTCCGTTCTCCAGCAGATTGTGCAAGATCTGACGCAGCCGGTTCTCATCGGCCAGTACCAGAGGCAGCGAAGGAGGCAGCTCGCACACAAGCCGGACGCCGCTCTTGATCGGCGAGATCGACAAGGTTTCCATGACGAAGCGCGTCGACACGTACAGATCAACCGGCTTCAGCTGCACTTGGAGCTGCCCGTACCGGATCCGGTTCATATCGAGGATATCATTCACCAGTCCGGCAAGCCGCCGCCCGATCAAATGCAGCAGCCGAACGTTCTCACGATGCTCTGCTGCAAGCGGCGCTTCCTTGTTTTCCAGCAGTACTTCCGACAGATTAATGATCCCATGAAGGGGCGTGCGAAGCTCATGCGACGTTTTCGCCAAAAATTCATCCTTTTGCCGGTCATGGATCAGAAGCTGTTCGGCCAAGCGTTCGCTTCGCAGAAAGGCTCCCCGAATCCGATCTGTCATCAGGAACGACTGCGACAGCACAACCAGCAAAAGAGTAACGATGATGTAATAAGGACTATCCAGCGCCAGCTGGTAACGAGTCTGGGCAAATACCCAACTAATGAGCAAAAAGAACACGCCAAGCAAAATATAAAAAATCTGGATTCCCTGATGACGATTGCGGAATATCGAGGCAAAGATAAACCCGAAGGCCACAATCTGCAAAATAACACCGGGCCACAACAGAACCAGCAGAAAATCATTCGGAAGACCGGCCAACAAAGCCAGATAGGCAAGGGAAACCCACTGGAATGCCCTGAACCAGTGCCCGCTTCTGTCGCTTAAATAGATGCGCACATAATGAATAAAGAACAGAATGGCCAGGTACGGGAGGATGAACAGAAGCTTTTGCAGCAAAAGAAAGGACATGGACGGAACCAGGCTTCCCATAATAATTTCATTGTCGATGCTGAAAAAAAGCCCCAGTGCCAAACAGAACAAGCTGAAAAATATCAAGTACGGCTCCCGTCGCCACTGCCTGAACATCCCGGCAAAATAAATGCCAAAAGACAGCAGCGTAGTCATGACGATCACGTCGGCCATGCGGGCGCTATCCCGCCGGTTCATGACATCGGCCGTCAATCCAAACTCAGGTGCCTGTACGAGTCCTCCTTGCAGATATCGGTAGCTTGACACCTGGATGATAATATCGATCTCATGACCATCTGCCTCGACCGATCCAAAGAACGGAACATTGCTCGGCATAAAACCGTTATCCGACAAGGCAGGCTGCCCAGTGCCTCCAAGCTCCTTGCCACCCATGTAAATGCGGCTCGACATCCTAATTTTTTTGGCTCGAAGTCCATAATCTCCAATGTCGCTCACCAAAAGCCGCAACCGGTACGTTCCGGCACCGTAGCCGTCGTTCGACACCTCTCCTTCCCATCCTCCAGGGACGGAGAAAAAATGCCGCTCCGGCTGCAGTTCCGTTCCCCGTTCGGCAGGATCGGTGAAGTCCCGAGGCGTCATCAGCCGATCCTTGTAAAATTCCCATTCACCTCGAAGGGGAATGATCCCTTGCTGCGCAAAGTTCCATTGCCTGGTATCCAGCACGCCTTTACGTGCTTCCGGGTAGTTAACGTTTGGATGAAGCCATTCATAAATGAAGACAGATGTCGCGACGGCAAATACGGCGACCATGACGATCAAACCTGACAATTGCTTTTTCATAGGCTGCAAGTTCCCTCCTGCCATAGGAAACAGATTCAAAGAGTATAATCATTGCACGAAGGCATGATTCAAAGCATTAAAAGTCATCCATTTATTCCCACAAGAGCTGGGTTAAAGCTATCATACCACGCCTTCCCGGCTCAGTTATACATGTCTGCTGCATCGGAAGAAGCCAGGCACGCTCCATATCGCATCCTTGAATCATTCCTTCCGAGCATACCTTTGATCACCTACGTCGGCATACGCAAAAAAACCACCGCCCCTCTTCAAGAGAGGAATGCGGTGGCTTTTTCATTATAGAAGATATTTAGGATAAAGACATATGATAGCAGTTCTCGGTAATGCTTATTTTTTATCGAGCTGGATGCTGAACGAAGAACCGGCGTCACCCGCGAAAACGATCGTTCCGTCCTTGGGAAGGACGACTTGGTTCGAGCCGCTGGCTTCGCTCATATTCACGTATTTGCCTGCGGCATCATATACAGCGAATCCGCCTTCAACCGGCAGCTTCACGGTCATCGTCTTGTCCGCTGCCGCAGCAGGGACCGTGAACCATCTGGCGTAACCGTCATCCTTCACCGTCACGGTCGACTGCTTGCCGTGATAGAGCGGTTTGACCAGGTCTTCGCTGACGAACAGGCTTCCCGCCGTTTCCAGGTACTCGGCACCATCCTTTTGGTAGAAGCTGTATCCGGCCGTATCCCGGCCGTCCATACCAGGAATTTGCAGGCTGCTTACCGCCGTGTCCGGTCCGGTAATTTCCTTGTCGTTCACATACCCTTGAAAATCTTTGGAACGCTTCATTTCGAGCGTAGGCTTCATCAAGTACATCACCGAGGTGTACTTTTCATTGACAGGATAGTACGTCTTGCCTTCACGCTTCGTCCATGCGTCTTCCGCGTCTTCCGTCAGCGGATTGCTGTCCAGCTTCTGGGCGAGATAGTGGGACATCGCCACTTGCCCGAGCTCAGGTACCGTGCTGTATTGGCGAACCCAAAGGTAGGTTAGACCGTTCGATTCGGTTACGAAGCTGAGCTTAGCGGTTCCTGTTTCGTCCACGAACGTTCCGTCTGCTGTGTACACGTACTTCTCTGCCGGATATTCGGGTACGCTCGGCACCGTAACGGACATGGTTCCATCCTTCAGATCAACCTTGACCAGCTGGCCCGTCGAGCCGTAATATCCGGCATGCTTCTTCATGTCCTCCGGAAGGCTGGCCGCTACCGGCTTGCCGAACGATTTGTCCGGTTTGATGTCCTTAATGGCTCCTTTTTCTTTCAGCGCTTCGAGCAGAATTTGGGTCGCCAGGAGCTGGTTCGTCGAGCTGCTGCCGCCCGAGGATACGACGGCCGCGGCCATGTTCTGCTCCGGAAGGACGATCAGCGAAGCATGATACAGAATCGTGTCTCCGCCCTTCACCACCGCCTGAATGTCGTAATCATTAAAAGGATACAGTCTTACGCTATCCCAGCCGAGGCCATAGTCAAAGGAATTGTCCGCGTCTTTAGGCCACAGTCCTTTTTTGTATTCGGGCTGTCCCATGGCTTCCACTGCTTTGGCAGAGAGAATGCCCGGTTTCTGGCCGGTAAAGATTTGCGAGAACCGTGCCATATCTTCCGCCGTGGAATAAATGCCTCCCGTTCCGATGACATTCACCGTTTCATTCGGCAGCTGCTGCGGAATTGTAGGATAATACAGCCCTGCGGTTTTAGCCGTATCTACCATATCCTGCGAGGTTTTGGTATCGTTCATGCCCAGCGGCTCGGTGAAATGCTGGTGCACAAAGGCGGTAAACTTCATTCCGCTTACGTGTTCCACCAAAATCTCCGCCAACGTAAAGCCGTCGTTGCAATATACCGAGAAGGCGCCCGGGTCGGCCTTCAAGCTTTGCTTGGACAGCTGCTCCAGCAGCGTATCGTGGGCGTAAGGGTCCGAATCCTCGAACAAAAATGCGTTGTTCAGGCTGGAACCCTGAATCCCGGAGGAATGGTTCAGCAGCATGCGCGGGGTAATTTGCTTGTAACGCTCATCCTTCATTTTGAATTCCGGTATGTACTGCACAAGCGGGGCATCCAGATTGATTTTCTCCTCATCAGCCAGCTTCATGACGGCAGCGGCCGTGAACATTTTGCTCGTCGAGCCGATGCCGTACATCGTGCCCGGGGTAAGCGGAACTTTCCCCTTTTCGTCATTTTTCCCGGATTGACCGGATACGGTGATCTTTCCCTGATCGATGAGCGCGTACTGAACGCTCACCGTTCCATACTGCTCGGTGAGCATCGCCGCCTTTTTCGCCGCGAGTGCTCCCAGCCCTTGAGCGGCCGCTGCTTCCGTGCCGGATGCCATCGCCGCGGTTGGAACAAGCGGCGTCAATGTCAGCGCGGCAGCCAGAAGCCATGCCATTCTTTTCTTCATGAATGAACCTCCTTTTGTTGGATTACACTGTAGTACGTTTTGGACCCTGATTTGGTTCAGTTTTCCAACAAAAAAAGGAACTTCGTCTCATACCGCGGTCCAATATAGGACCAGCCGTCTATCGGGAAAACGATGGAACACGCCTATCAGCTCACTTCAAAAAGGCAGCCGCCCTGAAAGGGGCAGGCTGCCTTTCTCACCGCACGCAGCTCCCGGCGGCAATGCGGCGTTACATGACGGAGGTCCACCACATGCGGCCTCGGGTTTAATACACCCGAATTTCAACCAGCTCCGCGCACGGAGCGCCGTTCGTCTCTTCGATGACGATGCGCAGCGCATCGGCCAAGACCGGCTCCTTCATACGGATGCGATTGCTTCTACTCCGATTATCCCCAACTGATGTTGCAACACGCCACTGCCGTTGAACCCGGGCCTCGATCCGGTACGACTTCACCAGCTCGGGAATGATATCGAATGACGTACGGTGATGATGAAGGTTGATCAGGTCCTCGTTCACGTCGTCGTTCCACGTCAGCATGATTTCCTTCATCGATATTTCATGCTCCCAAGTCAATTGCAGCCAAGCCTCGCGCTCAGGCCCGATCGGCTCGGATGTCCACATATTCGGACCGCCGAATGGCCGTTTGTATCCACCAACTGCCTTCTCCGGCGCATAGGCTTCTGTTCTGCCCTTGACCTTAAAGCAGAAGGGCTGACGGACCGCCGCCTTCATGCTCCAGGCCACGACGAGTTGATTCTCGTCGTGCTCCTCCAGATTGGCCGATGCATTAGGAACTGCCCCCTTCTCAAAAGCGAGGATGCCGGTAAGCGGTTCGACCGCCGGGTCAACCGGGAACAAAATCGCGGCATCACGCTCCAGCCGGTATGCCTCATGCGGTTTATCCACACTGATGCTGCTTCGAAACGATGATGCCGAAACCTGCGCCAGGCGGGCCAGGTCCCGTTCGTCTTCATGCCGCAGACCGATGACGGAGGCGTCCTGGCGCAGCAGCGTCTGCTGCAGCTCTTGTAGATGTGAGCGGTAGATCTCCCTCGGAGATACGCCCTTCGCGGCGCACAGCGAAGCAGCGGTACCGGCCGCTTCTCCTATAACCGCGCAGGTTGCCATGACGCGCGTCGTGCCGAATGCCACATGGGAAGCGCTTATGTTGCGGCCGTCGAACAGTAGATTTCCCACGTTGGCCGTGTACAGGCTACGGTACGGGATATGATAATTGCCGTCCGCATGCATATGCTTGGAACCACTGGCTTCGGCATACATCCCCTGCGGGGGATGCAGATCGATGGACCAGCCGCCAAAGGCGATCCGGTCATGGAACGGCTCCTGCGCGATGATATCGTTCTGGTTCAGCACATAATCGCCGACGAAACGGCGGTATTCCCTTTTTCCGGGGATGGAGCCGACCCACTCCAAGGTCATGCTTTCGGCCTCAAACTGCCCCGAATTTCCATATAGTCCCAAATGCCGTAAATGACAGACCACAGCTCGTCCCGGATCACTCGCTTGATCGGGATTGGCGTCTGCTCGATGTCCTTGGCGAAGGACGGCGGCATGAACCGGACCGGATGCCCCGCGTCCTTCGTGTAGAATAGCAGCGTACTGCCCAAGGTAATGCCGTCCGCTTCCTCCGGCGCCCACGCTTCCCCGTATTCATGGGAGGCTTCCCGGCTGATCCGGTGCCGTGCACAAGCCATGAAGCCGACGAGGCCGTCGCCGGTGCAATCCACAAGTAGCAACGAGAATCTCATACCATGCCTACTGCGCCTTTCCAACAAACGGGAAAGTATTTCCCTTGCACTTACCGCCGAACTAGGCTATTTCATGGCGCTCTAAGTGTGTAAGACTATTTCCAACAAGAAAAAACTACGTATGAAATTACTCAAGACTTTTATATTCTGTTGCTTCTTGAGCTTTGACAGTAGAATTGATACTTGAATCTGATACGCTATGTAGACAAAACTATGATTCCTATAACCTAAACTTCGTTAGAAATGTGATGAGAGCACTTTCATCAATTATTATATACGCCAACTAAGAATTGTACATATTTGTAAAATTACAGTCCTCACATATAATAAAATTGCAATACAAAAAGATTCTTAAAGCAAAGGAGGAGGATCACGGGTTCAACCGGTCTTGGTAACAGACGTCTTGACATACAAAGCCAAAATAAAGGAGATGTAGTAGTGAAGAAAAACGTATTTTCTTTATTCCTTATCTGTGTCATGCTGCTAACCTATATGGGAAATGCTGTACCAAAGGCGTCGGCTGATTCGACGGTGGAGCAGACGAACGTAGCTTTGAAAGCGATTGCAAGCACAACGGCTGGTACAAGCCAGAATACGATCGGCAGCATCAATGACGATAGCATGCAAATAGGATGGGTAAGCAGCAATTTTACGATGCCTGCGTATGTAACGCTCGATTGGGGCACCAATAGGGTGACCACGAGCAAAATCTCGTTGTCCGCTAATTTTGGTCCGAAGCAAGGTATTAAAACGATGGACCTCGAGTATTTTGACGGTCAGTCTTGGCAGGTTGCCAAAACAGATATCGTCCTTAATTGGACAAAAAACGAACAGGCGGCTGAAACCTTGGATATTGTTTTCCCGGAGATATCCACGAGTAAGCTTCGTATTAAAGTGAAATCTGCGGCTCAAACATGGAGTGGGTATGTCATTATGGAGTTACAGGTATGGGGGAAACTCGATTATTCTTCGAGCAGTGTAGCCGGATCCATCACAAGCATCAAGCAGCCCGGCAGAGGTCAATTAGTGCTCGATCTTCCAAATGTCCCTGCTGGATTTATCGTTCAAATTTATTCATCTGATCGGGAAGACGTCATTGCGTTAGATGGTACGATAGCTCCTTTACCGAGCGATGAGAAGGTAACCGTTGTGCTTGAAGTCAGCAAACTAACAGATCAGACTAAAGCGAACACCTCAGCTCTTCAAGTTCTTGTACCGGGCAAGCCCCCTGAAAATTATATAACGACGTTACCTAAAGAAGATACAACAAGCATCATCAAAAATCCTGCGATGGGTTGGGTAATGTATGTTGAGGAATTTGGCGGTGGCGGAAATACGATGGGTAATATGAATGCCCAGACATATTGGGATACGGTTGATCCTTATATAGATGCTGCCAATATGCTTTATATTCGTGTCCCTTGGTCCCGGATGGAACCCACAGAAGGACATTATGCTTGGAATGAAGACGAGAATTATAAAGCCTATGTGAAAATGGCTCTCGATCGACATATAAAGCTCGCTTTCCGCGTTGTCGTTGACAGCCAAGACGTACATATGCAAGCGACACCGCAGTTTGTATTTGATGCTGGTGCAAAAGGGGTCCCTACCGCCTCCAATCCTAACTTCAAATCCCCCGTTGTCACCGATGCAAAATTCAGAGAGAAATTCGAGAAGTTTGTTCGGGCATTTGCCAAGGAATACGATGATCCAAGTATCGTAGATTTTGTTGATGGCGGCGGTATGGGGTATTGGGGGGAGATGTACACATTTAGTCACAGTATGACGAAAGCGGAGAAAGACGACACCTTTAAGTGGATCGTCAATTTATACGCAGACAATTTCAAACACGTATTGATTGGTCAACAAGACGCGAGCAGTTTTGATTGGGCGTTGCAAGATTGGGCTTACAAAGAGAAAGGTTTTATACTTCGAAGAGATAGTTACGGCAGTCCGGTATATTTCGATCAAACACAAAAAGACCGAATCGTTGCTCGTTGGCCGGAAGTTCCGGTCTTTGCAGAAAATTGCTATCAAAATTTCGTATCCAGAGCCACTTCATGCGATGGTCAGAATAAGCCGATTGGCGATATGTTAACCAGAGTTGTTAATGATGCGTTGTATACACATGCCAATACATTGGATCTAAGGCATCCGGAGGATGTCATTGAATTTTCAGTTAACCATCCGGCGTTGGTCGAGAAGTTTGCACTGCAAGGCGGTTATCGCTTTGTTCTGAATGAGGCCGTCTACCCGACCACGATGAAGCCTGATACATCCTATAAGATTTATCATTCATGGAAGAACACCGGAGTAGGTAAACTACCTAACGATCTGGCAAACTGGGATCATAAATACAAGGTTGCCTTTGCACTGCTTGATCCGAAAACGAAGCAACCGGTGACGATGAGTATCGATAAAGCAGAACCAGCCGATTGGATCAAAGGTCAAACGTATAGCTACACCGGGGATTTTAAATTCAGTAGCATTCCAGATGGAACGTATGATTTGGCTGTAGCGATTGTAGATAGCACGAAAAAGAATACGCCAGCCATTAAACTTGCGGTTAAAGACATAATGACGAGCACAGGCTGGTATGCATTAGGTCAAGTTCAGTCTTCTTCATCCTCTGCATCTGCGGAGACAGCAACAACGCTATCCGCTGTTGACAGCGTGCAGTCGGGCAAGGATTTTAACGTTAAATTAGGAATGCGCGATGTGAGACCAAGCGTGTATGCGCTCGACACTCGCATGGACTATGACTCCAACCTTGTCGAGTTTATGTCTGTTGAGTCAGAGAAGGAGGAAGTCAGCCTTGTAGAGACCTTGAACAATGCGCCAGGCAAGCTGCGATTTATCATGGCGAGCACAGGAGCGGCAAATGCCCTCCCTTCTGATGTGGATCTGCTAAATCTGGTCTTTAAAGCAAAGACCGTTCAGCAGTCAGTAGAGACAGCCTTATCAGTGACGGACATGACTATGGGTGATGATACAGGGGCAGAAACGAAGGGGACTCCTTCTTCGATCAAAATCCAGATTACGCCAGAGAACGTGCCACCGGTTATCCCTGGCGATGTTAACAATGACGGTAAGGTGAGTATCGGGGATCTTGCGCTTGTAGCGGCAAACTACGGTAAAAATTCGACTAGTGCGGATTGGGACCGAATCAAGCAAATGGATATGGATGGGAACGGCAAAATTGATATCCTAGACCTTGGATTCATTGCTAGTAAAATTGTGAAGTAAGCATACAATAAACTGTTGGCAGCATTCAAAGACATGCGTGTGAATACGTTGTGAAAGGACCTCTATAATCGGGATCTTTTTTATAAAATTCAATGTCAAATGACTCAGTTTAAGTTTAAAACTAACCGCTTTGATGAAGACGCCATATAACGGACATTGAAAAAAGCCTCTAGTCAACAAGCTGTCGTCGGCTGCCTACCGACGTAAATTTACAGCTTAGGAGCGTTTCCTCATTCTATAAAGAAAATCTTTAATACAATGAATGAAAATGGGGCTGTCTCATAAGTGGATTTCCCACGACAGAGACAGCTCCGTTTTATTTTGGGATCCAAAAAAGGAGCGATTCTCCCGTTATTGGAGAATCGCTCCTTTGCGCTTTTGCTCTACTCCGGCTTGCTTCAGCATATTATGGGCAAGCGAAAGCCATCCGACCTCCAGCGTCACTTTCTTCATGCCGCGAAGCAGAAACCGCCGGAAGCCCCGGTTGTTTTTCAGTTGGCCAAACACACTCTCCGGCTCCATCATTCGCCGTACGGCCAGGGCATAGCCTTCCTCACTTCGGAGGCGTTCCCGGGCTTGACTTTGGTATCGCAGCCTTTCCAGACTTACCGCTACTGTGCACCGATCTTTCAGCGGGCAGCCTTCACAGCTTTGACTTCGGTAATGACGCCTTCGAATCTCATATCCACTTTCTAGTGTTTCCTTACTTTCTCTGTGGAAATGCAGTGTTTGCGCGGCGGGGCACGTCCAGGTATCCTCGGCTGCGTTGTACGTCCAATTCTCGATTTTACTCACATCTGCTTTCCACGCTTTGCTCTTTTCTTTATGGTAACTGCCGTATTTAACGACTGCTGTGATCTCTTCCTTTTCCAGATAGGCATAGTTCTCTTCACTTCCATAGCCTGCATCTGCAATGATTGTCTGTGGATGTTGCCCCAAGATCCGCCGTGCTATTTCCAGATGCGGCTCTAAACAACGGGTATCCGTGGGTCCTTGGTGGACACTGTAGGCTAAAATGAACTGATTTTCCGTGCCAATCTGCACATTGTATCCCGGTTTTAACTGTCCATTTCGCATGTGGTCTTCTTTCATCCGCATGAAGGTGGCGTCCGTGTCGGTTTTGCTGAAGCTGTTTCGATTTCCAAGCAACTTTTGGTAATGTTCGTACTTCACAAGTCTTGGAAGCAAGTCCTTCCGAAGCTTCCGAACGGCTTTCTTTAAGGGGGTATCCTTGGGATGTTTCAGCAGCTGAGCTTCCAGTTGCTGCGTGACTTGTTCGAGCTTGCTGCTATCCAACTCGGAAGCCTCACCGAGTTCGGTCAGGTCTTTGCCGTGATGCTCGCACTCTTCCTGATGCTCTGCGGCTTCGATGGTGGAGAAAAGTGCATGTACCTTCTCTTGCAGTTTGGTCTTGTGTTTGCTGACCGCTTTACCCCAGACGAAGGTGTAACGATTGGCATTGGCCTCAATCTTGGTACCATCTACGAAATAATGTTCCAAGGAGATGTACCTTTCATCGACCCCCTTAACATTTCCCGTAAACTCTATCGAAACAATTACATACCTCCAAAAAGATAGAGAAAGGATCGCGGAAAATTAGCATCTTTGCTTCAATAAGTTCATCTAAACAGGAAAGACCTAGTCTAAAGTCTAGGTTCAGACACTCCCTAAGACGGTTATGCCAGGCAAATAAGGCGGATATAATGGATTTATAACTCAGAGCGTGACGTATGAAGCCAAAGGAGTGTTTGAATGTGAAGGCAAAAGAAGCGCCGGCAAAGGCGCCAAACGGCAAGGTGAATTGGGTGTTTTTTAATCCGAAAACCTATGCAACGATTCTCTATTTATTGCTATCCCTCCCATTAGGGATTATCTATTTTACAATAGCGACAACGGGACTTGCGCTATCCATCGGTTTAACTCCGATATTTATCGGAATACCGCTGTTTTTTGGAGTAGCTAGGCTGCTGAATGGGATTGTCAATTTTGAACAAGGCATGATTAGACATATTTTGGGTTTACCGCATCCGGCTGCTTCGAATACCTACCATCCACAGCCTGAAGCTGGACGGAACTGGTTGGTGCGAATGGTGAGAGGTTTTGACGGTGCGCTATTCATTCGGAATCTGCTGCTCGTCGTACTGAGATTTGTAACAGGCATTGTCTTCTTTGTTATTATGGTAACGGTGATTTCGCTAGGACTAGGATTTATTGCGCTCCCTGTCGTACACATCATTTTGATGAATGAAATGCAGATTGATATTTTAGAGAATAACTTGTTTAGTTATTTCCATATCGATTGGACCTATAATCAGCAATATCTGCTGTATGTAGGCGTTGGCCTTGTCATCTCTTGGATCGCGCTTCACGTCGTGAATGGGCTCATGCAAATTCAGCGCAGAATCCTGTATGTGGATGAGCCCTATCAACAGCCGTCAGTGTCCGCGGAAGCACAAATGTATTCGTCGGTTCAATCGCCATATGATGAGTACCAAGAGGATCAGCCCAATCAAGGGATGATGCAGCCAGCCTATAGAGAGCCTTAACTTACTGACCGTCAGTAAATAGACCCCGCACCTTACGATGGGGGTCTATTTTTTTTGGTTTGTTCCGCAAGTTCTTAATAAAAAAAGAATCAAACGCGTGGACCATCGAAAAGATGCTCACGGTTTAATTCCTTTTAAGTACATCGTGGGGGTGAGCACTGGCTGTTTAAAACCTCGATTCGCCTTGTGATGCTTAACCAAGCCCTACTCTTTCACCGCGCCCAGCATAATGCCGGATACGAAGTACTTTTGTAGAAAAGGATATACGACCAGCATCGGCACCATGGCGATAAATACCTTGGCCGCATTCAGCGTCCGGTTAGACAGCTCCGACAGCTTCTTGTATTGTTCGGGGGTCAGATTAGTGCCAACCGGAATGTTGACGACAAGCTGCTGGATATAGGTCTGGAGCGGATATTTATCGGAAGTGTTCATCAGCACCAAGCCATTAAAGAACTCGTTCCAGTGATACACGCTAAGAAATAGCGCGACTGCAGCAAGAACGGGGATGGAGCATGGGATATATACCCGGAACAAGATCGACCAAGGACCGGCACCGTCGACGACGGCTGCCTCATTCAGTTCCTTCGGCAGATTGCGGAAGAAGTTCATGATCAGGATCACGTCGAATACCGGCACGCCTCCGCCAAGCACTAACGCCCAGATCGTATTGAGCAAATGATAGTTTTGAATCGTGAGATACCACGGGATCAGTCCTCCGTTAAACAGCATGCAGAAGACAAGAATCCACATGAACGCATTGCGCGCTTTGAAATCTTTTTTAGGCCTTGCCAGTGGATAAGCCATTAACACGGTTATCAGCAAGGATAACCCTGTGCCGAGCACGGTCCGCTGGATAGAAATCCAGAACGAATTAAAGAACAGGCGATCGTTGATAATTTCCTTATACGGCGACAAGGAGAAGCCGATGGGGAAAATGGTAACCAAGCCTGCATTAGCGGCGGATTTGTCGGAGATGGATACACAGAAGGTGTACCATAGCGGGTATATGCAGCTAATGAGCAGGAGGCCGAGGACGATGATATTGGCAATTTCAAACGTCCGTGAGCCTAACGTTTTATTTCTGACCAATGCAGCGCCCTCCTTTTAGAATACCGTGTAATCGGCATAGCGATATGCCAGACGATAGGATATGAATATCAGCACAAAGCTAATGACCGACTTGAACAAACCGGCCGCCGTCGCCAGCGAGAACTGAAGATTTTGCAAGCCCAGCCGGTACACCCATGTATCCAAAATATCTCCGGTTGAATACACAAGCGGATTATACAGGTTGTACACTTGATCGAATCCGGCGTTCAGTACGTTGCCTAAACTCAAGACGCCTAGCAGGACAACCGTGGTCGTCAGCGCAGGCAGCGTGACGCGCCGGATCAACTGCCACCGGTTGGCGCCATCAATGGCGGCCGCCTCATACAGATTGGGATTGACGCCTGTCAGTGCCGCCAGGTAGATAATCGCGTTATAGCCAAACTCCTTCCACACATCGGTGCCGATGAGCAGCTGCCGGAATATCCCCGCATCCGCCATAAAAAGCTTGGGATCAACGCCGAACATGCCAATGACCGTGTTGACGACGCCATAATAGCCGAAGATTCCGATCACAATCGTTGACATAATAACCCACGACAGAAAGTGCGGCAGATATACGACGGTCTGAACCAGCTTTTTGTAACGCAAGCTGCGAAGCTCATTCAGCAGAATGGCAAAAATGAGCGGAATGAGCAAATTGAACACGATTTTGCCAACAGCGATGATAAAGGTATTGAGAATCACCGTCTTGCTGTCATTGAGCTGAAACATATACTTGAAGTTATCCAATCCGACCCACTCGGATTTGAACAATCCAGCTCCCGGATTATAATTCTGAAATGCCATCGCAATGCCGAACATAGGCACAATACTGAACATCACAAGCCAGACCATACCCGGCAGCAGCATCAAATAATAGTGTTTCTGATGGCCCAATTTTCTCATTACGGCTAACCTCCCGTCTCTCTATATAAAATGAACTAAAGTTTAACCTCGATTCTCCTTAATTCCATCCGGAATACAGGCGATGTGCTTCCCTTTCTTTAGTTCAATTTATCTAGCAGGATAGCAAAGCTTGCTAAAGGCACTTCAAACCGCCAGTGCCTTCCGCAAGCTTCTGCATCATTACTTCTTTAAGAGCTCCGCGACCTCTTTCGTGATCTCGTCTCCGCCTTGAGCCTTCCAATCCTTCACGAATTTGTCAAAGGAGTCGATTGGCGCTTGGCCAAGGATGATTTTCAGAACGGTCTCATCCTCCATCTTCTTCAGGTTGGCCCATTTCGTTTCCATCGTCGGGGTCTGGTTGTAGGTTACGCTATACACCTTCTTATCGATTGGAATCGTTGTGAACGGACGATCGCCGATCATGATGGAATAGAGGCGCTGGAAGTCGCCGAAGTTAGCCGTGTTGAAGTTGCTGACATTCAAATCGTCGTACGGAGCCTTAATGACGTCCTTCACCTTTTTCGCATCGGCATACATCAGCTTGTACAAGCTATTGGGCTTGTTATAGTCCTCGGGCTGGGTCTCGCCCTTCAGTACTTTCAGAAGCTCGGCATATTCGTATTCCGTCTCATTGGCCGCGGCCATCACGTTGCGAAGCGGGTACCAGCCCACAGCTACCGACAAATCAAAGGTCGCTTCATCGCGCACCAGGGCATTGTTCATGATGAGGATGGCCTTGACGACATCCGGCTTGGCATTTTTGCTAATAATGGTATAGGTACTGCCCGTCGTCTTCATATGCGCATTCCACTTATTATCGTCGGAATAGACCGGATAGGCCTGCCAGTTCGCCGTCGGGTCATTCTTGAAGGAGTCGCCGTTGCCGTAGCCACCATTCCACCACGGGCCGAAGAAAATCCCCGCCTGATTGGCATTGATCGGATCCCCAACGTTGTCACGGGTACCCACTTCGGGATCGATAAGGCCTTTTTTGTACCAATCCGCCAGTAAAGCCAGCGTATTTTTCGTATTGTCCGTCAGCGTTCCGTACGATACCGATCCGTCCCCATTGTCGAGCCAGTAGCCTGGATAAGCATCCATTGCGCCAAAAATCGGATCAAATCCACCCATATTGTTGGAGGATAGGAGGAAAGTGGAATAAGGGAAAGAATTTTTGGAAGGGCCGGCGATACCTATCGTTTTGTCCCCGCCAAGCTTGTTATCCATAAATGCTTTTGCTGTCTTTTCGATATCCGACGTCGTCTTTGGCACCGGCAGCTGCAGCTTGTCGAGCCAATCCTTGCGGACCCATAGAACGTGTACGCCATCGGTATCCACCGTAATGTTCGGGAGCGAAACCATCTTGCCCTTGTAGCTTGCGTTTTCCAATGCGCGGCCGTCGGTGCTCGCCATAATGTCCTTCACCTGCGAGGATTGATACTGCTGGAACAAATCTGTAATGTCATACAGCAGTCCCGAACTGGCCGCCTTGGTCATGAAGGAGCGGTCATCGACGACCATACCGTCAGGCAGCTTGCCCGACGCGATCGTTAAGCTGACCTTCTGCTTGAAATCATTGCCGGTGGCTGCCGTCCAATCCACAATCACGTTGATGTTATACTTTTCCTTGAGGTAACGCGTGTACTGGTTGTTGCTTACGCTGTCGCCTTCCGGCAGCGTTTTGTCTGTCGGATCCACCACCATGCCGATGTGAACATCAACCGGATTAGGAAACTTGGAGAAGGCCAGGTCATCTCCTGATAGTGCCGGGGTCGTGGAACTTGAATCCGGTTTTGGAGACGCTTTCAAATCATTCGATGAGTCCTTGGAAGAAGTACATGCTGTCAAACTTAGACCAAGTAATACGACGGAAAGCAGCATTGCCATATTCCTTTTCATCTAATCCCTCCTTAAAAGAATCGCGAAGCAATTCTTACTTCGTAAGCAAGTGCTTCATCCTTTGCCTTCTCATTGTACATGGGAAGCGGAGAAAAAAAGTCAGACGGATGTGCCGTGTTTTGTGATGGGTAATAGGCCGGGGTAGATATTTGTTCGATAGATTGTAATCAATCATCCCCCCTATGAAATTGGGCCCGGAATTCCGAGGGCAAGAGGCGGGTCTGTTCATAGAAGAGCTGAGAGAAATATTTGGAGTCGTTATAGCCAACGGCATGAGCAACCCACGCAATCGACTGATTGGTTTCGCTCAGTAATCTCTCGGCTGCTCTGATCCGCTCTTGCTTTAAGTAATCGTTGAATGTCGAGCCCGTCAGCTTCTTAAAGCATTGGGAAAAATAGCTTCGGCTCATATGCACATGATCAGCGACGTTCTCGGCATGCAGCGTATTGGAAGCCTGCTCGCGAATGAATAACACAGCCTTTAGAATGCTGTTCGTCGTATTCGTAAAATGGGTGGATGTCCCAACCTGCGCATAGACACGGTTCCTGTAATCGCGCATCCATTCCACAGCCGACCGGACATCGTTTGCTTCGGACCGGAAATCGGCATCCAATTCAAAAACGGTTTCCATTTGTGATAGCACACGCATGAACAGCCCTTCCAGACGGCGGAAGGAAATCTTTGTTTCGACGGTCTGTTTGCATAAGCGCTGGAAGACGGATTCATTATAGAGCCAGTAGTGAGAACGCCACCCCTGCTCCAGTCTGCTCCACTCTTCTTCCTCTTGTGAGCAAGTGTTTTGCCCGGGGGATGACGCAGGAGGCTTGACGGTACGTTCAAGTCTTTCACCTGTCATTTGCTGCCGGATTCGTTTCAGGATCTGCTCGTCGTCCTCCGATTCCAGGCGCACCTTGGAGATATAATCGAGCACGCCCATACGATAAGCCGTCTGTACATTCTCAAACTCTTCGTGAAACGATAAGATAACGGCGCGCAGATCCGGAAATCTTTGGCGCATGACTTGAAGCAGCTCCATTCCCGACATGACGGGCATCGAGAGATCCACGAACATCAGATCCACCTCATGCGTTTCCATAAACTCCAGCGCCTTTGCACCATTTGCCGCTTCCCCAACCACCATCATATCGTGATTGGACCAAGGCATAATTGAGATCAATCCTTTGCGAGCAAGCTTGTCATCGTCAACAATTAATACACGGATCAAATCGCTCTCTCCTTTCTGGGATGGAGATAAGGAAGATTTAACGTAACCGTTGTGCCTTGATTCGGCATGCTTTCGATATCCATGCGGGCTTTACGGCCATAAAAGGATTCCAGCATGGACCGGACGTACCGAAGCCCAATTCCCCAGCCCGTCTGCTGCTGATCCGGCGTGTCGCGCTGCAGCAAGGCCAGCGTCTCCTGGCTCAACCCTTTGCCGTCGTCGCGGATGATGATGCGCACCATCTGCACTGTTTCATCGGGCGAAATGATAATTTCCAGCTTGCCGTTATCGTCAAGGCCGTGACAGACGGCATTTTCCACGATGGGCTGCAGGATGAATCTTGCAACAGGGCTATCGAGATAGGCCTCTTCCGCAATATCCAGCTTCACCTCAAAGTCATGCCGCATTTGCTGCAGCTCCAGATACGTTCGCATGATCTGTATTTCCGAGCGGAAGGTAGCCGTTTCCTCTGATTTGCCCAAGTTATAATTCAGCAAAATAATTAACGAGGAAACAAATTTCTCGATCTCCTCCTGCTTATGCATGACCGCCAGCCATCGTACCGAATTCAGCGTATTCATCAGAAAATGCGGGTTGATCTGATAGGCAAGTTTTTCGATCTCCAGCTGATGCCGGCGCTTTTCCTTCTGCTCCACATCCATAATCAGCTGCTGAATCTGCCGTTTCATCATATTGAACTGATCGAATAACCGGTCAAATTCATCGATCCCCGTATGATATTGACGGGTGCCCATGTAGCCCTTGCCAAAGGTCCTCATTTCCTTCTCGATCAATCGAAAAGGCCTGTTAATCAGCCTTCGCAATAACAAAGTGAGTGTAAACATCATCAGGAGGGCAATGGCGAGAATCCATAGCATGTGATTTTTCCATGTATAAAGCTCGTGATTGTAACTGGAGACGGGAAGCAGCAGCGCAATATTGTAACCGTAATCGCCTTTCATCCGGTTCCATACATATTCACCCGTCATGCCCGATTCCCCGTTTAACATCAACCGCTCTCCGGCCGCAAAGGCCGCTGAATTACTGCTATAGGTCACCCGGTCCGCCGTATCGGTGAAAACAAGTGCATACGGCATATTCAAGCTTGCTGAAAGTGAGTTCATATCGGCGGGGATATCCGTCCTGGCTTCAACATAAACGACTAACTGCGTACCATCTGAAAATTGAACTTCCCTGGTTACCGACACCACCAGATCATCGCTGAATCGGCATAGAGATTTATGCGGGGACTGGTATTTCAGTGTCTCCATCCCTGCCACATTGGGCAATGATTGCAGCTTGAAGTCTCCGCGCAGCGGCAAATTCGAATAGGGAGCTTGTCCGCTTGCGGGATTGTAGTACATGACCAGCTCCATAGCCGGGTTCGAAAAGGTAATTAATCCAATATTGTAGGAAATATCGCGGGAGAGAAGACGCTGGCTGTAAATGTCTACGGTAGAGACATACGTCTCCATCAGGTTGCCCACTGTGCCTTCCGGCGTCATCTGCTGGGTAACCTGAAGCAGGTTATTGTACATTTGATTCAGCTTGGACCTTTGCTGGTACAGATCAAAAGCCATCGAAGTCTTGATTTTATCGCGCTGCATCGTGTAGATCGCATTGTAGGAGACCGACGCCATCAAGACGGCGCATCCCACAAAGCCAACGGTCAAAAACATCATAATTCGTTTGCGAAGAGAGGAGAAAACAAACCGTTGACGCAGCATAGACATGAAGCCTTTTTTCCTACGGGCAGCCTTTAAGGAGCGATTGCCTTTTATCTCCACCACCTCACAACAAGTATGGAACAATATTCGCTGTTGGGCGTGTTTATCCTTCCTGATAAGGAGGAAAGTTGCGGGGATTTGCACAAGTATTAACCATCAACATTAACAATCCTGGAAAAAGTAAAAACCCGCTCAATGAGCGGGTCCATCGAAATGGTTCTCGAGAATCGGTAATCAGATAAGGCGGGCCAAAGCCTCTCGATAGATGTCGTGAACTAAAAGGTTCGCTTTACATGCTCTTTTGCGCCAGCATTCTCAGCAGTGCCGTTACCGCTTCTGCTCTTGTGGTATTATCGTTCGGAGCAAATTGGTTCGTGCCTTTACCTTCAATAATACCCCTGTTTTTCATGGCCGCCACTGCGCCTTTCGCCCAGTCCGGAATGTATTTGTCGTCCGCGAAGCCCGTTGCTGTCTTCTCTTCTATCGACTGAGCCAAAGCCTTGGCGATCATCGCTGCCACTTCTGAGCGTGTAATTTCGGCATCCGGACGGAACGTGCTGTCCTCATAGCCTGTAATGATGCCTGCATATACCGCCTGCATAACCGGTTTCTGCGCCCAGGCGCCGATCTTCGACTTATCGATAAACGTCAGGGCTACTTCATCCCCTTGCGGGTTGAGGGCATTCATCAGCATGACCGCAAATTCCGCTCGCGTTACGGTACGATCTGGCTTGAACTTGCCGTCCTGATAGCCCTTGACGATACCGGCGCTAACCGCTTGCTTGATGTTATTCTCCGCCCAGTGCCCGGAGACATCACTGAAGCTTGTCGGCTGCTTCGAGTTTGACGTGGAATCTGAATCTTTCTCTACACCGAGTACCGCGAACTTCGTGAAGTGATTAACTTTGACGGTAATGGTATTGCCGTTTACCTCGCCGCCGACTTTCACCCAGACCTGTTTCGATTCGTCATAGTAGAATACGCAAGCCTCTTGATCGCCCTTCAAGCTATTCGGATCGAAGGTAAAGGTCATCGTAATCTCATTGCTGAAATTCTCCGAGAAGTTCTTCAGAATTTCGAATATCGGGCTAGCCAGATCATCATTTTTCGTAATCAGATTTAACGAGTCCGTCATTTTTCCAATCGTTAATATCAGCTCTCTGTCTGTAGCATGAGCAGGAATCGAGATCTTGATTGCATTGCCCAAGCTAACCTGACCCGTTTTACCGACGGGAAGCTTTAGTGTACCGTCTGTCGAGGTAACTGTATCGATTGAGGGCGTCGATGATGAGCCGCTGCCGCCTGACAGGACAATACCGCTCAAGTCTGCGTTATTATTATTCAGCACGTTTATAACCTGTGCCGTCGACACGCTACTCTTGATGTTATCAGCACCTCGATAAGATACCTCGATCTTGTGCGATCCAACAGAAAGCTGCGGTAAATTGAAATGAACACTGCCATTCACGTCAAGCTCGGACGAACTGACTGTCTGATCATTGATAATAATATCAACAGTACCTGTAGGGATGACATTGCCAAGCGTACCGACTTGTACATCAATTGAAACTGAGCCCCCCACGACTATCGTAGATGGTAAAACATTCATATTCATTTGCGACTCTATTTTATTCACGTTTTGTAGCAAACTCTTCGTTATATCTTTATAGTGACTATCACCGCTATAGCTCGCAGTAATGGTATGGCTACCAGCTAATAACAAGGGTACAGAACATTGTGCGGTGCCATCTGTCCCCATAGGAACGTTACATAATAGAGTAGTTCCATTTTTAAACGTTACGCTACCTGTGACAGGAACCAAATTTATGGATGGTACGGAAACCGTGAACGTTACGCCTGAGCCGTAAGTTAATTGGGCTGAACTAGAGGTCAGACTAGGATTCGACTCGATGTGATTAACCGTATGTGTCAAAGCTGAGGATGTGCTTGATTCAAAGTTGCTATCACCACTGTAGCTCGCAGTAATCGTATGAACGCCTGACGTAAGACTTGACGTCTCATAGACCGCGGAGGTTACGCCGCTATTCCCCAAAGTTACAATCCCTAACTCTACGTTTCCATCATAGAAAGTGACAGCACCGCTAGGAACAAGACCACTTACAGAGGGAACCTCTGCTGTAAAAGACACCTTATCACCATAAACCGACGATGTAGCGCTGCTTGTCAATGAAACCGGGGATGCGATCTTTGAAACATTTACCACGAAGGTGGATGATGTATTATTATTATGGTTGCCATCGCTTGAATTAAACTCTGCCTTAAACTCATGAACGCCAACCGATAATGGAGGAGTCGTTATTGAGGCTATACCGTTGGCTGCTTTCAGTGAGTTTAAGTTTGATGTTACCTTCTGATCCGCTTGCCCAACAAAAGAAACCGTATGGTTCATGTTGTCCAGCTCGATTTTATACAAATATCGAGCTCCTGTATTGGAGATATTTTGATTGACGATATCTCCATCCTTATTGTATTGCACAATATTGAAATAACCCATATTATCTGTATCGCTATATCCCCAGAACGTATACTCCCCCCATTTCAAAACAGGACAGGTGGGAGAACCTACCGGATAGTTATCTCTTCCATCAATCATACACGCTTGTTTGTATCCACTTGGAATATTACCCGGAGGCGAAGCTAATGTAATAATCTCAGGTGTTTGCTCAATCAAAGTCTGAGCCGTTTGAATCGGAGTGCCATTATCAGTAAACGTAACAGAGCCCACAGGGGAATTACCGCTAACCGAAGTATCTGTAACCGTTGAACTTAATGTCACGCTTTGACCATGAGTAACTGTAACGGCATTCCCTGCCAGAGATACGCTTACGGGATTGGCTGCATAAGCCTCTCCAGAAAAAAAACCAGAGCCATATGCAATTACAAGTATTAGGAAACACTTCGCGAATAACCCCTTTTTTGTGAGTAATGATAATTTTCTCACTGTCAATACCTCCAAATTTCATATAATCAAACTCTGATTTGCTAGCGTGTCCAGACTGATCTGTTCACCGTCAATCTCGACTAATTGGGTTAAACTAAGCCAAGATCCTGAATCGTTTGGGGCATCAAGAATGCCTATGTAACGCAAATTCATTTTCTAAAATATGTCCTTCTCGTTAGGCTCTAGGCCCTGTATTTCGTGACTGTATCTTTGAATAATCAATTAATTATATAAATAATCCACTTTAAATAATAGTTACTCCTGTCACCATAATGTCACGTGACAAACTGAAATAATTTTACAATTATCATGTATCATCCAATATATAATTAAAAAAAGAATAGAGAGGTCATACTGAATTTTGACCATAAAAAACTGCACCCGATTGTTAGACATATCTAACAATTGGGTGCAGTTCAGCTCAAGGTATAGTTGGTAAATTTGTAATAAAAAATCATTTAAAATCATAATTCAAAGAGTATTATTAGGTTAATCAAGAAGAACCATTATTGTAGACATTTCGTCTACATTTTAGTCCATAAACAAGAAGGCGAGGGGAGTCGAACCCCTGTCCGAAGACAACGCCACATACGCTTCTACGGGTGTAGATAGTGGCCCTTGTGATTCATCAATCCTCGCTTTATTTAGTGCTTTGTCTGAATAGGACTTGTATTAGCTAGAATAGGCAGCATTTTCTCACCCTTTTCCATGAAGCAATTGCATTGGCCACAAATCGGTTGAATCAAAAAAACGAAGTTGTTCCTCATCCATCCATTGCACTTTTTATTGGTGCATGACCATATCGTTGTCATTTCCTCTGGAAGATCAATCATCTGTCTTTTCCGTGAATAGTACAAGCAGCATCCTTCTTTCTCTTCCGGAATAATGATGAAAAAAAAAGTCCCAAAACTATGTTTTGGGACTTTCTAACAGCAATTATAGTTTAACAACATTCTCGGCCTGTGGGCCTCGATTGCCTTGTACTACATTAAATTCAACGCGTTGACCTTCATCCAACGATTTGAAGCCCTCGCTAACAATTGCACTGAAATGCACGAATACGTCGTCTCCGCCTTCAACCTCGATAAAACCGAAGCCTTTGTCTGCATTAAACCACTTTACTGTTCCTTGTTCCATGATCCATTACCTCCATACTTTCATAATTACATGATCTTCAAATTCAAAAAAATCACATATTGTACAAGGCTAGATAATCAAAATCATAACCCTCTACAATATGTGACTTCAGGTCGAAATTCCAATAAACTAATTATAACACACAACTGGAGCTGATTTACAACTTTTCTTGCATTTCCACTTCAATCCATTCACCTTTAGTTAACCATGACACTATATAATCTTCAGCGGTACAGCCTATGCAACAAAAAAACACACTTCCCAAGTGATCTCAACATAATTATCAAGGGTTAAGTGCGTTTCTCAATCATTTTATAAATTGGCTATAATAAGCGGGTAATGGTCGGGATGACACGATTTGAACATGCGACCCCCTGGTCCCAAACCAGGTGCTCTACCAAGCTGAGCTACATCCCGATAACGATGGTGCCGGTGAAGGGACTCGAACCCCCACGGTTTCCCTCACGATTTTGAGTCGCGCGCGTCTGCCAATTCCGCCACACCGGCTTAAAGAAAACGCGCCCTAAGAGATTCGAACTCCTGGCCTTTTGATTCGTAGTCAAACGCTCTATCCAGCTGAGCTAAGGGCGCAAAATATTTGGAGCGGACGACGGGAATCGAACCCGCGACCCTCGCCTTGGCAAGGCGATGCTCTACCGCTGAGCCACGTCCGCATATAAATTATAAAACTGGTGAGCCATGAAGGACTCGAACCTTCGACACCCTGATTAAAAGTCAGGTGCTCTACCAACTGAGCTAATGGCTCTCAATTA
>NZ_STGQ01000002.1:824108-826244 GCF_004916975.1 Paenibacillus dokdonensis | reverse complement strand
TCACTTTTTGGGGATAAATTGCGGGGGCAGGATTTGAACCTGCGGCCTTCGGGTTATGAGCCCGACGAGCTACCGGGCTGCTCCACCCCGCGTCAGTAATAAAAATATAAAGTATCATGGTGGAGGCTGAGGGGTTCGAACCCCCGACCCTCTGCTTGTAAGGCAGATGCTCTCCCAGCTGAGCTAAGCCTCCGAATATAACTTTTATAGAACTGGTGACCCGTAGGGGATACTCTCACTCCGTTCGAGACTGCGAAGCAGTGCTTCCGAAGTTCATGCTCCGACGAACCCTTAGGGGTTGGTTCTCATCCCCAATCGAAGCAAAATAATCATGGTGACCCGTAGGGGATTCGAACCCCTGTTACCTCCGTGAAAGGGAGGTGTCTTAACCCCTTGACCAACGGGCCTTATATGGTTGATCCCCGGATAGGACTCGAACCTGGACAAATCGATTGTTATCTACCAATTGAGCTATCAGGGAATAATGGTGGAGCCAAGCGGGATCGAACCGCTGACCTCCTGCTTGCAAGGCAGGCGCTCTCCCAGCTGAGCTATGGCCCAATATATTCACCCCAAAAAAGTGAAGTATGGCTTCGAGATTTATTACGATTACTTTTCGGGACCCCGGAACTCACTTTATGAAGTTATATATGGTGGGCCCTAGTGGACTCGAACCACCGACCTCACCCTTATCAGGGGTGCGCTCTAACCAGCTGAGCTAAGGGCCCTTATCTAAGAACAATTATACATATAGAGATTTAGGCAAAAAAAATTCCCCGCAAGGGGATTGCTTGGCGGCGTCCTACTCTCCCAGGACCCTTCGGTCCAAGTACCATCGGCGCTGGAGGGCTTAACGGTCGTGTTCGGGATGGGTACGCGTGGAACCCCTCCGCCATCGCCACCAAACAGGATTTTTGCGCTGTCTTCGCTTCCGTGATTACTCACCAGCAAAAGATCCATCCTCAGAAAGGACATGCAGCTTAAAAATCAGTCCAGATGTTTGATCACCTGAAAACTAGATACGAAACGAATTTGCATTTGTAGAAATTGTAGCTTTGCCCTTCACTCTTGTTCCGGGCCCCGCCAAAGTATTCGGAATTAGCTGCGAAGCCTTTCTTCACTTTGGTGGGTATGTTTAGGATAAGCCCTCGACCGATTAGTATTGGTCAGCTCCATGCATTGCTGCACTTCCACCTCCAACCTATCTACCTCGTCGTCTTCAAGGGGTCTTACATACTGGGAAATCTCATCTTGAGGGGGGCTTCACGCTTAGATGCTTTCAGCGCTTATCCCGTCCGTACGTAGCTACCCAGCCATGCTCCTGGCGGAACAACTGGTGCACCAGCGGTACGTCCATCCCGGTCCTCTCGTACTAAGGACAGCTCCTCTCAAATTTCCTACGCCCACGACAGATAGGGACCGAACTGTCTCACGACGTTCTGAACCCAGCTCGCGTACCGCTTTAATGGGCGAACAGCCCAACCCTTGGGACCTACTTCAGCCCCAGGATGCGATGAGCCGACATCGAGGTGCCAAACCTCCCCGTCGATGTGGACTCTTGGGGGAGATAAGCCTGTTATCCCCAGGGTAGCTTTTATCCGTTGAGCGATGGCCCTTCCATGCGGTACCACCGGATCACTAAGCCCGACTTTCGTCCCTGCTCGACTTGTAGGTCTCGCAGTCAAGCTCCCTTCTGCCTTTGCACTCTTCGAATGATTTCCAACCATTCTGAGGGAACCTTGGGGCGCCTCCGTTACTCTTTAGGAGGCGACCGCCCCAGTCAAACTGCCCACCTGACACTGTCCCCGCACCGGATGACGGTACTAGGTTAGAACCTAGATACGATCAGGGTGGTATCCCAACGGCGCCTCCACCTAAGCTGGCGCTCAGGCTTCAAAGGCTCCCACCTATCCTGTACAGATCGTACCCAAATCCAATATCAAGCTGCAGTAAAGCTCCATGGGGTCTTTCCGTCTTGTCGCGGGTAACCTGCATCTTCACAGGTATTAAAATTTCACCGGATCTCTCGTTGAGACAGCGCCCAAGTCGTTACGCCATTCGTGCGGGTCAGAATTTACCTGACAAGGAATTTCGCTACCTTAGGACCGTTATAGTTACGGCCGCCGTTTACTGGGG
>NZ_STGQ01000002.1:761608-819108 GCF_004916975.1 Paenibacillus dokdonensis | reverse complement strand
TGATGCTCTTGGCTTAGACAGTATATAACACATTGAAGAAGGAGGAATTTTAATGGAGAGTAAAAGAAAGCTGTTTAAAACAACGACGAGTTTACGAAAAATACTTGTATTCCTGGTTATACTTGCAATCGCACTCCCTGTAACCGGCACGGTTTCTGCAGCCACTCCGCCGTCACTTGTTATTACTAATACAACCTCCAACGTAACGCTGCCCAGCAGCGGTATCGTCACGCTCTCTGCGAGCGTAACTTTTACTGGGGGGACCGCGCCTGCCGGCTGGATTAATACTACACTAACTACACCCAGCGGCGTATTAACAACTCCTTTTTCTGTCACTGGAAATAAGTCATTTACTGTGTCCACCACTCTTCCCACCGCTGGACTGATAGCCGGCACATATACCTGGGCTGCAGCCTATACCGATGATGTTAATTCGGACAATAATACTGTCAGCAATCAAATTCAAACTACCGTTTACGCAGCAGATACTACCCTTGCACCCAACGCCTCCTCCTCGACCACGATCGGATCGTCCCCCGCCGTGCTCAGTTCTTCCGTGAATTTATCCGGAGGATATTACCCGACCGGTACGATTACGTTCAATCTGCACGCTCCCAGCGGAGCCGTTGTTGATACTGAGACAGTCGCCGTTAACGGAAATGGAACTTATACAACTCCAACAGGATTCACACTTACCCCATCAGGGGCGGTAACCGGCACGTATACTTGGTATGTACTTTACTCAGGTGATTCTAACAACATCAATTCCACCACTTCCAACGACTGTTCTGTAACGGTAATTCCTCTACAGGCAGACCTCTCCATCACAACTACGGCGATTAACGCGACGCCGAATGTGGGAGACACGATAGCTATCACCGTCACTGTTAAAAATAATGGGCCTGCTAGTGCGACAGGTGTCGTTGTAAACGATTTGCTGCCTGCCGGTCTGACATTCGTTTCCGCAACGCCAAGTCAAGGATCCTACAACTCCTCAACAGGAGCTTGGACTGTCGGAACCGTCGCGGTAGCATCGCCTGTATCTCTCCTGCTCCAAGCCAGAGTTGTCTCGCCGAATACTCAAACAAACTCAGCGACGATATCGCAAGCCGACCAGTCCGACCCAGACATAAGCAACAATTCGGCAACGGTAATGGTAACTCCCCAACAAGCTGACCTCTCCGTCGCAAATACGGTGAGTAACGCGACACCGAATGTCGGAGACACGATAACCTTCACCGTCACTGTCTCAAACAATGGACCTGACCGTGCAACCAATGTGGTTGTAACCGATTCGCTGCCTGCCGGTCTGACATTTGTTTCTGCAACGCCAAGTCCAGGAACGACCTACGACTCCATATCCGGAGATTGGACTATCGGAACAGTCGCACAAGCTTCGGCTCCATCTCTCAAGCTCCAAGCTGAGGTTGTCTCGCCGAATGCGCAAACAGACACAGCGACAATATCGAGGGCTGACCAGTATGACCCCAATACAGTCAACAATACGGCATCGGTAGCGGTAACTCCTGTAGCTCCCCAAGCCCCAACCTACACTGTAACCTTTGACTCCCGGCAGGGTAGTTCTGTATCAAATATAAGCGGTGTTCCCTCAGGCTCCACAATAAGCGCACCGGCTGCACCTACATTATCAGGCTATACATTTGTTGGCTGGTATAGGGAATCATCCTATACTACCGCGTGGAATTTCAGCATAGATACTGTAACCGGTAACTTAACCCTATTTGCGAAGTGGATGTATAATGGTGGCGGCGGTAGCGGTAGCGTTAGCGGGAGTAGTGGCGGTAACAGTAGCGATAGTAGTGGCGGTAGCGGAAATCCCCCTGTCACATCAACTTACTATGCAGTTGCATCAGGAACCGGCATGTCAGGTTCTACCCTGCCTATTATTACAAATACGGATGCCGGCAGCGCTGCGGTGGACCTGGGAAATATGGCAGAATATAAGCCCAATGGCGAAAAAACGATTGTTATCACCATGCCTGGCATCCCTGGAGTGAATACCTATACCTTGGGAATTCCCATTGACTACCTGTCCACGCCAGATAGCAAAGGTATTTTGGTCTTCAACACCAATATAGGCGGCATAACTCTTCCTGCGGGAATGTTGGCTAATATTGGTGGATCAAAAGGACAAAAAGCTGAAATTACCATCAGCCGGGGCGATAAATCAGGTTTGCCTAACAGCGTAAAAACAGCTATAGGTGATAGGCCGCTGATCCAATTGACAGTGAGTATAGGCGGAAAGAGGAATAATCCCAATGCACCGGTCATGATATCCATACCCTATACACCGACAGCGGCCGAGCTTGCAAGCCCCGAAAGCATTGTGATCTGGTACATCGACGACAGCAGCAAGGCGGTCTCCGTACCAAACGGACAGTATGACCCGGTCACAGGAACCGTGACCTTCTCCACCACCCATTTCTGTAACTACGCTGTAGCCTACAATCAAGTTAGCTTTAAGGACGTGGCGGCAGGCACGTGGTTTGGCCAAGCGGTTTCCTTTATTGCCGCAAGAGAGATTACCACAGGAACAAGCAGCGGGAATTACAGCCCAGATACCAAACTGATCCGTGGGGATTTCCTTGTCATGCTAATGAAGTCATATGGTATAGCCGCGGACACTAATCCGGCGGATAACTTCTCCGACGCAAGCAATGCATACTATACCGGTTATCTTGCAGCGGCAAAGCGGCTCGGCATATCCTCTGGCGTGGGTAATAATATGTTCGCACCGAAAAAGGAAATCACACGCCAGGAAATGTTTACTCTGCTCTACAATGCCTTGAAGGTCATCGGAAAACTGCCGCAAAGTCATTCCGGTAGGACGCTCTCTGATTTCACCGACGCTAACCTAATCGACTCTTGGGCAAAAGAAGCCATGACGCTGCTGATCGAAACGGGAAGCATCGGCGGCAACGCTGGAAAGCTCACCCCTACGAGCACGACTACAAGGGCGGAAATGGCGCAGGTGCTGTACAATCTATTGGCGAAGTAAATCAAATACACTTTGAAAATCAGGCCGCGAGTCAAAAAGCACGCGGCCTGTCTTACATACAATAAAGCCTGTAAATAAGTAGTAAAGAACTGGACGTAACAGTGATGAAAGGATTAGGTCATTGGGGCCTATAAGGATATTATGCGCGCGTCGATCCCTCACGCATACGTAACACGGAAACGACAAAAATCCACAACCTAATCGGTTGTGGATTTTCATAATGGAGGCGAGGGGAGTCGAACCCCTGTCCGAAGACAACGCCACATAAGCTTCTACGGGTGTAGTAACAGTTTTGATGTCACCCAATCAAGCTCCCCGTTACCGGATCTCAAAAGGGTCAGCCTGATTATCTTCTTCCGTCGACCCCAGGCGGAGACCGAAGCGGCGTATCCCACTACTTGTTAGCCCCTAGCCTAGTCACATGGGCGATGCTAGGTAGGAGCACGCTAACAGGTTATTAAGCTGCTAAAGCGTAGTTGTTTTGTTGTTTGCCGTTTAATAGGCTTTAGCGTTGATGAAGTGGACGCGTCCCCACTACCCGCAACCTATGCTCGAACTATCCCCGTCGAATCCAAGAACGCCCCCTTATTATAAAGGGCTTCTTCGGATTAGATGAGCTGCTCTGCAGCATAAGAAGCAATCTATTCCGCATCCTTTCCCTCCATAAGAAAGGATGATCAGAAGCAAATTCATCAGTCATGTAAAGGACGTTGTGTTAACCGCGCCTCTTACATTACTTATTATATCACACCATCCGGCCAAAATGACACAGAGGATGCAGGAAATACAGGTGAAACTTGGTTGTTTTCTCGCTTAACCGTGCGTTAACGCGCGATTTTCTGCTTCTCACGCAGTGCGCGCTGAATGTCACGCTGTGCATCACGCTTGGCAGCCGTTTCACGCTTGTCATACTGCTTCTTACCGCGGCCTAAGCCCAGCAGCAGCTTGGCATAGCCGTTGCGGATATAGATCTTCAGCGGAACAATAGAGAAACCCTCCTGCTTGGATTGACCTAGCAGCTTATGAATCTGCTCTTTATGCATCAACAGCTTACGCGTGCGCGTCGGATCTGTCGGATTGCTCCGGTTTCCCTGCTCAAACGGGCTGATGTGCATGTTGTGAATATGAATTTCCCCATTACGGATCGTTGCGAAGGCATCACCGATGTTCGCCTTACCGTTACGGATCGATTTGATCTCCGTCCCAGTCAGCACCATGCCTGCTTCGTACGTATCCTCGATGAAATAATCATGGGAAGCTTTCTTGTTCTGGGCCAGTACCTTCCCGTCACTCTTCTTACCACCCATGCTCTTCACTCCTCACCCATTACAAAAATAGCCGGACTTCCGGTCTTTTCTGCATCATTCATGACGCATCTAACCAGAAATCCATTGTATCAACTGACCTCCGCAAAATCAAGGTGGAGCAAGGCTCCACCCATACCCAAAGTTCAGCTGTTTTTACACCAAACTACAAACTACGTAGCAGCTAACCGATTATTTTTTCTTCTTCCGAACAAAAGCCGCCGTGCTGTTTTTACCTTCACCTTTTTTCTTCTTGCGCTTGCGGAAGCCGCCTTCTCCATTGCCTGGTGCGCTGCCTGCTTCCTGCTCGCCGCTGCGGCGCTTCTGTCCACCATCACCTGAAGATGCGCCTTCTCCAACAAACACACCGCTGCCCGATGTCTTCTTCCGGCGTCCGCCGCTAGTGTTCTCGCCTTGTGCAGGCGAGCTGTAGCCACCTTTGCCCGAGCCGAAGCCAAAGGCCATCGGACGTTTCGCTTCCACGCTTGCGTCCGAAGGGGCCGGACCGCGTCCGCCACCACGCTTGCCGCGCTTGTCCGAGCCTGGCGTCGCCGATCCAGCGCTACCTGCAGCTGGGGAGCCAGTCGCTGTGCGCTCACGTTTACCCGGCCGGCCGGATTTGCCGTCGCCTGCGCCAGCCTTTTTGCTGCGGCCTCCACCGCGCGCAAATCCGCCTTTATCGCCGCTGCGTTCGCCGCCACGACCGCCAAACCCGCCGCCGCGATTGCGCTCGCGGCGCGGCTTCATATCCAGCAGTTCAAAGTCGATGGTGTGATCGTCCATGTTAACCCGCGCCACCCGGATTTTAATCTCATCACCGATGCGATAGATCTTCGAAGTCCGCTCGCCAATCAGCGACATGGATGCTTCATCGAAATTATAATAATCATCAGTCAGTGCAGCCAGACGGATCAATCCCTCAACCGTGTTCGGCAGCTCGATAAACATACCGAAGCTGGTCACGCTGCTGATCATGCCATCGAATTCCTCTCCGACCTTGTCCAGCATATACTCCGCTTTCTTCAGCTGGTCGGTGTCGCGCTCCGCTTCAACAGCTACGCGCTCACGCTCGGAGGAGTGCTGAGCAATCTCCGGCATCCGTGATGCCAGATACTCCTGCCGCTTCTCTGACAAAATGTTATTGCTCTCAATGACCTCGCGAATAACACGGTGTATCACCAAATCCGGATAACGGCGGATCGGCGACGTGAAGTGTGAATAGAACTCAGCAGCCAGACCAAAGTGACCCGACATGTCCGCATCATACTTCGCCTGCTTCATCGAACGCAGCATCATCGTGCTGATGACCGTTTGTTCCTTGGTATCCTTGATTTGCTCCAATAAGTTCTGCAGCGCACGCGGGTGTATAGCATTGCCCCGTCCCTTAACGTGGTAGCCAAAGTTCTCGGCAAAAGCCATGAAATTCTGGAGCTTCTCAGGATCCGGATTTTCGTGAATCCGGTAGATGAACGGTACCTTCAGCCAGTGAAAATGTTCCGCTACGGTCTCGTTGGCCGCCAGCATGAACTCCTCGATAATCTGCTCGGCAATCGAGCGCTCGCGTTTCACGATATCAACCGGCTTGCCGTTTTCATCCACGATGACCTTGGATTCCACAAAATCGAAATCCACCGCGCCTCTGTTCATACGCTTCGAACGCAGTCTTAATGCGATTTCTTTCATCAATCTGAAATCGTCGACAAGATCCTTGTAGCGCTCCATCAGCTCAGGTTCTTCATCCTCGAGGATTTTACGCACATTATTATAGGTCATTCGTTCTTTCGTCTTGATGACGCTTGTAAACACGTCATGCTTTACAACCTTCATATGCTCGTCGAATTCCATCTCACAAGAAAGTGTCAGACGATCCACCTGCGGATTCAAGCTGCAGATTCCGTTGGAGAGACGATGCGGCAGCATCGGAATAACCCGGTCTACGAGGTATACGCTGCAGCCCCTATTATATGCTTCCTTGTCGAGCTCAGAGTTCTCCCGCACATAGTAGCCGACATCAGCAATATGAACGCCTAGACGGAAATGACCATTCTCCTGACGCTCCACGTTAACGGCATCATCCAAATCCTTGGCATCCTCGCCATCGATAGTGACGATTTTTTTACCGCGCAGGTCTCGGCGGCCCTGCTTTGCGATCTCTTCATCGGTGATCGAATCCGGAGCATTCTCCGCTTCTTCCATAACTTCCTCAGGGAAGCCCTCTGGCAGTTGATGCTTGCGGATAATGGATAGAATATCCACGCCTGGGTCATCCTTATGTCCCAGAACCTCGACAATTTCACCTTCCGCCGCCGTACGCCCTTCCGGATAGCTGATGATTTTCGCAACGACCTTATCCCCGTCTACCGCGCCTGCGATCGACTCCTTCGGGATGAAAATATCGCGTACAATCCGCTTATCATCCGGCAGCACAAAGCCGTATGCTTCATGCCCCTGAAATACGCCTACAACCTGACTGACAGCGCGTGTAACGATCTTCACGACTTCACCTTCAAGCTTGCCGCCTGCAGGTCCCCGGGTTGTAACGCGGGCAAGCACTGTATCGCCGTTCATGGCGCCCATGAGATCATGGGCTCCGATATACACATCCGGATGCTCCTTATCCTCGGGAATCAGGAATGCAAAGCCCTTGGCATGCATCTGCAGCCGTCCGCGCTGCAAATCCAGACGCTCTGGGAGACCATAACGGTCCGAACGTGTCATCATGATCTTCCCTTGCTGCTCAAGCGCGTTCAGCAGCTTCAGGAATTCCTTGAATTCCACCGCATCGGCGATTGCAAAATGCTTCTCAAGCTCCTGATAGGTCATTGGTTTATAATCCGGTTCCTGCATCAAATCCAGTATTGATTGTTCCGTTATCATGATTATCTCCTCGGTTGACTCGCAGTTGGAGTAATCCTTCCGCAAGTATCTATGTATTGATTCATAATGTTTTTGCCGCTTTAGTATACACATACCCTAGTATACACGAATTTAATCGTTTACATCCCTGCCAGCACCCTGAATACTGCTGAAAGTGGCGGTCGTATGCCGGTTTCAATATATCAAAAAACCCCCGCTCATCTTCATTGCAAGAGCGAAGGTTTTCTCAAATCAGCTATATTATTTCGCAAAGACAGCCGTAAGAATGGCCAGAATAAAGAAGCAGGCTGCGACAACCACCGTCACGCGCTGCAAGACCAAGTCCATGCCGCGTGCTTTCGTTTTTCCGAAAAGATGTTCTGCGCCACCGGAGATGGCACCGGCCAGACCTGCGCTTTTCCCTTTCTGCAAAAGAACAATTGCGATCAAAGCAACAGAGAAAACCACAAGCAGCACTTTCAATAAGATATCCATTCGTTCCACCTCCTAATAGCTAAACATCATCTTATATGGGATTTTTTCAAAACCCTCTAATAAATGCAAATTCATCGTCCATAAACAGCATTTTTATTGTACCATAGCCCATTTCCTAAAACAAGGACTTCCCCCTCCCTTTGGCAGAAAAAAGAACAAAAAAGCTGTTCCGGCATAAAGCCGGAACAGCTTTTATTCAGCACGAGGGCTGCAATTATCTTTTCAAGTTGTAGAAGGATTTCAGGCCGTTGTATTGAGCCAGATCAGCCAATTCGTCCTCAATGCGGAGCAATTGGTTGTACTTCGCAATACGGTCGGTACGGGAAGGTGCACCTGTTTTGATTTGGCCTGCATTGGTTGCAACAGCGATGTCAGCGATGGTGCTGTCTTCGGACTCACCGGAACGGTGGGAGATAACAGCTGTGTAGCCAGCGCGTTTTGCCATTTCGATAGCATCAAAGGTTTCAGTCAGTGTACCAATTTGGTTCACTTTGATCAGAATCGAGTTACCGATGCCTTCATCGATGCCTTTGCCTAGGCGCTCTGTGTTTGTAACGAACAGGTCGTCACCAACGAGTTGGATTTTGCTGCCAAGCTTCTGGGTAAGAAGCTTCCAACCTTCCCAGTCATCTTCGGAGCATCCGTCTTCGATCGTGATGATCGGATATTTGTCGACCCAAGAAGCGAGCAGATCAACGAATTCTGCGGAAGTGAAGGATTTGCCTTCGCCTTCGAGATGGTATTTACCGTCTTTGTAGAACTCGGTCGAAGCCACGTCCATGCCGAGGAATACGTCAACGCCTGGTTTGTAACCGGCTTTTTCAATAGCTTCCATGATGGAGGACAATGCGTCTTCGTTAGAAGTGAAGTTAGGAGCAAAGCCGCCTTCGTCGCCTACTGCAGTATTGAGGCCTTTACCCTTCAGTACGTCTTTCAAGCTGTGGAAGATTTCAGCGCCTGTACGAAGTGCTTCTTTGAAAGTAGGAGCGCCCACTGGCAGAACCATGAATTCTTGCACGTCTACGTTATTGTCGGCATGAGCGCCGCCGTTAACGATGTTCATCATAGGTACAGGCAGTTGTTTAGCGTTGAATCCGCCGAGGTATACATACAGCGGCAGGTCCAAAGCGTCAGCTGCTGCGCGTGCAGTAGCCATGGAAACAGCCAGGATAGCGTTCGCGCCCAGTTTACCTTTGTTTGGTGTTCCGTCCAGTTTGATCATCATTTTGTCGATGCCGAGCTGGTCAAGAGCGTCCATACCGATAACTTCAGGTGCGATAATTTCGTTTACGTTATTAACGGCAGTCAGAACGCCTTTACCGAGGTAACGGGATTTGTCGCCATCGCGAAGCTCAACAGCCTCGTGAGCGCCTGTAGATGCGCCGGATGGTACGATTGCGCGGCCCATAGCGCCGGATTCCAGATAAACTTCAACTTCAACAGTCGGGTTGCCGCGGGAGTCGAGGACTTCGCGTGCGTACACGTCAGAAATAATAGTCATAGTACTTGTTCTCCTTTGTCGTTCATATTTAGTCCAGGTTAAATCTCATCTATATCATTATACCGCCTATTTACGGCTTGCAATCATCGATTCTCCGGTCATTTCAGCAGGCTTCGGCAGCTGCATCAGATCGAGAATGGTAGGAGCCACATCGGCCAGGATACCTTCCTCACGCAGTGTCACGTTATCAGCTGTCAAAATAAACGGTACCGGGTTGGTCGTATGTGCTGTAAACGGACGTCCATTTTCATCAAATACCATATCGGCGTTACCGTGGTCCGCGATGATAATCGCTACCCCGCCTTTGGCAATGACGGCATCCACAACTTTACCCATGCATTCATCTGTCACTTCAACGGCCTTGATTGTCGGCTCCAGCATGCCGGAGTGTCCAACCATGTCAGGGTTCGCAAAGTTCAGGATAATCGCATCATGCTTTTCAGCCTCAATTTCCTTCACGCAGGCATCTGCCACTTCATAAGCGCTCATCTCAGGCTGCAGATCATAGGTTGCAACCTTCGGCGAATTAATCAGGATGCGCGTTTCGCCCGGAAGCTCAACATCGCGTCCACCGCTGAAGAAGAAGGTAACATGCGGGTACTTTTCCGTCTCCGCAATACGAAGCTGCTTTTTGTTGTTCTGAACAAGCACTTCACCAAGCGTATTGTCCAGGTTTTTCGGCTCGTAAGCCACAAACCCTTCCACCGTCTCGCTGAACAGCGTCAGACATACAAAATGAAGGTTCTCAGGGAACTTCGGTCCACGGTCAAAACCGCGGAAGTCCTTGTTCGTGAATACCTGGGACAGCTGAATGGCACGGTCCGGACGGAAATTGAGGAACACGACAGAATCGCCGCTTTCCACAAGAGATACCGGCTGGCCGTTCTCATCCACAATAACCGTAGGCTCTACAAACTCATCGAATACCGATTTGTTGTAGGATTCCGTAACAGCTTCCAGAGGATCGGTGTATTTAGGTCCATCACCGTACACGATCGCACGGTAAGATTTCTCTACACGCTCCCAGCGCTTGTCACGGTCCATTGCATAATAGCGGCCTTGTACGGTCGCAATCTTGCCGATGCCTACTTCTTTAATTTTGGCTTGAAGATCTTCAACGAACTTCTTGCCGGAATCCGGAGCCACATCGCGTCCGTCAAGGAAGGCGTGGATATATACTTCATCCAGTCCTTCTTTCTTGGCGAGATCGAGCATAGCGAACAAATGCTCAATGTGGCTGTGTACGCCGCCGTCCGAGAGAAGGCCGTACAGGTGCAGTTTCTTGCCGTTGTTTTTGGCAGCACGCACTGCCTCTACCAACGTCGGGTTTCCGAAGAACTCGCCCTCGCGGATCGACTTCGAAATCCGGGTCAAATCCTGATACACGACGCGTCCTGCCCCAATGTTCAAATGGCCCACTTCGGAGTTGCCCATTTGGCCTGCAGGCAAGCCTACGGCTTCACCGCAAGCAGTCAGCGTGGTATGCGGATATTTTGCTCTCAAACGGTCATAATTGGGCTTCTTGGCCTGAGCAACGGCGTTGCCCTCCTCTGTGCCGCGAAGTCCGAATCCGTCCATAATAATCAGTGCTACCGGTTTAGGTGCGGTCATCTTACTTCGCCCCCTGGGTGAGCTGGATGTAAGAGGCAGGCTGCAAGCTGGCACCGCCGACAAGAGCGCCATCGATGTCGCTTTGGCCCATGTATTCAGCTACATTCTCAGGCTTCACGCTGCCGCCGTATTGAATGCGTACCTTGTTTGCTATGCTTTCTCCATACAATCCTTTCACCAGTTCGCGGATGTAAGAAATAACTTCATTCGCGTCCTGTGCCGTTGAGGATTTACCCGTTCCAATGGCCCAGATCGGTTCGTAAGCAATGACTGCTTCAGCTGCCTGATCCGCGGACAGACCTTGGAAAGCTGCTTCCGTTTGCACTTTGCAAACATCCTTCGTTTGGCCGGCTTCACGCTCTTCGAGCTTTTCACCCACACATACGATTGGAGTCAGTCCATGGCGGAATGCCGCATGCATTTTCTTGTTGACGGTCTCGTCCGTTTCCGCAAAATAAGCACGGCGTTCGGAGTGTCCGATGATGACATAGTCCACGCCCAGATCCTTCAACATTTCGCCGCTGATTTCACCGGTATACGCACCGTTGTCTTCGAAATGCAGGTTTTGGGCACCGATTTTAAGGGAAGTTCCTTTAACTGCTTCGACCAAAGCTGGAAGATTGGTGAATGGTGCACAAATCACGCTTTCCACGCCGTCGACTTCCGCTTTTCCTTTTACTTCTTCGATGAATGCTTTGGCTTCCGGAACGGTTTTAAACATTTTCCAGTTGCCTGCAATGATTGGTGTTCTCACATGTTTCAACTCCTTCTTAAGTCCTTACAAGCTGTACCACCCGGATTATTTATCGTTCAGGGCTACGACGCCAGGAAGCGCCTTGCCTTCCATGAACTCCAGCGAAGCGCCACCGCCTGTGGAGATGTGATTCATTTTGTCAGCCAAATGGAATTTTTCCGTTGCTGCCGCAGAGTCACCACCGCCGATGATTGTGTAGCCTTCTGTTGTTGCACAAGCTTCAGCCACTTCACGCGTGCCGTTGGAGAATGGGTCGATTTCGAATACGCCCATCGGTCCGTTCCATACGACCAGCTTGGAGTTTTTGATCACTTCGGCATATTTCGCGCGGGTTTTCGGTCCGATGTCCACGCCTTCCCATTTCTCAGGGATGTTGCCTACTTCTACGATCTCAACGTTGGCATCCGCTTTGAAGTCGTCCGCAATAACGATATCCACCGGAAGCAAGAAATTCTTGCCGAGGTCCTTCGCTTTTTGGATAAATCCGAGCGCTACATCCAGTTTATCATTATCGCACAAAGACAAGCCAATTTCATATCCTTGAGCCTTCATGAAGGTATAGGACAGTCCGCCGCCGATCAGAACGTTGTCAGCAATGTTCAGCAGGTTGTCGATAACATCGATTTTATCTTTAACTTTCGATCCGCCGATAATAGCTGTGAAAGGACGTTCCGGATTCAAGAGCGCTTTACCCAGTACAGACAATTCTTTCTCCATCAAAAGACCGGATACAGCCGGCAGGAAGTGAGCGATGCCTTCTGTCGAAGCATGTGCGCGGTGAGCGGCGCCAAATGCGTCGTTAACGAACAGATCGGCAAGCTCTGCAAATTGCTTGGCAAGCTCCGGATCATTCTTTTCTTCACCAGGATAGAAACGCACGTTTTCAAGCAAAAGCACGTCGCCGTTTTGCATCTTCGCGATTTCAGCCTTTACAGCCTCGCCCACAGCTTCGTCCGCTTTTGCGACCGGTTTGCCAAGCAGCTCGGACAGACGCTCTGCAGCAGGCGTCAGACGCATGGAGTCCACAAATTGTCCTTTTGGACGGCCCATATGGCTCGCCAAAATGACTTTAGCACCGTTTTCGATCAAATACTTGATCGTTGGCAGTGTTTCGCGGATCCGTGTATCGTCAGTAATTTTGCCATCTTCCAAAGGCACATTGAAATCCACGCGTACAAATACGCGTTTTCCGTTTACTTCCACATCACGTACAGACTTTTTATTCATTGTTCGTTCCTCCGCACCCATTATTTGTTTGTATCAGGAATCAGGGGTAACAGTTATAGAATGAACTAAAGAGAAGTCATGCCCCGAACACCTATCTGCCCGCAAAGCCTTTAGTTCAATCTATAATAAGTATCGGGATTTTTACAATCCTCTAGATTCTATCTATCCAAACTCTCCAGTTTCTCTATCCAAATCTTTTCTCTATCCGAAAAAACCTGGTATTTATAAAGAGCGGAAACAAAAAGTTCTGTTTCCGCTCCATATGTTCGTTAAACGGCGTCGTTATTACTTAGCCAGTTTAGCGAAGTATTCCAATGTGCGAACCAATTGAGCTGTGTAGGACATTTCGTTGTCATACCAAGCTACTGTTTTAACGAGTTGCTTGTCGCCAACAGTCAGCACTTTTGTTTGAGTAGCGTCGAAGAGGGAACCGAAAGTGATGCCTTTGATATCGGAAGATACGATTTCGTCTTCAGTGTAGCCGTAAGTTTCTGGATCGGAAGCTGCTTTCATAGCTGCGTTAACTTCGTCAGCTGTTACTTTTTTGTCCAGAACAGTTACGAGCTCAGTCAGGGAACCCGTTGGTACCGGAACACGCTGAGCTGCACCGTCAAGTTTGCCTTGAAGATCAGGGATTACCAGACCGATGGCTTTAGCAGCACCAGTTGTGTTAGGAATGATGTTCTCAGCAGCTGCACGAGCGCGGCGGAAGTCGCCTTTTGGATGTGGAGCATCCAAAGTGTTTTGGTCGCCAGTGTAAGCATGGATTGTAGTCATCAGGCCTTCAATGATACCGAACTTGTCGTTCAATGTTTTAGCCATTGGTGCGAGGCAGTTCGTTGTGCAAGAAGCGCCGGAGATTACTGTTTCAGTTCCGTCCAGAGTTTCATGGTTTACGTTGTAAACGATCGTTTTCATATCGCCAGTAGCTGGAGCGGAGATTACAACTTTCTTAGCTCCACCTTTCAGGTGCTTTTCAGCTGCTTCTTTAGTAGTGAAGAATCCAGTACATTCAAGAACGATATCAACACCGAGGTCTCCCCAAGGAAGCTCTTCAGGGTTACGGTTCGCAAGAACCTTAACTTCTTTGCCGTTTACTTTGAAGAAGCCGTCATGAACTTCAACGTCGCCACCGAATTTGCCTTGCGTTGTATCATATTTAAGCAAATGAGCCAACATTTTAGCATCAGTCAAGTCGTTGATTGCCACAACTTCGATGCCTTCCACATTTTGAATGCGGCGGAAAGCGAGTCGTCCGATACGTCCGAAACCGTTAATGCCTACTTTTACACTCATTGAATAGTCCTCCTAGAATTTCTTTTTTTTGAGGATTCTGCAGAAGCCGTTCATACGGTCGCAAAATCCAGTATTTATTCAAAACAGGCATTACACCTGTATTGATAACTCTGTTGTGTTATTGACTTTCCGGTAATTGTCCATCAATCCGTCTGCAAATTTCGATTGCTGCTGCTTCATCCGTAACGAGAATGTTCTCATGTCCGAACTTCAGCACCGAGTGAATGGCATCCGCCTTGTCTCTCCCGCCAGCGATCCCAATCACAATCTCCGTACTCACAATATCCTCGAGCCGGAGGCCAAGCGTGAGCATCCGATGAACAACTTCACCCTGTTCGTTAAAGTAGTAGCCAAAAGATTCAGCCACCGCGCCTTCCTTCTGAATATCCTGCACCGCAGATAAATCCAGCCTTCTGCGCCGGGTCATTTCCATTGCGTCCCCAATGCCGTGCATAATAATACGGCACTGCCGGATCACCTGTACAATCTCCTGGATATTCCGGTCCTGTACAAGCGATTGATACGCGTCATCGCTCAGCAGATCCGGTACATGAAGCAGCCGGTACTGTGCGCCTACACGCTTCGCCATGGTTGAGGCAATGGTGTTCGCCTGGAATTCCATACTCTCTCCAAGGCCGCCCCTCGCCGGTACAAACCAGCTGTTCTTCATTGGGACAGACACTTGAGGATTGAGCTCCTCCGCGACAGCTGCCAGCGTGGAACCACCGGTAACTGCCACGGTGTCTTCCTGATTCATAACTCCCAGCAAAGCCTTGGCCCCTGCACGTCCGAGATCCCGTTTGGTCAGCGGCGAGGTTTCACAATCTCCCGGCACGACCACAACCTTCTGCAGGCCGTAGGCATGACGGATTTTCTCGCCGAGCTCGTTCAGTCCGAACAGCTCCTTGGCCATCGGTCCCATCTGTTCCAGCAGGCTTCTTCCCGCTTCGCTGATCTTCATGCCGGAGCTCTCAATTTCAATGAGGCCTTGGGCTTTCAACAGATCTGTCTCTGCCCGCAAAACCCGCTCCGTCATATGAAGCGATGCTGCCAGCGTACGCCGGCCTATCAGCTCCGAAAGCATGATCTGATGAAGAATGGTGTACCTTGTCTTGAGGATGTCCATGAGATCAGGCAGAAGCTGCTTTTGTATCTCTATTATTTTCCGCATTGCTTTCCACTCCTGCAACTTCAACTTCCTTCACTCTGACTCCATGGCCCTAAAATGTCCCGGGTTAACGTTTTAAGTCCCACTTACATTCTACTCAATTTTCAGGCCAGTTGCAAGTAGTCCAACGTCTATCATTCACATTCTTCTTTCCTCTTATACGGGTGTACAGGCAAAAGGCCCGCAGCGCCGCTAATAACACGTGCTTGTCCCTATTCACCAAAAGATCTCTTGCAATCTTCAGCCATTTATCATATAATAATTTTTGCTGTATAGGACATGTGGTGAATTGATTAACCAGCACCCATTTTACAGAAATTACATTATGCGCCCGTGGTCCAATGGATATGACGTAGGCCTCCGGAGCCTGAGATCGAGGTTCGATTCCTCGCGGGCGCGCCATTATTTTTACCAAACTTCTACCATATGTTTAACCAGCAGGACAAAAGCCAATCATCGGCTATTTTTTTTACCCTGAGTTTGACTTTCTTTGACTTTTTGTTTGAAATTGTTTATCATGTGGTTAATACGGTAACAGTATGTATAGAATGATTATACTTGATCTATGTGAATAGGGAGGTTTTCCACGTGAGTTATGTACCTATGGTCGTTGAACAAAGCAACCGCGGCGAACGCGCGTACGACATTTATTCCAGACTCTTGAAAGACCGCATTATTTTCCTGGGTTCCGATGTCAACGACGTGGTTGCCAATTCGATTATTGCCCAGCTTCTGTTCCTGGCTGCCGAAGACCCTGAAAAGGATATTCACCTGTACATCAACAGCCCGGGCGGCTCCATTACAGCCGGTATGGCGATTTTTGATACAATGCAGTACATCAAGCCGGATGTGTCTACCATCTGCGTAGGCCTCGCTGCTTCCATGGGCGCATTCCTCTTGAATGCGGGTGCCAAAGGCAAACGTTTCGGTCTGCCAAACAGTGAAATCATGATTCACCAGCCGCTCGGCGGCGCTCAGGGCCAGGCAACGGATATCGAGATCCGCGCCCGCCGCATCCTGAAGATGCGTGATACGTTGAACCGCATCCTCGCTGATCGTACGGGTCAACCGCTGGAACGGATCGAGAAGGATACGGACCGCGACTACTTCATGAGTGCAAAAGATGCCGCTGAATACGGCCTGATCGATAAAGTATTGGAGCATCCTCCGGTACAAGGCGTCTAAGCTTCTAGGCATTAAAAGAGAGCTGCTTCCTGAAGCAAAGGAGGCGGCTCTCTTTTTATCATATTCCATGCTTACATTCCATCGTATTTTCTGAATGCCACAATAAAAGGTGCCGCTGGCTTAATACCCGCGGCACCTTTTTTTTATTTTCGAATGAAAAATATTTTATTTGTAATCCGCGAATGGATCGGTACCCTTCGGAAGCAGCTCACCGAAGCTGAACGTATATGTCGGAAAGCCGGCTGCATAAGGCGCAATTTCATATTGCTGATAGTAGATAGCAAGTCCGCCCTCTTTGACATAGAAATTCGGCTGATCCGAGAGGCCTGCTCCCTTGGCGTCAAAGGTAACCTTTATCGTCTTCTGTTTCAGCAGCTTGTCGAGCTTCTGCTTGTAATCCGGTGCGGCTTTAAGCACATCGCCCAGCTCCAGCTGCTTGCCGTCCTTCAGAGAGAAGGTCATGCCGTCGCGGTAGGTGCTTCCGTGAGCCCCACCCGAATATCCATACTTGTCGGTAACCACGCTGAGAATTCCTTCACGGTTGTAGGTAACAACGAAGCTCTGGATAAAGTCGTACATATGCTCGATCTTACCATCCCTGTGGCTCGCCTGCTCTTCGCTATCTGCAGCAAAGGCTTCAGCATCATCCTTAAAGGCTTTGTTGATCTTGGATTGCACATCCTCAGGGAGTCCACTCACTTTCGGATAATGAATCACGATACTAGCGTTTTTATTGCTCTTGGTCAGGGTTTCACTGGAAACACTGATGTTGTTCATCTCCTGCTTGCTGATGTCGAGCGACTTTAGGGAAGGATTCCATACGCCCTTAAAGCCCATAAAATCGTTCAGCACCTTAAATGGCACGTACAGATGACCGCCGATATTTTTGGATTCATAGATATCGATGTCGTTATCGCCGTAGCTATAAATATAATAGCTGTTCAGATTCGAGGTCACACCATACTCGGACAATTCGAGATTCAGCTTGGTTGTTCCGCTTCCAATGCTGTAAGTTTTCGTACCCGGGTTATAATTCAGCGGCAGACCCAGCGAATCACGCAGAACCGTCACCGGAATCATCGTAATGCCGTTTACGATTTTCCCCTGCTCTTTTAAAGTTGTACCGTTATATTTGAGGACAACGGACGGCTGCACACTTTGCTTTGCTACCGGTTTAACGGCCGCAGCATGTACCATTGCTCCCCCTGTCATATTCGCTCCGCCAAAAAGCACGCCGGCAGCAAGTACAGCCGCGCTCCATTTCATTGTTTTATTCATTGATTGCGTCCCCTCTCTCCAAAGATTGCTACATATGCTAGTCATATGAATGATTACAGAATTTATCCACTTCCCCATTATACAAAGGGACTCGCCTTATTTGATGACAAACGCGGTTACAGTATTGTCGTTTACAAGCGAAAAAAGTATAATTCTGTTCATCATTTTTCCATATGCCTGGATAAATCCAGTACTAAGACGATTTACTTGAACGCTTGCAAAGGATCAGCATCTGCTGGCAGCAGCTCGTGGAAACCTACCGTATAAGTCTGAATTCCTTTGACAAAGGATTCCGGACCGGTATTTCCGAAGTAAAAGTTCAGACCCGCACCGGATACGTAGAATTGGAGAGAACTCCGGTCATTTTCAAGAATCATGGTATTGCCATCCTTCTTCATACGCTGCTCCAGAATCTGATACAGCTTCTGCTCTGCTCCGCTGCCTTGGGGAAGCAGATCACTCAAGCTTAAGGGACGTCCATCCTTCAGGGAGAAGGTCAGGGCCTCACGCTGAACAGGATCCTCGCCGCCGGTATACGTAGATTGGTCAGTCAACACACTGAGGATACCATTTTGATTGTACGTCACCACATAATTCGTATTATAGCTGTAGGGAAAAGGAACAAGTTTAGGATCGCGGTGTAAAGATCTTTCGTTTCCTTCCGCTGCAAAAGCATCCGCTTTTCTCTTGAATTCTTCGTTGATCTGCTGCAGTACCTGTGTATCAGCCAATCCGGTAATCTGAGGATATTGGATCATCGTCTCGAGATCTTTGGTCTTCTGCGATAAAGTCCCCGTCATCACTTGGATGGCGTTGGTATCCCTTTTCTCCAGCTTCAGCGTACGAGTTACCGCATCGTACTCTCCCTTGTAATTGAGCACATCATTCAATAGCTTGAAAGGTACATAAAGCCTGCCTTGAATATTCACAGCGTTGTACTCGGTACTGATGCTTCCCATATAAAAATGGTTTACACTCGTCAGCACACCGTATTCGGATGTGTCCAAATTTAGCTGGCTGGCTCCTGAGCCCACATTATACGTATACGTGCTGTTATCGTAGGAGATGGGAAGACTCATGACATCCCTAAGTACTGTAATCGGAACCATGGTTCGCCCGTTTACCAGCAATCCCTTCTGCTGCAGCTTATTATCATTAAATATGAGTTGTACCTGTACCCTCTGTACGGCCTTTGTGAGAGCAGGCGCTTTTACTGAAGCCGGAGCTTTCGCGGCCTGAACTGCGTTTGCTCCGCCCATCAGCAAACCTGCTGACATCATGATGGAACTCCATTTCATCCATTTATTCATTTTTCCCGGTTCTCTCCCATTCCAATTCCAATAAATATGCGCTAGGGATTATTACCCAAACTTGCAGGCATTTATATCCTAAGCGATGTAAAAGAGAGATAAGTAACAAGAAAATGACAGGTGAGGGAGCCTTTTTTAGTCTTTTTACAATTTATTTGCCCGCGGACGTTTGTTATAGCCCTTATCATCATAAGGTTGGAGCTTCTCAAGCCATTCCTTCTCCATCTTGGCCACCTTATCCGTATAAATCTTTTGCTGCTTCTGATCATTAGCCGCCTGTGGATCAGGCTGCAGCTCCTCAAGAATTTCAAAAGCAAAAGCTTCCTCCCCAAGCTCCTTCCAGTCTTTTTGCAAGGCTGGACTGACATGGTAATTAGAATAAAGTCTCGCTTTCTGGCCGTTAATTGCTCCCGGCACATTCGTGCTGCTTGTCACATATATCTTTCCATTTTCCAGGTTGCGGATTTGGATAACCCCCATAGGTCGCGGCGTGCTCATATATTCATCTACCAGTTCTTTTCTTCTCTGGTTTTTCATTTCTTTCTTCACCTTCCCTTTCTCTTCGGTCTGCTTAACCCAATATTCGCTACCGTCCGGCAAACGGTCCATAAAGCCATATTCGATCAAAAACCTTCTCATCGTCACAAAGTCTGCGTAGCGTGCTTCAATGACTTGGTTGACCTCTTTTTCGGAATAGATGCGCCCCTGCTCGAAATCTCCGGCCATGTGCCGCAGAACAGCAACTCTGCGCTTTTCCTGTTTAGGAAAAGATGTAAGCGGTCCATACAGCCCATCCGCGAAATATTTGCTTAAAATCTGCTCATTCTCTTCATTTGTAATTGAAAGACGCTCGCCCAGCTTGCCTGGCAGCTTGGATTGCGCAGTTTTAGACGAAGCAGCCGATGGCTGGCGGCCGGGGCCCTTCCCGCCTTCCTCCATCAGTTCCATCACAGCCAGGAACAACTTCGCCTGCTTCATCTTCTCCCGCAGCATAAAGCGGTGATTACGGATGGTGGACGTGCTCCCCCCGTCAATCTCGGCAATAATGTCATGATCACTTAATCCCCGGTTGAACAATCCGATAAGCGTACGCTGCAGATCCGTCAATCCCGTTACCTTCTTGTCGAGGCTCAGCAGATAATCGAGCATGGAATCATGCCCATCCTGTATATGGCGGCGCATGGACTTCTCTGCTTCATATAAAATCCCGTTCTCCAGGTAGACAATTCCTTTTTCTGTTTGGTACCCGCAAATCAGGCATGTATACGTATCCACACCGGAATCCTCCACATACCCTCGTTTAAGATCATGAATATCGGCATGCAGCAGATCTTCGGAAACAGTATCCATTAGCAAACAACTCCTCATAACATTTATTATATATTAGACATTTTATATTATTGCCTATTATTTTTCAACAGAAGTCATTATTATTCACAAAAAAAACCCTCTCCATAAAGGAAAGGGGCTTTGCTCTCTATGATAACTGCTGTTGCAGCATTCCGGTGATTACTCCCGTCCGCTCTTGAGTTCAGTCCAGAAACGGTCGTATACCTGAAGCGTCGAGCCGACGTCTCCGAGCCATTCGGTACGCTTCATCTCATCTTCAGTCAGATTAATCATATGGTTGTTACGGTATGCTTCACTGTGATATTGCATCGCCTTGGCGTTTGGATCGCTGTAGCCGACAGTTTCGTAGTTCTTCGCACTCACCTGCGGATCCAGCATGTAGTTGATGAACTTTTCAGCCAGCTCCTTGTTTTTTGCGCCTTTTGGAATCGCATAGTTGTCAGAGAAGATCGTGGAACCTTCTTTGGGTACTACATATTCAATATCTGGATTGTCCTTCACAATAAAGGCAGCGTCACCGGACCAAACCGCTCCGATCCAGCCTTCTTCCTGAATCATTTTCTGTTTAATGGTATCTGTATCAAAAGCAAGCACGTTTGGCAGCAGCTTTTTCAGATCATCCACAGCGGATTTGATTTCGCCTTCATTCGTGGAGCTGTTGGAATGGCCTTGCTTTTTCAGCGCCATGCCGATCACCTCGCGGTTGTCATCCAGCAGCAGCACCTTGCCTTTATAAGCAGGATTCCACAGGTCTTCCCAGCTGTCGATCTTGTCCTTCACATACTTCTTGTTATAAGCAATACCGGTCACACCGGACATGTACACGATCGAATATTTATTGCCTGGATCATAGACCGGATCTTTCAAAGATTCCTGAACGTTGGCGAAATTCGGAACGTTTTTCATATCCAGCGGCTCAAGCAGCTGGTTCTTGATCATGGTAGCCACCATATAATCGGAAGGCTGGATCAGATCATAACCGCCTCCGCCTGCCTTGATCTTGGCCAGCAGGTCCTCATTGTTTGCATAGTTATCGTACGTGATATCAACGTTGTACTTGTTCTCAAAATCCTTCAGTACATCCTCGTCGAAATTATCCGCCCAACTATAAATATGAAGCGTCTCCTTGGAGGAGCACCCTCCCAAAGATGTTAATGACAATGCAGCAATAGCCCCTGCCAGCAGCAAGCCGGCGATACTCTTTCTTTTCACAGTTACATATCTCCTCTCTTTCCGTTACTCCATTTTATTGGATCATGCGATTTTACTTTTCAATACCTTAATACCCCGAACAGTCATCTGCCCGAAAAACACCTTAAATCGGTAGTGTCTTATGCTTCTTCTGTCCTTTGCCCCGGTTCAGGAAGAACTGCGCCAGCAGAATCAGCGTCACACTCACCAAGATCAACAGCGTACATAGTGCATTGATTTCCGGCGAGATTCCCCGCTTCACCTGCCCGTAAATATAGATCGGCAGCGTGGTCGAGCTCGGGCCCGCCACGAAGAAGCTGACCATGAAATCATCCAGGGACATCGTAAAGGCAATCAGTGCCCCCGAGATGATCCCCGGAGAAATCTGCGGCAGCGTCACATACCTGAATGTCTTCCAGCCGGTAGCACCCAGATCTGAAGCAGCCTCTTCGAGCTGCCGTCCCATACCGGCCAGACGTGCGGTTACCACCACATAGACATAAGACATGCTGAATGTGATATGGGCGATAATGACGGTCGCCTTACCCAGCGGAATATGCATTTGGTTAAACAGTACCAGCAGCGACAAGCCCATAATAATATCCGGAATGACGACAGGCAGGTACATCAGGCCATTCATGCCGCCCTTCCATCTCCTGCTTAGATTGCGGAGCGAGAGCGCGGCGAGTGTCCCCAGCAGCGTTGCAGCAATTGTGGAAATCACCGCTACCGTCAAGCTGTTGGTGAGTGCCTCCATGACATGCCGGTCCTTCAGCAGCGAGGTATACCATTCAAACGTAAAGCCCTTCCAGTCCCCGCTCAGTCTCGTGTTGTTGAACGAGTATACGATGATGAGCAGGATGGGCACATAGATAAAGATCATCATCAGCAGAGAATGAATTCCCAAGAGGGGATGACTTTTCTTCTTCACGCGCTCCCCTCCTTTACACGATCAGCCTTGGACTGCATCGCCCGGTTAAACAGTAAAATCAGGATCAGTGACGTTATAACGAAAATGACGGATAGCGCAGACCCGAACGGCCAGTTGCGCGCCCCCAGGTACTGTGACTGGATGATGTTACTGATCATCATGGATTTTGCACCGCCCAGAATGTCTGTAACCACAAACATCCCCGTTGTAGACACATAGACCAGCACACAGCCGGTCATGATGCCCGATTTGCTCTGCGGCAGCGTAATATGGCGGAACGCCTTCCAGCGCGTAGCGCCGAGGTCGCTGGCTGCATCCAGCAGCCGCTTGTCCATCTGCTCAAGCGCCACATAAATCGGCAGCACCATAAACGGAATGAAGTTGTACACCATGCCAAGCAGTACGGCTCCTTTGGTATACAGCATTTGCACCGGATCCTGAATCCATCCAAAATGCAGCAGCAGCGAATTCACGATGCCCTGCGTCCGCAGCAGAAGTACCCACGCATAAGTACGGATCAAGAAGTTGATCCAGAATGGAATTGTAATCAGTACAAGGCCCCAAGTCTGGATTTTCGGCGCAGCATTGGCAATATAATAAGCCAGCGGGTAGCTGACCAGCAGACAAATCACGGTTGTCACCACGGACAGAACAAGTGTGTCCCAGTAGATGCCGAGATATAGTGAGTCAAAAAAAGTCTTGTAGCCGGTCAGGCTGAAGCCAAAGACAACATTGCCCAGTGTGTCGCGATTCATAAAAGAGATTACCACGACAATGATCATTGGAATGAGAAGGAAAAGCGCCATCCACAGCAGCACGGGTATCATCAAAAATTTCGATTTTCTCATGCCCCGATGACCACCTCGTCCTTCGGACTCCAGTTCACCCCGATCTTCTCACCGATTTGCCACGGTCTTTCATCCGTAAAGTCGAGCGCTATCGTAACGGCCATCGGCTCATGATCGAGATGGACCGTCAGCTTATGCACGTTGCCTAAATACAGGACATCCTGAATGACTCCCGTCACACGGGCTTGTTCCAATTCACGCACCGGGCGAAGCTTCTCCGGACGAACGGCAAAAAGCCCTTGGGCAGAAGAGAAAATGTTATTCTCACCCACAAAGGTTGCAGCAAATAAGGTTTTTGGCGTTGCATAGATTTCTCTCGGCGTACCTACCTGCTCAACCTTTCCGTTATTCAAAATGACGATCCGGTCGGACAGCATCATGGCTTCCTCCTGGTCATGCGTTACATACACAAAGGTAATTCCCAGTGAACGCTGCAGATGCTTGAGCTCGGACTGCAGATTTTTGCGGAGCTGCAGATCCAGCGCGCCAAGCGGCTCGTCCAGCAAAAGTACTTTCGGTTTATTCGCAATCGCGCGGGCAATAGCCACACGCTGCTGCTGTCCGCCTGAAAGCTGATGCGGATAACGCGAAGTAAGTGCCGTAAGCTGCGTCATAGCCACCGCTTCTTCAATCCGCTTCTTTTGCTCTGGCTTAGGCATCTTTTTCATTTTCAGCCCGAAAGCAATGTTCTCCTCAACCGTCATATGCGGAAACAGCGCGTAGTGCTGGAATACGAGGTTCAAATCCCGCTGGTTTGGCGGAAGATTCGTCACTTTCTGGCCTGCCAATACGACATCACCGTGAGTTGGCGTCTCAAAACCGGCAATCATGCGAAGTATAGTCGTCTTACCACAGCCGCTTGGACCGAGCAGAGTCAGGAATTCTCCCTCTTCGATGTTCAGTGACAACGGATGCACGACCACTTGTCCCTCGAAATGCTTCTCAATCTGGACAAGGTCAATCATATGCATCAACCCCCTATCATGTATTTCAGGATCTCTAAAATCCATCTTTTCAGATAAAACTTCCCCTTACATTAAGAAAAGCGTCTATCGACTTAAAATTCACAGAAGACAGACCGCCGTTTGGTGTGCATTTAAGAAAAAAAGCCATATTCATGGGTATGGCTTACCAGGCTTGAAATTATTCATTTATAAGAAGATACACATATATCATTCCCTGGAAGTAACCCTTGTAAGTACAAAAATTCGCATATTCACTATACCGTTTTTTCTCCCTCGGTACAACTCTTTTCTATAGGATTCGACAGGAAAAAGCTGCATATGTATCAAAAAAAGAAAACCGCCCGACCTGATGAGCCGTTTATGCTCAAGAGGAAGGGGCGGTTCTTATGAAGCTGTGATCCTTATTTCAATTCATACTGAACGCTCAGCTGTGTCGACACTTTCACTTCTCCAGGCGCCACTGCCGTGGAACTATTCGAATCCGCAGCGGACATCGCTTCCATTTTAGCTGCCGTATAAATCACTGGGTTGCTTACATCTCCCTGGCTGACTACCAGCACCATTCCAAGCTGACGTTTAGCCGCTTTAGCGATGGTTCCTGCCTTCAGGTCCGCATTCGCCATGGCTTTTTGAATGACCTGCTCTTCATATTGATCGCGGTTTTCAACCGAGAAGCTTATGCTGTCGATGTTGTTCGCTCCTGCATTCGATGCATCGTCAAGCAGTTTACCGATTTTGGACAGGTCCCGATAGGAAACCTGAAGCGTGTGATGCGCTGTATAGCCCTTCACCTTTTGCCCGTCTTTATCATTGTAAGTGTAATTCGGCTGCACATAGAAGGATACGCTTTGAATGTCCTTGTCTGCGATTTTCCATGTGTTTTTCAAGGTATCTGTAATCTTTTGAATTTTCTCGGCGTTGGCCTTTTGCGCACTTTGCGCTGTATCTGCCTGTGTATCCACTCCGATGGACAGGTAGGCGATATCCGGCTTCACGGAAATCTCACCTTTGCCGACGACGTTAACAATATTGCGCTGCACATCCTGATCCGCATATGCCGTGGAAGTTAACCCCATTCCACTTACGCCTGCTCCTCCGACTAACAAAGCGCCCGCGATCAGTACGGAACCCACAGGCTTCATCCATTTGTTCATTTTTATGCCCTCCTCTAGTTATCGAACAGTTTTCCCAAAGAGGCGCAAGTGCAAAAGTCAGCAGGATCTAACCTATCTTTTTCACTTTCACCTGATTTGTCTACTAGACGCAGAGGATTGGTAAATGTTGCAGATATACGAAATATTTTCTGCCCAAATATGGAATTAGGTAATTGCCTGCAAATTGCTTTGAGCATTTTTGATGCCTTGCAGACTGTTTTCATTATTGCTCAGCAAGGACTGCAACGTCGCCAGCAGTTCCTGAAGCGTAGCCGATGTCTGCTCATTGACCGATGCCAGATGTGATGTCGAATCATCAATGGAACCGGAAAATGAGGCAATCTCACGGATATGAGCAAGATAACCGTCCGAGATTTCCAGAAGCCCTGCAATAGACTTTTTAATCGAATTAAAGGCCTCGGAGGTTTCCTGAGTCAACGTGCTGCTCTTCTGCATCCCCTCTGCAACCTGTCCCATACGGTTAATTGTGTCATTCATCAGGCCGGAGAACCCGCTCATTTCAGAAGAGATCTGTTCTGCCGAACTTGAAGCTATTTCAGCCAGCTTGCGGATCTCCTTGGCCACGACAGCGAATCCTTGTCCATGCTCGCCCGCTCTGGCGGCTTCAATACTGGCATTCAGAGATAACAGATTCGTTTGATTGGCGATTTCCTGTATGGTCTGGCTGAATTGCGATGTGCGGCTTACCCGCTCGGTCAAGCTTTGGATATCTGTAGACATTGCGTCAATCTGCAGCTTAAAGTCTATAATGGCCTGATTCAGCAGCTCCACTTTATCCTTGCCTGTTTCCGACAGCCGGCTCGTATCACCTGTTTGTTCCAGCAGAGTCTCCGTCGAGCTCGACATCTGCTTCACCATCGTGTTCATCTGTTTTACAGACTCGTTGATGGCGTAAGTCGAGTCCACCTGTGCGGATGCGCCGCCGGAGATCTCCTGGAATGCAATGTTCATCTGCTCAAAGGAGGCCAGATTATCCTCAACGCCATGGGTGATATCCTGAATGTTGCCCGTGACAAGCGTTACGCTGTTCAACAGGCGGTTCCTCTGCTCCTGCTGCTCGGCCAATAGCCTTTCACTCTGTTCGCGTGCCTTTTTCATATTTTTCATCAGTGTATTCGTGACAAGCAGGAGGAGGAAAACCATGATGGATACAAGCACCACCATCAGTAATGCCTGCTGCTTATCCTTCAGCGTCATTGGAATCCCGGTATTTCCGAAGGCCAGATAAAGCGTAATGATCAGTGAATACACCAGTGTAATAGAGGTTATGGCGATCTGCAGCGTAATGATGGAGAGCACAATCAGATAGTAGACCGCGAAAAAGCTTGCCATCGTAGGCTGAACGAAGGACTGGATCCCAATATTCAGAGCCATGCTGAAAACGCTGATATATGATATATAGCGGATATATTTTTTGCGAATATGTAAGTAAACGTATGAAACTAAAGCAATGATATTAATTAAAAAGCAAAAATTGGCTATGCTAAATAAATGGTTCGGTTCCACCGTGGTAGCCGCAAAAAATGTTGTGATGATGATGGCGGCCAATAAAATTTTATTTCTCCCGCCCATGTCCTTTTCTTCAAGCGTCAGCATTCTTTCTGAACCTGTTCCTTCTCTCCCATTTGATGAGTTTCTCTTACTGCTCCATTTCCCCATACCGTTACTACTCCTTTTTTATATTTTCTCCATCGTAAAATAAGAGCGTGCCGCCTTCGTAGTGGGCAGCTATAGTATGATATCGGTTAAATGGTTACTTTTGGTAAGAGATCTTTTTATAAAACAGAGGTTTTCCAGACATAGCAAAACAGCCTTCTCTTCTACTTGAAGAAAGGGCTGCCTTTGAAAATGGCCGTGAGGATGACCCCCGGCAGAGTATGAATCAAACCGTATTATTGGTTCTCGAGTTCTTCCTTACCCACCAAACTGACTAAAGCGGTTACAGCCTGATCTGCGTCCGCTCCCTCGGCACTGATGATTACTTCCGTACCCGAACTGATTGCAAGGCTCATAATTCCCATGATACTCTTGGCATTTACTTTTTTATCATCTTTTTCCACGAAAATTTCAGACGAGTACTTATTCGCTTCTTGGACGAACAACGCTGCCGGTCTGGCATGAAGACCCGTTTTTAAGCGGACAACTACGGGATGTTTTGTCATGGAAACCTTACCCCCTATTTAAGAAATCTGCATAGCTCTCATACCATATTTGGTAACATTATAACATTATAACATGAACGACACTAGAAGAAAAAAACTAGCCGTTGCGAATCTTCTCAGCCAGCTCGTCGATCTTGCGCAAACGGTGGTTAACACCGGATTTGCTGACCGATCCTTTGAGGAGCTCGCCTACCTCCTTGAGGTTCATATCCGGGTGAGCCAAGCGGATCTCAGCAACCTCGCGCAGCTTGTCGGGCAGGTTATGCAGCCCCATTTCCTTCTGCAGCAACTTGATATTATCGATTTGCCGGACGGCAGCTCCAATGGTCTTGTTCAGATTGGCTGTTTCGCAGTTCACAATCCGGTTTACCGAATTGCGCATGTCACGCATGATACGCACATCCTCAAACTTGAACAGCGCCTGATGCGCTCCGATCAGACTCAGGAATTCAATAATTTTCTCGCCTTCCTTGATGTATAGAATGAACCCCTTCTTCCGCTCGATCAACCGGGCGTTAAGCTGGAATTCATTCGCCAGATCGACCAGGGCCTGGCAGTGCTCCTCATACATCGAGGAGATCTCCATATGGTAGGAAGATCCTTCAGGATTATTCACCGAGCCTCCGGCCATAAACGCTCCGCGCAGGTATGCGCGCTTACAACAGTTTTTCTTGACCAGATCAGGATCGATGTCTGCCCGGAACAAAAAGCCCTCCGAGACAATCTTCAGCTCTTTCAGTATTTCCTGAACACGGGCCGGAATACGGACGATGTACACATTATTTTTTTTCAGACGCATTTTCTTACGAACAAGCAGCTCTGTGTGAGCCTGAAAATATTTTTTGATCAGCGTATAGATCCGTCTGGCAATCGCTGCATTCTCGGTGGATATATCCAAAATGACCTTCTTGTTCGAAAGCTGGACCGCCCCGTTCATGCGGATCAGTGCCGACAATTCGGCCTGTTCGCAGCAATTGTCAGCTTCGATCATGGTCAGTTCTTTTTTAGTCAGCGCCGCAAACGACACGGGACTCTCACCTCTTTCTTGAAATCCAGTCTTGAACCAGCTGGTAAATATGATGACTCAGTTTGTCGGCATCATGCCGCAGATAAGTCCGGAATAGCACCAGCGTGTCGGCAATGATCTTGTATCCCAGGTTGGTTACCTCATCATAGTCGAGCTCGACCGGCTTGGCGCCCTTTTCTGCGTACTTATCCTGAACCTGCGGAGGAATATCCCCGCTGTTCACGATGACATAGTCAAATAAGTGCTTGCCGATATGATCATAAATAGCCTGGAGATGATCACTGACGGTATATCCGTCCGTTTCTCCCGGCTGGGTCATGACGTTGCAGACAAATATTTTGATCGCTTCCGAAGCCATCACGGCTTCAGCCAGCTTTGGAACCAGCAGATTCGGCAGAATACTGGTATACAAGCTTCCGGGACCGATCAAAATCGCATCGGCTTCTTCAATGGCGGCAACAGCCTCAGGCAGTGGCTCCACCTCGGATGGCTCCAGAAAAACACGCTTGATCCGTCCGCCCGCTTCAGGGATTTTGGATTCGCCGGTTACAACAGAGCCGTCTTCCATCTCCGCAGAAAGCACAACGGCCTCGCCAGCAGCAGGCAGCACGCGGCCCCTTACTGCGAATACCCGGCTCAGCTCCCGAACAGCCGTGACAAAGTCACCGCTAATATCGGTTATCGCCGCCAGGATCAAGTTACCCAGACTGTGTCCAGCAAGACCTGAGCCGCTGCTGAAACGGTATCTCAGCATTTCTGACATCAGTGGTTCAACATCGGCCAATGCTGTCAGAACGTTGCGGATATCGCCCGGAGGCGGCATCTGCAGTTCACTCCGCAGTATGCCTGAGCTGCCTCCGTCATCGGCCACGGTTACGATCGCCGTGATGTCCAGCGGCATTTCCTTTAAGCCGCGCAGCATGACCGACAAACCTGTACCTCCGCCCATGACAACAATCCGCGGACGCTCTCTTTTTTGCTCAGCCACTCTCATCACTTCCACTCTCATTAATGCCGATCACGTTCAGAATCCCGGTGGCTGACCGAAACTGATTCTGTTTCACTGGCCCCCAGCATTTTGCCCAGATATTCAGCGATGGCTACCGAGCGGTGTTTCCCGCCTGTGCATCCAATGCCGATAATCACTTGACTCTTGCCTTCCTTACGGTACTGTGGGATGAGAAAATGCAGCATATCCAGCAGTTTGGTCAGGAATGATTGGGTTTCAGGCCACTTCATGACATAGTCGTATACTTCGCTGTCCTGTCCGGTCCGCGGCCGCAAATTCTCCACATAATGGGGATTGGGCAGAAAGCGGACATCAAATACAAGGTCGGCGTCAATCGGAATACCGTATTTAAAGCCGAACGAAGTTATATTGATGGATAGCGTGTTGCTCTCCAGCTGGGAGAACCTCGAGATGATCTTATCCTTCAGCTGTCCCGGCTTCATGCTGCTGGTATCCAGCACAACGGTTGCGGAGCTTTTCAGTTCCTCCAGCATTTTGCGCTCAAGTCGGATGCCATCAAGCGGCATGCCCTCAGGAGCAAGCGGATGACGACGCCGGCTTTCCTTGTAGCGTTGCACCAGAACCGAGTCGGTAGCTTCCAGAAACAGAATTTCACAATGTATCGTAAAATGGTCCTTGATATAATTCAAAGATTCCGAAAGGGCCGTAAAAAATTCGCGTCCGCGCAAATCGATTACCAGCGCCACCTTCGCGATTTTACCCTTCGATTGTTCAATCAGTTCAGCGAATTTTGGAATCAGCACCGGAGGCAGGTTATCTACACAAAAAAAACCGAGATCCTCCAGGCTTCGTACTGCTAGCGTCTTTCCAGCCCCTGACATGCCTGTAATAATAATCAGGGTGGCCATGGCCGACGCAGTATTGTCACCGTCTTGCATCAGCTTTCCCTCCCTTGGTTTGGTATTCAGAAAGCGAAAGAACGGGCCGCAAATACTTCAAATTCTTATTCATTCAAAGCCGCCCGCTGTACATCCGTTTCTCCGTTTAAACAGCCGATACAGCTGTTCTAGGAACGAAGCAGGAGTCCGGCAGCGCCGACAACACCGGCATCGTTTCCAAGCTGTGCAGGCAGGATCGAAACGCCCTTCTGCAGTGGCTCTGGTGTCAGTTTGGCGAACACTTCGCGCACCTCGTCAAACAGGATATCTCCTGCTTTCGATACACCGCCGCCGATAATGAACACTTCCGGGTTGAGTGCAGCCGCTACAGCTGCCATGGATTTGCCCAGATAGAACGCTGCACGCTTCACGATGCGCTGAGCAACCTCATCCCCCGCTTTTGCAGCATCGAATACTTCCTTCGCTGCGATATTCGACTCCAGCGCCAGAGAAGTGCGGTCACCGCGCTCCACAGCATCCTTCGCCATACGAATAATCCCGGTAGCCGAAGATACTGTCTCGAGACAGCCCATTTTGCCGCAGCCGCATTGGATTGCTTCCAGATCAGGAACCACCGAGATATGTCCCAGCTCTCCTGCAAGGCCAGAGAAGCCCTGATAAATTCTTCCGTTCATAATGATTCCGCCGCCTACACCCGTACCCAGTGTATAGCACACACAGTTGTCGATTCCGCGTCCCGCGCCGCTCCAAGCCTCACCGAGAGCAGCAACGTTAGCATCATTGTCTATTTTAATAGGCTTGCCGATCTTTTCCTCCAGAATAGCGCGAATCGGCACATCACGGAAACCTACGTTTGGTGCGAAAATAATGATTCCCTCACGGACATTGGTGAAGCCGGCAACTCCCGCTCCCACACCGGCCAGCTGATCCCAGCTGTATGGGGACTGGTCAACAATATGTCGAACATATTTCTCGATATTATTGACGACAACATCAACGCCTTTTTCCGTTTCTGTGGGTCCTTCATACGTTTGAATAAGCTGTCCTGCTTGATTGCAGATGCCGACCTTGATCGAGGTTCCCCCTAAATCGACACCAACGTAGATTTGCTCAGACATGTTACAAGCCACCTTTTTTCTTCAATAATAGTTTACCCCTACTGTACCAACTATAATTGAAGCTATTCTATCGGTCAAGAGATGTGAGAACCGTCACAAACCGCCTTCAATGCCCGTACCGCGGGCTGAAACGGCTTTGTGGAAATTTCGTGAAACAGTTCGCACGCCCTATTTTCCCCTCACATGAAATGACAATTGTCATATGCTTTTCATGACAGCGTACACTAACCGCACCCGCTTCCTGTGATTAGAATGGAAGTATCAGGTATTCAGCAGTAACAGAACCTATCTCAGGCGGAGGTTATTATGGAAAATATAGCAGAGCTTCAGCATGTATCTAAAATATTCTCAGGTAAAAAGGCCGTGGATGATGTTTCATTCGTTATCCCGAGCGGCTCGGTCACCGCAGTTCTTGGTCCCAATGGAGCAGGTAAAACAACCGTGCTCTCCATGATGCTGGGACTACGGGAGCCTAGTCTTGGCAGTGTCAGAATATTCGGCCAATCCCCTAAGCATGCCCAGGTCAAAAGACGCATTGGCGCCATGCTGCAGGAGGTCAGCGTCATTGATGGACTCAAGGTGCATGAGGTCATGAGCCTGATCCGGAGTTACTATCCGAGCCCCATAAAGCTGTCCGAAATGGTACATCTGGCCGGCTTTAAGCCGGAGGAGCTGAATAAACGCGCTGATAAGCTGTCCGGAGGGCAGAAGCGCAGGCTCGGATTTGCACTAGCTCTTGCGGGAAATCCGGATCTTCTTTTCTTCGATGAACCAACGGTTGGTCTCGATGCTCCTGCGCGCAAGGCGTTTTGGCAACAGGCTGATGAATTGGCCGATCGGGGCAAAACCATTCTCTTCTCCACTCACTATTTGCAGGAGGCTGAGGATACCGCGGATCGGATTCTTCTTTTTAATAAAGGAAAAATCGCTGCCGACGGCACGCCTGACGAAATTGTTTCGAAACTGACCAGCCGCTCCGTGTCTTTCATCGCAGACATGACCGGAGAAGATTCCTATGCTGCGGATGAGATGGTTCATCGCATGCGCTCCGTTCCCGGTGTACGCGACTGCATGGAGCAGGAAGGAAGATGGGTCGTTACGGCAGATAATACGGATACCGTGCTGGCTGCAATCTTCAGATACAATATACCCGCGAGGGATATCCGCACCGGGCAGGGGCGGCTCGATGATGCATTTGAAATCATGGTTAGCGCGGATCACGACAAGGAGGCGGTATCATAATGAAAATGCTGTTGATGCAGTGCAGGGTGGAAATGCTGCGGATTATCCGTAATCCTTATTATGTATTTTGGTCCCTGTTGATGCCTATAGTATTTTATTTTATCTTCACCAAAATCGTGAATACCGGCATTGATAACGTGGAGGCGTGGCAGGCACATTATCTAATGTCAATGACCACCTTCAGCGTTATGGGATCGGCGATCATGACCGTCGGCATCCGCATGGTTCAGGAGCAAAGTCTTGGTTGGGCCGTCTATATGCGGATCACCCCGCTGCCGGGGAGTATCTATTTTATATCCAAGATGTTTGGGCAAACCGTCATGCATGCTTTTTCGGTCATCGTTATTTTTATTGCAGGATTCCTTATTAACGGAGTTCACATGTCCATCGGCCAATGGATTGGAAGCGGATTGTGGATTCTGGTTGCCTCCATCCCGTTTCTTGCTCTGGGCACCCTGTTCGGAACCATGAAAAGAGTGGACACTGCAAGCGGTGTGAGCAATATTGCATACATGCTGATGGCTGTTCTTGGCGGCATGTGGATGCCGATCGACAGCTTTCCCTCCGTGCTGCAAACCATTGGCAAGTGGCTTCCATCCTACAATTATGGCGCCGGTGTATGGTCCATTGCCGCAGGGAATGCCCCTGATCTGAAACCAATATTGATTTTGGCCGGATATTTATTCCTGTTTATGGTACTATCCATGTATATTCGAAAAAAACAGGAAGCGGTGTAATCCTTGAATCGTTCACGATTTAGATTTTTCCCAAGTGAACTGGGAGTTTTCCCTTATGTTTGGCTAATATATATATCCATGCCGATTTTCTATATCAGCCAGGAGCAGGGTTTACGGATGGCGGTGGGCTATTTGATGATCGCCATCTTTCTGTTAACCTACCGTCAGCTTTTTTTCGCCAAAAAATCATTCACCTACTGGCTGGGTCTTCAGATGCTCCTTGCCTTTATTCTCTGTGTCGCATACAGCCCATTCAATGTATTTCTCGGATTCTACACAGCCAGCTTTATTGCCTATTACAAAGAACAGCGGCGGTTTTCCATTGCCCTGGCTGTCTTTTATATCATGCTGATTCTGCCCATCTTTATCAATATCCCCCGTATGGTAAGGCAGGATCTGTATATCGTCCTACCCTTTTTAGTGGTCATGATGATGTCTCCCTTCGGGATGCGGTCCATGTTCAAGCAGCAGCAGCTCCAACGCGATCTGAAGCAGGCGAATGAACGGATTGAGGAGCTGATAAAGCGCGAGGAGCGGATGCGCATTTCGAGGGACTTGCATGACACATTAGGACACACTTTGTCACTGATCACCTTGAAAAGCCAGCTCGTTACACGGTTGATCGACCGCGACCCGGGGAAAGCGCTGATGGAGGCACGGGAGATTGAACAGACCTCCAGAGCCGCCCTGCGGCAGGTACGGGAGCTTGTGACCGGGATGCGGACATTGACAGTTATGGAGGAGCTCAGGGCTTCTGAACGAATGCTGGAGAGTGCAGGCATACAGCATAAGGCTGAAGGTGACTTTCGGGTAGAAGGCATTTCAGGATTGACGCAAAACATTCTTAGCATGTGTTTGAAAGAAGCCGTCACCAACATCGTGAAACACAGCCGGGCGGATGCTTGTACGATTGCTATCGAGCAAACATCGGGTGAAATCCGGCTCACCATCAGCGATAACGGTATAGGCTGGAATTCCGGCTCTGAAGGAGAACCGAAGGCTGGTAATGGCTTAACAGGCATGAAGGAGCGGCTGTCCCTGATCGACGGTACCGTGGAGCTCTCTTCATCCGACGGTATGGTTGTCCGAATCGGCATTCCAATCGTCATAAAAAATGAAACCGGCAAGGAGTGTGAAACCGCATGATCCAAATTGTGATTGCCGAGGACCAGCGTCTTTTGCGCGGCGCCCTTGCCTCTCTTCTTGACCTGGAGGATGATCTGCAGGTGGTAGGCCAGGCCGGTGACGGGGCGGAAGCGCTTTCCCTGATCTTGAAAATGAAGCCTGATGTGTGTCTGCTGGACATCGAGATGCCTGTACAAACAGGCATAGAGGTGGCTGAGCTGCTCAAAACGGAATCATCACCATGCCGCGTCATCATTCTGACGACCTTTGCACGTCCGGGATACTTTGAGAGGGCCGTTAAGGCAGGCGTCAGCGGCTATTTGCTGAAGGACGAGCCAAGTGATCGGCTCGCCGAGTCGATCCGCCGTGTCATGCAGGGACATCGTGCCATATCACCTGAGCTGATCTTTGACTCCGTCTCTCAAAAGAACCCGCTCACCCCGAGGGAATGTGAGATTCTACAGCTGATTGCCGCTGGCAAAACTGCTAATGAAATCGCACGCTCCCTACATCTCTCGCACGGCACTGTCCGCAATTATATCTCTGAAATCCTGAACAAGCTCGAGGTCAAAAACCGGATCGAGGCGATCAGCATGGCGGAAGAAAACGGCTGGCTATAAGGAGCTACGGTTTCGGGCTATCCGCTCTGTTGTTCGCCAGTTTTTGGATTGGAAGGGTCTAAGGTGAAAACTGGCTCTCAAAGGATCGGATATCCCCAAACCTCCGCTCCTTCCTCCTTGCAAAGGCCAGTTCTTTCCTCACCTCATTCTTCGGTGAGATGGGAAGAAGCTGCTCCTGGTTTTCAACCAGGCGACAGCTTCTTTCTTTATTTATGGAATCTATCTATGTTCGGAGAGCTACGGTGAAAGATTGCTGCTGCAAAATGATTCCGTCCCCTCGCTCAGTTACTTTATGGAAAAAGCATCAACTAAAAAGGATGCCCCCTTAGCCCTACAATGGCCTAATGGGACACCCTTTTGTATTAAATCAGTACTTACAGCGTTTCGCTCCAGTCATGCACCATACTGCCTTCCAGGAACTTCTCACAGTCCATTGCAGCCATACAGCCTGTACCGGCTGCGGAAATGGCTTGGCGGTAACGCAAATCCTGCACGTCCCCGCAAGCGAACACGCCCGGAATATTGGTTTCCGTCGTTCCCGGCTTCACGAGAATGTAACCAACCTCATCCGTCGTAATCTGGCTGTCTAGGAATTTGGTATTCGGCGTATGCCCGATAGCTACGAAGACACCGTCTGCCTCGATCAGTTCTTCCTGTCTGCTTTCGTTATTAAATACCTTCAGACCTTTCACACCGTTCTCACCAGCTACCACTTCTAGCGGAGCTCTGTTCAGCGCCCAGATTATCTTTTCATTGCCACGCGCACGATCCTGCATAATTTTCGAAGCTCTCAGCTCTTCTCTGCGGTGCACCAGCGTTACGCTGGAACCAAAACGGGTAAGGAAGTTTGCTTCCTCCATAGCCGAGTCGCCGCCGCCGATGACAACAATCTTCTTGCCGCGGAAGAAAAATCCGTCACAGGTTGCACAAGTGCTGACTCCGCGTCCAATATTCTCCTGCTCCCCTGGAATTCCAAGATATTTCGCAGAAGCACCGGTCGAAATAATCACAGACTCAGCTTCAATCTCGCCCATACCTTCCACAGTCAGCTTAAATGGGCGTTTGGAGAAATCCACCTTGTCCACCCAGCCGGTTTTGAACTCTGCGCCGAAGCGCTCAGCCTGCTTGCGCATATTATCCATCAGCTCCGGACCCATAATCCCATCGGGAAAGCCAGGAAAGTTCTCAATATCCGTGGTCGTGGTCAGCTGTCCGCCGGGCTGCATGCCTTCAATTACAAGCGGCTGCATATTTGCCCGAGCCAGATAAATGGCTGCCGTAAGCCCTGCAGGACCCGTTCCGATTACGATTGATTTGTACATATCATTAGCCTCCTTAAGCAGATCATCCATGTCTTTAATAAAATTATATGTTTTCTGTAAAAGGACGGAAAATATCATCCTTTTCATCCTTGAGCGAACATACACTGTCGATACGTTTCACATAACGGCTTACCGTTGATACTGAAACCCCGTAGCGCTGTGCCACTTCCTGATAAGTCAAAGAGCTGCCGTGCTGCTTGGCTGTTAGGTACTCCAAAGCCGCAGACCATCCCTCTGTCTGACGGATCATCGGTGTGTCGGGATGCAGCTTGCCCAGAAATTGGGCCCATAAATTCTGCAGATGGTTCTTCTGCTCGCGGTCCGCCTTCGCGCCCATATGCTTTAGCGCTTGATCTACAACTGCCTGAAAGGAGTCGCCTCCATGATACTCATAGGCCGCCTGCGTTTCTGCGATAATCGAAGCAGAAGAAGCGCTGACCTCTAAAATGGCTTGGGCAGAGCCGCCTACCCCCATCTCTTGTAAAACACGCAGGGCTTCATCCTTCAGCTCGGCCGGCTCATCCGGCTCTTTCAGGAAAGCTTCAAGCGTCTCCTTCACCTCTTCGTCGGCAATCCAGCCAAGCGCACGAATAACCTGCAGCTTAGTTCCTTTGTCTCCATAACGAAGCGCCCAGAAAAACGAAGAGCGAATCAGCGGATTGACCTTAATCTCCTCGCAAAGCTCGGTTTCATCCTGCTCCCAACGTTTCAACTGCTCCTCGAATGGCAGATGGTAATGATAGCTCAGCTCAAGTCGCTGCGCGCCTGATAAATCCAATTCCTCCAGCTGCGTGAGATAAAAGCGTGGAATATCCGATGCAGGATCCATTTTTTTTACCTGACGCCAGTACCGCTGCGCTTCTTTGTAGCGCCCGCTGTTGAAAGCAGCCACGGCGGTATAATGATAAATGCTTGGATCCCCGTTCACTTCCTCATCCTTCAGAAGCCTGCGGAAATGTCCGTAAGCTGACTCATGTCTACCCAGAATGCCCATTGTGGTAGCCAGCTTAAATACATGCTCCTGGTGGAAGGGAACCGTGATTTCAAGCAGCTCCAGCAGAGGATTCAAAGAATTAGTATCCCCTTCATGCTGGTAAAATATCGCCAGATTACACAGACCGTGAATATTGCCTTGTTCCAGCTCCAGCACTTCACCGATCGTAGTCTTGGCTTTGTGGAACAATCCCATATAATAGTAAGCCAGCGCCAGATTATTACGTGCTGCCAGGAAATCCGGATGCTCCTGCACGATCTTTTCCAGCAGCTCGGCTGCCTGTGAGAACTTCCCCTCTTCCATCAGCGCCCGCGCATCTTCGTGTTCCACCATGCCTTCGCGGCTGCGAATCCTGTTCAGCTTGACCGGACGCTCCAGCTCATATTGGAACAGCTCCATCATTTCTTCGGCCTCATCCAGAAACTGGCCTGCGGGATCCTCTTCCAAGTACTTGATCAGCACCTGTTCGGCTTCTTCAAAATTCTCCATATTGGCATAATTATTAGCCATATAGAAATAGCATTCCGTCATGGTAGCATCGACATGCTCCAAAATATCGGCAAGGACGGCGTTTGAACCTTCATAATCGCCCATCTCTGATAATATACCCGCCATATTGCAATGATTCACCGGATTTTCCGGTTCATATTCAACAGCTTTGCGAAAATATTTCAATGCCTTATCGTAATGAAGGCGGTCCAGTGACCGGACAGCACGTTCAAAAAAGAAATTGGCATCCATATGAATGGGTATTACTTTATGTTGTAGGTCCTCAGCCTGCAAATGATTTTCCTCCATGTAAGCAAGGCACCTCCCTTAAGTTGCATCTAACATTCTATCAAAGCGAAACCATAGTTTCATCTATATATAAAATGAATCATTTTTCTATCCAGAATAGTATACCATAACTTTTAAGGTGCATCTAAGGCAATATCTATTATATAAATACTGTCCAACAATCTATTTTTTATGGACTATAAGTTCATGTCAGAAGATTCAATAATCATAAAAAAAGACGCCGGAGCATTATACTCCTGCGTCTTTAAACATGGTGGCAAGCGATCCGCCCTCCATGATAATCCTTACAGCTGCGGATAGCATGGGGGCCACAGATAACACTTTGATCCGGTCATGCTGTCCCTCTCGAACCGCTATCGAGTCTGTAACTACGATCTCCCTGATGTGGGAATGGCTTAAGCGCTCAAGCGCATTTCCTGAGAACAGCCCGTGAGTCGCACAGATGATTGCTTTCGCTGCGCCGCGCTCCTTAAGGCTCTCCACCACATTGACGATCGTTGACCCGGTATCGATAATATCTTCGATAATGATCGGTGTTTTTCCCTCCACGTCCCCAATAACATGTGTTATCACCGATTCATTATGGGCGGGACGCTTCTTGAACATGATAGCAAATGGAGAATCCAAATGGTTAGCCAGCTTTTCGGCCGTCTTGGCCCGTCCTGCATCAGGTGACACGATGACAGGACTCGCCAGGTTTAAGGACTTCAAGTAATGGCTGATCAAGTCCAGCGCTGTCAGATGATCAACAGGGATATTGAAAAAACCCTGGATCGCCGGCGCATGCAGGTCAATGGTAATAACCCGGTTGGCGCCGGCGGTCGTCAGGACATCAGCTACCATTTTGGCGGAGATCGGCTCACGTGGTGCTGATTTCCGCTCCTGCCTGGCGTATCCATAGTATGGAACGACAATGTTAATCGTACGTGCCGAGGCGCGCTTCGCCGCATCAATCATGACCAGCAGCTCAACAAACATCTCATTAATCGGATGTGAAAGGGATTGTACGATGAACACATCACAGTTGCGGATGCTCTCTTCATAATTTACGTAAATCTCACCGCTCTTAAAGCGGGATAACGTAATATTGCCCAGCTCCGCTCCCAGCTTCTCGCACATGCTCTCAGCCAGCAAGGGATTGGATGACCCGGAAAAAATACGCACCTTATGCTGCATATGCTCCTCCTGATACCCGTTTAATTTAGACTTCCAGAGGCATCATTGTTCTCTGACGCTTCTCAAACACCGCCAGTTCGCGGAATCCAACTTCCCACAATGCTGCCCGCGCGCGATCCAGGTTTTCACCGAGTTTCTTTGGATCATGCGCATCCGATCCGACCGTTAGGGGAATGCCCAGCCGATATGCCTCTCGCAGCATCCGTTCCGATGGAAACATCTCTGCGCATGGCTTGGACAATCCGGAGGCATTCAGCTCCATCGCCACTCCACTTCTGGCTACGGCGTTGAGGGCAGCATCTTCCAGTGCCTCCACTTCATCCATAGCTTCCACGCCCGGATGATATCCGAACCTTTTAATGACATCCAGATGGCCCATGATATCATAGAAACCGGTCGCAGCTGCTTTTTGAATGGCATCGTAATAAGTTTGATAGACCTCGAGTTTATTACGGCCCTCCCAGCCCTGGGTCTGCCGGTGATCCGTAATATCCCATTCCCCAAGGAAGTGGACGGAGCCAATGACATAATCCCAAGGGTAAGCCTTTACGATCCGCTCTATCGCTTCTTCCCATCCTTCTATATAGTCCCCTTCGAGACCTAATCGTATATCAATCTGTCCCTTATATTTCTCTTTTAACTTCAGACATTCCTCCACATAGCGTGGAAGTTCATCCATCGGCATGGCCATTTCCGGATAGTAGCGGGAAGGGTCAACGTGAAGCAGCGGCATATGATCGGACAAGCCAATTTGGCCCAATCCGATCTCTATGCCGCGGCGTACATACTCCTCAAGCTCTCCGACCGCATGACCGCAGCGGACATGATGCGTGTGATAATCGATCAGCATACTTGGCTCGCCTCCTAATCCCTGCGGGGACGCTCATGGCGCCGGTTAAGCTCAGCCATAACCTCATCCAACGGAAGCTTGCGTTCCTGCAGCAGAACGAGCAGGTGATAGATCAGGTCACTGACCTCAAGACGCAGCTCGGCGTTGTCCTTGTTCTTGGCGGCGATAATCGTTTCAGCCGTCTCTTCGCCGACCTTTTTCAGAATTTTGTCAACGCCTTTATCAAACAGATAGGTGGTATAAGCGCCTTCCGGACGTTCTTTTTCACGCTGGGCAATGACCTGCTCGAGCTCCTCCAGTACCGCAAAACGGTGTCTTTCCAGATCAGTATCCTCTCCAGTCCCTTTTGCTGCCAGTGCCCGGGAAGTAATTCCGCGGTAAAAGCAGGTCGTCTCGCCAGTATGGCAGGCCGGTCCTGCGGGCTTCACCAAAAACAGTAGGGTATCGCCATCACAGTCATAGTGTGCAGAGACGATTTTTTGCGTGTTGCCAGAAGTAGCCCCTTTATGCCATAGTTCTTGACGTGATCTGCTCCAGAACCAGGTTTCGCCGGATTCAATTGAGCGCTTAAGGGACTCCTTGTTCATATAAGCCATCATCAGTACTTCCTTGCTGGCTGCATCCTGGACGATGGCAGGGACAAGACCTTCCCTGTCAAAGATGATTTCCTCCTGCATTTGCTCCAGCGATTGCAGCTTCGTTTGTTCACTCATCTGATTTCAACCCCTTTTAGCTTTAGGTCCAGCTTCAGTTCCGGTATGGAAATTTCCTTATAGTGAAAGATGGTGGCTGCAAGCCCCGCATCCGCTTTTCCCTTTGTAAATACTTCGACAAAGTCATCCTTTGTTCCCGCTCCGCCCGAAGCGATTACCGGAATCCGGATGGCATCCGCTACTGCTGATGTCAGCGAAATATCGAAGCCGTCTTTGGTGCCATCGGCATCCATACTTGTCAGTAAAATCTCACCGGCCCCTAATGCTTCCGCCTTCCGCACCCATTCGAGCGCATGAATCCCGGATGCTTTGCGTCCGCCATGTGTATAAACTTCCCATTCACCCCATGCTTCGTTATATTTGGCATCTACAGCCACGACGATGCACTGCGAGCCGAAACGGCGTGCTCCGTCTGCAATGAGCTGCGGATTAAGCACCGCCGCCGTGTTGATCCCGATTTTATCGGCACCGGCGCGTAAAATTCTCTTCATATCATCGACCTGAGAGATTCCACCGCCAACCGTAAACGGAATAGCGATTTCACCGGCTGTTTTGCGCACAACCTCTACCATTGTTTGCCGGCCCTCGACAGAAGCTGAAATATCCAGAAACACCAGCTCGTCAGCGCCCTCCCGGTCATATAGCGCCGCCAGTTCGACCGGATCTCCCGCATCGCGCAAATTCTCGAAATTGACTCCTTTAACCACCCGGCCGTCCTTTACGTCCAGACATGGGATAATGCGTTTTGCCAGCATGGCATTGCCTCCTGCTCCAACAGCCTTTTAATTGTCCCTTCCGCTTACGATCACTTGGGGGCACACGCATGATAATAATGATCCTGTTTATGATTGTTTATTTCAGCGTTCTTACTGCTTCAGCCAGATCAATACTGCCCGTATATAAAGCCTTGCCGACGATGGCACCGCCAACGCCTTCTTGGCGATATTGGTTCAACCTAACCAGATCGTCCATCACGCTGACACCTCCGGAGGCAATGACGGTTCGTCCGCTGCTTTTAGCCAAAGCCACAATCGCATCCACGTTGGGGCCTTGCATCATGCCATCCCGGGAAATATCCGTGAAGATAAAGGTTTCTGCACCCTTGGAAGCCAGTTCCTTGGCAAGCTCCTCAGCCTTTACCTCTGAGGTTTCCAGCCAACCGCGTGTTGCCACATAGCCGTTTCTGGCATCAATGCCAATTGCCACTTTGTCACCATAGGTGCCGAGCACCTCCTCTGTAAACGCACGGTCCTCAATAGCTGCCGTACCGATGATGACGCGGCTCACACCAAGGGAAAGCAGACGCTTGACATCGTCAACGGTCCGCAGCCCGCCTCCGACCTGAACCGGAACGTTGACACCGGACGCAATAGCGCCAATCACCTCGTCATTCACTGGATGTCCGGCTTTGGCACCGTCCAGATCCACCAGATGGATATAAGAACCGCCTTGATCTTCCCATGCTTTGGCAGCCGCCAGAGGGCTGTCGTTATAAACTGTTTCCTGATTATAATCCCCTTGAATCAGCCGGACGCATTTGCCCCCGCGGATATCAATGGCCGGATAGATGATGAATGATGACATCGAATGACTCCCCCCGCTTCCCTTTTTCATGGCTTAAGCCGCAAACTGCATCTAGCCTGATATTTAGTGTTGTGACTGCTCCAATGAATGATCGTTCTTCCGTTCGGCGCATAGCTTCAAGAACTGCCCAAGCAGCTCCATGCCAAGCTCCCCGCTTTTTTCCGGATGAAACTGCATGCCATACACAGAACCGCGGCCGACAATCGCCGTAATCGGTTGTCCGTAATCCGTTACCGCGATCAGGTCAGACTTCACTTCCGGAAGAACATGATAAGAATGCACGAAATAGACATGCCCTTCCGCAAGTCCCGCTAACAGCGGATTGTCTTTCTGAAGGAACTCCAAGCGGTTCCAGCCCATATGCGGCACCTTATAATCGCCGTCCGCAAAACGGATGACCTTGCCCGGTAAAATGCCAAGCCCATCATGCTGTCCATGCTCTTCGCTGCTCCCAAACAAGAGCTGCATCCCAAGACAAATGCCAAGCAGTGGTCTCTTTGCGGCCGCCGCCTCCTTCATGACATCGCCCAGCCCACTCTCCCGCAAATGCTCCATAGCATCGCCAAAGGCGCCTACACCGGGCAAAATAATGCCGTCAGCCTTCATGATCTCCGCACGGTCGCCCGTAACGAGCGCCTCGACTCCGAGACGCTCCACGGCCTTGCTCACGCTGTGCAGATTGCCCATGCCGTAATCTACAATCGCGATCGCCACTTACAGCACTCCCTTCGTCGATGGAACCCCCGTCACCCGCGGATCGATGCAGGTCGCTTCGTCAAGCGCACGGCCAAGCGCTTTGAATACCGCTTCGATCATATGATGCGTATTTTGTCCGTAATGCACAATGACATGAAGCGTGATCCGCGCTTCGAGCGCAAGCTTCCAGAGAAACTCATGCACAAGCTCCGTGGAGAAGCTGCCTACCTGAGTGGATGGATACTGCGCACGGTATTCAAAATGCGGCCGGTTGCTGATATCGATCACAACCTGAGCCAGTGCTTCATCCATCGGTACGAAGACGCTCGCATAGCGCTTGATACCTTTTTTGTCCCCAAGAGCCTCTCGCAGCGTCTGACCAAGGCAAATGCCGATGTCCTCAACAGTATGATGATCATCGATCTCAATATCTCCGTGGGCCTGCACCTTCAAATCAAATTGTCCATGCTTCGTGAACAGATCAAGCATATGGTTCAGAAACGGTACATCCGTCTCCAGCTCCGAAACGCCAGTTCCATCTACGGAAAAAGCCAGCTTGATATCGGTCTCATTCGTTTTGCGGCTGATACTTGCATTTCGTGTACTGTTCTCCTGATTAAATTCCATTTTCTTCTCCTGCCTTCCCTTCCCGTTTAAGCCGGACCTCGATTGCCCGTGCATGCGCCTCCAGCCCTTCACCTCGTGCCAGCTCCATAATAGCCGCTCCGTTCTTCATTAGGGCTTCCTTACTATAGTAAATCATGCTTGATTTCTTAATAAAATCATCCACATCCACCGGCGATGAGAATCTCGCTGTGCCGTTCGTTGGTATAATGTGGTTCGGGCCGGCAAAATAATCCCCTACAGGCTCAGAACTGTATGCCCCAAGGAAAATTGCGCCTGCATTCTCGATCAGGCCCACATGTGACATCGGATCGGCGACCATCAGCTCCAGATGCTCCGGTGCTAAACGGTTGACTACCGAGATTCCCTCAAGCAGCGATTCCGTAACAATAATAGCTCCGTAGTTCTCAACGGAAGCAGAAGCGATCTCGCGTCTTGGCAGAAGCTCCAGCTGACGCTGAACCTCGGAAGATACAAGTTCTGCAAGCTCACGGGATGGGGTGACCAGAATGGCCGATGCCATTTCGTCATGCTCTGCTTGCGAGAGCAGATCTGCAGCGACAAATTCAGGGTCAGCCGTCTCATCCGCAAGAACGACGATTTCACTCGGTCCAGCGATGCTGTCAATGTCGACCGCGCCATAAACTTCGCGCTTGGCAAGTGCTACATAAATGTTGCCAGGTCCGCAAATTTTATCAACCGGAGCGATCGTTTCCGTACCATAAGCCAGTGCAGCAATGGCTTGCGCACCCCCGACTCGATATATTTCATGCACGCCCGCTTCTGCGGCCGCAACCAGAATATAGGGATTAATCCCTTCCGCGCCACCGGTTGAAGGCGGCGTAACCATGACGATCTCGGGTACACCCGCCACTTGAGCCGGGATGACGTTCATCAGAACGGAGGAAGGATATGCAGCCTTGCCACCGGGCACATAAACACCCACGCGCTTCAGCGGCCGGATAATCTGGCCCAGAATACTTCCATCCGGCTGCAGATCCATCCATGAATTCCGCTTTTCCCGCATATGAAAAGCGCGGATGTTATGAGCTGCAGCTGAGATGGCCTGGATAAAAGAGTCCTCCACCTGATCATAAGCTGCATCCAGCTCGGCCTTCGTGACCCGCAGCATACCGGCGGAGAGCTCGGTACGGTCCAGTTCCTTGGTATAACGGAGCAGAGCTGCATCTCCTTCAGCTCTGATGTCACTTACAATTTGTTTAACCACTGCATTTTGCTCCGGAGTCCCATAATCCACCTCTCTCCGCAGATCAAAGTCCTGTAAAGATACAACTTTCATTCGCTTCTCTCCTCGCTCTCTCCATCTGTCTTCCGTTCGACATAGGCCCGGTTTATGAATTACACCTCGGCGGCAAGAGCTTTCTGAAGACGGTCGCACAGCGACTGAATTTGTCCGTTCTTCATCCGGTAGCTCACCCGGTTGGCAATCAGACGGCTTGTAATCTCAAATATCTGATTCATCTCGACAAGTCCATTTTCCTTCAGCGTTTGTCCGGTTTCCACCATATCAACGATGCGATCAGCTAGACCGATCAACGGTGCCAATTCAATGGAGCCATTCAGCTTGATTACCTCCACCTGCTGACCCTGCTCACGAAAATACTGGGATGCCACATTCGGATATTTGGTTGCCACCCGCTGCTGAATCCCTGGTTGCCAGTTCGGAAGTCCGATTACTGACATTCGGCATTTGGCGATTCCCAGATCGAGCAGCTCGTATACGTCCCTGTTTTCCTCCATCAGCACATCTTTGCCGACGATCCCGATATCTGCCGCCCCGTACTCCACATAGGTTGGTACGTCCACGGGTTTAGCCAATATAAACTCCATATCGAGTTCAGGTAAGGCAATCACCAGCTTGCGTGTCTCATCCACCTCTATTGGAATCGGCAGTCCGGCAGCACGAAATAAATTCGCTGCCTTTTTGTAGATCCTTCCCTTCGGCATAGCTACCTTCAGTGTCTCCGTCAACGTACTCCCTCCTTATTTTTCTTATAGTCTTCAGTCCCTGTTGATCTCTGAAGAAATCTATAATCCTTCTCGGACTCCCTTAGGAGAATGTCTCTACTCGGTCATACATTCCATCGGGCTTATTCAGGCTCTCGCTCTCCTGTTGAATGAGCAGCGTCACCACCGCTCTGCCCTGTTCTCTTAGCTCAGCTGCCCGCGCAAGTCCTTCCCGGCGCTCTGCTGAAGTATATCTGATCAGGACAGGATGCTTTTCTTCATCCACAGCCCCTTTTACACCGTCAAGAATCCGGTTTGTTTTCAATGCAAAGCCTGTAGCCGGCACATCCCGGCCAAACTGGCGCAGCAGGTTATTATACCTTCCGCCGCTGCATACCGGAAAACCAAGCTCAGCTGCATAACCTTCAAACGTCATCCCTGTATAATAAGAGAAGTCACCGATCATTGTCAGATCAATCAGGACATGCTCCGAAACTCCATACGCCTCAAGTACTTCCCATACCTTGCACAGATGGCTGATCGAGGCTTGCGCCAGCGGGTGACTGCTCAGCTCTGAAGCCTGATCACAAATTTCCTTGTTACCCCTTAGCCGTAAAATGCCTTCAAGTACTTCCCGCTGCTCGTCGTTAATGGCAAGATCTCCGATCGCTTTGCGGAATCCGACATAGTCCCGGTCCAGCAGATGCTTTTTCATGGCCTGTTGCTCATTGCCGCGGCCAGATAACACTTCCTCAAACAATCCGTTGAGAAATCCGACATGACCCATCGCAATTTTAAAAGAAGCAACCCCTGCCGCTTTCAGTGATTCGATGGCAAGCGCCACCACCTCAGCATCAGCCTCCGGCGAATCATCGCCAACCAATTCAACACCCGTCTGGAAAAATTCAGCTTCCCGCCCGGCTTCCTCTTCAAAGGCCCTGAATACGTTAGCGTGGTACGATAGGCGGATCGGCAGCGGTTCCTCTTTGAGCAGCGAAGATACCACCCGTGCAATCGGTGCAGTCATATCCGAACGAAGCACCAAAGTGGTGCCGCGGTTATTCAGCAGCTTGAACAGCTTTTGATCTGACGTAGAGCTGGCTACGCCCACCGTTTCGTAAAATTCCATCGTAGGTGTCATAATCTGACGATAGCCCCAGCGGCTCATACAATCGAGTACATTGCGCTCAATCGCGCGCAGCTTGTCGACGGCATACGGTACATAATCCCGGACACCGACCGGTTTTTCAAAACCTTTTGGTTTCGACACGTCCATCTCACCTCATTTATGCATAGTAAGTTGTTTATTTTTTTGTTATGAACTTATTTAGAATTTACAAAATGCTTTATTTTATTAAAGTGGTACCTTGCTAATAAAGTAAAGTATGTTTTGATATTTTAACATGCTCTTGAAGTGCCCGTCAATGAAGAACAGCTTAGTTTATTTTAAAAAAATACCGCCCATGAATTCCAACATTTTGGATCATGAGCGGTGTCGATGAAAAACGGAAGTTTTATAAATCAATCAACCCTACATATTTTTTTAACCCACCGGAAAAGCTAATTCCCGGCAGCTTTTTTCTTTTTAGATTGGAATGGATTCGCCCCAAAGAACAACCAGGATCCTTTGACATACTTAAAAGCGAAGTACACCACAATCCAAGACAGGCTCAGGGCTATTACCCAGCCCCCTGCGATCGACACAGCATATTTCAAGCTTGAACCTCCGCTGATAAAATAGCGATACCAATACAATAGAAATGGATGCAGTAAAAATATGCCGAAAGAGCATGCGCCCATTGAGGTCAAAGCAATACGCACGAAGCGTGGGCCATAATAATAGATCGCATAGGATATATGCCAGAGCACGATACATGACAATAAAGCATGTGCATTCCTTAGAAGCTCATAAACCATGGTATTCATGCTGCTTCCTACCGTATAGTACCTATACCAAACGGCAGTATGAAGCACTCCGATTGCAATCCACAGAATCCAGGTAAGAACCCATACGGGCCCTTTTCCTGATCTGAACCCCTTGAGAGATACCGCGAGCCATTTTCTAAACTGATCATAATACATGCCTATTCCAGCCCCTAAAAATAAATAGGACAGATAGGTAATGATAATGCTGCCTTTCGGTAGGCCAAGATTCAAATGCTGCCCGGAATAACTTGGGCTAGGTAAATGAAAACCGTATTTATTGATATAGATATACAGCCACTCCAGAATCAAACCAATAGGAAAAATCCACAGCCGGATGCCGGGCTGCTTTTTAAACCACCCTAATAATAAGGGGAAAATCAAATATATCTGCAGCATGATGATGACATAATAAAGATGGGTATATGCTGTGCCCTTGTATAAGTCCTGTCCAAATTCATGCAGCATTTGTGCAAAGGGCATGTCAAACTGATCACGCCTGTATAGCTGAAATATAAAATAGAACACAGTAAACACAATATAAGGAACTAGAATATAGAGCAGCCTTTTACCATAAAAGGATTTGACGAGCCCTCGGTTCAGGGGACGGTCTATATAATTGTAGAACAGAACAAATCCACTTAAGAATATAAACACAGGTACCGCAAAGCTGCTGAATGTATTCAGAAATAGAAATGGAATATACAGCGATGTTCCCTTTGTCTCGACCAATGTCTGTGAAGTTGCGTGAATCGTTAGTACGGCCATAATGGCAAATGAACGGAAAACGTCGAGTTCATATATTCGTTCTTTTTTTAACATGATGTCTGAACACTCCTGAATACAGATCCTCTAGAAGTTGAACTATCCAATTCCCATTGTGAAAAGGAAGGTACTTGGCTAATTATCCATTTCTTCAATAGGATTTTCTGTACGCTTACTTAATTCTCTGAGCGGATTGCCTCCAACAAAAGCTCCTGCAGCCACATTTTTATGCACGACAGCCCCTGCAGCAACGACTGCTCCATCACCGATCGTTACACCCGGCAATATGGTGGTATTTGCGCCAATCAGTACATGATCTCCGATGATGACCTCACCAAGCCTGTATTCATGAATTAAATACTCATGCGCCAAAATGGTTGTATTATATCCAATGATTGAATTATTCCCAATCGTAATCTTTTCCGGAAAAAACACATCGACCATCACCATCAGGCCGAAGGCTGTGTGCTCACCGACCTTCATGCCAATCAGATGACGGTATATCCAGTTTTTGAGCGGAAGAACCGGGCAGTACCGCGCCACCTGGATACAAATGAAGTTTTTAACCCCTTTCCAGGGGCTGACGGTTTTGTAGATCTGCCAAAGCGCGTTTGGCCCTTCCACCGGATGCCGTGTCACTTTTCTCACCATGCTTACTCCTGTTCTAACAGCGTATATACATCATTCATATCATGCAGCATGTAATCCGGTTTATGTTCCAGCAGCGCTTTTTCGCCTTTCAATGACCAAGCCACTCCCGCAGAGAGGACACCGGCGGCTTTCGCCGACTGGATATCCATAGGGCTGTCCCCCACCATTAGTGTGCGAGAAGGATCTGCTCCAAGAAGTTCAACAGCTTTTAGTATCGGTTCTGCGTGAGGCTTGGGATGTTCTACATCATTAAGCGTAATGACAGCTCCCATATATTTTTGAAGACCGAACATGTCCAATACCCGGATCGTGCCGGGTTTGTTCTTCGTTGTTACCACACCGAGGCGAATCCCTCTTGCATGCAGCTGCTGCACAACCTCCTCCACTTGGGGGAACAGCTTCACCATGTCATCATGATGGACATCATTAAAGCTGCGGTATGACGTCATTAGTGTAGTGATATCCCCCAGTCCGGAAAATTGCTGCAGCTGCTGCTCCAGCGTTGCGCCCATTTTCGGAATAATTTGCTCCCGTGTCAGCGGCGCCAGCTGATGTTTCTCCAGCACATGCATAAATGAGGTGATAATCAGTTCATTGGTATCTATGATCGTTCCGTCCAGATCAAATAATATGGTATCAATCATGCTGAATTTACTCCTTTTTGTCCTCCGCATCCTCTGTTTCCTGAGTAGGTAAAGGCTCTGTGCGGGTTACTTCCTGTACTGCAGGTTTTTCTTGCAGTTCAGCGTCAGATTCTGGAACATTGTCTGGACTCGCCTTGGTCGAATAGATCGGATCCAGATAACGAACCTCCGCTTTTCCCGTTACACGGCGTACGATGATCATAACAATAGCTATGATGATAATTAAGATGGCAAGCAGCTGCGATATCCGTACATTACCATAGGCTGAATCAAGTTCACCATGCTCGAATCCCATCCATTCCATCGGTTTCCACAGTCCATTCATCAACGATGCGAGCCAGTTCGGGCCGATAAAGGCCAGGGAGTCCGTGCGGATTCCCTCAATAAAGAACCGTCCAATCGAATACCAGATAAAGTAAGACAGAAACAGCTCCGCTGAACGTAAAAACCGCTGACGGCGGAGAATGAACAAAATAATAATGCCCACGAGGCTCCATAACGATTCATATAGAAATGTCGGATGGTGAAAAACACCTTGGACATTCATTTGATCCACAATGAAATTCGGAAGATGAAGCTTGTCCCGAAGGAAAGACTCTGCGACAGGTCCACCATAAGCTTCCTGGTTTACGAAGTTGCCCCAGCGTCCGATCATTTGCCCAGTCAAAAGCCCAGGAGCACATATATCCGCAATTCTCCAAAAATTGTAGCCTCTATAACGGAAGTATATGACAGCACATATTATGGCACCGATCAATGCGCCATAAATGGCGATCCCGCCGTTCCATATTTTAAATACATCTACCAGATGATCTTTATAATCATCCCACTTGAATGCTACAAAATAGATGCGCGCGCCGATAATGGCTGAAGGCACCCCGAGCAGAAGCATATCCATGAAGAATTCGGGATTGATACCGAATCGCTTTCCTTCACGAATTGCCACCATAAGTCCTGCCAGTGCACCGAACCCCAAGATGAGGCCGTACCAGTGCACGGATAGGGATCCAATCGAAAACGCGATCGGATTGAGAAGCAATGTGGCCATTTTTTCACTCTCCTAATCCATATCTTCCATGTCTTCCGCAATGGTAGCCGTCAGCTTGTTGGTAAACTGCAGAGCCGCATTCAGGCCCATTTGCTTCAAGCGATAGTTCATGGCAGCCACTTCGATAATGACTGCAAGGTTCCGTCCAGGACGAACCGGAATCGTAACCAGCGGAATATCCGTATCGATTATTCTTGTTGTCTCTTCATCCAGACCGAGGCGATCATATTGTTTATCCTGCTGCCACGCCTCCAGCCTGACGACAAGCGTAATCCGTTTATTGTTACGGATGGCTCCCGCGCCAAACAGCGTCATAACATTGATAATGCCAACTCCGCGGATCTCCAGCAGGTGACGGATCAGCTCAGGAGCCGTGCCATGCAGTTGACTATCCGACGTTTGGCGGATTTCAACCGCATCGTCAGCAATAAGCCGGTGTCCCCGTTTAACAAGCTCCAGTGCAGTTTCACTCTTACCAATACCACTGCTGCCGGTAATAAGCATTCCGACTCCATACACATCACATAATACACCATGAATAGTCGTTGTCGGTGCTAATCTTCTTTCCAGAAATCCTGTAATACGGCTGAGTAAGATCGTTGTAGCCATACTGCTTCGCAGCACAGGCAGCTGTTTTTCCTGGCTAATCTTCACAAGCTCCTCTGGAACTTCCAAACCGCGTGTCACAACGATGCAGGGCGTGACCTCACTGCATAGGCGCTCCATGCGCTCCTTGCGTTCTTCCGCCGTAAGCATGCTAAAAAAGGCCAGCTCCGTTCTTCCTAGCAGCTGCACCCTCTCTTGGGGATGATAATCAAAATAACCGGCCATCTCAAGACCCGGCCGATTCAAATCATCGGTTGTAATAATACGTTTCAATCCTTGTTCTCCGGATATTACTTCCAGCTGAAATTGCTGTACTAATTCTGCCACTCTAACCTTTTTAGCCATGCCATGTCTCCCTTTCTGTCCGATTGGCTCAGAATCCAGCCTTATTGCTGTCCGAGACGATTCTAACGAATCCAATGTACTCATCGTAAATGAAATTTCCAATGAATGCAATCTTCGTAAAATGAACCCCTGAATCTTTGAACACCCAATAAAAAAGCCGCCCTTAAGGGGCGGCTTTGGGTTTCAGGCATACCGCCTGTATTAGTCCGTCAACAATACATTCAGTTCAGACTCTTTGTCGAAAATATGAATTTTGTTCATATCAACGGCGAGGCGAACACTAACGCCTTCACGAGTATTAGAACGTCCGTCTACACGAGCGATTACAGTGTCATTGCCAATGCCGCTCAGGTAGAGGAGCATTTCATGACCAAGGTTCTCTGTAACATCTACGTGGGAAGTGAAGATGGTGTTCGGAGAAGCTTCCATGAATACTGGCTCTTCGTGGATATCTTCAGGACGCACGCCCATGATAACTTCTTTACCAACCAGACCTTTGCTCTTCAGTGTTTGTGCTTTACCGCCTGGTACTTCAACGTCAAGTCCTTGGGAACGGAAACGTACAGCACCATTGGATTCGCTCAGGGTTCCTGTGATAAAGTTCATCGTTGGGGAACCGATAAAACCAGCAACAAACAGGTTCGTAGGGCTGTTGTACAGCTCTTCTGGAGAAGCAGCCTGTTGAATGATACCGTCTTGCATTACAACGATACGATCACCCATGGTCATAGCTTCTGTTTGGTCATGTGTTACGTAGATGCAAGTGGTTTCAAGACGCTTAACCAGTTTCGTGATTTCAGCGCGCATTTGACCGCGAAGTTTAGCATCCAAGTTGGAAAGTGGTTCGTCCATCAGGAAGACTTGCGGATCACGCACGATAGCGCGGCCCAAGGCAACACGTTGACGCTGACCACCGGAAAGTGCTTTTGGTTTACGATCAAGCAAATGCTCGATATCGAGAATTTTTGCAGCTTCACGTACACGTTTGTCAATTTCGTCTTTCTTCACTTTACGAAGTTTCAGACCAAATGCCATGTTTTGATATACGTTCATGTGGGGATACAAAGCGTAAGATTGGAATACCATCGCGATATCGCGGTCTTTAGGAGCAACGTCGTTTACAACGCGGTCACCGATATAAAGTTTGCCTTCGGAAATCTCTTCCAAACCGGCGATCATACGAAGAGTTGTAGACTTACCGCAACCGGAAGGACCTACCAGTACCAAAAATTCCTTGTCTTGAATATCAAGGCTGATATCCATAACTGTTGCTTTGTCGGAACCCGGATATTTTTTGAAAATATGCTCTAAACGTACACCTGCCATGAGATTTGCCCCCTTAAGTATATGTTATGAAATCGAATACATTTTTATAATACTATATTACCCAACATCTCGCAGACTGGCTATACACAAACTGCACAAAAAACCTATTTTCTTTTCGTTACTTTATACAATAACATCGTCAACTTCACTAAAACCGCGTCTCCAAAGCTTCTGACGTCCAGTCCGGTCTCCTGTTTGATCTTATCCAGCCGGTATAAAAGCGTGTTACGGTGAATATATAAGCGTTTGGCCGTCTCGCTCACGTTGCAGTCAAGCTGGAAGAAGGTTTCAAGTGTAGACAGGGTTTCATTATCGGAAAATAATACTCCATGGTCACCGGCCTGCTCCAAAAACAGCCTGCGCTGATCTACCGGGATGCTGTAAATCAACCTCTCCAGTAAGAGCTCCCACGGAAAATGAACATGCTCAGCAACATGGAAGGTCCGCCCCAGAAAAATGGTTTCTCTAAGGAGAGCTACCATGGAAACCAGCCACTTGGCCGGTGAAAAGGGAGTCCCCACCGATAAATGAAAAGTTCCGACCCACTCGTTAGCGATCAGTTCATATAACCCCAGTGAAAAAGCGGACAGCATGTCCGTTTCAGAATCGGAGTTTTCCTCTTCCTTATCTTCCCCTGCTCCGATGACCAGTTCCTTTTTGGCTAAAATCAGCCATTCATGACTGCGCAGAGGTACAAGTACAACCTCTCCGTCAAAATAGCTTTTCAGCAGCTTCTTAAGCTGGCTGCGGTTTACATCCGCCGCATGCACGCTCTCACAAGTAAGCAGAAAAGGTATCATTTCGCCCGTCAAACGACGCTTCAGCTCAAGGTCATCCGGGATTTCACTATCTCCACGTTCTTGGTCCAGCTGCTCTACAATCCATGAACTGAAACGAAGGCTTTCGTGTTCCTCATCGCCGTGTACTGGTCCAGGCGCATCAGCATCTGGTCTGACCTGCGCTACCAAAAGTTCAATCAGCTGCATCACTTCCCCGCTTAACTCCCGGACGGGAGCCTCCAGCGCGTATATGTGTCCGCTTTTGGAGTACAAGGGGTACCAGATCATATCCTCTACAACAACTGAATTTTTCAGTATCGGCTTGTGTTCAGTAATTCCGCTGCTACCGCTTAAAGTTTTGGGCGGCTCTTGACCTTCGGTTCGATTATATACGCTTTCAGATTGCTGTTTGGTCAACTGCTTGATGCGCAGGGGCGTTCCCACAATCTGTTCCAACTTGTTACGTAATGTCTCCATCTCCACCATCGATGTCATCCACCACTTTGCCGTTTTTGTTTCCTATTTTATCATATTACGCACCAAATTCCGAAAATCGTTAAAATGAATTAATCTAACGTTCATTCCCTCATCTAAAAAGGCATATATATAGCAAAAAGACCACCAACCGTAAGGTTAATGGTCTTTTGGATGAGCCATGAAGGACTCGAACCTTCGACACCCTGATTAAAAGTCAGGTGCTCTACCAACTGAGCTAATGGCTCATGAAACGGATGGAGGCTGATGGATTCGAACCACCGAACTCGTAGAGAGCAGATTTACAGTCTGCCGTGTTTAGCCACTTCACTAAGCCTCCATATAAGGTGGCTCGGGACGGAATCGAACCGCCGACACGAGGATTTTCAGTCCTCTGCTCTACCGACTGAGCTACCGAGCCTTACAAAAAAAATAAAGTGGTCGATGTTAATCTTCCCACTTTTTCTTGTGGAAATGCATTTTAGAATAAATGGCGGAACCGACGGGATTCGAACCCGCGGTCTCCTGCGTGACAGGCAGGCATGTTAGGCCTCTACACCACGGTTCCGCAATATTCAGGTGGTGCCGGCGAGAGGACTTGAACCCCCAACCTACTGATTACAAGTCAGTTGCTCTACCAATTGAGCTACACCGGCATATGATGGTGGAGGCTGAGGGGATCGAACCCCCGACCCTCTGCTTGTAAGGCAGATGCTCTCCCAGCTGAGCTAAGCCTCCAAAATATGTATGGTAGCGGCGGAGGGGATCGAACCCCCGACCTCACGGGTATGAACCGTACGCTCTAGCCAGCTGAGCTACACCGCCATAAATATTATATACCCTATATGTTATACAGATGGCGGAGAGAGAGGGATTCGAACCCTCGCACCGCTTACGCAGTCTAACCCCTTAGCAGAGGGTCCCCTTATAGCCACTTGGGTATCTCTCCAAGCATATCGCTGTATATACATAAAGATATCATATTCAAGTGTTTTGATCACCTGAAAACTAGATACGAAACGAATTTGTGTGTTTAGAAATGGTCTCCGTGGCCCTTACTCCGATGCAAAGCGTAACGCTTCCGGAGCAAGTTTCCCTACGGTAAACTTAGCATATGCTTCCGTAGCAAGCTTTCTTTCAGAAAGCTTTTAGGATAAGCCCTCGACCGATTAGTATTGGTCAGCTCCATGCATTGCTGCACTTCCACCTCCAACCTATCTACCTCGTCGTCTTCAAGGGGTCTTACATACTGGGAAATCTCATCTTGAGGGGGGCTTCACGCTTAGATGCTTTCAGCGCTTATCCCGTCCGTACGTAGCTACCCAGCCATGCTCCTGGCGGAACAACTGGTGCACCAGCGGTACGTCCATCCCGGTCCTCTCGTACTAAGGACAGCTCCTCTCAAATTTCCTACGCCCACGACAGATAGGGACCGAACTGTCTCACGACGTTCTGAACCCAGCTCGCGTACCGCTTTAATGGGCGAACAGCCCAACCCTTGGGACCTACTTCAGCCCCAGGATGCGATGAGCCGACATCGAGGTGCCAAACCTCCCCGTCGATGTGGACTCTTGGGGGAGATAAGCCTGTTATCCCCAGGGTAGCTTTTATCCGTTGAGCGATGGCCCTTCCATGCGGTACCACCGGATCACTAAGCCCGACTTTCGTCCCTGCTCGACTTGTAGGTCTCGCAGTCAAGCTCCCTTCTGCCTTTGCACTCTTCGAATGATTTCCAACCATTCTGAGGGAACCTTGGGGCGCCTCCGTTACTCTTTAGGAGGCGACCGCCCCAGTCAAACTGCCCACCTGACACTGTCCCCGCACCGGATGACGGTACTAGGTTAGAACCTAGATACGATCAGGGTGGTATCCCAACGGCGCCTCCACCTAAGCTGGCGCTCAGGCTTCAAAGGCTCCCACCTATCCTGTACAGATCGTACCCAAATCCAATATCAAGCTGCAGTAAAGCTCCATGGGGTCTTTCCGTCTTGTCGCGGGTAACCTGCATCTTCACAGGTATTAAAATTTCACCGGATCTCTCGTTGAGACAGCGCCCAAGTCGTTACGCCATTCGTGCGGGTCAGAATTTACCTGACAAGGAATTTCGCTACCTTAGGACCGTTATAGTTACGGCCGCCGTTTACTGGGGCTTCGGTTCATAGCTTCGGGTTACCCCTAACCACTCCCCTTAACCTTCCAGCACCGGGCAGGCGTCAGCCCGTATACTTCGCCTTGCGGCTTCGCACAGACCTGTGTTTTTGCTAAACAGTCGCTTGGGCCTTTTCACTGCGGCCCCCTCGTGCTATTCACACTACCGGGGCACCCCTTCTCCCGAAGTTACGGGGTCATTTTGCCGAGTTCCTTAACGAGAGTTCTTCCGCGCGCCTTAGAATTCTCTTCTCGCCTACCTGTGTCGGTTTGCGGTACGGGCACCTTCACCTGGCTAGAGGCTTTTCTTGGCAGTGTGAGATCATGACCTTCGCTACTATAATTTTCGCTCCCCATCACAGCCCAGCCTTACGATGTGCGGATTTGCCTACACACCAGCCTCACTGCTTAGACGGACATCCATCAGTCCGCGTCACTACCCTACTGCGTCACCCCATTGCTCATAACGGTTTACGGTGGTACAGGAATTTCAACCTGTTGTCCTTCGATTACGCCTTTCGGCCTCACCTTAGGTCCCGACTTACCCTGAGCGGACGAGCCTTCCTCAGGAAACCTTGGGCTTTCGGCGGATCAGATTCTCACTGATCTTTTCGTTACTCATACCGGCATTCTCACTTGTATGCGCTCCAGCACTCCTTACGGTATACCTTCAATGCTGCATACAACGCTCCCCTACCCCTG
>NZ_STGQ01000002.1:708877-758877 GCF_004916975.1 Paenibacillus dokdonensis | reverse complement strand
TTCAAGCGCCTTGGATAATGTCACTTCATCCGCATATTCCAAATCTCCGCCTACCGGGAGTCCATGAGCAATTCGGGTAACGACAATTTCAAACGGGCGAACAAGCCGCGAAATGTACATCGCCGTTGCCTCGCCTTCGATGTTTGGATTCGTTGCCAGAATAAGCTCTTTAACGCGCTCATCACTGAGACGGGTCAGAAGCTCCTTCAGCCGGATGTCATCCGGGCCTATACCTTCCATAGGTGAAATTGCTCCCTGAAGAACATGGTAATAGCCGTCAAACTCTTTGGTGCGTTCCATGGCCACAAGATCCTTGGGATCCTGTACCACGCATATAACGGATGGATCGCGCGTTTTATCCTGGCAAATCCGGCAAGGATCGGTGTCGGTGATATTGCAGCATACGGAGCAATAGTGAAGATTACGCTTCACGCTGACGAGTGCCTTCGCAAAATCAATTACATCGTCTTCCTTCATATTCAGCACATGAAAAGCCAGCCGGGCCGCAGTTTTCGGCCCTATGCCTGGCAGTCTTGTAAATGCGTCGATCAGCTTCGCGATCGGTTCGGGATAGTACAAACGCAGGATCTCCTTCTGCCTTAAATTAGAACAAGCCCGGGATTTTCATTCCACCTGTAAACTTGCTCATGTCTGAATTGGCAATGTCATCAGCTTTAGTCAATGCGTCGTTAACAGCGGTCATAACCAAGTCTTGCAGCATTTCCACATCTTCTGGATCAACGGCTTCCGGCTTGATTGTAATGGACAGTAATTTCTTATGTCCATTCACTTCAACGGTCACCACACCGCCACCGGAGCTACCTTCTACTTTTTTGTCAGCGAGAGCTTCTTGGGCTTTCAGCATTTGTTCCTGCATTTTTTTCACTTGCTTCATCATTTGGTTCATATTATTCATAAGTATCGTCTCCTCTTAGGCTTATTGGGGTGCACTCAACGTGCGGATCAATCCTTTATGATCACGAGATCTTCTCCAAAGATTTGGAGTGCCTCATCAATCCATGGCTTTGCATTCGGGTCTTTACCTTCATGCTCATTCTCCAGCTTCAATTCCTCTTTCTGCTGGGTACCTGCGCCTTCCAGCGCCTCAGTCCAATCCTTTTGCATCATGGTGACCAAATGGTAGGGCTTGCCAAACTTGTCATTCAGCACGCCCTCAATAACCTGTTTATTCGCAGGCTTCTCCGTGGTTTCCCGGTGGATATTGTTTTTGAAAGCAACCAAAACAGCATCCTCCAGCACCGAAACCGGATCCCCATCCATAAACCAAGCGTGAACAGTGACCTTCTCTTCCTTGACTCCCTGAAGAACCTGTCCCCACTGCCGATGTACTTCCACAAATTCCGGGCTGCTCTTCTGAGCCAGAAACTGCTCCATATTGGATGGAATTTTGGCCGTAGATGATACTCTCGGTGCGGGAGCACTATGTGAAGATCGGGCGGACGCCCCTGTGGAAGCCCCAGAAGGCACAGTGCCTGTCTGTATGAGCTTCTCCAGTTTCTTCTCCAGCGCGGCAACCTGCCGCTTAAGCTGATTCACTTCATCGGGGTTTGCAGGTGCTGCAGCTTGATGCTGCGCTTGGGAATGATCATATTCTGCAGCAGCCCCTTGCGGAATACCGCAGAGCTTCAAAAGTGCTACTTCAAACAGCGTTTGCGGCTGGGAAGCATATTTCATCTCACTTTGGTAACGATTCAAGGTGTCGATCATATGGAACAGCTGTTGCCTTGAAAAGGTCGCGGCCATCTCTTTGTATTCCTCGGGATGCAGAACCCGGTCCGTCAGCTTGTCAGCATTCGGAATCATTTGAATCATCAAAAGATCGCGGAAATAGTACAGAAGGTTTTCCATGCACTTATCCGCACTTTTACCTTCCTGCATAAAATCTTCCACCATTTGCAGCACAAGACCTGCATCGCCCTTGTGAATGGCTCCAGCCAATCTGCCAAACTGCTCAGAGGCTATTCCCCCTGTCATGCTCAGCACCTGTTCATAGGATACATGACCGCCTGTAAAGGATGCAATCTGATCCAGAATGCTCAAGGCATCCCGCATACCGCCATCCGATAAGCGGGCTATATATTGAAGAGCCTCATTATCTGCTTCCATTCCCTCTTCTTGGACAATTTGACGAAGTCGCTGCGTCTGTTCCTCCAGAGAAACCCTCCGGAAGTCAAAACGCTGACAGCGTGAAATAATGGTGGCCGGCAGCTTATGAGGCTCCGTTGTTGCCAAAATAAACATGACATGCGGAGGCGGTTCCTCCAGTGTCTTTAGCAGCGCATTAAACGCTTCTGTCGTCAGCATATGCACTTCGTCGATGATGTACACTTTTTGTCTAACTTCTGTCGGCGCATATTTAACTTTCTCACGCAAATCGCGAATTTCTTCCACGCCCCGGTTCGATGCGGCATCAATTTCCTGAACGTCCATGACTGCTCCGGTCGTTATTCTCCGGCAGGATTCACATTCATTGCAGGGCTCGGCTGCTGGACCGCGTTCACAGTTGACGGCCTTGGCCAAAACTTTGGCCGCGGTTGTCTTACCGGTTCCACGCGGACCGCTGAACAGGTATGCATGAGAAACCCGCTGTTCGCGAATGGCGTTCTGCAGTGTCTGAATAATATGCTGTTGTCCAACCATGTCCTGAAACGACTGTGGCCGCCAGGCACGGTAGAGCGCTATATGTTTCACTTTGCTATACCCTCTTTCAACTTCCACTTGCGTGCGTGTTCATCGCTTCATCATTATACTATAATCCGGCGCTATACAAAACGTCTACACGCTATGGATGTATTCGCTTTTTTTAACAATCCACCCAAATAATATCGGCAGCAGGCTTCACTTTCGGTTAAAGAAAATAAAAAGCACCCTTGCCCCTTCGGGCAAAGATGCTGACATTTTATCATAAGTTATACCGTGCACCCGTTATTGATAATTGCGATCCAAGCGGCACCCCTGAGTAACAACTCGGGCTAGGCCACCCTCCGGCACAAAAGCTGACTTGCTTATGGCTGCTTCCTTCCGGACCTGACCAGATTCACAAGTGCTCATTGCGGAGGACCCAACCGTCAACATTGCACGCAGGGACCAAACCTCACATCGACAAAACCTCTAACAGGAATTCAACCTCGCTACAGCGGATTGCGAGTTACAGGGCACCGCTACCTCCCCGTCTAGCACGGTAAGGATTAGTATAGTTCATTTCAAGATAAAGTGCAACCCACGGCAAAAGTTGCCTAAAAAAAATCCCCTGTTCGCGTGGCGAACAAGGGATTTGTTGTATGCGTATTAGATACCGTATTTCTTTTTAAATCTATCAACACGGCCGCCGGCATCCAGGAATTTCTGTTTGCCTGTGAAGAATGGATGGCAGTTGGAGCAAATCTCAACGCGCAGGTCTTCTTTAACGGATCCTGTTTCAAACGTATTGCCGCAAGCACATGTTACGGTCGTTACGTGATATTTTGGTTGAATTTCTTGTTTCATGTCTTTCACCTCTTTTTGCCCTGAGTCTCATGCGTACACAGAGTTATAATGACACAATATATATATTATAACAGGGACAAACATAATAATCAATGGATTGTTGGAAACTGTTAGTCTCGCGCCAACACAGGCTTTTTCGGTCGTCTCAAGGCCTCAGGAGGCACATGGGTATAAGAACCAATGACGACATCCGGCAGTTCTTCCTGGAAGATCTCGATCATTTGCTTCATACCCAAAATTTCACCCTTAGCTGGAGAAATCAGTTCCAGATAGCTTTCCGGATCAATATTCAAATTACGCATCTGAATCAGCTTCAATCCCGTACGGCGTGCAAACTCCACCATTGCCTCAATTTCTTCCTCACGATCGGTTACGCCCGGGAAAATGAGATAGTTAATGGATGTATAGACCCCTTGGTCGGAGGCATATTTTAATGATTTTTCCACATTGGCAAGCGTATATTTACGCGGCTTGTAATAAGCGTTGTAGTGGTCATCCAGCGCACTGATTGTACTCACCCGCATTAAATCAAGACCCGCGTCAACGATACCACGGATAAAATCCGTTAGACCGGCGTTGGTGTTGATATTAATATACCCCATATCGGTAATGGAGCGGACTTCACGCATCGCTTCAATAATGATCTTGGCCTGTGTGGACGGTTCACCTTCGCAGCCTTGTCCAAAGCTGATAATGGATTCCGGTGTCTTCAGATGCTCCAGCATGATCTGAACCAGCTCTTCCACCTTTGGTTTAAAGTTCATGCGCGTCTGGGGAGCCACAAAGCCACTGTCATCCGGCTGCTCCGAAATACAGCCAAAACAGCCTGCGTTACAGGAATAGGATACCGGCACAGCTCCCTCCCAGCGATTCAAGAAGGTATTGGAGGCTGTAAGGCATTCATAACCAAGAGCACAGTTGGACATATGTTCATACAAACGGTTATCCGGATATTTCTCGGTCAGACGCTTTACACCAAGCTTAAGATCCTTTAAATCGCAATTGAGCGGATTCCACTTTTCGGGGTCATCTGAAAGACGTGCAGTCGTATAGAAACGGCCGTCCTTCCATACCACTGCGGAATATCCGAACAGCGGCAGCTTGTATTCCTTATCTGTCTTCACATATCCAGGCAGACACAGCCGGGTAAATCCTTGAGGAAGCAGAGCCCCAACGGCTTGAGCATCACCAGGTAGTGGCTGCATCTCCCCGGTTTCAGGGTCCATGCCAATAGCCCGGGTATTCGGAAGTCCCACCAGCGTGGCTCCATCCGGCAGCGGAATCAGTTCATCCTCCAAGATTTCTACGATCATATCACCACTGCGGGCTAACCCGTAGAGCGAGGGATGATCGAATACATTGCCTTTCTCATCTGCATATACCAGGTACATGATGGTTCTCCTCTTTGTTCGTAAAAGTTTAGGTCGACGGCACGGATGCTGCAGCAGGTCTTGATGTTCGGCGGTTCCCGCTGCTGCTATGGCTGCTGGACCCCTTGCTGTTCACACTGCTGACATCAAACGATGCCAAGAATTCCGCATTAGTTTTACAATCACGCAGCTTCTTTAAGAAGCCTTCGACAAAATCAGCCGATTCATTCATATTTTTACGGATCGCCCAAATGGTATCCAGTTCTTCTTTAGTTAACAGCACTTCTTCGCGGCGTGTTCCTGAGCGGCGAATATCGATGGCAGGGAAAATACGGCGTTCTGCCAGCTTACGGTCCAGATGCAATTCCATGTTGCCCGTTCCCTTAAATTCCTCGTAAATGATGTCATCCATCCGCGAACCAGTATCAATCAGTGCCGTCGCCAAAATGGTCAGGCTGCCGCCTTCTTCCACATTCCGGGCAGAACCAAAAAAGCGTTTCGGACGGTGAAAAGCAGCCGGGTCGATACCACCGCTTAGTGTACGTCCGGATGGAGGAATCACCAAGTTGTAAGCACGGGCCAGACGGGTAATACTATCCATCAGAATGACAACATCCTTCTTATGCTCTACCAGACGAAGTGCACGCTCCAAGACAAGCTCTGCCACTTTGATATGGTTCTCCGGCAGTTCATCGAACGTCGAAGCAATCACTTCACCTTTAACAGAACGCTGCATGTCCGTCACTTCTTCAGGACGTTCATCGATAAGCAGTACAAAAAGTTCAATTTCGGGATTGTTGGTAGAGATGCTGTTGGCAATTTCTTTTAAGAGGAGCGTTTTACCTGCTTTCGGAGGTGCAACGATCAAACCGCGCTGTCCCAAACCGACGGGCGCAAGCAAATCCATAATCCGGGTAGACAAATGGTTAGGGGATGTTTCAAGCACGAGCTTCTTTTGCGGAAATAGAGGTGTAAGTGCAGGGAAGTGAAGACGTTCCGCGGCTGTTTCCGGGCTTTCTCCGTTGACCGCATTAACCTGGAGCAAACCGAAGTATCGTTCATTCTCTTTTGGCGCCCGGCATTTCCCCGAGACTACATCTCCTGTTCTAAGATCAAACTTGCGGATCTGTGAGGCAGAGATATAAATATCCTCCGTACTCGGCAGGTAGTTGATCGGTCGCAGGAAGCCGTAACCTTCAGGAAGGATCTCCAGAACACCTTCCATGAACATAAGTCCGCTATGCTCTGCCTGTGCTCTCAAGATAGCAAAAATCAGCTCTTTCTTCTTCAGCTGGCCGTAGTACGGGATCTGATACTTCTTCGCAAGCTTGTACAGCTCGGTCAGCTTCAATTCTTCCAAATCGGCAATTTGCAAATCCATGTAATAACCACCTATTCAATTTTATAAGTCCAGTCAAACTATACGTTATGCAGCTTTCTATCAGTCTATGAAAATCCTCATTAGGATAGCATTACCCAAATTAGAAGGAGATATGCAATTCCACTAGAAAATAGTTGCTCCGGCGTAAACCGCCCTGCAAAATCCCCTTCAGATATATGATTTATTCTGTTTCACGCCATACGTCTGCACCCAACAGGCGCAAATTGGTTACCAGATGGTCATAACCCCGGTCGATATACTCAACACCGGTGACTTCTGTGACACCATCGGCAACAGTAAGTCCGGCAATAACCAGCGCAGCTCCAGCCCGAAGATCCGTCGCCTTCACTTTGGCAGCATTTAGCCGGCTGCGTTCTATAATGGCTGAGCGTCCTTCCACCCGGATTTTTGCGCCCATGCGAACAAGCTCAGGCACATGCTTGAACCGGTTACTGTATACAAAGTCGCTCAGCACGCTCACGCCTTCCGCCTGCGTCAACAGACTGGTCATCGGCGACTGTAAATCCGTAGCAAATCCTGGATAAATCAGTGCTTTCACGTCGACATGCTCATAGTTCGGTTGACCGAGAACACGAATGCTTTCGTCCAGCTCCTCGATACGAACTCCCATTTCAATCAGTTTTGCCGTAACCGCCTCAAGGTGCTTGGGAATGATGTTGTCGATCAAAACATCTCCGCGGGTTGCGGCAGCGGCAATCATATATGTGCCCGCTTGGATCCGGTCCGGGATAATGGAGTGACGGCAGCCGTGAAGTTCAGAAACACCCTCAATGCGGATAGTTTCCGTGCCTGCACCTTTAATCACTGCCCCCATGGAATTGAGAAGAGTTGCTACATCTATAATCTCAGGCTCTTTAGCCGCGTTTTCGATAATTGTAGAGCCTTTGGCTTTGGAAGCCGCCAGCATAATGTTAATCGTCGCACCCACACTGGATACGTCCAAATAAATTTTGGCGCCCTTCAGCTCTTTTGCGTGAAGGTGAATCGCTCCATGTTCATTTGTTACAGTAGCTCCTAACGCTTCAAAACCTTTAATGTGCTGGTCAATCGGACGAGGTTCAAAGTTGCATCCCCCAGGAAGACCGATAACAGCTTCTTTGAAACGACCGAGCATGGCTCCCATCATATAGTAAGAAGCTCTCAACTTCTTAACAGGGCCGTTAGGCATCGGTATAGACTTAATATCGGAAGGGTCGATTTTCATCTGACTGTCCTTCCAGCTGACTATCGCACCCAGCTCCTCTAGAATCTCGGCATAGACGGCCACATCACTCAGAAGCGGCAGGTTGTCGAGCACGACTTCGGACTCGGCCAAAATCGCAGCAGGTATCAGGGCAATGGCGCTGTTCTTGGCTCCGCTGATTGTTACGGTGCCATTCAGTGGGCGTCCGCCACTTATCATCAATTTTTCCATACGTTTCAGGTTCCCTCCACATACTTCGCTGCAGCAATGGTGTTAATTTTAGTGTATGAAATGGAAAAACACCGGCTAAGCGGTGTGCTTTCCATTCCAGCCTATTCGATTGGACAGACCCCGGCAGGGGCTGTCCGCTTTCTTATCAAACCACACTTAAGCTCTCTTGTGCGGCAAAGCACAGAAACAATGAAAAGCGTCTTACGCTTTGTTGTTGGAGCCGAATTCGCGGATCTTTCCAACGACAGTTGCTTTAATAGCGTCGCGACCTGGCACGATGTATTTACGCGGATCATAAGCATCCGGTTTCGCAGCGAGCACTTCGCGAACAGCTTTTGAAAACTCGATTTGGTTCTCCGTGTTTACGTTGATCTTGGATGTTCCCAAAGAAATGGCTTTTTGAATATCATGAGTAGGAATGCCTGTACCACCATGAAGAACGAGTGGAAGGTGAATTTCATTCTTGATTTCTTCCATTTCTTTAAAGCCGAGGTTTGGTTCGCCTTTGTAAGGACCGTGTACGGAACCAAGCGCAGGAGCCAGGGTATCGATACCGGTTTCTTTCACGATACGAACGCAATCTTCAAGCTTCGCGTACATTACGCCGCCGATAACATCATCTTCCTGTCCACCGACAGTACCAACTTCAGCTTCAACGGAAACACCTTTGGAATGAGCATATTCAACCACTTTTTTAGTAGTTTCAATGTTTTGCTCGATCGGGCTATGGGAATCGTCGATCATAACGGAAGTAAATCCGGCGTCGATCGCTTCTTTACATTTTTCAAAGCTGGAACCATGGTCCAAATGAATGGCTACAGGAACCGTAATTTTCATATCATGAATAAGGCCTTCAACCATTTTTACTACCGTATAGAAACCGCTCATATGACGGGCTGCACCTTCAGATACGCCAAGAATCACAGGAGATTTTTCTTCTTCCGCTGCACTCAGAATGGCTTGTGTCCACTCAAGGTTGTTGATGTTGAATTGACCCACCGCGTATTTTTCTTTAAGTGCTTTGTTTAACATGTCAGTCATAGATACTAATGGCATGGTTTCAATCCTCCTAAAGTATTTGTATTTTTCTATGGTTTTTAGCCGACTTCTCTCATTCGGAATCATTATACCACATCATGTCACAAATACTAAACAAGCATTTGAAATTAGGCTGTGCTGTATGATACATCAGGGCAAAAAAAGAATTCTGCACTAAGCAGAATTCAGGACGGGTTACCCGAATTGCACCGGGTTATGTTTAAGCTGCATGTTTACGGCAACGCGCATTTCATCGATATCGAACGGCTTGGTAAAATGCATTAAGGCGCCAAGATCGGTGGCCTCCTTGATCATGTCCAGCTCACCATAAGCGGTCATCATAATGACTTTAATGGCGGGGTTCATTTCCTTGATGTGCTTTAGAATTTCCAGCCCGTCCATTCCGGGAATCTTCATATCGAGCAAAACCAGATCGGGTGCGTCGTTCTCTACAATTTCTAACGCAATTTTGCCGTTGGCTGCCTGATACGTCGTATAGCCCTCGCTGCTGAACACTTCCATTAATAAAATGCGTATTCCGTTTTGGTCGTCAACGATCAAAACCTTTTTCTTATCCACTTCAGCAAACCTCCCAACATCAGCCTGACCAGCCTATCCATAAATCTTCATTTTTTGTCAAATCCATACTCCGCATATCCAATTAATGTTATTCGCTCCCCTGGCTACGAATTCCTGCCTCTGCGCAAAAATGAAAATAGGACCTCCGAAGAGGTCCATAAATGAAATTTATATTATAGGGATTTATGTTCAAGCGACGCTTTAACAAACTCGCGGAACAACGGCTGTGGACGGTTCGGACGGGATGTAAACTCAGGATGGAACTGTACAGCCAGGAACCACGGATGACCCGGAAGCTCTACAATTTCAACCAGACGGCCATCCGGGGAGGTACCGGAAATGCGCAGTCCTGCTTTTTCAATCATCTCGCGGTACTGATTGTTGAATTCATACCGATGACGGTGTCTTTCGTAAACCAGCTCATCATTGTAGCATTTCATTGCCAGTGAGTCATCCACAAGCTTACATGGATACAGACCAAGACGCATGGTACCACCGAGATCCTCGATATCCTTCTGCTCAGGCAGCAGATCGATGACAGGATACGGCGTAGCCGGGTTGATCTCCGAACTGTTGGCTCCTTCCATGCCAAGAACGGAACGAGCATACTCGATAACCGAAACCTGCATGCCAAGGCAAATGCCGAAAAATGGGATCTGCTGTTCACGCGCATAACGAATCGCAGAAATCTTGCCTTCGATACCACGGTCGCCGAAGCCGCCCGGAACCAGAATACCGCCGATACCATGAAGGAGATCTCCCACATTCTCATCGGTAATTTCTTCCGCGTTCACCCAGCGTACCTTGACCTCTGCATTGGAGTCGAATCCGGCATGGGAGAGCGACTCAACCACACTCAAATAAGCATCATGGAGTGCAACATACTTGCCGACAATGGCAATTTCCACTGTTTTTTCGAGCTTGTTAATCCGGTCTACCAGACCTTCCCATTCGGTCATATCCGGTTTTGGTGTGGTGAGTTTCAGGTAATTCACGACGATTTCGTCGAGACCTTCGTCACGCAGGTTCAGCGGAACCTCGTACAAGGTCGACGCATCGCGGCACTCCACAACAGCATTTTCATCAATATCGCAGAAAAGAGCAATTTTAGCCTTCATGTCTGCAGACAATTCATGCTCAGTACGGCATACGATTACGTTCGGTTGAATACCGATGCTGCGAAGTTCCTTCACACTGTGCTGAGTCGGCTTTGTTTTCACTTCTCCAGCAGCTTTAATGTATGGAATCAGCGTCACATGAATATACATGACATTCTCACGGCCGATCTCGCTCTTAATCTGACGGATCGCTTCAAGGAAAGGCAAGCTCTCGATATCGCCTACTGTACCGCCGATTTCTGTAATAACAACATCCGAACCCGCTTCACGGCCCGCACGGAATACGCGCTCTTTAATTTCATTGGTAATATGAGGGATGACCTGAACGGTACCGCCCAGATATTCGCCGCGGCGTTCTTTGCTGATAACCGACGAATACACTTTACCGGTGGTGACATTGCTGTTCTTGGACAGGTTGATGTCAATAAATCTTTCATAATGTCCCAAATCGAGGTCCGTCTCGGCTCCATCATCAGTTACGAAGACTTCACCGTGCTGATAAGGACTCATGGTTCCTGGATCCACATTCAAATAGGGATCGAATTTCTGGATCGTAACCTTTAATCCTCTGTTTTTCAGCAGCCTGCCAAGTGAAGCCGCAGTAATCCCTTTACCCAGGGAAGACACAACCCCGCCTGTCACAAAAATATACTTTGTCACTATAAAAACCCTCCTATTAAAGTCCAGTAAATTCAGGCGACATATGATGTTTAGCGTAACCCTTTTTCATGATTTCCACCCGAAAAAGAGGCTGCGCCGGTTTTATTGCTTTTTACCGTCCGCTTGAACAACAATGCGCCATTTGAAATCAAATGGCACAAAGTAGGTTATACGGCATCTATATAGAGTGAACTCTTAGCAAATCAGTCCAATCTACAGAAGCAAAACACCCTGAAAAACAGCTGTTTTTGCCTCAAAAAAACAAAAAAAGTGACACCCGTAGGACGGGGCACTTTTTATTATTTTGCGCATATTTAAATCTTAATCATAAGCCCATGCAATAGTTTACTCTGTGCCTTGTCCCCTGTCAAGAGAGAAAGGCAAACGGATTGATTTTTAGTCTTCCTCTGATTCGTCAGCGGAATCCTCTTCATCTTCATCCAGATCTTCTTCTTCATCCTCGATCTCTTCATCTTCCAAGATGCCCTCTTCTTCAACCTCTTCCTCGGAATCGTCGTCGGAATAGATATCATCATGATCCTCGTCGATGCGATCGAAATCCTCGTCGCTGTCATCCGCACTGAAGGTATCATCTTCATCAGTGAAGTCGTCATCGTCATCATCATCTTCGTCGTTGATGATACGCGGACGCTTCGCGCTTGCGATCGGATCCTCGGAGCGGTCAACCGGGTACCAGCGCTTCAATCCCCAAAGATTTGTGCCGACACAGGCAAAACGACCATCGATATTAATTTCTGTATATAGCTGCGCAACGGTATCTTTCATTTCCTCTTCCGTCAAGCCGCGAAGCTTGGCAACCTCTTTCATCAGGTCAAGATAGTAAAATGGCGTATTCGCTGCCTTCAGTACGGCAAAAGCCAAATCCACCAGAGGCATTTCCCTGATCTTTTCAGGGTCCAGCTTTAATTGGAGTGAGTTACTCACTAACGGACACTTCCTCTCACGCAATGTTCACTTATACGGAAATCTTGAAGTAGTTCAGTCCGTATAACATCCTACTTTATAACAACATATCCATTATCAAAACTAAGTAAAACCTATTTAGAAATAAATTGCAAGTTTTAATGTTGTGAACATCCTCGCAGTCGTCCAAACGAAAAAGGCAGGGTCGCCCCTGCCCATTGACTGTATCCTTCCCGAGGCAGAGCCTGCCCACCGGGAATATTGAAAGAGCCGCCTGGGACTCTTCCATTTATCTTATGTTTACGGGCTTTATTTGACATTCAGGCAGGGCCTATTTCCATAAAAAAGGGCAAGTTCCCACTCGAAGCGGCAGTCTCCCACATACAATGCAAAAGCAGGGTTCATTATGAGGGGGACTGCCCAATATGGACTACACCGGATTGATACAGATGCTGCTTGAGAGCATGGAAAGTCCCGCGCCATCCGGAGCCAAACGAATACTCACTTTTGTAAATCCCCAGCATTACGAAGCATTCCAGCAAACATTGCAGGAGCTCAAAGTTCAATATCCTGATTGGCCCGACCTGCCGTCGTCCAATCTGCTTAAGTCCGTCATGACGCCCCTGTCCGGCAGTATAAAGCATCTGGATTCTTACAAAAACCAAATTCGGGTCGAGGAAGACAGCCTTATCCAGGTGCATACGCTGGCTAACAAGGTCAACCAAGGCCCAGGCGTTCCCTATGGTGTCAAACAAATCCAAGCACCAAAGGCTTGGTCCACTTCAACCGGATACCGGGTAAAAATCGGCGTCATCGACACCGGTGCTGATTATTACCATCCGGATCTTCGTCAATCCCTGGCAAAGGGGATTAATCTGCTTAACAGGCATATGATGCCGCTCGATGACAATGGGCATGGCACCCATATTGCTGGCACCCTTGCGGCTGCCAACAGCACGGAAGGCATGATCGGCGTCGCGCCTCGGGCCACCATCTATCCGGTCAAGGCCTTCGACCATAACGGCTCGGCTTACGTGTCTGATATTATTCAGGGAATTGACTGGTGTATCCGGAACCACATGCATATCATCAACATGAGCTTCGGGATGAAAACACGCAGCAAGACCCTGCTGGATATTGTGAATAAAGCCTATCTGTCCGGCATTTCCATCGTTGCCTCCTCCGGTAATGACGGAAAACGGCGCAATATAGACTACCCCGCAAAATATCCCCAGACCATTTCAGTCGGTGCAACAGACCGTCAGCGGCGCATCGCCAGCTTCAGCAACCGCGGTGAGTTTATTGATATTTATGCGCCTGGAGACAAAATTATTTCTTCCTGGACTCATGGCAAATATCATGAAATGAGCGGCACCTCCATGGCGACATCGCATGTGAGCGGCGCTATTGCCCTGCTGCTTGCACAAAATCCTGATCTGCAGCCTGCGGAGATCAAAGCACTGCTGCTGCAAACCGCCACACCGCTGCGCACCAAAAAGGGGCAGCGGCGTTCCAGCGAAGGCTTGGAGGTTAATGCACTGAGGCTGCTAAAAGAAGGGATGAAGAGGAAGCCCTTGAATCCGCAATATTAAAAGCCGTCTCTGCTGATGCTAACAGCAGGACGGCCTTTTCTTTTTCGCTATGTGAACAAGGTCAATTCCAGAAATTACATTTGTTCCGGCGCACTCACGCCAACCAGTCTCAATACATTGGCAATGACCGTACGGACGGCTCCCAGCAAGGCAAACCGGGCCTGTGTTTGAGCGGCATCCTCAGAAATCACACGCTGCGCTCTGTAATAGCTGTGGAACAGAGATGCCAGGTCATAGACATAGCGCACCATCCGGTGAGGCGCGTAGTTTGCCGCTGCCGTGGCAATTTCTTCAGGAAGCTCACCGATTTTGCGGAGCAAATCGTATTCATGCTCGGTATTCAGCATACTTAGATCTACTTCAGCCAGCGGCAGCAGCGCAACGCCCTGTTCCTCTGCCTGACGATAGATGCTGCAAATACGGGCATGAGCATATTGCACATAGAATACCGGATTTTCATTGGATGTCGAAATGGCCAGATCCATGTCAAAATCCAGATGAGAATCCATACTGCGCATCGTAAAGAAGTAGCGAATCGCGTCGATGCCGACTTCTTCCATCAGATCTTCCATAGTTACGGCTTTGCCTGTCCGCTTGGACATCTTCACCTTTTCGCCGTTCTGGAACAGACTTACCATCTGCGCTATGAGTACCGTTAGTCTTGCCGGATCATAGCCAATCGCTTCCATAGCTGCCTTCATCCGCGGAATATATCCGTGGTGGTCGGCACCCCAAATGTTGATCAGTTGGTCATAGCCACGCTCAAATTTATTGCGGTGATACGCGATATCCGGCGTAAGGTACGTATAGGTACCGTCATTTTTTACGAGTACACGGTCCTTGTCGTCACCATAATCCGTGGTACGGAGCCAAGTTGCGCCGTCCTGCTCATACACCTGTCCCTTGGCCTTGAGTTCGTTCAGGGATTCTTCAACTAGTCCATTTTGATACAGCGAGGTTTCGCTGAACCACTCGTCAAAATTCACTCTAAACTTGCCCAAGTCGCGCTTGATCTTGTTCAGTTCCTTTTCAAGTCCATACTGACGGAAGAAAGCCGCCCGCTCTCCCGGATCCATGGACAATAACGAGTCGCCCTTCTCGGCGGCAAGCTCTTTGGCAAAGCCCTTGATGTCTTCTCCATGATATCCATCCTCAGGCATCTCAGCATTTTGGCCAAGCTCCTGCAGGTAACGGGCTTCAATGGATTTGCACAGGTTCTCGACCTGGTTGCCGGCATCATTGATGTAATACTCACGCGTCATTTTGTATCCGGCAAAATCGAGCACATTACAGAGCGCATCCCCTACGGCTGCACCGCGCGCATGACCCAAATGCAGGCTGCCTGTCGGATTGGCACTGACAAACTCCACCTGAATTTTTTGACTTTGACCGAGATTTACGCGTCCATAGTTGTCACCTTGCTCAAGAACCTGCTGTATAACGGGGTACAGGTAGCTTTTATTTAAAGTAAAGTTGATAAAGCCAGGTCCGGCAATATCCGCCTTTTCAATAGAGGCCCTTTTCATGTCGAAATGCTCTAAGATCGCCTCGGCAATCTGGCGTGGGTTTTTCTTGGCGATTCGTGTCAGCTGCATGGCTGCGTTCGTAGCCAAATCGCCGTGGGACTTGTCCTTCGGCACCTCAAGCGCAAAGACGGGCAGCTCCTCGCGGCTGACGATGCCCGCAGCAACCACTGCGTCGGCAAGAGCCTCGGTCACCAGCTGATTAATATGTTCTAATGGATTGGTTGTCATTGATTTTCCTCCTGTATATGCAAACTGATGTCGAAATGTCCTGTGCATTCCTCATAAACGTACAGATCATATGTCCAGGCAACCGTGCCTGAAAACCCGCCATCAAGGTCAACCTTGAGCGAGCTCGTCTGTGTTGAAAGATTAAATGTAGTATACGGTGAGCGGTAAAAGCCGGGCAGCATATGCCCTTCCCGAAACGTTTGTTCCGATTCCACCGCACCGTGCCGGATCATTTTCAGAATGTCCGGGGTGATCTTAAGCAGAGTCCGGGTCTTTTGCCCCTGCAGATCCACTTCCGGTTCTTCATATTTGAGATAAAGCGCGCCGCCGCGTTCGAACACTTCGGCCTCTATCTCCTGCTCCACACTCTCACCTTCTTGCCGGCTTTGAAGACGAATGCGGGCTTTTCTGGCTTCTTGCATAAGTATTCGGCTCCAATCTGTTCTTTCCTATTGTAATACTATATCCAGTTCAGTGGTTCAATTCAACAAGAAGAAACATATCGAAAATAGTATTCCGTCCCTTTTCCCTTCTGCTATTATACAGGAAAAAACGACATTCACTACGAATATAGGTATATCGCCTGATTCTATAATAACCAGATCATTCTATCTGCAAAAGCTGTCAAAGAAAAATTGGGAGGTCTTCGATTGCTATCAAATAAAGACAACAACCTCATTATCCGGCCAATACTGGAGAAAGATCTCCCCACGTTATGGGAGCTGTCTCTTAAGGAAGATGCGCCCGAGTGGAAGAAGTGGGACGCCCCTTATTATGAGCACAAGGCCATCCCTCTTGATACATATATGGAGAAGAAGCAAAATTGGCTTGCCCAGGACGATTATTGGGCGATAGAAGCGGATGGGGAGCTAATCGGGACCGTCAGCTACTATTGGGAGCATGAGCCCTCCCACTGGCTTGAAATGGGCATTGTCATTTACCACCCATCCTATTGGAGCGGAGGCTACGGGACCCAGGCGCTCACGCTGTGGATTAACCATCTGTTTGCAACCCTGCCGTTGGTCCGCGTGGGTTATACGACATGGTCGGGCAATCACCGGATGATCCGGGTCGGCGAAAAGCTGGGCTTCACAATGGAAGCCAGGCTCCGAAAATGCCGGCTGTATAACGATGTCTATTATGATTCCATCCGTATGGGTATTCTCCGTGAAGAATGGAATGCACTTCAAGGGAAATAAAGAAAATGCCTTTAAAAAAAGGGATAGACCTTGTCGGTCTATCCCTTTCCTTGCTTCAATTATGGCTGGAGCGCTTCCTTAAAGGCAAATTTCCGGCTCCAGCTAGCACCCCCGTCCAGCGTTTCATAAATGGAGGACTTGGTAGAGCTGGTGACAACCAGCCAACCCGTTTTGCCATCTACGAAGGAAATGCGTCCGTCATAACCATTTACCGTTGGTTTTACATTCTTCCACGATTTCCCTCCGTTATAGGTGACACCGATAGAAACGACACCACCTGCAGGAGAGCCGCCAGCCAGGAATGCTGTCTCTTGACCAAAGAGCTGCATATTGCCCGGATGTCCACCCGGCTGTGCAGGTCCTTCTTTAACCACCGGTGTCCAGCTCCCGGGAGCGGGGCCTCCTCCTGCTGTGTCCTGTGCAATCACCCGTTTCCAGTGCGAGCCTTGATCCGTGCTTCCATACAGGGAGTACGATACTTGAGACATACCGGCATCCCCGTAAAGGACCGTCCAAACCTGATTATCCTTGCTGTAAATTTCACCGCCAGCCATCGATGGCGTTTTCACCGTCAGCTTCGTAGTCCAGCTGTGCCCACCATTGCGTGTTTGCAGAACTTTATAGCCTCCACCTGGAACAACCGTCAGGACATACCCGGTTTTCGTATTATTGAAGTTAGTGTAGCGAGTATTGGCAGGGGTAGGAACCTTCACCCAGCTGTTGCCGCCATTATCGGTGCGATAAGCCCCCGTGCCGGTGTATCCGTATCCCGTATTCTTGTCGATCACTTGCATCCGGTCGAAATGAATTTTCCCAGTGTAAACACCTTTCCAATGTGAGCCGCCATCTGTTGTCTTGATCAAATATGAGGTCTGCTGCAAAGGCATCGTGGCCAGCGCCCAGCCGTTGACATTATCAACAAAATCCATTTGCTTAAACTGCCATTGTCCTTTATAAATTTCCTGCCAGTGACATCCGGCATCCGAAGTTCCAATCATAAAGCCTGTACCGGCTGCTCTACCGGTCTTCCCGCTGAGGAACTGAATGTCTGTAAAATGCAGCGGATCCTGATCCGGTCCGGAATGTTCTTTCTGAAGGCTTTGCAGCAGACCATGATCGCCGCTGCCGCAAGGAGCCAGTGTTTGCTGCGCCGCAGCCGATGCCTCCCGCGCCGGAGCAGCCCAGCTCATCGGTACGGCCAGCAGCAGGGCTGCAGCAGCCAGTGAGGAACGCTTCATCCATTTGTGTAATATCATCTCAACACCTCCGTGTACTATGAACTTACCCGTTTCGGGAGAGTATCACACGAATATTTCAATATTGTCATATGCCGTTTCAAAAATGAAAAAAATACAAATAAAAGCATCTCTACGTTCAGCCGGGGGCAGGCTTTCGTCTGCGCTCCCGACATCCCGTTAAAGATGCTTCTATAACCTTATTTATTTTACAAAACCGAGCAGCATTTCGCGGATCAGCTTGGCTGCCACGATTTGTGTTTGCTGTGTTGGATCATAGATCGGTGCCACTTCCACCAGATCACAACCCACAACGTTCACAGCCGAACCGGCAATCAGGTGCACGGCTTCCAGCAGTTCCTTGGAAGTAATGCCTCCAGCTTCGGCTGTACCTGTGCCAGGCGCAGCTGACGGATCAAGCACGTCAATATCAATGGTCACATAAACCGGACGGTTACCCATCTTTGGCAGTGCTTCCTTAAGCGGGGCAGCTACTTCAAACGGGTGGAAGTTAATATTTTCGTGTCCGAATTTAAACTCCTCACGCGAACCGGAACGGATACCGAATTGGTAGATGTTTTTTCCACCCATCAGTGCAGCCGCTTTACGGACCGGCGTGGAGTGCGACAATGGCTCGCCCTCATACTGCTCACGCAGATCGGCGTGTGCGTCGATGTGGATCAGAATGAGGTCAGGGTACTTCGCGTACACCTGCTCGATGATCGGCCAAGTCACCAGATGCTCGCCGCCAAGGCCAATCGGGAATTTGCCGTCGTCAAGCAGTTTGCCGACATACTCACGGATAACATCCAGGCTGCGCGCTGCGTTGCCGAAAGGCAGCAGCAGATCGCCGGCATCGAAATACGTCATATCGTCGATGCTTTTGTCCAGATAAGGACTGTACTCTTCCAGACCTACGGAAGCCTGGCGGATATGGGAAGGGCCAAATCGCGAACCTGGACGGAAGCTGACGGTATAATCCATCGGCATACCATAGATGACGGCTTTGGAGCCTGCATAATCCTCGGAGCTGCAAATAAATACGTTTCCTGAGTAAGCTTGATCAAGTTTCATCGTATTAGCGCCCCCTATTTTATCAAATCTTCCACAAATTTAGGCAGGACGAACGCTGCTTTATGAAGACGAGATGTGTAATACTTGGTATCCATTTCTGGAATGTCCGCTTCGTTTACTTCAAGCGGATCATATTTCTTGCTGCCCATCGTAAACGTCCACAAACCACTTGGGTATGTCGGAATGTTAGCACCATACACACGAACAATCGGGAAAATTTCCTTCACGTCGCGGTTGACCTGTTGAATCAGATCGGCCTTAAACCAAGGATTATCCGTTTGTGCCACGAAAATACCGTCATCTTTCAGCGCTTCGTAGATCCCTTGGTAGAAGCCGCGTTCAAACAAAGGCGCTGCCGGACCTACAGGCTCGGTAGAGTCAACCATGATAACGTCATACTCGTTTTTGTGCTGATGAATATGCATAAAACCATCATTCACATGCACTTCGACACGTGGATCCTCAAGCTTGCCAGCAATCGAAGGAAGATATTTTTTCGAATATTCAATGACTTTACCGTCGATGTCGACCAGTACCGCCTTTTCCACTTCCGGATGCTTGATGATTTCGCGGATTACACCGCCGTCACCGCCGCCGACCACAAGAACATGCTTCGGATTCGGATGCGTGTTCAGTACAGGATGCGCTACCATTTCATGATAAACGAATTCATCCTTCTCTGTGGTCATCACCATGCCGTCCAGCAAAAGCATATTTCCAAATTCTTCAGTCTCCACCATAGCCAGATCCTGAAAATCGGTTTTCTCACTTACATATGTTTGTTTGATTTTAGCCGTAATCCCGAAAGCGGGGGTCTGCTTCTCCGTGAACCACAATTCCATCGCTATTACCTTCTTTCCGCTAGAATAGAGGGGATTTCGTTCAGTTCTTTCTCACTCCCGGATGATTCCGGTCAGGCTGAATCCCCGCCTTGTCCATAGACGTTAGTCCATGCTTTGTTATTGTACCAAACTATGGATGTATAAACACATCCTTTGAATTATACGTGATGTGAGAAATAACTGTAAAGATGCAGTTCATCTCTCTTTTTATAACAAAAATATACAGGCTCCGCGCCCGAAAAATGCCGATTCTCCGGTTATTCTGTACCTGATCCCTGCGTGTTTATGATTATGAAGTGAATATCCTGTCGCCTCCTTTCCCATAATGGTTGTATATAAATGGAAGGGACGAAACGCCATGCCGCAGCCACGTCACTCTAAGCTCAAACATAAAAGCCGGTTTGCTGCATTCATCAAGCTGATCCTGGCCATGACCGTCGCCATGCTCATAGCTGGAGGTCTTTTGCTTGGGTACCTGTATCAGAAAAGCCTCCCCGTCGCCGACACGGACCGCAACTCCCGCCTTCTGGACAGTCAGGGCAGCATTATCGCCACCTTCTCAGCCAGCGGCCGCAACTATGAACCCGTCGAACTCAAACAGATATCTCCTATGCTTATTCAAGCGACACTCGCTGTTGAGGATCGGAAGTTCTATGACCATATCGGGTTTGACCTGAAGGGTATGGGCCGGGCCATTCTCGTTAATCTGAAGGAAATGGAGCGGGCGCAGGGAGCCAGTACATTAACCCAGCAGCTGGCCCGTAATCTGTATTTGTCTCATGCCAAGACCTGGACCCGTAAGATAAAAGAAGCTATGTATACCGCACAGCTGGAGATGAAATACAGTAAAAATGAAATTTTGCAGATGTACCTCAATGAAATCTATTATGGCCACGGGGCCAATGGGATAGAAGCCGCATCGCAGATGTATTTTGGAAAGCCGGCGGCTGATCTTGATCTAGCGGAAAGCGCCATGTTAGCAGGAATTCCCAAAGGGCCAACCTACTATTCCCCATATAATCATATGGACAGTGCCAAGAAGCGTCAGAAAATCGTGCTCGGTACCATGGTGGACACTGGTGATATTACGCAGCAGGAAGCAGACGAGGCCGCAGCTGAGGTACTCCACTTCAAACCGCAGAGGCAGCAGCAGGCCCGTGTGACCGCGCCCTTTTTCCGCGACTATGTTAAAAATCTCGTCACTACCCAACTCGGCATCAGCGAGGAGCAGCTGGATCATGGCGGACTGAATATCTATACGACGCTGGATCCCCATGCGCAGATAGCTGCGGAGGAGGCCGTCGCACAGGGAATGGACCCGCAAAGCGATCTGGAAACGGCCCTTGTATCCATTGACCCCCGTACGGGCTATGTCAAAGCCATGGTTGGCGGCAAGAATTATAAAACAAGCCAGTTTAATCATGCACTCGCCAAAACACGCCAGCCGGGTTCTTCCTTCAAACCGATCATGTATTTGGCAGCCTTGTCTTCGAAAACAATGACCGGTTTGAGTACGTTCAATAGTGAGCCGACTTTATTCCACTATGACAACAACCGGAAGACATACCAGCCCAGCAATTTCGGAGAAAAATATTTGGGTGAGATCAATATGCAGGAGGCTATCGCCGCATCAGACAACATTTACGCGGTCAACACTCTTCTGAAGGTAGGCGCTGACAATGTCATTGACATGGCTAAAAAGCTCGGGATTATCAGCCCGCTTCAATCCGTTCCATCCTTGGCGCTTGGCACTTCGCCGATCAGTCCATTTGAAATGGCCTCCTCCTTCGCCGTGATGAGTAATGCCGGTAAGCGCATGCCTCCTGTTGCCGTTCTTAAAATCACCGATGCCGCTGGCGAAGAACTGTACCGGGCCCCGGAAACAGTCGGTGAGCAAGTTGTTGATCCTGCGGCAGCCTACGTGCTTACACATCTCATGGAAAGTGTATTTGAGTCTGGCGGGACCGGCAGCCGTGTCTCCTCCCTTATCAAAAGACCTGTTGCCGGTAAAACCGGCACGACGGATACTGATGCCTGGATGGTCGGCTATACGCCGGAACTGGCGACCGCCGTCTGGGTCGGCTATGACAAAGGCCGCGATATTTCCACCATGGATGGTCACCGGGCGGCACCAATCTTCGCACAGTTTACCGAAAAGGCATTGGAAAATGTACCCCCGAAAATTTTTTCCATACCGAGCGGAGTCGTAACCGTGTATGTGGATGAAGCATCGGGCAAGCTGGCCTCCGCCGATTGCCCGGCCAAAAAGCTTGAGGTGTTCGTTGCCGGCACAGAACCGACCGAATACTGCTCGCTTCACGGCGGAGAGAAACAGCAGCCGTCTACAAAAAGCGGCAGCCCTGAAGAGCGCTCCTGGTGGAGCGACTTCAAACGTTGGCTGACAGAATAGAACAAGTGAATAAGGCCTCCTCGCGGTCATCCACATGATCACGGGGTTGGCCTTTTTATAATCTCAGCTCACGCTAGACCTCCCTCATCGCGCGTGATACATTAGGATTGCATCCAGAATATGGGTGATATTCGCTATGTTATTTTGTAGATAAAGGAGACTCTGAATGGCCAAAAAAATCATGTGGATCCTCGGGAGTATCGTGCTTGCCGCCGTTTTGTTCGTCGGGGGGTTTTTACTGTACGTGACATTGACAGACTATAAGCCGGATGCAACTGAACCCGTTGCAATCACGGATAATCAGGAAAATATGCTGAAAAAGGGGACCGCGTTCACCGTCACGACGTTTAATATCGGTTATGCCGGACTGGATAAGGGTGAAGACTTCTTTATGGACGGCGGAACTCAGTCACGCTCAAGCAGCAAGGTACAAACGGTTCTAAATCTGAACGGCATTGGAACCTTTTTAAAGAGCAATCATTCCGATATGATCTTTCTTCAAGAAGTTGATATCAAGTCATCGCGCAGCTATAACATTGATGAGGTTGGTGCTCTGCAGAATTTCCTTAAGGGCTATAGCTACTCCTATGCGGATAATTACAAGGTGCCTTGGGTTCCCGTGCCGGTGATGCAACCTATGGGCTCTACTCACAGCGGGATGCTGACGCTCTCTTCCTATAAAAGCACCAGCGCGACCCGTTATGCTCTTCCCGGTAAAGAAGCATGGCCGCAGCAGTTGTTCGATCTGGACCGTGCCTTTATTGAGAATCGGATTCCTGTGGAGAATGGAAAAGAGCTTGTCCTCGTCAATCTTCACCTGTCAGCGTTCGATAAAGGGGGAAGCATACGCAAGCAGCAGCTGCAATTTTTAGGTGAATATATAAAGAAGGAAGCCGAAAAGGGTAATTATCTGATTGTGGGAGGCGATTGGAATCACTCGCTGCCCGGAACCGATCCTAAAGCGTTTAAAGCTACCCAGGATTGGCCGGAGTGGCTGCAGCCGTTTCCTGAAAGCTTCAAGCCGGAAGGCTTCCAGTGGGCGGTGGACAAAAATACACCCTCTGTACGAACGGTGGATGTCGCTTATCAGGAGGGTGTGAATTTCCGGGCTGTCATTGACGGCTTTCTCGTCTCTACGAACGTGGAGATTATGAAAGCCGAGGGCCATGACTTGAAACATGAGCACAGTGATCACAATCCGGTTACAGCTCAATTTAAATTGAAGTAAAACAAGGAAGGTCTGTGACATGCACGAAACGAATCTGATCAGTCCTTCGCTGCTGTCACCGACAGCACTGGAGGCAGCCCCGCTCCTACTTGGACAAACGCTTGTCCGCGTGACCGAGGACGGCGAAATCCGCTGCCGCATTATAGAGACCGAGAGCTATGGAGGTGCAGAGGATCAGGGCAGCCATGCCTTTGGCAATCGGCGCACTGCGCGGACGGAGGTCATGTTTGCCGCCGGTGGTATCGCCTATGTGTACCTGATCTATGGTATGTACTCCTGTCTGAATGTGGTTGTGGGGGATAAGGATGATCCGCAGGCAGTTCTTATCCGTGCCGTTGAGCCATTAAGTGGTAAGGATGAGGAGCTTATGCGGAGATACCGGGGTCCGGTTTCAGGAAAGACCGTCAATCTGAGCAACGGACCCGGCAAGCTGTGCCGCGCACTGCGCATTGACAGAAGCCTGAATGGATGTTCATTGAACCAAATGAATGGACCCCTTCGTATTGAGAGCGGAGATCCCGTGCAGGATCTTCCTATTGTGGCGTCTCCGCGGGTCAACATCGATTATGCCGGTGACTATGTATCGAAGCCATGGCGCTTCTATATAGAAGGAAATCCGTATGTATCCGTCAAAGATAAACATCCGATTCCATTTATACAAGCATAAATCTTCATTTATAAAAAAAGGGTCTGACCTACTCTTGTTGATTACAACAAGCAGTCGGCAGACCCTTTTGATATTTTCGATGCCTCTTCTAAGATTAAGCTTCCAGCGCTTGCTTCAGCTCTTCAGGGGACTTCTCCCACCATTCCTCGTTATGGGAAACCAGCAGGTCCTTAAGCAGCTTCTTCTCCTCGGCACCTAGCTCATCCAGCATAAATTTGCGTTTGAGGGCAGAATCCATCCGATTGACATGCTCCGCGAGAATTTTCCAGCCCCGGCGCTCTTCCTCATCAACCCACATCTCACTGGCTGTGGCTCCGCCGTAGAACTGACCGTCCTCATTACGGTCAACCGCTACCCAAATGATCCACACCTGGCGTCCGTTTGGTACATCTTCACGGTTTGCGGAGAAACGGATCCGGCGTTCCGGCTTACTTTTGGCATGCATGGCACCGATGTCAATCGTCGCCACGCCGCGGTCAATAATGACCGGCGAAATATTATTCAGATCAATAGAACCTGCGCCAAATCCCATTTTATGCTTGCTCTTGCCACTGACAATATTCAGTGCGATTTGTTTTTTGCCTATCTGCTCCTTATTATCCATACCCTCGTGTTCCTCCTATTAGAAAAACGTCTACTCGGGCTTGCCTCTCGCTGAAGCGGGAGCCGCGTTTTTGCGGAACTGACCGAATAGGCATCCTGCTTTGATATTTTGATATCCATGAACTTAATTTTATTTTAACTAATAATCGCTGGAAAGCCAACATATACATGCTTTAGATGCTTGTCAACGGGAGGTATTCGTATATGGCTCCAGCACGCGCCAAAATCGTCATTTCGTCGTTACTCGCCCTTTGTATCCTGCTCGCGGGAACAGGGTGGCTCTTCTTCAGGGATACACCGGAAACCCAGCCTTCCTATGCTCCGGATCAGGCCAAGCCTCCCAAGGTATCCACTCCGATCGTTCAGCAAGAGAGCGTACAGAAACCAACGGCTGAGATTCTCAGCAAGCGGGTTGTGGAGTACCACATCGACACGACACTCGATCCGGGGAACCGTGTGATCAAAGGAACCCAGACGTTGACATGGACTCACCCCGGTAAAAAAACGGTGAACGAGCTTTACTTTCATCTGTATCCCAACGCCTTCTCATCCATGGACTCCACTTTTATGAAGGAATCCGGAGGCAAGCTCCGGAATGACTCCATGCCTGCGGATGGCTTTGGCTCCATGATCATTACCGATATGAAAACTGCTGAAGGCCTTTCACTTATGCATCGTATCCAGTATGTCCAGCCTGATGACGGCAACGCAAAGGACAAGACTCTTGTCAAAGTCCGGCTTCCCAAACCCGTCAAGGGTGGAGAAAGCATCACGCTCAGCATCCAGTTTGAGGTCAAGCTCCCCAAAATATTCGCCAGAATGGGTGTCGCAGACGATTTTGTTATGGCCGGACAGTGGTTCCCAAAAATCAGTGTCTACGAGCCTGCGGGCGTGAGGGGGCGGACGACAGAGGGCTGGAATCTGCATCAATACCATGGAAACTCCGAATTTTATGCTGACTTTGGCATCTACAGCGTCCGCATTCATGTACCGGACAACTATACCGTCGCCGCCACCGGATTTCCTGTACAGTCCGCACAGGTTCGCAACAACGAAAAAATCTATCAGTTCTATGCCGACGATGTTCATGACTTTGCCTGGGCAGCGTCACCAAACTTTGTTGTCGCTGAGGAGCCCTTCTCCTCTGCCGAGGTTCCGGGCGTAAAGATCAAGCTTTATTTGGACCCTGCTCATAAAGACTTGAAGGAGAGATATTTCTTCGCCGCCAAAGCTGCTCTCAAATACTTCAGTAAATGGTATGGTTCATACCCTTACTCTACCTTGTCCATAGTCGTTCCGCCTGAATCAGGCAACGGGGCTGGCGGGATGGAATATCCAACGCTGGTAACAGCCTTCGGCGCCAAAGATGAATCGCCCGGTTACGATCTGGAGCGGACGGTCATCCATGAGATCGGACATCAATATTTTTACGGCATGCTGGCCAGCAATGAGTTTGAGGAGGCTTGGCTGGATGAGGGCTTCACTTCTTATGCTGAGGATAAGCTCATGGAGCAGGAGTATGGTGTAATACCAAACCTGCCGATCCAAGCCTCAATCATCTCCTCACCCATGTCTTTAACGCAAGAGGCATGGAAATACGGCTCACAGGATCAATACGCGCTCAATGTATATTACCGCGCCAAGCTGCTTCTGAAAGGGATGGAACAGCAGGTCGGCTCGCAGACCATGAGTAAAATTATGAGCACCTATGCTAAAAAGTATCGGTTCAAGCATCCTGCATCAGCTGATTTCCAAAAGGTGGTCGAGCAGGTCACCCGTGAATCATGGCAAACCTTCTTTGACCAGTATGTATACGGCAAACAGATGGCCGATTTCGCTGTAGACTCCATTTCTGTACACAAAAAGGATAACGATACAGCACCTGTCTATGAATCCACCGTCAAGATTTCGAAAAAAGGTGGCGACTACCCTGAGGTTCCGATCATGTTCACCTTTACCGACGGCCATACGCTGAACAAGGTTTGGAACGGAACTGGTGACAGCGCCGAGTTTAAGCTGGAATACAGCGCGCCGCTGGCTTGGGCAATGGTTGATCCGAAATACTCGATTGTGATGGAGAACAAGCATATTAACAACTATCTAAAGGCGGATATGGATAACAAGGTGCTGATCCGCTGGAACTTGAGCATCACCAAGCTGATTGAGACTCTGCTTGGAAGTCTGTCCTGGTGAGGTGAGAACTGGTGAAATCCCATATTTTAAATGGCTGGAAAAGTCTTAAAAATCAATTCTATATCGTCATCATTCTCTTTTTGTACCAGCTGATCTGGGGATACTTCCTGTACCGTCTGGTCCATTCGGCCGTCGTTCCGCTGCTCATGCGCTATCCTGATCCACCACCCAATGAGCTGAGCCAGCTGCTCTACTATATTGAAGGCAAAATGAGCCTGTCCACGAGCGGAACCGTTCATACGTACATCTGGATCCTAATCTCCATGTGCGTGCTGCGCATGCTGGCCACACCTTTCATCCATGCTGGGATCTTCTACGGACTGCACCGGGAACGCGAGGGTGAAATTGGTCTGTACTTCTTCCAGGGGATGAAACGCCATGGAAAGACCGTGTTTTTATTCCACCTGGTGGAATGGATATTGATTGCGGCACCTGCCTATTGGATCGTTCCTAAGATCTATGAAATTCTGCTGAACGGTATGCAGCTGCAAACCCTTGTCCTGCAAATCCTTCCTTATGCAGCAGCATGGCTCCTGTACAGCTATATCATTCATCAGCTCAATCTCTTTATGCAGTTTGGCAAGACCAGCGGTACCGGCCTCCTTGCTCCCTTATGGCATTGTCTGCGCGGCGCGGCGCCTTTAATCGGTATTTCGATTGTGCTTGGTATAACAAGTCTGCTCCTATTTAGTCTCTGTACAGGCATCTCACTGATCTGGGCCGGGATTATCGCGCTCATTCTCCAGCAAGGCTATCATCTAATCAGTTGTACGATGAGATTATGGGGTATTTCCGCCAAGTTTGATCTATGGCATCACCAAGCTCACAAAAATATAGAAAAATAAAATTTTTAATGGTTAATTTTTTGTCATCACTTCAATCCCTTGATAGAAGAAAAACCCCACCCTTTCGCATGGAAAGGGATGGGGTTTTATTTGTTTTTAAGTGCCGGATGTATTTGCCAAAGCGGCATTCCTCTGATACAATAATCCGGTACGAACTTAGTAACAACTTTGTAATAATTACTGTAACTATTCAAATTGTGCTGTAAACGAATTTCAACAACAAATACCAATGAATTAAGATACCATGCCACCAGTCACTTTCAGGTGCTTGATCAAGGCCGAATTCCTTGGCACCGGGAAGCGGGGGAACCACTTTGGGTGAATTGATCTCGTAACAGAGGGATCATAGGGGACTACCTTCTACCGAATCCTTAAGCTAACCTCGCAGGCAATCGGAAGGGGTTTATGTTTTTGAAAAAGAAGTTTGCAGCAGCCGCACTTGGCTTAACACTTATGTTCTCGATGGGAACCAGCGTATTCGCGGATTCATCACTAAATAATGTTGTCCATAAAACGATCGGGGTTACTTACAAAACCGGCGGAACCACCACAAACGGGTTCGATTGTTCTGGTTTTACACGTTATGTATTTCAAAAGCTGGGTGTTTCCATTCCACGCCAATCCAGTGCCCAGTTTAAAACAGGCACCGCAGTCTCCAAGAGCAACCTAAGAGCTGGAGATCTGGTATTTTTCAATACGACTGGCGCAGGCGTTTCCCATGTCGGAATCTACGTTGGTAATGGAAATTTTGCACATTCATCCTCTTCCAAGGGTGTTACAATCAGCAAACTAAGCAATAGTTATTTCGCCAACCGCTACATTGGCGCCAAACGAGTCATGAGCACTGCTAAATATAAAGCAGCTGTTTACAACTAATACTTACCCATAAACATACGAAGCACTTACACGCCCGCGCTGGAGATTTTTGCCGAAATCCCCTCCGCGGGTTTCTTGTTACCTATTAGACGTATGAAACGGCTAAAAGGTAACAACTTTTCATAAAAAAATTTATTAAAGCTTGAAATATCTCTTCTCGCTTACCCCTCAATTACCCATTCCATCAACAAATAAACATATTTTCCTATAAAATCAACCAAATATTCCCTTATTTCTAAAAAAATTTGATTTTTTTTGCTTCTTAATGATAGAAACAATTGCCAAATTAAAAATCCTTTGTTACAATAGTCCCAGTGAGTTAGTAACAACTTTGTAATCTTTGCAGAACCGTTTGATAAAGAAACGTTTCCTGATTTATATAGTGTAGAGAATATATGCCGAATTTCCTCACACTAGGGAAGCGGGGGAACCATTACGGGTGAATTGATCTTGCAACAGAGGGATCATAGGGGACCTTCTACCGAATCCTTAAGCTAACCTCGCAGGCACCGGAAGGGGTATATTTTTTTGAAAAAGAAGCTTGCAGCAGCAGTCATGAGTTTTGCAATCGTATTTACCGTTGGAGCCGGAAGCGCTTTCGCAGACTCCAAAATGGACAAAGTCATTGATGATGTTATCGGTACGAAATACAAAACCGCAGGAACTACGACGAGTGGTTTCGACTGTTCCGGATTTACAGCATACGTATTCAAGCATTTGGGTATTAACCTGCCGCATCAATCCGGATCGCAGTTCAGTATGGGCTCGGCCGTTTCCCGCAGCGACCTGAGAGCAGGAGATCTTGTATTCTTCAATACCTCTGGCGCAGGCGTTTCCCATGTCGGAATCTATGTCGGCGACGGAAAGTTTGCACATGCCTCTACATCCCGCGGAGTTATGGTTAGCTCGCTAAGTGATAGCTACTACGTCAACCGCTACGTTGGCGCGAAACGAGTCATGAGCACGGATACTTATCAAACCGCCGCCGTTGATTCCGAAGACAATGATGACGTGCAGTAATGCCTTTTAGCATCTGCCAGGTTTGAACGAAAGCCCGTACCTTGAGATTTTTGCCGAAATCTCAAGTAGCGGGTTTTTTTGTCGGCATCTTTTCTGTATTTAATTACCAGTGTACTGCCTACATTATTTCTTTACCCCTCCTACTGGCAAATAAACATGTGAAATGACAAACGCAAGGAATATATTTTAAAATATTTTCAAATCCTAATGATCAGCGCTTTCTCTAACAAAAGGGGGCCTACGCTATGAGCGTTTCAGAAGATGTTTTCACCGTTGTTCCCATGAATCATGAGCAAGCTGAGATGTGCTGCAGTTGGAGATATGAACCACCTTACGACCGGGTTTATGGTTGGCTTCCTTGGGAGCAAATGGAGGCGCTTGGAATTGAGCTTGGAGATCCTGAAGTACGGAGACAGCAGTATATGTCTGTTCTGGACGCTGAGATGGCTCTATGCGGCTTTGCGCAGCTCTTCCCCATGGTGAATGTAGTCCGGCTCGGAATCGGCATGAGGCCTGATTTATGCGGTCACGGACTGGGTAAAAGCTTTGTATATGCTATCGTCCAGGCAGCGAGAACACGCTATGCCGGACTGCCTGTAGATTTGGAGGTCCAAGACTGGAATGAACGTGCCATTCGCGCCTACCTTAAGGCAGGATTTGAGATTACCGATACTTATGAAAGGCAGACACCGGAAGGCGTCGGCCGCTTTCACTGCATGGTCTATAAAGAGGATTAAATTGCGTCAATGATAAATGGTACAAAATTGTGTATTTTTAATGGCCTTTCCGCTGCTTTCGTTTACCTTTTTGTCACAAACTATTTGATGTACCGGCTTGTTCCGTTATAATGAAGAAATGAAGAACCGTAGTTTACATAGAAAGGACGAAAACGGATGCAAAAATGGATCTTGAGCGGTGTGTTAGCGATCGCATGTGTATTTGCCATCGTGCTCATGTTTACGCTGCCTGGCAAAGAACAAGTAGCTGAAGAACAAAAACCAACGATGCCTGAAGTGACCATGGATGCTACAGCGGCTGAAGCAACGATTAAAGCCCAAAGCTGTATTAGCTGCCACGGTGACCAACTGCAGGGTGGTGTCGGACCTAACCTGCAAAAAATCGGCTCCCAGCTTTCTGCCGAAGAAATTTATACGATCGTTACTAAAGGTAAAGGCGGCATGCCTTCATTCAAAGACAAGCTGAAGAGTGAAGAAATTGCCAACGTAGCCCAGTGGCTCGCAGCCAAAAAATAATGATCCTTCTTCTTGTGAAGAAATAGAAAAACACGCTTCGAGACCGTGAGGTCTTAACGAAGCGTGTTTTTTGCTGTGCGAACGCCTGCGTCTAACGTTTCTCGCCTGAGCGCATCTTTTCGAACAGTTCATTAAACTGATGCGCTTCCTTGATGTCAAGGGCGGTAATACCGCCGTCATCCCAGGACGTCAGGCGTAATGTTACATTCTTATAATCAATCGAGATAAAAGGATGATGATCGAAGGCTTCAGATATCGCCGCAACCTCGTCGACAAATGAAATCCCCTTCATAAAGTTGGAAAAAATATATTTGCGCACGATCCAGCGCCCTTCTTCCAGTTCCCAGCCTTCCAACTTCGCTAAATGTGCTTCCACTTCTTCTTGCGTATAAACCATATTCTTATTTCCTCCCTGAAACCAAACACCCTTCATTCGAGAGCGTAAAGGATGTGTCTTTACCTGGCTTTCCTTAGCTTTTTCCATTGTATTCCGGTCATTAAATATTTATGAATATGGCCGTCCTCAAGGCCAAGCACTTGTTATATCTTAACACGCCAGGTATTCAAAAATCCATTCGGCCCATGGACTAGATGAGTGGGACTACAGTCAGCTCCTCATCCCCGATCAACAGGTTAATGCGGTGATTATCCTTGTCATACATGACGACACCGCTTCCAACTTCAATAACAGGCTCAGTACCCAAACCATAAAAGAGATCTTCCGCCAGCGCCTCATGGACCTCCCGCTTCTCATCGGGACTCAGCTGCTGCCATTCGCCTTCTTCCATTTCAAAAAACTGATAGCTGTCAGGGATCTCACCCACTGCATTCGTCAGATCCTTCAAAATTCCGTCATAATCACGCCCATGCTTTACTCCCATAGCTATTCCCTCCGTCTGGTTACATATCGCCCTGAACTATGCAGGCAACTCCGTTTGCTTTCAATTATCCCGATTGTTCTGCCGCTAATGAACGTTTGTTTTATCTATAGTTCATTTTATATAGGGTTAGTGCTTGTATATTGGCCGTTTTAACCAAGCGATGATAGGACTGATGAACCCCTTTGTTTCATTATAACGGAAAAATCCCCTTAAAAAAAAAGAGAATCCTGACGATAAATAATATATTACGTTTTTTGGTGCAGCACATCATTTTGCAAGGATGCAAACATGGTGCACGAAAGGATTCAATTTTATTTCTCATGGATGAGGTGTGCAATGGAAATTTCAACAATTATCGGCCTGATACTCGGTTTGGTCTCGGTCTTTGTCGGCATGATACTCAAAGGGGCACCTTTGATATCTCTGCTTACCCCCGCCGCTTATGTCATTATTCTCGGGGGCACGGCCGCTACGTTATTTATTGGTTTTCCAATGTCAGAGCTTAAGAAATTTCCTAAGCTGCTGAAAATGGTATTTGTTAAGCAAAGACTGGTGGAGCGCCGTGATTTAATTACCATGTTCATGGAATGGGCGTCCATTACCCGCCGTGAAGGACTTCTTGCCCTGGAAACCAAGGTGGAGGAGATCGATGACGACTTCCTGCGGAACGGCATGCGGATGATTATCGACGGCAATGACCAGGACTTTGTACGTGATGTTTTGATGGAAGATATCACAGCTACGGAAGAACGGCACCGTGCGGGTGCACTGCTCTTTTCCCAAGCCGGTATGTATGCTCCTTCCCTCGGGGTGCTCGGGGCCGTTGTCGGCCTGATCGCCGCCCTGACCAAAATGGAGAATATGGGCGAACTGGCGCATGCGATTGGTGCGGCTTTTATCGCGACACTACTTGGTATTTTTACAGGCTATGTGCTGTGGCACCCGATTTCCAACAAGCTGAAACGCTTATCCAAGAAGGAAATCGAACTGAAACTCATGATGATCGAAGGACTGCTGTCCATTCAATCCGGGGTTTCCACGATTGCGATCAGTCAAAAGCTATCTGTCTTCCTAACCCCTTCCGAGCGCGCTCAAATGAATGAGAAGGAGGCTGCTGCAGGTGAGCAAAAAGACTAGACATGAGCCTCATGAGGAGCATGCCGATGAATCGTGGCTCCTTCCCTATGCCGACCTTTTGACCCTGCTGTTGGCGCTGTTCATCGTGATGTACGCGATGAGCGCCACGGATAACAAAAAATTCGAAGAAATGAGTGCGGCTTTTAACACAGCGCTCAGTACCGGCAACGGAGTTCTGAATTTCAGCTCGGCCCTGCCTTCGGACAAAAACCTCGATAAAGGCAAGAAAAACAGCGAGGAAAATGTCGTAAACAATGCCGATAAGCAAAAACAGAAATCCCAGCTGGCGAAACAGGAACAAGAAGACCTGGAGAAGCTGAAAAAGCAGCTCGATCAATATATTAACAATAATGGACTGACCACTCTGCTCAATACGAAGCTGAATCAATCCCAGCTGACGATTACGATTAGTGACAACGCGCTCTTCGCATCAGGCAGCGCTGTCGTGAAGCAGGAATCCCGGCAATTAGCTGGAGCGATCAGCAATATGCTGCAGCAGTTCCCAACCTATAATGTAGTCGTGTCGGGCCATACGGATAATATGCCAATCTCTAACAGTGAGTATGCCTCCAATTGGGACTTAAGCTCCGACCGGGCGCTTCACTTTATGAAGATTCTACTGCAAAATACAAAACTTGATCCGGTGAAATTCACTTCAACTGCTTATGGAGAATTCCATCCTATCGCTTCTAATGCGACGGACGCAGGCCGGGCGAAGAACCGCCGTGTTGAAGTGTCCATCATCCGTAAATATACGGATGAAGCACAGCAAACATCGGATAAAACCAAATAACAACTTAAAAAGCTAAAAGCTGTATTATTCGTTATATACGATAAATACAGCTTTTAATCGTTATTTTTATCATTTAACGCGTATGGCCTCTACTGAAGCTCGTAATTGAGCAAACCACTGAGTTCCTTTTTCTCGGCATCGGTCAAGTCACGCCACTTTCCCTTCGGGAGAGATCCCAGGGTGATATTCATAATCCGGATACGCTGAAGCTTCCGTACGCTGTATCCAAAGGCGCTGCACATTCGGCGAATCTGCCTGTTTTTCCCTTCTGTCAAAATGATTTTGAACACCCGCTCGGATATACGCGTAATTATACATGGGCGTGTCATCTCGCCGAGGATCTTCACACCTCCGGCCATCCCCGTTAGGAATGAGGTCGTAATGGGCTGATCAACCGTCACGATATATTCCTTCTCATGCTTGCCCTCGGCCCGCAGTATTTTGTTGACGATATCTCCGTCGCTGGTCATGAGAATGAGCCCTTCCGAATCCTTGTCCAACCTTCCGATCGGAAAGATCCGCTCGGTATGCCCTACAAAATCAACGATGTTGCCCTTGATATGCTGCTCTGTCGTACTCGTAATGCCCACAGGTTTATTCAGGACAATGTAGACATGGCTTTTTTTCTTCTCATTCAGAGGACGGCCGTCAATGCGTACATCATCCCCTTCCTTTGCCTGGCTGCCGAGGACCGCTGTCTCGCCATTAATAGTTACCTTACCGCTCTCTACCCACTTATCCGCTTCGCGACGGGAGCAGAACCCCGTCTCGCTAATAAATTTGTTAATCCGCAATGGGTTCTTCCCCCTTATGATTTGGTCTGTTCTGTATCTCCTGCCACAGGCAATATGATGTCAACCCGGGTTCCTTGTCCCGGCTTACTGAATATTTCCATCATCCCCTTATGGCCTTCAATAATACCTTGGCTGATCATGAGCCCAAGGCCGGTACCATTTTCCTTGCTGGTAAAGAAGGGTTCACCCAGCTTCGGCATGATATGGCTCGGAATACCAATGCCCTGGTCGGTAATGGTTATCCCGATTTCCTCAGGATTTAATCTGAATAATTCTATTCTGATGACACCGCCGTTTTCCATAGCTTCAATCGAGTTTTTGATGATATTAATAAAGACCTGCTTCATCTGATTTTCTTCGCAATGCACTTTGAAGTTCTCATGTTCAAATTCAAATTTAAATTCGATGCCGAATAAATGTGCCTGGCTGTCGAGAAGAGAAATCACATCATTTAAAATACTCCGGATGCTCTTCACCTGGAATTGGATGGCCTGCGGCTTGGCCAGAATCAGAAACTCGCTAACGATCAGGTTAATCCGATCCAGCTCCGACAGCATAATTTCATTATGGAGTGGTGATAAGCGGTTATTCTCACGCTGCAGCTGCAAAAATCCCCGCAGGGTCGTCAGTGGATTTCGTATCTCATGCGCTACGCCTGCGGCAAGCTGCCCCACCGTAGTCAACTTTTCAGAGCGCCGCAGGAGCTCGTCCATCTTATTGCGTTCTGTCATATCCCTAGAGACGCTAATAAAAGAAATAATATTGCCTTCCTCATCCTTTACAGGAGCCGTACTTATACTTACCTCTACCAGAGTGTCATCTCTTTTCAGGCGCAGGGTTTCCGATGGAGGCAGCTGATCACCTAGTCGTAGCGCTTTCAGCCTTTTTTGCTCTTCCTCCTCCAGGAAGTCGGGAACAATCTTCAAACGCCTGCCGAGCACCTCGGAGCTGCTCCAGCCATAGAGATTCTCAAAAGCCTTGTTAACCTGGAGAACACGGCCTGACCAATCAACGGTATGGATCGCATCCGCCGTTTGCTGGATAATGGACTCCAAATGATCTTTTACCGATTTGTTCTCCTCTACTGCCTGCTTCAGCTGATTGGTGTAATCGCTTAAGCTGGCGGTCATGGTGTTAATCTTCGAGGACAGCAGACCCAGCTCATCCTTGCTGTTGATGATAAGGGGTGTGTCGAAATGCCCTTCCGATACATCCCTGACCTTCACCAGAATAGACTTAATCGGGCGGATAAAATAGCCGGCCAGTACATAACTACCAATGATAACAACCAAAAGCAGGACCGCCGATATCGCAATGTAGTTAAATAACTGCTCATGAAGGATCTGTGAAATGATCTGATAGTCCATGACAATACTGATAATATAAACCGATTGATCGGGATTAAAGACCGGAATGAAACCTTTAATTACCTTCTTCCCATGAATGCGGGTATCGAATACAACATTGGATCCTGTTTTAATGGCTTGGGATACGGCTTGTTTATCCCTGGATAAATCTCCGTAATTATAGGTACCGTACTGAATTGGACGGTTTCGCAATTTTATATTAAAACTGTCAAATCCATTGTCCGCCATGTTCTCATTGCCAAATGTCTGCGGATTAATGCATGTGATCTCCAAAATTTGCGGGTTCACTGCCTTGGTCTTGTCCAGGACAGCCTCTGGACTTACCATCTTAGCATAATCGTTGACGGCATCGCTTCTGATATAAGGGTCAATCATATAATTTCGCTTGCCATCATAGTAATAGCCCCATTTGTCGATGTAACCAGGGTTTGATGTTGAATATTCAAAAGGGCCTGACCAAAACTTATCTATATACATTCCTTGGGATACCGTAACCTTCTGCATGTTAAACAGCTGTTTAAATGCAGTGAACCAAAATCCCCAATCCTGTGTGGACATGCCTATTTCCTTAGGATCAGAGGATTTAATAATGACCACATCTTCTCTTGTGCGTACCATAAGGGAAATATCGGTTACGCCTACTTCCTGGCTCAACTTTTTAAGCTTATTGTTGTCGATATCATGATAATCCTCCGGCAGCTCCTTGGCTGCCAATATCGAGGCCATCCTAAGCATTTCGCCGATCTGGCGCTCGACATAATCTGAACTGTATCGGCTTTGCTCAATAGATGCAGCGACTTGCCTGGCAGCGATGAGCATTTTGCTCTCACTGTCCTTCTTCAGATTGGCTTGGGTCGTGTAGAAGCTAAGAAGTATGTATAAAAGCAGTATCAACAGCAAGGAGCCAGACATGATGAGGGTTATTTTATTTTTAATGGACAAAGGACCACCTCTTGGCAAGTAAAGCTTTGAAGCTAAATAAATACACCTTTCATCATAACTCCAAACCCTCTCATTTGAAAAGACTGCCGTAAAAACTGGATCGCTTCTTATAACCCGGAAAAATCGGAAATTAATCACTTTAGATTGATATTCGGCTAATCCTTCTCTAAAATAAGAAGATGATTTGCACACCTTATGCACATATCCACATTTTATCAAGGAATAATTGTGGATAAATCTGTGAGTAACGAAATTGTTATCCACAAAAATATACACAGCATGTTAACAACCGAATATTTGTTCGCTGAATAAACCGTTTTTTGACAAGAGGAGGTCTTTAACCTTGAAAGAACAGCAGAAGCATCCCCTAACTGTGGATGAAACTGTGGATAAAATTGTGCATGAGCACTGGATGAGGGAAGCCATGGTGCAGGCTAAACTGGCTGAAGACATTGGCGAGGTTCCGATTGGGGCCATTATTGTGCGCGGTGAGGAAATTATCGGACGGGGGTACAATCTCCGTGAAACCTCACAGGATGCCACCGCACATGCGGAAATTGTGGCCATCCGGGAAGCCAGCCAAACCATCGGAGCCTGGCGCTTACTCGATTGTCGTCTTTACGTGACGCTTGAGCCTTGCCCCATGTGTGCAGGAGCCATTGTTCAGTCTCGAATTCCGCAGGTGATATACGGAACTGGAGATCCCAAGGCTGGATGCGCCGGTACACTGATGAATCTGCTGCAAGAGCCGCGTTTTAATCACCGTACGGAAGTTATTGACGGTGTACTGCAGGAGGAATGCTCCTCCATGCTAACCCTGTTTTTTCGCAAGCTGCGTGGGAAGTCATAAAAACATCTTATCGGTGAATCCCAAAATGGAAAAAGCCTGGTCCGGGTTCATCCCGGCCAGGCTTTTTATTGTATCGGTTTTCAGCGCTTAGTAAGACGCACTGCCCATTTGTTTTTGGAGATCATCCATAGTGATAACTTCGCTGTCTTTTGGAATGCCGATTTTAAAGGTTTGTTTTTCGTTAACCTTGCTGTATTGGTTCGTCATTTCCATCGAAAGCATCATGTTATCCTTTGTTTCAGGGTCATTCATCTCAACGTTGACAACAGCATCCTGGTAGGAAGGGAAGTCCTTCTTGTCAATGGCTGTATTCACGTTAAACTGGTTAATCTTCAGGTAATTCTTAAGGTCGTTCAGCCCTTTGCTGAGCTCATCCTGATTCGCCGAATTCAGATCTGATTTCGCTTTATCAATATCTTCTTTTGTCAGACCCAGCATTTCACGGTACTCATCCTTCGCGACGATATCCAGAATTTTAGGCATCGCCTTGTTCACGAAGATTTCCGCTGCTTCCTTCACGTTCTCGTTGGTTACATAGAACTGAACCACTTGCTTAGCATCTACACCCTCAGGCAGGTTCGCGTCCTTAACTTTAATGTCTTTGAAGTATTTATTTCCGTCATATTCACCGTATAACGTATTCATGATTTCATTGGAGAGCTGCTGTGTTTTCTTCGTATCCATTGAATCCGGATTAAATTTCGTTCCCTCTTGCTCAGCCAGTTCCTTCATATCTAGCACCAGATATTTACCAACCACATCTTCCGGAAGTGGCAGCATTGGAATGCTTGGAATTTTAACATACAGCTTTTCCTTAGTCATTACCATTGGAATATTAAAGCTCATGGACATATCGCCCTTCAGATTAATACCCATGGTAAGCTCAGTTTGCATCGGATCGTTTTGATATACCCCATCAACTGTCAATTCCGCATTTTTGAGCATGCTCATTACTTGCTCGGTAGCCGACGTGTTTTCAGTATCCGCGCTGGTTACCTTCAAATCTTTAATGACCACCTTGCTTTTCATTTCATATGAAGTCATCTTCATCGCATTCCCCGTTGCGCTCTTCATCGCGTCTTTCGGTTCCTGCTTACTCGTGCATCCTGCAAGGACCACCGTCATGGACATGAGCAGTGTAAGAATCAGGATAGCAAACTTCTTGTTCATGGATTTCTCTCTCCTCTCGGTTCTCTAAAACGATAACACACCTATTAATCATAAACGATTTTAATCTTAACTGAAACAGATTTCTGGAAATTTTATGTTTGCAAATTAAGTAATTTCCTTTTTTTCCTGTTGCGTGAGCTCACATTTTGTAATACGGAACGATTCTTATGAGGTTGCAAAAATACGAAAAATGACAGCTGCTACGTATTTTTTCACATATAAAGATCATAAAATTTCAACAAAAAAGCACTCCAGCGGTTGCTGGAATGCTTCTTGTCGTTTCCAATTTTGCGAGAGATTTTAGCCCTCTTTATTCAAATGATCCACATGATTACGGTTTTTAACCTTTTTCGAGCCAGAAAGCGGCTCCTGCATCGAGTTTCCACCGTTGTTCCGGTGATGCTCGCGCTGGTCTTCCCTCTGGGCTTCAGGTACGGGAATGGCTTTTGGTTTGCTCATCGGTATTCCCCCCATTTTGGATTAAGAATGCGGATGTGTCAGATCCGTAGGCTTGCGATGATTGCGGGCGTCTTCATGCCGGCGATCGTTTTCGTCCTGCTGGATTTGCTGAGCATGATGACTATTTACAGGTGCTTCGTTCAGCTCATCAATGACATTGCTCAGGTTCTTATCCAGTCCGGGTTTGGCCTTAGTCATCTTCTTCCCTCATTTCCCTTTTAAGAGTGATGAGTCACATCATGGAGCGCTTGAGCGCATTCATGGATCTGACGGGAATACCCCTGTGCCATATCCTGAATGATCTCAGTCCGCTCATCCACCGTTCTTCCATCCCGTTCCACGTCCACCAAATCGACCTTCACTTCGCGCGTATCCATATAAGAGCACTGGAAGTCAAAGGAGTACAATTGGCGCCCTGCGGAATCAATATGGATTCTGAGGGCATAAGGGTTCGCCTCATCAGCAAGGACCTGGGCGGAATCCGACGGATCAAGGTTCTGCGGCAGCTGCGACTGCCAGGCATGGACTAACTGGTTTTGGTTCAGTTGAAAGTCTCGGTTCATTTCATCACACCTCCCCTACACTTTAATGTGCGGAGAAGCTTAAAAATTTATTCGTTATTATAAGCATCATCGCGCGAGCCGAATTGTTTTCCAAGAAGAAAAACGGCATAAAAAAAGAAGCCTTTCTTTTAAAGAATGACTTCTGTCGTTGTTATATATGGCGGAGAGGATGGGATTCGAACCCATGTGGAGTTGCCCCCTAACGGTTTTCAAGACCGCCCCGTTATGACCGCTTCGGTACCTCTCCAGGTGGTAAAAGAATTTTTTCAATTACATAAAGCGTAACAAAAATATCTTACCACAGATTGTTTTATTGATCAAGCTTTATTTATTTTTAGGACTAATAACCTTCACATTGCCCATGTAAGGCTGCAGTACCTCTGGTACTGCCACACTGCCGTCAGCCTGCTGGTAATTCTCCAGGATGGCAGCGACCGTCCGGCCGACTGCAAGCGCAGAACCATTCAGTGTATGCACAAATTCAGGCTTGGATTTCGGTTCAGGACGAAACCGGATATTCGCCCGGCGAGCCTGGAAGTCCTCTGTATTGGAACATGATGAGATTTCACGGTACATACCGCTCTCAGGCAGCCATACTTCGAGATCATACGTTTTTGCGGCGGAGAAGCCCATATCACCTGTGCAAAGCGCCAACACGCGGTAAGGCAGCTTCAGAAGCTGCAGCACATGCTCAGCATTGGCGGTCATTTTCTCCAGCTCTTCATAAGAGGAATCCGGAGACACAAGCTTCACCAGCTCTACCTTGTTAAATTGATGTTGACGAATCAGTCCGCGGGTATCACGACCTGCCGAACCGGCTTCAGAACGGAAGCAAGAGCTGTACGCAACAAAATGCTTCGGCAGATCCTCTGTCGACAAAATTTCATCGCGGTAATAGTTCGTTACAGGCACCTCAGCAGTAGGGATCAGGTAATAGTCCGTGTCACGGATTTTGAATAGATCCTCTTCAAACTTCGGCAGCTGACCTGTGCCACGCAGGCTGTCTCCATTTACGATATAAGGCGGAAGCATTTCCTCATAACCATGCTCACTGCTGTGCAGATCCATCATAAAGTTAATCAGAGCACGTTCCAGACGCGCCCCAAGTCCCTTATAAAAGGTAAAGCGCGAGCCCGTTACTTTGGCTGCTGCTTCAAAATCAAGAATGTCCAGCGCCTGTGCAACGTCCCAGTGAGCCTTGGGTTGAAAATCGAATTCCTTTGGCTCTGCCCAGCGGCGCACTTCCACATTTTCCTCTTCAGAAGCCCCAATAGGGACCGACTCATGTGGAATATTGGGAATCGCCATCATCAGATCAGAAATGAAAGCCTCAAGCTCACGGACTTCTTCATCCATGGCTTTGATCCGATCTGACACTTCACGCATCTCAAGGATTAATTCTTCCGCGTCTTCCTTGTTCTTTTTCCGTTTAGCTACTTCACCCGACACGATGTTACGGCGGTTTTTCAGTGCTTCACTTTCCTGCAGCAGTTCTCTGCGGCGCGTATCAAGTTCAGGAAAACCTGCGATCAAATCCAGCGATTTGTTGCGGTTCTTCAGCGCCTGTTCGACTTTTGTATAGTCGCCCCGTAATATTTTGACATCCAGCATTGGACAATTCCTCCTAAGAATCTTGCATGTATCCTTACTTCATAAAACTAAAAAATCTTCTAAGATCTACTCCCGTTTGCAGACATACCAAAAAAATAACCCCGACCCTTGTGGAGATGCCCAGCCTGCCATCCGATTCGCATCGGCAGAGGCAAGCTGTATCATTCCCCTTATCTAAAGCTTACCCTATTGGGGTCTTTAGATATCATAAAAAGAGTCAAGGTGTTTGTCATGTTATATATCGGTTTAAAGGCAGGGTTCTATGACGCTCGACTGGCCTTTACCATATCCACGAAATACTGATGGAACCGGTAATCATCGGTGAGCTCCGGATGGAATGAGGAAGCCAGCAGATGCCCTTGTCTCGCCGCTACGATCTCACCGTTGTAAGAGGATATTACGTCCACTTGTTCTCCCACGCTGCGAATCAACGGCGCTCGAATGAACACAGCCCGGACCGGCTCATCGACCCCTTTGATGTCCAGGTCGGTCTCAAAGCTCTCCCGCTGGCGTCCAAAGGCATTACGGGCTACGGTCATATCCATCAGCTCCAAGTGAGCCTCTTCCTGACCCTCTATCGATTTGGCAAGCACGATCAGGCCCGCGCAGGTTCCAAAAACAGGCTTACCCTCTGCGGAGAACTGGCGTATGACATCCATAAAATCGTATTTACGCATCAGCTTGCCGATTGTCGTGCTTTCACCGCCAGGAATGATCAGGCCCTGAATCTCCTGAAGCTCTTCCTTCTTCTTAATCGCGACGCCTTCTGCGCCTGCAAGCTCAATGCTGCGAATATGCTCTGCTACGGCACCCTGAAGTGCCAATACCCCGATTTTCATATGTCGTTAGCCTTCTCTCTCGTTTACCAGCCGCGATCCGACATCCGTTCAGACGGACTCAGCTTCGAAATCTCGATGCCTTTCATCGGCGCGCCCAGGTTCTTCGAAACTTCAGCGATCAGCTTGTAGTCTTGGAAATGAGTCGTTGCCTCAACAATCGCACGGGCAAATTTTTCAGGACTATCCGATTTGAAAATACCGGAGCCTACGAATACGCCGTCTGCACCCAAATGCATCATAAGCGCCGCGTCAGCTGGTGTTGCCACTCCGCCAGCAGCAAAGTTTACAACTGGCAGCTTGCCGTTTTCATGTACGCCAACGAGAAGGTCGTAAGACACACCCAGGTTTTTCGCTTCGGCATAAAGCTCGTCCTTCGACATGTTTTGTACTTTACGGATTTGGCTGTTAATAAAGCGCATATGGCGGACAGCCTCAACGATGTTGCCTGTTCCCGGCTCACCCTTTGTACGGATCATGGATGCACCCTCGCCGATACGACGTAGCGCTTCACCCAGATCTTTGGCTCCGCAAACGAACGGAACGGTAAAATCCCATTTGTCGATATGGAATACTTCATCAGCCGGAGTCAATACTTCACTCTCGTCAAGGTAGTCCACACCCAGAGATTCCAGCACTTTAGCCTCCACAAAGTGACCGATACGGGCTTTTGCCATAACCGGGATGGATACCACTTTCATCACTTCTTCGACAATCGTCGGGTCAGCCATACGGGCTACGCCGCCAGCTGCACGAATATCGGATGGTACGCGTTCCAAAGCCATAACCGCTGTTGCACCTGCGGCTTCAGCAATTTTTGCCTGTTCAGCATTCATGACGTCCATGATGACGCCACCTTTTTGCATTTCTGCCATACCTCTTTTAACTCTCGAAGTTCCCGTTTCCATGTCTACGCCTCCCGAAATGTATATCATGTCATCTGTTTTCCCTCTAAAGCAGATAGGAAATTACAGTTCCACATTCAATTTGACTAACTCGAAATTAAGAAAACCCTCTTACTTCTTTTCAGAACGCAGTTACTGATATGTTAAAAAAGATTTTTAATCCCGTTAAACAGGTCGCCAAACATATCTTTGATTGCACGGAAGAACAAACGGAACCAGCTGCCCTTTTCCACTTCATCGGAAGTCACCAGGTTGACCGTTTTGGTCTGAGTCTGATCCATCCCCTCAGCCTTGTACGAATAAGTAATCGTGCCAACTTTGGTTCCCTTCTTAATCGGCGCTACCAGCTTGTCTTCAGATTCGAGTTGGGTTTTAAACTGAACACCCTTCACTTCGGCACCCTTCGGCACCACGAAGCTGACATCCGCATCGGTTACTACACCTACGCTGGTTGCCACACCTTTTTTCACAGGAACCGTATCAAGCCCTTCGACCTTGGACTTGCCGGCCACAACCTGCTTGACTTCAAAGTTATCGAAGCCGTAATCGAGTAGTTTCTTGGTTTCCGTAAAGCGGTGTGCCTCGGAATCGGCCCCCATGACAACGCCGATCAGGCGCACACCGTTACGGACTGCCGTTGAAGTGAAACAGTTGCCCGCGTTTTGCGTATGCCCTGTCTTTAGACCATCCAACCCCGGGTAAGCATAAGCTTTAAAATTCTGAATATTCTTGTTGCTTTCCAGCATCCAGTTATAGTTAATAATTGGAGCTTTATCCCGCTCACGGAATTTATATGATTGGATCGAAGTATATTTGGCATAATCCGGATGGTCGGTAACAATATGCTTGCCCAGAATGGCCGCATCCATTGCCGACATGACGTCTTCTTTATCGGTATCCGGCCGGAACTCTTTCGGCATATCAGCTCGGTCAAGACCAGTTGCATTAATAAAATAGGCCGTCTTCATACCCATTTCCTGAGCGGTCTTGTTCATCAGCTTCACAAACTCCTGCTCGGTTCCCGATACCTTCTCGGCCAGTGCTACCGTTGCGTCGTTTGCGGATCCAACAGCCATCGCTATGTACAGTTCCTCTACGGTATGTACGTCCCCTTCAGCAAGAAAAATACGCGAGCCGATGGTTTTTTCGGAGTTTTTGCCTACGGTGACCTGATCCGTCCATTTCAGCTTCCCTTGCTTGATCTGTTCGGCGACGATGTACTCCGTCATCATTTTGGTCATGCTTGCCGGAGGCAGTGGCTCATCCGCATTCATGGCATAGAGAATTTGACCCGTTGTCGGCTCGATTAATACCGCGGACTTCAGGTTCAGTTCAGGCTTTTGAATGCTGCTTGCAGTGCTTGTCGCGGTGCTGGTTGCAGCAGTGCTTGCCGGAGCAGCGAATACCATGGCTGCTGGCAGAGCGGATAGACACAGCATATTCAATAGCATAACCGAAGCTATGCTCTTTTTAACGAGATGACGTTTGTGTTTTTGTTGTCCCGCCTTCCGGCTTGGACGATTCCAATGCTTACTCAATGAATGTATAACTCCCCTCTTGCCTAACTTAAATTCTTACTTGTTCTATTCTATCACAGGGGATAAAGCAAAAAAAGACAGACAGGGCGAAATTCGACCTGTCTGTACAAGAAGATGTTGGATTTATGCAAACATCCTTCTGAATTATACGGAATAGTTTGGAGCTTCTTTGGTAATTTGCACGTCATGCGGGTGGCTTTCGCGCAGGCCCGCACCCGTAATACGAACAAATTGGGTATCTTCACGAAGCTCATCAAGAGATTTCGTTCCGCAGTATCCCATACCCGAGCGTAGTCCGCCGATCAATTGGTGAATCGTATCCGCAAGTGGTCCTTTGTATGCGACACGTCCTTCAATGCCTTCCGGGACGAGCTTCTTGTCATCATCCTGGAAGTAGCGATCCTTACTACCTTGCTTCATCGCTGCCATGGAGCCCATGCCACGATAAACCTTGTAACGGCGTCCTTGATAAATTTCAGATTCACCAGGACTCTCTTCTGTACCGGCAAACATACTTCCAAGCATAACGGCATGTCCACCTGCAGCAAGTGCCTTCGTAATTTCACCAGAATATTTAATACCGCCGTCGGCGATCAATGGGATACCATATTCACGTGCAACCTGTGCACAATCATATATTGCAGTAACTTGCGGTACGCCGATACCAGCGATAACGCGAGTCGTACAAATGGAGCCAGGACCGATACCAACCTTCACCACAGATGCACCGGCTTCGATCAAATCACGAGTCGCTTCACCCGTTGCAACGTTGCCTGCGATGATCGTCAGCTCCGGATACAGGCCACGCAGCTCGCGAACCGCATCCAGAATGTTAATATGATGTCCATGGGCTGAATCCACAACAACCACATCCACACCCGCTTTAACCAATGCCTCAGCACGGTCGAATCCATCTTTAGAGATACCGATAGCTGCACCGACTAGCAGACGTCCCTGTGCATCTTTTGCTGCGTTCGGGAACTGGATCGCTTTTTCAATATCCTTTATAGTAATGAGGCCCTTCAGGATGTTATGGTCATCGACCAAAGGAAGCTTTTCAATTTTATGCTTTTGAAGAAGTACTTCCGCTTCCGCCAGCGTAGTGCCGACCGGTGCAGTTACGAGATTTTCATGGGTCATCACTTCTTTGATTTGAATGCTGTAGTCATGAACAAAACGCAAATCCCGGTTCGTCAGAATACCAACCAGCTTATTCTGCTCATCCACAATCGGTACTCCGGAGATACGGAATTTTGCCATCACTTGCTCAGCATCCGAAACCAATTGCTCAGGTGTTAAGGAGAATGGATTCGTAATTACGCCGCTTTCTGAGCGTTTTACACGATCTACTTCTTCGGCCTGCTGCTCTACTGGCATATTCTTATGAATGATCCCGATTCCGCCTTCTCTTGCTATGGCAATAGCCATTGCTGATTCGGTAACGGTATCCATACCCGCACTGATGAGTGGAATGTTGAGTTTCACATGTTTGCTTAATCTTGTGGACACGTCCACTTCCTTTGGCAATACCTCAGACTTGCGCGGCACCAGCAATACATCGTCAAAAGTAAATCCTTCTTTACTGAATTTGTCTTCCCACACCTCGGAATTTCCCCCTCATTTGTCATGTATTGTATTCGTCAAAACCCTTATTGCAAGGCTTGAAAATCATTTTCTGAAAATATATTATTGCCATCTTAGCAAAGGCGCTGTGAAGCTGTCAAGGAATTGAGGCTGGTAAAACTAACAGAACAAGGACCTGTCTAATCCCTGCAAATACATGTCCACTGGTACTAGACAGCACTTCAAAAAAAGACATCCCTTGGTGGGATGTCCAATTTTCATAAGGTTCATTCAAAAATATGATTAATTTCCTGTTTGAGACTGTGCAGCTGCAGACATTTGAGCCGTGTATTCCTCCAGTGTCAAAGCCTTCTTAGCCTCATCTGGCAGCTTAATCGATTGTGGCTCATTATACTTGCTGTATCCCATGTTCATCGTCATGTCCATCGAGATTTCCGGTGTTTCCTGAGCAGCTGGCATCGTATAGGACATATTCATATCGGCTTTATATAGACGATGAGTCTCTTCATCAATCCAGTATACAATGTTGGCAGCCACCCCCATATTCTCCACGGCTGCTTGGCCTTCACTTGGCAGAGAACTCATCATATCACCCATTCCGGTCAAGCTTTGCGTGTCATTAAGCAGCCCTTTCAGTGAAGGAATTTTACCGTACAATGCCACCTTCGCATACGATTTGCCCTCAATGATGTCTTTGCCCAAATCACGGAAAATAAAATACTTCTGATTGAGGCTGCTGAGCTGAGTCGCATTTTCCTTTTGGAGCTTCATGAGCTGATCAAAGGAAGGCATTCCTTTGGACATATTAATCCATTGCTTTTCTCCTGTTCCCATATCAGGGCTTTGCGTAAAGATCCCTTCTGGCACCATATACGTTAAAGACACCATATCACCGGATCCCATAAAATCCTTCATTGTCATCTTTTCCATCATGCCCTGTTTGTCGTCCAGATGAATCTGTCCTTCGACAGCCATCTTCATAGATACAGAGTTTTGTTCATCGCTGTTCTTGTCTTGAAGATCCTTATTAAAACTATTTTGATTCATATCATTGCCTTGAAAATGCATATTTAGAGACATTCCAACTTGGGATTCATAAGAGTGCAGGCTTGCCATCTCCGTCTGTACTGCATCCATCAGCTGAATCGCAGACTGATCATTGCGAAGTATCTTGGCCAAGGAAGACTGTACATCGGAAGCATTTAGGACCTGTTGGGACTGCCAATCAATACCCATTTCAGATTGTAGGCGTTTAATGCTTTCTTCGTCTTTAAAACCCAATACCCTTCCCAGAATCATAGAGGCATCTTTCCCGGTGATCAACTCGCTTGGACGCATACTTCCGTCCGGGAATCCTTTAATTACTTTACGTTCCAGCATCGCACTTACAGCATCTTTATAGGGAGAGTCAACCGCCACATCCTTAGGAAGTGGTGTAGAAGATGTCCCTGCAATATTTAAATCAGAAGTAACCAATTTCAGAAAATCACCGCGAGAAATCCCTTCCGATTCTGCCGCATAGGCGGGTAGAGAAATCCCCATGACCAAGACACCCGTAAGAAGCGCTGATACCAAGCCTCTTTTACTATTTTTCATATGTACTTACCCCTCTCTCATGATATATCAGGAATAATTTAACTATATTATGTTAGTATATCATGTAATTCTATTAAAAAATAATTCTAGACAACACAAAAAAACCACCGTCGATTGTTATCAACAGTGGTTCTTCGCTTGGCGGCATCCTACTCTCCCAGGACCCTTCGGTCCAAGTACCATCGGCGCTGGAGGGCTTAACGGTCGTGTTCGGGATGGGTACGCGTGGAACCCCTCCGCCATCGCCACCAAACAGGATTTTTGCGCTGTCTTCGCTTCGGTGATGACTCACCAGCAAAAGATCCATCCTTAGAAAGGACATGCAGCTTAAAAATCAGTTCAGATGTTTGATCACCTGAAAACTAGATACGAAACGAATTTGTGTGTTTAGAAACGGTCTCCGTAGCCCTTACTCGGATGCAAAGCGTAACGCTTCCGAAGCAAGTTTCCCTACGGAAAACTTTTTAGGATAAGCCCTCGACCGATTAGTATTGGTCAGCTCCATGCATTGCTGCACTTCCACCTCCAACCTATCTACCTCGTCGTCTTCAAGGGGTCTTACATACTGGGAAATCTCATCTTGAGGGGGGCTTCACGCTTAGATGCTTTCAGCGCTTATCCCGTCCGTACGTAGCTACCCAGCCATGCTCCTGGCGGAACAACTGGTGCACCAGCGGTACGTCCATCCCGGTCCTCTCGTACTAAGGACAGCTCCTCTCAAATTTCCTACGCCCACGACAGATAGGGACCGAACTGTCTCACGACGTTCTGAACCCAGCTCGCGTACCGCTTTAATGGGCGAACAGCCCAACCCTTGGGACCTACTTCAGCCCCAGGATGCGATGAGCCGACATCGAGGTGCCAAACCTCCCCGTCGATGTGGACTCTTGGGGGAGATAAGCCTGTTATCCCCAGGGTAGCTTTTATCCGTTGAGCGATGGCCCTTCCATGCGGTACCACCGGATCACTAAGCCCGACTTTCGTCCCTGCTCGACTTGTAGGTCTCGCAGTCAAGCTCCCTTCTGCCTTTGCACTCTTCGAATGATTTCCAACCATTCTGAGGGAACCTTGGGGCGCCTCCGTTACTCTTTAGGAGGCGACCGCCCCAGTCAAACTGCCCACCTGACACTGTCCCCGCACCGGATGACGGTACTAGGTTAGAACCTAGATACGATCAGGGTGGTATCCCAACGGCGCCTCCACCTAAGCTGGCGCTCAGGCTTCAAAGGCTCCCACCTATCCTGTACAGATCGTACCCAAATCCAATATCAAGCTGCAGTAAAGCTCCATGGGGTCTTTCCGTCTTGTCGCGGGTAACCTGCATCTTCACAGGTATTAAAATTTCACCGGATCTCTCGTTGAGACAGCGCCCAAGTCGTTACGCCATTCGTGCGGGTCAGAATTTACCTGACAAGGAATTTCGCTACCTTAGGACCGTTATAGTTACGGCCGCCGTTTACTGGGGCTTCGGTTCATAGCTTCGGGTTACCCCTAACCACTCCCCTTAACCTTCCAGCACCGGGCAGGCGTCAGCCCGTATACTTCGCCTTGCGGCTTCGCACAGACCTGTGTTTTTGCTAAACAGTCGCTTGGGCCTTTTCACTGCGGCCCCCTCGTGCTATTCACACTACCGGGGCACCCCTTCTCCCGAAGTTACGGGGTCATTTTGCCGAGTTCCTTAACGAGAGTTCTTCCGCGCGCCTTAGAATTCTCTTCTCGCCTACCTGTGTCGGTTTGCGGTACGGGCACCTTCACCTGGCTAGAGGCTTTTCTTGGCAGTGTGAGATCATGACCTTCGCTACTATAATTTTCGCTCCCCATCACAGCCCAGCCTTACGATGTGCGGATTTGCCTACACATCAGCCTCACTGCTTAGACGGACATCCATCAGTCCGCGTCACTACCCTACTGCGTCACCCCATTGCTCATAACGGTTTACGGTGGTACAGGAATTTCAACCTGTTGTCCTTCGATTACGCCTTTCGGCCTCACCTTAGGTCCCGACTTACCCTGAGCGGACGAGCCTTCCTCAGGAAACCTTGGGCTTTCGGCGGATCAGATTCTCACTGATCTTTTCGTTACTCATACCGGCATTCTCACTTGTATGCGCTCCAGCACTCCTTACGGTATACCTTCAATGCTGCATACAACGCTCCCCTACCCCTGATGCA
>NZ_STGQ01000002.1:644608-707108 GCF_004916975.1 Paenibacillus dokdonensis | reverse complement strand
ATGAATTCTGCTTTTACTTCGTTTCTTAGATCCACAATCGTAAATATGATGAGTAAAACATCCGGAGTGTCGCGATCCACGCTGTGCTTAGACCAGATGTCGTAACAACAGATATGATGCGTAACATCGTTAAGCGTCACCTGTTTACGCTTTGCCGCCCACAACCCGGTTTATATAAACAAAAAAGGAACAGACGTGAATAAGTCACGCTGTTCCTTTTCTATATGATGAGGAATATCCCCATTTACTTTAATATGACTACTCCTGCGTACGATTTCTCATGTGAGGGAAAAGCAGTACGTCACGAATGGACGGAGCGTTGGTCAGCAGCATTACGAGACGGTCAATACCGATGCCCAAGCCACCTGTAGGAGGCATACCATATTCAAGCGCGTTCAGGAAGTCTTCATCCATCTCATGCGCTTCGTCATTACCCTGCTCACGTTCCTTGATCTGTGCTTCGAAACGTTGACGCTGGTCAATCGGATCATTCAGCTCACTGAAAGCATTCGCATGCTCACGTGCCACGACAAAAAGCTCAAAGCGATCCGTAAAGCGCGGATCCTGCTCGTTCTTCTTCGCCAGCGGCGAGATTTCTACCGGATGTCCGGTTACAAATGTCGGCTGAATCAAGGTCTCCTCTACAAACTCTTCGAAGAATGCATTCAGGATATGGCCGAAGGTCATATGCGGTTCAACTTTAACGTGATGTTCCTTCGCAAGTTGATGCGCCTCTTCATTCGTCATGTGTACGCCGAAGTCAACGCCCTTCACTTCTTTAACGGCATCTACCATAGATACTCGGCGCCATGCAGGTGCCAGGTTCACTTCATGTCCCTGATAGTTAACCACCTGAGTGCCAAGCACTTCCTGGGCAATATGGGCAATCATGCTTTCGGTCAGGTTCATAATATCCTGGTAGTCCGCATAGGCTTCATACAGCTCAATCATGGTGAATTCGGGATTATGGCGCGTGGAAATACCCTCGTTACGGTATACACGTCCGATTTCGTAGACTTTTTCCAGGCCGCCGACGATCAGGCGTTTCAAGTGAAGTTCGATAGCAATACGCATGTAAAGCTGCATATCAAGCGCATTATGATGTGTAATAAATGGCTTCGCCGCTGCACCGCCTGCGATAGCATGCAGAGTTGGCGTTTCTACTTCCAGATAGCCCTGGGAGTCCAGATAACGGCGCATCGACTGAATGATACGGGAACGCGTAATGAACGTTTGCTGCACTTCAGGATTGATGATCAGGTCAACATAACGTTGACGGTAGCGAAGCTCAACATCCTTCAAACCATGGTATTTGTCAGGCAGCGGATAGAGGGACTTCGAAAGAACCTCGACTTCACTTGCTTTAATCGTGGTTTCTCCCGTTTTGGTCTTGAACATGGTGCCGGCAATACCGACAATATCCCCGAGATCAAGCAGGCGGAACGCAGCAAATGCTTCTTCAGGAACAGAATCCTGGCGCACATAAATCTGAATTTTACCGCTGAGATCCTGGATGTGAGCGAAAATAGCTTTACCCATGCCACGTTTGGCCATAATTCTGCCTGCAACGCGCACTTCAGCATGCTGCTCGTCCAGCTCTTCCTTGGTCATTCCGTCATACTTTGCAATCAAATCGCCTGCATGATGAGTCCGATCGTATTTTTTTCCAAAAGGATCAATTCCCAGACTGCGGAGCTCGTCCAGTTTGCCGCGGCGAATTTGGAGCATCTCGCTAAGTTCTAATTCTTGTTCGTGGTTGTTTACTTCTTCCGACATTTCAAACGTCACTCCTTCTATCTCACTGCCTGCTTTCGTCAAACGTACACAGGTGTCTACCCTAGAATGTACTAAAGTTCATTCTATATATCTGAAAAAAAAGCCTCCTAAAGGAAGCTTTCTAACAATCCCTAAAGCATGCGGATCTTACTTTTTGATATCGATGATCTTGTATTGAACCACGCCCGCAGGAACGTTAACATCCACTGTGGTGTTTTTTTGCTTGCCCAAAATGGCTTTACCCACTGGACTTTCGTTCGAGATTTTATTGTTAAGGGGATCGGATTCAGCCGTACCCACAATCGTGTATTCCATCGTATCACCGAACTCCAGATCCTGCACGATTACCGTAGCACCGACTCCGACAACATCAGTATTGATTTCGTCGCTGTTGATAATCCGGGCATTGCGAAGCAATTTTTCCAGTGTGATGATGCGCCCCTCAATAAAAGCCTGCTCATTTTTGGCATCTTCGTACTCCGAGTTTTCACTGATATCCCCGTAGCCAATGGCCACTTTGATACGTTCTGCCACCTCGCGCCGTTTGACTGATTTCAGGTTCTCGAGTTCGTCTTCCAGCTTTTTGAGTCCGTCCTGTGTTAGAATGACTTCTTTATCGCTCATCTTAACCGATTCTCCTGTCATGTAAATAAATTTAAAACTACCGTAATCATTATAGAAAGAACTATCATGTTATCTTTAGATCAATCTATATTTATGCAAAGTCTGAAGGATCAGAACATCCCTCTGCTGTTTTAAGGATAAAGTCGAATTTATACTGAAAAATTATATGGTAAGCATTTCAAAATGTCAATCACGTGCCCTCTGGCATATGCATGGGCATTATTGGGAGACGACTGCTTCTTCCGCCGTGTCTGCTTCCCCCTCCGCCCGTTCGTTCAAGCTGGCTACAAAATCCTCCAGGATTCTGACCATTTCATCCCGCTTTGTTCCTTCCATTATCTCATCCTTGATACGGTTAGAGCCTTTCAGTCCTCTCAGATACCATGCCAAATGCTTACGCATTTCGCGAACGGCAACCGATTCCCCTCTTAAGGCAATAAGCCGATCCATATGCAAAATCGCTATGCGGATCTTCTCTTCCGCAGGTGGTTCAGACAGGAGCTTTCCGGTCTTCAGATACTCAATCGTACGATACAGCATCCAAGGGTTGCCAAGCGCTCCCCGCCCGATCATAACTCCGTCCACACCCGTTTGGTCCAGCATCCGGCGGGCATCCTCCGGTGTCACCACGTCCCCGTTTCCGATGACAGGAATCGATACCGACTCCTTAACCTGCTTTATAATATCCCAATCGGCGTGGCCGGTATACAGCTGCTCGCGGGTACGACCATGTACGCTGACGGCCTGGCCTCCTGCACGCTCGACTGCACGCGCGTTCTCAATCGCAAAGATGTGATCGTGGTCCCAGCCGGTGCGCATTTTAACCGTCACAGGCTTATCAACGGCATCCACGACCGCAGCAACCATCTCATAAATTTTATTCGAATCCAGCAGCCAGCGGGCGCCGGCATCAACTTTGGTAACCTTTGGTGCAGGGCAGCCCATATTGATGTCTATAATATCGGCGTTGGTCTGCGTATCAACGACTTTCGCAGCTTCCACAAGCGATTCACGGTCACCGCCAAAAATCTGCAGGCTGAGCGGCTTTTCCCGTTCGTCGACAAAAAGCATTTCCCGTGTGCGTTGATTGCCATGTACGATAGCCTTTCCGCTGACCATCTCGGCACAAACCAGTCCGGTTCCGAATTCCTTGGCTATGAGCCGGAATGCCGGGTTGCATACTCCCGCCATCGGAGCCAGAACGACCTGGTTCTTCATTTCAATATTGCCAATCTTCAGCATGTGGTCCATTCGCTCCTTGAAATCATTTGTTCAAATATATGTCCGTCCTGAAGCAGTAAATCTATTGATTGGTGAGTTCCTGGAGCGAAATGTCCAAAACCTCCGCAATTCTCGTCAACGTCTGTTCATCAGCGCGCCGGTTTCCGCGTTCTATAGCACCGAGCACCGCCAGCGAAATGCCGCACCCGGATGCCAGCTCTTGTTGTGTAAATCCCTTTAGTTTCCGGAAGGCGCGGATACGCTGCGCCAGCTGCAAGTTTTCCAAAGCTGCAAACCTTCCTTTCCATCCAGTCTTTCCACTGCTGCCATGACTACAGTCCGCAAACCGGAGGATTCATCCGTAGGCACAATGTCCTTCAGCGGGGCAAGCACAAACATACGCTCTTCCATACGGGGATGAGGCAGAATCAATTCTTCCGTGTCCTCCTTCTGCCCTTCCATCCAGATCAGATCCAAATCGACGGTTCTCGGACCCCAGCGAATATGGCGGACTCTTCCGAGCTCCTTCTCGATCTGCTGCATCACATGCAGCAATCCATATGGATTCAGGATTGTGCGGACCCGTACGGCCATATTCAGAAACAAAGGCTGGTCCACATAACCAACCGGCTCGGTTTCATAGATATTGGAGCAGTGGAGCACGGTGATATCGGGAGATTCATCGAGGCGGCGCAGCGCCTCCATCAGCGTATCTTCACGGTCACCCAAATTGGCCCCTAAAGCAATATAAGCCTCTGATGAGTCAGAGGTGGAATGTGCATTCATGATGGGTTCTCACTTTCTTGTTCTGTGGAGCTCCACAGTGACGCCCTGAAAATGGATGTCAAAGGGAGGATGCGGTTTGGTCACTTTGACCGTCAATGCATCGATACTAGTATAAGTGTCCAGTACCGAGGATGCAATACGTTCGGCCAATGCTTCGATCAGGCGGAAAGACTCGGTTTCAACGACTTTTTTCACAACTTCATGAACTTCGGCATAATTTACCGTTTGGGTCAGATCGTCATTTTCCCCGGCAGCCCGCAAATCCAGCTCAAGCTCCAGATCAATATAAAAGCGTTGGCCCAGCTTACGCTCCTCTTCAAAAACGCCATGATACCCGTAATATTCCATGCGATGCATTTTCATTTTATCCATAATCCGTCATCCCTCCGATAAATTAAGAGCCGATCCGTCTGGTGTCCGTTGATGCATACAGCATGGCGTCGCACATCGTCACGGTGCGTTTGATCTGCTTCACATCATGCACTCGTACTATTTGGCAGCCTTGGGCAATACCGAATGCAACGGTAGCAGCCGTTCCTTCGACAATGTCGTTTACTGGCAGATCCAAGACTGTCCGGATAAACTTTTTGCGTGAAGTCGCGAGCAGCACCGGATACCCGATATCCACCAGCCGATCAAGCTGCGTCATAATTTGCAGATTTTCCGGTCCGTTCTTGGCGAATCCGACGCCCGGGTCTAAAATAATCTGCCTCTCATCCACACCGGCCTTCAGCGCAAGTTCGACACTTTCCTTCAGATCCTGCACAACGTCAGTGGCAAAATCACTATAGTTCATATCTTTCCTGTTATGCATTAAAATAATCGGGCAGCCGAGCTCGGCAGCCGCATTCAGCATATCCGGATCTTTTTTGCCTCCCCAGATATCATTCATGATATGGGCTCCAGCTTCTATTGCCTTACGGGCGACCTCTGCCTTATAGGTATCTACTGAAATCGGAATATGCGGAGCCGCACGGTGAAGAGCCTCAATAACAGGAATGACGCGGCGCAGCTCCTCCTCCGCAGAGACAGGTTCAAATCCGGGCCGTGTCGATTCACCTCCGATATCGATCAGATCCGCTCCTTCCTGAACCATCTGCAGCGCGTGACATACTGCTTGTTCAGGATCAACATACCGGCCACCATCAGAAAAGGAATCAGGCGTTACATTTAAGATTCCCATGATTTTCGTAGATGTTCCAAGTTCAAGCACTGCTTTACCCATGGTATAGTTTCGTTCATAAATTGTCGTTTTCATGATAGCCTCCCGTTTGCTGCCGATACAGTCGAAGCAGCCTGCCTGTGACAGGCCCGATGCGACCGCCGCTAATTAGTGACAATGCACCCGAACCGTCGATGAGCGTGGTTACAGGCACCAGCTCCTGAATCGAGGTGGTCAGCCATATTTCATCGGCCGAGGCTACATCCTCCCATGTATAAAACCCTTCCTCACAGCTCAAGCCTTCAGCAGCTGCCATCTCCAGCACCAGTCCGCGCGTAATGCCTGGAAGCAGTCCACAGGCTGTATCCGGCGTATATAGCTGATTATTTTTAACGAAGAAAAGATTGCTCACAATTCCTTCCGAGAGATATCCATCCGCATTCAGCATCAGACCTTCGGCATGAAGGCCTACGGCTTCAGGGTAAGAGGAAAGCTCTCTTTTCGCCAAAATATTGTTCATATAATGCAGCGACTTCAGCCTTACAGAGCCTTCCGGGGTATTGCGCCTGGTATTGAGCAGCTGCAGTGCTTTCCCGTGGGTATACAGCTCACCAGAAGCTTCCGGCAGCGTTTTAGCCATGAGTACTTGACTCGGGCGGCTGTATTTCCCTGTCGGCAAACCCAGCACATCTTCACCCGCGCTAACGGTATAGCGGATATACGCCTCCTCCAGGCCGTTCGCCTTCATTAATTCGCTGATAGATTGCCGCAGCTGATAGGGATCAGGCAGGGTATCGGTCCCGATTCCCAGTGTTTCGCAGCCTTGAGCCAGTCGGTCCAAATGCCTCTCCAGCAAAAATGGCTTGCCTCCGTAGGTACGGAAGGTCTCAAACAATCCCATACCGTATAAAAAGCCGTGATCCATAACGGAAACCACGGCAGCAGAAGCATCGATACATGTACCGTTCAGCAGAATCCACTTCATGCGTTAGTCGTTGCTGTCCGCTTCAGAAAGTTGCGGAGCATCTGGTGTCCGTAATCGGTAATAATCGACTCCGGATGAAACTGTACACCCTCTACAGGATATTCCTTGTGACGCAATCCCATAATTTCGCCCTCTTCCGTCTCAGCCGTAATTTCCAGGCACTCAGGCAGTGTGCTGCGTTCCACCAGCAAGGAATGATACCGAGTCGCCGTGAACGGGGATGGCAGGCCCTCAAATATGGAAGTTCCGTGATGCAAAATCAGCGAGGTCTTGCCGTGCATCAATCGCTCAGCGCGGACAACCTGTCCGCCAAATGCCTGTCCGATGGCCTGATGTCCAAGACAGACGCCGAAAATCGGAATTTTCCCTTTAAAATGCGCAATGGTCTCCAGACTGATTCCCGCTTCATTGGGAGTGCATGGGCCTGGCGATATCAGAATATGATCCGGAGCGAGCGCTTCAATACCCTGGATATCAATTTCATCATTGCGGATTACCTTCACTTCTTCTCCCAGTTCACCAAGATATTGAACCAGGTTATACGTAAAAGAGTCATAATTATCGATCACCAGTATCATACTCTCATCCCCTTTTCCTGCCGGGTCATGTCAGCAGCCGCTTCCTGTTCACTTAAAAGGACTGCCTTGACGATGGCTTTGGCTTTATTATGGCATTCACGATACTCACGATACGGCTCGGAGTCAATGACCACTCCAGCGCCTGTTTGAATCATGCCGATTCCATCCGATACGACCAGTGTTCTTATGATAATATTTAATTCCAAATTTCCGTTATAGTCAATCCAGCCCATGGAGCCTGTATAGGGTCCGCGTCTTACCGGCTCCAGCTCCTCAATAATTTCCATCGTCCGAACTTTGGGTGCTCCCGTTATTGTCCCTCCGGGAAACAAAGCAGCGATGACATCAAATGCACCTTTACCGGAAGCCAGCTCTCCTTCCACCTGTGACACTAGATGCATGACATGGGAGTAGTGCTCGACGGTCATTAGCTCCGGTACCCTCACCGTGCCGTAAGCTGCCACCTTGCCGATGTCATTGCGCTCCAGATCAACGAGCATGACATGCTCCGCACGTTCCTTCTTGCTGCTGAGCAGTTCTTCCGCCATCGCGATATCCTCTTCCTGCGTATGCCCGCGGCGGCGGGTACCAGCAATCGGACGTGCGCTGATCCGCTCTCCCTGCCGCTTGACCAGAAGCTCAGGCGATGCGCTCACAAGACTGAAGCCTGGTGAGCGAAGCATTCCCATATACGGCGACGGATTCAAAATCCGCAGCCATTCATAAGTACGCTCCGGATCTGAATTCAGCTCCTGCTCCTGCCTGAGCGACAAATTAACCTGAAACACATCGCCCTGCCGGATATAGTTCTGTATCGTCTCTACCGCCTGCTCGAAAGCATCCTGTGGAAAAGCGCTTTTCATTCCAGGCCACTGTCCCTGGTCCTGCTGCGACTGTGCATCCATCATATGCCTTTGCCGCAAAAGCCGCTCTTCATCCAGCTCTGCCTGTACTTGTTCCGTAAAAGAGCGCCACTGCGTCAGCATAGACCGTGCCTGTTCCTGTGCTTGTTCATATATGCGCTCCAGATCTCCAATTGCCAATACTGGCTTATGAACTGCGCAAATCAGCTTATGTGCTGAATGATCGTAAATCCATACCTCTTCAAGCCGCATCCAGAGGTAATCGGGTATATCCGGATTGTCCGCTGCACTCACAGGCAGAGATTCCAGGAAGCGAACCACATCATATCCTAAAAATCCGACACATCCTCCGAGAAACGGAGGCAGTCCCGCTGATTGCTCCTCATCATCCTGCGGCTTGGGAGCCTGAAAGGGCTCCATCCAACGCCTGATGACATCCAAGGGCGCCCCTGCCGTATGTTCAGTGCTGCTACCAGCCTTTAATACGGTAATCTCGCCCTGTTCTCCCTTTCCCTTAAGAATGGATACAGGCTTAAGCCCCAGATAGGTATACCGTCCATCCTTGCCGCTCTCGAGGACAAAAGAATGCGGGGACGCTTGCTCCCAGGCATGGGACCAAGAAGCAGGGAGGCCTGAAACATCCTTCCCCAGCTCCATTTCAAGTATAAATGGCAGCATGGTGTAACCCTGCTCCACCCACCTCTTCCAATGTTCATGCGTAAACCTGCTGTTCCCGTTCACATTCCTCATCCCCTTTGCTGCAAGAGCTTTCTATTGGTTGTCAGTATACTTTGCCAGATGCCCTTTTGAAAAGACTTTTCCCTCAGGTTTTTACAAAAACACGATCTGCAACCTAAAAAAAACTGCTACTGTAAGGACAGCAGCAGGGGCGAGAATCATATTAAATGTCAGAACACATTGTTCTGCAAACTTATCCTTCAAAATTGTACAGCGGCGTACTCAGGTAACGTTCCCCGTTACTAGGAATAATCACAACGACACGTTTGCCTTTTCCAAGTTCTTTGGCTACCTTAAGTGCAGCAAATACTGCTGCGCCGGAGGAGATGCCTGCAAGAACTCCTTCTTCTTTCGCAACACGACGCGCTGTGTCGAAGGCTTCATCATTTTCAACATGGATGATCTCATCATAAATTTCACGATTCAGAATGTCAGGAATAAAGTTGGCGCCAAGACCTTGAATTTTATGAGGTCCTGGTTTACCGCCGGACAGAATTGGAGAAGCCGCAGGCTCTACCGCTACGATTTTCACATTCGGAAAGCTTTGCTTCAGCACTTCACCCGCGCCTGAGATCGTACCGCCAGTACCGATGCCGGCAATGAATGCGTCCAGCGTACCACCAATGGATTCAATGGCTTCTACGATTTCCGGGCCTGTAGTTTCACGGTGAATTTTTACGTTAGCCGGATTTTTGAACTGCTCTGCCATAAAGTAACCAGGGTTCTCGCTTACGATCTCCTCGGCTTTTTTAACTGCGCCGTTCATGCCTTCCGCTCCTGGTGTCAGCACCAGCTCGGCTCCGTAAGCACGAAGCAGATTGCGGCGCTCCAAGCTCATGGTTTCAGGCATAACGATAACGGATTTATATCCTTTTGCTGCAGCAACCATAGCAAGGCCGATGCCCGTATTGCCGCTCGTTGCTTCAACGATCGTACCGCCCGGTTTCAAAGTCCCGTCTTTCTCCGCTTCCTCAACGATGCTGATAGCGATCCGGTCTTTTACGCTGGAACCCGGGTTTTGGTATTCAAGTTTGAGATAGATTTCTGCGCTGTCTTCCGGAGCCAAACGGTTCAAACGAACAAGCGGGGTACTACCGATGAGTTCAGTAACATTATTAACGACTTTAGCCATGGAATAAATCCTCCCTTTTTAACTGTAGTATTCTAGTTTTAATATATGCTAATTCAGATCAAGCATCTGGCTGTTTAACGGTTTTATATCCGAGTAATTAAGTAGGTATTTGGTACCTTTATCTTATCAACCTTCCATACGAATGTCAATATGAACCATCCATATCTAAGGCCTATTCCATAAGGTTTTGACAAAAAAACAAACCTTGCTTTATGGAGCGATATCCATGCGGCAAAGGCTTGAAAACACAGTTTTATTTGGCACCCTGTTCAGGGGTTGGTTTCGTGATCAGTTTGGCTCCGTACTTATCTCTCAAGCTGGCCTCCAGCTGGGTCAGTGGAACGGCCTCATTAAGGGCTAGCTGCTTACGGACACTGGCGCGGATTTCCCCGCTGCTCCGTTCCCCTGTCTTCACAATATCAATAACCCGCATCACTGCATATCCATCGTCCTTCAGCTCGATGGGGCCGGCAATATCTCCCGCCTCCAAACCCTTCGCTGCGCTCAAAAGCTCCCCAGGAACAAACGGATCATCTTCTTCTATCATTCCCAGCCTTCCGCCCTGCATACGGGTGTACTCGTCAAGAGATAGTTCTCCAGCCAGGTTGCCGAAATCCTCCCCTTGCTCAATTCGGTCAAGCGTCATATTCGCTTCCTTACGGCTTTTGAGTTTGATCCAGGCCAGCTCATATTGCCTCTTGGGTTCAAACTCCTCCTCATGCTGGTCGACATAACGGTCAACCTCATCATCGCTAATATGGATATTGACGATTGCTATTTTTTCAAGTGTCAGTTGATAGGCCGCCTCTGCCCTGACATCTTCGGAGGTCATTCCCAGCTGTACCAACATAGCCTGATAGTAGGCGTCTTCCGATTCGTACCCACTGGCATCCTCATGAACCTTTTCTGCGATCTCCTCCGGTGTAACCTGTATCTGGAGTGCTTTCGCCTCAGTGGATACCGCTTTCTGATTCAGCATCTGCAAAAGCACTTCATGCCCACGCGCCCGCTTCAGCTCCTTGACCCACTCGTCTTCCGTAATGGTCTGGCCGTCAAAAGATGCCACTGCATCAAGCCCTCTCTGATCCTCTTCCGACTCATGCACAGATCCCGCCGGCTTCAACCCGCGGATGACGATCAGGCTCCCCATGAACAACACGCCCGCTGCCAAAATGATGACTGCGGCCCATAGCGCCTTTTCTTGTCGGGTGATCATCGTGTACCGCGCCTTAATGAATTGCTTTTTCTAAAATCTGCTGCAGCTCGTCTTTTTCAAACGTATAGGCTTCATTGCAAAAATGACATACCACTTCTGCCTTGCCATCCTCTTCAATTAACTGCTCCAATTCACTTTTGCCAAGGCTGACGAGGGTTTGTTCCACACGATCGCGTGAGCATTTGCACTTAAATTGGACATCCATTTGTTCCAGGATCTCCACATCCGGCAGAAGCCGGCGCAGCATTTCATCAAGCTCCAGCCCCTGATCAAGAAGTGATGTTACCGGAGGCATAGCGCCAACAGCCTGCTCGATCAAAGTGATTTCCTCATCAGTGAGTCCCGGCAAAAGCTGTACAATAAAACCGCCAGCCACAATAACCGAGTTATCAGGAGCAACGAGCACACCCAAGCCTACAGCTGAAGGTGTTTGCTCAGAAACGGCAAAATAGTACGTAAAATCTTCGCCAAGTTCGCCGGAAACAATGGGTATGCTGCCACGATATGGCTCTTTCATCCCCAAGTCCTTAGTAACATGCAAATAGCCTTCGCGGCCCACCGCTCCTGCTACATCTAATTTTCCCATACTGTTGCTTGGAAGGTGGACATGCGGTTCATTCACATAACCCCGCACATCGCCTTTGGCGTTCGCATCGACGACAATCTGGCCAATGGGACCATTGCCTTGTACCTGAATGGTCAGCTGCTCTTCACCTTTGAGCATGGTGCCCATCATGGCTGCGGCCGTCAATGTACGCCCCAAAGCCGCTGTAGCGGTTGGCCATGTATCATGTCTTTGGCGCAGCTCCTCAACGAGACCGGTCGTTCTTACTGCGAAGGCCCGGATGCGTCCGCCCATTGCGGTGCCTCGGATGAGGCGATCTTGTTTATTATCCATGTCGTATCCAGCCTCCTTGCTCTCTATTTAACCGAATGCGGCTGCTCTTAGCCGCTCTTCGTAGTATTGTTTCCAAAGTTTCATAAGAAATCATCTTTATGAGATGTATTCTCTTAGTAAACATTCTGCAATTTCATCCAACCGAATTACATATTACGTTCATAAATAAGCCGCAGTCCTTCGAGGGTCAACAGCGGATTCACTTCATCGATCGCTTCCGATTCGCTCGCGATGAGTTCCGCCAGTCCGCCGGTGGCAACCACCTTCAAATGAGGCGCATCCATTTCCTCCTTCATCCGCTTCACAATGCCGTCCACCTGTCCGGCATATCCGAATATAATGCCGGCCTGCATTGCATGAACCGTATTACGGCCAATGACTTTTTTGGGCTTTTCTAGCTCAATGCGCGGAAGCTTCGATGCCCGTTGGACTAAGGCCTCCGTAGCTATTCCGATCCCCGGAACAATGGCTCCGCCGAGATAATTCCCCTTTTCATCGATACAGTCAAAAGTAGTTGCTGTTCCGAAATCAACCACTACAAGCGGCCCTTTGTAGAGATCCACTGCGGCAACTGCATTCACAATGCGGTCCGCTCCAACCTCCCGCGGATTTTCGGAACGCAGATTTAACCCTGTTCGAATGCCCGGTCCCACCATAAGCGGTTGCTTATGGATATATTTGCGGCACATTTCCTCAATAATATGCACCATCGGCGGGACAACGGAGGACATAATAACCCCCTGGATATCCGAAACCGGTATTCCGGACATGTGGAATAGATTATGAAACCATACTCCATATTCATCCGATGTCGAATGGCGAATGGTGCTGAGACGAAAATGGTGAAGCAGTTCACGTCTCTTGTATATGCCCAACACAATGTTGGTGTTCCCGATGTCGATGACAAGGATCACAAGGATGATCCCTCCTTTACTTTACAGCGTTGAGATCCAGACTGATGTCGAGGCTCTCAAAAGAATAGGTTAACCGCCCTACAGATATTACGTCAACCCCGCACTCGGCAATTCCTTTGACCGTCTGCAGCGAGACATTTCCTGATGCCTCCACACGCACATGCGGAGCCTTCGCCTTAATCCGTCTGACAGCCTCCTTCATCATAGTCTTATCCATATTGTCCAGCATAATAATATCAGCGCCCGCTTCCAGCGCCTCTTCTACCTGCTGCAGGGATTCCGTTTCCACTTCGATGGTCATCGTATGGGGGATATGGGCACGTGCACGCTCAACTGCTCTGCGGATTCCACCCGCCCCTTTGATATGGTTATCTTTAATCATGACGGCATCATACAGACCAAACCTGTGATTCGCACCGCCGCCGATCCGGACAGCATATTTCTCCAGCATACGATGCCCTGGCGTTGTTTTGCGTGTATCGACCAGTCTGGCCGGCAGTCCTTCCAGTGCATCAATGAATGTACGCGTCCGGGTAGCAATGCCCGAAAGACGCTGCAGCAGATTCAAAGCAATCCGCTCTCCCGTTAAAATATGATGCGTGCTGCCTTCAACGACTGCAAGAACGGTACCCTTTTCCACATGATCTCCGTCCTTGACATGGGCCGTGAAGGACAGAGAAGGGTCTACCACTTGAAACACGAGCTCCGCGACCGGAATACCCGCCACAATACCGGCTTCCTTAGCGTGAATAATCCCTTTGGATTCATGGCCTGCCGGAATCGTTGTCATGGTCGTAATATCACCGGAACCCACATCCTCCTGCAGCCACAAGCGAATGGATTCCACAAGACCTTCATTATACCCGTTAAACATCATCGCTGAATTCCTCCATGATTTCATCTTGACGATGCTGAAGCAAGTGCTTGCGCCACATCGCGTCGTCCTTCTGAGGATAATCCTCCCTGTAATGTGCGCCCCGGCTCTCCGTACGCTCCAGAGCAGCACGAGTAACCAACAAACAGCTGGTCAGCATGTTCGCAAATTCAAACTCTTCCTTCCTGGTAAGCTCCGAATGAAAGATCGGAAGCTGGCGATTCAGCTCGTCCAGCCCTTTATATAGGAGTGTCTCATTGCGTCTGAGCCCCGCATATCTAACCATGACTTTCTGCAGCTTAAGTCTGCGTTCGATCATCGCCTGCTTGGGCGCGCCTGTCCGCTCTTCATCCTCATGTATAATACTTGCCGCTCCGTATAAAGGCGTCAGGTCTTTGATACGATTCACAATCCGTTTGCCAAAAACAATGGCCTCCGACAGGGAATTGCTCGCCAGACGGTTAGCGCCATGAACTCCCGTTGAGGAAACTTCGCCACAGGCAAAAAGGCGTGACACGCTGCTCTCCCCATTGAGGTCCGTTTTGACTCCACCCATCATATAATGCGCAGCCGGAGCCACAGGAATCCAGTCGGCAGCCATATCCAGCCCATAATTCATGCAGGTCTCGTAAATGGTGGGAAAACGGTGCTTAAGCATATCCTCCGGTTCATGCGTAATATCCAAATAGACAAAGGTAGATTTCGTCTCCTCCATCTCACTTACGATGGCACGGGCCACGATATCACGCGGTGCCAGCTCGAGCAGCTCATGGTATTTTTCCATAAAGCGTTCACCCTTGATATTGCGTAGCACAGCACCTTCGCCCCGTACGGCCTCCGAGATCAGGAAACGTGGAGCCCCCGGGTAGCACAGGGCAGTCGGGTGAAACTGAATGAATTCCATATCGCGGATTTGCGCTCCGGCCCGGTGGGCGATGGCAATACCGTCTGCAGTGGCAACATCGGGATTTGTTGTATAACGGTAGAGCTGCCCGGCTCCTCCGGTGCACAAAATCGTAGCCCCCGCCTTTATGTACACTCTCTGACCATCCGGACGCTGTACGAGGGCACCGATGCATTCGTTTTCAATGGTTAGCACATCAATGACAAAATGATGCTCCCACACCTGTACACGCTCATGTATCTGAACCTGCGCGGCGAGTGCTCTCACAATCTCAAATCCGGTCGCATCCCCATTCGCATGCAAAATTCGCCGGCGGCTGTGGGCACCTTCCTGGGTCAGAGCAAGCTCACCATTCTCGAGGTCAAAGGACGTGCCTAACCGGATCAGTTCCCTTACACCCTCCGGGCCTTCGTTCACGAGTACATCAACAGCAGCAGAGGAGCATAGTCCTGCCCCGGCCATCAGCGTATCCTCGCGGTGGTAGGCTGGAGAATCATCCTCCGAGGTAACAGCAGCAATGCCACCCTGGGCATATCGGGTATTACTTTCCAAAAGTGCATTTTTGGTAATCATGATAACGTTATGGTCTTTGCCTGCCTCAATTGCCGTATATAATCCCGCGATGCCTGAGCCGATTACAAGAACATCGGTTTCAATACAGGGCAGGGATTGCAAGTCAAAATCAACCAAATACTGAGGAATCATGGATCCATTCACCTGTCTTAAGAGAAAGAGTAGCGCATGCTACTTTACCTGTAACATGCGCTCTAAGGAAATTCGGGCTTGGTCTGCGACAACCGGCGGCACATAAATCTGCGGCTTCATTGTCTCCAGACACTTCACCAATTTTTTGAGATTGTTGACCTTCATGTTCGGGCAAACCAGATACTTGGTGGCAAAATGGAAGGCTTTATTCGGGCTGTCCAGGCGGAGCTGGTATCCGGTGCCATCTTCCGTACCCACGATAAACTCCTGGCAATCTGATTTTTTGCAGTAATCAATGATGGCAGTGGTGCTTCCGACGAAATCACCAATCTCCACAACCTCCGGCCGGCATTCCGGATGTACGACAAACTGGGCGTTCGGATGCTTGGCTCTCATCTCAACAACGTCTTTGACTGTCAGCATATCATGAGTGTTGCAGTAGCCTTCCCAAATGATCATCTTCTTGTCGGTATGCTGCTGCACATAATGGCCGAGATTTTTATCCGGTACCCAGATAATTTCATCACAGTCCAGGGATTGTATCACTCTAACGGCGTTGGCAGAAGTACAACAAATATCCGTTTCTGCTTTAACATCGGCAGAGGAATTGATATATGTTACAACTTTGGCATTCGGATGCTGTGCTTTCAGTTTGCGAAGGCCATCCACGTTGACCATATCTGCCATCGGGCATCCTGCGCGTTCATCCGGAATCAGAACCGTCTTGTTTGGAGCCAGTATTTTCGCACTTTCCCCCATGAAGTGCACGCCGCAGAATACAATGGTCTCCGCATCCGTTTGTGCTGCTTTTTGTGCTAGCAAAAAGGAATCGCCGCGGAAATCAGCAACCTCCTGAATTTCGTCTCTTTGATAATAATGAGCAAGAATAATAGCGTTTCTTTCCTTCTTAAGCTGATTCAGCTTCTCCGTTAATTCCCGTTTCTGTTCCTCTTTATGCTGCAGCGCAAGAGCTTCCACCAGTGACCCACTCCTTTTATGATGTCATTCAAGATCAACATTTGTGAAATTTCTCTCAAAGTTGGATGTCCAAGCCTCGAGGTCTTTTCAGTTACCAACTAATGTACACAAGGTTTCCCAGGCTGTCAATTGGCTGTTCCCTGGCTGCAAAACGGGGCTGATACGTGAAAAATCCCTTTGCATTGCCCCTTTCATGCATTCCATTCTCGTGTAAAGCGCATGTCACTTTAAAAATAAAATTTTAAATTTTTTATATACATAATAAAAAGCCCGGAAGACGATTGCCGTCGTCTTCCGGGCTGGTTCATCATGCTATTGGATATCAGGAGCCATTAGGATCTGGATTCGGGAGGTGTGCCTCCGTTACCTGGATTGCGATCGTCTGCTGGACCTGGATTCGGAACATCGTTTGGAATATCTCCAGGAATGTCGGCCGGGCTTTCAGGCGTATCATTCGTGATATTCTCAGGAACATCATTCGGAATTTCATTCGTTGGCAGATCGGATGCATCATCCTTGCCTTGAATGCGGACACGTACATCGCCAATATTGTCGATGATTGCTGCGCCATTTTCGGAGGAACCTTCGTCGTCTCCACCATCATGCGGTCCATCTTCCGACAGGTATCCTTGCTCGATCAGTTCTCTGATTTGGTCAAGTTCCAACGTTTCCTTCTCAAGCAGCGTATTCGCGATGAGATGAACCTCTTTGGAGTGCTTGATGAGCAAATCTTTACAACGCTGGTAACATTCGTTTGTCATGCGCTGCATTTCCTGATCAATTTCATATGCGATGGAATCACTGTAGTTCTGCTCATGTCCGAGATCCCGGCCCAGGAATACCTGGCCTTGGGTCGAACCGAACTGCAGCGGTCCAAGCTTCTCACTCATACCGTATTCCATAATCATGCTGCGAACAATCCCGGTTGCCTGCTGGAAGTCACTGTAAGCGCCTGTTCCGATTTCACCAATAAAGACTTCCTCGGACACGCGGCCCCCCAAGAGACCTGTTACTTTATCCAGCAATTCCTGTTTCGTTACGAGCATGCGGTCTTCCTTCGGCATCATGATAACATATCCGCCGGCACGGCCGCGAGGAATAATCGTTACCTTATGCACCATATCAGCATTTTCAAGGAAGTAGCCGACAATGGTATGACCAGCTTCGTGATAAGCAACGATCCGTTTCTCACGGTCACTGATCACGCGGCTGCGCTTCTCGGTACCGACAATGACACGGTCAATCGCTTCGTCAACCTCACGCATGGAAATATCCTTCCGGTTACGGCGTGCCGCAAGCAGGGCAGCCTCATTCATCAGGTTCTCCAGTTCTGCACCCGTAAAGCCTGTGGTGCGTTTAGCCACAATATCCAGCTTAACGTCTTTTGTCAGCGGTTTATTGCGGGCATGGACTTTCAACACAGCTTCGCGGCCTCTTACGTCTGGACGATCCACCGTAATTTGACGGTCAAAACGTCCCGGACGCAGAAGTGCAGGGTCGAGAATATCGGCACGGTTGGTTGCCGCAACGATGATAATACCTTCGTTGCCGCCGAAACCGTCCATCTCTACGAGCAATTGGTTCAGCGTTTGTTCGCGCTCGTCATGGCCTCCGCCAAGACCGGCACCACGCTGACGGCCAACCGCATCAATTTCATCGATAAAGATAATACATGGTGCGTTCTTTTTCGCGTTTTCAAACAAGTCACGCACACGGGACGCACCCACACCTACGAACATTTCCACGAAGTCAGAACCGGAAATGGTAAAGAAAGGAACGCCGGCTTCACCAGCAACTGCACGGGCGAGGAGTGTTTTACCTGTTCCCGGAGGTCCTACGAGCAGAACCCCTTTAGGGATACGTGCTCCTACTGCGGCAAACTTCCGCGGATCCTTCAGGAATTCCACGACCTCGACGAGCTCCTGCTTCTCTTCATCGGCTCCAGCCACATCCTCAAATGTGACTCTCTTCTTCTCTTCATTATATAGACGGGCACGGCTCTTGCCGAAGTTCATGACTTTACCGCCGCCGCCCTGCGCCTGATTGAACAGGAAGAAGAAGAGAATGAACATAATGACCAAAGGAATCATGGAAGAAAGCAGCGTCAGCCAAATACTTTCGCCTTCCATTTTCTTCTGGGTGTATGTCATGCCGTTTTTGTCACTGGCATCTACCAGTTCCTGAATCGCGGCATCTGTAGCCGGAATGTAGGTCGAGAAGCTGTCTGATTTGACCCCGTCCGGTTTTTGATTATATTTACCGGTTACGAGATAGGCGTAACCGTCAAATTGAACCGTGATATCCTTCACATTGCCAGCCTTGATCTCTTGCCGAAATTCATCGTATCTAGGATTGTGAGCAGATTCACCGCTATTACTTACAAACTGGACAATGCCCACCACAACTAAAAAAAGAATCAAATAAAAACCAGAATTCCGGATGAACCGATTCATCCCCTACCTCCTCTCGAAACACTTTAATTATTTTACCATAGCCTGTCTGACCATCTCAACAGAGGTGGTATTAGCATGAACCAAGTAAAAGTCCATGGGCTGGAGTATCACCATTAGTGGGAATAGATTTCCGGTTTCAAGATCCCAATGTAGGGCAGGTTCCGGTAGTGTTCGGCGTAATCCAAACCGTATCCGACGACAAAAGCATCAGGCAGGGTAAAGCCTGTATAATCCGCTTCCAGATCTACGGTACGACGTACGGGTTTATCAAACAAGGTGACTACGCACGTGGATTTGGCGTTGCGGCTCTTCAGAAGCTCAATCAAATGGCTGAGTGTGAGCCCGCTGTCGATGATGTCTTCAACAATCAGGACATCGCGACCGTCAACAGGTACATCCAAATCCTTGATGATTTTGACGACACCCGATGATTTGGTGGATGCGCCGTAGCTCGACACCGCCATGAAATCGAGTTCCATGGGTACTGTCATATTTTTAACCAAATCGGCCATGAAAATAAACGCACCTTTCAAAACACAAATGACCAAAGGATTGCGTCCTTCATAAACCTTGCTGAGCTGAGCTCCAAGTTCCTTGATTTTCTTCTGGATTTCTTCTTCGCTGATGAGAACTTCTTGAATATCGTTTTGCAACTGAGCGAACCTCCTACGTTTATACTATGAAAGTCTTACAATGACCATTACAGTTGCTCCACTGCCTCTGTATCCTCCAGACACATGTGGAGAACGGATGTCGTCTGTGTCCCGACTGCAGCATGCATGGAGCGCCGGACCCCCGGAATCCAGATCATGTTGCCTGAACCATCAACTAACACAGGAATGCGGGAGCGAACGGATGGAGGTATCTTCGCGTCAATGAAAATATCTTTTACCTTTTTGCTTCCGTTTAATCCCATGACTTTCATGGTATCTCCAGGCAGCCTTGAACGGAGTGTTAACGGATATTTCAGTTGGCCGGCATCAAACACTGCTTCAGCGCAGGCTCCGGCCATGTTCGAAAAATAACGGTCATGCGGCGACTGCACCTTCATTTTCAACTTTTTGCCAATCTCAGGAATACACAATTCCGGAACAGCAGTTTGAAGCTCATATGTATAGCTCTTGAACTGCTCTGGCGGCCTTTGCATAACCAATATCATATCGTATTCGCGTATGCAGGCCAAGCCTCCTCCAATATCAAGGCTCCAGGTCGTGCTTTTGTTCTGATTAATACTTTGGCGGATAAGCTCAATCTTGTGAAAATCGGTGATTTCAATGCCTGCCGACAGATAATTTAATATTAGTTTAATCAACCTTCGTTGTAAAGCGACATGTAAGGCCAAAAAGGAAGGCGCCTGAAAGTAGAGCCTTCCATCCTTATGCTGCACTATATCATGATATGCCTGATTCGCAGCCTGCTCCATGTAATCATCTTCCATACCCGCAATATCGGCTAGTTGAACCAGCGATTGCCTGATCTGACCATTATATTGCCCCAAAAATGGCAGCACATCCAGCCGAATCGCATTTCGCCTGTATTGATTGGAGAGATTGGAGCTGTCGATGGCGTACGCATAACCATTCTGCTTACAAATACTCATAAGGTCCGTTTTGTATATACGTAAGAAGGGACGAATGAGTTCCACATTTTTTTCGCATCTTTTAATCTTCATACCTTTAAGGCCTCCAAGGCCGCTGCCCCGGAGCAAATGCAGCAGTACGGTTTCAGCCTGATCATCGGCATGATGAGCAAGTGCAATCGAGGAGGCACTGTACCGCTGCGCGATCTCATGCAAAAATGCATAGCGTTTGTCCCGCGCCGCCTCCTCAAAACCCTTTCCGCTTTCCTTCATATAAGAAAGAACATCAATTCTCACCGTCTCGAACGGGAGGTTCAGCTCTTGCGCCAGATGACGCACAAGCTCCTCCTCACTATCTGATTCCGCACGAAGACCATGATGAACATGCGCGCAAATAAGCTGCAGAGGGATGTACCGCTTTGAAATCTGGTGGAGGACATGCAAAAGAGCCACAGAATCCGGTCCGCCGGACACTGCGACTACAATGGTGTCATGGGGCAACCATAAGCCATGCTCCCCGGCCGTATGGAGAACATGTTCCATCAGCATATTCAAGTCAGCCCTGCTTTCCATCCAAAATCCCCTCTTCTACAGCACCCTATGTACTTGACGATCTGTTGCTCTCATTGCTCTCATCCATTGCTTCTTAACCTGCAGCCTGCTTATATTCACAAGAAAAATGCCCATAGGCAAGCCAGACACACAATCATGATCGAAAGGGCGAATGCATTGATCAGCCAACGCGGCGTTTTGCCCGGCAGCTTGCCGACTAAAGCCGGTGTATAAATCGTTTCCTTCCACAGCTTAAGCGCTTCATGCGAATTTGAAAATTCCCCGCGGATTGCCCGCCGCAGCCACTCGGAATACGGCTTAAGCTTCGGACTCCGCTGCACCAGGGATAATAGCTGTCCCGGACTCCGGGTCTGAGGCAAATGCTGCACAGCGGCCGTTTTCAAATCATCTTCATTCAGAAGCTGTATGATTAGAACCGCAAAGGCAAACAAGTCATACCCCTCATCGCTAGTGCGCGAGCCGGCGTTCCAATATCCTCTGTCGTACCACTCCGTGAACTGCTTGACGCTCCGCCCGATCGAGCTTACCCCACCGTAATCAATCAGCTCCACATGGCCAACATCGGATACCATCACATTCTCCGGCTTTAAGTCTCCGAAAATAAAACCTGACCGGTGCAATCCGTTCAGCTTTTCCAGAAGGCGCAGTCCTGTAAGACCAATCCATTCCCGGCCGCGCTTACGAATAAAATGATGTAATGAACTGCCCGGAAAATAGCGCATAACATAAAACGGTATATCCCCTTGCTGTCCTTTAAAGTCATCCACATCGAGCAGATAGGACATACGAGTGCCACCTCTGGGCGATGCTGAAGACTTGCGTTTCGACTGCAATGACATCAGCACATTGATCTCCGACTGGAGATCCAGCGTATCATATCCCATTTTCAGAGCATACGGATTACGGGAGCCTTCCTTTTGAACAAGGTATACAATTCCGTTGGCTCCCTGGCCCAGCACGCGCCGGATGACAAAGCGGCCTTTGCGCCATTTTCCTGTAATGACTGTTCCGGCCGGATACGCCGGTTTAGACGACGTAGTCACCGAGCATCCCTTCTCCTTCATCGGTATTTCCCCGCCATGGTTGATGTTCATCTAGTGTACCATAACGGAAGAAATCAATCACCCTCATGATGGCAGGTCCGGTCGGTGTGGCACCTTTCATCTGAAGTCGTTGAAACAGCGCTCTTAATGTACCGGCATCCCGCGTCCAATCGCTGTCGAGCACCGTATCCTCCCCGCTCCGGCGTCCCGGAAAGTGGAATACGGCAATCTCACTGATGCCTTCGCGCGCCTGAAGGCTGAGCATCAAATCACGGATGGCATCCTCTACGGCACTAAGCTTCGGTTTCATACTGGCACTAGCATCAATTAAAAGCGCAACCTGCAGCGACGTTGTTTCCGTCATTTCGTCGACAACCTGGACGACTTGTGAACGTTGTGACGGCGGCAGCTCCTCTAGTGCGGTATGTCCCAATATTTGCTTTAACTCCCTATTAACCGCTTGATGAATGGTCTGAACCACCGTTTTTCTCGTCATCATCTGCATGGTTTGGGCAAGCTGCCTCGTACCCACAACCTGGCTGACTCCTCCTCCCGCCTTGGCAATTTCAGCGATCTCAAGGCTGCCTAACTCACCGATTGTTCCGTAATCCACCACCCCCGCCACATTGACCGTAATTCCCTCCTGAAAAGCGTGGGCTGCCGCCAGCACCGGGCTTGTCCCCACGTTCGAACATCCGTCCGTTATCAAAAGAATCTGTTTCACGATCTATCATCCTCCCAAAAGTGGTTTTCTCTTGCTTCTATCATTTCCACTTTTGAGAGATTCCAAACGCCCATTTTCCTCCTTCCGCCGCATTTCCCGGGTAATCATCATAGATTAGCTTACGGTACGCGGGCGCTCCATTCTTTCAAGGCCAGGTACGTGCAGCGTGGTCCATTCCGGACGGTAATGCTCTACTTTGCCTACCACAACAGTCATGTCGTCATGAATCATATTTTGCTGATAACGGATCACTTTTTCCAAAAGAATATCGGCGATTTGCTGCGGGTCCTCGTTGTCGATCTCCTGAATCATCCGTTTCATCCACAGTTCTTTGTTCACGGCATGCCCCGGAGCATCGTAAATACCGTCGGTCATCATGATCACAATATCACCCGCCTGCAGCTTTAAGGTAACAAGATCCACCTCGATATCCTGAATAATACCGATTGGCAGGTTGCTCGCGGATACCGGAATGACCTCAAGTCCCCGTTTAATAAAGCTTGGCGTGGAGGCAATCTTCATAAATGTGGTCTCCGCTGTATATTGATCAATCAGGGCCATATCAACGGTGGCATACACTTCATCCGGAGACCGGAGCATGAGGATCGAGTTGACGGATTTGATGGCCAGCTTCTCATCCATGCCACTTTGGAGCAGCTGTTCCAAAATAGACAATGCGGTGCTGCTCTCCTGTTTCGCGCGCTCCCCGTTGCCCATGCCATCACTAAGTGCGACTGCAAAAGTGCCATTACCTAGCTCCACCATACTGAAGCTGTCTCCGGACAGCATATCTCCACCTTTGGCAGCTCCGGCGATACCGGTTGTGATTTCGAAAGTCTTGGCTGATCCGAACATTACAGTCGCAAGTCCATCTTTGGACGAAATGGAAGACTCATGATGGACGGCGATATGCTCATCCAGGATATCCGATAAGAGCGGCGCGATAATTTTGCGGCACTCATCATAACCGCGGGTAAACGCATGAACGATTTCAATCTCCACATGCCCGGAATCCAGGCTGATAATCTCGATGCCCTGAATGGAGAGTCCAAGCTGTTCCAACGCTTCGCGGATCTGCTCCTCCTGCCGGTACATGGCCTGCCCCTCCCGCTGGATTTCGCGTGCAAGGTCTTCCATCACCTGCGATACGCCGGACAATTGTTCCGCAACCAGATGACGACTGTCGTATATTTGCCGTTTCCACTGCATATCATGCTGATAGAGGTTGTACTGCTGCTTCATTTCCTGAAGCACTTCATCCGTTTTACCGCAGATCCGCGCCCATTCCTTTGGAATTTGCTGATCGTTGATCTCCGGATTTTCTTCCACGGCGGTCATGACGTCCGTCATATATTTATAAGTTTGATAAAACTTCGCATCCCAGCAGTGGCTGCGTTTGAAGCAATTGGAGCAGGGGCTTTCTGCCACAGCATTCATAAAATGATCCATCTCACCATTTCGTTTGCTGACCTCCTCCGTACCGGCCACCTGTCCGAAGCTCTGGGATAACTGCCGGAATACCCGGGAGAACTGCGTAACCCGGTCCGCCGTCAGATCACGCACCCTTTTGGCATATTCATGCTGGGATTTGCTGTGATCATTCGTGCCGGGGACATATTTGGAGATCATCTTAATGATCGATTTTGGTGTTATTAAAAATAATACAATCGCCGCGCAGGACTCCCAAGTCGAGGTCATCACATCCGCCGGACCGCTGAAATAAATCGATAAGATCGAGGAGCCAAGAAGCATGCCAAGCATAACCGCACCCTTTTTGCCTTCACGCAGCATACCGGCCAGCATGCCGGAGAATGCGAGCAGGCTCATTTGATAGATAGCGGATATGTCCGCCAGGCTTAGAATCAGTCCGGTCACAACCCCAACCGAAGCCCCTAGCGGAGCACCGCCTACCAAAGCGAAGATCAGGATTAGATACCGGGAAAGCACATGTTCCACAGACAGTGAATATACAGTCCAGCCCACTGCTCCGGTCATGACAGAAGCCAGAAGAATAATTAGGCAAAGTATTTCCTCACTCCGCAGCTGATAGTTCTTTTTGCGGTAGGTGAATACTGGAATGGCCTGGATAAACACCAGGGTAAGCACGAAGCTGAGGATGGCATCCAGCGAACTCATCAGCAGAGAATACCAGGTAAACGGCGGGCCGGTCATAATCGTAAATAGCTTGACGACGAAAGAAGATACAAAAACCATGAGCGGCGCATAAGAAAGTTCAGCATGATCGAAGGCATTCAAGCCCCGATGAATAAAATAAAAAATAAGGAGTTCAGCCGCAATAATCAAGGGAGCTGGAAAGGGAGCAAAAAGGCTGCCCGCTATAAGTGCGACGGTGACAGGAAGCAAATAATCGCGGCGCATAAAGGCGATGACGGCAAAGTAGGCGATCGCAAACGGCGATAGCTCGTCCAGTATCATGGCTTTCCCCAGTAAAAACGCCATCAGTGTCAGCAAAAGCATCCACTTCTTGGCTGCAAGCAACTGCAGGGGACGCTGGAGCATCTGCATATTGCGCAGTCGCGCCATCCAGCCGTTTTCCTCCATCATCGCTTCTCTTTGCAGCGTTTTGAGTCCGGGTATGTTTACGTTCAACTTCTCCATGAATTCCGCACCACCATTTCGTAGATTTGATGGTACCCATTATAGAGTCCTTGAAACATGAAAGTTTGTCATAACAGCGGACAGGCTTCAAAAAAGTTTCCGACAAAAAAGCCTGCCTCGCGAAACATCGGGAATGGGCCGCGACTTCCTCCGCCCCAGCGATTTGAGCCTCGTTCAAACTGGTATCTGATGTAAGGGCTTTCCGCCACCACCCCAAGAATCCGCTAGCGATTGCTATAGACAGAGCCGGAAATCAGTTGGATGCTGTCGGTAATTTTTTTCGGAGGCGACAAAAAAAACCGCAGCAGGTACAAACCTGCTGCGGTTTATCTTATTCAAGTCATCGGCGCATCTGCCCTAAAGCATCAATTACATGCGTTTAGCACCGCGTCCTCCGCGCTTGGATTCCGTTTGTTTCTTGATCGAAGAGATACGTTCTTCGCTATCCTTCAGGAAGCGTGACATTTTATCCTCAAACGAAGGTTTGTTGGGTGCAGGCTTAAATGGGCGCCCGCCACGTTCACGATTAAAGCCGCCACCACCACCGCCTCCAAACCGCTCTCCACTTCCGCCACCGGTACGTTCCGGTCTTGGTCCTCTTGGAGGCCGAGCTTCGGAAGCTGGCTTATCAACAGCTTGTTTGATGGAAAGTCCGATCTTACCGTCCTTATCGACATTGATCACCTTCACGGTAACAACATCATTGATCTTCAGGTGATCGTTGACATCCTTGACGTAATTATCGGCGATTTCCGAGATGTGAACGAGACCCGTGACACCTCCTGACAGATCCACAAATGCTCCAAAATGCGTTATGCCTGTCACCTTGCCTTCTAACTTGGTGCCCACTTCGATTGCCATAGAATAAAATGATCCTCCCTTAAAAATATACAACAAGATTTGAGTCAAACCTTGGCTGTGGTGATTTGATTATACATAAAGCGTAAACTGAGGTCAACTGAGTAATCACCCAGTTTAAGCGCCTATATTACGGGCTTGTTTCCTCTGTATGGATGGGGGTTTCCCCAGGTAAATACATTCCATAATTCTTGCGTGCCAACTGCCCGATGTATTCAGGGTCATTAAGCCTCTTTACCTCGGTACTCAGCTGTTCTTTACTCTTCAGCGTGGTTTGCTGCTCCACCTTCTTCTTCGCAAGCTCTGCACTCTTGTCCGCAATTTGCGATTGCTGAGAGATGAAGGAATATCCCGCCCATCCCATAAAGACGACCATAAAGGAAACCCAGATCCATATCCGCCTGCGCCCGCCAGCACTTTTGACGTTTTTACTTTCCTGATTTGTTCTTGCCGTTTGTGTGCGTGCTTGTTCCTTGGCAGCATATTTCCCCATGTGATTCCTCCTTTACAGGGCATTGATACCTTCATTTCTAGGTGCAGCTGCTGTACTCCTCTATTCGTTATTCTTTGGGAACCATTTTTCCCATAGAACAACCGCTGAGTGTACGAGCTTGTCAAGCCACTTCGGCATCCTAAGACGCGAGGTTATAGGCTTAAGCATCCACTTTGTCAGCTTCCAGAAAGGCAGCAGGATTTTCAGCACAACGTGAAAAACAAACATCAGCAGGCTGCCCAGCATGATAGCTAGTCCCTTCAGCAGCTTTAGCAGCAGCCGAATCGGCGTCCATACCATCAACCTGAAAAGTCGTATCAACACATCGATAAAATAACGTACTACCTTTATTAACATTACCACAAAACGCTGAGTTGTAACACTTAAGAATAAAAAATATAGCCATACTCCCAGAAAGAGTCCGACAAACACATAGAATCGAAGCTGCCCGTAATTGCTGACATACAGCATTCTGAATACAAAAAGAGCGGCTCCGCACCAATAGAAGAGGTCCAGAACATGAAGGGTCCATCTCGGAAAATGCAACTGGACCGACAGCACCCGGTAGCTGTCATAGGCCAGTCCCATTGCTGCTCCCGAGAACAGCATCCAAAACAGGGTAATCCACTGAATATTTGGACTCATTTAAAAAGCTTGCCGAGCATTCCCTTATTTTTGCCGTGTGAACCGGGATCCAGGTAAACCAGGGAATGGACCAATCCTTCGATGGATAGCAGGCCTTCCTCGAGACTTAAATTTTTAATATGTAAATTTTGTCCTTTAACAGTCAGGTGCCCAAGCTCGGTATGAAGCAGAAACTCTTCACTGTCAAAGCTCTCCACATTATGGACCCCCGTCAGGTTCAGCTGCTTGCGATTCAGCATATGCAGCTCATGCTGTTTGCTTTTGGCTGGCTCGATCATGGCATGTACCCCTCCTTCTTACCAATAGCTTATGGAGGGTAAATGTGGTTTAGAACCAGATATGACGAACTTGCGGAGCTACGCGTGTTTAGATGAACCCCTAAAAAAAGAGCATGGCACCCCCCGAAAGATCGGAAGGTGCCTTTATATGCTGACTATGAAAGTGCTTATTACCAGTTCAAACCGTTATCTTTTGCAATCGGCTCTTCCTTGACCAAGGAGTACAGGCTTGTAGCCTCATCTTTGCGGGTGCTCTCAGCAAGACGTTCCACCTTCACGGTGACCAGCTTCTGTCCGAACTGTACAGTAATTTCGTCGCCGATCTTCACTGTGCTGCTGGGCTTCGCTTCTCTGCCGTTAATCAGAACCCGGCCTTGATCTGAGACATCCTTGGCTACGGTACGCCGTTTAATCAGCCTGGATACCTTCAGGAATTTGTCGACACGCATCTTATTTTACAGCTTCTTTGAGCTTGTTGCCTGCTTTGAAAGCAGGTACGTTTGCTTCTGGGATGTCGATGGTTTTGCCGGTTTGAGGGTTACGGCCAGTACGTCCGGAACGCTTGCGTGTTTCGAATGTGCCGAAGCCGATCAGTTGCACTTTGTCGCCGCCTGCCAAAGCATCAGTGATTTCACCAAGGAAACCGTTAAGAACGGACTCCACGTCTTTTTTGGTCAAGCCGCTTTTAGTCGAAATGTTGTTGATCAAGTCTGTCTTGTTCATAAATTATTATCCTCCCAATATACAAAGAAATAAGTATAGGTGCGTCATTGAATGCATGGATATGCAAGCACTGCCGCAATTTTCATGTGTATGGTTATTCTTGATGTCCTGTCCGAATTCCTGCCTGGTTCCGCCAAAATTTTATAATTTGTGAGGAAATTCTTGTTAAATATACAGGAATATTTTACATTTGCCTGATGCTTCCGCTCCGAAGCATCACGAGGCCTCCAAGCAGGTGAGTTCTTATCATACCTGATTTTTCGCCTGTTGCCAAATTTCGTCCATTTCCTCCAGCGTGCTTTCTTCCACGGTTTTGCCTTCGGATCTCAGCTTGTCCTCAATAAAATGGAACCTGCGGATGAATTTGCGGTTAGTCCTGGACAGCGCCTCTTCAGGGTCTGTATGCAGGAAGCGTGCGGCGTTTGAAGCGGCGAAAAGCAGATCCCCAAGCTCAGCGACCTGTTCCTCCGGATCAAATCCTTTTTCGACAGCCTCACGAAGCTCGGCCAGCTCCTCCTCAATCTTGAGGAGAACATCGTTGATTTGATCCCAGTCGAAGCCTACCTTTGAGGCTTTTTTCTGCAGCTTGTATGCCTTCATCAGCGCGGGCAGATCCCTCGGTATTCCATCCAGAACGGATGCCTGCTCGGGCTGAATGCCTTTGCGGCGCTTCTCCTCTGCTTTCATCTGTTCCCAGTTCTGAAGCGCGTCCTCCGCATCCTCGGCCTTGTTCTGCCCAAATACATGCGGATGCCGGAATATAAGCTTGTCATTCAGACCTTGAATCACATCAAAGACGTTAAAGGTACCGACCTCCTCCTCCATCTGTGAATGGAGCATGACCTGAAGCAGCAGGTCTCCAAGCTCCTCCTGCATATGCTCCGGATCATCCTCATCAATCGTCTCGATGACCTCATAGGTTTCTTCGATCAGATTTTTGCGGAGTGATTCATGCGTTTGTTCCCGGTCCCAAGGGCAGCCTTCAGGGCTCCGGAGAACTCCGACAATTTCATGCAGCCTAGCAAATGTGCGCTGGCGCAGCATCTCTGCGTCGCTCCGTGGTACGTAGATCAGCGATAAGTTCCCATAACCCTCTACCCGATCCAGTTCATATACGGGAACCTTGATGATCTGTTCCTGCCCGTCCACGCCCAGAGCATGGCCGACAACAACGGTATAATCATCCGGGTAAAGCTCCATCAATGCGAGCTTAACATCCGACGCTGTAAATGAGTCATACACCTGCCCAATGACAGTATGCAGCTGCGGCTGAAGAAAGCTTGGATTCAGGCCACTGGCGTCCAGCAGCTGGAATCCTTCAATCGGGTCAAATCCAAGACGAATGAACGCTTCATCCAGAAAAGACTCCCCGCCGAGTATACTCAGCTCTATGCCATCATGCAGGCAGCGCTCACGGAGAATCTGCACTGTAGACTCGGCTACCATCGGATGACCTGGAACGGCATATACGATAACGGAGCCGTGATCACCCGACGCTGCCTTCTCCAGCAAAGTGTCCGCAATGGACGCGTAAACCTCAGGAAATGAATCCCGGGCCTCGTAGATATGATCAAAGGACTGCATAGCAACCTTCAGTTCATCCAGCACGGACATGACCGGATGTTCTTTGGTCCGTATGAACACCTCGGAAGCCTGCTGTAATGTTTTGACGATACCCATCGTCAGGCGGTCCGGGTTTCCGGATCCGAGGCCGACGATTGTTATGGATGCACTCATTCTTCATTCCCCCGCTCTATAAATCATTCTTTCCGGTAATTGGCAGCAGCTATACTATATCACGGTTGATCACCGCACAAAAATCATTCACGCCAGCCTCGCTATGCAAGAAGATGCAGTCTGCTGAGCAGTCTGGATAGTGGAGCGCCGATCTTCGGGAGCATGCGGAGCTCCTGCTCGCTGAGCAGACCGGTCTTGGCGGCGCCGGCCAGGAAAATGGCGCCCCCTGCTGCGGCACCGGCCAGGCTTGCTGCCGCTGCCGAGATGCGTGCGTGCAGCCCGAGCACAGACAGCAGCGCGTCTGCAGCGAGCATAGCGGCGCACGCCGCCGGAGCCATGCCGGCGAATATGACCGCCGGCTTCGCGAGCATAGCACCTGCGCTGATACGCAGGCCGGTGCGGCGGGACAGCAGCGCGATATTAAGCGCTGCGGCCAGGAAATGCGCGGCTACGCTGGCGATGGCCGCGCCGGTAATACCCAGCTGCGGAACCAGCAGCAGGTTCAGAAGCGTCTTCACCGCCGCTGCGGCTAAGAGATGCAGCGCCGGTGCCTTTACAATGCCGATGCCCTGCAGCAGGGCGGCAGAAATAATGCTGAGCGCGCTGCCGGCTGACGTAAAGGCAATCCAGCGGATCACGCTGGTTCCCGTTCCATCCTGGTAGAGCGCGATATTGAGCGGCATCGCCAATACAGCGATCCCTATGGATGCGGCCATCCCCACAAGCCAGAACCAGCGTAGCGACAGGCGGCAGCGATCAGCAACCAGCTGCTTGTCCCCCGTAACTTTCGCTTCAGCCAGCGCAGGAATGAACAGCACAGACAGCGATGTGGCAAGCATTGTAATGAGCTGCACCACCGGCATACCCCGGTTGTAAATACCAAACTGGATCATTGCTCCGTCCTCCCCGGCTCCACTGGCTTTAAGTAGGCGGGGCACGGTAAAGGTATCTGCCAGGTTAACCAGTGAAATAGCCAGCGCTCCCAGACATATGGGGATCGCATACTTCAGCATGCTCCAGAGCAAACTCCTGCTCTCTTGACCGATCTCACGGGCTTCTCCCACTGAAGCATTTCCCCGGATGGCCGGATGTCGGCCTCTGCGGTATCTCCGCCAGTAACCACCCATCACTACGAGCCCCGCTGCACCCCCGGCTGCTGAGCCGAAAAGGGCACCGGCAGCAATATGTTCTGCTGATGCGCCAACGGTAGTCAGATAGACAAGCAGTATAATCATCACGGCGACTCTTACACATTGCTCTGTAATTTGGGAGACGGCAGTTGGCATCATATTCTGATAACCCTGAAAAAACCCCCTTAATCCGGACATCAACGGCACGAACAGCAGGGCAACGGCCGAAGCCTTAAGAGCCGGCACAACACTTGCATTATCGATGATCATGCCGATCAGCGGAGCCCCAAAATAGATCACAGCTCCGAACAGAATACCCGACAATGCCATCACCAACGAAGCAATGCGGATGACCCGCCCGCTTTGAGATTGGCCGCCCAGTGCCGCATCCTCGGCAACAAATTTGGAGATCGCTGCCGGAAACCCGGCCAGCGCCACCGTAATCATTACGGTATAAAACGGATACACCGTATTATAAATGCCAAAAACGACATCGCCGCCCATATTTTGCAGCGGTATTTTTTGCAGCGTTCCGATGAGCTTTGAGAGCACCATGGCGATACTCAGTACGAATGCTCCTTGCAATATTTTCGAGGATGTCCCCGTTTCTTTCATCCTGTTTCCCTACTTCTTCCCGATTTATAAAGAAAACGACAGTCGACATATTCCCATAAGCAGGCAGACAACCGCCAGCTTTCATTATACCTGGGATTGCAGACACAAAAAACTCCCGCTTCTTCTGCATGGCTGCTGCTCGCAGCCTTCGAAGCGGGAGTTGGATGTATTTAAGTTTACTGTTCCATTTGTTTGCCGAGAAATGCGGCAGCTGTTTCAGCCATTTTGATCTCCAGCTGAGCCATCTTAACGGAATCATCTTTACTAAGGAGAATCACGGTTCCAATCGGGTCACCGCCCGAAATGATCGGCGCAGACACAAAAGACGACAATGTTTCCTGATGATCCTTACTGATTTCATAATTACCACCGTTCGTTTCAAGTAGCGTCTTGCGGTTATCCATGCAGCTTTCGATCGGTGCGCCTATTTGCTTCTCCAGATACTCCTTTTTAGAGCCTCCGGCTACAGCAATAAATGTGTCCCGATCAGAAATGATGGTGATATGTCCCGTGCCTTCGTAAAGTGATTCAGCGTATTCCTTGGCGAAATCGCCAAGCTCTCCGATTGGTGAATATTTTTTCAGAATAACTTCACCGTCACGGTCAACAAAAATTTCAAGCGGATCTCCTTCACGGATTCGCAGTGTTCTTCTAATTTCTTTAGGGATGACCACTCTACCCAGGTCATCAATACGGCGGACTATTCCAGTAGCTTTCATTGACATGTTGCCCCGCTTTCTCGAGAAGATTTTTCAACTACTGTTCGGATGGGAAGAGGAGTGTCCCAGGAAATATAAGTGTGATATCTGACCATAGTATTCATCCTTTCCCAAATCCTTATACATGATCTTGGAATGAATAGTTGCGGTCGAAAAGAGTATTTTGTCTGAACAGACTCCAAGTTTGCGCCCATGATAAAAACGCGGATTTCTCCGCGTTTTCAGTTTTTGCCTATTCAAATAAACATGTAGCAAAACCAAAATCCCTCAAATTTCCATTCGCAATATATAGATAAAAAAATAATTAACAATCTATATATTGTGTTTTAAGCTATATTTTATTTACCGCTTGTGCCTTCGGTTTTGGATACTTCCTCTTTGTACGGCACACCTGTTGTGTCGTCGGTTTTGGATTGATCTGAGCCTGTGCTTCCAGCTGGTGTTTCCGTTGTTTTCGGCAGATCAATTTTTTGGATTATATCCTTCAGCTCGTTCTGCATGAAATTGTCGATCTTGGCCGCACCCAGGTTCTGCTTGATAATATCCTTCTGCTCTTTGGTCAGCTTATCATATGGTGTTTCCTTCCGGGAATCCACCTTTACGATATGATAGCCCAGCGTGGTTTCAAACGGATCGCTGATTTTATTCAGCGGCAGGGTCAGCACCTGCTCCTTGAGCTCATTGATATTGTACTGTCCTATAGTAAAGTTCTCGTACAATCCGCCGTTTTCCTTTGTTGAACTGTCATCAGAGTATCTCTTGGCCATTTCCGCGAAATCCGCGCCTTTATCCAGCTGGGATTTTACATCCTTGGCTATCTTGAGTGCTTCTTCCTTGGTACGTTCCTTTTTGTCCCCATACTGCAAGCCAATCAGCACATGATGCAGGGTGGCCACCGTGTAGTCCTGTTTCGTGGACTCGTATTTGTTTTTAATATCGTCTTCGGTTACCTTGCTGGTCATATCCGTCATGGCGGTCATGGCTTGTACCAAGTACTGCTTGAGATCGTCTTCCGTCAGTTTCTGGGTTTCAAGCTGCTTCTTGAACTGGTCTTCCCCCATGCTCTTCTTGTTCTGATCGATCAGCTGGCTTGCCTGCTTCTCGCCTTCTTTTTTCGAGGCGTCATCCGCTTTATTACTCAAATATTCAAAAGCGATTTTTTGCTTCACAATATAATCCTGAAAATCACTTAGGTTTATGAACTGGGCATACTCCGGAGACATGAAAGAAATGATTTTTTTCTGGCTTTCAAGCTCTTTCTCGGTAATTTCCCCGCCTTTATAGGTTGCCACGACTTTACTTGAGTCACTCTTGTCTACAGACTCTTTCTTTTCACAGGCAGCGAGCATGGACACGGCCATAGCCGCGGCTATCGTAAGCGTGATACCCTTCCATGCCTTCTTTTTATTGAACAACATCCTGAAGTTCCTCCTTCGATTTAAACAGCTCTCGAATTGCCTTCAGAAATTGCTCCAGCAAACTAAGCAGCTGTCCTTCGTCGAGCCCCTTACCCTTGATGCGTATCGACATATGAGACTCCTGCTCAAATTGTACACGTCTTTCAAACTTATTGCCAACTTGGGCGAGTTTCGAAGTGCTGACCTTTTTCTCCTGACCTTCATAGAACTTCAGTACAAGATCATCTCCGCGCTTGGTAATGGTGTCGATGCCGTACATTTTACCGTATACTTTCAAGCGGGCCACCGCGAGCAGATTAACCACCGCCTCAGGCAGTTCCCCGAATCGGTCGAGCAGTTCATCCTCCAGTTCCCTCTCCTCAGCAAAATTGCCGACTACGGCAACCTTTTTGTATATTTCAATTTTTTGAATGCTGTCATATATATAATCAGCCGGCAGATACGCATCGATGCCGATATCGATGACGGTATTCCATGCCTTCGACGGCTCTTCCTTCTCCCCAAGCATGGTAACCTTCCGCTTCTTGATCTCTTCAGCAAGCATTTGCGAGTACAGATCAAAGCCGACGGAAGCGATAAAACCGTGCTGCTCCGCGCCAAGTAAATTACCCGCACCTCGGATGGACAAGTCACGCATGGCAATTTTAAAACCGGATCCAAGCTCTGTGAACTCCTTGATCGATTGCAGCCGCTTTTCGGCTACCTCGGTCAGCACCTTGTCCCGTTGGTAGGTGAAATAGGCGTAAGCGATCCGGTTGGACCGGCCTACTCGGCCGCGCAGCTGATAAAGCTGGGACAAGCCCATTTTATCGGCATCATGCACAATGAGCGTATTAACATTAGGAATATCCACACCGGTCTCGATAATACTCGTACTGACGAGCACATCATATTCACCATCAAGGAAGTCAAGAATGGTCTTTTCCAGCTCTGATTCAGACATTTGTCCATGACCTACGCCTACTCGGGCATCCGGCACAAGCGCCGTGATTTGGCTTGCCATTTCTTGTATGCCCTGCACCCGATTGTACAGATAGTAAACCTGGCCTCCACGCGCAAGCTCACGCTCAATCGCCTCGCGTACGAGGGTTTGACTGTATTCCACCACATAAGTCTGCACAGGAAAACGGTTCTCCGGCGGTGTCTCGATTACCGACAAATCACGCACACCCAGCATCGACATATGCAGCGTGCGCGGAATTGGCGTCGCCGTCAACGTGAGCACATCCACATTTGTTTTCAGCTTCTTCAGCTTCTCCTTGTGAGTCACGCCAAACCGCTGCTCCTCATCCACGATCAGCAGTCCCAAATCTTTAAAAATAAGATCCTGGGATAAGAGACGATGCGTTCCGATGACAATATCCACCGTTCCCTGACGAATGCCCTTGGTGGTCTCATTCTGCTCCTTACGGGAGCGGAAGCGGCTTAGTACCTGAGTGTTGATCGGATACCCCGAGAAACGTTCCCGGAATGTTTCATAATGCTGCTGGGCCAAAATAGTTGTTGGAACCAGCACAGCAACCTGCTTGCCCTCCATTGCCGATTTAAAAGCTGCACGTATGGCCACTTCGGTCTTGCCGTAGCCCACGTCGCCGCACAGAAGCCGGTCCATCGGACGGTTCTGCTCCATATCATTCTTAATTTCTTCAATGGCCCGCAGCTGGTCCCGCGTCTCATCATATGGGAACATTTCCTCAAACTCACGCTGCTCGGCCGTATCCTTCTCGAAACCATAGCCCGTTGTCGACTGGCGCTCTGCGTAAAGCTTGATCAGATCATCTGCGATATCTTGTACGGATGAACGCACCTTGCTTTTTACCTTGTTCCACTCATTGCCGCCCAGTTTATATACTTTAGGCTCTTTGTCCTCAGAGCCCACGTATTTCTGAATCAGGTCTATCTGTTCAATAGGTACCGACAGCTTGTCGCCGCCTGCATATAAAATATGCATGTAATCCTTATGAATACCGTTGATTTCAAGGGTGCCGATCCCCATGTATTTACCGATCCCGTGATTCTGGTGAACGACGTAGTCTCCGACCTTCAGTTCGGTATAACTCTTGATGCGCTCGGCATTGTCCATGTTTTTGCCCAGCTTGCGGATTTTACGCTGCTTCTGCGAGAACATTTCACCTTCGGTAATCACAGCCAGATGAATGGAAGGCATCTCAAATCCGGTCTGCAAATTGCCCTGCAGCATCACAGGCTCATCAATGTTGTAGTCCTGCAGCACACGCCGCATCCGGTCAAGCCGTTCTTCACCGCTGGCCAGCATAATTACCCGAACCCCGGTTTTATGCCAACGGTCCATTTCCGATTTGAGCACATTCATCTGACCATGGAAATCCTGCATCCCCCGGCTGATGAAGTTTAGGATATTTTGCGGTTGGGTATGCGGCACCTGACGCAGAAAAATAGACATAAAAATCGTCTGGAAGGGACGGTGATACAGCACCGTTTCATTTTCCACCGATAGATGCAGCTGCGGTAACGTTTTACCGTTTTGAAGTAAATGTAGATTCCACTCCGACTCATCGCGCTCGAGCTGCCTTGCCGTTTCCAGCAGACGGGCCGGCTCATCCAAAATCAGCACCGTATCCTTCGGCATGTAATCATATAGCGTTTTGCGCTCCGGATAAAGCAGAGAAATATATTTATAGATTTCAGGAAAATAGACACGCTCGCGCAGAAGCTCCATTTCCCGGTTCATTTCTTCGGTTAAGCGCAGTTTTGCCTGGCGATCGGCCATTTTACCAAGCTGTTCTTCCAGCAAGTGTCCGGCAGCCTCTGCGGCTTGCACCAGCCGATGCTGATCGGCAATGATCTCTTTGCATGGGGTAATGATCACTTCTTTGACCTTATCAATGGAGCGCTGATCGGCAGGATCAAAGGTGCGGATGGAATCCACCTCTTCATCAAACAGCTCTACCCGGTATGCCAATGAAGAGGTCATTGGATAGAAGTCAATAATACCGCCGCGAAGACTCATCTCGCCTTTGCCTTCAACACGCTCCACCCTTTCATAGCCCATTTCAATCATTTGGGACATGAATCCGTCTACCGAAAGTGTTCCACCGTCCTCAATCCGGATCCGAGCACCTCCCATTACTTCAGGAGTAGGTAAAAACCGCCGTACTCCGGAAAACGGTGCTACGACAATACCCGAAAAACCCTGTGCACATCTCATCAGCACGTCTATGCGCTGGGCAAGGGTTTCAGGACTGGACACGGCTGATTCAGCAGCTACCAGCTCATTAGCCGGGTATAATAGAACCCGATCAGGTGTAAGCGCTTCCTGTAAATCCTCCGCGATTTTTTGAGCGGAAAACATATTATGGGTGACGATGATCATCGGCCGCTGTACTTCTTCAAACAATGCCGCCAGCATCATCTGCCGCGCGGAACCCGACAAGCCGGATACCAGCTGCTCTTTCATTCCGGCCTTTACTCCGGACATCACGGATTGCAAATCCGGATCTTTGGAAAACGCTTCTATAAGTGCTTGTAACAAAAGGGGCACCTCTCTCATGCTTACTTTTAAGATATTCCGATATGTTGTTTTATTATTTGTTCACGAAAAGTCCTGGTCTTTCATACTATTCGTGGGCATCCCGAAAGGATTTTACCATAAAATGGTTCACCTTGCGATTACTTCTGTCCTGCACTTGCAGGTCACCTCAGGGAATACCGAAAAGAAGCCTCAGCACACTGCCAAGGCCCCAAAATGAACAGGGTATCCTACTCATAACGTCTATTGAAGCGGACTTGCCACAAGATTCAGCTCCGGATGTTGCTCCAATGCTTCTCTGCAGTAATCGCAAATCACTTTGACCGTGATATCTCCGCTTAAATCATACGCTATTATATCTCTACGTTCCGCAGCGGTCAAGGAATGGAACCCGAGCTGCGCGTCGGTCACCTGGGCGGAATCAATACTTCCTAGCGGCGTGCGGCAATGCCGGCAGATATAATTTATAGCCATTTATATGCCTCCTGAAGGTGATTTATACCCTCATTATGCCCGCCCTGCACTTGATTTAGCCCTGTTTTCCGAAGCAGCAGATCATATTATTTCTATCCGTTAAACTTCGCCATCGTTTGTTCATAGGTATGATCCAAGCTAAATTCAGCCGCATCACATGCATGTTCAATCATATTCTCCAGCAGTTCTTTCTCTTTTTTGGGAAATGCGGACAATACATAGTCTACTACAGCAAAGCCAGGCTCCGGACGGGAAATCCCCATGCGAATGCGGTCGAAAGCTTGCGTTCCTGTATGCTGAATGATCGACTTGATGCCGTTATGGCCACCGGCGCTGCCTTGATAACGCAGACGTATTTTTCCGATCTCTGTATCCAAGTCGTCATATACGACGATCATATCTTCAAGCTTAACCTTATAATAATCCATATAGGCCCGAACAGCTTCACCTGATAAATTCATATATGTCATCGGCTTGATCAGTACGACCTTATTCATCCCGATGAAGCCCTCTCCAATGAGCGCCTTACACTTGCTTGGACCAAATGTAATCCCATGGCGCTTAGCCAATGCGTCAAGCATCATAAAACCGACATTATGCCGCGTTTTTTCATAATTTGAACCGGGGTTTCCCAGTCCGACAATCCATTTCATTTTGGTTCTATTCCTCCATAGCTTTATATGGCGAGAAGGGTTACATTTCCTGTGGTAGGAAACATAACCCCTTCTGCGCTTATTACATCTCTATTCAATTTCAAACAGCTTACTGATCGACAATTCTTCATGAACCCGGATAATGGCTTCGCCCATAAGCGGAGCTACCGAAAGCACTTTGATTTTATTGCTGGGATCAGAATGCATGATCGGGATGGTATCCGTCACAATGACCTCGCTCAGCGGAGAGTTTTCCAGACGTTCCATTGCCGGACCGGAGAATACCGGATGCGTACAGCATGCGTATACTTCCTTGACTCCACCCTCCATTAAGGCGTTGGCGCCAAGAACGATTGTACCTGCTGTATCAATGATATCATCAATCAAAATCGCAGTTTTACCTTCGATATGACCGATAATATTCATCACTTCGCTTACGTTTGGCTCCGGACGGCGCTTGTCGATAATCGCAAGCGGCGCGTTCAGAAAATCAGCCAGCTTTCTGGCACGTACAACGCCGCCGTGGTCTGGAGATACAACGACCGGGTTCTCGATCTGCTTGGAACGGAAATACTGCGCCAGAATGGGCACACCGAGCAGATGATCCACCGGAATATCGAAGAACCCCTGGATCTGCATGGCATGCAAATCCATTGTAATGACACGGTGCGCTCCGGCCTTCTCAATGAGATTCGCCACCAGCTTCGCGGTGATCGGATCACGGGAGCGAGCCTTACGGTCCTGACGTGCATATCCGTAGTAAGGAATAACTACGTTGATGCTTTTGGCTGAAGCGCGTTTCAGGGCATCGACCATGATAAGCAGCTCCATCAGATTGTCATTGACCGGTCCGCAGGTAGACTGCACCACATACACATGACAGCCGCGGACGCTCTCATTCAGTTTAACCTGAATTTCGCCATCGCTAAAGCTGGTGGTGTGGGAATCACCCATAGGAATTCCGATGTAATCGGCAATTTGCTGCGCGAGCTTCGGATTGGAGTTACAAGTAAAAATCTTTAATTTCGAATCACAATAAGTCATAGAATAAAAACCCTCCGTGCTGGTTCATTGAAATTCATGCCTGTCTCCATTGCCGTTTGAACAATGTTTCTAATACATTTAATACTTCTATTTAATCATCCTTTGGACGTTAAAGCTACTTCTTGTCTTTTTTTGCCTTTGCGCGGGCTCGGATTTTCTCAGCATAGCCCGGTTTATTCTCCTGGCGATTTCTGGCGATAGCCAGATCATTCTCAGGCACGGCATGTGTAATGGTCGAGCCTGCGACCACATAAGCGCCTTTTCCAACCTTCACGGGAGCTATCAAATTTACATTGCTGCCGATAAAAGCATCGTCTTCAATTTCTGTAATAAATTTATTATACCCATCATAGTTAACTGTTATTGCTCCGCAGCCTACATTGACGTTTTTACCTACGCTAGCGTCTCCCACATAGCTGAGATGGGATACTTTGGAGCCATTGTCGATCTTGGCATTTTTGATTTCCACAAAATCACCGATCTTCACGTCTTCCCCTAACTGGGATTTTGGACGCAGATATGCAAAAGGACCGACAGTGGTACGGCTACCGACTTCGGCCTGGTCAAGCACGGAATGCTTAATAGCGACGCCGTCACCGATCACGGAATCCTTAATGTCGCTTTGCGGGCCGATTTGGCAGTCTTCGCCGATCGAAGTGCTGCCTTTGAGCACAGTCCCCGGATGAAGAACTGTATCCGAGCCAATAATCACATCAGCGCCGATATAAGTAGATGCCGGATCAATAATCGTTACCCCATTCAGCATATGACGTTTATTGATACGTTCACGCATCAGACGTTCCGCTTCCGAGAGGGCCAAACGATCATTAACACCGATCGATTCCGCATAGTCGTCTGTCATGTAACCAAGAACGGTTTCTCCCTGGCTGACCATAATTCCAATGACATCAGTCAAATAATACTCCTGCTGAACATTCTGGTTTGTCACTTTCTCCAATGCTGCGAACAGCTTAGCATTATCAAAGCAGTATGTGCCTGTATTAAATTCACAAACGGCATCCTCTTCAGGTGAGCAATCCTTCTGCTCCACAATGCGCAGGACACTTCCGTCCTCGCTGCGGATAACGCGTCCGTAGCCCTTAGGATTCTCCGTGTAAGCCGTCAGCACCGTTGCAGCCGCGTTATTGCTTTCATGAAGCTCTGTCAGAGCCTCCAGCGTTTCAGCGGTAACCAGTGGTGTATCTCCGCAAATGACAATGGTGGAGCCTTTTTCTGATCCCAGCAGATCCTTGGCCATTTTCACGGCATGACCTGTACCGAGCTGCTGCTCCTGCAGTACATATTCAGCGGTCTCACCCAGATAAGATTGGACTGCTTCTGCACCGTGTCCTACGATAACAATGCTGCGTTCACAGTTGACTTGTTTCACAGTATCCAGCACATGCCCTACCATAGGCTTTCCACAGACCGGGTGCAGCACTTTGTATAGTTTCGATTTCATTCGTTTACCCTGCCCTGCGGCAAGAACAATCGCCATTCTTCTCAAGGGTCTTGACCTCCTACTCTTGAACTCACTACTGAATATATCGTATTCTACGCAAAAAGAAAAGAGAGCCATAGTCCTGGCTCTCTTTTCCTTGAACCCCAATTGAAAAGCTTAAGCGCCTTCCTCAATCACTTCTTCTTCATTGGCAGCGCGTTCATATTCCGCCAGAACAGCCGTTTGGATCTTCTCCCGAGTACCGGAAGAGATCGGATGGGCGATGTCGCGGAATTCTCCATCAGGAGTGCGCTTGCTCGGCATAGCAACGAACATTCCGTTGTTACCATCGATGACCCGAATATCATGAACCACAAATTCGTTATCAATGGTAATGGATGCGATTGCTTTCATTCTCCCCTCAGAGTTGACTCGGCGGAGCCTGACATCCGTAATTTGCATGTGTGTTCACCACCTTTTTCCATCAGAGACTTGGTGTATAATTCCACACAGCGAAGCGAAATCCTCTTTTTTGGGGCAACAAAATGTCCTAAATTCAGGAATTTTTTTCTAAGATTGATATTGTCGACAGACTTCGGAACTATTCGCCGATAAAGGATTTTAATCGACAAATTCTGCAGTGTTTATCAGCGTTTATCGTTTGTTAAAGTAATTACCCGGATTGACGTCAATTTCCTTTGATTTCGAATCTACACCCGTCAATATTGCCAGAGATACATAATCATGGAGGAGACGTTCCTCTGATTCCACAGCTCCGGATTCCACCAGAACTCCTACACCTGCTACTTCAGCATCAAATTCAGCCAGTAAATCAACCATGCCTTGAATCGTTCCGCCCGCCTTCATGAAATCATCCACGATCAGTACCTTGGATTTCTCTTTAAGCGCCCGGCGCGACAACGACATGGTGTGGATGCTTTTATGTGAGCCGGAAACGTAATTGATGCTCACGGCTGAGCCCTCCGTAACCTGATGGTCACGGCGTACCAGAACAACCGGCAGGTTTAGCTGAGCTCCGGTCGCGTATGCCAGCGGAATTCCTTTGGTCTCTACCGTCATCACCACATCGATATCCTGATTGGCAAAGGCTGTAGCGAATATTTTACCTGCTTCGTTCATCAAGGAAGGCTGACCCAGCAGATCAGACATGTACAGATATCCCCCGGGGAGAATACGATCCTTCTGCTGCAGCTGTTTGCACAGTTCCTGGGCGAATATGAGTGCCTGCTCCCTGGGAATTCTCGGAATGAACTTAACTCCTCCGGCCGCTCCGGCCATCGTCATCAGCTCTCCCATGCCCTCGTCCTCGAACACTTCCTTGATAATCACCAAATCCTCACTGATCGACGATTTAGCAGCCCCGTACCGGTCGGCGAACGTGGTAAGCGGGATTAATGTATGGGGTCTGGATAAAAGATATTGGGTCATCTCAACCAGACGCGCGCTTCGCTTTAATTTTTTCACGAAAGACTCCTCGCTAACACATTATTCATAAAAAACCTGGCAGAAATCAAAAATTCAATGAATAACTTCTAGCCAATTTCCAATTCAAACCCTTATCTATACGTAAAACCCGAATATTATAGTATAAATATAGCATTTTTGTACGTGTTTGTACAATAAGGAGGTAATTAGGTCAGTAGTCGCACCGCATATACTTCCTTGCAGAACCCCCGAAGGCCATTATAGATCCGGGCAACCTTGGATTCCTTGTACACCAGCCCAAATACGGTTGGCCCGCTTCCCGACATGAGTACTCCATCGGCCCCGAGCTTCATCATCGCATCCTTAAGCTGGCCTACCTGCGGATGCAGTTTCAAGGTCACATCTTCAAGCACGTTGCCGAGACCGTCACATACCGCTTCAAAGTTCCCTGTTTCAATCGCCTGGATCATCCCGCTTGCGGATGGATGCTGCTTGATCTCGGCTGCTCTGAACTTGCCGTATACTTCCGCAGTCGATACATTGATCGGAGGCTTGGCCAGAATCACCCAGCACTGCAGCGGATTACGGACATGCGTCAGCTTCTCTCCCCGGCCCGTCGCAAGCGCCGTTCCCCCCGTCACGCAAAAAGGAACATCTGAGCCCAGCTCGGCGCCCAGCTCTTGCAGCTCCTTCACAGGTATGTTTAATTTCCAGAGCCGGTTTAGCCCTCTAAGCGCTGCAGCTGCATCACTGCTTCCTCCTGCAAGGCCGGCAGCTACCGGTATCTTTTTATCCAAATGGATATGCACGCCGCTTTTGACGTCGTAGCGGTCTTTAATCAGCCTCGCGGCCTGGAATGCCAGGTTCTTCTCATCCAAGGGGATATACCCCGCCTGGCTCGTAATAATAATAGTATCCCGCGGTAGATCTGACATCTCTAGCCGATCCGCCAAATCGACCATGGTCATCACCATTTCGACCTCATGAAACCCGTCTGGGCGTTTATGTAATACGTCCAGCATCAAGTTAATTTTGGCTGGCGCTTTTTCGTAAATTTTCAAGGCGTTCACCCACCCTCAAGTTTCCCTCATATCAGCTTCAAATCATTATATCAAACTGTATCATGCAAGTCATTTCGAACCTGAAGTTTCGTTATGAAAAACGGAGATCCCCATGTGAAAATAGGGGTCTCCGCCGGTTTTACCTTTTTGGTTTACGATTTGCGCGATGCTGCCTGCTCGGCTAGTTGAATGGCGCGCTTCACCATATTGCCGGCATCCTTGGCCTTGATTCCGCCCCAACCCTCTTGCTGGACGGTCTCATAAAAGCCCAAATCCTTGGCAAGCTCATTTTTCAGCTCTTCTGACATCACACTACGGCGTCTGCGGCTCATGGAATATCCTCCTTATCATCCTTTTATACAAATGGAACGAATGCTTTGTCTTGCTGCTTAATCCCGTTCTAGGGACTGCCTTCTTGCCTGTAATCCAATCTATATAGGGAAATACTTTATGTATTATCTCTCACAGGAAGGGTCCTCATTCGAAAAGTCCGCTGCCAACAAAAAACAGCCTTCCGGAAAGGAAGGCTGTTTCCAATGAAAAAGTTACGCTTTTTCATACTCAATTCGTGTCTCTGCGTTATCATCGCAAATGGTAACTTCCACGGATTCAGTAAGAATATCTGCATAGCTGTATGATACACGTTTAAAAGTTTGCTGTTCTTGGTCCAGCTTTACAATAAAAACAGAAGGGTACGTTTCTTCCAAGACACCAGTTCTCTCGACGGTCTTTCGGCGACCACCGTTTGCCCGAAGCGATATTTTTTGACCCACATGGGCTTCGAGATTGCGTTTGATTTCCAACAGCGCATTTTTAGCCATTGTCGACGACCACCTCTTTCCTTGTCCATTATAACGCTAGGAGAAGTTTTTGTCAAATAAAATTTTAATTATATCAGCATTAAAATTAAATTGTCAACGGATTTTTTTGCGGTATTTTGTAATATTTCTGTATACACGCCATAAACGACAAAAAACCTTAATCCATGGAGCAGGATTAAGGTTCAATAAATGCTTTTTTTTACAGAACCGAAGGCGTCACCTTCAGCTGTGAAAGATCATTCAGGCGTGGCAGACCAATCCGGTAGCTCCCACGCGTTTCAACGCCTCCGACGCCTTGGGTCCCGCTGATTGTATTATGAAGCACATCCGTCATATTAATCGTGTCTCTGACCGAGGTAAAAGAAGCCTTGGCGGCTACATAAACGGGATCCAGCGCATGGATGAGGATGCGCCCCGGCGAGCTGGCGAAGTTCGCTCCCGCTTGCAGCAGCGCCTCAAAATGCGACTGACAGGCACCAGCGACGACAGTCAGCGTGTCATAATGCCGCTCATATTGCCTTGCCACCTGGATTGCCGACACAAAATTCTGCGAATTTTTGTAGCTGTTCAGGCTGTAGAGGTCATTATTAGGCCGCTGTTTCAGCACCCCGTCATGACCGGTGATCACGACAATATCGGGCCTTACTCTCGGAAGAAGCCGGTAAAGGGCATCAGCCATACCGGATTCGCTCACATAGTGGCCCTCTGCGGGCACACGCAGCTGCTGGTAGAGACTGAGACTCTTTTTTAAGTAATTTAAATCTCCATCAAGATGGAGCACTTTACCCGGAACCTCAAAATAAGAAGGCTGCTCCAGCTGCGGCCAGTCTCCGCTAAGATCTGCCTGATTGCGCTGAGTCTGCTCCTCACGGTGGCGTTTCAGCCTGCTGAGCGACTCATTCGCTCTAATATTGGCCTTCTGGGATTTTTCATTAAGCGGTGCATATGGCACCCTTACAAGGTCATCCAGGGGCGAATCAGCCAACAGCCGAAACTCGGTCCCCTTGATTACAGCCAGATTACTCCGCATATCCTCCACACGAAAAGCGATATCACCGCCATATGATTTGCGGACGACCAGGTCTCCTACATTCATCACAACATCACCCCTACCCCATGGTATGGGCAAATCCCCCTAATGGTTCATCCCTTTTGCCAAATAAGCTTGGGAGACTGCTGCACTATTTTATAGAGCCCGGGCTGATAGCCGCCAGTTCAAATCACTCAGTCATGAATTCCCGCACGCAGCAGCACATTGCTCAGCGTTGCATACTCCTGCAGGCTGAGTGTCTCACCGCGCCTGGAGGGCTGGATTCCCGCTTCCATAAGCAAAGCATCCACACGCTCCCTGCCGTCTTTCGGGAAGAAGCGCGACTTGAGATTATTTGAGATCGTCTTGCGCCGCTGAGCGAACGATGCATGTACCACCTGGAAAAAGAACGTTTCATCATCGACATCAACTGGTGGCTGCTCACGCACCGTCAATCGAATGACAGCGGATTCCACGTTTGGCTGAGGTATAAATACGGTCTTCGGCACGATACATACCAACTCAGGAATGCTGTAGTACTGCACGGCGATGCTCAGGCTGCCATAGTCCTTCGTTCCTGGGGAAGCAGCCATGCGTTCCGCAACCTCTTTCTGAATCATCACGACGATATTCTCAAGCGGCAGCTTCTCTTCCAGCAGCTTCATCAGAATAGGTGTTGTCACATAGTATGGCAGATTGGCCACAACACTGACCTTGGATACATTGGCGAAATCCTGCTCGAACAATGCCGCCAAATCGGCCTTCAGCACATCACCATGATGAATCCGAACATGCGGATACGGCTCCAGCACCTCCTGAAGTATCGGTATAAGCCGCTGGTCAATCTCTACGGCCGTCACAGTGGCGGCTTGCTGAGCCAGTTTTTCTGTCAATGCGCCGATACCAGGGCCGATTTCCAAAGCTCCCTTGGTGGAATCAAGGCCTGCAGCCTCCACGATGTTATTTAGTATATTCTGGTCAATCAGAAAGTTTTGTCCCAGGCTTTTCTTGAATGAAAAACCATGTCGCTGAATAATCTCCTTCGTTCGCCTCGGTGAGGCGATTCCATCCATACCGTTCATCACTAAACTTTCCCTCCCTGTTCCAAGTGGGCTAACGCCTGTGCAAACTCCTCACGGGTGATTTGAAAAATTGCCAGCCTCTTGTGAAACTGCTTCCCGTTGCAATATCCAATACCAAGGAGGTTCCCCATGATCATCCGTCTGCGGGACGCGTCTTCATGCACCAGCAGACCCGCAGCCATCAGGTCCTCCATATCTACTTGACTCTCAGCGCCTTCATAAGATGTGTGTACGCGGGAGAGTGCCTTTCGAATCGCCTCAGGCGAGGCATTCTCCACCCCGATGTCGCCTTTGCGCGTTGCATCCACTTCCGGAATGAAAGCATGCTTGCAGCCGGGCACCTTGTTTGAAATGATTTTGCGGATCCGCTCACCTGCATGGTCAGGGTCTGTCAGTACAATGACTCCCCGGCGTTCCTGGGCCAGAGCAATCCGCTGCAATATCCGGGCATTAATCGCCGAGCCTCCGGTTTCTATGGTATCGGCTTCCACCGCCCGCTTTATGGCTACGGTATCGTCCCGTCCTTCCACTACTATGACTTCTTTTATCATGACCCGATTCTTCCTTTCCCAAAAGCTCATCCGTCCGTGTGTCAAGCGTTTTTCGGACATCCAAACAACAAAAAGAAGAGGAGTGCTCCTCTTCTTTAGCATGACATTTTCATGATCATAATACTATAACATTAGAATGGCATTGTAAAACCAAATTAATTCAAATCCGGCTTCACCGGACCAATCACATATACCTTCAGACCAGACTTGCGGCCAAAGCTGTTGGCACGCTTCACGGAGTCATAATAAATATCGATTTTGTTGCCTTTGATAGCTCCGCCCGTGTCTTCAGCACGACGGAAGCCTACGCCTTCGATGTACACCCACCAGCCAAGCGGAACCACATTAGGGTCCACGGCAATGGTGCGGCCTTCTGTTACACGCGTTCCCGTAGCTGTACGGGTACCAATTCCTGGCTCGCCGGCAGAATAGGCCGTCATGGAGACATGAATCAATTTTTTATATGAGAAATCAACACCGGCTTTGCTTACACGGTTATTGCTGCTGACAGCCTTCTTGGTTTGGGCTGTGCTCGTCGATTTAACGGCTGCAGTTTTTACGACAGCTTCAACCGGCCTTTTCTTGGTGCCTACAGCAATGACTTTATCCAGTGTTTTCGTTTGTACTTCTTTGCCCACCATACGCATGGAAACCATTTTGCCATCATGATATACCTTCTCGATATGCTGCACCATTACACCTGGCGTACCTTGTTGGACGACACGTACCTCACCTGCTGTCAGGCTGGGGTCGGCGGTTTTGATGACACGGAAAGGCAGACTTTCATGACGGTCTACGACCTGTTTGTTAATGCGCACGATCCGAATATCCGTTTGACCAGTAACAGGCTCCGTCAGAGCCGGAGTCACTTTGTCGGTTTCCTTCAGCGACACACCCATCTCCTTCAGGACTTCGCCAACGGTATTACCGGTTGTATTCAAATGCTTTGTTGCCCCATCAGCCGTCAGTTGAACCGAAACGGCACGATCGATTATCACTTTATCTCCATCCTGAAGCGACCCGCTCAGCGGCATGGAAATCTGATCCTCCGGTCTAAGACTGACAGATTGTTCTTCCAGCATTTCTTGTAATAATGATTTATGGGTCTGTATCGATTTGATCTGACCGTCTACCACCAAGTACACCTGCTTGCGTGTTTGTGTGTTCACGAGCAGCATAATCATGATGGCGATCGCGATTGAAACGATAGCGGCAGTAGAGATCTGGCGCAAATTCTCATGCTTCCATCGCAATGCGTAAGACATGCTGGAGATTTTGGAATCATGGGTCTCCTCTTGTTGGAAAATGCCCACTTTCTCGATCCTCCTTCATAGCCTCGCCATTTTAGAGTTACGCATGAATGACTTTGACGCGGGCTATACTCAATTTTTTACAAGAACACACAAGGATCATGCGCTCTTGCACCATGAACCTGTCTTTTTTTCATGATTTGTCACCTCCTGTTATACAACAGTATGATGACGCCCTCTCCTTTATTCAAAACAAAAGAAGCCGGGTAAAGAGCTTATGAGGACTCTTTCGTGGCTTCCCTAGATGTCAGAATGACGGAAAAGTAAATGCACGAATACCTCTCTTTATTTACGCTTACGGGGTTAGCTGTCGGGTTTGGACGAAAGAGAACCGCCCTATCTACGCGAGTCCGCTCATGGCGGCCTGCATTGAATTCACCCCAAAGACCCTGAAAAGAAATCAAATACATATCGAGCTTTATTCCGGATTACGAAATCATCATCACTCTATGTATCGGTTCCCCCGTTCTTTCGAAAGACGAAAGACTCAGCGAGACTGGTTCATGGAAACTGCCGAAAAGGAAACCTCTTACAACAGCTCAAGCTTACTGACAAGATGATATCCTGTTTTGATGCATGTTGTAAAGCGGGAATCAACCACGTTTATTTGAATATATGGTTAAAAAATTGTAATATTCATCGTTTTATTGGTTAAAAATCTTTAATCCTTCGCTCATGCTCGTTTTTTCCACTGTTTTTCTCCCGTTTTCATACAATTCCAAATCGTTCCAGTGCATTTTTGGTTGTGATTTGGGATATTTCTTCCAGATCCACCCCTTTAATCTGAGCTGCTGCCTCGGCAACCAACCGGACATGTGCGGACTCATTTCGCTTTCCTCGGAAAGGATGAGGTGTGAGAAAAGGGGAGTCCGTTTCAATCAGCAAACGGTCCATCGGAACCTGGGCAAGCACCTCTTTGGGCTGTCTTGCATTTTTAAACGTGATGGGTCCCCCGAAGGAGAGATGAAACCCCATATTGAGGCATAATTTGGCCGTTTCCCAGCTGCCGGAGTACGAATGCATCACGCCCCCGACTTCACTGGCCTTCTCTTCACGCAAAATTCTCACGATATCCTCATGCGCATCCCGGTTATGGATGACAATCGGCATCTTCAGCTCACGGGCAAGACCAATCTGCTGACGAAGAACATGATGCTGAATTTCCTTCGGTGAAGTGTCCCAGTAGTAATCAAGTCCGATCTCGCCAATGGCGACGACCTTCTCATGACTGCATAAGGATGCAATCCACTCCAGATCGCCTTCCTTCATGGTAATCGCATCCTGGGGATGCCAGCCGACGGCTGCATATATAAAATCATACGTCTCTGCAAGTTTCATGGTAGACGGGATCGTCTCCCGATTAAAGCCCACGTTAATCATTCGGCTGACGCCGGCGTCCAGCGCCCGCTGGATCGTCTCTTCGCGATCTTCGTCGAACTGCAGTGCATCGAGATGAGTATGTGTGTCGAATAAATTCATCGTTGTAACTCCCTTCATGTCGCAAAGCATGGCTTTGCATCCTCATGGTATTTGTCGTTATCGCTTAAAAATATGGGATATCGAGTCGGGTAGGGAAGAAATGACGTCCCTCAGCTTCGATCCCGGATAATATAAATGGTATTTGCCGCGATGAATGCCACTGATGGAACGGACAATATCCGACACCTCCGAAATTTCTCGCAGTCGTTCCTCTCGGTCGAGCAGGAGGATCTGCTTCTGGCTGGATTCATCACCGGGACGAAATACATCGTACGGAAGATCTGTCGGAAAATCAATTTCGAGATCATATTCAGGATTCAGACCCACCCGCTTAAACTCTCTTCGGATCTCATCAATCATCTCTAGGTCTACAGATTCAACTTCTACATATTTATACAACCTGCGATGCATAAAACGGCAGCAAAGCTCACTCAACACAGAATCCTTCTCTGTTGCCCATTGTGAAAATGCGGTTTGGATTAGCGCTTCATCAAGCTTTAGATAATCCTGTACGGAAAGCCTGTCCCCAAAAAGTCCCGGAAGGGGTTCTATCATGAAGTTAAATGAATAATGATCCTGGTACAGCTCCTTCGCACGCCGGAAGATCTGCCGCAGAATAATTTCCGAGCTGCGTGTGACCGGGTGAAAATATACCTGCCAGTACATCTGATACCGGGACATCAAGTAATCTTCCACTGCATGCATGCCTGACTCCTTTACCACAATTCTTCCCTGATAAGGCCGCAGCATCCGGAGAATCCGGTCGATATCGATAGTCCCGTAGTTTACCCCTGTATAGTAAGCATCTCTCAGCAAATAATCCATCCGGTCAGCGTCAAGCGGACTGGATACTAAATTCACCACGATGGGATTGGCATAATCCTTGGCAATAACCGATGCGACTTGAGCTGGAAAATCTGTTGATACCTCGGTAAGAATCGCATTCACTTCGGTATCCCCTAAAATAATCCGCCGGGTCCATTCTTCATGGTCCATGTGAAATGCTTCTTCTATTGAATGGGAAAATGGACCATGTCCTAGGTCATGTAGAAGTGCTGCGCACAACGCGAGCAGCTTTTCGCTGTTCGGCCAGTCCGTATATCCGCTCCGTTCAAATTGTGAAATAATCCGGCGGGTAATTTCGTATACACCAAGAGAGTGGGAGAAGCGGCTATGCTCCGCGCCGTGAAACGTTAAATAAGAGGTGCCTAGCTGTCTGATCCGCCGTAAGCGCTGAAATTCCATCGTATTAATTAGTCTCCAGATGGTGGAATGCTGCACATGAATATAATTATGTACCGGGTCTTTAAAAACTTTCTCCTCATTTAAGGTATGCATATCTCATGCTCCTCTCCTATTATTGATTAAAAATTAAAATAGTTTTGAACTTTTTTCGACAATGTGTGTCGAAAAGTGTCGATTATGGTAGAAATATAGATTTCCAAATCGACATTATACTACCATCGTTATATAATGGGAAAAGAATCCTGATATGTGTGATATCCCAGCTTTTACACGATCTGTACTAATTCTGATGACAAATTTGCAGGTTGACTGTTTTGGGAATCGTTGGTATTATTAATATCATAAAAGAGAGAACGTTGTCGAATTATGACACTTTAAAACTATGGCGAGAGGAGCAATGATCAGTTATGATGAAATCAACTGGTATTGTAAGAAAAGTAGACGAACTGGGCCGGGTCGTTATTCCAATTGAATTGCGCCGCACATTGGGCATCGGGGAAAAAGACGCTTTGGAAATTTATGTGGACGGAGAGCGCATCATGCTCAAGAAATATGAGCCAGCCTGCATCTTCTGTGGAAACGCTGAGAACGTGACTTACTTCAAAGGAAAAATTGTTTGCCACGAATGTATCTCAGAAATCCCAACACCTGTGACAAATTAAGTTTTTTAGTATATAATAGTATTATTCTATTTGTTAATTCTAACCTTTTTCATATCTCCTTGGTGTCTCCTAGGCTATGAACCCGGCCTTGGGAGACATTTTTTTGCCCTTTTTTCAGATACTCACCCCTACGGGGGAGCGTTAAAGCAGCAATCCCCCACGGATAAGCCTATTATCATGATAATATTTTTTCTTCTATATTAATGTGTTATATATATCCCGCTTCGAAACACCACGGTCACCCGCTGTTTTCTTCATGGCCTCCTTGCGCGGATGCCCTTCTGCCTCATAATGAGCCACATGCTCCTCCACCGTAAGGTTCTGCCACCAAGCTGCTAGCTGCTCTTGCTCCTCTTGCAAGCTTGTCCCTTCCACTACCAAACAATATTCACCGAGCGGCGGATGCTCCTGAAGAAATTCCAAGCATTCCTCTACGCTGCCGCGAACAAATTCCTCATATCGCTTCGTTAGCTCCCTGGCCAGTACTACATGACGATTGCCATAGACGTTCAAAATCGCATTTAGGGTCTTGATTACCCGATGTGGGGATTCATAAAACAGCAGTGTTCCTTGCGAAGCACGAAATGACTGTAGAACTCCCTCTACATCCTTTCGCTCCCTGGGAAGAAAGCCAATAAAGGTAAATCGGTCGGTTGGCAGTCCTGATGCGATTAAAGATGACAACGCAGCATTGGCTCCCGGGATTGGAATAACGCTTATCCCTTCCTCAATCGCCAGCTTTACCAGATCTGCTCCAGGGTCTGAAATCGCCGGCAAACCGGCATCACTTACAATTGCCAAATTTTTTCCTTCTATTATATAACGTATCAGCTCCGGTCCACTTGCCGCCTTGTTATGTTCATGATAGCTAAACAGCATCTGCGGACTGATCTCGAAATGCGTCAGCAGTTTCCGCGTCTGACGCGTATCCTCTGCTGCGATAATATCGCATTCCTTCAACGTCCGGATCGCCCGAAAAGTCATATCCTCCAAATTGCCGATCGGTGTAGCCACAAGGTATAGTGAACCTTTACCATTATTCGATTGCTCTTGAAAGCTGCTTTGACGTGTCAGACTCATACTTCTCCCTCTTTGGAACCGTAGTAAATATCCATAATTTCCGGACAATATTGATTTTGCTCATCATAGACGATCAGCGGCGGAAGGAGTCTTACCTCCGGTTTACCATCGCGCATCGCCTCAATCAGTACCATATTTGCCTCAAGATGGGCGCGTGGGTGGACAAAACGCAGGCGTTTAGGTTCAAGCCGGTACTGCCGCATTAATGCCATGATATCACTAAGCCGCTGCGGCTTGTGTACCATACTTACTTTTCCACCTGGTTTGACCAGCCTGAAACAAGCCTGAATAACTTCCTCCAGTGTACAGCTGATCTCATGCCGGGCAATCGCCTGATGCGGATTCAGCTTAATATCACTTCCGTTCAGCCGCATATATGGCGGATTTACCGTAATTGCGTCATATACTCCATGTCCCGTTTCCTTATAAAGATCCCTTAAGTCACCTTCACGGATCGTAATCCGATCCTCCAATCCGTTCAAACCCACACTGCGTTTTGCCATCCCAGCCAATCTTGGCTGTATTTCAATGCCTTCAATATCTGCGTTGGTGCGCGTTGTCAGAAGCAAAGGAATCACGCCGTTGCCTGTACATAAATCCAGAATTTTACCTCTTGGCGGTATCCCTGCAAAACGTGCCAGCAGAACGGCATCCATGGAAAAACTGAATACTTCATCGCTCTGTATGATATGCAATTGATGGGTCAGCAGATCGTCTATGCGCTCTGATGGCTCCAAAATACTGTTGTCCATGTTCATTGGTTCCTTTTTCCTTTATTCGTCTAGTGTTGACCATTATACATTGCAAAATAACCCCCACAAGGTGGAGTGCTTACTCGATGTCTTTTCCAAATACTTTGTGGGAGTCCCATATTTAAATCCTAAAAAAAACCGTAGGAGTTGCTCCTACGGCCTCATTTATTCAAAAAAGACAGGCAGAAAAGGCAATCGCCTTCCGTGCGCAAATGTCCATAATAGACGTTGCAGATGTGAAAGCCCTCATGATAAAGCCTCGCCAAGTTGTCGTAGCCTTCACTTACCACGTCATTCGGATGCTCAGGTTTCATTGAAACAAGAGGCTGAGGTAAAGGAATGCCTTCTTCAGCAGGTAAAGCTTCCTTGAGTATTTTGCGGAGGTGTTCATTTTCTAAAGTAAGTCGATGATTCTCCTCCAACAACTCTTTCATCATCAGCTTCATTTCACCCAGATCACTGTGGATCTGTCCCATTTGTGTTTCCATTTCTTGAATGTGTGCAAAAATATTTTTCTTTTCCAAGTTTCCACCTCGAAAGTAACCCTATGGTCTACTTAATGACAACGTCATCCATTTGCAGTTCCTTGACCTTGCCGACTTCAAACAGCTGGACATGGACAGAACGTGTGTCGGCATTGATGCCAACTACTTTGCCTTCGCCCAAGGACGTGATGACGATTTTGCCTACCGATGGCAGCTCTTCCTTCACACTTTCATAATTATCATGCTCAAATTTCAGGCAGCACATGAGTCTTCCGCATAAACCGGAAATTTTGGTAGGATTCAGCGACAAGCTTTGATCCTTTGCCATTTTGATTGATACCGGTTCGAAATCGCCGAGCCACGATGAGCAGCAAAGGATGCGACCGCATGGGCCAATTCCACCCAACATCTTCGCTTCGTCCCGTACCCCGATTTGTCTGAGTTCTATCCGTGTCCGGAATATACCAGCCAAATCCTTGACCAGCTCCCGGAAGTCCACTCTTCCCTCAGCCGTAAAATAGAAAATAATTTTATTACGGTCAAACGTAAATTCCACATCCACCAGCTTCATTTTGAGCCCATGGTCACGGATTTTATTTAAACAGGTGGTAAAAGCCTCTTTCGCAGCCTGCTTGTTCTCTTCCACAACGCGCGCGTCAGAGTCTCCGGCGATACGTATCACCTTTTTCAGCGGCAGTACTACATCAGCTTCCTGCACCTCTTTTTTTCCAACAACAACTTTACCATACTCGATGCCGCGCGCCGTTTCGACGATAACGCTATTATCCTTGTCGATCGGAAAATCCAGCGGATCGAAGTAATAAATTTTGCCCGCCTTTTTAAAGCGGACACCCACTACACTGTACAAAAACTAACCCCCTTGTATGCCAGAGAAAGATGGCCTTGAAGCTATCCTTCCAAACCGATCAAAAATTGTTCAAGACAAAGTTGGCCATTCACATTGTAGCGCAATTTCTTTTGGCACTCTGCGGCCAAATCCATATAGGAGACCCATTGTGCTGTGCTGCGGGATGATGCATGTGTGGATAAGAACTCCAACTGATCTATGAAAACGATACTTTCGTGCCTTCCGTATTGGACGTGAAGCATATCTTTGAACCACAAATGAAACAAGCTTAGCAGTAAATCCAAATGGTCGGAAAGTCCGGCTTTGAACACCTTCTGCCCCGCGGTCACTAGAGCAGAGCTGCCTCGTCCTAGAGTTTCCTTCCCTAATTGTAACACTACGTTTCTAATTTCTGCAAACCAATTCTGCGTAAGTATTTCGCGGCAGCCGTCCAGTCCTGAAGACAAATGCACCACACAGCGTGCAAGCTGTTGAGGATAACCTTCATCCACAAGCTGCTGCAGCATAAGTGCCGGTTTCAACGGGAAAAAGGAGATGGTCTGAGCCCGCGACTGAATCGTCGGCAGCAAAGCCTGTCCATTTTCTGTGAGCAGGACAGCCACAGCCGGAACTGGAGGCTCCTCCAAAAATTTAAGCAGGCTGTTCGCAGCCTGTACGGTCATGGTGTCCGCATGGTCAATGATATATACCTTCGGATTTTTCGACTCCGAACGATATGAAAAGACCCGCTGTAGTTCGCGGATCTGGTCTATTTTAATGGAAGATCCGTCAGGAGCAAGAAGATGAAGATCGGGATGGTTGCCGTGCTCCACTTTGCGACATTCAAGGCAATGGCCGCAAGCATCATCCTCAAGCTCAGTACAGAATAATGCCTGAGCAAAAGTCATCGCCGTCTTCATCTGCCCGCAGCCGGCGGGTCCGCTGAAAATATAAGCATGGCTGACGGAATCGCTGTGAAGCGCGCTTTGCAGCAGCCTCTTTGCCATATCCTGCCCCATAATATTCTGAAAAGACATAATTCCTCTCTTCCTTTAGGATTTTGCAAAGTATGATTTCGGTTTCAAAGCTTCAATTTGCAAAACCTTCCTTAGATCAACATCCATTGATGTAATTTACTGCTATACCTTAGTGTATCATGAGATGGCCCTGATGTTTATTCCTATTTCTTCAAAATGCAAGATTAATCAGCATACCGCGTATCTCACCAATCCGCTGCAGCAGATCGATCTTGCCCTGTTCGCTATCCAGCATCCCATCGGCCATTCCCAGCAGCGCCGAATCAATCTCATCGAGCAATTTGTAGCGTTTTCCCCGTCCACGCCGGTCCCAGCCCCGGGCTTCCTTCATGGTAACGCCACGTCTCACCGTATCCTCCAAAAAACGCTTTACAAGCAAACGGTAAGCTTTCAGCTCCCGAATGGTCATCGCTCTGGCCAAGCGGTCTCCTTGCATCTGGATTTCCTTAAACCGGCGTCCAAGCTCTTCCTGGGAGGCATTTGCCGACTGCTGCTGCATGACATCCATGAAGGACTTTTGCTGTACAGGCTTTGCTGAACCGTCCGTTACCTGAAGTTCACTCTTAATGGGTCTATATCCCGGGTTGATTTTCACTAGAATCTCCTACCTTTATACACCGGGGATCACTCCACTTACAGTTTCAATCGATCCAAGGCGCGTTTTCAGATGGTTATGTTGGTTATTTAGAAATGTTCAAATCGGTCTACCGGAAGCACGAATACCGTGGCTCCACCCACCTGAACCTCAACGGGAAGAGGCAAATAAGAATCTGTCGTACCGCTCATTGGCGTAACCGGAGTTACAAGCTGTTCCCTGACTTTACAACTGCTGCGGATTACGTTCATGACAGCCTCAACCTGACTGTCGTCCACCCCGATCATAAATGTGGTGTTACCCGCCCGAAGAAACCCGCCGGTACTTGCCAGCTTCGTCGCCCGAAAATTCGCTTTAACAAGCCCTCCCGACAAACGGTTGCTGTCTTTATCCTGTACAATCGCAACGATCAGTTTCATCCTGCATTCCCTCCTCTTTGATTTAAAGCCTGCATACGAGTACAAGCCATACATTACTTATTTGACAAAGATCCTCAAAAATCCTTTAAAATGCGCTCTTCCAGACTCCGGATGATATCTCCCTCGACATCTTCCAGCCGCTGGGAGGCGTCAATCACCACAATCCGATCTGAAAATCGCTCAGCAAGGTTCAAATAGCCTTCCCTAACTTTATGATGGAAGGGCAGTCCCTCCAGATCCAGACGGTTAACCTCCCGTTCCCGGCTTGCCGCAATCCGGGCCAGCCCGGCTTCGGGCTCAATATCCAGGTAATAAGTAAGCATAGGCATCCGATCGTGAATGGCAAATTGATTGATGTTCCATACCTGATCCATTCCAATGCCACGGGCATACCCCTGATAAACCAAACTGCTGTCCACAAATCGATCGCATAGCACCAGTTTGCCCTCTGCAAGTGCCGGTTCCACCTTTTCCGCTAAATGCTGACTTCGCGAAGCGGCGTACAATAAAGCCTCTGTGCGTGCATCCATCGCGGTGTGGCTGGGATCCAATATAATCTCGCGTATTTTCTCTGCGATCTCGATGCCTCCCGGCTCACGAGTAATAATATGGGGGATCGAGCGGCTTTCCAGATAGCCCTTCAGTTTGGCGATCACAGTCGTTTTTCCGGATCCCTCCCCTCCCTCAAGCGTTACGAATATTCCCTGGCCATTGTTCATCAAACATGTCCCTGCTTTCTGCTATTCTTGAATACGAGTATTGTTCTGAGCTTCGAGTCCTGTGCTCCTTGGCATTTGGCGCCAGCTTGCGCAAGCCCCTGCAGTCTGAGTGCAGCTGCTTCTGTTATTCGTTCCCCGGGATACAGGAGTGGAATACCAGGCGGGTACGGAATAATCATCTCCGCCGCTGTTCTTCCTGAACAATCCTGCAATCGAACGGCTTCCGTTTCATCCGGTTCCAAAGCTGCCAAGCTAAATGGTATCGGCTCTGAAAAATGGCCTTGGGATGAATTGTTCCACGTGGAAAATTCGACAAATGGACTCTTCTCAGTACTCTCAGTACTGCCCTCGGTGGAGGTTGGACCAGGGAAGATGCCTGCATTCCCATGGAGAGAATGTAATGTCTGGGCATCCGCCTTCTCTACAGATATATGCGATAGGGCATCCAAAAGGTGACGGGTGTCCTCCTTTGTCGATCCCAGACTATAGAGTAGGACCACATATCGGTCATCACTCATTTCAGGTATGCAGCCACGGGCTTCCAGCCTGTGCTGTAGCTCGTAGCCACTAAGGATTCCCATTCGGTCATAAATGACCACCTTGAAGGGGTCCTGTGTGGTATACGCCGACATGGCTGCATCGGCAGCCTCTCCCTGCTGCTCCTGCGGATGCAGCAGCCCATAGCGGGGCAGCTCAGCCAGGCCGCGCTTCAGACCTTCCACGGCGGCGAGCCCCGCCGTGAAGGCTCTGGCGCCCTGCACATGCAGGAGGCGCCGCGCCAGGTCCAGCGAGCCCATCACCGGATAGGATGGGCTCGAGCTCTGCACCATGGCGAGCCGCTGGCGGAGCAGTCCGCGATTAACCCGCGGACCCTGCACATGCAGCATGGCTCCCATGGTGAGAGCGGCCAGCATCTTATGCGTCGATTGCACGACGACGTCCGCGCCGCTGGCCAGTGCGCTCTGCGGCAGCTGTGGATGCTGTCCGAAGTGGGCGCCATGCGCCTCATCTACCAAGAGCGGCACATGGTGCCGGTGGCAGGCCTCCGCGATCGGCGTCAAATCCGTCCCCATGCCATAATAGTTCGGCATCGTGACCAGGACGCCTTTAGCCTCCGGATACGCGTCTAAAGCAGCGGTTATAGTCTCAGGTGCAGGCGCTGTTACAAGCCCGCTGGACTTATCCTGCTGCGGCTGAAGGAACACTGCCCTTGCACCTGCAAGCATAAGACCATTCAACACGGATTTATGGACATTCCGTTGTACCAGCAGGATATCCCCCGGCTTCTCACATACCGTTAGGATCATCGCCAGATTACCGGATGTACTTCCGCCTACGAGAAAGAAACTCTCCTCTGCACCAAAGCATTCAGCAGCCAGCAGCTGCGCGTCGCGGATTACCCCTTCCGGATGATGAAGATCATCCGTGCCGGATATTTCCGTGACATCAGCCTCCATGATCTGCTCCAGGAAGCCTGCTCCTCCTGAGAAAGCGGCGTAAGCTCTTCCCTGCTTATGCCCTGGAACATGAAAGGAGGCTTGTCTGCTATTCTTATATCGATAGAGAGCCTCATATAGAGGCGCTTGTTCTTTTTGCAGTTCCCCATGCTTCATGTAATTCTGTTTCCTTCCGGTTTCAATCTCTACCCTATTTTATCGTATATTGAACCATCAAGCTATCGAAGTGCCAAGCTCACGAACGAATTTTAAGATATAAGTCGGAAGAATACTGCAAGTTACCATCTTCTATTCTCATAAAAAAAGGGCAGCAGCCTGCTGGCCCTCCCTTATCCGCAATTTGCGCGGAGTAATGTATGTCTTGATTATCGAGTTCTTTGAATATGTCCTGTCTTACACATGTGTTTGCATGCTGATTTGTCTCATCTGATGAATAAAATAATGATATTTCGCGTCTTCGGCATCTGTATGGACCATTTCACTTTCACAATCCTGACAAATAAACTGGGATACAATCGTGATCCCTTCCTCTTTCGCATGCCCGCAAATAATACAGACGTGTTCGGTATGATCTTCCATCAACCATCCCACCTTTGTTTCTTTGATTACTATGAAGTATGGCTCATTTTCTATTATTTTAAACCTTTTCATAGTTGTTTCATATCCCTAATGACCTACATCAATCATATTCAACTGCGACTTTACACGTGTTTGTACCGGAAAACTTAAAAAAAACAGCTCGAACAACCGATATATGAAGTAAAGACGGCAAGGGAGGAAAGCTATTTTTCTATGGCTGAGGAGAATAATATCAACGCTACCTTTTATCACTATCAATTGATTAAAAAGATCCCGGTAACGCGAATCCTGGTTCGCTGCTACCTCCTTCTTCCCTATATTGCTATTATAGCGGAAATGCTTCTCATATCCTGGACAAGCCTGTTTTACTTCGCTTTGGCGGCACCATTAGTCTTATGGATACATTACGTCATCTCGCGTTCGGTTTTGCTTCTCTCTGGTTCTTCATACCGCAGGCGTTGGAAATTTTCCATGCAGCTCCCCTGGATTGGATACATAACAGATCAACATATCAGTTTTCGAATGTTTCGCAAAGTGTATACCTATATTACTGCAATAGGCCTCGTACTCTTTCTCGCTTTAATTTTCATGTCACCTCTATCGTTTGTAATCTCTTTGCTTTTCTGGCACTTGTGGCTATTGCTCCCGCGCTTTTATGCATACGCACGGCTTACGGGTGTTCGCAAAGATGGCATGATTAAATTTAATAACCAGGATATCAGCTACTACCAGCAATAAGTTGCAGTACAACATTACAATGCCTATAAATTAGAAAAAGACCTGCATCCTCGGATGCGGGTCTTTATGGTTTAGTGGAATCCGTGCTTTTCACGGTTGCCTTACCTTTGGCTAGAACAGTGACCGTAAAGTAGTTATCGTGAATTGATAAATGAACGATCCGGTTCTGCTTCTCAAAAACTCTTGAGGCATCCTCCGATTCATCCGTGTTCTCTCGCCATCCCCATTCTTTGATCTTCTCCAAATATACATCAGGGATGCTTTCCTTTTCCTTAAGTCCATTCATGGAATATCGGACATAATCTATTTTTGTATTGCCTACATTACGGTCAGTTCGATTTGCTTCTTTCGGCACCGGGAATGTTTTCTCATTGGCTGCACCCTCAAACGTTGTCCATGAGGAATCAGACTTTCCGCAACCTGTAATTAACATCACGACGATGCCAAACAAAAGAAGAGCATGCAGCCATGATTGTCTGCGCATGTATGTCCTCCTTCTTCTAAGATCGTTAAACATCAAAAATCCTAAAAGCACCTCCTGACAAGTACACTCACTATTATACTTACAACTTTTGCCGCGTCGGTAACAAAAATGTTACATTAGTTTATCGATTATACATTCTCACCCTTAAAATAATCTTAACCTTTTCAACTAGTACAGACTGTAATCTGCATATGTCCTTACCATCATTGCTTTGACTTTATCACCATCATTCCTTGTCTTCAACCATATAGATATCTTTTCTCTTCTTTTATATTTATTCCTTTAAATGCATTAAAAAGTTCTCGAGCTTTGTGTAACAAATGCAATCAGCGAGAAATTCGGTTCATCTCGGATGAGTGAATGAATTTCACAGCAGTTAATTAAAACAAAAAAACCACCATCGATTATTCATCAACAGTGGTTCTTCGCTTGGCGGCATCCTACTCTCCCAGGACCCTTCGGTCCAAGTACCATCGGCGCTGGAGGGCTTAACGGTCGTGTTCGGGATGGGTACGCGTGGAACCCCTCCGCCATCGCCACCAAACAGGATTTTTGCGCTGTCTTCGCTTCGGTGATGACTCACCAGCAAAAGATCCATCCTTAGAAAGGACATGCAGCTTAAAAATCAGTTCAGATGTTTGATCACCTGAAAACTAGATACGAAACGAATTTGTGTGTTTAGAAACGGTCTCCGTAGCCCTTACTCGGATGCAAAGCGTAACGCTTCCGAAGCAAGTTTCCCTACGGAAAACTTTTTAGGATAAGCCCTCGACCGATTAGTATTGGTCAGCTCCATGCATTGCTGCACTTCCACCTCCAACCTATCTACCTCGTCGTCTTCAAGGGGTCTNTAAAGTTTTTAGGATAAGCCCTCGACCGATTAGTATTGGTCAGCTCCATGCATTGCTGCACTTCCACCTCCAACCTATCTACCTCGTCGTCTTCAAGGGGTCTTACATACTGGGAAATCTCATCTTGAGGGGGGCTTCACGCTTAGATGCTTTCAGCGCTTATCCCGTCCGTACGTAGCTACCCAGCCATGCTCCTGGCGGAACAACTGGTGCACCAGCGGTACGTCCATCCCGGTCCTCTCGTACTAAGGACAGCTCCTCTCAAATTTCCTACGCCCACGACAGATAGGGACCGAACTGTCTCACGACGTTCTGAACCCAGCTCGCGTACCGCTTTAATGGGCGAACAGCCCAACCCTTGGGACCTACTTCAGCCCCAGGATGCGATGAGCCGACATCGAGGTGCCAAACCTCCCCGTCGATGTGGACTCTTGGGGGAGATAAGCCTGTTATCCCCAGGGTAGCTTTTATCCGTTGAGCGATGGCCCTTCCATGCGGTACCACCGGATCACTAAGCCCGACTTTCGTCCCTGCTCGACTTGTAGGTCTCGCAGTCAAGCTCCCTTCTGCCTTTGCACTCTTCGAATGATTTCCAACCATTCTGAGGGAACCTTGGGGCGCCTCCGTTACTCTTTAGGAGGCGACCGCCCCAGTCAAACTGCCCACCTGACACTGTCCCCGCACCGGAT
>NZ_STGQ01000002.1:642500-644542 GCF_004916975.1 Paenibacillus dokdonensis | reverse complement strand
GCGCTCATGCTTCAAAGGCTCCCACCTATCCTGTACAGATCGTACCCAAATCCAATATCAAGCTGCAGTAAAGCTCCATGGGGTCTTTCCGTCTTGTCGCGGGTAACCTGCATCTTCACAGGTATTAAAATTTCACCGGATCTCTCGTTGAGACAGCGCCCAAGTCGTTACGCCATTCGTGCGGGTCAGAATTTACCTGACAAGGAATTTCGCTACCTTAGGACCGTTATAGTTACGGCCGCCGTTTACTGGGGCTTCGGTTCATAGCTTCGGGTTACCCCTAACCACTCCCCTTAACCTTCCAGCACCGGGCAGGCGTCAGCCCGTATACTTCGCCTTGCGGCTTCGCACAGACCTGTGTTTTTGCTAAACAGTCGCTTGGGCCTTTTCACTGCGGCCCCCTCGTGCTATTCACACTACCGGGGCACCCCTTCTCCCGAAGTTACGGGGTCATTTTGCCGAGTTCCTTAACGAGAGTTCTTCCGCGCGCCTTAGAATTCTCTTCTCGCCTACCTGTGTCGGTTTGCGGTACGGGCACCTTCACCTGGCTAGAGGCTTTTCTTGGCAGTGTGAGATCATGACCTTCGCTACTATAATTTTCGCTCCCCATCACAGCCCAGCCTTACGATGTGCGGATTTGCCTACACATCAGCCTCACTGCTTAGACGGACATCCATCAGTCCGCGTCACTACCCTACTGCGTCACCCCATTGCTCATAACGGTTTACGGTGGTACAGGAATTTCAACCTGTTGTCCTTCGATTACGCCTTTCGGCCTCACCTTAGGTCCCGACTTACCCTGAGCGGACGAGCCTTCCTCAGGAAACCTTGGGCTTTCGGCGGATCAGATTCTCACTGATCTTTTCGTTACTCATACCGGCATTCTCACTTGTATGCGCTCCAGCACTCCTTACGGTATACCTTCAATGCTGCATACAACGCTCCCCTACCCCTGATGCATAAGCATCAAGCCATAGCTTCGGTGGTGTGTTTAGCCCCGTTACATTTTCGGCGCAGAGTCACTCGACCAGTGAGCTATTACGCACTCTTTCAATGGTGGCTGCTTCTAAGCCAACATCCTGGTTGTCTGTGCAACTCCACATCCTTTCCCACTTAACACACACTTGGGGACCTTAGCTGATGGTCTGGGCTGTTTCCCTTTTGACAATGGATCTTAGCACTCACTGTCTGACTCCCGGAATTCGAGTCTATGGCATTCGGAGTTTGACTGAGCTTGGTAACCCTTGCGGGCCCCGCACCCAATCAGTGCTCTACCTCCACGACTTATTTCCGAGGCTAGCCCTAAAGCTATTTCGGGGAGAACCAGCTATCTCCGAGTTCGATTGGAATTTCTCCGCTACCCCCACCTCATCCCCGCATTTTTCAACATGCGTGGGTTCGGGCCTCCAGTGCGTGTTACCGCACCTTCACCCTGGACAGGGGTAGATCACACGGTTTCGGGTCTACGCCCACGTACTTAGTCGCCCTATTCAGACTCGCTTTCGCTGCGGCTCCGGCTTCTCACCTTAACCTTGCACGGGAACGTAACTCGCCGGTTCATTCTACAAAAGGCACGCCATCACCCATAGATCGGGCTCTGACTTCTTGTAAGCACACGGTTTCAGGTTCTATTTCACTCCCCTTCCGGGGTGCTTTTCACCTTTCCCTCACGGTACTGTTTCACTATCGGTCACTAGGGAGTATTTAGCCTTAGCAGATGGTCCTGCTGGATTCATACGGGGTTTCACGTGCCCCGCACTACTCGGGATCCGTCTCGGAGAGAATACACTTTCAGCTACAGGGCTTTTACCTTCTATGCCGGGCCTTTCCAGACCTCTTCGCCTAATGTATTCCTTTGTAACTCCGTGTGAGACGTCCCACAACCCCAAGGAGCAAGCTCCTTGGTTTGGGCTAATCCGCGTTCGCTCGCCGCTACTGACGGAATCACTATTGTTTTCTCTTCCTCAGGGTACTTAGATGTTTCAGTTCCCCTGGTCTGCCTCTGCATAACCTATGTATTCAGTTATGAATAACTGCGAATT
>NZ_STGQ01000002.1:0-640000 GCF_004916975.1 Paenibacillus dokdonensis | reverse complement strand
CCGATCTGGTCATTACTGAGACGAACTACCGTACCGTTATGAAATTCAGTCGCCTTTTGGATAAAGATTTGAACCAAGGCAGGATCAAGTTTCCCAAATGCCTCAGAGTGAATCTGCTCTAACACTAAGTAAGGAGACTGAGACTTCTGGTAAATACGATTGAGTGTCATGGCGTGAAAAATGTCTGTAATGCCGACGATCTTGGCATAGACATGAATCTTACTTCCATCAAGACGCAGCGGATAACCCGAACCATCCACTTTTTCATGATGCTGAAGCGCGGCAAGCCGGACCCCTTCATTAATAGCTGTTACATTCTTAAGTATCTGGTAGCCATAAGTCGTGTGTCTGCGCATTTCCTCAGACTCTGCCGCGGACAGCGGCTGCGGCTTGAATAATATTGCCGGATCCACCTTGGTATTGCCAATGTCATGAAATAAACCGGCAAAGGCGGCCTGCATCCAGTCCTTTTGTTGGAGCCCGCTCCACTTGGATAGTAGATAAGAAGAGAGCGCGCATAATACGGCGTTATGGTAAATGTAATCATACTCATTCATTGATCTTGGGGTGAACATCAAAGGATTATATTCCTTGATATGCACAATGGTTGCTTCCAACTGGTTGCGCAGCTCATAGATGGGCAGATCGGCTGCGATAACCGATTGATTCGCACTTTTCACGAGCAAAAGCAATTTGTCGTATTCATCATGAAACGTGGAGTTTTTACTTGATACCATCTGTTCGGTTTGAGCCTTCTCATTCAATAGGCTTTTTTGTACAGGAGGTTTTGAACCATTCCTTACATCTGCATCACCTGCATCAACCTCGACGTACTGCACCATGAAGGCTCGCAGAATATCCAAGTCACGCGGAAGCAGAACAGTGCCTTTATGCAGCAATAGTCCTCCAAGGGAGGTATGTACATCTTTTGATAGCTTAATACCGGGTTTCAATTCCAAAATAGATATGCTGGCCATAACGATAACCTCGCTAACTTCCACCAATTAAAATATGGCAATATACCCCATTATATTACGTATGGTAAGCCTGTACAATCTATAATGCTGTGGATATTAAATGTCTGCCTCATGATATAAGGAGCACCATCAGACGATCCAGAGGAAATTATTCATTCTGATCACTCAGAACATAAAAAAATAGCATGGCTTTTGATTAATCAAAAGCCATGCTATTTTCAATTTATGATTTATTCTTCGTCCGAAGAATCTTCCGTATCAGCCTCTGTTTCGCTCTCAGCGGCCTCTACAGGTTCTTCGCCTTCAGCAGGTGGGTTGATGCCGTTCTCTTCAAACTCGGCACCTTCCTCATCATCCTCAGGCTCATCACTCTTATCAGCACGGCATACCGTTGCTACAAAGTCGTCTTCGCGGATGTTGATCAGCTTCACACCCTGCGTATAGCGGCCCATGATGGAGATTCCTTCTATACTTGTGCGGATCAGGGTCCCGCTGGATGTAATGATCATCAAATCTTCATCCGGTTTTACAACCTTCAAGCCGACAACCGGTCCATTCTTATCGGTCACGTTCATCGTCTTGATTCCCTTACCGCCACGAGTCTGCGAACGGTAGTCGCTGAGCGGTGTCCGTTTTCCGTAGCCTTTGGCAGTTACAATCAGAGTATCCAGTTCTTTATCGACAACATCCATGCCAATGACCTGGTCATCGTCATCCAGTGTAATACCTTTGACACCGGTGGCACTGCGGCCCATGGAACGTACATCGCTTTCCGAGAACCGGATAGACATGCCCTGTGCCGTACCCATGATCATTTCCCGCTGGCCGTCGGTTAATTTAACCTCAATCAGCGCGTCATCATCACGGATATTAATTGCAATCAACCCGCCCTTGCGGATATTCACGTAATCCTCAAGCGGCGTCTTTTTGACAATACCGCCCCGGGTAACGAAGAACAGGTACTTATCACTTTCAAATTCCTCTACCGGAATAACAGCATTTATCGTTTCCCCTTGTTCAATCTGAATCAGGTTAATGATTGCTGTTCCCCGCGCGGTGCGGCCTAGCTCCGGAATTTCATACGCTTTGAGACGGTATACCTTACCTCTGTCGGTAAAGAACATCAGGTAATGGTGAGAGTTGGTTACAAACAGATGCTCAACAAAGTCCTCATCCTTGGTATCCATTCCCACAACCCCGCGTCCGCCACGTTTTTGGCTGCGGTAGGTATTAGCCGGTAGGCGTTTGATGTACCCTGTATGCGTGATGGTGATAACCACTTCCTCACGCGGAATCAGGTCTTCATCCAAAATGCTTTCTTCGCCGATGGTAATTTCCGTCCGGCGCGCATCAGCAAAACGTTCCTTGATTTCAAGCAGTTCGGTACTGATGATCTCGAGAATGAGATGCTCATTAGCCAAAATCTCTTTGTACTCTGCAATTTTGACCATCAATTCCTGGTATTCATTCTCGATCTTATCGCGTTCCAGTCCAGTCAGGCGCTGCAAACGCATTTCGAGAATCGCCTGGGTCTGCTCATTGCTGAGTCCAAAGCGCTCGATCAAACGTTCACGAGCAATATCCGTTGTTTGAGAACCGCGGATAATTGAAATCACTTCATCCAAATGATCCAGAGCCACACGCAAGCCTTCAAGAATATGTGCACGGGCCTCGGCTTTTTTCAGATCATATTCCGTCCGTCGGCGAATAACCTCGACCTGATGCTCCAAGTAGTAATGCAGGACATCCCGCAGACTCAGAACTTTCGGTTCATTTTTTACAATTGCCAGCATGTTGATGCCGAAGGTGGACTGCATCGCTGTATGTTTGTACAAGTTATTCAGCATCACGCTTGGATTTACATCGCGGCGCAGTTCAATGACGATTCGCATACCATTGCGGTCGGACTCGTCCCGCAGATCAGTAATTCCATCAATTCTTTTTTCGCGCACCAGCTCGGCAATCTTCTCAACCAAACGAGCTTTATTCACCTGATAAGGGAGCTCGGTTACGATAATGCGTGCTTTATTGTTGTTTTCCTCTATTTCCGCTTTGGCCCGCATGGTTACGGAGCCGCGTCCGGTTTCATAAGCTTGGCGGATTCCTGAGCGTCCAAGTATATAGCCGCTTGTTGGAAAATCCGGTCCATTGATATATTCCATCAAATCCAGCGAAGTAAGATCCGGATCCTTGATCAGGGCAAGCGCCCCATCAATGACCTCGCCCAGGTTATGCGGCGGAATATTGGTGGCCATCCCGACGGCAATACCCGATACACCGTTGACCAAAAGATTCGGGTATCTTGCAGGAAGCACAACCGGCTCCAGCTCTTCGCCATCATAGTTTTCAGTAAAATCGATCGTTTCTTTGTTAATATCACGCAGCATCTCCTGCGCAATTTTAGAGAGACGTGCTTCGGTATAACGCATAGCCGCCGGAGCATCACCGTCAACAGAACCAAAATTACCGTGACCTTCGACAAGCATATAGCGCATCGAGAAATCCTGAGCCATCCGTACCATGGTCTCATATGCAGGCACATCACCGTGCGGATGGAACTTACCGATGACCTCACCGACGATTCTGGCCGATTTCTTGAACGGCTTATCCGGAGACAAACCAAGCTCAGACATCGCATATAGCACGCGCCGGTGTACCGGCTTGAGTCCATCCCGCACATCCGGTAAAGCCCGGCTTACAATGATGCTCATCGCATAATCCATAAAGGATTCGCGCATTTCTACACCAATGTCCCGCTCCTTAATCTGGGGATTTTTTTCTTCCGCCATGGTGAAGACCCTCCTCCATTTCACTTACAAACACATCTATATTCAATCTAAACTAAAGATAAGTGGCTGCTAGCCTTGAAGTTATATCTGTTTCAGAGCCTCGTGCAGCACGAACCTTAGTTCTATACAAGCATAAAACGGCATGCCGCAGTCCGCCGGTTAACCGAGGAAAGCAGTACCGTTCGATGAAACCAATTACGATAAATCCACTAATCTTTATTATATTACTTTCACAAAAAGAGCACAATTAAACGTTTGGATTTTTACTCCGCTAATAACCGCCCAACTTACCTGCCTGTGGGGATTCGCCCTACCTTCTTTTTCCTCTCAACATATACTAATAGGCAAAAGGAGCTGTTTTTTCGGGACTGGGCTTTAAAATCACGGCATCTTTATATTATACCATTCATTTGCTCCCTTGTCCTATGTTTTGCGCATTCCTTGGTCCATATGATGATCCCTCAAGGCAGCCCTGCTGCCTGTTCATTTAAACTTTCGCGGAAAGGATGAAATATATTGGCTATACAGCGTGTTTCAAGCAAATGGGCTAAAACGAAAGTACTTTTACGTAACAGGCAAATCACACGCTATATTCCCCTCACCTTAAAATATTCGCAGGATACCTTGATAGAGATGATGAATAATCATTCACTCGTATATATTAAGCCCGATATCGGCACTTACGGTAATGGGGTCATGTGTGTGGAACGACTGATTACATCGGAACAATCCGATCAAGGTGACTCACCGACTAATCCTGAACTTTATAACCTGCAATTTAACACCAGCCGCGAAGAATTTCATAACCTGAATGATCTCCATTCCGCTATCCTCAGACGAACGCAGCATAAGCTTTATCTGATACAACAGGGTATTACCAAGTTGAAATACAAGGAGCGTTCCTTTGATTTAAGAGTCTTGACGCAAAAGAACACATATGGCAGATGGGAAACGACTGGTATTATCGGACGTGTGGCGGCCAAAGATAAAATCATTACCAACTACCACAGCGGCGGGAAGATTAAGATGCTGGACGAGGTACTGAGAGAACATGCTTCCCAGGAACATATCAATGCGCTTGAAAAAGATTTGTATAATCTCGGTGTGGACACGGCCAGACAACTGCAAAAGGATTATCCCAAACTGCAGGAGATCGGACTGGATGTCGCACTCGACAAAACACTGTATCCCTGGATTCTCGAAGTGAACACATTGCCCGCTCTCTTCCCTTTCAAAAAATTTTTCAAAGATAAAAATGTATACCGGCGGATTGAGCGCTATGCCATTGCCTATGGGCGACTCCCGGCTCGCCGGAAGGAAATCCGCAGTAAATCCAAAGCTTGAAGCGCTGCACATAAAAAGAAAAAGGTGCCCTGACAGGCACCTCCTTGGTGTTTCGCTTAGAAATTAGATATCCAGATTCTTCACATGTCTGGCATGCTCATGAATGAAATCACGACGCGGCTCGACATTGTCACCCATCAGCGTGTCAAAAATCATATCCGCCTGCATAGCATCCTCGATGGTTACCTGCAGCATCGTCCGGCTCTCCGGATCCATGGTTGTCTCCCATAACTGTTCAGGATTCATCTCGCCCAGACCTTTATAGCGCTGAATATTAACTTTAACATTCTCTCCGAATTCAGCGATAATTTCATCGCGCTCTTTCTCGGAACCTGCGTAGCGAATAGTTTTATTCCGCTCAATTTTGAACAAAGGCGGCTGAGCGATATAGACATACCCCGCTTCAAGCAGCTGTCGCATGTACCGGTAGAAGAATGTCAGCAGCAATGTACGAATATGTGCTCCATCGACATCGGCATCGGTCATAATGATTAGCTTATGGTAACGAGCTTTGCTGATCTCAAAATCCTCATCGCCAATCCCTGTTCCCATCGCTGTTACCATCGCGCGGATTTCCAAATTGGACAGAATTCGGTCCAGACGGGCCTTCTCTACGTTCAGAATTTTACCGCGAATCGGCAGGATCGCCTGGAAATGACGGTCACGTCCCTGTTTGGCGGATCCACCAGCGGAGTCACCTTCGACGATGTACAGCTCACTAATAGATGCATCCTTGGAGGAGCAATCCGCAAGTTTACCTGGCAGGGCACTGATCTCAAGCGCACTCTTACGGCGCGTTAACTCACGTGCTTTACGGGCAGCTTCACGGGCACGGGATGCCTGCAGTGCTTTTTCCAGCACTCGTCTAGATACAGACGGGTTCTCACCCATAAATTCCTGAAGCTTCTCGGAAAATAGAGATTCCACGATGCCGCGGACTTCACTGTTACCGAGCTTAGTCTTCGTCTGACCCTCGAACTGAGGCTCTGGAATTTTGACGGAAATAATCGCAGTTAAGCCTTCACGAACATCATCACCGGACAGGTTGGCATTACTATCCTTAATCATGCCGCTCTTGCGGGCATAGTCATTGATGATACGTGTTAATGCACTCTTGAAGCCAGATTCATGCGTACCGCCTTCATGCGTGTTGATGTTATTGGCAAAGGAATAAATATTTTCGGTATAGCTGTCATTGTATTGCAGCGCGATTTCGACCTGGATCATGTCGCGTGAGCCTTCGACATAAATCGGCTGCTCATGAAGCGCCTCCTTCTTCTCGTTCAAATACTTGACGTATTCAATAATGCCGCCTTCGTATTTGAAATAGTTCGAGGCTCCTGTCCGTTCGTCGGTCAGCGTCAATGCAATGCCCTTATTCAGGAATGCCAGCTCTCTGATCCGTGTCAGCAACGTATTGTAGTCATATTCAGTCGTTTCAGTGAATATTTCCGGATCCGGCAGGAATGTAACGGTCGTTCCATGATCATCAGATTCACCGACAATTTTAATATCATACTGTGGAGCGCCGCGATGATATTCCTGTTGATAAACATGACCATCACGTCTGACCTGTACAACAACCTTGGACGAAAGTGCGTTAACGACAGAGACGCCCACGCCATGCAGACCGCCGGAAACTTTGTATCCCCCGCCGCCAAACTTACCGCCTGCATGCAGGACGGTCATAACGACTTCCAGGGTGGATTTTTTCAGCTTGGCATTCTCACCGACCGGAATACCCCGTCCATTATCAATAACCGTAATGCTGTTATCTTTATGAACGATGACCTCGATATGATCACATATGCCGGCCATAGCTTCGTCGATACTGTTATCCACCACTTCCCATACCAAATGGTGAAGACCTTTGGCGCTGGTAGATCCGATATACATACCAGGACGTTTACGGACGGCTTCCAGACCCTCCAGAACCTGAATCTGACTCTCATCATATTGCGGTTGATTCATAGACATGCCTGTCACCTACTTCTATAAATTCTATATCTGCTGTTACGAATCCAAATGGTTTGAAAACAAACGTAATTCTTGTATGTCAAGCGTTGGCCACGAACACCTTTGCCCGCTTCTTGAGTGTGGATGAGGAAATCGGGGAGTAATAGACAGTGCTTTTCGTCACGACGATGGACTTGGCTTCCTCTTCGCCGATATATTCCACATTCTTTTGCTGACAGGCGTGGCTGGCAAACTGCTTCGATATTTTCGAGGATTTCTCAATCGATATGTCAAAAATAGCGACCAATTCCGCGGATCGGATAATTCTTTCACCGCCTAGATGAATATACATAGTCCCAACTCCTTAAGAACCAACGTGTCCATCATGGACTTGATAAATATTGGCCTTCTTCAGTTTATCCACATTCAGGCTCTCGACCCCAGTCGCGGTAATAAAGGTTTGTACCTTGCTCTGAAATGTCTCGATCAGCTGTGTTTGGCGGTAAGGGTCAAGCTCAGATAGCACATCATCCAGAAGCAATACCGGATACTCTCCAATCTCTTCCTGAATCAGTTCAATTTCCGCCAGTTTGAGAGACAGTGCCGTCGTGCGCTGCTGCCCCTGAGATCCGTAGGTATGAACTTCCCTGCCATTGATGTAAAAGGCCAAATCATCACGATGAGGCCCGGCAAGTGTCATACCGCGCCGAAGCTCCTGATCCTTCAGTTGTGATAATTTTAACATAAATTGTTCAAAAAGATAAGCTTCATCTTCCTCCACCTCTTCACCAAACGACGGAAGATAGACAAGCTTCAGGTCTTCGCTGCCGTTCGTAATGCCATGGTGGATGGTTTCTGCCCATCGTTGCAGCTTTACTATGAATTGTTTCCTCTTTTTTATAATTTTAACACCATGCTCTGCCAGCTGCTGGTCCCATACTTCCAGGAGCCCCTGCTGCGGCTTGTCTTTACCCCACATTTGCTTGAGTAAATTATTACGCTGATTCAATACCTTTTGATACTGCTGTAGATGATACAGGTATCCGGGTTGAACCTGACCGATTTCCATATCAAGAAAACGCCGGCGCACACCAGGCGTTCCCTTCACAATTTCTAGATCCTCAGGCGCAAACATCACCACATTCAGCGATCCGATAAAGTCACTCAGCTTCCGCTGCTCGAGGCCATTGATTTTTGCCTTCTTCCCCTGTGGGGACAAATCCAGGTCGAGCGTCAGCGGCCCATACTTTTTCTCCACTACCGCCGACAGATGCGCATTTTTATCCTGAAAAGAGATCAGCTCCCGGTCTCTTGAGGTACGGTGGCTTTTGGTAAGCGCGAGGACAAAAATCGCCTCCAGCAGATTGGTTTTCCCCTGGGCGTTTTGCCCGATCAGCAGGTTGACATCGCCGAACGATTCCAGCTGCAGCGCCTCATAGTTACGATAATGCTGCAGACTGATGCTTTTTACAAACACTGTGCTTCCTCCTCATCTCCTGCCAGACGCCACTTATAGCTGCGGCTTCGAGAGGGGCATATCAGGACTGGCGAGCCACCGTAAACTCACCGCAGTCCTCCACTTTTATCTGATCACCGGGATACAGCTTGCGTCCGCGGCGTTCCTCAGGTTCTCCATTCACAAGCACCTGACCTTCTTGTAGCAGAGCCTTCGCCATCCCGCCTGTGGATACGCAATTTGCCAGTTTTAAAAATTGATCTAGCTTAATATATTCACTGTGGATAACTATTTCGTTCATCGGTAACGCCCTTCCTGTGCATAAGTTCAAGATGCTTTTTTTAGTTCGTGGTCCGGTAAGGAAGAATGATGTACGAGCTTTGGCTGTCATCCATTGGTTTCAAAATAATTGGACTCATCATCCCGGTAAAGGCGATCATCAGCTGCTCGCTTTCCACGATTTTCAGCACATCCAGCATATATTTGGAGTTAAAGGAAATACGCAGCGGCTCCCCTTTAAAATCAATAACTTCCAGTTCTTCACGAACCTTTCCGAGCTCGGACGAGCTGGAGGAAATTTCTATGCCCCCATTTTCCATGGTTTGCAGACGTACAATATTCGTTTTTTCTTCACGGGACAGCAAATAAGCGCGATCAATCGACTCACTTAATTTTTTTGTGTCCAAAACGAGTTCTGTTTTGTAGCTTGTCGGAATAATTCTAGAAGTATCCGGATAAATTCCGTCCAGTATACGGGAATAGAATAACACACGGTCCAGCTTAAACAGAACCTGATTGTCCGCTACGACAATATCCACCAGAGCATTTTGATCGGGAACGATCTTGCTGAGTTCGTTAAGTGTTTTACCAGCAATAACGACATTGCCGAATTTCACTTCTTCCGTTCCGTCCATATGGGCTGAGCGTGTCGCAAGACGGTGACGGTCTGTAGCGGTAAATTTCAAGTCATTATTCTCCAGGTTCCAAAGAACGCCTGTCAAAATCGGTGTCGTTTCCTGGGTGGAAATCGCAAATACCGTCTGACGGATCATGTTCTTCAGCAGCACACCCGGAATGGAAATGGTCTGATTGCCTTCAATGTCAGGCAGTACAGGGAATTCCTCGGGATCAAGACCTACCATCTGAATTTCTGTGGCACCCGAAGAGATAAAGGTTTGGAAATTCTCCTTAACCTCCATTTGCACCTCTTGGGAAGGAAGCTTCTTGATAATTTCCACAAAGAATTTGGCAGGAAGCACGACGCTGCCGGTTTGTTCTACCTGAACGATCGTCCGGTTGTCATCCTCTGCAGGAATAAACGACTGGATAGAGATATCCGTGTCGCTGGCGGTTAAAGTAACGCCCTGATGTGTCACATCCAGTTTAATACCACCGAGGATCGGAATGGTTGTACGGCTGGATATGGCCTTGGACACATGCTGAATGGATTCGTTAAGGACATTTTTAAGGATGTTGATCTTCATCTTTTCACTCCTAGCAGGAATTTCGGGCTGATGGCGAGTAGGCTTTTGGGACTCGCTGTGCGCAGCTCTTATGATATATATTTTTATATTTTAAATAATAGTAATAGCAGTAGGGGCACTGAATATGTGGATAAGCCCAACAAGTCTAATAAAAGTAAGCCTATCCACATGTGTATAGATTGTGCATAGGCTTTGAACTTGTTCAGGTTGGATTTTTGATTTTTTCTGTAATATTATTGACCACTTTATAGAGATCCTGATCATTCTTAAGCGATTGGGTTATTTTCTCATGCGCATGAATCACCGTCGTGTGATCCCGGCCTCCGAAAGCTTCCCCAATTTTGGGCAGGGAAAAATCCGTCAGCTCGCGCGAAAGATACATGGCAATTTGACGCGGGAAGGCAACGGCTTTTGTTCGTTTTCGTGCCTTAAAATCCTCAAGTTTCAAATTATAGTATTCCCCGACCTTTTGCTGAATGTCCTGAATCGTGATCATTCTTGGTCGGCTGGAAGGAATGATATCCTTCAGCGCTTCGGCAGCCAGATGCGTAGTGACATCCTGATTGGTAAGCGACGAATAGGCGACGACCCGGATCAAGGCACCCTCTAGTTCACGGATGTTGGTATCGATCTGATTGGCGATATACATCATGGCTTCATTCGGGATATCGAGATTTTCGGCCTTCGCTTTTTTCCGTAGAATGGCGATTCGCGTTTCCAAATCCGGCGGCTGAATATCGGTGATTAGTCCCCATTCAAAGCGGGATCTGAGACGGTCTTCTAGCGTTGGGATTTCCTTTGGCGGTCTATCGCTGGAAATGATAATTTGCTTCTGTTCTTCATGCAGCGCGTTAAATGTATGGAAAAATTCCTCCTGAGTCGATTCTTTCCCAGCAAGGAATTGAATGTCGTCAATCAGTAGTATATCCACATTGCGATACTTGTTTCGGAAGCTTTCCGCACGGTTATCGCGGATGGAATTAATGAATTCATTCGTGAATTTCTCGGAAGAAATGTACACGACACGGCTTGCGGGATTGTGCTCCAGGATGTAATGGCCAATCGCGTGCATCAAGTGTGTTTTTCCCAGTCCTACTCCCCCGTATAAAAATAAAGGGTTGTAAGCTTTTGCCGGCGCCTCGGCGACGGCGAGCGATGCCGCATGGGCAAACCGGTTCCCGGATCCAATAACGAACGTATCAAAGGTGTATTTGGGATTCAGCATATGAGTAAATGCTTCTTCTTGGGTCACCTGAGGCATTGGAGTGGGCTGCTGGGGAACGACTTCTGCAGGCTTGTTCTCTTCGATGACGAATCTCACGTCAACCTGTTTGCCAAGCACTTCAAAGATCGTCGAACTGACGAGTTTGGTATAGCGGCTTTCCAACCATTCAACAGCAAAAGTCGTAGGCGCGGAAATGACAATGGAGTGGTCACTCATTTGGATTGCTTTCGTTGCTTTAAACCAGGTGTCGAAGCTTGGCTTGCTGAGCTTGGTATGAATAATTGATAGGATTTGCTGCCATAATTCGGAAGTATGGCTGTCCACAGACTGTCACTCCTTTAAATCTTCCAAATGCGGCCTTGGCCTCCGCTACTTGAGTGGAATTGTCGAAAAAAAATGAATGCTGCTGAATTTTATCCCCAGTTTCACGGAAGGAGAAAATAAAAAAAAGTGGACAAATAAAAATTGTTCACAAGTTTATCCACAGCTTGTTGATAATATTGAGGGTGAAAACAGATATTCACATCCAAAAGTAATATAATCATAGCAAAAGAATCCCTTTTTATCAATGTGTGCGTCCATTTTATCCACAAATTCAATAAGTTGTGTATAAATATTATTCACAATACTATATATTGTTTATAATTTGTTTAAGTTTCGACAGCATCCTTAAAATTTCCAAATTAGTTGTGCACAGCTTGTGCCGGAAAATAGAAAGCTTCGACGATTTTTGTGAACAAGTGGATAAGTGCGATCTGTGGATTTAAACAATGAACATTTCGCTTGGCCTGTGGAAAACTCTTTGGACCACAGAGGGATGTACCAGAAGCACAAAATGTGAATTTTCTTATATATAGGAATGATGAAAATGGATAAAATGAGGGAGGATCGTCCCTATCCTTGAAAATTTGATATATAATGAGGGAAGGGATCAGTTGACTTTTAGGCTATGGCGTGGTTAAATGTAAAAAGGCATTTTCTGTGTAAATGAAAATGAATTTAACCATAAAGGTTATGAGATCCTGTAAGGGGGTGTGCAATACATGAGACCGACATTTAGACCGAATGTGAGCAAACGCAAAAAGGTTCATGGTTTCCGGAAAAGAATGAGCACGAAAAACGGCCGTAAAGTGCTGGCAGCTCGTCGCCTGAAAGGCAGAAAAGTATTGAGTGCGTAAATTTCGTGCATGAAGACCACTGCGGTGGTCTTTTTTTCTTCAATTTTGCAGGTTTGCGATGTCCTTTTCTGCGTTTTGAGCTATAGATTGGTTTCCAGGAGAGTAAAAAGAGGGAAGAGTGTATAGGATATCCGGTGGTTTATGATGACTAAGGGATGTCGATACTGTTTTTTGAAGATTTCCTTATATTATATGAAGTAAAAATTTCAAATATCTTTTTTATGATGAGAATGCTTCAAATAAATGACCGCTTGAATAAAGAGGGCGGATGGGCAGGCAGGGGATACGGTTGCACAAAAGTTTACGTTTACGAAACCGAGCGGACTTCAGCCGCGTATATCGTCATGGGAAGTCTTTTGCGAATCATCAATTTGTCGTATACTGGTTCCGCAAAAAAGAGGTAGAGAAATTTCGAGTGGGGATTTCCGTCAGCAAAAAGGTTGGCAATGCGGTTGTCCGCAACCGAATGCGCCGACTCGTTAAAGAGATTGTCCGTCATCAAGAGGATCGGCTGATTGAGCATGTGGATCTTGTCTTTATTGTCCGCAAAGGTGCCCTGGATATGCCTTATAAGGATTTGGAAAAGAGCATCCTCCACGTGCTGCGCAAAGCATCATTGCTGCGGCCTCCGGGACGGTGAAAGTTGGTTTCTTTGTCCAATTAATTATGTTATGATTTACGTTGAACGGAAGTGTTCAGAGAGGGGTTATGAAGTGTCGCTATTCAAGACGAGACGAGGTAGGAAATGGATCCTCCTCATTGCTGTCATGCTTGTTGCCATGACGGTTCTAACGGCATGCGGTTCCAATTCGGTGACCTATACTACAGAAGATATGAGATCCAGCGGTAGTTTCTGGCAGAAAAATGTAGTTTATTATTTCTCGTATGCACTCGATACATTTGCGCACTGGTTTGGTGGCGCTTATGGACTTGCTGTCCTCGTGATGGTGATTATCGTGCGGACGATTATTTTACCTTTATCGATCAAACAGGTTCGAAGCTCTAGAGCCATGCAGGCCATTCAGCCTGAGCTTGCCAAAATCAAAGAAAAGCATAAAGATAATCCGGAGAAGCAGCAGCAGGAAACGATGCGCTTGTTCCAGGAGAACAAGGTTAATCCGATGGCGGGCTGTCTGCCATTGATCGTTCAGATGCCTGTATTTATCGCTCTCTATAATTCGATTATTCACAATAAATATTTGTATGAACATTCATTCCTATGGCTCCAGCTCGGTAAGCCGGACCATACGTTTGTACTGCCGCTGCTTGCTGCAGCAACGACATTCCTGCAATCCAGAATGATGATGAAGATGAACCCGAGCCCGCAGCAGGGGGCCATGCAGTTCATGATGATGGTGTATCCGGTACTGATCTTCTTCATGTCGTATCAGTTCCCATCCGCACTGCCACTGTACTGGTTCTTCAGTAACTTGTACACGATCATTCAGAACTATTTCTTGTACCGCAACCACAAGCCTGTTGCCAATGTAGCAGCCGTGTCTTCCGCCGGTGGCGGTAACGGCAAGGGTGGAAAGAACAACAGCCAAGGCAGTAAAAGCAACAAAGGCAACGCGGGAAAAGGTAAAAAGGAGGCTAAAAAATCTAAATGAGCAAAGTCGTCGCATCAGGAAAAACCGTTGAAGAAGCTGTAAGACAAGGGCTGTCCCAGCTCGGGGTAAGTCAGGACCGTGTTACGGTCAATATAGTATCGCAGCCGTCAAAAGGATTCCTGGGACTGATTGGTGTCAAGGAAGCAAAGGTTGAGCTAACACTGCTGCCTGTGCCTCCATCCATGCCAGTCAAGACGGCATCAACATTGCCATTAGATCCGGTGTCACCGGTGGCCGAAGAAAAGAAATCCGAGCTTGATCCCTATGATGAAGCCGTACAGTTTATCATAGAAGTCGGTAAAAGTATGGGACTGGACGTCACCGTAGACGTGCAGCATACCAAGGATGTAACGACGCTTCATATATTCGGACCCGATTTGGGACTGATCATTGGCAGAAGGGGACAGACCCTGGATGCATTGCAATATCTGGCCAACATCGTGGCCAACCGTTACGCGGACAGCTACATCCGTATCGTGCTGGATGCTGAGAATTTCCGTGAGCGCCGCAAGAAAACGCTGGAGGAATTGGCGGACCGCCTGGCGGGCCGTGTGATTCGTTCACACAAAGAGGTTGTCCTTGAGCCGATGTCACCGCAGGAACGGAAGGTAATTCACTCCAAACTGCAGGATCACCCGCAGGTGAAGACATACAGCAAAGGGGAAGAACCGAACCGGCGTATCGTCATTACATTAAAGTAAAAGGGATTGTTCTAATCCTGAGATGAGACATGATGTGCAATGACTTTACTCAGCTTTCATAGCTGATGAAGTCATTGCTTTTTTCGTAGATAAGGAGCTGTTCATTCGACCCTGAAGTCTTTGCTTTTCTCGAACTGGATAGGATAGAGATAAGTGAGAGAACACGCAGACGAAAATGACAGCAGGAAAAAGAGGTGAAGATGTTGCTTAGCGATACAATAGCAGCCATTTCGACGGCAGTGGGGGAGGCAGGCATTGCGGGTATCCGTGTGAGTGGTCCTGAATCCATCGCCGAAGTGGAGAAGATTTTTCATAGTAAAACCAAGCTGACAGAAGCGGTAACGCATACCGTCCATTATGGACATATCATCGATCCTGATGGCGGTGAGCGGGTGGAGGAAGTTCTCGTCACGGTTATGCGTGCCCCCCGTTCTTTTACGACAGAGGATGTAGTAGAGATCAGTACACATGGTGGCGTCATTTCGGTGAAAAGGGTAATGGATCTGCTGCTGCAGCAGGACATCCGTTTAGCTGAACCCGGCGAATTCACCAAGCGGGCCTTTTTAAATGGCCGTATTGATTTATCCCAAGCTGAAGCCGTTATAGATTTGATTCGTTCCAAATCTGACAAGGCCTTCTCCGTGGCATTAAAGCAGGTAGAAGGAGCCTTATCCGATCAGATCGGACAGCTGCGTCACACACTGGTGGAGACGATGGCCCATATCGAAGTAAATATCGATTATCCGGAGCATGATGTAGAGTCCCTAACAGCCGAGTTTATTAAGGAAAAAAGCACAGAGGTTATGCAGGGCATAACGAAGCTGCTGAAGACAGCAGAGCAGGGGAAGATTCTGCGTGAAGGTATTAACACAGCTATCATTGGACGGCCGAATGTTGGTAAGTCCTCACTGCTTAATGCCCTGGCTCATACGAACCGCGCAATTGTAACGGATATTCCGGGAACAACGCGAGATGTGATAGAGGAATTCGTTACAATTAATAATATTCCGCTGAAGCTGCTGGATACTGCCGGTATTCGGGAAACCATGGATGTCGTTGAGAAGATCGGCGTGGAGCGCTCTAAACATGCGGTGACTGAGGCCGACTTGATTCTGCTTGTTTTGAATGCAAACGAGCCGCTGCATGAAGACGAATTGGCATTAATGGAACAAATCCGCGGTAGACAATCAATTGTTATTATGAATAAAATGGACTTACCTCCAAAGCTGGATAGGAATATCCTTTCGCGTTATTATGCGGAGGAATTGATCGTACCTATGTCTGTTAAGACTCAAGAGGGAATCGATGCGCTGGAAGCTGCGATTTCAGAGCTGTTTTTCAGTGGGAGTATTGAGTCCGGGGATCTGACGTATGTCAGTAATGTGCGTCATATTGCACTGCTCAAGAAGGCAAACAAGTCGCTGCAGGATGCCTATGAAGCGGCCGAGCAGTTCATCCCAATCGATATGATTCAGATTGATGTACGGCTCGCTTGGGAGCAGCTGGGTGAGATCATCGGAGATACGGCATCGGATACTCTGCTGGATCAGATTTTCTCGCAGTTCTGTTTAGGTAAATAAGGAATGACTTATATAGATTCACTTTTAAAAATTAAAGGAGGCTTTATTCATGAGTTATGATGGCGGCAGCTATGATGTGATTGTCATCGGTGCGGGTCATGCCGGCTGTGAAGCTGCCCTCGCTGCAGCCCGAATGGGAAGCAGCACGCTGATGATTACGATAAATTTGGATATGGTTGCTTTTATGCCTTGTAATCCTTCGATTGGTGGACCGGCGAAAGGCCATGTGGTTCGTGAGATTGATGCATTGGGCGGGGAAATGGGTCGGAATATTGACAAGACTTATATTCAAATGCGCATGCTGAACACGGGGAAGGGGCCGGCTGTTCATGCCCTGCGTGCTCAAGCGGATAAATTCCTGTATCAGCACACCATGAAGGAAACGATGGAAATGGAACCGAATCTCACCATGCGTCAAGGTATGGTTGAGGAGCTGATTGTAGAAGATGGTGTATGCGTTGGCGTGATTACCAAAACAGGCAGCGCCTATAGAGGTAAATCAGTCGTTTTGACCACAGGTACCTATCTGCGCGGCAAAGTAATTATGGGTGAAATGACGTATGAGAGCGGTCCGAATAATCAGCAGCCTTCGATTAAGCTGGCTGAAAATTTGCGTCAGCTTGGCTTTGACCTCGTTCGATTCAAAACCGGCACACCACCGCGTGTTCATAAGTCAACCATCGACTTTTCAAAAACAGAAATTCAGCCTGGAGATGACAAGCCGAAGTTCTTTTCTTATGAGACGAAGGGTTCCGATAACGAACAGCTTCCTTGCTGGTTGACATATACGTCCCTGGAAACCCATCAGATTATTAATGCGAATCTCCACCGGGCTCCGATGTTCTCTGGGATCATTGAAGGAACAGGGCCACGGTACTGCCCATCCATAGAGGATAAAATTGTACGCTTCAGCGATAAGCCGAAACATCAGATTTTCCTGGAGCCAGAAGGCAAGAATACGTCTGAATATTATGTCCAAGGACTCTCCACCAGTATGCCGGAGGATGTCCAGCTTGCTATGCTGCGTTCCATTCCGGGTCTTGAAAAAGTTGAAATGATGCGTAACGGCTACGCAATTGAATATGATGCGGTTGTTCCGACTCAATTATGGCCTTCGCTTGAAACTAAAATGATTCCGGGACTGTTCACAGCAGGGCAAATCAATGGTACTTCCGGTTATGAAGAGGCTGCCGGGCAGGGAATCATGGCGGGTATTAACGCAGCACGCCGGGTACAAGGCAAAGAGCCAGTCGTTCTTGATCGTTCGCAGGGATATATCGGCGTTCTGATCGATGACCTGGTCACGAAAGGTACGAATGAGCCTTATCGTTTACTCACGTCACGTGCAGAATACCGTTTGCTTCTGCGTCATGACAATGCAGATGTACGCTTAACACCGCTGGGCCATGAGATCGGTCTGATTTCCGATGAACGTTTTGCCAGATTCCTCGATAAGAAGGAGAAGGTAGAGCAGGAGATCGAACGCTTGCAGGCAGTCAAGGTAGGGCCATCACATGTGAACGAAATGCTTGAACGGCATGGATCTGCGCCTATTCAGGATGGAAGTAATCTGCTTGTCATTCTGCGTCGTCCTGAAATAAGCCATGACCATATTGAAGAAATCTCGCCATCTCCATATGATCTGACAGAAGAAATGAAGGAACAGGTGGAGATTCAAATTAAATATGCCGGTTATATCGAGAAACAGCTTATTCATGTGGAACGTTTGAAAAAGATGGATAAGAAGAAGATTCCGGATACGATTGATTACAATGAAATTGAGGGCATAGCTATTGAAGCTCGGCAGAAACTATCAAGTATCCGTCCTATTTCAATTGGTCAGGCTTCCCGTATATCAGGGGTAACGCCTGCGGATATTTCGATTCTGCTGGTTTATCTGGAGCATTACAACCGGGTAACAGCCGCAAGAGGTTAATATATGGACCATATACAAGAGGCATTTACACAGCGGCTGCTTGAAAAGGGAATTGAGATCAGCCCTTCTCAATTGGATCAGTTCGAAACATACTTTAATGAGCTGGTGCTTTGGAATGAAAAGATGAATCTAACCGGCATCACGGATCGGGAACAGGTCTACACCAAGCATTTTTTTGATTCCATTACCCTTGCGTTCTATGTGGATATCAAAAGTATGAAGACAATGGCTGATATCGGCTCAGGTGCTGGGTTTCCTGGGATTCCGCTTAAAATATGTTTCCCTCATCTTCAGCTGACCATCATTGATTCATTGAACAAGCGAATTAACTTCCTCAAGCATATCGTGCAGGAGACAGGAATTGAGCATGTTGAACTCCTGCACGGTCGTGCGGAGGACTGGGCACAAAAACCGGGCCACCGCGACAACTATGATTTGGTTACTGCCCGGGCTGTCGCCAAGCTTGCCGTACTGAATGAGTTTTGTCTTCCTTATGTTAAGGTGGGCGGTATATTTGCAGCGATGAAGGGGAGCAATCCCGATGTGGAAGTGCAGGAAGCCTCCCACAGTTTAAAAGAGTTAAAGGGCAAACTCCATCGTGTGGAAAATTTTGTGCTTCCCGTTGAAGAATCGGAACGTCATATTATCATCATTGATAAAACAGGCCCGACACCACGGAAATATCCCCGAAAAGCAGGAACGGCTCTTAAAACACCGTTATGATGATTGAAGCGTTACTTATGGATTGAACTTGTTTTCTGAGTTTCATAGAAAAAGAGATGAAGAGGAATGTTTCACGTGAAACATTCCTTTTTTTGTGCGCAATTTAACTTATTTTTTAATCGCTCTTAGTTACTCCGAGGAAAGAGTAAATGGAGGGATATCCCAGAAAAGAGCTGCAAGCCTTTCCTGTTTCAAGTTGAACTTAAAAGTGCACATTGGAACACCCTATATTCTATATTTTCTACCGAACTTCACTCCATAAATATGGTTAAAAGCGGGAATTTCCTGAAGCTGCAGAGGCCTTTAATGCACTTGAAAAAATAAGTGTCCAGCAGGAAAAAAAGAGGACTTTGGAGAATAGGATTATATGAAAAAAAGTGGTAGAATAGAGAGAGTTGTTGAGGCTAGGTTATAATATCGATTTTACGTAACGGTTGACCGGCGCGCAGGGCGCTTGAAGTGTTTATCCCTTGAGCTCATTTTGGGATAATCATGCAGCTTGAAAGCGGTATAAAGACAGATTTTAATACTCGAGAATTCGATGCAAGTCGATTGCTGTGAATGATGCTGACCGAGCGCTTTGCCAAAGTGCTATTACGAAATTAGGTGGTAATATACGGAATGAAAGAACAATTTTCTAAATTGTTTGGTTTGACGGAGCGAAACAACGGTGATGAAGTGAAACAAATTCCAGTGGGGGAGATTGTTAGCAGTCCTTATCAACCCCGCACGATTTTTGATGATGAGAAGATTGATGAGTTGTGTCAGACCATCAAAACTCATGGTGTTATCCAGCCGATTGTTGTTCGTGTTCGCAATTCCAAATATGAGATCATTGCCGGAGAACGGCGCTGGCGTGCTGTAACGAAACTGGGGATGGAAACAATCCCTGCGATAGTTCGCGAATTTAATGATTCCCAAGCTGCTTCGATTGCGTTAATTGAAAATCTGCAGCGTGAAGGTCTGACATCCATTGAGGAAGCGGTAGCTTACCAGAAGCTGATCGACCTTCATCAATTGACTCAGGAAAGCCTTGCACAACGTCTCGGGAAGAGCCAGTCGACCATAGCCAATAAGATTCGTTTGCTTCATCTGCCTGAAGAGGTGAAGACAGCTCTTATGGAGCGTAAGATTACAGAACGGCATGCGCGTGCACTGCTGTCTCTGGATACAAAAGAACTGCAGCTTAAGCTGCTATCTGAAGTAATCTCCAAAGAACTGAATGTTAAACAAACGGAAGCAAGAGTTGCTTACTATAAAGAGGCATCTAAGATCAAGAAATCTAAACGTATTTCTTTTACTAAAGATGTACGTTTAGCGTTGAATACAATCCGTCAATCCATTGATATGGTTTCTGATTCCGGGTTGTCCATTAAAACGACAGAAAATGATCGGGAAGACCATTACGAAATCGTGATACAAATTCCCAAGCGTTAATACATGTTGCAGCTGCGGCTAGTAGGCCGCTTTTTTTGGCTGATGGTATAGGAGCAAACGGCTTCTGTTAAGGCCCGCATGTAGGGGGAGGGAGCGGTTTGCATTTTGCTGTATAGCCGCTTTTAAGCAAATAATGATGAGAAAATCGAAGCTTGTGGTTCCAGGCTCAGGATTTCCTTTTGTAAGGAAAAATGCACTTGTGCAGAGCGAAGCCGTTTCAGCTTGTATCTGGATAGACGGATGTGGATGGTTGTCTCATCTATGATGTTTCTTCCAGGATATATGCAGCCAATTGTTTTGCTGTATAACATAATCCCGTGACCTACAAGATGAGTTTTCATACACAATGAGGTGAAATTGAGTGTCCAAAATCATTGCCATAGCAAATCAAAAGGGCGGAGTAGGGAAGACTACGACCTCCGTCAATCTCGGTGCAGGTTTGGCTTCACTCGGTAAAAGAGTGCTGCTGGTGGATATTGACCCGCAAGGGAATACCACGAGTGGTGTGGGTGTGAATAAAGCTGATGTTGCCAATTGTATTTATGATGTCATCATCAACGAAGTTCATCCCAAGGAAGCGATTCTTGAGACACAGGTCGAAGGACTGCATATTATTCCGGCTACCATACAGCTGGCGGGCGCGGAAATTGAATTGGTTCCTACCATTTCACGGGAGCTTCGTTTGAAAAAATCGCTTCAACTCGTGAAGGCTAATTATGATTATGTCCTGATCGACTGCCCCCCATCATTGGGGATATTAACGATTAATTCATTGACAGCGGCTGATTCCGTGATCATACCGATCCAGTGTGAATATTACGCGCTGGAAGGCTTAAGCCAACTTCTTAATTCTGTGCGTCTGGTACAAAAACATCTGAACACCTCGCTTAAGATTGAAGGAGTCCTACTTACCATGCTGGATGCACGGACAAACCTCGGAATTCAGGTGATTGAAGAAGTTAAAAAGTATTTTCAAGAGAAGGTATATCGAACGATTATTCCGCGGAATGTACGCTTGAGTGAAGCGCCATCCCATGGACAATCGATTATGACGTATGATCCTCGTTCTAAAGGTGCCGAAGTTTATTTAGAGTTGGCAAAGGAAGTGATTTCTTATGAATAAACGACTGGGCAAAGGACTCGATGCTTTGATCCCTTCCCTTTCCATCAATGATGATGACAAAATCGTGGAGATTCCACTCAGCCAACTGCGCGCGAATCCATACCAGCCACGAAAAGACTTTAATGAGGAGTCTATACAGGAATTAGCTGAATCTATCCGTCAGCATGGCGTTATTCAGCCCATTATTGTGCGCAGTGTCTTGAAGGGATATGAAATCATTGCTGGTGAACGCCGGTTCCGTGCCTCGCAATTCTGCGGAAAAGCGACGATCCCTGCAGTTGTTCGAAGCTTCAGTGATCAACAGGTTATGGAAATTGCATTGATTGAAAATCTGCAGCGTGAGAACCTGAATGCGATGGAAGTTGCGGTAGCTTACCAAGGTCTGATGGATCAGTATTCGCTCACTCAGGAGGAGTTATCGCTCAAGGTAGGGAAATCAAGATCACATATCGCCAATTTTCTGAGATTGCTATCGCTTCCAGAGGAAGTGAAGGATTATGTTTCACGTGGAACATTATCTATGGGACATGCGCGTGCCATTGTAGGGTTGAAGGATCCGGCACTCATTAAACAGCTTGCCAAGCAATGTGTTGCCAATGAGTGGAGTGTCAGAGATCTAGAGGAAGCTGTTAAAAGTTTGGATCGGAAAGCAGTGGACAAGAACAAAGTTAAAGTGAAAAAGCGTGATCCCTACATTGATAATCTGGAAGAATCTTTACGCGAAAGATTCAGAACAACCGTTAAGATAAAGCAAAGTAAAGACAAAGGGAAAATTGAATTAAACTATTACAGCAAACAGGATCTGGAACGACTGTTAGAGCTTTTGCAGTAAGAGTGATCTTATGGTAATGCCAAGGTGACATGTCCGGCTGTATCCCTGGTAGGGGAAAAGGATGTGTCATTCTCTATTTCCAGGGAGCAAAACAATTCGCAATATAAAAACAGCATGCTGCTACATTCCACAAGTGGTACCCTAATAAAATAAAGTCACTCTATAATGGAAGCCATGATTCGAAGGGGGTACAACTTGTGAAGCCCGTTATTTATTTGGACCATGCCGCCACATCGTGGCCTAAGCCTCCTGAGGTCATGAAGGCGATGCAGATCGCTATGGAGGAGGCAGCAGCCAATCCTGGGCGCGGAAGCCATCAGATGGCAGTCAAAGCAAGCAGAGTACTGTTTGAGACGCGTAGGGTGCTGTCTCGATTGTTTGGGGTTCATAACCCGAATGATGTGGTATTTACACATAACACAACAGAAGCTTTGAATCTGGCAATCAAAGGTCTGCTTCATAAAGGTGACCGGGTCGTTGCGACGATGGTTGAGCATAACTCCGTTAGAAGGCCGTTGGAGTTTTTGAAGAGAACACTCGGGATTGAGGTGGAATATGTTCCGGTAAATGACCAAGGCGAGCTGGATATGCTAAAGCTAAAGGCAGCATTATCAAAGCGGCCCAAATTGGTTGTTTGCAGTCACAGCTCTAATTTGCTTGGCAGCATTTTGCCTGCAGCAGAGATTGGAGAACTGGCACATGAGCAGGGTGCTGCATTTCTGCTCGATGCTGCTCAAAGTGCGGGATGTCTTGATCTAGATGTCAATGCCATGCATGTGGATCTGCTGGCTTTTCCGGGACATAAGGGGCTGCTTGGTCCTCAAGGAACAGGCGGGTTATACATATCCCCATCCATTGATTTAGAGCCCTTATTGCATGGAGGGACAGGGAGTCAGTCGGAGGAAAAAGAGCAGCCCATGGTTCGTCCTGACCGGTATGAAGCAGGAACGCCCAATACGTTGGGGATCGCAGGCTTGAAGGCTGGTGTCGAGAAAGTCTTAGAGCTGTCCCCTCAGCAGATTTATAAACATGAATGGGACTTAACACAGCGGATTATGGAAGGTATCCAGAATATAAAAGGTATGCGTATATTGGGTCCGGAAAAAGGCAAACCCAGAACAGGGATTGTTTCGTTCGTGTCTGTTGAACGGGATTCCAGTGAAATTGCCTTCCAATTGGACCGGGAATATGGTATCGCCGTTCGTGCTGGCATGCATTGTACTCCGCTGGCGCATGAAGGCGCAGATACGCTGCAGACAGGTGCGGTTCGAGTCAGTGTAGGAGTAGATACCTCAATTGATGAGGTGGATACACTTATTGATGCAATAGAGAAAATTTTCGATAAAACATAATGGCTAGATGCGTTGTCGGTGGTCAGTGGAAATAAGGAATAACCGGTTAGATCAAGAATGAGGAAAAGGAATGAACAGCAATGTCGGACTTGAATAGTTTAATCATGGAACAACTGCAATGGTTTATCGGCGGGGTAATACTCCTCATTTTGATCTTGCTCGTTATGGTGCTTACACAAGGTGCGAAGCTTAGAAAAATGCGCCGCAAATATGATTTGATGATGGCAGGGAGTGGCGTTGAGAATCTCGAGACCCTGCTGATTGATTTGAAAGTGCAAATGGACTCCGTTGAGGATGAGCAGGAGGAGCAGCGTAAGTCACTGGAAATTCTTCTAACCAAACTGCAGCAGGTAAAGGGGCAGGTTGGCATCAAACGTTACAATGCGTTTAGTGATCAAGGAAGTGATCTGAGCTTTTCACTTGCGATTATGGATGAAAAGAAAAATGGAGTTGTCATTTCAGCTCTTTACAGCCGTGACAGCTCCTATGTTTATGCCAAACCGCTTGCGGCCGGCGAATCGACGTATGCCTTATCTCCGGAAGAAGTGGAAGCGATCAGTCTAGCCGTGCAACAAGGGTAGTGCGTGATTTCCATTCCTGAATCGCAGAGTGGAGACTGGTCGCAATAATTTCAGATAAACGTACAACCAGACTTAACCGTGTATTTTGCAATACAAAATATTCCATGAAGCCGCCGACATTAACGATACCTGTCAAATGGATATCGCCAACCGGCGGCAATTCTTTATGTACACCTGCACCGGGTTTTAAAGGGCCGCTGGCAACCTGGATGCAGCCCACACTGGTGGACTGTCCGAGACAAGCATCGATACCAATGACAAAAGGATTGTCATACAAAGCATAGATTGAGGACAATGTTTCCTGCAGATTTACGGCATGAACAGGCTCTTCCAAAGTTCCGAACAGATGAAACCAAGGACTTTTATAGCGTGTCAGAGCTGTCCCCACCAAAGGTCCGAGACAATCCCCAGTAGAACGGTCAGTGCCAATACATACGATAATGACCTGCTGTTTTTCTTCAGCCTGGGATAAGTAAAACAAAAGACGGTGGATGATAGCAGAATGGATTTCAGGGTCAGTATGTGGTATTTTTAAGCATGAAAGCTGCTGTTGCTGGGAAGGGTTAGGCAGCTGAGTCATAGAATCTTCCTTTCAAAATGCAATTGGTAGTATCTAGTATATGGACGGTTGCATGTTTTTATACTTCCCGGGACAAGCAATTTATTTGAACGGAAGGCGGGCCTTGAAGAAATGGAATCGTGGATGTTGATTGCCTTCGACTCGACGCAGCAGGCGCTTCGAACTGAAATGCTGCTGGAGTATGCGGATATTGAAATAGATCTTTTTCCTACACCGAAGACCATTACGGCGGGCTGTGCTTTATCCATACAATTTCCCAAGGATGAGCTTGCATCCGTTCAGCAAATCATTGTTCAGGAGCATGTGGATATTAGAGGAATCTACTACAAAGACAATCATGATAGATATATAAGCATCGAAGGCTAGGAGGTAGATGAGTTGATGAATCCATATTGGGTGGAAATAAAAACAGATGGCGTGGAGGGGGCTGTGGATAAAGCAGTTAATTTCAGCGACAAGCTGTGGGATTGGTTTACGAATGTGGATATGTGGACAAGTGTGTTGTTCTCGGGCATCCGGATTATCGTCCTTTTTCTGGTTACCCGTATCATCATTCGCGTCGTTTCCAAATTGATTGATCGGTCGCTTGCACGCCAGGAACAAAGCCGGATGAATATGAACCCCCGCCGGTTCGCAACGGTTGCGGAACTTATGAAAAACGTAACCTCAGTAACCTGCAACTTTGTAATGGTCTTGTTGATCCTGTCGGAATTCAACTTTCATCTTGGGCCTCTGTTGGCCGGTGCGGGCGTGCTTGGCCTGGCAATCGGTTTTGGTGCACAGAGCCTGGTGAAGGATGTCATTACGGGATTCTTCATTATATTGGAGGACCAGTTTGCGGTAGGAGATGTTATTCAAACGGGGACGTATACAGGAACGGTTGAATTGATTGGACTTCGTTCCACACGGATTGTGAATATGAACGGTGAGACCTATATTCTGCCAAACGGCATGATTACAAGCGTAACCAACTATTCGTTCTCAAATGCACTTGCTATGGTGGATCTGCCATTCAAAAACGAAAGAACGCTTGAAGATACAGTCAGTTTGATCAAATCGGCGTTGACGGGTATACAGGAACGGGATGGAAATATCATTGCTGTACCGGATGTGCTTGGCATTCAATCCATGAATACCAGTGAATATGTAATTCGGATCGTAGCCCAATGTGTACCTAATACCCGAACAGAGGTAGAGCGGATGATTCTGGAGAATATCAAGCAGGCGATGGAGTTCGAGGATATGCAAAAACAAGCACTGGCCGAACTGGCAGCTTCGGATGAAAAAGGAGGAGAATAGGCAATGGAACGCAAGGTGTTTCAGCTGGGGGATATCATCCAAATGAAGAAGAACCATCCATGTGGCAGCAATGAAATGGAAGTCATTCGCATGGGAATGGATATCCGGATTAAGTGTGTCGGATGCCAGCACAGTGTATTGATTCCCCGGGCCAAATTCGAGAAAAATATGAAAAAGGTGCTCCGCTCCAAGGAAGCGGAGGGAGAAGTAGAAGAAATGTAAAATTTGTAAAGCCTGTCTTGCACATTTTACAATGTTATGATACAATCAATTTTGCTGCGGAAAGGTACCCAAGAGGTCCAAGGGGGCTGACTCGAAATCAGTTAGGCGTCGCAAGGCGTGCGAGGGTTCGAATCCCTCTCTTTCCGCCACATTCCCTTTTTCATCAAATATACTTCATAGAATAACGTAATCAGATAAAACCTTTGGCCCGTCATCGCCAGAGGTTTTTTGCTGTTTATTTCAGTGAAATAAGTCCACAAACCAAAGAAGGACCCGAAGGTCCTTCTGTTTGGCAGACGGTACTTAAATGGATTTTTGGAATTCGTTCTACAACTAACACGTCAGTTGAAACTTTGGATAAGCCGAGGAGCAATCCGGGATTGCTCCAGACAGAGTGTCTTTGGCACGTCCCTCCGCTTCTATAATGTTATGCTGTTTCTGACTTCCAGTGATTTGTTACGCAGCTCAGGCCCAACGGAACCACACCTCTCTCGTAACCGTCTAATTGTATTATCTGCAGGTTAAGCCGTTTTATGCATCATTTTCGAAAAAAAATTAATGGACCTTCGCTTTGCTTTTCTTTTTCCACTTCCGGTCTTTGTTGGTGGTCTGCGGGAAGGTCTCGCCTCGCTCCATCGTGATCATCTGGGGGTCCTGGATTTCGGTATGAAAGCTGGCCTCGCCAACCTCCATGTATACACCAGGGTTCGGAGCTTTATCTCCCGGTTCGAATTCGGATTTTTCACCCATTCCTAAAACCTCCTCATATAGAAAAATGGACTGCCTATGTATTGTTTACACATCATGCCTAATCGTATAAAATCTTTTTCATTCCAATAATAGGCTGGAACAGCACATGATATGGATTGATGTAACTATTCCCAAGGCAAAAGTGAATCGATTGAATCTAGAATAGCTTGCATCTGATATGACAATTTGTTATATTAATATGGTGCGAGTTTAGGCTCGCTCCTTGTTCCTGACTCGATCAGGGGCCTAAGTCCATAAGGAGGTGAAATATATGCGCAAATATGAAGTGATGTACATTCTTCGTCCAGATGTTGAACAAGAAGCCGTTCAAGCTACAGTCGAAAAATTCCAAGGCATCATCTCCAACGGTGGAGAAATCACAAAGCATGAAGTGATGGGTAAACGCCGTCTTGCGTATGAGATCAAAAAATTCCGTGATGGCACTTTTGTTCTGGTAAACTTCAGTACAACTCCTGAAGTCGTTGCTGAGCTTGAGCGTATCATGAAAATTTCTGACGAAGTAATTCGTTATCTCATTACTCTTGACGTTGCTTAATACCAAGCTTTTCGTGTAAGTGATGAATTCGTTCGAAGGAGGGGATTTAGGTTGTTGAACCGTGTAATTTTGATTGGCCGTTTGACCAAGGATCCTGAGCTTCGCTATACTCCTGCCGGAGTTGCGGTAACGCAGTTCACGATGGCCGTAGACAGACCGTTTACGACACAAGGCGGAGAGCGGGAAGCGGATTTTATTCCAGTGGTAACTTGGAGACAGCTTGCTGAGACCTGTGCAAACTACTTGCGCAAAGGCCGTTTGACGGCAGTTGAAGGTCGCATTCAGGTACGAAATTACGAAAATAACGAAGGTAAACGTGTATACGTCACCGAAGTCATTGCCGATAATGTACGTTTCCTGGAGTCGAACCGCGATGGCGGCAGCGGCGGTGGTGGTCAAGCTCCGCGTGAAGAGACCTCTAACGGAGGCGGAAACCGCGGGAATAATAATTACTCCCGGAACAATTCCAATCAAGATCCTTTTTCCGATGACGGAAAACCGATTGATATTTCGGATGATGATTTGCCATTTTAATTAGGGAAAGGACTGAACAGCATGGCTTTTAAACAAAGAGAAGGCGGAGACAACGACAAAAGACCGGCTCGCCGCGGCGGCCGTAACAAACGTCGTAAAGTGTGCTTCTTCACTGTGAACAAAATTACTCACATTGACTATAAAGACACAGACCTGCTGAAGAAATTTATCAGCGAACGCGGAAAGATTTTGCCACGCCGTGTAACCGGTACGAGTGCAAAATACCAACGCATGCTGACGATTGCGATCAAACGCTCCCGTCAAATCGCGTTGCTGCCTTACACAACGGAATAGTCCGTTGCGCGTACAAGACCAGCATTCTGGATAACACCAGGATGCTGGTTTTTTGCATTGTTCAACATTCCGACATTTGAATAAGTGGATTTGGAAGAGGTATCATAATATCTGTCATCATTAAAGGTAGCCCGGAGGAAGTGAGAGAAGAAAAATGCTGAAGAAGAGCTACCAGAAGTATATTAAGAACAAGCTTTTCAATAAAATGATCCTGATCTATACGATTATCACCACAACCACATTTTTGACGCTGGCATTCGTCATTTTTTATTTTATCTCCCAATCATTTCAGGAAAAGGAGCTGGCAGCACAGCAGAAGACCGTGCACAGTGTCTCCGAGTATTTGAATCTGAAAATGACAAACGCGGAGCAGGCCGTACTGCAAATTTATCAGGATAATGCACTGTCCGATGATTTTTTGGCATTTATGAAAAATGATTATGAAACCTACATTAAACATCATCTGGACGTGTATACGGAATCCGGATATTTCGCTTCCAGGAATGTAGACAGCTTCATTCGTGGCCAGTTGGAAAAAGATACAGACCTGTCCAGCATTATGCTGTACAGTAAAGAGAAGAAATTCGTGTATCGTTATGAGCAAAATGATAACCAGGAGTACCAGCAACTGAGGGAAGGCGAAGGGATCCCCAAAGAAATGATTCCTTTACTGGGCAAGGATCTCTCAGGTGATATTAATCTGAAGTTTAATACAGTGATTGCCTCTCCGGAAACAGGCACATACAGCATTGCATACCGGATCAACGATCCCGCGACGCTGAAGGATGTCGGATATATTCTGCTCGTGTATCCCACTCAAAATATATTCAAGGCCATCGATAACATGAATCAGAACTTTACGGGTCATTTGATGGTGATGCTGCCAAACGGGGAGATCATGTTCGATACAGCGGCCAAGCCGACAACGAAACCATATCCCTATTACGATCAGGTCATATCGGTGAAGGGACAGGAGCGGCTGATGCTGGATGAAGACTCGTTTGTTACCCGGCAGGATAACAGCAAGTCCAAGCTGGAAGTCGTGCAGGTAGTCCATGTATCGGATGTGGAGAAAAGCTATGGCAATTTGAAGAGGTTAATTATCGGTCTGACGGGACTGAGCATCCTAGTGACCTTTTTATTATCGTATTTGGCAGTGAAAAATGTATCCAGGCGTACGCAGAATATTATTCACGGGATGCGAATCGTCCGTAACGGAAACCTGTCGGTCCGGCTGCCGGTCGTACGTGAAGATGAGCTTGGTGATATATCCGCCAGCTTTAATCAGATGTGTGAGGACTTAAACCGGCATATCCATCAAGTCTACATTTCCGAAATTAAACAGAAACATGCGGAACTGGTGGCTTTTCAGGCTCAGATCAATCCGCATTTTTTATACAACACGCTTGAAGTCATCCGGATGAGGGCGATAGCCAAAGGAGCGGATGATGTGGCTGAAATGACGTATATTTTATCATCGCTTTTCAAATATCTGGTGAAGAAAGAAACGATGGTAAAGCTCAGTGAGGAAATTGAAAATTCCCGCAATTACCTGGAGATGTTCCGGATACGCTACAAGGAGCGTTTTCATTTTACCATCGATGTGGAACCGGGTGTGCAGCAGGCTTCCATTTTGAAGTTATCGGTACAACCTGCGATTGAAAATTATATTCTTCACGGGATTCGTTCAGGCCGAACCGATAATTGGATAGGTATTCATGCGTATGCGGGAGAGCAGGGCATCCTCATTGATATTAAGGACAACGGAAAAGGTATATCCGGTGAAAAACTGGCAGAAATTCAAAGCCGGTTAAAGGAGCCAGGTGAGTTTTCGTCGGATTCGCTGGGACTCAAAAATGTGGCGGAACGCCTGCGGCTGTTGTACGGAGATCCTTACGGATTGAAGATTGACAGCACACCGGATCAAGGAACGCGGGTATCCATCTGCATCCCGTTTTCAACAGAGGAGGAACAGCATGTATAAAGTGTTTCTGGTGGATGATGAGCCGTTTATTGTAGAAGGACTTTATTCCATCTTGGACTGGTCCGATTATCAACTCGAGATTATTGGAAGTGCAGAAAATGGTAAGGAAGCGCTCGCTTCGCTGCAGGAGCATCCGGCGGATATCTTGATTACGGACATCACGATGCCGGAGATGACGGGGCTGGAGTTGATTCGGGAAGCAAGAGCCTTGTTTCCCGATTTGAAAATAATCATCCTCAGTGGTTACAACGAATTCAACTATGTTAAAGAGGGCATGAAATACGGGATTGAAAATTATCTGCTCAAACCGATCAATGTGGAAGAACTGAAGCAGACATTGAAAAGCACAGTGGATAAAATCCAGAGCACTCAAGCGCAGACCATGGCCCATCAAGATATGGACATTTTACGGAGCAATATCCTGAACCGGTGGGTGAGTGGACAAATTGAGCATGATGAGCTGCTCGAACGGGGCCAGCTGTTAAGCTTAGAGATCCCGCATGAATGTTATGAAACCGCTGTGATTAAACCGATGATTCCCCCGAGCCCACAGCATGAAGACTTGATTCTATACCGCAACGAAAAGCTGGAGCAGGTGTATCAGCGGGTACGATCAATGACGGAGCATGATGAGCTGGCGCCAGGAATTTGCTTTGTGGATTGGGACAGCGATATTGTCGTTGTGTTTGGATACGGCAGCAGTGAAGATCAAGATACCGTGGAAGCTGCATTCAACCAGCTGATGGATCAGCTGCGCATTATTTATCCGTTTGAGCTGTTGGTATCGATGGGCGAGCTGCAGAGCGGTCTTGACGGGGCGGCGGAAAGCTATCGGGATGCCAAGAGAGTACAGCAATTTTTTCTGATCAGCCCGCATCATCTGATTCTGACGAATAAGCGGGTAGAGGAGTTGAAAAACCAATCCGGTAGCAGTATCCATGTGCCGGATTGGGGTGAGTATTCCAGGCTGCTTCTATCCCTTCAACAGGAGGAACTGCTGCAGCGGATTGAGAACGATCTAGACCAGCTATCCAGTACGGAAGGAATTACGCCGTACCAGGTTCAGAACCGAGTTGTTGAAATGATTATCTGGTTCAAACAGGCCATTAAGGAAGCGAATCTTCCTGATCCGGAGGAAGCTGAGGGGTATAAGAGCATTTTTGCAGGCGTATTCAGTTCTCTGACCATGGGCGAATTAAAGAAACAAGTTATGCTAGCAGCCGAGAATGTTATGGCATATCTGCAGGGTCAGCAATCGCTGAGTCCGGTGGTGAAGCAGGTACTGACACAAATCCATGAGCATTATGCGGACGAGCTGTCGCTGAAGCTGCTCGGACAGGAATACAATATTAATGCGGTTTATCTGGGACAACTGTTCCACCGCGAAACGGGAAAGTCGCTCTCCGATTATGTAAACTCCTACCGTATTGAGAAGGCCAAGGAGCTTCTGAAGCGCTCAAACCTGAAGGTTCAGGAAGTGGCGCGAATGACGGGGTATCTGGATAACAGTTATTTTTTCAGACAGTTTAAAAAATACGTCGGCGTCTCGCCTGCGGAATTCAAAGGGCTGGTGTGATCCAATCGGATCGCATCAGTTTTTTGTTTTTAGGGGCAAAGGCTTACATTTACAGCTAATTTTGTAGCGATCTATGCCTATGGACTTATTTTGTATTTAGTTTGTCCATCAATTCTATAGTATTTCAACTTTTTCGGAAAACGCTTTCAAATTATACTGAATGTACAGAGGGGGAGGGACGAACATGAAAGGCTTTGCCAACATGCTAAAAAACATCAGCCGGAACAAGTGGTTTTTGTTGATGGTCTTGCCGGCAACCATTTGGTTCCTGCTATTTTCCTATTTGCCTATGGTGGGTACGATTATAGCTTTTAAAAGCTATCGCTATTCCAGGGACGGATTTTGGGCAAGCTTGTTTCATAGCGACTGGGTCGGATTCAAGAACTTTAAGTTTTTGTTCGCTACCCAAGACGCTTACATCATAACTAGGAATACGCTGCTTTATAATTTGGCCTTTATTATTCTGGGCCTGATCTGTTCAGTGGCAATGGCAGTTGTATTGAGTGAAATTGTAAATAAAAAACTCGCAAAAGTGTATCAGACGGGGATGTTTCTGCCACACTTTTTGTCATGGGTCATTATTGGTTATTTCGCATTCGCTTTCCTGAGTGAAGACAAGGGGGTTCTGAACCAGATTCTCACTGGTGTCGGGCTGCACCCAATCTCATGGTATTCGGACAAAACCTATTGGCCAGTCATTCTGATTGTCATGAATGTATGGAAAGAGCTCGGATATACAAGTGTCATGTATCTGGCGGCGATCGTCGGCATTGACCGTTCGTATTACGAAGCGGCCATGATTGACGGAGCAAGCAAATGGCAGCAGTTCAAGAGCATTACACTTCCATCCATCCAGCCGCTGATTATCACGCTCACGCTGCTGAATGTGGGACGCATTTTCTACTCTGACTTCGGTCTGTTCTTCCAGCTACCGCGCGATTCGGGAGCACTTTATGCGGTAACCAACACGATCGATACTTACGTATACCGCGGTCTCACAGCAACGGGCGAAATTGGCATGAGTACCGCCGCCGGATTATACCAGTCGCTGGTCGGATTTATTCTGGTCATGGCTGCCAACCTGATCGTTCGGAAGATCGACAAGGACAGCGCATTGTTCTAATCCAGAAAGGGGGTAAAGGCTTTGGCCAAGACAAGAACTTTAAATCAGCCTTCACGGCTGTCTAACACGGTTTTGAATGTGATTGCATCTGTTTTCTCAATCGCTTGCGTATTTCCATTCCTGTTCGTCGTTATTATCTCGTTTACGAATGAGAAGGCGCTGGCAACGGATGGATACCGTATTATTCCGAAAGAGTGGAGCGTTGAGGCTTACAAGTATATTTTCAAGACGGGTGACCAGCTGCTGCGATCTTTTGGGATTACCGTATTGGTTACCGTGGCAGGTGCGGTGCTATCACTGATTCTGATTTCGCACTTTGCATACGCAATTTCCCGTTCCAGTTTCAAATATCGTAACTTCTTTTCGTTTATTGCGATTTTCACGATGCTCTTTAACGGAGGCATGGTGCCATCTTATATCATTAACACCCGTATGCTTCATTTGAAGGACACGCTCTGGGCACTCATACTGCCGCTAGCGGTAAACGCCTTCTACATTATGATTATGAGGACATTCTACCGGACGACAGTACCGGATGCCATCATTGAAGCGGGCAAGATCGACGGAGCCGGTGAGCTGCGCGTATTCTACAGCGTTGTGCTTCCGATTTCGCTTCCCGGTCTGGCTACGATTGGCTTGTTCAGTACACTGGGCTACTGGAATGACTGGTTTAATGCCCTGCTGTACATTGACAGCCCAAATCTGGTACCATTGCAAGCACTCCTTATGCGTATCGAGAACAGCATGCAGTTCCTGGTAACGAACTCTGCAATGAGCAGCTCGGGTCAAGGTATGGCTCTACTTAGCTCTTTGCCTCAGGATTCTGCGCGAATGGCGATGGTCGTTTTGGCAACTGTGCCAATCGTACTGGCCTATCCATTCTTCCAAAGGTTTTTCATTTCCGGTCTTACAGTAGGTGCGGTGAAGGGCTGATTTATCAGCCCGAGCGCCTGCTCGTGAGTCAACCCATTACCGGTAAATTGAAAATAGCAATTTAGTTCCACAGCGTAAGCAGTAAATTGAGAAAGATCAACGAAGGGGGATTTTCACATGTGGAAAAAGAAATTGGCTACCATGGTCAGCTTGGTCACTGTATTTTCAGTTGTACTCGCCGGATGCGGCGGCTCCAAAGATGAAGGATCCAGCGCAAGCGGTAGCGACAAGAAAGAAAAGCCTTATCAACTGGTTTGGTATCAAATTGGCGATCCGCAAAAGGATACAGATAAGGTTGTTGAAAAGATCAACGAATACACCAAAGAGAAAATTAACGCAACCGTTGACCTTAAAATGATCGGCTTCGGCGATTACAGCAAAAAAATGCAGGTAATCACCGCTTCTGGTGAGCCTTACGATATCGCATTTACATCTTCTTGGGCGAATGACTATCTGCAGAATGTTGCCAAAGGCGCATTTGTAGCGATTGACGATCTGCTGGATAGCAAAGGACAAGGAATTGTGAAAGCGCTCGATCCGAAGTTTATTGAAGGCGCGAAGGTAGACGGTAAAATTTATGGTATCCCTACCAATAAAGAAGTAGCAACACAAAGAGTATTCCGCTTCAACAAGCAGTTGGTGGAAAAAGACGGGCTAGACATCTCCAACGTGAACTCGCTGGAAAGCCTTGAGCCAATTTTGAAAACATTCAAAGAAAAAGAAGGCTACGCTCCACTATGGGGAGACAAGAATACATCTCCTTATCTGGCCTATGACTTCATTACTGAGAAATTGCCAATGGCGGTACCATTTAATTCAACCGATTATAAAGTCGTGAATTTCCTGGATCAACCTGATACAATGAAGACATTCGAAACATTGCATAAATATTACAAGGCAGGATATCTTCCAGCTGATATTGCAACATCAACCAACTCCGATTATCAGAAAAACGGAAAATGGCTCGTGGATATGGCTGACAGCCAGCCATACGCAGATCTGACTTGGTCCCGCAGCATGGGTTATGATGTAGAATCCAAGCCTGCTGGTGATGCAATTGCAACGAACACATCTGTTCTCGGCTCGATGATGGCAATCTCCAGCACTTCCGAAAATCCAGAGAAGGCGATGGAATTCCTGAACCTGCTTAACACCGATCCTTATCTCCGCAACCTGGTGGATATGGGTATCGAAGGAACACACTACAAGAAAAATGCTGACGGAACCGTTACAGACCTGCCAGCTTCAAAAGACTATGACATGCCTTCCTTTGCTCTTGGCAACGAGTTCATTCTGAACCTGTATGACAATGATCCGAAGGATAAATGGGAACAGTTCAAGAAATTTAATACCGATGCAAACAGCAGTCCGCTGCTTGGTTTCCACTTCGATCCATCTAAAGTGCAAACTGAAATGGCAGCCCTTAAAAACGTATCGGATGAATACATGCCTGCTCTGATGACAGGTACAGTGGATCCGAAGGATTACATCGCTAAAGCTGACCAGAAGTTCAAAGCTGCAGGACTTGATACCGTTATGGCTGAAGTTCAAAAGCAAGTGGACGAGTGGAGAGCGGCGCAAAAGAAATAGTTTGACCCTTTCGTAATTTCAGAAGAGCAGTACAACAAAGAAAAGACCTGGACGGCACACATGCGCTTGCCAGGTCTTTCTATTCATGTCCAAGCACTCATTATATGTTTTAATACAAGAGAGGAAGTTACTCACTATGACAACTGTATTACCAGCTGCCATTCAAAAGGCGATGAAGAAAGCAGACGAAACGCTGCAAAACGAAAAACTGGCAAAGATGTTCCGTCAATGCTATCCGAACACGCTGGAAACCACCACTCGTCTGCTTGACGATGGCACGACTTTTGTATTTACCGGCGATATTCCGGCAATGTGGCTGCGTGATTCCAGTGCCCAGGTGCGTCAGTACCTGCCGTTTGCTAAAGAAGACAAGGATTTGCAGCGTCTGATTGGCGGACTGGTAAGCCGTCAGGTGGAATGCATCCTAATTGATCCTTATGCGAATGCGTTCAACGAACAACCGAACTATAAAAGCTGGGATCAGGATTTGACGGAGATGGGCCCTTGGATTTGGGAACGCAAATATGAGATTGATTCACTTTGCTACCCGATACAGCTAAGCTACCTTTACTGGAAGGCGACGGGCAACACGGATATTTTCGACGCCAAATACAGAAAGGCTGCGAAGTCGATCATCGAGCTTTGGAAAACAGAACAAAATCACTTTGAAGATTCCCAATATTTATTTGCGCGTACACAAGGACCGAAATCGGACACGCTCCGTAACAACCGCAAAGGGATGCCGGTAAACTATACCGGAATGACCTGGTCGGGCTTCCGCCCAAGCGATGATGCCTGCACATTTGGCTATCTGGTTCCTTCCAATATGTTTGCTGTTGTCGTTCTTGGTTATATGGAGGAAATTGCCCGGGAAATTTACAAAGATGAGGACTGGGAAGAAGCAGCAGCTGTGCTGAAGGAAGAAATCGACTTTGGCATCCAAACATATGGCACTTACCGCCATCCAAAGTACGGCAAAATCTATGCTTATGAAACTGACGGCTTCGGCAATCACAATCTGATGGATGATGCCAATGTACCAAGCCTGCTGTCCATTCCGTATATCGGCTATGCGGACAAAAATGATCCGGTGTACCAGAATACCAGACGTTTCATCCTGAGTGAAGAGAATCCTTATTATTATGAAGGCACAGTCGCCAAAGGCATCGGCAGCCCGCATACGCCTGACCGCTATATTTGGCACATCAGTCTGGCTATGCAGGCGCTGACATCTATAGATGCAGCCGAGGTGCAGGAAATCGTAGATACCATTCTGCGTACAGATGCCGATACTGGCTTTATGCATGAGGGATTCCATGTGGATGATCCATCACAGTTTACGCGCCCTTGGTTTGCATGGGCTAACAGCATCTTCGCTGAACTGATCTGGGGACTTATTGAAGAAGGAAAAATAAAGCTGTAACGCTGATCCATGGGAGCGAAAGGAGCGAACATTCTTGAGCGATATGTTGATATTTTATGATAAATCTTTTCCGTATGAGGGAGGACGGCCGGGAGAGCAGGAGCTTCACATGCTGCAGGAAGCGGGTCAAGTGGCAGATGCTGATGGACTTGAGTCTGCGCTGAACGAGCTTGCGGGAGGTACACTGGTGATGCTGCATGCACCTTATGTGCCGAAGCAGGCGTGGACGGCTGTACTGGCCTTCTTGAAGCGTGGTGGCAACCTGGTCAGCCTGGGCGGGGCACCATTCAAACGTCCGGTAAGAAAGTCAGAGGGCAAGTGGAAGGTCGAAGCAGAGCAGACTGCATATCATCAGCAGCTTCATATACATGAGGCGCTGCGCGTCGAGTCGGATCCGGTAAAACTGCTGAATGCAGATACGCTGAATCCGCTGTTTGAAGGTCATGAGGCACTGTTCGAAGTGGCGGACACCTGGAATCTGGTTCCGCATGTTACGAAAAATGTGGAGCTGCCACATCAAATGGGCTCGGCTGGCTCGATGGATACGCAAATTTCAGCCGTACTCAAAGGTATCTCGGCTGAGGGGCGTGAAGTTGCTGCGCCTGCAGTCCTGTGGGAGAACAGCAGGGGACCTTTTGCGGGTGGACGCTGGCTGTTTGTCAACCAAAACGTGAGTAAGCATTTTTGGGAACAGGGCGGAGCGGAAGCGCTGCTTGAGTGGGCTGCATATTGCAGTCATGGCGTCACCGAGTGGAGCCTTAAGCCAGGCTATGCGGCTTATCTGCCAGGAGAACGCGCAGTCCTGACGCTGCAGGCGCAGGATCTTGGGCGCGATGTTGGAGAGCAGCTGACGGAATGGAACTTCTCCATTACCGTACATCATCAGGATGAGCAGGATCCCGTTTTTGCAACAGAGGTCTCCATTCAAGCTGGTCATGAGCTTGAGATACTGCGCATTCCTGTTCCAGTGGATATAAAGCCGGGAATGTATAGGGTAGAGTGCCGGGCGGAGTCCGAGCATGGAGAGACACGTCTTCTGAAGCAGGGATATTGGGGACATGATGCTGACTTGCTCAGCGAAGGGGCTCCAATAACCTGTGGTCGCGATTATTTCATTAAAGATGGAAGACCTTTGCCTGTCGTAGGTATGACATACATGACATCCGATGTGGCACGTAAGTTTCTGTTTTTACCAAATACGGCAGTTTGGGACCGGGATATGGCTCAGATGGCGCATGCGGGCATCAACTGGATCCGGACCGGAATCTGGACCGCATACCGTAATATCATGCAATCGGATGGACATGCTTCCGAGGAAGTACTGCGTTCCATTGACGCTTTCCTGCTGACTGCGAAGAAGCATGGATTGCAGGTAACCTTTACATTCTTCTCGTTTACACCGGAGGCATGGGAAGGCTTGAATCCTTATTTAGATCCGCGCAGTCTTGAAGCACAAAAGCGTTTTATCCGTTCCATTACCCTGCGCCACAAGGCGACGTCCAATGTGGATTGGGATTTGATCAACGAGCCGTCGATGTTTGACCCGGAGCGTATCTTCTCGGATGGACCACGTTCTGCGCGTGACCCGTTTGAAAAGGCGGCATTTGTGGAATGGCTGAAAAATCGCCATGGAGATATTTCCGCTCTGCAGGAGCGTTGGAACATGACACCGGAGCAGCTGCCGAACTTCACGGCTGCGGTACCGCCGGAGGCTTCAGAGATCAACTTCGACATTCAGGATATCCACTCGGGCAAGAAGGGTACCCGCTGGCTGGATTATGTGCTCTTCTCCATGGATATGCATAACCGCTGGGCATCCGAGCTTACAGGAGCTATCAAACGGGATAACGCGGATCAGCTCGTGACTGTAGGTCAGGACGAGGCACTTGGCGCATCGCGGCCATCACCGTTTTTCTACGGCGAGGCCGTAGATTATACGACAGTTCACTCCTGGTGGCTTAATGACCAGTTAGTATGGGACGGTATCTTTGCCAAGACCGTGGACAAGCCGAACCTGATTCAGGAAACCGGCATTATGTATGTGGAAACACCAGACGGACGCGCCAAACGGAGCGAGAAGGAGCTTCGCTCCATCCTGGAACGTAAGTATGCATATGCGTTCTCAACCGGGGGCGCAGGCGCAATCCACTGGATTTGGAATACCAATTTCTATATGGATAACGCCAATGAGTCGCATATCGGAGCCCTGCGTGCCGACGGTACTGAGAAGCCGGAAGCGGATGTGTCCTATGACTTCGGCAGCTTTATAGGCAAGACCCGCGACTTGTTCGTAGAACGCCAGCTTGAAGACGTGGTCGCTATTTTCCCGTACTCCAATGACTTCTCCAACCGTAAGCTGGCCTTTGAAGCAACGACACGTTTGACCCGGATTTTATCCTATGAGCTGAAGGTACCTTTCCGCGCAGTAGGTGAGTACCAGATTGACGATCTCAGACAGGATGCTCCTCCTAAGCTGATTCTACTGCCAAGCGCGCACAACATCGCTGATGAGGCATTCGAGCGCCTGCTGGACTATATCAAGGAGAGCGGATCTACGCTGCTTGTGACAGGACCGATTGGGCTGGATGCTTACTGGCATCCAACAAGCCGCTTACAGGAGGAATTGGGGCAATTCGAGAATGGTACCCGCATGCTCAGCAATGTGCTGAGAGAAGAGGTGCTGGAGCTGGATGGGAAACAGCTGCCGGTATCTTTTGGAAGCCGGAAAATTGCCCAGCTGCTTAAGGAAATTCCTGGGGAACAGGGCGGTGTCAACGGGGCAGCTCAGACGGCAAATACAGAGCCGACCAAACTCATAAAAATGTCCATTGGTAATGGACAAATGTTTTTCTGCCCGCTGCCTGTTGAAATGAATGACCGTGAAGAGACGGTTACCGAGCTTTACCGTTATATCCTCGCTGAGGCGGGTTACAAACCGGAAATCAAGTGGCTTTCTGGGGAAGTTTCTGGAATTTACGGCAGAAAGCTTCTATATAAAGAGGGCGCGCTTTATGTTTTCGTTTCCGAGCAGGCGATGAATACGCCGGTAGCTGTCAAGGATGAAGCGACTGGAAAAACGTATGCCTTTGAACTCGAAAAGGAACGCTCTGTGTTGTTCGCGGTAGATGGACATGGAGAGCTATTGTCAGTGTACCGTCCGCATGAAGTGAGCGTTGAAGTAAGGTAGCTTTTAAATATAAATAAATTATGATTTTTACTAAACAGCGAGAGGAGAATCACCTCACATGACATCTGAGACTAAGTCTAAAAGAACCGCACACATTATTTCACATACCCACTGGGACAGAGAATGGTATCTGCCATACGAAAAGCATCATATGCGTTTGATCCGGACCATGGATGTACTGATGGATACTCTGGAAAAAGATACGGAATACAAAAGCTTTTATCTGGATGGACAGACGATCATCCTGGAGGACTATCTTCAAGTTCGCCCGGAGCAAAAGGAACGTCTGGAGAAGTATATCAACGAAGGCCGTATTTTCATCGGGCCATGGTATATTCTGCAGGATGCATTCCTGACCAGCGGCGAGGCTAACATCCGCAATATGCAGATCGGGCACAAGGATGCCCGCCGTTATGGACAAATATCCAAAATCGGTTATTTCCCTGATACATTCGGTCTTGTAGGACAGACACCGCAGCTTATGCGCCAATCCGGCATTGATAATGCCGTGTTCGGCCGCGGCGTTAAACCGACGGGCTTTAACAACACCGTCGCTGACTCTGATTATGAATCTTCGTTCTCCGAGCTGATCTGGGAAGGACCGGACGGCTCCAAGGTACTGGGTATTCTGTTTGCCAACTGGTATAGCAACGGCAACGAGGTACCTGTAGATCCGGAGGAAGCGAAAATTTTCTGGGACAGAAAGCTGGCTGATGCTGAAAAATATGCATCGACCCCTGAACTTTTATACATGAACGGATGCGACCATCAGCCAATCCAGACAGATCTGGCAGAGGCACTCGAAACCGCGCGGTCTCTATATCCGGATACGGAGTTCGTGCATTCCAACTTCCCTAAATATCTGGATGCGGTGAAGAAGGCCAAAGATGGCGATCTGTCCGTCGTTCGCGGCGAACTCCGCAGCCAGCGTACCGATGGCTGGGGAACGCTCGTCAATACGGCTTCTGCACGTGTTTACTTGAAGCAGATGAACCAGCATGGACAGGCAATGCTTGAAAAGGTGGCCGAACCGCTGGCTTCGTATGCCCGCATCGCTGGCCAGGAGTATCCGCATGATCTGTTTACGTATGCGTGGAAAACGCTGATGCAGAACCATCCGCATGACAGTATTTGCGGCTGCAGCGTGGATGAAGTCCACCGTGAAATGGTCACGCGATTTGCGAAAAGCCGCGATGTTGCCGAATCGATCATTGAGGAGAGCAAGCAGGCGGTAGCCGATGCGGTAGACACTTCCGTTTTCCGTACATTCGGGGAAGATACCGTTCCGTTTGTTGTATTTAACACAACCGGCTGGAAGCGCAGTGGCACCGTGTCCGTTGATCTCGATGTGCAGCGTGTATACTTCCGTGACGGAGGTACCCTTGAAGAGATGAGCCGCCGAATGAAGGAGCTTGATCTCGGGGCTCGTGCCGTGGTGGATGCGCAAGGCAAGCCAGTGGCATTTACGCTTGAGGATCTTGGTCTTCGCTTTGGTTATGATCTGCCGGATGACAAATTCCGTCAGCCATTTATGGCGCGTGCTGTCCGAATTACGTTGGAGGCGAACCAGATTCCTTCGCTTGGTCTTAGAACCTATGCTTTGGTTGGCGGATCTGCAGCCGAGGGGCTATCGATTCAAGCAGGCTCCCTTGTGAAAGAGGGACATGTCATGGAAAATGACAACCTGCGAGTAGAAGCCGCAGCAAACGGCAGTATTACAATTTCCGATAAACGTACAGGCCGTGTGTACAGCGATCTGCTGATCTATGAAGATACCGGCGATATCGGCAATGAATACATGTATAAGCAACCGGAGGGCGAAGAGGCTCTGACAACCAAAGACCTGAAGGCTTCCATTCGTGTTGTAGAGGATACGGCATACCGTGCTGTCCTGGAGATAACCCATGATTGGGAGGTTCCTGCCTCTGCCGACAAGCTGCTGGATCAGGAACAGGTAGAGTTGATCTATTTCCCTGTGCGCAAATCGCAGCGGGTGAAGGAAACTGTTCCGATGAAAATCAGCACGCGGGTCACACTGGAACGGGGAGGCAAAGGCGTCAAGGTAGAAGCCAGCTTTAACAATCAGGCAAAAGATCATCGTGTACGGATGCTGATGCCTACGGACATCGAGTCTTCCAACCATCATGTGGATTCCATGTTCGAAATTGTGACTCGTGATAACAATCCTACCAAGGAATGGAAAAACCCAAGTAATGCGCAGCATCAGCAAGCTTTTGTTGATGTCAGCGGTGATGGGGCTGGCCTTACGGTAGCCAATCTGGGTCTGAATGAATACGAGGTGCTAAGGGACGGCCGCAACACGATTGCTGTGACCTTACTCCGTTCTGTAGGCGAGCTCGGTGACTGGGGGCATTTCCTTACACCAGAGGCTCAGTGTTTTGGAGAGCATACGGTTCATTTGGAGCTCATCCCTCACAGCGGTGATGGTGTTGATACCGGAGCTTATCAGGAAGCATACCAGTTCCAAATTCCATGGACTGTCAGCCAAACGGGACTGCATGAAGGAACCATTCCTGCAGAGCACACAACCATTACATGGGAGTCTAAGAATTTGGCCTTCTCTTCTTGGAAAGTAAACGAGGAGTCTGGCGATGACATGCTGCGCTGGTTCAACATGAAGTCTGAACCAAGTACGCTGGAGCTTCAGCTCACCAATCAAAACAGTTCCGTGTACAAAACAACCATTCTCGAGGAATCCAGTAAGGATCAGCTTGAAGCGCGTGCGAACCGCGTCGAACTGCCTGTTGGATCTTGTGAAATTGTAACGGCTGGTGTTCGGCATCTTTCGTAATCAAGAGTAAGCTTAAAGTGGGGAAAAGGGGACTTATGAAGTCTCCTTTTCCCCAATTATTAAATAATTCCATAAAGGAATTTGAAGTATTCCACCGAATAATAAATAATGCATTACATAATTTTTTTCATTGACAGATGAATTCGTTTCCAGTAAATTTGAACGTATTATATTAATTGTCAATTGTGTTAGGTAACCTGACATGAAAAACAATAGTTTTACAATGTAAGCGGTTTACATTTTTACTGTCACTTCCAAACGACCATTTCTCGTTCAGGCATCCTCTGCTTTTAACATTAAAATTCGATATGAAATGGTATCCTTTTTCACGATAAACCCTGTACTGGCGCTAGATTTTGAACATTAAAAAAAATTAATACGAAGTGCCCAAAAAAAATATTGACGTGATATAAATTTACACGTATCATTTACATTAAATTTATATAGGAATTTTTAACCAGTACGATCTATTGTCATTCTTGCTGATTTCAATTGACCGATGGTCATTTAAAGCATTAATGCTTTATTGCGTTATTAGGTCCGCGTAAATTTGTCCGGATTGTTCACAATTTCAGCCTAGTCTGGGATGAACATTTTCGGGACTGGAATCTCCTAAAATTTGGATATATTGAATTTTAATATATTGTTTCACCTGTTGCCGTCGTCTTGTTTGAACGTTGTTGATACAAGAGGGGGAATTGTCTCAAACGTAATTCGGGGGTCTGTAGAACGAATTCAACACAGGTGTAAAAGTCCCTAATAGTCAGACTGACATGTTTCGTTTGAACTATTAGAAAGGTCTTGGGATGCTCATTGCAGTTACTGCAGGTATCCATCATTTTTATTTTCAAAGGGGAGGAATATGGTAAATGGCAAGTAAGAAAAAATGGTTGTCTTTGATGGTATCATTGTCTGTTGTCAGTGCTCTTTTCGTAGGTTGCGGCGATTCCAAAACTGCAGATGCTCCGAAGGACGAGCCTAAGAAAGAAGAAGCAGCAAAAACGGATGACAAGCCGGCTGAAAGTGGAGAGCCTACACAAGGTGGAACACTTACAGTAGGTACTTTCTCCGACATCGTTAGCGTGAACCCGATCTTCGTACAGGATACGGCTTCCGGTGATGCTGAGCAGTTCCTCTATGCAAAATTGTTCGACTATGACAAAGAAGGAAATGTCGTAGCTGAGCCTTGGTCCCTGGCTGCTGAGCCTATGAAGATCTCCGAAGATGGTCTCACTTACGAGATTAAGCTGAAGGACAACCTGAAATGGAGCGACGGACAGCCAATTACAGCTGACGACGTGAAATTTACACTTGAAACAATCATGAATCCAGAAACGGGTTCACCAGCAATCTCCAACTTTGACAAAGTATCAAAAATCGAAGTTGTAGACGCTCAAAACGTGAAAATTACAATGAAGCAGGTATATGCTCCATTCAAATACAGCCTTGCTGCGGAAATTGCGCCGCAACATGTGCTCAAAGATATTAAAGTTACAGAAATGCAAAAAAATTCTTACGGTACAGATCCTGCGAAAACCGTTACAAGCGGACCGTGGAAATGGACGGAATGGAAGCAAAAGGAATACCTGAAATTCGATGCGAATCCGGACTACTGGGGTCCTAAGCCAAACATTTCGACTGTTGTCTACAAAATCTATGCTGACCAAAACACAGAGGTTCAAGCACTGATCAAAGGCGACATCGACTTGGTAAGCGGCGTTCCTGTAACTCAGCTGGATGCGGTTAAGAAAATTGATTCCATCAATGTTGCATCCCTGCCAGGACCGCAATATGAATTCGTAGGTCTGAACCGTAAACCAGAAAACTTCAAGGACAAATTCGTTCCTTGGGAAGGCCAAAAAACTAGACAAGCGATGGCTTATGCCGTTAACCGTCAAGGTATGGTCGACAACGTTCTGAAGGGCGTTGGACAGCTGATGAACGCTCCGTTTATGCCTAATTCTTGGGCTGATCCAGGCGACGCAGCAGTAAACTACCAGTTCGATCCGGAAAAGGCTAAGCAACTGCTTGCTGAAGAAGGTTGGAAAGCTGGCAGCGACGGCATTCTGGTCAAAGACGGACACCGCTTCTCCTTCGAGTTGCAATATAACTCGGGCAACAGCCGTCGTGAACAAGTTTCGCTCGTTATGCAGCAAAACTTCAAGGATGTCGGTATCGAAATGATTCCTAAAGCGATCGATTTCGCAGCATGGAACGAGCAAAACCTGACTCCTGGTAAATTTAACGCAATCCTGCTCGGCTGGTCTCTGAACAGCCCGGATCCGGACGGCGAATCTACGTTCAGTTCCAAGTTCTTTGCTCCGACAGGACAAAACATGGTCTTCTACAAAAACGATAAGCTTGACAAGTTGTGGGAAGAAGGAACTAAAGTCGTAGACCAAGAAAAACGTAAAGAAGTTTACAAAGAAATCGCAACTGAAATTTCTACAGATCTTCCATACATTTTCTTATACCAATACGGTACACCGCAAGCACACAGCAAGAAAATCAAGTTTAACGAAGAAGATGCTCCAATATCGAACTTGGCATATGGCGAATTCTTCCATGTGATCAAATGGTGGATGGGCGACGCTAAGTAATAATGTAAAATAGGGCACAAACGGGTGCTGGAGGGGGAGTAATCTACCCCCTCTCCCTTTTTTGCGTTTTATGGAAGTCGTGGTGTTTGGTGTGTGTAAATTTGTTAGGAGGATCAATTATGACTGAATATCTCATCCGCCGCATACTGCAATCCATACTAGTGCTATTTTTGATTTCACTGGTAACGTTCGGACTGATTCATGCAGCTCCAGGCGGACCTACCCAGATGATGATTTCACCTGGTATGTCTCCGGCAGCAGCCAAGGTGCAAATGCACAACTTGGGTCTTGATAAGTCGATACCAGAACAGTATTGGATTTGGATCAAAAACCTGTTGACAGGCGATCTCGGCAAGACTTTTAAAAACAATATTCCTGTTGGGGATATTCTGTGGCCAACGATGAAAAACACCTTTGTATTAATGTCCTTTTCTTGGGTAATCTCCATGATTATCGCAATTCCATGGGGGATTTATAACAGTACGAAGCCCTATGGTATTTCTGATCAAACGGCTAACTTTGTTTCGTATGTCGGTTTTGCAATGCCGGCGTTCTGGTTTGGTATTATTCTGCAGCAAGTATTTTCGTTGGAACTTAATTGGCTTCCGTTATCGGACATGTATGCCATGGATAAGCAAGGCAACTTTATCGATTTGTTGTACCATTTGATTTTGCCATGTACCGTTCTCATCTTGGCCAACCTGGCAGCTTATTCTAAATATTCCCGTTCAAGTATGCTTGAAGTTCTGGAACAGGATTATATTCGTACTGCGCGCGCAAAAGGTGTTCCCGAGCGCAAGGTTATTTTCCGACATGCATTACGTAATGCCCTAATTCCGATAATTACAGTGTTAGGTATGGAATTGCCAACTCTTGTCGTAGGTGCCACATTAACTGAAAGTGTATTTAACTGGCCTGGCATGGGCCGCCTATTTGTTGACATGGCAAGAGCGAGAGAGTACTCCGTGTTGATGGCAATCGCCCTGGTAACCGCTGTTGTGGTGGTACTGGGCAACCTGATCGCTGATATACTTTATAAACTTGTCGATCCACGTGTACAGCTTGGACGTAAGGGAGGAAAATCTGCATGAGTGACATGAACGCGATGTCCGCACCGAATGTGCAGCAGTCTGTTGAACCGCAGGTGCCGGAGAACACTCCGCTTCCTCCGAGCGACAAACCACCGGGTCCATGGAAAACAGTGTGGACCAAATTCAGAAAAAATGGCTTTGCGATGTCAGGCCTTGTCGTATTGTTTCTGTTTATATTAGTTGCAGTTTTCGCAAATTGGATAGCTCCTTACAAGCCAGACAGGATTGATCTGATGATCGCCAACCTGGCTCCAGGAACAGGAAATCATCTTTTGGGTACAGACGAAGTCGGGCGGGATATTTTCTCTCGCTTGGTTTATAGCAGTCGCATTTCCATGTTCATCGGTTTCTCAGTCGCTGCGATTACGGTTATCATCGGCTCCATTATCGGGGCGGTTTCCGGCTACTTCGGCGGATGGGTTGACACGATCTTCATGCGGATAGTCGATGTCATGAACTCGATTCCAACGCTTTTCCTGAACATTCTCGTAATGGCCATTTTTGGTACGAAGATATCGTATATGATCATGATCTTGGCATTTACCAGCTGGACCGGCGTCGCCCGTCTCGTACGGGGCAACTTCCTGCAGCTGCGTGAAATGCAGTATGTCGAAGCTGCCAAAGCAATCGGTGTCTCCAGCTGGGGAATCATCTTCAGACATCTGATGCGTAATGCAAGCTTTCCGATTATTGTCAATGCAACATTGATGGTAGGCGGCGCTATTTTGTCGGAATCGGGTCTTTCTTACCTTGGACTCGGTATCCAGGCTCCTGCCACAAGCTGGGGACTTATGCTGAGCAACTCGCAGGAGTTCATGCTTACCAATCCAATGCAGGCGGTTTATCCGGGTCTTTGCATCCTGATTGTCGTGCTTGCTGTTAACTTCATTGGCGATGGCATTCGTGATGCCCTTGATCCAAGACAGAAAAATTCCCGGGGGAGGTTAGCTAAATGGCGGAAAAGCTTCTCGAAGTCCGGAATCTAACCACAGGCTTCTTAACAGATAAAGGTTTTGTCAAAGCAACGGACCGCATCTCGGTGAGCATTGAAAAGGGAAAGACGCTTTGCCTCGTCGGCGAGTCCGGCAGCGGTAAAAGCGTAACCTCCTTATCGATTATGCGTTTGATTGATTATGCTGGCGGCGTCATTTTAGAAGGCAACATCAACTTTAAGGGGCAAGATTTGGCAGCCAAAAAGCAAGAGGAACTGAAGGAAATCCGCGGGAATAAAATCTCGATGATTTTCCAGGATCCAATGTCAGCACTGAATCCTGTCTTTACGGTTGGGGACCAGATTGCTGAAAGCTTGAGTCTTCACCAAAACAAGAACAAGGATGAAGCGTGGAAGGAAGCCGTTGAGCTTCTGAGAATGGTGGGTATTCCTTCTCCTGAGATCCGGGCCAAGCAGTATCCGAACCAGCTGTCTGGTGGTATGTGTCAACGTGTTGTAATCGCGATCGCACTGGCCGCCAAACCAGAGCTTCTGATTGCCGATGAGCCAACGACTGCGCTTGACGTTACGGTTCAGGCTCAAATTCTGGAACTGCTTCAGGATTTGAAAGAAAAGCTCGGAACTTCGATTCTGCTCATTACCCATGATATGGGTGTAGCTGCGGAAATGGCCGATCATATTGCCGTTATGTACGCTGGAGCCATCGTGGAGCAGGGAACGGTGGAAGAGATCTTCTCGAACCCTTCTCATCCATATACAGTAGGTCTCTTGCAGTCCATTCCAGGCTTTGAAGGCGAACGCGGCGGGGAATTGTACACCATTAAAGGTACGATTCCGGCGCTTGGTAATCTTCCGCAAGGATGCCGTTTTAATCCGCGGTGCCCGCATGTGATGGATAAATGCCGTCAGGTTGAGCCAGGAGATATCAAAATTGGCAGCGAGCATTTTACGAAATGCTGGTTGTATGAAGATAAAGAGAAAGCAGCAGCTGCCTTAGGGAAAGGGGAAAGCAATCATGGCTAAGAACTTAGTTGAAGTAAACAACATTAAAAAGTATTTCCCTATCCACAAAGGCCTGCTCAATCGTGTTGTTGGTAATGTTAAAGCCGTTGATGATGTCTCTCTCTCCATTCGTGAGGGGGAAACCTTCGGTCTGGTTGGAGAATCCGGCTGCGGTAAGTCTACGCTCGGACGCGTTATTCTTCGGTTGCAAGGGGCAACAGAAGGTTCCGTTAAAATTGACGGACGCGATATTCATGCATTGAGTCACAGAGAACTCAACAAAATGCGTGAAGATATGCAGATTATTTTCCAGGATCCGTTCGGCTCGCTGAATCCGCGTTTTCTAGTCAAGGATGTTATCGGTGAACCGCTCAAGATTCATACGAAGATGTCCGCAAAAGAAATTGATGAGCGTGTTGTGGAACTGATGAAGCTGGTGGGTCTCGATCCAACACGCCGCAATCGTTATCCGCATGAATTTTCCGGTGGTCAACGCCAGCGGATCGGGATTGCACGCGCCATTGCATTGAAGCCGAAATTCATTGTAGCGGATGAAGCTGTATCCGCACTCGACGTATCGGTGCAATCGCAGGTTATCAACCTGCTGATGAAGCTGCAAAAGGAAATGGGACTAACATTTCTGTTCATCGCGCATGGTCTGAATGTCGTTCGTCACATTTCCGACCGCGTGGGTGTAATGTATCTGGGTAAGATGGTTGAAGTCGGTGAAACCGAGGCATTGTATGCGAATCCGCTGCATCCATATACGGCGGCATTGCTCTCGGCGATTCCGAAGCCATCCCCAACCAAGAAACGGAATCGGATCGTACTGCAAGGAGACGTGCCTTCACCGGCGAATCCGCCAACAGGCTGCCGTTTCCATACTCGCTGTCCGTTTGCTCAAGAAAAGTGCAGCCAGGTTGAGCCGAAGCTGGAAGAGATTCTGCCAGGCCGTCAGGTTGCATGCCACTTCCCGGTTGGAGTGGAAGGCGGCTCGGACCTGAGTAAGCTTTAAACAAAATAAGTTAAGCTACACACAGGCGGATTGGGGTCCTCCTGAGCGTTGAGTTAAATACGAAATGCCATTTAACAGCCTTGTGCCAGAGTCCTGGTCACGGGGCTGTTTTTTGTTGATTGTTGATATGTCAAAATGGATATATATTTTTGAGAAAAAATGACTTGACGGTCATTTTCTTTGCTGTTATTCTCCGGTTAGATATAATGATCTGAATAAACAATGACAGAATAGGGCGTACAACCTCACAGAATGGGATTTAGGGAGCACATATCTAAGCTTGAATATACGTGTGTAAGGGAGGATATCCTGTGCAGAAAAATATGAAGGCTTCACTCGTTATTTTTGCAATTGGCGTGTTCATGGCCGCATTGGATAACGGTATTATTACTTCTTCACTGACGACTCTCATTTATTCCTTCGGCGTGAGCCCGACGTGGGGCGCCTGGACTATTACGCTATATACACTTGGGCTTGCCGTCAGTGTGCCGATCGCAGGCAAGATGTCGGATCGTTATGGACGTAAGCGGCTGTTTATTATTGAGGTTATCTTATTCGGCACCGGATCATTACTGGTAGCCCTTAGCCCGAATTTTACATTTTTCCTGATCGCGAGGCTTATCCAGGCGCTTGGCGGCGGCGGTATTTTCATCATAGCCAGCTCTTATGTCCTGTCGACGTTTCCGAGAGAACGCCATGGGCGTTCGCTGGGGATGCTCGGAGGCATGAATGGAGTTGCGTCGGTGCTGGGTCCGAATATTGGATCTTTTATCTTGGGGGCTACGGGGAATTGGCACTGGCTGTTTTTGATCAATGTGCCGATTGCGGTTCTCCTGCTGATCTTAGGCGTACGCTTCATTAAAGAAGAGCAGGAGCATACCAGAGCGAAAATGGACTGGACCGGAATTTCTGTCCTGATTCTCGGCGTGCTCAGCCTGATGTACAGCTTCACGAATCTGGATGGCGTGAATGTGGCAGACAGCCTTCTTTCCTGGAAGTTTTATGTGTTTTTCCTGGCTGCTATTGTTCTGCTTGTCATATTTTATTATATGGAGAGACGGCTTCAGCATACCGGCACAGAGCCTGTCGTACCTGTTAATCTGCTGCAGCAATCCACCTTCCGCTGGACGCTGTTTATTGCGTTTTTCTCGGGAGCGATTCTCGCATCTGTTATTTTCATACCGGGATTCGTCGAGCAGTATTTGGATGTCTCAAGTACAGTTGCCGGGTACTGGTTTACTCCCGTAGCGCTTGCGGCCGGCATCGGCGCGGCAGGTGGCGGATTTTTAGTCGATAAAAAGGGGCCGACATGGACCATTGCAGTGGCAAGCATTTTGGGGATTATAGGCTTCCTGTTGTTTGCGCTCTGGGTACAAAACATATGGCAAATGATTATTGCAGGTGTTTTTGTCGGGATCGGCTTTGGCTCCATGCTGGGCGCTCCCGTTAACGTGCTGGTCACCGAGGGAGCAAGTGAAAAGAATAAAGGGATCGCCGTGGCAACCAGCTCGCTATCCCGTCAGATCGCCATGGCGATCGCGCCGACGATATTCGCAGGTTTCTTAGCCCGTTCATTCATGAATATAGGCAGCCAAATTAAGCAAGGCTTCGCCGAGAGCGGCATTCATGTGCCGGCTGACGCGATGCAAAATTACGGCCCGAAGGGCGGCGCGGCAGGCAGCAGCGATTACCACAGTATTCTCGAAGGCTTTCGCAGTGTTCCGGATGAAGGAGTGCGTAATGTCCTGCTGAATGCTCTTCACGTAACCGTGAAGCAGGGCTATAACGGGCTCTTCTGGTCGGCGCTTGTATTCAGTGCATTATCTCTGGTGTCGGCCCTTATTCTGGGTGCCGTCCGCCGTAAAAAAGCTGCAGAACAGGAAAGCAGCAACGCCTGAAAATATACATGGATTTTACAATAAGAACTCTGTCATTCTGACAGAGTTTTTTTGATGACGGATCGATGCGGAAAAACTGCAAATATTTAGCGGTAAAGGCACCTTTTTTTCAAAAATCGACACCGAAATACGGTTTCTTTTTATAAAATTAGCGTTTACAATGTTAATGTCGTTTGACAATATCTAAACGGATATTTACAACAGAATGCGTCAAGAAATCCATCATCCGTTTATATAAAGAAAGGAGGCCAGAGAAAACCGTTTTTTCTAGGAATTAGGACTTTTATTCTAAATAAAAGAAGGAATCATTGAATGAAAAAGAGAACAAAAATATATATATCCATAGCTGTTATCCTTCTTCTGGTTGCAGGAAGCGCCTTTGCCTTCCGCAAGCAACTCGCGGTAATGGCATTTGATGTTTTTCTTTCCAAGCGGGTGGAGAGCTCGCTGCAAAAATCCTATCAACCACTGGAGTCCAAGGACAATACGCTCAGCAAGCCAGCAGAGCCTGTAGTATATGAAAACAAACCGTTTTCGGTCATGCTGCTTGGCTCGGATCAGCGCAAAGATGAACCGGCCCGTTCGGATACGCTCATTTATGCGGTTGTACGCCCCAAGGATTCCAAAGTATTGCTCATTTCTATCCCAAGGGATACGTATACTGAGATTATAGGAAAAGGAAAGAAGGATAAAATTACGCATGCCTACGCATTTGGCGGGCAGCAGATGTCCAAGGATACCATTGAGGCATTTTTAGGCCAGAAGGTGGACTATTACGCCACAATTAATTTTCAGGGACTAAAGGATGCGGTCAATGCGCTTGGCGGTGTGGAGCTGCCGATTCAGAAGGATATTGTGAACAAAGGCTATGATCATGAAAAATTTACGGTTAAAGCGAATAAGCCTATCTATACCGGTGAGGAAGCACTGAATTATGTACGGTACCGGGAAGACAGCGATTTTAACCGTACGAAGCGCCAGCAGGTATTCCTGGACGCTGTTGCGAATCGAATGCTTCATTTGAATCAGATTTCCAAAATTCCGGAGCTGCTTGATATCATGGGCGATAACTTCCAAACCGATATGCAGCCAAAGTTCATTATCGATCTGGCGAAGCAGGTATTAACCGGATCTGAAGCTCAGATTTCCAGCTATACAATTATGGGTGAAGGGATGAAAATTGACGGCATTTATTATGATGAGCCGATCCAGAAAGATGTAGACAAAGCCAAAGAACTCATTGATAGCTGGAAAAATCCCAACACATTATCGGATGAACTGATGCTGCCAGATGACAAGAAAGAGGAGAGTACCGTAAAATAGTATTATCGCGGCCTCTCCGCATGTACATTTTATAAACTTGAAATGATCGGCAGCCACAGGTGCGGCTGCTGATTTTGCGTCTGCTTGAAACAATGCCGGGATTGAAACGTATGAAGATAGGAGAAGCTTGAAGAAGGGCAGAGGAGGATTAGTCCCACATGAATATAGCGTTTTTTCTGCTACCTAAACAGGAGGTCGTTACCGTAACGATGGACTCCACACTGCGGCAGACACTCGAACGGATGGAGTATCATAGGTATACAGCGGTTCCTATACTAAGCAAGGATGGCACGTACGCTGGAACAGTGACCGAAGGCGATCTGCTTTGGCATATGAAGAACTCAAGCGGCAAGGTAAATTTTGAGAATGCTTCCAAGTTTCTGTTGAAGGACGTGCCGCTCAAGGTGAATAATAAGCCGGTGTCCATTGATGCCAATATGGAAGATTTGATTAACCTGGCTAAAGTCCAGAACTTTGTGCCGGTGGTAGATGATATGAACCGTTTTATCGGAATCGTCCGCAGAAGCCAGATTATCGAATACTGTGAGCGGTTTGTGTCCAAGGAATCCATGAATTCGCGGTAGCATCATAACGTTTCCATTTTTGAAAATGCTTGCGGTTACCTTAAGCGTAAGAGACATAAAATGATAAAAGACCTGCTTTTGATTTGTATGATCCGCAGGTCTTTTTGCCGCAGCTTGAAGCATGAACGGCGGCGGGGTCCATTTTCGTTAGCAGCAGCTTTTTATGATATAATGGAGAATAAAGCTTTTTCAGGGAGTGTGACCTTCAGATATGCCAAAGGATTTGGATGTAGCCAAACGCGCGAAAGTCATCGAATGGCTAAAAACCGAAGTGGTTGACAACGTATCCCGACTGTTTAAGGCATTATGGGAAGGCAGCACGACCCGTGTGGGTGACAGTCTCGCCAGTTTGATCATGAGTTCCTACATATTGGCTCGCAGGCTTGGGATATCGTACCGGGACCTGGATGATCTTTTGATCGAGAAACTAAAGAAACATAAGCAGGAAGGACACCAGCTTGAGGAGTGGTATCAAGATATTTCCGCGCTGGAAGAACATATGCGTAAGAGGTGAAGACATTGAAAATGCGCTGGACATCGGTAGTATGGAGCGTTGTGTATCTGCTTCTGCTGCTCTCCTTACTTTCCCCTTTATCGATCGTGACGGTGTTTTTTCTGATATTGCCCGCCACGATTCTTTTTGCAACCTTAAATCTAAAATCTTTTCTGTTGCACGCCATTCCGGTATGGCTGATTGCCTTTATTGTGCATCCGGTAAACCTGCTTTTGGCTGCGTACTTCCTGATCCCTGCGATTGTTATGGGCCGGGCATACAAGAAAAAGGCTCCCGCACTGCGCACGTTGATGACAGGAGCGGGGATTATTCTGGCCGAAATGCTGGTACTGCTGCTGATAGGCACGGTGTTTTTAAACTTCGACCTGTCCAGTTATGTAGATGATATTGTGAAAATGACGACGTCTCCGTTGAAGGATGTAGGCGGAAATAATCCGCTCATGACGGATATGGCCTGGACCCCGGAAGATATGAGAATGCTAAGCAACGCAACAATGCAGATGATTCCGTTTGCGATGATTATCAGCTCCTTCATGATGGCTGTTATTACGCATTCGCTGGCGCGTCCAATCATAGAAAGCATGGGTCAACATGTACCTAAGATGAAGCCTGCTCGTGAGTGGATGATGCCGAGATCGCTGATCTGGTATTATTTGATCGGAGTTGTGATTGAGATATTCGCCCGCAGCTCCAGTAATTCCTATATGACGATGATTGCCGCGAACCTGGTTCCACTGCTGCATATTTGTTTTATGATTCAAGCCATTGGATTTTTCTACTACTTGGGATATACGAGAAAATGGCATCCGGCTATACCACTGCTGTTCGCAATTCCGATCTTGCTGTTTCCGCCGATGCGGATCATTGGAATACTGGATCTTGCATTTCCGCTGCGTCAATTTATGACTAAATCAAAACGTTAGGGTGGGTGTCATGCCTAAATTTCTACAACAGCGCTGGCACGGCTATTATACCGTCTGGGCGTTTATGCTGATGCTGCTTTTGGTCATTATTGTGATCCGGTACAATTGGCCGCTCGGAATCATAAGCCTCATTCTGGTGGCGGCGCTCTGCTACCTGTTGCTGAAGGCGGAAATGCGGTATCGCAAGAACCTGCTGGAGTATATCAACGGCTTGTCCTTCCGTGTTAAAAGAGTTGAAGGTGAAGCAATTAACACCCTGCCGTTCGGGATTGTGCTCTATGGTGAGGACAAGACTGTCGAATGGAATAATCGTTATATATGTAAAATATTCGAACAAAAATCGCTCGTCGGTGATTCGCTTCAGGAGCTGTTCCCGTCACTGTCATCGATCATGAATGAAAAAAAAGATGGCGGTCATAAGGACGGCCACAAGGATAATCAAAAAGACGGGCAAAAGCATTTTCAAACGGAGATTAAAATTGGTGAGTCCTATTACCATTTGATGCTGAATACGGAGGAGCGCCTGATCTATCTGTATGATGTAACCGAAATGGCAGTCCTTCGTGAGAAATACGAATCGGAGAAGCTGGCCATCGGCATTATGATGATGGATAATCTCGATGAGGCGGCTCAGGGAATGGATGATCAGCAGCGCACCTCCCTGATCGCCAAGGTTACGACAGAGATAACAGAATGGGCAAAGCATTACGAGGTGTACCTGCGCCGGCTTTCGTCGGACCGGTATTTGATGATGCTGAATTATAAATCGCTGCAGGAGCTGGAAAAAAGCAGATTTGTCATTCTCGATGAGGTTCGTGAAATGACTGCCGAGCTGAAGGTGCCAATGACGCTGAGTATCGGGCTTGGCTTCGGTCCGGAGAGTATTAGCGAGCTGGGCGAACTGGCGCAGTCTTCGCTGGATATGTCGCTTGGGCGCGGTGGGGATCAGGCAGCTGTCAAAGCAGGACAGCGTCTGTCCTTTTATGGCGGTAAATCCAATGCGGTTGAGAAACGTACGCGGGTACGCGCCAGAGTCATTGCGCATGCCCTGCGTGATTTGATTCAGGAAAGCGATAAGGTGTTTATCATGGGACACCGTTTGCCGGACATGGATGTGATCGGGGCATCCATCGGTGTGTTGAAGGCGGCGCAGATATATAACGTCGAGGCCTACATCGTCCTTCCGGGCACGAATCCGTCGATAGAACGGATGATGGCTCAGGTGCAGAAGGATGAGAAGCTTATGGAGCGGTTTATTTCTCCGGAGCAGGCGCTTGCGATGCTGAATCCACACAGCCTGCTGGTGGTGGTGGATACCCACAAGGCTTCCATGACGATGGAGCCGAAGCTGGTGCAGAATGCGAGCCGGATTGTCGTCGTGGACCATCACCGCCGCGGCGAGGAGTTTATCAACGATGCCGTACTGGTCTATATGGAACCCTATGCTTCTTCGGCTTGTGAGCTGGTTACCGAGCTTTTGCAATATATTCATGAGAAAATTCAGCTTACCCCGATGGAAGCTACGATGCTGCTGGCTGGTATAGCGGTGGATACGAAGCATTTTGCGCTTCACACCGGTTCACGTACTTTTGAAGCGGCAGGGTTCCTGCGCCGCAGTGGTGCCGATACGATTCAGATCCAGCGGATGCTGAAAGAAGACCTGCAGGAATATCTGGCAAAGTCAGATATCATTAAGCATGCTAAAATGGTATATGATCATGTCGCTCTTGCAAAAACTGAGCCGGGGGCTGTCATCCCGCAGCTGTTAATTGCTCAGGCGGCGGATACGCTGCTCAACATGACGGACGTGGTGGCCTCGTTTGTCATCAGCGAACGGCCGGATGGCCTGATAGGCATCAGTGCGCGTTCACTGGGCCGGATGAATGTTCAGGTTGTAATGGAAAGACTTGGCGGCGGCGGACATTTAACGAATGCGGCCGTACAGCTAAAGGGCAGCGTGGAAGAAGCTGAGCAGCAGCTGCTTGAGGTTCTCGCGCAAATTGAGGAGAAAGAGGGTTTGTTCGAATGAAAGTAATTTTTTTGAAAGATGTTAAGGGTCAAGGTAAAAAGGGAGAAATTAAAGAGGTTTCTGAAGGATATGCAGGTAATTTTCTGCTGCCGCGTGGTCTCGCCCGCCTGGCAACGGATGGAAATATGAAAACACTGGAAAACCAAACTGCAGCGGAGCAGAAACGTAAAGATCAGGAGAAGGAAGACGCTCAGCAGCTAGGCAAAAAGCTGGAGGATATGATGATTCAGCTGAAAGCCAAAGCCGGTGAAGGCGGAAGATTGTTCGGAGCCATTACCAGCAAGCAGATCGCCGAAGCACTCGTGGCGCTGAATGTGAAAATCGACAAACGCAAAATTGAACTGGAAGAACCTATTCGCCACCTGGGTGTGACCCAGATGACAGTTAAGCTGCATCCTGAAGTAAAGGCAACGCTTAAGGTTCAGGTTACGGAGGAATAAGATGGGCGGAGAACTCTTTTTCGACCGGATTCCTCCGCAGAATCTGGAGGCGGAACAGGCGGTTCTAGGTGCAATTCTGCTGCAGAGTGAAGCCATGATCACCGCGATGGAGCGGGTGCAGCCGGAGGATTTCTACGATGCGCCGCATCAGCTGATCTATGAAGCGATGATCCAGCTCGGAGAAGAGAATCAGCCAGTCGATCTGATTACCCTGACTTCACGGCTGCAGGACAAGGGCCAGCTGGAGGATGTCGGCGGGGTCAGCTATCTTGCGAAGCTGGCACATGCCGTACCGACCGCGGCCAACGTGGAATATTATGCCCAGATCATCGAAGAGAAATCGATGCTGCGGCGATTGATCCGTACGGCCACGCAGATTGTCAGCGAAGGCTATACCGGCGGTGAAGATGTATCCGGCATGCTCAGTGATGCCGAACGTAAAATCCTCGAGATATCCAACAGGCGGACAGGCAGCGGCTTCGTCGCCATCCGTGACGTTCTGATGGAGGTATTCGATCGAGTCGAGATTCTGCATCAGCAGAGCGGAAGCACGACGGGGATACCAACAGGCTTTGTGGATTTGGACAGGATGACCAATGGATTTCAGCGATCAGATTTGATCATTGTGGCTGCCCGTCCTTCTGTAGGTAAAACGGCATTCGCCCTTAATATTGCTCAGAACGTTGCTGTACGTGCCAAAGAGACCGTAGCGATCTTCAGTCTCGAGATGTCGGCGCCTCAGCTCGTTAACCGTATGATCTGCGCCGAAGCCAATCTGGATGCGAATATTATGCGGACGGGTGACTTTAAGACCGATGATGATTGGGCCAAGCTGACGATGGGCATTGCTTCGCTTGCTGAAGCTGAGATTTATATCGATGATACACCGGGTATAACGGTAGCGGATATCCGCGCCAAGTGCCGCCGTCTGAAAAAGGAAAAGGGCCTCGGTATGATCGTAATTGACTACCTGCAGCTCATTCAAGGACGCGGCAAGGCTGGCGAGAACCGTCAGCAGGAGGTATCTGAAATCTCGCGTACACTAAAACAAATAGCCCGTGAGCTGAGTGTGCCGGTTATTGCACTATCTCAGCTCAGCCGGGGTGTGGAGCAGCGTCAGGACAAGCGTCCGATGATGTCCGACCTTCGGGAATCGGGTTCCATCGAGCAGGATGCCGATATCGTAGCCTTCCTCTACCGCGATGATTATTACAATCAGGAGACGGAGAAGAAGAACATTATCGAGATCATCATGGCGAAACAGCGTAACGGCCCGGTAGGTACCGTGGAGCTGGTATTCCTTAAGAATTTTAATAAATTCGTCAATTACGAAAGGACGCACGCAGAACCATTTGCCATGTGAGCTGAGCATTTGGGTATGCCTTGCGTCTACCGTGAAGATAAAAGCAAATATCATGTTCTAATTCCGAACAATTGCACATACGGATGTGCGATTGTTCGTTTTTTATTTGACTTTAAAAATTCGGACTGTTACACTGGTAATGCTGCTTTGGGAATCAATTTCATAATGGATTCATACCGAGTGTATGGACCAATCCAGATTAATTTCTAACAGTAAATGGCATTATGACATGGATTATTAGTGCAATGAAACTCCAGTTGCATCGTGCATGCATAGAGTTTCTGGTTTTCGTGCAAAATTCATAGGAATTATTAAAATGAGGTGTACTAAGCACCAAGCGGGGGAATGAAAATGTCAACAGTAGTCGTTGTGGGAACACAATGGGGAGACGAAGGCAAAGGCAAAATCACGGACTTTCTCGCGGAGAGCGCCGATGTGGTGGCCCGTTACCAGGGCGGCAACAATGCCGGACATACCATTCTGATTGACGGTAAAAAATATAAGCTCAGCCTGATTCCATCCGGCGTGTTTTATTCCGATAAGATTTGCGTCATCGGTAACGGTATGGTTATTAATCCGGCTGCACTCATTGAAGAGATCAATTACATTCATGATAATGGATTTACAACGGATAATTTGGTCATCAGCGACCGTGCTCATGTCATCATGCCATATCATATGGTGCTGGACGGACTCGAGGAAGACCGCAAAGGTCCGAACAAAATCGGAACCACACGCAAAGGTATTGGCCCTTGCTACATGGATAAGGCAGCCCGTAACGGTATCCGGATCGCCGATCTGATGGATCCCGAGGAGTTCGAACTTAAGCTGCGTCACCTGATGAAGGAGAAAAACCAGGTCATTCAGCAAATGTATGATGCGGAACCGCTTGATGTAGAGGAAGTACTGCAGAAGTATCTCGAGTATGCTGAGTTCATCCGCAAGTACGTGACGGATACATCGGTTGTGCTGAACGATGCCATCGACGAAGAGCGCAAGGTGCTGTTCGAAGGTGCTCAAGGCGTGATGCTGGATATCGACCAAGGTACGTACCCATACGTAACCTCCTCGAACCCGTCTGCCGGCGGTGTCTGCATCGGTTCGGGCGTAGGACCTTCGAAAATCAGCCAGATCATCGGTGTTGCCAAATCCTATACCACTCGTGTGGGTGACGGCCCGTTCCCGACAGAGCTGAATAATGAAATTGGCGATTACATCCGTGAAAAAGGCCATGAATACGGTACGGTTACCGGACGCGCACGCCGCGTTGGCTGGTTTGACACGGTCGTGGTACGCCATGCGCGCCGTGTCAGCGGATTGACCGGATTGTCCCTGAACTCGCTGGACGTACTCACAGGACTGGATACCGTTAAGATCTGTACCGGATACAAGTACCGCGGAGAGATCATTACCCATTACCCGGCGAGCCTGAAAATGCTTGCGGAATGTGAAGCGGTATATGAAGAGATGCCAGGCTGGAACGAGGATATCACGGAAGCGAAGACTCTTGAGGATCTGCCTGAAACGACACGTAATTATGTGAAACGCGTTTCCGAGCTGACAGGCATTCCGATTGCCATCTTCTCCGTGGGCCGTAACCGCAGCCAAACGAATCAAATTTTACCAATCTACTAAGCTTGAGAAACAGAGTCCATTTGCCGGGAATGCCCGGCAGATGGGCTTTTTTTATATCTGGGGATTAAAAGCTACCATAAACCGTCAATACTTCTAGTAATAGAAAGTTTCCGGACTTTCCGTACTAGCAATCATCCAGCATGGTTGGCATGAAGGAGGAAGACGGCATGAAAATTACACGGTGGCTGGTCAAAATGGTACTTACGGTAGCTTTGATCAGCGGATTGACCGTACTTACGACCGGAGCCATAGTAAACAGCTATGTGCAATCCCTGCTATCAAGTTTTAATATACAGCTTGAGGGGCAGTCTCTTAGCTTGGGTAGTATGATGAAGGGAATGCTGGGCTTCAAGAGCGGAAGCAGCGCTGATAAGACGAAAGAGACGAAGGATTCTCAAAATACCGCAAATAGCCCAGGAAATCAGGATGCAACAAGCCCGCCGGGTTCTAGCGGCGAAACAGGATCTCTCACAGGAGACAGCACGGGGAAAACCAGCAGCGACACATCGACCAGCGGAAACACAAAACCTGCAGACAGCAGCGCAAACAGCAGCAGTAGTACGGACGACGGAAGCTCTGCAGAAAACGGGCAAGCACCGGACAATTCGCTGCCGGTCATGGGCCAGGGACTGCTGGGAGAGTCCGCGGCAGGAAGTCAATCCGCACAGGATCAGCAGGTCGTGATCAGCCCGGATGATGTGGTTAAGAAGAAGCAGGAGCTGACAAGCAGTGAGAAGGAGCAGATCTTTAACATCCTCATGACGAAGCTGCCGCAAACCGAGATGCAGAAAATCTCAAGTGCAATGGAAGATGGGCTGACCGAGCAGGAATTGCAAACCATTGAGGAGTCCATCGCCAAGTATTTGAGCACAGAAGAGTACAATGTCCTGAAACAGATGCTGGAGCAGGAATAGAGGTTCAGCAGCCGCATTAGACCGTGATCGAATTTCCAGAACAATACGGCACTTATGCCGAAAATTGTTATCTTTTTGTCACCGTGAAAAATAAACGGAAATGATCATATAATGCCGTAAACCCGCTCATGGAGCGGGTTTATTTGCTAATTACATAGAGTTGAATTGTTAACTTACGTTGTGTTAAAGTAGACAAGGGCGTAAAAAGGTATCAAAATTTTAACCTTTTTGTCTATGGATTTGTAAAATCCATGGCCCGATATACAAAGCACAAGGGAGAGTATTATGAAGGGTTTTATGGGTTTTCGCCAAACGGAGGAGAAGCAGGCAGAGGCAACATCGGCAGTGCAGGCTTCCGGGCACGAAGAACATGATGACAGCATGAGCACTTCTACCCTCACAGAGCCGAAAGGGCGCAGATGGAGTGCTACCCGGAAATGGATTGCAGGTACAACTGGAGCAGTTGTGGTCATTGTCGGTCTGGTATTCGCGGGTAATCAATATGTCGACGCCAAGACGGTTCCTTACTATCATGTCTACATACATGGGGAAGAGGTCGGAACGATCGATGATCCGGCACGAATTGATAAACTATTCAGCCAGAAACGGCAGGAATATCAGGATAAGTATCCGGATGTGGCGATGGAGCTGCATACGGAGGGCATTACAACCAAGTTGGAAAAGGCCTTTAAGGCCGAGCCCGATACACTCAACACAATGGACAAGCTTGGTAAAAAGCTGAAGGCTTATGCAGAAGGCGTGGAGCTGAAGGTGGACGGCAAGGTTGTTGGCATCGTTAAGGATCAGGCTACGATAAACGCAGCGCTGGAGAAAGTGAAGCAGAAGTACGCTCCGCAGACTGCAGCCGCTCCGGGAGCAAATAATGCATCGATGAAGAAGCTTGCAGCCAGTAGTACGGCCAAGCCTACCAATATGGCCGCTAACCCGGCAGTGAAATCGGTGCACATCGAGCAGAAGGTAACCTCAGCTCCGGTAGAAACGGACCCGAACAAGGTTTTGACTGCTGAAGAGGCCGCCAAGCTGCTGATCACGGGTAAGGCCGCACCTCTGGTATATACGGTGGAGGAAGGCGATACGATCAGCTCCATCTCCAGTCAGTTTCATGTGAACCAGAAGGAGATCTTTTCGAACAATCCGCAGATTAAGGAAAAATACCTGCAGATTGGCGATCAGTTGAAGCTGACGGTTCCCAAGCCGCCAATTACGGTAACGACGGTTGAAAAGGTATCCGAGCAGGTGGCGACGGCACCTGATATCGAGATTCGCAAGTCCAAGGAGCTTCCGGCTGGTAAGAGCAAGGTGGTCCGTCCCGGCCAGGAAGGCCTCAAGGTTATGAATTATGTCGTAACGAAGCAAAATGGTAAGGTCGTTGATGAGCAGTGGGTGGGCCAAACTGTGGTGAAGTCTTCGCTGACAGAAGTCGTGCTGCAGGGAACCAAGGTTCCAGGCAAAGGCTCAGGCAAGTTCGCCTGGCCGGTCAGCGGCGCCACCATCTCCAGCTCTTATGGTTCGCGCTGGGGCAAGACGCATAAAGGCATTGACATCGTTTCAGGCAACCGGACGATCAAAGCCGCGGATGACGGCACGGTCACATTCACTGGACAGATTAACGGATACGGCAATGCAATCATCATTAACCACAGCAATGGTTATGAAACATTGTACGGGCATTTGAATAGTATATCGACACATACGGGAGCACATGTGAACCAGGGTGACAAGATTGGTATTATGGGTAGTACCGGCCGTTCCACCGGCACCCATCTCCATTTTGAAATCCATAAGGGAAGCTCCATTCAAAACCCGATGAAATACTTGAATTAATCAGTTATTCCAAACACGTTCAGCAATCATACACGATGATATAGATGGGCACTGTCTCTTATCCGAGGCAGTGTTTTTTTTGAACAAATGCATGAGATAAACCGTGTTTAAGCGCTTGGACAGGATGTGACGCGAAGCGAGGTATGGTAAAATGATAGGAGGACTGTACGAGTTCCGATGAACGGGGTGAAAGAGCGGATGCAGGGAACGATTCTGGTGGTGGATGATGAACAGCCCATCGCCGATATTTTGAAGTTTAATTTGGAAAAAGAGGGTTATGAGGTCATCTGTACCTTTGACGGCGTAAGCGCGGTCGAGATGGCAATCTCTATTCAGCCTGACCTGATGCTGCTTGATTTGATGCTTCCGGGCAAGGACGGGATGGATGTATGCCGCGAACTGCGTGCCCAAGGCATGCACATGCCGATTATCATGCTGACCGCAAAGGATGGCGAGATCGACAAGGTATTGGGTCTGGAGCTCGGCGCGGATGATTACGTCACGAAGCCGTTCAGCACGCGTGAGCTGCTTGCACGGGTGAAGGCGCATATGAGGCGCCAGACGAAGACGGCGGGCACAGAAGCCGCTGCCGTGGCCGTGCAGGAGCAGAAGCAGGGCATTCAGCTGTTTGACCTTTTTATAGATACGGATATGTATTTGGTGTACAAGGACGGCGAGGCGCTGGATTTGACGCACCGTGAGTATGAGCTGGTGTATTATTTGGTGAAGAATGCCGGAAGAGTGATGACAAGGGAGCATTTGCTCCAAGCGGTATGGGGTTTTGAATATTTCGGGGATGTCCGTACGGTGGACGTCACGATCCGGAGACTGCGCGAGAAGATTGAGGAGAATCCGAGCAAGCCGGAGTATATTTTGACGCGCCGGGGTCTTGGGTATGTGATGCGCAGTCCCAAAAACGGAGGCCTGTAAATGAAATGGACCTCCTTTTTCCGCACCATTCAGGCGAAGCTGATCATTATCTATGTGCTGCTCATTCTGATCGCCATGCAGCTGATTGGCGTTTATTTCGTGAGCGCCATGAAAAACTCGCTGACCCGAAATTTTACGCAGGACCTGCAGGAGAGAGCTGAGCTTCTGTCCGTACTGGCCGCGGAAAAACTGGAGAGCACCGCCGATACGGGAGAGAACAATTCTGTTGAAAGTCTGGGAGCGATCGTGACCAATCTGTTCAACATGGACGGAGCGGAGATTCAGGTGCTGGATGCGAGCGGCAAGGTGCTGATTACATCCAATCAGTCGCATATGGACTATGTGGGACGTAAAAATACGCAAACCGTGGTCAGCCGCGCGCTCCAGGGCAGCAAGGATAACGAGGAATACGTCATTGACGAGGACAATGTCCGCAAGAAGGTCGTGGCGAAGCCTGTGTTTAACAAGGGTAAAATTGTCGGTGCGGTATACATTGTCGCCTCGATGAAAGAGCTGTACACGACGATGGGGCGGGTTAACAATATTTTCATATCCGGTATATTGCTGGCGCTGGGACTGACAGCTGTGCTTGGAGTCATTCTCGCGCATACGATTACCCATCCGATCAAGGAAATGACGCGGCATGCCACAGCGGTGGCGGAGGGGGATTTTGACCAGAAAATGCCCGTCTTTGGCAATGATGAAATCGGCCAGCTGAGCGAGGCCTTTAACTATATGACAACCCGTCTGCGGGAAGCACTGCTTGTAAATGAGGAAGAGAAGGAGAAGCTGGCATCCATTCTCACCAATATGAGTGATGGCGTGATTGCGACGGATGAAGCGGGACGGATTATTCTGATGAACCGCCGTGCAGGTGCGATTCTGGGCGTGGATGAAGAGGAACTGTCCGGCAGTGGCATCGCGGGGGTGCTGGGACTCAGCGCAGAGCAGACGCAGACGTTCACGGAGGGTACGTACGTGACGATGCTGCTGCAGATGAATCCGGAAGAGGAGCATTCGTATATGATTCGCGTGACGTTTACTCCGATCCACCGCCGGGAATTTGGCATTACAGGTACGATTGCCGTACTTCAGGATGTGACGGAGCAGGAGAAGCTCGAAGCGTCGCGGCGTGAATTCGTGGCGAACGTCTCGCATGAGCTGCGTACGCCGCTCACGACCATCAAGAGTTATACTGAAGCCCTTGATGACGGTGCACTCGACGATCCGCCGCTGGCATCAAGGTTTGTAGGCGTAATCCAGAACGAGACAGGCCGGATGATCCGGCTCGTAACGGATCTGCTGCATTTGTCGCGGCTGGATAACAAGGAAGCCTTGATACGCAAACAGCCGACGGATGTGCTTGAAATGCTGGAGGATGTGGCGGACCGGTTCTCATTCCAAATGCAGCAGAAGGACATCGGGTCCGAGGTCAAGGTGGAAGCCGGACTGCATAAGGCGCTTTGTGACCGCGATCAAATCGATCAGGTACTGGACAATTTGGTGTCCAATGCGATGAAATATACGCAGCCTGGCGGGACGATCTCCATGGGAGCGGCCGAGGCGCCGGGGAACATGCTGGCTATTTCCGTACAGGATACGGGGATCGGGATTCCGAAAAAGGATCTCGACCGGATTTTCGAGAGGTTCTACCGGGTCGACAAGGCGCGTTCCCGCAGCATGGGCGGCACCGGGCTCGGGCTGTCCATCGCCCGGGAGATTGTTCTTGCCCATAGCGGTACAATCTCGATCCAGTCGGATCTCGGACAGGGGACCAAAGTGACGTTTACGTTGCCGCTCGCTGAGGTTAAGGGGGTGGCAACATGAAGGAACGGATGAAGTCTCTCATGCTGCTGCTGCTCGTCTTGGGTAGCCTGATTCAGAGCTATTACCTCATTTATCGCCTTCCGGGGAGCGACACGGCTGCCAAGGCGATGAACAACTATATCAAAACAGACAATATGGGTCCGCAGGATAAAGTGGAAAACCTGCTCTATCCGGATAAGATGTTGATTCATATGGGCGAAGGCAAGCATACCATTTTCTATCCGAATTCAACGTTCTATAAATTGATATACACCCGTCTGAAGGGACGCAGCTTCGAAGGCTTCCAGCGGCGGCCTGTCGAAAATATGGACTGGAATAAAATCCGTAACGAGAATCCCGGTATTGAGCTGACCTTTGGCTCCGGCATTCCGGTGTCATTGCTGCAGCGGGTGATGCAGATTCAGCCCGATTCATTGTTTGGAGCTGAGCGGATTAACCGGATCTGGATCTACAGCGCGCCAAGCGATTCGAAGGCGCATGCGCTGTTCTTCAGCACGGAAGGCGATGTGGTGTATGAAGCTGGCAAGGTCGATCTGACCGTGCAGGATGTGCAGCAGCATGTGGACTTCGGCAAAAACTGGATTCCGTATGCCATGCAGGCGGACGGCTCGTATTATCTGCCGGAGAAGCCGGTGGACATGGTGGACGCGAATTTGGAGATCGGCTCGTATACGGTAGCACAGATGCAGCAGAGCCTGTTTTTTGATCCGGGCATTACCCGGTATATTCAGGAAAAGGACGGCTCGGAGATATATACAGACTCTAAGCGCAGTCTCCAGGTACGGCAGGAACAGAAATGGATGAGCTACACGGACCCGGCGGCTCCGCCGGCCGGGGAGAGCAGCGATGATAAAGACATTTTGGCGGCAGTAGACTTTGTGAATGAGCATGGCGGCTGGAATGGCGTATACCGGCTGGACTTATCCGGCATCGGAACGGAGCAAAGCCAGATTATGTTCCAGCAGTATTACGGCTCTTATCCGGTTCTCGATACGATGAACTTCCATTACGGTACGATGAAGCTGGATTTACAGCAGGGCAACGTCTCTACTTACGAGCGTTCCCTGATCTATATGAAAATGGGACAGCAGACCAAACAGATGAAAAAGCTGCCTGGCGGCGATGATCTGAAGGCGATGCTGGCAGCATTCAGCAAGGAGTCTCCGATTGTGGATCTCTATCCGGCTTATCTGCCGGAGCTTGAGACCAAGGGACTGAAGCTGACACCTGTCTGGGCCGTGAAGCTGGCGAACGGTCAGATTCGGACGATCAGATAAGGATGATGACGAAGGTGGAAGCTGCGAGAGAGACAGTATTGTTCTGAAGAACGACAACGATGGGGAGAACAATCCTTAATCGTAGTGGTAAACTCTCACAATGACTGCATATAAGGAGGCAAAGGAATGGATTGGGGACGGGCCAAAAATGTATTGATATATGCTTTTTTGCTGCTAAACCTGGTGCTGGGTTATCAGCTATGGGCCGATGTGCGTGAGCAGGCGGACACCAATCTGGATTTTGCCTCCTTGTCGGAGAGTACGCAGAAGATCATGAAAGAAAAATCGATACAGCTTTTGTGCCAGATTCCGAGCATTACGCCGCAGCTGCCCAAGATCACGTATCAATATTTGAATGGGGAAAGCATTGGCGGGCTGGTCATATTACAGGATAAAATTGAAAGTCAGCTGATTTTTAGAGATAAAGAATTGGTGAGTGCCTTAAAAGGGCGGATTCCGGAGATTGGAAACTATCAGTATGATCCGCTGGCAAGCGAGTATATGAGCAAAAGCGAGATGGAGCGGGTTAAACAGGCCGGAGCTGCCGGACGCTTCGTCATGCACGCGCTCGTGGACCAGAAATGGCCGCTATTTAACGACCAGCTGGAGTTGTACTACAGCGAGCAGCGGATTATCTCCTACAGCCAGTCTCCAATCGAGATTGCGACATCGGGAGATGAGGAGAATCAGAAAATGCTGCCGGCCAGTAATGCGCTGAAAACCTTGGTGGAGCGGCATATTCCACCGGGTTCGAATATCAAGGACATTCAGCTCGGGTACTACGGGCAGGTATATAACTCGGAAAGCCAGGTGGCCGCGCCTTCGTGGCGGTTTACGCTGGAAAGCGGAGAGATGTATTATGTACAGGGCATCAGCGGGGATGTTACTGTGAGCAGTCCGAAGACGGAGAAAGAAAGGGAGTAGTGGTTATGGGAATATCTTTTACAGTGCTGTCCAGCGGTTCTACCGGCAATGTCACCGTGGTCAGAAATGAAGAAACGACATTGATGATCGATGCAGGCCTGAGTGCCAAACGGATTGATGAGCTGCTGAAGGAGCGGGATGTAACGGGCGAGGAGATCGACGGCATTCTTGTCACCCATGAGCATTCGGATCATATCAAAGGTCTTGGGGCCGTGGCGCGCAAGTACGATCTGCCAATCTACGCCAATGAAAAGACATGGGAAGCAATGGAGAAGTCCATTGGCAAGATCGCTGAGGAGAACCGGATTGTGATGGATAGCGGTGAAGTCCGCGACTTCGGCTCCCTACGCGTGGAATCGTTTGGCATTTCACATGATGCAGCGGAGCCTGTAGCCTACTCCTTTTATGACGGTAATGAGAAGCTCAGCGTGGCTACAGACCTCGGATATATGAGTGATAAGGTGAAGCAGTCGCTCAGCGACTCAAACGTGATGGTGCTCGAAGCGAATCATGATATCGAGCTGCTGCGAATGGGGAGATACCCTTGGAATATTAAGCGCCGTATCCTTGGCGATATGGGTCACTTGTCCAATATCGCTGCTGGTGAAGCCCTTAGCGAGCTGCTCACGGGTGATCTGAAGCGGACTTATCTGGCACATCTCAGCCGCGACCATAACATGATGGATCTGGCTAAAATGACCGTGCGCGACAGTATGGAGGAACGAGGCTGTTTTTATAAAGACAGTGAATTTAAATTATGCGAGACGTATTATGACCGCCCTACACCATGGGATAAGGTGAGTGAACCATAAATTGGTCGAGTTCGGCCGCCTTCCTCTCCACCTCTTCACGGGTGAGGATGCCCTTGTCTACCAGCAGCTCGATAATCGTGCTGAGGGCAAGGGTATTGCGGTAATGCTCATCCTTCAAATCTCCAAGCTTGGCCATCATCTGCACATAGTCCATACTGGACGGAAATCGTTCCATCATATTCATCCTCCTGGCATGATTTCTTGGTAACTCTCTTCTACTATTATTTCCAAAAATGAACAATCAAATCCCACAACTCACCAGTACAACCTTTTAAAATAAATTAGGTACGAAGACCTCCATGTGTTACAATAATCTGTACCGGAAAAAAACCTGAAAGTCCTTGCAGCAGTTGGGCTGAGGGCGATTAGTAAGCCTCCAGATTTTAGGTAAATTATTGAGTGTAGCCTTGCTTTGGAAGAGGCTGTACTTTGCTGGTCTGCTATTATTCTAGTAGCTTGCAGATGGAAATATTCCTGTTTTTTGATAGAGTCCCGTAAAAATTGGATGTCTGGATCAAAAAGTTGAAGAAAAATGGATTTTTTTGCTTAAGAGTGGCTGTTTTGTGGTGATTAAAAATAAAGGGATTTTTAAACGCAACCTTTAGGGTCATCATGCAGTTTATAATAATGAAGACTTTTGCACTACAGAAAAAACAGCGCCAAAAAGGTAATCTTTAGGTAGATTGAAGATAACTGAAGATCATGCAGACGAACTCTTACATGGAAATGATTATTCAGATGAGGACCGGACAGGATTACATACCTAAGAGGGTATTGGAGGTACAAAACGGCAGGTTGGATTTGGGTGCGTGACAACAAAGGGGAGAGGATCACATGGGGCTGTTTCAAGACGATTTTTATTCGACCAAAGTGACGAAGCGCGAACGCGGACTCCGCAAAGCTGGCAAGGCGCAGGAAGTCTGGCCGAGATCCAGGCGCAGCCGGGGGATGTCCACGCTTCAGGTCGCTACGATCAGCTCGGTCATCAGCGCATTTGTGGCTGTGCTGTTGTTCAGTATGATCACGGGGCTGCCTTCCTCCGGGAAAGAAGCGGTCGCAGTTAGCGCCATCAATTCCAAGCAGCTGGACAGTAACGCCGATCCTTATGACAGATTAGTAACGGCTGCAGCCAAAGTACGCCCTACCGTAGTAAGCATTGTGAATTACAAGGACGCCAAGAAGGATAAGACCAGTCTGGAGGATTCGGCTCTGGGATCAGGAGTTATTTTCAAAAAAGACCAGGGTCAGGCCTTTGTGATTACGAACAACCACGTTATTGAAGGCTCACAGGAGCTCGAAGTGGTGTTGGTAAATGGTGAGATGAAAAAAGCTAAGCTCGTCGGCGCAGATAAGGTGAATGACATCGCCGTGCTGGCAGTCAACGATAAAGATATTAATGAGGTAGCGGAAATGGGCGACTCCGGCAAGCTGCGGCTTGGGGAAACGGTGTTTGCGATCGGCAATCCGCTTGGACTTGGTGACACACTGACTTCCGGTATTGTAAGCTACACGAACCGTATTGTGCCCGTATCCCTGAACCAGGATGGTATATATGACTGGGAGCAGGAGGTTATCCAGACCGATGCGGCAATCAATGAAGGCAACAGCGGCGGAGCGCTTGTCGATCTGAACGGAAAAGTCATCGGCATTAACACGATGAAGATTGCGGATGCCGGTGTAGAGGGATTGGGCTTTGCCATTCCTGTGGAACAAGTGATGAAGACGGTCGATGAGCTGATGACACATGGCAAGATTGCCCGCCCGTATATCGGCATTTACTCCATGGATCTCGGTAACCCGTATGCCCAAATGGATGAGGATCAGCTCAAGGAGCTGAAGCTGCCAAGCGATGTGAAAGACGGAGTCGTGGTGCTGGATGCCATTGGTCCGGCGCAGGAGGCTGGTCTGAAGCTTAATGACGTCATCGTGAAATTTAACGATGATCCGATTACGACAACACTGGAAATGAAGAAATTCCTGTATGATAAAGTCAAAATCGGCGATACCGTAAAGGTTACCTTCTACCGTGGTGGCAAGGAACAAACGACGAACGTGAAGCTGGCGGAAAAGCCGGATCAATAAAGATAACATCAGAAAAACAGATGTGCGAAAATGTCGAAAAAGAGCTATAATTTGAGTAGGAATTTAGATTTTTGCAAAAGATGGACTTATGACAACCGTGTGCAACGTTAGAAGGGATGCTTTCATTTATGTATGTAGTATGCAAAGAACATTTGGAGCTTGCCATTGATATGTTTGTGGACGAATACGAGGATGCTCCGGACGTTGTGGATCTGAAGGATACAGAGTTTTCTGATTGGGATCCGCCTGTGCAGTGCGCACACTGTGAGCAGGCCGGCAAGTTTCTGGTCGTATAACCACAAAAGCATAAGGTAACAGGGGAGCGTGGGAGCACGCTCCTTTTTAATTGCCATGGAAGTGCGGGATGTCGATATCCGTGGTTTTTGCGGGCAAGGGATCAGGAACATGAAAATAAAAATAAGAGGAAGAAGAATTGGCCTATTCCAAGTAGCCCCGGATGGACAGGGATGGAAGGCAACGGAGCTTCCCATAATACAGTACATATCAAGGTTTCATGAACGGAGGACATACGAACATGTTGATTCAATTGATTGGCGTCGGCAAGCTGAAAGAGAAGTATTTGGTGCAGGGCATCCAGGAATACGCCAAGCGGCTGACCCCGTACATCAAATTCCAGATGATCGAGGTCGCGGACGAGAAAGCTCCGGACACCTTGAGCGAAGCCGAGGTGTCGATCGTAAAGGAGCGCGAGGGCGAACGCATTCTCGCGCATGTCAAAGAGAGCGCGCATGTGGTCGCGCTCGCCATCGGCGGCCAGCTGTGGAGCTCGGAAGAGCTGGCTGCCGAACTCGACAAGCTCGGCACGTACGGGACGAGCCATGTCGTGTTCGTGATCGGAGGGAGCCACGGGCTCTCCGATCAGGTGCTGCGCCGCGCCCAGCAGAAGCTGAGCTTCGGGCGCATGACGCTGCCGCATCAGCTGATGCGGCTGGTGCTGACCGAGCAGATTTATCGCGCGGTGAAGATAAATCGGGGGGAACCGTATCATAAGTAGGGCGAAATTATTTCAAGTTTGTGGTGTAATCTTCGGACAGGGGTTCAACTCCCCTCGCCTCCATATGGTAAATCCACAACCTTGAGGTTATGAATTACTATTATTGGGATAAATCGGGAATGCGAAATGAACCAAAGCCACCCGGGATGATGGCTTGGTTCATTTTAAATTACGTGGCACTGTCGCTAACAAAAGAATTGCTCGGGGCTAATCTGGATGGGATGGGTTAGAGCCAATTAACGAAATCATTTAGGTTTAATTTACCTGTAACAGTTACTTTCTTATAATTCTCAGGATGTTTTTGTACGTTCATGGCGACGCGCTCTGACCTCAGGAGCGGGTTTTGAACGGGAGGTTGAAACATTGTCGCTAATAATAGGTAAGTAGGTTTGTATAGTAGTTTGAATTTTGAAGATAGTTTATCAACAAGTTAAGTTTACAATCGGGGAAATCGTTGTTACTAAAATATGCTTAAGGCTTCCATAGCAACTCGGAAACGCTGTATTGTATCGTCATTAATATCCCACAAGGTTGGGTGTACACCTATATCTTCAGCATCATAATGATCTGCATCTGTTCTTCCAGCATTCAAATCATCCATATAAACCTGAAATCTGTTTTTGTTGATATTGATGTTTTCAAATTTTTGTCCAAGGTAATTCCAATTAAGACTAATGATTTTTTTTAAGCTTGAAAAATACATTATGAACTTTTTATGTTCAAATATCTCTTCAAATTTACAAGTGTTTATGTCTAGCCGAGTTCCATAATTTTCATTAGCGGTCACAAATTTTTTCAGAATATTTCGCCCTTCTCGTTCCTTTCCAGTTATATTGTAATAAGTGTAGATATGGGTTTTAAGTTTTTTCTCAAAATTTGCAACGAAGTCTTGCACATATCTTCTTCGTTCATCGTTGTCCATTGTTAATGGATCTTTGGTGCAAACTTCGCATAGATACTCACGAATAGAGTGTATTTTGAATGTAACAAAGGATGTTCCATGATCATACTCAATCAAACCATATTTTTCGAGATGGTCAATCGTTTGAACCTCACTAGCGCCAATTGAATTATAGGCTTGCGGGGAAAGGGCCATTTTTTCCAAAATTATATATTCGTTTTTATAGTAAGTACGAACGTGTTGCAAAACGGTCTCATAAAGACTTCTTCCTGCATTCGAACTGTTGAATTTTATCAATAAATTGTCCACGGTTGCTTGCGATACCTCATAGGTATCGGTATGCGTGCGCATTGATTTTACATTTTCAAATACAAACGCACAAAATTGTCGGATAGCATAGGGTTGTCCTCCGAAAGATTTATTGATTGCAGGATATACGTTGGAAAACCCAATGTCGCTGTATCCTCCAAGAGTATTTATCATGTGTTTTGTATGCTCATCTGTAAAGGCCGGAAGATATGTTTTATATGACTCAGAACAGCTCGTTATCCTTTCATACATGGGATTATCTCCAGATACACCATCAAACGTTATTGTACTGATTTCATTAATTGCAGAATTCACTCCACAAATAATAAGGGAACAACCACAATCTCTTAAGGCGCCCCAAAAACCACAGTAAGCCTCCATACTTTTCCATGCCTGTGTGCTTGCTGTGTTATATGTAATTAGTTCGATTTCATCTATTGCAATTACAAAGGAGTGGTTAGCTCTGCAATACAATTTAACGTCTTCTACAAAACTCAAAGATGCATTTTCTGAAAAATCCTCAAAAGTTCGGTTTAGTTTTAATCTAGACAAATAATCGGTATACGATTCTTCGACACGTTGCTCCATATTGTTGATTTTTTCTTTAATTCTGCGAGATATGAAATATAAAGCCGCCTTCCACGAACTGGAATTCTGCAATTCAGAACGAGATTCTATTTTAATATATTTTATATTTTCTTTATCCAACCTTCGTAGCGAAGCGTTAAGAACCGATGTTTTGCCACTACGTCTTAGCCCAAAAATTCCGGAATTGCCACCCTGGCGGCATCTCTCAACAATTGCATCGGCAATTTTCCCGCGATCTCCAAATAGAAGATTATCTTCTTCGATAGCCGTGCTTTCGCCCAACATGTTATTCTCGAAATGATATTCGGCAAAGCGATTTAAGATTAAGTCTTTTAATGCCTCATTTGTTTTGCATCCTAATATTTCATCAAATGAAAAAGGAATTATTGCTGCCATTGGTTTACCTTTTATAGAACCGTCAATTCTATTTTTTAGTCCATCAGCATTGCTGACCAACATGTAAAAATTGGGGAGGGGATTGCGGTCGACAACTTCTTTTAACTTCCTAATTTCACGCTCTGCTTTCAATGTTCTATCCTGCCAATCACGACTGTCAAAATGTGAAAAAACCAACAAAAATTCACGTTGCCCTCTCACATATCTCTTCAAGATTTCTGTAGTTCCAAGCAGAGCAAACGGATAACGATCTCCTTTATCCATATCAAAATGATCAATTTTTGACACATATAACAAATTACTTAATTTATCTAGTATTACATCCTCTCTCGCTTCTTTCTTTAAATGCTGCGTATATACTGAAGACTTATTCCTTGCTATATGTTTTACAAAGCCTTTTCTGAAGAAATGAATTTCCCCAGACCCAGTGTGTGAATTTTTTTCGTTAATAGTAAAACTCACTGTAGCGGGATATATGTTTTCTGCGCGGTCATTATTCTTATTTGACCGAACAGGCGTAAAAGTAATAGAATCTCCATTGCTAAATTTATTTATTCCGTTACTTTCAAGTGGGAAAGAATATTTATCAAAATAATAAGATTTATTATCTTCACCGTTGATGAATCCAAATTTATAGGCTTCATTATTAGGATTTGTTTTTTCAATTATAGTCTTTATTTCCCCCAACATTTGCACTCGCTCCTTAATAATGTAAATGCTATCATTCTATTATTATAGTGTAGAATGATTTCGTAAGTAAACGTCAACATCACCCTAATTTCGGCAAAGAACGAGAAATGTTGGAGGAGGTTAGTTTGGTTGTTCATTTCCTTGGAGTTATCCACCCTCAACTAACGACAAGAGCGCCCGAAAGTAGCTGTCGCTACAGATATTTAACATGCCTCATATTTCGATGAAGCACGCTCTGACTTGTAGTCTCTCTTTCAAATATCAACTAGAATATAGAAAAGAAATGATTTCGATGACTGGCTCCAAGTGTTAACATGCAAGTGAGGGTGGCGTTAACTTCACAACAGTGCGATCTGGACTATTGGCAAGATTTTGTATCCTGAATGTTAAATTATGCCACCTCCCCAAACATCCTAAGCATCACGCGCATAACCCCTTTTCACGAAATCAGGGAACTAATGTTTAGTGCTCTGGTTTTTTTCGCCCTATAGTTGTTAAGCTGAACCGCATCATAAGTAGGGCTAAAGAAATTGAAATTGCTAATCTTTTACAATAATATTTATAATACTATTAAGAAACATTAAGGAGGCGGAAGTTTATGAACGCTCATATTATTGATGCATTGAAGAAAAACAAGCTTATTTTATTCATAGGATCAGGTTTTTCAAAACCTCTAGGATTTCCTGATTGGAACGGCCTTATCACAAAAATACTTAGTGAAATCTCAAGAGAAGAAACGAAGTATCAAGTTTTAATCGATGGGTTAGCATCTAATATGTTTAGTTCCTTAGAAGTTCTAGATAAAATTAAAGATAAGAAAAAAGATATATATAGTGTTCTAGATAAAGAAATTGATAGACCTTTGAATAACATGAATCTTGAGCTTCATAAGAAGGTAGGTAGAGTTTCGTCTAAAATAATTACTACCAATTATGACCGGCTTCTTGAAGAAGCTACAAAGTATAAAAAGATTGTTTTCGACAATACATATCATATAGCCAACATCTCAGAAATTGATAATTTTATACTAAAATTACATGGATGTATAGAAAGTCCAGATAAATGCATTTTGTTTCAAGATGATTATGAGGAGCTTTATTCCGAAACTCCTGCAATTGAAAAGTTGAGAAGTTTGATTTCAGATCACACTATACTTTTTATAGGGTTTAGTTTGTCAGACGAGTATGTAAGAAAACAATTTGATTACATTTATAATATCTATAAAGGATATACTAAAAATCATTATCTTCTAACTACTGATAAAAACACAAATTTTGATGGTGTATCATCTATAGTAATTGACAGTTGGAGTGAAATAGAAGTTTTTTTTGATCAGCTAATTGAGGCTAAAGAAAATATCTTACAAACGAGTGCAGCGATAGAGGTAATTAATGAGGGAGGAAACATTACAGATATTAAAGAAAAAACTTATCCGTTAGAAATGAAATTTGCTCTATTAATAAGTGCTCCAATAGATAGGGAGGACAGGTACACATTTGAAGAAGTATTAAAATACTTTGCTAAATACAACGTAATAGTTGATTGTTTCCATTTATCAATTGATACACTTCATAATATAGAAGACTATGATTATATATTGGTTTTTACAAATATAATCAAAAATAAACTACTAATAGAAGATCAATATTTAAAAAGCAAGCTTATATCTCTTCAAGAATTTGAAGGGAATTTAATGATAGAAAAGTTAAAAGGACTGTTTATTTTTGTAGATAAAGAACCATCCTTGGATTCAGAAAATATTACTTTACCAATCACGTTGTTATTACTAAATGAATTAAACAGTTTTGTGTTTAAAATTTTTCAAAAAAAATCATTGAATTTACTTAATGAGAAGAGTCAAATTATTAATATTGATCTATTCAATCTTACTTCACTAACCAAAGGCAATTCAAAAATTAAGATGTTAAGTGAGGAAGGAAAGGTAAAATTATCTCAAAATATTGATGCAAAGAATCTAATAAATTTTATTGGTAGGAAAACTGACTTAGAAGATATTATTAGAAAAATAATAGATACCACTAAACAGATACTAACAATAAAGGGGTCTGGTGGTATAGGCAAAACATCCATCGTAAAAAAAGTTGCGTTAGAATTATATGCAAGAGGGTATTTCAATGATGGGATTAATTTCATAGATTGTGAGTCTATTAAGAACTATCAGTCATTTGAATATAAACTGGCACAATGTTTTGATTTAGATAGCTCATTAAATTTGAAGGATCATATTTCAGATAATAACATGAGAAAAAACGCATTGATTATTTTAGATAATTTTGAGCCATTACTTTATATTGAGGATAATGATTTAATAAAAAATCTAATAACCTTTATATGCGACTACTCCAATGTAGTAATTACTTCAAGGGAATGGATTGGATTTGAATTTGAGGAAGGACACGAATTAAGAGCATTTACAAACGAAGAAGCATTCCAATTATTTACCAAATATTATAAATCAGCAATTTCTGAGTTTGATACAAAAATACTTAAGGAAGAGATTCTGGATAAATTACTTAATAACAATCCACTTGCTATTAAATTAATAACAAAAAATATTCCAAAGACTAAAAGTATGACCCAGTTAAAAAATGAACTTGAAACTAATTTTTTCACCATTACTGAGGCGGGATACAATGATATTTTCGATGGAAAAGTTGATGCTAATATCGAACGTTCGAAATCTTTATATCAATCCATAGCTTATTCATTTAACAAACTATTGCCAAATGAAAAGCTTCTTTTTGAGATACTATCATTATTTCCGGATGGTATCCACATGAATAATATAAGAGCTTTTTTTTCACAAGGAGAATATAAATGGGACTCTAAAAAGGTAACTGATAAAGAAATCACTGCTCTAGAAAATAAATCTCTAATTGAAATAAACAAGGGCTTCATAGAACTTCAATCTATTTTAGGTAGATTTGCTGGCCATGAATTTCTTAAGAGGTCAGACAAAGAAAAAATAGATTATTATCAAAGAGCATTTAATTTAAATGCTTATCTAATAGAAATGCTACGTTCTCGAAAAGAGGGGATGGATTCATGGCACTTGCAAGTGTTTGATCAAAATATTGGAAATAACTTGAAATGCCTAGACTATTTATTCGAGTTTGAAGGAGATAAGCGTAAAAAACTTGACTATATTGATAGTATCGATATTTATTTTAATATTACAGAACAAGCTGAGGAATTTCATAAAAAACTAGAGAAAATAAAGCATAACTTCAGTGATATTGAAAATGCTGAACTGTACTTGAGTTGTCTAATTATTAATTCAAGGTATTATGCGGGTGACTTTGAAAATGCTTATATAGAATTATCAAAGTTGTTACCAATTGAGAAATTATATTCACTCGATATTAATGTCCCTTTGGAAAAGAAAATAATGTCTACTGCAATGAATGTATATAATTATAGTAATTACGGAGAAATAAGGAAATTAATTATTAGTAAAGGCTATGATTATCCTGAATTTTTATTTGCAATGTTATTTCATGCAGGCGAGTACACAAAGTCTTTGGATTTGAAAATTACCGAAGGCGAATTCTATTTATTTGAAATACAGTATAATACGAATTCAATAGATAAAGACCGCCTTGAGGAATACATAGGCAGTTTATATAAAAAGCGATACGCCGAAATAATGCAAACTAATTATATAAAAGCAAAATTAGGAGAGATAGATAAGAAGACTGTGGATAAGTTAGTAGTAACAAATCCATATACTCAAGGTTTAAAATCATTAATGTATGCTTTTTTGGAAAATGATACTGCGTCCGCAAGAAGCTTCTACCTAAACGCAATTAAAAATTTGGAACATATAAAATATTATTATATTGAAGCAATATATTATTACTCGAAATTTCTACTGAGTTTGGAAATAGGTGAGGGTAATGAATGGTTAAGAAAAGGAAAGGAATTAGCGAGAATAAATCATTATAGAGTGTTAATCCATAAATTCGATTGTTTAATACTCGGAATTGACGAAAATTACGACGAGGAAAAGTATGTTTTACCTAATGATTTAATAATTGACGAACTTTTAGCAATCAATAAACAATAGGTTTGTAATATTTCGGATAATTAGTTTCTAGGTCCATATCCTGGTTGATGTACATCACTCGAAAGGGAAATATACTATGGAAGAATTGATATTAACATGAATCATGCTAATGGTGAAGATAAGTATTATTTCAATTAGATAACCCTAATCGGGGATAATAGATGCTACTCTTACAAGTGGGAATATAGAAGATATCGCTGTGATTCCTTGTGGACAACCATTTTTAACTGATACGGATTTAGATAATATCGACAGCATTCATAGTACTGGAACTCTTAAGGACTAAACTCAAGGAGATTAAAAACTATGAAATTACCAAAAAGAACATTGTTATTTACTATTGCTGCTATTTCTATGGCCTTTTCTTCAACCAGTTCGTCATTTGCTGAGGGATATTATTATTATAAAGGAGCTGAAAAGAACCAGGTTGTTAAGAGCAATTCCCTAACTCCATGGACATCAAAGGATATTGGTGGTTCAAGTGTTGTGGCTTGTGTTCCCTCTTATTACAGATTACAATTATTTCCATGATATCCCTAAGAAGAGGGTAGTCCTACAAGGAGGAGTTGATTGTATGAGCGAGTTTGACATGTCTTCCGAGAAGGAGTCACCTTGCCATTATGTAGATGATACGGTGAACCGTATCACAAGTAGGGCGAAATTTTCTACAGATGATCTCTCTTTCCGGAGTATTGAGTTGCTCTTATGGTAGCATCCTTTCACTGCTAACGGCGAACGATAGTCGAACAAATCGATATCAAAGAAAGGGCCATTTCGCAAAGGATGGCCCTAAAAAACTTGCCGTTACAGACAGCGCGGTGAACCATATCACAAGTAAAAACTCGGAGCCTTGAGGCTTTAGCAAATTCAGCTCTAATAGTTAGCGAAGGAAATTCCAAAGCAAGAGTAAAACCTACAAATCAATTGTACTCCCCACCAAACAGTGTTAATCTGAAAATCGGCAACCTTAAGTTTACACGCTGCCGCGCACCCCACAATACCCGCCGTTATGGCGATTCAGAAAGGTAACACCATGATTAAAATAGATAACCTATCCTTCTCTTTCCCGCAAAAAGAACTCTATCAAAACATTTCCTTCACGCTCGAAGAAGGCCAACACTGCGCCTTTATCGGCACGAGCGGCAGCGGGAAAAGTACACTGATTGAGATGCTGTTGGACCCGGAAAGACATTTGTTCGAGGGCAAGCTGGAGATCGACCCGGATTGTAGAATCGGGTACGTCAGTCAGTTCTCGCAGGTGGACAAAACGAAAGAAATGACCGTTTTTGAATATATCGGGAAAGACTTTATCAAGATCCAGGACGAACTCACCGCGATTTATGCTGAGATGGAAACCACGTCGGATATGGATTCGCTGATGGAAAAGTATCAATCGGCGTTGGACGAACTCGATGCCATAGGCGGGGATGATTTCGAAAGCACGATTAATAAGCAGCTGAATCTCGCCAATCTGATGAAGCTGAAAGACGCCAGAGTATCTTCCTTGAGCGGCGGGGAATTCAAGCTGATTCAAGTTATGAAGGAAATGCTCGGCAGCCCGGACTTAATGATCATGGACGAACCGGACGTGTTTTTGGATTTTGAAAACCTCAATGCGCTCAAAAAATTGATCAATTCCCATAAAGGCATGCTGCTGGTCGTTACGCACAACCGCTATCTGTTGAATCATTGCTTCAATAAAATCATCCACCTCGAAAACATGGAGATCCAGGAGTTTGATGGGCGGTATATCGATTATAACTTCTCGCTGCTTCAGACCAAGATCGAGCTGCAAGAAATCGCGATCGCCGAAGCCGAAGAAATCGAGCGATACGATCACATCATCGATAATCTTAGAGAGATCGCAACGAATGTTGCAGACGCGTCTAGAGGAAGGGCGTTAAAAGCCAGAGTTAAGTTTCAGGAAAGATTGGAAGCACGCCGAATCAAAGCGCCGTTTGTCGAGATCAATCAGCCGAATATTCGTTTTGATCTGGACCTTGAAGGGGAAGACGCCACTGTTATAAAGGTTGCTAATTACAGCGTCGCCTTCGACGAGTTGCTTCTGCACAACGTTAATTTCGAGATCCAATCTACAGATAAAGTCGCGATCATCGGCCCGAACGGCACAGGGAAAACGACTTTGCTCCGCGAAATCTTCAAAAACAACGATGACTCCATCGAAATCAATGCAGATGTGAAAGTGGCTTATTTATCACAGCTTCAAGACGAAACGCTAAAAGACTCGAATACGATTCTTAATGAATTCATCGACGCAGGATTCAAAACGTATGACGAGATTAGAGCGTATCTTGCGAATTACGGCTTTGAAGACGAAATCCTGGATCAGAAGATCCAATCATTATCCGGTGGAGAAAAAAACATGCTTCAACTGGCTAAAGTCGCTGGTAGTCAAGCCGACCTGCTGCTGCTTGACGAACCGACCAGCCATTTGGACCTCTATGCGCAGATTGCACTGGAGAAAGCCATCGAAGACTACAAAGGCGCGATTTTGATGATTTCCCACGATTTCTATTCAGTCGTAAACGGCATGGATTATGTGCTAATCATTGACGACAAGACGATTAGAAAAATGAGTATGCGCAAATTCAGACAGATGATCTACGCGAGTCATTTTGATAAAGACTATTTGGAAAACGAACAAAAGAAAAAGGCCGTCGAAATGCAGATCGAATTAGCTTTGAAGAATACGGATTTTGAAACGGCAAAAGGCTTGGCCGACGAGCTGGAAGGCATCATAAAGCAGCTTTAAACGGCAACGCTCATGGTGACGGTAGAAAAAGGCCAAAGAAGACACTGATGAATAATATCTCAGTGTCTTTTTACTGCATACTTATTGAATTCACTATGGACTGGTATAATTTATTGAGGAATAGCCCGTATATTGCAAAAATTCGCCGTTAGAGTGTTACGCCGAGCCCTACCATAAGTGACGGCAAGTTTTTTTATGTAACCCTACAAAAGTGTGCATGAGATGTCGGATGGATACTTTTTAATTCTGCTATTCTGTACCTGAAGGGAGGTCATTCATATGGATGGGCTTGCAACTCTGAATAGGGCTTTACAATATATTGAGGAAAACCTTGCCGGGGACATGGATTTGAAGGAAGCAGCTAGGCTTGCTTGCTGTTCCGAATACCATTTTTCAAGAATGTTCTCGTTCCTTGCAGGCATTACGTTATCGGAATATATCCGCCGAAGACGCTTAACGCTTGCGGCATTTGAACTTCAAGCCGGTAATGTGCGAATCCTTGATATGGCGGTGAAATACGGCTATGGCTCTGCAGACGCGTTTTCTAGAGCCTTTCAAGGCTTGCACGGATTCACGCCTTCTTCGGTAAAATCTCATTCCGCATCGTTAAAAGCCTATCCACCAATGACCTTCCAATTAACCATTCAGGGAGGAAGCGCTATGAATTACCGTATTGTAGAGAAGGGCCCTTTCCGAATCGTGGGCATCACGAGAAAGGTACCCATCCAGTTTCATGGTGTGAATTCGGAAATTGAGTCCATGGCGAGAAGCTTAACGCCGGAGGACATTGCGCAGCTGAAGACACTCTCGGATATAGAACCACGGGGAATAGTTCAAGCCTCTGTGAATTTCTCGGAGGGGCGTATGGAGGAGAAGGGAACAGTCGATCACTATATCGGCGTTGCTACCAGTAAGGAATGTCCCGAGCAGTTTACGGAATTGGAGGTTTCGGAAGCGACCTGGGCTATATTCGAAGCAGTCGGTCCTTTCCCGGAAACGTTGCAGAATATCTGGGGACGGATTTATTCAGAGTGGTTCCCCTCAGCGAGTTACGAGCTGGCTAGAGGGCCGGAGATGGTTTGGAATGAGAGCAAGGATTTTTCCTCCCCCACATTCCGTAGCGAAATTTGGATACCTGTAATCATGAAATAAGACTTGCATATATCAAGCGGGAAAGGAAAAAATAATTTCAGAGAGAACCTCATTCTGGGGTTCTCTCTATTTTGCATTCATTTAACTTGCCGTTACAGACAGCTTGGAGAGCCGTACCACAAGTAGGGCGAATAATCATGTTGCGGGCCGTGGCGCGGAATTGATGATGAGCGTGTGATGTGAGGAATAACAGAGCCTCGCATTATCTATTCCTATTTTGAGTAAGCTGATTCAGATGTTGTATCAGTTGCTTACGTGAGTCAATCGATATTCCTTCAAATATTTCTTCTGCAGCTTGTTCCATGATAAGTCGTGCTTTCTCGATGATTGGGAGTGCTTCATCCGTCAACTTCACCAACGTTGCCCGACGGTCATTGGGATCCGGCATCCGCATAAGCAAATTTTGTCCTTCTAAGGTATCTACATACTGTGTCATGACCCGAGCTTCAACGCCCAGATTTTTTGCCAAATCACTCATTCGAATGTTCCCAAATTGAGAAACATCCAAAAGTACGCGCAAACGTGGTCCAGTTAAGTAGGAGGGTAATCCCAAAGTCGATAACCGTCTTTCGAAATCACGATGAACTTGGTGTGTTGTCTTAATTAGGGTTTGCAGCACAAAGGCTGCGGAAGCAGAGTTTGCTGGGAAAGGGAAATCTGAACTGCTCATACAAAATCTCCTTGACTTTTTATGATTTACTGATCATAATCAACATCGACATAAAAATACTGATCATAGTCAATATAATTAAGATCTGTATCTGTAGTTTAACCTAACTAGAAAACGATGACAAACATAACTTTTCGTAAGGAGAGAACGAGATGAAACGATTTTTTTTATGCATGTCAGAGGAACTAATAGTTGTGGATGAATTAACTACGAAGTACGAGGCCCAGACTCACCCACTGGTTTTAAATCCTGTATGTATCGCTGTCGATCCTTTTATGGCAAACCGCCTTTATTGTGGAACAGATGGATATGGTCTATGGATGAGCGATGACGGGGGTGGCAGTTGGAGAAGGATTGGAGAAGACATCTCGGAAACGATCTTCACTTCGGTTTTCGTTAGCTCGATCAGAAAAGACGGAAATCATGGAAGGGTCTATGTAGGAACAGAGCGAAGTGCCTTATTTTATTCCATCGATGGCGGCCAAACTTGGATGGAATGGGAAGAAATCAAAGCATTACCCTCTTATTCGAACTGGTCGTTTCCTCCACATCCCCAAACCCATAATGTTCGCATGATTGCGGAGGATCCGTCCAATGGACATATATACGCTTCCATCGAAGCAGGAGCAACGATTAAAACTCGAAATGGGGGCGAGCACTGGCTGGATACAAAAGAGGGGAATCCTTTAGACGCTCATACAGTATTAACTCATCCAAAGGCACCCAATCGTATCTATGCAGCGTGCAGCGACGGTGTAGATCAACCAGGAAGGAGTGTGTTAGTGAGTTACGATGGTGGTGAGACATGGATACCCTTTAGCGATGGATTAGAACATCGATATATGTTTAGCATGGTAGTCAGTAAAGTTGATCCGGATATGATGCTTGTTTCCGCCTCTGCTGCTGCAAGAAATGCTTTAGACCCTTCCGTTGCCGAATCTTATATTTATCGTAAAGAAAAAAATCAGCCGTGGAAAAGGGTTGAACAGGGCTTGCCCGTTGCGAAAGGGACAATGATTTCAAATATAGCAGAGGACCCGTGTGATACCGACACTTTTTATGCATTGAATAATCGAGGACTTTTTAGGTCCTTGGATGGCGGAAAAACTTGGACCGCACTACCTGTTGATTGGAATATGGAGCATTTGCAACATGCGCCACAAAGGAGACATCGCAGCGCGTTGTTGGTTATCGATTGGAGAGGAGAATAAAAATGAATCGACTAAAGGGAAAAGTTGCGCTGGTGACAGGGGGAAGTAGGGGGATCGGTCGAGAAATCTCATTACGACTAGCAAGAGAAGGTGCAATGGTTGCGGTTCATTATGGAAGTAAGCAGGATGCCGCAAGGGATGTGGTGGAGACTATAATAGCGAATGGAGGCGAAGCATTCCCAATCGGTGCCAACCTGGGCTCGGTTGCCGGAGTTATTCAACTCGTTCAATTGCTTGATGAGGAACTCAAGGATCGAACCAGTGATATTCACTATGACATACTTGTCAACAATGCGGGTATCGGTATACCAGAATCGTTTGAAGAAACGACAGAAATAGCCTACGATGAAATATTTGCAGTTAACGTCAAGGCGCCATTCTTTTTAGTTCAACAGTCGCTCTCTCGATTGCGCGATGAAGGGCGTATAATCAATATTTCTTCGGGTGTTACAAGGGTTGCCTACCCGTCTATTATGGCCTATAGCTTAACAAAAGGAGCAATCAATACCTTCACTCTTCATCTTGCAAAACTGCTTGGTTCTCGAGGGATCACGGTAAATGCAGTTTTACCCGGCATGGTTAGAACCGACATGAATGCGGACTTTCTTGATTCCCCAGAAGCGCAAAAACTCCCTGCCGACATGGTTGCTCTTGGACGAATGGGAGAACCCTCCGATATTGCCGATGTTGTCGCGTTTCTTGCATCCCGGGATGGCCGTTTCGTCACAGCCCAATTGCTTGATGCGACAGGGGGATCTCATTTGTAGTCATTAAATAATCAGAGAAGATAAAGGGTTCTACACGACCCAAAGGAGCTGCCGCGGCAAGCTCCTTTCGTATTTTCGCCGTTATGCACGTTAAGCTGAACCGTATCATAAGTAGGGCGAAGTTCAGGTGCATTTTGAGATCGGAGCAGAACATAAGGCTAGAGTCGATGTTATTCGTACTCTTGTATCCGGTCTGCCTGGTTGCGGTTATAAGTGACATTCGGCTCTCAATTCAATACGCTCAAGCGAACCGCTAGAAAGCTATGCAATTTGGTTTTCGCAACAGACGGGAAGTCGTTTGCTCTACAAAGCGTCCATTGGATGGAGGAAGTGGAAATGGAAATAGAAAACAAGAACAAGCAGCGGCATACCGCTGCTTGTTCTTGTAATTTTACGCATGGTTTCATTCTTTGCTTGTGACGGATTGTATGCCATTAGCAGACTGACTTCGCATCGAGAACGATAATATAGCCGGAAGGAGTGCGATTGCAACACCAATTGCGCCAGCCACGCCGATTGACTGTAAGGAGAAGCTTTCCACCACAATACCGCCAATGGCAGCTCCGACAGCAATTCCCAACTGGATGAAGGATGTATTCAAGCTCAGAAGGATTCCCGCTGCGTTTGGTGCCAAGCTAATCATATAAACTTGTTGAATGGGACCCGTAGACCAAGCAAAAAACGACCATAACAGCAGCAACGGAAAGACAGCTATAGATGTATGGGCAAAGATGGACATAAGGATCAAAATAGCAGCGTGGATCATTAAGCTTCCATTCAGCGTACGCGGAATACCTAATTTATCTGCACCATAACCTCCAGCCTGGGCGCCCAACAAACTTGCTATACCGAATGAAAATAGCGCGATGCTCACCATCCCATTGCTCATACCCGAAATGTTCATCAGAAATGGTGTAATAAACGTGTAAATGATCGTATAACCGACCATCCAAAAGAAGCTAATCGACAAGGTTAATAATAGCTGTGGCCTTTTCAACAGGGCGAGTTGTTCTTTAAGAGGCACATTTGCCTCTCCTTGCGACTTTGGCAACGCCATTAAAATGACCAGCATCGCGATAAAACTAAGAAGGCCGATTCCATAAAAAATCATTTTCCAGTCGTAGGTGCTGGCAATGACTCTTCCCACAGGAACGCCTAAAATAAGCGATAGATTAAATCCCATCATGATAGTTGCTATGGCGGTGCCTTGTTTTCCAGGTCCGGCAATTTGAGCAGAAACAGTTAAGGCAACCACGGTAAAGACACCTGTACTAAGAGCTAAGATCACTCTCGCACCAACAAGCATTGGATAGCCCGTCGAGACCACCGTAATTAAATTCCCTATAAAAAAGAGCGCCAAAGCAGCCAGCATAAGTGTTCTCCGGCTTAGTTTAGAGGTAGCCGCAATGAGAATTGGAGTACCCACCGCGTAAGATATGGAATAAACCGAAATGAGTTGGCCGGCAGCAGCAATGGTTACGCCTACATCTTTGGAAACCAGATCCAATATCCCGGCAATTACAAATTCCGAAGTTCCCACTAAAAAACTTATAATCGCTAAAATATAAACTTTCCACGATTTAATCAATTGATTGTTCCCCTTTCTATTTCTATATATCTAAATATATAGAAACGATAACGCTGAAGGATTAAAATTTCTTAGCATCTTACTTTCTTTAATGCCTAGCTAGCTCCTTGCGGACAAGGGGGGCGACCTCCGTTCCAAATCGTTCGATCGTTCTTAACAAATCACGATGTGGAAGCGTACTAAAGTCAACGTACAAAAGAAAACGAGTCAAGCCCAGTTGTTTGGTTACACGCACGATCTTTTCTGCTACATATTCTGGATCTCCAACATAAAGAGCGCCGCGAGGGCTCAGTGCTTCTTCATATACACTTCGTGAATAAGTCGCCCAACCGCGTTCCCTTCCAATTTGATTCATTTGTTCGGCCATAATGGGATAATACTTTTCTTTGGCTGCTTCAAACGAGTTGGCAATAAAACCATGCGAATGACAGGCGATTTGCAATTGATTAGGATCGTGCCCTGCTTGTTGGGCTGCTTTAAGATATAACTGCACTAAGGGAGCGAAACGCTCCGGCATACCGCCTATAATGGAGAAAATGACAGGAAGACCAAGCTGACCGGCACGAATGGCCGACCCCGGACTGCCGCCAGTAGCAATCCATACTGGAAGCGGGATTTGTTGCGCTCGCGGGTACACGCCCATATTGTGCAGCGGTGCACGGTGCTTGCCACTCCATGTTACGTTCTCAGAAGATCGTATTTTGAGTAAAAGCTCCAATTTCTCATCGAATAATTCCTCATAATTTTGCAGGTTATATCCGAAGAGCGGAAAAGATTCGACAAAAGAACCGCGTCCGGCCATGATCTCGGCCCGCCCATTTGTTAAATTATCCAGAGTGGCGAAATCCTGATAAACACGGACTGGATCCGACGAAGATAATACCGTAACGGCACTGGACAGCCGAATATGGTTTGTAGTAGCTGCAGCCGAAGCTAAAATAATTGCCGGCGATGAGCTTGTGTAGTCCATGCGATGATGTTCACCGATCGCATAGACATCAAGACCGACCTGATCAGCCAGCTGAATTTCTTCCATCGCTTGTCGCAGTCGTTCACCTGGCAGAACGCCCCCTCCTTTGGGGTTGGTGTGAAGAAATGTAGAGATTCCAAGTTCCAATGGCACGCGATTTTCCAAAATGGTTTCCCCCTTTATCTTTTCTATAATTCTAAAGATATAGAAATGCTGCTTAAAAAAATTTACGCCAGTAAAAATGGCGCAAACTTCATTGCCACTTCTTGATCAACACTGTAGTGAATAAACGAACCGTTCTTTTGCGACTGGATTAAACCCGATTCCGTCAGCTGCTTGAGATGATGGGATAACGTTGAACCGGCTACGTGTCCAAGCTGTTCACCGATCGCGGTAACGCATTGATTCTTTTGCTTTATTAGCATTAAGGCAATTTTTAGTCGTGTAGGCTCACCTAGAGCCTTGTATACTTTGACAGCTTGCACCAGATCGTGATCGACATCAGCCATTAAATTCTCCTTTCAACCATCATTTCTATATTTATGGAACTATAGAAATGATACTACCACTTAATGACTGAGGTGTAAAGTGTAAATTTGGCTGTTTGTCAATCGTCTGTGAAACTGTAACTCGTCCGAGAAAATGCCACTTTCAAGTTTGACAAGATTATTTCCATTATTGCATAGGGGTGTAATTGTAAAGCTTGTCCCAATTTGGCGTGACCTCGTTCACTCTGTTTTTTAAGTCGGAAAAGGCTTGGTACAACGCATTCATTTCGTTGGCAGACACCGCCTTATCGCTTAGCGTGGTTCTGCCGATTGGGGTTGCTAATAAAATTTTCAGCACGGTAAAAACCACCTTGCGATATTTTCGGACTAACTGTTGTTGATTCGCAGGCGTAATTGAGTAACCATTTTTTATCAACACTTGATGGCCTTCATCTATTGCGTCAATGACGTAGTTAAGCAGGATTTTGTCCCTGGCCGCTTTGCGCAGATTCCCATTATATGAAACGGCAATGCGATTCAAAGGCAAGATCATAACGAAGTGGCTTTTCAGCCATTCATCCATATTTGTAAAGGTGATCGTATTATACCTTGTGTTCTTTAAAGCTTGGTCAATGACCGATCGCCAATTTAGTTGCTCTCCCAAGCCGCCGAAAACCAAGCTCACCTTTGGACCGCGCAAGCAATTTACCCGACCGTTCTCTCTCCATCCGGCAAACGACTGAAAAGCAAAGGCAACCTTTTTCTCTACGGGGCTATTGGATTGCAAATAATGCCGCATTTCAATGGGACTTGCATTATTGCCCATAATAACAATATGTTTGCTTTGATTCGCTGCAAGGGCAGGAAGGACTGCCTCGAAATCCGGATATTTCATCACGACGAAGATAAGATCATAAACATCCTCCGGCTGTAATTCACGAATCACATTTACTTTATCGACCGTTGTTCGGAGCTGTAAGTAATGGCGGATCACATTACCGTTCTGCTGTAACTCATCCGCCCGCCGCCCTCTGGCTAACATTGTGACTTCGTTGTTCCCGCGCACTAACTCGTGAGCTAAATAACTTCCCAATACCCCTGCTCCGTAGACCAGTATTCTCATATTATTCCTCCATTTTGGTTGTTTTCACGAAAAAGTTTTTAAATATCATGGCTTATTATTTAAAAATATTCTATTTGATTGTATCCTCGGTCAAATGATTCGTCAATATTTTTTTAATTTATATCCATCAAATTTAAAAACATTTTGAATTGTGCTATATTGATAGCAATATGGGATGCAAGACGGAGGAATGTGTAGTGAATAAATTCGAAATAAGAACTCAGAAAAAGAAGACGGCTGTTATTAATGCGGCATTAAAGCTCTTTAAAGAAAAAGGTTTCATCCATGTCAGCATAAAGGATATTGCCGCTGAGTCCGGCGTATCATCTGTATCGCTGTATAACTACTTCGAAAGCAAAGAAGGGGTTGTAAAGGAATGTGCGAACGTTTTGATGCAAAATACCCTTCATATGGCCGAAGAGATCATGAACCAAGACATCGATTTCAAGGATAAAATCATTCAAGTAATGGATATTTGCGCCGATCAGGACTATCAATTGCTTGGTTCGCCTGGTGCCGTAAAGGATCAAGTGTTATCAAGTCTTTATAGTGAAAATACGAATGAAATTCGAATTCGAATGCTTCAGGAGCTTATTGAACTTGCGAAAAAGGAAGGAGCTATTCACTCTTCAGTTTCTCTGGAGACTGTTCTTGAATTGTTAAACGCGATAGGAACCATTCAATTATCTTGGGCAAAATCAGGAAACTATAAAGAAAAGATGGCTGAGATGAACCGTCTGTTGTTATTCGGGTTGATTGGCAATGGTTAATGTTCGATGAAATTTTGGAATTTCCAAGACTAATCGGGGTTACCTATGAACAATTGATTGCTGCAATATTTTATGTAGGGATGCAAGACCCAACTTATAGCACTCAATTTGAAGATGCGTTTATACAGTTTTATGAGTTACTGACAGGTGTTTAAGTGGCCGGATGGTTTGACTAGAACGGTTAAAAGGGATACTTGTATGGAATTCCTGTTTCACTGAATTAGGATGGACCTATTCCGGTAGGTATGGAACGAAGGGTAATTCCGGAATCAGAGGGGATATAAATGGTTTGAAGTTAGTTGTAAACGGTGTTATTCTAGCAACGGTAAACTTAAACCTATGTTCTGCAAAACATCTAATGATAACCACTATTTTAGATATAAAGAAAGGTAATACTATGATAAAAGTTGAAAACTTATCCTTCTCATTTCCACAAAAAGAACTATATAAAAACATTTCATTTACGTTAGAAGAAGCACAGCATTGCGCTTTTATAGGAACAAGTGGCAGTGGTAAAAGTACACTGATCGATATACTTATGGATCCAGAAAGATATTTGTTCGAGGGCAAGTTAGAGATAGATCCAACCTGCACAATTGGGTATGTAAGTCAGTTCTCTCAACTAGACAGAACGAAAGAAACAACCGTTTTTGAATATATCGGAGAAGAATTTATTAAGATACAAAATGAAATAGAATCTCTTTGTACTGAAATGGAAACATCACCGGATATTGAGCCGTTACTCGAAAAGTACCAATTAGCTTTAGACGCGTTTGATGCCATCGGCGGCGATAATTTTGAAAGCAACATTAATAAGAAACTAAATCTAGCAAACCTTATGAAGCTAAAAGATGTTAGGGTATCCGAACTGAGTGGTGGAGAATTCAAACTTATTCAAGTGATGAAGGAGATGCTTCATAGTCCCGACTTGATGATCATGGATGAGCCCGATGTATTTTTAGATTTCGAAAACCTAAATGCGCTTAAAAAACTTATTAATGCTCATAAAGGCATACTGCTGGTTGTTACGCACAACCGATATCTATTGAATCATTGTTTTAACAAAATTATTCACCTTGAAAACATGGAGATCCAAGAGTTTGATGGGCGATATATTGATTATAATTTCTCATTACTTCAGACAAAAATAGAGTTGCAAGAAATCGCAGTCGCTGAACAAGAAGAAATTGAGAGATACGATAACATCATAGATAACCTCAGAGAAATCGCAACGAATATTGCAGATGCATCTAGAGGGAGAGCATTAAAAGCTAGAGTTAGGTTTCAAGAAAGATTGGAAGCACGTAGAATTAAAGCGCCATTTGTAGAAATTAAGCAACCGAATATTCGTTTTGATATGGATCAGGAGATTGAGGACACCATTGTTGTAAATGTCAGTAATTATAGTGTTGCCTTTGATGAGCTGCTGTTAGACAATGTTAGCTTTGAGATAAAATCTATGGATAAAGTAGCCATTATCGGTCCAAACGGTACCGGAAAAACGACTTTACTCCGAGATATCTTTAACAATAATCATGATTCCATTGAAATAAATGCGGATGCTAAAGTGGCTTATCTATCTCAGCTTCAAGGAGAAGTGTTAAAGGATTCTAATACAATATTAGAAGAATTCATCGATGCAGGGTTTAGTACTTATGATGAGGTTAGATCGTATATTTCACACTATGGTTTTGAAGGAGAAATCGTTAATCAGAAGATAGCATCTTTATCTGGTGGAGAAAAGAATATACTTCAATTGGCTAAAGTTTCTGCTAGTAAAGCAAACGTATTGCTTCTTGACGAACCGACAAGCCATTTAGACACCTATACACAAATCGCGCTGGAAAAAGCCATTGAAGATTATAAAGGTGCGATTCTCATGATATCTCATGATTTCTATTCTGTTGTAAATGGTATGGATTATGTATTAATCATTGACGATAAGACGATTAGAAAAATGAAAATGAAAAAATTCAAACAAATGATTTATGCTAGTCATTTTGATAAAAACTATTTAGAGGCGGAACAAAACAAAAAAGCAGTTGAAATGAAAATAGAACTGGCTTTAAAAGATACTGATTTTGAACTTGCAAAAGTATTAGTTGATGAGCTAGAAGAGCTGATTAAGTTGCTTTAAATTAAAACCCTCTGATTGAAACAGAGGCTGCCAAGGGAGTTATCAATATACTCTCTGAACGCTACCCTAAATTTTGCAGTGCTGTCTTTTCCATTATAAAAGCCAAAGGGAGCCATGATATAAAGGGCTCCCTTTGGCTTGTCGTAAGTCCTCAATCCTTTTCTTGTGGCCTCGATTACTGTGTAGTCTTACCCCTCGGTAGGGGATAATTTCAGTTTATCGTCTTGTGTTTTCCTTGTTCTCTGTCCCTGCACAGTGGCTAGAACTACGCCGGAAATGATGAGGACAGATCCTGCCACTTGCGTTAAGGAAATCGGGGTGCCTAGCGTGATATAACCTAAAATCATGGCGACAAACGGTTGTAAATTCAGAAACAGGGAGGCTTTAGCCGCCCCCACCTTGCGGATCTGCGCATTCCAGATAACCGCGCATAAGCCCTGAATAAGCAGCGCCGATCCGACCAAGAGAACCCACCACCAGAATTGAGGCTGTACCTGTACGTGAGGCTCACTCCAGGCCGCCACCGGGTATACCGAGATGCAGCCGAGCACGGTGGTATACACCGTTGCGACAAGCGCATCCATACGTTCTGTCAGCTTTTTCATGAGGATCATCGATCCCGACAATGCCAGCATACAGATAAACATGATCCAGACGCCTTCGGTAATGGCTGTGCCCATGCTTCCGCCAGTTCCAACCACGAAGAAGACACCGGCGAGGGCGACAATTGAGCCTGCAGCCATGCGTATCGTTAACGGCTCTTTCAAAAATAAGCGGGCAAACAGCGCCGTGAAAATTGGAGCTAACGATAAGATGAGCGAAGCCGTGGTTGCGTCCGTTGTCCGGAGACCCGTAAAGAAAGAAACTTGGTGAAGCAGCATCCCGATTAGAACGAAGGGGACCAAATAAACGGAGTCGCGGAACGTAATCTTCGTCAAGCCACGGGTTACAACCAAATAAATAAGCAGGAACGCCGATGAAACCATCAGCCGGTATGCTGACAGATGCAAGGCAGGAAATGCTTCCAGCAGCAGCGAGCCTAAGACGAAGTTGCTCCCGTAAAGGGCTGCGCAGAACAAGAGAAGCAAATAAGTTCGCAAGCAGATGCGCCTTCTTTCACAGAAATAGGGATAATGGAGCGGATTTAAATGCGTTTGACTGCAATAAGCTCTATTTCAATCTTGGCGTCTCTTGGAAGTTTAGACACCTCTACGGTTGTTCTGGCAGGGTGGTGATCGCTGAAATATTGGCTGTACACTTCATTCATCTGCTGAAATTGCTCTAGCTCCGTCATGAAAACGGATGTTTTTACAACGTCTCCGAAAGATAATCCAGCTTCAGCTAAGACGGCTTGCAGGTTCTTTAATATTTGATGGGTTTGGTCAACGATGCCTTCTTTCAGATTTCCTTCAGCATCAATCGGAAGCATGCCCGACGTATAGACGGCATTTCCTAAAGCGATGGCCTGCGAGTAAGGACCGATAGCTGCGGGTGCTTTTGTTGTTGTAATAGCGGTATGGCTCATCGTACTTAATTCCTCTCCGTCTCTTTGATAAATGGGTGAAGAAAAAGGCCCGAGGCGACAATGCCCGGGCCTCTCATTAGGCAAGCAATATAATCTTAAAGATCCGCTCGTGCAGTGGCAGCTTTACTTCGCCGGCACGTATGCTTCATCCAAAAAACCGCGGATGGCTTGAAAAGCCTGAAGTCTGTTTTTCTCCAGTAATACCATGTGCGTCCCTTCACCGATTTCCACCCAGCGGCGATAAGCGGCCCCTGTCAGGGAAGTGAAGAAATTCTGGGCCAATTCAAGAGGGACATCGATATCCCACTCGGCATGGACAAGAAGGACAGGAACCGTGATATCCTTAGGATTATAGAAAGCTTTGCCAGCCGTCCAGTATTCGCGGATATCCAGAATAGGGCCGTTGGTCGCCCGGATATGCTCAGGATGATCGGTTAAGCTCCCCGGATCCGAAGCAAGAGTGGCTTTGACCCATTGTTCAAACCAACCGTCCGGAATCAGATCACCGCGTTTATGTTCTGGCGCCGCGCTGAGCCAGCGTTCCTTCGTGCTGCCGGCAGCAACAAGGCGATATGAACCGAGTGGGCCTCCGGTATCGATCGGAACCGGTTTGGAGCTTAGCCATTGCGGTGCAACAAGCGTAAGCTTGTTTACTTTCTCGTTGTTTTGGCTGGTATAAGCTCCCGCAACCGTTCCCCCCCAAGACATTCCCAGTATGTTGACCTTCGTTAAATTCCGGCGTTTCAGAACGTAGTCCACGGCTGTACCAAAATCCCGGACCCCTGTCTCCGTGCGGACAAGCGGCGGATTAAGGTCGGCAGGCTGCTCCATCTCAGGCGGTCTTGTCGAGCCGCCGTAGCCGCGAACGTCCACGGCGTATACGTCATAGCCATGGCCGGCAAGATAGTCCAGAAAAGTGAAGCCTTCCAGCTCCACATCGTACAGACTGCCAATTGAATAGGTAGCGCCATGAACCATTACGATTGTTTTTTCGTTTGAGAAGGTATTCATGGAAGCGGGACGTTTATTTCGTACATAAAGCTCGATTCCGGGCGTATCGCTCGGGATACGCAAGTCTTCGGTCACGATATGGTTATCTTTAAGAAAATCACGGGTTGTCATAAGCTCAGCGCCTTTCGTATTGGATTTTGTTGTCAGGTTGTATTAAATAAAGTTCCACTTATACTTGCCCTCGCTGCGAGTCACGTACCCCGCCGCGCTTCCGGGGAAATGCGTACTGAAATAAATGACTGGGCGATCCGCTATGAGCTCCAGCACCCTAAGCCGTGTAATACGCGCTTGATCGGTAAATTCGCAGTACATGGAATTCCATTCCGGATTAAAGACCTGAAACGGATGGTGCATCACATCGGCGCCGAATAAAGCTTCTTCCCCGCCAGATTTGAGACGGATGGACATTTGGCCGATGCTGTGGCCGGGTGTCGGAATGAATGTGAATATATCAAGAAATTCTCCGCCCTCAGGGCCAATGGTCTGCGTTAATCCGGCTTCAACAACAGGCAATACGCTTTCTTCGTAAACGTTAAAATTTGCTTCGTTTGCTTTGTTGTGACTGGCCTCGCTGGAGTAATATTGCTGTTCTGCGAGGGGAAATACGTATTTGGCATTGGGGAAGGTCGGTACCCATTTTCCGTCCACAAGCTTTGTATTCCAGCCGACATGGTCCACATGCAGATGCGTCAGCAGAACGTAGTCCACTTCCTCCGGTGTAACCCCTGCCTCCTTCAGCCGCTGAAGATAGGGGAGCTGGAGATTGGCGAGATCGGGATTTAAAGGCAGGTTTTTATCGTTTCCTGTAGCCGTATCGATTAGGATCGTATGCTTCGGAGTTTTCACCACCCACGTTCCAATGCTGACAATAAGCTGAGAATTGCCATCGATCAGGCCGGCCGGAAGAGAGTTCCGATTCTCCTCCAGGAACAGGGGGTTCCACGATCCCGGAAAATATACTTCTGGCGGAATACCGTCCAGCATCATCTCCGTGACACGTGTCACGGTAACATCACCGACTCGATAGACCTCGGGAATTTTAGCAGTCATTCTTTTAACTCCTTTCGTCCTTCTAACTTATCTCTTTGATCCGGATAAAGAAGCCATTGAATCAATGTGATTCGTTTCTCATTATCCAGGAGAATTTCGCTGTAAATGAAAATGATTCTGTTGAAATGAACGATCGCCAAGAAACCTGGGTAAGATTTGTTCACCAACCTTGATTAAATGGTAGCCCAATAATGGTGCTAAATCAACGTTTTTACACCGTAATTTCGCTCTAGTGAAAGGGCTTGATATTGCTCATGTTTACGCCTATTATAAAGTAATAAATTTCGCTGATAGCGAAAATATATCGAAATCTAGGAGGCCTGCACATGAATTCGATCGGCGAAGCCATTCGAAGCACGCGAAAGAAACAGAAATTAACGCTCAAGAAGGTAGCTCAAGCGGCCTCTGTATCCTTATCTTTTCTCAGTGAAATTGAACGCGATAAGGCGAATCCGTCCATCAGTGTTCTGAAGCGCGTAGCAAATGCATTAAACGTGAATTTTACCGATTTGTTCGGCGAGGAGAAACGAAGCATTGTCGTTAGAAAAAACGAACGCAAATCTTTGGTACATTCCGAAGGTTCCCGTATTACCTGGTACGCGCTCAGTCAAGGAAGCAATAACCGAATGGGACCGATATGGGGAGTGTTGGAAGAAGGGGCGGCTTATGGCGACATCGGCGTCGGCCATAGCGATGGCGAGGAATTTCTATTTGTCCACTCCGGGCGTTTGGAGTTTATGCTGGGCAATGAACGTTATACACTCGAAGAAGGGGACAGCATCTATTATGATGCCAGAATTCCCCATAGTTATAAGAATATCTGGGATGGCGAAACGCTGCTAATAGCGGTTGCTACTCCGCCTACTTTTTGACGGAACGGAATTGGAGGTACATATGTACGAACCGCTGTTGACCATTTATGAAGAACAGCGGAAAGGAACTCCTTTAGCATTTTTCGCCGATAGCCCCGTTAAGCCGAACCATATCACAAGTAGCGGCAAGTTTTTTTGAGGAAAACTCACAGGAGCCAGTATTTACAGCTTACAGACCATAGGAGCAGGGTAGGTCACACTTCGGTCGGAACGGTGCGTAAATGGGCTTCTGCGAGGCAATGTAATAATCGATGTGAGGCCCGCTAATCACGGAAGCTGCTAGTGTCGTCTCGGAGTCATATCGATTATAGATACGTGTTGTACGATCATAAGATCGATCGAGCCGTCGGGTAGGGTGAGTCTTCTCGCGTGCGGCGGATTCTTTCTGTTATAGGACCAGAAGTATGCGATGAAAGAAGACAAAGGAGGCCGGGGGGATTACTCCCCCGCCTACCCTACTATTTTTTAATCACAGGAACCCAAAATTCGCCGTAGAAAGTGCCGTCACCGTTTTCTTTGCGATAAGTCGCATTTGGACCGCCGATGTATGCATAGTCAGTGATTTGTGCCAAGACTTCCCCAAAAGCACGGTAAGTCAATTGATCAAATAAAGTTTCCTTGTCGCCGCTTCCTGCGAGCACGATGTACTCGCTCTCTGGGAACTCGATGATGCGTGTTGCGTCAGCCACCGATTTGCTAGCTTCTACTGCGAAATAATTCCACGGTTTGCCTTGATAAACCTCGTTGACTGACCATTCGCGATCATCTTTTGCGGCCGCTTTGAGCTTATCAAAACGCCCGTCAGCCAGGAGTCTTCCCCAAAATTCTGCTTTTTCCTTCTGCAAAGCCGGCGCGTTTTGGAAATTGGATTGAATTGAAAAACCATAAGCGGTCAATGTAAATGATTTTTTATGTTCAACTGTGTAATTTGCCATGGGCGTGCTCCTTTGACTGAGTTTAGCCTGCTACTTTTGTTGCACGAAGCCACATTTCGCCGTAGAATGTACCATCCTCTGCTGCTTTGACGAATGTTGAGTTACCAGGACCAACGTATTTGTAGTCTGTGATTTCTTGCAGCAGGCCACCGAACGCTTTGCCTGTTATTTCGTCGGCAAGGCGGTCTTTCTCAGCGCCTGTGCCAGGCACAACGATGTAGTCCCCAGCGAGGAAGTCGAGGACGACCGTACCTTCCACGTCGTATGCACCCCTCACGCCGAAGCCGCGCCAAGCTTTGCTGTCGATGATGTAGTTGATTTGATATTCCTGCCCGTCAGCGAGCGCGAGAAGTTCGGCAAGCTTGCCGTTTTCAGTGATTTCAGCTTTTTTCGCTGCAGTTTTTGCAGCATTACCTGCCCAATCGTTGTAGTCTTCAAGTGTAACACCGAAAGCAGTCATTTTGTAGTTTTCTGTGATGGTTTGGATGGAGTAGTTAGACATTTTAATCTCTCCTTAGCGGATTTATTTTTACAAGATTGATACTATTCCCCAAATGTATCAAAAAACGATACCCTTTTATCGAATATCAAAAAGTAATGCAAAAACAGAATAAAAATCAGTACGAACGCTACATTTTTGATACAATAAAATCATGAAAAAGACAGAACGTGTGAACCTGATCATGCGCTTCATCAATAACCGCGCGCATTTTACGATTGCCGAGATTCAGCGGGAGTTCAAGATTTCTCGTGCGACGGCGATCCGCGACATTAACGAGATCCAGGCGATGGGTTTTCCGCTGACGACTGAGATTGGGCGCGGCGGCGGCTACAATGTCCTGCAAAATCAGTATCTATCCGCCGTCCGTTTCACGCCAGAAGAGCTGAAAGCGATATTTATCAGCTTTATCGCTTCGAAAAATTCTCAGCTGCCTTATTTGCAAAATCGCCGCTCCATCACCGAAAAACTCATCGGCATCGCGTCGCAAACCCAGCACGACGAGCTGATCGAGCTAAATAATATTTTACTTTTTGAAAATACAAATCCTGGCAATCCAAATCTGTTGGAACTTGATGATGCGGCACCTGCGGAGTTGAACCAGTTGATTTCGCTTGCCGCGCGGGATAAGCACTTGCGCTTGACGTATGAGCCGAGTCCAGGGTGGCCGCAGTTGATGGACGTTTTTTTGATTCATATTTTTAACTCAAACGCTCATTGGCTGGTCGAGGTTTATGATCTAGATACGGATGAGTTTCGTTATTTGCCTGTCGAGATGCTGCGTGATTCGGCCATTTCTGAGCAGAAGATGAAGCGATCTGAGCAAGAGATTTTAAACAAAAAACGGCTTGGTGCACGTGAGTCCAATTTGGTTGTAAGGCTTGATGTGACAGGGATTCAGCGTTTTAAGCGCCTGCACCCGCCGGGGATTATTTTGTCCTTTACAGGGATGTTCCAGTCGAGTGGGATATTCTATGTTCAATTGGATGTGACCGATGTTGAGGCGCTAGCGTATTATGCGGATTGGCTTTTGTTCTTGGGGAAAGGGGTCGAGTTTGAACGGATTCCCGATGAGCTACGCTTGATTTTGGAAGAGCGCTTAAGGGGAAGTATCGACACTTTAACAAAATACACGTCAGGCCAATAAATATTCGCGTAGGGAGAACAACTCCATGTTTTTGGGCTTCCGGCCTCGTCCCATCTTAAGCGCCTAATTCGCCGTTAGGGTGATACGCTGAACCGTACCATAAGTGACGACGAAATTATAGGAGGATGCTTATGCGGATTAGGCTTTCTAGGTGTGACTACACAGATAGCAGGAGATTGCGTCTGGACAAAGAAAAAGCCCCGTCCTTCGCGGGAATCATCGATCAAGTGAGCGAAGGAGAGCCATGAAAGCCATCGGTGTTGGACCGGGTGATACGGTGCTGATTCACGGGGCGGCAGGATCGCTTGGGGCTTTTGCGGTACAGTTGGCGAAGGAGTGGGGGGCCAAGACAAATCATTGGCATAGCCAGCGAGAGCAACCACGACTACGTACGTTCGCTCGGGGCTATCCCGATTACGTACGGGGGGCCACAACGATGAGGGCCAGCCCGGTTGCTTGTCCCCAAAAAACGCAAGTTAACCGGCCTCGATAACCTCTTCGACCATCGACTCCAGCGTGCCGACTCTGAGACCGACCGCCCGTTCAGGCAATGCCCCCAACCGCCGCGCCATAGAACTTTCTGCCGTGAATCGATGGGCGGTAGGCCTAATGCGCCGAATCTATTGGAAGCCGATCGAGGATAAGGCGATTGCCGAACATGCAGTAATACGGAGTGATTTGGATTGGGTCATTGTACGAGCGTCAGTGCTTAAATACGCGGATGGCACTCTAAAATATACAGCAGGTCCATCAGCTCGCATCTCTCCACTCCGGCCGCTGCCCTTTGCAAATTGTGCCGACTGCCTTGTGCGAGCGGCGAAGAATGAGCCTGCATGGGTTAGGATGATCGTTAATGTTGGACGATGACATGCTGAGTAGATTGCAACATTAGTCCAATGCTTAAATCTACTGTTAGCTGAGAGATAAGATGATATAGTGATCTGAATGCTTTTGAGATAATGGTAATGATTGGATACAAATAAGAAGATTCATAGGCTTGTGTTTAATTGCTGACTTGCCGGGAGCACAGAACGATGGGGAATCTTGAGGGGACTTTTGCTTTCGCAAAGCAAAAGCCCCTTCGGGTGGAAGGGGCTGCTATTAACGTTCAATCTATCTGACTCAGATCTAACCGGTGTTTGAGCTTATAAGTGCTTTTAGAGGTTACCGCCAGAATGTAATCTTGTCCGAGCTTAATCGAACGGATTCATACCCGTCTTCCTTGGCTTTTCCTATAGAGATCATCATCACCGGAGCATAGCGTTCTTCATCCAAATCAAACGCTTTGGCTACCTGATCGACTTCAAAGCCTGCCATTGGGTTCGTATCATACCCATGCGCACGAGCTACCAGCATGAACTGCATGGCAAACAGGCTGCTATCGATTTTTGCAACTTCAACTTTTATTTCTTGAGGGAGAGTCGGGTACATCGATAGGATGGTTTTGAGCTGGCTGTCTCGCACTTCAGCCGGCATTTTCCCTTGTTCCACTGCTGTATTAAAGATTTCTTCAGCATTTAAGTAGCTTTGGGTATCCCCGAAAATGATCAACATGGCCGATGAAGTGTCGTTTTGTAACGTATTGAACCGCACAAGTGGTCTTAGCTTTTCTTTTCCTTCCGGAGTGTCGACCACGACTACGCGCCAAGGCTGCAGATTGGCTGAGGACGGAGCCAGGCTGGCTTCCGTAATCATTTCGTTCAGCTCTTCTTTCGATATTTTAACGTTCTCATCATAATGACGAACGGAACGTCGTCCTTTGACGATACTGGTGAAATCGTTATTGTGGATATGGTTGAACATAGAATCTCTCCTCTGGATAACCCTAAATTTTTGACATGACGTATGTCATTTGTTATCCTATTCGCATTATGAACTATGAACTTAGGTTCATAGCAACAAATAAAGAGAGGTCCTATGATAAAAATAAATGAAGTGTCAAAATTAACGGATCTGCCGATATCCACCTTGAGATTCTATGAACGCAAAAATCTCGTTCCGGACGTATTCGTCAAACGAGATGCGAATAATTATCGTATATACTCTGAAGAGATTGTTGAATATCTAAATGATGTGAAGGCACTTTTATCCGTGGGATTTTCAATAGAAGAGTTAAGTTTGCTGGTCAATCAACAACTTCATCTATCATATGAGGAAAAGAAAAAAGTGGTGGAGCAGAAAATCAAAGAAATTGATGATATTCAGAAGCAGCTGAGACAGTCGAAAAAGTTCCTGAAGGCAGTCTTGGAAGGAAAAGCGAATTTCCAAACCAAGTGTTAAGCTGAACCGTCTCATAAGTAGGGCGAAATTGTATTTATTAGGCGAGTAGGCATTCTCTATTCTGAATGGGTGACAAAATCCCCCGAAACTACCCCCTTCAAGATCGCCAAATTCTTATATAATGTAATAAGTGCAAGGTGGATCTGTCGCAAGCAGTGCAGAAAATAGAGTTGAAAGTTGAGAATGTTATGCCAAAAAACGATAATATGTTGGCGATTCTATGGTTGCTAAATTCAGGTGCTAAAATGACTGCAAAACAAATTTCCGAAAAGTTGGAGATAAATATTAGGACGGTATACCGATATATCGATGCACTATGTGCCAGTGGAGTGCCGATTATCTCCGACTCAGGTCATAATGGCGGGTATAGGCTGCTGAATCTTTTTATCAGAGCACCTCTGCTATTTGATATGGAGGAGAAAAAGGCACTCGTTCATGCTGCGATTTTTGCCAAAGAAGCCGGCTACCCTTTGAGTGAGGCACTAAGCAATGCGACATCAAAGCTCAGAATGTATACGAACCAAGAGCAGGAAAGTATGCTTAATCGTCATTTGGCCGGATATGAGGTTATAAATGGGAGACGATATTTGTCTATTCAGCCTGTATTGATGGAATTGGAGCAAGCTATAGATAAAGAAGTCTCTGTCGGAATTGATTATCGTTCAAGTCGTGATGAACAACCCAAGAATAGGCTAATAGATCCCTATGGGTTGGTTTACTGGAACAATACATGGTATGTGGTTGCATTTTGTCACTTAAGAAATGAGATCCGTACCTTTCGAGTAGAGCGGATTCTGGAAATCAAGCATACACAAAGCAAATTTAAGCGTCCCGAAGCCTTTTCACCCCGCGAATTTTTTATGCAAAACCTGCTGCCTGATTTAGATGGCAAGGACGGAATAATTTCTTTAAAGATCGAAGGTAGGTCAGATGCATTGGATGACTTATGCCAGCATTGGTTTTTGGGTCATTATCTGAAAGAGCGGACATTAAATCGAGCAATTTTTTGGCTTGAGGAAGAATTTATTCATAACTATGTTCCGAATTTTCTTATTCCTTACGGGAAATCGATTCAAGTCATCGAACCGCAGAGCTTGAAGGAAAAGCTTGTTGCTACTGCGTCGGAGTTAACGGAATATTATAAACTACAATAGCTTCACTGACTGCAGATGTCAGGGAAGCTGTTTTATTATGAGGATAATCACTGATTACCGCTGGTTGGTATCACTTGATGAATTGTAAAGCGAGGGGAAATTACAAATGAAAAATACAGTATATCTCTATGTATTTGACACAATGGCGGACTGGGAAATTGGTTACTTAACTGCTGAACTGAACTCGGGAAGATATTTTAAAAAAGGGCGGGCTCCATTAAAAATAGTTACTGTGGGAAATGATATGACTCCCGTAACGACAATGGGTGGATTGAGAATACTTCCTGACATCAAGCTGGAAGAGTGCAGCTTCGAAAACACGGATACACTGATTTTACCAGGTGGAGATACATGGTCAGAAACAATTCACCGACCAATCATTAGCGTTGTTGAAAAGTGTTTAGAAGAAGGTGTATTGGTTGCGGCAATTTGTGGTGCTACGATACGACTTGCCCAGACAGGATTGCTAAATTTACGCCCGCATACAAGCAATGATCTGGAATACCTCAAAATGACTTGTCCCACGTATACAGGTGAAAAGTATTATAGAACGGAGCCTGTAGTAACGGATGGAAATTTGATCACCGCATCTGGTATAGCTCCTTTAGAATTTTCTGTACATATTTTGAGAGCATTGGATGTATTTCCTTCTGAAGCTTTAGATGCATGGTATAGTCTGTATAAAACCCATGAATCAAAGTATTTCTATGAACTCATGAATTCAACCCAATAATAGGTCATATTTTAACAACTCAATTTAGAACCGTACCACTAGTTGGGCTAAATTTAGAGCGGGGGTACTTTACGGGAGTTTTGGATTTTGCTAAAAAGCGAGATGCAGTTGCTTCATGAGTTTCCAGTCCTTCGGCGGCTCGCTCGGCAGGCCTAGTGCATGAACGCATGGAACAAGGAACTTATAAACCACGCAAAGCGGGCAGTCCTTGATGGGACTGCCCGCTTTGCGATGCATTTCAACTCAGCGCATGTACGCCGGCATATGCGGAAGATTCGGTTCGGCTGCATTCAGACAGATCGATTTATTTCAGCCGCAGGCCGCCGTCCACTTCGAGAACCGTTCCGGTTACAAAGGTATTGTCGACCAGATAGGCGATGGCCTTGGCAATATCATCGGGTGCGCCTACCCGACCGACCGGTGTATTTTCGGCATAACCGCTAAACGCTGCCTCGCGCTGCTCAACCGGCAGCCAATTCCACCAGGCTGTGTTGACGACTCCTGGTGAAACGGCATTGACACGCAGCGGCGAAAGCTCGAGCGCAAGAATGGGCACCATCGCTTCCAGCGCTGCGTTGATGGCGGCTAGGCCGGAAGTCCCCGGCGAAACGCTACGGGCGGAGATGGCCGTAATGAACGTGATGGAGCCGTTCGCACTGATCGTGTTCAAGCCCAGTTGGGCTGCCGTGAGCTGCGGCCAGAATTTGGCCTCGAAGCCGCCGCGCAGATCATCCAGTGTGAGCTCACGGAAATTCCCAGCTCCCTTGGCACCGGACACGGATATAATGAGATGATCGAATGCGCCTTGGCGTTCGTAGAATGTTTTGACCGCTTCCGGGGAGCTCGCATCGAGACACTCGCCCGAAGCGTTGCCTCCGAGCTGCCGAAGTGCTTCTTCAAGCTTGGCGCTGTCCCGCCCTGTAATGACGACCTCGGCTCCTCCTGCTGAAAGCATCTGTGCTGATGCGACGCCCATACCGGAAGTACCGCCCATAATAATGACGCGTTGACCTTGAATTCCGTTTCCCATGACAAATGAGCAGATACTAGAAGAAATACTTCATCATGATGAAGCGAGGGATGCATTCTTAAAAGTAATCAGAACTGATTTAAGTGAGTCATTTCTTGAGGATGCAGACTATAATGCTTCTTCGACAAACTCTAGGGAAATTTCAAAACTAATAGTTAATGTTTTTGAGGATATTGATTACAGCCATTTCTTATATTCTAAATAGAGATATACCAGTGCGCCTCTTTGAAGAATGAGACATCTTCTTAGGGGGCTTTTTACGTTAAGGTTGTTTGAACCGTATCTCATGTAAGTCGGGATCAAACCAAAAGAGGACTGTTGAAGAATTATGGAGTTATGACTGAAGAAAAGAAATAGGTGAAGCTCCACCAAGCCTTTGGAGTACGAGCATTTGGCTTCGCTCTATAGATGATACGGTGAACCCTATCACAAGTAAGCATAAAGTCGTCGTTAATTGAGTTCATACTCCGTATCCTTCTTCTGCTGGATTAGCTTTTTCTTTTCAACTTCCAATGAGACCAACTTTTCTAATATCGATGAAGGATAACGTTGGTGATAAACTTCAGGTAGAATTGGAACATGCCTTACATGGCTGTCCAAGCGTTCTCCTGATGAGGTTAAGGGTGGGGGGGTTACACCTTTTCCATGTTTATCGTTGTCAGATATGCCGTAGGTACTTCCATAGACAGACTATGAGTGAAATTTGAAACGAAAACGATATAGAAAGATACTCCAACATATGGTTCTATAAAAATACTACATAAAGCATGGATTTTATTAATTTACATGGCATTTTTTTATTGAAGAAGCTGTAAATTTGATATTTTAAAGTAAGAGCATTTCTTTGTAATGAGGAATGCTTTTTATTTTTTTATTTTTTTTAAAACTAAAAGGATATTCCAAAACAATAATAATATAATAAAAAACAATATTAATTTATCGCAAAACGATATATTTTATGTTAAAGTCGTATTGTCATTAAATAAATGGAGTGTTTAAAATGAATGTTAAACGAAGTTCTAGCACTTTCTTAAAGGTAATAATTTTTCTGATTGGAATTGCAGTGCTTGCCGTGGGTATAGTTTTTTTGCCTGAAGCAGCCAGAAGAGATGCAATAGAGCGTCCGGGCGATTATTCGCTATATCCACTTTTGGTATGTGCATATGGAATATGTATTACGTTTTCTGTGGCGTTGTATCAAGTATTTAAACTTTTAAACTACATCGAAAAGAAAAATGCATTCTCTGAGTTATCTCTTCATTCTTTGGAGGTAATAAAAAAATGCACTTTTACTGTCATTTTTTTCATTTTGTTAGCAATAGTTTATTTAAGGGTGCGTGCACAATTCACAGGTGATGATGCAGCAGGTCCAATATCTCTAGGTCTAATGGGCATCTTGGCAACAAGTATCATCGCAGCCATTGTGGACGTACTTCAAAAACCTATAAAGAATGTCTTGGATTCACAGCCAAAAAACAATTAACATTCTGAAATATACAAGAGGTCACGTAAGCAACTGATACAACATCTGAATCATCTTACTCAAAATAGGAATAGATAATGTGAGGCTCTGTAATTCCTCACATCACACGCTCATCATCAATTCCGCGCCACGCCCGCAACATGATTATTCGCCCTACTTGTGGTACGGTGAGAAATCTCATTACGACTAGCAAGAGAAGGTGCAATGGTTGCCGTTCATTATGGAAGTAAGCAGGATGCCGCAAGGGATGTGGTGGAGACTATAATAGCGAATGGAGGCGAAGCATTCCCAATCGGTGCCAACCTGGGCTCGGTTGCCGGAGTTAATCAACTCATTCAATTGCTTGATGAGGAACTCAAGGCTCGAACCAGTGATAATCACTATGACATACTTGTCAACAATGCGGGTATCGGTATACCAGAATCGTTTGAAGAAACGACAGAAATAGCCTTCGATGAAATATTTGCAGTTAACGTCAAGGCGCCATTCTTTTTAGTTCAACAGTCGCTCTCTCGATTGCGCGATGAAGGGCGTATAATCAATATTTCTTCGGGTGTTACAAGGGTTGCCTACCCGTCTATTATGGCCTATAACTTAACAAAAGGAGCAATCAATACCTTCACTCTTCATCTTGCAAAACTGCTTGGTTCTCGAGGGATCACGGTAAATGCAGTTTTACCCGGCATGGTTAGAACCGACATGAATGCGGACTTTCTTGATTCCCCAGAAGCGCAAAAACTCCCTGCCGACATAGTTGCTCTTGGACGAATGGGAGAACCCTCCGATATTGCCGATGTTGTCGCGTTTCTTGCATCCCGGGATGGCCGCTTTGTCACAGCCCAATTACTTGATGCGACAGGGGGATCTCATTTGTAGTCATTAAATAATCAGAGCAGATAAAGGTTCTATACGACCCAAAGGAACTGCCGCGGCAAGCTCCCGTACCATAAATAGGGCGAAAAATAGGGGGGGCCTGGCACTTCCTTTTTGCTGGTATTGTTCTCTCATTAAAAGAAATCTTCACGTTTTTTCAATAAGGCGAACGAATGAAATGCTTATTTTCGGAGCGAGGCATTATATCGCTGAGTGTATACAAACCATGTAATGCTTGCTGTAAATAATGCCGACGAAATCAAAGCTGTAAGAACACTATATGTTTGCCAAACAAGTATCGATGACCAATCTAATGCACAGCACATTATACACTGGACAATCGTAGCAATCAGCAAAATAGCTGTTACGATTATTCGCTTTTTTGTCATTGGCTGCGGCTCATTCGTTTTCCTTCTGCGTAATCCTAAGAGAAAGAACAGAACGGCCAAGGGGCAAAGAATAATTGTGGTAGACGACAAAATGATGTCCAAAAGCTGTATGCCGCTTATTCTATATGACTGCGTCAGATTGCCGTCTAATATATCTTTAACTTTTAGTACCATGCTTCTATTGATATTTGCGCCGTTGGTCAGCAAGCAGATGGCTGTTCGTTCATTTGGCAGTATGGCCACTTCGGTTCCGAAATTGGGATTGCCCCCTGGGTGCTCTATAATCGTTTGGTTGGCGTTAACCGACCAGCCCGCCGCATAATACATTTCGTTGACAGCCGGAACAGACATATCACCCTGATGTGATTTTTCGATAACCGTGTGGAATATTTCGGGTATATCCTGCACAATACCCATCTGTATGCCCATCCAACGCGCCATATCTTTTGTACTAGAAATGATGTAGCCTGCGGGTTTATTCCCGGAATAATCCGGCGCGTTATATGGAGTTGTCATAAAAAAGGAAGAACGGTAGCCCTGTGCCAACTGTCCGGTGGCTTGAGCATCTTCTTTGTAAACATACGTCTGGTGAAGACTGAGCGGCTGAAATACCTGTTCCCTCATAAAATCTTCATAGCTTTGTCCCGACACAATCTCAATAACCAGACCTAATACGTCATAATTAACAGTTCCGTAATTATACTGCTCACCAGGATAGAACGACAATTCAGAATCTACGAGCATTTCTACGGTTTTTTGCAACATATCCGGCGTATTGCCTTGTGGAATGTTTTGACTGTGACTGCCATTTGTTAACCCGCTAGTATGGTGTAAAAAGTTATTGAGTGTCATACTTTGCATATCAACGTGTTTCCCCTGATACTTTAACGTAAACCAAGGCAAATATTTCTGGATAGAGTCTGTCATTGACAGCAGTCCTTGTTCTTCCAGCAGCTGAATACCCATGCCGGTAAAAGCTTTACTTACCGAAGCCAGCTCATATAGTGTATTTTCACTTGCCGCCAGTCCCTTTTCACGATCTGCGTACCCGGAAGAAAAGTAGAGCACTTCATTGTTCGCAAGTATTGAGATTGACATTCCCGGTACACCTGATATACGGCTTGCATCATCCAACAATGTTTGTATTGAATCAGATTGCGAATCTGATAATGCATAACTTGGTGTTGCGAATCCAGTGAACAGTATAAGTAATGCAATCATAAAGACAATAATTTTTTTCATAGTCTCTCCATTCCGAAAAAACTCCCGTACGGAAAATATAAATAATCCGCAGTACGCCTTATCCCCCTAAAGTGTAATACGATATATATATGAAGCTTATTATTGCAAAATCTTATTGTATGTGAAAAATCATACGATATAAAAAATTAGATTGCTATCATAATCTTCTACTTACTACGAACTATTTTGCTAGGTACACAAAAAGCCCCCTCTGCTTCATTAGCGGAAGGGGCAATAGTTTGGAAGTGTTCCTCAATCTTCTCATCAAAGGTTAGCTCGATCTCTCAATGGTAAAAGACTTATTCCCTGGTATATCAGTCGAAACAAGCAATGCATGCATGGTACTCCTAACTAAAATTAAAGCGTTCGCAGAATTCGTGAAAGCAAGTACGACCAAAGAAAAAAGAGGTCAAACCAGTACATTCTGGTGACCTCAAATACGATTCGTTAGGTTGATGACGTTCTATTCGTTAGCGCTAAGTGACAACAAGTGCTTCAGATTGTCATCGATGAATTCATTATCGGCACTGTTGATACCGCGGCCGGCAAAGTGACCCCAGATTGACTGGATCGGGTTAAGACTAGCATTAGGGATACGTGCAGCTTCATATGCATTATCGTCCGCTGTGCAGAAGAGATCGGTACTTCCCGGCATAATGCAAGCAAATGCCTTTATGCTATTAAGTGCCTTATCAAAATCTCCGTTATAGGAAGAGTTGGCACTAATGTCTGCATGCTGGCCTGTCCATAACATGGCTAGGACGTTATGTGGATCCATATTCATAAAGCTATTTTCCCAGACACCAGCTACAAAATCCTCCAATGAGTCAAATCCCATCTCACGATAAAGCTCCTCTCGATAAAACGCATGTGATAATCCCCATCCCGCATACACCCGACCAACGGCGCGCATGTCTGCAGAAGTCAACTGGTTTAGTTTACTTGAGTCGAAGCCGACTGCAGATAGCAGTGAGGATTTTACACCATCCAGCACTACATATGTGTGAGGCCAAGGTTTGGCGATACCTCCGAAAGGTGCAATCCGTTCGACCATCTCCGGGTAACTTGCCCCCCATTGAAATGCCTGAATGCCGCCCATGGACCATCCGACGACGAGAGCAATCTTCTGAATGCCGAATTTTTCGGTCAGTAGTTGATGCTGGAATTGTACGTTGTCATAGATAGTTACCTGTGGAAAGTTAGACCGCTCGAATGGATGCGGCGTGTTGCTGGGAGAGGATGAAAGTCCATTACCCAGCAAATTTGGAACGATAATAAAATATTTCTCTGGATCAAGTGCCATTCCGCTGCCAATGAGCCATTCATTCTGAACATGCTGATCTCCAAATGCCGTTGGATAGACAATCACATTATCTTTCTGTTCATTTAATTTTCCGTATGTTTTATAAGCAAGAAAAGCATTGGGTAACGTCACTCCTGATTGTAAAAGTACATCACCCAAATTAAAAATTTCATAATCCATCGTATGGTCGCTCCCTTCAAAATGAAAAACCACATGTTCACTGTGATCTCTTGTACTCAGTATAGAGTCGTGATACTCTCAATAAAAGTGAATAGAATTCAAGATAGCATTCAATATAATTGAAAGAAGAAAGGGGGGCCTCCGATGGAATTGTGCCAACTGAGGTGAACCGTACCTTAAGTGAAGGCGAAAACACTCCCTAAACTGCCGCAGCACCGCCCCTGTCCCTTTGGAAATTAAGAAAACACTAAAAGAGCGAACACTTTAGGAGTGTCCGCTCAAGATCATGTTGTGGATTTGCATCGTGGATGCGATACATATAGTTCTTCTAGACGCAGTTCATTCAAGGTCAATTTGACTGACAACGCCGTCATGCACCTTCGAGATGGTGCATCCTCTACGTTCCACGATCATGCCATCAGGCCGGTATCGCCCGTCAGATCCTTACTTGGATTCGATGCGACCCAGTGGGTTGGCGCTCTCTTCCAGAGCCGCTCGGGCTGCTTGCCAGTTGGAATCGTCGAGGCCGAGCGCGCTGCGCAGATAAGCCCATGTAACCCGTTGGAGCAGGGCGACTCGTTCGGGACTCTCGTCCGTCGTCTCCGTGACGTTGTACCCGGGGATTCCGCCAAGCGAGTGTTCTCCCCCGAAGAGGGTGAGTAGGCTCTTGCTGCCCGGGCTCAGGAAATACGGGTCGTTAAACCAGTCCGGCCCCCGAGTGGACAGCATGGACTGGTCTTGGTCCCCCGCGACCACGAGGGTCGGCGTGCTCATGTCCGCAAAATCCGGATTCATAAACGGGAAGTGCTCGGCCGCAAACGGAGTCAGGTCGGCTCCCCCCGTACCCGTCGTGGCAAGCAGTACACCTGCCTTGATCCTCGGGTCGGACATGTCCTCTCCCGGCTTGCCGTCGGCATTGAGAACCCGCGCGCCGAGAAGCGTGCTCACCGTCTGGCCGCCCCAAGAGTGGCCAACTGCGGCGATACGGTTTTGATCCAGACGTCCGCTGAGGCCGGGTATGGAAGCTTCAATCTGATCAAGCTGGTCGAGGATGTGCTTCAGGTCGCCGATCCGTAGGCGCCAGATCAGCGGTGTACGGGGATCTTCAGGAGAAAGATTCAGCGTTCTGGAGTCGAGGTGGGTGGGTTGAATGACCACGAAGCCGTGAGCAGCCCAGAAGTCTACCAATGGGGCGTAGCCGTCCATCGACGAGCCAAAGCCGTGGGAGAAAACAATAATGGGCAGTTCGTGTCCAGTCGCGGGCGCAGACACCCGCACTTGCAGATTCTCACCCCGGTCTGGGGCTGATATCACTACTGGTTTTATCGAGATGACTGGAGTAGGCGTGTTAACGTTGATGTGCATAAGTATAGTTCCTTTCTTTGAGAGAGATTAGGTTCGAATCATACCGGGACTGCATCACCATGGGAGCAGGCGACTTTCGTTCGAAAACGTGCCCGTCGGACCGTTCTCGTCAAGGAGTGCGAGGCGTACGGGTTGACTTGCGGCCTGCTCGACAGTGCCCGTACCCTCGAAGTTGTTGAGGTCAGTCGAAGTGAAGCCCGGGCATACTGCGTTCACCTTAATGCCTGTGGGCTCGAGTTCGATAGCGAAAGCGAGTGTGATCGCATTCAGGGCAGTCTTGGACGGGCTATAAGCGGCACCGAACATCGGGCGATGCGGATTGGTCGTGTCCGCGTTCAACGTCAGAGAGCCTGCGCCACTTGATACGTTGACGATGCGTCCAGCCGATGCTTTAAGCAAGAGTGGCAGCATCGCTTGCGTGACGGCGATAACGCCGAACACGTTTGTCTCGAACACCGCCCGCACCTCGTCGAGAGATGCGACGCTAGGTCTCCCTGAATTCCCAACCTCCTCAAGCGTCCGGCCTGGCTTGCCCGCGTGTGAGATGCCCGCATTGTTGACGAGAACATCAAGACGGCCAAACCGGCTGCAGATTTGCTCTGCTGCGGCTGCGATGGAGGCCTGATTCGTGACGTCGAGTTGGAGGGCGCAGGCATCCGCTCCGATGTTCTTCGCCGCCGTTTCCCCATTCTCGAGATTGCGTGATCCGACCAGCACGGTGAAGCCATGCCCCGCGAGATCCTTTGCAATTTGAAGACCGATTCCTTTATTGGCCCCGGTGACCAGGGCGACCGGTTTATTTTGCATCGTAATCATCTCCTTTCGTGCATCGAAGTGCGACTTTTGTAAATGAAGGTTGACACGTCAACTTAATAATCAGGATATCGCCATGAGTTGATATATCAACCTGGTATTCACTGTAACATGTTGTGGTTGATGCGTCAACCATGATATGATGTTTTCATGGATAAGAACGAGCTAAACGAAGAAGAAATGCGAATATGGCATATGTGGAAGGGCTCCTTCCAGACCATCTTCGGCCGCGTAATCAAAGACATGTTTGAGAATACAGGACTATCCGAAGGGGATTTTGGAGTATTGGATCGATTAGACCTGTTAGGGGAAGGCAGCCTTCGCCAACAGGAATTGGCCGACTCGATGGACTGGGATAAGAGCCGATTATCACATCATCTAACGCGGATGGAGAAACGTGGACTCGTGAAGAGGAAACCGCTGGACACGGATCGTGGCGTTCAAGTCATCATCACTCCGGCAGGGAAATCAGCGCTCAATTATGCCCGTCCCGTCGTCTCGAAGGCAATACGCAGATATTTCTTTGATCAATTAACGGATCAAGACATCGAATCAATTTCCAGGCTGGCGGAAAAAACAAAGTCTTCGTCCTGGTAAAGCCCTTCGCCTCGATCGACATAGAACAGCCCTTCCAACAAAACGGCGGAGGGGCTTTTACTTTCCGCAAAGGGTAAGACTAGAAAATCAGCCTGTGCGTTTTCTACTCCAAAAAGCAGTTTTTATTCGACTAAAACATTGACTGTACAAGAAGCTTTGTTGTGACTTCAGCAAACAAAAAGTGCCTCTTTCGGGAGAGGCATTTAAGGGTGATTTAATCTTTACCTTAGCTTTGGTCTTACTATAGAAAAAACTTAATCTCTATTCAAAACTTGGTCTAACCAGGTGAATATCCGGTGGTTAGCCAATTTCAAAGCTCCAAAATGACAGTGTTCTTCAGCAGAATCTTCCGCAGTAAACTTCATATATGTTTTTGGGCCCTTCAAAGCGTTATATAATCGTTCGGGTTGTCCTGCAAAGGCGTGATCATGCTCTGCTTCGCAAACAAGAACCGGACACTGGATCTGCTCAGCAACGCCTTCTAAGGTAAAAGGCTCCGTTTTGTGCACAAGTTCTTCCAGATTAGCTGCTGAGAAAGTGAACTGCCCATTTTCAATTCCCCATCGAATGCCTGTATCTTTGGCCATAATCGACGCGATAAAATCCTCCGACTCTGGTAAGCTTAAATCCAATTCACCGCCTGCTTTTTCGCTTAATCCCGCAGCTATTGTACCCACTTGGAAGGAGAACAAACCATCATTTGCTATGCAAGCAGCGAGTCTGTGTTCATAAGCAGCTGCGCGCGGAGCCAAATACCCACCTAAACTAATACCCATTAACGCAATTTTGTCGGAAATGACTTCCGGACGTTTAATCAGATAATCGACCACTGGAGTTACAACAGCCTCCCAGTCATGTCTGAAAGGAATTCGCTGTTCGCGTATAACGGCGCCTTGTCCTGGACCCTCGAATACCAAACAATGATAACCTCTTTCTAAAGCAGAGATAACGACTTGAAAATAAAGCTCTTCTGCAGTGGAATCATATCCACCGTGAACGATCAACACAGGACCTGGCTGATTTCCGGTTAAATATAAGTAACCGGGCAGCTCAGTATCTTCATAAGGAATAGCAACATTCTCATAGTGATGATTAAGTAAAGTAAGAGCCTGTCTGAATGTACTCCGGCTCAACCCCCACGTTTCAAGAATACGTTTATCCTCCGGATTGCCATGCAGAAAAAATTCGGCTGTACGAAAGTAATTTGATGCACGCAAGTAAAAATCTCTCGCGCTGATCTTGTTGCCAGCCTTGCTGCTTTCGTCGGCTTCCCGATGAAGCCCTTTTGCTGTTCTAAGCCATTCCTCATACCAGCTTTCAAAGTCACCTTCTTTAATTCGATAGGCAGTAGATAGGCATTCACCTATATCCGCCCCGCCAAAAGCCGCGTAACCCATTGTACGAAGCAATTCGAATGAAAAAGTCTGATCATTAAAAATAAGTTTCATAGTTTCTAACACTCCTCTATATGTTAAGTTTAACCTATATGGATTTTATTCTTCTCAGCTTTGTATGTCAATATTATTTTATGTTATACTTAACCTAATGACCTGAACGGTAGTACACAAACTAAGATTAAAAGGAGAACTCTATGAACAATATCCAGTACAGTTTATTAGGACTGTTGGCAAGGGAACCGTTAAGTGGATATGAAATGAAGCAGCAAATCAACAGCAGGATTGCATATTTCTATAAAATCAACAATAACCAGCTTTATCCATCCCTAGCGAAACTGGAGGAAGTCGGACTTATCGAATTGCAAGCTATTGAACAAGAATCTTATCGTCCACCTCGGAAAATTTACAAAATTACGCCTAATGGCATGAATGCTTTAAAGTCGTGGGTGCTAGAGCTTCCTGAAGTAGGTGATACGGATACCTTCCTGTTGAAGCAGTACAGTGCTTGGTTAGTAAGACCGGAAGACCTAATGAACCTGCTGGAGAAGAGAAAAGAGCAACATGAAAGTACGTTAGAGAATTATAGGGAGAGGATTTTTTCCTTCCAAGAACAGAGCCCTGACATCAATCATCCTCTGTTTTCTACAATTTCCGTTATAGAAATGGGGATAAATTTGGAGGAGGCAAGTATCCTCTGGTGCAATAGGATGCTGGAGGTGTTAAAGCAGCATACCTTGCGAGTGGAGTAATCATCCATTTTGAATAAGGGAAAACGGAGCTCAGGAATCATGCCTCGAAGTCGGGTGGCTTTGCCTTGCCCATAATCAGCTTAAGCGAGTTAAATACAAAAAACGCAAACCGGGATGGCGCAGAAAATGACTCTGCTTCATCCCGGTTTGCGTCTGGTGGGTTAATCGGAATATCTGACTCGTCTGTCCATCAATATCACCCGGATCTGGGCTCTAAAGATTACGGAAATCCTATTGATTATAAAGTGAATCATCAACATTCGTTATTACGCGAGCATCAAATAGCCCCCACCTAGCGGCGGGAGCAGACAGGGTCGCGAGCCGGGGAGTGACAGTGTAAAGTGTCGATGCTGACTTCGCCACGGATGCAACCTGTTTTATTGTGGCGGCTGTGCCCTGAAATCGCTGCTCACTCGATTCGTCAAGATCGCGCTCGCAATAATATTGAAGTGATGCTCAGCTCGTGGCGCGGACGAGGGCTGGCCGCCGAGCCACGCGAGCGCAGCAGCTAGTGAGAACAGATCATCACCATCCATGTCGGTACGCGCTAGACCCTCGGCCTGAGCGCGAGTGAGAAGCCGTGTGCCGGCCGTGCGCACCGTAACGCACGAAGCGTGGAGCGCGGAGTTCGGGTCCTCCATGGCGGCCATCATCGCCTCCACAACTCCTTGATAGTTGCCCGTGAATGCAACGACGTCGCGTAGCCACGACACGAGTGCATCATCGGATGAACTCGCGGTTTCGAGCTCACGTGCCTTTGCCGTGAACTCGTCGAAGCCTGTGCGGAGCAAAGCTTCGAGCAGCGCCTCTCTCGTCGGGAAATGACGATACAGTGTACCGAGCCCGACGTCAGCTCTACGAGCGATGTCGCGCAGGGAAGCTTCGGCGCCCTGCTCGGTTACAACGACGTTCGCGACTGCGAGTATGTGATCATAGTTTTTCTGTGCATCGGCTCTCATATAAATCCCCCTTGACAAGTGGAGCGGTGCTCCTTATAATCCGAAATATAAACGGAGCGGTGATACGTTTTAAGTGGAGCACTGCTATCATAAGAATAACACATCTGCATGAGAGGAGAAAGAAAATGAATACAAACATGATGAAAGCAATTCGGCAACACGAATTTGGCGGCCCTGAGGTACTACGTTACGAGGATGCTCCGCTTCCTGAACTGAAACAGGGGGAGGTGCTTGTCCGAGTTCACGCGGTTGGCATCAATCCCCCCGACTGGTACCTTCGCGATGGGTATAAGTCACTTCCCCCTGAGTGGAGACCTCCGGTGCCTTTTCCCATCATTCTGGGATCGGACGTGTCGGGTGTCGTCGCGGCAGTAGCCACGGATGTGGAGGATTTCACCGTCGGCGAAGAAGTATTTGGCTTGGTTCGCTTTCCTAGCTTTGGTGAGAGTGCTGCTTATGCCCATTATGTCGCCGTACCGGCGTCGGACCTTGCACTCAAGCCGGCTGGTATCGACCATGTGCACGCCGCAGGGGCGCCGATGGCAGGCCTCACCGCATGGCAATTCCTGATCGAGCTGGGGCACAATGAACCGAATCCGCTTCAGCCGGAGATACATCGCCCGTTGCCGCTGGCTGGCAAGACGGTACTCGTTAACGGTGCCGCGGGCGGTGTGGGTCACTTCGCAGTACAGCTGGCTAAATGGAAGGGTGCACACGTTATCGCGGTAGCATCGGGCAAGCATGAATCGTTCTTGCGCGAGCTCGGTGCCGACGAATTCATTGACTACACTAAGAGTACTCCCGAGGACGTCGCGCATGACATTGATCTTGTCCTGGATTCCCTTGGCGGTCCCACCACCGGTCGTTTCTTGCGTACGCTCAAGCCTGGTGGTGCTTTGTTCCCGGTGTTCTTAGGTTTCTCCGACGCCGAGGAGGCCGCGAAGCTGGGCGTCACGGTCTCGATGACCCAAGTGCGTTCGAATGGCCCACAGTTGGCGGAGTTGGGACGCTTGCTCAATGATGGAACGATCCGCGTCGCCATCGACAGCACGTTCCCACTTGCGGATGCTCGCAAGGCGCACGAAAGAGCCGCCCATGGTCACGTCCAAGGGAAGATCGTGCTCACGGTAGAGTGAGGAAGAAAGTTCGAATAAGATATGAATAAATTTTCCAATTTAATGAAGTCAAAAAGGATGAACAAAAATGATTATACTTATGGGTTACCTTCACCTGAATCCGTCTGATGTGAATGAGTTCACTGCAGACGTTCAGGCCATCGCTTCCAGCACGAGAGCTGAAAAGGGCTGCCTCTTTTATGCCGTGACTATGGAAGATGCCAGCGCCGGGCTCGTGCTGATCGTCGAGCGGTGGCAAGATCAAGAATCGCTGACAGCTCATCTTGAAAATCAAACGACAGTGCCGTTTTTAAAAAAGTGGGGAAATAGAATCAAAATCGACACTCTAAAATACGATGCCTCGAACGAACGCTCTTTCATGGAGTAAAAGAGGAGGGGTAGACGGGGAATTCCCCAGTCTCTCACAGAACAAAACTGAAGGGCCAGGAGCTTCGTCTCGGTCTTTTGCGTTTTTCGTAAATTAAATTAATGAAAATCATTACACCCGAAATAATAATCCAGCCATAGGTTACAATCTACAACGTCATTTTTACAGATACAAACTCCCTGTAAAGAAAGGTTATGGCTTCATAGAAGTTAGCCCCGAGCCATCGCAGTTGAAAGGGCGTCCGTATTTCCCGCAAAGCGCAATTTTTCATATTGTTATCCCACTTTATCAGAGTTGAATGCTCGGATTCAGCTTGAAGGATCCCATCTCATTCTCCCTTAATGTAGTTCTATTTTATCTTGTGATAGTAGGGGAAATAGAGTAGTATAAACCAAAACTTCACCTTTTGTGAATTGAAAAAAAACGAGGAATAACTCGGAATCCGGACTGGAATTAATAAAATTGGAGAGTGTACATGGAAAACCTTTTAATGATTACACACAGTCGGATGGAAAGTGAGCGTATCCTATTACGTCCGTTATCGCTTGAAGATGCTGAAGATCTGTATGAATTTACATCTGATGAAGAAACTACACGGTTCATTTATGAACCATATAAAGATTTGAACCGAGCTAAGAGGGTATTAGCGAACTATTACCTAAAAGAGCCCATCGGTAAATACGCAATCGTGTTAAAAGAAAGCAACAAAATGATTGGGGTTATCGAGTTCAGAGTGCATGAAGAGACCAAGAGTGGAGAACTGGGTTATACATTAAGTAGGCATTTTTGGGGTAAAGGATACATGACAGAAGCAGGGGGATTAGTACTGGAATTAGCCTTCAATGTACTTGGTTTAGAGCGAGTATTCGCGGCAACTGATGTTAGGAATACCGCTTCTGCAAGACTAATGAGCCGCTTAGGTATGAAATATGAAGGTACTCTTCGGAGAAACCATATCGTAAAAGATGTACTAACAGATAGCGTGCATTATTCTATATTAAAAGAAGAATATGTAAATGTTAAAGAAAAGAAATCTACTGAGTGATCATTTGGGCGTAAGATCTTTGTACCGCTCAAAGATAATGAGGGCTAAATAATAGATCGATAAAGTCTGGGATGATTGGATAAACAATGATTTTAGCCAGAGGAGTCCCACCGGAGAAATATGCAGGCTGCTGTTTAGTCCAGATAAAAAGGGGTGTCCCATCGTCATTATTCATGACTTATGGGACACCCCCTTTAATTTCGCTCAATAGTTGTTAAGCTGAATCTGGATTGTCAACAGTAAATCAGACAACTTTTTTAAGGGCTTCTTGGCGATACTGAACAGGAGTCATATAACCTAATGTCCCATGAATACGATGCTTGTTGAACCAATTAACGTAATCGTATAATTCCAGTTCCAGATGACGAAGACTTTGGAAGTTCATCTGGTTCACGAACTCTGTTTTCATGATTTTGTAGGTAGCTTCGGCTACAGCGTTATCGTATGGACAGCCTTTCGCACTTAGAGATCTGCCGATCTCAAACGTCCCCAGAAGCTCGTCTATCTTTTGATTTTTAAACTCGCTGCCGCGGTCCGTATGAAACCACTGAATCTGACGTAAATCTCCCTGGACGTTCGCAAAAGCGCGGGAAATCAGAGCAGCGTCTTTATTCGTACCTGCACTATGGCCAATGATCTCTCGATTGAACAAGTCGAGCAGCACACATATGTAATGCCATCGGTTCTGAACCTTCACATAAGTCAGATCGCTGACAACGAAGCGCTTTGCTTCCTCCTGCTCGAACTCACGGTCCAGAACATTCCCTGTCGTTGCTTCATTAGAAGCGGTTTTATGGGGCTTATATTGAGCCACAGTGTAGGTGGAAACTAGCCCTTGCTCTTTCATAATCCGCCCAATTCTACGTCTGGAAACGACGAATCCGCGTTCTTGGAGCTTGACCTTGATCTTTCGTGTACCGTAAGCTTTTCGATTGTTGTGGAATATCTCAAGAATCGCTTCGGTTATATCGTCTTCGTTCGGTTGTTCTTTCGCGTCATAGTAAAACGTACTTCTTGCGATTTGCAGGACGTCGCACATTGCTGATACCGAGTATTTATCGAGGTTGTTCTGGATGATAGCTACTTTCGTCCCATGATCAGCGCGGCTTGCTTTAAAATATCCACCTCCATTTTCAGACGTTGGTTCTCTTTTCGTAATGCAATTAACTCGTTTTCTTCTGACGAGCGATTGTCCTTCTCCTTGAAGGAGCCCGTTGTCTGAGCTTGTTTGATCCAGCGGTCTAAAGCAGAGGCTGTGAGATCATATTCCTCCACAATGGCTGCTCTGGATTTCCCATTTTCATAGAGTTCCACCAGTTGCTTTTTGAATGCTGAGGTAAAGGTACGTCGTTCTTGTTTTGGCATTGTAGAGTTCCGCTCCTTAATGATGATAGGTTTATTCTACAAGCCCTTATTTTTTCTGTCCAACTAAGTGTAGACGATCCAATCGCACCTCAAATAACGGCAAGTTTTTTGGGGAGAATCATGCAGGAGTCTGCGTTGACTATTGCTAATACTTTGCTCGACGCTTTCCGAAGAGGCAGCGCAGTCTCTTGGCAAAGCCTTGGTTGCTAAGCGCCGAGCTTCGGTCTATGGCATGGGTTTTTAAGAGTTCTTTATGCCGTGTTTGTTTGCAATTTGCTCGCTTTGGTTGGGCTGGCCCTTACCCTTGGTGATCAAGTCGCGAAGGCTGCCGTTTATGTAGATACCCCAGGAGTCCGTACAGACGGCGTAGCACTCGTACGCGGGAACGAGGCCTACGTGCGTAAATCGAACTTCTGTTTTGCCGTCCTTCTTGGCGATTTCAAAGACAATGTCGGTATCCGTCCACTCGCTCTTTTCCTTCACGAAGTTAAAGTAGTTGTCTGCAATGTGCCAAACAACCTTTTTACCTGGAACAAGCTCGGTGATTCGGATGGTGCAGCGGTGGATATCTTGGTGGTGGTACTTAAATTCACCGAGTTCGTCGGTAGTGCCTTCAATTTCCTCTGACCACCATCCGCGGACGTTATTGATGGCGGCGAAGACTTCTTCGGGGCTTTGGTCCACCTTGAAAAAAGTGCTGTAACTTTGATTCATGCAAGTGATCTCCCCTCGTTAATTGTTGACTACACACCGAGTATAAAGTTTGTACTTGTAAAACGCAAGTACAAACTTGCGAAATGCAAGCACGAATTGTATAATCATTTCATGAAAAAGCGATCTTCCACAGTTTGTCCAATCGTATATGCGCTCGACATATGGGGCGATCCCTGGAGCCTAGTCATACTTCGTGACGTCCTTATCCATAACAAGCGGTATTACCGCGAATTTCTTGCTTCACGCGAGCACATCTCAACTAATATTTTGAGCGCACGGCTCCAATCACTCGTTGAAGCAGGCCTGCTCGTCAAGATAGAAGGAGATACAAACCGCGCACAAACCATGTACCGACCAACACAAAAGGCACTTGACCTGTTTCCGGTCGTTTTTGCCATTATGCACTGGGGCCTGAAATACAACCCAAATACCGATATGACTATTCCGATTATGCAAGAACTAACAACAAACGAAAAAGGGCTGGAGCTGCGCCTTTTGCAGAATTTCGACGATGTTACATCATAAAAAGTCGCGTCGCAATTCCTACGTTCTTAAGCCATGAAAATAGCTGCATACGGAGAAAGTATCGATATCGGTCTCAAAGCGATCGGTCAACAAAGCTGAAAACAGTGGGTTTTAGCCCGGGGCGCTGTCTCATAAGTGGATTTCCCACGACAGAGACAGCTCCGTTTTATTTTGGGATCCAAAAAAAGGAGCAATTCTCCCGTTATTGGAGAATCGCTCCTTTGCGTTTTTGCTCTACTCCGGCTTGCTTCAGCATATTATGGGCAAGCGAAAGCCATCCGACCTCCAGCGTCACTTTCTTCATGCCGCGAAGCAGAAACCGCCGGAAGCCCCGGTTGTTTTTCAGTTGGCCAAACACACTCTCCGGCTCAATCATTCGCCGTACGGCCAGGGCATAGCCTTCCTCACTTCGGAGGAGGTCCCGGGCCTGACTTTGGTATCGCAGCCTTTCCAGACTTACCGCTACTTCCCGGTTCCCTGCTGCTTTTGTGCACCGATCTTTCAGCGGGCAGCCTTCACAGCTTTGACTTCGGTAATGACGCCTGCGAATCTCATATCCACTTTCTAGTGTTTCCTTGCTTTCTCTGTGGAAATGCAGTGTTTGCGCGGCGGGGCACGTCCAGTTATCCTCGGCTGCGTTGTACGTCCAATTCTCGATTTTACTCACATCTGCTTTCCACGCTTTGCTCTTTTCTTTATGGTAACTGCCGTATTTAACGACTGCTGTGATCTCTTCCTTTTCCAGATAGGCATAGTTCTCTTCACTTCCATAGCCTGCATCTGCAATGATTGTCTGTGGATGTTGCCCCAAGATCCGCCGTGCTATTTCCAGATGAGGCTCTAAACAACGGGTATCCGTGGGTCTTTGGTGGACACTGTAGGCTAAAATGAACTGATTTTCCGTGCCAATCTGCACATTGTATCCCGGTTTTAACTGTCCATTTCGCATGTGGTCTTCTTTCATCCGCATGAAGGTGGCGTCCGTATCGGTTTTGCTGAAGCTGTTTCGATTTCCAAGCAACTTTTGGTAATGTTCGTACTTCACAAGTCTTGGAAGCAAGTCCTTCCGAAGCTTCCGAACGGCTTTCTTTAAGGGGTTATCCTTGGGATGTTTCAGCAGCTGAGCTTCCAGTTGCTGCGTGACTTGTTCGAGCTTGCTGCTATCTAACTCGGAAGCCTCACCGAGTTCGGTCAGGTCTTTGCCGTGATGCTCGCGCTCTTCCTGATGCTCTGCGGCTTCGATGGTGGAGAAAAGTGCATGTACCTTCTCTTGCAGTTTGGTCTTGTGTTTGCTGACCGCTTTACCCCAGACGAAGGTGTAACGATTGGCATTGGCCTCAATCTTGGTACCATCTACGAAATAATGTTCCAAGGAGATGTACTTTTCATCTGCAAGAAATTGAAGTACGGCGGAGAACACGGTTTCGAGGACGTCTTTCATCCGCTCAGAACGGAAGCGGTTAAGCGTGCGGAAATCCGGACGTTGCCGTCCGGCTAGCCACATAAAGGGGATGTGTTCCCGGATGGCTTTGGCGATTTGTCTTGAGGAATAGATGCGCTGTGTGTAGGCGTAGATGATGACTTTGGTGAGCATTTTGGGATGGTAACTGTCACGGCCGCCGCCGGGATAGGCAGCGTCAAAAATGGCGTCGTCCAATCGATTGACGGCAGCATTCACGACACGAACGAGGTGGTTTTCTGGAATATCTTCTTCCAGATCCATTGGCAAACAAAGTTGGTCCATGGTATATTGAATGTACAAAGAAACCTCTCCTTTGAAATGGTTGGTCACACTTCCATTTTACCAAAAGAAAGGTTTCTTTTTTGTGTTTTTTTAAAGATTGAAGATCCATTCCCCGCATAAACAGCGGAGAGGACGGACGGATTGTGGAAAAGCGGCAGCGTTCGCCTTGATCTCCGGATTTTCACCGCTAAGGGGAATGAAAAAAAATCCGGAGAGCACAGCGATTGGAACAATGGTCCGTTCGCGCAGCGTCCACCCAAAAAGTCTAAGTATATCCTACGTAAAAGACAAGGCTGTCCCAAGCAGCCATTTCATGGCTTTTGGGACAGCCCCTTGTTTTATTTCAAAAACTTGCCGTTACAGATAGCGCGGGGAACCGTATCATAAGTAGGGCGAAGCGTTCCCACTAAGTACTGCGACACCATGACCCGAAACAGAACCGGGATGTTCCAGAGGACATCGGGACACCAGTCCGTACAGAGGATGAAGCAAGTTATCTTGGAATGGTCGCCAAGATTGGAGACTGGTATTCGTAATCCCATTGAAGGGCATCTGACGCTCTTGCATCGATTCCATGAATTGCTCCGGCTGGAATTAGTAGTCGATAATCTGACAATTGAGCGCGGACTTCTAGTATATGGACTACAAAATCGAAAGCAAGAGGTCCGTCATTTTCCTCTCTGAGGCTGAAAATTATTTCTCAATGATGACAAAAGCTGTCACCAATAGCGTTTAAACTTGGGTTGAGTGAGATAAGAGTTGAACAAAAAGGAGTGACATGAAGATATCGAATACCGGTTATAATAGCTCGGCAACAAGGGAATCCTTTCACTCGGGAAATCTTTGTCTTTCTTACTTTGATTATGGAGGGGATAGAGAACGAGTGCTCGTTATGTAGCATGGGTATATGGCTAGTGCAAGATCACTCTCAGAGCTGGCTACCAAGCTGACCGTGTTCGAACAATGCGGCCACGGTGTCCACTCCGAGAAATAGACGGTTATTATCAGGCGGTAAACGAGTTTCTAATGGAACTGAATGAAGGAGATGAAAAGATGTATTGTACAGTCGAAGATTTTATAGCCGAATGGAAGAATGAAGCCGCACTAACTCAGAAGATACTGGACGGTTTGACTGATGAGTCGCTCTCGCAGCAAGTTTATCCTGAAGGACGGACGTTGGGAAGGATCGCCTGGCACTTCGTTACAAACATTCCGGATTATTTAACAGAATTTGGATTAACGGTGGCGAAAGTCCCGAATTCAGACGAAGTGCCATCTGCAAAGGTGATCACCGATACTTTTCGTACGGTAAGCATAGAGGTAGAGAAGGCACTACACGAGCAATGGACGGACGGTACATTGAAGCAAGTCCAAAAGGCCTTCGGAAGAGTGGAGTCCAATGCCACGATATTCATGGGATTGATCAAGCACATCGTACATCATCGGGGCCAAGTTACGGTGTTGATGCGCCAAGCGGGGTTACCTATACCTGCGGTATATGGTCCTTCGAAGGAAGGGTGGGCCCGGCTGGGGATAATGCCTCCGCTTTGAGCGCGACCTATCATAGGCATTCCGCATAATTGCAGGATCTCTTATTTGAAAATCACAAAGGCACCCGACGGGGTGCTTTTGATTTTCGCCCTAATTATGATACGCTGAACCGTTTATTATCAAAATAAGTTGAGAGAAGACTCCTTCTCTCAACTTATTTTTTTTCACAAAAATGTCCAATCTAAACAGTATCATATTTTGACATGATTTACAGTTATTATAAACGCATCAAGTGAAAAACAAATCATTAAAAAAAGGAGTGTTGATCATGGCAGCGTATACCATTGAGGAAAAGGAAAGTTTTATCGTTCTAGGTATTGGAACGGAGCTAAAGAGCGAATATACGGATTATGCCGGCATGAACAAGGAGAAGGAAAACTTATGGCGGGCAGTGGAGCAGGATGGAAGGCTTGACGCATTAAAGGCCATTGCCACGAATGACTACATTTTTGCCGTGAACGAAGCGGTAAATCACAAAAGGATGTATTATGCTGGCGTCATGACAGAAGCATCGGTACCGGAAGAACACAGGGTGATCCAATTCCCCAAGGGACAATACCTCGTCATTAAAGGCGAAGGGAATTCGGCTGATGAGTTGAGTAGTATGCTTACTGGCATTGCCTTTGGTCAAGTCTTGCCCGAAGCCGGCAATTTCGCCTATGTTGGCGGACCCAATGCAACGGTTGAGATGGGGCAACGGGACGGCCTCGTCTATGGGGAAATGTGGATTCCTGTTGTTGGGAAATAAATGAAACCATTGGAGGAATGAAAATGAGTGCGATCATCGGTAATGAAAAAATCGCGAAAGTAGAAACCCGTTCTATTGGAAGGATGGCCGCTTATTGGACTGTCACAATAATACTCGCATTCTCAATTACATTAAGTGGTATCGGGCAGCTGATGCGATATGGGGGAAATGTCGATCTAGTGACTTCTATTGGTTTCCCGTTATATGTCACGAACATTCTAGGAGGCTGGAAACTGCTTGGAGTCATTGCGATCGTAATGCCAGGTTTCCCCCGACTTAAGGAATGGGCTTACAGCGGTATCTTTTTTCTAATGACGGGTGCGGCCCTATCTCATGTGTTCGCTAACGATTACGGCGATTACGGATTCCATGTTATTCTTCCGCTGTTCTATGCCGCGCTTGGCATCGCCTCCTGGGCGCTGCGTCCGAAAAGCCGCAAACTTTAATGGGTAGTGATCTGACACGATAGCAGACATAAACAGTATCATATTTTGACATGGTTTGTAGTTAATATAAACATATCAAGTAAAAAAAATCATTTGATCTATTCAAAAAAAGGAGTGTTGATGATGACAGCGTATAACTTTGAGGAAAAAGAAAGCTTTATCGTTCTAGGTATTGGAACGGAACTGAAGAGTAATTACACAGATTATGCCGGCATGAACAAGGAGAAGGAGAACTTTTGGCAGGCAGTGGAACAGGATGGAAGGCTTGACGCTTTAAAGGCCATTGCCAAGAATGACTACATTTTTGCCGTGAACGAAGCGGTAAATAACAAGATGATGTATTATGCCGGTGTCATGACAGAAAAATCAGTACCGGAAGAACACAGAGTTATTCAATTCCCGAAGGGGCAATACCTCGTCGTTAAAGGCGAAGGGAAGACGGCCGAAGAGATGAGCAATACGCTTATCGGCATTGCCTTTGGTCAGGCCTTGCCAGAAGCCCAGAATTTTGCCTATGTTGGTGGACCCAATACAACGGTTGAGATGGGGCAGCGAGATGGCCTTGTCTATGGTGAAGTATGGGTTCCGGTTGTTAGTAAATAAACGGGTGGATGAATGCTTTCGATGCGAGTTTTGCTCGAAGTAGGTTCTAAGATGTAACACTAGCAAAACTTTTAGATGAATGCTTCCGATGCGAGTTTTGCTCGAAGTAGGTTCTAAAATGTAACACTAGCAAAACTTTTAGGTGAATGCTTTCGATGCGAGTTTTGCTCGAAGTGGGTTCTAAGATGTAACACTAGCAAAACTTTTAGGAGGAATGAGAATGTCCTATATCGTTGATTTCAAGAATGTATCTAAGGTTGGTTTAGAGTCTTCACCTGTAGCAGAAGCGCTTACTGGATTACGTGCTAATGAAGCCCGTTACTTTATGAACAAGTACAAACATGAATTTACAGTCGTACCCGCTAGCGAAAGTCAGGAAAACCTTGATTATGTGAACCGCATTTTGAAAGAACGCGATATTGCGTTTGCGGCCAAACCTTTAGAAACGTCGCGTTTTCAAGTGGAAAATATCCAATTTACTTACGTCTTTTATGAGGATGGTCTTGGGATCAATGTCATGTATACGGTTGATGACCCTAAGAAGCGGGCCGTTGGTTTTAAGCTTTCGGAGGGAATGGATGTACCGAAGGAGTTAGAAGGGAAATTTAAGTTTGCCAGGCAGAAGTCTAAACTGGCTGGAACCATTCGAGGCTCGTTTTTTGTAATTAAAGGACAATATTAAAGTAAACAAAGGCGCAGGTGGAGGGAAGAATGATTAGCGACAGACGGATTAAGTCGCTCAGGAAAGCAGCACGACGAAAAACGCAAACGGGATGGAGCAGGAAATGACTCTGCTTTATCCCGTTTTGCGTCTTGATGCTCATACCGAGCTCCATTCGGATTTACTAGAGCATGCCGAGTACGTCGCCGCGCCGGCCTAGCATTTCCGAACAGAGAAACGCTTATTCTGCTATGGAGAGTGGAGAAGCCTCAAACGATTGAATTTGATACGCAGATGGATCCGGGTTCATCTCCATGGAAATCAGACTGTGCGGTTACACCAAGAGCGATGCTTCATTACGGTATGGTGGTATAAGTGTGTGCTGGTACTAAAGGAACCGTTCTAATCATATTTCTAAAAGGGGAAATAAGAGTAGGGGGTGCAGAAGTTAGTTGAAAAAAATTAAGGTTAGTTTACAGCCCATTGTAGATAAGCTCAATATGCCCACTGTTATGAAAACAGCTATACTTCCAGGTGATTCAATTGAAAGATTATTTATTGCAACCCAAGTAGGAGAGATCTTTTACATAGGAGACGGAGTTATAAGGACTTTTTTAGATATTCGCCCCCGAATCATAAAACTAGGTGCTTCTAGGGGAGGGTATGATGAGCGCGGATTGTTAGGGTTAGCGTTTCATCCCGATTTTTATTATAACGGTCTTTTCTATCTTCATTTTTCAGTAGCCGGGACACAAGGTCCAGGTGCAATTCCGGGTGCTCCGCTTGAGTCTTTTAAGCCTAACCCATGTGATCCCGGAACTTTAAACCTCAGGTGGACGAATAGGGAAACGAATTATGATCATATCGATACAGTTGAAGAATGGAGTTTACAACCGAATGGTCAACCTCAAAGACGACGGACATTACTTAACCTAAGGAGACCATTTCTTAATCACAATGGCGTCAATAGCTTAAACTTTTCACCAGAAACAGGAAAGCTTGTTTTAACAACCGGAGATGGCGGGTCAGGCTTTGATCCATTTAATTTAAGTCAAGATAATATGGAAATCGCGGGGAAGATTATTGAAATGGATGTAGCTAAGGAGACGTTGATTTATAATCCGCCCGTAGTTACACGTTTTAATGAACTTCCCGTACCTATTCAAGAAACGCTTACGGTCATTGCCAAGGGCGTTCGCAATGTACCAGGCATTTCATTTGAAAAGGTTTATAACCGGTATATCAAATATGTGGGGAATGTCGGACAGGACTTGGTCGAGTCGATTTTTTCATTCGTTCATTATACGCCAATCCCGGTCACCCAGCTTGTTCAGGCTTCAGTAGGGAACGCTGAGCTTGACCAAGAGGGATTGATTAACTTTGGCTGGCGAGGGTGGGAAGGTGCACTTCCGACTACGATTATTAAGGGCTGCGCTGCAAGTAAAGCTGTGGATGAGAAGACAATAGCTTATTACAATGAAGCAGTAGAAACCTCAGTGAGGCGTCTTCAGCCTCTAATCAGTTATTTTCATAAAGATCCTCGCCCTGATAAGTTTGGAGGAACCGCGCTTACAGGTGTTCAAGCCTATATGGGGGCTGGCATCCCCGGTTTAACAGGAAGCATAGTGTTTACCGATCTTGCCAAGAATGAAGGGGTTCGCCCTCCAGTTAGAGGGATTTTAGCTTATGTCAGGGGACAAACTGATTGTAAATTAAATGACTTTAGTATAATCGAAACCGATTATAATTTTGGGTCTGAGTCCGCTTATTATGTAAGCTTAGGAACGAATTTGGATCAAACCAGATTATACTTAGGGGTTTATGGCTCCATGAAAGTTGCTGATTTTAACCAAGGTACTGTTTTTGAAATTACTCCATAATTCATAATTCAATTAGAGGTCATCGAATAAGATGTGTAAAATTGTTGTAGAGGATGTGGAATAGTTCGACAGAGGTTGTCCCAAAAGTCATAAAATGACAGAGGGACAACCTCTTTTTAGATGAGGCTTGCTTTATTAGACCTATAGTTCTCGAACCTCCTGTTTAACTACGAGGGTGGTTCTTTTTTTGAGATTACAGCATCATAAGCTGCCGTATACTCATGACCACCGGAAAAACGCACTTTTTTTTCCTGTCCACATTTATACCTTACCAAAACGGTTCTATTGCATTTAATGAAAATATCAATAATAAGGGAGGTTATGATGATGGGAAATAGAGGACCTAAGGGTTATGACCCCGTTCAGATCACTAACTCTACTTCGTTTAATGCGTTTGGGAAGGTTGAGTATGCTTCCATCTTTTGTAGTGACGACAATTATAGTGTTCAGCGTGACGAGACTTGGAGAGCTTCTAGTCGCGGAGTCTGTTTGGTGACAAGAATCACCGCAACGGTTAGAACGCCGAGTGGAAATATCGAAGCGGAACCTTATACTTCTTCCGGCACATCTTTCAGCCGGTTTGCCATTATACAGGTAGGGGTAAATAAGTTCCAAGTGACGCGCGTAGTAAGTGCCGGAAGACGCAAGTAAATCCCAAGCGGGGCATGATCAAGAATAGGTACCAAACAAGAAAAGACGACGACAAGCCAATGATAAAAGGCCGGTCGTTTTTTCTTTGCTTTAATGTTTCTTATACCATAATATTCTGCGATGCATCGAGGAATCCTTCAATTGCCGGAATGGGCGCAAGTCTGGTTGATAATTGCCTTCGATGATCCAAATCCGACGTTTCCTGTCGATGCCTATATCGAACCCGACTTGTCTAAGCTTGGGATAACGGTCTCCCAGTCGTTTGGCAGCCAATAGTGCGATCCGTTCCGCTTCGACAAGCAAGCTCCGATCTCCGATTCGGGCTAATTTTAGCGCTTCAGGCACTGGAATGGTTTGGCTGGTCACATTCGTGACCAGATATCCTTGCGCCGCCACTTTCGCGTATGAGCCTGTCACGTTCCACGTGGATGAGGAGCCTTTTTTCCGCTGAGCCATGATCCGAATGTCGAACGGCTTGCGCCCAATTTGAGCAAGCTGCAGACGCCGCTGGACAATATATCCAAGACCTCTGTTTTTTTTACGGAGCTCTTTGAGTAACTTACCTGTGTCTCTCATGGTGACCGCATTCTTTTCGTTATGAATACGATAGGCGTTCATACCGTTCCGTTTAATGAACAGGATATCTCTTCCGTAACTCCCGTCGCGGGGTTTCAGTACGACGCTTTGATATTGAAGCAGCATCTTCGATAAAGCGTCTTTCTTAAGCAACTGTGTATCTGGCAACCATCCGGCAAGAGAGGAACTATTCTGAAGGATGCGATATTGCAACCATTTGTCTCTTTTGATTAATATTAGAATCACAGCCTTTTTCAATCTTTTACGGTAATTCTAAGTCAAATGAGTGATCAGCATAAGTGGTATTCGTCCATATTTATGTGCCTAAGCAGGTAAAGAGGGTTTTTGCTTGACGAGATGAAGGATTTTATGCAAAGTTACTAGTGTCGAAAAGGTTAATATAGCGCGAGAAGCGAGAGAGGTTGAGACACAATGAAGGCGAATCGGATGGAAGCGTTCAGCGATGGCGTATTGGCGATTATCATTACGATCATGGTACTGGAATTTAAAGTGCCGGCAGGCCATGACTGGCATGCGCTGATCGAGCTCGGCCCAAAGATTCTTAGCTACATCTTTAGTTTCGTATATATCGGCATCTACTGGAACAATCATCATCATTTGCTGCACATGGTTCGAACGATGAACGGGCCGTTGATGTGGCTCAATTTGCTGCTTCTATTCTGGCTATCCCTTATCCCGTTTACGACAGCTTGGATGGGGGAAAGCCACTTTGCAGCCACTCCAACAGCGCTGTACGGTATTATACTATTACTCGCAGCATTCGCGTACTGGCTGCTCCAGCGGGCAATTATTAACCAGCATACCAGTGATTCCTCATTCTTTTTGATAATGGGGAAAGACTGGAAGGGGAAAATGTCGCCCTTACTCTACTTAGCTGCAGCCTTGACCGCATATGTGAGTCCCTGGATATCTGGCTTCTTTTTTGTACTCGTTGCCGTAATCTGGTTCATGCCGGATAAGCGAATCGAGCATGCTCTGAAAGACCGCTAAGAAGAAGTGTTCTGACCAGCGATCAACCGAAGCCACAAGTTTTTATTATAAAGCGATGAAAGGCACCCGGTGGGGTGCCTATTGAACATGTGTGAAATGTTCAAACATCTACATGTATGCGATATAGTAAGTGAAGTGGTGGGTAATTCGATAAAGCCTTTGCTCCATGAGCAAGGGTTTTTGATTCGATTAATAACGAAGCGCCAAAGCCGCTTGAAAGGAAGTCTTCGGGCAAGGCGCTTACGTTCTGCCCGGCGCATTCGATATTTGTTGGATATACGAACAAATATGACTCAGGTTGAACGGATTCCTTCAAATGCGTTTCTTACTAAATTCTCCACATAGGTTTCGTCCAAGGTTTCGCCTGTCACAAGCAAACGATAGAAAATCGGCCCGTAAATGAGGTCAATGCATATGCCAATGTCGAGATTGTTTTTCAATTCCCCGCGTTGAACCCCTTTTTCCAAAAGACCTCTTGCCTCAAGTCTGCGGGGACGGAAAAACCGAGCACGATAGGCCTCCGCCAATCCTGAATCAAACTGCCCTTCGCCTAATAACTCCGTAATGATGGTCCCCTCTCGGCTTGTCAAAAACCTTGTTAAATTCGTGGCATGAATTAAAATATCATTAAATGTTGTACCTGTATCAGGCACGGGTAATCTGTCCGTGGCGGCATGAAGGAAACCATCCATAACCACGGCAGCCTTGTTAGGCCACCATTTATATATCGTGGCTTTGCTAACTTGGGCACGATCGGCGATTTTATCCACTGTGACGGCTTGAAAGCCATTTTCCAGCAATAACTCGTATGATGCGGAAAGAATAGACTTTTGAGCTTCTATATTACGCGGCCGGCCTCTTTTTCCATTCATCGTCATCATCCCCTTTCATCCATACATATCTGATCCGATAAAAATAAACTATACGTTCAGTATACCGATTATAAATAAAAAATAAAGTTGCAATCACCTATTTACAAAACTACACGTTCAGTATATTATTCTGTTATACAATTTATAAACTACACGTTCAGTATTTTAAATGGAAATAGAGGAACTATGTGAGGAGGAAACCGGATCGAATCGTAACTGTAGCGAAGCCATGAATTTGACAGTAGAACACATTATATTTCTATATAAGGAGTTGCCTAAAATGACTGCTTTAAAAAAACAAACTATCGAAAAGAACATCTCAACATGGTTAACCCTACTTCTGGCTGCCGCATGCGGCGTCATTGTAGCTAATCTTTACTATGCGCAGCCCTTGGTTGGGGTCATCAGCTCTTCCATCGGGCTGTCCGCAAACAGTTCCGGCTTGATCGTGACGTTAACACAGATTGGTTATGTAGTCGGCTTGTTATTTATCGTACCTATGGGAGATATCGTTGAAAATCGAAGGCTGGTTGTCGGATCTTTACTTCTCACGGGTGTTGCTCTTGCAATCACGGCAATATCGAAGCAAGCTGTGCCCTTCCTGGCGGCTTCGTTTGTCATCGGCGTCGGGTCAGTGGCCGCACAGGTACTCGTGCCTTTTGCGTCATACCTTGCATCCGATTCTTCACGCGGTCGCGTTGTCGGCAATGTCATGAGCGGTTTGTTACTTGGCATCATGCTCTCGCGTCCGTTGTCGAGCCTGGTGGCCGACTTTCTGGGCTGGCATGCCGTATTCGCCTTGTCTGCCGCGGCGGTTATTATTTTGGCGATCGTACTGTCAAAGGTGCTTCCTGCAAGAAAGCCCATGACGGACACACGCTATACCGCTCTGCTCGGTTCGATGTGGCACTTGCTGCGCACAACCCCGATCCTACGCCGCCGGGCTGCTTATCATGCATGTGTGTTTGCAACTTTCAGCTTATTTTGGACAACAGTTCCGTTACTGTTATCCGGCCCGATCTTTCATTTTTCACAGATAAACATCGCATTGTTCGCGCTTGTCGGAGTCACGGGTGCAATAGCCGCGCCTTTGGCTGGACGGCTGGCAGACCGCGGCTGGACTAAACCCGCAACAGGGATTGCGCTCGCCACTGTCATCAGTTCGATGTTGCTGCCGCTTATGATCCGTACGGGTTCAATTACCGGAATCATTGTTCTTGTGGTTTCAGCTATTTTACTGGACGCCGGCGTATCCGCAAATCTTGTGCTTGGACAACGCGCGCTCTTCTCGCTGAGTCCGGAAATTCGCAGTCGGCTGAATGGGCTATTTATGGCTATCTTCTTTTTTGGCGGTGCTATCGGATCCGCAATTGGGGGATGGACATATGCCACAGGAGGATGGAGTGCCGTGATATGGATTGGAATGGTTTTCCCGATTGCAGCCATCCTTTATTTTGCGACAGAGAAGAAGTAATACTTTCATTTTTCCTAGCTCCTTATTGTGATATATTATTAAACAAACGCTTGCTGCTTTAGTAAACTATCTTGAAAAGAACGAAAGGGAAAGTTAAATTCGATCATGAGAGTATTGCTCACACCCGTCTGTTCAAAGGATGAAGGGGCTTTCTATACACCTATCTTTGCGCAAATGATCCATGATGGAGCCTTGCAATGGGCCACGGGGGATATCGTTTTGGACAAAGAGGAAATTGCCGAGAAGGTCGCGGTATGAGTAGTTGGTGGATTCAATCTTCTGGCAGATAGGAGAGATACGAATGGGAAATACGGATAAGTTTGAAATGATAGCTAATATATATGACACTCCTGAAAGAATCCAAATTGCAAAGGTATCTTCAGATGCCATTCGTGAATATTTAGTTGATGCTAATAGTAAGAGTGCTATTGATTTTGGATGCGGAACGGGTCTTGTCGGAATGAACTTGATAAGCGAGTTTAATTCCGTGCTTTTTCTGGATGCATCACACAACATGATTGATCAGATAAATCAAAAAATTTCCGGTTTTAATATTCAGAATGCAGGTACATTATGCTTTGACCTTGAAAAGGAAGGTCTATCGGATTTACGTGCTGACTATATTTTCATGACCCAGGTTCTGCTTCATATTCCCGATGTTGAATTGATTTTATCAAGATTATTCGATGTTTTAAATGTTGGAGGACATGTAATCATCGTCGATTTTGATAAAAATGAAAAAGTAACATCAGATATCGTGCATAACGGATTTAATCAAGTAAGTTTAATGGAGATGATGACTAAAATAGGGTACAGGAATATTCAATCTAAAACTTTTTATCACGGGAGTAATATATTCATGGGGCAGGATGCATCCATGTTTATTCTTGATTCTCAAAAATAACTTTTAGACCCTTGGATTGAACTTTTCAAAGACAATGGGCTAACCATGGCTTCTATTTTTTTGATCTCACTTCAACTTCATAGCACGTAATTTATTAAAAAAAATGGCCCTGCATTTGCAGGCCATTTTTTTATGCGTATAGCGACTTGTAGTCTCGAATGATGACATCGATTACATACTTTCCCCAATTCGAGGCCTCCGAGCCCGGTTCATTCCAAGCGTAGGTGATGAGTGCTTTCCACAGAGCCCAACCACGTCCGCGATTGACCGTAACCTGGTCGAAGTTCATGCGGCTAAGAAAAATACCACGACTTATATCATCGAAAAAGTTCCATGCCATCACAAGATCGCTTGAGGGATCACCAACGCCCATCGTTCCGAAATCAATGACGCCGCACAGCCGCCCATTTTGCACGAGCAAATTGCCTACTGCCACGTCCCCATGCAGCCATAGCGGTGCCGATTGATATCTGGTCGCAAGGGCAAGCTCCCATATTTCCGTCAAGAGCTTTTGGTCATGGGAGTCGGAGAGCTTGTCAATGGTGGACCTTGTATCCGAATCGTACACCGCCAAATTCCCCCCGCGATGAAAGTTTTGGACACCTGATGGTATGCCTTGGCTTGCATCGATTGCCTCCAATTCGTTCAGAAAGCCCGCGAGGTCTTCGGCAAATCCGTTTAAATCGGGTACGTTGGCATGCGTGACAGTATCGCCTTCAATCCACCGGTTAACGGACCATGGAAGGGGATATTCGTTTGTCGGTTCGCCTTGCGCAACGGGAGCCGGAATAGGCAAGGACAGAAGAGGTTGGAAAACAGGGAGCCAGGTCCGTTCTTTCATAACCGCCGAAGCGTAACTTTCATGACTTGGCAGGCGAACCGTCATGTTGTGTCCCAGCCGATAGGTCCGGTTATCATGCCCGCTTTTTTCGACGGGGACGATCTCTAAGTCTTTCCACTCGGGGAATTGGCTGTTGATTAATTGACGTACCAATTCAGTCGTGATTTCCATCATTTCATTCGCCTCGCATTTCTTGTTTTTTCAGTTATTCGTTTAAAATGCTCTCCTCCAAAACAGCATATTTATCGCCATATACATTCATGATATGTCTTTCTCCCCATGAACACAAAGAGTTTAAAATATCCTGCAAGCTCCATCCATATTCACTAAGCTCATATTCCACTTTTGGAGGAATTTGATGATGAACAATACGATTAATGCCCCCGTCCTCTTCTAACTCGCGTAATTGTTGGGGGAACTTTTTTTTGAGTGATATTCGGCATCAGACGGTTCAATTCATTGGTTCTACCTCCTGATTTATGGGTACCCGTTCATCCAATACATCGAAAAAAGGCCACTCCTGAAAAGGAGTGGCTTTTTTTCATGCTTTCTTTTCAACCGCGGCCTTACGTTTCGTGGGCATAAATAAGGTGATAACAAATGCGACAACCGATAGAATCATCATAAAGTAGTAGGCGTCGCTTGCCCCTAAAATGGACGTAAGGGATTTAAGAAGCTCATTAGTCGTAGAAGGATTGTTCTGCATCAATGTCGCTGCATGGCTTGTTGCCTGTACGGTATAAATCGTAATTACGACAGCAGTACCAATGGCTCCGGCAATTTGGCGAACGGTATTATTCACTGCCGTACCATGCGTACCGAGCTGTTTGGGCAGCGCATTGAGTCCGGCCGTATTGAGCGGCATGGTGATGAAGCTTAAGCCAATGCGCAGGCAAATCGTACGGATCATCAAATACATATACGTGGTCGATGCAGATAAATCGGTTACCGCCCACATGGACGGAATAATAAATAATAAACCAATGATGAACAGCGGCTTCGCACCGAAACGGTCGTATAACTTACCGGTAACAGGTGACATGAACGCATTGACAAGCGCACCCGGCAATAAGAGCAGTCCTGCATCAAACGCTGTAAAACCACGGCCATTCTGCAGATAAATAGGCAGCAAGATCATATCTGCGTACATCATCATCGTGACTAGTACGTTAATAATCGACGTTAACGTGAAGACTTTATTTTTGAAGACAGACAGGTTGAGCAGTGGATCATCGGACTTGACTTGGCGAATACAGAATATGGCTGTCACAACGATCCCGATTCCTAAGGATAGGATGACTATAACATCATCCCAGCCTTTACTGCCTGCACTACTGAATCCATATAAAATCAAGCCAAATCCGACGGTCGATAACAGAACGCTTACGACATCCAGTTTCGACTTCGACGTTTCGGATACATTGACCAAATACTTGAAGGCAAGCAGGATGACAATGATGACAAGCGGGATGAGACCGATAAATAACCAGCGCCATGAGTGGTATTCGACAATAAATCCCGAGAGCGTCGGTCCAATGGCCGGAGCGAAAATCATGGCCAGCCCAAGCAGTCCCATCGCGCTGCCGCGTTTTTCAACGGGGAAGATGGCAAGCACAACACTCATCATGAGCGGCATGACGATTCCTGCACCGGCAGCTTGGATCATCCGTCCGATTAAGAGCACCATAAAGCTTGGCGCCGCTGCACAAATGATCGAACCGATGAGTAAAAATGCCATGGCACTTATAAATAACTGCCGCGTTGTAAAGCGTTTCATTAGATAGGCCGTAATCGGGATCAATATCCCGTTGACCAGCATGAAGCCCGTTGAAATCCATTGGACAGTTGCTGCCGTGACATCGAATACATCCATCAGATTACTCAAGGCGACGTTTAATAGCGTCTGGTTGAGTGTGGATAAGAAACAACCGAAGATTAAAATGGTGAGTAAGATTCCTTTATTGATTTTCTTTATGTCTTCCTGCATTATTGCTTTCCTCTCCTCATTGCTTTTTCGACAGAGTGTCAATAAAATATATCTTATCAGTATTGAAGAAGATTTCCCATTTGCAATTCTGCTGAAAATGTCGACTAATCGACAAAAGACATAAATTGGTCGATGAAGTGACAAATAAGCGATAATCGAGGGATGAAATGCCTGAACATAAAAGAGTCGATCCACGAGCCATTCGTTCAAAAAAGATGCTGAAACATGCTGTATTTTCATTGCTGGCCGACAATGTGGAAATTTCTCAATTGACCGTCCAAAAAATTGCCAACCGTGCAGAACTAAACCGTGCAACGTTTTATTTGCATTATGAGGATATTAACGATTTGTTGCGCCAGATCGTGCATGAGATCTTTGATGACCTGTCCATGAAAGTCGAACCGCTATTACAAGTGAAGAGCAGAAACGAACAGGAGCAGCTGGTTACATTTTTAAATTATTTTTATGAGTACCGAAAGGTTTTCGCTGTATTGGTTGAGCATCCAGGCTTCAAAAAACACTTGTCCAACCTGTTGAAAAAAACGATCGAAAAACGCAGAGACGCAAGAAACATAAATTCCACAAAGGGGGTTGCCTCCGTTGATATTGTTGCATCGTCACTTCTGGGGGTTATCCTGTGGTGGATTAAGGAGGGCACGGAACATAGCGCAGAATATATAGCGGATCAAATTACTTTGATGTATAAAAGAAAATATTTGTAACAAAAAGCCTTAACCCTTTTTACAGGGTTAAGGCTTTAATGATTCATTAAGCGAGTCTCATCTTAAAATCCTGATAGCCGAACTCGCGCACGACGCGGCAGTTGCCGTCTTTGTCCTGCACAGCGATGGCCGGTAGCGGCATGCCGTTGAAGGTGTTGGTTTTGACCATGGAGTAGATCGCCATGTCTTCGAACACCAATCTGTCGCCGTTCTTCAGAGGCTGGTCAAAGGAGTAGTCTCCGATGACGTCGCCCGTCAGGCAGGTCGGACCGCCAAGCCGATAAGTGAACGCCTTCTCACCGGCTTCGCCCGAACCGACAAGCGGCGGACGATACGGCATTTCCAGAACATCCGGCATATGGCAGGTTGCCGACGTGTCCACGATCGCAATCTCGATGCCGTTCTTATGAATATCCAGGACGGAGGTGACCATATAGCCCGCATTGAGCGCGATCGCTTCACCCGGTTCCAGATAGACTTCCAAGCCGTATGTATTCTGCATTCGCTTAATGCAGGCTTCAAGTCTCGGAATATCATAATCGTCTCTCGTGATATGGTGACCGCCGCCGAAATTAATCCATTCCATCTGGGGCAGCCATGGTCCGAACTTGTTCTCGACCGCATTCAACGTGGTCTCCAAATCGTCCGAGTTCTGCTGGCACAGGGTATGGAAATGCAGGCCCGTAACGCCCTCCAGCAGTTCCGGCCGGAAATCCTCCCGTTTCACGCCGAATCTGGAGCCCGGCGAGCAGGGATCATAAATTTCATGTCCCACTTGCGTCGAGCATTCCGGATTGATGCGAAGGCCAACCTTTCTACCCGCAGCAAGAGCTTTCGCTTTATACTTTTCCAGCTGGGAGAAGGAATTGAAGATGATATGGTCGCAAATGGATATAATTTCGTCGATTTCATCCTCGCGATAGGCAGGGGCAAAGACGTGATTTTCCTTGCCCATTTCTTCTTGGCCCAGCCGTGCTTCGAATAGGCCGCTCGCGGTCGTACCGCTTAAGTATTGTCCGATAAGGGGATACATGGCGGTCATCGAAAAAGCCTTTTGCGCAAGCACGATCTTGGCTCCCGTACGCTGCATGACGCCGTTCAATATCTTCAGGTTCTTCTCGATGAGCGCTTCATCGACGACGAAGCAGGGTGTCGGTAACTCCTCGAACCGCATCTTAACGAACGAGCTCCGGCTCTTTCGCTTCTTCAGGCAATGCGTCTACCAGCACTGGATTGAAGTCTTCTACCCAAGGAAGTCCCCATTTGTTCAGTTCTTCCATGAATGGATCCGGATTGAACTCTTCGACATTGTATACGCCCGGTTTACTCCATTTGCCGGTCATAACCAGCGCTGCGCCGATCATGGCAGGAACGCCAGTTGTATAGGAGATGGCTTGGGAGCCCACTTCTTTATAGCACTCTTGATGATCGCAAATATTGTAGACGTAATAAGTCTTGTCTTGACCGTCTTTTTTTCCTTTAAAGATACAGCCGATGTTCGTCTTGCCCACCGTGCGAGGTCCCAGGGAAGCCGGGTCCGGGAGTACGGCCTTCAGGAATTGAAGCGGAATGATTTGTTTGCCTTCGTATTCGATCGGTTCGATGGAAGTCATTCCTACGTTTTCAAGCGCCTTTAAGTGCATGAGATAGCTTTGACCGAAAGTCATGAAGAAACGGATGCGTTTCAATCCAGGCATGTTTTGCGCAAGGGATTCAAGCTCTTCATGGTAGAGCAGGTACATATCCTTTTGGCCCACTTCAGCGAAGTTATACTCACGCTTGATTTCCATCGGCTTCGTTTCGATCCATTGGCCATTTTCCCAGTAGCGTCCGTTCGCGGACACTTCACGGATATTGATTTCCGGGTTGAAGTTGGTTGCGAAAGGATAACCGTGATCCCCACCGTTGCAATCCAGAATGTCGATATATTCAATTTCGTCAAAATAGTGTTTCAGCGCATAAGCGGAGAATACGCCCGTAACGCCTGGGTCGAATCCACTGCCCAACAAAGCTGTGATTCCTGCTTTTTCAAAGCGCTCGCGGTAATCCCATTGCCATTTGTATTCGAATTTCGCCGTATCTTCCGGCTCATAGTTTGCCGTATCCATATAGTGCGTTTTGGTGGCCAGGCAAGCATCCATGATCGTCAAATCCTGGTAAGGCAGAGCCAGGTTCATGACGATATCCGGTTTGACTTCGTTAATCAGAGCGATCAGCTCATCTACGTTGTTCGCATCGACCTGTGCGGTTGTAATTTTGGTTTTGCCGCCGTCCAATTTTGCTTTCAGCTCATCGCATTTGGATTTCGTACGGCTGGCGATGCAGATTTCTTCGAATACCTCGCTGTTTTGAACGCATTTATGAATGGCTACAGATGCTACGCCGCCGGCGCCGATGACTAGTGCTTTTCCCATTTTTCGATCTCCTATTCAAAGTGAATTTTTTAAAATGTAAAAACGGCAACAAAAAAAGCAAGCGAAACACGCATTATGCGCATCACACTTGCTTTGATATAGTCAAATAATAAGATCGTCCCCATAAGCATGACCGGACAAACCTCTTGCGTGCTCGTCAGTCAGCCATAAAACTCAAGCGTTATATGGAAGGCGCTTCATATTCAAATATATCATGTTAGGATCAGAGTCTATATAGCAAATAATTACTTTTACCACTCTTATTGACCGTTTCACAAGTTGTGTGCATATGCACTGGTTGTAAAGTAACCAACTTATAAAATTTGAGCTTTTAACTCAATCAATAAGGCAACGAAAGTTGCCAATCGGCATTTGACCCGGCTGTCCGTATGGCCTTAACTTCAAAGTGGAAGTGGTCAAAGATTATCTGCTTGGAAAGATCCTAAATGTACCTGAATATTCGCTTTCCAAAAATCATGCTTCTTCATAATAGCAGGATAGGTATTATTGAGCAAGAGGAATTTTTAAGTAAATGATAATGGCGGAAATATGCTGGATCACTTTTTCATGCTGTTTTGAATCGGTTCTGATTTCATTGGATGAATGCTGTTTTATGATATATTCAAGTAAAGAAGCCTAATCCCTAAGACAAGCTATTAAAAAGGAAGTGTGAACAATGAATTTAAACATGGTCATGCAAGAGCTTGAGGCTCTCGGCAAGGAACGAACCAAGAAGATGTACCAATCCAACGGCGCGCGCGAACCTCTTTTTGGCGTAGCCACGGGCGGGATGAAGCCCATCTTCAGGAAAATAAAACACAACCAACCCTTGGCTGAGGAGCTTTATGCCACGGGGAATTACGATGCGATGTACTTTGCGGGGGTGATCGCCGATCCGAAGGCAATGTCTGAGGCGGATTTTGAACGGTGGATGGATGGAGCTTATTTTTATATGCTATCGGATTATGTAGTAGCCGTAACTTTGGCGGAAACGGATATTGCGCAGGAGGTTTCCGATAAATGGATTGCAAGCGGTATGGAGCTGAACATGTCGGCGGGCTGGAGCTGTTACTGCTGGCTGCTCGGGAATCGTCCCGATCAAGAATTTTCCGAAGGGAAAATAGCCGGTATGCTGGAGCTTGTGAAAAACACGATTCATGATGCTCCTGAACGCACGAAGTACGCGATGAATAATTTCATATACACCGTGGCAGTGTCCTATCTTCCGCTCCATGATAAGGCGGTCGGGATTGCGAAGGAAGTTGGTCCGGTGGAAGTTGGCAGCGGTGCCAAAAGCAAGTTTTTGAACGCTTCCGTTAACATTCAAAAGGCAGTCGATAAAGGGCAGCTCGGCTTCAAACGGAAATATGTGAGGTGTTAATGTCCGAAATTCATTGGCGCGAAAAAATTCCGTTAGAGCTTCATAATTTCGCTTGCACCTTACGTAACGTCATGTTTTACAATGAAGTTACCGGTACATAGCTAGCGCAAAAGAGTGGAGTTGGTTCATGAATAGACATTGGAAGGTCGGGGATCTGGCCAAGCTGACGGGGCTTACGGTACGAACCCTGCGTTATTACGATCAAATCGGTTTGTTATCTCCTTCCAGCCAGACGGAGTCGGGCCACAGGCTATATAGCGAATCGAATTTGTCACGCCTGCACCAGATTTTATCGCTTAAGGAGCTGGGCTTATCTCTCGAGGAGATTAAGTCGGCCTTGTCGGACGGGCAGATCAGTCCGCTTGAGATCGTGGGCCTGCAGATCAACCAAATCCAAGAGCAGATCAAACTGCAGCAGAAACTATTGGAGCAGCTTAGACATGTCTCCAAGCTGATGCAGGGTCAGGCGGAATTAACGGTTGAAGATTTCACGAGCCTACTGCAAGCGATGAAGATGGAATTCGAGAAGCCCGTCATTGACCGGCAAACGAGTTGGGAGCGACATTTGGACCTGCTGGGAGACTTTCTTGCCGAGGAGAACTAAATTTCCAAACATAAGGAGGAAAATCAATGAACGAACGATTTGTCAAGCATGGAACCTTTGTCGTCGAGAGGACTTATGCCGCTTCACCGGAGCGGGTTTATCACGCATGGGCCGATCCGACAGCCAAAGCCAAGTGGTATTCGAAGCCGGACATCTTCAATTTCCAGGTTGGCGGACGTGAATACAGCAGTGGAGGACCGCCGGAAGGGCCGGTCTTTACCTTCGACGCAGTCTACCAGGAGCTTGTCCCAGAGCAGCGCATTGTCTATACGTATACCCTGGACTCGGACGGTATACGCTTCTCCGTCTCGATTACATCGGTCGAGCTTATCAAGGTGGAGGGTGGCACAAAGCTGATTTACACGGAGCAAGGTGCGTTCTTTGACGGACACGATACGCCGGAAATACGGGAACATGGTACAAACATCATGTTGGATACACTGGGCAAGGTATTAGAAGGGGAGGCATGAACACGACCATAGGTGAAAATGAACTTGTTGCTACGCGAGAGTACGATGTTCCGCGGGAGCTCGTATATCGGGCCTGGACAACCCCCGATTTGTTAGCCAGGTGGTGGGGACCGAAAGGCTTCACCCATACGTTTCACGAATGCGATATAAGGCCGGGAGGCACGTGGAAGTTCACCATGCACGGACCGGATGGCGTGGATTATCCTAACCATAACGTCTTTGTTGAGCTTGTGCAGCAGGAGCGGGTCGTGATTGATCATCTAAACGTTCATGAATTCCGGGTAACGGCTACCTTCGAGGAAATCAAAGGACGCACAAGGGTCACCTTCCGTCAACGTTTCAAGAAAAAAGAGGAGTTTGAACAAGCTAAGGCGATCTGCATCGAAGCTAATGAACAGCAGCTTGACCGGCTTGGCAAGGTGCTGGCGGAATTGGCCTAAGTTATATCGGCTTTTGCCGAAAGAACTGCCACTTACATGATGACTCTAAAACTGTCGCCGTTCACGTTCCCTACCTGGGAATCGGACGGCGATTTTATTGTAGTAAAAAACCACCCCATAATTGGAGTGGTTTCTTCTGTGGATTCGTTGCTGTTAGTTTGTATAGTTATCAAAATATCCTTGAATATAGATAATAGGTGTACCCTTGTCTCCACTTCCAGAAGTTAAATCAGATAGGGAGCCGATAAGATCCGTTAATCTTCTGGGTGTAGTACCTTGTGCTTCCATAGCTCCTACGAGATCCGTCTCTTTATCTCTAATATATTGAGATATAGCTTGCTTGAGTTCCTCACCTTTTAAATCAGCGAAGTTATTATCCGCAAGATACTTTAACTTTACTTCATTTGGTGTACCATCGAGTCCTGAAGTGTAGGCTGGTGATACAACCGGATCAGCAAGCTCCCAAATTTTACCCACAGGGTCTTTGAATGCTCCATCCCCATAAATCATCACTTCAACATGCTTGCCCGTTTTTTCTATGAGCATATGCTGTATTTTATCCACGATAGGTTGGCAATTACGCGGGAAAAGCTTCACGCCATCTTCTGTTGACTTATTTGACCCTAAGAGGCCATAGGTTTCATTATATCCACTACCCTCAATAGGTGCTGCCAAGATGTCATCGAGGCTATATATCTTATCTCCGCCATGGGCTTTTAAAATTTTCTTCGTTCTGAATCTCGTATGAATATCACAAGTTAGCACATTTTTGGTGTACTCCAAGATAGTCTTGGGATTATTCGAGAAAATGACTTCGCATTCCACGCCATATTCTTCGATTAGCGATTTATAGTAATCGATATAATCGATACCGGTAAAGGTATGTTTCTTATATCCAAAATGCTCACGGAATTGCTGCTCTGTTAAAACATCCGTCCAAGGATTCACTCCTTTTTCATCGAGCATGTCGAGATCCACTAAGTGATTTCCTACTTCATCAGAAGGATAGCTAAGCATGAGAACAATTTTTTTAGCCCCTTTTGCAATGCCGCGAAGGCAGACTGCAAAGCGGTTGCGGCTTAAGATCGGAAAAATGACCCCAACCGTTTCTTCTCCAAATTTGGAGCTTACATCTTTCGAGATATGATCGATCTTTGCATAGTTACCTTGAGCGCGAGCAACGATAGATTCCGTTACGGTGATGATATCTTTATCTTGAATGCTGAAGCCTTCCACTTGGGAAGCTCTCAGCACACTATCCACGACGATTTCCTCTATGCTATCCCCTTGATTTATGATTGGGCAACGGAGGCCTCTAACGACTGTTCCTACCACTCTTTCCAAGTATAATCGCTCCTTAGGATTACTAAAGTGAATTGCATGAATTGGCGTTTCTATTTGTAATATACAGCTATTTAATGGTATAAGTGAAATTAATATATTGAATACCTGATATAAGAGGAGCTTATATAGTGAGCAAATTAGATTTATATAAAGTGTTTTGTAGGGTAGCGAAGCGTAAAAGCTTTTCCAAAGCAGCTCTTGATCTTTACATGACGCAACCAGCCGTTAGCCAAGCGGTCATGCAATTAGAAAGGGAGCTAGATACGCGTCTGTTCACACGAACTTCAAAAGGAGTATTTTTAACCAATGAAGGCAGCCTTTTATTTGAATATGCGGATTCGGCGATGAATTTAATTCATGTCGGAGAAGAAAAGATGCTGGAATTAAAAAATTTAACGACAGGTGAGTTGAAAATAGGTGTTGGCGATACGATTTCCAGATACTTTTTACTTCCTTATTTAGAGGCCTTTTACAACAGATATTCCAATATTAAGTTCAAGATTGTGAATGGCACAACACATGAGATTTGCGCCCTGATCAAATCGGGTGGGGTAGATATTGGAATATGCAATTTCCCGCTTGATGATCCTGCATTGGAACTAAGGCCATGCATTGATATTCATGATATTTTTGTTTATGGGGAGAAATTCAAGAGCATATTATCCGAACCTGTTAGCCTGGATACGATAGCAAAACTGCCATTAATCTTTCTTGAATCGAAATCGAATTCCAGAAAGTATGTGGAAGATTATATACTGTCTAAAGGAATACAGATATCGCCAGATTTTGAGTTAGGGTCACATCATTTGCTATTGGAGTTTGCAAAAATAAATTTAGGAGTAGCTTGTGTGACGAAAGAATTCTCTCAAGAGTATTTGGATAAAGGATTATTGCATGAAGTTCAATTAACTCAGGAAATACCTAAGAGAAGTATTGGTGTATGTTTTTTAAAAAGTGTATCTTTATCGCCAGCATCGACAAAATTTGTTGAGATCATAGAAAAAAAGTTATTGGAATAAATAAAGTGGTTAGGTTAGCCCTCCTATATAAAGAATGAAAGGTGATTCTACAAAATGATGATATATAGTCGTCTTGCCATAATTATGCCCCCGTTTCCCTAGCTAAGCTTATATTCTTCTGGTTCTGTGATATAAGCTCATAGGAGGGCGAAAATTAATGAAGAAATATGCAGCGCCATCTTTACTATTAATGATTTGTTTGGTGGCTTTTCCTCAAATTAGCGAGACAATCTACACCCCATCATTACCGGATATTTCTGCAGCGCTTGGTGTCTCAAACCGTTCCGTACAGTTAACGTTAAGCATATATTTTATCGGATTTGCATTAGGCGTTTTCTGCTGGGGTTGGTTTTCTGATTGTATAGGACGAAGGCCTGCCATGCTAGGCGGGCTTATTGTATACGGTATCGGAAGCGTGATGTGTGTTAACTCTGAATCGATTAGTTTACTACTTATCAGCCGTTTCATACAAGCATTTGGAGCAGCAACAGGATCAATCATTACACAAACGATTCTTCGTGAAAGTGTATCAGGAAATAAACGGCATGCTATGTTTGCCCAAATATCCGCTGTAATTTCCTTTACTCCCGCAGTTGGTCCACTTATTGGCGGATGGGTTGACCAAGCGCTAGGCTTTAGAGCTGTTTTCTTTACACTTGTGATCATGAGCATTTTGTTGTTTATGTATGCCTTTTTAAAACTGCCAGAAACAACGGATGTTTCCTCAAGGAAAAGGGTTACTATTCTACCTATTATTAAAAGAATGCTTTTATCACCACGTGTACTGGTGTTTGGGTTACTAATCGGCGGCATAAACGGGATCTTATTCAGCTATTATGCTGAAGCTCCCTTTATGTTCATTGATCACTTCCATATATCGCCGGGAGTCTATGGTTTTCTAGGCATTATTGTGGCCGTGGCATCGATTGTTGGTGCAATGATTTCAAAAAGATTATTGACCGTCTATGTACCAGAAAAGATAATTCATACCGGTTGTCTAGTGATGGCAATGGGAGCATTATTATTAACATTCGCAAGCAGCCTTGTTAATTTGCCAGATCTAATCGTCATCGTTTGTATTTTAATAACCATGTTTATCATGTTAATGGGGGCAGGTATTGCGTTACCTCATTGTCTGAGTCTTGCTCTTGTCAGTTTTCACGATGTTGTGGGAACAGCAGGTGCGATTTTCAGCTTAGGATATTATTTGCTAGTTAGCTTAACGACATGGGGAATGAGCACTCTTCATAATGGCTCCTTGGTGACGATGCCTATATATTTCTTAGTCATAAGTGGCGGAATGTGGTTGCTGGGTAAAAAGTTTATTGTGAAGGAATAACTTATTTGAAGAAGTCATTTGTTTGAAAGTGCTTTTTTATTATGCCTAAAAGGAGAAATGACGCGGGGCTGTTGTCATTGATTTGTCTATACACTGTATAATCCGCCAGAGTGATCTGGCGGATTTATTTTCGCCGGCAAACTCGTTAAGGAGAATCCTATTATAAATAACGGATAAGCTGCCGCTATGGATAAGTCATAAATTTTACAATTTTATCAAGTTTGTCATATGACAGAATTCATGACAATGCTCACTACTAAACCGGATCGGAATTCATTAGAATTTGTATTAGAATGTCTATCGACAAACATTGAGACAGAGTTGAGACTGTGAACATAGCAAAATCCGATATAATCGGAACTGTAAAGGCCGCTGCCTGTATAAGTCATCTTGCAACGCAAGCATTCGTAGCGTAAATGAATATCTTGGAGTGAATGTAACGGATGATATATGCATTAAAAGGGTATTCGGAAATGGACGATCGGCTAAAATACGCTCCCTGTGGATATGTATCCATAACGAATGATGGCATGATTAGGGAAGTGAATCGGACCTTTCTGGATTTAATGGGTTATACACATGTGGATATGGTTCAAACACAGTTTGAGTCGCTCATGTCCGCGGAAAACAAGCTTGTTTTCCAATCTGACTTTTATCCACAAATCCATTTGACGGGTCAAGTAGAGGAGCTGCTTATCAGTTTAATGGACAGTAATGAGCAGCCGATCCCGTTTATTTTGAATGGGCGAAGGTTTAAGAGTGACGGGATGGAAATGATCGATTGCGTGCTTATACATAGGAAAAAAAGCATGGATGATACGGTTGATCTTTTCTCTGCGAAGAAGCATATGGATTACTGGCAGATGGATCAAGCCCTGGTGAAGCTGGAACAAATCCATAAGGAAATTGAACTGAAACAAGCAGAGCTTATGGAGATCAATGCCACGTTGGTAGAACTTTCGATTACGGATAAACTGACAGGACTTCGGAATCGGCGTTATTTTCATGAGAAGCTGGATGAGCAGATGAATCTTTACAATCAAACGCAGCAACCGTTCTCTCTTATTGTCATTGATATTGATTATTTTAAACAGGTGAATGACAATTGGGGCCATCTTACGGGGGATGACGTACTCGAATCTCTGGGGAAAATCCTGTCCTCCCATGCCCGCAACGGGGATGTTGTAGCGCGGCTTGGCGGGGAAGAGTTCGTGCTGATTTTACCCCATGCAGATGGACTCCAGTCCAAGAAAGCTGCGGAACGTTTGCGGCTCGCAATTGCCGATTCGGAATGGAGAGCGGGCAATATTACCGCAAGTATCGGAATAGCCACGGTTACCCCGGATGATACGGATATGACCCTCCTGCAGAAAGCCGATCAGGCGATGTATGCTTCTAAGAGAAACGGAAGAAATCAGGTTACGCATGTCATGGATTTGTGCTGAAAAAGGAGATGCGTGCCTCTTTTCTTCCTTTTCAATGATCAGTACTTTTAAGGATTGGATTCTGAAAATAAACCTCTCGTCAATAAATTCCAGATCGTTACTAGCCATAGGCAGTTCTCCCCTCTCTCTTTATCGGTTCAAATCCCGTCCTTTCCTCTTTTTTTCTTAGTTAATGAGCGTATACAGGTAACCTGCAGGCTGTTTTCTTCTTAAATATCCTCAATATCTGACATGAGGCACTTTCTTTCAGATTACAGGTGAGCTTTTTACTGAAAGGACCTTTCCTATTGACAACCGGAAAGAGAAAAGATAAAGTAATCCTTATATGAGATTGATAATCATTATCATTATAAGGGGATTAAACATTGAATATGAACAAAAAGCTGCTCCTCCCATTACTGCTGCTGATGATCGTAATCAGCGCGTGCGGAAACCAAGCTGTAAACGACAATAAGGCCGCCTCCACCTCTAGTGAGGGCCAAGCGACCAACTCTGCAACGAACTCCGATACTGCGTCCGAAGCGAGTACCGGAACAAAGACATATCAGTCCGAGTCCGGCCCTGTCGAGGTTCCGGCTAATCCCAAGCGAATCGTCGCACTGACGAATGCGCCCAATGTGCTTTCGCTTGACGGAACGCTGGTGGGTGTTGACGAATGGACGAACAAGAACCCGCTGTTCAAGGACAAGCTGTCGGGTGTTAAAGTCGTATCGCCAGAGGATCTCGAGAAGATTATCGAGCTGGATCCCGATCTCATCATTACAGGCAGCGACAGCAAAAATATAGACAAACTCAAAGAGATCGCGCCAACCGTCGCGTATACATGGGGAAAGCTGGACTACCTGAATCAGCAGCTCGAAATCGGAAAGCTGTTGAACAAGGAGAAGGAGACCCAGGCCTGGATCGATGACTTTAAGCTGCGGACTGCTGAGGTAGGTAAGGAGATCAAAGCAAAATTCGGAGACAACGTGACCGTGTCGGTTCTCGAGGGGGACGCCAAGAGCTTCTATGTACTCGGCAATAACTGGGCGCGTGGAACCGAAGTGCTGTATCAAGCGATGGGGCTGAACATGCCGGAGAAGGTCAAAGCCGATGCATTGGGTCCTGGCTATTATACGCTATCACCAGAGGTGGTAGGCGATTATGTCGGTGATTTCCTTGTGCTAAGCAGAAGCTCCCAGGGGGATAATTCGTTCATGAAAACAGCGACGTGGAACAATATCCCGGCCGTCAAAAACAAACATGTCATCGAGATTGACTCGGAATCGTCCAGTTACAGCGATCCGACGACGCTCGAGTACTTGCTCGGCGTTTTCAAGAAAGGTTTTCTCGGATAAGTCGGCAAAACATTTCATAAAGAGCTGCGGCAATTCCACCGCAGTATGAAGGAACCCAGCGTTATTAGTACGCATGGGTTCCTTTTTTTTTTGAGCTACCGCTAAAAGGTGAATTCTTTAATTTATAACCATACCTATAGACTTGCCGTTTATGAAAATTCCGCTTAACCCCAATAGCATATCTTCATTGCCATGTTACCAGCTTTGAAATGGTATTTAACAATCATTTAATACTCAATAAAATAGTGATATACTAGGATAAGGTTATAATTCATCTAGAAAAGGTGTGTGACCAGGTCGTACTTTGACTTGTATGGGAGCGCCTACATCTTTTCTTCAAATATTAGCGTGTAAGGACGGTAAACATGAGTAACAGACAAACCGAAACAGACGTTATTTTAATTGGTGCCGGAATCATGAGTGCGACTTTGGGAACAATGCTGAAAGAATTAGTACCTGACTGGAAGATTAATGTGTTTGAGAAGCTGGCAAGCCCAGGCATCGAGAGCTCCAACGAATGGAATAATGCAGGAACGGGGCATGCTGCGCTATGCGAGCTTAACTACACAACTGAAAAACCCGACGGATCCATCGATATTAGCAAAGCGATCAGCGTAAATGAACAGTTTCAAGATTCAATGCAATTTTGGTCCTATCTTGTGAACAACAATCTGATTCGTAATCCGCAAGACTTTATCACGCCATTATCTCATATGAGTTTGGTGCAAGGGGAAAGCGATGTCGCGTTTTTGAAAAAGCGTTTTGAAACGATGTCGAACAATCCTCTGTTTCAAGGGATGGAATTTTCCGATGACCCGAACAAACTGAAGGAATGGATTCCGCTGATTATGAAGGACCGTACTTCGAATGAACCTATAGCGGCAACTAAAATGGACTCTGGAACGGACGTGAACTTTGGTGCTTTAACGCGCATGCTGTTCAATCACTTAGTAAGTAAAAACGTCGATGTCCATTACAAACATAGTGTGGATGATATAAAACGCACTGCCGATGGCGCGTGGGAATTGAAAATACGGAACGTCGATAGTGGCAAGGTTGAACGCCATACGGCTAAATTCGTCTTTATCGGCGGCGGGGGAGGAAGTCTTCCGCTGCTTCAAAAAACGGGTATTCCGGAAGGAAAACATATCGGAGGCTTCCCGATTAGCGGGCTGTTCATGGTCTGCAATAATCCGGAAGTGGTCGCGCAGCATCACGCCAAAGTATACGGCAAGGCTAAGGTTGGTGCGCCTCCAATGTCGGTTCCGCATCTGGACACCCGATTTATCGATAATAAAAAATCGCTTCTTTTTGGACCGTTTGCAGGCTTCTCACCAAAGTTCTTAAAAACGGGCTCAATGTTTGATTTGATAGGCTCCGTGAAACCGAATAATATTTTGACGATGCTTGCGGCAGGTGCAAAAAACCTGTCATTGACCAAATATCTGATCCAGCAAGTGATGCTATCGAAAGAAAAGCGCATGGAAGAGCTGCGGGAGTTTATCCCGAACGCTAAAAGCGAGGATTGGGATATGCTCGTTGCCGGTCAACGTGTGCAAGTGATCAAGGATACGGCAAATGGAGGTAAAGGAACGCTTCAATTCGGTACGGAAGTGGTGAGTGCCGCTGATGGATCGATCGCCGCATTGCTCGGTGCTTCGCCGGGTGCTTCAACTGCGGTTTCTGTCATGATAGAGATCATCGAAAAATGCTTCCCGCAGCATCTAAAAGCATGGGAACCGAAATTAAAGGAAATGATTCCTTCTTATGGCGTAAAACTGTTGAAGAACCCGGAGCTTATCCAAGAAATTCATACTTCAACAACACGGACACTTGGTCTCAACAGTACACTGCAGCCCTCTAAGTAGACAGATCTACAATAAAATGAATTCCCGCTTTATACGAATATATTTAAAAACAGGAATGGAAACCCGGATTTTTAGTCGGGTTTCCATTCCTGTTTTTTGATGCAGGTTTGTATGACGCATGATGTACAAATTTGTCATATGACAAATTCATGACAGCAGTCACTATTTATATGAAAATAGTAAATGTACAATGAAAATAATGCTATAACAGCAGGATACAGGATACGATATGTCATTGATATGAGAAGAACATTCATAGGAGGTTCATATGTATTTTGCCAAGCGAATAGGTATATTATTCCTATCATTATCCATTATAGCGGGGCTGGTGTTTATAAAGCCAATCGGTGTAGTAAATGCTGATACTTCCACGCCCCTGACGGCCACTATAGTATTCTCCAACCCGTCGCTGACCATCGGTCAGACTTCAACGGTGACGATCACTTTCACGGAAGCAGTGAGAAACTTTACGGTCGCCGCTCTGACGGTTATGAACGGAACACTGAGCGGCCTCAGTCCATCCGATGGGATGACGTGGACGGCGACGTTCACGCCGGTTGGTAACACTTATGCGACGAGCAATTTCATTGCGCTAAACATGGAAGGCGTGCAAGATTCCGAAGGTCATTCAGGGTCGGGTACAATCCATTCCGGCAATTATTCTATCAATACGATACGATCTGCACCGTCTGTTGTCAGCGTAGCGGTTCCGGCAAATGGCATATATGGTACAGGGCAAAACCTGGATTTCACGGTGCAAATGAGCGAGCCTGTAAACGTGACGGGAACTCCGCAGATCGCATTGGTTATCGGGACAACGACGGTTCAGGCTGTATATGTAAGCGGTTCGGGGACAAACGCGTTGTTATTCAGATACACGGTGCAAGCCGGGCAAGAGGATACGGATGGGATCACCATGGGTGCTCTGGCGTTGAATGGCGGGTCAATTCAATCTGTCGCGGGCAACCATGCAGTATTACTGCTAAATAGCGTAGGCAGTACAACGAACGTATTGGTGAGTACAACCGCTCCGGCGATTCAAAATGTAAACGTACCAGTGGCCGGTACTTATAAAACCGGTAACTCCTTAGATTTTACGGTAACCATGAGTAAGAATGTTACGGTATCCGGAACGCCGCAGCTCACGCTGGATATCGGTGGAGTGAAGCGTACGGCCCCCTTGATTGGCATGCCATCGTCCAATAACACGCTGCAGTTCCGCTATATGGTGCAATCCGGCGATCATGACAACGACGGTATTACCATCGAAGCCTTGACGCTAAATGGCGGTTCGATCAAGGACGGGCTCGGTAATGATGCGGACTTGACGCTTCGCAACGTAGGCAGTACAGCGGGAGTACTCATTGATACAACACTCCCAACGATCACAGGCTACGTTTTAGGCAAGGGTAATGCCTATATCGACGTGACGTTTAGCGAAGGCGTATTTGCAGATGATCACGGTGCTGGCGCATTGACTCCGGGCAATTTGCGCCTGAATTTCGATAAAAATGGCGGAAGCGCAACTGGCGCTGCCATTCATTCGTTGAAGAGGACGGATGGAGGGAACTTGACGGGCGGCGAGACCGTTATTCGAGTCATGCTTGACATCGTAGGGATTCCAAGCGGTCAAGAGTCCATTGAAGTCGTGCCGGCGGATGGAGCATCCATGTATAATTTGGCAGGTAACGCCGTGGAAAGCACTCAATCGACCGGAAAGGTAAGGCTTCTTGACATGCGGGCGCCAGTGGTCATACCGCCGACGGTTGATCCGAAGCCAGATCCAGGGCCGCAACCGACGCATTCGACATCATCACAGGTACAATCAGGCTCTCAAGAGGAGGGCATCGCCCTGCTCGCGAACGGATTGCTGCAGAAAAATATGTTTACAGTAACAACCCAAACGGTAAATGGAGTCAAAACGACGGTCATGAAAATGGATGAGGCGAAAATCAATGCGCTGCTACAGCAGGCGGACGCAGGATATGTGCTTATAAATCGGGTGACCAATCACTCCGATCATGTCATCAGCGAGCTGAGCGCGCTGTTAGCCATGAGTTTGGAGGCCAAGGGAGCGGTACTTGAAGTGCAAACGGAGAATGCCGTTTACAGACTTCCTGTTCAGCAGATCCCGGTTCAGTCTCTGCCGAACTTATTCGGCCCCGGCGTTGCTCTGCAGGACATTCGGCTCCGGGTTGAAATCACTCATGTGCCTGCCAATCAAGTCAGCTTCGTGCCTAACCAAGACAGCGGCATTCAGCTGGTCTCACCTGCGGTGGATTTTAAAATTATAGCGGAACATAACGGCAAAGAAGTTATGATTGAGAAGTTCAATGCTTATGTAGAGCGAATGATCGCGATACCGGCTGGAACGGATCCGAGCCAAATTACAACCGGCGTGATCATGATGACCGATGGCAGCATGAAACAAGTCCCGACGAAAGTCATTCAAGTCGATGGTAAATGGTTTGCCGTCATGAACAGTATGACGAACAGTACGTATGCGCTCATCCATAACAGCAAGACATTTGACGATATTGCCTCCCATTGGGCACGGAAAAGCATTGAAGACCTGGCGTCGCGTCTTGTTATCAACGGTGTGAACGAGAACAGCTATGTACCGAATGAGGCCATTACACGCGCCGAATTTACAGCGATTGTCACCCGTGCGCTTGGACTGCGGCTTGCCGATCAGGAAATGCACTTCCGTGATGTCCATTCCGGGGACTGGTTCTACAACGCCGTTCAGGTTGCCGTATCGTACGGGTTAATCCAGGGTTATGGGGATGATTCATTCAAACCCGATCAGCGGATTACACGCGAGGAAGCCATGGTCATGATTTCAAAAGTGATGGATATGACGAAGCGGAGCACTATCCTGAGTATGGAGCAGCAAAATGAACTGCTTGCATCATTCCGTGATCAAGCGGAATTCAGCACCTGGGCGCGAAACGGAGCAGCCTTGAACATCCAATACGGAATCATACAGGGCGATCAACAACAGGCCCACCCAGGCCAAAACATCACAAGAGCGGAAACGGCCGCGATCGTTGAGCGATTGCTCCAAGCATTAAAGTTGATATAGTCAGAGGAGGGAGGGGCTGCGAATGCTCCTCCCTTTTTCATGAACTGGGGTTTCGGCGCTGCCTGATATAGAAAACAGAACAAACCTCAATCCAGTTGCTTATTCTCGCCAGCTATGACAAAAAAGAAGCTGCCACAGCAGCTTCTTAAGCGTGAACACAATCTCTACTTTTCTTTGGACTCGGTGATCCGGCCTACAAGCAGCCAGAACATTACAAGCGCAAGCAGTGTAATCAAACAAAGGATAAACAACACCGTTCCAAATGATACAGCCTCCATCAAAGACGCTGTATAAGCGATACCAATAGAAACGGCCACATTCAGCACCAAATTGTAAAACCCAATCGCCGTTCCTGATTTTTCCACAGGAATCGTGCTTATGCATGAATCCAGCATAGGGGCGTACATGAAGGCGAATGAACCTGAGAATAGCAGCATCGAGATCACATATACAATAACTGAGCTGCCTCCGATAAGGGCGGGCAAAGCCAGACTGCATGCGATAATGAACATCGCAATGGAAACCGCCTGCTTATTGGTGAGTACTTTTGCAATTTTTCCGGACAGCGCTCCAACCAGCACCGCCGTCACATATCCAGGAATCAAAAGCAGCGAGATCGTGTCCAGCTGAAGACCATACATCTTCTGAAGCACGAACGGAAAAATGAAAATGTAGCCCAGTTGAACTGAATAAATCACGAAGGCAATTACAAGAACGGCTACAAACCGTTTATTTTTAAAGAAGGAGACGCCAATGAACGACTTCGTACTCTTGCTGATGTAGCCAAGGAATAACGCTGTGGCGATCGCGAAGATTACAATAAAGATCCAATTGAAATCCGTTAGATATAGCATGACCGACGCAGCGATCGCTGCGATGAGGAGTAGACCGATGAAATCCACATGGCCTTTGCGTGATTGTTCCTTCGGCAAGTATTTAAGAATGAAAGGAAGCAGGATCAGGGACAGCAGCGGGATCAAGAATAACATCGCCCAACTTAAATACGTGGAGACGTACCCTCCCGTAATGGAGCCGATAACAAGAGAAAGCGAGTAGCTGCTTGTACTGAATCCCAGAAACTTTTTCTGCTCCTCTTTGGGCAGATGTTTCGTCACATAAATCACATATAACGTTTCGGCAGAGGCAAGCCCCGCCGTCTGAATCATGCGCGCAATCAGAACGAAGAGATAAGAGTGCTGAAACACAAACCCGATGATTGAGCCTATGCAGATTAAGATAATCCCCGCACTCAGCAGCTTTCGGATACTGATGGAGTCGGCCAAAGAGGCATAGACCACAGCGCCGATGCCAATCACAAGTCCCGCTAAGGAGGCCTGCAGGCTGACCGCAGCTGTTGAGATTCCCAGATCATTGGCAATTGCCACTGAAACCAATTTAAAAGAGTTATCAATGATCAGAGCAAACACGAAAAAGAGCAGAATGACGGGCACGGCCCTTTTCGCCTGAAAGGATGAGGTCGTTTTCTGTGCTTGTTCACTTATCGTAGCCATATACCATTTTCCTTTCGTACATCCCAAGTATTAAGCAAGCTCGAGTGCAATTTCCATCATTTTAGTGAACGCTGTCTGTCTTTCTTCAGGGGTCGTGGATTCCTGTCTGAAAATATGATCGCTGATCGTCAAGATACACAATGCGTTAACGCCCGCATGGGCTGCATTCATATACAGGCCAGCCGATTCCATTTCTGCACATAAGATTCCCATTTCACTCCATTTCTTCAGCGCCGTTGGATCCGCGTTATAGAAAATGTCACTGGAGAGGACATTGCCGACGTGAACCTTCTGCCCCTGCGCATCTGCAATCTTTTTGGCCTTTTCCAACAGTTCGAACGATGCCGTAATCGAATAATGACCTGGAAGATTGTACTGATGTCCATAATTGGAATCGGTTGCAGAACCCATTGCAAAAACAATATCATACAGGTTCAAATGATCTTGAATTGCCCCTGCGGAACCGATGCGGATAAGATTCTTCACGCCGAAAACATGGATCAGCTCCCATGAGTACAGACTCATGCTTGGTGTTCCCATTCCAGTCCCCATTACGGATATTTTTCTTCCCTTGAACGTTCCCGTGTAGCCCAGCATGCCGCGTACGTTATTGAACTGAACGACATCTTCCAAATAATTATCTGCAATAAATTTCGCTCTCAGGGGGTCCCCCGGCAAAAGAATCGTTTCGGCGATTTCGACGCCTCCAGGTTTAATATGCGGCGTTTCTTTATGCATGGATGTATTCAACACAAATCTTCCTCTCTTTTACAAATTGGTATAGTTGTATAATAAGTTGTCTAATTAGTACATAATTAAAATACCACACGTCTCATGCCTTATCAACCTATCTTTTATGGAAGTTCTTGTAGCATACTATCTTCTCCATTCAGGCGGGTCCATATGAAAAAAGGCGGTGGGCCTCCTTAAAGGAGACCCGCCGCCTAGCAAGTACATAATGTCTTATATAGGTATTCGGTTCATTGATTCTGTCGATATCAGCATGGCTACTTCGTCGCGTTGATCTTAATCCGGCTAAATTCTTTAGGAATATAATATTTGTTGTATACAATAGGGTACTGTTCATTGACATATAAACTTTCCAGCAGCAAGTCGCATACCTCGCCGCCATCAAGTTCAAATTGTTGAGACGTGGAATTCATCACCGTGGAATGTTTGACCTCCACCGTTGCCGAGTTCGCGAGCTCATATACCTTACTCTCAAGCATGTCCAGCAGCTGCTCTTCATTTTGGAGGTCTAGATTCAACTCAGATGCAGCTTCAATTGCCATGAAGGTAAACGCGAAAGCCACCGCTTGTCCCTTACTCTTGTACCAACGTTCAATGGCTACGACGGCAGTCGCTCTTCTGTTCAGGACTTCTTTGGTGTAGTCACTCTCCAAATCCAGCCTGAACTGGATGTCGACGTGGTCAATGTCCTCCGTATGGCACTTATACACAGGATTTCCGATTTTTTCAAGACCCATGCTTCTCTGCTCGATTCGAGACCCGGTAACAAAGTTTCCTTTACCGTGAAAGCTCTTCACCAGCCCGTCATCCTGCAATAGAGCCAGTGCTTGTCTTAACGTCATTCGGCTTACATCGAACATTTTGGCAAGTTCGGGCTCCGTAGGCAATTGGCTATTGGCGGGGAAGGTACCATTCATGATTTTTTTAAAAAGTTCATCGTATACGGCAAGGTATAACGGCTTCTTTTCTTTGGCTGTATGTTCCGGCTTCATTTCCATCTGTTCACGCACCTATATCCTCTTAATTCATCAGTTAAGCATATTATACCACGCCCCGAAATCGTTAGCCCGGGGTACTGCTGCTGGTTCATGCGAAGAGCCTTTTTTGCATCGCCGCCCGTATGTCAGTTCATTGCGAATGGGAAATAAACATGTGAGGAAGAGGGCATCTCTGCCCTCCTTTTTTGCGTTGCGCTGCTTGGCCAGCATAAACAATTCTATTCAAAATTCTCCGTTGCATTAGAATAAATATTCTGCTAGTATTTAGACGTTAAATATTTAGATATCTAAATTTTAGGTATACTACCCATAACGTGAGTATCGAAAGGAGCCTGAGAAAAATGGCGAAAATGAATGACAAGGTAGCGCTGATCACTGGAGGCGCTTCTGGAATAGGCTTGTCCACTGCTAACTTAATGGCGAAGGAAGGCGCTAAAGTAGTCATTGCTGATTTTAATGTTGCTGGGGCAAAAGAAGCGGCGGAGCTTATTAAAGCCCAAGGCGGAGATGCAGTGGGCGTATTTCTTGATGCCGGAGATGGAGCATCGATACAGGAAGCCGTTGAATTTACGGTGCAGCATTATGGGAAAATCACGACCTTGTTCAACAATGTGGGCTTGACGAATCTGAAGAAGGACCTGGATGTCGTTAACGTAGATCTGGATGAGTGGGATCGGCTGATGAATGTGAACCTAAAAAGCGTGTTATTGGGCTGTAGATATGCTATTCCCCATATGATCCAAGCTGGCGGAGGTTCCATCATAAATACGGCTTCCATGGCTGGTTTTGCCAGCGATGCGATTCGGGTTGCATACGGTGCCTCGAAGGCTGGAGTCGTTAATCTGACGAAGTATATCGCCACCCAGTATGGCAAACATAACATTCGCTGTAATGCGGTCGCACCGGGATTGATTTTGACGCCGGCAGCTAAGAATAACATGTCTCCGGAGCTGCTCGAGACGTTCACGAAATATAACGCGCTGCCTTATCACGGTGAACCGGATGATATTGGACATACCGTCCTGTTTCTGACTTCCGATGCATCCAAGTTTATTACCGGACAGACCATCCAGGTTGAGGGCGGGCACTATATTGCGAATCCTACCGTTCCGGATTTCGAGCAAATGATGAAAATGGCACAGAGTTAATAGCAGCTATAGACTGCAACGGATATTAGAGAGTAGGGGAACGATAAACATGATGAGCCACAACAAGAAGAAAATTCACTATGCTTGGTGGATATTGCTGGGGCTTTGCCTGATGGTCGGTTTGGGAAAGGCCGGTTTAAATAACTCCGCCGGGCTTTTTTTGAGACAAGTTTCGAATGATCTGGGCGTGGGGATGGGCAGCTTATCCCTATATTTTAGCGTCTCGGCCATTGTTACCATGATCTTTTTGCCCATTGGCGGCAAATTGATGGCGAAGTACGATACCCGGCTCATTTTGATCATTGCTATCATTTTACAGGCTGGAGCATTTGCTTTATTCGGTTTGATGCATTCCGTATGGGGCTGGTATATCCTCGCTATTCCGCTGGCAGTGGGCGGCGTGTTCATTACCGTTATCGCGGGACCTGTACTCATCAATCAGTGGTTCAAAAAAAGCAAAGGTCTGGCGCTTGGAATCATGGGTGCGGCAGGCGGCGTGCTTGGCGCCATTACTCAACCGGTAGTTGGCAAACTGATCGCGGGTCAAGGCTGGAGAGCTTCTTATATGATTGTCGGGATTACGATCATCGTTATCGTTGTTCCCATCGTGCTGCTCCTGATCAGGAAATCACCTCAAGAAAAGAAAGCGCTTCCTTACGGAGCGGAAGTACTGGACGGTACAAACGGAACTGCAAATAGTGCGCCAGCGGATGAAAAAGGGGTAACTTTAGCTGCTGCCAAAAAATCCTCTGCATTCTATGCGCTTATTGCTTTTTTCTTCCTGATAACATCTGCAGCCAGCTTTTCGATGCACATTCCAACGTATCTGATGAACAAGGGGTTTGATGTCACCTTTGCAGGTAATGTTATGGCAACCAATATGATCGGCGTACTGATCGGCTCACTCGTCATCGGATATGCGAGCGATAAAATCGGCACCCGAAATACAGCGATTGCTGCCATGTTCCTCGGTTTGCTATCGATCGGGTTGTTATTGTTCTCGCCATCAAGCACAGTCGTCATATCGTTAGCTGTTGGACTTTTTGGCCTTGTTTCTGCCTCCATCGGAACATTGGGTCCGGCTCTTACATCGAGCTTGTTCGGCAATAAGGAATATAGTCAGATCTATTCCAATGCTTCCATGGGGCTCGCGATATCATCGATCGTTGCCTTGCCGGCCTATGGATATGTATTCGATTATACCGGAAGTTACACCCCTGTTTTATATGCCATCGGCATTATGATGATCATTAATATCGGCTGCATAGGCATGGCTTTTAGAGGGAAGAAGAAGCTGGAGCGGGCGGGTTTGTGGAATTAATCCAATTTCGTTAGAGGCATAATGGTTCAATCAAATTACGTTAGGAGCATGGGATATGGGGAAATTGTCTAATAAAGTAGCTATCGTTACCGGTGGGGCTTCGGGTATCGGTGAATGCATGGTTGATCTGTTCGCACAGGAAGGCGCCATTGTGATTGCGGCTGACATTAATGAGGCAGCTCTTGAGAAAGCAAGCCAAAAAGAGAATGTCCACGGTATGAAATTGAATGTCGCCTCGGATGAGGATTGGCAGGCACTGGCGAAAGGAGTAAACGATCGATTTGGTAAAATTGATATCCTTGTCAACAATGCGGGCATCTCTTCCGAGAAGCCATACGAGCAAATCAATGTGGAGGACTGGCAGAAAATGCTGTCCATTAATGGCTTCGGCCCATTCGCGGGCATCAAGCATGTCGCTCCTTATATGGCAGCCCAAAAGAAAGGCTCCATCATCAATATCTCTTCGTACACGGCCATGATCGGCCAAGGCTTTAACCACTACTCGGCATCCAAAGGCGCTGTACGCGCATTGTCTAAAGCAGCGGCTACAACGTTTGGACGTCAAGGCGTTCGGGTAAATGCGCTTTTCCCAGGGATCATCGAGACGCCAATGACTCAAGCTTTAAGTACCTCGAAGGACCTGCTGGGCCAATTGATTCAGGCAACACCTTTGCAGCGTTTAGGACAACCTGATGATATTGCCAAAGCGGCATTGTTCCTGGCTTCTGATGATTCTTCGTACATTACAGGATCTGAGCTGGTGATTGATGGTGGATACTCAGCCCAATAGCGTGTAAGATGATGACAGCCCTTCATATTCATTAGGGGCTGTCGTTTATTTTTACAAGGAGGATCAAATGGAAGAGCAGACCATTTTTGAACTCATACAAAGTATGGAGAATTTTACGAACAAGCTGATCGTTCAGTGGAACAAAACATTCAATGAGGACCTTGGTGTCTCTCATGTTCTTGTGCTCGGCCACCTGAAGCAAAACGGAAGAAGCCGGCCCTCGGATATTGCGAAAACATTAGGGCTTTCCCCCGCTACGCTCAGTTATTTATCGGACAAGCTTGTCGCGAAGGAATTGGCCGTCAGAAATGTGGACGAGTCGGATCGGCGGATTATCTATTTGGAGATTACCGACAAAGGTGTCGAAGTTCTAAGACGGGCGACACTGGAGGGGCAAAGGCTGAAAAGGGTTTTGTTTGAAAAATTAACCGAGCAGGATCGGGCGCAGATGGCAGCCATTTTCAAAAAGCTGGATAGTGAAGCTTAGATTCGTTATATGGACGAAGAGCAGAGTTTAAGACAAGGCATATCATGTATTGGATACATAGAGCGCGTACCTAATCGGTAGCGCTCTTGCTTTTTTAGATAAAAAGCTTGCTGTTAGATTGACACCATTGATGTTGATTTCCGTCCATCGTTATTTATAGTAAGAGTATAATAAATGGGAAGAGGTATACCCTAAAAGGCATCTGTAATCAATTCTATTTGATGTATGCATAGAATTCCAAAACTAATGAAGAGAAGGTTATGCGATGGCAAAGAGAGATGAATGTTTGGAATCCGGTTGGAACTTTGATCATAGCTATACCCGTTTGCCGCAATTATTTTTTAGCCGTATGAACCCGGCCCCTGTAAGATCTCCGCAGCTAGTTATTTTCAATGAGAAGCTGGCGGCATCCTTAGCGTTAAACGCTGCAGCATTGCAAAGTGAAGAAGGCGTAGCGGAGCTTGCTGGAAACAGGGTTCCTGAAGGGGCTTTACCTATTGCTCAGGCATATGCAGGGCATCAATTTGGGCATTTCAATATGTTAGGGGATGGGCGGGCCGTATTACTTGGTGAGCATATTACTCCCCAAGGTGAGCGTGTGGACATACAACTTAAGGGTTCAGGCCCAACACCTTATTCCCGCCGAGGTGATGGTCGGGCGGCGCTTGGTCCGATGCTGCGCGAATACATCATTAGCGAAGCCATGCATGCGCTGGGTATTCCTACGACTCGCAGCTTAGCGGTGGTATCTACGGGTGAATCCGTGATCCGTGAAAAAGACTTGCAAGGCGCTATTCTTACTCGCGTGGCTGCAAGTCATTTGCGCGTAGGTACTTTCGAATATGCTTCCCAATTGGGGAATGTTGAGAATGTTCGGACTCTTGCGGATTATACGTTACAACGACATTATCCAGATGTAGAAGATGATGAAAATCGTTATCTTCATTTACTTCAGGAGGTCATCAAACGTCAGGCTGTGCTGATTGCCAAATGGCAGCTGGTTGGCTTTATTCATGGGGTCATGAATACCGATAATATGGCGATTAGCGGGGAAACGATTGATTATGGCCCTTGCGCATTTATGGATACCTATGACCCTGCAACAGTGTTTAGCTCCATTGATCGGGAAGGTCGCTATGCCTATGGAAATCAGCCGTATATTGGTGGTTGGAATCTCGCACGATTTGCGGAAGCCATATTGCCATTGCTTCATGACAATCAATCGGAAGCCATCGAACTGGCTCAGGGTGCGTTATCGGAATATACTACGTTGTATTTTGATTCTTGGACTGCGGGAATGAGAGCGAAACTTGGAATATTTAACGAGGAGCAGCAGGACGAGACTCTTATCAAAGATCTCCTCAGTATGATGCATAAGTATCAAGCTGACTATACGAATACTTTCCTGGCCTTAACCTTTAATACGGTGGATGATACGGTTCTGTCTGGCACACCGGAGTTTACAGAGTGGTATATGTTATGGCAGGAGAGACTAGACAGGCAGCAGGAATCCATAGAATCAGCACATGAGTTGATGCGTAGCAGCAACCCCGCGATTATTCCCCGAAATCATCGAGTAGAAGAAGCGCTGGAAGCGGCGGAGAAAAATGGAGATTATAGTGTAATGGAGCAGCTGCTTGAGGCACTTTCCAGTCCTTTTGCACATTTACCAGAACAGGCTGTTTACGCTGCTCTGCCTGTGGACTCTACTCGTCAATACCGAACCTTTTGCGGAACATGATATAGAAATATAGGTATTATTGGAGAGGGCCGTGCTGGAAATGGTATAATTTCTAAAAGGCTTAGAACTGGGAGGCATACATGTGAGAGAAGATCTTTTAGCACAGCTGGATGAGTGGCATGAAGAGGATAAATTCGAAGAAATCGTAGACGCCATTATGGAGATTCCTGCAGAGGACAGAGATGATGTACTGATTAGTCATTTAGGCAGAGCGATGAATAATCTCGAACGTTACGAAGAGGCGATTGAACAGTTCTTAACCATTGCAGAAGAGGGTAAAGAAGATCCGCTCTGGCACTACCGTATGGGACTTGCGCATTACTATCTGGACCAATATGATGATGCCTTAAGGGAATTCGAGATCGCAGATCAATTGGATCCCGGAGATGAGGATACGTTGGAGTTCCTGGATTCAATTCGGAGTAAAATGGCTGAAGAACAAGAACCGTTAGAAGATTCCAATGCCGAGCCTATTGCGCAGCCTATAATCATGCCAGTTCCCGATTTGGATACCAATATCGACTTCGCGAACTTTTGGGATGATAGCGAGCAAGCAGCCGAGCAATATGTTTCGGATCCGCCTACAGAGGATCTGATTGCTTCCGTAGAAGAAGAACTGGTCTTTAAGCTGCCGGCCTTCTATATTCATATGATGAAGTTACATAACGGGGGCATTCCTCAAAACAAAAGCTTTCCTATAGGAGGAGCAGCATCTGGAGCACAAGAACATATCCTGATTTCCGGTATTCTGGGAATTGGACGTAAGAAGCGGCACTCGCTATGCGGAGATTCCGGCAGTCGGTTTGTGATTGAACATGGAGGTTATCCTGAAGTTGGCGTGGTGATTTGTGATTGTCCTTCTGAGTCCGGAGTGGTGATGCTGGATTACCGTTCATCGGGAAATGACGGCGAACCCGAGGTTATTTATGTGGATAAAGAGAGTAATTATAAAATAACCAGACTCGCACCTAACTTTGAGGCTTTTATTCATGGATTGGTAAATGAAGAAGTGTACGACATCGAGCAGTAGCCAAGGCTTGCAAGACGATCAAAGAAATTCATTTATATACTTCTATATATCCTGGGCTCAAACTGTATTTGCTGGCAAGGAGAATCGCCTGCTCACTTAGCAAATTTGAATCGGTGATATAAAGTCAGTTATTGGATTTATATAACCCCTATCAAAAGGATATAATGAGATGATGGTTTACCTGTAATTTTTGCAATAGGAGAGAAGGTACTACAATGCTAAAAAAACTTGGAAATAGAGTGCACTACATGCCGCAGTATTCCGAAACGGACCGTCCCACGCTAGGGTTGGTTTGTGGAGACAACTTCAGCCTAATCGTTGATTCAGGCAATTCACCTGCACATGCAAAGGACTTCCTCAATCTCATCGAAAAAATGGAGATCGCGCCGGCGAAGCTTGTTGTCATTACGCATTGGCATTGGGATCATATTTTTGGTATGAAAACGATGGATTTATTAACCATCAGCCATGATGAAACGAAGAAAAAGATAGAATATCTGCAAACTGTAAAATGGGATGATGCCTCATTAGATGCTCGGGTTAAGACGGGTGAGGAAATTGAGTTTTGCAGTAACATGATAAAACGTGAAATGCCTACACGGGATCATCTGGAGCTGAGAGCGCCGGATCTTACTTTTAATAACAAAATCGAGATTGATTTAGGTGGCATGACTTGTGTTGTGGAGCATGTCGGAGGGGTTCATGCACAGGACTCATCCATTATTTATATCCCTGATGAAAAAATAATGTTTCTGGGGGATTGCATCTATCAGGACTTTTACAGCGGGGAATGGAGTTATGATCAAAACGAGCTCACGATTCTATTGGATAAAATAAAGAAATACGATGTAAACGTCTATCTGACAGGGCATCAAGATCCAAAAACGCATGCAGAAATGTGGAGCCTCATGGATGATCTATCCAGTATTGGGGAAATCGTAGGGAGAGAGACTGCTCTTGATTCAGCTGTTGCCAAATTTAACGAAATTCGCAGTATAATGCCCAACGAAGAGCAATTAGAGTATATCCAAAACTTTGTATGTGGAAATCAAAAGAAATTACGATGATTACACGGGCACAGCAAAAAAAGGATGATCTTGGCATGGTGCCGAGATCATTCTTTTATATGTCAGTTCAACTTTTACTTATTCCCTTTGCGCACCTTTAACAGTTTGCCTTTTACCGTTGTGTCCTTCATCATTTCAAGCACAAGCGGTCCTTTGCCATTCAGAATTTCCACATCCGTCACAAAATCAAGGATCGTAATAATCCCGATATCGTCTGCGGTGACCCCTTCAAGCTTAGCGATCGTTCCAACAAAGTCCACGGCTCTAAGCTTTTTCTTTTTCCCGCCATTGAAGTTAAGCTTCATAATCTGCTTGTTTAATTGCTCACGCTTATCTTTCTTGAGTTCAGGCCGGATATTTAGTTTTTGTTCAAAATCTTCTCTGCGACGATCAACAGACTCTTCGGAGGGAGCCTTCACGACCGGTATCGCAAATCCAATATACGCTTCAATATCGGCTAATCTCCTGCTATCCTTCGGCGTGACGAGGGTTATCGCTTTACCCGTCTTTCCTGCACGTCCCGTACGTCCTGTACGATGAACATAGCTTTCCTTTTCAAGTGGAATATCATAGTTAATCACATGGGTAATATTCGTGATATCGATGCCCCTGGCGGCTACATCTGTTGCAATCAAGTAACGGAATTGGCCTCTTCTGAACGCATTCATGACCTCGAATCGTTCTTCCTGCTCCATCCCTCCATGGATACGATCACACGGGTAACGGAGATCAGCCATTTCTCTGAATAGTTTATCCACATGCTCCTGCGTACGGCAGAAAACAATACAGCTGTCCGGGCTCTCAACAATGAGCAGGTCTAGAAGCCGTGCCAGCTTGTCCGCTTCCGTCACCTGAATGAGAGAATGTTCAATCGTGGCTGTCGTAAGACCGCTCGCTTTGATCTCAATTTGGGCAGGGTGATCCATATACTTGCGTGACAGCTTGAGCACATCCTCAGGGAACGTAGCGGAGAACAACATGGTAACTCTGTCACGAGGCAGTGCTTGGATAATCGACTGAACTTGCTCAATAAAGCCCATATTCAGCATCTCATCAGCTTCGTCAATGACGAGATAGGCAATCCGATCCAGCGATAGTGTGCCGCGTTCAATGTGGTCCAGCACACGGCCCGGCGTACCCACAACCATATGCGTTCTTTGCTTTAACTCGGCTTTTTGTATATGAAAAGGATGTTTTCCAAAAAGAGGCGTCGCCTTGATCCGCTTAAAGCGTCCAATATTCGTTATGTCTTCATTAACCTGCAACGCGAGTTCGCGGGTTGGCGTCAGGATCAATGCCTGCGGCTTATTCTCATTCCAATCGACCAGCTCGCAGAGCGGGATGCCATAAGCAGCTGTTTTGCCGCTGCCTGTTTGCGATTTGACAACAAGATCCTGCTTCTCGAGCGCAACGGGAATGACTTCCGCCTGAACCTCGGTTGGCGTCTCATAGCCCAAGCTGCTCAGCGCTCTCAGGATCTCTTCACCTAATTTATAATCTGTAAAGTGCTTCTCACTCATCTTTAACCTCTTCTACACTATATTCGAATACCTATACATACCGATTTCCACCGTATATCTATCGTATACTTATCCATTATACTCGAATCCAGTAAAATTTATCGGTACATTCATGAACGAAAAGGACATCCATGTGGATGCCCTGAAATGGCAAGTGGTGCAAGGTGCTGAATCGTCATCTATCCGCTAGCATGCCTTTTAACCTCATTTTTACATCTGTCCATTCCGATGCGATAAAGCTATAGTAAGCGGTGTCTCTGATGTAGCCGTCATTCAAAATGCGATGGTTTCTGTGGACTCCTTCCGCAACAGCGCCAATACGCTCCATTGCTCTTAATGAGCGGGTATTGCGGGAATCGGCTTTAAGCTGTACACGGACCGTGCCCAATGTTTCAAAACAATGCTGCAGCAGCAAATATTTACATTCGGTGTTGACGTGAGTTCTCCACGCCTCCCGGGCAAGTGCCGTCCAACCGATTTCCAGTTGTCTGTGCCGGGCGGAGATATCAGCAAACCGAGTCGTTCCAACTAAACGATCTGTTTCCATGTCGCGGATGACAAAAGGCATCGCAATCCCTTCAGCCCGTTCCTCTAATGCCGTTTCCACATAAGTTTTCATGTCGTCAATATTTCGCATACCCGGAGGGGAGTACGTCCATATTTCCGGATCGTTCAGCGCTTCGTAAAGCGGGGCAATATGAGAGGCTTCCATGGGAACAAGGATGACTCTTTCATCCTGCAAAATGGTGGGTTCGACCTTCATCGGCGTTATCTCCTTTTTTGTCCATGTTCAAGTCATTAGTAAAAAGGATACTAAGGAAATCGACAATTAAAAAGTGCCAATGTACGGTTTATTTTATGAGCCACTACATGCTTGATGGAGTCATTCAAAAATTGGATCGGACATCCATAATTAACAGCTTTAGCTTTACTTACAACATGTGATTAGCGTAATCTTCTATTGTATAGCTCGGAACCTGATATATGATTTTTAGTTACAAAAGGTTGAAAGGAAGTTAACTGTTGTTTGAAACTTTACTTTTGAATTTCTTGTTTTTACTGTTTCCAGTTGTCGTATCTCTGATTTTCTTTGAAAATAGAGCACATTCCTTTAATAGAAAGGCTCTTATTTTACTATCGGCCTTGACGATGAGTCTCTGTATTGCCAAACCTTTTAAACTCGAAATCGGATTTATTTTTGATTTGAGATATATTCCGTTTATTATCATGGCTCTTTTTGGAGGATATAGAAATGTTCTCCCTTTATATATCATCTTAAATCTTTACCGATTCTATGTGGGTGGAGCCGGTACGATCCAATCCTTTCTTTTTTCAACAACGGTCATGATTTTAGTGCCGTTATACAGCAAAAAATTCGTGAAATTAAGCTCGAAGGGCCGAGTCATATGGGCAACGATTGCTTCTTTCCTTACCATGGGATTTTACCTGTTTACATTGAGCTTTGCTCATGGAGCGTTAAACAGAGAATTCTGGGTTCTCGCCCTTAATGCCTTAACGACGCATGTTGGGGTGATGAGTGTCATTATGATTTTAATAGAAAAAATTATTACCAATATTAAAAATCGTGACCGGATTATGCAATCGGAAAGATTAAATGTCGTCAGTGAGCTCGCAGCTAGCGTGTCACATGAAATTAGAAATCCGCTTACGGTTACCAGCGGTTTTTTGCAGCTGTTAAACAGATCGAAAACCCTCACGCGGGAGGAAAAGGAATATGTGGGATTATCGCTGCAGGAGCTGAGACGAGCAGAAAAAATAGTCAGCGATTATCTCTCATTTGCCAAACCGCAATCCGAAAATATGGTTTATTCCAACATGAGTGCGGAGTTAGAGTATACCAAAAATATCATTATGCCTTATGCCTCCATACATGAAGTAGAGGTTAAATTCAGTTTTAATAACTCGCTCAATACACATTATGACCGGAACCAAATTCAGCAATGTTTTATTAATTTATATAAAAACGGTATTGAAGCGATGAAAGAAAAGGGTGGCGGTACATTATTCATCGATGTCTCGGAAAGAAAGCAAAATATTGTGCTCCGCATCCAGGACACCGGCATTGGAATGACGAGGGAGGAAATATCACGTCTAGGCAAGCCGTATTATTCGACCAAAGAGGAAGGAACGGGGCTGGGCATGCTCATGGTCTACAGTACAATCAATAAGGTGAAAGGGAGCATTGAAGTCGATAGCGAAAAGGGCAAAGGCACAACTTTTCTTATAACCATACCTACCTAGATACCTTGCGGCATTTTTTTGGTCTTCTTACAATACAAGTGTCATTAGCAATACGGGTCGTGTTACAAGACAGGCCAATGACATCATCGTAAACCTTACGGCCAAGGGCTCGGAGAAGCCTTTGAAAGGCTTCCTGAGCAACATAATCTCATTCTGCACTCTGATTAATGGTGGTATACCAGCAAAAAAAATACCAGTATATGCTCTCAGAAAGAGGAATTACACAAGGGGAATTGTTTGGATAACTCAGTGATAGAGAATTTCTGCTGTATCTTGAGACTGAATCCAAGAATTTGCAAGAATTACACAGTATATGCACTATTACAACCACCGAAGGACAAACAAAAGCTCAGAGGACTGTCGTCGGTAGAATACCGCCTTCAGTCCTCTGTAGCAGCCTAAGTCACCTTGTGTCTAAATTTTGGGGTCAGTTCATTACCAACAGGGTCATGTGTTATACGACTTTCACACCTTTGTAGACATTCCCAGCCACAGTACTTCCAATCTCAACTTCTATAGTGGATTGACCAATGGAAACACCAAACCACTTGATGCCTAGGACAGTGTCAACTTTAAGTCGGCTGTAGACTTCGGCATATATATAGCCCTCTATAACGGGAAATCTAGATGTCCCCATATTAACAGGATCAATTTTTAATGTTGCTCCAAAAAAATATTGTTTCCTATCCCCATCACTTTGAGCAACTTTTACATCGGAACCGTTATATTGAAATGAGGCGGAAGCATATAGGTCGAACAGTTTGCCTCCCAACGCGTTATAACAAATTCCTGTTTCTCTATCATTAGGAGTATAGCTCCAAGATGCTGCCATCGGATTTAATGACTTTTCAGCTTTACTATCATTGAGCGCTTCATGATGTAAAATAAAAATTCCAGTCTCATCTACTCCACCTACTATAGAAAGTAAAATTCCACCCCCAAAAAATGATTTGGATAAGTTCATAAGCTCCTCCTTTACGAAGGTATGACGACTATTTTCCAAATAAATCCATAATAATCCCTTTTTCTCTTTAATAATGTTAGTATTCTGGAGAAATTAAGTTTTAGACTGACGATGCAGCACGTTTTGAGTCACCTGGAATGAATTGACGAAAGGAAAGGCGATTCCTTGTTCAGGCAATCGCTTTTCTAAATGCTAGAAGACTATAGATCATTGAATGCTTCAAATACAGCTCTCATCTTGCCATCTTCCGTCCATCGCCGGAAACGAACACGGATCTGAATCCTCGGATTTACATATACAATGCTGAACGCTAGAGACGAGATCACAGATATTGAGGTGGGTGCCAATCAGATCAGGTTTATTGCCAATGGACTGCAGATTCAGCCCGAAGGGAATTTACGTCCCCAGGGCCTATTTTTATTACAAGGATGCCGACTTGGAAGTTCTGTGAATCAGGAACTCTTCGTTAACTGGATAATGCCTCCTGCGTAACAAGAACAAGAATGGTATTGCCAGGGCAACAAGTATGGTTCCGATCATGAACGCATCCTGAACCGATTGGGAAAGGGCCAATTCAGATGCGTTCGCAGAGTTTGCCTTGTTCTGACTGAGATGAGTTAGGGTACGAGCAGACAGGATGCTGCTGAAAATACTGACCGAAAGCGCGGCCGTTCCCTGACGAATCCAGTTGGTGACGGCGGATGCATGCCCGGTAAATCGAGGGGGTACAGCGGTCATCGCGGAGTTCGTTACCGGCATGTTGCAGAGTGAGATCCCGACATAGCGGATTGCGAGCCAGAGTGCGATAAAAAGTGTAGTTGAAGCCAGATTCAAACGGCTAAGCTCCCAAGTCGCAACTCCCATGACCAGAACGCCAATCAGAATCAGACGGAATGGCCCTACCCGATCGTATATTTTGCCAACTATAAATGAAAGTATGACCATAACCAGCGCACCCGGAAGCATGACAAGACCGGTGTGAAGTGTTGTTGCATGCTGAATATTTTGCATGTAGATCGGCACCAGGAAGGTAGCTGCATATAGGGAAATGGTGATGATGCAATTAATAATCAGGCTATACGTGAATCTGGGGATCTTAAAGACTCGCAAGTTCAGCAAAGGAGCGCTAACCTTCAGCGTTCGAATGATGAAATAAGCTACAATGACAAGTCCTGCGAGTAACAGGGTGATCGTCTTCCAGGACGTCCAGCCCCAGGAATGACCCTGACTGAAGGTGAACAGCAATGAACTTGTACCCACAATAACTGCTATAAAGCCAATGATATCAAGCTTGACTGCACTGCTGATTTTATAAAAAGGTATAAATTTCAAAGCCAGCAGCATGGCTATGATTCCAATCGGCAGATTCATGATAAATAACGATTTCCAGCCAAAATATTCGGTCAGCCATCCTCCCAGCGTAGGTCCGAATGCCGGTGCGAGCATCGAGGATACACTCCACAAGCCGATCGCAATCGTTTGCTTATCCTTTTGAATTGTCTGATAAATAATCGTCATGGTTGTCGGCATAATGATTCCGCTGCAGAGACCCTGTAAGATTCGGAACACAATCAAGGATTCCATACTCCAGGCGAACGTGCAGAGTGCCGATGTCAAGGTGAATCCGAGCAGGGCGAATATATATAGACGCTTGTAACTGAGTTTATCCCCCATGAACCCGATAATGGGAGCAATAACACCCGTTGCCAGCATAAAGCCGGACATCATCCACTGCACCGTATTTAACTCGGCATGAAAATCATTCATGAAGACGGGTAAAGCAACATTAATACTGGTGGTACTGAGCGTAGCCATAAAGTTTCCGAAAAACACAGCGAAAATAATGCTCCAAAACGGAGCTGAGCCTTCCTTCGTATTATTCAAATCTTCTCCTCCGGCATTCTAGATGTTCCAATTCTTGAAGTGTGTTTAGTTCCACTAATTGAATACTAAGTAGCATATATAATAATAACGTTAACGTCAACGTTAATTATAGGGAATTTATATGAAATCCAGGTTAATGTGGGGTGAGGGGGGATGTTCCAGGCCGAGTAATTAGATTTTGAGATGGAGATGGAGATGACGTGACTATTGGTGCGAGTAGCATTGCATTATCCGAAATGTCCATGAGAATCGATGCTGATAATTAGCTTTTGAGTTGTGCGGAATCCTTGTGGGCTTCGAAAAAGGCTTAAGTTGAATCAAAAGAGGATGCTCCAAGGTCACTGGACCTTGGAACATCCTCTTTTTTCAACTTCGCATATAAATTTACTTGCCGCGTATTCCTGTTGCTTATTTATGGAAGAATATTGCCTGCCGAACGGTAAATGTCGTACCACTCTTCACGAGTAAGGCGAATTTCGGATGCTTTACAGCAATCTTTCAGACGCTCGATGTTCATCGTACCGATGACCGGCTGCATGTTTGCCGGGTGGCGAAGCAGCCAGGCGACAGCGATCGTCGTGTTGCTCACTTCGTATTTGGCAGCAACCTCGTCAATTTTTTTGTTCAGCTCAGGGAACTTAGCGTTGCCAAGGAATACGCCCTCAAAGAATCCATATTGGAACGGGGACCAAGGCTGAATGGTAATATCATGCAATCTGCAGAAATCGAGGACGCTGCCATCACGGTTCACGGCCGCATCATTCTCCATGTTCACATTGAAGCCCTGGGAGATCATGGTGGTGTTCGTGATGCTTAATTGAAGCTGGTTGGCTACAATCGGCTGCTTTACATACTTCTGAAGCAGCTGAATCTGCATCGGGTTCTGGTTGGAAACGCCGAAATGACGCACCTTTCCTGAGCTCTCCAGCAGATCGAAGGCTTCTGCCACTTCTTCCGGTTCAACAAGCGTATCCGGACGGTGTAGCAGCAGTGTATCCAAATAGTCGGTTTTGAGCCGTTTTAGAATGCCGTCAACCGAATTGAGAATATGTTCTTTGGAGAAATCGAACATTCCAGGGCGGATGCCGCATTTCGATTGCAAAATGATCTTTTCACGAATGCTGGGGTTCATATGGATTGCTTCAGCGAATCGTTCTTCGGATTTGCCTCCTCCGTAAATATCCGCGTGTTCGAAGAAATTTGCACCTTCTTCAAGCGCCGTCTGGACGAAGCGCTCGGTTTGCGGCATGTCCAGCGAATCGATACGCATGCAGCCTACTGCAACAACAGGCACCTCTAATGTACTGGTACCCAGCTTTATCGTTCTCATGATATGTACCTCCGTTTTTATAATTGGACGTATGACGGCGTTAAGGACGTCTCCTTGTATATTGTGGCATACACAAAAAGCAGTTTCAATGCAAGGATGTGATAACGTCTCAAAATCATGTGATGCCGGTAGTGATTTGTTAGGTGGCAAGGGTATTCCGAAACATTGATGCTAAGCTCACCTGAATTGCATACCACCTGAATATATGCTATGACTGAACAGCTACCCGATCATACGCTTCCTGTTCACTAACCGCACGGCTGTCCGTATCCGGAGACATGGACATCAATCACCGGAATATCTACTTCTTCACTGGGGTGGTAACCATACGGAAAAGATCATTCCAGAGACGGGATGATCTTTTTTTGCATGATACCAATCCTCAAGTATTCACTTGATATTTCCAAGCCGTACCTTCAGAATGAGAGGAACGCTATTGATAAAGGGAGTTATACGAAATGATCGATGTTGCAGTACGCAATAATGTGAAAATGATTGGCGAAGGAGAGCGAACCATCATTTTTGCGCATGGATTTGGTTGCGATCAGAGCATGTGGCAGTATATTGCGCCTTCATTTGAGAAAAAGTTTCGAATCGTTCTGTTTGACTACGTGGGCTCCGGAAACTCGGATTTAACCGCATATTCCTCGGAAAAATATAGCTCGTTTCATGGTTATGTGCAGGATGTACTGGATGTTATTGAATCGCTACAGCTTAAAAACGTGATTTTCATAGGTCATTCGGTGAGTTCGATGATCGGGATGCTGGCATCCATCGAGCGGCCGGATGTTTTTGATAAATTGATTATGATCGGACCATCCCCGCGTTATTTGAATGATGGGGAGGATTATTTCGGAGGCTTCGATCGAAGTGATATTACTGAACTGCTGGATATGATGGAAATGAATTTTGCAGGCTGGGCCAGCTTTTTGGCGCCGCTTGCAATGAATGCTCCGGATTCTCCGATGCTATCCAAGGAACTGGAGCGGAGCTTTATTTCGGGAGACCCGGTCATTGCGAGAGAGTTTGCCGAGGTGACCTTTTTATCCGATCATCGGCAGGAATTATCCAATTCTACTGTTCCCACACTCATTATGCAGTGCTCGGATGACAGTATCGTACCGATTCAGGTCGGGGAATATTTGCATGAGCATCTGAAGCACAGCACGCTGCGCCTTATGGAGGCCAAAGGCCACTATCCGCATATCAGCCATCCGGAGGAAACGATTCGTGACATTAATGAATATCTTGGAGTGGATTTGCTCTGATGATGTGTATGGAAAGGATATTGGACCATGGATGAGCGGCTGAAATATGCACCATGTGGATATGTATCTATTACACATAAAGGAATGGTAACGGATGTGAATCAAACCTTCCTGGATTTGATGGGATATCAACCGGAAGACTTGGTAGACCAGCATTTGGAATCCATCATGTCTACGGCGAACAAGCTTATTTTCCATTCCTACTTTTATCCGCAGATCAATCTGAATGGACATGTGGAAGAGCTGTTTATCAGTTTGAAGGATAAAGAAAAGCAGTCGATTCCCTTCATACTCAATGGAAGACGATTCGAAAACGATGGCGTAGAGGTTATTGATTGTGTACTCGTACAGATGAGAAAACGCATTGATTACGAACAGGAGCTCCGATCTGCGAAAAGGCAAATCGAAGAGGCCTATTGGGAGAAGGATCAGGCGCTTGTGAAGCTCGAACAAATCCATAAAGAGATCGAGCAGAAGCAAGCTGAGCTGATGGAGATCAATGCGGTCTTAGTCGAGCTGTCTATGACGGATAAGCTGACGGGGCTCAAGAATCGAAGGTTTTTTCAAGAGAAGCTGGAAGAGCAAATGAATCTATACAGCGAACAAGGATTGCGCTTTTCACTGGTTATCATAGACATTGACCATTTCAAGCAGGTGAATGACACATGGGGACACCAGGTGGGTGATGAAGTTCTGGAATCGCTCGCGAAAATCCTTACCTTCCATGTCCGTGAAGAGGATATGGTGGCACGGCTAGGCGGGGAGGAGTTTGTGTTGATCCTGCCTAACACCGCTGAACCTGACTCTAAGAAAATAGCTGAGCGTCTACGGGCTGCAGTTGCTGAATCCTCTTGGGAAATCGGCAGCATTACGGTGAGTATGGGCATAGCTACCTCGAGTCCGGGTGATTCGGAGACATCCATTCTGAAAAATGCGGATCAAGCCTTGTATGTCTCAAAGGAAAACGGAAGAAACCGGGTTACTCATATCATGGAAATTAAATAAGTTCATACAAAAAAAAGCTCTTCTCCACACTGGGGGAAGAGCTTTTTTGCTGTTTTGGGAAACCCTGTATTTACTTAGAATAAATCCCCGGCCTGATCGGACTCCGTATAGACCGCTATCAGGATAATGGCCAGCTCATCACCAATATTTTTCACTAAATGCGGTGTACAGGCATTCCACGAGAAGGAATCGCCTTCGGTAAACTCCGCCGAATCCTCTCCCTGCTCGGCGTAAATCTTCCCTTTGATCACCACATGCACCTCTTCACCTTCGTGAGCATGGGCTTCTCCGGTTGAGGCTCCAGGAGGAGTCTCGACGATCATCATTCGTACGTTCTTTGTTGAGCTGAGATGGGCCACCTTGAGCTTTTCGATGCCGCTAGTCGTGATCTTCCGTTCGTCTTTACGGACAATATGCATGCGGTCTTCTTTTTTTAGCAGCAGATAAGCCAAAGGGACCTTAAGAGCCTGTGCAATATTTTCTAGTGTAGCAATGGATGGCGAGGTTTTATTCGTTTCGACCTGGCTTAAGAAGCCTTGCGAAAGTCCTGTTTCCTCGCATATTTGAGCAATGGTGATGTTTTTTCGTTTCCGGATTGCACGGATGTTGGAGCCGATGTCCATGGATTCACGCGTCCTTAAAAATATTTGTAATACTGATTTAATATTTATATTAACAAATAAATTGTTGACATGCCAGTAAATTACGAGTTATATTTCTTATATAAAATATATTTTATTATTACTAATATTTTAGGATGGAGAGGATCAAATGATTAAGAATATATGGGTACCAGCTCTGCTGCGTGTGGTACTTGGAATTATATTTCTCGCGCATGGCATCAGTAAATTTCAGATGGGACTTGGTAATGTGGAGGCATGGTTCAGTTCCATGAGCGTGCCTGGATTTATGGCTTATGTGGCGGCGATTGCCGAAGTAGTTGGCGGTATTATGCTGATTATCGGATTGTTCACCCGTGTGGTATCCGCGCTGTTTATCGTGTTGATGATTGGGGCGATCGTGACGGTGAAGCTGTCTGCCGGTCTGCTCGGTCATGATCAAGTGGCTGGTTATGAACTGGAGCTAAGCCTGATTCTGATCTCGGTATATCTGCTTGCATCCGGACCTGCAGCTTTTTCGGTGGATCATTTCGTTTATAAAAAGCGTAGTAAGGTTCAATAATATAAAAAAGGGAGTGAATTCAAATGATGCCATCTTACTTTTTCGCGCATGGTGCGCCTTCGCTTGTACTTGAAGAGCATGCATATACGGATTTATTAAAAGAATTTGCGGCGGGAAGGCCGAAACCAAAGGCCATTGTGATCTTTTCGGCCCATTGGGAAGAACCGGTTCAAACGGTGAGCTCAGTGGATCAATACAGTACCATCTATGACTTTGGCGGGTTCCAGGATGAGCTGTACCGGATGACGTATCCGGCTCCAGGGGACCGTTCGCTTAGCGAACAGATCCAGTCGCTTTTCACCAAAGGCGGAATCCCGAGCAAGCTGGATGAGGCAAGAGGGCTCGATCACGGTGCTTGGGCGGTTCTGAAGCTGATCTATCCGGATGCGGATATTCCGGTCGTGGCGCTCTCCGTTAACCGTTACCTCACGAATGAGCAGCAGTATGAGATCGGTAAAGCATTGTCTGAGCTAAGAGAGCAGGATGTGCTTATTATTGGCAGCGGCGGGACCGTTCATAACCTGCGGAGCGTCAATTGGCGTGCGCAGGACGTTGACGGGTGGGCGGGAGCATTCGATAACTGGCTGCAGAGCAAGCTGGAGGCTTGGGATACGGCTTCGCTGTTTAACTACGAGGCGCTTGCTCCTAACGCCCGCATGGCAGTACCGACAAGCGAGCATTTCATTCCGCTGTTGATCGCGATGGGTACGGGGGATGCGAACCGGAAGGCAAAATTGCTGCATCGCAGCTATCAGTACGGTAATTTAAGCTTAAGCTGCTGGCAGTTTGATTAATAGAAAAAGAATGATTTTGGAAAAGGCCACCTGGTGCGTTCATCGCATCTGGGTGGTTTTTTTTGTCACATGACAAAAGTCATGACAACGCTCACTATATTACTTCCAACAATTGAAATATATTAGAAGCGACAATTGAAAATAAGAAGGAGTGATGAGCGTGCACCCGATCCCGAAGAAGTGGAGGATACTTCTTAGTAAGACATCTGTGATCCATTTTTATCCGAAGTTTTCGATCTCCAGGGCAGATTCAGTCGCCCGGCTGAGCGTCACAGAAGTTAGCGCTGCAGAAGACCACTTCCTTGCTCTGATGAGTGATGGAACGGTGATGGCTATGGGCTGCAATCAACACGGACAACTGGGAAACAACACATGGATAACCGGGCAGGCGGCTTCCTTTGTAGTAACCAACGAAGGGGAAGCTCACCTCTCTAACATAAAGGCTATTTCGGCGGGGAACTCTCATAACCTCGCACTCGATGAGCAGGGCCAGGTTTGGGCTTGGGGAGATCATCGAAAGGGTCAGCTTGGTATTGGCCAAATGAATACGGTGAGATCGATCCCTGCTGCAGTTCAAATTAAGTTTCCTCATCATGCGAAAATAGCAGCTATTGCCGCGGGTGCCGAATTCAGCCTGGCGCTGGATGAAGAAGGACAGGTCTGGGCCTGGGGAGATCATGAGGAAGGTCAGCTGGGCACCGGATATCATTCACGTGCACAGCTTCAATATTCCCCGGTCCGAGTGGTGACAGAGCAGGGACCTTTAAACGGCATCCGCTCCATTTCCGCGGGACTGTATCACAGTCTTGCACTGGATGAAGAAGGACGGATTTGGGGCTGGGGAGCGAATTGGGAAGGTGCCCTAGGATTTGAAAGAGGTATTCACGCAGACTTTCTCCTTGAAGACACAGTAAACACGAAAGATTTCTACGCGTTAATAGATCATATGACTGAGCATGACGCACAGAATATGATTTGGATGCTTGCAAGACCATTAACGGATGCCGGGAGTATCTTTACGGGAATATCGGCAGGATTAATGCAAAGCCAAGCGTTCAGGTCAGATGGCTCGGTGTGGGCTTGGGGGTATATAGAGGACCAGACGAATGATGCAGGAAGAATGGTGAACGGCGAGAGGCTGGAGTCAAGGGCTGAGTCTACTGAAACGAAAGTAAATGGAGAGAATATGCCACAGGCATATGGCGATTATTTGCCGCCTCGTAACGGATCGAAATGGAGCCTGATTCTATGCGCGGATGAACTGGATATTGAAACTTATTATAGCCCGTATGTCCCCCTTCAAATGAGTGAATCGGTTGATTTTGGTACGAATGGTCTGGGATATTTCAGGGCTGGCCGCAGCAGGTATATGACAGAATGGGTATTGGGGAAATCGATGGTTCATCTGGGCGGTCTAATGTATTCAGAGTATAATGGGCTTAATCTATCATCGGAGTTGTACCAGTGGAGGGAGAGAACGGCTGTTGAAAGTTCCAGGACATCAAATCATAGAGGAAATGGGGAATAACGGAGAAGTCATACTCTACCGGACGGTAAGGATCATTGACCAGAAAAGATTTGTTGCCAAAACGACCTGTGACGAATATCCGCCCTTTGCTCTGGCAGCTTCTTTTCAATATGAATATGAAATGTTTCAAAAATTGAAAGGAAAAGGAACTGCAGCGGCATACCACCTGGAGAAGGTGGGAGAGCGGCCTGTACTGCTGCTGGAGGATATGGGGGGAATTACGCTCGAACAGTTCATACATAATCATACCGTACCCATAGAGCTTACGGATTTTCTGCGCATAGCCGTGTCTGCGGCCGATTGTCTCAGTCAGCTGCACAAGGAGCATATCACGCTTAATGAGCTGACTCCCTTTCACTTTGTGGTGAATCCGGATACTTGCGAGGTGAGATTGACCGACATCCGGATGTGTTCGGGTGATGGCGTTGAAAGTCCACTGGCACAGGTAAAGAGCAGACCCATCTTCGCCCTGCCATACATTTCTCCGGAGCAGACGGGCAGAACAGGAATTATTCCTGATGATCTTTCGGATATCTATTCATTTGGTGTGATACTTTATGAATTCTTTTCGGGACAGCTGCCGTTTGAATCCGGGGATAAGCTGGGGACGATGTATCATCATCTTGCAAGCGTTGCCTATTCCGTTCATGGAAGATCCCCTTTTATTCCGGAGATTGTGTCCGAGATGATTGGCAAATGCATGGAGAAAATGCCAAATGCACGATATGCCAGCGCATATGGGATTAAGCATGATCTGGATGAGTGCCTAATCCGGCTTCGTGCCTCGGGGCATATCGAAACTTTTAAGCTTGGGGAATGGGATGTTTCGGACAGGTGGGCATTTCCCTCTACCTTTTATGGGCGGCATGAGGAGCGGCAAAGCCTTGACGAAGCAATCCACCGGGCTGCCGAGGGATCTGTGGAAATCGTATGGGTTAGTGGAAGCGTGGGAAGCGGAAAGACGACTTTTGTTAAGGAAACTCTGAATCGGGAGAATGCTTTGATTGGCTTTATGGCTTACGGTAAATTTGGTCCGGATGATGAAGCCGGACCCTATCACAGCTGGGTTCAGGTGCTGGATGGGCTTGTGCGGCAATTACTGACAGAGAGCGAACTGCAGCTGGAACTGTGGAAGCTGCGGATCATGAATGCGGTTGAGGCTTACGGTCAGCTGCTAATTCAGCTCATTCCCAGGCTGGAACTCCTCATTGGAGAGCAGCCTAAGGTTCCTGGGCTTCCGCCTTTCGAAGCGCAGCAGAGGTTTCATTTGATCATGACACGGTTTATTAAGCTTTTTCTTGATGAGGAGCATCCTTTAGTTATATGTCTTGATGATCTCCAGTGGAGCGATGAGGCATCTTTGCAGGTGCTTAACTATTTGTTAGGCGATAGCGGAGTGAAAAACCTCATGTTGATTGGTATTTACCGGGGCGTGGAGGTTGCTTCGCAGCATCCATTTTATCAGTTCATGACAGAGCAGGTCATTCAGAAACGAAAGACAACATCCATCCATCTGAGGGAATTAACCATGACCGATTTGATGGAGCTTCTTGGAGATGCAATGCACTGCGAGCAGGCAAAGACCCATGATCTGGCCGTGGAACTGCTGTATAAGACCGACGGTAATCCATTTCTTCTGAAGCAATTGTTGCAGGATATGATTCAAGAGAAGCGGATGAGCTTTGATCAGGTCAGCCGCTGCTGGCAGTGGGAATTAAAGGGTATTTCCGATATGAGTGTTCCTAATAATTCGGCTGCGTACCTGCTGGAGAAATGGGTGCATCTCCCGAATCAGATGATTCAGGTTCTTGGACATGCCGCGCTCTTAGGTAACCAAGTCCATGTGGATGCCCTGTCCTCCATTATGGAATGCAGCAGCGCCCGGTTAAAAGAGGTGCTTGATTATGCTGTACGTGAACGCCTGCTGCAGTCGGCCCATGAGAATGGCCAAAACTATCGTTTTCAGCATGACCGTATTCAGCAGATTGCCTATGGACTTATTCCGGAATCAGAGCGGTCCGGGCTGCACTTACGGATGGGGCGCATCCTCCTGGAACGGCGTAAGGCGGGTGAGGATGTGAGTGTGTTTGAGGTGGTTCACCAGCTGAACCGCGCTATAGAGTCGATCGACAACAGGGATCAGAGGCTGGAGCTTGCGGAATTGAATCTACAGGCGGGCCTTGCCGCCAAACAGTCGACGGCGTACGAGAGATCCCGGGTTTATTTGCGTCAGGCTACGGAGCTGCTGGACGGGGAAAGCTGGAATACTCACTACAAACTGGCTGTTCAGGCATATCAGGAGCGCGCTATGGCAGAGTATCTCTGCGCCAACTTCGAGGCGGCGAATGAACTGTTCGACCTGCTTCTGCATAAAGCAGCTACCCCTTTAGATCAAGCGCGTGTTTATATTTTAAAGATACAGCTCGAGTCTAACCAGGATAACTATGAGGAAGTCATTTCCATGGGGAGGAAAGCGCTGAAGCTGCTGGGCATCCATAACGTCTATGAAGCGGGAAAGATCAAGGCGTCGCTACGATGGATACGACTGCGGCAGCGGCTTCGCAAGCACAAAAGTGAATCCCTGAATCTGCTGCCCCCCATGGAAAGCGAAGTTAGCAAGGCTGCCATGTCAGTACTTGATTATACAAGCCATGCCTATTATACGGTTGATCCCACAAACTGGGCAGCCTCGGTGCTTGCCATGGTGGAATTGACGCTGAAGGAGGGCTGGACGCCGGAGTCTTCGGTTGGATTTGCAGGATATGCATTGATGCTGAACTATGTTTTCCGGGATGATGAAGCGGCTTACTATTGGGGGATGTTTGCTTATGAAAAGTCCCGGCCTTATCCGATGCTGCATACCAAAGTGCTTTCAGCCTTCTCGATTTGCTTTGACAGCTGGCGCCGCTATAATCCGAGTTTACTGGAAACCTTCAGCGAGCATGCAAATAGGGTGGGTCTGGAGTCTGGAAATCTGTGGCATAGCAATCAATCAGTCATCGTGATCAGTGCGCTGCTGTTTCAATATGGTTATCCGCTCGGAGATATTTATGATCGCTTGCTTACCCAGGCTTCCAATCTCCGGAGAAACAACAACAGCTTGCACTGGAAGCAAGCCGTCATCTTTTCGGCATTACTCGCCAAGTTAACCGGGGAACGGAATTCGGATGATCCGTTTATAATTCAGGATGTTGAAATGGAGGATTTTGCTGCAAACGTACAGGGAGATTCCCATCATCTCGTACGTGAGCTCGTATATACGTTCGACTATTTAACGGCGTATCTCCTTGGAAACTACCCGGCCGCGAATAAAGCTCTCGTGCAGGCAAGATCGATCTTAGATGGACGAAGAAAGGATATTTCCGAGTCCTTTATATGCAATCATTATGAGTCACTCGTTTGGGCAGAGCTGTGGGTCGATGCAGAACCTCATGAACAAAAAGAGTATGTGGCCAAGATACTGAATCGATTGCCTTTGATGAAAGCATACGCTTCGCGTTGTCCGGAGAATTACAAAGATAAATATTTGCTGGTTAAGGCTGAACTGGCTCGTCTGAAAGGGGAGTATAAACAGGCAGAGGAGCTGTATGAGCAGTCTATTGAGCTGGCACGCCATCACGGACATCTTCACGATGCGGCGATGGCCTCAGAATGCTATGGTAAATACGGACTCCGTCTAGGGAAAATGAGGCATGCCAAAGTCTATCTGACCGAGGCGTATGACTACTATGCAAAATGGGGAGCCAAGGCCAAGACAGAGGACTTACAGCGGAGGTATGGACATCTGTTGCAGGTGAAACGATATACGGACCTGGACCAAACGGATTATCTGTCCGTTGTATTGTCAGCGCAGGCTTTATCGGGTGAAATGGAAATGGATCGCTTGCTGAATGCGCTCCTGCGTATTATGCTGCAGAGCGCTGGAGCGGATTATGGCGCGCTCGTGTTCATGAACCAGGAACGATGGGTTGTGGAAGGGTATGGAACGGCGAAGGAAACGCATCTGGAATCCGTTCCGCTGGAGGAAGCGGGCCACATTGTGTCAACGGCTATTATCGGGTATGCAGCCAGGACGAAAGAAGAGGTCGTATTGTACGATGCTGCGCACGGGGGCCTATTCATGAGGAATCCTTATGTGAAGGACAACGAGTTGAAATCCGTCCTTTGTCTTCCGGTTATGCATCAGAATAAGCTGATTTGCCTGCTGTATATGGAGAATAAGCTGTCGGCGGGCGTCTTTACACCGGAGCGGATGGATGTGCTGAGGATTCTCTGCTCGCAATGTGCCATTTCCATTGAAAATGCCAGGTTATACTCCGGTATACAGCAGCTCAAAAATAGCCTGGAAGCACAAGTGAAAGAGAGAACGCTCCGCCTTGAACGTTCGATGCGCGAGACGTCGGCGGCCCTGGCTGAAAAGTCTATTTACGAGGAGCGCAGCCGTATTGCCAAGGAGATCCATGATATTGTCGGTCATACGCTGACCTCGACCATATTGCAGATTGAGGCCGGAAAACGCCTGCTTCAGAAGGATATGGACAGCGCGGTGGAAAAACTGCAGGAAGCGCAGCAATTGGTCCGTCACAGTCTAAATGAGATTCGCGGCTCGGTGCACATGCTCAAGGAGGACAAATTCTATCAGCTGGAACAGGCTTTGCATCAATTGATCCGGAATACAGAACATAATACAGGCGTAACGATACATGCCATGATTCATGAGCTGCCGAATCTATCCATTGCTCATAAGAAGGCGATCTACTTCGCATTGCAGGAGGGATTGACCAATGGACTTCGGCATGGCGGGAGTACGGAGTTCCGCTTTAGTCTGGTGCATACGGAGGATGTTTTAGTGTTCCGGCTTGCAAATAACGGTAGAAGCACAAGTGATATTGTGAAGGGATTTGGTCTCAAGGCTATGGAGGAGCGCGCAGAGCAGCTGGGCGGCAGTTTATCATTCGAATCCGGTTCCAATCAGGGCTGCCTGCTGCGAATCGACCTTCCCTGCCCGAAGAGTAGAGTGGGGGACAGAATATGAAACCAATAAGGATCGTCATTGCCGATGATCAGATGTTAACACGTGAAGGACTTCGAACCATTCTCGATTTGGAGGATGATCTGGAGGTTGTCGCGCTGGCCAGGAACGGGCTGGAGGCTTGCGAGATAACGGAAGAGCTGCGGCCTGATCTGGTGCTGATGGATATCCAAATGCCCGAAATGAGCGGGATCGCCGCCCTCAAGAGAATTAAGCGGAGCTGTCCGGAAACGTCGGTCCTCATATTGACTACATTTATGGAAGATGAATATATCATTGAAGGGCTGGCCAGCGGAGCCAGTGGTTACATGCTGAAAGATATGGAAAGCGATAAAATGATTGCTTCGATCCGGGACACGGTATCGGGTCAGTTTATTTTACCGTCAGCAGTGGCTTCCAGATTGGCGTTAAGAATGACTCGTCTTACGGAAGAGCATGATCAGTGGCAAAGGAATAGTCTGGAGCGGATTAAGCTGACAGATCGGGAAAAGGAGCTGGCTCAGCTTATCATCAGGGGACTCAATAACCGCGAAATAGCTGATGAGCTGTTCATTGCTGAAGGTACGGTCCGCAATTACATCAGCAGTCTCTACGGAAAGCTGGGAGTAGTCGATCGGGCGCAGGCTATCGTTCGTTTGCAGGGCTTGATCTAATCAAACAGATGATTTTGTTCCACGGGTAGGTTAGCTGCAGACTTGGGTTATATTAGAGTTGATTGAATGATAAAGAAGGGGTGTTGATGGATGAGCCGGACTATCGCTATAACAGGTGCCTCGTCAGGGATCGGATTAGCCACAGCTCTAATGCTGGCCGATAAGGGATGGATTGTATATGTCGGGACACGGCATGTTGACCGGGATCAGGAACAATATGCAGGAATAAACAACCTCCATTTTGTTGAAATGGAAGTCACAGACCCCTCCTCGCTGCAGCATGTGTTTGATCGAATCGGTCATGAGCAGGGGAAGCTGGATGTCCTGTTTTGCAACGCGGGCTTTGGATACCTAAGGGCTTTGGGTCAAGCTGATCCTGCTGATATTCAGCGTGTGTTTGATACGAACGTGCATGGTGTCATGCACAGCATACGCGGAGCCTTGCCTCTCCTGCGCAAGTCAGATAACGCTTATATCATTGCTACATCCAGCGTTGGCGGTCTGGTCGGGCAGCCGTTTAACGAGATTTACTGCGCCAGCAAATTTGCCATAGAGGGTTTGCTTGAGAGTCTTGCGACATATTATAAGCCGGCATTCAACATCGATATTACGCTGCTTGAGCCAGGTGCGATAGCGACGAATTTTACGGATACCGTCATGGATCAATTGAACCGGACAGGTGGTATTTTGGATGATGAATACAAACCGATTCTAACGAGCTACCTCGATGCGTTCAGCAAGCGGACATCCGTACCGCAAACGGCAGAATCCGTTGCCGAGGTCGTGTGGGATCTGTTACAGATGGATACGAAGCCGCTGCGCCAGCGGACCTCCGAGTCTGCGGAAACCTTTGTCCGCTTCAAGGCAGAGATTGATCCGACAGGCCTTGAAGGGATGCTCAATACCCGAAAGCTTCATTTGAATCTGTAGGCAGCATGTACAGATATGAAAAAGGGCTATCCCGATGGCAGTCACAATCAGCGCCATAGGGATAGCCTTTTTCTTCAAGGGGTGATTTGTTATTTTGCATGTTACTCGGATATAAAGGATTTTTCATGCTGCAGCAGCCAGTTTTTACGTGTCAGGCCGCCGCCGTAACCTCCCAAATCTCCGCTTGAATTAATTACACGGTGGCAGGGGATGACCAGCGCAAGCTGATTCGCGCCATTGGCCTGGGCCACAGCCCTATAGGCGGTGGGCTTACCGAGCGAAATAGCGATCTCGGCATAGGACCGTGTCTCTCCCGGAGGTATTTTCATGAGCTGCTCCCACACGCTTTTTTGAAAAGGTGATCCCAGTAGATGCAGCGGCGTTGTGAATTGGCTCCGCGTTCCGTCAAAGTATTGGGTGAGCTCTTGCTCAATCGAGCGGATCGGCCCCGTGGTGCCCGGGATAATCGCTGATTTCGTTCTTTGCCGTAACCGTTCCACTTCGCGCTCGAGACCCCGGCGGTCTACAAACTCCAGCAGATACACGGCTTCGTCATCCCCAATAGCCATCATGGGGCCAAGCCGCGTATCGATCCAGGAGGCTTTTAGTACCTTGCCATCCTCGAGCAAAGACGGGGCGGCACCCATGATGCGGGAAAAGGCGTCCCTGAAGCCGCTGCTGGATTCGTAACCCGTTGAGAGCTGCGCATCCAGGACCGTTTGTCCGGAGCGGATGTTCTTCATCGCAAGCCCCATGCGGCGGGCACGGGCATATTCTACAAAGGTCATGCCGAAACGTTTTTTGAATTGGCGCCGCGCCGTGGATTCATCCACCGAGAGCTTCTTGAAGTCTTCTTCCTTCCACCGCTTTTCGGGATTATCCTCAACTGCCTCGACAAGCAGACGGACCATGTCAGAGACCTGATTCGGATGCGATAGCGGCCGACAGCGTTGACATGGGCGGTAGGAAGCCAAAAGCGCCTGCTGGGCATTGTCAAAAAATTCGCAATTTTCAAACTTTGGCTTCCGGGCCGGACAAGTCGGGCGGCAGAATACGCCGGTTGTCTTGACCCCTACATAAAATACGCCTTCATATTCCGTCCGTTTTTCCAATAGGGCTTTGTAGTATTCCTCGTTACGTGTGGCTGTCGCCATGCTTACACTTCCTAACCTCGGATATTGTCCTTATTATATCCTCTCCCTTTTATTCATGCGGACGAAAATCAGGCATCTATTTTTAGAAATGGGAATCATTGTCTTCTAAAAAACCCGGCGCGCGGTGACGAACCGCTTTTTCCATTGTCCGTCAAAGGTTTCCACATGAACGCCAAGCTCTTTGGAATACGTGTGCAAAATCTGATTGTTCCCCGCATAAATGGCAACATGCCCAATATCCAGATTTCGAGCGCTGAAGAACAGCAGATCGCCTTTACGCAGCTCGTTCATGCTGACTTCCTTGCCTGCCTTGGCCTGATCATAGGATACCCGCGGAAGATCGATCGACAGTGTATCCTGGAACACACGCTTCACAAAGGAGGAGCAGTCAAAGGTATCTGTTTGGTCTGGGGAAGCTCCGAACACGTACGGCGTGCCCAGATACTTTTTGCCGTAAGCAATCAGTGCATCGCCCTGCTGGTCAACAAGAGAAGGGCTTGAATAATCGGTATATTTCGGTTTGGCCGATATGTATCCGGTCTGGTTATCCTGGGTTCGCACTTCGAGCCAAGTAGCATTAACTTCCCGGGTGACATGGACCTTAGCGCCTGCAGCCAGCATCTCCAGGGAGGAGCCTTTTCCGGCATCCGGTAAACTCCGCAGATTGACACCCCACAGAATGGATGTTTCATAGTTGACTGTTGAGGTGATGCGGACGGTCTTGGTGGTCTGATCCCACTTCACGCTGCTGCCCAAGGCTTCGCTGACAAAGCGCAGCGGGATTAAGGTGTACCCATTTGCAATTTGACCGGGAACATCCACCGAGAGCGCTTGTCCATTGAGAGAAGCCGTATGCTCGCCAATGCGATAGGTTAACGTTGTATTTCCTTTGGTTGCCGTAACGGTTTTACTTGTGTTATTCCAGGTTAGCTTGGCACCCTCTTCTTCAAATACTCCGCGCATCGGAACAAGTACCGTTCCATCTACATTGAGCGGCGCTACTTCAGGTTGAAACGGGTGTCCATCCAAATAAATGGTGACCGGTTTGACAGCCCCTTGAGCTTGAGTTGCCGTTTCTGCATGAGTGGGGACCGAATATAACAGGGAAGCGGTTAGTAGAAAAAGAAGAGCGGTTTTACTTTTTGTCATCTGTTCATCACCTTGCTGTTAGATTTGTTCATTCTATATATTGGACGATGGCTGGCATCATTGGTTTTGGTGCCAAATGATGGTAACCAGTGTTCGGCGGCTATTTCCGATTTGGAACAGGGGGATTTTTTAATGATCTGATAACATTGAGCTGATATAACCGAAATGCTTCACTGATAGGATAAATGAACCAAATCCTATTTGTGAGGTGTATGGAATGCATGAACAGAGCAAGGCGAAATGGTCCGCGGTTCTGATGACGATACTCTTTGCTTTTGCTACGGCTTTTCCCGGATCGAGCATTCAAGCGGATGCTGATTTTTCACCGGGAGGAACTTCGGCAGAGGTTCATAATCACAGTTTGACCAGCTCGGAATTAACCAACATTCAACTTCTGCATCCAAACTCCACCTGGAGATATCTCGATAATGGCTCCGATCAGGGAACGGCATGGCGGACGACGGAATTTAACGATTCGACATGGAGTGTAGGTATGGCCCCTCTTGGTTATCCGGTATCAAAAACAACCTCCTTGTTTGGCGGCATCAGAAAGACAATCAGCTACGGAGCAAACGGCAGCATGAAGCATCGGACATCTTATTTCCGGACAGCCATCTATGTCTCCGGCCTGGCCGATTACACCAAAATCATAGGGACCTTCGGGATGGATGACGGGGTAATTCTATATGTTAACGGACAAGAGGTATACCGTTATAACATGCCGGAAGGCGAAGCGAATGATCAGACGCTTAGTAGCGCGACTGTAGAGGAACCTGTCACGGAAACGGCCGACTTGACCCAAGCTCTGAGGGGAGTCCTACATGAAGGTGTTAACTCATTTGCCGCAGAGGTTCATCAGCGCAGCGATAACAGCTCTGACCTTTACTGGGAAATGCAGCTAATCGCGAATCCAGCCGGGAGCATGAATATGTTTCCGGCCATTTCTTGTCAGAAGTAGTGCCTCCCCTCCCGGACTTCAATTCAACTTGAAATTCACGGACTAATAGTTCAATATAAAGATATCAATCATTAAAACTTACATGCTTATTAAAGGTAGCTTATTAAAACGTGTTGATATAGGAGGGACTGCTCATGGAGATCGGAATTAGTACATTTGTTGAAACAACGCCGGATGCTCATACCGGTGAGGTGATAAGCCATGCACAACGTCTGCGTGATGTTGTGGAGGAAATCATCCTTGCAGATCAGGTGGGATTGGATGTATTTGGTGTAGGCGAGCATCACCGAAAGGATTATGCGGCCTCTTCTCCAGCGATGGTGCTCGCAGCAGCAGCGCCGCAGACGAAACGTATTCGTCTGACCAGCGCAGTAACGGTGCTTTCGTCTGCAGATCCGGTGCGCGTATTTCAGGATTTTGCCACACTTGACGGTATCTCGAATGGACGAGCGGAAATCATGGCAGGCCGCGGCTCCTTCGTTGAATCCTTCCCGCTGTTTGGCTATGATCTGAACGATTATGATGAGCTGTTTGACGAGAAGCTCGAACTGCTGCTCAAAATCCGGGAGTCCGAGAAGGTCACCTGGAAAGGCGGTCACCGGCCGGCGATTAACAATCTGGGCGTATATCCGCGGCCGGTTCAGGATCCATTGCCGGTATGGATTGGAAGCGGAGGCAACCAGGAATCCGTCATCCGTGCGGGTCTCTTGGGGCTACCGCTGGTGCTGGCGATTATTGGAGGAAGACCCACGCAGTTTGCGCCTCTTGTCGAGCTCTATAAGCGAGCGGCTGCTCATGCGGGCCATGACATATCGAAGCTGCCTGTAGCATCTCATTCCCATGGCTTTATTGCTGAAGAAACAGAGCTTGCGGCAGATAAGTTCTTTCCATCCACTCAGGCCAGCATGAATGTGCTCGGCAAGGAGCGGGGCTGGGGGCCTTATGACCGTTCGAGCTTCGACTTCGCGCGGAGTTTTGAAGGTGCACTTTATGTAGGTGATCCGGAGACGGTTGCCAAGAAGATTATTCATCTCCGCAAAAACGTAGGTATCACGCGCTTTATGCTCCATGTACCCGTGGGGACCATGCCGCATCAGGATGTGATGAAAGCCATCGAGCTGCTTGGAACCGAGGCCGCACCCATGGTGCGCGAGGAAATCGCCAGATGGGAAGCTGCGGGTGAACCGAAGGAATAACATTGGCTAAAATAACGAAGGGGGGGCGCTGAGCCTCCTCTTTATTTGTTATGCAGCACATCAGGCAGAATGCCTGCTCGTACCGGCAATTATAATCCGGCGCAGATTTCAGTAATATTTTCCCATTGCCTTAGAATTGTGGATAGGCGTAGAATAATCCCTAATTATTACGTAGATGTTTACATGGGAAGTGAGGTTTGATGCGATGAACACCGTTGCAAAAGTAAGCCGTTTTGTAGGAGGAACATTTTCTCTTTGGGTCATTCTATTTGCTTGTTTGGGATTTTTTTTACCCGGGGTCTTTAGCCATTTAAAGGGATACATTTCTCTTTTCCTTGGCATTGTTATGTTCGGAATGGGACTTACACTATCTTCGGCTGACTTTCGCGAAGTTTTCCGTCGCCCCTTGGAAGTGTTGATTGGCGTTGTCGGCCATTTTGTGATTATGCCGCTGCTCGCTTATGTACTGGCACTTGTGCTGAATCTGCCGCCCGATATCGCTGTAGGTGTCATTCTCGTTGGTTGCTGTCCAAGCGGCACCTCCTCGAACGTCATGACACTGCTTGCCAAAGGTGATGTTGCGCTTGGCGTTTCTATTGCTTCCGTTTCCACGATAATCGCTCCACTGGCCACACCAGCTCTGATCAGTCTGCTTGCGGGACGCTGGATGCCCATTGATGGGGGAGCGCTTATTAAAGACATTCTGATGGTCGTTATTGTTCCTATAATCTTAGGAGTTATCGTTAAGACGCTGTTTAAAAAGCAAGCAGAAGCCAGCATTCAGGCGCTTCCGCTCGTATCTACGCTGGCGATTGTCCTCATCGTGGCAATTGTGGTCGGCGGCAGCAAAGCCAAAATTATCGAGAGCGGCATGCTGATCTTTGCCGTCGTTATCTTGCATAACATTCTCGGTTACGCCCTGGGATACTTATTTGCCAAGCTGTTCCGGATGAATCTGGGTAAACGAAAGGCGATCCTTTTCGAAACAGGAATGCAGAACTCCGGACTCGGAGCTGCGCTCGCAGCAGCTCATTTTAATCCGGTCGCGGCCGTTCCCAGTGCGATCTTCAGTGTATGGCATAATATTTCCGGCTCTCTGCTGGCCACATGGTTTGCACGCAGGGCTGAGAAAGAGAACATGAAGGTAAGCCAACCGGGTTAAGACAGCTAAGAAAGCACAATCTATCCATTCAAAGTCACAAATACAGGCCATCCCATAACGGGATGGCCTGTTCAAGCTCAAATAGATTCCGAATTATACATGGATTGCCCGGTAGCATTGAACTACCATTCCACGCCGTTTTTCTCCAAGAACCGCTGACTGACTTCGAGCCCTTGTCTTGCAGCGGCCTTGTACATATCCAGCGCTTCCTCAATTTGTCCGATTTGCTGGAGCATGATGGCATAGTTATACTGCGCCATGGAATCTCCCTTTCGTGCAGCTTGCCCGAACCATTCAAATGCTCCTCGGGTGTCTCCTTGTTCACCCAGCAGAGAAGCCAGATTATATTGTGCGTCAACATTTCCTTGTTCAGCAGCGAGAGTATACCACTTGATGGCTTCCTTTGGTTGATTCTCTTCTTCAAGCAGGGAGGCGATGGTAAACTGGGCACCAACATGACCTGCATTCGCCGCCAGCGTATAGTGCTCCAGTGCTTCCTTCATCCGGCCTTGCTTTTCATACAAGGAGCCAAGATTATAATCTTCGAGCGGATTGCTGCTTTCCTGATTCTGTTCATGCCTGTCCTCTGAGGCATCCATTAATACCTGCTTGGCCTCAGGATGTCCATGCTTTACGGCCTCTTGAAGCCACGGAATGGCCTCATTCGTATACCCCGCTTCAATTAAGAGAGAACCGATTTGATAAGAGGCCTGCAAATCCTGATGATCATAAGCTTTTTTATAGTAGATGATGGATTGCTCGGGGTTTCCTTCATTTCGCTCCAACATGCCAAGGCTGTTCCAGGCATACACCTCACCGAGCTCTGCGGCTTTTAAATAATATTCCCGGGCACCAGCGATGTGTTCTTCTTCATATAGCAGATCCCCATAGGTATGAAAAGCAAGAGGGTAATTGTCGTCCAGCGCTTCCTCAATAAGTGTTAGACCCGCTTCACGAGAACCGGATTGTATATATAGGATGCCCAAATTATATTTTGCCGCAGTGTTATGGTCCTTGATGGCAAGCTTGTACCACTTTTCAGCCTTCTTCGGCTTGTCCAGTAAGCGGTATGCTTCGGCAACTCCGTTTTTGGCTTGGACATTGCCCTGCTTGGCTGATTTTTTATACCAGTTCAGGGCACTTTTATAATCGCCTTCGTCCATATAATAACTTCCCAAGGCGCACTGGGTGTGATTGTCACCCCTCTTGGCTCTGCGCGTCATTTCTTCAATATCCATGTGTTCTTCCACTTGCATACTCAAGCCGTATCCATCTCCTTTTCTTCTTCTCTTAAATTCATGGTAGCAGGATGGTCAGACCGATAAAGATATACTTCATAATTTACACTATAAGGATAGGTCATGGAAACCTTAGGTTGTTTTCATGCATGATAGTTGACATAGAAGAACCATCGTGATATATTTATCTTAAATTAAAGATTCTTTATTAGAAGTTATCGACGTCGATTTGTTGATTTTAAATATTCATTTGGGAAAACCTACAATAAGAGGAGGAAATGATGATGAACGGATTAAAGGGTATACACCACGTGACTGCGATAACAAGCAGCGCGGAGAAGAACTATCAATTTTTCACATATGTGCTGGGGATGCGCCTGGTTAAGAAAACGGTAAATCAGGATGATATTCAGACCTACCACTTATTTTTTGCGGATGATAAAGGCAGCGCGGGAACGGATATGACGTTCTTCGACTTCCCCGGAATTCCAAAGGGAGTGCATGGTACAAATGAGATTTCCAAGACCTCGTTCCGGGTACCCACGGATGCGGCGCTCACATACTGGGAGCAACGCTTTGACCGCTTGAATGTGCAGCATTTTGGCATCAAAGAGATGTTCGGAAAAAAAACGCTGTCCTTCGTTGACTTCGATGATCAGCAGTACCAGCTTATTTCTGACGAACATAACAAGGGCATTCCTTCCGGTACGCCATGGCAAAAGGGACCGATCCCGCTGGAGCATGCCATTACCGGTTTGGGTCCGATTTTCGTACGGATCGCGAATTTCGATTATTTCAAAGAAATGCTGGAGAAGGTCATGGAGTTCAAGGAAATCGGGCAGGAGGATTCATATCACTTGTTCGAGGTGGGTGAAGGCGGTAATGGAGCGCAGGTCGTTGTGGAATATAACGCTGTATTGCCTCCTTCCCGGCAGGGCTTTGGCACTGTGCATCATGCGGCGTTCCGCGTGGAGGATCGCAAGGTGCTGGAACAATGGATTACGCGCCTGGATCAGTTTGGATTCTCAACCTCCGGCTACGTAAACCGCCATTTCTTCGAGTCGCTGTATGCAAGAGTGGCTCCGCAAATCCTGTTCGAGCTTGCTACCGACGGTCCGGGCTTTATGGGTGATGAGCCTTATGAAACGCTTGGTGAGCTATTGTCTCTGCCGCCGTTCCTGGAGCCTAAGCGTGAACAGATCGAGAAGCTGGTACGTCCGATTGACACGGTTCGCAGCACGATTGAATTCACCAAAGAATAAGGGAAACAGTAAAGAGGAGTGCATATACACATGCACTCCTCTTTGTGATACATATCCGATGAATCTGCAGTCATAATTTTTCATTATAAATATACTATCCCGGGAATCGCGGACGGCTTTCCTATACAATCAAAGACAAATCAAGCGATGAAGGAGCCTATTGCCATTGAATAAAAAAGAAGCCCCAACTATTGAAACGGCCGCTGGCCTTGCGCACCCATATCTTCATACTTCCCATTTTCGGATTGAAAGGGAGCTGAGCGGGGTCTCCACTTATGTGTACCGTATAGATACAGGGAAGGAAGTTTTTTATTTGCGGATTCTTCCGGAACAAGGCATGAGCTTCGGGGTGGAAGTCCAAGTACATCATCTGCTGCGGCAGCAGGGAGTGCAAGTCCCGGAAGTGATAGGTTATGAAAATCGACACGAGACGCTTGGAATGTCCATCATGCTTGTCCGGGAAATTCCCGGCTCGCAGGCCGGACAAGGGATGTCCAATGAAGGATATGAGCATATCTTAGGGGAAGCCGGCAAGCAGATTGCTCTTGTGCATCGGGTGCCGGTGGATGGCTTTGGCTGGATCATTCGGGGAGCGGATGAGGACAGCACCGTTTTACGGGCGGAAAAAAGCGCAATAGATGAGTACCTTAACGAGTTTCTGGAGGGAGATCTATGCTTTTTATCCGAACAGATTCTCCGTGAGACAGAAGCTTCCCGGATTCAAACCGTTTTGAAGAATAGTGCCTCACTCATGAAAAGACATGAATCAAAGCTGGTTCACGGGGATTTCGATGATTCGCATATTTTTCAGCTGAACGAAAGGTATACAGGCATGATTGATTTCGGCGAAATCCAGGGGAGCAGTCCGCTGTATGACCTTGGGCATTTCAAGCTGCATGATGGACAGCATTACACGGGATATCAGGCATTAGCCGGTGGCTATGGGGAAATCCATCCCCTCACGGCTGAGGATCAGCTGGAGATTGACCTGTGGGCTCTGTGGATCGGGGTGAGAAGGCTGGGAATCGTAGGCCGGAGAACCACCGGAAGCTACCTGAATCATTTGACGAAAATGGTGCGGCATGAATTGGACTTGATCAGCAGCAAGCTTTGATATTTGCCTTTGTTATTTTCCGGAAGCTTCAATCCACCTGCCATTGGGGTATTTAACTTACATCAGAGAACATTTTGAACTCCAATGGAGTAGGAGAGGGTTATAGATGCAATGGAGAGGCAGAAGGGCAAGCTCGAACGTGGAGGACCGCAGGGGAAAAGGTGGAGGACTTGCGATTGGCGGCGGCATCGGCGGAATTATTCTGGTGCTGCTTGTGACGCTGCTGGGCGGGGGAAATGGCGGTGATATCCTGAATTCCCTTACGGGTTTGGGATCAGACACCAGTACGCCATACCAGGAAACCGCTGAAGAAAAGGATCTTTCCCAGTTTGTGTCCGTGGTTCTAGCCGATACGGAGGATGTGTGGACGGATATATTCAAGCAAAAGGGTTTGGTATATGAAAATCCGACACTCGTATTGTACATGGACCGTGTCCAGTCGGCATGCGGCACCACGGGTTCATCGGTGGGTCCCTTTTACTGTCCGGGGGATCATAAGCTGTACATTGATCTGAGCTTCTATGACGAGCTGCGGCAGAAGTTCCAGGCACCTGGCGATTTTGCCATGGCTTATGTGGTCGCACATGAGGTCGGGCATCACGTACAGACCCTATTGGGCGATATCAACCAAAAAGCAGCAGGCAGCCAGAGTGCAAACCAGCTTTCCGTGCGCACCGAGCTTCAGGCAGACTATTACGCCGGGGTGTGGGCGCATCATGCGCAGGACATGAATGTGCTGGAGCAAGGGGATCTTGAGGAGGCGTTGACCGCAGCCAGTGCAGTCGGTGACGATACGATTCAGAAAAAGGCACAGGGTTACGCCGTACCGGAGAGCTTTACGCATGGAACAGCCGAACAGCGCATGCGCTGGTTTAAGAAAGGCTTCGATTCCGGCACCATCGAGGGTGGAGATACGTTCCGTGCAAACAAACTGTAAATTCTATTGTAACGAATGGGCTCTTGCTGAAGCAGGAGCTTTTTTATTGTGAATTTCGACAGCGAATTTCGACAAATTTCGATAAATAGCTATAGCAATTTTTAGCGTTTGCCACTAAACTAAAGTTAGTATATAAAATAAACTAAAGAACCAGAATAAGCTGTAGTTTCATTTTATATCGAGATATTTTATCCGAGTATGTTAAATTGGCAAAACCTTGCATACTTTGGATTGTCATTGCAATTCCTAGTAATCCGATATACAATAAAAATCAGTTTTATAGAGAGATGGAGGATAAGACATCATGCGTAAATACTTTTCAGGGGTCATAATTTTGGCGTTATTGACGATGTTGGTCAGTGCGTGCTCAGGAGGCAGTTCTGGGGATTCTGCTTCATCTACTGACACTTCTTCCGATGCTTCGCAGACATCCAGCGGGCAGCCGAAAGACGGCGGTAATCTGATTATTGGCGTAGCGGCCGATCCGGTCATCCTGAACCCGAACTACGCAGGCGACCGTGTCAGCTTAACGATTGACCAAGCACTTTATGCACCTCTTTTCCAAGTGAATAATGGTAAAAAAACGTTCTATCTCGCGGACAGCCTCGAGCCATCTGCAGATAACTTAACGTATACGATGAAGCTCAAGAGCGGCCTGACTTGGCATGATGGAGAAAAGCTGACGGCTGATGATGTTGTGTTCACGATCGACAAGATTTTGGATGAGAAACAAAACAGCATGCTGAGAGGTAACTTCATTATCGGGGGCAAGCCGATTAAAGCGGTGAAAGTCGACGATACTACGGTAGAATTCAAGCTTCCGCAGGTAAGCCCGGCATTCGAAGCAACATTGGTGCAGGTATCGCCAATTCCGAAGCATATTTTTGAGAATGAAGCGGATATCGAGAAAAGCCCGAAGAACAACACACCTGTAGGTTCCGGACCATTCAAGTTCAAGGAATATAAAACAGGCGAGTATGTCACTCTGGATCGCTTCGATAACTACTTCGGCGGCAAGCCGCATCTGGATTCGGTCACATACCGGATTTCCAAGGATGCGAATGCATCGAACCTGGCACTGCAAAACGGCGAAATCAACATGAAATATGTAGATCCGCAAGATGCAGCGACGATTGAAGCCACAGGCAATTTTGATATGAAGAACTATAGTGAAGGCCGTTTGTCTTACCTGCTCTTTAATGAGAAGAGTGACACAGGCCTCCTTGCTAAAAAAGAAGTCAGAGAAGCATTGTCCTACGCTCTGAACCGTGAAGAACTGATCCAGGTAGCTTATACTTCACCTGATTATGCGGATCCGGCCAAATCATTTGTTACACCTGACGGCCTATACCATGACAACAACGTGACGACGTATGATAATGATGTGAATAAAGCAAAAGAATTGCTGCAAGCTAACGGTGCAAGTGGAATGAAGCTGCGCTTCATCGTATCCGGCGGCAACAAAGCTCAGGAAGCTATCTCCCTCTATGTGCAGCAAAAGCTGAAAGAGGTTGGGGTGAACGTGGAGATTCAATCCATGGACGCTTCCGCATTTGGTGATAAGTTTACTGATCCAAATGCAAGCGACTATGAGCTGGCAGCAGGCGGATATATCATGGGCTTCGACCCTGACGCGTACAGCATTCTGTATACAACAGGCAGCGACTCCAACTACAATCACTATTCGAACAAAGAAGTCGACGAGCTCTTCAAGCAAGGCGCCGGCGAGGCTGACACCACCAAGCGTGGAGAGATCTACAAAAAGCTGCAGGAAACCATCGCTTCCGATGCGGTTATCTACCCAATCGCTTATACGAAAACGATCGTTGCTGTAGATAAAAAATATGGCGGTCTGGATGAAGCTGTACTGAAACCCGTTGTTATCTTTGAAGATTTGTCTAAACTTTACCTGAAATAAAACGGTTATATTCGAAGTTTATCGTGAGTGGAGACGGAGCTGCGCCTTAGGGTGCAGCCGTTTCTGTTCTACTTGATGTATTTAGAAAGATCAAAAACGTATTATCAGAACGAAGCTAGGAGACTAAAAGCATGAGAAGACTGATCGTCAGAAGATTATTGCAAACTCTGCCTATGCTGTTTTTTGTGTCGATCGTCTGCTTCATTTTGGTGAAAGTGGCGCCCGGAGATCCCGTGCGTTCTTTTGTTACACCGAACATGCATGCGGCGGACATTGAGCGCATTAGGCATAACCTCGGTTTGGATAAGCCGGCATACATTCAATATTTTATTTGGCTGAAGGAATGCCTGACCGGCAATTTCGGCTACTCGCTTGTGAACCATAAACCGGTGCTGGGACAAATTGTGGAGCGCTTGCCTGCAACGGCCGGACTCATGGCATCAGCCATCGCTTTGGCCGTCATTTTGGCTATTCCCATGGGCCTGGTTGCGGGAGCAAACCGCAATCGCTGGGTGGATAAGCTCGTTAACATGATTGCATACATTGGTATTTCGCTGCCTCTCTTTTGGCTGGCTATATTGCTGATGTACTTTTTCTCCATTAAAATGCACTGGCTGCCGAGCATGGGGATGCGCACGATCGGCACGAATTCTGCGCTCGATGTGATCAAGCATGGTCTTTTGCCGTGCGTGGTGTTAGCCATAGGCTTCTTAACGGTATACGTGAGGTATATCCGTTCAAGTACGATCAGCCAGCTCAAAGAAGATTACGTACAAATTCAGTATGCCTTTGGCTCGGCCAAGCGTATTATTTTGTTCCGGCATGTCCTTAAGCATGTTCTGCTCCCCGTGATCACCTTGCTTGGTATGTCCATGGGCGACCTGGTCGCCGGGGCAATCGTGACCGAGACGGTATTTTCCTGGCCGGGCATTGGCTCGCTCGGTATGACGGCTGTACGGGGGATGGATTACCCTGTCATTATGGGCATTACATTATTCTCTTCCGTTCTGCTGATCCTGGGGAATTTGCTCGCGGATATCCTGTATGGCATCGTGGATCCGAGAATTAAAACAACGAGGTGATCTCATGAAAGGGAGTAAATGGGTTAATGTAGCCCGTGAGCTTAAGGGAAACAAGCTGGGGATCGCCGCCGTTATTCTGCTGCTTGTGATTACCCTGGCTGCGATATTTGCATTTTTGTCCTCCAAGGACCCGAACCAGATTAACGCTCTGGAGAGGCTGAAGCCGCCAGGTCAAGGACATTGGTTCGGTACCGATGATTATGGACGGGATACGTTTGCACGAGCGCTGTACGGTGGCCGCGTCTCGCTGATGGTTGGTTTCTTATCGATGATTATCGCAACGGCGATCGGCGTAACAGTCGGCATTATTAGTGGTTATTTCGGCGGATGGATCGACAGCCTGCTGATGCGCTTTTTGGATATTATCATGTCTATTCCGTCTTTTCTGATCTTGCTGCTGCTCAGCGTGTACTTGAAGCCGAGCGTGGGCAACATTATTATTATTATTTCACTGCTCATGTGGATGAGCATCTCCCGGGTAGTCCGGGCAGAGACGATGGCGCTCAAACAGAGGGAGTATGTTCTGTATGCCAAAGCCTCGGGCCAAAGCTCGTTCAGGATCATCTGGAAGCATATATTGCCTGGTCTGCTTTCCGTTATCATTGTTAGTGCGACCAATAACATCGCTTCGGCGATTATGATGGAATCATCTCTTAGCTTTCTCGGCTTTGGCGTGCATCAGCCGGATGCGACATGGGGCAGCATGCTGAACGGGGCGCAAGGCTATATTGCTCAAGCGCCTTATATGGCAGTGTTCCCGGGTCTGCTGATCTTCCTGACGGTACTCTGTTTTAATATACTCGGTGATATTCTGCGTATCGGTCTAGAACCGAAGCTAGGTAAAAGATAAACCCGCCGGCTCCAGGCGGCGTGAAGGAGTGAGAAACGAAGATGACTAAACAACTGCTAAGCGTGGATGATCTGAGAGTTTCATTCCAAACCCGTGATGGGCAGAACCAAGCGGTACGCGGCGTCAGCTTTCATGTAGGCGCAGGCGAAACGGTAGGCATCGTTGGTGAATCCGGGAGCGGCAAGAGCGTGACGGCAAAAGCGATCATGGGTCTGATCGCCCCTCCAGGAAAGATTACGAACGGCGAAGTTCTTTTCCAGGGGGAGAATCTGCAGGAGCTAAGCGAGAATGAATGGCGTAAGCTGCGCGGAAATCGGATCGCCATGGTGTTCCAGGATCCGATGACTTCGCTGAATCCGGTGAAAACGATCGGTTTTCAAATGGCGGAAGTTATCCGCCGTCACCGGGGGCTTGGGAAAAAAGAGGCGATTCAGGAAGCGGTAGAAATGCTGCGTAAGGTGGGCATCTCCGAACCGGAGCGCCGCGTAAAGCAGTATCCGCATGAATTCAGCGGAGGCATGCGTCAGCGGGTCATGATCGCAATGGCACTTTCCTGCAGTCCGGAGCTGCTGATTGCGGATGAACCGACAACAGCGCTCGACGTGACGATCCAGGCGCAAATTCTTGATTTGCTGAAGCAATTGAAGGAACAATCCGATACCGCAGTACTGCTCATCACGCATGATTTGGGAGTCGTTGCTCAGGTATGCTCCCGCGTCGTCGTCATGTACGGCGGAATGGTCATGGAAGAGGGAACGGTTGAGGATATTTTCTATCGTACAGGACATCCGTATACGCAAGGCCTGCTTCGTTCGGTACCGAAGCGTGTGGGCGCAAACCGGGAACGGCTGGTACCTATTGAAGGCTCACCGCCGGATCTGATTGATCCGCCCGCCGGCTGTCCGTTCAGAGAACGCTGCCCGTATGCCTTTGAGAAATGTGCGGAGCTTCCACCCATGGCGGAGCTTGGAGAAGGACACCGGTCCCTTTGCTGGCTTGTGCAGGATAAGAGCACGCTGGAACAGGCATTGGCGGAGGGAGGAACAGGCAAATGAGCGGAAATATCATGGTCGATGTACGGAACCTGAAGAAGCATTTCACGAAAGGTCCGGAAGTGCTGAAGGCTGTCGATGGTGTCAGCTTTCAGATCCGCAAGGGTGAAACGTTTGGTCTTGTAGGCGAATCCGGAAGCGGCAAATCAACGGTTGGACGCTGCCTGATCCGTTTGTATGATTATACGGACGGAGAGGTCTATTTTGATGGGCAGAACCTGTCCAAGCTCGGAGATAAGCAGCTTAAGCCTTTCCGCCGGCGGATTCAAACGATCTTTCAGGATCCGTATTCCTCATTGAATCCCGGCATGAGCGTGCTGGATCTGATCGGTGAGCCGATGGATATCCACGGCATCTATAAGAAGGCGGATGAACGCAAAGAATTCGTCGCCGGCTTACTGGAAAAGGTCGGACTCAAGCGCGAGCATCTATACCGTTATCCGCATGAATTCAGCGGCGGGCAGCGCCAGCGGATTTCGATTGCACGGGCCTTATCCGTGCGTCCTGATTTTGTTGTCTGTGATGAGCCGATTTCCGCGCTCGACGTATCCGTACAGGCACAGGTCGTCAACATGCTGGAGGATTTGCAGGCCGAATTCGGTCTGACGTATCTGTTCATCGCACATGATTTGTCCATGGTACGCCATATTTCCGACCGCATCGGAGTGATGTACAGAGGACGCTTGGTGGAAGTGGCGGAAAGCGATGAGCTGTACGATAATCCGCTGCATCCGTATACGAAGGCGCTTCTCTCTTCCATTCCGATTCCCGATCCGCGCACGGCAAATGAGAGATTGGCGATTAAATATGAAGTGCCCACAACGAATGATGGCGCGGTGCCTGAACTGCGGGAAGTAAGTCCCGGCCATTTTGTGGCGGATCATTAAGTTAGGGGAGGAACCTTGAACATGGGAGCTAATCAAGGCGTCAAATTATCGCAGTGGGATGCATTAATGCTGGAAGGACTTCGGGCATACGGCTGGTCCAATGAGGAACTGCTGCGGAGAATAAATGAACGGGATCTTCCGGTGGATACAAGTATTTACGAATTTGATTATCAGGCATTGGCCGAATTTGCTTCTGCAGAGCCGGAAACCTTTGAGTCGGCAGTCAAAGATGGTTATTCCATCAAATACAATACGCTCGGCGGCCTTCGCTCCTGGCTCGCGGTTGCATACGGCTTGGAGCCGGAGGTCGTGCGGGAACCGGGGCAAGAGGCGGTCATCGCAGAAATGACCCCGGAACAGAAGGAACGGCTCGCGTCCGTGATCTCATTCGGGTGGTTGATTCAGGAAGAAGCCGGCAAGCCCGGTGTGTACCGTATGGAACCCATCCAAAGATAACGAATAATATGCGCTTTCTCAAGTCAACGGCTTGGGGAGGCGCTTTTTTTGTTGTTCTAAGATTATATAATCAGGTCGTAACCAAAAGTTTTAAGAGACTTACATAAAAATATTTTAGAAATCAGTGAACCATCCCACTCCAGAGAGCCAATACATCGTGTATACAATTTCAGGAGGCCTTCAAATGAACGATCAAGCATTGGAACCCTGGTTAGACCGACTGATAGCCGGGGATCAAGAAGCACTGGAAGTGATCTATCAACTGACTCGAAAGAAAGTATATGGTACGGTCACTTTGCTCATTCGCGATAAGGAAGATGTTAACGATATCGTCAGCGAAATATATTATCAGCTGTGGCGTTCACTGCCAAGCTATGACCGCAAACGGCCATTTCAGTTCTGGTTGAATGGGATCGTCATCAGGCAGGTCAATAATTGGCGCAGGCAAATATGGAGAAGGTTCCGCTTGCATGAGCGAAGCTATCGTCTTGGTGTGGAACCGCATGTAGAGATACCTGATGAAGCTTTGATGAAGACCGAATCACACCGGGAAATTCAAGAGGCGATTAACCAGCTGCCCTATAAACTTAGGACCGTAATCATTTACAGGTATTACTATGATTACTCTTATGATCAGATTGCCGAATTGCTGCAAATACCACTGGGGACGGCGAAATCCAGGCTTCATCTGGCACTCGGGAAAATGCGGAAAGGGTTCAACACAAAACAAGACGAGGAGAATGATCCGATATGTTTGAACACCGAAAAATTGAACAATCACTAACGAAGCACTTTGATGACGTGACCGTTCCTGAAGAAGTCGATCGGCGTGTCAGACGGTCTTTTAACGAATTTCACCATAAGAAGGAGACGAGAACAATGAAAAAAAGAATCGCCGTATTAAGTATAGCCGCAGCCATTTTAGTACCGACAGGTGTATTTGCGTCGACAGGCGGAGTATCTTACTTTTTTAACAGCAGTGCCAACATCAATGGATTGGTGGATGACGGCGTGAAGCAGGATTTGTCTGAGGGAATATCCATTCCTATGGATGAAAAAATGACAGATCAGGGCATTACGGTTCATTTCAAAGAAATATATGCCGGGGGTCAAAAAATCTTAGTTCATTACAGCGTGGAAAACGCCGATGGTACCTTGGTTCCCTATGAGTTTGATACTAAAGGATTGGATGTTCTTTCAGATGGAAAGAAAGATGGCAAGCAAATCGAAAATCCGACATACCAGGAGTCCGGGGTTGAGGGCTTTAGCGTGCTGAGCTTTATTGGAACAGAGCAAGAAGACGGGCTTCCATTTTATCTGACAGATGCAAAAGGAAACAGAGTAGACTCGGGTGTTGCGGAAAAGGATCTGCCTGATGGCGTGTTCGCCTTTGTGACCGATGGCACCAAGCTGCCGGATTCGATGAACCTGAACGTGGACATCAACCGGATTGGCAAAACAAAAGGCAGCTGGAAAGGCCAAATTCCCATTGATCAAAGTAAAGTAAAGCAGGCTGCAGAAGCATCGAAAAAATGAGGCTAAGATGAATATACGAAGACGCCCGGTTAGAACACAAACAAACCCTACTCATATTGAGTAGGGTTTGCTGTTTAAATTACGTCGACGGGCGATTCCATCGTAAGCCCGGTACCCTGACAGCCCTATGTCAGGGTGGAGAGGAGGGTGAATTTTTTTAATTATTTTGCAAATATAATATCAGTTCGGCTCGGCTGTTCAGTTCAAGCTTGTCGAGGATATGCGAGACGTAATTTTTAACGGTGCCTTCTGCCAAAAATAATGCATCACCGATAGCTTTATTGCTTTTCCCCTGCAAGATCTGCTCAGCAACCTCAATTTCCCTGGGAGTCAATAGCGGGGTCAGATCCTTTCGAACCGGAGTCTCGCTTGTGTTCATAACTGCGGTATTGTCAGTGGTATGAAGTGCATGGATAATCCGGTTTGTAATTTCCGGCTGGAGCAGCAGATTGCCTTCATAAGCGGCGTGGATAGCTTTAATCATTTCCTTGGAGCTCGTATCTTTCAGAATATAGCCATCGGCGCCATTTTTCAGACCACTGAAAATATACTCATCCTCATTAAAGGTGGTCAGGATAATCACTTTCACGCCCGGATACTGATGTTTTACAATTTTGGTTGCATCAAATCCGTTCATGACAGGCATGCGGATATCCATCAGAATCACGTCAGGAACCTGACTTTGCAGCAGAGCGAGAAGCTCTTCCCCATTAGCGGCCTCCGCAATCACATTGATTTCCTCATATAAGCTCAAAATCATGTTCAAACCGTCTCTCACAATCCCTTGGTCATCGGCAATCATTACTCGGATCATTCAGTTCAACTCCGAACCTGTAAAATATGGAATATGGGCCAACACGGCAAACCCGCGGTTACCGGCGGATGAGAAGTGTACGGTCCCCTGCAGAGAGTCAAGACGTTCTTCAATTCCGCGAAGTCCATGTGATTTATGGATATGCGTGCAGCCGGCCCCGTCATTTTCAACAAGGATATGAAGCAGGGGGCCTTTTTTTTCGACAGCGATCACAAAGGATTCGGCATCTCCATGCTTCATACCATTGGTCACGGCTTCCCGGACGGTGTTATACACTCCTTGTTTAATATCCAGACGGGCATCCTCTACGGCTGGATTGAATTTCAGGTCGAATTTCAGCCGTTCGGCAAGCTGGAGGCTTTCGATCATGTCCTGAAGGGATTCCTGCAAATGCATCACGGGAGGAACCTTAGCTTCTTTGAGTACAGAAACAGCCTTCCGGAGATCGGCAATGCTTTTTTGGGATATGGATAATGCTTTGTGAATGACCTCTTTGGACTTCTCCGGCTTCTTCTCCACCGTATTCTCGGCAAACTCCAAGTGCATCCGGATGGCAATGAGTCCATGACCGATCGAGTCATGAAGCTCCTGGGCGATCCTTGTCCGTTCCCTGACAATGGTGATTTCCTTCAATTTGGCATTGACTTCAAGCAGCTCCGCACTGAGCGTGACGTTCTTTTTGCGCTGCAGGCTATTGTTGCGGAATAGATAGACGAGCATAAGCATGGCCATGTAAGGAATGACGGAGCTTACCACACTGGCTTTGAGCATAATCATGGCGGTCAGGAACACCAGGATATGCACAATGACCAGACCCACCTCCAATCGGGTGCTGTATAGAAACATTTCGGCAAGCGGGAAGAAATAATAGAGATCCGCCCCAGGACTGTCAAAGAAAATCATATACAGGCCAATGCCGACGATACTGACAACCATAGATAGGGCATACCAGGCGCGGTTTCTTTTAAAAAAAGGGAGGGTGGCTCTCCCGAAATCATTCGCCTGGATAGCCAGAATACCGGCAATGGTGGCGGCTTTAACAACCGTTGATAGCTCGTAGCGGGTCACAACATCGATGGCGACAAAGAGGACGATCACGATTCGGAACAGTAATAGCAGGAATAGGGGCTTTTCTTTAATCATCGCATCACTTCCAGAACGATTCATATTTCCTAAATTATACCATTCCAGATGCGAAAAGGAATAGATTACTAAAGTCATATTCCAAATGTTTACGAAAGTCACGGTGAACAGATGACTTAAGTTTCTTCAGACCACCTTCTAACCGCTCTACAATGGGAAATGTAAGCAAATGAATCCCGTGAGGAGCGTTATGAAAGCCATCATCACGGTGGTTGTGACCATCGTTGTCAATATCGTCGTGGTATTAGGGGAGGAGTACGGCTGGCGCGGTTATCTGCTGCCTGAGCTCACCCGGATTTATGGAAAATTAAAAGCGACATTCATTGTAGGCATCGTATGGGCTCTGTATCACATGCCTGCTGTCTATCTGTTGGCTAGAGCCACTGATATGAGCCATCCGCTGTTAACCTGCGCCGTGCAGGCCGGAGTGGTCTTTGCCGTCAGTTTTGCCTTCTCATACGCATACGATTTGTCCGGCAGCCTCATTCCTGTACTGTTCTTCCATTCTGTATGGAATGTGGTCAACACGACCGTACTCGGCGATATCTATACAAACAAGCAGGGTCTGCTCCAAGGGAATCTGTTCATCATGAACGGGGAAGGCGTGATAGGGTTTATTGTGAGCGGAGTGCTGATGTTGTGGTTTATGTGGAAGCTGCGTATACAAGGAGAAGTGAAGGCCATGGAGACGGGAAGATTACAACGCTTCGTTTAAAAATAAAAATGCTCAAGCAGCTTACGGATTCAATCCGTGCATTGCTTGAGCATTTTCTGTAGCTGGAGCATTTTATTTTTTTAGCAATAAATAGATAAAATACGGTGCGCCGATAAGGGCAACCACGATACCTGCCGGAAGTCCATCCGGATCGGCTACCTGCCGGCCGATGGTATCAGCCAGCACGAGCAGCCAGCCCCCGGTCAGAATTGCCACAGGGATAAACATTTGATTCCGGGGTCCGACGAGTGCCTTGGCGATATGCGGAGCCATCAGTCCGATAAATGCAATGCCACCCGTAACGGATACAGCAGAAGCGGCAAGCGCAACGGCGGTTAACAACAGCACGATCCGTTCCTTGTTCAGCGAGATGCCAACACCAATGGCTACAGGCTCGTTCAGAGACAGCAGGTTTAGTCGATTGGCCTTATACAGCGTAAAGGGGATCAGAACGACCAGCCAAGGCAGAAGCGCCCAGATAAAGGGCCAATCGGCGCCCCAGATGCTGCCCGCCAGCCACTTGGAGATAAAATCGACCTTTTCTCTCGGAGCCGAAGAAATGAGCACGACCATCACGCCGGAGAGTGCCATGGAGAATCCTACGCCCATCAGCACCATCTTGACCGGCTGCAGGCCCGTCTTCCGGTTATATGAAAAGAAATAGATGAGGCAAGCAGTAAGCACGGCGCCGGCAAAGGCCATCACCGGCAGCAAATAAATAAACGAGCCGGCATCAATTGGCGCAAACAGGAAAAACAGTGCTACCGCTACGCCTGCCCCGGAGTTGATACCGACGATACCGGGATCTGCCAGATCATTGCGGGTGATTCCCTGTAAAATCGATCCGGACAGTGCCAGTGCCATGCCCGCCAGCAGTGTAATAACAATCCGCGGCAAACGCACGGAGAACAGCACGAAGTTCTCTTTGAACGTTCCTTGTCCGAACAGCGTCGGCAGGAGCCGGTCAAAAGATAAGGTAGAGTATCCGAGTCCCATGCTGACGATCATGGTCAATACGATAAGTACGAACAGGATCAGCATAATAAGGCGGTGCTTCTTGATGAGAGATGGATGAATCATGAGAATGCTCTTCCTCCTTTACGCACGATGACGAGGAAGAAGGGCAGGCCCAGGACGGCCACAATGGCAGCCACCGGTGCCTCGTAAGGAGCGCTGATGGTTCGGGCCAAGGTGTCGGCGAACATCATGAACGTAGCACCCACGAGGCCGGACATCGGAATGGTATAACGGTAATCGGTTCCGACAATCGCCCGCACGATATGCGGAATCATGAGTCCGATAAAGGTCAGGCTGCCGACCAGCGCGACAGAGGCGCCTGCCAGCATAACCGTTACGACAAACAAAATGGCTTTAATGCGAGCGGTCTTTTGGCCGAGACCCACGGCAACTTCCTCGCTGAGACTTAAGATCGTCAGCTGTTTAGACAGCAATATCGCAATAATGATGCCGACAACGATAAATGGTACGATGACCTGAAGCTGCTCCCAATTGGCTCCGACCAGGCCGCCGGAGGTCCACATGGATACGTCCTTCGAAATCTTGAAAGTAATACCTACACCGTCCCCGACGGCATATAGAAAAGCCGAGATGGCAGCACCGGCCAGAACGATGCGCAGCGGGGAGAAGCCGCCTCTTTTGACTGCGCTGATCCCGAATACCAAAGCTGCACCGACCGCAGCACCGATAAAGCATGCCACCATAAGTCCGAAATAATTGACTGAGGGAATAAAGGCAATCGTCACCGCCAGCGCCGCATTGGCTCCGGCCGTCAGTCCTAGAAGTCCTGGATCGGCCAGCGGGTTGCGCGTCATACCCTGCATAATCGCACCGGAGACAGCCAGCGCCGCTCCAACGAAGATCGCGGCAATCTCGCGAGGCAGGCGAATTTCACGGATTATGGATAATTTTTCCCCGTCACTGCTGCTTGTTAGAGCCGACCATACATCTGTGATCGAAGTATCTGCTGCCCCTAGCACCATGGCGAGCACAAAGATAGCAATAAATAGCAATACCGCCGCGAGTATTTTGTAGATAAATGGGATGCGTATGCGTTCAGATTTTGTCTTCATTACGCCTTACTTCCCTAGAAAGCTTTTAGTAAAGAATTCCAGCTGATAATCCAGCGTCAAAGGATCATTGAAATAAAACGCTTTGGCATCAGCTACATACACATGGTTGTTTTTAACGGCAGGAATATTTTTATACGTATTGGTTCCCTCGAACGAATTATCCGCATCCTTATTTTTGCTGAAAATCACATAATCACCTGCGAAATCAGGCAGTACTTCAGGAGATATGGCGTAGTAGCCTTCCTTCAGTGCTGCGTCCTTCACTTTTTGAGGCATTTTCAGCTTCATTTGCTGGTATAGAATCTCTGTGCCGCGGCCCCAGTTATCGCCGAAGACATACAGCTGCTTGTCGAAACTTTCAATAACGGAAACGGTAGCATTCTCGCCAATCTTGGCTTTGATTTCATCGCCGGCTTTTTGAGTGCGGGCCTTGAAGTCATCCACCCATGCCTCTGCTTCCTTTTCCTTGTTCAACAGCTTGCCGATTTCCAGGTGCTGCGTTAAGTAGTCGACTTTACCATAAGTATAAGTAACTGTCGGAGCAATTTGTTTCAGCTTATCGAGATTTTTGATGTTGGAGAGACCGATGATCAGGTCCGGGTTCAGCTCAATGATTTTCTCCAGATTCTCATCGGATACTTCCTGAACATCCTTCAGTTTATCCTGGAAATTCGGATTCATTTTCGACCAGGAGTCGACGCCGACCAGATTGACACCCAGGGACATCACGTTCCCGGTAAAAGACGAGAGAACCACGACACGCTTCGGATCAGCCGGAACTTCAACGGGACCGTTTTCCGACTGGTATGTGATGGTTTGCGGCTTGGCGCTTTCAGCGGCCGCATTGCCTTCGACTTTATCGCCGGATGGCTCGCTGGTGGCTTTGTTGCCACAGGCGCTTAAGACCAGAATGAAGCATAATAAGAGTGGTATGAAAGCTTTTTTCATGAGAGTAAACTCCTTCTTGGGGATAAAGTTAGATGGGATCCAATTTCAGGATTAGTAGCATCCTTTATTTAATAAGGTTATATGTGACGCACATTGGCTTATCAGTACGGGGATCAAGTCCGATGGCCGCGTCAATTTGATACACCTGCTTAAGTACTTCAGGACAAATGACTTCCTCGCTGCTGCCGGTTTTGACAATTTCACCGTCTTTTAGGGCCACAAGGTAGTCGGCGAACCGTGCCGCCTGGTTAATATCATGCAGTACCATGACGATCGTCCGCTCTTGTTCCAGATTCAGCTTCTGCAAAAGCTCCAAAACCTCAAGCTGATGTGCCATATCAAGGTAGGTAGTCGGTTCATCGAGAAAAATGATATCCGTCTCTTGAGCTAGTGCCATGGCAATCCATACCCGCTGGCGTTGTCCACCGGATAACGTATCCACCGAGCGGAACTTAAAGTCAAGGGTACCTGTTTTCTCCAATGCCCAATCGATGACCTCGTAATCTCGTGTCGTCAGGCGTCCAAAGCCCTTTTGATATGGAAAACGTCCATAAGATACCAGTTCACCGACGGTAAGACCTGCAGCACTTTCCGGTGTCTGCGGCAGGATGGCCATCTTTCTCGCCAATTGCTTCGTATTTTCCTTGGCAATATTTTCACCGTCCAGAATAACCGTACCGCCTTGATGTGGAATGATCCGTGTGATGGCTTTCAGCAGTGTGGATTTGCCGCATCCGTTAGAGCCGATGATTGCGGTTATCTTCTTGTCGGGAATGTTCACACTAAGATTCTTCACAATGGAGCGTTCGCCGTATCCAATGTTTAATTCCGTTGTGTACAGTCGAACCATGACTTTGTCCCCCTATTTATCATGTATCTTTTATTATAAAAATCACTGATAATGATTCTCAATATCGACTAAATCATAAGTAGAAATTGAATAAATGTCAATAGAATCTTGAAAAGTAATCGTAATGAGTGTATATTTAATTGAGAATGAGAATTGTTATCACTGAAACACTACAATTAACAATAAATTTCTGAGGAGCGAGCGGGAATGGTTCAAGAAGAAATTTTCGATATGACAGTGATCGGCGGGGGTCCGGCCGGACTTTATTCCGCATTTTATAGTGGCTTGAGAGAAATGAAAACCAAAATTATCGAATTCCAGCCTGAGCTTGGCGGCAAAGTCCACGTATATCCGGAAAAAATGATATGGGACGTCGGCGGCTTGACACCGATGCCTGCAGCGAAGCTGATCGAGCAGTTGGTGCAGCAGGGACTGACGTTCAATCCCGAGGTCGTGCTGAATGAGAAGATCGAGTCCATCACGCGAAGCTCGGACGGGATATTCGAGCTCCACGCCGCTTCAGGGCGCGTCCATCTCTCGAAAACCGTCATCGTGGCGGTCGGAGGAGGCATCCTGAACCCGCAGAGGCTGGATATCGAAGGGGCAAGCCGCTTCGAAGTCAGCAACCTTCATTATACGGTGAAGTCCTTGAAGCAGTTCAAGGATAAGACCGTCATCATTTCTGGCGGCGGCAACGCGGCCGTCGACTGGGCGAACGAGCTGGAGCCGATCGCGAAGAAGGTCTATATCACATACCGCAAGGAATCGTTGACCGGTCACGAGGCGACGGTGGGACATCTGCTGAACAGCTCGGTGGAATGCCTTTCATATACCTCCATTTCGAAGCTTCATGCACGCGGCGATCATGAGGTGATTGAGCGCGTGGAGCTGATGCACCACCAGACCGGTGAAGTGCTGGATCTGGAAGTGGATGAGGTGATCATCAATCACGGCTATGAGCGCGACGCTTCCCTTTTGGAGAACAGTACGCTCCAGATCGACATCGCGGAAGATTTCTACATAGCAGGCACGGCCAGCAGCGAATCTTCCGTTCCGGGCCTCTACGCAGCGGGAGACATTCTGAAGCATGAAGGCAAGCTGCATCTGATCGCGGGAGCGTTCCAGGACGCGGCGAATGCCGTCAACAAAGCGAAGATGTTCATTCAGCCGGATGCCGATGGATACGCCATGGTCTCCTCGCATAATGAACTGTTCAAGGACCGCAACAAAGAGCTTGTGAAGAACATGCTGGTCTGAGTCATTTTCCGCATATACATGCAACATAATAGGTGAAAGTCCCCTCGCGCGAGGGGGCTTTTTATGTAGACCAAGCCTCCCATGTCTAAACCACTAGTAAACCGCGAAAAAAGCCCTAGTACGACAGATTATTCCACTCTCTATGCCTATCTATCGCTTACTTTGTTAAAATAACTAAAAATTACTATTTTTTTAGGATTGGATATATAAAAAAGATACCGATCTGAGTTAAAATAAGGAAAATAGGACCTTATATCAGAGAAAGTATGGCAGAAGTTTAGGATTGCGAGATCATACGCTTGTATAACATAAGTAGTTCATATTTAGCAGGACCATACATCGATGCCAAACGAAGATGACAAGGGGAGAGCGTGTGATGGTGAAGGAGCAAACGAGGTATTCCCGGCTTGCGAACATTACAAAATTGATCAACACCAAGCTGGAATTACGAGAGGTACTACAGCATGTAACGACTGCAATCTCGGAGGAAATTGTCCAATGTGATTCGGTGGGAATTTATTTGCCGCAAGAAGATGGGACTTTCAGAGGATATGTCGGCAAACCGGAAACCATTAACGGCATGACGCTGGACATGCACATTATCGATACCCGACGTGATCAGCTGGCCAAGGAAGTGATCGAAACGCAAAAAACGATCTACATTCCCGACACATCACAAGATGAACGCCCCGACTCCTGGGCTATCGAGGGATTTGAGATCAAATCACTGCTCGTTCTTCCCATCTCGTATGAGAAGGAGCTGTTTGGACTCGCATTTTTGTTTGATTACGGCATTCCGATGAACCTGACAAATTCGGAGATTCAAACCGTCGAGGCTTATGTCAATATGGCGGCTGTTGCCATCCGTAACGCCAACAATTTGACGCATAAGGAAAATTTGATCGCTGAGAAGCAGCTCCTGCTCGATGTGACACGCAACCTGTCAATGTGTTCTACCATGCAGCAAGGACTGGATACAAGCTTCTACTATATTGCTAAAGTACTGAACAACTATAACGTCGGAGCGCATCTGCTGGATCCGCTGGCAGGTAAACGAATCAAACCGGCTAAGCTCAGTAAGGACAGCGACTGGACTGAAGAGGACTGGATGCGAACGCATCAAAAAATCAAAATCGACCCGGAGAATGACGCGGTTTTTCAAGAGGTTATTAGCACCAAAAAGGTAATCATCATTCCCGATGTCTTCGAGGATGACAGACCGAACCATGACGCTTGCCGCGATTTTGGGATCAAAGGGATGTTCATGTTCCCGCTCGTGTCCATGGGAGAAGTACTGGGTGTCATTGCCGTCGTAAATCTGGGGGAGAAAATCACAGCGTATTCCGAAGCGACCGTCCAGCTGTGCCAATCCATCGTGGAAGCCACAGCCTCAACGTTGTCCAATCTGCTTTATATGGAGAAGCAGGAGGTCATTATCGAGGAGAGAACCTCGGAGATTACTTTTAAGAACAAGGAGCTTGAACGGGTTATTGCTGAGCTCCAGCATCTGAGCCGGGAGAAGGAATTGATTCTTAACTCGGCGGGTGAGGGGATTTTCGGTCTGGATCTGGAGGGCAACATTACATTCTGCAATCCGGCCGGCGAGGCCATGCTGGGCTATGAAATGAAGGGCGAACTGATCGGGCAGCCGGGCAGCATTGTTTTCAATGGAAAAAAAGCGAGAAAACAGCAGGAAACCTATATCAATCAGCGCGCATGGAGCAACTGTCATACCGATGACCGCTTCTACCGCAAGGATAATTCCAGCTTCCCTGTAGAATATGTCATCTCTTCTATTAAGGAAGGGGAGGACATCGTGGGGGACGTGGTCACCTTTAAGGACATTACGCAGCGGAAGCAGATGGAAGAGGAAATCAAGTACCATGCTTATTTTGACAGCGTGACGGATTTGCCTAACCGGGTTCTACTCAAAGACAGGCTGAATCAGGGCATCAAGTATGCCCAAATGAATGGGGGAAAAGTAGCGCTCCTGTACCTGGATTTGGATCGCTTTAAATTCATCAATGATACGCTGGGGCATTCCTACGGGGATCTGCTGTTGCGCGATGTAGCCAAGCGCCTGAGCGCCTGCATTCCGAAAAGTGCTACGGTTTCGCGCCAAGGCGGAGACGAATTTACCATCTTTTTACCGAACATCATGAGCAGAAAAGAGATTCTGAAGGTCGTCAATCAGGTCATTGCATCATTCGCCGAGCCCTTCTATGTCAAGGATAATGAAGTATATATCAAAACGAGCATTGGCGTCAGCCTGTTCCCGGATCATGGAGATACCAGCGAAACCCTAATCAAGAATGCGGATACGGCAATGTACAAATCAAAGGAAATATCCGGGAATAGCTATCATTTCTTCAGCACGGGCATGGATACGAGAACCTTTGAAATTGTTAAATTCGAAAATGCTTTATATAAAGCTCTCGACCAGGACGAGCTGTTGATCTACTATCAACCGCAAATTAATTATAATACCAATACGATCGTCGGCGTGGAGGCTCTGCTGCGTTGGAACCACCCGACGGAGGGGATGGTATCGCCGGATGAATTCATTCCGATTGCCGAAGAGACGGGACTGATCGTCCCGATTGGAGAATGGGTTCTGAGAAATGCCTGCAAGCAGATCAAGGAATGGCATAGACGGGGCTTCCCGCTCATCAGTGTATCGGTGAATCTGTCTGTCCGGCAGTTTGAACAGGATAATTTATTCGGTATGGTTAAAAGCATCCTGAAAAAGACGGATTTATCACCGGAATACCTTCATTTGGAGGTTACGGAGAATCAAATCATCAAGAACACGGAGATTACGCTCAAAACCATGGAGCAGCTAAAGGGACTTGGTATCAGTATCGCTATCGATGATTTTGGTACGGGATACTCGTCACTCGGATATTTGAAGAACTTCCCGATCAGCACGCTGAAGATCGATAAATCCTTCGTGCAGGATATCATCAAGGATGATGATAATGCGGCCATTACCAACACGATCATCACGCTGGCGCAGAATCTGGACTTGAATGTAATTGCCGAAGGGGTCGAAACGAAAGAGCAGGCCGATTTCCTGGCTGCCCGCGACTGCTACCTGATGCAGGGTTATTATTTCAGCCGCCCGATGAGGGCGGAGGATATTGCTGAATTGTACCTATCCTGTGGGGTGAACTAAAGCCCAGGGGCATTTAGTTCACTCTGTTACACCATAGATGAATATAGAAATAGAAATTCTAGGAGGTTTTTTTATGAAAGCGGCACGCGCAGTATTAGAGTATTTGAAAGGTCAAGGCGTCAGACATATCTTCGGCATTCCGGCTGGCTCGGTCAATGTACTGTTTGATCAATTGGTGGAAATGCCTGAAATTACGCCGGTAGTCACGAAACATGAAGGGGCTGCGTCGTATATGGCGGCGGCCTATGCCAAATATTCCAACCAGATGAGCGTCGTTATCGGCTGCAGCGGTCCTGGCGGTACTAATCTGGTGACCGGCGCTGCCAATGCGATGCGTGAGCATCTGCCCGTTTTGTTCCTGACTGGCGCGGTTCCGGTAAATACACTCGGACTGAATGCATCGCAGGAACTGGATGCCGAGCCGGTGTTCCGTCCGGTGACCAAGTACAGCGTGATGGTACGCGAATCGAAGGATCTGCTGGCAGAAGTGGTCAAAGCAGTTGAAATCGCGGTCTCCGGAGTGCCTGGACCTGTTCATGTGGCCATGCCAATCGATGTACAGCAGGGAGAAGTTCAGCATGTGATGATTCCCGATCCTCCCAAAAGAGCGCCAATGGTGCCGGATCTTGATACCATCAAGCAGGTGGCACAGGAGCTGGTGCAGCGCGAGAGCGGGTATATTTTCGCGGGTCAGGGCGTTCGAAATTCGGTGGATCAGCTGCTGGAGCTTGCGGAAATGCTGAACTGGCCCATCTTGACTTCTCCACAGGCCAAAGGGTTTATTCCTGAGGAGCATCCACTGCAAGCTGGCGTTTTCGGCTTTGCGGGGCATGAAGGTGCATCCGCTCTGATTAATGAAGGGGATGGACAAGCTCTGCTGATCCTCGGTTCAAGTCTGGGAGAGACTGCGACAAACAACTGGAATGCGAATCTGACGAAGAACCGGTTTTGCGTACAGATGGATTTTGACCAAACGGTATTTAACCGTAAATACGAAATCGACATTCCTGTTCTAGGTGATATCAATTTGAGCCTGATGTTCCTACTGGAGGAGCTGAAGGCACTGGGACTGCCAAAAGAGGCCGCGAAAGCTTTGGAGAAGCCGCAGGGCTATGTGGTTACGGAAGAATACAATACGCAAAATGTGCTCAAGAGCCTGCAGAAGCAGCTGCCTGTGGATACTCGTTATACCGTGGATATCGGCGAATTTATGTCTTACGTCATCAACTATATGAATGTGCTGGATTACAATACATTTGATATCAACGTGCATTTTGGCGCAATGGGCAGCGGTATTGGCTCGGCCATCGGCTCCAAACTTGCTGAACCGGATCGTCCGGTTGTATGTATTACGGGTGACGGCTGCTTCTTCATGCATGGTATGGAGATTCTGACAGCCAAGGAATATAACCTGCCGATCCTGTTTGTTGTCATGAACAATGCCCGCCTCGGCATGGTCTATCATGGCCATGAGCTGCAGTATAAACGTTCGCATGCCTCCTTCGGTCAGAAGGAAATCAGCATTGCAGCGATGGCGGCGGCGATGGGGATCCCAAGCTTCCGCGTGGAAGAACTCGGCGACCTGAATCAGGAAGCGCTGAGCAGTCTGCTGAATGCAGGCGGTCCGGCGGTTCTGGAAGTCGCGCTTGTAGATAACAATACGCCTCCAATGGGAGATCGGGTGAAGTTCCTGTCTTCGTTCGGCAAATAAGAATTATCAAAAGGGCTCTGATCTGTGATCAGGGCCCTTTTTTTGCATGATGTATGGAATTTTGCTTATAAATGCGCGTAGTCGCTCCGAATGGTTGCCATAATGGCCCCCATAGTTTGCCCTTTAAAAGCATCCGGTACGGCTTGTCCGTCAGGATCAGCGTAATAGCAGGTTTTCTGGTTCGCATCCAGTTGATAACCCAGAGACTGAAGTATGTGCCGGAGCTCTGCCGGAAGTTCATTCTGTCCCGTTTGCTCCACAAAATAAGAGGTCGGGTACACTTTGACATCCACATCTCCCTCGCCGGTGTATACCACAAACAGGTCATGTTCATGCTGTACAATCCATTGGTCTTTGGAAAATAACGAGATTCTTGCTTTTTCCAGCGAGGATATGGCATCCAGATTCACGCCAAACATTTGATTCAGCATGCTGCGGATTTCGGGGCCTGTAATAAGACCGCCGTATACAGTGAGACGGGAGTCCATGACAGCACGGGCCAATGAGCCGCTGTAAGGAGATGTTCCCGCTTCCGTGTTTTGGGCTGCGGCCAAAGCTTCCTTTTCTCCGTCCAATAACAGCGAAACGGCATCGAGATTAATCTCGAAAATATGCAGAATGCTCTTGTGAATCACATCGCCCGTTATTTCTCCCCTAAAGGATTTGAAGTAGGCATCCATGATTTGTGACTTGTTCATTTGACTCCGGCGTTCTTCCAGCTCAGCTGGACGGGCGTCCGGCATTTCTGTAGTTAATGTCTTGATTACGCCCTGTGCTATATCAGAAGAATAATAGGCTGCATCTGCTTGATTCATAGGACCTCCGTAATTGTTAAAGTTATCCATCATAACCGCTTGATTTTATTATAGCGGAAACGATGACAGTCACAATAGCATTCTTCGTAACCGTGGATAGGATCTGGACTTGTCGCGTGAGTATGCGCAGAAGAGCTCTATGGGGCGATCGCATTTGGCTAAGGGGAATTAGACGCATTACCCGAGCCCTTTGCATACAGTGAGATAGACATTTACCCAGAGGGAGGCTCCATGATGAAGGTTGACCTGACGAACCCGTCATTAAATCTTAGCGCAGATTCCAATGAGGTCGTGAACTATCGCCGGGATCCGCGGAACTATACTACCCAGCTCTTTGCCGCACAGCTGCCTGCTGTCAATACAGGCTTCTTTAATGTCTACATGAGCCAGGGAATCATGATTAATCCGCACTGGCATACGAATGTGGATGAAATGATAGTCGTGATTACCGGAGAAATAATGACGTCCGTGTTTAACCCGTTTACTCAAAAGCTGATGACTTATCAGCTGAAGCCGGGGCAAGTGACCCAGTTCCCCAAGGGCTGGTTCCACTGGATCGTATCGCTGACAGACAATACGTTTATCATGGCCATTTTTGATAAGTCCACCCCGGATATTGTATATGCGTCCGATTTCCTGCGCTTTACGCCGAAGGAAATCATGAACCGGGCGTATTGCGTGAATCCGGAGGAATACGCCAAGACGGTGGCTCCAATAACACAGTCCGTTATACTGGGTCCACCCGTAGATTGCGATCAACGGGACATTCCGTCCATACCTGCAGAGCAGCGGCAGTATACGCCTCCTTCTTATCCGGGTCTGCAAGCGGAACAGCCAGCATTTTATTCCCAGAATTTTTATGGACCAGAGGCTCCTTATCCGTATAGGTTTGATCCGAACCGGTTTTGGTGATGTGACGAATACTTATGAAAAAGAGAGAGTCAATCCTCTCTTTTTTTTTGCGTTTAAGAGTTGTTCAGGATACATTTTACTCTTATAATATGGTAGTACGGTAACCTGATAAAGTACTAAAAGATATACATAGAGGAGCACATCATGAAACGGATAGCAGTTATAGGAAGCAGCGGCGGTAATTTATATAATCTTGGCGGTAAGGATCCGGACAAGCTGATGGGGGAGATCGCCGCACAGTGCGCCAGTGCTGGATTCGAAATCGGCGGGGTGCAGTTTATCGCGGCATCGGAATCGATGGATACAGCCAAAGAGACAACTTCAGCGATTCTGTATGAGTGGAGTTCGGAAGATAATCGATTATTGAAACGTTTTGAGGGTGCGCTAAGAGAAGTGAACCAGGCAGCATCGGAGATGGATATTCAGACGGCCGGCTTGATCCAGTCGGGACAAATTGACGGTTTGATCGTCATGAGCGCGGATCCCGAAACAGCCAACCGGTTGACAATCAAGGCAGCGGCGGAACGACAGATCCCCGTAGTTGGCACAGGTGGCACCTCCATGGCTTTAATCAGCTCTAAAGGAGCGAATGTTATTGCTACCTCCGGTACGACGGGTACGACAAACCGGACCAGAGCAGTGTCGTTCATCACCTCGCTTTGCAAGCATTGGGGCATGAAATTCACCCCTGTGCTGGGAAGCCCGGGAACGACCAAGCTTCCATCCTCGGGTAAGCCTTGGCGGAGAATCAATCTGAAGGGCATCATGCAGTCGTCCCTGCCTGGCTTTATCGCCATGGCGATTGTGCTTGCACTCAGCCAGATTCCAGCATTGAAGGGCCTCAGCGAAGTATTTGATGTCATGCTGAAGGCTTTGCCGGTCGTGCTCGCCGTCATCGCGGCCAAGCAGATTTCCGATCTGGACGAGGTTTCGATCGTTGCAGGCGTCATCGCAGGCGCATTGTCGATCAACGGTGGCATTATCGGCGGCATTATTGGCGGTATTGGAGCGGGACTGCTGGTTCAGTTCCTGTTCGTCAAATGTGTACAGTGGAAGTTCCCGATGACGACTGTCAATATTGTAGCGGGTGGCTTTGCAGGCCTGATATCCGGTCTGATCATGTATTATTTGATTGCTCCATTTGCCCTGCAAGCCGGGGAATTCATTAAATACATCATCAATATAGCGATTTCCTTCAACCCGATTGTAGCAGGTGTTATCGGAGGTCTGCTGATCTGGCCGGCAATTCTGGGCGGCGTGTATCATGCGGCAATTCTACCGATCGTCCTGCTCGAAATGGAGAAGACAGGCAACAGCTTCCTCGGGGCGATCGACATGGTCGGACTCGTGATGGTATCTGCCGGGATTACGCTTGCCAACATCATTGCGCCAAGAGATAAGGGCGAGGCAGCTGTGGCTGCGCCGGGCTTCCTGATCAATATGGGCTTCGGCACGTTTGTCGAGGCGGCGTATCCATTCATGTTCTCCAACAAGTGGGTGTTTGCGGGGGCCATCTGCTCAGCAGGCGTTGGCGGAGGATTAGTTGGCGTATTCAACGTCCGGGGCACAGCTTATGTTCCATCCTTTATGGGGCCCTTTCTCTCCAACAATGTCATCGGCTTTATGATCTCGATGGCAGTGGCGCTGCTGCTGTCACTGGCTGTAACCCTCGTGGCGAATAAAGCGGCGAGAAGCCGGAAACAGGTGGCGGAGCAAAGTGTGTCGGCCCAGCAATCCGCTTAATATTTTTCCGGAGTGTTCTTATCCAAGTAGAAAGACCCGATCGGCCTGTAACCAAGGCTGCTCGGGTTCTTTTTGTATCCCATGCACAGACGCTGCGTGCTGGTTCAGATCGCCATATCATTATCTTTGAGTTCTTAATCGTTTATAATTGTTGATTGTTACAGGATTTCAGTGACTGCTCAATAGATATGTCTGACTAATCAATAAAATAACGAAAGGTGATCTTATGACAAAAAGCTTTAAAATGGAGCTTCCCAAAATTCCATCAGACTTAGAAACAGCAAATTTTCAAGATATTTATAACGAAGAGGAACCCTACTTAGCCAATTGTATGATTACTAACGAAATTATGGATAACGAGGAGATTGATAAAGCGGTTCTGTCCAAAGTTATTTTCAAAAATGTAACATTCAAGCATGCTCGCCTTGAAAGAATAGATATGGTAGATATTGTTTTTGAAAACTGTGATCTGTCTAACGCTTATTTCGGCAAAGGGATCATACACAGGGTTGCCTTTAAAGATTGCAAATTAATGGGCGTGGATTTTTCTGAGGCCAACATGGGTAATGTTTCGTTTGAAAATTGTATGGCGAATTTCAGCAGTTTCATAGACACCCGTCTAAAACAAGTCATTTTTAATCATTCATCACTGCAAAGTACGAACTATTATGGTTGCAAATTCAGTAAGGTGAATTTGGATCAATGTGACATTGATGAAGCTGATTTTTCTCAGACATCTCTTAAAGGCATCGATATTAGTACATGTACATTTAATCGGCTCAACATTGCTTTGGAAAGTTTGGACGGTTGTATCGTTTCAACGGATCAAGCCATTGGATTTTCAAAGCTGCTAGGTTTGGTGGTTAAACAATAACTGCAGTTGAATGGCCCTCGATGATGAATCGGGCAAGCGTCCAGCTGCTCCAGGGCCGGAGACAGGCTTTTGCTGAATGTTCCTGTTCCTATATAAGATGACCCGGTTGGGATCAAGCCCTTGTGACGAGCTTACAGGGGCATCTTCATATCTGAATTCGCTGTCGTAGTCATCCTTATTGATGTAAAAGACCATCGCAAATGTGAGAGAGTACGGGAAAAATGTTTAATACTGTAAGAGAGGAAAATTTTGTGCCTTTTCGTTTAGTTGCTTTTTGTATATGTTGAGTGGATATGCTGTACCCAAAATGGGTAGAAAGAAGCACGGAGATTTACATAAAGGAGCAAGGTATATGGGATTGGGGAATGCAAAAAGTCCTGGCGGGAAGCCGGTTTTATGCTTGCTTTTGATGCTTGTGTTTACTTTTTTGTCAGGATGCGGAATGTTGGGAGGCACAAAGGAAGCAGACAGGAGCGATCAGCCCAAAACGCAGCAGCCGGTTTCGAAGTACACAGGGGTTAAGAGCAAGGCGATCTCCTATGTGTACACGACCCAAAGGGAGCTGGCGCTCACGTTTAACGGTATGGCGGATCGCGCATCCATGACCACGCTGCTCGATGAGCTGGATCGTTATCAGATCAAGGCAACCTTCTTTCTGCCAGGTATGAGAGTAGCAGAGGAGCCTGATATCGCGAAGGATATTCTGTCCCGTGGACATGAAATTGAGAACAACACCTTGAACGGAGTAGATCTGAGCAAGCTGACCTATGATCAGATGTATAAGGAAATTCATCTGGCCAATCAGGTGATTCAGAAGGAAACCGGTGTGATTCCCCGCTATGTAAGGACCAAAACTGGAGAATATAACGATGATATCAGGCTTGCAGCTGCCCATAACGGGCAGAGCGCGGTCATATCCTACAGCCTGTTTTTACATAATTGGAATAAGGAAACCGAGCTTCAGAAAAAAAACTATATCCGCAAATACATCAATCGAGGCGGCATTATTACATTGGACACGGTGGAGAACAAGCAGCTGGCAGAAAGTATCTCTTTGATCGCGGCTGCCGCCAAGGATGTCGGTTATGCGTTTGTGCCGCTGAGCAAGCTTGTTCAGGAAGGCGGAGAGCGGAAGCCGCTGGAAGCCATTGAAGGACATGATGCCGCCAAGGTGAATGCCGATTATAAATCGGCAGCATACAACCTGGTTTATCGCAAAGAAACCTCGCGTAAAGAGGTGGCGCTGACCTTCGATGACTGGGGTACAGATGTTACGGTTACGAAAATCCTCGATATTTTGGACCAATATCACATCAAAGCTTCCTTCTTTCTGCGTGCGGACGGGGTAGAGAGAAACCCTAACCTGGCGAGGGCCATCGCCGAAGCGGGTCATGATGTAGGCAACCATACGTACAGCCACCCCGTGCTGAGTTCCCTGACCCCGGCGCAGCTTCAGAATGAAGTGGTGAAGGCGCATCAGATCATTACGGAAGCGATACAGGAGAAGCCTGCGATGATCTTCAGGCCGCCGACCGGGGAAATTAACGCGGATGAAGCGCGGATCATATCGGCTGCAGGCTATCACATGATTGCCGATTTTAATGTCGACCCGAATGACTGGAACCGGAGCCGGACCGCAGATCAGATCGTTAAGACGATTACGGAGGAAATGAAAAGCGGCAGCATCATTTTGCTGCATATGCTGGATGATCTCCACACGATCGAGGCGATGCCCGAAGCGATTGAGAAGCTGAAGGGCAAAGGGTATACATTCGTGAGAGTCAGCGATCTGCTGAATCAAGGAAGATAGATGGCTATGAAGGGGAGTAAAGAATGGAATCAATCATCGTGGAGGATATCATAAACCGGCAGACAGCCGTCGCTGTTGTCGGTCTCGGATATGTGGGACTTCCGATCGCTGCCGCTTTTTCCAAGCGGCTTCGGGTCATCGGTTTTGACGTGAATGCGCGCAAGATCAGCCGCTATCAAAGCGGAATCGATGTGACCGGAGAGCTCGGAGACGAGGAAATCCAACGCTGCTCTATCGAGTTTACGTCGGAGCCGGATCAGCTGGACGCTGCCCGATTTTTTATTATAGCGGTGCCAACGCCCGTACAGAGCGGCAATGTGCCTGATCTCCAATATGTACAGGGTGCGAGCCGAATTGTAGGGAAGAAGCTGGCCCGGGGATCTGTCGTTGTGTTTGAATCGACCGTCTATCCCGGCGTCACAGAGGATATCTGCATTCCAATACTGGAGGCGGAGTCCGGGCTTCGGTGCGGAGAGGATTTCAAGGTCGGATACTCCCCCGAACGGATCAATCCAGGAGATCAAGTGCACCGCCTCGACAACATTGTGAAGATTGTCTCAGGCATCGATGAAGAAGCACTCCGCATCATTGCCGAAGTATACGAACTGGTCATCGATGCGGGTGTATATCGCGCGGCAAGCATCAAGGTGGCCGAAGCAGCCAAGGTGATTGAGAACGCACAGCGGGATATCAATATCGCATTTATGAACGAGCTGTCCATGCTGTTTCACCAGATGGGGATTGATACGCAGGAAGTGCTGGAAGCTGCCGGAACCAAGTGGAATTTCCTTCACTTTTCACCCGGGCTTGTCGGCGGTCACTGCATTGGCATTGATCCATATTATCTGACTTACAAAGCCGAGGATACCGGGTACCGGTCACGGATCATACTGGCCGGGCGGCATATCAATGACGGCATGGGTGCTTACGTAGCCCAGCAGATCATTAAAGCGCTGGTGAAGCTGAAGCTGGATTTGAATGATGCCAAAATCGGTCTGCTCGGTCTTGCCTACAAGGAAAATTGTCCGGATATCCGTAACACGAAGGTGACGGATATCATCGCTGAGCTTCAAGATTACGGTATTCATCCGGTTATCGCTGATCCGTATGTTGACCCGCAGGAAGCGAGGGACGAGTACGGTCTTGAACTGTCGGAGCTGTCTGAAATGAAGGATTTGAACATGCTGATTGTTGCAGTTCCGCATGAGGAATTCGCCCGGATGAGCTTTTCAGATATTAACCGGATGTTCAGCGAGAAGCAGCCAAAAGTAATGGTGGATTTAAAAGGGGTCTACAGCAAGGCCGAATTCGAGAATGAAGGCTACTTCTACTGGAGGCTATAATTCATAGATTGGAGAAGAGCGCCGGTGCTTGGAAGAAATAAGAAAAACATGAAAGAGGTGCTGACCTCTCCGCGAGCGGACAGACGCATTTTACCGGATGTTCCTGATCCGGAGCATATTCGGACTACCCCGGACCGCCGGGGTATGAAGGAAATGGAAGAGAAAGCGGAGCAGGATCCTGATTTGATATCGAAGCTCCGCCTTCTGAGCTTGCGGTATGAAGCCGATTTTGAGGTACGTATAGCAACAAAAGGGCAACGCAAGAAAAGAATGATGAAAGGACAGGCCGTGGATATTTCCTCCACGGGCATCCTGATTCGCCTGGATGATTCGAGGCCGCGCATAAGTCCCGGAGAATCGGTGCAAATCCGGTTCCATATTCCACCGGGTACGATGCCGGAGGGCTTCGAATCAGCCGTGAAGACGGATGCGGTAACGATCCGTTTATTCACACTCGAGGTAGAGGGTCACGTAGAGCAGATGGCAGCGTTTGAATTTGAGAAGCCGCTGACCGTCTATTTTCAAAAAAAGCGTTGGGGCTACTCCGTGTATACGGCAAGCGCTCTGCTGTTTGTCTCGGTTTTGTTTATCATGCTGCTGCGCGCGGAAAGCATTATCTATTTTAAATATAATTTGCTTTTGTACTTATACAGCCTGATTGCGGCGGCGTTTCTGCTGACACGTTATTTCTTCGGGGCGCTGTACCGTGATGTTCCGGTTAATCCGGACTACACGCCCGGCGTATCGATCATTATCCCCTGCTTTAATGAAGAGGAGTGGATTCATCGTACGGTTCTAAGCTGCATGAATCAGGATTACCCGGTGGACAAGCTGGAGGTAATCGTGGTCGATGACCGTTCGACAGACCGCTCGGTGGAGAGGATTCAGAAGACGATCGATCTGGTTCACCGCGAGGCTGACCGTTATCGGACCAAGGAGCGCCTGCGTCTGCATGTTCTGCCGGAAAATGGAGGCAAAAGGGTTGCACTCGTTGAAGGCGTGAAGATGGCGAAGCATGAACTGGTCGTGTTTGTGGATTCGGACAGCTTTCTCGACCCCCAGGCCATCAAAAATCTGGTTCAGCCTTTCCAGGATCCGCAAATGGGCGGTGTGGCCGGCCGGACAGATGTAGAGAATAAGTACACGAACTCCGTAACCAAACTACAAACCGTCAGATACTACATTGCTTTTCGGATCATGAAGGCTGCTGAATCGTGGTTTGACAGCGTGACCTGCCTCTCTGGGCCGCTTTCCTGCTACCGGAAGGAACTGATCATTCAGCATTCCGAAGCCTGGTTGAATCAGAAATTTCTCGGACAGCCTGCTACCTTCGGTGATGACCGCAGCATGACAAACTATATTCTGAAGACCCACCGAACCGGATATCAGGACCGGGCGATCTGCTCTACGATTGTTCCGTCAGATATGGGTGTGTTTCTGAAGCAGCAGATGCGGTGGAAGCGTTCCTGGCTGCGCGAGTCGCTGCGGGCCGGGGGATTCATTTGGCGCAAGGAGCCTTTTATGGCGTTATTCTTTTATATCGGGCTGATCGTACCCATCGCGGCCCCCGTCATCGTGCTCTATAATCTCGTCTATGTGCCGGCTGTGCATCATATTTTTCCGACGACGTTTCTGATGGGGCTGCTGATGATGGCTATGCTCATGAGTTTGGCGCATCTGCTGTTCCGTAAGAGCAGGCTGTGGGTGTTTGGGCTGGTGTTCTGTGTCTTTTACGAGCTGGTGCTGCTGTGGCAGATGCCTGTCGCATGGGTGACCTTCTGGAAATCCACCTGGGGAACACGCGAGACGCCGCAGGATATTGAAGCACGCAACCGCAAAAAAGCGAGAAAGCAGCGAAAGAAGCACAAGCACAGGGATCGGAAAATTGATCTTCCGTTCTAACTCCTGCGCCAGACCGAAACTATAGAATGAGGTTATCCGAAATGAACAAAAAAACACGGAAAACCGTCCTGAATTACCAGCGCAAAAATCGCCGGAAACGGATCAAAACCATGGTACAGCTGGCCATCTTAATGGTCGAAGTCATTCTGCTGGTCCAGACCATTGGGTATACCAGGCATTATGAGGAGCCTGCCCAAGAGACATGGACGAACCATAACGGCTTTATCGCCTTGTCCTATTTTGGCGTGGACCGTGAGGGGACACCGAAGCTGGTTGCCAAAAGGCAGCTGGAGCAGCAGCTGAAGACGCTGTATACCCAGGGCTACCGGACGATATCGCAGCAGGATGTCCTTGATTTTTATGAAAAGGGCAAGCCGCTGCCGGATAAGGCATTGTTTCTTTCTTTTGAGGATGGACGCAATGATTCCGCCTTGTTCGCCCAGCCGCTGCTGGAGAAGTATAATTTCAAGGCGACCTTCCTTTCCTATGCGAATAAAATGGGAAACAGTGACGGTAAGTTTGTCCAGCCTAAAGAAATGCAGAAGATGATGAAAAGCGGCTATTGGGAGCTGGGTACGAATGGTTACCGTTTGTCTTATATCAATATCTTTGACAAGGATGGCCGTTACCTCGGGCAGAAAACCGAGAATGAGATGCGCAGCAAAGGGAACATGGCCTACTATAATCATTATCTTATGGATTTTATTCGCGATGAGAATATGATTCCGGTTGAGGACCGCGACCAGATGGATGCCCGCATAACGGATGATTATCAGAAAATGCAGTCCATTTACACGGATAAGCTGGGTTTTGTGCCTAAGGTGTATATGATCATGCACGCCAATACGTTGTATGGAAGCATGAACCGGCTGGTTGCTGAAGCCAATGACGAGAATATCCGCAAGCTGTTTAGCATGCATTTTAACCGGGATGGCAATATGTATAACGATAGCAAAAAGAGTCTGTACGATCTGACCCGGGTGCAGCCGGAGCCCTACTGGTTTACCAATCATCTGCTGATGAAGGTTGAAAAAGATACCGGGCGGCAAATGAAGTATATTCAAGGTGATGGGAAACGCGCTGCCCAGTGGCAAACGATTAGCGGGGCTGCCGAATATATGGAGAATAAGATCGCCCTGACCTCTCCTCCAGGAAAAGAAGGCAGGATCGTACTGAAGGACAGCGATCGAAGCCCGGATCTCCGGCTCAGTGTCAAGCTTACCGGCAATGTGGTAGGTAAACAGATGGTGTATGTCCGTGATGATGAAAAGAAGCAGTCCTATGTCCGCGTCGTGCTGGACAATAACGAGCTCCGCGTTGAGCAGAAGAAGGCCGGACAAGCAGTGGAGATCCTGCAGAAGCGCAAGCTGGATACGGTGCAGTGGCGATCAACGGATTTGACTTTAGACAAGGCGGGGATGTACTCGCAGCAGGTTGCAACTTCGGGACTGAAGACTTCAGAGGATGAGTATCCGGTCAATATCGGGCAGAATCGTAAGCTGGACGTGAATGTGCAGGGCAGTACTCTGGATGTGAACGTGGACGGCAAGCCGCTTCTGGTGCATCAGCCCATCGACGGGTCGATAGCGTCAGGCGGAGCTGCATTGGGTGCGGAATATCATAAGCAAAATACCAAGGACGATATATACGACGGTGTATTTGAAAGCCTGAAAATTGAAGCCCTGAAGAAAACGGACGGAAGCAAGGAGCTGCTGTTCAACAGCCGTTCTACCGGACTGAAGGGTGTTGCCATCAAAATTCAAAACATAATGAATGCTTCCATCGACTGGGCGATCGATACCTTCTGAGGAATCCGGAAGTGAAGGGAAGTGTGGAAGGTGTCTAAACGAATGCTGACAAAACAATGGCTGGTTGCCTTATCCATTACGATGATTACAGCGATAACCGCCATTTATATGGGAGTCAAGGAACAGTTTAATCTGGATGAGAAGCGGCCGGTGGCGGCGGTTGAGAAGGAGCTATCTTCCTGGTTGGTAGACTGGCAGTGGAAATCGGGGCTTGAGGACCTTCGGCAGATCGCAAGCGGCCTTGGCAGTTTGCAGCTTTTTGCTGTGTATTTTGATGAGGCGGATCACTTGTATATGACGGATGATTTGAAAAAAGGGCTGCCGGAGATGCTGCAATCCGCGAAGGATGCCTCCTTGGATAAGGTCTATATGACACTCGTTAACGACCGCTATCTCCAGGATGGAACCGAGGTGCAGAAGGATCCGGATTTGGTGTCGCGCCTGGTCGAATCCGAAGCTGCCCGCAGCCGGCATATCGGAGACATTATAGATTTGGCTTCGAAGTACGGGGTACAGGGCGTAGAGATCGATTACGAAAAGATTAAGGACAGTGACTGGCGGCAGGTCAAGGCATTTTACAGCGAGCTGTACAAAAGGCTGCATGAGCAGGGCAAGTCGCTGCGGATCGTGCTTGAGTCACGGGCACCGATCGAGCAGCTGGATCTGCCGGGCGGACCGGAATATGTCATGATGGCTTATAATCTGTACGGAACGCATAGTGATCCTGGACCGAAGGCGGATTACATCTTTCTCGACAAGCTGGCACGCCGGATGAACCATCTTCCTGGAGACAATGTCATTGCGATTGCAGCCGGCGGATTTGACTGGAGCGGTCAGGGGAAGGTGACAGCTGTTACTGAAAAACGGGCAGTGGAATTAACCCGGCGAGCGGTTACTCCGCCGGAGCGGGATCCGGCAAGCGGCAGTCTTCACTTTGAGTATGTGGATGACAAGGGGGAGAAGCATATCGTGTGGTATGCGGATGATTCTACGCTGACCGGATGGCTGGATACGCTGCACCGGGACGGTTATGGCAAAGTGGCATTCTGGCGGCTGGGTGAACTGAGCGAAAATTCACTTGCGAAGCTGAAGAGCTGGAGTGAAGGTAAATAGACAGGAAAGTTTGGTTTCTTTCCATAACGGAATAGCAACAACATAAAATCCCTCTTTAACGGGGGATTTTTGCTGTTATTGAACTTAATGATAAGGAAAACAGGCAGTCGAGACGCAGATCCCAGTCCTCGTTTCAACGACTCCCTTTATTGACAAATTCACACTGGAAACGTATATTCACTAAAACAACGGCGGCCGGTTCTTAAGAAGCCTGTCGAGGCTTTATTTCTACGTATTTTTCAGACATCCGGGGTGTGGTTAAAATGAATGTATTGATTGGTTTGCTTTGCCTGATCTGGGGATTTAACTGGGTATTTATGAAGCTGGCGAATGGGGTGTTTCCGCCGGTACTGTTTGCGGGATACCGATTTGCCCTTGGGGCCCTGGTGCTTATTGCCGTGTGTATGGTCCGGAGGGTACCGCTTCCCCGCATGCGTGATTGGAAGTGGTATATTCTTTGCGGTATCTTGCAAACGATGTATTTTAACCTGGCGATTCAATTATCACTGGAGGATTTGAGTGCGGGACTCACGTCGGTGCTTACCTACAGCATGCCGTTGTGGCTGACTCTGATGGCGCATTTCTGGCTGCCGGGCGAACAGCTCCGTCTGCGGAAGCTGCTGGGCATTGTGATTGGCATCATCGGGCTGTTTGTCGCCATGGATGCGCATTGGAGCGGAAGCACGCCGGCCCTGCTGCTGGCCGTATCCTCGGGACTTTCGTGGGCTATTGCCAATCTGTTGGTTAAGCGTAAGCTGGGACACTGCGATATGCTTCAGTTTACAACCTGGCAGATGATTACCGGGGCGGCTGGACTATTGCTGTACTCGGTTATTTTTGAGCATGGGGAAAGCCACTGGGGCGTTATGCCTGCGGTGTATGTGCTCTTTTCGGGCATTGTCGGCTCGGCGCTCGCTTTCGTGATGTGGTCTTACATCCTGTCCAAGGTGGAAGCGAGCAGGGCTTCCATTTCATTGCTGCTGGTTCCGGTCATTGGTGTAGTTTCTGGTGTTCTGTTTTTAAATGAAAGCCTCAGCGTGATTACGGTGGCAGGCATTCTGCTTGTGCTCATGGGCATCTGGCTGGTAAATGGAAAGAGCCGAAAGACAAGAGACGGGAGTACAGACGGATTCCGGGCGGACCAGCAGGCGTAGATCAGGGAATTGGTAAGGTTACAGCAAATAAATATAAGTCAAAGGAGCGGTTATGATGAAATATCGCCGACTAGGAAACAGCGGTCTGGAAGTGTCTATTCTGGGCCTTGGAACGAATGCTTTCGGTAAACGAGCAGACGAGGACGCATCTACCCGGATCATACACCATGCGATGGATCAGGGTATCAATTTCATCGATACAGCCAATATTTATGCGGGTTCAGAGTCCGAACGGATTATTGGCGAGGCTCTGGTTGGCAGAAGACATGAGGTCGTGCTGGCAACCAAGGCCGGGCTGGTTAACGGAGAGGGTCCCAATTCCCGCGGATCATCGCGGTATCATTTGATGCAGGAGCTGGACCGAAGTCTTACACGGCTGAAGACGGATTATGTGGATCTGTACCAGATCCACACCTTTGACCCGAATACACCGCTGGACGAAACGCTCCGCACATTGGACGATATGGTGCGCGCTGGCAAAGTGCGTTATATCGGGGCTTCCAATTATGCCGCTTGGGAACTTATGAAGGGACTTGGCTATAGCGAGGCTAAAGGACTGAACCGATATGTGTCTACCCAGACAAGCTATTCGCTTGCTGACCGCACACCGGAACAAGAATTAGTGCCTGTGTGCCTGGATCAAGGCGTGGGAATTATTCCATATTTCCCTCTGGCAGGCGGCATTCTCACAGGTAAATACAGCTTCGCGGACCAGGCGCCTTTGAAGTCGCGTGCACAGACGGACCCCAGCTTCAGCCGGTTCATTAATGACCGGACGCTGACACTTGGGGAAGAGGTAAGCCGGATCGCCGAAGAGAGCGGATGCACGCCAAGCACGCTGTCACTGGCTTGGCTGATGGAGCAGCCTGTAGTTTCAACTGTTATCGTAGGTGCAACCCGCACGGAGCAGCTGGATGAGAACCTGAACAGCGTAGAGCTGAACCCGGGCGGGGAGGCCCTGAGCAAGCTTAATGAGATCAGTGAGCCGTTCCGATACGGCAAACCCTTCGCGACATATCGATTGACTTAGTTCTTTTTAAAGAATATTTCACGCAGCTATGTGCCCTTAGATATACACAAAAACCACTCTTCGGAGTGGCTTTTTTTCGTAAAGATCAAGTCGCTCTTAAAGAAAACTTCGAAGCACCTCTAGTCATGAACCCATGCCCAGGCCCCTGCATAGCATATAGCACCACTTTGCAGCTGGGGAAGGATGTGAGCAAGAGATGGTCATTCATTTAACGGCAATTCATTACGTGTATCTGGCGTTCATTGTGTTTATCATGGCACTGCTGATCAAGCGGCGGGATACGACAATGATCTGCGTAGCAGGGATTTTAGCGCTGGGTATTCTGGCAACGGGTGCGGTCAGCGGATCGATATCGGGTGTCTTTAACTCTTTTATTTATGCCACAAAAGAGCTGATGGGCACGATCATGATTATTTCCATCATCGTAGCGATGAGCCGCGTACTTATTCGCACAGGCATCAATGAGGCCATGGTCGCGCCGCTCACGCGCTTTCTGCGTACACCGGCACAGGCCTTCTGGGGTATCGGCATTATCATGATGGTCACATCCTGGTTTTTCTGGCCTTCGCCGGCTGTCGCATTGATCGGAGCCGTGCTGCTTCCGGTTGCCATTCGGGTCGGGTTGCCCGCGTTGGGGGCTGCGATGGCAATGAATCTGTTTGGCCACGGTATCGCGCTATCCGGTGACTATATTATCCAGGGGGCTCCCAAGCTGACGGCTGATGCGGCAGGGCTTCCGGTCACAAGCGTTATGGAAGCGAGCGTACCGCTGGTTATCGTGATGGGACTCGTTACAACTGTAACCGCTTTCTGGATGATGCGCAAAGATATGAAGAACGGTACCTGGAGAGACGGCCTGGTTACGGTCAAAAGCACAGGGAACGTCCTCGCTGCTAATGGAGAGGAAAATGAACAGAATGTCATATTGCCGTCCAAAGTGAAAAAAGGGCTGGCGCTTGCCATACTGCTGCTTTTTCTTGCGGATGTGGTGGCCATGTTCGTGCTGAAGCTCCAGGGCGGAGATGCAACCGCACTTGTTGGCGGTACAGCGGTGCTCATCTTGATTGTCATTTCTTTACTCGCCCACAAAAATCAGGGTCTGGAGAAAATAACGACATATCTGATCGATGGCTTTGTGTTCGGTTTTAAAATTTTTGGTCCGGTGATTCCGATCGCAGCCTTCTTCTATCTTGGCGATGCGGCGTTTACAGATCTGTTCGGCAAAGTATTACCCGAGGCATCGCATGGAATTGTGAACGACCTGGGGGTGGCACTGGCGGGCAGTGTACCGCTGAACGGCGCGGTCGGGGCAGTGACTTCGACCATCACAGGTGCCATTACAGGTCTGGACGGCTCCGGTTTCTCCGGCATTTCGCTCGCAGGTTCTATTGCTCAGTTGTTTGCGGCTGCGACACATACGGGGGCGGCGACATTAACGGCGCTCGGACAAATTGCTGCGATCTGGGTCGGCGGAGGCACGCTCATTCCATGGGCTCTCATTCCGGCGGCTGCCATCTGCGGGGTCAGTCCGTTCGAGCTGGCGCGTCGCAATCTGAAACCAGTGCTGATCGGACTCTCGGTTACAACGATTGTGGCCATGTTTTTAATCTGAATTTTCATATCTCCACAGAAAAAAGCACGATTTCAATACATATTGAAATCGTGCTTTTTATTCTAGTTTATGAAGGTATGGTCCCATACTTAATTATTGTTACCTCGGGCTTCTCCGCCTTTTTTACCGTTCTCGCGGTAAAAATCCTTGTCATGGTTTTTGGAAGTGGCTTCTCCGCCTTTTTCGCCGATTTCCTGATAGAATTCTTTGTCATGATTACGTGCTGTTGCTTCTCCGCCTTTACGACCTGCTTCTTCTCTGGACATTTTGTCTGCCATGATTAATCTCTCCCTTTATTTTGCATTTTTGCAATAATCTATGTTACTGCAACGTTATTTATATAACCTCAACCGGTGTGGATCAAACGAAAATTTTCATTTTTTTGTTATTGGAAATGCTGGAAGTCCAGCCGTGGAGACACCGAAATAAGTTCGATCCACCCCCGTAGCCTACTATTACCCATCTGGTTAGAATGCAATCGGAAAAGAAATAAAAGGGAAATTTTCAGATTGATGCTAAATGGTTTTCACATCAATAAAAGGAGTTGGGCGGTATTTCACAAAATACATATCAATAGAAATCCACAAGGTGGGTGACCGGAATTGTATGCCATTTACGTCTATATAGCAGAGGAGCTGATACAGTGGATGGCGAGGCGGACCGTTTAAGGGTGGAAAAGGCGCGTCGGGGAGATCAGGAAGAGTTATCGCCATTGCACGGCGTGTATGCCTGGATAAGCTGCGGGAAGAGCCGAACCCGGTTCAGCCTCTTGAGTGTGCAAGGGGACTCCCGTCACTACAGTCCCTCGAGGAGGATTACCAGGTTCGTTCCACAAGAACGGCGGTACGTGAGGCTCTGCATGAGCTGGATGAAAAATACCGCATTGTAACCGTAATGCATCACATCGGAGGCTATAGCGCCAGGGAGATCGCTCAGATGCTGGATCTGAAGGTGAGTGCGGTAGAGAGCCGTTTGCGGAGAGCGCGGCAAAAATTAAAAGAGGAGTTGTATGATATGGTCCATGACTTTTTGGAAGACAACCGGCTGGAGGAGCAGAAGTTTGAGAAGGAGGTGACCTCAAGGCTTAAATCCCTTTTTCATATGCAAATTCCGGTCAAAGACATGGAGGAATCCATTGCCTGGTACAATCAAAATTTAGGATTTGCGCTGAGAGAGAATTATGGAAAATGCGCATTTCTAGAGCTGCCAACTGGACCGCTTTTGATGCTGTGGCAGACCGCGGATGATACCTCTGCGAATTTCACAGTAGATGGAGCAACGATGCCGGTGCTTTTGTATGCCACGGATGATGTGCACGCCATGCATGATTCCCTGGCAAAGAGCGGCGCCGTGATTACGCATTACAAAAATGAGGACTTCGGCTGGGTTCTTAAATTTGTAGATCCAAACGGGAATATGTGGGGCGTCGTTCAAGAGCATTCAGGAAGCTAAGTCTATCATATTTTTCCCAAATCCATATATTGACAAATTTTGAGTAACATGCTAATATCACGCTGTTAGTGTGCACTAACAACTGGGATGGAAACAAAGGATGGAACATAGATGAACCAAAGGCAGAATAATAAAGACAGGCTGCTGCTGGCAGCAATTGATTTAATGGCAAAAAAGGGTTACAACGGCGTGTCGACCAAGGAAATTGCCGCTGCTGCCGGCTTAAGTGAGATGACGCTTTTCCGCCACTTTGGGACAAAACGATACCTGCTTGAAGCAGCGGTGGACCGGTTCCATTATACCGAGGATATGATTCAGGTTTTTCAGGAGAAGCTGGTTTGGGATTTACGGGCTGATTTGTATCTTCTCGCGGATCGTTATCATGAGATCATGAACCAGAACCGTAAGATGATTCTAATTGTGCTGAAGGATGCCGAATTATCGGATGTGATGCATAAAGCCCAAAAGCATCCGCGGCAGCTCAAGGAAATGCTGATGGATTATTTTACAGCTATGCAGGAACAGGGTAAAATGATCGCCACGAATGCGGAAGCACAGGCTATGACCTTTATGTGGATGAACTATGGGGCTTTCATGACCCACCTGCATCAAGCGGAGTCCATAACGAGCATTACGATGCAGGAATTTAAGGAGAACAGCGTGGATTTATTTGTCAGGGCGCTAACGCCCTGATCAGGAGGCTGAGTTTCTAATGCAATCGCATGGTGAAAAAAACAGGGAAAGGCAACAATTAGCATCCATCAAGAGAAGCTGGAAGATATGCATGCCAGGGAGACAATGAAGGAGCACTGGGAACAGGTGCAGGACAGACTTAGAGAGCTTATAAGGTGTATACAGCTAGAGGAGTGACGATCAGATGAACCGCATGGACCGCTTATTAGCCATTGTGCTTCAACTGCAGGGCAGAAAAATAGTACGGGCAGAGGAGCTGGCCGCCCAGTTTGAAACCAGCGTTCGCACCATATACCGGGATATGCAGGCGCTAAGTGAAGCCAATGTCCCGATCGTGGGTGCCCCCGGCCAAGGCTATTCCCTGATGGAGGGGTACTTTCTGCCCCCGGTCAGCTTTACGGCCAGCGAGGCAGTGACACTGCTGCTGGGAGCGGAATTTGTGCAAAAGAAATTGGAGCCGAACTACGGAATCCATGCGGAGTCAGCACGGACGAAAATCGAGGCTGTACTCCCGGAGCGGGTACGGATTGAAGCCGAGAAGGTGCGAGGGACCATGCGGCTGCTGTCGGCCCGAGAATCAGGCAGCAGCCGGAACGAGCGGATGAACTTGGAGATTTTGCGGCGAGCCTTGCTTGAGCGGCGAAAGGTAGGCTTCCGATATGTTAAAACTCGGTCGGGGCCGGATGGGAAAAAGGAAAGTACCCGCGTAGCGGCACCTTATGGACTTGTTCATGTACAGGGGGCATGGATGCTGGTTGCAGCCTGCGAGCTTCGGCAGGATATACGCCATTTTCGCTTATCCCGAATGGCGGAGCTGGAGCAGCTTGAAGTGAAGTATGAGCTTCCTCCCGACTTTCAGCTTGAGGACTATAAGCCCCCGGATGACCGAGGACTTGAGATCATCCTTCTTGCCGATATCAGCATCGCGGACCGGGTTAGAGAGTCGGATAACTACTATATCGATGCTTTGGAAGAGCATTCCGCAGGACTACGGATCAAGCTTCGTGTCAGGCAAATCGAGGAGATCCTGTCCTGGGTGCTCAGCTGGGGATCTGGCATAAGAGTTCAAGAGCCGGAGTCCTTGCGCACACGGGTCATTGAAGAAGCCGAAAAGCTTCTGAAACGCTACTGACATAACGCTGTCAGTAGCGTTTTTGTATATTTATCTCAAGATCAAGTTCAAGGAGTGATTCGGAGATGAATACACAAGAAACGATACAAAGGCTTGAAGGCGTAACACAGCATTACTTGAAAGAGCTGGAGCGCTTCAGCATGGAGGATTTAACTCGAAAGCCGGGCGAGGATGAATGGTCGCTCGGACAAATGTATATGCACTTGATTAACGCTTCCTTGTATTTGCATTTACGGAATGTCCGTGCCTGCGCCTCGTCAGCTGAGGATGTGCTAACGGAAGGAGAGAAATCCGAGAGAGGGGAGGCCGCATTCTTGAACAATGAATTCCCGCCGATAAGGGTTCACGTTCCGCCATCCCCGGCATATACACCAAGACAACCTGACAGTAAGGAGCAGATCCGGGAAGGGCTGCTTAGCGTTTTAGCCGAGATGAAGAAAGCCGAACAGGTGGTGGATGGCGCTCCTAAACAGAACAAGCTTATCCATCCGGGCTTTGGCGCTTTGAATGCAGCCGAATGGTTTATGCTGGTTGAAATGCATTACCGTCATCATCTGCGCCAGAAGGAGCGTATAGAGAGCGTTCTGGCGGAGTTATCGCTGTAACGGACGACCTGAGAAAGAAACACCAGCGGAGAGCCAATGCTATCCGCTTCTCCGGTATGTCTTCATTCACGATGCCTGGTTCTGATTATCCATATACAAAAATGAAAGAAACCGTTCTTAGAAATGTAGGTCCACTACTATTTCTAAAGGAACGGTTTCTTTGTAATCCTTGTCAGCCCATGGATCGGGAAGAAGTACATGTAGCTGTCTTACAAGAGACTTGCCCTCGATTCATCTTTTGACACATTCATGAATTAGGGTCTAGATTATTTGCTCCCTTGTTGATCCCAGCGGTCATATGCCGCCTGATAGATCTCGACGATCCGGTCGCTGCCCATTTTCTTCACCTGGGCTTTGTATTTATCCCAGCCTGACAGCGGTTCCTGGCCCGTAACAAATTTCGCTTCCATCTGTTCAACATAATTGTTCAGATCGGAGAGCAGCGATGTAACCTCGGATTGTTCCGCTTCGGTCAGGAACACATTCGGATATGGCACCTTGGCATAAGGAATGATTTTCTCCTGGTTCTCCTTTTCGACCCATTCGTCAATATCGCTTCTCAAGCCCTTCGACACTTCCGGCAGGCTGACGCCAGGCGTCGTGATTCCATAGTTCGGGGTAATCTTTCCGCGATAGTTCTCACGGTCGCCCCCGTCCGGAACAGGCAGCCATTCTTTCACATGACTTTCTTTGTCCTTATACTTCCACAGCAGGTTTTCCGGCCCTTGGTTGAACAAAGTGGATCCCTCGTAGTCATACTGGTAATCAACCCAGCGCATCGTTGCTTCCGGTGCCGGATTCGTGCCGGAAATCGCGAAGGTGCCGTTCTTGGAAATGCCGGAAGACTTTGCGGCAACCGGTGAATCCGGGAAGCCTGTTTTCAGCGGCGCCATGACAGGGTTGGCGGTATTCGGTTCCCCGCCCAGCATGAAATACGGAAGCCAGTCGTTAAACAGGGCTACCTGATTGTTTTTCCCCTTGGCCTTTTTCTGCTCATCAGTTTGGGAGAAGGTTTCATGATCGAGCAAGTTATCCGTCCACAGCCGGTTCAGGAAGGTAAGATACTCTTTGTACCCTTCCTCCTGCGGCGTATAATGCACCTTGCCCTGCTTGTCGGCATAATACACCTCATCATAAATGCCCCAGAATCCGAGCATCTGCACGCGAATATCCTTCAGCTTGGTCGATGTCAGCGGGATTTCATCCGCTTTGCCATTGCCGTTCGGATCCTCGGTTTTCACCCGTTTCAGGTAGTCATACAGCTCATCCGGCGTACCCGGAAGCTTGGTTACGCCCAGCTTTTTGAGGAAGCTTCCGTTATAGTAAAGCGGGCTCTTATACCATACCGCGCCCTTATCAACATAAGGCAGGGCATAAATATGTCCGTCTGGAGTCGTGATGGACTTTCTGACCTCCGGATTCTCATCTAACAGTTTCTTGATATTAGGCGCATACTCGTCAATCAGCTTTTCCAGCGGAATGAGCGTGCCCTGGCTGCCGTAGGTGACCTGTTCGGCTGGGGTCAGGCTGGCTGCATAGAAAATATCCGGCAGATCGCCGCTCGCAAAGATCAGATTCTTCTTCGTTTCGAAGCTGTCTACGGGAACTGTCTGGAAGGTCAGCTTGATGTTCGACAGCTTCTCCATATCTTTGAATACCTGCATGGTATCCCATTTCGCACTGCCTACATCAGGCGCAAACACGGACAGTGTAATCGGCTTGTCAACGATCGGGAAGCCTTCTTTATGTACGTTTTCCGCCGTTTTGGACGCTTGTCCGCCGTCGCTGGCATCTTTGGAACTGGAGCCGCATGCCGCCAAGAGTGAGGCGAACAAGGACAGGCATAGGATCATTGCCCACGGTTTTAAGTATTTTCTCATCAGATGATTCCTCCTGTTATCGTTGTGAGCCGACTTTAGCGTGAATGAGACTTTCCCCCCTTTGATATGAGCTAAAGCCTAAATTCTACGCTATGCTGGAGCTCTGTTGTAGAAAGCCTTAGGATGTTCAGCTGCTGAGCCCGGATAAATGTTAGCGTTTACAAAAAGTGTAGAGACACGATGTCTTAACGTAAATATGTCATTTTTGATATGTTAAATAGGAGTGCGATATTCCCTGTGATAGCAGCACTTTCCTGCCCTCTGTCCATTGCCTTAGGATATAAATAGTATGTCAAATATGCTTTCGAAAAATATAGATATCCGCCTAAAGTGACCACAAAAGTATGAACCGAATACATAATTCCGCGCCGCAAAAAAATATCCAGCCTCTTTCCAGACGAATAGCCAAAGAGAGTGTCGTCATGCGTGAACGTATGATTCCTGCTGTTCTCGGAACTGCAGGTTCCAGCTACAACATGCCTGCAGCATCTGTCCCCGCCTCAAATCCTGCCTGTCTCCCCTTGTTTTAACAATAAAATTTTGGGAGAATAAAGACAGATTGCCGGTCCTTTTCTGGTAAAGTAGAGAGGGACTGAATTTTAGGTTTTTGAAAAGAGGAAAGCAGCAATGAACAAACCATCCATTTATGGATTAACTCTCGACCAGTTGGCCGCATGGCTGGCTGAGCACGGGCATAAAAAATCAAGGGCGCTGCAGGTATGGGATGGGCTGTACCGCAAACGCGTAACCGAATTCTCCGCAATGCCGGATGTGAAGCCGGAGTGCCAGGCTTTGCTGGACGAGCATTTTGCTATTCAGACGCTGGAGGAGCACACCAAGCAGGAGTCTGCAGACGGCACGATCAAGTTCTTGTTCCGTCTTCAGGACGGAAACCTGATCGAAACGGTACTGATGCGCCATAAGTTTGGTCTTTCCGTATGTGTGACGACTCAGGTGGGATGTAATATCGGATGCAGCTTCTGCGCAAGCGGACTGCTGAGCAAAAGCCGGGATCTGACCAGCGGGGAGATCGTGGAGCAGGTCATGAAGGTGCAGCTGCATTTGGACCAGATGAAAAAAGACGAGCGTGTCAGCCATATTGTCGTCATGGGTATCGGCGAACCGTTCGATAATTTCGAGCATATGTCCAGCTTCATCCGGGTTATCCGGGATCATAAGGGGCTGGCGATTGGACCGCGGCATATCACCGTATCCACCAGTGGTCTTGCGCCGAAAATCCGTGAGTTCGCTGACAGCGACCTGGGCACCAATCTGGCGATTTCCCTGCATGCGCCGAATAATGAAATCCGCACGCGGATTATGAAGATTAACCGGGCATATCCCATCGAGCCACTGATGGAGGCCATCGATTATTATCTGGAGAAGAGCAATCGCCGGATCACGCTGGAATATATTCTGCTGAAGGATGTCAATGACCAGCCCGAGCATGCGCTGGAACTTGCGGAGCTGGTAGGCAGCCGGAGAAACCTGGCCAACGTGAATTTGATTCCTTATAATCCGGTTGACGAGCATAGCCAGTATCAGCGGAGCTCCCAGGAAACGATTACCACATTCTACGATACGCTGAAAAAGCAAAATATCAGCTGTAGTGTACGTCTGGAGCATGGTACGGACATTGACGCGGCTTGCGGACAGCTGCGCAGCAAGCAAATTCAGAGTGAACGCGGACGGAATGCGAAGACAAGCCGTGCCGTAAATCAATAAAGAAATAAAAAAGCGCATTTCCCTATAGCAGGGAATGCGCTCTTTTTAATTTCCAGCCCCTCATGGTTACCCTTGTGCTGCTGCAATGATAAACATAACCCAGCCTGCCAAAAAGGCTACACCGCCAAGCGGCGTAATGGCACCCAGCTTCCGTATGCCGGTTAGACTCAGTGCATACAGGCTGCCGGAGAAGAGCAGGATGCCTGCCGCAATGAACCAGCCCGCCAGAATCACGAGTGATGCATGGTCTGTCATGCCTGCATAGAGTCCGATCAGCACCAGGCCGAGTCCATGGGCCAAATGATATTGAATGCCGGTCTGGTATGTTTTTAATTGGCTTTCGTTCAGCCGCTCCTTGAGGGCATGAGCGCCAAAGGCACCAAGCGCCACCGCGAGGAACAGCATGATACCGCCGAGTATAAGCATGGTTTTCAAGTCAAATCACCTCTTACGCCCATATTACCGATGGCAGGGCTTCGTCGTCAATGGCAGTGGATTATTCATCTCATTTCCATTTACCAAGAAAAATTTGCTAAAATGAGATAGGTAAGGAAATAGGAATGAATCAATTTCATATCTCACTAAAACGATCAAATTGAAACTATACATAGACCAATAAAACCGTTTGGATCTATATATAGCCTTGATTGAAGCGGCTTAAGGTATTATGAAATTGATTCGAATACATAATCATTCAAATAAAATGTCTACACGGATTTTCAAAAAACAGGAGACTTGCTCCATTTTTTGCAAGCGTTTTAACGGCATCATGAGCACATCGAAATGGTGGCAAGGGGAAGGCGGGGAAGAGGTATGGAGAGCGTTCAACAGCTGGCGCAGAAGTTAAAGCAAAACATTGCAAACGTAATTGTAGGCAAGGAGCATGAGGTGGATCTGCTCCTGACGGCGCTTCTCGCCTCCGGGCATGTGCTGCTGGAGGATGTTCCGGGAACAGGCAAGACCTTGCTTGCTAAAAGCTTGGCGGCATCGCTCAGTTTGAGCTTTCAGCGAATTCAGTTCACCCCGGATTTGCTGCCATCGGATCTGACCGGCATCCATTTTTTTAATCAGAAAGACGGGGAGTTTCATTTCCGCCCGGGACCGCTGTTTGCGCGTATTGTATTGGCCGATGAGATTAACCGTGCCACACCACGCACACAGTCGAGTCTCCTCGAATGTATGGAAGAGCGGCAGATCAGCATTGAGGGGAAGACGATGCCGCTTGCAAGCCCGTTTATGGTCATGGCCACGCAGAATCCGGTGGACAATCAAGGGACATTCCCGCTGCCTGAAGCGCAGATGGACCGGTTTCTGATCCGGATGAAGCTGGGGTATCCTTCAGCATCTGAAGGGGTAGAGATTCTGAAACGGACTGCGGCCGCAGGCAGTTTGCGGGCCGAGGAAGCAGGACAGACGGCAACCGCCGAAGAGGTGCTGGAAGCGCAGAAACTATGCGGACAGGTGCAGATTACGGATGATCTGATGGGCTATATCGTTGCATTGGCCGAGGCCACCCGGAATCATGACGAAACGATGCTTGGAATCAGCCCGCGCGGCACGCAGGCACTGCTCCGCGCTGTCCAAGCGTATGCGGCACTGCATGGAAGAAGCTATGTGCTGCCAGATGATATCAAGCAGCTGCTTCTACCGGTGTGGACGCACCGGCTGGTGCTCCGGAAGCGCCATGAGGCAGGAAATGGCCATGCGGAGCGCATTTTGACGGGAATCATGGACAGCATCCCGGTTCCGAGTGAAAAGGAACTTGAAAGTGGCGTGAAATAAATGGCAGTGCTGTGGCTATTTCTTGCCTGCGGACTTGTCATGGTGCTGCAGGGACTTATTTTAGGCAGAAGCGCGCTTGGCAAGCTGGATTATGACCGCCATTTCAGTGCCCGGACCTGCTATGCAGGCGACCGGATAGAAATGGTGGAGGTAATCGAGAACAAGCGGCGTGTGCCTATCCCCTGGCTGCGGCTGGAGGCGATGCTTCCGGCATCCCTAGGCTTCAAGCGGAGCAAGGAGACCTGGATCAGTGAGGGCCAGATTTACCAGAATCATACGAGCTTCTTCTCGCTTCCCGCACGGACGCGGATCACCCGGACGCATCAGATCCAGTGCCGGGGCCGCGGCATATTCCGCATGGATACGGCAACTATGACCGGAAGCGATTTGTTCGCCATGTACACGCCTTCCTTGAAAGTGACACTCAACAAACGGCTGGTGGTCTATCCATCCCTGCTCAGGGATGAGGAGCTTCCTTCCTCCTGGAAAACCTGGCAGGGTGAACTGGCTGTGCGCCGCTGGATTGTCGAGGATCCGTTTCTGTTTACAGGCGTAAGAGGTTATGCGCCTGGAGATGCTATGAACCGTATTCACTGGAAGGCCAGTGCCAGAAGCGGAGAACTGCAAGTGCATCAGCATGGCTATTCTGCAGACCCGAAGGCCATGATCTTCCTTAATATTGAGGTCTCGGAGCAGATGTGGAATGTTGTCACCAAGCCGGAAATCATTGAAGAGGCGCTATCCTATGCGGCAACCTGCGCCGCTGCGCTCATTCGTCAGGGGATGGCGGCTGGATTTGCGAGCAATGCCTCATTGTCGCCGGACACGGATGCCAGGATGGCGTATCTTGCGCCGGATTACGGACTTCCGCATCTTGAGGATTTGCTGGAGGCCATGGCTGCCGTAGAGCTCAAGATTCAGAGGCCTTTTTATGAGCTGCTGCGGATTGAAGCGGAGCCAAAAACGCATGAAACAATGGATTATTTTCTGGTGACCCCATATGTATCCGCAGCGATCCGGGATGCCGTTCGGCTGATTGAGCTGAAAGGGCACCGCGTATCGATTGCTGATCTGAGCGAAGGCATGAAGGGGGCGGGGGCATGATGATAGCCGATAAGGGCATACGACTGCGCCGCAGCCTGGCGGTGCTGGGGAATTCATTGCTGGAAACGGCTGCCGTCTTTCCCTATTTACTGCTGTATATGGTCTATGCCATGCAGGCTTCGCCTTGGTGGCTGCTGCCGGTCATGTGGCTGCTGCATGCCTTGGGTACGATGATTGGAATCAGACAGGCTGGAGGCAGGAAGGCAGTATTGGCGACGGCTCTGCTAATAGCTGCTGCCTTGCTGCCGCTGGCAGCGCTCGGGCTTCGTGCTGCAATACTGGCGGTACTGCTCCTTCTGCTAGCGGACATTCGCGGGCTTATTGTCGGCCGCAAGCAGCTGTGGAGATTAGTCCAGCTGAATTTGCCGCTGGGGGGGCTGGCTGCGTCCTTGATTGTGTATGGCGTATCTTCCAGAGTGCCTGCGATCGAGCCGTACCGCACCTCGCTCTATCTTCTTAGTCTGTTTACGTTGTTTGCGGTCCTGCTGCGGTGGAACGGGGACCGTGTACGCGAAGCTTCCAACGCGCAGCAAACCGACCGGATGCTGCTCCGCCGAATTCTGTCCAGAAACCGCTGGATGACCTGGCTGACGATCGCGGTCATCGCACTGCTAAGCCTGTGGAACGGACTGAATGAGGGCTTTGCCTATTTCAGGCATTGGTTGAGCGGGATATTTAATGGCCTGGACCAAGGAGAGCAGCAGGTGACCCCGGAGCAGCCGCAGATGGGGCAGCAAGGACCGCTGGATCTTCCTCCGCCTTCCCAATCGCCGAAGTGGCTGCACATTATGGGCCAGATCTTCTTGATCCTGCTGATCGTTGCCGTGGCTGTAGCCCTGCTGCTTCTCTTGTATCGGCTGGTGCGCCGCTGGCTCCCGCAAAGATTTCGCGAATGGATCGCACGGATGGCACAGCGGCTCCGGCTTCTGCGTGAGGTGCGGAGCGCCCCGACCGATCAGGGCGATTACGTGGATGAGGTGGAGAAAATCGACCGTGTGAATAAGCGTCCCGGCAGATTGTGGAGGCGGCGCAAAGAAGGGGCAGCTGCGGTGAAGGATGGTGATCCGCGCCGTGCTTACGAAAGCTTGATTCGAAGCGCCGTTAAGCGGGGCTATAAGTTCCGTCCAAGCCTTACGCCATCCGAGAATGGCGCTGCATTAAACGCCAAAGGCGATTATACTCATCTCCCTGCACAGGATGTGGGTCAGGTTATCCATCGATACAACCAGGTCCGTTACGGCTCTGATGGCAAGCCAAGCAGCAATTCGAAGCTGTAACATCGGAATCGGTATTACAATAGAAACATAAAACCGCTTGGGATATCCCAAGCGGTTTTATGTTTTTTTCACATCGACAACTTCGTAACGCTGACAAACCAGCATCATATCTTCTGTAAATTCAAGTCCGATCTTACCTAGTTCTACGCTAAAGAATCGTTCATGTTCCCTCTGCTGGTTTATTCTATATTATCTGAATATATCATGGAACTGCAAAGGAAAGGCGGAATTCATATATGCACAAGCACCGAAAGCAACTGACCATTACCGGGCTGATACTGATGGCTGCGGCGGGTATATGGCTCTACTGGAAAGAGGGGCAGCCCCAGGAATCGCCAGCCCAGACAGAGGCCTTCATCCAAAAATATATGACGAATCCGAATGGCACGCTTGCGACATACCTGCAGGAAGGGGACTCAACCAACCCGGAGATTGCGGCGGGTCGTGAGTCGCTATCGGAATCGCTTGGCTTCTGGATGCAATATGCTGTGCTGAAGAAGGACAAGACCTTATTTCATCAAAGCGCTGGGGTGCTGGAGCATTATTTCCTGACTCCGCAGCAATATTTGGCATGGAAGCTGGAGCCGGACGGCAGCTCCAATATCCATACGAATGCGCTGGGTGATGATCTCCGAGTGATCGGTGCGCTGCTGAAGGCTGAACAGCTCTGGGGCACATCAAGTGATCGTGAGAAGGCAGGGACACTGACGGGGACCTTGCTTTCTTCTGCATTGGTAAATGGATACATGACGGATTTTCATGACTTTGACCGAGGTGAATCTGCGCAGGAGCTGAGCCTCGCTTATATTGACAGCGATGCCCTGCAGCAGATGCAGAAGGCGCAGCTTATTGATCATGCTTTCTACGGTAAACATATTCAGCTTCTGGAGAACATGCCGGATGACGGCGCTTTTTATCCGAAAAGCTTCAATGTCCATCACGGGCAATACACGTATGACGATTCGGTTAATTTGATCGATCAACTGCTGGTGGGAATCCATGCTGCGGAAATCGGGAGGGAGCCGGAACCGCTGATATCCTTTTTGAGAAAAGAATGGAGCCACAGCCATAAGCTCTACGGTCGTTATGACAGGGTTACACGGGCAAGCAGTGTCGAGTACGAATCCCCTTCCGTTTATGGATTGGCTGTACAACTGGCGCTTGAGGCTAAAGACAAGGTCTGGGCAGGAGAGCTGTTCAAGCATATGATTTCACTCAGGGACGGGGATACAGAGTATCCGGGAGGCTATGTTTTTGACGGGAACACGCATATATTTGATAACCTGCTTCCGCTCCTGGCTGCAGAACTGTGGATAAAACATTCGCAAAAATGAAATAAATTGGTTATTTCTTGAGCTTTTGCGTTAATGGATAAGTAAGTGTAGAAGGCCTTTTTTAGTCGATAATCTGTTTTTGGCTGGACAACGGTGTCCGCAGTGAATGAAAGCGGGGGGAGTGGAGGAATTCGGATGACCAAAAATACAACGACGCGTCGCCTTGAACTTGGATACATCCTTTTGATCGCTCTGATCATGGTGCAGGAGCTGCTGATTTATTGGAAAATGTACCTTAATCAATCCTATACGACGCTGGAGCTCATGTTTAGCATGGCGACCCTTGCGGCGCTGCTGATCGGTTTCATCATTCCTTTAGGGATTTCTGTGGTCCTGGTGTTTGTATTTCTGGTGAGCTATTTTGTTTGGCTGACAACATACGCTCCCATAAACATGCTGACATTCTCATGGATGCTGCTGATTCCGGCAAATATGCTGATCGCTGCCTTCATTAAATCCGGACTGATCGGCAGCAAGCGCTGGATGGAACGGATGATTGAAATGAGAGGGACCAGTCCGCAGGTGGATATCGACACGGCTCTTGGCAACAAGGAAGCGCTGGCAGATACCATGCAGAAGCAGTCCAACCTGGCCAGACGCTATTCCGAGCGGTACGGTTTTTCCGTGGCAATGTTCAAAATCGACTTTCTGCCGCTGGTGCAAGAGTCGCTGGGATCACAGCTGTACTCCCGCCTGCTGCTTGAGCTGTCTGCCACAATTCAAAGGCAGATCCGCTATGAAGACTATAAATTTTCAATCAGCAAGGGCCGCTTCATCGTCCTGTGCCCCATGCTGGGGCAGGAGAACCTGCAGATGCTTACCAGCCGGATCAAAAATGCGATGATGGCAGTGAATTTTCTGGACAAAAGAGGTCATGAGCTGAAGATCGTAATACGTGCAGGCGCGCTGGTCTTTCAGAAGGAGCAGTTCGGCAAATATGAACATATTGATCAGGTCATCGCTGCGCTCGAACGTAATACCGAGACCGATCTGATTGGAGAATATATTTAATCTTTTCCTACGAACCGGCAGAGGAGGAATTCAAATGTCATATACGAGCTGGTTTATCCCTGTCTGCATTGCCATTAGTGTAATTTTCGCCGTGACGATCCTGATCCTCACCATCGCAACGCTTAAATTTCGTGCCGATGTCAACAAAAAGTATGATCGGGGGAACTTCAGTGGCTGACGTTCTATTGATCCTTTCCATAGTAACCATTTGGATTGCCGTATTTGAGTCCGTCATCATTATGGCAGGGGCTGTCCGGTTTATTTTCAAACAAAACAAGAAGAAGCTCAAGCTTCCGGAGCATATGAATGACTTCCCTGCTGTGACCGTCATGGTTCCGGCGCATAATGAGGAGCTGGTCATCACGGCTACTGCCGAGCATATTCTGCAGTTGAACTATCCGCAGGATAAGGTACAGCTCATCATTATTGCAGACAACTGTTCAGATCAGACGGCGGCCCGGCTTAAGGCACTGAAGGAGAAGACGAGCTATTCGGACCGGAATTTCATCATTCTGGAACGCAAGGGGACGGGTGGGAAATCCGGAGCACTAAACGATGCACTGAAGCTGGCAACAGGCGAATGGATTTGTGTGTATGACGCGGATGCTGCGCCTGAGCGCAATGCGCTCTTATTCCTGACACAGAAGGCGATGGAGAATCCGGAGAAATACGGCGCTGTCTTTGGACGTAATAAGGCCCGTAACCGCGGCCAGAATTTTCTGTCCCGCTGCATCAATCTCGAGATCATTACAATTCAGCGTGTGCATCATACCGGACTATGGGAGCTGTTCAAGCTCGGAACGATTCCCGGCACCAATTTTATTGTCAAAACCGCTTTAATGCGGGAGATCGGCGGATGGGACGAGCAGGCGATTACCGAGGATACGGCCGTTTCCTTTGAGATCATGTCCCGCGGCCAGCTGATTGCGCTGGCTCCCCAGGCGGAAGCCTACCAGCAGGAGCCTGAGCAGCTTGGGGTTTATATGAAGCAGCGGGAGCGCTGGGCCAAAGGCAACTATAATGTTGTCGTCGAAAACCTGCATCATCTGTTCGACCGCAGCAGCTGGCGGATCAAACTTCATGTGCTCTACTATGCAGCCAGCTATTTTTGGTTCATGATCGCTATTATCGTATCGGATATTGTGTTCGTGGCGAACCTGGTGTATCAGGTCATTGCCATCTTCAAGCCGGGTGTGGTTTCACCCTTCCAGTTCCAATCGGATGTATATGTCTATCTGGTAGTGGCTTGGGCTTTGATGTATTTTCTCTATGTGCTGCAGATCAATCTGGCGCTCGCTACTGACATCGGACAAAGCAATGTCCGCAATTTCGTGCTCTCTTGTATTTCTTATTTCACATATGCACAGCTCTTCCTTGTCATTTCTGTCAAAGCCTTTTATAACTTGATCGTCGATAAAATTACAGGCCGGGAAAGCAAATGGTATAAGACGCAGCGGTTCAGCTGATAAGCGGCGCGGGCTGCACGATACAGGACGGCTTTATTTGAAATGAAAGACCATGCAACGCTCTATTCAGGCAGATGCCAGGGAAGGGCGTTTTTTATGCTGTGATATTGACTTACGGTACAAATGAAATACAATAATATCAATTATTCCGATTAAATTAATAAGAATATATTTTCCATAGATAAGCCATAGTGAGCCAATTACAACCAGCAAGAAAGAGGTGTCAGCGTGCAGCGCAATAAACAGATCCTTATAACCTCGCACTGTGTGATCAATCAGAATACCGTTATTCATGGCGAGGCTCGTAGTGCAGGTGTGATGAAGTCAGCGGTAGATTGGGCATCGGAACAAGGCTATGGCATTTTTCAACTGCCCTGTCCAGGGTTTACCTTTCTAGGACCGGATCGGCAGCCCATGACGGAAGAGGAATTGGACACTCCTTCATTTCATGATCATAATTTCCGCATCCTGCAGCCGGTTATCGAGCAGTTAAAGATCTATCAAAATCACGGCTATGAGATTATCGGCGGGGTTGGCATCTCGGGCAGCTCCTCATGTGATCCCGGAAAAGGTATATTTATGATCGATTTTTTGCGGTTTGCAGAGGAGCAGGGAGTACATATTGATTTCTTTTGGCAAATACCCAATACCGAGGAGGGAGTTTTTGATCCAAGGGATAAAAAAAGCGTATATGGACCTACAGGGATACGGCCACAAGTTTTACCTGAAGCCCTGCCGGTTAAAGTGTGCAGAAAAAGGCGTCACTGAGTCGTTCAGCGGCACCTGTTCTAATATTCGGTAAACTGGAGGTATATGACCTCCGTATGGGAAGGTTACAATATAGGGACGAAGAGACGGAATGTTCTTGGATAAAAATCAAGGAGGTACAGCCCGTGAAGCCCAGATCATTGCTTGAACAGTACAAGTCGGCTATTCGGGCTCTGCCGCAGGACGGCGATCTGAACAAGCAGGAGCTGCTGACCGATGCATTCCGAATGGAAGTGGAGGGGCGGATTACGATGTACTACGCGCCCCATAATGAATGGATCAACCATGCCGCGAGGGTGGTGATCGTTGGAATTACTCCTGGCTGGACACAGATGAAGGTAGCCTTTCAAACCGCAAGAGCTGGCCTGGCTGAAGGACTCCCGGACGAGGAAATTTGTCGCCGGGCGAAGCGGGAAGCCGGATTTGCCGGCACCATGCGCCATCATTTAATCCTGATGCTTGATCGTCTTGGTCTTCCGGGGTATTTGAACGTCGGATCAAGTGCAGCCCTGTTCGGGGAGCAAGCGCAGCTTCTGCATACGACATCGCTGCTGAGATATCCCGTATTTGTAGATGGCGATCGCAATTACACAGGCTCCAGTCCCGATATACAGGCTTCGCCGCTCCTTTGTCGGCAAGCGCTATCCGCTTTGGAGGAGCTGCAGGAGATTCCCGATAGCATGCTGATCCCGCTGGGAAGGGCAGTGGAACGTAATCTCCTATGGATGGCTGGCCAAGGGCAAATCCAGGAGGAACGGATTCTAAAGGGGTTTCCGCATCCTTCCGGGGCCAATGGACACAGGCAGCGGCAGTTTGCAGAGAACGAAGAGAGTATGAGGGCGATGCTCACAAAATACTTCTGATTGAATAACTGATTGGTAGAGTTCTAAAAAAAAGAGCAGATGCGGATGCATCTGCTCTTTTCTGATGGTAAATCGTTATCATATTACTCAAACTTGACGGACTGAATGACTTTATCCGTCTCGGCTTTGGATGCGTCATCGAAGTATGTACTGATGAAGTTGACCGCATATCCGTCGGTAAGTGTGCTGTAGTAACGCTGATTCAGAGTGATGCCGTTTCCCTTGAGGGTAGCAGTCATCATGTGGAAGTCCTTGCCTCCAAGATTGACGGTTTTGATCTCATCAAATTCGTAGGGAAGCTCCGTTGTTTTCAGCATGGCTTGTGAGGCTTCCAGATACTGTTTGCCGTTTCTCACTTGAAGCGGGCTGACCTTCTTGGCATTAGAAATTACGCTCGGATTGATATCCTGCTCATTCATCGGGTATTTGGAAGTAAGGAAGAAGTTGAGAATTTTTTGCTCCGCTTCATCTAACGCTGCCTGCTTGTCATCATCCCCATTGGCAATGATGTCCTTGCCGGTCTGCATGACATCCTGCATGGCATCCTGGCCCTGGACCTCCCATTCCTTGGGCATTTGTACAGTTAAGCCAAAGTAATCATTGGTATAGATGCCGTCTTTTACATAGCCCTCATCCGCTGTTTTTTTCGTTTTTTTATCAGCTGCATCTTTATTGTCCGATACGTTTTCCGATGTTTCCTTAACGTCAGCATCCTCATTCGTTGTCGTTTCGCTTTCCGCAGCCTTCACGGTTTCTGTCGGCTTTACCTCTGATTCCCCTGCTGCTTTTTTGCCGCCGCAGGCGCTGATGAGTAATACCAGCAGTACGAGAATAAGTGATGTTGCGGTAAACCTTCTGTTCATTGCTTGACCTCCGAATTATGATAGTATTAGAGCCTTAATTGGCGGGGAGTGCAAACTCCCATTATGTATTAAACTTCCAACGGATACCCCAAACATTTCCTTAAATAGAAAAACAATAACGGAAAGGAACCTATATTCCGATGAAAATAGACCGTTTGCTTGCGATGACCATTCTCCTGCTGAACAGAGGCAGAATCAGTGCCAAAGAACTGGCAGAGCGATTTGAGGTTTCGACCAAAACCATTTACAGGGATATGGATACGCTGGGCCAGGCGGGGATTCCCATTATTGCGCATCAAGGAACCAGCGGTGGTTTCGAGATGATGAGCCAGTATACGATTTCCCGGCAGCTGCTGACCCTGGACGAAATAGGCTCTATCTTTACAGCTGTCAAAGGTGTCAGAGCCGCACTGGATGACCGGACGCTGGACCGTTTGCTGGATAAAGTCGAGTCACTCCTTCAGCACTCTGATCCTAAGCCGGGAGTAAGTCACCCGGAAGATCTCCTGTTTGATCTGAATCCATGGGGACAGGGGAAGAGCGCAAGAGATAAGGTGAGGCTTCTGCGTCAGGCTGCCGGACAGACCCAAAAAGTGAAACTGCAGTACATCAATATGAACGGGACGGACAGTTGGAGGGTTGTTGAGCCGGGACGGCTTATTTTAAAAGGGAATGTGTGGTATCTGCAAGCATATTGTACGCTCCGTGAGGATTTTCGGATATTTCGGGTGTCCCGGATTCAAGAGATGAGTATGCTGCTGGATCTATTTAATCCGCGAGAGCTGCCGCCGCTGGATTCGTATGATTGGAATCCGGAATGGTCGGCCAAAGGGGCGTACAGCATGGTGACGCTGCGGTTCTCCCCACTGGTCAGGCACAGAGTCGGGGATTCCTTCAGCCCGGAGCAAATATCGATGCAGGAGGATGGAAGCCTGCGCGTGCAAGCAGAGTTTGCCCTGGATGAATGGTTTTATGGGATGATCCTAAGCTACGGTGGCCAAGCTGTTATTGAAGCCCCGGAGCTTGCAGCCAATGAAGTGATGCGGCGGGCTCATAAAATTGTGGAGCTGTACAGGAAACCGGACAGACTGCTGTCCACTTAGCCCCTGTACAATGGGATCACATCACACAAAAAGGGGGACATTAGCATGAACATCAACATTACGCACAGGCCAGCAGCCGTACTGACTGGCATAAGTATCCGGACATCCAACCAGCGGGAATTAAGCGGAGAGGGGGAGATTCCGTCGCTATGGGAGCGGTATTTTCAGAGTGGGCAGCAGAGCCGTACGGATCTGATCCATCCGCATTTGCTATATGCGTTGTATACCGACTATGAGAGTGACGTGAACGGCGAGTATACGCTTTTGCTAGGGCATGAACAAGACCATCTCCTATCTGCCGAAGATACAGCAGGTACCGTATATATTCCGGAGGCTGATTACATCAAGTTTACGACAGAGAAGGGTCCCATGGGGCAGGTTGTTCCACAGTTATGGCAGGAAATATGGGATTATTTCCAGGATTTGGAGTACGAGCGCACATATACAGGGGACTTTGAATTGTATGACTTGCGTGATTTTAACCCGGAAGAAGTCAGCGTAGATATTTATATGGCAGTACGAAAACCGTCGATCCTTTAATACTTTGTCTTAAAAAAAGCGTGCCTGGACGTCCAATGGACTTCTCGGCGCGCTGTTTCGTATTTGTTCGAAATATAAGTGAATACATATGCTTTTACTGCTCAAGTATTAGTAACTTAAACTTCTCCAGCCACTGTAGGTCGACCTTCATCTGGCTGCTGGCGTGATCATGAATCAGGTGAACCGCGGGCGGGGTTTCATCACGTACCGATTCCCAAAAGGCTTGGTCGTTTCTGATTTTATTTTCAAGCTTTTCCTGGGCCTCCTCAATCAAAAATACCAGCTTTTTCGGATCAACATGCTTGAGAAATAGGACAGCTGAGTACAGGGAGTCCACGCGGGTGAAATTTTTGAAAACCGCATAGATCTCCTGCTGCAGATGCTCTTTGCCAAGCGGCGTAATGCCATAGGTTGTTTTTTCCGGACGGTTGTCATCACGGATCACCTCAATTTTCTCGATATATCCTTTTTTTAGCATGACCTCGAAATTGTAATACAAGGTTCCGTCATTAATCTTGGAGTTTTCATCCAGCACGTTTTGCTTGAACATTTTTTTAATATCATAGGGATGATGATGCCCCGAACTCAAAACACCCAGTATAAAAATTTGAAGCGACATAAATGCAACACTCCCATCCAAATCATACGAAAAGCCGGCTGACTCGTGGGAGTGAGCTGGCTTCGCGTGTATGTGATATAGAATGAACTCGGGTATCCGGAGCCCATTCTATACAGCTAAACATCAATTCGTGTAGACGAAACGAGTTACCTGATTAAGCAGCAACGGTTTTCTCTTGATCATCGGCTGCTTCTTTAGGAGAAACGAAATAGAAAGAAACCATGCAGATGATCATGGAAGCAATGGCTGCGATCCACAATCCGAGCAGATGCTCGGTCAGCTTGCCGCCGCCGTAAATGATCGAGAAATCCGTTTGAACGGTATAGAACATGATGGAGATGTAGCTCACGATCTTAAAGAGCCACGGCATCATTTCTCGGGACATCGTCGCGCCGCTGCTGATGGTTTGGATCAGCATGAGCGTCAGGTTCGCGAAAATGGCCTTGTCCTTTAATAATAAACTGAAGATGGACATAAACTCAATGGCTCCGAACAATTCAAGCGCGTGGACAAGCCATACCTTCACGAAAACTTCCGCTCCAAAGCCGCCCTGAATCAGGAAATAGATCGAAATCCCAATCAGCGGTGCAATCAGAGAGACAATCGCATTGGTTGCTTGCGCGGACCAGAAGGCTTGCCATAAGCCCATTTTACGTTTCAGCGCGTTCATGGCACCGACCATCATCATGGAGAAAACCATGGCGCCGACATAGCTGACCATCGTCAGGAAGAATGGAGACATTTGGTTATGCATGCCTGGCGGAACCGGATTTGTGTTGACGATATTGGCATCCAGCTTGGTAGGGATCTCGGCCGCGAGCTTCTGCGCCTGCTCCGCCGGCATTTTCATGGACTCGAAGACGCCCTGCGCGGTCTGGGTCGCCAGCTGGTTGTTCAGATTCGTTGTGATTTGCGTTACTACTGACTGCATGCTGCTGGACACCATGGCCGGATTGGATTGGTTCATGAAGAAATCCATTTTGGCTTTCGTTCCGGATGTTGACAGCTGCTTCGTAAAGTCCTGCGGAATGTGAATGACCAAGGCAAGATCACGGTCGTTCAGCTGTTCTTGGGCTTTGTCCAGCGGCAAATCCGTCACCATTTTGAACGGAAGCTGCTTAGCTAGACCCGCAGCGATTTCTTTGCCCGCCTGTTTGTCCTCATTGACAATCGCGACGGTCATTTCGTTCATGTTTTTCGGAATGGCGCTGTAACCTGACATGAAGATCAGAATAAATGCCACCTGATAAAACAGTACCATCGTGATTCCGCCAATGACGGACTTGTTTTTAAGAAACATTAAAATATTTTTCAATGACCACACCTCTATATATTTTATTTTTTTTGATTTAATTACTTTAATTAGAGTAATTGAGTTAGAATTATACGCCGAGGCAAAAAATGTGTCAACGAATGTATGCGCTTATATGTGATTTTTGTCATATACAAAACGAAAAGTTTTCATTTAGGACACAATTACGTTTGTAATAGTTTGGGGAGTGGGTTATATTTACATTTGTAATAGTTGATTTGCCTGTAAGGGAAAGGGGGTGTAGGAGAATGGAAGGTATGCCAAAAATCTCGGAATCCGAGTGGGAAATTATGAAGACCGTTTGGAGGGAAAATCCGCTAACAGCAGAGCAAATTGTGCAGCAGCTGCCGAAGGATACCGAATGGAGCGATCAGACGGTCAGAACCTTCATCAACCGGCTGATGAAGAAGAGAGCGCTGGGGTATCACAAATCGGGTAGAAGTTATCAGTATTATCCGCTCATTTCTGAAAAAGAATGCGTTCGTGCGGAAAGCAAGTCGTTCTTAAACCGCGTGTTTAACGGTGCGGCGGGTCTGATGATGACAAACTTTTTGGAGGAAACGCAGCTGTCGGACAAGGAAATTGAGCGTCTGCAGCAGATTTTAACGGAAAAGCAGGGCAGAGATCCCCAAGATCCATCACGGCCTTAAAACGTGAAATTCAATCAAACGAGGTAATTTCATGCATATCGCCGAAAGTCTTTTCAGATGGTTTGTCGCTTCGACGCTGACGGCAAGTCTGGCTGCGATCGTGGTCATAGTGGTTCAGCATCTGCTCCGCCGGCGCATCAGTGCCCGTCTGCGATATACATTATGGCTGATTGTGATGGTAAGGCTCGTACTGCCGGTATTTCCACACAGTCCGGTGAGCTTATTCAACGCGTTACCTAATATCATAGACATAAAAAAGGCTGTCTCCGAGCTTCCATTTCAGCAGGACAGGCCTGCTGGGGAATCCGAAAACAGCGCAAAAGAAATTTCACTTCAACCTTATTATACATCGAATGAAGCCGGGCGGAACAATCCGAAACAGGTCATCATGGTGCAAGACCCTCACGAGAGGGCGGTGTCCATGGAGACTGGAACCCATCCGGCAATCCGTATATTGTCTATTGTCTGGCTGGCAGGAACGGTGGCTTTTCTGACGTACCATTTGATCTACTGGCTGCGAATGAAGGGAATGCAGAGAAGTTTCAGCCGCGTCTATGATCCCGCGATGATGAAGGTGGCAGAGGAATGCCGGAATCTATTTTCGGTGAAGCGTTTTGTATCTATGTACACGCATGCTTCTGTTCGGAGTCCGTATATGACCGGCATTCTGCGTCCTGCTGTCTATCTTCCGGATACCTTCTGCCGTGAAACGGTGGATGCTGCCCCGCTGAAGCATGTCATTGCGCATGAGCTTGCCCATTATAAAAGAAAAGATACAGCATGGAATATGCTTGGCAGTGTTGTACTTGCGTTTCACTGGATGAATCCGCTGGTGTGGCTTATGATGCGGCGCATGAAAGCGGATCGGGAGCTGGCATGCGATGCGTGCGTACTGGAGGTGCTTGGGGAAGAAGAGGCCGTGCCGTACGGCATGACGATTATCGGATTCCTGAAGCGGTATTCCTCCAGACGGAATCAACCTCATCTGTTGTACTTCAAGGGCATGAACGGAGAAAAAGATATCATGCGGCGAATTCGGATGATTAAATCGTTTAAAAAGGGTTCATATAAATTTTCATTGCTGGCGGTGTTATTGGTGCTTCTGATCAGCGCGGCAACGCTGACGAATGCACCGGTTTCGAGCGCAGGTACTTCCGCCTGGATTCATGCCGAGGACGGGGGAAATGAACTGCTGTTTTCGGATATGACATTTCGGGAGTACGATAATCTGGACAAGGCTTCCCGGGTGGCACCATTCCAGTTCAAAGTTCCGGCGGTGCTGCCGGAAGGGATGGCGATGGACAACATCAGCTATCACCTTCAGCCCTTAACCTCATCAGCGAGTCCTGAAATAAGTGTGTGGTACTCGAAGGCAAAAGCAAATACGATCTATGGCAGTATGGAGCTCACAATTGTGCGCGGTGCAGGACTGCAAGAGTGGTACGAGCAAACCGTAAAAGAGGAAGAGGAGCTTGGAGACGCCGAGGCCGGTGGTAAAGTCATTCAAAAATCGCCAATTTCCATCGCGGGACTTGAAGGCTTGAAGATGACGATCCGTATGACGGCATGGAAAGAACACCCCGAGAGATACACCTATCTCTGGAAGGATCAAGGCGTGACGTATCGAATACATGCCAATGCCGCCGATATATCCAGCAGCGATTTTGAGCATATGGTTGCTTCTATGAGGTACCCGGATGAGGCACTGAACAAGCTCTACGAGAACAATGAGTATACCTCTAAAATGATCAATTATGTATATGATACCGAGGATATTCGGCGGGCTCAAAAGCTGATTGGATATAACGCAGCCTTTCCGCGTAAGCTTCCGGGAGACTTCACGGCTAGTTTATCTTATGTTTCCCGAAAGGGAAATTTCAACTTTTCCGAAAATGATACGGATTCGATGAGGAAACTGCTCTCCGTGGCCTATTCTCCATTGACGGATGTGAAGTCCGTGGATAGTCATCAAGCAGGCATTAAAAGCGTTCAATTTATGCAGATGCTGAACGGGGATATGTATGAGGATATGAAAAAGAGCGGAACCGTCTCATTTTCAAGAATCGATGGAAAAAGATTTATCGTCAAATTGCAGCAAGTAATCATTCACGGCCATGAAGTGCTCCGAACAGAAAAATTCAAAATCGATGGTGAGCTCAGCAATCCGGGTGAAACCGATCGTATCAGCTATTTCTGGCTGGACGAGAATGTATGCTTTCAGGCAAGATTTGCGGGTCAAGGACCTGAGGAGCAGGCGATTGTCCAGTATTTGATGGAGCAGGATAAGTAAGGTTTGTTCATTTCCATAAACGAGAAAAGAATCCGGACTAAGCTGTCCGGATTCTTTTTTATACTATCTGCTTGCACGCTTATTTGGTCTTCACTTCATCCAGCCACAAAATCGCCGTCACACCGCGTGGATAATACCGGCTGCCGACAATGACTCCGGCGTTCATTTGATCACTCCAGCTCCAGAAGGCATTTTCCGGAGAAGTCAGCCAGCCGACATGAGCGGCATCGGCCGCAGCCTCCTGTTCGCCCTGCTCAAGCCCCAGCACCTGCCGGGCAATGTATTGGCATAAGTATATTTTACTGAGCCAGGAATTGTCGCTGGTGGAGGAGAGCTTCCAGCCTCCGTCCGGGAACAGGCAGACGCCAGGCTCTAAGACCGCGTAGAAATGCTTTTTGAGCGCCTGAATATAGTGTCCAAAACGTCCATCCGGATCGAGTGCATCCTCGTTGCCGGTAAATAACGGAAAGATCAGTCCCTCAATGGCAGGAATGATCCGGGAATCATTGCCCTCCTGAATGACTGCCGGAATATATCCTTCCGGTGTCGCGTGGTCCGTAATGGTCCGGGCGCAGCGATCGGCCTGATCTCCGGCTAATGCAGCCAGCTCTTCATGGCCATACTCTTTGAATATACGCTCGAGCGCGACATAGGCCGCCCAGCATTTACCTCCGAGATAAATATTGTTGCGGGCCTGGCCAAGGGAGACATCCAGACTGTCATAGGTTGTGATTTCCGCTCCGCCCATGGTGCGCGAACTGTCCAGTCCCATTAATCCGCTGCGCTGCGCTGAATCCGGATGATCGCGGTTTACCATGCTCTGCAGACACTCCCCGAATAACCCGAGATGATCCTGAAGCCACTGTGCGTCCCCGGACTGGCGGACATATACAGAAGCGGTCAGCACCCAGTTAACAATCTGCTCTTGAGTCATGTGGGAGAAACAGCCATCCAGCGCATGCTGCTCGTAGGAGGAATAACCAGGCCGTGAGAAGGCATTGGCTACGCCCATGTCATGGGTAAAGCTGATGCCTCCCGGATAATCCTTGGTTTCACCCGGAAAACGGACCGTGTCTTCATATTGATAACGGGATACAAACAAATCCAGTTCATTCCGTACGGTCCAAGGGTTCATTTTCATTTCGAAAAATAGCTGATCCACGGTCAGATCAAAGGTATTCATCATCCGGTATTCGCCCTCGTTGACGATCCAGAGCGGCCTGCCTTCGGCCTCGAGCAGCTCGGTGCTGCCGTAATAGCTGCGGATGGCATGGGACAGCATAAAGCGCTGATCTTCCGACAAGGCAGAATCAGCTACCAGCCGGTCATTCTGCCGGCAAATCTCCAGCTTCTGCTCGAAGTGTTCCAATGCGTATAGCGCCACTTCTTCAATATTCGCAAAATAACGGGTATAGAGGTACGAAGTATCCATCCCCGTCGTGATGTAACCGCCCCGGTAGAAGCAGAGAGCGAAGCGGTAGGTCGCTTGTTCTCCCGCAGGCGTATCCATCAGCATCGCGCCAACGTTACCCAGGCCAAACTGCAGGTTTTCCTCCACGCCCGGCTGCAAAATATTTTCAATGGTAAAATGGCTTGCGCTCCGTACCCGCGGATCGGAGGCCGCAATGGCAATATGGCGTCCCTGCCCGACACCGGTCACTTGGCCATCCGTTGTATCCTCCAGCCGCCGGATCGCTGTGTAAGGATCGGTCCCCTGGAAGCCGAAAAAGGCGCGCCGTGGAAGAGAACCTTTCGTATTATCCACGGTGATTTCCGCCAATACGGCCGGCAGTAGGGCGAACCGGAGCTGCTCCTCATCCGCAGTATCCGGATCGGGTACGGAATCAAAGGGCGAAGACAGGCGGAACGTCAGATCCCCTGCCTGCCATGTATCGGTGGCCGCTGCGAACATGCGGGACACGGATTCTACGGCAAACGGCTTTACGAGACGGGATGTGTTGGCCGCTGCTTCATCTCCGCCGCCTATATACCGGAAGGAATCGTCTCCGGCCAGATCATAGAAGGGCAATGCCTGATAGCTGTTGCCGCTTGGCTCCTGCAGGCCGATATAGACATTCTGTTCAGGGGGCCTGCCGTATTCTAGATCAAAACCGCCGCTGCGGCCCGGGAAACCCAGTGTAAAGCTGGCAAATGCCCCGACCGGAGAGTGATGTGCATTAAATAGCATTTTTTTATCCAAATCCGTAACCTCCTATGATTGCAATAAGGATGTATGATATGTTGAGATTAACAAAGTAATAAAGCGCTTACTATATCCAGAGCAAGCCGAAATTTACCCGAATTCAGCATATATGAAATGAGGTATGGGAGGGGATGGATGCAATGCCGGACGGGCAACAATTGCAGATCAGGGAAGTGATGCTGCCGGATGTGGAAGCGACGTTCCGGATCTATGCAGCACACTGGCGCACCGTAGCACAGGGATGGGAATATCCGCTTCATGCCCATCCCCTGTTTGAGATTAACCTGCTCATGGAGGGCAGGCAGACGATGGAAGTGAGCGGCCGGACTTATGTACAGGAGCCAGGTGATCTGCTGCTGCTGAAGCCGGAGGACCTGCATGAAAGCCGCAGCAGCGGGGATGGAAACATGACCTACTACTGCATACATTTTGATACCGATGAGCGTGCGCTCCGCGAGCTGCTGTGCAGGGATGGGCAGCGTTATTTTTCCGGGGACAGCCCGCTTGCCTGCGCCATCCGGCCAAGTCTGGACAAGCTGATTGATCTGACCTCCGAGGATGCCGCAGGAAAACTGGAGACGAAGATGAGAACACTGTCCGCTATGTTTGAGCTTTTTGCCGCATTGACCGGCAGCCTCTCGGAGCGGGAGAACTCACGGCTCACCCATACCCGCGCTGCCCGGATCGCCGAAAGAATTGCCGCGGATTTGGAACGGGCTGTAGAGGATACCGCAAATGAAGACGGTACAAGCGTAGATCGAACTGCGGACACGGTCGCGGCTGTCACGGCAGGGCTTGGATACAGCATGTCTGCATGCACCCGGATGTTTCAGAGGGTCTACGGCATATCTCCTCGCGGATACTTATCCCAGCTTAAGCTCAAGAAGGCCAAGCTGCTGCTCATGCAGCCCGAGCTGTCTGTCGAGTCGGTATCCAGAATGCTGGGGTATGGAGATATCGCCCATTTCAGCCGCCAATTTAAACGCTGGACAGGAGAAGCGCCCGGTAAATTCCGTGGAAAGTACCATATATGAGATGCCGCCATTTTCAATAATGATTATGAATCCAGGCAGCGTGGTATATAAATGATGTCCATAATAAGGAATTACCGGCTGGATTGACTTCTCTTAGGATCGGGAATACTATAGTTCTATGACTATCAAACCATCAAAAGACGACGAGAAGCGGGTCAAGATTTTTAAGGCCATGGCGGAAGTAAAGCGCATTGAAATGCTTCGCTACCTGCATCATCACCGCAGCACGAACACCTGCGGGGATATCGGGGATGCGATCGGCATGGACAAATCCAACGTATCGTACCATCTCAAGATTTTGTACGAAGCGGACTTGATTCAAGTGTTCCGTAAAGGTCAAAACAAAAACAGCCAGCTCAAAGAGGATACGTTCAACGAATTTTTGCCGGGTTTCTTGGACAGTTTATAACGGACAGGGAACCCTGATTTCGGTCTAATAGTTTTAAAGTTTTAAAACTATCCAATTTACTTAGCAAGTGCTTAAGTATCCGATTTTTTCTTGGGTTTCGACCTTTTATGCGCAGGTGCAGAACCTGTTTCTGTAGTCATTCTTTTAAAACCAAAATATAGATATGGGAGCCGTGATATATACATGCAGCAGTTAACGAATAGATCCATCGCTTTAAAGACACGTCCGGTTGGCATGCCGACAGACCAGAATTTTGAATACCGCGAGGCCGCTGTTCAGGAGCCAAAAGAAGGACAGGTTGTAGTCCGCACGAGTTATCTGTCCGTGGATCCTTATATGAGAGGCAGAATGAGCGATGCCAAATCCTATATCGAGCCTTTCGCCCTGAATGAAGTTATCTCAGGTGGCATCGTCGGGGAAGTGGTGGAGTCAAAATCCGATCTGATCAAGACGGGCGACAAAGTGATCGGGATGCTGGGCTGGCAGCTCTACAATGTAGTGGATGCGAAGCAGGTCCGGAAAGTTGATGATTCCATCGCGCCGCTTTCCGCTTACCTGAGTGTACTCGGCTTGACGGGTCTAACCGCCTACTTCGGACTGCTGGATATCGGACAGCCCAAAGCGGGAGAAACCGTCGTGGTGTCCGGCGCAGCCGGTTCCGTGGGTATGTTCGTTGGGCAGATTGCAAAAATCAAAGGCGCACGCGCCGTCGGCATTGCCGGAACGGATGAGAAATGCGAGTATTTGCTGAAAGAGCTTGACTTTGACGCAGCTATTAACTACAAAACGACAAAAGACCTGGGCAAGGCGCTGGAAGAAGCATGTCCAAATGGCGTCGATGTGTATTTTGATAATGTTGGCGGCTCTGTCTCAGATGCGGTGATGAATCTTCTGAATGACCATGCTCGGATTCCGCTGTGCGGTGCCATCTCTTCCTACAACAGCACGGACGGAGATATGGGCCCGCGCATCCAGTCGAAGATCATCAAAACCCGCTCACTGATGAAAGGCTTTGTTCTCGGGGACTATGCTTCCCGGCAGCAGGAGGGTTTGATTGAGCTTGGAAAATGGTTGTCCGAAGGCAAGCTGAAATATGAAGAAACCATCATCGACGGCTTTGTTCATGTTATTGACGCGTTTCTGCAGCTGTTCCAGGGTACAAACTTGGGCAAAATGCTCGTGAAGGTAGACTAATTAAGACCATTTGATCCGTAACATGACGAATTAAAAAGGCTCCCTCCGTTTATGGAAGGAGCCTTTTTGCATCAGCCGCAGAACCTGTTAATCAGCCTTCGTTCTCTGTTAGCGGATTCCAGGGGGCTTTTTTTGAGTGGATGCCTTGTGCGGGTGTGAAAATAGCGTTATATTGAAGAGCCAGTACCTATAAGCGCGCAGGCCGATATTTAATGATAAGGAAGTTTTCAGACTATGACTGCAAAATTTAAAGGCAACAAGATGAACATCGTGATGTTTGGGCTGCTCCTGCTCGCCGTTATCATCCGGCTGGCGCTGCAGTGGACCTCTGACTACACCAAGGCACATGCTGTATGGAATATCATTTTTATGGCGGTGCTCCTGCTTCTGTCTTTTCGCTTTGCTTACGTGTATGCACGGTATATCCGCATTAAGGAAGATCGGGTGAAGGTAGTCAATATTCAAGGCACAAGGACGTTTGATCTGACGGAAGTCGAGAAGGTTATGATTTATGACAACTGGATCCGTTTTACAATGAAGGCGGACCGTGACGTATTTATTCATATTAGGGATTTGAATGAGAAGGGCCGGGTTCCGTTTGTAACCTGGGCAGCGGATCAATTCGAAATTGAAAAGGATTAGGGCGAAGGAAGCACACCCTAATCCTTTTTTTAGTTTAAGCTATGCCCGGATGAGAAACAGCAGCTCCCGACCGTTCTTCATGGGCTCTTGTTCCAGGGTGTAGCCGTGCTTGACGACTTCCTCCGGTACGTTGCGGAAAGCTGCCGGGCAGTCGGCGATGACCTGAAGCAGCTCCCCCTTTTTCATCCCCTGAAGTGTTTCGAGCGTATAAATCACCGGGTAAGGACAGGATTCCCCCCGAAGATCCAGCGTAAAATCAATGGACATTTTTCGTTTCCCCTTTCTTGAATCCGACACCAAAGCGGTAGTTTTTCTGCCAGAAGACAGCAACGACAAAGCCGGCGGCCAGCAGGGCAAGCGTCAAAATGAGCGCCCAAGCCGGCCCCATGACATCGATCAGGTTGATCGGCTTGCCCATCTTCACCAGCGTATTATAGATGCCGAGATGATCCCAGCCGTATGCAAGCACGGTGGCTCCGATAATATTGCCGATGAATACCGGCAGGAAAATGACCTGGCCCTCCATCAAACGGTACATCATACCGGTTTCACAGCCGCCGGCCATAACGATGCCGACACCGAACAGGAGGCCGCCGATCAGCGTGCTTGGAGCTGCCATTTTGGTTACAGGATCCAGGCCGTTCACCAGAATAATGATCAGTGTGACAACAGAGCTGACAGCCATGCCGAACGTAATGGCTTTGGTCATGGTGGCGCGTCCGCTGATCCAGAGATCGCGGAAGGCTGAGGTGAAGCAGATTTGTCCTCTTTCAATCAGAATGCCGAATGCAGCGCCGAAGAGGGCTGCTGTGCCCAGCATGTTTTTTCCAACTGCATAGAAATAAATAATGAGCACGGCGTATGCGAGCGCAAGGACACCGCCAATATAAGGCTGGATCTTCCTGCGTTCCTTGATAATTGACGCCGTATTGCCTTTTTGCAGGACGGGCTTCCCTTTCCACCAGGAGGTATTGACGATCTTAGCACCCCCAAAGGTACCAATCGCCGTTGCTACGATAAAAATCCATGAGTGCAGAGAGAACTGAGGTACACCCGTGAAGAAGGCCGCGAGGTTGCAGCCGAGTGCCATCCGGGCACCAAATCCGGCAACAAAGCCGCCGATCAAACCCTGAAGCAAACGGCGCTTCTGCCGCGGCATCCGAATTTTAAAATTATTGCTGAATAACACCATGAGAAGCGCCCCGATGAACATGCCCCACACAATCCAGCCATCCGTACGCGTAAAGGTGGTACCTTCCATATGAATGAGCTTGAAGTAAGCCCAATCGGAAATGTCCACGCCGAACAGCTCGAGAATATGTCCTCCCAGACGAGTAAATTCGCCCGTTACGGCCCATACCGTTTTGGTAATCCCGAAGTATATGGCACTCAGGATACCTGCAGCAGCCATCACGATATAAGGGCTCCAGTACTGATTGAAGACTTTTTTAAACACGATTGTAATTCCTGCCCTTCTTGAACTATGAAATGTTGGGATCATGAATATCTATGTTCCAAACCGTATTAATTTTACATCATTTTCTGGACAATGTGTGGAGAATTGGTTTATTACCGGCATAGGGGTCGCCATGGCTAATTTGAGATCTATTCACATAAGATGTGTCGATTTTGTGAAAAAGTGATCCAAGTGGCTAATTGAAACGATTATATTGTGAAAAATATAGTTTTATAAAACTGAATATCGTGTATAAAACTATATTAGTACATTGGTGATAAGTCCCGGTAAATTACCTAAATAGAAGGAGTTTAGGCGGATGAAATTCAAACAGAAACTTTCTTTGAGCTTTGCAGCCGTACTGGTCATTACGATGATTGTAGGGGCGATTGGCTGGGTACAGCTGTCGAATGCCAACACAAACTACCGCATGCTCATCGACGGCCGGGTAGCCAAAATGCTTTTGGCCAAGGATCTCGGACGAATTGCCGCGCTGGAAGCCGAAAATGTGAGAGGTTATCTGCTGACCGGTAATGAAGAGCATTTCACGAACTACGAAGACAACCGGAAGCAGTTCAGCAAGGCGGAAACGGAAGTGCAGGCCTTAAACAAGACAGGGAAAGGAAAAGAAATATCAGACCAGTTAGCAGAGCTTGAACAGCAGTATGCCGTGATTGTAGATGAGATTGCAGCCTATAAGAAAAAGAATGATGTTGCCGCGTATACCCGCCTGGTGGAGGAGAAATGCGCGCCTATGGTGAAAAAAATGACTGCTGCCGCAGCCGAGCTGGAAAACTATCATCAGGATCAGCTGGATGCGGACTTGCAGAAGACCCGGGATCAGGAGCAAAAAACCAAGACTGTGCTCGGCATAACGGTCCTGCTGTCTTTGGTGGTAGGTATTGGCATGGCTTATCTGATGATCCGGATGATCTCCCGTCCGGTAGCACTCGTTGCTCGCTCTGCGCAGCAGATTGCCGCGGGTGACTTGACAGGTGCGGACATGAATATCCGCCAGAACGATGAGATCGGTAGCATGGCTCGCTCCTTCGATGAAATGAAACATCATTTGAAGCAGCTGATGCTTCAGATTGATCATCACGCGGCTGAAGTTGTTTCGGCATCCGGAGAGCTTGCACTCGGTTCTGAACAGACGGTGCTTGCTTCGCAGCAGATTACGGGATCTATGCAGGAGGTATCCACAGCAGCAGAGAACCAGATGGCCCGCATGAAGGAAAACAAGGCAGCGATGGAGGAGAGTGCTTCCAGCCTGAAGCGAATCGCCGAGTCCGCATCCATCACGGTGGAATCAGCCGAGACGGTGCAGAAGCAGTCCGAACAGGGATTGGGACTCTTGGAGGAAACCGTATCGCAGATGCAGCAAATCCAATCCGTGATGGAGGAGTCGAGAGCAGCAGTGAACGATCTTGGACATCGCTCACATGAGATTGAGAAGATCACGCTGTTCATCAAGGAGATCGCAGACCAGACGCATCTGCTGTCTCTCAATGCGAGTATTGAAGCGGCACGGGCCGGGGAGCATGGTAGAGGCTTCGCCGTTGTAGCCGGAGAGGTGAAGAAGCTGGCGGACCAGGTCGGTATGGCATCGGAGCAAATTGGCGGAGGCATCCGGAATATGGTCGGCAATATCTCAAAATCGGTCGATGCGATGCATCGGGGCTCGGATGAGCTGGAAAAAGGCACGCAGTCTATGCAGCAAACGGGCCAAGCTTTTCATCAAATATACGCATCGATTCAGATCGTTGCGGGACAGGCCCAAGAGGTATCGGCATCGGCATCAACGGAGGAGCTGTCCGCTTTGACCGAGCAGATGTTGGTCTCGGAGGAACATATGGTTGAGTTATCCTCTTATATCGCCGAGCAGTCTCAAAGCGTTGCGGCCGTGACCGAAGAGCAGCTGGCTACGATGAAGGAAATCTCTGCTTCCAGCGGTTCCATGAGCGGAATGGCCAGAGGACTGCAGATGGAAATCCGCAGATTCCAATACGAGGATACCCGGGCGGGCACGAAAAGTTCATGACTTTTGTAAATTTGTTAATTTACAGTCTGAAAAAATGGAAACCAGAGCATTTTATGTTACAATGGCGCTAGGACATGAAATAAGGAGATGAAAAGGCCATGAGCGGCACACTCAACGAGCAGGAGCTTGTGCAGTACATAGCGGCTGAGACGGGCGCTGAACCCGAAAGCATCAGGGTTGTCCTGAAGCATGAGAAGACATTTATCAACACGGCGGAAGCAAATGAGCAGGGCGAAGTGGAGATCGACAGCGATGATTTGGTCGACTTCGTGCTGAGTTGTAAAGATGTAAAGCTGGATGAAATGACCGTCGAAGCTGTACTCGATGCCGAGATGGATTACCTGATGGATATAGGGATTGCCGTAGACGAGGATTAGTCGCTGGCAAAAGCCCGCAGGAAAAGCTCATTACCCCACAGCCGGGAGTAATGAGCTTTTCTTGTTGTGGTTTGAGTGGAAAATATGGGTACATTTTATATAGAATTTGCTATTTTAGCGGGAGGGATCAGGCAGCAATGAACAAAAAGGATTACAGAGAGCTGTACATCCGCGGGATTCTCGATTTGGCGGAGGAGCATGGGCTGGAATATTCAAGGGAAGTGCTTGAGCGAATGGCCGAGAAGGACTTGATAGAGCTGCGTGATGCGCTGCGGATGAAGCATGGAAATATAAATTTTAAACGATTCTGCTGATCGCGCACGGGCTTTATATTTTGTTATGTCAGGCTGGATGCTGCTTCAATAACGCTGATTTCAGAGGTTCACCCGGGATGATTCTCTGGGATTTGGCGTTTTTTATTATGAAAGAAATAATCTCCCTTATTTTAATTAATAATGGAGAAAATCTTTAGTGACTGTTATAATGGATTCCAAGAAGCATTGGGAAATTGATCCATATACCGATTGGTAGAGGGTAACAGGAGATGAATTTATGGATGATCCGTTTTTCAAAAAAATTCAAGGCGGGTTGATTGTTTCCTGCCAGGCACTTGAGGATGAGCCGCTGCATGGAGGCGACACGATGGCCAAAATGGCTCTGGCCGCCGAGCAGGGCGGAGCAATCGGCATCCGCGCGAACAGCGTACACGATATTCATGCCATCAAGCAGGTGACGAAACTACCGATCATCGGCATTATCAAACGCGACTATGACGACAGCGGAGTGTATATAACGCCTACACTTCGTGAGGTGCAAGAGCTGATGGAGTTACAGGTGGATATCATCGCACTTGATGCCACACGCAGTTCAAGACCTGGAGGGGAAACGCTCGAAGACCTTGTAGCTTATATGAAAGGGAAAGGGCAGAAGATGATGGCCGATATTTCGACGCTCGAGGAAGCTTTGTATGCGGAGTCCATCGGTGTAGACTGTATTTCGACGACGCTTTCCGGCTATACGGCCTATTCGCCCCAACTCAAAGAGCCTGACTTTGAGCTGCTGCAGGAGGCAGCCCGCAGAATCCGGATTCCGGTGATTGGTGAAGGAAGAATCAATACCCCGGAACAGGCGGCATATTGTCTGAAGCTTGGGGCGCATGCAGTTGTCGTTGGATCGGCTATTACCAGACCCCGGTTGATTACGGAAAAATTTGCGGTGGCTGTCCGCGGAGCGTTGAATGGGGAGGCTCGCTAAGTCGGCGCCACAATGAAAGGAATGGGAGAGGCATGAAGGTCATCGGGATCGATGTTGGCGGAACCTCCATCAAAGGCATGGTCGTGGATCGCTCGGGACAGCTTCTGGATCAGGGGAAAGTGGCCACGGAAGCAAAAGAGGGAAAGGAACGGATTTTGGAAAATATGAAGCTCCTGCTGAATGATCTGCTGGCAAACCATCAGGATATTCAGGGTATCGGTATAGGTACCGCAGGCCGAGTGAATGTCCGGACGGGGGAAATCGTATTTGCGACTGACAATCTGCCGGGCTGGCAGGGATCCAATGTTAAAAAGGATGTGGAGGCGTCCTATAGCCTGCCTGTATTCGTTGACAATGACGCCAATACGGCACTGGTTGGTGAGGCCTGGCTTGGCGCGGGAATGCATGTGAAGGATTTATCCATGCTCACGCTGGGAACGGGTGTTGGCGGGGCCAATATGATCGGCGGCGAGTTGTACAGAGGCGCTCATTGGAATGGAGGCGAGTGGGGACATACCATTCTGGTGCCTGGTGGCAGGCCCTGCAATTGTGGACTAAGCGGTTGTATCGAGCAATACCTGTCAGGAACGGCCTTGGTGAAGCTTGCGAGTGAAGCGGCGGGACGCAGCTATAATAACGGCGTTGAGGTGTTGGATGACCATTTGAAGGGACAGCCGCAGGTTACGGAAGTGCTGAGGCAGTTTGCCGCTCATTTGGTGGTCGTTATCCATAATATTCATGTTGGTTTGAACCCACAGGCGATTCTGATCGGCGGAGGTCTCATCGACTCCAAGCCAATATGGTGGCCACTGCTGCTGGAAGCGATGGAAGGAATGCGGCTGAATGTGGACGTACGACCTGCTGAGCTCAGTAATGAAGCGGGGGCGATAGGTGCAGCCAAATTGATCTTGGATCAATTGAAGTTCTGATAACTGTGGAATGCATATCTACTGTATATTATTTTGATAAAATGAGCGGCTGAGAAGCTGTTCTTTTTTTGGATTATTGGTTAGTATAATAAATGTTTGTATACATATAATATTTACAAATATTAATCTCTGCTATAGAATTAAAATATAACCAGCACCCAATGAAGGGGGAAGGGTCTTCAGGTATGGAGGACAAGGAGCATCTTTACGGGCATCTGATTTCGAAAACAAGCCGGACATTAATGCGGTATTTGACGATGCATTTCAAGGAAGACGATATTACACCGGAACAATGGACCGTACTGAAACGACTGGGTGAGCAGGATGGGCTCACGCAAAAGGAACTGTCGCTCATTGCAGACAAGGATCAGGCGACATTGACTAAAATACTCGATATTCTGGAACGAAAGCTTCTGGTCCGCAGAGATAAAAACAAAGACGACCGGCGTTCGTTCCTTATTTTTATTACGGATGAAGGCAGACAGCTGCGGGAGAGGCTTTTTATCCATGTAAACCAGCTTTTTGCGGATGAAATCGTGGCTGGAATACCGGAAAGTGACTTGAAGGTATTTTTGGCTACACTTATGAAAATTCAGCAGAATGCTGAAGCTGCCAAAGAAACAGAGTCATGACATCAGGACAGGACAAATTGAAAATATAGAGGACCATAATAATAGAGATAGCCAACTGGAGAGAAGCCTTATGATAACTGAATCACATCAAAACGCATATGCACGGCGCAGAGCGGGACAGCGTGCGCCTGCTCCGGGAAGGGTGCGCGACGCATTTCGGATCCGGCCGCTGCCGCTGCAGTGGTTTCGGGGCATCGGCTCTGCGATCAGTGCAGGGATACCGGTTCTGATCGGAGCGCTGACCGGGCATATGGATTATGGATTATGCGCCTCCATCGGGGGCTTTACCTTTTTGTATGTATCGAATGAAACCTATAGACAGCGGGCTATCAAACTGCTGCTGGTTGCACTGGGTATGGCCGTATCCTTTGGGCTTGGCTCATTAACGGGTACGATTCCCTGGCTGATGGTGCTGCTTTTCGGCCTCATCGGCGCAGCTGCCGTTTTTTGTTTTGGAGCCTTTCAGGTAGCCGGTCCCTCGGCCATGTTTTTTATTCTAACCTTTGCTGTCGGAACTAGTCTGCCCTATGATCTATCATTTGTTCCGCTGCGGACGGGATTTGTGTTTCTAGGCGGTGTGCTGGCTTGGATCGTCGGTATGGCCGGTTGGCTGATGAGTCCACACCGGCCTGAGACCAAGGCAGTTGCGGGTGCTTATGCATCATTAGCCCAATTTATGGACTCCATCGGCACGGAGCATCAATACGATGCGCAGCATAAAGCGGTAGTCGCGCTGCAAAATGCCGGGAAAACAGTATCCGGCGGAGAGCTGCGTTGGCGGCATACCTACGAGCCGACCCGGCGCCTGATGCAGCTGTCACAAAAAGCCAATGAGATCTACCTGACCCTTGTAGAGATTGCACTGGGTCATAAAGGTACAGGCGAGTCGGGAGGATCGGAAGCGTTACGTTCGATTGCTGCCGGTATTCAAAGTCAGGATCAGATGAAATCCCTGAATGCAGGCAAATCTTCATGGAATGGGGAAGAGAGTCTGAGCGGGCGGTTGAATCACCAGATTGAAGAAGCCTTTTCAATGCTTACGGGTTCCGGAGAGGGAGCTGCCAAAGCTACACTTGCTGAACCCGATAACCGGCTGCGGCTGATACTCACAGGTGCCTTCAACCGCCATTCGACCTTGCTCAGCACGGCGTGCCGTTACGGCATCATGATCGCTGCCTCTGCAGCGGTCGCTTACGGACTGGGGCTTCACCGTTCCTACTGGGTCCCTCTATCCTGTGCGGCTGTCATGCTGGGTACGACTGCGATCGGTACCATGCACCGCGCGCTGCAGCGTACCGCGGGAACGATAATCGGCCTGCTGGCCGGTGGCGCTTTGCTGTCCCTGAAGCCTGAAGGGATATATGTAGCATTAGCCATGGCGGTACTGCAGTTTATTGTAGAGCTGATTTACCTGCGTAACTATGCGCTGGCCGTGATCTTCATTACGCCAAGTACGCTGCTAATTGCGGAGAGCAGCCAGCCTGAGACAGCGTTGAGCTACTTTATGTCTGCCCGGATCATTGATATTCTGGTCGGCAGCGCCATTGGTCTGCTTGGAATTCTGCTGCTATGGCGGCGGGCTTCCTCCAGCCGGTTGCCTGGAGCCATGGCATCCGTCCTCCGTAAGGAAGGAGCCCTGCTGGGACAGATTCTCGCAGGCGGGCTGCCTGCAGAAGAACGGGTCCGTCCAGCAGATCTGGAGACGGAGCTGCTTCGGGTCAGACTGTTGTATGATGCTGCTCTGGCTGAATCCGTACGGAGGCGTGAAAAAGTAAGCCTGCGGTGGCCGGCTGTGGCAGAAATGCAGCATTTTGGTTATGTGCTTATCTCGGCTGCGGAGAGGGGGCTGGAGCATCGGGAACCGCCCGAGACGCTGCGCATTCTGGAGCAGGCTTTTGACGAGATGGCGAATGCCGTTCAGCGATCAGAATCCCCGGCGCCGATTCATGTGCCGGAGCTTCCCTCTTTTTCCGCACTGCGTTATGAATTGATTGAGCTTCATGCTTCGCTGCAAATCGGGGAATCCACCGCGCCCCTAAAGATAGAGATGGAATCATAAAAATAAATAAGCCTGTGCAGACTCTTTTGCAGTGTTGCAATGGAGCTTGGCACAGGCTTGTTTTATAAGATTAGGATTGGATTTATTTTTTCACAACAGGAATCCATACCTCACAGCGGTAATCATCCCGCATGGTGTCTCCGGGAGGGTATACCTCCAGTTCGGGACCAGGTGCATGCTGATAGCCGCTGGTTGGAAACCAGTCCTGGTAGATCTGCTGCCAGACCTGCTGGATTGCACCCGGCATGGGGCCTATGGATGTGAAGACGGCCCAGGCAGCAGCAGGAATGACACGTGACACGAACTCCTCCGTATCTGCCTGATCTGCTGCAGTTCTTACCCCTATGAGATAGTGGAACCCGCCTTGACCATCAAAATCCATACAAATGCCTAACATGTCATGATCCTCACCAAGTGCTTCCAGCTTCATGAATGTTTCATCTTTGCCGCACTCCTGCCAGAACGCCGGAATATCGACCAAATTGCTGCCGTCCTTCGTGGATACCTCACGCATTTTACCGGTTACGGTGAAGGCCTCTTTTTCAATGATTTGAAATTCCATACCCATTCCCTCTCTCCAATTCAATTCATATGGTCATCATAACTAAAGTTAAATCTATGATAATAACATTCGGGCCTTGCGCCCAGCTTTCCTTCCAGAGATTTAATCGAATGATGACTGTTTTTGATGGATTTTGCCGAGCGTTGTTCTAATTTGTACGACGCTATGAATATAGCTGGAGGCCGTCGAAAAATTGGCGGGCTGCCGGAGATAGCGGCTCCTTCCGCGTATAGATTGAAATGGGGTTCTTCAGCGTTGCATGCTGTACGTGAACCTTGGAGAGCTGGTTCTGTATCATGAAGGCTTCCGTTTCCAGCGTGGAAAGAAAGGCGGCACCGTATCCTTCCATTACGACGCGCAGCGTCTCATGGAGGCCGTTCATCTGTAGTCCGATTGCCGGAGCAGGAAGGTTGTGGATCTTGCACAGGGCGAGCAGCTGCTCACGGGAAAAGCTGCCCTCTTCCCGGATAATGAATGGTTCCCGCAGCATTTCGGCAAGCGGAATATGGGCTCCGGCCAGACGGTGTCCTGGATGTACGACAAAACACATCTCGTCCTCAAGCCATAAGATCCGCTCCAGCAGAGGATGCTCCTCAGCGATGCCTCCGACGATTGCGATGTCCGCCTTGAAATGAAGCAGCAGCTCAAGTGCGTGACTGGAGTTGGATGTCGTCAAATCGAGTCCGATCGAGGGATGAAGCTTTTTATATGCCGCAATCGGTCTTGGCAGCAGAAAGTTGGACGGCAGATAAGTCGCTGTGATATGCAGCTGTCCTGCTTCACCTTTCTTCAACCGCTCCAGGCCATCCTCTATTCTTTGCTCCAGTTCAAACAATCTCCTGGCTTCGCCTGCCAGCATGCGGCCTGCTTCGGTTAAAGCGACCCCACGGCCATGCGGAATCCAGAGCTGTAAGCCAAGCTCATGCTCAAGCCGTTTAATTTGCGCGGTGACAGCCGGCTGGCTGACTCTCAAGGCCTCAGATGCCAGCGTCACACTGCCAGTCTCCGCCACTTTGACGAAAAATCTAAGCGCATGCAGGTTCATTAGCGTCCCCCATTTCCTTTAACTCATAACTAAATATTATGTAATAGTAAAAATAATATATTAGATTTATAAGAAGCTTCTGCTTATTCTAATCCTAACCGGAGCGTATGGCAATGAGATGTGCATGGGCTCCAAAAACGGAGGAGAGGAAGATAAATAAATGAAGCTGGTATGTGTAGATTGCAGTGCTGAGCGGTCATGGCGGGAGTTCAGTACGGCTTGTTCCTGCGGAGGAAGGCTGGAAGTTGTACAAGATTTGAGCAGGCTGGACGGAGAACGGCTGAAGACATTGTTCCAGGAGAGGCTGGCTGAGCGTATGTCCATCTATGCCAGCGGCGTATGGCGGTATAAAGAACTGATTTTCCCGGAGCTTCCCGAAGAGTATATCGTGACCAAATTTGAGGGGAATACCGGTTTATACACCTCGGAGCCTATTCGCAGAAAGCTTGGGATCAGAGAATTGTATTTCAAGGCCCTGAGTGAGAATCCCAGTGGTTCCTTTAAGGACAACGGGATGACGGCGGCGGTATCCCATGGCCGGTCGCTTGGATACGACCGTTTTGCCTGCGCGTCAACGGGCAACACATCTTCATCGCTTGCCATGTATGCCGCTATGGGGGGATGCACCTCACAGGTATACGTGCCAAACCGCAGCATATCGATGAATAAAGTTCTGCAGACGCTTGCTTATGGCGCACAGGTGATCCGTTTTGACGGAACCTATGACGATGGCATCCGGTTTCTGGAGCAGCATGGAGCAGAGCTTGGCCTCTATGTCTGCAACTCGGTGAATCCGTTCAGAATCGAAGGCCAGAAGAGCATAATTTATGAAACAGCTCAGTATCTGAACTGGGAGCTGCCGGACTGGATTCTTATCCCTGGAGGAGCACTCAGCAACGTATCCGCACTTGGGAAGGGGCTTGCGGATCTAAAAAGTCTCGGAATGATCACTAAAATTCCGCGTATTGCCCTGATTCAGGCTGAAGGGGCAAGCCCCTTTCACCGCATGATGGCAGCAGGCAAGGAGCAGCTGACACCAGAGCCTCATCCGGCTACCAAGGCCTCTGCTCTTAACATCGGGAACCCGCCGAGCTGGAAAATAGCGCGCCGCGTCCTGCATCTCTGCCAGGGTGTGACTTGCAGCGTAAGCGATGAAGAGATATTGGCTTCCAAGAGGATGATTGATCAAAGCGGTATTGGCTGCGAGCCGGCGTCAGCAGCGACTTTGGCAGGGTTGAGCAAGCTGCTGAATGATCAAACGATCGGCAAGGAAGAGAGCGCACTGTGCATTTTGACCGGAAATCTGCTGAAGGATACGGAAATTCTGGCAGAAACGACGGATGAGATGCTGTACTCCGGGCTGACCGTGGAAGCTGCGTTAAAAAGTACTTTTACAGTGAATGGAAATCCATTATAATCGAATAAATTTACGAAGGATTCCAGTGAATCCTTACTTGGGAGGTTTTCTATTGTGTTAAAAATTCAGACGCTGCAGTACGTAATAGAAACGTTATCAACTAAAACGACAGGCAGTGTGATGCGCACGTAACGGATGAAGTGGTCTCATCTTAAAAAGAAGTTATTCATGGATATCAGTTAACGTGACGCGCCGCCTGCTTCGAAGGGCGGAAATAATTTTGTATATAAACCGTGCGTCACATGTGTATATGATAATGAGTTTTATGATGGCTCTAGCCAACAGTACCATGTTTACCACCAGTGGGATTTATCATGTGACATCACTCGGATTGAATCCGTTCGAGCTGGTGCTGATGGGAACGGTGCTCGAGCTGACCGTATTGATCTTCGAAGGAATTACCGGCGTGGTGGCTGATACCTACAGCCGTAGAATATCGGTAATCATCGGTATGTTTATTCTCGGTTCTGGTTTCACGATGGAAGGGAGCGTCCTGTGGCTCACGGGAGCGGGTTCGATCATTTCTGTGTTTGCCTGGATCGTGTTTTCGCAAATCCTGTTCGGAATTGGCTGGACCTTTGTCAGCGGAGCGAACACCGCCTGGGTCGTAGATGAAGTGGGCGAGGAGCAGGCGGGGGCGATTCTGATGCGGTCGCAGCGGTTGTCGTTGACCGCTTCGCTTCTGGGCATAGGCTGCAGCGTGGGGTTGTCAATGATCACGCCCAACCTGCCTTACCTGATAGGGGGAATGCTGTATGCCATGCTGGGTGTGCTGCTTCTGATTGTCATGAAGGAAACCAAGTTTAAGCGTCAGGAACATGCTCCACAGGCTTCACATTTCAAGCGAATGACGGGTACATGGCTCAGCGGGGCCAAGGTCGTGCGCAAACATCCTCTGCTTGGGGTTATCATTGCGGTTACTCTGTTCAGCGGAGCAGCCTACGAAGGGTATGACCGCTTGTGGCAGCCTTTTCTCATCAGCGGCATCGGCTTGCCGGATCTGAAAGTATCCATGGCTGTCTGGTTCGGCGTGGTTTCTGCGGCGGCAACGCTGCTTGGACTGGGAGGAGTCCGGCTGGCTGAGAAATGGATTGATATGAAAAATGAACGAAAGGTATCCGCCGCGATGCTGCTGCTTACCATGATCCGCGTTGCGGCGATCTTGTCGCTGGCTGTGGCTCCGAATTTTGCCTGGGCTATTGTTTCCGTACTGATTGCCGGTGCTTCCGTTTCGATCAGTGAGCCGGTTTATGGTACCTGGCTAAATATGAATCTGGAAAGCAAAACGCGTGCGACAGTGCTGTCCATGGTGAGCCAGTCAGATGCACTCGGTCAAACCGCAGGCGGGCCTGTGGTCGGTTGGATCGGAAGCCGGTTTTCCATCCGGGCTTCCATTCTGTCTGCAGGAATTTTGATGCTGCCGGTATTGGCTGTTTTTGGGAGAATCATCCGCAAGCGAATCTAGCGGGCACAAGATGATAGTTTTACGTAAAATTGATAATTTTTAATGATTAGGTAACTTTTTCATGGAGTAGACCGTCCTTAATAGGACGGTTTTTTTATGAATATGGAAACAGATTGCGATCCGTTATACATATAAATATTTTCCGTGAATAAAATCCATGTAAAAGATGTCCCGTTTATAGCATGGGAAGTGTTAAATATTGTATATGAATTGGAGGTGGTTTATAGTATAAAAAGCAATAAATAGAAATTATATTTAATAGATTTTACCTAATAGATATACGTAATAGACTTCGTAAAATTTTTACTATACAAGAAATGAGCTGATTATAGCCCGTGCATCATTCAAAGAAAATATGGCAGCTAATGTTGATTGTCATGATAACCGCACTCGTTTTTCAATTTTTCATTCCTCACGGTTTAACCCGGATCACACAGCCTGCCTCATGCGGAGAAGGGTGCAGCCGCTATGATGTTGTCGTCATTGGGAGTGAATTGCAGGGGGTACTTTTAGCCAGAGAAGCTCAAAATCTCGGATTAAGCGTATTAATTCTCGATCCGCGGGAAAAGCCCGGCGGTGAGCTGATTCAGGGAGAGATGCTCTTTCTTGATGAGCCGTTTAACAAGGGACGAAAAAGCCTCGTACAAGGCGAGATGAAAAATTTATTCCATAAATATAATAAAGGCAAGGTTCGGGATTTGGATGAATTCACGGATTACTATAATAGGCTGATTGAAAATATACCATTGAAAAGTGGCATCAAAATTAGCAAAGTGAATGAAGCTGCTGCGGGAGAAGGCCATGTGATGCAGTCGCTGATGTATACCGACCGGGATCAAATGGATTACAAGCTGGAAGCAGGCTACTGGGTAGAAAATACGGATTTTAATGCACTGACCAGCAAGCTGAAACACAAGAAGCGTATCCCTGGCATGGAAGTCGTGGAGAAGAGCAATCAGCCTGATTATATGGGCGCAACGTATATGCTGAAATATAAAAATGTAGATTGGCGAAAGCTGAACAAGGATGTTCTGAGTCATTATCCGCTGTCCAACGTCCAGGAACTGTACGGTCCCAACACTTATGTGGACTGGAATTTTGCAGTAGGCTTCAGCAATATTATGGGTAAATATACGCCTGCGGAGAAGCTCTTACGGCTGCGCGGACTGAACATAGCCAATCAAGGCAACGGAAATATCATCATTAACGGTCTGATTATGTATAACGTAGATCCATCCAGCGATGATTCGGTCAATGAAGCGCTGCGGAAGGGACGGGTCGAGGCTCCACGCATTTTGGAATACCTGCGCACCCATTTGGCAGGTTTTGAGAATGCAGAGATGAACGGGTATCCCAACTATCTCTACATTCGTGACTTCAACCGCTTTGAGACCGACTACGTGTTAAAATACGAAGATGTCATGAGCGGCAAAATGTTCTGGGATAACGTCAGCATCGGTTCTTATCCGGTCGATTTGCAGGGTACGGTGCACATTCCGCATGGTATTAGTTATGGTGTGCCTGATTCTTACGGTATTCCGCTTCGCTCCTTCCAATTGAAGGAATACGACAATGTGCTCGTGGTGGGGAAAAATATCGGCGCTGACATCAAGGCTTATGGTACTTCGAGAATTATGCCCAATAATGCCTTGGCCGCGCAAACGATCGGTGTCATCCTGGGTTATGAGTCGCAGAAAAAGCAATTGAAGGATTTGACGCCGGAGGATTTTAAACGAATTCACCACTATTTGAAGAGAAAATATAAGATTGATGTGGAGCATGCCTGATTTGATTCGTGAGACATGTGACAGCCGCCTATATATAAACATCCCCACATGGCCCCGTCTTTTTCACCGTCATGTACTTCAGGAATTATCAATAGATCAAAGGGGTGAATCTGTCTGCTTCCAGGCTTAACTCTTCTCCATAATGAAAGAGCAAGGCCTGTCGTGAGACAGGCATTTTTTTATGTTCAGGTGATTGAAAATACAAAAGCCGGGCCCCGTTATGGGGCTGTCCGACGTATTCCAAATCTATTGAATGAGGGCTTATTTTATTTCTGGTGCTTACTGCAGCCGCGATTTCAAGTTCGGGGTGCCAGGGCGGGCTGCATATACTGGTACTTCTCAAGCAATGCCTGCCACCACGGTTCTCCTCCCACATTCCGGCTGCTGTCTACTGTGAAGATATCAAGATTGTCCGAGGAGGACAGGCGGAGCTTGGTTTGATACTCGCTCTTTAGGACAGACAGGCTCTCATGGCCATAATGGAAAATGGAAAGCCGCTTGCCCGCTTCCGCGAGCGAACGGAACAGTCCATTGATATGGCCGTCGTCGCCGTTAAAGCCGTAGCCGATAATCGCGATAATATCCGACTGCTCGAATCTGTCATACAGCTCAACATAGCGGCGGGACATTGTGATCGAAGTCAGCGGTTTGATTCCGCTCTGGGTGAAGATCAGCGGCACGAGCAGCCGCGGATATGCGGCGAGTTCTTCCGCCGTTGGCTGCTCCAGAATCAGGTTGCAGTAGGGATCATAGTATTCTTCAACACAGCCGTTCAAATAGTAGACGGGAATGGATGGGAGCTCTTGATGCACCCGTTCACGGGCAAAGCCGTTGTAATTGGTCGTGCCGACGGAAGTGATATCCGCGAGGCTGGATAGCCCGGATAGATCATGATAATATCCAGGGCCTGCGGCGAGCCTCTCCATAAGATGGACATCCGATCTGCTGATATACCTCCTCACGGTGCGCAGAAAGATGGCAATCCGTGTGAAGCGGGCCCAGTGTGCCTTCGGATTGTACAGATAGCGGAAGTGGCTGTCGACCAGTGCCTGGTAATCCAGTGTGCGTGAATAAATATCCTCCAGCACCGTACGGCAGAGGGCAGTCATAATCTCAACCGGCGTGTTCTCCTCCGTCACGGGCTGTGCCGGTTCCCCAAGCACGATGTCCATACCGGTCTGTCCGACGCTGTGATAGTTGAGACTGAATATGCCCGAGAGATCATCAAATACGGACAGCTTGTCCGGCGCGGACTCAAATACCTCCTCGTTCAGCTTGGCCACCAGCCGTTGTCCGCAAGAGCCGACAAGCAGTTCGAGGATGGCGCGTACACCATGCTGAAGCTGAGTCTGCTCGGGATGCAGCTCCAGCAGCTTCAGCCAGGCGGAGAAGAAGACCGAGTTGAACAACCCGACACTCTCCGCCAGACGGCTGTTCAGCTTGACGGCTTGTCCGTAGAGGATCTGGCCCAGTTCGAGGCTGGTTTCGTCACGGAAGATACGGCGGATATGGTCCTCACTCACATCCCATGCACGGAGAAGACGGAGCACATGCTGATCAAGCTGTTCCAGATAGGCTAAAATATCATCTTTTCGGTATTCCAGACTGGAGGCGATAATGCCCTCATAGTCGCTTTTGCCAAATACATGAATGCGTTTCTTCAAATAATCATCCGGGAGCCACTTGCTGACGTAAGCCGACGTGTTATCCAGCGCCTTCAGCTGGTCTTTGAAATCGGCCTTATCCTGATCGACCGGTATCCGGAACAAGTCCAAAGCGAACTGGCCGCCCGATGGCAGTCCGTATCCAACTTCGGCTCCGGCGCCAAAAAACAAGGAAACTGCAGGTTTATCCATCAATGCCCCCCATTTCCGATTGCTAAATCCTTACAATTTATTGTAGCATAAAGCGCTTCCCTGCGGCTAATTCAATGATTTGCCAACAGGATGCAGAGGCATTATAATTAAGATTATAAAATAATAGTAAACAGGTGTTTATTTATGCAAACGTTGAAAGAAGATGTCCGTCAAAGTATTCTTCGGGCTGCCCTGAACGAATTCAAATCCCATGATTACACCGGCGCCTCCATGCGCCGTATTTCGGCATCTGCGGGAATCACGACCGGCAATATCTACCGCTATTTTAAGAATAAGGAAGAGCTGTTCGAGGCGCTGGTAGGTCCTGTAAATGAGAAGATCGTTGCCTATATCCTCGATCTGAAAAAGGAGCTGGACCGCAGCTACACCGCCGAGGTAAAGGGCTTGAAGTATTTGAATATGGTGGAAGATACGATTGTTGCGTTATTCTTGGAGTACAGCGCGGAGCTGACCATTTTGCTGAACCGGAGCGCAGGCTCAAAGTACGACCAGGTGAAAGAGCATATGGTAGGACTGATCGTAACGATCCTGGAGGATGTGTTTACGTCTGGCCCCCAGAATGCCGCAGAGCTTAAAGATTCCGAACGTCAAAGCGCACGGATGCTTGCGGGAACCGTGGTGGAGGGCGTAAGCCTGATCCTGAGAGAGAATGAGGATGGGGAGACCGTAAAAAGGCTCGTGAATGAGTTCGTATATCTGTATCATTTGGGCATAGGATGCCGGCGCCCTAACTAGTAGGGGCGCCACAAGGCACTTAGATCAGAGGAATACATTCATCCCGATTTTTATATGATGGATGGGTAGCTCAATTTTTTTGTTTGAATAATGAACACCTGTTTACTAACATAACTCTGAGGAGGAAAACCACGAACATGCGGCAAATCATCAAATGGCGCTGGGGGATCCTGGCACTATGGCTTGTGGCAACCGTTCTGCTGACAGTATTTCAGCCGGATGTGAACGCCATTTTACATGAGCGGGGCCAGGACCCGCTGACCGAAGACAGCCCGTCAAAGGTCGCCGGAACTCTGCTTAACAAGATGACCGGCACTAGCGGAACGAGCGATATTATCGTTTTTCACAAAGAAGGCAAGCTGACGGACGAGGATATGAAACATATCGGATCCGGCATCGAGAATATGGTTCAGCATCAATCGGAGCTGGGCTTCAGTCAGCTGATTGACCCGATTACGACTCCTGATGCCAAGTCCTCCCTCGTTTCAGAGGATAACACCACGCTGATGGTCAGCTTCAATCTGGACAAAATGGGACGCAACGTGGATGATATCGAAGCCCAGTTCAAAGATGTACTGAAGGATGTCGATGTCCCTTATTACTTAAGCGGCGAGGACTTTATCCAGAATGACTATCTTAAGGCATCGGTATCGGGAGTGGAAAAGAGTGCTGCACTCACCGTTATCTTCATTCTGGTTGTACTTATTGTCATGTTCCGCTCCGTCGTTATTCCGCTTGTCTCCCTGCTTGCGGTAGGCGTCTCCTACCTGGTCTCGATGGGGATCGCAGCGCAAATTATCGACAAGCTGAATTTTCCGGTCACGAGTGTGACACAGATGCTGCTGGTGCTGATTTTGTTCGGGATCGGCACGGATTACAACATTCTGCTGTTTAATCGTTTCAAGGAGGAATTATCCCACGGACGATCCGTAGATGAGGCGATTATTGCATCCTACAGAACCGCGGGTAAAACGATTATTTACAGTATTGCAACAGTATTTATCGCTTTTGCAGGGCTCAGCTTCTCAAGCTTTGGTATCTATAAGTCAGCGAATGTAGTAGCGATTGGTACGGTTGTGCTGGTGCTTCAAATGCTGACGCTGACACCATTCATGCTGAAAGTGTTCGGGCCGAAGCTGTTCTGGCCTTCGAAAAAGGTAGCAGGCCATAAGGAGAGCAGATTCTGGGCAAAGCTGACATCTGTTTCCGTTAAGCATCCGGTTATTGTTACGGTAATTATAGCAATTTTGCTGATTCCGGCACTGCTGACGAGCGGACAAAAGCTTTCCTTCGACCAGCTGAAGGAGCTTGGTAACAGCTATCCGTCCACCAAAGGCTTCAGTATTGTGGCTGACCACTTCAGCCGCGGGCAGGCGCTGCCGACGAGCGTGGTCATTGAAGGCGACAAGGCGATGGATAATAATGATACCTTGGGCGTTATTGACAAGCTGACGGATAAGTTGAAGGCAGTTGATGGGGTGAAATCGGTTGCCAGCGTAACGCAGCCGCAGGCGAAGCCGATTGAGGATTTTTACATCAGCAATCAGACGGAGACCGTAACGGAGGGTATCTCGGCATCCCAAAAGGGTGTGGATCAGATCAAGAGCGGCCTGGATCAGATTGGCGATAAGCTGAGTACGCCGGATACTTCCAGCGCGAATCAGCTGGTTACCGGCACCGGACAGGTGAAGGATGGTTATGATCAGATTACCGCCGCACTCGGGCAGGTATCCGCAGGTATTGGCAAGGGTGCGGGAGGAGCCGGCGAGCTGAGTAAGGGGATCGCGGGGCTGAAAAGCGGCCTGGATACCGTGAGCGCTAATACAGGCAAGATTGGTTCGGGTCTGTCGCAGCTCTCCAAGGGATATACCTCCTTGGAAGCAGGATACAAGCAAATCAGCGGACAAATACCGGGAATTCAGCAGGGCTTGGCTGGTATGAACGGCCTGATTTCCGGACTCGGAACCAAGCATAGTGAGCTGGCTTCTGATCCCGATTACGTAACGCTGAAGGCAACCGGCGAGAGTCTTGCATCCGGCTTGACTCAGCTCGGCGGAGGACTGCAGGAGCTGAATGCGAATTATGCAAAGCTGAATTCCTCCCTGGGCGAGGCTGCGGGTGGATTAGGGCAAATTGAAGCGGCACAGAAGCAGATGTCCACCGGGCTTTCCGCACTGCAAAAGGGTGCGACTGAGCTGCAGAAGGGTCTTCAGCAGGGCAGCAGCGGCAGCCGTGAAATTGAAGCGAATATGAAGAAGCTGAATGCCGCTCTAGGTCAGGTGCAAAGCGGACAGAAGCAGCTGATCGGCGGTCTCTCAAGCCTGACTGGCGGTATGTCGCAGTTGAAGGAAGGTATTGATAAGAGCGGTAACGGACTCGGGGATATCTCTGAGGGACTGGGCAAAACAGGTGATTTCCTCACCCAGCTGAACAGCTCGAAGACCTTCTTTATTCCGCGGGAGGCTTTGGAAAATGGGGACTTTAAGAAGGCAGAGGACAACTTTATGTCCAAGGACCGGAAGATCACGAAGCTGATTGTTATCCTAAAGGATGATCCCTACTCCCCGGCTGCGCTGAAGACCATTGAGAAGATCAATGATACGGTATCCAGCAGTCTTAAGGGAACGGTATTGGATAAAGCCACCTACGGTGCGGCTGGTCCAAGTTCAACCACCTATGATATGAACAAGGAACAGATCAAGTCTTTCAATAGCACGGCCATTATCGTCATCGTGAGCGTGTTTGTCGTTCTGCTGTTCGTCATTCGCTCATTCTGGCCGTCTGTCTTTATCGTACTCTCGCTCGTTGCGTCTTACTATGTGGCGATGAGCGCGTCCAATCTGGTCACAACCTATATTATTGGAGCGGACGGAGTGTCATCCTTTGTGCCATTCTTCTCCTTCATCATTATTGTGGCGGTAGGTGTTGACTACAGTATCTTCCTGATGGAGCGCTATCGTGAATATGGCGATATGTCGCCGGGTGATGCGATTGTGAGAGCGGCGAAAAGCGTGGGTGGTGTCATCATCTCCGCGATGGTTATTCTGGGTGGTACCTTTGCAACCCTGATCCCATCCGGCCTGGTGCTGCTCATCGAGCTGGCATCTGCTGTGGTCGTGGGTCTCATCGTGCTCTGCTTTATCCTGCTGCCAATGCTGGTTCCGGCACTGATTGTGCTGCCTGAGAAAATGCAGCAGCGGCGTGCTGAACGCATGCAGGTTGCGCATGTCAACAGCAAGGATTCACGCAAATAAATGATAGCTGTACGTTAACGGCAAAAAAGGACCGGGAAAGAGCTGCAGGCTCTAACCGGTCCTTTCGTATATCAAGATTTAATGCTGAACAGTTCCGGAGGGGATTCGGTCATTCACATTAAACCAGTGTTTTCAGCGCATCCGGTGTGAACGGCTGGAGATCATCGAAGCGGCCTTCACGTACTTTGGTGGCCCAGGCAGGATCAGCGAGTAGTGCACGGCCAACCGCAACCAGATCAAACTCATTTTTCTCCAGACGGTCCAAAAGATCGTTGATATCCTTGTTCCCTGCGCCCTTGCCTTCCGTAAAGAGGCTGGTGAATGCTTCATCGAGGCCTACGGAACCAACCGTAATAACGGTTTTTCCGGTGAGTTTCTTGGCCCATCCGGCGAAATTCAGGTCGGAGCCTTCAAATTCAGGTTCCCAGAACCGGCGTGTAGAGGCATGGAAAATATCGACGCCCGCGTCGGCAAGCGCTGTTAGAAGCTGTTCCAGCTTTTCCGGTGTATCTGCCAGTTTCGCGTCATACTTGGTCGTTTTCCACTGGGAGAGACGCAGCGCAACCGGGAAGTCCGGTCCTACTGCGGCGCGGACAGCTTTCACGACTTCGATGGCAAAGCGGGCACGCTTCATCATGTCGCCGCCGTATTCGTCAGTCCGCTGATTGGTGGTTTCCCATAGGAATTGGTCGATCAGATAGCCGTGGGCGCCGTGGATTTCCACGCCATCAAAGCCGATCCGTTTGGCATTGGCGGCTGCATCGGCATAGGCTTTGACGACGTAGTGAATCTCATCCACCGTCATCGGCTCGGTCACCTTGTTGCCGTTCAGGTCGAGCCCGGACGGGCCGATCGGCAGCGCTTCCGGGTTCGGCTCGGAGCCGACGGCACGCGTCATGCCGACATGCCAGATTTGCGGCATGATTTTGCCGCCGGCTTCATGGACCTGCTTCACCACTTCGGCCCAGCCGTTCAAGGCTGCTTCACCGTGGAAGTTCGGTATGCTCGGACTTTCGACTGCCGCCGGATGGTCAATTGCCGTGCCTTCCGTGATGATCAGGCCGACGCCGTTCTCGGCGCGGCGGCGATAGTAAGCAGCGACGTTCGCTCCCGGTACCCCGTTCGGGGAGAAACCGCGGGTCATAGGCGCCATCACGATTCGGGATTGCAGGTTTAAGTTACCCAAAGTATACGGCTGGAATACTGAAGCTGTAGAACGGACATCCTGTTTTTGTTGACTCATGTATGGAATCCTCCAATATGTTTATTTTTTTATTTTTCTATATTTCCATAAAAATAGATATATATGATCAAAAGAAAGAGCTTTTTGCTTAAGTGGCGTGTAACGATGCTTGTAAGCTAAAGCTCTTTCTTGAGTTGTTCGATAAAGTGGTTAATACCCTCCTCATCACGTCTGTAATAAGTCCACTGTCCCGAGCGGCGGGACTCCAACAAGCCTGCCTTCTGCAACTTGACCAGATAGCCGGAAACGACGGATTGGGCGAGGCCGGTTTTCTCCGATATGGATCCGACGCATATTCCACCCCTAAAATCACAGGTTGCTGGCATATGCTCCTGCGGGCCAAAATGATTCTCCGGATGTTTCAGCCACTCCAGAATGTTGAACCGGGTCTCGTTAGATAACGCTTTGATCGTTAATAATATATCCATGTGCTTTATTATATCTATTTTTATAGAAATGTAAATATACTTTCGGAAAATATGACCTGGTTAAAAAAGGATGCGAGCATCAGGGATATATTTCTGTTTCCGTAAGCTTCGTTTAATGCGATATCCAGAAGGGTAATACCGTGTGTATTCATATTCGGACACAGTGCCGTACATAAGAACAGGAGGGAATGAACTTCATGAATAAAGATCGGGATAACATGAACATCAATGAAGAGAGCAAGAAAGAGCAGCTGAAAGATTTTAGCGTCAATGACTCCGGTCAGAAAATGACGACCAATCAAGGGTTACGCATTACGGATGATGAGCATTCGCTGAAGGCGGGGGACCGAGGCCCAACCCTGATGGAAGACTTTCAATTCAGAGAAAAAATGACCCATTTTGACCATGAACGGATTCCTGAGCGGATTGTCCATGCCAGAGGTTTTGGTGCACACGGTTATTTTCAGGTCTATGAGCCGATGGCCGAGTTTACCAAAGCCAAATTTCTGCAGGATCCAGCCGCAAAAACTCCAGTGTTTGTCCGTTTCTCAACCGTAGCGGGCTCGAGAGGCTCCGCAGATACGGTACGTGATGTCAGAGGCTTTGCAACCAAGTTCTATACCGAAGAAGGAAACTTTGACCTGGTGGGCAATAACATGCCGGTCTTTTTCATACAGGATGCCATGAAATTCCCTGATTTTGTTCATGCGGTCAAGCCGGAGCCTCATAACGAAATTCCGCAGGCATCCACAGCGCATGACACACACTGGGATTTCATCGCGAACAATACAGAATCGACACATATGATCATGTGGGCCATGTCAGATCGCGCGATTCCACGCAGCTTCCGGATGATGGAGGGCTTTGGCGTTCATACCTTCCGCTTTGTGAACGAGAAGGGAGAAGCCCATTTTGTTAAGTTCCACTGGAAACCGCTGCTTGGCGTGCATTCTCTGGTATGGGATGAAGCGCAGAAAATAGCTGGTAAAGACCCGGATTTCAACCGCCGCGATTTGTCTGAAGCCATTGAGATGGGCAATTATCCGGAGTTTGAGTTCGGCGTGCAGATCATCCGGGAGGACGAGGAATTCAACTTCGATTTTGATATTCTGGATCCGACCAAGCTGTGGCCCGAGGAAATCATTCCGGTACGCCGCATTGGTAAAATGACGCTGAACCGCAATGTGGATAATTTCTTTGCGGAAACCGAGCAGATTGCGTTCCATGTGGGACATGTGGTGCCTGGCATTGATTTCAGTAATGACCCGCTGCTGCAGGGCCGGTTGTTCTCCTATACAGATACACAGCTGTCCCGTCTCGGCGGACCAAACTTCCATGAAATCCCGATCAACCGTCCATTGGCACCGGTACACAACAACCAACGCGACGGGATGCACCGGATGACGATCAACCAGGGCCAAACAAGCTACCACAAAAACTCCCTGAATAATAACGATCCGCATGAGGCCACCGAGCAGGAAGGCGGATATGTACATTATCAGGAAAAGGTGGAGGGCCGTAAGGTACGCGCCCGCAGTGACAGCTTCAAGGATCATTACAGCCAGGCCAAGCTGTTCTGGAACAGCATGTCCGATGTGGAGCAGAAGCATATGATCAAGGCCTTCCGTTTTGAGCTTGGCAAGGTGCAGACCAAGAGCATTCAGCAGCAAATGGTCAACAATCTCAGCAATGTGGACCTGAATTTGGCTGAGCAGGTTGCTCTTGGCATCGGAGCAGAGGCACCGAAGGCGCCGACAGAGGAAGTCCGCGAAAGTGTTACTTTGTTATCGCCTGCGCTGAGCCAGTTGAATACGGCCAAATCTGCTGCTACCCGTAAAATTGCTGTGCTTGCCGCAAACGGCTTTGATTCCGCTGAAATGAAGGCGGTACAGACAGCGCTCCAGGGGGCTGGGGTAACGGCTGAAATTATCAGTGAACATCTGGGCATGATTACGGGTACAGAGGGAGATCAACAGCAGGTGAAGCAAACATTCCTGACGGCCGACTCCGTCTTGTACGACGCTGTATATGTAGCCGGCGGTGAGGAGAGCATTGCGCAGATTGGCATGATCCGCGAAGCGGTTAACTTCATTATAGAAACCTATAACCATTTCAAAACCATCGGCGCAGCAGGCAAGGCGCTGGGATTACTGGGTACAGCGGGCATCCATGTCGCGAGTCCGGATCAACCGGTAGGGAATCTGGAAACACCGCTCACGGATACCGGACTTGTCATCAGAAGCGGTGCAGAAAGCGGTCAAGAATTCGGTCAAAAGCTGGTGGAGGCGATTGCCATGCACCGTCATTGGGACAGAGAACTGTCTATGTCCAAGTAAACTGCCTTAAGGTATAACCTGTTCGAAAGCCAGCCGATGATTCTCATCCGGGCTGGCTTTTGTTTTAAATATTTGTATCGGCCAAGCTTTATGTTAGGATAATAAGGGACTTAAATTCCAATCTTTACAAGTGAAAGGGTGCATGGCATGAAGGAAAGGCTGGAGCGGTACAAAATATTCCGCATTCTGGCTTCCATATACCGGATTAAAGCAGTTCGGCTGCTGATACCGCTCATCGTTATCGGGCTTGTCTACTGGGAAGGCCAGAAGGAGCTGCGTCAGGTTTCCCTCGGCCGTACGTTTGGCGAGCTGCGTCGTTTGCCGGTAGAAGCGGTTGTGGAGATTTTTCTGTTTTCCCTTTTTTCAATTGCGGTAATGAGCCTTTATGATTTTATGATCCGCCGTCATTTCCGGTTGAAGGTTGGATTTTGGAGTACATTTCGATACGCTTGGATTGCCAATACGTTTAATAATATTATTGGATTTGCCGGATTAACCGGAGCGGGACTCCGGACAATTTTATATAAAAGAAGTGGGATTTCACCTATATTGATGGCTTCGGCGGTGGTATTTCTTTCGCCGATTGTAGTAACGGGACTGTCGATCCTCTCATGGGGCATTATAGCCGGAGTGTTTACGGTAGGAGATCTTTTTGAGGAACACAGGTGGCTTATCTTTGCGGTATGGGGTATGGCTCTATATCTGCCGCTCTTTGTCTTGATGCAGAGATCCTCACTCTTCGCCAAATGGTTCAACCGTGGCGAGGGAAGAACACCGTGGACGACCGTAGGCATATCTCTCAGCGCTTCTTTGCTGGAATGGGCCTGCGCCGGAGTGACCTTCTGGCTGATTGCCAGCAGTGTGCTCCATGATGTATCTTTCCGCGAAGTGATCGGCATGTATGCGGTGGCCGCGATTGCCGGAATTCTGAGCATGGCGCCCGGCGGCATTGGAGCCTTCGATCTGACGGTGCTTTTGGGGCTGGAACAGCTGGGCTTACCTTCCGACCGCGCGATGGCGGTGCTGGTCCTGTTCCGTTTGTTCTATTATATTGTGCCATGGCTGATCGGGCTGATCCTTTCAGCATTTGAGCTGGGCAATGTGGCCAAACGGGCCGGTGACAAGCAGGATGATGGAACCGAGTTCCCGCTGAATGGATGGCAGAGGCTGTGGCGGTGGCCGGGACAATACCGTTTTCTGAGTGATCTCGGTGTCTGGGCGCTGGGCAAGCTGGTGCTGGTGAGTGGTCTGGTGCTGCTGCTCTCGGCAGCTACGCCGGGGCTGCTGTATCGTCTCCGGCTGACAGAAGAGATCCTGTCCATGCCGCTCATGCGCTTGTCGCATCTGCTCTCGGTTATCATCGGATTTATGCTGATTGTGTTGTCCCGCGGCATTTCGCTGCGGATTCACAGGGCCTATGTTTGGACAGGCGTTCTGCTGCTTGCGGGCGCGGTCTTTACGTTCATCAAGGCGTTTGATTTTGAAGAAGCGATATTTCTGCTCATTGTTGGCATTGCGTTATGGGTGTCGCGGGCCAGATTTTACCGTGTGGGGGCTCCTGTGGACGCCCGCAGCTACCTGTTATGGTACGTGCTGTCGGCGGTTATTGCGTTTATCTATTACTGGATCGGAAGCCATGTCCATCATGGCTGGCTCAGGCATCTGCCGACGGCAGACCGCATCCATTGGATGTTTGGGCCAAGGCCGTATGCGATCACAGCGCTGATTGGCCTGGCCGGATCATGGGTGCTGCTGACCATGCTGCTGCTGTTAAGACCCAATCGAAAAATCGCTGCCGCAGCAGGACCGGAGGAGCTGGACAAGCTACGGCTGTTCCTGAAGCGGAATCAAGGAAATTTACTAACACATATGCTGTTTACGGGAGATAAGAGCTTTTTCTGGTCGCAGGAGGATCAGGTTCTCATACCGTACGCCAAGGCGAGGGACAAGCTGGTGGTGCTGGGTGACCCGCTCGGGCCGGTAAAGCTGGTACCAGAGGCGATTGCCGATTTCCAGCAATATGCTGACCAGTATGCGATGTCCGTTGTGTTCTATCAGGCGACACCGGAATATCTGCCTATCTATCATGAATATGGATACCGCTTCTTTAAGCTGGGAGAAGAGGCGCTGATTCCTTTGGAGAACTTCACTCTGAGCGGCAAAAAAGCTACCGATTTACGGAGTGTCCGCAATCGGTTCGAGCGTGAAGGATACATTTTTGAAATGGCTGTGCCGCCTTTCGGAAGCGCGCTTCTGGAGGAACTGCGCAAGGTGTCCAATGAATGGATCAAGGGCAGACGGGAGAAGGGCTTCTCACTTGGATGGTTTAACCAAGATTATCTGGAGCAGGCTCCTATAGCATTGCTGAAGAATCCTGAAGGTAACATTCTTGCGTTTGCCTCTCTGGCACCTGGATATGATGAAAAACACACGATGTCCATAGATCTGATGCGCCATCAGAGCGGAACACCGAACGGTACAATGGATTATCTGTTCGTCAAGCTGCTTGAATGGTGCAAGGAACAGGGATACAACGTCTTTAATTTGGGCAACGCACCGTTATCCAGCGTCGGGGAGAGCAAGAGCGCGCTTCGCGAGGAAAAGCTGGCTGCGCTGGTATTCCAATACGGCGGCCATTGGTATGGATTCAAGGGCTTGCGCAGATATAAGGAAAAGTTTGCTCCGGAGTGGGAGCCGCGTTTCCTGGCTTATCCAGCCTGGGTATCGCTGCCCGTGCTGACCGTGGATCTGGTGAGATTGGTATCCAGGCGGGTGCAGGAAGTCAGAAAATAGTAGATGAATACAAAAAGAGCAGGGCCTCAGTCATCCTCTGGATGATCTGTGCCGACTGCTCTTTCTTTTTGTCTAAGGAAGTATGGGGAGAACACTTCTTGCTTACTGATTCTATCCGTTATTGATCTATTTCTTTTCCGTTCATAAGAGATGGTTCTTCTCCGCTTGTTTTCGATCGAGGGACTCTTCTCCGCTTGAAGGTGAGAGCGAAGATGAGAGCCGCAATCAGCAGCACCAGGAAGATGGCGGCAATGATGATATCCTGCGTCGTATATTTGCCGGTTGCTCCGGGCTGAATATTGGCTCCGCCCATGCCCGGCATGCCGCCAGGGAATCCCCCACCAGGTCCGCCACCGCCAGGGAATCCTCCAGCGCCGCGGTTACCGCGGCCTTGTCCCATCTGCCCGTTTTGCCCGTCAGGCATCTGCATGCCCTCCGGAGGCTGCATGCCCTCGGGAAGCTGCATGCCTTCGGGAAGCTGCATCCCGTCAGGCATTGCAGGCATCTGCCCGTTATCGGCGTTCTGTCCATTATTGAACTGCCCGCCGCCGAAGCCCATGCCGCCGCTGGTATCCGCCTCGACAACCAGCTCGCCGGAGAGCTGCATCTTGATGGATTCCGCCCGCTCGGTTGCGAACTTCACCAGGCTTTTGTCGCCGGAGACACCCTCTTTGAATTGATCCGGTGTATAGAAGCTGGTCGGATCCTTCTCCACGTAAGAAGAGATCAGGGAGGAGATCGATGTTGTCATTGACAGCATATTGTCTTCCGTGAAATATTCATCCGCAATTTCCTTCAGATACTTATTGAATTTCTCCTTGTATTCATCCTTGGACAGGAGAGCTTTCAACAGCGGGCGCTCTTCCAGCGATGTGCCGGATACCGGCGTTGTGATGCTGAAGTTGATATTGTTCTCGCTGAGGAAGTTGGCAGCCATGTCACCGCCCATACCGCCACCCATGCCACCGCCTCTTTTTTGGTTGCCTTGACCTGCAGCCTGCTCGTTGGCGGCATTTTGCCGATTTTGCCCGGCCTTGGCATCAGCCTGATTACCACCGGCAGCTGCCTGGTTCTGTGCATTTTCCTTACCTGCGGGCTTATCATCTTGTGCATTATTATTCTGACCGTTTTGACCCGGCATACCCTCTGGCATACCGCCACCTCCGCCACCACCACCGACGCCGTATCCGCCGAACGCCATGTTGTAATCCCACGGAAGTACGGAAAATTTACCGTCTTTCTCATAGAGGTAGTAATTATGCTTCAGGTTTCCCTGATAGCTGTCGAGGTTGACGAGCGCCGTATTGGCTGCAAAATACCTCAGCATTTCATCCACGTCTGCAACGTCTTCCAGATTGCCGCCGTTATTGATGACATCTAGCAGTTTCATCATGTCTTTCTGGTCGGAGTTTGTATCGGATTTCAGATTAAGCCCTGAATAATCCTTCATTTTGTCACTGATCCATTTGAGATCGCTTCCGGTTCCGTCCGGCTTGTACAAATCTCCTGTGCTGTCAGTGAAATTCCGCTGCAGATACGTTTCCTCAATGGCTTCAACCCCAAGGTACAGACCCCACTCCTGGCCGTTAATCGTCACATACATGTACGAGTAGCCTGGCGTAGGGATGCCCATCTTCTCCATGAGTGCGTAAGACAAGTATTCCCGCATTTGCGAGGGATCGCTGTAGTTGTTGTTCAGGTTGAGTTTTTTCAACCCATAGAGCTTCTGATCGTCATTGTAGTAATCAAAATCGAGCTTGAAGCTGTAGCGGTCTGAATCCTCCATCTGTGCGACGGAACGCAGCGTCATGTTCCCTTTGGTGCGCATACCGATTCCATCAACCTTGACGCCGTCGATGACGACGTTTGCCTGTACCATTTTCTCATCCAGCGGATTGTCCAGAATGGTCTTTAGATCCTTTGGATTCATGGTAATATCGACGTTTGTAACCTTGCTTTGATTAAAGACCCGCTGCATATATGTGTTTTCCAACTGCGTAGCCTGAAGGCCTGCCCGCGGAAGAATGGCCGTTACCGTGACAAACAGCACAATCAGCAAAACGAGCGAAGCAACTATAGTTCTGTTTTTCACAAAGCGTAGACTCCTTCCGTCTTAATATTCATGCGGCGAACAGTCAGGGGTAGGAACAATGTGGAACCCGCTCCGGTGCACCTGCCCCGCTGCGTCCGAAATCTTGAAGGGACGAAGAGTTAAGCTGTGAAGTTGCCGTCATAGCTCAGCATGATTGCGGATTTCACGCCATCCATGTTCGTAATCTGCTGCATAAAATCGGTATTGGTATCCTTCAGGCGGATTTCATAAGTCATTTCCAGGCTTCCATCCATAGAGACGGACTTGGATTTGACGGTGTGCTTTTTCGACTGCATGGAGACCATGTGCGCAAGCGGCTTTTCCACGCCAGCATCGTTATATTTCACAACCAGCAGGTACGGGTTTTCCAGGGTCAGACGGTTGACGAAGAAAAGAAGTACAAGACCGATCAGAATGGCACCGATGATGACCAGCGGAATGAGGCCAGCGCCGCATAGAATCCCGGAAGCGACCGCCCAGAAAATGAAAATCAGGTCAATCGGATCCTTAATCGGCGTTCTGAAGCGAACAATGGACAGGGCGCCGACCATACCGAGCGAGAGGACGATGTTAGTGGAAATCCCCATGATGATCAGAGCCGTAGCCATCGTCATGACGATGAGCGAGATGTTAAAGCTGTGGGAATACATCACGCCGCTGAAGGTTTTCTTGTAGATGACATAGATGAACAGCCCGATAGCAAAAGCGACCAGGAGACCGATCAGAGAGTCGACAATCGAAAAGCTGCTGGTTTTCTCCAGAAAGCTGGATTTGAAAATATCCGTAAAAGTTGTTGCGTTATTGGCATTCGTACCCATTATTCATTCCCCCAAGTTGTTTGTAGCGCGTTACTGGCGCATGCCTAGCCGTACATCCGGCTGTACTGGTATTTGGAAAAAGAGGTTTTGCGGCTGTCCCGCACCTGCAGCAGAAGCTTGATCACATCCGGCAGGTATTCGTCGTACTTCACCTCTAGGATGACGGTGTTCGGATCGACCGTATCGACCATGATCAGGTCCGGATTCAGAATATCCGTATCCTTGTAGCTGGTCCGGACCTGGCTGTCGAACGTCACCCGCACATTGCCCTGCTCATAGATGTAGACCTCGCGAACATAATCCACGACGGCAACCGGCTTCAGCTGAAACAGGTTCATATGCGTATACAGCTCGCGCATCAGCGGACGCTTGTCCTCTTCCATCCAGGCGATATCACCGTTATTCAGCCGGGTGTACTCTTCAGCGGTCATGCTGCATTTTTCCTTGTAGCAGAGATTGTCGCGCTTGCTCTTTTTCTCGAGATTAATAAAGCTTGTGTCGTAGTCGTACAATCTCACCCGGTATTTGTCCCGGTGGAACAGACCCTCCTTTTTTTGATTCAGGGCTTTATTGTCGAAGTTGTCAAAATACACGCTGCGGATCAGGTACTTGCCGTCCTTTTTGGCATGCGGGTCAAGCGTCATCACATGCTGCAGGTTATGTCTCAGCAAATGGCAGTCCATCTGTGTAATCACATGCTTCAATTCGCGTCTTCCTTTAACGGCAGGTTGTCCCGTTGCCATGTTGGGTAGGTTCAATGGGGCGTTTCCTCCTGTTCGGTCATAGATTTGTTAAATCTGTTCGTTGTTTATATTATGGCTGTGTAAACTTAACGAAACCTTAAGCTTGTTTTAAGCTTGAGAAGAACAGCAAAAAAGCCGTCTTCTCACGCCCGTTTGGTTAAGAAAGACGGCCTAAGCTGCCGGGGGGTTCAATTATTTGGGAAGCCGGATACGGAAAATCATGCCCTTCGGCTGGTTATGCAGCGCCTGGATGCTGCCGTGATGGCTGTCTACGATCCATTGTGCGATGGACAAGCCAAGCCCTGAGCCGCCGCTTTCGCGCGATCGTGCCCGGTCTTCGCGATAAAACCGGTCAAAGATGCGGGACAGTCCTTCCTCGCTGATGCCGATACCGGTATCGCTGACCTCGATATAGACTTTATTTTCTTTTATGGAAGTGCTGATGCCGATGCTGTCATGCTCCCGGGTATATTTCAGGGCGTTGTCCAGAAGGATAACCAGCAGCTGATGCAGGCGTGCAGGATCGGCCTCCAGCCGTGTTTGGCTGTGCAGCTTCAGCCACATATGCTTCTCCGACAGCTCTGCAATCTCCGCATACGGACTGCATACCTTGTGAACGAATTCGTCCAGGTCGATCATCTGTTTCTCCAGCTGCGTCTCGGTGGAGTCGGCCCGTGCCAGCGTCAGGAGATCCGTAGTCAGCCGCGACAGCCGCCGCGTTTCGGAAAGGGAGAGGGCAATATTTTCGAACGTATCGATGATCCTCTTCTCCGGCGTCGTCTGCATCAGCTCCAGCTTGTTCTGGATAATGGTCAGCGGCGTCCGCAGCTCATGCGAAGCATTTTCCACGAACTCCACCTGCTTGTCCCAGGAGCGGATGATCGGCTTCATCATTTTCCGGGATAGAATAAAGCTGGCCGTGATGGACAGCAGGATGAATATAATCGAGCATATAATAATAATCCGTTTGAAATTTCCAATCAGATTTTGCTCGGAGTCCACATTGACCATCAGCTGGATATAGGAGCCTGTCTCCGAGGGGAGCGGGACGGAAATCGTCCGGAAATGATAGGTGCTGTTAATGCTCATATTTGAAATAACACCTACGGTAGCAGGGTCAAACTTCAAGCTGCTGAAATAATTTTCATAGTTGATAAAGCCGATTTGCTGGATGTTGGCGATTTTCCCTTCTTTATTCCACTGAATGGGAATGACGCGCGGGTTAAATCCTAGCCGGCCGCCTATGTCGGGAGGGGGAGGGAAGCCGTTTTTGTCAGAGAAAGAGTTCTTGTCCGGATTCGCGCCATTTGCGGTTCCTCGGCCGCCGGTTTCAATCATCATTTTATAGCCATTCAGATCCGTATCCGTTTTGGCATACAGCGTGGTCTTAATCTGGCTGAAAATGATCGTACCGAAGATGCCGAAGAGGATGGTGAATGCGATCAGGGTATAGACCATGAACCGCAGCTGCTGGCTGCGGATGACCTTGTTCTTATTCATGGTCATCCTCATTCTCGGACAGCATGTAGCCCATGCCCCGGATCGTCTTGATGTATTTGTCATAACCGAAGGCTTTGAATTTTTTGCGCAGATTGCTGATGTATACCTCGATAACCGTATTGGTCGTGCTGGAGTCCATGCCCCAGACGCGGTCAAAGATCTGTTCTTTGGTCAAAATCATGTTTTTGTTGTTGATCAGATATTCCAGCAGGTCAATTTGCTTACCGTTCAGAAGCACCGTTTCCTCGCCAATATGAACGCCCCGGCTTTTCAGGTTGAGCTTAAGATCCTTGAATAACAGCGTATTTTCCTTGAATCCGCCAACTGACCGCCGCAGAATCGCCTCGAGCCGGAGCAGCAGCTCTTCACGGTGGAAGGGCTTGACGAGGTAATCATCGGCCCCTTTTTTGAAGCCGCGAATTTTATCATCGATTCCGTCCTTGGCCGTCAGAATGAGCACTGGCGTGGAGATGCCCTTTTGCCGGAGCTGTCCAAGCACCTCGTAGCCGTCCATGTAAGGCATCATAATATCTAGAATAATGACATCGTAGATGTTCTGTTCTGCCATATATAAGCCTTCTTCTCCGTCAAAAGCCTGCTCGGCCTCAAATAGATCCCGCGTCGTTTCGCATACCGTATCGGACAGATGTTTATCATCCTCAATGACAAGGAGCCGCATACCGTTTCACCTCGGTTGATATTTGTTTCGGATGTAAATACATCCTTGATATCTAAAAATAAACGTTTCACGGGGAATGTCAAATCCTGCCCATGAAAAAGCCCGGCATCAGCCGGGCATTTCTGCGTTCATTTCCGTCTTCGTTTCGTATTGATGCTTGCGGCTCAGCGAAGGAAGCACGAGCAGGTAATATACGCTGACGATGAAGATGCTTACCGCGAGGATCCAGTACAGCGCCGTCACGGATACCAGGGTCGGGAAGGCAATAGCGACAAATCCAAGCGCGATGGCCTGACCGGCGGTAGAGAGCGGCTCAATCCAGGCGCTGACCCGGCCCATGCTCTGCGGTTCTACCAGCTCCGGCATCCATCCGCCCAGCACAACGTTAATCGGTCCAAGAATGATGCCGAGCAGTACCATCATACCCAGATACAGCTGGATGTTTCCGAAGCTGCCTAGAAAGATTGTGCACACACCGATCAGGAAGAGGCCGGTAATCAGTACGCTCACCTTGCCGGTTTTTTTTATCAGTGGGGTGCTGATCACGCTGCCCACCAGGTATCCAATGCCGAGAAACACCATGACAAGCGGGGTGTAGATTTGATATTGATCAGGACTGAGCTTGTATTTCATCGTAAAGAGAGGGAGGATCGAGAACACGCCGTTCACGATGCCAAAGAAGAAAAAACCGAGAACAATGGCAAGCAGCAGCCGGTTTCGGACGATGTACTTGAAGCCCATGCCGAAGTCGGCGGCGATGCTTTTCAAGTTCAAGTCCTTCAGCTTCATTTTGCCATTCGGCTGCCGCACATGAAGCGGGAAGTGGCAAAACGCGAGCAGAATACCTGAAATGATGAAGCTGGCCGTATCAATAATAATGGCTCCTTCGATGCCCAAGTAATAATAAGCTGCCGACCCCATGCTCATGCCGAACAGCATGAAAACGCCCATGATCGACATGTTCAGACTGGAAGCCTGAACATACTGTTCCGGTTTCATGATGCCCTGCAGCAGGCTCATTTCGGCAGGCGCAAAAAATTTCGAAATGCCACTCCGCAGGAAAAGAAGGGCAAATGCAGCGATGATCCAGTCTTCGTGTATGGCTAGAAGCAGCACGAGGGATAAGCCAGCCCGGATCCAGTCGCTATACACGGCAATACGTTTGCGGTCCAATCTGTCGGCAAGCACGCCGATGAACAGGAATACCACGAGAGTCGGCAGAGAGTACATCATCTCAGCGACGGTAGCATAAACGGGTTGATTGCTGAAGCGGTCGATCAAATAAAAGGCGAAAGCCATCGTGCCGACCATGGTGCCGAGCTGCGAAGCAAAGGTGGCCAAAAACATTCTGACGAATATGGAGTTGCGGAAGAGTTCCATGCGGGGTCTGCCTCATTTCCTTTTTAATTGTTAGGGCTATGAAAATTGATGTGGAGTTCATGATGGGAGGATGCTGCATAAAAGCTTATGCGAGATAACTTTTAATACCCGGTTCAGGTTTCAGCATATGTACAGTTTGATTTTCCCTGATATCAGTTTACAACGATCATTTTTGTTTGGATAACGGCGCGGGTATGATGTTGTACTCGGTCTCGGGACCGAGGGCGCACAAAAAAACCGCAGCATATGACGCAGCGGTTTTTCGATACATATTAAAAATATTTACTGCTCTGTGCCACGTCCGCGGGAGCACCACAGCACCCACCAGATCAGCAGCGGCTGGAAAATCAGCCGGATCCAGAGTGCGGAAGGAGGCGTGTTATTGAAACCTGGCGCGGGGATCTCCTTGATGGCCGCATAGATGTTGGCGGGAAAAACTAGCACCAGATAGATGGCAATCAAAGTTCCGGTCAGCCTCATGGTTCTGGGGATCAGCAGGAGTACGCCCAGAACCAACTCCAAAACACCGGTGGCATAGATCATAGGCAGCCTAAGCGGCACGAAGTCCGGCAGCATTTGCGCGAAGCCGTCGGCCTCCAGAAAGTGGAATACACAAGCTGCGGCAAAAAAAAGCGCAAAAATCATACGTGCTATCCGTTTAATCAGGCGAGTCTTTGAATTGGAGTGTTGCTGTGAGTAGGTAATAGCGTTCACTTTCCTTTCCGTGCAGGCTTCCAGGCATCCATCAAGGGACCGCTGAATCCATACAGCGGGTCGGTGCCGGGTAAGGGTACCTTCTCAATCTCTTGGAGCACGCGGGGGCGCTCGTCTGGTTCACCGGTGCATACGTTATAGTCCATCCCGTCTGGATAGGCACCCACGACGCTGAAGTCCGCGCTAGAGGAGATTTTCTTATGGCCGGTTCCTGCGGGAAGCACCACCACATCTCCCGCGGATACGTCAATCTTCCGGCCTCTCTCGCCGCCAAGCTGCAGAACCGCCAATCCGCTCACGACACCCAGGACCTCATGCGAAATGCTGTGATAATGGTGATAGCTGAATACGCCATTCTTCCAGCTGTTCAGCCAGCCGTTTTGATTGAAAATGCTCTCCGCTTCCAGGGGCTCGTCCCGCAGGACACCTTTGTAAACCATCACGGGTAAATCAGGGTTGTTGGGTATGATTCCATCATCCTTAAAATAGTACGAATTCATGTCCGCTCCGTTCAAAATAATCCCTCCATATAAACCATATTAGGTATAGAATGGTGTTTATTTCGGATGCTTATCTACTCCATTTAAACGGTTTATGCTCCGCTTGAACTCTTTGGGAAAACGGCCTCTTTTTTTTCAGGCAGAACTTGTGATATAATGCATTTGGAATATTAATAACTTGATAACTTGTGGGTAAATGAATGAATATATCCTTGGATAAAAGTCACTTTCATGGCCTAACTTCTCTTCATATGTTAAGGGAATGTTAGGCCTTTTATTGTTTAAGGCCCGACGTTTCCGGCCAAAAAGTCCGGCACACAGGGTGATGGCCCGCCCGCTACTTCGTAATCAGGAGGGAAATAAGGATTCGTTCCAGATACCATGGCAGCCCTTTAGGTTCTGCCTTCAGAAGTGCAATCAGCCCGTGGAACGGGTCAAATTCAATGGATCAATTACATAATCAATCATTTCAGCAAATTATCGCCAGTTATACTGGCAAGCTGCTAAGAGACCACTTTGGAAAAGGACCGGAATCGGTTGTGGTTTCTATAGGCTCCACATTCATAACCATTCATTTGCGTAATTTCTTGACACCGGCTGAGAAAATATTGCTGGACCAGCAACAGGAGGAACTCGTTTTTGAGACGAGGGATAAACTGATGATATCGGTCATTCCGGGAATATTGCAGTATCTGCAGGATGTAAACGGTGTAATAACGGACGAGTGCTATTGCGATTGGGATTTGGCCCAAAAGACGGGGATGATCACGATCATAAGCCGCGGACCAATTCATCATGCACCATTCGTTTCATCGGATTACTGCGGTAGGAGTGATATCGAAGCCGAGCTAAACCGGATTTGTTCGCAAGTGCAGAAAGCGCCTAGCAGCACCCTATCCTACGAGATGAATCCGCGCACGCTGCTGGTTATTAGAAGCGGTGTTCTGCTGCCTATGGAGCGGGAGATCATCCGTTTGGGACAAGGGGATGTATTAAAACGTGTAAAACGCAAGCTGGAGAAGGAATATATTATAGGGAGCGACGTTCTCCAAAGCCTGCTTCAGAACCGGATCAGCGACTGCTTCATCGATTGGAATTATTCATTAGATAAAAGTATTGTTGTCATCACATTGAGCCCGCACCGCTAATCAGCCGTGCGGGTTTTTATGATTCACCGCGGGGCATAACGCTGCCTGAGCTGTTCAGCCATTTCCGTGATTTCATGGGTCCCGGGGAGTACAAGACGGGCTGCCGAAGCGGTTGTCCCCTCCATGGTTTGCCGGCCGCGGATGATGTCCTTGACCGCCTCGGCAAACCGCTCCGATGCATTCGGTCCCAATCCTGTCAGCTCCTCCAAGGAAGCGGTGCTGCTGCTCTCCACTTGCGGATAGTCGGCTGCATCTGCCCCCTTGCCCGCCTGGTCGTAGAAATCTCTTACGAGCTGTGCGCGCTCCTGGCCTGATCCCTCGGCGATGACAAATGCCTGCACGACATAAGCATGTGCCTGCCGGCGCTGTGCAATGCCGCAAAATTTCCGGCCGCCAATGCTGAGGTCAAAATCACCGGGACAATAGGCTCCGGCAATTTCGCCCTTGTCTACGGCAAAGCCGGTATGCGCAAGAGCTTCCCGGATCAGGCTGTACATTCGTTCGAAGTCGGCACGGAAACGCTCGTCGCCGGAACCCTGTTTCGGCAGAATAAGCGACAGGTTCACAACGCCCAGATCGAGTGGTACGGCTGCTCCGCCGGAATTGCGGATCGCGGTGCGGTATCCCATGGACTCGAGCCAGGCTCTAGCCTGGGCTGCTCCCGGAAGACGGCTGTCGCGCAGCCCGATGATAAAGGAGCGGGGATGCCGCCAAATATGGCATAGGGGCGGACCGCCCCGTCCGGTTTCCTTGCACAGCAGCTCATCCAGTGCGAATGGATGCAGGGCATCCTGCTGCATATCATGGTTCATGCGGTCCAATATGAGCATGGAGCTGAATTCAGCGTTGCTTACTTCGGGCATAGAGATCGCTTCCTTTGCTATGTCATCATGACACGTCAGACGCATTCATGCGTTTTTCTCTTCTGATTATGCCATATGTGTTTTACTGGTGGCTAGTTCGGCAGGAACAGCTTCGCATCCGTTACGGAATGCGAATCCAGGCCGATGTGCCTTACAGCCGGATCGTTTCTATAGATACCGCACTGGAATTTCATCCGGATAAGAATGAAAGCAGGCATGCTGCGTTGCCGGTCGTTACGCCCAATGTACGCATTGAACTGGCGGAGCCGATGATGGTGCAGACACTGTTGTTCATGCCGCGGAAGGTAAAAACGATTTATTTAGCTTTGGATGAACCATCTGCATTCGCGCAAATGATGAAGGGAAAGTGCAATTTTTTAGCATAGACTGAAATATACATAAGACAGACCCTCCAATGATGGAGAAGTTACTTTGAACGCGGACATACAACTTAGTTCAGTCTTGATAACATATTTTGGCGTTTCCAGGTCATACTAAGGAAACAGCTGGGACGCTGCGAAAATATAGGATGAGGACGGGATTGCGATGTACTTCGGAAAAAAAGTGGTTGAGGAAATTCCTGAGGCGGACACGACGATCTGGTCTTGTTCCAACGAGAATTGCAACGGCTGGATGAGGGATAACTTTGCTTTTGAGCATGAGCCTTTATGCGCCCACTGCAGCTCTCCTATGAGCAGCAGTACGAAGATGCTGCCCCTGGTCGTTAATGACCATCCTATTAAAATGCTGAAAAAGGGCACCTTGATATAGATGTCCGCCATCATATGAAATAAGAAACAGGGTCTCCGTCAAGGGGACCCTGTTTCCATTTTAAATGGTGACTTTGCTGAAGGCTTTCTCAGCCGGGATATAATCATAACCGAGATCACGCGCAACCGCCTCATGGGTTACAAACCCGCCTAGAACGTTAGCTCCGCTGCGAATGGCAGGATTGGCATTCAGGAGCTGCTGAAGCGGTGTATCCGCAAGCTTGAGCGCAAATGGCATCGTCGCATTGGTGAGTGCCAGTGTCGAAGTCCGTGGTACCGCGCCCGGCATATTCGCTACTGCATAATGGACAACGCCGTGCTTCACGTAGGTCGGATGATCATGGGTGGTAATATGGTCAATGGTTTCGACTACGCCGCCCTGGTCAATGGCAACATCGACGATGACCGAGCCCGGCTTCATGGTCTTCACCATGCTTTCTGTCACCAAGAGAGGTGCTTTCGCTCCCGGAATCAGTACGGCGCAGATGAGAAGATCGGTTTCAGCGACCGCTTTAGCAATATTGGCAGGACTGGATACCAGGGTGCTGATCTGATTTCCAAAAATTTCATCAAGCTGGCGCAGACGTGGTATGCTCAAATCAAGCAGGGTGACGTCGGCACCAAGACCTGCGGCGATTTTGGCTGCATTCATACCCACGATGCCGCCGCCGATAATGGTGACCTTGCCGCGGGACACGCCGGGAACGCCGGAGAGCAGAATACCTTTGCCGCCATGCGGACGTTCCAGAAGCTGCGCCCCGATCTGGGCGGCCATACGTCCAGCTACTTCACTCATCGGTGTGAGAAGCGGCAGCGTACCATTCACATTCACGGTCTCATATGCAATGGCATGTACACCGGATGCAACCAGCGCCTTGGCCAGCTCCGGTTCAGCGGCAAGATGCAGGTAAGTGAAGAGGATCAGCCCTTTACGGAAATATCCGTATTCATTTGGCAGCGGCTCCTTGACCTTCATGATCATATCCGCCTGCTCCCATACCTCTTTGGCTTCCGTCAGGATAACGGCTCCGGCATCTGCATACTCTTCATCCGTGAATCCGCTTCCAAGTCCGGCGCTGCGTTCCACAAGTGCACGGTGTCCATGCTGGATAAATTCCAGAGTGCCTGCCGGGGTCACGGCGACGCGGTTCTCATTATTTTTAATTTCCTTTGGTATTCCGATGTTCATGACAGATCACCTCTTCAATAAAATGTATAACAAAAAGTCGGCTTTAACTTTGAGCGAGGGACCGCTGCGGTAACGGATCATTCTTCCGATCGCTGTTGTCTCCAAATTTCCTGAATTTTGCCCTTTATAGGGTAGAAATTCGGAGACAAAGGCGAACGCTAGCGCTTCTTCAGAATGATTCCGTCCCCTCCGCCACTAGCTATAATGATTATGAGCAAATCGACATTCTGTATTTTTTTTCATCATATATTAAAAGTTTACAATCGATTGTTACGCGTTGCATCGTACGTCTTGTCAAGGAAATAGATCACACGACAGGACATAATGTTTATCCCGGCGGGTCAGTACCTGTATTGTAAATGATCCGCCAACCTTCTATAATGTCTCCATTAAACCTGAGGGATGTGACGGCTATGGGCGGGTTCACGCTTTATATCAGGGACGTGCTGGAACGTCCCGTATTTCAAAGAGCCCGGCTGATCGCAGGCGCAGGCGGCACCGGCCGCAAGGTCGGTTGGGTTCACATACTTGAAATCGCTAATGTGGCCCCATTTGTAACGAAGAATGACCTCATTCTGACGACCGGTCTCTGGCTCCGCCATTACGAACAGGAACGCCTGTCCTACATGCAGCAGCTCATACGCCAGGAAGCGGCAGGTCTGTGCGTCGAGCTTGGGACGAGTATCGAGAACATTCCAAGCGAAATTATCGAGCTCGCGGATGCATCGGATTTTCCTCTGATTGTATTTGAGCAGCCTGTCCGCTTTGTGGAAATTACCCAGGACATTCATGGCCTGCTGATCAATCAGCAGCACCAGATGCTGAAGGATCTGGAGGCATATTCCCGCAGATTGCAGCAGATTACCCTTCAAAGCACGGATGTTTATGCCATTCTCCATGTATTATATGAATACACCGGACAACAAGTTGTGTACCATTCTACCGTGGATACGAATAAATTTATTCCCCGCGGGATATCCCCGGCTCTAGCAGAAGAACTCACCGCCTTGTACAGGCAGCAGGTAGAGGCAAGTGAAGCGGCACAACAGGAAGCGGGCATATTCGCACTGCCGCAGGATCGTTTACTGCTGACCCAGCCGGTCATTTGTCTCGGACAGACATTGGCGCATGTCGGGCTGGTTATCCCGAGTCAGCAGACACAGGACCGGATCACGCTGCTGCTCGATTATACGGCCAAGTCGCTGGCATCTCTCCTGCTTAGGATGCTTTTTCTGGAGGAAAAAATGCTCCGCGACCAGAATCAGCTCATTCAGGACATTTTGAATCATCAGATGGAGGATGAAGAGGAAGCACGGGGCCGTATGGGACTGCGGCCTCAAAAGCAAGGCGATGTATGTTTTGCAGCGGGAATGATCGAAATGGAGTATATCACGGAGGAAGGAGAGCTGGATCGGGACAAGGTGGAATCGGTTCAGCAGGACCTGCTGGTCAGACTGCGCGCGCTCTTAAAAAAGCATGCCCTTCACAATCTGCTGATGCAAAAGGGTCGCCGGATTTATATCCTGTGCGCACGTGAGAAGGCTGCAAGAGATGATACGCCTGCACTCCTGCAGCAGACCATCCGCAAAATCGTGGAGCGCTTGCAGCTTCCGACCCCAGAAACTCCTGTGCTGCGTCTGCATGCGGGCTTTGGACTCCTCCGTAACCGGATGACGGATATGCATAAAAGCTTCAAAGAAGCGGAGCAGGTGCTTGAGGTGTCGCGTTCGTCAGCAGCGTTGCAGGACGGACTTTTTTATGACCGGATTGGAGTCTACCGCCTACTGAAGGCCATTCCGGAAGAGGCGCTTGAATCCTTCATTCAGGATCAGCTTGGGCCGCTGATGAGCTATGACCGTGAGCATCATCTTCACCTGCTCCAAACGCTGGATATATACCTGAAATGCATGGGATCCAAAAACGATACGGCCAAGGCGCTGTTCATTCACCGGCAGACGCTGTACAATCGGCTGGATAAGATTACGGAAATTTTGGGCGAGGACTATTTGGAGCCGGACCGGCGCATATGTCTGGAAATGGCCCTCTTAGCACTGCCGCTTTTGTCTTAAAAATACAGCATTGAAAGCATAGAGGATGAATAACGAATGAAAAAAGTCGGATTGGTCATGAGAAAAATTCAGTTTAGTGAAAATCAGGGGCCGCGCGTATTTGCGGACCGTCTGAAGGCAATCGGCGCAGAGCTGGGTGTGGACATCGTTTTTATCTCCCCGGAGCGCCACGTGAGCGGGTATGACTGGGTGCCCGGATATGAGCATGAGAAGGGCGATTTGGTCAATTACGATATCATCCTGGATCAAATTTATCAGAATGGCATCGAGCATGTTATTTACACCGTATCCGGCTTTACCTATCTGAAGATGTTCCTCGAGAAAAGCGTGCTTTTTCCCCACAGCTTTCCCGACCCCGCACTGACGGGATATGAGATGATGAAGCCTTTTTACCAGATGGTAGACAAGGCAATCGTACAGACGGAGTTTTTGAAAGAGGAATTCTCCCGGAACTTTGGCGTGAATGATGTGGATGTCATCCCGATCGGATTCAGTGAAAATCTGGCGCAGAAGCATTTTGACCCGGCACAAATTGTAGAGAACCGCATCCTCTGGATTGGACGCGATGAGGAAAACCGCCGACCGGATCTGGTGCTGAAGTATGCGCAGCAAAATCCGGACAAGGAAGTGTTCATGGTATTCGGAGGGGAGCGCTACCGAGAAAGCCTGAAGAAGTATCATATTCCGGATAATGTGAGGCTGCAGTTCGCGCTGAGCCAGGATGAGGTATTTGCGCTCATGAATTCAGCGAAGGTCTATTGGAACTGCTCCCGGTTCGATACATTTGCCATGCCGCTGACCGAAGCGCTCGCCATGGGTAAAATCGTCGTGAAACCGGAGCATCCCTGCTACCGTCATATCAATGCGAGGCACTCCTTTTCAGGCAATGAAGAGAATTGGTTCGAGCTTGTGAACATGGCGGCCGCGTCGCCGCAGTCCTATTCGATGGATAACCGGCATTATGCGTTCGACCAGTTTTCAAGCCGGATGATGAAGGAAGGATACAAGAATTTTTTTGATGAGTGGCTTAAAGATTGACGGAATTCATCTGATATCGGAGAATATGTATATACATACATAAAAACTCATAGGTTCTGAATCATAGATCCTAATCTGATGCGCAAAGGTGTGTTCATGCATGTCCTTTCTTCAAAAATATATTCGGAAATACGGCAAGCTGTTTAGCTTATCCGTGCTCTTTTTGACGCTGGAAGCTTTCTGCGACCTGCTGCAGCCGACGATCATGTCCAAGGTCATTGATGACGGTGTCGCAACAGGCAGCATGAACAAGGTATTTTACCTGGGCGGGATGATGCTGCTTATCACCGGAGTTGGCGCTTTGTCGGCATCGATTCGTAATGTGGTTTCTAGCCATGTCTCGCAGCGGTTTGGTGCAGAGCTCAGGTCCGATCTATTCCGCAAAATTCAGTCACTGTCCTTTGAACATATGGATCGTTTCGACCGCGCTTCCCTGGTAACCCGCCTGACGAATGATGTCACGCAGGTCCAGAACTTTATGAACGGATTGATGCGCTTTTTCGTTAAGGCTCCTCTGCTGGGCATCGGAAGTTTGATCATGGCGCTGCGCTTGGATATTCATCTATCTGTCATTCTCGTGGTCGTAGTGCCTATCGTGGCTGTCCTCATCGTAATGAATATGAAGATCGGATTTCCGTTCTTCATCCGTGTACAGCGAGCGCTTGACCGCGTGAACGGGGTCATGAGGGAATATTTGTCCGGCGTGCGCGTCGTGAAGGCCTTCAACCGGTTTGACTATGAAGTGGGCAAGTTCAAGTCGGCAAATGATGAGCTGGCGGAGCGTTCCATGACTTCGATGCGGGTGATGTCTGTTTTTGGTCCGGGAATCTCGCTCGTAGTCAACTTTGGCATCATTGCCGTGCTGTGGCTCGGCGGACTGCGGGTTGACAATAACCAGATGCAGGTCGGCAGCATTATCGCTTTCATCAACTACATGACGCAAATTTTATTCTCGCTGATGATGATTTCGAACGTGTTCAATATGTTTGTGCGCGCCAAGGCTTCAGCAGGACGGATCGGGGAAGTGATGGTCGTAGAGAGCGGCATGCCGGCGGAAGGTGCAGAGGTTTCACCATGCGAGGGCGAGCGCGGACGCATCGATTTCGAACATATCAGTTTTGCATATGCAGGGTCATCGGGTGACCCGGTCATCCGAGACTTTACACTCACCTGTCTGCCTGGACAAACGATTGGTATCATCGGCTCGACGGGCTCGGGTAAAACCTCGCTGGTTCATTTAATTCCAAGGTTCTATGATGCCACCTCCGGTACAGTCAAGGTGAATGGCGAGGATGTCCGGCGGATGGACCCTCAGAAGCTTAGGGAGTCAATCGCGATCGTTCCACAGAAGATGATGTTGTTCACCGGAACGGTGGAGGACAATCTGAGATGGGGCAAAGAGGATGCGGCGGACGAAGAGCTGGTGCAGGCGGCCCGGATAGCGGAGGCGCATGAATTTATTTCGGCTTCACCTGAAGGCTACAACAGCCGGATTGGCCAGGGCGGCGTCAACTTCTCGGGTGGTCAGAAGCAGCGCCTTTCCATCGCCCGGGCGCTTGTCAGACAGCCTGAAATTCTGATTCTGGACGACTGTACCAGTGCGGTGGACGTGGCCACGGAAAGCAGGATCAAGCAGGCGCTGCGGACGTATGCCAAGGGACTGACCTGTATTCTGATCGCCCAGCGGATCACTTCGGTCATGGATGCGGACCGGATTGTTGTCATGGACCGGGGGGAAGTGGCCGGCAGCGGCACACATGAAGAGCTGATGCAGCACTGCCGTGTCTATCAGGAAATCTACAAGTCTCAGATGGGGAAGGAGATGCAGCCGAATGCCGCAGAATAATACCGCGCATGAACAGCAGCAGACTCCTATATCCCAGGGGGCAGGTGCCCCCGGTGGAAGACCTGGCAGTCCCATGAGGGGATTGATGGGCGGGGGCTCCGGTGGTAAGCCCAAAAATTTCGGAGGGACGATCCGGCGTTTATGGGGCTATTTCGGCAGAGAGCGGAAGCTGTTGTCGCTCATCATGCTGTTTATTGTGATCGATGCAGCCGTGACGCTGCTTGGCCCATATCTGATCGGCAGATCGATCGACGCCATGTCCCTGGGGGCTCTGGGAGTGGATTTTGATCTGCTGAAAATTCTGATTATCGTTCTTGCCGCCGCTTATGTAACGGATGCGCTGCTGACGTTTCTGCAGGGCTGGCTGATGGCGGGCATTTCACAGCGGATTGTGGCCTCACTGCGCCGGGCGTTGTTTGGCAAGCTGCAAAAGCTGCCTGTGTCTTACTTCGATGCCCGCTCTCACGGCGAGGTCATGAGCCGTCTTACAAATGATATCGACAATGTGAGCTCGACGATTTCACAATCGACCGTCCAGCTGATGTCTGGCGCGATTACGATCGTCGGCTCCCTCGTGATGATGATTATCCTCAGTCCGATTCTGACGCTGGCAAGTCTGATTACCGTGCCGATTCTGTATTTTCTGACGCGCGCCGTGACAAGGAAAACGAAGGTCCTGTTCAAGGAGCAGCAGGTGCAGCTCGGGAGGATCAACGGTCATATTGAGGAAAGCATTTCGGGCATGGAAGTGGTCAAAGCCTTTAATCATGAGGACAAGGCGATTTCCGAATTTGAAAAGGTGAACCAGAAGCTGTTTGAGGTAGGGCTGAAAGCGCAAATCCGTTCAGGATTTCTCATGCCAATGATGAATGTGATCAACAATATCGGGTTTGCTGCTGTCGCTCTGGTTGGCGGGGTTCTGGCTGTTAAAAGCTTGATTACCATTGGCGTTATTGCCAGCTTTATCAGCTATTCACGTCAATTCGTAAGACCCTTGAATGATCTGGCGAATATTTATAACCTTCTTCAATCCGGGGTCGCCGGAGCGGAGCGTGTCTTCGAAGTGCTGGATGAGAATGAGGAGACGGCAGATTCTGAAAAAGCGGAAGTATTGGATCAGATCGAGGGAGAGGTCGTATTCGATCAGGTTAGTTTTGGATACAGACCCGAGGTTCCTATTCTGAAAAATATAAGCTTTACCGCAAGGCCGGGCAGCAGCACGGCCTTGGTCGGCCCGACAGGAGCCGGCAAGACGACCATCGTGAACTTGCTGACACGCTTTTACGATGTGACGGCAGGATCTGTTTGCATCGACGGAACAGACATCCGTGATTATACGAGGGACAGTCTTCGCAGAAGCTTCGGTTTCGTTCTGCAGGACACTTATCTGTTCTCGGGAACGATCAAGGAGAATATTAAATACGGCAAGCCGGAAGCGACGGATGCGGAAGTTCATGAAGCAGCGGCGATGGCCAATGCAGATGTGTTCATCCGGCGCCTTCCGGACGGGTACGACACCGTTCTGTCGGAGAACGGCGGCAATCTCAGCCAGGGACAACGCCAGCTGCTGGCGATTGCCCGCGTACTGTTAGCTAAGCCGTCTATTCTGATTCTGGACGAGGCGACGAGCAGCATCGATACCCGCACGGAGCTTCATATCCAGGATGCGCTGATGCACATGATGCAGGGCCGGACGACATTTATCATTGCACACCGGTTGAACACGATCCGGGATGCTGATACGATCATGGTCATCGACCATGGGGAGATCATTGAGCAGGGAAATCATGAGCAGCTTATGGAGCAGCAGGGTTTTTATGCTCGCATGTTTGAAAGCCAATTTAAAAATCTGGATGGTACGGAGGAATCGGCTGCAGCTGCTCCGGTTCAGGAATAATGTAAAAGGACGCCTACATGTAGGCGTCCTTTTTTTTGCTTGTTGAGTCCGGCCTTATTTCAAATAAACAATATTCAACCGGTCTTAAGCTGCTTCCCAGGTTGGCCTTTCATCTGACGTTTAACCCTTCCTTAAATAAGAAATAATTACCGGTATAGCTTAGTTATTGGCACTCATTGGTTAGTTTAAAACGTTTTCGTAAAGGGTATTTCTTTGAAGGGAAGCCATTTAGCATGAATAATATTTTAGGGGGGTCCAGCATGAAAAAGGGAAGACTGCTTTTGGCCTGCGTCCTGCTTGTCTCCATGCTTTCGGGCTGCGGCGGCAGCAAAGAGGCGGACGGGAAGGTCAAGCTTGAGTTTTTTCAAAACAAACCGGAAGCGAAAGGCTCCTTCGACAAGCTGATCGCTAAATTCAATCAGGCGCATCCGGGTATCCAGGTCAGCCAGATCAATCCGCCTGATGCGGAAACGGTACTCAAGACACGCGTTGTCAAAAACGATATCCCTGATGTGATTGCCCTCGGCGCGACCGATACGTATTCAATTCTCGCACAGAGTGACATTTTCACCGATCTGACGCAAAGCAAGCTCCTGGAGAATATCGAGCCCAATTATATAAAAATGCTGAAGGATATTACGGGTATGGACAAGGTGACGGCGGTACCCTATGCAACGAATGCCAATGGCATTATGTATAACAAGACCCTATTCAAGGAAATGGGACTCACCGTCCCGAAAACCTGGGACGAGCTGATTGCAACAGCGCAGAAGGTCAAGGATAACGGAAAAATCCCATTCTATTTTACATATAAGGATGATTGGCAGACAAACCTTCCGTTTAATGCGCTGGCCCCGAATTTGGTGGGCATTGATTTCTTCAAGCAGCTGCGGGAAGGGAAAGTCACGTTTAAGGAAAAATTCCGCGAGGTCGCTGAAAAACAGCTGAAGCTGCTGGATTATGGCCATGGAGATAATTTCGGTAAGAACTATGCGGATGGCAACCGTGCCTTCGCCAAAGGTGAGGCCGCGATGTACATCCAGGGCAGCTGGGCCATTCCGGAGATCCGCAAAGCGAATCCGAAAGCCGACATTGGCTTCTTTCCATTTCCGGCGGGCAATGATCCGGAGCAGAACAAGCTGATTTCCGGCGTGGACACGCTGCTTACCATATCTGAGGATACTAAGCACAAGAAGGAAGCCGAAGAGTTCCTTTCCTTTCTCCTCGAACCGGAGAATATCGGGCAGTACATCAAGGAGCAGACGGCCTTTGCCGCTGTCAAAGGCGTGAACCAGGAGGATCCGGCGGTTGCCGAGCTGCTGCCTTACCTGAAAGAAGGCAAGGTACTGGATTTTGCCGACCACTATTTGCCTGCCGCTATGCAGCTGAACTCGATCGTACAGGCCTTTTTGCAAAATAGAAACATCGACGGCTATTTACAAACCCTGGACCGCGAATGGGATAAGGTGCAAAGCCGTAAATAATTGCACCGATCAAAGGAGGAAGGAAGATGACGAAGCGACTCACGGCTTTTTACTGGATGACCGTGCCCGCCGTTATATTATTTTTTATATTCATGACGCTGCCGGCCCTACAGGGCATTTATTACTCATTCACCAACTGGAACGGATTCGGCAAGCATTACGACTTTGTCGGCTTCAAAAATTACATCAATATCTTTACGGATAATAATGTGGGCAACGCCTACTTGTTCACTTTTAAGTTTGCGATCGTCACCACGATCCTGACGAATGTCTTAAGTCTGCTGATCGCGCTTGGGCTGAACGCCAAAATTAAATTCAGAAACTTTTTCCGCGGCATTTACTTCCTGCCGAACATTCTGAGCGTACTGATCGTAGGCTATATCTTCAACTATCTGTTCTCGAACGTCTTTACGATTTGGGGCAAAAATTTAGGGGTTAGCGCCTTTTCGACCAACATTCTAGGTAATGAGCATATGGCCTGGATCGGGATCGTTATCGTGGCGGTATGGCAGGGCATCGCGTTCAATACGATTTTGTATCTAGCCGGCCTGCAGACGATACCGACATCTTTATATGAGGCATCCAATCTGGACGGAGCCAGCCGCTGGCAGGAATTCTGGAAAATCACGTTTCCGCTGATCGCGCCGTTCTTCACCATTAACATGGTGCTTGCGATGAAAAACTCACTGATGGTCTTCGACCAGATCATTGCCTTGACCAATGGCGGCCCGGGCCGGGCGACGCAGTCGATTTCGCATCTGATATACACAGGCGGATTTCAGGGCGGGGAATTTGCCTACCAATCTGCCAACTCAGTCATTTATTTTATCGTGATTGCCCTCATCTCGGTGCTGCAGCTTAAATTCCTTCAGGGAAGGGAGACGGATATGTAATGAGAACGAAAACAAACTGGCTGGTCCTGATCCTGGTTGCGATAGGCACGATTCTGATTCTGTTTCCGCTGTATATGACCTTGACGATCGCATTGAAAAATCCCGAGGAAATGACGCGCTCGGTTTTTGCCATTCCGACGACCTTCCACTGGGAGAATTTCCGGAATGCGGTGAAAATGACGAACTTCTTTCAGGCATTCCGCAACAGTGCGCTGGTAACGCTCTGCACGGTTGTGCTGACGCTGCTCACGAACTCGCTTGTAGCTTATGCGATTGCACGGAATATGAACCGGAAGTTTTTCAAAGGATTGTATTTTTATTTTATCAGCGCGATGTTTATCCCGTTTCCGATTATCATGCTTCCGATCGTCAAGCTGACTTCCGCGATGCATATGACGAACCTGGTTGGGCTGACGATCCTGCATACGGTATACGCGCTGGCATTTAACGTATTCGTCTATGTCGGCTATATCCGTTCGATTCCGATTGCTCTTGAAGAAGCGGCGACGGTAGATGGGGCGGGCACCTGGAGTACATTCTGGCGGATTATTTTCCCGCTGATGGGACCGATCAATGCCACGGTTGGCATTCTAATCTGTCTGTCGACGTACAATGACTTCCTGCTCCCGCTGATTATTATCAGCGACCAGAGCATGTACACGTTGCCGCTTGTGCAGTACATTTTCCAGGGGCAGTTCAACACGGATTTCAACCTGGCCTTCGCTTCGTATCTCATGGCCATGCTGCCAATGATCATCATCTACCTGTTTGCGCAGAAGTGGATCATCAACGGTGTGACACAGGGTGCGGTGAAGTAGAAGTAGACGTAGGGTATCTCAAAGGTCCATGGGCCACTGGGATACCCTTTTTTACGTTGTGAGGCGCCCCGAGTACGAATCATTCCTCCGATCGCTGTTGCTTTTCTTCGGAGTGAATTCCCGACGCTGCTTCATGCGGATTATTCCCGTTCTTCGTTTTGTTTGCTGCCAGAAGATGAGGATCTGCCCCGCAGACGGCTGAAAATTCTCTCCTTGTTTTTCTTCAGGAGCACTACGAGAGTGATTAAAATCGCGAGGATGACCATGGATGCAGCAAAGTAACGGGAAGCCACATGGAGCAGATGCTCGATATCCGGTCCGAATATTTTGCCGATGGATACATACACCAGAACCCATACCAAGCCGCCGATATAGTTCAAAGCGAAAAAGGTGCGCTGCGGCACTTTCAGTACTCCCGAAACGTAGCCCGTAAAGTGACGTAATCCCGGAATAAAATAACTCACCAAAATCAGCTTGTTGCCGTATTTGCCAAACCATTCCGTTACTTTGGCGAGTCTCGCCTGATTTAGAAGAACGTATTTTCCGTACTGCGCAAGAAACGGCGTCCCCAGCCTGTAGCCTATGAAATAGGTGATGGTCGTGCCTATAATGGCACCGATATAGGAGTAGAAGATGATGAAGGGGATATGAAAGTTGCCCAGCGTGGACATATGGCCGGAAATCGCCATCGCGAGTTCTCCCGGGAAGGGAAGGGCCAGAGATTCTGAGAATAGTCCAAGAAATAACACTAAATATCCATATTGTTCAAAGAGATTGTTCATCCATTCCATGGTTTTGCTCCTTTTATGGCGAAAAACCCATTGCCAGCTGCATTTCGCACTCATTCGTATGACCTGCATAATCCCTGTGGGGGGAATCAAATCCTGTCTTTTGTACCATTCTAAAGAAATCATCAAATATCCGAAACTGACTGGGGTCCAGTTGTATCCTAGACCTTGGTCTTAAAGGTTGATATTTAATTAGACGAAAGGGGATCATTTTTCCCTGCAATCGAAAAAAGAAAACGGGAGTATATCTTAAGCGTTGACAAGAGAATCGGGACAAATACCCCTTGGAAAAATGCTGATAGGTATCTCTCACTTGCTGGATATTAGGTCAGACATGCTGCAGTGTCTGTCGTCACCTCGTTGCTTGGGTTTATGGAACGAAAAAAGGACTCTCGTCTGAGAGTCCATGATGTCATTATCCTTTTGCACAATAATTCGGCTAAGCTACTTATTCGTACTATGCTGCTTGTTTGGCAGCTGTTTACTTTGTACATTTTGGCCATGATGTTCCTTGTTCTTACGCTGTTTTTCCTGATTGTCATGAACCTTGTCCACAAATTCACGTGTGCTGTCCGTCATCTTATCGTTCACGCTCCCTTCGACATTGGAAATGGCATTTCCTTGTTACGATGTCCGAAGAGGGCGGATGAAATTCATGGCGGCTTTCACGGGCTGACGAATACATTGGCGGTGCTGCTGACGGCCTTTGCATAAAATGTATACACTTTTTTGTATAGAAACATCAAGTATAAGGGCTGTAACCCCTGAGGTTACGGCCTTTTCACTGTTTTTTCATTTTGTATGGATCCCCAAAAAGCTTGATTTAATCATATTTAAGCGGTTGACAAAACCCAACCAACTGGTAGAATGATAACTAAATCGATCTAAATGAGAATGAGTATCATTCTTAATATATGTAGTTTTATGCATATAAACCGTATAAGGAAGAGTCGAATTTGTTATGAAAATCTGGTACTTGTGGGTAGCGCTCGTTGTTTTTTCAATCATATCCCTGTTCGTGGGAGTTAAGGACATTTCTCCGCTGGATCTTTTTCATCTAACCCCGGAGCAGCAGCAGGTACTATGGGTCAGCCGGCTGCCGAGGCTGGTAAGCATAATCATCGCAGGCGTCAGCATGAGCATCATTGGTCTGATTATGCAGCAGCTGACTCGCAATAAATTTGTTTCGCCAACAACGGCGGGCACGATGGATTCAGCTAGATTCGGCATTTTGGTGGCAATGATGCTGTTCTCGAATGCTACCACGCTGGAAAAGATATTGGTTGCCTTCCTCTTCGCCTTGCTGGGCACGTTCATTTTCATGCGGATTCTCGATAAGGTGAAGTTTAAGGATACGATATTCATTCCGCTGGTGGGACTGATGTTCGGTAATATCGTCAGCTCGATCACAACTTTTTTTGCCTATAAAAATGATCTGATCCAGAACATGTCCGCCTGGCTGCAGGGTGATTTCTCAACGGTCCTCAAAGGACGATATGAAATGCTGTATGTCAGCATTCCGCTCCTCATTATCGCTTATCTGTTCGCGAACCGCTTCACGATTGCGGGTATGGGTGAGGAGTTTGCAGTCAATCTTGGCCTCAATTACAAGGCTGTGGTGAATATTGGTCTGGTGCTGGTCGCCGCGGTATCAGCGGTGGTTATTTTGACGGTAGGTACGATTCCATTTCTTGGTCTGGTCGTTCCGAACATCGTGACGATGTACCAAGGTGATTATTTGAAAAAAAATCTTGCGCATACCGCCTTGCTTGGAGCCGTGTTCGTTCTGTTCTGCGACATCTTGGGCCGGATCATCATTTATCCGTATGAGATTTCCATCGGCCTCACGGTTGGCGTCATAGGCAGCGCGATCTTCATTTTCCTACTCCTGAGAAGAAAGGCTTATGCGTCATGAAAAAAAAGCTGATTTTCCTATCGATTATCGCACTTGCGCTGATACTCGTGTTCATGTTCATCCAAGCCGGTGGCAATTGGGACTATGTCCTGCCGCGAAGGGGCAAGAAAGTGCTGGCGATGATCATTACAGGCGGGGCGATCGCTTTTTCCACCGTCGTCTTTCAGACCATCACCAATAACCGGATTCTGACGCCGAGCATCATGGGACTCGATTCCCTGTATATGCTGTTTCAGACCTTTATGGTTTACATATTCGGTTCAGCCGGGCTGACCATGATGGGCAAGAACGTTAATTTTATCTTGTCAGTCGGCCTGATGGCACTCTTCTCGGTGGTCTTTTACAAACTGCTGTTCAAGCGGGAAGGGCAGAACATTTACTTTTTGCTCCTGCTCGGGCTGATTTTCGGCACATTGTTCCAGAGTTTGTCGACATTCATGGAGGTGCTGATCGACCCGAACGAATTCCAGATTGTGCAGGATAAAATGTTCGCAAGCTTCAACAATGTGAGCACGGAGCTGCTGTGGATATCGATTCTATTGATGGCGGCAGTCACGGTTTATTTTGCACGATATGCCAAGTATCTCGATGTCATTGCTCTCGGTAAGGATCAGGCAGTCAATCTGGGTGTGGATTATGACCGGGTTGTGAAAAGAATGCTGGTTGTGGTTGCGATTCTGATCTCCATTGCGACAGCGCTGGTTGGTCCGATTACCTTCCTCGGACTTCTCGTTGCCAACGTCAGTTATCAGTTCATGAGAACCTTCAAGCATCATCTTCTCATTCTCGGAGCCATACTGCTCAGCATTATCGCCTTGGTGGGCGGGCAACTGCTGGTTGAACGGGTATTCACCTTCTCCACCACGCTGAGCGTTATCATCAATCTGGCCGGAGGGGTGTACTTCATCTACCTGCTGCTAAAGGAGAGTAAATCGTCGTGATTGAGGTCAACAATGTAACCAAACTATACAATGGCAAAACGGTCCTGGATGACGTGTCTGTCCGCATCGGCAAAGGGAAAATCACTTCCTTCATTGGTGCGAACGGGGCAGGCAAAAGCACGCTCCTGTCCCTGATCAGCCGCCTCATCAAAAAGGACGGAGGCGACATTCTGATCGAAGGCGAGTCCGTCGACAAATGCAAGAGCAGTGATCTCGCCAAGAAAATATCGATTCTCAAGCAGTCCAACCATATCAATGTCCGTCTTACGATCCGCGAGCTGGTCAGCTTTGGACGGTTCCCATACTCCCAAGGCAAGCTGAAACCGGAGGATTGGGAATATGTCGATGAGGCGATCCGGTACATGGAGCTTGAGGAGATGCAGCATCAGTATCTGGATCAGCTGAGCGGGGGTCAACAGCAGCGTGCATTTATCGCGATGGTCATCGCGCAGGATACGGAATATGTGCTGCTCGATGAACCGCTGAACAACCTGGATATGAAGCATTCCGTGCAAATTATGAAGGTACTGCGGCGGATGGTGGATGAGCTTGGCAAAACCGTCATTATCGTCATTCATGATATTAACTTTGCATCTGTATATTCGGATGATATCGTAGCTCTCAAAAACGGGAGAGTCGTCAAGGAAGGACCCGCCGCGGAAATTATAGATTCCCCTGTGCTCAAGCAGGTATACGGCATGGATATCCAGATCGAAACGATCAACGATCATCGCATCTGCATTTATTTCGCTTAGAGATGTCTCTTGGAATTCTAACTTTCGGTAATGATATGGGGTGCGCCGCCAGCATGCCAGGGCCCGGCAGCACGGCTTGCATCGCATAATTTTATAAAATGGCTCTGACTATATTCTTTGCACGGTGGGCCGCTACGGTGACGGATCGTTCTTCCGATCGCTGTTGCATCCAAATTTCTTGATTATATTTTTTATAAATGTAGAAATTCGGATGCAAAGGCGAACGCTAACGCTTCTTCAAAACGATTCCGCCCCCTCCGCTACTTCCGAACTATACCTAGCCACCTTGGCAGAAGATGCGGCCATACTAATTTATAAAAATTATAATTATGAGGTGACCACTTTGAAAACAAGAAACATGTTCATGCTGATCATATCTGCAATGCTGGTATTCGTACTGGCTGCTTGCGGTAACAATAATAATGCCGAATCGCCGGTCAAGGAAACCGAAGCCAATGCGGCTGCTGCTACAGAGGGTTCCGAGGAAATCACCATTAAACATAAGCTTGGCGAAGCCAAAGTGAAGAAGAACCCGCAAAAGGTCGTTGTATTCGACTTCGGGATTCTGGATACGCTCGATAAGCTGGGAGTTGCCGTAACGGGCGTGCCGCAAGCTAACATTCCGCCATATTTGTCCAAATACGAAGATAAAGATGCATATAAGAACGTGGGCAGTTTGAAAGAGCCTGATTTTGAAAAAATCAATGCACTGAAAACTGACCTGATTATCATTTCCGGCAGACAATCCGATGCATATGAGGAACTGAACAAGATTGCCCCAACGGTATATCTTGGACTGGATACAACTAAATTCATGGATTCCTTCAAGGAAAATATGAATACGGTCGGCCAAATCTTCGGTAAGGAAGCAGAAATTAAAACCGAGCTTGAAAGCATCGATAAGTCTATCGCGGAAGTGCATGATAAAGCAGCAGCTTCCGGCAAAAAGGCCCTGATCGTGCTTTCCAATGAAGGCAAGCTGAGCGCGTACGGCCCGAACTCCCGTTTCGGCATCATCCATGATGTGCTTGGATTTGCCCCAGCGGACGACAAGATCGAAGTATCGACGCATGGCCAAAGCGTAACCTCCGAGTACGTAGCCGAGAAAAACCCAGACTACCTGTTTGTCGTTGACCGCGATGCTGCGGTAGCAACGGATAAGGATGGAGCAGCTGCCAAGAAAACCGTTGAAAACGAGCTGGTGAAAAACACGAATGCATCGAAAGACGGACATATCGTCTACCTCGATCCGAACTACTGGTACCTCTCCGGCGGCGGCCTGCTGTCCGTTCAGGAAATGGTGAAGGAAGTCGGAGCGAGCATCAACTAAGCTTTACAAGGACATGAGTAACCCGCCGGCAATGGCGGTAAGGCTGTCTGCATCCCGAAAGGGATGGGGCAGCCTTTTTGTATGTGTGAATAGATGCCAGCTAAATAATGAAACACCTTACGCTAAACCATCTTGTAACCCAAATCCTGCATATGCTTTAATAAGCTTACAGAAAAGAACGGACATCCGTTGAAAGGGGAAGCAGCATGGCCTATCTGGACTTTCACCCAAATGATTATTCCGTGACCTATAAGTCGGACACCATCTCGCTTCTGGCCAAGGAATATGCGCTCCTTCAGTTTCTCTACCGGCATGCCGGACAGACCTTCACGAGGGAGCAGCTGCTGGACCGGGTCTGGCCGATGGAATATCCGGGCGAGCGCACGGTGGACGACCACGTGTACAGGCTCCGGAAAAGGCTGAAGCGCTGGAGCGGACAGATCCGGCTTGCTACCGTGCGAGGCCTTGGATACAGCTTAACGATGAAAGAAGCCCCAGAGCTTGCCGTTCCATCGCTGAGGGATAGCGGATTGCAGAAGCAGATTTGGCAGCTGATGGACACCTACCAACTGCTTGGCCAAAGCAAGTCGATGCTGGCTCTCGCGAATCAGCAGGAGCTGCTTGGTGTAAACATCGATTCACCGCATCTGATATTCCTGCGGTTTGTGCAGGCAGACTTGGATTGGTTTCTGCACAGTCCTGAAGCTGAAGATCGTGACAAATTATATTGGCTGCTTGCATCCTACAGTACCTATTACAAGGAGCCGCAGAAATGTCTGAGGTACTTTGAGCAGGCAATTCAATCCAAAATCCTTCCGGATCAGGAGCACCGTGAACTGGAAGTATTGAATATACTGGGCCTCTATGCCGACAATGGCCGTATTGAAGAGGATCTCCGGCGGGTGCAGAAGGCATATCGGTTTATCGAGAGGTTAGAAGGCGAGCTGGATAGCTTCAACGTTCATATCGCATTGGCGGAAATGTACATTCATCTCGTTGCAGGCGATATTCCAGAGGCAGAGCGCTGCTCAAAGTGGATAGAGGATAGGTTGGCTGCAGCTCCCTATTTGAGAGAAATCTGTACCTATCATGGTTTAAAGGGAAGACTGCTCATGCTTCAGGGGCGCCGTCCAGAGGCTGTGGCAGCGTTTGAACATGGTCTTACGGTCGGCGAAGAGGCGCATAATATGCCGCTGCTCGTAAAGTCCGTCGTTGGCACGCTGGATTTTCTTGAAAAGGCATATCCAGACGCCCCGCTGCAGCGGAGATTCCAAGCACGGTATGATGAATTTGACCGGATTTACAGACTTTCAGCATATAAGCAGTCCATGGAACAGATGATTGAGCGGATTTTGAGCTCCGTCTGATATTCCTCTGATATTTCTCCGTTAAGGTGAGAGTATTCTGATTAGCGGAGGAATTCTCATGTCGACTGCATCATTGATATCAAGTAAGCGCCCGGCATCCGTCTGGAGCAACCGGACATTCTCCAAAATGTTCTCGGCTTACGCATTTTCATCTTTCGGCGAATGGTTTGATGCTTTTGCCATTCAAATTTTGGTAGCGTACCGCTGGCACGCGGATCCGTTCATGATTGCATTAATTCCTGTCATGATGGCTCTCCCCGGCATATTGCTCGGTTCCTTTGCCGGCGTTATTGCCGATCGGTGGAAGAAGGTCAACCTCATGATGCTGGCTGATGCGGCCGAGACGGTTCTTACCGTCCTGCTGCTCTTTGTTCCGAATATGTACTGTTTGCTACCGCTCCTCTTATTGCGTTCTGCCATGGGGATATTCCGTGTTCCGGCGCATCAGGCGCTGACACGCCAGGTCGTTCGAGAGGATCAGCTGTTGAAGGCAACCTCCTATAACGGACTGGTCAACCAGTTTTCCAAGATTGCCGGCCCACTCCTTGGCGCGGTGGCTTTAACGGTGGTATCCCCTCAAATGTGTATTCTGGTGAATGCTTTTACCCGTCTGCTTTCCTGCATTTTATTGTTTACCCTGAGAAATATCGACCAAAATGCAGCCGTAGAGAAGACTGAGGAATCGAATGGGCCAGGGAGCGGGGAAGATCATAAGCAAAGCTTTATCCAGTTGTGGAAGCAGGGATGGGCAGTGCTGCTGCAGCGCCGGATTTTGTTCACCAGCTTTATCGTGAATATGATCGTTATGCTGGTCATTATGATGATTGATTTCCAGTTTCCAACCTTGTTTCGTGAAATCGCACCGCATAATGAATCTCTGCTGGGATGGACGATATCGGCCACCGGTGTTGGAGCGGTCATCACCATTTTGCTGCTGAACCGGCTGGGCAAAGTGCGTTACGGACTAGGGATCGGGGGCGGTGTGGCGCTGATAGGAGCAGCATTTGGGTGCATGGGACTGCTTGGCCCAAACTCGCCTGAAGTATGGAGCATTGTTCTTGGGCTTGTCATTGGCATCGGGAATGGTTTGGCCATCGTGACCTATAATTATGTATTGCAAAAAGAAACACCGGAAGGGATGACGGGGCGGATCTTCGGCATTCAGAATACGTCTGCCAGCACAATCATGGTCGCTGCGCCTTTAATGGGTGGCGTACTGATTCATGGACTGGGTGTGGGCAAGGTTTTTCTCATTCTGGGAGTTGCGATTCTATTCCTTGGCGCGGTATGTCTGGTTTTTCAGCGCATACTGTGGCCATCCAAGCAGGTAACAATGGTTCCTCAAGATCTTAGGGAGGTATCCGGCTAGCCTGGAGATGTTGCGAATTTAAGAAATTTAGAAGCCGAAAGTGCTGCCTGGTACTGACGAAAATAGATTGACAGCCTTTTCACTTCTCCTTTTAATAGAGGTTGAGGTGATGATAAATGACAACCGCTTTACTCATCATTGATATGCAGATTGCTTTATTTTCCTATGAGGATGAACCCTTATACAGGGGCGAACAGGTACTGGACAACATCCGAGGTTTGACGGATAAAGCCCGTCGTGCCGGAGCGCCGGTCATCTATGTGCAGCACTGCAGCCTGGAGGACGACGAGTTCCGGGAAGGCTGCGCTACATGGCCGATTCATCCGCAGATTGCTCCGCTGGAGACCGATATGATTGTAAAGAAGTACTCATGGGACTCCTTTCATGGAACTCCGCTTCAGGAGCATCTTCAGAAACTGGGGGTCCAGAAACTAGTGATTGCCGGCGGACAAACGGAGTTCTGCCTGGATACGACCTGCCGCAGAGCGTACAGCCTGGGGTACAAAAATATCCTGGTACGGGACGCACACTCGACTTTAGACAGCAAGCAGATGACAGCCCCGCAAATCATTGCTCACCATGAGCATGTACTTGGAGGAAGATTTGTGGAGCTGCAGCCAGCGGCGGAAGTGGTTTTCGCATAAAGTCTAACTTTCCAACGATAAGTTTTGTTTAATAAGCCGATAGTGAGTGATGTACCCATCTATCAATATTATTTTTTAAATACAGGATGAAATAGAGGGATTCACAATGATCCGATATCCATTGATGAGCGAGGGAGCCGTCATCGGCACCACTGCGCCATCGTCAGGTGTGGAAGAAAGCATGCATAACTTGATCCGGGAGGCCAGCAAGCGTTTGGAAAGCGCGGGATTTCAGGTGGTCGCCGGCGATAGCGTATGGACGCAGGAAAAAGCAAAATCGGCTCCAGCCAAGGTTCGTGCCGCCGAGTTTAACCGGATGCTGCGTGACGATGCTATTGATTTGATCGTGCCTCCTTGGGGAGGAGAACTGTTGATTGAAATTCTGGAGTTTCTTGATTTCGAACAACTGCCGGAGAAATGGATTCTCGGCTACTCCGATATCAGCCTCCTGCTGCTTGCGATTACGCTTAAAACGGGTCTGGCGACGGCTCACGGAACCAATCTCATAGATTTGAGAGGCGAGTATTCCGATGAAACGTCCGCCATGTGGCGCACGGTCCTGTCCACGAAAACAGACTCGTCCGTTCTTCAGCACTCTTCGGCGAAATTTCAGAAGGAGTGGAAGCACGATGCGCCATCGCCATGCGTGTACCATCTGACGGAACCAACCGAGTGGAAAACGGTGTCCGGCGGCAAGGTCAGCATGAAAGGCCGCCTGCTGGGCGGCTGCATCGACGTGATCCGGCATGTGATCGGTACGCCGTATGGCGATGTCCGCAGCTTCCAGCAGGAGCAGATCGGCGGGGAGCCCATCCTCTGGTATCTGGAAAACTGTGAGTTGAATATGGCCGACCAGCGCCGATCGCTGATGCAGATGAAGCTGGCGGGCTGGTTTGACCACTGCTCCGGCCTGATGTTCGGAAGAAGCCCGGCGAATCGTCCTGTTGAAGGTTACACTGCCGAGGATATGTACCGGGAGCTGGCAGAAGAGCTGCAGGTACCGGTCGTTTACGATATCGACTGCGGGCATGTGCCTCCCCAGATTACCTTGATCAACGGTGCGTACGCCGAGGTTGAGGTGGAGAGCGGTCAGGGATCAATCACGCAGTATTTTAGGCCGTAAGATGCGCAGCCACCCTAAAACTAAACGCCAAAGGACAGCCATGTCCCGAGGCGTTTTTTCTATTCCATTACATAAGGATCATGGAGGCTATACCTTAAAAAATCACCAGACCACAACACAGGAGACCATGCAGCCTTCGCCCTCCGGGCAGTAGTATAGAGGCAAGCACGAAACGTGCATAAGAGGTGAAGGAGGCTCGTCATGTCAAGCAGAACGGAAACGGATGCGCGCTTGCCTGCCAGCATGAAGCGGAAGACGAACAAGGACAATGGCATTTGGCGATTGATATGGAAATACAAGGCGCTTTATTTAATCTCCATCCCCAGCATCCTCTATTTTCTGATCTTCAAATACATTCCGCTGGGCGGCTCGATTATTGCATTCCAGGACTACAATATCTTCAAGGGCTTTAGCGGCAGCGATTGGGTCGGTTTTGCCCATTTTGCCGAAATGTTCAAGCATTATGACTTTTTGCGGATTTTGAACAATACGGTGCTGATTGGTCTCTATGATCTGATTTTTTCTTTTCCGGCGCCGATCATCCTGGCGATTCTGCTCAATGAGCTGCGGCTGGTCATGTTCAAGCGTGTCATTCAGACCGTGGTGTACATGCCGCATTTTCTCTCCTGGGTCGTTATCGCCGGGATGTCCGTGGCCATTTTGTCGCCGACTACAGGGGTTTTGAATCAACTGCTCGTATTATTCGGGATCGATCCGCTATATTTCCTTGGTGATAATTCCTATATCCGCGGAGTGCTTGTCGGTTCAGGCATCTGGAGGGATACAGGCTACGGAACGATTCTTTATTTGGCGGCTCTCGCCGGCATTAATCCCGAGCTGTATGAAGCGGCGCAAATCGACGGGGCCAACCGCTGGAAGCAGACGCTGCGAATCACCCTGCCGGCACTGCTGCCGACGATCATGATTTTGTTCCTGCTGCATATCGGCAAGTTTCTGGATTTTGGCTTTGAGCGGGTATGGGTATTCCTGAACGCGCTGAATACCGAGAATGGCGAGATTCTGGATACGTACATTTACCGCGCGGGCCTCTTGTCCCAGCAGTATGGCTATACGACAGCAGTCGGGTTGTTCAAGTCGGTCGTCGGGCTTGTGCTTGTGATGATGGGGAATTTATTCAGCCGAAAAACAACGGGCGAAAGCTTGTACTAAAAGGGGAGGGGAAAACAGAATGTACGGTGCTGCATCCAAAAGCTACAAGACGTTTAATGTGTTCAATATCCTGTTCCTGACCCTGCTCGGGCTGATGATGTTCCTTCCGTTCCTGAATGTCATCGCACAGTCGTTCAGTTCTTCCAGTGCCATTACCGCAGGCAAAGTCACCTTTTGGCCGGTGGATTTCACTCTGATAAACTATGAGTATGTGTTTAGCGATGCATCGATCTGGCGGGCCTTTGGGGTGTCGGTGTTCGTAACGATTGCCGGAACGATGATCAACCTGATTGCAACCGCGACGCTGGCATATCCGGTATCGAGACCGGAATACGTGGGCAGACGGATTATCGTATTGCTGGTGCTGGTGACGATGATTTTCAGCGCACCGCTTATCCCGAATTTCCTGCTCATCAAAAATCTCCACATGATGAATACGCCTTGGGCGTTAATCATCCCGGGCGCGGTCAGCGCATTCAATTTTTTCGTGATGCATTCCTTTTTCAAGCAGCTGCCTCCGGAGATCATTGATTCCGCACGGATTGATGGCTGCGGCGAGCTGGGGATTATGGTCAAAATGGTCGCGCCTCTTTCCAAGCCGGTGATGGCTTCACTCGGGATCTTTTATGCGGTGGGGCACTGGAATGCCTATATGAGCGCACTTTACTATATTGACCAGCCGAAATGGTGGCCGCTTCAGGTCAAGCTGAAGCGAATGTTCGAAACGGATGATATCAGCATCGATCCCGGTGCTTCACAGTTCAGTGATCTGGCGCATACCTCCCCCGAAGGGATCAAAATGGCGACCATCATCATTGCCACGCTGCCGATTATTATGATTTATCCATTCTTGCAGAGGCATTTCGTGAAAGGGCTTACACTTGGAGCCGTCAAATCATAAGAAAAACATATAAATGCAGTCAATCTTAAAAAATGACAGGTGAATATGAAGTTGCGACCTCACGGTCTTATAAATTTTAGGGATACAATCTTCTTGCAAAATAGAGCTACCCGCAGCAGTACATTATTCAGAAAAGAGGGGATATGTTTGAAGAAGTGGGCAAGCTTGGCGTTAACCTGTATGCTCGTGATGAGCTTTTTGGCAGGATGTTCGGGTAAGAATGAACCGGCGAAAGAGGAAGCTGCAAGCGGCGGGGAGAAGAAGACTGAAGCTGCGGATGAGGTGACGAAGTTCTCTATTTCACTGCGGACGTTAAACTTCGGATATGTGGAGAAATCACCGGATATCAATGCAGACAAATGGGTGAAAAGAGTAGAGGACCTTACGAAAACGGATATGGACATCCGCCTCGTACCGCATAAGGAATATGAGCAGAAAATGGTGCAGATGTTCGCAACCAACGATATCCCCGATGTCGTGCAGGGTCAAGGCGGCACAACCGGCAAGGAAATGGCGGGATCGGTAGAGGCAGGCGTGTTCATGCCGCTGGATGATCTGCTCAAAGAGTATGGCCCGAACCTATTGAAAAAAATACCAAAGGAAGCATGGAATCGGATGTCCTATCAGGGTAAAATTTATGGTATCCCGGAGTGGCTGGGGAATCCTTCCCGCCGGGCCACGTGGATTCGCAAGGATCTTCTGGATCAAACGGGACTGCCTGTACCTAAAACTGTAGATGAGTATCTGGATGTTCTGCGGGCCTTCAAGAAGCTGGGCGTAGAGAATCCTTATATGGGGCGCCAGGATTTCAAATACGCCGACACGTTCTTCGGCTCCTATGATGTGTTTCCTTATCTGAGCCAGTTTGAAGAAGCAGACGGTCAGGTACAGCCGAAATTCATGGATTCAGAGAATATGGTGAAAGCGCTATCTACGTACAAGACGATGTTTGACGAAGGACTTATTAATAAGGAATTTGCAACAATCAACCCAACCACGTTCAAAAATACGATCCTGGCCGGCAAAGCAGGCATCTGGACGATGAATGCCAACGAGCTGATCCAGTGGCAGACCCAGCTGCAGGATACCGTGAAGGATGCCAAGCTTGAAATCATTCCTTCTCCGGTCGGACCGGACGGCAAAGGCGGCTATTATCTGTACGGCGATGTGGCCCGCTCTTACTTCATCAACGCCAAATACAAGCATCCGGAAAAAATCATTCAATTTTTCGACTGGATGGTATCAGATGAAGCTGAACAATTTTTTACCTACGGTGTTGAAGGTGAGAATTTTACCAAGGAAGGCGACAAAATCAACTATAAGCAGCCAACCGATGCCCAGGCTGTGGATGAAGAACGCTACCGTCAGGCATTTCTGTGGATGGTTCAAGATACAACCTATAACAAAGGATCGCTCAATTTGACCGAAGAAGGCAAGAGCCTGATGAGCGTCTTTGACAACACGCTGGCGAATGAAGGCCGGGATGGGATTGAATTCGATCCGCGTCTGGAAGCGTTGAAGAAAAATCCGGATATCGCGCCGCTGTCCGATACGCCTCCGCCGCTCCTGATCACCCATATGGTGAAAATGGTGTACGGACAGGAGCCGATCGACAATTGGCCAAAGGTCATCGAAGAGTGGAAATCCAAGGGAGGCAGCGATGTCCTCAAGGAAGCCAATGAAAGATATCAGTCCAAGGAAGGCGTATTCCTGCCGAGAAAATAGGGCTTAGGCTGCATCGGTGATTCGGATACCCCTTCCGCATATGGAATCGAAAGGAGCTGCTTGCTTCATGTACCGAGTTCTTATTGTTGACGACGAGCCCATGATTCTGAAAGGATTGACGGTATTTTTGCAGCAGTCCGGGGTCAGCATCGCCTCCATCCGCTCAGCTTCGAACGGTGAAGGGGCGCTTGCGGCGATCAGGGAAGAGCTCCCCGATTTTGTGTTTACGGATATCCGGATGCCGGTCATGGATGGGCTGGCTTTATGTGCACAAATTGCGGAGATGGATCAAAAGATTCAGACGGTGGTCATCTCCGGGTACGACGATTTCACGTATGCGCAGACCTGCATCAGCTATGGAGTGAAGGAGTATCTCCTTAAGCCGATCAGCAAGCGCGATTTACAGGATACGCTCCGTAAGCTCATTCAGCGCGCAGAGGCTGCGAAACCTGCGTCCGCCTACTTGTCTGTAGCCAAGATGGATGAATGGATGGCGGAGATTGAACAGGCGGTCTATTACATGAACCAGGAGCAGGTCACGCAGCTATTGCAGGCCTGGGAGCAGGAAATCGCCACCTATCATATGCAGGATGAACAAAGAATCGAAATGCTGCAAGAGTTCCATGTGCTGCTGATGAAGAAGCTGAAGGCCAGGGACGTGAACATCGAGCTGCGTCCACTGCTGGAATTGAAGCAGGGCATGCCTTTTCATACGGTATATAAGCAGTTTACAGGGAGCATTCAGGACACGTTGGATAGCTTGTACAGACGGAGAAAGGGCAAGCTGAAGGACCCCATTGAGGAAGTGAAAATGTACATCGAGCAGAATCTCGGGAGTGAAGTATCTCTGGAGGAAGCGGCTGATCTGTTGGGACTGCATCCGAACTACTTCAGCGTCATGTTCAAACAGATGACCGGAGAGACCTTTGTTCAGTACCGTACCAAGCGCCGTATGGAGTATGCCAAGCGGATGCTGGGCGAAGAGCGGTACAGAATTACGGATATCTCGTATGCGGTTGGATATGCCGATCACTCCAACTTCACCAAGACGTTCAAGAAATACGAGGGTATTTCGCCTTCCGAATATCGGCAGAAGATGGGAATCTGATGTTCCGTATTTTCCGCAAAAGCATTTCGCACCGGATTTTCGGTTATTTCATGATACTGATCATTATTTCACTATCGGTGGTCGGCACCATCACGTATTTCCAATCCTCCAAGCTGCTGGACCGGCAGCTGGAGCGTTATCTGTCGCAAATGATTACGCATGCGGCCTATCATACGGACCTGTATCTGCAAACCTTTGATAATGCGAGCAAAACCATCCTGTCCAACGGAGATGTACTGAAATTCGTGGAGATGGACCCGGACAACGGTTACCAGTATTATGAGCTCTCCAAGAAAATACAGAGTCAGGTATTCGATTCGGCATTCATTATCTATCCGCAGATCGAGCTGATTTATATCATTAACCAGGACGGCAAGGCCATTACGACCAAGGATATCATTCAGGATGAAGTGAAGGATTACAAATCCTATTACCAGCTAATCGAGAAGAATCTGCCGGAAAATGGTCTGGGTGCACTCATCAATTCAGCTTCGGTAGCCCCCGAGGACGACCAGTATATTACGTTTGTCCGCCGGGTACGCGGTATTGTGTCGCATCAGCCGAGAGGGATTCTCGGGATGAAGCTCAATACGCGGGAAATTTCCAAGCTGTGGGGTCAAATGGATCTGGGGGAAAAAGGATATTCCTTCATTATTGACAGCAAGGGAAATTTCGTTAATAAGCCTGAGAATGTGGCGGCGGATATGTACATGGACGAGGAAATCAAGCAGAAGCTGCTTGCCGGAGGCGAGGATACCTTCACAGCACGTGTTGGCGGGGAGAAACGGATGTATGTCTCCAAATCGCTGCACGCTGCCGATTGGCGTATGGTCATCTCGGTTCCGGTCAGCGAGCTGCGCGAGCCGATTATGAATATTCGTTACACCACGGTCATAGCGGGTGCAGTAACACTGCTGATTGCCTTATGGATTGCCGGCCGTTTCGGAAAATCGCTTGTCCAGCCGCTGAAAAAGCTGGTGCGGAACATGCGGCTCATGGAAAAGGGAGAATGGCAGATTATCGATGCGGAAGACCGGCAGGATGAATTCGGATATCTCATTTTGAATTACAACAAGATGCTGACCCGGCTGTCGGAGATGATCGAGAGGGTCTATGAGGCGGAGCTGAAGTCGCAAAAGACGGAGCTGAACCTGCAGAGGATTGCGTTGGAGCAGCATAAAGCCGAGTTTCAGGCGCTTCAATTGCAGATCAACCCCCACTTTCTGTACAACACGCTGGAAACGATCAAGTGTTATGCCGTCGTACAGGATTCCGAGGAAATTATGGATATGGTCGAGGCGATGGCATCGATGCTGCGCTATGCCATCCAGACCAGTTTAACGGAGATTACGGTCGTCAATGAGCTGAAGCATGTCTTGAATTATATGACGATCCTCCAATACCGGACCCAAAGGCAGTTCGAGCTGGATGTGAATATTCCGCCGGATTTGCTCCTGCATAAAATGGTCCGGCTTACCCTGCAGCCGTTGATCGAGAATATGTTTCAGCATGCCTTTCCAAACGGGATTCAGGATCATCACCGGATCGGCATTCATGCATTTGTAGTAGGGGACTGCTTTCATCTGGCCGTTGAGGATAACGGAGTGGGGATGACGGAAGAAAAGCTGCATGCGGTACGTGAGAAGCTGCGCCTGAATCAGTTAGCCGAATCGGATTCCCATTCTTTGTATCACAAAGGCGGACTGGGGCTGATGAATGTGCATCGCCGCATTCAAATGGTGTATGGCGACACGTACGGTTTGTCTATCGACAGCATCTTTCAGGAGGGAACGAGGATTACGATATCACTGCCGCTTGACGGCAGTATCACTTGCATATATGAGGAGAGAGTAGGATGACAATTCAGCTGCAAGGAAAGATCGCGTTGGTTACTGGTTCAAGCTCAGGCATTGGGCGCCACATTGCGGAGACACTTGCTGCGGCAGGCGCTGCCGTTGCCGTTCATTACCGCAAGGGAAAAGAAGAAGCGGAGGCTGCCGCCGCAGAAATGATCCGTGCCGGCGGCAAAGCAGCCGCATTCTACGCGGATGTGACGAAGATTGAAGAAATGGCGGCGATGGTGGAGGAGGTTCAGGCCCAGCTTGGCGGGACGATTGATATTTTGGTCAACAATGCCGGCGATTTGATTCAGCGGGTGACGAATGCCGAAATGACCGAGGAGCATTACATGCGCGTCATGGACGTGAATCTGAAGTCCTGCGTATTTTTGAGCAAGCTGGTTATTCCGGGCATGACCGCCAAGGGGGCAGGAAAGATCATTAATCTGACCTCCGTAGCGGCACATGACGGTGGCGGGCCTGGCGCATCCATCTACGCGGCGAGCAAGGCCGCCGTCATCACCTATTCCAAGGGGCTGGCCAAGGAGCTCGCTCCTCAGGGAATTAACGTAAACTGCATGTCACCGGGATTTATCGGACATACATCCTTTCATGCCACGCATACCACGGATGCGGGACGGAAGGCGACAATAGCGAAAATTCCGCTCGGCCGCGAAGGCACTCCGCAGGATGTGGCGGACACGGCACTGTTTCTGGCCTCCTCCTTGTCGGACTACCTGACGGGAGAGACGATCGAGATTAATGGCGGATTATTCATGCGCTAATCAAAACAGAGGATGGAGGCATGTCTTTCATGAGCATCACGAATGCGTTGTACCAGCCTTTAAGCGGGGATTTAACAGTCCAGTACCAGCCCAGTGAGGAAATCAGGCTCAGTGAAAATCCGCCGCGGTTCACCTGGATACCCGCCAAGCTGGAGGATGACCGTTACACGCTTGAGATCTCACCTTCTCCCGATTTTGATCAAGGGGAAACAAAGGTCTACGGACCGCTCCCCTATAACTTTTTCACACCGGATGAGGCTTTGCCGCCGGGCATCTATTACTGGCGCTACGCACTGGTTGAAGGATCCGGAGCAGATGCGTCGCAGTCGGAGTGGAGCCGGGTAAGGAGGTTTGAAGTTCCTGATGACTTGCCAAAAACGCCGCTAGCCTCCCGTTCCAACCGTTACGGAGAAGTCATGAGCGGACATCCGCGGCTGTGGCTTCAGCCGGATGAGCTTGAAGCTTTCAGTGGTAGGGTGGAGCAGGACGCGTCTGATATGGGCTGGCAGAACTTTTACGAGCTGTCGGTTAAGCCGTGGTTAAGCCGGGAGCTGATTCCGGAACCGGCCCCCTATCCGGATAACAAGCGGACTGCTGCACTCTGGAGGCAGAGCTATCTGGACTGCCAGGAGATGTTGTATGCTATCCGGCATTTGAGCATCGCGGCTATCGTTCTAAAGGATAAGGAGCTGATCAACCAGGCCAAACGCTGGCTGCTTCATGCCGCTTCATGGGATGCGAACGGCACGACAAGCCGGGATTATAACGATGAATCCGCCTTTCGGATCGCGGGGGCGCTCGCCTGGGGTTATGATTGGCTGTACGATGAACTAACGGCAGATGAGCGCGAGCTAATACGTGAGAAGCTGCTGCATCGTACCCGTCAGGTTGCCTTTCACGTCATCGAACGCTCCAAAATTCATCAGGTGCCTTACGACAGTCACGCGGTCCGTTCCCTGTCCTCTGTGCTGGTACCCTGCTGCATCGCTCTGTTTGACGAGGAACCGGAAGCCAGGGATTGGCTCGATTATACCGTGGAGTATTATTACACTCTTTTTTCTCCTTGGGGCGGTGAGGATGGAGGCTGGGCAGAAGGTCCGCATTATTGGACCACGGGCATGGCATATCTTACCGAGGCGCTGGATTTACTGAAAAATTTTGCGCATCTGAATGTATTCCAGCGTCCATTTTTCCAGCATACGGGCAATTTTCCGCTGTATTGTTATAGTCCTACCACCTCTACCCGCACCACGTTTGGCGATAACTCTACTCTTGGAGACGATATCATCAAAAAGGTGGGCTACAATATCCGGCAGTATGCCGGTATTACGGGCAATGGCTGGTATCAGTGGTATTTTGAGCAGCTGAAAGACAGAAATCCGGAAGCGGATTTGATGTTTTACAACTACGGCTGGTGGGACTTCCACTTTGACGAGCTGCTGTACCGCCACAATTATCCTGTTATTTCGGCGGTAGAGCCGTCCGGCATTGAACCGGTCAAATGGTTTCGCGACGTTGGCTGGGTAGCCATGCATCACAAGATGCATGAACCAAATGAGCAAATCTCGCTTGTAACCAAATGCAGCCGATACGGCTCCGTCAGCCACAGTCACGGTGACCAAGGCGCATTCATGCTGCATGCCTTTGGTGAACCGCTCGCGATCGAAAGCGGCTATTATATTGCCTTCAACAGCTCCATGCACCTGAATTGGCGCAGACAGACCTGCTCGAAAAATACGATTCTGATCGATGGTCAGGGTCAGTTTGCGGATATGAATAAGGCGCTCAACATTGCGGCCAAGGGTGAAGTGGAGGATGCCTTTCAGGGTAAGGATTATGCCTATGTGCGCATGAACCCGACGCAGGCTTATCTCGAGCATGTCCCTTACTTGAAGCAGTATAAGCGGGAGATCTATTTTGTGCAGAATGCTTATTTCGTCATTGTGGATTCAATCGATCTGGAGCAGCCGGGGCGGATTCAGTGGCTGTTTCATACGCTCTATGAGATGGAACTGAAAGGGCAGTCGTTCCATGTTCATGGCCGGCAAGCAGATATGGAGGGCAGGTTTATTTTCAGCTCGGCAGGGGACTTGGTTCTGACCCAGTCGGATGAGTTTACCGGCGTAGACCCGGCAGAGATCGAGGGGCTGGCAAAGCACTGGCATCTCAGCGCTGAAACTCAGGCCGCGGCATCACACCGGATCGCCACGCTGCTTGTACCCAAGCACCATAGTGAGCGCGGCAAATATGTATCCTATTTTATGGACGATCAGGGCTTCAGCTTTAATCTATACTTAACGGATAACGGGCGAACGCAGAAAATTGAGATTGCCAAGGCTTTTTAAGAGGGCAAATCATCCTGGCAACTGAGAATAAGGAGGAACTCATATGAGCAACATTGGAAAATGGGAAGATGCCGAACCGGGCGTGATCCGTAAAATCATGCAGCCGGGGGCATCGCTAATGATGATGGAGGTTCATTTTGAGGAGGGTGCGGAAGGCTATGAGCATGCACACTCCCATGAGCAGATGTCTTACTGCCTGAAGGGAAAGATCGAATTCACTATTGATGGTGAGAAGACCATTATTTCCGCAGGTGAAACCATTGTCATTCCGGGCGGTGCGAGGCATGGGGCTAAGGCGCTTGAGCCGAGCGCGCTGCTGGACTGCTTCACGCCGCTGCGCGAGGACCTGATTCGCAGATAGTATACTTAATAGAAGGAAGTCCGATCCGGGGCTTCTTTTTTTCTTTTCTATGAAAATTCAGGATCATACCAGCTCAGCTAGAAATTATGTTAGTATTTGGAAGTGGTAGATTTTTAAAATACATAAGGCAATACCCAAGGGAGAGATGCGAATTGATAGAAACGGCGGAAACTTCAAAAGAACGCGTAATATCCATCCGCAATTTGGAAATGAGTTATGGAAGCAAGCCGATTTTGCAGGGAATTGATCTGGACGTGTACGAGGGGCAAATTATCGGCTATATCGGTCCAAATGGCGCGGGCAAAAGCACAACGGTCAAAATCATGCTCGGTCTGGTAGAGGGTTACCAGGGAGAGGTGCGGATCTTTGGCAGGGACATCGCGGACGGGGACATCGAATACAAGCGGCGTATAGGCTATGTGCCTGAGGTAGCGGAGCTGTATGACAGTCTCACCGCGCAGGAGTATCTGGGGTTTGTGGGTGAGCTGTATGGACTTACGCAGCGGAAGGCTGACCATAAGGCGAGACGTTTGATGACTAAATTCGGGCTGGAAGAGGTTTATTTTGACCGGATATCTTCATTTAGTAAAGGGATGCGGCAGAAGGTGCTCCTCATATCGAGTCTGCTGCATAATCCGGATATCCTGTTCCTGGATGAGCCGCTGAGCGGTCTGGATGCCAACAGCGTCATGATCGTGAAGGAAATTCTGGCCGCGCTGGCGGCGGAAGGCAAGACGATTTTTTATTCATCGCATATTATGGACGTTGTGGAGAAGATCAGCAGCCGTATTCTGCTGTTAAACGGGGGACAGATTGTCGCAGACGGCAGCTTTGAGGAGCTGCGGGAGCAGTCGCATGAGCGCTCGCTGGAGCAGATTTTCAACGATTTAACGGGATTTCATGAATATAAGGATGTGGCGGCGTCATTTGTATCGATCGTCCAAGAGGTGTAGCCTATGGGAACGATAAAATGGCTTCGTATGCTGGACCCGCTGCGGAATGTGTTTGAGAAATTCGGCGTGGATTACCCGGTGATGCGTAAGATTTTGGAGATCAAACTGCTGATGGATGGACGCAGGGCGCCAACGCTGCTTCAGAAATCCTCCAAAAACGCTGATCCCGCCACGATGTCCAATCAGTTTATTAAGTCGCTGTGGATATACATTGTGCTCAGTCTGGTGCTGGTGCCGCTCGTGGCCATGAAGATGAACTTCATGTTTCAGATGAGCCTGGTATTCGGCATACTCATGTTTATGATCACGACTTCCATGATTTCCGACTTTTCTTCGGTGCTGCTGGATGTCCGTGACCGCAATATTTTATTTTCCAAACCGGTTCAGCGCAAGGCGATCAATATGGCAAAGCTGCTGCATGTGGCGATCTACCTGCTGCTGCTGACCGGATCACTGACCGTGCTGCCTCTCTTGGTGGGACTGTACAGGCATGGCATTCTCTTTTTCCTGCTGTTTATCGTGGAAATCATCCTGATGGACGTGTTTATCGTCGTACTGACGGCGGCGCTGTATTGGCTCGTGCTGCGCTTTTTTGACGGGGAGAAGCTGAAGGATATTATCAACTATGTTCAGATCGGACTGACCATTGCCATGACCGTCGGATACCAGTTCATCTCCAGATTATTTAATCTGATGGATGTTAAGGTGGCCTTTACGGCGAAATGGTGGGAACTATTTATCTTCCCTACCTGGTTCGCATCTTCCTTCGAATGGCTGCTAGGCGAAGGCGGGAATATGTATGTTATTATTTTCTCGGTGCTGTCCGTGGTTGGCCCGCTGGCCGCGTTATGGATTTATTCCTTGCTGATGCCTTCCTTCGAACGGAATTTGCAAAAACTCGCCACCCATCAGGCACGGGGGAAAATGAACCGGCTCCGGCTTGCGGATCGGCTCAGCGTCTTATTTTGCCGGGGGAATATCGAAAGGCTGTTCTTCCGCTTCTCCTGGGACATGATGGGGCGGGAGCGGGATTTCAAGCTGAAGGTATATCCGCAGCTGGGATTCTCTCTGATCTTTCCGTTTATTTTCATGTTTAATATTTTGCGTTCAAACAGCGGCTTCGCGGCGATGAGAGAGGGCAGGGGTTATCTGTTTGTGTATTTCTGTGCGATGATGATTCCGACCATCGTCCTGATGCTCAGGTTCTCCGGCAGCTCTAAAGGAGCATGGATCTACCAGACCATCCCGCTGAGGGATAGCGCCCCGATCTATAAAGGGGCTGTGAAGGCGATGATCGCCAGGCTGTTCGGACCGGTGTTTGTGTTTCAGGCCGTTGTTTTCCTGTTTATTTTCGGGGCGAGGATTATTCCCGATCTTGTCGTCATTCTGCTTAGCGTCCTGCTGTATACCGTAATTAGCTTTATGGTGCTTGACAAGGAACTGCCTTTTTCGAGGCCTTTTCAGAACACGCAATCAGGAAGCACTTTTGTTTTCTTGGGGCTGATGATATTGCTTGGCGTATTCGCAGGCGCCCACCTGGGCTTTACATTTTTAGCGTATGGGAAGTACCTGTGGATGCTGCTGCTATTGGTCTTCAATTTCATCGCCTGGAAGCTGGCTTTCCGCAAGGGATCTTTAAACCATTTAACATATGATTAAAAATGCCGGATCCCCCTAGCAGGGGGATTCTTTGCGTTGTTCTTCTGTTTCTGGAACCTTCCTCCTGTCCGTTACAAGCGATAGATGTTCATCTCTTTACTTGTATGCAAGTCGGTTAGAGAGAGTATAGTCTTTCATCCGTACAGGCGGCCTATCATTGCGATAAGGGTGACAATGGCCTGTTCATCACCGGAATTCGTGCATAAACTATACAGTCTTCGCTACGCTACCTAAACGCCCCGGAATGGAGAGATCATGAGATGACTGAAAAAAGGAAACTGCGTTCAACCTTGATGAGTAAGTGGACTAAAACGAAACTGCTTGTGGTTCATGATGATGTGAAGTCGGTTATACCGGATACACGAAAGTTAAGTAAGCCGACTTTGAAGTCTATGCTGAGTACCTATAAAATGGTATATGTTAAGCCTGATGTAGGGACCTTTGGCAACGGTGTGATCCGGGTGGAGAAGCTGGAGTCAGGAGGTTATTCGCATCAGCTGGGAACCAAGGTCAATATAAAAAAAGATTTCGATTCATTTTATGAATCTCTTATAAAATTAACCGGAAGCAGAAGCTACCTTATTCAGAAAGGGATTCATCTGGTGAAATACAATCACCGCCGTTTTGATATCCGCGTGATGGTTCAGCTGAGCCCGAAGGGAATATGGGAAACAACGGGGCTGATCGGAAGGGTAGCGCATCCGGGGAAAATTGTGACGAATTACCATAGCGGCGGAAAGCCGATGGATGTCAATCGTCTGCTGGGCGCGCATTTATCCCAGAATCAAATGACCAAAACGATAGGGACGCTGGAACGACTGGGCGTTAAAGTAGCCCGTCATATGCATGCCAAGTATCCTGGATTCAGACAACTTGGGCTTGATATTGGATTTGACCGCACCTGGACGCCGTGGATATTGGAAGTAAACACGAATCCTGATCCGTATATTTTCAACCAGCTTTCTGATAAAAGAATGTATCGAAAAGTAATGAAATATAGACGCGCCTCTTTATAGCTTTTTGCCACTCAACATTCGGTCTGACCCTCGTAAGAATACGTCGTGAGTTATTTTCCTGTTTGCACTTTACTGCCTATATTTCACACTTTGATTATGACCCGAAGAAGTAGTACATTAATAGATGAAATCATAAGGAGGTTTCTGAATTAATGTTCTATGAAGACAATGAGAATCTGACCATCATGACCTACACCTTGAATAGTGGCATTAAAGGAACTGTACCTTTATCGAATAAGCAAATTCAGGAATGGATCGAATGCTATCGTACCGATGCGAAATTCATCACAGCTATTGGCAAAGAGTTTTTTGGCCTCAATCCAGAGCTGGTTGCGGATTTTAAAGTGCATAATCGGTTCTCTAATTACGCTGAAGTCATCAAGCCCGTAGGCAACCCGCCGGCCGAACCGGATAATGCCGACCAGCTGTCGAAAGCGTATGAAGAGAACCGTGTATACTTTAAAGTCGACTGCAAATGCGGTACCACATACACGACCTTTTCCCAATACTACACGACGAAATGGTATTGTTCCAAATGTAAGGAGATCGTGTTTTTGGACAAGAAAAAGGGCAGAGTGTCTACAGACAAGGGCGATGCCTGGTACATGACCAACAAGTATTATGTATCAAGGGACTAGCATGAATGAGCAAAAAACGCCCGTCACAGGGTGAAGACATAGAGGATGAATTGAACATGTTTAAGGGACTGCCTCAAGGCCGCTACGGCTTGGACAGTCCCTTTTGTTTTGTTCATTTATAGCATTCTAAAGCTTGAACCTTTCGATCAGCGGGAGATAGGGACGCAGGAAAGATGTTTTGATACACGCAGGGATATTTTGGTAATATTTGCGATGGCTTTGGGTAATAAATCATGGGCTGCGCCGGTAACTGGAGTGGATATGTATGTACAATCATAAGCCGGCGAGAGGCAATGCCTAAAATTTTTAATATTTTGTGACATAATTCACATTATCTCATTTTTGGACCGGAGAATGTGACATTTATCACATTGGAAGCGTCGTTCGTCTGCCAGAATACATGAAGGAAAGGATATTGCAAAAGTCAAAAAAGGCGTGGAAACGAATTTTGCATAATCCGAAGGATAACTAATACTTGTGTGTTCACGAATCCGGGAAGTACAGGGTTCTGAGAATAACTTTTAGAAAGAGGGAAGAAAAATGGATGTAGTGATGCTGTCTCGGATCCAGTATGCAGCAACGACGATTTTTCACTTCTTCTTCGTGCCCGTGTCGATCGGTTTGGCTCTTCTGATCGCAATCATGGAAACGATGTATGTCGTCAAAGGCAAAGAAGAATATAAAGAAATGGCCAAGTTCTGGGGCAAGCTGTTCCTGATCAATTTCGCGATTGGGGTGGTCACAGGCATTCTGCAGGAGTTCCAGTTCGGGATGAACTGGTCAGCTTACTCCCGATTCGTCGGGGACGTATTCGGGGCGCCGCTAGCGGTTGAAGCGCTGCTCGCCTTCTTCCTGGAATCAACGTTTATCGGGCTTTGGATTTTCGGATGGGATCGGCTCTCCAAAAAAGTCCATGCACTCTGTATCTGGCTGGTAGCCATTGGCACAGTGATGTCGGCGTTCTGGATTCTGGCTGCGAATTCCTTCATGCAAAGACCTGTCGGCTTCACCATGAATAATGGACGCGCGGAAATGAACGATTTCCTTGCACTGATCACGAACGGCCAGCTGCTGCTGGAATTCCCGCATACCATTCTGGGTGCCTTTCTGACGGGAGCGTTCTTAATCGGAGGCGTGAGCGCGTATAAGCTGCTGAAGAAGCAGGATGTCGCATTTTTCAAGAAATCGTTTACGATTGCGGTTATCGTTGGGCTCGTAACTTCCATTGGCGTGGCTTTGGTCGGTCACCAGCAAGCACAGTACCTGGTCAAAACACAGCCGATGAAAATGGCTGCTACCGAAGCGCTCTGGGAAAACAGCGGCGATCCGGCTGCATGGACGGTAACGGCAATGATCAATACAAAAGAACAGAAGAATACAGGCGAGTTCCAAATTCCCTATCTGCTCAGCTTTCTGTCGTACAGTAAGTTCTCCGGCGAAGTCAAAGGCATGAAGGAGCTGCAGGCGGAGTATGAGCAAAAATACGGTCCCGGCGATTACATTCCACCGGTACGCACCACGTTCTGGAGCTTCCGCTTCATGGTGGCTGCAGGCTCGCTGATGATCGTGTTCAGCTTGTACGGCGTATACCTGGCAGCACGTAAAAAACTCGAAAACAGAAACAAATGGTTTTACCGGATTATGCTGTTCAGCATTTCACTTCCCGTCATTGCTAACACATCCGGCTGGCTTATGACCGAGATGGGACGCCAGCCATGGACCGTATTCGGACTCATGACGACAGCGGACAGCGTTTCGCCTAGCGTGACATCCGGCCAGGTGCTGTTCTCCCTCATCGTCTTCGTTGGTGCTTATGCCATTCTGGGAGCTGTCATGGTCTACCTGTTTGTTCGCACGATTAAAAAGGGGCCTTACGAAGTGAAGCCTCAACATGAAGAATCCCATGATCCATTCGATAAGGAGGGATACCGTCATGCTATCTCTTAATGAACTCTGGTTTGTGCTTGTCGCGGTATTATTCACCGGCTTTTTCTTTCTGGAAGGCTTCGACTTTGGCGTAGGAATGTCTACAGGCATCTTGGCAAAGACAGATGGGGAGCGCCGGCTGCTCATCAACTCGATCGGACCCTTCTGGGATGGCAACGAGGTATGGCTCCTGACTGCGGGGGGCGCGATGTTCGCCGCATTTCCGAACTGGTACGCCACGCTGTTCAGCGGATTCTATACTCCGCTAGTGCTGCTGCTGCTGGCACTGATCGGGCGCGGAGTTGCATTCGAATACCGGGGCAAGGTGGAGAAGCAATCCTGGAAAAAAACATGGGACGTCATCATCTTTACCGGCAGTCTGCTGCCGCCGCTTTTGCTGGGCGTGGTGTTCACAGACTTGATCCAAGGGCTTCCCATTGATCAGGCCATGGAGATGAGAGCTTCGTTCTTCGGCGATATCGTGAATGTGTATTCCGTGGTTGGCGGCCTGACAATGGTGCTGCTCTGCCTCGTGCATGGACTTCTGTTTGCGACGCTGCGTGTGAACGGTGAACTTCAGGACCGCGCACGTAAAATGGCACGTAATCTGATGGTCCCACTTGCCGTGATGGTGGTTGCTTTCTTGACCCTGACGTATTTTAATACCGGAATTTTTGAGGTTCGTGGCGGCATTTTGATGGCTGTCATTGCGGTAATAATCATAGCATTTGCGCTGGCTGCTCTGTTTTCCGGCAAGAAAAAAGACGGCTGGGCATTTGGTATGACCGGCGCGGTCATAGCGCTGACGATTGCTTTCTTCTTCATCGGGCTCTTCCCAAATGTCATGGTCAGCTCGATTGATGCGGCCTTCAACCTGACTTTAACCAACGCGGCTTCCGGACATTACTCGCTTAAGGTGATGACCATTGTGGCTTTATCCCTGCTGCCTTTCGTGCTTGGTTATCAGATCTGGAGCTACTTCGTCTTTCATAAACGGGTTCACGAGAAGCATCTGGAGTATTAATGGATCGTAATTTACTGGGCTTCAAAGGGATAAAGCCAACACTTGCCGCTGTTCTGCTGCTCACGCTGGTACAAAGCGTATCCATCATACTACTGGCAAGATGGCTGGCGGAGGTCCTCTCCGCCCTCTTTGCCGGTGAACCTCTTCACACGCAATACAATAAAATGATGATGTTTCTCGGTGCATTTCTGGTCCGGCACATCATCGGTTTTTTTCAGCAAAAAATCAGCTATGCGTTCGCTGAGCGGACAGGTGCCAGTCTGCGGAAGCAGGTTATGGAGAAGCTGTTCCAGCTCGGACCCCGGTTCGCGAAGCAGGAAGGCACAGGTAACCTGGTTACTCTTGTGCTGGAGGGTGCTGCGAAGTTCCGGAACTACCTGGAGCTGATCGTGCCGCGGATGGCCGGGATGTCGATCATTCCCTGGATCATCCTGGTGTATATTTTCATGCAGGACATCACATCCGGGATCATTTTGATTCTGTCGATGCCCATTCTGATTGTATTTATGATTCTGATCGGGCTTGCTGCCCGAAAACATACAGAAAAGCAGCTGGATACGTACCGCACGCTTTCGAACCATTTTGTGGATTCGCTGCGCGGTTTGGAAACCCTGAAGCTGCTGGGGCAAAGCCGCTCGCACAGCGATACCATCGCCCGGGTGAGCGACCGCTACAGATCGGCAACCATGCGCACATTGCGCGTGGCCTTTCTGTCCTCATTCGCACTGGACTTTTTCACTATGCTATCAGTGGCTGTTGTCGCCGTTGGCCTCGGCCTGCGGCTGGTTAACGGTGAACTGGCACTGGTGACCGGACTGACGGTACTGATTCTTGCGCCGGAATATTTCCTGCCGGTACGTATGGTCGGCGCGGACTTTCATGCAACACTCGATGGCAAGGAAGCCGGAGCAGCGATGCAGCTTATCATCGATGAGCCGCTAACACAAGAACCGGATGTTCAAAGTACGGGTCAGGAAGAGAGAGAACTGGACTGGACGATAAGCAGCCGTCTGATCCTGTCAGGTGTTGGTGTGCAGCATCAGCAGGAAGGCCCGCATTCGCTGCAGGAGGTTTCGCTGGATGTGCAAGGGCTGGGGAAGATCGGGATTATTGGTGCCAGCGGCGCCGGTAAATCCACACTGATTGATGTACTGGGCGGATTCCTGAAGCCGTCGGCAGGAAACATGGTTCTGAATGATCAGCGCCGGGGTTCGCTTACGACGGATGCCTGGAGAAAGCTGACGACGTATATCCCGCAGCATCCCTATATTTTCAGCAGCACGCTGGCGGACAATATCTGCTTCTATTCGCCGGATGCGAATGTCTCGGATGTGGAACAGGCGGTGGCAGCCGCGGGATTATCGGAGCTGGTACACAGCCTGCCGCATGGTGCGGAGGAACTCATCGGGAATGGCGGCCGCCAGCTGAGCGGCGGACAGGAGCAGCGTGTAGCATTGGCCCGGGCTTTTCTTAGCGACCGGCCCGTCATTTTGCTGGATGAGCCGACAGCACATTTGGATATAGAGACGGAATATGAACTGAAGCAGACGATGTTGTCTCTTTTCGAGAATAAGCTGGTATTCCTTGCGACACATCGTTTGCACTGGATGCCGGATATGGACCGGATTATCGTACTGGATCACGGAAGAGTAGCTGAAACCGGTACCCATGAAGAACTGATTGCCCGCAGGGGAGTCTACTATGAGCTGATACAATCGCAACTGGGGGGAGTAGAGTGAGAGAAGAGAGCTGGCTGCGGCCCTATGTACGAACGTACCGGGGGCGATTTCTGATCATTATTGTGCTGGGCTGCCTTACACTCCTGACTGCATCGATGCTCATGTTCACCTCGGGCTTCCTGATTTCCAAAGCGGCGCTCCGCCCGGAAAATATCCTGATGGTATATGTGCCGATCGTTCTGGTCCGCACCTTCGGGATTGGGCGTGCGGCGGTCCACTATGTGGAGCGGCTGGTCAGCCATGATGCGGTGCTGCGGATTGTGTCGCTGATGCGTACAAGACTATACCGGATTCTGGAGCCGCAGGCGTTGTTCATATCCTCCCGGTTTCGTACGGGGGATGTGCTCGGCGTCCTATCTGACGATATTCAATACCTGCAGGATGTTTACCTCAGAACCGTATTTCCGGGTGTCGTGGCGCTTGTGATGTACATTGCCTCCATTGCGGCTTTGGGATGGTTTGATATCAAGTTTGCGCTTTTCATGGCGCTGTATATCTTTATTCTCGTAGCGGTTCTGCCTTGGGTATCACTGCTTATTACCAAGGCGAAAAGCCGTCTTTCGAAGCAGCAGCGCAGCGGCTTGTACAGCAAGTTGACCGACGCCGTGCTTGGCATGAGCGACTGGGTCATCAGCGGCAGACAATCGCATTTTCTCGTTGCCTATGAAGCGGATGAGCGTGAGGCGGCACGGGTGAACAGCCAGCTCAAGAGCTGGGCACGCTGGCGGCAGCTGATCGGGCAGGTTGTGATTGGCCTCAGCGTCATTTCAATGGTGGTATGGGCAGCGCGCGAATATGCCGGCGGGCATATCCCGGCAACGCTGATTGCGGCTTTTGTGCTGGTGATGTTCCCGATTATGGATGCATTTATGCCGGTATCTGAAGCGATTGAAAAAATACCAAGCTACCAGAGCTCACTGCAGCGGCTCCGTGACATCGGCCGGACAGCCGGCGCGGATGGGACGGAAGAGAACGTTTCACGCATTTCCGCAGAGGAAGTTCGCCAGATGGCAGCATCCGATGTCCATCTAACGGTGCAAAACGTCAGCTTCCGCTATGATGAAGCTTCACCCTGGTCGCTGCAGGATGTATCGCTTGATCTGCCGCAAGGCAAGCGGATTGCCATTATCGGCCGCAGCGGGGCGGGCAAATCGACGCTGCTCAAGATGATCGAGGGCGCTCTGGCACCTTCATCAGGAACCGTCAGATTAAATGACATGGATGCGTTTGCGATTGGCGACCAAATGCCGCAGGTAGTCTCCGTATTGAATCAAAGCCCGCATCTGTTCGACACGACCGTGGCGAACAATATCCGCCTAGGCGACCGCGATGCCGAGGACGAGGATATCCGGCGCGCAGCCGGTCAGGTTAAGCTGGACCAGCTAATCGAATCCCTGCCTCTCGGCTACAAAACGCCGATGCATGAGACGGGGCAGCGCTTCTCAGGTGGTGAGCGCCAGCGGATCGCGCTGGCGAGGGTTCTTCTCCAGAACAATCCGGTTGTCATCCTTGACGAGCCGACCGTTGGACTGGACCCACGCACCGAAAATGATCTGCTCGCAACGATCCTGGATACGATGAAGGGCAAGTCATTGGTCTGGGTAACGCATCATTTGGTGGGTGCCGAGCATATGGATGAGATCATTTTCATGGAGAACGGACACATAGAGATGAGAGGTTCCCATGCGGAACTGATGGCAACATCCGAGCGGTACCGCAATCTGTACCGGCTGGATCGTCCGGAGGCGTTTATGGTGAAGTGAAAGGATATATTGGAGTCATGCCGCCAGGAAGCGGTATGGCTCTATTTATATTGGGGATGCGTGGAAGGATATCGTTCATCCCGTTGAGTGCATAAAAAGAGACTCGTCGCCGCATCCTACATATGGGCAAGTTGGTAACTTAAAGGAGGTGCGAGTAAGATGAGCAACAATTCCCAGGAGCCAAGCAAGTATGAGGTACAAACCACGAAGCTGAACAAAATGCCGGTACCTGACGAGCAAAGAGAAGAGTTTGCGAAAGAAATGGAAGAAGACGCGAAGGAAGCGTTTGGCCAGCAGCAATCAGAGAATAAAGAGTAATGTTTAATACATGATGATGAGGGGTGTCTTCAAAGGTCTGCAGACCGAGAGGCACCCCTGTTATGGTTGAGGTCAAGCTCTATGCAGGGATGAGCCCATTGTAATCGTTCAAGGTCGTCTAATACTTGACTTATCGTTCAAGAAAAATTATATTAATTACACGAAAGGGGGACTATCCATGGGGAGACATAAAGAGTTTGACCAGGAAAAGGCTGTTGATCAGGCACTGGACCTATTCTGGGAGAAGGGCTATGAAAGCACCTCGATTCAGGATCTGTGTGATCACCTGGGAATTCACCGGGGCAGTCTCTACGACACGTTTGGGGATAAACATGAGTTGTTCTTGGCCTGCCTGGACCGTTTCAGTGAACGGGCTGATGAAAATTATAATTATATTTTAAAAGAAAACAGCGATTCGCCCAAGGAACAGCTGGAACGCTATTTCTCCAAAGTGATCGATGTATCCATGAACAACGCCGCACGCGGGCGCGGCTGTTTAATGACGAATACGACGCTTGGACCCGTGGCTTATGTGCCGAATGTGGCCAGCCGGATTGAGGCGCATGCGACGAATACGGAGGCTTTATTTTTTAGCTTCTTAATGCGTGTACAGAAAAAAGGATGCCTGAAAAGCAAACACAGTCCCCGCGAGCTGGCGCGATTTCTGGCTGGAACCAAACAGGGGCTGCATGTGATGGCGCGGACCGCGGCGGATCGCAGCGTGCTTGAAGATTTCTGTAAAGTGGCAATTTCGGCCATACTATAATTTTTTTTTGATAATTCTTGAATGGATGTTCAAGTATTGCTTGAAGTTGATGAGAAGGTGAGATTCTATTTTTTTGCCTTATTCTTGAACGACCATTCTAGAAATGGAGATGATGTCAATGAAACGAATGTTATGGGTCATTCTGATGATGTCCGTCGGAGCCACCTTTACCTCACCGCTATTCCCGCTTTATCAGGAGCATTATCAATTAAGCAGCTTGCAGATCACGATCTTATTTGCGGTTTATGCCCTCTTTCTGCTGCCGTCACTGCTCATTGCGGGATCAAGAGGAGGCGGGTGGGGATTAAAAAGGGTTCTTCGCATCAGTATCTGGATTTCGATCGCGGCTACGATTCTCTTTATGGGGAGTCAGCAGGCGTGGTTGATCTATGCGGCGAGGATACTCGAAGGCATCGCATACGGCACCTTTACGGGAACGGCGGTAGCTTTCCTGCTGCAGCAGAGTTCCAAAGATCAAGCGAAAAAAGCAATCACCTTATCGGGAATCACGGTGTCCGTCGGTTTTGGCCTCGGGCCGGCACTGACCGGACTGGTCATTCAATATTTGCATATCATGCCGCTGCGTATGCCGTTCTGGTTCTTGACCCTACTGCTGGTTAGCGCCTGGGCTGCTCTTGAAACGTTAAAGGATCATGATTTCGAGGCACAGAAAAGAATGGGAAAAACTGCATCTGCACCTATATCTCTCGGTGTTCCCACAGATATCCGCCGTCATTTCTGGTCTTTCAGTGCTCTTCCGATCTTTACGTTGTTTACGCTGAACGGAATCATACTTTCACTGATCCCTTCCTTTGTAAAAAGTGTGATCCATACTACGAATCTTTCCGTGTCAGGGTTGCTGATTCTGCTGCTTCTGGGAGGCGGAGCCCTCATGCAGCTGCTGCCATGGGTTAAATACCCGGTCACTCGCCTGCGTATCGGTATTGTATTGCTGGCTATAGGTGCTTGGCTGGTCGTATTCTCGGGTTCAACGGGAAGCATCATCCTGCTCTGGATCGGAGTTCTTGTTCAGGCAATCGGCAGCGGCTGGACGTTTCAGATCAGTTTGCAGCTTGCCGGAGAGCTTCCCAATCCGGAGGAGCGTCCGAAAGTAATTACAAGCTTCTATTTGGCCGGATACTCCGGTTTCATCGTTCCCATTGTGGGCACTGGCATTCTGACGTATTTCTTCGACCTGCATGTGTCGCTGATCGTATTAAATATTCTGGCTTCCTTGCTGGTACTCTACATGCTGGCGTATTCAGTCCGATTTGCGAGATATTATAGCGCCCGTAAGTCACAGCTGCTGTCACAAGAGCAAAGAGTATCCGCAGCACCCAAGATGGGATGCGAAGGGGCGCTTCAAGAGCAGTTCTAAGCAACAAAAGCCCTCCCAACGAGCCGATACAAAAAAAGCAGCCCATCCGCGGATAGGCTGCTTTTTTTTATTTATGAAAGAGTTTAGTCTTCCTTCGGATGGATCATTTGCTCCGGACGCACCACAGCATCGAACTGCTCTTCGGTCAGCAGGTTGCTCTTCAGAGCTGCTTCCTTCAAGGTCAGTCCTTCCTTGTGAGCCATCTTGGCTACCGCTGCGGCATTTTCATAGCCGATATGCGGATTGAGCGCCGTTACCAGCATCAGCGATTGGTTCAGATTGCGTTCAATCACGGAACGGTTTGGCTCGATGCCTACGGCGCAGTGGTCATTGAAGGATACCATTGAATCCGCCAGCAGACGTGCGGATTGCAGGAAATTGAAAATGATCACCGGCTTGAACACGTTCAGCTCAAAGTTGCCTTGGCTGGCAGCAAAGCCGATGGCAGCATCATTACCCATAACCTGGCACACGACCATCGTGATCGCTTCACTTTGTGTAGGGTTCACTTTGCCCGGCATAATGGAGCTGCCCGGCTCGTTGGCAGGGATCACAAGCTCACCGATGCCGCAGCGCGGACCACTGGCCAGCCAGCGCACATCGTTGGCGATTTTCATGAGATCAGCGGCAAGCGCTTTCAGCGCGCCGTGAACATACACGAGCTCGTCATGGCTTGTGAGCGCATGGAATTTGTTCAAGGCGGAGGTGAAGGTTTTGCCGGTCAGCTTGCTGATGTTGGCAGCCGTCATGTCGCCGAACTTCGGATGAGCATTGATGCCTGTGCCGACAGCTGTTCCGCCGATCGCCAACTCACGCAGCGATTCGATGCTGGTGCGGATCATGCTTTCGCTTTTCTCCAGCATGCGGTGCCAGCCGCTGATTTCTTGGCCGAGCGTAAGTGGAGTAGCATCCTGCAGATGCGTTCTGCCGATTTTGATAATATCCATATACTCTTCGCTCTTCGAGCGGAACGTTTCCTTCAGCTTGGCGATGGCAGGGAGGACTTGATCCTCAACGGCAATGAGTGCCGCGATATGCATCGCTGTTGGGAACGTATCGTTCGAGCTTTGCGATTTGTTGACGTCATCGTTTGGATGAATGCGCTGCTCGCTGCCTTTTTCCTGAAGCATTTGGTTGGCGCGGTTCGCGATAACCTCATTCACATTCATATTCGACTGGGTGCCGCTTCCGGTTTGCCAAACAGCCAGCGGGAAGTGCTCGTTCAGCTTGCCTGCGATGACCTCATCGGCTGCTGCCACGATGGCATCGGCCTTCTCAGCGTTGAGCTTGCCCAGCTCTTTATTGGCAAGAGCCGCACTTTTTTTCAGGATCGCAAATTCGCGGATCAGTTCCAGCGGCATTTTTTCTGTGCCAATTTTGAAATTTTCAAAGCTCCGCTGCGTTTGGGCTGCCCATAGCTTGTCCGCAGGAACTTTAATTTCACCAATGGTGTCTTTTTCAATTCTGAATTCCACTTGTATTTCCTCCTTCACCACACGTGAGTTTCTATTCAATCCTGAGATCCATCTCCATAAAAAAGCCTATTGAAACGGACCCACCTGATATGAAATATATCATAATCTTCCTTCTATATAAAATGAAATAAAGCATGCCGTTTTCGTTATTTCAATTTAACTATATAAACTGAAATAAAGCTTGTCGTTTTCTTTATTTCAATTTTATATATATGAAAAGATATATTATACATACAATTAACATTTATTAGAAATTTATTTAACAGTTTCCTTCTATACTGACTCTAGTATCATTCAACCAAAGGAGGAAATGTGATGATAAGAAAGAAACGGAGCATCGTACAAGCCGCACTATGCCTGACAGCGGCAGCAAGTCTTGTGATTTCCGGAGGGATTGTTCAAGCCAAAGGGAACACAGCGTCCACGAAAGCAAAAAATGTAATCCTGTTCGTCGGTGACGGCATGGGAGCAGCGCAGCGGGATGCTATCCGCCTGAATACAGTCGGATTAAATGGCAAGCTTCAGATGGACGATATGCCTTATTCCGCATTTCTCCGTACGCACTCCACTGTAGCCGTGACCGATTCAGCAGCTGCAGGAACAGCGATTGCCAGCGGAGTCAAAACATATAACGGCGCCGTAGGCGTTGATGCGAATAAAAAACCTGTCAAAACCCTGCTGGAAGTTGCAAAAGGACTCGGCAAATCAACGGGTCTCGTGACGACAAGCCAGATTACCGATGCGACACCGGCGGTGTTTGGATCCCATGTCGAAGACCGTTCACAGCAAAGCAAGATCGCAAAGCAATATCTCGATAACAGCAAGGTAGACGTGCTGCTCGGAGGCGGAGAAGATTTCTGGTATCCTGCCGGCAACCCGGGTAAATTCGAGGATCATCCCGCCGAAGATCCAACGGAAGAAAGCAAAGGGACGGAAGGCAATCTGGTGGATCATGCCAAAAAACTCGGCTATCAATATGTGACGAGCAAGGAGGAGCTGCAAAAAGCGAAGAACGGAAAAATTCTCGGGCTGTTCGCTAATGAGGAGATGTTCCAGCAGAAGCCTGAGGGAGAAGGCGATGTGTACAACCCGGTTGTACCGCTGAAGGACATGACACAGAAGGCGCTGGATACCCTCTCCACGAACAAAAAAGGATTTTTCCTGATGGTTGAAGAGGAAGGAACCGATGAAATGGCGCATGAAAACAACGCGAAGCTGACGATCAAGGCTGGACAGGAGCTGGATAAAGCGGTGGGCGTTGCCAAGGAATTCGCGAAAAAGCATCCGGATACGCTCGTACTGGTGCTGGCTGATCATGAAACCGGCGGTTTTGCACTCGAAGGTGTGGATGATAAGGATGAGTCTGGTGACGGAATCTCGAAAGAGGATGGACCATTCAGTATCTACGGCTCCAAGGAGCAGTTCTACGTTGACTGGACGACTTCGGGACATACCGGGGTTGATATTCCACTGACTGCGATGGGAAGCGGCGCGGAGCTCTTCACCGGCGTCCATGAAAATACGTACGTGCATGATGCGATTCTTAAGGCTTGGGGGCTCATGAAGTAAGAAGCCTGTCATGCAGGCGGCTATTAAAAAGCAATCTTTAAGCAGCCTGAGTCCTGTATTCATAAGGACTCAGGCTGTTTGGGTTCACATGGAAACATTCATGTTATTACAAACTTATACCTCCCTCGGTATGATCCGCACGGACGACGGTCCTGTACTGGATCGGGGTCAGTCCTTCATTCTTCTTGAATTTGCGAATAAAATTCGTGGCGTCAATATAACCGACTTCATGGATAATATCTTTGAGCGGGGCATCGGAAGACCGAAGCAGTTCCTTCGCTTTGTTCATTCGCATGCCGTCGATGTACCGCATCAGCGATTGTCCTGACGTCTCTTTGAATAACCGGGTGACGTAGGAGGGAGACAGTCCGAACTGGCCGGAAATGTTGTCGAGGGATAGGGAATGGTCGCAGTAATGATCAGTAATATAGGCCAGAATTTTCTCGGTCAGGCCTGTTTGCTTACCTTCCGTAGCCTTGCCGATATAGGAACAAAGATGCCTGCAAAGTCCAATCAGCATACATTCCATCTCTTCCATTGTTTCGAATTCGGCGGCGAGCAGATCTTCAAGGCCTCCGTCACTCTGCTCGGCCGATTGAATCTCCAGCTCAATGAACGTTTTTAATATCGTATTTACAATGTCAAAACAGATCAGCTCTGCAGCCCTCAGCGGGATTTGCCGATGGACGATGTTGGCGATGATGTCGCGGATTATCGCCTCCGCTTCGTCGCTGCGGCCGCCCTTGATCGCCCGAGCGATTTCCGACTCCTGCTCAAGCGGGTGCCAGAAGATGCCTTTTTGGTCATGATGCTGGATGTCTTCATAAAGAATGACCCGGTCGCCGCCTTGAATAAAGCGATACCTCGCAGCCTGGCCTGCTTCCAGGAAAGATTGATAAGTTTTGCCGATATCGCCATATATACCGCCAATGCCTGCCGTGACGGATAGGCCCGCGTACTGCCGGAATAGCTCCTTGGCCTTGGCGGCTAATTCGGCTGGATGCCGTACATGATCGAAGCCTTCATTCAAGTTGAGCAGGAGCACAAAGCCGCGGTTATCGGGCAGCTCGATGCCGTAGCCCGCACCGGATTCGAGGGAAAGGTCCTCAATCATTTTGAGCAGGCTGTACCTCACAATCAGCTGCATGGATTCCGTCTGGGTCTGCTTGAGCTTTCCGCTGTCGTCGATGAGGAATATCAGCACTGTGAAAAAAGGCTTATCAAGAACGACATTGGAGTGGGCGAAGGTTTCCTCCACATTTTCGGGTTTCATCCGTCCGTACAGGAGAGACAGCAGATGTTTTTCCTTCAGGGCGGCTCCCTGGGCATTCAACCGGTGAAGCAGCCCTTCCTTTTCGCGGTTGATCTCTCCGACGGCATGAAATATTAACTCGTATTCATCCGTCTGCCTGGCGGAATCATGAATGGAATATTGGGTTTTCAATTTGGTGATCAGCCGCTGCAGGGGCCGGTAATTATTTAAGGAAAGGGCAAATGCCATGACCAGGCCAATCAGAAAGACCGCTGCGATGGTATACAGAAAGAGAAGGCGGCTCCGCTCCACTTTCCCCATAAACTGGTCCGTAGGCATTACGGTGATGTATGACCAATGATTATAACCGGATTGCAGCCGTATAATTGAATAGTTGCGCCCCTTCACCGGCAGGGTATCGACTGTTTTGTCAGTGGGTCCGTTCATGATCCGCTGGCTGATCGCCGTCTCCGCTTCATCGCGTTCCCCGTTGGCCAGGCGGAACACCTGTTCATTCCGTTCGTTCAGTATATACATAAATCCGTCATAATGCTGCAGAGCGGCCTGCGCGATCGAACGTACGCTGGACTCTTCAATCAGGAACAGCAGCATTCCGTAACGGTTCTCCCGGTTAATCGACAGGGGATGGATATAAACGGAGAGCTGCATCGGATTGACTCCGTTGACCATCACCGTTTCGAGCGGCCGCATCATGGGTGCCTTCATTCCGGAGAAAATGGCGTCCAGATTCGGCTTACTCCAATCTTTAAATTTGTAAACGTATCCAAAAAAATCGTCGGCGTCATAGGTACCGCTTGATCCGTACAGACGGTCCGAGTGCTGGGTGGGATAGTATATCAATAAGTCACGGATGAACATGTTCGTGGATTTATACGTTTTCAATTCCTTGACGGTTCGGTTCAGCGCATATCCATTCTCTTCAATCATAAACGGGGTCAGCACGGGATCGGATGATATCTGCAGGGCCATCCGGTTCATTTCGCTGATCTTGGTATCCATCGTATCTTTAATTCCTGTCAGATTCGCAATGGTATGATCCTGCACTTCAGCACTTAACGTGGTAAAAAAGCCTTTGTATACGATACCGCCGACGATAAGAAGAAGAACGACAATCACAGCAACATAGGATAGAAAATACTTGTAGAAACGGAGCCGCATGGTTCCGCCCAGCCATTTTGCACGCATCGTCTTCCCGCCTTTGCCTTAATAGTCATCGCCATCTCCTTAAGACAGCCAATGCCAAAGAGAAAACGCTCGAAGCGTTTCGTCTTTGGCAGACTGGTAAGGTTGATGTCGGTGTAAAGTTACTTCGTATAACGATTGTAGCCGGCTTTATAAATCTCCATATATTCGTCCAGCCCCATTTTTTTCAGCGTATTCACGTAGGAATCCCATTCATTAAAGGAGGCGCCTCCCGTAATGAACTTGGTGGTCATTTCCTTAACATAGGTCTCTATATCCGCCCGGAGTACCGTCATCCGTTCCGTTTCATCCTTGGTGTATGTGAATGGCGGCCAGATCTCTTTAATGAGATACGGTTCCACTTTCTTCGCGGCATCAACCGAGGCTGGCATCCCTTCGGAACCTTTAAAGTACTGCTGCTTTAGAATGCCCGGATAGCCTACGCCTGGCCAGACCAAATATTGCGATACCGCCTGGTCTTGGGTCAAGCCATTCGGGTTATGCTTAATTTCATCGGTGTAATCCATCTCTCCGCCCGCTTTTTCGGTGAACGTCTTATCTTTCACGCCCATGAAGAAGAGCTTGCTGCCTTCATCGCTGTACAGATAATCAACCCAGCGTACCGTTGCTTCCGGATTCTTGTTTTTGTTCGTAATGACGAATTGGCCCGGATTGCCCACGGAAGAACCGATATACGAATACATTTGATCCCCGTGCGGTCCTTTCAAGGCAGATGCTCCGGCATACCCCTTCAGATTCGAGTAGACGGATTCCGGATTGTAATCGGCAATAACAGCATACACACCTTGGGAACCTTTAGCAATAATCTGATCTGCGTTCGCGGTGAAGAAATCCCTGTCAATTAAGCCCTCGGCATACAGCTTATTCGTGTATTGAAGCAGCTCTTTATAGTTCGGATCGATCGGGAAGAACCGGAGCTCATTTGTCGCTGGATCGATATCCACATACGGGTGCGTGACCCCGCGGTTGCCAAGCCCCCAGGCACCCTGCAGGAAATTGCCGAGGTATGCCCAGCCAGGGCCTCCGCCAAGGGGGATCGTTTTTGGATCTTTCGCTTTGACCGCTTTTAAAAATTCATAGAACTCATCCGTTGTTTTCGGCTCGGATAGGCCCGTTTTTGCGAACCATTCGGGGTTATACCACATAAAGGCGCCGGTCAGCATCGATTTGAAATTGGGATCGGTGATGGTCGGGAACGAATAGATATTACCGTCCGGCATCGTAATCGCTTTTTTGACCTCCGGGTATTCCTCAAGCAGTTTTTTGAAATTAGGCGCATATTTGTCGATATAATCGTTCAGCTTGAGGAAGACGCCCTGTTCGCCGTACATCATCAGATCGGAAGCCGACAGGCCGTTTCCGTACAGCGCATCGGGATAGTCGCCGCCAGCGAGCAGGATATTCCGCTTCTCTACCAGATTATCCCGATCCACCGTGTTCCATTTTACATGGATGTTGGTCATTTTCTCATATTCCTGCCAGATGAGGATGTTGTTCCAGTCGGATGCCGCGAAACGTTTGGGTGCGAAGAACTCCAAGTTGATCGGGTTTTGAACGATAGGCATCCCTTCCATGCTAACCTCGTTTGATGCGGAAGTTTGACCGTCGCCCTGCGGGGCTGAAGTTTCACTTGTGCGGCTGCATGCGGCAAGCAGGGTACTCGCAGCCAGCATAAGGGAAACCAACAACAGCAAAGATTTTTGGCGGTGTTTCATCATTTAAGATCCTCCTCGAAAACGATATTTTTTATCCTTTGATTGCCCCGATGGTCATTCCTTGCACGAAATAACGCTGAAGGAAAGGATAGAGCAGGAACACCGGCAAGTTGGCTACGACAACCACGGCATATTTAATGGCTTGCCCGTACATGATTTGTTCCGAAAGCGAAGTGGCGCCCCCTGACATTTTATCCATCTGGTTCTGAATCAGGATTTCCCGCAGAATGAGCTGCAGCGGGAACTTTGCCCGGTCCGTTAAATAGATCAATGCAGAGAAATAGGAGTTCCAGTGATCGACGCAGTAGAAGAGCGTCATGACCGCGAGAATCGGCATCGACAGAGGCAGCATCACTCGCATAAGAATTCCGGTGTGAGAACATCCGTCGATCATCGCCGCTTCCTGAACCTCGGCCGGCACGCTTTCCTGAAAGAATGTCCGCATAATGATGATGTTCCATACGGCTACCGCATTCGGAATGACGAGCGACCACATCGTGTTCAGCATCCCCAGCTTCTTGATGATAAGGTAGGTGGGAATCATGCCGCCAGAGAAGAACATGGTGAAGACCATGATGAACATGATGATGTTTTTGCCTGCGAACTTCCTGCGGGATAACGGATAGGCCGCCAGTACGGTCATCACAAGATTAATGGATGTACCTACGATGGCGTACAGAAATGTATTACCATATCCAACGAGAATGTCATGGTTCTGGAATACCTTTTGGTAGCCGACCAAGGTAAATTCTTTGGGGAATAACCACATCTTGCCGCTGGAGACGGCCAACTGGTTGGAGATCGAAGCCGAAACAACGAAAATCAACGGATACATAACAATGGCTAAAATAATCAAAAGTACGATGGTATTAACGATGCCGAATAATTTATCGCCGCGTGTATCACCCATAGGGATGCGGCCTCCTTTCTACCAGAGACTGGTCGAGCCGACCCGCTTCGCGATGAAGTTTACGGCTACGATAATGATGAAGTTGACAATGTTCGAGAAAAATCCGACAGCCGCGGAGAAGCTGTACTGAGCCCCTAGAAGTCCGCTACGGTATACATAAGTGGCAAACACGTCCGAGCTCTCGAGGTTCATGTCGTTCTGCATCAGGAATACCTTCTCGAACCCGACACTCAGGATAGAGCCCGTATTAAGAATGAGCAAAATGACGATGGTCGGCAATATGCAAGGAAGATTAATATGCCAAATCCGCTGCATCCGGGAAGCGCCATCCACTCGTGCGGCTTCATGAAGCTGGGGATCGACGCCGGAAAGAGCTGCTAAATAAATAATCGAGCTCCATCCCATCTGCTGCCACACGCCGGAAAATACATAGAGCGATTTGAACCATGATGGTTCCGTCATGAACGAGATCGATTGGCCCCCAAACGCTTTGACGATCTGGTTCATGATCCCTGTATCAGGCGTGAGGAAAATAACCAGAATGCCAACGAGGACCACCGTAGAGAGAAAGTGAGGGGCGTAAGTAACCGTCTGGACGATCTTCTTGAACTTTTTGACGCGAACCTCGTTGATCATGAGCGCGAGCAGAATGGGGACAGGAAATCCGACGACCAGTTGAAACACGCCGATACCCAGCGTATTTTTAATGAGTCGCCAGAAATAATAGCTGTGATAGAACCGCTCGAAGTGTTTGAGCCCTACCCAAGGCGATCCGAGAATTCCTTTGGTCGCGATGAAATCCTTGAAGGCAATTTGGACACCGTACATCGGGATGTAATGGAATATAATGAAATAGGCCACAACGGGCAGAATCAGAGCATAGAGCTCCCAGTTGGATCGAAGCCATTTGATTGACATTGGACAGCCCCCTTGATGGAACGTTATTGAAGGATGCAGCACAGCTTTCCATTCCCATAGATATGGATGAATAAAATGTAAGCGTTTTACAAAGTGAACGGCCGTGAACACAATTTCATTCTAGAGGAGCCGCCCGAAGAGTGTCCATCGGCAGATTTTTCGTGATCGGCTTTTCTGTTCTTGAGGGAGAAAAGGGCTTACATGGCGGGGGGAATTCAAGATCACACATAGGCTAACTCCGGCCGGGGATGATAACAGTGTTGATTATAGTACCCGATGGGATACGATTAAAATGATCCTAAAAAACGCATAGAAGCCGCCATCCCGTTGTGGATGGCGGCTTCCGCATGCTGCCCGCGAAGTTACTTGGCATGCTTCGGCTTCTTCGCCGGCTTCCGCGCTCTGCGCAGGAAGAAGGACAGAAGCAAGGCAATGATGGCAATCCAGGTTGCCACAATGAAGGCATCGTTGATCCCCTCGATGGTGCCTTTTTCGGAGACGATTCCGAATACGCTTTGTAATACCAAGCTGTAGCCTGTTTCTACAGGTACACCCGCCGTCGTGGATATACTCTGGCTCAGTGCTGCCAAATCCTCGCTTATGAAGGGATTATCCGCAGTGTAGTGATTGGCGGCATCAGCGATATGAGTGGTCGAACGGGTCGACATCACGGTAATGAGCAGCGCGGTTCCGATGGACCCGGCCACCTGCCGCATCGTATTGGACATGGCCGTACCGTGGGCGCCGAGGCGCGGCGGCAGCGAATTCAGACCCTCGGTCTGTACGGACATCATGATGAGCGACATGCCAAAACTCCGTATGGTATAGATGATCATCAGATGCGAGAAGGAGGTATCTGAGGTCAGCTTACTGAACTCAAACGTCATCACGGCGGTGATGAACAGTCCGACAATTGCCAGCGGTCTTGCCCCGATCTTATCGAAGATCGCGCCGGAGATCGGCGACATCACACCCATCAGTAAAGCGCCTGGCAGGAGGAGAAGGCCGGACTGAAGGGGTGTGAAGCCACGAATGTTCTGCAGATAGATCGGCAGCAGCAGCATCGCACCGAACATGACCATGTTAACAAGCCCGCCGACAATGGTAGAGACCGTAAAGATATCATATTTGAACACCCTGAACTCCAGCATTGGAACTTCTATTTTTAGTTCACGCAGGACGAACAGCATAATGAAGACAATTCCGACAAACAAGGAACCGAGTACGGTAAAGCTCTCCCAGCCCTTGTCTCCGGCGGAGCTGAAGCCGTATAACAGCATTCCGAAGCCAAGCGTAGAGAAAACCACACCCCAGAAATCGAACTTCGGCTTGGTGAGCTTGTTGACGTTGGTCAGCCATCTGAAGGCAAAAAGGATATCCAGCAGCGCCAGCGGAATGACCATGAGAAACAGGATCCGCCAGGTGTAATGTTCAACAATCCAGCCGGACAGCGTCGGCCCGAGGGCAGGTGCGAACATCATGGCAATCCCCATTGTGCCCATCGCGGTGCCTCTTTTTTCAGGTGGAAAGACCGTTAGGAATACGTTCATTACCACAGGCATAATAATCCCTGCGCCGCTGGCCTGAATAATCCGTCCAACGAGCATGAGCACGAAGGAATTACTAAGCGAGCACAGCACGGCACCGGCGGTAAACAGTCCCATGGCGGACATGAAGAGAGCCCTTGTTCCGTAAGAGTTAATCAAAAACGCCGTAACCGGCACCAGTACGCCGTTCACCAGCATATAGGCCGTGGACAGCCACTGGACGGTCGTAGCCGATACATTGAATTCATTCATCAAATGGGGGATGGCTACGTTCAGCAGCGTCTGGTTCAGAATGGAGATGAACGCTCCAAGCAGCAGCACGGTGAGCGTGCGTCCCATATGAAATTCTTTTTCCATGGCAGGACCTGCCCCCTCGCTAAATGTGAATTCGGACGGTAGCGTTCATGCCAGGGACAATTCCGAGACCTTTGTAGCCCTCAATCGTGATGATAATGGGCACGACCTGCGTCACTTTGGTGTAGTTGGCGTTGGAGTTTGTACTTGGAAACATAGAGAACGTCGAAGCAGTGGCCAGGCCGATCTGATCGATTTTGCCGGTGAGCGTTGTATCCGGAAAAGCATCTACATAGACATCAACCGTTTGACCAACCTTGATTTTATCCAGCTTGGTTTCTTCTATATTGGCTGAAATCCACAGATTATTCAGATTGAAGCCTCTGGCCAGCGAAGTCCCCGGTGCTACATAGGAATGAGGGATTGCCGTTTGTTGAACGATTGTAGAACTGAGCGGAACGGTAATATCAACCCGGGTGCCCTGAGCAGTTATACTCCCAACCACATCACCGGTTTTAAAATATTGACCGACCTGGGCATTCCAGGTGTCGAGCTTTCCAGCAGCTGGAGCAGCGATCGAAACGGCTTGTCCGGTAACCTGGGCATTGTCCGTTTTGACGTAGCTGGATGTCTGATTGTAATAGTAAATCGCCGCTCCGCCCAGTCCGAGCACAATAATGACGACGAGTACATTGACAAGAAGTGCGCGTGAGTTCATAACGTGTTGTCTCCTCCTAAATGGTTGCTATCTTTAGCCAATTACAGAGAGCATCCCCTAAACGGAGAATTCATATTCAGCTTCGTTTCTTTTTCGGATTCGCTAACTAGAGTACTGGATAAACGGAGATCTTCTGGGGATAAATAAGAAATCAAAGCATGGAAAAGGGGACATTCCGCATGAAAATATATGTGATTTATGATAGTGAGAATGGACATACCGAGGCGCTCGCGCGCTCTGTGATGGAGGGTGTAACCGCCGTAGACGGAGCCGAGGCCGAAATTTCCCACGTGAATGATGCTGATATCTACAAGCTGGAGGATATGGATGCGATTATTTGGGGCTGCCCGGGTCATTTCGGTACGATCAGCGCCGGGCTCAAAACCTGGATTGACCGTTTGGGATACCTGTGGGCACAGGGCAAGCTGGTTGGAAAGGTCGGGGGCGTATTTTGCACAACAGCTACCGTTCACGGTGGACTGGAGTCGACCCTGATCAACCTGATTACGCCGATGCTTCATAACGGCATGATTATTGTCGGACTGCCCGGGAATATTCCGGAAAATGCGTTATACGGATCATACTACGGTGTTGGCGTAACCTGCCCTGTAGAGCTGTCGGAGAATGATCCGAAGAACCTGCCAAGTGAAAATGATCTGATCCTCGGTCGTGCGTTAGGCAGACGGGTAGCTGAGGTAACCAAGCAGCTGGTTGCTTCAACTACGACAAGGTAGGGTGGATGCTATATGGTCATTGCTTTTGTTGTACTCGCCATTGTGGCGCTTATTTTTCTTTTTGTATATAACTCCCGTTTAACGAAGAGGTCAGGGAAACGTCCAGATGTCAGGGAGGAACCTGCAGCTTCCTCTGCTCCGCCCGCTGCGCCCTCAACCCCGGCACCTCCGGCTGATATAACTCCTGCTCCTCCAGTCGAGGCCCATGTAACGGTCGAACAAGAACAAAGAGTGATCGCACCGGAAGCTCCGGACAGAATCGCGCTGGAGGAGGCCGAGTCTGAAGCGCATCGGTCGGCCAGCGACGGTGATCGTGCCTATCGTGAAGCTCTTCGGAAGTTCGCAGGTCATACACCAGTGGAAGAAGAGAGCAGTCCGCCGCCTGTGAAGAAGCCTGATCCAAGCTCTGATGATGCCTATCGCGAGGCACTGCGCGCCATGATGAGGGATCAGGGAAAATAGGGAGGGGCTGGCAGGAATCATGAGTAGAGATAAAGCAGCCGTACCGGTCATCAGTCCGGAGGCTGTTTTTTCTTTGGCATTATTGAACATTTCATTGTCACTGGGCTGTAGCGGGTGTTATTTTAAGAGATAAGAAATTCTATATATATGATGCACGCCTCGGCGTGATTCAGCAGGCAGTGGGAGGAAATCATGACGGTAGTAACAACGGTCATCATTTGTCTTATTTTGATTGTGCTCGTGCTTTTAGGAGCCAGTATGTACTTCTATAATGTCGGGATCCGGCGCAGCAAAAAGGATTTTCTGGAGGAGGATCCCTCTCTTATTAAAGTGGATAACCCATGGGAGCATGAAGAGGAATGGTTGAAGAGCCAGCCGCTTGAAACGCTCCATATGCAGGCCGAGGACGGGCTTTCATTAACGGGCTATTACATTCCGTCCGCCGAGCCGTCGGATCGTACGGTAGTCCTGGTTCATGGATATTATAGTCAGGGTAGGGAAATGGGCGCTTTCGCCAAGCTCTATCATGAGATGGGCTTTCATGTGCTTATGCCCGATAATCGGGGCCATGGACAAAGCGGTGGAAGCTACATCGGTTTCGGCTGGCCGGATCGCCGGGACATTATCAAGTGGATCGGTTATGTTGTGAAGCGGAGTGGACCGCAGACGCAGATACTGCTGCATGGGGTCTCGATGGGCGGTGCCACGGTGCTCATGACCAGCGGGGAGAAGCTGCCGGAACAGGTCAAATGCATCGTATCGGACTGCGCCTATACATCGGTTCAAGATATCCTGACGTATCAGCTGAAGCAGATGTACAAGCTGCCGCCGTTTCCGCTGCTCCCCATTACGAGTCTGATGTGCAAGCTCCGTGCGGGCTACTTTTTTGGTGAAGGCTCGGCGCTTAGACAGGTGGCGAAGACAAAACTGCCCATTCTGTTCATTCACGGGGACAAGGATACATTTGTTCCGTTTGAAATGGTGAACCGCCTTGCGGCTGCTGCGGGAGGAGAGAAGGAGCTCTATGTGGTGTCCGGTGCGGTTCATGCGAATGCATATTTTATGGATAAAACGAGCTACCGTGAACGGATCGGCCGCTTTGCGGACCGTTATTTGGGCCTAGCTCGGGGCCAGCTGGATGACCGAGCGGTACCTGGCTATGGTGAGAGTGGAGCTAAGCTTGACGGATTCGGTACTGGAATCATATGAGCGATCGAAAATTAAAAAACCGGCATGCTGCTGTAATAATAAATGAACTAAAGAAAAACAAACTTTAGTTCAATTTATATAGCAGTGCCGGTTTTTTTTGTAGTCTTCAGAAAGGGTCAGATGGCCCGCTGGAACTGGCTGGAGTAAAGCTCATAATAATAACCCTTGGCCTCCAGCAGCTCATGATGGCTGCCCTGCTCGGCAATGCAGCCGTCACGGATAAAGAGAATGCGGTCTGCATCCTGAATCGTGCTCAGGCGGTGGGCAATCACGAAGCTGGTCCGGCCCTTCATCAGCGTCTTCATCGCATCCTGTACATGCATTTCCGTACGGGTATCCACGCTGCTGGTCGCTTCATCCAGAATAAGGATCGCCGGATCGGCCAGGATCGCGCGGGCAATGGTCAGGAGCTGCCGCTGACCGTGGCTGATATTGCTGCCTTCCGCAGCCAAGACGGTATCATAACCCTCTGGAAGACGGGTAATGAATCGGTCCGCATTCGCAAGCCTGGCAGCCGTTTCCACCTCTTGATCGGTTGCATCGAGCCTTCCGAAGCGGATGTTCTCCCGGATGCTGCCGGAGAATACATATGCATCCTGAAGCACAATCCCTACTTTGGAACGCAGGCTATTCTTATCCGTTTCTTTGATGCTCTGTCCATCGATGCAGATATCCCCTTCATCAATCTCGTAAAAGCGGGTCAGCAGATTGACGATGGTCGTCTTGCCCGCACCGGTCGGACCAACGAGCGCGATCATATCACCTGGTGCGGCCTCGAATGATACTTGCTTAAGTATTGGAGTTTCCGGATTGTAGCCGAAGGATACCTGTTGGAATTCAACATGCCCCTGTACGGTGTCGAGCTTCGCAGCATGGGAGCTCTGATCCTCGTATTCGGTTTTCAGATCAAACACCTCAAACACGCGCTCGGCCCCTGCGATTGCTGACTGCATCAGGTTAAACTGGTTGGCCAGCTCCGTAATCGGCCGTCCAAATTGCTTGGAGTAGTTAAGAAAGCTGACGATAATACCCACGCTGGTATGTCCGTTGAACGCCATCCAGCCACCAATGGCGGCAATGAGGGCAAAGCTTAAATTATTCACCATGTTCATAACGGGGCCGACCAAGCCGGAAACAATCTGCGCTTTGATGCCGACACGGTTCAGATTGCGGTTGATGCTTTGGAATTGCTGGATTACAACAGGTTCACGGCGGAAAAGCTTGACGATCTTCTGTCCGCTGATCGTTTCCTCGATATAGCCGTTCAGCTCGCCCAAATGCTGCTGCTGCGATTTGAAATACTTGCGGGTCACACGGGTGATCCGCTTTGTTGCCAGCAGGACGAGGGGAATGCTGATCATGCTCACCAGAGTAAGGGAAAGATTCAGCTTCAGCATAATGACCAGAGAACCAGCCAGCATAATCAGGCTGTTCAGCAGCTGCGTGACGCTTTGGTTGAGGGAATTGGATACATTCTCAATATCATTGGTCGTCCGGCTCATCAGTTCACCTGTATGATGGGTGTCGAAGAACCGCAGCGGCAGCTGCTGATATTTATCGAACAAATCATGCCTGAGCTCTAATACCGTTCGCTGCGAGACGCCTGTCATGACGTACACCTGAACCCAGGAGACAAGGCTTCCCAGCACATAGATGCCGATCATCAGCAGACACAGAGACAGGAAACCCTCATGTTTATTCGGCATAATAAATTGATCAATTGCTTTCCCGATGAGAAAGGGACCGATCAATGCAATGACAGAGCTCAGAATGGTGGAGATATATACCGTAATCAGCCCCCAGCGCTGCCGGTTCAAATAGGACCATAACCGCTTCAGCGTAGCAGATGCCTGCTTGGGCTTTGCTTTATTCATGACTATGGGGCCGGGGCCACCCGGTCCCCTACCCATCATGGGAGGCACACCGCCCCCGGAGGGGCTGGGAATCCCGGATTTAGTTGGCTGTGGCATGTGGATGATCCTCCTTCCGCTGAGACCGGTAAATATCCTGATAAATTTCACTGCTCTGCAGCAGTTCATCATGCGTCCCTTGCGCGGCAATGGATCCGTTCTCCAGTACAAGGATCTGATCGGCTTCCATGACGGAGGAGATCCGCTGGGCAATGATAATGTTCGTACTATCCTTCATCAGGGTTTTAAACGCAAGCTGGATGCGTGATTCTGTCCCTACATCTACAGCACTTGTACTATCGTCAAGTATTAAGATCCGCGGCTTGACCAGCAGCGCGCGGGCGATGGATAAGCGCTGCTTTTGACCGCCGGACAGATTTACGCCCTTCTGTCCCATAATGGTGTCGTATCCATCCGGCGTTTGCATAATAAATTCATGTGCCTGAGCTGCTTTAGCCACTTGAACCACTTCGTCAAACGAGGCATCGGGACGGCCATAGCGGATGTTATCGATGATTTTGCCGCTGAACAGAACCGATTGCTGCAGCGTCATGCCAATCATCCCGCGCAGCTCATCCAGCGGGATATCGCGGACGTCGCAGCCGTCAATCCGGACATGGCCGCCTGTCGCCTCATAGAGACGCGGAATCAGATGGACCAGGGAGGACTTGCCTGAACCGGTTTCACCCAGAATGGCGGTTGTTTGGCCGGGATTCGCCTTGAAACTGATGTGTTTCAGAATAAGCTCCCTTGGATTCTGCTCATGCTGCATCCCATAGCCAAAGGAAACATCATAGAATTCAACCTCTCCGGTCCATGATGTCCGCTGCTCTCGAATGACTTCCGGATCATGAATATCCGGCTCGGTATCGAAGATTTCCTGAATCCGGTCGGCCGATACTTTAGCACGCGAGATGAAAGTCAGCATGTTGGTGATCATCAGCATGGCGAACAGCAGCTGAGTCACATAATTGATAAATGCGATCAACTCTCCCGAGGATAGCGAACCTCCTAAAGTGAGCCTGCCCCCAAACCATAATACAGCGACGATACTCAGGTTAAGGATCAACGTCATCACCGGCATATTCAATGCCAACAGCCGGGTTGCCCTGATGGCGATCCCCGTGTAGGCTTGGTTGGCTTCGGCGAAACGCCCGCGCTCATAATCGGAACGCACAAAGGCTTTCACGACACGAATGCCGGACAGATTTTCCTGAAGCACATTGTTCACGCCATCGAGCATGGCCTGCACCTTCGTAAACAAAGGGAAAGACCGCCGGATGAGCACCAGCAAAAATACAAATAACAGCGGTATCGATATGAGCAGAATCAGCGTCAAACGCGGGCTCATCACGAGGGCCATGATAAAGCTGCCGATAAATAGCAGCGGTGATCGGATGCTGCGCAGCATCATTTGAACAAAAGTCTGCACCTGAACAACGTCATTGGTCAGCCTGGTAATCAGCGAGCCGCTCTTCAGCTCATCGATATGGCGAAAAGAAAAGGTTTGTATCTTGTTAAACAAGCTGTTTCTCAAGTCCATGCTGACATTTTGAGAGGCGTAGCTTGAAAAGACCGTGCAGCCCACACCACCGAGCAGACCGATCAGGGCAACACCAAGCATGAGCAGCCCCGTATGCTGGATATAGGCGAGGTCGCCCGCAATAATTCCTTTATTCACAATGCTTGCCATCAGGGCCGGAAGCAATAAATCCATAGATACCTCCAGCAGCATGAACAGCGGTGCCAAGATTACGGAGGTTTTGTAAGGACGCAGGTATGCTCTCAGTTTCCACATGTTCTCACCTCACTCCGTATCTTGATGATGGGGAGCAGACGGGGCAGAAGTGGACGGGTCTTTTGCAGAAGGATTTTCAATTTCACGAAGTTCAAAGGTATGGATGTATTCCTGCATCATTTGGTCAACAGCCTTCAGTTCACCGGTTATAATGGGGACAATGGATTGGAATTCCGGCTTGCCGAGCTGCTGCATTAACGTATCCCGCTGCACCTGCAGACGTTCCAGAAACATGAGCACACGTCCACGACGGAAGGTCTGGGCACTGTGGAAATTGCGTGCATGTTCGTCCTCAACACCATCCTCTCTTCGTCCCCGCCGGTCATGGTCATGTCTTCCGTGTCCGCCGCGGCGTCCTCCACGTCCACCATGATCTTTAACCTCGTCTGTTCCTTGTCTTGCCTCTGTATGATCTTCCCTCATAATTGTCACTCCTTCAAAGTGTATACAAATGCATACGCTTTTTAACTTGTATACAAATGTATACGCCGATGACTTGTTTTGTCAATGCGGAAGATGAGTAATTTTTCCGGAAAATAAAATAGGCATAACTTGTATAATACCTGTTTTGAATTTGTTATAATGACACCAACAAATTAGTCTAACAAATTCACATCCGAATCACCATAATTTGAGTCGCAAGGAGAGCCTTGGAGATGAAGGAGAACCGGCGTCTGAACCCGCGCTGGCGGCTGAGTGACATGAGTATGGAACGGCGGCTGCTGCTGGTTTTTATTATCATCATTATTCTTCCGTTGTCTGTGATCAGCCTGATTTCTTATAATAGTTATTCACGCTCAATTCAGGAAAATACGGTTCTCTACTCACGGAATATGATCGGCCAGATGATGGAGAGGGTGGATGATTATATCGAGGATATGAAGCGGATTTCGTCCATTCCCGCCTACATTGACGATATCAAGCTCAATCTGGTGCGTTCCAATGAATATCATGAGCAGAGGCAGCAGGTTGTAGGCAAGGACGGCAGTAATACGTACCCGAATGATTTTGATCTGCAGCTGTCCATCCAGCGGGGGATCGAGGGAAATATCGCGTTTATCAACAATATTAAAAGAGGAGCAAATTCGGTCTATATCTTCGATCAATACGGTAACGGATATTATTCCAGCAAGGACGGCGCTGTAAGGCTGGATATAGCAGACAGCTACAAGCTCTGGATGGACAAAGTGGCCGCCACGCATGGTGAAGCGCTTCTGTTCAGCACTCAGGAATACCGGAGTAATCTGAAGAGTACTCGTTATGCTTTTACGGTTGTCCGCAAAATCCTTGACCGTTCCTTGAATCCCATCGGACTGATAGCGGTAGACGCGAATATCAGCGTGATCGTGGATCAAGTGGTGGAGCTCGATAAGGTAACCCGGGGAACCTCGCTGATTATTGATGAACAGGGGGATGTGATATATGACAGCGGCCGTAAAATGCTGGCGATCAACGCATCCGGTAACCCGGTGGTGCTTAAGGCAAAAGGAACCAGCGGCAGCTTCTATGATACAGTGGATGGCAAACGCCAGCTGTACATATACTCCACATCTCCGCTGACGAAGTGGAAGGTGATTATTCAGATTCCGGTCAAGGAGCTCACGAAGGAGGCGGATGTGACCCGCAATGTGACGCTTCTGGCCACACTGTTTATCATAGGTGTTGCACTGCTCGCCTCTATCATTCTGTCCTTTGCATTTACTAAGCCGATGAAGAAAATGATCGGGCTGATGCGGAGAGTGCAGGCAGGGGATTTAAGCGTCAAGTTTAAGGTCAAACACCGTGATGAGATCGGGCAGCTGGGCAACCAGTTCAATCGCATGCTCAGCCGGATTCAGCAATTAATCCACGATATCTACCAAATCGAGAGCCAGAAGAAGGAAGCAGAGATGCAGGCGCTGCAGAGCCAGATCAACCCCCATTTTGTCTACAACACGCTGGAGACGATCCGGATGACGGCTGAGCTGAATGATGACACGGATGCAGCCGACATGATCTCTATTTTGGGCAAAATGCTGCGTTACAGCATCGGTGGCAAAATTCAAGACGAGGTTCCTCTGCGAGAGGAGATCGATCATGTCATTCATTATGTACAGCTGCTGAATTATCGGTATCCGAACCGGTTTGAGCTTCATCTGGATATACCTGAGCCACTCATGAGATACGCAATTATCCGCCTGCTGTTCCAGCCGATCGTGGAAAACGCGGTTTATCATGGATTGGATGATCTCAAGCTTAAGATGAATATATGGATAGAGGCGGAAATGACGCCGCGACTGACGCGTATGACAATCCGTGATGATGGCTGCGGTATGGATGAAGGATCGCTCGAGGCGCTAAATCAGTCGCTGCAGGCTACGGCGGCTCCGCGAAGGGAAGGCAATGGTGGCATTGGCCTGCGGAATGTTCATGAACGAATCCGTCTGCAGTATGGCAGTGCGTACGGGATGAGAGTATTCAGCCGCCTGGGAGCGGGCACTGAGGTTGTGATTGAGCTGCCGCCGCTGGGTACAAAGCCGGTATTGCTCGAAAGCAGCCCGGATGATCACGGGGGGAATGGTCATTGATAAAAAAATGGAACCGCTGGCTGCTCATAGGCGTTCTGCTGTTGTGTCTGCCTGCCGCAGCCGGCTGCAGGGAAACGTCGCAGGCAAACCCGAAGGCTGAACCGGCCAAGGGTATTCCGCATGCGGGCGGACAGATGAGCGGAACGATCCATGTCATGACAAACAGGGTAGATTTGATCGAAAGCGGCGTTCTGGAGAAGTACGCTGAACATTTCGAGCAAAAGTATCCCGGTGCCAAGGTAGAGTTTGAAGGCATTACGGATTACACCAATGATGTCATGGTACGGCTGTCAACGAGGGATATTGGGGATGTGCTTCTGCTTCCGGTCAGTATTGCCAATAAGGACCTGCCCAGCTATTTTGAACCGTTGAACGAATCGATGTTCGAGCATGTACGCTTTCCGGATTTCAAATCCTATAATGGAGTGAGATACGGAATCGCCACGGGAAGCAGCACGATCGGAATTGTGTATAATAAGAAATCCTTTGCCAAGGCTGGTATCCATGAGGTGCCTGGGACCTTGGACGCTTTTTATGAAGCATGCGCCAAGCTGAAAGCGGCTGGGATGATTCCGCTGTATATGAATTATGGTGCCAAATGGCCTCTCCAGCAATGGGGGGAGAACATGGTGAACTACATGACCGGTTCGTCAGACGCGCTGAATAATATGGTGAATGAAGATGAGCCTTTTCAGCTGGATAATCCATGGGGACAGGCGGTGGGCATCGCCAAAACGCTGATTAACCGGGGGTATGTGGAGGATCATTTGTTTTCAAACAGCTGGGAAATCTCCAAGAGCAAAATCGCCTCCGGCGATTCGGCCATGTATTTTCTGGGGAACTGGGCGATCCAGCAGGTTATTGATGCCGGAGCGAATCCGGAGGACATTGGATTTTTTCCGTTTCCCTATGATAATAACAAGCAGCATTACGCGCCTCTGACGCCCGACTGGTTCATTGGCGTAAGCAAATTCAGCACCAATAAAGAGCTGGCCCGCGCTTGGATCGAATTTTATGTCAAAGAATCAGGGTATGTGAATGACTCCGGTTTTTTACCTGTAGATACAACACAAAAAACGACGATGCCGCAGTTTCAGGAGTTTCTGTCCTATAAGCCCGAGCTTGTGGAGAATAAGCAGCAGACGGATGAGTTCATTGAACTGGCGAACAAAGCAGGGATCTCCTTTTGGTCAGGCGACTATATTCAGGAACTGATTGCTTCCCCCGATCTGGGTAAGGCCTTCGAGGATTTGAACCGAAGATGGGAGCAGGCAAGAAGGAATTCAAAAATATAAACAACGGGGCATGGAGAGAAACAAATGGATGTCATCGTGAGGTAAAAACTATTTGAATCCATGCCACTTGAGGTGAGGAAAAAATGGCTAAGAAGATAACTATGCAGCAAATTGCCGACCATCTGGGCGTGTCTAAATTCGTCGTATCCAAAGCGTTGTCCGGCAAAGGCGGTGTCAACGAGATGACGAAGGAGAGGGTGATTCAGGCCGCATCCCAGCTTGGATATTTTTCGCAAAAAAATGCCTATATGAGAACCGTAAAAACGGAGCGGCCTTCACCGAAAACAGGCGGGAAGCAATCCGTCATCGTACTGATGCCTAATATCCGCTTTCAGACGAAGGATTCTCTTTATTGGGGCAAGATTCTAGAGGGGATTTCCAGCAGTCTTGAAGACCTGGGCCTTGGAATGGTAATTATTTCGGAGCAGAGCGTCGATAACTTCGTGAACATCCTGAATCCGGACGGGATCATGGGGCTGATTGGAGTAGGCCAAATTTCAACGCCGTTATTGCTGGAGGTGCACCGGATGGGATTGCCGATTGTTCTGGTAGACATGGAGGATCCGCTTATCCCTTCGGATACGATCTTTGTGAATAACATGGATGCGATGGCGAGACTGACCAATCATCTGATTGGAATCGGGCACAACCGGCTGCAGTTCATTGGCAATGACCGCTTTTCCCGGAGCTTCCGCGACCGTCATATCGGATTTAAGATCACGCTGGACGAGCATGGACTGAGTCCGGCAGTTCAGGAGGGATTCGTGCTGCAGCTGCAGGAGCTGGAGAAGGGCGACGTTGAAAGTGAGATCAGAAGCTGGGTTTCACGAAAGCTCAAGACCAAATCGATGCCTACAGCTCTAGTTTGCGCCAATGACTCTATTGCTGTTACGGCATTAAGGGTGCTTAACGAGCTTGGTGTGAAGGTGCCTGCTGAAGTATCCGTTACCGGCTTTGACAACATTGAGGATTCACCGCAGGGTGGATCGCGTCTCACAACGGTTCATGTCCCCAAGGAAGCATTGGGCCGTCGTGCAGTACAGAAGCTGCTGGAGCGGATTGAGCGTTTTCATGAGCCGATGGAGAAGATTCTGCTCGCAGGGGATATTGTTTACCGTGATTCAACCGCAGCAGCCCCGGGTAGCCAGGCTTCGGCAGAATAGAGGCAGGGCTCGTGGATACCTTGAAGTCTATGATCGTAAAGAAAAGCACCCCTGATTGGCAGGGGTGCTTTTTATTTTAGACAAGGGAATCAATTTCATAATACCTTAAGTCGCTTCAATCAAGGCTATATATAGATCCAAACGGTTTTATTGGTCTATATATAGTTTCAATATTATCGTTTTAGTGAGTTGTGAAATGGATTAAAGTGGAGGTCGTTTGCTTATTTCGTTTCGATGATCAACGGGACAAGCTGCTGCTTGTCTACATCCACCAGACCCAGGTCAGTGATCTTCGCCTGCGGAATGACCGGAAGCGTGACGACGATCATGCGGTGAATCGGATTTTTGCCAGGCATGATTTCGGCCTGAATGATATCGATGAATTCCTTGATCTTCGGAGCAAAGGTTTCGCCTTCCTCCAGGCTCATGATGCCTGCGAGCGGGAGCGGCAGGAATGCGATCACTTCGCCGTCCTTGACGGCAATCATACCGCCGTGACGCTTGCGGAGCTCATTGGCTGCAATAACCATATCTTCCGTGTTCACGCCGAGCACGGTCAGATGATGGCTGTCATGGGCTACGGTTGTTGCCACGGCTCCGGCGATGATTCCGAAGCCTGCGAGAAGCCCGAGTGCCTTGTTGTCGTTCAGTCCATGACGATGCCATACGGCTACGCGATTCAGCGGCCCTTTATGGCCATCATAGCTTTCAGGAACGAGCTGTCCGTCTTTTACAGGCAGCACGGTTTCGATGAATCCGGTTGGAAGACCCGGTGCAAAGTCATATTCGATCACGCGTACACGGGCTTCCGAAGCGTGGGGATCCTCGACATGAAGATGCAGATCCTCTTCATGGATCTCAGGCAAATGCACGGTTTGCAAATATTCCTGAGGAGGCTCCAGATGCTGTTGGCGCTCGGTCAATTTGCCTTCCTTGACGATCGTCTTGCCTCCGATGAATACATCGGATACGTTCATGGACTCAAGTGCATCCACGAGTACGATATCAGCGAGACGTCCAGGAGCGATGGCTCCAATATCCTTGCGGTTCAACCGGTTTGCAGCGTTCAGTGTGGCATAACGGATCGCATCGACTGCCGGAATTCCTTCCTCGATGGCACGTACCACCACATGGTTGATATGACCGCGCTCGATCAGGTCGGATGCCAGCACATCATCCGTACATAGCGTTACGTTAGGCAGATAACCTTTGCCGACAATCGCTTTGGCTACCTCCGCCATATTCAGGGAGAAGGAGCTTTCGCGGATATCGACGATCATGCCGGCGCGAAGCTTCGCAATGGCTTCTTCCATGGTGCGGCATTCATGATCCGAGTCGGGACCAGCCACCAGGTAGGCGGATAAGTCACGCCCAACGACGGTTGGCGCATGACCCTGAGGGATTTTGCCGGCGCGCTTGTTCGCTTCGAGAATGCCCATCATGCGGGGATCCTCGTGGATGACCCCATGATAGTTCATGACCTCGGCTACGCCATCAATTCCATCCCAGGTCAGCATGCGCTCAATCACTTCAGGTGTGAACTCAGCGCCAGCGGTTTCAACTGCAGGTGCTGATGGAACACAGGAAGGTGCAAGCGTCATGACACGCAGATCCAGCACCTTGCTGGCTTCCACCATGTAGCGGACGCCTTCTTCACCAAGGATGTTTCCAATTTCATGCGGATCCGTGACAATTAATGTGGTTCCATGTGGAAGTACCGTTTCGGCATAATGAGCTGGTGTCAGCATGCTGCTCTCAATGTGCAAATGCGTGTCAATGAGACCCGGCACGGCGAATTTGCCTTGTCCATCGATTGACGCTGCAGCTTCAAGCTCGGTTTCACCCGGTGCGGTGACATGGACAATCGTACCGTCCACAATGCCAATGGCTGCCGGATAAATTTCGCCGGTGAATACGTTGACCAACTGGATGTTGTTAATAGCCAGATCTAGTGGATGATCGCCGCGTGCTGCGGCAATAAGTTTGTTGTTCATGATGATCGATCTCCTTTTTCCAGATTATTTTAACCAGAGGTAGTAGACGAGCGGAACACAGAGTATCCATAATCCGATATGGATATCGCGGAATTTACCCAGAAATACTTTGATCACGACATAAGACAAAATACCGAATACAATTCCGTTAGCCAAGCTGAATGTAAGCCCGGCAGCAATAACGGTAAGCAGCGCCGGAAGGGATTCTTCCCATTCATCCATATTAATATTCTTAAGCGTTGCGAGCATGGACAATCCGATGACAATAAGCGCCGGCGCTGTAGCAGCACTTGGAATTAACAGAATGATCGGCGTAATGAAAAGAGCGAGCAGGAATACAATACCGGTGGTTACAGCCGTAAGGCCCGTACGCCCGCCGGCTTCAACGCCGCTGGCCGATTCGATATAGGTGGTAATGGTGGTTTGTCCCATCAGCGCACCACCCACTGTGGCTACCCCGTCAACGATAAACGGTTTTTTGATATCGGGCAGGTTGCCGTCTTTATCCAGCAGATTCGCTTTCGCGCCTACACCCAGGACTGTACCCATCGTAGAGAAGAATTCTCCCGTAAAGAAGGTGAACAATAGCGGGAAGAATGCTAGTTTAAGGGCACCCGGGATGTCCGCCTGAAACATGATGGATGAAGGGTTAGGCGGCAGAGAGAATAAATCTCCGAAAGAATGCGGAAGCTTGGTGATACCCATTGGAATACCGATGATTGAAGTAATCAGGATACCAATGAATACAGCAGCTTTCAATTTGCGGGCCATGAGCCCGATGATGATGACCAGGCCGATGACGGACAGCAGCACCGTTGGTGAATGCAGGCTGCCAAGCGTTAACGTGCCGGTTTTATTTTGAACAATGAGTTTGGCATTGGAGAAGCCGGTACCGATGATGAACAAACCGACGGCAGCCCCGATGGCATGCTTGATATTCTTCGGAATAATGTGGGATATCGTTTCGCGTAATCCCAGGAACGTAAGCAGTAAGAAAAGCACCCCTGAGATGAAAATCATTCCGAGGCCCTGCTGCCAGGTTGCTAGCCCTGCGGCTACGATACTATAGGCAAAAAACGCGTTTCCTCCCATACCTGGCGCTACCGCAAAAGGGCGTTTGGCATAAAGTCCCATGATGATGCTGAAGAGGCCGGATGCAATCAGTACGGTAACCATAACGGCACCTTGATCCATGCCCGCGGCTTTCATGAGGTCAGGTTGAACCACGATGATGTATGCCATCGTAACAAAGGTGGTAAGACCTGCGATAATCTCAGTCTTAACATTCGTATTGTACTGGCTGAGCTTAAAAAACCGATCTAACCAAGATGAATTCGTGTTGTTCATGATTGCTAGAGGACTCCTTTTCATGTTGTGTTTGCGTTCTTGCGCCATGTAACTATAACAGGACTTTTCGGAACCGTCAAAGCAAAAGGCGAACTTTGTGCAAATAAACAAACATAAATGTTCGTATTTACAGATATGACAAATATTGAGGAGGATGAGCGGATGACCCCGGATTATCCATAGAAATTTGTTGGCGGCAGTGATATGGTGTATAGAAGCGAGGATGGTTACATAGGGAATCTGGCACGCCAGAAAAAGATTGGAGCTAAGCGGATATGCAGATGACAGAAGAACTTATAGAGTGGTTGGGCAGGATTGGCTCGGACTCGGATGGCGGGGTAACCCGTCTTTTATATACGCCTTCCTGGAAGGGGGCGCAGGAAGCCTTGGCTGCTAAAATGGAATTACTTGGCCTGCAGGCTTATTTTGACGATGCAGGTAATCTGTGTGGACGGCTGCAGGGGTCAGACGACGATTGTTCGTGTATTTTAACGGGCTCCCATGTCGATACGGTGAAGCGTGGGGGTAAATACGACGGGGCTTATGGCATTGTAGCCGGAATCACGGCTTTGTCGCGTCTTCGCGAGCGTTACGGCACGCCGAAGAAAACCATTGAGGTGGTGGCCTTCTGTGAGGAGGAGGGCAGCCGGTTCCCTTATAATTATTGGGGTTCGACCTTCATGACAGGAGCTGCGTCTTACAAAGATATCGAACAGGCGCGGGATCAGCAGGGAGTTTCCTTCATGACTGCGATGGAGGCGGCCGGGTTCGGTCCGGGAACGAAGGGGAAGGGACCCAGGTCGGATGTCGATACCTTTATCGAGCTTCATGTGGAGCAGGGAGCCATTCTCGAGCAGGAGCAGAAGTCGATCGGCATTGTAGAGCAGATTGTAGGTTTGCAGCGTTATACCGTTCATGTCAAAGGGGAAGCCAATCACGCAGGTACGACGCCGATGGCTTACCGGAAGGATGCCGTCCGGGCTGCAAGCGAGATGGTGGTTGCCATCATGGATAAAACGGAGCAGCTCGGTGCACCGCTGGTTGCGACGGTCGGGCAAATGGAGCTTGTTCCCAACACGCCGAACGTTATCCCGGGACAGGTAAACTTTACGATTGATGTCCGTCATCCGGATGAAAAGGTACTGGATGAGGCGTGTCAGCGTTTGGTAGAGACAATTCGCTCCGCTGCGGCGCAGCGGAACGTGGAAATCGATATTGAGCGCTGGATGAATGTCGCACCGATTGCTATGGATCCGGCTTTGACGGATGCGATCGAGGATATTTGCCTTAAGCAGGAGCTGCCCTACCGCCGGATGCCCAGCGGAGCCGGGCATGACGCGCAGATATTTGCTTCGTACTGCAGAACGGCTATATTGTTCGTACCCAGTCGTAATGGCATCAGCCATTCACCTTTGGAATATACGGAGCCGCAGCAGCTGGAAGATGGCGTTCGTGTACTCACCGATTTGTTGCATCAGCTTGCTTATTAGCCTGAAAAAAGGCAGACCTAATGGGGAAACCCATAGGCCTGCCTTTTTTGTTGCGGTGGTTATTCGGCATGCTGCAGATTGCGTTCAACCAGCTCAAGACGCTGCTGAACACATGCATAGGAACGCAGCGGATCTTCCGGAGTATTCATCACATAATCAAGCAGCTGCTCCACGGTTGTTGTCGCAACATGAACTCTTGTATCCGAAGAGGCGTAGTAAATATAGACTTCGCCATTGTCCCGGGCAATGATCCCGTTACAGAAAACCACATTGGACACGTCGCCGACCCGTTCCTCGCCCTCCGGTGCGATGAAATGTCCGCCTGGTGCATGTGTTACCTTGTAAGGCTCTTGCAGATCAGACAGAAAAGCATACAGCACGTAACGAAGACCTGCTGCGGTGTTGCGTACGCCATGGGCGATATGCAGCCACCCCTTATCAGTCTTGATCGGAGCAGGTCCCTGTCCGTTCTTCACTTCCTTGATCGTATGATAATACCGCTCATCGATAATGATCTCATGCTCGATCACTGCCTGCTCGATCGAATCGGATAGTCCCCAGCCGATTCCGCCGCCGGAGCCTGTATCAATGAAACCATCCTGTGGACGGGTATAGAACGCGTATTTGCCATCCACAAATTCCGGATGCAGCACGACGTTACGCTGCTGCGCCGAACCGGTTTTCAAATCAGCCAGCCGCTCCCAGCTGATCAAATCCTTCGTACGGGCAATACCGCACTGAGCAACCGCGCTGGAGAGGTCGCCACGCGGGGCGTCCGGATCCTTGCGTTCGGTGCAAAAGAGCCCATAGATGAACCCATCTTCATGCTGAATGAGACGCATATCGTAGACGTTAATGTCCGGATTCTCCGTTTCGGGCATCACGACGGGGTGATCCCAGAAGCGGAATCCGTCCACGCCGTTGTCACTCTCCGCCACCGCAAAAAAGGATTTGCGGTCAACTCCTTCTACACGGGCCATCAGGTAGAACTTGCCGCCGAGCTCGATGGCGCCGGGATTGAATACACCGTTGATACCCATCCGCTCCATAAAATAGGGATTATTCTGTTCTGAAAAGTCATATTTCCAAATCAGCGGGGCATGCTCGGCGGTTAGAACCGGATACTCATAACGGTCGTAGATGCCGTTTCCATAAGGTACTTTTGGGTTGGGACGTTTAATAAGGGCCTCGTAACGTTCTGTCAGATGCTTCTTGCGCTCTTCAAAACATGTATTCATGATTCATCTTCCTCTCCGATTAGGATATTCTTCAACCAAGACGTTCAATCATTTCCATACAGGCCCGGCCATTATGATAAGGGCATTTCCAGGCACTGACCTTTGGCTGCTCCCGGTTTGGCCGGCCTTCACGGTCAGCGTTCCAGAACCATTCCCCATGTTCGGGGTCAATGATGCTCCGCTTAATGAACTGCCAGGAGCAGAGGGAGGCATCATAAAATTTACTGACGCCTGTTAACTGATAAGCATTATAAAAACCAACCATTGCTTCTGCTTGCGGCCACCAGTCCTTGCGGGTGTCGATATATCCGCTGGAATCGGCCTCGTTCACCATGCCTCCATCCGGATCAACGCCTTCTGATAGCGCATGATCTGCCATGGCCACAGCCGTTAGCTTTACGCGGTTCAGCAATTCAGCTTCACCAATCACTTCCGCAGCCTCGACCATCAGCCAGCTGCCTTCAATGTCATGTCCATAGGATATATGATTCGATTTCGCCTGCCATGCCTCTTCAAAGAACAGAAGGAAGTGAGTCTGATCCGGATGCACAATATGATCCAGAGTCACCCCGATCAGTTCGGCAAGCTGATGATGGAGTTTCCCGTCCGGCCATACGCGGTATAGATTCGTATAAGCCTCGAGCACATGCAGGTGGGTGTTCATCGATTTCTTTTCGTTCAAATCCTTATCACTCAGGCTAAAATCAGCGGTCTGCTTCCAATCGCGGGACAAGGCTTCGACATACCCTTTATGCACCGGATCATAGCTGTGCTCCTCCAGAATACGGAAGAGATGAACGGCCAGATCAAGAGCTTCCTCCTGCTGTACCGCACGGTAATATTCAGATAAAGCATAGATGGCGAAGGCCTGACCGTATACCTGCTTCTTGTCATTCGATACCGAGCCGTCTGCATGAAGCATCCAGTAGAGGCCGCCGAATTCCTGATCAACGAAATGGCGGAGAATGTATTGATAGGCGCGATCCGCCATTTGGCGGTAAGCCTCATCTCCGTACAGCCGGTAAGCGGCTGCGAATGTCCACAGAATCCGGGTGTTCAGCACCAGGCTCTTATCAGCATCCTGGATCACCTTTAAATCCGGGGTGATCTCCCCCAGAAATCCGCCATGCATCTCATCCGGGGTATGCTTCATCCAAAAGCCAAGGATATGCTCCTGAAGCTCTTGCTTCAATTCAGATTTCCACGTATCGATTTGCTCCTCTGGAAAGTTCATTATGCTTGACCCCCTTCCAGAAGCTGTGTTTTTGCATCGTAATACCCGCGAATCACTTGCGCTGCCTTTTTGGCATAAGGGCAATAATCGTCATTCACTGCTGCGGTCTCCGGTTTATAGAGAACAGCAGGCCAGTCCCACAGCATAAAACCGGATACCCAGTCCTGCCGACCGCAGCTTTGGAACATCTGGTTATAGTACTCGACCTGTTCATCTTCGCTGGGTGTGCCTGGAAGCCCCCAATTGTTCGGGATTTGGCTGGAACCCGTCCGGCTTGGACAGCCTGCCTCCATGAGGAAGAAGGGTTTGCCGTGCTTTTGCACGACAGGTTCGATTCGGCTCAGCTGTTCTTCCCATGTTCCGACAGGGTAGTAGCCGCTCGAAGAGATGATATCTACGGCATCCCACCATTTGATCTGATTTTCCTGATATTTATCGCAGTTATACGTGATTAGACCGGAATAGACCTTGCGTACCTCCTGAATGAGCTGGCGCCACTCCTGCTCCCTGCGGTCCGTCTGTACCATTTCACAACCGATGCACAGCATTTCGCAGCCGGTTTCCTCCGCGATGACAGCATAGTGAAGCATAAACCGGGTATAGGAAGCAAACCAATCGGACCATTTGGGCTCACACGGAACGTCCATATCAAAAAAGTTAATATGCGCTCGCCATGTGCCATCCGCACAGTTCACCACCGGTTTAAGACAGACATGCAGACCCAGTGATTTGGCTTCATGAATGGCCCATCTCACTTCCGCATCCGTAACGGTGGGTTCTTCCTCGAAATGAATTTCCGTAGATTGAGCCGTATCCTGGAGAGCGCCCAGCGCAATAGCCGTCCAGTTTACACCTAGCGAGTTCTTCATCTCCTTCATGGAATGTACTGCCTCTGGCGTGTTCCAGGTTCCGCGAATTCCAGTCCAGCCCCAAGTCATTCCGGCGACATATCCGGGAAGCTTCTTTGCTTGCATAGCATGCACCTCTTTCTTTGTTTGTTATTATAAAACATCAATTTGTTATCATAACTGGATACCTTTTTTATAATATGGATTCATAAATATAGCAACCCTTTAATTTAAATTACATATAAAGCGGTGTATTCCTTGTTTTTTACATCAAGATATCAACTAATTAATACCAAAAAAAATCGGTATTTGAGTATAGAAAACGCTTTATAAAATAAAGTTAGTGTTTTGTTATAAATGACAATTGAAGACTTTAAATAAAAATACAGACCATTTTTTAACTGATTTACTTGATCTATAATCAAATTTGTAAACGCTACCAATTATGAGAAGAGGGGAAAAAGATGAATAAGATACTATCGTTATCATTAATAGTTTGTTTGATGATAACAACCTTAGCGGCGTGCGGCGGAAAAGATAATAGCAGTTCAGGTTCGGGTACGGACACCGGCAGCACTGGCCAAACGGCTGAGACGAAGGATGCAGGGAAAACGGATGCCGGTAAGGATGATGGGCCAAGCGGAAAGCTTGTCTTTCTGACAAACCGTACCGATATGATCGGCAAACAGTACGATGATTACAAAAAGCGTTTTGAAGAAAAGTATCCGAATGTGGATCTGCAGTTCGAAGCGATCACGGACTACGACAAAAACGTGAAAATCCGCATTTCTTCCGGCGAGTATCCGGATGTCGTGTTTATCCCTACGATCCCCAACGCGGATCTTCCGAAATATTTTGAACCGATGGATGACATTCAGTTCTCGGGCGATCTCTACTTTAAGGATGCGAAGGTTTAGGACGGCAAGATGTACGGCATATCCTCCGGGGCTTCTACGGTAGGGATTGTATATAACAAGAAGGCTTTTGAGAAAGCGGGCATTACAGAGATGCCTAAAACTTACGACGAGTTTCTGGCGATTTGCGAAAAGCTGAAGAGTGCAGGCATCGTACATGCTCAGCCATCTTTCGTTTCGCAAGCAGAAGACCATTATCATGATCCTGTTTACGGTCGTGCCCCTCTGCTTTTACTTACTTTTGCCTATTATCCGGCGGTTGAGCTCATCCGCCTAAGCTTCACTAACTGGGATGGATTGAGTCCTGACAAGCAATGGATCGGATGGGAGAACTATAGAGAGGTCTTTTCTAATCCGGAGATTTTCGGCGTATTCAAGCATAACCTCGCCTATTTTGTAGTGGGGATCATCCAGAACATTCTGGCGATCTACTTTGCCGTCCTGCTGAACAGCAAGCTCAGGGGCAAATTGTTTTTCAGGCTTCTGCTGTTTTTGCCATACATTCTGAATGGGGTAGCCGTAGCCTATCTTTTCGGATATGTATTTGATACGACTCAAGGCTCTTTGAATAGGGTTCTTGGGGTGTTTGGCCTCCCGTCAGAGACCAGCTGGCTCGGCAGCGAATCCTTTGTGAACTATACGCTTGCATCGATAGGGCTATGGCGCTTCATGGGCTTCAACATGGTGGTTTACCTGGCTGCATTGCAGTCGATTCCAAAAGACATTTATGAAGCGGCGTCGATTGACGGTGCGAACGGCTGGCAGTCTTTTATCCGGATTACGCTTCCGAATATATATCAGATCATCGAGCTCAATTTGTTCCTGACCGTAACCGGGGCGCTTGAAGTATTCGATATTCCTTTCGTTCTGACCCATGGCGGACCTGCGGGCGCGAGCGAGACCTTTGTCATGAAAATTCTCGAGACGGCATTTCAATTTAACAACTATGGGCTGGCTTCGGCCATGAGTGTTGTCTTGTTGGTTCTTGTCGTTATCGTGTTAGGTGTCCAGCGTTATTTCTTGAACAAGGGGAGGGGTTAGGCTATGGTTACTCAAAAGAACGGCGCCCATGCTGCAATCCAGACGCTGAAGTACATCTCTTTGCTCTTAGCGGTTTTGGTTATCCTGTTTCCTCCGTACATCATTGTGGTCAACTCCTTTAAAACCAAGGAGGAATTCCTGAACAATCCGACATTGTCCCTGCCGGACAACTTCCTGAACTTCAGCAACTTTATGAATGCATTCAAACAAGCGGATATGGGTCTTGCTTTTGGCAATACTCTCATCATTATTGCGCTGACGCTTATTTTGAACATATTCCTGGGCTCTGCGTTCTGTTATGCGGTGGGGCGGTTCGATTTTCGCGGTAAAGGCTTGATTGTGGGGTTATTTCTGTTTGCGACCATTATTCCGCAGATTACCACGCAGGTTGTGAACTTCAAAACCATCCAGGGGATCGGTCTGACGAATAATCTTTTGGGACCCGTGCTGCTCTATATCGGAGCTGATATCATGCAGATCTATATTTATCTTCAATTTATCCGCAACATTCCGAATGAACTCGACGAGAGCGCGATGCTTGAAGGAGCCTCCCTCTTCCGGATCTACCGCTCGATTATATTTCCGCTGCTGGCACCAGCCACGGCGACAATCGTTATTCTGAAAACGATCGCCATTTACAATGATATGTTCACACCGTATCTGTACCTCCCAAGGCAAGAGCATGTGGTTGTTTCCACCTCGCTGATGCGTTTCTTTGGCGTGAACAGCGGTGATTGGCAAATGGTATCCTCAGCGATTATGATTATCATGATCCCGACGGCAATCTTATATCTGTTCCTGCAGCGGTATATATTTGCGGGGTGACGAGCGGCGCTGTGAAGTAGCCCTCAGATTCCCTTGACCCGTTAGGCCTATGCCTTCAGGACTTACACGCAGCATCCAGTGTATGCTACTCTCATGCGCGTAAGGGCATAACAGCGAAAGGGCGTGATAATCCATGAATATCATGATTGTGGACGATGAAGAAGTGATCCGGCTTGGATTGGAGAAGATCATATCCAGAATGGATCTCGACGTAAAAGTCATAGGATCATATGGCAACGGGATGGATGCGCTGAATCAACTGTCTAAAACCGATCCGGGTGAGGTGGACTGTCTCATCACGGATATTAAAATGCCAATGATGGACGGACTCCGTCTTATTGAGCATGTTAGAGACAAAATGGATCGGCTTGCGATCATTGTGCTAAGCGGTTTCAGCGAGTTTGAGTATGCGCGCCAAGCGCTCCGTTTCGGCGTGATGGATTATCTGTTGAAGCCGATCGATAAAATGCAGCTCTATGAGCTGCTTAAGAACTTGAAGAATAAGAATGTAGGCGGTAACGATACCCGGGCTGCAGAAGCAGTAGAGGGTTCCGGAGATCTGTCTGATCATGAGGCCGGCGAGCATTATGTTGTGGATCAGATCAAAGGTTTCCTGGATAAAGAATATGATAAAAATTTTGAACTGGAGCGTCTCGTTGAGACGACCGGCATGAGTCCGAGCTACATTAGCCGCCTGTTCAAGACCAAAACAGGTCATACGATCACGGATTATTTGATTGAGGTACGGATTGAAAAGGCCAAGCAGTTCCTGATTGATCATCCTGATTTGAAAAACTACCAGATCTCGCAGCTTGTCGGTTACAGCGATCCTGTGTATTTCAACAAGCTGTTCAAGCGGATGGTGCAAATGACCCCGAAGGATTACAAGAAACGGAATGCCAAATGAAAACAGGATATGTGCAAAAAAAAGAAGTCTCACCCGGCTCGGGCGAGACTTCTTTAGGTTTGGGAGGGGATACACTCAGCCTCCCATGTAACAGCTACCGTTTTATTTCTTCGGCTGCTGGTTCACATAGCTGTCGGACAGGTTCAGCAGCTTCAGGGCGCGATTGTATTCATCCTCGGTCGTACCTTTACCGACGGAATCTTTACCGCTCAGCGGAAACTGTGATCCGTCCTCATAGCCGCTGCCCGACATGAACATGGCGTTATCGTTCAGGAAGGAGCCGGTCGGGAGGTAATACCGCTCAGGAATCAGGTTATAGGTCTGGTTGAGCAGGTCTTGACCGAAATGGATATGATCCTTCATGGAAATACCCAGAAGATTGGCAACGGTCGGCATAATGTCTGACTGGCCGCCAATCTCATCACGGATCTGCTCGTGCTGAGCGCCGCTGCCGGCAATGATGAGCGGGATGTTGAGCATGTCGGTATACGAGTATTCATGCCCGTAGATTTCCTTCATAAGCTCCTTGTCATCATGATCCAGCGAATAAATCGGGAGCCCCATGTGATCGCCGTACAGGACGATCAGACTGTCGTCCCAGAGTCCCTTTTGCTTGAGATCATCAATCATCTGGCCTAGCGCGTAATCGGCATAGTTTTGGGCGCGGATGTAATCTCCGACAAAAGTACCTTGATACCGTTCAGGAAGATCCATCTTGTATTTACTTTCCGGTATGGTGAATGGATGATGCGCCGACATGGAAATGATCTGGGCATAAAAAGGCTTATCTTCCTGATCCATTTCCTGCAGCTTATCGGTAGACTTCGCGTACAGCACCTCATCAGAAGGCCCGAAGAACACCATGTCATCCTTGCCGAAGAAAGACTGATCATAGTAATGCTGGAAGCCAAGAGACGAGTATAGCTCCTCGCGGTTCCAGAACTGCACGTCATTGGTATGCAAAGTTGCGGTGTTGTAGCCGTTCTGTTCCATCAGCCGGGGCAGACTCGGCAGCTTCTTGTCGACGAACTTCTGAGTTGCCGCGCCATCAGGCGGGACATAAAAGGACGTATTGACCACAAACTCGGCATCCGATGTATTTCCTTGGCCTACCTGTTGGTTAAAATTTGAAAAGTACAGGTTCTCGTTGGCGAGCTTGTTCATATTCGGCGTAATTTCCTTGCCGTCAATTTTCAGGTTAATCAGGAAGTTCTGAAAGGATTCGAGCTGGATGATGATCAGGTTCTTTCCCTTTGCATTGCCATAATACTGGGGATTCTTTGGTGCTGTGATTCCCTTCAGCTTGTCGATGGATGCCTGATTGATGTTCTTCAGCGGAACGAGCTCTTCCTTCTTAAGCGAAAGAATTGTATACGCTTCGTAATTCAAAATTCCCATCTGCTGAGCTTTTTTGATTTCGTTCATGCTGGCACGATTCGGCAGGATGTTGAACAAACAGATCATCAGACAAAGAATGAATACGACGGACACGGTGCTCTTGCTGGGTTTGCGTTTGATGCCGAGTCTCCAAGCTTTAACCTTGCGGCTTTTGAGCAGCAGTACGAACAGCACGATGATGTCAGCAAATACAAGCAGGTAGTAAGGATCCATCAGCGAAAATACGCTGCTCTTCACCTCTGTCACCTGATTGACCTGAGCCAGGGCATGGTAGGTGACGATAACGCCGTAGTATTTGAAATACATAATGACCGCAAAAAAGACCGCGGTGAGAATTAAATTCACGATGGTGTAGTTCATTAATTTCCGTTTGGACGAGAACCATTCAATCAAGCAGAACAACAGCCAGATAAACGGTAGCTCTGTAATCAATACCTTCCATGGCAGCCAGTCGCCGAAGGTTACGGCCCATGCTAAATATCCTTTTAGCAGCAAAATGATCGTAAAAAGAATGAATGGCTTTTTGAAAAAATGAATAATAGATTCACGTGACACGACACAACTTCCCTCCGTTGTGGATAAACAACTTAGCGTATTAGCTTTTACATTAATAAAAACATTATGCCCCGCTAGAGTGAAGAAGTCAAAGCTTGGTAGATACCTATGTGGGTATCAAATGAGGAAAACTTTCTAAAAGCGGTTTAGGTAACAGGCAAAAAAAAGCATCCGGCTGCCGGGAGAGAGTTGATGTATCACTCATTCCGGTTATCCGAATGCTTTTTCGTTTAATTTATAAGAAGAACAAATTAGATCACGCCTTGAGCGATCATTGCGTCAGCCACTTTAACGAAGCCGGCAATGTTAGCACCGACCACCAGGTTACCTGGATAGCCGTACTGTTCGGCTGCTTTGGCGCTGTTATTGTAGATGTTAATCATGATTTGGTGCAGCTTCTCGTCAACCTCTTCGAAAGTCCAGGAGGTACGAATGCTGTTTTGGGACATTTCCAGCGCGGATACAGCTACGCCGCCTGCATTGGCTGCTTTGGCTGGTCCGAAGAGCACGCCATTTTCCAGGAATACGTCGATGGCTGCCAGTGTCGAAGGCATGTTGGCACCTTCTGCTACAGCTACAACGCCATTGGAAACGAGCAGCTTAGCAGCTTCTGCATCGATTTCGTTTTGCGTTGCACAAGGAAGTGCGATGTCACAAGGAATCGTCCAGATATTCGAGCAGCCCTCAAAGTACTGTGCGCTTGGATGCTCAATCACATAATCGCTGATCCGCTTTCTCTCCACTTCTTTAAGCCGCTTCACGGTTTCGAAGTCGATGCCCTCCGGATCATATACATATCCGGCGGAGTCGCTGCATGCGACAACTTTGGCGCCGAATTGGTTGGCCTTTTCGATCGCATAAATCGCCACGTTACCGGAGCCGGATATAACGACCGTTTTGCCGGAAAGGCTGTCGCCTTTATCCTTCAGCATTTCGTTCACGAAGTAAACTGTACCGTATCCGGTGGCTTCAGGACGTGCAAGGCTGCCGCCGTATCCAATGCCTTTACCGGTCAAAACGCCGGCCTCGTTGCCGCTGCGGATGCGTTTGTATTGTCCGAACATGAATCCGATCTCACGGGCGCCTACACCGATGTCGCCGGCCGGAACGTCCGTGTCTGGTCCGATATATCTGTATAGTTCAGTCATGAAGCTTTGCGTAAAGCGCATAACTTCGGCGTCCGATTTTCCTTTTGGATCAAAGTCGGAGCCGCCTTTGCCGCCGCCGATCGGCTGGCCTGTCAGGGAGTTTTTCAAAATCTGTTCGAAACCGAGAAATTTAATGATGCTGGAATTTACAGAGGGATGAAAGCGAAGACCGCCCTTGTATGGGCCAATAGCACTGTTGAATTGAACGCGGAAGCCGCGGTTGACACGCACGATTCCTTGATCGTCTACCCAAGGTACCCGGAAGGTAATCATTCTTTCAGGCTCAACCAGTCTTTCCACGATGCCGTTTTCCAAGTACTTCGGTTCCTTGGCAAGCACGGGGACCAGCGAGTCGAGGATTTCCTTTACGGCCTGATGAAATTCACTTTCATTCGGGTTCCGTTTACATACCGTTTCGAAGACTTCATTGACATAGTTCTTGGCTTTCTTTTCAGCGGGCAACTCTACATGCAAAAATGTCATTGGCTTCTCTCCTTATTCCCTAGATTCAAGATTACAGAATGCTGAAGCATTTAGTTTTCTAAAGGCTCACGCATTCTGTAAGCATGAATCTGTATTTAAACAAGAATTATACACGAGAAGTCTGGAATTCTTCAACCCTTTAATACTTTAAATAGGCATTGAATTTAAATTTTTTTTTATTTTCTGAAACATTTCAGACAATTTTATGGAATATTTACCCTAACCGTATGGGTGGAAGTGGGCTCTCTTTTAAGGTTATGGTATGATGATAAAAAATAAAAGGGGAACGGGTGATCTTATTGTCCGGCAAAGACCTGGAAGCGAATATCGTCCATATTTCAGTAAGGCCGCTCGTGGAATATGTATTCAGAAGCGGAAGCATAGATTCCGGATTCCGGACTGCCGGCGCCATGCATGAGGGTACGAGGATTCACCAGCAGGTGCAGCGGACATATCAGGAAGGGGATCAAAAAGAGGTTTATCTCAAAGCAGAAATCCCCTTCGATGGTGTTATTTTCCGGATTGAAGGAAGATGCGATGGACTCATTCAAACGGAAGAGGGCTGGATGATCGATGAAATTAAATCGACTTCGGCCGGACTGGATATGCTGGAGGGCGGACGAACCGTACATTGGGCGCAGGCGCAGGTCTATGCCTATATCGTGGCTAAGGAACAGGAACTTGACCGGATCGGTGTACAACTGACTTACGTAGATACAGGAACAGGTGAAGAAAAACGCTTCAATCGAGAATTTTCGTTAGCGGAGCTTGAGGATTTCGTAAAAAGTGTAGTGGGACAATACGCTCCATATGCCGCGCTTCGGCTGGAAAATGCGCGAATCAGAGATGAAAGCATTCGAACGCTTCCCTTTCCCTTCGAAACGTACCGGGAAGGCCAGCGGAAACTGGCTGGGGCTGTATATGGCGCCATCAAGGAGAAGAAAAAACTGTTTGCCAAGGCACCTACAGGGATCGGTAAGACGATCTCCACCCTGTTTCCTGCGGTAAAGGCTATCGGTGAAGGCCATCTTCAGCAGATTTTCTATCTGACGGCCAAGACGATTACCCGTACTGCTGCAGAGCAGGCACTGGCGCTGATGGAGGGCAGAGGGCTGCATCTGCAGGCGCTTACGATTACGGCGAAGGATAAAGTATGCTTCCAGGAGGAGACCCACTGCAGCAAAGAGGCCTGCCCTTATGCCGATGGATACTATGACCGGATTAACGGGGCGGTTCTTGATATTCTCTCCCATGAAACGATGATGACGCGGCAGGTACTGGAGCAGTACGCCCGCAAGCACAGGGTATGCCCTTTTGAGTTTTCACTGGATACGGCGTATGCCGTAGATGCGGTCATCTGCGATTATAACTATATATTTGATCCGCGCGTATCGCTTAAACGGCTGATCGAGGAGCAGAAGAAGCGAACGGTGCTGTTAGTAGATGAGGCGCATAATCTGGTGGACAGGGGCCGGGAGATGTTCTCTGCAGCCATCGGCAAGGCTGACTTCCTGCAGCTGAAACGGGATTATAAGTCCGTGAACCCGTCCATTTCCAAGGCGGCGGATGCCGTGAACAAGTACTTTATTGAGCTCAAAAAAGCCTGCGGCGACACCCGTCAGCAGCTGTCCAAGGAAGCGCCGGATGAGCTTGTAAGCCTGCTGGATCTTTTCGCGGGCGAAGCTGAGCGGGTGCTGGCCGCCGGAGGCGAGAACCGGGAGCTGCTGCTGGATACGTATTTTGCCGCCCAGAACTTCATCCGTACGGCGAAGCTGTATGACAGCCGCTATATTACCTACGCAGAGGTCCAGCGCAGCGATGTCACCCTTCGGATGTTCTGTCTTGATCCGTCCTACTTACTCTCGCAGGCGGATAAGGGATTCCGTTCGGCGGTGTTTTTCTCTGCGACGCTGTCGCCTCTGTCCTATTACAGGGACATGCTGGGCGCAGATTCGGAGGATTACAGCATCTCTGTTGCCTCTCCGTTCCATCGTGAACAGCTGGATGTCCGGATTCATCCTCTTTCCACCAGATACCGCGACCGGGAACGGACGCGGGAGCAGCTCGCCGATCTGCTGTATGAGCTCATTGCGGAGCGGACCGGAAATTATATGGTCTTTTTTCCCTCGTATCAGTACTTGCAAAGCGTGTATGAGGATTTTGCAGCGAGGTATTCCGGGGTACAGACGATTGTGCAGGGCTCCGGCATGGCTGAGGAAGAACGCGAGAGATTTTTGGATGCTTTTCAGGCAGATAACCGCGAGACGTTAGTGGGCTTCGCTGTACTTGGCGGCATTTTCTCGGAAGGCATCGATTTACAGGGAGACCGCCTGATCGGTGTCGCTGTTGTCGGCGTTGGACTTCCCCAGCTGGGGCTGGAGCGGAATCTGATTCGGGATTATTTTAACGGCGAGGGTAAAAACGGGTACGATTACGCATATGTGCTGCCCGGGATGAACAAGGTGCTTCAGGCGGGAGGCAGGCTGATCCGCTCGGAGCAGGATGAAGGGGTGCTGCTGTTGATCGATGACCGCTTCATGCAGCCGCATTACCGGGAGCTGCTACCGGAGGAATGGAAGGGCTGAAAGGCATCTAAGCTGCTCCTTAGAACGGTTGAAAAGAGAGATAGCCTGCGCTCCGGGTGTCATGTATAGTGGAGTGTAAATATGCGTAAAAGGTGGGGTATTCATGACGCTTCAGATCGGAATCATCGGAACGGGCTGGTTCAGCCAGGTACATGCCGACATTCTTGCGGGAACCGAAGGCGTGAAGGTGCAGGCTTTTCTTGGAACAAGCAGGGAAAAGGCGGAACAAAAGGCTCGCGCCTATGGGGCAGCCAGCTATGGCGATTTGCATGAAATGCTGGATGCAGAACGACTGGATGCGGTTTATATCTGTGTGCCGCCGATGTCGCATGGAGCCATAGAGGAAGAGCTAATACGCCGCGGTATTCCATTTTTGGTGGAAAAACCGCTGGGGCTGGATACGGAACTTCCACATGCCTTAATGGGTCAGATTGCTGAAGCGAAGCTGCTTACCTCGGTTGGTTATCATTTCCGTTATCAATCCAACATGGACAAGCTGAAGGAGCTGCTGAAACAGCAGAAAACAGGCATGATGCTCGGGCGCTGGATGGACAGCATGCCGGGTGTATCCTGGTGGAGGCGGCAAAATGGATCAGGCGGGCAGTTTATCGAGCAAACAACCCATTTGGTGGACTTGCTGCGTTATTTGGCCGGCGAGGTGGAAGAAGTGTATGCGCTTTACGGAAATCGCATCAAGCATGAGCAGGTGGATGGCGTGGAGGTTGCGGATGTGGGCACCGTCACGCTTAAGCTGGCTAATGGCCTGGCAGCCAACATCTCCAATACCTGCGTTCTGCCGGAAGGAGCAGGCCTCAGCCAGACCGGGCTGACCTTCTATACGGATCAAGGCGTATTGGACTGGAGCCCGCAGCGGCTTCGTGCAGTACGGCCAGGCGAGCAGACGGAATATCTGGAGCAGTCGAATCCCTATGTAAAAGAAACGGAAGCCTTCATCCATGCGCTGCGCACAGGTGATAGCTCCCGTATTCGGTCCAATTATGCGGATGCCTGCAGGACGCAGGCTGTAACCTGCGCCGCACTGGAGTCGGCAGCTTCCGGCAAGCCGGTCCGCATCAGTTATTAATAGAAGGGAAAAGCCTTTAGCGCATCAGCACAGACATCATGAGCGGCGCAGCTCCAAGTGTGAACAGGGCGGCCAGGATCATCGAGATACTGGAAATGGTCCCGGACAATGAGCTGAGCTCAAATGCCTTTGAGGTACCTGTGCCGTGCGAACTGGTACCGAACAGAATGCCGCGCGCGATATCGTTGTCGATTTTGAAAATGCGGAGCACCATCGGTCCGATCATGGAGCCCAGCAGTCCCGTAATAATGACAAAGACAGCCGTTATGTTGGGCACACCTCCGATGACCTGCGATACATTCATGGCGATCGGGGTGGTGATGGAGCGCGGAATCAGGCTGGTCACGAGCGAAGAGCTCAAGTGCAGCCATTTGGCCAGAAATGCAGATGAGATCATCGCAATACATGAACCGGTGAGCACGCTGACGATAATTTCGACGGCGTGCTTTTTGAGTACCTTGAAGTTTTTATACAAAGGGATGGCAAAAGCGATCGTAGCCGGCTGGAGCAGACTGCTCAGCCATTTGCCGCCTGAATTATAAGATTCATAAGGAATCTCGGCCCAGATCAAAATAAAGATAACGATGATGGGGGTAATCAGGAGCGGCGACAGGTAAACCTTGGGCCGCTTGGCATATACGCGTTTGCATACGGCGTAAATGCCGAGTGTAACCAGCAGACAGATCAGGCCGATCATTGGGAAGTCCTCCGTTCCTTTTGTTTGGCAATCCGGGATGCGAGCAGGCCGGAACTGGCCATAACGATAAATGTGCTGAAAATGACCACGATCAAGATGCGTACACCGTCACTTTCCAGCATGGGGATATATTTCATGACACCGACAGCCGCCGGGATGAAGAAGAGCAGCAGCTCTGCAAGCAGCCAATTCGCTCCGAGTTCGATCCATTCCAGGCGGAGAATGCCGGTCTCCAGTAAGATAAATACCACGATAATCCCGAGAATGCTGCCGGGTATCGGCAAATGCAAAAGTTCGGCCAGCTTGTTCATCAGCAGCGAAAAACCCATCAGTGCCGCTACCTGCACCGTACCTTTTACAATATTGTTCAAAGGGATTCTCTCCTTTCATTTATATGAAAATTTTACATCAGTTATTTTCATGGGTAAAATGAATAAAAAGAATGATTATCATTCCATATTTCTATATGTGACGCAGCAGCCAGTGAAAGGGGAGTTGATGGGATGGATATCCGGCATCTGCAATATTTTATGGAAGTGGCCCGTCTTCAGAGCTTCACGAAGGCCGCTGAATCGCTGTATATTACACAGCCAACAATCAGCAAGACGATCCGAAATATTGAAGACGAGCTTGGCGTGACGCTGTTTGACCGCTCGAATAAAAGAATTGAGCTGACAGACGCGGGCAGAATTATATACGAGCAGGCGCAGCCGATCGTCAAATCCTTTCAAAGCTTGTCCGCTGAGCTAGGAGATTTGAAAAACCTGCAAAAGGGGCATATCCGCCTTGGATTGCCGCCCATGGTCGGCTCCAGCTTTTTCCCTGAAGTGATCGGCCAGTTTCACAAAAGGTATCCTCAGGTGACGATGCAGGTGTTTGAAGATGGAGCTAGAAAGGTTGAAAAGGATGTGGAGAGCGGACTGCTGGATGTTGGGGTGGCCGTGCTGCCGACTGAAGATGATCTCTTTCATTATTTCTCTTTTGCCAGGGAAAATCTGATGCTGCTCGTTCATCCTTCGCATCGGTTGTCCGGTCGAGGGGCTGTACCACTCGTTGAGTTAGCGGACGAGAGCTTTGTACTGTTCCGGGAGGATTTTGCACTGCATGACCGTATTATTTCTGAATGTGTCCGGGTCGGCTTTCAGCCGCGCATCGTGTATGAGAGCTCCCAGTGGGATCTGATCAGCGGCATGGTAGCGGCCAATTTGGGTATCGCGCTGCTGCCGGAGACCATCTGCCGCGAGGTGGATCAGGAGCGGATTCGCATTTTACCCCTCATTAATCCGTCGATTCCCTGGCAGCTCGGGATGATTTGGCGTAAGGATCGTTACCTGTCCTTTGCGGCGAGGGAGTGGATTTCATTTGCGAAGAGTATTTTAATGGTGGAAAAGTCGGGGGATTAACACAGGCAATCCCATTTTGATCTTTGAAGGATGAGCAGCCCATATGAATGAATTGACATAGATTTTTATGAAGAGATATAATTAGGTGTGCTAATAAATAGGATAGGTAATTTAGTTTCTTAGCTATTGTCAGGAGTGGATAAAGATGGCCTCGAATCAATCGAACGAAGGGAGATGTTACCTTGAAATGAGTGATAATTCATCGGTCGAAAACAATACGGCGCTGAAGCTTATGCAAGCCACCATGCGTTTTAACAAGGCAGAGTTCCGCCAGCGGAAAATTGAAGGAATTAAGATGAGTGAGCTCGGGCTCTTGTTCAGTATAAAAAAGAGTGTGAAACCAGGTACAATCGGGCTGATGGTTTCGGAAATCAGTCATAAATTGCGAGTCACATCGCCAACAGTAACACAGCTGATCAAGACGATGGAGAAGAAGAACTGGGTCGAGCGCACCATGGATGAGCTGGACCGCAGAGCAGTCCGAATCAGCCTTACGGAGGAGGGGGAGGCAGTCGTACAAAAGGCGATTGATTCTACAATGGAATCCTTTTCGGGACTGATTGATTATTTGGGCCATGATGAGGGTAATCAGCTGGCTGATTTGCTCACAAAGGCGTACACCTATTATGAAGCCAAAGCAGATCCTTCTGGAGGAGGAACGATAGAAACATGCTGAAACTGTTCCGGAATTTAAAACCTTACCGACTGCCGATTTTATTTGTATTTCTGCTCGTGTTTTTCCAGTCCATGTCGGATTTATACCTACCTACATTGATGTCTGACATCGTAGACAAAGGCATCATTAACGGCGACATTCCTTATATTTGGAAAATAGGCGGCTTTATGCTGGCCGTGGCCTTAGTTGGAGCCATTTGCTCGATCGGTGCCAGCTACTTGTCTGCGAAGGTTGCGGGAGGTTTCGGCAAAAACCTGCGCAGTCGGGTTTTCCATCATGTCCAAAATTTCTCGCTGCAGGAATTCGACAAGCTGGGCACTGCTTCGCTGATTACCCGTACGACAAATGATATCACCCAGATACAGCAGGTGCTGACCATGATTCTGCGGATGATGATCAGCGCGCCGATGATGTGCATTGGCGGGATCATTATGGCCGTATCCAAAGACGCGAAGCTGTCCCTGGTTATTGTCGTTGTTGTTCCCGTGCTGGCAGGAGCCATTGCCATTATTGCCGGCAAGGGTATACCGCTGTTCAAGGCGATGCAGGTCAGACTTGATAAACTGAACCGCGTTCTGCGTGAAAACCTGACGGGGATGCGCGTGATCCGCTCCTTTAACCGCATTGAGCATGAACAGAAGCGCTTTAACGAAGCGAACTTTGATCTGACGCAAACGGCGGTGAAGGTGAATAAAATCATGGCGGCGATGATGCCGATCATGATGCTGGTCATGAACTTTTCGACCATTGCCATCGTTTATTTCGGCGGGATGCGCATCAGCAACGGACATATGCAGGTCGGGGATTTGATGGCATTCATCCAGTATGCGATGCAAATCATGTTCTCGCTGATTATGGTTTCTATGATCTTCGTTATGGTACCCCGCGCATCTGCCTCGGCAACGCGTATTAACGAAGTGCTGGATATGAAGCCGCAAATCATTGATCCGGTCCGTACCGGAGAGTCGGCTTCCGTATCCCAGCAGCGGGGTTACCTGGAATTTCAGGATGTGACATTCAGTTACCCGGGCGCTGAGCAGCCGGCTATTCATCATATTTCATTCAGCGCCGCTCCAGGAGAAACGACAGCGATCATTGGAGGCACCGGTTCCGGCAAATCGACACTGCTCAGTCTAATTCCGCGTTTCTATGATGTGGACAGCGGCAGCGTGAAGGTGAATGGTCAGAATGTGACGGATATGACTCAGGAGGAGCTGCGCGCCAAAATCGGCTTTGTACCGCAAAAAGCTGTTCTGTTCACGGGAACGATCGCCGACAATCTGCGCTACGGTAAGACCGAGGCGACCGATGAGGAGCTTCGTCAGGCAGCGGACATCGCACAGGCTACGGAGTTTATTACCAAAATGAAGGATGGCTTTGATTCGGAGATTTCGCAGGGCGGTAATAACGTGTCCGGCGGTCAGAAGCAGCGTCTGTCCATTGCGCGTGCGCTCGTGAGAAGACCTGAAATCTACGTTTTTGATGACAGCTTCTCGGCGCTTGACTTCAAGACGGATGCGAAGCTGCGTGCCGCTCTCAAGGAAGTGACCGCAGATGCCACCGTATTGCTTGTAGCGCAGCGGGCAAGCACCGTTATGGATGCCGACCGGATCATCGTGCTTGATGAAGGCCGGATCGCCGGCATCGGTAAGCATCGCGAGCTGATGGAAACCTGTGATGTATACCGTGAAATTGTATCCTCGCAGCTGTCAGAGGAGGAGATCGCATGAGTGAAGAAAGAAAGCATCCCGGAGGTCGTCCAGCAGGTCCACGCCATCCTGGCGGTCATCCCGGACAAATGATGCCTGCCGAGAAGGCGAAGGATTTCAAAGGTTCATTGAAAAGACTCCTTGGCTATTTGCGGCCGCGCCGGGTCACGCTCGCTGTTATTTTTCTGATGGCCATCCTCAGTACCGTGTTCAGTATTGTGAGCCCGAAAATTCTGGGTAAAGCCACAACCAAGCTGTTTGAAGGCATGATAGCCAAAATGAAGGGCGTACCGGGTGCATCAATCGACTTCAATTATATTACACAAATTCTGTTAATCTTGATCGGCCTGTACCTGTTCAGCGCAGCCTTCAGTTATATTCAGCAGTATTTAATGGCGGGGGTGGCACAGCGGGTCGTTTACGATATGCGCGAGCAGATCAACCGCAAGCTGTCGCGGCTGCCGCTGAAGTATTTTGATTCAAAAACCCATGGCGAGATTCTCAGCCGGGCGACAAATGACGTAGATAATATCAGTACGACACTCCAGCAAAGCTTGACACAGCTCATCACGTCCATTGTCACACTCGTAGGTGTCATCGTGATGATGCTGACGATCAGCCCGTGGTTGACACTGATTCTGATCGTGACATTGCCGCTCAGCTTTATCGTGATCCGGATGATTGCATCGCGCTCGCAGAAGCATTTTGTGGGTCAGCAGCGCTCTCTCGGACAGCTGAACGGACATGTGGAGGAAATGTACACCGGACATAAAATCGTCAAGGCCTTTGGCCGCGAGGATGAGTCTATGGCTGCTTTCAACGAAGTTAACGACAAGCTGTATAATTCAGGCTGGAGAGCCCAGTTTATTTCCGGTATGATCATGCCGATGATGTCCTTTATCGGTAACATCGGTTATGTGCTGGTGTGTGTGGTCGGCGGTGTTTTCGTAACGCACAAGACGATTACGATCGGGGATGTGCAGGCATTCATTCAGTATGCCAGACAGTTTACCCAGCCCATTATGCAGACGGCTAACATTGCCAATATTATTCAGTCTACGATTGCTTCTGCTGAACGTGTATTCGAGCTGCTGGATGAGAAAGAAGAAGTTCCGGAAGCTGCTGAAGCGGTTGTTCTGGAAGAACCTAAGGGCGCAGTGAAATTCGAGCATGTGAAGTTCGGATATAAAGAAGATGAACCGCTGATTGAAGATATGAACATCAATGTATTGCCTGGCCAGACCATTGCGATTGTCGGACCGACCGGTGCCGGTAAAACAACGCTCATTAACCTGCTCATGCGGTTCTATGAGCTGAGTGATGGAGCCATCACGGTTGACGGAGTCAACATTACGGACATGAAGCGCAGCAACTTGCGCAGCATTTTCGGCATGGTGCTTCAGGATACCTGGCTCTTTAACGGCACGATTAAGGAAAATATCGCGTACGGCCGTAGTGGTGTGACGGAGGAAGAGGTTGTTCAAGCAGCCAAAGCGGCACATGCCGATCACTTTATCCGTACCTTGCCGGACGGCTATGAGACGGTATTAAATGAAGAAGCCTCGAATATTTCGCAGGGGCAAAAGCAGCTCCTGACCATCGCCCGCGCCATTTTGGCCGATCCTTCCATTCTGATCCTCGATGAAGCGACAAGCAGCGTCGATACCCGGACGGAGGTTTACATCCAGAGGGCCATGAACGATCTGATGAAGGGCAGAACCAGTTTTGTCATTGCTCATCGCCTGTCCACAATCCGCGACGCCGATCTGATTCTGGTCATGAACAACGGCAGCGTGATCGAAAAAGGCACTCATGAAGAGCTGTTGGCGAAGAACGGGTTTTATGCCGATCTGTACAACAGTCAGTTTACGGGCGGCGGTGCGCGGGAGGTCGGGTGAACTTATCCTGGCTCTTCCTGCAGAAGCCTGCATAGAAACATGGTTACAGAAACAAGGACGTCTCTGATACAGAGATGTCCTTTTTTTGTGCGCTTTATGGTTTACGAATGGCAGAATTTAGATTAAAATGAGCTTTTGCACAGGATTGTTAGCGTTAACAATTGCCAGGAAATTGATTTTGGGTGGAAATGAACAAGTAAGCAAATTGAGTAAAAGGGGAACGAGACTACATGTTAAAAATGAAGGGCAGCTTCAAGAAGCTGACTGGACTGGCTCTTGCCGCCGTGATGACGGTATCCGGAGCTATGGTGCTCCAGCCCGTAAGCGCTAAAGCCGCTGACGACCAGGAAACGCATATTACACTGCTGGCAACCTCCGATGTTCACGGGCGCTTTATGCCATGGGATTATGCCATGGATACAGCGAATACGAACGGGAGCTTTACACAGCTTTACACGCTGATCAAGCAAGTTCGCGCCGAAAACCCGAACACGATCCTGCTGGATGCAGGGGATGTGATTCAGGATAACTCCGCGGAGCTGTTCAATGATCAGCCGAAATCGCCGATGATGGTTGCGATGAACGAAATGGGCTACGATGCATGGGCTATGGGCAATCATGAATTTAATTTTGGTATCGATACCTTTAATAAAGTAACAGGCCAGTTCAATTCTACAAAATTGGCAGGCAACGTGTACAAAGAAAACGGCGAGCGTTTTCTTCCAGCTACGAAAATCGTGGAGAAGGCCGGAATCAAGGTTGGCATCATCGGAATGACGACGCCGCTGATTACCGACTTTGAGAAGGATACGGATCATCTCAAAGGCCTGGTTGTCAAAAACCCGGTTGATGAAACGAAGAAAGCCGTTCAAGAGCTTGAAGGTAAAGCTGACGTGATGATCGGTCTGATGCATATGGGTCTGGACAACGAAAACTCGCTGCCAGGTACCGGTGTATCCGACATTGCGAAGGAAGTACCGCAGCTGACCGCTATTTTTGCCGGCCACATGCACAAGCTCGTGAAAAGCGAGACGGTAAACGGGGTGCTGATCGGTGAACCGGATAAGTACGGCACGCATGTGTCCCGTATTGATCTGACGTTCGTGAAGCAGGACGGAAAAATGGTTCTGAAGGACAAAGTAGCAACCGCTATTCCGGTCAAGGGTGCTGACGGCACGCCTGCTGTTTCCGATCCGGGTCTGGAAAAAGAACTTCAGCCATACCACGAATTTGCCCGTAAAGACGCCAACATTGTTGTAGGCGAGCTGACCGGCAAAAACAATCTGGTACCAGCGAATGAAATCAATGGTATCCCGGCCGTGCAGATTCAGGAAACACTCCTGTCTGATTTCTTCAGTGAAGTCATGCTCCATTACAGTAAAGCCGATGTTGTCGCGCATCAGATCGATAATGACAAGGCCAAGCTGGACGTAGGCCCGATCCGCAAAAAGGATATCGCCTACAATTACCAGTTCGCACTCGGTGAAATCACGAATTACAAAGTAACTGGCAAAGACCTGAAGGATTACATGGAATGGTCTGCGGGCTATTTCAACAGCACCCGTCCGGGTGACGTAACCGTCAGCTTTGACGAAAAACGCAGATCCTCCAAATACAGCACCGATGATTTCTTTGGCGGTGTAAAATACGAGATTGATCTGTCCAAGCCTTATGGCAGCCGGATCACTAACCTGCGTCATATGGATGGAACACCCATTCAAATGAATGACACGCTGACGCTGGGCATGAACGCCTATCGTATGGATGCCCTGCTTGCTAAGGGTGGAGCATTGGAAGGCCGCAAGTTCGAGAAGCTGTGGACATCCAAGGCGGAAAGCGCTTTTGGCGAAACCGGCGGAACCATCCGTAACCGTGCGATTGCTTACCTGACGGATGTGATGAAGGGCAAATACGAGCCGAAAATCCAGGACAACTGGAAAATTACGGGTGTGGATACAACTTCCAAGGAACGTGCTGATGTTGTGGACCTGATGAATGCCGGTATATTAACAGTTCCTACGACCGAAGACGGCAAATATACCAACATCGCTTCCATTAACATTCTGGATCCGGTAAAAGCAGAAGACGTAACCAAGCTGGCTGAAAAGGCGGGCGTGGACGCTGCACTTCTGTCCGATGTAAAAACAACAGGCGAGCTGTACCACAAGCTGAATGAAGCGGTAAAAGCAGCAGCTAAACCGGAGGTAACCGAGCCGGCACCAGCCGAGAAGCCGGAGACTCCTGCAAAGCCTGAAGTTGAGAAGCCTGCTCCTGCCAAGCCGACCAAACCTGTAACGCCTGCAAAACCGGCCCCTACTGAACCGGATTTGAAACAGGCGAAGATCACTGCCGATTACCTGAATATTCGTACAGGTGCTTCTTCCAAAGCCAAGGTTCTGGCATCCGCTCCGAAAGGAACGGTTCTGGAAGTGGCCGGCACTGCGCCTTACGGCTGGGTGAAGGTTGTGTATCAAGGTAAAACAGCATTTGTATACGGAAAATACGTAACGATGCTGCCATAGTTCTTTAATAGTTCATATCTTGAGTGATCAAAAAGGCGCTGTCTCATAAGTGGATTTCCCACGACAGAGACAGCTCCGTTTTATTTTGGGATCCAAAAAAAGGAGCAATTCTCCCGTTATTGGAGAATCGCTCCTTTGCGTTTTTGCTCTACTCCGGCTTGCTTCAGCATATTATGGGCAAGCGAAAGCCATCCGACCTCCAGCGTCACTTTCTTCATGCCGCGAAGCAGAAACCGCCGGAAGCCCCGGTTGTTTTTCAGTTGGCCAAACACACTCTCCGGCTCAATCATTCGCCGTACGGCCAGGGCATAGCCTTCCTCACTTCGGAGGAGGTCCCGGGCCTGACTTTGGTATCGCAGCCTTTCCAGACTTACCGCTACTTCCCGGTTCCCTGCTGCTTTTGTGCACCGATCTTTCAGCGGGCAGCCTTCACAGCTTTGACTTCGGTAATGACGCCTGCGAATCTCATATCCACTTTCTAGTGTTTCCTTGCTTTCTCTGTGGAAATGCAGTGTTTGCGCGGCGGGGCACGTCCAGTTATCCTCGGCTGCGTTGTACGTCCAATTCTCGATTTTACTCACATCTGCTTTCCACGCTTTGCTCTTTTCTTTATGGTAACTGCCGTATTTAACGACTGCTGTGATCTCTTCCTTTTCCAGATAGGCATAGTTCTCTTCACTTCCATAGCCTGCATCTGCAATGATTGTCTGTGGATGTTGCCCCAAGATCCGCCGTGCTATTTCCAGATGAGGCTCTAAACAACGGGTATCCGTGGGTCTTTGGTGGACACTGTAGGCTAAAATGAACTGATTTTCCGTGCCAATCTGCACATTGTATCCCGGTTTTAACTGTCCATTTCGCATGTGGTCTTCTTTCATCCGCATGAAGGTGGCGTCCGTATCGGTTTTGCTGAAGCTGTTTCGATTTCCAAGCAACTTTTGGTAATGTTCGTACTTCACAAGTCTTGGAAGCAAGTCCTTCCGAAGCTTCCGAACGGCTTTCTTTAAGGGGTTATCCTTGGGATGTTTCAGCAGCTGAGCTTCCAGTTGCTGCGTGACTTGTTCGAGCTTGCTGCTATCTAACTCGGAAGCCTCACCGAGTTCGGTCAGGTCTTTGCCGTGATGCTCGCGCTCTTCCTGATGCTCTGCGGCTTCGATGGTGGAGAAAAGTGCATGTACCTTCTCTTGCAGTTTGGTCTTGTGTTTGCTGACCGCTTTACCCCAGACGAAGGTGTAACGATTGGCATTGGCCTCAATCTTGGTACCATCTACGAAATAATGTTCCAAGGAGATGTACTTTTCATCTGCAAGAAATTGAAGTACGGCGGAGAACACGGTTTCGAGGACGTCTTTCATCCGCTCAGAACGGAAGCGGTTAAGCGTGCGGAAATCCGGACGTTGCCGTCCGGCTAGCCACATAAAGGGGATGTGTTCCCGGATGGCTTTGGCGATTTGTCTTGAGGAATAGATGCGCTGTGTGTAGGCGTAGATGATGACTTTGGTGAGCATTTTGGGATGGTAACTGTCACGGCCGCCGCCGGGATAGGCAGCGTCAAAAATGGCGTCGTCCAATCGATTGACGGCAGCATTCACGACACGAACGAGGTGGTTTTCTGGAATATCTTCTTCCAGATCCATTGGCAAACAAAGTTGGTCCATGGTATATTGAATGTACAAAGAAACCTCTCCTTTGAAATGGTTGGTCACACTTCCATTTTACCAAAAGAAAGGTTTCTTTTTTGTGTTTTTTTAAAGATTGAAGATCCATTCCCCGCATAAACAGCGGAGAGGACGGACGGATTGTGGAAAAGCGGCAGCGTTCGCCTTGATCTCCGGATTTTCACCGCTAAGGGGAATGAAAAAAAATCCGGAGAGCACAGCGATTGGAACAATGGTCCGTTCGCGCAGCGTCCACCCAAAAAGTCTAAGTATATCCTACGTAAAAGACAAGGCTGTCCCAAGCAGCCATTTCATGGCTTTTGGGACAGCCCCTTTTGATTTCGGTCTCAGTGATGGCTCATCAAGTACAGGAACCAGACGGCATGATTCTGCTCATCCATGGCGATGCGGCGGAGCTGTTCCTTCAGATAGGGATCCTGTGCCCGGTCGGAGAAGCCTAAATAAAAGTCGACGGTTTCCTGTTCGTCTTTAAATGAAGCAACCAGGCCTGATCTATACTCTTTCGCACAGGTTTCCGTTTGGACAGGCTTATGCGTTTGACTGGTCAGATGTGTATAAACCTGTGAAAAAAACTGCAGATGCTTTACTTCATCCTGGCGGATTTCTAAAATGCGTGTTTTGGCATCCTCTGTGGGAGCGAGCTTTGCCAGCTGCTCATAGCAAATGATCGCACTGTATTCGCCGTTGATGGACTTGATCAAATCCGGTGCCAAGGCGGTATCGGGACTTGCTGAAGGCCGGTAATAGAATCCATATGGAGTCATAAGGTTTCCTCCTTTATGCGTTTCTGGGCTAATATACCCTATGCAATAAGAGATAGAAGGGTGCAGGAGGGAAAGGACTTGCGAAGCCCGAACGTATAAGATACTTTATATAGAACATCAGATAGCCGGTTACAGACAGGTATGAGAAAAGGGAGGTTACAAGGTGAAAAAAAGTATTGCATTGGTGGAGCCTTTTAATGCGGAGCTGGTGATGAGATCCGTGAGAAGCCAGAATCCGCTCTTGATTCATGCGGATCCGCAGCTCCATACGTTTTCCAAGGTGGTGACGGCCGGAAACCGCAAAGTTCCTGTTACGGTAAATTTGATCCAGGGCGGAGAGGGGCAAACGGCAGAGATCGAATTTTTGGAGCCTTGTTCCGAAGCGGAGCAGGAGGCTGCAGTCGTATTTATCAACAAGATGTTATCCAATCATGTGGACTTGATGCCGTTTTACAGACAGCTCTTAGAAGAGCCCGTGATTGGTTCTATTCTTCCGGATCTGCATGGGATGAAAATCCTGCTCGAACCCAATTTGTATCAGAATCTGGTGCGTACGATTATTGGGCAGCAGATGAACCTGAGCTTTGCTGCCGCGCTGGTCAGCCGGATTACGGAGCGATATGGAACCCCGGTCCAAGCAGGTGAGCGCGTATTGTACAGCTTTCCCGAACCGGGCGCACTGGCCCGCCTTGAGCCCGAGGAACTGATGGAGCTTCAATTCAGCCGGCGAAAGGCGGAATATGTGATTGGCCTGTCAAGGCTGGTGGATGAGGGGACGCTGGACCTGCACTCGCTTCCTGCCCTGGAGGACACGGAGATCTTTGAGAAGCTGCTGCCGGTCCGGGGAATTGGCAAGTGGACGGTGGAATGCTTCCTTCTGTTTGGTGTAGGCCGGACGGATTTCTTCCCTGCGGATGATATCGGACTAAAAAATGCCATGAAGCAGCTGTGGGGCTTTGACAGTCAGCCGTCCTCACCGGATATGCTTGCGATCAGCAGCAGCTGGTCGCCTTGGAGAAGCTATGCGGCTTATTATTTATGGGCTTGGCTGGATGAGTGGAAGCTGCAAAAAAAGACCGCTTCCGCGGCCACAAAGAAATAAGGATATTTTCAGATTAGTCCTGGGCTTCCTCAGAGCGGGATTCAGGGCTTAATCCGACACCGTTCCAGAACATATGGATAATGTCATGAGCCAGCTCCGATGGTGAAGGGGCAAATTCCTTGGCTACCTCCCGGTTACCCAGCATGAGCATCGATGCCAGCGTATGTGCCATCAACAGTGGATGCAGCGGGCGAACCTCTCCTTTTTCAATAGCCTCTGTAAAGCTGACCGTCAGCACATCATGGATGCTCTCTTCACTTCGGCGGATGCTTTCCATCTGCTCCTTCGATAACGAATCTGCGGCTTCGCGCAGGATGGTCTCAAAATCTCCATGCGGAAACCGCAGCTTGCGCTCAGCCAGCAAAACAAGCCGGTCATATAGGGGCATGTCCTGCTGCTGCATAATTTGTTGCGATGAGGACTGCGCTTTTTCCATCATAGCGGTCACGGCCGCAGTAAACAGCTGCGCTTTATTTTCAAAGTGATAGTATATGGAAGCCTTGGTTACGCCGCACACCTTGGCAATCTGCTGAAGGGATACCGCTTCGTAGCCGTTCTCCATGAACAGATTGGAGGCGGTTTTCAGTATGAACTCGTTTGTCGATCCTTCCTGTTCCCGCCGTTTAGGCCTGCCAGGAGAGCGCTTGGGTTTGGGTCCTTGCTGGGAAAAATTCATATTTACTCCTCCACTGACAAAAAACTTGTTTGATAATTAACCTTCCGGTATATATAATTATTATAAACCGTTTTGAAGGTCAATACACCTTCTGATTTAGTACTTCAAGGCAATACATATACTATACCATGTACACCTGAATAAGGGTGAGGAGGAGAATCATGCAGCAGGAATCAGGATTTGGACGTTTTGTAGCCGGAAAGCGGAGCAAATGGATCACGCTCGCGGTCTGGATTATCATCGTGGGGGTTCTCAGTGCGCTGTGGCCGATGGTTAACAAGGAAGTCCAGAATAATGCGGCCAATCTGGAGGAAAATACACCGTCCGTTCAGGCTGAGAAGGTAGCCGCAGAGCAGTTCAGCGGAGGCTCCAGCGTACCTGCGCTGCTCGTATGGCACCGCGAGGGTGGACTGAAAGATGAAGATCTGCAGCATGTGCAGAAGCTGTATGCGGAATGGAGCAGTACACCGCTTCCTTATCAGGACAGTGTGCCTCCGTTTGACAAAATGCCTGCGCAGGCGCTGAAAAAGCAGCTGTCCGAGGATCAGAGCACGTTCGTCACACCGGTTCTGTTCAAGAATGATGCGGACAGCGACCAGCTCAAGGAAGGCGTAGTGCAGTTGAAGGAGCAGGCGTCGAAGGAGTTCGGAGCCGATCCGTTTGCGGCGAAACAAAACTCCACCAGCGAGCTGAGCGCTCGCGTGACGGGACCCGTCGGTATCTCGATCGATGCGGTTGGATTGTTCAAAAATGCTGACTTCAAGCTGCTGATGGGTACGGTTATTCTAGTACTGGTCATTTTACTGTTAATATACCGTTCCCCTATTTTGGCGCTAATTCCGCTTATTGCAGTGGGATTCGCATATGGCGCGATCAGCCCGCTGCTCGGCCTCATGGCCAGTAAAGGCTGGATTACCGTGGACTCGCAGGCTGTATCGATTATGACGGTGCTGCTGTTCGGCGCAGGTACGGACTACTGTCTATTCCTCATTTCTCATTTCCGTCATCTGCTGAAAGAGGAAGAGAGCAAGGGCAAAGCGCTGCTGCGGGCGATCACCGAGACCTCTGGCGCCATTGCTATGAGCGGCTTTACCGTTGTACTGTCGCTGCTGGCTTTGATGCTGGCTAAATACGGAGCCTATCACCGGTTTGCCATTCCATTCAGTGTATCCATTCTGGTGATGGTGATTGCGAGTCTGACGCTTGTCCCCGCACTGCTGGCGATTTTCGGACGTGTCTCGTTTTATCCGTTCATCCCGCGTACGCCGGAAATGGAGGAGGAACGTGCCCGCAGTAAGGGCAAGACGGCCCATACGCATAGACGCAAAAAGGAAAGCTTTATCGGCAGACTGGTTGTTACGAAGCCATGGATGATTGTCATTGTGACGCTGGTGGTGCTTGGCGGGCTCGCGTCTTTTTCAAGCCAGGTGAAATTCACTTATGATATTATGTCTTCCTTCCCGAAAGATATGGAGTCCAGAGAAGGCTATGATATGATCGGTAAGCAGTTTTCTCCGGGTGAGCTCGCTCCCGTCAAGGTGATGGTCGATTCTGAAGGCCAGCCGGATGTGCTGGGTAAGGCTCTCACAGGACTTCCTTATGTGGAAAAGGCTGGGCAACAGGTGCAGGGAGAGAAGAACGCAAACATCCTCGCCTACGATATCGAACTGAAGATGAATCCGTATTCGAGTGAGGCAATAGACCTTATTCCGGAACTGCGGAGCACAGCCGTGCAGACCCTGAAGGATGCGGGCGTCACCTCTCCTGAAGACAAGGTATGGATCAGCGGTCAGACGGCTGAGCAGTATGATACAAGAGAAACCGGAGACCGTGATACGATGGTGATCATCCCAGTGGTTATCGGTATGATTACGTTGCTGCTGCTGGTTTACCTGCGTTCGATCACGGCTACCATTTATCTGATACTCACCGTCATCCTATCCTATTTCTCCGCTCTTGGTCTCGGCTGGATTATCATCCACTACGGCCTTGGAGCAGATGCCATTCAAGGGGCGATCCCGCTGTATTCGTTTGTGTTCCTAGTGGCATTAGGTGAAGATTATAATATCTTCATGATCTCGAGCATATGGAAGAAGCGCAAGGTAATGCCGCTCAAACAGGCCATCAAGGAAGGCGTCGGCGAGACCAGCTCCGTCATTACATCTGCCGGTCTGATCCTGGCGGGAACATTCGCTGTGCTGGCTTCATTGCCAATTCAGGTTTTGGTGCAGTTCGGGATCATCACAGCTGTAGGTGTTCTGCTGGATACCTTTATCGTACGTCCATTCCTGGTACCGGCGGTGACAACCCTCCTTGGCCGCTTTGCGTTCTGGCCTTCCAAGCATGTTGAGGTGGAGGAGAAAGCAGCGCGCACAGAAGCCCGAATAGAATTGTAGGGTTCACGAAGATATCAACTTTGACGCGACCATAGGCCTCTATTTATGGCTATAATATTAAAATACGATGTTGGTTGTCCGCCCAGGGCTCACATAATCAACGGACTTTTAGTATTTGGCTTCACAGCATAGATGAGGTGATAGACATGATGGAATGCAGCATTTTGCTTCAGGAAGCAGAAGATTATATAAGAGCATGTTATGCCGAGCTTGGAAAAGCAGAGCAGGAAATTCATAATCGGCTTGCCGATATCAGGAAAGAAATTGATTTGACCGGAACCTACGAGCATACCTTCGAGGAGCTGGAGCATGGGGCGAAAATGGCCTGGCGCAACAGTAACCGCTGTATCGGAAGATTGTTCTGGGATTCCATGGTTGTGCATGATCAGCGGCATTTGGAGCATCCGGATGATATCTGCGCAGCGCTGCTGGATCATATCGGGAAAGCGACGAACAGCGGCAAAGTTATTCCAACCCTGTCGGTATTCAAGCCTGCCGGCCCGGTAAGTAAAGGGGTGCGTATCTGGAACCACCAGTTGGTCCGTTATGCGGGTTATGAGACGGAGAGCGGGATCGTTGGCGATCCCGCTTCTGTGCCGTTTACGGATATTTGCAGAGATATGGGCTGGAGAGGAGAGGGAACGCATTTTGATGTGCTTCCTCTGATTATTCAGTCGGAGGGCCGAGAGCCTGTACTTCTCCCGATCCCTGACCATTTGGTGCTTGAGGTACCGCTGACCCATCCGGATTATCCGGCATTCGGACATCTCGGCCTGCGCTGGTACGCGGTTCCGATCATTTCCGATATGGAAATGGTTATTGGCGGTATTCGTTACGCGGCAGCACCGTTTAATGGCTGGTATATGGCAACAGAGATTGGAGCCCGTAATTTCGCTGACGTGAACCGGTATAATGTTCTGCCGCAGGTTGCCGAGCTGATGGGCTTGTCTACAGCCAGCGAAACCTCGCTTTGGCGGGATCGGGCATTGGTGGAGATGAATATTGCCGTGCTGCATTCCTACAAACAGGCAGGGGTCAGCATGGTGGATCATCATACGGCAGCGGCGCAATTCCAACTGTTTGAGCAGAAGGAAGCCAAATGCGGACGCCCGCTGACGGGCTATTGGAATTGGCTGATTCCGCCGGTATCTCCAGCTACGACCCATATATTTCACCATTCCTATGATAATACGGTTGTGTATCCCAACTTTTTTAAAAGAGAAGAAAGTACAAGCTTCCCTGGACGTTCCTGATTCTCACATGAAAAACTTCGCTTAAATGTGGTTTTAGAAGTTGGAATTGCTTGCTGTCTTGTTGCATTTCTGTCAATTGGCCGTATAATAGCTATAGAATTTTGAATGCAGAGGAGACAAAGAAACAGCGTTGGAGAACTTGAATTTGAATCAGATCGTAGATCAGATGCTGCAGCGTTCGGGCCTTGATATTATAGTAAGATTGGAATCCCGGTTGGAAGGCGGCCGTTTAATCGGCGGTAAATATGGCATGATCTCCAAAACCGTCACGATGTATACGGAGGTCATCGAGGAGCAGTGTCTGCAGATGTTTGGGTCGCTTGAGCAGGTAGAAACTTATTTTGCGGTCGTGCTGGCGCATGAGCTTGGACATGCGGCGGATACCCGTTTGTCGTTCCTCTGCGAAGAGCTGGAAGATGAAGCGATCAGCGCTGAGAGACGGACTAGAGTGGCGCTCCAGATTGAAGAAAATGCCTGGAACTATGCACTGGCTCTGGTTCCTGAAGTCGATGCTGTATTTTTCAGCACGGTCATTGACGAATCGCTGGTTGCTTACCGGATGCAAGCCCAGAAAGCGGCAGCTGTGGCGGCTACGGCATAATCCCTCTGAACCGCCATATGATAAAAATTAAAGGATAGCAAAGCCTATACCGCGATAACCGCGCTGGCTTGTCTATCCCTTTTTGATGCGAACCGGTGCGATCGATCTGCTGAACATCGCAGTCGGCTCATTGCAGGGACTGCGAAGACAAAGAAAAACGTCCCTTCCGGCGGGTATGGCGGTAATGAGGGACGTTTGTTAAGTGTTTTAGAAAATGATGGTGAGTGATGTGCTACTCCGCGGCATTCAGCGGACTGACAATCAGCTCATACTGATTCAGTGTGGAGCCGAGAATGGCATCATTGCCGCCCTGTCCGCGATGAGATTCGCGAAAGGATTCACTGGAGGTCCAGTTGCGGAAGGACGCTTCATCCTGCCAAACCGTGGACACCTTCAATTCTTCGCCTTCAGCTTCCTTGCTTTTGCCGAGCCATACTTCCATCCGGACAAATCCAGGCATTTCATGAACACCTTTCGCATGGGCGAAGCGTTCGGACATCGCCTTTCCGGAGCCTTCTTTGACCCGGATCGTATTCGTAATGACTATCATAAGTTGAATCGCCTCCGCTTGATGAAATGGAATAGACCTTACGTCTTAAAGTCTACTCGTGTCCATCCAGTTTCTCAAGCGGCTCGGTCGCTGGGCCTTCGATCACCGCGCCTTCATAGTTAAACCGTGAGCCATGACATGGACAATCCCAGGTGCGCTCAGCATCATTCCACTCACATTCACAGCCCAGATGGGTACAGGTGGTGTCTACCAGATAGAGGTTGCCCTCCGCATCCTTATAACCTCCGGCCCGTTTACCATCAAGGGTAATGACGCCGCCTTCATCAGGCTGCAGATCCTCGGTACTTCGCTCGACAAGACCGACTTTTCCGGCAACAAGATGTTTGGCCACATCTGCATTTTGAACGACGAAGTTTTTGATGGACGGGTCAGCCTTGAAGCGGGAAGGAGTATAGAGTGTCGTATAAGGATTATCCTTGCCCAGAATCTGATCGGAGAGAATCATACCCGAGAGTGTGCCTTGGGTCATCCCCCATTTGTTAAAGCCTGTCGCGACATAAATGCCTTCATCCCCTGACGTGATTTGCCCGATATATGGGACTTTGTCCAAGGTAACGAGGTCTTGTGCAGACCAGCGGAAAGGAATGCTCTGGATTCCAAACAGCTTGCTTCCAAACTGCTCCAGCTCTTCATAATGGTTATGCGTGCAAATGCCCTGACCGGTTTTATGGTTTTCCCCTCCTGCGAGCACCAGCTCCTCGCCATTCCAAGAGGCCGTACGCAGTGAACGTTTTGGCTTGTCTGCGCTGAGGTAAGTCCCTCCGGCAAACGCGGTTTCCGGCTTGAACGCCACCACATAGGAACGCTCCGCATGAAGACGTGTGAAATACATGCCCCCGCCGTCGAAGAACGGAAAATGGGAAGCGGATACGACATGGCTGCAGCGCACCTTGTGTTTGCCCCGATAGGTGGTGAGCGTGAAGGGCCCGTCTTTTTCCAGTGTGGTAATGGTCGTTTGCTCGAAGATTCGCCCGCCCGCTTTGAGGATCTCATCGACCAGCGGTTTCAGGTAATGCAGCGGATGAAATTGGGCCTGATCCGGCATTTCAATCGCACCGCTGACATTCAGCGGGATGGGCAGCTTGTCTCTCCATTGACCGGGAATACCAAGCTTGATATAGGCATCAAACTCCTTCTGAAGATTTTGAAGCTCATCATCGCTTTCCATATACAAATAAGCACTTTCGGGTTTAAGGTCACAATCGATGTTTAAATCTGACACCGTCTTTTGGATTAAATTCATGGCATCACGGTTCGCCTGGTAATACATTTGTGTCTTTTCCTCGCCGAAATGATTCAGCAGTTCATCGTATAGCATGCCATGCTGAGCGGAAATTTTGGCAGTGGTGTGTCCGGTCGTGCCGTTCAGAATGCTTCCTGCTTCAAGCAAAGCGACCTTGCAGCCTTGGCGTGACAGTAAATAGGCTGTAGTAATGCCGGCAATGCCAGCGCCGACAATCGCGGTATCCACCTGGATATCTTCGTTCAGCCGCGGAAAGGAAAGCAGTTCGGTGGTGGCTCTCCATAAGGACTCGGGAAACTGTGGCAAATGCCGGGAAACGGAATCGGATCGTTGCATCTTGGCGTAGCCTCCTATTAGTATTCATTTTCATTTATTACCATTTATCACCGGAAAGAAACGAAGCCTTTCCATAGAAACCAAGGTTGTTTACAATAATGAAGGAAGAATATTCAAACATGGAGGTTTTGCCTGTGACTATGAATTATCGGAGACTTGGCAAAAGCGGGCTCAAGGTAAGTGAAATCAGCCTTGGCAGCTGGCTTACTTATGGGGGCTACGTTGAACAGGATAACGCGGTCAAGGCCATTCAGACTGCATACGATCTGGGCATCAATTTCTTTGACACGGCCAACGTGTACGAGCGCGGAGCAGCAGAGGAACTTCTGGGAAAAACACTGAAAGCGTATCCACGCGAGTCGTATGTATTGGCAACCAAGGTATTCGGCAAAATGGGTGAAGGTCCCAATGATATGGGGCTGTCACGCAAGCATATTATGGAGCAATGCCATGCGAGCCTGAAGCGGCTTGGACATGATTATATCGATTTGTATTACTGCCACCGTTACCATCCGGAGACACCGATTGAGGAAACGCTGCGTGCGCTGGACGATCTGGTGCGCCAGGGCAAAGTCCTGTATATCGGTGTGAGCATGTGGACCGCAGCCCAGATGGAAGCGTCACTGGGAACGGCTGATCGTTACCTGCTGGACCGGATTGTGGTAAACCAGCCGGTATACAATATGTTCAACCGCAGCATTGAAAAGGAAATTATTCCGCTCGGTGAGGAAAAAGGAATCAGTCAGGTGGTCTATTCACCCTTGGCCCAAGGCCTGCTGACTGGGAAGTATAAGGCGGCGGGAGAAGCACCGGAAGGCAGCCGCGCTGCGAAGCTGAACTGGAAGGAAGGTCAGATCAGTGAAGAGAAAATCGCCAAGGTGCAGGAGCTCAGCGTCATTGCGGACGAGCTCGGCATCAAGATGAGCCAGCTCGCGCTTGCCTGGATTCTGCGCCAGCCGAATGTAGCCAGTGCACTGGTTGGTGCCAGCCGTCCGGAGCAGGTAGCTGAGAATGTGCATGCCTCGGCGGTGGAGCTTTCGGCTGAAGTGCTGGAGCGAATTGAGCAGATTTTGTTATAATAGGTTTCTATGAATTCTAGCCGTCCGTTGATCCGGACGGCTTTTCATGTTCGAAAAATTGGTCCCCCATTGGCGTTATATCGCAGGGAAAGCTATACTTAAAGGTATACCTTTATTACAGGGGGAGAAAGGCATGACATGGCTTAAAATTGACGATGTTGCCAAGGAGACGGGTTTGACGAAGCGGTCGATCCGGTATTACGAGGAAATCGGTCTCATGAAATCACCTGAACGGTCTGATGGAGGCATTCGATTATATACCGAAGAAGACGTTGAGCAGTTGAAAAATATTGTACTCGCGAAAAAGGTACTTGGTTTTTCCCTGCAGGAGATCCAGGAATTTTTGCAAATCCATGATCAGGTCATGAAGCACCGCAGCAATGCTTCTTCCTCCTCGGATGATGCCCTGCGCCAAGCGGAGCTGGAGCATATGGCCGAGGCGGTTAACAAGCAGCTGGAACTGGTAGATTATAAAATTACGGAGATGGCGAAGGTCAGAGAGGAATTGGCTGGTCTCAGCGGCCGGATCACCAAAGCGATGCGCCAATAAAAAAAGGACTAATTAACACAAATTCAAGCGGCAGTTCAGGACATTAGCAAAGATCCCGGACTGCCGCTTGAATTGTTTTCAGCTATCGTTTCCCGTTCATTCAATAAACTTCAGCTAAAGGTTCCGTGATATTTTTACCCTTAACGAATTTTGAAAATAAAAACCGGACAACCGGTCCCACAATGATGACCTGCAGAGGGAAAGCAAAGATGAAATTTCGGAAGACTAGAGAAAAGTAACTTTTAAGCAATGGTTCTCCATTGAGACCGTTAGAGAAATAAGAAGTCATCAAGCCATAAAAAGACATACAGAGAACCATTCCACTCACCATAAAAAATGCCAGGGTTAGGATGACAAATAACTTCTTAGATTTGTCATAGGGTAATGAGAAAGCAATTTTCTTTGCCACTGGACCGACAATAAACAACTCCAATAAAAAAGCAGTAATAAAGACCAGAATAAGCTGGATAAGTATCTCTTTCACCGTTATCGTGCCAAGCAAGCCGTGATTCAATAAATTATAGAATGTCATGAATAGGACCATTCCACAGCACATCATCAACCCAAAATAAAAATTTTCTTTCTTCGTTGTAGGCAACTTTCATCATCCTTTCTGTTTACCTTTTGTCATTATAGAGATCGAGGAATCCTCTTCATAAGTGAACGTTCTGTGAACATTTTAAAAATGAGTGTATTTTTTTACATGCTAAAAAATATAAAAAGCAAAAGCCCGCCCGAAATAAATCGGGGGGGCTTTTTTGGTGTTGTCCTTTTTTGTAGTGTTCCGTACGAACGGACATCTTCTATTCCAAGCCTATCAGCGCTCTACGATGAGGGCCGGGCGCAGCTCCAAAACGCTGGCTGAGCATACTTTATTGCGCCCGCTGTTTTTGGCTTGATACAGCGCCTTGTCCGCCTGTTCTACGAGCGCATTCTCTGTCTCGGTGGCTTCCGTATCTGCCGGATAAGTCGCTGTCCCGATCGAGACGGTAATCCGCAGTTTCTTCTGATTCAAGGCTGGAAGCTTGAAGACATTCGCCTGTACCGCCTTTCGAATCTTTTCTGCAGTTGCTATGGCAAGGGCAGAGGAGCAATTCGGCAGCAGCACAGTGAATTCCTCCCCGCCGTTTCGGGAAACGATGCCCATAGGGCGGGCCTGGGCCAGTAGAATTTTACCGAGATCACGCAGCACCTCATCGCCGGCGGCGTGGCCGTACGTATCATTGACAAGCTTGAAGTGGTCGATGTCAATGGCGAGCAAAGACAGATTTTCCGCGCGCAGCTTTGCTCCGGCCATTTCATTGTGAAGCGACCACTCGAACTGGCGTAAATTGTTCAACTGGGTCAAATGATCGGTAGTGGCCCTTTTTTCCAGCTGGGCAAACAGCACATTGGATGAGTCGATATGCTCGGTGATTACATAGAGAAATAAACAGGCAATAACTGAAATGATCAACTGGGTTGGATAGTACCTCATCACCGTTGTCATATTATCGAGGTTTAAGCTGAGCGTAACGAAAATAACGGCCATGCTAGCCAGATTCATCATATTCATTTTGAACAAACGGGACCGGGAAATCGTGGATATGTAGGCGCATAACAGCCCAACCACCAACATGCCGAGACAAGCAATCAGGGCAGCAGGTGACCAGCCGTAGAGGGCGATTCTGCCGATACCCAGCACGACGCTGCACAGGAGAGCAGGCAACCATCCCATATATACTCCGATGACAACGACCGTCAGATGGCGCATATCCGCGATGACATGTGGTCCAACCGGAAAGCTGTAATTCATCAGAATCATGCCGTACAGGCCAAACAGCAGCCCGGAGTTGATCTTGACGGGTAAGGTCAGGGGACGGGAACCAATCACATATTTTTTGGACAGGACTCCCGAAAAGAAAAGGAATGTCACAAAGATACAAACATTTACGAAGAGACTGCTCAGCATGTCCTTGAAAAACCCTCCACTATCCAAAATCTTGCATCTTGATTCCTATATTAGCGGATTTAATAGAAATTTGTCAGCTTCCAGAGAAAATTTTCATAGAATTTCAAAGAAAGAAAGCTGTTTTTTAAGGTATAGGCCTCTATGCCTATGAAACGGATGATGATAGAATATTTTAAGGGAAATGGATATAAGTTGAAAAAATATTGTGCAATATTCCGATAATATATGAATAAGTACCCAAAAAACTATGTCCATGGTATGATTTTTTTTGGTAACATGCCCCAAATTATTGATGCAGAAAGGAAAATGCCATTGTGAAACGATTGTCTTTCACCATCAAACGGAAATTGTTGATTACTTATCTTATCGTTTTGCTCGTCCCAAGCTTCATGATCGGCATTCTGTCCTATGAATCCGCCAAAAATGCGAATGCTGAGGATATGATGAACAGCGCGCTCGAAAGTACAAAGTCAGCCGATAATATCGTCACCCAGAGCATTCAGGCGAAAATTGATGATATTGCCTATCTGCTGAAGCAGCCTTATCTGGAACGGGCCATAGAAGATCCGATGGGAAAAGGCGCCGAGTTGAAGCTGCAGCTGCGGCGGTATTTGGAAATGAATAAAGATGCCAAAGACATTATTTTAGGCGTGGACGGCGGCTATTTCCTGCGTGCATCCGAGGATCCTCTACCGGAGCAGTATGATGTGACCAAGCAGGATTGGTATATCCGGGCACTCAAGCAGGGCAAGACACCGACCATATCCCCGGTTTTCAAGGCGGCGAATGGTAAAATGGCAGTGTCTATTTCTCAAGCGGCTCCCTCGGGTAAAGGCGTACTTTCCATTGAGCTGAACCTGGACAACATCCGTACACTTACTAATATGAAGCTCGGTAACAAGGGCTATATTTTCATCACAGACCAGGCGAAAAATTATGTGGTTCATCCGAATTACACCGGCCAGAAGGCGGAGGGAGATTATCTCAAACCGCTTTATGCCAGCGCGGAAGGACATTTCTCTTATACGTTTGAAAATGAGAATAAACGCATGGCGTTTACAACGAATAAACTGACGGGCTGGAAAATTGCCGGATCGATGTATGAAGATGAGATTGAGGCATCGGCAGCGGGTATCCGGAATTCAGTGATGATCGTCATGATTATTTCTATCCTGGCGGCGCTCGTTATCATTTTCCTGAATATTCGTTCGATCATCCGCCCGATCACCAAGCTGACACAGGCGACGGAACGAATCAGCCAGGGGGATTTAACCGAAAATATCGATACCTCAAGCAGAGATGAAATCGGCAATCTGAGCCGTCATTTTCAGGTAATGGTAGATAACTTGCGTACAATGATTGTGAATGTTCAGGATATTACCGGTCAGGTCAGCATGTCGGCCAAAGGACTCTCAACAGGTGCAGATCAGACGACCAAAGCAATCGAAAGTGTGACCGAGGCCATTCAGGAGGTTGCAGTCGGAAGCGAGCAGCAGCTTCGGAGTGTGGAGAAGAGCATGGAAAGCATGGATGTCATGTCGATGCAATCTGAAAGCATCCGTAGTCATATGGACGATGCGTCAGCCAAAATGTCACGCACATCCGCATCTGCGGAAGAGGGCCATGCCGCTGTAGTGGACGTTACGGATAAAATTCAGGGCATACATACGACAGTCAGCGATCTGGACGGCGTTGTCGCACATATGAACGAACGCACCAGCCGGATTGGCGAGATCGTCACGATGATGGCTGAAATCGCCAAGCAAACGCATTTGCTTGCGCTGAATGCTTCTATAGAAGCAGCTCGTGCCGGAGAGCATGGCAGAGGCTTCGCTGTGGTTGCCGTAGAGGTCCGCAAGCTTGCAGAACAGTCCGGCAATTCCGCGCAGCGGATTGAGGAACTGGTAGATGGCATGCGTACAGAGATGCAGCGCGTGCTTACTGCAATGGATGATGCCAAGGGCAGAGTATCCGAGGGAATCCAGGCTGTGGATGTCACCGGCAAATCGTTTACCCGTATTCGTAAGGCAGTGGAGGGAGCGGCCGTTGGCATCGCCTCCGCAGCTGAAGCTTCACGCGAGCTTGCCCGCAATGGAGAGAGCGCCATGGAATCCATCCGGAGCATACAGAGTATCTCTGAGATTGCTGCGGATAATACGCAGTCTGTATCCGCCTCAGCGCAGGAGCAGCTTGCATCCATAGAAGAGATTGCCTCTTCCGCGGAGCATCTAAGCCGCCTGGCCGAGCAGCTGCAGGAACTGGTGTCCAAGTTTAAAATTGCGTAAAACGTTTTTGTCGCTTTGAAAACGTCGACGCAGCATGCAACTCACTATTTATAAAATTCAATCTTAAACCAGCAGTGCCAATCCGGTACTGCTGGTTTTTTTATTTTAGGCGTAATAACGTGCTCCACATAATTTATCCAAATATGGCACAAGCTATGGTGAAAACATTCCAAGTAATGGACGGCATACGAGGTGATGAAGACAATGGGTAAACGAAGTATGAATTCTGACCATAAAGCAGAGGCTTTGCCATCCGGCAAGCATCTAGGGCTTCCTTCTCCGTCCTGGGAGAAGCTGTCCATATCGAAAAGCCTGGACCAGAATATTCAAACACTGAAAGATATTTTTAAAGACTGCTCGGATATGATCTACCGAACCATCGAGCTTGCCCCAGACATCAAGGCCTTTGTGGCATATGTGGAAGGGATTGTACTTTCGGAAGAGCTTCAGCTGCATGTGCTGGAACCTATTGTGGAGGGGCTTGTCCGCATCAAAAATTCAGGTCCGGAGGAGCAGATTACCGAGGCATCAGAACTGGAGCCGCTTGAAAACACGCGGGTCTCGCTTTCGCAAGTCATGTCGGCTACGAAATGGATTGACACCGTAGAAGGTATTTTAAACTCCAGTGTAGCGGTTTTCGTGGACGGTCTAAGTGAGGTTCATCTCTTCAACATTAAAGGAGGCATCCGCCGTCCTGTACAGGAGCCGGAAACCGAGTCGGTCATCCGCGGTCCACGCGAAGGCTTTACTGAAATGATCCGTATTAACACGGCGCTGATCCGCTTTAAGATTAAAACGCCGAACCTCAAGATGTCCAGCTTGGTGCTGGGTACGAATACCAAGACAGATATTGTCGTCTCTTATATTGAGGGACTTGCCGATCCCAAGATGGTAGACGATGTGAAGAAACGGCTGAAGGATATTAAAATTGACGGTATTTTGGAGTCGGGTTACATCGAGGAGCTGATTGAAGACCACCCGTATTCCCCCTTCCCGCAGGTACAGTACACAGAGCGCCCGGATAGTGTGGCAGCCCAGCTCCTTGAAGGCAGATGTGCCATTTTCATAGATGGAACGCCATTTGTTCTGGTCGCGCCTATAACTTTCTTTCAGCTGATGCAGGCTACTGAGGATTACTATGAGCGTTTTTTTATCACGAATTTCATCCGGTGGATCCGGTATATATTTCTGTTTATTGCACTGTTTCTGCCCTCACTTTATATCGCGGTGACAACATACCACCAGGACATGCTGCCGTCTACTCTGGTTCTCAGTATTGCGGCGGCAAGGGAAGCAATTCCTTTTCCTGCGCTTGTCGAAGCCTTGATGATGGAAATTTCCTTCGAAGCACTGCGCGAGGCCGGTATCCGTTTGCCGAAGACGGTAGGCCAAGCCGTCAGTATACTTGGAGCGCTAGTGATTGGCCAAGCGGCCGTTCAGGCGGGAATCGTATCGGCACCAATGGTTATCATTGTGTCCATGACAGGGATTGCATCCTTTACGATTCCTCACTATAACCTCGCCATCACCATTCGCCTGCTGCGGTTCCCCCTGATGCTTCTCGCGGGCGTACTTGGGCTGTTTGGCATCATCCTTGGCATTACCTGGGTACTGGTTCATGTGACGCAGCTGACTTCTTTTGGCGTCCCTTATATGTCAGGCGTCAGTCCGTTCCATGGCTCTGACCATAAGGACATATTCGTCCGTGCGCCGTGGTGGAAGATGAACAAACGCCCCACGTGGCTTTCGAAAGAGAATCAAAAGCGGGAAGAGAAGGATATCAACGGAAATCCTAAATTGAACAAGGTATGGTGATGATGCCTCATGAAAAAGACTGTTATCGCAGCTTTGCTGGTGATGACCTCTATAGGACTGGCCGGCTGCTGGGACCGTAAGGAAATCAATGACGTCGCTTTCGTGATCGGATCAGCCGTCGATAAGGAAAAGGATCTGTACCGAAGTACCCTCCAAATCGCTTTGCCGGGAAATTTGGGGGGAGCCGGGAGTGAGGGCGGGGGCGGAGGCACCGAAGGCAGCAAATCCTATTACCTGGAGTCCAAGACGGGTGTTTCGCTGCGTAATTCAAACATGGAAGTCCAGTCAGGGAACTCCCGAACCCTGTCTTTTGCCCACCGTAGGACACTGCTGCTGGGTGAAGATTTTGCACGAGGCGGGATTAGTCCCATGCTGGATCAATTCGCCCGGATTCCTCAAAACAGGCTCTCTTCCCTGGTTGCAGTAACATCCGGACCCGCGTACAAAATTCTGGATGCCGAAGCGCCCATGGAGCAGTTCCCCAGCGAAATGATCCGGGAGCTGATGAATGAATATTCCAAAAGACCCATTTCACTCAAGTACCTGGCCAATGAGCTGCTATCCGATGGAGTGGATGTTTCCCTTCCGTATATTTCGCTGCAGGAAGTAGAACCTGAGGACCTCGCGAAGAACAAGAAAAATATACAAATTACCGGTCTTGCCTTGTTTAAGGGAGATCGATTAGTTGGCATATTGAAGGGACAGGAAGCGAAGATGATGAACCTGGCGCTGAATCAGGCGCCATCTCCGGATATTTTGGTCCCGGGAAGAGACGGGAAGGGAGTTGTTACTGTTAAGTTTATGGAAAATACCGTAAAGTTAAAACCGGTTATTCGTGGTAATAACGTCACCATGTATGTAGATATCCTCGTCAAGGGCTCTGTTATAGAGAACAACACCAATTACACGCTGGGCGGCGGGAGAAACATGGGTATGCTGGAGGATCGTACGAGCAAGGAAGTTGTTACGCAGATCCAATCGGGTATACGTCTGCTGCAGGATCGATATCACTCCGATATTCTGGGTTTTGGACGAACGATTCAGCAAAAAAAACCGAAGGACTGGCAGCGCATCAAGGATCACTGGGAGGAGATATTTCCTACCGTTAAGGTTGTAGTCAATGCCCGAATTCATGTTGAAAATATCGGAGCGGTAGATAAGCCCTTTGGCAGAAAGGATAAGGATATAAAAAAATGATTAGAATTTTGCTGATTTACATCGTGTCGGCTGTGATTATTCTGCTCTTGGACCGCAAAGTGATCCAAAGCCTTCCTAAAATCAACCGCTGGTTTACATATATTATCCTGATCGCGGGCATGTTCATATTCGCTTACAGCCTGCAGGTCAAGCATGTCGTTTATGGATCGGTATGGCTCAGCAGATGGCTCGGCCCATTTGTTCCGTTCTAACCATTTTGCAAGAACCCGATGAAGGAGGGATGTTTGTGCAAAAAATTACTCCACGCCAAATTGTGCTGCTCGGTGTCACCTATGTACTCAATATCACCATGATCAATTTGCCGAGCCAGATCATCATGGTAGCGAAACAACATGCATATATGCCCTATTTGATTGGGGGAGTGATTGTCCTGATTATGCTGTTTTTTCTCACACGAAGCTCACGGCGTTTTCCTGGCCAGGACTTGTTCCAATCCATGGCAAGCCGGTTTCCCGTGATCGGCAGAGTGATTATAATGCTGTATATACTGTTCTTTTTTTTGATTCTGGTTAGAGACATCCGTATCATGACCGATTTTACCAATGTGATTTTGCTGCCGATCACCCCCATATTGATCATAGGCCTATGCATTACAGCAACCGCGATTTACATTGCAAGAGGAGGTGTGAGAACCGTACTCGGCATTACGGAGCTGTATGGACCCATCATGATTTTCGTTATCGTAGCCATGCCCATTATCGTTTTCCGGGACTTCAATTTCCGCTTCATGCAGCCAACTCTCTATGTGGACTGGAAAGGTGTGGCCCATGGAAGCTGGTTATCCTTCTCTTACGTGGGGCAGATTCTGGTTCTGCCGTTTATTTTCTCCAGCAAGGATTACAAGTTTAAATACGGTCTGTATTCCCTGCTGCTGAGCCTTGGTATACTGGTGCTGTTGGTCCTGATGACTTTGCTGCTTTTAGGCGTCCATATTTCCGGAAGAATGATGTATCCCTCTTATGAATTGGTGCGCCAGCTGCGGATTACCGATTTTCTGGACCGATTTGACCTGTTTTTGGTTGCGCTCTGGTATCCGGCGGTTCTGCTTAACCTTGCGATCAGTCTGTATGTTGTCTGCTATGGCTTAAAAACCATACTCTCACAGGTATCCGGGAAAATGATGGCTGCTCCCATTGGGCTGTTTGCATACAGCTGCGCTTTTTGGTTTTATCAGAACTCTATTCAGCTGTTTAATTTCACTCGTGTGTGGACCCTGATCGGGCTGCTTTATATCCTCGTGCTGCCGCTTCTGATCTTTGCGATTCACCGCCCCTCGAAGGCCTGAATATTATGGGACATACCGGGAAGGTATGGTTAGAAAAAAGGGCGCGGAAATGATACAATGTCGTATAAGGGCGGCCTTGATGGTACGGCTCCCCATACGACTTTGGCGTCGTTTTGGGCTATGAAGGGTGATTACATGACAAAGAAACGTAAAAAGCATAACGTATTCCATAAATTTTCCCGGAAACTCAAGTTTAATATGATTAAACTGTTCCGCTCCCCGGGAGGTGTGAGAAAAGTATCTCTCGGCTTTGCGCTCGGGTTCGGGCTGGAGATGATCGTGATCTCGACCGGCTCCTTGGTATATCTGATTTTTTATCCTACCGTCAGACTGGCTGGAGGATCACTCCCCGCCGCGATTATCGGCAACGTGATCGGCAAGCTGACGTTCCTGCCTATTGTTCTTCTTCCTTTTGCAAAAAAAATTGGCGAATGGTTCTTCCCGAAAAAAATGATTGATGTGCCTATGGAGGAGCATGCATGGCGTAATTTGCTGCATGGCGATTTTACGATCTTCAGGCATTTGCTGCAGGGTGGCCTGCATGTGCTGATCGGCATGTCGGTGTTTGGCCTGGTGCTTGGCGTTATTTCATACTTCGTTGTCCAGTATTTCTACAATCAGCGAAAAAAGCATCGTCTTGCGAAAAGAGCAGGCGCATCGCTCTAAAATTCCTTTCACTCTTCCGCGCGGTCAAGTATACTGTTCAAAACAAGACGCGCTCCGGAAGAGGGGGAACGATATGGCGAATCGATTGGCAGGCAGGACGATTGCTTTAACAGGCCCGCGCAAAGCGGGAGATATGGTCAAGATCGTGGAGAAAATGGGCGGTACAGCCTTGATCCGGCCGGCTCAGGGCACCGTATTTCTGGATGATTCCAAGGTTCGAAGCGACCTTGCGGATTGGATCGCGGCGCCGCCGGCATGGACGATTCTGACAACCGGAATGGGGCTGGATGCTTTATTCGGGATTGCGGCCGATATGGGCCTGGAACAGAATTATCTGGAGACGCTGCAGAAATCCTCCATAGCCGCCCGGGGCTACAAGACCGTCAATGCCCTCCGTAAAAGAGGACTTGCTCCGCTTGTCCGCGATGATGACGGCAGCACATCCGGATTAATTCGCAGTCTTGAGGAATACGAGCTTCGAGGAGCGGATGTTGTGCTTCAGCTTCATGGCGATCCGGCACCCCGGCTGGAGGCTTGGCTTGTGGAACAGGGAGCGAAGGTGCGAAAGGTACTGCCGTATCTGCATATTCCACCGGAACCTGAACAGCTTGAGCAGCTTTTGAATGATATTCTCCTGCAAAGAATCGATGCAGCTGCTTTTACGAGCGCACCGCAGATTCGCAATCTGGCGGAGTACGCCCGCAGCCAGGGTCATCTCGAGGACATGGTCCACGCCTTTCAAGGACCGGTTATCGCGGCGGCTGTCGGGAAAATTACCGCTCAGGCTTTGCTGGAAGAAGGCATCATGCGGGTGGTGTATCCTCCGGAAGACGAGCGAATGGGCAGTATGATGGTCGAGCTGGCACGATATTTTCAAACAAAGGATGCGTAACAATTCAATAAAATGGTTATTTTGGTATTGCAACACTAGGGATGCGAAAAGAGCGGCATCTCTTTTTTATTTGCCCCTGATTTTGGATCGATCCAAACGGTTTTATTGGTCTATATATAGTTTCGATTTTATCGTTTTAGTGAGTTATGGAATGGATTCAAGAAGGTTTTTTTTCGGAAATGTGGAATGCTATAGAATAACCATAAAGACACGACCGGTGTGCGCCAAAGAGGAGGAATAGACCGTGTACAACAAAAAAAGCATATTGCTGGGGGACTATACCCACCCCAAATTCCATCCCCTGCAGGGGATTGACGAGCAAATCAGCCATATATTAAACGACGTGATTTCGGTACAGTGCAGCGAGAACAAAAACCTGCTGTTGCTGGAGCATTTGAAACCTTTTGATCTTTGCATCTGTTATTTTGATCTCTGGGATGAGCAGGTGTCGAGGCAGCAAACCTCAGGGCTCCTCTCCTATGTCAGCCAGGGAGGCGGGCTGCTTGTACTCCATAACGGTCTGTCTCTAGGAAACCGGCGTTATGAGCTGGCCCAGCTGATGGGAGGGCGTTTTGACGGAAATGGTCCAATTCAGCCTCTATCCTTCAGAACAAGCGGCGAACATTTTATTACAGAGGGCATCGAGCCATTCGAGCTGGCTGAGGAGCCTTTCCAGATCGAGCTCAGCCCGTTTACGGAAAGAAAGGTGCTGCTGGAATATAAGCTGGGTGATACATGGCATCCTGCGGCTTGGAGGCATAATTACGGACTTGGAAGAGTCGTATTTTTGATGCCGGGTCACCATGAGCCGACCTTCAGGAATCCGCAGATCAGACAGCTTGTTCTGCAGGCAGCCCAATGGGCCGCACATCTGCCGGGCTGATCCGGCCATTTCATATTGGCAAAGATTTCAGGGTATAATAAGGGAAATATAGCATTGGGAGGGAATAATCATGAGTGATCTGTTGAAAAAAGCAATCTCGTTAGGATGGGGTTTAACCATTGTCAGCAAGGAGAAAATCGAGAAAACCGTCGATGATCTGGTCAAGCGGGGGGAACTCGCTCCTACGGAATCAAAGGATTTGGTCGACCGGCTTGTGGAGCGCGGCGAAGAAGAAAAGTCCCAATTCAAAGATTTTTTACGGGAGCAAATCCAGCGTATTTTAACAGAGCTTCATGTGCCTTCCGAAAATGATGTAGCCAGCCTGGAACAGCGCATTACCACCTTGGAAAACCGTATTGCGGAACTCGAAGCGGACGGCGGGGAAAAGGTTCCGGAAGCGGACATCGAAACGGACATCCTATAAAATGGCTGTACGCATCAGGCATACCGGCCGCTACCGGGAGATCGCCATGGCGCTCATGCGTCATGGCTTTGGCTACATGGCGGAGGAATTGGGACTGTTCCAGGTGCTATCCCTTCCCCGGCGCTGGGTCACGCATGAGACGCCTGAAACCAAAACGCTTGGGGAACGCATCCGACTGGTACTGGAGGATCTCGGTCCGACATTCGTGAAGCTGGGGCAGCTTGCGAGTACGCGCTCCGATCTGTTGCCGGATTCAATCATTCAGGAGCTCGTCAAGCTGCAGGATCAGGTTCCCCCGTTCTCTTCGGGTGATGCCCGAAGCATTCTGGAAGAGGACTTGGACGCTCCGGTAGAGGACATGTTCTCCTGGTTTGACGAAACTCCGGTGGCTGCCGCATCGATCGGACAAGTACATCTCGGCAGGCTGAAATCAGGGGAAGAAGTCGCGATTAAAATCCAGCGTCCCGGCGCGCTGCAGACCATTACCCGCGACCTCAGCATTTTGCGGGATTTGACCATGCTCGCGGAGAAACGCTGGGTATGGGCTAAGCGTTATCAGATGGTTAGGCTCGTTGAGGAGTTCTCCAAATCCATGCTGGCGGAAATGGATTACAGCCGGGAAGGCCGCAACACGGAAAAAATCGCGCTGCAATTCCAGAACGATTCCCATATTTTTATCCCTGCGATCTATTGGCAGTATACCTCTTCTCGCGTCCTAACGATGGAATATGTGGAGGGCGTGACGCTCAGTCAGCGGGAGAAGCTCGAGGAAGGCGGCTTCGACCTGCAGGATATTGCAAAGCGGTTCGTAAATGGCATGCTGCATCAGATGTTCATTGAGGGCTTCTTCCATGCGGATCCGCATCCGGGCAATTTGCTTATCCGTAAGGATGGCAGTCTGGCTTTCCTGGACTTCGGCATGGTCGGGCGGCTTAGTGAAGACATGAAAGATCATTTATCCGAACTGATTATCGCGCTCATGCGTAAAAATACCGACAGTATGATCCGGGCGATTCTTCGCCTCGGTCTGCTGCCTGAAGATCATGATATGGATGCTCTGCACAGGGACCTGGATGTCCTGCGTGACGAATACTATGACATTCCTTTTGCCGAGATCGGCATTGGAAGGGCGCTGAATGATCTGTTTGGGGTCGCCCAGCGGCATGCAATCGTGATGCCTCCAGATTTGACGCTCCTTGGCAAGGCGCTGCTGACAATGGAAGGGGTCATTCAAAAGCTGGATCCCGCACTCAGCATCGTTGATATGGCGGAGCCCTTTGGCCGAAGGCTTGTCAAGGAGCGGTTCAGCGCACGCCGTTTGCGCAGCAAGCTGCTGGGAGGTGCAAGCGGGCTGGCCGAGGCTCTGCTTGAGCTGCCTTCTCATGCGAGGCAGCTGTCAGCCTTGATCAGCAAGGGAAAGCTCAAAGTAGAGATCAACGTGCCTGAATTGGAATCGCTGATGAAGAAGCTGGATCAAATCAGCAACAGGCTGTCCTTCAGCATTGTGCTGCTGGCTTTCAGCATTATTATGGTGGGACTGATTATCGGATCATCTCTGAACCGTCAGTCCTCCATCCTGTGGCATTTCCCGGTTATCGGCATCGGGTTTGGTGTCGCATTTTTCATGGTGCTGTGGCTGTTGTTCGCCATTTTTAAATCGGGAAAATTTTAAGTGGACTTATGTTTTATATTATTATGACTTGGCCGGAATGTTATGGAAGAACAATTTTAATAAATGTATAAGTGAGGACTTCTCAGAAATCAGAATCCTCCTGAATATGAATAGAACTTAATGAGGTGGATGTTTTGCCAAATTTTTCAGAGCTAGGCATACAAGAGCAGTGGGTTAAAACGCTGAAGGAGAACGGAATTACCGTACCAACTCCGGTGCAGGAGGAGACGATTCCGCTGCTGCTGGCAGAACGGGACGTGATTGCCCGCGCGCGGACAGGAACGGGGAAAACGCTCGCGTTTTTGCTGCCAATGATGCAGAAGCTGGATCCAAGCCGCGCTTTTCCTCAGGCACTGATTATCGCGCCTACACGTGAGCTGGCGCTGCAGATTACGGAAGAGGCGCGGAAGCTGTCCCGTGGAACAGAGCTGCGCATTCTGGCGGTATACGGAGGCCAGGACGTGGACAAGCAGCTGCGCAAGCTTGAAGGCGGACGGCATTTAATCATTGGAACGCCAGGGCGTCTGAACGACCATTTGCGCCGCGGCACGCTTGAGCTGGGCGGCGTAAAGACACTGGTGCTCGATGAAGCGGACCAAATGCTGCATATGGGCTTTCTCGACGAGGTGGAAACGCTGATTCAGGCTCTGCCGTACAAGCGTCAGACACTGCTCTTTAGTGCAACAATGCCATCTGAAGTTAAGCAGTTAGCGTCGTTCTATACCCGGGATGCTGAAGATGTAACCATCAAGGTGGAAAATTCACCTGTACCGTTGAAGCATATCCGTCAGCTTGTGGTAGAGGTCTCGGACCGCAATAAACAACAGGCTCTCATATCCATGATTGAGTCGAACAAGCCTTATCTGGCTATCATTTTCTGCCGTACAAAGCGTCGGGCCTCAACACTCAATGCCGCGCTGCTGGAATCGGGCTATGCCTCGGATGAACTGCATGGAGACTTGTCGCAAGCAAAGCGCGAACAGGTCATGAAGCGTTTCCGCGAAGCCAAGCTTCAGCTTCTGGTTGCGACGGACGTGGCGGCAAGAGGTTTGGACGTGGAAGGCGTTACCCATGTATTCAACTACGATATTCCGCTTGAGGTAGACAGCTATATTCACCGGATTGGCCGTACAGGGCGTGCCGGGGAGAAGGGGATGGCGATTACGTTTGTCGCCCCGAGAGATAAGGGTGAGCTGCAGCGTATTGAGCAGGGCATCCAATTCGCCATTGAGCGCAGCCATTATGAAAAGTCCGGCGAGATCGTGGAGAACAGAGGTGCATCTCGTTCATCCGCTGCAGGCAGAAGCAGCCGTAATGAAAAGGATGGCCGTCGTGGTGAGGGACGTGTGCCTGGCGGCCGCCGAGGCGAAGGGCGTACATCCACGGGAGGCCGTCGTGGTGAAGGGCGGACATCAACCGGGGGGCGCCGTGATGAAGGACGGGCATCAACCGGAGGTCGCCGTGATGAAGGGCGGGCCAGCGAAGGCCGTCCAAGTCAGGGACGCTCCCGCCGGGATGATAAACCACAGACTTCTTCTTCCCGCACGGGCGGGGAAGGACGCGGAGGCTCCAATCGTGGTTCCTCCGGCAGCCGCGGTCAAGGCCGCGGCGAATCACCGGCACAGGGCCGGGGTGGACGTGGTTCCACTTCTGGACGCCGGGGTGGCCCAGGCCGCAGATCATAGAACCAAATCAAACAGGGAGCAGCCTCTTGCAGGCGCTCCCTGTTTGATTCTGTCTTTAGAATGGGTAAATACCGGTTTTAATGATAACTTTATTTTGAAATGATGGTTATTGACTGGTGTTGGTGTATTCATCCCGCGATTGCTCATAGACTACAATAATGAAACAATCTATAACGAAAGGTCTTGAAGCCTCATGATAAAGCTTAGCATTTTGGATCAATCGACCATCTCCGAGGGAAGTTCGCCAGTGGAGGCATTGGCGCAAACCGGTAGAATGGCTCAGGAAGCCGAACGTATGGGCTATAACCGCTTCTGGGTTTCAGAGCATCATTTTTCTCCCAATCTCGCAGGGTCAAGCCCAGAGGTACTGATCTCCCATCTGGCCGCCGTCACTTCCACGATCCGCGTCGGCTCCGGCGGTGTCATGCTGCCGCATTACAGCTCCTACAAGGTTGCGGAGAATTTTCGCGTTTTGGAAGGCTTGTACCCGGGAAGAATTGATCTTGGGCTTGGTCGCGCTCCAGGCGGCATGCCGCTCGCAACTCGGGCTCTGCAGGAGGGGAAGATGCGGAATGTGGACCGTTATGCAGAGCAGATTGCTGATTTGAGTGCCTATCTGACGGATACTTTAAGCCCGGGACATCCGTTTGCGGGACTTGTGGCTACGCCGCTCGTCAAAACCATTCCGGAGATGTGGATGCTCGGATCCAGCGGCGGCAGTGCCGGCATTGCGGCACAGCAGGGCACAGGCTTTGCGTTCGCACAATTTATCAATGGCTCAGGCGGGGCAGAAGTGATGCGCTGGTATCAGGAAAACTTCAGACCTTCTGTAGTTTTGGATAAACCGAGATCGCTGCTGGCCATTTTTGCGGTTTGCGCTGAAACCGAAGAAGAGGCGAACCGTTTGGCCTCCAGTATGGACCTGTCATTGCTGATGCTGGAGAAGGGTGGGACTTCCGGAGGCACCCCTTCCATTGAAAGAGCCTTGAATTATTCATATTCACCGTACGACCGGATGCGTATGCAGGAGAACCGTAAGCGGATGATTGTGGGATCCCCTGAACAGATCAAACGGAAGATTGAAAGCTTATGCGAAGAATACCGTACGGAAGAAGTGATGGTCGCCAGCATCATTCACCGGTTTGAAGATAAGGTCAAATCATTCCGTCTGATCGCCGAGGCCTTCGGAATTTCAAAAAAGGCGCGGACAAACAGGTCGTAAACTTGCACTTGATTATCACTGGTGTATGATGGAAGAAGAACGGGAAAACTCGGGTCCGGTTGGTAGTCCGGAGCAGATATATACTATTTTCAAGAAAGCGGGGTATGGAAATGTCTGTCTATACGTTTTCAGCCGCCACTCCGGCGGGCAAGGAAGTTTCTCTTGAGGATTACAAAGGGAAGGTGCTGGTCATCGCCAACACAGCGAGCAAATGTGGTTTGACGCCGCAATATGGCGATCTGCAAAAGCTTTATGACCGTTATCAGGAGCAGGGACTGGTCATTCTCGGATTCCCATGCAACCAGTTCGGAGCACAGGAGCCGGGGAGCAGCGAAGATGCCGCTTCATTCTGTCAGCTGAACTATGGTGTATCCTTCCCTGTTTTTGCAAAAGTTGATGTGAACGGGGATAACGCCCATCCACTCTTTACGTACCTGAAGGATCAACAGCCTGGGGATACAGAGAGCAGCGATATCCAGTGGAACTTTACAAAGTTTCTGGTGAACAAGAGCGGTGAGGTGGTAGCCCGTTTTGAACCGAAGGAAGCTCCGGAGGCCATGACAGGCGCAATCGAACAGCTGCTCTAAAAGAGCAACATGAATACAACTTTTAAAAATAATAGGGAGAAGGGTCTGTCCGGAAGCGGCAGACTCTTTTTTCAGCGGTAATAGAACGTTAAGACTTGAAAGAAATACATAGGAGGTACGATCAGGTCATGAAACCAATCATGGAAGTTGCAGGTTTGATCGGTGTGGAAGAAGAGGAACTGGAGCTGTACGGACGATATAAGGCTAAGCTCAGTCCATCTCTGTGGAACCGCGTAAAAGCAAACGGGGACGGTAAGCTGGTGTTAGTCACGGCAATGAGTCCGACACCGGCGGGGGAAGGGAAGACATTAACGACCATCGGTCTTGCCCAAGCGCTAAATGCGATTGGGCATCAGACGGTGGCAGCTTTGCGCGAGCCTTCACTTGGTCCATGCTTCGGTATGAAGGGCGGAGCCACAGGCAGCGGTAAAGCGCAGATTGTTCCGGCTGAGGATATCAACCTACATTTCACGGGTGATCTGCATGCAATTACGTCTGCGCATAATTTACTGGCGGCGATGATAGATAATCACATCTTTCAGGGAAATGCACTGCAGCTGAATCCGCAGCGGATCGTCTGGAAGCGGGCCATGGATATGAATGACCGCAGTCTCCGCAGCATAGTTACAGGACTCGGTGATGGGAATGGCGTTGTCCGTGAAGGCGGCTTTCTGATTACAACCGCTTCGGAAGTCATGGCTGTGCTCTGTTTGAGCGAAGGTATTGGTGATTTAAAGGAGCGTCTCGGCCGGATCATTATCGGATACAATCAGAAGGGGGAGGCTGTGACTGCTTCCCAGCTGGGGGCCGTGGAGGCCATGACCATCCTTCTGAAGGATGCAATCAATCCAAACCTTGTACAGACACTGGAAGGAACTCCGGTGATCGTTCACGGCGGACCGTTCGCCAATATTGCCCATGGCTGCAGCAGCGTCATCGGAACGCGGCTTGCCTTGAAGCTCGGTGAAATTGTAGTTACCGAAGCCGGCTTTGGTGCAGATCTCGGTGCGGAGAAATTCATGGATATCAAATGCCGCCAGGCGGGTCTCAATCCGTCAGCTGCAGTGCTGGTTGTGACAGTCAAAGCCCTGAAATATAATGGCGGGGCCGCTAAAGACAAACTGCATGAGCCAGGTATGCAGGAGCTTGCAGACGGACTTGCCAATATGAACCGGCATGTGGAGAATTTGAAGAAGTTTGGCATTCCGGTTGTGGTGGCGGTGAATCATTTTGCCGATGATAGGCCTGAAGAGGTCGAGCGTGTACTTGCGGAATGCCGTGCATTACATGTCACTGCTGCTGTGTCGAAGGTATGGGCGCAAGGCAGCGCAGGCGGCCGTGAGCTTGCGGAAGCCCTGGTCAAGCTGCTTGGGGAGGGAGAGTCCAGCTATCGACCGCTGTATGACCTCGAAACGGATATCCGTTCCAAAATCGGAACGATCGTCCGGGAAATATACCTGGGCGCAGAAGTATCCTATTCTCCTTCGGCTTTGCGGAGTCTTTCGGATATTGAGAGACTTGGATACGGGAATCTTCCTGTTTGTATGGCCAAAACCCAGTACTCGTTCTCGGATCAGCCGCGTCTTCTGGGAGCACCGGAAGGCTTTACCGTGCAGGTTAGGGAGATATCATTGTCTGCAGGCGCAGGATTTGCCGTTGTGCAGACCGGAAGCATTATGACGATGCCTGGACTACCTCAGTCTCCTGCTGCGGAACATATGGGCATCGACGAAGACGGCCGGATCTCCGGATTGTTCTAGGATAGAAAAAACCAGCTCTTTTCTGCATATGGTTGATGCAGCGAAGGCTGGTTTTTTATTATAGCGCAGATGCATGAATTACCTGTCACGCACCTGATTTGCCTGTGTTGATGAGGCTCGTGAGTGCTTTTTCCAAAGGTTCCATACCTGCCACCAAATCAAAGGATTGGTTCCGGGTTTCATCCATGCCCAGGGAAAGAACGGCAGCAGCGGCCACATCATCCCGGAAAATGCGGCCGGATTCGGCAAGCCGCGGTGCAGCCATGACATTGCCGGTCGCCGGCTCATTGGTCAGTCCTCCCGGCCGGATGATGGTGTACACCATACCGCTCTCTTCAAGCACTTTCTCGGCTTTGCGTTTGGCAATGAGAAATGGCTTGAGGAATGAAGGCATTTCCTCCGGGTTCATCGTGCCCATAGAGCTGATCAGAACGAACCGGGGAATCTTATCCAGCACGCACTGCTCGATCAATCTTACGGTTCCCACATGATCCACATGCTCGGGATCACCATTGGCTCCGGCACCAACCGCGCAAATTACGGCATCGGCCCCCTTCATTCCATCGGAAAACGACTCGGATAAATCACCCAGATAGCCAGTGGCACCGACTGCCTCTACGTTACGCTGATGCTCGGCGCTCCGCACCAGCCCGCGCACTTCATAGCCCGCCTTTACCAGCTCTTTGACAATTCTCCCGCCCGTCTGGCCGTGGGCACCTGCTACAAATACCGTTGTCATCGCTTCAACACCTCCATGACCATTTTACCCATCCTGACTTGTCCTTTAAGCATAGAAAGGGCTTTTGCCAAAAACCAATCATGTAAATCATATATTTTAGGGCCCTCATAGATAGAATATTCCTTATTGCAACTATTATGTGATTATTTTCACATAATAAAATTATGTATTCCATTACAATAAAAATGAAGAGCAGACCAAAAGAATATAACCGAATGCCTGATTCGTTCAAATCTGTGCAGATTAAATTTTAAATAAGTTAAGGCTTCTATAGGTGTATGCAAAGGAGAGGACATTATGGCTTCCTACAAACCTCAGCAAATTGCTGAACTCACCGTGGAGACAGGAATCAAGAAGGCACATAATCCGCTGTTATCCGTATTGGTACTCGGTTTTTTGGCCGGCGCGTTTATTGCGCTAGGGTTCTTGCTGGATATCCGTGTCATTGCAAGCGCCCCGAAAGAATGGGGATCCTTCGCCGGATTCATTGGGGCTGCTGTATTTCCCACCGGGCTGATCCTGGTGCTCCTTGCGGGCGGCGAGCTGCTCACGGGGAATATGATGGTCGTATCCCTGGCCCGGATGGCGAAGAAGATCACGACGCTCGAGCTTTTGAAAAATTGGGTGCTGGTGCTTGCAGCCAACTTTGTCGGCGCATTGTTTGTGGCCTATTTTTTCGGTCATGTGAACGGGCTTACGGAAAGCGGCCCTTATCTGGATAAACTGGTGGATATGGCAGGGCATAAGCTGGATGACAGCTTCCTGCAGGCTTTTGTCTCGGGTATCGGGTGCAACTGGCTGGTGGCACTGGCTGTATGGCTGTGCTATGCGTCGGATAGCTTGAGCGGTAAAATTCTGGGGATTTGGTTTCCGACCATGGCTTTTGTCGCCATTGGTTTTCAGCACGTTGTTGCGAACATGTTCCTGATTCCGGCAGCAATTTTCGCAGGCCATTTTACATGGGGCGATTACTTCATGAACTTCATTCCCGTACTGCTCGGCAATCTCGTCGGCGGTGTCGTATTTGTGGCTGCAGCGTACTGGACTTCCTACCTGCGTGATGCCAAGCCGGCGACTGCGAAGGAAGTTACCGGTGCCAAGCCGGCCGGAATACGCAAGCACGCATAGGACATGGACGCTTAAGCATAAGAACCGGTTCAGCTCTGTAAGGGGCGAACCGGTTCTTTTTGTGTTGTTTTGGTATGTAGGATCACGATTTCGCAGGCATGTTTACGAAAAAGGACAGGCTTTTATGACTTTCCAGTTTTTCAAAAATAGGATTTTGGTACCGTTTACATTTGTTTGGGCAAAAGATTAATATAAGCATACATAATTTAATTTTTACATAATATTGTATATTTAAAAAAATTAAAAAGTATACTTTGTGTACTGGTCTAAGCTTGCATGCAAACTAGAAGCACGAAATGATCAGACAGGCACGAAATAGGCCGAGGCCGGGAGGAAAGGAAGTGCTGCTTGCCGGCGGGCAGCTGCAATGGCAGCTTGGCGAGGCGGGCGATGTCTTGTCGTCGGGGAATTTCGCCCTGTCTCTCGATCAACGTAACGCGCTATCGGTGAAGCTGGCGAATGCCACGCCTGCGGCGGCCATGAAAGTGTCGTGGACAACGGCTGAGGACCCGGAATACAGCGAAGAGAAATCCCAAATCTTCGAGCTGACACCGAACAGTGCCCTCACAACGTATGATTTCAATCTGTCTAGCCAGCCGGCGTGGAAGGGAACGCTCAGCAGCATCCGGCTCGAGCCTGTCCTTCAGGCAGGGGAAGGCGGCGCCGTACAGATCGACGGTCTGGAGTTCAAAAAGATGCCCGATCTTCCGCCTGCCTATATCGGCAGCCTGAGTACGGCGTCCATCGGCGCGAATGGCAGCATTGCGCTGAAAGGAACGGTCAAGCAGGAGATCGTAACCAAGTATCCGGACGGACAGCTTCAGCTCTATGAGATGCCGACGTATGCCGACCCGGCGAAGCCGGATGCGGAGCGAACGCTGCTGGACTCTCGTCCTCTTGAGGCTTCTTTCGCATTCGAAGCTCCGCTGCAGGATGCCAATCACAGCCGGCTGTATTCCAAATTCGGCGTTGCGGTGGAAAGCGGGGGCCAGCTGCAATGGGTAGATGCCCCGCAGTATATCGTGAATCCCGAACTCATAGCACCGAACACTTACGATTTCCCGGAAGCGAAGAGCAAAAAGGGCCTGCAGGTCCAGTTCACCGATGATGCCGAGGATCTGGGCATCAGCCATGCGGCGCTTAACGTCGCATACGATCAGATGCTCTACCTGAAGAACAGCAAGCCGGAAAATACGATTCCGTATGAGTTCCAGGGAAAAACCTACTACTTCAAGAAAAACACCGTGTTGGATTTGGATCGACGGGTAAAAAGCCTGTCCGACAACGATACGATCGTGTCGCTCATTCTGATCATGTACCGTAATCTCGATCCCGATACGCCGAACAGCATTCTGATCCACCCCGATTCGGAGCCGAACGGAACGGTGTATGCCGTAAATACGAAGACGGCCGAAGGCGTCGGGTATTACAGCGCCGTTACGAACTTCCTGGCAGAGCGGTACGCGCGCGCGGATGAAGCCTATGGAAGAGCCGTGAATTATATCGTGGGGAACGAGGTTGGTGAGAACAAAACCTGGAACAACATGGGGCCGAAAACCATCTATGAGTACGTTGAAGATTACGCGCGTACGCTTCGCCTGACGGACACCATCGTACGCAGCAATTACAGCCAGGGCCGGGTATACGTATCACTGGATCATTTTTGGGAAACGAACCTGCCTTCGGATTCGGTATGGAAGTACGACAACAAGGATTTGGTCGAGCTCCTGTCCAAGGATTTGAAGCAGCAGGGTGATATTCCCTGGCATATGGCGTTCCACCCTTATCCGGAGAACCTGATGGAGCCGAGATTCTGGAATGACAAGGCAGCCACCGATTCGTTCGATACGGAGCAGATTACCTTCAAGAACTTGCAGGTTCTGGTCGACTACCTGCGTCAGCCGGCCTATCTTTATAACGGGGAGCCGCGCCGGATCATCCTGTCCGAGCAGGGCTTCCACAGTCTCGACAATACCCTTGAATCGCAGCAAATTCAGGCCGCAGCCTATGCGTATGCGTATTATAAAGTCAAATTCCTGGACGGCATCGATTCGTTCATCCTTCACCGCCATGTCGATCATGCGCAAGAGGGCGGGCTGAATCTCGGACTCTGGACCAACCTGAAGGGCGAAATCGCGACACCGGATCAGAAGAAGGTCATTTATAACGTCTTCCGCGACATCGATACGGCCCAGTCGCTTACAGCCACGGATTTTGCTAAGAAGATCATCGGTATCCAGTCCTGGAACGACGTCATTCCAAACTTTGATGCGAAGGCGCTTGCCGACCGCGCCGTACCGTTCTCATCTCCGGTGAGCCTGCCTAAGAAGGAGAAGGGCGGTGTGCCGGTATCGGATTTTGAGAATGGAACGGGCGACTGGACGCTGGCGGATAACAGCAGCAGCATCCAACAGACGAAGGTTTCCGCCTATGAAGGTAAAGGGGCTTTACAGGTCAACTTCGATGAAATCGGCAAAATGTGGCGCGGGGCGGACATGAAGCTTGCCAAAGTTGTCGATGCGACAAAGTCGCCTGCTCTTAACCTTGCTTTGAAGGTCAATGATGCGGCAGCGGAAAAGCCATACTACGCCAAGATTAAGGTGTACAGCGGAGCGCAGTCTGCTGAAGGCATGGTGGCTCTGAACCAGCCGGGAGAATGGGAGTATGTGTCGATGGACCTGTCTGGCTGGTCCGGGCTGAAATCCGTTGACCGGATCAAGGTATGGATGAATACGCCGACGACGGATCGATGGAAGGGATCCTTCCTGATCGATAGCGTCTCGTTCGCCAAGTCTGCGAACGGGCAGGGGGGCACAGTCAATCTGGATATCGCTCCGAAGCTTGGGGCGGATGGCCTTCAGGCTGGCTCGACGCTTGATGTGACTGTCTCGAACTATGACGGCAAGGATTTGACCGGGAACATCCAGGTGACTTCGGAGGCCGTCCAGTTCTCTTCCGACAAGCTTCACGTGAATAAGATCAAGCCGGGGGACTCGAAGACATTCACGCTGACGGTGGAAAAGTACACGCCGCCTGCGCAAGGCAGCGTAAACGTGACCTTTCAATACCGGAGCACCGAGATCGTGAAAACCCTCGCCACGGTGAAAGATAATGGCGAGGGAACGGTTCCGGCGGGCGAGAAGGTCTTGTATAACTTCGAGAACAGTGCGGAAGGCTGGAGCGGCGCATCCCGTGTCAGCTCGGCAGCGCCGGTGCAGACGTTTCCGAATGGACCCGGCACGCCGAAGCTCGGAAGCTATGCGCTGAATGTCAAAGCAGAGGCGGTGGCGGCAACCGAATGGAAATCGGTTAAGGTAACTCCGGCCACTCCGATCGATATGTCCCAAGCATCGAGTTTCTTCTATTACATCGATTCGTACGGCGGCGTTCCGAACGCCACGTATGAGACAAGAGCGATCCTGACCGCCAGCGACGGGTCGACGAAAACCATTGCCGCGCCTTCGGCTCCTGATTCCTGGAGTCGGATCGAAGGCAGCATCGCGGATTGGGGCGGCAGGGGGCAAGTCGCCTCCATCGAAATCGGATTTCGGGCCGTCGGCAATACGATGGCTTGGCAGCCGGAATTCCAATTGGATTATATCGGCTACACCCAATAAACGCTGGAGTCAGAAAAGGAAAAACCGGCCGCTCTCAAGGAAGCGGCCGGTTTTTTCATATGGATACACCCTTCAACGGCATAAAAACAAATTCGCCATGATAAAGTTCGGGGGAACGAAACTTTAACATGACGAATTTTTTGGGAGTGGTCCATGATATGGCATAGCTGGCGGAACGAAAGGAATGTCCCATGCTTTATGCTCTTATTTGATGATTACCCTGATGCTTAAGAAGTGAAACAACATCATTCGATTTTCTTTGCGCATTTTTCCTCTGCCGATTAAGATGAAAGAAGAGCATGTTATCATGGGAAATTCAGAGGAGAGTGGAGCGGGAATGATTGAACAGAAGGATGGCGTGTTTCCGGCGGTTTGCCCGCTGGATTGTCCGGACACATGCGGCCTCTTGCTGCATAAGAAAGATGGTAAAATTGTGAAGGTGACAGGCAACCCGGAACATCCGGTGACGCAGGGAGCCATATGTAACAAGGTTCGTAATATGACAGAGCGGATTTATCATAATGAACGTATTCTATACCCTTTGAAACGGACAGGACCGAAGGGCTCGGGTGAATTCACCCGCATTTCTTGGGAGGAAGCTGTTGATGAAATCACAGGCCGGTATCGCGAGCTGATCGCGGAATATGGACCGGAGTCCATTTTGCCTTACAGCTTTTACGGCAATATGGGCATCCTCAGCGTAGACGGCATGGACCGGCGGTTTTTCAATGCGCTGGGTGCGAGTCAGCTGGATCAGGGAATATGCAATGCTGCCGGCAATGCCGGCTGGAAATATACAATGGGCTTTAAGGGCGGGACGTCACCGGAGGATACGGAGTTTGCCGATCTGATCATCGTCTGGGGCGGCAACTTGATGAGCACGAACATGCACCAGGTGGTCTATGCCGAGAAGGCGCGCAAGCGCGGCGCCAAGGTCATTGTCATCGACGTGCATAAAAACCGCACTGCCCAGTGGGCAGATTGGTTTATTCCCCTTTACCCGGGAACGGATACGGCACTTGCGCTTGGCGTCATGCATATCCTGTTCCGCGATGGACGGACGGACGAAGCTTTTCTGAAGCGTTACACCGTAGGTTATGAAGAGCTTCGCGAGCATGTCAAGAGCTATACACCTGCCCATGTTTCGGCCATCACAGGAGTACCGGCAGAAGATATCGAGAAACTGGCATCTATGTACGGTGAAGCCTCCACCTCTTATATCGCGATAGGAAATGGACTTCAGCATCATGACAATGGCGGCATGAATGTGCGCAGCATCTCCTGCCTGCCGGCTCTGACCGGCCAATGGCTGAAAAAGGGTGGCGGAGCGGTTAAAACCAACGGCGGCTATAATGCCATGGACAGCAGCTATTTGGAACGGCCGGATTTGCGGCCAAGCCAGCAGGCGCGCAGCATTAGTATGAACCGGATCGGAGAAGCGCTGGAAATGGTGGAAGAGCCGGTTAAATCCATATTCGTCTATTGCAGCAATCCGCTGGTTGTCGCACCGGATACAGAGCGGGTACAAGCAGGTTTTGCACGGGAGGACCTGTTTACGGTGGTGCATGATCTCTTCATGACGGATACGGCCAAATACGCAGATATCGTACTGCCTGCGGCCTCGACCTTCGAGACGACGGATCTGTACGGTTCATACTGGCATCATTATATCCAGCTGCAGGAGCCGGTTATTGAAAGAGTAGGGGAGTCCAAGGGAAACGTGGAGTTATTCGCAATGCTGGGTCGCGCGATGGGACTGGACGATAAGGCTTTTTCCGAATCTCCGGAAGAGATGATTGCCGGTGCGCTCGATTATCCAGCGAATCCTTATTTGAACGGCGTAACACTCGAAGCATTAAAAGAGAAGCGTTTCGTGAAGCTGGACATGTCTCCGCAAGAAACGTATCTGGAGCGGCTGAGCACACCTTCAGGCAAAATAGAGCTGTACTCTGCAGCGATGCAGGAGGCCGGTATGCCCGCGCTTCCGGAATATGTTCCGCTGCATGAAGGATATGACGGTGTCAGCCGTCCGGGTAAGGACGATCTTTATCCGCTCATGTTCATCTCGCCACCCAACCATAACTTTTTGAATTCCACCTTTGCGAATGTAGAGAAGCATCAGCGGCTGGAAAAAGAGCCGCAGCTGCAGATCCATCCGGAGGATGCCTCTGAGCGCGGCATCAGTGATGGCGACCCGGTTGTTATTTATAACCAGCGCGGGCAGCTGGAAATTAAGGCCATGGTCACGGATAAGATGCTGCCGGGGACCGTCATCAGCCAGGGATTATGGTGGGATGGCAAAGGCCGCAAGCAGCGGGCCAATGCCTTGACCCCTGACAGGCTGGCAGACATGGGCGGCGGAGCCACTTTCTTTTCTACCGTTGCCCAAGTAAAGCGTCAGTGAGGTCTATTGCCGGGACTTCAATTATGAAGGATACTGGTTCAGGGACATAAACCTTGAATATGATCTTAAAAGCCCCTCGGGGCTTTTAGTGTCTTCAATAGTATTTGCATAAATCAATTTCAGAACTCACGAAAACGATAAAATTGAAGCTATATATAAACCATTAAAACCGTTTGGATCTATATATAGCCTTGATTGAAGCGGCTTTAGGTATTATGAAATTGATTTGCATAACAGGAGAAAAAAATATATGAAATTTTTGCAATCCTATCCGAAGGAAGTCAAAATCTTTCTCGCAGCCAGCCTAATCAATTCCGCCGGTGGATCGCTGATGTGGCCGCTCACCACAATGTATGTTTTTGACGAGCTGGGACGAAGTATGGCGGATGCGGGACTGGTCGTGATGATCCAGGCCTTTGGCGGCATTATCGGACAGCTGCTTGGCGGGGCGCTCTATCACCGTGTAGGGGTGAAAAAGCTTATCGTCGGCTCGTTAGCGCTGAATGCGCTTGGACTATTCACTCTGCCTTTTATCAGCTCATACTGGGTTATATATATGGTGATGATGGGTTTTATCGGACTCTGCAACGCCGTCTCCATGCCGGCCATTCAGGCATTTGTCGGTTTCCGTTTTGCCGACCGGCGGGGAGAGCTGTTCAATGTGATTTATGTAGCTAATAATATCGGTGTGGCGCTCGGAACGGCACTCAGCGGTTTTCTCGCCGATGTGTCCTACCATTTAACCTTTGTTCTGAACGGGGTCACCTCCGCCGTATTCGCGATGTTCTTCCTGAATTATCTGAATCGGCTGGACAAGCAGGATGGACCTGTGCACCTGGAGAAAAAGGTCAAAACCGATGCGAAGGACGGCATTCCAGCGCTGCTTGGCAATACGCGGATTTATTTATATTTGGGTTTAGGATCTCTCTTTCTGTGGTTTGGTAACTCGATTTGGAACACAGGGGTATCGCCGCATATTATATCCGAGGGTATGAACAAGAGCTCCTACGGCTTCCTTTGGACACTGAACGGGATATTGATTTTCGTTGCGCAGCCCGTGACGACGCTGATCAAACGCTGGTTTGCCAAAGAGTCATCGTCGCAAATGACATCAAGCGGCATCTTCTACCTGGCAGCCTACATCGTCATTCTGCTGCTTCCAAGCTATTCCGGGATGGTGCTCGCGATGGTGCTCGCCACCTTGGGAGAAATGCTCATATCTCCAGCGGTGCCTGCCTTTATATCGGATCATGCCTTTAAGGCAGCTCCGTTCTATATCGGTCTGACAGGCGGCATGACCGCGGTTGGTCGCATGGTCGGGCCTTATTTCATGGGTATACTATATGACCAGGGAGGACTTGAGCCGGTGGCTTGGCTCTCCATCGTCATCGCTGTTGTTGCCGTTGTTTTCTTCGTCATTCACTCGGTGCGGAACAGAGCGGCCGAACGCGCGTTGGCCGAATCATTAAGCAGTTAATACGGGACATTTCCGGCAAACGGCCGGGTTGCTGCAAGTTTCCTGAAAAAGAGGTGTGAACCATGAAGCTTCATGAGCAGCTACTTACGATCAGGCTTTCCCAAATGAAGGATGCACAGGCTCTGATGGACATCGATGCGCTGGTATGGACAGACCGGACAGCTCCGGAGCCGGTGCTCTGGCCATCCAGGGAGGATTTCCTTCAGCATTGTCCTCCGGCGTCGCAGCTCGTGGCTGAAGCGGATGGGACCCTGTGCGGGTATGTCGGCTTCCGTCATCCGACGAACCTGTCCGGCAACAGACATGTGTACGAGATCAACATTGCCGTGCATCCGGCATATCAGCGTGAAGGGATCGGCGCACGATTGATTGGGGCGGCCAAGACATGGGCTGCGCAAGAAGGGAAGCTGAAGCTAAGGCTCCGTGTCCTATCGACCAATCCTGGCGCTATAGCCTTTTATCGCAAATGCGGGTTTGTGGAGGAAGGGCGTCTGATGGAGGAATTTTGGATAGGAGACAGGTACGTCGATGACATCTGGATGAGCTTTTTTCTGGATGGGAAAAAGGATTAATTCTTATTGTATGAATGGGGACTAGGGCCTGCATCCTTCTTACTAAAATCATCATAGAACCGCCCGGCTACGATTATCTGACGGGTGGTTTTTTTGTCCGGAGCAATTTAGGTCGAAGGTCGGGGAAATGAAGAATTTTTGGACGCTATATTTTATGGATAAATGACCGGAATTTGATATTTTTCAGTGACGGACTTATTCTTAATTGAATAGAGTAGATGGATGGACCTTACACGAAATGAAGGTTCTTTTTACAACAGGACGCAGACCCGGTTTGCAGAAATTTCCTGTTTGCCCCCAAGGGAAGAAGTGTAATGTAAGTTAACTGTCTTTTTTAAAATTAGGGAAAATAGCAGCATTCCAAATAAAAATAAAAGAACTATAATTCATATATTAGGAAAAGGGGTTGTCATGATGGATTTGCATCTTCAAGGCAAAAAGGCGCTGGTCATCGCCTCCAGCCAAGGTCTGGGCAAGGCCATTGCCGCAGAGCTTGTGAAAGAGGGAGCGGATGTGATGATCAGCAGCCGCAGCGACGATAAGCTCGAGGCGGTACAGCAGGAGCTGCAGCAGCTCGGCAGCGGGCAAGTCGAGTACTACGCGGCGGATATTACGATTCCGCATGAGGTAGAAGGCTTGATCCGGTATACAGCCGAAACATTTGGCCATATCGATATTTTGGTCAATAATGCTGGCGGCCCGCCATCAGGTACGTTTGAATCCTTTACGGACGAGGATTGGGAGAAGGCATTCCAGCTGAATCTCCTTAGCTACGTGCGCACGATTCGCTGCGCGCTGCCTCATATGAAGGAAAAAGGCGGTCATATCGTCAATCTAACGTCAAGTTCGATCAAGCAGCCGATTCCTGGACTTATACTCTCCAACACCTTCCGTACAGGTGTGGCGGGTATGAGCAAGACCCTGTCGCAAGAGCTGGCGCAATACGGGATACTGGTGAACACGGTAGCCCCTGGCCGAATTGCCACAGATCGAATCAAGAAGCTGGATGAAAGCAAAGCCGAAGCGAAGGGCATAACGGCCGAGGAGATGAAAGATCAGTCACAACAGGAAATTCCGCTCGGACGTTACGGAGAGCCTGAGGAATTTGCCAAAGCTGTCGTTTTTCTGTTGTCCGGAGCCAACACGTATATTACTGGCAGTACACTTGTGGTCGACGGCGGGCTGGTTGAAGCCCTATAGCCTTCGGCACTGATTGTTATAGATTTTGCATGAATCCGGTTATGTTCAGTCACCTTTTGGTATGATGGGATTTAACAATACATACAAGGAGACGGATAAAGGATGGAGGAGAACGGCAGGTACGGCATCGTGTCCGTTAATACCGGCAAGCCTATTACGGTGGAATATTTGGGCAAGCCGCTGACAACCGGTATATACAAGCATCCTGTTCAAGGGGAAGTGTTCGTGGGGCGCACGCAAATGGATGGAGACGGACAGGCGGATCTCAAACATCACGGCGGTGCCGATAAGGCTGTGTGCGTCTATCCCTATGAACATTACGCTTACTGGGAGAATCAGCTTGATAAGCAGCTGGATTATTCCGCTTTCGGCGAGAATCTGACCGTGACGGGATTACTTGAGACTGAGGTTTGCATCGGAGATATTTTCGAGATTGGAGAAGTTGTCGTACAGGTCAGCCAGCCGCGATTTCCATGCTTTAAAATTTCGAGCAAGCATGCCGTCAAGGACTTTCCGGCGCGGGTACTGGACACCGGATACAGCGGCTTTTATCTGCGCATTTTGCAGGAGGGCCGCTTAAGCAATGAATCTGTCATTGTGAAACGGATTTCCGACCCCATGCAGGTTACGGTGGCTTCCGTACTTAAGCAGCAGTCCCTTGGCCGCCGCCAGGCGGACCGGGAACAGCTGAAGCGGATGCTCGAAGTGGATGCGCTGGCAGCGAATGTGAAGGAATCGTTTACCGAGTGGCTGCAGGAGACTTAAGGTCCAGAATACTTTTACCTCTGCATCATGCAAGCTGAGAACAGAAATCTGTAAACTAAAAAAGCCGTTCCTGCCAGATACGTTCATCCGGCATGGGCGGCTTTTTAACATGAAGGAAGCATTATCTCAGCAGTTTCCACTCGCTTTGAATCATGCCGTAGATGGCGTGGTTCACAAACCCCTGCGGCAGCAGCTCGGCTTCACGGACGATACCCTCCAGAACAAAGCCTAATCTCTCCGGTATGGCCCGGCTGCGCAGGTTACCCGTGGCACAACGGATTTCAACGCGGTTCAGGTCAAGCTCCATCAGCGCGTAATCCACGAAAGCCCGGCAGGCGCTGCTCATGATGCCTTGACCGACATATTCCTGTCCGAGCCAGTAGCCAATACTGACCGAGTGGTTATGCCAGTTGATTTCATGAAAGCTGATCATACCTGCAAGCTCACCCTGCACCCAGATGCCTGAGGATATGGCACCGTTCTCGGCTCCCTGCTTAATGGCGTTTCTCACAAAATTTGCGGTATGATCCACCTCTGTAATGGCATCAACCCAAGGAAGCCACTCGCGCAGCGTATCGCGTGAACGGTTGGTCAGGATAAACAGGGGGCGTGCATGCTGCAAAGCCAGAGGTTGCAGTTCAATATGATCGTCCAGAGGATATGTAAACATATGATTTCAGACCTTCTTTCTATGGAAGATGAGATGATGCGGTTTGCCGCGCTTTTTGGTTTTCGTTTCCATGCTACCCTATTCAAAAGCCTCCGTCAAAGCAGAAAAGGCCGAATCATTGAACTATCCGGTCATTACAGGTATATTTAAATGAAACACGCTTATACAGAATAGATATAGAGTGGAGTAGGAAACTGCTATCGTTTCATTCTATTAGGGCGGACATAATTCAGGATGAAAGGTTGATTACTGTGGAGAAACCAAGCACCCCCTCCAATTTTATTAAAAACGTAATTACAGATGACCTGGAGTCCGGCAAAGTCCAGAAAGTGATTACCCGCTTTCCGCCGGAGCCTAACGGTTATTTGCATATCGGACATGCCAAGGCCATCTGGATTAACTTTACACTTGCGCAGGAATTCGGCGGTTCAACGAACCTCCGCTTTGATGATACCAACCCGATGAAAGAAGATGTGGAATACGTCAATTCTATAGAGGAAGACGTAAAATGGCTCGGCTACGACTGGACAGAGAAACGCTTCGCTTCGGATTATTTTGAAGAAATGTACAAACGTGCCGAGCTGCTGATCCAAAAGGGCAAAGCCTATGTGGATGACCAAAGCGCCGACCAAATCCGTGAAACGCGCGGAACCTTGACCGAGCCTGGACAAAACAGCCCGTACCGGGACCGCAGCATAGAGGAGAACCTCGGGCTGTTCCGCAGCATGCGTGCCGGTGAATTCAAGGATGGCGAAAAGGTGCTCCGTGCCAAAATTGACATGAGCTCGCCGAATATCAATCTGCGTGACCCCGTCATTTACCGAATTGCTCACGTCGCTCATCACAACACAGGAGATCAATGGTGCATTTACCCAATGTACACCTTTGCTCATCCACTGGAAGATGCGATTGAGGGCGTGACCCATTCCCTCTGCTCACTTGAGTTTGAGGACCAACGTCCATTTTATGACTGGGTGATTGCAGAATGCGAAATGCCGAGCACGCCGCATCAATATGAGTTCGGACGCTTGAATGTGGCCCAGACGCTCACCAGCAAGCGCAAGCTGAAGCTATTGGTGGATGAAAAGATCGTGGATGGCTGGGACGACCCGCGCATGCCGACGATCTCGGGACTCCGCCGCCGCGGCTACACGCCGGAAGCGATCCGCAGCTTCGTGTATGAAACGGGCATTTCCAAAAGTCAGGGCTTGATCGACCTGCAAATGCTGGAGCATTTCGTCCGTGAGGATCTGAAGCTGAAGGCACCGCGTACGATGGCTGTGCTAAAACCGCTTAAAGTGGTCATCACGAACTACCCTGAAGGGCAAGTGGAATGGCTGGAAGCCGAAAACAACACCGAAAATCCGGACATGGGCAGCCGTCAAATTCCGTTCTCGCGTGAGATTTACATCGAACAGGACGATTTTATGGAGAATCCGCCGAATAAATATTTCCGTTTGTTCCCTGGGAATGAAGTACGTCTGAAGAATGCGTACTTTATCAAGTGCAATGAGTTCATTAAAGACGAAGACGGAAACGTAACGGAAATTCACTGCACCTATGACCCGGAAACCAAAAGCGGCTCCGGATTTACGGGACGCAAGGTGAAGGGCACGATTCATTGGGTGGAAGCCTCCCATGCTGTACCTGCGGAATTCCGTCTGTACGAGCCACTGATCAAGCCGAAAGAGGAAGAGACCGTGGAAGCAGAGGAAGACGCTCAAGAAGCCGGAAAAGTGGAGAAATCATTCCTGGACGAGATCAATCCGAACTCACTCGAGATTCTGCACGGATTTGTAGAGCCTGAGATGAAGGAAGCAGGAGCGCAGGATAAATTCCAGTTCTTCCGCCATGGCTATTTCAACGTGGATCCAAAATATTCTTTGCCAGGTCAGCCGGTCTTTAATCTGATCGTATCAATGAAGAGCTCATTCCAGCTCCCTAAATAAGTTTGTTGTTCGTATGCAATAGAAAAGCCAGTGCAGAGAGAAGATTCTCTAAGCACTGGCTTTTTATTAGCGGTATTCTTCTTCAAGCAGCTCTTCCAGTTCCTCCTCCGGTGAATCGGGTTTTGGGTGATGCCCCTGGAACCGGAGCCAGTACCACATGATGCCAAAGCCTATGGCCCCGAACATAGCCAGCATAAATCCTATGTTATACATGGCTTGACCACCAAAGTTCTGGAACAACCAGCCTCCAGCCAGACTGCCGATCATGCCGGAAATGCCACTCCAGGTCAAGGTGAACAGGGATTGCGCAGAAGCGCGGTGAACAGGAGGCACTAATTGGCTGACCACCTGGGTGCCGACGAAAAAGTATCCGCCAAAGGTAAGACAGTGCATGATCTGAATGATCGCAACCTCCAGCGGATGTGCGGCACCTGCCATGAGCAGCCAACGTACACAGAACAGCACGCTCACCAAGGTCAAGCAGCCGATCAGGGTGGAGAGGGAGCGTTTTAGATAGCGGTGGAAGAGTAAGAGTACGGCGACCTCCAGAAAGGAAGACAGAAATACGGCTAATCCAACCATCGTCTTCGAGCCGCCTAGCTCCGTAATATAGAGCGACATAAATGTGTTGTTCATCGAATTGGGCACCGAAACCAACATGCCAAGCACGATAAAAGCGATGACATAGCGGTTAATCACTATTTTTCCGAAGCCTCTCAGGCGGATCGGCGGTGTCTCTGAGGCTGCCCTCAGCGGCGGAAGCAGCAGGACCGTACCGATGGCCAGCAGCAGGATGCCGGTAATCAGAAACGACAGCCGTGATATGCCAACCTGGTCAATAAGGATCCCGGCAGTAATGGCAATGACGGCCCATCCAATGGAGCCCCAGTTCCGGAAGGTGCTGAAGTGCTGCGGTTTATCTGAGATATAGCCTAAAATTAGCGTGTTGCTCTGGGCAAAGAGTGGACTCTGAAAAAAGAAAAAGAGTATCATTGCCAAATAAATCATATTATACGTACCCGCATGAAATACAAATTGAATAAGCAGAAGAGTTCCAGTCATCATAAACAATAGAATGCGCCGCGCATTCTGCATGCGGTCACTCCAGAATGTCCAGAAAGGATTGGCGATCAGGGACACAAAGGGACCCAGTGCCATCAAGCTGCCGATTTCCAGTTTGTTCATGCCTGCGTCCTGCAGGTATAATTGAAAAAAGCTGGTGAAGATCACCACGGTGCCGTAGATTAAAAAGTTAAAAGCCTTAAGCGGCAGCAGCTTGGACTCTTTTTTTACAAGTTCCTGCACGTTGCACATTCCTTTCCGACCGAATGCGAATCGACAGTGGCTTTTTTAGAAGCCGCCAATCCCACTTTATCATTTGTTGAAAAGGGATACAAACCAATAAGTGTTAAAGTATCCATTTGTATGGATTTTAAACTACAAATGGTTTACGGTGATATATATTTTTGAACAAAATATAAAGGTAAAAGGAAGTGATGGAATGACGGAAATGACAGGTGTTGTGCTGGCAGGCGGGAAGTCGAGCCGGATGGGAAAGAACAAGGCATTACTCAGGATGAACGGAAACGAAACGGTCATTGAATCCGTGATCCGGAGCATGGCTGATATAACATCCAGAATCATTATTTCAGCTAATGACAAAAAGGTTTACGAAAATTTGGGACGCGAAATTGTATCAGACCTGTTTCCGATGATGGGGCCGCTATCAGGACTTCATGCTGCGCTTACGATGGCGGAGACGCCATGGGTGATCGTATCGGCATGTGATCTGCCTTTTGTCAGCGAAGGGATCTTTAAATATCTGAAAGAAATGATTGAGAAGCAGGCGACGGGTGAAGAAAAGCCTGCGTACCAGGGCTTCATACCCTTAGTGGACGGGAGAATCCAGCCGTTGGTTGCAGCCTATCATATCAGCACGCTCCCCTCCCTTGAGAAGTCGCTCGCAGAAAGCAAGCTGCGTATGACAGATTGGCTGAAGGAGCTCCGGATCTGCTATATTCCAGAGGAACAAATTCGAAACGAAACAGGACTCGACCCGGGGCGGGAATTTTTCAACATGAATAACCCTGTAGATTATAAGCAGGCTGTGGAGAATGATCAGGATACAAATGAATTGGATCGATAACTTTGAACATTCCATTAAAATTTAAAATAATATGGGTGGTTTTGGCGTTTAATGTGAATTATATCACATAAGAGTCTCTAATGATAAGGTAAGGTTAAATCAGGAAGAAGAAAGCGCTATCTTGTCTGTAAGAATGGAGACAATTATGATATGGACCATGATAAAGGAGGATTCAGCTATGACGACGATGACTGTGAAATCGCTGCTGGACACCGCGAAAGGGGTACAATGGCTTCAGGGTAGAGGCTGGGTTTATCAGCTGCTGATCGATTTTCTGGAGAATCCGCCAAGCTTGTCGCAGATTGCTTTGTGGCAGCGGCAGGCTGCAATGCGCGAGGAAATGGCGCTGACGGAAGGGGGACGCCGGCTTCAGGAGCATTGGGGCAAGCTGGAGCCTTGCGAGCTCTCGGATGTATGCCGTATGGAGACGAAAGAATATGAGCGTCTGTTTACTGGTCCGGATGCCCTTCTCCCTTGTGTATGCGAAAGTGTATACCGTACAACGGATCAACGCAGCGGTCACCGCTGCCTGCAGCAAATCCGGGAGGCCTATGCGGCCTGCGGCATTGTATTTAACAAGCTGCAGAGCGAAAAGGATGATCATCTTACCATTGAGCTCGAGTTCATAGCCGTCGCGGGCGAGCATATGGATAACACGCAAGGCTTGCCGGAGTGCCAGCTGATGTGGCTCGATACGCAGATTGATTTTCTGGAGAATCACCTGCTGCAGTGGACGCCACGTCTCTCGAATGAGTTAACGAGTCTCGCACGCACTCCACTGTACCGGGAAATCGGGCATATTGTGAGCGAATTTATTCCATATGATCTACAAATGCTTCGCTTGCTGCGGGAGGAACTGGCTGGCTGACGCGAGTGCCGGTTGAATGGATCATGCGATAAATCCAGAAACGAATATGCAATACAAAAAGGACGCATCCTCTCCCGGCAGGGAGGGAACGCGTCCTTTTAAATAATCAAAGCTTCAAATCTTAATCATCCACTTTGGGTTTGCGGAACTTCATCAGGAATTCGTACACAACCGGTACGATGACGAGCGTCAGCAATGTGGAACTGATCAGACCACCGATAACGGTAATACCAAGGCCTCTGGAGATGATACCCGCGCTGTTCTCAAGTCCCGACACCAGCGGAAGTAGGGCTCCAATGGTGGCAAGAGCTGTCATCAGGATCGGGCGAAGACGGGTGGCACCTGCTTCGAGCAGGGCTTCACGCGTTGACATGCCTTCGCGTTCCTTGTGAATAACGCGGTCGATCAATACGATGGCGTTGGTAACAACGATACCGATCAGCATCAGCGCACCCATGAGAGAGGATACGTTGAGCGTTTCTCCGCCAATCCACAGGCCGACAAGCGCACCGATGATTGTGAACGGCAGGGAGAACAGGATGGCAAATGGTGCAAGACCGCCGCCAAAGGTCACAACGAGCACGAAATACACAATAGCGATGGCTGCAGCCATGGCCAAGCCAAGCTGTGTAAAGGTGTCATTGATCTGTTCGGTGGTTCCGCCGAACTTGATCTCTACGCCGTCAGGCTTATCGATTTTGTCGATTTGCTTTTGCAGGTCGCTAGAGGCTTGACCTACATTCGAAGATACGATGTTGGCTGTTACGTTCACGACCATTTTGCCGTCTGTGCGCGTAATCGTATCTGGGGAAGTCCCTTTTTCAACCTTGGCTACATCCTTGATCGGTACCTTCATACCGAGTGGAGATGTAAGGGTCTCATTCGAGATTTCATCGACACTCTTATATTCCTTGCTGTCCGCTTCAATGTACACTTTGTAGTCTTTGTTATCGACCTTGATCTCTGTGAGTACAGGGCGTTCCCGTACCGGGCTGAGCTTCATGGCGATTTGACCGGCTGTAAGACCCATCGAACTGAGCTTTTGCTGGTCAGCGACAATGGTGTACTGATCATAGGCTTTGGACAGGCTGGTTTTTGCTTTTTCAAAATTGGTCTTGTCTGCTTCAACCAGCTTCAGAACCTGATCGGATACCGGCTTGATGTCATCCAGGCTGTTGCCGAATACGCTGACGCTGAGTGAGCTTCCGCCCATGCCGCCGGACATATCCATCGTAGCCCATTCACCCTTGGCGACCTGTTTTTTCAGACCTTCGACCAGGTTCTTCTTCACGTCTTCAAAATCCTTGGTGTCTTTCTTATATTCAACATAGAAGAGTCCGGAGTTTGAGGATCCTCCACCCATCGGATTGCCGCTTCCACCAATGGAATACTGCATTTTATCTACGTTTGGCTGCTCAAGAATATATTTCTCGGCATCCAGTGCACGCTGCTCAACCGTTTCAAGCTGGGCACCGGGCTCTGGAGAGTAGGTTACCATTACATATTTATCTTCCTGTTCCGGCATGAAGCTGGTACCGATGAGCGGAGTCAGGAAGCAGCTTGCAACGAGCAGGACCACGGCGAGTCCGAAAGTGATCAGCTTATGAGACAGCGACCAGTTCAGGATGCGTTGATAGCCGCGGGCCATTTTGCCCGGTTTGTCGTGATCATGTTTTTTGGATGTCTTGATGCCTTTTTTGAACAGGGAATGCGCGAGCATCGGCACCAGGGTAATCGCAACCAGCAGCGATGCCAACAGGGCGAAGACCATCGTAAGCGCAAACGGCAAGAACAGTTCGCCGACCATGCCGCTGACGAAGGCAAGTGGCAGGAAGACGGCGATCGTAACAATCGTCGAAGACATGATCGGTACGAACATTTCACGGGTTGCTTCACGAACCAGCTCACGTCCACGCAGCTTCTCGCCGCCGCTGGTCATCCGCCGGTAAATATTCTCGATAACGACAATGGAGTCATCGACGACACGCCCTATGGCTACAGTCATCGCGCCCAGGGTCATCATGTTCAAAGTGATATCCATTCTCCACAAAATCAGCAGAGCGATCAGCAGGGAGAGCGGAATGGACAGAATCGAGATGATAGTAGAGCGGATGTTTCTCAGGAAGATGAGAATGATGAGGACGGCGAACAAAGCGCCGAATACCGCTTTACTCATCATCGTGGATACCGCATCTTCGATTGGCTTGCCTTGGTCAAGCAGTACGGTCAGGTTCATGCCTTTGAACTCGCCTTCAAGTTCCGTGGCTTTATCCTTAACGGCATTGACGACATCCACCGTGTTGGCATCGTTATCTTTAACGATCTGCAGACCAATGGATGGCTTGCCGTTCGTACGGGAGACAGATTCTGCTTTGCCGATGACTTGAATATCAGCGATTTCGCTCAGCTTTACGGTTGGAATGCCGGCAGGAATGCCTTGAGCCGCATTACCTTGTACGGATGCTCCAGAACCTTGGGCAGCGCCACCGTTCGTACCTTGCGTACCAGCAGGGGCTCCTTGGCCTTGGGCACCGCCGGCGCCAGAGGCTGCTCCGCCTGGGCTAGGAATAACAGGAATCGTCAGGTTCTTCAGATCATCCAGTGAGATGATATTGCCATCCACAACGACGGCCTTCGAGGACTGATCCAGTGTGAACAGACCAAGAGGGACACGAATGGACGAGCCTTGGACAATGCCCTTCACGGTATCTTCAGAAAGACCGAGCTGGGCCATTTTTTCTTTATTAAACTTCAGCTGCACTTCTTTGACATATTGACCGGAAATGGAGATCGAGGCTACGCCGGGAATTTTCTCGAGTGCAGGCTCAACTTGATTCTCAATGTTCTTGGTCAGCTTCTCCAAGTCGTTGGAGTCGTCTGATGCACTTAGCGAGACGACAGGGAAGGAGCTCATGCTGAATTTGGAAATGGTAGGCTTCTGAGCCCCTTCAGGCAAGGTCACCTCATTCAGTGCCTCGCGGACAGCCGCGGTCGCCTGGTCCAGATCGGAACCATAATCAAACTCCATCGCAATGTTGGCGGCATTCTCCATCGAGGTAGAGGTGACGGTCTTCACGCCATCCACATTACGCAGCCGCTGTTCGAGCGGCATGGTTACATCCTGTACAACACCTTCAGGGGCTGCTCCAGGATAAACCGCGGTGACACTTAGAAAAGGGATGTTAATGTTCGGTATCGTCTCTTGCTTCATCGACAAACCGCTGTAGAGTCCGGCTGCTGCAACGATGACGGTTAGTATCCAGACAGCAAATTTATTGTTTAGTGAGAAATTAATAATTCCTTTCATTTCGCAGGTTTCTACTCCTCTCTATATACCTTTCAAATACGTTCATGAACGGTCAGTTCTTGAGTCCACATAAAGCAGGTAAATCTCCTTCAGTTCTTCACTCATCGGCGAGAGCTCCGGTATCTGCTCCAGATTGCTCATCATTCCGATCAGAATGGCCTTACGCGGCTCGATATCCAGCAGTTCCTTTTCAATAATCTGAATGGAATCGAGTCCGAATTCCCGCCTTGCTTCATCCATTTGGATATCCTTCAGCTTATCTTTCATCTGCTTGGTTACCATCAGGGGATGACGCAGGCTGCCGGAAGCGTCCATATACTTCTCCATCCATTGTGACCATATCTGCGTGGCTATAAGCGGTTCCTTGCGTACGCGGAGCGTGCTGGCAACCACATCATCCAGAAGCGTGATCAGATGCTCTGCCATTCTGCGTACGTTCAGCGGCAGCCCCGGAATCATCAGCATGCGGATATATCCGCTGAGCATCCCGCCGACAAACAAGGTAAGATCCATGGTATACGGCTGTACATCCTGTCCGTAGATCAGGATCAGCTTGTTATGGAACCAATTCAGCGCATGCATATGCTTCTCGCGAAGGCAACCGTCCAGAGCGGGTTTTTTGCCGCCCATATGCTGGTCTCGCATCTGCATCATGACGAATTCACGCAGCTCAACCAGACGGTTCAGAAGAACTTCAACCTGCTTGTGAAGCTGTTCTTTGGGAGTCAGAAGATGCTCCTGCTCCACCTGCATGACACTGTCACGGATCATCCCCTCGCAGTACAGATAAATACTCTGCTCGAGCTCTTCTTTGGACTTGAAGTGCAAATAAAGGCTTCCCTTGGACATACCGCAGTACTCCGCGATTTCCTGCATAGAGGTAGATGATATCCCTTTGGTGGAAAACAGCTGCAGGGCGGTCTTCAGAATCTGCTTCTTTTTGTCCGCCAGTTTCTCAGACAAATGAACATTCACTCCTTTCTGAACACTTCGGTTCTCAATTTGACCGTGTAGTCAAAATGATTATATTACAAAAGGCAGGGTAGATACAAATCTACGGTGTCGCTTCGTGTTTTCCAGTTAATAGGCAGGCGTGAAGATGAATGGAATAACGTCCTTTGACGTCTTCCGACAGATTCAGCTAAAGCTAGCGGCCGAGGCATTGCGGGGATTGTTTAGCAAGCGGCTAAGAATTCCTCGTAACAAAAAACCGCCGGAAGGCGGCTCACATACAGGTATACGGATGAAATGAGGTTTGGATTCTTTTTTTAATAAGCCAGTCATATTGGAAGGGTCTCATTATCCGGTTTCAAGAGATGCTTCGCGCAGATAAGTCTGCATATGCTTTAGCTTCTGCGGATTTTTGATCATATACAAATGCTGCACCTGGTCTCCGGACTCGCTGAATTGAAAGCATAACACCGATTTAACCTCTGCCTCACTTGTATAGACTAGATTGATCTCGCCGTTGATCTCAGCCATATGCACATTCCAGGTACGCATGTCCCGGTAAGCTTTGGGTGATGTAAAAAGCCTCAGGAGGCGTTCACGGCTGACGATCGGCCGGATGGCTGCACGCGCTGCACCTCCGCCGTCTGAAATCAGAACCGCGTCTTCAGTCAGCAGACTGAGCAGCGTCTCGGGATCATAATGCAGAAAGGCATTGGCGAACCGCTCCACCATCGCTTTCCGCTGCCCCTGTGCAATCGGAGTGGAGGGGATTTCACTCCCTTTAAGCTGTTGCTTCGCCCGGCTGAAAATTTTGCGGCAGTTGGCCTCCGACTTGCCCGTCATATCCGCGATCTGATCATAGTCGTACTCAAACACCTCCCGCAGCAGGAAGACCGCGCGTTCCACCGGTCCAAGCCGCTCCAGCATCAGCAGGTAGGCATAGGACAGGGTGTCCTTTTGCTCCGCGGCAAGCTCAGGGAGCTCGGCTGTCCCGGTGACCGGTTCCGGCAGCCACTCTCCGATATACTCTTCCCGCTTTTTCTTTGCCGAGTGCAGCAGGTTCAAACAGCGGTTGGTCACGGACTTGGCGATATAGGCTTTCATGTTTTGCACATCAGCCCTATTTTTAACCGCCAGTTCTGCAAAAAGATCCTGAATGATGTCCTCCGCATCGGTGAACGTACCCAGCATGCGGTAGGCAATGGACAGTCCGTAGGTGCGGTAAGTGCGGTAAAGCGATTCGATTTCTGTTTTCTCAGTCATCCGTAAACCTCCCAAGCTTCCGCCGACCAGATGCGGCCGTTGTTGTCTATGCTTAACACCGATTTGTGAACGAATTCTATAATCATCATTATACTCGTGCAGCCATGAGCATTTCATCATAAATGCTTCGCAAGCAGCAAGAAACCCTGCGCCTTATAAAAGGACAGGGTTTCTTGATATGCAAGGGGAACCGATTCCCCGGCTCCCATCGGTCACGCAAAGCATCCCGGGAACATGCCCGTCGATATTGCGATCCGGTTCCAGCTGTTGATTGTATTGATGGCTAAGATGAGCTCCATGAATTCCTTTTCATCAAAATACTCCCGGGCGTGCTCATATACCGCGTCCGGTACCCCTTTTTCGGAGATCCGTGTTACAGCTTCAGCCAGCTCCAAAGCCGCCCGCTCCGTTTCTGTGAATATCGGAGCTTCCCGCCAGGCGCTCAGCAGCAGAATGTGATCCTGATACTCCCCGAGCTTCAGCAGATCCTTGGCATGCATATCGAGGCAAAATGCACATCCGTTGATTTGGGATACACGGATCTTAATCAGCTCATGCAGCACAGGATCGATCGCACTGCTCGAATCGGCCTTCTGCAAGTTCATCATCGCCTGAAATACATGCGGACTTGTAGTCCGGTAATTTAATCTTAGTTTCATCTAATTTCTCCTCCTTTGTGCTTACTTAAGGAAGACAAAGGAGGAGTCCGTTTTGTGACAAGAATTAAGAAATTAATTTAAGTCCCACGGCCGAACCGAGAATCATGGCAATAAACAGGATACGCCGCCATTCCTTTGGCTCTCCGAATATAAACATGCCGACGATCGTGCTGCCCACCGTTCCAATTCCGGTCCATACCGCATAAGCCGTGCCCATCGGGAGCGTATTCATCGCGTAGGAGAGGAGCAGGAAGCTGCCGGCGAAGGAGGCAAACATAAGTGCATAAGAGGACCAGCCCTTCTTCTGCGTCACGCCCTTCATCCCAATAACCCCAAAAATTTCACATATTCCTGCAAGTACAATTGCTACCCAAGCCATCACACATCCGCTCCTTTCTTACTGCCTTCTTCACTGGTAATCATCTTCAATCCGACGACACCTGCGAGCAGCAAAAGAATAAGCAGCGTTTTCGACCAGCGGAACGGCTCACCGAAGACGAGCATCTCGGTCACGACCGTACCTGCCGTTCCAAGGCCTGTGAAGACTGCATAAACTGTACCCACAGGTAGATGCTTCGACGCTTCAACAATGAGATAAAAGCTTATGATAATGGCGACTGCCGTCAAAATCCATTCCAGGATGTTGCTTGAATGCTTGAGGCCAGATACCCACAGCACCTCCACAACACCGCCTAAAATAACAAATAACCAATGCCTGTTCATGATGTTACCTCCTCTATAATCCTTTCCGGGCTTCAAATGCTTGAATACCGGCCCAGTAGATCGGCCAGGATGCTTTCAGTCTTCGCTGCGCGCCCGGGAGCCCGCCATACACCATTTCTACAAGGATGCCATCCGTCAGCGTCATATATGCAAGAGCCGCATCTTCGGATGGAACGATGTGCACTGTCCCGTCCCTTTTCGCCTGCTCCATCAGCTGGACAACCCTTCTCTCCATGGAGTCAAGGAAAGGGTAAATGAGCTCCATAACCTCATCGTAGAGGGAAGACGGCGGAAAAAAGGCCATCCGCAGCACGAACTTGCTTTCGTTGCTTCGGGTATATTCCTCTTGCAGAAATTCCAGCAGCTCGGACAGACGAACTTCCAGCGGCTGATCCTTCCGGCTGATAAAGTAGCGGGTGATCCGCCGCTTTTCCTCCTTGAGCGCATTTTTCAGCGTGCTAAGAAACAGATCATCTTTCCCCTTGAAATGGGCGTATATGGAAGGCTTCTTGATCCCTACGTCTTCCGCTATTTTCTGCAGGGAAGCTCCTTCATAACCTTCCCGGGCAAAATGGGCAAGCGCGGTATCCAAAAGCATGCGTTTTGCATTCATAGCCATACCTCCTTTTCTTAACTACCTAACGATCGTTAGGCTTATCTTTTCACGAATATGATTTCCTGTCAAGGTTTCTTAATGACACAAAAGCGGCTGCATTCCGTAAAAGTGCATCGAAAAGACTTTTTTATACGTATCATATAGGAAGATGGGCCCGGTTCATGTAAAATATAGTTTACTGGTTCTAAGTGAAACGTTATGTCAAAAGTGATATATAAGCGAGGGAAGATATGAGAAGGGGAATACAGGCTGTCATTGTTGCCGCGTTATTATTTGCATTTTATTATTTCGGCTTTGGCGTTTTCGGCAAGACGGCGGGTACCATCGTCAGTATTTTCTCCACCCTGACGGTCGTATCGCTCGGATTTATGATTTTTATGGAGAACAGGAATCCTTCCTCAACCATGGCTTGGATACTGCTGCTTGCGCTCGTGCCGGTCGTTGGACTGTTTTTTTATTTTTTGTTCGGGCAAAATTACTTCAAACGCCGCAAATTCAACAAGAAGGCTGAGCAGGATTTGAAGACATACGAGAGACTGGAAGAGGGAAGCGTGCGCGTTCATCCCGATCTTTCGGGATTCAACCCGATGCAGCAGCAGCTGCTCCGTCTGTCGCAGAGGTTGGCACGGACTCCAATATCCTTTTCGAGCGAAACCAAGATTCTGACGAATGGAAAAGAAACCTTTTCCACCCTGCTGCAGGAGCTGCAGAAGGCCAAGCATCATATCCATATGGAGTACTACATTTACCGCGCCGATGATATCGGGACCCGGATTCAGCGGATATTGATTGAAAAGGCCAGATCGGGTGTTCATGTGCGCTTTATGTACGATGCCTGGGGCAGTATGCAGCTGCCGAAATCATTTCTGCGAGAGATGTCGGAGGCCGGGGTGCAGGTAGTGGCTTATGGAAGCTCGAAGGCGTTCTTCCTCTCGAGGGTGAATTACCGGAATCACCGCAAGATTGTTGTCGTTGACGGTAATGTCGGCTTTATCGGCGGCCTGAATGTGGGAGATGAATATTTGAGCCGCAGCTCCGCATACGGATTCTGGCGCGATACGCATATGTCCGTCAAAGGCGAGGCCGTGAGAACGCTGCAGATCATTTTCCTTCAGGACTGGCATTACATGACGGGTGAGCAGGTGCTTGAGGCTGAATACCTGTCACCGCTCCTGTCAGAGGAGAACAGCGGGGCCGTGCAAATTATACCAAGCGGGCCTGACAATGACCGTCGCGCGCTCAAAAATATTTTTTTCTCCATGATTACCTCCGCACAAAAATCAGTGTGGCTGGCTACACCCTATTTCATACCGGATGATGACATTCTTACCTCCCTGCGGGTTGCCGCCATGTCGGGCCTGGATGTACGCATCCTGTTCCCGTCCAAACCGGATAAATGGCTGCCTTTCCTGGCGTCGCATTCCTATTTTCCGGCGCTGCTGGATGTCGGAGTCAAGATTTATGAATATGAAAAAGGCTTTCTGCATTCCAAGCTGCTGATCATCGACGGAGAAGTGGCTACGATCGGTACGGCGAATATGGACATGCGCAGCTTTCACCTGAATTTTGAGGTGAATGCGCTGCTGGTTCAGACGGAAAGCGTGCAGCGTATCGTATCGGATTTTGAGCGCGATTTGAAATCGACCAAGCAGATTGTTCCTGACACATTTATGAAAAAAAGAATCTACGAGCGCTTTCTGGAGTCGCTCGCACGGCTGATGTCCCCGCTTTTGTAGGGTGGAAGAACTGAGCCTGGAGTTGACAGCGGCGCCCGGGCATTTTATTATTGTTGATAATGATTATCATTTATTAGACATATATATTTCACGGGATCACTGTGACGGATAACATATACTTAAAGCTATCAACTGAAGAACAGAGAATGGGGAGGTAACCGGCGATGACCCTTTTGCAAACCGAGGCACTGACGCTCAGTTACGGAGATACGGAGATAATTAAGGACCTCAGTCTTCATGTCCCTGAAGGCAAAGTGACCGTGCTGATCGGCAGCAACGGATGCGGCAAATCAACTTTGCTGCGTTCGCTGGCGCGCCTGCTCAGACCCAAGAGCGGATCTGTGCTTCTGGACGGAAAAGAAATACACCGCACTTCTACCAAAGAGGTTGCACGCAGTATGGCCATTTTGCCGCAGGGTCCTACAGCGCCTGAGGGGCTGACGGTGCTCCAGCTGGTGAAGCAGGGGCGGTATCCTCATCAATCCTGGCTCAAGCAATGGAGCGCGGAGGATGAACGGCTGGTTCACGAGGCGCTGGCAATGACAGGACTGTCCGATCTCGCGGAACGTACAGTGGATTCCCTTTCAGGCGGACAACGTCAGCGGGCATGGATTGCCATGACGCTTGCCCAGAATACGGATCTGATTTTGCTGGACGAACCGACGACCTATCTCGATCTCAGTCACCAGATTGAAGTACTGGATCTCTTGTATGAGCTGAATCGTGAGCAGGGACGTACCATTGTCATGGTGCTGCATGATCTGAATTTGGCCTGCCGCTATGCGGATCATATGATTGCGGTCAAGGACCAGGGAGTGCACTGCGCCGGAGCGCCGGAAGATGTGCTGACTCCTCAGATGGTTAAGGAAGTATTCTGCATGGACTGCATGATCGCAGAGGATCCGATCTTTGGCACTCCGATGTGCGTTCCGCACGGAAAAGGCCGTATATGCGGAGAACGCTGTCAGTTGAAGGCCGTATGTGAGAAATAAATGCGAATACGATATAAAAAGGTGTTCTGCCCTTGGCAGAACACCTTTTCTTTTTTTGCGCGGCTTGTCCACAGGATTTACATCTTAGAAGGTGGTGAATCCAAGTGCCTTCTGAATACGGAAGAGCATGTCTTTGAACCAAGTGGATTTCTCCTGATAGGCGCTTAAGTCCAAGCTGAAGGAGCCGCCCTTATTGTTCCATAAACGGTCGAAATAGCCCTCCATCTGAAGATCAAGCGCTGCTCCTGAAGGGACGGACACCCATAGGTCGTTCTCGAGATTGTAGTTGTCGAGATTACGCGGGGTCATATTGGTGGAGCCGCCCAGGATAATGGACTGCGCGTCCGGTTTATGGATATACATCATTTTCGTGTGAAACTGTTCCTCGGTTGTATGATACCACCGGATCGCAATGCGTTCCTTTGAGCGTTTTGTCAGCTCGGCAGCAACCGGCCGGTTAGGAATACCGATTTTCTCCTGTCCAAACGCATTTTCATTCGGATCCAGCAGAAGCCTTATCTCTACGCCGCGATCTGCTGCGGACAGCAGTGCATTCATCACCTTTTCATCGGCAATGTAGAACATGCCCATCCAGAGCGTATCGCCTTTTTTGGTGGCGTCGATCTCTTGGAGCACGTATTTATACACTTTTCCCTCTGTCAGATAGCGCACGCCGATCGGGCCATCATTTGCCTTTATCTTAGCACTCTCATCCGGAATGTACTGCGGAAGCTGCCCGCCGTTCGACAGATCGGCTGCAGCTTGCTCGGAGGCCAGAATATCCTTGATAATCGGTCCCTGAACCTCAAAGGCGACATTGGAGTGATAGGCACTGGCGTCATGAACATTGCCGGAGGAGACCAGAGCCGTATTCTCGCTGACGACGACCTTCCGGTGATTGGCCTTCACATTGACGAGCTTCAGGTAAGAGCGGACAGTCATCTTGGGTCCGTCGCTTGCCATCAGATTCGGAAGCCAGCCTTTGCCCGATTGGCCGAACCATTGGAAAAATGTGCGCCACACCGAAGAGTAGATCGGATTGGAATCACGGAGCGGATCCACATTCGTCACAATGACCCGGATTCCCGCTGACTTCATCTGCTCCAGCAGCGGATTGGGGGCAGAGCCGTAATTGGTGTTCACATCATCGGTAATGAAGACGATATCCATATCGGGATAGGTCTTTTTATGCTGAACCAGCTTGTCCGTCAGCCCTTGGCTGATCTTGGGGAACTCTTGCCCCTTGTGGGTGTAGTTATTAAAAAGGAACAGGTCTATGACGAGAAATTTGCGTGAATGGTCCACAATTTCGTTGATTCTTTGGAGAATCTGCTGCTCACTGACGACCTTTCCGCTTGGATCCGGGTAGGTTAAATCATGCAGAAAACGAACCTGCTTTACATGGTAGAGCGGACTATCGTAGGAAATACCCGGAGGAAGGGGCTTATGCGTCTGATAGACAATAACGCCCGCCAGCCAGAGAACCAGCAGAGCCAGGACACTGAATACCCAGCGGCGCTTTCGTGGTTTGGGCTTGCTGATTGGGTCTGCCTCTGGAGCTGCTGCGGCTCTATAATATCTGCTCTGTTGATCCGTATCTTGTCCCATCTGTATCCTCCTTTTAAGAAATGATGTTCGACGAATATGAGTTTAAGCCATGGACGCTTGTTCCGAATCTGATCCTTGGTTCCGTAAGATATTAACGTCGAAACACCCGGTTTGACGCAGAAGCTGCTTTATCAGTGGCTTTTGCAGGCGGGCAGGAAAGGGAAAAGCTGTACAGCCTTTAGAAAAAGGTGCTGTACAGCAGATATATATTTAATGCGGCGATGACGACCGCAACGATTCTGGCAAGGACACGAACCCATTGGGGAGCGAGAAACGGTCCCATTTTAACCGGATCCGAAGTGAATTTAACAAGCGGGAAGACCGCAAAGGATAGCTGGAGGGAGAGGACGACCTGGCTGAATATGAGCAGCTGGCCGGTGTAGCCTTCACCATACAATCCAATAACGATAATCGCGGGAATGATGGCAATCAGCCGTGTAATCAGCCGCCGAATCCATGGCTTCAATCGGAGATTGAGAAAGCCCTCCATCACGATTTGCCCGGCAAGCGTACCGGTTAGGGTGGAGTTCTGACCTGAAGCCAGCAGCGCAACGGCAAACAGGATACTGGCCATGCCGGTGCCAAGAAGCGGGGTGAGCAAATGGTATGCGTCCTGAATCTCCGCTACTTCAGTATGCCCCGTAGAATAAAAGGCAGATGCAGCCAAAATCAGAATAGCAGCATTTACGAACAGCGCGATGGTCAGAGCAACGGTCGAATCAATGGTGGCAAAGCGGATTGCGGATTTTTTGCCTGCTACGCTTTGATCGATTTTGCGGGTCTGGACGATCGATGAATGCAGGTACAGGTTATGCGGCATGACGGTCGCGCCGAGCATTGCGAGGGCAATATACAGCATCTCTGGATTGGTAACGATATCTGTCGTAGGTACGAAACCGCCCATTACACCCGCCATATCTGGTTGGGACAAGAAGAGCTCTACGCCGAAACATAGGATGATAATCGCGATAAAAGAGATGACCATGACCTCGATATGCCGGAAGCCCTTATTCTGCAGCATGAGTACAAGGATGACATCAACGGATGTGATCAGTACACCATATAGCAGAGGTATGCCGAATAGAAGCTGGAGTGCGATGGCAGTTCCGATGACTTCCGCAAGATCGCAAGCGGCGATGGCGAGCTCGCACAGCACCCATAGACCCATGCTGACGGGTTTGCTGTAATGGTCGCGGCAGGCCTGGGCCAGATCACGGCCGGTGGCGATGCCGAGGCGGGCAGAAAGAGACTGCAGCAAAATTGCCATGAGGTTGGAAATCATGATTACGGATAAAAGCGAGTAATTGAACATGGCGCCCCCGGCCAGATCGGATGCCCAGTTCCCCGGATCCATGTAACCAACCGCAACGAGATAACCGGGTCCGGCGAAGGCTAGCAGCTTGCGAAAAAAGCCGGCCTTCAGCGGGACTTTCATGGATTGATGGACTTCCGGCAGGCTTGGAGTATCATTTCGCTTCCGCCAGCCGCGGCTGGTGGAAGCTAATCTGCTTTCTTCACTGGCATTCATGTGTAGCATTCACCTTCCTGTAGCAATGATATATTCACGGGACGATCATAAATGACCAAAAAGGATGGAGCGGCCTGGGCTCAAACTTGCTACCTCATCATATGGATTGGGCCCGGTAGAATTGCATGTACTTAAAACATTTTCCTGAGGGAAACATTAGGGATCGTTTTTCCTGGAGTGACATACTCCGGTGCATCATGTATAATCGGTGTATTAAATTTGTAGAATGTTAGATGAGTGTTCCCTTGCTCATGAACGTGATGATCGGATAAAAGTTAAAGAGAGTGTGAGCAGTGTGTATTCCATTAAACAGGTTTCCGAAATGCTGGAAATTCCGACAGTGACCCTGAGGGCGTGGGAAAACCGGTACGGAGCGGTTAATCCAACGCGTACGGAATCAGGATACCGGGTGTACAGCAGTGAAAATATTGAAGATCTGAAGTGGCTCAAGGAGCAGGTAGAAGACAAGCATATGAGCATTTCTCAAGCCGTTTTATTACTGAAGGAGTACAGGAAAGAGAAGCGGCAGGTTCATGCCTTCTCCGAGCCGCCTGTCGGCAGCTCAAAGGAAGCTTTCTCGAAAATGTCGGATCAGATTTACCGTACGCTATACCAGTTCCAGGGCGAGCGGGCTAATGGATTGATTGACTTCGGCTTTTCGATGTACGGCTATGATTCGATGTTTTATCATGTGCTGGTTCCTGTGCTGATCCGTGTAGGGGATGCATGGGAATCTGGAAGAGCAACCGTGGCGCAGGAGCATTTTATGACGACGCTGATCTCGCAGCGGTTTTATCAGTTCTTCCACTTGTTTCCGATCTACCCGAAGCTTCCGAAAGTGCTGTCATTTTGTCCGGAGGGAGAGCATCATCAGGTTGGTTTAATGTTGTTCTCGTTATTTCTGCGTAAAAATGGTGTCGAGGTGTTGTACCTTGGTGCCAATACACCGCTTAATGGGGTGCTGGACATGATCGGAGAGCAGCATGTGCAATTGATCTGTATTTCGACGATGAGCAGTGAGCTCGTTCCGGAGTCGGATGCGTTTGTATCGCTGATTGCCAGACGGTATCCGGATGTGAATTTTATTCTTGGCGGTAAAGGTTATGAAAGCGCGGCACAGCCGATGCACCCGGATTGGGTAATGAAGGAGCCAGCGGACAAGTGGCAGGATTGGTTTGAGACAAGTCCGTATTTCCGTTGAGTATACTTCCGAACATGGGCTCCCAATTGCCTAGCTAGTACAACAAAAAAGCCTGTCTGAACTTAAATGTTCAGCAGGCTTTTCTTATGCACTAAATATGTAATCTATCTATCAGGCTGAAATAGTAGGTTTTACAAAATTGTATAATATTTAGTTGATATTTGTATTGGATTTGTATAATGTTTATAAATGGAATAAACACTGGCTGGCTTTGCCATGTAATCCGGACATCCAGTCTTGGTTGGAGAGGTGCGTCATCATGTCTCTATGAGGATGTACTGCTTTTGTACATATTTGTATATTTGCCGCCGGTTATTACTGCCGGTATTATTTGGTTAATGGGGTATGACGATATGATCATTTGGGCGGGAGCAGCGACCCTGATTGGCTGTCATCGCGATAAGTTCCTGGCAGACAGGAGTCACCGGGCGAGGTTACATAAGGAAAGTCAGGCGTTATGAGTGACACATCAGGCTGTTATTATCGGAGCGGGCCTCGGCGGATTATCATGCGCGATCACGCTCGCTTCTAAAGGCTGGAAGGTTACGGTGCTGGAACGCCAACATACACCGGGCGGGAAGCTGCAGCGTATCCAGCAGGGAGGATACATGTTTGACCGCGGGCCGAGTACGATTACCATGCCCCATGTTTTTCGCGGAATCTTTGAGCAGGGGGGCGCCAAAATGGAGGACTATGTCAGTCTTTACGAATTGGAGCCGCGCTCGAGAAGTATTTTTGCAGATGGCTCCGTAGTGGACATGACCCGGGATGTAGAAAAAATGAAAGATCAAATATCGACATTCAGCCCTTCCGATGCCCTGCAATATGAGAATTTTCTTCGGGAATCCGCTGAGCTGTATCAACTTTCGGAAGAGCATTTCTTAAACCGTCTTCTGCTGCATTGGCGGGATAAGGCGAGTCCGTCCATGCTGCGCAGCCTATTGAGAGTGAGGCCGATGACCTCCCTGAAATCTCTGCTGTCTCGCTATTTTAGTCATCCAAACACGCTGGCGATGATAGGAAGATATTCGACCTATGTCGGATCATCACCCCATCAGGCTCCATCCATATTTGCCATGCTTGGTCATGTGGAAGCGGAAATGGGCGTTTATGGCGTTCGCGGCGGAACATACTCTATTGTGGAAGGTATGGTCAAGCTCGCTAAGGAGCTTGGCGTCGAGCTGGTTACCGGTACGGAAGTGAAACACATTGTGGTCAAGGGCGGCAGAGCGGCTGGCGTGGAAACCGATAGCGGATATTATAAGGCGGATACGATAATCTCGAATGGAGATGTGCTCACAGTGAATCGGACGCTGCTGGATGAAGTTGACCGCCCCTCCATGCGTAATGAGAAAATCAGCAGTTATGAGCCGTCTCTTTCAGGCTTTGTCATGCTTGCAGGAGTGCCCCGCCAGTATAACAGGCTGCTGCATCATACCGTCTTTTTTCCGGAGCAGTATGGTCGTGAATTCCAAGAGATTTTCATGGACAAGCAGCCTCCCGAGCACCCTGCATTATATGTCTGCCATTCGGGATATTCTGAATCGGGCATGGCTCCAGATGGCTGCAGTAACCTGTTTATTTTAGCCAATGCACCTTACCTCAGCCCGCTGACGAACTGGAACAGAGAGACGGAAGCTTATGGCGAAAAAGTGCTTGCTGATCTGAAAAGCTATGGTCTGACCGACATCGATCAAAATCAGGTGCTGCTCCATTACACGCCGCAGGATATTGCAGATGATACGCTGGCTCACAAGGGAGCCATTTACGGCATATCCTCGAATTCGATCAGGCAGACCTTTTTCCGTCCAGGCAACCGGAGCAAGGATGTTAAAGGGCTGTGGTTTGTGGGGGGCGCGACGCATCGGGGCGGAGGGACGCCGATCGTGACATTGTCCGGCAGACTTGTAGGTGAATATATCGACTCACATAAGGTATAATATATTTTTCGAGATTCTTGAACGGGCAACGGGTATTCACTTCAATAAATAGACTTCTTAAGAATCCTCAAACCATCACAGCGCAGAAAGGAGCCCCGCCATGAATGGAAAACCTGCAGATAACCGGTCACTGCTGCCTGAAGTGCCAACGGGTGAACGGAAAATAGAACATGTACGGCTATGTCTGAACGAAGAGGTAGGGAGCGTAGGGATTACATCCGGACTGGAAAAATACCGCTTCCGCCATAATGCGCTGCCTGAAACGGATTTTAACGAGATCTCTCTGAAAACATCCTTTTTAGGAATGCCGGTACGCACCCCTCTGCTGATTAGTTCGATGACAGGCGGCAGCAAGGCTACAGGGGCCATCAATGAACGGCTCGCGGCGGCGGCCGAAGAACGGGGCTGGGCAATCGGTGTCGGCTCGGTGCGGGCTGCCGTGGAAAAAGAAGAGCTTGCCCCGACGTTTCACGTACGGAGGCACGCTCCGACCGTACCGGTCATTGCCAATCTGGGCGCGGTTCAGCTCAACTACGGCTTTGGTGCGGATGAATGCCGCCGTGCCGTTGATATTGCGGGCGCGGATCTGCTGGTGCTCCACTTGAATGGACTGCAGGAGCTGTTCCAGCCGGAAGGCAATACGAATTTCAGCGGCCTTTTATCCCGAATTCAGCAGGTATGTCGGCAGGTACATGTCCCCGTCGGTGTCAAAGAGGTCGGTTGGGGAATCGATGGAGAGACAGCGGCGAGGCTGTTTAGCGCCGGCGTGGACTTTGTAGACGTGGCCGGTGCCGGGGGAACCTCATGGAGCCAGGTCGAAAAATTCCGCAGCAAGGATGCGGTTCGCCGCGCGGCAGCGGAGGCTTTTGCCGGCTGGGGTATTCCTACAGCTGAGTGTATTACCGAGGTGCGGAAGGTGTCGCATAAGGCGGGACTCATCGGCAGCGGCGGTTTGACAAACGGGGTCGACGCCGCCAAGGTACTGGCGCTTGGAGCGGACCTGGCGGGATATGGCCGCAGTGTCCTCGGTCCGGCGGTGGAATCGGAGGACTCGCTGCATGCAGCTCTCGCCCAGGTGGAATTTGAGCTCCGTACGGCAATGTTTGGAATCGGGGCAGGCGATATCGCTGCGCTTCGGGGAACGACAAGGCTGGTAAGGAGCATGTCATAGTGTCCATCAGAAAGCCTTTGGTCCGTTAGAAACGGGGACTGGAGGCTTTTTCATGTGAACGGAATCAACGGGCCTTTATCTTGATGACCCCAAGGTTCTAATATATAATGGGTAGGACTTGAGAGGCTGTGCCTCTGGTTTGAAGAGAAATGTTATTAATACAGCTAGCCCAGGCTTTTAGCCCATTCTAATATGAAATAGGAGTGTCATATCCATGGCTTTGAAAGCAGGTATCGTGGGGCTGCCGAACGTTGGCAAATCCACTTTGTTTAATGCAATTACGCAGGCGGGTGCAGAATCCGCCAACTATCCATTTTGTACGATTGATCCGAATGTAGGTATCGTTGAGGTGCCGGATGAGCGTCTGGACAAGCTGACCGAGCTTGTGAAGCCGAACAAAACCGTTCCAACGGCTTTTGAATTTGTGGACATTGCGGGTCTGGTTCGCGGTGCAAGCAAAGGCGAAGGACTTGGCAACAAGTTTCTGGCCCATATCCGTGAAGTCGATGCCATCGTTCATGTTGTGAGATGCTTTGAAGACGAGAACATCACTCATGTTGACGGTAAGGTTGACCCTGTCAGCGACATTCAGACCATTAACCTGGAGCTGATTCTTGCCGATCTGGAGAGCGTAGACAAGCGTATCGATCGTTCCCGCAAGAACATGAAGGGCGGCAACAAGCAGTATGAGCAGGAGGTGGCTGTGCTCGAACGCGTGAAGGAAGCCCTTTATAACGATCAGCCTGCACGCAGCATAGAACTGACAGATGATGAGAAAGCCATTGTCCGTGATCTGCATCTGCTGACCCTGAAGCCTGTTCTCTATGCGGCAAATGTCAGCGAAGATGAAGTATCCGAAGCCGATAACAATCCGTATGTGCAGCAGGTCAGAGACTTCGCCGCGGCGGAAAATGCCGAAGTAGTGCCGATCAGTGCCAAGGTTGAGGCTGAAATCGCCGAGCTTGAAGGGGAAGACAAGGCCATGTTCCTGGAGGAGCTGGGTCTGGAAGAATCGGGCCTGAACCGTCTGATCAAAGCAGCGTACCGCCTGCTGGGTCTGTACACATACTTCACAGCTGGCGTGCAGGAAGTCCGTGCATGGACCATCCGCAAGGGAATGAAAGCTCCACAGGCAGCAGGTGTCATTCATACGGACTTTGAGCGCGGTTTTATTCGTGCCGAGGTGGTTTCTTATGAAGATCTGGTTGCAGCAGGTACCATGAATGTAGCCAAAGAGCGGGGCCAGCTCCGCCTTGAAGGTAAAGAATATGTTGTTGCAGACGGCGATGTCATGCATTTCCGTTTCAACGTGTAATCATAATCATGCTATAAAAAAAGCCTGCCGTCATGGCAGGCTTTTGTATTTGAACTGCCGGATATTCCGGCAGTTTTTTCTGTTTCTTCAAAAAGGGAAGCTACTCCCCGTAATTCACCTTAATGCTGCCATTGGTTGTCGACAGCTCGACCTTATGGGAGCCTTCACCAAGCGAGGCTCTGGCCTTCTTATCGTCGCTTTCCCCGCTCCAGGGAATGTCACCCTTGATGGAGGAGTTGGTTGTTTTTGCCTTAATAACAGCATTGGTGTTTTGCGGAATGTCGAAGGCAATGCTGCCGTTCGTGCTGCTGCAGGTCCAATCTCCACCAATGGTTGAAGCACCTTTGATGGAGCCGTTCGTTGTCTTAGCCGTTAACACGCCGGCGATCTGATCCAGCGTAATGGAGCCGTTGGTGGATTTGATCTGAGCCGCTCCCCCGATATCGGTCACATGAACGGAACCGTTGGTCGTTGTTGCAGAGACGCTCCCCTTGATGTTTTCCATCGTGATCGACGAGTTGGTGGTGACGGCCGTGAACCCCGATTCCAATTGTTCTCCTTTAACAGAGTAATCCTTGGTATGCACCTCGACCTCGAGAGCTTTGGGAAGCTCGACATTAAAATATTCATCGTCAGGGCTGTATCCGATATTAAAGAATGAATTCGGGTTGTCTTCGAGCTGTATAACGAGTGTGTCTCCCGAGGGATTGATTTTGAATTTCTCCTTAGTCTTGCTGTCGGCAGCCTCCTGACTGGAGACATCCCGGAAGCGGAATCTGCCATCATACGAAAGCTTGGCATCGTCCGTTCCGGTCACATTGATTTTTGCATGGTCGACCCGGATTTCAACGCGCTTGATGCTGCCGCCGACTTCCGTGGATCCTTGTATGGTACTTGCATATCCTTGATTAAATAAGCTGCTCCAATTCGGCACGACGATCTGGGCGGCGCTGACAAGCAGCAGCAGAACCAGAATCGTAATGCTCCCTCCCCCAAGACGGATTCGTTTTTCAGAGTGAATGACATTAGCCAGCACTACCTCCAAGCCGAGGAGAATCAGCAGCACAGGCCCCACATATTTTAGCATCTCAAAAGAAAGGACATGGTTGAACTGCAGCAAAATCATGACGCCAATGCCGATTAAGCCGATGGCTGTGGTCCACCTCCCTACTTTAACGGTGGGTGGAGCATTATTAATGGGGGTGTTCATATAGATTCGCTCCCTTTGCGCTCGGGTCTCTTAAATAATAGCCACAGACCGTATCCGATCAGTGCGACAGCCAGCAGCACGCCGGCTACGTTTTGCTGAAGCAGCCAGTGCCATAGACCAGGGAAAATGGTCATCAGCAGCACCATCCCGCCAACAAGGATGCAGCCTGCGCCGGTCCAGAGCGGATTCATGGAGTTTTCCCGCTGGTACCCCCCAAGCGTCATCCAGTCCTGAGCGGTCCAAGGATAGCCGAAGGTCTCCTGACCCATCATCATTCGCTCATGTTCTGCGGAAGCGGCCTTCATCCAGGTAGCCTTTTGCAGTGCGTCAAACATTTGATAGAACCACAGAATCGCCAGCGCGAAAGAGAAGACGAGCGGAATGGATGGTATTAAAATAATACAGGCGCAGGTGCCGACCATAATCTGCAGTCCCTGTTTGGTAAAATTGAGGTACAAGTGGCCTAGTCCGGGAATAATAGCAAGCAAAAACGTAATCCATTTACTTTTCTTAATCATCGTTTACCCTCCTTCATAATATGGTCCACGGAATTGGAGAATATCTCCGTTGCCTGCGTAATACCTGTTCCCAAATGCTCGAATACACCGAACTGGAATAGGCAAAAGGCTATGCAGGCCGCCAGTCCGAAATGGGCGATCATGGTTTTCCGTGAGTCCTTTGGCTTCATACGCGAAGCCTGACGTTTATATAGCGGTGGCATCTGCCGGATTTCATTCATGATGTCAGCGGTCATATCGGGAATATCGGGAATATCAAGCTCCAATTCAGGCTGCTGCCAGATGCGGGCCATCTCCTGAACCTCCTCGAGCCAAGCCTGGCATGCAGGACAGGTACGAAGATGCTTTTCAATGTAAAGGGAGGATTCGGGCGGCAGTTCACCTGCGGAATAAGCCCCCAGCTGGTATTGTATAAATTCACATTTCATCGTAATTCCTCTCCTTTCTTTCGCATCATAGCCCTTGCGCGGTACAGCTGGGATTCCACCGTTTTAGCTGTAATTCCACGCCTGTCGGCAATTTCCTGATAAGAGCATTGTTCAAAATAATACATCTGGACGGCTGACCGGTAAGGCTCAGCCAGCTCGTCGACAATCCTTCGGAGTTTACTGCTCCGTTCCTCGGACAGAAAGATCTGCTCAGGCGTTTCATTTGTTACCCAATCGTTCTCACTAACCTCTCCCGGACTCCGCCGTGCCTGCTCGCGCTGATGCGCGCGTTTCCAGTCGAGACATTTACGGACGGCAATCTGGTAGAGCCAGGTGGAGAAGGAGGAATCTTCACGGAAGGCGGGCAGCGCCGAGTAAGCCTTCATAAAAATATCTTGCGATAAATCTTTGGCCGATACGTCATCGGCTGTTATTTTCAGGCACACATGGTACACCATACTCTGATAACGCTGCACCAGAAACTTATAGGCTTCCGGATGGCCGGCCTTGACCGCCCGGACCCACTGTAGCTCTTCCAGTCTTCTCCCCTCCTCCTGCATCAATTAGTTTGACGCCGTATCTTTTTATATCCCTGCAAAGTTTTTTGGAAAAATTAATTAGGAAGACTATCCATTATTTCCCTACGGATTAAAAAAGACAAGAAGAATTTTGCGAAGCAGCTGCGTTTAGCTTCCCTCACCATTTTACATCTGGCAAATATGTATATTCCATGGTATAATAAAAAGTCGTCTGTCCATGGTGGATTAACCGGAAGGATGAACGGCGCTTTTGCTTCAATAAATTATCGAAAGCACTTTGAAACAGGAGAGGTGAACTGCCTTGTTGGACAGATTACAAGCCTTGGCAGACCGCTATGAAAAGCTTAGCGAGCTGCTGTGTGATCCTGATGTTGTGAACGACAGCAAGCGACTTCGGGAATATTCCAAAGAACAATCCGACTTACAGCCCGCATTCGAGGCGTATACTGAATATAAAACTGTAACTGAAGAGCTGGATGCCGCGAAAGTCATGCAAGGAGAAAAGCTTGATGACGACATGCGTGAAATGGTGAAAATGGAAATCGATGAGCTGTCTGCCCGCCAGACGGAGCTCGATGAACGCATTCGCGTATTGCTGCTTCCAAAGGATCCTAATGATGATAAGAACGTTATCGTCGAAATCCGTGGAGCAGCCGGCGGAGATGAAGCAGCGCTGTTTGCTTCCGACCTGTACCGCATGTACACACGTTATGCCGATAATCAGGGATGGCGCGTGGAGCTGATGGACGCCAATACGAGTGATCTCGGAGGTTTTAAAGAGGTTATCTTCATGATTAACGGACGCGGCGCGTACAGTAAAATGAAGTACGAAAGCGGCGCGCACCGCGTGCAGCGTATTCCGGCGACCGAATCGGGCGGACGGATTCATACGTCAACGTCAACGGTAGCGGTAATGCCTGAAGTTGAGGACTTTGATATTGAAATTCATGACAAGGATATCCGCGTGGACACGTTCTGCTCAAGTGGTGCGGGCGGACAGTCCGTTAATACGACCAAGTCAGCCGTGCGTGTAACGCATGTTCCGACGGGCATCGTAGCGACCTGTCAGGACGGCAAATCGCAGAACTCGAATAAGGAAAAGGCACTGCAGGTGCTACGCGCCCGGATCTTCGATATGAAGCGTCAGGAAGAAGAAGCGAAATATGCCGGCGAGCGTAAAGGCAAGGTCGGCACCGGTGACCGCAGTGAACGGATCCGCACCTATAACTTCCCGCAAAGCCGTGTGACAGATCATCGGATCGGACTTACGCTGCATAAGCTGGATCAGGTAATGAACGGTGAGATCGAAGAAATCATTTCCGCACTGAACATTGCTGAACAAGCGGATATTATGGAAAAAGGGGAATAACGCTTTGCATGAAACCACATTTGTGATGTCGCCAAAGCAAACGATACGGGAAGCCTTCATAGAGGCTTCCTCTTTTTTAACAGCATGCGGAGTCACGGAGCCGCAGCGCAGCGCCCAGCTGCTGCTGGAGCATGTGCTGAAGCTCGAGGGAGCGGCCTATTACATGGCGCTGACCGAGCCGTTCCCGGCAGAATGCAGAGAGCCGTGGGAGCAGGCCGTTTCACGCCGCGGGGCAGGAGAGCCGGCGCAGTATATAACGGGAGAGCAGGAGTTCTACGGCATCCCGTTTGAAGTGACGCCGGCCGTGCTTATTCCGCGGCCGGAGACGGAGCTGCTTGTGGAGGCTGTGCTGACGCAAGCGAAGCGGCTGTGGCCGCAGGGCGCCATGCCAAGCGGCGACGCCAACGGCGGAGACGGCGCGCTGCGCCCGCTCGAATGCGCCGACATCGGCACCGGCAGCGGCGCGATCGCCGTTACGCTGGCGCTGCAGGCCCCGCGCTGGCATGTCCGTGCCAGCGATATCTCGCAAGGTGCGCTGCAGGTCGCCGCGCGCAACGCCGCTGCCAACGGCGCTCAGGTTGCCTTCCTGGAAGGCAACCTGCTTGAGCCGTTTGCAGGCGGTTGGTTGGACATCCTCGTGTCCAACCCGCCTTACATCCCTGCAGCCGACATTGACGGCCTGCAGCGGGAGGTGCGCGACCATGAGCCGCGCACCGCACTCGATGGCGGTACAGACGGCCTTGGGCCGTACCGCCTCATGATGGAGCAGCTGCCGCTGCTCCAGGCCCCGCCCCGGCTCATCGGATTTGAGCTCGGGCAGGGCCAGGCGCAGGATGTCGCAGAGCTCCTGCGCGCTGCGGGCCACTGGGACGAGATTATCATCGTCCCGGATCTGGCGGGTATTGAGCGACATGTACTCGGCGTATCGACGAGAATACGTTAATTTTCCTTTGCATCCAGTTTAAACTACAATAGAGATATTGAAGTTGGGATATCACCCAATCCTTGAATATATTGGAGGATGCCGCATGCTGCAGAAATTCAAACGAATGGATATGTCCATCATCCTGATCCTGCTGGCACTTATGGCTTTCAGCCTGTTTTCCATTTACAGTGTTACCACGGGCAGGGCGAAGATCGGGCACTATACGGAACGCATGGCTATTTATTACGCTGTCGGATTCGTGGCCTTTTTGGGTTTCTCGCTGGTCAGCTATAAGCTGCTGATCAAGTATGCCTTATATATTTATCTTTTTGGCCTCATGCTGCTGGTGCTGGTGTTGTTCATTGGCAATGAGTATTACGGAGCCAAAGGATGGATGACGCTGCCGGGTGGCCTCAGTCTGCAGCCTGCGGAATTGTTCAAGCTGTTTCTCATTATTTTCTTATCTTATATGCTGCTGCGAAAGCGCAAAAACAAGCTTTCCTTCTGGTGTGATGTGGTGCCGCTTGGTATGTTGACGCTTGTACCCTGGCTGCTGGTCATGGCGCAGAACGATCTGGGTAACGCGCTCAGCTACATGATGATCCTGGCCGGGTTGCTCTGGATTGGCAATATCAAGTATACGCATGCACTCATCGCGTTGGTCGTGGCCTTCGCTGCCGTTTTCAGCGGCATTCAGGCATATATCCATTATCATGATCAGGCGGTCAAGCTGATTAGTGAGGATTTGGGCAAAAAGCACTGGATTGCGCGGTTTGATCCATGGCTTGTGCCGGACCTAGCTTCACGAGATGTCAGTTGGCAGACCTATAATGCGAAGCTGGCCATCGGTTCGGGCGGCATTGAAGGCAAGGGCTACATGAAAGGCACCACGATTCAGTCCGAAAGGGTGCCGCTGGCCTACGCCGATTCCATATTCGTTCAAGTGGCCGAGGAATACGGGTTTATTGGTTCATCGGTTCTGCTGCTTTTATATTTTATCCTGATCCACCGTCTGGTTCTGATCGCAGCCGATTGCCGCGACCGGGCTGGACCTTACCTGATTACGGGGATTATCACCATGTTCGTCTACCAGATTTTCGTGAACATCGGTGCCTTCATCGGCCTGATGCCGCTCACGGGCATTACGCTTCCTTTTATCAGCTACGGTGGAACCTCGCTGCTCATCAACATGATGAGTATCGGGATTGTCATGAGCATCCGCATCCATGGACAGGAAGAGGAAGATCCGTTTCCGCTGCCGGAAGGACCGGTGGAGAGTGGCTGGATCAGCAGAACTTTTCAGCATATCCGCAATGGATTTATCAGGAATTGAATCTAGCATGGCTATTCCTTTACAATAGACAAGTGAGATTTGACACGCATCACGGCTAGAAGGGGCGGGAGAGCCCCGCACAGGAGGATAGCAAATGCTTCAAAAGCTGAAAAAAGTGGATTATGTCGTTGTGTTCATACTTTTTGTATTCATGGGCATCAGTCTGATGGCAATATACAGCGTCACGACAGGGACCAAGTTTGAAGGCTCCCATATTAAAATGCTTGAGTTTTACATTTTAGCCTTCATTGCCTTTTTTGGATTGATTTTTTTGGATTATAAGCTGCTTGTCAAATATGCGCTCTATATTTATTTATTCGGGATTGTGCTGCTGGTAGCGGTCAATTTTCTGGGATCGGACGTCAACGGAGCGCAGGGCTGGTTCAAAATCGGGGGCTTCAGCCTGCAGCCTGCCGAGCTGTTCAAGCTTCTTCTGATCATCTTTCTGACCTACTTGCTGATGAAAAGGCCAAAGGCCAATCTCTCTCTGTGGAGAGATGTACTGCCGATTGGCGGCTTGACATTTATCCCGTTCGCGCTCGTCATGCTCCAAAATGACCTGGGAAATGCACTCAGCTACGTGTTGATCCTGCTCGGTCTCCTATGGGTAGGGAATATTAAATTCCTGCATGCGTTCCTCGCTTTGATAATTCTCGCGGCGGTCGCTGTAGGCGGTATATTCTCGTATATCCATTATCACGACAATATCGAGAAGTTTCTGGACAAAATGGGCCGTAATCACTGGACCGAGCGGATTGACCCTTGGCTGGTTCCGGATAAGGCGACGGCCAAAGCTTCGTATCATACCAAAAATGCGAAGCTCGCGATTGCTTCCGGCGGCATGATGGGCGAAGGTTACATGCAGGGCAGCTCGGTGCAATCCGGCCGCGTACCCTATACGTACTCAGATTCGATCTTTGTTGAGATTGCCGAGGAGTTCGGGTTTGTTGGATCTTCTGTCGTGCTTCTTCTGTATTTTATATTGATTCACCGTCTGATTCTGATCTGTCTGGAATGCCGGGATCGTGCCGGTCCGCTGCTGATTGTCGGCGTCGTTTCGATGATGCTCTATCAGATTTTTGAAAATATCGGCGCCTTTATCGGGCTGATGCCGCTGACGGGTATTACGCTGCCGTTTATCAGCTACGGCGGTACCTCGCTGCTCATCAACATGGCCAGTATCGGGATTGTCATGAGCGTCCGTGTTCATGGTCATGAGGTCAGTGAGGATATCATCGTCCCGACACAGAAGATATCTTCAACGAAACATGCTTGATAGATTGGGTATAAAAGACCGCTCGCCAGGCCCGTTAGGGGGATGGTGGAACGGTCTTTTTTTATTAAATCATAGAGAATCAATTTCATAATACCTTAAGCCGCTTCAATCAAGGCTGTATATAGATCCGAACGGTCTTATTGGTCTATATATAGTTTCAATTGTATCGTTTTAGTGAGTTATGAAATTGATTCAGATTTCATAGAATAGCAGGTTTAGACTCTATCAGATCCGGACATACTGATCAGTATCATAGAAGGATTTGATAGAGGGGGCACGAACGGGATGCACAATGAACATGAAAAAGAGGACCGTCTCCGGTCATTGGTTAAGAATACTGCTATTATTTTTTGTATTATGTTTATGCTGGCCATGACTTGGGAAGCTCAGAAAACGGACGCAGCTGTGGCTGGGGGTCCTATTCCACAGGAGTCCATACGCCTTCGCATTCTCGCTAATTCCGATAATCCGGATGATCAGCTGGTGAAACGCCAAATCCGCGATGTTGTGGTCGCTCAAATGGACAGCTGGGTCAAAGATCTGGAAAACCCGCAAAGCCTGGATGAAGCGCGTGCAACGATCCGCCAGCATCTTCCCGAGCTGAATGATCTTGTAGGAAGAGAACTCGGGAAAAAGGGAATCGATTATGAATACAATGTTGAGCTTGGCGTCGTACCGTTCCCGACGAAATTGTACGGAGGCACAGTCTATCCGGCAGGAAACTATGAGGCGCTGCGGATCACGCTCGGAACGGGTAAAGGCCAAAACTGGTGGTGCGTGCTGTTCCCGCCGCTTTGTTTCATCGACGCGGGCAGCGGTGATGCGGCAGCACAGCCTGCAGCAGCAAAAGCTGAGACAGGCAAAGACCAAGCCGCCAAAGTGAAGAAAACGGCGTATACCCCGGAGCAGGCCGAAGGACAAGCGGTGAACGCTGAAGCTGCACCGGTCAAAGCATCAGAGCCAGAGGTTCGCTTTTTCCTCTGGGATCTGTTTGAAGGCATCGCAAACTGGTTAAAGTCATTGTTCTAAGTGAAAATGTCCGGGTCCGGGAGGAGATGCACGCTCCTCTTCGATCTGTGTTAATATATTAGAAAAACGAATGATAAAGTGCTTAAGTCCATTTGACGAAGGTCCGCGGTAAGCCGCAGCTCCAGTCAGCAGTCAGGACTCCGGCGCTTTTTTTACTGGATGATCATTGAAGAGAAAGACGGGATAGAAATGGCACATACTGAAAAAGAAACAGGGACAGGCTGTATGCCTTCCACTCCATATTGGTTGATTGATCCGGCGACGACAGCCGAGCTCTCCGAGCTGCAAGAAAGGTTAAAGGAAGCGGCTGAACTACTCCGTGGCGGGGGCGTGGTTGCTTTTCCGACAGAGACGGTCTACGGTCTTGGCGCAGACGCGCGCTTAACCTCTGCTGTGGAAGCGGTATTCGCGGCAAAGGGGAGACCGTCGGACAATCCCCTGATTGTCCATATATCCAAGAACGAACAGCTGGAGGGCCTGGTGAAGCAGGTGAGCCCTGCGGCACGGAAGCTGATGGATGCCTTCTGGCCTGGACCGCTGACGGTTGTGCTTCCGGTCAAGCCAGATGTGCTTTCGCCCCGGGTGACGGCAGGGCTGGACACTGTGGGCATCCGGATGCCGGATCATCCGGTAGCATTGGCTCTGATTGAGGAATCCGGCTGTCCGGTTGCTGCTCCAAGTGCGAACCGCTCCGGCCGTCCCAGTCCTACCCTCGCCAGCCATGTTCTGGAGGATCTCGGCGGTTCAATCGACGGGATTGTTGATGGCGGCGCGACAGGTGTCGGTGTGGAATCGACTGTCGTTCAGGTGCTGGAGGACGGCAGTGTTACCGTGCTTCGCCCCGGAGGCGTTACACTGGAGCAGCTGGCGCAGGCAGCCGGCGTGCCCGTCCATCTGGATCCTGCACTCCTGCCGGAATCAGGAAGCATGAGTGGGCAGGCACCAAGAGCACCGGGGATGAAATATACTCACTACGCGCCCAAGGGAACGCTGCGCATTGTGACCGGAGAGCCGGCCGAAGTCTCGGAGTGGATCCGCCGCAGTCTGCAGGAAGCCGCAGAGCGTGGCGAACGGACAGGTATTCTGGCCTTCGATGAGCACATCGACAATTACCGCGCCGATTGCACCGAGTCGCTTGGCAGTCTCTCTGATCTGGGTACGGCAGCGCATCGTTTATATGCCGCGCTGCGCCGCATGGATGAGGAACAGATCAGCTTTATTGTATCCGAGGCTTGTCCGGAAGACGGGCTGGGAGCCGCTATTATGAACCGGCTCCGCAAGGCTGCCGGACAAACGGTGATCCATCTCGGAGGGAACGCCCGATAGCTTGCCTCATGTACAAGTCATGATTGTCCTCATGTCCGCATATGGTTGTACAAGAACCTAACGGACATGGGGGAGTTGGAATGTTTGAGACATCTGCCGGTTTAGGGCAGCTGATTACGATTCTGATTATGGCCGCCGCTTTGGGAATGGACGCCTTTTCCTTGGGAATCGGTATCGGTATGAAGGGGATTCGCCTGCTGCATGTGCTTAAAATCAGCGTGCTCATCGGATTTTTTCATATCCTGATGCCGCTTTTGGGCATATTCACCGGTCAATATGTAAGCTCTTTGCTCGGACAGGTAACCACCTATGCTGCGGGCGGGTTGCTAATTTTGCTTGGTGGTCATATGATATTTAACTCGTTGAAAAGCGGGGATACCCGGATGATTGATCACCGTTCACTGCTGGGTATGATCTTGTTTTCTTTGAGCGTGAGCGTGGATTCCTTTTCCGTCGGGGTTTCGCTCGGAATGTTCCGAAGCAATCTGATTCTTACCGTCTTGGCCTTTGGCATCTGCGGAGGTGCTATGTCGGTGATGGGACTCCTACTGGGCAGGAGGGTGAGCCGTAATTTGGGAGATTTCGGGGAGGCGCTGGGAGGCGTGATCCTTTTGGCATTTGGCCTGGCCTTTATCTTTTGAAAATATCAGAAAGTATACCGGTAGACGTTTTTCGTATACAATAACTTAAACAATCCGGGAGGTGCGATAGACGTGAAACATATCTTGTTTGTGTGCACAGGGAACACGTGCCGCAGCCCGATGGCGGAAGCTTTTCTCCGCAAAATGGCGAAGGACCGCGGCATCGGGGTTGAAGTTCGTTCGGCCGGTGTTTCCGCCATGGATGGAGTGTCGATGTCCCGTCATGCGGAGGCTGTTCTGCGCGACCATGATATTGCTGATCGTTTGATGTCCAAATCGCTTAAGCTCGATGCGGTGAATTGGTCTGATTTGATACTGACACTGACACAAGGACATAAGCAGCATGTGATCCGGAGTTTTCCGCAGGCCGCTGACAAAGTGTTTACACTCAAGGAATACGCGGAGAACGACGAGGCAGTGTTGAATGATCTGAACGAACTGGACAGCCTTTATGCGACATGGGAGGTCAAACGCTCGCTTGGACAGGAATTGACGGATGAGGAGCGGGAGCTCCTGATTGAAATTCAGCAGCGGGTTCCAAGCTTCGATATTTCCGATCCGTTCGGCGGATCCCGTGAGGATTATGATATGGCAGCAGCGGAAATCCGCACTGCCATTGAGCGTTTGCTGGATAAGCTGGAGTCATTCCGCACGTCATGAAGGAAGAATATTACTCGTTGCATTTCAGTCTTGAATGTTTTATGATGGTTGTGAAAAAACTCGGTTCCGGTGTAACTGGCGACAAATGTGGATGAAACCACGATGGAGCACCGGGATATACGGCCGGTCGCCTGGGCAAAAGAGCAATTCTGCGGTTATCCGCGGACTGCTCTTTTTTGTATTAATAAGTGAGTTTATATGCGGGGTCCCCGCAAAGTATGGGTGAAAAACATCCGGAGCAGAGACTTCATTTTGTGGGGCGATTTTCATCTTGTGGCCTGGAAATAGGGTATAATGGTACGAGAAGTCACAAAAGCACGAAATTTCAGGGAGGTTTTACAAGAGATGAAGATTGCTGTGGGAACAGATCACGCGGGAGTGCGTTTGAAAGAAGACATCATTGCCGTCATTCGGGAGATGGGACATGAGGTTGTGGATGTGGGATGCAGCTGTGCTGATTCCGTGGATTATCCTGACTATGCCCTGCCTGTATGCGAGCAGGTTACCTCGGGTGAGGCTGATCGCGGCATTCTGATTTGCGGAACAGGCATCGGCATGAGCATTGCCGCCAATAAGGTTCCCGGCATCCGCTGCGCGCTGGTGCATGATGTATTCTCTGCCCAGGCGACCAGAGAGCATAACGATTCTAACGTGCTGGCGATGGGAGAACGTGTTATCGGCCCAGGACTCGCGCAGGAAATTGCGAAAGTCTGGATCGGCACACCGTTCAGTGAAGGTGAACGGCATGTTGGTCGCGTAAACAAAATCAAGGCAATTGAGGACCGTTATCTGCAGCATTAGGGAGGTGTTCGTATGGAAGCCGTTGAACAAGGAATTCCATCGGAAGTTTCACTAAAAGAGCAAGTGTCGGCTATTTTACGCGAGCTGGCGGAGACTGCGGGACTCGGGCCCGGTAAGGTTGTTGTCATCGGGACCAGCACAAGTGAAGTGGCTGGCCGGCGGATCGGCACCTCGGGAGCGCTTGAGGTGGCGAATGAGCTTCTTGAGGGCATTGAGGAGATTAGAGGGGAATTCGGCTTTGATGTCGTGTTCCAGTGCTGCGAGCATTTGAACCGTGCGCTGGTGATGGAGCGTTCTCTTCTTACGGACATGCGCCTGACTGAAGTGGCAGCCGTGCCGGTTCCAAAGGCTGGAGGCTCCATGGCAAGCAGCGCTTACCGGTCCATGAAGAACCCGTGTCTGGCCGAAACCATTGAGGCAGATGCCGGCATCGACATCGGCGAAACGCTGATCGGCATGCATTTGCGGCGAGTAGCCGTTCCTTATCGTACACAGCTCCGCTATGTGGGTCGGGCGCGTGTGAATACTGCCTTTACCCGGCCGAAGCTGATTGGCGGCGAGCGTGCGGTTTACCAGCTTGACGCTGAATCGGGAAACGCTCATCTTTGCGACTAAACAACAAAAAAGAGAGTTTATCTAAGGGAGGAACAAGGAATTATGGATCAATTGCGTAAGAAGGACCCGGCTGTATTGGATGCGATGAATTTGGAGCTGAAGCGTCAGCGCAGCAACATCGAGCTGATTGCCTCGGAGAATATTGTCAGTGAAGCAGTGATGGAAGCCATGGGCTCCGTCCTCACGAACAAATATGCGGAAGGTTATCCAGGCAAACGGTTTTACGGCGGCTGCGAGCGCGTCGATATCGTTGAGGATATCGCCCGTGACCGTGCCAAGGAATTGTTTGGTGCAGAGCATGTCAACGTTCAGCCGCATTCCGGGGCACAAGCGAACATGGCTGTGTACCTTGCCGCCATTAATCCTGGCGATACCGTGCTCGGCATGAATCTTGCTCATGGTGGACACCTGACGCACGGCAGCCCTGTCAACGCATCAGGCCTTCTTTACAACTTCGTGGCCTACGGCGTTCAGGAAGACAGCTTCCTGATTGACTATGATGAAGTCCGCAAGGCGGCCTTCAAGCATCGTCCCCGTCTGATCGTTGCCGGTGCAAGCGCCTATCCGCGCACAATTGATTTCGAAGCCTTTGCTTCCATCGCGAATGATGTGGGTGCGCTGTTCATGGTTGATATGGCGCATATTGCCGGCCTGGTTGCCGCAGGCGTTCATCCGAGCCCTGTACCGCATGCCCATTTCGTAACGACGACCACGCATAAAACACTGCGCGGACCTCGCGGCGGCATGATTATGTGCAGAAAGCCATGGGCTCAGGCCATAGACAAGGCGGTATTCCCGGGATCCCAAGGCGGACCGCTGATGCATGTGATTGCTTCCAAAGCCGTGGCTTTTGGCGAAGCTCTGGATCCTTCTTTCAAAACCTATGCCCAAAACGTCGTGAAAAACGCCAATGTTCTGGCTGAAACCCTGGTCAGTGAAGGACTCAACATCGTATCCGGCGGTACAGACAACCATCTGATGCTGGTCGATACACGCAGCGTGAACATCACGGGTAAAGAAGCGGAGAAGGTTCTGGATTCAGTTGGCATTACAGTCAACAAGAACGCCATTCCTTTTGACCCGACCAGCCCGTTTGTAACGAGCGGAATCCGGATCGGTACGCCTGCAGCTACCTCGCGTGGCATGGATGAAGCGGCTATGGTGAAGATCGGAGAGATCATTGCCATGACGTTGAAACAGCCTAAAGACGATACGGTTCTTACCAAGGCTGCTGCCATGGTGAAGGATCTGACGGATCAATATCCTCTCTACCCGGAACTGAACTACTAAATTCTACCCTGATAGAATATATGAAAGGGCTGGAAGCTTGGCTTCCAGCCCTTTTTTTTGAAGAGATTTTCAGGTGTGCAGCGGTGAAGCCCGGGAGTCGTCCCTCCCCGCGTTGACCCGCCCAAGACACCAAAGGTTTAATCTGCGGCATATTATGGCGAAAATAAACATGTCTTACGTAGGTGCAAATTCATTTAAGGGAATGATATAATAAACAAGATTTGTGTACCTGCACGTATTTGCACATGGCAAAACCGGCACTGGCAGCTACTCGAGACTTACAATTACCGGAGGGACAAAACAATGGGAAAACTGGTGATTTGTGATCACCCTTTGATTCAACACAAGCTGACATTTATCCGTGATGTGCGGACAAACACAAAGGATTTTCGTGAACTTGTTGATGAGGTTGCTTCTTTGATGGCTTATGAGATTACACGTGAGGTTCCGCTGGAAACAGTTAAGGTTCAGACGCCTGTAGCTGAGATGGACGGCAAGGTTCTTGCTGGCCGCATGCTAGGGCTCATTCCGATTCTGCGTGCGGGTCTGGGTATGCTGGACGGCATGCTGAAGCTGATTCCTGCGGCGAAGGTAGGCCATGTTGGTCTGTTTCGTGACCCGGAAACGCTGCAGCCTGTAGAATACTACACCAAGCTGCCAACGGATGTGACCGAGCGCGAGCTGATCGTCATCGATCCGATGCTGGCGACGGGCGGATCGGCGATAGCAGCCATTGACGTTCTGAAGAAACGCGGCTGCACCCAGATCAAGATGATGAATCTGATTGCCGCGCCGGAAGGCGTTAAGGCAGTACAGGAAGCCCATCCTGATGTGGACATCTATGTTGCTGCACTCGATGAGAAATTGGACGACCACGGATATATCGTGCCGGGTCTTGGCGATGCGGGAGACCGCCTTTACGGAACCAAGTGAATCGAAAAGAGGGTATAGCTCATGTCTAAAATAAAAGTTATGACCATCTTCGGAGTGCGTCCGGAGGCCATCAAGATGGCCCCGCTCATTCTGGAGCTGGAAAAGCATCCTGAGCATATCGAATCGGTGGTCTGCGTTACCGCGCAGCACCGCCAGATGCTTGATCAGGTGCTGGAGGTTTTTAAAATTACACCGGATTACGATCTGGACGTAATGAAAGACCGCCAGACGCTGAATGAAATTACCATCCGCGTGCTGGAAGGCCTGGAGCCTGTTTTGCGTGAAGCCAAGCCGGATATCGTTCTGGTACACGGGGACACACTGACGACCTTCCTGGCCAGCTACGCGTCGTTCCTGCAGCAGATACAGGTGGGACATGTGGAAGCAGGACTGCGTACCTGGAACAAGCTCTCTCCTTATCCTGAGGAGATGAACCGCCAGCTGACAGGCGTTTTGGCCGATCTTCATTTTGCGCCGACCGAGTGGTCTGCAGGCAATTTGAAAAAAGAGAACAAAAATGAATCAAGAATATATGTCACAGGCAACACCGTAACCGATGTGTTTCAATATACCGTACAGCCTGACTACCAGCATCCGGTGCTGGAATGGGCCGCCGGCAAAAAGCTCATTCTCATGACTGCCCATCGCCGCGAATCCCAAGGTGAGCCGCATATGAACATTTTCCGGGCTGTGAAACGGATTGCTGACGAGTTTGAGGATATTGCGATCGTGTATCCTGTGCATCTTAGTCCAGCAGTCAAGGAACCGGCACATGCCGTTCTTGGCGGACATCCGAGAATCAAGCTGATCGAACCGCTGGATGTGGTGGATCTGCATAATTTCTATCCGCATACCCACCTGATTTTGACCGACTCCGGCGGACTTCAGGAGGAGGCTCCTTCATTTGGCGTACCTGTACTAGTTCTTCGCGATACGACCGAGCGTCCGGAAGGAATTGATGCCGGCACGCTTGAGCTGGTAGGTACGGATGAAGAGATGGTATATGAGCGCACCAAAAAATTGCTCACTGATCAGGCGCTGTATGAATCCATGAGCGGGGCGGCTAATCCATATGGAGACGGCAAGGCTTCGGAAAGGATAGTACAGGCGATTTTGCATCATTTTGGCATCAAAAAAGACCTTCCTGAACAATTTCACAGAAAGTTCACAAAGGAAAGTTAACCCATATTCTTAGGGCAAAGAGTACAGCATACAGTTAAACTGTACGGTTTACACGGTTTTGAAGCGTTTTGCTGTGATTATTTTCATAGTTTCACCCTAAAAACATATCAATTCGCTCAATTGACAAACTCTTGTGACATTCAGTAAAATGAACTGGGATTATGAGGGTGGACTGAGAATGAGTAAACCTGAAAAGTCGCAAAAAACCAATAAAAGCAATGCGAGTCCTATGAAATATATGGGACTTGTAAGCGCAATCGGAATTGACCTGGCAGCATGTACTTTAGGGGGCTTCTATTTGGGGTCCTGGCTGGACAAGGTATTGGGAGGACCGGGACTGTGGATCGCTTTCGGCGTTCTGCTCGGACTCTTCATCGGCGGCGTAAGCGTTTTTATGATCACCAAGGCAGTCATGGGGGAAAGTGATGAATGAATTATGGAAATACCGCAGGGTATTGACCAGAACCACACTTTATTTCCTGGCACTTTGCTTATTGGGTGCTGCTGTCTTTCCGCAATACCGGAGCATAGCGCTAGGTATGGTGCTTGGCTCCAGTGTAAGTCTGATTAATAGTTTCTATCTGGGGTACAAGGTGCAGAAAGTGTTGGATGCTGTCACCAGCGGAGAAGGTAAGAAGGTGAACATGGGGTTTTTGACCCGCGCAGCCATTTGCGTGCTGGCCGTTGTAGTGGCTTATCAAAAGCCGGAAACGTTCAATCTGTATGCTGTTGCGGCGACCCTGATCTTGTCGCAGTTCCTTCTCTTATTCATAGGAATTCGATTATCTCGTAACCAAGGGTAAATTGCTCAACTGAGAAAGGGGTGAGAAAAACATGCATAAATCACCGATTATTGAATTGGGCGGTATTCCAATTGACCTTTCCATTGTCCTGATGCTTATCGTGACATGTGTTGTCGTGTTCGTCATTGCCAAGCTGGCAACCCGAAATTTGTCGATTGACAATCCGGGCAAACTCCAGAATTTCATGGAATGGGCAGTTGAATTCGTTCAGAATTTGATTTCAAGCACGATGGACTGGAAAAAAGGAAAGCATTTCTTGTCTCTTGGCCTCACATTCATCATGTTCATCTTCGTAGCGAACTTGCTGGGCTTGCCGTTCGGTATCGTCACTGACTACCATGACGCGGGCCATGCGCACGTTTTCGGCAAGGAAATCGTTTCTGTAACAGAGGAGTTCGCCAAACATCCGGATACTGAAGAAGTTGGAGTTGCTTGGTGGAAATCACCGACAGCCGACGCTTCCGTAGCGATGGCTTTGGCTCTAATTGTCTTCCTGCTGTCGCATTTCCTCGGAATGACGAAGAATACGAAGAGTTATTTCAAACACTATTTCCAGCCATATTGGTTCTTCTTCCCGATCAACGTCATCGAACAGTTCGCCAAGCTGCTCACGCAGGGCATGCGTCTATTCGGTAACATTTTCGCGGGCGAGGTTCTGATCTCCGTATTGCTGAAATTGACGGCGCTGGGCGCTGTAGGCTGGGTTGCTTCGGCACTTGGACTTGTGGTATGGCAGGGCTTCAGTATTTTCGTCGGCGCCATTCAGGCCTTCGTCTTTACGATCCTGACCATGGTGTACATTTCACAAATGATTGAAACGCACGATGAACACGAACATTAATGAACATTAGCTTCAAAGTTAAGCTTGGAGCATCGCTTCGTTCTTAACTAAACATAAATTCTAACAAATACACATCTCTAAGGAGGATTTACAAATGGGAGTTTGGGCATATTTAGCAGCTGCTATCGCAGTAGGTTTGGGCGCACTTGGCGCAGGTATTGGTAACGGTTTGATCGTAAGTAAGACAGTAGAAGGTATCGCTCGTCAACCAGAAGCGAAATCCACGCTTCAAACAACAATGTTTATCGGTGTAGGTCTGGTCGAAGCCCTTCCAATCATCGGTGTAGTACTCGCGTTCTTGTTCTACGCAGGAGCATAATTTAATAACGAGCAAGGTTTGGCGGGGAAGGCCACGGCCATCCACGCCTTCTTTTTAGCCGTCAGATATGATTCTTTCGGAAGCAAGAGTGAACGGCAGTGTACGTGCACCGGAAAGGAGTGACTAGATTTGAGTATTAACTACGCGTCTTTTATTCTCGCGTTAATCGCATTTGTGATTTTGTATTGGCTGCTCAGTAAGTACGCTTTCGGACCGCTGTTCTCCATCATGGAGAAACGTCGTGAACTGGTGCTGCAGCAAATGAATGAAGCATCGCAAACCCGTGATCAGGCAGTCGCTTATGTAGAGGAGCAGAAGAAGGCTCTTGAAGCAGCGCGCAAGGAAGCTTATGAAATTATCGAACAGTCCAAACAAACGAGCAGCAAACAGGCTGATCAGTTGATGGTACAGGCGAAAGAGGAAGCAGTTCGCCTCAAGGAAGAAGCTGTCCGCGACATCGCCAGCGAAAAGAAAAAAGCGGTTCAGGAACTGCGCAACGAAGTGGGCGCTGTATCTGTGAAGATCGCTTCCAAGCTGCTTGAGAAAGAAGTTAGCAGCGACAGTGCACAGGAAGAGCTTGTGGACCAATACCTTAAAGAGGTAGGGGGCAGACCATGAGCCGGGAAACAATAGCAGCCAAGCGTTATGCAAAGGCGCTGTTTGAAGTGGCTGCACAGCAGCAGAAGACGCTGGAAGTGGAGCAGGAACTGAAGGCTGTCGTTGAAGCTATTACGGCAAACGCCGATGTGCAGCAGTTTATCTCCACACCCAACATTTCCATATCCGTAAAACTGGATGTGCTGAAGAAAGCCCTTCAAGATAAAGTATCCCAGCCGGTCGTAAGCACCATTGAACTGCTCATTGAGCGGGGCAGAGCTGATATCCTCTCGGATCTTCTGGATAGCTATATCCGGATCGAAGGCGAAAGCCTCGGAATTGCGGATGCTACAGTGTACTCCACTTATCCGCTGAGTGAGCAGGAACAGGAGTCTGTTGCTGCACAATTTGGAGCTTTGGCTAACAAAAAAATTCGCGTGAGTAACGTGGTTGATAAAAGCCTGCTCGGCGGCGTGAAAGTCATGATCGGCGATAAGCTGTATGACGGAACTCTGGCAGGGAAGCTGGAACGGCTTGAAAAGTCTTTTAATAGACAAGCACAGTAGATAGGGGTGAAGACACTTGAGTATCAGACCTGAAGAAATCAGTACGCTGATTAAAAGTCAAATTGAACAATATAAATCAGATATCGAAGTATCCGAAGTCGGTACCGTTATTCAAGTAAGCGACGGTATTGCCCGTGTTCACGGTATTGAAAATGTAATGTCCGGCGAACTCGTAGAATTCGCCAACGGTGTCTCCGGCCTTGCGCTGAACCTTGAAGAAAGCAACGTAGGTGTCGTTATTCTCGGACCTTACAAGGAAATCAAAGAAGGCGACCAAGTAAAACGTACTGGCCGCATCATGCAGGTTCCTGTAGGCGAGGGTTTGCTCGGACGCGTTGTTAATCCTATGGGTGAACCACTTGACGGTAAAGGCCCGATTGAAGCGGCTGAATACCGTCCGGTAGAAAACATGGCTCCAGGCGTTATTGACCGCAAATCGGTTCATGAGCCAATGCAAACAGGTATCAAATCCATTGACGCCATGGTGCCAATCGGCCGCGGACAACGCGAGCTGATCATCGGTGACCGTCAAACGGGTAAGACACAGATCGCAATCGATACGATCATTAACCAAAAGGGCAATGGCGTAAAATGTATCTATGTTGCCATCGGACAAAAGCAATCGACTGTAGCACAAGTGGTTGAATCTCTCCGTCGTCATGGCGCGCTTGATTACACCATCATCGTTACAGCTTCGGCTTCCGAGCCATCCCCACTCCTGTACATCGCTCCTTATGCGGGCTGTGCAATGGGTGAGTACTTTATGTACAAGGGCGAGCATGCGCTGATCATCTATGATGACTTGTCCAAACAAGCAGCGGCATACCGCGAACTTTCCTTGCTGCTCAAGCGTCCTCCAGGCCGCGAAGCATATCCTGGTGACGTATTCTATCTGCATTCCCGTTTGCTGGAACGTGCAGCGAAGCTGAGCGATGCTTTGGGTGGAGGTTCATTAACCGCTTTGCCATTCATTGAAACACAGGCTTCCGACGTATCTGCATACATTCCGACCAACGTAATCTCGATTACTGACGGTCAGATCTTCCTTGAATCCGAACTGTTCTACGCTGGTCAACGTCCGGCGATCAACGTGGGTATTTCCGTATCCCGTGTCGGCAGTTCCGCTCAGATCAAGGCGATGAAAAAAGTAGCCGGCGGTATGAAGCTCGACCTTGCTCAATACCGTGAGCTTCAAGCGTTCTCGCAATTTGGTTCCGACTTGGATAAATCTACGCTTGCCCGCTTGAACCGTGGTGCAAGACTGATGGAAATTCTGAAGCAAGGGGTTAACCAGCCGCTCAAGGTTGAGCAGCAGGTTGCAAGCTTGTACACGGCAGTTAGAGGCCATCTGGATGATATTCCAGTGGGCGATATCCGTCGTTTCGAAAAAGAATTCCTGGCGTTCCTGGACAGCAATCATCCAGAAATCCTGGCTTCCATTCGTGATACCAAAGATCTCGTAGCTGACAATGAAGCGGCTCTGAAAGATGCTATCGCGAAATTTAAAAGAGGCTTTGCTGTTATGGCGTAAGCCATTAACATGAACCGGGCCGCAAGGCTCGGATTCATCTTTTTCAGATATAAGCGCTTTGACCTTCAGTCAAAGGTAGGCTAATGCTTTCGAAGTGAACTTTAGCTTCGCTAAAGTTCAGGTTTATGCTTACGAAGTAACTTTGGCACAGCCAAAATTCGGTTTATGCTTACGAAGTAAACTTTGGCACAGCCAAAGTTCTGTTTATGCTTACGATGTCAGCTTTGACCTCCAGTCAAAGCTAAGGTTTATGCTTTCGAAGTAACTTTGGCTCAGCCAAAGTTTTGAGGTGGTGAAAACATGGCAAGAGGATTGCGTGAAATAAAACGTCAGATCAAGAGTATTCAAGGTACCAAGCAAATCACGAAAGCGATGGAAATGGTAGCTGCCTCCAAGCTCAGAAAAGCTCAGGAAATGGCACAGCATGCCCGTCCTTACTCTGATAAGCTGAAAGAAGTGGTGTCCAGCATCGCTTCCGGTACAAAAGGCATCAAGCATCCGATGTTTGAGAAACGCCCCGTGAAAAAGACCGGTTATCTGGTAATTACCTCAGATCGTGGTCTTGCCGGTGGATACAACGCCAACATTTTGAAAAAAGTGATGACTACGATCAAAGAGAAGCATAAGTCTACAGACGAATACGTGATTTTCGTCATCGGCCGTAAAGGCCGTGACTACTTCCGCCGCCGGGAAATGCCGATTGTGCAGGAGGTAACGGATCTGTCTGATACGCCTTCCTTCGCGGATATCAAGTCGATCGCTTATGCGGCGGTCCATCAGTTCGAGGATTCTCAGATTGATGAACTGTTTATCTGTTACAACCGTTTCGTGAACGCACTGACTCAAATTCCTGAAGTGGATCAGCTTCTGCCTATGGACAACATGGAAGGTCAAACAACTGGTGTAACGGCAAGCTACGAGTATGAGCCATCTCCGGAAGGCGTGCTTGAAGTGCTTCTGCCGAGATATGCGGAAACTTTGATTTTCAGCGCATTGCTGGATGGCAAAGCGAGTGAGCTCGGAGCGAAGATGACAGCGATGGGATCTGCAACCAAGAATGCAACCAAGCTGATTGGCGATTTGACACTTACGTATAACCGTGCGCGTCAGGCAGCCATTACTCAGGAAATTTCCGAGATTGTGGCCGGTGCCAACGCTCAGGCTTAGAAACAATGTTTTGTATGAATGACAAACCCCATGAACGGAATATGGCGTTAAGCTACTTACAGCTTACGATGAAGGTTTGCATATAAGCAGACTTGTAGGAGGGAACAAAAAAGATGAACAAAGGACGCGTAATCAGCATTATGGGTGCGGTTGTCGACATCGAGTTTGAAAGAGGTCAACTACCTGAAATCTTCAATGCGATTAAAATTGAGGGTGCAGTCGCTGGCGGACGCCAGATCGACCTGACCCTGGAAGCTTCAAACCATCTGGGCGACAACATCGTGCGTTGTATCGCGATGTCTTCCACAGACGGACTGGTTCGCGGATTGGAAGCTGTCGATCAAGGCGCTCCAATTACGGTTCCAGTAGGTTCCGTAACACTCGGCCGTGTATTTAACGTACTGGGCCAACCGATTGACCAAGCAGGTGACGTGGTTGCAGAAGTGAGCAATCCGATCCACCGTGAAGCTCCTAAATATGATGAGCTGTCTACTCAAGCAGAAATGCTTGAAACAGGCATTAAAGTTATCGACTTGCTCGCTCCTTACCAAAAGGGCGGTAAAATCGGACTGTTCGGAGGCGCGGGTGTAGGTAAAACCGTTGCGATTCAGGAACTGATCAACAACATCGCGCAAGAACACGGTGGTATCTCCGTATTCGCAGGTGTTGGTGAACGTACTCGTGAAGGTAATGACTTGTACCATGAAATGAGCGATTCCGGCGTTATCAAGAAGACCGCGATGGTGTTCGGACAAATGAACGAACCACCGGGCGCACGTCTTCGCGTAGCATTGACAGGCCTGACGATGGCGGAATATTTCCGTGATCAGGAAGGTAAAGACGTGCTGCTCTTCATCGATAACATTTTCCGCTTTACCCAAGCTGGTTCCGAAGTATCCGCCTTGCTCGGCCGTATGCCGTCCGCAGTAGGTTACCAGCCAACGCTGGCAACTGAAATGGGTCAATTGCAAGAGCGTATTACTTCCACGAAAAAAGGTTCTGTAACGTCTATCCAGGCCATCTACGTGCCTGCGGATGACTATACTGACCCGGCTCCTGCAACAACATTTGCCCACTTGGATGCAACGACGAACCTGGAGCGTAAAATCTCCGAAATGGGTATCTACCCAGCGGTAGATCCATTGGCTTCGAGTTCCCGTATCCTGGCACCTGAAATTGTAGGCGAAGAGCATTACAATGTAGCTCAAGGCGTTAAGCAGCTTCTTGCCCGCTATAATGAGCTTCAAGATATTATCGCGATCCTCGGTATGGATGAGCTGAGTGAAGACGACAAATTGCTCGTTGCGCGTGCACGTAAAATCCAACGTTTCTTGTCCCAACCGTTCCACGTAGCGGAGGCATTTAACGGCATGCCGGGTACGTATGTACCTGTCAAAGAAACCATCCGCAGTTTCAAAGAAATCCTCGATGGTAAACACGATGATCTTCCTGAAGCAGCCTTCCTCTTTGTAGGAACGATTGATGAAGCCGTAGAAAAAGCAAAAACACTGGAATAAGTCCTGCAAGGGAGGCTTTTAGCCTCCAAAGCAAGCTGTTCAGGAGGGATGAACGTGAGTACCTTTTTATTGGAAATCGTGACGCCGGATCACTTGGCATATTCCGGAGAGGTAGAAAGCCTGACGGTTCGGGGTGTGGAAGGCGATCTCGGTATCTTGCCGGGACACATTCCTATGGTTACCCCGCTTCAGGTCGCTCCGCTTATCGTCAAAACTGGCAAGAGAACCAGCCAGATTGCGGTGAATGGCGGCTTTGTGGAGATCCGTAAGGACAAAGTGGTTGTGCTGGCAGAAAGTGCCGAGACAGCTGAAGAAATCGATTTGCAGCGTGCTGAGGCTGCCAAGGAACGCGCTGAGCGCCGACTTGCAGTCAGCGGCAAGCAGGATGAAATTGATTTCCGCCGTGCCGAATTGGCTCTGCAAAAAGCCGTTAACCGGATCAATGTTTTCGGCGGCAAAAAATAAATAAGCAGTCCAGCCCGTCTCTGTCGTTTTGAGACGGGCTGTTTTTTTGTGAATCATGTAACAATTTGATGCAAAAAGTTGAACGGAAAGCTATTTTTGGGAATATTTCCGAGGAAATGACCTCATTTGAATGAAAGAAAAGGGCACTTAATTAGGGATAATAACGGAGAAAGCGCTTTATTAAAAAAGAATTTAATAATTACGAATTTGAAGCTGGATTCTTTGTGCTTTGCCCAGTATTATATAATAGTCCTTTGAATATATAAGGGTGGGTTAATCCTGAAGGATGGAGGTGTCACCATGGATTCAAGCCTTGGAAACAGCCTGGTAGGCAGTATGGGCGTCAGCGGTCTGATCTCGATTATTGTCTCTCTGATCTGTATTGGTCTGTCTTGGTGGGCGCTGCAGAATCTGAAGCTGGACCTGTTCATTCGCTTTCCCAAGAGTGCACAAGGCAAGCTCCTTCATCTGCTGCTGGCCATTATTATGGGACACTTCGTTGCCAAGTTCCTGCTTGATTACTTAAGTTGGAGCCAAATGGTTAAGTATATGTTTTAACGCGGCAGTCTTTGGTTATATCTCTGTTAGGTTGCTTTCGTAACGAATGTCGCATAGACGATGAATGTGTCGAATAATAACATTTTTTTATGTCAACAATGAATACAACAGTATAAAACGAACTAAAGCTTATATTATTTTTTTTGAAATTTATGCTGTGATGACAGCGTAATGTGAGTCTTACACAGCGGATTCGGCGTGCACAAAATCCCTTCTGATTCATTTGACAGATCTGGCTGGGTTCAGGCATAGGCCTTGAGTCCCAGGATTATCCGTTTTTTGGGCTCATTCGCCAAAAAACGCTTGTATCCATGAAAAGGTCGGTGTTATGATGGAAGTTAGGGAATTAGCTATGTAATTTCTGAAAATATTGAATTGTGGAAAAAAATGGAACGCGGAGGGAATCATGATGAGCAAATTTATCGTCCGCGGTGGCAATAAACTGACCGGAAGCGTGAAAGTCAGCGGAGCAAAAAATTCAGTTCTTCCGATCATCGCTGCCTCTCTTCTTGGGGAAGAAGGAGTAAGTGTCATATATGACGCACCTCCTCTTGACGATGTAATTACAATCAGTAAAGTGTTGGAATCGATAGGTGCAGACATTACATACGATAATGATGTAATGAGGGTTGATGCCCAAGCTATTTCCTCTTGCGAAGCACCTTACGAATGGGTGCGAAAAATGCGTGCGTCTTTTCTGGTGATGGGTCCTTTGCTCGCTAGAATGGGGCATACGCGGATTTCCTTGCCTGGAGGCTGTGCCATTGGAACAAGACCAATTGATCAGCATTTGAAGGGTTTTGAGGCTTTAGGTGCCGAGATCAGTCTTGGACAAGGTTATATTGAGGCGAAAATGAATGGCAGATTGCGCGGGGCTAAAATCTATCTGGATGTAGCCAGCGTAGGTGCTACTGAAAATATTATGATGGCCGCCACTCTCGCTGAAGGTGTGACCGTAATCGAAAATGCGGCGAAAGAGCCGGAAATTGTCGATTTGGCCAACTACCTGAACGGAATGGGCGCCAAGGTTCGCGGTGCGGGCACAGGCGTGATCCGGATCGAGGGCGTTGAAAAGATGCATGGCGCAGAACATACGGTCATTCCTGACCGGATTGAAGCAGGTACTTACATGGTAGCTGCAGCGATCACAGGCGGCGATGTGTATGTCGAAGGTGCGATTGCGGATCATTTGGGTCCAGTGATCGCCAAACTGGAAGAGATGGGCGTTTCCATTGAACCGGATGAGAATGGCGTTCGTGTCACAGCTAATCAACCGCTGAAGGCTGTTGACATCAAAACGCTTCCTTATCCAGGGTTCCCGACCGACATGCAATCGCAAATGATGGCGCTGCTGCTGAAATCCGAAGGTACAAGTGTTGTAACCGAGACAGTCTTTGAGAACCGCTTTATGCATGTAGATGAATTCCAGCTCATGAATGCGGAGATCAAGGTAGAAGGGCGTACATCTATTATCACGGGTGGCGCTGATCTGAAAGGCGCCAAGGTATGCGCAACGGATTTGCGTGCAGGCGCAGCGTTGATTCTGGCAGGACTTGTTTCCGAAGGAACAACGGAAGTGAGTGGCACGCATCATATCGACCGCGGTTACGTGGACCTGGCTGAGAAGCTGTCCGCGCTTGGCGCTGATATCTGGCGTATCTCCGTGGAAGAGCCTGTACTGGATCAACCAGTTCCGGTGAAGAAAAAGGTGGAGCTGGAAGAAGAGGTTCCTTTGTTCAACATCCAGCCAACTTGGGTATAACCGTTTCGGACTTTGTTAATGAAGAAACGAATAACATTGTACTGGAAAAAGGCAAGAACCTGGACTGTAAATGAATATGGAATAGCGAAGAAGATCGGACCTTAGGGTCCGGTCTTTTTTGTGTTTTCCGTCCATTCATATGAATCTTTCTTATCTCTTAAAAAGGGTTCTATCATCTGTGCACGGCTCATAACTATACATATCGGGAGTAAGAGAGGCGAGAGATTGAGATAAGAGCATCGCCTAAGAGAGGAAACCTAGCCCGACTGGATGGGGAGTCTACTATATAGAATGAACGGAAGATGAGGAAATAAACTCTCTAACTACATTCTATATGAAGAGGCAAATGATTAAGGATCAATGGAGGTTGGAAGCATATGAACGACCCGCGGACACAAATTAAAGTATCGGTTGCACAGAAAAATGAAGCGGCGGAGCCGGACATTTCAATACATCAGCCGGATGCACAAGCTGCTGCAGGGGGCGGCCGGGAGCAGAGCCCGGCCGGAGGGCCAGCACCGGGCATCAGGCTGAAGCCCGGTGCTGGCAGCAAGCCCCGGCAGCACCTGAGCGTGCTGCCGGGTGCAAGCGCGCAGCCGCCGCAGGCCGCTGCGCCAGAGGCGCCGGAGCCGCGCGAAGCACTCCGGCACGAAGAGCCGGGCGCGCCCGCAGGCGCCCGGCAAGCCCCCGGGCGGCGGCCATGGGCCCCGCTGCCCTCCCGCGGCCGCGGCAGCGCCAGGCGGCCGCATCGCCCGGGCAGCGCCCGCAGGCTGCACCCCGCCGTATGGGCGGGGGGGCTGCTCGCGCTGGCGCTGCTGATCCCCGTGCTGGTGGTGGCAACGCATCACCAGCCTGCACCGAAGCCGGCGCCCATACCTGCGCCGGTCGCTCCAGTGGCTGTGCCCCAAGCGGTGGCACAGCCGCAGGTGTCCGTCTATCTATCGAAGACGGACAAGGTCGAGACGCTGCCTCTCGAAGAGTACGTCGTCGGGGTCATCGCCGCAGAGATGCCGGCAGACTTTGACCTCGAGGCGCTAAAGGCACAGGCCGTTGCTGCACGCACCTTTATCATGCGCAGGCTGGCAGCCGGAGATAAGAGCGGCGTACCTGGCTCGCAAGCGGATGTGACCGACACCGTGAGCCATCAGGCGTATATCTCCAAGGAACAGCTCGAGACACAGTGGAAGGGGAAAACAGAGCAGCTGGCCAAGCTGAAGAGAGCGGTGGAAGAATCCCGGAATACAATTATGACCTATCAAGGCAAACCTATTACCGCGTCCTTCTTCTCTACCAGCAACGGTTATACCGAAAATTCGGAAGAATACTGGAATCAGAACATTCCTTACCTGCGCAGCGTGGCGAGTCCCTGGGACGAGCAGGCGCCGGGATATGAAGAGGACGTGAAGATGAGCCGTCAGGATTTCCTGACCAAACTGGGATTGGTAGGGAATTCGGTACCGGTAACAACCACAGGAGAGCAGCAGCCTTTTATTCAAATTCTCTCATCTACGACCGGACACCGGATCAAGGAGATTTCGATAGGCGGGGTTAAGTTCAGCGGACGTGAAGTGAGAGAGAAGCTAGGCCTCCGCTCCAGTCAATTCAGCTGGAAGACTTCCGGCAAGAACGTAGTCATAACGACTTACGGTTACGGTCATGGCGTCGGCATGAGCCAGTGGGGCGCAGAAGGAATGGCCAAGGAAGGCTATACCGCCACCCAGATTCTGAAACACTACTATACTGGCGTCCAATTTTCGAAAGCTTCGGATTTTATAAAAAAGTAGATTGAACGGCAGGCAGCTTCCAGGCTCTATTTTAATCCTCTATGCTTTTCAAAAAATAATTTGCGAGATACGTATAAAAGGTTTTGCCCCGGTAACAATGATTACTGAGGTGATAACCATATGAATGATCAAAACAAAAGTAATCAAAACCATGGAGAAACTCCTAAAAAATCACAGGGAGAGCTGGTTAGCCAGCCGTCTGCATGGAAAAAGCTGTTGTCCAAACGGTGGGTATACCCGGCAGCATACGTGGCCGCAGCAGCAATTATACTAACCTTAGTTTGGGTCTACCAGGATGCCAGCCAGAGGAATCTCGCTCAAGACCCTGCTAAAGTATCGGAAAATGCTACTGCACCTGCCACGAATGAAGCTGGTAAGGACGCCAAGGATCCGAAAGCTGTTGAAGTCACTGCAACTGTTGTAGACATGGCATGGCCGGTAGCCGATGCCAAGGATGTCAAAGTCGTGAAGCCTTTCTTTGAAAAAGATGGAACTGCCGAGAACAACCAGGCAGCCATGGTGCAGTACAATGACATGTTTATCCCGAATATCGGTGTAGACTTGGGCCGCGAAGACGATAAGACGTTTGAAGTGAAGGCAGCGCTGGAAGGTAAGGTTAGCCGAGTGGAACTGAATCCGCCGCTGACAGGTACGATCATCGAAATTACACATGATAACGATGTGAAAACGGTGTATCAAGCCCTTTCCGACGCGAAAGTCAAAGTAGGCGATACCGTGAAGCAAGGCGATACGATCGGCACAGCCGGCCGCAGTGAGATTGAAAAGGATCTCGGGAACCACGTACACTTTGAAGTGTATGAAAAAGGTGAGCCGGTCAATCCGGAAGAACTGCTTCCAAAAAAATAAAAAGCATGAAGAAGGCAGGGGAAACCCCTGCCTTCTTTTTTGACATTATAGAACTTATAAATGACCGGGGTCCCCGTAAAGTACCTGAATGGACTTCGAAGCAAGGCTCCACTTTGTGGGGTTATTTTGCATGCTCCGGAAAATAAATGGGCCTTGCGTAGCTTGTCAGATCCTTAAAGCGCGAATATATAGGCACGCCTCTCATATAATGTACCAAACTATCCACAGTAGGGAGGCGGGAGCGTGCACGATTACATCAAGGAACGTACGATTAAAATTGGACGTTGTATCGTGGAGACGAAGCACACGGTCCGGACAATTGCCAAAGAATTTGGCGTATCAAAAAGCACAGTGCATAAGGACCTGACCGAACGTTTGCCTGAAATTAATCCTGATCTGGCAGACCAGGTTAAGCACATTCTCGAATATCACAAATCGATCCGTCATCTCCGGGGAGGGGAAGCCACGAAAATCAAATACAAAAAGACGAAAAAACGTGAAGCTGTGGCATCCGCCAAATCATAATCTCATGAAAGCGAAGGGCGCTTTAAACCATTGAATCCGTCCCCTGAAGTATGATATGTTAAAAGATGGTATAAGGTCGAAAATTGTGATCCCGGCTTCCCTATGTACATAATCCTGCCGCATCTTGTCGAAAAGGGACTTTCAAAAGGCTCAGGGACTCTTTTACCATAAAATATGACTTTGGGGGCTCTTTTCATGATGTTTAGCAAGGATATTGGGATTGATCTGGGCACGGCTAACGTGCTCATACATGTCAAAGGGAAGGGGGTTGTTCTTGACGAACCTTCTGTCGTGACGATCGAAAGTGACACCAAAAGAGTCCTTGCCGTCGGTGAAGATGCCCGCAAAATGATAGGGCGTACACCGGGCAACATTGTGACTATTCGTCCGCTTCGTGACGGCGTTATTGCTGATTTTGCCATTACGGAAGCGATGCTTAAATATTTCATTAACCGTGTGGGAGGACGCACTTGGAGCAGCCGTCCCCGCATTCTCATCTGCGCACCGACCAATATTACATCGGTTGAACAGAAGGCGATCCGCGAGGCAGCCGAACGCAGTGGGGCTAAAGATGTGTTTTTGGAAGAAGAGCCGAAGGCCGCAGCGATTGGCGCAGGAATGGATATATTCCAGCCGAGCGGCAATATGGTAGTGGATATTGGCGGCGGGACAACGGATGTTGCTGTGCTTTCCATGGGCGACATCGTGACCGCCTCTTCTATTAAAATGGCGGGGGACAAGTTCGATGAGTCCATCGTTAGATATATTAAGAACAAATATAAATTATTGATCGGTGAGCGCACCTCCGAGGATATCAAGATTAACATCGGAACCGTGCGTCCGGGCGGACGCCAGGACGAAATGGATATCCGTGGACGCGATATGGCGTCCGGGCTTCCGTTAACGATCACCATTTCTTCAAGTGAAATCCAGGAAGCGCTGTGGGAGCCGGTTTCCGCCATTGTGGCGGCAGCCAAGTCGGTGCTGGAGCGGACACCACCGGAATTGTCGGCGGATATTATCGACCGCGGCGTCATTCTGACAGGTGGCGGAGCCATGCTGAATGGATTGGACGAGCTGCTGGCTGAAGAGCTGCGCGTTCCCGTGCTGATTGCTGAGGATCCGATGCACTGTGTTGTGAAGGGCACAGGCATTATGCTGGATAATTTGGATAAAGTGGTTAAGAAATCTTTCTAAGACGCCGATATATCTAATATCATTTATGGGTTTTAACAGCCCGTTCAATATAGAATTACTTCTTCTACTTGAATATACAGCACGACCATGAAAGGGGTGCCCCCACTCACATGATAAGAGGACTTTACACAGCTGCTGCCGGCATGCTGACCCAGGAGAACCGCCACGATACAGCGGTACAGAACTTAGCGAACGTGAATACACCGGGATACAAGCAGGTTAACAGCGTATCCCGCTCTTTTCCGGAAATGCTGATTACGATGCTTGGCGGGAATAGCGATGCTCCGGTGTCAACGATCGGCAAGCTGAACACAGGTGTGTTCGCGGAAGAAGCTTTGTCGATGTATCAGCAGGGCGTCATTAAAGCCAGCAGCAAGCCGACGGATTTTGCGCTGGTATCCGATATGGAAATGACGGATCCGGCAACAGGGCAAAATATTACGTTTGACGGTTCAGGAAAGTTTGTCAGCGCAAACGGCGATGTTATTTATAAACCCGAGGCTTTCTTTACGATAGAGGATCAGGATGGTCAGACGCGTTATACGAAAGACGGGAATTTCAAGGTCAGCACGGACGGCAGATTGCTGACTTCAACCGGCTACCAGGTATTGGATGCCAATAACAATCCGATTGTGTTGACAGGTCCGGTAGACAGCTTTAAAGTGGACGAGCAGGGGTATGTTCTAGACCCGGCCACTGGTGCGCGAGGGCAGCAAATAGGTGTGTCCGTTGTGGGGCAGCCTTACCAGATGGTGCGTGATGGCGAAGGTGTATTCCGGGTTGATGATCCGCAGGGAGCCGGTGTCCGTGCATTTGGCGGAGCCGATCGTGTGGAAGTACGTCAGAATAATATTGAGAGCTCGAATGTGAACGCATCCGAGGTCGTGGTCGATATGAATACGGCACTCCGGGCTTATGAAGCGAATCAGAAGGTCATTCAATTCTATGATAAGAGCCTGGATAAAGCCGTGAACGAAGTAGGCAGAGTATAAGGACGGTCAGAATTTTCTCAGGCATGATAGATTTTATAAATTACCGGGGTCACCGCAAAGCACCTGAATAGACCTCGGAGCAAAGCCCACTAATTTGGGGGTATTTAAGGGAGGTTTATGATGAATAACTCCATGATCAGTGCGATGGTGTCCATGAACAGCATTCAGCAGAAGCTGGATATCATCGCTGACAATATCGCGAACCTGGATACGGTGGGATACAAGCAGAAGGATACCTCATTTGAGGATACGCTGACTTCCATGATGCAGCAGCCCAAAGATTTTAAGCAGCAGGGAAGACTCTCTCCGCTTGGGTATACTACCGGATACGGAGTCCGTACGGGCGATGTGACCCGTGATATGACGCAGGGACCGCTCGATCAGACGAATAATCCGCTGGACCTTGCTATTGAGGGAAACGGGATGTTTGCGGTTGAAGCGGGCGGCAAGCGCGCCTATACCCGGGAAGGGGGCTTTCATTTCGCTCCTGACCCAAGCGAACCGGGATCCATGGTACTCCAGAACAATCAAGGATATTTCGTGCTGAATGAGAATAATGAGCATATCAAGGTGCCGGATAATGCGAAGGTAGCGATCGACTCCCATGGCAAAGTGCTGATGGACGAGGGCGGTATCGTTACGGAAGCCGGTACACTCAAGGTGCTTAAGCCGCTCCGTGAGGATGCGCTGCAGCAGATGGACGGCAACCTGTTCGTGGTTCCGACCAGCTTGACAGAGGGTCAGGTATTTGAAGCACCGCCGGTTACTGGCGATATTCCAGAGGATACATCCATCCGCTCGGGTTATCTGGAAAAATCCAATGTGGATTATATGGGCCAAATTACGGATATGATGCAGATGCAGCGTGCTTACCAGCTGGCAGCACGGGCGATTTCATCCAGCGACACGATGATGAACCTGGCTAACAATATGCGGGGTTAAGGTGGAAGCGGCTATGAGTGATAATAATAAGCCTGCTGATAAGCTGACTAGAGTCCAGAACCGTACAGACACGCCTGGAAAGGCTGGGACAGACGGAAAAAATGATAGCCAGAAGCCGGCCAGAAGAAAGACAGCCCGCTGGAGAATTGTCATCCGTTGGATGATTCCGCTGTTTCTGGTACTCGCTTTACTCGGAGGAATGATTGTCGGATATGTGGTCATCGGCAAGCAGAGCTTGTCTGAAGTGTTCGAGTGGAAGACATGGCAGCATGTCATCGACTTGGTCTTCGCTCCTTGATCCGGATGAGCCTCATCAACCGATTGACAGTACTCCCCCGCTTGCCCGGGGGAGTTTTCTTTTTTTGCTCGGAAAATGTATAATGATGGGGGACTTGAAGACAACAAAAGGGCCCCATCCGCGCCACTTCGCTTAAGACCGTGGCTGACGGGCAGAGCCCCTTATCTGAACCTTCACTTCTGCAGTTGGTGAAGGATAACTATAGTTTTTACGTATATCCGTGTTTTTATGCAAAATAGCAAGTAGAAAAGGTTGAAGGGAGATTTGATGTTATGCTAAATGTCAAAGAGATTCAGGAGATTATTCCGCATCGTCCTCCGTTTTTGCTGGTGGACCGGATTCTGGAGATGGAGGTTGGCAAGCGCGCGGTCGGCATTAAGAATGTGACCATCAACGAGCCGTTTTTCATTGGACATTTTCCGGAATATCCGGTAATGCCAGGCGTGCTGATTACCGAAGCTTTGGCCCAAGTGGGAGCTGCCGCAATTTTACAGGAAGAGAGCAATAAGGGCAAGATTGGCTTTCTGGCAGGGCTTGACGGCTTCCGTTTCAGAGGGCAGGTTGTACCCGGGGACACGCTCCGTTTGGAAGTGGAGATAACTCGGTTAAAGGGTAGTATAGGCAAGGGGCATGCGATAGCCAAGGTTGAGGACAAGATCGTAGCTGAAGGCGACATCATGTTCGCCCTGTCCGATCCAACCAAAGCCTAAATACGAATACCTAACCGTGAGTGGTGAAAGGGGAAGCAAGATGACACAATTAAGCAGATTGGCTGAAGAGAATGTACAGCGCTGGCTTTCGGATCCTTCGATCGACGAAGAGACCAAACAGGAGCTTCAGGGGCTGCAGGAGCAAACGCAGGAGCTGGAGGACCGTTTTTATAAAGATCTGGAATTCGGGACCGGTGGTCTTCGCGGCGTGATCGGCGCAGGAAGCAACCGGATGAACCGTTATACCGTCGGTAAAGCGACGCAGGGTTTTGCACGCTACATATTGGAGCAGCACGGTCAGGCGGAAGGAACCCCATCGGTGGTGATTGCTCATGACTCCCGTCATTTTTCTCCGGAATTTGCTCTTGAAGCTGCGCTGGTGCTGGCAGGCAACGGCATTACAGCGAAGCTCTTCCCGTCACTGCGTTCAACGCCTCAGCTGTCGTTCAGCGTACGCCATTTAGGCGCTACGGGAGGCATTGTCGTCACAGCCAGCCATAATCCTCCGGAATATAACGGATACAAGGTCTACAACGCCGAAGGCGGCCAGCTTGTCCCGGATCAGGCAGAGAAGGTTATCGGCTATATCCAGGAAGTTGATTCTTTTGCCTCGGTGAAACGCCTTGAGCAGTCTGAAGCGGAAGCGAAGGGAATGCTGGTATGGCTTGGTGAGGCAGATGATGAGGCTTTTACAGATACTGTTGCCGGAACCAGCGTTAACCGGGAGCTGATCGCAAGCAAGCTTGGGAAGGATTTTAATATAGTATATACCCCGCTTCATGGCACTGGTAACATCCCTGTGCGCAGCGTGCTTGATAAAGTCGGCTTCACCAATGTGCATGTGGTGGCTGAGCAGGAGCAGCCGGATGCGGAGTTTTCAACCGTGAAATCTCCTAACCCGGAAGAGCGGGAAGCTTTTACCCTTGCCATGAAGCTCGGCAAAGAGGTAGGGGCAGACATATTGGTAGGCACTGACCCGGACTGCGACCGCATGGGAGCAGTTGTACTCAATGATGCAGGCGAATATGAAGTGCTCTCCGGTAACCAGTCCGGCGCAATTATGATTCATTATCTGCTGAGCCAGCTGAAGGAGCAGGGCAAGCTGCCTGACAATGGGGCGGTTATCAAAACCATCGTTACCAGTGAAATGGGAGCAGCCATTGCGCAGCACTATGGAGCAGAGGTCTTCAATACGCTGACCGGCTTCAAATATATCGGCGAGAAAATGACTGAATTCGAACAAACCAGAAAGTACACATACCTGTTCGGATATGAGGAAAGCTACGGATATCTCGCAGGATCTTATGCCCGCGATAAAGATGCTGTACTTGCTTCTCTTCTGATCTGCGAGGCGGGTGCCTATTATAAGGCACAGGGCAAGACGCTGTATAATGTACTTCAGGAATTGTACGAACAGTTCGGATTCTTCCGTGAAAAATTGGAATCCCGCACGCTCAAGGGCAAGGACGGTCTGGCTCAAATCCAGGCTAAAATGACCGATTGGCGCGAGAATCCGCCGCAGACGGTTGCTGGCGCATCCGTGGCGGAAGTTCTCGATTACTCCAAGGGTCTGAACGGTCTGCCTCAGGAAAACGTGCTGAAATATATGCTGGAAGACGGCTCATGGTTCTGCCTGCGTCCGTCCGGTACGGAACCGAAGATCAAAGTTTACTTTGCGGTGCGCGGATCTTCGCTGAATGATGCCGAAGAGCGGATTCAGAAGCTTGCGGCTGAAGTCATGGCGCGGGTAGACGCCTAATAAATCAAAGATATGGAGTCTGCAAGGCCGCTGCCTCATGCCGCGGCTTTGCGGAGTTATAACGAGGAGGTACTTTTGGTGCATCAAAAATGGCAGCATTGGAACACGGCATCGCGCAAATGGCTGTGGATCCTGGTCGTAGTGGGCATACTTGCCGCACTGCCGGTTGCATATGACCGGTATCAAACAGAATCATCATCAAACAACGTGGAGCTGGTGTTCAATTACCGCGGTCTGGCAGAGGTTGCTGCCTATCAGGCACATCCGGAGCAGTTCATTCAGGAGCAGCTCGATAAATTAAAAGCCGCGGGCATTACCAGCATGGCGATGTTTGAAAGCACGCTGGATGACTTCAAGAAAACCCGGCGGCTGATGGTGTACAGCGCCCAGGATATTGCCCAAATGACGCAAAGCGTTGTTCCAACGGATGAGAATTTCACGTACATTCTGTTTACCAATGAAGAGAATGCGGGCCGGTTAACGCCTCTCATTGAAGACACCTTCACAAGTCTCGGCATTAACGTGAAGCCTTGGGAGTTTCATAACCAGAAGGGCCTGATTGTGGAAACCTCGCCGGAGGATGCCGCGCTGAAACCGATGCAGCCAGACCCGATTGCATTTGAACTTCTTCACAGCAAGGGTTTCAATATCGTTCCGCGGATGTCCAATAGCCTTCCGTACGATCAGGACGCCATGGAGAAGCTGCTGGCTTATTATGAAGCCAACGGTGTGAAGCGGATCCTGTTCGAGGGTGATTCGGTCAAGGGCTTTACCGACAACCAGGATAAGCACAGCCTGCAGAGCTTTGCCAACCTGCTGAACCAGCATGGCATCGGCATTGCGGCAATCGAGAATACGAAGAAGCCTCAGGCAGGAATCGATAAGCTGTCGTATTACATTCATTATAATGTGGTCCGTCTGTATTCCTTGAGTGACAAGGATGCCCAGGCACTGGACGAGGATACGATTGCGGACCGGTTTGCTCTGGCAACCAAAGACCGGAATATCCGGATGCTCTATATTAATACGGCACCAAGCAAGAGCACGGCGAAGGCGATGATGACGGATTCCATCGACAACATCATCAAGAGTCTGAACAAGCCTGGTCAAGCCATCAAGCAGATGGAGAACAACGGCTTCAAGATGGGACGTGCAGAGGCCTTTCATATTACCGATTCATCGGCACAGCGTTATTTCAAATTGGTTGTTGTACTTGGCGCAGTTGCCTTTATAGCACTTATGATTTCATGCTTCCTGCCTCTGCTGACGCTGCCGGCATTTGTGCTTGGCATGATCGGCAGTGCAGGATTGTATGTACTGAAGCCGACGCTGTTTGAGCAGGCGTTGGCGCTGCTTGTGGCCATAAGTGCTCCGACCGTCGCGGTGGTACTGGCGATACGTAAGGTCAATGCGCTCAATGCGGCCAATGCCGAGCTTGCGCCTGGACGCCGTCTGACGCATTCGATCGTCCTGTTCATTAAGACATCTATTATTTCCATGGCGGCAATTCCATTCGTGATTGCACTGCTCAACAATATTACGTATAGCCTGGTGTTGAACCAGTTCCGGGGCGTGAGTCTGCTGCATGCGGCTCCGATTCTGCTGATTGCGATATTCGTGGTCTTGTACCGCGGGGGTCGTCCGGTTCATCAAATCGGCAAGCTGTTCAGAACGCCAATTACACTGTTATGGGTTGTTGCAGCCGTATTAATCGGCGCCATCGGTTTCTATTATCTGAGCCGTACAGGCAATGGGGGCAAGGTCAGCGGTATCGAGATGGCGATTCGTCCGTTCCTGGAAAATACATTCCATGTGCGTCCGCGTAATAAGGAAATCATTGCGCATCCGCTCTTCCTGCTCGGTCTGTTCCTGTCGATCCGGTACCGCAATGCGATCTTCATTATGATCTTCGCGGTTATCGGACAGCTGTCCATGGTGGATACCTTTGCCCATATCCACTCGCCGATGAAAATTTCGTTCGCCCGTGACCTGCTCGGTCTCGGCATCGGCTTCGTTCTCGGCCTGATCGCCATCGGCGTATGGCAAATCGCAGAAGGGTGTTGGAAAAAATGGTCACCTCGCCTCAAAAGACAATAGTCATCTCGGGTTATTACGGCTTTAAGAACAGCGGCGATGAGGCTGTGCTCCAGTCCATATTGACGGCACTAGAAGAGAAGGGGAAGCAGGCAGGGGTTCAGATTAACCCTGTCGTGCTCTCCATCGATCCGGAATGGACCTCCTCCACCTATGGTGTGCAGGCGGTTCACCGCATGAAATTGGGCGAAGTGAGACAAGCTCTTAAGAACAGCAGCGGTTTGATCAGCGGTGGCGGAAGTCTTTTGCAGGATGCGACCAGCCCGAAGACGATTCCTTACTACTTGGGTGTAATCAAGCTGGCCCAGTGGATGAACAAGCCTGTGTTTGTGTACTCCCAGGGTATTGGTCCCGTGAACCGGAAGCTGTTTAATCCTTTGATCAAAAATGCCTTTAAAAAATGTGAATACATTTCGGTGCGTGACGTGCAGTCCGCAGAGTTGCTGCAAAGCATGGGGCTGCAGGGCAGCCGCATTCAGGTGGTGCCCGATCCCGTCATGGGACTGACCCCTGAACCGGATAATGTTGCTGCCATAGCTCCTGATGCAGATCAGCAGCTGCCTGTTATCGGAATTTCCGTCCGTTATTGGGATCCGGAGCGCAGGGAATTACGAGGGATCGCAGAAGGTCTTCGCGCATTCTGCGAGAAGCAGCCGGTGCATCTCAGATTTCTGCCTTTTTACTTTCCTGGCGACGAGAAAGCCTCCCAGGAAATCATTGGCCAGCTCGGTGATATTGCTTCCGGTGGAAGCAAGGTATCGGTATGCAGGGAGGCTGTCCATCCCGGGCAGATGCTGGCGGAGGTGGGGCGATGCGATCTCGTGATTGGTATGCGTCTCCACAGCCTGATCTATGCCGCCAACCGGCTTGTCCCGCTGATCGGCGTTTCCTATGATCCGAAGATCGATCACTTTTTGAAAAGACTGGATATAACGCCTGTTGGAACAAGCAGCTCGCTTGACCCGGGGATGCTGACGGCGGAAATTTCCCGTCTCCTGACCGGCGCAGAGGCTTGGAAGGAAGCGGGCAAGCCGCGTATCGACAAGCTGAAGCAGGAAGCCCAGGCGCCTGCGCAGCATATCATTGATTTTTTAAAATAAAATGAACTAAAGTTCTACCCTTCATCTTTAGTTCAATTTATATAGCAGCAAAGGATAAGGTGATAGAAGCGTGAATTCATTAGAACAAGTGCCTACGGTTTCCATGTACGGACTGCAGGTAAGCAGATTGGGCATGGAAGACACAGTAAAGTATATAACCCGCGTTATACAATCCGAAGAACGCAGACCTTTTCAGGTCATTACGGCGAACCCGATCATGGTGATGAAGGCTCTGGAGGAGCCCGAGTACATGAAGATCATGCGGGAAGCGGAGCTTCTGGTACCGGATGGTACCGGAGTGGTATGGGCGGCAGCGAGAACAGAAACGCCTGTTGCGGAGCGCGTTGCAGGCTTTGACCTTCTGCATGAGATCATGAGGGCCGGAGAAGACTACCACTGGAAAGTATATTTGCTCGGTTCTACGCCGGAAGTGATTCAAGCGACTGCGGAAAGGTTACATTTGCAGTATCCGGGTATCGAAATCTCGGGATTTCGTGATGGGTATTTTAAGTCAGACCAGGATGCGGAAGTGATCGCCGACATTCGCAAGGCGGCTCCGGATATTCTGTTCGTCGCACGTGCGGCGGATACGCAGGAACCTTGGATTGCACGCTACAAGGAACAGCTGGGTGTTCCCCTGATGATGGGCGTCGGCGGAAGCTTTGATGTCATATCGGGCAAGTCCAAGCGGGCACCGAAATTATTTCAAAAACTTCGTGCCGAATGGCTGTACCGTCTTCTGAAGGAGCCAACAAGGGCTGGAAGAATGCTTGCGCTGCCGAAATTCGTACTTAAAGTGGTGCGTGATAAAGAAAACATGACAAAACCCAGATAAATAACTGAAATGAGACGCAAAAACCCGATATTTTGCTGAATAACAGGATTGGTTTTATTTTTTGATGAGAGTATAATTCAATCCGGTAAAGAAAATGGGGGTTGAAGGAAACATGTTAATGATAGCCATCATCGGATGTATTGTGTCATTAGCCTTGGCACTGCTGCTAACGCCGCTGGTGAAAAAATTTGCGATTAAGATCGGCGCCGTCGATGTCCCGAACGCCCGAAAAGTGCATACGAGAATCATGCCCCGGCTTGGTGGATTGGCGATATATCTGGCATTTATGCTGTCCATGTTTGCCATCCTGCCATTTGTCGCGGATCATTTTTCCATTCGGGATACGAACTTTATTAAGGCTTTTCTGATTGGCGGCTCGCTGATCGTCTTGACCGGCGCCCTGGATGACCGTTTTGAACTGTCTGCCAAGGTGAAGCTGCTGGGTCAGATCATCGCTGCATCCGTCGTCGTATTCGGATTTGACATCAAAGTAGATTTTGTAAATATACCTTTTAATGATACGTATTCATCGCTGGAGAACTGGATTGCGATTCCGCTCACGATTCTCTGGATTGTCGGCGTGACGAACGCCATCAACCTGATCGACGGGCTGGACGGTCTGGCCGCCGGTGTATCCGGCATCGCGATCGGCACGATCCTCGTGATGTCGCTCCTGATGGGCAACCTGACGGTAGCGCTGGTATGTCTCTTGCTCCTTGGAGCGATTCTCGGATTCCTGTTCTTTAACTTTCATCCGGCACAGATATTCATGGGCGACACAGGTTCGCTGTTCCTGGGCTTCTGCCTGGCGATGCTGTCCATGCTTGGATTTAAGCAGATTGCGATTGTATCCTTTATTACTCCGCTGATCATTATCGGCGTACCCCTCTCGGACACGTTCTTTGCGATCGTGCGCCGCTGGATTCAGAAGAAACCGATCTTCGCTCCGGACAAGGGCCACCTGCATCACTGCCTGCGGGAAATTGGCTTCAGCCACCGCCAGTCTGTTCTCATCGTGTACGGCATCGCCGCTTTCTTCGGCGTCCTGGCTGTCATTCAGTCCTCCGCCGCGATGTATGAAGCGAATTGGGTCACCTTCGTTGTAATCTGCGTGATGATGTTCTTCCTGCAGATCGGCGCGGAAGTGATCGGCCTTGTCGGCAAGACGAAGCGTCCGATTCTGGATCTGGTTGCAAGGCTGCGAATGAAGGTTGGCGAGGAACGCAGTTCCAAGCTTTAGGAATAGATTCATGCCATAATAAAATATTATAATGAGCAAAAAGCCATACCTTCGGGTATGGCTTTTTTTAGTAACTTTTTTCCATATTAGGGGGACTTTTTTTACGGTTATTCTAAAAAATCAAGGTCTATAGACCGATAACAAGAGTAAGTGATTTAGTCTATTTTCAAAAGACCAAACGGATAATCACAAAATTTAGCAGTAAAAGGAGAGATCAAACCTTCATGCTACGCACCAAAAAGACTTATGTATGGATCATGCTTGTCGCGATGATCGTTTCATTGTTTCCGGTCGGACTGACGAAGCAGGTTTCTGCCGCCAATGAGGATCTGAAGGCAAATTATTTTATTCCGGACGATCTATTGCTTAGAAAGACGGCAACGCTGACTACCGACGGAGTAGGCGGGGAACAGATCGATAGAACCAATGTCTATGTCTCCAATTCGGGTACGCTTTCCGACATTACCGGCGTGTTCTCCAATGTAGCGGAGAATACCCTGAAGGTAAAGGTTGAACAACTTAGCTCGAAGACAAACGCCGACGGTAAAGGAGTCACCTGGGAAACGGATTCGACGCATTTTAAAAACGGAGTCATTACGGTGGACCCGACCTCCACAACCGTGCAGAAGTTTAAAGTAACGAATCTTCCGTTATTTTCCGGATTCAATAAAATTACGCTGTACGGCTCGCTCAACGGGGTTTCGAGATCGGATGTATTTTATGTGTTATACGATCAAGTTCCCTACATCACGGATTTCAAGATGACAGGTTCCAGCTTCGGCGATATTTCCTTGAACGAGGGACTCGAAGCGATTTCCGATAAGGAATCCATCTCCATCCAAGGGCAAACGAACAACGCGACGGACGTCACGGTTTCCGTGAATAACGGCACACCGCAGACGACGACGCTCTTGCAGAACGGCAAGTTCTTCTCATCCGCGCTTAAATTGCAAAAGGGCGTCAACGTGGTGACCGTTAACATTAAGAACGGCTCCGACGTGATGTCTGTGAATCGGACCATTTACTACTTTACGAAGACGGAGCCGTTTGTCAGCATCAACATGGATTACGCCGGCAAAACTTACGGGCTGCTAAACAATACACCGATTGTTACGGATACCGGAACGACGAACTATTCCGAGAAATTGACCGCCGTCGTCATTGTTCCTGATAAGGATGGCAAGTCGTTCAAGGACGCTGGCAGCATGCTGATTGACGGCGTTGCAGTAGATTTGACCACAGCCGTTATCAATGAAACCAATATCACGACGAATAGCGGCACGGATCCACTATATCATCTGGTCACTATAACATTTGATGGACCGGTAATCGATCCGTTGAAAGCAGTAACGAATGACGCCCAGAGCTTTTCGCTCGCGGTGGTTTATGGAAGTAACTATAAAGCCAGCAAGACGCTTGCCTTCCGTTATGCGGGCAATGCGACAGGGATTCAGGATATTAAGTATTTAAAAGGATATAGCGACAAAAATAATGATCTTTCCTCGATCAGCCAGCTGCCGCTGTCTGAAGTGGACACTCGTACATTTTATATTTTGGTAAAAGCCGACCAGGAATTAAAAGACCAGGAGCTTAAAGCCGAATATATGCCTAGCGAAACTGCGCTCGCCTTGACATATGTGGCAAACGGAAGTAATAGCAATGAGAAAATTTATAAAATTTCTAATATCGTCAGCGGACGACAGAATGTAAGATTCCATTTTGATGCTTCAACGGCATACTTTAATGCAGTCATATCGTATCCTTTGAAAAATAATATTTACGTTGAAAATGTGCGGAATGGACAATCCTTCGAGATTGATTCCAGAGAATCGAATCCGGAAATTCCAATCAAAGGTGAGTATCGTGATTTTGATAATCTGGAGAAAGCCGAATTATTTGTTAATGGATTAAACAGCAGTGATATTGATGGCTTTAAAATTACCTCGACCAATAAAGAATTTGACATCAAATTGACAGTCAGCACGGAAGGCCCGTTGTACTTTGGGGAAAACAAAATTAAATTCGTCGGATATTCCAAAGATGGCCGTGGCAATACGACGACGATTACCAATGAACTCCGCATTTATATTTCCGATAAGAACATTGCAAGCATTACCGTATTCCAGCCGTCTCTTGCGGATGAAGTCAAACGGGTTCCGATGGGCCAACTGGAATTGAAAGAATTGACGGACAATCAGCTGCTGGAGCAGATTACGGCGAAATATCCGGATATTTTCGAATATAAGGATGAAAGATACGAAACGACCCAATTGAAATACGATCTGGTCGTTCAAGGCAGCGGGGCAAAATACATTACCTTGAATCAGGGTACGCAAGCATTGTTCTCTTCGGCTGATGAAGCGAAGATCAAGCTTGACCAAGTCGGCCAGGCAACGACCGACTATATTCAAGGCGAAACGAAAGCATTTAATGGAACTCCATTGCAGTATGAGATCGCGGTATTCGACGGGAAGTTCGTCCTGAGAATTAAGGATGTCCCATTCACGACGACCGGCAGCCAGGTGTTTAACCTTGAACTGGTCAACAGCGTGGGCGCCCGCGCCAGCCAGCGGATCGAGATCACCCGCGTAGCGGAAGCATTCCGCATGCTGTCTCCGAAAGCAACGGTGGGCGACCGTATTGTCGTGAACAAAAACTTCGTCCGGTTCGACATTGAAGCCGAAGGCGCCGACAAGGTTGTCATCGACAAGCAGGAAGCGCAAAGACGGCCGGATCTGAACAACCGTTTCTATTTGGATTATGTCGGTCTGAAGCCCGATAAAGCGAATAAAATCAAAATTCAGGTCGTACGCGGCAAAGATTCCATCACCCAAACGATTGAAGTGTATTACACCAGCACGGTCGGCGTGAACGCTCAATTTATGACAGAAAAGTCTGCCGCCAAGTATAGCGTATTCAATAAAGGGGTAGAGCTAAGCTTCCCTAAAGCCACTGTTCTGAAAACGGCCAAAGTTGGCGTAGGCGAAGTGACGAAGTACTACCCGGACAACAAGCTGTTATTCGGCATTGCCGATCCGAAGGATGGCGTTGTTGAACGGATTAATGACTATGGCAATCAGATCAGCAACGACAAAGATGACCGTACGCCAAAAGGGGAGACCAAGATCCCGCTGTCCACGGACTTGACGGAGCCGTTCACATCCCTGATCGACCAATACAACTTTACGCGCGTATCCGATATTTACTGGGTGAGCGGGGGACTGGGAGAACACGGATCGACGACATCTCCCGACTATATGGCCCCAACCAACGGTCTTGCTCCTCAGAGCTACGAATACGGGAACATGAACTACAACTTCAAAGAATCGGCCGAACTGCAGCCGGACCGGAAACTGGTTCCGTCTCAGCGCGGGACGCTGAAGCTGGGCTTTAACAAAACTGTCGTGGACGCAGCTGGAACCACCGTTACGGTATTCCGATTCACTGATAAAGCAAAATGGGAAAATGTCGGCGGCGTGGTGGATACGAAGAGCAACACCATCAGCATTCCGTTCGATGATTTCGGTTATTATGTCGTCATGAAGCAAAGTCGCGGCTTTGATGACATTACAAAGCATCCTTGGGCACGTAACATCCTGAACGCCCTGTACTCTAAGGGCATTATGGTTAACGTGCAGCCAAATGCATTTGGTGCGGATGACCTGACAACTCGTGGTGAATTCGCAACATTGCTTGTCAAAGGCCTTAATCTTCCATTGAACTATGATAAGAAAGTTCAAACTTACTTCGATGTCGTACCTGATGCGAAGACCGATACATGGGATTTCGAGCATATTGAGACGGCATCGCGCGCAGGTATTATCACAGGCATGTCTGAAGGAAACTTTGGCGTACTGGAGCCGATTACGAGAGAAGAGGCTGCTCTGATGGTATCAAGAGCTCTCAAACTTAAGCTGGCTGCCAATGATACGAAGCTGAAGAGCTCACTGGACAAGCAGTTTCTGGATTCCGGACAGATCAGCTACTACGCTCGTCCTGCTGTGGATGCCATCGTCAAAGCCAAGATTATGGCGGGTCAGGCAGTAACGCTGCAAGGAGCGAAGAAGCCATCGTATAACTTCAATCCGAAGAGCAGCATGACTCGTGCAGAAGCAGGTAAAATTGCTGTTGAACTGTTCAAGAAGAGTTCGCAGATTTTCCCTAAAAACTTAAGCTAAACTTGATTACAGAGCTCCTTCCGCGTGTAATAACGGGAAGGAGTTCTCTATTTCCCATTACATGTCTTTGTAATTTGTCAGAGTTTAGGATACAATGTCGTAGAACGATAATTTATATTTAAAGGGTGAAGGCTATCTTATGAAACCGATCTATTCCAAGGCTCAATTGGACTATATGAGAGCAAAAACCAAATTTGAGAATAAGGCCAGCACATTGGAAAAAAAGATTGAGATGACTCGCAAGACCAGAGAGATTACTCAAGAAGTTATGGAAGGCCTTGTAATGGAGACGGGCTTTCATGATGCCTATAACGAACTGATGTTATCCGAAAACGAACTTATTGAATGGTCCCATACAACCATCAAGCATGAGAAGACCTACCGCGAGAACAAAATGCCGATCGAGCATATGTATCAGAATTTGAACGGCAGCCCGGAGATGCGTGCACAAATCATCGAACTGGCTATGAAAATTCGTTAATATTTTGTAACTTTTACATCAGACTTCTACTAATAAAGAACGCCAAACGGCGTTCTTTTTTTATGTTCCTGTTTAACTTCCAGTTCCTGCTGGTACTTGATTACCAGATATTTCTTGTACAAGCTGCTATGTTTCGTTATAATTTTAATGCCAGGTAACAATTTTGAAATTATTTTAAAAAAGGTGCAACTTTTTAAAACCTGGCGCGTCTAAGATGTAGAGTCAATTACGATGGGCGAATCCAACAATGTCCTTTATAAGAAATTTGTCTATATTTTAGAAAAATGTTCTTTACGGCATTGTGGACCCAATGTATAATACTTAGGTAGGATTAGGAATCTACTCTTTTTTTGCTGATTTCCAAGTTTACCAGTTTCTGTGATTTCGTCACAGACATCATTTATATGAAACTCTGCTCAAACTCTGGAAAGGGGGTGCATTGACTATGAGTAACAAGAGCTACCCAATTAAAGAAAACTCTAATGTGATGAAAGTTCAAGGAGGAGAACAAAAGGTTATGAAGAAAATTTTAACAGTAGCATTATCTACAGCTATGGCATTCTCTATGTTTGCATCTGTAGCATTCGGTGATTCCGCAACGGCGGTATCTGCACAAGACAAATTTGATTCCCTGAAGGCTAAAGGAATCTTCAACGGTTACCCAGACGGCTCCGCTCATCTGGAAAAGGACATGACTCGCGCTGAGTTCGCGAAGGTCCTTACTAAACTTCTTGGATTGAAAGAAGTAACTGGCACATTGTCTTACAAAGACAAAGGCTATGACGCTAAGAACTGGGCTGTTCCTTACATCGAAGCAGTAACTGCTGCGGGTATCATGGAAGGTCAAGACACAGTTAAGAAAATCTTCAACTACAACGGTCAAGTAACTGTTCAAGAAATGGCTACTGTACTGACTCGTGCGTTGAAACTTGAAGTTCCAGCTACCACTGACAACAGTGCGACTGAATGGGCTAAGGGTTATGTGCAAGCAGCAATCGATAAAGGTCTGGTTTCTAAAGATCTGAACTTCCAAGCTAACGCTTCCCGCGAATTGCTGGTTAACACTTCTTACACAATCGATCAATTGAAAAACATTTCTGTAGCTTCTTACAAAGTTGTTGATCCAAGCAACGTTGAGTTCACTTTGAACACTGGTGAAGTGGTAAAGGTGAAACTTGAAAAAGCTCTGGAAGCTAACAAAGAAACAGAAGTTACTTTCAAAAACGCTGCTGGCCAAGAAATCACTACAAAAGTGACTTATGTGGTTACAACAGCTACTAAAGTTGAATCGGTATCTGCAACTAACCTTAAAGAAATCGTAGTTTCTTACGACGGTACTGTTGATAAGGCTACAGCAGAAAACAAAGACGCTTACACAGTTAAAAGAGGTCTTAGTGTAGAAGCTGTTGATTCTGCTAAACTTCAAGCTGATGGTAAGACAGTAGTTCTTTCTGTTGCTGGTGCTATGGCAAACCAATCCAAAGAGTACACATTGTCTGTAGATGGTGTTAAAGACTCCGAAGGAAAAGCTTCTGTGAGCGTTAAAGACAAAGCGTTTGTTCCATTGGATCAAGCCCTTCCAACAGTTGATTCTGTGACTAACCTTGGTAACAAGGCTGTGAAGATTACTTTCTCTGAGCCTGTACAAGTGTCTGGATCTGTAGCTTCGACTTTCAAAATTGACGACAAAGTTGTTTCCGGAACATATGATGTATCTGGACGTACTGTGACAATCTCGTTGTTCAACACTTTGACTGACGGTGCACATAACCTGACTGTTAACAACAACATTCGCGATTTCGCAAACTATCAGTTGGTTGAAGTTACTAAAGATTTCTCTGTAACTGCTGATACTGTTGCTCCAACTGTAGTTGAAACTAAGGATGCAACTCTTGAAGGTGTTACCTTGGTATTTAGTGAAGATGTGAAGAAAGCTGAAGCTGAAACTGCATCTAACTATGCATGGTTCTCCGGTGCAACTAAAAAAGTAGCAACTAGCGCAAAACTGATTGACTCTAACACAGTTCGCGTAAACTTCACTGAAAACAGACTTCCAGGATATGCTGTTGACGTAGTTGTTAACAACATTGTGGATTATAGCGGTAACAAAATCGATAAAGACACAAAAGTTTCTGTAACAGCTAAACTGGATCAAGTTCGTCCAGAAGTTCTGTCTTCTAAATTTGACGCTGATGCACGTACTTTGACTGTGAACTTCTCTAAAACAGTTGACAAAGCTTCTTTCAAAGCAGCTAACTTGATTGTTAAAGATAAAGACGGCAAAGTAGTAACTAATGGTTACACTGCTGCATATGGCGACAATAACAGCAAATTGATTATCACGTTCACTAAAACACTCGCTACTGGAGATTACACAGTTGAGTTGAGTGGTGTTACTGACGTAACTTTGCTTGCTAATGCAATGCAACCTTACACAACTTCTATCACAGTAACTAATTCTGCTGCTCCAAATGCTCTGGCTATCACTGGATCTGGAACAACTTATGTTGTAACTTTCGATAAGAAGATGGACCAATCCAGCACTTATTCCGTACTGAACCCAGATAACTATTTCATTACTTACCGTACAACTGATGCAAAAACAATCTCTGGTAAATTGCCAGCTGCAACGAACCTGGCACCTACTTCTGATGGTAAAGGTGTAATCGTTCAGCTTCCGTCCGGAATCGCAGCTGTTACATCGTTCACTGTACAAGGTGTGAAAGACGTTGACGGTAACTACTTGGCTAACTATTCTAAAACATTCAACAACATTGGCAGCACGGTAGATCTTGTATCTGCTAAAACTGTTGCTAAAAACAAAGTTGAATTGAAAGTGAACCAACCAGTTGCATCCGTTGTTGGTAGTGATTTCGTAGTTACCGGCGCAACTGTGAAGTCTGCTACGGTCTCGACTTCTAACAACAATGTTATTGTTCTGACATTGACTGGAACAATTGCTCCTGATGCAACTCCTACAGTTAAAACTATTCCAACTTTGAGCGGTGCTACAACAGGTGTTACTGGCGCGGCTTTGAAAGTTGACACAACAGGTGTTGTTGCTGAGGACGCTATCGCTCCAGTAGTACTTTCTGCGAATGACAAAGTAACAATCGGAACAGGCGCTGGTGTTGATTTCGACGGTACTGATACTATTACAATTACCTATGATGAAGATGTTAAAGCATTGAACACTGTCGATCTTCAAGACAATATTAAGATCGAGAGAGCAGATGGCATTTCTTTGAAGAAAGGCCAAGATTTTAATGCTGCAATCGTTGGCGGTAAGATCGTAGTTACCTTGGTACCAACTGCAGCAAATCTCGTTGATTTTGATGGATTGTTCACTGTAGCAATCAATAATTCAAATGAAAACATTGTTGATTTGAATGGTAATGTTGCAGCGGAGTTCAGCACTGCTGACGCAGCTAGTAATCAAGACGTTCTTGATTTCCAACTAGCTCCTACAGCTACAGGCGCATTCTCTACAAGCGATGCTAAAGTAGTTACAGTTAACTTCAGTGAAGCTGTAACTCCAGCTACCCTGGTTGCTGCAAACTTCGTAAGTACAGCGGGTGGTGCACCTACAATTGTAGTAGCATCTGATAATAAGTCTGTTACTCTGACTTATACTAATACATTGGCAACTGGTAACACAGTTGTAGTTTCTGGAATTACTGACCTCGCAGGCAACACTATTGCATCTACAACTCTTACTAAGTAATTATAAAGAGTTGAAAATAGCTCCCTCCAAATATTTGGAGGGGCTATTTTTTTAACTTTAGAATCTTTGATGTGAATATTATATTGAATGGAGTGGGACTATGAAAAAGCCCTACAAATTATCACTTGCTGTTATCCTAATAGGCTCCGGCATCGCCCTTGGTTCCATCTTCAACATCACCGCCCAAGGCGCAGGTGCTACAAACCAGGCAGGCACTACCGACGACCCTGTCGTAACCAAAAGCTACGTAGATCAGCAAATCCAAAAAGCTCTAGGTGGTGGCGTAAGCACAACACCAACGACACCTACAGCGCCAACGATTCCCACCACACCACCAGCAACAACGCAGCCTTCAGACGGCAAGGATACCACAGTAGTGGAGAACACAGTAACTGTCGTTACCCTAAAACCAGGTGAAAAGCTGGTTGCCAAAGCTGGAGCGGAATTTATTATCCGCAGCGGTAAAGGTGTCATCTATAGTGGAGATGCTAATGGTGTAGCAGATCTCACTGACGGTAAGGATATTGCCAATGGACAAGCAGCCGGGAATAACCATCTGCTCTCTTTTCCAAGAGATGGACGGGGTATCATGGTGCAAGAAGGCAATACATATAGTTTGATTGTCATGGTGCGCGGTGGATATTCGATCCAATAATCTCTTCATTAAATATGTTCACATCTATAAGCTTATTTTTGCCATAAGTAACAATCATTTATACGTCTAGAGTGAACAAAATTACAAATAATACTCTTGCAGTACCAATATGCAGGAGGTGTTAGTAAAATGACTAGAAACAGTAATCGTACAGTGGTTCCGGAATCCCGCAATATGCTGAATCAAATGAAGTACGAAATTGCTTCTGAATTTGGGCTTGGCGCGGCTTATGGCTCAGGTCATGGCAGCGCAGACACCGAGTTTGCCGGGGAATTGGGCGAAGCTGGTGGCTCGTTTGCAGGTGGTGAATCTTACGGCGGGCATCTGACTTCTCGTGAGAACGGATCTGTTGGCGGAGAAATGACCAAACGGCTGATTCGTCAGGCGCAGCAAAGCCTGCTGTAACGGGTATCATCGATCTACTTTTATTGACATGGGTTGACAAATACGTTAATATGTCCATTGAGGATTGTCATGCAGCCTTTTCCTATATAGGGAAAGGTTCATTTTTTGTTTAGGACTACCTTACGCCGTTGTTTATTATCCTTATAGGAGGTTGATACTATGTCTGTAAAAGGACGTCATCTGTTTACATCAGAGTCCGTTACGGAAGGACATCCGGACAAGATTTGCGACCAAATCTCCGATGCGGTGCTTGATGCTTTTCTGGAAAATGATCCGAATGCCCGTGTAGCTTGCGAAGTCTCAGTTGCGACTGGACTTGTGCTTGTCATTGGTGAAATCAGTACCAAATCCGAGTATGTTGATATCCCGTCTATTGTTAGAAATACGGTAAAGGAAATTGGGTATACTCGTGCCAAGTATGGCTTTGATTATAATACATGTGCGGTTTTGACATCCCTGAACGAGCAGTCCGCTGACATCGCACAGGGCGTAAACGCCGCGTTGGAAAACCGTGACCCTGCCCAAATGGACAAGGAAACGGAAAATATCGGTGCAGGCGACCAAGGCTTGATGTTTGGTTTTGCTACCAATGAAACTCCGGAACTCATGCCGCTTCCGATCGCACTTTCGCATCGGATTGCACGCCGTTTGTCTGAGGTTCGTAAGGACGGTACGCTGGAGTACCTTCGTCCGGACGGCAAAACCCAGGTTACGATTGAATATATTGATGACAAGCCGGTACGTGTGGACACGATCGTTGTATCTACACAGCATTCCGAAGATACCTCTTTGGAGCAAATCCAGGCTGATATCAAGGAAAAGGTTATTCTCCCTGTGGTTCCTGAAGAACTGCTGGATGAGAACACCAAGTACTATATCAACCCAACAGGACGTTTTGTTATCGGCGGACCTCAAGGTGACGCGGGTCTGACAGGACGCAAAATTATCGTTGATACTTACGGCGGTTATGCTCGTCATGGCGGTGGCGCATTCTCCGGTAAGGATCCTACGAAAGTAGACCGTTCCGCAGCTTATGCAGCTCGTTATGTGGCGAAGAACCTCGTAGCAGCTGGTCTGGCTGACAAATGCGAAATCCAATTGGCTTACGCGATCGGTGTAGCTACTCCGGTATCAATCAACGTGGATACGTATGGCACAGGTAAAGTCGCAGACGAGACGCTTGTTGAGCTGATCCGCAGCAACTTTGACCTTCGTCCTGCCGGCATCATCCGCATGCTGGATCTGCGTCGTCCGATTTACAAGCAAACGGCAGCTTACGGTCACTTTGGCCGTACGGATGTAGATCTGCCTTGGGAACGCGTGGACAAAGCCGAAGAGCTTAAGGCTCAAGCAGGTCTGTAAGACAACCGCATTCTTTAAATATACAATCAACCTCAGTTTGGCATGATGCCGGGCTGAGGTTATTTATGTCTCAATCCGTGACCCAAGTCCTCAATCGGCTAAACTTCCCCAGTCTTTTGACCGAAAAAGAAGTATAAGGTTGTGTTTTGTGATGGGCTCATGAAGCATGTCTGGAGATCAAAAGCCCGGAAAGGAAGGATGAATCAAGTGAGGAAAAGGCTGTCTATTATATTGGCTTTCGTCATGATGATTGAAATACTATGGGGAAGTTTGGGAGTTGGTACGGCTGAAGTAAAGGCAGCAGGGGGTCTAGTACCTTCCATTACTGTTTCTGCGAATGTGTGCACGAGTGATAGAACTGTCAGCCGGACACCAGTGATTACCATAGACTTTGGAACGCAGAAGGTGAAGCTGGCGGACGCGGGCAGCGGAAAAGGGATTGAACTGGTAGATACAACCGATTCTCTTCATACGGTAGCGAATCTGATGGTTCCGGCCACTACGGACCCTGCCGGTCAGACAAGCTTTCAAGTACAAGTTGATAGCGGAAGACCGCTGGAATATGCGCATAAATATGAAGTGCAGGTGCCTGCGGGGCTTTTTCAATCTGTAGATGACGGGGAATTATCAGAGGGAACCAAAGATACTTATACTTTTACTACAGTAAACTCTGCCGTTCAATCGTTTCAACCTGCAGCTGGTAACACAGGAATAAAGACGGATGGTCTGCAGCTTATCATGAAATTTAATGAGCCGATGATGACGGGGAGCGGGAATCTTTCTATTGTGCAGAGATCTAACGGTGTGCAAGTGGAAAATATATCGGCAGCGGACAGCGGCAAAGTACAACTTTCTTCTGCTAACTGCACGGTCATTATTACGCCAAGCGTAAAACTATCGAAAGATACGACGTATTCTGTAACAATGGACGGAAATGCATTTAAAACATCTACAGGTGTTCCGTATGCAGGGATTAGCAGCCGTGAAGACTGGTACTTCACAACGCAGTGGAATACGTCTATTGCCAATACATACCCCAATAACAATGATGTTAATGTTTCCGCCAGCACTAAATTTACGATGACGTACAACCATCCGGTAACCGCTGGGACGGGAACGATACAGCTGCGTCTTTCGAATGGCGAACTGGTTAAATCCATAGCCGCAAGGGATACTTCCTTCGTATCAGGATCGGGATCTTCCGTCATCACGGTTAATCTGAGCGCCTATATATCCAACAGTAAGAGCTATTATGTAACCGTGTCCGATGATGCTTTTGTCGATACCCAGGGCAACTCCGTTCCGGGAATCACCACAACGACAAGATGGAAGTTTACGACGGGTGTAGATAGTTCATCCCAGTTGAGCATAAGCAGTGTATATCCAACCAACCAAAGCACGAGTGTACCGATTGACAGCGATATCAACGTGACCTTTAACCGCGAGGTGTATCAAGGATCGGGAGAGATATCTGTCCGCAAGTCCGGCAGCAGTTCACTTGTGCCTGTCGATATCAGCGTCAGCGGCCGGGATCTAAGAATTCGACTGAAGTCTGGTTACACGTACGACTATGATTCGACTTACTACGTAACGCTTGGAAGAAACGCCGTTTATGATGCGCAAAACTATAATAACCCATTTGCTGGCACGAGCTGGTACTTCCAGACTCCTGTATCGGACAAACAACCTCCGGTACTGCAGAGCAGCAATATGTACAGCAATACGATCATTCGGCTGGCGTACAATAAACAACTGTATTCAGACAATTGGCTTACGACAAACGCCTTCGGTGTAACCGTCAATGATGAATCCCGCCGGATTAGCTATGTGTATACATCAGGCGATAGTGTATATATCGTTTTGGAGACGGGTGTCGCTGTAGGCCAAATCGTTAAAGTGAGCTACAATGGCGGTTCGCATCCGATTCAGGACGGGTATCGCAATCAGGCAGCAACCTTCTCGCAGCGAGAAGTTGTTAACGGGATCGATACGGCACTGCCGCAGCCTAAGGACGGGTATGTATCCGGGAAGACGCTCAAGCTGAATTTTGGGCAATCCTTAAAAAGTCCTTCCGTTTATGCCTATGAGCAGTTTAGTGTCAAAGCAGACGGAAACAGCATTAAAGTCAGCGGGATCAGCCAAAGTGGAAACACGCTGACACTGACGCTAGATAGTACGGCTGGAGACGGACAGATCGTTAAAGTCAGCTATACGCCGGGTGCTTATCCAATTCAGGATAACCGCGGGATGAATATTGCTGCATTTACGGACTTTTTGATCCGGAATTACTTGGACACCAAACCGCCTGTATTCCAGAATGCAGAGGGTGGAGACACGAAGGTTAGGCTGAATTACAACGAGTTGTTAAGCACAAGCAATGTACCGATGAAAAGCCAATTTTCGGTTCTTGTCAATGATAAGGCCAATTACGTCAATCTAGTAGAGATTAAGGATAATCAGGTTATATTGACGCTAGCATCAGCTCTACCCAAAGATGCAAAGGTCACCATCTCCTATGTTCCCGGAACATCGCGCCTGACTGACCTGAATGGTAATTCGGCCGACTATATCAATTTGCAGCCCGTCACTGTATCCGGTTATTCGCTGGGCAGCGATATCAAGTCCGCAGTGGTACAAGGGGATACGATTCAAGTCGTGTTTAACCGGAATATGATCTCGCAATCTTCGCTTGTGACAAGTCAGTTTCAAGTGATGGTAGATGGAGTGATCCGGGGACTCTCGCAGGCTTCTCTCACGGGAAGTACAATGACGATTAAATTATCCAGTCCGGTATCGAGCGGGCAGAAGGTTGTACTCTCCTATATTCCGGGAGCAACACCGCTAAAAGATACATCCGGCGAACGACTGCTGTATTTTAATAACATTCCAGTCACGAATACGAATACCGGCAGCAGCACCAACACTTCTGACCCGAGTCTTCCTACGGATCTTACACGGCTGGAGGCAGGAGAATTCGGTAAAGAAATGCTGGCCATGGGAATCCAGTCTGTTGCTGTATCAGACATCAAATCGCGAAATGGACAGTTTATCAAGCAGTATGCCGTCGATGGGGATAAGCTGAAGAAGGTATTTGACTATATTGTCAGCAAAAATGAGGCGAGTCACACGGTTGTTGTAGATGCTGCAGTCGGACTTAATTCTGCATCCGTCACTTTGCCGCTGAATGCACTCGAATATGCCTACAATAACGACCGTAGTGCCTCTATTGCGGTCAAGGCCGGTGATGCCGTATATCTGCTGCCGCTGAGCCAGGTTAATTTTGCGGAAATTGCACGGAATCTGAATACATCGTCGACATCCATTACGCTGAGCATTACCGTAGAAAAGCTTGCGGATAGTGCAGCTTCGGAATTGGGGAAATCACTAAACGGAGGTTCGACGCAAAAAATTGCCGATCCGGTAGATTTCTACGTATCTGCAAGATCGACGGGATCACAGGAAATAGAAGTCTCTCTGAAAGGTGAATACTTAATCCGCACGAATACTACGCTGCAGGACATCCGCTCAGGACTTGTGCGTATGGATGATGCAGCAGGGAAGCTGACCTTTGTGCCTACGGTGATCGAGACGCTCAGTACCCGTAAAGTTCTGCATGCGAAGGTTAAAGGCAACTATACGGTCATGGGTCTGACCAATTACAAGTATTTTACGGATGTGGGCAATCACTGGGCCAAGGATGCCATCAATGTCCTGTCTTCCAAGCTCATTATTGATGCGAGACAAGGCAATTCGTTTGAACCCAACAAAAATATTACCCGGGCCGAGTTTGCCGAATTTGTGGCACGCGCTCTGGGACTGCAAGGAGATCTCAAAACGGCGGAACGCTTCTTTGATGTGACGAATTCACCGAAGAGCGCTTTTATCGGTGCTGCAGCCAAGGCAGGCATCGTTGCGGGGAATACGGATGGATCCTTTAAACCGAACAGCCCGATTACACGGGAACAGATGGCGATTATGATGGTACGTGCGATGAATTACGCGGGATACAATTCAACGTTGAACTTCTCACCATCCTCCTATCTGCAAGTATTCAAAGATTCTAAGTCCATTCAGTCACCGGAATCAGCCGCACGCATGCTTAAGGAAGGTATCATTCAAGGGGTAACCCCAACAACCTTCCAGCCCAAAGGGAATGCGACCCGAGCGCAGGCGGCTGTCATGCTGGAACGTCTTCTGAAAAAAGTAGGTTATCTATAAAAACCCGTTCAATGAAATCGGCAAAAGTAAGCCCTTCTCTCATTTCGTTATGAGGGAGGGCTTTTTTTCGTTAATTCTATGAAATTCGCTAAAAAATGCAGGTTTTGCCGTAACTTTTCAGGTTTAAAACAGTCTATTAAATGTATGGAAGTTACAAGATAGTAACCTCTTCAGATGATTGTGAGAGAGTTATAGGCGTTTTTGCGTCTAATCAGAGGAACATTTTTACATTGGATAACGTCAGTAGTTTCGTAGGTTCGTTTAACAAATGGGGATAGTACGTGTGTTAATAAGATGGGAGAGTAGCGTTTCATGAAATGGAATAAAAAGCTGGATGGGAATAAAAGCGGGATGACCTCAGGGAAAAAGTGGATGGTCGTATCCCTGGCAGGGTTGCTCTTCGTTGCACCGGTGGTAGGCAGCGGGATTCCGCTGAACGGGCATTCGATCTCGTCGGTCGCCAGTGCAGCGGAATCGTCGGTTACGAAGCTGGGGGAAAATCCGGTAACATCGGGTGCGATTTTGACGAAATACAGATTTACCACAACGCGTTCCGGGAAACAGGCCATTGCGCTGGCGGATGTGATCCGGATCGATCTGCAGAATCCGTACGTGAAGATGGATGTCATGAACGGCAAGGATGGCCAGTTCACGACCAAGCAGAGCACAGGCGGCATGGCGAAGGAAACCGGCGCGGTGGCTGCGGTGAACGGGGATTATTTTAATACAAGTGCAGACGGGGCTCCCATCGGCGGACAAGTGACGAATGGAGAGCTGATGTCGACGCCTTCGGATATTAAAGGGATGTATTCCTTTGCGGTTACGACGAGCGGCAAGCCGATCATTGACGAGTTTTCTTTTGACGGCTCCGTAACAGCTGAGGACGGTTCCAGCTTCCCGCTCGCGGGGATCAACAAAACCTCTTATAACTCGGAGAGCAGCAGCTCTACATACAGTCATGTGAATGCGATGTACATCTATACCAGCGCCTGGAAGTCTACCACGCGTCCTAAAAATAGTGCAACCACGCCGATTGAAGTATTGGTGCAGAATAATGTCATCACGCAAATTTCGGATCAGGGAGGATTTGCCGATATGGCGGTGCCGCAGGACGGATATATTTTGCGGACACATGGCACAGCTGCCGATTTTGTGAAAGCCCATTTGGCCGTAGGCCAAAAGCTGAATACCAATTATATGCTGAAGTCCAAAACAATGGGACAATCCGTAGACCCTGCGAATTTGCAGACGATGATCGGCGGCCATACGATTCTGGTGAATAACGGCAAAGCGACGGCTTATTCCCGGGATGTCTCCAGCATCGGCGGATACCGGGCAAGAACATCGCTTGGTTATTCGAAGGATGAGCGTTACGCCTACATCATTGCCGTAGAGAAGAATGATAGCAGCGCTGGCATGTCGCTTGGCGAATTGCAATCCTTCATGGTGGATATCGGTGTATGGAAAGGCCTCAATCTCGACGGCGGGGGTTCCACGACGATGGTCAGCCGTCCACTGGCAGAAGATGATGCGGTATTGACTTTCGACACGGAATACGGCAAAGAGCAGCGCAGTATCGTTAACGCTGTTGGCGTATATACAAATGCTCCCAAAGGCGAGCTGAAGGGTCTGAAGATCAGCGGGAACTCCGCCATTCTGATTGGCCAGCAGGCTTCGTTCAAGCTCAAAGGCTATGATACCTATTACAATCCGGTTGACACCTCTGGTCTTACACCTACCTGGAAGTCCAGCAACGGTAATATCAAGGTCAGCGGACAGACGGTAACGGGTGTGACGCCAGGCGTCTCCAAAATCACAGCAGTCAGCGGACAAGCCAGCACTAGCATGGATGTGAAGGTACTGGGCGCCGATGATCTGAATGCACTCAGTGTAGGTTCAGCAACCGCACCGCTTCAGGCGGGCAGTACGGTATCTGTACCGGTGAAGGCAACGACGAAGGACGGCCAACAGGTGGATGTGCCTGATAGCACTCTGAAATGGGAATTCATCGGATTCAAGGGCAGTGTACAGAATGGCAAGCTGACGGTAACGTCTGTGGATGCCAATGCCAAGGTGGGTTATGCTATTGCCCGTTATAACGGCTTCAGTACAGCCGTCGTGCTATCGGCAGCCGGCGAAGACATGTGGGAGAACTTCGAGAAAACCAGCTATCCGGTGCAGTTTACGAGCAATAGCGCTCAAGTGAGCGGTACGGCAGCCATAACGCAGGGAAGCGGGGATCATGCCAATTCCAAAGTACTCCAGCTGACATATGACATGACCGCAGGAACTGGCAAAATGTATGCTTACGCTGAGCTTAACGGCTCTACAGGCAAGACGATTGCAGCTCCAGCAACCTCGATGAAGATTGATGTCATGGGCGACCACAGCCTGAACTGGGCGCGTGCAGAGCTCAAGGACAACAATGGCAATACGGTTTATGTAGACCTGGCCAAAACGATCGATTGGGATGGCTGGAAGACGCTTGATATCGACCTCAGCGATAAAGGCATCGCCTTCCCGGCGCAGCTGAAGCGGGTATACGTCGTGAATGTGGAAGAGGGTCAGGATGAACGCGCGAAGACGGGTACGGTTGCTTTTGATAACATCAAGTTCACCATGCCATCCCTGTCCAGTGAAGCGGGATTGCCAACCGGTAAAGTCGAGATGACGATCGGCCAGAAGGCTTTCACAACCAATGGACAGAAGAAAACGATGGAAGCCGCTCCGGTGATGAAAGACAGCAGCACATATATTCCAATTAAATACGTACTCGATACGTTTGGAGGCAAGGCAACCTGGGATCCGGCCAATCAGAGAATTACAATAACCCGCGGCGGAAAAGTCATGGATCTGAAAGTCGGAAACAAGGATTTTATCCTTAATGGCAAACGTAAAGGGGCGGAAGTCGCACCTTACATCAGCCAAGGTCGTACTTTAGTCCCACTTCGGCTCGTATCCGAGCAATTAGGATTAAATGTAAAATGGGAACAGAAAACGAAGACCGTCACCATCGAATCATGATATGGTATGATATGTATAGAAATGAACTAGAAAACATGCATGTCAGCTCATTCTGTATAGAACTGTAGAGGTTAGAAATGGAGTAGAAATACGTGGATCTTCAAGCCGATGCGATAGACCGCGTCATTAAGAACGCCATCCAGGTGGTGGAGAACAGCAAATATCAGATGTTTGAGATTCTTGAGGCGGCCCGTGACGAACTTGCCTCTTTGAATCAGGAACTGCAGTTTGTGATGAAGGAAACGATCGAGACGCTGCAAAAGGTGGATCAGCTGGAGCTGAACTACCGGCGTTCGCGCGTCCGGCTGACGGAAGTCAGCCGGGACTTCGTCCGTTACAAGGAGGACGACATCAGGCAGGCCTATGAAAAGGCTACGCAACTTCAGCTTGATGTTATGATTTATCGCGAAAAGGAAATGTATCTGAAGGCCAGACGCGATGAATTGCAAAAGAGAGTCCGAAACGTCGAGAACTCTGTTGAACGTGCTGAATCCATCGGATCACAAATGGGTGTGGTAATGGAGTACTTATCAGGCGAACTGGGACAGGTGACACGGATTATCGAAACGGCCAAGAACCGCCAGCTAATCGGTCTGAAAATCATACTGGCTCAGGAAGAGGAACGAAAACGCATTGCCCGTGAAATTCATGACGGCCCTGCACAGCTGCTTGCCAATCTGGTTCTCCGCACAGAAATTGTGGAAAGAATGATGGCGAAGCAGGAATTTAAGATGGTACAGGACGAAATATTAGATTTGAAGGGACAAGTGCGCTCCAGCCTTGAGGAAATGCGGAAGGTGATATTCAATCTTCGCCCGATGGCTCTCGATGATTTGGGACTGATTCCTACGATGCGGAAATTCGTGCATGATTTTGAGGAGAAAACGAAAATCCGAACCATGTTTGAAACGCGTGGCAAAGAGCACCGCCTCTCTTCCGCTATGGAAGCAGCCATATACCGTTTGGTACAGGAAGCGCTCAGCAATGCGGCCAAGCATGCCTACCCGACCTATGTATTAGTAGAAATTACATACCAGGCGCAAATGGTGAAAATTGTTGTTCAGGACAATGGATTAGGCTTCAAAGTCGAGCATCTGGAACAGAAATCAAAGGATCATTTCGGGTTGATCGGCATGCGTGAGAGAGTGGAGCTGCTTGAAGGAAGAATGGAACTGGAATCCGAAGAGAACCAGGGTACTAAGATCGTAATCCATATCCCGACGAACGTGGAGAAGGGGAAGGAGTAACAGGATGGAAAACAAGGATTCTGGCAAAACATACATTAAAGTCCTTTTGGCTGACGATCATCAATTGTTTCGCGAGGGTCTGAAGCGCATTTTGAATATGGAGGATGACATTGAAGTCATCGGCGAATGCGGGGACGGCATTCAGGTATTGGAATTTTGTAATGAAATCAAGCCGGACATCGTGCTGATGGATATTAATATGCCTATCGAGAATGGGGTGGAGGCAACCGAGAAACTGCGTGAGTTGTTCCCGGATGTGAAGGTTATTATTCTATCCATTCATGATGACGAAAGCTACGTATTCGAAACGCTGCGCAAAGGCGCGAACGGTTACCTGCTGAAGGATATGGAGGCCGAGTCGCTTATCAATGCGATCCGCTCGGTACAAGAGGGATATGCCTTTATTCATCCGAAAGTAACGGGTAAACTGATTCAGCAGCTGCGCCGCATGACCTTCCTCAACGAGACGGGTGCCATGACGGAGAGCGGCGTGCGTGAAGCAGGCGTTAAATTCGTAGCGGGCGAGAACAATCCGTTGACACGCCGCGAAGCGGAAGTGCTGCGTCTGATGGCGGAAGGCAAGAGCAACAAGATGATCGGCGAGTTTCTCTTCATCAGTGAGAAAACGGTCAAAAACCATGTCAGCAGCATTTTGCAGAAGATGGAGGTTGACGATCGCACCCAAGCGGTTATCAACTCGATTAAATACGGATGGGTGACCCTTTAATTTCATGTAAATGGAATTAAAGGTTTTGACTGTAAACGATTGTGAAAATTACCACTGGATATAGGCGGCAGCCGTGACTTCTGAAAAGGGTGCGGGCTGATGATGCGCTTACATTCACCGACCTGACCATACTGGCATATAGTGTTGGTATACAGGGAGGTGAGTCTGCATGTTAACCCCGCTATTATGGATTCTGACGGTGTATGCTTTGGCGGTTGCCGCGGTTCATGTCTATCATGCCTGGCAAAGGCGCAAAAATACACGCCGGATTCACTATATTCTGGTGACTTCCAATCATGAGCGTCAAATCGAATGGTATATCCGGGCACTTGGTTTGTATGCTTTGATGACAGGCAAAAGACTTCGGATAACGGTGCTGGATGTAAATTCGGATGATCACACACTGGGCATTATCGATCGCCTTGAGGGAATCGCTGGCGTTGAAATGTCTGTATCGACGGATTTTTCAATCCTGAGCCATGCCACCGACCCGGATGTAAAGATGGTTGATTTACGAAATCCGCATGAAGCGGGGCATATTCCTTATGTATAGGAAAAAGCCCGCGGCTCTAAGCGGCATATGGGGAAATAAAATGTGAAGCACACTTCTGTACGGGTAACCGTGGTGGTGTGCTTTTTTGCTGTTTGGAGGAAGAAGCTCGGAGAGACAGGGGCGATGATGAGGAGAGAAGGTAGGCGAAATTCTCTGGGGAATGAATCGGAACAGACTGACGGGGGAAGTTGAGCGAGGCTCTATCGTCCTTTCCTGTGGATTAAAAAATCGTTTAGGGTCATGGATGATGGCGCAGAAGGAATTACCCACAGGCAGATATCGCTAAAAATTTAAAAACCGTACCGAAGATACGAAATTTGCACCTCAGCCTGTGAATGATGGGGATGAATTTGTGAATTTGTGGATGAGTTTTTGAATATCGGCCAGAAAAGCAGCTTGAGAAGTTTATATCTGTGCATAAGTGCGAAAGGAAATGACGCAGGCCACGTATACCCATTGAAGCATAAGAGTTTTTGAGCATGAATGGGTGAAAAGTGGACTCTTACTTACATGGCGAACGATTCACAATCAATATAGCAAAATAGATGAATAGAATGGGCTGCTGAACTTTTAGAAGTAGGTCTGTTTTGGTAGAGGAAGGAGGATAAACGAATGCGGATCGCAGTTTATGCCATATGGAATGGGGAAGCCTGGACGATTAAACGGTCGCTGGATATGAGAGTGGATGTGCTGTGGTGGACGCAGACCGCAGATCTTCTTGGCAGCCCTGGCAGGGTGGTGTTTCTGGCCGAAGCGATGGCATTCAGTCTTGCGGTGAAGCTGGAGCAGGGCTTTGGGGAGCAGCCGGGAATGAAGAGCTGGGATCTTGGGAAGTGGAACCGGATGATCTGTGAACTGCTTGGGGATGAAGGAAGCGATAACGGGAAGAGGGGAGCCGCGTTTGGTGGGCATGCGGGTATTTCTGGCAGAAGAGCAGGGGAAACACGAAGCGGCTTTACATTTGGGTGTGATTCCAGCCAGAGACAGTGGATTTGGGATATTCATGAGACGGCTCCGGAAGCTGTACACTTGCTTCTGGCTGAGCAGACGGGGGCAGGCCGGATGGACGCGGCAATACATACGGCAAACACTGCGGAGGAGCTTAGCAGACAAGCAGCATTGCTGAGTGAGCTTCTGCAGGGCAGGTCACTCCTCGCCGCTGAGGTGGATGCGCTGCTGCAGGAATCAGCGCCCATGCTTGCGGGCGCTTGGTATAGTGCCGCGCAGCTGGCCAGCCTGCAGGGCCGGCTGGCGCTTCACGCGGGCGTGGCGGCGGATGCCCGCCCGCGCTGGGGACGCGGCCCGCTTCGCCTGGGCCGCGCCAGGCATCCCCGCTGCCGGCGCTGCGGCAGCGAATCCGTGAGCCGCACGGCATGCGCCGCGTGCGGCCGCGCGGACTGCGCCTACTGCGAGGCCTGCCTCGCTCTAGGGCGCAGCCGCGCCTGTTCGCTGCTGCTCCGCTCAGCAGCGGGAGGGCCCCCGGCCGTGCGCGGGGCGGCCGGGCAGTCCACCGCCGCGGTGCGCGGGCGGTGGGGGCTTAGCGCGGCGCAGGGCGATGCCGCCTGCGCTGCGCTGGGTTTCCTGGCGGAGCCGCCCCGCAGGGGCTCCGCCGCGAAGAGCGGCCGCGCGTGGTGGCCGCTCATGCCCCGCCGCGCCGGGCGGGCTCAGCCCGGCGCAGCGGGTGCACCCTCTGGCCAGGGTGCACCAAGCGCTGTGAGTTACGCTCCGGAAGAAACTGCGCCCACCGGCTTCCTCCTATGGGCCGTGACGGGCGCTGGCAAAACCGAGATGATCTTTCCGCTGCTCAGCTCGATCCTCGAACAAGGCGGCCGCGTGCTGGTGGCCACACCCCGCCGGGATGTGGTGTTGGAGCTGGCTCCGCGGCTTGCCAAAGCATTCGGTGATACGCGAATTGTCACGCTGTATGGAGGCAGTACCGAGCGGTGGCAGGCAGGTGAGCTTACGCTGGCGACAACCCACCAGCTGATGCGATTCTATCAGGCGTTTGACCTGGTCATTATTGATGAGCTGGATGCTTTTCCTTACCACAATGATCCCATGCTGGCTTTTGCGGCTCAGAATGCCTGCAAGCCGGACGGGAAATTCGTTTATCTGTCTGCCACACCGCCGAGACCTCTGCAGAAAGAAGCTGCACGCGGCACGCTGATCCATGCCAAGGTGCCAGTGCGCTTTCATGGCCATCCTCTGCCGGTGCCGAAGCGGATTACACTGAAAAGCATCGAGCAATGTCTGCGGCAGCCGCTGCTGTTGAAGTCTCTGACGGAAGCCCTAAGGCAATCGTTGGAACGGGATGCCCAGGTCTTCCTGTTCGTTTCGCGCATCCGTCATATTGATCCGCTCGTTACCGTCCTCCGCCGTATTTTCAGCGCCTACTGTGTGGAAGGCACATCCTCTGAAGATCCGCTTCGCGCAGTGAAAGTAACAAGCTTTCGCCAGCGCGAGATCCGGCTGCTGGTTACCACGACAATTTTGGAGCGGGGTGTAACGGTTCCGCGAAGCGATGTCTTTATCGCAGATGCAGACAGCGGACTTTTTGACGAAGCCTCACTCGTGCAGATGGCTGGACGAGCTGGACGCTCATCGGAGGACCCAGCGGGAAGAGTCGTTTTTGCCTCTCCGCAATGGACGATTTCGCAGAAGAGGGCCGTTAAGCAGATTATGAGCATGAACCGGATTGCACGGAAGAATGGCTATCTGAAAGACTCTTAGCATTACGGCAAACTTATGTTAAATAGCGTGGGGCATGAGTGTTCCCTACTTAAAACTTATCTATGGGTAGAGAAGATGACTTGATATGGATTTATTTCGTTTATTTTTGAAGCTAAGCCAGCCATCAAGGAGGTTTTTTTATGAGCGCATTATCCTTTGCTTTTACTCACTTCATCCGTAACTTGCTGACCCCGCCCGGAGATATCTGCCTTACATGCGGAGGCAAAAGCAGGCTGGTACGGAATTGGCCGGGAATCTGTCAGCGCTGTGCGGATGGGATTCCCTGGATTGACAAAGCACGCTGTCTTTACTGCGGCAGGGCTTTTGGCTGTCCGGATTGTTTGCGGATGGAGGTACGGGATCGTGCGTTTATATTGAATCGCAGTGCTGTGCAGTACAGCGACGTGATGAGGGAATGGCTTGCCCAATACAAATACAGGGGACATGAGCGGTATGCACAGCTGCTGATTCGCATGATGAGTCATACTTTGGTACAGATGGAACGGGAGATAAGCGCCTTACATTCAGGAGCCGGACAGCCAGCCTCCAAGATGCGTTGGAAACCCGATATGATCACATTTGTTCCGGTCAGTACAACCCGATTGATGGAGCGCGGATTTAATCAGGCGCAGGTGCTGGCAGAAGGGCTTGGGAAAATACATCATATTCCTATCGTACCTCTATTAATACGAAGCGAGCACACTGGTAAGCAGAGTTTCAAAACAAGACAAGAGCGAATTCAATCCATGCAGCATGCTTTTGTTATTGATCCAGAGGGCTTGCAATTTATTAATAGTATTAGACTTGACTGGTCTACTCGTAGTAAAAGAAGTTTAACAGGTACCCCTCAGTCTATGGGTGCCTTACGCATTCTGCTTATAGATGATATTTATACAACAGGAAGTACGGTTAATACCTGTTCAGGTGTAATGCAAAACGCAGTACAGCATTATTATGGATTAAAAACAGAGATATTTAGCTTGACCTGGGCGCGGTCGTAGACGACAAGTTGTGCTAAAAACATTCCATTTTTATGAAAAGGGATGGACGAGGTAACTGTGAATCATGTAAGCTATATAAATAAAAGGGTATGATTCAGGATTTTCTATGCATAACTTCTGGATTTAAGAGAGACAAAGAGTAAATGGGACGAATTCTTCCCATATTCAATTTGTTAAATATAAGGGGGCGTAATCGTGAATCTGGCAAACTGTCCTCGCTGCGGCAGATTGTTCGCGGCTAATTTTAAAGACATGTGTCCAAACTGTATTAAGGAGATTGAGCGCGAATATGAAGCATGTGTTCATTATCTGCGTGAGGAGAAGGGCGCGACGATTCAGGAGCTCTCGGAAGCTACCGAAGTTTCCATTAAGCAAATTACCCGTTTTATCCGTGAAGGCAGGATTTCGGTGATGAATGCTCCGAATTTAATGTATCCCTGCGAAGTCTGCGGGAATTTGATTCGCGAAGGCCATATGTGCGATTCCTGTCGCTCACGCCTGACCAAAGAACTGAATCAGGCTATCCATGATGAAGCAAGTAAGGATTCAGGTACTAAAAAACAGGGCGATGGAACCTACCGCGTTATCGATAAATTTCATAAATAACAGACTACAGGACTAAAAACACATGCAACTATAAATAATGTCTCAATTATGACCGATAAACTTAGTAAAGATTATCGGTTTTTTACGTTGGTTCAACGAAATGGTTCGCCCAGGATGCCATAAGTTTAAATGGATGCAGATACGCGCTAAGGTGTCCTGATATATTTGAAAGAAGGTGGAAGATATGAAAATTAATGATACCGGACGAGTTGGTGGAGTTAACCCTTATCAACGGAATATGGAGACCCAGCGGCAGGAAGCGAAGAAGATGGAGCGCCGCAAAGATGAGGTATCCATTTCCTCGGAGGCGATTGAAATGCTAGAGGCTCAGGAGCGCAGTACTGACCCTGAAAGAATTCAAAGAATTCAAGACCTCAAGCAACAGGTATCCTCCGGCACCTATCACGTAGATTCAGGTAAAATTGCCGAGAAGCTCATGCCGTATTTTAAGTCTTTTCCGAATAAGTAGGGGGCGCTTATGCCATTACAGCCATTAATTGAATCATTGGTCAGACTGAATGATGAGCACAAATTGATGTTGAATTTGGCTCAAGATAAGAAGAATGCGGTCATGAACAATGATATAGACAGTCTCATTCAAATACTTAATTATGAGTCGCGATATATGAAAAAAATTGAACAGCTTGAATCAGAAAGACAGGAAAACTGCTATATCTTTCTTAGAGAAAAGGGAATCAAGTCACTTCTGAAATTAAATTTAACGGAGTTATTGAGACTTGTCTTTGATCCTCAGGAGAAGCAGCAGCTAAAGGATATACAGTTGGAGCTAGCCAACACATTGCATGAACTGAAACAAATAAATGATCTGAATCAGCAACTTATAAGCCAAGCCTTGGCTTTCGTAGATTATTCGTTAGATTTACTAGGGGCCACTTCGGGTGAAGAGCCTACTTACACACACCCTGCTGGGAAATCGGGCAATTCTAATCGGTCCGGACTATTTGATGCAAGGGCCTAATTTGAGGAGGATATATGACTTCCACATTTCATTCAGTAGAAACCGCAAAGCGGAGTCTGTTTACCCAAACAGCTGCATTAAATACAACAGGCCATAATATTGCGAACGCCAACACAGCAGGTTACACACGCCAACGGGTCAATATGGTGGCTTCCAAACCAATTGAAGCGTACGGTATGACTCATTCAACAGTACCAGGACAGCTCGGGACTGGCGTAGAGTTTCAATCTGTCGAGCGTATTCGTGAATCTTTTTTGGATGAACAATATCGTAACGAAAATAAAGCGCTTGGTAATTGGAATATTCAATATGACACGTTGGATAAGCTTCAAACGATTATAAATGAACCTTCAGACACTGGTATTAGCAGTCTGATCAATAATTTTTATAAATCATGGTCTGACCTGAGTAAGGATCCCGAAAATGTAACCAATCGAAAGATCGTTAAAGAAACAACTTTGGCTTTAACCGATGCATTGAACCATACTAGTAAACAGTTAAGTGATCTCAATAGCGATCTTACTAATAGCGTTGAATTAAATGCCGGCAAGTTAAACTCGATGCTCTCAAGTATTTCTGAATTAAATAACCAAATTACACGTATTGAGAGCTCTGGTAGCGATAATGCAAATGATCTGCGCGACCAAAGGGATCTGCTGGTGGACCAGTTATCTAGCCTTGTAAACGTAAAGGTAACTGAAATGCCGGATGGATACCAGGTTGCGATGGGAAGCCAGATTTTGGTGGAAGGTAGCACTACAAATCCGGTTAGTTCTGAAACGCTTCAGCAAGCTTACGGAAGTGGAGATCTAAACAGCGGTGAGGTATACGGTACGTTTGTTTCGAGAGACCGTTATGTAGCAGATTATCAAAAACAGCTCGACCAATTCGCTGATACGCTTGTTAACGGCGATATTCAGATTACGATTCCTGCAGGATCTGTTTTGCCTGAAGGAACCATTCTGGATGGTAAGACATATGCCGGAGCAGGGAGAACCTTATCCTCTGATTTGACCGTAACAGTCAAAGGTATTAATGGCCTTCACAAGCTCGGTTACAGTTTGAATGATGGTAAGCCTGTTGCAGGGGGCGATTTCTTTTCTGCTAAAGGTGATGGCCCGATAACGGCTTCGAATATCACTTTGAGTCAAGCGATTGTGGATAACCCAAGTCTAATTGCATCATCTATGAGGACAATGGGATCAGATCCGAATGAACAGGTCGTAAAAGGGAATAACGGGCTGGCAATTCTTATGTCCAACCTCAAAGATACAAAGTTTGACTTCGGCGGAGGGCTTACTGCGCCTACAACAGTGGATGATTATTTCAAAGCGATTGTCGGACAGGTTGGCGTACAAGCCAATGAAGCCAAACGACAAGCCGACAATGCTCTGGTATTGACAACTCAGGTCGATCAAAAAAGACAGTCGGTAAGCGGAGTTTCCCTCGACGAAGAAATGTCAAATATGATTATGTTCCAACATGCCTATTCTGCTGCCGCAAGAGTAATGACAACGTTCGATGAAATGTTGGATAAATTAATTAACGGAACAGGCGTTGTAGGACGCTAACCCGTAAGGAGGTTTAAAGAATGTCGTTACGTGTTACTTCTAATATGATGAGCACACAGCTGCTTCATAATTTGAATCATAATCTAAATGTCATGTCTGATCAGCAGAATCAAATGTCGACAGGCCGTAAGTTAAATAAACCTTCAGATGACCCGGTGGGTGTCACTTACGCGCTTCGTTATCGCTCTGAGCTTTCTGCAAATAATCAGTATCAGCGTAATGTTGATGCAGCCTTGGGGTGGCTCGATACTACCGATTCAGTGATGTCACAATCTGAAGAAGTTATGAATCGAATTAAAACGCTGACAGTTCAAGCGAGTACCGGAAGCAACCCACAGACAGCCCTGGACAGCATTGAATCTGAACTTCAACAATTGAAGCAGCAGCTGGGAGAGTTGGGAAATACCCAGTATAATGGGAAGTATATTTTCAATGGACAAACTTATGATATCCAACCCTATAATTTAGGAGATCCTAATTCTTTAGCTTCGACTGACTCGGATACCAGCGGGGTGGACTACACGGTAGGTCAAGGCGTAACTTTCCAGATCAATACATCAGGGAACGAGTTTTTTGGTAGCAAGGGTGAGGATGATAACATTTTTAATATTATCGATAAGCTATCTACCGCTATGAAGAATGGTAAATATGACGACATATCTAAAGAGGCTACAAATATCGATTCTCGTATACAAAAGATGGTTTCCGTTCACGCTGAAGTTGGTGCTAGAACCAATCGTGTAGAACTGATGCAAAATCGCTTGAGTGATGAGGATTTAAATCTTACAAAGCTGCAATCTAAAACAGAGGATGCTGATATTGGTAAGCTAACAATTCAGTCCTCTGTATCGGCTAATATTTATCAGGCATCTTTATCTGTAGGGGCGAAAATCATCTCTCCCACGCTCGTTGATTTTATTCGATAAAATATCGTGATCAAAGATATAATGAGGCTATGAACAATTACCGTTCGTAGCCTTTTTATTACAGGAGGAATTCCCTATTATGCATATCCCTAATATGGAGCATGAAGACATGAAAGTTAAAGATGAAATATTCGAGTTTAAGAACGGTATACCGGGTTTTGAGCAGTATAATCGATATGTAATTCAATCCCATGATGAATATTTTTCAATTCTACAGTCGGTGGATAATGAAGAGGTTGCCTTTATCATCACCAACCCTTTTATATTTTTTAATGAGTACGAATTTGAGCTGTCTGAGAATGATCAGGAACTGCTGGATTTTCAAAGTCTTGAAGATGTGGTGGTCCGCTCAATTGTAACATGGGGAGATGACCCCACGAAGATTACGGCCAACTTAATGGCTCCCATTATTCTGAATGTTCAGAATAAACGAGGAAGACAGGCAGTGCTATACCCAACACCATATAACTCTAAACATCCGTTATTGAAAGAGGATGACGGTTGGAAGGGAGGAGAAGACTGATGCTTGTCCTGACAAGAAAAAAGGGAGAGGCTCTGGTGATTTCCGAGAACATCGAGCTTACGATATTAGGAATTGAGGGAGATAGCGTGAAAATTGGTATTAGTGCTCCGAGAGATATTGAGGTTTATCGAAAAGAAATATATCTCTCCATTCAGGAGAGTAACGCAGCAGCTTCTTCCGGTCCTCAAGAGCTCCTCCGTAAAATTTCGGAATGGAAAGAATCCCATAAATAAACTGAAAAAATATTTGATTTCACTATTAACAAAAGTTTAGAGACCTCCGATATAAATTATAGAGAGGTTTGAACCGGGCGGCCGACCTTCAAACCGTTCACCACAAGGATGTGGGAACTTTACAATTCAGGGAGGAAATTAAAAATGATTATCAACCACAATATTCCAGCTTTGAACACTCATCGTAACATGGGTCTGAACACTAACGCAGCAAGCAAAAACATGGAGAAATTGTCTTCCGGTCTGCGCATCAACCGTGCTGCTGACGACGCTGCTGGCTTGTCCATCTCCGAATCCATGCGCGGTCAAATCCGTGGTCTCGAGCAAGCTCAACGTAACGCTCAAGACGGTATCTCGTTCGTACAAACAGCTGAGGGTGCAATGAACGAAGTAAGCTCCATGCTGACTCGTATGAAAGAACTGAACGTTCAAAAATCCAGCGGAACTTATAGCTCTAACGATAAGGCAAACATCAATGAAGAGCTGAAGGAACTGGGTGCTCAAATCGATAACATTATGACTAAGACAACCTTTAACGGTATCAGCATTACTAAAGGTGCTACAATCACTGTTAACGATAAAGCTACAGGTTCCATTACAATCGGTTCGATTAGCACGACTGGATTCAGCAAGCTTGGTTCTTCTACTTCACTGTCTAGCATTGAAACTGCTATTGAAAAAGTATCTACACAACGCGCTAAATTGGGTGCTGTTCAAAACCGTCTGGAGTACACTTCCAATAACATCGGTACAACTGTTGAGAACCTGACTGCAGCTGAATCCCGTATCCGTGATACTGATATGGCGAAGGAAATGGTTGCTCTGTCTAAAAACAACATCTTGTTGCAAGCTTCGCAATCGATGCTGGCTCAAGCAAATTCTGCTCCACAAGGAATTCTGTCTGTACTGCGTTAATATTTTTTCTTCGAAAAGAGGCCTTGTATACAAGGCCTCTTTTTTGTGTTCTATCTTTATAAACCAACGGTTTAAGCCGATATATACAGTAACAACTTAAATCGATGGAACAGATAGGCGGTACCTTGCTTTTAATATAAAGGAGGGAACATTTTGTGGACAATAGGATATCGGTCAACAACCCTGTAATGGGACTGGGAAAGCAGGGTACATCCAAAGGATATTCAGAAGAAATTTCGAATGCTGAAGTTGTATCACCAAGTTTACCTGTTCCTATGAATTCAGCTAAACTTTCAGTTGATCAAGCGCAGGCCTTTCAGCAGCTCGAAAAAGCGATTAAGGCTGTACAGGGGCCAGAAAAATCATTTGAAATTTCTGTTCATAAAGAAACACATGCAATTATGGTGAAGGTATTTAATAAAGAAACAGGAGACTTAATTCGAGAAATTCCACAAGAAAAGTTGCTGGATGTTGCTGCGAGTATGATGGAGATCAATGGATTGATTATCGATAAAAAGGCATAACGAAGGAGGCAAATATGAGAATTTCAGGATTGGCATCAGGTTTAGATATTGATTCTATGGTCAAACAGCTTATGAAGGCTGAAAGAGTGCCACTAGATAAGCTGAACCAGCAAAAACAACTGACAGAGTGGAAGCGGGACGGTTATCGCCAAGTCAGCACGAAACTTGTTGGCTTTAATGATAAGCTTACTAATTTAAACTACAGCAGTTCAATTAATGCCAAAAAGGCAACAGTCACTGGAGCTTCTAATGTGTTAACAGCGAACGCTACGGGAGCGGCATCGGATTCCGTACTGAATATAAACGTCGGTAAACTTGCCACTGCATCTAGTGTTGTTTCGAGTGGTGGGACAGCGGGGTCCAAGCCTTCAACAACAAAGATCTCCTCTATATATGGAGGAAACGACACCCAGATTACGATCGGATCAACTAATATCAGTTTTACTCCCGATGATACCATTGATTCATTAATCAATAAGATCAATAGCGACAAAACAGCGGGGGTAACTGCTGTATATGATGCATCGTCTGGTAAAATATCTCTAACTAGCAAGGAAACCGGTAGCAAGGATATTACCTTTAGCGGAGATCTTCTTACCAATGTATTTGGGTTGAAGCAAGCTGATGTCAAAAAAGGTGATGATGCTTCCGTTACCATTAATGGTATAACAACAACTCAAACTTCGAACCGTTTTACGATTAATGGTGTTGAAATTACATTGAATGGAATCTCTCCTACGGGGCAATCAACCCAAGTTGAGATAACTCAAGATGTTGATAAAATGGTGGATACCATTAAAGCCTTTGTTGATTCCTATAACGAAACTCTAGCCTTAATGAATCAGAAAACAAGTGAAGAGCGTTACCGTAAATTCACTCCTTTGACAGCCGAACAAAAAGCGGACATGAAAGATGATGAAATCAAATTATGGGAAGAAAAAGCACAAAGCGGGATGCTCAAGGGCGATTCCATTCTCAACAAAACGATTAGTGACATGAGATCAGCTCTGATCTCGGACGTCGTATTACCAAACGGTCAAAAGTTAAATATAACAGAGTTCGGAATAACAACTGGAACCTATAGTGAAAATGGTAAGCTTGTATTGGATGAAAAGAAGCTCAGAGCCGCATTGGAAAAAAATCCTGAAGGAGCCTCAGCCTTATTCGGTCAAACAGATGCTACTGCAACCGTAAGTAGTAACAGCAAGGATGGAATTTTTAACAGACTAAAAAAAATAACATCTGTTTCCTTACAGAGCATATCTGACCGCGCGGGAACGTCACGTTATAGCAGCGACCTTACGACTGCCTTTCTTCCTAAAAGTGAGATGGGAGACCAATTGAGGAATTTGGATGATCGTATTGATGCTATGAATGATCGACTTACGTTGATTGAAAATAGATATTATCAACAGTTTACAGCTATGGAGACGGCAATGAATAAATACAATAGTGTATCGTCGAGTTTGACGAGCATGTTATCCTGATCCAAAAGGAGAGAATGGGTTTGATTAACACACCTTATCAAAAATATCAACAGACACAACTGCAAACCGCTCCCCCGTCACAATTATTGCTTATGTTATATGATGGTGCCATACGCTTTGTGAGAATGGGGATTTCAGGAATTGAGGAAAGGGACTATGAGAAGGCTAATACTTATCTGTGTAAGGCTCAGGCCGTCATACATGAATTGATTGCAGCCCTTAATTATGATTATCCTATTGCTAAAACGTTGCACCAAGTATACGAATATATGGTCTACCAATTAATCCAGGCAAATATGAAAAAAAGCACTGATCCAGCCAAAGAAATCGTATCCCATCTCCAGGAATTGCGTGAGGCATGGGATACGGCTAGTAAGTCACTGAATACCGCTGCGGAGCAGAATAATGAGTGAGGCTAATCCTTATATCCATCAATTGGTACATTTGACAAAGGACATTGTTGAACGGATTGATCGAGTAGAGTATAAGGATCTCGCATCGTTTTCTGATAAGAGGGAAGAAATCGTCCGTAAGATTGAAACAGTTAAAACTCATCTTTCGGAAGAAAACAAGCTCGAGCTGAAAAATTTATGTCAGTTTGATCATGCGATTCTTACTAGGATGAATCGTTTGAAAAAAGAAGCGGGGGATTGGTTGCTTAGACAAGAAACCATCAAAGTCCAGAGATCGGCGTACCAGGCTGATTACTCACCTGACAGCATGTTTTTTGACCGTAAGAAATAACTCGAAGGACGAAAAATTATGAAACGTTTGAGCGTATGTTTGATTGTAAAGGATGAGGAAGAGTTACTTCCGCGGTGCCTAGACAGTGTGAGAAATATTGCGGATGAAATTATTATCGTTGACACAGGGTCGACGGATCGAACCAAAGAAATTGCGAGTGAATACACTAATTTGATTTTTGATTACCATTGGACAAATGACTTCGCAGCTGCAAGGAATGTATCTCTACAACATGCGACCGCAAAATGGATTCTTGTAATGGATGCGGATGAATATTTAGCAGTGGACGAGCACAATCAGTGGATTCAATTTTTGAATGATGAAAAACCATTGAGTTATTTAGCATACACGCTCCCTGTTGTGAATTTCACTGGGGACAAAGAGTACCAAGATGAAATTTCGACTTCTCCAGTCACGAGGTTATTCCCTAACCATATGGGAATCCACTTTGAAAGGCCCATTCATGAACAACTGACTCGTGGAGCTCAGGAGGAGTTATATCATAAAAAAATAGACCTGATTATCTATCACACAGGATATCAGACTCAACGTGTTAATGAGAAAAATAAACATGAACGTAATATGCTCATTTTTAACAAGATGAAGAGAAATAGCCAAATGAGCGAATATGACTGGTTTACGCTAGGAAACCAATACCGATATGCACAAGATGAAGTGCAGGCACTTGAGTGCTATGAAAAGGCCATCCAGGGAACGAGCACGACTTTGGCTTGGTATCCGCATTGCCTTATAGGGCTTATTAGTCTCTATTATAAACAAGATCGTCTCGTTGATTCTTGGAGATGGACAGAATGCAAGTTGTCAGAGTTCCCAGATTACGCCGAATACTACTCGATTAAAGGGATTCATTATGAAACGTTGGGCTTTTATTCGGAAGCGGCTGAGCAATACAAAAAGGCTGTGGAAGTTGCTGAAAGCCGAGCAGCTAAGAGCCAAGAAATATGGCTGGTGGATCCAATGTACAGTTTTGAGATGCCTGTACAGCAATTGGTTAATGTCAGTTTCAAGATAAACGATAACCAGCAAGCAATCTATTGGTTATCTAAATTATTGAATAAGAATACTAAAAACCCAAGGGTTTTGTTAAAACTCGTGGAGTGGTTGAATCATAATGAACAACCTGAATCAATTATTCACTTTCTGGATCAAATCTATGATAGACATAATAAGGCTGAAGCCAATTTGTTATATAGAGTTTCCCTGGGTTTGGGTCGTAAGGAACTTGTTGACTATTACGAGTCATTCATTGATCAGGAGGATCTTTCATTAGAGGATCATCTTCGGCTTAGCATAGTGAAATATAACCATGACATGTGGGTTAAATATTCGATGATGCTTATTGAAGAAGGGGATATAGAACAGTTATGGATCCAAATCGCTGTTGGATCACTACTCTGGAAAGATAATAAGATCTTGAAAATGGCTATAGACTTACGCAAAACAGAAGATAAGTTTAAAAGGTTACTTTCATTGATTGCTTCAATTACGTCTGAAGAAGAGGTTCGGGACTTACTGCTAACCGAATATGCGGACGATATTTTTCTAATAGCAAAGCAGTTATTTATATTAGAGCAATATGAATGTTTTGACCAATTCATTCAATCCACACAAACGCCGGAATTAGTCAACCAGCTCGCTAACTATTTCTATGGTCTGAATCAAGTGGAAACGGCAATGAGCTATTATTCTATTTTACTGTCGCAGCAGCAATTAGATGAGACAAGCTTAGAGAATCTGGGCTTCTATCATGCTAATCATGGTTATAGTACGGAAACGGTTGAATTTTTAGGAGAAGCTGTTCGATTACAGCCTAAAGCGCGTCATCTCTACAGGACGCTGATTCAACATACAAGTAGTGGTTGTAAAACAACATTAATCGAGCGGTTTTTAAAAGAATTCCCACAATTCAGTTCTATATCGTTTTTGAAGGGCTTTTTGAACATGAAATGAAAATATCAAAGGGGCTGTCTCATAAGTGGATTTCCCACGACAGAGACAGCTCCGTTTTATTTTGGGATCCGAAAAAACCTCAGCAAGGAGCGATTTTCCCGTTATTGGAGAATCGCTCCTTTGCGCTTTTGCTCTACTCCGGCTTGCTTCAGCATATTATGGGCAAGCGAAAGCCATCCGACCTCCAGCGTCACTTTCTTCATGCCGCGAAGCAGAAACCGCCGGAAGCCCCGGTTGTTTTTCAGTTGGCCAAACACACTCTCCGGCTCAATCATTCGCCGTACGGCCAGGGCATAGCCTTCCTCACTTCGGAGGCGTTCCCGGGCCTGACTTTGGTATCGTAGCCTTTCCAGACTTACCGCTACTTCCCGGTTCCCTGCTGCTTTTGTGCACCGATCTTTCAGCGGGCAGCCTTCACAGCTTTGACTTCGGTAATGACGCCTGCGAATCTCATATCCACTTTCTAGTGTTTCCTTGCTTTCTCTGTGGAAATGCAGTGTTTGCGCGGCGGGGCACGTCCAGTTATCCTCGGCTGCGTTGTACGTCCAATTCTCGATTTTACTCACATCTGCTTTCCACGCTTTGCTCTTTTCTTTATGGTAACTGCCGTATTTAGCGACTGCTGTGATCTCTTCCTTTTCCAGATAGGCATAGTTCTCTTCACTTCCATAGCCTGCATCTTCAATGATTGTCTGTGGATGTTGCCCCAAGATCCGCCGTGCTATTTCCAGATGCGGCTCTAAACAACGGGTATCCGTGGGTTTTTGGTGGACACTGTAGGCTAAAATGAACTGATTTTTCGTGCCAATCTGCACATTGTATCCCGGTTTTAACTGTCCATTTCGCATGTGGTCTTCTTTCATCCGCATGAAGGTGGCGTCCGTGTCGGTTTTGCTGAAGCTGTTTCGATTTCCAAGCAACTTTTGGTAATGTTCGTACTTCACAAGTCTTGGAAGCAAGTCCTTCCGAAGCTTCCGAACGGCTTTCTTTAAGGGGGTATCCTTGGGATGTTTCAGCAGCTGAGCCTCCAGTTGCTGCGTGACTTGTTCGAGCTTGCTGCTATCCAACTCGGAAGCCTCACCGAGTTCGGTCAGGTCTTTGCCGTGATGCTCGCGCTCTTCCTGATGCTCTGCGGCTTCGATGGTGGAGAAAAGTGCATGTACATTCTCTTGCAATTTGGTCTTGTGTTTGCTGACCGCTTTACCCCAGACGAAGGTGTAACGATTGGCATTGGCCTCAATCTTGGTACCATCTACGAAATAATGTTCCAAGGAGATGTACTTTTCATCTGCAAGAAATTGAAGTACGGCGGAGAACACGGTTTCGAGGACGTCTTTCATCCGCTCCGAACGGAAACGGTTAAGCGTGCGGAAATCCGGACGTTGCCGTCCGGCTAGCCACATAAAGGGGATGTGTTCCCGGATGGCTTTGGCGATGTGTCTTGAGGAATAGATGCGCTGTGTGTAGGCGTAGATGATGACTTTGGTGAGCATTTTGGGATGGTAACTGTCACGGCCGCCGCCGGGATAGGCAGCGTCAAAAATGGCGTCGTCCAATCGATTGACGGCAGTATTCACGACACGAACGAGGTGGTTTTCTGGAATATCTTCTTCCAGATCCATTGGCAAACAAAGTTGGTCCATGGTATATTGAATGTACAAAGAAACCTCTCCTTTGAAATGGTTGGTCACACTTCCATTTTACCAAAAGAAAGGTTTCTTTTTTTGTTTTTTAAAGATTGAAGATCCATTCCCCGCATAAACAGCGGAGAGGACGGACGGATTGTGGAAAAGCGGCAGCGTTCGCCTTGATCTCCGGATTTTCACCGCTAAGGGGAATGAAAAAAAATCTGGAGAGCACAGCGATTGGAACAATGGTCCGTTCGCGCAGCGTCCACCCAAAAAGTCTAAGTATATCCTACGTAAAAAACAAGGCTGTCCCAAGCAGCCATTTCATGGCTTTTGGGACAGCCTCCTTTCCTTTTATAATGAACTTTGAAGTTCTGACTTTATTGAAGTCGTAGAAATGTCTGGTGTACGTGGTAAATATACGACCTGACAGTACCCCTGCAACTCATCAAATTTTCCAGCCCAGTCATCTCCCATGACAAAAACAGAGATATCTAACTGAATAACATCGGTTTTCTTTTGCTCCCAACACGACTCCGGAATGACCTCATCCACATATTTAATAGCCTCCAGCATCATTTTTCGTTTTTCATACGGGAAGTAGGCAGCCTTGTCTTTAACTTCATTGAATTCATCCGTAGAGAGTGCAACCGTAAGATGGTCTCCCAGTTCCTTGGCCCGCTGCAGCAAAAGAATATGCCCATAGTGGAGTAAATCGAATGTTCCGTAAGTAATGACCCTTTTCATAAGCACCCTCCTTATTGAATAGAAGCAAGCCTTTCGTTGATAAGTGATTGGAGCTCAGTTTTTTTAGTCATACTTAAAGCCTGTCGGTAGTACTGCTGTGCCCTTTCCAACGCACCGGTTATTTCACATACATATCCAAGGTTATATAACAGATCCTCGTCCCATGGGAAAAGCTGATGCCCCCTTTGAAATGAGAGAATAGCTTCTTGAGGGTCTCCGTTCATTAAATGGAGCATGCCATTCATTGCGAAAATATCCTGATCAGCAGAATTAGATTCTAAGTATTGTTCGATGGCTTGATTGGCTTGTACTAACTGCTTGGCTTCAATCATTTTCTGAATGGTGTTTTTAATTTGCTGCTGCAGTATTTTATGTTCCTGTTGTACCCTTCTTCTATCCCGAATAACATTCATCTGATTCTCTATATAATTATCGATTAAATTCCAGATTCGTTCGGAAGCTTTATTGTCTTGATTTTGGTGGCAAATACTTTTTATCGTAGTTCTTTCCTGTTCGTACCAATCGGAGTCTGTTAACATTCGACTCACCGCTTGCTGAAGCTGTTCTTGAGAGTAAGCCTTTGGTCCTGGTGTCCAAAATTCGTAAGGCTCAAATAGTAAACCGCGGTTCTCCTTATATTCTTCCAGATCCACAGGTAAAAAGAGAACAGGACGATTCAATAGTAAATAGTCAATATAAACGGAGGAGTAATCCGTGATGAGCATATCCGCTGCTCCTAGAACGTCGTATAGGTCAAGTTTATGCTCACCAAGCATGCTGTCATTCAAAACGACGATCCGTTCGGATTTCATTTCATCAAGTTCATTGCTGAAATAACTTTCCTCAAATGGATGTAGCTTAAGAACGAGAGAGATATGGTGCTTCTCCAGAAACGCTGAGAAACTCTCCTTGTCAAAAGAAGGCAGGCCAAATATATTTTTGAATATTTTGTTCCCTTCTTTTTTATCTGGTGTCATTATCGATTTGCGGAAGGTCGGCATAAAGAAGATTACCGTGTCGGTCTCGGAATTTAGTTGTGGGTAAAGTTTATTTAGTCTGCTTCTCGCACCTTTAGCCAACAACGCATCGTTCCGGGGAAGCCCCGTGATCCTATATTGAGAAATGTTAGCCCCATTGCAGGCATTCATTGCCGTATTATATAAAGCAGAATAAGACATGATCATATCAACCTTAGACCAGTGCTGGTGAATATGATCATCTGGAGTCGTTTCTTTCTTGTCCATCTTAGCCATGCCTTTCAGAGGAAAACCGTGCCATAAATCGATATTAACTTTCTCGTAATCTGAAATATATTCTCCGTGTGTTGTAATGTATACGTCACTTTCATCGATATGACGATTATAGCGGAATTGTTTCTCCGTAAGTAGTTCTATATCATACCTTTTTCTCAATTCATCTGAAGCGGCGTGATATAAGTAATAATTGTTGGAACCAGAGGAAGAAAAGTGAAACATCGTTATTTTAATTTTCTCATTTGCAGTCATTGCCTGATCCTTTCCAAATATCATAATAAAGATCTTATATATAGTTTATCGGAGAATAACTAAAGAGGATAAAGCGGTATGCTTTAATTTTTATTTGGTAAATAATTCATTTTTTATATTGTAATATAAATCTCTTTGAAATCGACAAAAAAACCGATATTAATCATATATTCATCAAAAAAACCCTGTTTATAATAAATCATTTAATTATGTTCTATTCTAAGGAGCTATGTTATGCAAAAGACAAGTATTGTTATGGCAAGTTTATCAGATGAGTTTGAATATATGAAAGAATCCATTGAAAGTATTCGCCGATTCACAGAGAAGGAAACATTTGAACTCATTGTGGTGGAAAGCGGTGGGTCGCTTGAAACAAAATTATGGTTGGCTGAACAGACGGATGTAAGATCGCTCTTTTTTGAAAATGAACTCACGCTGGGACAGGCTTGGAATCAGGGAGTTCAAGTGGCTGTAGGCGAATCAGTCCTGTTTATGCATGCGGATACGTTAGTAACCCCGAACTGGTTGTCGTCTTTAGTTCAATCATTAGATCAAAATGAGCAGCTAGGTGCTGTGGGGCCACTAACTAATGGTGCGGATGATGATCAGGCTGAAAACAATCATTTTGCTTCTATGGAGGAAATGCTCTCTTTCGCTATCGAAGTAAATAAAGAAGCTATTTTAGAAAACAGGCTGATACTTTCGGATTTCTGCTTAATTATGAAAAGAACAGCAATAGATACCGTCGGTATATTTGATGAACAACTACAAGGCAAAACAATGATCGCTGATTTTTGCTTGCGAATGAAGCAAGCAGGTTGGAGTTTGGGGTTGTGCAGACATGTGTTTGTCCACCATTATGGTATCCATGAGATTAGTGAAGAGAAGGCGTATAAGGATCAGTTTTTTGGAAAATGGGGATTTTCTTTCGAAGAAACTAAGATCCAGGACAAAGTACTTAAATTGATAAAGAGATCTTCAGAGGATGTCTTCAATATATTGATTCTTGGTACGGGTATTGGAGCTACAAGTTTAAAAATCAAGCAATTATTTCCTCTCGCAGAAATATACGGGTGTAACTCAATGCACCAATCAGGAGTATTATCCTCATTCATTCCATGTGAGTTGATCGAATTTTCCTCCCTGGAAGAATATGATTTTGAATATATTATTTTAAACCCTGGTATGAACCTTGAAGAGGTGCTACCTGTTGCGGTGAAACTGCTAACTAAACAGGGAAAACTGATCACTGAAATGGAAAACGCGAATAACTTTGCGTTGGTTAAGAATTTAATGCTGGGCCTTGGACTGGAGCCGGATAAGAAGTATTGGAAAATATCTGACATTCCTGGAATATTTGAAAAGACAGGGTTTCAGGAATTAGATTTTGACTATGTAATGAATGATATCCAGGAACAAGATGCCTCTTTTATAAAAGATCTCGCTGAAATAGTAGAGCAATTACCACAAGAATTTGAAGTTTCTAGTTTCCTGATTACCGCCTTCAAAACTCCTCGAGATGAAATCTTGTATTCTCTTTTTGCTGATTTGCTGGATAATCCCGAGGAAGAAATTCTGTCCAATATTTTTAGAAATTCAACGACACAAATTCTGTCATCTTTAGAGAGGTACGAAGGTCCTGCTATTTCAATATTGAATTATTTGGGTATTTCAAATTTTGAAAGAAAACAATTGGATAATGTACTTCCTTATCTGACTAAAGCCTATGAGCTTGATCCTCTGAGCTCAGTAACACTCATCAATTTAGCTACCGTGATGTTTGCGATTGGAGAGGATGAAGCAGCTCTCGAGTGGCTTAATCAACTTGAAGAGAAGAATGAGCAGATTGGAAAATGGATCAGAGAAATCGAGCATAGTATTTACATGCGAAAAGTAGCAGAAAATAAAGTGAAATTCCTGCTCCGTCGGATTGAAAATGATGTGGAGCGTGACGAAGCTAGCGACGAGATGATTACACTTCTTAAGAACGGTACGATATCTGTTCAGGATATTATTCATTCCGTAGGAATTGATATTATTCATAAAACAGATACCTTAAATCGGGTGGCAGTGAATTGCTTTAGTACAGGCGAATATGAATTTGTTATTCCTTTGTTGGAGGAGTCGTATTCACTAGATTCTGAAAACGAAGATACCTTGTTTAATTTAGGATACATTTTGTATAAATTTGGGGCACATCAAGATGCTTTGAACTTTCTGACTCAGATTAGCCAGCCAGACAGGGGCATAATGGATCTGCAGAAGGAGATAGAGGAGAATATTATAAAATGAACGAAAATAAGATTTGTTTTATTACATGTACTAATGATGAAGTTTTATACGAGGAATCGGTCAGATATATTCGCTCACTTTATGTCCCTGATGGCTTTGAAGTGGTATTCGTATCCATACGTGACGCAAAAAGCCTTACAGAAGGCTATAACCGTGCGATGAAACAGTCGGACGCAAAGTACAAGGTGTATCTTCACCAGGACACGTTCATTATCAATAAAAACTTTATATTTGATGTCGTTAATTTGTTCATGAAGCACTCCAAGCTCGGAATGATGGGGGTTGTTGGTGCAGGGAAAATGCCCCCTAACGGGAAATGGTGGGAGGAAGCACAGAAATTCGGTAAGGTTTGGGCAAATAGTTACACTAAAAAAATGGAATTACTCGCATTTAATGAAATAGTCGAAGACTATAAAACTGTTGAAGCCATTGATGGGTTAATTATGACTACTCAGTACGATATACTCTGGAGAGAAGATGTATTTACCGATTGGCATTATTATGATGCTTCACAGACTTGTGAATTTATTCGAGCTGGATTAGATGTTGGCGTACCTCGGCAGAGCCAGCCATGGTGTCTTCATGATTGTGGAGCTTTGAATATGAAAAAATATGATGAACAGAGAGAAATTTTTATTCATGAGTATTCTAAAGACCTTTTTCCTTTAGTTAGTATCCTCATACCCACATACAATCGACCTGATTACTTTAGACAAGCTTTGGAAAGTGTGCTCAATCAAACTTATAAAAATATTGAAATTGTGATTTGCGATGACAGCACAAATGATGAAACAGAGAAGTTGATAAAGAATTATCTGGTTAATCATCCTAATATAAGATACTACAGAAACGAGAAGAATCTTGGTCAATTTAAAAATGACTTGAAGTGTATGGATTTAGCTAAAGGAAACTATGTTAATTTTCTTATGGATGATGATTTGTTTCATCCTGAGAAGATCGATAAAATGATGTGGTATTTTATCGCAGATGACACGGAAGAAATCTCCCTAATCACTTCGCATAGGCAGGTTATCGATAGGTATGGAAATCATTTAACTGATTGGTATGCTACCCAGAGATTATTTCATGAGGATAGGATAATTGATGGAATTGCTTTCGGTGAATTATTACTTAAAAATGTAACTAACTTTATTGGCGAGCCAACCACCGTCTTATTTAGGAGAAATAGTCTTCATGAGCAATTCGGGACATTTTGTGGGCGTGATAATGGGTGTACTGTCGATTTAGCTTCATGGTTAAATCTCTTGTCTGAAGGTAAAATCGTATACATCTCTGAGACATTAAGTTATTTCAGAATCCATGAAGGTCAACAACTTCAAAGTTCTAAAATGTTGTTATTAGGAAGAGTTGATTTCGCTCATCAAATTTTGAATGCCAAGAGTAAAGGGTTTTTCAGAAATAACTCTGACTATCTTTCTGCTATAACAAGTGGAATAAGCTTCATTGAGAGGTTTTATCCTCAATTAGAAGATGTTGATAAACAAACTAAGGAATATCAGGAACTTCTACTTTATGATGAAATTCTGCATAAAGAAAAAAAGAGCAATTCTGTAATAAATTCATAGAAATAGAATTGCGTATGTCGAGGAGAAGCGGAATAATGAACGAACATAAAATATGTTTCATCACTTGTACTAATGATGAAATCTTATATGAAGAGTGTGCGAGGTATATAAGGTCACTTGTGATTCCGAAAGGTTATGAGATTGAACTAATTGCAGTAAAAGGTGCCAAAAGCATGACGGAAGGTTATAACCATGCAATGCGGCAATCCAATGCGAAATATAAAGTGTACCTTCATCAGGACACATATATTATCAATAAAAGTTTTGTGCAAAATGTAGTTTCATTATTCCTGAAATATTCTAATCTTGGCTTACTTGGTGTTGTTGGAGCTAAGAAAGTGCCTCCAAGCGGTATATGGTTGAAGGCTAAGGAACGTTATGGGACGGTCTACGAGACTAATGAGAACGGAACTATAGATATAAGTTTAACTAAAGAAGTGAATGTTGATTATGAAAGTGCAGAATATGTAAATGGACTGATTATGATCACACAGTATGATCTTACATGGAGGGATGATTTACTAAATGGTTGGCATATGTACGATGCATCACAATGTGTAGAGTTTTTAAGGGAAGGATATGAAGTGGGTATACCATCTCAACATAATCCCTGGGTTATTCATGACTGCGTGTCGAGAAATTTAGAGGGATACGAGCAGGAACGATTGATATTTCTCAAAGAGTACTCAAAGGATATATTTCCACTTGTTAGTGTATTGATTCCTGCATATAACAGGCCTCAGATGCTGGAGGAGGCGATTAAGAGTGTATTGAATCAAACATATATAAATATTGAAATTATTGTTAGTGATGATAGTACTAATAATGAGGTGGGAGAGATGCTCTCATACTATTTAAGTAATCATCTGAATATTAAGTATTACAAAAATGATGAACCGTATGGTTCTGAAAATTTCGGGAAATGTTTGAATAAAGCTTCTGGAAAGTATATCAGTTATCTAATGGATGATGATTTATACCATTCTGAAAAAATAGAAAAAATGGTGTCCTATTTAGAGGAATACCAAGATGTAACGCTGGTTACTTCTTACCGGGAATTAATCGATGATTACGGGAGAAGGATACCTGATAGTAGTATTAATCAGAAGATTTTCTCGGAGGATACAATAATTAACGGAATTGATGCCGGGAATTTCATGCTGAAAAAAATCTACAATTTCATAGGCGAGCCAACGACTACTATGTTTAGGAAACAAGATTTAGATAAGAACTTTGGTTGGTATAAAGGAAAAAAAATCAGATTTATCAATGATGTAGCTACTTGGATCAATCTTTTGCGAAAAGGAAAACTAGTGTACATTTCGGAACCGCTAAGCTATTTTAGGCAACATGAAGGACAAAACCAAGGAAAACTTGACTACTTAAAGTTTAGTATTGAAGGTTGGTTGAATATGATAGTTGCTTCTAGAGAAGATGGTTTTTTGTTATCACAAAATGAATTTAAAACAGCATTGAAGGAAGTTTATAAATTGGCATTACATGCTCAAAGAAAGTTCGTTGAGCAAGACAGATATGACTTGTTGGAGGAAACTGATTTTCAAATATCATTAAAAAATTTATATAAACAACTGGAAATAACATTTGCACTTTCATAAGTAATGTTGAAAGACTTGCAAGCAAAATAAAAAGTATGGGAAGTGAAGATCATTCTACGTGTGACTCAGACATATCTCCCAGATAAAAATAAATTTAAAACATATGTGGATAAGATATATGAAAGTGGGTGGATTACAAATAATGGTGCTTTGGTAAACGAATTAAAATACAATCTCGAACAATACCTGGGAGTTAAAAATTTACTTCTCGTCTCGAATGGTACATTAGCATTGCAAGTAGCATATAAGCTCCTTGAATTGAAAGGTGAAGTTATTACTACACCATTTTCATTTGTCGCAACTACTAGTAGTTTAGTATGGGAAGGCCTTAAACCAGTTTTTGTCGATATAGATAAAGATACATTCTGTATAAATCCGAAAGCTATAGAAGAGAAGATTGTTGAAGAAACTTCAGCAATTGTTCCTGTGCATGTGTTTGGAAATGGATGTGAAGTAGAAGAAATTGAGAAAGTAGCAAAAAAATATGATCTGAAGATTATCTATGATGCAGCTCATGCCTTTGGGATAAAGTATAAGGATAGAAGTATATTGAATTATGGTGATGTGTCAGTTTTAAGTTTTCACGCCACAAAATTGTTCCACACAATTGAAGGCGGTGCATTGATTATAAATGATGACGATCTGTATGAGAAAGCACAACGCATGATAAACTTTGGTATAACTGGACCGGAGACTATTAAAGGGTTAGGAATTAATGCGAAAATGAATGAATTTCAAGCAGCGATGGGACTTTGCGTTTTGGAAGATATGGAAGATATAATCGCAGAAAGAGAGTCAGCTTATGACTACTATTTAGAAACCTTTCAATCTAATGATTATTTGACCCTCCCTTCTCACAATCCTCATTGTAATTATAACTATAGCTATTTTCCCGTTTTACTCAAAAATGAGGAAATTCTAAATAAGGTTATGCTTAATTTAGAGAAAAATGGAATTTATCCCAGAAGATATTTTTACCCATCTCTCGATACAATTGAATACGTTGAGAGTGAATACGCAGAAATTTCTAACGATATATCGAAAAGAATATTATGTTTGCCAATGAGTACTAATATAAAAAAAGAAGATATTGAAAAAATCAAGACCTCCTTTTTAAATATTCTTTTATGAGTTGGAATAAATATATTGAAAAAATCCTGTGAAGATCTAGTACTAATAATTTCGAATAAGGATGATAATTATGGAAAGTAACAAAAAGGCCTTTATTATTATCTCCGGCTTTAATCCAAGAGCAGTAATTGCATTGTGCCGAGTATTCACAGAATATAGTCTTCCTTTTTATATTATTGCTTTATCTCCTGAAGATCCCATAACATTCAGCTCTTATCAATTAAATATTAAATGGATACGAAGCGATCAGAAACTTAATTTAGATGAATTACTAAAAGCTATAGGCTATATCAAGGAATCTTTGGATTTGGATGAGGTAATAGTAGTACCTAGTTCGGAAGGGCTCAATCGTTTTTTGTTATCCTACCGGCAGCTTTTTCGTAATAACGATATAATAGTGCCCCTAGTAACATCGGAGCTCTATGAACTGATATCTGATAAGTATTCTTTTGGGGAATTGTGTAAGAGTAGGGGATTAGCAGTTCCACATGAATATACAATGAATGAAATACACCGATTTCCAGTAGTAGCTAAACCAAGGCAATATTCAAATTCTGGTTTAGCACTAAGCCCTGTTATTATTTATAGTAACACTGAATTGGCTCGGTTTAGAGAAATGTATCGTACAGAGGATTTTTATTTCCAAGAGTATGTAGATGGGGAATCATATTATTTATTATTTTCTTTTGATAAGGAAGGAAATTCAGTTTCGTTTTCGCAAAAGAATCTAATACAACAAGGAAATGGAAAATCTGTAGTACTAGCTGAATCCTCCAATATTCATTTGGAAAAAATCGGGTTTGAATATAATAAATTATTTACCGATTTAGGCTATTTTGGTGTGGTGATGGTTGAAATTAAAAGAAATTCATCAATTGACTATATGATCGAAGCAAATCCACGGTTTTGGGGTCCTTTGCAGCTTGTATTGGATTGTAAAGTACCATTAATTGAAAATTGGATAAAGATGTGTGGTTTACCAATTGAAAATAACCTTAGGGATATTTCACAAAGTGGAACTTACTTATGGTTATATGGATTAACTAGCTCATTAAAAATTAAAAGCATTATGTATCATACAGACGAGAGTATTCTTGAAAATTTACCTTTGCTTATAAATAACGATATTTATTTAAGGAAGGATAGCTACGCATATTTTTTGGAAGAAATGAAAGGTGAGTGAAACCGTGACGAACAATATAACATCTCAACTTAGCAGACTGTATCAAGATTCCTCAAAACATTCAATGTATCAAAGCATCCCTTCATTCGTTCAAGAAAAGCTAGGATATACAGAGGTAATTAATGAAGAATGGAGAGGTGATACTGCAAGATATAATTACATTTTAGAATTTTTTGAGAAAAGCGATTTTTCGAGTGTTCTTGATATTGGTGCAAACACTGGTTTCTTCTCTCATAGTTTAGCATATGAATTTCCAAGTCTTAAAGTTACAGCCTTAGAACCAAATATAAACCATGCGAATTTTATAACTGAAATTAACGATATTTTCAAACTGGGGAATATGGATATTATTAATAAATCACTTGGTATTGATGATGTGATAAAATTTGACAGTAAATTTGACTCTTCATTATTGTTAAATGTTTTGCATCATGCTGGTGTGGAATTTGATATAGGAAAGATAAACACGGAAATAGAATTTTGGGATTATTTCAGAAATTTCCTTAATTCTTATTCTATCTCTCCCACGATAATAATTCAGGTTGGTTATAATTGGGGAGGAAATAAGTTGAAACCAATCATAAAGCCCGATTGTCTATATGACATGTTTCTTCAACTGCTGACCAACATTAATCAATCATGTTGGAAGGCTACAAATGTCGCATATTATAATAGTGAATTCAAAAAATATATTGATGTTCCGAATGCACTTATAACTCCTCAGCAGAATCAAGAATTAAAAGAAGAAGTTGCATGTTGGTTTAAATCTATGAAAATTGAAGCTAATAGTGAGTTTTATAAACGTCCAATTTTGATAATAACTAAAAATTAGGAGGATAATATTCTTGTATAAACTTTTGGTCTTTGGAAATGGTGGTCTTTGGAGCATTATTAAGGAACACATTGATTTTAATAAAGCTGAAATTCTTGCCTTTATTAATAGTATCCCTCAATCTGGTGGAACGTTATTTGAGGGTGTGCCAATAATTACGCCCCTTGACATAAATCAATTTGAATATGATTTTATACTTTTAGCAAGTGGGAAATATGATCTATTGATAGAACAACTAAAAGATTTGAATATAAATAATAATAAAATTATCGGATTCAAAATGAATGACTCCAAAATATTTCACTCACTAGAAAATGAATTGAATGAAAAAATTAATAAAATGGCGAATTATACAAATTTTAATTTGTTTACGAAGCGAGAGATTGAATCATTTCATTTGTGTAATATGAACTTAATTGGGAGAGAAAGAAAAGTTGATCTTAATGATAAAAGTGTGGATTACGTAAGACTCTCATCACTGGAGTTAATTGCAGAAGAAATTCATGCTAAAAATATTACAGGGAATGTTGCTGAATTAGGTGTTTATAAAGGAGGATTTGCAAAGCATATCAATAAAGTTTTTAATAATAGAAAATTATATCTCTTTGATACCTTTGAGGGATTTGACGAAAGAGATATATCCTATGATATAGAAGAGAATTTTTCAGTTAAAACAACACAATTCATAGATACGAGTATAGATTTAGTTTTGAGTAAGATGGAATACCCTGAGAATGTAATTGTGAAAAAGGGATACTTTCCGCAGACATCTGAGGAATTAGAAGACCAGTTTGCTTTTGTGAGTATCGATACAGATTTATATAAACCCATATACGATGGATTGAACTATTTTTATCCTAGACTTGCCGTCGGAGGATATATATTTGTGCATGATTATAATAATTCTATTTTTAAAGGGGCAAAGGAAGCTGTGAGGGAATTTTGTTCTGAAAACAGCATTCCTTATGTTCCTATAAGTGATAATTTGGGGACTGTTATAATACCTAAATGATAATAGCGAAATATGTCAATAACACGCCTGCTAGGTTTGTATTTTACTACCAGTAAGCCTAGCTGGTGCTGAGTTGGTGCGAGAAGGAAAAAAGTTGCATAAGGAGCGATGGCAAGAAGCGTCAATCGCTCCTATTTTATCAACATAACTTCTTTCTAGAAGAGGTAGTTAAAGTATATATTTTTATCTTACATCAAATTCTATTAGATATGCATTAGGAGATTTTTCATTTACTAAGTTACTTAATTCTAAATTATTGAACATATTATTTATTTTTATTAATTCATTACGTTTATCGGTCATTTTCGCATAGTGTTCAAAGAATAACATAGAGATTGAAAGTGTTTTAGATCCATTTGGTATGATTTTATATGGATAACCTCTTCTTTTAGCGTAACTATTTATATCATCTAAAACGGGCATAGTACATTCGGCGTGTTCTTTAGCCCAACTGCCCCCAGTAATCTCATAAATCAAGGTTAACCATTCATTGGAATCGTCAAAAGAAAAGGGATTCAATATTATAACCTTCTCTTTGGCAATCATACAAAGACTGTCTAGAAATTCATCTCTTTCATTAATGGGAATATGTTCTAATACATGACATGAAACAACAATATCAAAAGATTTTTTCTCAAATGGTAAAGGTGCAGAAAGTCCATTTACACTAGGTTCTACTAATGCATAGTAAGCATCAGGCAAGAATAAGCATAATTCACCAATTCCGCCTCCTACATCAAGTATAGAACAATGTTTATTAGAAGTTGTTTCATTTATATGATCAGCTAATGATTTTAGACGGTAATAACTGTTATGGTTCAAACTCTTTAATGAAGAATTTGTTAAACCGATGCTTAATTTCAATAAGTCCTCTGCATTAGCCGTTATAGTGGGATCAAATTCTCCCTCTATTAATTGTTCGCATATGTCAACACCTAATTTTATTTGTCCAATAGAAAAGTATGTACGGGCCAAGATCAGAAATGAATATGGAGTTCCGTTCCCGAAAGTGATACTAGTTCTATACTGAGCAATAGCATTCATCAGAGTTGCATTTTTTTCATAAAATTCCCCTAAATCCCAATGTGCCATCGAATCTGTAGGGCTGTTTTGAATTGCTTTAATTAAGTCCTGCATAGTTGTCTTCCTCCATAATAATAAAATGTGTTTTATATTTTGAGTAGTATCTTTTTTGTATCGGCAAAGGTCTATTAATTATTTAGCTATTATAATGCGGCCAGTCCAGAATATATAAATCCCTAACTTAAAGAAATTAATCTATTAGTAAGTTTAATTTTTTTAGAAGTCAACTAAAGGGATGTTTAGTTAGTACAATCCTAGACTAACCGGACAATCTGATATAGCAATTATTAAGGAGATAATAGTTTAAATCTATCTCATTAGTTACATTGTTTAGTGATAATATAAACTATATAAAATGAACTAACAGTACAATAAATCCCCTCCTAAACAGCAGATTGGAAGGGGATGATAAAACAAACTATAGTTCAATCTATATAGTAAGCTAATAAGATTTATGGAGGGCTGAATTAATGAATCATAAAAAAACAAGCATCATCATCCTCACTTACAACAAACTTGAATACACTCAGGCTTGTATTGAGAGTATCCGTAAATATACACCAAGAGGGACCTATCAACTGATCGTTGTAGATAATTTATCTACAGATGGCACACGGGATTGGCTTGCCGAGCAGACAGACATTCTTACCATCTTTAATGAAGAAAATGTTGGCTTTCCCAAAGGGTGTAATCAAGGAATGGAACTGTCGACAGGTGATAGTATTCTCTTGCTGAACAATGATGTTGTGGTAACAGAAAATTGGCTTAAATTAATGAATGACTGTTTATACAGTTCTGATGAGATTGGTGCAGTAGGACCGGTAACTAACAGTGCCTATGGAGATCAAGAAATTGCAGTTTCCTATTCAACCTTGGATGAGATGTGGGATTTTGCGAATACATACAATTTGACTGCGGAGCCAGATTGGGAGCGAAGGTTGAAATTAATAGGATTTTGCATGTTAATAAAAAAAGAAGCTGTCGATCAAGTCGGCTTATTAGATGAAGCTTTTACCCCAGGAATGTGTGAGGACAGTGATTACTCGTTCCGTTTACTGAAATCCGGGTTTGAATTAATACTTTGTAGAAATGTATTTATACACCATTTTGGATCTACTTCGTTTGGAGAGATGCCAGAACAAAGGCAGCGATTATGGAATCGCAATAGAGAAAAGTTTGAGGAGAAATGGGGTTTTCATACATCCTATCATGCGCAGCCCAGAGAAGATCTAGTACAGTTAATGAATGAACAGGATCGATATAAAAAAATGAATATACTGGATATTGGCTGCGCTTGTGGGGCTACTCTATTAAATGTGAAGTATAAGTATCCTAACGCAGAGTTGTTTGGTATAGAAAAGAATGAGCATGCAGCATCCATAGCGGGACTTATTGGGAATGTGACGATTGGTGATGGGGAAACCATCTCATACGAGGCTGAAGCCTATGATTATATTATCTTAGGGGATATCCTGCAGCAGATGAAAGATCCATGGAAGTTTTTAGCTCGGGTCAAAGAGTCACTTAAGCCAAACGGTACCATTCTAGCAAGTATTCCGAATGCCACTCATTATAGCGTAATCTTCTCTTTAATGAAAAGTAAATCCTTGTACGGTAAGAATGAAATGCTAGATCATGATACCCTTAGGTTATTTTCATTATCTGAAGTCCAAAGATTATTTGTACAATCCGGATTTGATGAAATAGGCTATAAAATGATTAATAATGAAGTGTCCACCTTAGAACAGCGTTTTATAGATCAGTTAAGTTCTCTAGTTGGTTCCAATGACAACACTCATCTCACTGCCGTAAAATATTTAATAAGAGCAACTCGAAGTAAAAATTCATATTCGTCATTGGAAATTTTATTAGAACAGATTAATCGTGGAATTGACGTCAATGAGACGGTTTTAGAAATGACAAGTATGCTGAAAGATGGATCGATAAATTCTTCGATGATCATTTCCACTGTGAACACCCTAGAAATTGATAGACAACTTGTCTTGAATATACTAGCTAACCAATTTTTCATTCATGGTCTGTACAACGACATCATCCCCCTTCTTAATGCATCACTAGAAATCAACAGCAAGCATTATGATACATTATATAACTATGCCTCTTTACTTCATTCCATTGGGGCAGACAGAGAAGCTTTAATGTACCTGAATCAAATTGAAGAGAAGGATCATGAATCTGGTCATTTGTTAGAAAAGGTCTTAAATAATTTAATCTAAATAGGATGTAGTAGCGTAGTCGGTTGTTTAATAGAAGTCCATACGTCTAATTATCTAAAAAGTAATTTATAGGAGAAAAATTTAATGGGAAAGACAGTTTCTCTTGTCATGATCGTAAAGAACGAAGGATCCATTTTGAAACGTTGTTTAGAAAGTGCTTCTAAACTTGTTGATGAGATTATTATTGTAGACACAGGTTCAACAGACAATACAAAAGAAATCGCTCGGGAATTTAATGCCGAAGTTTTCGATTATACATGGAATAATGATTTCTCTGAAGCTCGTAATTATGCTTTGGACCGATCGACGAGTGAATGGAACCTGGTGCTTGATGCTGATGAGTATATTTCAAACGATTGTAAAGATACCATTCGTCTATTCATTGAGCAAAATCAAGCCATAGGCAGAGTAAAAAGAATTGATAAATTTCAGGGGCAAGACGGGATCAATTATGAACAAATTTATATTTCGAGATTATTTCCGGCGTCTTACAGATATTCGGGGAAAATACATGAACAAATTAAATCGGATCTCCCTCGTCTGATTGTCGATGTGGAAGTACAACATGATGGCTATTTTCAGCAGAGCAAGAATGAGAGAAATATACCCATTCTACAAAGTGTCCTTCGGGAACATCCATTAGATCCATATTATCATCATCAGATCGCTAAGGAATACAGAGGTCTTGAGGATCATGAAAAGGCCTATGACCATTTGAAAATTGCTTATGATAATATGACAGGAAGAGAAGGATACGCACCCAGCATTATAGTGAATTTATTATATGCTATCATTTCAACTGGGCAATTATCTGAAGGAATAACGATCATTGAAGAGCAGTTTGATTATCTGCAGAATTATCCTGATTTTTTCTTTGTCGCAGCACTTTATTTGCTTGAACTTATACTCAGTGCCCCAGACCAGTTTGGAGAGTTGTTACCTCTAATAGAACGTTATTACAAGAGAGCGCTTGAGATAGGAGATAATGGGCAAGAGGGAAGTGTACTTGGTACCGGAAGCTTTGCCACTCTCCATAACTTGGGAGTGTTTTATGAGGTAACAGGTGAATTTGATCAGGCTTGCGATTGCTATGAACAAGCTGCTGAAATGAATTATAAGCCGTCCATTGATAGACTTAAGATTATTAAATCATAAATACAGAATAGTATAATTCCCAAGCCTTGATATAATCAGTTTCTTTGAGCAAAGGGCCTAAGTGAACTCAAAGCAGCATTAGCAGACACGTCAGAAAAAACTATTAATATCACAGTAAGTTTTAGTTCTAATGAAAAAAATGTGAAGTTCAGATTCAGGGCGGAACCATACCATTACATTCACTGGGATACAGCAGGATGGAAAGGAATTCATGTTCTGTCCAGTACTGCTTATATGAAGTGAAAGTAGAAAATATAGTGGTTTAAAAAGGCTCTTCGCTCTACTGGATGGGTGACACGCCAAATCATAGTTTAATAACCCTTTATCCCGGGTGTAGAATCTCATAGATAGAAGATGCCCTCAAGAAGATCGCTTGACCGCTTCTTCTATCTATGAGGCGGAGTCACAAGGGCTAAAGAGTTATTGTGCTCGACGTGCCGCGAGCCCTGGCAGACGACCTTTGTTCGCCGTCATGTAAACCATGGCAATCAAATTTTCGACGTTACGGTAGCCTCTGGCTTTTCGTTTTGCAGCTTGAACCAGTCCATTGAGTCCTTCAAGAAAGCCATTTGTCATTTTACTGTGGAACCAACGTAGAATACCTTCTTCATGTTGCTTTATGGTTTTAGCCAATTTCATCATTGGCTCTAGCTTGGAACGTTTCGCCCAGCCAATCCACTCGCGAAGATATACATCAGCATAAATATGCGGACTCGTCCAAAATTCTTGTAAGGACAATTTTAACCGGTAAGCTCGACCTGTATTTAGATGTAAGTCCTTAAGACCAATAAGCGTTTCACGTTGTTCTGCGTTTAAATTACTCTCATTTTTAAGCCAGAGGTACTTTGTACGCTTAAGTTCTGGTTGTTTTTTCTGTTCTTTTTTACGAACATCATCAACCGCTTCATTAACCAACTTCATAACGTGAAACTTATCGAATGTAATCTCTGCCTTCGGAAAATACGTCTCAATACCGCTAATAAATGCTGGAGACATATCACAACATACTTCTTCAATCTGTTCGGCAGGAAAGCTTTTTTCGCTCAAATGTGCCTTAAACTGCTTAAGTGTTGTCATGCCTTTTCCTTCGGTTGCAAATAGCACGATCTTTGTCTCTGCATCGACGAACAGTGTAATGTAGCGATGTCCTCGGCGCGATGAAGTCTCATCAATTGCAATTCGTTTCAAATCACTGAAATCAAGTTGTTCCATTGCCTTGTTCACGTAGTAATGAAAGATTCGCCACATACGCGTATCATGTTCCCGCAGCTCACGAGCAGCGGCATTCACAGGCATTTCGGCCATCAACCGCATAGCCCACGCTTCAAATTGAAAGGTGAAGTGAGATTTTGGACGTGACCATTTCAGTGGAACCTGAGTCACCTTATTGCATTTCAAGCAGTTAGCACGTGGGACGCGAGCATGAATGTAGGTTTTCCAATTCCAGAAATCTAAATGTCGCCAGTTCTTTTTATCTGCATCATAAGCTTTGCTTTGTGCTCCACAATGCGGACAAGCAAATTCAGCACCGCGTTCAAAATCGAGGAACAAATGCCATGCTTGATCTTGATCATCGAACTCAATACTCTTCAACTCCCAAGGATATTCGAGTTCTAACGCTACCTTAAACATGTCCGCAATCAAGTTTTCTTTACTACTAAATGATGTCCACATGACGATACCACCTTATTATTATTCTTACTTGGCAGTATCGACAGTTGCATCACATATCAGACATTGGACATTCATTGTAGCGAGGAAGCTTTAAAAATTTGTTAGTTAGGATTTTAATTTAAGTTTAAGTTTCTAACACAATAGTAGGGCCAATCAGAATATTGATTGGTCTTTTTTGTACTCAATTAAACATTGAGTGTTTCAATTTTCCTCATAGAGGGTAATATTTCAACAAATATACCTCTAATTATCTCGTTTATAAGAATTGTTTTGGAATATTATTGAATAAAATCATTTTCCTTTCCAATTGACAATGGACAAGTTTGGGTGGTATATTCAGGAATGTGGACGCAAGTCACACTTTATTTGATGACGAAGGGAATGTTACTGCATGCAAGGTAAAGTTAAATGGTTCAACGCAGAAAAAGGTTACGGTTTCATCGAGACTTCTGAAGGTGGAGACGTATTCGTACACTTCTCCGCAATTCAAACTGATGGCTTCAAGACTTTGGAAGAAGGTCAAGACGTAGAATTCGACATCGTCGAAGGCGCACGCGGACCGCAAGCAGCTAACGTAACTAAATTATAATCATCCGGCAAGGCCGACCTACATATACGGTTAGATGGTTAAGTAATTGAAGAACGATAGCGTAGAACCCTGGAGAAATCCGGGGTTTTTTTAATTCTCTTAAATTCCAATCCAATTTCCCCATATTCCTATATCCTGTTTCAATTCCTCCATATCGGTTAAAAATTCATACCTCCCCTTAAGCGGGAAGCGATAAAAGTAAAGGCCTTCATTATTTATGCAGTACACAGAAATGCCTTTTTACTTAGCGTTAACAAATGTGATATAATGGAACTGCAAAGGAGGAGTGCCCTATGAATTTTAGTATTCGAGGTCAACAAATCGATGTGACTGATGCTTTGAAAGACTATGTTGACAAGAAACTCAGCAGACTTGAAAAGTATTTTGATGCACCCCCTACCTCAGAAGGCTTTGTAACACTTAGTGTCGTTCGAGGTTTGCACACCGTGGAGGTGACGATTCCACTCCCAGGCGTTATGCTTCGGGCAGAGGACCGCAGCGATGATATGTACGCATCGATTGATGCCGTTGTGGACAAGTTGGAGCGTCAGATCCGCAAGCACAAGACGAAATTGAACCGCAAGTTCCGTCAGGAAGGCAGTCTGAAGACACTCTTCACGGATGAAGCCGCAGTAGGCTTGATGACAGCCGAACAGACGGAAGAAGATCATGATGATCTGGAAGTGGTCCGCAACAAACGCTTCACATTCAAACCGATGGATGTGGAAGAGGCCATTTTGCAGATGAACATGGTAGGACATAATTTCTTCGTCTTTTCCAACATTGATACTCAAGAAGTGAGCGTTGTTTACAAACGTAATGACGGCAAGTACGGTTTGATCGAGCAAACGGAATCAGATTCGTATTAAGCAGATTTCACATTCTGAAGGTACAATTTTCATGATTATGTAAAAATTAATGATTAATATGAATGAAAAAAGAGCTCATATCCTGCAACGGATTGGGCTCTTCTTACGTATATAGATAATAGAGCCAAAAACCGCGTGTGCATTGTCATCCGCACTGTTGCGGCTTGACTTACAAACTGTTACAATTTATGCAAAAGCCATTTTCAAGAATTTAATATGTATATTGTTACAAATTAACTTCAACCCATAACAGTCTGCCCTGGATGGAATCGAGTCTTTATCCGGATCCATTTCATTCAGCAGATCACCCACATTTCTGTATGAATCGGTTCCTCGTGAATCCTATCATCCAGCACATGTCTGTGAGGTTGGATAGGTCGGGGATCGAATTCCATTTGAACATAACCCTTGATATCTTGAAGTTAAATTAAACATTTGTTTTGCGTGAAAGGGGTTAACCATGCTAGGACTAGTTAAAAAGATCTTTGGCGACGTGAATGATCGTGATATCAAACGTCTCATGAAGACGGTTGATCAAATTAACAAAATAGAACCGGATTTCACTAAGCTCACTGATGAGCAGCTGAAAGCCAAAACGGATGAGTTCCGTGTGCGTTTGGAAAAAGACGAGACACTGGACGATTTGCTTCCTGAAGCATTTGCGACCGTACGTGAGGCGTCCAAGCGTGTTCTCGGTAAAAGACACTATGATGTACAGCTGGTCGGTGGTATGGCGCTCCACGAGGGCCGTATTGCAGAGATGAAGACCGGTGAAGGTAAAACACTCGTTGGTACCCTTCCGGTATACCTGAATGCTCTATTGGGCAAAGGCGTGCATGTGGTTACGGTCAATGATTATCTCGCACAGCGCGATAGTCAGGAAATGGGCCAAATTTATGAATACTTGGGTATGACGGTCGGGGTTAACCTGAGCGGCATGGACCATGCGGATAAACAAGTAGCTTATGCCTGTGATATCACTTATGGTACGAACAATGAGTTCGGCTTTGACTACCTGCGGGATAACATGGTGCTTTATAAAGAACAGATGGTTCAGCGTCCGCTTTACTTCTGTACGATTGACGAAGTGGACTCCATCCTGGTCGATGAAGCCCGTACACCGCTGATCATTTCCGGACAAGCCCAGAAATCGACGCAGCTGTACTACGTAGCTGACCGCTTTGTGAAGCAGCTGCAGGCGGAAGAAGACTACACCGTTGATATTAAGGTTAAATCCGTTGCACTCACTGAAAAGGGTGTAGCCAAAGCGGAACGCGCTTTTGGTATCGAGAACCTGTACGACCACGCGAATGTTACGCTTAATCACCATATTGTTCAGGCACTGAAAGCAAACGTGATTATGCGCCTGGATGTGGATTACGTTGTAACGGAAGACGAGGTTGTGATCGTCGATGAATTTACGGGTCGTCTGATGGCCGGCCGCCGTTATAGCGATGGCTTGCATCAAGCGATCGAAGCGAAGGAAGGCATCGAGGTTCAGAACGAGAGTATGACGCTCGCTACCATTACGTTCCAGAACTACTTCCGGATGTACCGCAAGCTTGCGGGCATGACTGGTACGGCCAAGACCGAGGAAGAAGAATTCAAGAAAATTTATGGACTGGAAGTTCTCCAGGTTCCTACGAATAAACCGAATCAGCGCGAAGACATGCCTGACGTCGTTTATAAGAGCGAGAACGGCAAGTTCAAAGCTGTTGTTGAGGAAATTGTGGAACGTCACAAAAAGAACCAGCCGGTTCTGGTTGGTACGGTATCCATTGAAAACTCTGAACTGATCTCGGATATGCTGAAGCGTAAAGGTGTCAAACACCAAGTGCTGAACGCCAAATACCATGCCGAAGAGGCTGAAATTATTTCCCGCGCCGGTCAACCGGGTACAGTAACCATTGCCACCAACATGGCGGGCCGCGGTACGGATATTTTGCTGGGTGAAGGCGTGTCCGATTTGGGCGGCTTGCATATCATGGGTACAGAGCGTCATGAATCGCGCCGGATCGATAACCAGCTTCGCGGACGTGCGGGACGCCAGGGCGACCCGGGCTCCACGCAGTTCTATCTGTCCCTTGGGGATGAGCTGATGAAGCGTTTCGGTGCAGACAACGTACTGAACATGATGGACCGTCTCGGTTTTGAAGAAGACCAGCCTATCGAAAGTAAAATGATTACCCGTGCGATTGAATCCGCGCAAAAACGTGTCGAAGGCAATAACTTCGATCTGCGTAAAATCGTGCTTCAATATGATGATGTGATGAATCAGCAGCGTGAGATTATCTACAAGCAGCGCCGCGAAATTCTGGAATCCGAGAATATCAAGGACATCGTCATGGAGATGATCAAACCGGTTATCGACCGTGTTGTCGAAGCGCATTGCTCTGACGATATTCCAGAGAACTGGGAGCTTCAAGAGGTTGCCGATTATGTGAACAGCAAACTGCTGGATGAAGGCACTGTGACGCGTGATGACCTCTGGGGCAAAGAAATACCGGATATGGAAGAATTCATTTTCAACAAAGTCACAACCAAATACGATGAACGCGAAGAAAGAATCGGCTCCGAGCTCGTACGCGAGTTTGAGAAGGTTATCGTGCTTCGTTCCGTAGACAGCAAGTGGATGGACCACATCGATGCTATGGACCAGCTTCGCCAAGGTATCCATCTTCGTGCATACGGTGGTACGGATCCGCTTCGTGAATACCAGTTTGAAGGCTTTGAAATGTTCAACGCCATGACGGCCAGCATTCAGGAAGAAGTAGCGACATACGTCATGAAGGCTCATATCGAAGCGAACCAGGAACGCCAGTCGGTGATCGAGGAAAGCAAAGTTTCAACAAACGGCGAACCTGCTGAGAAGAAACCTGTGCACACGGGCGACCAAATTGGACGCAACGATCCTTGTCCTTGCGGCAGCGGCAAAAAATACAAGCACTGCCACGGTCAAGAATAGTTGTAGCTGTATAATATAGCATGTGGCTGATTGCAGCCGGCAGCTGTAAGGATATAAGCCGCGCCCCATCGGGCTGCGGAACAGGACTCCCTTGAATCAAAGGCCTTCGGCAGCGATACAGGCATTACGCGCCAAGTCTCCTTTGTTTAAGGGAGTTTATGTCGATAAAGAGGTGAGGAAATATCATGATCGATCCATCCATCAAGCATGATTTGCGAGAAATTGCGACCAAACTAACCAATCTTAGGGGGTCACTTTGACTTAGACCTCAAGCAGGAAATGATCGCCAACTTTGAAGAAAAGATGTCCGCGCCGGATTTCTGGGATGACAACGAGAAAGCGCAGGGCGTTATTGCAGAGATGAACGCGGTTAAATCTTCCGTAGACAAATATGAAAAGCTGCAGCAGGAGTATGATGACGCGTCTATGATGGCTGAGCTGGCAGATGAAGAAGGCGACGAGTCGCTTTTTGGTGAAATTGCCGAATCGGTCAAGAGCATTCAGAAGCGGCTTGAGGATTTCGAGCTCGATCTGCTTCTGAATCAGCCTTATGATAAAATGAATGCCATTTTGGAGCTTCATCCGGGAGCAGGCGGAACCGAGTCGCAAGACTGGGGACAGATGCTGCTGCGGATGTACACCCGGTGGGCGGAGAAAAGAGGCTTCAAGGTAGAAGTTCTCGATTACCTGCCTGGTGATGAAGCGGGAATCAAGAGCGTGACGCTCCTGATCAAGGGCTTCAATGCCTATGGGTATTTAAAAACCGAGAAGGGTGTACACCGTTTGGTGCGGATTTCACCGTTTGACTCTTCGGGACGTCGGCATACTTCATTCGTATCCTGCGATGTGGTTCCGGAAATCACAGAGGATACAGATGTGGAAATCCGGACAGAGGATCTGAAGATTGATACCTACCGGGCGAGTGGCGCGGGCGGACAGCATATCAATACGACGGACTCGGCCGTACGGATTACCCACTTACCGTCAGGCATTGTGGTTACCTGCCAGAATGAACGTTCACAGATCAAGAACCGCGAACAAGCAATGACGATGCTGCGTTCCAAGCTGTACGAGCGTAAAATAGAAGAACAGCAAAAAGAACTGGATGAAATCCGAGGGGAACAGTCGGATATTGCATGGGGCAGCCAGATTCGCTCCTATGTATTCCATCCCTATAGTATGGTAAAGGACCACCGCACCTCAGTGGAAACCGGCAATGTCGGCGCTGTGATGGACGGGGATCTGGATCCTTTCATCGACGGCTATTTGCGAAGCCAGATTAAAGTGGATACCGAATAAAACCCATGAAATTCCTACACTCTATATAGATTGAACGAAAGCTTTCCTTTTGTTCAATCTATGTCGTTGGGTAGGAATTTTTGGCGTCCAGGTGTTTTATGAGGAGGCCTCTGCATCCTCAGCCAGGAGAATATATTTCAAGGAGAGAAAAACGAGTATGTCTCAAGTTGCAGCTTCAAGCCGGAGAAAGGCTCCCCTTATTCCCCCGATAGGCCCTCTGCGCCATATGGTGGATACGGTTCTTATCATTATCGGTTCCTTAATCATAGCCCTTGGATTTAATCTGTTCTTCCTGCCGAATGGCATCGCGTCCGGCGGCGTATCCGGAATATCAGTACTTGGAGAAGCCTGGCTGGGTCTAGAGCCTGCGTTTACCCAGTGGGCCCTTAATATACCTCTCTTTTTCTTAGGAGTATGGCTGCTCGGCAAAAATTACGGCATTCGCTCGCTGCTGGGAAGCGTGATTTTGCCACTGTTCGTATATCTCACCAAAGACTGGCCGCTGCCTACGGGCAACCCGCTGCTGGCTTCGATTTACGGAGGAATTGCGGTGGGACTCGGAATTGGGATTGTCTATCGTGGCAGAGGATCAACCGGAGGCCTGACAACACTTGCCCAAATTATTCAAAAATTCAGCGGGCTCAGCTTCTCACTGTGTGTTGTCCTTCTGGACGGGAGCGTCATTGTTTTAGCTGCATGCACCTTGTCTCTGGAAAAGGCACTTTATGCATTGGTCGGTCTCTATGTAACGGGAAAAGTGATTGATGCGGTTGAGCTTGGATTCAACTATTCCAAAGTAGCTTATATTATTTCAAATCATACGGAGAAAATAACCGCAGCCGTTCTCCATGATCTTGACCGAGGCTTGACGAAGTTAAACGCCCAAGGCGGATATACAGGCGATAACCGCACCGTATTGATGGTGGTCATTGGGCAAAGCGAGACAACACGGCTGAAGACGCTGGTGAGGACCGTAGACCCCGAGGCATTTGTTATCATTAGCAATACCCATGAAGTGCTAGGTGAAGGATTTAAATTGGAATCATAAGCAGATTAATAGTAGAAACAAATTGGAAGTAAAAAAGCAGCGAAACGCTTCGCTGCTTTTTTTTGCGTGATTATATTTAATATTCATTCAGGTGAATATCATTCATACAGTATGGCGCTGCATAGATCCAAAACTAAAACTCCTTATGGAACAAGGCGGAATTCGCTCGAAAGTGTTGTATTTATATTAATACAGTCGTATAATAATACATATTTATTAGAGGGATGCAAGTCAGGGGATAGAGAGGGGAAACTCGGGATGCCAGGAGAACATGGGGAAACCCGTAAGATCAGAATTGCGATTGTCGGCTCGACAGGCTACGGCGGGGTAGAATTGATCCGCTTGCTGCAGGCACATCCGCTTGCGGAGATTACGTCGGTTATTTCATCATCAAGTGCAGGAACACCGATATCGGAAGGTTTTCCGCATTTAACGGATATTATCGTCCAAAACCTGGATGGCGTGAATGCCGCGGAAATCGCGGAAAAGGCCGATGTTGTCTTCACGGCAACGCCATCAGGAGTAAGCTCGAAGCTGGTGCCGGGATTGCTGGAGGCGGGACTGAAAGTCATCGATCTGTCAGGCGATTTCCGGATCAAGGACGGCGGAACTTACGAGAAGTGGTATAAGCATCCGGCACCAGAGCAGAGCTATCTGGAAAAAGCCGTATACGGCTTATGCGAGATTTTCGGAGAGGAAGCAGCAGCTGTAGATTTCATTTCCAATCCAGGCTGCTATCCGACAGCAACGCTGCTTGGTCTGATTCCGGCAATCAGCTCTGGTTGGATCGACCCGAAAAGCATCATTATTGATGCCAAATCCGGTGTATCCGGCTCGGGCCGGGGCACAAGTCTGACTTCGCATTATGCGGAAATTAACGAAAACTTTAAAGCTTACAAAGTGAATAAGCATCAGCATATCCCGGAAATCGAGCAGGTGCTTGGCCAGGTAACCGGAGAGCCGGTAACCGTGACCTTTACGACACAACTTGTACCGATGACGCGCGGCATTATGAGTACCATGTACGCCCAGATGAATGGCGTGTATAACGACGAGGATTTCGTGGATCTGTACCGGCAGTATTATAAAGACCGCCCGTTCGTGCGTGTACGGGATAAAGGAATCTGGCCGGCAACCAAAGAAGTGTATGGATCAAACTACTGTGACATCGGATTTGCGGCAGATGCCCGGACAGGACGGGTGACGATCATTTCGGTCATCGACAATATTGTCAAAGGTGCGGCAGGCCAAGCGATACAGAACATGAATCTGATGATGGGATGGGAGGAGAATCTCGGACTGGGCTACACACCGGTGTATCCATAAAGCGCGGGATCAACTACATTATGGGACAAGAAAAATATACCGCGGTACAAGGCGGTTCCATTATAACACCTAAGGGTTTTTCCGCAGGCGGATTGCACTGCGGTTTGAAGAAAACAGATCGCCATGATCTCGGCGCGATTCTGTGTGAGGTACCGGCCGTAGCTGCGGCTGTGTACACCACGAATGTGTTTCAGGCGGCACCGCTGAAGGTGACGCGTGAGAGCCTGCAGGGCGGCAGACTGCAGGCCGTTGTCGTTAACAGCGGCAACGCTAATGCCTGCACCGGGCAGCAGGGCGAAGCTGATGCGTATACGATGCGGGCAGATGCAGCACGCCATCTGGGCGTTGCAGAGCAGGATGTGGCCGTTGCTTCAACGGGAGTGATCGGAGAGCTGCTCAAGATGGACTGCGTTACGGCAGGCATCGCAGGATTGCCGCAGCGGCTGAGCAGTGAAGCTTCCGGAGCAGAGGATTTCTCACAGGCGATTTTGACAACGGATCTCGTGAAGAAGGAAGCTTGCGTCGCAGTTATGGTTAATGGTAAGGAGATTAACATTGCCGGAGCAGCCAAAGGATCGGGCATGATTCATCCGAACATGGCGACCATGCTGGCTTTTATGACGACGGATGCGGTGATTGAGGCTGACGTGCTGCAGCAGCTTTTGCGGCAGGCGACAGATGTGACCTTTAATATGATTACAGTGGACGGAGATACAAGTACTAATGATATGCTGATCACAATGGCAAGCGGCCTGGCGGGTAATGAAGCGCTGAATCCATCCCATCCGGATTGGGAAGCTTTTGCAGCTGGATTCACCTATGTATGCCAAGTGCTGGCTCAAGCGATTGCCCGCGACGGCGAAGGGGCGACGAAACTGGTTGAAGTAAACGTAAACGGAGCGGTGAGTGATCAGTCCGCACGTGCGATTGCCAAAACCGTGATTGGCTCAAGCCTGGTGAAATCGGCTGTGTTTGGTGCAGATGCGAACTGGGGACGGATTATTGCAGCGGTTGGACGCGCAGGCGAGCCGGTGAATCCGGAAACCGTTGATATCCACATTGGCGATATTTCGGTTCTGGAGGGCTCACGCCCGGTAGTGTTTGATGAGGAAGAGGCTTTGAAATATCTAAAGGGCGACACCGTCCGTATTGTGGTTGATCTCCATCATGGTGAGGGTCATGCGACGGCTTGGGGCTGTGACCTGACCTACGATTATGTCCGCATTAATGCGGCTTACCGGACTTAGGTAGAGCGGAATGGGGGATGAGAGAGCTGTGAATACATTGGATCAACAGGAGCAAACCGCGGCTGAGGATGCAGCAAGCAAACAAAGCTTCGTCATGAAATGCGGCGGAAGTACATTGGCGGCACTGCCGGATTCCTTTTTTGAGGATTTGAAGCAGCTGCAGGCATCCGGCATTCAGCCTGTCATCGTCCATGGCGGGGGCCCGGCTATTTCGGAAAATCTGGAGAAGCTCGGGATTGATACGGAGTTCGTGAATGGTCTGCGCCGGACGACGGAAGCGGTACTGGACGTGGTGGAGATGGTGCTTGCAGGCAGCATTAACAAGCAGATTGTCAGACGCATTCAGCAGAGCGGAGGCAGGGCGCTTGGCATCTCCGGCGTCGATGGAGCGTTGATTCAGGCACAGCCTGTAGCGAATGCGGCTGAAGTCGGCTGGGTCGGCGATGTGACGCAGGTGCAGTCAGACATCATTCAAGGCATTACGGCCATGGGTTATATGCCGGTTATTGCCCCAGTTGGCGTGGATGCAAGCGGACAACGTTATAACATCAACGCCGATACGGCAGCGGGTGCTGTAGCTTCGCATCTGGGGACGGACCGAATGATCGTCGTCACGGATGTTCCCGGCATTATGAAAGAGATCGAAGGCATCAAACAGGTTCTCCCTGTTGTGACGGTGCAGCAGATCGAGGACATGATTGCCAGCGGCGATATTTACGGCGGCATGATTCCGAAAGTCAAAGCCGCGGTCAGCTGCATCCAGGGCGACGTGCAGGAAGTGGTTATCGTGAACGGCAGCGAAGCGAGGGTGCTGAGCCGGGTGCTTCAAGGCGAAACGATCGGAACGCGGATTGTGAGATAAGGAACGAAGAAAACTGAGGAAATTCATTTAATATGATTTGTGCTTGTTATGAAGCATAGTTAGCGAAGGGGACGGAATCGTACTGAAGAAGCGATAGCGTTCGCCTAAAAGCTTTCCGTAGGAAAGCTCGCTTCGGAAGCATATGCTTTGCCTCTGAATTTTCACCGCTTAAGGGATAATCAAAAAAATTTGGAGGCAACAGCGATCGGAAGAACGATCCGTAACCGTAGCGGCTAACATGCACAATGCCAAACCAGATATGATTTTTAAAATAATCCAAGTGACAGGAGTGATTTCAATGAGCAACCCTGCAGGACAGTCCAGCTCGCTGTTTCCGACATATGCCAGATATCCGATTAGTTTGGTTAAAGGCCAAGGAAGCTGGCTATGGGACGATCAAGGGAACAAGTATCTCGATTTTATGAGCGGCATTGCCGTTACCAACCTGGGTCATGCACCCGAGAAAGTAAAAACGAAGCTGAAGGATCAGCTTGATGAGCTGTGGCATGTCTCGAATCTGTTCCAGATTCCGAACCAGGAAAAGGCTGCTGCACTTTTGACCGCGAACAGCTGCGCTGATGCTGTGTTTTTCTGCAATAGTGGCGCCGAGGCCAATGAAGCGGCAATTAAGCTGGCCCGCCGTTATCACCAGAAGATTAAAGGCAGCGGACGCTTTGAAATCATTACTTTTGTCCAATCCTTCCATGGGCGGACGCTGGCCACATTGACCGCAACAGGTCAGGATAAAGTGAAGGAAGGCTTCCTGCCGCTTCCTGCAGGCTTCAAAAGCGTGCCGCTTCATGATCTCGATGCTTTAAAAGCGGCTATTACCGACCAGACCGCAGCGATCATGTTTGAATTGGTGCTGGCAGAAGGCGGCGTGCTTCCGGTTGAGCCGGACTTTGTTCAAGCCGTGAAAAAGCTGTGCGAAGAGCATGGCCTGCTGTTGATCATTGACGAAGTACAAACCGGCATGGGCCGTACAGGCAAACTGTTCGCGCATGAACACTATGGCATTGAACCGGATATTTTCACCTTGGCTAAAGGCATTGCCAGCGGATTCCCGACGGGAGCCATGCTCGGCAAGGCATTCCTTCGGGACGCATTCAGCGCAGGCAGCCATGGCTCAACCTTCGGGGGAACGCCGATTGCTACGGCGGCTATCATCGCCACCGTAGAGACGATCCTGGAGGATCAGCTTCCGCAGCGTGCGGCTGAGATGGGGAAATATCTGAAGGAACAGCTATCGGAGAAGCTTGCGAACAATCCGTATGTTAAAGCCATCCGCGGCCTTGGACTTTTGATTGGCATCGAGTGTGCCGAACCCGTGAGCGAGCTGGTGCTTGAAGGCCAGAAGCGTGGCCTGCTGTTTATCACCGCTGGACCAAACGTGATCCGCCTGCTGCCAAACCTTTACGTATCGAAGGAAGAAATCGATCAGGCGGTAAGCATTATCGCTGACGTGTTCCATGACCATACAGCCGTAAAAAAAGACTAACACTTTAAATATTTTCATCATTAGTGATTAAGCAAGCTAAAGAACGAATGAGAAAAAGGAGGAACACCCATGACCCAGGCAGAACAGCTGCAGCATGTAAACTTGAAAGGCCGGGACTTGCTCGAACTTGACGATTACACCCCGGCTGAGATTCAGTATTTGATTGAATTGGCCGTTGAATTGAAGCGGAAGCAAAAGAACGGTGAGGTTTACCAGCCGCTGAAAGGCAAAACGATCGGACTTATTTTTGAAAAATCCTCTACCCGTACGCGTGTATCCTTTGAGGTCGGAGCGTTCCAGCTGGGCGCGCACGCACTCTTTTTGAGTAAAAATGATATCCAGCTCGGACGCGGCGAAATCATCAGCGATACGGCGCAGGTGCTTTCCCGTTATCTTGACGGCATCATGATCCGTACCTTCGGACATCACAACGTGACCGATCTGGCTAAATATGCATCCGTGCCGGTCATTAACGGCCTCAGCGATCTGGCGCATCCATGCCAGGTGCTGGCGGACTTCCAAACCGTATACGAGCACAAAGGTACGCTAAAAGGCCTCAAGCTGGCCTACATTGGTGATGGCAACAACATGGCGCATTCCCTTATGATCGGCGGGGCGAAGCTTGGCGTGCATGTATCCATTGCAAGTCCGGAAGGTTATGAGCCGGATGTTGAAGTGGTAAAACAAAGCCGCGAGATCGCCAAGGAAACCGGAGCGGAAATCGTCGTAACGCGCAGTCCGCAGGAAGCCGTGAAGGACGCTGACGTCATCTATACGGATGTATGGGCGAGCATGGGCTTTGAGGAAGAGCAAAAAATCCGCGAGGCGGCTTTCAAAGACTACCAAGTGGATGAAGAACTGGCCAAAGGCGCCAAGAGCGACTATCTGTTCATGCACTGCCTGCCAGCACACCGCGGTGAAGAGGTTAGCGCAGGTGTGATCGACGGCAAGAACTCCGTTATTTTCGATCAGGCCGAGAACCGTCTGCACGCGCAGAAGGCTTTGATGGCCGCGTTGATGGGGTAAGGTTTTATTCAATTTCGGATCAGGCCTAGAACCGTCTGCACGCGCAGAAGGTGTTTATGGCAGCGTTGATGAGGTAAGGTTTTATTCAAAGAAGTTAGGATCAATATCATAATTAGTACTTGAGGAATACGCAGCAGCGGAGGGGACGGAATCGATCTGAAGAAGCGTTAGCGGTCGCCTTTGTTCCCGAATTTCTACTTTAGTAAAGTTCAATCAAGAAATTCGGGAACAACAGCGATCGGAAGAACGATCCGTACCCGTAGCGGTCACATTCGCGCACAAACGGTCCGTACCCGCAGCGCTCAATACGTACGACGAAGTAAAATAGGATATTTAACCCAATCACGTTATAATTGAACTACGAAGCGTAAAAAGAAAGGAAGTTCAACACATGGCAAAAGAAAAAATCGTGCTCGCCTACTCCGGCGGCCTGGACACATCTATTATTCTCAAATGGCTTAAAGAAACCTATGATGCGGAAATCATCGCTTTTACAGCGGATATCGGACAAAAGGAAGAACTCGACGGCCTCGAGGAAAAAGCACTGGCAACAGGCGCTTCCAAAGTATACATCGATGATCTGCGCGATGAATTCGCGAAGGACTTTATTTATCCGATGTTCCAGGCAGGCGCGCTGTATGAAGGCCAGTACCTGCTCGGAACCAGTATTGCTCGTCCGTTGATCGCTAAGCGCATGGTTGAGATTGCGCGTGCTGAAGGCGCAACAGCGATTGCACACGGGGCAACCGGCAAAGGTAATGACCAGGTTCGTTTCGAACTGGGCGTTGCTGCGCTCGCTCCGGATATCGATGTCATCGCGCCATGGCGCCTTGAAGAGTTCCGTAACGACTTCCCGGGACGTGCCGAGATGATCGCTTTTGCCGAAAAACACGGCATTCCGGTTACAGCTTCTGCGGCCAAGCCTTATTCCATGGACCGCAACCTGCTGCATATCAGCTATGAGAGCGGCGTGCTGGAAGATCCTTGGTTTGATGCAAGCGCACCTGAAAATAAAGAAATGTTCCTGCTGAGCGCGTCCCCTGAGGATGCTCCGGATGAAGCGGAATACCTTGATCTCGAATTCGCACAAGGCAACTGTGTAGCGCTGAACGGCGAAAAGCTGAACCCGCTGCAAGTCATGGAAAAGCTGAATGAACTGGGCGGCAAGCATGGCATCGGACGCGTGGACATGGTGGAAAACCGCTTTGTCGGCATGAAGAGCCGTGGCGTGTATGAAACGCCGGGCGGCACAATCCTGTTCACCGCTCACCGCAAAATGGAATCCATTACGATGGACCGCGAAGTCATGAACCTGCGTGACAGCCTGATTACACGTTACAGTACCCTCGTGTACAACGGCTTCTGGTTTGCTCCGGAACGTCTGGCTGTGCAGGCGCTGGTAACCGAAAGCCAAAAGAACGTATCGGGCACGGTTCGCGTGAAGCTGTATAAAGGCAATATTATCGCCGCAGGCGTGAAGAGTCCGGTAAGCTTGTACAATCCGGATATTGCCACCATGGAAGCCGATCCGACGCAAGCATACGATCAAGGGGATGCAACGGGCTTTATCCGCTTGAACGCACTTCGTCTTAAAGTAAGCACTGGCGTAGAACAGAGCCAATAAATGATTGAACCGCGCAGCGGCAAGGCATTAGCGGCCGTTCCTTTTCCAGATGAGAAGGGACGGCCCTCTGCCGTCAGAGAGGAGAGAACATAAGTGAGTAAACTATGGGGAGGGCGCTTTACAAAGCAGACCAACCATTTGGTGGACGAGTATACTGCATCCATCGGGTTTGACCAGGCGCTTGCAGAGGAAGACATCCAAGGAAGTCTTGCGCATGTGACGATGCTGGGCAAATGCGGGATTTTGCCGCAGGAGGATGTTGAAACCATCAAAGCCGGTCTGAACAAAGTGCTGGACAAGATCCATAACCATGAAATCGAGTTCTCGGTTTCGGATGAAGATATTCATATGAACGTGGAAAAAAACCTCATTGCCGAGATCGGTCCGGTTGGCGGGAAACTGCATACTGGACGCAGCCGCAATGACCAAGTAGCAACGGATATGCATCTATATCTGCGCAAACGCGTGGTCGAGCTGTCGGGCATGCTGCATGAGCTGCAAAAATCCTTGGTGGGACAAGCCAGAGATAACCTGGATACGATCGTGCCTGGCTACACGCATCTGCAGCGGGCACAGCCGATTCTGTTCGCCCATCACTTGATGGCGTACGTTTCGATGTTCCAGCGTGATATTGAGCGTCTGATGGACAGCTACAAGCGCATCAACGTGCTTCCGCTTGGCGCGGGTGCCTTGGCAGGAACAACGTTCCCGATTGACCGCCATTTCGTGGCAGAGCAGCTGCAGTTTGACCGTGTCTATGAAAATAGCCTGGATGCTGTCAGTGATCGTGATTTTATCGTTGAGTTCCTGTCTGACGCTTCGATCATCATGATGCATCTCTCCCGCCTGTCGGAAGAACTGGTGCTGTGGAGCAGTACTGAGTTTAACTTCATTGAGCTGGACGATGCGTTCTGCACAGGCAGCAGCATTATGCCACAGAAGAAGAATCCGGACGTGCCAGAACTGGTTCGCGGCAAAACAGGCCGTGTCTATGGCAATTTGATGGGTCTGCTTACAGTGCTGAAATCCCTGCCGCTGGCCTACAACAAGGATATGCAGGAAGACAAAGAAGGCATGTTCGACACCGTAGCGACACTTGAAGGCGCGCTGCAGCTGTTCGCACCGATGATTACCACCATGAAGGTGAACAAATCGCGGATGCGCGAGGCTGTGAACAAAGACTTTTCCAATGCGACGGATATCGCTGACTTCCTCGTGGGCAAAGGCCTTCCGTTCCGCCAGGCGCATGAAGTTATCGGAAAAACGGTGCTTTACTGCATTCAGAACGGCAAGTACTTGCTCGATCTGACGATGGATGAGTTCACGCAGTTCTCGGACCTGTTCGACGACGCGATTTACGAAGTGCTTCAGCCGGAGACCGTGGTCAACGCCCGTAACGTGTACGGCGGTACAGCAACAGACCAGGTGGCAAACGCCGTCAAGCGCAGTGAAGTGCTGATGCAGTTGACAGTGCATTGGCTTGAAGAGCATCAATAAGATTTTTAATTAAAATAGTTCATATGAACTATGTTTGATAATAATGAAGCCGGTCTTGGAATCTCTGATTCTACCGGCTTTTTTGCTGTATTTTCATAGTTGGGGATTGCTGACTAAAGAGGACAAAGCATATAATGAAATATTACATATTATCCATTTTTAGCTATTTATATGATGGTCACGCGAAGGAGAGTCGGCAGAGGTGTTTAAAACCGTCTCAAAGCAGGAAAAAGGTTTTACTTTGGTAGAGTTTCTGGCGGCAATTGTGATCTTCTCTATCGTATCTATAGTTCTTTTCTCCTATTTCAGTAATGCACAGCAGCTCGTGCTGCAGCTGAAAAAGATTCAAGACAAATCATTCGCCAAATTAACGGATATTGAGTTTCAATTACAGGAGAGTAATCAGATTGCCCTTATGACGGGGAAAAAGCCGGAGGATTACAGCTCCGTTAAGGAAGTGAAAATGAAAGCTGTGGTGGAAGGCGGCTATAATGAGATCCATGCGTGGATGAACCAGCTTCAGGCCGCACCCCGCCTCGTTACCATCGATTCCTTCAGCTTTCAACAGCCGTATGAGCAGCGCAATCCCGGAAGCATTTTGACTGCGAATATTTCATTCACAGCCTACTACACGGTCGCGAAACCGAAATCCTGATGTTCTTCTGCAAAAGAGAGGAGCCGACTCTATGATCACCATAGAGCCGGCTTTTTTACTACCCGTTTATTTCAAATCCGGCACGCCCCATTTAACGATATGGCCCACGTGAGTCAGCCCGCCTCCAAAGCCATAAAGAACCAGGGTGTCTCCATATTTCAATTTTCCCTCCTGAACCCCAAGACCAAGCGCCAGCGGGATGGAAGCCGCGGAGGTATTTCCCATATACTCTACGCTGTACAAGGTGTCATCCAAAGAGAAGCCTGTTTTTTCGCATATGGATTCCACCATTCTCAGATTAGCGCTGTGGGGTACAAACCAGTCGATATCTCCGGTGTTCATGTGGGCGCGTGACAGCAGCTCTTCAGTCCCTGCGGTGACCGTCCGCGTAGCCCATTTATACACTTCCCGCCCGTTTTGAACCATATATCCATCACCTTGCAACGGGAGTCCATTCATCCATTTGGATATGCCGGAACGATAGAGATGTACACTTCCGCTGCCATCCGTTCCTTGAATCGATTGGATAAAGCTTGGATTTGCTTCATCATACTCAATCAGCACCGCTCCAGCCCCGTCTCCGAACAGAATGCAGGTCGTCCGGTCAGTGTAATCGGTAACTTTAGAAAGTGTTTCTCCGCCCACAACAAGTATTTTACGATGCAGTCCCGAGGTTATGAGTCCATTGGCCACATGCAATCCGTAAGCGAATCCGGCACAGGTCGCGTTCAAATCGAATGCTCCGGTGCTTTGGATCTTAAAATGCTCCTGAATAAGGCAAGCCACACTGGGGAAGGGATAATCCGCAGTCGTCGTAGCGACAATGATCAAATCGACGTCATCAACGCTCTTGCTATAGGTTTGCATCAAATTGTCTACTGCCCGGATACATAGGTCCGACGTGAATTCCTGTTCTCCGCTGATCCGGCGTTCTCGCATTCCAGTCCGCTGCACAATCCATTCATCATTCGTATCCACGAGCTTCTCCAGATCCTCATTGGTTAATCTCTTCTCCGGCACGTACGTTCCGATGGCGGTGATTCTGGCCTTGGATGATAGGGTATTCATCGCGATCTCTCCTCATCTTGGATTATGGAATTACGAGAAAAAAGACTTCCGGTAAAAATTATCATCAGGTAATGGTACTTGGTACTAATTATAGGCAATATGAGTTCAATTTCAACCTTTTTTTGTGTAGTGTCATTATCGATGAAAATATTTTCATGATTCTTGAGAGTGATTTTCCCGTCTGCTATCTTCCGAACGTTACCTTTAAAAATGATGGCCAGCTATAAGGAATGGCCTGCCGTGCCATTATTCCACCGCCGTCATTCCTTAGGCTTTTTGTACAAGCCGGATTGTGGTTATCTGGGATAATTTACAATGTGGAGTAACTATGATAAATTATTTTTGTATCAACAAGCGGTACAGTGTTTCATTGTATGGAACAAATTAATCGCCATAAAACTTTCGAAGGTGACTGTGACTGTAATTTAAGGGGGAGAGTCTATGATGGAAGAGTCGATGAAGAACCAGGTAAAGCAGCAGTTTTCCCGGAATGCGGAAAAGTACGTGACGAGCGCACGCCACGCCAAAGGCGAGGATCTGGCCTGGCTCGTATCATGTGCCAAAGCCAATGCGAATATGAATGTGCTCGATATCGCGACAGGGGGAGGGCATGTGGCCAATGCGCTTGCGCCGTTGGTTCGGCATGTGACGGCTTACGACTTGACCCGTGAAATGCTGGAAGCCGCAGAACGCTTTATCGGCGGGAATGGATATACGAACGTAAGCTACGTAACGGGGGATGCGGAGCAGCTGCCTTTTGAAGATGAGTCCTTCGATCTGGTGACCTGCCGAATCGCCGCACATCATTTCACGGATATTCCGGTATTTGCCGCAGAGGCACTGCGGGTTGCCACCCCTGGAGGGAAACTGCTGCTGATAGACAATGTGGCTCCCGAGCAGGACCATTTGGATCAATTTTACAATGATATCGAAAAATTCCGGGACGCAAGGCCATGTCCGGGCATGGAAGAAGTCGGAGTGGATTCGTTTACTCGAAAGCACAGGATTCCGCATCGAGATGGCAGTCTGCTTCCCGAAACCGTTCCAGTTCCAGGATTGGTGCGAGCGGGCCGGACTTCCGCAAGGGGAGAGAGACGCCTTGGAGAACAAGCTGCTGCAGTCTGCCGAAGACGAACGCCGGTTTTTCTCGATCAATACGAATGAAGAGGGCAGGCTCACAAGCTTTCCAGGAGAATCCGTCTATATTCAGGCCATCCGGCTAGAGTAAGCAGCATGCACAGTCTGTGCCTGCTTGGCAAACAAACGGCCGTATGCGATGATGAATTCATATTCGCTCGGAAAGGGGAAATGATGGAAATGAAATGCGCAGTACTGGACGATTACCAGCGGGTCGCCTTATCGATGGCGGATTGGTCGGCCGTCGAGGAGCGCATCGAGCTCCGCGTATTCGATACTCACTTCGATAACGAGGAGGAACTGGCCGCCGCGATCGAGGATTTCGAGATTGTCGTCATTATGAGGGAACGGACGCCATTCCGGGAATCGCTGTTCCGGCGGCTGCCGCGTCTGAAGCTGCTGGTCACGACAGGCATGCGCAACGCCTCGGTCGATTTGGCCGCGGCTGCGCAACAAGGCGTCGTCGTATGCGGGACGCGAGGGGGCGGCGAAGGGACGACGGAGCTGACCTGGGCGCTCATTCTCGGACTCGCAAGAAAGATGGTGCAGGAGAACGAAGCGCTGCGCGGTGGCGGGCCTTGGCAGAGCACGATCGGCGTCGATCTGATCGGCAAACGGTTAGGGCTGCTCGGCCTTGGACGTATCGGGAGCAACGTCGCACGCATCGGGCAAGCCTTCGGTATGGAGGTCGCGGCTTGGAGCCAAAATTTGACCGCCGACAAAGCTACAGCTGCCGGCGTGAAGCTCGCGTCGTCGAAGGACGAGCTGCTGGGGAGCAGCGACTTCGTCTCCATCCATCTTGTGCTCGGAGACCGGACGAGAGGACTGATCGGCGCGCGGGAGCTTGGGCTGATGCGCCCGTCCGCATACCTCATCAACACCTCAAGGGCGCCTATCGTCGACAGGGATGCGCTGATCGAGGCTTTGCGCAGCGGCCGAATCGCCGGAGCCGGTCTGGACGTGTTCGAGCAGGAGCCGCTGCCTGCTGACGACCCGCTCCGCGCGATGCCGAACGTGCTGGCGACGCCGCATGTCGGTTACGTAACGGAGGCATCCTACCGCGCCCTCTTCCACGGCATCGTCGAGGCGATCGACGCGTTCCTGAAAGGCTCACCCGTAAATGTGCTGGGCCCTATTGAATAAGATGCCGCTGCATGATCCTTTAGGCAGACTCATACCCTTGATTCGTCAGTAATGCTGATGGATCAGGGGTTTTTGTATTTCTGCAGAAATATGCATTTGCGGAGTTGAGTATATGGTTAGCAGCGCGTTCATTGCTTAAAGTGGTTTTTACCTGAACGCCCCTCGGTAAACTGTGACCGTTTGAATTTGGCAGGGGATACGCCGAGCTTCTGAGTGAAGATCCGGGTGAAGTAGTGAACCGATTGGAAGCCGCACTGACAGGCGATATCTTTAATGGACTGATCCCCTTCCAGGAGCAGCTGCGAAGCAAATTGAACCCTTCGCTCCTGAACATAGTGAACGAAGGTTTGGTTTGTATGCTTTTGGAACAGTCTCGTCAGGTGACGCGAAGAGATATGAAGATGATTAGCGACGGTCATCAGGGTGAGTTCTTTGCTCAGGTTATCGTTAATAAACAGCTTGGCTTGCCGGAAAAGGATATTCTCTTCATGCAGGGCATCCGTAGGAAGCTGCAGGGAAAAGGCCGGTTTAGGTCCATGCAGTGCGAGAATCGAAAGCAGCAGGGACATCGAGCTGTTTTTCAGCAAGACGGGCATGACAGGCCCTTCATTTTGAAAGACGGATATTAACGCTTCCCAAAAACGGCCTGCAGGACGTGCGTCAGCGCCATAGATGACCGATTGGGCTTGCTCCAGGAGCTGGCGGAAGGCCTCGATGTATAGACTCCCTGAACGCTCTTCATCCACTTCAAAGGCAACATACACCAGGGTTAGTCCGGCAACACTGCGTATTTGATGCCAAGTGCCAGGCAAAGACAAAAAGGATGTTCCCTTACGGAGCGGATATTCCATGCCGTGCTCGATGTAAAAGCCGCTGCCTTCGATCACATAACAGGCTTCAAAGAACGAATGGCGGTGCAGGGCATTATCAAAATGCGTGGGCATGAACCCCCAATATAGGATGGAAATACTCAAGTCTTTCTCTTCAAGCCTGGTTAGCTGGCGGTTGCAAATTTGGTTGGCACGGCGGAAGGTTGCTTCGATCAATGACATGGGTATCTCCTTTCATCATATAAATCAGAGACTTGAATGGAGTGAATCAAAGGCGGAAAACAGATGTCCGTTTTTTACAAAAGGAAGACCTGTTCATGCAAAGACATTGGCACACTGTTTTAATACAATGTTACACAAGTTGAGCGTTGTTTGGAAAGATTGTTGTTTAAATCAAGATCGTCGTTACCCTGAGGAAGGACTGAAATGTTATGTTCGAAACAAGACCGCTGAATCCGATTCGAAAAGCCATCCTTGAAAATGGCATGGAACAGGGATATGAGGCATTGCTGAAGCAGGTGATCTCTCAAACGCAAGGCGCAAGCAGTAACGTGGTTACCTTTGCGATAGACGGTACGCACGGTGCAGATTTTCAGGCGCTGCTAAAGCGTTTGATCCCATTCGCAGAGGAGCATGGGTTTCGCTTCGCCGCTGCGGATGTGTATGGATATTTGAAATCCGGAACGGAGCTGAGGCATCATTTTGACCGGAACATAACCGATAATCGCGCCTTTGGTTACGTATCGGAGGCGAAGATTGACGATTATTTCAGGGATGGGGCACAGCGTAGTTTTGCCGAGTATGCAGACGAGCTCGTTGAAACCGCAAGCGCCAGGACGCTGTTTATTGTTTTTGGCCCGGGTGCCTTATGGCTGTGTGACGGCCGCTGTGAGGGTTCACTGTTCCTCGACGTTTCACGGGAATACCAGGAGATCGCCCATAAAGATGGGTTGTTGAACTTCGGATTGAGCTGGAATGTGGATGCGGTAGAAAAATATAAAATAGCTTATTTTGTGGAATGGCCGCTGATGGAAGGTTATCGGAAGGAGCGATTGGAATCATTTGATATTTATGTCGATATGAATGATCCGCGCTGCCCCGTAATGTTGACCGTACGCGACCTTTTGGCTGTGATTGATGACATTTCCCGGTTCCCGCTGCGCGTAAAGCCGTTTATGATGCCGGGTGTATGGGGTGGGCAATATCTGAAGCAAATAGCCGGCCTGCCGGATAATATGGTGAACTGTGCCTGGAACTTCGAGCCGATTGCTCCGGAAAATTCGGTGCTCGTATCGAAAGGGAATCAAGTCGTGGAAATTCCTTTCCTGCTCGTGATGGCTTATGCCCATATGGACATGATCGGCGCCCGTAACGTTCAGTTGTTCGGCGATTATTTTCCCGTCCGGTTTGACTTTTTGGACACGATGGATGGGGATAACCTCTCTTGTCAGGTCCATCCGAAACAGGCTTATGTCCGGGAGCGATTCAATGAATTTATGGAGCAGCAGGAGTCGTATTACATTATGGAAAAACAAGGCAACGCCAAAGTATACCTCGGATTGACCGAGACCTGTGCGCCTGAGTCGTTCCAAGCAGCTGCAGAGCAGTCCCAAGCCACCGGAGAACCGATAGCTTTTACGGACTATGTGCAGGAATGGACAAGTGAGAAGGGAGATCTGTATCTCATTCCGACGGGGACGGTCCACTGCTCGGGGAAAAACAATTTCGTGCTAGAAATTTCGGCGACGACATGGTGGTTTACATTCAAAATATACGACTATGTGCGAAAGGATTTGGATGGAAAGCCGCGTCCCATGAACATCGAGCACGCCTTCGAAAATATTGATTTTACGCGTAAAGGAGATTGGGTTCGGGATCACCTGATTCCGGGGCCGAAACTTCTGAATGAGCAAGGAAGCAATATGGAGTACGTGCTTGGGGAAAGAGATGATTTGCTTTTTTATGTCAATCGCATCCATCTGACCGATCGCTGGGAGGATGAAACGGATGATGAGTTCGTTCTGCTTAATCTGGTCGAAGGGGAATGCGTGCGTATTGTTTCGCTCGATGATGAAACGGTTTACGTCGAATTCCGTTACGCAGAGTCGTACATCATTCCTGCCTCGTTTGGTGCGTACGCCATTGTGAATCTTGGGAGTATGCCATGCAAACTGATTAAAGCAGGCGTTTCGAAAAAATGGAACATCAGCTTGGTTGACATACATGCGTGATAGCGTATTGGCCTTTGACGTCGGAGGCACTTATGTTAAAGCAGGCATTTTCGAAAGCAGCGGGAGCCTCCTTGAACCTGTTGCCATCTACCCCGCCCGTTCGGGGGAAGAGAAGGAAGCGCTGCTGCGGCATTTTACCGATCTCATCGCGGTTCAGGGAAATCGGGTTCCGGCCGGATACGCGATCCGGGGTGTCGGGTTAGGATTCCCGGGCCCTTTCGATTATGAAAGAGGGATTTGCCGGACACGCGGCTTGAACAAGTTTGAAGCATTGTACGGCGTCAACCTCAAAGAAGAATTGACCGCCAGGATTGCGGGCATTCCAGAGCTGCGGGCAAGATGGAGATCTCTTCCGGAAGTTGCCATCGAGAATGATGCAGCATTGTTTGCTCTCGGCGAATGTGCCTTTGGTGTCGGGCGGGGTTATGAGAAAACGATTTGTCTGACGATTGGCACGGGCTTCGGCTCAGCCTTCGTTAGCAGCGGGCAGCTGGTCAAACAGGGCAAGGGGGTTCCTGAAGGTGGATGGCTGTACCGTTTGCCCTACCGGGAGGGGATGATGGACGACTATATCTCACGCAGAGGAATCGTTCGTCTTGCCAGGGAGATGGGAATTGAGAATGTAGCTGCAGGTGAAGAGGATGTGAAGCATTTGGCGGATCGGGCACGCTCCGGCGAATCGCAGGTGGTACAGCTGTTCCGTAAATTTGGCGAAAGGCTGGCGGAGGTGCTGCTTCCTTTAATCCGATCCTATCAACCTGGTGCCGTTGTCATCGGGGGGCAGATTGCTCAAAGCGCCGATCTATTCGTTTCGGATTCGATGGATAACATTCCGGTCCGCATCTCATCGGATATATCGGTGAGTGCGCTTCGGGGAGCATGTCAGCTTTTTACAGGAGATCAGGGCTTCTAACAATTGTGGCCGCATTTTTATAAAATGATGCTGGGGGATGTATTTATGAATGAACTTAGCCGTAAATGGCGTATCTTTGTGATTCACCATTCGCATACGGATATTGGTTATACGGAAAGACAGGAGCGAATTGAACAATACCACATTGACTTTATTCGCCAAGCCGTCATGATTTCCAAGGACATGCGGTCCGGAAAACGGGATGAATGGAAAGGGTTCAAATGGACCTGTGAGACATTCTGGGCAGTTGAGCAGTTTCTTCGCGTAGCTACTGATGATGAGAAAAGTGACTTTGCGGAAGCGGTTCGGCAAGGTGACATTGAATTATCGGGCACGTATCTCAACATGACGGAGCTCGCCGATGAAGACCTGCTCCGCTCCATTCATGCCAAGGCATCCGCCTATGGACGTTCTATCGGCTGCCCCGTGGACTCTGCCATGACAGCCGACATTAACGGCTACAGCTGGGGTTATGCGAAGAGCTTGCTGGATGCGGGGATTCAGCATTTGTTCTCCTGCATCCACACGCATCACGGCATGTTTGCTCTGGGGCGCAAGCAGACTCCATTCTGGTGGGAAACGCCGGACGGAGAGAAACTGCTCGTATGGAACGGGGAGCACTACATGTTTGGCAATGAGCTGGGCCTATGTCCGGATGGCGTCGGCAGCTACATGATCCGGGATGAGTTCATTACGCCGGCAATTGTAAACAACCGCGAAGAGATCATGGCGACGCGCATTGAGCGTTATTTGCGTAAGCTGGAAGAAGAGGGATATCCGTACGACTTCGTTCCGGTGATGATCTCGGGTCTGGCAACGGATAACGGTTCGCCGAATGGGGATATTGCACAGGCGATTCAGACGTGGAACCGGGAGCATGGGGACATGGTTCAGATCGAAATGTCCACGTTAAGCCGGTTTTTCAGCCACTTGAAGCAGCAGAACATAGACATCCCGGTGCATCGCGGCGATTGGCCGGATTGGTGGTCGGATGGAGTAACCTCTACGCCGATGCATACACAGATCTTCAAGGATGCCCAGCGTACGCTGCGGAAGGTCAAACGGCTGGATCCGCAGCAGCAGATCATCAGCCCGCAGGAGCTGTCGGACATCGAGCAGCAGCTTGTGATGTATGCGGAGCATACATGGGGATTCCATGCCTCGATCCATACTCCTTGGGACTGGAACGTGCAAATGCTTGAAGTACGCAAGCTGGCTTATGCAGCCAACGCAAGCCGGTTGGCGCACAGTGCTTTGGACAAAGTAAGAAACGAACAAGGCGGATCACTGCTGCGTCCCGGACGGGCTTTCCGCTACCGCGTGGTTAATGCGGAGCTGCATGCATCCAGGCAATTCGCCATGCTCGAATGGGATGGCTTCGAGAATGAACGGTTCAAGGACGGGCTGGAGGTTATCGACGAGGACAGCGGACAGGCGGTTCCGCATCAAGCAGGTAATCAGAGCGTTACGATTGAAGCGGAGCTGAAGCCCGGGGAGCAGAAGCAGTATATTCTTCGGCCTGTGCAAGCAGCGAAGGCAAACACGACGAGTAATCTCAAGCTGGTCGGGGCAGATACGGTTTATGATATAGAGGATATATATCCATCCGGAAGCAAGAAGGACGCGGTTTCGATTTCGGAGCATACTGCCGAAACACCTTATGTGAAGATTCACTGGAGCGAAGAGGGGATCGTATCCTGGGTCAACAAAGAAACCGGAGAAGAACTCATTCGCAAGGATTGGAAGCATGGCGCGTTTACGCCTGTATATGAACGCACCCCAGCGGTTGATTCGGTTAATCCGAGCAGCCAGTATGCAGTGCGCAGCGGAATGGGCCGCAACAGAAAAGGGGTTAACGTACAGCGCTCTTCAGGACGGCTGGTGAAAGCCAAGGCTGTCTCAAACGGTCCATTGTTCGGGGTTGTGGAACTCCAATTCGAATCGCGTGGAATGAGCTATTATTCTGTGTTCCTCAAGCTTTATGCAACATGCAGCAGAGTTGATGCAGCCGTCCGGTTTCACAAAGACAGTGTCTGGGAACCCGAAAATGTGTATATTTCCCTGCCGTTTACGTCTGGTTCATCTGATGACGAAACATTGTGGCTGGATAAGGCCGGAGCTCCGGTCAGGCCGTGGATTGATCAACTGCCGGGAACGCTGCTCGACTATTCCTGTATTCAAGAAGGGTTGGCCTATGTAGGAACAAACGGTTCCCTCATGGTAGCTACGCCGGATACGCCGCTTATTCATTTAGGATCCTTGGAATACGGAAAACGACTGCTCCATACCCAACAAGACGAAGAGACGGAACGCCATGTATATGTCTGGGCCATGAGCAACTACTGGGAAACGAATTTTAAAGCGACGCTAGGCGGATTCTACGAATTCCGTTACGTCGTTCAATGGAGCGAGGGCATTCGTACAGCGCAGCAAGCAATCGGACAATGTCAGGCGATGAGCTCCGGGTTCACGGTTTGGCGCATTAGCTGACGCATCATTTCATTCGTAAAAAGCATACCTATGCTGATTTTGCTGGAATACCACGAAAAACCACCCTTCATGTTGAGCGGTGGTTTTTGGGTATTCTTTACGACCTCCCCCCGATGGATAACAATTCCATAAAATAGAAAAATAAGTGGGTGTTTCTTATTTACAACGTAACAATGTTATGTTACATTAGTTTTCGAGGAGGCGGTGTCATGAACGAAGAGGATCTCATTTCGAAGAAAGAATTGCTGGAGCTGACAGGTATCTCCTACGGACAGCTGTACCGCTGGAAACGCAAGAATCTCATTCCTGAAGAGTGGTTTGTCCGTAAGTCTTCCTTTACAGGACAGGAAACCTTTTTTCCAAAGGATAAAATATTGCAGCGTATTGAACGAATCAAGAACATGAAGGATGGGTTGTCCCTGGATGAGCTGGCGGATGTGTTTTCACCAAGCTCGAATATACAATCTTTGTCACCTGAAAATCTTGTCGAACGAAACATTGTTACGGTTTTGGCGATGGGGTTGTTTGAAGAGGAATGTGGAAGCCAGGAGACGTTATCCTTTAATGACATCCTGACGGTCTATGTACTGCAGAAACTGCTGCAAAGCGGTGAAATGACCCGGGAAGAAGGCAAAATGCTGATCACCGTCATGCGGGAACATTATGGCACATTGGCGGCAAAACCCTGCGAGCTGGTGTTAATCCGTAAAATGGGAGTTCCCCTGTTACTTCTGGCTGAATCGGCGGAGCAGATTTATTTTGACAAGGATGTAAAATGGATTCTACGGCTGCCCCTGGCCGCTTCAATGGAAGAATTAAAACTAAAGATCAATGAAACGGAGGCATGACAAATGGATACGAGATCAGATCTGCAAATGTCCGGCATTGGACGTTCGCAAGGTGGCAGCTATTCGCATGTTAGGCTTGATGGGATGTCAAAAATCAATGGGGATACGGACTGTATTTCGCTCGACAGCAACGGGACCATGACGATCGATGGCGCGCTTCAAAGCGAGTCTGTATCGATCAATGGAACGGCGAAGGTGGAAGGCGGGCTGAACACAAACCGGATGACCCTTGACGGGGTGTTGACGGTTAAGGAGCATGCGGTTTGTAATGAACTGCTGACCGTTAACGGCCGCTTATCCATTGGCAGAGGGCTGGACGGAGAAAAGGTTGAGATATTCGGCAGCTTGAAGACGAGAAAGGATGTGCAGTGCGAGGTGTTGTCCGTTCATGGCGGATTCAGTATCGACGGACTGCTGAATGCCGGTCTGATCGACATCAAGCTGAACATGCCATGCAGAGTGCAGGAAATAGGGGGAGAGAACATTACCGTCAGACGGCTGAAAAAATTCAGCGTCATCGAGCAGTTCGTACCCGTCCTCTCCGCCAAGCTGCAGGCACATACCATTGAAGGCGATGAAATCAATTTGGAGTATACGGAAGCGGAAATTGTCCGGGGCAATGATATAAGGATCGGCAGGGGTTGTAAAATCGGACGCGTGGAGTACAAAAATCAACTTCTTCGGGATGACGATGCAAGCATCGGAGCCGTTCATCAAATATAGTTTCATCAGTGTCTAAAAAGGAGGAAAGAAGCATATGGTGACAAACGGGTACTCAAAAGGAAGCCGCGGCGACATGAAAGTAACGGGTAGCGGCAGTTCAAACGGCGGTTCTTTCAATAATATCAGGATCATGGGCGATGCAGTAATCAACGGCGATACGGATTGCGAAATGTTCAAATGTATGGGCAGCTCGAAGGTGAATGGATCGCTCATTGCCGGTAGTTCCTCCAGCAACGGAGCGCTGAGTGTTTCAGAAAAAATGAATGGCGGAAGTGTAAAGGTGCAAGGAGAATTGAAGATAGGAAAGGATCTTTCCTCTGGGCTAATATCTATTAGCGGAGAGTTGGCTGTCGGCGGGCGGATGTCGGCAGAGAAAGCCAAAATCAATGGTGAACTGCGGGTTAATGCTGATTGCCAAATGGAAGAATTACTGGTCAGGGGAACGCTCGAAGTCAATGGCATGCTGAACGCGGAGCAGGTGGATATAAAGCTGTACGGACCGAGCCGTTTGCGCGAGCTGGTTGGGAGCCGCATCATGGTGAAGAAGAGTATGAGTCTACCGCTGATCGGCAAATTAGTGCCAGGCGCAGAAGGCTCGCTAACAGCGGAGGTCATCGAAGGAGATACCATCGAGCTGGAACATACCAACGCAGCCGTTGTCCGCGGCAGAAACGTGACGATTGGCAGCGGATGCCGGATCGGCCTTGTTGAATATAAGGATGAATTCAAGCAGGACAGCGGATCATCGGTTTCGCAATCGGAGAAAATTAGGCCTTAAAGATAAGGAGGATTGGAGAGGACCATGGCTGTAAAAAAGAATAGATTGGGATTCATTGTTGCAGGGCTTCTGCTGGGCATTCTGATCGCGGCCATCGACAACACGATTGTGGCGACGGCAATGGGGACGATTATCGGAGATTTGGGAGGACTCGACCAGTTTGTGTGGGTGACCTCCGCTTATATGGTTGCCGAAATGGCGGGAATGCCGATTTTTGGAAAGCTGTCCGATATGTATGGGAGAAAGAAGTTTTTTATATTTGGCGTGGTCATGTTCCTGATCGGTTCCATGCTCTGCGGTACGGCACACAGCATCACCGAGCTTAGCATCTATCGTGCTATTCAGGGTATCGGAGGCGGCGCACTGATTCCGATCACCTTCACGATCATTTTTGACATATTTCCACCGGAGCTCCGGGGCAAGATGTCAGGTATGTTCGGAGCGGTATTTGGTGTAGCGAACCTGTTCGGCCCGCTGATGGGTGCCTATATTACTGATTATTGGCATTGGCGCTGGATATTCTACATTAATGTGCCGCTTGGTATTATCGCATTTCTGCTCGTTGTATTGTTTTACCGAGAATCCCATGAGCATTCCCGTCAGAAAATCGACATTTGGGGTGCGTCCACATTAGTGGGTGCCGTAGTCAGCCTGATGTTCGCGCTGGAGCTCGGCGGCAGTAAATACGCTTGGGATTCCGTCGTTATTCTCGGATTGTTTGCGGCCTTTGCGCTGCTGTTCATCATCTTCCTGCTTGTCGAGCGCAAGGCGGCGGAGCCGATTATATCCTATGAAATGTTCCGTAAAAGATTATTCGCCGCCAGCAGCGCAGCCGCCCTGTTCTATGGTGCAGCGTTCATCACGGCAGCGGTATACATTCCGATATTCGTGCAGGGCGTTATGGGTGGTAGTGCAACTAACTCCGGACTAATACTACTTCCGCTTACGCTTAGTTCGGTTGTAGCTTCACAGGTGGGCGGCATGCTCTCCTCCAAAATGACGTTCCGCAGGATCATGATCTTCTCTGCCACGGTATTTCTGCTGGGCATGTTTCTGCTGACCACAATCACGCCTGAGACTTCAAGGCTTGTCCTTTCCTTTTACATGATGATTACCGGTTTTGGCATCGGGTTCTCCTTCTCCGTACTGAGTATGTCAGCCATTCAGGGCATGGAGCTGCGACAGCGCGGATCCGCGAACTCGACGATTTCCTTCCTGCGTTCGTTAGGGATGACCGTGGGAATTACGATCTTCGGAATCATTCAGCGCAATGACTTCAAAGGCCAATTGACGGAAAAGCTGGGCGGAGCAGGTCAAAGTATGCCTGCCAATGCGGATCCGCAGCAGCTGTTGTCACCAGAGACAAGGGCGCTCATCCCGCCGCAGGTGATGGAAAAGATTAGCGCGGCGCTGTCAATTTCGGTGGATCACGCTTTTTTCTGGGCGCTTATTCCGGTGTTCTTTGCTCTCGTGTCGGTATCCATGATGGGAACTGGCCGCATGCAGTTCTCCAAAGGTCCTTCGGCTGCACAGACGAAAAGCCAAGCGTAACGGGGAGCAAGAAATCTTATATTCGAAGAGCATATACGCATCAGAAGACATTTTTTAGGGTAATGCTGAATAAGTAGCGAATCAGGGAGGCTGATATTCATGAAAGTGATCATTACCCAAGAAGAAGCAGTGGAAAAAGGAATCTGGTCTGATGTGATGAAAATGTTCGGCGTGGATGGTGAGGATGAAGTTTGGCCAAGCGAGGAGTATATTTTAACAGAGGAACAGGCCCGCCGGCTCCAATTGATTCCTTAATCATGACCGCTATCATTTAATGACCAAGAGGGTGACTTCAATAGCAACGATTTATACTGTGAATTTGCAACATGGACATGATGAGCAGACATTCAGACAGGTGCTTGAGTATTTACCGTACGATGTCAGGAATAAAGTCGCCAAGTACAGGCTGGAACAAGATGCAAGACGTGAGATGGCTTCGGCTGTTCTAAAGCGGATTATTGCTTGTGAAATAAACGGAATTGAGCTGCGTGAAGCGGATTTTCTCAGGGATGGTTTCGGTAAACCATCCCTGAAGGGATTTCCGGACTTTCACTTTAACGTATCACATGCAATGGATTGGGTGGTTTGTGCTGTCAGCGCAGAGGGACCGATCGGTGTGGATATAGAGAAGGTGGGGGAGGCAGAACCAGAAGTTGCTCAGCTTTGCTTTTCACCGAAAGAGCTTGCCGAATGGAATGAGCAGCCGGGACATCTAAGGAATGAATTCTTCTATGAACTGTGGACGTTGAAAGAAAGCTACGTCAAGGCGATCGGAAAGGGGCTCTCCCTTGATTTTTCCTCTTTTGAAAAGGTAAAAACAGGGGATGAGAATTACATATCACACCAAGGAGTTATCGACCCAGAGTTGTATGTAAGATCCATATCGTTCGCCATCGATTATAAACTAGCTGCCTGCCTGTCCATTGAAGATAGATACATAGATTTCCAAAAATATACCTTGGCTGAGATTATAAGCCGTTTTATGGAATTAATAGACAGAGAGATGTAAAAATTCACGCAATGTTCATAGTCCTGATATCCCGTGATGGCTCTCAATATTTAGGGATATAGACACTTTTATTTCTGCTACATGGTATAAACATACCTGTACTTTAAGCGTGATTATGGTATATATTAGTAATAGATTTGGATAAGTATGACAATGTCGCTGGATACTATAACCACTGCACTATGAAAACTTAAAGTAGTAAACCTCCTCGAAAGAGAGGGACACAAAGCTAAAGGGGCTAAAAGCGATTATCGCAATGCCAGCCAGCTGCCGGATGATGTATTCGTTATTGAACTAACTCTACTCTCGGCAAGTAGGGTTTTTTTGTTTTTTCAGCCTTTTTAGCAACTATGAACATGCAAAGGAAAGATGAAGAATGTCGGTGTTAACAACGGAAAAGTCTAATTTAGGGGAATGGAAATCGTATATCGAACAACTGGAAGAACGCACGATACTGCGCAGTCATTCCGGTAAAACGCCCTTCCCGCTGCAAAAATTTGTTTATACATGGTCGCAGGAATTTCAGCGGAGGATTCAAAAGGGATGCGAATCGGCGCGGATTGCTCCGGACACGCTGCTCAGTGCTGCCTGGAGCATACTGCTCATTAAATATTTAAGAAGAGAAGAAATTGCCTTTGCTATGATCGATTCCTCTGAAGAGGCGTATCCGTTGATCATGACGGCGAAGGGGGAGACAACACTCAAGCTGCTGCTGCAGCAAACAGCCTCCGCCGTAGCTGGACACAAGCTCAAATCTGTGAATTTGCAAGAGATTTCTGATATATGCGGACTTGAAGGGTCATTACCTATATGCAATACGGCAATCTGGACAGGCAATGAATTTGCGCGTGAAGAACTGCAGGGCAAGTTCGATGTATCCGTTTCGTATCACGGGAAAGACGGAAGCGGGCTTGAAGTTTTGTATGCGAATGATATCTTTTCGAGCGATTTTATCCGCCGCATGTGTATGCATTTGCAAAAAATCATGACGGAATGCCTGACCGTTCCGGGGGCCATGATCAGTGAGATCAGCCTGCTCTCTCGGGAAGAGGAGGATTTGCTGTCGGCTTGGAACCTTACGGAAGAACCTTTTGATCTGGACCGCACGATTCACGGGATGTTTGAGGAACAGGCGGAAAAGACGCCAAATCATACTGCGGTCGTATATAAAGAGGAATCTTTGACTTTCCGCGAACTGAATGACAAGGCAGATAGGCTCGCCCGTGTATTGGCTCGTAAAGGTGCCGGCCCGGAACGTATCGTCGGCATCATCGCAACCCCTTCGATTGAGATGATCGTGGGTACTTTAGCGATATTGAAGACGGGTGCTGCTTATTTACCGATCGATCCGGCTTATCCGGCGGATCGTATTCTTTACATGCTCGAAGACAGCGGCACGAAGCTGCTTGTAACGGAGCCTAACGTAAAACTTGATGGGAAGATCCGTTTTAAAGGAGAAACCATTTGTGCAGCCCAGGCTTTGGCCTCCGGGAATCATAACGAAGCACAAGAGGAAGGAGAGCAATTCGGTAATCCGCATGCTCTTGAAGCTCCAAAAGCGAATGATCTGGCCTATATTATATATACTTCAGGATCGACCGGACGGCCGAAAGGCGTGATGGTCGAGCATCGTACGCTCGTCAATCTATGTGCCTGGCACATCAAAGAATTCAAAGTGACTGACCAAGACCGGTCCACGAAATACGCGGGCTTCGGTTTTGACGCATCGGTGTGGGAAATGTTCCCGTACCTTGTTTCTGGCGCATCCATATATGTAATTCCAGAAGAGATCCGGCTTGATTCCGGGCAATTACATGCGTATTTCATTCAGAACGACATTACAATAAGCTTTTTGCCAACGCAATTTTGTGAGCACTTCATGACGTTGGATAATCCGTCACTGCGAATCCTTCTTACAGGCGGGGACAAGCTGAAGACGTTCAGCAAGCAAAATTACGAGCTGTATAATTGCTACGGTCCCACGGAGAACACCGTTGTCACGACCGCCTACAGAGTCACGAAGCTGGAGGAGAACATCCCCATCGGATATCCGATTGATAACTCCCAGGTACACATTGTAGATGCTTACAGCCTTCCGCAGCCTATCGGCATTGCCGGAGAATTATGTATTGCCGGTCAGGGGCTCGCACGCGGTTACTTGAATCAACCGGAGTTAACCAATGAGAAGTTTATTGTCACTGCGTTAGCTGGTGGTGGACGGATGTACCGGACGGGCGACTTGGCGAGATGGACAGAGGATGGTGTCATCGAGTTCCTCGGACGGATCGATCATCAGGTGAAGATCCGCGGGTTCCGGATCGAAATCGGTGAGATTGAACACCGGCTGCTGCAGCATCCCCATGTCTCTGAAGTCATTGTCGTTGATCTTGACGACGCCTCAGGTGCGAAATACTTATGTGCCTATGTGGTTGCAGACGAACCGTTTTCCTATGATGAAATGAGTGCGTTTTTGTCGGAGAACTTACCGGATTACATGGTGCCGGCTAAGCTGATGGAGCTGATGGAGCTTCCGCTGACTGCCAACGGCAAAGTGGATCGGCGGGCATTGCCTGCTCCTGCGGCAGCTTCGTATGATGAGCAGAATTACGAGGCTCCGGTAGGCGTTTGTGAAGAGGGAGTCGCATCACTGTGGGAAGAAGTGCTTGGATTGAATCGTATCGATGCTTGTGAATCGTTTTTTATGGCAGGCGGAGACTCACTGAAGATTGTCATTTTGCAAACCAAGCTGCAGCGGCGTTTTGGCGTTTCCGTTCCGGTTACCGTTTTGTTCGGACGCGCAACCGTTCGCGAGCAAGCCGAGTGGATTGAACAAGCCGCACAGAATCAGCCATCCGAAGGCCAACTGGCTGTAACAGCCGAGCTTCAGCCGGCAGATACCGCTAAAATGGTGAGAAGACCTGTCCAGGAACATTATCCGGTTGCTTCAGCCCAGCGGAGACTATATTTTATCGAACAAATGGATCAGATCGGTACGGCTTACAATGCACCATTTGCCTTCCGTATTGAAGGCTCAGTGGACGTGCCGCGTCTTGAACAGGCGTTTCGTTCAATGATCGAAAGACATGATGTGTTCCGCATGTCATTCCACTGGGAGAACGACGAGATCATGCAGCGGATCCACAGTCAGGTTACGTTTGAGCTGAACGTGATTGCGGCACCGGAGGAAGGATTGCGTGAGCTGCTCCACTCGCTTATCCTGCCTTTCGACCTCACGAAAGCACCGCTGCTCAGAGCATGTCTCATTCGGTGTGGATCTGGGAATAGCTCCGTACTGCTGGTTGATTTCCATCATATTGCTGTAGACGGGGTATCGGCTAATGTCTTTTTCAATGAGCTGTCGAGGCTGTATCGCGGGGATACTTTGGAGGAGCTGCCGATCGGTTTTGCTGATTTTGCCGTTTGGCAGTCGGAAACTGCGGAAAGCAGCAGCGAAGAGCAAAGGGCCTACTGGGAGAAAACTTTATCAGGTGAGCTACCGATATTGCAGCTTCCGACGGATCTGGAACGTCCCGCCAAGCAAAGCTTTCAAGGCGAGACGGTGACCTTGCGGCTTGACGCAGGCGCTGCCGAGCAGCTGAAAACATTTGCTGTTACTACGGCGACAACGCCGTTTATGGTGTTATTCGCTGGTTACCACGCGCTGCTATCCCGCTACACGAATCAAGAGGATGTCATTACAGGCGTTCCGCTTGCGGGTAGGATGCACGAAGAAGTGCAGTCCATTATCGGTATGTTCGTCAATACCATGCCTGTACGCTGCTATCCGGAGAAACGCAAACCGTTTGCTCAACTGCTGCAGGAAGTGAAGGCTGCATTGCTGGATACGTTCGAGCATCAGGATTACGAATTGGAGGAGCTTGTCCGTTCCCTGAATATCCCGCGTGATCCAAGTCGTAACCTGCTGTTTGATACTTTGTTTGTCATGCAAAATACAGGCAAGCTCGAGCTTCAGCTTGAGGGGACAGACGCTTCGTATTATCCATATATCCATCCGATCTCCAAGTACGATCTGATGGTAGACGTAACAGAGGAAGAGGACGGTATCCGTATTGATTTGCAATATTGTACGGATCTGTTCGAGCGCCAGACGATTGAAGCGTTTGGCAGCCGGATTCTACGCATGCTCTCTGATGCGATGATTCATCCGGGCAAGATGCTGTGTGAACTTGAAATGCTGAGCGCCGAAGAAGATGACTTCGTCGTCAATACACTGAATGCTACTGCCTCGGCTTATGCGGACCAGATGACGATTCACGGTCTGTTCGAGGAACAGGTTCGACTTACGCCAGACAAGGCTGCGCTCGTCTTTGGCGACCTTGCAATGGACTACCGCGAATTAAATGAACGGGCGAACCAGCTTGCATACACACTCCGATCAAAAGGGGTAAAGCCGGATCAGGTTGTCGGACTGATGGTTGACCGCTCGTTTGAGATGATCATCGGGCTATTGGCCATTTTGAAGGCAGGTGGTGCTTATGTTCCAATCGACCCTGAGTATCCGCAGGACCGCATTGTCTACATGCTGGAAAACAGCCATACCACGCTGCTGCTGACGCAGACCCATCTTGCGGGCAACGTCGTATTTGCAGGTGAAACGCTGCTTATCGATAAGGAAGAGGCCTACAGCAGCTTCACGGATAACCTGTCTCATGTGAACGGACCTGCTGACCTGCTGTATGTTATTTATACATCGGGTACAACGGGCAAACCGAAGGGAGTCATGATCGAGCACCGGAATATCGTGAACCTGCTCCATTATGAATACAGTGAGACGAACGTTGATTATAGCGGTAATGTGCTTCAATTCACCACAATCAGCTTCGATGTCTGCTCACAGGAGATATGGTCGACACTCGCTGCCGGCGGCACACTGCATATGATTCCAAGTGATTTGCGGATGAACGTTGGAGATCTGTTGACCCATATCGAACGTATGGACATTCAAATTTTGTTCATGCCGGTCTCGTTCCTGAAATTCATTTTGAATGAAAAAGAATATGCTGACCGTTTTCCATCATCCGTAAAGCATGTGATTACGGCTGGGGAACAGCTGATCGTTCCAGAAAAATTCCGCGCGCATCTTACGCGGTACGGTGTGTATTTGCATAACCATTACGGGCCGTCGGAAACGCATGTCGTAACGACGCACACGATTGATCCATCCGGATTTATTCCGGAGCTGCCGCCAATCGGGAAGCCAATCGCCAACACCCAGATTTATATCGTGAACGATGATCTGCAGCCGCAGCCGGTTGGTGTAGCCGGAGAACTGTATATTGCCGGGCATAACGTTGGCCGGGGATATTACAACAACGAAGAGATGACGCAGGAACGTTACGTGCGAAGCCCGTTCATCCAAGGCGACCGTATGTACAAAACGGGCGATTTGGCAAGATGGACGAAGGAAGGAACGATCGAGTTCTTGGGTCGGCTGGATCATCAGGTCAAGATTCGCGGCTTCCGTATTGAGCTGGGTGAGGTTGAGAATTGCCTGCTGAATCAGCCGGCTGTGTCGGAAGCCATCGTCGTTGCCAAAGAGGACGGCAAAGGCGGGCACTACTTATGCGCTTATTTCACAGCAGGCGACGAGCTGGGAATCGGGGAGCTGAGAGAGCATATAGGCAAGCAATTGCCGGATTATATGATTCCCTCTTATTTCATGCAGCTTCCGGAGATGCCGCTGACGCCTAACGGGAAAATAGACCGCAAAGCTCTTCCGGAGCCGGATGCATCACGAGCGCGGAGCAAAGATTATGTGGCTCCGCGAACCGATATAGAACAAGCGGTTGCTGATGTTTGGCAGGCTGTACTGCAGGTGGACAAAATCGGCGTTCAGGACAATTTCTTTGAACTTGGCGGACACTCGTTGAAAGCGACCATCGTCGTGGCAAGGCTGCAGAAGCAATTCGAAATTGGCATGAACGATATTTTCGAATACCAGACCGTTGCGGCACTGGCGAACAAAATCAAACCGAAAACCAATCATCTGCACACCCGGCTGGAACAGGTCAAGCAGCTGTATGCTGGTTTGAAAAGCATCGATTTTTCTAAGGAAGAAGCAAGCTATGTGAGCCGGAACCAGTCCTATGGCTCCTTGGATGTCATAGCTATGAACGGCTACCAGAATGTGCTTCTCACGGGAGCTACGGGCTATCTGGGTGCTCATTTGCTCTACGAAGCGATAAGCAGCAAGGATTGGAGCGTACATGTGATCGTCCGCGCCGGATCAGATCATGAAGCGGAAGAGCGTTTGAGACAAAAATACGCTTATTACTTCGGTCCGGACTGGTTTGAGAGATATGAAGACCGTATCCACGTGTATGCAGGCGACATTACCAAGGATCGCCTGGGTCTCACAGATCATCGGTATCAGGAATTGCTGCAGCGCATAGATGCTGTATTTCATGCGGCAGCGAATGTGAAGCACTACGGAAGCTATGCTGATTTCGAGCTGCAGAACGTGAAGGCGACAGCGAACCTGCTTGATTTTGCCGCAGAAGGCAAGTCGAAGCATATGCATCATATGTCTACGCTAGGTGTGGCGACAGGAGTCGTGGAAGGGGAGCGGCATGTCTGCTTTACGGAATATGATCTCGATCTGGGACAGCAGTTTGAGAATTATTATGCCAAGACCAAGTTTGAGGCGGAGCGTCTCGTATTGGCTGCGCGGGACAAGGGAGTCATCACCAACATATACCGCCTTGGCAATATCGTTTTCCACTCCCAAACGGGCCGGTTCCAGGAAAATATTGCGGATAATGCGTTCTATACTACGTTGAAGTCATTCCTTGAGCTCGGGACCGTGCCGGGCGAGGACAATGACATTGATTTTACCTATGTCGACCAAACGAGCAAAGCGATCCTGCTGCTTGCCGATTGCGTGGCTTGCCATAATGAAGTGTTCCATATAGCCAATCCGCATGAAGCCAATGTCGGTGCTGTGCTGCAGGACAACCCATTAGATATATCCGTTGAATTGCTATCATTCGACAAATTTGTCGATTATCTTCATGAGCATTATGACGACGAGAATTTCAAGCATGTGATCGAACAGATCATGCTGCATTACGGATGGATGGAAGAAACAATTTTCACTACGTATTTCAAGGTTTTTTCTTCCAAAACAACGCTTCTATTGTCACGGCTTGGTTTTGATTGGTCTCCGCTAAACCAAGAGATGATAGAGCAAATGTTTGAACATTGTAAAGAAGAAGGATTTATGTAATTCGACATATTTCTACATAATTCGGTAAATAATTCTTTACAAATCTTTCTTTTTTGCTTATCCTTTTGCTAAACCAATATATTCTAATTACAGATAGGGGAAATAACATGTACACAATTACTTATGATGCCGCACTTAACCGACTTACTGTTAAAGTACAGGAAATTAACAAGGACAATGTGAATGATTACATCACTGACTTCACGAAGTCGCTTGAGAGCGTAAAACCTGGTTTTACCGGAATGACAGATTTGAGCGAAGGAAAATTGTTCACGATGGATGTGGCTGAGAAATTGAGTCATCTTGGACAGCTTTCCGTTGATAAGGGTCTTACGAAATGGGCTTATTATACAGGTTCAGCCGTATCTAAACTGCAAATGAAGCGGATGTTTGGCGACGTCGTTGATTCCTTTGAAAAATTGGACGAAGCAGAAGCATTTCTACAAAACTAATAATTTATTATGCACCCGGTGTCTAAGGACATCGGGTGCAACCAGATAGGTGGAGAGATACACCATGAAAGTCAACCATCCCAACATACATATGCAGTATAGAAAGATGGGCCTGCAAGGAGCAGGGTTGTTCTCAGGAGCTGTAGTTATTATCAATCTCGTTTGCTTTTTACTAGGGGTTCCTGCATTAATCGGATTGATCATTAGTCTGGTGCTGATTGTGCCGATCAGCTATGGGGTTGCGATGTGGCTGCTGCGGTCGGCCGGGAATCAATCGAAGACGAATCAGACAGCAGATGTAGAAACAAGTGTGGAAGATTTGCATATTTATAATAGTGGCAGCAATATAGAAGGCATTCAGAATAAGGATCTTTCGGATCAGGTGAATGCCCACATTTCGAAAATCGCAGACACCATCGAGCAGGTCAAGTCAAACGCAGAAATGGGTTTCTACGTCTCTGATATGATTAAGGAAGCGACACTGGGCGTATCTGCAGATTCCAATGAGCAGACCGATATGATTCGTACAAGCTCCAATACCGTAAGCGATGTCGTAGGTGCAATCCGTCATATCTCGGGAAGTGCCGATGAAGCTGCTGAAGCGGCGAATGAATCTTCGGTAAAAGCAACCAAAGGTCAGGATTCAATCTTGACTGCCATTGAACGAATGGATGAGGCGAATACAACGGTCCATTCCTTGGTCGACACCATGAGCCGGCTGGATAAAAGTTCCCGGGAAGTTGTCTCGTTCGTCTCCATGATTAGAGAAATTGCCGAACAGACACATTTGCTGGCACTGAATGCAGCTATTGAAGCGGCGCGTTTTGGGGATGAGGGCCGGGGATTCTCGGTTATTGCCAGCGAGGTACGCAACCTGGCTGAACAATCATCGCAATCGGCCAAGCAAGTTACGCAGGTCGTTTCCGTGATATTAAAAGAAACCTCACAAGCGGTTAACTCCACGAAAGTAGTGGCAGGTCAAGTGGATGATGGTCTTAGGGTCGTTAATGAAGCTGGAGAATCGTTCGAATTCATTAAGCTTTCCATCGGCGAGGTGGCAGGTCAAATGCAGGAGGTGTCCTCGTCGGTTGAGGAAATCGCCGCGGGTGCCGAGCAATTGGTCGTTGCTATGCAAAAAACGGAGCAGATTGCCGTTAAAACAACAACAGAAATGAACAACGTAACGCAAGCGGTAGAAGAGCATCATGCCATTATGCAGCAGATTTCAAGTGCTACCGAATCTCTGAATGATTTTTCAGATGAACTTGGGCTTGTCATTAACCAGTACCGCGAATTGCTGCATGATACTCAAGAGACCGAGACCCAAGAACAAACTCACTAGAAAGCTACCCGATGGAACGAAACGAATAAGGCGACCTCCTTTCCGCTAAGAAGCGAAGGAATGGTCGCCTTATTCGTTGTTAAACGCCAGGTTGATATACCGATTCAATGGCAGCATGGGGATAAACTGGTATTCCGGCTCAGAAATTAGGTCCGCTCACACCGTCCTCGACGATTTGGTCTTTGCTGCCGGAGGAATCATTACCGCTTCCAGATTCTACAGAATGAACGGCGATCAACCGATTCTGAGCACGGTAGGTGTCGCTGGAAATCCGTTTGCGTTCGACAATTTTACCGTTAACCTTTTTAATCTGATACGTTTCCACAATATATCCTGGTTTGCCTTCCTGCAGTACTTCCTGTGCGCCAACCTGAATATCCTTGTTCTCGACGAGCTTCTCTGTTACGGGTAGGGTCTCGACGGTGCGTGATTCCAGCGAATACTCAGTATTTTTAGGGAAGGTGCCGAAAAATTTCACGGTCAATGTATTGCCTTCTACAAAGGCACGGATAATGAGCGATTTGCCGGTTGTATTTTTAAAGCGGAAATTGATGGAGCCTTCGGCAAAGGTAGCATCCTGGCCTTTTGGCAGATAGCTGACAGGGAGAGAGTGGTTGCGCCGTTCCACAATTTGAAGGCCGGTCCGCAGTGCCGCGTTATATACGGTGCTCGATACCTGACAGATCCCTCCACCGATGCCGGGAACCAGCTTCCCGTTCAGAATAACGGGGGCTTCGCGGAAACCGTATTTCTCCTCGGCTTTGGCAATCACCTTGCTGTAATCGAAAATATCGTCCGGCTTCAATATCATCCCATCGATGGCCATTGCGGCAGAACTTACATTATATATACGACCCGCTGCGCTTGAGCCGAGGCCGGTGTTGAATTCTATAATTTTACGGTCGATGCCCTCTTCCTTCAGGCTGCTTATCGTAACCTCTGGTTTCATTGTATATAAAGGAAGCTTTATTTTCAGGGGCGATGCGGACTCATCCGGATTGAAGAAACTTTTGGGGATGAGGTCGGTCATGGTTTGGATAAAAGTTTCCCAATCGATGCGGAGAACAGATATCTCGGGCGTATATGCAACTTCGTCTGCTTTGGTGATCCGGCGCGCGGCATCTACAGGCTTGCCGAAATTCTTTTCTTCCCAAGCGGGACCAAATCTTTGCTTGATCAAGGCTGTATTCCAGTGCGGGGTTATGTTCCATTCCTGCTGGAAATGTCTCCGTGCATTCATCCGCTCGGACCAGCTTTCATCATACAAGCGTGCAACCGCGCTGCGGAAGGCATCAGCTTCAAACGTGATTCCGGCATTTTTCAACGTGATCGTAACGTCAGGCACATCCTTGGCTTCCACGGACAGTGTGAGCGGCTGCTGCTGAAGACCATTCAGCTTGGCATCAAGCTCCTTTAAGACATCATCTTTCTTCTTACCGCCCACATCCCAGCCACCCACCTGAACATGATCGGGAATGGTATTCTGGCTGATATAAAGATGGATCCATCCGGCGGTGACGGAACCGATCAGCATGATACTGGCAGTGATGATCAGAATAAAATGAAATTTTTTCATGGCTCCCACCTTTTTTGGCTTCTTATTAAACGCGGTTGAGTCTATTTTTCATATATATGTAAAACATTTGGAAAAATTTCGGGTACTCAAAAGGTAACAAATTTGTTACAATAAAAAACATCGTGATGATTTCTAAAGTTTTTTAAAGGAATTAGCTGGAACGTGTCGAAATTATAATGGCTAATTATGTAATTAGGAAGTGATAATGAAGTGATTGAAATGCAGGATGTGTGGAAGACATACCCCAATGGAACCCATGCGCTTCAAGGGGTGTCCGTCAAGATTGACCGTAATGAATTTGTATATGTCGTCGGCCCGTCCGGCGCAGGTAAATCGACTTTTATGAAGCTCATTTATAGAGAAGAAGTACCAACGAAAGGGCAAATCTCCGTAAACGGGTTTAATATAGGCAAGCTGAAGCAGCGTAAGATTCCTTACGTCAGACGCAATATCGGCGTTATATTTCAGGATTTTCGTCTTTTGCCCAGGCTTACGGCTTTTGAAAATGTAGCTTTTGCCATGGAAGTTATTGAAGCCCCGAAACGGCAGATGAAAAAACGGGTGATGGAAGTGCTGGACCTGGTGGGACTCAAGTCCAAAGCAAATCGTCAGCCTGCCCAGCTCTCCGGCGGGGAGCAGCAGCGTATCGCCATTGCCCGTGCCATCGTAAACAACCCCTCCGTTATTATTGCGGACGAGCCTACCGGCAACCTTGACCCTGAAACCTCATGGGGCATCATGCAGCTGCTGGATGAAATCAATTTCCGCGGAACAACCATTGTTATGGCCACCCACAACAAGGATATCGTGAACACGATGCGCAAACGCGTCATCGCGATTGAACAAGGCAACATTGTGCGCGACCAGCTGAGAGGAGAATACGGTTATGACTTTTAACACCTTCTTGCGACATTTGCGGGAAGGAGCGAAGAACGTATTCCGCAACGGTTGGATGTCTGTCGCATCCGTAGTATCCATTATCGTATCTCTATTCATTTTGGGCGTATTTATTCTGCTTGTACTGAATGTGAATGCTGTCGCCGACAAGGCGGACAAGCAGGTGCAGATCCGGGCTTACCTGAATTTGAACGTGGACCAGAAGCTGCGCGAGGCTGTACAGAAAGAGATCGCGGCGATGCCTGAGGTCAGCAAGATCGATTTTATTTCCAAGGAACAAGGATTGGATGATTTCCGTAAGAGCATGGGTGAAGAAGGCAAGGATCTTCTCGAAGGCTTTGACAAGGACAACAATCCGCTGCCGGATGCGTTCAAGATCGAAGTGTACGAACCAACCACCGTTCCTTTCGTATCCAAGAAAATCGAAGCGCTCAACACCAGCCATACCGAGCAGCAGCCGATTATGAAGGTGAAGTACGGCAAAGGAACGATTGAGACGCTCTTCAAGGTGACGCGTGCGGTGCGCAACATCGGCTTTATTTTCGTGGCCGGTATGGCATTGATGTCGATGTTCCTTATTTCCAATACGATCCGGGTAACCATCCTGGCACGGCGCCGGGAGATCGGCATTATGAAGCTGGTGGGTGCGACGAACGCCTTTATCCGCTGGCCGTTCTTTGTTGAAGGTACGCTGATCGGATTGATCGGCTCAGTGATTACAGTACTGATTCTGTTTTTTGGTTACGACCGCCTGGCCGCATCTGTCGGCTCGGATATTTCACTGCAAATGTCACTGCTGCCTGTGAACGAGATGTGGCAGTGGGGCGGACTTCTAATGATTCTCGGTATACTCATCGGTATGTGGGGAACGACCCTATCTATTCGCAAATTTTTGAAGGTATAGATCAATCACGGAGCAAGTTGTAACCATGTCGGGATGACTCCATACGGAAAATTATTTGAAAAGGATGGGGAGCGCAAGTTGAAAAAAAAGATAGCTTCTGTACTTGCCGTTATCTTATTGGCGGCCACTGTTTTTCAGCCCACTGAAGGGTATGCCAAAAAGAGAACCGTTGACCAGATCGAACATGAGCTGAATCTCCTGCAGCAGCAAGCGAAGTCTGCCAAAGTGCAGAAAGAAAAGGCGGATTCACAAAAGCAGGAAGCGCAGCATTATAAAAATAAAACAACGCAAAATTTACAATATGTGCTCGATCAGATCAACCAAGTCAGCAATAAGATGACAAGTATTTCGGTTCAGATCGACGATACACAGGATAAGCTCCATACGACAGCGACCGAGCTGGATGCAACGGAGGACCGGATTCAGTCCCGGGAAAAAATGCTGGAGTCACGTGTTCGACTGATGTATACCGATGGCAGCGTTTCTTACCTGGAAGTGCTGATGTCTTCCACAAGCTTCTCGGATTTCCTGGAACGGGCGGATTCGCTCAAGAATTTTGTGGATCAGGACAAGGATCTGCTTGAACAACATAAGAAGGACAAGGCGCTGGTACTGGAACAGAAGAAAGAACTTGAGGGTCAGTATGCCAAGGCAAAGGATCTGTACGCCGAGATGGAGAGCCAAAAATCCATTTTGGACGAGAACGAGAAGCAAAAGCAGATCCTGATTGCCAAGTACGATCAGCAGATTGAGGAAAATGATGACATCAGCGAAGAGCAGAATGAAATGCTCGTGAAACTGGTGAGCAAGCGTTCCGCGCTGCAGCAGGAGAAAAACAAGCTGAAAGCGGAAGCAGCGGCAAAACGCGCGGCTGCAGCTAAGGCTGCGGCGGCGAAGAAGGCGGCGGCAGCGAAGAAGAGCGGCAAAACGTCGATCGCAAGCTCCGGAGGGTTTAGCGGAAATGGCGGTCCATTGTATATGCCGGTAAGCGGAGCCCGCATTTCCTCTGGGTTCGGGCGAAGAGTTCATCCGGTTACGGGTGAAGTCGGAAAAATGCATACAGGCGTCGACTTGGCCGTTCCGCAGGGAACACCAATCCACGCCGCAGATGAAGGAACGGTGACCTTGGCTGAATGGTGGAGCGGCTACGGCAACTGTGTTATTATCGATCATGGAGGCGGTATGTGGACGCTTTATGGCCATATCCGCACCGGCGGAATCAAGGTTAAGGTTGGCGATCATGTCAGCCGCGGCCAGGTGATTGCGGAATCCGGAGCGACAGGACAGGTTACAGGTCCCCATCTGCATTTCGAAGTACGTGAGAACGGTACCGCTGTGAATCCGATGCCTTATTTGTAGGCGTATAAATATTCCGTACAAGCCGGACATATACTAGAATGGTTGGAATTGGTCCTGTAAGGCTTGGACGGAGACTAAAAGGCGGTGATCACACTTGAAAAAACGTACAGTCGTATTGTTGGTCCTTCTGGCCATGCTAGGCGGAAGCGTACTGACACTGGCATTGACAGGTTCAAGCTTTGCCACTCAGGCTACGGGGCAAGGAGTGCTTGCGAGCATAACCGGCGGTCTGAAGCAGGATGAAGCTAAAAAAATCGGTACAGCTCTGGATCTCATCCAGTCGAATTATTATCAGGATGTGGACCGCAGCAAACTGGTGGACGGTGCGATTAACGGGATGATGCAATCCCTTGATGATCCTTATTCCTCCTATATGGGCAAAAAAACAGCGGAAGAGTTCGAGGAAACCATTGAAGGCTCCTTCAGCGGTATTGGCGCTGAGGTATCCTCCGAGGACGGCAACGTTGTAGTGGTTTCTCCGATTAAAGGCTCACCGGCTGAGAAAGCCGGCATACGTGCGAAGGATGTTATCCTTACCGTCAACGGTGAATCGCTCCATGGTCTGGAATTGAATGATGCTGTATCGAAAATTCGCGGTCCCAAAGGCAGTGAAGCCAAGCTGACGATCAAGCGCAGCGGTTCGACTGCTCCGATCGAATACTCCATTGTCAGAGGGGACGTAGATGTAGAGACCGTTAAGGCTCATATGGAACCGGGCAAAATTGGAGTCATTGAAATTACCCAGTTTTCCCTGAATACGGGTGAACGCTTCAAGCAGGAGCTGTCCAAGCTGGAAGGCGAAGGCATGCAAGGCCTTGTGATCGATGTCCGGAATAATCCGGGTGGCGTTCTGTCGGTTGTTATCGATATTGCAGAACAGTTTGTGCCTAAAGGCAAGCTGATCGTGCAGGTCGAAGACAAGAACAAGAAACGTGATCAGAACTTGTCCAAGGGAAGCGGTAAGTCCTATCCGGTAACCTTGCTGATGAATAAAGGCAGCGCCAGCGCTTCGGAGATTTTGGCAGGGGCACTTCAGCAGTCCGCAGGGGCGAAGCTGATGGGTGAAAATTCCTTCGGCAAAGGCACCGTGCAAACAAGCTTTAGCAAGCAGCTGGGCGACGGCAGCTTGTTGAAGATCACCATTGCGAAATGGCTGACACCTAACGGCAGCTGGATTCACAAGAAGGGCATTAAGCCGGATATTGCGGTAGCACAGCCAGATTACTTCTCGGTGGCACCGATTAACAAAGAGACAACCTTGAAGTACAACATGAACAATACGGATATCAAGAGTGCACAAATTATGCTCGATGCTCTCGGCTTCAAGCCGGGACGCAAAGACGGATTCTTTGACCAGAAGACGGAGACATCGGTTAAGTCATTCCAGAAAGCGCAAAAGCTGAGCGAAAGCGGTAGTGTTGACGCGAAGACAGCGGAAGCTCTGGAAACGGAACTGATCAAGCATATACGTGATCCGAAAACCGATAACCAGCTGAAGGCAGGGATTGCCGAGGTTCAGAAGGAAATCGCAGCCGGTGCGTCGAATCATTAAAGAAGGCTCTTGAGCCTTCTTTTTTTCTTTGTTTCATCCATCGTTTGGCTTCGATCGATAACTAAAGTAACGTTTCATCAGGGAAGGGGAGTGACATGACTTGGAAGTCGCTTTGGAAATGCTTTGGCATTGGACGGATGCATTGGTACAGCTCCTGCTGCAGCCGTTTTACTATATCTCCATATTGTTTATGATGCTGGTGTACCGAAGGCAGGTGCTGCTGGAACGCAGGCTTTTCCATGTGCGGCTGCACAGCTGGGTGCTGCAGACCTTGAGGACCTTCATCGGAGGCCTGCTTGCGGGGATAAGCGTATCCGTCGTCATTGCTTTTCTTGGTATTTCACTTTCACAGCAGGCTGTGTGGTGCATTTGGATCGTTGCAATCATTCTGCTGCTCTTCCGCGTACGTTATTTATGTTTTGCATATTCAATAGGTATTCTTGGCGTCATTCAGTTTGTTCTGGGCTTCTTTCCAGACTGGAAGCCGGAAGCATTGGCGGGGACGGCAGCAGACACCATTAGGGGATTGGATATCCCGGCACTGCTGGCTCTTGTAGCCGTTTTGCATTTGGCTGAAGCACTTCTCGTGAAGCTGCAGGGCGCCGGATTCGCCAATCCCGTCTTTATGGAGAGCAAGCGGGGAAAGCTGGTCGGAGGCTATCAAATGCAGGCTTTTTGGCCAATTCCGCTCTTTCTGTTGATCCCAGCTCAAACAACGGGTGCGCTGCTGCCTTGGACTCCGCTGCTTGGTGGAGATGGCTGGAGCAGCGGCTTCAGCATGGCGGCACTGCCGGTTGTGATCGGCTTTAGTGAAATGACCCAGAGCATGCTGCCGCAGGTTAAGGCTAACAAAACCTTCAAGCGGCTCCTCGTGTACAGCATCGTACTGCTGGCACTCAGCCTGCTGGCAGCCTGGTGGAAGCCGCTGATCATTGCTGCGGCCCTTGTCAGCATCCTGGTGCATGAGGGGCTGCTGTGGTACAGCCGCCAGGAAGAGCAGCAAAGCGGAGCGCTGTTTGTTCACCCGCAGCTGGGTCTGAAGGTGCTGGCTGTCATTCCTGGCAGTCCGGCTGAAAGCCTGGGGATCCTTGCGGGGGAGTCGATCGTGAAGATTAACGGTATTTCCATCCGCAGCAAGGAGCAGATGCATGCCGCTTTGCGGAAAAATTCAGCCTTTTGCAAGCTGGAGGTCCGCAATCTGCAGGGGGAAAGCAAATTCCTGCAGCGTGCGATCTACGCCGGAGAACATCATCAGCTCGGGGCGATTCTCGCGCCGGATCCGGATGCCGGAGTCGCACTGGTGATGAAGCCGGTCAGTATCTTTCAACTGATCGCTATGAAGGTACAGTCGAAAAATAAAACGAACGAGGCACAGCTCACTAAAGCCAAGGATGGCAATGCTGCTGAGATGTAGCCTGAATTGCAAAAGAAGCTTGGATCCATACCGGATCCAAGCTTCTTTTCGTGAATAAGAAAAGGCGGGAACCCTGGGGTTGACCGCCTTTTTAATATATCAGGAATGATTATCAATTGATGATTTCAGCTACTTCATAACTTATCTATTCTTTGAGCTGACGCAGCACGATGATTTCTACGCGCCGGTTTTTCTGCCGCCCTGCTTCGGTTGCATTATCTGCAGCCGGACGGGTGTCAGCATAACCTGCGTACTGGAATTCCTCAGCATCCAAATGCCTTTGATCCAGGAAATAACGCAGAACCGAGAGCGCTCGTGCACCTGACAGCTCCCAATTGTCTTTATACTTGGAGGCATATACAATGGGAAGGTTGTCCGTATGCCCTTCAATGCTGATGATGGTATGCAGCTCTTTGAACAGACTGGCGAGCTTGTCCATTACCGGAACGGAACCGGTCTTTAGATCTGCTTTGCCGACGTCAAATAAAAATTTGTCACTGAGCGTGATTGAGATGCCCTGTGGCTGGTCGGCGACGAAGATTTGATCCTCCAGCTTGTTGTCCTTCACGTAATTCGAGATGACCTTCATCAGGTTCTGAAGCTCCTGCTCCTGCTTGCGGAAGGCAAGCTCCCGATCCGTCATCTGATTCACGTCTTTGCTTGGCTGCTGCTGCGGTTTCGCGGCAATATCCGGATTTTTGTGATTGTACTTGTCCGCTGTGCCGGTAATGCCGGATCCTTGATCGAGAATAGAGTCGCCGCTTTTAAAGGTGAGCTGGAGAGACTGGGTAATCTCCTTGTACTTTTGAGTATCCAGCCGGCTCATGGCAAACATCATCACGAAGAAAATAAGAAGCAGGGTGATGAGATCTGCATAGGTGATCAGCCACCGGTCCTGTCCATTGTCGCCGTCTTTTCCTCGCTTGCGTCGCCCAAGGCGGTTAGTCCGCTGTCTCATCGAATCCCTCCTTCACCGCAGGGACATGATAGCGTTCCGCGGGCGTGAAGGATATAAGCTTTTTGCGCACCAGATTGGGGTGCTCACCGTTTTGGACGGCAAGAATGCCCTCAAGCAGAAGCTCCATGTTCTGAATTTCATCGGCGCTGCGTGACTTAATTTTAGACGCAATGGGTAAAAAGATAATATTGGCGCTGGCAACACCATATAGCGTGGCTGTAAAAGCAACGGCTATGGAAGGTCCCAGATCCGTTGGCTCAGACAGGCTGCCAAGGACATGAATCAGTCCCATGACAGTACCGATGATGCCCATGGTAGGAGCATAGCCGCCGGCAGATTCAAATATTTTCGCATAGCCTTCATGCTTCTGTTCAACGGCGTCGATCTCCAGCTCCATGATCTGTCTCAGGAGAGTATCATCCGTTCCGTCGACAACCATTTGAATGCCTTCGCGCAAAAAAGAGTTTGGATGATCCTGTACCAGCCGTTCCAGGGATAATACCCCGCTGCGGCGAGCCGATGTTGCCATGTTAACCATTTCTTCAATCAGCTGCTCGGTATTATCCGGCTGCCGGGTGAAGGCAAAGCGCAGTGCTTTGGGAATTGTTTTGAGCCGTGTCAGCGGAAAGCTGACCACGACAGCGGCGAACGTGCCACCAAATACGATGAGCGCCGCCGCTCCTTGCATAAGTCCGTTAATTCGACCTCCTTCCCATAAAAAGCCTCCTACCAGCGCAGCTAGGCCGGCCAGTATGCCGATGATGGTTGTTATTTCCATGTTGTTGATATCACTCCTATCCACGAGTTTGGGTTTGCATAGAGCAAACGATCAGAGTATAATAGACGGGAACAAATATTCCTATTCCAACAAGGATTTCCTATTCATATTATCGGGAAATCTCGACATATAGTTTAGAATATCTATTTTAGATGATAAGGGTGATGTTGGGCAATGAGTGATATTGTCGTCAGTACCGATCCGTTTGAGCTTTTATCGGAATATACACCTCAAGGTGACCAGCCCAAAGCGATTACGGAGCTGGTAGAGGGACTTGAGCAGGGGAAGCGTCACCAGACTTTGCTGGGGGCAACAGGCACGGGGAAGACGTTTACGATCGCGCAGACCATTGCCAAAGTAAACCGTCCGACGCTGGTCATTGCCCATAACAAGACGCTGGCAGCCCAACTTGCGAGTGAATTCAAGGAATTTTTCCCGAACAATTCAGTGGACTATTTTGTCAGCTACTATGATTATTATCAACCTGAGGCATATATCCCTTCATCTGATACTTATATCGAGAAGGATTCAAGCATAAACGAGGAAATCGATAAGCTGCGCCACTCCGCGACCAGCTCGCTGTTTGAACGGCGCGATGTGATCATCGTCGCCAGTGTTTCCTGTATCTATGGTCTCGGTTCTCCAATTGAGTATTCCAGTTTGCTGTTGTCCCTGCGTGTTGGCATGGAGAAGCCGCGGAATCAGATATTGTCGCGGCTCGTGGACATTCAGTATCAGCGCAATGACATTAACTTTGTGCGGGGGACATTCCGCGTTCGCGGTGATGTCATTGAGATATTCCCTGCGTCCAAAGGCGAACAGGCCGTTCGTGTGGAGCTTTTCGGGGATGAAATTGAGCGTATTACCGAAATTGATGTGCTTACCGGCGAGCTTGTCGGTGAACGCGATCATATCGCCATCTTCCCGGCTTCTCACTTCGTAACGAAAGAAGAGACGATGCGGGTTGCGCTGGTGAATATCGAGAGAGAATTGGAAGAGCGTCTTGAATATTTGCGCTCGGAAGGGAAGCTGCTGGAGGCACAGCGTCTGGAACAGCGTACCCGTTATGATATAGAGATGATGAAAGAGGTCGGATTTTGCTCCGGGATCGAGAACTATTCCGGTCCGCTCACATTCCGTGAACCGGGAGCGACGCCATATACGCTGATGGATTATTTCCCTGACGACATGCTGATCGTGGTGGATGAATCCCACGTCACGCTGCCTCAGATCCGCGCGATGTATAATGGTGACCGGGCGCGTAAGACGGTGCTGGTGGATCACGGCTTCCGTCTGCCTTCAGCACTCGATAACCGGCCGCTTAAATTTGAAGAGTTTGAAGACAAGGTCAATCAGATCATCTATGTATCTGCAACACCGGGTCCCTATGAGATGGAGCATTGCGATACGATGGTTGAGCAGATCATTCGTCCGACAGGACTCCTTGATCCGGTGATCGAGGTACGTCCAACCGAAGGGCAAATCGATGATCTGATCGGTGAAATCCGGGAACGGATTGACCGGGACGAGCGGGTGCTGGTAACGACACTTACGAAGAAGATGTCAGAGGACTTGACAGATTATCTGAAGGAGATCGGCATCAAGGTCCGGTACCTTCATTCGGATATCAAAACGCTGGAGCGGATGGCGATTCTGCGTGATCTTCGTTTGGGCGTATTCCACGTGCTAATCGGGATCAATCTGCTGAGAGAAGGCCTGGATCTGCCGGAGGTATCTCTGGTTGCCATTCTGGATGCGGATAAGGAAGGCTTCCTTCGTTCGGAACGATCCCTGATCCAGACGATCGGGCGGGCTGCGCGGAACTCCGAGGGCTATGTGCTCATGTACGGAGACAAGATTACCGATTCCATGGATAAAGCGATCAAGGAAACGGCCCGACGCCGCGCTTTGCAGATCGCGAATAATGAAAAGCATGGCATTACACCGCAAACGATCCGTAAAAAGGTACGTGATGTTATCGAGGCGACCAAGGTTGCAGAATCGAAGGCTGATTATCTGACAGGGGCCGCTGGCAAAATGTCGAAGAAGGATCGTCAATCGGTGATTCAGCGTCTGGAAGCAGAGATGAAGGATGCAGCGAAGAACCTGCAGTTCGAACGCGCCGCGGAGCTCCGCGATGCGTTGCTCGAGCTGAAGGCGGAATAAAGATAGATACAATAAGGGAACGGCCCGCATTTTCAGGTCGTTCTCTTTGTGGATATTATAAACTAACCATGCCATAAAGCTCGGAGATATCGGCTTTATGAACTGAAGGAGATGAACGAGCAGTGGCGAGTGAAAACATCGTAATTAAAGGGGCAAGGGCTCATAATCTGAAAAATATCGATATTACCATTCCGCGGGACAAGTTTGTCGTGCTGACAGGACTCAGTGGATCCGGTAAATCTTCATTGGCTTTTGATACGATCTATGCCGAAGGCCAGCGCCGTTATGTGGAGTCCTTATCCGCTTATGCGCGTCAATTCTTAGGACAGATGGAGAAGCCGGATGTCGATTCGATCGATGGCTTGTCTCCGGCGATTTCGATCGACCAGAAGACAACCAGCCGTAATCCGCGTTCAACGGTGGGAACCGTCACCGAGATCTATGACTATCTTAGATTATTGTTTGCGCGGATTGGACATCCCCATTGCCCGGAGCATGGCATTGAAATTACCTCCCAGACCGTTGAGCAGATGGTGGACCGGATTATGTCTTATCCGGAGAAGACAAGACTGCAGCTGCTTGCGCCACTGATTTCGGGGCGTAAGGGTGAACATAAAACATTATTTGCCGATGTAGCCAAACAGGGCTTCGTGCGGGTGCGTGTGGACGGCGAGCTTCGCGATCTTTCCGAAAGTATCGAGCTGGAGAAGAACAAGAAGCATACGATTGAAGTTGTTGTAGACCGGATTGTTATTAAAGAAGGCGTAGAGTCGCGCTTGGCCGATTCCATTGAAACGGCGCTCAAACTTTCCGGAGGACAGCTGTTGGTGGATATTATGGGCCAGGAGGAGCTGCGCTTCAGCTCGAATTTTGCCTGCCCAATTTGCGGTTTCAGTATGGAAGAGCTGTCTCCGCGGATGTTCTCGTTCAACAGCCCGTTTGGTGCCTGTCCGGAATGTGACGGACTTGGCGTTAAAATGATCGTCGATCCGGATCTGCTCATTCCTGATACGGACAAGTCCATTGAAGAAGGAGCCTTCCTGGCATGGACCGGGAGTACTTCCAACTATTATCCGCAGTTCTTGAGCTCCGTATGCGAGCATTACCATATTCCGCAGGATGTTCCGGTCAGCCAGCTGAAGAAAGAGGATATGGACAAGCTGCTGTACGGAACAGGCAACCAGAAAGTGCGCTTCCGCTACGAGAATGATTTTGGCCAGAAGAAAGAGGCATACGTTGTATTTGAAGGTGTGATACCGAATCTGGAGCGCCGTTACCGCGATACGGCTTCCGAAGGGATCCGCGAATTTATCGAAAACTTTATGAGCGCCAAACCTTGCGAGGTATGCAAAGGGCATCGCCTGAAGAAAGAAGTGCTGGCGGTTACCGTCAACGACAGCAACATTGCCGATGTGACAAGCTTGTCGATTGGGGACGCCATGAAGAAGTTCGATTCACTCGAGCTCAGCGAGAAGGAACGTGCTATCGCGCACTTGATCTTGAAGGAGATCAACAGCAGATTGGGCTTCCTGGTGAATGTCGGACTGGAATACCTGACATTGAGCCGAGCGGCAGGGACGCTTTCCGGCGGTGAAGCCCAGCGGATTCGTCTTGCTACCCAGATCGGTTCCAGTCTGATGGGTGTATTGTACATTTTGGATGAGCCGAGTATCGGCCTGCATCAGCGTGACAATGACCGGCTGATTTCCACGCTGGAGCATATGCGTAATCTTGGGAATACGCTCATAGTCGTTGAGCATGACGAAGATACCATGATGGCAGCTGATTATATCATTGATATTGGACCGGGAGCAGGAATTCATGGCGGCCGGGTAATCGCACAGGGGACGCCGAAGCAAATTATGGAGGATCCGAACTCTCTGACCGGGCAGTACTTGAGCGGACGCAAGTTTATCCCGGTCAATACTAAGCGGAGAAAGCCGGATGACCGCTGGCTCGAAATACGCGGCGCGAAGGAAAACAATCTTAAAAACCTGAATGTGAAAATTCCGATAGGCGTATTTACGGCTGTTACAGGCGTGTCAGGTTCCGGTAAATCCACGCTGGTCAATGAGATTCTATATAAGACACTGGCGAGGGAATTAAATAAGGCCTATAAGGTCAGACCGGGAGCGCATAAGGAGATCCGAGGGCTTGAGAACCTGGAAAAGGTCATCGATATCGACCAATCTCCAATCGGCCGCACTCCGCGTTCCAATCCTGCAACCTACACAGGCGTGTTTGATGATATCCGCGACATATACGCACAAACGAATGAAGCCAAGATTCGCGGCTACAAAAAAGGCCGCTTCAGTTTTAACGTTAAGGGCGGACGATGTGAGGCTTGCCGCGGAGACGGCATCATCAAGATCGAAATGCACTTCCTGCCGGATGTTTATGTACCCTGTGAAATTTGCAAGGGCAAGCGCTATAACCGGGAAACCCTGGAAGTAAAATACAAAGGCATGAATATCTCCGATGTGCTGGAGATGACGGTGGAGGATGCGACGGAATTTTTCAAAAACATTCCGAAGATTCACCGCAAGCTGCAAACATTGCTGGATGTAGGCTTGGGCTACGTTACCATGGGCCAGCCGGCCACCACACTCTCCGGCGGCGAAGCTCAGCGTGTGAAGCTGGCGTCCGAGCTGTACCGCCGCAGCACCGGAAAAACGCTGTATATTCTCGATGAGCCAACGACAGGTCTTCACGTGGACGATATCGACCGCCTGTTAACGGTGCTGCACCGCTTGGTCGAATCAGGAGAATCCGTGCTTGTTATTGAACATAATCTGGATGTGATCAAGACAGCTGACTACCTGATTGATCTGGGACCGGAAGGCGGGAGCGGAGGCGGAACGATCATCGCAACCGGTACGCCGGAGCAGATCGTGAAGGTAGAAGAATCATATACAGGCAAGTATCTGAAACCGGTACTAGAGCGGGATACAGCCCGTACTGAAGCGCTGCAGGTCAGCAGCTGATAGAAGCTGAATTGAAAAAGCCCCTCCATGGAGGGGCTTTTTCAAATGATAATAAATGTTAGATTCTTAAACATATTTATGTTGTTTTGGGTAAATACTATATGAAAAGATACAAAAATAGCATCCAAAAATAGGCAATTTTATGACAATTTCAATTTTTTCTATGGGAAGTCTTGCATCTATCCCCGTGGAAGGATAACATGTAGAGAGATATGTAAAATTGAGCGAAGACATAGAGGAGGTCCAATCATGTTGCTTGCAGAAGCTGCTGCATCGGCTGCATCTAAATTCAATACCTTTGATATTTTTATGATCTTGTTTACGCTGCTTATTCTCATCGGGACGATTCGCCTCGTCACTCAACCCGTTAAGAACAAGTTTGCAATCGGATTCAGCGTGGTTTGCCTTCTGGTATTCCTTGCTTCTGATTTCGCAATGGTTCAGAACTGGATGAGCTAGGAAGACGCAGTTAAACTGATGATACGACGAATGAAGACACCTTACGCCTTTCGGCGCCGCAAGGGGTCTTTTTTTATTGCCTATTTGAATTCAAACGGAAGATCCAGCATGGCCTGTTCCCGCAGTTCGTAAAGTTCGTCGAAAGATGCTTTTGTAAGCTCGAAAAGATAGGGCTTCAGAGCAATTGTGCAGTTACCCGGAAGTGTGTTACAGTGGGCTAAGATTCAGGGTGCGTAACCCAGTATTGTGTATAAATAGAAAAATAAGGCTAGGTGAACATATGAAGCCTATGGGGAAAAAGAGGGTCATTTTACTGTTTTGCAGTCTTATGCTGCTTAGCGGGGCTGCTGAAGCCGGTGCGCAAAGTGCGGTAAAAACACAAACGGCTGCCAAGTCAAAGGTGAACACGACAGCTGCAGCGAAAAGCCAAAAGAATACGGTCAGCACCAAAGTGCAGGTTCCCGTGGATCCGGTACCGCAGATCGTTAAGAATGTCTCACCGTCGGTTGTCGGCATTATCGGCCGTTCAACGGACCCCGCGGATAAAACAGCCGCAAACCGCAACAATCTGACGCATGGAACGGGTGTCATTATTAAGTCAAATGGCTGGATTGTAACGAATGCGCATGTCGTCAAAGGACTGCAAAGTACAGTTGTTGTAACAGCGGACGGCAAAACATATAAAATTACGGATACATATGTAGATGAAACGAGTGACCTTGCAGTGGTCAAAATCAATGCATCGAACCTGGTACCCGCTGTATTTGCCAAGTCGGCGCAAAGTGCACAGGTCGGGGAAAAGGTCGTAGCCATCGGTACGCCAATTTCCTTTTCATTTCGCAATTCTGCAACAGTGGGTGTGGTCAGCGGTTTGAACCGGGCGATCAATGCTTCTTACCGTTTGATTCAAAGTGATACAGCCATCAACCCAGGCAACAGCGGAGGCCCGCTGGTGAACATGAAGGGTGAAGTGTTGGGCATTAATAGTATGAAGTTCGCTGCCGTAGGGGTAGAAAACATGGGTTTCTCCATTCCTGCAGAGACGGTGCAATATATCATCAATCAGCTTTTTAAATACGGAGAAGTGATGCGGCCCAGCCTTGGATTCAATATGGAGGAAAGCTGGTCCGCTATTGTAGGTCTGCCAACGGATGATCCTTTAACCATAACCAAAGTCATCTCTGATGAAGCGAGAAAGGCCGGGATTCATGAAAATGACGTCCTGTACAGCATTGATGGCAAACGCGTAACCTCTGTCGTGGATATCAACGAGATGTTCAAATCTTACATGCCAGGGCAAACCGTCAAGCTGTTGATGCAGAGTGATGGGGACATCGTGGTTCGTAAGCTTGTGCTTTCACAAGATAGCGGTGCGAACGATGATCTGCCTTCAGACGATTCCGGAGATGAATTTTAATGGGGAAGAAGGGACATGCACGGATGAAGAGAACTGCGATTCTCAAAATGGGCTCTGCGCTTCTGGCGTGCAGCGTAATATTCTCCGCGGCTGTACCCGCTTGGGCGGATAGTGCGGCAGCGGACAAGCTGATATTCAAAGTGAAAACAGGCAGTACATCGGCTTTCATGAACGGTAAGGAAGAGAAGATCGTCAAGCCTTACAGCGATCACGGAGTCGTGATGGTACCGCTTGGTCTCTTCAAGCGAACCTTTGGCAGTGAAGTACGGCTCGAGAACAGCAATGTGGTCAAAGTGATGTATGGAGCACATACGATTTCCATGACGATTGGCAGTCCTATCGCTTGGGTGGATGGACGCAAAGTGAAGCTTGACGCGGCTCCGGCCATGGTTTCCGGCACATTGATGGTGCCACTAAGGCTGGTTGCTGAAGGGATTGGAGCCAGCATAGCTCCAGAAAGCACAGGCTCACTTATCGTGAGTCTCACCCCGACTGAAGACGCTGTGGATAATGAAGATGTAGGAATTGATGCGGATCTTGGCAAAACCAAAATCGGAAACAGCTTCTACCAATGGACGATGAATTACCCGAGCGGATTGATTCTTGGCAGCGGAGAGCAGGATGAGAGTATTGTCTCGTTCAGCGATTCGGAGGATACCTACTATTTTGAGGTGCATGCCAAGGATCAGGATGTGAAGCTGGGAGCAGACGAGCTTCTGGAACAGCTGGTAGAGGACGCCAAGGATGCCGGAGAAATTGTGGTAGACCGGGAGAGCTTCCCGCAAGCCAAGGTGCCCTATGCCCGCATAATCGCTAAAGATGGTGACGGAACGTTCTGGGAAAGCCGGATGTACTACAGCAATGACCGCGTGTATGAAGTGTATTTTGCTGATCTGAAGGCTGCGAACTATAAAGATCTCAAGAAATACGCCGGACTCCTGAATTCCTTCACTCCCGGTTACAACGCTGCTGATAAAACGGTTAAGGACTTGTCCACCGTCAAAAACGGCATGTGGCGCGAATATAACGATGACTACGGTGTTTCGCTTGACGTGCCAGCCGGCTGGAGTGTGGACAACACGAATATGTATTACGAAAGCAAGGATGGAAGCTATCTGAAGCTGAATGTGTCCTCCTCTCCAAAAGGCTCGAGTCTGGAGCAGTGGAGCGAGGATCTGAAGACATGGCTGAAGGAATCTTTCGTGCAGGATGCATATCAGATTGTGAATACATATCCTATGGAAATTTCCGGTGAAAAGGGACTTGTGAATGAGGTCAGATACAATTATGGTGACGGCTGGGTAACAGAATATGAGGTCATGGTACTGCATAACGGGTATCGCTACTATACCGAATATTCCGTACCTGAGGATCAAAAGGGTGATTTGAGCAAATTCAAGGATTTGATGAATTCCATTGATATTGACTTCGAGGTTGTCTCCGACACCTTCGGCAAGATGGAAGAGGACGCGTTCCTGATCAGCAAGTCCAAGACAACGACCAAGACATCCAAGGCATTTCAATATCAAATCAATATCCCGCAATACTGGACGGCGAATCAGGATAAATTCGAAAAATCACCTATTGAGTATCAGTTTGTAGGTGGACGATTCCGCATAACGGCTGAAAAATCCACTTCACTGGACACCGCGGTCAGCCAGCTGAAATCGTATTATGCCGAGGCAGCAAAATATCAAAAGGATCTCAAGCTGGAAAAGACGGAAAACATTACATTTGCAGGCGAGCCTGCCGTGTCGATTACACTGCATCAAGTGAAGGATGGCATACCATACAGCGCCCGCCAGATTTTGCTGCAAAAGAATGATATCGTCTATACGATCAGCACATCATTGAATGATGCGAATGCAACGGCTTCGCAAAAGGATGCACTCGAGCAAACCCTGAAATCTTTTACATGGACGCCGTCAAAGAGTGACTTAATTAAACAGCCGCAATCATAAAAATAAATCATCAAAAAGCAGCTCGCTAATCCGGGCTGCTTTTTGATATTCGATTATATAATTTATTTAATGGATTGGATCTGCCTTTTGAATCGCCGGCTGTCGCGAGGTCATACCCGATAACACAAACGTGGCAATTACGGCGATAATAACGCCAGCAGCACCAAACCAGGTGATCGAAGCCAGAGACACATGCCCGATGACAAGCCCCCCAACCGCCGCTCCGACAGCCATGGCAAGCTGCATGGTGGACTGGTTAAGGCTCAGCATAACGCCTGAGGATTCGGGAGCAAGAGAAATCAAGTTATACTGCTGGGTCGGGCCGGAGGACCAGGCGGCGAAAGACCAGAGAATCAGAATAGCAAATACGGCAACCACGGAATGGCCTGCAAACGACAGCAGAATCAGGGAAATGATATGGAGCAGCATGCCGGTGGCAAGTGTGAACATCACTCCCCGTTTGTCTGCGCTGTAACCTCCAACCTTTGAGCCAATCAAACTGGCAATACCGAAAACAAGCAGAGCGGCACTCAACAAAGAATCATTTAAATGCGTCACTTCAAGCAAAAAAGGCGAGATGTAAGTATACGCAAGGGAATATCCTCCCAGCCAGAAAAATGTAATTCCTAACGCAATTGCGACTTGCGGTCTTTTTAATAAAGCGAACTGCTTCATCAATGGAATGGGCTCGTCACCCTTAATGCGGGGAATGGACAAGGCAATGACAACCATAGCCAAAACTCCGACAAGAGCGATGGCCAGGAATACCGCTTTCCAGCCCAGTGCTGTGGATATCATTCTGCCGAGCGGGACGCCGATAATGAGCGAGGCGGTAAAGCCCATCGTTACAGAGGCGATAGCTCCGGCTTGTTTGCCGGGTGGAGCGATTTTGGCGGCAATGCTGAGCGCAGTAACGACAACCATGCCAGCTCCTAGAGCCATGATGATTCTGGCCGCGATAAAGAGCTCAAACCCAGGCAATACGAATGAGAGCAGATTCGCCGCAATAAAGAGCCCAAGCGAATAGAGCAGCAGCTTGCGCCGGTCCATTTTGGCGGTTGCTGCCATCAGGATGGGGGTCCCGATTGCATAGGCAAGAGAAAAGACCGTGATCAGCTGGCCGGCAGCGGCTACACTGGTACCCAGAGTCACAGCAATCCGGTCCAGAATTCCGGAAATAATATATTCGGATGTTCCTACCAAAAAACTAATCAGTGCAAGGACATATACTTTCCACGTGCTTCCCATGTTTCCACTCTCCCAGTATGTTTGTTAACAACTATATTTTTAAAAATATCGAAATATAAATTAAAAAAAATTAATCAAGCAGGTATGGAGCGTACTTAGCAGCGACTTCCTTGTCTAAACTATAGTATATGAAGGTTCCTTCTTTGCGGAAGGTCAACAGTCCGGATTCTGCCATTTGCTTCAGGTGGTGGGACAAAGTCGAGATTGCAACGGTTTGCAGCTTGTCACCTAAGACGGAGCAGCATCGATCGCTTTCTTCTTTCAAGAGCAGAGCGATTTTGAGACGGGTAGGTTCACCCAGCGCTTTATATATTTTCACGGCCTGCTGCTGATCATTATGTGCTTTCACTCGGTTCGAACCTCCTGAATATTTTATATTTCGATATTTGTAGAAATAATGTATCACAAGGATATGGATTCGTAAACCCTTATTTGCTTCATCATCTAGTCTGCACCGAATGAGATGTTAGACCTTTCCTTTAGTTCAATTTATATTAGGTAGAAGGATCGCTGGATGTCTGGTAAACTAGTTAAGTTACAGCGGGGATTATAGATTCCTGCGTTTCAACGATAGAGATTCAAGTACAGCCGGCCGCGGCCGGTTTGGGAGGATATAGATGAACACGAAAGATTTACGTAGGGAAGATGTGGAGCTGCTGGCGCCTGCTGGTGATTGGGACTGCATGCGGGCAGCGGTAGCGAACGGAGCGGATGCCATCTTTTTCGGTGTGGAAAAGTTTAATGCCCGCGCACGTGCCAACAATTTTCTGATGGCCGAGCTCCCGGAGATTATGTCATTTTTGCACAGCTATGGAGTAAAGGGCTTTTTGACGTTTAACATTTTGGTGTTTGAAAACGAACTGGAGGATGCCAAGGAACTGATTGATGCTTGCGTTGACGCAGGCGTCGATGCTGTCATCGTTCAGGATTTGGGATTGGTCAAGCTGATCCGTGAGATTTCGCCGGACTTTCCGATTCATGGATCGACACAAATGACGATTACTTCGCCGGAAGCGGTGGAGTTTACGAAGCCTTGGGGCATGGAACGCGTCGTTTTGGGACGCGAAAACAACCTGAAGCAAATTCAAAAAATCGGCGAGCAGGCCAAGCTGCCGATGGAAGTATTCGTCCATGGAGCGCTTTGTGTATCCTACTCGGGTCAGTGCCTGACCTCGGAGATGTGGGGCGGACGCTCGGCAAACCGCGGCGAATGCGCGCAGGCCTGCCGCCTGCCGTATGACCTGATGGTGGACGGCGAGCAAAAGCCGATGGGAGACGTCGCTTATTTACTTTCCCCTAAGGATTTGGCAGCCATCGATCTGATGCCGGAACTCATTGAAGCGGGCGTCACTTCATTTAAAATTGAAGGCCGTTTGAAGACCCCGGAATATGTAGCAAACGTAGTGAGCAAATACCGCAAGGCGATTGACCGTTATTTTGAAGGGGATCAGACGAAGCCAAGCGAGGAAGAAATGCGTGAGCTGCAGCAGAGCTTTTCACGCGGATTTACGCATGGATTCCTGGATGGCACGAATAATAAAAAGCTGGTGGACGGAACATTTCCGAAAAGCCGCGGTGTCTATGTCGGCCGTGTAGAACAAATTTTGCGTGATGGCGTGGTCTGCAAGATTGAAGCTCCGCTTAAGCGTGGCGACGGTATCGTATTTGATGCGGGAGATCCGACCAAGAAAGAAGAAGGCGGACGTATCTATGATCTTCGCCGTAAAGGCGTGAAGCTCGAAGGTGAAGCAGGCGAAGGCTGGATCGTTGATATCGTTCCTGGCCGCAGCGATGTGGATCTTCAGAAGCTTCATGTAGGAGACCGTATCTGGAAGACGAATGATCCGGCGCTGGACAAACGCCTGCGTCAAACCTTTGAAACGGAGAAGCCTTACCGGGTCTTCCCCGTGCATGTGAAGGCATTCGGCCATGCCGGCGGCCTGCTGACCACGGTTTGGACCGATGTGCAGAAGGGCACGACGGTCCAGGTGGACTCGGAGCTGGAGCTGGAAATCGCCAAGAAACGGCCGATGGACTATGCTCTCCTGGAGGAGCAGTTCGGCCGTTTGGGCGGCACCCTGTTCCAGCTGGAGCAGCTTGACGTCGACCTGCAGGGCGACGTCATTGTGCCTATGCGCGAGCTGAACAGCATCCGCCGCCGTGCGGTGGAGCTGCTTGAAGGCGAGCGTCCGAAGGCGCCCGTATATGTGAAACGGGCGGCAACGGTCTACAGCGATGCCGCGCATAGCGCATCGCCAGTGCCACGCGGTGAGGCGAAGCTCACCGCGCTGTGCCGCAGCCTCCCGCAGGTGGAGGCTGCGCTGGAAGCCGGCGTTGAATTCATATACGCCGACTTCGAGTTCATCAAGCAGTTCAAGGAAGCGGTGGAAACCGTTCGTGCCGCCGGCAAACGAATTGCGCTAGTAACCCCGCGCATTCATATGCCGATCGAGAACGGTATCCATAAGAATATCCTGCGCCTCCAGCCGGATGCCGTGCTGGTGCGCAACACCGGTGCGCTGTATTTCTACCTGCGCGAACGGATGGCGAATCCGGATGCGAAGCATCCGCAGCTGATCGGCGACTTCTCGCTGAACATCGCCAACCATAAAGCAGTGGATTTGTTCCTGGAAGCCGGTTGTGACACAGTCACACCGTCTTATGACCTGAACATCCAGCAGATGGTTGATCTGCTCGGACGCTCGGATACCTCGCGGATGGAAATCGTCATTCATCAGCATATGCCGATGTTCCATACCGAGCATTGCGTGTATTGCACCTTCCTCAGCGAAGGTACGGACTACACCAACTGCGGACGCCCATGCGAAGAGCACCGGGTATCCCTGCAGGACCGGATCGGCATGTCCCACCCGGTTCGGGTGGACGAAGGCTGCCGCAATACGGTCTACAATGCCATCGAGCAGTCCGGTGCCGAGTACCTGGCCAACTTCATGGAGCTTGGCGTATCCAATTACCGCGTTGAGTTTCTCGAAGAAACACCGGATCAGGTGCATGAGGTCATCGATCTCTACAAACGTGCGCTGCGCGGCGAAATCAGCGGCACACAGGTATGGAAGACGCTGAAAGCAACCAACCAGCTCGGAGTAACACGCGGGCAGCTGGTCAAATAGATTTTTAAAGATATATAAAAGAGCCTCTCCTCTGGTCACAAATTGTGATCCGGGGAGGGGCTTTCATATTTATGATAGGTCTTTGGCGGAGTAGAACAGCATGGAGAGCACGTTGGGAATTCACTACAAATGCGCTGCTCTGTGGTCCAAGATTGGCAGCCTCTTTTCTTATTAAGCCAAATTCATGCTAAATCCGATATAATAGGGTAAGAAGATTATAGATTACAAAGTACTTGCGCCGAGGAGCCTTCTATGAAAATTCGTAAAGCCATTATACCAGCAGCAGGTTTAGGCACACGTTTTCTTCCAGCGACGAAAGCAATGCCTAAAGAAATGCTGCCTATTGTCGATAAGCCTACCATCCAATATATTATTGAAGAAGCCGTTGCTTCTGGCATTGAAGACATTATTATCGTCACAGGTAAGGGCAAAAGGGCCATTGAGGATCATTTTGATTACTCCTTAGAGCTGGAACGTAATTTAATCGAAAAAGGGAAATGGGAGCTTCTCCATGAAGTTCGTAAATCCACTGAGATGGCGAATATTCATTATATACGTCAGAAGGAGCCGAAGGGGCTCGGTCATGCAATCTGGTGTGCACGCAAGTTTATCGGGGATGAACCGTTCGCCGTGCTTCTAGGCGATGACATCGTTGAAGCAGGCGTCCCCTGCCTAAAGCAAATGATCGAAGTATATGAACAATATAGTTCATCCATAGTAGGTGTGCAGCCTGTCCCCCTTGAGGAAGTCTCGCGCTATGGTATTGTGGATGCAGAAAAGATTAGTGAACGAGTATATCAAGCGGCTAAACTTATTGAGAAGCCAAAGCCTTCTGAAGCACCGTCTAATTTAGCTATTATGGGCCGTTATATCCTGAAACCTCATATTTTTGATCTTCTAGAGGAGCAGTCTGCTGGAGTGAACGGCGAGATTCAATTAACGGACGCTCTATCTCATTTAAGTGATAGTGCGTCGATTCTTGCGTATCATTTTGATGGATTGCGGCATGATGTTGGCGAGAAGCTGGGCTTTATCCAGACAACAATTCATTATGCTCTTCAGCATGAGGAGTTAAAGGACGAACTGCTGAAGTATATGAGAGAAGTTATGGAGATGGAACAGAAGGATCGTCGTAAAAACAACCTTAAACCCATTAGCATGCAAAATGAATAAAATGATGGGCTTTAAGTTTTTAATGGATCCCAAACAATTTTATTTGTTATAATATGTATGTCGATACATTTTGTATCGTTGGGAGGGGCTGATACGACGAATTACCTTTAAGTAACTTGTTCAGGAAGTGCATCCAATGTGTTATCCAAGCTTTGTACAACATGGTGTATATTTTGAGGTCAGTTTAACATAAACATCAGATTTTAGGGGGCATTTATGAAAGCAATCATTTTAGCCGGAGGTACGGGTTCACGCTTGTATCCCTTAACCAAAGTGACGAATAAACATCTTCTTCCTGTAGGTAAGTATCCTATGATTTTTCATTCTGTATCGAAATTGAAGCAGGCCGGCCTAACAGATATTCTGGTTGTCACAGGGAAGGAGCATATGGGAGATGTCGTGAGTCTGCTTGGAAGCGGCCAGGACATGGGGGTTTATTTTACATACAAGGTTCAGGATGAAGCAGGAGGTATTGCTCAGGCTTTGGGCTTGTCCGAACAGTTTGTGGGTGGAGATCAGATGGTGGTTATTTTAGGAGACAATGTCTTCGAGGATGATATTACGCCATTCGTTGAAAAATTCCGTTCACAAAAAAACGGTGCCAAAATTTTGATCCAGGAGGTCCAGGATCCTTGCCGTTTCGGGGTGCCTGAGCTTCAAGATGAACGTATTCTTTCTATTGAGGAAAAACCGGAGCAGCCCAAAAGCCAATACGCAGTCACGGGAATTTACATGTTTGACAGTCAAGTATTTGATATTATCCGGACATTAGAGCCATCCGCACGGGGCGAACTGGAAATCACGGACGTAAATAATTCATATATTAAACGTAATGAGTTAACTTTTGATGTTTTGCGCGGCTGGTGGACGGACGCGGGTACTCATGCCTCGTGGTCCCGGGCGAATGAATTAGCGCAGGAAATCATGTTTAGCGAGGAATTTGGCAAATTCAAATTGTAACGAAACGATGGAAGGAGGAGCCGGAAAATGTTGAAAGTCACGTCTTTACCTTTAAAAGGCGCTTGCCTGCTCGAACCGGCTGTCCATGGAGATAACCGGGGTTTCTTCATGGAAAGTTACAATGAGGCTGATCTGAAGCAGCAGGGAATAGCACTCCAATTCATACAGGACAATCAATCCTTATCTGCGGAACCCGGCGTAATTCGCGGTTTGCATTACCAGCTTAATCCGAAGGCGCAGACCAAGGTCGTGCGTGTGGTCAGAGGAGTCATCTATGATGTCATTGTTGATGTCCGCAGAAGCTCACCTACGTTTGGCCAATGGGTCGGAGTCATTTTAAGCGAATATAATCATCGTCAGCTTCTGGTTCCAAAAGGATTTGCTCACGGGCTGTGCACGCTTGTGCCAAACACCCAAGTGTTGTACAAAGTGGACGAATATTATTCCCCCGAGAATGATCGCGGCATATTATGGAACGACCCTGCGCTGGGAATCGATTGGCCCGCTTCCAATCCGATTCTTTCGGATAAAGATCAGCGTCACCCGCTTCTGAAGGATGCGGAACTGAATTTCGATTAGGAGGCCGATTCTGTCATGAGACTACTTGTTACCGGCGGTGCCGGTTTTATCGGCAGTAATTTTATTTTATATATGCTTCAGCGGCACCCGAAATATAAGATCATCAATGTGGACTCGCTTACGTATGCGGGTAATCTGGAGAATCTGAAGTCTGCTTCGGGCAATCCGAATTACTCCTTTTGCAAAACAGATATTACGGATGCGCAAGGCATCGACCTGTTATTTCAGCAAGGCATTGACGTGGTGGTGAATTTCGCTGCTGAATCCCATGTCGACCGGAGTATTTTGGAACCGGATATATTTGTGAAAACGAATGTGCTCGGTACACAGGTGCTGCTGGATGCAGCCAAAAAATATGGCGTGACCAAATACGTTCAAGTATCTACGGATGAGGTATACGGCTCTTTGGGTGATGCGGGACTTTTTACAGAGGAAACACCGCTCGCCCCCAACAGTCCGTACTCGGCGAGTAAAGCTGGGGGAGACTTAATGGTTCGTGCCTATTACGAAACCTTCGGTTTGCCGGTAAATATCACGCGCTGTTCGAATAACTATGGACCTTACCAGTTTCCTGAAAAATTAATACCGCTTATCATCTCCCGCGCCTTAAACGATGAACCCCTGCCTATCTATGGCGATGGATTGAATATCCGGGATTGGCTTTATGTCGAGGATCATTGCAGCGCGATCGACCTTGTTATCCATAACGGCCGCATCGGGGAAGTGTACAACATTGGGGGCAATAACGAGCGCACCAATATCCATATCGTAAAGACGATATTGCAGGAGCTCGGCAAGCCGGAATCTCTCATTACGTATGTGCAGGACCGTCCCGGACATGATCGCCGCTACGGAATTGACCCTGCCCAAATAACTCAGGAGCTGGGCTGGAAGCCAAAGCATCATTTTGAGACAGGAATTAAGGAAACCATCCAGTGGTATCTCCAACACAAGGATTGGTGGACCCGTATTCAGTCTGGAGAATATAAAGCCTATTATGCCAAGCAATACGGTGAACGGTTAGGGGATGCCTAATGAAGGTTTTAGTGACTGGGGCGAACGGACAATTAGGGAAGGACATGGTCCTTCTATTGCTTCAGAAAGGGCATGAGGTTCAAGCCTGCGGGCGTACCGAGCTTGATATCACCAGCCAGGAGCAATGCATGCGGTTGATGGCAGCCTTTCATCCGGATGTTGTCATTCATTGTGCCGCCTTTACAGCTGTGGACGCTGCCGAAGACGATATCGACAAGGCCTACCAAGTCAATGCGGACGGAACAAGGAATATTGCGGTTGCTGCTGAGAAGGCGGGAGCCAAGCTGGTATATATCAGTACGGATTATGTTTTCGATGGTCAATCCATGCTTCCCTATAGAGAGTATGACAACACAGATCCGCAGGGCGTGTACGGAAAATCCAAGAGAGCGGGCGAACTGCTGGCACAGTCCCTTTCTTCCCGTTACTTTATCGTCCGGACATCATGGGTATATGGTATTCACGGGAATAATTTTGTGAAGACGATGCTTCGCTTAGGTCAGGAAAAGCCGCTTGTCCAAGTGGTTCATGACCAAAAAGGATCCCCTACCTATACGATGGATTTGGCCGGATTTCTGCTGGAGCTGATCCAGACGGAGAAATACGGGATCTATCATGCATCGAACAGCGGGGAATGCACTTGGTTCGAGTTTGCTCAGGCTATTTTTGAGGAAGCTCAACAAGTTGGCCTTACGATTGCTGCTCAGCTCGAGCCATGCACAACAGCGCAATTTCCTCGGCCTGCCCCGCGTCCGGCTAATTCAGTCATGGATCATGTGTCGATCAGGACCAATGGTTTTCATGATCTGAGGCATTGGCGCGCAGGGCTCAAGGATTTCATTCACTTGCTTAATAAACCAGTCTCTGAATAACAATATTGAGAGGTCTCCTGATATATGGGAGATTTTTTTATTTTCATATGAAAGAGCTTCGCCATGCTTATCACCATATTTCTCCTCGTTTGACCACACGTGCGGCAGGGTAATTCTTTATTACAGGTGCATCTTAATACAATTTAAACCAAGACGCTGCAAAGGACGTGGACACTCATGCGAAGATGGATCGCCCTCATTCTGCTGGTGGGTGCTGCCGGGCTGCTATTCTGGGTTCCCCAAAGCAGTTCGGAGGAATCAAACGGCGATTTTACAGATTACAAGGTGATTTCCCATGCTATGGGAGGAATCAATGATCATGCATATACGAATTCTTACGAGGCATTTATCGCCAACTATGAAAAAGGAAACCGTGTGTTTGAGGTGGATTTGCTGCTGACCGAAGACGGCAAGCTCGTGGCCAGGCATGAATGGACACAGCATATGACCGAATTGCTGCAGCAGGAGGACAAGCTCCCGAAAGACCGTCAGGCGGTGCGGCTCAGTTATGAGGAGTTCAAGCAGAGCAAAATTCTTGGAGGTTATGATCCGCTGAGCTGGACAGACATTATGGATTTAATGGAGCGCTATCCTGATATATATATTGTGACAGACACGAAAGAGCAGGAAGCAGAAGATATGAAGCATGAACTTGCCATGCTGGTTAACTCGGCAAAAGCACGAAATCCGCAGCTTTTGGAGCGGGTGGTGCCGCAGATTTATAACCAGCCAATGCTGCAGATGGTGAAAGAAATTTATAATTTTCCATCTTTGATCTATACGCTGTACGCAACCAAGGATACGGATGATGAAGTTATCGATTTCGTCTCCAAAAATGCGATTGAAGCGGTAACAATACCCGAGCAGCGCGTGACACGCACATTTCTATCCAAGCTGAAAAAGGCTGGAGTTGTGACCTATGTAAACACGATCAACGAAACATACGATGTCAGCAAGCTGAAACGGATGGGCGTGAATGGCTTCTATTCGGACTTTTTAACGGAAAAAGAGGTCGAATCGACGAGTTGGCTGTATGCCTTTGGGAAATAAGATGGCATAGATAAGAAATAATATGAAAGATATGCTTCGTGAGTGAAGCATATCTTTTTGTGTGGAAGCTGGAAATTCCATAAAATTGTTCGTATTCCATACGAACAAGAAATTGACACTACTCCTGCGCTGACATAGACTAGATTTATGAAGAAAAGTCGTGGAGGAATGACGTTTGAAGCAGATGATTAAACCCTGGAGACATATCTTTAAGCTGGACCCGGACCGGGAAATAGATGATAACGCACTGGAAGCGGTATGCATGTCCGGGACCGATGCGATCATGGTAGGCGGCTCCAGCGGGGTGACGTACGACAATACGGTAGATTTGATGTCGCGGATCCGCCGTTATGAGCTTCCATGTGTGCTGGAGGTTTCCAATCTTGAAATGATTGTACCCGGTTTTGATTTGTATATGATTCCGATGGTAATGAATACCGCGGATACCATGTGGATTACGGGGCAGCATCAACGGGCCGTAGAGGAATACGGCTATATGATTCCATGGGATCTGCTTATTCCTGAAGGCTACATCATTCTCAATCCTGACTCTACTGTGGCCCGTGTGACTGGAGCCCAAACGGATCTTGATGCGGCGGGTGCTGCTGCTTATGGCCAAGTCGCGGACAAGCTGATGTCACTTCCGGTGGTTTACGCCGAGTACAGCGGCTGCTTCGGGGATATGGACACGGTCAAAAAAATTCATCAATCTCTTCATACCGCCAAGCTGTTCTATGGGGGCGGCATACATGATCTGGAAACCGCGGCCAAAGCGGCGGCTGTCTGCGACACCATCGTGGTCGGAAACGCGGTATATGATAATCTGCAACAGGCGCTGCTCACCGTCAAGGCTGTGAAGTAAGCGCGGAATAAGCGCAAATAACATTCAGGAAGGAGCATGCCCGCATGCAACCGATTGATATACAACAAGCTATTAAAAAATTGAACCCTCCGCAGCAGCAGGCCGTCGAAGCAACGGAAGGCCCGCTGCTGATTCTCGCCGGAGCGGGGAGCGGCAAGACCAGGGTGCTGACGCATCGTATTGCCTACTTGATCGCCACCCGCAAAGCTCCGCCATGGGGTGTTTTGGCGATAACCTTTACCAATAAAGCAGCACGTGAGATGCAGGAACGTGTAACCAAGCTCGTCGGCAATGAAGGCCGGGACATTTGGGTATCGACTTTCCACTCCATGTGCGTACGTATTCTCCGTAAGGACATTGACCGGATCGGCTTTAACTCCAACTTTACGATTTTGGACTCGACGGACCAATTGTCTCTCGTTCGGAACTGCATGAAGGATTTGAACCTGGATACCAAAAAGTTTGAACCTAAAGCCGTTCTTTCTCTCATTAGCACGGCGAAGAATGAACTGATCACTCCAGCACAATATGAACAAAAGGCCGGGGACTATATTGAGAGCATCGCTGCCAAGGTATACACCATGTACCAGCGCCGGATGAAAAGCAATAACTCCCTGGACTTTGATGACCTGATCATGTCCACGATTCAGCTGTTTAAGGAAGTACCAGAGGTTCTCGATTTTTATCAGAAAAAATTTCAATACATTCATGTCGATGAATACCAGGATACCAACCGTGCCCAGTATATGCTCTGCCGGATGCTCGCCGACGGACATCACCGGATTTGCGTGGTGGGTGACAGCGACCAGTCCATCTATCGCTGGCGCGGAGCCGACATCAGCAACATCCTTAATTTTGAGGAGGACTATCCTGAAGCCCGGACCATTTTACTCGAGCAGAACTACCGGTCGACCTCCACGATTCTGAACGCGGCGAACGAAGTGATCAAGCAGAACGGCGGACGCAAGCCGAAGAAGCTGTGGACTGACCAAGGCGATGGCGACAAGATTAAAGTTTACCGGGCTGATTCCGAGCATGATGAGGGGTATTTCGTAACCTCTGAAATTAGTAAAAACGTCAAACTGAATAAGTCTTATCAGGACCATGCCATCCTGTACCGTACGAACGCCCAGTCCCGGGTTATTGAGGAAATTCTGATCAAATCGGATATTCCGTACCAGATTGTTGGCGGCATCAAGTTCTATGATCGCAAAGAGATCAAGGATATCCTCGGCTACCTGCGCCTCATTTCCAACCCGGATGATGATCTCAGCTTGGCTCGTGTGATCAATGTGCCGAAAAGAGGCATTGGCGATACGACCGTAGCGAAATTAGGTGCAGCGGCCGCCGAGCGGGGAACATCTATTTTCCAAGCACTAGCGGTCGTTGATGATCTGGGTTTTGCCGGACGGACGCGAAATGCGCTGGTGGAATTTTATGATATGATCGCAGCACTGAATCAAATGGTAGAATATCTCTCCGTTACAGAGCTGACCGAAAAGATTCTGGAAATGAGCCAATACCGGATTGAGATGCAGCGGGAAAATACGATTGAATCGCGTTCACGCCTGGAAAACATCGATGAGTTCCTGTCGGTTACGATGGAATTCGAGAAAAATAACGATGATAAGTCACTCGTTTCCTTCCTGACGGACCTTGCCCTGATTGCCGACATTGATTCGGTGAACGATGAGGAAGAGGATAAGTCGGATGCCGTTATTCTCATGACCATGCACAGCGCCAAGGGTCTGGAGTTTCCGGTTGTCTTTATCGTAGGCATGGAAGAGGGGGTATTCCCTCACAGCCGCGCCTTTTCGGATAATGAGGAGCTGGAGGAGGAACGCCGACTGGCTTATGTAGGGATTACGCGGGCTGAACAGCAGCTGTTCCTTTCCTGTGCACAGATGCGTACCTTATTTGGCCGTACGACAGCGAACCCGCCTTCACGCTTCCTGGATGAAATTCCTGAAGAATTGAAGGAAGAGACTGGCGTAGCCCGTGACCGTTACCGCCGCGGCGGTAATATTGGCGGCTCCTATGGCAGCCGTGGATTAGGCAGCGGAAGCGGAAGTAATTTTGGACGCAATGCCGAGAACTCATCCCTGAGTGGATCGACAGCTACAGCATCCGGATCGCAATCCAAGGTAACCGTGACGACCTCGGTACCGCATCAAGCGGCTGCCGTAGGCAGCACGGCAGATCTGACTGCACTTAAAGCTGGCGACAAAGTGTCTCATGGTAAATGGGGTACAGGAACGGTTGTGTCTGTTAAAGGCAGCGGCAATGATACGGAGCTGCAGATTGCTTTTCCGGCACCTGTCGGAGTCAAACGGCTGCTCGCAGGGTTTGCACCGATCACCAAAGTGGAATGCTAGAGTCATAGAGTGCTTTTCTTGCCGCTTTTCTAATATATATTAAAAAATTAATTGCGACGGAGGGATGATCCCCGCATGGATCCGATGTTTACCATGGAGCAGCTCGTCGCCGAGCTGAATAAGTATAGCTATCATTATTACACGCTGGATAAGCCGCTGATCAGTGATAAAGAGTACGATGTTTTGTATGACCAGCTGGTAGCCTTGGAGAAGGAGGGCGGCATTATTCTGCCGGATTCTCCTACCCAGCGCGTAGGCGGCGAGCTGCTTAAAGGATTTGTGCAGCACCGGCACCTGGCGCCTCTATGGAGTCTGGACAAAGCGCAAAATATTGAACAGCTTGGAAGCTGGAACGCTCGTGCTACCAAGCTGGTGGCGGATTATAACAGTAAAAACCCGGATAAGCCGCTGCCTGAGCTGAGCTATGCGGTGGAGCTGAAATTTGACGGGCTGACACTGAACCTGACATATACCGGCGGCAGACTGGTACAGGCAGCAACCCGCGGCAATGGAGTCGTTGGGGAAGGTATTTTGGCACAAGTAAAAACGATCAAATCCGTACCGCTCAGCATCCCGTATACCGAGGGTACAATCGAGGTGCAGGGCGAAGGGATTATGAATTTGTCCGTCCTGGAAAGCTATAACCAAACCGCAGCCGAGCCGCTGAAAAATGCCCGCAATGCGGCAGCGGGGGCGCTGCGCAACCTGAATCCGAAGACGACCTCTGAGCGCCGTCTCAGTGCCTTCTTCTACAATGTGGGTTATGCAGAAGGCATCCGCTTTGACAGTCATAAGGAAATGATGGATTTCCTGCGAGACAATCATTTTAAAGTGAATCCGTTCATTACCTATTTCGAGAAATTTGATGATGTTATGGAACAACTCCAGGATATTCAGGAACGCCGCTCGAGCCTGGATTATCTCATTGACGGTGCCGTTATTAAAATCGTGGATATGCGTACCCGGGAAGCCCTGGGCTATACGGACAAATTCCCACGCTGGGCCGTTGCGTACAAGTTTGAGGCGGAGGAAACAACAACCGTGCTCGAATCCGTGTCCTGGGAAGTGGGACGTACAGGCAAAATCACACCGGTTGCGCGTGTCGAGGCTGTCGAGCTTGCTGGCGTGACGGTGCAGAACTGCACTCTGAATAATATCGGGGATATCGAACGGAAAAACCTGAAGCATGCCCTCGGTACCCGCGTCTTTATTCGCCGTTCTAACGATGTCATCCCGGAAATACTGGGCAAGGTAACCGAGGATAGCGACGGTGAAGAAATTGTTTATCCGGAGCAATGTCCTGCCTGCGGGTTTCCTCTGGAGCAGCGCGGCGCCCATTTGTTCTGTAACAACAGTCTGGACTGCAAGCCTCAGATTATTGGACGGATTACCCATTTCGCGTCAAGAGATGCCATGGACATAGAGACATTTAGCGTTATGACAGCCGAGCAGCTGTACAACGAGCTGAGCGTTCGTGAGCCTGCAGATCTCTATACTCTCGCGTTTGAGGATCTGATCAAGCTGGACCGTTTTGGTGAGAAAAAAGCTAATAATCTGCTTGCTTCCCTGGAAAAAAGTAAAAGCAGAGACCTTGCTTCATTCCTTTTTGCCTTGGGGATTCCGAATACAGGCAAATCGACGACCAAAATGTTGGCCGAGCATTTTCGTGATTTGCATGCTGTGATGAGTGCAACCGTCGAAGAGCTGATAGCTCTTCCGGATGTGGGTGGTATTGTCGCAGACAGCATCGTAGGCTTTTTCGCAGATCCGTTTATCATGACGGGAATCGAGAAAATGCTCTCTCTGGGCGTGGAAGCTAAAGCTCCGGAAGCGCCGAGAGTGGTGAATACCGATTCATTCTTTAGCGGTAAAACGGTCGTTCTGACGGGCACGCTGCATCAGCTCACCCGTGATGAGGCTGCCGATAAGCTGGAGGCACTTGGGGCGAAAGTCACCGGCAGTGTATCTGCGAAGACAGATCTGGTCATTGCGGGCGAGAAGGCGGGCAGCAAGCTGGCCAAGGCCCAGCAGCTGGGGATTCAGGTCATCGAGGATGAGGATGAATTTGTCCGTCTTTTGAATACAGAAGCATAGTTCCAAACCATAACAAGCAGAAGTCCTGGTTCATTGAACAATGAACCCAGGACTTTTTTTATGACAATAATAGGGTGATAGAATGGGGAGTTCTGCTAATATGAAGAAAATGATGTTTCATTTAATAGATTTGAAAGGAAACCTTCCCTGTGAAAAAAGAAACGATATTGCTCGTGGATGACGAGAAGGAAATTGTGGAGCTGCTCGATATTTATTTTAGAAATGAAGGATACCGGCTGCTAAAGGCTTATGACGGGGCAGAAGCTCTGAACTGGCTGGAAAATGAAGAAGTCGACCTCATTATTCTGGATGTCATGATGCCGAGGATGGATGGAATCGCCGCCTGTATGAAAATTCGCGAAGAACGTCATGTGCCGATCATCATGCTGTCTGCAAAAAACACGGACATGGACAAAATCAACGGACTCAGCATCGGTGCCGATGATTATGTCGGCAAACCCTTTAATCCGCTGGAGCTGGTGGCCAGGGCCAAATCGCAGCTGCGCCGCTATCATAGATTCAACAAAGATACTCCTGTTCAAGCAGAAGAGCATAAATTGGTATTCGAAGACCTGGTCATAGATACAGGCAAACATGAGGTTCACGTTGATCGGCAAAAAGTAAAACTGACTCCCCGGGAGTTTGCGATTCTTGAACTGCTGGCAAGGCATCAAGGACAGGTGCTCAGCATGGAGCAAATTTACAACAATGTTTGGAATGAGCCTTTTCTGGATGGAGGGAACACGGTCATGGTTCATGTACGTAAAATACGTGAAAAAATCGAAATGAATCCGAAACGCCCGCGTTATGTGCAAACGGTTTGGGGAGTTGGTTATAAACTGGACGGACCGTCCTGAAAGCTGGAGGGAGCTTAACCATGAACGCTAAATACATAAGCACGATCCGCTGGAAGTTTATCTGGGCATTTATATTGAGCATCTTATCGGGAGCAGGACTGCTGACTGCCGGATATCAGCTTGTAAAATCTTCAATTTATTCGAATCCGGAGCCGGAGCCCTCTCCCTACACGCTGATGCTCAAATGGATTATTAATCATATTGGCTCGGCACCGCTGCTGTTTACTGCTGGCGTTGTCAGTTTTCTTATTTTCTTTTTTATATTCACCCGAAAAATCATCTCCTATCTTGAAGAGATTACATCGGGGATTCAGCAAATCACCAAGCTGGGAGAGTCACACCGGATCGAGGTTAGGACATCGGATGAGCTGGGCGTGTTGGCGGAGAACATTAACGTGATGTCCGATCGGCTGGAGCATTCCCTTTTGGAAGAGAGATCAGCCGTTCAAGCGAAGAACGAGCTGATTACTGGGGTATCCCATGATTTGCGCACCCCTCTGACATCCATACTGGGCTTCCTGGAGTACATTGAGCAGGACCGCTGCCGGGACGAGATAGAAATGCGCTATTATGCCGATATTGCCTATCAAAAAACGCTTGTGCTGCGCAAACTCATAGACGATTTGTTCGAGTACACACGAGTGTACAATGGAGGACTTCCGCTTGTGCTGGAGCGGCTTGATCTAAAAGCTTTCATTCGGCAGCTGGTAGAGGAGGCAGTTCCGGAATTGAACCTGGCAGGTATGACTTATAAGATCCATGACAATACGGATCATTCCCTGTGGATTCAGGCTGCGCCTTATGAATTGGTAAGAGCCTATGAGAATCTGATAGCCAATGCAATCCGTTATGGTCAAGCAGGTAAAAGACTGGAGATCAGCTTTGACCGTGAAGGGGATGAAGCAGTGGTACGGATCAGCAATTTTGGCGAAATGATTGCAGAAAGCGACCTTCCGCATATTTTTGAACGCTTTTACCGGGCGGAGCGCTCCCGCTCGCACCATACAGGCGGCTCAGGGCTGGGACTCGCGATTGCTAAAGGAATCATCGACCGTCACCATGGCCTTATTTCGGCCAAAAGCGATAGGTATCGCACTGATTTTATTACCCGGATCCCGATATCCAAGGTATAGCTGAATCTTGTTTTCGAGTGATATTAAGAGAATGTTAAGAACTTTCGGGGTGTTTCTTAAGATTTGGCCGATATCCTTTTGTGCATAGGGTGATAACTGCCCGTTCGCAAGGAGGGATTAAGGTTTTGAAAGAGTTGCTAACCGTACGCAGCAGCTATCTATACATCGTTGTAGGAAGCGCGCTACTCAGCGGTATTTCACTATTTATTGTATATAGAGCCTTCGTTTTTCTGTACTCCCATAGTGCGCCGGATTCGTTGCTGGTCCGGTTATCGCATTGGCTGATGAATCATATCGGTAAAACGCCAATAGCCGTCCTCATTTTTTTAACGGTGTTCACCGGGATGTTTATGCTGCGCTCGCAAAAAACAGCTAATGATATCAAGTCGCTGCTGAACGCAGCGGAAGAACTGGCAGACAAAGGTTCCTTTGAGGAATTGGAGGTTATGTCAGGCGGGGAGTTAAGGAAACTTGCGGATCATCTCCATAGAATCAATCGAACAGATGTATTCCCATCGAATGACCTGCAGACTTTCAATATGAAAAAAGAAGAATCCAGCGCTCTACTGGGAAATGAAGAAGTCATGGCTCTGATCTTAAGAATGAAATCTTTATTGCGAATTTTAGAAGATGGCGAGGCAGGCGGGGATAATCCGGAGAGCGTAGGGCTGCTGAGGGTGGAGGCAGTCAAGCGGGAGGCGCTTGGAATGGAACGGTTCCTGGAGAGCCTGATCACTTCGTCATGAGCGGTCTGCAGGCTGTGGTTAAACGCAAGCTCCTGAGAAGCCTTTATTTTGCATTTGACCTGGCAGTGATGGGTGCTGTGCTGGTATTGGCCGGACTGTTTTATGTTCATGAATATGGAGAAACCGTAGTGAACCGCCATTCGGAAAAACTGATTCTGCAGGAATCAAGTATCGTTGCTGCCGCGGATGGAACGGTGCTTCGGAGGATCCCGCTGCCCGAATCGGGTTACAGAATGAAGGCAGAGCTTGAAGAGATGCCGGCATTACTGGTCAATACCTTCTTGGCAGTGGAAGACCGCCGCTTTTATAGTCATCAGGGACTGGATTATAAGGGAATCGCTCGTGCTTCTTTTAATAACATTCTTCAGATGCAGGTGTCGGAAGGAGGGAGCAGTATCACCCAGCAGCTGGCCCGAAATCTTTTCCTGAACCGGGATAAAAATATGCTTCGTAAGCTGAATGAGGCATCTATTGCTTTGGCTTTGGAGAAGCGGCTGTCCAAACATGATATTTTGCAATTATATCTTAACCAGATTTATATGGGGGAAGGACAATACGGAGTAAAAGCGGCAGCTGAGCACTATTTTGGGGTCACTCAACTAAAAGAGCTTGATATCATGCAAATTGCCGCATTGGCTGCCATCCCCAAAGGACCTTCCATTTATAATCCGGCAGACAATAGCGGGCTTTCTGTGAAGAGACGGGAGCTTGTGCTTAGTTTGATGTGGAAGCAGGGTTTGATTACTCATGAAGAAATGAAGTCAGCTGTTAAAGAGAAGTATCAACCTCCTTCCATTGTTAGAGAAAGGCTGGTAGGCGCTTCTTATATAGATGCCGCATTGACAGAGGCTTCCCAGCGGACCGGCAAATCAAAGAAAGACCTGCAAACAGGTGGTTATACGATAGTGACGGGAATGAATACGGCAGCACAGAGAGCACTGGAGGAGGCGTTTTTGAATCCCGATTTATTTCCGCCGGACGGGAAAGATCAGCAGGTGGAGGCAGCCATGGCAATGTTGGATCACCGGACCGGCGATGTTGTGGCGTTGACCGGAGGCCGAAATCCAAGTACGGGGAACCTAAACAGGGCGGTGGTTGATGCTCGGCAGCCGGGATCCGCCTTCAAGCCTATTATTGATTACGGGCCGGCATTAGAAAGCGGTCTCTATACACCAGATAGTGTCCTTCCGGATCGTAAGACTGCTTATGGCAGTTATAAGCCTGAAAACTTGAATGGTGTGTACCGGGGCCAAACATCCATGAAAATAGCTCTCCAACAGTCGATCAATGCACCGGCCGTGTGGCTGCTGAAGCAGGTGGGAATCTCTAAGGCCCGCGGGTTTGCCGCGAAGCTCGGTATAGATCTACCCAAAGAAGATAATAACCTGTCCATTGCGCTAGGGGGATTGCATACGGGGGTATCTCCATTAAAAATGGCGCAAGCATACAGTGTATTTGCCAGCGGCGGTGTCTTTCGTGAGGCGCATACAGTGCGTCAAGTCATAGACCCCAAGGGGTATGTTCTGTATACGTATAATGCCGGACAGCGGGAAGCTATATCAGCCCTGACCGCAGAGAGAATGACCGGGATGCTGCGAAGTGTAGTCGATGAGGGCACCGGCAAAAAGGCAAGGTTGAACCGGCCGGTCGCGGGCAAAACGGGTACCACCCAACTGGATTTGCCCGGGATTAGCAGTAAGGCTAACCGGGATCTCTGGTTTGTCGGTTATACACCAGAGTGGACAGCCGCGGTGTGGATGGGCTTTGACCGCACAGACAAGGATAACTTCATGACCGCTGGCAGCGGGATGGCCGCCGCCTTGTTTTCCACAGTCATGAGTAAAGCGATGGAAGGCCAGATGAAGTGAAGAACACGAATGGAGATGAGATAGGGGGTTAGCGGTTAGCTCTGCTTTGTGCCTGAAAGCCACGCATCTTTATCGTATCCGCGTTCTTCCCAATAGCCGACATGATCCTCGGCAATGAGTTCAATACGGTTCAGCCATTTCACAGACTTGTAGGTATACATCTGCGGGACGACGAGTCGTACAGGTCCGCCAAGATCACTCGGAATTGGCTTTCCATCCAGCATGACAGCGATCATAATATCCTTCATTTGAGCCTGTTCCATCGTTAAGGAATCGGTGTATACGCCATCTCCTGAGTAGAACTTGACCGTTTGGGCTGAGGATTGAAAGCCCGCCTGCTCGAGGAGATGCTTAAGCGGTATACCTTCCCAGGTGTTATTGTAGACAGACCATCCGGTAACGCAGTGAAAGTCACTGACCTGCACAGTACGAGGGAGCTTCACAAATTCTTCCCAGTTCCACTGCATCGCCTGATTCACCAAGCCGTCCACAGTAAAGGACCAGTTTGAATTATCGAACGAAGGAATTGGAGTTACCGTGTAAATGCGAAAATTACCTTTGGAACCCCCACCTATCGGGGGAAGAGAATCTACAGCAGGCTGGGGGGCAGGAATAAGATGGTTGTTATCTTTTTGAACCAGATTCTCGACATTGGCGCCGGAGCTTAGACTCGAAGCCATCCATTTAATAAAAGACGGACCCAGTGTAACAGCAAAACCGAGACCAATTGCAGAACGGATAAATGCTCTGCGGGTATATAACGGCTCTGTCGCTTGAGGAGATACTTCCGTTTTTGGTTGGATGCTGGTGCGGACAGAACGGCGGTGAGGTTCCTTTAACCAGCGGGTACGGGTGATCGAATGATAGATCATATAAGGAAGACCGATCCAGGTAAATACATCATGAATGATTAATGCAGGATTGGACCATGCCGGACCGAAGGCGCGGAACTGCCAGAGAACGACACCGGAAAGAAACCAGCCGGCCAACATAAATAGAACAATGAATACATTCCATTTTTGTGCGGGACGTTCTTTCAGCAGACCCCAGTGTTTGCCGGCAAGCAGTAGGTAATACAGAACAGGAAGCAGCAGTGCAAGACCAACACCGATATGAAGCCATTTCAGCCATACTCGGCCTGCTCCTAAAATCTCTCTCCAGGCTCCCCAGGGGAGAATCAATCCGCTGAAAGCAAGAAAGGCGATCATCCAGGCGTTCCAGCGGTGCACGGCAGCAAGCTTTTTGCCAATACCCTTTCGAATCTTATTCAGCCAACTGTTCATGTTTAGCCTCCTGTAATTTGTGATTTAAAAAGGTACCGTTTTAGATGGGGCGTGTGTAAGTTGAATATACCTCAGGAGCTGCTTGAAAAATTATGTTTATGTTGTAACTCTATGAAGAAAATTTTAACATATTTAAAATTTAAAAAAACAGTTGCATTATGTAGGACATCCATGATATATTATTTCTTGCCGCTAAACACGGCAGGCTTTCAAAACAAACAATGCTAAGTAAATAAGTGTTGACTTGCTTGAGAGAAAATGATATAATGAAATCCTGCTTCGTAAGAAATTTGTCGAATGAAGCAGAAAACAAGTTCTTTGAAAACTGAACAAATAGATGATGTTTTAAATGAGATTATAAGTAATGAAGTTTTTGATTAACATCGTTTAATTCAAAAATTCATTACATCTCGTCAGTTTCAAAATGAGCTACAGACTTTCTTGGAGAGTTTGATCCTGGCTCAGGACGAACGCTGGCGGCGTGCCTAATACATGCAAGTCGAGCGGACTCTTACACTTCCTTCGGGAA
>NZ_STGQ01000001.1:2157938-3949778 GCF_004916975.1 Paenibacillus dokdonensis | reverse complement strand
GCGTTTTCTTTAAGCCGGTGTGGCGGAATTGGCAGACGCGCGCGACTCAAAATCGTGAGGGAAACCGTGGGGGTTCGAGTCCCTTCACCGGCATAAATAAACGCATATATGACGTTGATAAAAACGCTGATCGGGCACTGTCCGATCAGCGTTTTTGTCGTTATAATTGTTTAAACTTACATAAAAAAGTAATCGAATGTTTGAGTCAATTACACTGCAGGGGCAAGCCTGTTTGAAATGAATTTATAAGCGCGTTAAATCTTTTTGAGAAATTCATTTTTTTATATAATCTGCAAAATTCTCTTGAAGATATCGCGCATTGATGTCTTCATGCAGGTGATGATGCACGAGTTCTTCGATACTCTCCTGATTGTGGTTTGTTATACAATCCAACATCAACTGATGCTCGTCCCGAATTTCCTCCAGTTTCTCTCTCTTCAGCAAATGCAGCCTGCGGTAACGGATATAATGCACATTATATTGTTGAATCAAGTTCCATAGGAACTCGCGACCTGCCAAAGCAAATAATGTTTTATGGAATGCGTCGTCCCACGCGAGAAAAGCCTCATGCGCGTTCTCCCGTTGGACGGCCTCTTGCTGCTTGTCCAGGATTTGCGTCAGTTCTAGGTTGCCTCTTAGAGGCATCTGTACGGCAAGGTCTTTGATAATCTCCTTCTCTAGTGTGCTTCTCAGGTAAATCATCTGTTCAACCGAGTCTAAATCAATGAAGGACACCAAATTTCCTTTTTTGGGATAGATGTCAATATAGCTTTCCAAAGATAACTGCTTCAGCACATCGCGCAGGGGAGTTCGTGATATCTGAAAGCGTTCCGACAAAGCGGTTTCGCTGAGGATGGTTCCAGGTTTCAAGTTTAACGCTAAAATTTCGCTTTTTAATTGCTGCATGATTTCTGCCTTATTGGACATGGTATCCCTGCTTCCGTGTGAAGTGTACCTATCTAGTATACAACAATGAAAGTATGAAAGAAATAATCCATTGCATGAGGAAATGACCATTCTAGCTTATTATATTAAAGGTTCAGCATGAATGTATGATTGACAGAAATATAAAGGATGATTATGATAATAACAATCTTGTATACAAGATTTATCGGAATTGCAAGATCAGAGTTGTTCTTCAATGTGGCAGGCTATTATAGCTCTATAACTACCTGAGTGTTTTCTGTGGCACCCTCGAGGAGTATTGCATCTTCGGCATCCTAAGAAATGAACAAATCTGGTCAAGGTGAATGATACTTTTTTTAAAACGTATAGCGCTACTTTGGCTTTTAGAATATGGTCCACGGCGAGCGTCTAGGCGGCGCGCATGCTTGCAAGAATGTGAGAGGAGAGGAACAAGTTGAAATCACGAGGTTATCAGGCTTGGTTAACGGAGGAGCGATGGAAGTTTGCAGCACGGATCGAAGCCGCTCGCCCCTTACTAGGATGTGTTACCGCAAGTGTAAATCCTGATCAGGTAATTGGAGGCGTGGCAATTGAGGAGCTTATGAATGGAATTGTGTCATTCACGGGTATTCATCCCAAGTTGACGGTGAAATCCGGTCTGCCGATGATTGTGTTTGGAGCGCGGTTTGCTGCAGAATCCATGATACAAGAATTGAAAGCGCATTCGATTACAGAGGAAGGATACGCCATACGATCTGGTGGTGAAGGAGCGGAAAGGTGTGCGGTGCTCTATGGCGGTTCTGAAAAGGGGCTTCTGTACGCCGTGTTTCATTTCTTGCGGCTGCTCGGAACCGAGGCGGAACTGGAGAATCTGAACATTGCGCAGACGCCGCGAAACGCCTTACGCATGATCAACCAGTGGGACAACATGGACGGAACAGTGGAGCGAGGCTATTCCGGAGGCTCCATTTTCTATCGCGAGAACCGTATTCTTCAGAAATCCGAACGGATACGTGAATATGCCAGGCTGCTGGCTTCCGTAGGCATCAACGCCATCGCCGTCAACAATGTCAATGTTCATCATGAGGAAACGAAGCTGATTACCGATGCTTTTTTGCCGGATGTGGCCAAGCTCGCAAGCGTGTTCGGACGGTATGGCATTCGTCTGTTTCTGAGCGTGAATTTTGCAGCCTCGATGGAATTGGGAGACCTGACAACCGCCGATCCGCTGGATGAAGGAGTCCGAACATGGTGGCGTGACAAAGCGGCGGAGATCTACCAGAGTATTCCCGATTTTGGCGGTTTTCTGGTCAAGGCGGATTCCGAGAATCGCCCAGGCCCGTTCACCTACGGTCGTGATCATGCCGATGGAGCCAATATGCTGGCAGATGCGTTAGCTCCATTCGGGGGCCTGGTACTGTGGAGATGTTTCGTCTACGACTGTCATCAGGACTGGAGGGACCGCTCCACAGACCGGGCGAGAGCAGCATATGATCATTTCCGTCCACTGGACGGCCGTTTCAGGGACAACGTTATTTTGCAAATCAAGAACGGACCGATGGATTTTCAGGTAAGGGAACCCGTATCTCCTCTGTTTGGGGCCATGGAGCATACCAATCAAATGATAGAGTTTCAGATCGCGCAGGAATATACCGGACAGCAGCGCGATATATGCTTCCTTGTGCCGCAGTGGAAACAGGCGTTAGACTTTGATACTTATTTTAAAGGGCCGGGCAGTACCGTGAAACAAATCGCCGCCGGCAAGCTCCATCTCTACCGTCACAGCGGGATTACCGGCGTTTCTAACATTGGCGATGACGACAATTGGACTGGTCATCATCTGGCGCAGGCCAACCTGTTCGGATTTGGACGGTTGGCTTGGGACCCGGATTTGGCAGCGGAAGAAATCGCTAGCGAATGGAGCAGACTGACCTTTGGCTGCGTGGGATGTGTTGCTGCGGTGGTAACGGAGCTGCTGCTGCAATCCTGGTCTATTTATGAGAGCTACACGGCTCCCCTCGGCGTAGGCTGGATGGTGCAGCCAGATTACCACTATGCCGTCAATGTGGACGGATATGAGTATTCCAAGTGGGGAACCTATCACTTTGCCGACTGCCATGGAATCGGCGTGAACCGAACGCTTTCCACAGGGACCGGTTATACCGGGCAATATGCTCCCGCAAACGGGAGATGTTATGAATCGCTAGATACCTGCCCTGATGAACTGCTGCTATTTTTTCACCATGTCTCCTATAGTCATAAGTTGAAATCGGGAAAAACGGTAATCCAGCATATTTATGACACTCATTTCGAAGGGGTGGAGAGGGTTGAGGCCTGGGTCAGCCGCTGGCAGGAGTTGAAAAACGAAGTGGACCCCGTGCGCTTTGAACAAGTCGCGGAACGGCTGGGCTGGCAAGAGGGCAATGCGAAGCAGTGGCGGGATGTCATCAATACATACTTTTATCGAAAGTCGGGAATACCGGACGCTCAGAGCCGTCACATTTATTAAAAGTGGAAGCCATACGGGGCGGATCGATATGTCCAAATGTCCAATGTGACTTTTGGGAATTCAAGTAGGACGTGAAGAGGAGTGAAATGATGAAGACAACGGTGCAGATGATCATTGATGCGTTGATTGAACCAGTCGGCAGGCTGGAGCAGACGGTAGACACCTTGAAATTCGGCGATCCGTCCACGGAGGTCACGGGCATTGTAACTTCTTTCATGCCAACCTGGCATGTGGTTGAGCAAGCGCTTGAGCGGAAGGCGAACCTGGTTATTGCGCATGAAGGACTGTTTTTTTCGCATCATGATGATGAAGCTGAGGGAAGAACGAACATGATCCATCAGACGAAGAAACGATGTATAGAAGAGTCGAAGATCGCGATATTCCGCTTTCATGACTATTGGCACCGCTACAAGCCGGATGGCATCACGGAGGGATTGATCCAGGAGCTTGCCTGGGAGCCCTATATTAGCGAGCATCAACCTTCGGCTTCCCTCCTCAACATTCCTTCCCTCCCGCTCAAGGATATTGCAGAACATGTCAAGCAGAGACTGGGTATTCCCTATGTTCGTATCATCGGGGATCTGGACATGACCTTCAGCCGGATTGGCATATTGGCGGGATACCGGGGCAGCGGCTCCCTGGCGATTCCTTTATTCGAAAGGGAACATACGGATCTGGTGATTTATGGAGAGGGCCAGGAATGGGAGACGCCGGAGTATGTAAGGGAGGCGGTTCGCCAAGGTAACCCCAGAGCGCTTATGGTACTGGGACACGCCGAGAGCGAGGAGCCCGGCATGAAAGCTTTGGCGATCAGATTGAGAACAAAGTTCCCGGATATTCCCGTGCACTATATCAAGGAGGATCCGCTGTTTCAGGTGTTTTAAGCGATGAGAAGGGTTAAGGAATGAAAGTGACATGTCGAAGTTTATGAAGCGGAGGGAGAGCGTGATATGAACAAAAATGTGCTCTTTAACGACGGATGGGAATTTTGCGTAAAGCAGCTTGAATATGACGTTGGGTCTGAACTGGAGTTTACTCCGGTGACCAGTTGATTCTTGATTTTCTGTGGCCGGAACTAAAACTATTAATTTTAAAAATTTGTGTTTGACCTGCTAGCCTGGCTGCTATATAATAGGGAATGTTGAGACGATTATTACGGTTTCATTCGCAATAGGTTACCAGATTCATATATTCGTCATACATATTTCATTACGGGATGTAGCTCAGCTTGGTAGAGCACCTGGTTTGGGACCAGGGGGTCGCATGTTCAAATCGTGTCATCCCGATTCAAAAGCCATCGAAGATATTCGGTGGTTTTTTTGCTGTATAATTATGTAATCCCCAGGTCACAATATAAGAAAAGACAGGGAATAGAAGGGGATTATTGTGAATGCATCTCGGATTAAAAAGAAGCTGCAAAAGCAGTGGCGGTGGTGGAAACGCCGTTCGTTAACATTAGGGTTATCTTCACTGGTTATCGCAATGGTATGGATCAGCATGTATTTACCGGATCGGGTGCAAAGTCTCCTCAGCACGAAGCCTCCAGTAGCCATTGAGACGCTTCAATATTATCAGCAAGCCGAAGCGATGGATGATACGACAGAGGATGTGAATTTTTGGAAGGCTTTGAACAAGTCCAAGCAAATGAACGAGGTTACAGTGCGGCATAGCTATGTTTGTGGAGAAGAGGAGCGCACTCTCGGAAAATTAAATACGGATGAAATCTACAATCTCCTTAATGAGCATCCATCCTGGAAAGGACAATTCGCCGGACAGGGGAAAGTGATACTGAACGAGACGATTTTGGATCTCTCACCCACCTGTAAAGAGCGGGCGTATATGAGTTTGGATAAGGATGGTAACCTTTCTTTGTTCGATGGTCCTCCTGTACAAGACAAGGTGATCAAGACTTTCTTTCAATTGGACATCAACTCCATGGAGTCTTCCTTACCTGATGATGCACTGAGACATTTGTATGACGGTATTCGCATTCAGGATATAGATGAGTATAACAGTGTTCTGTCAACTTTCAGCGATTATGCTCGTGAAGGATAATCATAATACAGGAAAATAAATAGCGGCCTAATCCGGGTTTCAACTGGATAGGTCGCTTTTTTTCAAAAATGAATCTATGGTGAACCGTACCAAATGTCTATAGCTGAGGCAATTTCTTTGTACATCTCATGGGGAATGTATCGATAAAGAAACTGAAAAGTATGTCAATGTGGAATTTTGGTGAAAAAATAACCGGATTGTTCATGTTATTAGCATATTATTCATTTTAAATTTCTCGATTATCCTATACGATAGAACCATATTAAAAATATGCGGACTGGTTAAATGTTGAATCAACATCAGGGGACGGCGCCCTTCCTTCGTTAAGGACCTGCGTCGGATGGACCATGTGCCGCCAAAACGAGAGGGAGAAGGAGTAATCATGAACACACAAGCACTTTCTGTAGTCATTGTAGGATATGGCGGTATGGGCAGCTACCATGCCAAGCTAATTTTGGACAACAAACGTCTGAAAGTCACAGGTACTTATGATGTACTGGCTGCGCGCCAGGAAGCATCGCGAGAAGATGGATATCCGGCATACGAGAGCTATGAAGCTGTATTAAATGATCCGTCGGTCGATGTCATTTTGATTGCTACACCAAATGATGTTCATAAAGAACTGGTTATTACTGCATTGCAGCATGGAAAACATGTCATCTGTGAGAAACCGGTTACGATGTATGTGAAGGATTTTGAAGAAATGATGGCGGTTGCAGAAGAAGCGGGACGCGTATTGATGGTTCATCAAAACCGCCGCTGGGACGAGGACTTCTTAATTATTAAAGAGATGTATGACAAGAAAACCATCGGCGATCTGTTCCAGCTTGAATCTAGAGTACACGGAGCCAACGGTATTCCGGGGGACTGGCGGCATCTGGAAGCTTACGGTGGCGGCATGCTGCTGGATTGGGGTGTCCATCTCCTGGACCAGTTCGTATTCATGATCGACAGCAAAATTACAAGCGTAACCAGCCGTCTCAGCTTTATTTTGGGCGACGAAGTTGATGACGGATTTGACGCCGTTCTGGAATTTGAAAACGGTGTGACTGCCATTATTGAAGTAGGTACTACCAATTTCATTACGCTTCCGCGCTGGTATGTAAAAGGAACAGAAGGGACCGCAGTCATTGAAGATTGGTCGCTGACCGGACGTTCCGTCGTTCAGAACCACGAAGTAGGCAAAATCGAACCGAAGCCGATCAAAGCTGGTGTTGGATTGACCAAAACCATGGCTCCGCCATCCGAAGAGGCGACTCTGACAGAGGCTTTGCCTAATGCGTTCGAACATGAGAGCAGCTTTTATGATAACTTTGCAGGCGTTGTGGAAGGCACTGCGGCACCGATTGTTAAAAACAGCGAAGTTCTGCGCGTTCTGAATCTGATTGAAAATGTGTTTAAAGCGGCCCGTACCCGCGAAGTGATCAAAGATTTCGATATGTATGAGCCAAAAAATTAACGTATGTGCCGGAGTGCTTACCTGCATTCATTAAAATAGCCAGTCATACAAGAAGAGGTTGTTCAATGGTTATAAGACCAGGACAACCTCTTCTTACTATATAAAGTTTTGCTTACCAAATAACAAAGGGGTGTCCTTTAGGTCTTAATGACCTCTTGGAACACCCCATTTTTGAATTGCTCTTATTTAAAAAGTAACGGTCCAGTTTTTTGTGTCTGGCAGGCTGCCGGATTGAAGGCCTGTAATGGTATCATACAGCTTCTGCGATAGTTCGCCGATTTCGCTGTTATTGACCTCCATCGTATGCTCATTCCAGTGCAGCTCGCCCACCGGCGAAATGACCGCTGCCGTACCGGTACCAAAGACTTCTTCGAGCTCGCCTTGGTTATAGGCATCATAGATTTCTTCAATGGAAAGCTTGCGCTCCTCCACAGGGACTCCCCACTCCTCAAGAAGGGTGAGTACAGAGCTGCGGGTTACGCCTTCCAGAATGCTGCCGTTAATGGCAGGAGTAATGACCTTGCCGCCGATTTTGAAGAAAATGTTCATGCTGCCGACTTCTTCGATGTATTTCTTTTCAATGGCATCCAGCCACAGAACTTGAGAGTATCCTTCTTTTTTTGCGTTTTCCTGGGCTTTGATGCTAGCCGCATAGTTGCCTGCCGCTTTGGCAAAGCCGATTCCGCCGCGAACGGCGCGGGTATAGGAGCTTTCCACATTGATTTTGACGGGCTCAAGGCCGCTGGAATAATAGGCGCCAACCGGCGAAAGGATGACCATCAACTGGTAGGTATAAGAGGAGCGTACTCCAAGGCAAGGCTCAGTCGCGATAATAAACGGACGGACATACAGCGAATTTCCCTTTTCTGTCGGAATCCAGCTTTTATCTACTTCAATCAATTTTTTGATGGCTTGAATGACAAAATCCTCATCGATCTCAGGAATGCCCAGACGATCGTTGGAACGATTGAGACGTTTCATGTTTTGGTCGGGTCTGAATAGTAGTACCTTTCCAGAATCCGTCAAATAAGCTTTCATGCCTTCGAAAACCGCCTGGCCGTAGTGGAATACCATCGCTGCCGGGTCGATAACGATCGGTGCATAAGGGACAATTCGTGGATCATACCAGCCCTTGTCTTTGTGATAATCCATAATGAACATATGGTCCGTAAAATACTTGCCGAAGCTGAGATTTTTGCTGTCTGGTTTCTCGGTCGGCTTGGTGGTTAACTGAACTTTGATCTCCTCGCTCATGGTCACGCGCTCCTATCGTACGTATATAATATGTTTACTATAGTTAACAAAAAATGATTGGTCAATTCAATGTTATCAATTAAAATAATAGTTATCAACTATGATGGAGGATCGGACCATGGACTTTCGTCTGCTTGAATATTTTATGGCAGTCTGTGAGGAACTTCATTTTACCAAGGCCGCTGTTAAGCTTGGAATCAGTCAGCCTACGCTCAGTCAGCAAATACGGTTGTTAGAAGAAAGAGTGGGTACGCCACTGTTCCGCCGCATTGGTAAACGTAATTTTCTTACGGAAGCGGGGCAGACGTTAAGGGAGCATACGCAAAATATTTTCCATGAGCTTGAGCAGGCGCAGACCGAGATTAATGAGCTTAAAGGAATGGCCCGCGGGAAACTGAGGATCGGATGCTCGGGCAATCATCTGCTGACGCAAACGCTGATTTCTTTTCACCAAAAAGCTCCTGGAATCTCCATATCGGTGCATGAGCTCGCGACAGAAGAGACCAAAAATGGTCTTCTGGAGAATAAGCTTGATCTTGGAGTGGTTTTTTTGCCGCTGGATGATGAGCACCTGGTCAGCATGGAGCTGTATAACGAGGAGCTTAGTCTCGCGGTTTCCACCACGCACCGGCTTGCCTGGAATGAATCGGTCATGCTGGAGGAGCTCGTTCAGGAACCTCTGGTATTATTTCCGGAAAAGTTTCTGGTACGGCAAATGATCGATGTCTACAGCAAACAAGCTGGCATTCGCCTGCAGCCGATCATTGAGCTGTCTACCATGGATTCCATGCTGCAGCTGGTCCGTCTCAGTGTGGGGGCTACGATCCTGCCCAAATCCTATTTGAATTCTATGATTCACTCGGATCTTCATATCATCCCCATCGTTAACCCGGTGCCTCAGAAAAAGGTTGGACTTGTCTACCGCAAGCAGAAGTTTATGAACGCTTCGATGCTTGCTTTTATTCGCGAACTCACGCAAACCTTTAATCCGTCCGATCCTGTCGGAAATTCGCTGTCGTAAACGGACTCTTCCAAAACGCATGTCTACTTCTTTCAAGAGGGTCATAGACTTGATAGGAAGTTTTACATTATAATGAAGAGAACGAATACATATGTTCGCTTTATGGCAAGGGAGAGAGTTCATTTGCGTATTTTAGGAATTGACCCGGGAATTGCGATTGTCGGCTTTGGTTTTATCGATAAGGTCGGCAGCAAGGTGACTCCGGTACAATATGGTTGTATTCAGACGGAAGCACATACACCCGATGAAGAGAGGCTGCTGCATGTATATGAAGCCATGCTTCAGCTGATTGACAAATATAAACCGGACAGCGTTGCTTTTGAAAAGCTGTTCTTCAATCGGAACGTAACGACCGCGATGTCGGTCAGCCAGGCGCGTGGGGTCCTGATTTTGGCTGCAACACAGCGCGGCTTGCCTATAGGTGAATATACACCAATGCAGGTTAAGCAGGCTGTTGTGGGCTACGGCAAAGCCGAGAAGAAGCAGGTTCAGGAAATGGTACGGATGTTCTTGCGGCTGCAGGTTGTGCCTAAACCCGATGATGTGGCGGATGCCTTGGCGGTGGCGATTTGCCATGCCCATTCGTATACTTTAAATTCCAAGATAAATGAGGTATTGCGAAAATGATCGATTTTTTAAGAGGACCTGTCGCTCATCTGGAGAATGAATATATTGTACTTGACGTTCAAGGGGTGGGATACCGCGTATTCTGCCCTAATCCTTTTATATTTGCCAAATCAGAAGGCCCAGTGACAGTATACACACATCATCATGTACGTGAGGATGCTATGCTGCTGTTTGGTTTTCCTACCCGTGAAGAGCAGAAGCTGTTCCGCAAGCTGATTGACGTATCCGGTATCGGTCCCAAGGTAGCGCTGGGAATACTCGCTGGAGGTACACCGGAACATGTGGTGACGGCGATTTATCAGGAGAACATTACGTTCCTGACCAAGCTCCCCGGGATCGGCAAGAAAACGGCGCAGCGCATGATCCTGGATTTGAAGGACAAGCTGGACGGATTCGGCACTGCTTCCATGGCTACCGGGCTGTTTGCCATACCGGAGCCGCAGGAAGGGGATGGATCAGCCTGGTCGGAAGCGCGTGAAGGTCTTAAGGCACTCGGCTATACCGATCCGGAGCTGGACAGTGTGTGGCTTAGAATCAAGGATGACACGTCGTTTGGGGATTCGGTGGATGTATTGATGAAGAAGGCGCTTAAGCTGCTCTATGCAGGTTAGTAGAGCAATAGTGCTGCAGAAAGAGGGCGACACAAATGGATGACCGGATTATCTCGGCTAATCTAATGATGGATGACCAGGCGGTGGAGCTCAGTCTTCGCCCCCGGTATTTAAATGAATATATTGGACAGAACCAGATCAAGGAAAATTTGAAGATTTATATCGAGGCCGCAAAAATGCGAAACGAGGCTTTAGACCATGTGCTGCTGTATGGACCTCCGGGGCTTGGCAAAACAACGCTGGCTAATATTATTGCCAATGAGCTCGGCGTGAATTTGCGCACGACATCCGGTCCTGCCATTGAACGGCCTGGTGATCTGGCAGCGCTTCTGACCAATCTGCAGGAAGGCGATGTGCTGTTTATAGATGAAATCCATCGCCTGCACCGGACAGTGGAGGAGGTGCTGTATCCGGCGATGGAGGACTTTGCGCTGGATATTATGATTGGCAAAGGCCCCAGTGCTCGCTCAGTGCGCTTGGATTTGCCTCCATTTACGTTAATTGGGGCCACGACCCGCGCCGGGCTTTTGTCTGCTCCGCTTCGCGACCGGTTTGGCGTCGTCAGCCGTCTCGAGTTTTATACGGTAGATGAGCTCAGCTATATCGTATCGCGAGGGGCTGATATTTTTGGCATTGAAATCGTGGGGGATGCTGCCGAAGAGATTGCCCTGCGTTCCAGAGGGACTCCTCGTATTGCCAACCGCTTGCTGAAACGGGTGCGTGATTATGCCCAGGTTCGCGGTGACGGGATGATTACGCCGACCATCGCGGAGGAATCGCTGAAGATGCTTCAGGTGGATCCGCGCGGACTCGATCAGATCGATTATAAAATGCTCACGGCGATGATCAACAGCTTTAGAGGCGGACCCGTTGGACTGGATACCATTGCGGCTACCATAGGGGAAGAAAGCCAGACCATTGAGGATGTGTATGAGCCTTATTTGCTGCAGATCGGGTTTCTGCAGCGGACTCCACGCGGCAGAATGGTTACGGCTGCGGCATATCAGCATTTGGGATTGCCGATGCCGGAAATTCGCTGATTGCAGCAGGGCATCCGATCATATTTAGTACTTGTTCTAAAATGGCATGGTCCATCCCCACAGCCTCATTACGTAAAATATCCAATTATATTGAATTTTCATAGACTTCATGGGATGCAAGGAGGAAAATAGCGAGTGGGAAATGTAACGGTACCTAAAGTTTTATCATGGTGTGGTAAAGGGCTGCTGACTGCTCTGCTGGTGGCTGGAAGCTTCCAACTGTCCGGCAAAGCCGCTGCCCTTCCGGTCGATCATATACGTGTAGGCATGTTTATGGATTTAGGCAGCACTTATAAATCAACGACGGCAGCGGTAACGTTATCTTCTGGGCAAGCCTGGACGGTAGGCTTCAACACGCCGGCCGGGCATTCAAACCTGGTTACGCTTGGGTCAGGTGAACAGGCCCGATTCAGTGTGGACGGATTCAGGATCAAGGTGCTCGAAACAGCAGATCTGTCCACTGTCACAGAAGCCTATTCAAAACTGGCGGCTACGGCGGACAAGCCTTTAATATTTACGGCCACGTCGACTGGCGGCCAAGTGTACCAGTTGTATACGGGGTATTATGCCAATGAGCAGACAGCCGCATCGGCTGTAGCCCGGGCTGCAAAAACCGCTTCAGCCTATTTAAATGGACAGACACCTGCAGTGAAAGGCCCCAAGCATTTATCGGCAGGCACATACGCTTCTGAAGCGCAGGCGGCATCTGCCGTAAGTACGATCAAGGCTGCAGGATTCGATGCCATGGTCGCTCTGGAACAAACCTCTGACGGGGGCAGCCGCTATGCTGCCTGGGTCGGGGAGGCAGGGAATGACAATGAACTGGAAGCTCTGCGCAGTTCCGTCAGCACCAAACTTCCACAGCTGGCATTGTCGAATGTTGACTCCAATCTTCCGGCTTATATCATTCGTCAGGATGTGAGTCTGGGACAGGCTGTGCATCATTATCAGCTAAGCGGCAATGATGCAAAGGGCTGGATTGAAAACGGCGGCTCGGAAATTAAGGTGGCCGAAAGATCAGGCCGTTCCTATCGGGGCGCGATGGAAATAAGCTCCCTTAACGGTCAGCTGGCGTTGGTGAATGATCTGCCATTCGAGCAGTATTTGTATTCGGTGGTTGGTGGTGAAGTGCCTTCCTCTTGGCCCGCGGACGCTTTGAAAGCCCAGGCTGTAGCGGCACGCAGCTATGCGGAGTTCCAAGCGGGGCAGAGCAGTAAATTCAAAATTGCCGATGTGGTGGATACGACATTGAGCCAGGCTTATAACGGGATCTCATCCGAATCTGCAAGTGTGATTCAGGCAGTCGATGCAACACAGGGAGAGGTTATTCTCAAAGACGGCAAGGTTGTGGAAGCTGTATTTTCCTCCAATGCCGGCGGTGTATCCGCTGATCCGTCCGAAGTATGGAACAGTGGTGGAGATGCCTTTGCCAGTGTTCCAAGTGAAGGTGATGAAGCTGCCGTAAAGGGTCAAAAAATGTGGTATCATGTTCTTTTGTCCTCCGGTGCGAGCGGTTTTATCCGTGAAGATAATGCGAAGGAAACCGGAACATTAACCGGCGGTGGGCTGGCGAAACTAACAGTAACGGCGAAGGATACGAATGTCCGGCCGCTGCCGCAGATACAGTCAGATGCCAGTCCGGTGGCCAAGATGAATCCCGGCGATACGGCTGTTGTACTGGAAAAGGTCCAGGAATCAGGCACTTACTCGTGGGTACGTGGTCCGTATTCATCAGCAGAGCTCGTGAAGAGCCTTCAAGGTAAGACCACAACAGCGGCTCCTTCCTCGATCACTACCTTGGAAGTGACCAAGAGGGGGCCGTCCGGACGTGCAACAGAGATTAAGGCTAATGGACAGATTCTCGATGTGAAATATCCTGATTTGTTCCGTTCGGCATTGAACGGACTTCCAAGCACATTGTTTGATATTGTACCGACAGGAAGCTATACTGTACTGAGTGCAAATGGCACAACATCCAAAATCACCGGTTCGTCCAGTATGACCGTGCTCTCAGCCTCTGGTCAGAGTACCGTACAGGGAAGTGGAACGGTTGTTATGAATGGAAACCAAAGTGCTCGCAGTATTGATTCTGGCGAAGGCTTTATGTTTGTAGGCAGAGGCAATGGTCACGGACTGGGACTCTCGCAATGGGGAGCCAAAGGAATGGCGGATGCAGGGTATGGTTACCAGGATATTTTGAAACACTATTATCAGAACGTTACTATTACTAAGGAATGACGCAATATGAATGTAGATTTGTATGATTTTAATTTACCGGAAGAATTGATTGCCCAGACTCCCTTGCTGGAGCGTACTGCCTCACGATTACTGACATTGGATAAGAAGGACGGAAAGATCGCCCATCATACCTTTAAGGATATCGTCGATCAACTGCAGTCCGGTGACACGCTTGTACTCAATGATACGCGTGTGATTCCAGCCAGACTGTTCGGAACGAAAGAGGATACAGGTGCCAAGGCAGAAGTGCTGCTTCTGAAAAACCTCGGTGAGGATCGCTGGGAGGCGCTTGTTAAGCCGGGCAAAAAGCTTAAATCGGGCAGTGTAATTATATTTGGTGACGAATTAAGGGCAGTCATTGAAGAAGAAGGCGATATGGGGGAGCGGGTGCTTAGATTCTCCTATAACGGAATTTTTCAAGAGATTCTGGACCGGTTGGGGCAGATGCCTCTTCCTCCTTATATAAAAGAGAAGCTGAATGACAAGGAACGTTATCAAACGGTTTATTCACGTCATGAAGGGTCTGCGGCGGCACCAACAGCGGGTCTGCATTTTACGAAGGAGCTTCTGGAAGAAATCCGGAACAAGGGCGTTACCATAGCCTACCTTACGCTTCATGTCGGACTTGGCACGTTCCGTCCGATGTCTGTTGAACGGGTAGAAGATCATGTCATGCATGCGGAGTATTATTCCGTCTCCGAGGAAACGGTGGATATTCTGAACAAGGCACGTGACCGGGGTGGTCGCATCATTGCGGTTGGGACAACCTCATGCCGGACGCTGGAAACGGTGGGTAACCGTTTTAAAGGAGGCTCACTGGAGCCTTGCAGCGGCTGGACGGATATTTTCATGTATCCGGGTTATGAATTTACGGTTGTCGATGCTCTGATCACAAACTTTCATTTGCCGAAGTCCACGCTGGTGATGCTGGTTAGCGCACTGGCTGGTCGGGAGCATATATTGCACGCGTACGAAGAAGCCATCAAGGAAAAGTACCGCTTTTTCAGCTTCGGGGACGCTATGTTTATTTATTAAGTCCGGTTCAACGGGATATAAGAGGATGGTATATACATGGCAGCAGCAATTTACTACGAACATATTAAAACCTGCAAACAATCCGGAGCACGTCTCGGCCGCGTTCATACCCCCCACGGGATCATTGAAACGCCGACCTTTATGCCGGTAGGTACGCAGGCCACAGTTAAAACGATGAGTCCGGAAGAACTCAAAGCAATGGATGCACAAATCATCCTGAGCAACACGTATCATTTATTCCTTCGTCCGGGTCATGATATTGTCCGGGGGGCGGGCGGACTCCACAAGTTTATGAACTGGGACCGTCCGATTCTGACAGATAGCGGCGGATTTCAAGTGTTCAGCTTGAGCGAGATGCGCAAAATCACCGAAGAGGGCGTGCATTTCCGTTCCCATTTGAATGGAGACAAGCTGTTTCTATCCCCGGAGGTGGCTATGGAGATTCAGAATGCTTTAGGATCCGATATCATGATGGCATTTGATGAATGCCCACCATATCCGGCGGAATATGATTATGTCAAAAAGTCGCTGGAACGTACGACAAGATGGGCTGAGCGTTGTCTGAATAGTCATGCCCGTCCTCAAGACCAAGGACTGTTTGCTATCGTTCAGGGCGGCATGTATGAAGATTTGCGGAAACAAAGCGCCCGTGATTTGACTTCCATGGATTTCCCGGGGTATGCTATTGGTGGACTCAGCGTTGGAGAGTCCAAGCAGCTTATGTATGAAGTGCTGGATTATACCGTTCCTCTCCTTCCGGACAACAAGCCGCGTTATCTGATGGGTGTCGGTTCGCCGGACGCTCTGATCGAAGGCTCTATCCGGGGTGTGGACATGTTTGACTGCGTTCTTCCAACACGGATTGCCCGTAACGGAACGACGATGACAAGCCAGGGACGGCTTGTGGTCCGAAACGCTCAATATGCCAGAGACTTTGGCCCCCTTGACCCCGCATGCGATTGTTATACTTGCCGGAATTATTCAAGAGCCTATCTGCGGCATCTGATCAAAGCCGATGAGACTTTTGGCCTGAGGCTGACAACGTACCACAATCTGCATTTCCTCATCAAATTGATGAAGCAAGTGCGGCAGAGCATCATGGAAGACAGGCTGCTTGATTTTCGCGATGAGTTTTTTGAACAATATGGGCTTCATAACAATGATAAAGGTTTTTAAACAGGGATTTTCTTGAGATCCTGAAACAGCATTAACGGGGTTAGTCCATGAAAGGGGGGAAAGAGTATGTTTGAAAGTTTTGAATTGGCAGCAGCTACAGGTACCGGTGGCGGAAGCGGCATTGTCGGCCTGATTTTGCCTCTCGTTTTGATGTTCGCGATCTTTTATTTCCTGCTTATCCGTCCTCAGCAAAAGAAACAAAAAAATCGTAATTCGATGCTTGGTGGATTGAAAAAGGGAGATAAGGTTGTGACGATTGGTGGGCTCCACGGGACCATCATGGAAATCACGGATGACATCGTGGTACTGCGTGTGAATGATGTAACTAAGCTTACATTTGACCGCGGATCCATTAGTCATGCTACTAGCAGCGCAAATGATGGTGAAGCGTAAGCTGAAACTGACATACACAATGATTGAATAAATTTACTTATATCTTTGAAAAAGAGGCAGTTCCCTAAGGGAACTGCCTCTTTTTTTTGCTTGATATATTTATTACAGGCTGTTATAGATTTTATTGCGCTGATGAAGCATAGAACCTTCCTTACCTCTCAGGGCCAACTTGGCAAATAAAATGCCGAGGTTCGAAGCAAGAAGACCCAGGATGGTACCTGCAATCATGTCCGTTAGCCAGTGAATGCCAAGATAGAAAATACTGAAAACAATAACAATTGCACTAATGGTTGTCATGATACCGAAACGGCGGTTGCCCGACCGCAGACCCAAGACCATCATGGTGACCGAAATAGAGGTATGCAGACTTGGAAAACAGTTATCCAGACCGGATAAAGGCCTGTACTCCCGTTCAAAGTTCGGAAAGACATCCAGCATCAGGAACGAGACTCCAGACGGCGGATAAGACCAAACCTCGTTGACAGGAAAGAAAAGATAGAAAGGTATGGCAACCGCGTAATTCATAATAATGGCGAAGCAGGTTGCTAAGACAAACACTTTATTTTGATCGGAAACATAAACACCAACCGAGGCGATCAGCAGTGACTGAAACACGATCACATAGAAGAAAACAGAGACGGGAGTGATATAGCTGCTGTGGAAAAAGTCCTGCAAATTCTTTACAAAATGTCCCTCCATGCTAAATACCCAGGGAGTAAAGTCTTTATGATAATTGAAGCTATTCTCTATTTGCAGTTCATATTTGTTAATTAGGAGAATACATACCATAATGCAAAACAACAGCAGAAACTTTCGTGAAGTCAGCAGTTCCTTAATAAACAGGTAAGCTGCTGTAAACGGATTGCGGAGCGTACCCAGCCAAATCAACAAGACTACTGTAATTGCTGATGCGATGGATATTCCCTGCATGGATTGGTATAGCAAAGCAGAAAAAGCCTCCTCTTGTAAGAATCACGTGAAATCAGTTTACCACATTTCAAGAGAAGAGACTCTATAAATTATTTCTAATATTCACTCCGAACATGCCGCCGATGGCTGAGGACGCGAATACCGTTCCAAGGAGCAGCAGATCCCCCATACGCAGGGAGGTATCAAGTGCGAGGAAGCCGATAACCATGATCAGCACGCCGTACATAACCCCTGTAAGACCTCCGTGGTACCATCCCTTTTTCCCCGAACGTTTTCCCGCAACCAATCCGCCTATAGCCGCTGCAATAGCATGAACAAGGTAAATATAGCGGGAGAGGCTTTGTTCCTGCATTCCGCTGGACCACAGCAAAAGTGAGAGCAGCAGCGCACCAAGCATCATCCAGAAGAAAGAATAATACAGTCCTGACAGGATAGGATTTGCGATCCGAAAAGAAAGAACGCGCCGGATCATATGCATAACAAGAACCCCCTTAAATATTCCATAAGTTATTGTAAATCTATGTCCAAGCTTTCTTGGGTAGTACAAGTTTTCCAATAATTAATCGATGCGGAAGTGCATGGAGAAACTGGAGAAAGGTCAGAATAACAGCACAAAGCTTCCCATGAATAAAGCGTAACAAGGAGTGTATGGCATATGGCAGCTCATATCCTGATCCCCGTTTTTCGTACTATACTCATGTATTTCGTTATCTTTCTAACCTTGAGAATTATGGGAAAGCGTGAAATCGGAAAGCTATCCATCTTTGATCTCGTCATCTCCATCATGATTGCTGAAATTGGCGTTTTTGTGCTGGAGGACATCAAACGTCCAATCTATGATGGCTTATTTCCCATGGCTACTCTGGTCATCATTCAAATTTCGATTGCGTTTATCAGCTTAAAGAGCAGAAAAGCACGTCTGCTGTTTGAAGGCAAACCAAGCATTTTGGTTTCCGGGGGGAAGCTGCACAGGTCTGAGATGAAGAAGCAGCGTTATAATCTGGATGATCTGCTGCTGCAATTGCGCGGGCAAAATATTGAGAATATTGCGGATGTGGAATTTGCAATTCTGGAGAACTCCGGGCAGTTAACGGTTATTCCTAAGACTCAATCCTCCCCGCAGTCTCAACCAACCTCACCCTCACAGCGTCAGTCTGTAACCCGGCTCGGACTAAAAGCAAAGGGAATTGTCAATTCTTCAGCGAGTCAGGGCCAAGGGCAAGAAAGCTCTGCCGGGTCAATCGGTTCGGTAGGAACAAGATCCAAATCCAATAAAAAAATTCTTGTTCCTGCAGGGAAATTCAGCTATGGAGTGCTCCCCGTTCCGCTGATCATGGATGGTAAGGTGCAGGATGACAATCTGCAAAGGCTGAAAAAAAACCGGTTTTGGTTGAAAAATCAGATCCAGGAGCAGGGAGTTAAGGAATTTAAGGATGTTTTTTTATGCTCCGTAGATCATAAAGGTAAGGTGTATGTAGACCGGAAATAAAAATAGTCGTGAATCATGCGGCCGGATTTTTAGGTTCGGCTGACCCAAACCATTTGCCGATGACGGGCATTCTTTTCATATCACGTGGCGATACAAGCTTTGAGTAGAAAACGGTAATTAGAAAAACCGCTACCCCAATGAGCAGAGCAGCAAAAAACTGCACCCAATTTATACGAGCAAAAGGAAGGTAACGGAAAGCATACATGGTGACAGCAGCCATAATGACCATAGCGCAACCAAGCTTAAGCATATCCAGCAGCTTGAAACGGTAAGCGAGCAGACGGCTAACGCTGTGCCCATGAAGGAACGTGACGATGATGCTGTTGATGATAATGGCAATGATTGCACCGTATATACCGTATTCCGGCTGCGAGGACAGATACCAGATCAGGAAGAGCTTGATAAGAGCACCAATCAGCGTGTTGAACAGGGCTCTTCCGGGACGGTCCAATGCCTGAAGCGTTGCCTGGAGCGGAGCCTGTACATATAAAAAGAGTGCGAATGGAGCCAGCATACGCAGCATTCCCGAGATTTCTGTATTATTGTACAGCAGCTGGCAAAGCGGCTCCGCAAGAACATACATAATTACGGAGAAAGGGGCACCAGTTACGAGAGCGAGCCGGATGGTTTGATTCAGTCTTTTGTGAATCGTGAGCCGGTCTTTGCGTGCCGCCGCCTCGGATAGAGAAGGAACCAGGGATACGGCAAGCGAAGATGTAAGTGCACCAGGGAGGAGCAGTACTGGAATGATCATCCCCTGCAGAGCGCCGTACTGAGCGGTAGCTACGGAAGTTACGATTCCGGCGATTGCAAGGCTTTGAGCGGTAATGATGGATTCAAACAGATAAGAGAAAGAACCCACGAGCTTACCCGCAGTTACCGGAACGGTTATACCCATCAGTCTGGAGAGCAATCCCCGGCTTGCAGCGATGTGACGTGAGGGCTTTTCCACGGGGGAACGGCGCTGGTCTGTTATGAACTGCCATAGGAGTGCGAGCAGTCCGAAGAACTCACCTACCATAACGCCAAGCATGGCACCCGCCGCAGCGAAAGCAATTCCTTTGGGAAGCAGCAAGTACGAAAACCATAATGTGAATACGATTCTGGCCAAAGTCTCAATGATGGAAGAAGACGCAGACGGGATCATATTTTGCTTTCCTTGAAAATAGCCTCTGTAAACGGAGGATACAGCTACAATGACAAGCATCGGGCTCATGCTGATAAAGGTATAGTACACTCTTGAATCCGTCAGGATGTTACGGGTGACCCACGGAGCAAGCCAGAGTGAGACCACCATGAGCAGGAGTCCCAAACCGACCGTTACCATGAGGGTGACACGGAGGACAAACCCTGAATTATGCGGTTTATTCTCGGTTTCGGCTTCCGACACCAGCTTGGCTACCGCAAGCGGAATCCCTCCGGTAATCAGTGTAACCAGTACAATAAAAAAGGGATAACCCAACTGGTAAATTCCGACACCCTCGGCTCCGATAATCCGTGGCAGGGCTATTCGGGGAATAAAACCCAATATCCGGTTGATCACTCCGGCTGCCAGCAGTATCATTGTCCCCTGAATAAACGTCTGTTTTTTCGGTGTCCGTTTTTTTGGTGTTAGCTTGTTCAAATGTCCACTCCCTCTTCCGTGTCGAAGCTCTGTTGCGGCATTTACTGTGACAGACCTTTTGTATATATGGATATGCTCTACTCGTCCATTCATACCACGACTTTTACGCAAGAACATTTGAGTAAAAGAAGGAATGAAGACTTCATAGGTCGAATGTAAAACAGATGCTTCAATTGGCAATAGACATCAGGAAGGCAGAGAGGAGGCTACACAGTGAGCCCGGAGAATATGAGCGAAAGCGAGATGGAGGCTACCATTGAGGCTTTATGCCGCAGCAAGGCGGAGGAATTCAGACTCGTAGGCTATGAATATGTCACGAGCAAGGATGTCTGGAAATGCATCAGCAGCAAATACGAAAAGGAAGGGATTCCTCCGCTTTACAAGCTGGTAAACGATATTCTCTCTCTAAAGGTGTTGACGTTTATGAATTTTATGACAATATCCGCATATAAGGGTTCCTCTTTCGATTAAGGGAGGGGGCCCTTTTCTGGTCAGTCTATGGAGGGGAATAGATCTCGTAAAAGTAGAAGCGACAAATATTGATAAATTGACTGCATTTTGACGCATAGCTATAATAGGAATATTGAGAACGAAAGGGGAACTAGGAACGGCATGAAAAGAATTGCTACTTTCATTATCGTCGTGCTCGTTGCAGTGGGTATTATGGCCTGGTCAAGCCCGGCATTGCTCGACAGTGTCCGGTTAGGCCTTGATCTTAAAGGGGGCTTCGAGATTTTATATGAAGCTACTCCACTGGAACAGGGACAAAAGGTTACGAAGCAGTCCCTCACGCGTACGGCAGAAAGCCTGGAAAAACGGGCAAATTTGCTGGGTACCAGCGAACCTGAGGTGACGACTGAAGGCACAAACCGGATTCGACTTAAAATCGCGGGTGTGACCAACGAAGCCGAAGTCAGAAAGAAAATGAAGGAACCTGCGGCGCTCACTTTCCGAAGTGCGGATGGCTGTAAGGCACCTGCGGCTGATGCGGCTAATGTCGCTGATAAAGATAAATATTGTAAGGTGGAGCTCGTCGGCAGCGATTTTGTCGAGAACGGAGCTTCTGTAGGCTATAACAGCCTGAATCAGCCTCTAATCGATATTAAGGTAAAAGATAAAAAGAAATTTGCAGATGTAACGAAGCGTTTGCTTGGCAAACAGCTCGCGATCTTCCTGGATGAAACGATGCTTTCCGATCCAACCGTTCAAGCGGAGCTGACGGATGGTAAAGCGCAGATTTCAGGTAACTATACCTTGGACGAAGCGAAAAAAATCAGTGATACGATCAATCTCGGCGCTTTGCCACTGAAATTGACAGAGAAATACTCTCAAAGCGTAGGAGCAACACTGGGTAAACAATCGCTGGACAAGACTATTCAAGCCGGTATTATTGGTTCCATTGTTATTTTGATCTTTATGATCGCGATGTACCGTTTGCCTGGCGTGATTGCAAGCTTTGGTCTGATTGTGCATACCTGGCTGCTCATTCTGGTTTTCGTATGGGCGGACTTTACACTTACACTTCCGGGTATAGCTGCGTTTATACTCGGTGTCGGTATGGCCGTCGATGCGAACATTATTACCAATGAACGGATTCGGGAAGAGATTCGTAATGGCAGAAGCGTTATGTCTTCAGTTAAAGCGGGTAACAAATCTTCCTTGCGTACGATTCTGGATTCGAATATCACAACGATTATCGTCGGTGCGGTTATGTTCGCTTTTGGTACAGGCGCTGTCAAAGGCTTCGCGCTCGTGCTGATTGTCGAAATCGTGCTGAGTATCCTGACCAACGTGTATTTCACCCACTACCTGCTTAGCCTGCTGGTCAAGGCTGGGCTGCTTAAAAAACCGAAGCAGTTCGGGGTAAAGGAGAGTGAAATCAATGCACTTTAAAAAAGAATTTGACTTCGTGAAGCTGAGCAAATCCGCGTTTATATTCTCAATCGTGCTCACGATTGCAGGTGTTATCGCCCTTGCCGCCTTCGGTTTGAACTACAGCGTTGATTTCCGTGCAGGTTCGAACGTGGACGTGAAGCTTTCCAAAAACGTGACGAAAGCGGAAGTTCAGCCACTGCTTGACAACATTGGGATCGGAAAGGATGCAACGGTCTCTCCTGGCGACAATCGCGTGAACATCCGTTTCACGAAAGTGTTGTCCGAAGATCAGGACGAACAGCTCAAATCAGCTATCCATAAGCTGGACGACACAGCCTCTTTCGAAATCAATACAGTAGATCCGGAAATGGCGAAGGAGCTCGGACGGAATGCCATATACTCTGTGCTCATATCTTGTATCGGGATTATCATATATGTAAGTATCCGGTTTGAATGGAGATTTGCGCTGGCAGCGATCATTGCACTGCTGCATGATGCGTTTATGGTTGTTGCCATATTCTCCATCTTCCGTCTGGAGGTCAGCTTAACCTTCATCGTCGCGGTACTGACCATCATCGGTTACTCAATTAATGATACAATCGTTATTTTTGACCGTATTCGGGAGAACTTGCGATTTGGCAAGACGAAGACTCGCGAGGATTTGGCGAAACTGCTGAACCACAGTGTGAATCAAATGCTGATGCGTTCCTTGTACACGGCGTTCACGGTATTTATTGCCGCGTTCTTCCTGTTCCTCTTCGGCGGAGAATCGATCAAAATGTTCTCGCTGGCCATGGTTATCGGTCTGATCTTCGGGGCATATTCTTCAATCTTTATTGCAAGTCCGCTTTGGCTGTTCTTTAAGTACAAGCAAAAACCAAACGGGAAAGCGGTCAAGCCTTCCAAAGCGTAAGGTAAAGCTGTACAGATGAAAGCCGCGTCTAATGCGACGCGGCTTTCGATCTGATAATGAACCTTCCATGGTTAAACTCAATCAATGGCTCATTCATCTCGAAGAAAAGGATGCTGTCGATCTGGTAGCGTATATCACATCCATTTCAAAGAATAGAATCGGCAAATTGGGATTGCCGGAGAGGAGGCAAGCATGAGCGTTCAACGTTCACATTCTTCCGATACCGTTACTTGGACGGGAATGATCGGTGATTTGTCGCTCGCTGTTTTTAAGGGCGCAGTAGGATATTTCTCGGGTAGTAAGGCATTACTGGGCGATGCCTTGTATTCCGCCTCCGATGCTGTGTCTGCACTTAACCGACTCATTCCGCGCTTTTCGTCCCCGAAGGGGCGGGGTGCTGGCAAGCAGCAGATCCTGGCGCACCGGACGGAACCGGTGTTTGCCATTTTGTTTTCGGTGCTTGTGCTGATGGGAGGACTGCAAATCGCGGTTGCCTCCATAAGAGAGATCGCATCGGGAAAAATTCATGTGCCGGATAACTTTGCATTGATTGCTATCTTCGTGTCTTTGGCTGTAAAAGAAGCAATGTTCCAGTTTCAATACCGCTATTCGAAAAAGCAGGGGGACGGTCAGCATTCGGCTTACGCTGAAGAACACCGCTTCAGTCTGTATACATCATTAACCGTTTGTGTCGGAGTATTTTTGTCTGTGGCAGGTGATACCTTCGGCTGGAAAGCCATGATGTACATGGATCCCGTCTCGGCCCTCATTGTGGCGGGCTTGGTGATTCGCAAAGGCTATCTGCTTATTATGAATTCCGTATATGGCTCTTTGGTCCAGGAAGCGGAGCAAGAGGATGCTATCAACTTTATCGAGACGGTGCAGCGGGTACACGGGATTATTACCGTCGATGATTTGAAGGCAAGAGAGCAGGGACATTATATTACGGTTGATCTCAAAATCAGCGTGAATCCCCGGATTACCGTGCTTGAAGCGAATGAAATTGCCGATCGGGCAAAAAAACTGCTGATGCATCGTTTTGTGCATATCAGTGATGTTAATATTCAAGTCGTTCCTTATGATCCCGGTTATCCGTATAAATCCAATCATCAGCTTACGGATAATGACATGCCGACGCTGCTTCAGTAGACATCCATGGGATATAACTCATGACTGGCAGGGAAAGAAAGGTGAAGACGATTGTTTGAATCAAAATATTCATGGCAGGCTCCGGCAGGAACCGAGGATACGGCCCGAAGCCTGGCGGAGGCGCTCTCTGTATCACCATTAACCGCTGCACTGCTTGCCTCAAGAGGTATTGGCAGTGTTGAAGAAGCGGGGATGTTTCTGAATGGGAATCTGGAGATGCTGCATGATCCATATTTGATGCTGGGCATGGAGAAGGCAGTGCCCCGTATCCAACAGGCGGTTGAAAATGGCGAACATATCCTGATTTATGGGGATTACGATGCCGATGGCGTTTCCAGCACTTCATTGATGATCTATTTCATGCGTCATTTGGGAGTTTCCTATGATATCTATATTCCGCATCGCTCCAATGAAGGATACGGGCTGCATAACCACGCGCTGGATTGGGCACATCAGCAGGGAGTCAGTCTGGTCATTACGGTAGACACCGGCATTAGTGCGGTTGAGCAGATCGCATATGCCAATTCCCTTGGAATTGACGTCATCGTTACGGATCATCATGAACCTCCAGAGGTGCTTCCGGATGCTTATGCGCTGATCAATCCGAAGCAGCCCGGATGTCCATATCCTTTTAAAGGGCTAGCTGGCGTCGGAGTGGCTTATAAATTAGCCCAAGCTGTACTAAAAAATCCGCCGGTGGAATGGACCGAAATCGTAGCCATCGGAACGATTGCCGATTTGATGCCATTAACGGGTGAGAATCGCATTTTGGTCAGCCGGGGTCTAGAATGTATGCGCCACACATCCTTCCAGGGCATTCGCGCGCTGATGGAAGTGAGCGGGATAAGCATGGGATCCGTAACTTCTACGAACGTAGCATTTGGTATGGCTCCGAGAATCAATGCCAGCGGCCGACTGGATCATGCCGGTTCGGCGGTAGCATTGCTTACGACAGAGGATAAGGATGAGGCGCAGCGTTTATCACATGCGCTGGATGAGCTGAATAAGGAACGGCAGCAGGTAGTCGAGGTGATCGTCCAGGAAGCTATGATGCAGCTGCAGGGCAAAATGTCCGGTGGAACGGTTCCGGATGTCATCGTGCTGGCAGGAGAAGGCTGGAATGTAGGCGTCGTCGGGATTGTGGCTTCAAAAATCCTTGAACGATATTATCGTCCGGTCATTATTCTGGGCATTGATCCGGAGACAGGCATGTGCAAGGGTTCGGCAAGATCGATCCCGGGACTGGATATTTTCGAAGCGTTAACTTCCTGCAAAGAGCTAATGGAGCATTATGGAGGTCACCCATCCGCAGCGGGGATGAGCTTAAAGCGTGAGCAGCTGCCAGCATTCGAGGAAGCGTTGAACCATCATGCTGCAAGAGTGCTTACAGCAGATGACTTTACTCCTGTCACCTCTACAGACGGGGAGTGGAGATTGTCTGATGTTCCACTCTCTGTCATTGATGAGATAGAAATGCTGGCGCCATTCGGCATGGCCAACCCGGTTCCCAAGCTTATTTTTCGTGGCACCCAACTGGTGGAGCTGAGGAAGATGGGTAAGGAAGGCAAACATTTGAAGCTTGTTGTCCGGCAAGGTGGAGTCCGAATAGAAGCTGTTGCTTTTGGCAGAGGAGATCTGGCAGAGCTGCTTGAAGAAGGTATGACACTTGATATACTCGGTGAAGTTTCCGTGAATGAATGGAATGGATCGAGAAAGCCGCAGCTGATGCTTCAAGATATGAAAATAACGGGTCCGCAGGTATTCGATCTGCGTGATTCCAAAGAGCCTTGGGGAGAAATACAGCGCATTTACGATCAAGTTGCACCTTATATGCGGCTTGATCATCGACATATCGCAGCTGTGTTTAATCCGCGGATTGAAAGTTCACCCAAAATGGATTTGAATGATTGTACCCTTTGGGTATATGATAGTAAGGCTGGAATTTCGGCATTTAACGATGCGGCGAATACTTATGGTAAAGATCATATAACGACTTTGTTTATGGTTCATGTACCCGACTCTGCAGATCAGCTGGATATGCTGCTGGGGTCGTTCAAAAACCTCTCTAACGTATTCCTGCTTCATTCGGGACGGAATAAAGCGGAGCAGTTGACGATACCAAGCCGCGAACAGTTTAAATTGCTGTATGTATTATTGATGCGTTTGGCTGCAGAGCCGATCAGGGAGCAGGAAGCGCTTGCCAGACTTAGTCAGCAGTCATCCTCAACCCTACGTATGGTAACGATGATGATGGACGTATTTGAAGAGCTTTCGTTTATTGAGCGTCTAGATGGAAATATTGTCGTGATTCCTAAACCGCCGAAGCGAGAACTTAGCAGTTCAATTCATTTTTCTGCACTGGGCAGCTTGGCCGAAATGGAACAGCATTTGGTGTATGCAGGCACTTCGCAGTGTACCAGCTGGGTAATTTCCCGTTTGGAAGGTGTAAGCTAAACGCATAACCGTTTTTGTATAATTTTTAGGAGGAGATTATTTTGGATTATAAAGATTACATTCGGGTGATACCTGATTTCCCGCAACCGGGTATCAGCTTTAAAGATATCACGACATTGCTTCAGAACGGGGAGATTTACAAAAAAACCATCAACGAACTTAAAGAGATGGTTTCCGCTCTGAAAATTGATGTCATTGCTGGTCCCGAGGCGCGCGGATTTGTTGTTGGAGCTCCTCTGGCTTATGCGCTTGGCGTTGGCTTTGCACCGATCCGTAAAAGCGGGAAGCTTCCATACGACACGATTGAGGTCGCATATGATCTGGAGTATGGCAAGGACCGTCTGGCCATGCATACCGATGCTATTCACAAAGGGCAAAATGTCCTGATTGCGGATGACCTACTGGCCACTGGAGGCACAATCGCCACTTCAGTAGATCTGGTTAAACAGCTTGGCGGCAACGTGGTAGGAGCTGCATTTCTAATTGAGCTGTCAGCCTTGAACGGTCGTGCTAAGCTACCGGGCGTTGAAGTGTTCTCTTTAATGACATACGAAGACTAATACAAGCATTCGATTACGGGAACTGTGTTTCCCGGGAAATAAAATACCTTTAGGCCAACTCAGGCCTGAGGGTATTTTTTTTGATCAAATGCTCACAAGTATGCATCAAATCAGGATTTAATTATTTCAGCTCCAAAGTAATGCATACACATCATAAAAAGGAGAAAATATCCACGTAAAGTATAAAAATTGAAAAAGAACTTTTTTATTTTAAAAATATTTGCTATAATTTCCCTTGAAAGCGGTTTAATAACGGAATTATCCGTTAATTGTAATTGTTGTCACTGGATATAATCTTTTATTAATCATGTAAAGGGAGCCGAGAAAATGAAAAAGAGCAAAAAGGGAATGGTAATCACTTTATTGTCTGTTTTAATGCTGTCCTTCATGTTGAGCGCTTGCGGGGGAGGGAAATCAGGACAAGAGGGAAGTGGCAAAGGCGAACCCGTCAAGCTGGAGTTTTGGACGATTTCACTGCAGCCCACCTTTACCGATTATTTCAACAAATTGATCGAAGATTATCAGAAGACACATGAAGGAGTGACCATAGACTGGAAGGATTATCCTTACGACGCGGTTACCAACAAGCTTCTGACCAGTATCGCAAGCGGCAGCAGTCCGGATGTGGTGAATCTGAATACAGAGTTCGCCAGCCAAATGGGTTCCAAAGGAGCAGTTGTAGATCTTAACCAGTTTCTAACGGAAGAACAGAAGCAATCCTATTTTGACGGCATTTTTAATTCTACGGTTATTGATGGAAAAGCTTATGCCTTGCCATGGTACACCGGTACCGAGGTACTGTTCATGAATACCAAAATCGTCAAGGATGCCGGTCTTGACCCTGCCAACCCTCCAAAATCGCAGGATGAACTGGTCGCTTGGGCGAAGCAGATCAAGGAAAAGACAGGCAAAATCGGTTATTCCACGCAGTGGGTTTCGAACCTGTTTCCAAAGGAAGGAATTAAGATTCTAAACGATGACAAATCGGCGGCGGCATTCAATACACCGGAAACGAAAACGATTCTGGAAAATATAAAGAAGAAAATTGCGGATGGTGTCATTATGAAGGAAGACGTTCCTTTCACGAAGCAGATTCAGTATTACTCCAGCGAGCAGGTGGCTTTTGAGATCGCAGGTCCGACGTTCATTAACTTTCTGAAAACCTCTGCACCGGATGTGTTTAAAAATACGATTGCAGTTCCAATGCCAACAGGCAAAGCAGATGTACGTCTGTCCAACAGTATGGATGTCGTGGTTCCCGGTAAATCGAAGCATCAAAAAGAAGCGGTAGAGTTCGCGGCATTTATTACAAATGCAGATAACCAGACGGCTTTCTCCAAAGCAGCCAATACTCTCCCGTCTACCAAAGAATCGATTAAAGATCCGTTCTTTACTGCATCGGACAATACGCTGGAGTCCCAGGCCAAGATCGCATCTGCCAACAGTTTGGATAAAGCAGTTGACTACATGGTAGGTGTACCGAATGCATCCGATATCAACTCGGCAATAGCCAGAGGTTTGCAGAAAATCATGCTGAATGACGCGGATATTCAAGCAACCCTGGATGCCATGGAGCAGGAAGTCAACCAGGTATTGAAAAAATAATGCCTTTTCGTACGCAAGATTTTCGTAAAATAGGACGGTGATTACAGCATGAAGAGATGGGTATGGACAGAATCCTATACAGCATGGGCCTTTATGGCACCTGGACTGGCTCTCATTGCCGTGTTTGTGTTTTGGCCGATCATATACGGAATTCCGCTGTCGTTTACCGACTATTCCGTCATTTCCGAAACGCATTACGTGGGCTTTGATAACTTCGTCACCGCATTTCATGATAAAAACTTTTTGATATCTCTCTGGAACTCGCTCCTGTACGTCATCATCGTACCGATCATCCAAATCATTTCGATCATGATGGCCATCCTGGTGAATGGGAAAATACCAGGCGTGAAAATATTCCGTACGGCATATTACATACCTGTTGTGACTTCCATGGTTGCCGTTGCCCTGATTTGGAGCTGGCTGCTGAGCAATAACGGTGTAGTCAATTTTTTCCTCCTCAAGCTTGGACTGATTAATGATCAGGTTGCATGGCTGTCAACGAGCAGTACGGCTTTATTTGTCCTGATGTTCATCACGATGTGGAAGGGTCTCGGATATTACATGATGCTGTATCTGGCTGGCCTGCAGGGAATTCCTTCGGATTTATATGAAGCCGCAAGAGTGGATGGAGCCAGCCGCTGGCGTGTCATTTGGAGCATTACGATTCCGCTGCTGCGGCCGCATATCCTGTTCTGTACGCTCATTTCGCTGATGGGTGCCATCCGTGTCTTTGATGAGGTGTATATCTTGACCAAGGGTGGCCCGGGTACCTCGACGCTAACCTCAAGCGTGTACATTTTCCAAAAGGGCCTGGAGCAGTTTAACTTCGGCTATGCATCGGCACTGGGGCTGATCGTCAGCATCCTTGTCGGCGTGCTCAGTGTGCTGGTGTTCCGGTTCAACCAGAAAGGCGGTGTCAATCCATATTGATGAGTGCGACCCTTCGACCGAAAAAATGGATTGCCGGAATTCGGCTGGCGGTTGTTTATACATTGCTGCTGGCGCTCGCATTGTTTATGATGGGACCGTTTTTGTGGCTGCTCAGCGTTTCGCTCATGCCGGGCAAAAATGTGTTCTCCAATCCTCCGGCCATATTGCCGACGTTTATTGATTTCGATAACTACGTGAAAGTTTGGCAGTTTATGAATTTTCCGAAATACATTTATAATACGGTGGTTATTACAGCTCTAGGCGTGATTTTCAATGTGATTCTGGCTGCTCTGACAGCCTATCCGCTCGCGACCTTTCGCTTTAAAGGCAGAAACCTGGTATTTACACTGCTGATCGCCACGATGGTCATTCCGTCTTCCACAGCGATGATCGTACATTATTTAACCATTCAGTGGCTTCACTTGACGGGTTCTTTCCTGGGTGTGGTCTTGCCCTCCGCCGTATCCGTATTTAATATTTTTCTGATGCGTCAGACCTTCCTTGGTATTCCATCGGATATTCGTGATTCGGGCAAAATGGACGGCGCGTCTGAATTCCGGATTTGGCTGCAGCTGGTTCTACCGCTCGTTAAACCGGCCATTGCGGTGATTTCCCTGCTCGAGATGATGGCTTTCTGGAATAACTTTCTGTGGCCGATTGTCGTGCTTGACGATCCGCAAAAATACCCGCTTGCCGCAGCACTGACCTTTTTGAACGGACAATTTTCCTATAATTTTGGTTGGATCGCAGCAGGTACTATGATTTCTGTAATTCCGATTATCACCGTATTCCTGTTCACCCAGCGCTATTATATGGAAGGCATTGCAGGGGCTGTGAAGGGATAGACATTAAAACATTGGAAGGGAATATTGACTATAATCAAGCCCAAAGGGAGCTAACAACGATGGGGAAACTGGACAAAATCGCATTTGTTCCACTGGATGAACGGCCGTGCAATTATGAATTTCCCTACCTGCTTGCACAAGGAACAGGAATTCATATGGCACGTCCACCGATGGAGATGATGGGGCTCAAAAAAAGACCAGGGGACACAGACCGGCTCTGGAGCTGGCTGGAAGAGCAGTCTATGGATGCGGATGGAGCAGTCATTTCTCTCGATACATTGCTGTACGGCGGCATTATTCCTTCGAGACTGCATGATCTGGAGCATCCGCAAGTGGCAGAGCGACTTCAGAGACTACGGAGTTTGAAAGAGAGGAATCCGGATCTCAAAATATTTGCCTTTCAGCTCATTATGCGCTGTCCGCAATATTCGATTGCCGATGAGGAACCTGATTACTACGCCGATTGGGGACGGGAGATTTTCCGGAAAGGGTTGATCAGCCATCGTTCGGAGCTGGGAATTGCAACGGGAGAAGAACTGGAGGAACTGTCAGATATCGAGCGGCGTCTTCCAGCTGAAATCCTGGAGGATTATATGCACCGCAGATCCGTCAATATTGGTGTGATCCGTGATGTTCTTGATCTGATTGCAGAGGGGCTCATCGATTTTATGATTTTTCCTCAGGATGACTCGGCGCCATATGGCCATACCGCCAAGGATCAGCAGAAGGTAAGAGCCATGATTTCGGAGCTTGATCTGGAGCTTACAACCTATATGTACCCAGGTGCGGACGAGGTTGGATGCACCCTCCTGGCCAGAATGATAAATGACAGTAAGCACAAAGTACCGCTCGTGTATCCGCGGATGTCGGCGGTGCAGGGGCCGTTTGTGACACCGTTATATGAGGATCGATTCTTTTACGAAAGCTTGAAGTATCAGATTATGGCCGCCGGCGGCCTAATTACGTCCTCTGCGGAAGAGGCAGACCTGATTCTGATTGTGAATACGCCCGGGGAAACAATGATGGAAGCCGAATCACAGAAGCATGCTTTCTTCAGCTATGATGTATATCGGAATATTATCGAGCTGGTGGAGTATGGTAATTATATGCTGCGTCACAAAGGCAAGCCTGTGGCTGCAGCCGATGTAGGATACGCCAATGGCGCAGATCAGAAGCTGGTTAAGCTGCTGAAACAAAAGGAAATGCTATTTGACCTTGCCGGTTATGCCGGCTGGAATACAAGCTCGAATACACTTGGAACCGTCATCGCCCAATCGATGCTGTACCTGCATTTCGGGCGGACTTCACAGCATCTGGATTTCTTGGCGCTGCGCTATGCGGAAGACCTCTGCTATTGTTCCGTTGTAAGGATGGGACTGAACCTGGGTGAAGTCGAAGCGATGGGGCTCAGCAAATTCGAGCTGGATGGTCAGAGAGGCGAAGTTTCCCGGATGGTGAGGAAGCGGGTTGCTCAAGAGCTGGAGGAACGAGTAAACGGAGGCAAGGGCCGCGTTGAAATCACGGATTGCTATATGCCATGGAACCGGACCTTTGAAGTAGGCCTGAGCGTACGCTATCATCTCTCCGAACACTAGCTGATATACTCTATCACAGAAGGATTTATACATCTAAAATGATGAAAAAAGAGCCGGCAGCGCTCCCTGACAGGGGCTTGTCCGGCTCTTTTTTATGGTTAGTCAGGAATCTTTTCGACAAGCTCGTCGTCTTTATCGTTAGAAAGTCCCAGCACCTCGATCAGTTTGAAGAACAGGCTGAGTACAATGCCTACAATCGTAGCCAGTGCCATACCTTTCAAATGAACGTTGCCAATATCCAGCTGTACGCCGCTGATGCCGACTACCAGCACGAGCGTGGCAAGCAGCATGTTGGTTGGCTTGGAGAAATCGACCTTTTGCTCAACGAAAATCCGCAGACCAGAAGCTGCAATGACGCCGAACAGAAGCAATGACACGCCGCCCATGACAGGTACAGGAATGTTGGAAATGATAGAGGAGAAAGTTCCTGAGAAAGAAAGCAGTATTGCAATGATTGCGGCACCACCAATGACAAACACGGAGTAAACCTTGGTTAATGCCATGACACCGATATTTTCCCCATAAGTCGTATTGGGAGTGGAGCCCACGAATCCGGAAATAATGGTGGAAATACCGTTACCCAGAAGGGATCGGTTAAGTCCGGGATCCTTGGACAAGTCTTTGCCAACGATATTACTGGTCACAAGCAGATGTCCGATGTGTTCAACGATAACGACGAGAGATACAGGAATGATGGTGAGTATTGCCGTCATATCAAAGACAGGGGGCGTTAAGGTAGGGGCGGAGAAGAAATGAGCGTCTGCAATAGCTCCCTTGTTAATCATGCCAGGCATAAAGTAAGCCATAACATACCCAGTCACAATACCAATCAGAATGTGGATGATTTTAGGGAAACCGCGGAACAGTACCGCTCCGATGACGGTAACGCCGAGTGTCGTCATGGAGAGGATGACGGCATTGGGGTTGAACCAATCCGCCGATGCACCACCCTGTGGAATAATTCCAGCCATACCGGCTGCGGTTGGAACGAGTTCAAGGCCGATGGTAGCAACAATGGCACCCATGGCAGCGGGAGGGAACACGACATCAATCCAGCGGGTTCCGGCATACTGTACAATAAGTCCGACAGCGACAAAGATGATACCGGTTACGATAAAGGCACCGAGCGCTAGCGGGTAATTGTCCGTATTATCTAACAAGACGGATTGTACCGGAGCAATAAAGGCGAAGCTTGAACCGAGGTATGCGGGAATTTTTCCGCGGCAGATCAAAATGTAAAGCAGGGTTCCGATTCCGTTCATTAGCAAAATCATACCAGGGTCTACATGAAACAGGTTTGGTACGAGCACCGTACTTCCGAACATGGCGAACAGGTGCTGCAGGCTGAGAAGGAATCCCGGACCCAAGGGAAGCCTTTCATTAACTTGAATTTCGCGTTGCAATAAGCTCACTCCCAATAAAAGATTTCATATCTCGAATTGCATTCAATCTAGATTAGCCAGAAAACCGACATTTTTCAATCATTTTTTTATCAAAAAATGAGGAAATGTCAAAAAATCAAGTTTGTTGCCCCAGCGCTTCCTGTTCCTGGCAAGAAATATTGACGTAGAGCCTTTCAAGCGTCATAATTATATAAAATCTTGTTTGAACCGGGAACCTGCTAAAGATGAAACGTCAGCGGGTTCTATTTCATATAGAAGGGAAACGGAAACGACTAGAATGGGCATAGAGCGATTACTTGAAAAGGCTGGAGCCTATATAAAAGATCCAGATTTGGACCGCATTCGGGAAGCCTATAATTTCGCAGATCAAGCCCATCATGGCCAGGTCCGCAAATCCGGCGAACCCTATATTCTGCATCCGCTTGCGGTTGCAGATATTGTCGTGAACCTGATGATGGATACAACCTCCATTGTCGCCGCACTGCTGCATGATGTCGTTGAGGATACAACCGTATCGCTGGAAGAGATCCGCGACAAGTTCGGCAATGCCTGTGCGATGTTGGTTGATGGGCTGACCAAGCTGGAGCGTATCCAATTCCGTTCCAAGGAAGAACAGCAGAATGAGAATTATCGCAAGATGTTCATCGCTATGGCGCAGGACATCCGCGTAATTGTGATCAAACTGGCCGACCGGCTCCATAATATGCGTACACTGAAATACCAATCAGAAGAAAGCCAGCGGCGAATTGCTTACGAGACGCTGGAGATTTTCTGTCCGATCGCAGATCGTCTTGGTATTTCGGCAATCAAGAGCGAAATGGAAGATCTTTCGCTTCGATACTTGAATCCACAGCAGTATTACCGTATCGCCAATTTGATTCATAAAAAGCGCGCTGAACGCGAACAGTTTGTTGACACCGTGATTTCCCGCATCAGTGAAAAGCTGGATGAAATGGGTATCGAGGGGGATTTGTCAGGCAGGCCAAAGCATATTTACAGCGTTTTTAATAAAATGACGACGAAGAACAAGCAGTTCAATGAGATTTATGATTTGATTGCTATCCGTATTATTGTGGACAATATCAAAGACTGCTATGCCACGTTGGGCATTATCCATACCTTGTGGAAACCGATGCCTGGACGGTTTAAAGATTATATAGCTATGCCAAAAGCAAACATGTATCAATCGCTGCATACAACGGTGGTAGGTCCGAACGGGGAACCAACGGAAGTACAGATCCGTACCACGGAAATGCACCGCACCGCTGAATACGGTATCGCGGCGCACTGGGCGTACAAGGAAGGCACATCACCAGGGGGCAACTTCGAGAATAAAATGACATTTTTCCGGGAGATTCTGGAGCTTCAGCATGAAGCGAAGGACGCATCCGAGTTTGTGGAATCCCTCAAGATGGATTTCTTCTCGGACCTCGTGTTTGTCTTTACTCCGAAAGGGGAAGTCGTTGAGCTTCCTTCAGGCTCTGTGCCGCTGGATTTTGCTTACCGGATTCATACGGAAGTCGGCAACCGCACCATCGGCGCCAAGGTGAACGGACGGATCGTGCCGCTGGATCATCGCCTGAAAACAGGCGACATCGTGGAGATCCTGACTTCGAAGCATTCTTATGGGCCTAGTGGAGACTGGCTGAAAATTGCCCAATCCTCTCACGCTCGAAGCAAAATCAAGCAGTGGTTCAAGAAGGAGAAACGCGAAGAGAATGTGGAAAAAGGCCGCGATATGGTTGAACGCGAGCTGAAGAACCGCGGACTGGATCCTTCCGAATGGACAACGGATGATAAACTGCTGGAGGTAGCCAAGAAATTTGCCTTTAATGATATCGAAGATATGCTTTCAGGCATTGGCTTCGGCGGCATTACGGCAGCCCAGATCTGCACACGTCTGACCGAGCGTCTCCGCAAAGAGCAGGAAGAAGCAAGTCTGCTGGAGCTGACTTCCGAGAAGAAGGAGATCAAGGTTCCTACGGAGAAAAGATCGCGACCGACCAATGGTGTTCGTGTGAAGGGAATCGACAACCTGCTTGTCCGCTTTGCCCGCTGCTGTAATCCGGTGCCAGGAGACGATATTGTAGGATATGTAACCCGCGGACGTGGCGTGTCTGTCCATCGGTCGGATTGTCCGAATCTTCCGACCACGGATGATGGGGAGGAAGCAGCACGCGTGATTGAAGTGGAATGGGAAACGGAAATCGAAGCAAACTACAGTGTCGATATTGAGATTACAGGACATGACCGCAATGGCTTGCTCAACGAGGTTCTCCAGGCCGTATCGGAAAGCAAGACGAATATTTCTGCTGTCACCGGACGATCGGATAAAAATAAAATGGCGCTAATCCACATGACTATTTTGATCCGCAATACCGATCATTTGCATTCCGTCGTAGAACGGATCAAGCGTGTGAAAGATGTCTATACGGTGCACCGGATTATTCAGTAATAATTCAAGTTGATTAAAGGAGCATAGTACACCCGCATGAGAGTTGTTGTTCAACGCTGCAAGGAAGCACAAGTTACGGTTAACGGGGAAGTCACTGGACAAATCAGCCAGGGGTTGATGGTGCTTGTGGGTGTTACCCATGAAGACACGGACAAAGATGCGCAGTATTTGGCTGACAAGGTTGCCGGTTTGCGTATTTTCGAGGATGAGGATGGCAAAATGAACTTCAGTGTAACGGATGTGGGCGGTGGTGTCCTGTCCGTCTCGCAGTTTACATTGTACGGCGACTCCCGCAAAGGGAAGCGTCCCAACTTTATGGCAGCCGCCAAACCCGGTGCCGCACTAGCACTTTATGAACGTTTTAATAGTGAGCTGACTGCAAAGGGCTTGGAGGTAGCGACCGGACGATTTGGAGAAATGATGGATGTAACCTTTACCAATTGGGGACCGGTTACACTGATCATTGACAGCAAAACAACGGCATAGAAAAGTGTTTTGGAGGGAATGCTGATCATAGAACATCAGCCTTTTATCCAAAGGAGCCGTCATTTTATGCGTCAATCTTCCCATGCATTTGCACTGAAATTGATGCCGCTGATCCCGCTTGAATCCGTTAAGGAAGCAGTCAAGCTGGAACGGGCTGGCGAAATTCCTTTTCCACTCTGGAATGGTTACAGCAAAGGAAAAGGATCATCACCGTACCAATTACGTTAAGCGTTGCTGGTACGAATATAAAGAGTCAGGTTTCCTTTATGGAGAACCTGACTCTTTTTTTTTGATGTAATCTCTTCGAGCATGGATTCATGTGTTATAAAGCATTCGTATTAGGGTAATAACAAGACAACAACCTGAAAGGAGATCGAAATCCATGAGTAAAGTTGCTTTTTTACTGGCTAACGCATTTGAAGATTCAGAAATGAAGGTACCTTATGATGAAGTGAATAAAGCAGGTCATGAAACGGATATTATCGGACTCCAGAAGGGCGAAACGTTGAAGGGTAAAAACGGAAAAGCAACCTACACGGCTGAAAAATCCATTTCCGAGGTTCATGCGGCTGATTATGAAGCAGTCGTCATTCCGGGTGGTTCTTCTCCGGAGAATCTGCGTTTGGATCCTGACATACTGAAATTTGTAAAAGAAATGAACGGCTCAAAGAAGCCCATAGCGGCTATCTGCCATGGCCCGCAAATTCTTGCGAGCGCCGATCTGTTAAAAGACCGTACGATTACCTCTTATCCGCCGCTCCAAGATGATATGGTCAATGCAGGCGCGGAATTTAAAGACGAAGAGGTTGTCGTGGACGGTAACTACATTACTTCTCGTACTCCTAAAGACGAACCGGCCTTTGTCCGGGAACTGCTGAAAGTGCTGTAATCCATCAAATAGGAGTGCTTTGAAGCTTGGCCTATGATTCATTATGTTAAAAAGGATTTGCGAAAATCCTAAAAATGAGGAGGTAATGATCATGACGAAGCAAATACAAGCTTACTTCAGGAATGAGGATGACGCGGTGAGCGCGAAAACCAAATTGATCGGAACGAATACCGAACATTTGGAAGTCAGTCGCTTAGGGACGACGCTCGACGGAAACAGACATATCCTGCTGCCGATCGCGCCGGTGAGTATGGCGGGGAACATGAATACCGGCGGTGCTTCAGCTGCGGTAGGGGTACCTGGTGCAGGTTATGGCGCTCCGGTAGTGCCTCTTGTGGACGATGAGAATGACATCTACCGTCAGAGTGAGGATAAGCCTCCCGAGGAGCGTGAAACGCGCAGGGATATGGATCAGGACGAGCCCGTGCTTGGCATTGCTGATCTGAATGCGGATAATTATGATGACCTGGAATATGTTCTATCCTGTAAGGTAAGAGATGAAGATTACGCGGAAGTGCTCGATAAACTGCGCAATAATGGCGGTTATGTTGAAATTTTCGACTAAGAAGAAAGCTCTCCAATGTCGCATTCATTGCGGGTTGGAGAGCTAATTACATCATATATAAAGCGCTTTCCAGTTTGTAATATAACTGTAATATTAGATTCACACTCTCTTAATATAGCCTGTTTATAATAACAAGCATGACCCCCTTTTTTAATATATAACCTTTGGACCTACAATACGGATTGTAGGTTTTTCTTTTGTTTGCCACTTGACTTTAGTGCAGCGGTTCATTACAATCTAAAAATAATCTAAATTTGATTCAATGACGGGACCAAGTAGTTCGCGCCCCACCATGCAGAGAGGAATCCCTTAGGCTGGAAGGATTCTATGGATGACCGAATGAATGACTTCCCCGAGAACAGACGACGAAAGTTTGGAAGCTCCTTTTTGAGGAATTTCCCTGCGAGTAGACGCACTGCGCGGAACGGGCGTTAATCGTTATGAAGCGGATGCACATGAATTTAGGGTGTCCGGAATGTGGGTGGCACCACGGGTGATTGATAAATAACAATCTCTCGTCCCTGTTTGCTTGTTAAAGCAGCGGGACGGGGGATTTTTTGTTATATCCACAAACCTATGCTTTGATGAGTGAGGATTGGAAATACAGAAAAAGATCAATTTGAATGGGGGTAGAACCATGGCTTACCAAAAACCGACAGGAACGCAGGATTTTTTGCCGGGTGTGGTGGAAAAATGGCAGTTTGTCGAACAGAAAGCCAGAGACTTATGCCGGCGTTTCAATTACCGGGAAATCCGCACCCCTTTGTTTGAGCAAACGGAGTTGTTTGAACGGGGCGTTGGAGAGACGACGGATATCGTCGAAAAGGAAATGTATTCTTTTAAGGATAAAGGCGATCGCAGTATGACGCTTCGTCCGGAAGGTACAGCAGGGGTTGTCCGCTCTTATGTGGAGAACAAGCTGTATGGGGAGCCGGATGTGAGCAAGCTATACTACATCGGCCCAATGTTCCGTTATGAGCGTCCGCAAGCGGGTCGTTACCGTCAGTTTCATCAATTCGGTGTTGAGGCTTTCGGAGCGGTTGATCCAGCCATTGATGCGGAAGTGGTATCTCTCGGTTATCAGTTCTGCAAGGAACTGGGACTGCAAGGCGTCAAAGTGGAAATTAACTCCGTTGGCAATCCTGAGAGCCGGGCGGCTTATCGTGAGAAGCTGCTGGAGTTTCTCACCCCGATGAAGGACACTCTGTGCAAGGACTGCCAATCCCGGATGGACCGCAACCCGATGCGTGTGCTGGATTGCAAGGTGGATCAGGACAAGTTTACGAATGCACCTTCGATTTTGGACAGCCTGGATGAGGAATGCACAAATCACTTCGAACAAGTGAAGCAGTACTTGACGTCTATGGAAGTTGAATTCGTCGTAAATCACCGGCTTGTGCGAGGTCTCGATTATTACACGCACACGGCCTTTGAGTACAAGGCTCAAGGAATCGGTGCTATCGACACAATCGGCGGCGGTGGGCGTTACAACGGTCTGGTCAGCGAAATTGGCGGACCGGAGCAGCCGGGGATCGGACTGGGCCTTGGTCTGGAACGTATTCTTTTGATTCTGGATAAACAGGAAATCAATTTGAATGCGGTCAAACCGCTGGATGTGTATTTTGTGGCTTTGGGCGAAGCCGCTGAACGTGAAATTACGAAACAGCTGCACCTTGCCCGTAAAGAAGGATTGTCGGCTGAACGCGATTACCTGGGCAGAAAAATGAAAGCCCAAATGAAGTCCGCTGACCGCTTCCATGCCAAAGTGACAGCGATCTTGGGAGACGATGAACTGGAGCAGGGCGAAATTGCGCTGAAGTCGATGGCTACAGGCGAGCAGCAGACAGTTAAGCTGAGTGAGCTTCTTATGAAATTAAGGGAATTCGCCGAAAAGGCTGAATAATAGAAAAGGGGTATGAGAAACATGCTTAGGACTCATCAATGCGGAAGTCTGACAACAGGCCATATTGGAGAAACCGTTACATTGAACGGCTGGGTACAAACCCGCCGCGATCTTGGAGGCGTGCTGTTTATCGATCTGCGTGACCGCAGTGGTATCGTGCAAGTCGTATTCAATCCCGCTTACTCTGGGGATGCGTTGGCTGTAGCTGACAAAGTGCGTAGTGAATATGTGCTGGCGGTTTCCGGTAAAGTCGTTCAACGTGATCAGGAAACGATCAACTCTAACCTTGCGACAGGTGAAATCGAAGTTCACATTACCGAAATTGAAGTATTGAACGCGGCTAAAACACCTCCGTTTTTCGTTGAAGACGGTGTGGAAGTTGATGAGTCACTGCGTTTGAAATACAGATACCTGGACCTCCGCCGTCCGGAAATGCAAAAAACGCTGATGCTGCGCTCAAAAGCATCCAAAATATTCCGTGATTTCCTGGACGAAAATGGATTTATCGATGTTGAAACTCCAATTCTGACCAAGAGCTCACCGGAAGGTGCCCGTGATTACCTGGTGCCTAGCCGTGTGCATTCGGGCGAATTTTTCGCGCTGCCGCAGTCGCCGCAAATTTACAAGCAGCTGCTGATGGTCAGTGGTCTGGAACGTTATTACCAAATAGCCCGCTGCTTCCGAGACGAAGACCTTCGTGCTGACCGTCAGCCTGAATTTACCCAAGTCGACATCGAGACCTCATTCCTCGATCGTGACACGCTCCTGAATATGATGGAGCAGCTGATGGTGAAATTGTTCAAGGAAACGATCGGCGTGGAGCTGGCATTGCCGTTCCAGCGCATCACATATGACGAAGCAATGGGTAAATACGGCTCTGACAAGCCTGATCTGCGTTTTGGTCTTGAGCTGGTTGAAATGAACGATATCGTAGCCAGCAGCGGCGTCAAAGTATTCGCTTCCGTGATTGAAAAGGGCGGAGAAGTGAAGTGTTTGAATGCAAAAGGCTGCGGCACCTGGAGCCGTAAGGACATTGATGATCTTGGACCATATGCTGCCCGATACGGCGCGAAAGGCCTGGCTTGGATTCAAGTGAAGGACGGAGAATTCAAGGGGCCAATCGTGAAGTTCTTTACCGAACAGGAAATCGAAGCTGTAAGAGAACGCACAGGCGCTGAAGACGGCGACTTGCTCCTGTTCTCTGCTGACAATAAAAAGGTTGTTGCCGATGTACTAGGCGCACTTCGCCTGAAAATCGGACGTCAGCTCGGTCTGATCGACGACAAAGTATATAAATTCGCTTGGGTTACCGACTTCCCGCTGCTCAGCTATGATGAGGATGCGAAGCGCTATGTGGCGGAACATCATCCGTTCACCCGTCCAAATGATGAGGATCTGGAGTTGTTCGACACCGATCCGCTTAAAGTACGTGCACAAGCATATGACATTGTACTGAATGGTTATGAAGTAGGCGGCGGTTCGATGCGTATTTACAAGCGCGATATTCAGGAGAAAATGTTCAATGCCTTGGGTCTGTCTCCAGAAGTAGCACGTGAGAAATTCGGCTATCTGCTGGATGCGTTTGAATACGGCACGCCACCGCATGGCGGCATTGCCTTTGGACTTGACCGTCTTATCATGCTTCTGGCAGGACGCACCAACCTGCGCGAGACCATCGCATTCCCGAAAACGGCAAGCGCCACGGATCTGCTGATGGACGCACCGTCTACGGTAGATGCTTCGCAGCTTGATCAGCTTCATATCAAACTGGCGAAAAAACCTGAAGACAAAAAAGTTAATGCCTAAGATAGAGGGAGGCCTCCATACACTATGCTCAACCAATTTTCCCGTACAGAACTAGCTATAGGGCCGGAAGGTCTGGAAGCTATGAAAAATAGCACAGTGGCTGTGCTCGGTATCGGCGGTGTGGGCTCCATTGCGGTGGAGGCCCTTGCCCGCACGGGCGTTGGAAAGCTGATTCTGATTGACAAGGATGTAGTGGATATTACCAACATCAACCGTCAAATCCATGCTCTTACCACAACCGTTGGCCAAAAAAAAGCCGATCTGATGGTAGAGCGGGTTAAGCTGATCAACCCCGAGTGCGAGGCAATCGCATTGAATATGTTTTATACCGAAGAAACCTGCGAAGAGCTCTTTAAATTTGATCTGGATTATGTACTGGATGCATCCGATACGGTTTCTTACAAAATCCATCTGATTAAAGAATGCCTGAAACGCAAAATCCCTCTGATTTCCAGTATGGGCGCTGCCAATAAGATGGATCCAAGCCGATTCCAGGTAGCTGATATTTCCAAAACGACGGTCGACCCGATTGCACGGGTAATCCGCACCAAGCTTCGCAAGGATGGCATCAAAAAAGGTGTTAAAGTCGTATTCTCGACTGAAGAGCCAATGAAGCCGCGTGTGGATGTTACGGAAAAAATCGTACCCGAAAACGCTCCAGCCATCCGCAAGGCCAAGCAGCCTCCTGCCAGCAATGCTTACGTTCCTCCGGTGGCAGGACTGATCATGGTTAGCGTAGCCGTCAAGGATTTGCTGAAGAAAGCTGGGATTGAAGTATAAAGAGAGCATGATCCCATGTTAAAATGTGGTACAATCATATGGCGTGAATGGCCGTATATAACGGCGGTCACGCCTTTTTGTTTCGACTTGGGGTAAGATATAAGCGTTTTGTTAGAATGCTTGGTGGTAAAAGGAAAGAGGAGGATCTGTTTGAAATCTGGATTTTGGCAGAAAAGTCTCGGTTTAAGACCGGGAGACAACTGGAAGAAAGAGCTCATTGCCGGGGCGGTATCCTATTTTTCAGTCGTATACATTGTTATGGTAAACGCAAATATCCTGCATGATGCGGGAATGCCGCTGAAAGCAGCAATGATCGGCACTATTTTGACCTCGATCGCAGGCTGTTTGCTCATGGCATTTGGCGGTAAATCGCCGATTGTGGTTGTACCGGGTATGGGGATTAACGCATTCTTCACCTATACGTTGGTTCATTCCATGAATCTGGGCTGGGAGGAAGCCCTGATGGTCGTGGCCGTGACGGGTGTTCTGTTCACTATAGTGACATTTACCTCGTTGTACCGGATTATCAGCGAAGCAATACCGCAGAACCTCCAGCATGGGATCACTGTCGGGATCGGTTTGTTTCTGACCTTTATCGGCCTGCAAAAGAGCGAAATCGTGATTGCGCATCAGACAACGTTTGTGACGATTGGCCATTTTAGTGATCCTTCGGTGATCGTAGCCTGCATTACCCTGCTGCTTGCATTGGTTCTATTTATTCGCGGTATTCAGGGGGGACTTCTGATCAGTATCCTCGCGGGTACGGGTCTGGCTTACCTTCTCGGAGCCGTCAAGCCGGCACAGCAGATGGAGTCCGGTCATATCTTCAAACAGTATGGTGCAATATTCGGACATTTGTCGTGGTCGGGTATCGGCAGTTTGGTGTTCTGGATCGCGGTATTTCTGCTGCTGCTGATCGTTGTGTTCGAGAACATCGGCTTGATCGCCGCGCAGACTCGGATGATTGAACGTCCCGAAAATTTCAAGGGAAGCCTGCGGGCATTATCGCTGACGAATATTTTTGCTGGCATTTTCGGCAGTAGTCCAGTCGTGGCAGCGGCGGAGACAACGGCAGGTATTGCGGCTGGCGGACGAACCGGTCTGACTTCACTCGTATCAGCTGTTTTATTCGGAGCGACATTTTTTTTCATCCCGCTGCTCGCTTATATTCCAGACAGCGCCATTGCTCCGATACTGATTGTGATCGGCGGACTGATGGTTCAGAACGTCAAGGAAATGGATTTTGGCGATCTCACAGAAGCTTTTCCGGCATTTCTGATCATGGTCATGATTCCTTTCACATACAGTATTGTGGATGGCATGGCTTTCGGATTTATTGCTTATCCGGTTGTAAAGCTTGCCCGGGGAAAAGGTAGAGATGTTTCTCCCGTGCTTTATGGCATAGCCGCCTTGTTTGTTGCCAACTTTGTGCTGCATGCTTTATTGTAGTACTGAAAAAGAGACTTGGGGAGGAGGAATGACATGACACTCATACAATCATTCACAGAAGGACAGGAAGTTACGGGGTATTATCTATTAAAATCTGTAAACGTGAAGCAGACTAATTCTACACCCCCGAAGGATTATTTCGATATTATTCTTTCAGATACCAGCGGGGAAATCTCGGCCAAGTACTGGGATGCATCTTCAACGGACAAGGAAACATTTTTTGCGCCTATGCTGGTTAAGGTGCGGGGTGTGGTTCAGTTGTACCGTGAGCGCCTGCAATTTAAGGTCAATAAAATCCGTCCGGTAACGGAGGATGAAGGTTATAATATTACCGATTTTGTGCGTGCGGCTCCTGTTCCGCCAAATGATCTCGTATATACAATCAAAACAGCTGCCTCCAGTATTCAGGATGTGGAGATGCAGGTCATTATTGACCACTGCTTCGGCAAGATTGGTGACAAACTGATGCATTATCCTGCGGCTAAAGGCATGCATCACGCATTTTATGCAGGTTTGGCTTACCATATGGTGCGGATGCTGGAGCTGGCAGAATTCATATGCAGACAGCGTCCATTCCTGAACAGGGACCTTTTGGTCGCTGGCATTATTTTGCATGATATTGCCAAGACGGAAGAATTGACGGCAGAGCTCGGTATCGTCAGTGAGTATAGCTTTACCGGGAAGCTGATCGGACATATTCCGCTTGCGGCAGGCTGGGTTACAGAAGCAGCAGTTATCCATGGCATGGATGTAAATTCCGAAAAAATCGTTCTGCTTCAGCATATGATTTTAGCTCATCATAATTTGCCTGAATGGGGTAGTACGGTGCAGCCGCAAATACCCGAAGCGCTGGCACTGCATTTGATCGATCAAATGGACGCCAAGCTGCAAGCTGCGGAGGATGCGATCTCCACGATGCCTACTACCGATGATTGGACCTCGCCGGTCCGAGCTCTGGAGAATAAGGCATTCTACCGGGCTAAAGGGGAATAGAAAGAGCGTAATAACAGCATAGGAGCGAATATATCAGTGATAGAGAAGCATAACGACGCTCCGCAAAAGACATTAAGGTTCTCAAAGCGAAGAGGCAAGCATGCAGACGGATTGGATTCAAACTCCGGGTTCCCGCAGCTCGCAGAGCAGCTTCAGCGGGCCGCTGAAGGGATCAGGGAGATGGAACAGATGCCGGTTTCTGCCTCGCTCAATCTGCCTGAATGGAGTCCAGGTATCAGAGTCAGACATAAGCAGCATCCGGAATACGGAACAGGAATGATTCGGACTGTTATTTCGGGTGGAATGTCCGCGTATTGCAGCTTTGATCAATTTTCTTTATCAACCCAAAGCTGGACTCCATCCGGCTATTACCGTATCAGTCAGCTCGAAAAGGTGGAAGAGGTTGACAAAACAGAAAGAACTCCTATATAATTTTTGGCGTAACTGTCTTTAAAATATGACGACATGAGGTGGAAAGGAAATGGAAATATTATCTACTGTTCTAAGAAGAGAATTGGCCTAAAATGGGAGAAGTCTGCCCTTTTTTAACAAGCCATCTCGAGAACAGTTGATATGATCCGAATCCTTTCTTACTCTGCTATAGCTTAAAGGAGTGAGGTGTATTCGCCTTACTCTTTTTTTTATGACCGCAAAGATAAGAGAAGCAAGCATGTATTTTAAATTTCATACTACTGTTTCTCCGGATGGCTTTCGCTTCTAATCAAGTTGAAAACCAAAAGGAGAGAAAAATCATGAGTATTTTGAATGTTACCGATCTGACGCATATGTATGGTGATCAGATGACGTTTGCACATATGAATTTCCGCTTGCTTCCAGGTGAGCATGCCGGTTTGGTCGGCGTCAATGGCGCGGGTAAATCCACTTTGTTCCGTCTGCTTACCGGCAATTTATTGCCGGATGCGGGCAAAATTGAATGGGCATCACAGGTGCAGATCGGGTTTCTGGAGCAGCATATCGGCCTGCAGCCGGGAATCACAATCAGACAATATCTGGAGCGAGCGTTTCAGTATTTGTATGATATAGAGAAGGAAATGAATAGCATCGCGGAGCGCTTTGCGGATGCGGGCGATCAGCTGGATGCTCTATTACGGAATTACGGGGAGCTTCAGGCAGCTTTGGAGCATCATGAGTTCTATCAGGTTTCATCCAAAATTGAAGATATCGCGTCAGGTCTCGGCATCATGGATATGGGACTCGACAAGGATGTCAGTCTGCTTAGCGGAGGGCAAAAGACGAAGCTTTTGCTGGCAAAGCTGCTGCTCGAAGAACCACAGGTGCTACTGCTCGATGAGCCTACGAACTACCTGGATACCATTCATATCGAATGGCTTACCGGTTATCTCAAACGCTACAGGCAGGCTTACATCGTTGTTTCTCATGATGAGCATTTTCTGAATGAAATTACGACGGTTATTTTTCATTTGGCCCATCAAAACATCAGACGCTATTCCGGCAATTACCAGCATTTCAAGAAAGAGCTGGCGCTTGGCCAGGTCCAGCAGCATACGGCTTTTGAAAAGCAGAGCAAGGAGATCGAAAAGCTGGAAGCTTTTATCGATAAGAATCGGATCCGTAAAGCCAAGCAGGCCAAAAGTCGCGAGAAGATGCTCAGTAGAATTGTCCGAGTCGAGAAGCCGACAGATGGCCCTGCCCCACGATTCACATTTGCTACCCCGGGCGTTACAGCAGGAGCGGCGGTCTTTGAGACAAAGCAATTGAAAGTTGGCTACGACAGTCCTCTGTTCAAGCCTGTGTCGCTGAAGGTGCGCAGGGGCGATAAAATTGCGATTGTTGGTGAAAACGGTGCGGGCAAGTCTACACTTATAAACACTTTGCTTGGCCACATCCAACCGTTGGGTGGAGAATTAATTGCGCAGGAGCAGGTAAAAGCGGCTTATTATCGTCAGGAGGATATCGCATCAGGAGAAACGCCGATCGAGAGGGTATGGACGCTGCGGCCTGACCTGACGCAAAAGGACATCCGCAAGGTGCTTGCCATGTCCGGCCTTACAGCAGAGCATATCCGCAAGCCGATCCGCGCACTCAGCGGTGGTGAGCAAGCTAAGGTGCGGCTGTCGGAGCTGATGCTTACACCTAGTCACTTGCTGGTCCTCGATGAACCGACGAACCATCTGGATATCAGGGCAAAGGAAGCACTGAAAAAAGGACTTGAGGAATTCAAGGGAACAATCCTGCTTGTTTCCCATGAACCGGCCTTTTATAAGGATTGGATATCAGATGTGTGGACAGTGGGGGAATGGAGAGCCAGTCTGCGGTAATTCACTCGTTGGCAGGGATGAGTTTTCAAGCGGCCCTATGGTGAATGCACTTTCAGTGTGATATACTGAAAATCCTTTCTAAGCGGGCTTAGGCTTGATGAGTATAAGCATCGACTTACCAGGGTTGGGACGGGTTGACGGTGTTTTCCACGAGGCAGATAACTGTTCACGAACGCCAAATCAACATTCAACCGTCCCCCCGAAGCCTTCTCGGCTTACGGAAAAACTTTTAGGAGGTAACTGAAATTGGAACAGACTTTTCAAAGTGCCTATCAAGAGGAAGAGCGAAGGCTAAATGCAACAATTGCAGAAATTGACAAGCAGCTTGGGCGGCTGCGCGGCATCGATGTCTATACAGGACATGACTTTACAGAGCAAGTTCTGGAGGCAGGACGTGAGGAGAAAAGGCAGTCGCTGGCCAAAAGCCTGCCGGCACCTTACTTCGGACGGCTGGATTTCCAAGAAAACAAAGATGGTGAGCCGAAACCGCTCTATATCGGAAAAATCGGTGTGGATCACGGGGAAATTGGAGATCAGCCAATGGTCATTGATTGGCGGGCACCGGTTGCCAGCGTCTTTTATTCCTTTACCGGGGGCGATGACCCGGCTGTGTACGAAGCACCGGAGGGAACCATAGAAGGCCTGGTGTATTTAAAACGCAACCTTGTCATCCGGAAACAGATTTTGGAACGGGTATCTGATACATATGACCGCGACAGCGATCAGCCGGCTGTATCGGATGAATTTCTCGTTTACCGGCTGGGTGAGAACAAGGATAACAAGCTGCGTGATATCGTATCCACCATTCAGGCGGAACAGGATCAGATTATTCGAGCAGCGAAAAACACGGCACTGATCATTCAAGGTGTTGCGGGAAGCGGAAAAACAACCGTTGCCCTTCACCGTCTCGCCTTTCTGCTGTACCAGTACAAGGAGCAGGTTACGGCTGAGAAAATGATTATTTTCGCGCCGAACCATATGTTCCTGGATTATATTTCGGATGTGCTGCCAGAGCTTGGTGTAGGGGATATCCAGCAGAGTACGTTCACGGACTGGGCCTTGAAGCTGCTGGGCATAGATCTTGCGATTGCGGATACGTCCGAAACGCTTGATTACTGGTTTGAGTCAGCTGGAGGGATGCCTGAAGTGAATGATGAGGTTCCCGGCCGGTTTAAGGGCTCAATCCGCTTCATGAATATGATTCGCAGCTGCCTGGAATCCATGGAAAATGTTTCGGTGCCCGAAGTGGATTTCATGCCGTGGGAAGGTGCTGTGCTGAAGCGAAGTATGATTCTTCACTGGTTCAATGAGGAATACAAGCCGTATCCGCTAGCTAAACGCAAAGAACGGGTCATGGCGAGAATTCACCGCTGGGTCGAGATGGAGCTGAAGAAATCGCCATCGGCTGCGGCGCTGAAGGAACGGAAGAAAAAGGCAGCCCAGCGCGAGAAATCCTATGCGACCAAATGGCCGAAATACGAGCCGCTTGTGCTGTATAAGCAGATGTTCAAGGCATTGAAGCTGCAGGCAGGCTGGCCTGAGGAACTGCTAACGCTTATTCCGGACAGCGTAATGAAATCAACGCAAAAGGATTTGAAAAAGGATATTATCCGTGAAGAGGACCTGCCAGGGCTTCTGTACATTCATTATTTGCTCAATGACATTACAGGTGATCAGCGCTTTGATCATATTGTCATTGATGAGGCGCAGGATTTCTCTCCGTTCCAGGTTGCGGTTCTTGATTTGTTTGTTCGAGGTCATTCCTTTACCATTCTCGGCGATCTCTCCCAAGGCATCCATGCGTACCGGGGAGTCCACAGTTGGGAAGAAATGAGCTCATTGTTCGCGCCGGAGCAAACAGCTTATTTTGCCCTGACGCGAAGCTATCGATCGACCATGGAAATCATCGAGTCTGCCAACCATATTCTGGAAAAAGGTGTGAACAGCGATCTCCTTGCTGTACCGGTATTCCGGAGCGGAAATCCGGTACGTATGATTCCTTACGGGGGGCATGGGCAGGAGAGGCTGAATGATCTCCGCAAAGGGATGCAGAAGCTGTCCACGGGCGAATACCGCACGGTCGCTATTTTGACACGGACTCTTAAGGATGCGAAGGAGCTGTATGAACAGCTTCTGCCTGAAATTCCGGAGCTGCATTTGATTGATGGCGGAAAAAAAGCGTATGAGGGAGGACTTTCCGTCCTGCCTGTCTACCTCTCGAAAGGTCTTGAATTCGATGCTGTCATCGTAGCGGACGCGGATCCGGTGCATTATGGTACTTCGGCTTGGGATGCCAAGCTGATGTATGTGGGCTGCACGCGTGCACTGCATGAGCTGTGGCTGATGCACGAAGGCCCTCTTCCGGATTATTTGCAAAATATGCATGAAGATATTGCGGTCACAGGCTGGTAATCCGGCTTGCTCCGAAAGAGAACTGTCTCATAAGGACGGTTCTCTTTTTTTTTATTTTTCCAATCGTTGACAAAGTAACAAAAACAGAATATATTGGATTTAATAATGAATGAACAGTTCATTCATCGAAACGGAGGAATAGTCATGTTGAATGTGCAAAAGGGAAATTCGGTCTTGCCATGGTCTATCCGGAACAAATATGTACTCATTACTGGGGCCACCAGTGGCATTGGGCTTGCCGCGGCGCTTAGGCTGGCAAAGGATGGTGCAAGACTCGGCATCATTGCCCGGAACAGGACGAGAGCCGTGGAATGCGCAGAGCGGATTCGGATGGGAAGTGGTGTGCATCACGCCCAGATCGATATTTTTATAGCTGATATGGGCTCTCTCCACTCTGTCCGGCAGGTTGCCGGTGAAATTCTCGAAGCTTGCCCGCATATTGATGTGCTGGTCAATAATGCAGGTGCCTTTTACGATCAGAGACACTGGAGTGAAGATAAATTTGAAATGACATGGGCTGTAAATCATCTGGGACCGTTTCTGCTGACCACACTGCTGTTGGACCGTCTCCAAGAAAATAGAGAGGCCCGGATTATTTTCACCTCTTCGCATGGTCATAAAATGGCGAGAGAGGGGATTGGTTACGATGATCTGGATGGCCGTCGTTTATACAGTCCGTTCAAGAGGCTTCTCGGTGGTGCCAATCTTCGATATGGCGAAACGAAGCTGGCTAATCTGCTGCTCACGGTGGAGCTTGCCAAAAGATTGCAAGATACCGGCGTGACGGCCAATTGCTTCGATCCGGGACTTGTGTCCACAGGTTTTAACATGAATAACGGCGCACTCGCAAGAATGACGATGGCCTGCATGAAGCCCTTCTCCCGTACACCTGAAAAGGGGGCGGAAACACTGGTATGGCTCGCAGAATCTGCCGAACTAACGGGTCAAAGCGGCAATTATTACAAGGATTTGAAGCTGGGGATTTCCTCTCGGGCTGCCCAGGATTCGGAAAGTGCTGCCCACCTTTGGGAGATCAGCGAGAAGCAGATTAGAGCCGCCTTTTCCAAGTGACAGTACTTGCTGCTCCGTGTCCTCAGCCCTACAATGGTGTTAACACATATGTTATGAATGGAGTTGAAGCAGCAGTGTCGCCATTAAACGATCATCAGCTGGAACAAATTCACGAGGAACGCAAACGGCAAATTAAAAAAGCGGCACTCAAAGTATTCGCTCTGCACGGTATTGCCGGAACGAAAATAAGCTCCATTGCAGCTGCAGCGGGTATTAGCCAGGGATTATCTTACCGCTATTTTTCCTCTAAGGAAGAGCTATACACAGAACTGGTGCAGGATGCTCTGGATGAGGCGGAGTCTGCAATGGGGCATATTCACGAGCTCCCGGGTACCCCTGCGGAACAAATCAGAGCATTTACATGCTTGATGCTTGATCCGGACAACAGACTGTCATTTCTGTTGATCCGTCAAGTGCAGATATCGGAAGAAGCGCCTGAAGCAGCGAAGCGTTTGATTGAGCAGCATCCTCCTGAAAAGACTATTGAGCGCCTCATGCCTATTTTCATCAAGGGACAGAAAGAGGGAGAATTTTATGAGGGTGAACCGGCACAACTGTTGCTGTGCTACTTTTCAGTCATTACAGGTTTGATGCTTCAGGAAAGCCCGTATGTAGAGGATTTCTGGATCCGTCAGGCAGATGTCTTGATGAGGATGATCAAAAAACCTTAGGTAAAGAACGTCTATACTTGTTCTTTCGCTTGAAGGTAAGCTCTAAATATGAGTTAATAAAGATGTCGGGCGGCCGACAACTTTCCTAAAGAAAGGAGCTGATGCAATTTTGATCACAAATTACGAGGTGGTTTCCGCGTAAAGCGGAAATCGCAAAGTGCAGGGAGGCCGGTATTGGCCTCCCTAATTACCTTTTAAAAATACACTATACATAATCGAAAGGAGGGAACGATAAAATGTTCAACGCTAAAATCGTAGATTGGAACAATCATCCATCTAAGGAGGACGTTTATCGTGAATTACAGGAATGGGAGGGATGTGCTGCCCCCTAGCTTGCTGAAGGAGCTTCAGAAGTATATAGAGGGTGAGCTCATTTATATTCCCAAGAAAAGCAATGAGCGTGTCGGTTGGGGAGTCAACAGCGGCACCAGACAGATGATCGAACGCAGAAACGAAGAGATCTATAATCTTCATTGCAGCGGTCATTCGGTAGAGCATTTAATGAAAACCTATCATTTATCCGTAGATAGCATCAGGAAAGTAATCTTAAAAAAGCGGTCGGAGCATGAGGCGGAAGCATTGAATCAGAAAGCGGCCGCACAGCGTTAGATTTTCTCAAGGGTCATTCATTTTTATAAGAGCATTTGGTATGATTTCAGTTTTAGCTAAAGAGCAATCGCTGCAAGCCGTTCACAGGGGAACGGCTGTTTTTTTTTGACCGGGAAAAGAAAAAGATTGATATACATATCCATCATGTTCGGTAGTATGAATCCGGATAGCTGAGGTACAATTGAATAAAGGCATGATTCAAGCGGTCATGGAACCAGCAAGAAGTACTTCTACATGATAACCCTGAACCGTGAGAGGTGAGAAGAGATGAATCTGAAAGGCTTTACGGTTAGAGAAATGCTTAAGCTTCCTGTCATGGAACATGCAACACTGATCAGCGGAGAGGATGGTCTGGATCGTATCGTGCAGTATATCGATATTTGGGAGGTGCCCGATATCGGTAATTGGCTGCGGGAAGGCGAGATGGTGCTGACGACCGGCTATTCGACGCGTAACAACCCGTCACTCCTGGCAGAGATGGTCGAACAGCTCGCAAAAGTGAATGGAGCTGGGGTCGCTATCAAACCGGAAAGGTTTATCCCCCATATTCCGCAGGAAATGATTGATAAAAGCAATCTATATCATGTTCCGATCATTCAGCTTCCGATTGGAATGGCATATATCGATATTACGTATCATGTCATGGAACAAATTTTAAACAGACAGGCTGTGCTGCTGAAGCGGTCCGAAGAAGTAAACAGGGCCCTGACAGGCCTTGTATTGAACAATAGAGGCATGCAGGTCGTTGCCGATAAGGTGTCTGAGCTGATCGGTTCACCGATCTGGGTTATCGATCAAGCCGGAGAGGTGCTTGCTTCATCCCCGGAGGGCTATCCATATAGATCATCGAAAGACAGCCGCCAGTGGGAGGTCAATGTCGATAACAAAATGTTGGGGAAGTTCGTGGTGGAGAAGTGGGAGCTGGATGAATTCGATCTGATGCTGATTGAGCAGGCCCGGCTGGTATTTTCGCTGGAATTAATGAGAGATAAGATTGCCATGGATACCGAGAACAGATTAAGGGGGACATTCTTTGAAGAGCTGATTCTTAACCCGGCCGCAGACGAAAGATTAATCGCATCGAGAGGACGCCAGCTTGGACTTGCTCCCGAATGGTCATGGGAAGTCGCTGTCATTGAAACGGATGATCCTATGTACAGTGAAGATGAATCTGCCGTTATGGCAGCAATTCAATCATTCATTCGTAGGGAGTCGGCAATTCGGAAGGTCCGCTCCCATCTTCAGATCTACGGAGGGAAAATCGTATTGTTTTTACCTTCCATTAAATCTGCGAGTGCAGATAACCACTCCCAAGACCCTGATCGGCCGTTACACTGGAGCGACGAGCTTCATCGGCAGCTTAAATTATGGGAATCGGTCCGAATCGGTATCGGCCGGCCTTGTTCGCTGTATGAAGCACACCGGAGCTATAACGAAGCCAGGACAGCGGTATCAATCGGTTTCCGATTGAACAGGGGGCGCCAGTTATTCAAGTACACTGAGGTAGAGATGATTCAATTACTGCTGGAAACGACAGATCTAGCCCGGCTGGGCAGGTTTGTAGAAGAGAAGGTCGGTAAGCTTGCCGAGCATGACAATGCAAGTGGCACCAATTACCTCAGTACGCTCTATCATTATTTGGCAACAGGCGGCAGTCTGAATGAAACCTCGAAGCGGATGTATATCCATCGTAACTCGGTCAATTATCGGATCGACCGCATCAAAACGATTACGGGATATGATCTAAGCAACGCTCAAATTCGATATGAATTGTATCTGTGTTCTGCTTTTTATTTATTGAATCATACATGAGGAGAGATTTATTGTTGTAATTTCTAATGAAGACATATCGTGTTTATATATCGCATCTCGTATGCCCCTTTGTGCTGCCAGCACAAGGGGGCGTTTTTAGTTTTGGTGGATGAGTACATTGTTGGCTAACAGGTAAAAGAATAAAATCTAATGTAATAAAATTTAACATAAGAGAAAAGGGACGAAAGGGTGGTCAGCTGTGATTGGGTTAATTCGCGTATTTACCGCAAAAGATAATGAAGTGCTTCAATCGCATGGGGAAATGATTCAAAAGCATTTTGGTATATCTGTGTTAAGCAGAAGTATTCCTGACCAACCATTGGGTATCTACGACGAAGAGTCGGAGATTGTAGCTATTCCGAAGATTGTCGAGCTGGGCATCGAGCTGGAAAAGGAAGGCCGCCGCTTGCTGATTATTAGCTGTGCAGCTGATCCCGGTATCCAAGAGCTGCGCGGTCGTGTTTCGATCCCTGTAATCGGAGGAGGAAGCTCTGCTTCGCTCGTGGCTCGTGCGCTTGGCGAACCGGTTGGGCTGATGGGTATCACTGAAGGCGTTCCGCCCGTGATGAGAGACGTGCTGGGTGATCTGATTGTCGGCTATAACCGTCCGGAAGGCGTAACGAATACGACGGATTTGTTAACGGACGAAGGACGCAGGATGGCTCTGGAAGGGGCACGTACGCTCGTTAACAAAGGTGCAAAAGCAATTGTATTCGCTTGCACGGGATTTGCGACCATTTCGTTTGCAGATGTGATCCGCAAGGAATTGCAGATTCCGGTCATCGATCCGGTTGAATCGGAAGGTTTGATAGCTGCTAATTTTTATAAACAAATTGACTGATCGTCATGTGGAACGATTATGTTCGAATGGACAGTGAATGTATCGCTATTCTATCGGTCTTCGATCTGAATGTCGTGAAAATTAAAAGAGTGATCAACTTACACAAATTGGAGGCATATGGATGAGCGAAATGAAGAACGATGTGGGACAAGAAGGCAAAAAAGAGAAGCATCCCAGTATATTTGAACCATTTGCCCTGATTCTCAATATCATAACCGGCGTTCTTGGCGCTATTGTCGGTATTCAGATTGTAACGACACTGGGCGTGACGCCAAACACAGCGATCATCGGGGCACTTGTCGCGATGCTGATCGCGAGAATACCGATTGCGGTTTTTAAAAAATATAAATCGGTGCACCGTCAAAATCTGGTCCAAACTTCGATCTCCTCTGCGACGTTTGGGGCAGCCAACAGTTTATTTATTCCCATCGGCATCCCTTTTGTCATGGGAGAGACCAAGCTGATTATCCCCATGCTGATCGGCGCGGCTCTTGCGATGTTTGTAGACTCGGCACTCTTGTATAAGCTGTTTGATTCGAAGCTGTTCCCGGCGTCGGGAACCTGGGCACCGGGCGTAGCGACAGCCGAATCGATTATCGCCGGTGATAAAGGCGGCAAACGCGCCGGGCTGCTTGGCGTCGGAACCGTTGTAGGCCTGATCGGCTCCTATTTCCATATTTCAATGTCCGCTTTCGGTGTGGCATTCATCGGTAACATCTGGGCGCTGGGCATGTTCGGTATTGGGCTTTTGATCCGCCAATATTCGATTCCTTGGTTTAACATCGACGTTGACAAGCTGTATATCGCGCATGGTGTCATGATCGGCGCGGGCATTGTAGCTCTGGTTCAAGCAGCTTTCCTTATTCTGAAACGCCCGAAGAAGGAAGATCGGGAAGCAGAAGCCGGCAAATACACACGAACGGAGGGTGAGGCGAGACGCGCCCTCGGTTATGGATTTGTCGCTTACCTAATCATTGCCTTGATTATCGCGATTATCGGCGGCTTGATTACGAAAATGTCCTTCGGCATGCTGATCGGGTTTCTTGTTTTTGCCGCCTTTGCGGCGTTCGTCCATGAACTTATCGTCGGCATTGCTGCGATGCATTCGGGTTGGTTCCCGGCGTTCGCGGTCGCTTTCATTACCTTGTTATTCGGTATGATGATCGGCTTCCCGACGGTTGCGCTTGCCCTGCTTGCCGGCTTTAGTGCTGCAACAGGTCCGGCGTTTGCAGATATGGGTTACGATCTGAAAACCGGCTATATCCTTCGGGGCAACGGGGAGGATGCAGAGTTTGAACGGCGGGGCCGAAAACAGCAGTATCTGACAGGTATGGTTGCTTTTGCTGTAGCGGTGGTTGTCGTGGCTCTGACATATCACTCGTATTTCTCGCAAAACCTCGTTCCGCCAATTGATACCGTCTATGTATCCACCATTCAAGCGGGAGCCTCACCGGATGTAGCGATGAAGCTGCTGGTGTGGGCGATCCCTGGAGCCATTTTGCAATGGATCGGCGGTGCGAAGCGCCAGGTTGGCGTCATGTTCGCAACCGGTCTGCTCATCCTTACACCCAATGCCTGTTGGGCGGTCCTTGCGGGTCTCCTGATCCGGATCGTCGTGCTGAAAGTGAAAGGCAAGGATGCTGAGACTTCAATGAGTATTTTGGCTGCCGGTTTCATCGCAGGTGATGCCATATACAGCTTCTTTAATTCTATATTTAAAATCAGAAAGTAGGTGCGGATGGATATGACTACGATTAAATTGGACGAGAGAATGATGGAAAGTGCCGTATTCGGTGGCGCCATTTTGGGAGGTGGCGGCGGAGGCTGGATCGAAGAGGGGCTTCAGATTGGACGGTTGGCGCTTGAATTAGGTTCGCCTGAGCTGCATACAATCGACCAGTTCGCTGACAACGATACGTTTGTAACGGTATCGCTTGTCGGGGCTCCCGGAGCAAAGGATAAATTTCTGAAGCCTATTCATTATGCACGATCACTGGAAATGCTGGCCCGTGGACTTCATAAACCGATTTCTGCGATTCATACGAATGAGAATGGGGCCGGGACAACGGTGAACGGATGGCTGCAATCGGTCATGACAGGCATCCCTCTTGTGGATTTTGCCTGCAACGGAAGAGCTCACCCAACAGGAACGATGGGTGCGATGAATTTGACTGAAATCGAGGATTACGTATCGCATCAAACGGCAGTTGGCGGTAAAGACGATCATTACTTGGAGTTCAGCATCACAGGTTCGCTTGGCAAAGCAGCTTCGCTCATCCGCAAGGCATCCATTGAAGCCGGTGGCTTGGTTGCCGTAGCGAGAAACCCGGTTACGGCAGCGTATGCCAGAAATAACGGGGCTCCCGGCGCGATCACGAAGGCGATTGAAGTCGGCGAAGCGCTGCTTGGAGCAAAGGGTGAAGCTGCAATCGCCGCCGTCGCCGCGAAACTCGGAGGACAAGTTGTTGCCGCCGGAGAAGTGACGGATTTTGAGATTGAAACAGTGGGAGGTTTCGATGTCGGAACGGTAAGAATTGACGGCTTCGAGATGACCTTCTGGAATGAATACATGACTCTGGAGAAGGGTGGAGAGCGTTACGCGACTTTCCCGGATCTCATCATGACAATTGATGCCAAAACGGCAAAGCCGATCGTTACGGCCGCTCTTAAAAAAGGACAGCAGCTCGCGATCATCGTCGTCCCAAGGGAGAAATTGCTGCTGAGCAGCACGATGAATAACAAAAAGTTATTGCAGCCTGTAGAAGACATCATTAAGAAACCGGTATTGGATTACATTTTTTGATTTATGTTCGGCTCATCATTTCAGACTAGCATGGAGGTATGGAAAAATGACATTAAAACAAACAATGATTGCGCTGGATGCGCTGGACGATGCGAATGCAACCGGAGAAAAGGTAAAGGAGCTGCTCGGCAGCTATCGGGATGTTACTGTAGAGGTCAAAAAGGTGACCGGCGAGAAGGGCAGCACGGATTTCATTAAAATCATGATCCCCGGAACCGAGGGCAAGGCAAAGGGGGGCAGCGCCGCCACATTTGGCATCGTGGGTCGCCTTGGCGGAATAGGTGCCCGTCCGACCAGAACCGGACTCGTGTCCGACGCCGATGGCGCGGTAGCCGCGGTGGCCTCAGCGCTGAAGCTGGCGGATATGCAGGCGAAAGGAGACCGTTTGAAAGGCGATGTCATCGTGACAACCCATATCTGTCCCGATGCTCCGACTCGTCCGCATGAGCCAGTCGACTTTATGGATTCGCCGGTTGATATTGGTGCCATGAATGCTCATGAGGTTTTGCCCGAGATGGAGGCTGTTCTTTCGATCGATACGACCAAGGGCAATCGCGTGATCAATCACAAGGGCTTTGCAATTTCACCTACCGTGAAAGAAGGCTATATTTTGCGGGTTAGCGAAGATCTCTTGCGTATTATGGAAATGACCACCGGCCTTCTTCCGGTGACCTTCCCGATTACAATGCAGGATATTACGCCTTATGGCAACGACTTGTATCATATCAACTCCATTTTGCAGCCGGCTGTTGCGACATCCGCACCTGTGGTAGGCGTCGCAGTGACTACGCAATCCGTTGTTCCGGGCTGCGGAACGGGAGCTAGTCACGAAGTAGACATTGCTGCAGCGGTTCGGTTTGCTGTGGAAACCGCTAAGGAAGTAACGAATGGAACCTGTGCCTTCTATGATGAAGTGGAATATGAACGGATCGGCAAGCTTTACGGGTCGATGAAAACTCTGCAAACCGCAGGCAATGCCCAAGGGAAATAAATAAATGTGGAAGGGAAGGGGCGTTAGTTCTCTTCCCTTTTGTAAACAGGTCATCGAAGCACTTGGAAAAATTTTGAGAAAGATTCATGTTAAGCATGGAGGGGATGACCAATGACGAAGCTTGGGGTAATGACGATCGGTCAGGCGCCACGTAAAGACGTCACTCCGATTCTGGAAGCACATTTGTCTAAGCGGGTGGAGATGATCCAGGCTGGCGTGCTGGATGGATTGACGAAGGAATATATCGACGCCCATTTACAGCCGGGTGAAGATGACTACAGTTTGACATCCCGGTTAACAACAGGCCAGTCCGTTATTATGGGACGGAATAAAATTCAGCCCATCCTGCAAAATAAAATATTCGAAATGGAAGAGCAAGGAGTAGGGCATATTCTGCTGCTGTGCACGGGCGTATTCCCGGGACTTCATACCAGAACGTCTTACTTGATCGAGCCAGATCATATTATTCCTCCGGTTGTGAAAGCAATGGTCGGCAGCAGAAGGTTGGGCGTCATCGTTCCCCTTGAAGAGCAAAAGGTAAGCCTGAGACCAAAATATGAGCCGCAGGGGCTTCATCCGGAGTTTGCCGTTGCCTCGCCGTATTTGTTCACGAATGGGAATTTCCAAGCCGCCGCATCTGAGCTGAAGGACAAAGCGGATATTTTCCTGCTGGATTGCATGGGTTATACGGAAGAAGCGCGGGCAATCGTCGCCGAAGAGACGGGATCGCCTGTCATCCTCTCCAATGCCATTATGGCAAAAGTCGTATCGGAAATGATATAATTCGGCCCATATAAGATATTTCTCGTATGAAAGGAAGCTAATAAAAAAATGAGCGAAAAAATCATTGAAATAAGCATGAAAACGCTGGCGGATTGCCTTGGACTCAAGGCCGGAGAGACCTTTCTTGTCGTTACCGACGATACCCGAAAGGAACTGGCGGAGTTACTTTACGAAGCGGGAAGACGCATGGGCGCGGAAGCTATGCTGATGGTCATGAAGGAGCGGGGTAAGTCCGGGCAAGAACCGCCTGCAGCTGTCGCCGCAGCTATGGTCAGCTCACAGGCCGTTGTGTGCATCACGAAGCATTCTCTTACCCACACACAGGCGCGCAAGCAGGCTGCAGCAGCCGGAGCCCGCGTTGCGACGATGCCGGGAATCACGGAGGATATGTTCCTGGAGGGCGCGATTGCCGCCGACTACACACAGGTCAAAGCACTGACGGAGGAGGTCACGGAGATGCTGACCCAAAGCCGCAAGGTACGAATCGAAAAAGACGGCCATTCACTGGAATTTTCCATTGAGGGCCGCGATGGAGTACCAAGCACAGGCATGTATCTGGAGCCGGGTCAATCGGGTAATCTACCTTCCGGCGAGGCTTACATTGCACCCGTCGAAGGTTCTGCCACAGGTCAAATCGTCGTTGACGGTTCGATCGCCGGTGTCGGCAAGCTGGCAGGTCCGATTGTCCTGAGCGTTGAGAAGGGGCGTCTCGTTGCTGCCGTAGGCGGTGAAGAAGGGGAAAAGCTGCTGCAAATGCTGGGAGACGGCGATGGCAGAATGCTCGGAGAATTCGGCATAGGCACGAATGAAAAGGCAAGAATTACTGGTGTCGTGCTGGAAGACGAGAAAGTCTCCGGCACGATCCATGTGGCCTTTGGCAGCAATAACACGTTCGGTGGAACGGTTGCGGCGGGTGTTCATATCGACTGCGTTGTCGGCAAGCCGGACGTCTACTTGGACGAGGAGCTTATCATGAAAAATGGTGAGCTGATCGGAAAATAGCATGATCGGTTCTTAACCGATATTTACAGAAACACCGTAGAGCATATTTTGTCTGCGGTGTTTTTTTGTTTGCAAATCGGCCTACTTAAGACTGGCACGACTCATCATATGAATAGGATATCCGGATCGTTTGCTTATGGGGAGAATGCAGCTATACACTAAAGGGAGCAGTTAGAATAGAGAAGTTTTCATAAAGGAGACCATGATATGCGGCATCAAGTTACAGAACAATGGGATGAAGAAATGTGGCTTCAGGCAGAGCCTGTCTATGAAGAAGCCTTTCCGGAGCATGGGCGAAAAAACAAGGGCATTATCGTAAAAATGTTTGAAAGAGGCCTGTGCGAGCTGCATGTGTGGTATATCCAAGCCGCTCCGGTCGCTATGGCGCTGACGGGAACGGATTCGAAGGAGAGTTTGCTTGTCATCGATTATATTGCAGTAAGCAGGCATGAACGCGGAAAAGGCTTGGGGCTGGCTTGTCTCGAAGATTTGAAAAGATGGGCGAAATCCAGAAACTGCAGAGGCATCGTGATTGAGGCGGAAGCAGACCCCAGCGAAGAAAATGCCAAGAGAATCGCTTTCTGGAAAAAAGCGGGGTACACGGCAACGGATTATGTCCACACGTATATTTGGGTGCCTGAGACATACAAAGCAATGTATGTAAGCCTGGATGTGGACAGCCCCATAGAATCTGATGATAATGGGAAAAACGTATTCGAATCCATTCTCCGTTACCACGAAAAAGCGTATCGGAACAAGAAACAAAGCGGAGATCATTAGTTATCAGCCCCTTCGGCAGTTCATGGCTATTGAGCCCGGAATACCGAGGGGGGTTATTTGCCTACTTTGGCACTAATGAATTCCATGGATTGGAATGTTATAATATGCACATGTGTTTGAAAGCGTTTTAATTCATTTGCGGCCCTCTCAGGGAATGCAAGCTCAGAACATAGACGACATCCGAAAGAGAATCCATGCGTAAGGAGAGGGAGCCGATGCGGAATCGCAAATGGTTTTACCGCCAGATTTTTTCGTACATGCCTGCTTTTTTTATTGTTATATCCTTTATTTTCTTCATGTTTTTTCAGCTGCTTAGTGATCAGAGCCGCAAGGAAGCCGTTAAGGCCAATGAAACCCTCCTTCTGCAAGCGATGAGCTCCATCGACTCCTCCCTCAAAACCATCGAGCAGATGCTGATGACCGAAATGCTGAAGAACACGGACATATCCGCATTTTATAAAAATGGCACACAAAATGATTATTATTTGAATATCAAGCTCGTTGAGTTTATTAATAATTTCAAAAACGCTTACCCTCTGGTCGACTCCATTTATCTCGTTCGGACCAAGGATAACTTCATCCTGAGCAGCGCTACAAGCTCCGGATTGCAGGATTATCCGGATTACCCTTTCATCAAACCGTACATCAACCAGGAAAAGAAGGATGCCGGCTGGACAGGGGTCAGAAAATTCGAAGAATTCAGCATCAAGGGACCGAACCGGGTTGTTACTTTAGCATTGAAAGCCCCCTTCCTCAAAACCGGCCAAGGTTTCCTCGTCGTCAACGTATCCGCCGATGCAATCAATAATTCTATTGAAAGCATGTACAGCCAGGATGTCAGCTATATCCATATTCTTGACCAAGGCGGCAGCGATGTTCTTCCGGTCTCCGAAGCAGAGAAGAAGCAAAATGTCGTTTCACAGGCCATTTCTCCCGTGACCGGCTGGGAGTACCAGAGCGGGCTGATTAACGGAAAGTGGGTTAACGTGGCGAATCAGCTTTTCAACATCTGGTTTATGCTGGGAATCTTGATGATTTTAGCTGGAGTGGCGTGGATCGTGTATGCTGCCAAAAAAAACTATAAGCCAATTGAGCAGATTGTGTCCCAGGTGCAGAAATTTTCTCAAAATAAAGCTACAACCCTGCTGCATGGGAACGGGCAGGACGAATTTACCTTTCTCCAGTCGGCCATTAACCAGATGCTGGAGCAATCCAACAGCTACCAACGGCAGCACCGCGAAGATCTTCATGTGAAAAAGGCTTATTTGTTCCAGCAGTTGATGGAGGGACAGCATTTCTCAAGACCTGAAGAATGGGAGGTCATGCGGGATGCGATGCAGCTGAATGATTTTGCTGAACGACAAGTTGCATGCGTCATCGAAATCGATAAATATACGCAGTTCTGTGGCCAGTTTACCCAGCAGGACCAGTATTTGATGAAATTTGCGCTGAAAAGCGTCATCCAGGAAACAGCCCAGGAGCATGGGGGTTTTGTGTGGACCGAGTGGATCGCGAATGACGCATTGGGAGTGCTTTTGCAAATCGAAGAGCTGCAGGACCCACAGAAGCAGGTTACAGAGATTTTGGATCATGCCAGGAAGTGGGTGGAGGAGCATTTGAAGCTCACGGTGACGGTTGGTGCGGGCGGGGCCGCCTATAACCTGGAAGAAATTCCGGACTCTTATGCTCAAGCGCAGCAGGCTTTGAAATATAAAATGATTCTGGGTAATAACCGGATCATTTTCTATAATCTGCTCGCTAAGGAGGAGCACGGCGCCATGTTCGATTATTTTCAGCTGGTGCATTCGATCGCTCAGTCATTCAGGCTTGGAAAAGAGGAGTGGCGGGAGAAACACAAGACGCTGATCCGCAGCATTGAACAAAATATATTGAGCAGCGATCATATCATAAGCCTGGCGGATTATTTGATTTACTCCATCGGACGCGAAATGGATAAAATGACAAAGGAATACCAGGAGCTGTGGGAACATAAAGGGCGGCCTTCCCTACTGGAGGCAATTCAGTTATCGGATACGCTGGAGCAGGTAGAGGTGAACTTCGAGCAGACTCTGGAGCAATTTTACGGGGAGCTTCAGAAGGCTCAGGTGACACGGAATCATTCCGAAACGATCCGAAGTGTACGTGAATATATGGACCGGGAATTTGCCAATCCCGATCTGTCCCTGGACTTTTTAAGCGATCTGTTCAACCTTTCTTCCAAAATGCTCAGCAAATTATTCAAGGAGGAAACCGGACAGAAGTTTGTGGATTATTTGATCGAGCTCAGAATCGGCCATGCCCAGACCCTTCTTACGGAAACGGATCAGACAATCCAGGAAATTGCCGAAGAAGTAGGATATGTGAATGCGATATCGTTTGGACGGATGTTTAAAAAGATCGTGTGCCTGTCTCCAGGCGAATACCGTGACCACATGATCCGGAGAAATAAAGATATGACCGCGCTTTAATAGCCGGAAGGCAAGCTTCCGTCCGATTTTCTTTGTCCCGCTGGATGCTGTCCTTGCGGGATTTTTGTTGTTTACGCAGGATTGGAAAGGAATGAAAAAAGGTTTGCCGGAGAAAAAAGTTTACCAGAGCGGAACAGTCGCTTTTAGCGGTATCTATGACTCTCTTAGGGAAATAAGTTGGCTCCGAGAAACATGTATATTGAACGGAATCAGTCCATGCCTATAACATGAGAGCAACAAAACGTGAAGGAGAGTCGGCAGGTATGGAAGTGACAAGCAGCAAAGCGGTTCCGCCGAATCCGTCTGAACGGGTTGCCCCGCGGAAGAGGGCAGGGACAAGCGCAGGCCGGAAAATCATGAAGCATTGGCAGTTTTATTTGCTGGTCTTTCTCCCTCTGCTTTACATCATTATTTTTAAGTACATTCCCATGTTCGGCGTGATCATTGCTTTTAAGGAGTACAACGTCGTACAGGGGATACTCGGAAGCCCATGGGCCGGACTGAAATATTTCAAGCAACTGTTTGAGGTTCCATTCTTCTGGCAGTATTTTAAAAACACGCTGGAAATATCGCTTTACGGCATGGCCATCGGATTTCCCGCACCTATTATTTTGGCTCTCGCCCTTAATGAAATCAGGAATGGCGTATTCAAGAAATCGGTACAAATGGTTACCTACGCTCCCTATTTCATATCAACGGTGGTTATCGTGTCCATTTTGATCGTTAATTTATCCCCTAATGTGGGACTGCTGAGCAATGCCTTCAGGGCGCTCGGATGGGAACCGATCGATTTTATGGGCAAGGCCGGATTTTTCAAAACGATTTATGTCTTCTCCGATGTATGGCAGTTTACAGGCTACGGGGCCATCATTTATATTGCTGCTTTATCCGGCGTGAATCCGGATTTATATGAGGCTGCCAAGGTGGACGGGGCTTCACGGTTTCAAAAAATTATCAATATCGATATTCCAAGCCTGATTCCGGTCATCGTCATTTTGCTTATCCTGAACCTGGGACAGATGATGAGCCTTGGCTTCGAAAAGATTTATTTGATGCAAAATCCTTTAAATCAGAATACATCCGAGGTCATTTCCACCTATGTGTACAAGGTCGGTCTGTTGGGAGCCAATTTCAGCTTCTCGGCCGCGATCGGATTGTTTAATTCGGTCATCAATTTTGTTCTGCTGATCCTGGTGAATTTCATTTCCAAAAAAATATCATCCAACAGTTTATGGTAAGGAGGGCTGCATGTTGAATAAAACATCGATACGGGATTCAGTAACAGACAAGTTCTTTCTTGGCATCGTCTATATTTTTCTATCTCTTGTTCTCCTTCTGATTTTGTTCCCGCTGCTGCATATTTTAAGCGCTTCATTCAGCTCGCCATCGGCTGTGACTTCAGGAAAAGTATGGCTCTGGCCGGTTGATTTCAGTTTGATTGGATACAAGGCCGTTTTCCAAAATTCCGATATTCTCGTTGGCTTCGGCAACTCGTTTTTTTATACCATCGTGGGTACGCTGGTCAATGTTTCCTTTACCGCCATGCTTGCCTATCCGCTCGCCCGCAAAACCTTTTACGGACGCGGTCTCATTATGATACTGCTCGTCTTCACGATGTTCTTCGACGGGGGGCTGATCCCCAACTATTTGCTGGTCAAATCCCTTGGCATGGTGAATACGAGATGGGCGATGATCATTCCTGGGGCGCTTGCCGTATTTCAGGTCATTATCGCACGGACCTTCTTCCAATCAATTCCGGAAGAGCTGGCCGAAGCCGCTGACATGGATGGCTGCAGCGATATGAGGTTTTTTCTGCGGATTGTGCTGCCGCTCTCCAAGCCGATTTTGGCCGTATTGTTTCTCATGTATGCCGTCGGGCATTGGAACGCTTACTTTAATGCACTGATTTATTTGAAGGACAGCAGCATGTTCCCGCTGCAAATTTTCCTGCGGAACATTCTGATCCTGAATTCGGAAAACTCAGATATGCTGACCAATGTGAACAGCCTGCTTGTCCAGCAGGGACTCAAAGATTTGCTTAAATATTCACTAATCGTTGTATCCACCGCTCCGGTCCTGATCATTTATCCATTTGTCCAAAAGCACTTTGTCAAAGGGGTCATGATCGGATCGTTAAAGGGCTGATTTTCTTTGATTAATTTAAGGAGGTGTGTGCCGGACATTTTGGAGCGAAGGGGCCTTTTCTTGAGGAGGCAGTATTTGAGATCATTACTCATAAGGGGGAGTTCTTTTGAAAAAACGGGTATTTATCGGAATCAGTATCATGATGATTTTATCTCTTCTACTATCTGCATGCGGCAGTTCCCAAAAGAAACAGGAAGATGCCGTGACTTCTTCATCCGATCCGAACAAACCGACAACGCTGACCGTATTTGCTCCGCAAAACGTGGGCATTGAGAACCTGGACGTGAACAAGCTTTCCAAATACATCGAAGAGAAGCTGAACATCAAATTCAATTGGAATACGGTGCCGGATGCAGCCTTCAGCGATAAAAAGCTGCTGCTTCTGGCAAGCGGAGACTATCCCGCCGTCATTATGAATGCCGGAATATCCAAAGCGGATCAAATTAAGTACGGTCAGCAGGGTGCTTTTCTTCCGTTAAACGATTTGATCGATCAGTATGCCCCGAATATCAAAAAAGCAATGGAGAGTGTGTCCTACCTGAAGCAGGGGATGGTGGCACCGGACGGAAATATATATGCGCTGCCCAAGCTGAATGAATGTCTGCACTGCACGTATGGGCAAAGAATGTGGATTAATACGGAATGGCTGAAAAAGCTCGGGCTGACCATGCCGACGACTACGGATGAATTTTATAATGTCCTGAAAGCTTTCAAAGAAAAGGATCCGAACGGCAACGGCAAAGCGGATGAAGTTCCTTTTACAACTTCAACCTCGGATAACGTCTGGGGCGGCGGCGTCGATACATTCCTGATGAACGCCTTTATTTATGACAACAGTTCGGATTATTTAAGTGTGAAGGACGGCAAGGTTGTCTTTTCACCGGCCCAGCCGGAATGGAAAGAAGGGCTTAAATATTTGCGGAAGCTGTTTGCGGAGGGTCTGATGGACAAAGGCGTCTTCACCCAAAATAATGATGCGGTGAAGCAGATGGCCAATAAGCCGGACGCGGATGTAGGGGCTGTAGGTTATGCCCTGATCAGCAGCGTTTTCGATGTTAATGATGCCCATCCGAGACATAAGGATTATGACGTGGTTCCACCGCTCAAAGGACCGGATGGAGTGCAGTTGGCCGGATACAGCGTAGGAGCGGGTGACGGTCAGTTCGTCATCACGAATAAGGCAACCAAAGAACAGCAGATTGCAGCGGTCAAGCTGGCAGATTTCCTCTGGTCCGAAGAAGGGACTGTTATGCAATCCTGGGGCTTTGAAGGGGAAGGCTGGAAAAAGGCAGACAGCAGTCAAAAGGACTACAATGGTGAACCAGCGAAATACGAAGTGATCGCCAAAGCGGCTTCAGATAATGGGGAGACCAAGCCGGATGACTACTGGTGGCAGCTTGGAACGATGCAGATGCTCAACTCTGTACGTGAGTCTTTTGTAGCGCCTGCTGATCCGCTCGGGAACGGGGCTTTTGAATACCGCTTATGGCTAGCAGCCAAAAAATATGAGCCATTTGCAAAGCCTGAAGTGGTGTATCCGTCCGATACCTTCGTAGATCCTACGGATGCGTTAACGATAGCCCAAATGCAGAAGACGCTATCGGACTATGTTAAATCGAATCTGGCCCAATTCGTGACGGGCAATAAAGATCTCGATAAGGATTGGGATAGTTATTTGGCCGGGTTTAAGGGGCTGCAGCTGGAACAATATTTGGCGATTTACCAAAAGTCGCTAAAGAAATAGGGGATGAAGTCTAGGATACCTGCGGTATGCGGCAGGTATCCTGTTTTTCTGAAGAGAATGTAATAGGCAAGCATAAAAACTGGAGGGATGGAACGATGAATGAAAGCATTAAGTATGCCGCACAGGTAAAACCGTCAGAAAGACAGCTGGCGGTACAGGAAATGGAATTTTATTCGTTTATTCATTTTACGATCAATACATATACCGATGAAGAGTGGGGAACGGGGGAAGAGGATCCGTCGATCTTTAATCCTGCTGAGCTGGATGCAGATCAGTGGGTGGAGGCTGTTAAATCTGCGGGTATGAAGGGACTGATTCTGACCTGCAAGCATCATGATGGTTTTTGTTTGTGGCCAAGCCGTTATACAGAGCATTCCGTCAAGAACAGCCAATGGAAGAACGGACTAGGAGATGTGGTTCGTGAAGTATCCGATGCCTGCCGTAGGGGAGGAATCAAATTCGGCATCTATCTTTCTCCATGGGACAGACATGAACCTACCTATGGTGATTCGGAGGTATATAATCAATATTTTAAAAACCAGCTGCGCGAGCTCCTTACCGAATATGGAGATATTTTCTGCGTCTGGTTTGACGGTGCTTGCGGGGAAGGGCCAAACGGCAAGCGGCAGGTCTATGACTGGGATGCGTATTATGCACTGATCCGTGAGCTTCAGCCGGAAGCCTGCATTTCGGTATGCGGTCCGGATATCCGCTGGTGCGGGAATGAAGCAGGGCACTGCCGGAGCTCGGAATGGAGTGTCGTTCCGGCCTCCATTCAAGACAACGAGAAAATCCATGAGAATTCGCAGCAGCAGGACGACCGGGAGTTTGCCCGGAAATTCAGCTCCGAGGACGAGGACCTGGGCAGCAGGGAGATCATTCTTGATACCCCGAAACTGATCTGGTATCCGGCGGAAGTGAATACGTCGATCCGTCCGGGGTGGTTTTATCATGCGTCTGAGGATGACAAGGTAAAATCACTGGAGGAGCTTTTGCATGTGTATGAGGGATCTGTTGGCGGCAATGCAACATTTCTGCTGAATTTGCCGCCGGATCGCCGCGGACTTATTCATGAGAATGATGTAAGAAGACTGCAGGAGCTGGGAGATGCAATCCAGCATAGATATAGCGTCAATTTGGCGTCGGAGGCTGCTGCAAGTGCGTCTGAATCGGCAGAGGGACATGAAGCTAAGCAGGCAGTGGACGGCAGCCGCGACTCATTCTGGGCGCCACTTCAAGGTACGGAGCAGGCTTGGATCGAAATTGACTTAGGACAGGAAACGGCGTTTGACAGTGTCATCCTGCAGGAGTACCGCTACAGCCAGCGGATCGAACGTTTCACGCTCGAATGCAAGACCGGCGGTGAATGGTCAACGATTTATAACGGAACCGTGGTGGGCTACAAAAAAATATGCGGATTCGAAGCCGTCAGCAGCCGCTATCTGCGTCTGAACATCTCCGTATCGCGGTGGTGGCCGAATCTTTCCACGTTTGAGGTGTACAGCAGCGATACGAACGCATGATCTGAGCGGGCTGATATGTTATGATAAAGGGACAATTATAGTTTGCCTAGATTCATAACGAAATTAGCTCGAGGGACGTGAATACAAATGGATTTATTCTCTTTCCAGCAGGAGTCAGAGCCGAGCAGCAGGCTGCTAGCTGACCGGATGCGTCCGACCAATCTGGATGAATATATCGGGCAGGAACATATTATCGGCCCCGGCAAGCTGCTGCGCCGGGCGATTGATGCGGATCAGGTATCTTCGATTCTTCTGTATGGCCCGCCGGGATGTGGTAAAACAACATTGGCCAACATCATTTCGCAAAAAACGCAGGCGGATTTCGTTAAGCTGAACGCGGTCGATGCATCTGTCAAGGATGTGCGCGAGATTATTGACCGCGCACAAAGCAATAAAGCGATGTATGGTACGAAGACCATATTATTTCTGGACGAGGTACACCGCTTTAACAGCTCGCGGCAGGATGCGCTGCTGCCGGCTGTCGAGAAGGGTACGATTATTTTTATCGGGGCAACGACGGAGAACCCGTTTCATTATGTGAACGGGGCCTTGATGAGCCGCTCCACCTTGTTCCAGCTGCAGCCTCTGACGAAGGAGCATTCTCTGATCGCGATGAAGCGGGCGCTTTCAGATTCGGACAAGGGTCTCGGTTTCATGAAGCTGAAGGTTGACGATGAAGCGCTGGAACATATTGCTTCAATGGCGAATGGAGATATCCGGAGAGCACTTAATGCGCTGGAGCTTGCAGCCATGACTACGCCACCGGAAGAGGATGGCACCGTCCATGTCACGTTAGAAGTAGCGGAGGAGTCTATCAGGCGCCCAACGGTACGAGCGGACGAGTCGACGCAATACGATGTGTTGTCCGCGTTTCATAAAAGTATCCGCGGATCCAGCGATGCTGCGCTGTTCTGGTTTCTGTACGCGGTCGAGAAGCTGGGGATGGATCCGATGGTATTCATCCGCCGTCTGATTGCTGCCAGCAGCGAAGATATTGGTCTTGCCAATCCCCAAGCCATGGTCCAAGCGGTAAGCGCGCTGGATGCATATCGGAACAACGGTTGGCCGGAAGCAAAACTCAATATTGCCCAGGCGATATTATTCGCAGTGGAGAGTCCGAAATCTAATGCCGTATATACGGCAATTTCACGTGCGATGACAGCAATTGATGAGCTGAAATCGCCGGAGGTGCCGATGCATCTGCGGGATACTCACTACAAAGGCGCCGTGAAGCTTGGACATGAGGGTTATAAGTACCCGCATGACTTCCCTGGTCATTACGTTAAGCAGGATTATCTGCCGAAAGAGATCTCACGGCGGGTATTTTATCAGGCGACAGAACAGGGGAACGAGTCCAAAATCCAGATCAATCAGCAGCGCCGGCGTAATCAGTTTCTTTCCGGGGAAGAATAATAGCTTTACAGGGAAATATTCAAAGAATGAGCAGGATTCTATCGTATTCATAGAGAATATTTTGCACAGACGAAAAAGCCACTGCCGCAGGTTCACTGGGCAATGGCTCAAGGTCTGTGCATTATTTTTTTTGTGTAACGGGAATCTTGTAAGGAATTTTCTCCACTTTATCAATGGTGCCTCCACCGAGACAATCATCCCCATGGTAGAAGACAACAGCTTGACCGGGTGTAATGGCTTTTTGCTGCTGAGCAAACTGTACATGGACAGTTCCATCTTCCAGCCATTCCAGCGTAACCTGCTGATCGGGCTGCCGATAGCGGAACTTGGCCGTGCAGCTGAAAGGTTCTTTGGGCACATTCCCTTCACCTGCAATCCAGTTCACGCCTGTGGCAATTAGACCTGTTGAGTACATGCTGGGATGCTTGTCTCCCTGTACGACATACAAAATGTTCTGCTGCAAATCTTTGTCGGCCACGAACCAAGGCTCGCCGTTACCGGAACCACCAATACCAAGGCCCTGACGCTGACCAAGGGTGTAATACATCAGGCCGTCATGGCGACCCTTGATTTCACCGGTAGCAATATCCACCATTTTCCCGGATTGGGCAGGGAGATACTGGCTTAAGAACTCCTTGAAATTGCGTTCACCAATGAAGCAGACGCCGGTGCTGTCTTTCTTCTTGGCTGTATACAGACCTGCGGCTTCCGCAATGCGGCGCACCTCCGGCTTGGGTAAATGACCGATCGGGAACATGGCCTTGGAAAGCTGCTGCTGATTGAGCGCATTCAGGAAGTAGGTCTGGTCTTTGTTGCTGTCCACGCCGCGAAGGAGTTTTAAGACGCCGTCTTCTTCAACGACACGGGCATAGTGACCTGTGGCTACATAATCAGCACCGAGATCGAGCGCTTTATTGAGAAATTCACCAAACTTGATTTCACGGTTGCACATCACGTCAGGATTTGGTGTGCGTCCAGACTTATATTCATCCAGGAAATAGGAAAATACTTTATCGAAATATTCCTTTTCGAAGTTGACCGTGTAATAGGGAATATCTATCTGTTCGCAAACACGGCGCACATCCTCTGCATCCTGCTCAGCGGTGCAAACCCCGAATTCATCGGTGTCATCCCAGTTTTTCATGAAAATCCCGATGACATCGTAGCCTTGCTCCTTCAGCAGGAGTGCAGTGACCGAGGAATCGACGCCGCCGGACATACCGACGACAACGCGTGTATTTTGATTGTTGTTTGACAAGAGTAATCACCATTTCTATTTGAAATTGTGCCCATATCGTATTTTAACACAACCTGCACCGGATCACATCAGAAAAGCTTTGTCCGCGGCAGGAGAACATTTTGCAGTTTTGTCATTGTTGATTTAAGATTAAAGAATTGATCAGTCTCAGCGAAGTTGAACGATTATTTCATCGAAAGAAAAAAACCGCAGAAAACAGTCTGTCTACTGAGGAGATACTCCAATAGACGTTTTTCTTACCAAATAGCTGCCAGGTATGTTAACATAAGCAAAGGGTTATGATCGGAATACGCAGATATGTTTTTTATAACTCAGGTCTGTCTATTGATCCGTTTATATACTATGGGTTAAACTAAAGTTTCTTTTGCCATCAACCTGATCAAAGGCATTATTTTGTGATGGTTTTTCGCATCTTTAGTTCATTCTATATAGAAAACATGAATTTTTGAAAGAGGTGCCACCTTTGAAGATATCAACAAAAGGGCGTTATGGCCTGACTATAATGATGGAGCTTGCAGCAAAATACGGTGAAGGCCCCATCTCTCTGAAGAGCATTGCTGAGAAAAATCAACTTTCCGAACATTATTTGGAGCAGCTAATTGCTCCGCTGCGGAATGCGGGCCTGGTAAAAAGCATCCGCGGTGCATACGGCGGTTATATTCTTTCCCGCGAATCCAGCGAAATTACCGCCGGGGATGTGATCCGCGTTCTTGAGGGACCGATCTCTCCGGTTGATTTTACAGAAGAAGATGATCCTGCCAAGCGCAACTTATGGCTGCGCATCCGTGATGGCATTGCCAGCGTGCTTGATTCGACCACGCTGTTTGATCTTATATCCTACCAGGAGCAGGACGCGGCAGATAACTACATGTTCTACATTTAAAAAGGAGATGCAATAATGAATTCCATTTACTTGGATCATGCGGCATCCACACCCATACATCCGCAAGTAGCCGAAGAAATGATGAAAGTGATGACCGGGCAGTTCGGGAATGCTTCAAGCATCCATGCTTTTGGCCGTTCCGCTAAGCGCACGGTGAGCAGTGCCAGGGATATGATTGCAAAATCTTTGGGCTGCCATCCTGATGAACTGGTATTTACCGGGGGCGGAACGGAAAGCGATAATCTTGCCCTGTTCGGTGCCTTATCCGCATTAAGCGGTTCAGGCAAGCACATTATTACGTCATCAATCGAGCATCATGCAGTTCTGCATGCCTGCGAAGAGCTGGAGAAGCTGGGATACCGCGTAACTTATCTGCCTGTTGATTCCGCCGGACGGGTTCGGATAGAGGATGTGGAGAACGCTCTGACGGAAGAAACGGTGCTGATCAGCATCATGTATGCCAACAACGAAGTTGGTACAGTGCAGCCGATCACGGAAATTGGAGAGCTTGCGAGAAACCGCGGCATTATTTTTCATGTGGATGCAGTACAGGCTTTAGGTGCTGTTCCAATATCCTGCCATGATTTGCCTGTAGATCTCATGAGCTTTTCTGCTCATAAAATTAATGGACCCCAGGGCGTTGGTGCTCTGTATATCCGCCGTGGGATTCATCTTGCACCGAGACAGCACGGAGGGGTTCAGGAGAAGAAACGCCGTGCAGGGACGGAAAATATGGCGGGAATCGCCGGTTTTGGTCAGGCTGTACGGATCGCGGCCGCCCATTTGGAGGAACGCAGAGATCATGATCTCATGCTGCGGCATACGTTTATTCGCATGCTGGAACAGGAACTTGGAAAAGACTCGTTTATCATCAATGGACATTCCTCTGAATTTTTACCCCACATTCTGAATATCAGCTTCCCGGATACAGACACAGAGACTCTCCTGATGAACCTGGACATGGAAGGCATTGCGGCAGCCAGCGGCTCAGCGTGCACCTCGGGTTCCCTTGAAGTTTCTCACGTACTCCAGGCTATGAAACTTCCACAAAATGTTTTGCGCTCTGCGATTCGTTTTAGCTTTGGATTGGGTAATACTACTGAAGATATGGAATACACCGCCCAAAAAATTGCAACCATTCTTCGTCGTTTACGTAATAGAAGTTAGGGATTCTCTATGTATGGACAAGGAGGGAGGAGTGTTCCATACCATCCGGAAAATCAAAGGATTGATGCTGCCACGCATCAGTCCCGCGCAGGCGGGATTCCTTGGTTTTAATCTAAATAGGGATAGGTGGGATCCTGGCCATGAAGTTCCAAGAATTGATCGGACTTGCCGTTTTTGATGTTGAAGAAGGCAAGGAGATCGGCAAAATCAGCGATGTTATGATCAGCGAGGACTGGAAGATTCAAGCTTTGGAGCTTGAAGGCAAAGGGTTCTTTTCCAGCTCGGCTAAGTCAGTGTCCTGGGAGGACATCATGGCTTACGGCGAAGATGCTGTGATGATTCGTAATCAACAGGCTGTTCGAAAGACGGGGGCCGACGACATACACTACACCTATCTTCTGGGTAAAAATAAATTTAAGGATTTAAATGTATTGACGGAGGATGGCGTCCTGCTGGGTAAAGTAACGGACGTTTATTTTGACCAGGAAATGGGAAATACAATACTAGGTCTTGAAATCAGTGACGGCTTCGTCTCGGATTTAATGGAAGGCCGCAAGTGGCTGCCGCTTACACAGGACATGTCCATCGGTAAAAATGCGATCATGGTACCTCCAATGAGCGAGGAGCGCTTGGAGAAAACCATTCATTCTGTTAACGGATAGGTGATAAATGAATATGAGATGTCCCAACTGCAATTCCAAAGATATCGGTAAAATCGGCTCACACCAGTTTTATTGCTGGGGCTGTTTTATCGAACTGACAGTCAACGGAGAGAAAATGTCCGTCTACCAGGTAGAGGAAGATGGAACGCTCAGTTCACTGGATGATTTGTTCTTCGAGGAGATCCCTCAGGATTTCCCACAGATTCATGCATCCAATTGAAAGTGAACTTATGAACAAGCATGTTTGTTAGAAAGAAACCCATCACTAGCGCCCGCTTGCGGCGCACGTTAGTGATGGGTTTCTTTTGTCATGCCGCGGCCGCTTCGTGTATAGATTGAAGGTTAATTTTTTCCTTTCGTACATATAATAACGTGTACAGCAAGTCCGAAAGGAGGAAACCGCATGGAGAAGATGATCGCAAACAAATGGTTCCGTCTTTTGATTTGGGTCATTCTCAGCCTTATTGCACTCTATTTTATCTGGATGCTACGGCCCATGTTCATGAATATATACCACTTTTTCAAAGCGATTCTGGCTCCGTTCATTGTGTCCATGATCATCTCTTATGTGCTGAATCCGGTTGTCTGTATGCTGGCTGACCGCAAAATGCCCCGAGGGATCGCGGTGCTGCTTATCTATGCAGTCTTTCTGACTTGTCTAGCCGTCATCCTTATCAACATGATACCGATACTGGTGGAGCAGATGGAGGAACTGAATGAGCATCTGCCGGAGATGACCATGCATGCCCAGAGCCTAATGACCCGGCTGGATCAAAAGCTGCTGCCGGACGGAGTAATGGCCGGCGTGGATCAGTGGTTTTTGCAGTGGGAAGACAGGCTTGCAAAAGGCATTTCCGATTTTATTGACAATATTGGGACGACCATTAATGTGGTCCTGAATCTTTTCATCATACCGTTTCTCATTTTCTATATACTCAAGGACTTCGATGTATTTGAAAGAACCATTGTTTCCTACCTGCCCCGTTCAAGGAGAAAAGCGATGGTAAGCCTTTTGAAAGAAATTGATCTTGCGCTCGGGAATTATGTGCGTGGACAGTTTCTGGTCTGCTTGATCATTGGTGTTCTAGCTTATATCGGATACATGCTGATTGGCATGCAGTATGCGCTGCTGATGGCGAGTATCGTCGCCGTCTTCAATATTGTTCCATACCTTGGACCATTTCTGGGGGCAGCTCCGGCCGTGGTCATGGCTTCCACGATTTCCTGGAAGATGGTGCTATTGGTCATTGTCGTTAATTGGATCTGTCAACTTCTGGAGAGTAATGTGATATCGCCTCAGGTGGTCGGTAAAAAGCTCCATCTGCACCCGATTGTGATTATATTTGCGCTTTTGGTCGGCGGAGAGCTCGCAGGCATCGTGGGTCTTATTTTGGCGGTTCCGGTTTTCGCGGTATTTAAAGTGCTTCTCCAGCATTTTTTTGCCTATTATGTGAAGCGGAAAACCGTCTGAGATGCCTCATTGACATTCATTAGCGCCGCCGATATACTTGTAGTCAGTTGATTAAAATGGACAAAACGGCGATGAAATGAAGTACGGCAGAAAGCTCCTTGTGACAGAGAACGGGTTCCTTCACGTTAAATCGTGTTGGCTGCAAGAATCCGCATGTGGGCTGCTGACCGGAAAGCTGATTTCGGAGTGCGGATAAAACCCGCCGGTTGGCCCCGTTATAGGCTTTTACGAGGAGATCGCTCTTTAGGGAACAAGCGGATGCATGATACCGTGGAAGCTCTGAGCGATAACCAGGGTGGTACCGCGATTATGATCGTCCCTGAAATTTATTCAGGGGCTTTTTTATGTTGTTTTCCCAAGACCTGAAATAAAAAATTAAATTGATGCTGGAGGCTGTATACCATGAAAGCAAGTGAAATCCGTTCCAAATGGCTGGAATTTTTCGCAAGTAAAGGACACAAAATTGAACCGAGCTCCCCGCTCGTTCCACACAATGACCCATCCCTACTATGGATCAATGCTGGTATGGCGCCGCTCAAGCCTTATTTTGACGGACGGATCATCCCTGAGAATCCACGTCTGACGAACTCGCAGAAATGTATTCGTACCAATGATATCGAGAATGTCGGCAAAACCCGCCGTCACCATACGTTTTTCGAAATGCTCGGAAATTTCTCGATTGGAGATTATTTTAAAGAAGAAGCCATTACGTGGGCATGGGAGTTTCTGACCGGCAAAGAATGGATTGGCTTTGATCCTGAACGCCTGTCTGTAACGGTATATCCCGAGGATGAGGAAGCCTTCAAGCTCTGGAATGAGAAAATTGGATTGCCGGCTGAGCGTATTGTGAAGCTGGAAGATAATTTCTGGGATATCGGCGAAGGTCCTTGCGGTCCATGTACTGAAATCTTCTACGACCGCGGTGATGCATATGGAGATTTGTCCGATCCTGAAATGTTCCCGGGCGGAGAAAACGAACGCTTCCTGGAAGTGTGGAACCTCGTATTCTCCCAATTCAACCATAACAAGGACGGTTCCTATACACCGCTTCCTAATAAGAATATCGATACGGGCGCTGGCCTGGAACGTTTTGCTTCCATTTTGCAAAATGTGGATTCGAACTTTGACACAGATCTGTTCCAGCCGATCATCCAGCAAACAGCCAAGCTTGCAGGCGTCAGCTATAACGACAGCGTGGAAAAAGACGTTGCGCTTAAGGTCATTGCCGACCATGTCCGTACGGTTGCCTTTGCGGTAGCTGACGGGGTGCTTCCTTCCAATGAAGGACGTGGTTACGTCATCCGCCGCTTGCTCCGCCGCGCTGTACGCTATGGCAAGGTGCTGGGTCTGGATCGTCCGTTCCTCTATACGCTGACCGAAACCGTTGGCAATATTATGGGCGTGTATTACCCAGAGGTTGTCGAAAAACGTGAGTTTATTGAAAAGGTCATCCGTACCGAGGAAGAACGTTTCCATGAGACATTATCCGATGGCCTTGCCATTCTCGAAGACATCAGTAAAAAAGCGCTGGAAGACAGCAGCAAAATGATCAGCGGTTCTGATGCATTCAAGCTGTATGATACCTACGGATTCCCGCTTGATTTGACCGAGGACTATGCAATGGAGCATGGCCTTTCCGTTGACCGTGAAGGCTTCGATGCTTCCATGCAGGAGCAGCGTGACCGTGCGCGTGCAGCCCGACAAGATAACGGTGGCATGAAAATTCAAGGCGGCGTACTCTCTGACTATACGGTTAAAAGTGAGTTTGTTGGATATAATGACACCGTAACGGATTCGAAAGTTTTGGCGATCATTGTGAATGATGCCATGGTGGATACTGCCGGCGAAGGTCAGACTTGCCAGGTTGTCCTGGATGTGACTCCATTCTATGCTGAAAGCGGCGGTCAGGTCAGTGACCAAGGACTCTTGCGCGGTGGAAGCGTGACTGCGAAAGTGGAAGGTCTTTATAAAGCTCCGCACGGACAGCATGTTCATGTCGTAACGGTTGAAGCCGGTGAACTGAAGGTCGGCGAAACCGTAAAAGCGGAAGTGGATCAAGCCAAGCGCCGCGATACTGTTAAGAATCACACAGCAACGCATCTCCTGCACAAGGCTCTAAAAGAAGTGCTGGGCGAGCATGTAAACCAGGCAGGATCATTGGTGGAGCCGCAGCGTCTGCGCTTTGACTTCTCGCATTTCGGCAGCATAACTCCGGAGGAGCTCACAGATATTGAACAACGCGTCAATGAACAGATTTGGAACGGTATTCATGTAAATATCGAGCTCAAGCCAATTGATGAGGCCAGATCGATGGGAGCCATGGCTCTTTTCGGTGAAAAATACGGTGATATTGTACGTGTCGTTCAGGTAGGAGATTACAGCCTAGAGCTTTGCGGCGGATGTCATGTCAGCAACACATCGGAGATTGGTATCTTCAAGCTCGTGAGTGAAAGCGGCATTGGTTCAGGCGTACGCCGGATCGAAGCCGTAACAGGCCGCTCCGCATACCAGTTCATTGAAGGCCAGCTTGATCTGTTGAAACAGTCTGCTGAATTGCTGAAATCCAATCTGAATGATGTACCGAAGCGTATTGAGTCCGTACATGCCCAGATGAAGGAACTTGGCCGGGAAAATGAATCACTGCAAAGCAAGCTAAGCTTGATTGAAGCAGGCCAACTGACGGATCAGGTGAAAACAGTAGGGGGCAAAGAGCTATTGGCAGTCCGCGTCAGTGTGGGCAGCATGGATGGATTACGGAACCTTGCTGACGAGCTTAAGAATAAACTTCCATCGGCTGTACTGGTTCTGGGCGCGGCGATCGAAGACAAAGTCAATTTCGTCGTATCCGTACCTCAGGAGCAGATCAAGTCGGGACTGCATGCTGGCAAACTCGTTAAGGAAATCGCTTCGGTTTGCGGCGGCGGCGGTGGTGGACGTCCGGATATGGCACAGGCTGGAGCTAAGGATGCAAGCAAGCTTGATGAGGCACTGAAGTTGGCAGAAGAGCTTGTAGCACAGGCATAAAAGCAAATATATTGAGGATAATGCATGAATCCAAAAAAAGTGGTTCATGCATTATCCTTCGATTAAAATAGATTGTATGACAAATAAATTCGAATAAAATTCGTTTTATTTGTCCCTGAAGTTTCCTTACAACGGGATGAGTATGTTATATTAGAAGAAGATATGAAGCCTAAGAATCAATTCGTCAAAGTGTGCTCAAGGCATGCATTTGAAGAAGCGAGGTGTCACAAATGGACTCCATGGATAAGACAATGAAGTTTAATGTCAAAGGCGATGAGAAGGAAGCTTCCTCCAAGGATATCCTTCTTACGGTTTATGACGCGCTGGTTGAGAAGGAATACAATCCAATTAACCAGATTGTCGGCTATCTCCTATCGGGAGATCCCGCTTACATTCCGCGCCATAACAATGCCAGAAGCTTGGTGAGAAAAAAAGAGCGTGATGAGTTGATTGAAGAGCTGGTCCGGTTCTACTTAGCCAATCACCGATAGGAGAGCTTTATGAGGATCTTGGGATTGGACTACGGCGACCGCAAAATTGGTGTTGCCGTCAGTGATTTATTCGGATGGACTGCCCAGGGACTAGAGGTGGTAGAACGCCGGCGTGACGGTGCCGAGATGCAGCGTATTGCGGATCTGGTCCGCGAGTATGAGGTCGAGGAGCTCGTTGTCGGACTGCCAAAGAACATGAACGGCAGCATTGGTCCCCGAGGTGAAATCTGTATCGATTTCGCTGACAAGCTTAAAGAAATGCTGGAATTACCCGTCCACCTGTGGGATGAACGGCTGACAACCGTGTCTGCCGAGCGGACGCTGATTGAGGCTGACGTCAGCCGGAAGAAGCGAAAGCAAGTTGTGGATAAAATGGCTGCAAGCTTGATTTTGCAAAATTATTTGGACTCAAAGACTAAAGGGTGAGGGTGATAACAGATGACCAATGAGCGTGACTATTTTGAGGAAGAACCGGATATTATTTATATTCCTGACGACGAAGGTAACGAGGAAGAATTCGAAGTCATCATGAAATTTGAGGTAGATGGATCAGACTCCAAATACATGATGGTTGTTCCGCTGGAAGCAGCGGACGATGATTCTGATGAGGTTTACGCATTCCGTTATGAAGAAGACGGAGACGATCTCAAGCTCTACATGATTGAAGATGATGAAGAGTGGCAGATCGTGGAGGAAACCTTCAACACCTTAGTTGCTGAACTTGATGGAGGTAATGATCATGAATGATTTTTCTGCAGACCAGGCTGCCTGGACTTCCGTTTTGAAGGAAGCTTTCGGCCCGACTGTAGAGCTGGAAGACGAAGATGGTTCCATTGAAGTCTATGATCTTACAGCGGAATTTGAAGTAGGCGGCCAAACTTATGCGGTGCTGCAAAGCCCCGGAGATGAGGATGGCGAGTACAATATATTGAAAGTCGTTAAGGCACCAGACGGAAATCTTGAACTGGCGACCATTGATGACGATGATGAATGGGAAAACGTTACCGAGCTTTACGACGAAATGACTTTCCCGGACGACATTGAGAATTAATTTACAGATTTACAGCTTCCCGGAGTAGACAAAATTTCAAAATGAATAAACCTAAGAGGGCGGTGCAGACCGTCCTTTTTGGTTGTGAAGGGTTGGATTTTTCTTGAAAGCTGTCAAAGTTGTGATTGTTATTTTGGTCATTCTCCTGCTTGGAGCAGGCGGAGGGGCGTATTACATATGGAATGGCCTTCAGCCGGTTAAAGCGTCTGACCAGGCGACCAAATTCACGATTGAACCGGGCATGGGTACCTCGAAAATCGCCGATGTACTGTATAAGAATGGCCTCATTAAAAATGAATCTGTTTTTAAGGGCTATTTGAAGTGGAAAAATGAAGGCTCCCATTTTCAAGCCGGTGTTTATGAGGTTAAGCCTGGGGCCACATTCGATGAGCTTATTGCCAAGCTGAACAGTGGGGAAGTTGTGAAGGAAGCGATGACCCGTATTACCATTCCGGAAGGTTATACCATTGAGCAAATCGCGAAGAAGGTAAGTGAAGCAACCGGTACTTCAACGGAAGAATTTTTGAAGCTGGCAAATCACCCGGGAGATGAAGCGGTCGCTGCCTTTAAGGATGTTCCTGAAAGCGCTAATCTGAAGCATGCAGCAGAAGGATATTTATTCCCGGATACCTATGAATTTAAAAAAGGAACAAATGACAATGACATTTTTCATAGAATGATGGAGCAAATGCAAAGTAAACTGGACAATATTCCTGATTTGCAGCAAAAGCTTAAAGACCGGGGCATCACCCTGCATGAGCTTCTGACAATTGCATCGCTTGTTGAACGCGAGGTTGTGGTGGATGAAGAGCGGCCGCTGGTAGCCGGTGTCATCTATAACCGCCTGGATAAAAAAATGAAGCTTGAGATCGATGCCACGGTGCAGTATGCCCTGGCAGAGCCAAAGGAACGTCTGCTTTATAAAGATCTGAAGGTAGAGAGTCCATATAACACCTATTTGCATGATGGACTTCCGCCGGGACCTATTTGCAGTCCAAGCATCGCTTCCATCGAAGCGGCGCTGAGTCCTAAAGCATCCGATTATTTGTATTATGTCACCAAGAAGGACGGTTCGCATGAGCATTTGTTTGCCAAAACGTATCAGGAGCATTTAAAGAACATAAAGAAAAGCAATAGCACGACGAAATAAAAGAGGTGCCGTATGACTAAACAACATGAGCTTATGGTTACAGCCGGCTCATTGCAGGAATGCGCTGCATACATGGATGCGGGAGCAAGCGAACTGCTTATTGGTGATGCCTGTTACGGAATTAGAATGCCCGGATATTTTTCAGATTCGGATATTCGTGAAGCTGTGCGTCTGGGACAGGCCCGCAATGTCAAAGTAATGATGAGTATGACTAACATCATGACCAATGATATGCTCAGACTACTGCCGGACTATATTTTGTTTTTGAAGGATGCCGGCGTCCATGCGGTGGAATACAGCGATCCTTCCGTTCTTGCTGCAGTTAAAACTTATGCGCCTGAGATTAGGCTGCACTGGAACGGGGAGATGATGTCCACCAACTATGCCACAGCCAATTACTGGGGGCGTAAAGGAGCATCCCGCGTTGCTGCCGCCAAGGAGCTCAGCATGGATGAAATTCTGGAACTGAAGCAGCATCTGGAAATTGAAGCACAAGTTCAGGTACACGGTATGACGAATATGTACCATTCGAAGCGGAGACTGGTTGAAAGCTATATGATTCATCAGGGACGGCCAGTCAAGAACGGCAGTTTGGATAAAGACCGCGGATTGTTTCTCGTTGAGGCGGACCGCGTTCAGGAAAAGTATCCTATCTTCGAGGATGAACATGGAACGCATATTATGAGCTCGGATGATATCTGCATTTTGGAAGACCTTCATCTGCTGCTGCAGGCTGGAATCGAAAGCTTTAAGATTGATGGTTTTATGAAACCGGTATCCTATAATACCGCGGTAATTAAGGCATATCGATCGGCTATCGATGCTTATACGGCCGATCCCGGCAAGTATAAGTTCCGCGAAGAATGGCTGGATATGATCCGCGAGCTTCAGGACCCGGAGCGCGAGCTGACATTTGGATTCTTTTATAAGGAACAAGTCTACTAGGATGAAGAGGGAGGTGTCATAATCGTGGAGGAAGTGCTTTCTAAACCGATATACCGGGGGAAAAGGGTCCGTCTCGAAAAACCGGAACTGCTGGCACCTGCCGGAAATTTGGAAAAATTGAAATTCGCCATTCATTACGGCGCGGATGCTGTGTATATTGGCGGGCAAAAATACGGGCTGCGCTCGAATGCGGATAATTTTACATTTGAGGAAATGCGCGAAGGTGTGGAATTTGCAAAGAAATATGGGGCGAAGGTATTCGTGGCCACCAATATTTACGTGCATAATGAAGATATTGATGGCATTGAGCAGTATTTGCGCAGTCTCAATGATGCCGGGATATCGGCTATTATTGCTGCCGACCCGGCCATTATTGAAGTGGCACAGCGTGCCGTCCCATTACTTGAGGTGCATCTCAGTACGCAGCAGTCCACGTTAAACTGGCAGGCGGTGAAATTCTGGAAGGATGAGGGGCTTCCGCGCGTTGTTCTCGGCAGGGAAGCGAGTCTGGAAGAAATCGCAGAGATTAAAAACAATGTGGAGATCGAGATCGAAGCGTTTATTCATGGTGCGATGTGCTCATCGATCTCAGGCCGCTGCGTGCTGTCGAACCACTTTACAGACCGTGATTCCAATCGCGGCGGATGCTGCCAATCCTGCCGCTGGAAATATGATCTTTTTGAAGATGGCAGAGACCGTGAAGAAGAATCCGATATGGCGATGCAGCCAGCAGCTTTGAAACCGGGAATTACGCAGCTTCCTCTTTTTGAAGAAGAGGACCATGCCTTTACGATGGGATCCAAGGATCTGTGTATGCTTGAGCATATCCCGGATTTAATTGAAGTTGGCATCGACAGCTTTAAGATTGAAGGACGTATGAAATCCATACACTATGTAGCTACGGTCGTTAATGTATATCGCCAGGCGATTGATGCTTATTTTGAGGACCCGGACCATTATGTTCTTAAACCTGAGTGGCTGGATGATCTACATAAAGCTGCAAACCGCCCGCTGAATACCGGTTTCTTCTACGACATCCCAGATCATGAGGATCATATTTATGAGCCGGAGGAAAAGGCAGCTCCTTATGATTTTGCTGGACTGGTGCTCGAATATGATGAAGCTACCCAAACGGCGGTCATTCAACAGCGTAATTTCTTTAAACAAGGTCAGGAGATTGAGTTCTTTGGGCCAAAGGGAGCCTTTTTCAAGCAAACGGTGCATGAAATGTGGGATGAGGAGGGTCAACCTCTGGAAGCAGCCCGTCACCCGCTGCAGAGAATCCGCATGAAGGTAGATCAGCCGGTCGCATATTTCGACATGCTGCGCAGAAAACATTAGCAAGTCCCAGAAAATAAATTTTAGGCCGCTGACTCCTTGTGTACAGCGGTTTTTTTCATGCAAGAACGTATGGACCATTCGTATTAGGAAAATAGTTATAAAGAATTTTCCGAAAAACCAAAGGATAATGGTGGAAAATGTCGAAGAATAAAGTAGGTATTGCTTACATATTACGTGAGGCAAGAAATTAAAGTGGTAGGTGAGGAAATGGGAGAGGTTCAGAAGAAGGAACTTGAAGAAGGCAAGAAAAGCCGTTGGGGGAAACAGCGGAAGAAAGAGCAGCAGGAAGGGATAACTGCTACGGGTCAGGCTGATGCAAAAAAAGTGAAATTCAATTTGCGGAATGCGGGTTCCCGGATAGAGAAATTCAATCCTGCAAAATCAGTCGGTGTTAAGCTGTTTTTGATCTTTTTTATAGCGATTGTATCTTTTGTATTGATTCTAGGCCTAACGTCATACAGCAAGGCGAAAAGCACCATTAAGAATAATGCTGCTTCTGCGAACAAACAAACCATGATTCAAACATCACAGAAGCTTGATATTATTCTGAAGCAGTACGAGGATATTTCACTGCAAATCTTTTTTGATCCGGAAACACAATCATTGATTGATGATATGTCCTCATCAGAGATGAGTGCATATGATATGTTCGTTTTGAATGATAAGATCAGCAAAAAGCTGAGCAATCAGATTAACAGCAACAGTACGATTAAAGCCATCTATCTTGTTCCGCCGAAAGACGGACAGAATCCGATTATGGCTGGTAGCGGCGGCAGTGACATGAGTACGATTCGGGATGAAGTATGGTTCAAGCAAGCTCAGAGCCAGAGTAGACCCTATTGGGTTACATCGGAAAAGGGCAAGGATGGAGGGGAAAACTTCAAACTGGTCCGCCCTCTGCAAAGCTTAACTCGCGGAGGACAATCCTATGTGATCGTTATAGAACTGAAAACAGCTCTGATTGAGGATCAACTGAAGGCCATCAATTTGGGCACCGGCAGCAAGCTGCAGTTAATCTCTACCGATAACAAAGTGGCTGGTTCCAATCAAGACGATGAAGCAGGAGCTGCAACGAACTTTAATTTTATGAAAGATCAGAAAGACGCGGCTAACAGTTTTTATACGGAGGATACTCAGCGTCATAGTATCCTGGCCGTATATAACACCTTGGAAACGAACGGTTGGAAGCTGGTAGGTACAATTCCAACGGAACTGCTAGTGAAGGATGCTCAAGGCATCCTGTTCTTGACCCTAGGATTTGTATTGGTCGTAGTCATTATCGCCATCCTCATTGGATGGTGGATGATCCGTTTGATCGCAAGACCGTTAAGCCAGCTTAAGGATCTTATGATCGAAGGTTCAAAAGGAAATCTTAAAGTGCGGACAAATCATAAATCCTCCGATGAAATTGGTGAGCTGGGCATAAGCTTCAACCTGATGATGGATCAAATCACGAAGCTCGTACAGCAGACGAGCACAACTGCTCAAGCTGTTCTCGAAACGGCGAGTGAGCTGACGGATGCATCGAAAAAGACAGCTCTCTCTGCGAGAGAAATTGCTATAGCAACAGAGGAAATTGCCAATGGCGCGAGCAGCCTGGCTACTGAGGCGGAGCGCGGCAACGAGCTGACGGATAACATTTCGCGTCAAATGCAGCTTGTGGTGACGGCTAATGAAGAGATGGGCAGTGCAGCCCACCATGTCGAGCAATCCAGCGAGCTGGGTACGAAGCACTTGAGCAGTTTGATGGATAAGACGCATCAGACGGAAGACATGACGCGTTCTCTGATGCATAAAGTGGACAACCTGAAGCAAACGACAATGTCTGTTAATAAAGTCCTTGAGGTATTGCAGAATCTCACGAAGCAAACGAATATTCTGTCACTTAACGCAACGATTGAAGCAGCACGTGCGGGTGCCGCGGGCAGAGGATTTATGGTGGTCGCTGACGAGATCCGCCAATTGGCAGACCAGTCCAGACAATCGATTGATATGGTTGGCCAAATCACAGAGAAAATCATGAGTGAAATGAATGAAACGGTTGTGGCTTTACAGGAAGCGAATCCTTTATTCCAGCAGCAAATGGATTCGGTTAAAGAGACGAATGATATCTTTGTTTCTGTACAGGAGCAGATGGCTGATTTCACACAGCGCCTGGATTCCGTGACGCAATCGATCGAGACATTGAATCACTCGCAAGAAGTTCTGTCTGATGCCATGAGCAATGTCAGTGCGGTAGCCGAAGAGTCCTCCGCAACATCCGAAGAGGTTGCTTCGCTCAGTAATGAGCAGCAAAGCATCGGCAGCCAGCTGGTACAGTTATCGGGCAAACTCGAGAATGTGTCCAGTGAACTGAAGGAAACACTTTCACGATTCACGGTATAAGAAGAATATTTCGAAGAGTATTTGGAAATTACAGCTAAGAGGCTGTCCTCGAAGGTTACTGACCTTAAGGACAGCCTTTTGCTGTCTGCAGCGGTACACGGCATTGGTCCGATTGGAAGCCTTCAGAATAGGACATAATGGAAAAAACGTCGAAAAAGGGGACGGTGTATTTGTCATGTTTAAACAGAAACAGCGTGTCTTCTATGCACTGGTCATTCTGACAGGTATTCTGGTCGTTCTCATATTGAGATTGGCTTATATTCAGCTCATATCCCGTACCTCCAAGCTGCCGGACAGCGTATATACACTGCAGGAAATGTCGGTCTTCCAACGCGAGCGTGGAGTCGTGCTGGATTCCGGCAGGGGGAATATTTATGACCGGCAGGGGAAGCCCATTACAGGTGAAACCGTCTCTGCTGCCGTCCTATTTCCAATAGATAAAAAGTCTTTAAGCAATAAAGATGGCAGCATGGACTTGGTCGCCGCTGCTCTGGGTACCGATACGGCGAAGCTTACGAATATTTGGGATAAGCTCAGTGTGCCTGTTTTTTGGCAGGGAGTACTTAAAAACACACCACAGGCGCTAAATCAAAGCCAGGCCGAGCATATCTCCGCACTGAAGGTTAGCGGCATAGAAGTGCTTCCTTACACTCAAAGGTATGTAAACAAGCAAAGTGGTATGCAGTGGCTCGGTCACTTATCAGAGCTATCCGGTCAAAAGCATATGCCGCATACCGGCTTTGCATTCAAAGAAGGTGCTTCCGGTCTTGAGAAGACGCTGGAGCCGCTGCTGCGCGGCATAGGTCCCACGACCGCCTACTATTCCGTTGATGGTACAAACCGCTCGATTCCCGGCACGGGCATCCAATTAAAGTCACCTAACAATCCGTATTATCCGCTTCGGCTTCATACAACCATTGATCTCTCTCTTCAGCAACAAATCGAAGCGCTGACGCAGAAGGCGGGGATGAATGAAGGGGCTGTTATACTCCTGGATGCGAGCAATGCGGATGTGTTGGCTATGGTATCAAGGCCTTTTTATAATCCGCTCGATATCCATCCTGAACTCGGTGCCTGGAACAACAGGGCGGTACAGGCAGCTGCTCCGGGCTCTATTTTCAAAACCGTGGTGGCTGCGGCGGCGCTGGAAGCAGGAGTGACATCCACAGACGAATCATTCTATTGCTCAGGCGATTACGGCAAATATGGATTATCCTGCTGGAAACCCTCGGGACATGGATCTCTCACATTGGAACAGGCTTTCGCCGAATCCTGCAACATTGTATTTGCTCAGCTGTCGGAACGTCTGTCAGGGGAAGAGCTGGAGATCACAGCCAGCAGGCTAGGGCTTGGCCGTACCGTCGGGTGGGAAGCGAAGAATATGGCAGGGATGCCATTGCTGCAGCCATTGGATCATGAGGAAGCGGGAACCATTTATTCGAGTGAAGCCTCTACGCTCGATGGAGGCACAAGAGCCCAGTCCGGGATCGGGCAAAGGGATGTACGTGTAACCCCTTTGCAGGCAGCAAATTTGGTGGTCACGCTTTTACATGGGGGACAGGTTCGGGCACCACGTATTCTGGAGAGCCTTGTTTATGCGAATGGACAGGTCATGAAAGAATTCAAGCCGCATCTATCCCCTTCAGGAGCGGGAAGCATACGGCCAGAAACGGCCCGGCTGGTAAGCAGCTGGATGGAGAAGGTCGTTACAGATGGGACAGGTAAATCGCTGCTGAAAGCGAGGTGGAGGCTGGCAGGAAAATCAGGCACGGCGCAGGTTACGGTTCAGGGGCGGCAGCGTAACAACCAGTGGTTCATCGGGTATGGGCCTGTTGATCGGCCGAAATACGCTGCAGCCGTCCTGTTCCAAAATATGCCGACCGGAGGCAGTAATCAGGCTACAGCCTTATTCGGTGAGATTATGAATCTGCTTGCTTCTCAGAAATCGTAGGTTCCGGTGCTTTTGCGGCCATATCAAACGGGGAAACATCAAACTCTTCCTGCGGCAGTCGAATCCAGCGCTGCAAATACCCCTGCTGCAAAAGCTCTTTCAGCAAGATGAGCAGTACCGGTGACAGGATCAGGCCGGCAACGCCGAAGATGGAAAGTGAGATAATCATGAACGACAGCATGAGAAAGGCAGAGGAGATACCAATGGAATTACCGGTAATTCTTGGCTCCAGCAACTGCCGTGTCAGCAGGACAACGACGAGCAAAACGCAAAGTCCGATGGCAAGGCTGATATTTCCGACAATGAAAAGGTAAACGATCCATGGAATAAGGATGACCGGTACACCGACTAAAGGCAGAATATCAAAAACCGCACATACCAGTGCCAGTGACAACTCGTTGCCAGTACGCAGAATCAGAAGACCTATGTAAATCAGGACCAAGGTTATCAACACCATGATCATTTGGGCTTTTATGTATGAACCGATGGCTTTTAGAACGTAGGTTGTCAGGAACGTATAAGCATTTTTCAGGGTTTTAGGGGACTTGTCCTTGACAATTTTGCGCCATCCGCCAATTTCAGTACTGAGGAATAAGGCAAGAATAATCGCTACGCCAAAATTAGCCATAAATGATGAGAACGAGCTGAACAAGGATACCATATACTTTAAGAAGCTGGTGGCCCATCCGGTCGCGTAATCAGTGAAATTTTTGAAGTTTTCATTCATCTTATCAGTAATGTTCGGAGGCAGAGCTTCGATTTTATGCTGGAGAAATGCAGTTGTTTTGGTAAATGCCGATTGGATCATTTGTGTGTATTGGGGCAAATTATCTTGGACCTGGGCTATCTGGGAGACCACAATCAACCCGATGCCAAACAGGATGCCCAGAATGACAAGCACAAACAACAGGACCGAAATGGCTGCGGCGAGTGTCTTAGGGAGTCCTCGCCGGTGAAGGAATTTGGCAAGGGGCTCAATCATGAAAAAGACGAGAAAGGACAAAAAGACGGGGGCTGCGATCTGGTAAAGCTTGCTGAACACGTACATAATCAACAAGACGGTCAGCACAATCATCCCGATGTCTATAAAGGTCCTCCAGTATTTTTTGTACAGTGGAAGCATGTACGGACGTCACTCCTTAATGTTTGTATTTTAAGCATAACTAAATTTATAAAAAAACGCCTATTTCGCGAATGGCTGTGATAAAATAAAAGATAGCGTCTTTATATTTTTCATCGAACGTTTGATTTTTTATGCAGAAATGAGACGGGTTTCCTATACTGGTAACAGCCTTCCGCTCTTAGTTCATTCTATAGAGTAACCTGCCTTTCGGCAAGTCAAAGTCAATCAGAGAAAAGTGGGGATTATGACATGCAGACTTTGCTGCTTTGGTTGTTTTATATTTCATCTTTTTATGCGTTTATCCCCGGACTCATCACCCGTATTTTCGGGTTCCGCGTATTCCGGAAAGGTAGCGGTGAGCATGAATATGCGCTGACCTTTGATGACGGGCCTGACGCGGTGTATACGCCCAAGCTGCTTGATTTATTGAAGAAGTATGATGCAAAGGCGACCTTTTTCGTCGTTGGATCACATGCTGAGAACAATCCGGAGCTCGTAAAACGAATGCATGATGAAGGTCATCTTATCGGTATTCATAATTACATTCACAAATCGAATTGGCTGATGCGGCCAGCGACCGTGACGAAGCAAATTATGAAGACGGATAAGATTATTCACTCCATCACCGGAGAGCGTACGTCGTATTACCGTCCGCCGTGGGGAATCGTCAATCTCTTCGATTTGAAGAAACGCGGTGGCAAGTTTAAAATTGTGCTTTGGTCCGCCATGTTTGGGGATTGGAGAGAAAGAATCGGCGCGGATCGGTTAACGGAGCGGATTCTGAACAAGCTTCAGCCGGGAGAGGTACTTTTGCTTCATGATTGCGGCACGACGGCGGGTGCAAATCCCGATGCTCCACAGCAGATGCTGATTGCTCTAGAACGGGTGCTTCAAGAAGCAGAACAACGCGGGTTGAAGAGTATCCGGATTGACGAAATGATTAAGGCCAAGGAAAATGCTCCTGAAAAGAAGCTTTCCCGCGGCAAACTTGCTGTCGTCAAGCTATGGCTGATTTGGGAAACCATTTTTCACAAAGTGTTCCGGCTTAAAACGGTTAATCCCCATGATCCCTTGCTCCATTACCGGCTGCGTAAATACAGTGGCCAGACCGTTGAGTTGGATGATGGGGAGCTGCTTCAAAAGGGCGATAAAGTCGTAGAACTGCATTTTGATAATGAGAAGCTTTTCCGCTTTGGAATCAGGTCGCGCTCGACGGTGCATTTGGCTATACAAATGATTCGTTCTATGGAGAAGGAGCTGCCGGTTTTGGCGCATCAAGTGATGGGGATCGCAAATGCGAAGAATGCCAAAGCTCTGTATGGTGTCACCATGGTAAACCGCGGACCACAACAGTTCGGATTTCAGGTTCTTGATTTGAAGGACGGGCTTTTTGCAAGATCATCACAGCTTTATTTGAAATTTTTATTAAGCGTCATTCATCCGTCTGGACAGTCTCGTCTTAAGGAACATACGCAACGGTTGATTCCTAAAATGATCTTAATGCCTATTAGCGTCTTAATGGAACGGTATGCTGAAAATGGATCCCACCGCCCTCATCATGAAATGAAACGCGAAAGAGGGAATCAACCGGAACAAACGAATGACAACAATGAACTCAGCTTGAGTGCCTCGGCACAAGGACTTGAAAGTTCAACACCCGCCATCTAATCCATTATAAAATAAGAGCTCCGCAAGCCAAATGCTTGCGGGGCTCTTTTATATGTATTCTCTTGAACTGAATTTTCTATTTTCTAGAAATAAATACTTGCATTCCCACTATAAATAGAATAATATATGCTTATAGGAACATTTGTTCTGATATAGTGAGGAGGGGATCTTCCGATGTTTAAGAAGCTGGAATGCGTATGTATTCATACCAAGGATATCGATAAATCTTTGGCATTCTATACCATCATGGGGCTAAAAGAGAACTGGAGAATTGAACGAGTTCTGGATAGTGGGTTTATATGGACGCTGGTTGGATTGGTATTCCCGGAACTTAACAGCTCGGAACTCGTTCTCAGCAACCATCCTCAGAATCAGTCTACCGAAATTGAAATCCTTGTTGATGACGTACAGGAAACATATAACGAATTGAGCAAGCATGAAGAGATCGAGTGGATTGGCTTGCCATTTGAGACGGAATCAGGGCATGTCGCTATTATGCAAGCTCCCGATGGCAATGTTTTTGTTTTAGTTGGGAAATAAACATAACGATCGCTGAAATAGGGTTATTCGAATGCAGTCAACTTCGATTGTCTTTGTAATCAGTTTCATAACAAGAGGTGCTCCGAAAGTGGATTTATCTTCGGATTGGTGGCATCTTTTTTATATGCAGACATGAAGAAGGGGAGTACCACTGGTGTGAAACACCAGCGGTACTCCCCTTTTGTGAGAAGATATTATATTAGATCTTTAAGATGCCGCCTTGGCTGGCGTTGGTTACAAGCTTGGAATAACGGGCAAGATAACCGGTTTTTACTTTCGGCTCAAAGCCTTTCCACTCGTTGGTACGGCGGGAAGCCATTTCTTCTTCGCTCACCAGCAGTTCGATCTTCCGGTTGTTCAGGTCAAGCTCGATGATGTCTCCGTCATGAACGAAAGCGATCGGTCCGCCTTCGGCAGCTTCCGGAGAAATATGGCCGATGCTGATGCCGCGGGATGCGCCGGAGAAACGTCCATCGGTAATCAGGCCGACTTTGGCGCCGAGTCCCATGCCCACGATCTGGGAAGTTGGAGCCAGCATTTCCGGCATGCCCGGTCCGCCCTTAGGACCTTCATAACGGATAACAACGACCATGCCTTCCTTGACTTTGCCGTTCGCGATGCCTTCGAGAGCTTGCTCCTGGGAGTCGAAGCAGATGGCTGGACCTTTATGATAGCCGCCAACCGAGGCATCAACAGCACCGACTTTGATGATCGAACCTTCCGGAGCCAGGTTACCGTACAATACAGCCAGACCACCGCGCTCGGAGTATGGCTGATCGATTGGATGAATGACATTCTTGTCTTGAATTTCACAGCCGGCCACGTTCTCAGCGATCGTTTTGCCGGTTACGGTCATGCAATCGCCAAACAATGCATCCGGTTTTTTGAGAAGCTCGTGCAACACGGCGCTAACGCCGCCCGCAATATGAACGTCCTCGATGAAGTAATCGGAAGCAGGTGCAAGCTTCGAGATATGAGGTACGCGGTTTGCGACTTCGTTAATCCGCTCCAGCGGATAGTCGATGCCTGCTTCCTGTGCAAGTGCCAGGGTATGCAGGACAGTGTTAGTGGATCCGCCCATGGCCATATCCAGCGCGAAAGCATTGTCGATCGATTCGCGGGTGACGATGTCGCGCGGTTTGAGGTCCATTTTCACGAGTTCCATCAGTTGGCGAGCTGATTGCTTAACGAATTCTTTACGCTCTTCAGCGACGGCGAGAATGGTTCCGTTACCCGGCATCGCAAGGCCAAGAGCCTCTGCGAGACAGTTCATGGAATTGGCCGTAAACATGCCGGAGCAGGAGCCGCAGGTCGGACAACCGTATTGTTCGAGCTCCATCAGCTCATCGTCGGTGATTTTGCCAACCTGGTGGGCGCCAACGCCTTCGAATACGGAAGTAAGGGAAAGTTTGCGGCCTTTGCTGTCTACGCCGGCTTTCATCGGTCCGCCGCTGACGAAGATCGTCGGAATGTTCACGCGCAGCGCGCCCATCAGCATGCCGGGAGTGATCTTGTCGCAGTTCGGAATGCAGACCATTCCGTCAAACCAGTGAGCGGAAACGACGGTTTCCAGGGAATCCGCTATAATCTCGCGGCTTGGAAGGGAATAGCGCATACCGATATGGCCCATTGCAATGCCATCATCAACGCCGATGGTGTTGAATTCGAAAGGAACGCCGCCAGCTTCGCGGATCGCTTCCTTCACGATTTTACCGAATTCCTGCAGATGGACATGTCCTGGAACGATGTCGATGTAGGAGTTACATACGGCGATAAACGGTTTGCCGAAATCCTCTTCTTTTACGCCGGCTGCACGCAGCAGACTACGGTGCGGAGCGCGGTCGAAGCCTTTTTTGATCATGTCTGAACGCATTTTATTAGCTGCCATGATGTCTCTTCCCCCTATTTAGTGAATGTTTAAACCCATCTCGCTTTAGCGCGGTTACCGAAAGAAGTGCCCGAATAAACGATTTTAAATGAGTCTATCACAAAATGAGAGGTTTTTCTAGCAACGAATAAAGGTTTTAGAGCTGTCAGGAGCTGGTAATAGCAAGAAAAAAGGCATTCCCAATCCGCATTCGGATGGAAGATGCCTTTTTTCAGCCGTTGTTATGCTTTACGCAAGCTTATATTAGTTTTTTCCGCCTTTGCGGCCGATTTCTTTATAGAAATCCTTGTCATGAGAATCGGAAGTCGCTTCTCCGCCTTTGCGGCCGATTTCCTGATAAAAATCTTTATCATGGGATTTGGAAGTGGCGTCCCCGCCTTTTTTACCGATTTCCTGATAGAAGTCTTTGTCATGGTTCTTAGCGGTTGCTTCTCCACCCATACGTCCAGCTTCTTCTCTACTCATTTTACCGTTATTATTACGTGCCATTACAAATCACTCCTTGGTAGTCGTTTTTTGTTATTGTTGCGCGCATCATTTACTTACCACCTACTAAATGGGGTGAAACAATTAATTTATGCAATCATTGGTAAATAACTCACTTGCAGCCTTGAACTGTGTAGCCCTGCATTTAGACATTTTTTTTACCAATGCTGGTTTAAGTGATATGAAGCCATAACCTTTACAGCGATCTGCCCAAAGCGAAACGTTCCAGCCGAATAATCCATGTGACTGGCGGCTCAATTACAGGATGTGCTATTTTTCGCACGACAGGCTGGGCAAGAGCGATCGTCAGCAAAATAGCCCCGGCGATGAGCAGAAGTGCTGCCGCCGGATGGTGGATGTAGCTATACAGCCCCGACATGGTGGCCAAGCGGATGATAAAGCCGTGAAGTAAGAATACGTACAACGTACGGCGTCCCAGATCGGTCAATTGGCTCTCCCGGAAAGGTATCCAAGCCAGGAATGCAGCACCCGATATCAGCTGGAGTCCATATAGAGCTACCCGGTACAATCCGGCGTACCATTCGTGATGCCCGAGCTGCGTGTAGGTCATGCTGCCAAAGAGCCAGCCTTCCGGAATATGCAGTCCCCACAGGGCGATAATGATGAAGAGAATGGCCGATGCAGCAGCAGCGATTCTCTTTTTTTGCTTGGTGAAAAATTGCACAAAAGTCTGAAACGAAAAATGATAGCCAATGACAAAGAAGGGCAGGTATACAAAAGTCCGGCTAAAGCTAAGCCAAGCCCCGTCCAACCGGAGATAGCCGACCAGTACACCCAAAATCAGCGAAAGAGTGATTTGTACTGCCGGGCTTAATTTATGCATTCCCAATGTCAGCAGGCGCCATCCTACATGACTCGCGAGAAACCAGAGCAGCAGATAAGGGGCAAAAAACGAATGATGAATGTTCTGTAATCGAAAGAACGTAAGATCCAGAAACGAATACAGGCTTTGAAAAATAATATACTGCAGGCCGATTTGCAGCAGTGTATTGCGTCCCTTGGCGCCCCTGAGTCCGCCTTTGGCAAAGTACCCGGTCACGAATACAAACAGCGGCATATGAAATGTGAATATCCACAGATACAGCGCATGCATACCGTCCATTTGACGAATGAGAGGCTCGATGGCGTTTCCTATAAAAACGGTCAGGATCAATACAAACCGTAGATTTAAAAAGTAGGTTTCTCCCTGTTTGGCTAGTGTCTTTTCCATGATGATTCCCTCCATTTTCTTTCACCTTTAAAATACTACGCTTTGAAGGGATATATTGTGATTTTAATCACATGGAAAAACGCTAACATTCAATCTAAGTGTGTCAAAGCGATGAAATTGTTACATATTGACAACAAAACCTCATCCGCTGACAATAGGTACAGACTTTAAAAACGGAGAGGGGACTATTATGCAGCAGGATACAGCACTTTTGGCACCTGAACTGGTTACTTTCGGCGAAAGCATGGGATTGTTTACGGCACAAGACTCCCGGGGATTGGAGTATGCTTCTACTCTGAACAAGTCATTTGGCGGGGCAGAAAGCAATGTAGCTATTGGAGTTGGCCGGTTAGGACATCGCGCAGGCTGGTTCGGTGCGCTTGGCAGCGATCCAATCGGGACGATGATATATAAAGCGATACGTGGCGAAGGCGTTGATGTGTCGCGTGCTGTACTGAGCAGCGATGCTCCGACTGGCCTGATGATCCGTGAAAACACAGCAGGAAAGTCTTCGGTATATTATTACCGTAAAGCTTCGGCTGCAAGCCAAATGAAGGCAGAGAATCTGGACGCCTCCTATATTCAGAGCTCGAAAATTCTTCACGTGACCGGCATTACTGCAGCCATTAGTCCTTCGGCTTTAGCTTGTGTGGAGAGAGCCATGGATATTGCGCGAAGCGCCGGAGTCAAAGTCAGCTTTGATCCCAATTTGAGGCTCAAGCTGTGGACGCTGGAGGAAGCGCGCGGCGTTCTCTTGCGATTAGCAGAGAAAGCGGATTACTTCCTGCCGGGGCTGGATGAATTGAAGCTTCTTTACGATGTGGAAGAGGATGAGGCTGTTTTTGCCGAGCTGTCCCGTCTGAATGCAGTTTCCATTATTAAGGGCGGACCGGAGTTGACCTATGTATTGGAGCATGGTACCCTGACGGAAGTTCCTTATTTTAAAGCGGATCAGGTGCTTGACACTGTCGGGGCGGGTGATGGCTTCTGTGCGGGCTTCATTGCCGGACTGCTTAAAGGACAAACAACGGTGGAAGCCGTGCGTCTTGGCAACCTGATGGGTTCCATGGTCATCCAAGCCGTGGGAGATTGGGAAGCGCTACCAACCTGGGAGCAGGTGGAAGCAAAGCTTGAGCGGAAGATGCATATCGAAAGATAATTTGGGTCTGCAGGATTTTAAAGTATTACATAATTTAATGATTATTATTGTGAAATTCCAGACATATTCAGCCATCGCTGCAATCGATAGACATCCCGGTGGGATTTCCATATAATGAGTGAAAAGGAGCGTTTGATAGTGAAAAAACTCCAGGTATTACAGAAGATTACCGATAACGGGGTTGTGGCTGTGCTGCGGGGGGATTCTGCGGATCAGGTTTTCGCCATGGCGGAAGCGGCCATAGCCGGTGGAATTAAAGTGATTGAAGTGACATTGACGGTACCAGGCGCACTCCAGGCGATTGAGAAGCTGAGCCGCTTGTACAGCTGGAAGACCAGTGATCCCGAAAAATTTGCTGTGATTGGGGCCGGCACCGTGCTGGAGCCTCAGACTGCACGAGCTGCAATTATGGCTGGTGCCGAGTTCGTGGTAGGGCCTTCGCTCAACCCGGAAACGGTTAAAATATGCAATCTGTACCGCATACCGATTATGCCTGGCGTCATGACGATAGCTGAAGTCCAGCATGCGCTGGAGCTTGGGGTCGATATTGTTAAGCTGTTCCCGGGTAATTTATATGAACCGGGAATAATCAAGACAATGAAAGGCCCTATGCCGCAGGCTAACTTTATGCCGACTGGCGGAGTTTCGCTCTCCAATCTGAAGGATTGGATCCACGGGGGAGCTGTAGCCGTAGGCATCGGCTCAGACTTAACTAACGAAGCGATAAAGACTGGAAATATGGATCTGGTGCGTGATAAGGCGCAGCAATATATGCAAGCTTACCGAGACGCCAAAAAATAGAGAGCGATGAACGTGACAAAAGCCCCTCCAGGGCAATGCGGCAGCTCGGCCGTGTCAAAGCGGCTTATGAAGTCAGCCTGCCGTCCCCATGGGAGGCAGGCTGATCATGTATCCAATACATTATCGAACAAAATTAGAAAGTAATGGCATGGAACCCGATCATATGTGGAGGTGCACAGAAAGTGCAGAAGATTGAAACATTAGCCTCTTGGATTGAACAGAGTGATAATATCGTCTTTTTTGGCGGAGCGGGTTCCTCTACAGAGAGTGGCATTCCCGATTTCCGCTCCGCCGCGGGCTTGTACCAGACCGAGCAGCATTCTCCTTATCCACCCGAGCTTATGCTCAGCCGCTCTTTTTTCGTCAAGATGCCCGAAATCTTTTTTGATTTTTACCGCAGTAAAATGCTTCATCCGGATGCTCAGCCCAACGGCTGCCACCGGCTTCTGGCTAAGCTGGAGAAACAGGGGAAGCTGAAGGCCGTGGTGACGCAAAATATCGATGGACTGCATCAAAAGGCAGGCAGTAAAGAGGTTCTTGAGCTGCATGGCTCGGTGCACCGTAATTATTGCATGGGCTGCAGAAGCTTTTTCGGACTGGAACAGGTGATGGCCAGTAAGCATCTGGTTCCACGTTGCCCATATTGCCAAGGAATTGTGAAACCGGATGTGGTGCTTTATGAGGAAGCACTTGACCAGCAAGTGCTCATCAGCTCCATGGATGCGATCACGAATGCGGATCTGCTCATCGTCGGAGGGACGTCATTGACGGTTCATCCGGCAGCAGAGCTTGTATCTTATTTTGAAGGGCCGCGTTCGGTACTGCTCAATATGGACCCGACGCCTTATGACCAGAAGGCCAACCTGATGATCAAAGATAAAATTGGGGAAGTTATGGATCAGGTTAGTCGAATTCTCGGCATCTGAAGGTATTCAAACAGGGTTCAATGAGCTTTGTAATCGGTTTCTTGTCAAACCAAGCGAAAAAGAGATATGATATTTTCCAAGTAATGGCACCTTATCATAGAAAGGCGGATTGCAATGGTATATACACCTAGCGAAGCACGGTATGAAGAGATGGTTTATAACCGCTGCGGCCGGTCGGGACTCAAGCTTCCGGCCATATCTCTTGGCCTTTGGCATAATTTCGGCGGAGTGGATACGTTTGAGAATGCCCGCAATATGGTCACGCGAGCGTTTGATCTGGGCATTACCCATTTTGATTTGGCGAATAATTATGGCCCGCCTCCAGGCTCCGCCGAGGAAACCTTTGGAAGAATTCTCAAGCAGGACTTGAAGGGCTATCGGGATGAGCTGATCATCTCCTCCAAAGCTGGATACTATATGTGGCCGGGACCTTATGGCGAGTGGGGCTCCCGTAAAAATCTGATTTCCAGCCTTGATCAAAGCCTGAAACGGCTGGATCTGGACTATGTTGATATTTTTTATTCCCATCGATTCGATCCGAACACGCCGCTTGAGGAGACCATGATGGCACTGGATCATATCGTGCGTTCGGGCAAGGCGTTATATGTCGGTATTTCTAACTATACGGCCGAGAAGACGGCGGAAGCCATATCGATACTAAAATCTTTAGGTACCCCGCTGCTTATTCACCAGCCTAGCTACTCGATGCTCAACCGCTGGATTGAGAACGGCCTCCAGGACGTGCTTGATGAGAATGGTGTGGGCAGTATTGCTTTCACACCTCTTCAACAAGGCCTGCTTACCAATAAATATTTGAATGGTGTTCCGGATGATTCCCGGGCTGCGAGTTCATCCGTATTTTTAAACGTCAATGATATTACACCTGAGGTTCAACGTAAAATACGCGCATTGAACCAGCTTGCGGCGGCCCGCGGTCAAAGTCTGGCGCAGCTTGCTCTGGCTTGGGCGCTTCGCGGAGGCAAAGTCACTTCTGCCTTAATTGGCGCCAGCCGCGTCAGCCAGATTGAAGATAACGTCGCCGCCTTGAAAAATCTCGAGTTCAGCAGCGAAGAGCTGGACCGTATCGAGGCGATTTTGAAAACGGAAAGCGAGTCATAAATATCCTGCTCAAGACCAACGGCTTGAAGCCCGCATGCTCCTGATGGAGCATGCGGGCTTTTTTGCGAATGGAATGAAATTACGTACGGGTTAATAGAGACAGTCATGCAGAGATGTGGGGGAGGTTGCGACGAGCGTACGATAATGGCTTGGCGCATGACCGCATAGCCGCTTAAACTGACGCGAGAAGTATAAGGCATCGGTGAGCCCGACCGAGGCTGCGACCTGTTCAATCGAGAGCTCCGGCCTTTCTCTGAGGAGCTGGCGGGACTTATCGATCCGGAGCTTTAGAAGATACGTAACTGGAGACATACCGGTCTCTTTTTTGAAAATACGGGATAGGTATGCCCGGTTGTAGCCGAGACTTTCACACATTTGTTCAATCGATACGGGATGTGAGTATTGAGCGGACATATAGTGGATCATTTGCTTAACGGTCCTCTGCACCTGAGATTCGGTTCCTGTCAGACGGATTTCGCTGGTCAGAATCTCCCTGGCTTCGGAAAAAACAAGATAGAGATAACCAAGCGCAGCCATGTCTGCACTTTCCTTTTTACTATAAAAGGCATCCGCTATCCGTTTGATTGATGAGGGGATGAGGCTGTCGCTGCTGGTGAAAAGAACGGATTGCCCGCCGGAGAAGCCGGCTGAGTCTGCAAGTGCCTGGGCCTCGCTTCCGGAAAAAGCAGTCCAGCGATAGCGCCAGGGATCATTTGCATCCGAGGCGTAGCTGACAAGCCGGCCTGGATGAATGAGAAAGCAGCTTCCTTCTCCGAGCTCATAGGTATGATGTTCAGTGCGAAACATCCCCCTACCGCTTTCCACGTAGTGAAGCAGATAGTAGTCATATATTTTTGGTCCGACGATATGCAGCGGCTTGGTCTGGCTTTCACCTGCAAACAGCACATGCAGAGGGCTTTTATCATGATAAACCGGATTGGATGCCACGCTGTAGCTTTCCTGAACTGCCATAAGAAAGACTCCTTTTTTGTTAAGGTGGGTAATGATAGATGAAGGATATTGCTATTATAATCTCCAAGGTCACATATATCCATATAGAACAAACATAATTGCATTACGAAAGGCAGCGCTATTTTCTATAATAAAGTCAGGAAGTAACCATAAGGAAAGGATGGTGCATCACTAATGAAAACAGAATTACTTAAAAAGCAGTTTATTGAAAAGTATGGAGACAGCAAGCATGACGTGGAGGTGTTTTTTGCTCCGGGCCGTGTGAATTTGATTGGGGAGCATATCGACTATAACGGAGGTTATGTCCTTCCCGCAGCCCTTGAATTTGGGACGACATTGCTGGCGCGCCTGCGTGATGATGAGAAGATCCATCTCGCAACAACCAATTTTCCATATGAAAAGGAATTCAGCCTGAAGGAACTGGGCAAGGAAAAAACCGGTGAATGGGTAGATTATGCGGTTGGCGTGATGGTAGAAAATAAAAAATCCGGCTGTCCGGTCACGACAGGCTATGACCTGCTCTATCATGGAGAGATCCCGAATGGCGCAGGCCTATCTTCCTCAGCTTCCATTGAAGTGGTGACTGCATTTGCACTGCAAACAATGGAGGGCTGTGAAACAGACACAGTAAAAATTTCGCTGCTTTCGCAGCGGGCAGAAAATCAATATGTTGGCGTGAACTGCGGCATTATGGATCAGTTTGCCGTAGCAAACGGCAAGCAGGATCATGCGATTTTGCTGATGTGCGATACGCTTGAATATACGCATGTACCATTCCGTACGGGTGCTTATAAAATTGTTATCGGCAATACCAACAAACGCAGAGGCCTGGTGGATTCGGCTTACAACGAGCGCAGACAGCAGTGTGAAGCGGCTTTGGAAATTCTGAAGAAGGACATTCATGCGCTCAAATATTTGGCACAGCTGAAACCGGATCAGTATGAAACACTGCAGGATCATATTCTGGATGAAACGGTAAGACGGCGGGCGAAGCATGTCGTTGAGGAAAACCAACGGGTGCTTGATTCCGTAGAAGCTTTGAAAAATAATGATCTGGATCAATTCGGCAAGCTGATGAACGAATCGCATGAATCATTGCGTTATTTATACGAGGTGAGCTGCGAAGAGCTTGATGTCATGGTTGAAGAAGCGCAGCGCACTCCCGGAACACTTGGAGCCCGTATGACAGGAGCAGGATTTGGGGGTTGCACAGTTTCCCTCGTGCATGAGGATTCGGTAGAGCAGTTCGTGCAGCAAGTAGGCCAAGCCTATCAGGAGCGTACAGGACTCAAGGCTGAATTCTATGTTTGCGGAACCGGCGACGGCGTAAAAGAACTGAAGGAGGACAAATAAGATGGCTATTTTGGTGACAGGCGGAGCGGGGTACATCGGCTCCCACACGGTAGCAGCTTTATTGGAACGCGGCGAAGAGGTTGTTGTACTCGATAATCTGCAAACGGGGCATCGTAATGCGCTGCTCGGCGGCAAGCTCTATGAAGGTGATCTGAGAGATAAGGAGCTTCTGGCGAAGCTGTTTAGCGAAAATACTATTGATGCCGTTATCCACTTTGCTGCCAATTCACTTGTCGGCGAGAGCATGCAGAAACCGGTGAAATACTACGACAACAACGTATACGGTACACTGTGCCTGCTGGAAGCAATGGATGCTGCGAATGTACGTAACATCGTATTTTCCTCCACAGCAGCGACGTACGGCGAGCCGGAACGTGTACCGATTATGGAAAACGACCGCACACAGCCGACTAACGTATATGGGGAAACCAAGCTCATGATGGAACGGATGATGTCCTGGTTTGATCAAGTACTTGGTATCAAATATGTGGCTCTGCGATATTTCAACGCGGCGGGTGCGCATGACGGCGGAAAAATTGGCGAGGATCACCGCCCGGAAAGCCATTTGATTCCGCTCGTGCTGCAAACGGCACTGAAGCAGCGGGAAAGCATTGCCGTGTTTGGCGACGATTATCCGACAGAAGACGGAACCTGCGTTCGCGACTATATTCATGTCAGCGATTTGGCCGATGCCCATCTCCGTGCCGTTGATTATCTGCGCAAAGGAGAAAGCAGCAATGTATTTAACCTCGGAATCGGCGAAGGGTTCTCGGTGAAGGATGTCATCGAAACGGCGAAGAAGGTGACGGGTTTAGAAATTCCTGTGGTCATGCAAGCACGGCGTGCCGGTGATCCGGCGGTACTGGTCGCATCTTCCCAAAAAGCCAGAGAAGTGCTTGGCTGGAACCCGTCCCGCGAAAAACTGGAAGACATCATTCAAAGCGCATGGAGCTGGCATCAGAGCCATCCGCAAGGCTACGGCGAAGAGTAAGGGGGAAGAGCATTGAACGCATTTGAAGCAACCAGAACAACACCGCAGCATGAAGCTCTTAAAGCAATCGATCTGCTCGTAAGCTTCGCGCTGGAACGGAGACTCATCGAACCGCTGGATGAAGATTACAGCCGCAATCTCCTGCTCGAGTTGTTTGGTTTCAGTGAGCCCTTTATGGGAGATGAGGCATTGGAGCGTCTGGAAGGGCCGCAGCCCACACTGGATGTATTGATTGATTACGGCTTCGGTATCGGTCTCATTCCGGAGAACACAGACACGTACCGCGATCTGCTGGATGCCAAAATTATGGGCAATCTAATGGCACGGCCTTCCGAGGTGATCCGGGAGTTCGAAAGTTTGGAGGCGGTCCAGGGCATTGAGGCAGCAACGGATCGCTTTTACCACCTGTCGATTGATTCCAACTACATCCGTATGGATCGGGTAAACAAAAACGTGTATTGGGAGCATGAATCGGAATACGGTACCATCGAAATGACGATAAATTTATCCAAGCCGGAAAAAAGCCCGAAGGAAATCGCCATGGCGAAGCTGCTGCCGCCTCCGGTGTATCCAAAATGCCAGCTATGCCGTGAAAACGTCGGGTATGCAGGACGGGTAAACCATCCAGCACGGCAGAATCTCCGTGCAATCCCGCTCTCGTTGAACGGAGAACCGTGGTTATTCCAGTACTCGCCTTATGTGTATTATAACGAGCATTGCATTGTGTTCCATCATGATCATGTGCCGATGAAGCTCACCAAAGACAGTCTGCGGCGGCTTCTGGCATTTGTGAACCTGTATCCGCATTACTTTATCGGCTCGAACGCCGATCTTCCGATCGTGGGCGGATCCATTCTGACCCATGACCATTTTCAAGGGGGGCGGCATACGTTCCCGATTCAAAATGCGCCGAAGGAAGCGGTATTCACACATTCGGACTACTCGGGTGTGTCGGTGAGTATCGTGAAATGGCCGATGTCCGTACTCCGTCTAACCGGACAAGACAGCGGCGTTCTGCTCGAGCTGGCGGATATGATTTATGAATCGTGGAAGCAGTACAGTGATCCGGAAGTTGATATCCTGGCATTCAGCGAAGAGAATGGGGAAAAGATACCACATAACACGGTAACCCCGATCGTGCATCGAACACCGGATGGTAGCTATGAAATGGATCTGGTGCTCCGGAACAACCGTACCAGTGAGGAGTATCCCGCGGGTATTTTCCATCCGCATGAAGAAATGCATCACATTAAAAAGGAAAATATCGGCCTGATTGAAGTGATGGGGCTTGCTATTTTGCCGGGAAGACTGAAAGAGGAGCTGGATCTTACTTCTGATATTCTTGCAGGTGACAGCGATCTGTACGATGCTATGATACACCAGAAGGACCATTTCCTGAAGCTGCATCAGCCTTGGATTGAAGAGCTTATTGCAAAGTTTGGCACGGAACGGAGCAAGGAAGAAGCCTGGAAGCTCGTCCAGTCCGAAGTTGGAAGTATTTTTGTTGAAATACTGGGTCATGCAGGTGTTTATAAGAGAACCCAAGCGGGCAAGGAAGCTTTCCACCGATTTGTTTCGCATATTGGATGTGTTCAGGCTCATTAATTTCATTTTAATTGTATATCTGTCAAGGTATTAATCATATAAACCGCTCATTTCCGCGTATTCGGATAAGGGCGGTTTGTTTCTTGTCCGCACAGAGGGTTATAATAAACGGGTAGTATCTATTTTTTTGACCTGGAGGCGATTTTGCGTGAATCCATTTGAATTCCATAATCCAACCAAGCTGATCTTTGGCAAAGGTAAGCTTGATACATTAAAGACAGAAGTGCCGAAGTACGGCAAGAACGTTTTGCTCGTTTACGGTGGCGGCAGCATTAAGCGTAGCGGCTTGTACGATCAAGTAAACGGCCTTTTGAAGGAAATCGGCGCAGAGGTGACAGAACTCAGCGGCGTTGAACCCAATCCACGCTTGTCCACGGTACATAAGGGTGTAGACCTGTGTCGTGAGAAAAATATTGACCTTATTCTGGCGGTTGGCGGCGGCAGTGTCATCGACTGTGCGAAAGCCATTGCGGTGGGTGCCAAATATGACGGAGATATGTGGGACTTTGTAGAGCGCAAAGCAGCGGCCAAAGATGCACTTCCGCTGGGTACCGTCCTCACCATTGCCGCAACCGGTTCCGAGATGAATGCGGGTTCGGTCATTACCAACGAGAAGACACAGGAGAAAATGGGCTGGGGCAGTCCTCATGCTTTCCCTGTATTTTCAATTCTGGATCCGGTTAACACCTTCACGCTGCCTAAAGATCAAACGGTCTATGGCATGGTGGATATGATGTCCCACGTGCTGGAGCATTACTTCCATTCCGAGAAGAATACCCCGGTACAAGACGGTTTCTGCGAAACGATTCTCCGTACAGTTATTGATACGGCACCACGTCTGATCGATGATCTGGAGAACTACGAGGACCGTTCGACGATTATGTACTGCGGAACGATGGCCCTGAACGGCATCCTGAATATGGGTTATGCAGGGGACTGGGCGACCCATAATATTGAGCATGCGGTGTCAGCAGTCTATGATATTCCACATGGCGGCGGACTTGCGATCCTGTTCCCGAACTGGATGAAATATAACCTTCATACGAACCCTGCGCGCTTCAAACAGCTGGCGGTCAATGTATTCCATATTGATCCATCCGGCAAAACCGATGAGGAAGTTGGAAAAGAAGGCATTCAGGCATTAAGCGACTTCTGGAGCTCAATTGGCGCACCCAGCCGCTTGGCGGACTATGACATCGACGACAGCCAAATTGACGTGATGGCAGAGAAAACCGTTCGCTTCGGGCCTTTCGGCAAATTCAGAACCTTGAATAAAGAAGATGTGGTAGAAATTTATAAAATGTCTCTGTAAAATATCCGATCAACGATCAATAGAACATAAAAAGGACTTCCCTGCCGGGAGGTCCTTTTTGTTTATGGCTATTTGTTCTTTCTGCCTATCTTCATTCTACGGTTCTTTCACCACAACAACCATGCTGTCAAAAAACTTGTCATCCACGTATACCAGCAGTCTCCAAAGTCCGGATTCAGGCAGCTGCATGGAGCTTGGCAGGGTTGTATGCCATTCACTTCCGCTGAGCCTGGTTTCCAGCAAGGTAAGGACATCCGTGGAGCCCTGCTTGACTGCATTGACGCGTATTTGCTTTGCCTGTTTTTCAACGTTAAACAAATGCCACAGAAACTTGTTTGGTTTGCCCGCTGTAAAGCCGCTGGACACATATCCCATCCTCATGTTATTTCCGGTTATCACCGAATTCTCAAACTCAAAACTCGATGCGATCTGCCAATCGGAATCGGGGATTTCAAAGACGACATCGCCTTTCCTTTCTCCGTCAATCTTGACATCGAATCTCCAGGTTCCGGCAAAAGGCAGCGCGAAATCGGAACCGAACCGGATTGAATCTTTATTGCTCATGGTTCGGTCAATGGCCGTTTCAGGCAGCTCAGTTACTGTCATTCCGGTGCTCCGTTCCGTAGCGGTGATTTGAATGGTTGATTGCTGAAGCTGTTCATAAGGGATATTCAGCAGCCAGTAACAGCTTGATGCCCAGCCAGCCTGATAGTCTCCTCCGGGGATTGCTTCGATTAATGGGATGGAGTGCTGCATATACACCGAATGAGGCTCCCATGCTTTGGCATCATCATTCCTGAGCCATAGTCCAGCCAAATCGGTAGAGCTGTCCGTGCCCAGTCTTCCTGTGACGGCCAAAATTAGTACAACCGCCATTACAACGGCCATGCCGATGATAGCGGTAGCTTGGAGCGGTTTGGCTGCACGGTACTGCTTTTGCTTCCGCAGCCGCTGCTGGAGTACCTGCTGCTCCATTTGAGGTGTGAACATCGGCTTGTCAAATGGAGGTGTTTTCAGCTGCTCGTACCACTGTGGTTTCGTCTCATTGCTCATCATGCAGGTCTCCTTTCATCGCTTTTTCCATCCGCTTTCTTGCACGGTGTATCCGGGATTTGACCGTCCCTTGGGCAATGCCAAGCAGCTCTGCGATATCAGAATACGCCATTTCGTAATGGGCATCGAGAAGCAGCACCTCCCGGTATTTGGCAGGCAGCTGCAGCACATGGTGCCAGATGCTTTGTGTTTGCAGCTGGTCCAAATATTCTGTCTCGGCTGAGCTGACCATACTGCGATGAAAAATTTGCTCCATCAGAACCACTTTCCTCACGCTGTGTGATTTCAGCCAGTTCCGGCTCAAGTTGCGAGCCATGGCCAGCAGCCAGGTTTTGGGCGAGCTACGCCTCTCAAACCCCCTCCAGTGTTCGTAAGCTTTCAAAAAAACTTCCTGTGATATATCGTCAGCGGCTTCCCTGTTCCTCGTTAAGAAAAAGGCGAAGTTCCAGACATCCTGCGAATAACTGCGCATGAGATCGCACAGCGCGTCATACGGGTCATCGGCAATCATGAGATCAGCCAGGCCATCCATGTTCATCCCTCCCGTAAAGTAGACAACTGACCTGCAATAAAGTTCCCTTATTCTGCAAAATTCTTTACAATATTTTATCAAGCAGGAAAGATTTGAAACAAGATCGAACCTTAATACGTATATCTTTATATAGACAGTTTGGAACATATTTAGGAGGATGCTACCATGGAAACGCTGTTTTGGAGCTGTCTGGCAGGCGGAATCCTGTTTGCGGCGGTCAGCGTGCTGCTGGGCGATCTGGTCAGCCATGCACTCGACGGGCTGCTCGATTTTATGTCAGTCGACTTCCTGAAGCCAATGGTCATCGCAAGCGCAGTAACGGTGTTTGGCGGAGCGGGCATTTTATTGGCGCATTATACGGATTGGAGCGGCTTTGTAGTGGTTTTGCTGTCGGTGGTTATCGCTGTTGTGATTTCAGCGCTTGTCTACTTTTTTTATGTCAAGCCCATGGATAACAGTGAAAATTCCACCGGGTATTCCATCCGCGAGCTTTCCGGTCGCATTGGCGAGGTCACGATTCCGATTCCCGAGACGGGATACGGTGAGGTCATGATCAGACTCGGTGCCGGAAATACGCTGCATATTGCTTCAAGCCTTGAGCGCCACCAGCTGTCTGCCGGTACACGGGTAGTCGTCGTGGATGTGCAAGACGGGGTACTTCGTGTCACTAATCTAGATGAGAGAAGAGGAGATGTTGTTTAATGGATTTGCCTGAGTACCTGATTATTCCGATTATTGTTGTAGGGGTTATTTTTGTTTTGGGTTTGGCTTTCTGGGCCCGCTATAAGACGGTGGGACCGGATGAGGCCATGATCGTGACGGGATCCTTTTTAGGCAGTAAAAACATCTCGGAGGATGACTCCGGACGTAAAATTAAAATTGTTCGTGGGGGCGGCGCATTTATTCTGCCGGTCTTCCAGCAATCGGAGTTTATCTCGCTGCTTTCCCATAAGCTGGACGTTTCGACACCTGAGGTATACACCGAACAGGGAGTGCCGGTTATTGCTGATGGCGTAGCGATCATCAAGGTTGGAGGCAGCATCGAAGACGTAGCCACCGCGGCAGAGCAGTTCATTGGTAAGCCAATAGAAGCGCTGAAGGGCGAAGCACAGGAAGTGCTTGAAGGACATCTGCGTGCGATTCTGGGCTCCATGACCGTAGAGGAAGTATATCGGAACCGGGATAAGTTTGCGCAGGAGGTTCAAGGGGTGGCGGCACGCGATTTGAAGAAAATGGGCCTTCAGATCGTATCTTTTACCATTAAGGATGTGCGCGATAAGCAGGGATATCTGGATGCTCTCGGTAAACCGCGGATCGCAGCAGTCAAACGGGATGCCGAAATAGCAGAAGCTGAGGCGGTGCGCGACGCACGGATTCAAAAGGCGAATGCGGAAGAGCAGGGTCAGAAGGCGGAGCTGCTGCGTGATACCAACATCGCCGAAGCCTCGAAGGAGAAAGAGCTTAAGGTCGCGTCCTTTAAGAAAGATCAGGACACGGCTAAGGCGGAAGCGGATCAGGCCTACCATATTCAGGAAGCACGTGCTAAACAAACCATGGTCGAAGAGCAGATGAAGGTGGAACTGGTTCGTAAAGACCGGGAGATCGATCTGCAGGAAAAAGAAATTGTGGTACGTCAGAAGCAGTACGACGCGGAAGTGAAGAAAAAGGCGGATGCCGACCGCTATGCAGTCGAACAGGCGGCCGAAGCAGATAAAGCGCGCAGAATGCGCGAAGCCGACGCATTGCAATATTCCATCGAAACGCAGGCCAGAGCCTCTGCAGAGCAGAAACGTCTGGAAGGTCAGGCTGTTGCCGATGCAGAGCGGGCCAAAGGTACAGCTGAAGCTGAAGTCGTCCGTCTGCGCGGTTTGGCTGAAGCGGAAGCAAAAGAGAAGCTGGCGGAAGCCTTCCAAAAATTCGGCGAAGCAGCAGTGCTCGATATTATCGTCAAGATGCTGCCAGAGCTGGCAGGGAAAATCGCCCAGCCGCTCTCTTCGATCGACAAGCTTACCGTGGTCGATACAGGCAAAGGCGAAGGCGCAGCACGCGTGAGCAACTATGTGACGGAACTGATGTCAACGGCACCTGAAATGCTGAAAAATGTGTCCGGCATCGACGTCGAGAGCCTGATCAAGAATCTGACCAGCAAATCGAAACCTGCTCCGGCGGTTGCCCAGCAATCACCTCATGAACTGGTCAGTCTGGAAGCGGGCGCAGCACAGGAATAGATTTGGTGATGGCATTTTCGTCGTACATTGTTTCTCACATATTCAAATAAAGGAAAAGCGCATTCCCTTCTGGGAATGCGCTTTTTTAGATATAAGAACGAAAGGTATATACTCTTCGCCTTGATTTGATCCGGCTGATTACTCAGCTGCAGGCACAGTTCAGCACCGGCTTGCGTGCCGCAGTCGTTTCGTCCAGACGGGTAACCGGCGTGTCGTAAGGGGCGTTCAGGAGCAGTTCCGGCTGCTCTTCGGCTTCCTTGGCAATTTGAATCATTGTATCGATGAATGCATCCAGGGTATCTTTGCTTTCTGTTTCCGTCGGTTCGATCATCATGCACTCTTCTACGTTAAGCGGGAAGTAAATGGTTGGCGGATGATATCCGAAATCGAGCAGCCGCTTCGCGACGTCCAAGGTGCGTATACCGTATTTTTTCAGCGGTGTACCGGACATGACAAACTCATGCTTGCAGATGCCCGGATAGGGAACATCGAAATAGGGCTCGAGTCGTTTCATCATGTAGTTGGCGTTCAGCACGGCGCATTCGGATACGCGGCGCAGACCTTCCGGACCATAGCTTCGCATATAGGTGTATGCACGCACCAGGATACCGAAGTTACCGTAGTAGGCCTTCACGCGGCCAATGGATTGGTCGTTCCCGCCTTCTAGAGTGAATGCTCCATTTTCAGCTATTGAAACGAATGGACGCGGAAGGAACGGTACGAGCAGACTCTTCACGCCGACAGGACCAGCTCCTGGCCCCCCGCCGCCATGCGGCGTGCTCATCGTTTTATGGAGGTTCAGATGCACTACGTCAAAGCCCATGTCTCCAGGACGGGTAATACCCATAATGGCATTGGAGTTGGCGCCGTCATAGTACAGCAAGCCGCCAGCTTCATGAACGATAGCAGCAATCTCCTGAATTTGTTCTTCGAACAGACCAAGCGTATTCGGGTTGGTCAGCATCAGGGCAGCCGTATCGCTTCCTACAGCTGCGCGGAGTGCATCCAGATCGACAAGTCCTTTATCCGTAGACGGAATGGTAATGGTCTGTAGGCCGGCAACGGAAGCACTTGCCGGATTAGTGCCATGTGACGAATCAGGTACGATGACCTTGTCGCGATGTTCTCCGCGGCTTTCATGGTAAGCACGGATCATCATCAAACCGGTCCACTCGCCGTGAGCACCGGCGGCAGGCTGCAATGTGACTGCATCCATGCCTGTGAGTGCGGCCAGGTCTACCTGCAGCTGATACAGCAGCTCCAAAGCTCCCTGAATGCTTTCTTCGGGCTGATAAGGGTGAATTTTAGCGAATCCGGCATAACGGGCCACATCTTCATTGACCTTCGGATTATATTTCATCGTGCAGGAGCCCAAAGGATAGAACCCGTTATCTACACCGAAATTGCGGCGGGAGAGCTCCGTGTAATGGCGGATGACATCCACTTCATAAACTTCCGGCAAAGCCGCAGGCTCGCTGCGCAGCATGGAGGCTGGAATGACGGACGCAGCATCCAGGGCAGGCACGTCGAGTTCCGGCAGGGAATAGGCAATGCGGCCGGGGTGACTAAGCTCAAATATCAATGCTTTTTCCTGTATCATAAACAGCCCTCCAGCCGTGATGTGAATTGGTCTATCTGTTCCTTGGTTCTGCGTTCCGTGACAGCAATCAGCATATGGCCTTCAAGCTCCGGATAAGAGTGGCCCAGGTCATAGCCACCGAGGAAGCCTTCTTCCAGCAGTTTGGAATTTACTGCGGAAGCGGAAATGCCATCAGGCAGTTTAACAACAAACTCGTTGAAGTAAGGGGATGTAAACGGCATTGTCACTCCTGGCACATCTGCAAGGCGCTTTGCGGCGTAATGGCTTTTCTGCAGATTCAACTGGCTGACCTCGATCATGCCCTGCTTGCCCATTACAGACATGTATACGGAAGCGCAGAGCGCAAGCAGCGCCTGGTTTGAGCAGATGTTCGAGGTCGCCTTCTCACGGCGGATATGCTGTTCACGGGCCTGCAGCGTCAGCACAAAGCCACGCTTGCCGTTTCGGTCGACCGTCTGGCCTACAATGCGGCCTGGCATTCTGCGCATATGATCCTTCGAAACAGCGAAGAATCCGCATGTCGGACCGCCGAGAGAGGAAGAAATACCAAGCGGCTGTGCGTCTCCGACGACGATGTCTGCGCCGAGCTTGCCGGGGGCTTCCAGAAGTCCGAGAGATATTGGATTCGTACTTACGATCATCAGGCCTTTTTGAGCATGCACCAGTTCACCGATGGAAGTGAGATCCTCGATCGAGCCGAAGAAGTTAGGATTTTGCACCAGAACGGCTGCGGTGTCATCAGCAATAGCCTTCGCAAGCTCATCCATATCCGTCACGCCATTTTTCGTGCCCACCTCAATGATTTCAAGACCAAGACCATGCGCATAGGTGAGAAGCACCTGCCTCGATTCCGGATGAACTGCGGTGGAAACCACGAGCTTGCTGCGCTTGGTGGCGGCACTTGCCAGCGAACCAGCTTCAGCAAGAGCGGTTGCACCGTCATACATACTGGCGTTGGCTACAGCCATACCTGTCAGCTCACAAATATAAGATTGAAATTCAAAAATGGCCTGCAGCTCGCCTTGGCTGACTTCAGGCTGATAGGGCGTATAAGCAGTGTAGAATTCGGATCTCGATACGACATGGTTAATCACTGAGGGAACATGATGGTCATACAGGCCGGCACCAAGGAAGCTTGGGTACTGGTCGGTATTGGCGTTTTTGGCGGCTAGTGCGGATAGATGGCTGGTGAGGGCATATTCGTCCAAACCTTTGGAGACAGGCAGTTCGCCCTTAAAACGGATTTCTTCAGGAATATCTTTAAACAGCTCTTCAATAGAGTTCACTCCGACGGTTTTCAGCATATCCTGCTGATCCTGCTCGGTCATAGGCAGATAACGGTGCTTCACTTGGAGTCAGCTCCTTTTTGGGCTCTTTTATAAAAGGGAACACTTACAACTTCAGCTTTCAGTCGTTTGCCGCGGACATCCACTTCAACCTGTGTGCCGATTGCGGCATGACCACTCTCAATCAGAGCAAGCCCCAGATTTCGCTTTAGCGTGGGAGACTGCGTTCCTGTAGTAATTTCACCTATCTGCGTGTCACCGGAGTATACCGGATAATGCGAGCGCGGGATTCCCCGATCGATCATTTCGATCCCAACCAATTTACGTGGTACACCATCATTTTTTTGCTGCCGAAGGGTCTCTTTGCCAATAAAATCATCGGCCTGGTTCAGTTTCACGAAAAAACCGATGCCGCCTTCCAGCGGGGAAATATCTCGGGACAGCTCTTGTCCGTAAAGAGGCAGCTTGGCTTCAAAACGGAGCGTGTCGCGGGCACCGAGTCCAGCAGGAAGAAGACCATGGGCTTCACCGTGTTCAAGCAGTCCCTTCCATACAGCGGGAGCATCTCCAGCAGGCAGATAAATCTCAAAGCCATCTTCACCGGTATAACCGGTGCGTGAGATGAGTACTGATGCGCCGAGGAGGGGGACTTGCTGCAGGAAGTGAAATGCCCCGAGCTGAGTAAGATCCGTATCAACGAGCGGAGCGAGAATCTCCTCTGCTTTGGGTCCCTGAAGTGCAAGGAGAGCTGTTCCATCAGACTCATTCGTCATCTGAACTCCATCCATAAGATGCTGCTGCAGCCATTCCCAGTCCTTATCCAGGTTCGATGCATTCACGACCAGCATGTAAGACTGCCCGCCCAGCTTGTAAACCAGCAGATCATCGACCACGCCGCCATCCGGATAACACATCGCGCTGTACTGCGCCTGTCCGGAGGTAAGGGTGGTTACATCATTGACAGTCACATGCTGAATAAAACTTTCAGCCTGAGGACCACTCACCATGAATTCGCCCATATGCGATACATCGAATAAACCGGCGGCTTCACGGACAGCCTCATGCTCTTTATGAATACCGCTGAACTGGACAGGCAGCTCCCAGCCGCCAAAATCGATGCAGCGTACTCCGGATATTTCGGCGTAAAGAGGGTAAAGCGGGGTTCGTTTAAGCTCGGACACGAGATCACCTTCTCTTTTTATTTTTGAAAAATATAGAATTAATACGTTTTCAACCCAGCTGAACAATTCGTAATTGCAAGAAAAACAACCTCTAAAAATGCTCCATGCTTCTGCGAAAGTATGTCAGTAGACGTTTTTCGTAACACAAAAAGGACAGGCAGAAGAACAAGCATGCCGTTTTCTGGCATACTGATCTTCATGCTCTGTCCTTGGTACCTGAGAGTTACCTTGCTGATTCCGGGCAAAAAAAGGGATAACAAAAGGCGTTCATACGATTCCTGCACCGGCCAGCAAATTTCCCCTTGGGTGATTCTTTCGCTTAAGAATTCTCTCCAGAGATGCGTCCAATAATGGTCCTTTTGCCTGAGAGATTCACCCTTGCAAGGGCTTACTCCTTCGGCGTCACTAAGGTTCAGTAATCTCTCCCATTACCTTCATCCGCTATTGAATTGTCTTAATATCATTAATACTCAAAGGCCACTGTAATGTCAACAAGATTATAAGGGGAGACATGATCAGCGGCAAGGAGGAGGTATAAGTAAAAATACGGATTTCCATCCATTTTAGTGTATTGATTTCTAAATGGACACGGTACAATGTTTATAGAGTCATCCAAGCACGATTTATTTATTCCGGGAGGGATCAAGCGTGGAGAGAGTGGTCGGTGTCGATATCGGTTGTACGAAAATGTATCTTTATGCGCAGGTGAACGGGGAGCATGTGGAACAGAAAGTATCGACGGGGCTGGATTGTCCCAGGGAGCAGCTGAAGCATGATATTGACACCTTCCTTGAGGGTCTGCCTTTTGTGCCTGAAGGTCTTGGTATGGCAGTGCCGGGTCTTGTGGAGGGAGATAGCCGGGTGAAGCTTTCGGATATCAGTTCATTGACAGGCATAACGACAGATTATTTTGGCGGGGGAAGGTTTCCGGTCCGGTTCATCAATGATGTCAAAGCCGCTACTGTGGCGGAAACCGTTAATTACACGGACAAGGACACGATTGCTGTTATTATGGCAGGTTCCGGCATTGCGCTGGGCGTTTATTCGAAAGAACGCATGTTTAAAGGGGCGCACGGCTTTGCCGGAGAACTGGGGTATTGTGTAACATCAACGGAAAACGGGCCGAAAACTTTGGACAGCCTGGCAGGCGGCATCGGAATTTTGATGCAGGCAGGATGCGGTATTGAGGAATTTCTCGAACGGATAAGCAGCAAGGATTCAGGCACAGAGAAGCTCCTGACCGAGGCGGGTTTTCACTTCGGGCTGGCTTTGACGAATGTGATACATTTGTTCAATCCGGATGTAATCGTGATCGGTGGAAGTACGGCTACTTATCCCGGTTATATGGAGCAAGCGCTTGAAACCGCCCAAAAACATACACTGCCGGATATGTTCAACCACTGCTTGATCGCTCCGGCAAAAGACAACAAACGCATTGTAGCTCTCGGAGCTATGGAATATATGCGCAGCGGCATGCAGCTATAGGCGGGAATTTCCTGATGGATAAGGAAGCGGAGTCTTCTAATATTATATTTACATATATCTTGAAAAGGGGATTTCGGCGAAACATCAAAATGGGGGTTGTGTTATATTGACACCGCTGTTCGCTCTGCTTTATTCTAAAGGGGAATAGGATTGTAAATGGTTCCAGGATATCATGGATTTCCATATATTAGCGGATGAAAGCGAACGGGAGAGACTGCCCTGGAAAGGGCGGCACCGAAGGAGCAAGCTGCAGGTACGCACATACAGGCAGCTAATCTCTCAGGTACAAGGAACCGTCGCCGGACGCGGCTCTGGAGAGAGCGTCAGCCACCCAAGGGGAACGCGGAAACGTTGAATTTCCGTTTAAACTCTCAGGTACAAGGGACAGAGAAAAGGTGCTGCATACCTTTTTTTGCTGTCCTTTTTTTGCTGCCATGCGAAGACTTAACAATATCCTGACTTCAATATCCATACAGGAGCGTGGAAGACCTTGAGATTCAAAAATGTATTTTCCATCATTGGTCCGTCCATGGTAGGGCCTTCTAGTTCCCATACTGCCGGTGCCGTGCGCATCGGAAGAGTGGCTCGCCAGCTGCTCGGCTGTCAGCCGGAGAAGGCGCAAATCACGTTGTTCGGATCTTTTGCAGAGACGTATTGGGGACATGGAACGGATTTGGCTTTAACGGCCGGATTACTTAATTTTGATACGGATGATGAACGGATTCCGGAGGCGGATATCGAGGCAGAAAAGACTGGCATGAGCATGGAATGGGTGCAGGGAAAAGGCAACGGACCTCACCCGAACTCTGTAAAAATTACACTTTGGGCGGGAGAGAATAAGGCAGAGATTGTTGCAGCTTCCATCGGCGGCGGCACGATTGCGGTTTACTCCCTGAACGGTTTTGATGTACAGATTACCGGAGAGTATCCAACGATCGCCGTCACCCACTCTGATAGCCAGGGAGTGCTTGCCAACCTGACGGCTCTGCTCAGCCGGGAAGATATCAACATCGGTTATATGGATGTGGACCGCAAGGGACGCAGCGGAGCAGCCATGACGGTATTTGAGCTGGATTCGGCTCCTGCGGAGAACATCATCAAAGAGATGATTAATCAGCCGTTTATTTTGGAAGTGACGATGATAGACTTAACCCAAAGGAGCTAGTTGACCGATGAGATTTGAAACGCTGGAACAGCTGGCAGACATCTGCCTGAAGGAGAACAAAACAATTGCTGAAGTGATGATGGAGGATCAGGCCAAGGAAACCAATATCCCTGTGGATGAGGTATTCCGGCAGATGGCCGATTATTACCAGGTCATGAAGGAGGCCGTTCAGAAGGGGCTGACCGGCAACACGAAATCACGAAGCGGACTGACGGGCGGAGACGCTAAAAAGGTGGCGGATTACATGCAGCAGGGTGAGCCATGCCTTGGTGGGCCTTCTGCCACTGCGATGGCTTACGCACTTGCTGTTTCCGAAGTGAACGCTTCTATGGGAAGAATCATAGCCACGCCTACGGCGGGGTCATGCGGAATTATCCCTGGCGTGTTCGTCAGTACACAGGAACGTTTCGGCTGGGATGACGACAAGCTGGTTCACGGTTTATTCACTGCCGGTGCAATCGGATTTGTGATCGCCAATAACGCTTCCATCTCAGGAGCGGAAGGTGGATGCCAGGCCGAGGTTGGTTCGGCGATTGGTATGGCGGCCGGGGCCATGGTAGAGCTAAGAGGCGGATCACCACAGCAGGCGGTGCACGCTGTGGGTCTCGCCTTGAAAAACTGCCTTGGCCTAATCTGCGATCCGGTAGCCGGGCTTGTGGAAATACCCTGCATAGTGCGCAATGGCCTGGGTGCAGTTACTGCGCTGGCGGCTGCCGATATGGCTCTGGCCGGCGTGGGAAGTGTTATTCCCGCCGATGAGGTCATCGGCGTGATGCTGGAAGTCGGTAGTGCCATGCCGACCAAGCACCGGGAAACTGGCAAGGGCGGCTTGGCCGCAACACCTACGGGGCGGAAGCTGACAAAAGAATTGGTGGAGCAGCGCCGCAGAAAAGCCAAAGAAGCCAAGCAGCCGCCGTCAGACATGAATTAATGGCTCATCTACAGTACTAGTCATAGATGATTACACTAATCAAAGGAGAGTTGAAAAGAATGAGCAATGTGAAAGAGAACCGTTGGTACAGCAAGGATCATGAATGGGTTGAAAAGGTAAGCGGAAACGTCGTGCGGATCGGTATCAGCGATTTTGCACAGCATCAGCTGGGTGATATTGTGTTTGTAGAGCTCCCGGATGAAGGTACAGAGGTCAAAGCCGAGGAGACGATCGGAACGATTGAATCCGTAAAAACCGTATCGGATCTGTTCAGCCCTGTTGGCGGTCAAATCATGAAAATCAACTCAAACTTGAATGATGAGCCTGAACTCGTTAACAGCGAGCCTTATGAAGGCGGTTGGATGGCAGAGATTGAAGTCGAGGGAGAACTGGATGAGCATCTGTCGACACTGCTGAGTGCAGAGCAGTATGAGAAGTTCCTAGAAGAGTAATATCTGAGCGGAAAAACGGCGTGCTGGAATGACTTAGTCATCCGGCACGCCATTTTTTTATCTATTGATCTTCAATTTTATGTGGACGGAACACCCATGCACGGCTCAGGAAGTAATTAATGAAAACGCCTGCGGCTGTGACAAGGAGCTTGGCTGCCACAAGCGGCAGATGGCCTTCCAGCAGATACAGCAGGAGCGCTGTCCCTGCGGCTATGGCCGCATTCACAGCGGTAAAACGAAGCATCTGAACATAGTCGCGTGTTCGTTTTTGTCCGAAAGTCCAGCGACGGTTCCAGAAATAGCTGTTCAGCATTCCCGCCGCATAAGAAACGATTTGACCCGCTATGCTGCCGAGAAAGGAATGCATAAGGAAAAATACGATAAAGTCCACCACTGTATTCATCACGCCGACAATGCCAAAGCGAATGAAGCGTTTGACTTCATTCCGGCCCGCTTTTTCAATCATTAACGTTCCTCCCAACCTGGCAGCCTGCACTAGTTTTTCTGTCTCTATTATGTATTTTTTTTGAATCTATGTGCAACTGCTGCTCGCCCAATATGCTCTAAGCTATTCAGTTAGCTCGAATTTGGGCCGATATTACGCATATAAACCCTTGCAAATGGCAACAAAGACACATAGGATGTGTTGAAGGCGATTTTGCATACATCGAATGTCAATTATATGGTGGTGTATAAATCATGAATGAAAAAACAGATTATTATGATGGCCGTGATCTGGGCTGCAATTATTCCAGAACAGAAAGCATCTTTAAACTTTGGGCTCCGGGCGCGGTAAAAGTAACGCTGGCTCTCTATCAGGATGCGGGGAGCTATAATGCCCAAGGAGAGGTTACTGTTCATACGGACGGGCTGGAGATCGGCATGAAGAATTGGAAAGCCGGTGTCTGGTTTCTACGTTTCTATGGAGATCTCGCCGGTCGATACTATATGTATAAAATAGAAGGTCCGGACGGCAGTATTCGTTATGTAACAGACCCTTATTCCAAAGGTGTGAGCGCCAACGGGGCCAGATCGGCTGTTGTTGATTTGCAGTATTGGAGTCCTCCAGGGTGGGAGGGAGAAAAGCGGCCACCGTTAGAGGGACTTCAGGATACCGTGCTGTATGAGCTGCATGTACGGGATTTTTCGGCAGATACGGAATCAGGATTTGAATATCATGGAAAATTTAAATCCTTTACGGAAACCGGCCTTCGGGACAAGGAAGGAAACAAGGTGGGTATCGATCATCTGCAGGAGCTTGGTGTGACCCATGTTCATCTGCTCCCGGTATTTGATTTTAAAACGGTGAATGAGCTCCTTGTGGATGATCCCGATTCGACCGAAACGAAGTACAACTGGGGATATGACCCGCAGCATTTCAATGTGCCTGAGGGATCCTATGCGACCGATCCGCAAATTCCGGGAGTACGGATCCTTGAATTCAAGGAAATGATCATGGCATTACACCGTAAAGGTATCCGCGTCATTATGGACGTCGTTTATAATCACACCTTTGGCGTGGAAGACGGGCCTTTTGAGGCGATTGTACCCGGCTATTTTTACCGTAGGGATGCTCAGGGCAGACTGACGAATGGTTCCGGCGTGGGTAATGAAATGGCGACGGAGCGGCCGATGGTCCGGAAGTACATTTTGGACTCGGTCCGGTACTGGGCTGAGGAATATCACATCGACGGCTTCCGATTTGATCTAATGGGATTGATCGACACCGAGACGATTATCCAGGTCGCCAGGGAGCTGCACAGCGAGGTAGACCCTTCGATTTTAATCTATGGTGAACCATGGACAGGAGGCGATACGCCTCTGCAGCAGCAAACGTTGAAGGGCAGCCAAATGAATAAAGGCTTTGCCGTATTCAATGATCATTTTAGAGGAGCCATCAAAGGGGATAGCGATGGTGGAGGAAAAGGCTTTGCCACAGGTCAACCCGAAATGGAAGCGGCAATTCTTGAAGGGGTAAAAGGCGCGGTGCATGATTTTACCGCTTCCCCACTGGAAACGATAAATTATGTAACCGTCCACGATAACCTAAACCTGTGGGATAAAGTATTGACCACGCAGGGTCTTCGCAATGAGGCAGGATTCGAGGAGATCCGGAATGGTGAGCTGACGAACGGGGGAAGCCTGGAGGAAGCTGTGAAGCATTCAGAGCCATACCGAAGCGTAGACAGGGATTATTTGATGAAAAGCGAGTCCGTGAAGAGAGCTATTTTGGCTAATGGAATCGTGCTCACCTCGCAGGGCATTCCCATGATCCAGGCCGGCGATGAGTTGCTGCGCACGAAATACGGCGACCATAACAGCTACCGCAGCGGTGATCTCGTCAATGCGATCCGATGGGAGAATAAGCGGAGATTTAAACCCGTCTTCGATTATTATCGCGGCTTGATCGATCTTCGAAAAACACATCCTGCATTCCGCATGACTTCGAAGGAGCAGATAGAGAAGCATCTGGAGGTACTCCGCTGTCAGGATAACACGGTGGCATATATGCTGAAAGATTTTGCGAATGATGATGTCTGGAAAAATATCGTTGTGATCTATAATGCCAACCATCATGAGATTAAGATGGAGCTCCCTTTCTCCAAAACCGGATGGAAGATTGCGGTGAATGAGGAGCAAGCCGGAAACCAGGCGCTTGATTTTCTGGTGGATGAACAGGTGAGCGTACCGGAATTGTCGATGATGGTGCTGTTCGAAGAAGTCGGTGGTGTGCCGCGGCCAACCAAACGAGTCGAGGTGCAATACGAGCGTCCCGACGGCAAATATGACGGCTGGAACCTGTGGGTATGGGGCACCGGCCTCCGCGAACAGCGGGTTGATTTTGAACGGACGGAAAATGGCAGAGCCGTTGCTTCTTTTACTGTCCCGGCCTATGTGAAGAGAATCGGTTACATCGTGCGTCTGAATGATTGGGAAGCGAAGGATGTGGACCAGGATTGTTTTATTGAGCTAGGCCACAGCCAAAGTGCCATTACTGTTTTAATCCGCAGTGGTTCGGATGATTGGAAGAAGATCAGCTGATGGATCATGATGGAGAATGGGTTTGACAAGATGTATAAACGAAGCTAAAGTATAACGTGAAATCGAACTTCATATGAAATCCACTAGGGGAGCCGCGCTAAGAGCGGCTGAGACAAGGATGCTTGGACCCTTTGAACCTGATCCGGATCATACCGGCGTAGGGAAGTGGAGACGGACTTCACATGTTTCTGATTGATGTTTTTTTCATGATGACTAGGCGAAGCCGCTCCATTTCGGGGCGGCTTTTTTTGTATGCTGCCCCGGTGCTCCCTGTATGGATTTCATCCAAATGTATACGGAGGTGCTCTAAATGACCCGTTTTACCGAAGAACTCAGAAGCGCAGCGGATCCGATCTATCAAGCGATCTTTGATCATCCGTTCGTCCGGGGAATTGCCGATGGAACGTTACGAAAGGAACAGCTGATCCATTATGTGAAGCAGGATTTTGAATATCTGAACGCTTATATCCGAATTTACGGAATTGCGATTTCCAGATGCGAAGACCGTGCAATCATGGCTCTTTTTAATGAACAAATTTCGTTTATCCTCAATAGTGAAACGCATCCGCATCAGAACTTTTGCTGTGCTGCAGGCGTGACCTATGAAGAAATGCAAGGATTTCCTCTTGCCCCATCTGCCAATCATTATATCCGCCATATGCTTAATGTCGCTCATGAGGGAACACTGGAAGACATGATTGCTGCATTGCTGCCATGCCCTTGGACTTATACGGAGATTGGACAAAAATTGCTCAAAGAAGTGAATCCGGATGAATCCCATCCGTTTTATGAATGGATGCATTTTTACGGAGACAGGGAATTTGGAATTACGGAGCAGCTGCGCCGTCTGCTTGATGAGTGGGCAGAGCCTTTACCCCAGGCACGCAAAGACCGGCTGAAGGAACATTTTCTGACCAGCTGTCAGCTGGAATATATGTTCTGGGACATGGCCTTTGCCTTGGAGGCTTGGCCGGTTGACCTGCTGGAAGCAAAAGAGGTGGGACGATGATCTCTGATATGCAGCATCTTCCCCGCATCGTCAAGCAGCAGCGGCCCCTCGTACATAACGTGACGAATGTGGTCGTCACGAATTTCACGGCAAACGGACTGCTTGCAGTGGGTGCGTCACCCGTAATGGCGTACGCCCGCGAGGAAGTAGCAGATATGGCCAAAATAGCGGGTGCCTTGGTGCTGAACCTGGGCACGCTTAGCGCAGAGTTGGTCGAAGCGGCCATTATCGCGGGGCGCTCGGCAAATTTGCATGGCGTCCCTGTGCTCCTTGATCCTGTAGGGGCTGGTGCCACCCCATTCCGGACGATATCAGCTCTGGAGATATTGCGGGAAGTCCGCATCTCCATGGTGCGCGGCAACGCAGCGGAGGTCGCGCACTTGATCGGTGAAGCAGCTGTCATCAAGGGGGTCGATGCGGATGGTCTTGAGGATGAAGCTCCGGTTGATCTTGCCGCGCGGGCTGCAAATCGGATGGGCACCATCGTTGCCATTACAGGAAAGGAAGATGTGATTACGGATGGCATGCAAGGCTATGTGATCCGTGGAGGACATCCGATCATGACTCAGGTAACAGGCACGGGATGTCTGCTGACCTCCATCATGGGTGCGTTTGCCGCCGTAGAACCTGATCTGCTGACAGCTGGAGCTGCTGCTTTGGCTTTTTATGGTGAGGCTGCAGCACGCGCTTATCAGGCAGCCGGCTACCGAGGACCCGGCAGCTTCCAAGCGGCATTCCTGGATGCCTTATCCGAAATAGATCAATATCCGGTTTCGGAAGAGGCGGTAACCTGTCACCGGATTTCCGCGGGAAGGGGATTCTTGCAATGAGCATAGCCAGAGCATTGACGGTTGCAGGCTCAGATAGCGGCGGAGGCGCAGGGATTCAGGCAGATATCAAAACATTTCAGGAGCTGAATGTGTTTGGAATGTCGGCTATTACGGCAGTAACGGTTCAAAATACGCTCGGTGTCCATGGCGTATTTCCTTTAACGGCTGCGGCAGTAGCAGAGCAGATCAACACAGTTGGCACAGATTTGGGTGTCGATGCCATTAAGACAGGTATGCTGTTTAGCGCTGATATTATCGGGGCTGTAGCTGACCAGATTGAAGCTTTCGGATGGAAGAATGTTGTTGTTGATCCCGTTATGGTGGCGAAGGGAGGGGCGGAGCTGCTGCGCAAAGATGCTGCTGATGCGCTGAAGAACAGACTTCTACCGCTAGCTCTGATAGTCACACCTAATATACCGGAGGCGGAAGCACTCGCGGGCATGCCGATAACGACCATGGAAGACCGCCGTGAAGCGGCCATAAAGATATCCGAATATGGTACGCGTACGGTCGTCATTAAGGGTGGTCATGATCCAGTAACGGACAAAGTCGTGGATCTGCTGTATGACGGACACTCATTCACGCTGCTTGAAGGCGGGAGAATTGCAACAAGGCATACTCACGGGACAGGCTGCACTTTCTCAGCAGCCATTACGGCAGAACTCGCTAAAGGTACGAACATGATGCAAGCCGTCCATACGGCCCGGATTTTTATCCAGGCTGCAATTGAGGATACGCTTGGAATTGGAGAAGGCAATGGGCCAACGAATCATTGGGCATACAGCCGCAGAAAGGACTCTGTCCGATGAGCCGTCTTGAAGTATCTCAGTTAAAGGACTCTCTGCGGCTTTATCTTGTGCTCGGCAGTGCAAATTGCAAGATTGATCCCGCGATCGTGGTGGAGGAAGCGATCCGCGGCGGAGTTACGCTGGTACAATTTCGTGAAAAGGGCGGGAATGCACTAAAGGGAGCTGAGAAGGAGGAGCTTGCGAGGCGCATTCAAACCGTATGCCGCAGATTCGGCATCCCGCTTATCATCAATGATGATGTTGACCTCGCCATTGCAATCGATGCCGAGGGAGTTCATATCGGACAGGAGGATGAGCCTGCGGATCAAGTGAGGAAACGAATCGGAGATAAAATATTGGGATTATCGGTTCATTCCATGGAGGAAGCAGAGCTCGCGGATCATCGGATCGTGGATTATTTGGGTGTTGGACCGATCTTTCCGACCTTGTCCAAGGACGATGCCCGGCAGGCTCAGGGAACTGGCGTGATCCGGGAAATGAAGCTGAATAAGGTGACGCTGCCTATAGTAGGCATTGGTGGAATTACGATTGAGCGTGCTGCGGAAGTGATCCATGCTGGAGCAGATGGAATTGCCGTGATTTCCGCGATTACGGGGGCGGATGATCATGGTGCCGCAGCGCAGAAGCTTGTCTGCGAGGTTACCGCTTCTTTAGAACGGCGGGGCAGTTCCCTTTCACATCAATAGGATGATCCAACAGAAATAAGATGAAGGATCTGCCGTGAGGCAGGTTCTTTTTTTATATAGGGCAATCTAGATGTATCTGATAGAAATCAACCGTCAGGTCGACATTGGGTTAGCCTTAAAATTGGTGGTAATATGAAAGTACCATATTTCATTCAGAAAGGATGTTAGGTTTGGACGATCTCATCATTCGCATACATAGCGGTGTAATACAAGGAATTAGACAGCACGGAGTAAAAACATGGAAGGGAATCCCGTACGCTGAACCACCTGTCGGTGAACGGAGATTTCGGAGACCTGCTCCCGTCCAGTCATGGCAGGGAACAAGAAATGCGGATACCCCGGGTCCTCTTGCACCTCAGCCGGTGGACCCGGCAGGAGGAGCCTTCGGTCTGAAGCGCGGTGATATTCCCCAGTCGGAAGACTGCCTGTATGTCAATGTCTGGGCGCCGGATCATCCGTCGAAGGAGCCGCTGCCGGTCATGGTATGGATACACGGTGGAGCTTTCGTTACGGGTGGCGGCGGTCTGCCGATCTATGATGGTTCTGTACTCGCAAGGCGGGGCGGCTTGATTGTTGTCACCTTGAGCTACCGGCTTGGTCCGCTTGGATTTGCGCATTGGGCACCTTATGCCAATGGAGAAGAAGACGGGTATGTCAGCAATGCCGGACTGCTGGATCAGATCGCGGCGCTGGAGTGGGTTCAGGGCAATATAGCCGCTTTCGGCGGGGATCCGCAGCAGGTGACGGTATTCGGTGAATCGGCCGGCAGCATGAGTATTGCGGCACTATTGGCGATGCCCGCGGCTAAGGGGCTGTTCAGCCGGGCTATTATGCAGAGCGGTGCTTCACAGGCTATTCCGGATCAGCAGGGACGGCTTCTGGTGAAGGCATTGCTTGATATGCTTGACGTATCGGACGATGGATTGGAAAAGCTCACATCTGTGCCGACCGAAGAGATTTTGCGGGCAGGGGACAGGCTGAAACAGGCTGCAGGTGCCAGTGCAGTCATGCTATTTCAGCCTGTTATTGACGGTAAGGAATTACCCCTTTCTCCTCTGCAGGCAATCTCCCAAGGTTCAGCGGCTGGAGTAGAGATCATCATTGGTATTAACAAGGACGAAGGGGCTCTGTTTATTAAGGATGGCGCACCGCTCTTATCTATGGAGGAAAATGCCAAAGCATATACTGCAATGACGGGAACGCCAGAAGCAGCTTCTTGGATTGAAGATTATGCGGTTACGGTTGAAGGCCAGCGTCAGGCGATGACGGATCTGTACTTCTTAAGATCAGCACTGCTATTTGCCGATGCCCAGCGCAGTCACGCGTCAGTGTGGATGTATCGCTATGATTTTGCAATGATTCCCGGACATCCTTTGCTGGGCAAAGCATTCCATTCAGCGGAAATTCCATTTGTGCTTAACAACTTGGAGCTTCTTCAAGCAGCGGGGCTTCCTGTCGATGAGAGAATGCGGGCTATGGCTGAACAGATGCAGGATGCATGGGTGGCTTTTGCGAAGAGAGGTAATCCGTCAACGGAAACATTGGAATGGCCAGCTTATGACAGCGACAAGCGTTGGACCATGCTGTTTGCTGAAGAAAGCCGGGTTGATGCGGATCCGGAAGCCGGAAAACGGCGTAAGCTGACAGCAGGAAACTAAACCATATGAACAGGGTGGACAAGCGCGCACAGCAGCTAGTTTTTGAAAAAAGGAGAAAAAACGGGGAATCATAAATGAAGGGGCTAAGCACCTTCATCATAATTGGAATCTGACGATTTACAACCTTGTACCACATTTGATAAAGTAAATGGCAGATTCCCTGTCGGGACAGGGTTACTTACATGAGGATTTTGCAAAATCCTGACACAGAAAGAAGGCAGAACATGACTGAGACATTATTGTCCCCCTTGATAAAGACATTGGATCTTCAGCCCCATCCTGAAGGCGGCTGGTACAAGAGGCTTTGGGAGGCGTCGTTTGAAATACCCAAGGAAGTACTGGATCCCAAATATTCCGGCCCCCGTCCGGCAGCGACATCCATTTATTTTTTGCTGCATCCGCAGGAATTTTCCAAATGGCATCGGGTTTACTCCGATGAATTATGGATGTGGCATGCTGGAAGTCCGCTGATGCTTGCGCTTGGCGGCGACGGAGAGGACCCGGCTGAGCGGCAGGAAATCATTCTCGGCATGGATTTGGAAAACGGCCAGGTTCCTCAGGCCTTGGTTCCGGCCAATGTGTGGCAGGAAGCCCGTCCACTTGGAGATGAACCGGTTCTCGTGTCCTGCGTTGTATCTCCGGGTTTTCATTTTGATGACTTTACCATGATTGACTAAACTAGCCATTCTACTGTTTATTGACAAAAACCCTGCTGTGAGCATTTCGCAGCAGGGTTTTTGCGTAAAGATAAGCCTTATGGGGAATCCTTTCTGGCAGAAACGTTTGTATTGTCTCTGGAATGGGTAATACATAGATATGCCGTCTAACTTGCGGCAACAGATATGCAACTATCAAAGGAGGTTATTCAAGATGTCATCTCATTCACTTACAGCAGAACGAAGAAACGACAACAAACATTCGAGCTTGCGCAACCTCAGAGAAAGCGGTCGTATTCCCGCCGTTGTGTACGGATCACAAACCGAGAACATTCCGCTTAGCGTGGACGCTAAGGAACTCGTGAAGATTGCCAGAACGGGCCGTACGGAAATGTTCAAGCTTAAAGTAGAGGGCTCCTCTGATCTGAATGTTATTATCAAGGATTTCCAGAAAAAAGGCGGGGTATGGAGCCACGTCGACTTTTTGCAAATTTCCGCTAATAAGCCGCTTAAGGTTCGTGTTCCGATTGAATTCCACGGAACTGCGGAAGGAACCAAGTCGGGTGGCGTGATTCAGCATCTGGAAACAGAACTTGAGGTTGAAGCATTACCGGCGAACCTACCAGCTTCCATCGAAGTGGACGTTAGCCATCTGAACATGGGCGACAAACTTGTGGCATCAGAAATCAAGCTGCCTGAAGGTGTAACGTTGATCGCTTCTCCTGAAGAGCTGATTGCACATGTAACTGCTCCTCGTGCGGTTCTGGAAGCACAAGGCGATGAGGGAACCGAAGAAGAAGCAGCTCCGGAAGCTTCTGCAGAAGAATCGAAGGAATAACTTATAACGTTAATATACATGTCTAAAAGCCCGGCCATTTGGCCGGGCTTTTTATTAAATGCATTTATTCCGCGGAACTCATCCAGGCTTCGTACAGTTTCTGAATCTGTTCTTTTAGCTGTTCGCTCTCCTCATGAAGCTCCGCAAGTTGTTTTGCATCGCAGGCGATGGTCTCATCCATCATCTGCGTTTCCAGCTCCTGCAGCCTTTGCTCTGCTTCCAGGATATCCTTTTCCGAGTATATCGGTGCGGATTTTGGTGTGGACAAGCGTTGCTTCCCGGAAACGGGGGCGGAAGGGACAGTCTTCGCTTCTGGTATCACTTGTGCATTTTCATAACGTGTACGTGTTTGGTATTCATCAAATCCACCCGCGATCATCCGCAGCTTCCCCTGCTCCAGATTCCATATCGTATCGGCGAGCCGGTTTATGAAATAGCGGTCGTGAGATACCGAAAGGATGGTCCCAGGAAACTCCTCTAGTGCTTCCTCGAGCACCTCCCGGGAGTCAATATCCAGGTGGTTGGTCGGTTCATCGAGAATCAGCAAGTTTGGCTTCAGTTCCATCAATATGGCAAATCGCAGACGCGTCCATTCGCCTCCGGAGAGGCTGGAGACACCTTTGAACACATCGGCTCCATAAAACAGAAAACGTGCAAGCTTGCCACGGGCTTCTCCTTCTTCGATCCCTGCATGCTCACGATAAAATTGAAGCACAGATTGCCGCGTGTTCTCCGGATGCTCCTGCTGAGCTAGATAGCCTATAAGGACGCGGGAGCCCAGGGTAATGGCTCCTTCTGAAACTTCTTCTTTCCCAAGAATCATTTGAAGCAGTGTGCTTTTGCCGCAGCCGTTTGGCCCCAGGAGCATGACGGTTTCCCCGTAACGGAGCAGTCCGTTGACATCGTGGAACAGGTAACGGTCCCCGAAAGCTTTACCCACTTGATCAAAGAGAAGCACCTGCTTGCCGGATCGGTCATCCTGCTGCAGTTGCAGATCCATTTTCTTGCGTTCGAGCAGAGGCCGTTTCAGCTTGACCATGCGGTCCAGTGCTTTCTGCATGGATGCTGCCCGGCGGTGGAAGCCCGCATTCGGCGGATTGGCCTCGTTACCCCATTGAATCAGCTGTTTGATGCTCTCCTGCATTTGCTTAATCTTTTTCTGCTGTTCCTGGTAATGTGCAATCTGCAGCAGGAGACGTTCTTCCTTTTCCTTTTGATAACCGCTGTAGTTGGTATGATAGATGAGGGCTTCTCCATCCTCGATTTCAATTACTTTGGTTACGAGCCTGTCGAGAAAGAAACGGTCATGAGAGATAGCCAATACGGTACCGTTATATTCAGCGAGAAACTGCTCCAGCCATTCAATGGCGGCCATGTCCAGGTGATTGGTCGGTTCATCCAGCAATAGGACATCAGGCTTTTCAAGCAGCAGTGCCGCCAGTCCAATTTTTGTTTTCTCCCCGCCGGACAGGGAGGGGAAAGGTTGCGAAAACTGCTGGAAGGGAATGCCCAGTCCGCCTGCCACACGGGCGATGGCAGACTCGATCTCATATCCGTCTGCTCTTTCGAACAATTCCTGCAGCTTGCCGTATTCCTCTAGCAAGCTTGTGAGGATTGCGGGATCACCGGCCTCGGCAGGATTTGACATGAGCATTTCCAGCGAGCGCATCCGGCTCTGCCATTCGAGTACGGCTGCAAAAGGCCTGAGAAGCACTTCATACACCGTTTCTTGAGCGGATGCCTCCGGAATCTGCGCGAGGAGACCGACACGCGCTCCCTTTTGGATAGCAATGCTCCCTTGATCGGGGGCATCTTCTCCCTTTAATAAATGGAATAAGGTCGTCTTGCCGCAGCCGTTGCGTCCAATGAGAGCGGCCTTTTCCCCATTTGCAATTTCGAAGCTGATATCTGACAGCACCAACTGGGCGCCGTGGTATTTTTGCACATTTTTACATTGAATCATCATTGTTTTTCCTCCATAGATGCCGGAACTACAGAAAAAAAGCCGCAGGGAAATGTCCCTGCGGCTGAACGTTCAACGCTTATTTTCCGTTGAAGTTAAGGTAGGAGCGGCATTTCACATTTTTTTAGAACAACCGGATATTTAAAATTGGACAGACGGATCCCGTTGAGTGCTGCTCTGTAAAAAATGCCGGATAACGTCATCGGAAGCTGATCAATCCGGTTGTTCGAAAAATGTTGTGCCACTGCTACCTCACCTCCTGTTTAAAAAAGTTATGTTTATTCTATATGTTTTGCCCTCAGATAGCAAGGGGCAGTCATCAGGCATGGGTGAAGGAGCCACCGGTACTTATATAAAATTCAGCTGTATAATACAATAAAATAACAAGAAGTCAACGAGCAGGAGGTACTTATGAAGAAGGTTATGTTTACCGGCGGCGGCTCCGCAGGCCATGTTACCGTTAATATGGCGTTGATGCCGCTTTTTCTGGATGAGGGCTGGTCTGTGGAATATATAGGTTCTGCACAGGGAATTGAGAGACAGCTTGTCAGCTCCCTTCCCAATGTGGACTATTTTCCAATATCAACAGGCAAATTGCGCAGGTATTTGGACTTTCAAAACATGAAGGATCCGTTCAAGATCGCCAAAGGAGTATTTCAAGCCTATCGATTGATAAACAGACGGAAGCCGCAGGTGTTATTTTCAAAAGGGGGATTCGTATCTGTTCCGGTCGTCATAGGGGCATGGTTAAATAAAGTACCTGTTATCATTCATGAATCAGATATTACGCCCGGCCTTGCAAACCGTATATCCATTCCGCTCGCGGCTGCCGTATGCACGACTTTTCCAGAAACAGCAGAACAAATCAGCAAGGCAAAAACTCGCTATGTAGGTGCTGTTATTCGAAAGGAACTTCATCAGGGTCATGCGGATAAAGGAAGAAAGTATTGCGGATTTCATGCGAATAAGCCTGTTCTTCTGATTATGGGTGGAAGCCTCGGAGCCCGTAAAATCAATGAAGCCGTCAGAACTGCTCTCACAGATCTCTTGGAGCGGTTCCAGATTGTCCATCTATGCGGAAAAGGTCAGTTGGACACGAGTATAAGACTCAGTGGATACCAGCAGTATGAATACATAAACGAAGAACTGCCGGATGTTTTAGCTATGTCTGATATGGTGATTTCCCGGGCTGGTTCCAATTCCATATTTGAGTTTTTGTCGCTTCAAAAGCCAATGCTTCTCATTCCGCTGACCAAGCAGCAGAGCAGGGGCGATCAAATCCTGAATGCTCGTTCTTTCGAAAAATCCGGATACTGCAAGGTTTTGGAAGAGGAAGAGATGACCGTGATTTCTCTTGTTGCTGGCGTGATGGAAGTATATAACAAACGTGAAGGTTTCATTGGCAATATGAGAAAAAATAAACAATCTGAAGCCCTTTCCTCTGTATTCCAATTAATCAAGGAGACGGCAAGACATAGATAAATGAGGGAACGGGAGTTCTCTATTTTTCGCTTCCTTTGATCTGTTTATGGTATATTGAAAAGATAATCAAAATATTAAGGCAGGCTTTCTTTTGCTCAATTTATATAGGAATATGGATATTTCGGAAAGGACAGATACATGCTGGCATTTACCGCTCAACGAATCAAGACTCTTTGCGGAGTCACAGGCTTCAAACGCGGAGAGACGATGGTAGAGCAGGGACAGGTTATGGTATTGGAACGCGACGAAGAGGAGCGCTGCCAGAAGGCTGTTGTGCAGGACCAGGAGGTCTTTCATGTTCATATCGATATTGACGGGGCAGATTTTAGTGCGGAATGCGAATGTGCCGCATATGGGGGTTACTATCCGTACTGCAAACATATTGCAGCCGTGATGATCAACATGCTTGAGGAAGAGAAAAACGGAGTGGAGGAGGGCCATCGCAGAGGCGAGGTATTGCCCCTTCCCACACCCGGTATTACTTCCCGTGATATCCGTCTGGCTGGTGGCTTAATTGAATTGTTTGACAAAGCTGCAGATCACAATCGCATCAAAGCGGGGCAGCGGCTAGCAAATGCCCTGAAGGAAACACTCAGCGTCGAATTTGTTTGCAAAATTACGGATGAATACCTGCCCGATCCCAAGTTCAGGATTGAAATGAAGGTAGGACTGAAACGGCTGTATGTCGTGCAGAACATTCGGCAGCTGCTGCTTCATATCGAGGAAGGAAAGCAGCTTCCGTTCACCAAGCTGTTCACTTACGATCCAAGCCTGCATACATTCCGGGATGAGGACTGGTCAGTCATAGAACAACTGATGTGTATCGCAGACAGCGAATTTGCTTATGACGAGACGGGGAGGTTCTACGGCGGTTTCTCATCTTCCGGGAATCAGCGTCTCTTGACCGTACCCCCTCTTGCCTGGGGGGCGTTGCTGCCGCGTTTGATTGCCGCAGAAGCTCTTCTGGAGCGGGACATCGGCGAACCGGTCCTGATGGTAGCGGCAGAGGACAAGCTGCCAATCTCTTTTGAAATCAGCAGTGGAAACGGCGATGCTTACGGTCTTGAAATTCGGGGACTAAAAAAGGTCATGGTGATGAACGCCTACAGTTGTGCCGTTCTGGAAGGGAAGATATTTCTTCTTGCGGAACGGGAGCTTTATCTTCTGTCGGAGATGAAGTCTATGCTGTACCGCCAGGATCATACCAAGATTCAGGTTTCCCCTCATCAAATGGATGCCCTGATGGAAAGGGTTGTTCCCGGCCTCCGTAAAATCGGAAGAGTATCGGTGGATTCGGCTATTCGTGACCGAATTGTGCAGCCTGCACTGTCTGCCAAGCTTTATCTGGACCGGGATGAAACATCCCTTTTCGCCAGAGTGGAATTTGTGTACGGTGGGATTGTCATTGATGCGCTCGCCGATGATTGGGAAGCTCGCAAAGATATAGACCTGATTTTGGTAAGAGATACGGAAAAGGAGAAAAGGCTGCTGGACATGCTGAATGCGAGCGAGTTTATCCGTTTCGACAAGGAGTGGTCGCTCGATCTTTCCGAGGAGGAAAGCATGTACGATGTGTTATTCCATATGCTGCCGAAGCTTGATGCCTGGGTTGAGGTTTACGCAACGGACAGAGTAAAACAGATAATGCATACGGGCCGAAAGGCTCCCAAAATCAAGGCGGATACGGACCAGACGACGAACTGGCTGGAGATCAGCTTTGAGCTGGACGGAATCAGCGAAAAGGATATCCGCAAGATTCTGCTGAGCATTGTGGAGAAGAAGAAATTTTACCGACTTCCTGAGGGATCATACCTGTCGCTTGAAGGCGATGCCTTCCAGTTGTTCGGTGAGCTGTACGATGAGATGGGAATGAAAAAAGGGGATATCACCGGCAGCCGAATGCAGCTTCCTGTATTCAGGGGACTCCAGCTTAGGGACCGAGATAGCGGCAGTCTCCAGCTCGGAAAATCACTGCGCGGTTTGCTGGATCATATGCTGCGTCCTGAGCATGGGGAATTTCCTATTCCGGCAGAGCTTACTAATGTGCTTCGTGATTATCAAAAGGAAGGCTACCAGTGGCTAAAAACGCTTGGATCATACCGCTTTGGCGGAATTCTGGCGGATGATATGGGGCTGGGAAAAACGCTTCAGAGTATTGCTTTTATTCTATCAGAAATTCGTGAGCAGCCGACGCGTCAACCTGTGCTGATTGTTGCCCCTGCGTCGCTCGTCTACAATTGGGAAAATGAGTTTCACCGGTTTGCTCCAACCCTTAACATTCAAGTGGCTCTGGGAGCGAAGAAAGAACGGAATGACATGCTTTTGCGTATGGCGGATGCGGAGGCAGGTCCTGAAGCGGATGATGAAGACAGAGACAACATGCCTGACTATGATGCGGATGTCATCATTACATCCTATCCATCACTGCGCAAGGATATCCGAATCTACCGGGAAATGACATTCAGTACACTGATTCTGGACGAAGCTCAAGCCATCAAAAATTCATCTACCCAAACGGCTCAGGCTGTGCGGGAAGTAACGGCAGGGCGCAGATTTGCGCTGACCGGAACGCCAATTGAAAATTCCGTTGATGAGCTGTGGTCCATATTCGATGCTGTATTTCCGGGGCTCTTTACCGGACTTAAAAACTTTCGTGGTCTCTCGCGTGACCGGATAGCACGGATTGTGCAGCCCTTCATTCTGCGGCGGCTGCGTGCTGATGTGCTGGAAGAGCTGCCTGAGCGGATCGAGACGGTGCAGCAGTCCGAGCTCAGCAAGGAACAGAAGAAGCTCTATGCTGCATATCTGGAGGAATTTAAGGAAGAAACGATGCGTGATCTAGAATTCGAGGGCTTCCAGCGGAGCCGGATGAAAATATTGGCCGGTATTACGAGACTTCGCCAACTGTGCTGCCATCCTGCCTTGTTTGTTGACGGCTATGAAGGTGAGTCCGGGAAGCTGCAGCAGCTGCTGGAGGTTGCCCAGGATTGCCTGGACAGCGGCAGACGAATAATGATTTTCTCCCAATTCACCAGCATGCTGCGCATGATCCGGAGTGAGCTCAGCAAGCTGGGCATTCCGGTTTTTTATCTCGATGGACAGACACCGGCCAAAGAACGTGTGGATACCTGTGCACGCTTCAACAGCGGGGAGAATGATGTGTTCCTTATTTCACTCAAAGCCGGAGGTACGGGACTGAACCTTACTGGGGCGGATACTGTTATTTTATATGATCTATGGTGGAATCCAGCTGTTGAAGAGCAGGCTGCAGGGCGGGCTCACCGGATGGGACAGAAGAATGTCGTTCAGGTCATCCGGTTGGTGACGAAAGGTACGGTGGAGGAAAAAATGCTGGAGCTCCAGAAACGGAAAAAAGATTTGATTCGCGAAGTGATGGAGCCTGGCGAAGAGGTGCAGACTGCACTCTCGGAACAGGAAATCCGCGAGCTGCTTGCTCTGTAAGAACTGCTCTGCATAAATAAGGAGGAAAAATCCTGTTTCGACATTGGGTTTTTCCTCTTTTTTGTTCATATGTAATCGAATTATTTTTCCTTATAAGGATTTGTGAAGGATTTCCGGAGGGAATGGCGAAATTTACCTACATAGCACTAGTATATTTGACCTATTATCTGTGATCAATTCATGGATTTGTTGTGAGGAGAAGAATGATATGGGATATAGATACGATGAAGCGGCAGTGTCAGGTGTATCGTTCATGCAGCCATTTCTCGACCGTAGAGTCCAAAGCAGCGCTTGTTTGAAACGTCAGGAGTTGATATTCAAAAGAAATGTCAGACAAAAAGAACAGGCTGATTGGAGCGAAGCCGAGAAATCGGCGTTTGAAGTTGAATGGTACGAAAATCAGTTGGAATGGATTACATCCATCCATCAAATATGCGGGGAACCGATTTCTTGGGATCAGATTGCGGCCGCGGCTGCGCCGTTCCGAAGAGGAGAGGCGGGACCGCGCGAAAAGCTGGCCGAGGAGAACTACAGGGATTTCAAACCGACACGGATGCAAAAGCTTCTGAAACAGGATGCCGGAATGATGCAGGAGCTAAGTGATCAGATAACGCAGGCCAGAGAGCAGGATCAGCAAGATTATCTGCAGTGGAAAAATCTGACGGATTTTGCCCACAGCATTCTCGAGGGAAACCGAACGGCATACCTGCGTGTGCTTGAAGAAATGGCTCCGCTGGAAGATCTGCTGACCTTGGGAAGCGGTCTGGAGTTTAACGTTCTGAATGCGGCCGCAGTAGAGGTTGAGATGGATGTGAACTCAGGGCAGATGATTCCAGTAGAGTCGAAGCAGCTGACTGAGGAAGGGATCCTGACGGCGAGTCCGCTTAACATAGAGGAACAGCATGAAATGGAGCGTAAATATGTATGCGGTTCCGTATTGCGGATTGCCAGGGAGCTGTTCGCCGTGCTGCCGCTGGATACGGTACTCGTTCATGCCAGGGATACGAAGGTTGTACGGGATACGGGGCAGGAGGAATATGTGACTGTGCTCTCAGTTGAATTTGAACGGGGCATGTTGTCCAATGTGGATATGGAGCAGGAGGCATGTCCACAGCTGCTGGAGCAATTTCGACATCATATCAAATACGATTCTTCCACAGGCTTTGGTCCGGTAGAGCAGCTGACATGGCCCTGAAAAAAATAAATAATCACGCCGCTGTTTTGTGGTATTTAGCCTGATAGGTATATCAGAGAGGCAAATACACACATGGCAGCGGCTTTTTTACGGTAAAGCAGACCATGATGAGAATGATTTGAAAAGTCTGCAGGTCATGATCGGACCGATTCACCGTACTCTGATTATTCACGGCTTCTGTTATAAACAGCTCACGGATGTGAAACAGGAAATTTTGGAATGCTCACCTATGACCGTGTGCCTAAAGTTCGGTTTGGGCAGATCCCAATATTACTATGAATCGATAATGCGGTTAACCCGCCAAACTGCGTCCCTGTACCGCTGCAAAAGGAATGAATGCAGTGTGCGGGGCTTTTCTTTTTTGGTGTTTGGAAGAGGATGGTTGATTATCGCATATTGGTACCTTATCCTCTTGATTCACCATAGGTATCATTTGTTAATATATAAAGAAACATTAAATAAAACCAGAGAGAAAAACACCGAGAGTACTGGAATAGGAGTGAGTGGATGAAGAAATGGATGCTGGCGATGGTATGTCTTGTTTTCATATTGGTCATGACAGGCTGTGGCGACAAAAAAAGCTTCTCCATGGATCAGGTTGATACGAGAGCTTATGTCATGCCCGATGGGGATTTATATGTGGAGGAATTATTCACATACAATTTCAAAGGCAATTTTCAAGGCACCAGCAGGTATATCGATCAGGGCGAACAGAATGGGATCGAGTTTTTTGAAGCCTATGTTCCGCCGCCAGGCAAGAAGCTGGGTGAATTCAACGATGAAAATCTGGAGCCCCTGAATGTGAAATGGGATGGAGATAACGATACTTATTATATTTACAATGCTGCTAATGATGAGATGAAGCAGGTCTATTACCGGTATCGCATCGACCAGGCTGCTGTTAGATATAGTGATGCAGGTAAGCTGGATTATAGCTTTTTTAAGAAAAGCAATCAGGACATTCATCATGTCAAAGTAGATGTATATCTGCCGTCTGATTACAAAAAATCCGATGTGCATGCCTATCTGCATGATCGAACGGGAGGAAGTATTACGACCGCAGAAGAACCCGCGGTTCATTACGAAAACGAAAATCTTTCGAAGTATGGGGATGCCCAGATGCTGGTCCTCTTCCCGCAAGATCAGTTAACTCAAATGAAAAGTAACCAGAAGGATATATCTCTAAAACAGCTGCTCGCGAATGAACAGAAGCGGGAAGACCGGATGCAGCTCCGGGAGGGGAGAATGCAGGAAGCGGTTAAGGTCATTCAGGTGCTGACAATTATTTCCCTTCTGGGTTCAATTCTGTACCTGTTGTCATGGAAAAGAATATCAGCCTGGTCAAGCCGCCGTCAGGTTACCAAGGATGAGCTGGAGAAGCTGGATCCCCTGTTGAAAACGTATATTCTTCGCAAGAGCAAGCTGAAGCAGAAAGACTTTATCGCAGGCCTTCTGTCCCTGCGCAGGCGTGGACTCGTTACGGTCCGGGAAGTGCCGTCATCAAAACGTTTTTTGGAGGAGCCGACAGCGCCGGACACAACTCTGATGTTCACTTTTCAAGGTAATGTGGAGCAGCTGAATGAGGCCGACCGTCTGTTGGTCGAATGGCTGTTTAACGAGGAAAATGTATTCCGGCTGGACTCCGTCGCAGGGCCCACATTTAAAGAAAAGCAGGATTCGAAGCTGATTGCGCAATACCGCAAAAAGTCGGAGGAGCATGCCAAGCAGTTTAGAACTTGGAGCAAAACATTAGCAGACACAGAGCCATATGCGGAAGAGGTGCGAACGAACAAGCTGCTCAGACTGCTGATTCCACTGATGGTTATCATTCTTTATCTTATGCTGATTTATCTTTACTACGTGGATGTCGCTTCCCGCTTAAGCATACTCCTGACTGCTATTTTTCTGGGCGCCGGAGGGATTTGGACCTGCCTCAAATATAAATCCAAGCTATGGATTCTGCTTTACCATGCTGCCTGCTTAGCGGTCGGAACCCAGATCGTCCATGAGGAAGCTTGCAGCTCCTACATGCTTCTAGTTATATGTTCCGCATTCTTCGCCGCGCTTCTTCCGAGATACCTCATGTCCAGGAAGACACAGCAGTATCGGTATGCTCTCAAGACTTGGAGAAGAGAGCTTGGACGAGGCAGAGATACAGCAGAATGGGATCCGGCCCATACAGAACGGGATGCAGAACACGCTGTTCTGCTTGGTGTCATTCCTCGATATGTAAAGCGGATGAAGGAAGAGGGCAATACCGCAGCTTACGCCGCTGCCATTCCTCTTTTATTCAGCGCCGATATTCTGTCGTCCATGATGTACACGCAAAGTCATCTCGGCTTCATTGCTTCGAGTTCATCGAACTCCAACAGCAGCAGCTTCAGCGGTGGAGGAGGGGGCGGTGGAGGTACAGGGGCTTTTTAGTCCCTGTATTATTATACGGAAAATTTGTGCTTTTTCTCACATCGGATGACATGTATCCACAAATCTGTTTATAATAGAAAACAGAAAGAATGAGAAAAGACACTATATTGAGTGCTTTGGGAGGATTATATGAAACAGATTACGGTAGGTATTGTTGGATACGGAAACTTGGGCAAAGGTGTGGAAAAGGCGATCCGTCAAAATCAGGATATGCAGCTTGAAGCCATCTTCACCCGCCGCGAGCCAAAGGGCGTAGAGGCTGGCGTGCCTGTTGTACATATTTCGGAAGCGGAAAAATACATCGGTAAAATCGATGTGATGATTCTATGCGGTGGTTCCGCTACAGATTTGCCAGAACAAGGTCCGGAGTTTGCCAAAATGTTCAACACGGTCGACAGCTTTGATACGCATGCGCGTATTCCTGAGTATTTTGCTACTGTGGACGCGGAGGCTTCTGCAGCTGGGCATGTTAGTGTCATCTCTACGGGCTGGGATCCAGGTCTCTTCTCACTGAACCGGATGCTGGCAGAGGCTATCCTGCCTGAAGGCAAGGAATATACCTTCTGGGGCCGCGGCGTCAGCCAAGGGCATTCCGATGCGATCCGCCGCGTTGAAGGCGTAAAAAATGGCGTCCAGTATACCATTCCTGTTGAAGATGCGGTTGCCAAAGTACGCGCCGGCGAAAATCCGGAGCTGACCACCCGTCAAAAGCATTTGCGTGAGTGCTTCGTGGTGACAGAAGAAGGAGCGGATCAAGCCCGCATCGAAAAAGAAATTAAAGAAATGCCAAATTACTTCTCTGACTATGACACAACCGTGAATTTTATCAGTGAAGATGAGCTGAAGGCTAACCACTCCGCTATGCCTCACGGCGGTACCGTGCTGCGCAGCGGACGCACTGGTGAGAACAGCACCCAAATCATCGAATTCGGCCTGAAGCTGGACAGCAACCCTGAATTTACTGCCAGCGTACTGGTAGCTTATGCTCGTGCGGCTGCGAAGCTGTCTGCACAGGGAGATAAAGGCGCCAAGACCGTATTTGACATTCCGTTTGGACTGCTGTCGCCTAAATCTGCAGAGCAGCTCCGCAAGAAATTGCTGTAATTTTAACTGGACAAGTCGTATCAAGGGCATCATTCCATCCATAATAAGGTTGGATGATGTCCTTTTCTGATCATGTATACAGTGTGATAAGTAAGAGACATAAGGAGCTGAAGTCCTCATGTTAGACCCGCGTTCATTATATTTGCGGAGTATGATGCTGAAAAGGGAGGAGGTACCTTCCTTCCGGACCTATCCCTTTAGTCTGCCGGCAGTTCACGATTTCTACAGTCTCTCGTTTCAAAAGCCGGTGACATTCATTATCGGGGAGAACGGATCGGGAAAGTCTACGCTTCTTGAGGCGATGGCTGTTGCCTGGGGCTTTAATCCTGAAGGTGGAACGCTGAACTTCTCTTTCGAAACCAAGTCATCACATTCGGAGCTGTACCGCTATATGCGGCTCGCCAAGGGAGTAGTTCGTCCACGGGACGGTTTCTTTTTTCGTGCGGAGAGCTATTATAACGTGGCAACCAACATTGATCAGCTCGATGCCGAGTGGGGATCCGGACCTCTCATCAGGGATTCATATGGCGGCAAATCTCTTCATGAACAGTCTCATGGCGAATCTTTTTTCGCGACCTTTATGAATCGTTTCGGAGGTCGGGGACTTTATCTCATGGACGAACCGGAGGCAGCCTTGTCGCCCCTGAAGCAGCTGTCTATGCTGACGCGCATGCATCAGCTGGTCACCAAACAGTCGCAATTCGTGATCGCTACGCATTCACCGATCTTGATGACTTACCCGCATGCCGAGATCTGGCTGCTGGACGAAGAGGGTATGCGCCAGGTTGCTCTGGAGGAAACAGAGCATTACATTATTACCCGGAAAATGATGAATGACCGTGAGCAAATGCTGGAGATTTTGCTGGAGGAAGAGACATAGAGTTGTATGCGAAAAGGCTGTCCCGTAACTAACGGGACAGCCTTTATTTTTGTAGTGTACATATTGCTAAGAAGTTAACATTAGAATGAAATGGCTCTTTAAATAGGACTTAGCGCTTGATGAGACGCTCCGAGTACGAAACGTTCCTACAATCGCTGTTGTCATCAAATTTCCTGAATTAATTTATCTGAAGTAGAAATTTGATGACAAAGGCGACCGCTACGCTTTTTCGGAATCGTTTCGTTCTCTCCGCTACTATGCGGTACTACCGAATGCTATAAAGAATGGGTATTCTCGAAGTAGCGAAGAGGACAGACGAATGCGGACAAGCGGCAGCGGTCGCCTTTGTCTCCGGATTGACAACAGCGATGGGAGCATCGTCTGACCTCGCAGCGCTCCAAACGCTCCACATGCTCCAAACAAAAAACAGGTGGCCATCCCGAAGGAATCAAAACATTCCCACAGTACAGCCACCTGATTATTTAGCGAACTTGTAATTTACGCCTGCACAGCCAAAACAGCTTCTCTGCACTCATCCGAGCAGAAGGATTGATGCTCTTCTTCACAATCGGTGCAGCAAACATGCTGTTTGTTACATACCGGATTCGCACAATTGATGTAACGGTCTTCTGTTGTGCCGCAGTGAAGGCATTTGGCGATAATCGTATCCTCTTCCGTGCGGTTGATCGGCACCGAAATGCGCTCATCGAACACGTAGCATTTGCCGTCCCATAAATGGCCTTGAACCTCAGGGTCCTTACCATAGGTGACAATGCCGCCTTCCAACTGGGATACATCCTGGAAGCCTTCTTTAATCAAGAAGCCGGTCAGCTTTTCACAGCGGATGCCGCCTGTGCAGTAAGTGAGTACCGTTTTGTCCTTGTATTCACTCATGTTGTTGCGAATCCATTCAGGGAACTCGCGGAACGAACCAACATCAGGACGGATGGCGCCTCTGAAATGGCCGATTTCATACTCATAATCATTACGGCCATCAATGACAACAACGTCTTCCTTCTGCAGCATTTCATGCCATTCTGCCGGAGACAGTCTCTTGCCACCGATGACATTGGGGTCAAGCTCTTCTTCATAACGGAAAGTGACCAGTTCCTTCTTGTAGCGCACAAAAATTTTCTTGAACGCATGTCCTTCGGACTCATCGATTTTGAAGACGGTGTCGGCGAACAATGGATTGGCCTTCATATCATTCATATATTTTTCGGTTTGTTCCACAGTGCCGGACAAAGTTCCGTTAATGCCTTCCGAAGCTATCAAAATGCGTCCTTTGACGCCAAGATCCTTACAATATTGAAGGTGCTCAGCTGTAAACTGTTCTGGATCAGGAATGCTTACAAATTTATAATATAGCAAAATACGGTAATCATTGGATGCTGTCATTATTTTTTCACCTGTCTTGTAAATTTATCATATTTCATTGTAGATGAATCTGCCGCACATAGTCAACTTAAAAAGTATGGAACATTTCCATTATCGGCAACGAAACAAAGGTTTAATCGATTTCGAATGAACGGATCGGTAAGAGAATAATTTCAAGAAAATGAAGAAGATAATCCATAGAGAGCGCCCGTAAAGACCGATATAGTAAGATTATACCATTTAAATAGACTGTACGGTAATATAGGGGGACTTGCCAATGCATGGGAAATCTATAAGAGAACCGTTCCGATGGAACCCGCTGCGGTCAATCGGAACGAAGATTGCGCTGATTATTGTCGCAGCCATCATTGCTTTTGTGGCGGTTACAGGCGTAGTATCTTATCAAATCTCCAAGAGAGCGTTAGAACGTGAAGTCACCAGTGCTTATCTGGAGACCGCTTTGCAAACGAGTCAGAAGCTCGATTTTCTGTACAATTCATTTAATAAGATTTTGCTGCAGATGATGGTCGACAAACCGATGCAGAATACAGTCCTTGAAATGTTAGATCAAAGGGATAATCCTGCTGAATATACGCAGCTTGCGGATACACTGGATACCATACTGCAATCGTACATGTTTTCAGATACTTATATTACTTCCATTGAAGTGCTGCAAACCGATGGGACGATCGTTCCAACGCTATCCGGACTCCTGGCGAGTAAAAATTACAGCAGTGAAGACTGGTTTAAGAAAATCATGGGGAGCGGCGGACAATCCGTTTGGATCGATCACAATCTGGATGGAAACCGGAATACGAATCCGACCATTACGCTGGGCAGAGTGATTTCCGGGGAAGGAGTATCCACCGGATATTGTGTCATTCTTATTGATATCGACCTGGCAGCCATTAAGGAACAGGTAGAGAATGTGCATATGGGTGACGGAGGCGCCATTCAGGTCATTAGCCCCCAGAACCAGATTATTTACAGTAACGCATCCTCACAGCTTGGTAAAAAGTCCGGTATTTCACTTCCTCCCGAAGGGATGAGCAATCCAAAGTATTCTTTTCTCACTCCGGATAAATCCAAACAGGTTGTGATGGCTAAATCAGAAACGAACGGATGGTTCACCATCGGAATGATTCCGGTGAGTGAGATGCTGAAGGATACAAAGCTGATTTTCCAAGCAACGCTGTGGGTGGTTGGCTGTGCGTTTATTCTGGCTATTCTGATGGGCTGGCTGGTGGCCAGAATGATTGGTAAACCGCTAAACAGTCTGCGGGAGCTGATGAAACAGGGGGCCGACGGCAACCTGCAGGTCAGAACCAATGCGTCATCGAAGGACGAAATCGGCCAGGTAGGCAGAAGCTTTGATGAAATGATGCTGCATTTAACCGATCTAGTGCATCATACAGGAGACTCTGCTGCTGAGATGCTGGCAATGGCTAGTGAACTTTCTCATGTATCCCTGAATACAGAAGAGACTGCAAAGGAAATTGCATCTGCCACCTCAGATATCGCCAAAGGCGGCGAAGGGCTGGCAAGCGATGCAGAGCATGGCAAACTGTTGGCGCAAAGGTCTAAGGAACAGACGGCAACCCTTGTCCAGACCAGCAGGGAAATGCAGAATCTTGCGGAGGATGTAAATGGAACCAGCCGTATGGGAACGGAGTATATGGACGAGCTGATTCAGAAAACCGGGGATATGGAGGAACGAATTAGCTCCATCACCGGCAAGGTTTCGAAGCTGCAGAAAAGCACGGAGTCTATTTCCGAGGTACTGGAAATGCTGACACAATTGATGAAGCAAACAAACGTATTGTCCCTGAATGCTACGATTGAAGCAGCCAGAGCGGGGAGTTATGGCAACGGCTTCAGAGTGGTGGCTGACGAAATACGTGCCCTGTCCGAGCAGGCCAAGCGGTCGGTAGATGCCGTTGGTCAGATCACAGAAGCCATTCAACAGGATATAGAGGAAACCGCCTTGGTGTTAAGTGATTCAAGCCCTATCTTTATGCAGCAAATCTCATCGGTGAAAAACGCCGACATGCTCTTTAATCAGGTAGGTTCGCAAATGGGTGAGCTGATGAGTCATTTAGCGCTTGTTAACAGTTCTATCCTTGATCTGGAGCAGTCCCAACTGCTGCTGTCAGATGCGATGATGGGTGTCAGTATCGTATCGGATCAATCACTGGCTACCTCTGAAGAAGTAGCATCACTCAGTAACGAACAGCTTGGCATCAGCACAGGTCTGGTTCATCTGTCCAAGAAGCTTCAAGTACTTTCCGGAGTGTTAAAAGACTCCCTGTCCCGGTTTAAGATTTAACTCCGGGCGGGAGTCTTTTTTTCGTTTATAAACCAATCTACACTGTCATTTGCTCGGTTTTACTGGAGTTAGGTGTTTGATTCATTTTACTGTTCTCACGTCCGGCAAGCCTCTGGAATACAGGGATAGCGACCAGGCACGCAATCGTGATCATCACGATGATACCGAAGGCCATGCCCCGCATTTCGGTCAGCGAAAAGGTCAGGCTTAGCAGCAGACAGCGTGTAAATACGAGAATACATTCTCTCCACACGAGAAAGGTTCGCTTGGTGGCGGGGCTCAGATGCTTGATATATTTGAACTGCTGCGCGTTCCATACGATAGAAAAGTAGAACATGCCGACGGAGGTAAAGACATTGGATGCGATCAGCATGATGGGATTGTGAAGAAGAGCGATCAGAAACCCGAAGGCAAGCAGCAGCGTCCCTATCCAAAGCCACTTCATTTCATTGAATTTGATACGGCGGTACAGCAAAAGTCCAAGCAGGGAAGACAGGGTATAGAGTAGATTCAATAATGAAATCCATAGTTTGTTCTGTGTGACGGAAAAGGTGAACAGAAGGGCGAACAAATTCTGAAACTGGAGAAAGATTCCGGCTGCAAGCAGCGAAAGCAGAACCCATTTGGCACCAGGATAGCCAAAGGCCGATCGGAAGCCTAAGGTATAGATAGGTTCACGTATCTCGATGGCCGAAGCCTGAGGGGGCAGATAGATCCGCGGCATTCTCGACGAATAGATAAGCATCACAATGATAAAGATCAACATTGTAATAAATGATCCCCTATAGCCAAAACCTTGGATGACCGCAGCAGAAAGGATGGGAACGGCCATATTCAGCGCCTGTGATGTAATATTAACAGCGGCAAAGTAGGGCGCGAGCTCGTTTTCCTTTCCCTGCATGGCGATTCCTAAGTTCTGCGAGGATTGGGAAAATCCGAACATCATGCCAACCGGAATCCCGAGCAGCGTGATCCAGAGCAGCCGGTTATCGAGATGAACGGTCATTAAATAGATGAACGCCAAGGCTCCGCATACAGCTGATATCGCAAGCAGCACCCGGATGGAATATCTGTTGATGAGCTTTGAGGCTAGCGCAAACGTCAACCCCCAGCATATGTACATGGACAGATTATAAAGGGAAACTTCACCGATTCCATGATTGGACTCCCATATATACAAATTAACGAAGATGGCGATATATATGGAGATGATCGAGCTGATGATGTTCATGATCAGCAGTTTTCGTATATCGTTTGACACGTTGCCCGCTCCCTTTTCATGATGGAGATAAATGTAAATTAAGCCCCGAAAAAACAATAACCTTAGCATGGATTCACCAGACTAAGGTTTGTTCAATATGATATTCATGGCTAGTAATCAGCCGTATTCCGGCTATTTCACGGCGCCTGCCGTAATTCCGCTGGCAATCTGCTTCTGGAAGAACATATACATAACCAGTATAGGAACGATCGTGATAAGTAGTCCTGCAAAGAGTGGACCCCATTCCGTACGGTATTGCATCTGTGCCTGCATCATAGCGATGCCGACAGGCAAGGTGTAGTGTACAGGATCATTCACCAGTATGGTTCCGATGATATATTCATTCCATATATTCAGAACATTGACGATGCCGACGGTGATCAGTCCAGGCTGGGAAAGAGGGAGCATAACTCTGAAAAATATTCCGTAGTATGATGCACCATCAATAGAAGCCGCTTCTTCTAATTCCTTAGGCAAGCTCTTGAAAAAACCAACCAATACGAAGATACCAAAGGCGATCAGGGTAGACGCATATACCAGAGTCAGACCAAAGGAAGAGTTCGTCAGGTGCATGGAATTTAACAAGAAGAATAAAGGAATCAATGCCAAGCTGAAAGGAATCATCATGGAAGAAATATACAGCAGGAAAAGCGCAGAGCTTCCTTTAAAAGGATAGCGTGCCAAAACATAAGCGGTTGAGGCTGCCAGAAACAATCCTAGCAGAGTCGAACCAAGGGTAACGACAACCGAATTCGTGAAGTACGTACCGAAGCTGAATTCGCTCCACACATAAGTAAAGTTACTCCAGAGCAGCGGGAAGTCCGGCAGCGACCATGGCATTTTCCGGAAAAATTGATCGTTGTTCTTAAGGGCATCCAGCAGCGTCCAAAGAAGCGGATAAAGAACGGAAATTCCCCATATCACTAGAATGGCATAGAATATGATTTTGATAATCGGGTTTGAAATGCCTGATTTCATAATTGGTTCCTCCTGGGCATTTGGAAATCAGCTGACCTCAATAGTTTCCTGATGCATTAATTTTTGCATGATAACGGTTGTAATGAGTGAAGCGATCAATATCAATACGCCGATAGCTGCACCATAACCGAAGTGGTACTGGCTAAACGCCATTTGATATAGGTAGGAACCCATGACCTGTGTCGAATTGTCGGGTCCGCCATTTGTCATAATCAAAACGATGACAAAGGATCCGTTTAGCGTTGTCATCATAATATTCAAAATAGATACTTTCATTTGCTCCCAGATCAGCGGCAGGGTGATGTAACGGAACTGTGTCCATTGACCTGCGCCTTCCAGACCCGATGCCTCATAATAGGATTCCGGAATGCTTTGAATGGCTGCGATCAGGAGAATCATATAAAAGCCGATCCCGGCCCAGATGGCCGGCGGCAGCAGCATCCAAATCGTATGATTCGTGAAGCCGAGCCAAGTAATGTCTACCTTATCCTTCGTAAACAAGGAGAGGAAAGAATTCAAAAATCCGATCTGAGGGTTATAAATGAAGTTCCAAAGTACGCCGATAACGACAACGGAAATAACATTCGGAATAAAAAAGATGGACCGAAAAAAATTCGAAAGCTTAAAGCGAAACCGGGTCAATGCTATGGCAAAAAAGGTTGCCAGAATCATAATGCCGATAATTTTCCCGATGACGAGGAAGTAATCATTGCCCATCGCGTTCCATACAATGGGGTCGTGAATCATTTCTTTGAAGTTGTCCAGACCGATAAACTTTTTGTTATCCGACGATCCGGACCAGTCAAACAATGAATAATACATCGCCTGTGCAACGGGATATATTGTAAACACGCAGAAGAACAGAAACGTAGGCAGTATGAAGGTTGCGATAAACAGGTTACGCTGCCACTTGGTTGTTCCCAATTTCATCCGGTTAAACCTGCCTTTCCAAAATAATTTAAGGAGGATGACCGAAGAGTATATCCTCGTCATCCTCCGTCTCTATCGTCTGTAGCTATTTATGATTATTTAGCTGCCTTTTTTGCTACTTCTACTACACGTTCAACCCATTGTTCTGGGGTGATTTTGCTGATAGTCAAAGCGTCGGTAGCATCCTGCATTGCTTTATCAACATCGGCGTTGAACGTGATGGCAGGTACAACGACAGTGTTAGCATCGGTCAGGTATTTAGCTGCGTCTTTAACATGGCTAGGCGCGTTGGAAGCACTGATATCGCCTTTGATGTTGGAAGGAGCGCCGCTAAGCTCTGCCCATTGGGAAGCTTGAGCTTTGGAGAATACGAATTGTAAGAATGCTTTTGCTGCATCTTTGTTTTTCGCATTTTTCGCAATAGCTACGTTAGCCGTGGAAGTGTTCGCAACGACTTTGCCGCCGGCATCTTGAGTAACCGAAGGAATGAAGCCGAAGGAGAATCCGCCTGGAATGTCTTTAGCCATTTCGTTTGGCAGCCAGAGGCCGTTCGGAATGAAAGCATCTTTATGCTGCAGGAACAGCATTTGGGAATCCGTATGGTTGATTTGGATGGAAGCTTTGTCAATGAACCCTTTATCGCGAAGCTCCACGATTTTTTTCAATGCTGTCAGCACGGCTGGTTGTTGGAACGCTTCGACTTTGGAAGCAGCCATGTCCTGAAGGATTGAAATGTCGTTGTTATTAGCAGAAACGATAGCCGGATACAGAATAGCACCGTTGATGTAATAAGGATATTTACCTGTATGGATGAAAGGTGTCGTTCCGGCGGCTTTGATCTTATCGCTCACAGCCAGGAAGGACTGCCAGTCGGTTGGCTCTTCCCATCCTTTTTCTTGAAAGAGTGCCTTATCCCAAAATACGCCCCAAGAGTTTAGTACGAGAGGGATGTCAAACACCTTACCGTCAAACTCCTGAGCAGGTTGTGCCAGAATATCCGTGATTTTCTCACCATCGATATTTTTGGCATCCTTCAGCCAGTCGGTCAGATCTTCGAGCTGTCCGTCTTCAACCATTTGGCGGTCGTTCAAGTTAGGTCCGTCGATGTATACGAAATCCGGCGGATTGCCTCCAACCCAGCGGGGCTTCATTTGATCGTTGATTTTAGGGCCGCCGCTTTCTTTGATCTTCAGATCCGGGTTTGCAGCTTGGAAATCAGCGATGACTTTCTTCCACCATTTGTCGCCGTAACCGCCAACAAAGTACTGGATTTCAAAATCACCTGTCAGTTTCTTCGCGCCGTCGTCAGTTGCTGTTTTCGTTCCTTCATCCGTTGTTTTAGCCGGTTCTTCTGATTTTGCGGGTTCCGGTTGTTTGGTAGCTTCGTCTTTGGAACTTCCGCAGCCTGCAAGTGGAGCTACAGCCAACAAAGCCGCAATACCCAGCGCAGCCAATCTTGTTTTTGAAACCATAAAGGCTAACCTCCCTTAGATAATGTTCAACGCTATATTTGTCTACTGTCTTGAATTACAGCGCCTACATTTATCATAGTGAGACTGGACGTGCGGCTCCATCGAAATTCTTCCACGAATTCTTTGTTATTTTCTTTTCTCGAAAATTTTCCGTATAAATCTACTCATAACTTATTCGGGACAATCCAAAATAGAAGGGATGCTGAAAAAAGCTCGTAAGAACACGAAAAAAGAGCCGGACGTTTGTCCGGCTCTTTTAGAGATTCATGAAGAATGCAGCGTATGAAGAACGGTCGATAGATGCCTTTCCTTACTGCCGATGATGGCTTTTAATCTCCTGCTGCTCCTCTTCGGCAAACTTCTGAAGCTGATCCAACGCCTGCTGGGGCGAAACATGATCATGGAGGACCGCATCTCCCATTTTCCGTGCCGTATCCATCACGGCTTGCCATTCGGGCTGTTGGATTGGATAGTAGCTCGCGCTTCGCAAAGCGGCTAAATCTGCCTTCATATCCATATTGGCTGATCCCAAACGCTCGCCCGTAAGCTGAGTTACAGGCAAGAAGCCTTCTTGCTGGATAATTTCCTCATAGATCGGGCTGGAGTACAGATAGTCCAGAAATTTGGAAAGGGCCTGCTTGTTCGTATGATCGGTTTTGAAGGAAACCAACGTGTCTTGGACACCAAAATTAATCGGCTTGACCCCATCCTTTACGGGGATCGGTCCTTTATCGTATTCTAAATCCGGAAATTCACGGGGAACGACCAAATTGAAATAATTACCCGAGATCATCATCCCAAGCTTCCCGTCACCAAGCACGCGCTGCTTCTCGTCCCGGGTGGTCACTGTTGGATCGGAATCGGTTAAGCCTTCAACATACATGTCCCTTAGGAAAGTCAGTCCTTCCACATTTTCAGGCGAATTGATGGTCCACTTTCCGTCTTTGATCCAGCCGCCGCCTGCGCCGAGGAAAAAGTATGAGAGATAGGCCTGGATTTCATTGTCGGTCAAATCAACCCCAAAGCCACGGGCCTTGCCGGTCTTTTTGATTTTGCCGGCATCCACTTTAAGCTCGGACCATGTTTTCGGAGATGAGGCAATGCCCGCTTCACGGAAGAGTTCCTTATTGTAATACAGCTTTCGGGTCGAAGATACATAAGGAATGGCATACTGCTTTCCGTTCCAGCTGTCCAGCTTCAGCAGATCAGGATAAAACTTGTTCTTCAACTCGGGTGAGATGATATCATCCATGTCATTCAGCAGACCATCATTGGCGAAATGAGTGTAGACATTCGTATTGAGGAGATCCGGCGGCTGATTTTTGCTGATCATGGTGGTATAGATGATATCGAGAATATCCCAGTTCGCAACCTGAAGGTTAATCACGATATCCGGATTTTTAAGCATGAAGTCCTGTACCAGATTTTCGAGCAGTGGTCTGGTTTGCGAGCTGTATTCCGATGCCACAAAGTTAATGAGCGCCGGCGGATCCTCTTTTGGCTTCACTGTTTGTTTAGATTGATCCGTGCTTGAGCAGGAGAGGAGCATTGGTGGTATGACCAAGAGGAAGAAGGATAACTTTGCCAGGCTGGTTAGCAGGCGGGAGTTCATCTGGCTCACACCCCTTTCTTTTAGGATCCATGGATGGTTATTTATCGATAAAAGGGAATAACAGCTTTTGATTTTCCTGAGAATACATATTTTCCTTCGTAACAACGATCGAGTTCGTGTAGGTTACCGGCTTGACCCTTTTTCCGTCCAGAAGATCCAGCACGGTCTGTACTCCCAAATAACCGATGTTGAACGGCTGCTGTACTATGGTCGCATTCAGCGTATTTTCCTCCAGCAGGCGAATCTCATAAATAGATGTATCGAAGCCAATGAGCTTGACAAGACCGGTTTTATTGGCATCTTTAATGGCTTTGGCAGCTCCCAGTGCCGCCGATTCGTTCAGGGCGATAATCGCGTTCAGATCACTATGATCTTTCATCATCATTTTGGCAATCATATAGGCGCGTTCCTCGGAATCTGAGCAGTAATAAGTGCCGTATACGCTTTCAGTATAGGGGAGAAGAGCCTTGTGGACACCTTTTTCCCTCTCCTTGGATACACCCGAAGTGACGAAATCACTGATGATGACCGATTTAGGATGGTTTGCGGTCTGCTCTAGCGTCACTTTTCCTGCCTGCATGCCTGCAGCAATATGGTCATTGGAGACTATGGCCGGGGCGGCGTTCAGACTAACCGGTGTATCAATGATGACCAGCGGTATTTTGGCCTCTTGAATCTTATTTAATTCCGTTGTGACCCGGTCATCATTGATCGGTGCGATCACGACAGCCTGCGGTTTTCGCTCCAGAACCTCTTCCAAAAGCCTGATTTGTGCTTCGATATCGGTTTCCTGAAGCGGGCCGGTAATCGTAATTTCTGCTCCGGATACCTTGGCAGCCGCTTCGGCCCCGGCACTTACGGTCTGCCAAAAATCCGAATGGATATTATGCTCCTTAAGGATCACTGTGATATTGCGCTCCTGCTCCGGAGTCGGGATAAACAGCTTGAAGTACAAAATGATATAGACAACAGATGCAATAAAAATGATTGTCATGAGTAGAGTGGCACGTTGTATTCGCATAGGCTGCTACTCCTTTATTTTCGGAATGGTGATGGTCACGGTCGTACCCTCTTCCGGCTCGCTCTGGATTTGAATACCATACATGCTGCCAAAGAACAGCTTGACCCTCTCGTTCACGTTACCGATTCCGATTCCGCTTGTCGTCTTCGTTCTGTGCTCTTTGTCATGTATCGTCCAGATGCCTTCCAGCTGTTCCGGAGTCATGCCCATGCCGTCATCCTCGACTTCAAAAATGATAACCTGATCCTTCTCGCACCCGCGAATCGTAATTTTACCCGGTTCCGCCTTATTGCGCACGCCATGGTAAATCGCGTTTTCCACAAATGGCTGCAAAAGGATTTTCAGGGTCTTGTAATGCATAATATCTTCAGAAATATCGATCTCGTATTCAAGCTGCTCGTCATACCTGATTTTCTGAATCAAAAGATAGTTGGTGATATGCTCCACTTCCACCCGGATGGGAACAAGCTCCTTATCCTTGGTAATGCTTGCACGGAAAAGCTTTGCCAAAGCCGAAGTCATCAGTACGACTTCTTCATTCTTTTTCTGTTCGCCCATCCAGATGATCGAGTCGAGTGTATTGTACAGGAAATGGGGATTGATCTGAGATTGGAGGAGCATAAGCTCGCTTTTTCTTTTGCTTTCCTGATTGTTGATGATCTCCTGCATCAAATTCTTGATCTGCGCGAGCATCAAATTGAAAGAACGTCCGAGCTGGCCGATTTCGTTAATGGGTTCAATATTGGTCCGGACATCGAAATTGCCTCGTTCAACCTTCTTCATATCACGCTGCAATATCCGCAAAGGCTTGGACATGCGGTACGATAGGAACAGTGATAATAAAAGTGAAAAAAGGATACCGATAATGGCGTACATTACAATCGAATTGCGGATCGTGCCTTCATTGGCAATCAAGTCTTCCGTATAAGCAACGCCAACAATTTTCCAGCCGAAATTCGTGTCTTGGACAGAATAAATGCGTTTGCCTTTATCATCATCGACGGTAAAAGAGGTGCCGCTCTTGGCCGCAGCCGCCCTCGAAATCTGTTCAGAACGTAAATTACTGTATATTAGCTGCTGCTGCGGATGATAAACAATATTGCCGTTGTTGTCGACGATAAAGACATAACCCTTTTTGCCCATATTGATCTGGTTGCAAATGTCGTTGATGATGCTAAGGTTCAAATCGACGAGAAAGATACCTTCACCGCGGATCCCGTCCGTGCTTTTCAGCTCCCGGCTCAGGGATACGACCCAGCGGTACTCATTTTGGATAATGTTTTGGACATGCGGAGGAGAGATGACCGATTGGCCGCCCTTGCTCTTCGCTTCCTTGTACCAGGACTGCTCTTCGAGCTTAGTGTACGGATTAAGGAGGGTGATCCTTCGATCCGAAACGGAAAAGCCGTTATAACCGAAGACCATAATAGCCGAGATGTCCTTGCGCGAATATAGGATGGCCTGGAATAAGTCCGAGATCCGTTTCTCGTAAGGCCTGCGGTCGCTTTTGCTGATAAAGCTGTTGTTTGAAATATAGTATTTGACGTCTTTATTGGTCATCGCCAGAATACTGATATTTTCCATGTTGTCGATGTAGGACTGAATATTGGAATTAACCTGCTTGATAATTTCCTGCACATAGCTTTGAGAATTTGTTTCAACCGCATCAACGGATAAATGATAGCTGTTCAAACTGATGACCATGACCGTAACCAGAATAAGACAGGAGAAAGTAAAAAAAATGCTCGACTGAATGCTCTTGAACGGCAGGAAGGGAATGAAGGAGGCTCGTTTTTTATATTTGGACATCAGGCTCAGCTCTCCTTGGCGTGCCGGTCACGGTACTCCCTTGGTGTCATGCCGGCATGCTTTTTGAACAGAATGCTGAAATAATTCGGGTCCCCGTAGCCGACCTTCCCGGCAATTTCGTAAAACTTCATGGTTGTGTGCTGGAGCATTTCCTTGGCCTTCTCCATCCGGATCCGGGTCAGATATTCGACAAAGGTTTCGCCGGTATGCTGCTTGAACACCAGACTGAAATAGCTGGTACTCATCAACACATGGCGGCATAGATCCTGCAGCGACATTTTTTCTTCAGCATAATGGGTTTCGATATATTCAACCGCTCTGCGGATTTGTGTCAGGGTGTAGTGGTTGCGGTTATCCGCGATGGATGTCATGACGGAGGATACCGTCTCTTCAAGCCAAACTTCGATCTCGTCCAAGGTCTTGAATTTATACACATCAGTCAGTTGGATCTGGCGACTGCCCTCAAGACCCAGCTCCCGTGTCGTATTCATCAGTGAAAGGATCACCTTCTGAATATGCAAAAGACAGGAGTCGAGCGGCGCCATGCTTTCTTTTAGATCCGCTACAAATTCATGAATGAGCTGATGAACCTCCTGCACGGAGCCAGTCTTGACCACGGAGGCCAATTGCCGGTCCCAATCGCTCCGGGAATGGTTCTCAAATGCCGGCCTGCCTTCAAAGTCCAAAATGCTGAGCACGCGGTTTTTGCCAAGCAAAAAACGGTAATCCAGCGCGGAAAGGGCGCTTCGATATGAAAGTGGCAGCTCCTCAGCCGACCTGCAGGCTTGTCCGACACCGATACTGACGGTGAATTTTAAAAATTTATCGATATAAAACCGGGCTTCTTCAGCAATTTGATAGGATCGCTCGTAGAGAGCGCTTTCCTCTGCCTCACCGGAGAACACCAAAACCAGCCGCTCTTCCCGTGTCCGAAAAAGCAGCAAATTCTCACGGATGGCTATTTCCTCGAAAACATTAAATGCGGCATAGCGCAGAATTTCGGTATCATGTCCGGTATCGGTCCGGATGGTTCGCATGCCGAAATCATCGATATCTGCCACCATCACGAGCTGAAGCGGAGAAAGCGGGGCGAGACCGAAATATTGAAAACGTTCTTCGATCTCTGAAGTCCTGAGGCCATTCACGACAAGCCGCTCCAAAAAGCGCTCCTTAAGCAGTGGCAGACTTTGCTTCAGCTGATGGTACAGACGGCTTAAGTCCTCATGCTGCTGGGCTACCTCGTCCATTTCACGCTTGACCTTGTGCAGCAAATCTCTCATTTCATGAGCCGTAATCGGTTTCAAAATGAAATCGGACACCTTCAGCCGGATGGCCTGCTGTGCATATTCAAACTCATCAAAGCCGGTAAGGATAATCATCTTCACATATGGATATTTTCTCGACACGGCGGCAGCGAGCTCCAGACCATCCATAAACGGCATGGATATATCGGATATGATCACATCCGGTACCATATGTTCCATGACATCGAGCGCTTCGCGTCCATTCGCATAGTCTCCGATGAGCTCAAAGCCATGCTCCTGCCAGTTGATCGTTCTTTTTAACCCATCCCGGACAACCGCTTCATCATCGACGATAAAAACCTTGTACATCGGTGTCCCCCCTTGTCTATTTGCGATTTCGTAAGGCTTCATCTGGAATAATTATACTTTAAAAGGAGATTTGTGAATACTGGATTTCTCAGCTATACCATGCTTGCATTTTCAATTTTGACAGGATATCGGCACTATGATTTAATATGTGAATATGTGATCAATGCACAAATTCTGAATACAGGAGGTGAACCTCATGACAACCATCAAAGATGTGGCAAAGCATGCGAATGTATCGACTACCGTCGTTTCCAAAGCATTAAACGGATATACCGATGTAAGTGAAGAGACAAGGAAGAAAGTGCTGAGGGCCGTTGAGGAGCTGAACTATTCTCCGAATATGCTGGCCAAAAATCTGAAGCAAAAGGTAACAAAATCCATTGCACTTATATTCTCTAATTTTGAGTATTCCAACGGCAAAGATGGCGTTTTGTTCAAGATGATGACGGGGATTTTTGAGGCGGCGTCACATTACAATTATGAAGTATTGCTCTACACCCGCAGCTTGTCTGAACAGCAGGATAAATCCTACTGGCAGTTCTGCAAAGAGCATAAGGTATCCGGAGCCGTCATTACCGGGTTAAAGACGACAGATCCGTATTTTCTGGAAATCGTGGACAGCAATTTTCCTTGCGTCGTTATTGATGCGGATATTACCGGGACTCATACCGGCTCCATAATGACTGATAACGTTGAAGCGGCAAAATGCGCCGTAAAGCATTTGATCAACCATGGTCACCGCCATATCGGTATGGTGAACGGACACAACTATGCAGTTGTAAGTAAGGAGCGTCAGGAAGGATACCGTCAGGCACTGGAACAAAGCGGCATAGCTTACGATTCATCTCTTGTCGTGAATGGTGATTATACCGAGGAATATGCTTATGAATTGACTGAAACCTATCTGCAGGCCCATCCAGAGATGACGGCTGTTTTTTTTGCCAGTGATTTGATGGCGATCGGATTCATGAGCAGGTGTCGTGAACTTCATATTCATGTTCCTGAGAAATTATCTATCGTCGGCTTCGATGACATCGTTTTATCCAGCTATACAACTCCAAGGCTTACAACCATTCATCAGGATTTTCAACACATGGCTTTTATGGCTTTCGAGCAGGTTATTCGTATCCTTGAAAAGAAGGAAGCAGGACGGCATCAGAGAATTTCCTATCAGCTGGTTGACAGGGAATCTGTGGCGATGCTATAATCTCACCGGAAGCGCTTTCAGAATAAGTGAATATTTTTTTGAGGGATTCGAAATCGATTTCGATTTAATGGGATCAAGGCTTTAGACACAGACAGGAGTTGAGACACATGCTTAGCTACAATGCCATACAGAGGTCCGAACTGGAGCAGTGGAGCTTTACGGAGACGGAATTTAATTCACTGGCTCAAGGCAAATGCGAATCGGTCATGTCCCTTGGCAATGGATATATGGGCCTTCGTTCGGCAACAGAGGAAGCCTATATAGGGGCAACCCGGAATTTGTTTGTGAACGGAACGTTCAACAGATTTGACGAATTGGAGGTAACGGAGCTTCCGAATGCAGCAGATGTGACGCAGGTGGAACTGTTCATTGACGGGCAGCGGTTCTCCCTGGAGACCGGAAATGTCACCGATTATAACCGCACACTGAATCTGCGTGATGCCGAGCTGATCCGTACCTTCGTATGGAGGAGTGATAAGGGAAAGAGAATCCAATTTGAGTTCAGGCGTTTTGTCTCAAAGCATGATCTTCATCTGATTGGAATAAAGCTTCAGGTCACACCGCTGGATGAAGGTATAACGCTCCGCCTGGCATCTGGTATTAATGCACAGATGAGCAACTCGGGCAGCCAGCATTTTCATGAAGGCGAAAAGCGCATATTTAATAAAAAATATCTCCAGCTGGTTCAGACGACGACGGAATCCAAGGTTGATTTTGTTCTGAGCGCCCTGCATCAGTTCTGGATTGACGGATGCCAAGCTGATCTGGAACCGCAAATGGAGATTGAACGCCGCAAGATGGAAATGGCATACACCATGGAACTGAAGGCCGGGCAGACACTTGAGATGCACAAGCTGGTCCAGGTTCATACCAGCCGCGATTCGGATTCCCATGCATCTGCAAATCTCGAAAGTCTTCGCAGCTGTTCGCTGGAAGCGCTTAAGCAGGCAGAAGCGGCGGGGTATGACAGGTTGTTTGAACAGCATCAGCAGGAATGGGCGGCAATATGGGACAGATACAGCTTTGAGATTGATTCCACGAACCGCTTTGATTTGCTGGCCCTCAGATTCGCCATCTATCATTTGATGGTGATGACTCCGGTACATGATCACCGTATGGGAATCGGAGCCAAGGGGCTCAGCGGCGAAGGTTATAAAGGGCATTCCTTCTGGGACACCGAGATCTTTATCCTTCCATTCTTTATTTACAGTGAGCCGAAAATTGCTAGATCGCTCCTTGAATACAGATATCTTGGTCTTGAGGGTGCGAGAAGGAAGGCAAAGGAGAACGGATTTGAAGGAGCAATGTATCCTTGGGAAGTGGCCTGGCCAAGCGATGGAGAAGTGACACCCGTATGGGGTGCTGTAGATATCGTTACAGGTAAACAGACCAAGATATGGTCAGGTTTTATCGAACAGCATATCACATCTGATATTGCGTATGCAGTATGGCATTATTATCAGGCTAGCGGGGATCAGAGTTTCATGGATGAATGCGGTTACGAGATGATCTTCGATACGGCTACCTTCTGGGCCAGCCGTTTGGAATGGAATGAAGAGGCTTCCAGATATGAGATCAACGAGGTTATCGGTCCGGATGAATACAAGGAGCATGTGGACAACAATGCGTTTACAAATTATATGGCGCATTTTAATATGCAGCTAGCGCTCCACTATTATGATGAGCTGAAGACCCGTAATCCAGAGCTGCTTAGCCGCTTGGATTCCATACTCAATCTGGCGCATTCTTCACAAGAATGGCAGGAGAAGGCGGATGCGATTTACCTTCCGAAGCCGGATGAACGGGGAATTATTGCTCAGGATGACAACTATCTGCAGAAGCAGCTTCTTGATCTGACACCGTATAAATCGCAGAGCAAGGTCGGATCGTTATTCCAGGACTACAGTCTTGATCAGGTTAATGAAATGCAGGTATCCAAGCAGGCTGACATTCTGATGTTGTTTTATCTGCTGGAGAACCGGTTTGCACCCGAACTGAAGCGGGCGAATTATGATTATTACGAACCCAAAACGCTGCATGATTCCTCATTATCTTTTTCGACACACAGTATTCTGGCAAGCGATTTTGATGATAAAAGATTGGCGTATGAGCTTTTCCGCAGGGCTACCGAAATCGATTTGGGACCGCATGAGCACTCATCAGATGCTGGCGTTCATGCCGCTTCCCTCGGCGGGATTTGGCAATGCGTTGTTATGGGATTCGCAGGCGTACGAATGCTGGATGGAGAGCTTCACCTTCATCCGAGAATGCCTGAATCATGGCATCGGCTCGCCTTTCCACTGTATTGGAAGGGATCGAAGCTGGAGTGTATCATCACGAAGAATCAGCTGGAGATCAAAACCGATTGCACAGACGAAGTACATCTTGTCATTTATGGAAAAAAGGTGAGTTTTACCGGGCAGCTGCAATTTGAAATGATACACATTTAATTATCATTCGGGGAGGTCAATTTTTATGAAAAAATGGTCTGCAGGTCTCGCATTTATTTTAATGTTCAGCGTGGTGCTGAGCGCATGTTCATCCGGAACTTCCAAAGAAGCCGGCTCTGGCAAGGATGACAAAAATGATGGTGGTACTGATAAAGTCGTTGAATTGAAATTTACGACTTGGGGAGAGCTCACAGCCGATTCAGTAGAGAAAAAGCTGGCTGATCAATTTAATGACTCCCATCCCAATATCAAGGTTACCTTTGAGCCGGTACCAGGTGACGGTTACGGAACAAAGCTGACGACATCGCTCGCAGCAGGCCAGGCACCTGATGTCTTCCTGATCGGCGAAGGCGATTACTTCAAATATGTTGATAAGGGCGTTGTTGAGCCATTAGACGATTACTTAAAATCAGACAGTTCATTCAAGACGGATATCTTCCAGCCTGATCTGATTAATATGGGCAAGATCAATGATAAGCTCTACTATCTGCCAAAAGACTTTAACCCGCTTGCTCTCTGGTATAACAAGCGGATGTTCGATGAGGCGAAAATCCCTTATCCGGATGCTAAATGGACTTGGGATGATATGATCAGCGCGGCGAAGAAGCTGACCAAGAAGGATGATAAAGGCAAGGTTAAGGAATTCGGCTTCAATGCGACGAAATGGGAATATCCAATCTACATTTATCTGTGGCTGAATGGTACGGATATCGGTAATGAGGATGGAACAAAAGCGGAAGGCTTCATGAACAGTGACAAAACGGTTGCAGCGATGGAGAAATATGTGGCGATGACAAAGGGAGATGACCGCGTATCTCCAACTCCGCAGGATACCGAGACGCTTGGCGGGGATTCCTCCATGTTCATGACGGATAAGCTGGCCATGATGGTTACGGGACGCTGGGTTAAGGGTGATCTCGATAAGTCGGATGTACAGTACGGATCAGCTCTCATTCCTACGGGTGAGGGAGGCGAGCGCGCCAGCATTATCGCAGCAGCCGGCTGGGCTATGAATGCCAACGGCAAGCATAAGAAGGAAGCCTTTGAGCTGATGAAATGGTTGTCCGGCACTGAAGCACAGAAGGCCCGTTCCGAAAAAGGTCAAGTGCTGCCTGCTACCGTTGCTGAGCTTGATCAAGTGAAGAGCAAGGAAGTCGTCGACAAGCCTGTCATCGAGATGATGGATTATGCGAAAAAACCGATTTCCATGCGTTCTGCCAATGCTCCAATCTTTACAGAAGAATTCAATAAAGCGATTGAAAAAGTACTGCTCGATAAATCCACGGTCAAGGATGCATTGGATGAAGCAGCTAAAACAGTAGATAGCAAAATTAAGAAATAGGGCGGCAGGGTGAAGCGGCGGTAAAACCGTTTCACCCTTTGCGCTACTTTGGATGAGGCGGTCCGTATCTGGACCGTTACTGCATCTGTACAGTCAAGGAGGTCTCCATGCGAAATTCACGATCAGAGAGAGCTGGCTACTTATTCATTCTTCCTTGGTTTCTCGGATTATTAATATTTACACTAGGACCGATGCTGTTTTCTCTTGTACTCTCCTTCAGCAAATGGGACATCATCACGGGGATTGGCTCCATCGAGTTTGTAGGACTGGATAATTTCAAGGCGATTTTTCATGATGAGTTATTCTACCAATCGCTTAAAGTCACGTTTATCTTTGCACTGGTGTCGGTGCCGCTGTACCAAGTCGTTTCGATTCTGATTGCATTACTGCTTAATATGCGCACGCGGGGTATGAAGATTTTCAGAATGATTTATTTTATGCCTTCCGTTATCCCAGCCGTGGCCGTTTCCATGATGTGGATCATGATTTTTAATCCGGAGTATGGCATCCTGAACCGTGCGCTGGAATGGTTCGGCATCGACGGGCCAGCATGGCTGCAGGATCCAAGCTATGCGCTCGGGGCATTAATCGTTATGGGAATTTGGGGCGTGGGCAATACCATCATCATATATTTGTCCGGTCTCCAAGGCGTTCCGGATGAGCTGTATGAGGCAGCTCAGCTCGACGGTGCGGGTCCGATCCGGCGATTTATGAGCGTAACCGTGCCAATGATTTCGCCGACGATCTTTTTCAACCTCATCATGGGGATTATCGGCGGGTTTCAATACTTCACGCAGGCCTTTGTTATGACCAACGGTGGGCCGCTGAATTCAACACTCTTTTATAACCTGTATTTGTACAACAAGGCGTTCGTGAGCTATGAAATGGGTTATGCCTCGGCATTATCCTGGATATTGTTCGCTATCATCATGATCTTCACCCTCATTGTCATCCGCAGCTCTTCCATGTGGGTCTACTACAATGGCGATGATGAACGAGACTAAGGAGGGGAAACGCTATGCATACCATACATCATAAGTGGAGTTTGGCACGGATCATTACACTTCTTCTATTGCTTACGGGGGCCGCGATTGTTCTTGTTCCACTGCTCTGGACGGTGTCTACCTCGCTGAAATCACCGGCGGAAGTGTTCCAGGACTCTTTCATTCCGAAGATATGGCACTGGGATAACTATAAAAATGCGGTTACAGCCGTTCCATTTTTTCTGTTCCTTAAAAATACGGTGTTGATCCTCATTCCGGTCATGATCGGAACGGTGTTTTCTTCAGCGCTGTGCGGTTACGGTTTTGCTCGTTTCAAATTTAGAGGGAAGAAGTTTTTGTTCCTGGTCCTGCTCGCGACAATGATGCTGCCAGGACAGGTCACCATGATCCCGATGTTTATCATGTTCAAGGAAGTCGGCTGGGTGGACACCTTCTTGCCGCTGATCATTCCGGCGTTCTTTGGGGGAGGGGCATTTAACATCTTCCTGATCCGTCAGTTCATGCGCGGCATTCCTAAGGACCTCGATGAAGCAGCATTCATGGATGGGGCATCTCGCTGGAGCATCTTCACACGGATAATGCTGCCGCTGAGCAAGCCTCCGCTGATTGCGGTTTCCATCTTTACCTTTATGGGTGTGTGGAATGACTTCCAGGGACCGCTCATTTATCTGAATACGAATACAAAGTATACACTTGCACTCGGCTTATCCATGTTCAAGGGCTTGTACAATGTGGAATGGAATATGTTGATGGCGGCAACGGTGCTGATTATGCTCCCGGCCATTATCGTATTTTTCTTCCTACAGAAATACTTTATCGAAGGTATTTCCTTGTCGTCAGCCATGAAGGGATAGGCTGTGAAATGATTACGGAGAGAAGAGGGGAATTTGATGAAGCAGGTGAGCAGCAGACATCCGTTTCCGGTTTATTTAACGTCAGGAGAATATATCAAAACCATCGGGACGCAGGATGGATATTTCCCGGATTTCGGGCATCATCTTGCAGGAGAAATGGGCGGTATTTGGCTTCATCCGATCAAGCTGCTGGACGGCTTCTGGCTTCGGGTAAAAGATAAAAAACGTGATATTTCCGTGTGGGCAAAAGCCGATGAATTCATTAATTACGCGTGGGGAAGTGAATTCCGCTACGACCATGGCCTCGGGCATATTCCGATTTCGATTAAACGAACCCAGTTTGCACCGGAGCTTGAAAAGGGCATGGTCGTACGCTACGAACTTCATAACTATTCGGATCAGCCTACGGAGCTTGAGCTTGAACTGCTTTGCCGAACCGACCTCCGGCCTGTATGGTTTTCAGAGGAAATCGGAATTCAGGACGGGCAGAAGGATAGCCTTGTAGCGGCATCCGATTGGACCGGAATGGCTAAAGACAGTGGAAATGAATGGTACGTTATGGTTGGAGCAGATATGCCTGGTGTCACGGGGCAGCAGCTGAACTCGGGGGATGATCTGATTGGACCGGAATGGACAGCGGGCAAAGGAACGGGGCTATCAATCACATCAGAGATAACACTTGCACCAGGTACGGTGTACACATTTTATATTTATATTGCCGGATCTTATACCTCAAGGGATGATTGTGAAGCCACGTATGCCCGATTGCAGAGCCATGAACAGCTGTTCGCCGAAAAGATGGAGAAGTACGAGCAAGTTGACTCGATGTCCCATTTTGAGGTGGAAGGCGAGAGTCGGCTCAATGATATTTTCAGTTGGGTAAAATGGAACACCCAGTGGCTCGTACAGCGTGTGGACTTTATTGGAAGGGGGCTGACCGCTGGTTCACCGCATTATCCTTGGTGGTTTGGCTGTGACAACTCTTATTCCATTCAAGGGCTGATGGCTATCGGGGATTTCCAGCTTGCGAAAGATACCGTGGATATTCTGCGCAGGATGTCTTGGGAAACCAACGGCAACGGGAGGATTGTCCATGAAATTACGACGATGGGTGCCGTAGCGAATCCTGGAAACACGCAGGAAACGGCTCATTTTATTGCATTGATCTGGGATATGTTCTGCTGGACGGGAGATATCGCCTTTTTGCAGGAAAATTACCAGATTTGCGTCAAAGGTTTTGACTGGCTGCTTCAGGAAATGGATCCGGACCAGGATTTATTCCCTTCGGGCTACGGCATCATCGAAATCTCCGGACTTAACATGGAATTGATTGACTCCGCAGTATATACGGCACAAGCAGCAGGGGCATTATCTCAAATGAGCCGGACGCTCGGGGATACAGGGAATGCTGATGAATATGAAGCACTCGCAAACCGGATGAAAACAGCAATTAACGATATGTACTGGTTAGAAGGCGAAGGCCTCTTCGCTGATGCGGTCGCTCCGAAAAAGGATATTATTCCGAAGGTGGATCACCTGGTCCGTATTGCTGAAAAACATGGTATTTCGGGATATCGTGAGTATTTGGAAGGGCTGCTCGGCGGTCATGAAGATGAGAATGCTGACCGCGGCTGGCTTCTCAACAAAAACTGGGTCATCGTGACTCCGATGGAAACGGGAATTGCTGACAAAGAGAAGGGAAGACGTGCTCTGGAGCGGATGCGCACCGGTGAGTTTATCGGAAATTACGGCACGTATTTATCCGGGTTATACCAGAATGAGATCATGACGATCTCTACAGGAGTGCATGCCGCCGCGGAGGCTGCTTACGGCAATGCGGATGCAGCTCTGGATTTGCTGCAGCGGATGATGGACACATTCTCCATGGCTTTGCCAGGTTCCATGAACGAAATGTCACCGGATTATGGCTGTGCAGTGCAGGCTTGGACGGTGTACGCGATGGCGGTTCCGCTCATTCGTCATTTTATAGGGATCAAGCCGATGGCACATATGCGTACGCTGCATATTGCACCGCTGATCCCAACGGAATGGGAAGGCAAAAAAATTGCGTTAAAACATATGCGGATCGGAGACGCAACGGTTGATATTATGCTGTTGTGTAATCAGGGAACGCTGCAGGCGGATATCATCAATTCATCCGGATACAAGATTGTTCTGGAGTGGAATGGTCACACTTATATATCGGAAGAGACGCAGATGTCGATTACGCTGTAAAGCCTAGATGTGGGGTAGGCAATCAAGGAGGCATAACAATGAAATTGCAGGCTGTATTATTCGATCTGGATGGGGTCATCACCGACACAGCAAAATATCATTTTACAGCATGGAAGCAGATGGCGGATCGGATCGGAATAGAGATTGATAGTGATTTTAATGAGTCGCTTAAAGGCATCGAGCGTATGCAGTCACTGGAGCGGATCTTGATTCACGGGCAGCAGGAGCAGAAGTATTCACAGGCTGAGAAGGAAGGCCTTGCCCGGGAAAAAAATGATGAGTATGTATCTCTTTTGGCAAACCTTACGCCTGAAGATACTTACCCTGGGATTAAGGAGCTTCTTCTAGAACTTCGGGAGAACAAGGTTACGGCAGTGATTGCGTCGGCCAGTAAAAATGCACCGCTGATTCTGGAGGCACTGCAGCTGAATACTTATTTTCATTCCATTGTAGATCCAAGCGGGGTTCCCGGCAAACCAAAGCCGGATATCTTCTTGAAGGGTGCAGAGCAGGCAGGAGCCAAGCCGTCATTTTGCATCGGGATTGAGGATTCCCAGGCTGGTATTGAGGCTATCAAAACAGCCGGCATGTATGCGGTAGGAATTGGCGATGACAGAATTCTCAAGCCGTCTGGAGCCGATATCGTCTTTCGATCCACTGAGGAGCTTACTCTTCAGCGGCTGCTTGCTGCAGCCCATATGATATAGAGCCTTCAAGAAAAGGCAGTCCAAGACATTTTGACTTGGGACTGCCTTTTTGTTTTCTCTAATGTATTCATAGGATCGTATTCAATCAATTTGAGGAATGAAGCCATACTTTTTCACGGTATTCCATGGGAGAGTTTCCTTCGAGTTCACGGAATACCCGGTTGAACTGCTTGACATTCTCGAACCCGACCTGCTCCGCAATTTCATATACCTTCCAGTGTGTTCCCTCCAGCAAGCTTTTGGCTTTATCAATTCGGACTTTTTTCAGATAAGGGACAAAGCTCATTCCTGTAACATGCTTAAAGGTTTCACTAAAGTAGGAGTAATTCAGCGACACATGATTGGAGACGGTGGCCATGTTGAGCGGCTTATCGTAATTTTGCCCGATATAATCGATGGCTGCTTTCATTTCGGCATGCCCGATATGCGCATCCTTAATGTCTTTGATATAACCGTCCAGCCGCAGCAGCAGATCCCCCACATCGTGAATATAGCAGCTAATGGTCTCGTTGTGATATAGATAGCCTATTTTTTTATAGCTTTTCAGAATTTCTACCGAGGCTTCACCATAGCTTGTGAACACCTGGTCAAACACCAGCTCATTGAGCAGACGGCTGAGATTCTCAAGATAGGAGATGGCGTTGCGTTTGATTTCCTGCAGGTCCATAATCTCATGCCAAAGTTCTTGGATTTCCTGCTTTCTTCCAGTTCCCAGCAAATTGGCCAGCCTGCGGATTTTCTCCTCTGGAAGCTCCTGCGGTATGGAGAGATAGTGGATATCCGAATAATAGAACAGGGCGGTGCCTGGCTTCGTTTGCAGAATTTTATATTTTAGAGCCTGCTTCGCCTGAATATAGCTGTATTTAACCTGTCCCGGTCCTGCGGTCTTTGCACTGATACCGATCCAGACAAGGAGCCGTTTGTCATGCTGATGTTCAGTAAAGGCGGGAAAAGCAGCCTCATCGGAAGTGATAACGATCAGGTTTTGATCTTTATCCTCGAAGCAGATGGAATGATCATGGTTAAAATACTCAGACCAAAGCTTTTTCAAGACATTGTTCTGCTGCTGCTCACCCTTCATAACGGCTGTGAAATAAGGCTGATTGAAGAACTGAAGGCCGGCTTTGGCAACACGGCGCTTAATTTCAAACTCTGGAAGATCCGGATGAAGAAATATATAGTTCAGCTGGTCAGCCGCATGTTCTTCCCGGTGTTTACTCATTTCCTCCCGTTCACGGTTTAAAGCCTGAATCTGCTGCAACTCACCCGTAATCCGGTTTAAAGCCTGATGTAATTCTTCGCGAACAATAGGTTTCAACAAATATTCTCGGACTTTATATGTGATAGCTTCTTTTGCATATTGAAAATCATCATAACCGCTTAAAATCATGAACGCCGGAGGCAAGGCTTCACGATTCAGCTCCTGGATCAGCTCCAAGCCATCCATGCCTGGCATCCGTATATCGGTAATAATAATATCCGCCTTTTCCCCGCGATACAGTTCAAGCGCCTCAGATCCTCCAGCGGCCAGCCTGATGCTGAACTTGGAAGGGTACTCTCTCTCAATCATGCCCTTCAGGCCTGTTCGAATGTTTCTCTCGTCATCGACGATTAGAAGTCCGTACATATCAGGATGCGCCTCCATTCAAGTTGAAGTAGGGGATTCTCATCATAACCCGCGTGTATTTTCCTTCCTCACTCTCGACCCACAAGCCGTACTCATGACCGTAGAATAGCTGCAGCCTTTGGTGAACATTGCGTAAGCCGATACCGTTGCCGCCGCGCATGCCGTGTGGGGAAGAACTTGTCTCCATCAATGAGGTAACCGGATCATCGGTCTCCAAGGAACGGATTTTATTGTTTAACAGTTTGGTCTTCCCTGATGACATTCCTGCTCCATCATCCTCAATGACAATGACCTGTGTCCTGTTGACGGCAAAGGTTCTTAGCGAGATGTTCAAATCGTCATTGCCTGAAGCACTGCTGCGCAGGCCGTGTTTAACCGCATTTTCAATGATTGGCTGCAGGGACATTTTCAGAACCTCAAGGTCGAGATCCTGCTCCTGCAGTTCCGTATGGAAATAAATCCGCTGGTCAAAACGCAGGTTCATCAAAGCAATATAATGGCGGATATGACTCATTTCCTCACGTAAACGCACATACTCGCTGCTCCATCTCAGATTATAACGCATCATGCTTCCAAGAGAGGTCAAAGCGTCGGATATCGGCCGCTGATCTTCCACCTCGGCCATCATTTTGATATTTTCCAGCGTGTTGTAAAGAAAATGAGAATCGATCTGATTTTTCAGTGTTTTTAGTTCGGCTTCTTTCGTAGCGGATTGCTTATTGACGGCATCGGCAATTAATTCATTGATCTTGTTGATCATTTTTCGGAAGTGATGGGTGAGCTCACCGACTTCGCTGCCCCCGCCCACCGGGAGCTGGATATTGAAATCGCCGAGACGAATTTTTTTCATGGAAAGCGTCAGCTGCCGCAATTTCTTCAAAATCAGTGAATTGAGAAAAAAGGTGGAGACAGACAGGATCGCAATCAGGATTACATTCACGAGCAAAATGGTATTGCGTGTATTATTCAGCTCAGCCAGCACGGCCTGCATGGATGTCATATGCACCACGTACGCTTGGATGCTGTCTATGTACGTATAAACGACGAGATAAGGCTTGCCGGACAAGCTCAGTTTAAAGTGGGACAAGGTCTTCTCGTCTGTATGGTAGAGCTTCTCATTAAGCTTCGCATCAGCAAGTTCAGTGACGGTAAGCAGGGGATGATCATCAGCGTAATACAACCGTCCGGCGTCATTCATGATGAGCATTTGCGATTGCTCGCTATCGTGAATCTTATAGGTACTCGGAAAAAAACTAGTCAGCAGCATATCAATCTGGATCAAGCCCACATGTTTTCCTTTGGGATATTCAAGTTCGCGTAGCAGGGAGATTTTCTGGCGGAATTCTTTTTCATCCAGAATGAGATTATGAATGGGTTCCTTATCCCGTTCGGAGATTTGCCATAAACCAGCCCCATCCAGACGGTTCAGCTCCTCATGCCAAGGCTCAATTTGAACGCGGCTTTCTTTCAAAAAAACCGGCCAAATCTCGCTGATGAACGGGTTATCCGAGAAAATGCGGATATGCTCAATATCCGGATTATTGAATTGGAGCCGCAAAATATTGTTCACGGTGCTGTTACTGAACTCAATCAACTCAGATGTATCCGGCTCACTCGAACGGTCGAGATAATACATGACCTCACGGTCGGAAAGAACCAGCTGCACTGCCCGTTCCATCGTTTCCATGTTGTTCCTGATGTTGGTTTTCTCAATTTCGATCGAACTCTCGCTTTTGCGTACCACTTCCTTGGTGAAGCTTTCATTCAGCTGCCTGAAAATAATCAGTGAGAACACAATGCTCGGAATCAAAATGATGATGATATAGGAGAAAAAAAGGCGCTGCTGTAGAGAATAATGCTCAAGCCTTTGTATGAAATACTGTACCAATGAGCGTAAGCGTCTGAGCAATATCATCACATCCGGGAGAATATTTGGGATTACAAGACGAAAATCCAAAAAGCCCACGCAAAAATGGGGCTTTTTGGATGATGTTTATTGTTAACAAATTATTTCAGAAACTCCTGAAGCTTGCTTACGTTATCCTCAAACTTGGTTTGCTTGAAGGCTTCAACTTTATCGAAGCCTGCTTTATCCCGCTTTTCGAGGAAATCACTGAAGGTCTTATCGAAATCTTCATCCGATTTGCTGAGCAGAAGCTTCGGCAGCGTTTTGCCCCAGGTTTGGGCAATTTTATTGCTGGCGACGCCTTCCTCAGAGTTTCCTGTCGGATTAATATTATCGTATTGGGAGAAGCTCTTCGTTTTACCTTTGGTCCAGTCCTCCATTTGCTTGAATGGTTCGACACTTTGCGGCTGCCATTGCAAAATCATGTTTGTATCCTGCATCATCCAGAAGGTGAGGGAGGAACCGTATTTTTTGTCAAAAGCAGAGCGGTCTTTGTTCAGCAGCTCCAGCACTTCGGGCTTAAATTGGTCCTTGCCGTCAATGTTGTCGTAGCTGACGCCTTTTTCACCGAGGAAGAGGTCTTTTTGGCCTTCTTCACTGATCAAGTATTCCAGGAAGCTGATCGCTCTGGCTTTGTCTTTTACTTTTTTCGAGATCAGCGTTACCGTCCAACCGGAGATGCCAGGGCCAGCCAAGGTAGGCGGATCCATCTTCGAGTTGGCAGGGCCGTCAACCGCGATGTAAACGGAATTCGGATCTTTCGCGTACAAAGCATTCTCCTGAGCTGTCAGGTCGCTGCGCTGGTACATCATGGCGAAGTAGCGGCCTTGAGCCATTTTTTCTTCCATTTGCGGACGCTTGTCGATAAAGACGTCTTTCGCGAGCAGACCTTGCTCGTTGGCCTGACGGAAGGTTTTCAGCCAGCGGATATATTCCGGATCGGTCGTGCGGTCGTACAGCTTGCCGTCTTTCTCATACGGGATAGCCATGAAGTTCTGCAGATAGCCTTCAAGGCTGCCATTGCCCGTGTCGCCGAATTCGGTCAAACCGAATGGAATCAGCGGCTGGCCTTCAACTTCAGGGTATTTTTCCTTCGCGGCTTTCAGCGCGTTCAGGAAGCCTTCCGGCGTGCGCATATCCGGTTTGCCGAGCGCCTCGTACATATCCTTACGGACAAGGAAGGTTTGGTTCGACAGATATTCTCCCGAATATTTTTCAAAATCCTTTGGCGAAGAGGAGGAGTTCGGATAAACGTACGTATTGCCGTCATCCTGCTTATACCAAGACATTTTGGCCGGATCAGCCACCTTCATGAAATAAGGATCGTATTCATCCGCGAGCTTGTTCAGCGGGAGCACCAGATCGCCTTCGATCATGGATTTCACGCCGTCTTCCCACCAGCCGAGCGTAATGAAGTCAGGCAGACTTCCGGAAGCGATCATGGTGTTCAGCTTCTCGTTTTCGTTACCGGCAGGCACGATAAAGTTAAGATTGACGCCGGTTTTCTTCGTAACATATTGGGAGGTCGGATCGACACCCCATTTGTTGGCGAACCAGGAGAAGTTGAGGTACCAGTCAAATGTGATCGGTGATGTGTCGGCCTTCCAGCCCGGCTCATCTGCCGATACTGTTTTCGTTTCAGCTGCCGGTTCGGTTTTGTTTTCCGGCTGCTCTGCAGCTTTGGGTTCATCCTTGGAAGAACCGCCGCATGCGGCGAGCGACAGCATCAGTGTGAAGGCAACGAGCAGTATGCTGCTTTTGCGGAAATAGCTTTTTCTCATCTTATTTACCCCTCTTGATATATTTGGTGATTCCTGTGTTACCGTCCAGGTAAAAAATTCCTTATTCTTATCCTTTTATCGAACCGATCATGAGACCTTTAACAAAATATTTCTGCAGGAATGGATAGGCAAGAACGATTGGCATGGTCGTAACAACCATGGTAGCCAGCTTAATGGATTGCGACGTAACGTTTTTTGAAATTCCGCCAGGCATCGCAGCAGCCATCTGATTCGAACTGGACTGGGCAACGATCCGGTACAAATACGTCTGGATCGGCTGCAGGTCCATATTATTGATATAAATCATACCGGTGAAGTAATCATTCCATTGATATACCCCGTGAAAGAGGGCAATGGTAGCGATTACAGGCATGGATACCGGAATAATAATACGAACAAAGATCGACAGATCATTGGCACCGTCAATTCTTGCGGCCTCTTCCAGGCCATCTGGAATCTCCCGGAAGAATGTCATGAATATGATTAGGTCAAAAAAGTTGAACATAGCCGGGATGATATAGACTAAGAAGTTATCCAGCAAATGCAAATCACGGATGAGCAGATAATAAGGAATCAGGCCTCCGTTGAAGAACAGCGTCACTGTACCGAGCAAGATATACACCTTCTGCCCAACGAGCTCCCTACGAGAGAAGGCGTAGGCAACCATGGCGGTGAAAAACACATGGAGGGCTGTGCCCAGCAGTGTCTTGGCTACCGTTACACCCATCGCGGTCATAATACCGCTGCTCTTGAATACCGCTTGATAGCTCTCGATACTGAATACACGCGGCCACCAGTAAATTCCACCCCGCATGGCATCTTGTCCTTCATTGAAGGAGTTAACCAGCACATACCAGATCGGGTAGAGCGTGATAAAGCATACCGCAAGCATGATAATCACGTTGATGGCATCAAACGTTGCATCCCCGGCGGTTCTTCGATTCAGTTTAAGCATGGGGTTCCAACCACCTTTTCTCAGAATAGGGATGTGTCATTTAACTTTTTGGATACAGAATTGGCGATCAGAAGCAGTACCAATGCAATTAGCGATTTGATTAACCCGACGGCCGCCGAATAGGAGTATCTGCTGTTCACGAGGCCTGTTTGATACACGTAGATGTCGATAACATTACTCGCGCTTTCATTTAGCGAGTTACGAAGTACCAGGATCTGGTCGAAGTTCGAATTCAGAACGCCACTGATTGCCAAGATGAAAAGGATCGAGACCGTTCCCTTGATGCCCGGTAGAGTCACATACCACATTTTCTGAAAACGCCCTGCACCATCGATGGTGGCTGCTTCATACAGGTCGGGTGACACTCCGGCGATGGCTGCGAGATAGATGATCGCCGACCAACCAAGCTCCTTCCAGATATCCGAGGTAATAATGATACTCCAGAAATAGCTGGGCTCTGCAAGATAACTGATTGGCTCCTTGATGATGTGGAGACCCATAAGGATGTGATTGATAATCCCGACATCCGCGAGCCAGGTAGCAAGTATGCCGCCAAGAATAACCCAGGACAGAAAATGGGGCAGATACGAGATCGTCTGCACCGCCTTCTTCAGACGGAGTGACCTCAGTTCATTCAGAAACAGTGCAAACAGAATCGGAAGAGGAAATCCGATGAGGAGCTTAAAAAAACTCATGCCGAGCGTGTTCCATATGACTTTCGGCAGTTCATCGTCATCCAGAAAAGCTTTGAAGTTTTCAAGTCCTACCCATGGTGCATCAGATATGGAATGGGTGATAACGTACTGTTTGAATGCGATAATGACCCCGTACATGGGTATGTAGCTAAAAATAATGATCCAGGCGACGCCGAGCAGTGCCATCACCTGCAAATACTTCTGACTCAGCAGCCTTCGCAGCAATGTTCTCTGTTTGCCTTCAGAGATATGGGGTTGGGGCTGCGTGAGCTCAGCGCCTAGTTTGGCACTCATGGGATTCATCCTCCTGTGTGGGATAATGCTAACGCCGCTTTGTAAACCGCCTAATGGCATTTTTGCAAAATCCTAGTGTAAGTGCTTTCATTATGTACTTTCCATTGTAGGCTGGGATGGAAGGAAGAAACAGGTGTGAAATTTCGTTTTTAGGGTTGCATTTTTCGGGTCTTGCAAAAATAATATGCCGGATACGTCATTGTGGAAGGAACGTATGTTTGTTACGATGAAGAAAAAGATCGAAAAAATACAGGTTCATGAATAATGAGGAGTGAAAATTATTATGTTCCAATACATAGACCAGGAATATGAGAGAGTGGATTTCAATCAGTCAGATTTGAAGAATGGAGAACTGAAGGGCTGCACCTTTATAAAATGTATCTTCCGCGGCACGGAGATGGATGAAATATGGACAAGAGGCTGCCAGTTTATTGAATGTGATTTTGGCGGAGCGACTTTTAATGCATCCTTACATGCGCGTTCTGCTTTTACAAACTGCCGGTTTGCTGGAACCAATCTATTCGTAGCCAAATTTGAGGACTGCAAGATGATCGGCAGTGATTTCTCCGGGGCTCAATTGGACGGGATTACGATTCAAGGGGGAGACTGGTCATACACGAATCTGCGGCAGGTGAATTTGTCCAAGCAGCAGCTGAAGGGGATCCGATTGATAGAAGCAGACCTCTGTGAGAGCAATCTTCAAAAGGCTGATTTGCGAGAGGCTGATCTGACAGGGGCCAAGCTCTCCAAGGCGGTGTTAAAAGGAGCCGATCTCAGAGGGGCGAAGATGGATAGGATAGACTATCGTGCGTTTGATCTTACCGGTGTGCGGATCGATTTGGAGCAGGCCGTGAATGTGGCCCGCTCCTATGGGGCCAAGGTGGATTAAGGGTATTTTTTATACATGCCGACGGACGCAGGCGCTCCGTATTCAAAGCCGAATTGCTGGTACAAGCGGTCTGCAGGTACGTCTGCCATTAAGCTGACGTAAGCCCCTTTGGTCGCATTCCGGTCCAGGTAGGCGGTAATCTCAGACATCACCCTTTTACCAAGCCCTTTGCCTTGATACGCAGGAGATACGGCGATATCAACGACGTGAAACATGCAGCCGCCGTCGCCGATGACCCGGCCCATGCCGATCAGCTCGCCGCCCAGTCTGAGGGTAACGGCGAACAGGGAATTAGACAGTCCGCGGCGGGATGCCCCCATATCTTTGCCGCTTAAGCCTGCCTTGAGGCGCAGATCTACATACTCTTCCGCTTCTGGAGGCTCATAGCCAACTGTAATCTGTTCATTCATGATGCAGCATCCTCTCTTCACATATATGATTCATCATAAAACAAAGGCATCCAGTCTGTCATCAGAGACCGGATGCCTTTGTTTTTAATCGTGGAAGCCTGTAAGTTTAGCGCATCATGACGCTTCCGCCGTCAACCATAATCGTTTGGCCTGTCATGAATTTGGCATCTTTACTCAGGAGGAAGCAAACAACGCGGCCGATATCCTGCTCCGGATCGCCGAGTCGGCGGACCGGAATCGCGCTCACCATTTGATCGTAGGCTTCAGCATTGTGCTCTCTCCATTCTGCAACGCCTTCCGAATTGGCGATCGGGCACACGATGTTGATGTTAATGTTGTCTGGACCCCATTCGTTCGCTGCAACGCGGGAAATGCCGCGAATGGCTTCTTTGGCTGCGGCGTATGACGTTTGTGTTAACATGCCCTTCAGCCCTGCGCCGGAAGCGAAGTTGACGATCGAACCTTCGTTTTCTTTTAAGTGTGGATAGCTAAGCTTCATAAGATGGAATGTTGGCCAGAAACCTGTGCCGAAGGCAAGCTCGAATTCTTTTTCCGTAGTGTCCAAGAAAGGTACATTTTTGGATGCTTGTGCGCAGTTTACGAGACCATGAATGGTCTTATATTTATCAATCACCTTTTGAAAGCCTGCTACGACGTCGTCTTTCTCCATCAAGTTCACTTTTACAAACATGCACTCGGAAATTTTGCTGATTTCCTCTTCAGTAGCTTTACCCTTTTCCTCATTAATATCAAAGAAAACAACGCGTGCTCCTTCTTTAGCCAGTGCTGTGACGATACCTTTACCAATACCGCCTGCGCCGCCGGTAACAAGGATTGTTTTGTCTGTAAATTTCATGTACAGGCCTCCTCAAAAAATAGATAATTAAGTAACTTACTTGTTTATTGTAATGTTACTTATCAGTAAATCAAATCTGTGGAGAACCTGTGACATCACTGGACATCGCGTTAATCATATGTCTCGCGTATTTCCGACATATTCAGCTATAATTCTGCAAATTTTGGATACAATATACATTATCGCTGAGCGCCAGACCTCGACTGAATCTTGTCACGGCAGGCGCTACAAGAGGAGGCGGTTCATTGATTAACAGTGATGAGTGGATCACCCACCTGACAGAGCTTCGAAAACGTCTGATCTGGGTGATGCTCTTTTTTATCCTGACACTGGCTGCGGGCTTGTATATGTCGCCTAAAGTGCTGCTGTACATTAAAAACCGGCCTGCTGCCACGGATATCGCATGGAATGTGTTTTCCTTGACGGATGGCATGTTCATTTACATGAAATGCGGCTTTCTGGTGGCTGTGTTTTTCACCGTTCCGCTGGCGCTTTATCATGTATGGGCATTTGTCCGGCCCGGTCTGACCGATGATGAGGCAAGAAAAACCTTCTGGTTTGTTCCGATGGCTTTTGTTTTGTTTTCCGTCGGGGTGGCATTCAGCTTTTATGTCGCATTTCCAATGATGGTTTCTTTTCTATCCAAGATGAACAAAACGGTTGGAGCGGTGGAGACCTATGGAATGGACAGGTATTTTTCACTGATGTTCAGCGTCGTGTTTCCACTCGCTTTGGCTTTTGAAATGCCGGCAGTTGTCCTGTTCCTGACCCGGCTTGGCATTCTCAGGCCTGCATTGCTGAGAAAAGCCAGGAAATATGTCTATCTAGCTCTCGCTGTTGTCGGCTCAATGATTTCACCCCCAGATTTTGTTTCCCATCTGTCCGTGACCATTCCGCTGATTATGCTGTTTGAACTCAGTATTCTTGTTTCCCGGTGGTACCTGCACCGGAAGGAGATGGAGAATCCACTAATTGATCCGAAAGGAGGCACCAACCATGTTTAACAATATCGGATTACCGGGGCTGCTTATTATTCTGACGATTGCTCTGGTTGTATTCGGTCCATCCAAGCTTCCACAACTCGGAAGGGCTGTAGGAGATACATTGCGGGAATTCCGTTCATCGACAAAAGGCGTTGTCGAGGAAATTACAAACGAGGCATCGATTGAACCCGAAAAGCTAGCTGAGAAAAATTAAATTATCAAAAAGAAAAACACCTCCTCATAACGCCCTTTGCGCTAGAGGAGGTGTTCATGTATCAAGCCCGCTATTTGCTGGTATGCAAATTGGCATTCTTTTTGATGGTTTGCAGCTCACCGTTCATTTTATTAACCGGAGTTCCTGCGCGCATCGCCGTTTTGATCTTTTCAATGGCCTTGATCGCCTTGGCATCGTGAACCGTGTAAATTTTCACTTTTTTGCCGTAGACGCCTTCAACTTCCTGACGGATCAAGCTCAGGTTAGTTTCAGTGATGTCACGCTGACCGATAGAGTAGCCGGTTCCCTTTTGGCTCATATAGCCTTTGCCTGATGCACCTTCATTCGGGCTCAGAACCTTATGGGGTTGGGGCTTGGAGTTTTTCGTATGCGTATGCTTTTCAGGATCACCAATGTATACGGAGTCTCCGAGCGTTAGCACATTAATTCCTGTAAGGCCTGCCGCCTCTAGTCGATTTTCAAGCGTTTTGGATTCGGGAGTATCATGCAGGCTGGATGTGCCGATGCGGCTGTAGATCCCCGAGCCCATACCACTGTAAGTCGTTCCATTCTTGTTGGTCGTGCGGACCTTTTCTCCATCAAATCTTGGAATCACCTTGATGCTGTTTACATGAGGATGGCTTTCCGTAATGTTCGTATGATGCGTGTTGGATTGAATTCTGACAGGTTTTGTTTGCGCCTTCTGATGCATGTTGGTGTTACAGCCGGTCATGGCAATCGCAATACAGAAAGCGGGAACGGCCATTTTTGCCCAAGATCCTTTCATTTGAAATCCCTCCCTGGATATGTTGAAGATATGATTATGATTATCTTTCGGAAGATGTATTATTTGTGGGATATTTCGACAAAATAACAAAAAAATGATGTTAAACCCAATCAGTATTGGAAAACACTCACATTAAGCAGGAGGTTGACTTTTATGGCTAACGAAACCGAAGAACAGGATTTGAAGGATCATAGAGAACCGGATCATTCACGTCGGAATTTCTTGAAAAATTCTGGATATGCCGTGGGTGGTCTCATTGTCGGCGGAGTTGTAGGCAGTTTGCTGCGCTCTCCAAACAAATCCACAACCAATAACAATAATGGAAATACGACAGAAAAAGCCCCTGCCAATGAAGCGGTCAATTTTAACCAGGCGCTTATGCATTTCACCCAGGAGCAATTTCTGATCATGGAAGCTGCTACAGAACGTATTTTCCCTGCGGATGATAATGGACCCGGGGCCAAAGAGCTTGGGGTTGCTTACTTTATCGATCACCAACTGGCTGGAGAATGGGGACTCAACGGCAGAGAATATATGCAAGGGCCGTTTTTCAAAGGCGAAACTACGCAAGGATATCAGGGCCGCCTGAAGCGCAGAGAGATCTTTGATATTGGACTTCAGGAAATGCAGAACTACAGCAATAAGAAATTCCAGAAAAAATTCAAGGATCTTACGCCTGAGCAGCAGGATACCGTGCTCAAAGCCTTTGAAACGGATGAGGTCAAGCTCACCACGATTTCCGCAAGCGGATTTTTCAAAACGATTTTCGGAAGCACCATGGAAGGGGCCTATGCGGATCCACTGTACGGTGGAAACGGCAACATGGGAGGCTGGAAGCTTAAGAATTTCCCCGGCAACCAGATGTCCTATACGAAAATCATCGAGCAGGATAAATTCGAGAAAATGCAGCCTGTCAGCTTGAGAGAACATCTACCACATTCCTAAATTTGAAAATCAGAGGTGATATGAATGGCAACCAAACTGCCTAAAACAGATGTCGTCATTGTAGGTGTCGGCTGGGGCGGCGGGATTATCGCGTCGGAGCTGACGAAAGGCGGCTTGTCCGTCGTGGGTCTGGAGCGAGGCAAGGAGCGGAAAACAGAAGACTACTATATGGTTCACGATGAACTTCGTTATGCGCTGCGGTACGAGATGTTCCAGGATTTATCCCGGGAAACGATTACGTTCCGCGGAAATGAAAAGATCAAAGCGCTGCCTATGCGCTCTTACGGCTCTTTCTTGCTTGGCGACGGGCTTGGGGGTTCTGGAGTGCACTGGAATGGACAAACCTTCAGGTTCTTACCATATGATTTTGAGATTAAATCGAAGACGATTGAACGTTATGGTAAAAGTAAAATTCCGGATGGCATGACGATTCAGGACTGGGGCATTACGTATGATAAGCTCGAGCCTTATTTCAACAAATTTGAGAAAATGACTGGCATATCCGGAGATGAAAATCCGCTCGGTGGTAAACGGTCGGAAAAGTATCCGACCCCTCCGATGAAAACAACACCCGGCATGAAGATGTTCAGCGACTCCTGCAAAGGCTTGAATTACCATCCGTATCACATGCCGTCAGCGAACCTGTCGGAACAGTACACGAATCCGGACGGAATTGCACGTGCAGCATGCCAATACTGCGGATACTGTGAACGTTTCGGCTGCGAATACGGCGCCAAGGCGGATCCGGTCGTTACGGTTATACCGGTAGCTAAGAATACCGGCAAGTTTGAGCTTCGCACGCATTCGAATGTAAGACGGATTCTACATAAGGGCGGCAAAGCGACGGGTGTCCTTTACATTGATACGACCACAGGTGAAGAATACGAGCAGCCTGCAGACATTGTCGTGATGACAAGCTATGTCTTCAACAATACGCGTCTGCTGCTCATGTCCAATATTGGCAAGCCGTATGATCCAAAGACCGGAACGGGCGTTATCGGCAGAAACTATGCCTACCAGGTGCTTAAGGGAGCGGGTGTCGGATTTTTCGAGGACAAGGAATTCAACATCTTCGCTGGCGCGGGCTCACTGGGCATGTGTATCGATGACTTCAATGGGGACAATTTCGATCATAAGGATCTGAAGTTTATCCATGGGGCTAACATCTCATACAGCCAAACGGGTGCACGGCCAATCCAGAACAATACGGTTCCTCCGGGAACACCGACCTGGGGCAAGGACTACAAGGCTGCTACGGTGAAATATGCCAACCGCCATATCAACGTGGGAGCTCAAGGGTCCTGCATGCCGTTCCGTCACCATTTCCTAGATCTTGATCCTACCTACAAAGATGAATTCGGCGATCCATTGATGCGAATCACGTTCGATTTCGAGGATCAGGATCGTGAGCTGGTTAAATTCATGGGGGCCAAATGCGGCGATATCCTGAAACAGATGGGTGCGGATAAAGTCGTCTCGAACACGGAACTGGCGCCGTATGAAATCACAACCTATCAATCTACCCACAATACCGGCGGTGTGGTCATGGGAAGCAGCCCGGATACATCAGCTGTGAACAATTACCTGCAAATGTGGGATACCGAAAATCTGTTTGTGATTGGCGCCTCTGCGTTTGCGCATAACAGCGGCTACAATCCTACTGGTACGATGGGAGCACTGTCTTACCGGGCAGCCGAAGGGATCCACAAATATCATAAAAATCCCGGCAGTCTCGTCTAAGTTCATAGACGAATGATTGAATAACAATGATGAGGTGACATAATGGCAACCAAATTACCAAAAACGGATGTAGTTGTTGTCGGCGTGGGTTGGGGCGGAGGAATCATTGCATCCGAACTGACCAAATCGGGACTGAATGTTGTTGGTCTAGAGCGCGGCAAGGAACGCAAAACTGAGGATTATTATATGGTCCATGATGAACTGCGTTATGCGCTGCGGTACGAAATGTTTCAGGATCTTTCCAGAGAAACGATCACGTTTCGGGGGAATGAGAAAATCCGTGCACTGCCGATGCGTTCATACGGTTCCTTTTTGCTGGGTGACGGCCTCGGCGGGGCAGGAGTACACTGGAACGGCATGACTTTTCGATTTCTGCCGTACGATTTTCAAATTAAGACGCAAACCATCGAACGGTATGGCAAGAAAAAGATTCCGGACGGCATGACCATTCAGGACTGGGGCATCACCTATGACGAGCTAGAGCCGTATTTTCTTAAATTCGAAAAAATGGCAGGGATCGGCGGTGAAGAGAATCCGCTTGGCGGCAAGCGTTCCGAAAAATATCCTACGCCTCCCATGCAGGTATCTCCTGTAATGAAGCTCTTTTCGGATGCCTGCAAAGGCCTGAAGTACCATCCGTACATCATGCCTTCAGCAAACCTGTCTGAGCAGTATACCAATCCGGACGGTATTGCCCGTGCAGCCTGCCAATATTGCGGTTTCTGCGAACGCTTCGGATGCGAATATGGTGCCAAAGCGGATCCGGTCGTTACTGTACTCCCGGTCGCGAAAAATACAGGGAAATTCGAGCTGCGAACCCATTCAAACGTGAGACGGATTCTGCATAAAGGCGGCAAGGCTACAGGCGTTATGTACATCGACACCACAACGGGTGAAGAGTACGAGCAGCCTGCCGATATTGTCGTAATGACCAGCTATGTATTCAATAATACCCGTTTGCTGCTGCTCTCCAATATGGGTAAGCCTTATGATTCCAAGACCGGAACCGGAGTTATTGGCAGGAACTATGCCTATCAGGTGGAAGCGGCAGCAGGTGTTGGATTTTTCGAAAAGAAGGAATTCAACCTGTTCTCCGGAGCGGGAGCCATGGCGATGACCATGGATGATTTTAATGGAGATAACTTTGACCATAAGGATCTGAATTTCATTCACGGCGGCAGTATCAGCTATAGCCAGGGAGGCAACCGCCCGATCCAGAATAATACGGTTCCTCCGGGGACACCGGGCTGGGGCAAGGATTTCAAGGCAGCCTCAATCAAGTACGCAAACCGGAACGTCTCTGTATGGGCCGAGGGATCCTGCATGCCCTACCGGCATCATTTCCTGGATCTTGATACGACCTATAAAGATGAATTCGGTGATCCGCTGATCCGGATTACATTTGATTTTGAGGAACGGGATCGGGAGATGGTCAAATTCATGGGAGCCAAATGTGGGGAGATCTTGAAAGAGATGGGCGCGGATAAGGTTGTAGCTTACACAGAGCAGGGACCTTATGAAATTACGCATTATCAGTCCACACACAATACGGGTGGCGTGATTATGGGGGATAGTCCGGACACATCAGCGGTGAACAACTATCTGCAAATGTGGGATTTTGATAATTGTTTTGTGGTGGGTGCTTCTGCATTTGCACATAATGGCGGCTACAATCCAACTGGAACCATGGGTGCATTGTCTTACCGCGCCGCGGAAGGAATTATCAAGTACCACAAGAAGCCGGGAAGTCTCGTATAGAGAACGATCAATGAAAGGCCGTGAAGGGATGTTTCCCTTTCATGGTCTTTTTTTGTGGAAATCGTTTTACGACTATGTAGCAGTATATGGATGTAGAAATTATGTACTGGGATGTTTTGGAAATATAAAGTTTCTGTTTATAATAAAACAAGCAGTTCGATTATTTAAGGAGGGACTTATATGAAAATCATGCCGTTAGCCAAACGCGGAGTGGAAGCAAGTCGGCTTGTTCTGGGCTGTATGCCTATGGGAGGCACTTGGGACCGTAATGATCCAATCACGAAAGAGGACCGCCTTAAAGCCGAAAAGGCCGTTGATGCGGCCCTATCGATCGGAATCAATATGTTTGATCATGCTAATATTTATACACAGGGCAAAGCGGAGCAGACCTTCGGCGGAATTTTGAAAAATCGTCCGGAGCTCCGTGAACAAATCATCATTCAGTCCAAATGCGGCATTCGTCTGCAGGATGAAAACACGCCAGGTCGCTTTGATTTTTCGAAGGAGCATATTCTTGAAGCCGTTGACGAATCGCTGAAGCGGCTTGGCGTTGAGTATCTGGATATTTTGCTGCTACATCGCCCGGATCCGCTGGTGGAGCCCGAAGAAGTAGCCGAAGCCTTCAGTAAATTGAAAGCTGCCGGCAAGGTTCGGTACTTTGGCGTTTCGAATATGAATGTCTCCCAGATCCGCTTTCTGCAGCACAGCCTGCCGGATCAGCTTGCCGTGAACCAGCTGGAAATGAGTCTTGCGCATACGGCTTTCCTTGACCAGACGATTTACGTGAATCAGCAAAAGGGAACGGGTGTAAATTTTGGTGAAGGCATCATGGAGTTCAGTCAAATGGAAAACATTCAGCTGCAGGCATGGGGTCCGCTCGCTCAAGGCCGTTTCTCCGGCCGTTCCTTGGATAATGAGCCGGAAAACGTACAGAAGACTGCAGTGCTCATCTCCCAAATGGCGAAGCAGAAGGAAACAACGCCTGAAGCTATCGTTCTGGGCTGGCTGATGAAGCATCCTGCGATGATTCAGCCAATTATCGGCACATCAAACGAGGAGCGGATTTCCGCCTGTAAGGACGCTGAACGCCAGGCTGGGCTGATGACCCGGGATGAATGGTATACCCTCTATATGAGTGCGATTGGTAGGGAGAAGTAGTGATTTTCATCATGATCATATGTGATTTGAAATAATATATATTAAAAAAGACCGGCCAAGGTTGACCCTTGGCCGGTCTTTTCGTGATATCACTATTTATAAAAAAGCGTTTCGCTGCATAATATCCATCTTTGCTCACCCGCTAAAAGAACGCTTCGTTCCAAACGGTGAACGGGATTTGGCTGTTTTCGGTTTTTTCTTCGCCGGTGCGGAGAAAGGCTTGTAGCCGCCCGGATACATCACACCAATCTTGCATCCCTGGGCGAGAGAGAGCTGTTCTGCAGAAGGCTGCTCCTCCTGCCGGATGAGGTTCAGCAGGACATGTGCACAGGCTCTGGCATCATCAAGCGCATCATGGTGATGGAGCGGAATGCCATACCAGTCAGCAAGCACGTTCAGTTTATGGGAAGACATCCAGTTCAGCATCTTTTTGCTGAGCAAATAAGTGCAGTAATATTGAAAGCTCGGATAATCGATCGAAGCTTGATCAAGACAGTAGCGGAGCACGCTCATATCGAATGAGGCGTTGTGCGCTACGATATGCTTGCCTTCCAGCAGCGGCGCAAGCGTTGGCCAAAGCTCGCCAAAAGAAGGCATTCCCTGGACCATCGATTCCGTGATGCCATGTATTTGAATATTCCAGTAATCAAAAGGCTGTCCCGGATCGATAAGCCAGGATTGTTCCGATATAATAGCTCCGTCCCGTACCTCCACTAGACCAAGAGAGCAGGCGCTTGAACGGTTCGCATTCGCGGTTTCAAAGTCTATAGCAACAAAATCCATATATAAAACTCCTTACTTATAGAATCGCTAGAACGGATTAAAAGGTATATTCCATACTATAGCAGGAGTGGTAGAAATACAATCTTGCATTTGATTTTGCGGGAATCATACTGAAAATGATACAATTAAATGTAAAAAATAAAGTGAAGAGGCGATAACCATGACAGTGGATAATCAACGTATGCTCGTATTCGTAGGTTCTTATGCTGAGGAATCCTCAGACGGCGTGTATGTATATGAATTTGATGAACTGAACGGGGAGCTGACCCGTCTGGATCAGGTGGCAGGACTTAAAAATCCTACCTTCCTCAATGTGGACACACCGCAGCGCCGCTTGTACGCAATCAGCGAATCGGCTGCTGCGGATGGAACAAAACTCAGCGATGCCGTTTCATTTGATATCCTTCCTGCAGAAGGCAAACTTGTGGAGACAAGCCGTGCAAACGCACTGAATGGACCATCCTGCCATATCCAGCGAAGCGGAGATAATCATTATTTGACACTCGCGAGCTATCATAAAGGATCGGTCAGTCTCGTCGAATTGAAGGAAGACGGCACAGTCGGTCAGGTGCTGGATATCCGTGAGCATAAAGGGCAGCAGCCAGATCAGATATCCCATGTGCATTCTTCTTTTTACAGTCCGGATCAACGCTTCCTGTTCGTTTGTGATCTGGGTCTGGATACGATATTTACATACCGGATCGATGGGGCGGAAGGAAAGCTTGTTCTGCAAGGAGAAGCCAAGGTCAAGGAAGGCGCGGGACCTCGTCATCTGGTATTCCATCCGGACGGGAAGTTCACTTACGTCATCAATGAGCTTCATTCGACTGTGACTGCGTTCCGCTACGATGCGGATAAGGGAATTCTGTCGGAGATTGAGACAGTATCGACCCTGCCGGCAGATGCAAATGTGGAAAATGGTTGTGCGGAAATTACCATGTCGGAGGATGGACGTTTTCTGTACGGGTCCAACCGGGGGCATGACAGCATTGTTGTTTACGCGGTTGATCCGGAGACAGGTAAGCTGGATACCGTCCAGCATGTGTCTACAGAAGGCAAGCATCCACGGCATTTCTCCATCGTACCGGGCGGCCGGTATGTGCTTACTGTGAACCGGGATACGAACAACCTTGTGGTATTTACGAGAGATTCGGAAACCGGCAAGCTCTCCTACACAGGAAAATCTGTGGAAATATCGAAGCCGGTATGCGTGTGGGCAGACCGTTTTAAAAAATAAGATCAGGCAGCTGACGAGGTGGATTTGCTGAAGAAAGAAGAGCCGAATGACAAGGCCATCACCGCCGCCCGCAAAATATTTGTTTGAACATATGCGCTTTCAGGCCCCGGATACCCGGGGCTTTTTCTTTATACCGCGCTTCACAGCAAGCCAGTTTGAACGAAAAGCATTCAGCACCGATTTGCAATCGCCTATATGACATTTGTCATACTCCCTACCTGATGTTCATGACTACCCGGGCAACAAGTTGTTTCCTATACTGAGGATAGAAGACGTTCATGGATATGCCGTGGCGGTTTTCATGCATCCACTCTGGGAGGAAGACATATGACGCAGCAATCGAAAGTAAGGAATTTAAGAAAAGAGATGGCTCCCTTTGAAAAAAGCAATACGAAGTCGAGCATCAGGCAGATGATATCAACGCTTGGGCCATTGTTAATACTCTGGTACACCGCATATTTAAGCTTGTCTCTATCGCATTGGATTACTCTTCCCATTCTGATCATTGCATCAGGGTTCGTGATCCGGACGTTCATCATATTTCACGACTGCTGTCATTATTCATTCTTTCAGAACCGGCGGGCGAATGAAATCATTGGTACCATTACGGGTGTCATCACGCTGGTTCCATATCAACAGTGGAAGAACACGCATTCCATTCATCATGCAACGAGCAGTAACCTGGATAAACGGGGGATTGGTGATATGTGGGTGATGACGGTGGACGAATATGCTGCCGCATCTTTTATCCGTCGCGCGGCTTACCGCATCTATCGCAATCCGGTGGTCATGCTTGGTCTTGGACCGATTTTTGTGTTTGTGCTGTCATATCGTTTTAACCGCAAAGGAGCGAAACGGAAGGAACGTCTCAACACATATGTCATGAATGCTGCGATTGCAATTCTGTATGCATTGCTTTGCTGGGCTGTTGGATGGCAGGCATTTATGATGATTCAGCTTCCTATTATATTCGTTTCTGGAATGCTCGGAATCTGGTTATTCTATGTACAGCATCAGTTTGAGGATTCGTATTTCGAAAATGAAGACGAATGGAGCTACGTGAAGGCGGCGGTGGAAGGAAGCTCGTATTATAAGCTGCCAAAATTGTTGCAATGGTTAACGGGTAACATTGGCTTTCATCATGTTCATCACCTGAGTCCGAAGGTTCCTAATTACAACCTGGAGTTAGCGCATAATGCAACGCCGCCACTGCAAAAGGCCACGACGATTACGCTGCTTACGAGCTTGACTTCTCTGAAATTCCGTCTGTGGGATGAGCAGCACAAGACGTTCATTAGCTTCAAACAGTTCAAACAGTTCAAAAGTTCCATGCAAAAAGCTAAACGCGAAACGAAACCCATTCCCAGCCCGAGGGCAAGCATACAAGGGGAATAACCTCTCGTCACAGATTATGATAAAATAAAGGTAACCTATAGATAGCATGCCATGGAGGAACCGCCTTGCAGAAATGGTATCAAATTTTCCACAGGAGTACAGGACTTAGCCCCTATGTGTGGGTTGTCTTTTATATTCTCCCTTTCTATTTCATTTTTCGATCTTCGTCAGTGGTTCATGTGGTGTTTGGCGTTCTGATGATTCTGGCCTTTTTTGGATGCTATGTGCTGTCCTTTGTCTCAAAGGGTTGGCTGGTGTACTTCTGGACATCCATTCAGATGCTGATCTCGATTGCGATGACGCTGCTTTTTGGCTACGTATATTTCGCGCTTTTCGTCGCGTTTTTTATCGGCAATTTCCATCATCGGGTTGGATTTGTGGTACTATATACCATTCATCTTGTCACGACGATCGCGACGATTAACTATGGCTACGTTACAAAAGATCCTGTTATGATTACGCAAATTCCGTTTGTGCTGATCAGTCTCATCGCAGTGATTCTGCTGCCCGTTACCACATACTACCGGAACAAGCGGGGAAAACTTGAAATACAGCTGGAGGATGCCAACAAACGGATTTCCGAACTGGTGAAGCTGGAGGAACGTCAGAGAATTGCCCGTGATCTGCATGATACGCTGGGACAGAAGCTTTCCCTTATCGGGCTGAAGAGTGATTTGGCAGGCAGATTAATGAGGACTAACCCGGCCCAGGCGGAGGCTGAGATCAACGATGTGCGTCACACGGCCAGAAACGCGCTCAATGAGGTGCGGGAAATGGTTACGAAAATGCGCGGCACGCGCCTGGAGGATGAGATGTTCCGCATCAAACAGATCCTGAAGGCAGCGGAGATTGAGTTTATGCTGACAGGAGACCCGATTCTAAGCAACACATCGCTTCTGGTAGAAAACGTGCTCAGCATGTGTTTGAAGGAAGCGGTCACGAACGTGGTCAAGCACAGCAATGCTACAGTCTGCTCGATCATCATTGATTCGTCAACAACGGAGCTGAAGATTCAAATTATAGATAATGGAATTGGTATGGGAGGGGATCCCCTTTTGGCCAAAGGCAGTGGATTGCGCGGAATGAAAGAACGGCTGGAATTCGTGAACGGCTGCATGGCGGTGGCCTCGAACGAAGATCCCGGAACGAGGATCATCGTAAAAGTGCCGAATATCGTGAAACATCCGAATAAGGAGGTGGTACTGTGATTCGAGTAGTAATCGCTGAAGACCAGCGGATGGTGCTTGGAGCGCTTGCTTCACTGGTTAATTTGGAAGAGGATATGCAGGTCGTGGGCCAAGCAAGCAACGGTGAGGATGCCGTGAAGCTGGTTCTCCAGTTGAAGCCGGATATTTGTATCATGGATATTGAGATGCCAGGGAAGAGCGGACTTGAGGCCGCCGAGGAGCTGAAGGGCAGCGGCTGTAAAGTGATGATTCTGACGACTTTTGCGCGATTCGGATATTTCGAACGGGCTATTAAAGCTGGTGCGAATGGATATTTGCTGAAGGACAGCCCCAGTGAGGAATTGGCGGACTCCATACGGAGTATCATGGCAGGAAAGCGAATCTATGCCTCGGAGCTGGTAGATGATGCCTCTGGAGAGGAAAATCCGCTGACCCAGCGGGAGAAGGACGTTATCGGACTGATCGCAGATGGGAGAAACACGAAGGAAATTGCCAGTCAATTGTATATCACGCAAGGAACCGTAAGGAACTATATTTCCGTCATTCTTGATAAACTCCAGGTCACGAACCGCGTGGAAGCCATTACGCGTTTTAAGGAGAAGGGCTGGTTCAAATGACTGTAAAATCAGAAAAAAACCGTTAAGTACAACAATCCATGTACTTGACGGTTTTTTGGCTGATAATATCATTTTCATGTGCTTAAGGAGGGGACATCATGCATTTTGATGAGATCAAGCTGAAAACAGCAGAATTGGAACCTTTGAAACATTTTTACAAGGATACGTTGGAATTGCCGGTGGTTGAAGATCAAGACGGATTCTCGGTGCGAATTGGCCAGACAAGGCTAACGTTTGAACAAGCCAAGCAGGGGCATCCTTTCTATCACTATGCCTTCAATATTCCGGAAAATCAGTTTAAGGAAGCGAAAGTCTGGCTTTTGGATAAAGTAGAGCTTAACCGTGAGGAGGGCAAAGACGAGGCTGATTTCGAATCGTGGAATGCCCACGCGGTTTATTTTGAAGATCCGGCCGGTAACATTGTGGAACTAATCGCAAGGCATAATCTGGATAATGCTTCAGATGAGCCTTTTACCTCTGAAAGTCTGCTGTGCGTGAGTGAAATCGGGATTGTGAGAGACGAAATTCCACTCTTTGTGGAAGAAATGCAGAGTGAAGGCTTTCCCAAATGGAGAGAGGGCAGTGACAGCTTTGTTCCGGTTGGGGATGAGCATGGGTTGTTCATCATCGTGAAAAAAGATCGGCGTTGGTATTTTGCCGAAAAGGATTCGGAGATCTTTCCAGTAACCATATATGTGTCGGGACATGGGACGATCAATTTTAACTGAGGTTTCTTCATAAGTGCACTTATGCGTGAGCAGGGTTGCGCTTATTTTTTTGCTAAAAATTGCCCGTACAGGCACAAATGGAGATTGAAAAGGATGACTCCTGTTCAGTACAGAGATCATCCTTTTTTTTCGGTTGCCTAACTGTTCAAAGCCTTTTTCTAGGTAAAGGGAACGGAGTTATGATGTCGAAGGATAGACAGACAGGCAAGAAAACAAACACGATGAAGAAGATGATATGGATGAACGAAATGCTTCGATGAAGCACTAACAACGCTGAAAAGTAAGGGTTGAAACATAGTATGAGTCGAGAAGGTCATAGGGGGAGCGTGAAACGATGAAGTTGAACAGGATTGATTTGAAGGATATTCATCCTAGCATTATTAACGCGGCTTATTATCCGTTTCAAACGAATGAAGTGAACGGGCCTCGGAAAAGTTACACTCCTTTTTTTTCTATATCAAAAGCGGTAAAGGTAAGGTGAAAATTAATGGGCAGCTATTCTCAGCTCAAAGTGATGATATGTTTTATATTGAACCAGGAGTAGAGCACACGTTCTATGCATATAGCACCGATCCGATGGTGACATTATCTGTTTATGTTGATTTCCAGCCATCGGCAGGAGCTAGTTATGAAAGAGGCAATAATCAGCTTGTAAATTACCATTTAAATACGTTTGAACTCAAGCGATGTGTACCCACGGTTTATTTCCGGGATGGTATACAGTTGCCAGCCAAAATAAAACTTCCTACTCACTGTTCATGGATGAATGGCTTCTATCATGTTGTTGATCAAATCGCCAGTGAAGAGCTTGGTATCGAAAATGAACTGCGGGCCGCGTTCGAAAGCTTCTTTATTCTATATATCCGTTATTTTCAAAATCCACATATCATGGACGACCCAAGAGTTCAGAAAGTGAAGCAATGGATGGAAAATGAGCTATGCACATCGGTTTCAATTATGAATTGGGCGGAACGATTAAATATTAGCAGTTCTTATTTATATGAATTATTCCGCAAAGCGACAGACTGTAGCCCTCAGCATTACTGGATCCAACTGAAAATGGATCGAGCCAAAAAATATTTGCGTGAAACAAACATGACTATTACCGAAATTGCTACAACGTTAGGGTTCTCCTCGATTCATTATTTTGCTCGTCAGTTCAAGAAGCAGTGTGGGGAAACTTGCAGTGACTATCGAAAGCGGATGCGTAAGTTGTATTAATTCTATCGACAAATATGAAAAGCTAGACTGGTGAAAAGTCATAGTATCGTGCAAATTTCATTATTTCGTGCAAAGTAAAATACAGGGAGGTTTGTTAGTATAGAGAAGAATTTTTCCATGCTTTGAAAGCGGATTCAAAAAAAGGAGGGGCAGGATGGGTTTAAGCACAAAGAAAGCTCGGAAATCAATTGGGGTGTTGTTATTTTGTCTTATATTTACGCTATTATTTACAGCTTGTTCTAAGGAGGCCGATACAACAGAATCTCCATCCACAGAATCAAAAGTGTCGAATACAGAGCAGGGGACAGAAGAAAAGCCTGAAGCTGTAGAGACAAAGAATTTCTCAAATGAGGAAGTCGTTCTTAAGGTTGCTACACCATGGGGTGAAGAAGGATTTATGGACCGAATTGGTAAATATGTGGAAGAAGCGCTGCCGCATATTACATTCGAACATGTGGACTACAATGGAACTTCTCAGCAGCTGCAAGAGAATAATGCCAAGAATATTGTGCCGGACATTCTGCTTGCATATACCGGGCAACAACCACTCATTGATTTGGATATGGTATTCCCGCTTGACGAAATGATTCAGCAATACAATGTAGATATTAGTGGAATCGAACCAACCTTGTTAGCGGATATTCGTTCACGTGATGAACAGGGGAGATTAATCGGTCTTCCAGCAGAATCAAGTCCTCTTGCACTGTACTATAACAAAGATATCTTCGATATGTTCGGTATAACGTATCCAACAGATAGTATGACATGGGAAGAAGTATTTGATCTAGCTAAGAAAACAACAGGAACACGTGATGGTGTCCAATACGTCGGCTTGGAGTTTGGTACAGGGAATACGGAGCTTGCCGATGTACCTCTCATGCAGCTATCCATGAATATGACCGATCCTCAGACGGGTGAGGTATTGTTGACCAAAGATCCGAATTTCACGGAATATATGGACTTAATGAAAAAGTTCTACAGTATTCCGGGCATCTATGAACCAGGGGATGAAGCAAGCGGGAAAAATATGTTTATGGATAAACAAGCTGCCATGGAAATTAATTGGTGGGGTTATTTGTCTTGGTTTCCCGGTGAAAATGAAGAGAAGCTAGAAACCATCAGAAACATGGATACATTACCTGTTCCGTCTTGGTCAGATAAGAAAGACATGTCACCGCCTATGGGAACGCATCCTTGGGTGATTAACAATTCCAGTGACAAGAAGGAAGCAGCTTTGCAAGTGTTGCAATATATTACTTCAAAGGATTATCAGAAGATTTTCTCGAAGAAGGGCATTCCTCCAATCTATATTGATCAAGAGTTCTTGAAGGATTATGCTGTTGAACACGTACTTAGCGAGAAGAATAATCTTGCGTATTTCCAGCATCCGTTCGCGGAACCTCCTGCACGAAAAAGCATGTGGGATAGCCAAGTTGATTTGATTGGCAGTATGCCGAAATTCGCAGAATCGGATATGAATGTCTCGGAATTCATACGGAAATTATCCGAGGAATCGGAAGCGAAAATTAAAACATTAAGAGAACAAAAGAAATAAATATAGGAAGTGTTGATGATGACAGAGACAAATATTCAATTATTAAAACAACGGAGCAGCAACTGAAATGGGCTGAAGCAGAACTGGGGATTTTCATTCATTGTGATATTCAAGTGTTCGAACCAAGCTACGAATGGAGAAGTCAATGGGGATATCATCCTGACCCGTCAATATTTAATCCTGAGAAATTGGACACGGACCAATGGCTTCGTACCGCAAAGGCTGCCGGTGCTGCTTATGCAGTATTAGTAGCTAAGCATTGCAGTGGCTTTAGCTTATGGCCAACTGAAGCACATGATTATAGCGTCAAGAGCACACCGTGGCGGGACGGTCAAGGAGACATCGTTGGTGATTTTATCTCATCATGCCATCGATACGGTATTCGTCCGGGGTTATATTATAGCACCTCTGCTAACGGTTACTTTCAAGTTGATAATCCAGGAGTCGTTAAGCCTTATGACGTCAAAGCACAGGAACGCTATAATGAGGCCGTTATGCAGCAAATTACGGAGTTATGGACGAATTACGGTGAGTTATTCGAAATTTGGTTCGATGGTGGAACGCTGCCGCCCGAGCAGGGCGGACCAGATGTTCGTTCAAGATTGTTGGAGCTTCAACCGCAGGCGGTTTGCTTTCAGGGACCAAAGGAAATGTCGTCGCTTATTCGTTGGATTGGCAATGAAGATGGCGTCGCTCCCAATCCTTGCTGGAGCACGACAGACATCATTAGCAATACGATTCATACAGAGCTTGGTGCTGAAGAGGAAGTCGGAGAATGCCCTCAATATGGTGCGGGCAATCCGAATGGTTCTGTGTGGGCACCAGGAGAAGCGGATATGCCTAATCGTAAACCGAATCAATGGTTCTGGATGGAAGGAGAAGATCAATTGCTCTATCCCGTCGAGGAATTGGTGGAGTGTTATTATAATTCGGTAGGCAGCAACACGAACTTACTGATTGGCATGGTCATTGACAATCGTGGTCTAGTGCCTGATGCCGATGTAGAGCAGTTCACAGCTTTTGGTCAGGAAATTACGAGAAGGTTCGACACTTCGCAGGAAGTAACAAGCGGTGAAGGCGAAGTGGTGGAGCTTATTTTCCCCTCACCGACGGAAATCAATCATATTGTCATGATGGAACAGATCGCCGAAGGAGAACGAATTCGCAGCTATCGACTTGAAGCACTTGTGAATGGGCAATGGAAGCTTATTGTCCAAGGTCAATCGGTAGGTCATAAACGAATTGTACGGATGGAGACCGTGGAAGCGACTTCGGTTAGATTGACGGTTGATGAGGCAGTGGCTATGCCGCTTATTCGTAAATTAGCTGCCTTTCATGTCTTGTAATAGCTAGAGGCAATCATGGACAGAGTGAATAAATGAAGAAAACGAGAGTGAATTTTACTGAGATCTATCAAAAACATTTTTTTAAGGTGCTGATTGTTAAGGCACCTTTTTTTGTTGTGATATACAACGGGAATTCTATTAAAAAATCTGCAATACTACTATACCGGTTTTGAGAACTCTATGATCAGAGCCAAAAGGGATTTTCTAAATACAAGCCACAATGAATTATCTTCAGGATCCTTTAAAGAGAAATACTCTGAATTATAAAATAAACATTTGTTGACAGTTTGAATAAAATGACATAGACTCTCAATATATAGTTAATATCAATAAAATGTTTATGTCGAAAGGTGGTAACTATCATTATTGTTCGGTTAAAACAAAGATGGTGGATATTGGGGTCATTAGCGATAGGCATACTAGCTGTTGGTCTAGACATGACGATTCTTAATTTGGCATTACCGATACTTGCTATGGATATGCATGCTTCGAATCTCGAACTGCAATGGTTCGCTGATGCTTACAATTTAGTTTTTGCGGCAGCCCTTCTCCCAGCAGGGATGCTTGGTGACAGATTAGGTAGAAAAAAAATGCTTATGGTTGGTCTGATTATATTCGGGATTTCATCCTTAGCATGTGCATACGCTGGTTCTTCATGGGAATTAATAATCGGGCGCGCATTTCAGGGCCTTGGTGCTGCATTTTTGGTTCCACTGTCCATGTCGATCATCCCAATATTATTTTCGGAAAAAGAAAGAACTAAGGCAATTTCTGTTTGGATGATGGCTAATGCATTTGGAATTCCGCTGGGGCCAGTTCTTGGCGGTTGGTTACTTGAAAATTATTGGTGGGGTTCCGTTTTTATAATCAATATTCCACTGATTATCGTTGCCTTGGTAGCTGTTTTCATTCTTTTACCGGAGTCTAATAATGGGGAGAAACAACGAATTGATGTTTTGGGTATTCTTATCTCGAGTCTTGGGCTTGTTACTGTAACTTATGGAGTAATCGAAGTTGGAGAAAGAGGTTGGGGAGACACGGTAACTTTATCGACTATCATTGGTGGATTACTGATTATAGCTGGATTCATTCTATGGGAAAGACGAATACGTCATCCTTTAATTGACCTGGCATTGTTCCGCTCACGAAGGTTCACATTGGGCACAATATTAGCTGCAGTAATTTCTTTTGCTATGTTTGGTGTATTGTTTGTACTACCACAATATTTTCAAGCGATTGAAGGTGTAAAGGCTCTAGGCGCTGGCTTACGATTGCTGCCTCTTGTAGGAGGTCTGCTAATCGGATCCCAAATTTCTGATATCCTGCAATCACGGTTTGGAAACAGAATCTCTATATCTTTTGGTTTCTTAATACTTGCAGTTGGCCTGGCAGTTGGAGCCAGTACCAGTATGGATAGTGGTTATGGGTTCGCGTCCATTTGGATAACAGCTGCAGGTCTGGGTATTGGATTTGCCCTTCCAGCTGCAATGGATGAAGCGATGTCTGCACTTTCGGCTGAAGGAAGTGGTGTAGGATCGGCTCTTCTTATTGCTCTCAGACAGGTTGGAGGTACGATGGGTGTAGCTATTCTAGGTACTGTATTAAATGCAGAGTATCGGAATAATCTCAATTTGAACAGTTTGTCTGATGAAATTACTGAGATTGTATCTCGAAACGTTTCTGCCGGTTTGATAGCAGCCCGGGAATTGAATTCCAAGGATTTAATTGAATCGGTGAAGTTTTCCTTCGTTCATGGAATGGCAGCTACTTTATGGACATGCGGAGGGATCGCTGTTGTTGGAATAATTTTATCATTATGCTTCTTGCAGAAGCGTATAAAGGAGAATAGCATTAAGGAGTTTCAACAAAGCGTATTCAAGGATTAATCCGTTACATCATTGAATAACTTAACTGTTTAAAATATCGTGAATAATATGGATGAAACTATTAGCCAAATAATATCTATAAGCTGTTCATCTTGTTTTGTAGGATGGGCAGTTTTTTTGTGGGAATTGAGTATGGTCTCAGCATTTGCTGCTAACTTTAAAACTGCTAAATTCTTTTGAGAAATATGAATTCTATTAAAGGAATTATGTGTTTGATTCAAATTGACATCAACATTCAAATGGAATAAAGTATCATTATAATGTGTAATGTTAAATAACGTATTTTTTGTGAAGAGTCATTTAAATGAAGATTCATATTGTTTAGCATTAAGGAGTGGAGAATAAAGTGTCAACGGAGAATAAACGAAACATTGGATTGCGCGAGCGTAAAAAAGCAAAAACTATGGCAAACGTTCAAATGCATGCGATGAGGCTTTTCCGTGAGCTGGGTTATAATGCTACAACTGTGGAACAAATTGCGGAGGCGGCAGAAATTTCTCCAAGTACATTTTTTCGTTACTTTTCTACAAAAGAAGATGTTGTGATAACGGATAACTATGATCCGCTACTCATCGCTGCATTTGAAGATCAGCCATCTGATCTAAGCCCACTTCAGGCGGTTCGAAATGCAATGTTATCCGGAATGGTCGATATGTCGCCTGATGAATTAGATACCATGCGTGAACGAAATCAGCTTATCATGACGGTCCCTGAGTTACGGGGTGCATCATTGAACAATTTAATTCAGACAATGCAGCTTTTTACGGAACTTGTGGCTAAACGAGTTGGACGTAAACCGGATGATTTAGCTGTACGTACTTTTGCAGGGATAGTTGTAGGTGTGAACATCTCAGTCATGCTGTACTATGCTGAAAATCCAGATAAGGATTTTTCTAAGTTGATGGATGAAGCTTTTTCAAACCTCGAAAACGGGTTGCCTCTATAAGGGAAGACTAAAATATTTTAAAATGAATACAGATAACAGATAACAGATAACAGATAATCTTTATGATTTATTAACTTCATTTACACAAATTGTAAAAAAATGACTATGCCGATTGATTTTACGATAGAATCTATAATATTGAAAACTTCTCTTTGGAGAAGTTTTTTTGCGTCGATGGACGTTTTGAAAGGAACAGTTTGCGAAAAGGGGGAATTCGTAATTCGTTTGTAAGTTCTTCATTTCGGCCGATAAGCTTTAGATGTATTTCTGTACCGAGTCGAAGATGAATGTTCACTCTTCTGGCTGTTATTCCGGTTTCTGTTTTTTGCCCGTACAGGCACAGTTGGGTCATCGCCTACATAGAATGAACAGACCGCACTTGTCAGCGTGGAGTCATCGAGATGAAATAGCGGTGCCTAGTCATTCAGCAGGAGGTGTCATCTTATGCCTGGATTATTCAGCTTCATTGCCCTGTTTATCAAAGAACTAACGCTGCTGGTATCGTATGTAAAAAATAACGCTTTTCCTCAGCCGCTGACGGAAAAAGAGGAAAGCAAATACCTTCAGTTAATGGCCGAAGGAGACGCCCATGCCCGTAATATGCTGATCGAGCATAATTTGCGGCTGGTGGCACACATTGTCAAGAAGTTCGATAACACGGGAGAAGATCTGGAGGATCTGATCTCGATCGGAACGATCGGCCTGATCAAAGCGATTGAAAGCTTTCAGCCGAACAAAGGTACGAAACTGGCTACCTTCGCAGCCCGATGTATTGAGAACGAGATACTTATGCACTTGCGTTCCTTGAAGAAAACGAGAAAAGATGTGTCTCTCCATGATCCGATTGGAACTGACAAGGAAGGTAATGAAATTACATTAATTGATATCCTCGGCAGCGAAGCCGATGATGTGGCGGATATGGTACAGCTTAAAATTGAGAAGAGCAAGATCTATCGCAATCTCGACATCCTGGATGAACGCGAGCAGGAGGTCATCAAGGGCCGATTCGGTCTGGAGCATGGGGGCGAGGAGCGGACGCAGCGGGAAATCGCCAAGGAGCTCGGCATTAGCCGCAGCTACGTGTCCCGCATTGAGAAGAGAGCGCTTATGAAGCTCTATCACGAGTTTTATAAGGCGAAGGGCTGAATACTTAAAGTATTAATAATTCCTGACTGTATCTTTTATCTGCTATATACGCCAAGATTAGACTTTAATTTGAGTTAGGAGAAACACTCCTAACATAAAAGCCACGGGCTGCTGCCTGTGGCTTTTATACGTGAGTACATAGGAAATTAGCAGCTCCCTGTTTGCCGGATGAGGTTCTTCAATCTCATTTTATTAGAATAACAATGTAGCAAGGTTTATTCTATTGGATTGAATGATTAACCAAATTTGACTTTTTTTTCTTAATGGGGTTTTATCAGTATATAGCATCCTTTGAAAACGCTAACGTCTATCTGCAATGAAAAGAGGTGAGTCCCTGGCATTAGGATATATTTCAAGCACGAAAAAGGAGGCATGATATGCAAAACCAATCCGAAGAAAAAATGAAGAAAAAAACCGCCCTCATTACGGGAGGCAGCCGCGGCATCGGACGGGGAATCGCCTTGGCGCTGGCTGAGGCCGGCTATGAAATTATGATCACTCATTATCAGGATGATGTGATGGCGGATCAAACTGCGGAGGAAATTGCCCATTTATCCGGCGGGGTATGCACCGTACGCGAGGGTGATCTGAGGGATGCAAAGGAAGCGGAAAGAACGGTAGCGGAAGCGATTCAGGTAATGGGACATATCGATGTCCTCATCAATAATGCGGGCATTGGAATGTATTCCTCCATAACCGAGCTGCCGCTGGAACATTTGGATTTTACGATGCAGCTGAACTTCCGTGCTCCGATGCTGTTGATGCGCGAGGCTTCCAAGCAAATGATCGAGGCGGGACGCGGAGGCAATATCATTAATATCATTTCGACGCATGCGGAGCGGGCATATCCGGGAGATGCGGTGTATGGCGGCCTCAAAGCTGCGCTGAAAAGGGCGACGGAATCCGTCGCTCTGGATCTTTCTCCATATGGAATTCGAGTCAATTGCATTGCACCCGGAGGAATTCTCGTGAGGGAACGTGAGCCTCTCCATGATCATGTGGGCGCCACGATCCCACTCGGAAGAATTGGCGTACCGGAAGACATTGGGCAGGCGGCGCTGTGGCTAGTTTCGGAGCATGCCTCCTATATTACGGGCATTACGATCCGGATTGACGGCGGTTTGATTCTACCGGGTATGCCTGAGGACGGCGAAGCCTCTTGGGGATACCGGAAAGTCAGACCCTTTCGGGTGAATTGAAATCTGTCATCCTATTAAAAAGCGGCAGGCGTCCGAATGACCGGGCATCTGCCGCTTTTTAGCAAGTTTTCGCTTAGATCATCTGCTCTGGAGATAGAAAACCAGGAGTGCGAGGCATGCGTCGTTTAATTTGTTCCAGGGTTCGCTTGGACACCGTAATGGTGCGGGGATAAGCAAATTCATCACGGAAATGCAGTGTGTTGCCGTCGATATTTGTAATTTTGTTCACATTGACGTAGAGGTTTGATGCAGCACGTACAAAATTGGGCAGGGATTTCATCGAAGTTTGTTCGGCGGCGGATAATCTCTTTTTTATAATGTAATTCCTGCCGTGAAAAATAACCTGCTCCTGACTTCCCGTCTTGAAGAAAAAAGCATCGGTGACCGGATCAAAATTCTGATACTCGTTCATCACCTTATCGGTTTGGTTCATCTTTCAAAAGCCCCCTTTAGAAGATGATAGCTGTTAGCGCTTTCATTTTAACATATTTCCGCGCAGGATATCATACTTTTTTGTGAAATTTATTAATTATTTTGTAGGCTTGGACAAAAAATGATTATAATTACATTACTTGAGGGAGGTTGTATATGGATGAACTCAAATACGGTTCTTAATATTGTAGGGATTTCTGGAAGCTTGAGGAATAAATCCTCCAATACAAATCTGCTGCGTGCCTTATCCGAGCTGGCACCTGAGAATATGAACATATCCATCTTTGATGGAATTGGAGACTTGCCGCATTTTAATCCGGAACTGGATGATGAGCCGCCTGCTTCGGTAACATGTTTCAGAGAACAGATGAAAGAAGCTGACGGATTAATCATAAGCACACCGGAATATGCGCATGGTGTCCCGGGTGTATTGAAAAATGCACTGGATTGGCTCGTACCATCAGGAGAATTATATGAAAAGCCACTGATGGTCCTTAGTGCCTCGCCACTGGAGACCGGCGGAGAAAAAGCGCATGATTCCATCCTCTTGACACTGCGTATGTTGACAGCACGGATCACTCCCGGTGGATCGCTATGCATTCCTTTCATTAATAAGAAGATCGATGCAGAGTATGAAGTCACGGATGAGCTTCTCCGAGACAAGCTCAAGACGATGCTCATTCAGTTGGGACAGACGGCGGGGGAGTAAGCTCTTCCCGGGAGTGCCATAGATTGCATTTTTCGAAATTATCCAGATCATAAAAAAGCCTGCGGTTATCTCCATAAACGGAGATGGCTCGCAGGCTTTTGATTTTACGAAGGCTTCTTTTTTAGGCGTTTTCCAAAATCGTATTCAGGGTGGTCTGATCCAGGCCCTTCACGAGCTTAATCAGAAGCTCTTTGGCTGCATCGTAATCATCCGTGTGGATGATGGAGGATGAAGTATGAATGTACCGGGAGCAGATACCAATGACGGTTGACGGAACGCCGATTCCGCTCAAATGCACTTGGCCGGCATCGGTGCCGCCTTGAGAAACAAAGTATTGATATTTGATCTTATGCGTATCGGCAGTATCCTGAACGTATTCAACCAGGCCACGATGTGTCAGCATGGAAGGGTCGAAGATACGGAGCAGCACGCCTTGCCCGATATGTCCAAAAGAGCTCTTGTCTCCAGTCATGTCGTTGGCTGCACTAGCATCCAGAGCAAAGAAAATATCAGGCTGAATCATATTGGCGGCGGTACGAGCCCCGCGCAGGCCCAGCTCTTCCTGTACGGTTGCACCGCAGTACAAGGTATTCGGAAGCTTTTCCTTATGAAGAGCTTCCAGCAATTCTACGGCAAGACCTACACCGTAGCGGTTATCCCATGCTTTGGCCATAATCTTTTTGGGATTGGCAAGCGGTGTGAAATCACAAATCGGTACGATTTGTTGACCTGGGCGGATACCGAAGGATTCAGCGTCTTCGCGGTTGTCCGCACCGATATCGATATACATCGATTTGATATCAACCGGTTTACTGCGCTGGGATTCATCCAGCAGATGGGTAGGAATGGAACCGACTACGCCGATAACTGGACCTTTTGGTGTCATGATTTTCAGACGCTGTGCCAGCACGGCCTGGCTCCACCAGCCCCCAAGCGGTTGAAAGCGGACCATACCGGTTTCGGAAATGCCGGTAACCATAAAGCCCACTTCATCAAAATGTCCTGCTACCATGACCTTAGGGCCTTGTTCATCTCCGCGAAGCACGCCGAAGAGGCTGCCTAGACGGTCTTGGACAAATTCGTCCGTATATGGAGTAATCATTTCCTTTACATAAGCGCGAAGCTCTTTTTCAAATCCGGAAGCTGCAGGAAATTCAGTTAGCTTGCGGAACATATCCATTGTTTTTTGATCCATGCTTTCAATTTCTCCTTTGCCTATGTTCTGTTCTTACGGTATGTAATTCCATCCTATAGTATGAACTCCTGAAGTCGGATTGTCCATGTTGACCCGCTGAAGCACCAACGTCTATTTTCGGAATACGATAAGTATAGATGAACGCCCAGCTCAAGTGCAGAAGGGAGCATCACCATGGAGTTCATGCCTTTACGCAAAGAAATGATTCTTGTCTTCGTGCTGTTGATTTTGCTTGTGGTTGTTTTGATGTGCTTTTTCTAATTGTTTGAATGGCAGATGCAATTAAATTGTATTTAACCATTCCAAGACAGCTGCCAGGGCTGAAGCTTGTGGCGGCTGTTTGCCGTGTGTTCAAGCCGCTAATTCCGTCAATACATAACAATCCTTTGTATGACAAATAATGAAAGGGAATGATGAAGAGGAGGTGCTGGTATTGCCTGCGAGTACAAAAAACAAAGGGGCCAAATTCAGTCTGGATACCCTGACCCATCAGGAGTATAAAAACATTGCGCAGAAGCACGAGCCTACACGGAGTATCTTTAAAAACTGCGTGTTAGCTTTTTTAATTGGTGGTGGTATTTGTTTTATCGGCCAAGCCATTCAGCTGGGATTTATGACTTGGTTTGATATGTCGGTTAAGGAAGCGGGTAGTCCGACGGTTGCAGTCCTGATTATTATTTCCGTTATTCTGACCTGCCTTGGGGTATACGACAAAATTGCGCAGGTTGCGGGAGCCGGTACCGCAGTTCCAGTAACGGGATTCGCCAATTCCATGTGCTCTGCCGCCCTGGAACATAAGGCTGAAGGTTATGTACTGGGAGTAGGTGCCAATATGTTTAAACTTGCCGGTTCTGTCATCGTGTTCGGGACCGTTGCGGCATTCTTTGTCGGGCTGGTGTATGCGATTCTGGGGCTGGAGGGAGTGCATCATCCATGAGGCTGAAAGGCCAGACTTGGGAATTCACTTCCAGACCGACCCTTCTTGCGGGCGCGACCGTGGTGGGGCCGGAAGAGGGGCTGGGACCGCTTTTCGGTGATTTTGACTATATTTACGATAACATTGAGATTAATGAGAAGACATGGGAAAAGGCTGAACGCAAGCTTCTGGAACAGGCCTCTCAGCTGGCTGTCGTGAAGGCGGAGCTGACCAAAGAACAAATCCAGTTTTTTGTGGGCGGTGATTTGATGAATCAGATCATCAGCAGCACTTTCGCTGCGAGAAAACTGGGAGTCCCTTATTTGGGTGTATTCGGCGCCTGCTCCACGTCGATGGAAAGTCTTGCATTGGCGGCGCTGCTCGTGGATACAGGGGCAGCGGAGTGTGTGCTCGCAGGGACCGCAAGCCATAATTGTACGGCTGAGAAGCAGTTTCGCTATCCGACGGAATACGGATCCCAAAAACCGCCGACAGCCCAATATACGGTTACTGGTTCCGGATGCGGCGTTGTCGGCAAGGGGGGGAGCGGACCGGCGATTGCCAGGGCCACCATCGGCAGAGTGATGGATCTGGGAATCAAAGATCCGTTTAATATGGGGGCCGCGATGGCACCTGCAGCAGCGGATACGATTGAGGCTCATTTCCGGGATACAGGGCTTACTCCAGGGTATTACGATTTGGTGGTCACAGGGGACTTGGCTTCCGTGGGATTGCCGATTGCCAGGGAATTGCTGCAGAAAGCGGAGGTCGCCATGAATGAAACGGAATTTAATGATTGCGGCCTGCTGGTCTTCGATATACAGAAACAAACTTATGTGAAAGCGGGCGGGAGCGGCTGCGGCTGTTCCGCTGTAGTAACGTATGGCCATTTGCTGAAACGGCTGATCAATAAAGAACTTAAAAAAGTGCTTGTCGTGGCAACCGGGGCTCTGCTTTCTCCTCTGTCCTACCAGCAGGGCGAAAGCATACCATGTATTGCACATGCGGTAGCACTAGAAATGGAGGGTTAATGATGCAATTTTTATGGGCATTTGTCATCGGAGGATTAATTTGCGTCATCGGACAACTAATGATGGATTTGTTCAAGCTGACCCCAGCACATACGATGAGTACATTGGTGGTAGCGGGTGCGGTTGCAGACGGTTTTGGACTGTATGATCCTTTAGTTAAATTCGCCGGAGCCGGAGCTTCTGTACCGATTACAAGCTTTGGCAGTTCTCTGGTACACGGGGCCTTGTCCGAGCTGCAACGAGACGGCTGGATTGGTATAGTCACCGGCATATTTGAGGTTACAAGCGCAGGGATATCAGCGGCGATCATATTTTCGTTTTTGGCCGCCTTGGTCGTTCGTCCGCGGGGATAAGACTACAACTGCAAATGCATGATTCCACTCACCCTGATCCCATACGGAGCAGGGTGTTTTGCTGTATCGGCCATAGGGTATGTTGGGGTATACGAGTAATTTAGGAGTCCTGCACAATGTACTTTGGGGGAATATATCATGTACAATGTAAGATATATGATTGTTATCTCAGGATTTAACAGAATTTGCTGCGCAAGCAATTTCACAGTTTCATAAAATAGCATGATATAAGGAGGCATGAATATATGCCCGTAAGCAGTGAATCCCTGCAAACCATTGCAGCCGTTAGATCTAACCTTGAATCCTGCATCTTAGGCAAAGCCTTTGAAATCCAGCTCTTGCTTACTGCTCTCCTGGCAGAAGGGCATATTCTGATTGAAGACGTACCGGGAACCGGCAAGACACAGATGATCAAGGCTCTGGCCAGATCCATGAGCGGAGATTACAGACGTGTACAATGCAATCCTGATATTTTACCGAGCGATATCACAGGCGTCTCCGTATTCCATCCCCGTGAAGAGCGTTTCTTTTTCCGGCCGGGTCCGGTGATGACAAATATTTTGCTCGCTGATGAAATCAACCGCGCAACAACGAAAACGCAATCGGCTCTCCTTGAAGTGATGGAAGAACGGAATGTTACAGTAGATGGAGAGACGTATGAGCTGCCAAGGCCGTTTATGCTGTGTGCCACCCAAAACCCGATTGATTTTGAAGGCACTTACATGCTTCCTGAAGCGCAGCTTGACCGTTTTATGATGAAAATCAGCCTCGGTTATCCTGATGCCGCAACCGAAAGAAGCCTTTTGCAGCAGCATAAGCATGGACAGCCGGTTGACCAGCTGAAGCCCGTAACCCACATGAACCAGATCGCAGAGATGCAGAAGGAGATCCGAAACATATTTATTGATGATGCCGTTGCCGATTATCTGCTGAAAATCGTCCGCATGACCCGGCAGCATCCGTCCGTTCTCCTCGGTGCCAGTCCGCGCGCTTCACTGTCCCTTATGATGGCAGGCAAAGCCTACGCATTTATACAGCAGCGTGATTATGTCCTTCCTGACGATATCAAGATACTTGCTCCATATGTTCTTTCGCACCGTATTATTTTGCGTCCCGAGTCTCGTCTGGATAACGTCAGTGCAGAATCCGTCGTAAAAAATATTCTGCAGCAGGTCCATGTGCCTGTAGCTCTGGAGCGATGAAATGATGATGGCGCTGCTGAAGACAACCAGGTCGATTCTACGGAATCTCCGCTTCTGGATTGTGCTTGCAGTATGGGCTGCCAGCCTGCTGTTCGTATTGTTTCAGGGCGGTAAAACCGCACTTATGCTGCTTGTAATGATCAGTGTTCTGGTAGTATACCTGATTGCAGGCGGCCTGGGTGGAATCCGCCGGGTTCATGGCCAACGCAGTCTTTCCGCTGAGCAGGAGCAGGGAGAAGCGCTGCATGCGGGAGAGCAGGTTAAAGTGAGTTTGAATTTTGCGGTTCCGGGGTTCCTTCCGATGCCGTATCTCATTATTCGTGAAGTCATGAAGCGGCATAACGGAGAGACCTGGTCCTTTGAAGAATCCGTGATTCCTGATTTCCGGGGAGGCGGCGAGCTGATGTTCCAGACTCCGCCACTGGAACGCGGAAGGTATTATTTTACAGAGACGGAATGCGTTACGGAGGATATCTTCGGACTTATTGAGCATAAGGGGAGTTTTCATGTTCCCGGCCAGTTTCGCGTTTTTCCGCGGACAATATCCATTCCAGGATGGAGAATTATGGACAAGAACTCCAGGCTTGCAGGTCCTCAAAGGGCCGCCGCATCCCGCCGGGAGACGACGCAAATTAATGGTGTAAGGGAATATGTCTACGGGGACCGGATTTCACGTATCCACTGGAATGCAACCGCCAAAACCGGCTCCTGGAAATCCAAAGAATTCGAATATGATTCCGTTCCCAAGATTATGCTCGTTCTGGATGCAATTTCAGCCCATTATGAGTCGGACAACCATTTTGAGCTCGCTGTCTCCACTGCAGCCTCACTTATTAATTATGCCTCGCGTGAACGGCTATGCATGGGACTCGCAACTGCAGGTGATCAGTTCAAAATGTTTGCTCCCAGTGAAAATTACAGCGACCGTCAGCGGATGATGCATCATTTGGTGGACGTGACCGCAGATGGTTACGGCGATCTGCAGCCGAAGCTGGAGAAAAGCGGACGCTTTATCCCTTCCGGTGCCATGTTCATCCTCATCAGTCCGCAGAGTGGGAAAAAAGCATTGGAACTGCTGCGCTGGGCGGATACGCGAGGCTTTACTCCATCCCATATCTTGGTGTCATCTTCAGAAAGCGAGAACAACTCTAAGCAGGGTTGGGTTTCCATGCTCAAAGCGCGTGGGACATTCGGTTGTTCGGTCTCCAGCTTGCATGATCTGCCCTCTGCGTTGGGAGGTGGAAGGCCATGAAAGCATGGGGAGCTTATATAAGAAATTCGCTCTTCTATTCCTTGTCTCTATTATGGATTTGGATTATGGGATTGCAGTGGGTTTCTTTTATGGATTTCACATGGTATACCGAAACGAAGTCGATCGTTTTGATCAGCATGACTGCTATCATTGTGATAGAGATGCTGCTTCCTGCCAAAAGAATCTATCGGGTTATCCTTGAAGGAGCAGTCATTTTATATATTATCCATAAAGAATTGGTCAAATATTGGGTGTACATGCCGTCCGGTACAATGGCAAACCGTATCGAGCAGTATGTGGATCATTTGTCACCCTATATCTGGATTGCTGCGGGTGCCTGGGTTTTGCTGACGCTCAGCGCCATTTTAGTCAATACCAAGCGCAGGATTCTTGTTTTTTCCAGTCTTAACGTGATCGCCTTTAGTATTCTGGACTCTTTTACGGTAAGCGATCTGTGGCAGGAAGTGGCTTGGACGGTTTTTGCGGCGATGGGATGGCTGGTCAGTGAGCATTTTCGTCGTTTTCAGGCACGCTTCCCTGCTGGATGGAAACATTTGCGAAAGTATCCTCTTAAAATTTTCATACACGCTGCCGTTTTGTTTTCCGTTATCTTTATTGCCGGAGTGAGCATGCCAAACATTCCTCCGACGCTGACGGATCCTTATACTGCTTGGATTGGAACCCCCGGGGGCAGCTCCAATACTGCGGATGTAAGCGGCGAATTGACAAGCGAGAAAGTGAAAAGCACTTCAGGGTACAGCCGGAATGACAATAACCTGGGCGGAGGTTTTAATTTTGACTATACGCCTGTCATGTCGGTGAAGTCCGAGAAGCGCAGCTACTGGCGAGGTGAAACCAGACAAGTGTACTCAGGCAGCGGCTGGTCAGATGAACGCACCGGAAGCGACTACGATGATGTGAACATCGGTACTACTCTGCGAAGCAGTGAACCAATTGCATCAGGAGAGACGGAGACATTGGAGCAGACCGTAACAATGCTGAATGACAATGTGTACCCCGTCCTGTTTGGGGCTTTCAACGTATCGCAGGTCAAGCAAATGGATGATGTAAATGCAGGCAAAATGCTGTGGGAAAGCAACCAGTCCACTTTGCACTGGAATACCGATTCCAAACAACCTCAGTATCCGAAGACGTATACCGTTATCTCGGAAGTGCCGGTCATTCCGGAAGATGAGATCCGCAGTAAAACATTCAAGAACCTCTATAATGGAGATAAACTGGATGACAAGTATCTGCAGATTCCTAAGAGCTTTCCCGAACGAACGCGCAAGCTGGCGGAGCAGGTGACGTCTTCGGCAGATACACCGTATGAAAAAATAGGATTACTGCAAAACTACCTTATAAATAACTTCAAATACACAAATCAGCCGGACCTGTCCAAAAAGACAAGCGATGATTTTGTGGACAGCTTTTTGTTTGATATTAAGGAAGGCTACTGCGATTATTTCTCCACTTCGATGGTCATGATGGCACGATCGCTCGATATTCCAGCCCGCTGGGTCAAAGGATACGCTCCTGGCCAGCAGCAGATGAACTCGGATGATGTACTTCAGAGACAGGGTAGAGTGGCTGATACCGGAATCTATACCGTGACCAACGCAGATGCCCATTCCTGGGCAGAGGTCTATTTTGGTTCTTACGGGTGGGTACCTGTCGAAGCGACGCCGGGATTCAACATGCCGCTGCTTACGCATAAGGAAGACAGCAAGCCTGTCACGGCTCCACAAGTTGAAGATGAAACAGAGCAGGACGTGCTTAAGGAGACAACGACAGCAGGAACTGGTACGAATGGTTCTGGACTTTCCATTGCGGCAATTGCTTGGATTACAGTCCTTATCATTGTTTTGCTTGCAATATACACCCTTTGGCTGCTGCGCATCCGTGTGAGATTTTTCCTCATCGGCATCCGTAAAGGCAGAAAGCTTACCGAGGATCAGAAAGTGATCGTGATGACCGAACAATGGCTGAATAAGCTGAAGAGAAAAGGTATCCGGAGAAGCTCAAACGAAACGCTGCGTGAATCCGTAAATCGCTGGGAAAAGGAAATGCCGACCTTATCTCCGGCACTTGGACCGCTTCTGATGCTGTTTGAGAAAGCCAGATATAGTCCCTCTTCGGTATCGGAAGCCGAATGGAGAAGCGTATACGATCACAGCCGTAATCTTAAAACAGCCCTTAAAAAGGCAGAGGATCCGGCGGCATAATTGCGACCTTATGCAAAGCGCCCTCGCGGGCGTTTTCTTTTTTACTAACCACGTAGATTATGGTATAGTTTGTCCTATGAAACTGAGGTGACAACAATTTGTTCGAAATACTAATCCCTAAATTAAGGGTGAATACGGTATTTGATATTGATTTGGAAGACCTGTATGCCAAGGGTTACCGGGGAATCATCACGGACCTGGATAACACCCTGGTCGGGGCAAAAATGCCGCTGGCTACACCGGAGCTGATTACCTGGTTCGAGCGGGTCAAAAAAATCGGGTTTAAGCTGATCATTGTGTCGAATAACCGCATGAATCGCGTTGCGGCGTTTGCCACTCCACTGGATATCCAGTTTGTGCATCAGGCGCGTAAGCCCCGGAATGCGCCTTTTCGCAAGGCCATCAGCATGATGGGACTCCGTGATCAAGAAACCATCGTAGTCGGCGATCAGATGATGACCGATGTGTATGGCGGCAACCGCATGGGCCTTTTTACGGTGCTGGTGCTTCCGGTATCCATTGCGGATGAAGGCTGGACGACAAGAATCAACCGCCGCCTGGAGAAGATTGCACTGAAACGTTTGCGTAAAAAAGGACTATGGCTTGAGGAGGAAAAACATCAATGAAAGACCCGATGGGCGGACAAAGCATCAAAAAGTGCAGCGGCTGCGGCATTGAGCTGCAGGCGCTAAATCCCGATTTGCCGGGGTACCTACCGGAGAAGTCGCTAGGCAGAGAGCCTGTTATTTGCCAGCGCTGCTTCCGTATTAAAAACTATAACGAGGCTTCTTCCGTTACAGTGGACCAGGATGAGTTCTTACGACTCTTGAGCCAAATCGGCGGCAAGAATGCACTCGTCATTCATATTGTCGATCTATTCGATTTCGAAGGTAGTTTGATTTCGGGTCTCCAGCGTTTTGTGGGTAATAACCCCGTTATTCTCGCCGTGAACAAAATCGATTTGCTTCCTAAAGTGACCAACTGGAACAAAGTGATTAACTGGGTGCAGAAACAATGCAAGGAGCAGGGACTCAAGACTGAAGAAATTATCCTGTGCAGCGCCAAGAGAAATCAGGGCTTTGAGCGTCTTCTTGACACGGTATCCGAATACCGTGGCAACCGTGACGTATACGTGGTTGGGGCTACGAATGTCGGCAAATCCACACTGATTAACCGTTTAATCCGCGATTATAGTGATCTGGAACAAGAACTCACCGTGTCACGCTATCCGGGAACCACCCTGGATATGGTCAGTATCCCGCTGGATGATGGCCACCACATTATCGATACCCCGGGGATCGTATATCCATGGCGTTATAGCGAGCTTGTGGATCGCAAGGATTTGGGGGCAATCATGCCGGAAAATCCGCTGAAACCGATGGTATATCAGTTGAATGAGGGACAAACCTTGTTTTTTGGGGGAATGGCCCGCTTTGATTTTATTCAGGGTGCCCGTCAATCCTTCACTTGCTTTTTAAGCAGCAGACTCAACATTCACCGAACCAAGCTGGAAAAAGCCGACGCTTTATATCAAGAGCATGCGGGAGTACTTCTGGCACCGCCTGACAAGGAGAATCTCGGCCAGATGCCGGAATGGACAAGACATGAAATCCGCGTGCCCAAGGGTGCGAGAATGGATCTGTTCATCTCTGGTCTCGGCTGGATGAAGGTGAACAGCGATCAGGGCGCACTAACGGCTATCCATGCTCCTAAAGGTGTGAAAGTACTAGCCAGACCTTCCCTGATCTGATGCATGACTAGAATTCGGGAGAGGCAGGATGATTGACATGATATCAAAGACGGATTTACTCACGGGTACCGGTGCACTGCTTCTTGGCGTTATCGGAGATCCTATAGCTCATTCCAAGTCGCCTGTCATGCATCAGGCTGCTTTGTCAGCGCTGGGGCTGCCCGGTTCTTATGTTTCCATGCATGTGAAGCCTGGGCAGGTACGTGAATCCATTGCAGGGATCAAGGCTCTCGGTTTCCGGGGAATTAATGTTACCATTCCTCATAAGCTGGAGGTCATCCCTTATCTGGATCATCTGGATGAAACGGCCCTCCGGATTGGAGCCGTTAACACGATTGTCAACGACAATGGCATACTGACCGGTTATAATACGGATGGGATTGGCTATGTGCGTTCACTTAAGGAAGAGGCGGTATCTGATCTGAGAGGAAAGAAGATCATGGTCTTGGGTGCGGGTGGTGCGGCGAGAGGCATCGTGTATGCCCTGTCGCTGGAAAGCCCGGGCAGCATCTTCATTGCCAACCGTACAGCCGATAAGGCGGAAGCGATGGCGGATGAATGGAAGGAACTTACCGATATCCGGGGGATTTCCATGCAGCAGCTGCCGTCGTATCTGAAGGATATTGATATTTTGATCAATACGACATCGGTCGGCATGCATCCGAATATGTCGGAAGCTCCGGTGGATGTAAATTTGATATCGGCAAATACGGTGGTCAGCGATTTGATCTATAACCCCCTGCAAACCAGATTGCTGGCAGAGAGTGAAAAAATAGGCTGCACGGTGCATGGCGGCCTCGGTATGTTTGTCAACCAAGGTGCTTATGCGCTTGAATACTGGACCGGCATGCCGGCACCGGTTGCAGCAATGAGAAATGCCGTACTGAAAAGTATGGCTGGCTAGCTCCCTTTTGGGAAAAAGAAAACAGATGAATATTAAGGAGTTATGAATATACATGCTAACGGGTAAGCAAAAGCGCTATCTTCGATCCCTCGCACACCATTTGGATCCGATTTTTCAAGTGGGCAAGGGAGGAACCAATGACCAGCTTGTAAGACATATTAACGATGCAATTGAGAAAAGAGAACTCATGAAAATCAGTATTCTGAACAACTGCCTTGATGATAAAAACGAGATTGCTGAAGAGCTTGCGGAAAAATCCAAAGCAGAACTGGTTCAGATTATTGGCAGCACGATTATTCTTTACAAAGAATCTAAAGATCACAAACAAATAGAATTGCCATAAGCGGGAGGGTTCACCATGAAGGTAGGCATCATGGGCGGCACCTTTGATCCCATTCATATCGGCCATTTGCTGGCTGCAGAAGCGGCAAGGGATTCGTTCGGGCTTGACCAGGTCTGGTTCATGCCCAGCCATATCCCGCCCCATAAGGAACAGGCCGGAGCTGCCGGAGAGGATCGGCTCGGCATGGTGGCCGAAGCGATCTCCGATCATCCTTGTTTCCGTACACTGGATATTGAAATCAGAAGGGGCGGCGTTTCCTATACCATTGATACGGTGAAGGACATCCGCAGCTCTTTTGAAAATATAGATTTCCACTTTATCATCGGTGCCGATATGGTCAACTATCTTCCCAAATGGGAAGGCATTGAGGAACTGGTTGGGCTCATGAGCTTTATCGGTGTCGGACGACCGGGTTCCGAGTTGGATTTGGATGCACTGCCTCCATATTTAAAAGGAAAGGTGCTTCTTGCCGACATGCCCCAGGTTGATATTTCTTCTACAGAAATCAGGGAAAGGCTGGCTACAGGTCATTCGATCCGCTATATGGTAACGGACAGTGTCTATGACTATATCAGAAGGAGAGGATTGTATGGAATTCGGCCGGGAAGAACTGATTAAATCGGTTTCGGAGCAAATGCCGGCCATGCGCTGGCAGCATACTCAAGGTGTAATGGAATCCTCAGTCAAGCTTGCCGGGCTGTATGGAGCAGATCCTGTAAAAGCAGAAAGAGCCGCGATTTTGCATGATGTTGCCAAATACTGGCCCGTCAAGCAGATGGAATTGGTAATCCGGGAGAATGACCTGTCCAAGGACCTTTTGTTTTATGATAAATCGCTTTGGCATGCAGAAGTGGGAGCTTTTGTCGCCAAGAGGGATTACGGAGTTGAAGACCCGGAAATACTTGATGCGATCAAGTATCATACATCCGGGCGGATTGGCATGACACTCATGGATAAAGTGGTATGCCTGGCAGATTATATTGAGCCGGGAAGGGATTTTCCCGGTGTGAATAATATTCGAGAACTGGCTCACCATAGCCTTGAAGAAGGGCTGATTGCAGGTTTTGATTCAACAATTAGCCTGCTTGTATCCCGGCGGCAGATTATTTATCCGCTGACGGTATTTGCGCGTAATGATCTTATTAAACAGTTGGAGGCGAATTCATGACCCTTACATCAGAACAATTGTTAAACCTGGCAGTAGAAGCTGCTGAAGATAAAAAAGCAATGAACGTCGTGGCGCTTGATTTGAAAGGCGTTTCGTTGATCTCGGATTATTTTGTGATTTGTCACGGTAACTCAGACGTACAGGTCCAATCTATTGCAACCGAAATCCGCAAGCGGGTTCAAGAAACGGGCTCGGAAATACGCGGAATTGAAGGTATGAACTCCGCACGTTGGGTACTCATTGACCTTGGAGATGTCATTGTTCATGTCTTCCACCGGGATGAACGCGATTATTACAATATCGAACGCTTGTGGTCGGATGCCAAGGTTGTGGAGAACGTATGAGTCCGGTTGCAGGAACGATAGAGACGTATGAAGTGCTCCGCGAAGTGTCGCCATACGGATACTTTCTGGATGCGGGAGACCAGGACGTTCTCCTGCACTATACGGAATTAACGCATGAGATTAAACCGGGTGACGATGTTGAAGTATTCATCTTCTATGATACGGAAGACCGACTTGCAGCGACAATGAAGAAGCCATATCTTACACTTGGTGAAATGGCGAAGCTGGTAGTAGCTGATGTGCATCCGCGCCTGGGCTGCTTTCTTGAAATGGGCCTCGGCCGTCAGCTTTTGCTGCCGATTCGCGAGCTGCCCGAATTGAAGGAGCTCCGGCCTCAGGTAGGGGACTCTGTATTCGTGGTTATGGAGCATGACAAACAGGGACGCCTTCGCGCCAAACTGGCGGGAGAGCAGGAATTGTCCCGACATGCCTTCAGTGCACCTGTATCCTGGCTGAATCAATGGTTCAAGGCCACGGTATACAGACCACTGCAGATGGGAACCTTCGTCATCGTAGATGGCGGCGTAGTAGGCCTCGGAGTCATCGGCATGATTCACTCCTCAGAGCGTCTTAACCTGTTAAGACTCGGTGAGGAAGTGGAGGTTCGTGTCAGTCATATCCGGGAAGACGGCCGTGTAAATCTATCCATGGCCCAGCGCAAGGAAGTTGGCCGTGACATGGATTCGGAACGGATTCTTACCTTCTTGAAGGAACGTCCTGCCGGCGGCATGCCGTATTCGGATGCTACACCTCCGGATATTATCAAGCAGCGCTTTGGTATCAGTAAATCGGCCTTTAAACGGGCATTGGGTAAATTGATGAAGGAAGGCCTTGTGACACAGAAGGAAAATTGGACGTATTTGGCCAAATCGGATTCTGAGAAACAGGAAAATTCCACTGAAAGCTGAAAGTGAACAGAAAGTGCGGTGTCATCATGTCTTCATACAGAAAATTTGCATATGTCTACGATGAATTGATGGAGGATATGCCTTATCCGGATTGGCTTCGTTTTGCCCGTCAGGCTTGGGATAAGCATGGCAGCATGCCGAAAAGCGTAGTCGAGCTCGGCTGCGGTACGGGCAGCATTACCATCCCGCTCGTCAACTCAGGCTTCGAAGTGACCGGAATCGATCTATCCGCGGACATGCTGTCTGTGGCAAGACGAAAAATGGAGAGCACGCCGCAAGGCAGCAGACTCTACCGTGAAGGCTCAATCCGCTGGGTGCAGCAGGATATGCGGGAATGGGAAATTCCGGAGCAGGTGGATGCGGTTATTTCCTTCTGCGATTGCTTTAGTTATTTGCTGGAAGAGAGAGATGTCACCGCTGCATTCGCCCAAACCTATAAGGGATTGAAGCCCGGAGGGATTTTTCTGTTCGATGTGCATCATCCGAATACGATGATCCGTTACGATGAAGAGCAGCCTTTTGTCTGGGATGACAGGTCTGTATCTTACATATGGACCTGCGAGCTGGATGCTCCCCGGTGTGAAATCGAGCATCATTTGAGCATTTTCGCGAAGGAGGAGCAGAGCGATCTGTACCGCCGGTTTGAAGAAACGCATGTCCAGCGGGCTTATGATCCGGAATGGATGAAGACGGAGCTGGTCAAGGCGGGATTCCGCGATGTGAAATGCTATGCTGATTTTGAATGGGTGGAAGCCGGAGACGATGCTCAGCGGCTTTTTTATGTGGCGGTTAAATAGTTAGTCTTAGCCTGATTCGGATAATTCGTATCCGGAAATGGGAAAAATAATGCCTCGGAACACGGCTTCCGGGGCTTTTTGCTACATGGTATTATGGGTAATAAAAAGAAGCTTCGTAGAAGAAGGGATGGAAGAGAATGAAACTTACCAATTTAAAAGATAAAACAGCGATCATTACAGGTGCCGGAAAGGGTATCGGCCTTGCCATCGCAACTGCATTAGCCAAAGAAGGAGTTCATTTGGGTCTGATGGCTAGAACTGCCTCCGATCTGAACGCGCTACGTGATTCTTTAACCACAGAATATGGAGTATCCGTATATACCGCAACGGCAGATGTATCTTCCCGTACGGAAGTAGAGAATGCCATATCGAAGCTGGGACAGGAACTGGGAAGCATAGATATCCTGATCAATAATGCAGGCATGGCTGCGTTTGGTACGGTGGCTGACATGGATCCGGATCAGTGGGAGCGTATCATCCAAGTAAACCTGATGGGCACGTATTACGTATCCCGGGCAGTTCTGCCGACAATGATGGAACAAAACAGCGGCAATATCATTAATATCTCCTCGACAGCAGGTGAAAAAGGATTCGCAACAGGTTCCGCATACTGCGCATCCAAATTCGGAATCATGGGACTGACAGAGTCACTTCTTCAGGAAGTACGCAAAAAGAACATTCGTGTAATGGCACTGACTCCAAGCACGGTGAATACAGATTTGGCGCGGGACAACAATTTGAACATTGGAGACGAGGACCGGATGATGCAGCCGGAGGATGTGGCTGAGCTCGCTTTGGCCTCCTTAAAGCTTCCAGCCCGTGTTTTTGTGAAGTCCGCAGGTATTTGGACAACCAATCCACAATAAAAAATATATTTTTCAAGCGATGATGGGAAGAAAAAGCTGGCTTGCCAGAACAGGATTGTTCTGACGAGCCAGCTCTTTTTGTATTGCTACCTATCCAAGACTTTCTCTTACCGGTGTTCGATCAAATCGATCGTTCCCAGCACGACATGAGCCAGGCCGAATCCAAGAATTCCTGTGGCGGCAAGTTTATACTTGCTGCCCAGAAGTAGGGCGCCGGAAGTAGATACTACAGTTCCCAGAACGGCAGGAATCAGACCTTCACGCATACAAACACTCCCCCTGGTTCATAAAAGTTTGGACAGACAATATGTAGTATGGTACCAGTGACTTATATTATACAGCGTATCCGAAATAAGCATATATTTTGCTGCGACGCTACCGATTGACTGTCCTGACGGTTTTATATATAATATGACTTAATGTAGTTTTACTTAACGTAGAATGAACTAAAAACGAGTCAATCTTTAGCTCAATCTAATGATTTGATCAAATTAAATAACTTCTGACAATGATGAGGGGTATTAGTTTCAGCGGTGTCACACAGAGAGCCGGCGGATGGTGCAAGCCGGTTGACGAAGCGGAATGAACTCGCCTTGGAGTCATGGTTTGAAACGCGGAATGTTTATTATTTGGCGCGAAGAACCATCGCCTCACCTCCGATAAGGGTGCAAAGGGAGTGGAGAATAAAGTATATTTTCCGCTAACTAGGGTGGTACCACGGGAATCAAACCTCTCGTCCCTAGCGCTAATACGCTATGGATGCAGGGGTTTTTTTAATGGATTCCGTTCTGAAAGGGACGGCGTATGAAGTTTAAGATTGATGAAAAAAAGAGTAATGGATCGCGGCTTGCAGCAAGGCCGCCTGACTGTATGAGGAGGACATCAGATTATGAGTGAAAATGGGCAGCAGGCTCAGGGATATCAGGCCCAGACAATTGAGCCGAAGTGGCAGAAGTATTGGGATGAGCATCATACGTTTAAAACGGGAGAGGAATCTGGTAAGCCGAAGTTTTATGCGCTGGATATGTTTCCGTATCCGTCCGGTGCGGGCCTCCATGTAGGGCATCCTGAAGGGTATACGGCAACCGATATTGTATCCCGCTATAAGAGAATGCGCGGTTACAATGTGCTGCATCCGATGGGATGGGACGCGTTTGGCCTACCTGCAGAGCAGCATGCTCTTGATACAGGTGAACATCCACGTGACATCACGGTGAAGAATATCAACAATTTCCGCCGCCAAATCAAATCTTTGGGTTTCTCCTACGACTGGGATCGCGAGATCAGCACGACAGACCCGGATTATTACAAATGGACGCAGTGGATTTTCATCCAGCTGTACAATAAAGGCCTTGCTTACGTATCTGAACTGCCTGTGAACTGGTGCCCGGCTCTGGGTACCGTGCTTGCAAACGAAGAAGTTATTGACGGCAAGAGCGAGCGCGGTGGACATCCGGTTGTCCGCAAGCCGATGAGACAATGGGTACTGAAAATTACCGAATATGCAGAACGTCTGCTTGAGGATCTGGAGGAACTGGACTGGTCCGAAAGCATTAAAGATATGCAGCGCAACTGGATTGGTAAATCCAAAGGGGCTGAAGTGAACTTTGATATCGAAGGACATGAAGGTAAGCTTACCGTGTTTACTACCCGTCCGGATACCCTGTTTGGCGCCAGTTACTGCGTGCTTGCTCCTGAACATGACCTGGTAGCAGAGATTACAACGCCGGATCAGCTCGAAGCTGTAAAAGCTTATCAGGATCAAGCAGCTCGAAAGAGCGACCTGGAGCGTACGGATCTCGCTAAGGACAAAACCGGTGTGTTTACAGGTGCTTATGCGGTCAATCCAGTGAATGGTGCGAAGCTGCCAATCTGGATCGCCGATTATGTGCTTGCCGGTTATGGAACAGGTGCAATTATGGCGGTTCCAGGCCATGATACACGTGACTGGGAATTCGCGAAGCAGTTCGGATTGGAAATCATTGAAGTCGTGAAAGGCGGCAATGTGCAGGAAGAGGCGTACAGTGGTGGAGGAGAGCTTGTCAACTCCGGCTTCCTGAACGGCTTGGGCACAGAAGAAGCCATCCCTGCAATGATTACCTGGCTTGAAGAAAACGGAAATGGGCAAGGGAAAACGACCTACCGTCTGCGCGATTGGCTGTTCAGCCGGCAACGTTATTGGGGAGAGCCGATTCCGATTCTGCATCTTGAGGACGGCACCATGAAGACTGTTCCGGAGGACCAGCTTCCGTTGATGCTGCCGGATATTGAGCAGATTAAACCATCCGGCACAGGAGAATCACCGCTTGCGAACGTAACCGAGTGGGTGGAAACGGTGGATCCGGAGACCGGCATGAAAGCACGCCGCGAGACGAACACCATGCCGCAATGGGCAGGCAGCTGCTGGTATTATCTGCGGTTTATTGATCCTCATAACCAAGAGGAGCTCATTTCGAAGGAGAAAGAACGCGAATGGATGCCGGTAGATCTGTACATCGGCGGAGTTGAGCATGCTGTGCTTCATCTGCTGTATGCACGCTTCTGGCATAAGGTTCTTTATGATCTGGGCGTTGTCAGCACCAAGGAGCCTTTCCAGAAGCTGGTGAACCAGGGCATGATTCTTGGAACAAATAATGAAAAAATGAGTAAGTCCCGCGGCAATGTCATCAATCCCGATGAAATTGTTGAGAATTATGGCGCGGATACGCTCCGCATTTATGAAATGTTCATGGGGCCGCTCGAAGCAACGAAGCCATGGAACGAAAATGGTGTGGAAGGTTCGCACCGCTTCCTGTCCCGTGTATGGCGTCTTGTCATTAATGAAGACGGCAGTCTGAATTCAAAAATTACTGATAATGAAGGCAGCGATGAATTCAAACGCGTTTGGCATAAAACGATCAAAAAAGTTACTGAAGATATGGAACATCTGCGTTTCAACACAGCGATCAGCCAGCTGATGATTTTCATCAATGATGCTTATAAGGCTGATTCGATTCCGCGCAAAGCGATAGAGGACTTTACGCAGCTGCTTGCACCGTTTGCACCGCATATTACCGAAGAGCTGTGGGAACGTCTCGGACATCAGGAAAGCATCACATATGCTGCATGGCCAGCTTTTGATGAAGCATGGACGGTTGATTCCGAGGTTGAAATCGTCATTCAGGTCAACGGTAAAATCGTTCAGCGCGCCATGATTGCCAAAGACATGAACCAGGAAGCTATGCAGGAATACAGCATGTCTCAGGACAATGTCCAGCAGGCCATTGCTGGCAAGACTGTACGCAAAGTGGTCGCTGTTCCAGGCAAACTGGTTAATATTGTAGCCAATTAAATCATAAACAGGATCGAAAAGCATTCAATCCCCGTACAATTTATTTTGTACGGGGATTTTCTTTAGAATCATTGCTCTTTTTTGAGAGATTTGCTTTACGGCTATGTTTTGGAATCGCCAAAGAGTGTATTACATTTACTCAAATCTTCATCGTATTTGGCATGAGTCGTGGAGATAAGCTGATGAAATACACCATCCAGGCTTTGCTTTAACAGGGCTAGGGCTTCTGCTGTGATTCCACCAGGTACGGCAACCCTTTCCTGAAGCTCATGAGGCTTGAAGCCGCCTTCCGTTAGCAGCTTGCCTGTTCCAAGCAGCATTTCGCCGGCTAATTCCGTCAGATTCTCACGCCCGATGCCTGTCATTTCAACCGCTGCTTGAATCCATTGATCGAGAAAGAAGCTGATGAATGCAGGTCCACAGCTGGAAAAGTCCGAGGTAATCCGCACATGGGATTCCTGGATTTCCAAGGGCCTGCTGATGAAGCTCAGGAGTTTTTCCAAAAGCAGCCTGTCTTCTGCATTAATACGACTGCCGTACATGCATAGAGAAGCACCGCTCAGCGTTAAATGTGTGATGCTGGGAATGATTTTGGCAATCTTGCAGGTCAGGGCGCTTTCGAGATGATGTGTTTGGACCGGACTCGTGATCGATACAAGGATCTGATTAGGCTTCACTTCATTCCCGATTTCATCGATCAAGACTTTATACTGAAGCGGTTTTACGCATAGAAATACGATATCGCTATTTTTGACGGTCTCTACATTACTGCTGCATACATTCAGTCCGGGATGACGCTGAGCCAACAAATTCACCTTTTCTAATGAACGGTTGCTGGCGAAGATTTGCTGAGGCATGAGCGCACCGGAAGCAATGAAGGTATCGAGCAACATGCTTCCCATACTGCCGGTTCCGATGAATCCTACCTTCATATAGGTCCCCTCCTTTCGTGCTTTGCGGTAACGGCGCAATCCTTCTCCTTAATGTATGCATATGAACCTGCACCTCATGACGGTTTTTCAGCAGGCGCTGCTCCGGCAGAGCATTTTATTTTTTCAGAGATCAGAAGGTGTGAGCTTCTCTCAAGTAAAGACAGACATTTCTATGAAAATGAGGTGTATACATGAAACGTTTGACTGTAGGGATCAGCATATGCTGTGCCATATTAGGAAGTGCCGTGATTTTGTTGTCAGGCATGAAGCATGGAGATGAAGCAGAGGCGTGGAAACCGCTGAACGCCAAGCTCGCTGCTGCTTTAGAGGACGAACATAAGCCGGCACCGGAGGGCAGTAGAGGACAAGCAGCGCAAAATGGCGGGAATGCAGCTAAAGACAAAACTCAGACAGCTACAGAACCTGTGAAGACCGAGCCAACCGCTCAAGCGGTTTCTTCTGCTCCAATAGGAACGGATTCCGGAGCTGCAGAGTCTCAAACAGCAGCTTCAGGCGGCTCTCCGGCAGGAAGCCCCAGCGTCCCAGAAAATAAAGCGGAAAGTCCTTCAACCGATCCTCCCACAAGTGAATCATCATCTGTCCGCAAAATAAACGTTAACACCGCACAGGCGTCTGAGCTTACCAATATACCCGGCATTGGAGCAAAGAAGGCACAGGCCATCATCGACTATCGGAATCAGCATGGTCCTTTTCAAAAGGTGGGCGATCTGGACAAGGTTAAGGGAATTGGTGCTAAAATGCTTGAGAAAATGAAGCCCTACGTAGAGCTTTAGCCCGGAGATGTGCTACAATGTTTACAATCATTCTATGAAAAACAGGTGATAAACGTGAACGACGAAACGCGCAAAGACTGGGACACATACTTTATGGATATTGCTTACATGGTTTCTACGCGTTCCCGCTGTCCCCGCAGGCATGTTGGTGCCGTGCTGGTTCAAGGGAAAAAACTGCTGGGCACAGCCTATAACGGAGCCCCATCGGGCGTTCCGGACTGCTCTGAGGCCGGCTGCATGATTGCAGAGGAGCTCGAAATGGTAGAGCATGACGGTAAACAGGAAATGATCAAAAAGCAGCGCTGTGTGCGTACGATTCATGCCGAACAGAATCTCCTGCTTTTTACCGACCGGATTGACCGTGAGGGCAGCTCGGTTTATGTAACGGACGAGCCTTGCTGGACCTGCGCCAATATGCTGGCCAACAGCGGGGTAACGGAAATTGTATTTCACCGATCCTATCCAAAGGATACAGATAAGGTCACGGAGATGATGAAGCAGAAGGGGATCACTTTTCGCAGACTCTCAACCTATGAACCGCCGCGTGAAACCATGATGACCGTCTCCAACTAGAACAGAATAAAAAGAGAAATCGAGGAAGGACCTCTGCCGCTGCGGCTTAAAGCCGCAGGCAGAGGTCCTTCTTTTTTTAAATAGAAGGAGGGAATTATATGAGAGGAAGGCCGTTAATCGTCTGTACCATCGCATGGATGGTAGGAAGCGGTATTGCCTACGAATGCTCGGGATTAAGATTATTGATGATCTGGTCCGGAATGACGCTGCTGCTTGCTATTCCTGCCCTGCTGCATAGAAACCTACTTCGCAGCATGTTAATTGCATGGGTTGCGTTGACGTTATCGGGAATATACTGGGAGTGGAGCGATGCGCGGAATGTAACCGTGCTGCCGGAGGCTGTGGCCATGGATATCGCTGATATGGGTGGAATGCTGCTGCAAGCCGAAGGCGTAATCGTCTCATCCGTCGATGTGGACGGAGACAGGGCGGATTTACAGGTTGAACTGAAAAAAGTAATGATTCAAAAGAATGCAGATACAGGCGATTCACCATCCTCCATGGCGTCGCTTCCGTTGCATGAGCGGGTAATGGTTCAGGTTAAACTTCAAACCAAGGAGCAGCTGAGGGGAGCAGAGAGCTGGCAGCGGGGGGACCGGATTAAACTGAATGGATCGGTTGAGATTCCATCTACTGCTCGAAATTTCGGCGGTTTTGATTATGCGGCGTATCTGCGCACCCAGCATATTCATTGGCTCTATAAAGTGAAGGGCATACAAAATGTACAGGCTTCACCACCTTCCCACTGGAGTACGCTTACGATCTTCCGCTGGAATGACCGGGTACGCAGCGGGCTGGGAAGTAAAATTGCGGAAATTTTTCAAGAGCCCCATGCTGGTTACATGAAAGGACTGCTTATCGGTATGCAGGATGATATTGACCCGGAGACGTACACTCAATTTTCCCAGCTTGGGTTGACCCACATCTTGGCCATATCCGGCATGCATGTTGCTGTTTATGTCGCCAGCTTGCTGTTTTTGCTGTCATTGTTCAAGGTGTCGAAAGAAAGGTCTCTGCTAATTGTTATGATAATGATCCCTGTGTACGTGCTCATTTCCGGGGTGAGTCCTTCGGTTGTGCGGGCGGGCATTATGGGGATGATTGGGCTATTTGCTGCCAGAAAGGGCTGGCTGAAGGATGGCATGAATATTTTGGCAGCAGCCGCTCTCCTTATGATGTTGTGGAATCCGTATTATATGCTGAGTGTCAGCTTTCAATTGTCATTTCTCGTGACGGCAGGGCTCATGCTGTATGTACCGCTCGTGACCCCGCTTCTTCGCTTTCTTCCAAAGCGTTTCGCAGCGGCCGCTGGGGTGACGCTGGTCGCTCAGGTTGTTTCCTTCCCGCTCACAATCTATTATTTCAACCAGTTTTCTTTGCTGTCCTTTGCCGCCAATTTTGTATTGGTTCCGTTGATTACTTTTCTCACGCTGCCTCTGGGCGCTACAGCGCTGCTGCTTGGCTGGATCTGGCTGCCTGCGGGAAGGTCGTTAGGGTGGATAGCCGAAATCCTGAATGATGGAACCTTCTGGCTGGTCCGCTGGATGAACGGTTACCCTCAATTTGTCACGATATGGAGATCGCCTTCAATCATATGGATTCTAGCTTACTTTGCCGTACTGTACCTGCTTTTATATGTAGCAAGCCGATACCTGATTGGCCACAAAAGCAGACTTCCAGCTGGAGATGCAAACGATACCGTTGAGCTTGAAGGCGTGGGGTCTCCCGGCAGGGCCGTGTACTTCACGTCTCTGACAAATTATAAAATATCATCTCTATTGGCCACAATTATGCTTGTCTTTATATTTTTGATATATTGGGAGTACAGGCCGCTATCTTTGCATGGTGCTGGGTTAGTTCAGTTCCTGGATGTGGGACAAGGTGACAGCATTCTGATCACGACACCGGGAGGACGCAATATCCTAGTGGATGGAGGAGGCACGGTTAATTTCCGGAAGCCCCAGGATGCCTGGAAGGAACGAAAAAATCCCTTTGAGGTCGGGGCCAAGGTTGTTGTGCCGCTGTTAAAGCAGCGTGGAATTCATCACTTGGACGCAGTCATCATTACCCATGGGGATCAAGACCATGCAGGCGGAATACAGGCTGTTTTGGATCAGATACCGGTAAGGGCTTTGCTCTTTAATGGTACGTTGGCGGGAACCTCTTCCTTCGATAAGCTGATGGATACGGCTCTTCACCGTAAAATTCCTGTATTTGCCGTTCATCAGGACATGCAGCTGAAAATGGATGATCATACCGATCTCTCTTTTTTATCTCCGTTTCTTGAAGAATTGGAGCAGGATGAAGTCCCTGTCGAAAAAAATCAAAATCATATCTCCGTGGCGTTTCTACTGACCATGAATGATGGAAGATTTTTATTCACCGGAGATATGGATAAAGCTGCTGAAGAAGATATACTGAGTGTAGGAATGAAAAACGCACAAGCTGCCTTGACTTCGCAGTCTATGCCTGCCGGAGCCTTTTCTATGCCTGAAGGCAGTGTTGATGTGATCAAAATTGCCCATCATGGCAGCAAGTCGTCGAGCAGCGAAGACTGGCTTCATTATTGGCGGCCGAGAGCAGCAGTAATCTCAGCGGGTGTAAACAATTTGTACGGACATCCGCATGCGGATGTTGTAGAACGAATTGCAGCGGAAAAGGCCCAACTATTCCGGACAGATTTAAGCGGTGAAGTGCAGATGATTGTTCAGCGGGGAAAGATACAAACCCGCTTCAAATTGGATTTAATCCATTAAATTTGAAAAGAGATCATTTGTTAACAAAATCTTAAAGAATTAACTGAAAAAAACACGTAAAATGGATAAGTTAGTGCCTCTTATATTAGAGGTGACGCGCCCACTAGAATTTGGTATTCTTAATTGGGGATTACCATGCACCAAGCGGGTGAAAGCCATCTTCACGTACATAAGATTTCAGGGTCTTATAACGGATAAAAAATGTTGGTTACAATTTGCAACAATTTGACACTCTTACACGTCTGTAAGATTGCAGGGAGAGGGGGATCCTTTGTGGTAGAGCAGGGACTCATAAGAGCCGCTCAATCGGGCGATCGCGACGCTCTAATCACCCTATTAAGAGAAATTGAGCATCAAGTGTATCGAACAGCCTATTACATTTTAAACGATGAACAGGATGCAATGGATGCTTCTCAGGAAGCATTGATCCGCATTTACACCAAGATAGGCTCCTATGAAGAAAAAGCGCAGTTTAAAACATGGGTTCAACGGATCGTGACCAATATTTGTATTGATAAATTCCGGCGCACGAAACCTACGGTTTCCATCGATGAGCATGAACTGGTATTTCAGGATAAACAGAATGTGGAGCAATCGGTGATGTCCTCTTACCTGGCCCAGGATATTCAGGAAGCGATAGACCAGCTGCCTGATCATCACAGGACCGTTATTGTTCTCAGATACTTGCAGGACTTTTCCTACAATGAAATTGCTGATTGTCTGAACCTTCCCTTAAACACGGTGAAGTCTTATTTGTTCAGGGCCAGACAGCAGCTACAAAATATGCTTCAAGAGCATCAGAAAGGTGGTGTATCAGGATGAAATGTCCAGAGGTGGTGGAATGGATGCACCGTTATTTGGATTATGATCTAAGCGAGGAAGAGACCGTTCAGTTATATGAGCATTTAAAACAATGTCCTGAATGTACGGATACCTTTCGGATGCTGAAGTCATTGTCCCGGGATCTTGAGGATCTCCCCAAAGTAACGCCCAAATTCAGTATTGTCGATACCATCATGCCTCAGCTCGATGCCATAGATCAGGCCCGTCAGGAAAAGAGCGCCTCCCGCGAGGAAGCTCCTGCTGAGATGGTTCCCGTACCAACACGTCCGGTACGTACAAGCAAATTCCGCAACTCTGTTGCCGGTCGTACGGCCATGGGTGCGGTAGCAGCTGTAATTATTCTGGGAGTGGCTATATATAACTATTCTCCGAAGCATTTATCAACAGCAGAAGAGCCTGCCTTTAAAGCCGAGCAAAAGATGGCCGAAACAGCTTCTTCCGCAAGTGAGTCAACAACGGGCAGCGGCGGAGGGCAGCAGGACGTTAAGCCCAAGAAGGATGAACAGCAAAGTGATATGATCAAACGGGATACGGTTGATGGATCCTCCGCTGGAAGCGGAGATTCAGAATTGACAACGCCGGATGTTTCCGCGGACCATGCGTCCAAGGATCAGACGTTGCGGTCAACCGAACCTTCAGGCAAGCAGGATGATAAAACAAGCCGGAGCGCGGATACGGGGACGGGGAAGAAATCGGCTTCCATCGGTGCTGTGGATTTAGGTGCTCCGGCGGAATCCTCAAGCCCGGAACAAGGGACTCCGGCGGACAACGGCAACAGTGGCAGCAGCCAGGATAATAAGGCGGCAGATAACAACAGCACTCCGGAAACGCCGGCTGCGGATTCGAAGAGCAATGATCAGGATCCGGTTGCCAAAGAAGATAATATGACCATGGGCATTACTAGTTTTAATAAGACTGCAGCAGCTCAATTCAACTCTCCTGACGGCAAATATGCCGCTTCAGTAGAAGAGAAGAAGTTGGTCATTTACAATGTTTCTGATAAAGACGGGCAGAAGACGGCAGTCAAGACCATCGATTTGCCAGGGACTTGGGTGTCTGGGGTATGGTCAGCGGACAGTACGGTTTTTACCTATCAAACATCGGATGATCAGGGTGCAACAACGAGCAAAACCTATCAGGTTAACGGCTCGGATTCTTCAAATCCCTGAAAAGTGAACCGACTATATAAAAAAATAAACGGGTTTGCTATATGCACAATAATTGGAGATATAGAATAGGATATACGGTTAGATTAATCCAGACCCGTCGTATGACCGCGGGCTGCAAAGTTTCTAGAGCTTTGCTTAGCCGGTGTTTATCATAGATGTGCTGGGAGCAAAGGGACCTTTCCGTGAGGGAGGGTCTCTTTGCTGTTTTACCCTGGGCAGATTTTTGATAATATATTAAGGCAGGCCAATAATGATAAGGCTACATAGATGAAAGGGGGCCTACGTGTGGACGTCAAAGCTGCAACAAAGGCCATCAAGCAGGGAGAGATCTCACCGGTCTATTTGCTATACGGTACGGAAAAGTACCAAATGAACGAATTTGTTTCTTTTCTCGTGGAGCAAACGATTTCCCAGGAAGAGCATGATTTTGCTCTGGTCCATTATGATCTTTCGGATACGCCTCTCCAGGCGGTCATTGAAGAAGCAGAAATGGTGCCCTTCATGGTGCCGCGGAAGCTGATTCTTGTGCAGGATGCCTCTGTATTCACAGCAGGCAAGGACAATGCGAAGGTGGAGCATCGTGTGGAAGCGCTCCTTGAATATATGAAAAATCCGGCTGAATACAGTGTATTGGTATTTATGGTCAACCAGGAGAAGCTGGATGAGCGGAAAAAAGTTGTTAAAGAGATTAAAAGCAGGGGCACGCTGCTTACCTTTATGCCTTTAGGCAGCGAGGATCTTTTAAAATGGGTAGGCAAAAAGATGAAAGAACGCGAGTGTACGATGGAAGATGGGGCAGCTGAAATGGTGATCCGCAATGCCGGTACCCAGCTGCAGACCTTATCCGCCGAGATCGACAAGTTGTGCCTCTATGCCGGCAAGGGCGGCGTGATCAGCGTACATATCGTGGAACAGCTGATTGCTCGGACAACGGAACAAAATGTGTTTGCACTTGTGGAGGATATTGCGAATTTAAGAGTGGACCGCGCACTCGGAATTTTCTATGAGCTGCTCAAGCAAAAGGAAGAACCAATCAAAATTGCTGCATTAATTGCCCGGCAGTTCCGCATTATTTTACAGGTCAAGGACCTTGGAGGGCAAAGCTATTCCCAACAGCAGATTGCTTCGCAGTTGGGTCTCCACCCCTATGCTGTCAAGATCGCAGGAGAGCAGGCTAGAAAATTCCAGGCGTCACAATTGAAACAGATTCTGAGCAGGCTTGGAACGCTCGACTTCCAAATGAAAACGGGAGCTGTCGACAAGGTACTGGGACTGGAGCTGTTTCTGTTAAGGCTCGCGGCATAGATGTATTAAATAGGGTGCTGAACGGATCGTAGTCAATTAGAAAACTACGATGTGCGTCAGGCCTTTTTTAATGCACTTCAATCTTTCGTCAATGGGTTGCAGGCTGCTGCAGTGTGAGGAGGGTCAACTCCGGAATACTATCAAAGCGGAAGGGAAGGCGCGTTGTGCCAATCCCACGGTTTACATATAGATACGAGGGTTTATGGCTTTGGCGATAAAAAGTATATAACCCTTCGGTATACTTACGCGCAAGAGGCGGAGTATACAGAGAGCCGTATCCAGGCAGTTGAACCTGACCCCCATGACTGTGACCGGATAGCTGAAGATCCACCGGGTAAGAGCCCAGCCGGTCAGCAACATCGGGCTCATGCACAAGCAGCAGGTCAAAACTATCCGGATCTACCTGCTTAAATGTACGCTTGAGATCGGGTGAGCCGAGTAAAAAATCGTCGAGACCAGCGATATTCAGCTTGCTGCGGCCGACCATCAAATCTTTATTCTCGTTCACGAGCACTTTGAAACCACTGTCCGACATGAGGCGGAGGTATTGATGTTTGCCGCCTCCACCCTGATCATGATTGCCGTACACAGCATATTTTCCAAGCGTGGCTTTGATTTGTTTTAATATAGGTGCGACCTTGCCTGAATCGCGATATTGTGAAAAGTTATCGATCAGATCTCCTGTAAACACGACGAGATCCGGTTTTAAGCTGTTGATTCGTGTTACAAGCTTTCTAAGTTTGTCCAAGGAATAGAATTTACCCAGGTGGAGATCACTAATTAGAATGATGCGCATACCGATGAGATCCGCAGTTACGGACGGGGTGATGATATTCACCTTCTCGATACGGAGTAGATTTGGTTCGATTTGTCTTGCATAATAGTAGATAGATCCGGCTGTCAAGAGAAAAATAGCGGCGAACAGAATGAACAGTTTGAAGCTGGCAGGCTTTTTGTGTTTGGGTTTCATAGGAATCCTCCCTTTCGACTTCAACTATACCGGGACTACGTTACATGAATGTGACAGGCGGCGGAGTCCTACGAAAAGGAGAATACCATGCGGATTTTAATTGCTGATGATGAACAGGATATGCTGCGGATTTTAACGGCATATTTTCAAAAGGAAGGCTATGAAGTATTTACGGCAGGGAATGGCGAGGAGGCACTTGCGGTCTTTTACCGTGAAAAAATCGATCTTGCGATTCTGGATTGGATGATGCCGAAGCTGAGCGGGCTTGAGGTGTGTCGGGAAATCAAAGCGCGATCGGATAAAAAGGTACTGATCCTGACGGCGAAAAGTGAAGAAGAGGATGAGCTTAAGGCACTCCGGATCGGCGCGGATGAATTCATACGCAAGCCGTTTCACCCGAAAATTCTTGTTCTCCGGGCCAAAAAGCTGCTGGGTGACGAGAAAGAACAGCGCTATAAAACGATAAGAATTGATATGGTAGGCAGCAAAATTCATAAAGATGGTACCGATCTGCAGGTGACAAAAACAGAATTTGAGCTGATGTGCTGTTTTATCCGGCATAAAGGTCATATTTTAACAAGACATCAACTGCTGGATCTGGTGTGGGGTCTTGATTATTTCGGTGATGAACGGACGGTGGACACCCATGTCCGCAGACTCCGGGAGAAGGTTGGAGGAGACCTTATTAAAACACATCGGGGACTTGGTTATAGTGTTGAGGCTAGTGATGAATAAGCTGGGCCGCAAGCTGTTTCTGAGCATCTCCGTTGCCATTTTGTTTATTTTTGTTGTCTTTGTGCTGATGGCGAACTTTTTTCTGCCTAAATATTATATATACAAGACCAAAGAGAAGCTGGGAGAAGCGATAAATTTGATCGCAGAGCTTCCGGCTGCACGGTTGGCGGACTCGATTCCGCTGCTTGAGCAGCAATACCATGTTACGATCGTATATGATTCTTTGCAGAAGCGGGGAGACGACCTGAACAATTCTTTGCTGCAGCAGCTGGCCAAAAAGACGGTAACGTTAAACAAATTCTGGATCACGGATGAGTCCTGGCAAAAGGTTAAGGAAGGCAGCCGCGTAAATAAAATTTATGATCAGGGAAAGCTTAAATCCAGTTTCTACGCTAGCTTCATCCGAAAGGATCAAAACATCGTCCTGATTGGACTCTCCATGGCTTATATCAGCGACACGATTCAGATGATCAACGAGTTTATTTTGGTTCTTGCTTTCATTTCGGTGCTGATTATCGTGTTCGTCGTCTGGCTGCTCTCATACCGTATGACCAAGCCCCTGAAAGAGCTGGGTGAGGTGGCCAAAGATATATCAGAGCTGCATTTCAGAAAAGCCCGGACAAAGACCAGAGATGAGATCGGAGAACTGGCGGAGAGCATCAATACCATGAGTGACAAGCTGAGTGAGGCACATGCCGATTTATCCAGAAAGAATTTAAGTCTAAAGCGGTTTATGTCCGATATCACCCATGAGCTTAAGACGCCGGTTTCGCTCATCCAGGCTTATGCTGAAGGGATTCAGGACGGGTTGGACGATGGAAGTTATGCTGCTACGATATTGCGTCAGAACGAGAGTATGGCTCGGCTGATTGATGAGCTATTGGATTTTGCGAAAATTGAGAGGGGGATGCTTGAGCTCAGCGCACTCCCAATCAAGGATTTGTTCAGCGACTGTTTGGAGAAATTTCAAATTGAACTGGAATTCAGACAGATCGAGCTTGTCGTGGAAGATCACCTGCCGGGAAACCCGATGATTGAAGCCGATGTGGATAAAATCAGGATGGTATTTCATAACCTCTTAAGCAATGCGGTAAAATATTCAGCGGATCATCGTATATATGTATCTTTCGGGGAACAGGGCTCGGATATTGTTTTCCATATGAGCAATGTCTTTCAGGGAGAAATATCCGATGTATCCCAGTTGTGGGAGCCCTTTTATGTGCTGGAAAGCTCACGTTATAAGGAAAAGTCGGGAACCGGCCTTGGACTCGCGATTGTGAAAACGATTTTGGAGCAGCATGAATACCGCTATCAAGCGGAGGTGGATGGTCAAACGATTCACTTCTATATATTTTTTAATAAAAAAAGCCCTCGTCCTGCATGAGCGAATGAGGGCTTTTGCTTTCGGAGACACCCTCCTTAAGTCACATCGCAATGTGTCATTGAGACGGCAATGTGACAAGGAGGGAGGGAATTTCACTTTAATGATTTATCGTAGCAGAGGATGATTGCGTATCAGGTTCACGGGTAAACCGCTGCGACCAGAAGGCGAGGCCCATCGTAAGCAGCAGCAGAATGCCTGTAAGTAAAAAAACAGCATGGATACTGAATACGCCGCTGATCGCGCCGCCTGCGAGCGGGCCAAGCATGCCTCCGAGCTGGTTGGAGGTCTGGCTGAGACTGAATGCCCTGCCGCGGAAATCGCTGGATGTCACGCGGACAATCAGGCCGTTGAGGGCCGGGAAGACTGCGCAGAAGAAACATCCGTATAGAAATCGTACGATTGAAAATCCCCAAATGTTGTGGAAAGGGATTTGCAGCAATGAACCAACGCCCCCGGCGAACAGACCGATGAGCAGAATTTTCTGAAAACCGATTTTATCGGCGAGCTTACCCCAGCGCGGAGCGAAGATAATGCTGGCGATACCGACCAGTGAGAAAATCACCCCGGCCAGGATGGATGCGTCGGACGCCGAATGTCCGAACTCTACGATATACAATGGAAGAACGGGCTCGATTGTCATGACAGAGAACTGTGTAAACATGGTCAGTACCAGCACAACGACAAGCAATTTATTATGCAGTGCAAGCTTGACGGTATTAAACACGGATACGCGGTCTTTGCCGGGCACGAATTTTTCTTCTTTTACGTAAAATATCACGAGCATGGTGGCCAGAAAACAGAGCACGCCCGCGCTGGCAAAGGCCAGACGGTTATCAAAAATCTTCGAGAGGATCCCGCCGAGAAGCGGTCCCATAATGCTGCCGGTTGCTGTAGCCGTTGACATGGTGGATAGCGCATACCCAACCTTATGCTCCGGCGTATTGGTGCCCACGATCGCAATGGCTCCTGGGATAAAGCCTGAAAGCAGACCCTGTAAAATCCGCAGAATGAGCAGCTGTACCGGGCTGGTTACGAAGGAAGTCAGCAGATAAATCACGCATAAAACAAATCCGGCACGGATAATCATGGCTTTGCGTCCATATTTGTCACCGACGGAACCCCAGAAAGGAGAGGATAACGCGCCTGCCAGAAACGCACTGCTGAACAATATGCCGGACCACATTTCAACGTTCTCAGTCACGCCAATTTGAATTAAGAAGATTGGGAGAAAAGGAATAACCATGGAGAAGCTTGAAGATACGATAAAAGAACCAAACCATAATACCCATAAGTTTTTCTTCCAGATTTCCATTGCTCGTCAACTCCTGTCTTGGTTATGTAGGCAAGCAGTATAGTCTGAATCAAAAAGTCCTGATCAGCTTTTCAGCTGTTCAGGACTCTTCATTTTCATCGTATGGATAGCGCATCTTATGCTTGTGCATTCAGAGCGTTAAGTTTTTTCGCCAAGCGGGATTTCTTGCGGCTCGCTGCATTTTTGTGTACGAGGCCTTTACTTACAGCCTTGTCAAGCTTTTGGGATGCGGCTTGAACTGCAGATTTCGCAGCTTCAACTTCAGTATTTGCCAGCGCAGTATCAGCGGCTTTAACAGCTGTACGGAGCGCGGATTTTTGGGAAGCATTAAGCGCACGGCGTTTGTCGTTCGTTTTTACGCGTTTTACGGCGGATTTAATGTTTGGCATTGCATTCACCTCCTGTAAGGCATTCGAATAGCTCGAAATGATTCACAACTTAAAATAGTTTAGCATGGGGTACCATAAAAAGCAATACTTAAAAGGCTTTGCATAATCAGAGTCTTCCTCCCGCACACTATAACAAAAAGGCAAGAGAGGATGGTTTTGAGATGGAGTTGGATTTACAGCAGTATTCTGTACGTACGGATTTGGCGGTGGATGCCAGGGAAATGGCTGCAATACAGTATCCAGGGTCGATACCGGGCGTGGATGAAGAGGTTTCCGATAAGGACGGAATTAAAATAACCCGTTTGAATGTACTGAATGATGAGGGATCACAAGCGATTGGGCGTATAAAAGGACATTATGTAACTCTGGAGGTGCCGGGGCTCCGAAATGGGGATACCGGGCTGCAGGAACGCGTGACAGAGGCTTTCGCGAGAGAGTTTGAGGATTTCCTGACCCTGATCGGCATTCAGAAAAAAAACACGGTTCTCATTGTCGGCCTGGGCAACTGGAATGTGACGCCGGATTCACTGGGACCGCTGGTGGTGGAGAATGTCCTGGTGACCCGTCAGTATTTTGAGCTGATGCCGGATCAAGTTGCCCCAGGCTACCGCCAGATCAGTGCGATAGCTCCGGGTGTACTCGGAATTACGGGTATAGAATCGAGTGAAATCGTGCAAGGAATAGTAGAACGGACGAAACCGGATTTGATTATTGCGATTGATGCACTGGCATCGCGTTCACTGGAACGGGTGAATACAACCATTCAAATTGCGGATATTGGTATCCATCCCGGTTCCGGCATTGGAAACAAACGTCGGGGACTGACCCAAGAGGTGCTTGGAGTACCATGTATTGCCATCGGGGTGCCGACCGTCTGTTACGCATCGACCATAGTGAACAATGTAATGGAAATGATGAAAAAACACTTTGGCCAGGAAACCAATCAGACACGGGAAATTATGGGGCTGCTCGATGGCATATCCGAGAACGAAAGGCTGGCGCTCGTTAAAGAGGTCCTTGAACCGCTAGGCCATGATCTCATCGTAACACCCAAAGAAATTGATGAATTCATTGAGGATATCGCCAATATTGTGGCAAGCGGTCTGAACGCTTCACTGCATGACGCAGTGGATTCGGGCAATTCCGGAGCGTATACTCATTAGCGGATTTCCCAAGAAACGATGAATCTATAAAACTCTTCAAGAAGCCCTGCGAATCTAGCGTGGCTTCTTTTTTTGCCAAACATCCTATTCAGTGCCTGAGGAAGAAGCGGAGGTGACGGAATCAATCTGAAGAAGCGGCAGTGGTCGTCTTTGCCTCCGAATTTTTCCCCATAGAAGAAATATAATTCAAGAAATTTGGAGTCAACAGCGATCGGAAAATCGATCCGTAACCGCAGCGCTCTCCCCGCACTAAGTCACTATTAAGTTCGGTGATCTACTCTTTTTTTCATGCAAACATATCATTTTTGGTTCTAGTGAAACTCTTTTACTCATAGTTTTGAAGTATAAGAGAGTTCAGGAGGACAACACAATGAAGAGGAATGGGTTTCAACTTTGGAATATCGGCAAATGGAGAACCAAGATGCTGCACATGCTGTCCATGGGCCGAACATTTTTGCTGCTGACGTTAGGGTCGCTGATATTTTTCGTACTGCTGGGTCTGGGCGGAATGGCGGAGCATAGAATGAATTCCTCTACCGTTTCATCCATGAAGGGATTCGCAGGCTCGCTATCGAGCCGGTTCTTTATGGACATGTTGGGCATGGAGCTTCCGCATCTGGATAAAGAAAAAGGAGGCTCTACCTTCTCGGGTGAAAAAATGACCACATTCGTGTTTCAAATGCTTACGAGCGTAAATCCGCGGGATCCCAAGAGCCTGCTTGCCAAGGAAATGCCGGGAATGGGATCAAATGATCCGGTGCTGCTACGAAGCGCTGCCGGTAATCAGAACCTCGATCCGCCAGAAGATTTTCATCTCCCGCCGGAAACGGATGATAAGAGTGATAAGCCAGCAGATACAGATCAACCTAAAGCGCCAGACAAGACACCGGTTAAGACTCCAGTGAAGGAACCTGAACCTGGCGGTAAAAAAGAGCCTGGAAATCCGGGAACGGCCACGGAAGGTACAAAGGAACAGACAAAGACACCGACGCCTCCGGCAACTGCAACCGGCAAAAAAGTGGTTATGATCTATCATTCTCATCCAAGAGAAGCCTATAATCCGCTGCTGAGCAAAACCAGCTCGAATCCAAGCTCCAAGTCGCCTTCGCAAAATGTCATGCTGGTGGGCGAATACATGGCTCAAAAGCTTGAAAAGCTCGGTGTGGGCACGGTTCATTCAGAGAAAGACTATTCGACGACAGTCAGTGAATATAACTATAACTTTTCATATAAATATTCCCGCCAGACGGTGAAAGAGGCCCTTGCCCAGAACAATGGTTTGGAATACCTGATTGATATCCACCGTGATTCGCAGCGACATGCGAAGACAACGACAGTGATTAATGGAGCCAGCTACGCACAGGTATTCTTCATCATCGGTCATGAGAATAAAAACTGGCGCAAAAATGAAGCCTTTGCGAGCTCGATCCATGAGCAGCTGGAAAAATCGTATCCTGGAATATCACGGGGGATTTGGGGGAAGACTTCGGCACAAGGAAACGGAGAATATAACCAATCTCTATCTGATAACAGCATCTTAATTGAAGTTGGCGGAATTGACAGCACGAATGAAGAATTGAAGCGGACAGCAGAGCTGCTGGGCCAAATTATTGCCGATTTGTATTACAAGGATCAGAAGGCGGAGAAAGCAAGTGCAGAGAAATCGGTATCCGCAACGAAGGCGGATGCCAAGAGTTAATCCAAACGGAATGGAACAAGGGAGGAACCGGTAATGTCGAAATGGACCAAGCGGATATGGATGGTAATCATCTGGGTCGGAGTTGGCGCGCTGATCGGAATGCAGCTTGCCGGTTCCGGCAGCTCGAAGGCAGACTCCGATAAAAAAATAGCGTACGCGGATCAACAAACAGCGCAAGCGGCCAATATTGCCCAAGCCCAGGTTCCTCGTAAAAGCTCGAATCACTTCAAGGTGGAGAAAGAGCAGCCGGAGCAGGTGGAGGTTCAGGACTGGAGTTCTCAGTCACCGGAGCAGATTCTGTCGACGAACACGAGCAAGCCGACGGTAGACGTGCTGGCGGACAAGACGGCCGGACTGCTGCAGGACCTCTCCCAGAAGGGAATCCGGCTGGTTGTCTCCCTGTTCGATTCCATAACGGATTAATCCTTTGCCTGTGGGATTGCCCGCCTTTATCTCAACTGCTATAATGAATTGATTGACACATCAGGCTGTTTTGGGGGTAGGGCATGACAGACGTACAAGCAAGGCAAAAAAATATTCGAAATTTCTGTATCATTGCACATATAGACCACGGTAAATCAACGCTTGCCGACCGGATCTTGGAGTATACGGGTGCTTTAACATCCCGCGAAATGCAGGAACAGGTACTGGATCAGATGGATTTGGAACGCGAACGCGGCATCACCATCAAGCTGCAGGCCGTGCATCTTACATACAAGGCGGATGACGGTCAGGAGTATCTACTCAATCTGATCGATACACCTGGGCATGTCGACTTTACCTATGAGGTGTCGCGGAGCCTAGCAGCATGTGAAGGCGCACTTCTGGTCGTGGATGCTGCGCAGGGTATTGAAGCACAGACGCTGGCAAACGTGTATTTGGCACTGGATAACAATCTGGAGATTATTCCGGTTCTCAACAAAATAGACCTGCCGAGCGCTGATCCGGAACGCGTGAAGCAGGAAATTGAAGATGTTATCGGCCTGGATGCAAGTGAAGCAGTACATGCTTCGGCGAAAGCGGGCATCGGTATCAAGGAAATACTCGAGCAGATCGTGAAACAGGTTCCGGCTCCAACAGGAGAATCGGAGGAACCGCTGAAAGCTCTCATTTTCGACTCGCACTATGATCCATACAAAGGTGTTATAGTGTATGTCCGTGTCTTAAACGGAAGCATTAAAACAGGTTCGAAAATTAAAATGATGGCGACAGGCAAAACGTTTGAGGTCATTGAAGTCGGTGCCTTTAAACCTCGGATGACCATCGTGGACGAGCTGTTGGTTGGCGATGTCGGATTTATCGTCGCCGGCATCAAGCATGTCGGGGATACCCGTGTCGGCGATACCGTGACCGATGCGAAGAACCCGACTGCCGAGCCGCTGCCGGGCTACCGGAAGATTAATCCGATGGTATACTGCGGCTTGTATCCGATTGAAACTTCGGAATATAACGATCTTCGTGAAGCACTCGAGAAGCTTCAGCTGAATGATGCATCACTGAGCTTTGAACCGGAAACTTCCAGTGCGCTGGGCTTTGGCTTCCGCTGCGGATTCCTCGGACTCCTTCACATGGAAATTATCCAGGAGCGTATCGAACGGGAATTCAATATTCCATTGATCACGACCGCACCAAGCGTTATTTACCGCGTGTCCCTGACCAATGGCGATACCATTCAGATCGATAACCCATCCAACTATCCGGAGGTCGGCAAAATCGAAGCTGTAGAAGAACCGTATGTCAAAGCAGGTATCATCGTTCCCAATGACTATGTAGGTACAGTCATGGAGCTATGCCAGAATAAGCGCGGCGAATTCGTGAATATGGAATACATGGACACAACCCGCGTAACGATAACGTATGAAATCCCGCTATCAGAAATCGTGTATGATTTCTTCGACCAGCTGAAATCCGGAACAAAGGGCTATGCCTCTTTTGACTATGAAATCTCAGGTTACCGCAAATCCAATCTGGTCAAGATGGATATCCTGCTGAACAACGAGCAGGTGGATGCGCTGTCGTTCATCGTGCATCGTGATCGTGCATACCATCGTGGACGCATTATTTGCGAAAAGCTGCGCGAAATCATTCCACGCCAAATGTTCGAGGTGCCGATTCAGGCATCGGTTGGAACAAAGGTCGTTGCGCGTGAAACCGTTAAGGCGATGCGTAAAAACGTGCTTGCAAAGTGTTACGGCGGCGATATCTCGCGTAAGCGGAAGCTGCTTGAGAAGCAGAAGGAAGGCAAGAAGCGCATGAAGCAGGTCGGAAGCGTAGAAGTGCCGCAGGAAGCCTTTATGGCCGTTCTCAAAATCGACGACAATTAGGATGTTACTTTCACGGGAGAGCCGCTGGCGGCTTTCCCTTAAATATTCGGGGTTCCCGCAAAGTACCTGAATAATCTCCAAATGGAATAGCCCCACTTTGTGGGGTTATTTTTAGATGACAACAAGAAATCCGAAGTCTACATGCATTTCGTCTTCGGTAAGTATATTTCGATAGCTATTTTCGTATACGATAAGGAGGGAATTGGACAATGACAATCATTAAGCCGCATGCTGCGGAAGCCGTAATGTCCCAGGGGAATCGGAAACCGCAAGCGGTCTATCTTCACATTCCCTTTTGCACCAACAAGTGTTTTTATTGCGATTTCAACTCCTATGTGCTGAAGAATCAGCCGGTAATGGAATATTTGAAAGGCCTTGAGCGTGAAATGGAACGGACGGTTAAGGAGGTTCCACCTGGCGAAATCAAGACCATTTTCGTAGGTGGCGGAACCCCGACCGTTCTGAAGCCAGATGAAATGGAATACTTTTTGAAGACGGTCCGCACCTATTTCCCGGATTGGTCCGACTCGATTGAGTTTTCCATGGAGGCCAACCCGGGTACTACCGATTTGGAAAAGCTGTCCGTGATGCGCGAAGGTGGTGTGAACCGCGTCAGCTTCGGCGTACAATCCTTCCAGAATGAGCTGCTCAAAGGCATCGGAAGAATTCATGATACGGATGATGTATATCAGAGCCTGGAAAACGCGCGTAAAGCCGGCTTCGAAAATATGTCGATCGATTTGATGTTCGGCCTGCCGAACCAGACGGTGGAAATGCTGGCGGAGAGCGTGGATAAGGCACTGGCGCTGGATTTGCCTCATTACTCCATATACAGTCTGAAGGTAGAGGAGAATACACTTTTCCATACGATGTTTAAAAAGAATCAGCTGCCGCTTCCTAATGAGGATGACGAGCTGCAAATGTATTTGCTCCTGATGGATCGCATGAAAAAAGCGGGCTACGAGCAATATGAGATCAGCAACTTTGCCAAGCCCGGCTATCACAGCCGTCACAACATGGCTTATTGGTTGAATGAAGACTATTACGGACTCGGTGCCGGAGCTCACGGGTATGTAGGCCATCAGCGCCACATGAATATCAAGGGCGTCAATCCGTATACAGAAGCCACGAAAGAAGGGCTGCCGCGGATGGAGAGCTTTACCGTTCCGAAAGAGGAAGCGATGGAGGACTTCATGATGGTTGGTCTGCGCGTGATGAGCGGGGTTTCAAAAAGTCATTTTGAAGAGCAATTTGGCCTTACCATCGAGGAGGTTTTCGCTGAACCGCTGGGTAAAATGCTGGATGCCGGACTGATGGAAAAAACGGGCACAGGCTATCGGCTCAGTGAGCAAGGGCTTCTGTTTGGAAATGATGTATTTGGCACATTTATCGGGTCTCTGACCATTAAAGAATAACTTGAACTTCTATGCGTGATGTTGTATATTTATTCATATTAAAAAAACAGCACGTATAGAGGATGCGCAATTGACTACAGGCATGAGCCTGTTTTGCATCATCCTTGAACTTAGGAGGAGAAGTAAGATGCCGGCTGTAGTCACATGTAGAATTGCGGTAGCGGAGGATGTTGAGCCGCTCTTTCATATGATTGATGGATACGCACAGAAGGGGATCATGCTGCCTCGGTCCCGGAAGGTACTTGAGAAGCAGTTGGATCAATTCGTCGTTGCGGAAATGGACGGCACAGTCATAGGCTGCGGCTCGCTCTGCCGCTTGGGCAGTGATCTGGTAGAAATTCGTTCCCTTGGTATTATGGATGGACATAAAGGGCTTGGCATCGGCTCCATGCTGGTGAACAAGCTGACAGAGGAAGCAATACGCCAGGGCATTCCCAAAATTATGGCTTTAACGTATGAAGTATCTTTTTTTGTGAAAAACGGCTTTTCTGTGGTGGAGAAGGAAATCTTCCCGGAAAAAGTATGGACCGATTGCGTCAACTGCAGCAAGCAGTCCTGCTGTGATGAAATTGCCGTGCTTAAGATGCTGGACTAACGTAAAGCTGAATCATTATAAAAATGGACCACTTACCACTCAAGTCATGTTCAAATGACCGTTGGGAAGTGGTTTTTTGTTGTTATAATACTATGAGAAAAAATTCACATAATAATCACTACTCCATGATTCATGGATGGAAATAAGTGTTATTCTAAAATTAAGAAATACAATATTTCACATCTCAAAAAAAAGCAACGTCTTTCTTATAATAAAAGGAGATGAACATCATGAAAGATGTATTTGTACTAGGTGGAACCGGATTCCTGGGTTACTATACCGTGAAAGAGTTATTAAAACGAGGTTATGGCGTATCGACAATCTCGCTTCCTCCTATGCCTGCAGACGGTTTGCTTCCTCCGGAAGTTGATTGCCAGCTGGGTGATATTAATGCAATGAGTGATGAAGAGGTCTTCCATCTTTTAAAAGGTAAATATGCATTTGTCTACGCTGCCGGTGCGGATGAACGCATCGTTCCCGACGCACCGGCAATGAAATTTTTCTATGAAGCGAACGTACTGCCTACACAGCGTTTAGCCCGAATTGCCAGAATAGCCGGTGTCAAAAAGTTCGTGCTGTTCGGCTCGTATTTTGCTCACTTCACAGAAGTCTGGACGGATTTGAATCTTAAGGAACATAATGCGTATCCTCGCACCCGTCTGCTGCAGGAAGAAGTGGCTTATATGGAAGGTGAAGGCGGGATGGATGTCATGACTTTGCGTCTGCCGTATATCTTTGGGGTTATGCCAGGTCGTATGCCGCTATGGACCATGTTTGTAGATCGTGTGAAAGACCAGGAAATCGTACCGGTATTAAATGGAGGAACTGCCATGGTTACGGTCGAACAGGTCGCTGAGGCTGCCGTTGGTGCGATTGAGTACGGCCAGCATCGAACAGGTTATGCAATAAGCGGAATAAATATGAAGCATAGTGAGTTTCATCAGATTATTGCAGATTTGCTTGGACAAAAAGAAACGAAGGTGGTCGTCATGCCGATTGAGCAAATGAAACCTGCAATGGAGAAGATGGATGCCGAAGCATGGGCTCATGGCAAAGAACACGGAATACACATAGGTGATACGGCCGAGACGCAGAACCGTGATGCTTATCTGGATCCGCAGGATACGATGCCGGTTTTACGCTATAAAGAGTATGATGTGAAGGCGGCTATGATTGAAACGCTTGAAAAATGTATTCATGCGGTAAGTACCAAATAACTGCTTGAATCCGATTATTTTTATAGACCACTTTTTAATCAAGTCATGTAATATGACTGATGAGAAGTGGTCTTTTTTTATTTTAATAATGAATTGAGCTGAAGGGGTCTGCTTCATTATCCATAAAAAATGAACGATTATCCGAAGTTATCGGTCAAATAGACAAGACATCCAAAAGGGAGGTGTAATCGGAGTGAATGACCGCGAGCTTTTTGAGACGTATAAGGAACAAGTTTATCATCTGTGCTTTTACATGATGCAAAACCGTTCAGACGCCGAGGATATTTGCCAGGAAGTGTTCGTCAAAGCCTTGCTTGCTGACAGGTCGCAAGTACGTGAACTCAAACCATGGCTGCTCAGAATCGCTTCAAATGAGTGCAGCAGTGTTCTCAGAAGACGTAAAAACGGCTGGGCCAAGGAACTGAGTGCCTATCTGCTGACCCGACCGCGCATATCCAATCCGGTTGAAGAGAGTGTAGATCAGCGCGAAATCAAAATGGAGTTTTATCAAGTGTATGGCAGACTGCCAGATAAGATCCGCATAGTTGTTACCCTGCGTTATGTAAATGAAATGACAATACCGGAAATTGCGAATGTTCTCAATATTCCGGAAGGAACGGTTAAATCGAGATTAAACCGGGGGATCAAGCTGCTGCAGCAAATGAAGGTATTTCAAACAAAGGAGATGATTGGAAATGAGTCGCTTCTATAAAAATGGGCTTCAGGGAAATGATCAGGATCCCCCCCGCCCGAATTATGATCAGATGTGGACTGACATTGAACGAGAAGCAGCGATGCGCAGAACAGGCTCTCTGCAAGTGATTCCAACTCCAAAATCCAGAAAGAAATTCATACCTGCTGCCATCGTCTTTTCGTGTTTTATGGTCGTTGCCGTTCCTGTGTTTGCGGGGGTTACGCTGAATTGGGATAGTCTTTACGGTGGCCGGAGTGTAACTAATGCACTGAATAATGGAGTTGGCCAACGTTATAATCTCGATGTAAGCAGCAAGGATATTACAATGAGCTTGAAAGGTGTAGTCACGGACGGGGAAAGAATGAAGTTTCTGATCTCGATAGATTCCGATATGAAACCGGGCGATTATGATGCTGTGGAACTGGAACATATGGTGATCAAGGACGAAGCAGGCAAGGAAGAACCGGTCAATGGGTACCTGAATTACGATGAATCCAGTGGAAAGCTTCTCGGGATATATGAAACCAAAGACTATCTGCAGAAAGGCAAAAAAACATACACACTGGAAGCAGGCAGTCTTGTTTATTACAAAGACAAGGACATTGCCCTGAATCAGATACCAAAAGCAGGAGAAACCGTCTCTACCGGTGAAGCGCGATACCCTTCCATCCGCATAAAGTCGGTCACGGAGTCCAAAAGCAGTTTAGCCGTACGGTATAACGTATCAGCAGCCGATTCGAATGACCATGGACATGGAGATCCGCATATAATTGTAAAGACGGGAAGCGGAAGCAGTCGGGGCATGCTGACCCAGCTTCCACCGGAAGATAAGAACGTACTTATTGAGCAGGTATTCAGTAATTTGACCGCCGAAGCATGGGGGAATGCAGAGCTGCATTTCAGTTATATGAAAGAAGCGAAGCGGATTGCGGGTACGTGGTCTTTCAATTTTAAAGCGGATGGCAAAAAAGCGAGCGAAGCGGTTTATTCGCAGCCGCTGCAATCCAGCGATGAATTTAAGCAAAAGGCGGGTATGTCGCTGAATCAGTTGACAGTCACGCCACTGGAGATTATTGCCGGTATTCAGGATGACATGCCGATGAAGGATCATGACAAAAATGGTGATGTCATGTATAAAGACATACGGCTGCTGGTTGGCGATCGGGAGATCACAGGCTCCTACACGATAAAAGGAGATGACCCGAAAAAGTATCAGCATGTGTTCGCTTTTGAATCACCGGAGTGGTACAAGGATTGGTCCAAGGTACCGATGAAGATGATTTTGAAAGATGCGGTTGTCACTAAAAGGGATACTTCCGCAAACTGGCTTATTCTGAACAAACCTGCTGCGAAGAAGCAGACAGCTGAGATGAAGCTGGAGTCATTCGCGGTTCATTTCAATTACTATATGGATGGGAATGATCTAGTCGTCGAATCGGAGTCTGATTCGAAGGAATTTAAAGGCATCAGCCAATCCATGCTCCGCGTGGACGGTCAAGACCTCTATCCGGAATATACGCCGAGGGGACCAAGCGCACAGAGCAAAAATATCGAAAGATACCCGAACTTTAAGATGAATCAAACGCTGGAGATCAATCCTGGATTCTACAGTTATTATGATTCGAGCCGGGACACCGAGATTACCTTGATTAAATAGAAAATCGCTGTTTCCAGTGGTGAATTAATTTCACAGTCCATTATTGACCCATGATACCGAACTGACTTGACAATGCTCATGTCAGTTTGGTATTTTTGTATTAGCGGTTAGCACTCATCTAAGTCGAGTGCTAACGATTGGCGATAATCAACAACCAGGGGGGAGGGGAAGACATGCTTACCGAACGCCAAAGATTGATACTGAATGCCATTGTTGACGATTATATCCGCTCTGCGGAACCTGTCGGCTCACGCAGCATATCGAAACGGGGAGATGTCGGATACAGTCCTGCGACGATACGCAATGAGATGGCTGACCTGGAGGATCTGGGTTTTTTGGAACAGCCCCATACATCGGCCGGACGCATCCCTTCTCATAAAGGTTACCGATATTACGTGGACCATCTTGAACCGATCTATCAGGGGCTCCCGACGGAGCTGCGATCTCTGCGCAACTATTTCGCGGAGAAGCTGAACGCATCGGAACAGGTCATCCAGCATGCCGCCATGATTCTTTCCCATATTACGAACTACACTTCCATCCTGCTTGGGCCGGAAGTTTTTCATACGTCTCTTCGCCATTTTCAGCTGCTGTCGCTCAACGAAACGACTGCGGTAGCCATTATCGTGACCAGCACTGGACAGGTTGAGAGCAAAACGGTATCTGTACCGCCTGGCGTTTCTGTTTCAGAAATGGAGAAAGTGGTAAATCTGCTTAACAGTAAGCTGGTCAATGTTCCGCTCTACAAGCTCAAAACCAGGCTTTACCGTGAGCTTGGTCAGGAAATGGAGCGTCACTTAACCAATTTTGAAGAAATGATAGGCATCTTGGACAATATATTTGTGGATACGGATACCGATCAGCGCGTGTATTTGAGCGGTGCAACGAATATGTTGACCCAGCCCGAATTCAAAGATGTAGAGAAGGTCAAGGACATCCTTGACCTCCTCGAAGAAACGCCTACACTCATGAAAATGATGGCTGCCACGCAGGGCTCTGCAGGGATTCAAGTGCGGATTGGTACCGAAAATGACCATGAGGCCTTTGCCAACTGCAGCTTGATAACAGCAACCTATTCATTGGATGGCGAGGCGCTGGGAACGATCGGCATTCTAGGTCCTACGCGGATGGAATATGCCAGGGTGATGAGTCTGCTTGGCATTCTGTCGAAGGACCTGACGACGATGCTATCAAAGCTTTATAAATAAGGAGGCTTGAGGCGGATGAGTCAAGGTCAGCAGCCGGTACGCGAAGGCGAGGAACGGTACGCGGCACTGCTCAACAACAGTAATGCCGTCCGGGCCATTACCTCGGCGGTTGAAGGCACCCTGGGTCCTAAAGGGCTTGATGTCATGCTGGTGGGTGACCGGGGTGAAGTGATTATTACGAACGACGGGGTCACTATTCTGGATAAAATGGATGTCAGTCATCCAGCGGCAAGGCTGCTAATTCAGGTAGCACGCTCCCAGCAGAAGAAGGTAGGGGATGGAACAACCACAGCTACCGTTCTGGCGGGCGCACTTGTCCAGGAAGGGGTATCCCAGATCGTCAGAGGCGTGCCTGCTTCCAAAGTGGTTGCAGGCATGCAGCAGGGAGTCAAGATGGCTGCCGAATCCCTGCAAGCCCGAGCAAGAGAGATCGAGGATCTGGAAGATCCCTTGCTGGCCAAAGCCGTATACGTGGCTGGCAGGGAACGGGAAGATATCGTGGCTCTTGTGATGGAAGCTGCTTCGATAATCGGAATACGCAAGCTGAAGGATCCTTCCTACTTACTGGCTGATGCCGTGACCTCGCATGAAAAGGGCAGCAATGAGGTGTTTGAGGGTCTTCTGCTGAGACAGCTGCCATTGTATCCACATGATACGCCAGTTCTTGAAGATACACGGATTCTTATCCTGCATGATGCGCTTGAGCCTGAAAGCCTGGATGAGGAAGTGTTGACGACTGAAGCCGGTTTTGCCCGATATATGGAACTGCGTGAGCGGTTTACCCGCGATTTGCATGTGTTGGCTGATCTCGGTATAGGTTTAATTTTGCTGGAAAAAGGGATTCATCCGGATGCAGAACAGTTCTGTATGGATCATGGAATCATGGTCATTCCACGAGTAAGCCGGAATGACCTGGCGCGCGTCAGCTCAATGACCGGTGCCGTTCCGCTGCGGCGGACGGCGTTACATAAAGAGCGGGAGTCACTTGGAAGACTGCTCGGTTTTTCTCCTTGGGCATGCTATGATGAGACATTAGAGCGTGTCCGCATCAGGAGCGGCGGACAAAAGAAGGAGCCTTTTGTGACGCTCATTGTTGGTGCCAGCACCGCTGAAGTGGTAGGTGAATCAGCCCGGATCGCGGCTGACGCAGCTTCTGCACTTCAGGCAGCTATTGCAGGAGGTATCCTCCCCGGCGGTGGCACCGCTGAGCTTGCCGTTTCCTATGAGCTGGAGCGGCAGCGTGAAGCTGTGAAAGGGATGGAGGCATTTGGCATTGCAGCTGTCGCTGCAGCCCTTCGTAAACCGATGTCCCAAATCCTGCTGAACGCTGGCTACAATCCGCTTGAGAAGATGGAAGAGGCACGTGCCGCGCAGCTAACAGAGAATTGTGACGGCATGGGAGTGGACTGCGATTCCGGACTTGTGATTCACTACGAGGAGAAGGGCATTGTAGATCCCGCTTTGGTCAAAATTCACGGCCTGCAGACGGCTGGTGAGGTTGCTGCGGCAGTACTGCGCATTCATAATGTTATTAAGATGAGAAGCGCACACGGGTATGAGGAATGACATGAAATGAAGCGAAAGTTTGGCACAAAAAGATATAGAGCATATTAAGGAGGTGAAGACATCTTGAAAGAAAACCAAAACTATCAAGAGCATGAAAACGAATTGAATGAAACCAACGAGGAACCTTCGGTGGAAAATGAAAACACAGCTGCTCAAGCAGATGCTTCTTCTACAGAAGAGGGAAATGTGGAGGTATTGGATACTGCACATCTTCAAAATGAGGTTGAGCGCCTGCAGACGCTGGCCGATGATTACCAGCAGCGCGCACTGCGGACCCAAGCGGATTTCGACAACTTCCGTAAACGGACCCAGAAGGAGAAAGAAGACTTTGCAAAATATGCATCGTCCAAGCTGATTACGGAGCTGCTCCCTATTATTGATAATTTCGGGCGGGCTATTACCGCAGCAGGTGACATTGCAGACAGTGATTCCTTCGCGAAAGGCGTTGGCATGATCTTCCGTCAACTAGAAGGCGTTCTGAAAGCCGAGGGTCTGGAGCCGATGGAAACGGTTGGACAGCCGTTTAATCCAGAATTCCATCAAGCGATCATGCAGGTGGAAAGCGATGAGTATGAAGAAGGCATCGTTGTTGAGGAAGTGCAAAAAGGCTACATTCTCAAAGACAGAGTGTTACGCCCGGCAATGGTTAAAGTCAGCATGTAATTTCATGGCTGTTTAAATATATGAAAACATTCATTTATTCTGAAGGAGGAAATATCTTATGAGTAAAGTTATCGGTATTGACCTTGGAACCACCAACTCCTGCGTAGCCGTAATGGAAGGCGGCGAAGCCGTTGTTATCCCTAACCCGGAAGGCGCACGTACAACCCCTTCGGTTGTAGGTTTTAAAAAGGACGGCGAGCGTATCGTCGGTGAAACAGCAAAACGTCAGGCAATTACAAACCCAGACCGTACCATTCATTCCATTAAACGCCACATGGGTACGAACCATAAAGAAACAATTGAAGGAAAAGATTACACTCCACAGGAAATTTCAGCTATGATTCTGCAAAAGCTGAAATCCGATGCAGAAGCATACCTCGGACAAACGGTTACTCAAGCAGTAATCACCGTTCCTGCTTATTTCAATGACAGCCAGCGTCAAGCGACCAAAGACGCAGGTAAAATCGCTGGTCTTGAAGTCCTTCGTATCGTCAACGAGCCAACTGCAGCAGCACTTGCTTACGGTCTGGAAAAATCCGAAGACCAAACAATCCTGGTATATGACCTGGGCGGCGGTACTTTCGACGTATCGATTCTTGAACTGGGCGACGGCTTCTTCGAAGTAAAAGCGACAAGTGGTGACAACCACCTGGGCGGCGACGATTTCGACCAAGTTATCATTGATTACCTCGTGAATGAATTCAAGAAGGAACAAGGCATTGATCTCAGCAAGGACAAAGCCGCTGTACAACGCTTGAAGGACGCAGCTGAAAAAGCGAAGAAAGAGCTTTCCGGCGTCTTGACAACAACAATCTCCCTGCCATTTATCACTGTGGTAGACGGAGTGCCTCAGCATTTGGAGGTTAACCTGACCCGTGCTAAATTCGAGGAAATTTCTGCTGATCTGGTTGAGCGTACACTCGGACCAACTCGCCAAGCGCTGAGCGATGCAGGCATGACTCCTAACGATATCCATAGAATTGTACTGGTCGGTGGATCTACTCGTATTCCTGCTGTACAGGAAGCGATCAAGAAGCTGACAGGCAAAGATCCTCATAAAGGCGTTAACCCGGATGAAGTGGTTGCCCTTGGTGCAGCGGTTCAAGCCGGCGTACTGACAGGTGATGTTAAAGACGTGGTTCTGCTGGACGTAACTCCGCTGTCCCTTGGTATCGAAACTGCAGGCGGCGTGTTCACAAAAATGATCGAGCGCAATACGACGATCCCAACCAGCAAATCGCAAGTCTTCTCGACCTATGCTGACAACCAGCCAAGCGTTGAGATTCATGTATTGCAAGGTGAGCGTCAAATGGCAGCAGGCAATAAAACGCTCGGACGCTTCATGCTGGGAGACATTCCTCCAGCACCACGCGGCGTACCGCAAATTGAAGTTACCTTTGATATTGATGCCAACGGTATCGTAAACGTATCTGCTACGGACAAAGGTACCAACAAAACGCAAAAAATCACGATTACTTCTTCCAGCGGCCTCAGCGATGATGAAGTTGAACGCATGATGAAGGATGCCGAGGCTCACGCCGAGGAAGACCGCAATCGTAAAGATCTGGTTGAAGCGAAAAACAACGCCGACCAACTCGTGTACTCCACAGAAAAAACCATCAAAGACCTTGGCGACAAGGCCGATGCGGGCGAAGTGGAAAAAGCGAATGCAGCGAAAGATAAAGTGAAAGCTGCGCTCGAAACCGACGATCTGGAGCAAATTCAAAAGGCAACCGAGGAATTGACTGAAATCGTGCAGCAGCTGTCTGTTAAGCTGTATGAGCAAGCGGCTCAGGCTCAGCAAGGTGCGGAAGGCGCTCAAGGCGGCCAGGAAGGCGCGCCCAAAAAAGACAACGTAGTTGATGCTGACTATGAGGTTGTTGACGAGGACAAGAATCAAGGTTAACCTATAGAAAGTTATGTTCAGGAAGGGAAGGTCAAAGCCGGGGCATCCCGCTGCTTTGGCTTTCCTTTTTCCATGAGCGGCATATTCTAAAGGAAACAACGGGGGTGGAAGAGTGGCTGATAAGCGTGATTACTATGAGGTACTGGGCGTAGGCAAAGACGCTTCCGATGAAGATATTAAAAAGTCGTACCGCAAGCTTGCACGGCAGTATCATCCGGACGTCAACAAAGCGGCTGACGCGGAAACCAAGTTTAAAGAAGTTAAGGAAGCTTATGATGTGCTCAGCGACGACCAGAAGCGCTCCACTTATGACCAATACGGTCATATTGATCCGAACCAGGGTATGGGCGGAGGATTCCAGGGTGGTGACTTCGGCGGCTTTGGCGATATATTTGATATGTTTTTTGGAGGTGGCGGCGGACGCCGCGATCCAAATGCACCGCAGCGGGGGAATGACCTGCAGTATACGATGACGATCGAATTTAAAGAGGCTGTCTTCGGAAAAGAATCGGATATTACGATTCCTCGTACCGAAAACTGTGACACTTGTCATGGCTCAGGCGCTAAACCGGGCACGAAGCCGCAAACATGTTCCGTATGTAACGGTTCAGGCCAGCAGGAAGTGGTTCAAAATACGCCGTTTGGCCGTATGGTGAACCGTCGCAGCTGCTCGAACTGTAACGGAACTGGCCAGATCATCAAGGACAAATGTCCAACTTGCCACGGCAACGGCAAGGTGAAGAAGCAGCGCAAAATTCATGTCAAAATTCCTGCGGGTGTCGATGACGGAGCTCAGCTCCGCATGACCGGTGAGGGTGAAGGCGGCCTGCGCGGTGGTCCTTCGGGTGATTTGTATATCGTGATCCGCGTGAAATCCCATGATTTCTTTGAGCGTGAAGGCGATGATATTTACTGCGAAATTCCGTTGACCTTCGCACAAGCGGCCCTCGGGGATGAAATTGAAATCCCTACGCTTACCGAAAAAGTGAAGCTCAAAATTCCTGCGGGTACCCAGACTGGAACCTATTTCCGTCTGAAGGGCAAAGGCGTTCCTCGCCTGCGCGGTATCGGACAGGGGGATCAGCATGTGAAGGTCGTTATCGTGACGCCAAGCAAGCTGAGCGATGAGCAAAAAGACCTGCTGCGTCAGTTTGCCTCGATGGATGGAGAGCAGACGCATGAGCATGAGCAATCCTTTTTTGACCGGATGAAGCGTGCTTTCCGCGGAGACTGATTAAGCAAAAAATAGATTGTGGTTTTACATGAAGCCGGCCTATAAGGTCGGCTTTTTTTGTTTTTTATTTTCAAGTAAATGTTTCAAGTTCACTTCAAAGCGCATATTCATTTCAGCTTCAGCAGAACCTAATCCTATGGCGAATGCAGGCCTACGAACCATTACGTAAGGGTATGCAACCAGACTCTTTATACAAGCAGGTGAACATGTTGAGTGAAAAAAATATTCTTGCCTACTTCAAAAGTCCGGAGGAGGCCGAAAGTGCGGCCAGGAAGCTGCAGGTCTTGCGCGTGGCCGACATGTCGATAGACCGCTTCAGCCGTTATCCCGGAACCGGCATGTATGGAGCCGTAAAGCCCTTTGCCGGAGATATGGTCAGCCTGTCAGCGGCAATTTATGGAACCTCGCTAAGCGGTGAGTCTTCCGCGATCCTGGCTGCTGCCGACCCGTCATCGAGCGGCATGAGCGATGGAGGCCAAGGGGGACCGACGGGAAGGGATATATTGCTGACGGTAGTCGTTGACGAAGATTCCTTTGACAAGGCTATGAGGATCGTTGAAGATGCGGGCGGCATGGTTTAACGGCGGAATAAACGTAAGGCAAACATGCTGCTACAAAATCGGAAGAGGGTGCTGGATATGGCAAGCCGTGATAAAAAGGGACGTATTATGAGTAAGACGGAAAAGATCAAGAAGCTTATGTCCATGAAAAATGAGGACGTGGAATTCTCCGGTGTTTTGGCTGACCACGAGGATGTGGAAGCTTTACGGCGCAGTGAAGCCGCCGATGAGCGTCAGCTGCGCCAGATGGATGACGACAGCTGGAATGTAATGGAGCCCTAATCCCAAGAAATGGTCATGATGATTGAAACCGCGAAGCCTAACGGCCAATGCGGTTTTTTTTGTTATCGGTTAAAATTTTGTACTCAGCTGCCTATGTATAGTACAATAAAACCTATGCACAAGGTTGAGGAGGAAGATGAAAAACGATGTTATGGCATGAATTAACAATACATACCACGGAGGAAGCCGTGGAGATGATTTCCAACTTTCTGCATGAAGCAGGGGCAGGCGGGGTATCAATAGAGGAATCCGGCACTTTGAATAAGAAGCGCGATACGACATACGGTGAGCTGTATGATCTGCCGCTGAATGATATACCCGAAGGGCATGCTGATATCAAAGGATATTTTTCCGAAGAGTCTCCTATAGAGGACATTCTTGAAGAAGTAAAGCATAGAATCGAAGAGCTGCGCGATTTCCAGATCGATCCGGGTGAGGTCCGCTTTGAATTCAGAACGGTTAATGAGGATGACTGGGCTACGGCTTGGAAGCAGTATTTTAAACCGCTTCGAGTTTCTGAAAGCTTGACCATCAAGCCGACGTGGGAAGAATATACACCGGAAAGCGAGTCTGAAAAGATTATTGAAATTGATCCGGGTATGGCCTTCGGTACAGGAACCCATCCCACAACTTCGCTTTGTCTGCGTACGCTTGAGAAGGTGGTTAAGGGTGGCGAGGAAATTATTGATGTGGGAACGGGATCTGGAATTCTGGCGATCGGCGCTGTTTTGCTTGGAGCGAAGCATGTGCTTGCATTGGATCTTGATCCGGTGGCGGTAGCTATTGCCAAAGAAAACGTGATGCTGAACCAAATGGATCCGCAAATTACGGTGAAGGAAAGTGACTTGTTGTCTTTATTGGACGGCAGCAGCAATGTAGATCTAGGGATTACACTACCTGTTAAAATCGTAGTTGCCAATATTTTGGCTGAAGTTATATTGCTTTTCGTAGATGACGTATATCAGGCACTGGAGCCGGGTGGTGTGTACATCGCATCCGGTATTTATAAAAATAAAGAAGAAATCGTACAGCAGGCACTTGAGGATTCCGGTTTTGACATAGAGGATATTAACCGTGATGAGGACTGGGTCGCATTTGTAGCTAGAAAGAGGTCATAAATGGATTTTCTAAACAGAATACTCAGTGTTCCGCTGGAGCAGCTTCCATTCTACCTGGTGGTGTTGGTCGTTGCGTTCACGGTACATGAATTTTCGCATGCTTATTTTGCCAATAAATTCGGTGATCCGACGGCGAAGCTGTTGGGCCGGGTTACTTTGAATCCTGCGGTTCATTTTGACCTGCTGGGAATCATTTTGCTCCTGATTGCAGGCTTCGGCTGGGCAAGACCGGTTCCAGTCAACCGTGATAATTTCAAAAGTCCGCGGCTGATGGGGGTTGTTGTTTCTGCTGCCGGCCCGCTGAGCAACTTTTTCCTTGCGATTATCGGAACTTTTGTATATGCGCTTCTGATCAGTACCGGGGCTTTGGCCTCCATTCCCAATGCAAAGGTAATTGAGGCAATAGTCATCTTCTTCCAGTTGTTTGGAATGATGAACTTCTTTCTCTTTTTGTTTAATCTGATACCTCTGCCGCCTTTGGATGGTTATCGGATTCTGGAAGATTTGGTTCCGCGTCAGGTGAGAGCCAAACTGCAGCAGTTTGAGCAGTGGTCCGTTTTTATTTTCTTGCTGATTCTATTCATTCCTACGCTGCGCCAGTATACGATCACACCGATCTACAATCTGGCTTATAATTTGTATTTTCATTTCATGCAGGTCTTTATGCATATTTTGTCTTAGTCCGGGTTATGCATCTGTTAAACATGTACTGGTCATAGCCTAGGCAAATGTTGTATGATGAAGCTTGTGATTTTTAATATAGGAAGTTGATGAACATGCAGCGGTATTTCGTATCTCCAGAGCAATTTAAAGAGAGTACAGTAGATATTTCCGGTGAGGATGCACGTCATATCTCCAGGGTCATGCGCGGTAAGAACGGGGATAAGCTGATTGTCAGCGATGGTATTTCCCGTGAAGCGCTTGTTGAGATTACAGCCATTGATACGGGTGTGGTCACCGCAGCCGTCTTGGAACAGCTGGAAATGACACATGAGCCTGCCGTAAAGGTAACGGTTGCCCAAAGCTTGCCCAAAGGGGATAAGATGGAAACCGTCATTCAAAAATGCACTGAAATAGGCGCGATTTCTTTCGTTCCTTTTATCTCTGAGCGCACGATCGTTCAGTACGATGCCAAAAAGGAATCTAAACGTCTCGAACGATGGAACAAAATCGCCAAAGAAGCAGCTGAACAGAGCCACCGGAACACGGTTCCGGAAGTGACCCAGCCACTCACATGGAAGCAGCTTTTAGCAACGTTTAAAAACTATGATGCCGTTTATTTTTGCTATGAAAAGGAAGAGGGTCTGCAGCTGCGAGATGCGCTAAGACCATTCATGCAAGATTTGCCGACAGACCATGCGCCGGGTGTTCTGCTCCTTGTGGGTCCCGAAGGCGGATTCAGTGAAGAAGAATGCCGGCAGGCGGAGGAAGCTGGAGCCGCGAGCACAGGGCTCGGCAGGCGTATCCTGCGATGTGAAACAGCGGGGATGGTTGCCCTTGCATGCATACTTTATGAATCCGGAGAAATGGGGGGAGTTTGAAAATGCCATCCGTTGCATTTTATACATTGGGTTGCAAAGTTAATTTTTATGATACCGAAGCCATCTGGCAGTTGTTCAAAAAAGAAGGCTATGATCAGGTGGATTTCGAACAGACCGCAGATGTCTATTTGATTAATACATGTACCGTTACGAATACCGGTGACAAGAAAAGCCGGCAGATTATCCGCCGTGCTGTCCGCCGAAATCCGGAGGCGATTATTGCGGTTACCGGCTGCTATGCGCAGACATCCCCAGCCGAAATTATGGATATACCGGGTGTTGACCTCGTCATTGGTAACCAGGACCGCGATAAGATTATTCCGTTTGTGAATGAGATCCGGGAGAAACGTGAGCCCATTAACGCGGTACGCAACATTATGAAAAACCGTGTGTTTGAGGAAATGGATGTTCCTGATTTTGCGGATCGAACCCGTGCATTCCTGAAAATTCAGGACGGCTGCAACAATTTCTGTACGTTCTGCATTATCCCGTGGTCCCGCGGACTATCCCGCAGCCGTGAATCGAATAGCATTGTCACCCAGGCACACCAGCTTGTGGAGGCAGGTTATAAGGAAATCGTATTGACAGGTATCCACACCGGCGGTTATGGCGATGATCTCGACAACTACCGTTTATCGGATCTGCTCTGGGATTTGGACAAGGTGGACGGGCTGGAACGTATCCGTATCAGCTCTATCGAAGCCAGCCAGATTGATGGGAAAATGCTTGAAGTACTGAACCGCTCGTCTAAAATGTGCCGTCATCTGCATATTCCGCTGCAAGCAGGAGATGACACCGTTTTGAAACGGATGCGCCGTAAATATACGACCGAGGAGTTCTATGGCAAGATGCAGCTGATCCGTCAGGCCATGCCTGATGTGGGCATTACGACGGATGTTATTGTCGGCTTTCCAGGTGAAACCGATGAAATGTTCCGCAATGGCTACAACCTGATGAAGGCGATTAATTTTTCTGAAATGCATGTCTTCCCTTATTCCCAGCGGAATGGTACACCTGCTTCGCGGATGCAGGATCAGATTCCTGAAGAGATCAAGCATGCACGCGTACGTGAGCTGATCGAACTGTCGGAGCAAATGCAGCTGGCATATGCCAAGAATTTCGTGGGTCAGGTTCTGGACGTCATTCCAGAGGGTACATCGAAAGGAACTCACGGCCCAGGCAAAATGCATGGCTTCAGCGACAATTATTTGCAGCTCATTTTTGATGGTTCCGAAGATCTCCAGGGCCAAATCTGCCGCGTGAAATTGACCAAGGCGGGCGTGAATGAATGCGAAGGACAGCTTGTACGGGTTCTTGATGGAGCTTCCGGCGCGGCGGTTTAAATATAACTACTGGTTTATTTATAACTAAGGATATTGCATAAATGTAAACGAGCAGCTGAATCAAATTTTTGCATAATTCTGATCAAACAAGGATTTCATTTCCCGTGCAATCAAGGAGGTGAAATCCTTGTTGCAACTTGGAGTCACAAGGAGGAATCATCATGGCCAGAAAAGAGATATCCGCAGGTGGGGTTGTGTTCCGCAAAGTGGAAGACCGTCTTGAGGTGCAGTTGATCATGGACCGTTACGGCAAAATATCCCTCGCCAAAGGCAAGATGGAGCCTGGTGAGACAGTTGAAGAAACAGCGCTGCGTGAAATAGAAGAGGAAACGGGAATCGTCGGAGAGATCGTGGCTCCAGTGGATATTATAAAATATAAGTATATTAATCCGGTGCATGGCGAAGTGGATAAAGAGGTCCACTATTTTCTGGTTGAGGCCAAAAGTGGTTCGCTGCGTCCCCAGGTGGAGGAGATCAGCAGTGTTTCCTGGTACGATCCGATGGAAGCGTGGGTTAAGCAGGAGCAGGGCGGATATGACAACAATGATGTCATCGTCCGTAAGGCCCTGATCCAGCTTGATATTCACGTATAGCCCGGTCCGGTCGGGGCATTATGAGCGAAGGCGTATTTTTTTCCAAATCGGCAAATAGCAAAGCGGAAGCGCCAAGAGCGAAGAGATGATATTGAACAGGGTTTGGGCACGAGCGATCTGAGCACCGCTGTCTGATGACATCAAGGCGGCGATCCATTGCAGCTGTGGTATAAAAGGCATAAACAGCAGTGCACCGCCCACATTGAGCGCTACATGCGTCCAGGCGACAAATTTACCGGAAGGCGTACTGCCGATGGCCGCAATCAGGGCCGTTACACAGGTCCCTACATTGGCCCCGAGCACAATGCCGATCCCGATGCCTACCGGTAGCGTTCCGGCTGCAGATAGCGCAATGGCAAGGCCGATCACGGCAGCGCTGCTATGCATCAGCGCGGTCAGTGCTGCTCCAGCGGCAATGCCCCACCATACATTATGAGAGGCTTGTTCAATGAACCAGCCGAACAGACCTGCGTTTTCCAGTGCGGGGCTGATCATTTGCATGACCCGGATGCCGAGCATGACCATGGCAAAGCCTGCAGTGGCTAGTGCTATAAGCTGTATTGACTTATAGAGATGCGGTCCTTTGCGCAGGAGGAAAGGCTTGTATTCGTCAGCGATTACTGAAATGATCCACACGATGATGGAGACCCCTAGCAGAGGTAAAGCGATCTGACCGATTTGCAGTCCGATAAGTTCGGTGGTGATGCAGGTGCCGATATTGCTGCCTAGAATGATACCGAGCGTACGCTCATAGGTGAGCAGTCCGGCATTCACGAGGCCCATCGTCAGGACCGTAACAGCCGTGCTGCTTTGAAGTACCGCCGTAATGCCTGTGCTGAACAGCATTCCTTTAAGCGGTGAAGCGGTCGCTTTTTTCAGGAATGATGAGAGCAGAGGACCAGCCCAGCTGCCAAGAGCCGTTTCCATCACCTTCATACCGGCGAGGAAAATGATCAGCCCGTAGATAACGGGGAAAATAATAGTATTGAACATGGGAAAAGGTTCTCCTTTGACGGGTTCTTGTCCATTTATCATTTATATGTTGCTGTTTGGACAACCATGACTCGTAAAGGACCGGGTAGCGAAGTTGTAACGGTGTTATTGTACTTCGTTAAGCACCTGATTTAGATGTTGAGTATACAAGAAAATTGCATATAGGTGGGAGTGGATATGTTGGCATCTGTCATTCTTCAAAAAGGCCGTAAAAAAAGGCTGGAACAGGGACATCCCTGGATTTACAAAAATGAAATCGAGTCTGTAGAGGGCAACCCGCAGCCGGGAGATCTGGTTCAAGTCATGAACCATCAGGGACGTTATTTGGCAACAGGTTATTATAATCCGGCATCTCAGATTACAGTACGGGCGGTTTCCTACCGCGAAATAGAACAGATGGACCAGGCTTTTTTTGCTGAACGGTTCCTCAGCTGTCTCAAACACAGGGAACGATTCCTGCAGGATGCGAATGCGTATCGGCTTGTATACGGCGAGGCTGATTTTCTCCCGGGGTTGATCGTGGACCGGTTCGATGATGTGCTGGTCATTCAGCTGCTGACCATGGGCATGGATACCCGCCGCAAGGAAATTGTGGACGCACTTGTTGAAGTGATGAACCCGAGAGGCATCTATGAACGAAGCGATGTTCCGGTACGCGAGCTTGAAGGTCTGGAACAGACCAAGGGACCCGTATATGGGGAATGTCCGAGATATGTCACGGTCCAGGAGAATGGTCTTCATATCCGCGTAGACATTGAAGAAGGACAAAAGACCGGTTATTTCTTTGATCAGCGAGAGAATCGGGCTTCCATCGAGCCGCTGATGACAGGCTGGGGCGAACGCAGCGGCATCACGGTGCAGGAAATCGAGGAAGAGGGTCAAACGCTTAAACGTCCGGTGAATAAGAGCGGCAAGGTTGTCGAGTTTCCGTATTGGGACGGGGCAACGGTACTGGAGTGCTTTTCGCATACAGGAAGCTTTACGCTTCATGCTTGTAAATATGGTGCCAAAAAGGTGACTTGCCTGGATATCTCGCAGCATGCGATCGACAGCGCGCGGGAAAATGTGGAGCTGAACGGCTTTGGTGACCGTGTTGAGTTCGTGGTGGATGATGCCTTCCAATATCTTCGTTCCCAAGTCAAGGGTCTGGAGGAAAGACAGAAACGTTCCGCCAGTACATCCGATAAGGTGGATACCTCGCAAAAGATGACCGCAGGCGGCGGCAGAACCTGGGATGTGGTCATTTTGGACCCGCCAGCCTTTGCCAAGACCAAAAGCGCTGTGAAGGGTGCCTGCAGAGGATATAAAGATATTAACCTCCATGGCATGAAGCTGGTCAATGAAGGCGGATATCTGGTGACGGCAAGCTGCTCGTATCATATGCGTCCAGATCTGTTCCTCGAGACGATCCAGGAGGCTGCAGCTGATGCAGGCAAAATCCTGCGCTTGATCGAATGGCGCGCCGCAGGTAAGGACCATCCGCAGATTCTGGGCGTTGACGAAGGCCATTACCTGAAATTTGCAATCTTTGAAGTGAGAAGCAGAACGTTCTAATAGCCAGGTGGGGCAGTCACTAAAGGTTCTGAAAAAGGACCTTGGGGACTGTCCTTTTTACTTTTAGCTCACCCCAATCATTACCTTTAAACTCTATCAAAATATTAGTGGTAAAATAGTATGAGCTTTTTATATTGACAGAATAAGAGAAAGATCCATCCGGAAACAAACATATGTTCTAATAATTTATCGGTATGATATACTGGATCATATGTTTACAGTTGTTTACTGAACTAATATTCAATTCATTGATTTCATAGATTACATAATTTGAAGGAGGAGAACATGGCGGTTCATTTTCTTATCGGACGTTCGGGAAGCGGGAAAACGACAACTATACTTGAAGATATCTCTGCCAGGCTGGAGGCTGCGCCGCAGGGAAAACCCATGATATTGCTGGTTCCGGAGCAGGGATCGTTCCAGGCAGAACATGGGCTTGTCACGACAGGCCGGATTAAAGGCAGCGTAAGAGCCCAGGTGCTGAGCTTTCGCCGTCTGGCCTACCGCGTCATGCAGGAGACCGGCGGTGCTGCTCGCGTCGGCATCAGCGATGAGGGCAAAAAAATGCTCCTTTACAAAATTATTCAGCATCGCAAGGATGAGTTAAAGCTGTTCGGGGCCTCGGGCGAGCAGCTTGGCTTCGTTGGCCGTCTGGGAGATGTGTACACCGAAATGAAGCGGTACTGTATCGACTCCTCTGCGGTTAAGCAGGTGCTGGATCAGATGATTGCAACATCCGCAGCCACGCCGATCCTGCGCAGCAAGCTCGAAGATTTGTGGACAGTGTACAAGGATTTTGAGCAGGAAATGTCACCATTGTATATCGATGAGGAAGACAATTTAATCAGGTTGACCGAGGCAGTGAGAGATTCCAGCTATTTGCAGGGAGCGGATATTTGGATTGACGGTTTCCATGGGTTCACTCCCCAAGAGCTTCAGGTCGTAAACCAACTGATGCTTCATGCTGCGTCCGTTACTGTTTCACTCACGCTGGATAAGCCTTACGATGGTTTGCGGATGCCTCATGAGCTGGATTTGTTCCATCCGACAGCGACTACTTACATCAAGTTGAGAGGAATGGCGGAAGAACTCGGTATTGAAATAGACAACAAAGTACTCGCTCCATCTGTACCGCCGCGTTTTCAAGGGAGCCCTCAGCTTGCCCATCTGGAGCGGGGGTATGATCGGCGGCTGCGTTATCAAGCAGTAGAAACCGGATCAGCGGATGGTATCTCCATCCATTCTGCAGCGGGACGCCGAGCTGAAGTCGAAGGTGCTCTGCGGGAGATGCTGCGACTGGCGCGGGATGAAGGCGTCCGCTTCCGTGAGATGGCTGTTTTTGTCCGTAACCTCGGGGATTATGAGCATCTGGTTATGCCGCTGTTCCAGGATTATGGAATTCCGTTGTTCCTTGACCAGAAAAGGAGTGAGCTTCATCATCCGCTGGTTGAATTTTTGCGTGCCGCGCTGGATGTGATCCGGCGCTTTTGGAGGCATGAAGATGTGTTCCGCTGCGTGAAGAGCGATTTGCTTCTGCCGCTGGACGGTTCTTTGACGCCCGAGGATATGGACCGTCTGGAGAACTATGCTCTCGCAAGCGGCATACAGGGCTACCGCTGGACGGACGGACGCCCATGGAAGGGCATCCCGAGCCTTTCTCTGGAAGAGGGGGGGTCTCCGCAGCGGAAGACGGGCGAGGAGATGCTGGAGCTGATGGAACGCTGCCGGAATGCAGTTACCGGTCCTCTCTCGGTTTTTGATAAACGTATTAAACATGCCAAGACAGCCCGGGATATGAGTACGGCCGTTTTCGGGCTTCTTGAGGATGCAGGAATACCTCAACGGCTGGATTTATGGAGCCGAGATGCGCTGAAAAATGGCCGTCCAGAGGCGGCAAGGGAGCACCGGCAATTATGGGGCGAGGTCTTGACCCTGCTGGATCAGATTGTCGAAATGATGGGTACAGAGAAGATGACATTCGACTTGTTTGCCGGTATTTTTGAGACCGGTCTCAGTGAACTGAAGCTGGGTCTTGTGCCGCCTTCACTCGATCAGGTGCTTGTCGGAACGATGGATCGCACGCGTACGAGCGGAATCAAGCATGCGTTTTTGCTGGGCGTAAATGACGGTGTGATCCCGGCAGTATACCAGGAGGACGGTATTATTACTGAACAGGAGCGATCTGTGTTGGCGGATACAGGAATGGAGCTGGCTCCGGGAATTTCCCGAAAGCTGCTGGATGAACGCTTCCTGATCTACAACGCGCTCACGTCTGCGAGCCGGCATGTATGGATCAGCTATCCTTCCGCGGACGACGAAGGCAAGGAACTGCTGCCATCTGAAGTGGTACGGCATGTAGCAAGAATGTTCTCAGGTCTCAAGGAAGAGCCGCTGTCTGTGCAGCCAGGAGCGGATCAGAGTGCCCTGGAGCATAAAATATACATTGAGCATCCTCGCCAAACGCTCAGTCATCTCATTGTGCAGCTTAGAAGATGGAGACAGGGCGCCAAAATACCTGAGGTTTGGTGGAATGTTTACAACTGGTATTTACAGGATTCACAATGGCATGGTCCGCTTGATATGCTGCTGCGCTCACTGTTTTACCGAAACGATACGATGACGCTCCAAGAGGGTACCAGCCGCAGGCTCTATGGAAGCAAAATCCGAACAAGCGTGTCGCGCATGGAGAGATTCGTGGCATGTCCATTCTCGCATTTTGCATCCCATGGCTTGAAGTTGAAGGAACGTCAGCTGTACCGGCTGAAGGCGCCAGATATCGGGCAGCTTTTCCATGCCGCACTAAGCGAAATGGCGCTCAGACTGAAGGAACAGCATCGCAGTTGGGGAAGCTTGTCGGCAGAGGAATGCCGGAGGGAAGCGGAAATGACCGTGGAACGTCTGGCTCCCATGCTTCAAGGTGAGATATTGCTCAGCTCCAAAAGGTACGGATATATCTCACGCAAATTGAAAAATATCGTTGGAAGAGCATCTATCATATTAGGCGAACATGCGCGTCGCGGAAGCTTTGAACCGGTTGGGCTGGAGCTGGATTTTGGTCCTGGAAAGCCGCTGCCACCACTCACCTTTGAGCTGGAGAACGGTACAGTGATGGAGGTTGTCGGCCGGATTGACCGCGTGGATATGGCGCAGGGGGAAGACGGAATTTTGCTTCGCGTCATTGACTATAAGTCTGGGCAAAAGGATCTCAGACTTCATGAAGTGTATTACGGACTGGCGCTGCAAATGCTGACATATCTGGATGTGCTTCTAACTTACGCGGATGAGTGGCTGGGAAGCAAGGCTCTGCCGGCAGGCACGCTGTATTTTCATGTGCATGATCCGATATTGCAGTCCGCAAACGGCATGACGATGGATCAGGCTGCGGAAGAACTTCTCAAACGCTTCAAAATGAAGGGGCTGCTGATGGCCGACCGTGACGTCGTGTCCAAAATGGATACATCGCTCGACAAAGGACATTCATCGATCCTGCCGGTGGCGGTCAAATCGGATGGCAGCTTCTACAGCAGCGCATCGGTTGCAAGTCCGGAACAGTGGGATCATCTGCTTACCTCCGTTCGGAGCAGCATTGAGACGATCGGAACACGGATTACGGAAGGCGATGTGAAAATTGAGCCGTATCGTATCCAGCAGGAAACCGCCTGCACATTTTGCCCGTACAAGCCGGTATGCCAGTTTGACGAGGCGGTTGAGGGCAATCACTATCATCTGCTGGGCAAGCCGAATAAATCGCAGGTATGGGAACTGTTGTCCGAGAGCAAAGGAGGAGAAACATCATGACCCTAATACCTAAACCTGAAGGCAGCAAATGGAGCGATGACCAGTGGAAGGCCATTTTGGAAACCGGTGATCACATTCTCGTTGCCGCCGCTGCCGGATCGGGCAAGACCGCTGTGCTGGTGGAACGGATTATCCGCAAAATCATTGATACGGAGCAGGGGTTCAGCGTTGACCGTCTGCTCGTTGCGACATTTACAAAGGCTGCAGCAGCGGAAATGCGGGATCGTATCCGGGAAGCCTTGGACCAGGAGCTTGAAAAGGATCCGGAGAACGTTCATTTACGCCGTCAACTGTCACTGCTGGGACGAGCATCTATCACAACACTCCATTCCTTTTGCCTTGAAGTCATTCGGCGGTATTATCAGCTGATTCCCCTTGATCCGAATTTCCGAATTATTAATGAAAATGAAGCAGAGCTGCTGCGTCAGGAAATTCTGGAAGAGCTTTTTGAAGAGAAGTATGGAAGCGAAGGCGAGGGCAGCGACTTTATCCGACTGGTGGACTGGTTCAGCGGTGAGCGCACCGATGACGCCATGCATCTTCTGGTACAGAAGCTGTATGATTTCTCACGCAGTCATGCCTGGCCGGATCAATGGTTAAGGGATACGGCTTCAGCCTTTGTAGTTCCGGATACAGCGAGCCTTGGAAAAACTGCCTGGGTTCAGAGCATCCTTCAGGATGCCCGCCTTGCCCTTGCAGGTGCGGAAGGGCTTCTTAATCAAGCCCGCGGACTTGCGATGGCTCCGGGCGGGCCAGGGGCATATGTGGATAATCTAAACGCGGACCTTGATATGATTCATACGCTGCAGGATGCCATGAAGCATCGACCTTGGGAAGAGCTTTATGAGGTCTTTCAAGGGATAGCTTTCGGCAAGTTAAAGAGCGTTCGCAAGGACGAGACGGACCCGCAGCTTCAGGAACGTGTCAAGGAGCTGCGCGAAGCCGTCAAAAAAACAGCCGCTGATTTGCGCGGTGCCTTGTTTGGCCGTTCCTCCGAAGCTTTTCTGACAGAACTGAATGAAGCGGCTCCATTGATGAAGGAGCTGGCTGAGCTTGTAATCCAGTTCGGAGAACGCTATGAGCTCGAAAAGCGGAAAAGAGGAGCGGTGGATTTCAGTGACTTGGAGCATTACTGCCTCCGGATTCTGCTGCACACCGATTCGACACCGGAAAATCCGATGCCATCCGATGCGGCAATGGAATACCGTGAACAGTTTGACGAGGTGCTGCTGGATGAATACCAGGATACGAACAGTGTTCAGGAAACGATCGTAAATCTCATCTCCAGGGACCTGCCTGGCAACAGGTTTATGGTTGGGGACGTGAAGCAGAGTATATACCGGTTCCGCTTGGCAGAGCCGGGGCTTTTTCTGGATAAATACCGCAGATATGACAGCGGTGGCGGCAGCGGGATCCGCATCGACCTGGCGCGGAATTTCCGCAGCCGGATGGAAGTGGTGAATGCGGTCAATGTGATTTTCCGCCAGATCATGAACGAAACGGTGGCTGAGATCAGCTATGATCAACGTGCTGAGCTTGTATATGGTGCTTCGTTCCCGGCTGTAGAGCAGATGCGTGAGAGTACTGGCACGAATCCATATGAACCCGAGCTTCTTCTGATCGACCGTGCCGGCAAGGGAGCATCTGCAGATGAAGAGCCTCAGGATGGAGACGGCGAAGGTCTCATGCAGGAAAGCGAAATCATGGAGATGGAAACGGCACAGATCGAGGCGAGAGCCATTGCCAAAAAAATCAGGAATATGATGGGGGATACCGCTGCAAGGCCGCTGCTAGTATTTGACAAAGTTCTTAAAGAAATGCGGCCGGTGCAGTACGGTGATATGGTTATTCTTTTGCGATCAGCCTATATCTGGGGGCCGCTCATCATGGAGGAGCTGAAGCAGCTTGGTATTCCTGCGTATGGTGACCAGAGCCGCGGTTATTTCCAGGCGACAGAAGTGGAAATTATGCTGTCTCTCCTGCAAATCATCGACAATCCGCAGCAGGATATACCATTGGCAGGTGTGCTGCGTTCACCGATTGTCGGTTTGACGGAAGAAGAGTTGGCGCAAATCCGATTAGCTCAGAACGGCTCCTTTTACGATGCGTTAATAGCATCAGTGCAGCTGGGAGAAAGCCCGGCCGAAAGCAAAGTGATGGAGGAAATGGAAAAGGCGGGAGCTGAAGCGGCTGCGACCTTGGAAATGACCTTTCATGATCTAGCGGATGGTCATAAGAACGTTGACTTAGCCAAAGTTTCTGTATCAGACACAGTTGAAGGCATCCCTTCAAAACTGAAGTACAAGATCGCTGGTTTTGTACAGCAGTTGCAAAACTGGCGCAATGTATCCCGTCAAGAGAGCCTTGGTGACTTCATATGGCGGATTTATCGGGAGACTGGCTATCTTGACTGGGTCGGGGGATTGCCGGGCGGTGCCGAACGCCAGAATAACTTGAAGGCTTTGCACGACCGTGCCGTCCAGTACGAACAGACGACAGCCTCCAGAGGACTTTTTCGCTTTCTAACCTTCGTATCACGGCTTCGTGACCGGGGCGGTGATCTTGGCGGGGGAGGCAGCACGGAGCATAAAGACAATGCTGTCCGGATTATGACGATTCATAAAAGCAAAGGGCTTGAATTCCCTGTTGTATTTTTGGCAGGGATGTCCAAGACTTTCAACCAGCAGGATCTGAATGCTTCGTTCCTGATGCATAAGGAACTGGGATTCGGTCCTAAATTTGTGGACGAAGAGAAGCGTGTAAGCTTCCCTACACTTCCGAATCTTGCGATCCGGCGCAGATCACAGCTGGAGTTGTTGGCAGAGGAAATGAGGGTTCTCTACGTGGGACTGACGCGTCCCAAGGAAAAACTGTTTCTGGTTGGTACCGTCAAGGATTTGAATAAAAAGGTATCATCCTGGGCACAGGTCCAGGATGAATCTGAATATATGCTTCCTGATTACATGCTGGCCAGAGGCCGGAGCTACATCGACTGGGTCGGACCTGCATTAATCCGCCATCAGGGGGCTGCGAAGCTGCGGGAGATGATGGATCTTGGTGCAGCAGTTTCTCCGGTTCTTTCTTCTGATCCGTCCGTATGGAGAGTGTCGGTATTACCCGCGGATGAGCTTACCTTGGCCAAACTCGGTGGCTGGGAGGAAGAAGAAGAGTCTACTCCTGAAAGGAAGAACCGGCTGGAGGCTTTAATGAAGAGGCGGCGTATAGATGCGGAGGATGGAACCGATATGCTTGAAGAATCTGAGATCGCAACCCGCCTGACCTGGCAATATCCGTATGCGGCAGCTGCAAGACTGGCAGCCAAAACCTCCGTGTCCGAAATGAAGAAACTCCTGACTTTGCAGGATCAGCCATCCGAAAATTGGATTGAGGACGAGAAGCTGCGCAGGGAATTAACGGATATCAATAGGAATTCTTCCTTTACGCTCCCGCTGCAGCGTCCGAAGTTCATGGAGCAGAACGCATTGACACCTACGGAGCGCGGCACCGTGTATCATACGTTGATGCAGCATATCCCGTTGGGGCAGGGCAAAATTGATGCTGCAGCTGTTGCGGAAACGGTGCATCGTTTGCTGGAACGCGAGCTCCTAACCCGTGAGCAGGCGGATATTATCGAGCCTGAGGAAGTCGGCATGTTCTTCAGAACTGATGTTGGAGAAAGGCTGCAGGCAGCTGAATGGATTTCCCGTGAAATGCCTTTCAGCTACGGCCTGACCGCAGAGGAAGCCCATAGAGGGCTGTTCTCGGGGCAACCAGGTCTGATAGAGGAAAACCCTGATCTGTTCGAGATATCGTTATTACAAGGGGAAACAGTGCTGATACAGGGCGTGGTCGATTGTCTGTTTCGTCAGGAAGGCAAACTGGTGCTAGTTGATTACAAGACGGATAGAGTATTGGAACATAAGGGCGGGATAAATGCCCTTGCCGAACAATATATATTTCAGCTGGACCTGTATGCGAGGGCGCTGAAAGATATTTTGCATGAAGAGATTAGCGAGAAATGGCTTTACTTCTTTGATGGAGGGCATGCCGTCCGCTTGTGATGATAAGAGTGCTTGGCTTATGCAATCGTATTTTTAGCTTACACATGGGAAAGGGGAGAGTGCGGCATGCGGATACTGCACACCGGAGACTGGCATTTTGGAAAAACGCTTGAAGGCCGCAGCAGGCTGAGAGAGCAGGAGGATTTTGTGGACGAGCTCGTCCGGATCGCCAATGAGCAACAGGCGGATCTTATTATGATGGCAGGAGACGTGTATGACTCCGTTAATCCCCCTGCGGCTGCGGAGCAGCTCTTTTATGAGGCATGCGCAAGATTAACGGAGAACGGCCGGCCGCTTGTCGTTATCTCGGGCAATCATGATCAACCCGAACGTGTCTCATCGGTCTCACCGCTGGTTGCCAGGCAGGGAATTACTCTGATCGGGCTTCCGGTCGCGGAGTCGATAACGGTGGGAACTTCACGCACGGGAGAAATAGCCAAGATCGCTGCGCTTCCCTATCCTTCCGAATCACGGCTTAATGAGCTTTTGTCTGCCGAGGGCAAGGAAGATGAGCTGCGGAGGGCTTACAGCGCCCGTGTAGGCATGCTGATGGGCAAGCTTGCCCGGGAGTTCACACCGAAAACGGTCAATCTGGCGATGAGCCATATTTATGTCCTTGGAGGCGTAGAAAGCGACTCGGAACGTCCGATCCAGGTCGGTGGTGCTTACACGGTTGATCCATCAGCATTGTCCGTTGGAGCGCAGTATACAGCTCTTGGTCACCTCCATCGTCCGCAGGCGGTTAAAGGCGACGGTATCATCCGGTACAGCGGCTCTCCGCTAGCTTACAGCTTCTCGGAAGCCGGACAGGCTAAATCGGTCATGATGCTGGATATTGCACCAGGTGGTGTGCCGTTGACGGAAGAAGTCTATCTGTCGAGTGGACGTCCACTGGTGCGCTGGAAGGCGAAAGGTGGGCTGGAAGAGGTGTATCACTGGCTGGATGAGGGAAGGGATACTGAGGCCTTTATTGATCTTGAAGTATCTCTCACCGAATCGATGTCCATTGGCGAGATACAGCGCCTGCGCAAAAGCCGGGATGGATTTGTGCATATCCGTCCGATTTATCCGGAGATGGAGCAGGCCGAACAGCAATATGAGCGATCGGGGCTTCCTGTTTCAGAGCTATTCCGCAGATTCTATCAGCGTCAGAGCGGCGGCGCTGTACCGGAAGATGAACTGGTGCAGCTGTTTCTCGAGCTCGTGGAAGAAGATGCACGGGTTAAGGAGGGTGACGACGAATGAAGCCGATTACGCTTAAACTTTCCGGTCTGCAAAGCTACAGGGAAATGCAGCAGATTGATTTCGAGGATTTATGCGATATGGGGCTGTTCGGTATTTTCGGGCCAACGGGCAGCGGCAAATCCACATTGCTGGATGCCATGACGCTTGCTTTGTACGGCAAGGTCGAACGGGCCGTTAACGGGACACAGGGGATTATGAATCATTCTGAAGATACCCTGTTCGTCTCCTTCTGCTTCGAGTTGACTTCTGCCGAAGGCAAGCACCGCTATCGTGTCGAGCGAAGATTCAAGCGTACGAGCGAGCTGTCTGTCAGCAATACAGTCAGTCGCTTTATCGAGGTTACCGATGAAGGCGAGAATGTTCTTGCCGACAAACTGGCCGAGGTAACGCGCTGTGTAGAGGATAAGATTGGGCTGAAAATGGATGATTTTACGCGTGCCGTTGTGCTGCCACAGGGTAAGTTTGCCGAATTCCTCTCCCTCAAAGGCAGTGAACGCAGACAAATGCTGCAGCGGCTGTTCCATCTGGAACAGTATGGAGACCAGTTAGGAATCAAGCTCAGCCGGCGGGTTAAGGAAAACGCCGGGGCATTAAAGGCTGTGGAAGCAGAGCAGCAGGGGCTTGGCGAAGCAGGACAAGAAGCCCTCAAAATGACGGAAAAGCAGCTCCATGACGCCGCACTTCACGCGGAAGTCATCCGCACCAAGCTTCAAGCTCTAACCCTGGAAGCAGAAGAGAAGGGGAAAATCCGTGAGCGGCAGCTGGAAAAGAACCGGAAGCAGGTTCAGCTTGATCAGCTGCTGGCTTCGGAAAACGAAATGCTTCATCTGGAGAAAAGGTTAGAGAATTCTGCGGCTTCGTCTACGATCCTTCCTTCTCTGATGTTATGGAGAGAAAACGGGCAGGAACGTAAGCTTAAAGAGTCGGAAAAGGAAGTGCTACAGACTGCTGCTTCACACGCGGAAAAGGCAGCGGCTGATGCCTCTGCATCCGATGATGCGGCGCAGGGAGCCTTGACTGCCGGTGAGCCCAAGCTGCTGCAGCGCCAGGAACAGCTGGAGCAGGCAGTTCTGCTGCAAAAGGAAAGAGATGGGATCAAAGCTCTCTATGAGGAGCTTGGTTCCCAGCAGAAGGAAGCCGCCGGCAGGATGAATGAGCTTCAGCAGTCACTCGACAAGGAACAGGAGCTTCTGAGCCGGGGAGCCCAAAAGCAGTCGGAGCTTCAGGAAAAGTTAAACGGATTGGAAATTACATCGAAAGAGCGCGATATGCTGCAAAAAGCTCTCCAGCTCCGCCAGATGCTTCGTTCCGCCGAAGAGGGTAAGTCAAAGGCACAGAGAGAGTTTGAACAGCAGCAGGAAAAGCTCGCATCAGCTCAAAAGAAGCATGAGCAGAGCGTAAGTGAACATCACCGGCTGCAGGATCAGGAAAAGCAGCTTACCTTCAAAGTATCTGCTTGTCTTACACATACAGAGGTACAGGCAAAGCTGGCTGAACAGGCACTTTTGAGCCTGGAGAAGGACGAGCAGCAGCTTCGAGAAGAACTGAAGCTGCAGCAGCTCCAGAGCTTGTCGCTTGCTCTCGCTGCAGAGCTGCACGAAGGACAGCCATGCCCGGTATGCGGTTCATTGGAGCATCCGGTTCCTGCCCATTTGGGAGCAGGCGAATCAGGTATACATGAAGATATGATTCGGCAGCTGCAGGGATATAGAGCCCGGCTGCAGGATATTAAATATGCATCGCGTCAGATGTTTCATGAGTGTTCCAGCCTATGTGAGGGAGGGACTGCAACCTCAGCTGACGCCATGGTGCTAGAACATACGGCTGCAAGCGCAGAACCGATGGAGGCGTCTAAAGCTGATGCTTTCTCTACGGCTATTTGGGAGGAGCGGACCAGGAGCCTTGAGTCTGCCCAACGTGAATTTTCAGGCGAGCTTGCGAATCTGAAAAGCGAATCATTAGAGCTGAGGGAGAAACGTGAATCCCTGCGGCAGCAGGCCATCAAACATGCCGCTGAAACAGAAGCAGGCAGCAGTGTGTTGGAACAGCTGAAAAGCAGACTTGCGCAGTTGGCGGAGGAAGTGGCGCAGCTGCAAGGAAAATGGGCTGAGGAGCTGCCAGAGCTTCTGCTGGAAGAGGTAGAGACGCGGTGGTCGCAAATGCAGCAGAAAGACCATGAAGCGGAAGATGTGAAGGAACGGCTGCGCCGGAGCATTCCTTTTCTCGATGAAAAGAAGAATGCGGTCCAGTCCATAGAACGGAGCCTGATGGAGTCAGAAAAACATTTGATTCAGCTGGATACACAGCTTCGTGGCAAGCAGGAGCTCCTGAAAGAAAAACAGGAACGGCTGTATGCCTGGATCGGTGACAATCGGGCGGAGGCACTGCTTGAAGCCTGCGCGCTGGAGCTGAAAGCATTGCGAGAGTCTGCCGCTAAGGCAAAACAGCTCAAGCTGTCTGCGGATCAGGCTAATCATGAGAGTGCAAAGGCATATGCAATGGCTTGTCAAGCTGCAGAGTCGGCTGCAGCCCATTATGAAGCTGCGGGCAAGCGATGGGAGAAGCTGCTGTCAGCTTCACCGTTTGCCAATGAAGCTGAGGTGGAAGCTGCGAATATTCAGCCGCAGGAGGCTGAGCAGCTTGCTGCCAGGGTGCGGGAGCATCGTGAGAGAGAAAGGGATCTCCGTGCAGCGATCAGGCATTTCGAAGAGCAGCTGCTTGGCAGCTCGCTGACGGAAGAGCACTGGCTGCATGTGACACAGGAATTGGCTACTTTCCGCCAAGCCGATGAGGAGGCTCTGCAGGCCAAAGCGCGTGCAGAACGTGATTTGGAGGATATTAAAAAGCGACATGTTCGCTGGACGGAGCTCGAGAAGCTGCGCCTTTTGCGGCAGCAGGAAGCGGAGAAGCTTGCCAAGCTGCAATCCTGTCTGCGCGGTAATGCTTTTGTCGAATACATTGCGGAAGAACAGCTGATGCAGGTCAGTCAGTCTGCTTCCCAACGTCTGAGATTCCTGACCAAGCAGCGTTATGCCCTCGAAGTAGATTCAGGCGGAGGCTTTTTAATCAGGGACGACGCCAATGGAGGGGTTCGCAGACCGGTGTCCACGTTGTCCGGAGGAGAGACCTTCCTTACCTCTCTCTCGTTGGCCCTCGCCTTGTCCGCACAGATACAGCTTCGCGGACAGTATCCGCTGCAGTTCTTTTTCCTGGATGAGGGTTTTGGTACGCTTGATCCTGATTTGCTTGAGACCGTCATAACATCCTTGGAAAAGCTGCATAACGATCACCTGTCGGTTGGCGTTATCAGTCACGTTCCGGAGCTTCGTGCCCGTCTTCCGCGTAAGCTGGTGGTCTTGCCGGCTGACCAGGCAGGCGGAGGTTCGAAAATTACTGTGGAAGAAATGTAATGTGATGTAATTCACAGTTACAGCTGCAAGCGGCTGTTATAATACAGTCAAGCCGACATTCTATCATGAAGCACCCCGGCGGACGTATGGCAGGGATAACTACTCCTTAACATACGTCCGTGCGCAGCGAAGCTGATTTCAGCGGAGAGGGTGCTTCTTTTTTTTGTTGATTTCCGTTTTTTTTGCTGAAGATGAGTAGCCATTCGCCCAGTTCTGAATATGATGATCGTGTAAATTGCAGACTGGGGAGGATTACGGAATGGAGAAGTTTGAGGCCAAGGAAGTTTGTAAAAAACATATGTACCGTTATGTCAGAGCTACCATGTCGGATGGAAGCGCCCATGATGGCTTTGTTGAACATGTTGATGAAGAAAATGTTTATCTGGCGGTGCCGGTAGGTCATGAAAACATGCCATATGATCATGGAAATGTCAGCCCGTATCATCACGGCGGCTGCTGGGATCCATGTTATCGATATCCTGCACAGGACACCCGGGCGTTCTTTCCATACGGGTATGGTTTTGGGTTCCCCTATGGGGGTTTTCCATACAGACGGCGCTTTAACAGGCTGGTTCTGCCGCTTGTAGGCTTGACTGCGCTTTCACTGCTGCCTTTCTATTAATGCCGATATTTGCACATACAGAGGCCCAACATCCGGTAAAAAGTAAGGACTTTCCCTTTGGAAGGTCCTTTTTTTGAGATGAAAATTGGACGTGTTCCCCCAGAATCCGGTATGATAATTGTATTGGAAGAACAATATTACATATTGGAGGCGACAAAATATGGACTGTCTCTTTTGCAAAATCTCCGAGGGCAGCATTCCTTCACAAAAGGTGTTTGAAAATGAAAGAATCCTGGTGTTCAAGGATATTCAGCCTGCGGCACCTGTGCATGTGCTGATTATTCCCAAAAAACATATTGCTTCCATGAACGAAGTGGAAGAGCAGGATCTGGCACTGATTGCGGAAATGCATCAAGTTGCCCAGCAGGTAGCGAAGGATCTTGGAGTGGAAGATTCCGGTTATCGTCTTATTAATAACTGCGGACCGGACAGCGGACAAGCTGTGCATCATATCCATTATCACCTGCTTGGAGGGGCCAAATTAGGCGCTCTGACAGGCATTTCGGATTCGCATGCTTAGATAATTTATCCAAAAATTTATAGGTGCTTTCTGAAAAAATAGGCATCAAGGTTGACACCCTATTTCTCTTTCACCTATAATTAAATTTGATGAACCGTGTTATTGCTCTTGGACGGTCTGGTCGGAGGGAGGGAAAACTGGTGTCTGAAACTAAAGTTCGCAAAAACGAGTCTATTGATGCTGCACTTCGCCGCTTTAAGCGCTCCATCGCAAAGGATGGTGTATTGGCTGAGGTGAAGAAACGCAAGCATTATGAGAAGCCAAGCGTGAAGCGCAAGAAAAAGTCCGAGGCTGCTCGTAAGAGAAAGTTTTAGGAGGAACTGAACTAACATGAATCTTAGCGAACGATTGAACGAAGATATGATACAAGCGATGAAGAGCAGGGAGAAATTCAGGCTCTCCACTATTCGAATGGTTCGTTCAACGATCAAGAATCTTGAAATAGATTTGAAAAGAACTTTGGATGACAACGAAGTGCTTGATATCCTCAGTCGTGAAATTAAACAGCGCAAAGATGCCCTCCAAGAATTTAAAAAAGCGGATCGTGACGATCTTGCGTCAAATGTCGAAGCAGAAATTGAGATTATCGGTCAGTATCTTCCCGAACAGCTTTCCGAAGAAGAAATAAAAGTTATTGTACAGCAGACCATCCAGGAAACCGGTGCTTCTTCGAAAGCGGACATGGGGAAAGTGATGAGTGCGCTGATGCCGAAAGTCAAAGGACGCTCTGACGGAAAACTTGTGAACCAAGTGGTTCAGCAATTTCTGCAATAAAACATAATGTGAAACACCCCTTTTTAAGGGGTGTTTTTTCATTTTTCTGAAACGGTAAGCCATTTATTGCGTAATATCAATCATATGCTGGACAATATATTATAATCATGTGGAAAGGAGGGAAAGACATTGAATTTATCCAGATGTACCAAAAGGCTGGCCACGTGGTTTGTTCTTCTTTTACTGGTTGGCTGCACGGCAGCTGCAATACCGGGTATGGCAATAGCAGAAACGGCAAAAACGGGACCGGTATATATTATTCCGGTGGATCAGAAAATCGAGACGGGACTTGGGAAGTTTATGAAACGCGGATTTAAGGAAGCCGCGAAAATGAATGCTGAACTCATCATCTTGGAAGTCAATACGCCGGGCGGCCTGGTCAATACGGCACAGGATATTGGCAAAATGATTCGTGAGAGCAAGATAACAACTGTTGCTTACATACGCGGCAATGCCGCCTCTGCCGGGAGCTACATCGCACTGAATGCCGATAAAATTGCCATGTCACCGGGCAGCATGATTGGCGCAGCCGCCATGGTGGATAGTACAGGCAAACGTGTGGATGATCCCAAGCTTGTAGCGGCTTGGAAATCCGAAATGGCATCCGCTGCCGAATCCAGTGGAAGAAACGGAAGCATAGCGGAAGGCATGGCAGATATTAATGCTGTTGTCGATATGCCGGAAATTGGAGTGAAGAAAGAGAAAGGCGAAATAATCGCATTATCAAGTGAACAGGCACTCAAGGTTGGATATGCTGACACCATCGCATCGTCACCTGAGGATGTTGTATCCTGGATGGGATATTCAACGGATGATATGTTTCTCGTGCAGCATACAGGCTCAGAGAAAGTAGCTTCATTTTTAACGAATCCAATCGTGATGACCATCTTGCTGTTTCTCGGTATTGCCGGCATTGTCATTGAACTGATTGTTCCCGGATTCGGTGTGCCGGGAATTATTGGAGTGGCTGCATTTGTACTGTATTTCTTCGGCAATTATGTAGCCGGCTTTGCAGGCAATGAGACCTGGCTGCTATTTATCGTAGGTCTTATACTCATGATTTTGGAAATGTTTGTCCCAAGCTTCGGAATTCTGGGGATTTTAGGCGCCATCAGCCTGATAGCTGGAGTCGTTCGTGCAGCATATGACACAAGCCATGCAATGCTGTCGCTGGGTATCGCCTTTGCGGCTGCGGTCGTAGTTATTGTGATCGTGGCCATCCTGTTCAAGGAGCGGGGGATATGGAATCGGTTTATTCTCAGTGAGTCCCTCACGAAGGAGCAGGGATATGTCCCTACGGCATCCAAGGATGCGCTGCTTGGCCGGGAGGGTGTTAGTGTAACACCGCTGCGGCCTGCAGGGACGGCGCTCATCGACGATGAACGCATTGATGTGGTGACGGATGGAGAATTTATCCCACGCGATACAGCGTTGGTGGTTGTCCATGTCGAAGGTGCGAGGGTTGTCGTCAAACCCAAATAAATCCTGTTCTTTTACCCTGAATCGTGTAACATGGTAACTATAGGACATCACGGAAAGAATCATAGATAATCATAAAAAAATATTGGAGGATTGCATTTATGACGAGTGCTTCGTTGATCTCGATTTTGCTCATTGCCGTTGTGGTTATTATTGTGCTGAGCGTATTCTTCAGCTTCTTCCCGCTCACACTCTGGATTTCCGCATTGGCGGCGGGCGTACGCATCAGCATTATTACCCTGGTAGCCATGAGGCTCCGCCGTGTTACACCAAGCCGGATCGTGAACCCACTGATCAAGGCAACCAAAGCAGGACTTGGACTCAATATCAACCAGCTGGAAAGCCATTATCTGGCCGGTGGTAACGTAGACCGTGTCGTTAATGCCCTGATCGCGGCTCAACGTGCCGATATTCCACTGGAATTCACACGTGCGGCTGCTATTGATCTGGCAGGCCGCGATGTACTGCAGGCCGTTCAAATGAGCGTTAATCCGCGTGTCATTGAGACGCCTGTTGTGGCAGCCGTCGCGAAGAACGGTATCGAAGTAAAGGTTAAGGCCCGTGTTACGGTTAGAGCGAATATCGACCGTCTCGTCGGTGGTGCAGGTGAGGAAACGATCATTGCCCGTGTAGGCGAAGGTATCGTTACCACGGTCGGCTCGAGTGACTCGCACAAGGATGTGCTGGAAAATCCGGACCGGATTTCGCGTACTGTCTTGTCTAAAGGTCTGGATGCGGGTACCGCATTTGAAATTCTGTCCATTGATATCGCAGATGTGGATGTAGGTAAGAACATCGGTGCTTATCTTCAAACAGAGCAGGCGGAGGCGGACAAACGGATTGCCCAGGCTAAAGCCGAGGAACGCCGCGCAATGGCGGTAGCTCAAGAGCAGGAGATGAAGGCGCGCGTAGTGGAAATGAGAGCACGTGTAGTCGAATCCGAATCCGAGGTTCCTCTTGCGATGGCGGAAGCACTTCGTACAGGCAAGATTGGCGTGATGGACTACATGAATTTGAAAAATATCGAAGCGGACACCCAGATGAGAGGCTCGCTTGGCAAAATGGGCGAGGGAGACCAAAACGGTCCTCAAAATAATAAGTAGGGAATGATGCATCCATGTGGATCTTGGAAAATTTCTATTGGATCCTGATTGTCGGATTTGCGGTCATCTCCGCCCTGAGCAAGCGCGGCAAATCAAAGCCCAGGCAAAACCCGCGGGGAATGCCCACCTTCGGCGGCGGAAGCGGTATGGAGCGCAGAACCCATTCTGCCGGTACCGAAGCTCCCAGAGGCCGTGATGATGTGAGAACGCCTGATTCTGAGGACGACTGGGATCAACGGGGAAGTGCATCATATCCACAGGGCTGGAGTACAAAGGAATCCAGGCATAAGCAGAGATCCTATGATTATCAAGGCGATGGACCCGATTATGATACAGGCGAGGGTGTGTCCGGGATGTGGGAAGACGACAAACCAGAAACGCTCGAGGATTACAAAAACGAAATGGAGCAGCATTTGGAACGGGTAAGCGCGTCGCTGGACCGAATTGAGAAAACGGCGACGGGATCACCTTCCAATCATACTCATGTTGTGGAAAATTCGAAGCCTGTATCACCCCTTGCGAAGCAAGCCATAAACGGTTTGATCTGGTCCGAAATTCTGGGGCCGCCACGATCGAAGCGGCCATACGGCGGCCGTAAATGAGGCTGTGATCCATTACGATTTTCATATGTGGCAAATGAACCTTTTCTGCATGGCAGAGGATATTTGATATCCTCAGTGCCTTGCAGGAGAGGTTTTTTTGTATGCGCACTGATTATGGAATTTTCAAAATGCGATATGGAGCCTGAAACCTCTCATAAATCAGCCGGACCGGGCATAAGTTGTAAAGTACAGGAAGGGGGAAGACCTTCGTATGACCCGGATCAGCCGCAGGCTGCGGAAATGGACAAATGAAATGCTGGATTTGCCGCAGGATGTCCTGCTCGATCTACCGCGGATTACCCTGGTGGGAAACAAGGAGCTTTCCATTGAAAATCATCGCGGAGTGCGGCATTTTTCAGAGAATAAAATGATTCTTTCCCTTAGCCAGGGCTCGCTAGAAGTCGAGGGTACGGGGCTCATGATTCGGGCGATCCTGCCGCAGGAAGTCATGATTGAAGGAATCATCAACAATATAAAATATATAGGAACGGGGGAGAGCTTATGAAAATACCTACACTATCGGTCGTGCGCGGCTGTGTGCTGATAACAGTCAGAGGAGAGCATGTGAATCACCTGATCAATGTTTTGGCGGAGTCGGGCATTCCCGTGTGGGATATCCGGCCAACCAGCGATCATACTTTTGACATGAAGCTTCTTCTGAGAGATTTTCATGCTCTTCGCCCCCTGCTTAAACGGACAGGCTGCCGGATGCATGTCAGCCGCAGGATTGGTTTGCCTTTTCGCATCGTCAGTTTGTATAAACGTAAATTTTTTGCCATAGGCATTATTATGTTTTTTATCATGCTGTTTTTGCTCTCATCTCTGGTATGGAATATCAACGTTGTAGGAAATGAAAAGTTGGCTTCTGAGGATGTTTTGAAAGTCGCGAGACAAGCGGGAATTCGGCCATTTCAATGGATTTTTCGCTTGGACGAGCCGGACAAGCTCTCCCGTGAGCTCAGCATGAAGCTTCCAGGGACCTCTTGGGTTGGTGTGGAGAGAAAAGGGACAACGATTACAATTCAGATTGTAGAGGCTGCAGAGCCGGAGAAGAAGCCCCTGGTAAGTCCGCGTCATCTCATCAGCCGGACGGATGCGGTGGTGACAAGCATTTATGCCGAGCAGGGACGACCTCTGGTTGAAAAGAACACACGTGTTAAAAAAGGACAGGTGCTCATTTCCGGCATTTTGGGAGATGGAGCTGCCAATTCAGAGATTGTCGTCGCGAAGGGCGAAGTGAAGGGACTCGTATGGCATGAATACAATTTGCAGGTACCGCTTGTTCAAAAGCGAAAAGTATATACAGGCGAACGGAAAAACAAAAGCTATCTTGTGCTTGGGAACAGGGCCATTCAGTTATGGGGATACGGAAAAGAACCATTTGCGAAATCCGAAACGCTGACGGAGCATGATCCGCTCACCTGGCGTTCGATTTCACTTCCGATTGGCTGGATGACTGAAAAAGTCATGGAGGTAGCGGAGACTCAGGAAACGCTGCAGCCAGAAGAGGCAAAAAAACTTGGAATACAGAGTGCGGTTCGGGATATTTTGGCAAAATACGGAAGTGATTCGCAGATCATCAATCAAAAAATTTTGCATGAGAAGAAAGAGAATGGTAAAGTTTATATGAAAGTGCTTTTTGAGGTGGAGGAGAAGATCGCAGAAGAGCTTCCCCTAGTTCATAGTCAAGGAGAATGAGGCTATTTGTCAGAGAAAAACCACAGCGCACAAATTTCATTGCAGAGTGCAGGTGAAGGGCTGTCCATTTTCGGACCTCAGGATACTTTTTTGAAAATGATTGAAGCTGAAATCCCTGCGCAGATTGATTCGCGGGAAGCTGAAATTACCATACGGGGCAGTCTGCACGACGTTCAAGTCGCAGAGCAGCTGTTCGAAGTTCTCCTGGAGCTTGTCCGGAACGGATATATTCTTTCAGAGCGTGATGTTGCATACGCCATTGAACTTGCAAAGGATTTTCGAGCGGATCAGCTGCTCGATTTATTTAAGGGAGAAATTACAACAACTTTTCGCGGCAAGCCGATTCGTGTCAAAACGATAGGACAGAAGCATTATGTAACGACCATCCGCAAGCGTGATATTGTGTTTGGTATCGGCCCTGCCGGTACCGGTAAAACGTATCTGGCAGTCGTACTGGCTGTGGCAGCTTTGAAGGATGGATCCGTGAAGCGGATCGTCCTCACGCGTCCGGCAGTCGAAGCCGGAGAAAGTCTAGGCTTTCTTCCAGGCGATTTGCAGGAGAAGGTAGACCCGTATTTGCGTCCGCTTTACGATGCCCTCTATGATGTAATGGGCCCGGAGCAAACGGCGAAAGCGCTTGAAAGAGGACTTATAGAAATTGCGCCACTGGCGTATATGCGCGGGCGTACGCTGGATGATTCCTTTATCATACTGGATGAAGCCCAGAATACGACTCCCGAGCAGATGAAAATGTTTTTAACCCGTTTGGGCTTCGGCTCAAAAATGGTCATTACTGGTGACGTTACACAGATCGACCTGCCAAAAGGCAAGAAGTCCGGTCTGAATGAGGCTAAAAGGATTCTTAGCGGTATTGATGAAATCGGCTTTGTTTATTTTGCCGAACAGGATGTCGTCCGCCACTCTCTCGTTCAAAAAATTATCGTTGCTTATGACAAAGCTGTAGAAAATCAAGATTAGAGGGGATTATCTTTATGACTTCGAGAGAAACGTCATCAGGCAAATCTTTCTCAATTAAAAATGTGGGCTGGAAACATAGCGCAGGAACACGCTATGTTCTCTTTTTATGTCTGGCGGTGCTCTTTTATGTCAGTCTGGCTCCTGATTTGCTGCCTGAAAGGTATAACATTCAGGTGGGGACTCGCAGTGAGAAGGAAATCAGAGCACCAATGCAGATTCCTAACAACAAAGCGACACTGAAGGCTCAGGAACAGGAAGCAGAGCGTGTTCAGCCGATTTATACGATTGTTACCATTCCCAATGAAAATTTGGTAGTCTCCATCCTGGACCGGATCGACCGGCTGAATCAGGATGATCAGGTCTCAAGGGAAGATAAAATTTCGATCTACCGTCTTGAAATACCGCAGCGTTCCAAGGAATTTATTCAAAACTATGTCAATGCAAACCGTTCTACAGCCAAATACTCGGACAAATTGCTGGACGAGATGCTGAAGGTGACGAATCAGCAGGCTTACCGGATTCCGGAAGAGACTTTTATTAAAATTCCGAAGCTGACAACCAAGGATATTGCCGAAATGAAGCCGGTTGCACGTGAAATCGTATCCCGTCTGACGAATGATCAGGTTACTGAAGCCCAAGCCGTTCGCGCGAAGGTGGCTGAGCTTGTCAGCGCAAGCACCTTGAACCAGCGTACAGCCCGTGAAGTTGTGCAGGAGCTATCTAAGCTGGCGATTTCAGCGAACAAATTCTACGATGAGGAAGCGACCAAGGAAGCCAAGGTTCAAGCCCGGGAAAATACACAGACGGTATACATCAAGCAGGGAGATGTGCTTGTAGCTAAAAGCCAGCTCATCACGGAGGATCTGTATAATCTGCTGGATGATAACGGTCTGCTTAAAAATGAGGTGAACTACTGGCCTCAACTTGGCCTGCTGTTGTTGTCTCTGCTTATGACATGGGGTCTGTTCCTCTTTATCCGCCAGTCTGATACCGGCAAATTCAGGTACAATAATTCACAGGTTCTCATGCTGGTGCTTATTTTTATCATTACGGTGATTTCCATGCATCTGGCAGGAATTCTCCAGAGTGCCGAGAGTCCTTATGTTGGTTATCTGGCGCCTGTTGCCATCGGAGCGACACTGGTAACCCTGCTGTTGGATATGTCACTTGCGTATTTCTCGGCAATGCTGTTTAGCATTTTATCCAGCGTTATATTGAATGTCCATCAGGGGCAGTTGTTTGACTTTAGTTTCGGATTTTTTGCTCTTGTCGTATCGACTGTAGCCATATTTACGATTCACCGTGCGAGCCAGCGATCGACGCTGTTGAAAGGCGGGATCATGGTATGTTTGTTCGGCTCGCTGACTGTGTTTATTATGACGCTCATCAGCAACGGCCAGTGGAACCAGATGCAGACATTGTACGGCATTGGATTTGCCTTCGCTGGTGGCCTGCTAACCGCCATTCTGGCGATAGGTCTTATGCCCTTCTTTGAAGTCACATTCGGGATTCTGTCAGCCCTGAAGCTGGTTGAGTTGTCCAATCCGAACCATCCGCTGCTGCGGAAGCTGCTCACTGAAACTCCGGGCACCTATCATCACAGCGTCATGGTGGGAAATCTGTCCGAAGCTGCGGCAGAGGCGATTGGTGCGGACGGACTACTATGCCGAGTCGGTTCTTATTATCATGATATCGGCAAAACCAATCGTCCGAGCTACTTTATCGAGAATCAGAACAACATGGAGAATCCGCATGATTCCATTGATCCGAAAATGAGTAAATCCATCATCATTGCCCATGCCAGGGATGGCGTGGAAATGCTGAAAGAACATAAGATTCCGAAGCCGATCAGAGATATAGCGGAGCAGCATCACGGAACCACGTTCCTTCAATTCTTCTACCATAAGGCACTGCGCCAGGCTGAAGAGCAAGGAAAGGAGCCGGACTTTACCGAAGAAGATTTTCGATATCCGGGTCCCAAAGCCCAGTCCAAGGAATCGGCTGTTATTGGTATCGCGGATAGCGTAGAGGCTGCCGTTCGCTCCTTGCGGAATCCGACGGTGGATCAGGTAGAGACCATGATCGAAAAAATTATTAAAAGCCGCTTGGACGATCACCAGTTCAATGACTGCGATTTGACAATGAAGGAACTGGATATTGTCGCAAAAACGCTTAAAGAAAGCGTTATGGGGATATTTCATTCCAGAATTGAATATCCCGAAGAAATCAAGAAGAACAAAACGAATGAAGACACAAGAAGGAGCGGTTAGTCATGGGACTGCAGCTGGCATGGAATAATGAGCAAGAGGAGATTTCAATCAGCGAGGAGCTGGTATCGACGCTGGAGCTTCTGCTGCAAAAGGCAGGAGAAGCAGAAGGCGTGTTGGACGGGGAGGTGGCTCTCACCTTTGTGGATGATAAGCAGATCCATGAACTGAACATGGAATACCGCGGTATTGACCGGCCGACAGATGTACTATCCTTTGCCATGAACGAGTTTACGGACGAAGAGCTGGATATCGTCTATGAGCTGGAGGAAGATGAAGAGCTGCAGGACATGCCGGAAATGCTGGGAGATATTATTATATCCGTGAATCGTGCGCAGGTTCAAAGCGAAGAATATGGACATTCCCTGGAGCGTGAGATCGGATTCCTGTTCGTCCATGGCTTTCTCCATCTCCTTGGATACGATCATCAGGACAAAGAAAGTGAAGCCGAGATGATGGGCAAGCAGGAAGCTGTCCTGGCTGAAGTAGGGTTAACACGCTAATGCGAAGGGGATCCCTCCTTGCTTCATTTGCTTACGCGGCTCAAGGAGTACGGTATGCACTTCGAACACAGCGCAATATGAGAATCCATACAGCAGCAGCGGTGGTCGTCATTACGGCGGCAGCGCTGCTGCATTTGTCCTGGGGCAGATGGGTGGTTCTATTGCTGGCCATAACGCTGGTCATGGCCATGGAGCTGATGAACACGGCGCTGGAATCGGTAGTGGATCTGGCTTCACCGGAGATTCATCCGCTGGCAAAGGCGGCAAAGGATACGGCAGCAGGCGCCGTGCTCCTGGCGGCAATTTTTGCGGTTGTCGCAGGCGTCATTGTATTTTACCGTCCATTCATGGATTTGCTTGGTTTGGGCGGTTAGTATATTATTGGTTTTACGGAATTTGAGGAGGTTTTTATTCATGGATTCAGCACTATTATTGCAGGAAGCAATCAAAGCACGGGCAAACGCCTATACACCGTATTCCCATTTTGGCGTAGGAGCGGCGCTGCTTGACAAGGAAGGTCATGTACACCATGGCTGTAACGTTGAGAATGCAGCATACGGCCCTACAAACTGTGCTGAACGGACTGCGCTGTTCCGGGCGATTGCTGATGGACATAAAGCAGGAAGCTTCAAGGCCATGGCCGTGGTAGGCAATACGGATGGACCCATTACACCATGCGGAGTGTGCCGTCAAGTATTGGTTGAGCTCTGTGATCCGGATATGAAGATCATTATGGGCAATATGAAAGGCGACATCAAGGAAACAACCGTGCGTGATCTTCTGCCAGGAGCTTTTGGCCCGTCTGATCTTGAAAGTGCCAATAAGTAATCAGATATATTCAAAACAGTAAACATCGAACCGGGGCCCCGTCTCCGCGGCCGGCATCTATTATCTGTGCCGCCGCCGGATTCAGGGCCCTGGGTGGTCTTCCCGAAAAGCGGGAAGAAACTTGAGGAGGTTAAAATAGATTATGGCGAAACCGTCATACAAATCAGGCTTTGTGGCAATTGTTGGCAGACCGAATGTGGGCAAATCGACGCTGATGAATCAGGTTATCGGTCAAAAAATTGCCATCATGTCTGACAAGCCCCAAACAACGCGCAATAAAATTCATGGGGTTTATACAACGGATCATAACCAGATCGTGTTCCTGGATACCCCGGGTATTCATAAAAGACAATCCAAGCTTGGTGATTTTATGAACAAAACGGCCTTGAATACACTTAAAGAGGTTGAAGCTGTTTTGTTCCTGGCGGATACTTCAGAAGGTTTTGGCGGCGGGGACCGGTTTATCATCGAACAGCTGAAAGACATCAAGACACCGGTCATACTTGTGCTGAACAAAATTGACAAGGTCGAACCTGAAGCGCTACTTCCAATGATTGAGCAGTACAGCAAGCTGCATCCATTTGCTGAGATTGTACCCATTTCGGCATTGAACGGCAATAATGTGAACACCCTTTTGCAGCAGGTAGAGAAGTATTTACCAGAAGGTCCGCAGTATTATCCTGCCGATCAAATTACAGATCATCCAGAGCAGTTTGTTTGCGCGGAGCTGGTTCGAGAAAAAATTCTCCATATGACCCGGGAAGAGGTTCCACACTCCATTGCAGTTACGATTGAGGACATGCATGTGCAGGAGAATGGGGTCGTACACATTTCCGCCGTCATTTTTGTGGAGAGGGATTCCCAGAAGGGCATTATTATCGGTAAACAAGGTGCTCTTCTGAAAGAAGTGGGCAAGCAGGCCCGGCAGGATATCCAAAATCTGCTTGGATCGAAGATCTTCCTGGAATTATGGGTGAAAGTAAAAAAAGACTGGCGCAATCAGGATCGCGTACTTCGTGATCTCGGCTTCCACCGCGACGCCTAAAAAGCAACTTATGCCGCTGGCAGGATTTGCTTCACATACATCCGGAGCGTTCGCCACATCCTAATTTTGAAGATGCAGACGTCATTTCCAAAGGAAGGATGAATACGAATGCGAGATTTTTCGTGGAAGTATTTTGCGATGACTGGAGATGTGGATGCTTACATGCTCTACAAGGAACATGGGGGCGTAGCAATGGCTGAAGCGGCTGCAGTGCCGGAAATGGCGGCAGCGGAAGAGACGGAAAATCATGAAGAAAACGAATGATCTTTGGCTGCTCCGGGAATGGCTGGGGGAAGAGGCATGCTATACAGGGTGGAAGGGATCGTCATCCGCAGCATGGACTACGGCGAAGGGAACAAAATCATTACGATTTGCACCGAAAATGCGGGCAAAGTAGGTGTTCTTGTCCGGGGAGCAAAAAAAGTCAAAAGCCGCCATGCTGCCTTAACGCAGCTGTTTACAACAGCAGAGTTTGTTTTTTTTAGAAATGGTACAGGTCTGGGAACGCTAAATTCAGGCGAAATTAGCAGTTCGCATCATGTGCTCCGTCAGGATCTTATTTTGGCAGCTTACGCCTCCTATGCATGTGAACTGCTTGACCGGGTACTACATGACGAGGAAACAGGTAGCTTTTGGTTTCAACAGTTGAAGGCTTGTCTGGATGCGCTGGAGGAAGGCAAGGATCCTGGAATTATCATCAATTTGTACGAAATGAAAATACTACAGACTGCAGGATATGGACCTGAGCTCCTATCCTGCATTTCTTGCGGCAAGGATTTGTCTGAGGATGATAGCTCTGTCGTAAGTCCAAGGCTGGGCGGTGTTTTGTGCCGTTCTTGCCGGCATCTGGATCCTCCGGCGATGAAATTATCCCCCAAAAGTTTGAAGCTGCTCCGTCTTTTCACGCGACTTGATCTGAGAAGACTCGGCCATGTCGATGTGAAAGACGAGACGAAAGCTGAATTGAAGGCAGTTATGCGCGCCTTTATGGACATGCAGCTGGGACTGAATTTGAAATCGCAAAGCTTTCTCGATCAGATGGAGAAATATGGACTGTAGAATACAGTTGACTTATCACTGGATATCCAGTAGTATAGATTAAGTTTCTTTTTAAATTGTCTGACATGCGTTGATCGGAAAAAGTAGTGATTTTGTTCCCAACAGCGAGCCGGGGAAGGTGTAAGCCCGGTGGAATGAATTCATGAACATGGCATCCGGGAGCATGGTATGAAATCGGCTAAAAAAGAGGATTGCTGCCTCCCTGTAAATATGGGGAATGCGATCAAGTAGGGTGGAACCGCGGGAATAACAGCTCTCGTCCCTATGTCTGTACAGCAGGCATGGGCGGGAGTTTTTTGTTTGCCCCGAAAATGTCCTGCTAGCGGATCAAACATGCTGGCGAACGAGTTTCGTTCAAAAAAAGCAAAGGAGAGGCGCATATGAATTTTCAACAAATGATTTTGACACTGCAGCAATTTTGGGCGGAGCAGAACTGCATTATCGTGAATCCCTATGATACGGAAAAGGGAGCAGGTACAATGAACCCGATGACCTTTTTGCGTTCACTCGGACCGGAACCTTGGAAGGTAGCTTATGTGGAGCCTTCACGCCGTCCTTCCGACGGACGCTACGGCGAAAATCCAAACCGCTTGTATCAGCATCACCAGTTTCAGGTGATTATTAAACCTTCGCCTGACAATATTCAGGAGCTATATTTGGAAAGCCTTAAAGCACTTGGTGTGGATGCGCTGCATCATGATATTCGTTTTGTAGAGGATAACTGGGAAAATCCTTCTCTCGGCTGTGCGGGACTCGGATGGGAAGTATGGCTTGACGGTATGGAAATCACCCAATTCACGTACTTCCAGCAAGTGGGCGGTATTGAAACACATCCGGTAGCCGTTGAAATCACCTACGGTATGGAGCGGCTTGCTTCCTATATCCAGGAAAAAGAAAATGTGTTTGATCTGGAGTGGGTGGACGGTATTCTCTACGGAGACGTATTCCATCAGCCGGAGGTTGAGCATTCAACATACACATTTGAAGTATCTGATGTCAAAATGCTCTTCACGCTTTTTAACATGTATGAGCAGGAAGCCAAAAAGGCGATGGATCAGAACCTGGTATTCCCCGCATATGATTATGTTTTGAAATGCTCTCATACCTTCAACCTTCTGGATGCCCGTGGTGCCATCAGTGTAACCGAGCGTACCGGTTATATTACCCGGGTGCGTAATCTGGCCCGTCAGGTTGCAGCAACCTATGTGGAGGAACGCGAGAAGCTTGGCTTCCCGCTGTTGAAGAAAGGAGGCGATTTGCATGTCTAAGGATTTGTTGTTTGAAATCGGTCTTGAAGAGGTTCCTGCACGATTCCTGCGTGCGGCGATGGATCAGCTTAAGGATAAGATGGTTCAATGGCTGGAGCAATCCCGCTTGTCCCACAGTGATGTCCAGGCCTATGCGACACCGCGGCGTCTTGCAGTGCTGATTAAAGACGTAGCGGAGAAGCAGGATGATGTGGAGGAAGAAGTAAAGGGACCTTCACGCAAAATCGCCCAGGATGAGAACGGCAACTGGAGTAAAGCTGCACTCGGGTTTGCACGCGGACAAGGCGTGAAGCCTGAACAGTTCACATTTAAAGAACTCAATGGCGTTGAATATATTTATGTTACAAAAAGCAGTACAGGTGTAGAGACTTCATCGATTCTAGCTGAAGGCTTGCTGGGTATCCTTTCTTCGATGACTTTTCCGAAAAATATGCGATGGGGTAGCTATGATTATAAATTTGTGCGCCCGATCCGCTGGATTGTCGCATTGTTCGGATCGGATGTCATTGACATGGAAGTGACCGGCGTGAAGTCAGGCAATGTGACTCGTGGTCACCGTTTTCTCGGAACGGATGCGATTGTTTCTGAAGCATCTGCTTATTCGGAAGTACTACGCGCTCAGCATGTTATCGTCGATGTGAAGGAACGCGAAAACATGATCTTGGAACAGATCAAAGGACTTGCTGAAGAAAAAAGCTGGAAGATCGCTGTTAAGAATGACTTGCTGGAAGAGGTTCTTTTCCTCGTTGAAACACCAACCGTTCTTTTCGGCACGTTTGATCCTTCCTTCTTAAATATTCCGCAGGAAGTGCTGATCACGTCCATGAGAGAGCATCAGCGCTACTTCCCGGTATTGGATGAGCAGGGCCGTCTTCTTCCATTCTTCGTCACCGTCCGTAATGGTGATAATACGTCTTTGGATGTTATCGCGAAGGGGAACGAAAAGGTTCTGAGAGCACGGCTTTCTGATGCGAAGTTCTTCTATGACGAGGATCAGAAGTTGGAAATCAAGGATGCCCTCTCCAAACTCGAAAGCGTTGTTTTCCATGAAGAGCTTGGAACGGTTGGCGATAAAGTCCGCCGCATACGCAAAATTGCGGATCGTTTAGGAGAAGCACTGCAAATTTCCGGAACGGATCAGGAATCTGTAAGCCGCGCTGCCGATATTTGCAAATTCGATCTGGTGACACAAATGGTATACGAGTTTCCGGAGCTTCAGGGCGTCATGGGTGAAGATTATGCCCGCAAGGCCGGAGAGAATGAAGCGGTTGCCAAGGCGGTATTTGAACATTACCAGCCACGTTCCGCTTCGGATGAGCTGCCGTCCACAGGAGTAGGCTCCATCGTAAGTATTGCAGATAAAATGGATACAATTGTAGGCTGTTTCTCCATTGGCATCATTCCAACAGGCTCGCAAGATCCTTATGCACTCCGCCGTCAATCGCAGGGCATCATTCAGATCTTGCTGTCCAAGCAAATGCCAATCACATTGTCAGAAATATTTAATATTGCTATTGATGTTCATGCCCAGTTCCGGGAAATGAAACGTCAAGGCAGTGAAATCCGTAAAGACTTGGAGGAGTTCTTCGGTCTTCGCGTGAAAAAGCTTCTATCGGAGAATTTACGGTACGATATTGTGGATGCCGTGATAGCTGCAGGATTTGATGATGTATTATCCGTTGTATCCCGCGGTGATTCCCTGATGCATGCCGTGAATAGCGGAGAGGATTTCAAAACGACGGTCGAATCCTTCAACCGAGTGAGCAATCTGGCGGCGAAGGCTTCCAAGGCTGCAGTCAGCGAGAGCCTCCTTCAGGAAGCTGCGGAGAAGGAACTGTATGCTGCCTGGCTAGAGGTTCAAAAGCCATATCGTACCGCCCTTGAAGAAAGAGACGGAATGAAGGCGCTGGAGCTTCTGGGACAACTTAAAGCAGCGATTACGAATTTCTTTGATTCCGTTATGGTTATGGCTGAGGATGAAAAAATTCGCGGCAACCGTCTAGGAATGCTGGCTCAGATTGATCAAGGCATGAAACAGTTTGCCGATTTCAACAAGCTGGTTTGGTAGGAATCGATTGAATCCGGGTATAAACATACGGAGCGGGATGGACATAAAGTATGTTCTCCTGCTTCCGTATCTTTTCAGAAAGCTGTCAAAAGTTGTTATCCGGCAGAAAGAGGATTTTAGGTTCCCTTGCTCGTATATAATAGTACGGTAAACCATGATAACAGGGTGATCTTCTGGCTGATATGCATACGATTCAGATTGTCGTTGACGGGGATGCCTGTCCCGTGAAGCATGAAATTGGCGAAGCTGCCAGAGCCTTCCGAATTCCTGTGCTGATGGTTTCTTCTTATGACCATTTTATACAAGGCGAAGAAGGCGTGCAGACTATTCAGGTAGACCGGAGCGATCAAAGCGCCGATCTCTATATCGCCAACCATATTAGGCGAGGAGATGTCGTTACGACGCAGGACTACGGACTAGCTGCACTTGCGCTTTCTAAAGGCTGCCATGTCATTTCATTTCGGGGACAGAGCTACAATAGTGAAAATATCGAGTTCATGCTGGATCGTCGTCATCACCAGGCCAAAGCAAGGCGAAGAGGCAGCTATGGCAAGGGTCCGAAGCCGATAACCCAGGAGGACAAGAAAATTTTTCAACAGAAACTGACAAAACTTTTGCAGGTATTGCAGGAGAATGTTTAACAGTAGCGAATAATATTTTACGTGCCTAAAAGAGATGAAGGTGGTTTAGATGAATGCCGGACAGGGTAATATTCCGGAAAAAATTATCGATGCCGTGCTCGAGCAGCATGATATTGTCGATACGGTAAGCAGGTACGTTCATCTGACCAAGCAGGGGAAATATATGAAGGGCCTCTGCCCGTTTCATTCGGAGAAGACCCCCTCTTTTACGGTAACGCCGGATCGGCAGATTTTCTATTGCTACGGCTGCGGCAAAGGTGGAAATGCCATCAAATTCAGGATGGAAATCGAAGGACTATCCTTCCCCGAAGCCGTCAAGACCATGGCAGAAGAAAGTCACATTGCACTTCCGGAAGGACAAGGGGCTGTGGTGATACCTCCGAATCCGGAGAGAGACCGGCTGCTTCAGGCCTACGAATGGACTGCCAAGTTTTATAACTTTTTGCTCAAGAATACGGAGCACGGCAAAGCGGCGATGGATTATTTGCGCTCTCGCGGTTTTAACGACAAGGTGATCGATCAATTTCAAATCGGCTTCGCGCCGGATCGTTGGGACACGCTGGTTCAGTTTTTAACCAAAAGATCCTTTGAATTGCACGAGATGGAAAAAGGCGGACTTCTGTCCAAGCGACATGAGGGCGATGATTTTCTTGACCGTTTCCGAGGCCGCGTTATGTTTCCCATCAGTGACCGCAATGGTAAAATTATCGCTTTTGCGGGAAGAATCCTTGGCGACGGGCAGCCGAAATATTTAAATTCACCAGAAAGCAAACTGTTTAACAAAAGCCGGATTTTGTACAATCTTCATCAGGCCAAACCGTCAATCCGCAAACTGCGGCAAATCGTTTTATTCGAGGGGTACGGGGACGTAATATCGGCCTGGGAGGCTGGAGTACAAAACGGTGTTGCAACAATGGGTACTTCTTTGACGGAAAGTCATGCGGCACTCATGAAAACGATGGCTGACGAAATTGTGATTTGTTACGACGGTGACCGTGCCGGACAAGCTGCGGCAATGAAAGCCATTCCGCTGCTGGAGAGCGTGGGTCTCGTTATCAGAATTGCTGTTCTGAATGAAGGGCTCGACCCGGATGAATTCATCCAGAAATATGGTGCGGAACGTTTTATCCGGCAAATCATAGACGGGGCCGTATCCACCACAAAATTTAAGCTTATATATCTGAAAAAAAACCATATACTGCTAGAAGAAGATGGGAAAATCGCATATACGAAGGAAGTGCTCCCGATTATTGCGGCTCTGCCCTCATCGACCGAGAGAGAAGTTTATCTAAGAGAACTTGCCTCCGAACTTCAGCTTTCATTTGAAAGCCTCAAGCAGGATTGCAACGAGATCCGCCAGTCCATGCAAAAAAACATGCCGGATGGGGATAATAACGACAAAAGGTGGAATAATGGTAGGCATAAAAAAGGGCAGGTTTCTGCTCCAACATTGCTGCCGGCATACCATACCGGAGAACGGCGCCTTTTGGCCATGATGCTGCAGGATGCCGAAGCTGCAACCTATGTGGAAAAACGGCTCGGTGACGCATTCAACATTGATGATCATGCAGCCATTGCTGCTTATCTATATGCCTACTACGCACAGGGCAAACCTCCGGATATCAGCCGTTTTATGTCATCCCTACATGATGACCGTCTGGAGAAGACCGTTAGCTCCATCTCCATGATGGACACTCCACCGGAGTGGAACATTCAGGAGTTGGATGATTGTATTCGGGAAGTACAGAAAGTTCCGCAGAAGCGGCAGATCGATAAGAAGAAAGAAGAAATGATCATTGCCGAGCGGTCAGGGGACTTTCTGCGTGCTGCACAAATTGCAAGTGAGATTATAGCCCTAGAGAGACAGTAAAGAACAGGCTTGAATGTTTCTAGGGAGGAGGGAGTCGAGTTATGGCGAATGATCAGCATACTGAACTAGAGACAGAATTTACGCTTGATCAGGTAAAAGACCAACTGATTGAACAGGGTAAAAAAAGATCTTCTTTAAATTACAAAGAAATTATGGAGAAATTATCGCCGTTTGATCAAGACCCTGAACAGATGGATGAGTTTTATGAGCATCTGAGCGATATTGGGATTGATGTGGTCAACGAGAATGATGAAGACGATAACGGTATGCACCGTCCGTCCGAGGACCACGAAAACAATGATAGTGATGATTTCAGCTTTGACGACGACTTATCCCTGCCGCCGGGTATTAAGATTAATGATCCGGTACGGATGTATCTAAAGGAAATTGGCCGGGTACCTCTCTTGTCGGCTGACGATGAGGTTGAGCTTGCTAAACGAATCGAGAACGGTGACGAAGAAGCGAAGCGGCGTTTGGCTGAAGCCAACCTGCGTCTGGTGGTCAGTATCGCCAAGCGCTATGTGGGACGCGGCATGCTGTTCCTGGATCTGATTCAGGAAGGCAATATGGGCCTTATTAAAGCCGTTGAGAAGTTTGACCACAAAAAAGGATACAAGTTCAGTACCTATGCGACATGGTGGATTCGTCAGGCCATTACCCGCGCCATTGCGGATCAGGCTAGAACAATCCGGATACCGGTACACATGGTTGAAACGATAAATAAGCTGATCCGGGTATCCCGTCAGCTGCTTCAAGAATTGGGGCGTGAACCGACGCCGGAAGAAATTGCGGCCGAAATGGAACTCAGCGTTGAAAAGGTTCGGGAGATTATGAAAATTGCCCAAGAGCCGGTATCGCTTGAAACACCAATCGGTGAAGAGGACGATTCGCATCTTGGCGATTTTATCGAGGATCAGGAAGCTTTGGCTCCAGCGGATGCAGCGGCTTACGAGCTTCTGAAGGAACAGCTTGAGGATGTGCTGGATACGCTGACAGAACGCGAGGAGAATGTTCTTCGTCTCCGCTTTGGTCTTGATGACGGCCGGACGAGAACACTTGAGGAAGTAGGCAAAGTATTTGGCGTAACCCGTGAACGTATTCGTCAAATTGAAGCCAAGGCACTCCGTAAACTGCGTCATCCTAGCCGCAGTAAACGTCTGAAAGATTTTCTCGAATAAAACAATTCATCTGACTTTCTGCAGACTTTCGGCAGTAAGGTCTTTTTTTTCAAATGGACATAAATCTGAGAGAAACTGATTTTCTTTCTTTTAGAACTATTTCCTTTATTTGTTTTTATTTTAGCTCTTTTTGAGGGGCAATGCAAATAATAATTATGCCTTTATGGAATGCCAGAGCCAAGAGCTGACGGGGAAAGTCATGTATATTTGCAGTCTAAGATCCGAATTTGTTACGGTAGAAAAAGCTTATGAAAAATAAAATGGATACGTGGGTGCGACATGAAATTATCAAGAAGATTAGAGATGATTATGGAGCTAATTCCTGAGCATAGCCGTTTGGCTGATATCGGCTCGGATCATGCACTGCTGCCTGTGGCAGCAGTGAAGTCTGGCCGGGTAGTGCAGGCCGTTGCAGGTGAAGTGAATCAGGGTCCGTTCAAGTCCGCAGCAAAGCAGGTAGCTGAAGCTGGACTTCAAGGTCAAATTGCAGTCAGATGCGGTGACGGGCTGGCGGTAATTGAAGCCGGAGAAGTAGATGTGATTACAATTGCCGGTATGGGCGGTAGCTTGATTGCCAGCATTCTTGATAATGGCTTGGACAAGCTAACAGATGTGCAGCTGCTTATCCTGCAGCCGAACGTTGGCGAAGACATCCTCCGCCGCTGGCTGATGGAGCATGGCTGGCTGCTTACGTCCGAGAAAATTCTCGAGGAAGATGGGAAAATCTATGAGATTCTGACGGCAGTTCCCGAGCATGAAGATGAGCGGATCAGCAGTCGAATGTTGTATGAGGAACAGGAATGGCCCGTCAGTAATGGAAAAGGCACCTTCACGGTTACATCAGAGCTCCTTTTACGCATGGGGCCATGGCTGCTTAAGGAACCAACGTCTGTACTGAGCGATAAATGGAACAGCGAGCTTGATAAGCTTCATGGGATTCTCGAGTCGTTGTCAGCTTCAAAGCAGGAATCCGTAGAAGTTAAATCGCGGCAATTGAAGCGGGAAATCGATCAAATTAAGGAGGTACTCACATGTTTGCAAAAGGACAGACTGTAATTCAGTACATGGAGCAGCTGGCTCCCAAACATTTGGCCTACCCTGATGATAAAGATAGAATTGGACTTCAGCTTGGAAGCTTGCAAAAAGAAATCCAAGCCGTATTGGTAGCGCTGGACGTTAACGACGAAGTGGTAGATGAAGCGATACGCGTCGGGGCTAACCTGATTATTGCCCACCATGCCATCATATTCCGTCCTTTGAAGCAGCTGAACACAGACTCGCCAATGGGAAAATTGTACGAGAAATTAATTAAAAATGATATCGCCGTATATATCGCACACACGAATCTGGATATTACAGAAGGCGGCATGAATGATTGGATGGCAGAAGCGCTTGGCATCCATCAGACGGTGCCGATTGAAGAAACTCAGCGTGAGCAGCTGTCCAAGCTGGTTGTGTTCGTCCCTAAGACCCATTCGGAACAGGTACGTGAAGCTGTACTTGGAGCAGGAGCTGGCGCAATCGGTAACTATAGCCACTGCAGCTTTAATGTGGAGGGAACCGGAACCTTTCTGCCTCAAGAAGGAACGAAACCATTCCTTGGATCTGTTGGGAAATTGGAGAAGGCGGAGGAGATTCGCATTGAAACCATCGTGCCGCAAGGAATCCGGAACCGTGTCATCCAATCGATGCTCAAAGCCCATCCTTATGAGGAAGTAGCCTATGATATCTACCCGCTTGATCTGAAGGGACATGCCTTCGGACTTGGAAGAGTCGGAAAGCTGGAGCAGGAGCTAACGCTTGCCGCTTTTGCAGAGATTGTTAAGGAAAAACTGGATGTGCCTCATGTACGCGTGATAGGCGACCCTGAACGGATTATCAAGAAGGCAGCCGTAATTGGCGGATCCGGCAGCCGTTACTATCCGGCGGCACGCTTCCGCGGCGCAGATGTTCTGGTAACCGGCGATGTGGATTATCACACAGCTCAAGATGCGCTCCATGCCGGCATCACACTCATTGATCCGGGACATAATGCCGAGAAGATCATGAAGGTGAAAGTGGCGGAATGGATGAGTGCAATACTGGAAAAAAACCGTTATGAAACCAAGGTTATCGCGTCCCGCATCAACACAGAACCATTCCGTTTTATGTAATTTTAAGCTGGAAGGGAAAATCCGTTAACGTTGGAAGGCGATGAGGATTGAAACCTTTCGCTTTTCCATGTATACTATACAATGTTGTCCGGAAAGTTTGACAGACAATCGCTGGTGGCGCGTAAGGCGCCGCGAGAGGAAAGTCCGGGCTCCATAGGGCAGGGTGCTGGATAACGTCCAGTCAGCGCGAGTTGAAGGATAGTGCCACAGAAATGGACCGCCGATGGCCGCTGTTACAGCGGATCAGGCAAGGATGGAACCGAGGTGTAAGAGACCCCGAGGAACGCTGGTGACTTCGTTCCTGGTAAACCCCACTTGGAGCAAGACCTAATGGAACGCAGCTTCCCTGAGAAGCAGCCTTAGCCCGAGGCGCGTTCGGGTTGGTCGCTTGAGCCAATTAGCAATGATTGGCCTAGATAGATGATTGTCGCTTATCCGCGGGAGGGTAGTTCCCGTCTGTACCGCGAAGAGCACAGAACCCGGCTTACGTAAAACTTTCCTAACTGCAACAGTATTATTAAACATGATACAAGCCAAGGCGACATCCCGGTTAAACCGGTGATGCCGTCTTTTTGCGTTTACCCGGCGGCTTAAATCTAGACGAGCCTGATTTAGTCAAATAACACTATATCAAGGACAAACGTACAAACGAAGAGGATTCCAACATAATAAACTGTACTAAATCAACGAAAGGAGCTGCTTGCAAATGTATAACCATTGCTTCCAATGTCCTCCAGCGGATCCGATTTATACAGATCCAACTGTGATTGTTCAGGATTACTACTACCCGCAAATCGTACCGGTGGTTCACACAGTTCAAGTGGTAAAAAGACATCACTGTGTTCCAGTACCAAAACATGTATACAACTACGTTGAAAGTGATCAAAACTGCTCCGTTTCCACAAACAGCGTGAAACGCGGTGCGCAGGTTTCTAGAGCCAGAGGCAGACGTTAATCAAATCTGTAACACACCATAAAAAATGTCTTCGAAGAAAATTCACAGAAGACATATTGCTTCAAGAGTGTTTCCGGTGTTTATAAAATTGATGCTGAGAGATTTTGCAGTCAAAAAAGCAATCCGCCTTAAAAAGGCCGGATTGCTTTTTTTTTCTAACATGCTATTTGTTATTTTGAATTACAGAATCCATTTTCTTCTGAACATGCTGCGGCCAAAATTGTAATGGTGCTTCTGTAGTGCCTGCAGCCTGCAATGCTTTATAAATATCAATCTGTCCGTACCCGTAGTATTTGTCCCTTCCTTTTGGGCCCAAATCCACTGTGCTGCTCCGCATAATATCCATGACTTGCTTGTTGGTGAGATCCGGATTTCGGGAGCGGATCAGAGCGGCCATGGCGGCAACATGAGGGCTTGCCATAGAAGTACCCGATAAGGCCGCGTACTGGTTGCCTGGATATGTGCTGGCAATGCTGGTTCCGGGCGCAGCTACATCGATGTAATCCCCGTAATTAGAGTAGGATGCCCTCTTCATATTGGAATCCGTGGCTGCAACCGCAAGAACTTCGGAATAAGCTGCCGGATAGCCAGGCCGCTCGGTATTGTCATTTCCTGAAGCAGCTACAAGTACAACATCGCGGTCATAAGCGTATTTCACCGCATCATGGAGAAACTGGGAATCGGCGTAGTTGCCAAGACTCATATTAATGACTTTAGCTCCGTTGTCAGCAGCCCAGATAATACCTTCGGCTACAGAATAGGTTGTTCCGGATCCTGATTTATCAAGCGCTTTTACCGGCAGCATTTTGTTGTACCAGCTGATTCCGGCAACGCCTTCGTTATTGTTCACGAGTGCACCGATGATTCCTGATACATGGGTTCCATGTCCTACGTCATCTAATGGATCAGAGTCGGGGTTAATAACGTTATACCCTGTCAGAAGCTGTCCCTGCAGGTCCGGATGATCGATATCAACACCTGTATCAACGATACCGACAATGACGTCCTTGCTGCCTCTGGATAAATCCCAGCCCTGATTTGTTTCGATGGCAGGCAGATTCCATTGATATTTGGCGAACAGCAGGTCATTTGGAACATTGGGCAGACTGCTCGTGGACTCTTTTACCTTGTCATTGGTCATGTATAAATAATGGGGCTCAACGTACTGAGGGTTCCAGTTTTTCATGAAATATGATTTGAGCTGACTGTAATCCATGCCACTGGCATGAAACACATAAGCATAACCCAGCTTTCGTGAGGATTCAGCCCTGAGCTCACTCATCATCCGGTTCAGATCCTGCCGGGAGGGATCCTGGCGGAAACGGACTACAATTTCATTTTCATAAAAATGGCTGGCTTTCTCATTGTCATGACCGGTTCGTACGGTAATATCCCGCAGTGTATCGGCATGAACGGATTCGACCTTGTATTTTCCTTCTTTCGGATAAGGGATCAGCCTCAGGTTTTTCTTTTGGTGGTTGGCTACTTCTGTCAGGATTCGCTGATTCATAAGAGCAATAACGCCTTGCTTCGGTGTTTGTTTTGAAGGCTCAGCGATTACAAAATACTCTTTTCCATCCATTTTAAAGGAGGTGGACTCATATGAATGCTGTTTGCCGATACTCTTTTCGGCTTGATCAAGATATCCTTTCAAGATTTTCCGGTCGGCAGCATTCCAGTTGCTTTTCGTAATAGTATATTCCTGACGTTTTCCTTTTTTCGCATCCTGCCATATAATCATGGTAAAGTGATCATGTGACTGCTGAAGCTTCCGCACATAGTCAGAGACTTGAGCGGGTCCAGCCTGTGCGAGCTTGGTGAGCATCGATGTCAGATGCTGCTTGGCATCCAGGCGCGTTAAATGATCGGTGGAAGCGATATCCTGTGCCATTAAGCTTTGCTTGGAAAGATGTTCTTGCTTCGGGTTCGGGATGACCGGCTCGGAAGCTTGCTTGCGGGTGTGGGTATCGGTGGAGTGCGGCACCTGCATGACAATAATCAGTGCAGCGGCTGCTGCCGCGATACCAAGACCTGCCCATGTGCGACGGGACATAAGATAAACCTCCTGAAAATGAAATTACCTTTATCGTGAGGAGAGGAGGCCTATTTTATACCCCGGTTTCATGGCCGCGAATGTAGTACCCAATATTTGTCCAATGGGATTGCAGAAAGGGATACCGCTCATCATTGTTTTATGATAGGATAGTACATGGAAAAATGATGCTGTAAAGCGATTTAATTGTATGATGAGCAATTGGACTGAAGGAACCATTAAGGGGGAGCAAATTAGCGATGTCAGCAGGTAATGTTCAAAAATTGTGTGAGACCACGAAAGAGAAGCTGAAATATGCAATCGATAAACTTGAGGTATTTCTGAACGAGTATTCGCTTTCGCAGCTCGCGGCAGAACCAAATGAAGAAACACTGCATTTTTACAAAGGGTTTCTTTCGGATTTGCGCCATCTGCTTGTTTTCAGCGAAGTTTCTTCAGAGAAGCTTGGAGTCGTGCTGCGCCGTGCGAATTTTGATATGGAATTTGCTGAGAAGGCTCTCTATCATGTATATCACCACTGCGTGAATAACTTTTTCTATCCAAAAAGCGAAAGCTATTCAGAAGATGGCCGATACGCTTATACCGGACAAGATGCAATCCGTTTCAGAGCGAAACCGGTGCGCCCGGTGCGGGACATCGTCCTGGACATTACAAAAGTGTTTGAAGACCTCAGAGATGACCTGACTTACTACGAAAGCGACTATTTGACAGAGCGTAGAATGCAAAATCAGCGCACTCACGCCTAACCATAATAAATCTTTTTGATCATACATGATAAAGATGTCCGCAGGCCGGGCATCTTTTTTTATTTTATGCTGTGGATTTCCCACATCTGGTGAGAGGATAGAAGACCTTCTTGGATTATGAATTCCCGCCAGCAACTGACAGGGGTCCGCTCGTATAGGGGGAAGAAAGCAAGGAGACAATGGTATCTGAGGTGATCCTAAAAATGAGTGATACAAGAACTATTGTCAAATGCAGTGTCAGCAATTGCGGTTATTGGGGAGAGCAGAATGTGTGTAAAGCAGAGCAGATCCTGATTGAGATCGACAAGCATGCATCTGCAAAATACAGTGAAGAATTTGGCAGTGAGCATTTTGCAGAACACAAAGACTATGCAGATAACTCCTCAGCCACATGCTGCTTGACATTCAAACCGAAATCTTCTTAAAAAACCATCTCAAAGTCATCACATTAATCAATGTATCTTCAGACCAACCAACTATAGGGAGGTATTCTGATGGACGATTTTCATGAACACGAAGAGCATGAGCAGCATGAAAGAGAAAGACAGCATGCACCCAAACGGATCCGCAGAGATTATCCGCGCCGCGACAATCATGAAGAGGAATATGCCGCTGAGGTAGCGCCTCCAAGATCAGGCCGCTATGAGATCGATGATGATGAGGATCGGGAAAAGGAAGGAACCAATGGAAGAACAGCTGGATATGTCGGTCTTGCTTTTGGTATTGCTTCCCTTTTTATGTGGTCCATTGTGCTCGGACCGATCGCAGCTGTGACCGGTTATTACGCGTACAGTCAAGGAAGCAAGGTATGGGGTGCTTGGGGTATGGGCTTGGGTATTTTGGCAACAATCAGCTATTTTGTTCTTATTCCTTTTGCCCGGTAACATTCAAGAGCTTAAATAAAGCATTGGAGCGTCCTTCAGGCTGTCAATTCAGCGGAAGGGCGTTTTTCATTAGATGATACAGCTATGATAATGTATAATATAATTCTGTGGATATATGGCGCTAACTCCCATAAACATGGTAAAATGACGGAAACGAACCAAACTATCACTCTGAAGAAAAAGAGGTTTTATCCATGCAAATCGATTCGGCAACCGCGAAGCAGCTGGCTTCACTTCAGGATAACAGCCGTATTCAAAATAGAGACGAGCTGCTGCAGGATATTTTAGCAAATGGAAGCAGCTCTGATTTTGGCGTCATTTTACAGCAGCTTGTCAACTCATCTTCTGGTGATAACTCCAGTATAGATGGTTCTGTGCTTCCAACTGTTTCAGGTGTCTCCTACAGTGACGGCTTATTATGGCAGCAGCTAGGCACAGTAGCTGAATCGGAGGCATCTGAGCTTCAGTTTGTGAACAGCGGTCATTCGGCAGATAAGTCCGGTCCGACCAGCTATGATGATTTAATACAGCAAGCCAGTAAAAAATATGGCATTGATGAAGCGCTGATTAAAGCAGTAATCGATACAGAATCCTCCTTTAATCCCAATGTGGTATCTTCGGCTGGAGCGAAAGGGCTTATGCAGCTGATGGATGGAACCGCAGCCGGTCTTGGTGTAAGTGATCCATTCGATCCTGCCCAGAATATCGACGCGGGTACCCGTTATCTGTCATACCAGATTAAGCGGTTTAACGGCCAGGAGAATATGGCTTTGGCAGCGTACAATGCTGGGCCTAACCGACTTGCCAAGCTAGGGGTAACCACCGATGATCAGTTGATGGACAAACTGGGGATGCTGCCGCAGGAGACGAGAAAATACATTAGCAAGATTGCTAACGCACGCTCGAAATACGAAGTTTAACATCGAATATTAAATATGGGATCAAATGGGGAGAACGGCAGCGAATGAAGGGCACTTTAACAGCATGACCCCTGTTTGATCTTTTTATATTGTCCGGAAACCGGAAGCGGAAGGATGAATCAACATGATATATTGGGATCACGCGGCAAGCACGCCGCCATATGATGAGGTCATTCAAACGATGGCCGAGGTTATGAAAAAGCATTACGGCAATCCTTCCTCTATTCACAGAATGGGAGAGGATGCCGCGAAACTGATCAAGCGGGCCCGAGAAGTATGCGCCGGTGCCCTGAATGTAAAGCCAGCCGAGATCATTCTGACTTCGGGTGCCACCGAAGGCAATAATATGGCGATTAAAGGTACGGCTATGCAGTATGGGGGCCGTGGAAAGCATATCATCTCGACGCAGATTGAACACCCGTCCGTTTATGACAGCTGTCTGGATCTGAAAAAGCAGGGCTATGAGATTACTTTTTTGCCTGTGGATGCAAAAGGGATGATAGACCCCGCAGATGTTGCATCTGCTGTGCGGAAGGATACCATCCTGGTCAGTGTGATGCATGTCAATAACGAAACGGGAGCCATACAACCGCTTGCTGACATTGGACGAGTTCTTAAGAACACAAATCCTTTAACCGTTTTCCATATTGACGGTGTACAAGGATTCGGTAAACTGCCTGTAGATCTGGAGGAGTGGCAAGCTGATCTATATACCTTGTCCGCGCATAAGATCCGCGGGCCGAAGGGAACGGGAGTGCTTTATAAGCGTGAAGGGCTCACTCTTCATCCTTTGCTGTCCGGCGGCAAGCAGGAATCAGGACTTAGAGCGGGAACCGAGAATATTCCCGGATTTGTTGCGATGTCCAAGGCGATGCGCATGGCTGCTGAACAAACAGAAGCTTTCATGAAGGAAGTGGGTGCCTATAGAGACATCCTGCTTGACTGGATTCGAAAAACACCGAGCCTTGAGCCGAACAGCTTTGAGGAAGGGGCTCCTCATATTGTCAATGTGTCGTTCCCCGGAATGAAAGCAGAAGTGCTGCTCCACACTCTGGAGGAACATGGCATGCTGGTTTCCACCAAGTCTGCCTGCTCCTCCAAAACCACTGAACCAAGCCGGGTACTGCTCGCCATGGGACGCAGCGAGGATGCAGCATCCAGTGCAATCCGGATCAGCATGGGGATGACCAATACACATCAAGATGTAAAGCAGCTGCTCACAGCGCTTGATGCGGCAGTGAGCAGGTTGCAGCCGCTTAGACAGGAAGGAATGAAATGAGCTTGAATTATGATATGTTATTGCTCCGTTTCGGAGAATTCACACTAAAAGGAAAAAACCGCAACCGTTTTGAAAAGACGATCATAACACATATACAATCCATACTTGCTTCTTATCCCGCAGCTGAAATTCAGAAAGAGTATGGAAGATTGTATGTTGCCTTGAATGGGGAAGATCATGGCAAATTAACGGATGAGCTCAAAAAAATATTTGGCGTTTATTCCATCAGTCCGGTAGTCGTCTGCCCATCACAACTCGATAAAATAGTTGAAACAAGTGCCTCGTTTTTGGAGCAGATGGATTTGCAAAAGGAAACGACCTTCAAGGTGACAGCCAGAAGAGTATGGAAAGCCTTCCCGCATTCATCTCATGAGATGAATCATCTGGTCGGTTCACCCATATTGAAAAAATTTGACTCGTTAAAAGTAAGCATGAAGGAACCGGAGCTGCAGCTGCGGGTAGAGATCAGAGAACAGGGTACCTATATTTACTGTGAGGTCATTCCTGCAGTTGGCGGATTTCCACGCGGGAGCAACGGTAAAGCGATGCTGCTTTTGTCCGGCGGTATTGATAGTCCTGTAGCCGGATTTACCAGCATGCGCCGTGGGCTGGAGGTGGAATGCGTCCATTTCTACAGCTATCCATTCACCAGTCGGAAGGCCAAAGAAAAAGTCATGGAGCTCGCTAAAGTACTGTCGGGATATACAGGTGAAGTCAAAATACATCTGGTGCCTTTCACCGAGATCCAGACCTCCTTTACAGGTCATGGCCAGGATAATCTGATTATTACTCTGATGCGTCGCTCGATGCTGCGTATTGCCACCATGCTGGCAGAACGCGAAGGAGCGCTCGCTATTGTTACAGGCGACAGTCTTGGACAAGTGGCCAGCCAGACGCTCCCAAGCATGAATGTAATCGGGCGTGCTACCGAGCTGCCTTTGCTGCGTCCGCTTATTATGATGGATAAAAGCGAAATTATCGAAGTCTCAAAACAGATCGGTACGTACGAGCTTTCGATACTGCCTTATGAAGACTGCTGCACCATATTTGTGCCGAAGTCCCCATCAACCAATCCGAATCTTCGCATTGTAGAACGGATAGAAGCATCGCTCACCAATCTGCAGACCATGCTTGAGGAAGCGGTGGGGCGGACGGAAACCGTTGTGCTGACTCTGGATTCGGTCATTGAAGCGGACCGTGAGGACGGAATCGATGAAGAATGGTTTTAATGAATAATAAAAGAGGACTTCCAATCATGCGTTGGAGGTCCTTTTCTTTAACTGTAAGAATTCTCGTTTCCCTTTTTTCGCTGGTCCGAACGTTTCTTCATGTATCCTGTCACGAGTACAGCAACAATGACAACGATAATAAATAGGATACGAATGGCGGGATGATCTTCGAAGAAAGGATGCAGTCTCTTCTCTTCGGTTATCATGTTGGATGCGGTATATCCGAGTACTGCTGATCCCAAATAAATAATCCAAGGGAAACGGTCGATAAGCTTGATAAATAGAGTGCTTCCCCAGACGACAATCGGAACACTGATTAAGAGTCCCAGAATGACGAGAATAATATTTTGCTGCGCCGCTCCGGCAACCGCGATAACATTATCCAGTCCCATGGCTGCATCCGCTACGATGATGGTTCGTATAGCGCCCCAGAGTGTACGTCCCGCCTTGACATCGGTATGATCATCATTGTCTGCCAGAAGCTTGTAGGCAATGCCTATGAGCAGAATTCCTCCAACGAGAAGCAGCCAGGGGATTTTCAGCAGCCAGACCACAATGATCGTGGCCGCGATACGCAGCAGCACGGCGCCGCCGGTTCCATAAAAAATGGCCTTTTTCTGAGTCGAGGATGGCAGATTCCTCGCAGCAAGGCCAATGACGATAGCGTTATCGCCAGCTAGAATAAGATCAAGAAACACGATATTAGCTAATTTTGCCAAAAAGGCAAGTATTGATGTTTCCACATCAGGTCACTCCTCATCATGACTGTAAACGGAGTCTAATATAGAATGAACCAAAGAAATGATTTTAGTCCATACCATATAGCAAATCGCATTCATTATAGGATAATTTTTCAATGAGAGTCAAGCATAGCCTGGCCAACAGGAGCATAGGAGTAGTAGTGGGGGTGTTGACTGTTGGAATCGATATGGCTGCTTGTACAGATCCTGATGATTAATCTGGTTCTGAGCGGAGACAACGCCGTGGTGATTGCGTTAGCAAGCAAAAACTTGCCGCCGAAACAGCGTAAGCAGGCCGTGTGGTGGGGGGCTTTGGGGGCAGTTGTTCTTAGATGCATACTAACGTTCGCGGCCGTGATTCTTTTGAAAATTCCTTTTGTGCAGGCTGCTGGAGGATTTCTGCTGTTCTGGATTGCATTCAGGCTGCTGGCAGATGACAAGGACGATGTAAGGATGGGGGAGTCAGCCTCTATTTGGAAAGCGGTACGGAGTATTTTGGCCGCTGATTTTATTATGAGTCTTGATAATGTGCTGGCGCTAGCCGGTGTAGCCAATGGAGATTTGGCGCTTATTGTGATCGGGATCGCCATTAGCATACCCATAGTTGTCTTCGGCAGTAATCTGATTGTCGGTCTACTTCACCGCTATCCTGTACTCGTGTATTTGGGTGCGGGTATTCTGGGCTATACAGCTGGAGAAATGTTGCTGCATGACTCCAGAATGGGGATCATGCTGTCATCGGTCATGCCGTCGCTGCATAAGCTGCTGCCGATTCTTCTGACCATTCTGGTCATGGCAGCCGGAAGTTTTAAAAAGCTGCCGCTTCGGCGCTCATAGCCATGTCTCAAGTGCCGGTGAAAACCGGCTTTTTTGGTGTTTCCGGACAGTAAAAAATTTACGGGACGAATATGGTTTTTTCGCTCTTTTTCAGATAAACTAAAGGTGAAAACATGTCGTATCCTGCTGGAGCAGATGTGTAAGGTATATTGGAAAAGAGGGTGGGGAAAAATGTCCTCCAAGAACGATGTAAAACTGGGTCTGTTTATTGTGGTGGCGGGGCTTGTCATTCTGCTGGGAAAACTGGGCGTGTTCGGAATCCTGGGACGCACACTCTGGCCGCTTGCCATTGTAGTGGTCGGACTGCTCATTCATTTGCTGTATTTCAGCGGGAGGGCGCGTGCAGCTGTACTCATACCAGGAGGGATTCTGGTGGTATATGGTCTTCTATTTGGTATCTGCAACCTCTGGGGCTGGGGGATGATGTCATTTCTGTGGCCTGTGCTTCTGCTAGGCATTGCTGTCGGTGCGTACGAATATTATTTGTTCGATTCACCTAAACCGGCTGGTGTGCTGCCATTTGCACTGATTCTGGGCTTGGTATCACTCGTTCTGCTTTTCTTCACCTTGCTGCATACAGGAGCCATCTATGTGCTCGCAATTCTGCTCATTGTGCTGGGCCTTTGGTTTATTTTGGGAAGAGGAAGAACGGGACGGAAAAAGGGATATGGCGGTTGGTAACCCGCTTTGACAGCTTATTCTATTTTCTGTAAAAATGCTTGTTTTTTTCTGAAAATTCACTATAATATAAGGGATATGTTGAAGCGTCGTCGGCATTACCGCCCGGCGCTTCTTTTGGTGAAACACATTCGCATTGATTTGAAAGGGAAAGGATCTGGATAAAAGTCATGCATTCAAGAGATAAAATTCGCAACATTGCGATTATTGCCCACGTTGACCACGGTAAAACAACACTAGTAGACCAGCTTCTGCAACAATCAGGTATTTTTGGGAAACACGAGCATTTGCAGGAGCGGGCCATGGACTCCAATGACCTGGAGCGTGAGCGTGGAATTACCATTTTGGCCAAAAACACGGCTATTACGTATAAAGATTATCTGATCAACATTTTGGATACACCGGGACACGCTGACTTCGGCGGCGAGGTTGAACGGATTATGAAAATGGTTGACGGTGTACTGCTTGTCGTAGATGCATATGAAGGCTGCATGCCGCAGACCAAATTCGTACTACGCAAAGCTTTGGAGCAAAACCTTACTCCGATTGTTGTAGTAAACAAAATTGACCGTCCGGCAGCACGTCCAACAGAAGTAATTGATGAAGTTCTGGACCTGTTCATCGAGCTCGACGCCAATGATGATCAATTGAATTTCCCTGTTGTTTATGCATCTGCACTGAACGGAACATCCAGCATGGATCCTGAGAAACAGGATGATAACATGCTTGCATTGTATGAAACCATTACGGATCACATCCCTCATCCTACTGAAAACGTAGAAGAACCTCTTCAGTTCCTCGTAACCTTGATGGACTACAACGAATATCTGGGACGTATTGCCATCGGACGCGTTAACCGCGGCGTGATCAAGCAAGGTCAATCAGTAACCGTTATTATGCGCGACGGCAAAAGTAAAACAGCCCGTATTGAAAAGCTGTTTGGCTTCCAAGGTCTGAAACGTATTGAAATGGAAGAAGCCGGCGCAGGCGATATCGTTGCTATTGCAGGTATTAAAGATATCAACATCGGTGAAACCATCGCTGATCCACAAAATCCGGAAGCATTGCCAGTTCTCAAAATCGATGAACCAACACTGCAAATGACATTCCTTGTGAATAACAGTCCATTCGCAGGACGCGAAGGCAAATGGGTTACTTCCCGTAAGCTGCGCGAGCGTCTGATGAAAGAGCTTGAAACGGACGTGAGTTTGCGTGTGGAAGAAACCGATAGCCCGGATGCATTTATTGTTTCTGGTCGCGGTGAGCTCCATTTGGGTATTTTGATTGAAAATATGCGCCGTGAGGGTTACGAGCTGCAAGTATCGAAGCCTGAGGTTATTGTACGTGAAATCGAAGGTAAGAGAATGGAGCCGATTGAACGTCTTCTGATTGATATTCCAGAAGAGAGCATGGGACCTGTAATGGAAAGCCTTGGATCTCGTAAAGCCGAAATGGTTAATATGGTTAACTCCGGTAATGGACAGGTTCGTCTTGAGTTCCTCATTCCAGCTCGGGGTCTAATTGGATACAGTACGTACTTCCTGACTTTGACGCGCGGTTACGGCGTCATGAACCATGCATTTGACAGTTATGGACCGCTGATTGGCGGACAGGTTGGCGGACGTCACCAAGGCGTGCTCGTTGCCAGCGAAGGCGGCACAAGCACAACTTATGGTATGATGGGTATTGAAGATCGCGGAACCTTGTTCATGGAGCCGGGAACCGAGATCTACGAAGGCATGATCGTTGGAGAGCACACACGCGACAATGATATTGTCGTTAACATTTGTAAAGAAAAAGCGGTAAACAATATCCGTTCTGCGAACAAAGAAGAAACGGTGAGAATGAAAACACCAATTATCTTCTCGATGGAACAGGCTCTTGAATATTTGAATGACGATGAGCTTTGCGAAATTACGCCAAAATCGATTCGTCTTCGCAAAAAGATCTTGAACAAGAGTGAACGTGAACGCGCAGAGAAGCACCGCAAGATGGCTGAAACCAATCTGTAATGAACGTACAGGCTCTTGACCTGTTCTCGAAAGGAGTGTACCGCACGTGCAAGCCTGGTTTGCATCGCATTCGCTTGTGTCTTACATTGTCATTTTCGTGTTGATTACGTATGTCTATAACAAGGTATTTCGTGTCAGACAGAAGCTTCCTTTGTTGAAAGAAATTCTGCTGTATATCCTGATGGCCATTGGTTCGGGCATGCTGCTTGTGTTTCAGCACGACAAGCTTCCGATCATCCAGTGCCTGCTCGTCGCGGTCGCTTTAATGCTTCTGGTGCGGGTCCGTTATTTTGTGGAAGCCCGTCAAAAGAAAAAAGCAGAGACAGCAGGTAAACGAGGTTAAGCAGCCGTATGGATCCGGCTCTTCGGCAACTTTTTAACGACTGGCATCGTTTATAGAGAGAATGACTCAAAATAAATGAAAAAGGTGTTTGAGATGAGTCCCAGCAATAACAATCTACCTCCACGATCTCAAAGTGGCAGCAAACAGAACAAACAGCCGCCAAAAAAGAAAAAAAAGAAGAGCGGATTTAAGACGTTCCTGAAATTTGTACTGATTATCATCATTTTGGCTGTGTTGGCCGTAGCGGGATATGTTGCGTATCTTTACTACAAAGCTGACAGCGGCGTATTGGATACTGGCAATAACACACCGGTTCCAGCCGAAAAATCAGCCAAGGTGAAGCCGGTGACCATGCTCCTCCTGGGTACGGACTACCGTCCTGAGACAGGCACTCATCTATCCGATGTGATTATGGTGACGGCGTTTAATCCAGATACCAAAACAGTTACCGTCGTTTCACTTCCGCGGGATACGAAGATTGAGCTCAAGGGCTACAGGGAAAATAAGGCAAATGCCTACTACCCGATTTTCCTCTCGGAAGAGAAAAAGAGCGGTAAAAAAGCTGAGGATGAAATGAAAACCATGCTCAGTAAATATATGGATATTCCGATTGATTATGCAACGGTCCTTAACTTTCAGGGCTTCCGTGACGCGGTCGACGCTCTTGGGGGCGTGGACATCAATGTGGACATGAATATGTGCTACAGGGATAAAGCGGACGGAACAGACATCAATCTCAAGAAGGGCGAGCAAAAGCTTGAAGGGAAGGATGCGCTGGATTATGTACGTTACCGCAAATCCAATTGTCGTCCGAAAACGCAGGCTTCCGATGATTTTGACCGCAACCGCAGACAAAATGAAGTCCTGCATGCCCTGATTGATAAAATGCAATCCTTTAAAGGTGTGACAAGCCTTGGCGGTGTTCTGGATGCCATGGATAAAAACATGGAGACGGATATCGAAAATGATCAGTTGAAGAATATGATCGCAACGTACTGGAAGGTTAATAAGGAGAACGTCAAATTCATGCCGGTCACCGGTACATGGAAGAGTCCTTACGTGTATGTGGATGAAGCCGAACTGGATAAGGCGAAGCAAGCGCTGAAGGATGAAATTGCTGGCAAAGGATTGCCGGCGACTACGACGGATAGCGCAGAAAAAGCAAAACCTTAAACTTGGGTGCAATATTTGCGAAGCTGCCTAATATAATAGAGTACACTGGAACCTGTACAGGAGGTCGGGAAGATGTCCGAAGCAGTTGCACCATGCACTCAGCCATTATTTATCCAATTGAATGCTGCAGTTGCCGGCCTTCCGGTTCTTGAACAGGGCACATTTGCTTGTGTCCGGATGCTGTATGAAAAAAAGCCTAGTGAGCTTCTCACTAGGCTTTTTATTCATTTTATGCAGAAAATGTTGAGTTATGGGGAAAGCTGGCTGATTAAATCAGTGCTTGGAGGTTGGCGCGGCTGGCGGTGCCTGAGTCTTTGTTTTTACATCCTTGGGAAGCTGAGGAATGATGCGTCCGACAATATCGGCCAGCTCGGATGCAAAGCCGGATACAGGCTCGCCTTTTTTGATATGTTGGCCGATTTCAGCAATTCTGTTGGAAAGATCCATATCCGCAGTCACAAGCGCGTTCTTGCCACGAGGATCTTTTCGCAGCGTTTCTGCCACCGAGTATTTGATATTGCCTACCCGGGAGCGGGTAAGCTTGCCATCGACGTCGATGCCGACCACAGCGGTATTGCCAAACACGACGACATGTGCTTTTTTGACTCCTGCCACTTTTTCGGCCATGGCTTCGAGATGATCTTTAATGGACAAATTAGTAGTATCTTCCGCTGCGCGAACGGCAGACTTCCCTGCAGATTTTAACGACACCCGGTTGTGTTCAGTGGAAGTAGCGGACATTCCCTGTTTATTTTGAGGAGAGGGTGATGCGTTTTTGTCCTGAGTCTTGTTGTTACAGCCGCTGATGACAGCGAGTGCCAACACGACAAGCATGAGCATTCTCATATGTGATCGTCCTTTCCAGGTCATAGATTCTAATGCGAATTGTAATTTAGGATGTCCATGACGGAATAATTTATGTGTTCATTATGAGTTAGTGGAGGGAGAAGGTATGAGAAAGATCTTTGTACTGGATACCAATGTGCTTCTTCATGATCCCGGAGCGATCTATGCGTTTGATGAGCATGAGGTCATCATACCTGCGGTAGTTCTCGAAGAAATTGATTCCAAGAAGCGTAATGCAGATGAAATTGGACGCAACGCGCGCACGGTATCACGTTTGTTGGATCAGCTGAGGGAAAACGGACATCTGCACAGCGGGGTAGCACTCTATAATGGCGGAAGCTTAAAGGTTGAACTGAACCACAGAAGTTTTCTCAAGGTCCAGGAGATGTTCGGGGAAATATCCAATGACAACCGTATACTTGCCGTGGCCTTGAATTATCATATGGAAGAAACGGTGAAGGATGAGCCAGATCAGGTGGTCCTTGTCAGCAAAGATGTACTGGTACGCATCAAGGCTGATGTACTGGGGTTAACTACGCAGGATTATTTGTCAGACCGAACTGCCGGACCTGGGGACTTCTACTCAGGCAACCTGAAGCTGAAGGTTCATCCTTCCATCATTGATGAGTTTTATTCCTATCGGTTTCTGCCGGTTAAGCCGCTCAATCTCTCCTATCCGCTTCATCCCCATGAATTTGTGATTTTGAAGGATGAAATGGGAAGTACAAAGTCGGCGCTTCTGAAGGTAAACACGGAAGGCACTAAGCTGGAGCCACTCTATTTAAGCAATGAAGCGGTCTGGGGCATATGTGCGCGCAACGCACAGCAGCGGATGGCGCTAGAGCTTTTATTGAATGACGACATACCACTTGTGACTATCACAGGTAAGGCGGGCACAGGTAAGACCCTGCTTGCTTTGGCGGCAGGATTGCTCAAGGTGGAAGATGAGCATAAATATAAAAAGCTGTTGATTGCAAGACCTGTCGTACCCATGGGAAAGGATATTGGATATCTGCCTGGGGAAAAAGAAGAAAAGCTGCGTCCATGGATGCAGCCGATCTACGATAACCTCGAATTTTTATTTGATACTAAAAAGTCCGGGGATATTGATAAAATTCTGATGGGACTTGGCAGTATTCAGGTAGAGGCGTTAACCTATATCCGCGGCAGATCCATCCCTGGACAGTTTATCATTATCGATGAGGCACAAAACCTGTCCCGTCATGAGGTGAAAACCATTGTATCCCGGGTAGGCGAGGGGAGCAAGATCATCTTGATGGGTGATCCGGAGCAAATAGACCATCCTTATCTTGATGCTTCAAGCAACGGTCTGACGTATATTGTGGAGAAATTCAAACAGGAAGGCATTAGTGGGCATATTACCTTGGAAAAAGGGGAGCGATCCAAACTGGCACAGCTGGCTGCCGATTTGCTTTAGCTCCTGTATTGGATCAGAGTCCTGGATACATTTGCTCGTATGAGCTCTAGGTCCAGGGCTTTTGTCCATGACCGACGTAGGGTGCGAGTAAAACATTTCCAATAAAAAGTAGGACAAGCGCCCTATCCTTTTGATAAAATAAAAAGAGTACGGAATGAGGCATTTGCCAGAGGAGGCCAAAAACTTGAAGCGGAAAAATTATTGGTTTCTATTCGCCATCTTGCTGCTGTCATTAACCAGCTTGTCCCAAGGTCAGAATATGACGCCGGACAACAGCAGCAGTGAAGAGAGAAAAACAATGTCTTGGAATCCGCAGCCTTCCTCTCCGCAGGATCCGGATGATCAACCGATCCGGGTTATTACCCATCTAAATGAATCCGATTACAAAGAACTGCTCGATATAAATGATAATTTCATTCGCGAAACCGGCATTCAGGTTGAGATTAAGAATATACCGGATACGGATGCATACCGGCAACTGACTTCAGCGTTGGAAGTAGGCGAAGGGCCCGACGTGATGCTTGTGAACAGCCCCTGGATTCGGTCTTTGGCTTCCAGTGGTTACATACTGCCTGCAGAATCCTATCAGAGCAGTACAACTGGCAGTGATGTAATCAGTCCGATTTTGCAAATGCTGGAGTGGAATGGATACCAGTGGGGGATCCCTCTGGATATGGATCCCTATGTGCTTGTTTGGCAGGCGCATGCATTGCAGACCATAGGAATTCCCGAGATTCCTCAAGCAGGCAAGGAATGGAAAGATCTGCTCGTCAAGCAGGAAAACCGCAAGGATAAGAAGCTGATTGCACTTCCCGCAGGAGATGCATATGCTTTTGCCGCTCTGATGGGGGTAATGGGAACCGATCCGGTCAATCCAACAAATGAAGGGCTTGAATCGTTAAGCAAACTGCGTCCGGGAATACAATTTATAGAAACAGGAAAGATGCAGGAAGCATGGACAAGCTTGAAGGATGGGGGATTGGTTATGATTGCCATGTCTGCTTCATCAGCGGCAAAGGAAAGAAAGGGAAATGGAATGCTGGAGCTTCGTCTGCCTGAACAGCTTTATGCTGAAAATCCATTTTTACTCCGCGGGAAATCTTATGCCGTCTCCGCTCAAGTGCAGCATCCACAGAATGCTGCAGATTGGATTGCCTACATGACTTCAGATAAGTCCCAGAGGCTTTGGTCCGACACGACCGGGTATTTGCCTGTCTTAAAGGAAATGTATCAGGAGGATGAATTCCAATGGCTACAGCAGCCAGTGCATCTTGATCGTCTGCTCAAGCCGACAGATGGAGGAACAGAGGCTAGTGCGTTGCAATCGAAGTGGGATGTTTTCTCAAAGGCTGCGAAGCTTCTTTTAACCGGTAAAAGTACCGAACAGGAATACAGGGAGGCCCTGGAAGGCCGCCCTAAGGAGAAAACATCCAATGAATAGGGATTGCGTGTAATGATGGAGTGTTAGCCTACATAGACAGCTTTAAGGTGACATGCAGAACCTGATTGGTACTGGTTACTTCTGTAGCTTTGACAAATGATACAATTTGCTGCGGATAGAAGCCAAGGTCAAATTCATTTTCCAGCTGGCGGCAGGTTGTATCCGGAAGCTCCAGTCCGTTGAACACAAGCTTGTCGACATGGAACAGTATCGAATTCTCTGGCTCATTCTCAACGCTGTAATGCCCTTCAACCTGCAGACTTAAATTGCCGCTCTCGCCCTCTGCGATGACCTTATTGTCATTGAAATGGAAAGAAAAATTATTGAATAGTTCATTTTTACTCTTTAGAAAGTCGTTCAGATCATCTTCCTGGATTTCGATGGAGTATGTGGTGCCGTTCGTCCGGATGGCTCCTTTTTTATTTTGAATAAATTCAGGCAGGTCATTCATGGCGGATGAGAGCGCTGAAAAATAGCGCTTTACTTCATACATGCCGACATTTTCCCAATATGCTGTAAATTCCTTAATCATTTTTTTCATGGCCTCAGGATCGCTACTGTCAGCAATACTGCTGTCCAGATCCTTTTGCAGTGCCAGTACCCGATCTCTTTGATTCAGAAGATTGTCCTTGATTGTGGTGAGCTGTGCGTAGGATTTCTCCATCTGCTGCTGTGTTTCTTTAATGCTCTGGTACTGCGACTGGTATGCATCGAGCACCATTGCGTCCTGATCCATGATCATTTCATAATAGCTGTATATTTCTATAAGATTGCTTATGTTTTTGGCTGAAAAGAGAATGGTAAATAGATTGTCCCTTTCACCCATGTAATAGGAACGTATGACGGTTCCTGCACGCTCCTGGCGGCTCTTGATTTGTTGCTGCTTCTCTTCAAGCTGAACCTGAAGCTTTTCTAATTCTGTCTGAGTTTGCTCCTGCTGGCGGGTAATCCGATCAATTTCGTGATCGATTTCTACGATAGAGAGGCTTTTTTGCAGCATTTGCTGCTGGTCAGCGTTCTCTGGTTTTACGGGATCAGCAAGAAGAATATGCTCCGGATGCAGCAGTGAGAGGAACAGAAGCGGCAGAAGCAGATATATTAGGCGCACATGTTTTTTAGCGGCCTTCACAGATCCTCCTCCCCTCCAGGCAAGTCTAGTCTTGGACAATGATTTTACAATACCTCAAGTAAATATATGCTTGTTTAAAAAATATCATCCCTCTCTTTTCAACCTTGAGGGGAATGTTGAAACAAAGAAAAAAAGACGGACCGGCAGCGATGTCGGATCGTCTTTTTTTGGTAACTCTTCAAGCGAATGATCGGTAACTACAGCGGTAGACCCATTTTAAAGACTGTCCAGTAGCTGAAACCGGTAAATGTCACGATCATATAGCCCCAGAAGAGAAGAATGTAGGTTTTTTCCGTAAATTTCAGATATCCCAAAATCACGAAAAATGCTGTCTGCAAGAAGAACAACAGAGCCATTTCCACCATGTTCCCGGCAAATGCCATCAAACCGATAGCAAGTGTAAAGAAGCCCAGTACTCGAAACATGCGTGCCACGTAGTATCCCCCTCTCCTTATGTACGGTCGTAGCATTACTACACATCATTATAACGTTAACCCAAAATTGTGTAAACGAAAAGTCTTGAACAATTATGAATTTTTTGAGTTTCCCTTTAGATTATAGAATTTATTGATTTCCAGCGAAAGCTGGACAATTCTATATTAACGGCGGGCTTTCCTTATTATTGTGATCATTGCTAAAAAAAGTATTCAAGCCGGGAACGTTTATTTTCCACTGGAATAAGTATGAGCTATTTAAAATTTGGCAATACAATTTAGTATCAAATAGATTCTATGAACTCTATGAGAAGCATAGAAATGAAAATAAGCAGCTGTTATACCTCATTCAAGCCCGGCAGGAAGGGTTATGGAGACGGTTATTTTAGGATGTTGTTAGGAGGGTTTGGTTGCATGACAGCAGTAAGACAAGATGCATGGAGCACAGAAGATGATCTCATTTTAGCGGAAGTAACTTTAAGGCATATCCGCGAAGGAAGCACGCAGCTCGCTGCTTTCGAGGAAGTTGGAGAGAAAATCGGCAGGACATCCGCAGCCTGTGGTTTCCGATGGAACAGCTGTGTCCGTAAAAAGTATGAGGAAGCGATCAGCCTTGCCAAAACGCAGCGGCAGAAGAGAAGCTATTACAAAAAACAACCGGCGAATCCACTCCAAGTGGCAGCTCTCGGAGGTTTGAGTGAAGTTGAGGCAGGATATTTCAAGATCGAGGGTGCAAGCGAAGAGTCGCTATCCATCGATGCAGTCATTCGCTTCTTGCGCCAATGGAAAGGGAATTTGCAGGAAAATGGCCGTCATCTGAAAATGCTTGAGAAGGAGCTCCGTGAGAAGGAAGAGGAGCTGGCCAACTTGAGAAGAGTTAATGAACAGCTGAACAAGGAAGTCAGCGAAGTCCAGACGGATTACCGGGTTGTGAATGATGATTACAAAGCGCTGATCCAAATAATGGACCGGGCGCGCCGGCTTGCTTTTTTAACAGAAGAAGAGGAAGAGCTGAAGACTCGGTTTAAAATGGATGCGAACGGTAATCTCGAGCGCATTGAGTAGGCGTAAATCATAAAGTCAAAACCCGAACACCCGTCCGGATGAGCGAAATTTAAGCGCTCCGAACGGGTTTTTCCGTGTCTATAGGTGTATTTGGAGTTTGCTGCAAGCGTTCATCAGACTTTTTTCTCGTATCAAGGCGTAAACATGCTATATAATATTTTTAGATGGTATAAGCACCACAGTACAGAAGACAGGTGATACGATGATTATAGATCTGGTTGGAGGAGGCTCGCTGGGCCTTTTATACGGCGGCAAGCTCGCAGCTGCGGGAGTTAATGTCCGTTTATGGTGCAGAAGCGCCCAACAATCGGAGGAGCTGCGATCCAAGGGGATTTCAGTTGTGAATACATATGGAGAAACCGAGTGTTTGGCAGAGCCGGGAACTTTTGCAGCGGGCATCATTGATGATTTTGCGGCTCATTGGATGCAGGAACCCGGCGAGTGGATTTTCTTGATGACCAAGCAAAAGGACACTGAAGAGGTATGCGCAAGGTCTGCAGGGCAGCTCGCAAAGGACAAGTCTGCCGCAGATCAGCTTCCGGGCGTTGTCTGTTTTCAAAACGGATATGGCCATATGGAGCGATTAGCGGGTATTTTGCCAGGCTGGCCACTATATGCGGCTATCACAACTGAAGGAGCGAAGCGAACGGCTCCGTATGAAGTACGGCATGCAGGAACAGGTACGACATGGATTGGGGTCCCCGTACAGCAACTAGTCGGGACAGAAATAACCCCATATGCTGAAAATATGGTGAAAACGCTGCAAAAAGCAGGATTTTCGGCCATTTTATCGAATGACATCGATAGCAGAATTTACCGGAAGCTAATCATCAATGCGGTCATCAATCCGCTCACCGCGCTGTGGAACATTCCAAACGGCGAGCTGCTTGCATCAGACAAGCGGATACAGATCATGAAGATGCTGCTAAATGAAGCACTCGCTGTTTATGAAGCATGCGGCATTCCCTATGAAGAGGATATGTGGGAACAAATCATGGAAGTGTGCACTTCGACCGCAGGCAACACATCTTCCATGCTGAAGGATGTTCAGGCAGGCGCCCCAACAGAGGTAGATTGGATTAATGGTAGTATTGCAGCTCTTGCAGAAAAGGCCGGCATGCACGCCGTGGCCCATGAAATGCTAACCGGCCTCATTAAAGGTCTCACGATAAGAGAGGTGTGAATCATTTGGATTTGTTGAAAAATTCATTTATCTTTCTGAGCATTCTTCCGTTTTTTCCATTTTTGCTCGTATACTTTATCCATTATTGGTGGAAACATAACAAGAAGACCTCACTTAAGCTTGCCATGGATGTAACGACGCTGTTTTTGATTATTTCGGTTTCGGCATTATTCAATCTCACCTTTGATTCAAGGTTTGGTTTTTACTTGATATTACTGCTTCTATTAATAGCGATTGGTCTGATCGGCAGTGCACAAAACCGTCTCAAGGGCAGGATTGACGTCCAAAAAATGGCGAAACTAATATGGAGAATGTCCTTTATCATCATGAGCTTCAGCTATCTTCTTTTTACAGTAATTGGTTTTTTGAAATACATATTCATAACAATGTCTTAAGTAAATATGCATTGTTTATAAAAGGAAAAGTAGACTATATTTGAGCTGTGCAAGGTTCTTTCTTTGATTTTGGTATAGATTTTTTTGACCACTGGTTGTATAATCATTAACCATACACTTAAATAACCTTAGGGGGATTACAGCATGAGAAGGAAATCACTATTCACCCTACTAACGATGATCCTTGTAGTGGGAACAGTTCTTGCGGGCTGCGGCTCCAAGAATGAAGGGGGAAGCGGCTCCAAAGAAAACACTGCCGCGAGTAAAGATCAAGTGCTTCACATTAACCTCAGCGCAGAACCGCCAACATTTGACCCGGCGCAAGCGCAAGACAGCCAGGCTCATACCGTGCTTAACATGATGTATGAAGGTTTGGTTCGTTTGGATGAAAACAGCAAGCCAGTCCCGGGTGTAGCAGAGAAATGGGATATTTCTTCTGATGGACTGAAGTATGTTTTCCACCTCCGCAAAGATGCGAAATGGAGCAATGGTGATCCTTTGACGGCAAAAGACTTCGTCTTTGCATGGCAGCGGGTTCTCGATCCTAGCTCAACACCAGCCCCACCATATGCATACCAATTGTTTTATATTAAAGGTGCTGAAGATTACAACAGCAAAAAAACCACTGATTTCTCTACAGTGGGCGTAAAAGCAACGGATGACAATACGCTGGAAGTAACATTGAAAACTCCAACTCCATACTTCCTGAGTCTGACTTCGTTCTATACGTTCTATCCGGTTCATCAATCGGTTAAAGACAACGCAAAATGGGCAGCCGATCCTAAGACGATGATTACTAACGGACCGTTCACTTTGACGACTTGGACTACGGGCCAAAAAATTGAAGTGACTAAAAATGCAAACTACTGGGATAACAAGGACATTAAGCTGAATAAAATCACGATGTCTCTGTCCAACAGCGGTGCAACCGAGCTGTCCAGCTATAAAGCAGGCCAACTTGATTTTGCAGGCATGCCGAACGGAGAAATTCCTACGGACCAAATGCCAGCTGTGAAAAAAGAGCTGAAAGATGAATTGAATTTGAAACCGATTGGTGGTATTTACTACTATCAATTTAACGTAACTGCAAAGCCGTTTGATAATGCGAAAATCCGTAAAGCGTTTGCGATGGCGATCAGCCGTCAAGATATCGTTGACAAGGTTACGCAAAGTGAAGAAAAACCTGCGTTCGGATTCGTTCCGCCTGGAATTACGGGCGAGAAGGAAGATTTCCGTACTGAACATAAAGATGATTTCTTTACAGAAAATATGGATGAAGCTAAGAAGCTGTTGCAAGAAGGAATGCAAGAAGAAGGCTACACAACGCTGCCTCCAGTAACCCTGATCTACAATTCCAGTGACAAGCATAAGAAAATTGCTCTTGCTGTAGCGGATATGTGGAAAAGAAACCTGGGTGTCGAAGTGAAAACGGAGAACCAGGAATGGGGCGTGTTCCTTAAAAACCGCAGAAGTCTGAACTATCAAATCGCTCGTGCGGGCTGGAGCCCAGACTATAACGATCCGATGACTTTCTTCGATCTTTGGACTTCGAAGAGCGGTAACAATGACGTAGGCTTCAAAAATAAAGAGTATGATGCGCTTGTTAATGATGCTTACTCTTCTGCAGACAACAAAAAGCGTATGGATGATTTCACTAAGGCCGAAACTCTTTTGATCAAAGATCAACAAGTGCTAATGCCGATTTACTATTACACCAACGTAGCACTGATCAAACCAAACCTTAAAGGTGTAATTCTTGATTATGCTGGTGCAGTTGACTTTACACGCGCTTACTTTGAGTAAAACGCTAGTGTAGATTTGGATAAGTAATTCGGGATATATATGTGGATACTCCATATATATCCCGTTTTTTTTGCATTTGATAATCCTTGTGGTAGATATTTCTTCATTTAGTAATAAATAGATTGGACAAAAGTACCCATCATTCTTTAAAATCGAAATATGTCGAATATTGTAGAATAAAATTAGCGGGGAGGGTCATCGGGCATGGTTCGTTACGTAGCCAACAAGTTTTTTTACATGCTGGTGTCTTTGTTTATTCTGATATCAGCCACATTCTTTCTGATGAAAGCCATACCTGGGGATCCTTTTATGTCCGAGAAAAAGGTTCCGCCTGAAATACAAGCCCGTCTTATGGAGCAGTACGGTCTCGATAAACCGGTATACCAGCAGTATTTTAAATATCTAGGCGATATTGCAACGGGTGATTTTGGTATATCGATGAAACACCAGAACCAGGAAGTTACAGATATTATTCTGGATACCTTCTCAGCCTCCCTGAAACTCGGAGTGTTCGCGATCGTGATTTCGGTCATTATCGGTGTTTTGCTCGGAATGCTCGCGGCTCTCTATCACAGGAAGCTGATTGATAACGTAGCGATGATTCTGGCCGTTCTTGGAATTGCAGTACCGAGCTTCGTACTGGCATCTCTGATTCAGTTTATATTCGGTGAGAAGCTCGGATGGTTTCATGTTATGGGCTTTGATGGCCCTCTTGATTATGTTTTACCTGTCGCAGCATTGTCTGCCCAACCGATTGCGTTTATCGCACGCTTGACTCGCTCCAGCATGCTTGAAGTGCTGCATGCTGATTACATCAAGACAGCCAAAGCGAAAGGTCTGAACTGGTTTACGATTATGTTCAAACACGTGATCCGCAACGGCATTTTACCTGTTGTTACCTATATTGGTCCAATGACAGCCAATATCATTACTGGTTCTGTCGTTATTGAACAGATCTTTGGTATCGGCGGAATAGGTAAAGTGTTCGTTGAATGTATTACGAACCGTGACTATACCATGATCATGGGTGTAACCATTTTCTACGGTGTCCTGCTTATGCTTGCACGTTTCATTACAGATATAGTTTATGTGCTGGTTGATCCGCGTATTAAATTAACCGGCGGGAAGGAGGGCTAACGGTGGCAGTTAATGACACAACTTTATCAAACACCAATGTTGAGCTATCGCCCGAGGACTTCCGTAAAATAGGCGTAGACGAAAAGCAGGCTGAGATTATTCAGCGGGAAAGTCTTTCGGCCTGGAGAGATGCATGGCAGCGCCTTCGTAAAAACAAGATGGCCATGACCAGTCTAATCGTACTTGTGCTCATTATTTTGGCTGCAATCATCGGGCCGATCATTTCAAAATTCGATTCAGCTACCAATGATCTGCTGAATACGAACCAGGCGCCTTCCAAAGTACACTGGTTCGGAACGGATGACCTCGGTCGTGATATGTTCGTACGTACCTGGATGGGCGCCCGCATCTCACTGATTGTTGGTATGGCCGCGGCACTTATTGACCTTATGATCGGTGTTATCTACGGCGGTATCATGGGCTTCTTCGGTGGCCGCGTGGATGCTATCATGAACAAATTTTCGGAGATCTTGTACTCCATTCCTTATATGCTGGTAACGATCCTGTTGCTGGTTGTTTTTGAACCAAGTATTGGAACCATCATATTGGCACTGACAATCACCGGCTGGATTAACATGTCCTGGATTGTACGCGGCGAAATTATGCAGCTGAAAAACAGGGAGTATGTATTGGCTTCCCGTTCCATGGGCGCTGGCTCAAACCGGTTGTTATTCCGGCATCTGCTGCCAAACGCCGTGGGACCTATCATCGTTACATTGACGTTGTCCGTACCGAACGCTATTTTTTCCGAAGCTTTCCTAAGCTTCCTGGGTCTCGGTGTACAAGCACCGGTAGCTTCACTTGGCTCAATGATCAACGACGCGTTGACTGGCTGGATGTACTATCCTTGGCGGATGCTCTTCCCGGCGATTCTGATCAGCTTGACTATGCTTGCATTTAATATTTTCGGTGATGGCCTCCGCGATGCGCTCGATCCGAAACTGAAATAACAGGAGGTGAGATCATGGAACCGATTTTACAAGTAAAAGACCTGCAAGTATCCTTTAAGGTGAAGGGCGGAGAAGTTCAAGCCGTCCGTGGCATGAACTTTGAAATAGGCAAAGGGGAAACGGTGGCAATTGTAGGTGAGTCTGGCAGTGGCAAGAGTGTTACCGCCCAAACGATTATGCGCCTCATACCATCACCACCTTCCCAAATCAAAAGCGGTGAAATTATTTTTCAGGGTCAGGATATCCTGAAAAAATCAAATAAACAGATGGAGCATATCCGCGGTAAAGATATCGGCATGATCTTCCAGGATCCAATGACTTCCCTCAACCCTACGATTAAAGTAGGCAAGCAAATTACGGAAGTGCTGATAAAGCATCAGAAGCTGTCGAGCTCCGAAGCGAAGGTGCGCGGCATCGAGATGCTGAAGCTCGTCGGCATTAAAAATCCGGAGGAGCGTTTTGGACAATATCCGCATGAGTTCTCCGGCGGTATGCGCCAGCGGGTGATGATAGCGATCGCTCTGGCATGTAATCCGGCATTGCTGATTGCGGATGAACCGACAACAGCGTTGGACGTAACGATCCAGGCACAGATCATGGATGTCATGAAGGATATGCAGAAGAAGTTTGGCACCTCGATCATCCTCATTACGCATGACCTCGGTGTTGTTGCAGGCATGTGTGACAGAGTTATCGTCATGTATGCGGGTGAAGTGGTTGAAACCGGGACGAAATGGGAGATTTTCAAAAATCCCCAGCATCCTTATACCAAAGGTCTTCTTCGTTCTATGCCGCGGTTGGACCAGAAGAAGGATGAGCCTCTCATTCCGATCATTGGTACACCACCCGATCTGATTAAACCTCCGATCGGCTGCGCATTTTGTGCCCGCTGTGATGAAGCAATGAAAGTTTGTGAGCGCATCAATCCAGGTTCTACGGAATTCAGCGATACCCATATGGCCCGCTGTTGGAACCTGCATGAGATGGCGAAGGAGGTTCATTCGTCATGAAAGAAAACCATTTGATTGAAGTAGAAGGACTGAAAAAGTACTTTAATGTAGGTGGAGGCAAAATTGTCAAAGCCGTTGATGATATCAACTTCTTTATCCGCGAGGGAGAGACTCTCGGGATGGTTGGTGAATCCGGCTGCGGCAAATCCACCGCAGGACGTACCATTCTCCGCCTGTACGAGCCTACGGCAGGCAGTGTTCGCTTTAACGGTACAGATATCTACAAGCTCTCGCCGAGTAAAATGAAAGGCATGCGCCGCGATATGCAGATGATCTTCCAGGATCCATATGCATCACTGAATCCGCGGTTTACCGTTTCAGATATTATCGGTGAAGCGCTGGACATTCACAAGCTTGCGGGAAGTCGCAAGGAACGGAAAAAGCGGGTTGAGGAGCTGCTGGATATGGTCGGATTGAATCCCGATCACGCCACACGTTACCCGCATGAATTTTCGGGAGGACAGCGCCAGCGTATCGGTATTGCCCGGGCGCTCGCAGTCAATCCTAAATTTATCATTTGTGACGAACCGATTTCCGCACTTGATGTTTCCATTCAGGCGCAGGTAGTTAACCTGCTGAAAGAACTGCAGGATCGTCTCGGACTGACCTATCTGTTTATTGCGCATGACCTGTCTATGGTCAAGCATATCAGTGACCGTGTAGCGGTGATGTATCTTGGTAAAATGGTTGAGCTCGCGGATAGTGAAGAACTATATTCCAATCCGATCCATCCCTATACGAAGACATTGCTTTCAGCGATCCCGATTCCCGATCCGGAAATTGAGGAGAACAAAAAGCGGCTCGTCATGAATGACGAGCTGTCAGGGCCGATTCATTCGGCGAAGGACGGAAATGGAATTATGCAGGAAGACACAAGACTGGTCGAGGTTTCGAAAGGTCATTGGGTTGCCGCTCCTTACGCATAAGCCTGAAAAGATGACCGCCGGTTAATCCGGCGGTTTTTTTCGTTTTGGCATGGCATACTGATACATGAAGCGTTATAATTATAAAACTGTAACTGAATTTGAAGCATTTGAGGGCTGGTAAAGCCGTTCCCCCTGTTTTGCTTTGACGGCAGAGTTATCTTTGGTTACAATCAAGAAAGATTTTTATACGATTGCAAGTGATTTGAAGAGGTACAGAATAGGAGGCAGACTTCATGAATGTTGTTTCAGATTCGCTGAAGAGCGGTTCCGCTCTTGCAGATGATTATATAAACCATTTTTCGCAGGTGGAGGATTTGTACGGCGATGATTTCCGCATGGAGGAATCCTGGAACCGCCGCGCAGAGTGGTTGGACGAATCCGAAGGAACCCGTATAGACAGAGCAGCGCTGGTAGCTTGTCTTAGACAATATAATAACAAGCATAACGACCATAAAGAGGTACATAAATCGCTTGATTTACTTGAGCAGACAGGTACGCTTGCCGTCGTTGGCGGACAGCAGAGCGGACTGTTTACCGGTTCGCTGCTTGTCGTCTATAAAGCCTTAACGATCATTATGGCTGCAAAGGAAGCGCAGGAGAAGCTGCAGCGGCCAGTCGTACCCGTGTTCTGGATCGCCGGTGAGGATCATGACTGGGACGAGGTTAATCATACCTATGTGATGACGCCTGAACTCAAGGTAGCCCGAGTTAAAATGGATGCAGCACCGGGTCCTAGAGGCTCCGTAAGCCATATCAAGGTGACACCTGAGAAGTGGAAGCAGTCACTGGATCAATTGGCGGCCCTGCTGCCGGATAGTGTGAACAAACCGGAAATTCTTCAGCTGCTGCATCAAGCTGCGGAAGAGTCGGGCAATCTGAGCGATGCTTTTGCCAAACTGCTCGGACGTCTTTTTGGCGAACTGGGATTAATCCTTCTGGATTCGGCAGATCCGGCTCTGCGCCAGCTCGAGATTCCTGTTTTTGAACGTATGATTAAACAGAATGATGAACTTGGCCCGACTTATCAAGCTTCTGCCGCCCGTATTACGGGACATGGATATCCGCTGCAGGCGGATGTGACGGCAGACGGTGCCAATCTCTTTTATATCTATGAAGGAAACAGATTGCTGCTGCAAAAGCAAAACGGAAGTTTTACAGACCGGAAGGGTATCGTAAACTTCACTAAGGAAGAACTCCTGAGCGAGCTGACAAATCATCCGGACCGGTTCAGCAATAATGTGCTAACCCGTCCTTTGATGCAGGAGTCTCTGTTTCCGGTTCTCTGTACCGTGCTCGGACAAGGGGAAATTTCGTACTGGGCCATTACGAAGGATGCGTTCCCGGTCCTCGGACTGAAAATGCCGATTTTGTTACCAAGAATGTCTTTTACACTGGTTCATGGAACGCTGCGGAAGTACATGGAGCATTTCGGATTATCCTTTCAGGACGTTCAGCACCGCTTTGACGATGCACGGCAAAGCTGGTTGAACGCTCAGGCTGATTTTGATATTGATCCTAGATTTGAAGAAACACGAAACGCGTTTGAAAAGCTGTATGAGCCATTGATCCGTGAGCTGGGAACGATTCAACATGGTCTGATCCCACTTGGGGAGAAAAACAAAGACAAGATTTTGGAGCAAATCTCTTATCTGGAGCGCAAGACGAAGCAGGCGCTGGAAAAGCAGCATGAAGCGGCACTGCGTCAATGGGAGCAAATTTATGTGTCTTTATTCCCAATGGGTAAACCTCAAGAGAGAGTTTATAATATTTTCTACTATATAAACCGTTATGGCTTCAGCTGGATCAATGATATCCTTGGAAGCTGTACACGCTACACGGCGGAACATCAGATTATAGAAATGTAATAGGAAGATGAGAAGAGGAGGCTATTCATGAGTACACTGTCATTGAAGAACAGCATCGTCAAAGATATGGCTTTGGCCCCGGAAGGGCATTTGAAAATTGATTGGGTAGAGGCACATATGCCCGTTCTTAATGAAATCCGTAAGCAGTTTGAGGCGGAGCAGCCGTTTAAAGGACTGAAGGTAACCATTGCGCTGCATTTGGAAGCCAAAACCGCTTACCTGGCGAAGGTTGTGAAGGCTGGTGGTGCCGAAGTAACCATCACAGGCAGCAACCCGCTTTCGACCCAGGATGATGTTTGTGCGGCACTTGTAGAGGATGGCGTAACGGTTCTCGCTAAATACAATCCGGATCCGGTGGAATACAAGGAGTACCTGATCCGTGCTCTGGAAACCAAGCCAGACCTTATCATCGATGACGGGGGCGACCTCGTGACGATTCTGCATTCGGAGCGTCCCGACCTGCTGGAGACCATCCGGGGCGGCGCGGAAGAAACAACGACCGGCATTATCCGTCTGAAGGCACTGGAAAAGGAAGGCCTCCTCAAACTGCCGATGGTGGCTGTGAATGACGCCTATTGCAAGTATTTGTTTGATAACCGTTATGGAACAGGCCAATCGGTTTGGGATGCGGTGAACCGTACCACTAATCTGGTTGTTGCCGGAAAAACCGCTGTGGTTGTCGGCTATGGCTGGTGCGGCAAAGGGGTTGCAATGCGGGCCAAGGGTCTGGGCGCTAAGGTTATTGTTACGGAAGTGGATCCGATTCGTTCCGTTGAAGCGCATATGGATGGCTTTGAAGTTATGCCGATGATCGAGGCTGCAAAGCAGGGTGACTTCTTCGTGACCGTAACAGGCAACCGTGACGTGATTACCGGTGAGCATTTTGATGTGATGAAGGACGGAGCGATCTTGTGCAATGCGGGTCATTTTGATGTCGAGGTTAATAAAATCGAATTGTCCAGCCGGGCAGCTTCGATCCGCACAGTCCGCCGCAACATTGAGGAATATGAGCTCAAGGATGGCCGTAAGGTTTATCTTCTTGCAGAAGGACGTCTGGTCAATCTAGGAGCGGGTGATGGTCATCCGGCGGAAATCATGGATATGACGTTTGCCTTGCAGGCTATGTCCCTGAAGTACGTGAATGACAACTATGAAACAATTGGCAGCAAGGTTTTGAATGTGCCATTGGAAATTGATCAGCAGGTTGCAAGCTACAAGCTGGAAAGCCTGGGGATCCAAATCGATGCGTTAAGCCGCGAGCAGATTGAATATCTGGACAGCTGGACAGGACATGAATAGAAGGTAATTTTTGGACGGTATTTACTTTCCGGAAAACCCCTTGAATCCTTATGGATCAAGGGGTTTCGTGCTGTCATATACGAAAACACCCGTTTACAATATCCAAAAAAACACAAATGCCAGGAAGGATTTTGATTTTGGGTGGCGAATCTAGTATCCTTAAGTGGTGGAAAGTGGTGCAAAGTGGGGATTTGGGGTTAAGGAGTTGAGTGGCCGAATGTTTATGGGAGAGTATCAACACAGCATTGACGATAAAGGCCGCTTGATCATTCCAGCCAAATTCCGTGAGCTTTTGGGCTCAGCCTTTGTGATCACCCGCGGCTTGGACCAGTGTCTCTTTGTTTACCCTATGAATGAATGGAGCATCCTTGAGCAGAAGCTGAAGTCGCTTCCTCTAATGAAATCGGATGCCCGCGCATTCACCCGGTTCTTTTTCTCAGGTGCGACAGAATGCGAGTGGGACAAACAGGGAAGGGTAAATTTACCGGGTAATCTTCGCCAATATGCCAAGCTCGACAAGGAATGTGTCGTGCTGGGAGTATCCAATCGTGTTGAGATTTGGAGCAAGGACACCTGGGAAGCATACTTCCAGCAATCTGAAGGTGCATTTAACGAAATCGCTGAAAAGCTGGTTGATTTTAATTTTGAATTGTAATAAGTCTAGGAGGGCTGCAGCTTGTTTCATCACATCACGGTGCTTAAAGAAGAAGCCACAGAAGGGCTGCACATCAAACGAGACGGCATTTATGTCGACTGTACGCTTGGCGGGGCGGGGCATAGTTCCCTGATCGCTTCAAAGCTTGGAGAATATGGCAGACTCATTGCGCTGGATCAGGATGATTGGGCGCTGAATAATGCAAAGGAAAGACTTGCTCCTTTTGCGGACAAGGTTTCCTTGGTCAAAACGAATTTTCGTCAACTGGAAGATACATTAAAAGAACTTGCTGTTCCTATGAAAGACGGTATCCCGCAGGTTGATGGGATATTGTTTGATCTTGGCGTTTCGTCACCACAGTTTGATGAAGGGGAACGCGGATTCAGCTACAACCATGATGCACCGCTGGATATGCGCATGGACCAATCCTCTGAATTAACGGCATGGCATATTATTAACGAATGGCCGGAAAAGGAGATTGCGCGCGTGCTTTTCCAATATGGGGAAGAGAAATTCTCCCGGCGCATTGCCAAGTTCATTATCGAACACCGGGAGCAGGGACCTATTCAAACCACAGGTCAGCTGGTCGATATTATTAAAGAAGGTATACCTGCGGCGGCACGCAGAACCGGGGGGCATCCCGCGAAGCGGAGCTTTCAGGCATTGCGCATAGCGGTGAATGATGAACTTGGCGCTTTTGAAGAGGCACTTCATCAGGCGGTTCGCTGCCTTGCACCGGGAGGAAGAGTATCGGTCATTACTTTCCATTCACTCGAGGACCGGATCTGTAAACATATTTTCAACAGCTATGTTGGAAGATGCACTTGTCCTCCTGACTTCCCGATGTGCGTTTGCAATGGGAAAGGCGAGCTCAAGCTGGTGAACCGGAAACCGATTATTGCAAGCGAAGAGGAATTGGAACTAAACTCACGCGCACGTTCAGCGAAGCTGAGAGTCGCGGAGAAACTATAACATATACTTAAAATATCAAATCTATGCTTGCAAAGCGTAAGACTATGATGAAGGGGAAGAAAACATGGCCTACACCCGTGGTAACTTGGCAGTAAAAGAACAACAAAAGCCTGCAAAGCGCACATATCCCGGCTACCGGGAGAAGACGATGGTGGTTACCCGCCGTACATATCTTCCAATCAAAGAGAAGCTGTTGTATTTGCTTACTATTGTGGTATGTGTCATGGTGGCGAGCCTGATCATCTGGCAGAACGCTAACATTTATGGACTGAACAAGGAATACCAGAAGACGGAAAGAATGATTAAAACTTCAAAGTCTGAAATCAGTCAACTGACACTTCAGAAGCAGCAGCTTGAAGTAGGCATCCGTGATAAGGCGATACAGATGGGCTATATTGAACCAACGGGTCAGCAGGTTATCAATGTTGAGCGCTCAAAAATATCTTCAAAAACGGATGAAACAACCGCCGAGTCGGAAACTGCAAAAAAATAGAGCTTGTGAGGGTTGGAAAATGATAAAAAGAATAAAACTTCGCACAGTGCTACTAGGAGGATTCATCACCCTCCTTTTTGTTGTTTTGCTTATCAGAATGTTTGCCCTGCAAGTTGTCCAGGGAGATTCCTGGCATGAAAAAGGTGTAGCCAAGTGGGTCAAAGAATCGGATATTCCGGCAGAACGGGGAACGATATCCGACCGAAATGGAGATCCGCTTGCTATTAATGCTCCAGCATACACCGTGGTCGTCAATCCGAGTGTCATTCATACGAACGGTACAGAGGACATGGTAGTCGAAGGTCTTAACAAAATTCTGGGTAAAGATGTCGATAAGCTCAAGGCACTTGTCAACAAGAAGGACGCTAAAGGTGAATACCTCAAGAACGTCGAAGTCCGCAACGAAGGCTGGAAGATCGATGAAACCAAAAAGGCGCAAATTGACAAGCTTAACGATCAATTAAAAGAGCAGTTCAAGGATAAGAAGAAGATTCAAGAGACAGGCCTGGCCACGTTGAAAGAATCGAAACGATATTATCCGAAGGGAACCCTGGCTTCTCATGTGCTGGGGTATACAGATCGTGAAGGCAAAGCGGTCGCCGGGCTTGAGATATATCTGAATGATAAATTGGAAGGTACCAAAGGGCATTTAAGATATGAATCAGATACGTCAGGAGACAAGCTGCCCAATTCAAATGATATCTATGAGCCGGCTGTCAATGGTACGAATTACAAGCTGACGATCGATGATCAAATCCAGTATTATATCGAAGACGCCATGAAAGAAGCATATGATAAATATAAGCCAATCAGTATGACCGTCATCGCAGCGGATCCCAAAACGATGGATATTCTGGGCATGGCTAATTTGCCTACATTCGATCCGAATAAATATTGGGAGACGACGGACTTCAATGATTTTATGAATCATGCGGTCAAATCGGTCTATGAACCTGGTTCTACATTTAAAATCGTAACTTTGGCTGCAGCCGTTCAAGAAAAGCTGTTCGATCCTAATGCGAAATATCTATCGGGTCAAATCCAGGTCAAAGGAACAAAAACGGTGCTACATGATATTAAGAGAGCGGGATGGGGGAAGATTACCTATCTTGAGGGTGTCAAGAGATCCAGTAACGTGGCTTTTGTTAAACTGGGGTCAGAGTTATTGGGGAAAGAACGCCTGCTCCAATATATTACTAATTTCGGGTTTGGGAAAAAAACCGGAATTGATTTGCCTGGTGAAACATCCTGGGCCGTAAATCTTCCGGGTCCCGTGGAGGTTGCAACAGCATCTTATGGACACGGCGTCAACGTGACACCAATCCAACAGCTGGCAGCCGTATCTGCGATTGCTAACGGAGGCAAGCTTATGAAGCCTCAAATCATCAAGGAATGGACTGATCCTAATACAGGTGTAACGGAGGTTACTAAACCTGATACGGTCAAACAGGTTATTTCTCCCGAGGCAGCCAAAGAAACCGGTGAATATCTGGAGCAGGTCGTTGCTGACCAGGATATTGGCACAGGACGTCATGCTTTTATTGATGGCTACCGCGTAGCAGGTAAAACCGGTACGGCAGTAAAAAACATTAACGGACAGTATGACTACTCCAAATCAGTCGTTTCTTTTATCGGCTACGCGCCGGTGAATGATCCGAAGATAGCTGTTATCGTCATTATGGACCAGCCTGATAGTGCAACGGTTGGCGGCGGTACCGCAACTGCGCCAGTCTTCAAGAAGATTGTGTCCCAATCCCTTCAATATATGGGAGTGCCAAAGACGACAACTACAACCAAACCGGAAACCGATGTTAAAAAAAATGATGCGATCAAAACACAAAATCGTCCGCCTGCACCGGATTTGGTCAATAAAAACGTAAAAGAAGCTGAAAAACAACTGCTTAAATCCGGCATCGCTTTTGATACATTAGGAAAGGGTACTTCGATCATGAAGCAATTTCCGGCCAAAGGGACTCCGATGAGCCCCGGACAGCACATATACCTTCTGACTGAAACAGACAAAACAATGGAGGTTCCGGATCTGACGGGTGAATCGCTGCGGGATGCGCTGGATGTTCTGACTCTGATGAAAGTATCCGTGAATGTCAGCGGTGAAGGTTACGTATCAAGCCAGAAGGTAACCAATCAGGCTGGCAAGCGTGTGGTTCAACTGTCCTTGAGATCTTCGGATGATCCTGGTACTGGTGAGGATGCATCGACAGATACAGCCGGAGGCGATAAGGGGAGCGGCCATTCTGCTGAAACGGGCCAATCCTCGTCCGGCAAAACCGATGGCGCGAAAAACGACCAATAAACAGCTTGTTCTAACCCCTGTTTGTCCCGAATACCATGATAGGAATAACGGTCATGATAATTAGGATAAGCAGGGAGGAATAAAAGTGAAGGTTTCGAACGTGACGCGAAGACGCAGACTCCTGGTGAGCTTGATGGTCCTTTGCTTGCTATTTGTTGCTATAATAGTAAGACTTGCGTATGTTCAATTGGGCAAGGGACCTGAGTTGTCTGCCAAAGCGGAAGAGAACTGGCGGAGAGAGATTCCATCTACGGCCAAACGAGGAGAAATCCAGGACCGTAACGGAGTCTCGCTCGCTTACAATATCAGTTCTCCGACTATTATGGCGGTTCCCGTTCAGGTCAAGGATCCCGATAAGACGGCGAAGCTGCTGGCACCACTGCTTGGGATGACCGAGGAGAAGATCAAGAGCACGATTACAAAAAGGCAATCAAGTGTGAAACTTCAACCCGGCGGACGCAAAATTACGATGGAGCTTGCTCAGAAAATTCGTGATTTAAATCTGCCGGGTATCGTTGTTGCAGAGGACAATAAGAGGTATTATCCTTATGGGGACCTTGCAAGCCATATTCTTGGTTTTACCGGCATAGACAATCAGGGATTGACTGGCATAGAGCAGAAGTATGACAGCAGGCTTGAGGGCCTGAATGGAAGCATCTCCTATTTATCAGATGCAGGCGGACGGCATATGCCGGGCTCATCAGAAAAATATGATGCGCCCAAGGACGGTCTTAATCTGCAGCTTACCATTGATAAATCCATACAATCAATTATGGAACGTGAGCTTGATCAGGCTATGGTTCAGTATCAGGCCAGAGGCGCCTGGTCTATTGCTATGAACCCGAAGACCGGGGAGATTTATGGGATGGCAAGTAGACCCGGGTACGAACCGGGCAATTATAAGGAATATGCTGCAGAGGTGTATAATCGTAATCTGCCGATCTGGATGACGTACGAGCCGGGATCCACTTTTAAAATCATTACTCTCGCAGCAGCGCTTCAGGAAAAGAAGGTGGATCTGAAAAACGAGCAGTTTTTTGATCCTGGGTACATTAAAATTGGCGGGGCAACATTGAAATGCTGGAAACGGGGCGGACATGGCAGCGAAACCTTTATGCAGGTTGTGGAAAATTCCTGCAACCCAGGTTTTGTGACGCTTGGCAACCGATTGGGCAAGGATACGCTGTTTCAATATATCCGCAATTTCGGCTTCGGTTCGAAGACAGGAATTGATTTGAACGGGGAAGAGAACGGAATCCTGTTTAAGCTTTCTAAAGTGGGACCTGTGGAACTGGCTACCACGGCTTTTGGACAGGGGGTTTCAGTTACGCCGATTCAACAGGTGGCTGCCGTATCGGCGGCTATTAACGGCGGTAAGCTGTATAAACCCTATGTGGCTAAAGCCTGGGTGAATCCGGAGACCGGAGAGACAGTCAGTGAGACGAAGCCGCAGATGGTCAGACAAGTTATTTCTGAAGAGACATCGAAACAGGTACGTGAAGCACTGGAAAACGTCGTTGCCAAAGGCACCGGGCGGCCGGCGTTTATTGACGGCTACCGGGTTGGCGGTAAGACAGGTACTGCTCAGATTGTTGTAAATGGACGGTATTCCGCAACGGAGCATATCGTATCCTTTATTGCCTTCGCGCCGGCTGATGATCCTCAAATTGTGGTTTACACCGCTGTTGATAATCCGGCAGGCATTCAGTTTGGGGGCGTGGTGGCTGCACCTATCGTACAGAATATTTTGAAGGATTCCCTTCAGGTTCTGAAAGTTCCTGAACGCAAGGATCAAGTGCCGAAGGTGTATAAATACGGCGACACGCCGATTGTTACCGTTCCTGACCTGGTCGGGGCTACCGTACAGGATTTATACGAAGATTTGAATATGAACTTCGTGTTGGCTAAGTCAGGCACCGGCAACACGGTGGTCAGTCAGGCTCCGAAGCCCGGAAGCCGAGTAGACCGCGGATCTACCATCCGCATTTATATGGGGGAAGATCCTGAATTGAAAGAGCAACAAAATTAAGCTCCCGATGGAGACTTAATCATCGCAGCAGTGGACGATAATAGAATTAGAGCGAGGGATATGTTATGAAACTGAACGAACTGGCTTCAACACTAACAATTGCACAAATCACAGGGAGCGGGGATATCACCATTACCGGTCTTCAGACCGACTCGCGCAAGGTTGCTCCGGGCGATCTGTTTATCTGTTTGCCGGGGCATACGGTAGACGGCCATGACTATGCTGATCAGGCAGCTGAGCAAGGTGCCGCTGCGCTGGTCGTGGAGCATCAGCTTGATATTGATCTCCCACAGGTCATCGTCAAAGACAGCCGTTATGCGATGGCAGTCATAGCGGATGCATTTTTCGGTTCTCCAAGCTCACACATGAAAATGATTGGAGTGACGGGAACTAACGGCAAGACCACAACCACGTACCTGATCGAGAAAATGATGAATGACCATAGTGTGAATACGGGATTGATCGGAACTATTCAAATGCGCTATGGAGGCCGGACTTTTCCGATGTCTGGAACCACACCGGAAGCTCTGGAGCTGCAGCGTTCCCTGGATGATATGTCTGCGAACGGTGTGAAGTGCTGCGTCATGGAAGTATCATCTCATGCGCTCGAACAGGGACGCGTCAAGGGCACCGATTTCCGTACAGCAATCTTTACAAACCTAACACAGGATCACCTGGACTATCACAAGACGATGGAAGATTACAGAGAGGCTAAGGGGCTTTTCTTCTCGCGTCTCGGAAACAAGTTCACCCATCAAAAGAATCAGCGGAAATACGCCGTTCTGAATGCTGATGATGCAGCATCGCAGTATTTTGCCAAGGTCACCGCTGCAGAGGTTATTACATACGGCTTGGATGAAAAAGCGGATGTTCGTGCATCGGAAATTTCAATTACAGCGCAGGGCACTCATTTTCACGTGGATTCCTTCCAGGGCAGCTGCGATGTTCAGCTAAGAATGGTAGGTAAATTCAATGTGTACAACGCACTTGCCGCGATTACTGCCGGTTTGCTGGAAGGCCTTGAGCTGGATAGCATTAAACGGAGCCTGGAATCGGTTCCGGGCGTTGACGGACGCGTCGAATCCGTGGACGAGGGCCAGCCTTTTGCGGTCATCGTCGATTATGCACATACACCGGATGGTTTGGAAAATGTATTGAAAACCGTCAATGAGTTTGCCAAGGGCCGCGTCATTACTGTGTTCGGCTGCGGCGGCGACCGCGATCGCACCAAACGCCCGATTATGGGTAAGATTGCGGCGAAATACAGTGACGTTGTTATGGTTACTTCAGATAATCCACGCACGGAAGATCCTGACCTGATTCTGAAGGATATTGAGGCTGGACTTCATGAGGATTCCGTGCCGCAGGATAAGTACCAGCTCATCGTGGACCGGCGGAAGGCTATACAAAAGGCTATTGAAATGGCAAGCCCGGACGATGTAGTATTGATTGCGGGGAAAGGTCATGAGACCTATCAGGATATCATGCATGTAAAACATGATTTTGACGATCGTGTCGTGGCCAAAGAATCGATAAGGGGTATGAACAAGTGATTACAAAGAAACTTGGCGAGGTAGCGGTCATGTGTGGAGGAAGCCTTACACATGACCATGATTGTGATATACAGATGGAGGGTGTCTTTACGGATTCCCGTAAGCTTGTCAGCGGCAGACTCTTTGTTCCGCTCGTGGGGGAGAATTTCGATGGTCATGCCTTTGCTGCGGCAGCGCTTGAAGGCGGTGCATGTGGTGTTCTCTGGCAGCGTGACCGCGGACTTCCGCCTGAAGGTCCTGTGATTGTTGTGGAGGATACGCTTACCGCGCTGCAGGCATTGGCTAAGGCTTATCTGGCCGATGTCGGCTGCCGCGTCGTCGGCATTACTGGCAGCAATGGCAAAACCACAACAAAAGATATGGTCTATGCACTGTTGGAGACTTCCTTTAAGGTTCATAAGACCGGGGGAAACTTCAATAATCATATCGGACTTCCGCTGACCATTCTGGAAATGCCGGCGGATACGGAAATTGTTGTGCTGGAGATGGGAATGAGCGGACGACATGAAATTGAGAGCTTGTCCGCCATTGCAAGTCCCGAGGTGGCCGTCATCACGAATATTGGTGAAGCCCATCTGCTGCAGCTCGGATCCAGACATGAGATTGCCCGCGCCAAGCTGGAAATTATCAGCGGCATGAAGCCGGGTGGTCTTTTGGTATACCACGGAGATGAACCGCTGATTCCACTCGTGCTCAGCGAGCCGGAGACCGTTAAGCCTGAAGGTCTTACAACGTTTACCTTCGGCATGGATCAGGATAAGAATGATGACTTTCCGACAGGCATGATGTTCCACAGCAAAGGAATTATTTTCACCTCCCATCTACACCCGGAAGAAGGACTCGAGCTTCCGCTGCTGGGACAGCATAATGTTATTAATTGTCTGGCCGCTCTTGCAGTTGCCAACTATTTCGGGGTCAGTGGAGACAAGATCCGCGAAGGGATTTCCGGCCTGCAGTTAACAGGGATGCGTATTGAACAGATTACGGCTCCCAGCGGACTCACGCTGCTCAACGATGCCTATAATGCCAGTCCATTATCCATGAAAGCGGCGATCGATGCACTGGACAGCCTGAAAGGCTACCACCGTAAAATCGCTGTGCTCGGGGACATGCTCGAGCTTGGGCCTAAACAGCTCGAATTTCATGCTGAGGTCGGAGAGTACGCGGTAGAAGATAAAGTGGATATGCTATATACTTACGGGCCTTTATCTGAAGAGGCTGCGAAAGCCGCTCAGCTCAAGCGTTCTGACGTGCCGGTATATCATTTTACCGATAAAAAAGAGCTTGCTTCCCACTTAATAGGGCAGCTGCACCCGAAGGATATTGTACTTATTAAAGCGTCTCGTGGTATGAAAATGGAAGAAATAGTGGATGCTCTTGTCAAGGAAGACTTGCATAATTAAACATACGGAGGGGGTGAATCCATGGATTATCAATTACTACTACTAACAATAGGTGTTTCTTTTATTTTGGCTGTCATTGCGGCTCCGCTGCTCATCCCGCTTTTGAGGCGTATGAAATTTGGACAGCAGGTGCGTGATGACGGTCCGCAAAGCCATTTGAAAAAAGCCGGTACGCCCACGATGGGCGGCGTGGTGATTATTTTGGCCTTTACATTGTCATTTTTGAAATTTTCCGTCATTAATACAGATTTCTATGTGTTGCTTGTGGCCACACTCGGCTTTGGTCTGATCGGATTTCTTGATGATTATATCAAAATCGTATTTAAACGCTCACTTGGGCTGACTGCCCGTCAGAAGCTTTTTGGACAGCTGCTATTTTCCGCGATCATGTGTATACTGATGATTCAAAATGGTCATGACACTGCTATTCACGTTCCCGGAACTTCCTGGTCGTTTGATTGGGGCGGTTGGTTCTATTATCCGTTCATCGTTATCATGATGCTGGCGATCAGCAACGCGGTTAACTTTACGGACGGTCTTGACGGACTGCTCTCGGGAGTCAGTGCTATTGCATTTGCGGCTTTTGCGCTTGTAGCTATGCAGGCGACATCACTTTCAGCAGCTGTATGCGCCGCAGCTATGATCGGAGCCGTACTGGGCTTCCTGGTGTTTAACGCGCATCCCGCCAAAGTATTCATGGGCGATACGGGTTCACTTGGCATCGGCGGAGCCATCGGTGCTATCGCGATTGTGACCAAAAGTGAACTGCTCTTTATTATTATCGGTGGCGTTTTTGTTGTCGAAATGCTATCCGTAGTACTTCAGGTTGCATCATTCAAAACAAGAGGCAAACGCATATTTAAAATGAGTCCGATTCACCACCACTTTGAATTGTCCGGCTGGTCCGAATGGCGTGTTGTTATGACGTTCTGGGCTGTAGGCATTATTCTTGCAGGTATTGGACTTTACTTGAACAAGGGGTTGTAGAAGATGAAGCATCCAGAGTCTTACAGGGATCAGGAAGTCATCGTACTGGGATTGGCCAAAAGCGGTGTACAAGTCGCCAAGGTTCTGCACAGTTATGGTGCGGTTGTAACGGTTAATGATCAAAAAGACAGAGATCAATGCCCCGAAGCCGGGGAACTGGAGTCATTAGGAATTTCCGTCATTTGCGGCGGTCATCCGGATAATCTGGTTCATCCCGGTATTTCTCTGCTTGTCAAAAATCCGGGTATTCCATACAGGGTTCAGCCAATACAAAAAGCGCTGGAGCTTGGAATTGAAGTTGTGACTGAAGTAGAGGTCGCATATCATATCTGCAATGCTCCGATTATCGGGATTACCGGTTCCAACGGCAAGACGACGACGACAACCTGGGTTGGTCAAATGCTGGAAGAGGTCGGAATGCGTCCGATTGTGGCCGGGAATATCGGAACACCGCTATGTGAAGCAGCCCAAAATGCGGATTCAAGCAATTGGATGGTCACAGAACTGAGCAGCTTTCAGTTAAAAGGCACGGAGGAATTCAGACCGCGTGTCGGATGCTTGCTGAATTTGGCAGAAACGCATCTGGATTATCATGGAGGCATGGAAGACTATGTTTCCTCCAAAGCAAAAATATTTGCAAATATGGGAGAAGGAGATACCGCAGTCCTCAATTGGGATGATTCATACTGCCGTGAGCTTGTTCCCTACATCAAGGCGAAGCTGCTGCCCTTCTCTACCAATGAAGAATTGGTGGAAGGTGTTTATGTCAGTCCGCCTTTCATTCCTGATGTAGAGGATTCATTATCACGGAAAATCGTATACCGTGATGAGCATGGCCAAATTACGGATATCATCCCCGTGGAGGAAGTCGGTATTCCAGGTCGCTTTAACATCGCAAATGCGGCTGCCGCCTGCGCCATATCCATTGCGGCCGGCGCGCCTGCCGATCGTTTGAGCGGCCCTTTGTCCTCCTTCCGCGGTGTTGAACACCGATTGGAATATGTGATGAATCTTCATGGAGTCGCTTTTTATAATAATTCCAAAGCCACGAATTCCAAAGCGACAACCATGGCGTTGACTTCCTTTCATGAGCCGATTGTATTGATTGCCGGCGGATTGGACCGTGGATCCGATTATATGGAGCTGATGGCGGTACTGTCCGAGCGAGTCAAAGCGATTGTCGTTTTTGGCCAAACAGCGCAAAAAATTGCCAAAGTAGCGGAAATCGCGGGATTAAAGCATATTGTCGTCGTCGATAATGAGGAGGACGCCGCCAATACGCTCCGGTCAGCCGTAAAAGAAGCCGCAGCTGCTGCAGAGGCTGGGGATATCGTGCTTTTATCTCCTGCTTGTGCCAGCTGGGACATGTTTACTTCATATGAAGAGCGTGGACGCATTTTTAAAGAGGCGGTGCATAATCTTTAAGTAGGGGGGTGGATAAGCCCCTACTTTCTCTGCAAAAGGTGGCCTCTTCATGAACAAGACACGCCCGGCGCCGGATTTGTGGCTTTTTCTCTGTATTTTGGGTCTGCTCACAATCGGCATGATCATGGTATACAGCGCAGGCTCGGTACTGGCCTTTCACAATTATGGTGACTCTTTCTATTTCGTTAAACGCCAGATGCTATTTGCTGTATTGGGACTTGTGGCTATGTTTTTTACAGCAAGCTTGGATTTTCGCGTGTGGAAAAAGTATGCTAAGGTAGGACTGATCGTGTGCTTCGTGCTTCTGGTTATCGTGTTGATACCCGGAATCGGTAACGTACGCGGAGGTGCCCGAAGCTGGCTTGGTATCAGTTCCTTTGGCATTCAGCCTTCCGAGTTTATGAAGCTGGGCATGATTCTGTTTCTCTCCAAATGGCTGAGCAGCGAGGAATGGGATGTCACCAAATTCGGCAAAGGTCTTTTGCCGCCGCTAGGACTGATTGGCCTGGCCTTCGGTTTGATCATGCTTCAGCCAGATTTGGGTACAGGCACTGTCATGCTTGGAGCGGCCATGATGATTATTTTTACGGCTGGTGCACGTCTGAGACATTTGGGTATGCTTGGGCTTGCCGGAGCCGCCGGATTTGTCGGACTCATTATTGCGGCACCTTACCGTCTTCAGCGGATAACCGCGTTTCTTGATCCATGGTCTGACCCGCTTGGTGCAGGTTATCAAATTATACAATCTCTATATGCTATCGGCCCTGGGGGGCTTGGTGGTCTGGGACTCGGAATGAGCCGTCAAAAGTACAGCTATGTTCCGGAGCCGCAGACGGACTTTATCTTTTCTATTTTGGCCGAAGAGCTGGGTTTCATTGGCGGGCTGATTGTACTGCTGCTGTTTTTGATCCTGGTCTGGCGGGGCATGCGCGTTGCGATGACGATTCCTGACCGTTTTGGCAGTTTGCTTGCGGTAGGCATTGTCGGCATGGTCGCTGTTCAGGTTGTCATTAATATCGGTGTTGTTATCGGACTCATGCCGGTAACGGGCATTACCCTACCGCTGATCAGCTATGGCGGTTCGTCGCTTACGCTGATGCTGACCGCTCTGGGCATTTTACTTAATCTATCACGATATGCGAGGTGATCAGCATGCGCATCGTTCTATCAGGCGGCGGCACCGGGGGACATATTTATCCGGCTGTCGCTGTTGCGAGGCAGTGTGAGGAAGAAGATCCTGATTCTACTTTTTTATATATTGGCGGAACAAGAGGCTTGGAGAGCAAGCTGGTACCACAGGAGCAGATTCCTTTTCAATCCATTGACATTACCGGATTTCGCCGCAAGCTGTCCACGGACAACATCAAGACGGTTATCCGTTTTTTAAAAGGCGTTAAAACATCCAAGAAGATGCTGGCTGAATTTAAGCCGGATGTTGTCATCGGTACGGGTGGTTATGTTTGTGGTCCTGTCGTATATGCTGCGGCCAAGCTTGGCATTCCATGCATTATTCATGAACAGAATGCGATACCGGGCTTGACCAACAAGTTCCTTAGCAGATATGTCAGCACGGTCGCGGTCAGCTTTGAAGGGTCAGAGCGTTCTTTCCCCAAAGCGAAGCGTGTTATTTATACAGGCAATCCGCGAGCTACTACCGTGCAGTCCGCCAACCGTGAACGCGGTTTTGCGACGCTGGGCATCCCGATGAACAGTTCGGTTGTTCTCGTTGTCGGCGGCAGCCGCGGGGCGAAGGCCATCAATGATGCAATGATCGATATGGCGCCCCAGCTGGAGCAGCTGAAGCATATTCATTTTGTATATGTAACAGGCGAGAATTACTTCGAAAAGACGCGGGAAGAGATCCGCAGCAGGCTTGGCAGCATGCCTAACCATTTGCATGTCCTTCCTTATGTGCATAATATGCCAGAAGTGCTGGCAGCGACATCACTGATCGTCAACCGGGCGGGAGCATCCTTCCTGGCTGAAATTACATCACTGGGTATTCCGTCCATTCTCATTCCGTCTCCGAATGTCACGAATAACCATCAAGAGGCTAATGCGAGACAGCTGGAGAAGGCGGGAGCCGCCAAAGTCATTCTGGAAAAGGATTTATCGGGAAAACGCCTCTATCAGTCTATCGGGGAGATTATGGGTGATATCCGAGTACAGCAGGGAATGTCCGAGCAGTCCCGAAGTCTTGGAAAGCCAGACTCCGCCAATCTGATCGTTGAAGAAATGCGCCGCCTTACGGCAGGCCGCTGAAAGGGCTGGGCGATTGTCACACACCGGGTACGCAGTACATAAGATACTCTATGATCGTGACAATCACCATGGAATGCCGGCCCCTAGGATTGGACTTTAAGCCCATCTAAAGCTTTAGCGGATGTCATTTATGTTTGGATGGTAGACAACGGTTGGATAGCCGAGCCGCTTGCCGCAAAAAGCTGTATCCATGCATGCCGGAGCCCACGGGTCTGATGTGTCACGCAAAATAAGTCCGCTGAGATTGTACTGGATTCACACCGGTCAAACGACAGCAGAGGACGTTCTCACTCCAATGTATTCTGCTTCAGAGCCAATAAAGCTCTGAACGGGTATCACAGCTGATGCCTGAATCGAATGCGGCGGTTGAGGGGTAAACTCGGAGGTGATACATTGGACAAATTGGTGATTGAGGGTGGTAAATCCCTGTCAGGAACCATACGTATCCATGGAGCAAAAAATGCAGCATTGCCTATTCTGGCAGCGAGCTTGCTGGCCGCAGGCAAGGTTCAGCTGAGCAATGTCCCCCGTCTTCTGGATATTGAAGTGATGCTGGACATCCTGGATCGGATCGGCTGCACGACTTTGCATGATCAGGAGACGGTTGTTGTGGATACGTCGTCCGCCAATTCGTTTCATGTACCGGAAGACTTAATGAAGCAAATGCGTTCCTCTATTTTTCTAATGGGACCTTTGCTTGCGAGGTTTGGAGAGGTTGCTGTCTATCAGCCCGGGGGCTGCGCCATAGGCGAACGCAAAATCGACCTTCATCTCCGGGGACTAAAAGCGCTTGGCGCTGAAATTGAGGAGCTCGACCAGCAAATTATTTGCAGGGCCGAGAAACTGAAGGGGACCGATATCCATCTTGATTTTCCGAGTGTGGGAGCAACCGAGAACATTATGATGGCGGCTGCCACGGCTGAAGGTACAACGACAATAACCAATGCGGCACGTGAGCCGGAGATTCAGGATTTGCAAAATTTTCTGAATGCCATGGGGGCAAGCATCATCGGGGCGGGAACGGATACGATCACAATCCAGGGCGTAAGCCAGCTGTCACCGTGTTCGTACAGCATTATTCCTGACCGGATTGTGGCCGGAACTGTAATGATTGCGGCTGCAGCAACCCGGGGGAATGTTACGCTGACTCACTGCAATCCGGCGCATTTATCATCCTTGATCCACGTCCTCAAGCGGGCCGGTGTTCAAATCAGTATTTGCAATGATATAATGAATGTAAGCTGCATGAGCAGACCGAAAGCTGTCGAGCGTATTGTCACGTCGCCTTACCCGTCGTTTCCCACCGATTTGCAGTCCCAGGTCATGGTGCTGCTGTCCTTGGCTGATGGTTTCAGTGTGATGAAAGAGACTGTTTTTGAAGGACGCTTTAAGCATGTGGATGAACTGACAAGAATGGGTGCGGATATATCTATTGATCTAAGCTGTGCATTCATCCGCGGCGTGCAGCGCCTGTATGGTGCTACAGTAGAAGCGACGGATCTTAGGGCAGGTGCAGCTCTGGTTATCGCCGGACTCGCCGCCCAGGGAAAGACTATTGTTGAACAAGTGCATCATATTGACAGAGGTTATGAACATATTGAACAGCTCTTTCAAAAACTAGGGGCTGAGATTCACCGGTTTTCACCGGTGCCCAAATCATTAGATTTAGCTAATTAACACCAAGCTTATCCCCTCTGATCAGAGGGGATAAGAGGTATTTTGTGGAGAGAATCCTATGCCAAAAGCTCATATTCCCGTTTTAAAAGAGAACAAGCCCAAGAGAAAAGCCAGCCGGAGAATCATTGCTATTCTGCTGCTTTTGTTTGTTGCGATCTTAGTCATCTTATTCTTTCGCTCACCCGTAAGCCAGGTGACGGAGATACAGTTTACAGGCAGCACGTTTTCCTCAAGGGAGCAGCTTTTGCAGGCCAGCGGGCTGAAGACGGGCACCCAGTATTTTGGTGTATCGCCGTCTAAGGTTGAGAGTCAGCTGTTACAAATTAAGTCGATTCAAAAGGCTGTAGTGGACAAGCATTTTCCCGGTAAAATCAGCGTCAGAATAGAAGAGTATCCTACAGTTGCCTACGAACTGGGTGCTGAGGGCAATCTTGATGCCATTCTCGCGAACGGGACCAAGGTCTCTGTGAACAGCAGTGGTATTGCCGTAGAAAAGCCTATTCTTACAAAATGGAACACAACTGATCCGAATAAGGTGGAGCTGTGTAAAGTACTCGGGAAGATTCCGAATGAGCTGACCTCGGACATATCGGAGATTATTCCATCACCGACCGCTTCTTTTCCGGACAGAATCAAGCTGTATACAAGATCCCGATTTGTCGTCATCACGGCCATCTCGCTTTTGAGCGACAAGGTGGAATATCTGAACCAGGTCATCGAGACAGCCCAGCCGGGAACCATCACGATGCTGGAAGCCGATACGTATACACCTTTTCAGCCTCTTGGCGATGATGTAACAGACCAAAATGCCACTACTCATGACAATTAAAAAATGCTACAATTGATTTTATGGGTTAACTGTATAGAATAAACTAAAATTTGTTTATCAAAATACCGATAAACGTTATCGGTAGGGGAAATCCCATGTTTGTTCTATCTTGAAAACTCCCTCTTTTTTCTTCTGATTTTTACCCTGCTCTACTAAATGTTGGCAGCCGAAAAATTTGTAGAAAAAAGAGGGAAAGATTATTCTTTGTTGAATATGTAGAATTGAGTGTTTTATTCATTGGAAGTTATTTTATAAAACAGGAGGTGCCACGGTTGAGCAACAATGACATCATTGTTAGTTTGGACATCGGTACATCCAAAGTTCGTGCTATTATTGGGGAAGTGAATAATGGAACCTTTAATATTATTGGAGTTGGATCTGCCGACTCGGAAGGAATTCGCAAAGGTGCAATTGTAGATATTGACCAGACTGTACAATCCATCCGTAGTGCCGTTGATCATGCGGAACGTATGGTCGGTATTCAAATATCGGAGGTTTATGTCGGCATTTCGGGGAATCATATCGGACTTCAATCAAGCCACGGTGTTGTGGCAGTATCGAACGAGGATCGGGAAATTGGTGAGGAAGATATTGAACGTGTGCTTAAAGCCGCAGAGGTTGTAGCTCTTCCGCCTGACCGGGAAATCATTGATGTAGTTGCAAAACAATACGTAGTTGATGGGCTGGAGGGAATTCAAGATCCGCGCGGCATGATTGGCGTCCGTCTGGAAGTGGAAGCCATCATCATTACCGGCGCTAAGACAGCTATACATAATCTTTTGCGCTGTGTTGAAAAATCAGGTCTTAAAATCAAGGATTTGGTTCTCATGTCCTTGGGAGCAGGGCAGCTTGCCTTGTCTAAAGACGAGAAGACGATGGGTTCTGTACTTGTTGATATCGGTGCCGGCTCTACAACGATCGCAATTTTCGAAGACGGAACCATGGTTTCAACTTCCACTTTGCCTATCGGCGGTGAATTTGTGACCAATGATATCGCTTATGGTCTGCGGACGCTCACGGATCAGGCAGAGAAGGTCAAACTGAAATATGGCTGTGCTTTGATGGCTGATGCCGCTCCTGATGTTACTTTCAAGGTGGTTCGCATCGGCAGCAACGTGGAAAAGGAATTTACCCAAGAAGATTTGGCGGCGATTGTTGAGCCACGTGTACAGGAAATTTTCCATCTGATTAGTGAAGAAGTGAAGCGTCTTGGTTACGCTGAGCTCCCAGGGGGTTATATACTTACTGGTGGCACTGTATCCATGCCGGGAGTATTACAGGTTGCTCAGGGCGAGCTCGCAGCATCCGTCAGAATTGCCGTGCCTGATTATATCGGCGTTCGCGACCCTGGTTATACCAGTGGCGTTGGCATTCTACATAACGTCATCCGCAGTATCCGTGTACGCAGCGGCAGCAGCGCAAACGTGAGCAGTGCGGGCAACAAGAAAACAGTGAACCGCCCTAAAGCGAGTCCTGCTTCGAATCCGGAAACTGCCCAGAAACCAGGCCTTATTGAACGATTGAAAAATATATTCAGTGATTTCATATAAGCAGGTTCCATAGAATCAGTGGACGGGCCAGTCATGCACAATGAGGGGGAGATGGGAAAATATGTTGGAATTTGATTTTGAAATGGAGAGCTTGGCGCAGATTAAAGTAATTGGTGTGGGGGGCGGCGGAAGCAATGCTGTCAACCGTATGATTGAGAATGGCGTTCAAGGTGTAGAATTCATTACCGTGAATACAGACGCTCAAGCTTTGCATATGGCCAAATCGGAACATAAACTGCAAATCGGGGATAAACTGACTCGCGGTCTTGGTGCCGGAGCCAACCCAGAAGTGGGCAAAAAGGCGGCAGAAGAGTCGCGTGATCTGATCATGAATACTCTCAAAGGCGCCGATATGGTATTTGTTACTGCAGGAATGGGCGGCGGTACCGGAACAGGTGCTGCGCCAGTGATCGCAGAGATCGCCAAGGAGTGCGGAGCATTGACCGTAGGCGTGGTGACGCGCCCGTTTACATTTGAAGGACGCAAGCGTTCCACACAGGCCGAGCTGGGTATTGAAGGTCTGAAAGAGAAAGTTGATACACTGATTGTTATTCCGAATGACCGGCTTTTAGAAATCGTCGACAAAAAAACGCCGATGATAGAAGCGTTCCGGGAAGCAGATAATGTGCTTCGTCAAGCCGTACAAGGCATCTCCGACTTGATCCAGGTTCCTGGTCTGATCAACCTTGACTTTGCCGATGTGAAAACAATCATGACTGAACGCGGTTCAGCTTTGATGGGTATTGGACTAGCTACAGGCGAGAACCGTGCTGCTGAGGCTGCACGTAAAGCAATCATGAGTCCGCTGCTGGAGACTTCGATTGAAGGCGCACGCGGCGTCATCATGAATATTACGGGCGGTGCCAACCTGTCACTTTACGAAGTGAATGAGGCGGCAGAGATCGTCACTTCGGCATCAGATCCGGAAGTGAACATGATCTTCGGTGCGATCATTGAAGAAAGCATGAAAGACGAAATTAAAGTAACGGTTATTGCTACCGGGTTTGATCATCGTCCTGCTCCAACTGCGCCTCCTCGCAAGCCGGGAGTAGCGCCATCCGAGCCTACAGACAACCGCAGCAATGCGAATAACCTTCGTCCGTTCGGCAATCAGGGCGGCAGCGATCAGCTGGACATTCCGACATTCCTGCGGAATCGTTCACGCAAGGACTAATTGTATACGACATTTAAAATCAAGACCCGCATTCCTATCGGAAATCGCGGGTCTTTTTGTTGTCATCTGCTTCTCCTCTAAAACCCTACGGAACTCGACAAAAAAAGTTGAGGTCTTACCCCCAATTTTAGACAGACTTTGGATACCGTTCTTTTTATACTAAATACATCTCCCAAGTATGAAGATGCTTTATTGAGAAATAAGTCATCATAGCAAGTTCCGAAAGATTCCACGACATGGCAGGCAGGTGATGGAGCTGGTTGTTTATATTGATCTGATTTTTATCACCAATCTGCTGATAGACGGCGCGCTTCTGTGGCTTACCGCCTGGATGAGGAAGCAAAGGCTAAGGTGGTGGCGGATCACGGTCTCGGCGGCGGTAGGGGCACTGTATGTAGTGATGATGTTCCTGCCTGAACTATCATTTATGTATACCTTTATCATTAAATTTGCGTTGTCCCTGTGGATGCTCTGGATTGCTTTTGGTTTTGGTAGTCTGCAAAACTATATCCGGAACATGGGAGCTTTTTATATTATTAACTTCGCAGCTGCCGGCGGAATAATCGGAATTCACTATCTGCTTCAAAATACGGGAGAAATTTTTAACGGCATATGGTATACGGCTTCGGGAGGACTCTCGTTTGAACTGAAAATCGGATTTTGGTTTACGTTTATCATGTGTTTTGTTGTCCTCATGTGGTTCAAGTTTGTTCATTCCTCAAGGCGCAAGCTGGAGAACAGACATGAGTATATGGGAGAGGTGACTGTCGAGATTGCGGGATACCGGGTAAGCTGCAAAGGTCTCCTTGACACAGGTAATCAGCTTGCTGACCCGCTCACCAGAACACCCGTGATGGTTATGGAAGCATTGCTTTGGAAGGAAAAGCTACCCGTAACCTGGCTGGAGCGGCTAACCGAGGGGGAACCTGACAAACTTGTGCTGGAACTTGATGATGCGGAATTTGAGTGGCGGGACCGATTGCGGCTGGTTCCTTACCGCGGTGTCAACCGGAGTTCAGCGTTTATGCTGGCGATAAAGCCGGATTTTGTGGAAATTCGAATTGGTGATCAGACAAGCCATGCGGTAAAGGTTCTGATTGGACTCGACGGGGGAAGCTTATCGGGGGACAAATCCTATCAAGCCATTATCCACCCGGACCTTGTACAGGATGCTAGAAGCGTCACGACAGATATGAAGCCACCAGTGACCCCTTCTACGCTGAGCTCCTAACGATGGATGAGGAGTAGGGAAATCAAGATTATGCTTACGAAGTTAATTTCCCTTCGGGAAAAGGGTCATGCTTACGGAGACCATTTTTTTCTACGGAAAATTTTTAGGAGGACGACAAATGCTAGTAAAATGGCGATTGATAGCGCAGCTGCAATATTACCGATTCCTTTTTCTGCTTGGACTAAAAAGTGAGGAAATATACTACATCGGCGGCAGTGAGGCTCTCCCTCCACCGCTGACGCGCGAGGAAGAGGAGTACCTGCTGCAGCGGCTCTCTACGGGAGATGCGGCTATCAGATCTATGCTGATTGAACGCAATCTGCGCCTGGTCGTCTATATTGCCCGCAAATTTGAAAACACAGGCATCAATATTGAGGATCTCGTTTCGATTGGTGCGATCGGTCTCATTAAAGCAGTCAATACGTTTGATCCTGAGAAAAAGATCAAGCTGGCCACTTATGCATCACGTTGTATAGAAAATGAAATCCTGATGTATCTGCGCCGCAACAGCAAAATCCGCAGTGAGGTTTCCTTTGATGAACCCCTTAATATCGATTGGGATGGCAACGAGCTCCTTCTCTCTGATGTTCTCGGAACCGAGAATGATACGATTTACCGGAATATCGAAGAACAGGTTGACCGTAAGCTGCTTCATAAGGCATTGGAAAAGCTGACAGAACGCGAGCGCATCATTATGGAGCTGCGATTTGGGCTTCAGGATGGTGAGGAAAAAACGCAAAAAGATGTCGCCGATATGCTGGGGATTTCTCAATCCTACATATCAAGACTTGAAAAACGAATCATCAAGAGGCTCCGCAAAGAATTTAACAAGATGGTGTAGCAAATTTTTTCACAGGAATAAAATGAGCCCCCAGGGAGATAATGTACATTAATGTTTCTCCTTGGGAGGTATATCATCATGACCCGAAACAAAGTTGAAATTTGTGGTGTGGATACCGCAAAATTACCGGTTTTAACCAATGTGGAAATGCGGGAATTGTTCCATTCCTTACAGCAAAACAACGAACGGTCAGCCAGAGAAAAGCTGGTTAACGGCAATCTGAGACTGGTGCTCAGTGTCATCCAGCGCTTTAACAATCGGGGAGAGTTTGTCGACGATTTGTTTCAGGTAGGCTGTATCGGACTCATGAAGGCCATTGATAATTTTGACTTATCGCAAAATGTGAAATTTTCGACCTATGCGGTTCCGATGATTATCGGGGAAATTCGCAGGTACCTGAGGGACAACAATCCGATCCGTGTCTCAAGATCTCTGCGTGATATCGCTTATAAGGCACTTCAGGTGCGCGACTCCCTGACGAACCAAAATTCAAGGGAACCGACAATATTCGAGATTTCCCAGGTGCTGAATGTACCCAAGGAAGATGTGGTTTTTGCTCTTGATGCCATTCAGGATCCTGTCTCCCTGTTCGAACCGATTTATCATGACGGCGGCGATCCCATTTATGTGATGGACCAGATCAGTGATGATAAGAACAAGGATGTGCTCTGGATTGAAGAGATTGCTCTGCGTGAGGCTATGCAAAGATTGGGTCAACGGGAAAAAATGATACTTTCAATGCGCTTTTTTGATGGGAAAACCCAAATGGAGGTTGCCGATGAAATCGGTATTTCACAAGCTCAGGTGTCCCGTTTAGAGAAGTCGGCCATTCAGCAAATGCAAAAGCATGTGAAGTCTTAAAATAAACTAAAAATTGAATATTGAGGTTTTAACAGAATCTGTTATCTTTTTCTGTGAATCCTTTCCGTGTAAAGCGATCCTTATATAGGGTCGCTTTTTTTAGATCTTAGCAGGGAGTTTTTTATTTTGGGGATTCCTCAAAAAGAAGGGAATTTTGCCCATACCAAACATATACTTAACGTATATGGCAGGTTAGGCGGACTACAGGTTAAGGACCTATGGAAAAGGAGCTGCGGACGTGATTCCAGATCATCAGGCGGTGGGGAAGAATATGAAAATATCCGATTTTCAAACCAAAGATGTCATCAATATTGTGGACGGCAAAAGGCTAGGTCAAATCAGTGATCTTGAACTGGATCTCCGTCAAGGCCGGATTGATGCCATTGTTGTTCCAAGCTACAGCAAATTTTTGGGGCTGTTTGGCGGCGGTGCGGATTTAATTATACCGTGGCGGAATATTGTTAAGATTGGATCGGATGTCGTTCTGGTCAAGATGGAGGAATTAAAAACGCTGCAAGATGAAAAGGATGCCTCGACTTATGCGGAAAGGCAGGAGAGGGACCGGCGTAATTATAGAGATTTGTGAAGTTAATAAGTAAAACAGCTGTTTTTTTTGATGTGAAAATGCTGAAGCTATAATTGTAGCTCTCGTATATGGTACACTGGAACTTGAGGTGAGAGGATGGAACCGTTTGTTTTAAAAAAGGCTGATGGACAGCCTGCACTCTTTATGCTGGAGCCCTGGGTGAGCCGTTATAACGATCTCAGTGCCGGCTTTACTGGGAGAAATGGAGGCGTGGGTAAAGCGCCTTATCATACACTGAATTGTGCTTTTCATGTAGGTGACCGTCCGGAGGATGTTATCGGTAACCGTGAGCTTGTTGCTGCTCAGCTTGGTTTCTCTTTGGATGCATGGACATGCGGAGAGCAGGTGCATCATGCGGATATCGCCGTTATTACCGGAGACAAGCAGGGGGCTGGAAGCCTAAACCGGGAGTCTGCCATTCAAGACACCGACGGGCTGCTGACGAATGTGCCTGGAGTCCTTCTGACATCCTTCTACGCGGATTGTGTTCCGCTTTTTTTCTGTGATCCGAAGCAGCAGGTCGTAGGGCTTGCCCATGCCGGATGGAAGGGGACAGTTGCCCAGATTGCGGCCAGGATGGTTGAGCGTATGCAGGATACCTTTGGAAGCAAAAGTGAAGATATCATAACAGCGATTGGTCCGTCGATTGGCTCCTGCTGTTATGAGGTCGATGAAAAAGTGATGTCTCATGTCCACGATTTAGAAAAACATTTCCTGGGTAATGAGCAGTATTCCACTTCAGATTGGTACATAGCAAAAGAAGGCGGCAAAAGCATGCTTAACTTGAAAGAAATGAATCGACACATTATGATTAAAGCAGGAATATTGCCGACTCATATCGAATGTACATCATGGTGTACAAGCTGTCGTAACGATTTGTTTTTCTCATACCGCAAGGATGGAGGAACGACAGGACGAATGGCTAGTTGGATCGGGTTAAGAGAGGTGAGCCTTCCATGAATCTGGAAGAGCGGATACAGGAAGTCAATAAGCGGATCGAAGAGGCTTGTCTGCGCAGCGGAAGGTCTGCTGAAGAAGTGAATATTGTGGCTGTGACCAAGTATGTATCGACTGATATGGCAGCCAAGGTATTGGACAGCGGACTGGAAAATCTGGGTGAGAACCGCTGGCAGAATGCAGAGGAAAAATGGAATGCACTGGGCCATCGCGGCACATGGCATTTTATCGGTCATCTGCAAACTAACAAGGTGAAGGATGTGATCGGCAAGTTTGAATACATCCATTCGCTGGACAGGCTTTCGCTGGCCAAGGAGCTTGAGAAGTCTGCGGCTGCGAAAGGGTTGGTAATTAAAACCTTCGTACAGGTTAATATTTCTGGAGAAGATAGCAAATACGGATTGGCACCGGAGGAAGCAGCAGCCTTTTTACAAGAAATTCAGAGCTTTTCCCATATTAAAGTGATCGGCCTCATGACCATGGCTCCGTTCGAGGACACGGCGGAAGCTACTCGTATGGTTTTCAGAGGGCTTCGTGAGTTAAGGGATGATTTGAACCGTCAAGAAGTAACGCAGGAGCCATTAACGGAGCTTTCCATGGGCATGTCTAACGATTTTGAAGTGGCGATTGAGGAAGGAGCGACTTGGATTCGTTTAGGCAGCATTTTAGTTGGGAAACAGGAGGGGGAATGATGAGCGTGATGAACAAATTTATGTCTTTTTTGGGATTGCAGGAGCAGGAGGAAATTGTTGAACGGGAGCAGATCCCCGTTGAAGAAGAAGAATTTGAAACTCCGCCGGTGGAAACACGTAAAAACCCAAGGGGAAATAATGTGGTCAGCATTCACTCGCAAAAAAACGTTAAGGTAATCCTGCATGAGCCTCGTTCGTATGATGAAGCCCAGGAAATTGCGGATCATTTACGTTCGCATCGGACCGTTGTAGTCAATTTGCAGCGGGTGCGTACCGACCAGGCCCTGCGGATCATTGATTTTCTGAGCGGGACGGTTTATGCCTTGGGCGGAGGTATATCCAAGATTGGCGGTAACATATTTTTGTGCACACCGGATACGGTTGAAATTACAGGCACCATATCAGAAATACTGGCAGAAGAACATGATTACAACAGAATGAGGTGAGCCAATTTTGGCCGAAATCGAAACAATATTACGACTGCTTTTCAATATTTACTTTTACATGGTTATTGTTTATGTGCTCATGTCCTGGCTTCCTAATCTTCGTGAAAACTTTATTGGAGAACTGCTCGCTAAGCTGGTGGAGCCGTATTTGTCCCCATTCCGGCGATTCATTCCTCCTATTTTCGGGATGCTTGATATTTCACCAATTGTCGCCCTGTTTATCCTGCAATTTGCTGAGGAAGGCTTGATCGCCATCCTTCGTCTTCTCTGGTAATTACCATGAAACAGGATATATACGAGCATTTTCATCCGGATGAACGCGAGTTTGTCGATCGGGCGTGGGAATGGATCGTCAATGCGGGTCAATATCATGAAACCAAACTCACGGATTTTTTGGATCCGAGACAGACGGTGATCGTTGAATCGCTGGTAAACCGTCACCCGGATGTACATGTGCGCCTGGATGGTGGTTATGAAGGAGCGGAACGGTGCAGAGCGCTCATCGCTCCGGATTACCGCGATTTAAGTCATGAGGACATGAAACTGAAGGTACTCAGTATAGACTCTATCGACCAGAAATTTCTGACCCTTGAGCATGGAGATTATATGGGGTCTATTCTTGGACTGGGTATCAAACGATCCAAAATTGGAGATATCCACGTTCTGGAGAATGGCTGTCACACTGTTGTCTGTGAGGACATCAGTGCTTTTCTTGATATGAATTTGAATCAGGTGCACCGTATACATGTCCAGAGTGAGATTTTGCCGATAGAGCTTTTGCGTACAAGCAAGATCTCTCTGGAGATGCTCGATATTACGGTCGCTTCTTTGCGTCTTGATGGCATTGCCTCGGATGTGTACCGTCTCAGCCGCAGTAAGGTATTGATTCCAATACGGGCAGGACGGTGCCGCGTGAATTGGAAGACGATAGAGGATCCTTCATCCCCATTGAAGGAAGGCGATATGGTCTCGATGCAGGGGTTTGGGCGTTTCAAGGTACTGGAGGCGGGCGATGTCACGAAAAAAGGGCGATTCCGCGTTAAAATAGGTAAATTTGTGTAGACTCTAAGCAGGAAATAGGTTTTTTCTGTCGAAATGAAATAGCTAATATCTTATGAATTAATAAGGACAACCTGTCTAAATTATTAATTCATTCAACTACAAGTGGAAACTAACAAAATGTATTTCTTCGGCCGATACATTCCAAGTGGGGCTGTATCTACAGATCCGTGTGATAACAGGGAGACCTGAACATTCTTAGGAGGTGCACATCAATGCCATTAACGCCACTGGATATACATAACAAGGAATTTTCCCGCCGGCTCCGGGGTTATGATGAAGATGAAGTGAATGAATTCCTCGATCAGGTCATCAAGGATTATGAAATTGTAATCCGGGAAAACAAGGAACTTCATAACCAAATGATGTCCATACAGGAAAGACTGGATCATTTCGTTCATATTGAAGAGACGCTTTCCAAAACTATTATTGTGGCTCAGGAAGCAGCAGATGAAGTGAAAAACAACGCCAAGAAGGAAGCACAGCTGATCATTAAGGAATCCGAGAAGAATGCGGACCGGATTATTAACGAATCGTTGTCCAAATCGCGTAAAATTGCGATGGAAGTGGAAGAACTGAAAAAACAGGCTTCAATCTACCGTACGCGTTTCCGGACATTGGTGGAAGCACAGCTTGAGCTTCTGAGCCAAGATGGCTGGGAAGCGCTGGAAACCTCCAATGATTCCCGGAATACCCGTGAAGCAAATGAAGTATACTAGGCTTCTGCTTGGTTGACTTTTGTTTTAAAATGGACTATAACTATAGTCATATCGGTTGTTGCGCTGTTGTGCAGCGACTAAACGTATAAGTATTCAATGATGGGATAAGTAAGCTTTGGATATGTTCCTCAGAGAGTTGGCGATGTGCTGCGAGCCAATGTTCAGACCGAAGCCGAAGATCCTCCCGGAGAAGTGAGGCTGAAACGTTACTAACGTGCGTAAGCTGAACCGGACTGCCGAACGTTATATCGGCTCCTTGCTGAACAAGCGAATTTTCCTTTGGGAAAACTTTTAGGCGAGGACTTGAGGAGTCGTTCAGGAATTTTTCATGAGCGGAACTAGGGTGGTCACGCGAGCAGAAGCCTCGTCCCTTTTGGGATGAGGCTTTTTTTGTGTTTTTTTTCGATTCCCCCTAAATCCCCCTTTCCAAAGGGGGATTTAGGGAGATGGAAAATCATTTGAAAGATTCTGGAGGTTGAAAATGATGCAAAAAGTTGATATCAAAGAAAAAGCACGCACACGCGATTTGCGGGTGCTGAAGAAATGGAATGAGGAAGATACCTTCCGCAAATCCATGGAAAACCGGGAAGGCAAGCCGAACTATGTGTTCTATGAAGGACCCCCGACAGCCAATGGTGCACCACATATCGGTCACGTTCTAGGCCGCGTAATCAAGGATTTTATCGGCCGCTACCAAACGATGAAAGGCTACCGCGTTGTCCGCAAAGCGGGTTGGGATACGCATGGCCTGCCTGTAGAGCTTGGCGTGGAAAAGCAGCTCGGCATTTCCGGTAAACAGGAAATCGAGAAATACGGTGTGGAAGAATTCATCAAAAAATGTAAAGCCAGCGTTTTTGAATATGAGAAGCAATGGAGAGAGCTTACAGAAGCCATCGGCTACTGGACCGATCTGGATCATCCATACATTACACTCGAGAACAACTACATCGAAAGTGTATGGAATATCCTTGCTACGATCCATGACAAAGGGCTGCTCTATCGCGGTCACCGTGTAAGCCCCTATTGCCCTTGCTGTCAAACTACACTCAGCTCCCATGAAGTGGCGCAGGGTTATGAAGATGTAAAGGACCTCAGTGCTACTGCCAAATTCAAGCTGCATGACAGCGGTGATTATGTGCTTGCCTGGACGACAACCCCTTGGACCCTGCCGGCCCACGTGGCATTGGCCATGAATCCGGATATGGACTATGTGCGCGTGCAGCAGGAAGGCGAAGTGTACATCGTTGCCAAAAACCTGGTCGAAGACGTTATGAAAGGTGAATACCAAGTCTTGTCCACGCACAAGGGCTCCGAATTCATCGGTAAGACCTATACACCGCCATTCACGTACACCAAGCCGGAAAAAGGCAACCTGATCGTGGGTGCTTCCTTTGTAACGGATTCCAGTGGTACAGGTATCGTACACATGGCTCCTGCTCATGGTGAAGATGACTATAAAACCTGCCGTGAAAATGGCATCAGCTTTATCAGCGTAGTTAACGCCCAAGGCCGTTACACGGATGAGATTACAGATCTGGCCGGTCGTTTCGTGAAGGACTGCGACCTGGATATTGTGAAGATTTTGTCTGAGAAAGGTCTGCTGTACAGCAAGGAAAAATACGAGCACAGTTATCCATTCTGCTGGCGCTGCAAATCTCCGCTGCTGTATTACGCGATGGAGAGCTGGTTCATTGAAACCACTGCCGTGAAGGATCAATTGATCGCTAATAATAACGGCGTGGAATGGTTCCCGGGTCATATCCGTGATGGACGCTTCGGCAAATTCCTCGAGGATTTGGTGGATTGGAACATCAGCCGTAATCGTTACTGGGGTACTCCGCTGAACGTATGGGTCTGTGATTCCTGTAATGAACAATACGCTCCACACAGCTTCGCGGATTTGAGAGAGCATGCAACCTCTCCGCTTTCGGATGATTTTGAACTGCATAAACCATATGTTGATGCGGTTAAGGTTCACTGTCCGCACTGTGAAGGCGGGGTGATGGAGCGTACCTCTGAAGTAATCGACGTTTGGTTCGACAGCGGCTCGATGCCATTTGCACAGCATCACTATCCGTTTGAAAATGTGGAGTATTTCGAGGATCAATTCCCGGCGGATATGATCTGCGAAGGTATCGATCAAACCCGCGGCTGGTTCTACAGCTTGCTGGCGGTTTCCACGCTTTTCAAAGGTGTTGCACCATACAAAGCCGTTATCGCTACAGGGCATATCCTGGATGAGAACGGCCAAAAAATGTCCAAATCCAAAGGCAATGTTATCGATCCGTGGGAGATCATCAACGAATTCGGAACGGATGCATTCCGCTGGGCCCTGCTTGCTGATAGTGCGCCATGGAACAGTAAACGTTTCTCTAAAGGCATTGTAGCCGAGGCGAAATCCAAAGTAGTGGATACGCTGGTGAACACGCATTCGTTCCTGACGTTGTATGCGAACATCGATGGATACGATCCTTCCGAGCATCCATACAAACCGTCTGAAAATAAATTGGATCGCTGGATTATGTCCCGTCTTAACAGCCTGATCCAATTGGTCGACAAAGGGCTTGCGGTTAATGATTTCCTGAATTCCGCAAAAGCCATCGAAGGCTTTATTGACGAGCTAAGCAACTGGTATATCCGTCGTTCCCGTGACCGTTTCTGGGGCAGCGGCCTTACCGAAGACAAACTCGCAGCTTATGGATCGCTCACTCATGTACTGCTCACGCTTGCGAAAATGATGGCACCATATACACCTTTCTTGTCTGAGGATATCTACACCAACCTCGGCGGAACGGGCAGTGTGCATTTGGCAGACTTCCCTCAGGCGGATGAAGCGCTGATCAACAAGTCGCTTGAAGCGGATATGGAAGCAGCCCGTCAAATCGTAGAGCTTGCAAGAAATGTTCGTAATGAAACTGGCATCAAAACGCGTCAGCCATTGTCTGAGCTGATCATCTCGATTGATCGTGAATTTGATGTTGTGGGTTATCAGGAGATCATCAAGGAAGAGATCAATGTCAAGGATATCGTGGTGGAAACCAGCGATAGCGGCTTTGTAGATTTCACATTGAAGATGAATCTGAAAGTAGCCGGCAAGAAATACGGTAAAAATATTGGCTTCCTCCAAGGCTTCCTCAAGGGCCTGTCTCCGGATGAAACGAGAGCGGCTGTACAATCCGGAACCATTAACATCACTTCTCCAGAAGGGGAAGAGCTTCAAGTGACTGCCGATGAGCTGCTCGTAGAAAAGCATGCGAAGAGCGGGTTTGCTTCAGCTTCAGGTTACGGTATTACGGTAGCGCTGAATACAGAGATCACAGCTGAACTCGAACAGGAAGGCTGGGTCAGGGAAGTAGTTCGTGCCGTTCAGGATTACCGTAAAAAGCTGGATCTGCCGATCGAAAAGCGTATTACCTTGGTTCTGGATGCAGACGAGGAGCTGACTCAGGCTATTCAGGCATATGATCACGTCCTTCGTGAAAATGTACTGGTCAAGGATGTTATTTTCGGTAAGGAAGCTGCAATGGAAACCGTTGATTTAGCGGGTAAAACGCTTGGCGTACACATTGCGGAATAAAGCTTTTTTTCCGGAATCAGGAATTTGAAACCCTTATTTGAATGAGTGCCGCATTTTGGGCGAATAATAGCAGTCAAAAGGAATAAACGAGCCTTGAAACGCATATGAACAATCATGCGTCACTCGGCTCGTTTGTTTTTCTTTTGAAATGCGGTTACGAATTCAAAAGGGGAAAAGACATGGTACATGAACCTAAAAAAGGTGAACCTGCGACAGATGAAGAAAAGCTGAACCGGATATATAAGCTTGCGGTCAGCATGGCTGACCAAATGGAAAAATCCCGCATTGCTGACTATACCCAGCTTCTTCATAAGCCCTGGCGGTTAATATGGTTAAACCTGCTGTCCGGAACGGCTCGAGGTGTCGGGATTGCGATCGGATTCACATTTTTCGCTGCCACCATTATTTACGTTTTACAGGTGCTAGGTGCGCTTAACCTGCCGATCATCGGAGACTATATTGCTGATATTGTACGTATTGTACAGCGCCAGCTGGAGCTGAGTACATACTGAAATTAAAACTCCTCTTCGTCCTCTTCTTCTTCAGCGAGCTGCTGCATGTCGATGCCTTCGCCTTTATCGATATATCTGCGGTATTCCTGATTGCGGACAATATCAATGAGGTTGCCGTATATATCAGTAGCCACAAAGGCTTCCAAAGGTTCAACACATCCTTCGAGCTCTTCTGAAGCTTCGATTTCCATTTCGTTATAGCTGTGGATTTCATTCCCTTCGGCCATGGCAGGAGAATTGGATGTTCCGAAATTTTCGAGCACCTGCCATGCATCCTCGCCGTCGAAGCCATTTTGATCTTCACGTTCGTCCAAGCTCGTACGGCCAAAAGGAGGCATGAGAAATTCTTCCTCCACCGGGCGATAATCCGACACATGCTGCTTTGGCGTGTCCTCGACGCAATATTCTGTTGTCGGGACAGCTTCGAGACGGGCATAAGGAATCGGTTTACCGCAGATTGGACATACACCATACGTACCCTGGTCCATTCGTTGCAGGGCGTCGCTGATTGAATCCAAATGATGATCATCATGATCCTGCAGGGAAAGGTCCACCTCACGGTTATATAGCTCCGTGGCCAAGTCTGCGGGATGGTTATCAATATGCGATAATTCGCCGGTTTCATCACGCATGGATTCATCAAGACCGTAATGGTCATTGTCCTGATCTTTGCGCTGTATCGATTGTTGCTGCTCTTCCAGCATGGAACGCAGATGAGTTAGCTGTGATGCGGTAAGATGCTGCATGGATATTAGCCCCTTTCCTTTTGCGGCGCACAATGCCGCTTAAGACAATTCCTTCAATCTTAGAATGTGCGGAACGCAAGGGTTTTAGATGAGGAAAATCTTCTCGGGGCTGGACGTTAATGGACGATTTCTGACGTGCTGTGCTACAATATACAGGTCTTTACATGATATGAAGCCTTCAATCCAGATGGTCTAAATGATAAGAACGGAGTGACTTGGTGCTGTGTGGTACTACATACTCGCTTTAATTGCATTTTTAGTGGATCAAGGAACGAAATTTATGATTGCCAAACAACTGGAGATCGGTCAAGAAATACCTGTTATAGGTAACTTTTTCCTGATTACCTCCAGCCGCAACAATGGTGCTGCATTCGGTATTCTTCCGAACCAAAGATGGTTTTTTATTATCGTTACCGTGTTTGTGGTCGTTGCTATTATCTGGTACATGCAAAGAGTGAGAAAATCCTCTTCGCGCAAACTGCTTCCAATTGCCCTGAGTCTCGTATTGGGAGGAGCCGTTGGCAATTTCCTCGACCGGGCTTTGAATGGGGAAGTGGTGGACTTTTTGATGTTGAATTTCGGGAGCTATACGTTTCCAATCTTCAACATTGCGGACTCCTGTATTGTGATCGGCGTCGCGCTAATTATTTTGGATTCATTGATTGATTTGAACAAAACAACACCAGAGAGCAAGAGCGAGGAAGGGAATGAAATCGTGTGAGTGAAACCGAAATCAGGGAGTGGGTGATCGACCAGGCTTATGCCAGGGATCGGATTGATAAATATATCACGGAATCCTGGGAAGATGAGATCTCCAGATCTCAGGTACAGCTGTGGATCACCTCTGGCCATGTCAAGGTAAATGGACATTCTGTTAAATCCAATTACAAGCTGGCAGAAGGGGATCATCTCGAAGTGACGGTGCCTGAACCATCCGTTGTGGAAATTGTACCGGAAGATATTAAGCTTGATGTCGCTTATGAAGACAGTGATGTTATCGTGGTAAACAAGCCAAGAGGTATAGTTGTACATCCGGCTCCCGGACATTCTTCGGGAACGCTTGTTAACGCGTTGATGTATCATTGCAAAGATTTATCGGGTATCAACGGGGAGCTACGCCCCGGTATCGTTCACCGGATTGACAAGGATACATCGGGTCTGATGATGGCTGCCAAAAATGACAAGGCGCATGCTTCACTTGCCGCCCAACTGAAGGAGCACACGGTTACACGCAGATATGTCGCTCTTGTACACGGGAATGTGAGCCATGATCAAGGGACTGTTGATGCGCCGATCGGCCGTGATCCTCAGGACCGCAAAATGTTTACCGTTTCGGAAAGAAACAGCAAGCATGCGGTTACGCATTTTGCAGTGCTGGAGCGCTTCGGTGAATACACTCTGCTTGAGCTGCAGCTTGAGACGGGACGGACTCATCAGATTCGTGTCCATATGAAATTTATTGGTCATCCGCTTGTTGGTGACCCGGTCTATGGACGCAGTAAAGGCATCAAAATGAATGGACAAGCCCTGCATGCTAAGACGCTCGGTTTTGTACATCCGTCCAGCGGTGAGTATATGGAATTTATGGCTCCGGTACCCTCTGACATAGAAGAACTGCTTGTAAATTTGCGCAGTCGGTGAAAGTACAAATGATACGATAATTAATCCATGGCTTTCAGCCATGGATTCCTTCATATTTAGGGTAGAATTTTGCCTAAATGGGAGATGAACCAATACATGAATATCGAACAATATCAAAATACGTATATCCAGAACAATTTTGCGGACCGGATTGGCGGTTCCAATTACGGTAAAGATACGGCGATCTACAAGTTTGAAAAAATCAAACGCGCTAAGGCGCAAGCCAAAAAGGACTTTCCGGAGGTCGAACTGATCGATCTTGGGGTAGGTGAACCTGATGAGATGGCGGATGCCGGAATCGTCGCTAAGCTTGCGGAAGAAGCGGCCAAGCCTGAGAACCGCGGATATGCGGATAATGGCATCACCGAATTCAAGGATGCGGCAGCTTATTATTTAAAAGAAGTGTTTGGCGTCGAGGGAATTGACCCTGAGAATGAAGTGCTGCATTCCATCGGATCCAAACCGGCACTTGCTATGCTTCCTTCATGCTTTATCAATCCGGGGGATGTTACAATAATGACTGTTCCGGGCTATCCGGTAATGGGAACCCACACCAAGTACTTGGGCGGTGAAGTATACAACGTTGAGCTTAAGAAGGAGAATAATTTCCTGCCTGACTTGAACTCGATTCCCGAAGAGATTGCTAAACGCGCCAAGCTTTTTTACCTGAATTACCCGAATAACCCGACTGGTGCAAGTGCAACAGCGGAGTTCTTCAACGAGGTTGTTGTCTGGGCTAAGAAGCATGATGTTGTGATCGTCCATGACGCCCCATACGCAGCATTGACATATGATGGTCTGAAGCCGCTCAGCTTCCTGTCTGTTCTGGGTGCTAAGGACGTGGGTGTAGAGCTTCATTCCCTGTCCAAATCCTATAATCTGACTGGCTGGCGGATTGGTTTTATCGCAGGTAACCCGCTTGTGGTAAAAGCATTTGGCGATGTGAAGGATAACAATGATTCCGGACAATTCATCGCGATTCAAAAAGCAGCGGCATATGGTTTGTACAATCCGCAAATTACAGAGAAGATTGCAGCCAAATACTCCCGTCGTCATGAAATGCTGGTAGCGGTTCTGAACGAGCTGGGCTTTAAGGCTGAGAAACCGAAAGGGTCTTTCTTCCTGTATGTGGAAGCCCCAAAAGGAATCAAAGACGGCATCCGTTTTGAATCAGGCGAGGACTTCTCCCAGTTCCTGATCCGCGAAAAGCTGATTTCCAGCGTGCCATGGGATGATGCCGGCCACTTCGTGCGCTTCTCCGTAACCTTCATTGCAAATGGGGAAGAAGACGAGAAGCGCGTAATCAATGAAATCAAGAACCGTTTGAGTGATGTTAAATTTGAATTTTAATTGGAAAACGGGCAGCCCGAGGATGTATTCTTAGGCTGCCCGTTTATTTATCTGGTTATATGATACCGTGCCTGAGAGGAAGGATCGTTAAATTACCTGATGGAGTCCGATAATGATGAGGATGAGTCCGGCGATCCAGCTGGCGTTACGTCCCAAGCGATCACCGGCTATTTTGCGCCCGAGCAGCGAACAGATACCGATACAGATGAAGCTGAATGCTCCCGAGAACAAAGAGGTTTCCCATATATTAATATGAGTGATGCCTGCATCGAATCCCCCGGCGAGGTTGTTAATGGAGAGGGCAATGCCGAGAATGATGGATTCCTTGAAATCAACGGACTGGGACTGGTTAATATCAGCAGCTTCCGGATTCTTCAGAATTTCCTTAATCAATCCAGGGGAAGTTTCTTTCTTCATCTGTTTCTGCGTCAGGAAGGGCTGCAGCATCACCCAAAGACAAATGACGACGAGAATGACCATACCGATGATATTACAAACCATAGAAGGAATCCAAAGGGCAATGACTTGCCCGAACAGACCGCCGATCAATGTGAGCAGAAACCCCATGAAAGCAATCACCGTGCTTGCCAGAAAAGGGATCTTTATTTTTCTCATGCCATAAGCAGCACCAACACCTGCATTATCCAGATTGGAAGCAAGGGCAATAGAAATGGATTATAACCATGGTGCAATCATTGTTGAGCACTCTCCTTGTCGAAGATGAATTCAGGTATTTGCAAATTCCTCATATATCTTATTGAGGATGTTGAGAAAAAGTGACGGTTTGGATCATATACTGTTGATATATATGCAATATGATTATGAGATGAATAAAAGAGGCGGTGGGATTGTGGCTTCTGATGGAGAGCAGATTAAAGAGCAAAACAGGCTTGGCCTGCTAATTAAATCAGCATTGACGGCCAAATCGATGTCGATGCGAAAACTGAGCGGAACAATAGGAATGGATACAGCGTCCATTTCAAGAATTGTAAACGGCAAGCAGCAGCCAAGGCTCGAGCATCTCAACTTGTTCTCACAGCATCTGGGGATACCACTGATTGAGCTGCTGGCCGCTGCCGGGCTGGAATCCTTGGAAGAAAAGGACGGTATCACCGAGCTGAGAGATGCCCTGCAAGGGATCGGTGTTAACGTAGAGGATATGGCCGGTCAGATTCGCAAGGAACTGGATAAATATGAGGCTTACGCACAGACTGAGGAAGGCAGGGACATGATCGAAAAGTCGTTTCTGCCCAAGCTGGATCATTTGCGGAGTGCAGGATATTACATTGACCAATTGAGGGATTTATATGATGAGTACGCTTCAGGGAATCTGCCTGCGGCAGAGCAGCATGTCATTGGCAGTGCGCTTTTGTACTTTGTACTATCGGCGGATATTATTCCTGACTTCAGTTTTCCTTTTGGATATATCGATGATGCGATTGCTGTCCGTATGGTAATGGAGCGGCTTGCAAGAATGAGAAGGAATTCGTGATTTTTAGAGACAGAAATGGTAAAGTGGTATGTATAGAAATGACATATGTTTATGAATACAGGAGCTGATGAACCTGCTTAACCGTTTGAACTGGTCTTTATATGTGGAACATCTATCCGAGCTTCGGAAAAGGTTGTTCTGGATTCTCGCTGTTTTTCTGGTTTCGATGATTACGGCCATGTTTTTTACAGGGGATGTACTGCATTTTCTGAAAAGTCGGCCTCCTGCTTCACTTATAGCCTGGAATGCTTTTAGCCCCTTCGACGGAATAAAAATCTATATGTATCTCTCAGCGGCACTGTCGATGATTGTAGCTGTTCCATTCACGTTGTTCCAGGTATGGGGATTTGTTAAAAAAGGATTGCGTAAGGATGAGCGGTTGGCTGCGCTCAAGTATATTCCTGTTGCATTTGTTCTGGTGATCGTCGGATTCGTTTTCGCGTATTTCGTGGTGTTTCCGATGGCATTCAGATTTACGACGGATACAACGAAAAACCTGGGACTGGTTGAAACATATGGCATTGCACAGTATTTTTCTTTCCTGACCAATATTGTAGTGCCAGTTTCTCTTGCCTTCGAGCTGCCGGTTATTGCAATGTTTCTGACAAGGCTTCGTATTTTGAATCCGGCCAAGCTTGGGAAAATGCGTAAAGTTGCTTATATGGTGCTGGTACTCATCGCATGTATGATATCTCCGCCGGAGTTTTTCTCGCATATTTCCGTTTCCGTACCTTTTATCATCTTGTATGAAGTCAGTGTGCTCATGTCCCGTGTCGTTTACCGCAAGCAGCAGCGACTGGATACGAAATATGATGACGGGATGAACTATGGGGCGGTATAAGCAACAGACAAGCCTATAAGATACAGGATCTGCTTTGATGAAGGAGGTTTATTGAACAACATGTTAAGCGATATTGGTGCACCGGGGTTCATTCTTCTGGCGCTGTTGGCTCTGTTGCTGTTTGGACCGAATAAGCTGCCCGGACTGGGCCGCGCCGCAGGAAAGACGCTGCGTGAGGTGAAGAGGGAAATGAATGAGATATTTGGTGATTCTCCACAATCCTCAAGCAGCCCGCAAACCGTTCGGAAAACGGAACAGCCTGCAGCCGCTGCAGCACAGACAGATGCGCAGCCGTCTCGAAATCTTCCGGAATAAATTTCCATGCCTTGAAATGATCAGCGCCTGTTGACATTGTAAGGCCCGTCTGTCATAATTCTCTGTAGTTAAATATGCACCTTTAATTCAGTCCCGTGAGACTGGCAAGGTAACGTGAACCGAGGTTCACTTTCGCGGCATGCGCATGTCTTCTTTTGTGCGGACCCGAAAGGATATCTCTGTGTAACATGATGTCTAGCGACGTTAACTCCTTGCCAAATGCGGCAAGGAGTTTTTTGCTTGTTCACGGGTGATAATGTAGTCAAAATCCCTATTACAAAAAGGAGTGTGGAGCATGAGTACTGAAGCGCATGTCATTATGGATGAAACGGCGATCCGCCGCGCACTGACACGAATTGCACACGAAATACTGGAGAGGAACAAGGGGATCGAAAACTGCGTTCTGATCGGCATCAAAACAAGAGGAGAGTTTTTGGCAGAAAGACTTGCCGATAAAATACTCGAAATTGAAGGAACACCGGTGACTTGGGGAGCGATTGATGTAACACCATACCGGGATGACCAAAAGGAAACCGACCCGAAAGCGGCCATGGATGTGAACAAGGAGCTTAAAGCTCTGAAAATAGAAGATAAAAAAGTAATTTTGTTCGACGATGTATTGTACACCGGACGGACGATCCGGGCGGCCATGGATGCGCTTATGGATTGCGGAAGACCGCAAATGATCCAACTGGCTGTACTGGCAGACCGAGGCCATCGGGAGCTGCCGATCCGGCCGGATTACATTGGAAAGAACGTTCCGACCTCCAGACAGGAACAAATCGAAGTCGCGCTGACGGAAACGGATGGTAAGGACGAGGTTATGATTTTCCAAAACCGGGAGGAGAAATAAACATGATGACGATGACGAAGCTTAAGGAACGCAGCTTGCTCGGACTGAAGGATCTCAGCCGCAGTGAAATCGAATCGATACTGGATCGGGCTGCTTACTGGGAAGCGCAGCAGGAAAAAGTTACACCAGTGCTGAGCTCCCGCTTTGTAGCGAACATGTTTTTTGAAAACAGCACGAGAACACGATTTTCCTTCGAAATGGCGGAGAAGCGGCTTGGTGCTCAGGTCCTGAATTTTGCAGCAGCAGCTTCCAGTGTGGAAAAGGGTGAGTCGATCTACGACACGGTAAAAACACTGGAATCCATGGGAATCGACGCTGGCGTCATCCGGCTGAAGCCTGCAGGCGTACTTGAAGAATTGGCGGGCAAGATATCGGTGCCGCTAATCAATGCGGGGGATGGAAACAATGAACACCCGACTCAAGCATTGCTGGATCTTTTCACAATGAAAAAAAGGTTCGGAACCCTTCAGGGACTGAGCGTTTCCATCATCGGCGACATATCACACAGCCGGGTGGCAAGATCAGATCTCTGGGCCCTGCAAAAATTCGGCGCCGAAGTCAAGTTCTGCGCGCCGCGCAATATGGCTGCACCAGAGCTTGAGCCATACGCCAAGTACGTCCCGATGGAAGAAGCTCTGAAATCTGATGTGGTCATGATGCTTCGGGTTCAACTTGAACGCCATGAAAAAGGAATGCAGAATTCCGCTGAAGAATACCGGGCCCAGTACGGATTAACGGTGGAGAGAGCATCAAAGCTTTCCAAGCACACATTGATTATGCATCCGGCACCGGTGAACAGAAATGTTGAAATTGATGATGAACTCGTCGAATGTGAACAATCAGCCATCTTTAAGCAGATGAGCAACGGGGTTCCGGTACGGATGGCAGTCATGGAAAGAGCGTTAAAATAGACTGCCGCAAAGAATTTACATGTAATTGTACTAATAAATATACACAAATATGAATTAATATTATACAATAGATTGGAAGCCACAGCGCCAATCAACGAGCGGAGGTAAACAGCGTGCACATTATTACGAATGCAAGCGTGTTGAACGAACAAGGTGAATTGGTGAAAAAACATATCATTCTGGAAAACGGAGTGATCCGGACACTAATTGATGGAGACTCCGAGTGGAAGCCTCAGGAAGATGCTGAAGTGACTGACGCCGCCGGTAAACTGGTAACACCAGGCCTGATCGATATGCATGTTCATTTGCGCGAGCCTGGCTTTGAACATAAAGAAACCATTGAATCCGGAAGCCGTTCGGCTGCTAAAGGCGGATTTACAACGATCGCCTGCATGCCGAATACGAAACCGGTGACAGACAATCCGGATACAGTACAGCTTGTGCTGGACAAGGCGCGAGAGGCGGGACTCGTCAAGGTCCTACCTTATGCTGCGATCACCGTTAGAGAGCTGGGACGGGAACTGACGGATTTTACAGCGCTTAAGGCAGCCGGAGCGATCGGGTTTACCGATGACGGTGTCGGCGTACAAAATGCGCAAATGATGAAAAATGCCATGCGGATGGCTGCTGAGCTGGATATGCCGGTTATCGCACACTGTGAGGATAACTCTCTGGTTGAGAGAGGAAGTGTCGCGGAAGGCAAATTTGCCGAGAAGCATGGACTTGTGGGAATTCCGAATGAGTCGGAAGCTATCCATGTCGGACGTGATATCCTTCTCGCTGAAGCGACAGGGGTTCATTACCATGTATGCCATGTCAGCACGGAGCAATCCATCCGGCTCATCCGTCAGGCCAAATCGATCGGCATCAACGTGACCGCAGAGGTATGCCCGCATCATCTGCTGCTCTCTGATGAAGACATTCCGGGTTTGGATGCCAACTGGAAAATGAATCCGCCGCTCCGCTCTCCGCGTGATGTAGAGGCATGTATCGAAGCTCTGCAGGATGGGACGCTCGACATCATCGTAACGGATCATGCCCCTCATACAGAAGAAGAGAAAGCGAAGGGGATGGAGATGGCGCCTTTCGGAATCGTTGGTTTCGAGACAGCTTTCCCGCTCCTGTACACCAAATTCGTACAAACAGGGCTTTGGGATCTCTCCTTGCTGGTGCGCCGCATGACCGCAGATCCTGCGAAGGTGTTCAGACTGGATACAGGAAGAATGGAAGAGGGAGCACCTGCTGACCTGACCATGATCGACCTGGATACAGAAAAAGAAGTGAATCCGGAAGAATTCGCGACAAAAGGACGCAACACTCCATTTACCGGATGGAAGCTGAAAGGTTGGCCGGTAAAAACATGGGTGAACGGCAAGGTCGTATGGGCTGATTAAGCCGGACCTGCCAAGAACAAGATTAAGAAACATAATGATATAGAAAATAGCGGAATGCTGCAAAGAAGAACGGATTCGCTTATGCGGTATTCTCAAACATACGTATTTGACAGAGGAGTGAGTGGAATGCAGGCAAGATTGCTTCTGGAGGACGGAACACTGTTTACAGGCAGTGCGTTCGGAGCCGAAGGTGAAAAAACAGGTGAGGTTGTATTCAATACTGGGATTACTGGATACCAGGAGGTACTGTCGGATCCATCCTACTGCGGACAGATCGTAACGATGACGTATCCTTTGATTGGTAACTACGGAATTACGCGTGATGATTTTGAATCTGTAGCGCCATATGTGCATGGCTTTGTTGTGCGCCGCCATGAGACGGTTCCTAGTAACTGGCGTGCGGAGTACAGCGTGGACAGCTTGCTGAAAGAATACGGCATCGTCGGCATCAGCGGCATCGACACTCGCATGCTGACTCGTATGATCCGCCAGCACGGAACGATGAAGGGGATCCTCACAACTTCGGCCCAATCGGTTGAAGAACTGAGAGAACGCCTGACGGCCAGCCCAATCCTGACGAATCAGGTGGCAACGGTATCCACTAAACATACGTACAGCAGCCCTGGATCGAAAGAGCGGATCGTATTGGTGGATTACGGTGCTAAATCAGGTATTCTGCGCGAATTGACTGCCCGTGGCTGTGATGTGGTGGTTGTACCGCAGGATACAACAGCCGATGAAATCCGCCGCCTGAATCCAGACGGAATTCAGCTGTCCAACGGACCAGGGGATCCAAAGGATGTACCGCATGCCATCCGTACGATCCAAGAGCTTCTTGGCGAATACCCAATCTTCGGCATCTGCCTCGGACATCAGCTGTTCGCATTGGCTTGCGGCGCAGATACAGAAAAGCTTAAATTCGGACATCGCGGTGGGAACCATCCGGTCAAAGATTTGAGAACGAACCGCTGCTATATCACCTCTCAGAACCATGGTTTCACGGTTAATGAGGATTCGGTTGCAGGCACAGAGCTTGAAGTAACACATATCAACAACAACGACAAAACGATTGAGGGTCTGAAGCATAAAAAATATCCAGCCTTCACCGTACAATATCATCCGGAAGCAGCACCAGGTCCGTATGACAACAGCTATCTCTTCGATCAGTTCCTGGACATGATCAGAGAGCATAAACAGCAGAATCCGGCGAACCCGCGCCAGGCTGAGCTTGCTGCAGCCGCGAAAGGAGAACGTTAATCATGCCACTTAATAAACAACTCAAGAAAATCCTTGTTATCGGCTCGGGCCCGATCGTTATCGGTCAGGCGGCGGAATTTGACTATGCAGGTACACAAGCTTGCGAGGCTCTAAAAGAAGAAGGCGTTGAGGTTGTACTGATCAACAGCAACCCGGCAACAATTATGACAGATACCAATATGGCTGATAAAGTCTATATTGAACCGATTACTCTCGAATTTGTGACACAAATTATCCGCCAGGAGCGTCCGGACGGACTTCTGCCAACGCTTGGCGGCCAAACAGGCCTCAACATGGCTGTAGAGCTTGCGAAGGCAGGCATCCTCGAGCAGGAAAATGTCAAGCTGCTCGGAACGCAGCTGACATCCATCGAAAAAGCGGAGGATCGCGATTTGTTCCGTGAACTGATGCGTGAACTGGAACAGCCGGTTCCTGAGAGCAGCATCGTCACTACGTTGGAAGAATCACTTGTCTTCGCGGAAGAAGTCGGATATCCGGTTATTGTTCGCCCGGCTTACACTCTGGGCGGTACCGGCGGCGGGATCTGCGCTACCGAAGAAGAGCTCCGCGAAACCGTCTCCTCAGGTATCCGCTACAGCCCGATCGGACAATGTCTGATCGAAAAGAGCATCGCAGGCATGAAAGAAATTGAATATGAAGTCATGCGCGACGCGAACGATAATTGTATCGTTGTCTGCAACATGGAAAACTTCGATCCCGTCGGCGTTCATACCGGCGACAGCATCGTCGTGGCGCCGAGCCAGACGCTGTCCGACCGCGAGTATCAAATGCTGAGATCGGCATCCCTCAAAATCATCCGTGCCCTGAATATCGAAGGTGGCTGCAACGTGCAATTAGCGCTCGATCCGCACAGCTACCAATATTATGTCATCGAAGTGAACCCGCGGGTAAGCCGCTCGTCGGCCTTGGCTTCGAAAGCGACCGGCTATCCGATCGCCAAAATGGCTGCCAAAATTGCTTTGGGATATACCTTGGATGAACTGACTAACCCGGTGACGGGTCAAACCTACGCATGCTTTGAGCCGACGCTGGATTACATTGTAAGCAAAATCCCACGCTGGCCTTTCGATAAATTCATCCACGCTAACCGTAAGCTGGGGACACAGATGAAGGCAACCGGCGAAGTCATGGCCATCGGACGGACCTTTGAGGAATCCATCCATAAAGCGATCCGCTCGCTGGAAATTGGCGTGCACCGCTTGTGTTTGAAGGGAACCGACGAGTTGAGCGAAGAGGTGCTGAAAGAACGTCTGGTTAAGGTGGACGACGAGCGCATCTTCCTGATCGCGGAAGCCTTCCGCCGAGGCTTCGATCTTCAGTCGATCCAGGACCTGACCAAAATCGACTGGTGGTTCCTCGACAAGTTGCATGGTCTCATTGCCTTCGAGGCCCAAATCCAGCAAAAAGAGCTCACATACGATACCCTGTATGAAGCCAAACGCCTTGGTTTTACCGACCGGGCTATTGCCGAGATCCGCGCACAAGCGAATGCAGACAGTTATACGACGGAAGCGGAAGTGCATGATTACCGCATTCAGCATAATCTGCGTCCGGTATACAAAATGGTAGATACCTGCGCGGCCGAGTTCGAGGCTTCCACGCCTTACTACTACTCAACTTATGAGACAGAGAATGAGGTCACGAAATCCAATAAGGAAAAAGTGGTTGTGCTTGGCTCCGGACCGATCCGGATTGGCCAAGGAATTGAGTTCGACTACTCGACGGTGCATGCGGTATGGGCGATCCAAAACGCAGGCTACGAGGCAGTGATTATCAATAACAATCCTGAAACGGTATCAACCGACTTTAGCACATCCGATCGTCTGTACTTTGAACCGCTGTTCTTCGAGGATGTAATGAATGTCATTGAACAAGAGAAGCCAATAGGAGTCATCGTACAGTTTGGTGGACAAACAGCGATCAATCTGGCGGCACCACTGAGTGCAGCGGGCGTATCGATTCTGGGAACCAGCCTTGAGAGCATCGACGAAGCAGAGAACCGCAAGAAATTCGAAGCGCTGCTGTCCCGTCTCGAGATCGCCCAGCCTAAAGGCAGCACGGTCACATCGGTAGATGAAGCAGTTGGTACTGCACAATCGCTTGGATATCCGGTTCTCGTAAGACCATCTTATGTACTCGGCGGACGGGCCATGGAAATCGTATACTCCGACACTGAGCTGCTTAGCTATATGGAAGAAGCCGTAAATATCAATCCGGATCATCCGGTGCTGATCGACCGTTATATGCTTGGCAAGGAAGTTGAAGTCGACGCGATCTGCGATGGGGAAACAGTCATCATTCCGGGAATCATGGAGCATATTGAACGCGCAGGCGTGCACTCCGGCGACTCGATTGCGGTCTATCCGCCGCAGCATCTGGAGCAGCATCTGAAAGATAAAGTTGTGAGCATCACGACCCGCATTGCCAAAGAACTGAAAACGATCGGTCTGGTAAACATCCAGTTCGTCATTTATAAAGATGAGGTATACGTCATTGAAGTCAACCCGCGCTCGTCCCGGACGGTTCCATTCCTGAGCAAAGTGACGACCATACCGATGGCTAATCTGGCAACACAGGCGATTCTCGGCAAAAAGCTGAAGGATCTGGGCTACGAGGAGGGCATGTGGCCGGAAAGCGAGTACGTATCGGTTAAAGTACCTGTATTCTCCTTCGCGAAGCTGCGCAGAGTTGAGCCTACACTGGGTCCTGAGATGAAATCGACAGGTGAAGTTATGGGCCGTGATCTGCAGTATGCAAAAGCATTGTTCAAAGGATTGATCGGAGCGGGTATGAAGATTCCTTCCACCGGCGCGATCATCGTGACTGTGGCCGACAAGGATAAAGATGAAGCGGTGGATCTAATGAAAGGCTTCAGACGCCTCGGTTACAAGATCTATGCTACTGGCGGTACAGCAAAGGCGCTCGAAGAGGCCGGAATCCTCGTTACGACGGTACAGAAGCTTAGCGACGGGACACCAAACATACTTGATCTGATCCGCAACGGAGAAGCACAGTTTGTCTTCAACACACTGACCAAAGGCAAAACACCAGAGCGTGACGGATTCCGGATCCGCCGTGAAGCGGTTGAGAACGGGGTTGTATGTATGACTTCCCTGGATACGGTCAAAGCACTGCTTATCATGCTGGATACGATCAACTTCTCATCCCAAGCAATGCCGGCTTTTGCCGATCGCTAGGGGGATGAAGGGTATGAATGAACAATACAAGGAAATGGCGGGCCGCTTGATTGTGGCCCTGGATTATCCGGATGCGACTCAAGCTTCAGCCCTGCTTCAGGAGCTTGAAGGCATTCCATGTTATATGAAAGTGGGCATGCAGCTGTATTATGCTGCAGGCCCGGATTTTGTACGGGATTTGAAAACCCGTGGCTATAAAGTATTCCTGGATTTAAAGATGCATGATATACCTAATACGGTCAAGGGTGGAGCGGAAAGCATCACCCGTCTTGGTGTGGATATGTTTAATGTTCATGCAGCAGGCGGTAAGGAGATGATGAACGCTGCTTTGGACGGTGTAACTAAGGCCATTCAATCGGATCGTTCCCTGCAAAAACCGCTTATCATCGCTGTAACCCAATTGACCAGTACAGGGCAGGATGTGCTTAATCAGGAGATTGGCATCCCTGGAACCATGAAGGATGCAGTCATACGTTATGCGGAACTGACAAAAGCCGCAGGTTTGGACGGTGTGGTGGCTTCTGCACTGGAATCCAGCGACATCGCCAGCGTTTGCGGGACGGATTTTGTTACCGTGACACCGGGTATCCGGCCAGCAGGAAGCGACCAGGGCGATCAGAAGCGTGTTCTAACGCCGGGAGAAGCCATCCGTAACGGCAGCAGTTACATTGTTGTTGGAAGGCCAATTACGGCCGCTGAGAAGCCGAGAGCCGCTGCAGAGCAAATCATTAAGGAGATGATGGAAGCATGACGAAACTAGCAGAAATCCCTGGGCAAATCGCAGCCTATTTACTGCAGATCGAAGCGGTGGCGCTGCGTCCGAAGCAGCCGTTCACATGGACATCCGGTATTAAGTCCCCGATCTATTGTGATAACCGGCTTACGATGTCTTATCCGGAAATCCGGGAATACATCGCAGAATCGTTTGCTGCGGTTATCCGTGAGCAGTATCCTGATACCGAAGTGATTGCCGGAACGGCGACCGCAGGTATTCCCCATGCCGCATGGGTGGCGCAGAAGCTGAACCTGCCGATGGCGTACATTCGCGACAAAGCGAAAGGCCATGGCAAGGAAAATCAGATCGAGGGCATCATTAAACCGGGACAAAAAGTGATCGTTATCGAAGATTTGATCTCCACGGGTGGCAGCTCCATTAAAGCCGCACTTGCGATCAAAGAGGCGGGAGCGGAGCCGCAGGCTGTACTTGCGATTTTCAGCTATCAGCTGGACAAGGCTGTACAAGCTTTCAATGAAGCGGGAATCCCGCTCCAGAGCTTGTCTAACTACACAGCACTGATGGATGTGGCTTTGGAACAGGGCAATATCGAAAAAGATGATGTACAGACGCTCAAAGCGTGGAGAGAAGATCCATCTTCATACGGCGTGTAATATCTTGAAATCAAAAAGCAGCCCTCGGGCTGCTTTTTTGCTTTTCCTATGGATCTAGAGAATGCCTGCTTTTAGTGAATCGCGCTCTTCTCGAAATTACCGCCAAGCACGTCTGACACATGCTCAATCGCAATAAAGGCTTTTGGGTCGATTTCATGCACAACGGACTTCAGCTTGGCCAGTTCAAGCCTTGTAACGACGCAATAGATCATCTGTGTATCTTCTCCGGAATAGCCACCCCGCGCGTAAATGAAGGTCGTGCTGCGTCCGAGGCGGTCCTGGATCGTTTGAGAGATCTCTTCATACTCGCCGGATATGATGGTAACGGACTTGGACTCGTTGAGACCCTCCACGACGATATCCATAACCTTCGAGGCCATGTAATATGTGAAGATGGAGTACATTGCAGAATCCCATCCAAACACAAACCCAGCGATGATAAAAATAAATACGTTCATGATCATGATGATCTGACCTACCGGCATGCGGGTCTTTTTGGATAGCAGAATCGCGACAATTTCAGTTCCGTCCAGCGAGCCGCCAAAACGTATGACCAGACCGACGCCAAGACCCAGAATCAGACCACCGAACAATACGGCTAGTATTTTTTCATTGGTAAAGGGACTGACATGATGCAGGAGCTGTGTCGTGACTGACATGACAATGATTCCATACAATGTGGAAAATGCAAAGGTTTTACCGATTTGCTTGTAGCCCAAGAAAAGAAAGGGAAGGTTGATGACAAAGAGGAAGATCCCGAGAGGGAGTGCGGTGATTTTGGATAATACAATGGATATACCCGTGATGCCTCCGTCAATGATGTCATTCGGTACGAGAAAAACCTCGAGCGCAACTGCCATTAAGATCGCACCGGCCGTAATAAAGATAAACTTCTTCAGTAATTCGACAGGGGAGAGTTTCCTGTGTGTTTTTGCCATGCAGATTCCTCGCTTCCAGAGTGTGATGTTAAACAACTTAGTTAATATTATAAAATAATTTAGAAATAATCTCAAAGTTTATGGGAAAATGAATGATGAGTGTACCTTCAGGCAACAATATCCAAGACATCCTATATCATGCCGGGAAGGAGAAGGAATCATGCAATGGATCTATTTCAGCAAGCTGTATAAGACAAAATTTCAGGCGGGGTGCTTGGCAAAAAGGCTGGAGCAGAATGGTTGGATTTACGGATATGATGACCCTCATTTGGTTGAAATTTTCCGTTCGCGCAAGGGAAGATACGGTGTTCGTTTTATTCCATGAAAAAATACTTGACGTAAAGTGCATTTATGCTGTATATTAATTCTTGTCGCTAATTTATTACTGACTAATGACGCGGGGTGGAGCAGTTCGGTAGCTCGTCGGGCTCATAACCCGAAGGTCGCAGGTTCAAATCCTGCCCCCGCAACCAATTTAACTGCCATTATTTTGATCGATAATATAGTTGATCAGGGCCCTTAGCTCAGTTGGTTAGAGCGGTCGGCTCATAACCGATTGGTCGGGGGTTCGAGTCCCTCAGGGCCCACCATATAAGAATTCATGCGTATTTGCCGGGGTGGCGGAATTGGCAGACGCACAGGACTTAAAATCCTGCGGTAGGTGACTACCGTACCGGTTCGATCCCGGTCCTCGGCATACTTAAGCTTCTGCGTATATCGTAGAAGTAACATCGGTACATAAGAAGAAGTCCTGCGTGGTTAATAACCATGCAGGACTTTTTCATATACAGGGAAGAAGATGCGGAAGACATTCGTTCAAGACAGACTTGTTCTGAATCGATTACTGTTTGTAATATACCCATAGAGGGTATACTATATATACAGACATTAATTGATATGTGAGGAGTGTTTTGAAATGAAAAAACAACTTGCTATGCTTGGTGCCGCGGCCATGATTGCTTTAAGTGGATGCGCAGACCAAGCGGATAATAATGCAGCACAGGAGGACAGCTCAACCATGAGTAATTCGGATATGAATCATTCCGATATGAACCATTCGGGTTCGAGTGAAGTTCCTCCAGGATTAAAGAATGCATCCAATCCCGCTTTTAAAGTTGGAACCCAGGCTGTGATTCAGGCAGATCATATGCCAGGCATGAAAGGGGTTACCGCAACGATTACAGGAGCCTATGACACGACAGCTTATGTCGTTACCTATACGCCAACGACAGGTGGAGATCCGGTCAAAAACCATAAATGGGTAATTCATGAAGAGCTGAAAGATGCGGGTGAACAGCCATGTGAAGTGGGAGCTAAGGTTGTCTTAGAAGCTGACCATATGAAGGGGATGAAGGGCGCAGATGCTACCATCGAATCCGCTAAACATACGACAGTCTACATGGTGGATTACACGCCGTCAACAGGCGGCGAACCGGTTAAAAATCACAAATGGGTAACGGAAGATGAATTAACGGCTAAATAATAGAAGGAAAGAGCCTCCCTGCAGGAGGCTTTTTCCTTGTTTATATGTCTAGGGAAGCAGAGAAGGAAAAAGTGCTTGCAGGCAGAGGACAAACATGGTAAATTACTCTTTGTGTTTATTGCATTGGATTCATAGATTTGAAGATGTGATTTCATTGCATTTAATATCCATCTATGAGGAATCTATGATGTTTCCACAGTCTGCGAGCCGGGGTGGCGGAATTGGCAGACGCACAGGACTTAAAATCCTGCGGTAGGTGACTACCGTACCGGTTCGATCCCGGTCCTCGGCATATCAAGCAATACATATCAAAAGTCCGGATCACTCATGTGCCGGGCTTTTTATTTTGCCGGTCCATTCCGAAATGTAGCAGCAGCATTCCCGGCTGGGTTGGAACCTGGCTATAGGTTAATATAATAGAGAAGACACCGGAGAGGAGATTGGAAAAGATGTTTGAAAATGATTGGGATGAGCAGCTGCAGGAGGAAGTGGAAAATCCGTATTTTAACGAGCTGCGCTATGCGCTGGCCAAGGAATATAAATTACATACGGTTTATCCCTCCAAGGAGAATTTGTTCCAGGCACTTAAACTTACTTCCTATGAACATACCAAAGTCGTTATTTTGGGGCAGGATCCCTATCATGGACCGGGACAGGCGCATGGGCTGAGCTTTTCCGTGATGCCGGGCGTAAGGATACCCCCTTCATTAAGTAATATCTATAAAGAGCTGCACAGCGATCTGGGAGCGCCTATTCCGAACAACGGTTATTTGGTACCTTGGGCAAAGCAGGGAGTTTTGCTGCTCAATACCGTATTAACCGTCCGCGACGGACAAGCCAATTCTCATAAGGGTTTGGGCTGGGAGAGGTTTACGGATGCTGTGATCGAAAAGCTGAACGAACGTGATCAGCCCGTTGTTTTTATTTTATGGGGAAGCCATGCCCAGAAAAAAGGTGCCTTCATCGATCGTAATAAGCATCTGGTGCTGGAGTCTGTACATCCGAGCCCATTGTCGGTACACCGCGGATTTTATGGCAGCAAACCATTTTCAAAAACGAATGCGTTTCTGGAGTCACATGGGATGAAGCCGATTGATTGGTCCATTCCTGATATTTGATAACATACGAAAAGGCGGGCCGCGGCCCGCCTTTTTTTATTCCATCATATCATCTATTTTCTCCGACAGAAAAAGGTTATAGATTCGTACAATGATGATTTTGGCGACCATATAGACTGGAATTGCCAGAATAACTCCGAGAATACCGGATATGTCGCCGCCGATCAGGAGCAGCACAATCGTGGTCAGCGGATGGATGTCCAGCTGTTTTCCGTAAATGATCGGGGTAAGCAGGTTATCCTGGATCTGCTGGGCTACAACGATGACCACAAGCGACCATATGGCGACCGAAGGTGAATCGATGAAGCCGACGATAACGACCGGCACAGCAGCGATAATGGCTCCAACATACGGGATCAGGTTAAGTACGATGGAGATAAGCGCAAGAAGCAGCGAATAAGGCAGACCGATAATTAAAAAACCAATATACATCAGCACGCCAAGAATGATATTCAATAGGACGCGGCCAACAATAAAATTGCTCAGCGCCGAGTCGATTTCTCCCAGGGCTTCATGGCCTTCCTTGCGGTATTTGCGCGGCAGCAGATGAAGCAGGATGGGCATCAGCTTGCTGCTTTCCTTCAGCATGTAATACAGCACGATGGGCACGGTTGCGATGATGACAACGACATTGGATACCACCGAAATGAAGTTCGATACGGAATTGGTCACGGTGGTAATTAATTTGTTGAGATATTCGCTGACGCGGGCGGTCAGATCGGATTCACTAGGAATCATTTTGGAGATGAAGTGGTTTTGCTGGAGTTTCTCGAATTGCTTTTGCAGACCCTCAACAAAATAAGGGGCATTTTCGGCAAAATTAATGAGCTGCTCGCGCAGCGTTGGCCATACGAGAATCGAGAACAGGACAATCAGTCCTGCAAAAACCAGATAAATCATCAGGATAGAGATCGGTCGCGGCCAGCGGTGCTTTTCCAAAAAATTCACGACCGGACGAAGCAGATAATACATAAACCCAGCAAGCATCACCGGAACGATCATAATATTAAACAGTAAAACCACTGGATTAAAAATAAAACTCACCTTAGAACCCAGATAAATAATCAACAGTGCGAAGATTATCCCCAGGCATGTTCGAAAATATTTGTTCTGCAGCAAACGGATCCCCCCCGCTTTCTATGTACAACAATCTAAATTTTTTCTATATACCCCTTTAACCAATATGCAGGCCACTGATTCACCATGTCAGCTGTGAGATAAAGGAATATCTACATCATGGCCACAAAAATGTTTTTTACGTCAAAACATATGGAGAGAGTGCTTCATAAAATAAAGGATGAGTATAGGACGGGAGATGAATATCAATGAGTGAAGGTTAGGCGGCGCTAGTTACGGATTATATGGCGGAATCATGTCAGGATGTTTTTTATGGCACCTGAAAGGTTTAACCTATTACATAAGGGTGAATTCGAAAAGGAGGCTGCACGAATGAAACAAATCATCATGTGTGTGTATAGATCCAGACAGGATGCGGCGCTTGCTATTATCCAGCTGCTGGACAAAGGATATAACAAAAAGGATATTTCCGTTCTTGGGAAAAATAAGAAGGAACTATCGATGATCAGTCATGATACAGGTCTGAAAAAACCTGAGTCTGGCAATGGGAACACGGGGTTGTTTGGAGAAATCAAAGATATGCTTACCAGCATCGAGCTCCGGTCCGAGATTATATGGGTGATTGGACCTGCTGCTGTTAAGCTAGCCGGGGCGGAGATTGGAACAGTAACGGATGGCTTGGTTGTAGGCCTGATTGGACTTGGCATACCCAAGGAGGATGCGCAAAAATACGAAGACTTCCTAATGGAGGATCATATCATCCTTATGATGGTGTGTGAACGGAGAGACGGCAGGGGGATTCGGGCAATTTTGGAGGAGCATCATGCGGTTGCGATTAATAAATAATACGGCGGTTTACCTGTACGGGTGTTCCATACAACAGGCTGAGCCGTCGTGCTTCTTCGGTTACTTGCGCAAGCATGGCATGCAGACGCTGGCTGATGGGACGAATGGTCTCCTTCACTTCTCCGTGTACGATAACATCAAAAACAATCATGTTCTCAACTCCTCAATTCTATTTATTTTAATGACTACATTCATGATAAAATAGGGTTGTTAACAGGAGATGAAATGAACCTTAGATTTATGTTAATTTTATAGTTAACACGGCTTTGACAAATGAGGAATATAATAGCTTTTTGAGAAGGTACATAAGGGAGGCTGAAAGGTTTGGGAAACGTCATTAATTTTGCGCACAGGGGCTCATCCAAGATATGTCCCGAAAACACGATGGCGGCTTTTAAAAAAGCATTGGAGCAAGGTGCCACCGGAATTGAGACGGATGTGCAGCTCACAAAAGACGGCCAGATGGTGCTGATTCATGATGAAACACTGGAGAGAACGACCAGCGGTACGGGCTGGGTGAAGGATCATACCCTGCATGAGCTGAAGGACCTGGATGCAGGCAGCAAGTTTGATCCAGCTTTTCAGGATGAACAGATTCCACTTTTGGATGAGCTTTTGGAGCTTGTCAAAGACAGTGGAACCATCATCAACATCGAGCTGAAAAATGGAGTCATTCTGTATGAAGGATTAGAACAGAAGGTCATTGAACGTGTGAGAGATTTTAAAATGAGTGACCGTGTCATTATTTCCAGCTTTAATCACTACTCCCTCTTTCTTTGTAAAAAGCTTGCGCCTGAGATTCGTACCGGCATATTATACATGGAAGGCCTCTACGAGCCTTGGGAATACGCTAAAACGCTACAGGCAGACGCTTTGCATGCATATCATTACGCAGTGCTGCCAGAGTTTGTGGCGGGCGCCAAGGCCGCCGGGAAAGCCTATCATCCGTTTACTGTTAATGATGTAAAAGAGATGCAGCGATTGCTCCAGGCTGGTGTGGATGGCATAATCACCGATTATCCCGATCAACTCGCGGCATTGCTGACAGCTAAAGCATAAATGAATTTATAAAAAATAAACCGGGCCTGCATTCAGGCCTGGTTTATTTGTGTATCGCTTGAAATGATTTGCAAGCAGTAATTAAGAAGAAATTCTGTATTCAGCACTAGGAATGATCGGACTGATCCCTGTCCTTGTGCTTTTTAGCCTCCTTGGAGCCTTCCTCCAATATATCCTCGATCATGCTGGTGGAGGAAGGGTTTTCAGTTCCCGGATCGGGAATGGGATCCACACCAGGGAATCTTGCTTCGTTTTCATGGTCGTCATGCTTATCCATCATAATCCATCCCTTTCTGCGTCAATATCGGTATAGGTTGATCCAAAGACCAACTCCCTATTCGAACGTCTGTGTTCTATATCTAACGATAAACCGGAACGGACAGGCTTGAATCAATGAACAGGCAGGCATAAGGCAAGAAAAAAACTGCTGCGGAATGCAGCAGTTCAGTTTGAAGTTATTTGAATGCAATCAGGCGCGATACATGGCTCACTTCATCCATGGGTATCCAGAATGAGCCAAGAGTGGTGCGCATTTTTAGTTTTCCGGGATCAGTGGATTCCTCCGGTATTCCAGTCAGAGTACTGCCGTCGACGCTTTTGACAAAGACATAATGCCCACGTTTGATGGCGAGTTCAATTTCTTTTTCCATGCGACTATTCTCCTGTGTTAAAGACTTTGGAATCATTTTCTATTCCTATCATACGGGAAATGAGGCCGGATATAAAGTACTTATTTGTTACAATCCTGAGAATATAGAACTAGATACAGGTATGAATCTTTCATACTATTCAAGAAAAAGACATGCGTTATCCTGAAAAACAAAGGAACATTCTTGGAAGTGTTAAGGATATGTATAATAAATGAGGGGATAAGGAGGTCGGGCAACTTACATAGCGATGATTAATTACAATAGAAATGACTGATGAGATCATCGAATATCATGGATTTTATAACAAGGGAAATCGATATGCAAGTGAATTTATGGAGTACGTAAATAACACCCAGTTATCCGAACGCGGTTCTATTAATTTGCAAGGAACAAATTCTCTATCTGCTGACTAGAGGCGGATTTTTTTTCGGGGAGTGAGCATGACATTACTACTTGGTGAAGTGCTGCCCAGGTTTGCGTGGTACGAGGTAGCTGGCTATAATTTATATGAATGAAAGCCGAGCCTCCTTTTCGGAGGCTCTCTTTTATATCCTCGCGGCTTCAGTGCTTCTTGTCAAAAGCTGCTCTCTAAATGAAAGATAAGTAGGTGAGATGTTGAATAGAACCACACACATATTAGTGGTTGAAGACGATAGTGACATCAACCAATTGCTGTGTAAAATCTTAAAGAAAAGCGGTTATTTCCCTCAGCCGGCCTATTCCGGAACGGAAGCTTTGATCTACCTGGAAAGACAGTAGTGGGATATGGTGCTGCTGGATTTGATGCTTCCCGGTCTGCCTGGAGAGGAGCTTCTCATGAAAATAAACGAGAAGAATTCGACTCCTGTTATCGTTATTTCAGCAAAAGAAGAACAGCAGACGAAAGTTACAACTCTACGTATCGGTGCGGATGATTATATAACGAAGCCATTCGATATCGAAGAAGTGTCGGCTAGAATCGACTCTCATTTAAGAAGGTACAGCCGTATGACCAGCATGGCTCCCAGCAATCGAATGGAGTATAAAGACATCCGTTTAGACAAGGATACAAAGATCGTAACGATCAACCAATCGGAAGTGATGCTGACGGCTAGGGAATTTGCCATTCTCGAGCTTTTCATGTCCTATCCGAGGAAAGTGTTCTCTAAGGCGAATGTATTTGAGAGTGTATGGGAGGAAACCTTTGTGGGGGATGACAATACGATTAACGTCCATATGAGTAATTTACGAAATAAACTATCCAAAGCAAACCCGGAAGTAGATTATATCGAAACGCTATGGGGTATGGGATACCGGCTCAAATAACAACTTAAGGTTTTCTTAATAATCCCTTTATGATCGCTTATGTCTTGCCTCCGATAATGAAGCTATCCCAAAGAGAGGTAGTGAGACGATGAGTGAATATGTACTGAAGTCCGATCATTTAACTAAGGTCTACAAAACGGACTATGCACTTAATCGAGTGAATATGTCCATCAAAAAAGGTTCGATATATGGTTTTATTGGACAGAACGGCGCGGGTAAATCAACGTTGATTCGTATCGTCAGTGGGTTGGCTTCCCCGACAGACGGTTCCATCGAATTGTTCGGTAAGAGGGATGCACAGGATCTGAGCGAGGCGAGAAAACGAATGGGCTCGATCATTGAAAGCCCGGCATTATATCCGAATATGACCGCAAAAGAAAATTTGGAGACCCACAGGCTTTTACGGGGGATCCCGGGCAAAGCCTGCATCGAGAAGACACTGACTTTGGTTGGCCTGCAAAATACGGGCAGGAAGAAAGCGAAAAACTTCTCATTAGGAATGAAACAGCGACTAGGACTCGCTATCGCTCTTCTTGGAGATCCAGAGTTTCTGATTCTGGATGAACCAACGAATGGCCTGGACCCCATGGGAGTCGTCGAAATGAGGGAGCTCCTCAAGAAACTCAATCAGGAAAACGGAATTACCATTTTAATATCAAGTCATATCTTAAGTGAGCTTCATCTGCTCGCCACCCATTTTGGCATTATTCATAAAGGGGAATTACTGGAGCAGCTGTCTGCGAGTGATCTTCATAAGAAATGCCAGCACTATCTGCATATAAAGGTAGATGATGCCGGGAAGGCGGCGGCTGTTATTGAGGGGGAGTTGGCTACCTCCGAATTTGAAGTCATGCCGGACGGAACGATCAAACTGTTTAGATACGTGGATACGCCTGGTAAAGTTTCCGTGACGCTAACGAAGGCTGGACTGGTTATCGAACAATTTATGCCCATGGGCGAAGATTTGGAAGCTTACTTTACGAGCCGGATTGGCGGTGAGCGGAATGAATAATCTTATCCAATCGGAATGGTTCAAACTGTGCAGGGATCGGTCGTTCCGAGCGCTAGTCTTGATCATCTCGGCATCCGGTTTATTTTGGTCCATTTTTCAATATATAGACCACAGAATGGATGGGGATGCTCCGGTTACCGGGATCGAAATGTGGAAAAGTGCGCTTTTAGGTAATTATATGATGATCATTGGGATGTGCGTGCTTGCCGGCTTCTTCATTTCCAGCGAATACACGACTGGCGTGATGAAAAGTATCGCTTCCAGCGGCAATAGCAGAGGAAGAATTATCGCTGCAAAACAAATCGTGTTCGCACTGGGTTCCGTCATTCTTGGTTTGCTGTTTCCCGTCATCAATTGTGTCGTTGCAACGTTGCTGACCGGTTTCGGGGAGCTGTCCGGTGAATCGACATTTCTATATTTTATAAGAACGCTTGGACTGCTTGTTCTTTACGCGGCAGCATTCGCATCGATCGCCACATTGATTGCAACGCTCATGGCCGAAAGTGGTAAAACGATTGCTTTTACGATGGTGTTCTTCCTGTTCATCGACATGTTCTTTGCTGTAGTGGGCCAATATATTTCATTTGTTGAGACGATATATGGTTATACGGTGTTTAAGCTGCTGTATGATATAGGAAATGTTTCCCTTTATGGCAGCTTGTTGGTTCGCATGGTTGTAATTCCGGTTATTACATTTGTCTGTTTCGGATTGTTGAGTGCATGGGTATATCGGCGAAAAGAAATAAAGTAAACTTGAGAAGCGGGTGAAGGCGGCTTGGTCTATATCGTTGCGGCTGTAAGTCTTATAGCTATTACTGCACTCATTCGCTTGTATATGTTGAAGAAAGAAATGAAACAAATTCATCGTCAGCTGCATGATTACAATCAAGGATTAACCGAAAAGAAAGTCGATCTTCGTTTTTTTGAACGAGATCTTGAGCAACTGGCCATCGAAATCAACAACCTTATGGATTTAGTAGCGGAGGCGAAAGCGCTTAGAAGGCGGACGGAGCATGAACTGAAGCAAAGTATTTCTCATATTTCTCACGATCTGCGCACGCCATTAACATCCATTCTCGGCTATATTCAGCTCTTGGAATCGGATCAGGTAACCGATGAAGAGAGGCGGGAATATATATCGATTGCCAAAAGTCGAACGAAACGGCTGCAGGTATTGCTGAACGATTTTTTTGAATTATCCGTCATAGAATCGATGGATTACGAGTTAAAAACGGAGAAAGTAAACATGAACGTCCTGGTTCCTGAAATTTTACTGGGATTCTACGACAGGTTTAACGAACGCAAAGGGGAAGCCGTTATTCAACTTACCGAAGAAAGGCTTCTTCTGACTGCAGATGAGTCTGCCATCAAGCGCGTAATCGAGAATTTGATAACCAATGCGATCCATCATTCCGATGGGCCCATCTGGATCAACATGGAAAGGCACGAATCGACGGTTGTATTGTCTATCCAAAACGCTGCTAATCACTTGCAACGAAGTGATATGAACAATCTGTTCGATCGATTTTATACAGCTGACCAATCCCGGTCGGGCAAAGGAACAGGCCTCGGATTAGCCATTGCCAAAAGTCTCATGGTCAAAATGAACGGAGAGCTGACCGCAGATTTATCCGAGAATCAAATTGTCATGAAATGCGTATGGAGATTGGATCACTAATACGGTAATTTGTCGATAAAAATGCAACAGAATGGATACGGTAATCCCATAAACTGCCCCCTTGAGTGTGAACTGGAGGGGCATTTTCTTTTTCCACACAAAAAAGCAGGATGAGGGCACGCCCCGGTCCTGCCTTCTTGCACGTTGTATGTTTCTTACTGCACTAAACTCTCCAAATCCGGTTGCAATTTGGTACGCAGCACATATAGCATGATTGCACCGACAAGGAACGCTACGGCATCCGCAATGACGAGCGACCAAACTACCCCGTGGAAGCCGTTCGTATGATTGGCGATAAACAATACAGGAATCAAAGTAATTCCTTGAATGATTGACATAATAAACGCGGCCGTTCCTTGCGCCGTTGCCTGGAAGATTCCCGTAAACAACGTGGTCATTCCGGTAATGAACAAGGATAAGAACGTCACATGCAGAATGTAGCTTCCCATTTCGATTAAATGCGGGTCATTCGTAAATAAACCAATCAAGTGGTCTGAAATCAAGTAGACGATGACACCGAACACAACGGCTAACGCGACAATCGTTTTGATCGTAAATCCAATGGTATGCTTCATGCGTAATTTATTCGCTGTAAAAGAGAAGGCAATGAGTGGAACAACTCCCTCGCATAACCCCATCAGAATAAATTCAGGAAATTGCAATAAACGTGATGAAATTCCGTAAGCCGCTACGGCCGGATCTCCATAATCAACAAGAAAATGGTTAAAGATGAGCGACATTGCACCCAAAAAGATACTCATTATAAAGACGGGAACTCCGATTTTGAATACATTGCTCAGAATGTTCCTGGTAGTCTTGAACCATTTTACAGAGACAGTTAAGAATTGGCTCTTAGTTCCCATATGAAATGCGTAGAATACACTCGCAACCAAGTTGGAAATGACTGTAGCAGACGCGACGCCGATCACGTCACAATGGAACACGAAGATGACTAACGCATCGAGAATAATATTTACGACAACACTGAGAATCATACCGACCATCGATGTGATTGCTGCCCCCTCCGAGCGCACGATATTCTCCAGCGTGAAGAATAATACGACGACTGGTGAACCCATAAGCATAATCGTGACATAATCCTTCGTAAATCCGAAGGACTCAGGTGTTGCCCCCAGGCCATGAACGATTGGATCGATCAGCGGAAGGCCGACGGCCATCACGATAAGACCAAGAACTAAGCTGCTGTAAAAGGCGAATGAAGATACATGCTTTACGTCATCATATTTTTTCTCTCCCAGCAAACGGGAGATGAAAGTACCGCTACCCATGCCAATCAAATTGCCTAACGCCATAATGATCGCGAATAACGGCAGGGTTAACGCCAGTGCGGTTAACATGGCTGTATTGTGGAGCGTACCAAGGAAATAGGCATTCAAGATGGAATAGATGACACTCATTGACGTGCCTAGCATCATCGGTACAGCAAAGTGAGCTACGGCTTTTGCGACCGGTGCTTTTTCAAAGTAATGGAGGTTTTCTGCATCCATGCGGGTCACTACTTTCTTTAATTTATTTTGGTCTTGATCTAACAGTGTTAGATTTTAACCTTACAGTGTTAGGTTGAACCTTACAGTGTTAGATGATATCATGATCCTATGAACCTGTAAAGCATAAACTTACACTGTTAGATAAAAGGGCGGATACCGATGAAAAAACAGCAGCCTCAGATTTCGGAGGATAAGATTTTGGAAACCTCGTGGGAGCTTCTTGGGGAAGAGGGTATCGAGAAATTCAGCATGCGACGATTGGCCGTCAGGCTAGGGATTCAGGCTCCCTCTCTGTACTGGTACTTCAAGAGCAAACAGAATCTCTACCAGCGTCTGGCCAACCAGGTATCGAAAATCATTCTGGAGGAGTACCACTCCGAAGGGGACTGGAAGGAGCAACTGAAGGGGCTTGCGGTAGCGGTGCGAAGCGTGCTCGGCCGATATCCTTGCTCCACGCAGCTCATGATGTCGACGCTGCCCCACGAACCGGACATCATCCGGTTCACCAACCGTATGCTGCTCTGCGTGGAATCCACGCCGCTCGAGCAAGAGCAGAAAATGCAAGTGGTCCTTACACTTATGAATTATGTCTTCAACTTCGTTCTGGATGATTATGAGCACCAGCGCAATGTTTCCGCGATTCTTAAGGAACAGGGATCGGAAGCGCTTCCGGGTGAGGAGATGGTTAGCCTTCTGCATTCCATGAGCGAGCCGGATGCGGGACTGTTCCGGAGAATGTTCACGAACGGACTGTTCGAACTGATGGGGACCGACGAGGCGTTCGAGTTTGGCTTGAAGCTGATTCTGTTAGGGATCGAGCAGGTGATACTGGAACAGGAGAAGTAGAATGTAAAAAACCGCTCATCCGGTTATGAAGTGCACCCCTTAGAATAGACATTGGAAAAACCCCTTGGTTTAACCGATGAATTCTAGGGGGTGTATTTTTTATGGCTATAAAAGGTCAAAAGTTTAAGACGTACTCTGAGGAACTCAAGATGGAGGCAATCCGTTTGCACGTAGAGGAAAAATGGACGTATCGGCAAATCAACGATCATTTGGGAATCCAAGACCAGAGTCGGATGAAGCGTTGGATGCGAAAATACCGTGAAAAGGGTGAGTTTGGTTTACTGGATCAACGAGGAAGGCGGAAGGAATATTTAGATCAAGAGCGATATGTTCACAGTTGAAACGGGAGAATACGATGCTAAAAAAGTGTTTGGAAATCTGGATGCAGGAGGGAAAGAACAGCGCTTCAAGCTTATCGAACAAGCAGCGAATGTCGGCCAAGTAGCCGAACACTGCAAGCTCCTTGGCGTCTCTAGAAGTGGCTATTACGCGTATTTGAAGAGGAAGAAGAATGACCGAGATGCCGAGGCTAAACGACTCCTTCGCACCGTGTATCAACGCTACGAAGGAAAGTATGGCTACCGTCAGATCCAACTTTTCTTGTGGCAGGATGAAGGTGTATGGATGAATCACAAGAAAGTACTGCGCCTAATGCAAAAGCTTGGTCTTCAAGCCAGCATTCGCCGGAAACGTCGATTTAATATGACATACCAGGCTGCCGAGCGCGTGGCTGATAATCTGCTTAAGCGAAATTTCACAGCCGAAAAACCAAACCAGAAATGGGTGACGGATGTGACTCAATACCGGATAGGCGAGCGCTGGCTGTATCTTTCGGCAGTGAAAGACCTATTCAATAACGAGATTGTGGCCTACCAACTTAGCGAACGTAACGATAATGAACTGGTACTTCAGACGTTCGCTAAAGCATTTGCTAAGCGAAAAGACGTGTCCGGATTGGTCGTTCACAGCGACCAAGGGTTCCAGTACACGTCTCATGCTTACCACGACATGCTGCCAAAGGTTAGCGCCCAAATCAGCATGTCTCGCCGGGGCAATTGCCTAGACAACGCCTCCATGGAGAGCTTCTTCTCGCATCTCAAAACGGAAGGGCTCTATCCCTATGATATCCGAAATCTGGCAGAGGCACAAAGGAGAATTGAGAAGTACATACAATTTTACAACCAAAGGCGACCGCAGCGTAAATTAAACAAACTGACGCCGGTACAGTACCGGCGCCAGTTTGCAGCCTAGGTGTTTTTTCAATGTCCACTAAATGGGGTCTTGACCAGTTAGTGGATGGGCGGTTTCTATTAGAATTACTGTTGTTAATGAATGTATAGTTCTCCGTCTGAAATTGCAGGGTGAAGTGATAGATGTTAGTATCAGCTTATACTACGTTAATAAACCTGCTGAATTTGAGGAGATCACTGATGAATTTATCTGAAAAAGAAAAGGCTGAGAAAGGCCTGTTGTACGACAACAATAATGACAAACAATTAGTGCAGGAACGTCTCAATGCTAAAGAACTGTGTTATGACTATAACCACCTTCGTCCGAGCATGATGGAGGAAAGGGAGACTCTTATTAAACAGCTTTTAGCAAAAACGGGAGAGCGGTTTTTAATAGAACAGCCTTTTATATGTGATCAAGGATACAACATTGAAATAGGAGAGAACTTCTTCTGTAATCATAATACGGTGATGCTGGATGCAGCCAAGATTACTTTTGGAGAAAATGTGTTTATAGCGCCAAACTGCGGATTCTATACGGCTGGACATGCACTAGACGTGGAACAACGCAATCAGGGATTAGAAATTGCCTTACCGATCACGGTAGGAAACAACGTATGGATCGGTGGAGGAGTATCTATTTTGCCTGGTATTACAATCGGTGATAATACCGTTATTGGATCAGGGAGTGTAGTGACAAAGAGCATACCTTCCGGGGTTATTGCAGCTGGTAATCCGTGCAAAGTGATCAGGGAAATAACAGAAGCAGACAAGGATAAGTATCCGCGTGCTTAATATGTTCAAGGATAGTCACCTTCATGGTGGCTTTTTTTTATTTCTTCAATAAAAAAGAGTAACGGCTAGTTCGGATGAGAGTTATTCGTTATACATAGATTCAGCTAATCGCTTAAGCATTGAAAGTACGGATTGACCTTCGTCATCGTCTTCCGAGCTATCACTGTTGCTGTTGTCAGAGCCCGGCCGATTGTCGTTCTGTTCAATCGTGAGCAAGGTTCCCTCTTTTTCCTCACTTAAAGTATAACTCATCGTGAAGTGATTTTCTGGCTTGTCCTCTAAGCCTGGACGTGGAACGAAGAGTGAGTATCTGAGAGAATGGCAGGGTGTAAACTCTAATACCGTGCCCCACTGTTCGAAGATATTTCCTTCCCATTCCGAGCGAAACCGAATCTCGCTGCCGATACTCCAATCAGTTATAAGATCACTTCCGTACTGCCACTGTTTAACCAGCTCTGGTTTTATTACCGTACTCCATACTCGTTCTGCAGGTGCATTAATAAATATGCGGGACGTACTCGTGGACATTTATGTTTCCCCCTCGAATATTTGGTTTCTTCATTCAATTATTCGGTCGGTTTGGGTCTAATTCCTTGAAATAAACAAAAATTAAAAAACTTGCCGATACTTACAGTGCGGTGAGCCTTATCACAATTAGTGGAAAGGAGTAGAAGGTTTAACGGGCAGAATCACTATTTTGAACAAAATCATATTTCCGGTGAAAAGAAAAAAGCCCTTGATAATCAAGGACTTTTTCTGTATGATCTGCAGTGGGCTCGAACCACTGACCCCTACCCTGTCAAGAGTAATGAATCAATATATAGAGCCGTAAAGAGATTGTTAACGTTTCATTGTGTTTAACCACAATCTAATTATTTGATTACTTTAAATTATAAAGTAGTCACACAGATAAGTAAAGTGGTCATTATTCTGTTACCTCAAAAAGTTCCTCTATGGTCAATCCAAGTGCTTTAGAGATAGCAAATAAATGATAATCATCATGTCTTTTATTCGTATCAAATCGACTAATTGAACCTTGAGGGATACCAGTCACTTCGGACAGTTTCATTTGAGTCCAACCCTTTTGTTTTAATAACTCCGTCAATTTAGGTCTTATTTTCATTTGCAATCACCTCATCATATATATTGTAAAATAATACGATATTCGATAATTAATATCAAATATTGTTTACACTCGGTATTCGATATAGTATAGTGAATATATCGTGATACATTAAGGGGGATATTATGACTACACCAATGATTCCTGTTGTAGATTCAAATATGTCGTATGTTAAGGCTAATGTGAAATGGCTTTCCTTGGAAGATATTCACTATGTAACAATTATCAGCAAAGAAAAAGGGAAGTTTGAATACCATACTGAAACAGGAGTTTACTACTCCATCACAAGAGTTGAGGATTTAGCAGAAGCATTAGCGCTGTTTAACATGGTTGTTTGTGATCGTGCGGTGATAATCAATCCTGAACATGTTACTAACTATAATAATGAGTTAAAGTTGCTTCAATTCCCAACTGGAACTGCTACTGTTGCAACATCTCATGAACGGAAAATTAAAAGTCTAATATCATAATCAACATAAGAAGACAGGAGAATGTTCCTGTCTTTTTTTGTGCCATTCTAAACTTGTACGAAATCACTATTAATAGATTATATATATAGTTTTTAGGAAGGTAATCAAGTATGGCAAGCAGTAAACATATAAAAAACTAGATGTTTAGAAATAGCCTATAAATCCGTATGTATCAAGGGTTTTCTGCATTTCCATAAAATTTTATATAGTGATAGAGAAGATAACTTTACCAAAATAATCGAATTCATTTTCCTATATTCTAATTGACTTTTTCAGTCCTCACAGAAACAGAAAAGAAACTCAGCGTTCCACTTAAAGACAAAAACACCATATAAACATTGATTTTTCTTATAATGTTTCAAATATTTAAGATGGTCTTTAAGGGAGTGGGTAAGTGTTTGAATGGAAGAAAAAATAAGACAGTTTAGAATTTACTCATAACCCCATATAAACATTGGCTTTTTAACTGGTGAAGTGAAATATAAATTACAAGAATCGAACACAGCATATCTTAAATACCTTGATTTATAAGGGTTCATGGAGACTAGCATCAAAAAACAAGATGGTCTTTTAGGGAGAGCGAGTCATCTGCCAAAACTGAAAATAATATCTTTAGTTACAACTTTATAGGTTGATGGAGTATTATAGCCAAAACTTGCACACTTTTAAAATGAAAACATGCAAATAACCTATATAAAATAAGTCGTTTTTGTGGACTCAAAAGGTCTTCATATGATAGGTGGGGTGTAAAAATCGCTAAAAACGTCACACTTTTTTAAAAAAAGGTCAAAAAAACCCTTATAAACAAATGTGTTTTTGACTACCCCAAAGTAATACATATGATAGGGGTAAATGTAACGGTTTAGAAACACCCCGAAAAACGCCGAAATTCCACGTGGCACTAAGTGTCTCGGGTTTTAATGTGTGGCGTATTTATCAGTATGGATAAGAGGAGAATACCAGAATTTCATTGACTCCATATACCTATATGGATTGAATGAAGGATTGGTTATCCTTCACAGCATTTTGTTTTCCATATTTATATCCTCCAATTTATTGGGGCACTTCATTTGAAGTGTCTCTTTTTTTCTAAATTTTTTTAGTTGGAGGAACTTTATTAAGAGAGGATGTATCAAATGGAGTTTACGACAGAACAGCAAGCATACATTGACCAGATGCTTTCTGATTCAAAAGCAACATGGGAAACTGAGATTCTTACACCGTTGATGACTGAACGTAATGACCTGCTTCAGTACAAGCCAGTGGAGAAATCAGACTCAGAAAAGGCACTAGAGCAACGTGAACAGGAATTGTTCAAGAAAGAATTGTCTATTGAGTTGAAAGCGAGTGGACTAGAAGACTTTGCTGATTTTATTAATGTCGGAAAGGTCGATGAACTGAAATCTAAAATTGAAGCATTGAACAAGATTCTTGAAGCAAGAAAAGTAAACACGTCTTATGTACCTGATGACCACAAACAAACAAGCGCATATGATCAAGCAGCATCAAAGAATGATGTTACAGGCATGATTAGTGCAAAATTATCTAAACTATTTAACTAAAACAAATCTAAGGAGAATGATAAAACATGTTTAAATCTACTAATCTTACTGCTGGTGAATCCATTTCTCTCGCAAAGGAAATCGTTAAAATTGGTATCACTGATACTCCACTTACATCCCTGATCATGGCTAAAGGTCTGGTCGAGAAAGCAAATGGTACTGTTCACACTTGGAGAGAGAAATCCTATTCCAATGATGCAGACGTATCTGTAATTGAAGGTAATGAAGATGTGAAGTTCTACCAATCTGGACGTGCTGAAATGAACAACGTGCTTGAACTGTTCCAGAAGGGTGTATCTGTATCAGGTACAGCAAATGCAATCAATGTACAAGGTCAAGGTAACATCTTCTCTAGTGAAGTTGCTGACCGTCTGACAGAACTTAAAGTGAATATCGAGAAACAAGTTACCAAAGGTATCAAGAATGATGGTTCTACTACTCCTTTTGTTCGTCGTATGGCTGGACTTGAAACATTTGCAGATGCATCTAACCTGGTTACTGGTGCAGCAAGTGGAGTGATTACAGAAGCCGAAATTAAAGCCACTGTAAAGAAACTGTGGGATCAAGGATTGCCAACAGGAGAATACTTTGGTTTGGTCAACGCTGACATTAAAGAACAAATTGATGCGCTCTACAAAGGTTCTTACACGTACAGCCAAACTAACGTATTCGGCATTATCGTTGATGTTATCCGTACTAACTATGGTAACTTGAATCTGCTTCTGTCTCGTCATGCTTCTGCTGACAAAATGACAGTATTCGATGCTTCTGCATTGTCTCTGGCATTCCTTCGTGAAGCACAATTTGAAGCACTTGCTAAAACTGGTGACAGTGTTAAAGGTCAAGTAATCGCAGAAGGAACACTTAAAGTAGCAAGTAAGAAAGCAGTAGCACAATACACTCTTAAAGCCTAATACATAATTAGGAGTGGGGGATTTTCCTCCACTTCTTTTTTATAAATATTTTTAGGGAGATAGTTATCATGTCTGAACGAATGGAATGGAAGATAAAAAGAATCCAACGCAACATAAAACAGATAGACGTTGCGGCATATCTTAAATGTAGCAGTACTCTAATCAGTTTGTATGAAAATAATAAAGGCGAAATGTCGCCAGAGAGAATAAATAGATACAAACAATTCATTGAAGGTAATAACTAAAACTAATAAGGTAGGTGCAAAATGAAAGGATTGACTTTAACTCCCTTTTGATTTGGGTTAGTGACTTACACTAACTAATAATAGGGAGTATCAAAACGTAAGAGTTAGATGAGATCAGTTTCATCTAATATGATTCAACAACTTAAAAGCAAGTTTCCGCAATGGTGCAATGATACTGAGCAAGGAAAGTATGATTTGTGTTTATCGAATGATTTAGACTCTCTTCTATCCTGCTTATATTTACAACAGATTAAGGGGTACCAGATTAATTACTTCTACGATTTCAGCAACAGATTTAAAGCGAAGGATACAGGTAGACAAGTAATTGGCGTAGATATGGCTTTAGAACGTGGGAAAGTATGGGACAACCATATAACTAAACTAAACCGCACAGATCGAGTTAATCCAGATTCAGCAAACGTCAATTCAGTAACAGGAGTTAGCAGAGACAATTATTATTCAAAGTATTGTGGCTCTACATTGCTTCAAATCATTAGTTATTATAATGTTCCAATGCCTAAGAGTAGAGAGGGTAAGATTATACTCCTTGCAATAGATAGCACGTTTCTTGGCTATTTTAACAATGATTTCAGGGCGATAAATCGAAACTGGCTGGAACGCTTAGAACTATTTGAACTATTGGATATTTTAGATTCAGGAATACATAAGAGTGAGTTTTACCGTGTCAAATCGCAATATAATTTAGACGCACCAATAAGGGTAAACGAGAATGGAATACTTGAAACAAACATTGACCTTGCAGCCATGCAAGGCTTATTTGAGTTTCCATTAAGTTTATCAGCAGAGCAATTCAAACTTACTCATACGTTTGAGCATACTGGACGCTATGAACTAGCAAAAGACAAGGAATACAGTAAGCACGATATAAATGGTCTGTATAGCATGGCATTAACTCACAAAAACAAATTCAAATTCACAAGGGAAGTAAGACAGTCTAAATAGGCTGTCTTTTCTTCTGTAAATAAAGGAGATCAATAACTAATGGAACGAGATAACAACTTTTTTTATGTGTATGACAAAGGATTGGTTAAGCATTTGCGCTATGACAAAGGAATTGAATTCAATTGCACAGGACTAAATGTTAAATCTCAGGATCAGTTTTGGCAATTTTCAAAGTCAGATGCACTTTATGAAGCAGTGACGGCTTTTATGCAACAACGCAAAAGTAAGTAATTAATTAAATGGAATGGCTTTCAATGGAGGGATTAAATGAAGAATGTAATCAAGCAGTTAAGTGATTTGTATATTATCCAGCGTGGACACTATTTGATTCAGTATCCTTTTGGTTATAAACAATACACACAGGGAAGCGAAGATGCAAAAGGGAACAAGGTTAAACCTTTGATGGATTGGCAGTTTGAGAAGCATCTAGAAGGAATCATGACAGTTGGTACGTTCAGTAAATTCTTTAGTAAGTTTATGACCTTTGACGTCGACTTTCATAATGCCCATCAAGCCAAGTGGGTTACATATAAGATTTCAGATGTTTTGGATAATCTCGGCATTAACGAACATTACATTAGTTTCAGCGGCAATAAAGGTTATCACATCGACATTTTCTTTGAAGACTTAATTTCCATTGAACAAGCAAAGAAGTTCTTTAACTTTGTTATCAACTATGCAGATTTACCTAGTGTATTTGATGCTGGAAACAAAGTGGAATTTCGTGTAACGGATAAGTTAGGCGTCAAGTTACCTCTAGGTAAGCACCAATTGAGCGGTAATTATTGTGGCTTTTGTAAAGTTGAAGATGGATTAAGGGTAATGGATGAAATAGAGAGCCAAGAATACCTATTCACCATAAAGAAGATACAACGTCAACAGGTTTTGGATATACTGGACATGGAAGATGAAATTGACTTTGACAGTGAAACGATTATTAAAACAGAAAAGGCAATAAGTAGTTATGTCGCACCTGATAATCATGCACAATCAGAGGATTATTCTATTAGTAGGGCGATTGACTTGTTGCAGAATGGTTTAAAGATTCAAGGCAGCCGACACAATTCAGTACTATTGATTGGTATGTATCTCAAGTACAGTGGATTAGATGAAGAGGAATGCAACCAGGAACTACATTCATGGATGGATCAGCAGAACACGGAAAGTTATTCATCTAGTTTAGAGGAATGTCATAAAGACATTGACCAAGTTGTGAAGGATATATTCGAACGTAATTATAACTTAGCGGCAACGAATAAAGATTTGACGGTTTCCATTAACGAAATCAAATGGATTATGGAGAATTGTCCTGATAAGAATCAGAAACTAATTACATACGCTATGCTGATACACTCCAAACGTCATGCGAATATGCAAGGCGTTTTTTATTTTACCTTCAACAGTATTGCAAGCGCCACAGGACTTACGGAAAAGACAGTTAGAACGCAAGTTAATAAATTAATCGAGTTAGGTGTAATTGAAGCCGTAGAGCGGAACAGAAAGGTAAAAGGCAAGGTCAGTAACGGTAAATACAATTTGCCGAATTTGTACCGAATTAATATTGATGTTCCAATTGACTCATCTGCAGATACATTTGTTACTAATAGCGTCAATGACTTTAGCCAGTGTTTGAAGTTCTATTTTACAGATAAAGAATTGAAGAGGATGTTACCTAGACGACAATATGAAAGCATTATCGCTTAGTTGATTTGCCGTTTAATACTTCTAGTTCCTTATAGGGCAAGGGATTTAACACCCTAAACCCATACTAAAATAATAAATAATCTATTGTAGGTAAAAACGTACAACTTTCAAAAAGTAAGTAAAGAGGAAATTAATCTAAAGGAGATAATCTAAATGAAAAATGTGATTAGCAAGATGTTCAGTAAGTTTGTTATGGTGGTTGTTTATATGTTGGTTGGATATACGGCATTCAATTTGTATTTAGTCCTGCGTGACATGGTAAAGGCAATTTACCATATTTGTTTTGGAGGTTAGGAAAATGACAATTTATGATGTGTTGAAGAAGTTGCCTTATAAAAAGCAACTGTATGTTAAGTATAAATTTAACTTGTGGATGGACAGAGAGAAAGAAATGACTGAGGCAGAGTTCCTAAAGCAAGTTGATTTGAAGTCTATGGGGACGTATTACAGATGGGAGCGTACTCCTGAGTTTAAACACATTACTAGCATTGTGTTGGCTACTAAACAGGCTAATGACCTGTTAGAAATATATGAGCATCTGAAAATTAAAGTTGAATCAAATCCTAATCCCAAGGATATTGAGATGATGCTAAAACTGATGAAGGAAATAAATCTACATAACAAAGAAGCAGAGAAATTTTTTGCTAAGAATGATGAAGAAGATGAGGATGATGATTTAGAGTTGTAGAACCTCACCTGCATATTGAAGGAAATGCTACGTTTAACAGACCGTCACGATGACGGTTACCAAGGGGTGAAGTCCATAGTGAACTTCACCTTTATAGTTCTGATCCATTGTCGAGAAGGTGAGGGCTTCTATGAGGTTCTAAAGATTGCAATTTGTTTATCAATGTATTTACTCGCTCGAGGACTAAGGAAAATCTCTTTACACGAATTACATTGAATGGCTGGAATATTTTCAATTACTAACGTTTTACCGTTCTCCTGGTGCTCGATTATGTGAAAAACATTAGATAGGTTCGTTGATCCGCATTCAACACATTTTGTAAGGCTCATGTTCTCCTGCTCCTTTTTAAATGGACTCGCGGTGATTGCTCACCGCTTATCCATTACAGTTATAATTAATTTAGTAGCATAGCCTACACGTCGAATAATTCGATTAGTTTTGTAAGGAGGTGACAAATTGGAACGTATAGATATACTCATTAAATTTATTGCTGGTGCATTCACTGGAATAGTATCTTGGATGGTTGGAGGGTTCGGATTAGTCTTCACCGTTCTAATTGGATTGATGGCTATAGACTTTATCACTGGTATTCTGGTTGGCATATATGAAAAAAAGGTAAATAGCAGGATCGGAACAAAAGGATTGATAAAGAAATTATATATAATCCTTTTGATTGGAGCCGTATATCTAATTGAGGTTGCAATATTAAAAAGCAGTGGAATAGTAACAGATGGAGTTTCAGGCGCTTTTTGTGTAATTGAGTTTGTAAGTTTAACCGAAAATGGCGGAAAATTGGGTATCCCTCTACCTGACAAGGTAAAAGATATTATTCTTGTTTTAAAAAATAAAGAAAAGCAGGACGCAAATACATAGGCATACAAAAACCACTGGATGCTTTCCAGCGGTTTGAGTCACCGATGCTTTCGGTTTTAATTAATGATAATACATAAGGAAGTATTTGTAAATGACGCTCCTTCATCCTGCAGGAGCGTCTTTTTTGCGTTCAGAAAGGAGATTAAATGGTAGTAGCAACAGCAAAGAAGAAAAGCAAATTTGATTTGGTTATGGATGATTTTAAGGCATTTGCCAAGAATTTTGTGAAGATCGTCGACAATGAGGGGAATACTGTTCCGTTTGTGCTGAATAAAGAACAATCTGATTTTATTGACCAGATGCAAAAGTTCAATATCATTGCTAAGTCGCGTCAGATTGGATTTAGCACAATGAGTTTGGCTTATTGTCTTTATAATGCGGTCAAATATCCAAACACAAGTTATATGATTGTTTCATTATCAGGTGAATCAGTAACGGCATTGTTTGAACGGTTGAAATTCATGAATGATAACCTGCCGAGAACAAAGTATCCATTCCCTAAAACGGATAGAGATAATAGAGGTGAACTGTGTTTGAGCAATGGTTCACGGGTTCAGATAGCAGCCAGTGATGGTAAACAGATTGGACGTGGTAACACTTATCAGTTTGTGCTGTTATCGGAGTTTGCTTTTTATCAAGGGGATCAATCAAAGGTACTAACGAGTTTAGAGCAAGCATTGGCCAAGAATCCAACAAGTAAATTAGTTATCGAAACAACGGCAAATGGTACGGGGAATTATTACTATGATTTGTTCATGCGTTCTTGGAAAGGTAAAACAAACTATAAGGCGTTCTTCTATGGCTGGACTAGTAACGCATACAAAGACCAGTTTAAATTTGAACACGATATTGCTGAGGAATGGTTCAAGGCACAGAATAGAGGACAGCGTTTATTAACAAAAGATTTGACTGAGGAAGAGAAACGAATCCATGAAATGGGTGCTAATCTTCGTATGTTGATGTGGAGACAATGGAAACTATCCTCAATGTCTTTGACCGATTTTCAGACTGAGTTTCCTTCATATCCAGAAGAAGCATTTAAGACCAGTGGACAGAATGTATTTGACCAATCGAAGATTCTGGAACGATTAGAGAATGTTCCTGAACCAATGAGTAAAGATGAGTTGAAGACTGAATTACCAGAGACGCTACTCAAATATATAGGTAAAGGTTTGAATGTCTACCATTTACCTAAACGTGGTATTCGATACTACGGAGGAAGTGACGTTGCAAGTGGTTCAGGCGGTGACTCATCGACTTTAACATTAATGGATGCTGATGGCGTCCAGGTGCTGGCATTTGCTCATAACAAAGTAAGTGTTTATGAGTTTGCGGAAATATTGAATGCAATCGGCAGGTATTATAATTATGCGTTTCTGGCCTGTGAAAAAAACAGTTATGGATTGCCAGTAATTGAACGTTTAAGGAACGACCATCAATACATGAATCTATATAAACATAAGACGTTTGACCAGAAGGGTAATAAGAAGTTTGCTCTAGGATGGCTCACAACGGATAAAACAAAAGCAATCATGATAAGCGACTTTAAAGAATCATTTGAAAAGGGATTAATCCTTGTAAACGATAAGGATACCCTTCAGCAGATGATTCTTTTTATTGAGATAAACGGAAAAATGGGAAACAAAAGAGGGGCTAACAATCATGATGACATGGTTATTGCTCATTCGTTAGCAGTTCAAGCAATGAAAAACAACAAATGGTATGTATAAATAAGGGGTGTGTAAAATGGGTACAATCAATCAATTCGTTGATGAGTTTGGATATAGTAATGAATGGTTTGCTGAATATGTAAATGAAGTACATAATCAAATGCGGGTAATGAATGTTCTGGATGTTAAGGAGTATCTTGCAGGTTCACATGTAATTAATACGCGTCCTAATGAGATGTTTAATGGCAAGGAGTTTGTTCCTAGACGTATTGTACTACAGTATGCTAAACGGTTATTAGAGTTTGGTACAGCCTATCTTATTGGTAATAAGGTTACTTTAACAGGCAATGAAAAGGTAGTTGAAGCAGTTAAAGCAGTATATAAAAACGGCTATGATAAGATTGATTTTGACTTAGTACATAATGTGAATCGTTATGGTAACGCCTATGAGTACGTTTTTGTGAAGGATGGCAAGATTACGAGTAAACTAATTGATGCAGCGGATAGTTTCCCAGTGATTGATGCAGAGAATGATTATATTGCATTTGTTGAGAGTTACACTATTAATAACGTAACATTCTATAACGTGTATTATCCTGAACGAGTAGAGAAGTATACAAATGCTGGTGGAGAATTACGTTTAAAGGGATCATACGATAATCTAACAGGATTGCCCGTCATCTATCGGAATGATAATCCTGTTAATGATGTGTTTGGTAGAAGTGATTTAGAAGATTACATGAGTATCCTTGACAGTATGGAGGATTTGATTAGTAAGAGTACGGATGCTTTCTATAAATACATTACCGGCATTCCAATTGTAAAGGGACAACAACTTAAAGGAGATGGCTTGCCTACTGAGGTATTAGGTGGTGGGCTTGTTCTTGATTCAGATGCTGACTTTATGTTCGCTCAAAATAAGTTTGATCATGCAGCGTTTGAAACATTGTACAAACACTTGATGACCAGTTTGCTTGACATTAGTTCTGTTCCAGGAGTTGTCATTGGTAAAGTTGATATAAGTAATCTAAGTGAGGTCAGTATTAAATTACTGTTCTCATTGAGTAATCTTAAAGCCATGATTGGTGAGAAGTATATTAAAGATGGTATGAAGCAAAGACATGAGAAGATTAGACGATTGCTAGAGATGCAGGGGACAAAGTTTACTGATGAGGAATGGGAAACGCTTGATGTAGTGTTCCAGTATGCTATGCCACAATCTGAGAAAGATGTTATTGATAATTTGACTAAGTTGAAGGAAATGGGTGCAATCAGCATTGAAAGCATTCTTGGTCATAGTCCGTATACAACAGATGTGAATAGTGAAATGGTAAGATTGAGTAGTGAAGAAACTAAAAGTTCAGAAAGCAGCAAACAAAATAGCGATATCACTAACTAAAAGTAAGTGATATTGATGATTGATGGTATTATGAAACCATAGATAAACATGGACAAATTTAATATGGTATAACAACGACAAACACGCACCTGTTACTATATGGGTTACAGTTGGGACGACATAATATATAAAGCAAAAATAACCGCTTAATTTTCCTTATTTTTTTACTTTTTTTGTAAATATTATAGTGGTTTATCTGGTACCCTTATAGATGGTATATAAGATATATTGTGTATTAACTAGACCACTATCTTGAGTAGATAATGGTCTGTTTTTCGACTAATATTATCCAATTGGCTAGGATATGGGGAATTTATGCAGAATCGTTGTATATTCAGTGTATAATTGTATAATTTCATGCTATATGGAATGGATTCGATACCCCAAAACTGGAAAATTTTCCGCTAGCCTATATAATTACACATGAACAAAAAAATAAAAAAATAGGATGGTACTTGATCTTGTATGATATTCCATCCTTATTATCGATACTTCAACGTGTTACATGATACTTGATTATCCTGAATGATCAGCCTCAACACAAATAAAGGGGGATGAAATTTCATCCTCCCTTATTTCCTTATGGGTAGACTATGCCTATGTAAATTAGGAACGCTTTGCTCCTAATTTTATGTTCTGATTCTATTATTTATGCCTGTTCATGCTTGTATGTATGACTAAAATTTTGGTGACCTGTATTCAATTATTGAAAATACTGTTCTACTTTTGATGTTAACTCTTGTTTAATGGACTGCAGATTCTCTTCACTAATTCCAGTACTTGAATCAATAGCATAGTTTCCATGATCATCTTTGGATAGAACAGGAGTGCTAAATTTTAATGATTCTAAGATGGTCAAATAAGGAGTGGATAGATTAAGCAATAAATCAGCCTTTTTAGTATCATTATTCTTCTGTGCTTTTTTTATATCATATGTAATAAAGTCACTGTATTGAGGAATTGGTTTATTCAACTCCATCTCTCCAGTTTCCTTATTTCGATTATTGAATGAATCAATCATGCTTACATACATTTCTCCAATCATATCCGCAATAATATCATCGTTGATAATTGTAATGTATTCAGATTTTAATTGGAGAGTGGAGGGGGCTGATATTTCCTTTGTTTCTTCCTTGCTACAACCTGATATAACTACTAATAGAATGATCAAACACAATAGAATTTTAATTGAATTTAGTTTCAAGGCATTCATCCTTTCTTCCTTGTTTAATATCGATATTTTATCATAATTAGTAAAATACTACCAAGACCACTATCCTAATATCTACCTAATACCATAGACCTATTTAGTGTCAGATGGTAGAATTTAGAAAATCATATTAGGGGGATTAGTTGATAGCATGAAAAAAAATATTATGATAAGTATCATATTAATTATTGTTATAGGATTAGTCGTATACTGGAACTTACCAAAAGAAGACCAAGAGGTCTTCTCTGAGATTTCTTTAAGTGTTAATGATCAGTCAATAAAATTGATTAAAGAGGGGAAATACACAGATAGTTGGTTTTTGATTGATGCGGACTTAAAAGAAAAGTACGGGAATTATGATAATTTGAAAATAGATAGATTATCTCAAGATGAACAAAATGAGTATAACTTAATGCTTTTTTCAATGGCTAATTCTTTAGAGCAGGATGAGGCTTATATTCCTTCTCTGAAATACCTTAAAGAAGTTAAACCTATCGATGGTATCGTAACTCAAGAGGAGATTGACTCTAAGATTGCCTACTTAACACCTAAAGCCGAGGAAGCGAAAGCGGTACAGGACATACCTTCAAATGTTAGTATAGGAATGACAAAAGAAGAAGTACTTGCTTCAACATGGGGAAAACCCAAGGACATAAATAAAACTACAACAGCAAACTATGTATCAGAACAATGGGTTTATAGCGGCTATAGGTACTTATACTTTGAAAATGGAATATTGACTACAATTCAAAACTAATGTTTTAGCCTACCTTCGGGTAGGTTTTTCTTTTGCCTATAATCTCACATAAAGGAGCAATCAAAATGAAATATATAGAACGTCTGCAACTTGAAACAAAGGGAATCACCTTAACACCTGATGAACTATCCATCTATCTTGCAGAAGAAGGTGTTACTAATCCAGAAGCAGATTACGATGCTTCTTTAACAGGTGATAAGCGTAAAATTTACGCAGCAGCATTATCTATTTTGAATAGTGTTGCAAATAATCCTTTGCTTATGAAGTCATATAAAGAGGATGATATTTCAGTGTCTGCTTTTGCTGATTCTATTCAAAACAGAATTGAACAGTTAGAACGGAAAATACGTACTATGAGTATCAATGAATCAGAAAGCAAATCTAATACGTTCATGCTGTTTAATCGATAAGTATGAGGAGAGTCCAACTTTGGGCCAACCAAACCACATCGTCGGATTTGACGGTTAGATATAGAAAGGAGAGTGTATATGGTTAATCTATTCGATAGTTCCAACAATGCTGATTATGAGTTTATGCTTGACCAGATGGGCAAGAATGTAATTATTAATGATTCTGCATTAACAACTAGGGTGTTAATTACGAACACAAATTTAGAGCAGAATTATGATGATAAACGGATTTCTTCAATGTCACCTCTACATAGGGGTGATATTGTTATTTATGAAGATAAAAAGTATATGGTCATCTCAGAGGTTAATACAAAGCGTTACAACAAATTCAAGGGAATCATGAGACAGTTACCTCATTCCATTATTATAAATTCCCAATGTCGTTTTATTTCTCTAGATTGCTTTATTACTGTTGGAAATCTAGGGGTAACTGACGGAAAGGTGTTATCAATCCAAGATGGGCAGATAAATGTTTACACTACACAGTATTATAACGATTCAGGGCTTAAAATTGATTCTATGAGGTTCCTTATATATGGTCAGGCATTCAAGATTGTTGGAATCGATAAATTTAGTCAGCCGGGAATGATAATTCTTACATGTGAAAAGGATTCAATTGATCCTGCTAAGGATGATGTTGTACATGATATTGTTGGTGGGTTGTCTTGTCATGTGGACATTACCAATGAGCCAACGTCTGTAATGATCGGTAGCACGACTCAATTAACTTGGACAAGTACAAACAATGCTCCAGTAACATTTACATCATCTAACAATGCAATCGCTACAGTGAACGCTACAGGGCTTGTGACAGGTATTGCAGAGGGTAGTTGTACAATCACTGTTTCTAACAGCACAAATGGATTCATTTATGATACTCTGTCCATGTCTATCTTTACTCCTGAAGTTTATACAATGTCCCTATACAACTCAGGAGATAAGCATAACCTTGCATACAATGAACAAATCATTATTAATAAGCATGTGTATTTGAATGGTGCATCTGTGGCTGATAAAACTGTTACATATTCGCTTGTTTATGCTGATCAAATTACAACCGTTCCTCCAACTATTGCAACAATAAGCGTTGATTCCGGTAATATTGCCACAGTAACAAATATAAATACTGGAATTGATGAATCTATTTATGTTAAGGCAGTCCTGGACACGGATAGTTCAATTGTAGATTACTATGCGTTAACATTGGCTCATCAGGTAGCAGTTGTAAAGACAATTACTCTTAATCCGATGAGTGACACATACGTTGACATAACGAGTGGCGCTAGTGCAGGTAAAACATTCACAGCAACGGTATCTAGTGGTGCAGAGGATTGTGGATGGGCAATATTTGCAGACAATAAAGTAAGCCCAGCCGACACAGCCGTTTATTCAATTTTGAGTCAGACAACATCAACTATTCAGATTAAGGGATTGAAAGCCACAAACTATATCCAGTTGAAATGTTATTTATTGAGTGATCCAACTGTGTATGTATGGCAGCGAATTAGAATTAAGAGTGCAATATAAAAAAATGCCCCCAAAGTAAATGGGGGCTTGTCTCTCATAACAGTTTATTTAGAGCATTGAATTTATCGTTCTGTTCTTTTAGGGCTGTTCCCCATAAAGAGAAATAACGCAATGTCATAGCGATATTACTATGTCTTAGAATCTTCTGTATCGTTCCTACATCAGCACCTGCCATTAACATACGGTGAGCAGCGGTATGACGGAATGTATGAGCCGACAACCTCACGTTTTTAAAGTTCATGTGTGCTTTAAGATGTTTAAAGATACATTTTAATGCATTATCTGTTAACTGTGCTCCTTTGCGGTCTGTAAATACAAACTCTGGCAGGGAATTAAAGTTCTGCTCCACAAACAATTTATATTCCATGAATTCTCTTTTCAGTTTGTCAGTCATAGGTAAACTACTAGCCATCCGTTTCTTACCTGTAACCGTAATAATCTGATTATGCAGATCAACATCACTCCAACGTAAATTTATTGTTTCTCCTAATCGACAAGCAGAACCGAGAAGGAATATAATAAGGAAGTAATCACGGTAACTGTATAGAGTTTTGTCACGATATTTAAGTCTTTGATAATAGTTAAGCATCTGTTTGATTTGCTCATCTGAAAAGACTTCAATTTTGATTTCTTCTTTTGCAAATGGAATTCGTTTTGTTGGATTCGATTTTGGTGTGAAGATTTCCAATTCGGATTCAAAATAATTAAAGAAAATTTTTAACACATGAAGTTTACTGTTTACGGTAGTGGGATTGTTCTTACGTTCTTTACCACAATAAATGAGGTACCCTTTGACCAATGAAGAAGTGCAGTCTTCAAGATTTACAATTTCTTGGTCAATGCAATAAGCATGAAATTCATTTAGTGTAGCCATGTAAGATTCTAACGTGCGAGGTGAGATATTTCTGTATTCCCGATCTGCTTTGAACTCATTCAAACTGAATTTTAAAAGCATAAAAAAACCACCAATCTAATGTTATTTTCAAAACAATAGATAGTGGTTAAACTTATTAGAAACGTGTTCGCTTGTGACCACCTTAATAATAAAAGGGACTGAGTAGGCTCAATCCCTTTCACCGTAAGCATGTATGATCTGCAGTGGGCTCGAACCACTGACCCCTACCCTGTCAAGATAGTGCTCTCCCAGCTGAGCTAGCAGATCAAATAGGCAATTGGATATTTAATATCTTATCAGCGAGCAGAAAGGGTGTCAATTGTTTTTTTACTTAGGATGAATACATAACAGCATGACTAGAGAAAATGGCAATGAATAGACCTGTTTTCAGATAATAGAGTGTTAAAAACAGGTAAAAGAGTTAAAAATATCAGATATACCGACTTAAAGGAGTGGCATGATATGCCCAAAAAATTGTGGTTTGGAGTTCTGGGCTGTTGTCTGTTCGTCATGCTGGCAGGCTGCTCAGGAAATCAGTCCAAAGCAAACAGTGGTTCAAGTTCCCCGGTCATGAAAGATGTCTACAACCAGTCGGTCTCAGGTGACGTTTACTCCAAAGGACAAATCTCACCCCCTTAATTTCATAACATCTTTCATAAAAGAAAGAGAGCCAGCGCTTTTGCTGACTCTCTCTTTTATTCTTCATCCCATTTGCGGGAATAACCTTTTTTCGTTACATAAACAAAGGAATAGATCAATGCAGCAGCCATGACTGCACAAATTACAATAGTGGCTCCCATACCCATTTTGTACATTGACTCCTCTCCGTATTGGATGACATACTGCCTAAACTATACATGAAAATCTTTTTTTTGTATAATAATTCAACCGTGTGCTTACGGAAAAAATCAGTCTTGTGTATACTGAACGACGAAAGTGAGGGCTCATCATGGCTGCCGAAATCATTAATGTAACAACCAAAGATCAGCTGCAGTATGGTCTGGATATCCGCAAAAAAGTGTTTGTCGAGGAACAGAAGGTTCCCGTTGACCTCGAAATCGACGAGTATGATGTCATTAGTGAAGATGTGCATCATATTCTCGTACAGAATGAAGATGGTGAATATGTCGCTACAGGGCGTTTGATTTATTACAACAACGAAACAGCCAAAATGCAGCGTATCGCCGTGCTTCAGGAATACCGTAAAGGCGGGTATGGACGCATTCTGCTGATGGCGATGGAAAAACGCGCAAGAGAGCTAGGACTGGCTTATTCCATTCTGGATGCTCAGTGCCAAGCAGAGAACTTTTATGCGAAACAAGGCTATGAGACCATTTCAAAAGAGCCGTTCGATGACGCCGGAATTCCACATGTCCGCATGAAAAAAACCTTATAAGCCGAATAGCGGTATGGATGTCAGGGGATGCTATGAAAAGCCCATATGATGGGCATCTCACCTGACAAAGGAGCGGATTACAATGGGAACTGCAGGCCGTGAGCAATTTATCGCTGTGCAAAAAAACGGTGACGGGGACTTGACCGCCTTCAAAACTTCTTCGGGACGCGTACTTGGTTACGATGAGGCGCTGCAGGAAGTAAAAGCCGGTGCGATTGCCGGTGTCAATGTGTTCAAGGGAAGAGACGGAGGTATGTATATCCGTGGTGACGCGGACGGAGATCCATCGAATAATTTGGATCAGCTGCCCCGTTTTGAATAGCATCACATCCAAAAGCCGGCAACAAGCATATTCTGCTTGCTGCCGGCTTTTTTCATCTTCCAGGCTCAGTGTTTAGTTCTTTACAGGCAGAGAATAGGAGCGGCCCTGCTCGATGAAGTCCATTTCCGCTGTTTTGCCATGATATTCATCCTTGTTATCTCCATAATGCATCAAATATGTAATCTTTCGAATATCCTCAGGCAATCTCATCAGCTCATCCAGTGTCGTATGAACCTCACCGCGGCCCTCAAGCTGGCAGTCATGGAAAATCATGCCGCAGCTCCGTTCCTCTACGAGATATTTCAGCAGCTCCGGATTGTATATCATATCGGAGCTGTAGAAAATCTGATTATTTAAATACAGCGAATAGCTCTTTTTACCGGGGATATGCTCGGTAGGAATCAGTTCAAGACGGATATGCTCCGATATGAAGTAAGGCTCATTAGGTGTCAGCGGACATACCTCAAATAAATCCTCTAAACAGGTGATTTCACCAGCCTGATACAATCCGCCCTTCAGGGAATGCTCCCAGAGGATCGAAGTCAGGGATTCGGCGATATAGAGCTTGATTTTCCGGTGGAAGGTAAATTTCATTTTAAAGGCAAGCTCCTCCAAACCACCCACATGATCCGCATGGATATGGGTGATAAGCACCGCGTCCACGTCGGCAAAGGATTTGTTCAGCTGGTGAAGCGCAAGCGGAGCCGTTACCCCGCAGTCAATCAGCAGTGTGAAGTCACCGTCCTTCAGCAGGGCGTTGTTGTTAAAATACTTTTTGGCAAAGGCACTGCCGGTTCCAATCATCTGCAGTTCTAAATTCATTAGAAGCACCTCCTGATGTGATGTGTTATTCATTATATACCACGGTTCCACATTGTTATAAATCCCCATACAATGCAGCATAGGCTCTTAGGAAATGGGGATGGAAACATGGTCAAGTCTAAAGGTAAGAAACCGTCGCAGGCCAAAAGCGAAAAAGTGCATAAAGGCATGAGATTGGTCACGTCACAGGTATGCGAGGTTTGCAAAACGCCTTGCGCGCGAGGAATGGCTTATGCAGCCCGTATGAGAGATCCGGGGGCCGTTGGCAAAGGTGTACCTTGTATTTTAACCAAAGTGAAATAGCCATCGCTCACATTAAAAAACCTGCGCGAAATTGAGCAGGTTTTTTACTTTTAAGAAATGAAAAAAAATCCGCAATGAATGTAAGGGTTGACCGCAACTTGCAAACTTACATTTCGTATATACATACAACAGCATGAAGGAAATGGAGGGGATTTACGGGTGAGAAATTGGAAAAAGATTTTGATATGTGTTTTTGCCTTTTCTCTGATGGGCGGCTCCGTCATGTTCGCGGACTCCGTATCCCAGAAAATCAGAGTTTGGATGAATGGTCAGGAAGTACAGGATGGCGGCTTTGTAATCGATGGTAAAACTTATGTTCCTATCCGGGAATTTAATGGTGTTGTCGATTGGGATGGAGATGCCAATAAAGTGAAGTTCATCAAGCCGAACGTACATATTTTCTTATTTAAAGGCGATACCGTCTTTGGCAATGTCAATAAGGGCAAGCTGAAATTCAATGTATTTTCTCAGGTGGACAGCCTTTCTGAGCATGTAACCGCCGTTAAAGTGGCAATTACGGATCCGTCAGGTAATGTTAAGGATATCCAGTCGCAGAACCTCGGGAGCGACCAACAGGATAATTTTTGGTTCCGGACGTATGATTTCACGTATGATTTTAAAATCGCAGGAAAATATAAGGTTGGGTTTTATGTGAAAGCTTCGAAAAATGTTGACTATGAATTGGTATCCGAGAAGGTCATCACAGCCCTGAATTAATGGGTCTAAGCTTGCTGCAAAAGGATAAATTGACCAGGGCTTGGCTACGTGATACGATACGAAGGTATGACTATATAACCTAAAGCGAGGTTTTTGTAATGAGCGATCACGTGCATGACGAAAATTGCAATCATGATCACGACCATGAGCATGAGGAATTTGTTCTGACTTTGACAGACGAGCAAGGAAACGATGTGGAAATGGTTCTTGTCGAAACATTTGATGTTGGCGAGAGAATGTACGCATTGCTGCTTGAGCGTGAAAATCCAGAAGCGGACGGCATTATTCTGCGCGTTGAGGAAGAAAACGACGAAATGATGCTTTACAATATTGAAGACGAGCAAGAGTGGAATGAAGTTGAAGCGGCTTACAATGAACTTGTAGCTCAGCAGGATTCCGAAGGCTAAAATATTTTCCGAAACAAAAACCCGGAACCACATATGTGGTTCCGGGTTTTTGTTATGTTTAAACAATTTATGCGTTTTTCTTATCACTAGAGCCTTAGGCGGCACAGATTAGAAAATTGCATCGGTTTCAACGATAACCTTCACATTTTTGATGTAACGATCCTCGGGACCTTTAACCGGAAGTCCCACATCAACATGGTCTACAATGTAGTCGATATTGTCTTGAGAAATGACTTCACCCGGCAGCAGGATTGGAATACCCGGCGGATAGACATATATGAACTCGGCAATGATCCGTCCCGCGGATTCCTTGAAAGGAATCACCTCGGTGTCTCCGTAAAATGCATCTCTTGGAATAAGGGAGAGTTGAGGAATTTCAGGGATTTTAACAATAAGCTCATTAGCTGTATTTACATTATAGAACGTTTCCGCAAGCTCCCGCAGAGCAGTCAGCAATATCGATAGCGTTTCTTCATTGTCTCCTGGGGTTACCAGGCAGAGGATATTGTACATATCACTCAGCTCGACCTCGATATTGTACTTCTCTCTCAGCCAGTTTTCCGTTTCATATCCGGTAATGCCCAAATGGCGGACATGAATTGTCAGCTTGGTCGGATCATAGTCAAACGTGGCTTCGCCCCCGAGAATTTCTTCTCCGAAACAATAAAGTCCTTCGATTTCATTAATGGTACGGCGTGCATTTTGGGCAAGATTAATCGCCTTTTGTGCCATGTCATGACCATGAATTGCCAGGTTCCGTCTCGACGTATCAAGAGATGCGAGTAAAATATAGGAAGTCGATGTCGTCGTCAGCATACTGATAATCGTCTGAACGCGCTGCGGGTTAACAAACCCGTTTTTTATATTGAGATTGAGCACGGAACTCTGAGTCATGGAGCCCCCAAGCTTGTGCACACTGGTCGCAGCCATATCAGCCCCGGCCTCCATTGCGGACATCGGAAGATCCTGGTGGAAATGAATGAGCACGCCGTGAGCCTCGTCTACGAGGACAGGCACATGCCGACTGTGGGCAAGATCCACGATTTCTTTCAAATTCGCGCATACGCCAAAATAGGTCGGATTAATTACCAATACTGCTTTGGCATCCGGATGGCGGTCCAAGGCGCGTTGAACGGATTTTGTCGTGATGCCATGATCGATACCCAGGTTTTCATCACGTGCTGGAGATACGAATACCGGCTTGGCACCGGAGAAAATAATCGCGGACATAATCGACTTGTGCACGTTGCGCGGCACGATGATCTTGTCACCAGGCGAGCACATGGACAAGATCATCGTCATAATGGCACCGCTTGTCCCCTGTACGCTGAAATAAGTATAGTCCGCGCCAAATGCGTCGGCGGCAAGCTTTTGGGCTTCTTCAATGACACCTGTCGGCTGATGTAAATCATCCAGCGGCGCAATATTAATCAAATCTATGGATAGGGCGTTATCACCTATAAACTCTCTGAATTCGGTGTCGGTTCCCATGCCCTTCTTGTGTCCGGGAATGTGAAATTGTACGGGATTGCTGGCCGCGTGTTCCTTCAGAGCAGTAAATAGCGGCGTACGGCGGTGGTCCATTTTATGCTGTCACAACCTTTCGTCTGTTAAAATTACAAGGATGAGTATAGCAAAATGGGGGGCGATTGCAAGCGTGCATTTCGTCAAGGGTGAAAATATGGAAGGAATTCGGGGTACATTATAAATAGGTGTCGTTCCAAGGGATGCTTTGTAAACAAGAGTAGAGGATGTGAAAAAGATGCCGCAAGCAACAGGAGCAGCTGCCGTTAGACGGCTCAGATCCCCATTTTTTGTCGGATTGCTCATTATCCTATTTCTAGTGGAGTTTATGAAAGGCTCGCTGCTCGTGGCAGTGCTGCCCGTATATATGAAGAATTCGCTTGGGCTGTCGGCACACACGATCGGAATCGCATTTTCGCTGCAGTACATAGGTGATAACCTCTTTCGGAGTCCCTTCGGCTGGATCGGAGAGAGGCTGGGCTACCGCAAAACGATGGCGGGTGCATTGCTGATGACAGTTATTGCTGTAAGCATTATTGCGTTCTCCTCCGGTGCCTTTTGGCTGGCGATTGCATGCTTTATTCTAGGTCTTGGCACGTCTCCTCTTTGGCCTACCGCGATGACGGGGACTACGGAAATATCAGGGCCAAATAACAGCAACGGCCAGGCGATGGGAACGCTTGAAATGGCTTCACTGGCAGGTACGGGGGCCGGACCGATCGTCATGAACTTTCTAATGGATCGGACCGATAAAAATTATCACACCGCTTTTCTGATTTTGATCGGGGTAGGAGTTATTCTGGTGCTGGTGGCTCTGATGCTGCCTTCTAAAGTCAGGATTCCGATCCAATCGGCGGCTGTGTCTGCGTCGGAAGTGGGCAGAGGATTTTTTTCGGTTATGGGACATAGGCTCGGTCATCTGCTCGGCAGTGTAAAAAAAACACTGTATGAGGTTAGGAATACACTGAAGGTGAGCTGGATGGTTTATCCTGCGCTTTTCCTCCAATCCTTTGTGATCGGGCTTCTCAGCCCTGTAATCACGCTATACGTGCAAAACGAGCTTCATATTTCGCCTAATATGTACAGCCTGCTGCTGATCGCAGGTGGAGGGATTACGGTTCTTGCTCTGATTCCATGCGGAAAATTGATCGACCGATTCGGTACGAGACCGTTCCTGAACAGCGGGTTTCTGCTGGCTGCAATCTCGCTAAGCATATTCTCAATGGTGCATTCCCTTGTATTGGTGTTTGTATTTGTATGTATTATTGGTGTCAGCTACGCGATGATTTTGCCCGGATGGAATACCTTTGTGTCTCATTTGATTCCGGAAGGCGAGCGTGGTGCTATATGGGGGTTTTTCCTTACATTGCAGGGGTCGGGCATGGTCGTGGGGCCGATTGTATCGGGTCAGCTGTGGGACCGTCTTGGCCATTCTTCACCGTTTCTGGCAAGCGCGATCGTTATGGCCATGCTGTTCGTCATCCACTTTATTCTCTCGCGCAGAATGAAGCCTGCTTTATAGGAAGCCTGCTTTATAGGAAGCCTGCCAAAGTGGCCGCATCAAAAAAAGCTGTACCCAGGTGCCGGAAATAACCGGACGGGTGCAGCTTTTTATTTTCGGATGTTAAAATGCCATTTTATAAAGCGGCAGCAGCTTCTCGAATGTGGATTGGATGACGGAGATGAGCTCCGGTCCGTTTTCGAGAACAGCTTCATCTTTAGGAATACGGAGTCCGCAAAGTACCTCGGATTTTTTAACTTTCTCCAGCTTTTCAGCCATCTGCGAGAAATCCTTGGTGCTCATGTCTGCATGCGGGGTAAAGCCCGGATCCATATGATCCATGGACCAATAAAACTCCTTCGGCAGGCTTTTTTTCACCTTGCTGTAGCTTTTCTCCAGATGCTTGGCAAAGATGGCCTTGTTCGAGCTTTCGTAGATAACCGCAAAAATGATAAACAGGTGGGATTCGAACATTCCAACCTGGAAATGTGGCAGTGCTTTATACCCTCTTTTGCTCGCGGCCCAGGCTACCCAGGTATCATTGGGCGGATTAATGGTTCGGCGGGCATGCTTGGCTACATGGGGAAACATTTCTTCTCCGCAAAGGGCGGAAAGGTATGGGGCGATCTCGCCTCCCAGCGTCTCAAGCTTCGGTCTTACATTGGCTATCAAAGCCTCCATGCGAGGCTCAAGTCCGGGTACTGTGAATACTTCAAAATCCTGCGAATTAAAACCTTCAAACGGCATGCTGCGGCCTCCTATGTTCAAGTGCGGTGTAAAGTTTGTCCTATTATAGCATACCCTGCCGCCTGTTTGGCGACGATATGGAAAGGGTAAAAATAGTCAATAAACCAAGTTACCGTTACATAAGATAAAGTATAAAATAGAATAAAGCATTTAATCAATTTCCAATCGCAGATGTATTCGAATGAGCGGTCCAAAACTGAAGGAGGGAGTGCCGTGAACAAGAGCTATGAAGTGGAATACTGCAATCTGGAGCTTCGGTTTAACCGGCGGCATATTCAGGACCTGATTAAGGATTTAATTCAGGAAGGATATTCCCTGTACTGGAGCGAGAACGAATCATTATTCATCGTTTCCGTCAGAACAGGGCGCAAACTTGTCAAGCTGCGGTTTAATCGTACCAAAAACGGTTACAAAATGGTTGGGGATTATATCATACGGGATGCCAAATTAGCGGAGTGGATGGAAAAGTTAATCGAGGATACTCGCGGTCATGCCATTGTAAAACGGTTTAAAGACCATCAAATCCTGGTGGAAAGCATTTTATTCGGCGAAGTAATCCGTTTGGTTGAAATATCCGGATACCAGCAAAGGGTGCTGTATCAAAAGGGGCCATTCATGACGGAGCAGGAGATTTCCAAGCTGTATTTTTCCACAGAGGGTGAAATGCGGATGCTGCTGCTGCGGCTTGAGGTCGATGATGAGCTTGAACGGTTGCATGATGCGCTTCAAAATGGAGATACAGAGAAGGCGGATGTATGTCGGCAGAAGCTCTCTGATCTATCCAAACAGCTGCTCATGCTTGAATGGTAATGTCCTGTTTGTATTACAATATAACGAAGTGATGGAAGCACCTCAGCCTTGGCGGGGTGTTTTGTCACGGTATCATTTGAAGACAGAGGGGTTCACTTTCACGCGTAAACACGCTAAAATAGGTGTATTCTTTTATTTATTAAAAATAAAGAGGTAAAGGATGGAGGACCATATGTCGAAGCAACAAATCGGTGTCATCGGCCTTGCGGTCATGGGCAAAAACTTGGCTCTCAATATTGAAAGCAGAGGCTTTACTGTTTCCGTATTCAACCGTTCCCCGGAGAAAACAGAAGCCCTTCTCGAAGAAGCGAAAGGCAAGAAACTGACGGGCACATTCTCCATTGAGGAATTTGTCGAGTCTCTTGAAAAGCCGCGCAGAATTTTGATCATGGTACAAGCCGGCAAAGCGACGGATGCTACGATCGATCAATTGATTCCGCATTTGGATCAAGGCGATATTATTATCGACGGAGGTAATGCTTACTTCCCGGATACACAACGCCGCAGCAAAATGCTTGAGGAAAAAGGCTTCCGCTTTATCGGAGCTGGGGTTTCCGGTGGCGAAGAAGGAGCTCTCAAAGGACCTTCCATCATGCCAGGCGGACCAAAAAGCGCTTATGAGCTGGTAGAACCGATCCTGACCTCCATTTCCGCCAAAATAAATGGCGAGCCTTGCTGTACATATATCGGGCCGGGCGGTGCCGGTCACTATGTTAAAATGGTGCATAACGGTATCGAGTACGGTGACATGCAGCTGATCGGTGAAGCTTACCATCTGCTGAAAGATGTGCTGAACCTCGGCGCGGACGAATTGCATGAGATTTTCACAGACTGGAACAAAGGTGAGCTGGACAGCTACCTGATCGAAATCACTGCCGACATCTTTGCACAAAAAGATGAAGATACCGGCAAACCGATGGTTGACGTGATTCTTGACGCAGCCGGACAAAAAGGAACAGGAAAATGGACAAGCCAAAGCTCCCTGGATCTTGGAGTGCCTCTGTCCATGATTACCGAATCGGTATTCTCCCGTTTCCTATCTGCCATGAAGGAAGAGCGCGTAGAAGCAAGCAAAATCCTGAATGGTCCTAATGCAGAAGCTTTCCAAGGTGACAAAGCAGAATTTATCGAAAATGTTCGCAAAGCATTGTTTGCGAGCAAAATCGTATCCTATGCTCAAGGCTTCGCGCAATTGCGTGTGGCTTCCGATGAGTATGAATGGGATCTGAAATACGGTGAGCTGGCTAAAATTTGGCGCGGCGGCTGCATTATCCGCTCCCGTTTCCTGCAAAATATCACCGATGCTTACGAGAAGGATGCCGGCCTCAAAAACCTGCTGCTTGATCCATTCTTCAAAGAAATTATTGAAAATTACCAAGGTGCATGGCGTGCCACCGTGTCTGCTGCTGTCAGCCGCGGCATTCCGGTTCCTGGCTTCTCCAGTGCACTGGCTTATTTCGACAGCTACCGTACAGAGAGACTCCCTGCGAACCTGCTTCAGGCGCAGCGTGATTACTTCGGTGCCCATACGTTCAAGCGCGTGGACAAGGAAGGCGTATTCCACCACAACTGGATTCAGGAATAGCAGGCAGATCGGTTAAGTTAAGGCTAATCCTCATCATCTGATGGGATAAGCCCATGCATGGCCTCCTGCAGGCATGCTCGGATTTGTTCGTCCTGGGCTTGACCGCTCGTGATGCGGCTCAGCAGGAGCAGCGCCGCTTCGCCGAAGTATTGAAAGTTCTGTAATATCCGTGGCTTAGAGAGTTCCAGTAATGCTGGTTCTCCCTGAGCCACCTTTTGTTGTACATAATGCAAAACCCAAAGCATGTCTTCCCGGCAAAGAATATGCCGCGGATCCGTTATTTGCTTGATCCTGGCGGCCGTTTCGGGTGAATGGGTACGGGATTCTGGCATGGCGGATACATTCCACTCCTCACGAACTCCTGATTTTCATTTTGTTCAATCCATATTACTAGATGTGTATGATAGACTTGTGGAAAATAGACATCGGTATCTCTTAAAGAGTTTGCGAGATTGTCGAAAGATTTTGGCCTGTGTTATGATATGAAAAAGCTTGAGGATTACGAGGAAACAAAAGGGGTGTAGCGTTGAATCCTAGGAAAGAAAATATCATATTGATCGGAATGATGGGGACCGGCAAATCCACGGTTGGCGAAATATTAGCTCAGAAGCTGGGATATACTCTTGTTGATCTTGATGCGGCTGTCGTTGCCAACGCGGGGTTGACGATTCCGGAAATGTTTGAGCTTCATGGGGAGGCTTACTTCCGCGAAGCTGAAACGGCCATGCTCCAGAAGGTGCTTTCTTCAGGGGGACAGCAGATCTTAGCCACAGGCGGCGGGGCTGTGCTGCAGCCGCTCAATTGTGAGCTGATGGTAAATGGGGGACTGGTCGTTGCACTGACAGCGCAGGCGGAAGAGATCATTGAACGGGTTAAGGGTGACAGCAACCGTCCGCTGTTGGCTGGGAATGCAGAGGAACGGATCCGGACCATTCTTGAGGAACGGAAGCATGCTTATCAATTTGCCCATTTCACGGTGGATACCGGAAGTATGGGTGTGGATGAAGTCGCGCAGTTAATTTTAACGCATTACCGCGTCTAAGCCTTTTTGTGATAAGATATCAGTTAGTTATACTTTTTTTGATAACCATCACATAAAAAATCGGCAAACCCCTAAAAGGCCTGCCGATGAGTCGCTGCTTACGCTTCTTCTTCGTCGTTCCACTGAAGCATGCCGCCTGTCATATTGGTGCATTCAATGCCATGCTGCTGCAGGAATTGGCAGGCTCTCATGCTGCGGCCGCCGCTGCGGCAAATCATGATGACTTCACATTCCTTGGGGATTTCATCCAGACGATCCGGAATTTCTCCGAGAGGAATATGCTTGGCACCGCTGATCTTGCCCTGTGCAACTTCATCGTCTTCACGGACATCAATCATTTGCAGGGATTCACCAGCAAGAAGGCGCCGTCTAAGTTCGGATGGTTCGATTGTATGGATAGGTGTCATTAAGATAACCTCTTTTCAGATGTTTTAATAAGCAATTATGTATATGATAACCAAGCTCTAAATGGGCTGTCAAATGAAGTACATGCCGGTTAGAGCATAAATATATTAGAGAAGGAGACAAGGGGCATATGGATTTGATCGTTAAACCGACTCCACACTTAGAAGGGGAAATTGGGGCGCTTTCTTCCAAAAACTATACAACACGTTATCTGCTCGTCGCAGCACTTGCAGAAGGAACAAGTACAGTGCATTTTCCGGCCCACAGCGAAGACAGTGACGCGATGCGCCGCTGTATTCAAGATTTGGGAGCCGTACTCGTGGAGGATGAAGAGAAAGCGGTAATTACCGGCTTTGGCCGCCATCCGCGTGATGTCAAAGAGCTGAATGTTGGAAATGCGGGCGCTGTTCTCCGCTTTCTAATGGGCGTGGCTTCGCTTTGCCCTGACGTTACATTTGTGAATACATATCCCGATTCGCTGGGCAAACGTCCTCATGATGATCTGATCACGGCTTTGGGACAAATGGATGTTCAGGTAGAGCACAACAACGGCCGCCTGCCGATCCGCATTCAAGGCGGGCAGCCAAAAGGTGGCCAGATTAAAGTATCCGGATCTGTCAGCTCACAGTATTTGAGCGCACTGCTGTTTGTGACGCCGCTGCTTGCAGAGGATAGCGAAATTGAGGTGCTGGGTGACCTGAAATCCAAGGTTGTGGTTGGACAGACGCTGGAAGTATTGGAGCAGGCAGGGATCATTATCCATGCAAGTGAGGACTACATGCGATTCCGGGTTCCAGGCAACCAGTCATACCAAGCCAAATCCTACACCGTACAAGGCGATTATCCGGGTTCAGCAGCCGTGCTTGCAGCTGCAGCTGTTACGCAGTCTGATGTGCTGATAAAACGTCTGCCTGCGGAGAGTAAGCAGGGGGAACGGGCTGTCGTGGATGTTCTGCGGATGATGGAGGTACCGCTAACGCATGACAATGACGAGGTGCATGTCAGAGGAAACGGTAAACTGAAAGCGGTGGAGTTTGACGGCGACGCAGCAACGGATGCCGTGCTGGCGATGGTGGCTGCCGCAGTTTTCGCAGAGGGAACCTCGCGTTTCTATAATGTGGAGAACCTGCGCTTTAAGGAATGCGACCGTATTACCGATTATTTGGCTGAGCTGCGCAAAGCCGGAGCGAATGTGGAGGAGCGTCAGGCTGAGATTATCGTTCATGGTCGACCCGAGGGTGTGGAGGGCGGTGTCGAGATCAATGCGCATTATGATCACCGCGTGATTATGGCGTTGACGGTTGTAGGTCTTCGCGCCAAGGAACCGCTGAAAATTAAAGATGCGCATCATGTGGCCAAATCCTATCCACAGTTCTTTGATCATATGCAAACGCTTGGCGCCCAGGTAGAATGGGTAAAATAATTTCGTAGTGCAATTGCATACGTATATATGGAAAGGCGGGATGAAGCATGTCTTTTGAAAATCCGACTCGCGATGAAATTAAAAAGATTTTGGAAAATGCAGGGAATATAGCCGTTGTCGGCTTATCTGACAAAACGGACCGTACTTCATATATGGTCGCCCAGGCCATGCAAAGCCGCGGTTATCGAATTATTCCGGTGAATCCTGCTGCGCAGGGAAAACAAATTCTGGGTGAAACTTGCTATGGATCGCTGAAAGATATCCCCGAACCGGTGGACATCGTCAATGTTTTCCGCAGAAGTGAGTATTGTGCGGACGTGGCACGTGAAGCTGCTGACATTAACGCCCATGTGCTGTGGCTTCAGCTAGGCATCGTGAATGACGAAGCGGCAGCGATTGCGGAGCAAAATGGCATGAGAGCGATCATGGACCGCTGCATCAAAGTCGAAGAGGCTGTGACGCAGCCTGATAGATCAGGAAAATAGTAAGCATCCGTTTCCAAAAAAGGTATCCCCGGATCGTGCATCAAACCGGGGATGCTTTTTTTGCACGCGGGGGTGTTTTTTCTTTTTGACAAAATCTTGATGAAAGCTTACCATTTGAATTATGTGCGGATTTTGCAGGAATCGGCGAGCGTGAATTTTGCAAACTCTGAAGTGTTTTTTGAAAGGAGAGTGCCTTTCTTGAATTGGCTCGGATCACTGCAGCAGCTCGGAAGAGCGGTAATACTGCCCACGATGGTGCTTCCATCGGCCGCCATACTGCTGAGCGTAGGCAGTCTTCCCTGGACCGCATGGGGCCTCCCTCACGTCGCTGAAGTGTGTACGTGGGCAGGACAGGGCATCTTTTATTTTCTCCCGTATCTGTTTGCGGTTGGCGTAGCCTGGGGACTGGCCAATCAGGCCGGACCCGCAGGACTTGCTGCGTTAGCTGGCATGTTCATTTACGACCAAATTACAAGGCATATGGGAAATGGCGATATTCAGCCTACCACCCTGATCGGCATTATATTCGGTATCTTGTCAGGTGTCGCATATAACCGCTTCAAACATATCAAGCTGCCCGAAATCGTGCAGTTTTTTGGAGGATCAAGGTTTGTCCTGCTGTTTATGGGGCTTTTCTCGGCCGGATTTTCATGGTTACTGTTGTTCATTTCTCCGTTTCTGCAAAAGGGACTGAATGAACTGACATTAATGATGAGCCATCTTGGCGGCTTCGGACTATTTTTATACGGTATTTTATACCGGATTCTGACTGCATTTGGTCTGCATCATCTTCTCAACAATATTTTCTGGTTCCAGGTGGGTACTTATCAAACGCCTTCCGGGAATATAGTACAGGGTGATCTGCCGCGCTTTTTTGCGGGAGACCCGACAGCCGGTAATTTTATGGCCGGTCTGTTTCCGATCATGATGTTCGCGCTGCCGGCCATTGCCCTTGCTATCATTCAGGAAGCGCGCGAGGATCTGAAGCCGAAGATTAAGAAGACTTTTTTGACGGCAGCGCTCGTATGCTTTTTAACAGGGGTGTCCGAGCAGATCGAATTTGCTTTCTTGTTCGCAGCGCCGTATCTGTTCATATTGCATGCGGTGCTCTCGGGAGCAGCCATGTGGCTGACCTATGAGCTGGATATCCATCACGGATTTTCCTATTCAGCGGGAGCCATCGATTATTTCTTGAACCTGCATTTGTCCCATCACGCCTGGCTGCTGATTCCAATCGGCATTGGGTACGGCTTTGTGTATTATTTCTTGTTCAGATGGGCGATTCGCAGGTTCCAAATCCCGACGCCGGGACGCGAGGAAGGATCTACGCTTGAAGATTGGGCAGGCAGTATTCCATATCAGGCACCGCTGATCCTTGAAGCACTGGGCGGAAAGGAAAACATCGTACAGGTGGAATCTTGTATCACGCGGCTCAGACTTACCGTGAAAAATGACAGGATCGTGGACGGCAATGCTTTAAAACTCCTTGGCTCAGCAGGCCTTATCAAGCTTGGAGGAGGGAATGTTCAGGTTGTATTCGGTACTTACTCCGAGCTGATTCGTGAGGAAGTAAACAAGCTTATGCAGCGGGATCTGCCGCAGGTCCTGTTCAGCGCTCCCGTACAGGGCAAAATGCTTCCAATCGAGGAGGTTCCGGATCAAATATTTGCTGCCAAATTGGTTGGCGATGGCGTGGCTTTCATGCCGGATCGCGGAGAACTTGTCTCGCCTGTTTTTGGAACGGTTATGCATATTTATCCAACGATGCATGCTGTCGGCATTTCCACACCGGAAGGGCTGGAAGTACTGCTTCATATCGGTATCGACACCTCTCAGCTAAAGGGAGGACATTTTTCAGCAGTCGTTCAGGAGGGTGATCCGGTCGAACCGGGTCAGCTGCTTGTCAAATTTGATTTGGCGTATATCCGGGAACATGCTACATCTATAGCGACACCGATGGTTATTACGAATCCGGATCGTGTCAAATCCTGGAGCTTTGCTCCATTTAAAGCGGTTAAAAAGGGGCAAACATCAGTCATGTCCGTAGTATTACACGACAGAAATGTTGGGGGTTTGGAATCATGATACAAGGCATCGGAGCATCTGCCGGCATCGCAATTGGAAAAGCATTCGTTCTGCCAAACTGGGAATGGGATCTGCCTGAGACCGGTATAGACGCAGTCGATCTGGCCAGTGAGTTTGAGCGGCTGTATGAAGGAATCCGCACCTCCAAAAACGAGATCGAATATATCAAGAATGAATTCAGGGATATTGTCGGAGAAGAGGAGTCCAGTATTTTTGATGCTCATCTGGCTATTCTAGACGATCCCGTGTTCATGAATGAAATTCAAGGGGTCATTGAGCGGCAATATAAAGCTGCTGAAGTCGCAGTAAAGGAAGCTATCGATCACTTTGTCACCATGTTTGACCTTCTGGATGACGAATATATGAAAGAACGAGCCATGGACATCAAGGATGTCGGCAACCGACTGCTTAAGCATCTGCTAGGAGCTCCAGAGATTACGCTGCCGTCGGATACGCAGCCCTATGTACTTGTCGTCAAAGAGCTGACACCTTCACAGCTTGCTCACTTGAATCCATCTCATGTTCTGGGCGTGGTTACGATGATGGGAGGGAAAACATCGCATTCTTCCATTATGGCACGGGCTCTAGGTATTCCGCTTGTTGCAGGACTTGAAAGCAAGCTGCCGGCACCGATTCAAACGGGGGATCTGATCGTGCTGGATGGTGAATCAGGGCATATGTTCGTGAACCCTGATAAAAGAGTTGTCGAACAATTTGAATGCGTGCGTACCGAGCAGCAGATGAAGAAGGAGCAGCTTGAACTGCTCTCCGCAGTCGAATCCGTCACAAAAGATGGTACACAAATGCGCTTGTCAGCGAATATTAGCTCGGTCAAGGAGCTGGATGTGGCTGTGAAATATGGTGCACTTGGCGTCGGACTGTTCCGTACGGAGTTTCTATATATGGATCGAAGCACCTTCCCGTCGGAAGAGGAACAGTTTGAGGTATACCGGCAGGTCGTTCAGAAGATGGATCGGTGTTCGACGGTGATTCGGACTCTGGATATCGGCGGGGATAAACAGCTGGATTATTTTCCGCTTCCGCAGGAGGATAATCCCTTCCTGGGATATCGTGCCATCCGGATCAGTCTGGAACGGCAGGAGTTATTCCAGACGCAGCTTACGGCTATTTTACGGGCGAGCGCGTACGGCAAAGTCAAAATTATGTATCCGATGATTTCATCGGTGGAGGAAGTCAGACAAGCCAATCAGATTCTCCACAGAGCCATGGCTGATCTGGATGCTCGGGGTATCGCTTATGATGCTGACATTCCAGTCGGAGTCATGATTGAGATCCCGGCGGCTGCGATGATTGCTGATCTGTTGGCGGAGGAGAGCGATTTCTTCAGCATAGGCACCAATGATCTGGTGCAGTATGTACTTGCCGTAGATCGGATGAACGAGCAGATTGCCCATATGTACCATCCGTATCATCCAGCGATACTCCGCATGCTCCGTACGATTGTAGATGCTGCTCGTAATGCAGGTATTCCCGTGAGCGTATGTGGTGAAATGGCAGGAGACGAACGATCCATTCCGCTTTGGCTTGAACTTGGTGTTCATGATCTGAGCATGTCGATCCAGTCGCTGCTTCGGGTGAAGCACCGTATATTGAATACATCGGCTTTGGAGGCGTGCAGCACCGCACAGCAATGCTACAAGCTTCCGACCAGCACGGAAATTGAAAAGCTGCTGACAGACTTTAATGAATCCAGCCGGGCGGAGAACCAAGCGCGGAAGATGGATAAGGGGAAAGACAGCCACGTTTCATGAAACTAACGATTTTGCATAATGAGGTCCACGGCATGCTATTGCATGCGTGGGCTTTTTTGTTTTTATTTTTGCGCGTGAAGGCATGAAGGAGATGGTCTTTTTGGTAAATAAAACAGCAAGCCTCGCGAGGAAGGAATCGGGGGAGGTTGAAGCGAATATCAAACAGCAACTGAAATATTACGCTCATCTGAGTAGATAGATAGAAATCGTTGAGGTGGAAACATGTCCATGAAATGTAACTGCGAGCAAAATTTGAAGCTCGAGCTTCGCACGGTGATGTATACACGGAGTGTCATGATCCGTCATGTACCGGTGCTTGTTTGCGACCACTGTTTAACTTATGAACTTATTCCTTCCATGAGACCCGACCTGAAGAAATGCGTGGATCTGCTTGGTCCGGATCCTTCGAAAACAAGCTTTTCGCTGACCGACTATCATGAATTGGCCAATTTGGTATATGAAGTACTGGATGACGGGGAATATTCCGAAGATAATATAAAGCGCAGATTGGATTATGAGATACAGGAACGCATCAACCTGCTTCTGGATTTATACAGAATGGCAGAAAGCATGCAGGATGAGGTATGGTTTGAGGAAATACGCCTCAGGCTCTCGCAGTTGTCTGTAATTTTGCCGGAAATGAATGTATTTCATGCAGATGTTTGAAACATAAACGGGTTTTCAGAATTATTTTCATAGTAAGTTGGATTTTTCACGAGCTTTTTGATACGATAGAGTAAGGATTTTAATCGAAAAAAGGGGATGTATATCAAATGGCGACGATGACCAAACTGACTACTAGCGACCAGCTGCAGACTGCATTGGAAGCCTCAAAAGATAAGCCTCTGCTTCTTTTTAAACACAGCACGCGCTGTCCGATCAGTGCCGGGGCCCATAAGCAGGTAATGTCATACTTACAAAAAGAGCCAAACGAAGCGGTAGAATACGCTTTAATCCATGTCGTGGAGGATCGTCCGGTTTCGCTTGAAGCGGCGGATGTTCTCGGTGTTCAGCATGAATCCCCTCAGGTGATTCTGGTCAAAAATCAGGCGCCTGTCTGGCATACATCCCATTCCCACATTACTGTGGAAGCTTTGAAGCAGCATTTAGAAAGCTAGTAAAGCGTTATCATTGCAGAATGCGACAATTTGTCGTATCATTATTTTAATGGGTTGACGAATGAAAATTTATTGGCAATGGAGAGAAGGAATTTGACGGTAACCATTTACGATGTGGCGCGTGAAGCAGGCGTATCGATGGCGACGGTATCGCGGGTTGTAAACAACAACCCCAACGTGAAGCCTCAGACCCGGAAAAAAGTATATGAAGCAATTGAACGTTTGGGATATCGTCCGAATGCGGTGGCAAGAGGTCTTGCCAGCAAAAAGACGACAACAGTCGGGGTCGTGATTCCCGATATCTCGAACTCTATTTTCGCTGAAATTGCCCGGGGTATTGAAGATATTGCCAACATGTACCACTATAATATTATTTTGTGTAACGCTGATAAGAAGAAGGAAAAGGAAATCCGTGTCATCAACACATTGCTCGAGAAGCAGGTGGACGGACTGCTCTTTATGGGCGGTACGGTAACAGAGGAACATATTCAGGCTTTCCAAACCTCTGCAGTGCCAATCGTGCTCTGCGCGACGCGGGATGAGAACGGGAATTATCCGTCCGTCGATATCGATCATGAAGCCGCGGCTTACGATGCGGTTAATACTTTGATTCGCCATGGCCACCGTGAAATTGCGATGATCAGCGGCACTCTTCAGGATCCTGCGAATGGCTATTCGCGTTTTCAGGGCTACAAGAAAGCACTGGAGAATGCAGGTATTGAATACCAAGAGGACTTGGTCCGTATTGGCAACTACCGCTATGAATCCGGCGTAGAAGCGATGAAATATTTCCTCGGTCTGAAGAAGAAGCCAACGGCTGTCTTCGCAGCGACGGATGAAATGGGCATCGGTGCTATTCACAGCATTCAGGACGAAGGCCTGAAAGTGCCTGACGACTTCTCTGTCATCAGTGTCGATAATACACGTATGGCTTCCATGGTCCGTCCTTTGCTTACTACAGTTGCACAGCCGATGTACGATCTTGGTGCAGTTGCAATGCGTTTGTTGACCAAGCTGATGAAGAAGGAAAATGTGGACAACCCCCGGGTTATTTTGCCGCATGAAACGATTTTGCGCTTATCTGTAAGCCATGTGAACGAATAAGAAACAAAGTCTCTTGAACACGAGATGAAAAGGTTACGACTGAAAAAAGCTCCTTACGGGAGCTTTTTTTAAGTCTGAAAAGGATCAAAATAAAGGAGAAGTGAAAACATGCCGGAAACAATCGGGATTATCGGGGCAATGGACGAAGAAGTGGAACTTCTTCTGGCCGGAATGCAAAACGCAGAGACTGTCGATAAAGCGGGAATCCGTTATTACAAAGGTACATATCAGCATCAGGATATTGTCGTATGCAAATCCGGTGTAGGCAAAGTAAATGCAGCGGTAACCACGCAGATTCTGATTGATTCCCTTGGAGTATCCAAAGTGCTGTTCACAGGCGTGGCAGGCGCGGTTCACCCGCAGCTGAATATCGGAGACATCGTTATTTCCTCCGAATGCCTGCAGCATGATATGGACGTGACTGCGCTTGGATTTGAGCGTGGGGTTATTCCTTATCAGGAGGTATCCGTATTTCAGGCTGATCCAGCGCTCGTCGCTCTGGCTGAGAAGGCTTGTGGTGAACTTGGTGAGGTGAACTGCAGAGTCGGCCGTGTACTGTCAGGTGACCAGTTCATCGCCAGTATAGAGCAGGTTAACTGGTTCTATGAGCATCTGCAGGGTGCATGTGTGGAAATGGAAGGGGCATCTGTCGCTCAGGTATGCTATATGAATAGAGTGCCTTTTGTCATCATCCGTTCTATGTCGGATAAAGCTGACGGCTCGGCGCACGCGAACTTCGCAGAATTTACCGTTGCTTCCTCACGCCGCTCCCATGCCATTTTAGATTATATGCTTTCTCATATTTAAGTTGATAGCTGTGCTATCTATCCGTAACGAAACAACTCCGGAAGAATCATTTCCGGAGTTGTTTTTTATATAGTGATGATCTAGTAGGAATTAATACATAAAACGCTGCTGAAAACGAATTTGGTCAAACTGCTCCTTAGAGGAGATCGGGACGTCCCGGCCTATTCTGACCATTAGGCAGTTTGCCGGATGTGAGCATATTTCCGGATCATCTGTTGCGTACCAGACCATATCGACAACTTTCATGAGCCGTTCCATCATTTTACGGTAATCCCACACACTAAGACCGCTGGTCTTTAAATCCCAGTGCCAGTAATATTCCGTCGTGAACACGATATATTGTTCCATCTGGCCATCCTCGAAGGTGGTTTTAATCATTTTCTGCCCTAGGCCAAGCGAGCGGTAATCATTGGCGACCTCGATTGCTCCGAGCTCAATCAGATCCTCCATATTGCCCTGGGACCAGCGTTCCTGCTCGTCCGGATAATGGAAGGTCACGTATCCAACAATCATATTTTCTTCCCGGGTTAATATGATTCGACCTTCTTCCAGACCCGCAATCTCAACGAGCGCTTTATGCTGCTCTGCCGGGCGGCGGAAAGCATCAAGGTCGGGGTGCATGGTCAGCTCTGCTAATCTTCCGGGCGGCACCGGCCCTTCAATGACCAGGCAGCGCTCTTCAAGAGGTATGGTTTGTACATGGTACAGTTTAAGGTGTTCCATCTGGACGCTCCTTTCTGCTTCTAATCCTACTTATAGCAAAAAAACAAATAAATGAAAAGCGATGGCAGGAACTTTCATCCTATGCTATAATGATTTCTGACATAAAATAGCCACATCTTTTGATCTTTTTAACCATCTGCCAGACCTGCTGTAACATATGATTTACGCTTACCTAGATAAATTGAAACTAAAGAAGGATAACCATCTTTTTTATCAGCAACATGAATCAAAAATGAAGGATTAAACTTTTGTTCAATTTATATAGCAATCATCAAAAACTTTTGTTTTGAAGACTGATTACGTGTGTATGTTGTCATTATGGCATGAACTCATACAAGATTGTAAGCGCTGCCCTATCAATTGGGAGAACAGAGGGAGGATGAAAGTATGGATCAAAATCAAAATGAAATTTTAAAAAGCGTTGTCAAAGCGTCCAATTTGGGTGATTACGAGGAAGCGCGTTCACAGTTTCAATGGGAAGAGGTAGAAAAGCATTTTAGCTGGTACACAACAGGCAAAGTCAATATGGCATATGAGGCTATTGATCGTCATGTTGAGGAAGGCCGAGGAGATAGAAATGCTTTGCTCTACAGTGATGCTTCGCGTGATGAAAGCTACACCTTCGCTGATCTGAAGGAACAGTCGGATAAATTCGGCAACGTTCTTCGTAAACATGGAATCGGCAAAGGGGACCGGGTATTTATCTTTATGCCACGCAGTCCGGAACTCTATTTCTCTCTCATGGGCATTTTGAAAGTGGGAGCTATTGTAGGACCGCTTTTTGAAGCGTTTATGGAAACAGCCGTCAAGGACCGTCTGGAAGACAGTGGTGCCGTTGCTCTCGTAACGACAAGCCAGCTTTTGGGACGTGTCAAGCGTGACGAGCTGCCTGATTTGAAACATATTATTGTCATAGGCGACAACGTGGACGAAGATGAGCAAATTGCTGACTACGCGAAGGAAATGAAGGAAGCTTCTTCGGATCTTCAAATCGAATGGCTTGATCGCAATGACGGATTGATTATACATTATACATCTGGATCGACGGGTAAACCGAAAGGCGTATTCCATGTCCAGAATGCGATGGTTCAGCATTATTATACAGGTAAAATGGTACTTGATTTACGTGAAGATGATATTTACTGGTGTACAGCCGACCCAGGATGGGTAACAGGTACTTCTTACGGAATCTTCGCTCCTTGGCTAAACGGTGTAACGAATGTGATCCGCGGTGGCCGATTTAGTCCGCAGGACTGGTACGGAACCATTGATAAATACAATGTTTCAGTATGGTACAGTGCTCCGACAGCATTCCGGATGCTGATGGGAGCGGGATCGGATGTCATTTCTCAGTTTAATCTGAGCAGCTTGCGCCATGTCCTCTCCGTAGGTGAGCCTCTGAACCCAGAAGTGGTACGTTGGGGTCAAAAGGTATATGGTCAGCGCATTCATGACACGTGGTGGATGACGGAAACCGGCGGACATCTAATCTGTAATTATCCTTCAATGGATATTAAACCTGGATCCATGGGCCGTCCGATCCCGGGTGTACAGGCTGCGATTCTTGATGATAAAGGCAACGAAGTTCCGCCTTACACGATGGGCAATCTTGCCATTAAAACACCGTGGCCTTCCATGATGAATCAAATTTGGAACAATCCTACCAAATATCAGGAGTATTTCCGGATTCCAGGCTGGTATATTTCCGGAGACTCGGCTTACATGGACGAAGAGGGGTATTTCTGGTTCCAAGGCCGTGTCGACGATGTTATTAACTCTTCCGGCGAACGAATTGGACCTTTTGAAGTTGAGAGTAAGCTGGTTGAGCATCCTGCGGTGGCTGAGGCTGGCGTCATTGGCAAACCGGATGCTACCCGAGGTGAGATCATTAAAGCATTTATCTCGCTCCGTGAAGGTTACGAGGAATCCGAAGAGCTGAAGAATGAAATTTATAAATTTGTGAAAGAAGGACTCTCCGCTCACGCGGCGCCACGCGAAATCGAATTCCGCGATAAGCTGCCGAAGACGAGATCCGGTAAGATTATGCGCCGGGTACTCAAAGCATGGGAGCTCAAACTGCCTACGGGTGATCTTTCTACGATTGAAGATTAATATGGAATTTATAAATATGTATTGATAAAAGGAAGCACCGGATGATTTGTTCCGGGGCTTCCTTTTTTTTATCTAAACAAGCGTCTAAGTTGAGCGTCTGATACTGAGATTCCGAAAGAAGTACATGCATAAAAAGGGAGAGACCCTGCAATGTTGTGCAGGATCTCTCCATCGAAATCAGATATGCAAATTACTTTTTCTCGTAGAAGGAAGCAGCAGAAGGCTGCGATTCACCTAACGCGTTAACGGCTGTAACCCGGAAGTAACCCTTCATTGGGGCTGTTGTGACAAACTGGAAGCCCGCTTCATGACTGGAGCCAATTATGTTATATGGACCCCCAGGTTTTTCACTGTATGAAACGTTATATGCCGTAACCATGTCCTCAGGACGTGCAGGATTCCACTGGAACAGAATTCCGTTATCTAGCGGTGCTATTTGCAGCGCTGTTGGAGAGGAGGGAACGGCTACAGGTCCTTGCCCTGGGTCACCCCCATCCGGAATACCCGGAATATCTGTACCTGGATCGAGATCACCTGGATTGGAAGGATCTCCAATATCTCCAGGTAGATCGATATTTCCGCTGCCCTGACTGTTGACGGTCGCACTTGGTGCAGACTCTTTGCCTGCGACATCCACAGCAGTGACATAGAAGCTTGAACCTGAATCAGCAGCATTACTAAAGTTGTACGCATTGCCTGTAAGCACGACACTTCCTGTATTTTGGAAGGAACCGCCGTTCTGGGAGCGGTACAACCTGTAGCCGACAACATCAGCCTGACCAGACGGACTGAAGGTAATGCTCGCCTTACTGCCATTCAGAGTCATTCTGACGTTTGAAGGAGCCGTAGGGGCGCTTCCGTCGTCTACTCGAGGATCAATGTCGGTCGGCATATCTTCACCGGCATCACGCGGAATATAGGTTGATAAAGGTTCATGCCCACCGCGCATTTTAGCGAATGCTGCTTCAAGCTCTTTGATGAGTTCCTGAATCGGTTTTTCACGTTTGACGACGACTTTTTCCTTTAGCATATCGTCTGGCGTTTCATCCTTCGGTATATAGTTGACTCCGTTATACGTGATATACTTGGCTTTCGCGATTCCATCATCACTATCTTTAGGAACATATTTAATATTAAAGAGATCTGTAACAAATTTATCTGTTAAGGATGTTGGAAGCTTACCGCTATAGGCGGAAACCGTTTTGGATACGATGCCATCTGGCTTTTCAAACTTCGCTGTTTTGAATAAATCGGGTTCTTTATCCGCGACTTCATTCATAATGAGCGCCCATATGGATTGTGCGCGTTTTTTGGCCGGCTTGCTTGTCAGCGTATTGACCGGTTCCTTGTAGCCTACCCATACGCCAAGCGTAACGTCAGGCGAGAAGCCCATAAACCACACGTCCGCATAGTTTTGGGTAGAGCCTGTTTTCCCAACGATCGGTATCGTTTTGAAGTGCTTGTATGTGTCCCGGACTGTACTGCCCGTACCGTCCGTAATAACCGTGCGCAGCATATCCGTCATCAGGTAAGCGGTTTGCTTGGAAAATGCCTGCACGGGTTTGGTTTCATGCTGATATACGATGTTGCCGTTTGAATCAACGATTTTCTCGATCATGTAGGCATCGTTGAACGTCCCTTGATTGGCGATGGAACTATATGCATTGGTTAGATCCTCGACCGTTACACCATATTTCAAACCGCCCAGAACCCCCGTCGATGCCGAGTAGTCTTCTTTTTGAATGGTGTTGATGCCGACCTTCTTGGCAAAGGCCCAGGCATTGTCGATCCCGACGACGTTATTGAACAGCTTCAATGCAACGGTATTCACCGATTTATTGAGGGCAGTTCGTGCTGTCATCAAGCCGCTGTAGCCCGCAGTCGAGTTTTTCGGGATATGGAAGCCTTTCTGGTAGTCCTTTAAAATGATCGGTGCATCGTCCAGGATACTTGCAGGCTGAATGGCTCCGGATTCAATCGCAGGCAGGTATGCCGCAATCGGTTTCATCGTTGAGCCTGGTTGTCTGATCATCTGCGTAGCATAGTTCATTTGCTCTTTGTTGAAATCCCGGCCCTCCAGCATACCCAGGATCGCACCGGTTTTATTGTCGATCATCATGGCAGCTGTCTGCTCCGGACCTTTTGTTTTGCTGTCCGGGCCAAAGTTATCCTTGTTTTCGCCAATCTTATGCATAGAACTGTAAACTCGCTTGTCGATCGTGGTATACACACGATATCCACCGGTCTTCAACTGCTGATTGGCGGCTTCGAGCTGATCACTGGTGTCTTCCTTCCCGGTCTGATCGATTTGATTCTTGCTGGCTTCTTTGTTATTGAGCTCCATGAGAATTTCCGAAGCTTCACGCTCTGTTTCCATCATCAGGTACGGGAAGGTGGCATATGCCTTTTCCGTTCGCGGAGCCAGTGCTTTGCGGATATCAAAAGCCAAGGCTTCCGTGTACTGAGCTTCCGTAATTTTGTTCTCCTCCTTCATACGCCGCAGCACGAGATGCTGGCGATCCAGGGCCCGCTTGAAGGCATCCGGATTGAATTCGCCTTTGGAATTGTAGGCGGAGTATTTGGTTGGAAGCTGAGGGAGACCAGCGAGATAGGCAGCCTCTGCAATGTTAAGCTTGCTTAAATCATTCACATTGAAAATGCCTTTTGCAGCCGCTTTTATTCCGTACAGATTGTATCCGCTGGAGCCTTTTCCGAAAGGAACCTTATTAAGATATGCAGTTAAAATTTCATCTTTCGTCATAAATCTCTCGAGCCGTAGTGAGAGTAAAATCTCTTTGAACTTGCGGTCATCGGTCTTGTCTAGATTCAGAAAGACCCGTCTGGCCAGCTGTTGTGTCAATGTACTGCCGCCCGTTTGCACGGATTCCTTCAGTACCTTTTGTTTGACGGCACGCAGCGTGCCCTTCAAATCCACACCATTATGATTGAAAAAGTTGTTGTCCTCTATAGAAACAACCGCATTGATGACTGTAGTTGGAATCTGCTTGTATTCCACAGGACGTCTGTCTTCGTCCGTACGAATCTGACCGATAGGTGTTGTCTGATCGCGAAAATACGCGAAGCTTGTAATGGAGTTTTCACTCATTTTTTGGTCAATCAGAGCTCTTGAGCGGACGGGGTCATCCTTCACGATGGAAGTGACATAACCCATGGCGGCGCCGCCAGCAAACAGGGCCCCCATTAGACCAACGACAAGCAGCCAGAGAATAACGAGACCGATTATCCGGGCATAGGATCGTTGGCGCCTCGGGGCAGGCTGTTTATCAGGTTTTTTATTGTTATTTTCAACCATTCGCGTGCGTTCCTCCTTTTAACGGAACTATTATAGCATAATTTGCGGCTTTTGAATGCAGGGAACGAATGAGGGCTTTTTTTTAGAATATTTGACATATTTTAAGCGCATATGTTATAGATAATGCTAAAGTTCATATCGTAAAAGGCACAGAAAGACTCAATAGACAGGTTATTTGCTTTGTCAGAGATCCGGTGGGTGGTGTAAACCGGCAGCTATTCCTGTTGAATTACCGTCTTGAGCCATACGGAGGAACGCGGTTTGATCGTTAGTAGTCCGGTACCGGATGTAAGATCCGTTATAGGAATGAAGTGAAATCTGTCTTGAGACAGCTTTAATTAGGGTGGTAACGCGAGTGCTCCTTCTCGTCCCTTGGGATGAGAAGGAGCTTTTTTGCGTTTAAATACAGGAATAGCACTGGAGGAATGAAAGATGAAGCGGGAAGAATTATCACGAAAGCAGCAGCAACTGGTTGAAAAACAGCTAGCGGTAATTTCTAGGGGAACCGTAGATATTATTCCTGAAGAGGGGCTTAAGAAAAAGCTGTTGAAATCTGTGGTAACGCGGATATCGAGCTTGGCGGCACAGACCAGACCTTCAATCTGCTGATGGGACGTACACTTCAGAAGGAATACGGTGTGGAAGCGCAAATCGTAGTTACGCTTCCGCTGCTTGAAGGCATAGATGGCGTTCAGAAGATGAGTAAGAGCCTTGGCAATTATATCGGGATCGATGAGGAGCCGAATGAAATTTATGGTAAGGCGATGTCCGTACCGGATGAGCTGATGCTGAAATACTACGAGCTTGCGACAGATCTGACCCACGAAGAACTGTCTGAGCTGAAGCAGGGATTAGTTGATGGAAACGTACATCCGCGTGATGCAAAAATGCGTCTAGCTGCCACATTTGTCCGTATGTATCATGGAATGGAAGCGGCAGAGGCAGCCCAGCAGCATTTTGTGACGGTATTCCAGCGGCGGTCCCTTCCGGAAGATATTGAAGAGCATGTCATTTCCGCCGGAGAGTTCGAAAATGGAAAAGTACGCCTGATCAGGCTGCTGACTTTGTTAGGTTTTGCTGTATCTAATGCGGAGGCGAGACGCAGCATCCAGCAGGGAGCAGTCAGGCTGAATGAAGTGAAGCTGGAGGATCCTAACGTGGAAGTAATGCTGCAGGATGGTGATGTTATTCAATCCGGTAAACGGAAATTTGCAAAAATTAAATTGGGTTAATTGCTCATAATGCAATAAATCAATCATAGACGGCAAAAATCCCGGAACCAAAGGTTCCGGGATTTGTTTAAAGTAACGATTAACGGTTGTAGAATTCGACGATTTGTTTTTCGTCGATATCTTGGGAAAGCTCAGAACGTTCAGGCAAACGGATAAATTTGCCTTCCAAAGCTGTATCATTATATTCCAGGTAGCCTGGAAGATGGCTGCGGTTTTCCAAAGCTTCTTTAATAGAAGAAAGGCTGCGGCTTCTTTCACGAAGGCCGATTACGTCCCCAGTGTTCACCATGTAAGAAGCAATGTCAACCTTTTTGCCGTTTACAGTGACGTGACCGTGGGATACCAGCTGACGTGAGCCTGCACGGGAGTGAGCGAAGCCAAGACGGTAAACGAGGTTGTCCAGGCGGCTTTCCAGCAGGAACATGAAGTTCTCACCAGCGATACCTTGCATTTGTTGTGCTCTGTGGAAGAGGGTGCTGAACTGCTTTTCACCCAAACCGTACATATGACGCAGTTTTTGTTTTTCAGCGAGCTGCATACCGTAGTTGCTTACTTTTCTCCGTTGGTTAGCACCATGTTGTCCTGGAGGAAAAGGACGCTTCAATTCTTTGCCAGTACCGCTCAGGGAGATGCCCAGACGGCGACTCAATTTAAATTTAGGACCAGTGTAACGTGCCATGTTATAGTAGACTCCTTTAATTTCAAATAATTGTGAAGTAGGGCTCTATTTGCGCCGGGTAAGTTGATTGTGCTAGCCTTATCGGCAAGGCACCTGAGAGAAAAGTTCAGCCGCTGTTCAATCAGTAACAAACCACGTGAGGGTGACACAACGTTACGCCCAAATTTCAGACTGTCTAACAGTCTTGTTCAACAATAGATTTTATACGAAAAGCAAGGGTGAAGTCAAGTCCTGATAAATATCGAGAAACGTCTAATTTTGTCGATAGGGCTTTGGACCCAAAAAAGTAGGACGAATCTCTGAAATATTGATGCAAAATTAGTTTGAAGAGAGTAGAATAAGATTATTAAAACATCAATGAAATTAAGCTTTTTTGAATGCGAAAATAAAGATTAAGATATATGAGTCTAAAGTCTGCTCGTGATTCAATGAGTTCATATTTTATTCCGATCGAATGGTGCCGTGCAAGACACCTTTTAACACGGTGTAAAGGAGCGCCTGCTTATGTCAGAACATCAACAGGATTTTTCCAGACATCAAAGTTTATTTCAGACAAATATTGAGGTGGCGTCTCCTAGCGAGTCTTCTGATTTATGGCTGAAGGAGATGGATATTTCCCAATATGACCTACCTTACGTCCGTGAGGTTCTTCAGCAGTCCTTTGTGGATTGGCGAAAGGAAACCGGCTCTCTGCCTCTATCGAAGCATTCGAAGTGGGCAATGATTGATCATGAGGGAGCGTATACCTCTGGAGAGGAGACGGTATATTCGCTGCTGGAAGGACCGCATGCGGGGCTTCTTCAGCACTGTTTGCAGTCCCATGAACTGGTCTATGACGTGATAGAGCATGCCGACTATCCGATGCTTACTGGACAGGTTCTTTGTATGGTTCCAATCTTGTCACGCAGCGGGCAGCTGGTGATCTCTGTACTGGCATGTTTGCTGCCGAGGCATATTTCAGACAGTTCCGGGCTGGATGCGATCGAAGCGACAGCGCTGCATTATCATTCCTGTTTTTTCAGGCGTTATGAATACATATTTGTCTCCGATGTCATGAAGATTCAAAAGAATACCGAACGAGAAGCAAGCAGAAGGTCGATTCTTTTTCAAATTATGCAGCGCATGCATGATCAGATTGATGTGGATACCGTGCTTACAGAGGTGCTCGACAGTATTGCCATGCTGTATCCGTCCATCCAGCTCAGTCTATTAATGTCCCAGGATCATCAGCACAGCAATCCGAAAGTCAAACCATTGGTGTTTCATCCCTGGGGCGAGGACATAAGTGTACGTGCTTTTATGGACGGACGCCTTATGATTCAGGACTGCAAGGAACCCGGTAAAGAGGATTATGTGGAAATGAGCATACCGCTTGGAGGCAAGCAGGGGATTTACGGCGTATTTCATTTGAAAATGACGCGGGAGCTTAAGGATGATCTTGATCTGCAGCTGATTACGATGATGATCGACACGGCGGGAAATGCTTTTGAAAATGCGAAGCTGTACGAGCAATCCAATCTATTGATACATGAGCTTCGGCTGATCAATGAACTGACGCAACGGCTAAACCAGAGCCTTCAGCTTTCTGATATCTACCAGTTTGCCAATGAAGAGCTTCTGAATATTTTTAATGCGGACTACAGCTGCTTTCTCCAGTACAATGAAGAGCGCAATATGCTTGAGGTTATGTCCTGCAACGTGCCGTCGCTTTCAAAAGATATTTTCAACAGGGATTATGGTTTTGGCGGTCTTGTGTTCGAGAAAAAAGAGCCGGTCATTTTGTCGGACTATCATTTGAACACCAAAGTATCCTCCAAACTGATGGAAGTTACCGGATCCCAATCTCTAATTGCAACACCGCTGACGGTAAACGGAAAGGTTATGGGGGCGATTTTGCTGACACATCGCAGCCCGCATTTCTTTTCCTACGATAACTACCGGCTCCTTCAAACGCTCGCGAGTCATATCGGTCTGTCAGTAAGCAACGCTCTTCTGCATGCGGAGCTGAGGCGGATGGCAAACCGGGACATGCTGACGGATATGTATGCCCGCCATTACCTGGATGAAGCGATCCAGGATTACCAGACGAACGATTTTTGCGGTTCTCTGATCGTCGTAGACATTGACCAGTTCAAGCAGGTGAATGATACCTACGGACATCAAAAGGGCGATAAGATCCTTAAGCAGGTCAGCGAGATTGTGAAGACCTCCATTAGGCCTGAGGATATTCCCGCGCGCTGGGGCGGAGAGGAGCTAGCCGTATATCTGCCGCAGATGGGCGTTCACCAGGCGATGAAGGTGGCCGAGGTCATTCGGTCAAGGGTAGCTCAAGAAACGGATCCGGGTGTGACCGTTTCGAGCGGGATCGCTGAATGGTGCATCATGGATGAACAGGTCAGCGTGGACAGTCTCTTTTACCGGGCTGACATGGCTTTATACCGTGCTAAAAACAGCGGCCGCAATCAGATTCAAATTGAAAATATGAATGAATAATTAGAGTGATCTGTACTGGATACAGGCACTCTTTTTTTCTGCTTATAAGTGCATAATTGCGCAGATGGCAGGCAAGCCTAAGGCAAAATGTTTCTAAAGAGGTATGACATGATGAAAAAACGTAAAATTTGCCGCAGCATGGCTGCCTTGCTGTGGATGAGCCTTTATTTAACAGGCTGCAGCCTGCTGCAAAACGATAGAAATCCGGAGGAATGGTTCAAACAGACGCTCGGCGGACTGGCTGGAAAGGACTCTTTTACATTCAACGGGGAAGCTGCAGTACGCACGCAGTCGAAGAAGGGATTCCGGGAAAGCCTTTCTTATGAAGGAACATTAACTGAACATGACAAACTGACAATCCGAAGCATGCTTCCTTCCCAGCCTGCCGAAGTAAAGACTTCTAAACCGGTGAATATCAAGAATGTCCATGCGGCCGAGTCCGGATTCCGTCGTCAGGATGGGCAGTGGGTGCATTTGTTCAGTGAAGGCAGTACCACGCTTAATTCATCCTTGGCCCGGTTTAACCCTTTGGCACAGCTGGATGCGGTCAGCCGCTTGCCTAAGCGAATGAAAGAGGCTTCTGGGGCTGCCCGAGGTACGAAAGTGCTGCGTATCGAACTTGAGCCTGCAGCGGCCAGACAATGGCTGTCAGAGCAGCTGGAAGCGGAAATGGGAATGATCCGGCAGCAGGCGGATACAGGGGGGCAAGCGGGCTCCGCGCAAGAAAAGCGGCAGTTGGCTGATGTGTGGAATAAAGGGGACACACAGCTCAAACAAATGCTGGATCATTCGGAGGTAGGAATGGTCTACTATTTAACGATTGATAAAAAGACCGGTTTCCCCGTTAAGCTTTCCTCTGAAAGTGTGATCCGCTATCTTAATCTTCACAACCAGGAGGAGGAGGAAACACTGGTGAATGACGTCTCTTTTAGTCCGTGAGGTTTTCTTGGTTTTCGGCTGACTGGAGCGGGTAGAAAGTGCTACAATAGAAGACGACTAAATTAACCTTTGTTCAAAAAAGTATTTGTGCGGGGTTTGGGAGGAATAGACATATGCGTGATCCAAGAATTAAGAAGCTTGCGGAAAATCTGGTGGGCTATTCAGTAAACGTTCAGCCGGGTGAAAATGTTCTGGTCGAAATGATCGGTAATGAGCGCGACTTGCTAAAAGCGGTTATCGAAGAGATACATAAACGCGGAGGTAATCCGTTTGTCGAGTTGACGGACCGTTCGGTTCAGCGCGCCATGCTCATGAATGCTACAGAAGAAATGGTAAAGACATGGGGCGAGCTTGATCTGGAACGTATGAAAAAAATGGACTGCTACATCGGTATCCGTGCCGGTGAAAACGTGAATGATCTGTCTGATGTGCCGGATGAAAAAATGCGTTTGTATAACACGCTGTACAACCACCCTGTTCACAGTGGACAACGCGTAAACCATACGAAATGGGTCGTACTCCGCTATCCGAATGCAAGTATGGCACAATTGTCCAATAAGAGCACTGAAGCTTTTGAGGACTTCTATTTTGATGTGTGCAATCTGGATTATGCCAAAATGGACAAGGCACAGGATCCTCTTGCCGAGCTGATGAGAAAAACGGATAAAGTCCGTATTGTGGGACCTGGAACAGATCTCAGCTTCTCAATCAAAAACATCGGTGCGACTAAATGCGCCGGCGAGAAAAATATTCCTGACGGTGAAGTGTACAGCGCTCCTGTTCGTGACTCCGTTAATGGTACGATCAGCTACAATTCAAGTACGGTTTACCAGGGGATTACCTTTGAAAATATTAAATTTACTTTCAAAGACGGCAAAATTGTCGAAGCTACAAGCAACGAAACCGAGCGTCTGAACCAAATTCTCGATTCCGATGAAGGTGCGCGTTATATCGGAGAGTTTGCCATCGGCTTTAACCCGTATATTTTGCACCCGATGAAGGATATTCTGTTCGACGAGAAAATCGCGGGTAGCATTCACTTCACACCAGGACAGGCATATGAGGATTGCGACAATGGCAACCGTTCGTCCATTCACTGGGATATCGTTTTGATCCAGCGTCCGGATTACGGCGGCGGCGAAATCTATTTTGACGATGTGTTGATCCGCAAAGACGGTAATTTCGTTATTGATGAGCTGAAAGGCCTGAATCCAGACCAATTGGTTTAATCTACAAAAATAACATAGAAATCCCTTGCGCCGGAAAGCGGATTCAATGTATCATGATAGTGGTAAAATGATATTATACCTGATATCAAAGCTACGGAGGGATCACTATGTCCAGTAATAATGCAGCTGTTGTGGAAATCGCCCAAACGGCGGGCCAGTTTACTTCGTCAATCGTGCTTCAGGCTGACAACAAGTACATTGATGTAAAGAGCATTCTGGGTTTGTTTACGACCCTTGTTAGCAATAAAGGCTATGAGCTTCATGTTCATGGACCGGATGCGGATGAGGCTAAAGCGGCTATGCAGGAAGTGTTTGCAAAACACGGCCTCAAAGTTGAGCTTGTAGAAGAATAAACTTGGAAAAGCGTCCTACCCAACACGGTGGGACGCTTTTTTTTGCAGGTTCTTGTATTGGGCACTGATTTCGTCTAATATTAGAGAAGAGAACGAGGGTGTGACTTTTGGACATAGGGGGGAAGATGCATGACTTCTTCTGAGCTGCAGGAACAGTTGAACATGAAAGCAATTAGTCTTCTGCAAGAAGATGCAGATAAAATACAGAAGCTGATCGAAGTACAAATGGAGAATCTGGCAACCCGCTATTGCCCTCTCTATGAGGAAGTGCTGGACACCCAGATGTACGGATTTTCAAGACAAGTTGACTTTGCGGTAAGAGCTGGACTTTTGCCTGAACTTACTGGCAAACAGCTTGTCAGCCAGCTTGAACGTAATCTGGCCATCCTTTACGAGGCCTTGAATAACAAGGAAGCATAATAAGCCTGTTTTACGGGTTTACATGGTAAAAGCATGAACTCCATATGGAGTCCATGCTTTTTTTGTAGGGTAAAGCTGCAACTATTATTACACCATGAAGAAGGAAACACCGAGAATCAGATACACGACCAACAGCAGCAGCCCTTCATACCAGTTGGTCTTCCCGTCCTGGATGATCGACTTGGCAATAAAGACGGCGACTCCGATGGCGAGAAGCTCGATAGTGGTAAATACTAGATTCATGGTATTGCCGAAGAAATAACTGGCAAACACAAGCACCGGAGCCACGAATAAGGCGATCTGCAGGCTGCTGCCTACGGCGATTTCCACGGCTGCACCAATTTTGTTTTTCATCGCGAGCATAATAGCCGCGCTATGCTCGGCTGCATTTCCGATGATAGCCACCAGGAAGGCACCGACAAACAGTTCGCTGAGTCCGAAACGGGTAGTGAATGTTTCAAGTGTGCCGACCAGCCATTCACTCACGAAGGCTACCATCACGGTTGCAATGATCAGATACAGAATGGCCTTGCCCTTGGTCCATTCCGGAGCGTGCTCATGCGGCAGTTCCTCATCGGAATCTTCGGATACGTCGGACAGGTAATTTTTATGTGTGATCATGGAGAAGATAAGCCAGGCAATATAAGCTACGATTAATATACCGGCTACAATCAAACTGAGCGTTTTGGTATCACTTGTGGTAATCGAATGCGTGTTCAGGAATACAGCCGGAACAAACAGGGCAATGACCGCCACAATCATCAGCGAGCCGTTCATACCGGCAAGGGAAACGTTAAAGCTTTGTATCTTGAATTTAGCTCCACCCGCAAAAATGCTCAAACCAAGCACGAGAAGTAGATTGCCGATAATGGAACCGGTCAAACTGGCCTTCACCATATCGAACAGACCCTCTTTGACGAGGAAGATGGCGATAATCAACTCGGCTGCGTTACCGAAGGTTGCGTTCAAGAAACCGCCCAGACGTTGACCTGCGTAATGAGCTACATTCTCGGTCGCTTTACCCAGGAACCCTGCCACGAAGATTACAGAAATGGCTGCCAGGATGAATTGGACTATAGGATCCCAGCCCGCATAATGTGCTATTGCACTAAGAACAAAAAATGCAATCAGTAAAAAAGGGCTCAACCATTTTTTCAATTTTCGACACCTCGGTGATATGTAGGATAAAGATTCTTTTTCAATATACCCAAAACGTATAGGGTTGTAAACAAATCTTGGGTTCAATATTTGCTTTTTGGTCCCTCTAGGATTTACAATAACTGATAATGAGGTGAAGGAGGAAGGGGTATGACTGAACAGCTTCAACTGGAGACGGGAACGATCCGGATATCGGATGATGTCGTATCGAAAATCGCCGGTTTGGCGGCTCTGGAAACCCCCGGCATTGCTGCAATGTCCGGCGGATTATCCGAAGGATGGGCCAAACGCCTGAGCGGAAAAAATGTACAGAAGGGCGTCACCGTGGAAGTGGGGCAGCTTGAAGCTGCAATCGATCTGCGGATCATCGTTTTGTATGAAACTCCAATTCATGAGGTTTGCCGCATGCTGCAACAAAACGTGCGGGAAGCAGTCGAAAGCATGACAGGTCTTCGAGTCGTGGAAGTCAACGTCAAGGTTGAAGGCGTCGCTTTCAAGGATGATGAAATTGAAGACATTCCATCCCGAGCAAAATAAAACACATACGCACAAAGAAAAACATCCATGGATGTTATTACACAACAGGCAAAAAAAGAGACTACACGGACCTCCGGTAGTCTCTTTTAATATTTACGGACTTCACAACCTCCTGCTGAACAGGCTGGTTGCTTTGTCTTGAGATGCTAAGCATGATTCCCATGGCAAACATCATGATGAGCAGGGAAGTTCCTCCGTAACTGATAAAAGGAAGCGTAACCCCGGTCAGCGGAATCGTCTGCGACACGCCGCCAATATTGACGAAGGCCTGAATCGCGAAAAGTCCCATGATGCCGATGCCGACGAGCGTTCCAAAGGGATCGGTACACCTGAGCGCGATGATGATTCCTCGCCATATGAAATAAATGTATACCAGCAGGAAGAGGCTCGTTCCAATGAACCCGAATTCCTCTGCCATGACAGGGAAGATAAAGTCATTGTACGGGTTTTTAATATAATTCAGCTTTTGAATGCTTTTCCCGAAGCCGGTGCCTGTAAGCTGTCCGTTTCCGATGGCGGTCAAAGACTGAATGAGATTGTAGCCGTCGCCCTTCTCATCCTGGTACGGATCAATCCATGCCGTAATTCTTCCCATTTTGTAATTGCTGGACTGCGTCTGGGGCTCATCACTGTGCGCAATCGATTTGATCAAATAATTGGCACCGAGCACCAGGCTGGCTCCTAGGATCAACAGCGCGGCCGAGGCGAGCATATGCTTCAAGCTGGCACCACCTGCATAAATAATGATCGCACTGGTCGCCACGAGAATCAGGGTCGAACCCAGATCCGGCTGCATCATGATCAGTCCTGCAACAAAACCGACAATGACCATAACGGGAATATAGCCTGTCCTCAAATCCCTGAAACGTTCTCCCTTCTTGACGATCAAGGCGGAGAGGTAGAGAATGATCGCAATTTTGGCTAACTCTGTCGGCTGGATTCCCAGACCTGCAATGCCCAACCAGCTTCGAGCTCCATTGACGCTTTTGGTAAAAGGCACGATCGCAAGCATGATCACCGTAACAATAAACAGTGGGACAAAGAGCTTTTTATACTTGCTGTAATGGATGTTCATCGAGACAAACATTACAAATGTGCCAAGCATAGCCCAAACGAACTGCTTTTTCGTGAAATAAAGCGGATCATTATTGAATTTACTGCTGGAAATGGTGAGACTTGAACTGGCACTGAACACCATCACCAGCCCAAAACCGACCAACAAAAAAGTAAGGATAAGCAGTTGGAAATCCGGCGTCCCTCTCTTCTTGGGTTGGGGTTTTTTCTGATTCATAAGAGACCTGCTTAGGCTTCCAGTGCGGCTTTGAATTGCTGGATTTTTTTATTGGCCGTGTTAAGAATCTTGGAAGGAATCGGGGATTCATATTCCAAGCCATGAGGGAAGGTGGCTTTTCCCATGTAAACGGCTTCGATTTCGAGCACGGTATCCGGCTTTTCCAGCTTGCCTTCTATAGCGCGTGTGTTCATGCGCACAAAGTATTCGGAATTGGTATCTGTGTCTTCGATTTTATATTCGTATGTAGCACGGAAGTACTCCCACTGCCAACGTACAAATCCTGTTTTTTCGGCAACTTCATCCATAAATGCCAAGTCGCTTTTCAGTCCGACAAGTCCTGTATTTTCAAAAATCATCCTATAAAATCCTCCTTATTTAAATGCCTGTAGAGTTCTTTACTCATGATATTATGTTTCAGGCACTTGTGCAAGCCTTGCCACTACAGGGGGACATACCCCATTTCAATCGTTTCTGCTACAATAGAAAAAAGGCATTGTGACCAGGTTGTGGAAAACAATGTGATAGGACATTCTTGGGCGAGAGGACGTGTTTACATGAGAGAAGAGGCATTGTTAAATGCACTGCAGCCGCAAATGGTGGAGTGGAGACGCTATCTGCACCGCCATCCGGAGCTTTCGTACCATGAAGAGAAAACATCGCAATTTATTGCCGGGATACTGCGGGAGCTTGGACTTGAGGTTTCTACACGCGTTGGCGGCGGTCATGGCGTTCTGGCCATTTTAAAAGGCGGCAAGCCGGGTAAAACCGTGGCGCTTCGTGCCGATATGGATGCACTGCCGATCCAGGATGAGAAATCCTGTGAATATTCTTCCGAAGTAGAAGGCGTCATGCATGCTTGCGGTCACGATGGTCATACCTCGACGCTGCTTGCGGTGGCTACATATTTTTGTCAGCGTCAAAAGGATGTGCAGGGAGAAATTCGTTTCATCTTCCAGCCGGCAGAAGAAGTATGTCCTGGTGGCGCTCGAGGCATGATTGAAGCCGGGGTCCTGCAGGGAGTCGATGTCATTTATGGGGTTCATTTGTGGACGCCATTTGCGGTAGGTACGGCGGCAAGCGCACCGGGACCGCTTATGGCAGCGGCTGATGAGTTTTTTATAGATATACTGGGTAAGGGCGGCCATGGCGGAATGCCGCATGTAACCGTTGACAGCGTAGTTGCGGGGGCGGCGCTTGTCTTGCAGCTGCAGAGCATCGTCAGTCGTACGGTAGACCCATTAAAGCCGGCTGTCGTGACGATTGGCACCATTAAGGGCGGAAGCGCGCAAAATGTCATTGCCGAATCCTGCCGCATAACAGGCACGGTACGCACCTTTGACGAAGAGACGAGGGAGCTGATCCGCACCCGGATCGAAGAAATCAGCCATTTGACGGCCAAAACTTATGGTGCAGAGGCAAAAGTCGATTATCTGATGGGTTATCCTCCGCTAGTGAATGACGATGACGAGTCCGGGCGTTTTTTTCGGGAAGCACCAAGCATATTTGGAGCAGAAAATGTATCCCAGTGTGAAAAAATTATGCCTGCGGAGGATTTCTCCTACTACCTGCAGCAAATACCAGGCTGCTTTATGTTCGTCGGTGCAGGCAATGCAAGCATCCAAGCGATCTACCCGCATCATCATCCCCGTTTCGATTTTGATGAAACAGCGATGCTTAGCGCAGCCAAGCTTATGGTGACGATGACTCAGTCATATCAGGGCTGGGAGTAGTACCGTTGCAGAGAATGAAATGGAGTCTCGGTGAGAATGATTTGGCGAACATTGGGAAAATATAATGACACGGAACAAGACCGAAAGTTCATTTCCTTCATCAGGGAATGAACTTTTTTCTCGATATAAGAAAGGAGACGAGTATGAACGATCTAAAAGCCTGTATCGTCCAGCGAGACCGGACAGTTCTGCTGGAATGCGGTCATCCCGGATTCGAGGCGGCAAGGGAGAAATTATCCCGGTTTGCGGAGCTTGTAAAGAGTCCATCCGCGTTTCATACTTATAGAATTACACCGCTTTCCCTTTGGAATGCAGCGGCATTAGGCTGTACAACGGATGAAATTGCGGCTGAACTCACATCCCTGTCCAGATGGGGCGTGCCGGCAGGATTACTGCAGGAGATCCGCGAGCTCGTTACGAGATATGGCAAACTAAAGCTGCAAAAAGAAGAGGGAAACGCTAATATGCTGCTTCTGTCGGCTTCAGACAGCCTTTTTCTTAACGGAATATTGGAAGTGCCGGCATTGGCAGCGCTAGGGCTGTCCCGGATTTCACCGCTAGAGGTCCGGCTTGAAGCGGATAAAAGAGGATGTCTCAAGCAGGAGCTCATGCACCATGGGTTTCCCGTGCTGGATTTGGCCGGCTATCATGAAGGACAGGCCCTGCAGCTTGAGTGGAAACATGGAAGCGAGGGTAATGGATTTGCCCTGCGAAGCTACCAGGAGGAAGCAGTAGCGGCTTTCGAAGGAGTGGCGGGCATTGGAGGAAGCGGTGTGCTCGTCCTGCCTTGCGGCGCGGGCAAAACCGTAATAGGCATTGCAGCGCTGGAACGCCAGCAGTGTGAGTGTTTGATTCTAACATCCAATACGACTTCCGTGGAGCAGTGGATTCAGGAGCTGACGGGGAAGACGACGTTACAATCATCCGATGTGGGCCAATATACTGGCCAAAAAAAAGAAGTAAAGCCGGTAACGGTCGCGACATATCAAATCCTGACACATCGGCGCTCCAAAGACGATGATTTTGAACATATGAAGCTATTTAATGAACGGAACTGGGGTTTGATCATCTATGATGAGGTGCATCTCCTGCCTGCACCGGTATTCCGGGCAACAGCCGATATTCAGGCTACACGCAGGCTTGGACTGACAGCAACTCTTGTCCGTGAGGACGGATGCGAGCAGGATGTATTTTCACTGATTGGTCCGAAGCGATATGAAATGCCCTGGAAGGAGCTTGAAGCCAAAGGCTGGATCGCAAGGGTGGATTGCTGTGAAATTCGTGTACCCATGGAAGCGGATTTGCGCGAGCAATACTTATACGCGGAAGGCAAAGAGAAATTTCGTCTTGCTGCGGAGAATCCGGCCAAAATGCATACCGTGAAAGAGCTGCTGAACAGACATGCAACTGCTGGTATTCTCATTATTGGTCAATATCTGGATCAGCTGCATGCAATCGCAGATGCGGTTGAAGCTCCACTTATCAGCGGGAAAATGCCACAGCAGCAGCGTACAGCTTTATATGCTGCCTTTAAAAAAGGGGAAATACCTGTGCTGGTTGTTTCCAAGGTCGCGAACTTTGCTGTGGATCTCCCTGATGCATCAGTGGCGATCGAAATATCAGGAAGCTTCGGATCACGGCAGGAGGAAGCTCAGCGGCTGGGAAGGCTTTTGCGTCCGAAAGCCGGAGACAACCGGGCCTATTTTTATACGCTTGTTTCTGAAAATAGCAAGGAAGAGGAATTTGCCGTCCGCCGCCAGATGTTTCTCATTGAACAGGGTTATGAATATACAGTCCATTCCGCCAAGGAGGTACGATCCGGGACATGAGCAACGAAACACCATTACCACAAGTAAGCTTAAGCCCGCTTGCTGCAACTGATCTTGAACTGCTGCGCATGCTGGTCGGCCGATTCGGCGGAATATCCTTCAGTGAGCAAGCCTGGAAAGAGATGAGCAGCATGAACCGCAGTGGAGCGGAGCTGAAGCTCTCGTTCATACACTTAAGAAAACATGGCTGGGTGCAGGCAGTGAAGAAATCCTGGGGGGAGAGGCTTTATTTTATTCCGGTGGATAAGCTGATACAGCTCTTGCCGGTTTTTTATACGCCTGTTCCAAGACATGTGGATGAATCGGAGCTGGACATCCGGTGTGAGTCAGGGCCGGGGCTTGCCCTCGATCTGCTTCACACGCTTGCCTATGCGGCGGAACAAGGACTTCCTTTGACGGCCAAAGGAACGATTCATAAAAAGAGTCTGCAAAAGCTGCAGGAGCTCATCTACTTAAAGGAAGTGCATTTGGAGCGGCTAGGACTTCAATATGCCCATCAAGAGATGTATGGTCCGGCGTCTGCGGTGATTCTTGACCTGCTGTTATGCATAGGATTGCTTTCTAAAACGGCAGGCTCTCTGATCATCGTGGAGGAACGCCTTCGTGACTGGCTAAGCCTCACGGAACAAGAGATGAATCGGGTGCTGCTTCGTACGGTCAGTGAACGTTACAGCCAGAATGAGGCTGATATGCAGCTGCTTCGTTATTTGATCTGTCTGCCTGCGTTTCAGGAGGGCATGTGGTTTGACATGTCTTCCGTCCTGCAGTGGATGGATACCGAGGGAATGCTGGAAGCGGATCGCAGTATGGAAAGGGCTGCTGCCTGGCTGTATGCCTTAGCTGGCTTTGGTTGGGGAGATGTAGCTGAAATGAATGACGGAAAGTATGCTTTTCGCTGGAATATGGATCCGCGGCCGTTGCTGTTTGAAACGAATGAAGTGCATGAACCGAAGAACGAAAGTTTGTATGTCCAGCCTGATTTTGATATCATCTGTCCTCCCGGTGTGCCATACATCCAGCGCTGGAAGCTGCTTGCTTGTGCCGATTTGGTACAATCCGACCGGATGTCTGTATACAAGCTGACGAGGTCAAGTGTGGCCAAGGCGGTGGAGAATGGGATGCGAACAGTTGAGATCCTAAGCTTTTTAACAGCAAGTTCCGCTCACGAAATACCGGGCCATGTGGAAGCTGCGCTTGAACAGTGGGGGAAAGAGATCGGCCGGACCCGTTTTGACGAGGTGCTATTGTTGTCCTGTGTGAATGAAGATGAAGGGGATGCGATTGCTGCCAATCCTCGAATGGATGGTAGGGTGGATCGGATTGGACCAAAACATTTTATCATACCGGCATCTCATGTAACAGAATCGCGCAAAATATTGGAGTCCATGGGACTTGCCCCACTCAAATCGACGGGAAGCAGAGACAGGGAAGACCCGGAGTATCCGCTGATTCATAATAACGGCGGGATACCTGATACACCGCGTGGGAGCTTGCTTAGCGAAAGGATTTATGAGAATCAGGGAGTGGTATACAGCGGGCGGAATGTCCACTTTTTTGAAGCTGATCATGAAATTCCGGAGCCCGCCTCCTTATTTCCTGGACATGATCAGATCCCCTCCAGATGGCTTCATGATTACAGGAGCTATCACAGTTCAACCGCGCAAAATATTATAGAACAAGCCCAAAGCTGGCAGACCCGAGTGCTTTTACAGCATGCAGGGAAGAGGGTGGAATTTGCCCCGTTAACGATTAACCTGAGTCCATGGCGCGCTGAAGGTATTTTGCATGATGTGGAAAACGACAGGTTCGAGCAGCTGGAGCTCTTTTCAGATGATTTGGGGGAACTGAAGCTGATTCTCCCTTCCTTTGACTGAAATATTCTTGGCAAGGAAGTACAGAAATCCTCTTCTTAAGGAACTCGGGTTATGATATGATAGAAGAGTCCACTCCTAGAGAGTTGAACTTTTATAGAATTGAGATGAATTTCATGAGCGTATCTGAAGTGCAGACGATGGACATGGCTGCCGTACTGATGAACGCCTATGAATTAGGCGATATGATCAATCAGTCCGTCGAGGTATCTGATTATTTATATTGGAAGCAGCGCGTCGACAGCAATCCTGGTGTTCAGGAGCTTGTCCGTATGCTTGCCAAAAAGAAAGAACTCTTTGATGAAACCCAGCGGTTCGGACATTTTCATCCAAACTATCACAGTGCCAAGGATGAGGTTAAGGCAGTGGAAGAACAGCTGGAACAATTTGAAGAGGTTGCCCGCTTTAAGCTGGCAGAAAGAAATTTGGATGACATGCTGCACCAGATGTCCGAGATGATTGCTTTTTCCGTGTCGGACACGATCAAGGTGCCAAGCAATGATCCGAATCCCAAAGGGGGCTGCGGCGGCGGTGGCAAATGCGGCTGCGGCGGTTAATTGACAAAGAGACAGGGAACATAAAGTGAGGTGGGAAAAGATGTTTGCAGAACGGACAGGTTACATTATTTGGGTTACGGATGTGAAAGCGGCCAGAAATCTTGAAAAGTACGGGACTGTTCATTATATTTCGAGACGTATGCATTATGTGGTGATGTACGTCAATGCGGATCGTGCTGAAGAGGTTGCCAAGAATATTCGCAGACTTTCCTATGTGCGAAAAATTGAGCGCTCCTATCGCAATGAGATCAAAACGGAATATACAAAGGATATCCCCGATAAGACAAGTTATTATGGCATGTAGCCAAGCGGTCCGTTCCTTCTGCCACAATTGTGGCCTCCCATCGAACGTTATATAATTTTTACTAGAAGCAGCCCTAGGGCTGCTTTTTTTTGTGCATCATTAATCTCGGTTGTATGATCCCTTAATCGCAATGGAATTCATTTAGTAATAATGATCTATGTACTGGAGAGCTCTTTCGGTCAATTATTTATATTTTAAGAAAACGAAAAGATGAATAGGAATGATGCATATAGTCTATTAAATAGGCTTTTTAATAGAATTACCTGTTTCTGAATCCTATTAATTTTAAGATATTTTTGCTTGTTTAACATGTGATGATGATGTAATATAATAGGTAAATATACTTAGATAAAAAGTCCTATATGGTGGAGAGTGATGTTCCATGCGCGACAAAGGAATGGAAAGATGGAGCACTTATGAACCATTCTATGTTGTTCTGGGTGATAAGAGGGTCGCAGACATTGTCATAACCAATCATGCAAAGACAAGATATAATGACCGTATTCAGAGCGGGGATAGCCAGATTGACGATATTGCAGCATGGATGTGGGAATGTCTGAAGCAAAACCGGATGCTTCCTTATTACCGTAATGAACAGGACGTATACTTGATTGATGAGGATTTGGTTGTTGTCGCTGAATTCACTGAAATCGAGGGAGAGCATGACATCAGTGGCAATCCTCTGCATAAAATGATCGTAGTTACTTTTTTGGGACGAATGTCCGAAACCATCGAGCTGAGAGATTTGAAATCCTATTATTCCTGGCTGCGCCATTCCCGGAGAATGACTTTGATTAAGAACACGCGTAAACGCAGATAGTATACATAACCAATAGCTTTTAGCAGCATGGGATCCGATGATGGATTTCATGCTTTTTTTGTATGCCTTGTTCGGATCATATACAATAAATGGACATAGACAGGAGAATCAGGAGGGATATCAGAAAATGAACCAGACTGAAGGAAGATGCGACCTGCATACCCATACCCGGGCTTCAGACGGAATGCAGAGTCCGGCGGATAACGTGCGGAGAGCTTTTGAAAAAGGATTATCGGCTGTGGCGATCACGGATCATGATACCGTCGCAGGTGTTCTCGAGGCGATGGAAGAAGGGGAACGCTGCGGTATAAACGTAGTACCGGGAGTGGAGATCAGCACCCGTGCAGGAGGGAAAGATATTCATGTGCTTGGTTATTACGTAAGCTGCTCGGATGAGAAGTTTCTGAAACGGCTGGCTGATTTGCGGAATACCAGGGAAGAACGGAATGTAAAAATGATCGCAAAGCTGCAGGAGCTTGATGTCCAGATTACCATGGAAGAGGTTATATCCGGATTGGGAAGAGAGCTGTGTCCAGATGAGAGCGTCGGCCGTCCGCATATGGCGGATGTTCTGGTCAGCAAAGGGTATGCCAAGGATATGAGAGACGCATTCAACCGTTATCTGGGAGAGGATGCGCCTGCATATGTTTCAGTACCGAGGATTTCCCCCCTGGAAGCAATCGAGTGGATCCGCGAGGCTGGAGGAACTCCGGTGCTGGCTCATCCGGGAATATACGGCGATGATGATCTGGTGAGGGAAATTCTGGAGCAGGCCAAGCCCGCAGGCATTGAAGTCTTTCATTCCGACCATGGAAAGGCTGAGGAGGAACGCTATCAGGCTATGGCTGATGAATATGCACTGATTGTTACAGCTGGCTCCGATTATCACGGGGCAAGACAGGGTGTAATATTTCATGGTGATATCGGCAGCCGCTGGGTTCCTGTTTCGGTACTGGAACAGTTGAAGCGGGGCTCTACGGGCAATTGATTGGATCGTGCCCAAAGCCGGATAAGCATGTAAAAAAACCACTGGAGAAATATTCTCCAGTGGTTTTTTTATTGGCGGGAGTTAATTTTGTTTCAGGGTATTCGGAAGACCTTTGATCCGCTCATTGTCAGGCGTGATAACCAATGTTTTCTGATGATCATAGATAACGAAGCCTGGTTTGGCTCCGCTTGGTTTATGGACATGGCGGATGAGGGTGTAGTCCACGGGAACGCTGCTGGATTCTTTAGCCTGGCTGTAGTAGGCCGCAAGCAGCGCCGCTTCCTCTAATGTTTGATCTCCAAAATCGGTGCTGCGTATTACAACATGCGAGCCGGGAATGTCCTTCGTATGCAGCCAGGTATCATTTGAGCTTGCCAATCGATTGGTTAAATACTCGTTTTGCAAGTTGTTTTTGCCAACAAATATTTCAATCCCTTCCGATGACGTGAAAACATGCAGTGTCGGGCGGTCGTTCTTCTTCTTTTTCTTTACCTTTTTACTGCGGTCACGAAGATATCCTTGCTGGATCAGCTCCTCGCGGATTTCGGCAATATCGCTCATGGAAGCGTAGGACAGCTGCTGCAGCAGTTCATCCATGTAACGGATTTCTTCCTGCGTCTTCTCCAGCTGCTCTTTGATGACCACCAGGCTGTTTTTATATTTATTGTATTTTTTGAAATAACGCTGCGCATTGTCCGAAGGCATTAGCAGCGGATCCAGCGGAATGGTAACCGGTTTTTGGTCTTCATCATAAAAGTTGACAAGCACCGCGGCTTTGTCGCCTTTTTGAATCATATGGAGCGAAGCGAAGAGCAGTTCTCCGTAGATACGGTACTGGTCTGCATCGCCAGCCTCGGCCAGATCCTCATGCAGATGATCTAGCTTCTTAATATTTTTGGAGCGTTCGTTTTGCAGGAAACGAAGGAGGTCACTGACCTTTTGCTTAACCGTGTCACGCTCTGCCTTCTCCCCGTAATAATCCTCCATGCATGCGCTCATGGATTCGTAGTGCTTAACTTCGTTTTTTAACAGAGTCAGGTTTACCGCAGAAAAGAGCATCTTGCCTTTGGCGTTTGCTCCCGTAACCGGAGTATATTCGTTTTTCTGGACGGGCTCCATAACCGAGTTGAAAGCATCCCATAAAGCGGAGCAGCGCTGATACACTTCATCCTCACTCGCTTGAAGATCATAAATATTGGGTGTGCCGGAGCGATGAATCATTTCCTGTGCGATGAGCGGGCTAATCCCGCTATAGGTGTCGACGATCCAGGGAATAGGCTCCTCGATTCCTGAGCATTTGGCAAAAAATTCCTTGCGGTCAGCCGTGAGCGGATTTTGCTTATGCTGCTGCGGCGGCTCGGTATAGGCAAAGCCGGGCATAACGATCCGGTAGCTGCTGATGCTTGGCGTGACATGGTGAATTCCGTCCAGGATGGTTCCGCTTGAAGGGTCGGTCAAAATAATATTACTATGGCGTCCCATCAGCTCAATGATAATTTTTTTGGTGGAAACATCCCCGAGTTCATCGCGCTGGCGCACTGTCAGATGAATGATTCTCTCCATCCCCACCTGGCTGATTTCCTCGATAATTCCGCTTTCGCAGTGCTTGCGCATCAGCATACAGAACATCGGCGCCTCCTGTGGGTTCAAGAAGCTCCGGTCCGTAAAGTGAACGCGTGGATAGGTCGGGTTGGCCGACAGCAGCAGTTTGACGTTGCCCTCGCGTGTGCGCAGGTGAAACAGAATATCATGGTCGTTCGGTTGGTATATTTTGCTAATCCGGGCTCCCCGGTAGGCTTCGAGCTCATGCACGATCGCCCTAGTTACGATTCCGTCCAATGCCATTGTTATATATCTCCCATCTTTTATTACAGAATTTAAGTGGATCCTAGCAAAATGCTCATGGTCAAAAACCAGTCTTCTCTATGATGCCATAGTTTGCCCAAAAACTTAAGAGGCGCCTTCTGTGATATTTCAGGTCCTGTCCGAATACATTTACGTTAGAACAGGTGGAAAAGCTGTCGGTATCTTCGGCAGCAGCACAAAGAGCGGGAGGGAAAGGGAAGCATGGAACAAAAAGCATGGCATCAGATGAATGCCGAGGATCTGCAGCAGGTTCTGAGCGTAGAGCCGCAGCATGGCCTTACGGAAGAACAGGCTGACGAACGAAGAAAGCAGCATGGAAGCAATGAGTTGTCTGAAGGTAAAAAGATCTCTCTATTCGCGCTGTTTTTGAACCAGTTCAAGGATTTTATGGTTCTGGTGCTGATGGGGGCCACACTGGTGTCCGGCCTGCTGGGTGAATATCTGGATGCCATTACAATTATCGCAATCATCCTGCTGAATGGAATACTGGGATTTGTTCAGGAATTCCGGGCTGAGCGATCCCTGCGTGCACTGAAGCAGCTGTCAGCTCCGTCAGCTAAGGTGCTGAGGGATGGAAAAACGGTCTCAATCCCGGCTAAAATGCTGGTCCCCGGCGACATTGTCATGCTGGAGAGCGGCGACCGCATTCCTGCGGATATACGCTGGCTGGAGACGAGCAGCTGCTACATTGAGGAATCGGCACTGACGGGTGAATCGGTACCTGTAGGCAAACACAGCCAGGCAATTACCGAATCCGAAGTGCCGCTTGGAGATCAGAAAAACCTTGGCTTCATGGGCACGATGATGACCCGGGGCACCGCTAAAGCCATTGTCATCCGGACCGGCATGAATACGGAAATGGGCAAGATTGCCGATCTTATCCAAAATACGGATACACAGCAGACCCCTCTCCAGCACCGCTTGGAGCAGCTTGGCAAGCTTTTGATCATTCTCTCCCTCGGCCTGACCGTCATGGTTGTCGCAGCGGGGATTTTGCACGGACAGCCAGCGGTAGGCATGTTCCTTGCGGGTGTCAGCCTTGCGGTAGCAGCCATACCTGAAGGGCTGCCGGCAATCGTTACTGTAGCATTGGCCTTAGGTGTACAGCGCATGATCAAGCGGAAAGCCATTGTCCGAAAGCTTCCTTCAGTAGAAACGCTTGGCTGCGCATCAGTCATTTGCTCTGACAAGACAGGCACTCTGACCCAAAATAAAATGACGGTTACCAGGCTGTGGATCGGCGGCCGCGATATGGAAGTGACTGGAGACGGCTATGCGCCAACCGGTCAGGTCCTGGAAAAGGGCAAGTCCATTGATATCCGAAACGATCAGGGATTGCGCCGACTTTTGCAGATCGGTGCACTGTGTAACAATGCCGAAATTTATGAGATGCAGCAAGCAGAACCGAAAGGTAAGCGGAAGGGAAAGGAAGAAACGGTTGGCCCCGTTTGGGGGTTAAAGGGTGATCCGACCGAGGGAGCACTGGTTACATTGTCCTCCAAGATGGGGATGACGTCGGAATCCATGGCAGGACTGTACAAACGGGATCAGGAGTTTCCTTTTGATTCCGAGCGCAAGCTGATGTCCGTCGTGGTCAGCCATCAAGGCGGCAAGCTACTGTGTACAAAAGGTGCACCGGATGTTCTGCTGAATCAATGCACATATATTTTATGGGAAGGGAACGTGGTGCCGTTTACAACCACGTTGAAGCAAAAGGTGCTTGCAGCCAACGAACAGATGGCTTCCGCTGCTTTGCGCGTGCTCGGGACGGCTTACCGGGATATCCGGTCGCATGATTCCTTGAGCAATGAAAAAGAAGCTGAAAGCCAGCTCGTGTTCGTCGGCCTCGCAGGGATGATCGACCCGCCGCGGCGTGAGGTGCGTGATGCGATAAGTACCTGCCGCCGTGCCGGAATCAAAACCGTCATGATCACAGGGGACCACGGGACAACAGCCGAGGCAATTGCCCATCAGCTGGGTATTATACCGCGCGGAGGACTGGCGATGTCCGGGCAGGATCTGGGCCGTATTGATGATGACGAGCTGGATTCTAAAGTGGATAATATTTTTGTGTACTCCCGCGTATCCCCCGAGCATAAGCTGCGTATCGTCAAATCTCTCCAGCGGAAAGGGCATGTGGTAGCAATGACGGGGGATGGTGTCAATGATGCGCCTGCCATCAAAGCTGCCGATATCGGAATTGCCATGGGTATTACCGGCACGGATGTGACCAAGGAAGCTTCCTCGCTGGTGCTCAGCGATGATAATTTCTCCACTATCGTTGCCGCAATCGAGGAAGGCCGGAACATCTACGAGAATATACGCAAATTTATCCGTTATCTGCTCGCATCAAACGTGGGCGAAATTTTAACGATGTTTTTCGCGATGATGCTGGCGCTTCCGCTTCCGCTGCTTCCGATCCAGATCCTGTGGGTGAACCTGGTTACCGATGGTTTGCCGGCTATGGCGCTGGGTGTGGATCAGCCTGAGAAGGACTTAATGGAACATAAGCCGCGGGGGGCGAGAGAGAATATTTTTGCCCGCAGGCTTGGCTGGAAAATAATCAGCCGCGGCTTTTTAATCGGATTATGCACGCTCGGAGCCTTCTGGCTTACGCTTAAGACCGACCCGGGCAATGCAGGCCAGATTGCTAAAGCGCAGTCCGTCGCATTTGCTACTTTGGTACTGGCCCAGCTTATCCATGTATTTGATTGCAGAAGCTCGCGCTCCATTTTCCACCGCAATCCGCTGCAAAACAAATACCTGGTTCTCGCGGTATTATCCTCCGTCGTATTGATGCTTGGCGTGATGTATATTGAAGCGCTGCAGCCGATTTTCAAGACTGTGCCGCTTGGCTTCCGCGAATGGGCGATTTCGATCGTCGCGGCTGGTATTCCTACCTTCCTGATGGGTGCTGGCAGTGTGTGGGGCGGCAGACGCCAAAAGCGCAAAGGCGGCGGTGGGCGCTTCGTGATGAAAAGTACAAAATTTTCAGCATAAAGTTAATACAACTTCGCCACTCCTTACGATATGCTAGTGAGCAGTAAACAAGCCGAACGAAGGAGTGGCAAAACCGATGGAATTTACAAAAATGCATGGTCTGGGTAATGACTTTATTGTGATATATGGTGAGCAGGTTCTTCCTGAAGATGCGGCAGAGCTTGCCGTCAAATGGTGCGACCGTTATTTTGGCATCGGAGCAGACGGGCTGGTGTATATCCTGCCTTCCGAACAGGCGGACTACCGGATGAGAATTATTAATTCTGACGGAAGTGAAGCAGAGCAGTGCGGCAATGCAATCCGCTGCGTAGCCAAATACGTGTATGATCACGGTTATGTGCAGAGGGAGCAAATTACGATCGAAACTTTGGGGGCAGGCGTGCAGAAGGTTTCCATTCACACAGATCATGCAAAGGCGGTTAAGGTAACCGTTGATATGGGCGAGCCTGTGCTTGAGGGGCTCAAAATTCCGACGATGATCCATTCCACACCCGTTGTGAATGTTCCGCTTGAGTCTGATGGATCTTCATTCCAATTCACAGCGGTATCTATGGGCAACCCGCACTGCGTGATCTATGTGGATGATGCGGTAAACTTCGATCTGAACACATGGGGGCCCAAGCTTGAAGTACATCCTCTGTTTCCGAAAAAAGTAAACGTGGAGTTTGCTACGGTTCTTAACCGCCAAACCGTCGACATGCGCGTCTGGGAACGCGGAGCAGGCCCGACGCTGGCTTGTGGTACCGGAGCGTGTGCAACACTGGTATCTTCGGTACTGAACGGCAAGACAGACCGTGAGGCGGAAATTCGCCTGAAGGGCGGCAGTCTCTTTATTAAATGGAATGAACAGGATAACCGGGTGTACATGACAGGTCCAGCGGCTTTTGTATACACAGGGAAGGTAACAGCATAAACCTGGGCCGATGGTATTTGATCAAAAGAAGCTTGCTAATCTGCCTGCGGGCATGGGTTGGTAGGCTTTTTTCTGCCCTTTGGGATGCTATTTTTAAAATTCCGTTAATTCCATCCTAACTTGTGGGAATATATAAGGTTTTGTGATACATTAGTATGAAACTACGGTCAGGTTGGGGGAATTATGATGAAGCCGGATTTGCGCAAGGCATTGGATACTCAAGTGCTTGTCGGGGATGGAGCGATGGGCACTTTCTTATATCAAATGGGTTTTCCCGTAGGGATTTCGTATGAAGAGTTAAATTTGACCTCACCGGTTGTCATTCGGGATGTTCATCGGCGCTACATGGAAGCAGGCGCACAGGTACTTGAGACGAATACTTTTTCTGCTAACTTTGACAAACTGTCCAAGTACGGATTGGAATCCAAGGTTAATGAAATTAACCGTGCAGGCGTACGCATCGCCCGTGAAGCCGCCGGAGAACAGGGCTATGTGGTCGGAGCTGTGGGCTCGATCCGGGGCGGGAAGCGGACGAATGTATCCACCGGAGAACTGAAAAAGTATTTTGAACAGCAGCTTCAAGTGCTATTAAGTGAGGGTGTAGACGGAATTCTGCTCGAAACCTTTTATGATGTTGAAGAGCTTGCGCTGGCTTTGTCCATCGCACGGCGTTTAACTGCTGCACCTGTCATCTGTCAGTTCGCGGTAGAGGATGTGGCCAGAACTCTCGATGGATACACGATGCCGGAAGCCTTCCGGATCATGCAGCAGGAAGGGGCCGATGTAATCGGCTTTAACTGCCGCACCGGTCCAAACGGTATCATGGGCGCAATGAAGACGCTTGACGGCCATCTGCCGGCTCCGATGTCGGTCTATCCGAATGCGGGTGTTGCCGACTACGTAGACGGGGAATATCAATATGGAGCAGGCCCGGAGTATTTTGGTCAAATGGCTGTAAAATTTGCTGATCTGGGGGCGCATATCATTGGCGGCTGCTGCGGCACCACACCGGCGCATATTGCGGCCATTGCCGGAGCGCTTGAAGGCTACACACCGCCAGTTTTTGCGTATGAGCCCATTCCTGAACAAACGGCGCCTCTTGTTATCCATGAGCATCTGCCGCAGGAAGAGAATGAGGAGAAAATAGAGCTTAACCTGGTAGATCTAGCCAAACAGCGTCATACCGTGATCGTGGAACTTGATCCTCCCCGCGATCTGGATATCGCCAAGTTTATGCAGGGTGCTGAAAGATTGAAGCAAGCCGGTGCGGATGCGCTTACGCTTGCTGACAATTCCCTTGCGGTTACGCGGATGAGCAATATGGCACTCGGGCATTTGGTCCAGGCACAAACGGGTTTGAGACCGCTCGTGCATATGGCCTGCCGGGATCGCAATCTAATCGGCACGCAGTCACATATGATGGGATTTGATGCGCTGGGCATTGATCATGTGCTGGCTGTAACTGGTGATCCTGCGCGATTTGGGGATTTGCCAGGCTCAAGCTCGGTATATGATCTGACATCCTTTGAAGTAATCCGTATGATCAAACAGCTTAACGAAGGCATTTCCTTTTCAGGTAAGCCATTGAAACAAAAAGCAAAATTCGTGGTAGGCGCAGCTTTTAATCCCCACGGCAAACATCTGCATAAAGCCGTAGCGCGTCTGGAACGGAAAATAGCTGCGGGAGCGGATTACATCATGACCCAGCCTGTGTATGATCCCGAGCTGATCCGCGCCGTCAAAGAAGCGACGAGCCACCTGGAGACTCCTATATTTATGGGGATTATGCCGCTGGCGAGCGGAAGAAATGCAGAGTATTTACACAACGAGGTTCCGGGCATTCAGCTCTCGGAAGATGTCCGCGGCCGGATGGCCGGGCTTGAAGGGGAAGAGGGCAGAGCCATGGGGGTTCAGATCGCCAAGGAACTCCTGGATGTAGCGATGGACCACTTTAACGGCATCTATCTGATGACTCCATTCATGCTTTATGAAATGAGCGCCCAGCTCATCGAGCATGTTTGGGCCAAATCGGGCCGCCAATTGTCCCCCTTGTTTCGTTGATCGTAATCAATTACAATAGTGTAATGGATGTGGTGCCGATGTCTTTTAGCATGACCGGATATGGTCAATCTGCCCTCCAGCACGGAGGGTATAAAGTAGTATTTGAAGTGAAGTCCGTCAATCACCGATACTGCGAAGTTGTCCTTCGTCTGCCGCGTGAGTGGACATGCTTTGAGGACTCTTTGCGAAGAACGGTGCAGCAGTATGTAAAACGCGGACGGGTTGACGTTTACGTCAATAAGGAAGAGGGCGACGAGCATGCTACGCATGCCCTGCTGAACGAGCATGCCATACAAACGTATTTGCAGGCCGCACAGGATCTTTCGCAGCAGTATGGCCTTGATGGCGAGCTGACTGTGAAGGATTTGTTGTCTCTTCCCGGTGTGTGGATTGCCCCCGAGCACATTGCCTTGCCGGGTGCTTCCGATTTGGATGAATGGGGTCCGGTCCTGGAAAATGGCCTGCGGAAGGCTATGGAAGGACTCTCGGCCATGCGAAGTCTGGAAGGCAAACATCTTGCCACAGATGTGGAGCAGCGTTTGATCAAGCTTCAGCATCTGCATAGTGAGATGATGCAGCTGGCACCAACAGTAGTCGAGGATTACCGCAATAAGCTCAAACAAAGGCTGTCTGATCTTAATGACGGTTCGTTTGCCTTTGATGAACATAAATTTGGCATGGAAGTTGCTATATTCGCAGACCGTTCTAACATTGATGAAGAACTGATACGGCTGCAGAGCCATTTTGAGCAGTGCAAGGGATTGCTTCGTGCGGATGAACCGGTCGGAAGAAAACTGGATTTTCTGATTCAGGAAATGAACAGGGAAGTCAATACGATTGGATCGAAAGCCAATCATCTGACTCTGGTAAACCGTGTTGTCGAAATGAAGGCGGAACTGGAAAAAATTCGCGAACAATTGGCCAATATAGAATAAACAGGCAATTTCGACAGAAAACAGGCAAGAGTCAAATGTATAGGGGGATTAACCTGATTATGGCAATCAAACTCATTAACATCGGCTTCGGGAATATTGTATCGGCTAACCGAATCATTTCCATTGTAAGCCCTGAATCAGCACCCATTAAAAGAATCATTCAAGAAGCAAGAGACCGTCATATGCTGATTGATGCGACCTATGGACGCCGGACGCGTGCCGTGATCATTACCGATAGCGATCATGTCATCCTGTCCGCGGTGCAGCCTGAAACGGTAGCGCACCGACTCTCAAGCAAAGACGACGATAATGACGAATAACGAGTTGGGGAGTAATATGGCAAAAGGAATATTGTTTATATTATCCGGACCTTCCGGGGTCGGGAAAGGCACCGTATGTACCGCGCTGAGAGGCAAAATTCCGGAACTCGTTTATTCCGTTTCGGCAACGACCCGGAGTCCGCGGCTTGGCGAGGAAGACGGAGTGAATTATTTTTTTAAATCCCGTGACCAGTTTCTGAATATGATGCAGAACGACCAGCTTTTGGAGCATGCGGAATATGTGGGGAACTATTATGGTACACCACGTGATTTCGTGGAAAAGACGCTCCTGAGCGGCAATGATATTATTTTAGAGATCGAGGTGCAGGGTGCGTTGCAGGTGAAGGAAAAGTTCCCTGAGGGAGTTTTTATCTTCCTGCTGCCGCCATCACTGGATGAACTGAAAGACCGGATCCGCGGACGCGGTACGGAGAATCAGGCAACGATCGATCACCGGATGTCGGTTGCAGTCGATGAGATCAATTTGATGGAGCATTATGACTATGCTGTCGTTAATGATCAGATTGATTCCGCGTGCAAACGAATAGAATCTATTATTGTAGCCGAACATTGTAAGGTGAAACGATAGGACGAGATTAGTTTAGACTTTTGATGAAGAAGAGGTGGCGGTTACATGTTGTATCCTTCGATTGATGAAATGATGAATAAAGTCGACAGTAAATATTCGCTGGTGGTCGCTGCTTCAAGACGTGCAAGACAACTGCGCGAAGGCGAGAAGACCAGTCTCAAACAGCCTAGATCACATAAATATGTGGGTGTAGCTCTGGAGGAAATCTACGGTGACCTTCTTCGTGTTATTCCTGAACCTGCAACAGAAAAAGACGAACTCAAGAAACGTTAAATTGCGGATTATAGAATTTTGAAGGCTTCAGCGGTGCTGAACCATTCTATAGTCGCAGGAGGAGGCGAGCATGAGTGATGCCGGCCTGCTTCCTGTCCTAGCGTCAATAGACGCTGTACCGAATACAACCGCAAGGTTGTATTTTTTTCTCTATTTCTGGGTGGAAGAGGGGGATTCGCATGTTAAGCGGTAAAACAATCGTACTTGGCGTTACGGGAGGAATTGCAGCATACAAGGCGGCAACTCTATGCAGCAAGCTGGTCCAAAAAGGGGCGAATGTGCATGTTATTATGACTTCCTCGGCCAAGCAGTTCATTACGGAATTGACGCTGCAAAGCCTGTCCAAAAATGCGGTGTTCAGTGATACTTTTGATGAGAGGGACCCATCCGTGGTTTCCCATATCCGTATGGCAGACGCGGCAGATCTTGTGCTGATCGCTCCGGCGACAGCCAATGTGATTGCTAAAATGGCTCATGGACTGGCCGATGATATGCTGACCACCACACTTCTGGCGACGATGGCGCCGGTAATGGTAGCTCCCGCGATGAATGTTCATATGTATGGGCATCCCGCTGTAATGGAAAACATGAAAACGCTGGAGCAAAGAGGCGTTATGATGATCGAGCCAGGCGAAGGACTGCTTGCCTGCGGCTACGTCGGAAAAGGACGCATGGAGGAGCCGGAAAGCATTGTGGCCGTGGTCGAACGTTATTTTGACGAGGAGAAGAAGGCAGAGCCAGGGCTTTTGCATGGAAAAAAAGTGGTTGTCACATCGGGGGGCACTATCGAGCGTATTGATCCTGTGCGCTATATTACCAATGATTCATCCGGTAAAATGGGCTTTGCCATTGCCAAAGCCGCGCGTGAGATGGGAGCTTCGGTCCACCTGATTCATGGTCATACCGATACTGCTCCACCGGCTGGAATTGATGCTGAAGCTGTCCAATCGGCGGATGATATGTACCAGGCTGTTCTGAAGCATTGGCATGATAGTGACATGGTCATCAAAGCGGCAGCAGTAGCAGACTACCGTCCAGCCGAAACAGCGAGCAGCAAGATCAAGAAAATGGGAGATACGATGACGCTCGAACTCATCAAGACCGTGGATATTCTGGAGCAGCTTGGCAAAAGCAAAACAAACCAGTTTTTGATCGGATTCGCCGCTGAGACTCATAATGTGGAAGTCTATGCCAAGGACAAGCTGGTCCGTAAAAATTGCGATCTGATTGTAGCCAATGATGTGACGGCGGAGGGAGCGGGATTCCGTTCGGATACCAACGTCGTGCAGGTTTATGATGCTGACGGTTTAGTGGAGCAAATGCCCGTGATGTCAAAAGATGAAATTGCACGGCGGCTTCTGACCATTGCTGCGGCGCGGATGAACGGAGCAGGTAACTGATGCAGCCGCAAGTGGCCAAGGTCATCGTTGATGTTCCGGTAAAGGATACCGACCGTCCCTTTGATTATCTAATCCCTGAATCCATGCGGGCATGGATTGAGATAGGAAGCCGGGTTGGAGTTCCTTTCGGCCACCGGACGGTTCAGGGCTTCGTCGTGGCGCTGCAGGAGGAGCCTTCCGCTGGTGGAATGCGTCTGAAGGCTATTCAGGAGGTACTGGATGTAGTTCCTCCGTTATCTCCTGAACTGGTGAAGCTGGCAGAATGGATGAGTCAAAAGTACGCCTGCCGGTTTATCACAGCTCTTCAGGTCATGGTTCCGACAGCGCTGAAAGGAAAGGCCGAAAGGTATATCTCACTCGGAGATGCCTCTGAACAAGATGAAGAAGAGGATGAGTATTCAGGGACACTGGTCCGAATTGCGTTAGAAACAACGGAAGAAGTCCGAACGATCCTGGCTTATGTCGGGCAAAAAGGTGAGGTTCCTGCCCAGCATCTCAGTCGCATTTTCCCGGATAGTGCACATACAATTAAATCTCTGCTTCGCAAAGGAGCTCTGCAGGAGAATCAATCGATAAAGGACAAACTTCAGAAGAAAACGCTAAAGGCAGTCGATCTTGCTGTGGAGCCGGATGTAGCAGAAGCAGCGCTGGAAGACTTTCCGGCTAAGGCACAGCGTCAACGGGAAGTGCTGCAGTTTATTCTGGAAATGAAGGAACTGCTGCCGCTGCCTTTAAAAGAAATTCTGACCTCGCTTCAGGTATCGGCTGCTACCGTCAAGGGGCTCGCAGACAAGGGTTTTATTTCGATCGAAGATCAGGAAGTGTTCCGCGATCCATACAGGGGACGACGCTTCAAGCCTTCGGTACCACTGCAGTTGAACGATGAGCAGCAGCAGGCCTATGACCGTATACAGGACACACTGGATGCCTACCGTCATGGCGTGTTTCTTTTGCATGGCGTTACAGGCAGTGGTAAAACCGAAATTTACCTGCAAACCATTCAGCACTGTATAGAGCAGGGGCGGCAGGCTATTGTCCTTGTACCGGAAATATCGCTGACACCACAGATGGTTGAACGCTTTAAAGGACGTTTCGGCGATCTGGTGGCGGTCATGCACAGCCGGCTTTCCGGCGGCGAACGCTATGATGAATGGCGGAAAATCCGCGAAGGCAAGGTGAAGGTAGCCATCGGGGCACGTTCTGCAGTATTTGCACCATTTGAGCAAATCGGACTCATTATTATGGATGAAGAGCATGAAACTTCATATAAACAGGAGGAAAGTCCCAAGTATCATGCTAGGGATGTGGCAGTCAAGCGTGCTCAGCAGCAAGGAGCGGCTGTGATTTTGGGTTCAGCAACGCCTTCACTGGAGAGCTACTATGCAGCCCGCTCCCAGTCGGATGATAACTTCTCGCCTATGCTGCTGGAAATGAAGCGCCGGGCGCTCGGCAACGAGCTTCCAGCTGTAGAGATCGTAGATATGCGGGAGGAGCTGAAGGAAGGTAATCGTTCGATGTTCAGCCGTTCCTTGCATCAGGCGATCGAGGTTCGGCTGGAGCGGCAGGAGCAAACGGTGCTGCTGTTAAATCGGCGCGGGTACTCTACTTTCGTGATGTGCCGCAGCTGCGGCTATGTGGCGGGGTGTCCGGAATGTGATATCTCCTTGACCTATCATCAAAAATCGAACAACCTCCGCTGTCACTACTGCGGTTATGCCGAGCCGGCACCATCCGTATGTCCGGACTGCGGCAGTGAGCATATCCGCTATTTCGGAACAGGCACGCAGCGGGTGGAAGAGGAATTGGCCAAGCTATTTCCCGGTATTCGGGTCATCCGTATGGACGTGGATACAACGACAGAAAAGGGATCACATGAGAAGCTGCTTAAGCAGTTCCGTGATAAGAAGGCGGATGTTCTTCTTGGCACCCAGATGGTGGCCAAAGGGCTGGATTTTCCGGATGTAACGCTCGTTGGTGTTATTACCGCCGATTCCGCCCTTAATTTGCCGGATTTTCGTGCTGGTGAGAAAACCTTCCAGCTGATGACTCAGGTAGCAGGACGGGCGGGACGCCATCAGCTGCCGGGAGAGGTGATGATCCAGTCCTATACGCCGGATCACTACTCCATTATCCATGCCAGCGGGCATGATTATCATTCCTTTGTGAGGGATGAACTGAAGCACCGCCGTAATCTTCACTATCCTCCATACTGCCGCCTGATTCTGATTACTTTAACTCATGAGCAGCTTCCACTGCTGGTTCGAATGGCTGAAAACATGGTGTCGGTGCTTCAGGGGAAAGCAAGACAGCGCGGATGGTTCGGCAGTTTGGACCGGCTGACGGCCGATGCGTTCGATGTGCTTGGACCTGTAGCTTCACCCATTCCGCGCATAAAAAATAGATACAGATTTCAATGTATGGTAAAATGGCGTGGGAATATCGATGCCGTCGGGCTGGTACGCGAAGCGGCCGAACAGCTTGAGGACACGGCACATAACCAAAAGCTTCAGATCAGTATCGATGTGGATCCGCAAATGCTGATGTAATCCCCGTCATATGAAATGAAACTACGGATGTAACCAAATACATGAGGATTATGCAAAATCCTGACATGAATACCCATAAGGAAGGTGTCATCATGGCAATTCGCATTATCGTAAAAGAACCTGATGCAGTACTGCACAAAATAGCAAAAGAAGTAAAGGAAATTACACCTAACGTTAAAAAACTACTGAAGGATATGGCGGAAACCATGTACGACGCGGAAGGCGTCGGCCTTGCCGCTCCCCAGGTCGGAATCCTGAAACGGCTGATTGTTGTTGACGTGGGCGATGATCACGGGTTGATCAAGCTTGTGAATCCGGTGATTGTTGCGAAGGAAGGCGAACAGTTTGGTCCCGAAGGCTGCCTCAGTATTCCCGGATACAATGGGGATGTGCGCCGCGCCGAGCAGGTTACGGTCAAAGGATTAGACGAGAACGGCAAAGAGGTAACGATTACAGGTACCGGATTATTGTCCCGCTGCTTTCAACATGAGATCGACCATTTGGATGGAGTCCTGTTTACCGACATTGCTGAAAAAGTATACGAATACGTACCAGAACGTCCCGGAAAGGAGTAATGCTTCATGAAAATCGTGTTCATGGGGACACCGGCCTTTGCCGTTCCCAGTCTGCGTATGCTTCTGGACGAAGGATATAACGTCGTTGCAGTGGTAACTCAGCCTGACCGGCCTCAGGGACGCAAAAAAGTGCTGATGCCAACCCCAGTTAAAGAGGTTGCTCTGGAGCAAGGGATTCCCGTTCTTCAGCCCCAGCGCATGCGCAGTCCTGAAGCGGTAGCGGAGCTTGCAGCTTACAAGCCGGATTTGATCGTGACGGCAGCATATGGGCAGATCCTTCCCAAAGATGTACTTGAACTGCCTGCCAATGGCTGTGTGAATGTTCATGGATCGCTTCTTCCCCAATATCGGGGCGGGGCACCGATCCAGCGCTGTATCATCAATGGTGAAACCGAAACGGGCATCACGCTGATGTACATGGCAGAAGGACTGGATACTGGAGATATGATTGCCCAGGTGAAGATCCAGATCGATGAAGAAGACACCTCGGGAACGCTGTTTGAGAAGCTGAGTATTGCCGGAGCAGCGCTCTTGAAAGAACAAATGCCGCGTCTGGACAATGGACGCCTGGAGGCTGAGGTGCAGGACGAGCAGAAGGCTTCGTATGCGCCCAATTTAAAGCGCGAGGATGAAAAGATAGATTGGAACGCGTCAACGCGCGATATCTATAATCAGATTCGTGGTTTGGTTCCTTTTTCTGGTGCCTTCACGCTTTGGAATGATGAGGTCTTTAAAGCGTGGGCTTCCCGAAAAACAGACAAAGCTTCCAAGGAAGTTGATCCTGGAACGGTGCTTCAGCTTACTGACCAGGGGATTGAGGTAAAAACAGGGGATGCGTCACTGTGGCTGACTCGGATTCAGCCTAGCGGCAAAAAACAGATGGAAGCGGCTGAATTTGTCCGCGGCAATACGATGACTCCCGGGACGGTGCTCGGGTGAGCGCAGGTAACCGCCAAGGCAAAGGAAGAATGTCGGTGCGGGAACTCGCCATGGAAGTATTGACGCAGGTTGAGCAGAATAAAGCCTATAGCAATTTGCAGCTGAATTCAGCCTTGCAGCGGGCTTCATTGTCCAAAGAAGACACGGGTCTCGCAACAGAGCTGGTATATGGAACGGTCTCCCGGCTCAATACGCTGGATTATTTTCTGGAACGTTTTGTAGCCAAAGGAGTGAAAAAGCTGCAGCCTTGGGTAAGAAATTTGCTGCGGCTCAGCTTGTATCAAATGATGTACCTGGACCGGATTCCTCCGCATGCCGTGGTCAACGAGGCGGTTAATTTGGCAAAACACCGGGGACATCAAGGAATATCCGGAATGGTGAATGGAGTTCTGCGGAACATACTGAGAAACCGCGAGGACTTGGTAATCCCTGAAGGTCTTTCGACGGCCGAACGTATTGCGCTTGAGCATTCCCATCCGCAGTGGCTGGTGGAACGCTGGATCAGTCAATATGGCGAAGCCACAGCAGAAGCGATATGCCGGGCCAATAATGAGCCTCCTTCCGTAAGTGTCCGGGTTAACATCACGATGATCAGTCGTGAAGAGATGTTGGCTGAAATGAAGGAGGCAGGACTTGAGGCTGCCCCTTCGGTACTCTCACCGGAGGGAATTCTGGTGCGCAGCGGCGGCAATATGGCTCTTAGCGGTTGGTACCGGGACGGGCAAATCTCGGTACAGGATGAGAGCTCCATGCTCGTGGCAGGCGCTGTCCGGCCGACGCCAGGTATGAGGGTGCTGGACTGCTGCGCCGCACCGGGCGGCAAAACAGCGCATATGGCAGAGCTTATGAACGATCAGGGCGAGATTATAGCCAATGATCTACATGAGCATAAGCGCAAGCTGATCGGCGAACAGGCTGAAAGATTGGGGTTAGACAGCATCCACACCGTGACGGGGAACGCGCTCGAACTGGCTCAAAGGTATCCAGCGGGTTCATTCGACCGGATTTTGCTTGATGCTCCCTGCTCGGGTCTAGGCGTCATCCGGCGCAAGCCCGACCTGAAATGGACTAAAACCGCCGAAGATATCGGCGAAATCGCCAGCCTGCAGCTTGAACTGTTGAATTCCGTTTCTTCTTTGCTGCGGGTCGGTGGGATTCTGGTGTACAGTACCTGCACAATTGATCCGGAAGAGAACGAAGGAGCGGTACAGCATTTTCTGAAGACCCATCCCGGTTTTGGGATTCCGGAAAATTCCGGTGAGGAGTGGAGCAATCTGCATTCCACAGCCGGGGGAGCGGGTGTACAGATTCTCCCGCAGGACTATCATAGTGACGGCTTTTATATTGCCAGACTCCAAAGATTCTCTTAAACTATCGCAATAAGACATGACTGATACAGCTTAAATGATCCCGCTGGGCCTTTAGCTTGGGCGGGGTTTCTCTTTTACCGCTACTTTTTTTTGTGTTAAAATAGGAAGAATGAGAAATAATACGCATAGAATGATAAAAGACAGGTGTGGTGAAATGAAGCCTTTTATATATGATTTGAATTTGGATGATCTCCAGGAATGGGCAAAGGAAAACGGAGAGTCCGCGTTTCGGGCCGGACAGATTTTTGACTGGCTGTACGTTAAGAGAGTTAATAATTTTCAGGAAATGACGAACCTTTCTAAAGAGCTTCGCCAGAAGCTTGAGGACCAGTTTGAGTTTGTAACCCTAAACGAAATTACCAAGCTCGAATCAAAGGATGGAACGGTTAAGTTCCTGTTTGGCCTGCATGATGAACATGCAATCGAGACGGTTATTATGAAGCACAGCTACGGAAACAGCATTTGCGTGACGACCCAGGTAGGCTGTCGCATCGGATGTACGTTCTGCGCCTCTACCCTTGGCGGACTTAAGCGTAATCTGACAGCAGGCGAAATTGTTGCACAGGTTGTCCAGGCCCAAAAAATACTGGATCAAAGGGGCGAACGTGTCAGCAGCATTGTTATCATGGGCTCCGGCGAGCCGTTTGAGAATTACGAAGCTACGATGAAATTCCTTCGTATCATGATCCATGAGAAGGGTCTTAACATTGGCCAGCGGCATATTACCGTATCCACCAGCGGCATTGTTCCAAATATTTATAAATTCGCTAATGAGGATACCCAGATCAATCTGGCGATTTCCATTCATGCTCCGAATGACATGCTCCGTTCCAAGCTCATGCCGGTTAACCGCCGATATCCTTTCGAGGACGTGATGGAATCCCTTCGCTTCTATCTGGCTAAGACAGGGCGCCGCATCACTTTTGAATACGCCTTGATTGGCGGGGTGAATGATCAGCCGGAGCATGCTCTTGAGCTGGCCAACGTACTGAAGGACATGCTTTGTCATGTCAATTTGATTCCGGTAAACCATGTGCCTGAACGTAAATACATTCGGACATCACGCAATGATATTTTCAAGTTTCAGAAAGTACTCGCAGAAAACGGTGTGAATGTAACGATCCGCCGTGAACAAGGCCACGATATCGCGGCTGCATGCGGACAACTGCGTGCCAAGCATATGGAGTTGAGGTGAGAGAAACTTGATCAAAACAGTTCAGGCCAGTAACATCGGGCGGGTTCGAACGGTGAATGAGGACTCAGTCTGGATCGGTCAGCTTCCGCAAGGATATACAATCGGCATCGTCGCTGACGGTATGGGTGGCCATCAGGCTGGAGATACCGCGAGCAGACTTGCCGTGGATACCATTGCGGGAGATCTGACCGCGCTGGAAGAGAACATGTCTGCCGAGGGTCTTAGCGCTGCTGTTAGTGATGCCATATTGCATGCCAATAATGTCATCTACAGCGAAGCATCCAAAAATGAAAAATATCACAACATGGGAACGACGGTTGAGGTGCTGCTGCTGCATGACGAGTCCGGAATTATTGGACATATCGGAGACAGCCGGGCTTACAAGATTATGAATGGTGAAGCCATTCAGCTTACGGAAGATCATACGCTTGTTAATGAGCTGTTTAAAAGCGGCCAGATAAGCCTCGAGGAAATGAAGACCCATCCGCGGCGCAATGTGATCATGCGCGCTTTGGGCACGGATCCCGAGGTATCTGTCGATCTGTATCCTGTCACACTATCTGCCGGGGAAGTTCTCCTTTTATGCAGCGATGGACTCAGCAGTCTGGTTAGTGGCGATCACATCGCCCAAATTACCGGAATGCAGGATGTTCCGCTGAATGAACGGGCGGACCGACTTCTGCAGCTGGCACTTCTCGCCGGAGGCGATGACAACATTACCGTCGCCCTGTTTGAACTTCAAGATGAAGTCGCCGGGCAAAGTATAAAGGAGTGGGATTCATGATCGGACACGAATTGGGCGGCCGTTATGAAATTATTGAACGAATTGGCGGCGGCGGGATGGCTCTCGTCTACAAAGCCCATGATTTGCTACTGGGCCGCAACGTCGCTGTCAAGGTGCTGCGCCAGCAGTTTGTGCACGATGAGGAGTTTATCCGCCGCTTCCGCCGTGAGGCGCAATCGGCTGCTTCGCTCTCGCACCCTAACGTTGTAAGCATATACGATGTGGGTCAGGAAGACGAAGTTCATTATATCGTCATGGAGTACGTCGAAGGGCATAACCTGAACGAAATTATCAAGGAGCGGGCACCTCTGCAGATTGATGAGGCTGTGCGAATCGCATCCCAGATTTGTGATGCGCTCGATCATGCCCACCAAAATCAGATTATTCATAGGGATATTAAACCTCATAATATATTGATCGGGCGTAACGGCAGAGTGAAAGTAACGGATTTCGGGATTGCCCGTGCCGTAACCTCAACGACCATAACCCAGACCGGGTCTGTGATCGGTTCTGTACATTATTTCTCTCCGGAGCATGCCAAAGGTGTGGTTACTGGAGAAAAATCGGATTTATATTCACTTGGTATTGTACTGTATCAAATGCTGACGGCTAGCCTCCCGTTTCTTGGAGAAAGCCCGATCAGTGTCGCACTCAAGCATTTGCAGGAGGAGTTTGAGGAGCCTCGCGAAGTGAATCCTCTCATCCCGCAGAGTGTGGAAAATATTATTCTCAAATCGATGCGCAAAAATCCGCAGGAACGTTACCAAAGTGCAAAAGAAATGCTGCAAGACCTGGAAACCTGCCTCTTGCCGGAGCGCAGAAACGAGAAGAAAATTGATTTTACGGATATCGATGATGAGGACCGTACGCGCGTCATTCCCGCGATTAAGCCGCAGCATATCGGAGCAAGTCCCGTTCGATCCAGACCAGCGCCCGTGGCAGCCGAGTCTGAGCGTGAGGAACGGCCGGCAGCTGCAGATAAGCCGAAACGGTCCAAGGGGCGCCCTGCGCTGTGGATCGGCTTGACACTGCTTCTTCTTTTGGCTATGGGGGGGCTTGCTTGGTACGTCAATCATGCACTCACGGTTCCGGATGTGAAGGTGCCGGGCGTGATCAATAAGACGGAAGAAGTAGCCCGCTCACAGCTAACTGCACTTGGCCTTGTTGTGGATGAGAACGTAATCCGCAAATATAAGGAAGGTGTGAAGGAAGGCGTTGTGTTTGACCAGAGCAAGGATGAGGGAACCGAGGTCAAGAAGGGTTCCACCATTCAGCTTTCCGTCGGCGCAGTTAAGCCGAGCAAGCCAATGCCGGATGTCAAAGAATCTTCTTATGAACAAGCAGTAAAGACCTTGGTGGCTGCCGGATTTAAAGAGGTTAACATCCAACAAGGTGAGCCTCAGTTTAGCGATAAGGCGGTCAACACCGTAATTTCTCAGGATCCTGGGGCCAACTCCGAGGTGGATCCGGAGACAGCTAAGGTCACGCTAACGGTTAGTAAAGGCCCGAATCAGGTGAAAATGCCAAGCCTGATCGATTTGACGCAGGATAAAGCGGTACAGAAGCTGAAAGCGAACGGCTTCACATCAGATCCGACGATTGAACAGGAAGCAAGCTACACCGTTGAAAAAGGTAAAGTAATCAAGCAGTGGCCTTACGATCCAGGCTCGGATGCGAATCCAGGAGACAAGGTTGTCTTGACTGTCAGCTCGGGATATCCGCCTGACGTCCTTAAATATACGTTTAATTTGCCGGTGGCCCCAACAGTCGAAGGACAGAACACCAAGATCAGCATCGAATACAGCGATGCGCGTACTAGTGGAGAGCGCAAAGTGTGGGGCACGAAAACCATTAACTCAACGCAGGTATTCCCTGTGGACCTGGTGCTTTCCCCAACCGTTAACGGGATTGTAACGGTGAAACAGGACGGACAGATTTTCGACACCTATACGGTTACCTATGAAGATGCCAAGAATGGCACGGTGCCTGCAATTACTCTTCCGGATAACAGTGGTAGCGATCAGGGGTCTCAAGATGATAATGGTGACGGAAACCATGACGGCAATAATGATACAACCGGTATGAACTTTCCTGGGAACGGGAACGGGAAGAATAATGGTAATCCAGGCAAGGGTAAAGGTAAGAACAAGGATAACCAAACTGCAATATACAAACATGACCATTAAAGGTTCCGATGCTTTGTTCGTGAGCCTGTCAGAGAAAGTGAGGCCTTTCATGTATGCCTGAAGGAGTGATCGTGAAGGCGTTAAGCGGATATTACTACGTCAAACCGCTCGAAAACGGAATGGCTGCTTCGGGAGGCGAGAACGCCATCCAATGCAGAGCACGCGGCATTTTTAAGAAAAAAGGCGTGACTCCATTGGTTGGGGATCATGTTCTTTATTCTCATACGGAAAACGGGGAGGGCATGGTGGATGAGGTTCTACCGCGCCGCTCTGAATTGATCCGTCCTCCGGTTGCCAATGTTGATTTGGCAGTTCTGGTATTTTCGGTGCGGGAGCCGGATCTTAACCTGCAGTTGCTCGATAAGTTTCTGGTCCACATTGAGCATTCGGGTCTGGATACAGTGATCTGTCTGACCAAGCATGATCTTCTGCCAGATGAAGCGGGTACTGATAACCCGGCCGATCTAGTTAAAGCTTTATATGAAAACATCGGTTATCAAGTTATCGTATCAAGCTCACGCTTAGGGCTGGGAACGGATCTGCTGAAGGAAACATTGAAAGGCCAAATCAGTGTCTTTTCCGGTCAATCCGGTGTAGGTAAGTCGTCGCTTCTTAACCGGCTTGTACCGGGGCTGGATCTTGAAACCAGCGCGATCAGCATGAGACTTGGCCGCGGGAAGCATACCACACGCCATGTGGAGTTGATTGAGCTGGAGCAGGGTGGGTTTGTAGCTGATACGCCAGGTTTTAGTCAGCTGGATTTTCTGGAACTAGGCGTGGAGGAACTGTCGACATGCTTCAGGGAGTTCTTCTCCTATGCGGAAAATTGCAAATTCCGGGGCTGCAGCCACACCCATGAACCGGGCTGTAAAGTGATCGAAGCAGTGGAAGAGGGGAAGATTGCAGCGAGCCGCTATGAGCATTATGTGTTGTTTTTAACGGAAATGAAAGATAAAAAGCGGAGGTATTAACGGAAATGATTAAAATAGCGCCATCGATATTGTCAGCGGATTTTGCCCAATTGGGCCAGGAAATTTCGATCGTGGAAGCAGCGGGAGCCGATTGGATCCACGTGGACGTGATGGACGGGCATTTTGTGCCCAACATCACACTGGGGCCGCCTATTGTCAGTGCCATTAAGCCGCATACGAGCCTGCCTCTGGACGTGCATTTGATGATTGATAATCCGGAACAATATATCGCTGACTTTGCCAAGGCCGGCGCAGATATGATTACTGTACATGCCGAAGCCTGTATTCATCTGCACCGCGTGATCCATCTGATCAAGGAGCATGGGGTGCAAGCAGGAATCGCTATTAATCCGGGAACACCGGCAGCAGTCATTCAAGAGGTTCTGGAGGATATCGATATGGTTCTGATCATGACGGTTAATCCGGGCTTCGGAGGACAAGCATTTATTCCGCGGGCAGTTCAGAAAGTGCGCCAAGTGCGTCAGTGGCTTAATGAAGCTTCTCTCTTCGATGTTCATATTGAAGTGGATGGCGGCATTACGAGCGAGACGGCGCCTTTGGTTGTAGAGGCTGGAGCAGATGTATTGGTTGCAGGAAGTGCCGTGTTCGGACAAAAGGACCGCGAAGCAGCGATTCAGGCCATTCGCAGCAGCGTACAAAACGGATAAATATATTGGGCGGGCTTCACTTGTCTGCCTGAGTCATAGGTCACGCATTTGGCGCATACATTGGTTACATGAGCAAGGTTCTCATGTAACCTTTTTTTGTCCGTTTTCTGTAGCAAACACGCTCAGGCATACCATACGTGATGACATGAGAATGATGGGGAGGGTGGAATGGAATATGAAATTTTACACATTTAAGCTGCCAAAGTTTTTGGGAGGATTCGTAAAAGCTATTTTAAACACATTTCATAAAAGCTGAAGACTCCTTATGGTATGCCGCTTAGTGCAATAAACCTCTGACGCAGGCGGCATGAAACCCCACCGAACAGGAACAAAGGCATTAAAAAAAGCACCTGCTGCAAACAAGGTGCTTTTTGCTTATATGCTATACTTAAGAAATAATCTCCCGCATGAAGCGGTCTTTCTACTGTGTAAGTAAAACGATACAAGTTTGTTTCTATTATACGCGGGTAACTTTACCTGCTTTGAGCGCACGAGTGCTCACATAAACGCGCTTTGGTTTGCCGTCAACAAGAATACGAACTTTTTGCACGTTCACACCCCAAGAACGACGGTTACGGTTGTTAGCGTGGGATACGTGGTTACCGCTACCTGGCTTCTTGCCAGTCACATAACATTGGCGAGACATAGATTACACCTCCTTGTTCCAAACACCTGCATAAAACAATACTTGTATATAATATCACAGCAAAAAATGCTTCGTCAACCATCGTGCAAAAACATTTATTTCTCATGCTTCTTATAGTACAATGATGAATAGCCCATACTGGATTATCATGGGGTGTTTATATGTTTAATATAAGGATAGAGCAAAATACGATTTTAGAACGCAAATGGCGAAACGAAAACGTGAATGATACGTATGTATAAGAACGCCAGTGGCTTAGGGATCAAGCTAGGAAGGGGATTTATCATTGAGTAAGCGTTCTTTGAATGGGACAGATTTTACCGCCATGGTATTGGCCGGAGCTGAAAAATTGCAGCAGCATGCAGAACATGTCAATTCCTTAAATGTGTTCCCGGTGCCTGATGGTGACACAGGGACTAATATGAACTTGACGATGAGTGCAGGTGTAACTGAGTTAAAAAGAAATAATTCCGAATCGATCGGACACAGTGCGGGTGTGTTGTCCAAAGGACTGCTGATGGGGGCACGCGGAAATTCCGGTGTAATCACATCACAGCTGTTCCGCGGGTTTGGACGTTATGCTGCACCGTACAGCGAGCTGAATGCGATGCAGTTTGCCGCTGCCCTGCAAACAGGTGTGGATGCTGCATATAAAGCTGTTGTAAAGCCGGTTGAAGGCACGATTTTGACAGTGGCAAAAGAGGCTGCCAAGCATGCGGTTTTTTATGCCCGTCGGACAAATGATATTATCGAATTGATGGAGCAGGTTCTGCTTAAGGCGCAGGAAACACTCTCTCAGACTCCTGATATGCTGCCTGTTCTAAAGCAGGTAGGTGTAGTTGATTCAGGGGGGCAGGGACTTGTCTACATTTATGAAGGCTTCCTTCGCTACCTGCAAGGAGCGCTGAGCTCGCCTGATTATGTGGCTCAGCCAGCCGCAAGACAAGCATACGAGGTAAATGATCAGGAGACGGCGTCTGCTGCTGTAACGGGACCCGCTGCTTCTGTATTTGCAAACCGCTCTGAGCTTGCCCAATCCAAAATTGAAACAGAAGATATCGAATTTTTGTACGATATGGAATTTTTTATTAACCGACAGCTTGGTGGCGTTACTGAGGCGCATTTTGATGAGGATCTTTTCAGGAAAGCGCTATCAATTAATGGTGATTCCATTATTATTATTGCCGATGATGAACTGATCAAAGTGCATGTCCACTCCAAAGCTCCGGGAGAGGTGCTGAATCTTGCGCTTCGTTATGGTGAAATTACACAAATTCATATTTTGAATATGCGTGAACAGCATCGGGATCTTTTAACTACCGGTCTGGATATTGCTCCAATGCCCGAGCTCTTTGCTGAAATTCCAGTCGATCCTGTAGCTCATTCGTGGGAGCAAGCTCCGGCTACGCCTCCGGCGGACGAACTGGCACCGTATGGCTTTATCGCGGTGGCTTCCGGTCAGGGCATCGCGGATATTTTCAAAAGTCTCGGCGTGGATGCAGTGCTGTCCGGCGGACAGACCATGAATCCGAGTACCGAGGATTTTGTCAATGCCATCGGATCGATTTCGGCACAGCATGTATATATTTTACCGAATAACTCCAACATTGTGCTGGCTGCTCAGCAGGCTGCAGAACTGCTTGAAGGCGAACGCAGTGTAACTGTTATTCCGAGCAAGAGCATTCCGCAAGGCATCGCTGCCGCTTTTGCCTTCTCCGAAGAGGAGATCCAGGACATCAATACGCAAAATATGATGGACGCTGTTGTGCGGATCAAGTCCGGACAGGTGACTTATTCGGTACGCGATACCCAGATTGATAATCTCGATATTAAAGCCGGTCAGTATATCGGCATCGAGAACTCGAAGATTGTTACTGCGGCTGAAGGGCTTTTGGGTGCATGCCAGGAGCTTTTGTCGAAAATGCTTGTGAGCGGAGATGAAATCGTCACGGTCCTCGCTGGTGAAGAGACACAGTCTGAGATGACGGCTGAGCTCGCAGACTGGCTCGGCGAGAATTATCCGAATGCTGAAGTGGAAGTGCATCAAGGCGGACAGCCAGTTTATTATTATATTTTCTCTGTAGAGTCCTAGTTCATATTGAAAATTTAAATTGAACTAATATAGTTAAATCAGTTAAAGGAGGCCACTCGCATGACCCATGCGGTAATTGTGACGGACAGCACCTCTGACATACCTGAAGAGCTGGTCAGCAAGTATGATATTCATGTCGTACCGCTTCGCCTGATGTTTGGTGAAGAAACTTTTCAAGATGGCGTGGATATCTCAGCTGAAGCGTTCTACAAAAGGCTTGTTCAGTCGGAGCAGCTGCCTACCACGTCGCAGGCTTCCCCTGCCGATTATATGCAAGTCTATGAGAATATTATGACTCAGCATCCCGGCAGCCCGATTATCTCACTTCATATTTCGTCGGGACTGAGCGGCACATACCAATCGGCGGTCCTGGCCAAATCACTGATGGAGGATCCCCCGGAAATTACGGTGGTAGATTCCAAATCAGCCTCCTACGGTTTTGGTCTGCTGGTTGTCCATGCAGCCCGGCTTGCCGCCGAAGGCCAAAGCGTGGATGAGATCCTCTCATCCGTAGAAAAAATGCGTCAGCAGCGCAAGCTCTATTTTCTCGTAGATACTTTGGAGTATTTGCAAAAAGGAGGGCGAATCGGCAAAGCGGCTGCCATCATCGGTAACCTGTTGAGCATTAAGCCGATCCTGTCCATCGATGAAGAAGGCATTATATATGCAGTGGAAAAGGTTAGAGGCCGCAAAAAGGCAATAGCACGCATGATTGAACGTTTTCAGGAGGATCTGGGCGGGATTCAAAACATTAATGTGGCAGTAGGCCATACGGCAGACCCGGCTTCAGCCGATCCGGTATTGGAAGAGCTTTCCCGGCGTTACAGCCTGGGTGAAGTCGTGCTCACCAATGTCGGTCCGGTTGTCGGAACCCATGTCGGACCCGGGACTTTGGCCGTATTTATATGGCCAGCTTAAAATGAGGGATGGAAATGAGTCTTAGTTTGGATCAAATTTCAATCCGGCAGGTGCGCGGCGTGAGTGCTCTCAAAGAAGGAGAGCTTCACGCCTTTGGCATCTCTACGGTGAAAGAGCTGCTGGAGTATTACCCTTTTCGATATGAAGATTATCGTCTGCGTACACTTAGTGAAGTCAAAGACGGAGATAAAATAACGATACAAGCCAAAATCATGGGCATTCCCGTACTGCAGCGTTTCGGGCGGAAATCGAGATTGTCCTGTAAGATGATGGCAGAGCAGTGGATGTTTACGGCGACTTGGTTCAACAGGCACTTCCTGCGTGATCAGTTGACAAGCGGCAGAGAGATTGTGCTGGTGGGCAAATGGGATCAGCGGAGAATGCAGCTGACCGTGTCTGAATCGGAATTTCCGGATCAGGGAGCCTGGCGCAGCGGTACGCTGCAGCCTGTCTACTCCGTCGGAGGCAAAATAACGCAGTCTTGGATGCGGAAGACGATGGGACAGGCACTTACCCAATACGGGGAGATGATCCCGGAGATTCTGCCGCAACAGATTATGCAAAAGTATCATTTTATGCCGCGCAAGCAGGCGATTGCTACAATCCACCAGCCCCAGGATACTCGCGAAGGATCACAGGGGCGGGAACGGATGGTTTATGAGGAATTGTTTTTGTTCCAGCTAAAAATGCAGGCTTACCGAGCGCTTAACCGCAGCCGGATGGATGGGATTGTGCATACCGTGGACAACAAGACGATGCGGGAGTTTGTACGGAGCCTCCCCTTTGAATTGACGGATGCACAAAAAAAAGTAGAACTGGAAATTTTGCAGGATATGCGTTCTCCTTACTGTATGAACCGGCTGCTGCAGGGCGATGTAGGCTCAGGGAAAACCGTGATTGCGGCGATCGCTCTGTATGGCGCGGTTCGTTCCGGGTTCCAGGGAGCTCTGATGGTTCCTACAGAAATCCTGGCCGAGCAGCATATGCGTTCCTTGCAAAAGCTGTTTGAACCGTTTGGTATCTCTGTGGGTCTTTTGACAGGCAGCGTAAACGGGCGGAAAAGGAAAGATCTGCTGGGTTCGCTGCAAATGGGTATGACCGATATTGTGGTGGGAACACATGCATTGATTCAGGAGGATGTTTTCTTCCGCCAACTGGGTCTGGTTGTTACGGATGAACAGCATCGCTTCGGTGTTAATCAACGCAGCATTTTGCGGCGGAAGGGCTATAATCCGGATGTACTGACTATGACGGCTACTCCGATTCCGCGGACGCTGGCGATTACAGCTTTCGGGGATATGGATGTTTCGACGTTATCAGAACGTCCAAAAGGGCGGATTCCGATTACGACGTACTGGGTCAAGCATGACATGATGGACCGTGTGCTCGGTTTCATTTCCAAAGAGATTGACCAGGGAAGACAGGCCTATCTCATTTGTCCTTTGATCGAGGAATCCGAGAAGCTGGATGTACAAAACGCGATTGACCTTCATATTCAGATGCAGCAGGCTTTTCCGAAATATCGGGTTGGTTTGCTGCATGGCCGGATGACGCCGGCCGAGAAGGAAGAAGTAATGCGCTCCTTTAATGAAAATGAAGTTCAACTGCTGGTGTCTACTACCGTTATAGAGGTCGGTGTGGATGTGCCCAATGCGACGCTGATGATCATCATGGATGCTGACCGATTCGGCCTGTCCCAGCTGCATCAGCTGCGCGGCCGGGTCGGCCGGGGGCAGCATGCTTCCTACTGTATACTCATTGCCGATCCAAAGTCTGAAGTTGGACAGGAACGCATGAATGTCATGACGGAGACTGACGATGGCTTCGAGGTGTCGCGCCGGGATTTGGATCTTAGAGGTCCGGGTGATTTCTTCGGGACGAAGCAAAGCGGGCTGCCGGAGTTTCGGCTTGCGGATATGGTCAGCGATTTTGAAGTTCTGGAGAAGGCGCGGGATGATGCGTCACAACTGGTGGGGGATCGTATTTTCTGGACTTCACCAGCATTTGCTGCCCTGAGGGAATATCTTCAGCAGGAACAGATTTTTCAGGGAGATTTGGTAGATTAGGCACTTGGGACAGGCACCCCGTCATATACTTAGTTGAATTGGAATTTGACGGGAGGTGCCAATGTTTTGGGTTATCAGCAGTATGGAATCAGTCCTGCACTAGTGGCAAGAATCAAGCAAAAAATGAAAAATCCTGCGACCAAGGAACGGATCAAAGGAATCATCGAAGGTGTCAGCAAGTATGATCTTCAGGATCCAGCAAAGGTTCAGCGCCTGGTCAAATCAGCGACGGGAGTATTGAAGGAGAATTTATCACAAGCCGAGGAACAGCAGATCGTGCGCTTTGTGGTGGCTCAGAAGATTGATCCGAATAATACATTTCATTTAATCAAGCTTTGGGGCATGTTCCGTTGATCGTACGAATGAATAATGGAAAAATGGATGGGATCTTTAGGGAGGATACCGCTGCGGTATCTCCTTAAAGGTCTTTTTTTTATACAGAAGGCCTTCACCTTGCATAGTTCGCGCTTTCTCGGTCAAAAATAAGACAGGTGAAAGGAAGCCGTTTTTCAGGAGCCGGCAGCTGCCCATGAATGACGAGCTGAATCGAGATAGCCGGAAGAGATCTGATTAACATTATGTAAACTGGTTTAAGTAATACGTGTTACATTCATAATTACTTTACTGGAGGTCTTACGCATGAAGAAATGGATGACACTGGGGTTAACATTGCTATTGGTATTTGCGCTGAGCGCTTGCGGAAGCAAGACCAACAACAACACTACGAATAATTCGGCTTCTTCCGGCGGTACTAGCACGGGTGCCGGGGGAACTCAGGAAATTAAAGTTACAGCAACGAATTTCCAGTTTGAACCTGCCGAGATTAAAGTTAAAAAAGGCGACAAGGTTAAAATTACGCTTGTCAATAAAGAAGGCGCACATGGTTTGGAAATTCCAGACTTCAAGGTAAACCTGCAAAAGGATGGTTCCGCTGAATTCACAGCGGATGCAGCTGGGGAACATGAATTCCATTGCTCCGTTATGTGCGGTGCCGGTCATGACAACATGGTGGGTAAAATCATTGTAGAATAAGCATTTAAGTTATCACACGTAAGGACAGTAAAATACCGCCTATAACCTCCATTGAGGCCATCAGGCGGTATTTTGCGTTGCATTTTTAGATGTAGGATACAACTAAAACGAGCTCTTTTCAATACAAAGCGGAGAATCATTCTTAACCGAATTCACCGTACTGCTTACCGGATAAGCTTCCATTTCACCGGCGGGATATGGGATTAGAAGCTCTTGCAGTTCCTCTGTATTTACGGCTCCCCGTTCGATCCAGCGCAGCTCGTCCTCTGGACGAAGGATAACAGGCATTCGGTCATGAATCGGCTCCATCAGGGAATTCGGTTGGGTCGTGATGACGGTACAGGTCGCAAGCTTGCTTCCATCCTCTCGGACCCAAATATCATACAGTCCCGCCATACTGAACAGCTCGCTGCTTTTCAGCTTGATCCGGTAGGGTCGCTTTCCGTTACCTGTCTTTTGCCATTCATAAAATCCATCTGCTGGAATGAGGCATCTTTTCCGTTCGAAGGGCAGCCTGTAGGCCGGCTTTTCAATCAGGGTTTCGCTCCGTGCATTGATCATACGGCTGCCCATGGTGCTGTCTTTGGCCCAGGAAGGCACCAATCCCCATTTCAGCTCACCAAGCCGGAGACGGCTTCCGTCATGGATAATGGATAGAACCATCTGCGTCGGCGCAATATTATATTGCGGACGATGATAGGGTACGGAATGTCCTGGATCCAGCTCATACCGCAGCATAAGTTCCTCCAGCGATACAATCAGTGTAAAACGCCCACACATGCGGCATCGGCCCTCCTTGGCTGGCTGCCGGTACTTTTCTAATGCTCCTAAAGCACAGAAGACGGAGCAGCCTTATTATATCCAGTGTACCGCTATATTTCGCTTTCCGCCACTGCGCCGATGATTTGATCCAGGCGGATCCATTCAGGACCTTCGCCATCATTTCCGTCCCACCGGATCTGCCGCCGGGAGGCGTCGATCCGGAGCACATGCCCCGTAAGCTGTATATCTGCGGGTTCGTCAAACAGTGTGATCGTAACCGGTGAACCGCTGTACCATGCTGCCGCCATCACTCTGGTCATTTCCTCCTCGGCCTGAGGATCAATGAGCGGCGGATGGCGGTGTACCAGATGCTGCTGATGCTGGATGTATGCTTCCCGGTGCTCGGGCAGCATCATCCGCGATGATTCAAACAACCCGTTTCCTTGCAATTTTTTGCTCATTTATAGTGGCCTCCAATTCGAAGAGAGCGTTCCTGCGCTTGGCCGGAATCCTGAAGCGAGGAAGCGCGGAGAATGGCGGTTTCGCCAAACTTGCGCTTGATACCGTCTGTGGCCCGCTCCAGCTCCCGCTTCCGGTCACGGTCTCCGAACAGCGTCAGCTGAACGAGGGAATCTGCGCTGAGATCGGATAAGGAGATGCCGATTTTACGGACCGGAAGTCCGTTCCAGTGCCGATGAAACAAAAGGCAGGCCGCGCTGTAAATTTCATCGGTTATATTGGTGGGGTCAGAAAGCTTCATTTGTCTGGAAAAGCCGGTGGGGCGATCATAGTCTGCCCCTTGACAACCTACACTGACGACGAAGCCCATCAGTCCCTTTTCCCGGCAGCGCCGGCCGACCTGCTCGCATAACTCCAGCAGCACGACCCGAAGTTCTTTCCAGTCTGTATAGTCACGTGGAAGTGTCATTTGATGTCCTACGCCCTTTTGCTGCTGGAGCTGGCTATGAGGTGTGACAGGGGAAGAATCCATGCCGCGGGCAATGCGCCACAGCACCTCGCCGTTCACGCCCCAGCGCTCAGTCAGCCGAGGCAGCGGCGTTTGCGCCAGATCTCCGATGGTGTGAATCCCCATCTTGAATAAGTGGCGGGTCATCCGCGAGCCGACCATGAACATTTCATGCACTGGCTTTTCCCACAGGTCTTTGGCCAGCTCCTCACGCTTCAGTGTGTAGATGCCTTCCTTGTTCTTTTTGGCAAAAATATCGCAGGCCATTTTACTGAGAACCTTGCAATCGCTGATTCCTACCCGCACATAAATGCCGGTTTCATACATTACCCGATGCTGGATCCGGCGTGCGATTTCATCCGGGCTGCCAAACAATCCGAGACTGCCGGTGACATCCAGATGCTGTTCATCAATGCTGTAAGGCTCCACAAGATCCGTGAAAGATTGCAGAATTTCCGTGATATGCAGAGATACACGGATATATTCCGCCATCCGCGGGCGGACGACAATCAGATGTGGGCATTTGCGCAGCGCATCCCCGAGGCGCTCGGCCGTTGTCACCCCAAATTTCTTGGCAAGCGGGCATGCGGCAAGAATGATGCCTGAGCGGCGGGCCGGATCCCCGGATACGACTAAAGGCTTGCCCTCATATTCGGGATGGGCAGCCTTCTCGACGCTGGCATAAAAGGACTGGCAGTCAGCCAGCATAATGACACGGTTTTTTGCCTTGACCATGGGACTCGCTCCTTATCATTTCACAATTGCAGGAACACATGTTCTTATTATTATTAGCATAACGGAGAAATATTCTATTTTCAACCGGAATTATTTGCAAAGAAGGCTTATCCGCGGTTTGAATTTCTGAGATCATCAACCATATTCCTAGTTGAGTGTTTTGCATAAACTTGATCCCTTGATACACAAGGATTTCTAAGCATAAAAAAGGGACTTCACCCCAACTTGGAGAAGTTTTTCGGTGACCAAACCAAAAACCCCAAGAACGGAGGAAGTCACCTTGTATATTCTACAAGAAAGTCTATTTTCCTTTGAAGATATGCTAAAAATGAATTCAAAAGATCGATTGCCAATCTTCTTTGGCGTCTTGGATCTTCGTCCTTACGCCAAACAACTGAGAAGTTGTTCACCCCGAGGTGCTGATGGTCATTGTAGAGAAGGGATTTTACGTGCACTCTTAGCCGCACCACTTGAGCATATTCAAACTTTTACGGGCTTGCATCATCGTTTGGATACCGATCTTCGATTTCGCTATCAGTGTGGACTTCCGCTAGATCGCGAAGTCCCTTCCATCTCGACGTTAAGCCGAGTCTTCAGCGAGCTGACTAAGAAAAACCTGGCTAAGCAACTCTTCGAAGATCTGGTCAAACGCTGTCAGCAAGACGGCATTATTGATGGCAGCCACGTTGCAATCGATAGCGCCGCCATCCATGCTTTCGAAAAGAAGCAGCCCAAACGAAAAAGCGAGCAGACCGGCAATGCGAATTGGGGTGCGAAATTTGACTCCTTCGGAAACAAGGTGACTTGGTTCGGTTACAAGCTCCATTTGGCTGTGGATACAAAAAGCGAATTGCCGCTCGCACTGGAAGTCACGCCAGCGCATGTCAATGACGGGGAAATGGCACCGGGTTTGATTGAAAAGGCGGCTGTCAAAACAAAGGCGCGATTCTTTATGCTCGATGCGGGCTACGACCAAATGAAAGTTTACGAAGCCGCTCGAAACGTGAAGGCGCAAGCCATTATTCCCCTCAACCCCCGAGGAGAGAAAGAACCTCCTGCTGGGATGACATCAAACGGAACGCCTTGTTGCTCGATGGGATTCGCGATGACTTATTGGGGTGCTGACGGTGATTACTTGAAGTTCCGATGTCCTCACGCCACGGGTAAAGTTGATTGCCCGTTAGGAATGTCCGCCTGTTCGCCTTCCAACTATGGCATGGTCGTCAAAGTAGATGCAAAGGACGATCTTCGGCGATCTAGCAGCCCGCATCGGGATACCAAACGCTGGAAGGAGCTTTACAACGAACGTACCAGCGTGGAACGATGCAACTCCAGAATGAAAACCTATCTTACTGCAGATGACATGCATGTCTGGGGCATTCAGAAAGTAACGACTCACCAGTATCTGAATGCCATCGTCCTGCTTGTATCCGCTCTTTCTGCTACCACTAGAAAGAACCAAAACGCAGCTTAAAAATTTGCAAACGCTGAAATTCTGCAGGTCTGCCCATTTTTAGAATTGAGCCACTACAATTCCCCGGATGCAATTAGATTTTGCTGCCTTTCTAACAAAAACGGAATTATGCAAAATGCTCAGTTATAAAGGAGCGGAAACCAACGGGGGCCTACTTTAATAGTACCCGGATAGTCATGCCAATTTTATCCATATATATCCATTTGATACACATCCGGGACTGTTTGTCCCGTCCGGGACTCTCTCCTTATTTTTTGAAAAATGTGATTTTCGAAAAACGCTGTAGGGACGCGGTTTTTCGCTGCTGCTTTATCGGACTATAGTATCAATTTTGTAATCTTTATGGATAAAGATGTTAAAACGACCACAACTTTAGCAATTTTTCGACGTATACATAACCAGTTGTCGCTTCGGCCAAGGGAAGATACCGCTGCTTAACTATCCATGCAGACGTCAGTGCTGAAGTTTGGCCACTGCCGTTTTTTTGTTTCTTAACATCAGCGGGATAGGTCGCCAGGTTCTGAAAAATCCTTCCAGCAGCCTAGTTTACAGATTGCTAATCTTCGTTAAAAATTAAGTTATGACAAAAAACGAGAATGCCTGGCCAAGGAGAGGCCAAGCAAAATAGAGGTGAGAACTTTCAGGCGATGATCAAACGTAGAACACTATTCATCTGGATCACAGCAGCCGTCGTTCTCATTGCCGGAGGAGTTGTTGCCGGATTTACGGTGAACAGCTCGTCGGTGACGGCATACAAAGATCAGGATGGAACTAAATTCACATTTAAGACCCAGAGCGACCGTTTTATGCGATATGACAAGGATGGGAACTGGAAGGAAATATTTGTAAAAGGCGTGAACCTGGGTGCTACGGTTCCCGGACATTTTCCGGGAGAGCTTCCGGCTACCGAAGAGGATTACCTGCGCTGGTTCAAGCAGATCGATGAAATGGGGGCAAACGTCATCCGTGTCTACACCGTGCATCAGCCCGTGTTTTACTCGGCGCTTGTGAAATACAACAAGGATAAAGGCGACGATCCTTTGTATTTCATGCAGGGCATCTGGTCCCCGGAGGAAGAGTTGATAGAACGTCAGGATGCCTATGCGGAAGATATCAGCAAGCAGTTCAAAGCTGAAATAAAGAAGGCAGTGGCTGCGGTATATGGTGATGTCGACGTGCCGCAGAAGCAGGGAGCATCCAGCGGAGAATACACAGCAAATGCAGGCAAGTATTTGATGGCTTGGCATGTAGGGACCGAATGGGATCCGGAGATGGTCAAGAACACCAATAAGAAACACAGCAACGTTCCGGTGTACAAGGGTGAATATTTCTCGGGTACCCAGGATGCCTCTCCTTTTGAAAGCTGGCTCGCAGGATTGCTTGACTACACTGCACAGCAGGAGAAGCACTACGGATGGGAGCATCCCGTGACATTTACAAACTGGGTCACCACCGATGTGCTCAGCCATCCGGGAGAACCGCTGTTTGAAGAGGATATGGTGAGTGTGGATGCCAGACATGTCCAGCCGACGGGCTGGAAAGGCGGATATTTCGCCGCATATCATGTGTATCCCTATTACCCGGATTTTTTCCGGACGGATTCCACGCTGCAGACGATCAAAGATAAGCAGGGTGACTTCAATACCTACAAAGTTTATCTGCGGCAGCTGAAGGCCAAGTTCAAGGACATGCCGATCATGGTCACCGAATATGGGGTGCCATCTTCTGTAGGGGTTTCCCACTTTGGTGCCGGCGGCAGGGATCAGGGCGGGCATAACGAGCAGGAGCAGGGAGAAATCGATGCTTCGCTCACCCAGGATATTTATGACGAAGGTTATGCGGGAGCCATTTTGTTTATGTGGCAGGATGAATGGTTTAAAAAAACTTGGAATACCATGCCGTTTGAAATACCGGCCGACCGCCGTGCCAATTGGATTAATGTGCTGACCAACGAGAAGTTATTTGGGGTTCTTGGTATGTTTCCGGGTAAGGAAAAGCAGATTACGATCGATGGCAAGCTGAACGATTGGGATGGTCTGGCACAGAACGAAGTCAAACACTGGCAAGGAAAAGTCCCAGGCATTCAGGATATGAGGATTACGCATGATGAGGGGTACCTTTACCTGGGAATCCAGTTGGATAAAAACTTTGATCCGAAGACCTCCAAGCTGTATATCGGTGCTGATACGATTGCGGGCGGGAATGAGCCTTCCGCATTACAGCTTCCAGGCAAAAAGCTGGAAGGAGGAGCGCCTGAAGCGCTGATCGAAATCGGAAAAGACAAGGAAACACAGGTAGAGATTGCGGCTGACTATGATTTTCATACAAGGCTGTACGGCAAGGACGGCTATTGGATGCTGCCGGAGACGACAAAAGGGCAGGATACACCATTCCATCCGTGGAAGCTGGCGATCAGCCTACAGATGAATCCGCCGGATACGCGCTTCGCACATCCGTTTATCGATAAAACAGTAGGAACTTTGAAAAGGGGGACAACGGACCGCAGCAAGGCCCAGTTTGACTCTCTAACTTCTTGGCAGTACAACGGTAATGTGATAGAGATGCGCATTCCTTGGATGCTTCTGGGCTTTTCCGATCCGAGCTCACTTCAGGTTATCGATTACAGTCCGCTCAAGGAAGGCCGGGCATTCAGCAGCGTCAAAACGGATGGCATCCGCCTTATCCCTTGGGTTGTCGAGAATGGAAGCACGGTAAGCTGGCCTGGAGGGACGGCGAATACAATGGACGTCAACGATATTCCCCCCTATACGTGGAAGCCGTGGGACACGGTTCATTACAGCGAGCAGCTGAAGCAAAGCTATTACAAGATGAAAGATCTGTACAGCCATATCGAATGAAATAACAAAAAGACTTTCCAAATATACAGACCGCGGTTAGCGGAAACTTTTCTTGCCATTTAGGATAGGAAGAATTCATTCGAAGTAGAATTTTGCAATCGTCCAATGAGCACTGGCATTGGATTATCGCAAAAAGACTGAAAGGAGGAAACTGCAACATGTTCTCGCATTTAATGGTCGCATATATATTTATCTATGTATGCCTCGGATTGATTGGCTTGGGAGTTGTACTTCTGTTTCAGATGAAAATCTCACATAACAAAGAACAGAAGCGCAGAGAAATGTATGAGCAAAAACATCATGATTACTTTATGTATATCCAGGCTCATATTGAGGATAAGGGGGCGCTACGGCTGCCCCCGGGTAAGCTGAAGCCGCTAGAGCGCAAGGTAATTCAGGATAAATACATGGAATGGATTGAGCAGTTTAAAGGGGAATACCGTACACATCTCATCCAGCTCTGCAGAGACGCGGGATTCGTGGAAGCTGATCTGAAAGGACTGAGCAGCTTCCGCTTTGGACGCCGACTTGAGGCGGCTTATCGTCTCGGGGGCATGCGTGCCGAAGAAGCTGTGCCAGCGCTGCTGCAGATGCTGCAGAAAGGCAAATACACCTCGCTTTCCATTGTTATAGCACGTTCCATTGCCAAGAGTGCAGAAAACGCCGAGGATGTCCTTACAATGCTGAGGAGCTTACTGTCTCACGGCAAGCCCATCCATCATTTGGCAGCGGATATTATGCTGGAAACAGGGCTGGATGCGAGCAGCATTCTGATGAAGCTGCTGGATGATTCGGATCCGGCTCTCGTCAAGGTTGGGCTGGTAGCCATGTGGGGACAGGCTGTTCCCGAAGTTATGCCTGTTCTGGGAAGACTGGTTGGCTCCGAAGAGAAGGATGTACGCGCCGAGGCGGTCAAGCTGTATCTCAGCTCGAACCCTGCGCTTAAGGATGAGACCATTGTCCAGCTGATGAGCGACCGCGACTGGGAGGTTCGGGCTGCAGCTGCCAAAGCGCTAGGTCCACTGCATGCTGCAGGGAGCATACCGCTTCTGGTCAAGTCACTTCAGGATGCAAACTGGAGGGTGCGGCATAACAGTGCCGAGAGCTTGGCAGCACTTGGCGAAGCTGGATTTGAAGCCCTGTGCCAGGCCGCGCTCAGCGGAGCAGGAATCCAGCGCGAGGCCGCATTGCAGCGCATTGAGCTTGTAATGGAGAAGGTAGAGGAGCACAGCGCAATTGAACAAATGGTGGCCTACAACAAAAATCGGCTTATTCACGACCGTTATTTCGGAGTGAAACAGCCGATTAGACGAGTGACTGGCGTAGCTGCAGTAGGAGGGGATTACACTGCTTAGAGAAACATTACTTGTTTACGGCATGGTTGCGATTTATTATGTCATGATCGTTAATATTCTGTATTTTGCGATTATGGGATTGTCATACCGTAACATCTCAACGATTTTCAGAAGATCCAAGTATTCCAGCTATAATACGCTTTCTGGCTCCGAGCTGGTGCCATCGGTATCACTGCTGGTTCCGGCCTATAATGAAGAGCTGACGATTATCGAGAATGTGTACTGCCTGATGACACTGAATTATCCGAATTACGAGGTTATCGTGATCAATGACGGCTCAAGCGACGAGACGCTGTCAGTTCTAATCTCGGAATTCAAGCTTGAGAAGATGTCCAATCCGGAAATCAGGGGGACCATCGAGACGAATGACATGAGAGGCATTTATCACAATCCCGATTATCCACAGCTGTTTATTATAGATAAAGTAAATGGAGGCAAGGCGGATTCGCTGAATGCCGGCATCAACTTTTCACATTATCCGTTGATATCTTCCATTGATGCGGATTCGCTTCTGGAGAAGGATGCACTGATCCGAATGGCCCGCATGTATATGGAAAATCCGGAGGAGATGGTGGCCATCGGCGGCGATGTCCGCATAGCGAACGGCTGCCTGATCGAGAATGGTGCGGTAAAAAAAGTTTCGCTGCCGCGGAAAATATGGCCGATGTTTCAGTCTATCGAATACTTAAAAGCATTTCTAGGCGGACGGATTGGCTGGAGTCATATAAATGGTCTTGTTATCGTCTCTGGAGCCTTCGGGCTGTTCCGCAAGGACTATGTCATTGCCGTCGGCGGTTACCGGGGCGGTTATCCCGGTGAGGACATGAACATTATTATCAAGCTCCACCGGTATATGCTAAGCCATAAGCTGCCGTATAAAGTAGCCTTTTGTCCCGAGGCGGTTTGCTGGACCCAGGCTCCTGATTCTTACAAAATCATCTCCAACCAGCGGATGCGCTGGGGCCGGGGAAATCTCAAGAACATGATCGAGAACCGCGGGATGCTATTTAATCCAAAGTATAAGGTCATGGGCATGATCACGATGCCGTACAACGTTTTGTTTGAAACATTTAACCCTTATTTTAGAATCACGGGCCTGTTGGCTCTGATAGGATATACGCTTTTGGATATGACGCATTGGCGCATACTGCTTACTTTCTTTCTTCTGAACTTCCTGAGCGGCTATCTGCTGAGTGTGGGTGCCATTATTTTGGAGGAGATTGCTTTCCGCAGGTTCAAGAAACTTTCCGATCTATGGAAAATGCTGCTCTTCTCCGCCCTCAAATTCGCTGGCTACCATCAACTTGGCGTTATATGGCGTGTACAAGGCCATATTCAGTATCTCCGGAAAAACAATTCCTGGGGAGCGATGACAAGACAAAGCTGGAAGGAAGAAAGCAAGACTGCCTAACCGGCGTGATTCATTATTCATAACTAATTCTTTGAAAGGTGGGAATTGATAATGCCCCAATCCGTAACATTGCAGCGCGAACAGAAAACCGACGTGTATCACAATCTCGGAGAACGTCTTAAGGAGACCTCACGGGAGCTTTGCGGAATCATGTTTCTGTACTGCAGCGGCAATCCTCCACAGCTGGAGAGCCGGGTGCGCGACTTTCTGCAGCATGAATCCGGGTTGGAAATTGAAGTGCTGAAAGACAGCTCCACGCAGACACTTGCGATTCTGCTGCCGGGATTCACACTCGATGCGACCCATTACCAGGCGCTGCTGCTCAAGCAGTATCTACAGGAAACCATGGAGGACGCTGACCCGCGGATCACATTGACCGTTTTTCCGGGACAAGTTGATCCAACGCCGGGGGTACTAAAGCAGATGTCCGAGTCAACCAGGCTCAGCACATCATCGGACATTCATATTTTCACCAAAGAAGAAGCCATCCAGGAGCCTGGACGCATTCTTATAGTCGATAATGACGATACCATCCGCGAGTTCTTGACCATTCGCCTCAAAATGCAGGGATTTGAAACCCTCGAGGCGCTTGACGGCACATCGGCTCTGGAACTGATTGAGAAATGGGAGCCGGATCTGGTGCTGACAGAGCTTAATCTGTACGGCATTGACGGATTGCCCTTTATTCACCAAATCCAGCAGCTGCCGGTAGAGAATACGCCTAAAATTGTCGTTCTGACCGAACAACGGGTGGAGCGAACCATTAGCCAGTGCTTTAAAAACGGCGTTGACGACTATGTAACCAAACCTTTTTCTCCGGTCGAGCTGGATGCCCGAATACACCGGTGTTTTCACTAAATAATCATCCGCTTTAAGCGCATAACCAAACTACATCATATGGAGGTTGAAGCTAGTGAATCAGGAATATGAACAACTGTTGAGTGGAATTGAGAATAAGAAAGCTGTATTGGGTGTTGTAGGTCTGGGCTATGTCGGACTTCCACTTGCTGTCGAAATGGTCAAGCAGGGATTTACAGTCATCGGGATTGACGTGGATCCGTCCAAAATCGAACAAATCTACCATGGGGAATCGTATATTACCGACATCTCTTCGGAAGAGCTCAAGGCATGTGTGGCCAGCGGCCGCTTCAAACCAACAACGGATTACAGCATGATTACTGTCATTGATGCACTCAGTATCTGTGTTCCGACTCCGCTCAGCGAGAACCAGGATCCGGACACTTCCTATATTACAAGCGTGGTTGATCAGATTAAGCTGCATATGAAAAAAGGAATTCTCATCACGCTGGAAAGCACCACGTATCCAGGAACCACTGAGGAATTGATCCAGGAAAAAATCGAGGAGCTTGGTTTCCGGGTAGGCGAGGATTTCTTCCTTTGCTTCTCGCCTGAACGCGTCGATCCTTCCAATGTACGCTTCAATACATTCAATACCCCTAAAGTTATCGGGGGAACAACGCAGGCCTGCCTGACACTCGGTACCGCGCTCTATTCGAAATATGTGGAAAAGGTCGTACCGGTCACATCACCAAAGGTTGCTGAAATGTCCAAATTGCTTGAAAATACATTCCGCAGTGTCAACATCGCGTTCATTAACGAAATGGCAATGATGTGCGACCGCATGGGCATCGATATCTGGGAAGTCATTGATGCGGCTGCGACGAAGCCGTTTGGCTTCATGCCGTTCTACCCAGGTCCGGGAATCGGCGGACATTGCATCCCGCTGGATCCGATGTATCTTTCCTGGAAAGCCAAGGGCTTCCGGTTCTACAGTAAATTTATTGAGCTGGCGCAGTCCACCAATGACAATATGCCGTATTATGTGATTAACAAAACATCCACCATTTTGAATGAATATGCCAAGTCCATCAAAAAATCATCCATTCTGGTGCTGGGTATGGCATATAAACCAGACATCAGCGATTTGCGCGAGTCTCCGGCACTAGAGGTATATGAACTGTACAAAGAGAACGGAGCCAATGTAGAATACTATGATCCGCATGCTGTCAGCTTCCGTGACAAGCATGGGGAGACCGTTCACAGCGTAGCCTATGATCTGGCGAAGTTCAAGACCTATGATTGCATTGTTCTGACCACAAACCACAGTGGACTGGATTACGGCGAGATCGCAGCCATGGGCGTACCGATTTTGGATACACGTAATGCGTTCAGCAGCTTTAACGAGCCGCATATTTATAAAATCGGACATTCGGTTCAGCATATTGAAGAGCCAAACATGGCATTGATTGTATAAAACCAAAAGGAGGGGAAGGATGGGAGTGTTATTGGCAAAAGCAAAAGCGAAACCTAGCATCGTCCTGGTTGTCTGCTGCCTGCTGCTCCTGCCCTTCCTGTTTAAATCATCTTCCATGGATGAACAAAAAGCGACCTGGCTGTGGGATGCCTCATTGATTGAAAATCCGGGAAAGGTTCTTGACTTCTGCAAGGAGCAGGAAGTTAACGTTATTTTTCTGCAGATACAAAAAAATGTGGAAGCGGAGCAGTACAGGAAATTCATCAGCGCAGCCCATCATGAGGATATTTCAGTCCACGCACTGGATGGAAAGCCGCAATGGGCGTATCAGGAACAGCAGAAGGAAGCGGATCAATTTATGGACTGGGTTCTTGATTATAACCGTAAGGCATCGCCGGAGGAACGCTTTGCTGGAATTCAGCTTGATGTCGAACCCTATCAGCTGAAGCGGTGGGAGCGTGACCAGACCAGCGTGGTAAATGAATGGAGCCGCAATATGGAAGAATGGACGGACAAAGGCCGAAATGGCGGGCTCTATATGAGCGCTGCTGTGCCGTTCTGGCTGGGAAAAGTTGAAGCGGCTGGCGGAAGCGGTAATTTGAGCCGCTGGATGCTGGGCCGGTTCGATGCTTTGGCCGTCATGTCATACCGTGACAGTGGTCAAAAAATGGTCGATTTGTCCAAGGAAATGCTGAATGAGGCTGACCAGCTCGGGAAATCCGTCTGGATCGGCATGGAACTGGGAGATACGAAGGAAGGAGATCATGTGAGCTTCTTCGGCAAATCACTTCCCGTTATGGAGGAAGAGATGAAGCAGGTATACCGACTCAGCGATTCCTATTCTTCCTTTGCGGGACTGGCAGTGCATCACTATGAAGCCTGGCATGAAAAGATAGCTTCGGCAGATCCGAAGCAGGAGCAAAGCAGCATGAGAAACTGACATCAGGACAAATGGCAAAGGCGCATTCTATGAGCATTCATAGGATGCGTCTTTTATTTGCCATCCTCCGAGGTCAGGCTGATTCCCAGGTAAACGCAAAGCTCGGAAGCCGTCTCCGCTTTTACATAGGACCACAGCATGAAAAACCGTCGCTGATAACCCCGGCATAAATAAAGAGCTTCTACGCCTTTCGTATTCCGGTTTTCTTCATACACCCGAATACCGCGGTTTCGCATATCCTTCCGGATGGCTGTGAGTCGGTAAATGACTCTGTTTTGCACACCGGATAGCCCGCGGATGTAGACATCAGGCAGCTTCAGGGCAAGGGTACCCAGCGTGCGGATATCCCGCTCCAGTACATCCAGCAGAATTACATGCAGCAGATAGGTTTTGACCAGCAGAGTGTCCTCTTCGGCCGGGGTTGGGGGAAGGGATGATGCTTTCATGGAAGCACTTCCTTGATACAGGAATAAGAATACGGAACATATGTTCTATTTATATTCATGTTACGTGAAAAGTATGTATGATGACAAGGGTTAAATCACTGGAAAAGATGCCTGATCTTTCTGGTATAATAAATGAAGAATTGGCGGCCCGAGCCAGCAGCACTTTATATCAGTATCGGGGGGAGGATATTATATGATTTTGCATAAAGGGGAAATATTATTCCACCAGGGTGACGGAGGAGAATATTTATACCATATCAAGAGTGGGCTATTTAAAGTCACACGTCTTCACGAAAATGGAAATATGGTACTTTTTAATATATTGTATGCCGGGGAAACAGTGCCGCATCATTCGCTGATTACCCCCAAGGAAGCTCATGGAACGGCGATCGCCCTGATGCGAAGCGAAGTAGAGAGGATTCCGGCTGAAGAATGGTACCGCGATGTGAAGGAGAATCCGGGGAAGGCGCTTGAAATCGCGCTCCTGCTTCAGGAGAAGGTTCGTTTTATGCAAAAAAGGCTGGATCATCTGACGGTAGGGACACCCGCGGAGCGTCTTGAGCTGTTGTCCGAGTGGTTGGACGATTATTCGCATGGCGTTCATTTTACCGAGCTGTTAACACAGGAGGAGATTGGTCAATTGATCGGAGTGCGGCGAGAAACCATAAACCGCTTGCTGAGGGGGCATTAGTATGTTGCATCATGTGGAGCTCAATGTATCAGATTTACGGCGCAGCCGGGAGTTTTGGGAATGGTTTCTGAGCGGGCTTGGCTATAGTATTTTCCAGGAATGGGAGCATGGGTTCAGCTTCAAGCAGGGAGGGACCTACCTGGTATTTGTGCAAACGGAAGAACGATTTAAGAACGTTCCATACCACCGGAAGGCAACTGGACTCAATCATTTGGCTTTTCATGCAGAGTCGCGCAGTCAGATCGATGAGATGGCCAACACACTTAAGGAAAAAGGCATACCTGTCTTGTATGAGGATAAATATCCATATGCTGGCGGCCCGGAGCATTATGCGGTGTTTTTTGAGGATCCGGACCGGGTCAAGGTAGAGCTTGCCTGCGGAGTCTAGGGACTTGCAGGGTCAAATTACATCTGAATATCGAATAGAGGTAATGGGGATCCCGATAGGATCCCTTTTTTATGCCAATCAGGGTCCAATAGTATCGTCCAGGTAACTTCCTTACTAAATAGTGCCTACTTACGAAAAAGAAAATTAGTATTTAAAATGAGGTTGTGGTTAATGACCAAGTAAATAAATGAGGAGAGAAACAATCATATGGAACTTCAATTGGCACTCGATCTTGTAGATATCCCAGGCGCAAAAGAAATCGTAAATGAGGTAGCAGAATATATAGATATCGTCGAAATTGGAACTCCAATCGTCATTAATGAGGGACTTCGCGCCGTGAAAGAACTGAAGGAAGCTTTTCCTTCTCTGCGTGTGCTGGCTGATTTAAAAATTATGGATGCAGGCGGTTACGAAGTGATGAAGGCATCCGAAGCGGGAGCGAGCATCATTACGGTGCTGGGTGTGTCGGATGATTCGACGATTCAAGGCGCGGTTGAGGAAGCCAAGAAGCAGAACACCAAGGTAATGGTGGACATGATCAATGTCAAAAATATCGAGGAAAGAGCCCGGGAAATCGACCAAATGGGCGTGGATTATATTTGCGTGCATTCCGGGTATGACCATCAAGCGGCAGGTATCAGTTCTTTTGACGACCTGCTTACGATTAAGCGTGTGGTGAAACTGGCCAAAACGGCTATCGCCGGCGGCATTAAGCTGAGTACGCTGCCTCAGGTTATCGCTGCAGGTCCAGACCTTATTATTGTTGGTGGCGGAATAACTAGCCAAGAGGACAAGCGGGCAGTGGCGTCCGAAATGAAGCAACTGGTAAGCCAGGCGTAAACAGTTTGATGAAAACGGTGAAATATGCTGCCGAAATCGTGAAGGAGCTGCAGCGCTCTGTCACACTCATTTCGGAGGAAGAAGCTGAACGTTTGGCAGACGTGATCCAGATGGCAGGAAAAGTGTTTTTCGCAGGCGCCGGAAGATCCGGTTTTATGGGACGGGCGTTTGCAATGCGTCTTATGCATATGGGAATTAACGCTTTTGTTGTGGGTGAAACGGTGACACCGGGTATTGGTCCTGACGACCTGCTTATCATTGGTTCTGGCTCAGGCGAGACTCAAAGCCTGGTCGCAATGGCCCGAAAGGCGAAGCAACTGGGAGCAACGGTGGTTACGGTAACCATCCAGCCTGATTCGTCGTTAGGCAGCTTGTCTGATTTCTCGGTAAAGCTGCCCGGATCGCCGAAGGATCAGGCAAATGCGGGTGATGCAACCATTCAGCCGATGGCATCGCTGTTCGAACAGACACTCATCATTTTATATGATGCCGTTATTCTCAGATTAATGGATCAGAAGGATCAGAGCTCCAGGCAAATGTACGGAAGACATGCAAACTTGGAGTAAACCGCAAATTCTGAAAAAAGATAGATTGGAAAACTCCACTGCTTGCAGTGGAGTTTTATTGCATTAGATTTAGGAGCAATAAATGTAGTATCCTAATGAGGGAGGTGGCATCATGGCAACAGAAATTAAAGACCGTATCAATCTTAAGGAAATTAACTGTGAGAAGGAATTGACGCTTGCCGTCATCGGCGGCAAATGGAAATTGATCATACTGTGGCATTTGGGACTGGATGGAACAAAGCGATTTGGCGAGCTTAAAAAGTTAATCCCGCATATTACGCAAAAAATGCTCACCAATCAGCTTCGCGAACTGGAAGATGATCAATTGATCTCGAGAAAAGTGTACCCTGAGGTTCCGCCCAGAGTGGAATACACGCTGACAGAATACGGCCAGTCTCTAATGCCGGTGCTGCGGATGATGTACGATTGGGGTAAAAATTACGGTGAGAATGTCATATGGAAGGATGCTAGTCCGGTTGAAACGTTCGTGATGAGCAAATGATCTCACAAAAGATATGCAGGCACATATAATGGGTTATCTGTACACACAGAAAGGAGATAACTCAGATGAGTTACCCCCCAAATTACGGATATTCTGTTTTCCCCTATTCATATCCTCATACCCATTATTGGATTCGCGAGTACCCGCAGGTAAAGACCGATATCTTGAACCACTCGATACAGGACTATTACAAGCTAATGGAAGAGGGCTACCGGATCTTGAACAAACTGTCCGAGCATTCGTTTGCAGTTCAGGTCATGACTGCGGCCCAAGCAGGCAATAAGCAGGAAGTTGACCGGTTAATGAAAACGATCAGCTCCAATGCGACAATCCAATCCGAATTTTCTCCAAGCGGGATTGGAATTACGGTGGACCCCAAAGTTCAAAACACCCCATGCTGCAAGTTGGCTATGTTTCTGAAATGGGGATAAATATCGTGTAGCACAGGGCAATATGACAACATTCAGACAAGAGCATACTTAATAAGGGATACCTGTCCGTATGAGGAGAGGTATCCCTTGATTTGTGTTTCCAATCACTTGCTTAAGAGCCTGCGTTACAGGCTTCCGGCTGGCCCGAAGAATTCATAGTGAATCCGCTCGGCGGGAATGCCCCAAGCCTGCAAGGCCTGATTCACTGCACGCATAAATGGCACAGGACCGCAGAAATAGAAATCTGATTCTTTGGAAGTGACCTTTTGAAGCCAAGGAAGATCGATGTAGCCAATCTTATGGCAAAGGCTTTGATCCAGTGGTTTCTCATAGCAAACATAAGATTTCATAGGTTGATGCGCCGCATCCAACTGCTCGATATGCTCTCTCATCGCATGGAATCCTTCATTAATAGCCGCATGGATAAAAGTAACCTCACGTTCAGGCTGTTCTTTCAGCACAGTTTCCAGCATGCTGATCATTGGAGTCAAGCCAACGCCGCCGCTGATCAGAACAAGCGGGATGTTCTGATCTTGATCCAATGTGAATGATCCGGCCGGAGCGCTTATCTCCAGCACATCTCCTTCATTCACGGAATTATGCAAATAGGTAGACACGAGCCCTGCAGGTTTACCGGGAGCTGCATCTTCACGCTTGACCGAAATCCGGTAGTAATCCTCACCGGGAGCTGCAGACAAGCTGTAATGACGGATATGGGTATAAGATTCATTGTCGGGCTGAACTCGTACAGTAATGTACTGGCCCGGAAGGTAGCTTGAGATCGCGCCGCCATCCTGCGGTTTTAAATAGAAGGAGGTGATCACGTCGCTTTCTTTGATTTTGCGTTCCACCACGAAAGGACGGAATCCCCGCCAGCCGCCCGGAGTATTCTCGGCTTCCTGGTACATCTCGGCTTCTACACTGATAAAGGCATCGGCGATCATACCGTAGGCCTGTGCCCATGCATCCAGAATTTCAGGCGTAGCAGCATCACCGAGGACCTTCTTAATGGCGCCAAGCAGGTTCTCCCCGACAATCGGATAATGCTCTGGCAAAATATTCAGCGCCCGGTGCTTTTGCCCGATTTGCTTGACGACAGGCAGAATATCCTCCAAATGATCGATATGAGCAGCGGCTGCATACACCGCATTCGCAAGAGCTTGCGGCTGTTTGCCTTCTCGTTGGTTGGCATGATTGAATATGTTCAGCAGTTCAGGATGACTATCGAACAGCATTTGATAAAAGGTAGTCGTAATCGTTTTACCGTGAATTTCCAAGACAGGAACCGTTGATTTTATAATGTCGATGGTCTCTTTAGATAGCATGCGAATTCCTCTTTCCTTTGTTATGTTTCGGTGCTTTCTTATTCAGTATAGGAAAAGTGAAAATACGTAATTGTGATTCCGATCACATTAAAGTTAGACAATATGTGAACTCAGGAACTTGGCAAGGACATGTCTCACAAATCACTCAGATGGTGAGTCGGTTTGATGAATTTTAAATGCAAATTTTGTTTTTTTTCAATTACAGCAAGCAAGTTGTTTAGCACCTGCATGGATTGTGTTATAATAAGAGAAGAAACTAAACAAACAAAGAAAGGATCAGGATACCATGTGTCCCCGAAGGAACAATCCCCAAAGGACGATTTGGAAACGTTATGATCTCTCTTACACTTAGCTCCCTTTCGTAGAGTATACAGTCAACTAGACACTCCAAGGACGTATGACAAACTCTGCGAAAGAAGGAAGCTCAAGATGCGAAGGATTCGGTCCTGCAGGTTTCTGCCTTTTCACAGTGGTTTGTCACATCCATGACTAACCTACTGCGATGAGAGGGAACCTGTATGAGGAAGAAAGACCATTTTATTTCTAAGCTTGCACCAATCGTTATAATGCTGTTCGGAACATTTTTGCTAGCATTTGCGTATTATCACATCAATTTTCAAAATCATTTATCAGAGGGCGGATTCGTAGGTTTGTCCCTGCTTGGTAAGTATGTGCTGGGTCTGAATCCCTCGTTAAGCATGCTGATCCTGGACATACCGGTTATTCTGATCGCCATGTTTTTGAAAGGCCGTAAATTCGTGATGAATACACTGCTCGCGACCTTTTCGTTTTCTATCTTTTACGAATTATTGGAACGCTATTCAGTGCTGGTCATTGACCTGCACAACAATCTGCTGCTGGCTGCGCTGTTGTCCGGTTTGGTCACAGGGTTCGCCACAGGACTGGTTCTCCGATTTGGGGGAGCCACCGGTGGAGATGATATTTTATCGCTGCTCATTAGCCGCTGGAGTGGTTTGAAGGTAGGTACCGTGTTTATTTTAATGGATGCCGCCGTGCTGCTGCTGTCTCTGTTCTATTTACCGCTGAAAGAAACATTGTTTACGATTTTGGCGGTTGGCATTGCCGGGCAGACCATAACATTTACATTCACATTCCGTATGGGAAAAGCGGATGTTACCGCGATACCCGAACCGGCTCAATCCCAGAAAGCTGCCTCTAAACCCGTTCATGCGGTGCGGAGTGCTCACTAACAGATAACCGCCTGATTCTTGTTCTTCTGAGAATCAGGCGGTTTTTTTTGGAATACAGAATATCTTATGTGTATTGGTCTACGAGCTCTTTGTGGTCTGAATACGTCCATCTTCACCATGAATAATCGTATTGACTCCGTTTTTCGATGCCTGCTGTTTGGCTTCCTCAAGAGCTTCCTTTTTTGTGTCAAAAGTGGACAGAGGCTTGTCGCGGCCTTCTTCCTTCAAAGCCCAGCCTTCATCCGAGGAGACGACATGCAGATTGGGTTGACTTCTTCGCCCTGAATTGCCTGATTTCGAATCCTGAAGGCCTGAATCATGATCTGAACGAGGGTGGTCTTGATCCCATTTTTCGGCCTGGGCTGTGGCAATCGCAATGGCACGGCCTTCCTCATAGCCTTCATCCAGCAGCGCATTTGCAATATCAACCGCTTTATTTCTTATTCTGGCGTCCAGATTTTTCATAGAGACAGGGTAGTCGTGTTTATTCCATGGCATATGGTTTCCCTCCTGATTGGTGTTTGCTTTTACCCGTATATTACCCGGGGCAGGATGAATCAAACGGTAGATTTTTGTAACGATTGGTTTATAATGGAAAAATAATTTGATGAAAAGGAGCTTCCCCATGATACAACTGTTCATGATCCTTATGTTTACGGTAGTGATACATACAGTAGACAGTCTTTCTTATGCTTTGCGATTAGGTGGACTCCGCAGCCGGCGGATTACGCTCGCTTTGTCACTCTCAGGACTGCTTGTTCTGGTGTCCCGGACTTCCAATATAGCTCAAGGGCCGATGGTCGGAAACATGGTGGATAAAGCGTTGAAATCCGCTGCTTTTCATCTGGAGCCAAAACTTCATGGTATTATTGCTGCTGCGACTGCAGGATCATTGCTGGCCATGTTTCTGTTTCCCAGTGTCGTTAGGCTCTGCTCTAGAATGATTGTCCATCTGGAAGCCGCCGGTTCTATACCGAAAATGACCAGAAATCTAATGTCCTTCTCCAAATGGAAAAATGGAATGACTTATTTCAAACGGCCGACCTTCCGGATGCTGCATTCTCTGTTTGATGGACCCTTGCCAAGAAGATTGATGCTGCTCAATATGACGGTAACCGCGATCTACACTGTGGGGGTTCTTTCTTCCTTGTATGCAGCATATTTATGGCCTGCCTTCAGGCTGACTGCTTCGACTTCTTCGGGATTGATTAATGGACTGGCAACAATTCTACTGACGCTGTTGATTGATCCGCGGATTGCATTGCTTTCGGATAAAGCCTTGCGCGGGGAGGAAGGACTTGGACGCATCAACCGTGTATTCGGACTTATGATGGTTTCGCGAATGGCGGGGACGATGCTCGCCCAACTGCTGCTGGTGCCTTGTGCGTATTGGATTGGCTGGATCATAGGATGAGCCCGAAACAAGTTGAAAAAATTTACATATAACAGGGTTGACATAAGCCCTTAAAGATTTTAATATTTAAACCATTGAAATAATAGTTAACCTTACTAATTGGACATGAAAGGGGGATCGGGAATGGACGCGCTTGCGAACCGGCTATATGCTGCCGTGAAATCATTCTGGCGGAGTCTGGAGACGGATATCTGTAAGGAAATGCAGGATTATCTGACCGGACCGCAATTATTTATGCTCAACTACATCCATGGAGAACAAAAATGCAATCTGACACAGGTCGCAGATCGGCTGGAAGTGAAACCTAGCGCTGTTACCGTTATGGTGGACCGTCTGGAAAAGGCCGGTTATGTTTCGCGTTCCCATGATCCTGCAGACCGTAGAGTGATTTTGGTAGAAGCAACGCTGCAAGGCGAAGAGGTTCTGGCACAAGCCGTCCAAAAAAGGGATGCATGTCTTAAGGAGCATTTATCCCGTCTTGAGCCTGACGAAGTGCGTATGTTCACCGAATTATGTGAAAAGATGGTTGGACAGCAAATGAATTAACGCTCAGGCTGCATTTATAGCAGCAGGGCATCTGCAGCTGTGAGATTACATAAGAGCAACAAAAAATATACATTCATTGAAAACAAGGAGTGGAGTACATTTGGAGGATTTATCCCAAAAGAGGAAAGTGACAATCATGATTGCGATCATTGCTGCCATGTTTTTCTCCGCAATCAATCAGACCATTGTCAGTACGGCTATGCCGCGCATTATCGCCATTCTCGGCGGCATGGACTACTACACGTGGGTCATCACCATTTATATGTTGACCTCTACAATCGCAACGGTTCTCGTTGGTAAGCTATCGGATATTTACGGGCGCAAGCCGTTTATATTAGCGGGTATCGTATTTTTTATCATCGGTGCATTTCTAAGCGGTTTTTCCAGAGATATTTTCCAACTCATTACGTACCGGGGGATTCAGGGGATCGGTGCGGGGATCATTATGGCATCCGCTTTTACTGCTGTGGGTGATTTGTTCTCTCCTCGCGAAAGAGGAAAGTGGACGGGGATTATGATGGCTGTTTTTGGCTTCTCCAGCGTACTCGGACCAACGCTTGGCGGCTGGCTTGTCGATAATATGGAGTGGAAGTGGCTGTTCTGGATTTTCCTTCCACTCGGGGTTGTGGCATTTATCATGATTATGATGCTGTTTCCAAAAGGTGTGCGCAAAAAGTCCGAGAAAATCGACTATTTCGGCTCCTTGTTCCTGACGTTGACCATTGTACCGCTGCTGCTCGGCTTCTCCTGGGCAGGCACGAAATATGATTGGGGATCATGGCAGATTCTGAGTCTGTTCGGTGGAGCGGTTGTGTTCCTGATTCTATTCATACTAGTGGAAAGAGTTGTGAAAAGTCCGGTTCTTCCATTGTCACTGTTCCGCAATGATATCGTAACCATCTCGAACACAATCGGCTTTATCATGAACGCAGGCATGATGGGAGCGCTCATCTATCTGCCTTTCTTCGTACAGGGCGTTGAAGGCATTTCACCGACATATTCCGGTTATGTAACCATGCCGATGTCGATATCCATGGTTATCGTAAGTACGATCATTGGCAGGATGATTACCAAAACAGGCAAATACAAAAGATTTGCTCTGGCCGGTATTCCAATCATGATCATTGGTATGCTTATCATGGCCCTCATGAACAGCGTATGGCTGGCCGTCATTGCCATGATCGTATTCGGACTGGGACTGGGTATTGGCATGCCGGTATTCTCCCTGACCGTGCAAAATGCGGTCAGACCTGACCAGCTTGGTGTTGCTACCGCTTCATCACAGTTATTCCGGAATTTGGGCGGTACCATTGGGATTGCGGTTATGGGAACCATTATGACATCAAGTCTTACGGGGCATATGAAGGATGCGATGACATCCGGTAAAGGTGTCGACATGAAGAATCTGGATCCGGAGCTGGCCAAACAGCTGGCGCCATTCCAAAATCCGGAAATGCTGCTTGATCAGCCAAAGCTTCACAAACTGCAGGAAACGATGCCGCAAGAAGTGCAGTCGGTGCTGACGCAAATGATCGATACGCTGAAGCATGCACTAAGCTCTTCACTGACGACAGTTTTCTTGTCAGGAGCAGCTCTCGTGGCCGTAGCGCTCGTGCTGACCTTCTTCCTGCGTGAAATTCCGCTGCGGACCTCTAATAAGCTTCCGGAAACGCAAAAGCAGGGACAGACTGACAAAGCAACAACCGCATCATCCGTGTAAGCAAGCAAAAAAGCCTGGGGCTCAAAGTGAAGTGCACCCCTTAGAATAGACATTGGAAAAACCCCTTGGTTTAACCGATGAATTCTAGGGGGTGTATTTTTTATGGCTATAAAAGGTCAAAAGTTTAAGACGTACTCTGAGGAACTCAAGATGGAGGCAATCCGTTTGCACGTAGAGGAAAAATGGACGTATCGGCAAATCAACGATCATTTGGGAATCCAAGACCAGAGTCGGATGAAGCGTTGGATGCGAAAATACCGTGAAAAGGGTGAGTTTGGTTTACTGGATCAACGAGGAAGGCGGAAGGAATATTTAGATCAAGAGCGATATGTTCAGCAGTTGAAACGGGAGAATACGATGCTAAAAAAGTGTTTGGAAATCTGGATGCAGGAGGGAAAGAACAGCGCTTCAAGCTTATCGAACAAGCAGCGAATGTCGGCCAAGTAGCCGAACACTGCAAGCTCCTTGGCGTCTCTAGAAGTGGCTATTACGCGTATTTGAAGAGGAAGAAGAATGACCGAGATGCCGAGGCTAAACGACTCCTTCGCACCGTGTATCAACGCTACGAAGGAAAGTATGGCTACCGTCAGATCCAACTTTTCTTGTGGCAGGATGAAGGTGTATGGATGAATCACAAGAAAGTACTGCGCCTAATGCAAAAGCTTGGTCTTCAAGCCAGCATTCGCCGGAAACGTCGATTTAATATGACATACCAGGCTGCCGAGCGCGTGGCTGATAATCTGCTTAAGCGAAATTTCACAGCCGAAAAACCAAACCAGAAATGGGTGACGGATGTGACTCAATACCGGATAGGCGAGCGCTGGCTGTATCTTTCGGCAGTGAAAGACCTATTCAATAACGAGATTGTGGCCTACCAACTTAGCGAACGTAACGATAATGAACTGGTACTTCAGACGTTCGCTAAAGCATTTGCTAAGCGAAAAGACGTGTCCGGATTGGTCGTTCACAGCGACCAAGGGTTCCAGTACACGTCTCATGCTTACCACGACATGCTGCCAAAGGTTAGCGCCCAAATCAGCATGTCTCGCCGGGGCAATTGCCTAGACAACGCCTCCATGGAGAGCTTCTTCTCGCATCTCAAAACGGAAGGGCTCTATCCCTATGATATCCGAAATCTGGCAGAGGCACAAAGGAGAATTGAGAAGTACATACAATTTTACAACCAAAGGCGACCGCAGCGTAAATTAAACAAACTGACGCCGGTACAGTACCGGCGCCAGTTTGCAGCCTAGGTGTTTTTTCAATGTCCACTAAATGGGGTCTTGACCAAAGACCCCAGGCTTTTTTGAATTCTTAATTAAACAACACTTTATATTCGCCGTAGCCCTGCTGCTCCAGTTCTTCCTTTGGAACGAATTTAAGAGCTGCAGAGTTGATGCAGTAGCGCAGACCATTAGGTCCGGGACCGTCGTCAAACACATGACCCAGATGGGAATCGGAGCCTTTACTGCGAACTTCTGTCCGCACCATCATATGGGTGAGGTCCATCTTTTCCTTGACACTGTAATCACGGATTGGACGGGTGAAGCTTGGCCAGCCGCAGCCGGAATCATATTTGTCCTGCGAACTGAACAAGGGCTCTCCGGAAACGATATCCACATAGATTCCATCCCCATGGTGATCCCAAAAATCATTTTGAAATGGCGCTTCGGTGGCATTGTTTTGGGTAACCTCATATTGAATCGAAGTCAAACGCTGCTTCAGCTCAGCTTTGTTCTTTTCAGGAGTCCAATGACTTTCCAAATAGTCATCCCGGCCGGAGCCTTTACGGTAGCGCTTGTAATGTCCCGGATTTTTTTTGTGGTAATCCTGATGGTAATCTTCAGCTGCATAGAAGGGCTTCGCAGGCAGAATCGGCGTTACGATCGGTTTGTTGAAACGTCCGCTCTCCGCCAGCTTGACCTTGGAAGCCTCGGCCTGAACTCGCTGCTCTTCCGTATGGTAAAAGACTGCAGTCTGGTAAGAATGTCCACGGTCATGGAACTGGCCGCCTTCATCTGTAGGGTCAATCTGCTGCCAAAAAAGCTCCAGCAGCTTTTCGTAAGGAAAAATATCCGGGTTGTAGGTAATCTGCACAGCTTCGACATGCCCGGTTGTATGGGAGCAAACTTCTTCATAGGTAGGGTTCTCGGTATGGCCGCCCGTATAGCCTGATTCAACTTTGATAATGCCGGGCAGCTCTTCGAACGGGGCTACCATGCACCAAAAGCATCCGCCTGCAAAGGTCGCTTTTTCCTGATGAACCGCTTGTGAATCGCTCATGATATCACTCCGTTTCTTTATTTCTCTTCTTCATTATAATCGATCTGCATGGTGGAACCAAGAACCCGGCCATGCGAGTGTGTTGAACGTCCCTTTTTCCTGTATAGGATAAACATCAATCCGAGCAGTAATATATAACCGGCCGCGACCAGAATGGAAACCATCGGATGACGCCCGCCTTGTCCGCCAAGAAAAGCATACAGAAAAATACCTGGAAGCTTTCCGATGCCGGAAGCAGCCGTATAAGTCCAGAAGGGAATGGAAGCAACGCCTGCGAACACATTCACAGCCATTTGTGGAATAAAAGGAATCAAGCGTCCAGCGGCAACGCTGACAAAAGGACGGGACTCCACCCATGAGGTGAATGTCTGCAGGGATTTAAATCTGCCCAGATATTGCTGTCCCTGTTTCCGGAAAACCGTTCTTACCAACGCGTAAATAATTGTCGCGGCGATCATCGTACCCAGCCAGCTGATGCCTGCAGCCCAGACCGTCCCGAAGGAATAGCCAAGCGCGGCAATCACCAGCTTGTAAGGAATAATCGGAAACAGGGCAATCAGGGTTGCCAGACCCACGAGGACAGGAAAGGAACCATGCTGATGCATATAGTCCACAATCGGATTCCGGTATATATAAGTAATCATAAGAACAACCGCATACAAGGCGGCGAGCATCCATTTGTTCATGCTGTTTCCTTTCTGCTGATCATCATTGTTTCTAATGTATATCATACCAAATGCAGAAGTGAAAAATAAAACCATGGAAATTTCCAAAGGTGTTTGCTATAATGATTCCAATAAGTGAATAGTTCCCAAAGGGGAGTAGCTCATGCAATAAAGTCGTCATTACGGGATCGTATCCCCGGCTTTATTGGCAACTTAAACGTTGTTTTGCGAGACCTTTGCCTGATTTTCATTAGGTAAAGGTCTTTTTTGGTGGGATTAAAAGCGCCATTACCTAATGAAGGTAAGGGGCGCTTTTTTTAATGCGGCGGGCTAGTCATAGCAACCATTTTAATCCGGGATGAATATCCCAAAACAGGAGAGGTGGAAGAAAAATGGAGTTGTTAACCATGGCATTTTGGACAGCCTTGTTGTCTATTGTCGTCATCGATCTGGTACTGGCTGGAGACAATGCCATCGTGATCGGTCTTGCCGCACGCAATGTCAGAAAAGAAGATCAGAAAAAGGTAATACTGTGGGGGACGGTTGGTGCGGTAGTCATACGGGTCATCGCGACATTGCTTGTCGTTCAGCTGCTCTTGATCCCAGGCCTGCGTTTAGTCGGCGGGCTGGCGCTGATCTGGATTGCCTACAAGCTATTAATCGATGAGAAAAAGCATGATATTTCGGCAGGAAACCAAATATGGGCAGCTATCCGTACCATTATTATCGCGGATGCCATGATGGGACTTGACAATGTTCTGGCTGTAGCCGGAGCGGCGCATGGTGACTTTCTGCTCGTCATCATCGGGCTGGCGATCTCTGTACCGATTATGGTTTGGGGGAGCACGATGATTGTTAAATTAACCGAACGTTTTCCTTTCATTATTACCTTCGGGTCAGCCGTACTCGCTTGGACCGCTTCAAAAATGCTGGTGGAGGAGCCTATGATTCACAGCATGTTTACAAGCACAGTCCTGAAATATGCTTTTGAACTCGTAGTGGTAGCAGCCGTAGTTTTGGTTGGACTCCGAATGAAGAAGAAGAAAGCCGAGGCTGCCAAAGCTCAGGCAGTAAGGATGAACTAAAGCCGTTCGTATTCAGTTTCTTTCTTAAAGAAGGTATAATGTGTATCGATCCTTGCGTGCGAAGGTGAAAGGTGGGTTGTGCACAATGAATGACAACATCCGTAAGCGACGGGTCGCCATGATAGGCATCGGAGATATTGCGAACAAGGTATACCTGCCGCTGCTTGCTCATCATGAGCATGCCGAAGTCGTCGGTGTGATGAGCCGCTCAGAAGAAACGGTGCAGCATGCAGCAGCACGATTCCATTTTCAGAATGCAACTACGAATTTGAATGAATTGTTGTCATGGGATGTGGACGCGGTTTTTGTTCATAGTCCGACAGCGGCTCATTACGAAACGGTAAAGACTTGTTTGATGCATGGTCTGCCCGTGTATGTGGATAAACCGCTTAGCGGTGATCTGTCCGAATGCAGAGAGCTTGCAGCGCTGGCAGAAAATAAGGGGCTGCTCCTGGCCGTTGGGTTTAATCGGAGATTTGCCCCGCTGTACAGGGAAGCAAAGGCATGGATGCAAGCTGCCGGCGGTTTTGACCAGGTGACGGCGCTTAAGCATCGTACACGGCAGCAGTCCAGCTCCGGCAGAGAAACGGTATTTGATGACCTGATTCATATGCTCGATCTTCTTCTATGGCTTGGCGGGGATGATTACAAACTTGCTTCGCAGCAGCTGGCACTGGATAAGGAAGGACGCATGCTCCATGCATCGGGTGCGATGAGCTTTCAGGATGCGCGTTATGGAAGCTACGGTATGGTCCGGCAATCCGGGACAGATCTTGAAAAGTTAGAGCTTCACGGAAGCGGCCGTTCTGTCGAGGTCACCAACCTTGAACAGGCAGTTTTGTATGAGAACGGCGTGCTTCCAGTTACCAAGACCTTTGGCAGCTGGGACACGATACTGGAGCGCAGAGGATTTGCCGGAGCGGTTGATCATTTTCTGGAGTGTATCGGAAGCCCCGAACACTGCAGCATCCGGGCTGATCAGGTGATGTGCAGCCACGAACTGGCCGCAAAGGTCTGCGATAACAGGTAAAGGGGAAATGGGAAATGGATGAGTACCGCAAATCAATCGAAGACGGGATCGTGGAAAGCTACCGGCAGGATGAGGACATGATGATCATGGTATTTGCCCAGTGGTGTATCAATGAGGGATTAAATCCTGAGGAATTGTATATGCAGGCCTATCCTCAGCAGCAAAGCAATGAACGTCTGCAGCGTGTACTGGAGCTGACGGTCTCGAAGGAAGAGGCGGGTCCGATTCCGGATGATACCGTTCTCGGCGTATTATCGTTATTCGGCAATGAGGATCTGGCATTTATCGTGTCAGAGGCGATTTCAAGAAGAGCCCAAAAAAATTAATCTGCAGAAATGATTTCATCGTATTGGTCTATACTAGATTTAGCTCATCATGAGTGTAGATTCGGGTTATGGAGGATTCATACATGAAGATTCTTATTGTAGGTGTGAACGGGACGCTTGGGAGCGCGGTTCGTAATGAACTGGCTTCAGATCATGAGGTGATCTCAGCAAGCCGCAGTGAAGGCGATGTTAATGTTGACATCACATCCGTGGAGAGCATTAAGGCGATGTATCAAAAGGTGGGAAAAATGGATGCCGTGATATGTGCCGCCGGAAATGCTTACTTCGGCCCGCTGAACGAACTTACTCCGTAAAATAACGAAGTTGCTGTTCAAAGCAAGCTGAAGGGACAAATCAATCTGGTTCTGCTTGGACTGGATTATGTTAATGATCGTGGTAGTTTTACGTTGACAACGGGCATTATTATGGATGATCCGATCATCGGCGGGATATCTTCTGCGATGGCAGGTGGAGCGGTTAGAGCGTTTGTTCAGGCTGCTGCGATTGAATTGCCGCGCAGCATCCGCATCAACAACGTAAGTCCGAATGTCCTGGAAGAGTCCATGGACAGTTATGGTCCTTTCTTCCGGGGCTTTGAACCGGTTCCTGCAGCCAGGGCGGCCAAGGCATTCCGCAAGAGTGTCGAGGGTGCGCAGACTGGACAAACCTATACCGTATACTAAGATTCGTCACATAGAAAAGGCAGGCCCATGAGAGGGGCCTGCCTTTTCTTGTTATTTGAAGTGAAGCGGATGAAATAGTATTCGGAGACTTTTACGATTAGAGCGTTCGCCACGGGCAAAGTGTCCTACTATATCTGCTCCCTGTTTGCGATGCGAAATTCCTTGGGGGATTTTCCAAAGCGGGAGCGGAACACGCGGTGAAAATACGTATAATTGGCAAATCCCGAAGTTTCGGCGATATTTTCAAGGGACATCGGGCTGAAAATGATCCGCTCGTGTGCCATCTCAAGCCGGACGTCCAGTGTGTACTGCATAATACTTGTGCCGAAGGCGTCCTTAAACAGATGGACGGCACGTGAAACGCTAATTCCAACATAGGCAGCAACATCCTCCAGTTTGAAGGATACGGACGCATGCTCTTCAATGTAATGCTTGATCCGGTATGCAAGGTATGTCTTTGGGGTTGTGGATGGATGCTCCCGCAGCAAGCGGTCTGTCTCCAGACATAAAATGCGCATGTAATATCCCGATATTTCGGGAAATGGATTGGACATCTTGCGCTGCTCCAGCACAATCTGCCGGAAGAGGCCCAGGATGGTTTCGTTCAAGGGTACTTTGATTCTTGTAGGGCGTTTCTGACTGGACCACCACTCATCAATCCAAGCCCCGCCAAAAAAGATATGATAATCGCCGCTTTCAACCGAAAGCTCATTCTGGGCGTTAAGTTCCTCTTCAATCTTCAATTCATAAGGCTCATCCGGCGAAAATATGAGCAGGTCTCCCGCCTCAATCTGTACCAGCTCGCCGCCGACACGCGCCCGGCATCTTCCATCTGTCTGGAGGCGCATCAGATAGTTATTGACACCGTTCATCTCGGTCATGTAAAAGGGTTTGTGGTGAAAAGAGAATCCTGCTGTATAAATGTGTACTGTATCTTGCGTGGACATGAAATGACTCCTTTTACAACGTTGAATGTAAGTAAATCCGGCCCTTTGAAAAATAATGACCAGATTGTTCATGTTTTAATCATATTATTCATTTTAATATAAATGAATTCGGAATACCATGGGTACTAGATTGTTGATTCCACCTTCTTCAACACGGGGGATTGACCGCATGAAAACCAAAATGAAGGCTGGTATTATCGGTTGTGGAAATATCAGTGCGATTTATTTGGGGAATTTTTTAAAAAAGCGATACCGTGGAAGTGGTGGCCTGTACAGACATGGTGCAGGAACGTGCTGCGGCGCGGGCAGCAGAGTTTGCGCTGCAAACGCATTCAGTGTGAATGAACTGCTGGCGGATCCGGAGGGCCGACATGTGGTTTTGGAGAGTAAGTACGAATATGACATACAGCTTTTGACAAGCGAACTCGTATAACTCCATCCTATATAAGGATTTTTCCTGGGAGAATCCTAGATCTACTGAAATAAACTGATCTTCATCAATCCAAAAAACAGGAGTGTGGCAAACATGTTGAAATTGGGTTTGCAATTGTACACCGTTCGTGATCAAATGGAGCAGGATTTTGAGGGTACTTTGAAGAAAGTAGCAGAACTTGGATATCAGGGTGTGGAGTTCCACACTTTCTTCGGACGTCCGGCCTCTGAGGTCAAGGCATTGCTGGATCAATACGGTCTTGTTGCCCTTGGAACGCATACCGCGTATGACCGCATGCTGAACGCCCTTGATGAGGAAATCGCCTACAATAAAGAAATCGGCAATACCAATCTGATTGTTCCTTATTTGGGCGATGACCAGCGCAAATGGGACGAGGTGTTCGCAAATCTCAAGACGATTGGTGAACGCTGCAAAGAGCAGCAGGCAACGCTGCTGTACCATAACCATGATTTCGAATTCACCGAAAAGATCGGGGATAAAACGGTATTTGACTCCATGTATGATGCCGTTCCTGCGGATCTGCTCAAGGTTGAGCTGGACACTTGCTGGACTCACTTCGCAGGATACAGCCCTGCTGAGTATATCGAAGCCTACGCTGGACGTCTTCCAATTGTCCATTGGAAGGATGTGCGCAGACAAGAGGACGGTTCACCACTAACGGTAGAGCTTGGTGAAGGCGAAGTGGATTTGAAAGCCGTTGCTGAAGCTGCGGACAAAGCGGGAGTCGAATGGATTGTTGTAGAGCAGGATTTCTGCCAGAATCCACCGCTTGAAAGCATTGCAAAAAGTATGGAATGGATTAAAAATTACGCCCAAAATGGAGGACCTGTAAATGTCTAATTCGAATCAAACATTGAAAATTGCAATCATTGGCTGCGGAGGAATCGCTAATGGTAAGCATATGCCAAGTCTGGCCAAGCAGCCCAATGCTCAAATGGTGGCTTTCTGTGATATTGTAAAGGAACGCGCTGAAAAAGCTGCTGAGGAATTCGGGGCAGAAGGTGCTAAAGTATACACGGATTTCCACGAACTGCTCAAGGATGAAAGTATTGATGTTATCCATGTATGTACACCGAATGATTCTCACTCGGAGATCTCTGTGGCCTCGTTGGAAGCCGGCAAGCATGTAATGTGCGAGAAGCCAATGGCCAAAACTGCTGCTCAAGCACAAGAAATGGTAGATGCTGCAAAACGTACAGGTAAAAAGCTTACCATCGGTTATCAAAACCGCTACCGTAATGACAGCCAATATCTGAAACAGCTTTGCGAAGCCGGAGAGCTCGGAGATATTTATCTCGGCAAGGCTTTGGCAATCCGCCGCCGTGCGGTTCCAACATGGGGCGTGTTTTTGGATGAAGAAAAACAAGGCGGAGGCCCGCTTATCGATATCGGTACGCATGCACTGGACTTGACTCTCTGGTTGATGGACAACTACAAGCCGAAGAGCGTGCTTGGTTCGACATTCCATAAGCTTGGACACCGTGAAAACGCGGCGAATGCATTCGGACCATGGGATCCGGAACAGTTCAAAGTGGAAGATTCCGCATTTGGTTTCATCACGATGGAGAACGGGGCAACGATTATCCTGGAATCCAGCTGGGCATTGAATGTCGTGGAAACCGGCGAAGCCAAAACCATTCTCGCAGGTACCGAGGGCGGCGCAGATATGAAAGACGGACTGCGTATTAACGGTGAGAAATTAAGCCGTTTGTATGATACCAATATTGACCTCAATGCGGGCGGGGTTGCATTCTACTCCGGTGCAGCGGAAAATGAAGCGGATCTGGAGCAAAGATTGTGGCTGGATGCCATTCTCGAAGACAAAGAGCCTGTCGTCAAACCAGAGCAGGCATTTGTGGTAACACAAATTTTGGAGGCTATTTATGAGTCTGCCAAAACCGGTAAAGCTGTTTATTTTGAATAGTATTTTCGAATAAGTTAATCATGGAATCATCCACTTCCTTTCCCCATGCAGCCAGGGCTGTATGGGGTTTCGGATTTCAAAGCGATCGTAACTTGGAAGTATCTACTAATAAATGAATCAAGGCTAAGGAGGAATTTTCGTTGAAACTCGGCGTATTTATGGTGTTGTTTGGTGAACGCAAGCTGGAGGATGCACTGGATTATGTGGCTTCCAAAGGTTTAAAGGCAGTAGAAATTGGTACGGGTGGTAATCCCGGCAAGGCTCACTGTAATCCTGCTGAACTATTGGAAAACGAAGCAAAGCTGAAAGAATTTAAACATGCGGTGGAATCCCGCGGTTTGATGATCAGTGCCCTCAGCTGCCACGGCAACCCGCTCCATCCACAGAAGCATCTGGCACAAGCGGATCACGAAGATTTTGTGAATACCGTTAAGCTTGCGGAGAAGCTGGGTGTACAGGTGGTTAACACCTTCTCCGGCTGCCCGGGAGATCATGAGAATGCGAAGTATCCAAACTGGCCAGTCGCTCCGTGGCCGAATGATTACCAGGAGATTTTGGCTTGGCAGTGGGAAAACAAAGTTATTCCTTACTGGACGGAACAGGCTAAATTTGCGGCAGAGCATCATGTGAAAATTGGACTTGAGCTGCATGGCGGCTTTTCGGTGCATACGCCGGCAACACTGCTACGCCTGCGCGAGGCAGCAGGGGAAACCATCGGTGCCAACCTGGATCCAAGCCACATGTGGTGGCAGGGCATTGATCCGGTACAGGCAATTCACATTTTGGGCCGTGCAGGAGCGATTCACCATTTCCACGCGAAGGATACTGTGATCGATCCGATCAACGTGAACCGTTATGGTCTTACAGATATGCAGCCTTATACTAACATGCTGGATCGCGCATGGCAGTTCCGCAGCGTTGGCTACGGCCATGATGTGAAGACTTGGGCTGATATCATTAGTGCACTGCGTCTGGTTGGATATGATTATGCGGTCAGCATTGAGCATGAAGACGGTCTGATGTCTATTGAAGAAGGCTTCTCGAAAGCCGTAGCTAACTTACAGCAAGTACTCATTGAAGAGTCGCTTGGCGACATGTGGTGGGTCTAGGGGGATACAAAAAATGATTAACGTAACGATCTGGAACGAATTTGTCCATGAGAAGATTCATGATGAAGTAAAGGCTGTTTACCCGGAAGGCATTCATACGGTATTGGCCGAAGGTCTTCAAAGCAGCGGCTATGCTATCACGACTGCAACGCTCGATCAGCCGGAACACGGCTTGACAGAGGAAGTTCTGAATACCACCGATGTTCTGGTCTGGTGGGGGCATATGGCGCATGACCGTGTTAGTGATGAAATTACTGCCCGGGTGGTCAAGCGCGTTCAGGAAGGGATGGGGCTAATCGTCCTGCATTCCGGACATTTCTCCAAACCGTTTAAAGCTTTGATGGGAACATCATGCGATCTGAAGTGGCGTGAGGTGGGAGAACAGGAAATTTTGTGGAATGTGAATCCGTCCCATCCGATTGCTGAGGGAATTGACGCGAAAATCATCCTGGAGCATGAAGAGATGTATGGAGAATATTTCGATATTCCAACACCGGATGAGCTGGTATTTATCAGTAACTTTGAAGGCGGCGAGGTATTCAGAAGCGGTTGTACGTTCCGCCGCGGACGGGGGAAAATCTTTTATTTCCGTCCAGGACATGAGACATACCCAACCTATTACCAGCCTGAAATTATCAAAGTCATTTCGAATGGTGTCAAATGGGCTAATCCGGCCTCCGGAAACGCATTGCAGTTTGGCAATATGCAGCCGGTAAGAGCATTGGGTGAGGTACCCATGGCATAAGCAGGTAAAGCGGTGGCTGTCAATGCTGCCGCTTTTTGCTATTTACGCGGATTCACTTGCAGATGAGTTTTCTTTTAGCATGAAATGTGTTAAAATGAAACAAACTAACTTAATGTAAGCTTTCATGAGACGTAACTGTTTACATGGATCCTGTAAAGAGGTGAAGATCATGAACAGTCAGGATTTCAGTATGTGTCCGCGGTTTGAAACAGCTTTTTCCGTTCTCGGTAAACGTTGGAATGGATTGATTATTTACTCGTTGATGACCGGACCGAAACGGTTTAAGGATATATCCCATATCATACCTACCATGAGCGATAAGATGCTTTCCGAGCGTATGAAGGATTTGGAAACCGAAGGTATTTTGGTACGCCATGTCTATCCTGAAACACCGGTCCGGATTGAATACGAATTGACGGAAAAAGGCAAAGCACTGCAGCCCGTTATGGACCAGGTTCAAAACTGGGCGGAGCATTGGGTTGACCTTGAATAGTCAACTGAAAAACCAACTGTAATGACAGACCTTCCTTGTATTTGCGAGGAAGGTTTTTGTTCCATGTAAAGGTAAAGAATGAGGGTGAAGATAGATTTCCATTTGGATTTTTTTGCTAAATTTAGGCAGAGACTTGCACCTTACCGCGGATTCTGTAGTATAATTGGTAAAAAACTGCCTTTTCGGCGCTTAAGGAGGCGGACGACGATGAGAAAAAGAGTACTTTCCCAGGGAATCAGGTATGGCAAAGAGGATGTTAATGAACTTGAAAGCGCTTCTATCAAAGTGCGTGATATTTACGATAAAGCGATCACGATGCTAATGCGTAATTTGCCGGAATCGATGTGGAAGTCATGGGCCGTTCAGAGGCCCACTCAGGAGTCGCTTTCTGCAGGCGGAGAAAACAGCAGTCCCGTTTTTCAAAAATGGATTCAAAGCCCGTCAGGCTGGAAGTGTATAGGTTGTGAACGACATTACGTGGAAAGTCTCACACCTGCCACGGAGAAGGAAGTGCCCGATAAACGGGAATATATATTCCATAACGGCAGGTTCCAGAGCATGCTTTTACAAGTTCTGATCTGGTCACAGTTTGAAGAAATTGCATTGTTCCACCCCTTTTTGGGAGATTCCCCCTTCTATAATGAAGAGGAGATGGAAGTCATCTCCACGTACTTCGTTCCTACGTATGTCAGTGAAATCCCTTTTCAACAATCAGGTAAACCCTTCAAAAAGCATGATATGCGTATTCCCGTTTTTCAAGAATTTATCTCTGCTCCACCACTGCTCGTACACTTGGATGGCGAGGTGCTTGAGGGTACCTGGATGACGGGAGTTTATGTGGACCGGAGTCATTTTTTGGGGCTCGGACCCTATCTCAAAAACACGGATGGCAGCAGAACATTTATGCAGGCGCTCATTAACTGATATTTTTCGTCAAAAACCGTTCCTTTCTGTCGAAAAACCTTGTCCGCCTATGGTAAAATAGAGTTCTCAGGGTGAGAGCTCTATTTTTTTGAGGATTTTAAGATAAGTAGCATGTGATATATATATGGATTCCTGATCTGGTGAGATACTTCAGCTAAAATCGGTCTGTCTGCGGTGGATAGAGGTCGGTAGATGTTTTTCATACCGGGCAGAAGCATGAAATGAACAACTGAAGGTGGTGTTAGGGTGGAGAAAGGAATAAAAAGAGCAATCGCTTTCATCATAGCAGTTTCGCTTATCCTTGCGGGCTGCAGCAATGACAAATCCAAGGAGGCAGCAGCCAAGGTCTATGCCGGCGACGTCTCTACGATATTGATTTCTGAAAAGGATGATTTTTTCTCTCCTGAAATTATCCGGGATCTTGAAAAATATTTGCAGCAGGGAGAAACGATTCATGAAGGCCTGCAGAACAGCGGGATTGTGATCTTTGCAGACGACGGATCCATCCGTTCGATCAGCCAAGTCTCGCTTTCACCTGCATTCGCATGGGGACTGGAGCTTAACAAGAAAAAGCTTGGAAAGGACAAGCTGGATACTGTTCTCAAGGAAAATGATGAGATCGGTATTTCGATTGAGCCTACAGAACAGAAAAAGTCAGATAACAATCTGCAGTTCACAGTTCTTAAACTGAACGGAGGATCAATCCAGCCGGGAATATCGCACACGTATATTCTTCCTTATGTTGAAAATCAAAGCGTACGTGATATGCTGTTAAGCACGGATTTCATCAAGCTGTCCATGAATAAGCGGCTTATCGATACCGTGAAAGGTTATAGTCCAAAGTCCATTGAAAAATGGGTGATTAAAGTGAACAGCAAGGAGCTCGTTGAGAATGGTCTCGATATGAGGCTGACACCCCAGGATGAGGTGGAAATTCGATTGGACAGGTCTTAGCTGTTGAAAATACATATGAATAACGGACGAATTGAAAAAAAACAGTTAATAAATAATAAATGTGTGACAAAATAAGTGAAATCATTCATAACTAATGTGAATTAAATCACATTTCAAATTTTAACAATCCTCTATAATGAAGATATCCAAAGAAAGTATTTAGCGCAGAACTTGAAAACGATCATAAATTATTGGCTGATTGCTGCTGCAACATTGGAAGGAGGCTTTTGTGATGAAAGCGGACAAGGAGAAATTGATAGTCATCGGAAACGGGATGGCTGGAATCAGTACGGTAGAACAGATATTAAAGCTCAGCGGTTCATATGACATTACGGTATTTGGCAGTGAGCCTCATCCCAACTACAATCGGATTATGCTTTCTTATGTTTTGGAGGGCAGCAAAACCATCAATGATATTATTCTGAATGACCTGAACTGGTATGAGGATCATGGAATCAAATTGTATACAGACACGACAGTGGCAAGGATAGACAGTGTAACAAGACGGGTCATTACCGAGGATGGGGCATCTATGCCTTACGACAAGGCCATTATCGCTACCGGTTCGAGTCCACTAATCCTGCCGATTCCAGGCTGCGACAAGCAAGGAGTGGTGGGTTTCCGAAATATTGAAGACTGCAACCAAATGATTGAGGCTGCACGGAGCTATCGCAGTGCCGCAGTTATTGGTGGTGGACTGCTGGGGCTGGAGGCCGCGAAGGGACTTGTCAGTCTTGGAATGCAGGTTACAGTCGTTCATTTGATGGAGGATCTCATGGAACGGCAGCTTGATCATCAAGCGGCTTTGATGCTGAAGGATGAACTGGAGCGTCAGGGAATCGGATTTGCGATGGAAAAAAAGACCACGGAGCTGATTGGCGGCAAGCGGGTGGAAGGGCTGCGATTTAGTGATGGAACGGAGCTAGCTTGTGACTTTGTAGTTATGGCTGCAGGGATTAAACCCAATACAAGCGTAGCCAAGGCGAGCGGTATTGCTGTCAAAAGAGGGATTGTCGTGGATGATTTCATGAGAACCTCCATGCATCATGTCTACGCGGTGGGCGAATGCAATGAGCATCGCGGCGTATGTTATGGTCTCGTGGCGCCATTGTTTGAACAGGGCAACGTGCTGGCCAAACATATTTGTGGTGTGGCAACTCAACCGTATGAGGGTTCAATCGTATCCACCAAGCTGAAAATTTCCGGTGTTGATGTATTTTCTGCCGGTGAGTTTATTGAGGGACCTATGCACACCGTTATCGCAGCGCAAAACGACTGGAAGCATACGTACAAAAAAATTCTGCTGCAGGATGGGAAAATAGCAGGTGCGGTATTGTTTGGTGATGTGACAGAAGCAGCTCCACTGCAAAAGCTGGTCAAAGAGCATGCTTTGATGACAGACGACATTTATAACGAGATCATGGGAGGGGGCTGCTGTGGAAGCAGCGGTGCGAAAAAGAGCCTCTCTGTTGAAACGATGGCCAGTGAAGAAATTGTATGCGGATGTAACGGGGTAACCAAGCAAATGATCGTGGAAGCCATCACAGAACAAGGGCTGACGACTGTGGAAGAAATCAAGGCATGTACAGGCGCTACCCGGTCATGCGGCGGTTGTAAGCCTGTAGTTGAGCAAATCCTGCAGTATGTGCTTGGAGATGGCTTTCAATCGGAGAGCAAGCAGGGAATATGCGGCTGCACAAAGCTTAGCCGTGACGAAATCGTTGCTGAAATCCGCGGGAAAGGCTTGAAAACGATACGTGAGGTTATGAACGTCTTGGAATGGAGCCATCCGGAAGGCTGTTCGAAATGCCGTCCTGCCCTTAATTATTATCTTGGTATGGTCTATCCAGCCGAGCATGAGGATGAGAAGGCATCGCGTTTTGTAAATGAACGGCTGCATGCGAACATTCAAAAGGACGGCACATATACGGTGGTTCCGCGAATGTACGGGGGAGTGACTACACCTGAGGATCTAAAAAGGATCGCTGACGTATCCCTGAAATATGATGTGAAGGTAGTAAAAGTCACAGGAGGACAGCGGCTGGACTTGATCGGAGTCAAAAAAGAAGATCTGCCCAAGGTATGGGAAGAGCTTGATATGCCATCGGGGTACGCGTACGCCAAGTCACTCCGCACTGTCAAAACATGCGTAGGATCCCAGTTCTGCCGGTTTGGCACACAGGATTCGATGGCCATGGGAGCTTTACTGGAGCGTAAGTTTGAACGGCTGGATTTTCCGGCAAAGTTCAAAATGGCGGTAAATGGCTGTCCGCGCAACTGCGCAGAATCCTGTACCAAGGATATCGGCATCGTAGGCAATGATGGCGGCTGGGAGATCTTTGTTGGTGGCAATGGAGGTATTAAACCTCGAATTGCAGACTCCTTCTGCAAAGTGAAAACCGACCAGGAGCTGGTAGATATCTGCGGAGCGGTCATTCAGCTGTACCGTGAAACGGGCAAATATTTGGAGAGAACATCGGAATGGGTGGAACGGATGGGCCTTGAAGCGATTCAAGCCGCGGTACTGGAGGATGAAGAGCAGCGCATGCAGCTCCTTGATCGCAATAACTTTGCTCTTCAACAGGTCGAAGAGCCATGGAGCCAAGTGCTGAGACAGAATGGAACACGGCGGGTGATGTATGGAGAGGTAATCGGGGATGCTCCGCACAATCAGCTTGAAGTATAAGAGCTTTTGTATGGGAAGGAGGAGAGAGCAGCATGGATAAAACGGTGAAATACTATCCGGCAGGAAGCTTGGAAGATTATTATGTACAAATGGGCCGTGTAGTGCATATTGAGGGGCAGGAAATTGCTGTTTTTCGTACCACCAGTGGAGAATTGTACGCGCTTGACAACCGTAGTCCTCATCCTAAAGGAGGACCGCTCGCGGAGGGAATGGTATCCGGACATTTTATCTATGATCCGCTTTATGACTGGAAAATCGATTTGCGGGATGGACTTGTACAAGCGCCGGATCATGGCGAAGTTCAAACACATCAGGTGCTTATTGAAGAAGGTACGGTTAGCATAGGTATGAACAGCAGGCATGAGCAGGGCATCGGGACATAACTGTAATTGCCGCTGTACCTGTGCGCACATGGAACAAAAGCTTGCATCCGGTTCAACGGATGCAAGCTTTTTTAATATCTACTCATGATATGGTATGTTCAACAACCACCTGTCCGTTGTAAAATATGGATGGACAGGAGTGTATGCAAATGATAATGAATGAAAAAATCAAAGCGGCGGAAGTCGCTCTTACCGGTTTGAATGGAGAAGATCTTGGTATAGTACCGATCTCTGAGGCACTTGCCATGGCAAAGAAGCTGAAGGTTGATCTGGTGTGCATGTCTCTGATGAGCAGTCCGCCTCCGTGCAAGCTGATTGGAGCGGGAGAGGCGAAGAGAGAAAAGCAGCAGGCCAAAGCCTCTGAGCGTCAGATGAAAGTCAAGGAAATTCGTCTGACTCCCCAGATTGAGGAGCATGACTATGACACAAAACAGCGACAGGCAGAGAAAATTTTGGAATCCGGTGACGCGGTTCTTCTAGTGGTTCGTATCAAAGGCAAAGAGGGAGCGGTTGCCAAAGAGCTGCTGGAGCGTTTGATGAAGGATTTGAGTCATGTGGGACGCAAAACCACAGGAGTTCAGCTCAGCGGCAAGCAGGCCGCAGTACAGCTCAATCCGGATAAATAAATAACCTATCCCATCATAGCTAGGAAGGATTCGTTTAAACGTGAGCTCAACTAAAAAAACGAAAAAGTATATATGGAGCGCAGGGATCGCCGTGGCCCTGCTGGTCGTCCTGATGATTCCGATGCCGTATTATTTGTATCAGCCAGGTGATGTGGAGCCACTTTCTCCGGTTATCACCGTTGAGAACGGACATAAATCGGAGCAGGGGAATTTTTATCTAACTACCGTTTCAACCATTAAAACCTCTCATCTGTACTACCTGATCTACGGCTGGTTTGCACCGGATACACAGATTCGCAAGGAAAAGAGCGTCAGCGGAAATCTTTCCGAGGATGAATATGATTTCTTGCTCAGGCATATGATGACCTCTTCCCAGCAAAATGCCGTTATTGCAGGTCTGCGTGCTGCAGGAGAAGTCGTACCTGTGCAGAACAAAGGTGTTTTCGTCACCAATGTTCTTCCCGTTTCCAAGGCCAAGGGCAAAATATCCGTGGGCGATATTATTACGGAGATCGATGGGAAGGAGATGAAGAAATCAGCTGATGTAATCGCCTATTTGAGTGCGAAAAAAGCGGGTGAATCGGTGAATATGGTGTATTTGCATGAAGGGAAACGGCAGGAGCAATCGTTCGAACTGACCGTCATCAATGATCAAGGTAAAGTAGGCCTTGGCATCCAGCCGGAAGATGAGTTCGATATCCTTCCACCGCGTCAGGTTAAAATCAATACCCGTGACATTGGCGGACCTTCCGCTGGATTGATGTTCTCTCTGGAGATATTAAACCAGGTTCTACCGGAGGATCTGACGAAAGGCTACCAGATAGCAGGTACTGGTACCATTGACCAGGAAGGGAATGTCGGCCAGATTGGAGGCATTCGCGATAAAATCGTAGCAGCACATGATGGAAAGGTGGACATCTTCTTCTGCCCAGCTGATGTGCAGCCGGGTGACACCAACGCCAAAGATATCATGGATGAAGCCAAGAAGAGAAATTATTCTATCCAAATCGTGCCGGTTCGAAATAATCAGGAAGCACTTCATTATTTAAAGCAGCTTCAGCCGAAATCATAGTATCTCTGCTCATAAAAAGGGGTGCCCTCCGGTCTAATGACCTGAAGGGCACCCCTTTTTTTATAATAAATTATTTGAGATCTTTCCAGCCGTCAAAATCATGGATTGCAATACCGGCATAAGACGGATTCACTTTGGCAAGTTCATGAAGCTGGACGAGCTGCTCATTCATATAGGCTGCCCCTTCTTCATAGAACGTGAGAAAGTCGCCTTCATTGCTAGGTTTGGTTTCGACAGCAGCAAAGGCTTGTTTGCCAAGAGCAGTGGCATCCTCAAGCTCTTTTTTTGCGATGCTGTTAATAGCCGAAGCAGTGTCACGGTACGACATGATGGTGACAGAATCATATTGGCTGATCATAAACCGGCTCAGTGATGTTGTGCCGTCGGCAGCGGTGTAATTGCCTAGCCAGAATGGAATATCAGCTGCGAGCGGAAGGTTGAGCTTTTCGGCTTCCGATCTCAGATACAGGACGTTGCTCTGCCACTGACGTATGACATCCTCTTGGTCTATCTTCCATTGGGATAGGACATGAGGCTCAATGTCCACATGAATACCGCTGAATTTCTCTGCAGCAGCAGCGCCATTTTGATAAGCCTGAATCCAGCTCAGGAAGTTTGTAATTTTGTAGCGTTCGGATTCAAGACCCCAGAGCGGAGCACCATTCAGTGCTTCAACATGGATTCCGAGCTCATTGGATTCTTTGATAAAGCTTTTATAATAAGATACCGGAATATCGATATTAATCTGCAAATAAACGAGATTGACCTGATTCTGACTCAGAAACGATAAAACCTCCTGCGGATTTTTCCGAATCCGTTCGGTATTCCACAGCCAGGTGGCTTTCTGATAATAACCTTGGGCTTTAGCCTCTTGAGGAGAAAACAGTCCGGTTCCGGACAAAATAACACTGCAGAAAACGGTGATCAAACATAAGCGGGTTAAAAATTTTGCTGCCATATGGTTTACACTCCTTAAATGATCTGTACAGACGTATGATTCATTATGCCCTTTTACATTGGGTGAATTAGACTTCAGACCTTTGATCTTCGGCGACAAGTTTGGGTGTATGTAGTTCTTATCGGGTACAAGCCTAACCTCCTTGTATCGGGCAGTGCTCAGTTCCTTAATTGATTTATAGGAAGAACTGCGCAATCGAATGAGACTTGGGAACGGGTTATAACATAATTTTCGGTTCTTTTATCCGTAAGTTTCATAGGACTTAAGTCCTTATATTGAGGATTATAGTCATTTCTGTGACATTAATAGGTATATTGAGGGGGAGAAAGAGGAATTGATTTAAAATTATTCAGTTCAGGAATAGATTGGGCCTTTTTGCGCACAAAAAAACTCCCGCAAAACCATGCATCGGTTACGGAAGTTTTTTAACAGGTGTATATCTAAGCCGGAAGGGATCAATGAAGCAGCAGCTAGATCCGGCAGATTTCATTTGGACACATTTCACAATGGCATATATCCTGGAGCATTCCAAGATCTTTAATAACTATCATACCATTCTCGTATTCCACAGCATCTTTTTTGCGCAGATCGCTGAGCATTCGGTTTACGCTTTCGCGGGTTGCTCCGATCATGTTCGAGAGGTCGGTGTGGGTAATTTTTTTATGAATAAGGATCGTATCTCCATGTTTTTCACCATACGTATTGCCGAGTCGGATCAGAGTCGAGCAGAGTGCCCCAGGTTTACCGTACATCATCAGATCACGGAATTTGGTTTGAGTCAGGCGGTGGTGGATACCCATCCATTTCATGAAATCGATCGCGAAATCACAGTGCTGGCAGATCAGCATCTCCAAATCCTTTTGATCAATAACTCCAATTTCACTTTCCTCAAGTACTTCCGCTGTAAAGCTGTGCTTGCTGCTGAAAAAAGGATCCGCTTGACCAACCATATCTCCCGATTGATACATATACAGAATCAGCTCTTTACCTTCATCCGTCGATTTGGTCAATTTAATACGGCCGCGTTTGACATAAAACAGCTTATCGGAAAAATCACCTTCCCAGAACAGATGCGAGCCTTCAGGCACGATGCGTTCCTTCATAATGACCATTAGACGATCTATGTTTTGTTCTGTAAAGCAGCTTGTATTCCCACGGGCTTCGATAACATTCAGTTGGTTGCTCATACTCGTTATCCCCTTTGTATCTTCAATTTTCAGTAAATTTTAAACTAATTATAACCCGAAAAAATCTGTTTTTGGGGGGAGAATAGCCCATAAAAGTGTCGAAATTCCGACATTGTGATTAATTTCACTTTTAAATGAATTTCTATATTCAGATTTTTACATAACACCTTACAGAGCAGTAAATCGGTAATGAAAGCGCTTTGAAAATAAATGTTGAAAGTATTCAAACTTTGTGAAAGTTTTCACTTTAAATCTTTTCATGATTATGTTATGATCAAACCGAGAGAGAGATAAAACCAAAATTTACCTGAGAGGATGAGAGATATGGCTGTAAAAAATGATATTGTTGCCAATACAAAACAGCAATCAGCCGAAGAGTACATCCAGACCCTGATCAACAAGGCAAACAAGGCGCAGGAAAAATTTATGAGCATGACCCAGGAGCAAATTGATGACATCGTTCAGGCAATGGCCCTGGCAGGACTCGACAAGCATATGTACCTGGCAAAGCTTGCGGTTGAAGAAACGGGAAGAGGCATCTACGAAGATAAAATCACCAAGAACATGTTCTCAACGGAGTATATTTACCACAGCATTAAGTATGAAAAGACCGTTGGCGTCATTGAAGACAATCCATATGAAAGCTATCAGAAAATAGCTGAGCCGGTCGGCATTATTATGGGGATAACACCCGTAACGAATCCGACATCAACAACGATGTTTAAAGCACTTATCTCTATTAAAACACGTAATCCTATTATTTTCGGTTTCCACCCTTCAGCCCAGCAATGCAGCAGAGAAGCGGCTAAAACATTACTCGAGGCAGCTGTGAAGCATGGAGCCCCGGCAGACTGCATCCAGTGGATTGAAGAGCCGAACATGGAAAAAACCAATGCTTTGATGAATCATTCGGATGTAGCCCTCATATTGGCAACCGGAGGTTCGGGCATGGTGCGCGCTGCATACAGCTGCGGTAAACCGGCTCTTGGCGTTGGGCCGGGCAATGTTCCATGCTTTATTGAAAAATCGGCAGATATCAACCAGGCGGTTACGGATCTGATTCTGTCCAAGTCGTTTGATAACGGCATGATTTGCGCTTCGGAACAGGCTGTAATCATCGAGGAGCCGATTTTCGACCAAGTTAAAAAGAAAATGATCGCTAACGGCTGTTACTTTGTGAATGAGGATGAGGCAGCCAAACTGACAGCCGGAGCTATCAACGTGGAAAAATGCGCCGTCAATCCGGCGATCGTCGGCCAATCGGCTGTCAAGATCGCGGAAATGAGCGGCTTTAGTGTACCGGCCGGAACGAAAATACTGGTCGCTGAAATCGAAGGCGTAGGCATGAAGTACCCGTTGTCGGCCGAGAAGCTGAGTCCGGTACTGGCCTGCTACAAGGTGAAGAATGCTGCAGAAGGCATCGAGCGGGCAGCTGAGGTTGTAGCCTTTGGCGGAATGGGACATTCGTCGGTCATCCACTCGCATAATGAGGAAGTTATTTCGAAATTCGCGGATCGGCTGCAAACGGGTCGTATTATTGTCAATTCGCCATCGACTCACGGTGCCATTGGCGATATCTACAATACGAACCTGCCGTCGCTGACGCTTGGCTGCGGATCATATGGCCGGAACTCGACATCGTCTAACGTGACTGCAGTCAATCTCATTAATGTGAAAAGGGTGGCTCGCCGTACAGTGAATATGCAGTGGTTCAAGGTACCGGATAAGATTTATTTTGAAAAAGGCTCGACTCAGTATCTGGCTAAAATGCCGGATATCAGCCGCGTGGCAATCATTACGGATGCTGTTATGGTCAAACTTGGTTATGTGGAAAGAGTAGAACATTATTTGCGCCAGCGCCAAACACCGGTTGTCATTGAAGTCTTCTCGGATGTAGAGCCCGATCCTTCGACAACTACGGTAGACCGTGGTACAGAAATGATGAACCGGTTCCAGCCGGACTGCATTATCGCGCTCGGAGGCGGCTCGCCGATGGATGCTGCGAAAGCGATGTGGCTGTTCTATGAGTATCCGGATACTGATTTTGAGAGCCTAAAGCAAAAATTCATGGATATCCGTAAACGGATTTACAAATATCCGCGTCTTGGACAAAAAGCGAAGTTTGTCGCGATTCCAACAACATCGGGCACAGGCTCGGAGGTTACTTCGTTCGCTGTTATCACAGACAAAAACCAGGGTAATACAAAGTATCCGCTTGCGGATTACGAGTTAACACCGGATGTGGCGATTGTGGATCCGGAATTCGTATACACTTTGCCGAAAACGGCAGTCGCCGATACCGGTATGGATGTATTGACACATGCGATTGAAGCTTACGTTTCGGTTATGGCCAGCGATTACACGGATGGGCTCGCAATTAAAGCGATCCAGCTGGTGTTCCAATATTTGGAGCAATCGGCATTGGTAGGCGATCATTTAGCACGTGAGAAAATGCATAATGCCTCGACGCTGGCAGGCATGGCTTTCGCCAACGCGTTCCTGGGTATCAACCACAGTCTTGCGCATAAGTGGGGCGGGGAGTATCACACAGCACATGGCCGTACCAATGCGATTCTGATGCCGCATGTCATCCGTTATAATGCGAAGAAACCAACGAAGTTCGCTTCGTTCCCTAAATACTCGCATTTTATCGCCGATGAACGTTATGCTGAAATCGCCCGTATTCTGGGTCTGCCAGCCCGCACAACAGAAGAAGGCGTGAACAGTCTCATTCTGGCGATCCGCAAGCTGAATAAAACGCTGGGAATCGAGGAATCGTTCCAGGAGCTGGGCTTCGATGCCAAGGATTTTGAAGCACGCGTCGACTATTTGGCGGATCGCGCATTCGAAGATCAGTGCACGACGGCCAATCCTAAGCTTCCGCTTGTAACAGAACTCGCAGAAGTATATCGGGATGCCTTCTACGGGCGCTTCGAGGGTTAACATGGACAGAAAATGATGGAAACTGTGACAAATATCACCCGCGAAGTGATATTTGTCACAGTCATTTTCAGAAAAAAACAGTAAACTGAACTTGTAAAAAGAACATCGCATATGAAGCGGAAGCTGCATAAAGGCGCAGGGTATAAGGCATTAATAAAACTGCATTTGTGAAATTAGTCACAATACTTTAGTCCTAACAGCGGATTCATGCGGGTTCAGGAGATTTGAGATTTCCTTCAAGCTCATGATCTCTATTAAATAAAAAGATGGAGGGATTCAGATGTCGGTGCTAGAAAAAGATGTGCAAAACATGCAATCAGGATGGAAAGGTTTTAAGAAGGGAAAATGGACGAAGGCAGTAAATGTGAATGACTTTATTGAAAACAACATTAATCCATACCAAGGCAATGAAGAGTTTTTGGCTGGGCCTACGAATAACACGACTGAGCTTTGGAAGATCGTTTCTGATCTTACCAAAAAAGAACGGGATAACGGCGGTGTGCTTGATGTTGACGTGAACACGGTTTCGACGATTGTTTCTCATGAGCCGGGGTACCTCGACAAGGACAAAGAGCAGATCGTCGGCGTACAAACCGATGCTCCATTCAAGCGTTCCATTCAGCCTTTCGGCGGAATCCGCATGATGATTGATGCTTGCAAGGCATATGGCTTTGAACTTCCCGAAGAAATGATTAAGACATTTACGGATATCCGCAAAACGCACAACCAAGGTGTGTTTGATGCATATACAACAGATATGCGAGCTGCACGTAAAGCAGGAATTATTACGGGTCTTCCTGATGCATACGGCCGCGGCCGGATCATTGGCGATTACCGCCGCGTATCTCTTTATGGAGTAGACTTCCTGATTAAAGAGAAAAAGCAGGAACTCATGGAGCTGGAAGTCGATGTCATCGATGAAGATGTGATTCGACTGCGTGAGGAATTATCTGAACAAATTCGTGCTCTTGGCGAGCTGAAGCAAATGGCTGCCATGCATGGATATGATATTTCCAAGCCGGCGCAAAATGCCAAAGAGGCCTTCCAATGGCTTTACTTCGGTTATTTAGCAGCTATTAAGGAACAGAACGGTGCGGCCATGTCGCTTGGACGCGTTTCCTCGTTCCTCGATATCTATATTGAACGTGATTTGGCGGAAGGCGTACTTTCGGAAGATCAGGCGCAGGAGCTTGTGGACCATTTTGTTATGAAGCTCAGAATTGTAAAATTCCTGCGTACGCCTGATTATAATGAACTTTTTAGCGGTGACCCAACCTGGGTTACTGAATCGATCGGCGGCATGTCTTCGAACGGCCAAACCCGTGTGACGAAGAACAGCTTCCGTTTCCTGCACACCCTGTATAACCTGGGACCTGCGCCGGAGCCAAACTTGACCGTGCTTTGGTCCGAACAGCTGCCTGATGGTTTCAAAAAGTACTGCTCGAAGGTATCAATCGAAACCAGCTCGATTCAATATGAGAATGATGACCTGATGCGTCCGATCTATGGCGACGATTATGGTATTGCCTGCTGTGTATCTGCGATGCGTATCGGTAAGCAGATGCAGTTCTTCGGTGCCCGTGCGAATCTGGCCAAGTGCTTGCTGTATGCCATTAATGGTGGTATCGATGAAAAGTCCGGTGATCAGGTTGGTCCGGAATATCCGTCCATTACTGATGAGGTGCTGGAATATGATGTGGTCATCAAACGCTTTAAACCAATGATGGAATGGCTCGCCAAGCTGTACATGAACACACTGAATGTCATTCATTTTATGCATGATAAATATTCCTACGAGCGTATTGAAATGGCGCTGCATGACCGTGATATTCTACGCACGATGGCCTGCGGCATCGCCGGCTTGTCTGTAGCAGCTGACTCGCTGAGTGCCATCAAATTCGCCAAGGTTAAACCAGTCCGTAACGAAAAGGGGATAGCGGTCGACTTTGAAATCGAAGGTGAATATCCTTGCTATGGCAACAATGATGACCGTGTAGACAACATTGCCGTTGAATTGGTTGAGACCTTCATGAGCATGATCCGTAAGCACAAAGCGTACCGGAACGCCATGCCGACCCAATCGGTTCTGACAATTACGTCTAACGTGGTGTACGGCAAAAAGACAGGAACAACACCGGATGGACGCAAAGCGGGAGAACCGTTTGCTCCTGGCGCCAACCCAATGCATGGACGCGACAAGAAGGGAGCGCTCGCTTCCCTCAGTTCGGTTGCCAAACTTCCTTATGAGGACAGTCTTGACGGCATTTCGAATACTTTCTCGATCGTGCCTAAAGCTCTTGGCAAGGAACCGGAGGTTCGTAAATCGAATCTGGTTGCCATGCTGGACGGGTATTTCGGAAGCAAGGCGCATCATCTGAACGTCAACGTCTTTGACCGCGAACAGCTGATGGATGCGATGGATCATCCGGAAAATTATCCGCAGCTGACCATCCGTGTATCGGGTTACGCCGTTAATTTTGTGAAGCTGACACGCGAACAGCAGCTGGATGTCATCAACCGTACATTCCACGGTTCGATGTAAAAAGCAAAGGGTAATGAATTATCTGTGGAAAAGACTGGATGTTTATATATTAAATTTTAAAGAGAAGCGGATGCGGAAAGGGTGACTTCATATGATCAAGGGACATATCCATTCCATGGAGACCTTTGGAACAGTAGACGGACCGGGCATCCGCTTTGTCCTTTTTATGCAAGGCTGCTTGCTGAAATGCGAGTACTGCCATAACCCGGATACCTGGGCACTGAATGAGGGCAAAGAGATGACGGTCGAGGATGCTTTAGCCGAAATTGAGCCTTATTTGAACTACTACCGTTCCTCGGGCGGCGGGCTAACGGTTTCTGGTGGGGAACCCACGTTACAATCGCATTTTGTAGCGGAGTTATTCAAGGAAGTGAAGAACCGCTGGAATCTGCATACCACGCTCGACAGCAACGGCTTTAACGAGGCGGAGCGGATACATCAGCTGCTTGAAGTGACAGATCTCGTGCTGCTGGATATTAAGCATATCGATGATGAGAAGCATATCAAGCTGACGGGCAAGTCCAACGAACGTACGCTTCGCACCGCGCGTTGGTTGTCGGATCATGATCGTAAAATGTGGATCCGGCATGTGTACGTTCCGGGTATTCACGACCAGGAAGAAGATCTGATCAATCTGGGCAGATTTATCGGAACCCTAAAAGGTGTGGAAAAATTCGAAATCCTGCCCTATCATCAAATGGGAATTTACAAATGGGAGGCTCTTGGCAAAGAGTACCCGTTACAGGGTGTGCCGAGCCCCACAGAAGAAGAAGTACAGCGGGCATACCGTTTAATAGAAGAAGGACGGAAGCAAACCGCTGCCGTGTCTTAAAATTAACAAAGAGCCCTTTTCCGAAACCGGGAAAAGGGTTCTTTTTGTATGTGAGAATTCCCCTAAAGCCCCTGGCGGCCATTGACCATAAAAAAACAACTTTTATGATGCAGTTTCACTTCAATAAGCATTTGCCGAATGTCGTTTTTTTGAAAATTAGTAGAGGATTTTATCCCCTAATTAGCAGATTATTACACTAACGATAGTGTATACTCATTCTTATAATGAGAATTGTAAGATGTTTCGAGGGGGATCAACAATGAAGATAAAGAGAAGTTTGATTCTTTTGATGTCGTTTTGCATGGTATCTTCACTTCTGTTGTCAGCCTGTGAAAACACACAAACAAATGTAAACGCATCCACCAATGCCAAAACCAAAGACGAAGAGTCACATAAAGCAGAACCTTTTGAATTGACACTCCGTCACACCCAGATTGGTAAAGATAAGGAAAAACGCTTTGCCATTTTGAATGATGTGGTGAAAAAGGTGGAAAGCGAAGTGGAAGGATTGACATTCAGACTGGATGGCGTGGAATCGGATGTGAACCGCAAAGAAAAGCTGCGCGGCGAGATGGCCGCAGGTAATCCTCCGGATATATTTGACCTGTTTGGCAGTCCGGACTCCAGAATATACGCCAAAGAAGGCAAACTGCTGGATCTGACACCCATTATTGAAGAGCTTGGCATCAGAGACAAATTCTCTTCTCTGGAACCATTTACTTACGAAGGCGAGGTTTATGGGCTTCCGATTGGCGGGTCGGCTGAAGGCTTCTTCTATAATAAAGAGTATTTCAATAAAAAAGGCTGGAAGCCGCCAACCACATTTGCCGAGCTTGAACAAATGCTGGCCGAAATCAAGGCAGACGGCAGAGTGCCGATTGCAGCTGCTTCCAAAGACGGCTGGGTGCCATTGATGCTCACCAATCACCTTTGGTCGCGTTATGCGGGTCCGGACATTACAGCCAAATTCGCTTCAGGCGAAGCTAAATGGACGGATCCGAATGTTATTAAGGCATTCGCGAAGCATCAGGAATGGGAAAATAAGGGCTATTTTAAAAAGGGTGAGCTTGGTTATGAATATCCCGAATATACGACCCAATTTACGGACGGCACGGCCATACTGATGTATGACGGCACATGGAAATCCTCCGTATTCAAAAAGGGGGAGTCTGGTGCGGCCATGGTCGGCAAGGTTGGATTTTTCAATCTTCCACCTTTGGAGGGAGGTGTCGGTGACCAAGCATCGCTGATGTTCAATGTCAACAACGGATACGGTTTTTCGGCTGCTGTAGCCAAAGATCCGCGCAAGCTTGAAGCTGTGAAATCCTTCATCAAAAATATGTTCAATGAAGATATGCAAATCCGCGGACTGGTCGAAGACGGTGTTCTGCCTGCCATGAATCTCGATGTTTCGGTGCTTGCTTCGAGCCTCAGTGATACCCTGATGAAGGAGATCGTGGATGTACTAGAAAATGCCCATACAAAGTTTGCGGCGTTCGATTCCCTGATCCAAACGGATGTGACCTCTGAAATCAGCAATGTCCAAATTCAAAAGCTCATCAGCAATCAAACGACACCGAAAAAAATGGCTGAAGCCCTGCAGAAAGTACAGAATGAAGCCAACGCTTTAGCAGAATAAGTGCAAATCTAAAAACATCGAAAATGCCGCAGCAGGCGTTACAGGATAAAGATTGGAAGAGTGCCTATGAATTTGCGCATCAAATTATTTACGGCATTTGTGGTATTAATCATTGTTCCTCTCTGCATATTGGGTGTTGTCACCTATATTGTCTCTTCGCATTCTATTGAGGAAAAATACAGCCGTCAGACGGAATATTCACTTAAGGCAATAAGTTATAGCATCAGTACCGTGCTGAAGCAGATGGATAATGTCACGGACAACGGAATTGCCACTTCAGTATTTCACATGGCCCTTGCTGCCAAGGATCCTACCAAGCAGGATTTGAATGCTGAACAGCTCAGTCTGAATAACAGCCAGCGGAACTTTCGAAGTCTGCTCTACAATCATCCGGCAATCAGCTATGCATTCCTCTATAATCTGAACGGATCAGGCAAAAACAGTAATGTATCAATCTTCACAAAGGAAAATTTTACAACCATGCCCTTTGAGGATTTCAAAAAACAGCCTTTATACAAAGAGGTAATGGATCTCAACGGTGTGCCCAAATGGATTGCGCCGCATGAGTATCCTGAACTGACGGGTACTGAGCCGGTTTTCACACAGATTCGGTTGATCAAAGAGCTTAGCTATTTTAAAAATATCGGCATTTTGGTTGTCCAAATCAAAAACTGGGATATAGAATCGATCTTCCATAACCTGTCTCCAACCCAAAGCATGCAATCTACAGAATTTATGCTGGTGAATGATGATGGTCTAATTCTTTATGATCCGAATAAAGCATTTGAAGGACAGCAGCTCAGCACAGTTATGAAAAAACCGGTGAAGTTTGGAAGCGGATATCAAAGCTTCAAGACAGATTTCCATGATGAGAAGAGCATTGTTTCCATATATCATCTTAAAGATTACTCCTGGAATCTGGTATCGGTCACCTCCTGGAAATCACTTTCAAAGGAAACCCTTGTGTTTGCCCAGTGGTTTATCGGCATTACTCTGCTGTGCCTGCTCGCTGCGATCACCTTCAATATGGTGTTCATGAGACGGATTACAGGCTCCATCGCTGTCATTGTCCGTTTTATGAGAAAGGTGGAGGGCGGAGATTTCAACGTCCGTGTCGAGGACCGCGGAAAAGATGAGCTTCATATTCTGGCCAAGGGCTTCAATGATTTGGTGGATCAAATCAACAGCCTGTTCAAACAGATCAACACCAAGCAGAAGCAGAAGACCCAGGCCGAGCTTCGGGTGCTTCAAGCCCAGATCAAACCGCATTTCTTGTTCAATACACTGGAATCCATTAATGTACTGGCCATTCAGAATGAAGGAGTCAAGGTCAGTGAAATGGTGCATAGGCTGGGTAGCATTCTACGGATAAGTATTCAGGACAAGGAGGAAATCCCCCTGGATCAGGAAATTGAGCATCTGCAGAGCTACCTGGAAATTCAAAAATTCCGGTTTGATGACTTGTTTGATTATGAAATCGACATACCGCCTGAGCTGAGGAGACGGAGCGTGTTGAAGCTGACGCTGCAACCGCTTGTGGAAAACTGCATTCAGCACGGTTTTGAAGGAATCGCATACAAGGGGCATATTCATATTTCCTGCTGGGCTGATCAGGGGCGCATTATTTTGCAGGTTCAGGACAACGGAATAGGCATGGAACCGAACCAGCTTCTGAAGTTTCAATATATGAAGACAGACAAGGAAGATGAGGCTGACAGAAAAGACCAGGTCAGATATCTTTATGAGGAAAGACGGGGCTTGGGTGTACGAAGCGTGGCTGACCGGATCAGAATTCACTACGGTGAGCATTATGGACTTTTTATATGTTCATCGCATCTGACCGGAACGATTATTCAGTGTGTTATTCCTGATGCTGAATGGAGGGATTGGAATGATTCTTAAAGTGCTGCTGGTGGATGATGAGGCTCCGATACTTAACAATCTGAAGAGCATCATTCCCTGGAAAGAAATGAACATGCAGGTGCTTACGGCCAGAAGCGGGCAGGAGGCGTTGGGATTTTTTGAAATCCATAGTCCGGATATTATTTTATGTGATATCCGAATGCCTGTGATGGATGGTTTGACCTTGGTCAGCCAGCTTAGGGACAAAGGATCTGTAGCTGAGATCATTTTGCTGACGGGATACCAGGAGTTTGAATATGCAAGGGCCGGTATCAAATATAAAGTCCGCGACTATATCTGTAAGCCAATACATTACAAAGAGTTGGAAAATAACATCCGCGCTATTGGTGAACAGATTGTGCAGAACCGGCTTAAGGATCCGTTCCAGCAGACCGTGTCCAGAATCCAGGAAAATGAGGACGATCAGATTGTCCGGAAAAATCCGCAGCAGCTGATGGGTGAAGCCGTTGGTTACATCGCAGACAAACTCGACAAAGATCTCGGTATCGAAGAACTGGCGGGGCATCTCGGAATCAGCTGCAGCTATTTCAGTTTGCTCTTCAAGAACCATCTGGGCATGACCTTTGTGGAATATGTCACCTCCAAGCGTATTGAAGCCGCCAAATATTTGTTAGTCCATAGTGAAAAAAGTATCACTCAAATCGGTTCTGGCATCGGCTATCACGAGAGGCGGTACTTTACGAAAGTATTTCAGCGGTATACTGGCATGACTCCTTCGGAATTCCGCGATCAAGCTAGGAACATCCCAGCTATATAAAATGGATTCGGCATTACACATGTGAAGATGTACCTTTACTTCGTTTTAATTTAAGTGATTTGGTTTTGTAAAGCTGGTTTTATGTGAGGATTTTACAGAAAATGCTGGAATGGCTTTTTGCAAAATCCCGAACTTATATATAAAGGATGTGTAGAGAAATTGGATATTTCTAAACTTACACTGGAACAAAAAATCGGCCAAATGTTCATCTGCGGCTTTCATTCTCTGGTACCGGATGACCAGATCCGCAAACTGATTCAGGATTACCATCTAGGAGGCGTCATTTACTTTCGGCGTAATATTGATGAGCTGGAGCAGGTGGCCAGCCTGTCTGCTTCGCTTCAGAATTTAGCTGCGGCTAACGAGGATTTACCGCTTTGGATTGCCATTGACCAGGAGGGCGGCATGGTGGCTCGTATTGACCATAAGAAGATGAGCCGAATTCCAGGAAATATGTCCCTTGGCGCAACGGATAATCCGGAATATAGCTATGAGGTATCCCTGATCAGCGCGGAAGAAATGCTTCAGCTCGGTATCAATATGAACTTTGCTCCATGTCTGGATGTGAACAACAACCCTCAAAATCCTGTAATTGGTGTAAGATCCTTTGGCGAGAACGCGGACAAGGTATCAGAGCATGGTGCAGCCGTAATCCGGGCGTTCCAAGAAAAGGGAATCTCTGCAGCTGCCAAGCATTTTCCAGGCCATGGAGATACCAGCGTAGACAGCCATATGGGGCTGGCGACTGTTGAACATGATTTGGACCGTCTGCAGCAGATAGAACTGAAGCCTTTTATCAAGGCGATTCAGGAAGATGTGGATGTTATTATGACGGCTCATGTGATCTTCCCGGCGATTGAGTCCGAGCCGATTCCAGCGACGTTGTCCAGATCTGTATTGACCGGACTGCTGCGGGAGGATTTGGCCTACAAGGGTATTATTGTAACAGATTGCCTCGAAATGCATGCCATTGCCAAATTCTTTGGCGTTGGTGAAGGTGCTGTTAAGGCGATAGAGGCTGGTTCAGACGTTGTGCTTGTAAGCCATACGCTCAGTGACCAGATCGAAGCGTTCGAAGCGGTCCAAAGCGCAGTACGGAGTGGACGAATCAGTGAAAATACGATTGATCGTGCTGTCGGACGTATTTTGGCCCTCAAGCAAAAACGAATTGCCGATCTGCCGGCATCTGATGCATCCCCTGTATTTCTTGAAAGACAAGAAAAGCCTGAAGTGGACCGCCTGCTGAAGGAGGTATCTCTGAAGAGCGTGACGCTCGTCAAAGACCAAGGACAGCTTCCGTTGAACATAAATGAACAAGTACTTGTGATTTGGCCTGAAGTTCGTTCCGAAACACAGGTCGATGAGCCTTGGACCGAGGTTGTGACGCTGGGTGATGCCCTTGCAGGATGGATGGGGGATGTTCAAGAAATCCGCATAAGTGCCGAGCCGGATCAAGAAGAAATCGAGAAGGTTCTGAACGCTGCTTCATCCTGCGCTCAAGTGGTGTTGGCAACATACACCGCCGGAAGCTCCCTCCCTGAGGGTCAGCGTGCTTTGGCAGAACAACTGTTGCAGCAGAATCACAGCAAGTTGATTGCTGCTTCTACACGAAATCCCTATGATTTGAACGATATTCCCGGAATTCCTGCTTATCTGTGCTGTTATGAGAATACGCCTTATTTCATGGAGGCCCTGGCTTCCATTCTGGCAGGTCAAAGTAAAGCCGAAGGCAAGCTTCCTGTCAGTCTTGATGAGCCCAATATGGTGAGGGCAAACTAGCATTATCCATGCTCTCATGGCAAGCTGCTTCAAACATTGCGAGGGCGGAAGGCTCCTTCAGTTGAGGGAACCTTCCGTTTTTCACATTATTGGAAGCAGGAGAGCAACTTTTCAACAAAATATGCGTCTAATACTATGTCTATTAGAGGGCGAGATACAAAAATGGAAGCATAAAGGAGTCTGTACATGAATTTCAAAAAACTGACAATGATTGCTGTGTTAGCTGTAGCTCAGACTGCACTCGTCATTCCGGCCGCTGGCGCGGAAGGTGCGAATACAGTTCAGCCTGAAACCATTCAGGGCATTAACATGAATGCAGCAAACAACCCAGACAGCACGTCAAACGCGCAGCCGGGTACCACAGCAGGAATTGCTGGCAATTCCACCAGTGGAGAAACACAAAACGAAAACACTGGGGACAACCAGAACATCACAGGGGGAACAAACGGAGAAAACGGCACTTCGAGTACGGATAACTCCGGCAAAGCAGGTAATAACACACAAACATCCACATCCTCTCAGGACGGTAATCAAGATACTGCAAACGGTACTGATACCACGGGTGAAGGCAGCACAACCGGAGGAGATAAAGGCGAAACAACTCCGGGAACGACATCCGAGCAAGCGGGCAATTCGGAGGTAACAAAAGGAATTACATCTCAGGCAGGTTCCAACCAGCTGATCCTGATGATGAACAGTAACAAAATGTACCAGGATGGCAAGCTCTATCTCGCAGGTCAGCCTATGGCTGTGAAAAATGGTGTTTCCTATGTAGCCATTCGGGCTATGGTGGAACGCGTGGGTCTAAAGCTTACTTATGATGGCAAGACGAAGGAAACGATCATCATCAAGGATGGTAAGGAGCTTCGCTTTAAAACCAATAGCAGTGTTTATCGTGTTAACGGCGAATCCAAGCCGATGAAAGGACCATCCTACCAACAAAATAATACATTTATGGTTCCACTGACTTCGATCACTCAAGCGCTGAACATTCCGTATACGGTGGATCAGGCGAACAAGAGAGTCATTCTGTCAATTTCAACAAAGCCGGTAGCCGCATTTACCGTTCAGCCTTCTGATATATTTGCAGGTGAAACGAATGTTAGTTACACGACACAATCAAAAACCTCGAATGGTTTGCAAATTGTGGATGAGCGTTGGGAAGGCAAGCAGGATATTTTCGAAGAGGTTGGAACTCATACGATTACTCATTATGTACAAGATTCCAGCGGACAATGGAGTGATCCATATACCGTCACCATCAATGTTCTGAAAGCGAATGAGCCGCCAGTGGCTAACTTTACAACAGACAAAGACGAATACAAGATGGGTGAACTGGTAAATATCACAGATCTGAGTACCGATGATGAGAATGCAATTGTCGATCGTCAGTGGATGAATGACCGCAAGGCATTCTTTACCCCGGGTCCTGTAACCATTCGCCTCACGGTCACAGATAAGCATGGTGCCGTCGGTGAATTCCAGAAGACGATCACCATTACGAATGAAACGCTATATACCGAGGATGATTTCAATAAGCTGTTCACTCCGGTAGGCGACAAATATACCTTTGATGGAACCAAGGTGCCGTCGTGGAAGAACATGGACTTTACGTTCACATCTGAGCCGGCCACTTTGATCCGCAGCAACAGCCCTGAGACCGTGTACTCGGAAGGTTTGCTGTACAAGGAAACGGCGCTTGGCAGCACACGCTTTATGCTTCATCATGTGAATTCAACCGGTAAAAACGAGAAGCTGTACGTTATCGCAACCAATACGTATACGGATAGACCAGCGCAGATTACGATGCAAAACTTTGGCATTGGCGGTCCTAATCCTTATCCGGAATTGACAGGCAAAACATCTATTGAGCGCTATTTCCAATCGATGCAGGATCAATCGGCTCGTCAGGTTATTAATCTGGCACCGGGTGAAAGCAAAGTGATTATGACGGATGTGAATAAAACGAAAATGAAGCCGGGTGATACGATTTCTGCCCTTGCTGATGCATTCAGTGATTATCCGATTCAATACAGCGTAATCATGATCGATGAAAACAAGGATCCGCTTCAAACTTTGCCATATCTCACAAGCCTCGAACGCGATGTGCATAATCGTGGGACTTATCCGGATTCCGTCCGCTTGATTCGTTACGATGAGCCTGTCGGAAGTACACCATCCCGGTTGGTTCTTGGAGACAACAAGGCTGATCCAAACCTGATAGGGCTGGATGGCATCTACGGAACTGAGACCTCAAATGCAGGTAACTTTGGGGTATTGTACAAAATTACATTAAGCCGCGTCGCACCACATACTTTGATAACACTGAACCCTCGTGGAGGACTTTACAACGGTATTGTGACTGTGAATGGTCAAGTCATTCAGGTTGCCAATAAGGCGGCGGTAAGCGCGCCGAATGAGAACAGCGTTCTATATCGTACCGGTGACTTTGAGCAGAACGTGGAGATTATGTATACTCCATCGCCAGGAAGCAACTTGCCGATCAATTTGCTCCTGATGCCTTTGCCACAGGAAAAATAGTCTTTCATTAAATAGCAGTCCTTATTTTATAAAACCAATCACTATTAGCTGCCTCAGCATCGGATTTTAGATGTCTGGGGCAGCTTTTATTTTCTGAAATGAATAGAGGGAATATGAAGTTTGAGTGGTTAACAAGAGGTTATACAGGTGAGTTATACGGTGGTGAAGGGAATATAGAGACAAAAATGGCGGCTCAGCAGTCCACAACAGACTGCCGAGTCGCCATTTCGCATGTTTTGCCTAAGAGCTCCGGCTCCGCCATAGCAGGTAGATGAAGAACGGGGCACCTACGGCGGAAGTAAACACGCCAACCGGGATATCCAGCGGGCTAAATAAATTCCGTGCCAACACATCAGCCAGCACAACGATAAATGCTCCGCACAGACCGCTCGCCGGCAGCAGGGAACCGTAAGAAGAACCAATAAGCTTTCTGGCAATATGCGGGGACAAAAGCGCAATGAAGCCAATTGCACCACCGACGGAGATACCGGCACCGGCAAGACCGACAGCTGTGAAAATTAGCAATGTCCGATCCTTTTCCACACTGCTTCCCGCGCCTGCAGCCAGGTCATCACCAAGCTGGAGCATATTGATTCGGCGGGCAAAGACAAGACTTAAACATCCGAGTATGACAAACCACGGTAAAATCATGTTCACATGCTTCCACGAGCTGCCATACACGCTGCCAAGCAGCCAGTTAAAGGCCTTTTGGGCAACATCGGTCGGGCCGGTAACAAGCAGCATCGTAGAAATCGAAGAGGCTACAGAGCCGATTCCTACGCCAATGAGAACAAGCATCAAAGGATTGACACCATTCTTCCAAGACAAGGCATAGATCAGCAGCGTGGTGAGTGCTGCTCCTACGAAAGCTGCGGGTGGCAGCCAGAACACGCTTGCAGACGGGATGAGCGTAATGATGGCCGTGGCTGCAAGTGAAGCACCACTCGTTACACCCATAACATCCGGAGATGCGAGAGGGTTACGTATGAGCCCTTGAGTGATTGCACCCGACATAGCCAGGCAGGCACCAACCATCGCACCGACCAAAACACGTGGGAGACGAAGCTTTTGTACCACAACGACGTCAAGTGAATCACCTTGTCCGAAAATGCCTTGCACTACGGCCCAAGGATTTACATATTTTGTTCCGAATCCAACGCTTACGATCATGGCCAGGAGCAGAAGAACGGCCAATCCGGCAAGAACAAGAATTTGTCTTTTACTCGTTAGAAAGGAAATTTGGCTTCCTTTAATACGGACGGCGATCGGTTCTTTGGATTTGGTTGAACGGCTCATTTTTTTAACAGCCCCTTTCTAGCAGCGTGAATAAAGAAAGGAACGCCGATAATGGCGGTCATTACACCAATTGGGATTTCGCGCGGCATCGCAATAAACCGGGCGGCAATATCCGCCAGCAGCAATAAAATACCACCCAAAACCGCACTATACGGAATAAGCCACCGAATATCTTTGCCAACAACAGTTCGCGCAATATGCGGAATCACAAGTCCGAGAAAGCCGATGGGTCCGGCAACTGCAACGGAGCTGCCTGCAAGAACAACAATCAATAATCCCATTGTCAACTTTAGCAGCAAGGTTCGCTGACCCAGGCTTTTGGCGACATCATCACCAAGCATAAGCGTATTGATGGAAGAGCTGATGAGCAGGGCAACCAGCCAAGCGGCCAGCATATAAGGCAGCAGACTGAGCAAAATGTCCAAGCTTCTTCCTTCAACTGATCCCGACATCCAAAAGAGAACTTCCTCCATAGCACGTCCGCTGATTATGAGCATGCCATTGGTCATTGAACTGCAGAAGGCGGTAATCGCTGCACCGGCCAGTGTGATTTTCAAGGGTGTAAGACCTTGTCTGCCCGCAGAGCCGAGAATGAATACGAACAGGCAGCTGACACCAGCACCAAGGAAAGCAATCCAAGTAAATGAAGCCAGCGAGCTGACCCCGAAAAGGACAAATGATGCGACAACGAACAGAGAAGCGCCCGCATTCAGGCCGAAAATACCGGAATCCGCGAGCGGATTCTTAGTCAATGACTGAAGCATAACCCCGCAAATACCAAGGCTGCCTCCGACAAAAGCTGCTATCAAGGCTCTGGGCACCCGGACTTCGCGGACAATGATATGTTCCGTACTTCCATTATATGAGGTAAAAGCCTCAAGCACCTGCCTCCAGCCCGTATTGTGCACGCCAAACAGAATGCTTGCAGCGACGCTGAGCAGCAGGATAATGATCCCGACAATCAGACCCATCCATTTATATGTAGTTTTATGCAGCCATACTGTCTGCATGGCGTATCCCTCATTCCTGTCAGGCAAAATAAACAACATATAAAAGTTTAAGGGGAGGGGGATGGAATGTCAATGAATATCATTCTCAATTAAAATCCCCTCACCCATGTGTTCCTTCCGGTTTAATGTAATATTTCTTCAATTATGTTGACAAGCAAAAGGAACTTCGATTAGGATTAAACACGATACTGATAATCATTATCAGATAGAATTCGAAGGGGAGAACACATACTTATGAAAAAATGGAACGGTATCATACTTATGCTTCTGGCAGCCGTGCTAGTTTTATCAGCCTGCGGTAAAGACAGCGGCAGCACAACCGGCAGCACAGGAACGGATAATGGGAATAAAGAGGCGGCGCAAGGTTCGAATGACGCTGACCGTTCAATTGATACGATCATGGGCAAAGTGACTGTACCCGCTCATCCACAACGCGTAGTCGTGTTGACCAACGAAGGTACGGAAGCTCTTTTGTCCATTGGAGTAAAACCTGTAGGAGCTGTAAAGTCATGGACGGGAGATCCATGGTACCCGCATATTAAAGATCAGATGCAAGGTGTAGAAAGTCTCGGAGAGGAAGGCCAGCCGAACGTGGAAGCGATCGCAGCCCTGAAGCCAGATCTGATCCTTGGTACAAAAATGCGTCAGGAAAAAATTTACGATCAGCTGTCTGCAATAGCACCAACCGTGTTCTCTGAGACACTGCGCGGCGAATGGAAGGAAAACTTCAAACTGTGGGCGAATGCAGTGAACGAGCAAACCAAAGGTGATGAAGTGCTTGCCGCGTATGACAAGCATGTATCTGATCTGAAAGCCGAGCTCGGCGACAAGCTGAACATGAAGGTTTCCATGGTCCGCTTTATGGCAGGTAAAGCACGGATGTACTACAAAGACACATTTTCGGGACTCATTCTGAGCGAGCTTGGCTTCGCACGTCCGAAATCCCAGGACAACGCAGGATTCTTTGATGACGTAGGCAAGGAACGCATTCCGGAAATGGACGGCGATATCCTGTTCTACTTCACGTATGAAACCGGCAATGGCAAGGGTAATGAGATGGAGAAGGAATGGACCAACGACAAGCTGTGGAATAACCTTGATGTCGTGAAAAAAGGAAATGCGCACAAAGTTGACGATGTGATCTGGAATACGGCGGGCGGCGTACTGGCTGCTAACCTGATGCTGGATGATCTGAAGACTTATTTTATAAAGTAAATCATATCTGAAATATGGAGGGGGCCCAATCGGGTCCCCTTTTGCTGTAATTGACTGTCATATCGTTTTGAGGCATTATTATTAGTATCAGGATGCTGCAAAATTCGATTTATAAGAAGAACGCAGTGCATTTAAATTATAGCTTTGCGTTGATATAAACGGGAGGATGAGCGTTATGCTTTCGACAGAACAGATTATTGACGCCATGTCGGAACAAGGACTGCGCATTACCGACCAGCGGAAGACGCTCGCCAGATTATTTGGTGAACATTCGGGTTATTTGTCGGCCAAGGATGTTTATGAGTATATGTGCAAAAAGTACAGCGGTCTCAGCTTTGACACGGTGTACCGGAATCTCAGAGTGATGCAGGAGTTAGGGGTGCTGGAGCAGGTCGTTTTCGAGGATGGGATGAAGTTCAAGGCAAGCTGCAGTGAAGATCATCATCATCATCATATGATTTGCCTGCAATGCCAGCGAACCTATCCGATTCAATTTTGCCCTATACATCTGGCCGATGCACCGGAGCACTTCCAGGTCGTGACGCATAAATTTGAAGTATTCGGTTATTGTAAGGACTGCCAGCAGTCCACTTCGGATGAGGAGCCAATGTCCACTAAATCCGGCGGGGGACGATAAAGTGGGAGTTACACGAAAAGTCGTTAAAGGTCCAATTATTTTCTACCGTAAATACATTTCTCCACTCAAGCCGCCGACATGCCGCTTCTATCCAACCTGCTCCGCCTATGCGCTGGAGGCGGTTGAAGTGCATGGGGCTCTGAAGGGATCCTGGCTGGCTGCTAAACGGATTGCCAAATGTCAGCCCTTTCACCCTGGCGGGGTGGATCTTGTTCCTCCGCGCAAGGAGAGAAAAGACGGCAAGCCGCATAATGGCAGCAGCAGTCTGACTTGACTTCAGACCCGGAGGTTCAGTATATTAAGGAATATATGACATTTCCAACGAACGGATGAGTAGGAGAAATTAGCTTAGCTCAGAGAGCCGGGTCAGCTGTAAACCGGTCTAAGCCATTCACCGAATATGGTCCGGGAGGAACTGCTTTCGAGCGGCAGCGATTCTTGATCAGCTGCGTAAGGGGGCGGCGTGTTCCAGCGTTAATGGACGGTATCCGGCAGCAAGCCGGGAACCGATGGAGCCTGTCTTCCGAGAGGAAGCGGGGAAATTGGGTGGTAACACGTGAGAGAACTCTCGTCCCATAGCGGGGCGGGATTTTTTTGTGTTCAAACAAAAATTAAACCATTTTCAGGAGGATGAACTGACGTATGTCCGAGAAAAAGACGTTTTACCTGACAACACCAATCTATTATCCAAGTGACAAACTGCATATTGGTCACGCCTATACAACGGTTGCTGGTGATGCAATGGTCCGTTACAAGAAACTGCGCGGATATGATGTACGTTATTTGACAGGAACGGATGAGCACGGTCAAAAAATCGAACGCAAGGCTGCCGAAGCGGGCAAAACACCGCGGCAGTTCGTGGATGATATTGTCGCAGGAATCAAGGAATTATGGAAAAAACTCGATATTTCGAATGACGACTTCATTCGTACGACAGAGCCGCGTCATACAAAGGTCGTTCAGGAGGTATTTGAACGTCTGCTGGCCCAGGGAGATATTTACAAGGGTGAATATGAAGGTTGGTACTGCACCCCGGATGAATCCTTCTTCCTTGAAAGACAGCTGGTTAACGGAAACTGTCCGGATTGCGGACGTCCCGTGGAACGCGTAAAAGAAGAAAGCTACTTCTTCCGGATGAGCAAATATGTGGACCGTCTGCTTCAATACTATGAAGACCATCCGGACTTCATTCAGCCGGTATCCCGAAAAAATGAGATGATTAATAACTTTATCAAACCGGGACTTGAAGATTTGGCAGTATCCCGTACAACCTATGAGTGGGGAGTTAAAGTCAAAAGCGATCCGAAGCATGTCGTTTATGTATGGATCGACGCACTGCTTAACTATATCACGGCTCTTGGTTATGGATCGGAAGACACCTCATTGTTCGAAAAATATTGGCCTGCAGATGTTCATCTGATGAGTAAGGAAATTGTACGTTTCCATACGATCTATTGGCCTATTATTCTGATGGCGCTTGATCTGCCGCTGCCGAAGAAAGTTTTCGCACATGGCTGGCTGCTGATGAAGGACGGCAAAATGTCCAAGTCCAAAGGAAATGTGGTTGATCCGGTAACTTTGATCGACCGTTATGGTCTGGACACCCTGCGTTACTACTTGCTTCGTGAAGTACCTTTTGGCGCGGATGGAACCTTTACGCCAGAAAGCTTTGTGGAGCGTGTGAATTCGGATCTGGCTAATGACCTGGGCAATCTTTTGAATCGTACGGTAGCCATGGTTGATAAATATTTTGATGGTCTGGTACCCGAGTATCAGGCAGGAGTTACTGCATTTGACGCTGAGATTGAGGAAGCGGCCGCGGCGGTGTACAGCAAGGTAGAGGAGGCCATGGAGAACATGGAATTCTCTGTAGCCTTGACGGCCATCAGCCAGTTTATCAGCCGCAGCAATAAATACATTGACGAAACCCAGCCATGGACACTCGCGAAGGACGATGCCAAACGCGGGGAGCTTGCTTCGGTCATGACACATCTGGTGGAAAGCCTGCGCATTGCATCGATTCTGCTGCAACCGTTCCTTACCCAGGCTCCGCGTAAAATCTGGGAGCAGCTCGGTATTGAAGAAGGTGAGCTGACCTCTTGGGACAGCGGCAAAACTTTCGGCTCGATTCCAGCAGGCACGAAGCTTGTTAAAGGGAACCCGATCTTCCCTCGTCTGGAGTCTGAACCGGAGATTGCTTACATCAAGGAAGCCATGACGGGAGGTGCTGCAGCTGCCACTGAAGCAGCAGTGCAAACAGATGAAGCGGCTGTTACCGAAGTGCCGGAGCTGAAGGAAGAAATCGGAATCGAAGATTTTGCTAAGGTTGAGCTGCGTGTAGCGCAAGTCATAGCGGCAGAGCCGGTCAAAAAAGCCGATAAGCTGATGAAGCTACAGCTGGATCTGGGCTATGAGCAGCGTCAAGTCGTTTCCGGTATTGCGAAGTTTTACACACCTGAGGATCTGGTTGGACGCAAGGTTATTTGCGTGACCAACCTGAAACCGGTCAAGCTGCGCGGGGAACTGTCTCAAGGAATGATCCTTGCAGCCTCGCAGGGAGATCAATTGACGCTGGCTACTGTACCAGACAGCATGCCAAACGGCGCAGTTGTAAAGTAATCACGCCCCGGTTGGTCTGAACAGGCACTAATATAGGAATAATAAGACGGAATACCTTCAGGAATAATATAGGTATTCCGTCTTTTTTATGCTTTGTATATCGTTTGAAATCATGTTTTGTTATTTTTTGTTTATTCCATAGAGTTGACAAAATTTCTAAACCCATTCTATAATTTATTAGTAAAAATTACGATTAAGGTGGGTCATGTAACGGTGAAGATGAAATGGCGGCTTAAAGCCGGAGCAGTAGGGTCCGTTATTTTGCTCATGATCATATTGGCTGCAGGCTGCGGCCCAGAGAGCCAAGGGAAGATTGTTGAAGGAAAGGTCAATGTAGTGACCACCTTTTACCCGATATATGAATTTGCAAAGGCGATTGGCGGCGAGGATGCCAATGTCATTAACCTGCTGCCAGCAGGCGTGGAGCCGCATGACTGGACTCCGCGGAGTCAGGATATTGTGAATACTTCCAAAGCGCAGCTCTTTTTTTACAATGGTGCCGGACTGGAAGGATGGGTTCCGCAATTTTTGAAAGGCTTAAACCGTGACAGTAAAGTGAAAGCCTATGAGGTCAGCCAAGGGATAAAGCTGATTGAAGCGGATGATGAGGCGGATCACGATCATGAAGGCGAAGGTCATAAGGATAAGCACCACGTTGATCCGCATACCTGGGTTAGTCCGAAATCTGCAATGATGATGGCGGAAAATATGAAGAACAGCTATATTGAAGCAGATCCTGTTCACAAAGATGCATATACAAGTCGTTATATGACCCTCAAAAAACAGCTTGAAGAACTGGACAGTGAATTCAACTCCCATCTGGACGAGATGCCCCGAAAGGAAATTGTTGTATCTCACGAGGCTTTTGGATATCTGGCACGGGATTATGGGTTGACGCAGCATGCCATTATGGGATTGTCTCCGGATGCGGAACCGCGGGCGCGGGATCTGCTGCAGCTTTCCGATCTGGTCAAGGAGAAAGGCATCCATTATATCTTTTTCGAAGAGCTGGTATCGGACCGTCTCGCCAAAACATTGGCATCGGAGACTGGCGCAGAGGTGCTGGTGCTTAATCCGGTTGAGGGACTGACAGAGGATCAGCTGAAACGCGGAGATGATTATTTTAGCCTTATGCGCAATAATTTGACCAACCTCATTCTGGCACTACAGGAGTAATATTCGTAATCGTATTTTAAATAGAGAGGTAGATGTCGCATGTATACGCCAATGGATGATCATTGCCATCAACCTGTGGTGGAGCTGGAGAATATCTCATTTTCCTACCGGGATCAGCAGGTCATTTCCGATCTGAGTTTTACAGTCAAGGAGAGAGATTTTGTTGGCATCATCGGCTCCAACGGCGCCGGTAAATCGACGCTGATGCGGATGATCGTGGGGCTCCTGCCTGCAGGAGAAGGGAGCATCCGATTGTTTGGACAGCCTATCCGCAAGTTCAAGGACTGGGAACGGATCGGGTATGTACCGCAGAAGAATGCTTTTAATCCCCTGTTTCCGGCTACCGTCCGGGAGGTTGTGCTGTCAGGGCTGTATAATAATAAAAATTTATTCCGCAGAGTAAGCAAAAGCCAGCAAAGGCAGTGCGATGATGCGCTGGAGGTTATGAGAATCCAGGATATCGCAGGCAAAAGGATCGGTGAGCTTTCGGGCGGTCAGCAGCAGCGTGCCTTCCTGGCAAGAGCGATGATTAACCATCCGGATCTTCTGATTTTGGACGAGCCTACCGTTGGCATCGACGCAAAAACACAAGCGGACTTTTTTGAACTGATTACACATATGCACGAGCATCATCATATGACTTTTCTGATGGTATCCCATGATATGGGGATGGTCGAAAGCTACCTTGGGAAACATCCGAAGCAGCAAAACGGAAACATTAACTTTTATGTCCGGCATTCACATGAAATTCAAAATTGCGAGGTACAGGATCTGCAGCATTCGCTGACTTGATCTTTTGCTGCTCCCGCAGAAGGAGTCGTTATTATTGGCTATCGATATTATGCTAAGTGATTTTTTCCAGCGTGCACTGGCCGGAGGCATCCTGATTGGAATAACCGCGCCATTGATTGGGATTTTTCTGGTGCTGCGCCGGCTGTCCATGATTGGGGATACCCTCGCGCATGTGACCATCGCCGGTGTCGCGCTCGGATTTTTAATTGAAGTATATCCGCTTGGAGCCGGACTTGTTTTTGCAGTACTTGCCTCATTTGCGATAGAAAAGCTTCGGAAAGCATATAAAAGCTATGCTGAGCTGTCCATAGCCATTATCATGTCCGGTGGAGTCGCGCTGGCGTCTTTGTTTTTTACACTCGGTATGGGTTACAATACAGATGTGATGAGCTATTTGTTCGGAAGCATTTACACGCTGGATACACAGGATTTGTACGTGGTAGGGGCTGTGACGCTGGTTGTGGTCGTGGTGATATCCCTCTTTTTTAAAGAGTTCTTTCTTCTTAGCTTTGAGGAAGATGCCGCAAGCGTAAATGGTCTGCCTGTACGCATGTTGAACATGCTGATAACGATATTGACTGCGCTTGTAATCAGTACGGCTATTAAGATAGTAGGGGCGCTTTTGGTATCGGCACTCTTAACCATTCCGGTTGCGATAAGTCTGCTGATTGCACGAAGTTTCAAATCTTCCGTGATATTATCCGTGGTTATTTCCGAAATTGCCGTGATTATCGGGCTCGTCATCGCCGGCATTTGGAATTTAGCGCCAGGGGCAACCATTGTTCTTCTGTTGATTGCACTTCTGATTTTGACCATGGCCGGTAAAAAGGGGTTATCGATTTAGAATCAAAATAGGGGGTACGGCCTTGTCAAACTTGAACGTTTGGATTGCATTTCTTGCCGGACTGGCTTCTTTTATCTCTCCTTGCTGCCTGCCGTTGTATCCATCATATTTGTCCTATATTACAGGGATGTCGGTTCAACAGCTGAAATCGGAGCAAAATAAAAAAGAAGTCCGTTTCCGGACCATGACACATACGCTGGCATTTATTTTAGGTTTTTCAGCAGTTTTCTACACTCTTGGCGTGGGAGCAGGCTTGTTCGGAAATTTCTTTAACAATAACCGTGATCTCATCCGCCAATTGTCTGCCGTTCTAATCATTTTAATGGGACTTTTTCTCGTGGGTATATTCCAGCCTAAGTTTTTAATGAGAGATTTCAAAATGGATTTCAAGTTTAAGCCCGCAGGCTACATAGGTTCCTTCATCTTCGGAATCGGCTTTTCAGCTGGATGGTCCCCGTGTGTCGGCCCGATTTTGGCTGCCATTATTGCATTAGCGGCAACGGAGCCTGGAGCATGGTTCCCGCTGATCACCGCATACACGCTTGGATTTGCCATTCCTTTTTTCGTGTTGGCTTTTTTTATCGGTTCAACCAAATGGATCGTGAAGTACTCGGGCATCATGATGAAAATCGGCGGCGTATTGATGCTTCTGATGGGCGTCCTGCTGTTTACGAATCAAATGACCAAAATCACGATTTGGCTGCAGGCAATTACGCCGGAGTGGCTGAAGTTTTAGGTGAAGTAGTCAATGTTCGCTGATGGGAAATGTTCAAAAATCCGCTCTGTGATAAATTCGCGCAGGGCGGTTTGTTGTTCATCGGGATATACGTATTTGGACTGTCCCCAGCGGCCCCACTTCTTTTTACGTTTCTCCATATCCATTTCAAGCTTGGATTTGGGATAACGCTGCTCAATGACCGATTTTGCCGTTTTGGTAAAACGATGCTGGATCAGCTCAAAGGTTAAATCCTTGGTAGCATCCTTGGGAAGGGTTCTCTCCAGACGCTGCAGGAGGTCCGCATAGCCTTCTTCCCAGCCGTCATACCAAATAATCGGGGCGATGATAAAACCAAGCGGATAACCGGCGTGAGCCACTTTTCCGGCGGCTTCAATCCGTTCCTCGAAGTGAGAAGTGGAGGGCTCGAATTGACGAATGACATAATCGGAATTGACGCTGAAGCGGATCCTTGTATGTCCGTTATGTTTTAAGCCGAGTAAGGGATCCACATGATGGAATTTGGTTACAAATCTGAGTCTGCCGAACTCTTCATCAGCCATAAACGTGATCAGGTCTGCGAGTGAACCGGTAATATGTTCAATGCCCACGGGATCCGAAGTACAGGCAGCTTCAAATCGGGTAATTTCGGGCTTGCGCTCCTCAATATACCGTTTAGCGGCTGCAAGAATGTCTTCGGTATTCACATACACGCGGATATAAGGCTTGGCCCCAAGTGTTGTCTGGAGATAACAATAATGGCAGTGACCCATGCAGCCTGTAGAGATCGGGATTGCATATTCGGCTGAAGGCTTGGATTGATCAAATTCTAACGTCTTGCGAACACCTACGACTAGCGTCCGCTTGGCATTTTTGTACTTTTCAAGATCCGTTTCTCCCGGCAGGTTCGTGATGCGGTTATGGGAGCTGGTCATGCGCAGCGGAATATTGTTGGATTTTACCCATTCCATCATTTTTTTGCCTTTTGAATAGTTAAGCGCATTCGGTTCAAAATATACAAGGTCCGGTAAGAACGGTTTGGTTGGCCTTAAAGTCTTGCGCGGTCGTTCCTTCACACCTGTCCCCATAGCCATCATGCTCCTTTCAAATTTTATTATGTGTGGCCCGTTTACACCTCAATCGTGGTAAAAGGGCCGTTTCCCGGCAGGACTTGCCAAGTCCTCACGGAAACATGTATCATTACAAGAGCAGGTATTTTGGTTCCATGATTCATGCTTAAAAAGAGAAAAGAGGGAAAAAGATGCCAACGCCCAGCATGGAGGATTATTTGGAGCGCATCTACAAGCTGATTGACGAAAAGGGATATGCTCGTGTCTCAGACATTGCCGAAGGCTTGGAGGTTCATCCTTCATCGGTTACCAAAATGATTCAAAAACTGGACAAGGATGATTACCTCATTTATGAGAAATACCGTGGACTTGTCCTGACCAGCAAAGGCAAAAAGATGGGTAAACGTTTGGTCGACCGCCATAAGCTGCTGGAAGAATTTTTGACGATGATCGGTGTATCCGATGAGCATATCTATACAGATGTGGAAGGGATCGAGCATCACCTGAGCTGGGATTCCATTACGCATATTGAAACGCTTGTAGAGTTTTTCCGGCGGGATGAGCAGCGTCTTCAAGACTTGCGGAATATTCACAATGAATTAGTGGGCGATTCGGTAAAATAGGCATCTGTCCCTTACAAGAGACGGATGCCTCTTCGTTTTTGGAGAGTTGAGACCCCATATGCCGGCATGACAGCCTTGGCCCGAAAAGGCTGCGGTGCATTATGCCTGCAAATCTATTATTACTTGGAGGATTCGTAGAATGAGGTTTTGGAAGTTTCACAAATGGATGATCCTGGCACTCGTTTTTGTATTGTTCTTACCTGTTACCAGTCGTTCTGTTCAAGCGGAAACTTCGAAGCAGTCCATCAGCATCAGTCTCGATGGAGATAAGATCAGCAGTGATGTTGCCCCCTATATCATACCGAAAGTTTATGTCACCATGGTACCTCTTCGCGTCATCAGTGAAGGTTTGGGAGCATCGGTAGAATGGCAGCAGACCACGAAAACCGTCAAGATTAACCGCGATGGTTCGTCCATGTCGCTGGTTAGCGGCAAGAAGACTGCATTGGTGAACGGCAACACTGTGGCTTTGGATGCATCCGTCCAGATCAAGAACGGCAGAATTATGGTGCCACTGCGTTTTATTGGTGAAAATCTGGGACTTCAGGTGATTTGGAATCAGTCGGCTCAGAGCATTGCGCTTTTATCGGGATCATACATACCTAATCTGCCGAATCCGGCAGAGCCTAGCCAACCCGATCCGGGTAACGGAAACGGGCAGCAGACACAAGGACTACATGGTGCGTGGATTTCCACCGTGTCCAACTTGGACTGGCCTTCAACGAAATCCTTCGGAAAAGTAGATCAGCAGAAGCAGGAGTTTATTTCCCTGTTGGACAAGCTGCAGGCAATGGACATTAATGCCTTATTCGTACAGGTGCGTCCTGCAGGCGATGCGTTGTATCCTTCGGATCTTGTGCCTTGGTCCAGGTATTTGACAGGCACACAAGGAAAAGACCCTGGTTATGATCCGCTGGAGTTTATGATTGAGGAAGCTCATAAGCGCGGCATGCAGTTCCATGCCTGGTTCAATCCATTCCGTGCGAGCATGGATACGGTCACAACGAAGCTGGCTGCAAATCATGTAGCTATCGAACATCCGGACTGGATTGTGACGGCCAATAATCAGTTGATCATTAATCCGGGAATACCGGAAGCACGCCAGCATATCATTGATACCGTTATGGAAGTTGTGAACAAATACAACATTGACGGCGTCCACCTGGATGATTACTTCTACCCTTCGGGCGGAACATTTAACGATAACAGTACGTACAAAACCTATAATACCAGCGGGCTTTCCCAAGCTGATTGGCGCAGAGATAACGTAAGCCAGTTTGTTCAGCAGCTTGGTAAATCGATACATGCATCAAAGCCTTCGGTTGAGTTTGGTATCAGTCCGTTTGGCGTGTGGCGTAATAAGGCGACAGACGTAACAGGCTCAGATACTAAAGCCGGCGTCACAGCGTATGATTCGATGTATGCGGATGTGAGAACCTGGATTCAGAATAAATGGATCGATTATGTAGCTCCTCAAATATACTGGAGCATGTCTTTCAAAATTGCGCAATATGACAAGCTGGTCGATTGGTGGGCTGGCGAAGTAGCAGGTACAGGTGTGGATCTGTATATCGGTCAGGCGCCATATAAGCTCGGCACAACGGAAGCTGGCTGGCAGAGCTCGCAGGAGATTATCAATCAGCTGAAATATAATGAAAAGTATGCGGATATTAAAGGAAGCATTTTCTTCAGAGCCACGCATCTGATTAACAATCCGCTTGGACTTATTCCGGCACTTACCGCATTTTATCAGCAATAAATACCCATATCATGAGTCATTAATCGACTCCCGTTCTCATACATTATTTTGAATAGTGGAGGACGGGGGTTTTTTGTATGCTCATCAATGCGGTTTTTGAGGGCGGCGGCGTTAAGGGAATATCGCTGGCAGGGGCGGTTAAATCGGCGGAAGCAGCGGGAGTTGTATTTAACAAAGTGGCAGGAACCTCCTCGGGATCCATCGTTGCTGCGCTGCTTGCAGCGGGATTTTCAGCGGATGAAATGAGCGAAATTGTCAGAACAACACCTTTTACTTCTTTTCTTCACCGCGCCCCCATTTTCAACACGAAAATCATTGGGCCGGCGGTACGGCTTATAATTAAAAAAGGTCTATATTCGGGAGAAGCACTGGAATATTGGATTCACAATATATTGAAAAAAAAGGGGATTCGTACGTTTTCGGATATTCCTGCCGGAAAGCTGATGATTATTGCTTCAGACATTACCAATGGCAAGATTCTTGTGCTCCCGGAAGATTTGATCAAACTGGGTCTTAATCCGGCAAATTTTGAGGTATCCAAGGCCATCCGGATGAGCACGAGCATTCCTTATTTTTTTGATCCGGTGATATTAAGATTATCCGGTGAAGCGGCCAGAGGAAAAGCCTTTGCAGATCAGTTTGTGTATGTGGTGGACGGAGGGCTGCTCAGCAACTTTCCTTTATGGCTGTTCGATGATACGACGCTGGAGGCTCCCGGGCAGACCACGGTACAGACCATTGGATTTCAAATGGTGGGTCGCAGCTCCAATAGTCCCCATATGATCCGCGGGCCGATCAGCATGCTGCAGGCGATGTTTGAAACGATGCTTTCCGCTCATGATGAGCGGTATATCGAGCAGGTAAACCGGTTCAGAACCATTAAAATTCCTACGCTCGGCGTCGGAACAACAGAGTTTCACATTTCGCCGGAAAAAAGTATGGAGCTATTCGAGTCGGGAGTTCAGGCGGGGAACAAATTTTTTGCAAGATATAAGGACTGAATATAAAGAAGGCGTTCGACTCTTCCGCGAGGGAAGGGTGAACGCCTTTTTCAATGTGTTCTGTTCAATGATATTTTGGCTGATCATCGTTCTTTCCTTTGGAGCCTTCGATGACCTGAAAAGGATAATGCTTCCGTTTCCCAGCTGTATGCGTCTTTTTGGCAGCGGCCACCTTTTCCATTGTTCGGGCGGATGGCTTGACCTTTGGCGTTGCTCTCGATTTTCTGCGTCCGGGCTGGTATTTATAAAGCAGGAATATCACGCCGAATACCAGGACGGGTATGAGGAGGGTTCTAATGAGCTGCAGTGGGTCGGCCAACAACAATTTTGCGAAACCAAGCACGGCCAGCACGACTGCAACCCCAAAAATTAGAGCATGCCTTTTCATCTTATCCTCATCCTTTCAGGGGATCCAAGACTCCAGTTCTTACAGGCTGGTTTGCTGCAGGTGCATTTTCCATTTGAGCATCAAGCTCAAGCATACGTTTAAAGGAGGCAATTGAAACTTCCACCTGATCGTCTTTAGGCTCCTTGGTGGTCAACAGCTGCAGCCACAGTCCGGGATAACCAAGATAGCGGAGGACAGGAACCTCTCTGAGCGAGTTGGTTAACTTCAGAAATTCAAAAGAAATGGCGATGACCACAGGAAGCAGTATAATCCGCTGCAAAACCCGCTGAGTCATATTATCCCACGGAACCAGGGAATAAATGAGTACCCCCAGCACAATCGTCAACATCATGAAGCTGCTGCCGCAGCGGTAATGGAGACGGCTGTGTTTTTGTACATTTTGAACGGTCAGCTCGTCTCCCGCTTCATAGGTGCTGATCACCTTATGCTCCGCGCCGTGATATTGGAATAGACGTTTAACAACGGGTGTCTGGGATATTCCCCATAGATAGACGAGAAGCAGAAGAAGCTTGATGACTCCTTCAATCAAGTTATGCAGAATGTAGTTGTCAAACAGCTTGCCGAAAAAAATATTTTCCAGAAAAACAGGCAGCAGCGTTAGCACCAGCTTGCCGACCACGAAGGAAAGGACGCCCACGGCGGCAACGCCGATAATCATGCTAAGGCTCCATTTGGATTCGTCCTTCTCTTTTAGCTTAGCGCGCTCTTCAGGCTCAAGCGTATCATCTGCATAAGCATCGGCGGAATAGTTCAAATGCTTCGTTCCCTTGGCGCTCGAATCTATAATACTGACAATGCCCCGCAGTAACGGAACCTTACGCAACTTGCGCATCCAATTCTTATCCTGCTTCGGCACTTCCAAAAATGTGATTTCCTGATTCTTCCGACGTACGGCTGTCACATTGACATATTTGCCGCCAAACATAACGCCTTCAATGACAGCTTGGCCGCCGTAGCTGACAGTTTTTGATTCTTGCGACAACCAGTTCACCTTCCCTGAGAAATTAATGTGTTCAGGATTTAGCAAATCCTGTATCGGTTACTCCGCTTTCATTGCATGAGAGCCAGAGCTTGATTAATACTATTGTATCTAATTTCCGGCTTAATTTCTAGTTGGTTTAGGCATGGATGAAATGTACATACTAAGGAAAACAAAAGGAGACTTCTGAAAATGACAACACAGGCCGCTGCCTATCGCCAAAAGTCAGAGGAAGGTCACACGAATCCGCTTGCATTTGCCCTCGAGCTCGGATTTTTTGCAGGACTAATCTGGGGAGCCATCCATTGGGTTTTCTATATGTTTCATTTTACGAAGGTGATACCGGGTTATCTCGGGGAATCTTTCTTCAAGCATGCCTTTCTCAAAAGCGGCTCCGGACAAATCGTGGGCTGGCTGCTCTTTATCGTTCTCTCAGCGGTTGCATCCGTTATATATGTATTACTTTTCCGTAAATTTAAGGGTCCTTGGCCAGGAATGGTATATGGCATTGTATGGTGGGTTATCATTTTCACAATAGCTGGCCCCCCACTTCATATGATGAAGCCCCTAAAATATCTCGGATGGAACTCGATCATTAGCGAATTCTGCTTGTTTCTGCTCTGGGGATTGTTTATCGGGTACACCATTGCTTTTGAATTTACGGATGAGCGGAAGCGGGAACCGAAGCAAGCCAAGGCCTGAGGCGCGCAAAAAAACTTCTCAAGTAGACATCCCCTATGTTAAAATAGCAGATGGTAATTTGACAATAAGGGTGGGAATACCATTTTGAGAACCATTTGGGTGATCAACGGACCGAACCTGAATCTGCTCGGACTTCGGGAGCCCGGTGTATACGGCTCTCAAAGCCTGCAAGCAATTGAGGAAGGCTTGCTTCAAAAGGCTGAAGCTTTGGGTGTGACGGTTACATTTTATCAATCCAATCATGAAGGCGACATTATCGACCGGATTCATGGCGCCCTTGGACATGCTGATGGTATCGTTCTGAATCCTGGTGCGCTTACTCACTACAGCTATGCTGTTCGTGACGCTATCAGTTCTGTTCGGATACCAACGGTTGAAGTGCATTTATCCAATATTCATGCACGGGAAGAATTCCGTCATACTTCGGTCATTGCTCCTGTAGCGGTTGGACAAATCGCCGGATTTGGTGCTGTCAGTTATGAGCTTGGATTGATTGCCCTGCTTCGCCACTTGGAAAGTCAGGGACAATAGTTCGCTGCCTCTTCCGGATGAAGCTGTGAAGAGAGAGGAGACGATTAGTAGTGAGCAACCATCGTGTACTTAAACTGCGTGAAGCGATGCAGCAAAAAAATGTGGAGGCCCTTTTTGTAACAAGTGCGATCAACCGCCGGTATCTGACCGGGTTTACAGGTTCTTCAGGTTATGTACTGGTTACATTGAATGAAGCATATTTGTTGACCGACTTCCGCTATATGACCCAGGCGCCGCAGCAGGCGAAGGATTTCAAGGTTGTCGAGCATGCGCAGCGGGTTACGGATACAGTGAAGGAACTACTGGCCTCCGCCAATATTGGCAAGGTTGCATTTGAACAGGATGACGTATCATATGCTGCGTACAGCACTTACGCTGAACAGCTTAAGCCAGTCCAACTGGTACCGGTTTCGGGACTGGTAGAACAGCTGCGTATGATTAAAGATGCAGAAGAATTGAAAGTGATGCAGAGAGCTGCGGATCTTGCCGATGACACCTTCAAGCATATTCTTGGCTTTGTCAAAGCGGGAATGACGGAACGTGAAGTCGACCTGGAGATGGAATTCTACATGCGCCGTCACGGTGCGACTTGCTCCTCGTTTGATACGATTGTCGCCTCAGGAGAGCGCTCCGCAATGCCGCATGGGGTTGCCAGTGAACGCGTGATCGCAGGGAACGAGCTCATCACATTTGATTTCGGTGCGCTGCTTGACGGCTATTGTTCTGATTTGACCCGCACGATTGCAATCGGTGAGCCTGATCCGAAGCTGAAGGAAATCTACGATATTGTCCTAGAGGCCCAGCTTCATACCCTTGAGCATATTAAGCCGGGAATGACTGGCCGGGAAGCCGATGCTTTAGCCCGTGACATCATTATCAAATACGGATATGGCGATCAGTTTGGCCACAGTACAGGTCATGGCCTTGGCATGGAAGTGCATGAAAATCCACGCCTTTCCAAGCTGAGCGATGATATTCTGAAGCCTGGGATGGTTGTAACCGTAGAGCCTGGAATTTATATTCCTGGTCTTGGAGGCGTGCGTATCGAAGATGATATTGTGATTACGGAGTCGGGAATCACAGTCTTGACGCATTCGTCGAAGGAATTTACCGTATTGCCGGTGTGATTAACGCAATATATATTTTAATTTTGGGAGGCATTTTTGTGATTTCAGTAAACGATTTTAAAACAGGATTGACGGTAGAAGTGGATGGCGATATCTTTACCGTTATTGATTTTCAACACGTAAAACCAGGTAAAGGTGCGGCTTTCGTACGCTCCAAACTGAAAAACCTGCGCAATGGCAACACCGTTGAGCGCACATTCCGTGCTGGTGAAACCATTGGCCGCGCAATTATCGAAAACCGCGGAGTTTCTTATCTTTATGCAAGCGGTCAAGAGCATACATTTATGGATAACGAAACCTATGACCAGTTCACACTGGACAGCGATCAGCTGAAGTGGGAGCTTAACTTCCTGAAAGAAAACATGAACGTGAACATTGTCAGCTATCAAGGAGAAATCCTGGGTATCAATCTGCCAACCAGCGTTGAGTTGAAAGTTATTGAAACCGAGCCTGGAATTAAAGGCAACACAGCAACTGGCGCTACCAAAAATGCAAAAGTTGAGACTGGCCATAACGTACAGGTACCGCTCTTCATCAACGAAGACGACGTGCTTTTGATCGACACCCGCGAAGGCAAATACATTTCCCGCGCTTAGGATTTCCTCCGGAAAAACTGCGGTGAACTTCGGATTCCCCTCATGAATGGATGAGGGGGATTTTTTTAAATAAAAAGTAAAAATGCGTCGATAAATATTGAAAATGTGATCTGTCATTTTCGGAATTCATCTGATGTTCCTTTCTTACATAAGTAGGTAAAACCCTTGATATATATAGCCTCATCAGGAAAAAAAGCTACCTCTCCGATGGACTTTCGTATTATACTAATTTAAAGCGTAAAAATAGACATTTGGATAATGAGTGGGGAGTGAATCGAAGTTGTCACTGTACGTCATGAAATTCGGAGGCAGCTCTGTAGGTGATACGGAGCGTATGAAGCGCGTCGCCAGACGCATCGTTGAGAAGCAGGACGAAGGACATCAATGTGTTGTGGTTGTCTCCGCGATGGGAGATACCACAGACGATCTGATCGATCAGGCGAAGCTTCTGAATCCGGAGCCTCCGGCACGGGAAATGGATATGCTGATGACGACAGGGGAGCAGATTTCTATGTCTCTTTTGTCCATGGCCATTAATCAGCTGGGACGCAGTGCCGTTTCGCTGACGGGATGGCAGGCAGGATTCCGCACAGAACCTGTGCATGGCAAAGCCCGGATCACCAATATTTTACCTGAACGTGTTCTGTCTGCCCTGAAGGACAATCACATCATCATCGTAGCCGGTTTTCAGGGAATGACTGAAGATGGGGAAATCACCACATTTGGCCGCGGGGGTTCGGATACGACAGCGGTTGCTTTGGCAGCAGCCATCGAGGCTGATGTGTGCGAAATTTATACGGATGTGGATGGTATTTATTCGACAGATCCGCGTATCGTCAAATGCGCGCGCAAGCTGACGGAAATTTCCTATGATGAAATGCTGGAACTCGCCAATTTGGGGGCAGCTGTCCTGCATCCGAGGGCTGTTGAATACGCCAAGCATCATAAGGTGCATCTGGTTGTCAGATCCAGCTTTAACTATAACGAGGGTACAGCGGTTAAGGAGGAAACAAGCGTGGAGCAGGGAGTAGTGGTAAGCGGTATCGCTTATGATAAAAATGTGGCAAGAATCAGTATTCTTGGCGTGGAAGATATTCCAGGCGTTCTGGCTCAGGTGTTTGGTACACTCGCTGAGGCTGCTATAAATGTTGATATTATCGTTCAAAGCGGCGTACAGGACGGCAAGGCGGACTTCTCCTTTACGACATCTTTGTCTGAGTGCGACCATGCACTGGAGGTTATTCATAGCCTTAAGGCGAAGGTTCCTTACCGTGACGTTACTTCCGAACGGAACCTGGTAAAGGTTTCAATCGTCGGTGCCGGTATGATCAGTCATCCGGGTGTCGCCGCTCAAATGTTTGATGTGATTTCCAAACAGGGCGTGAGCATCAAAATGGTCAGCACATCGGAGATCAAAACATCCTGTGTTATCGAAAATGCTAATTTGGAGCAGGTGGTTAAAGCATTGCATACCGCCTATAACCTGGATACCGATGTGCAGGTTTTTGTCGGAGGACCACAGGATAGACGGTAATTTTCTTATCTCTTGAATATGAAACACAAAAAGGCCTGAAGTGGAAGCTTCGGGCCTTTTTGTGTTTGTCTGCACTTCATGCAAACTCCCAGCATTAAAAGTGAGGAAAACTAGTAGAGCGGTGTCAAAATGAGATCATTTTTGACGATAGGCACCACTGGCACGGTGTCAACACCCGTACAGTATTCCACATCATGTGCGAATCCAAGCTTGATAAGCTGTTTGGCGGAAGCCCCCTCCATAACCGTCTCATACAGCATATGACGGCATTGCTGGTAGGCAAGCTTCATGGCCACTCCCAGATCGTTCAAACGCAATGGATGACCTAATTGGGATTCCATTGCGTCAATAATCATCCCCGCACATAATCCGTCTTCCAGAGAGAATTCGTTTTTGCAGCCTGCACAGAGCAGGATAACATCTCTTTCAAAAGCTGTCAGCGCGGATGCGCAGGCTGTGCCGTTCATAAATGAAGCGGCAAGCAGCCGCGAAGCCCGCTGCGATTTCAGAAGCCCGCGAGTTCCGTTGGACGTGGTCAAAACCACCAGCTTGCCAGCAATTTCCTCCGACATATAGTCGTGAGGAGAGTTGCCCGCCTGAAAACCCGGAATCTTCTTATAATAGCGTTCTCCGCCGACAAAGGTATGTTCGCTGCGTTTACTTTGGGCTTGAGGGACGGTTTCAACGGGAAGCAGGCCGCATGCACCCTTGGCAAGCGCCGTGATCATTGTACTCGTAGCACGCAATACATCAATCACAACGGCGCTTTTTTGTATAAAATCCTCTGTTCTAATATCGTCCACATTGGCAATCACGTCCACCCGCATGGAATAAATCCTCCTTAAGCCACTTTTATGTGCTGATCTCTATCAGCGGTTTAAGCCCACAGAGATTTGTTATTTTACTGCTACTATATGCAGTCCGCGAGGAAATGTTCCAGGCTGTTTCTTGTAAAAGATATCTAAAAAGAGAGATTGGAGCATATCCATATAGAAGATGCATATTTTTGTGTAAGGAGGTTTTCTTCTATGGACAAGTTCGTAATCAGTATGGCTACACTGCGAGTGCTCTCGGGCGGCATTGAAATTGCTGCAGCCCTGTATATGTTGAGGCTCGCTCAGGTCGATAAGGCGCTTGCTGTGAACTCTTTGCTGGCTTTCGTAGGACCTACTGTGCTTATCTTAACGACATCCATTGGACTCATTGGTCTGGCTGACAAGCTATCCTGGGGAAAGATCGCATGGATCTTCGTCGGAGTATCCTGTCTCTTAGTCGGAATTTTGAGAAAATGATAGATTCGGTCGTCATAAATTTGAAGTACAAGCATAAACATGAGGTATAAAAAAACATCTACTAGATTATCAACAACATGTTTCAGACATTAGGAGAAGATAGCTCGGGGGTGGTCGTATTACGAATCTAAACTGGCTTGAGCTGTTTCCGGATCGGATCAAGTCCATTCTGCTTCAGCTGCCTCGTGATCTTCTTGAGAGGCTGGAGGAAATACGCATCCGCGAAGAAAGACCGCTGGAAGTAAATGAATCAGGCGGACACCACTTCGTAACCGGACAAGGGATGCTCACCATGGAAGAGGAGAAAGCGTATAGGCCCGAGCGGGATGACAGCCGCAGATTTCTGGACCTGATCAGCAATCATTCCTTATATACCTTGGAAGAAGAGCTGCGCAAAGGGTTCATCACTGTTCCCGGTGGACACCGTATTGGATTGTCCGGGAGAACTGTTTTGTCTGGTGGAAGAGTGGAGCATATCAGGGACATCAGCGGATTCAATATTCGGATCGCCAGAGAAGTTCAAGGAGCAGCCAATGAAATCCTTCCTTATCTATACGATGACAAGGAAAAAAGAATGAAGCATACGCTTATTCTCTCCCCACCGCAGCACGGCAAAACAACACTACTTAGAGATCTTGCCAGGCAGATCAGCAGCGGAAGCTTAGGCTCCTCACCAGCCAAAAATTTGGGAATGAAGGTTGGCATCATTGACGAGCGTTCTGAAATTGCCGGAAGCCTGCATGGTGTGCCAAGCTTTGATGTTGGACCACGGACTGATGTTATGGATGCATGTCCCAAAGCTGAAGGCATGATGATGATGATCCGTTCCATGTCACCGGATGTTCTGATCGTAGATGAGATCGGAAGGGAAGAGGATGCAGAGGCTGTCACCGAAGCACTCCATGCAGGTATTTCTGTTATTGCATCAGCCCACGGCAGTGGACCCGAAGAGATCCTTAACCGACCGGCCATGCATGGACTTATGGAAAACCAAATGTTTGAAATGTATGTCCTGTTGCATCGCAGCAATGGCAAAACGACATTCCGTCTGATGGACCGGCAAATGCGGGTGCTTCAGGTGCGAATGAAAGGGGAAGCTCGTCATGCTTAAGCTGATCGGGGCTGTGCTCATCTTACTCTCCGGCACACTTGCAGGGTTTCACCAGGCAGCCCGTTTTGCGGCCAGACCCAAGCAGATTCGGGAGTTGATACTTGCGATGCAGAGACTTGAAACTGAAATATCTTACGGGTTTACTCCTCTCCCGGATGCATTCCGCAAGATGTCAGAGCAGCTGGGAGAGCCGCTGCGGAGCATTTTCCGGAGTTCAGCCATTCATATGGCCTCAGGAGGAATCACAGCACAGGAAAGCATCCAGCGTTCCCTGCATGAGAACTGGAAGCGGACCGCGATGAAAACGCCGGAGCGCGACATTCTCCATCAGCTCAGCTTCACGCTTGGGACAAGTGACAGGCAGGATCAAATCAAGCACATCGCCTTGGCCGCCCAGCAGCTAAAGCATGAGGAAGCTGTGGCAAGAGATGAGCAGGCAAAATACGAAAAAATCAGCAGAAGTCTCGGGCTATTGATTGGAGCATTGATCGTCATTTTGATCTTTTAGCGAGGTGCCAAGGAATGAACTTTGAAGTGAACGCAATTTTCCAGATTGCGGGAATCGGCATCATCATTGCGATGATTCACACGGTGCTCAAGCAAATGGGAAAAGAGGATATGGCTCATTGGGTGACGGTCATCGGCTTTGTCGTGGTGCTGTTCATGGTCGTCCGGCTGCTCGATAACCTGCTGCAGGAGATCAAAACCATTTTTCTGTTCCAGTAGGGGTTGCATATGGAAATTATACAGGTGGTAGGTCTTGGGCTCATTGCCACAATATTGATTATGGTCGTTAAAGAGCAGAAGCCGATGTTCGCGTTTCTGCTGGCCGCCGCAACGGGTGTACTGATCTTCATGTTCCTTATGGGCAAGATCAGTACTGTCATTTCCGAGCTGGAGCGGATGGCCAAGTCCTCCGGTGTCGAGATGATCTATCTGAAGACGATTCTCAAGATCATTGGCATTGCCTACATTGCTGAATTTGGCGCACAGGTGGTACGGGATGCCGGGCAGGAGAACATAGCCTCAAAAATCGAATTGGCCGGCAAAATTTTGATCATGGTGCTCGCGGTACCGATTATCGGCATCATTATAGAAACCGTGATGAAATTGCTGCCTTCGTAGAAGAAAGTGGGAATATCCATGCTGGGACAACGACGGCTGGACAAACGGCATTTGATCATGTTTCTGATTCTGTTTTTGCTGGTGGGTACAACGCGGGTATTCGCCGCTTCTCCAGCAGACCAGTGGGTCAAGCAGCAGGCGGAAGCCCTGCCGAAGGATCAAGTGGAATCCTACTGGGAGAACCTGATGAAAGATTATGGAGGGTTTTTTCCGGATCAGAAAGTGCCTTCCTTTATGGATATATTGCTGCCGGGAGGCGACAGCTTCAATGTCAAAAATGTCTTCTCGGCTCTAGGTTCCTTTATGTGGCATGAAGTGCTATACAACGGGAAGCTGCTCGTCACCATCGTGATGCTGAGCATCATGAGCATGATTCTGGAGACGCTGCAATCGGCTTTCGAAAGAAAGACGGTCAGTAAAGTGGCTTACTCGCTTTGCTATATGGTGATCATCGTACTGGCCATTAACAGCTTCAACGTTGCCATCGGATATGCCAAGGAAGCAATCGACCGGATGATTGATTTTATGATGGCGATGGTGCCGCTCCTGTTCGCGCTTCTCGCATCCATGGGTAACGTGGTTACGGTCTCGGTAACACATCCACTCATTATCTTTATGATCAACACCGTCGGAACCCTGATCCACACGCTGATCTTTCCGCTGCTTTTCTTTTCGGCAGTACTTCACCTGGTCAGTTCCATTTCCGATAAGTACAAGTTGACACAGATGGCCAATTTACTCCGAAATATCAGCGTTGGATTTCTCGGAGTCCTGCTTACGATCTTTTTGGGAGTCATATCAGTCCAAGGAATCACGAGTTCAATTACAGACGGGGTTACCATCAGGGCGGCAAAATATGTGTCAGGAAGCTTCATACCGGTTGTGGGAAAAATGTTTGCCGATGCCACGGATACCGTAATCTCGGCTTCACTGCTTATCAAAAACTCCATCGGCCTTGTCGGGGTTATCATTATTCTCTTCCTGTGTGCTTTCCCAGCCATCAAAATATTAGTCCTTGCCCTGATCTACAACATATCTGCTGCCATTATGCAGCCCTTGGGGGATTCACCGATTACTACATGTCTCGAAACGATCGGCAAAAGCATGCTGTACGTTTTCGCAGCTTTGGCAGCGGTTGGTCTGATGTTCTTTCTGGCCATCACGATCATGCTCACAGCGGGTAATGTGACCGTCATGATGAGGTAAGGAAGGAGGCGTGAGATTGACCTGGCTGAGTGGTTGGCTGAAGGAAGTTATCATGGTGGTGCTGCTGGCCTCCTTCGTGGATCTCATCCTGCCGAGCCGGTCCATGGAGCGATACGTCAAGCTGGTGCTGAGCCTTCTGATATTGCTCACGCTGCTAAGTCCCTTGATCAAAGTGCTCACGCAAGCAGCTGATGTCAAACTCGCGGGAGCTTTTAACAAATGGAATCAGCAATCCGCAATAGGCGGAAACAAGGGTAGCCTACAGCAAATTATGGATCAGGCGAAACAGCTGAAAAGTCAACAGCAGGAGCAGTCGCTGGAATGGGCCGCACAGGAAATTGCAGCTCAGATGAAAGAACAAATCCGGAAACAAAATGGTCAAAGTCCGGCAGAAGTGAAGGTTGTGCTGGCGCTGCAGGAGGGACGTGCTGCGGATGGAGAAAATGCGCTGAACCCTTATATAAAAGGAGTGACGGTTGTCATGCAGCCAGAGGCAGCTAATCCAAAGAAAACGGCAGACGGACAGGATTCATCCACAGATATCCGCGTTGAACCTGTTACACCCGTACAGGTTGAAGTTAATATAGATCCGATTCAGGGGGATTCGGACAACTCCGGCGGAACGACATCTTCAAAAGCAGCGGGTACCGGGAATCAAGATAGCAGCGTAAGCGAACATGCCGAAGACATCAAAAAAATGCTGGGTAACACATGGGGAATCGAACCGGAAACCGTCGTCGTTCAAAGCGGCCCTTCCGGAAACCGGAAGCTCTAAAAAATCGAGGTGAACACAAAGTGGGGAAATGGTTCAAGAAGCTGGAGCAGTGGATCGGTGGCGGCGGGCGGGGGGGCGGAAAGCGGATTAACACCTTTCGCTGGTTGATCATCGTGGGATTGATCGGAGTCGCGATTATTCTGTTCAACTCCTTTGTCAATGTGAAAAAACTTGATAACGAGAACATTGGCAGGGAACCGCCATCAGCGACAACATCCAAGGAAACCTTTCAAAGTAACGACAGCGAGACGAGCGCTTTCAGCAGTATAGAGGAAGCGGCAGAAGACAAGATGAAGGATATTCTGGAAAAAATCGTTGGTGTAGGCACGGTGGACATCATGGTTACGGTCGATTCCACAGACGAAATCATATACCAGCGAAATATCAAGGATTCACAGCAGCAGTCGGATGAAAATGATGCCAATGGCGGCAAGCGCCACACAACGCAGTATACGCGTGACGGGGAAGTTGTTACGTACGAGCAGTCAGGAACCCAAACCCCCATGATTACGAAAAGAGTGAAGCCGCAAATCCGGGGTGTGCTGATTGTCGCCAAAGGAGCAGAGAACGAAGTTGTAAAGCAGCTGATTGTCGATGCGGTGGAAAAAGGATTGAACGTGCCGGGATACCGCATATCCGTTGTTCCGCGTAAGCAGGGGTAAGCAGATTTCAAATAATGAGTTCAAAATTGAGGAGGATTTAAGGAATGAACAGTAAAAGACAAACGATTTGGTTGGTATCGATGCTGAGCTTGATGGTTGTACTGTCCGCTTACTACCTGTTTACGGAGGACTCGGGTTCATCCAAGACACCGGTCGCTGATAGCCAGCAGGTCGGGACTGCGGTGAAAACATCGGATAAGGAAGCTGCGTCTTCTAGTAAAACAACGACAGAAAATGGAGTCGAGGTTACAGAAGTGATTACTGACGGTAAAGTCAATGACACAACCGGAAAAACGGCGGCCTCAAGCACGGAAACGGGCACCAAAGATGCTGATAAAGATACGGCGAAGGACACAACCAAGGACACAACCAAGGACAATACCGACAAAACGGCTGCCACAGCGAAAACAGACGACAAGGACCAGGCGTCGGCAGATAAAGCTGCTACTGATAAAACGGCTTCCACTGGCAAGACGGCAGCAGCAGATGATAAAACGACAGCGAAAACCGAAAAAAGCGATGCTGATGTGCTGAAGGAAGTAGCTGCTCAAACACAAAAAAGTTCCGGGGGCAGCGAGATCGAATCATTCCTCTTCCAACGTTCACAGGATAATCTGAAAAAACATAATGATCTAATGGCAACGATGAACAATATGACCAAAGATCCGGCTGAATCCGCTAAGGCAAGTGAAGAGCTCACCACACTGGAAACCAAAGAAAACAAAATTCAAGGAATCGAAGAGGAACTTGAGCAAAAATATTCCTTCGCCAACGCTTTCGTGAAGGAAGAAAATGATAAGTATCAAGTGCTTGTTCTCAGCGACAAACCGGATGTGAAGCAAGCGGTCAGCATCGTCGAGCTGGTCATGAAAGAGATGAATGTATCCCAGGATAAAGTCAGCGTGAAGTATATGGCTCCTTAAGAGCCGCGAAAAAAGTGGAAAAAAGTCGAAAGAGTCCGGGATTATCTTGGACTCTTTCCATTTCTTTCGTTTGTGATATAATACATATCGTTATGTATGTATGTCCGGAAGCTAGGCGCTTCCTTTAAGGAGTGAATTGTGAATGTTGAAGTTAAGCGAAATCAAAGAGTTAATACAATTGGTCGATCAGACCTCGGTACATGAATTGGATATCGAATTGGAAGGAACACACCTGACGATCCGCAAGGCAAACAAAACCGAAGTGGTTACCAGCCAGCCGGTTGTGCCCCAGCAATATCTTCAGGTTCCGCAGCAAGCGATGCCTCAATTTTTGAATCCGTCTGCAGCTACCGATGCCGGTCAGCAGTCCGCAGCCGGTAAGAAAAGTGCAGCCGACTCTTCATTACATAAGATTGTATCTCCGATGGTGGGTACGTTCTACAGATCTCCATCCCCTGAGGCGGGTTCGTTTGTTAGCGTCGGCGACAAAGTGAATGAAAAATCCACAGTATGCATCATTGAAGCTATGAAGCTTATGAATGAGCTTGAAGCTGAAGTCAAGGGTGAAATCGTGGAGATTCTCGTGGAAAACGGACAACTGGTTGAATACGGGCAGCCTCTGTTTCTGGTGAAGTCGGAATAAGCACCGTATGTTTAAAGGGAGGTTACTTGCATGAAATTTCATAAAATCCTGATAGCCAACCGCGGTGAAATTGCCGTCCGCATCATCCGGGCCTGCCGGGAGCTTGGCATTTCCACGGTTGCTGTTTATTCCGAAGCGGACAAGGATGCGCTCCATGTCCGTTTGGCGGATGAAGCTTACTGTATTGGTCCAACGTCATCCAAGGAAAGCTATTTGAACATCACGAACATTATGAGTGTGGCAACGCTTACCGAGTGTGATGCTATCCATCCCGGATACGGATTCCTGGCCGAAAATGCCGACTTCGCGGAAATTTGTGAGTCCTGCAATATTACATTTATCGGTCCATCTGCGGATGCAATTAACAAGATGGGCGATAAAGCCGTAGCGAAGCAGACGATGAAATCAGCGGGCGTGCCGGTTATTCCTGGTTCAGACGGTCTGGTAGAGAATTTGGATGAGGCTATTATGATTGGCCGGGATATCGGTTATCCTTTGATTATTAAGGCGACTGCGGGAGGCGGAGGTAAAGGCATCCGTATCGCGGAGGATGAGCCGGCACTGGTCAAGCAGATTACAGCAGCACAGCAGGAAGCGCAAAAGGCATTCGGCAATGCAGGTGTATATCTTGAGAAATTCCTGACCGGCATGAAGCATGTGGAAATCCAGATCATGGCCGACAATTTCGGTAATGCTGTCAGTTTGGGTGAACGAGACTGCTCAGTCCAGCGCCGCAGACAAAAGCTTGTGGAAGAGTCACCATGTCCGGTTATTTCCCAAGAAGTGCGGGAGAAGATGGGTGAAGCAGCTGTACGTGCTGCTAAAGCTGTTAACTATTCGGGTGCGGGAACACTTGAGTTTCTGCTCGGACCAGACGGACAATTCTATTTTATGGAGATGAATACCCGTATTCAGGTTGAGCATCCGGTCACTGAAATGGTAACCGGTATGGATCTGATTAAGGAAATGATCTCTGTTGGAGAAGGCAATCCGCTTTCGTTCGCTCAAGAGGATATCGTAATTAACGGTAGTTCCATTGAATGCCGGATCAATGCAGAGGATCCTGCCCGCAACTTTATGCCGGCTCCGGGCAAAATCCAGTTCTATCTTCCACCGGGAGGACCTGGTGTGCGTGTAGACAGCGCCGCCTATCAAGGATATTCGATTCCTCCGTTCTACGATTCCATGATTGCCAAATTGATCGTTTGGGCTCCTACACGTGAAGAGGCTATCGCCAAGATGAAACGGGCATTGTCTGAATTTGCCGTTGAAGGCATTCACACGACCATTCCTTTCCATCTGAAGCTTTTGGAGCATCCAACCTTCAACAAAGGTGATTTCGATATTAAATTCCTAGAGGAAAACGAGATATAGGCATCTAAAAGGATGTTTGTCATGATTCACTGTTAATGTTATATTATGAGTGAATAAGAGCGTCCTAACGGGTGTATCGGTTATCCATCCAACCTGAAAGGTGTGTTGAATCAGAATGAGCACAGTACCGAGTGAGTCTGAACGTACGGATATCGGTGAAATACAGATTGCACCTGAAGTGATTGAGGTTATTGCAGGTCTCGCAACCGTTGAAGTTAAAGGTGTTGCAGGTATGAGTGGCGGCTTTGCAGGCGGTATTGCCGAACTGCTCGGACGCAAGAACTTGTCCAAAGGTGTAAAGGTGGAAGTCGGTCAGCGTGAGGCTGCGGTAGACGTTTCCGTCATTATTGAATATGGACAGCGGCTGCCTGAGGTAGCTACTGAAATCCAGCGCAACGTCAAACGCTCCATCGAAATGATGACCGGCCTGACTGTTATTGAAGTGAACGTGCAAATTCATGATGTTCATTTCAAAAATGCCGAGAGAGTGGATGACATAGATTTCAGTCAACGAGTGAAATAAAGAGTGATTGATATAGAATGAGCTGAAGTTCAGACAATAAACTTTAGTTCAGTCTATCTATAACCCCCGACTTGTGTCGAGGGTTTACTCTAATTTAAGGAGGCTGTGCTATTCGTGGCCAAAATACTGGATAGACTTCTGCTGTTTGTGTACAGCCTAAGTATCGGAGTAATTAGTGTATTTGCCATCCTCCGCATGAGTGATTTGGTTCCGGCACTGGGTGACTATATGGACGGAGCAACACTTCAGATTACGGTTATCGTGGTCGGCGCTGTTTTGTTCTTGCTCAGCATTCGGTTTTTCTATATTTCCATTCGCCGCGAACGGGTTCATATTCATTCGATCGATCAGCGTACGGAATATGGGGACATCCAGATTTCAGTGGAAACGATTGAAAATCTTTGCTTGAAAGCTGCTGCCAGAATTCGTGGAGCCAAGGATTTGAAGGCACGGATTCGCGTGACGGAGGCTGGACTTGAAATTATGATTCGCGCTATTGTCGAAGGAGATGTATCCATTCCTTCCATGACGACCGACATCCAAAAGCAGGTCCATGATTATCTTCAGGAAACAACGGGTATTCCGGTGTCGAATGTGGCCGTATATATAGCCAATATAGCCCAGTCGGCAGCGATTAAGAGTAGAGTGGAATAGAGGTGATCTTCCCAATGCTCTGGAAAGAAATATGGGAGAGTCACAGAGGGCGGATAATCGGCGTTGCCGGCGGAATTTTTTTAGGGTTTATTTATTTGTTTGCAGGTTTTTGGGATATGTTGTTCTTTGCATTGGTTGTGTTCATAGGATATACTGCCGGCAAAAGGAAGGACTTGCGGTTAGGGTCTTTTTTTCGCTGGAGTGAAATGGGGCAGTGGCTTTCCGAGCGCTGGCGTCCTTTTAAATGAACCCGTGATATGCTTTCTCCGGAAAACAGAGCTGCAGCTTCATAATGCCCACTTTCTGGTGAATCGTATCACGGCTTTTTTTTGCGAAAAAGCCATTGATTTGAGAATGATGCAAAAAACCTTATACAGCAATCCATAATAATAAGAATTACACTTATGACTGGTTCAGGAGGAACATAATGAAAAGACGTTTAGCAAGGGAAATCGTCGTGCAAAGCCTTTATCAAATGGAAATGAATGAGGTGGGCAGTGAAGAAGCGGTTAATATGCTGCTGGATGAGGCTGCAGAGGAAAATGATACGGAACGTGTCATCAAGAATGAAATCGAGCTGAAGGCATACGTGCTGGAGCTGGTAAACGGTGTCTGGAGTCACAAGCAAGCCATTGACGGCCTACTCGAAAATTACTTGAAAGGTTGGCAGATCAGCCGTTTGTCGAGAGTCGATCGCCAGATTTTGCGTCTCGCTGCGTTTGAGTTGCTGTATTCTTCGGACGTTCCGGCCAAGGTCGCTGTAAATGAGGCGATTGAGCTTTCCAAGCATTTTGGAACGGATGAATCAGGCAAGTTTGTTAACGGTGTTCTGGGGAACATGTTCCGCGAGCTGGACAAGCTGAAAAGCAATCCTTCATAGGCTTCGTCCGCTTGGCCGTTTTACTTTTCAATCGCTATCGATCAATTCATATACAGGGGAGAGAGTAGAATGACAGCAACCATTATCAGCGGTAAACAGGTATCCGAGGAAATTCGTGGCAATATTGCAATTGAAGTGAAGGAATTGGCAGCCAAAGGCGTTGTGCCTGGTCTGGCTGTCGTTCTTGTGGGAGAAGATCCAGCATCCCAGGTGTATGTCCGGAACAAGGAAAAAGCATGTCATGATCTGGGATACTACTCCGAGGTTCACCGTCTGCCTGCGGAAACAAAGCAAGCTGATCTGCTTGCGCTTGTGGACAAGCTGAATTGCCAGGACAGCATCGACGGGATTTTAGTGCAGCTGCCCCTTCCCGGACATATTGAAGAAAAAGCAGTTATTAATGCCATCGCAGTAGACAAAGATGTGGATGGTTTTCATCCCGTCAATGTGGGGAATTTGGTGATTGGTGATGACAGTCTTCTTCCTTGCACTCCTGCGGGTGTCATTGAGCTAATCAAGCGTGCAGGCATTTCTTTATCAGGCAAGCATGCGGTGGTCATTGGACGAAGCAATATCGTCGGCAAGCCGGTATCTCTGCTGCTTCAACGTGAAAATGCGACAGTAACCATGTGCCATTCGCGTACAGCAAACATGGCTGAGATCGCTCGCCAGGCAGATGTGCTCGTCGTAGCGATCGGAAGAGCTAATTTTATTGACGCCAGCTATGTAAAACCGGGTGCGGTTGTCATTGATGTGGGCATGAATCGCCTTGAAAATGGCAAGCTTGCCGGAGATGTGGATTTTGAAAGCGTCAAGGAAGTGTCCGGTCCCATTACGCCAGTTCCGGGTGGCGTTGGTCCGATGACCATCACCATGCTGATGCAAAATACACTGATTGCGGCAAAACGTCATCACGGGCTTGTGTAAGAGAGGGGTTCTGAGATGGAACCACAACGTATTTTTTCTATTAAGGACTTAAACCGATACATTCGGATGAAGCTGGATTCAGATGCTCTTTTATCTGATGTTTGGATTCGTGGCGAAATATCGAATTTCACCCATCATTCCAGCGGGCATATGTACTTTACGCTCAAGGATGAGGGCAGCCGGATTCGCTCGATCATGTTTGCCTCCCACAATCAACGGCTTCCATTCGTGCCGAAAGAAGGCGCCAAAGTCATCGCGAGAGGTAATGTGACGGTCTATGAGCGCGATGGACAGTACCAATTCTACGCGACTCATATGCAGCCGGATGGTATCGGCAGCCTCTATCTGGCGTTTGAACAGCTGAAAAAGAAGCTGGAGGATGAAGGGCTCTTCGACATTGAGCGAAAAAGACCGATTCCCGAGTTTCCTGAAACGATTGGAGTCATTACTTCGCCAACCGGGGCGGCCGTGAGAGATATCATGATAACGCTCGGACGACGTTACCCACAGGCGAAAATTGTGCTGTACCCGGTTCTGGTACAGGGCAAAGGTGCTGCTCCCTCCATCGTCCGAGCCATCCGTAACATGAACGATATGGATGAAGCGGATGTGTTGATTATCGGACGCGGAGGAGGCTCGCTGGAAGAATTATGGGCATTTAATGAAGAACCGGTCGCCCGAGCGATTCGTTCATCACATATTCCGGTGATATCTGCAGTAGGGCATGAAACGGATTTCACCATCGCTGATTTTGCAGCGGATCTACGGGCTGCGACGCCTACCGCGGCGGCTGAGCTAGCTGTCCCGCATGCGGCGGAGCTGAATGAAAGACTGCAGCAGCGTCAAAGGCTGCTTAAACAACTGCTTCTGCAGCGCGTCAAACGGAGTCGGCAGCAGCTTACTTCGCTTCAGCGTTCTCCGGTGCTTGTGCATCCACGGAGATACATGCTCCAGCATGCTGAGCGGTTAGATATGTTGAAGCAGCGGCTTAGCGGTAGCATGCGTACGAAGCTGAGTCTTAGCCGGGAGAAACAAAGCAGGATCTATCACGGTTTGATGCGGTACAATCCACGTGAGCAGCTCGCTTATGCCAAAAAGCGAAATGAGGTCAGCCGTAAACAGCTGTTATCCCTCATGCAGTCTGTCTTGAAGAATAAACAATCACAGCTGCGTTCTTCGTTGAGACAGCTTGATGCTTTGAGCCCGCTTAAGGTTATGGCACGTGGTTATAGCTTGGTTTACGATGAGCAGGAAAAGAAACTCATTAAATCAATAAATGACGTACAGCCTGGTGATCTGGTGCAAATTAAAATGAGCGACGGTCAGCTTTCTTGCCAGGTGTGGGGAATGAAGGAGGATGGGCAAAATGACGGACAAGGAAAATGAGCTGAAGTTTGAGGACGCAATGATTCAGCTTGAAGACATCGTTGGGGAACTTGAACATGGCGATGTGCCTCTGGAGAAAGCAATCGAGCTTTTTCAGGAAGGAATGAAACTTTCACAGCTCTGCAGTCAAAAGCTGGAGCAGGTGGAGCGTAAAATCGAAATGATCGTGGAAGAAGACGGTGAACTTCGCAAAAAGCCTTTCGGCAGTGAGCTCGATGTAAATGGCGGTGACGTACTTGAGTGAACAGGTCTCCTTCGGACAATATCATCAAAACATCATTGACCAGGTGACCACAAGACTGGAGGAGGGCCTTCCCGGCAGCTGGCAGATACCATCCACACTTCGTGAAGCCATGCAGTATTCGTTGATGGCTGGCGGCAAACGGATGCGCCCGCTACTTGTGATGGCCGCATGTGAGGCCCTGGAAGGAAATATGAATGCTGCGCTTGACGCCGCATGTGCCGTTGAAATGGTGCATACCTATTCCTTGATCCATGACGATCTGCCCGCGATGGATAATGATGATTATCGCCGTGGTAAGCTTACGAATCACAAGGTTTTTGGCGAAGCCACGGCCATTCTGGCGGGTGATGCACTGCTCACGCATGCCTTCTACCTTGTTGCGCAAATGTCCGGGGCTTATGGCATTCCGGCTGAACGGGTGGTAGAGATCACTATGGACCTGTCAGAGTTATCGGGTCCAAGAGGCATGGTGGGTGGTCAGGCAGCGGATATGGAAGGTGAACAGGGTCTGACGGAACTATCGCAGCTGGAATATATTCACCTTCACAAAACGAGTGATCTGATTATGTTTTCACTGCTAGCCGGCGGCAGAATTGCCGGAGCTGATGCAGCGAAGCTGGAAGCACTGCGGATGTTTGGACGCAAGCTTGGCCTGGCCTTTCAAATTCAGGACGATATTCTGGATATCGTCGGTGATGAGTCGAAGCTGGGTAAAAAAACACAAAGCGACATTAAACAGGAAAAGGTAACATATCCCTATTTTATTGGGCTTGAAGCCTCACGGGACGAAGTACTGCGCCTCACGCAAGAAGCTAAGGCAGCGGTTCTCGAAGCGGGCTTTTCCAATCCTTTCCGTTTGCTGGAAATCGCTGACTATCTGATGAATCGGGATCATTAATCGGCATCATTTTATGTTTGCGTAACGTTTTGTGATATAATGACGAAAAGAATCGCTGTTTCTGTAAGGAAAGCGTAACCATATGAATGAAAAGAGGCTTTTACATGGAAGCCGTACTTAATGAAAATATTTTATTCTATCAAGGAAAGCGGGGAGATTGACGTGCTGCTTCCACAAATTAATCAGCCTGATCAAATCAAATCTCTATCGGTTGAAGAGCTCTCTTCTCTGGCGGCAGAAATCCGTCAATTTCTGATTGAGAAGCTGTCTGTGACAGGAGGGCATCTTGCATCAAATTTGGGAGTGGTGGAGCTCACGCTGGCCCTGCATTACTGCTATGACAGCCCACGTGATAAGTTTATTTTTGATGTCGGTCATCAGGCTTATGTGCACAAGATGCTGACCGGCCGGATGGACCAATTTGACACCCTTCGTAAATATAAGGGATTATGCGGTTTTGTAAAAAGAAATGAGAGCGACCATGATGTTTGGGAAGCCGGACACAGCAGCACATCTCTGTCTGCAGCCATGGGTATGGCTCTTGCCCGTGATTTCAAGGGAGAGAAGAATAAGGTCGTAGCTATCATCGGAGATGGTGCTTTGACGGGTGGCATGGCTTTTGAAGCCTTGAATCACATTGGACATGAGCAAAAAGACCTGATGGTCATACTAAATGATAATGAAATGTCCATCGCTCCGAATGTAGGCGCGATGCATAATTATCTGAGCAAAATCCGTTCTGACCGCCATTATCTGCGGGCTAAGGATGAGCTTGAAATACTGCTGAAGAAAATTCCGGCGATCGGCGGCATGCTGGCCAAAACCGGCTCGCGCCTGAAGGACAGCCTAAAATATATGATGGTGCCGGGTGTTCTGTTCGAAGAGCTTGGTTTGACGTACCTCGGACCGGTTGACGGACATGACACTCAAAAGCTGATTGAGACGTTTAAACAAGCCGACAACGTGCGGGGACCGGTTTTTGTTCACGTTCTGACTACCAAAGGCAAAGGCTATAAACCGGCCGAAGCGGATTCCTACAAATGGCATGGTATTTCCCCTTACAAGATTGAATCGGGTAAAGAGCTGAAATCTGTTGGTAATCCGATGTATACGGATGTGTTTGGCAAAACGCTCATTGAGCTTGGAGAACAGGATCCTAGAATTGTAGCCGTTACACCGGCAATGTCGAAAGGCTCGGGTCTGATTCCTTTCAGTGAGGTATTTTCTAGCCGTATGATTGACGTTGGTATTGCGGAACAGCATGCGGCTACGATGTGCGCAGCACTTGCGATGGAAGGCATGAAGCCTGTTTTTGCGGTGTATTCAACATTTATGCAAAGAGCATATGATCAAATCGTGCATGATATTTGCAGGCACAATGCGAACGTTATGTTCGCCATTGACCGTGCAGGCTTTGTTGGTGCGGATGGGGAAACGCATCAGGGCGTTTTTGATGTGGCTTTTATGCGGCATCTTCCGAATATGGTCATGATGATGCCTAAGGATGAAAACGAGCTGCGCCATATGATGAAAACGGCGCTTGATTATGACGATGGCCCGATCGCTTACCGTTATCCGCGGATTAATGGTCTTGGTGTGCCTCTGGATGAGAAGCTTGTACCCATTCCGATAGGTAAGTGGGAAACGGTCCGTGAGGGCGAAGGCTATGCTGTATTGGCGAGTGGCCCTATGGTTCAAGTTGCCCTCGAGGCAGCTGAACAATTGAAACGCGAAGGTATTAATCTGCGTGTCGTAAATGCCCGTTTCTTAAAGCCGCTCGATGAGGATATGCTGGTTGAACTGGCAAACAGTCATACAAATATGATTGTTCTTGAGGAAGTGTGCGAAGCGGGAAGTCTCGGCAGTGCGGTACTGGAATTTTACGCCTCCAAGCATATTTTTGATACAAGAGTTTCCCTGATGGGAGTTCCGGATCGTTTTATTGAACATGGTAGCGTAAAAGAACAACGTGAAGAAACCGGATTGACTGCTGAAGGTGTATGTGCGGAGCTGAAGAAGCTGATGTCGCTGCATACTTTTGGGATGGGTAAGACGGGATTCTCTTCGTAATGGGAAACAGATCAGGAGATAAACATGAATTCGCCAAAAGAACGGATTGATATCCTGCTGGTTGAGCAGGGATTTTATGAAAGCCGCGAAAAGGCCAAGGCAGCCATTATGGCTGGATTGGTCTTGGCAAATGAGGAACGCATTGAAAAAGCAGGAATGAAAATCCCCAGGGAAACGGTCATCCGTGTAAAAGGTGCCGTGCATCCGTACGTCAGCCGCGGAGGATTAAAGCTGGAGAAAGCCATTCGTACCTTTGACATCGATATGGCAGGCAGAACCATGCTGGATATCGGTTCCTCCACGGGTGGTTTTACGGATTGTGCCCTTCAACATGGTGCCGATTATGTTTACGCTATCGATGTAGGCTCGAATCAGCTGGACTGGTCTCTGCGTAATGATGACAGGGTTAATGTGATGGAAAAAACGAATTTCCGCTATATGACACCTGAAGATTTGAAGGGACCTGAACCCAATTTTGCGAGTATTGATGTGTCCTTCATTTCCCTCCGGATTATTCTGCCACCGTTAAAGGCGCTGCTGAAACGTCCGGGGGACGTGGCAGCTCTTATTAAGCCGCAATTCGAAGCAGGCCGGGAAAAGGTCGGCAAATCCGGCGTGGTTCGTGAACCAGCCGTCCACCGGGAAGTACTGATGAACATTCTTTCCTTTGCTCATGACCTTGGATTCGTGCTGAAAGGGTTGACCTTCTCGCCGATTACCGGTGGTGAAGGGAATATTGAATTTTTGGCACACTGGCATTTGCCAGATGAAGATGAATCAGCAGAAGTGGAGTCTTCAGAAGGGTTTGATTCCAAGCTCCAGGCAATCGTTAATGACATTGTGGCTCAAGCCTCGAATACATTTACGGGAAACTCATCCAAGTGATGAGTTTCTTTTCTTTCCAGGCTATTTTTCCGAAGCATACAAAAATGAGTTTGAGGAGAACGTCTGTTTGGGATATAATGTACTTGAAATTATCTTTATGCAGTAATACGTATGGTCCTATAGAAAATAACGTAAGGCGCAAACAAGATGCATCCATGTTAATAAAAAAAGGAATTTCTTCTTTTCCCGCGAATAGAACCATGAGGTGATCGGGATGGGGGAACGGGCGGATTGGCTCGTCATGCTTCTTATTGGATTGCTGTTATTGATCTGGATTGCTAATGGGCTAAGGAATTGGCTATTCAAGCCACTGCCTGCCCGTGTGCCGGAAATGCCTATAAACGAAGAAATACCTGATCATCCGGCCGTAGATATGCTGGAGAGAGCGGGGTATGAAGTATTGGGCGGTAAAATTAAAATCCCCCTTTGGTTTGATGTGGACGGAGAGGATTTTTACAGCCGCTTGTTTATTGATTTTATTGTCAGGAATGATGAAAATACTCTGTATCTGGTCAAAGTTGCCCGAAGCCGGCTCCCCATGGACTGGACGGGAAGCTCGATCAGGGATCGGCTTCTGCCTTATTTTCTGCTCTATCCGGGCTGTGGCGGAGTGCTGTATGTGGATGTGGACAATGATGAGGTTGCATGCATTCATTTTGATTGGGATGAAGAGGACTCTAATGGATATGATGAATAAATATAAGTTTTTTTCAGGAGGTTCTTATGAAAGGTCTAAGACATATTAAAATTCGGGAAATCATTACTCAACAGGAAATTGAAACGCAAGATGAGCTGGTAGAGGCACTGCGTTCTGCTGGCTTTCAGGTAACCCAGGCAACGGTATCGAGAGACATCAAGGAGCTTCTGCTGATCAAAGTGCCGATGGACGACGGAAGATATAAATATTCCCTGCCTACCGACCAGCGTTATAATCCGGTTCAGAAGCTGAAACGTGCGCTTGTGGATAACTTTGTCCATATCGATTACACAAACAATCTGGTTGTTATGAAAGCTTTACCGGGGACGGCTAACGCTATTGCGGTTCTGCTCGATAATATGGAATGGAACCAGATTATGGGAACCATATGCGGTGATGATACGATTCTGATGATCTGCCGGACCAATGAAGACAGTGAAAGTCTGGTTGAGCTAATCATGAGCTATATTTCTTAAGATATCAGAAAGTATAAAATTCGAAGCAAGAGCTTCCTGATATCGCAAGAAAAACAACATCTAAGCGCGGTCTGTCTCCTTAGAGAGTACGTCGATCGACGTTTTTCTTAATATCAGCGATGGGCGCATAAATGGGAGGTGCTTTTTTAGATGCTGATGACATTAAGTATCCGTAATTTGGCCGTGATTGAAGCGGTGGATGTGTCATTTCATGCAGGGTTTCATGTTCTTACCGGGGAAACGGGAGCTGGTAAGTCGATTGTCATTGATGCTTTGGGGCTCATTGCCGGAGGCAGGGGCTCTGCCGATTTGATCCGGTATGGCTGCGATAAAGCCGAGATTGAGGCAATGTTTGAGCTTCATTACAATCATCCCGTATGGATTGCTCTGGAGCAACTCGGTATCAAGGCCGATCCTGAGGAGCATTTAATTATCCGCAGGGAAGTGACGAGTCAAGGGAAAAGCACTTCACGTATCAATGGGCAGCTTGTGAATTTGACGATGCTTCGGGAAATTGGGGAGCAGCTGATTAATATACACGGCCAGCATGAGCATCAGAACCTGATGCGTGCTGACCGTCATTTGCATCTTCTCGATACATACGGTGAGGCCGTCATTGGGCCGGTTAAGAAGCTTTATCAAGAAAAGTATGCGTCGTTCTCCAAGATTGAAAAAGAATATCGTGAACTGATGAGCAACAGCCAAAAGACCTATCAAATGCTGGATCTTTACCGTTTCCAGCTTGAGGAGATTTCCGCTGCTTCCTTAAAGTCCGGTGAGGATGAATGGCTTTTGGAAGAACGGGTCAAGCTATCCCATAGTGAGAAAATGATGGATTCTGTTTCAGGTGCATATGATCTGATCTATGGTCAGCAGGGACTGGGGACGATCAGCACAGCAGTATCCCGGCTTGAGGATGTAGTGCAATACGATGAGAAGGAATTGAAGCCTATTTTGGAGCAGCTCCAATCGGCTTATTACCAGCTTGAGGATGCTGCATTTCAGCTTCGTGATTACCGGGATGAGGTTGAATTCAATCCGGAGCGCTTAGATGAGGTGGAACAGCGGCTTGATCTGATAGCCTCATTGCGACGGAAATATGGGGATAGCGTGGATGAAATTCTCGCGTATTACAATAATGTTTTTCAGGAGACCAATGCCCTGGAAAACAAGGACGAGCGTCTGGAGGAGCTTCAGTCCCGCCGTGATGTGATGCTCGGAGATCTGATCGGGACGGCACAGGAGCTAAGCGAGGCGCGTCAAATGTGCGCCGCAGATCTGGCCGGACAGGTCGAGAGGGAATTGAAGGATCTTCACATGGAAAGAACCTCACTCGAGGTTAGATTAGACCGTATTGAGGATCCCAAAGGTGCCGAAATCAATGGCCGAAAAATCAAACTGACGCGCCAAGGAATTGATACAGCAGAGTTCATGATATCACCCAATCCGGGTGAGCCGCTGCGTCCGCTGAGCAAAATTGCATCGGGTGGCGAGCTCTCCAGAATGATGCTGGCCATGAAAAGCATTTTTGCGAGACATGACCGTATCCCTGTGCTGATTTTTGATGAGGTCGACACAGGCGTGAGCGGCAGAGCGGCGCAGTCCATTGCCGAAAAGCTGGATAAGCTTGCTGAAAACTGTCAGGTCTTCTCCATTACACATTTGCCGCAGGTTGCTTGCATGGCGGATCACCAATATCTGATCGAGAAAAATATTGAGGGTAATCGTACGATGACGCGGGTTGAAGAGCTTTCCGAACGTGGCCGTGTTGAAGAGCTTGCACGTATGCTGGGTGGTGTTGAAATTACCGAAAAGACACTCCATCATGCCCAAGATATGCTGAAGCTGGCGGAGGAACGGAAAGCTGCCAAAACCGCACCAGAGTAATGATTGACAGTAATAAAAGCCTGGGGGCAGGGTAATCTTAAAGGTACGCAATTGGCGACCACCTTTTTCGTCAAGCGAAAGAAGCAAAAGGGAGCGTGACAGCCATTGAACTCCAGCCTCAGGAATAAATTGCTCGGTCTTTTCGTTGTCTTCTTTCTGTGCTTTTTATGTATCACTGCACCTGTGCAAAGCTTTAAGTCCATCCCCAGTGAGATCAAAATGTTCGCTGGCGAAACGAACTCCGTTCAATTGGCCATGCCGGTGGCGGCACAGGCGACGGTGGATCGTCCAGATGTGCTGCAGTTGAATGGATCTGCTTCTCCAACCTATAAAGTCACACGGCAGCATCCGCTGCAGCTGCTCCCCCAGCAGAGCGGCAGTGCCAAGTTAACGCTTAAGCTGTTTGGCAAGATTCCTTTTAAAACTGTACAGATTCATGTGATTCCTGGCCTTAAAGTCATACCTGGAGGACAAACGATTGGTGTGAAGGTGAAATCAGCCGGCATTTTAGTGGTGGGTCACCATTTGGTGCATATTGATCCAACAACCAGAGTTTCCCCCGGAGAAAATGCAGGTATTCAGCTCGGTGATTTAATGACGCATATGAACGGTGAGTCACTTCAGGATATTACCAAAGTGGCTCAGGTTGTAGAGGATGCGGGCAAAGCGAAAAGGCCCCTTGAGATTACTTTTAAACGTGGGGATAAGGTCATGAAGACCAAGTTAACACCGGCTTACGACCAAAGCGAAGGTAAGTGGAGACTGGGCCTGTATATCCGGGATTCTGCTGCAGGAGTGGGGACCCTGACCTTCTATGCCCCTGATCAAGGTGTATATGGAGCTCTGGGGCATGTGATTACCGACATGAATACCCAAACACCTATTACCGTCGGCAGTGGTGAGATCCTTCAGTCCAGCGTTACATCCATTTCTAAATCTCAGGATGGAGAGCCCGGTGAGAAAAGAGCCCACTTTCTGAAGGACAGCAAAATTTTGGGCAGCATTGAGCGAAACACCCATTTCGGTATCTTCGGGAAAATGAAGCATAACCCTGATTACAGCCTTTATAAAGAAGGAATACCTGTTGCTTTTTCTCAAGATGTAAAAGAAGGCCCTGCTGAAATTCTGACGGTTGTGGATGGCCAGCAGGTTGAGAAATTCAAGGTTAATATCGTTCACGTAGCCAAACAGGATACCCCAGCCACCAAAGGCTTGGTGATCCGGATTACAGATCCAAGACTTATCGAAAAAACAGGCGGTATCGTACAAGGGATGAGCGGAAGTCCAATCGTGCAGGATGGAAAGCTAATCGGAGCTGTCACGCATGTGTTTGTGAATGATCCGAAGTCCGGTTATGGCTGTTTTATTGAATGGATGCTTCAGGACTCCGGCGTGATTCCCAATAACACGAAAGATACATCAAATCTTAAGGCCAGCTGAGCCTTAAGATTTTTTGTCGTATTAGCTAGAAATACATAGTATTTTGAATAAAAATATTTATTATAAATCAATATTGAAAAAAAATAAACAAAAATAATTTTCGACAGAAGGAATTTAAATTCGAATGTCGAAAACTATTTCAGACAAAAAAAATTGGATAATGATTCTAAGGAGGAAGCAGCCAGTGCAAAAAATCGAGGTTTTGTTGGCAGATGACAACCGTGAATTCACAAATTTGCTTGCTGAGTACATTACGGAGCAAGAAGATATGATGGTTACGGGAATCGCCTATAATGGCGAGGAAGTACTTAATATGATAAGTGATTCCAGAAAAATTCCGGATGTGCTGATTTTGGACATCATTATGCCGCATCTGGACGGATTGGGTGTTCTTGAGCGCTTGCGTGAAATGAATTTGTCACCACAGCCCAAAATCATTATGCTGACTGCTTTCGGCCAAGAGAACATCACTCAGCGGGCCGTACAGCTTGGAGCTTCTTATTACATTCTTAAGCCGTTTGATATGGAAGTTCTTGCGAGCCGGATTCGTCAGCTTGTAGGACAGCAGAGTGTAACGACTGGAAATCTCAGCATGAGTTCTTCCATCAAGTCCAACGTCGTTCCAATGGCAAAAGGAAAAAATTTGGACGCCAATATCACTTCAATCATACATGAAATCGGTGTTCCAGCGCATATTAAAGGATATCAATATTTGCGCGAGGCGATCACCATGGTGTACAACAATATTGAAATATTGGGTGCCATCACCAAAACGCTGTATCCCGCCATCGCCGAAAAATTCAAAACGACGCCTTCCCGCGTGGAACGCGCCATCCGTCATGCGATTGAAGTAGCATGGACGCGCGGCAACATCGATTCCATCAGCCACCTGTTTGGCTACACCATCAACATCAGCAAGTCCAAGCCCACCAATAGCGAGTTCATCGCGATGGTCGCAGACAAGCTGAGAATCGAGCATAAGGTTAGTTGAAAGGGTTAGGGGCATTGAACGAGCAAACGTATTTTATGTAAATCAATGCAAGCTTTTTATGATAAGCTTGTCTAAGACCGCTGTTGATTGGGTTTCGTGGAAATCCAATGAACGGCGGTTTTTTGCGTTGTGCTGAAATCAGAAGAACCGGCTATTTTTGTTCAACATTTTTGTTTTCTTGTATACATAGGAGTCTTTTTCTTCGTTATGTCAGTAGAAAGGAGCGGGCAATCATCGATGAGGCATTAATCAAACAATTGATCCAAAGGGGAAATGTCATCAAGCGTTATTTAATCCGGATCGGCGCGCGTTCGCCTGATGCTGAAGAAATCGTACAGGATACCCTGATGCAGGGTATCGCGCATGTGGAAGCAATCGATCCGGCCAAATTCATGTCTTGGCTTTTTAAGGTGGCCACCCATAAATACTATGATCTATACAGGAAAGAAGCAAGAAGAGGAAAGACGGTTTCGATCGAATCGGTGTCCCTGCAGGATGAACATTCCCCGGAAAGCGAGTATTTAAGACAGGAGAAGAGTCTGGAGGTCAGGGCACTTCTGAATCAGATACCGCATAAATACAAGCAGCTGCTCATTTTGAAGTACGAAATGGGTTTGTCCTATGAGGAAATAGGCAGTTTGATGAATTTGAAGGCCGAGCGGATTAAGACGGAATTATATCGGGCACGAAAAACGTTCAAAAAGATCTATGAAGGAGAATACGGATATGAACCATGACTTTTCAGATGAACTGGATGAGCTTGGAAAGCTCGGAGAGAGTGAAGAGAAGGATTTTCACAAGCTGCTGAAAAAAACGAAAAGAAAAACGATGCTGCGGAACGTGATCATTTCAGTCTTATGCACGGTTTTGGTTGGGCTGGGCTTGCTCATTGCAAACCGGGTACTGTTATCTCACAGCTTGAATGCCGCTTATAACGACATGTATCATTACAAACAAATTTCGGATCCCAATGTGAATCTCGGCAATATTCAATCCGTGGACGGCATCTGGAGCGGAACGGCGGAATTCCAAACCTATAAAATCATCGAGGGCATTCCGCTTCCCTGGTCGGAGAAGAATATCCAATACAATGTTTTGAACCATTTTTCGTTGTATAATGGCGGGTACTCTCCACTGAGCGTCACGGATCCGAAGATGGTAGAGCAAGGCATGAATTTCGCCAGATCCTATAACATGCAAAATGGGCAAAGAGAGCTGCTGTTCTACCATCCGTCGGTTCATTATACCAAAATGCTGAAAGAGGTCACCGAGCTGGGTCAGATCGACCCTGAAAAAAGGGTAGAGCTGGCCATTTCCTTCGACCGCAGTTACACTTCCGGAGAAATCCGTGCCATGCTGCCTGCTGGTGTTCATGCCAGATGGTTCTGGGTCGATACGTATTCTGCCCATTATGTGAAGTATTTAGGAAATGTTCCTTATCTTCCGATATCCGGCAGCAATGTGTTTGGTTACTCTGCCTATGCCGATCAGGAGGACAAGTTTGAGAACAACGAGGAAAAGTTCATTGAATTCATTCACGCCGGTCTCAAGATGAAAGGAAACTATGATTTTGAATATCACCAGATTTTCGATAAATTAAGAGGCGACAAAACCGAGCCGACAAAAGGCGATGTGCATAACATTGGTGTTGTCGTTACGGGAAGCCCGGAATCATTGCAAGCTTTACAGGCGAAGAGGTATGTTCGCGCAGCTGTATTGGGAGCCATTGTTGATAAGTATTGATTCTGGATTGAAGTTGCATCTGTTTTTCATAAGAACATGGATATATGTTAAACTACTCCTATCTAGATTGTTTCATGGGGGTTAGGAGATTCAATGTCAGAAGAAAAGATTGTTGGTTATAAAGTAAAGTTTAATATAGGGAAAAGATTTCGGATGAAGGTATATATGACCAAAGATTATTATGATATATGGAAGAATCTCCGAGATGCGGCTATTAAGGATGTATGGGTAGAAGAGGTTGAATTAGAACAAAGTTATTTTATCAGTTGAACAGCAGGAAGCATCATCTTTATCCGTAAAGATGATGCTTTTTTATATACTTATTCCATAAAATTTGAAAAAAGTGAAAGAGTCTAGGTTATAATTGGATATATAATAAGGGAGGAAATGGAAAATGAGTCGTGTATTTGTGATTTCTGACCATCATTTTGGTCATCAGAAAATTATTGATTTTGAATCCAGGCCATTCCAAAATGCCGAAGAGATGGACGAGTATATGATTAAGCAGTGGAATACCGTAGTATCCAGAGAGGACAAGGTATTTCATCTCGGCGATTTTTCCTTTTATAATAAAGAAAAAACGCAGGCTATTGTTGAGCGATTAAACGGGAACAAGTTTCTGATCCTGGGAAACCATGACCGTGGACGAAGCAAGGCATGGTGGCTGGATGCCGGTTTTAATGAAGTAAGTGAATACCCGATTGTGTTCCAGTCTTTTTTCATATTATCCCATGAACCGATGTATATGAATAAACATATGCCCTACGTGAATATTCACGGTCATATTCATAGTCAGAAATACGAGGGACAGCATTATTTCAATGCCAGTGTGGAGCTATGGGACTACAAACCTGTTTCTTTTGAAGAGATCAAGAGCAGCTTGGTCGCAAACGAGGAGCAGTAAAACATAGAGCACGTGAAGACAAGCGCAGCGGCCAACTGGTAAAGGTTACAAACTTTTGGCTGGATAAGCTTCCCCAAAAAACATAGTATGGATATAGGGTAGCAGCTTTTACACAAAAGCTGTGCTATGCGATGAAGAGAGGAGCTTCACGTTGACTTTTAAAAAATGGATGATCGCTGCTTCGGCGGCCGCTGTCGTTTTGTTATCCGGTACATCAATTATGGCCTTGGCAAAGGCCAATCCTATAAAAATCATGCTAAATGGCACAGAGCTTGTAACTGCGAAAGCAGCTCAAAAGGTGGACGGGATCGTCATGCTCCCGTTAAAAGAACTGGGTCAATTGTTTGGGAAGAAAGTATCCTATGACGAGAAAAGCAATACCGTTTCGGTAGACAAAATTTCGGGAGTTACGATAGGCGAATCCGAGGATAAAACCGTTCATATTACAGGTAACAAGACTGAAACGGGAACCTTTGACCAACTTCAAATCCAGACTTCTGTATTTAGCCGCAGTATACCTGGATACAATGTAACGAATCCCTCTTACGCACCGTTCATTATTACTCAAGATTTGGATGGAGATGGTCAAAAGGAAATCGTTATTATTCTGACCACCGGGTACGGTACCGGAGTTTACCAGTCCAATGTTCTTGTGTATACTGCGGAGGGAGACTTGATTCCTGTTGAAGATGCCAATACGGCGTTTCTGAAACAGTTTAGTGGCAGTTATACCGCGAAAGGGCTTGAAATAACGCTTCAAGCGAATCATTATACAATTCCCTCGGAGCTTATGATGACTGAAAAAGAATATCTTGGCGATAAGCCGGGCATCGGCGGTATAATGCGGTATACTGTAGAGGATGGAGTATTAACCGCTACAACTGCAGTTCAGGTTTCTCCTTCGGAATTTGTGGGTGATATAAATCTGAAATATTCTTTTAAAAATGGCTTGTTCCAAGCCGAAAATGCAACCTTTGAATTATATCCAGAATATCGTTCTTAAACGCGTGAAAGGAAGTATATGAAAACATCTAAGAGTACATACACAATGATTATTTCCATGCTTGCGGCAATATGTATATTCACTTTTTCAGGCTGCAGCATAGGAAGTATCCCGGATACCGGAAAATCGGATTCAGTGGACGGAAAGAAGTTAAAGGTATATTTTCTGGATGTGGGGCAGGGTGCTTCACAGCTTTTGGTCACTCCTTCTGGGAAAACAATGCTGATCGATGCAGGCAATAATGACAAGGAACAAACGATGCTGGATTACATGAAAAAATACCATATATCCAAGCTTGATGTTGTCATTGGAACGCATCCCGATGCGGACCATATCGGAGGTCTGGATAAGGTTATTGACCATATCCCGGTTACAACCATCTATATGCCCAAGGTGCAATCCAATACGAAAACTTTTGAATCCCTGTTGAAGTCGATTAAGAACAAAGGACTCAAAGTCAAGACGGCCAAAGCAGGTTTGTCCTGGGATCTGGATGATCAGGTGCATGTGGAAATGGTTGCTCCAAAGGGTACTTACGAGGATACGAATAATATGAGCGCAGTGGTGAAGGTTACCTATGGCAAAAATTCATTTCTGCTGACAGGTGATGCTGAAGCTGAAAGTGAAAAAGCAATGCTCGCTTCGGGTGCGGATTTGCAGGCAGATGTCATGCTGGTGGGCCATCATGGCTCCAACTCATCCACAACCTTAAAGTTTTTGAAGACGGTAAATCCGAAATATGCAGTTATTCAGGTAGGTAAAGATAATACCTATGGTCATCCCAAAAGTGCGGTGTTAAGCCGTTTGCAGAAGCAGGGAGTCGAGGTTTACCGTAATGACAAACAGGGTACCATTGAAATTACATCGGACGGGAATTCACTTCATATTGTCACAGAAAGGTGAGTGGCTCATGTGAAAGGCCATAAAGGATATGTTGAAGGATTCGAAGAAGAGTACTGCAAGATTGAAATTGACGGAAGCGTAGAAAACATTCCGAAAATCAATGTTGCTTCCCATGTGAAGCGGGGCGATGTTGTGGAGTGGAATGGAGATAAGTGGCTCCCTAACCCCGAACTAACGCGTACACGCAGCGAAGAAATCAAAAAAATGATGGATGATGTGTGGGAAGATTAAAAAAACTCTTCAACTTTTACAAAGTTGAAGAGTTTTTTGCTTAAATGAAAGATATATGACAAATAAATAGATTATTCCTCTACGATCAATTTACCGGTCATGTTATCATGACCAGCACCGCACATTACGGAGCAATCAAAGTCAAAGCTACCGGCTTTGTCAGCTGTAAATTCGGCTGTGCCATCTTTTTGCAGGTTCACATTGTACTCAGGAATTTCCAGACCATGTGCACCTTCTGTGTTTTTGAAAGTCAACTTCACTTTGTCGCCTTTTTTCACTTTGATTTCGGATGGTGTGAACTCAAAGCTTTTTGCGTTTACAGTGATTTCTTTTGTAGCTCCGCCTGCGGTAGATGAAGAATCAGATGCACTGCTGGAACTGGAATCATCGTTGCCGCATGCAGCAAGAACGGTTGCAGAAAGAGCAGCGACAGCGATCAGAGAAAATAATTTCTTTTTCATTTCTATGTGCCTCCCCTTTTTATCTATGTGGCTAAGTTGATTAACCATTACAAAACACGAGTTTACGCTTTTCGTATGTCAGTGTCAACATAAAATTAATTTGAATATGCAGAATCAAGATGATATTTAGTGATTAATAGAACGTAAAGAAATGTTATTTGAATGTTCAAACAATCGAGAAATCCATGACAATAATCATATGACAAAAATGTAATATGAACAAATATTGACGAAATTGTTAACGAGGAGTATGCTACTTAACGTTTGGTAGCATTATTTGTAATTTTATTAACATTGCTTACTTTAGTTTGCAACGGAAAGAAAAGGGGTAATGAAAAGCAGATTCCTTTATTGGATACAGCCTGAACAGATATTTAATGAACCGATGCATTAGTGCAAATCCAAGGACGATATCGATAAATAACGGAAACCCCATCTGCTTATTCCATGTAAGACGTTTGTAAGGTGTGAAAAAGAAAGTCGCTTGATGAACATAGCAAACATCGGAGCTGTGCGTCTATCATGCATCTGGGAAAGTCACTGCGTGGTCTTCAAATAAGTAGATCAATATAAACCGCTGAATTTCAAATTGCATGCGATTTCAAGCCAGACATTTGGCCAAGATGATCACCCATACATAATATTGTTTGGGCTCCTTTGCATGTGTTTGAATAAAGTGTTGAAATGATGCTGCTATATTGTAGGCTTCAAGGTAATTAGCAATTATATTAATTATTAGGGGGCATTTTTGTGAAACATCAAATGAAATTAGCTAGTGCTATCATCGCTGCAACGATGTTGCTGTCTGCTTGCGGAACCGCTGCGGATGATAAAAAGGCGGATGACACGAAATCACAAACCGATTCGACTGCAAAAACAGATTCCAACACCAGCACGGACTCGAAGGACAGCGCTTATGGAATTACTTCCAAACTGGGGGATGCGACTGAAGGAAACAAAAAGTTTGAAAACTATCCGACATGGGGTTATGATCTCGGCAATACACGCCATGTTCCATACAAAGGGATTACAGCGGACAATGCCAAGGATCTTGGCGTTATCTGGTCTGCAGATTTCAAGAAAATTGACAGTTCCATTTTGAACGGTAACCAAAGTTATCCTGTTGTAGCTGACGGCGTGGTATATGTATCGGTCAGCGGCAGCCAGGTGTTCGCATTTGACGCGCTTAGCGGCAAGCAATTATGGCATTGGAAACCTGACGAAGCTCAAGCGGCTAATTTCAAAAAAGCGGGCATTGTTGCAAACCGTGGTGTGGCGGTAGCGGAAGGTAAAGTATTCATGCTGACTATCGACAACAATGTCGTTGCACTGGATCAAAAAACAGGCAAGCTGATTAAAATGGAGCCAATTTCTAATACGATGCCTGAAGTAACTCTTGCAAACGGCTACTATGAAACAACAGCTCCAATTTACTATAAAGGTAACATCTACATCGGCAGCAGCGGTGGCGATAACGGCGCACGTGGTTTCGTTATGGCTTACAAAGCCAGTGACCTGACTCCTGCTTGGGATTCCCCATTCTGGACAGTACCACCTAAGGGCCAAGATTGGCTCGCAGGCAACAAATACCAAGGTGGCGGCGCAGTATGGTGCCCTGTAACCATCGATGAAGAAACCGGAATCATGTACTTCGCCGTAGGTAACCCGGCTCCTGACTTTTATGGTGAGGATCGTCCAGGTGCGAATCCATACACTGACTCTGTTGTTGCTGTTGATGCAGCTTCGGGCAAATTGAAATGGGCTAAGCAAGAAATCAGCCATGATCTTTGGGACTATGACGCAGCTGCTTCTCCAATGCTGATGAATGCAACGGTGAACGGCAAACAGCAAAAGGTTGTTGTTGAAGGCGGTAAATCCGGTCAATGGTGGGCATGGGATGCTGCAACAGGCAAAGTTATCTATGACGGCGTACCTTTTGCAAAAATCGACCATCCAAAACCAACTCCTGAAGGCGTTCTGGTATACCCAGGTACACTTGGCGGCGAAAACTATGCACCAGAAACCTATGATCCAGAATCCAACTTTGTTCTGATCCCTGGTATCGAAGCACCAAATGTTCTTAAATCCGCAAAATCAACGGATGAAGCGTACAATGATGCTTACGTTGGAGCCAAAGCTTTTGGTACATCCATGGGGGCAGCTCCAGATAATATCAAATCCTATGGTACAGTTACCGCAATTGACATGAACACAGGTAAAGTGGCATACCAAAACAAAACCACCGATATGATGAGAGGCGGCTTTACTAGCAATAGCGCCGGTCTTGCTTTCTATGGTGAACTTGACGGTAAAATGAACGCGATGGATATCAAAACGGGTAAGCTCGTATGGACCTTCCAAACAACGGGTGACAATATCGGTGCTGCACCTTCCTTCTTTACTGTAGACGGCAAGGATTACTTTGTTCAAACGACAGGTGGTTCCAAACCGCAAATTATGGTCTTTGGTCTTGGCGGAGATAAAACGCAAGGTCATGAAGGCAGTGCTGACGACAGCAGCGCACACTCCAAGAAATAATCTGTTGGTATAAACACACTGGGCAGGTTGTGGGCATTTGACAGCCTGTCCTTGTGTACTTTTAGGATCAGTTAGGAAGGGAGCCGAAAAGAATGCGTAAAATATCCCAACTATCCATTTTGGGAGTGCTTGCCGTTTCACTAGTGGGTTGCGGCAGCGGTAAAGAAGCTGCTGATGCAAAGTTGAATGTTGACCAGACATCCTTTCCAGTCAAACAATGGAGTATGGATTATTCTCATACGAAACCTGTAAAAGGCAAGCTGATGATCGGTGACAAGCCGGTTGAAAACGCGGAAGTGAGGGTTGGTAACAATAATCACACTGTGATAACAGATAAAGACGGCTCATTTGAAATGCTGGTTGATCAAAGCTTGATTTCAACGGTGAACATTAAGGTAACATCAATCGATAAAGCTAAAGTCGATGGTAAGGATATCGATAAGAAGGAATCGGAGAAGCTGCTGAATGCAGAAACACCCCTCCAAGTGTACTATCCGCTAAAGGTGCAGAATACGAGCGTGAATGCCACAGATTCCAGCAAGGTTGATGTTCACATCAAAGCAGAGATGAAGAACGGCGAACAATGGCCGGTCGTTCATGAGGATAAATATAGCATTCATGGAATCGTAAAAAATGCGGATAACAAGCCGGCTGAAAATGCAGTGGTATGGATCACGCGTGACGGCGGCGAAGGCTTTGCGAAGTCCACACCGACAGATAAAGACGGAAAATACAGCATGTACTATATTCCGGAGGATGATGAAGAAATCAATCTGGAAGTAGGCTACAAGGGGGTTAAATATACTTTGCCTCCGAATAAAGTGTATTTCTTCCCGGATGAAACGAGTATCGAAACCAATATCACTTTGCCAAAAGACGGAACTTACATTAAGGATGAGCCGCCAACTCTGGTCAGTAAAGAGGCTCCAGGTGCACTGTATACCGGTATTATGGTTGGCTTGGATGTAGGCGATGATGTGAAGTATCAGGTGACAATACCAGATGAGAAGGGTGAATTCATCCTGACCCTACCGAAAGAAGCATGGGAAAAGTCACCGACTTTCTATGAAACTAACTTCAGCCGGTTTATCGAGAAAGAAATCAAGCCAGGCGATACGATGTCATCGGACCAGCTGCAAAAGCCAGCTGCCAAAGATCCGACGCATATTAAGGCTGAAACCCCAAAATCTTAAAGAAATCAAAACCTAGAGAACCTATAGAAAGGCAGGGAACATTATCCCTGTCTTTCTTGCTAGATTCGGTATTTAAAAACTCAAACCAAATCTCATTTACAAAGTGAAGAGGGACATGAAAAAAACTGGAATACTTATGCTCATTGTGCTGATGATGCTCTTTGGATGCAGTGCTAATGAAAAGGAACATCATGGCGAAATCAAGCTTATGAATACAGAACTACCTGTCAAGGCCTGGCAAATGGATAACTCACATATGACCACCATTCATGGACAAGTACTTATGGATGGAAAACCAGTGACCCATGCGCTAGTTGCCGTATCAACCATTAAAACCGTGAGAACAAACGGTGATGGAGATTTTTCTGTATTATTGGATCAAAGCCAGCCGCTCAAGGTTCCGGTGCATATTCAATCGCTGAAAGAAGCCACTGTCTCTGGTAAACCGATGAACAAAGTTATGCAGTCTACATTAATGAAGGAACAAGCAGAGCTGCAAATTGCCTATCCGATTAAAGTACATCAAGTCAATATCTCTGCAGCTGATCCGGATCAAGTTGAAATCCACGCCCAGGCACAGCTGGAAATGAAAACCTTCTTTCCGGCGCTGATGTTTGACAGGTACGGATGGTACGGCATAATCAAGGACAGTAACGGCAAGCCGGTTTCAGGTGCTGTCGTGGAGCTTTTGGGAGACGATAAGTCGGAGCCCTTGACTGCTTCAGAGCCTTCAGGCAAGGAGGGGGATTATCTCATAGAAGCTATTCCCCAAAATATTCAAGCGGTCAGTCTGCAAGTGAAAATGGATGAAAAGACGTATGAGCTGCAAAAAGATGTCTATATCCCTATTCCGCATCAGACGAGTTTGGAGACAGACATTACCCTGCAAGGAACGATGATAGAGGGCAATACAGATATGCTGCAAATGAAATTGCTTCCAGGTGCCGTCTACCAGGGGATCATGATTGGTGTCCGTTCCGGGTCACCGGTAGATTATACTTCGACTGTCCCGACGAGGGATGGTTCGTTCATACTTACGATGCCGAAGAAGGTGTGGGAAGAAAAGCCCTTTTTATACGAAACAAAAATCAGAATATTCAGGCAAAATCCTATCCAAGCAAGAGAAGTCATACCTTCGGAGTTCATTCCGGCAGCACGGAATTACGAACCTGATCATATACAGGCACAGCAAAAAAGCTCTTCGAAATGAAGAGCTTTTCGTTATTCTATTGATCTTATTGAACTTTGTGGGGAGGAACAAAGCAGTTCCGGCAGCGAGGTTCATAATCATCAGAATCGCCGATCAGTATGATCGAGCCGTGCGGGGCGGGTTTACCGTTGACAATCCGCTGCGTAAAGACAGCCTCGGGGCTGCCGCAAACCGCGCAAAAAGCGGTCAGCTGCTGAATATCATCCGCCATAGCAAGCAGTCCGCCGATAAATCCAAACTCTTTGCCTCTGTAATCCAGATTCAAGCCGTCTACGATGACATGCTTGCCGCGGTACGCCAGCTCTTCAACAATTCCGAGGATCGGTTTGTTAAAGAATTGCACCTCATCGAAAGCAACCACATCTGCATCGGCTGTTTCGCTGATAATTTTAGCCGTAAGCTCATCAGTGAGATGTTTCGGGATGGAAATGGCCGGCAGTCTGTAACCGATACGGCTGACGATTTCATCCTTCGCATAACGCTGATCCTCAGCTGGCTTGTAAGCAACCAGCTTTTTCCGTCCGTATTGAACCAGCTTTTGGCATCTGCGGATCAGTTCTCCTGATTTTTCACTAAACATGGGTCCCGTAATTACGGTAATCCGTCCTCTATTCACTTTTATGCTCCTTTCCCACTTGAAGCAGGTCTTTCATAGGATGAAGAATCACGAAAAATGGCGACTTTTATAGAGTACCATAATCTGTTGGGAGTGGCTATAGACTTTTGCGGACTGGCGTGTTCAGGGTAGAAAGTGGTAAGGTTAGAGAAGGAAAGTCTAAGTGATTACGGAGGAATGCAATCATGCTTGAGAAGATTGAACAGTATAAAGAAAGAATATCCGGCATGTCGAAAGACATTGAGCAAGTACCGGAAGTAAAAGCGCTTCTGGATGAAATGCTGGAGGACTTAGGTACTTCAATCCAGCAGAATCATGCTTTACGCAGAACGATTTTGAAAAGCACAAATAAGGGGTCGAGAATGTCGACCAAGCTGAAGGATGCTTTGTACGAATAAAGGGTGCAGCGGTTATTTTCTGATTAAGATACACCAATTTCACTCTGCCGTTATATCCTGTAAAAGGAGTACATCAGATATGGCGGGGTGATGAAGTGGGCCGTTCCAGAAAGAAGCCGCAGCGTAATTACAATGCTTCTCCCAAAAAGAAGCCGCTTCGATCTTCAGCATTGGCGGTGGAATTAAGCCCCCAGCAGATTGCCGTTATAGGCGCTCTCCTGTCCGGCTTTTTTGTCGTGGAGTCCGTGCTTTACAATCGAAATAACGAGTTGAAAGTGATTTTGACCAGCAATACACTAACTTCGCTGCCGGTTTTAGGTAATAAGGAAAGAGAAGAGCAAGAAGATGTGGCTCTGGATGTCATCGCAAGCGGACCGGATTTTAACACTCATATAACGACCTTGTCTCAACCAACCCGTAAAATCTAAAAGACCCCACCACAAATGAACATGCGGCGGGGTTTTGTTGTGCTTATGAAGTTGGCTGTGCGGGAGGCTTGGGTTTCCGCTTTTCCTTGAACCTTGGTCCGACATAATTCCGTTTGCGGTCCCGGTACAATATCCATCCGCCAAGAAAGCTCATGCCGATCAGGAACAACAGTAAGCCGAGTATGAAATGGCCCCATCCAAAAGTTGGATTGGATATGCTCGCATCACCATGAACCGAGTAGAACGCGAATACGGCGTCTTTCATAAATAAAAAACCTGTCATGGCCATCAGTCCAGGCACAACAAGAATAAGAATGGCAATGAATCGGGAAATCATTAATTTCATATGGAAAATCCCTTCCTGTCGTTCTTTTTAGCTTAATTATATCATACCGTTTTCATGAACTTCTGTCCATTTCATCAGCCAATCCGATTTGTAATGAAGGAAAAAGAGAGTACAATATAAAAGATATATGAATACAGATTCATGGGGATTGCTCAGTAAAAATGAAATCCATAATTAAAAATTAATAATAAATGTGGGGGTTGAACATGACAATAACATGTGATGTAGCTGTGCTTGGCGGAGGAACCGGGGGATACGTAGCTGCAATTCGGGCCGCTCAACTCGGCAAACAGGTCGTCATCATTGAAGCGGACAAACTGGGAGGCACCTGCCTTCACCGCGGCTGTATTCCAAGCAAATCGCTTCTGCGGAGTGCTGAAGTATATGCAGAAATTCGTGAAAGCGAAAGCTTCGGAATTGAGACCTCTGGAGCGACTCTGGTTTTCCCCAAGGTACAGAACCGAAAATCTGCCATAGTAGATCAGCTGCACCAAGGAGTTCAGTATTTGATGCGGAAAAATAAGATTCAAGTGCTTCAGGGCAAAGGACGAGTGATCGGTCCATCTATTTTTTCACCGAAAAGTGGAGCTGTAGCCGTCGAGCTGGCAGATGGTGAGATGGAAACAATCGTACCAACGAATCTGATTATCGCAACAGGTTCGCGTCCACGCCATCTTCCAGGTCTTGAACCGGATGGCCGTTATATTCTAACAAGTGATGATGCGCTTGTGATGGACGAGCTTCCACAATCCATCATTATCATTGGCGGCGGCGTGATTGGTGTCGAATGGGCTTCCATGCTGAATGACTTCGGCGTTCAGGTCACTATCGTTGAAACCGCGCAGCAGCTGCTCCCTGCAGAAGATGAGGATGTGGCGCGTGAGCTGCAAAAGCTTCTTGTGAAGCGCGGAGTCATCATACACACAGGCAGCACCGTACAGACAGATACATATCAGGTTCAGGACGGACATGTCAGCATTGATGTAAGTAAGGGTGAAAAAACAGAAACACTTACTGCTTCAAGTATTCTAGTATCTGTCGGACGACAAGCCAACGTGGAAAATATCGGCCTGGAGAACACAGATGTACGTGTTGAACGCGGCTTCATCGCGGTTAACCAGCATTTGCAAACCGGCGAAGCTCATATCTATGCGATCGGAGATGTCATTGGAGGTTTGCAGCTGGCCCATGCCGCCAGTCATGAAGGTATTGCAGCCGTGAACCATCTTGCCGGTGAAGCGGTTCATCCCGTTCCGCAGCATATGATTCCACGCTGTGTATATACCCGGCCTGAAGTGGCGAGTGTAGGTATAACGGAAAAAGAAGCACGCCAAAAAGGAATGGAAGTCAAAGTCGGCAAGTTCCCGTTTCAGGCGATCGGCAAGGCATTGGTACATGGAAGAAAAGAGGGCTTTGTCAAGGTTGTAGCTGATGCTAGGAGCAATGACATCCTTGGAGTTCAAATGATCGGTGCCCATGTGACTGACCTGATTAGTGAAGCGGCCCTGGCACAGCTCCTGGATGCGACACCGTGGGAAGTAGGGCAGATGGTACATCCTCACCCAACGCTTGCTGAGGTTATCGGAGAAGGCATGCTGGCCGTGGATGGTTTGTCGATAGGGTTGTAAACCGGGAAGCGTAAGCACGCGGTAGAGAAAAGTTATAAAACCTTCTTTTTTTTTGGGGCGTAAAGGATTATAATAAGGTTAACCCAAGTCTTAGTACCAGGTTTTAATAGCAGGTTAAGAATTTGGTCGAAGGCTTTATTAATAAGGAGGTACCTCCCATGAATGAACAAGGTACTGTTGGAACAGGACATGAGCATGAGCAGCTTGGACTCAGCAACGGACAAGTGATTGACATGTACAGATATATGCTGCTCGCACGAAAGTTTGATGAGCGTAATTTGCTGCTGCAGCGGGCAGGTAAAATTAACTTCCACGTTTCAGGCGTTGGTCAGGAGACCGCACAGGTAGCTGCCGCGTTTGCTTTGGATCGGGAAAAGGATTATTTCCTGCCGTATTACCGCGATTATGGTTTTGTTTTAACCGTAGGTATGACCGTTCGTGAACTGATGCTCTCCGCTTTCGCGAAGGCAGAGGATCCGAACAGCGGCGGTCGTCAAATGCCGGGCCACTTCGGCTCCAAAAGACTGCGGATCGTCACCGGATCAAGTCCCGTTACGACGCAGGTTCCTCACGCAGTAGGCGTTGCACTGGCTGCCAAGATGAGAAAGCAGGAGCTGGTCTCTTTTGTCACATTTGGTGAAGGCTCCAGCAACCAGGGAGATTTCCACGAGGGCTGTAACTTTGCCGGCGTGCATAAACTGCCTGTCATCATTATGTGCGAAAACAATCAATATGCCATTTCGGTTCCACTTCATAAACAGATTAGCGGCAAGGTCAGCGACCGCGCCCTGGGCTACGGATTCCCTGGTATCCGCGTAGATGGCAATGATGCACTTGCTGTGTACCGTGCGGTCAAGGAAGCTCGTGAACGGGCGATCCGCGGAGAAGGTCCGACGTTGATCGAAGCGATGATGTACCGCCTGTCTCCGCATTCCACTTCTGATAATGATTTGGCTTATCGGACCAAAGAAGAAGTAGAAGAAAATTGGAAGAATGACGGTGTTGCCCGCTTTAAAGCTTACTTGATGAACTGCGGTATTTGGGATGAGACGAAGGAAGCGGATCTTCTGGAACAGCTGGCGCTAGAAATTAAGGATGCAACCGAGTATGCGGACAATGCGCCATTTCCGAAGCCAGAAGACACGATGCTTCATGTCTACGCGGATGATCGTAAAGAGGGGGAAACCACATGGCAGTAATGGAATATATCGATGCGATCCGTCTGGCCATCAAGGAAGAGATGGAGAAAGACGAAGCTGTATTTGTTCTCGGTGAGGATGTCGGTGTCAAAGGTGGTGTGTTCACGACAACCAAAGGCCTGATGGAGCAGTTCGGCGAGGAGCGGGTTATGGATACGCCGCTGGCTGAATCTGCGATTGCCGGTGTGGCCATTGGAGCCGCGATGGTTGGCATGAAGCCCATTGCGGAAATGCAGTATTCCGATTTCATGCTGCCTGCGACGAACCAAATTATCAGTGAAGCAGCCAAAATCCGTTACCGCTCCAATAATGACTGGAACTGTCCTATCGTTGTCAGAGCTCCAATTGGAGGAGGCATTTTCGGGGGGTTGTATCATTCCCAGTGTCCTGAATCCATATTTTTTGGTACACCTGGCCTTAAAATTGTCGCTCCGTTCACAGCTTATGACGCAAAGGGACTTCTCAAGGCGGCCATTCAGGACCCGGACCCTGTGCTCTTTTTCGAAAATAAAAAATGCTACAAAATGATACAGGGTGATGTGCCTCTGGACGATTATACCGTTCCGATCGGTAAAGCAAATGTGCTGCGAGAAGGTGCGGATATTACCGTTATCGGCTACAGCATGCCGCTTCATTTCTGCATGCAGGCTGCCGAAGAGCTGGAGAAGGAAGAAGGCATTACCGCCCAAATTCTCGATTTGCGTACACTGCAGCCGCTGGACCGCGACAGCATTATTGAAGCCGTCCGTAAGACCGGCAAGGTACTGATTGTTCATGAAGATAATAAAACTGGCGGCGTTGGTGCCGAGGTAGCCGCTATCATTTCCGAGGAATGCCTGTTTGATCTGGATGCCCCGATCATGCGCTGCTGCAGCCCGGATGTGCCTGCAATGCCGATCAGCCCGCCGATGGAAAAGTTCTATATGCTGAGCAAAGACAAAGTGAAAGAAGCCATGCGTCAATTGGCAATCTACTAGGGAAGCTTAGGGGTGAAAACATGTCAGAAAATCAAAAGTTAACCGACGTGGTGATGCCGCAGCTGGCTGAGTCACTGGTTTCGGCGACCATCGCCAAATGGTTGAAGCAGCCGGGGGAAAAAGTCGAGCAATACGAACCGATTTGTGAGGTTCTAACCGATAAGGTTAACGCCGAAATCCCTTCTACAGTGGATGGTGTGATGGCCGAATTAATCGCTGAAGAAGGCCAAAAGGTTGGTGTGGGAGAGATTATTTGCCGTATGGCTGTTGCCGGCCAGGCTCCTGCTCCGGCTCAAACTCAGCCTCATCAGGAATCTCCGAGTAATGCTCCAGCCGGTAATACCGGTGACCAGTCCATGAGAAGCCGCTATTCGCCGGCAGTTCAATCTTTGGCTGCCGAGCATGGAGTCAACTTAAGTGCGGTACAGGGAACCGGCATGGGTGGACGGATCACCCGCAAGGATGTTCTTGCCTTTGTAGAAAAGGGGGGCAATGGAAGCCCTTCGGCTGCAGCAGGTCAGGCTCAACAGGAGACACCGTCACCGTTTAAGGATCTGCCGCATGCGAATCCCGCGGTAACACCTGAACAGTATATTCCGCGGCCTCCCGCACCGGAAAGAAATTCGGGTCTGCATATGACGGAAAATCCTAAAATTCCGCCTATAGAGGTGGAAAGAGGCGGTGAGCGTGAGACGCTGATTGATGTAACTCCGCTCCGCAACGCAATTGCAACCAGCATGCGCCAGAGTGTGTCCGAAATTCCGCATGCTTGGACAATGGTAGAAGTGGATGTTACCAACCTCGTGCTGCTGCGCAACAAGCTGAAGGATGAATTTAAGCGCAGAGAAGGTTATAATTTAACGTATCTGGCATTCTTCTTGAAGGCTGTTGTTAATGCGATCAAGGATTATCCGATTATGAACTCCGTATGGGCAGTGAATAAAATCATCGTTAAGCGCGATATCAATATTTCACTGGCTGTCGGTACGGAAGATTCAGTTATGACTCCTGTCATTCAACGTGCGGATCAGAAGAATATTGCGGGCTTGGCACGGGAGATCGAAGAGCTCGCTACGAAGACCCGCCAGGGCAAGCTAAAGCTTGACGATATGCAGGGAGGTACCTTCACCGTCAACAATACGGGTTCATTCGGTTCCATCCTGTCCTATCCGATTATCAACTACCCTCAGGCGGCTATTCTGACATTCGAATCGATCGTCAAGCGTCCGGTTGTCATTAATGATATGATCGCGGTCCGCTCCATGGCCAATATCTGTTTGTCCTTGGATCACCGGATTCTTGATGGGGTTATCTGCGGACGATTCCTGCAGCGTGTCAAGGAAAACATCGAAGCCTATACGCTGGATACTAAAGTTTATTAAAAACTGGCAGTACATTCATCATCAGGGAGAGGGCGTGATTCATTCATGAGCAAAGCACTTAATGTTTCCTATACGCCGATGATGGGTTATGATGCAGCATGGGATTTGCAAAAATCAATCGTAAAAAGCATTGACCTTGGAGAGCAGCAGGATACCCTGCTGCTCTTGCAGCATCCGCCAACCTACACCATTGGTTCCCAAAGACATCCGGAGCATCTGCTTCTCAGCAAACAAGAGCTGGAGGAGAAGGGCATCGGCTTATTCGAAATCGATCGCGGTGGTGATATTACATACCATGGACCCGGACAGCTGGTAGGGTATCCTTTGCTTCTGCTGGAAGGAGAAGGACTGGATCTTCACGGGTATTTGCGCAGCCTTGAGCAAGTCATTATCAACTATTTAAAGCACTATGGAATTGAGGCGGGACGTAAGCCTGAGTATACAGGTGTGTGGGTTGGGGATTTGAAAGTTTGCGCAATCGGGGTCAAATTCAATAAATGCCGCAGTCGCCGTGCGTTTGTAACCAGTCACGGGTTCGCATTTAACATCAAGGCAGGGATCGAAGATCAGGGCTTTAAGGGAATAATCCCTTGCGGAATTCAGGATTTCGGTGTGACTTCCATGGAAGAATGCACGGGTCAATCTTTTACTGTCGAACAGGTTGCGAAAGAAATCATGCCTTTCTTTACCGAAGTCTTTTCGTACGAGGTGAATGGGGAACAAGTAACTGATACAGCCCGCTGAATCAGCGGGCGATCAGGGATTCAACCACTCCGAAAATAACGGAGCCAACCATGGCGATCAGCATCAGGTAAATAAAAACACGAAACCATTTTTTATTTTGCATAGTTACTCCTTTACAGATTGAAGATATATGGATTGCAGTATGACTTTGATCTTGATAGACAGGCTGCTATGTTTATTGTAACTTAACCATGAGAGAGAGGAAAGTCCAATGATCAGACAAGACCGTTTAGTTGAAGAATTTATGGAACTCGTGAAAGTGGACAGCGAGACAGGACATGAAGAAGATATCTCTATCGTTCTGAAAAAGAAATTCACGGACCTCGGACTGAAGGTTATCGAGGATGACTCCAAGTCAAGAACAGGCCACGGCGCAGGTAATCTGATTGTTACAATAGAAGGAACGCCGGGTTCCAAAGCTCCCAAACTGTTCTTCACATGCCATATGGATACGGTAACGCCGGGCAAGGGCATTAAGCCAACACTTGGTGAAGATGGCTGGATTACAAGTGATGGAACAACCATTCTTGGTTCAGATGACAAGGCTGGACTAGCGGTACTTTTAGAAGCGACTAAGGTTCTTCAGGAACAACAAATTGATCATGGCCAAATTCAGTTTGTTATTACAGCGGGTGAAGAGTCCGGATTACTTGGAGCGCGCTGCATGGATCCGAAATATTTGGATGCAGAGCTGGGCTACGCCATTGATTCCAATGGTGAAATAGGTGCCATAGCCGTAGCCGCTCCAACACAAGCTAAAGTTAAAATGAAGATCTTTGGAAAATCTGCTCATGCCGGTGTTAATCCGGAAGACGGTATCAGTGCCATTCAGGTAGCTTCCAAAGCGATATCCCGTATGAAGCTGGGCAGACTGGATCATGAGACAACAGCCAACATCGGTAAATTTGCCGGGGGCGGTGCTACCAATGTGGTATGCGATTATGTCGAACTTGACGCAGAAGCGCGCAGTATTGTCCAGGACAAAGTCGAACGCCAAATTGAACATATGCGAGAAGCGCTGCACAGTGCCGTACAGGAATGTGGAGCGAAATGTGAATTCATCAGTGAAATTGTATATCCTGCCTTTAACTTTGGTGAGAATGATGAGGTTGTTCAGCTGGCGCAGCGGGCCATTGCAAATATAGATCTCAGCAGCCGTACTTTCCATTCCGGAGGCGGAAGTGACGCGAATATTTTTAATGGTATGGGGGTTCCAACCGTTAATTTGGCACTTGGCTATGAAAATATTCATACGACCAAAGAACGTATTCGTGCAGTAGATATGGCGAAAGCAGCCGAAATGGTTATCAGTATTATTCGTGAGACAACGAAATAAGAGAATAAATAACAAAAAGGCTATTCCAAGTCGGCATACTAAACCGGCTTGGAGAGCCTTTTTTTAATGTATATTAATGAAATAATTTGGCTGAGGATGCCGTATGATTCTGCTGCTGGGCTGGTGTCCATTCCGTATGCCACTGTGTAATATTCAGTATCTGCAGAGCACGAGTGATATTGCTTAAATAACGATCGGTCTTGAGAAACATTTCACTGTCGATGATGCTGCTTTCCAGTCTGGAGATCAAAGAACCTCTCGTTTGCTGCAGGTAGCAGGAGGCAGCACCAAATCTGGCTGGTGAATGGTTAGGATCCGTGCTGTAAATCGCTTCAAATACGGATGCGGCTTCCTCGTAATGACCGGCGTCATATTGAATCTCGGCGGCAATGAAGCAAATTTCAAGCGATATCTGGCTTCGATCATAAAGAGGCAGCTGATCCATTTCGGATATTCGCATTGCGACCAATTCACGATACCCCTGTTGGTACAAGGTATAGATTAATTCATTGTACTCCTGTGTTGTCGGACTTGATAGGATGGTGAGCGCTTCATCGATCTTTCCTAGAGTGATGGCGGTTTTGGCTGTTTCCAAAGCTTCATACCTGGATAAGACAGGCATGCCGATTCCTCCCTTCATACCATACAGGCAACATTTACATACATGAATAACTTCCGTGACTCTGATCATTTGCTGAGCAGTCACAAGCAGTACACGATCATGATTCATTGGCGTTCGTGATCATAGGTTGAGCGCTTCCTTGAATTGATTTTATTTAAATCAGACATAGTATGTAGTGGACTTGATTAAATTCAGAGCAGGATTGTTCACCTATGAAAGACGTATACAGTTCTGCCGCTGCATTATAGGTACCAAGTGCCCAGAGAGCTTCCGCAGCAAGTATCGCGGTATGTGGGAGTGATCGGGAAGCGGCGGAGGTAAGTTGAAGGGCTATATCATTGTCATTTATCCCCATCCGGGAAAGCATGGTCATTGTCCCTCCGCTATATATAACAACTTTAGCTGTCATTTGTTATAAGAAGCGCATTAAAAAGTTAAAAAAAACGAAAAATCCATGTCATTTCTCACATTTATTGATAGATTTACTAAAAACCGATGCTTTTGACACTGCTTTAGCCATTACATTTGTCTTTAGACCCATTCAGGATGGCTGCCAATGGGGTATGAGGTTCTGTTTCTTTCATCCATTGTTTAAGCATGATTCGGATCTGCCAAGCCTGTCCAACCATATGAAATGAGTTGCCTGTACGGTAGCTTTTCATTTGCCTTCCTTCTTTCCGCTTGAAGTTTGTTATAATAACACCATATGTGTCAGCTTGTACAAACATGCTTGTTTTTATAATAAGGAGAGATGAGACGTTGAAAGAAATTTCGAAACAGAACTCAAAACTTGACGAAGTAACGATCTCAACCAAGCCCATTTTTGAAGGGAAGATCATTTCACTGCAGATTGATACCGTCGAATTACCGGATGGGAGTGCAGCTTCCAGAGAGATTATCAAACATCCAGGGGCGGTAGCCGTAATTGCAGTGCATGGAGATAAAATCATTATGGTGGATCAGTTTCGGCAGGCTATGGGCCGCTGCGAGCTGGAAATACCAGCAGGGAAGCTTGAAAAAGGGGAAGATCCGCTGGAGGCTGCCAAACGGGAACTGCAGGAGGAAACCGGTTATGTTTGCAAAAACATCAAACTGTTACACTCCTTCTATACATCGCCGGGGTTTGCTGACGAGATCATTCATTTATATGTAGCGGAAGAACTCGAAAGCGGGGATGCTGCTCCGGATGAGGATGAATTTCTTGAACTTTATGAGCTTTCTCTTGCAGAGGCGGAAGAGGCTGTCGCTTCAGGTAGAATCAGCGATGCCAAAACCATTATGGCTGTCTATGCCTTGAAGCTGAAGCAAGCGACAGGGGCATTTGGGCTATGAAAAAGGAAGCTGAAGATTTGGCGCAAAAAGATAACAGCTGTTTAAATGAGTACTACGCCGATCTGCATATCCATATTGGCCGTACGACTTCTGGACAGGCAGTAAAAATCAGCGGCAGCAAGGACCTGTCTTTTGCCAATATCGCTAAGGAAGCTGCCGGCCGCAAGGGCATCGACCTGATCGGGATCATCGACTGTCATTCGCCTGAAGTGCAAAAGGACATTATGGATTGTCTTTACGCAGGTGACATGAGTGAACTTGAAGGCGGAGGCATATCCTACCAAGGCACGACGATTTTGCTAGGCAGTGAAATTGAGATTTTCGAGGAAGGCAAGGGAGCCGCGCATCTGCTTGCTTATTTCCCGGATTTATCTGTCATGCAGCATTTTACGGCATGGATGACGAAGCATATGAAAAATGTCAATCTCAGCTCCCAGCGTATTTATGTGCCTGCACGCAAGCTGCAGGAGGAAATCTACGCCAGAGGCGGCATCATGATTCCTGCTCATGTGTTCACCCCGCATAAAGGTATTTATGGAAACGTGACACCCCGTATGTCCGAGGTTCTGGACCTGGATATGATCAGCGGCGTGGAGCTTGGACTCAGCTCTGATTCCGAGATGGCCGGATTGATTTCCGAGCTCGACAGATTCACCTTTGTTACGAACTCGGATGCCCATTCCCTTGGGAAGATCGGCCGGGAGTATAACCGGATCAAGCTGGCGGAGCCAAGCTTTAATGAACTTGTTCTGGCGCTTGGCAATAAAGAGGGGCGTCGGGTAACCGCCAACTTCGGCTTGAATCCTCGTCTTGGAAAATACCACCGTACTTATTGCCTGAGCTGCAGCCGTATCCTGGACCAGAATGAAGCCGTGACGGGCGCATGCCCGCACTGCGGCGGACTGAAGAAGGTTCAGGGAGTATTGGACCGGATTCTGGATATCGCCGACCGCAAGGAATCCTGGAGTCCTGCTTCGCGTCCAGCCTATCATTATCAGGTGCCGCTGGAGTTTATTCCGGGCCTTGGCAAAGTCACGATGAAAAAGCTGCTGGACCGGTTTGGAACGGAAATGTCCATTTTGCATAGAACTGACGAAGCGGAGCTGGCCGAGGTTGTTGGAGGCAGCATGGCAAAGCAAATTGTCATGGCAAGAAACGGCTCGTTGTCCCTCACTTCCGGCGGGGGAGGAACCTACGGAAGAGTAGCAGCATCAATAGACAAGACATAGTTTGGAGCTTGTCTTCATAGAGTAGAGGTATGTGATAGGAAGGGGGAAATCCTGTATGCGAACTTTCCGCCATACCTTGAAGGAGCAAACGGTTCTCTATATTTTTGTCGCCGTGCTGTTTCTTGTCGGGGTCATCTTCGGTGCTCTAATGGTGAATGCATTGTCGCTGGAGCAGCAGCAGGACCTGGGGCGGTATCTTCAGAACTTTTTCATTACGGTGGATCAAAGTGAACCAGGAACGGGCGCCGCAGAATCGTTCTGGAATATCGCGGGCTTGCATTTGAAATGGGTGGGCTTGATCTGGTTTCTAGGGCTGTCGGTTATCGGTTTGCCGGGGATTCTTATTCTTGATTTCTTGAAAGGTGTTTTGATCGGGTTCTCGGTGGGCTATCTGGTGGGGCAATTTTCTTGGAAGGGACTGCTCTTTGCACTGGTATCCGTGGCACCGCCCAATCTATTGATTATCCCGGTTCTGATTGTGACCAGTGTATCTGCCATCGCCTTTTCATTGCATGTGATCAAAAATAGGGTCATGATGCATAATCGTGTCAATGTCGTTCGCCCATTTGCATCTTATGTCGGTTTGACTGTGTTAATGTGTCTGATTATGCTGGGAATTTCATCGTTTGAAGCCTGGGTGACTCCGGAGATGATGAAATGGGTAACTCCAACACTACTGGAGACCGTGGTAGTGCCTGGGATGTAAGTAAAATCGTTTGACTTTGCGGCTCAACTCCCCCTATAATGTAAGATGTGATATAGCAAATGGTGCAGTGATTTTCCTGTGGGGAGGGAGAAAATGGAAGCGCGGATCGATAAAATCAAACAACAATTGCAATCCCAGGGCTATAAACTGACACCCCAGCGGGAAGCTACCGTCAGAGTTTTGCTCGAGAATGAAGAAGATCACCTCAGTGCGGAGGATGTTTTCATGCTCGTCAAAGAAAAGGCTCCTGAAATCGGTCTGGCTACCGTATACCGTACCCTTGAGCTGCTCAGTGAACTGCATGTCGTGGAAAAGATTAATTTCGGCGATGGCGTTGCAAGATATGATTTGCGGACTGATACCGCAAAACACCACCACCATCATCTGATCTGCGTGAAATGCGGCAGCATGGATGAAATCCGCGAGGATTGGCTGGGACCGCTGGAAGAGCGGCTGGAACGCGAGTTTAATTTTACGGTTTCCGATCACCGGCTTGATTTTCATGGAATTTGTTACCGCTGCAAGGATAAGGAAGAAAGCCAGCGCAGCGATGACAAGAAGTCGGATAATTAACAATCGGATATGATCCTCCAAGATCACAAGCTCTCGCCGGCATAATGTTTGCCGGAGAGGGCTTTTTTGGTGACTTAAAGACGCAGGCTTGTCATACTACCGGATAAAGATTCATAAGCTTAAATAACGAGAAGATGGCAGAAACCCGCCATTAGTTTTTATTTTCCGGGAGAGTGATTCGGATGGTCATATCAATGCGTAAATGCTTGGCTTCCTTGAAATTTTTGCTTGTCTTTGCGGCGCTTACATATACACTGTATCAGCTGTTTGGTTTGATCGGTGCATGGATTACCCCTGTAGATCATTACCGCATACCGGAGGGACATGCCGTAAAGGCTTTCCAACCGTCGGATAAGGCCAAATCAGGTGAAATGATGGGTGACCGGCTGCGTTTTTTCTACTGGTACGGGGAATAGCAGCGGGCATTATTGCAGGGAACCAGACGTTTGTTGTCGAATTATTGAATGGATCGGCTAATCTAACCGAAGGAGCTTTATTAACTTATGATGCAGTATGTTCAGTCCTTCATTCGTTATATAGGTGATGAGAAGGGTTTGTCACAAAACACGCTCGAATCCTATCAGCGCGACCTGCTGCAATTTTTTGAGTTTATAGAGAAGCAGGGGATTGAGTCGGCGGACCAGATTAAGAAGATCCATATTTCCATGTATATGAATAATCTCAAGGGCCACAGTTTCGCATCATCCACGCTAACAAGGAAGCTGGTGTCGCTGCGTTCTTTTTTTCATTACATGGTCAAGGAGTCACTGCTCGAACAGGATCCTACACTTTACATGGAGTCACCAAAGCTGGAAAAGAAGGTTCCTCAGGTCTTAACCGTGGAGCAGGTAGAACGCCTGCTGGCAGCGCCGGAGATGTCGTCCCCGCCGGGAATGAGGGATAAGGCGATGTTGGAACTGCTGTATGCCACAGGCATGAAGGTATCGGAGCTGATGGCGCTCAATCTGGATGACGTGAACCCGGACATGAAGTTTCTCCGGTGTACAAGCAGCTCAGGGAAAGAGCGGGTGCTGCCGATCAGCAGCATTTCAGCCAATGTCGTGGGAACGTATATGTCGCAGATGCGGCCGAAGCTGGCCCGGGAACAGCAGGAAAAGGCGCTGTTTCTAAATAATCTGGGGACAAGATTGACCCGGCAGGGATTTTGGAAAATACTGAAGAAATACGCCGCGGAATCCGGCATAAACGGGGATATTACTCCTCACACGCTGCGTCATTCCTTTGCGGCACATTTGCTGGAGGATGGGGCCGATATAAGGTCCGTGCAGGAAATGCTGGGACACAGCGATATCTCAACTACCCAAATATACGGCGCCTTAACGAAAAAAGCGATGAAGGATGTATATGAAAACCATCATCCGCGGGAGCGCATGTATTCAACACAATTGAAGGAGAGATCTTCATATGACAACGATTAATCAGACAGTCATTCAAGAGGCGGCAGCTTATATTCAAAGCAAAACAGAAGCGAAACCGGAGGTAGGCCTGATTTTAGGATCAGGGCTGGGTGTTCTTGCGGATTTGATTCAGGACGGTATTTCGATTCCTTATCAGGATATTCCTCATTTCCCAGTGTCCACTGTAGAAGGACATGACGGTGAGCTGCTGCTCGGGACTATCGAAGGACGTGCTGTAGTCATGATGAAAGGCCGTTTCCATATGTATGAAGGATATGGCCCTGAAGTGACGGCATTTCCGGTACGCGTGATGAAGGAGCTGGGTGTTTCAAGCCTGCTCGTAACCAATGCAGCCGGAGGCGTGAATACCTCCTATGAGCCAGGGGACCTGATGGTGATTTCGGATCATTTAAATCTCACTGGCAAAAATCCGCTCATCGGTCCTAATGACGCTGCACTTGGCGTGCGTTTCCCGGATATGTCCGAAGGCTACAGCCGCCGTCTGCGCAAGCTTCTGAAGGATACGGCTGAATCCAAAGGCATTCATGTCCAAGAAGGGGTATATGCAGGACTGCTGGGTCCTACCTATGAAACTCCTGCTGAAATCAGAATGCTGCGGACTCTGGGCGCTGACGCTGTAGGAATGTCAACGGTATCAGAAACCATCGTAGCTCGCCATGCCGGACTCGAAGTGCTTGGTATTTCCTGCATCAGCAACATGGCTGCGGGGATATTGGACCAGCCGCTTTCGCATGACGAAGTCATGGAAACCACGGACCGCGTGCGTGAGAAATTCCTGAGCCTCGTGCTCGCTGTCATTCCGAACATGTAAGACTGGAGCATAACCTTTTTCTTAATCAAATGAATGTGAATGTCCACAGGTCATAGACCTGTGGATTTTTTTTGTTCGGTTTCCCCAAAATTTTCCTTCGTATCCCACCTTTGCATGGAATATTTTTCTGCCAACCTGACGACACTGGAAAACAGCAGCAATATCAGAATTTTTGTGAATTCACGCAGGCTTTAGGGTGATGCAGGATTTCCAAAATTCTCATATCACTAATGACCAGAGGTCAGGAGGGGACTTATTTTGAAAAAAACGCTATTGGCAGTTGTGCTTATGTTATGCTTTTCGACTGCTTTTCCGCAAATGGGATCTGCTGAGGAAAAGGCCAAGCAGTCCGCCCAAGCGGAACTCGCGGCAAATGCCAAGTCTGCCATCCTCATGGATGCGGATACAGGAACTATTATCTATGAAAAAAACAGCCATGATAAACTGCCGCCAGCCAGTATCACCAAGATCATGACCATGCTGCTTACCATGGAGGCAATTGACTCCGGGAAGCTGAAGCTGACCGACATGGTCCGCACGAGTGAATATGCTGCATCCATGGGAGGCTCGCAGATTTTCCTGGAACCAGGCGAGGAAATGTCTGTCAATGAAATGCTGAAAGGGATTGCGATGGCATCGGGTAATGATGCTTCTGTCGCGATGGCAGAGAAGCTCGCCGGAACCGAAGAAGCCTTCGTTCAAATGATGAATGACAAGGTGCAGGAGCTGGGACTTACGGACACCCATTTTGCTAACTGTAACGGACTTCCTGCGGAAAATCACTACTCCTCTGCACATGATATTGCGGTGATCAGCCGTGAGCTTTTGAAGCATAAGGAAATTACCAAATACACCGGCTCATATCAGGATTATCTGCGCAAAGATTCACAGAAGCCGTTCTGGCTCGTAAATACGAACAAGCTGGTTCGCTTTTATACCGGGGCCGACGGATTGAAAACAGGATACACCTCTGAAGCGAAGTTCTGCCTTTCGGCTACCGCCGTGAATGGTAATCTAAGAGCGGTTGCAGTTGTACTCGGCGAGCCGAACACAAAGACGCGTAATGAAGAAGTGTCCAAGATGTTTGATTATATGTTTGCGCAGTACAGTACCCATACGATATTCAAACCGGGAGATACGATCGGAACGGTAAAAATCAATAAAGGCAATGTCAAGGAACTGACGCTTACCGCCGGACAAAACTACAGTGTTCTTCTGAAGAAAAATGCCAAAGCGGAGGGCGTTCGTCATGAGATCCAAGTTCCGAAAGAAGTAAAAGCCCCGGTTCAGGCTGGACAGGTGCTCGGTAAGCTGGTGGTTTACCAAGGCGACAAAGTTCTCAAGGAATTCGAGCTCAAATCCCCTGAACAGATCGGAAAGGCGAGCTGGTGGAAGCTTTTCAAGCGAACGACAGCCAAATTATTTCTTGTAGATTGATAGCAGTTTTCTTCTAGTTTTGTCGGGGTGCAGGAATCTCTTTTTACTGCGTAGAAATCCTTGTTCAAGACAGGAAGGAGAGTGAGCAGGCGTGAATTTGCAAGTGGAAATGGAACATCACCGCAAAACACTGATTGTCCGTCTATCCGGAGAGCTTGATCATCATACAGCCGATCATGTCCGTTTACAGCTGGATGAATCCATCCAGAAAGGACAAACGGAGCATTTGGTGCTCAGTTTCAAACATTTACAGTTTATGGATAGTTCCGGACTTGGCGTTATTTTGGGACGGTACAAGCTGATCAAAAGCAAAGGCGGCAAGATGGCGGTATGCGATGTGAATGAAGCGGTCTATCGTCTACTAGACATGTCCGGGTTGTTTAAGATCATGCCTATTTATGATAACGAGGGCCAGGCGCTCTCGGGACTGGAGGTTGTGTCATGAATGAAGAAAAGGCTCCGCAGCGCAATTTCATGACGCTCCAATTTTCATCCAAATCCGAAAATGAATCTTTTGCCCGAGTAACGGTTGCGGCCTTTATTTCCCAGCTTGACCCGACGATGGATGAATTGAGCGATCTGAAAACGGTCATTTCGGAAGCGGTCACGAACAGTGTTATTCACGGTTATGACAGCAATCCGGAAGGGAAGGTCACTATCACCGCCGAGATTATCGGCGACACGGTTACCATTACCGTTGAAGATAAGGGAGCCGGCATTGAGGATTTGGATTTGGCAAGGCAGCCGCTATACACGTCAAAGCCTGAACTGGAGAGATCAGGAATGGGATTTACGATCATGGAAAACTTCATGGATGAGTTTGAAGTTTCCAGCGAACCTGGCTCCGGTACATCGATCAGGATGAAGAAAAGGATTGAATCCAAGAAAGCTTTGTATAATTAGGGGTTGGGCGCATGGATGCTGATGTGAAAAAACCTTCTCAGACCTATCTGGAAGATGCGGAAGTCAAACGTCTGATCGCACTGAGTCAGACCGGTGACAGCATGGCCCGCGATACGCTGGTAAACTGCAACATCCGTCTCGTCTGGTCCGTTGTACAAAGGTTCATGAACCGCGGCTATGAGCCCGAGGATCTGTTTCAGATCGGCTGTATCGGTTTGCTGAAGTCTGTTGATAAATTTGATTTGAGCTACGATGTTAAATTTTCAACGTATGCTGTTCCCATGATTATCGGAGAGATTCAGCGTTTCCTGCGGGATGACGGCACACTCAAGGTCAGCCGCTCCTTGAAGGAAATGGCCAATAAGGTCCGGAAGAAAAAGGACGAGATGTCGAAGCATCTGGACCGACTGCCTACGATCAAAGAGGTTGCTGAAGAGCTCGGGGTAACGCCGGAGGAAGTGGTTTTCGCCCAGGAAGCCAACAAGCCGCCAACCTCTATTCATGAAACCGTATTTGAGAATGACGGGGATCCGATCACGCTTATGGATCAGATTGCTGACGACTCCCAGGAACGGTGGTTTGATAAGCTTGCTCTGAACGAGGCCATAGACGGCCTCTCCGAGCGTGAGAAGCTGATTGTATATCTACGGTATTACCGCGATCAGACGCAGTCGGAGGTAGCCGCGAGGCTTGGGATATCACAGGTGCAGGTATCTCGTCTGGAAAAGAAAATATTGCAGCTGATCCGTGATCAGATTGCGCAATGAAGATCAATAGATCGGCCAGGGATAACCTTGGCCGGTCTATTTTTTTGTTATGACATGGAGAGTGAGTAAAGGGATGCCGTGACTTTTTGAGGCTGCCCCTTTTTATGGTGAAATTGCAATACCTGACTAGAAAACTGCGCTATTTCCTATACTAACGTCAATGAAACAGCAAAGGAGTGATAGGGAATGTCTCCAAATCCGGCTCCTACGGTGTACCTGCAGCTGCGCAGCCGCGTGCCGATAAGTCAGGGAAGGAATGTAACACTCGGGCATGTAGCCCGGATATTGAGTGACCCGGAGTGGGAGACGCAGCTTCGCAATCTTGAGCTGGTACAGCCGCATAAATGGGACGGTAACTTGTTACTTATTGATCTTATGCAAATCATTCCAAAGGTGCAGGAGCTTATCCCTGGCGCCAAAATCGAACCGATCGGACAGCATCATGTGGTTGTGGAAGTGATCAAAAAACCTAAAAAGCCCTCGATGCTGCTATTTCTGCTCGTCTGGCTGCTGCTATTCTTCGGATCTGCGCTTACCATTATGAATTTCCACGCGGACGTGAACATGCAGGAGGTCCAGATCCGGACGGTGGAGATGCTGACAGGCAAACGGGACGAGCATCCGTATTTGTTCCAGACAGCGTATTCCTTCGGTATCGGATTTGGTATGGTGGTTTTTTTTAATCATCTGTTCAAGAAAAAATGGAACGAAGAGCCGACGCCGCTTGAAGTCGAGATGTATCTCTACCAGGAGAATATCGACCAATACGTCGTTGCCCAGGAATATAAGCGGATGAAATCATCACAAAATCAGGGTGATAAGACTTGAATAGCATGCTGGGATGGATTGTACAAATTTTGCTTGGCATCGCAGGCGGTATTGCGGTAGGCGGAGGTGTCATTGCGTTGTTTATCGTACTCGACATGATTCCGCGGTTAGCTCAGTTGACCAAATCATATCATAGGGTTCATTGGTATGAGGGTGCTATGGTGTCGGGTTCGCTGATAGGTACGGTTTTTGATTTTTGGAACTGGAAGATGTCACTCGGGGCATGGTCCGGATTTATCGTTGGTTTGTTCAACGGGATCTTCGTTGGCCTGCTGGCAGCGGCCCTGACAGAAGTTCTGAATGTGCTTCCGATTTTGGCGAAGAGATTGAGAATGATTCACTATTTGTTTGGTTTGCTAATGGCTATGGTGACCGGAAAGGTGGCAGGCTCACTGTTTGACTGGTTTGTATACAGAAAGTAAGACGCGAAAGGTGCGGGTGGATTATGAACAAGCATGAGAACGAACAGAACAGCGTAGAGGATCCGTCAGGACTATCGATGCTGATGCAGCATGGTCAGGAGAAAGCAGACAAGGAGCAGGAAAACAAGGAGCAGGGAAATAAAGCTTCTGGCGAAGAAAGGGAGCAGGAGGAGGGAAAGAAGGAATCAGCAAATTCTTCCGAAGAAGGTGATCCGGAGGAGTCAGATAAGCTAAAGGCCCAGGAAAAGAAGCGGGAGGCGGAGAAGTCCGACTCGGTTGAGGAGTCCGTCATTTATTGGCAGCAGACCGATGATGTACAGGGAAGCCTGGACCGGACGAAGGCAACGTTGAAGGAAGTTGTTGGTCTTGGAACCTCCTTTGACATCGTATTCCGCGAGATGACGCTGGCCGAACAGAGAACGGGCTTATTCTTTGTCAATGGCTTCGCCAAGGATAATATTATGCTGGAAATTCTGAAAAGGCTGACATATTTGACTGCGGATCAGCTGTCAACGGATGCGCTGCGCTCCTTTTTCGAATGCTATATCCCGCATATTCAGGTTGAAGTCGATAAAAAGCTGAGCTCGACGATCAATAAGGTGCTGATGGGAATGTCCGCCCTCTTTATCGAGGGTGAGCATGCAGCAATCGTGATGGATACACGTACGTTTCCTGTACGCAGCCCGGAAGAGCCAAGTATTGAAAGAGTTGTGCGCGGAGCAAGAGATGGCTTTACCGAAACACTGCTGAGCAATGTGGCACTCGTCCGCAGGCGTCTGCGCGATCCGGGCCTCAAATGCGACCTGGTGCAGGTGGGCAGACGCACACGCACGGATGTATGTATTGCATATATTGATGACATCGTTGATAAAGTGCAGGTAGATTCCATCCGGGAGAAGATTAAAGGATTGGATATTGAAGGGCTTCCGCTGGCGGATAAACAGCTGGAGGAAGCCATTATCAATAAAGGCTGGCATCCCTATCCGTTAGTTCGCTATTCGGAACGTCCCGATTTGGTTTCTGCCCATTTGCTTGCGGGCAGAGTGGCCGTATTCGTGGATACCTCCCCCAGCGTGATGGTCATGCCGACGACCTTTTTTGATTTATGCCAGCATGCCGAAGAAAACCGGCAAACACCGTTCATGGGCACGTACCTTAGATGGGTCCGCTTCCTCGGTATTTTCGCCTCGATGTTTCTTCTGCCACTCTGGATGCTCTTTGTGGTGAATCCTGAATTGAAGCCGGCTGTACTGGATTTTATCGGGCCGCATGATCATGGCAAAATCCCTATAATCGCACAATTTCTCATGGTCGAATTTGGGGTTGACTTGCTGCGCTTGGCTGCGGTTCATACACCGACGCCATTGGCATCGGCTATGGGTCTCATCGCGGCGATCTTGGTCGGCGATATAGCTGTCAAGACAGGTCTGTTTGTAAATGAAGTCGTGTTGTATATGGCTGTTGCCGCCATCGGAATGTTCGCGACACCGAGCTATGAGCTCGGGCTCGCCAATCGGATAGTAAGACTGGTGCTCTTGGTAGCAGTGGCTATTTTTAAAGTTCAGGGCTTCGTCGTTGGCACCACGCTGCTCATCCTGCTGTTGACAATGCACCGGTCCTACAATTCTTCATATTTGTGGCCATTTATACCTTTTAATGCAAAAGCACTGGCAAGTGTTTTATTCCGTTTTCCGCTGCTTGAATCCAAGAAAAGGCCATCCTTCAACAAAACAAGGGATAATACTCGAATGGCTCCAAATCCGGACAATACCGACCAATCGTAGAAAAATACAAATGATGTGCATAAAAATCCATTCAAACTCTTCCGTTGTCTGTTATACTGGTGTAAAAGTTCAGATGGAATCTTTACATGTTCCACAGAAAGCGAAGGGATGCTGAATATGTTCTTACATGGTACAAGTCAAATAAATGCAGCCGGACATCTGGAGATCGGTGGATGCGATGTTACGGATCTCAAGGCCAAGTACGGAACCCCGCTCTATGTCGTGGATGAAGATCTGGTGCGCCAGCGCTGTCAGCAGTATGTAGCCGCTTTTCGCGCGTCAGGACTGAAATTCCAGGTAGCATATGCGAGCAAAGCGTTCTGCGTTATGGCCATGTGCCGTATTGCGGATCAGGAGGGTATGTCACTGGATGTCGTTTCTGACGGTGAGCTGTACACGGCTCTGCAGGCGGGTTTTCCGGCCAAGCGCATTCATTTTCACGGCAACAACAAGACACTTGAAGAGATTGAAATGGCGATTGATGCCGAAATCGGCTGCTTCGTTGTGGACAACTTGATTGAGCTTCATCTTCTCAATGCGGTGGCTGCCGAGAAAAATGTAAGTGTACAAATTTTGCTCCGCGTAACACCAGGTGTTGAAGCGCATACTCATGAGTATATTTCCACAGGCCAAACCGATTCGAAATTCGGTTTTGACATCGGAAATGGTTCTGCATTTGAAGCTGTGAAGCTGGCATCCGAACAGTCCAATCTGGATCTGCTTGGTGTGCACTCCCATATCGGATCTCAGATTTTTGAGGTAGAGGGCTTTGAAATGGCTGTCCAAAGAGTTGCGGAATTCGCTCAGCGGGTTCATCAAGAGCTTGGCGTACAGTTCAAAGTGGTCAATCTTGGCGGAGGCTTTGGTATCCGTTATGTGGAAGGCGACACACCGCTTGAGGTTTCGCAGTATGTCAAAGCGATCACCGATGCAGTCAAAACACATTTCTCCAGCTGGTCTTCAGAAGTACCTGAAATCTGGGTAGAGCCGGGACGCAGCATCGTTGGAGATGCCGGCACGACGTTGTATACCGTAGGAACAAGCAAGGATATTCCCGGCGTTCGCAAGTATGTGGCCGTTGACGGAGGCATGACGGATAATCCGCGTCCTGCTTTGTACGAATCCAAGTATGAAGCAGTGCTCGCTAACCGTGCCAATGAACCGATTCAAGAAACGGTTTCGATTGCCGGTAAATGCTGCGAGAGCGGAGATATGCTGATCTGGGATCTGGATCTGCCGAAGGTAAACAGTGGCGATTTGCTGGCTGTTGCCTGCACGGGAGCATACAACTATTCCATGGCCAGCAATTATAACCGGATTCGCCGTCCGGCGGTTGTCTTTGTCAATCAGGGCGAAAGCGATCTGGTTGTACGCCGGGAAACACTGCAGGATATCATTGGCAATGATATGGTACCTGAGCGTATTAGCAAGCAGGCTGTTCTGAAATAGAAATCAGCCGTACTTAAAGCAAGAATTGGTGAAGAACAAAACACGAAAAGAATCATTTCTGTATTGGGGAATGCAGAAATGATTCTTTTCGTTTAATTTTGCCGATTTTTGCTTATACATACTTAAGATCACTTGTAGTCAAAGTATGTGAAATATTGCAAAAGTGCTGTGAATTGAGATACAATCAGAAAGTGATGAAAATAAGGACTTGCCTTTAAAGGGGTTTGTCTATGGTTAAAAAATTTCCAGAGGAAGTGACAACGAATGAAAAAAGGTACAATTGAACTTGAAAATGGTGGAGTTGTTGAAATAGAATTTCTGCCACAAGAAGCTCCGAATACGGTTGCAAACTTTGAAAAGCTTGCTAACTCCGGCTTTTACAATGGACTGTCATTTCACCGTGTAATTCCTGGTTTTGTCGCTCAAGGCGGCTGTCCAGTAGGAAACGGAACAGGTGGACCAGGATATACCATTGATTGCGAAACAGCAACGAATACAACCAAGCACACTAAAGGTGTTTTCTCTATGGCACATGCTGGCCGTAATACGGGTGGCAGCCAATTCTTTATTGTTTATGAGCCGCAGCCTCATCTGGATGGTGTACACACTGTCTTCGGTAAAGTTACAAAGGGTATGGAATTGATCGATGCGGTCAAACAAGGCGACAAAATGAAAGAAGTTAAGGTTTGGGACGCAGAATAATAATCTCATGAAAAACCCCCTCCAGAGGTATATCCTTCGGAGGGGGTTTTTAGCAAAGTTCATAACAATCAAGCCGTTTATTTCATTGCTGTTGCAAGGGAAAGACGGCTTTTTTCGTTTGGAAAAAGAATAAGCCCTGCAGATTTGAGGTTGCATTTTACGAAATGCGGTGTTAACATTTCTTTTAAGAAAGCGCCTGAATGTTCAGGAAAGTTTTCTTTATAATTTCATAAGCAAGATTGGTTAATCCTTCGGGGCAGGGTGAAATTCCCTACCGGCGGTGATGATGCATATTGTTTCAAGGTGAGAAGCCATGAAGCGGAAGCGTCTCAGTCCGTGACCCGGACGCGTGGCAAATTGGCCCGCGTACGGTGGACCTGGTGCAAATCCGGGACCGACAGTATAGTCTGGATGAGAGAAGGAGAGGAAACGCATGTTACATATTGTTCATGCGATGCCACCCAATAGAGCTTACGCATGCGTGTCTTTTTTCACGTACTCAGGTATGAACGCTGAAGTCTATTTGGCTTACTCTGTATACCGGAAAGTATGCGATCCATAAAAAGACATTGTTATTTGCTATTCCTGCACACAGGATCTGTCTATAATTCCATGACAGAAGCTTTATTTGCGTGTCTTCAAATTACTCTCAAGCTGCCCCCGGATGTTGATCCGGAGGGCTTTTTTTGTTGCATTTTTGAAATAGGGAGGAGGTAGAGATAGGCATGGAAATGGTTGTTAACGATGAATTTTATATGTCGCTGGCACTGGATATGGCGGAGCGTGCACAAGGACAAACAGGCATTAATCCGGTGGTAGGCTGTGTCATCGTTAAGGACGGTGCGCTTGTCGGGCTGGGAACGCATCTCCAGCGGGGAAGCGGGCATGCGGAAGTTCATGCTGTGGGTATGGCTGGTAAAAACGCTGAGGGAAGCAGCGTGTATGTGACGCTGGAACCCTGCAGCCATTTCGGCAAAACCCCACCCTGCTGCGATCTGCTGGTGGAGGCCCAGGTGAAGCGGGTGATTATCGCATGTGAAGATCCGAATCCGCAGGTTGCGGGCACAGGAATCGAAAGGCTTAAACAGAACGGCATTGAAGTAAAGGTCGGTGTTTTAAGAGATAGAGCCATTCGCCAAAACGAGAAATTCGTGAAATATATTACGACAGGGATGCCTTATGTGACCATCAAGACGGCGAGTACACTGGACGGGAAAATTGCAACCGATACGGGTGACAGCAAGTGGATTTCGAATGAGGAGGCAAGGCGGCAGGTACACAGCCTCCGTCATCGGCATCAGGCCATCATGGTTGGCATCGGAACGGTTCAAGCGGATGATCCCGCACTGACGACAAGGCATGAAGAGGTAGGCGGCTTGCAGCCAATCCGCATCATTGTGGATTCCAAGCTCAGCTTATCGCCTGACGCCAGAATTTTCAGTGAAGGTGCATCTCCGGTCATCGTACTAACGACGGAGCAGGCGGATCCGCAGAAAGTGAAGCTGCTAAGGGACTTTGGAGCGGCAGTTCTCGCTTGCGGCAGTGGTTCTTCCGTCGATCTCGGGTTCGCTCTGCAAGAACTGGGGCGCATGGAGATTGGGTCCATATTGGTCGAAGGCGGAGGGACTCTGAACGGTTCACTGCTTAAGGAGCGTCTTGCAGACCGGATTATCATGTATTTGGCTCCGATGATTGTCGGTGGAAAAGGAGCCCCGGTTAATTTCAATTTTGAAGGGGTTCACCATATCGCGGACGCTGTTAAGCTCGATTCCCTGGAGATCGAACAGATCGGGAATAACATATCTGTAACGGGAATACCGGTGTGGCCAAAGGGATGAAGATCAATAAATAAAGGAGAGATGGCATGTTTACCGGATTGGTAGAAGAAATCGGTGTTCTGGATGGAATCACAAGACAGGGTGAAGCCTTGGTTCTAAGTATTAAGGCTTCTGTGATCATGGATGACATCCGGATCGGTGACAGCATTGCGGTGAACGGTGTATGCCTGACAGCGACGAGGATTGGAAGCAGCGGATTTTCGGTGGATGTTACTCCGCAGACTTACCGGCATTCCAATCTGGCTCTTCTAAAGCCGGGGAGCCAGATAAATCTGGAGCGAGCCATGAAGGCAAATGGTCGCTTCGGAGGACATCTGGTGCAGGGGCATGTCGATATGACTGGTACAGTTCGCAGACTATCCAGAGAACGTAATGCGGTGTTGATTGATATTGCACCTGATAAAACGGAAATGTCGGCATACATCATTCCTCAAGGTTCGGTCACCGTGGATGGCGTCAGTCTTACGATTGCACAGGTAGACGGGGATAGCTTCAGAGTATCCATCATCCCTCATACTCTTGGCGAAACAGGACTATCCGGCATTAGGGCAGGCACCATTGTGAATATCGAATGCGATATTATCGGCAAGTATGTGCATGCACTGCTTGGACAGAGGGGTGCAGGATCCGGGAGCAGTTCGAAGGGAATCGATCTGGAGATGCTGGCAGCGAACGGCTTTAATTAATGGGCGTATATGATTTTTAGCAGAACAAAAGGGGGACTAGACATGATGGATCCATTCATATTTGACCCGATTGAAGACGCGCTTGAGGAACTTCGGGCAGGAAAGATCATTATCGTGGTGGATGATGAGGACCGGGAGAACGAAGGCGACTTTGTTGCATTGGCGGAAAAGGCCACGCCAGAGGTTATTAACTTTATGATTACTGAAGGCCGGGGGCTGGTGTGCGTGCCGATTACACGCGAACGGGCCGAAGTACTCAAGTTGTCTCCCATGACAGAGCAGAACACCGACCATCACGGTACGGCTTTTACGGTATCGGTTGATCATAAAGATACAACTACGGGCATATCTGCGTTTGAACGCTCATTGACAGTAAAGGCTCTGAGCGATCCGACATCCGCAGCCGCGGATTTTCGCCGCCCCGGTCATATGTTTCCTCTGATCGCCAAGGATGGGGGCGTCCTTCGGAGGGCAGGCCATACCGAAGCAGCGGTGGATCTGGCAAGATTAAGCGGCTGCGCCCCCGCCGGTGTGATCTGTGAAATTATGAAAGAGGACGGAACCATGGCGAGACTTCCGGATTTACAGGCAATCGCGAGTAAGCAAGGTCTGAAGCTGATATCGATCCAGGATTTGATTCAATACCGCAATCAGCGAGAGCAGTTGGTCCACCGGGAAGCCGAGGTACGGATGCCAACGGATTTCGGAGTCTTTCAGGCAGTAGCTTACACCAACGAGGTGGATGACAAAGAGCATCTGGCACTTGTCAAAGGGACGATATCCAGCGAAACACCAGTGCTTGTGAGGGTGCACTCCGAATGTCTGACAGGGGATGTGTTCCATTCGCTGCGATGCGACTGCGGTCCGCAATTCGCTGCGGCGCTCCGGCAGATCGAAGAAGAAGGCTCCGGTGTATTGTTATACATGAGGCAGGAAGGCCGGGGAATCGGCCTGATTAACAAGTTAAAGGCTTATGAGCTGCAGGAGCAGGGGCTGGATACCGTGGATGCGAATCTCAAGCTGGGATTCCCGGCGGATCTTCGCGACTACGGCATTGGCGCTCAAATCCTTAAGGATCTGGGTGTTCGGCAAATCCGACTTTTGACCAATAATCCGAGGAAAATCAAAGGTCTTGAAGGCCATGGCCTGGAAGTTGTCGAGCGTGTTCCGATTCAGATGGAAGCCGGAGTCGATAACAGCCGTTACTTGCATACGAAACAAACGAAGCTTGGACACATGCTGAGCATGGAATCTTAATCACATATAAGAGAGGTTGATATAGAAATGGCACATATTTTTGAAGGCAATTTGGTATCGAGCGGTTTGAAATACGGGATTGTGGTTGGAAGATTCAATGAATTTATTACGAGCAAGCTGCTGGGCGGCGCTCTCGATGGATTAAAGCGTCATGGTGCCGGTGAAGATGAAGTTGATGTGGCGTGGGTACCGGGAGCTTTTGAAATCCCGCTGGTTGCCAGCAAAATGGCCGAAAGCGGAAAGTATGATGCCGTGATTACTCTCGGAACCGTCATCCGCGGGGCCACCTCCCATTATGATGTGGTATGCAATGAAGTGGCCAAAGGCGTTGCCGCTACCAGCCTCAAGACAGGCGTTCCGGTCATCTTCGGCGTTCTGACGACAGACAGCATTGAGCAAGCCATCGAACGGGCGGGCACCAAGGCGGGGAACAAAGGCTACGAGGCGGCGATGTCAGCCATCGAAATGGCCAACCTGACAAAACAGTTCAAATAGGAATACGAGGACAAAGAGGCACTCTTTTTCATAAGGGTGTCTTTTTTGCATGGTCCAATGATGGACAGCTTTCTGTGATAATACGTCGATAGATGTTTTTCAGATCATTGGACTCCTTCTGCATTACCGTCAAATGATGGGGTAACTTCCCGAATTAACTCGAAGGCTGGGTAGGTGTTTTTGCGATTATTTATAGCATTTTGTAACAATACAACTACCTTTGTCACCCGAAAGGAACTTACTTCTCGGTCATGGAATAGTTTTCTAAACTATGCACCTTAAGCCTTATAGAGAGAAGGGGATCCTATGAAAAAAAAATGGCGAATGTCCTCCATATTAAGACTTTTTTTCATCCTCATTGTCATTATTCCGATGCTCCTGATCTGCTCTATCATCCTCAACATTTACAAACGCGATATTCTGCAGCAAAACACGGATCGCTCCCTGCAAACCGCCCAGGCACTTGCCTATTCGGTCAGCCAGGAAATCGGGCGCTTGTCCGGCCTCTTCGCTTCCATTGGACTGGATGAGGATGTTATATCCACCGTTTATGATATCTACCGGCAGGACGGTTTTGAGAGACAGCTCGCCACTTATAAATTGAAGGTGCTGATTGAAAAATACACCGCCTCCGTCTCGGGACGCGTACTGTCCGTCAATTTCTATTTCGATGACGGGTCCTCATACTCCTATTTGAAAAATCTGATGCAGAGAGGAACGGAGATCCAAAAAGAAGATTGGTATATGTCGGCTCTGAAGAAGCCGAACTTTATCCATTTCATCGGCATGAAGCCGAACTCTCTCTATGGAAATTACAGTCCCTATATGATGGTCGCGGCCCTGTCGCCGGGCTACTCCAATCCTTCCTCACAGCTTGAGATGATATTGTTCACATTTGAAAGCAGCGCGTTCGACCATATTTTGCAGTCTCGGGACAACTCGGAATCGACACTTTTTATCGCCGATGATCTGGGTGAGATTATTGCCTCCAATACGATATTGAAGAGAGGCAGCAAGCTGCCCATGCACCGATTAGCAGACACATTTCAGCATGATCAGGGTTCGTACGTGGATGATACGGACGGTGATAAGACGCTGATCACCTACGCCAAGGTGGATGTATCCCGTCCCAACTGGGTGGTTGTGCAAAAAATCCCTTACACCAAACTCATGGCCAACTACCGCAGCGTCAATTCCTTCATCTGGTTTCTGGCGATATTGATCATTTTGGCTTTTATTCTGATCTCCTTTTACTTCGTATCCAATATGACCAAGCCCATCCTGGAGCTGCTCCGGCAGATGGTCCGGGTTACGCATGGTGATTTGAACGCAAAAATTAACGTCACGGGCAGCCTGGAGATGGCGAGCCTGGGCCATTCCTTTAACCAAATGACCGAAAGGATACGGGAACTGATATATCAGCATGAGCAACAGGAGGTCGAGAAGAGGAAGGCTGAGTTCGCAGCCCTGCAGTCACAGATCAATCCGCATTTTCTGATCAATACACTGAACTCGATCAAATTCATGGCACTCATCAGCAAAGCGGACAATATCCGCAATATGACGCATGCGCTAACCAGGCTGATTGCCTCTTCATTTAACCGGGGCGGGCTTGTCACGACAGTCGCGGAAGAAGTCGATCATCTCAAGCATTATTTGTATATCATGGAGATCCGCTTTGGCAAATCGGTCGTTACTCAGTGGGATATCGCTCCAGAGACAGAAGAATTATATTTGCTGAAGCTGCTGCTCCAGCCCATTTTGGAAAATAGCTTTATTCATGGGCTGAAGGATATCGATTATCAGGGTATTATCCGGATATCCAGTGTATTGGAGGGTGAGGACCTGCTGATCACCGTGGCGGATAACGGCGTGGGGTTGGAGCGGGAAGAGCCGATACTTCCGGATGAAGGTACAACCAGGCATACGTTCAGCGGTATGGGGAATATGAATGTCCATAAACGGATTCAGCTGCATTACGGTCCAAAGTATGGACTGCGATATGAATCTAATATGCCGCATGGAACGATTGTCCACATCCGTCTTCCCCAGATTCGCGAGCCTGATGAGCTGCTGGTTTAAGGATAATGTAAAGCGGTGAGATGGATTACATGGGAATGAGGTGCGAAGCAAATGAATCGTACGAAATGGTTATACCTTCTGCTTGCCGCCTGCCTTCTATTCTTTATTAGTATCGGCGTAAGCGGACCGCTGTCTGACATGGTATTAAATCCGGTAAAAAAAATTTCAACTGCAGGCAAACCGGCAGCCAATCAAGATCAGCCGGTTAAGATCAAATTTGGCATGTGGGAAACCAAAATGGACATTTTGTTCTGGACCAGCAAGGTCAAGGAATATTCCAAAATCAAGCCGAATGTGACCGTGGAGGTGGAGACCATACCGGATAACAGCGGCCAATATTTAAAGGTGAGGCTCGCGGCAAACGATCTGCCGGATGTGTTTTATTTGAAGCCCTCCCAGTTGTCCGCGTACCAGGATGCAATTCTTCCACTTAATGGTTTTGAGGCGACTAAAGCCAACAAGTTTCCTGCCGTATTTAATGGAGATATCCTGGGTTTGCCGCTGGTATCCTTCTCTGAATATGTTTTTTACCACCCCAGTATTTTTCATGAACTGAATCTGCAAATCCCGCAAACCCTCGGTGAATTTGAGCAGGTGCTTGAAGCCATCAAAAATCACGATACATATATTCCAATCGCGATTGGCGGGAAAGAGGACTGGACTTTCTACCCTTTCATCGAATTCGGTCCTCCTCTTCTCTCCAAAGATCCTAATTATCTCACCAATTTGGCATATACGAAGGAGCCGTTCGGCAAGAACTCGTCCTTCGAGACGGCCGCAAACCTTCTAAAAAGAATCGCCGAGCACAGGCTCGCAGGCACCGATGCTTTAAGCATCGGATTTGATGAAGCCAAACAGCTGTTTCAATCTAAAAAAGCCGCCATGATTGCGCTGGGACAATGGTATTACCAGGATTACATTACCAACGTCAAAACCGACGAGGATTTGGATGCTTTCGCGCTACCATGGAGATTGGATATTCACGAGCGGCTTGAGGCAGTAACCATGCCTGACCAGTACATGGCGATTAACAGAAACTCCAAAAATGTGGAGGAGGTAAAGGACTTTTTGGAATGGATATTCAGCACTGAGGTGTATCAGGATTACATCAATTATTCAGGAAATACCTCCACAATGACGAATATTCCCTCTGATCAGCCTTTTTTCAATCGGGTCAAAAGCATGCATCCATTCGAACCTTTTATGTATTTCGGAATGAACGAACGGTACGAGACTGTTAAGAGCAAGGCGCAGTTTAACGAGAAAAAAGCGGGACAGGATATCTTTTCCGGAGCATCCGTGGCAGATGTACAACACATGCTGAACCAGAACTGGAGTAAAGCCGTGGAGTCATTAAAATAACCGAGCCGGAGGGATAAAACATGAGTAAATATAAGGCTTTTATCGTGGATGACGAACCGCTGGCAAGGCTCGCCCTTCGCGAGTATATCTCTTTGACCTCAAATGAAATCGAGATTATAGGGGAGGCGGGCGATGGGGAAGAAGCATTAAAACTGCTGGAGGAGCGCCAGGATGTTGATATTGTACTGGCCGATATCCAAATGCCGCGCATGAACGGAGTCCAGCTGCTCGAGGCATTGGGTGGAACTACCTTTTCCAAGCAGCCGCTGACCATCATGCTGAGTGCATACGGTGATTATGACTATGTCAGGGAATCCTTTGTGCTGGGAGCATTTGACTATATGCTGAAAGCAAATTTGGAGGAGTCGTATATCGCGCCTGTGCTGCAAAAAACCGTGGATGCGCTGGATAAACGCCAAAGCAATTCAGATGCTGCAGATGATATCGATGAGGATGCATCGATCTGTGCAATTCTACACCGTTTGTCCAGCGAAGAACCGGGCATGCTCTCAGGCGGGGAAATGGAAGAACTCAAGGAGCCCTTGGATCGTCTACGGAAGCATATGGGGGAGAAGAATCAAGTGGCTGCCGTGCTCCGGCTTTCGGACGCCGTGCAGTTGGATCGTATTCACCGGATGATTATTCAGACGGTTCAGTCGGTTGCGAATAAAGACAGGCGCGAATCGGTATGCCACGTATGCCGCAGTGATGAACGGCAGTATAATCTGTACTTCACGTTTCCAAAGCCAAGCAGCAGCATGGCGGTGAGGAGACTGAGTTATACGATGCTGACGGATATCAAAATCAGACTTAAACAATTTCTGAATTTAAACTTATCCATTGGCATCAGCGATGCGGCAGACGGGCTTTTTGAATGGAACCGCCTGTTTCAGCAAGCGGAGAGGCTGTCCGTGCTCAGCTACTACCAAGGATATGATCGTCTTTTTTATCCCGAATCCGAGAAAAAGACGTCCGTTACCGAGGAAGACTGGAAGGAAATCTGGCCGCCTGCGAAAACAGAGCTTGTCCAATCTCTGAAAGATGAGGATGCATCCATATGGAAGCCGTATTATCAGCGATGCTGCGAGCTTCTAGCCGGAAGGTTTCCTTCGCTCCCCGGACAGATCAGATCGGAGCTCAGCGATTTAATCTGGACGGCAGGATCGCTTGTGTACCAGAAGGGGATATCGATGAAGGAGCTTAATGAAACCTTTCCTCATCCCTTGGAGCAGGTTCGAAGGTTCGATACATGGGAAGATACGGTCCAGTGGTGTGAAAAGTATCTGGAGCTCATTCATGAGAGCCTGCATCCGAAAACAGATCGCGCAGGCACCTGGTTGAGTCCGATGATAGCCAAAACCAAGTCCATACTCGAAAAGCATTACAGCGAGGAGATTCACCTGTCTGTGATCAGCCAAATGGTGGGGGTCAGCGAGAGCTATTTGAGCAAACAATTCTCCAAAGAAGTCGGGGTCAACTTCATCCAATACCTGACTAACCTTCGCATTGATAAGGCCAAGAAGGCCCTGGAGAATGGACTGAAGATTTATGAAGTCGCCGAAATGGTCGGGTATGTCAATCCGGAGCATTTCAGCAGGATTTTTAAAAAAGTCACCGGCGTGAGCCCTGTGGCATACCGCAGGGACAGCGAATAATTCAATTCAAAAATGATCAACTCCACTTCAAAATAGATCATGGTTCCTGACCCGAGACTTTATATGATAGGAGGTACAGACACACGAGCTGCCGCGACTGATTTTATTGCCGAAGGAGGGATAGATAACGAAGGGATTTACCTACGTCACTATGAAAAAAGAAGGGAATGGTTCCTAGATGCTCCGCAAATCATTGATCATTGCACTATTCTGCACATTTTGTTCTTCCACTTGGCTGGCTTCAGCCCATGCAGAGACTGCTTCCGATTTTCAAATGAAAGCGTCTTCAAAGGAGTCGTCTGACTCTACCTTTACCATTACACTGAAGGGCAGCAACATTAAGGATCTATACGCCTATGAAGTGAAATTCAAGATCGATCCGAGTGAACTAGAAGTGGTCAAGGCTGAAACGAAAATCAAGGGTTACTCCGTTTCTCCCATTGTTAAAAACAATGAGGTTACGATTGCCCACACGAAAATAGGAAATGTAGACGGGGATAAGGGCGATATGGATATTGCTACCATAACATTCAAGGCTAAAAAAGCCGGCTCCTCCAAAGTGGAATGGATCTCCATGAAAATGCTCGATAAGAACCTAAAGGATCAGGTGATCACACCAGGACAATCGACCACTTTCATGAAGATTTTCAAGGATATTGCGAGCCACTGGGCCAAGGACGACATCATGCAAATGGTGGATCAAAAAATCGTTGAAGGTATGGATAGCGACCGTTTTGCCCCGAACAACAACGTCACCCGTGCTCAGTTCGCTGCTTTGATTACGAGAGCGCTTGACCTGAAGGATGGAGACGGCAAAAATCCATTCACTGATGTGAAGTCCGGCGCCTGGTATGAAGAAACGGTGAAGAAAGCGTATTCGGCAGGAATTGTCAGCGGCATGACCAGCAATACATTTGCACCGGACCAAAGCATTTCACGTGAAGAAATGACCGTAATGCTTATGCGTGCGAAAGCTGCTGCTCAAGGGGTCAAGGCTGATGATCTGCCGGGGGGGACTTCCAGCTCGTTCAAGGATTCCGGGAAGATTAGCTCATGGGCGCAAAAATCCGTAGGCTTTGCCATTTCTACCGGTCTCATGAAGGGCAGAACGGAGACGACTTTCGCTCCGAAGGAGCATGCCACAAGAGCGGAATCGGCGGTTGTAATCAAACGTCTGCTGGCTTCAGGGAAGTAGGGAGTCAAACGAATGTTTCTAAAAAAGAGACATGATTCAAAAGCAGAGAGGAAGATGGAAGTGAGGAAAAATTTATTACCGTTTGGTATATTCCTGTCCGCGCTTTTTAGCCTGCAGCTTTGCTTTACTGCCGGTAATACATTTGCAGCGGGAGATAGCGATGTATATTTCAAGGATTATAATGACGGGAATATCAGCGGCTGGACGTCCGCGAAGGGAACGACAACCTTTTCAGCAGACAATGGAACCGTTAAGGCAGTTACCCAGGGAGCGGTGATTTTTGCGGATCTGGAATCTCCCCAGTTCGCCAACGGGGATTATGAGGTGAAGCTGAAATTCAATCAGACGCCGACGCGCTTTGGGCTGGTATACCGTTATGTCGATAAGGATAACTATAATGTCATTCAATTCGATACGAACAGCTGGGGTTGGGACTCTCTGAAGAACGGTGCAGAGACCTACGGTAGTATTCCATCGACCTCCCCGACATTTGCTGCCGGGCAGCAGTATGCATTTAAACTCCACTATGAAAATGACAGCATCCAGCTGTCCGTTGATGGCAACAGCGTATTCAATACGACACTGCCCGGACTTCCCGCTTCTGCCGGCAAGATCGGCCTTCGCAGCTGGTTTGATAACAAGACAATCAACATCGATGACGTCAAGCTGACTAAAGTCGATGCGGTCAATCCGGATCCCAAGCCGATCTCGGTAACGGACACATTGACGTCCAGCAAAATGAAAGTGGAAATCGATAAAGAATTTCCGCGTGTGAAAAAGTACATTTGGAACGGTAGCAATGCAGAAATGAACGGACAGTTAAACGGTATCAATGAACTCAAAATTAACGGCAAATCTTATTACCCTACGGCGCTATCCTACCTTAAGAAAGAGGCGGCAGGAGAAAAAGGGGAAACAGCGGTATATACCCTATTGGTTCCCGGCATTAATGTGAAATTGGTGTTTGAATTGGAGCTGAAGGATAATGTCCTGCAGTTTAAAGTGACGGATCTTCAGGAGAATGGTACGGAAAAGGTGAAGACTCTAGAATTTCCGAATCATGATCTTGTATCCGTACTAGCCACTGAGCCTAAGGCTCAGGAAACAGCAGCTTGGGTTACCGGCGATTGGGTTGCAGTGAAGGAGGAGTATAAGGACCTGAAAGCCGGGGCGACGGATGTGAGCGGGGGACGTACGTTTGGCTTCCTCAATTCGGATAAACTGGCGGCTGCCGTAATCACGAACGTGGTGAATGCGTATGACAAGGTCCGCGTCAAAATCGGTACGGACACGGTGCTGAATACTCAGAAGGCAGCATTGTCGGGCGGAGCCTGGACCTACCGTGGAAGTACGGTACTTGATCCAGAGCCTTTGCCTTGGGCGAAAATCGTCCTGACTCCGGATGCTAATGGGGATGAGTCCGTAGATTGGCAGGATGCAGCTATCGCATACCGGGATCATGCCGAAACCCCTTATGGCAGTGATATGATCCGTGACAATATTTCCTATATCAGCATGAATATTGGATCTACGACTTCATCGCCGTTCCTGCGGGCTTTTGACAATGCCAAGAAGATTTATAATCTGACGGATGGCTTTGGTCAGCTGATACTCTTCAAGGGTTATCAAGCTGAGGGCCATGATGATTCCCATCCGGACTATGGTGGTCATATCGGTATTCGTCAGGGCGGTAAGGAAGATTTCAATTATGTGCTAAGCGAAGGTAAAAAGTATAACATCCATGGCGGCGTCCATATCAACGCGACAGAATACATGCTGGATGCCTTTGAGACGAAGATGGAAAATCTGACGCAGCCGCTAAGCAAGGGATGGGGCTGGCTGGATCAGGCTTACTATGTGAACAAGACAAAGGATGTAGAGTCGGGCGAGCTGAAGCGCCGTCTGGATATGCTTAAGGCCGATACAGGAAATAACCTCTCATTCGTCTATGTCGATGTATATTCGGGAGCCGATTATAACGCGAAAAAGCTTGCCGAGTACATTAACGGGAACGGATGGATGTTGGGTACGGAGTATGCGGGACCGATCTATGAGCAGGCGGCTTGGGTTCACTGGGGGACCGACCCAGGTTATCCGAACCAGGGTAATGACAGCAAGATCACCCGTTTTATCCGCAATCAGTATGTAGACGGATTCTTGAGTAATCCGCTTTTGAAAGGCAATAAGCAGGTAGGAGTCGGATATTGGCAAAACAGCTCCAGCTTCTACAGTTATAAAACCACAACGGCTGCGTTCTTTAACCAAAACCTGCCGACCAAATACATGCAGTATTTCCCGATCATGAAGATGACAAACGATCGGATTGACTTCGGCAGTAACGTAGCTGTGCAGCGGGGGCAGGACGGTAAAATCCATTTGAGCAAAGACGGTCATGATATCGCAATCATGACGGACAGCAGTGAAATCAGCGACAGTACCGTTTTCATTCCATGGGATCCGGTGAAAGAGGATAAAATCTACCACTGGAATCCGGCTGGGGGACAATCGACATGGACACTGCCGGCATCATGGAGCAATGTGACTACAGCTCAGCTGTATAAGCTGACGGATCTTGGGCGTGAACGTGTAGGCACCGTGGATGTCAATGGTGGCAAGGTCACACTGACCGCAGAGAAGGGAACTGGATATGTGCTCTATAAATCGGTGCCGCAGGATGGACCAGAAGTGGTATGGGGCGACGGCAGTCCGGTGAAGGACCCTGGTTTTGACAGCCAGAAATTTGGCTCATGGCAGAAGTCCTCTTCTGCCGGAAACACTGACCATATCCAATATGTGAAAAACAACAACGCGGATGATCAGCTTCAGGTCAAAGGACCGGGAGACGCGACAATCCATCAGGTCATTACCGGTCTTACACCTGGCAAAACGTATTCTGCGTCTGTGTGGGTAAATATCAGCGGAAAACGCAAGGTGGAAATTGGCGTGAACCAAGGGAATGACACGGTGAACAACTACCTGGATAATACGGATCACAAATTTTTAGCCCAGCAGCACAAATATGTGAGTACCAATTTTCAGCGTATCAAAGTGAATTTTGATGCAGTAAGTAATCAGGCAACTCTGTATCTGAAAGTGGATGAGGGCAGCGCAGCGGTCACCTTTGACGATGTGAGAGTCTGGGGGAATCCGACTAAAACAGACGCAGGTGATTCTGTATTCTACGAGGATTTCGAGAATGTGGATGAAGGATGGGGGCCATTCGTCTACTCGAAGCTTGGACCCGTGCGTACACATCTCGCGGAAAAGGGCGGCAATCAGATTCAATCCTACGTCCTTGACGGTAAATATTCGCTTAAAACCAACGAGGAAGGAACAGGTGAGTGGCTGCGCACGCTGCCGCATACCCTGCGCCTTCAGGAAGACAACAAGTATCACCTGACACTGGATTACAATTCCGATGAGCTCGATATGTACACAGTAGCGGTTCGTGTGAATGAGAATGGCACTGTTCGGGATTTGGCATCTGAGAATCTGAAGGAAGGGCGCAATAAGCTGGATCTAACCTTTACAACGGAAGGCGCTAAGGATGCTTATCTTGCGATTATCAAGAACAAGGTCAACAATCAAAAAGATTTGACAGGCACATTGGTGCTGGATGATATCCGCGTTAATGATGAAGGTGCAATCTCCCCTGAGGAGGGTGTCAAAGTAACGAAAATTACGCTGACGCCTCAGAATATCGAGCTGAACAGGGGGCAAAGCTCCCAAATCACTGCCCGGGTGGAGCCTTCCAACGCTTATGATCGTACAGTGCTTTGGTCTTCCGATAAACCGGACATCGTATCCGTGGATCAAACGGGCAAAGTTACTGCACATCTCGCTGGAACAGCCGTCGTTACGGCAACGGCAAAAGACGGAAGCAAAGTTACTGGTTCAGTAACGGTGAAAGTGTATGAGCCGAATACGCTCATCCCACAATCGCAAATGTCGGCTACTGCCACCAGCTTCCAACCTGGCGATGAGCCGGCAAACGCATTGGATGGCGATCCAGAAACCATATGGCATACCAAGTGGACCCCTGCACATCTGCCAGAATCCATTACTTTGAATCTGGGTGGCAGTTATAAGGTCAATCAGCTGAATTACACACCAAGATCCGGAGCAGGGAACGGTACAATTACCGGGTATAACCTTTATGCGAGCACAGACGGTGTAGAATTCACGAAGATCGCAACCGGTTCATGGATACGAGATGATAAAGTCAAAAGTGTTCGTTTTGATGCGGTTGATGCAACCCACTTGAAACTGGAAGCTATTGAGGGTGTAGGCAGCTTCGCATCAGCTGCGGAAATTCAGGTGTTTAACGTACTGGACACCTCAGAAGAGGTGAAGGTAACCGGCGTTACCATCAATAAGAAAGAGGTTACCCTCAAGGAAGGTGAGACGGCAGAGCTTACTGCAGCCGTTCTCCCGGAAAATGCAACGAATAAAAACGTAAGCTGGAATACCAGTGACGAAAATGTGGCAGCTGTCGAGGTTAATGACGGACGCACAATCGTAACAGGTAAAGCACAGGGAACTGCGGATATCACCGTTACAACGGCAGACGGCAAATTCACGGATGTAAGCCGGATTACCGTTCAGAAGAAAGATGGAAATCTGGAAGAAGCTACTGTCCTTACTGCTCCGTCACAGGTACAAAGCGGTGCCGAGTTCCGGGTTCAGTTCGGGCTCCGGAATATCAAGCACAATGTTTTTGCACAAGATATTGAATTTACCTATGACACGGCTGTGATGGATTTTGTTTCTGCAAAATCATTGCTCCCGGGAGTAAACATTCTGGAGACACAGCGAACAGGGGGCAAGATGCGGCTGATTGTTGCCAGTGAAGGTGCAGATCACGCGGTATCCGGCAATGCAGACCTGTTTGAATTGACATTTAAAGCTAAGGAAGCATCCGAGCCTGTCAGCGGAAATGTAGCGGTAAATAAAGCAACCATCTCTGATGAGTTAGGCACGGAATATGCTGCCGCCTCTTCTAAGGCTACAGTAGAAGTCGGAGGTAAAATCACGAATGTCGGCGACGTTAACGGAGACGGAAAAGTGAGCATCGGCGACCTTGCCATCATTGCGGCACATTATGGCAAAACTTCGTCCAGTCCAGATTGGCAGCAAGCCAAGAAGGCAGATATTAACGGAGATGGTGTCATCGGTCTTGAGGATTTGGTCCTCGTAGCCAAAAAGATCGTCGGATAATGTAACGGAAGTACAAGGTACATGGTGTCTATTTGGCAGCGCCATGTACCTTGTTTTTAAGATGAAACACAACCCGAGATCTGCCTGTTGTCATGATTGACCAGTTGATTTCTTTACTCGATAAAAAGCCGATTCGTCCGGGGTGAATGAATATGAAAAAAACGTTAAGCGTGTTCATTGCTTTTTGTTTATTCTTTTGTGTGTTGCCGCTGTATCACGTTAGCGCTGCACTTGATACGAATATGAAGCCGAAAGTCATTCCAAGTCTGCAGGAATGGACGGGTGGAACAGGCAATTTCACGTTGTCTGCAAACTCTAGAATTGTCATAACGACGTCAACATGTGCCTGTAAGCTACCTGAGACAGCAGCGGTTTTTCAGGAGGACTTGAAGGAGATCACAGGGTATGACATTCCAGTGGTGGTTGCCAAATCAGCGTCCAAGGGAGATTTCCTGCTTCTGCTGAATGATACGCGGGATGAATCCATTGGAGACGAAGGGTACCTGTTTGAAACAGTGGATTTTGTTACCATTCGGGCAAATACGGAGACAGGGGTTTTTTACGGTACAAGGACGGCCCTGCAAATTTTAGATCAGGATCCCTTGAAATCAAATATTGCGAAGGGGACGGCGAAAGATTATCCCAAATACAAAGAACGCGGCTTCATGCTGGATGTGGGACGTAAATTCTTTCCGATGAGCTTTTTAAAGGACTACGCAAAATTTATGTCTTACTACAAAATGAATGATTTTCAGCTCCACCTGAGCGATAACGAAATTTTCAGCGACACAAGCCGGGCGAACTGGAACAAGTATTCCGCATTTCGACTCGAAAGCAAGAAGTACCCTGAATTGACGGCAAAGGATGGATCATACAGCAAGCAGGATTTTCGGGAGCTGCAGGATATTGCAGGTGTCAGGGGCTTAACCATTACTCCAGAAATTGATACCCCAAGTCATTCCCTGGCATTAACCAAGGTGAGACCGGATTTGGTCAAGGATAATTTGCCGGTGGATCATCTGGATATTACCCGTCAGGAAGCGGTAGACTTCGTCAAGGATGTCTGGAGCGAGTATCTGGATGGGAATTGGTTTGATACAGATACGGTGCATTTCGGAGGGGATGAATTTGACCGGAATGATAAAACGACTTATGAGAAATACCGGCAGTTTTTAAATGAAATGAACGAGTTTTTCAAAAGCAAGGGAAAACAATCACGAATGTGGGGGAGCTTAAAGCAATTTCCGGGAACAACTCCCGTAGACACCGATATTATCACCCATAACTGGTCCAACGGTTGGCAGGATCCCGTGGAAACCGTTAAACAGGGCTACAACACCATAAACACCCTAGACTCCTACCTTTATATTGTTCCCAAAGCCTCCTACTACCACGACTACCTGGATTCCCAGTGGCTCTATAACAATTGGGATCCGACAAATTTTGGTGGCAGCTTGAAGCTGCAGGATGGAGAACCGAATTTACTTGGCGGCATGTTCGCAGTTTGGAATGATCTGCTTGGCAAAAAGGTCACGGCCGTTGAAGTACACGACCGGGTTAAACAGGCTATGCCGGTTCTCGCCGAAAAGATGTGGCGAGGAGCTTCGGTTGATTCCACGTACGCAGAATTCCAGCTGCTTGCAGGACAGCTTGGGGAGGCGCCGGGAACGAATCTGCTGCATACCGTTGATTCAGTAGCGGATACGGTGATTCATTATCCATTTGAGGAAGGGAAAGATGCAAACACGACCGACCAGTCTGGTAATGGATATCATGGCAAGTTGAGCGGTGTGAGCTGGGAGAACGAAGGGAAGTCAGGTAAAGCGGTATTGTTCAAAGGAGGCAGCGACCAGATTGCCACTGGCATACCGGATATGGGCTTCCCGTGGACTGCGGCTGCGTGGGTAAAGCTGGATGAGAATCAGCCGGCGGAAGAAGCTGTTTTCATGGAATCAGATTACGGAGCTCTCAAGTTGAAGCAGAAGACTAGCGGCAAAGCAGGATTTTCCCGTGAAGGCTATGATTTCAGCTTTAATGCGTCCATTCCGACTGGCCGCTGGGTGCATGTGGCGTTTCGGGGGGAATTGCAGGGAACATCGCTGTTTATTGATGGAGAATTAAAGGCATCGGTTGCTGATGTAACGCTTCTGCCTGCAGCCCTGATTGGCAGCAGGACTCACGCTTTAGCGGGAGAACTCGATGATCTGAAGATTTTCAAGAAGGCTTTATCCGGCAAGGAAATCGCAGAAGAGGCAGGCTCGCCGCCCTGGACTGTGAATATTGCAGCACACCAATCAGCTTCAGCGTCTTCTACGGAAACGGGGCAGTTTACAGCTGACTTGGCTTTTGACGAGATCGAATCCAAAGCTTCCCGTTGGTCCTCCGGTTATACGGATAATGAATGGCTGCAGGTGGATCTGGGTGGATCGAAGGATATCGGCAAGGTCATTCTCAAATGGGAAGATGCATATGGCAAAGGCTACAAGATCCAGATTTCTGATGATGCACAGAATTGGCGGGATGTTTATTCAACAAACGCGGGTGTTGGGGGCACGGAAATCATCAAGTTCCCGGCAGAGCGTACACGGTATGTACGGATGCAGGGAACCAAACGCTCAGGCCAATATGGATTTTCATTATATGAAATGGAAGTATATCAACCGAATCCCTCTGATGAGACACCTGTCCCGGTACCTGTAAGGTATGCTCAGGATTTTGAAAATAACTCGACGGGAGGATGGCAGCATACTGTTGGATCGGGAGTAGGCAGCATGGAAATCGTGGATGCACCGGGCGGAGCAAGCAAGCATGCCGTCAAATTCACTGCGAACAACGTCAACAATATTTTCGTGGATCAGGAATCCCCGCAGATCAAGGACGGCGAAATTGAATTCAAAGTTACCCCGCAAAGCGATGTCATCCGAACAGGAATCGTATTCCGCTACGCGGATGAGAATACCTGGGCTTCCGTCGGTTTTGACAAAAACGCTTGGTACTGGGTTAACGCGCAGGATAATTACGGGGCTATGACGACGGAGCAGGGAGCATTTTTGAAAAAGGGCGAGACTGCTGCCGTCAAGGTCAAATTCGAGGGAACGAATGTCACTTTGATCATCAACGGAAAAACCTATTTTGAAGGAGCACTTCCAAAGCTGCCGCAAGAAGAAGGGAAAATGGGGGCAAGGGTATTCGGACCTGCAGCGGCGGTCTTTGACGACTTCAATTACAGCAATAATGTGGCAGATATTCCTGTGACCGGAATCGATGTGGATATGAAGGAGGTTCATCTGAAGGTTGGTGAAAAAGCGGTGCTGACCGCAACCGTTAAGCCAGGAAATGCAACCGACAAGCAGGTGAACTGGAGCAGTAGCGATGAGTCAGTAGCCACAGTCGAGCGTGTTAACGGCAAGGCAGAGATAAGTGCTGTGAAAGAAGGGATTTCCGAGATTACCGCAGTCACTGCATCTGGAGGGCAAAAGGCTGTCGTTAAAGTAACGGTTACTCAAGCTCAGCAGGGAGCGTTGACCTCGGTGCTTAGTGTGCCAGCACAAGTTTCCACAGGTCAGACGTTCACAGCCACATTGGGTCTTCAGCATGTGAAGGGTGAAATTTATGCACAGGATATTACGTTTCATTATGATGCAAAGATGATGGATTTTGTTTCAGCCAAACCGCTTCTTGAAGGCGTGGGTCTGGTTGAAACGAAGAATATGGACGGAGCAGTCCGCATTATTCTGGCAAGTCATGGAGCCGGACATGAAGTGAAGCAGGATAAAGATATTGTGGAGCTGACATTCAAAGCGAGGCCGCTATCCGAACCTGCCAAAGGACAGATTCAGGTGGCGGATGCCACCATAGGAAACGGGGACGGAGCAGAGACGAAAGCCGGTTTATCTTCCGCTGAAATCGAAATCACCAAAGAAACAGCCGGAATCACGGGTGATATAAACGGTGACGGCAAGGTCAGCATAGGCGATTTGGCCATCGTTGCGGCAAGCTACGGCAAAACCTCTTCTGACGCCGATTGGGATCAGGTTAAACGGGCAGATGTCAATCATGACGGCAAGATTGATCTTTCGGATCTTGTGCTGGTCGCCCGTAATATTACGACATAGGCCTGCAATGGATCGCTCAGAAATAATCGAGGCAGGGAATATCTCATTTCCCTGCTTCCGTTGGCGACAGCCGCGCACCAATGCAGATGCATAACTGTGGAGTATCGTGCAGGTACAATAAAACCCGAAAGAATGTGGGGGATTTCGCTTGAAAACCGTTCATTACCGTCTATATGTTCTGCTCGCATGCCTGCTCCTGACGGGAGCCTGGTTGCTTTTCGGTCCGGAATTCGTTAGCGCGGCATCGGTCGGCCCTGTCTCTGACTTTAAACAGACAGATGACAAGACCTTTACGATTACATCAGGCCAAGACAAGGTCAAGGTTATTTTCGAAAGAGATGATATGGTCCGGATTTGGCTTGGCGTGAACGGACAGTTTACGAATATTAAAGGCAAGAATGCGGAACAGCCGGCTGAACCGATTGTCATCAAGGATGATTTTGGTGCCGTACAGGTCAACTGGTCCGACGAAGGATCTTATTACAAAATGGAAACAGGTAAATTCGTACTCAGAGCCTATAAGGCTCCATTGAAATTTGCCATGTACCATAAGGACAATCAAACCGTGGTATGGGAGGAAGCGGCAAGCCTGAGCTACAATGGACAGTCGACCTCCCAGCAGCTGGTCCGGGGAGAGGATGAGTATTTCTACGGAGGCGGCATGCAGAACGGATACTTCAGCCACCGGGACCGGAAAATTGCCATTGCCGAGAATTATGGGGATTGGGGAAGCGGAACCGTATCCAATCCGTCCCCATTTTATCTGAGTACGGCGGGTTATGGCGTCCTCCGAAATACCTTCCAGAACGGCATGTATGATTTTGATTCGACGGTACGACTCACACATGATGAAAACAGATTTGACGCCTACTATTTTTATGGGGATAACATCAAAGACATCCTGAACGGCTTAACCGATCTGACTGGCAAGCCGGCATTGATCCCGCGTTGGGGGATGGGCCTTGGGGATGCGAACTGCTACAACAAGGCTCCTGCCACAACGAAGGATGTGATCGAAAAGATCGCTCAAGCCTATCGCGATAACGACATGCCTGGCAGCTGGATTTTACCCAATGACGGCTATGGCTGCGGCTATACGGATTTAGGGTACACCGTTAATGAATTGAAGGAAAGAGGCTTTTACACCGGACTCTGGACACAAAACGGTGTGGAACAAATTGCCCATGAGGTTGGTGTAGACGGCACAAGACTTGCCAAGCTTGATGTGGCCTGGGTCGGTCCAGGTTATGATTTTGCCTTAAACGGCACGAAGCAGGCTTATCAGGGAATTGAAAAATACTCGAATGACAGAGGATATGTCTGGTCTGTTGGCGGATGGGCAGGAACGCAGCGCTACTCGACCGTATGGTCGGGGGATCAGTCGGGAAGCTGGGAATATATTCGTTTTCACATCCCGACGTTAATTGGTGCAGGATTATCGGGGATTCCTTATGCGACCGGTGATATAGACGGTATTTTTGGCGGCAGTGCCAAAACCTATGTCCGTGATTTACAGTGGAAAGCTTTTACACCAATCCTGATGAATATGTCGGGATGGGCCGCAAAGGATAAGCAGCCTTGGGTCTGGGGAGAACCGTACACGAGTTACAACCGCGACATTTTGAAATTGAGACAGCGGCTGACACCATATTTCTATACTTATTTAAATGAAGCATATGAAACAGGTGCGCCTCTTGTAAGGGGGATGATCTACAGCAACCCCGAGGATCCCAACTCCAAGGGCACGCTAACCCAATATCAGTTCATGTCAGGTGATTCTTTGCTTGTGGCACCGGTCTATTCGGATACGACTACCCGGAATGGTATTTATCTACCCAAAGGAAAGTGGATCGACTATTGGACTGGGGAGTCACATTACGGCTCTAAAATGCTGGATGAATATGCAGCTCCGCTAAACCGCCTGCCGCTGCTCGTGAAAGCGGGAGCCATCATCCCGATGTATCCCGAATCGCTGTACGATGGGCAAAACCCAGCCAATCCGGTAACTTATGACATCTACCCGTACAAGACTTCCAGCTTTACGATGTATGAGGATGATGGAGTGACGAAAGAACACCGCACCGGCAAATTTGCCAAAACGCGAATTGAATCTATAGCACCAGAGCAGGGGACGGGCGATCTCACAGTAAAGGTTGGAGCAAGTATCGGGGATTACACCGGTAAGCCCGCATCCCGCGTTAGCCAATTTACGGTTCATATGCCGAATCAGCCAGAAGCAGTTGTAGTGGAAGGATCGGCGTATGCCAAACTGGATACAAAAGCAGCTTATGATGCTGCAGCGAGCGGATGGTTCTACGATAAGTCCGAAAAAGGCGGAGTTCTCTATGTGAAAACGCCGGAACTTAGCGCAAGCCGCGGATTTGAATTGAAGGTATCCGGCTTTACAGCAGATGTCACGCCGCTTACGGATGCAGTGAAGATCGAGCTGCCGCAGGAGGACACTGACCCAAGCCGGATTCCACAGGATGACATTGTTGCTACAACATCGAGCGCTGATCCGACTACACCTGCAGCGAACGTATTGGATGGCAATTATGAATCCATCTGGAGCACACCGCTGGATGGAAGTGCTAAGCTGCCTCAATCGATAACCTTGAACCTTGGAACCAAGCAGTATATCAACAAGATCAAGGTGCTTCCGAGACAATACGGAGGTAAAGAAGGCGTGATTACCGGATACAACATCTCTACCAGCCTCGACGGCGTCAATTATGCCCTGGTCAGTACCGGACAATGGAATGACGACAAGCTGGAAAAAACAGCAGTCTTTGAGACGGTCGAAGCGGCATATGCACGAATCGAAGTCACAGCAGGCGTTTCAGGCTTTGCCTCGGCCGCGGAAATGAATGTATACCGAGATCTGACGAAGCCTGCGCCAATAGCGATTCCGAAAAATGAAATGAAGGCTTCTGCACTTAGCTTCCAGCCTGGGAGCGAGGCTGCCAAAGCCATTGATGGTGACCGGAACTCCGTTTGGCATACCAAATGGGATGGATCCGACAAACTGCCGCAATCCATCATTTTGGATCTTAGCAAAGTCCGTGAAATCAGCCAGTTCCGTTATGCTCCGCGCACGGATGCCGGTAACGGAACGATGACGACCTACAATCTGTATGTGAGCCTGGACGGTCAAGTCTTTACGAAGGTATCCAGCGGAACATGGCTCCGGAACAGCCTGAAGAAATACATCCAGTTTGAACCTGTTTCGGCAAGGTACGTCAAGCTGGAAGCGGTGGCAGCTGTTGGCGGATTTGCTTCCGCTTCCGAGCTGGATGTGTATGAAGCACCGAAGCAGGCTCCTCAGCTTCAGGTTATATCGGAAGGCAAGAAAGCGACAGCAGATAGCGAAGACACGGACCATCCTGCTTCCGCAGGTAATGACGGAAAATTGGATACCCGCTGGTCTGCGGCGGATACGAAGGCGAATCACACCTTTACCGTTGATCTGGCTGCCATGTATTCCATCCAAGCCTCAGAGGTTTCATTTGAACATAGCGATAAGGCTTATGGATACAAAATCGAAACCCGCGAAAATGACAAATCGAACTGGATTACCGTCGCGGACCACAGTGGCAATCCATCTGCCGGAGCAGTATTGAAAGATACTTTCGGCAGCCGGGGCAGGTACGTACGCATCACAGTGACGGGACTTCCGGACAGCAGCACGAAGGCCAGCTTTTGGGAATTTAAAATATACGGATTGCCGTCAGGGGAAGGAGTTAAAGCAACAGGCGTGAGTCTGGACCAAACAACCTTGGCGCTCCATGTGCAGGATAAACCTGCTCTGCTGGTTGCAACCGTTGAACCTGATGATGCGGCCAATAAATCAGTCACCTGGTCAAGCAGCGATCCAGGAGTTGCAGTTATAGATACGAAGGGGAGCGTATCTCCGAAAGGCGCGGGAAAAGCGACCATTACGGTCACGACAGTGGACGGCGGCTTCACCGCAACCAGTGAAGTGACCGTATCCGGACAGCAGGGTCTGATGGAAATCCCGCAGAGCCAAATGAGTGCGACAGCTACGAGTAGTGAAGCGGGTGTGAATGATCCCTCGTTAGCTCTGGATGCCAATCCCGACACACATTGGCACACGAAGTGGTATAACGTGGATCCGCTGCCGCAGTCGATCATCGTTAATTTAGGAGGTTCCTACAAGATCAGCAAGCTCGGATACTTACCGCGCCCTGATGCAGGCAACGGCACCATTACAGCTTATAACGTATATGCCAGCACGGATGGTGTTGCTTTTACTAAAATTGCTGAAGGAACATGGCTGAGAAACAAACAGCTGAAGGAAGTGAATTTCACTCCCATTGTGGCTAACTATGTGAAGCTGGAAGCCGTGCAGGGTGTTGGAGACTTTGCGTCTGCGGCAGAACTTACCGTGTTTAAGGTAAGCCAGGCCGACAATGGTCCGGCCGCACATCTGAATATGGAAGGCAAGGCAGCCTCAGGAAAAGAGTTCACAGTACGTCTGGATATGAACCAACTCAGTCAGCAGGTATTCGCACAGGATATGACGATTGAGTATGATCCCAAGCTTATGAGCTTTGTTTCTGTAGAATCTCTAATTCCAGGTGTGAAAATTGTGGAATCGCAGTTGAAGCAGCCAGGCAAGGTCAGGCTGATTATTGCCAGCGAAGGTGCTGAACATGGAGTAACGGGAGATCAAGCCATTGCTGCACTTACGTTCAAGGCTGCGGATATTTCAGCAACGGTTTCCGGGGATGTGAATGTCTCGGATATACTCCTTGGCGACGAGAAGGGGGCTGAAGTTGCAGCAGCATCTGCTTCAGCCCGTATCGAGATTACAACCGGAAACACGGGAGCTTCAGGTGATATCAATGGTGACGGCAAAGTCAGCATCGGTGATCTTGCGATTTTGGCGGCTCACTATGGTAAGGACACGACCAGCTCTGATTGGGATCAAATCAAACACTTGGATCTGGATGGCAGTGGATCTATTGATATTGCTGATTTGGCGTTCGTGGCCAAAAAGATCGCAGGATGAACGATTGTCCAGGCGGGTGATCTTCCGTTACCCCGCCTGGACATACATGAATGCATTAAGGGAGGTCAATCAGGAACAGCGTTAGAAGAGGCCGTAACGATTATTTTAGAAGGTGAGGAGGGAAGCAATTGAAAAAATCGGGGATTAGGTTAATGGGTGCAGCCCTGATCATGTCTTTGGTTTTTGCCTACATCAGTACCCGTTCACCAGTTCACGCAGACTCTCTTAATGCGGATGAGCTAACCGTTGTGGATCAGCATCAGGCTGAATCAGCTATCATCTGGTGGAGCAAAGACAATAAAACGGAAACGGCTTTCTATGCGGCTTCAGAGCTTAGGGATTACATTAAACAGAGCAGTGGGGCTGCGATTCCCGTTATACAGGGGAAGCTCACGGAAGAGGGCTCAGGTAAACTCGACCATCTCGACAGCGCTTTGATTATTGTAACCGGAGATGAAGCAAAGTCATATTCAAAAGGCCATCAAACCGCGGATATTCCGGTTGAATGGTTGGGTTCTGCCAATATGAAATTAACGGAAAAAAAGGGGGATTCCTTCGCCACAATTACATTGGAAAACAGACTTATTCTTGCAGGAATGAATAACCGTGGTACGCTTTATGCCGCCTATGACCTGCTTGAAACGCTGGGAATGAAATTCTTCGCGCCATCCTTTGATTCTTATCAAAAGCATGCTGAAGATGTACCTGTCCAAAGTTCAATCACAATTCAGGCTCAGAATCAGGTACAAGAGCCCGGTTTTACGATCCGCCGCAAGTATATTGAAGAGGGATGGAGCCATTCTTCTGACAACATCCCTGCACTGATCGACTGGATGTCTAAGAACAAGCTGAATACCCTGGTGGTGCCTTACGATTATATTGCTCAAGGTAACACGCGTTGGGATGATTGGCGCGAGAAGCTCATACCGGAGCTGAACAAAAGAAGCATGATGGTGGAAGTTGGAGGACATGGTTTTGAAAGCTTTCTCCGCAAAGATAAATACGGGGCAGAGCATCCTGACTGGTTTATCAGCGGCTACAATGTGTTCAATATTGCCAATGATGAGGCCGTCAATGCCTATGTGAATGAAGTCATCGCTTACCTGAAGGCGAGACCGGAAATCAGCATTTTTGATGCATGGCCGCCGGATGTAGCGACTTGGCCGGCAAGTGTGGTTTCTAAATTTGGCAGCAATGCCAATGCCTATGCTTATGTGGTGAATAAGCTTCATGATGCCGTCAATCGGGAGCTGCCGGGTGTAAGGATTGAAGCCATCGCCTATGCCTCCCATGACCAGCCTCCAAGCAGCGCATATATGTACGATGAATCTGTCCTCATTGATTTTGCACCCTATTTTCGCAGTTACCGGGATACGGTATACGATCCGAGCTCTTCCACTAATAAACCCTCTATTGATTTGATTAATAAGTGGAAAAACGTATTCAAAGGCGATCTTACAATGTATGAATATTACCGTCGATATGCCTTTCATTCTCTCCCTGTCGTATTCCCGCAGCTCATCGGCCAAGAGCTTCCTTATTATAAAACACTCGGCGTAAACGGGATCGGCACGTACTCGGAACCTGGGGACTGGATCACATTCGAAGCAACCCATCTGATTTTGGCAAAAATGTCGTGGAAACCGAATGCGGATCCGCAACAGCTGATTCAGGACTATGTCAATACCAGATATGGTGCAGCCTCGGCAGAAATGGGTGAATATCTCCGGCTCGTTGAAGAAGCAGGACGTACCGTATTCAATCAGCCTGCCGGCGATTTTGGCAACATCAATTCCGTGACAAAGGCACGGGAGAACTACATGCAAGCCAAGACAAAGCTGGTAAGTGCCCAGTCCAAAGCGCAAAGCGGAAGCTCATCCTCTTTCATGATCGAGCGCCTTGCCTGGAATATCGATTATGCGATTGCGGATGTTGAAGTGGATTATTACAGATTGCGTAATGACAATGCAGCCTCGAAGGAAGCCAAACTGCGTGCCTTAGGCTCGCTATTCACACATCGGTTCGATGGTATCATACTGCAAAACTCGTATTCACTGCGCAGATATATTAGTGGGTTTGGAGATCCCGATTGGATCTATGCTATGAATCGCGGTCAGCTGCAGCAGGCCCCGATGACAACAATGGGAACCCAGGAGAATAACGCAATTTCAAATATGGTTGACAACAACGAGGCGACGATTTACTGGTCGAATACGAATCCGTTGATTGGCGATTATGTCGGTGTTGATCTTAAGTTTGTGCAGCACATCAAAGAGATTCAAATAAAGATGTCAACGGCTGATAAGCCGAACGACTATATTCACCATGGTGTGATTGAGGTTTCCAAGGATTTTAGTGAATGGGAGGCGATTGCCGAGGTTGCTGATCAACCGGAAGCTCAAATCATGGTTGAGGGGGGGACAGAGGCAAGATTTATCCGGATCCGCACAACAGCAGCACAGAACCAGTGGGTTCAAATCCGTGAATTTACCGTGAAGGCCGATTCAACAGGCGAGCCCGGAGAGAGTGATGAGCTTCAAACCACGCTAACAACAGACAAAATGGAGGTTAAGGCTGGGGAAGCTTTGCGCCTGGACATGGGACTGAACCACATTGCCGATCCGGTATATGCCTATGATATTTCTCTTCAGTATGACCCAGGAGTGATGGAGTTCGTTTCAGCAGAATCCGTCAAAGATGGCATGATGTTAATAGAAAGCAAAGATGGCGATGGGAAAATACGTCTGATTGGCGCGAGTGCAGGCCCAGGGAAAGCCATTTCAACGGATAGCCAGCTGCTGCAGCTTACCTTTTTGGCAAAGAACGTGAAAGTGCCAACGGATGGAGCCTTCAAAGTCACTAGCGCCATACTTGGCGGTGAAGATGGAGAAGAGTCGGTAGCAGCAGCTGCTTCTATAACCGTGAAGGCGATTCCTGGTACCACTGAACAATCGGCAGATTTGAACGGTGACGGCAAGATAAGCATTGGTGATCTCGGCATTGTCGCCGCGCATTATGGCAAGGATTCATCAAGTCCGGATTGGCAGCAGGTGAAGCATGCGGATATCAATGGTGATGGCAAGATTGACATTGCAGATCTGGCAGCAGTGGCAAGTCAAATGACAGAAGGTAAGGGAACCCGAACTATAGCCCAAATCTAATGAAGAGGTGATCGGTAATGATGACAGTTCGTATGGAGAAAAAATGGATGGTTATGTTTGCAGTCTTTATGATGGCGGCTTGGCTCTTGCTCAGCTCCTCGACGGCTCATGCCGCTTCGGGAGACGAGGTAAGCGGAACTGCAGTGGAACAAAACTCAGGCGGAGATCATACGGTTACAGCCGATCAGCAGAAACCGAATGAAACCGGTACGCCTCAAGAAGCAGGCAATGTGAAAGAACAGGGCAAGCAGGAACCAAGCCAGAATGCGGCGGCTACTAGTGCCGGGCAGCAGTCCGTAACATTAAAGGCAAGCGTTGAGCAGGCTGCGCCGGGTCAATCGTTCACAATCAAATATGGTGTTTCGGGAGTAACAGGGAATGTGTTTGCCCAGGATATCACCATTGAATATGATCCAGCCGTGATGGAGTACGTGGCTGATTCTATCAAAGTGCTTAAAGAAGGCGTAACCGTTGTCAACGATCCCAGCACACAAGCTCCGGGAAGTCTCCGCATTATCCTGGCAAGCATGGGCGCGCAGAATGCGGTAACAGGAACCGGGGATATCTTGGAGCTTGGCTTTAAGGCAGCTGCCGTAGACAAGGAGACAGACGGGGTGCTTCGGATTATACAAGCAACGCTGAGCAACGAGATTGGAGAGGAGTTCAACATGGATAGCACCTCGGTTACTGTAAAAATCAAATCCGGCTCTGCCGTTTCGGGCGATGTGAACGGAGACGGTAAAGTAAGTATTGGTGACCTTGCGATGATCGCAGCCAAGTATGGCATGGATTCGACCAGTCCGAACTGGAACGATGTGAAGAAGTTCGATCTGGATAACAGCGGAGCCATTGATGTCGGCGATCTGTCCATCGTAGCCAAGAAAATTATAGAGCAGCCATAACATATGTGAAGGCAGGGGTAGCCGAAAGTCTACCCCATTTTTCAAATCCTATTTTGGGTGAATAAAGGGGAGATCGGCGTTGAAAAAAGCTTCGACCTTGCTTTTAAGTTTGATGATGCTGTTCGTCATTTTTCCATCTGCGATAATGGCAAATCCACAGCCGGAATCTGAACCGGATCGAGGCCTTGTTTTCAGAACAGAGAACCAGCAGATATACAACCAGAATTTTATCAACCTGAATGACAAAGTGGATAAATTAAAAGGGCTTGAAGAAGGAACGATTATCGTCCGGTTCCGTTATACCGGATCTTCCATCATGTCGCTTTTCTCGCTCAGTAACAGCACACTGGCTAACGGACATTTTCACCTGTATGTCAGCCCGTCCGCCGTAGGCAGTGAAAACCGCTATGAAGAGCCCGGACAGACCAGCGTAAACACACATGTCAAAGCAGATGTCGCGGTTAAGGAAAATCAGGTTCATACCGTTGCGATGGTTGTCAGCAAGGACCAGGGATATAAATATTTTCTCGACGGTAAGCTTGTGAAGCAGGATACGACCTCTGCGAGAAAGTTTCTGAGCAATATATACGCTCCGAACAGTTCGGAACTGGGACGTACGGCAAGGAAAGCAGGCTCTAATATGTATCCTTTTAACGGCGAGATTGATTTTGCCGAGGTGTACAGCAAGCCGCTAATAGATCAGGAACTGCTGAATGTTACGGGAGTGACCCAAGCAAATCCTGTCCAGAATCCGCTGCCCGAAGGAGCCATGATCACCCAGCCTTATTCGATCTTTTATCCGGATTTGTACGGCTCAAAGGCTTACCGGATTCCATCCTTGTTATATACGGATTCCGGGACACTCCTCGCAGGTATTGATAAGCGAATCAACCATAGTGGCGATTCTCCAGCCAACATCGATATGATGGTGCGCCGGAGCCTCGATGCAGGGAAGACATGGGAAACGAATGGGGTGCTGATTAATGATTATCCCGGCAATGCCTCCAATATTGATCAAGAATTGCTGCAGGACCGGCAAACCAAGCGGATCTTTTCCCTGGTTCTCGGATTCCCGGAGGGCGGCGGATTTCCGAGCTCCGTGCAGAGCAGCGGGTACAAGACCGTAAACGATAAGAAATATATGATCTTGAAGGATCAAAGCGGCAGTGAATATACGATAAGAGAAAATGGTGAGGTGTTTGACATCAGCAATCAAAAAACCTCCTACCGTGTCGATAAGCTACGGAATCTTTTCCAGAACGATACACAGATAAGTAATGTTTTTCTGAGCAGCTCGCCGCTGAAGCCTATTATGACCTCCTATCTGGAGCTCTGGCACAGCGATGACGATGGCCTGACCTGGGATGGACCGGTGAATATGAACCCGGGACTGAAGGAAGACTGGATGGCCTTTTTGGGAGCTGGCCCGGGAACGGGAATCCAGCTTACCCAGGGCCCACATGCCGGGCGGCTTGTATTTCCTGTGTATTTTACAAATGAGAACCGCCAGCAGGCAAGTGCTGTCATCTACAGCGATGACCACGGGGAGACCTGGCATCGCGGTGAGTCTCCAAATGAAGGGCGTATTGTTAATGGGGTTACGCTGCATGAACGTAATTTTACGGGCAATGAGCTTACGGAGTCGCAGGTTGTGGAAATGCCAGACGGCCAGCTGAAGCTGTTCATGAGAAATTATTCAGGATATGCCCAGATAGCGACAAGCTTTGACGGCGGGGAAACATGGGATGCTGAAGTCGTCACAGAGCGTGGGCTCGTGGCTCCATACTGCCAAATGACAGTGATCCGTTACAACGGGAAGATCGACGGACAGGATGCTGTGATTTTCGCCAGTCCGGGGGATGCATCAAGCCGAATCAACGGAACAGTTAAAGCAGGGCTCATCCGTGAGGATGGAACTTATGCCAATGGCCGGACGAAATACATCTTTGACTGGAAGTATTCTCAGCTTGTCAAAGAAGGCAGCTATTCTTATTCCAGTCTCGCCAATTTGGAAAACGGTAATATCGGACTTTTTTATGAAGGCACCAATATGGATTTCATTAAATTCAATGTGGATTATTTAAAGTGGCAGCGTCAGGGCATCAGTCCTCCGGTGAAGTTGACATCCATTGCCGTTGATGAACCCAAGACAGAGGGCTACTCTACCGGCGATAAGCTGCAGGTCAAAGCGGTGTTTGACCGTTACACGATGCTGAGCGGCGATAAGACATTAAAAGGAATGATCGGCGAGAAGGAAATTAATCTCCCATTGAGTAGCCGGAACGAGGCGGGTACAGAGTATATCTTTGAGACTGCTTTTCCGGATATCGCTCCCGGTACCTATCCATTTAAAGCCAGCTTTAGCTCAAATCTTAAAATTCTAAACGTATTTGGCAACGCTTTATCCGTTCAGGCAGAGGATAACAAGCTTCACGCCGATGTGCGTGCTGGTGAAGCTGAGGAAAAGGGCGCAGTAGTATCTCTTACAGGTCCGGGTAAGGTGTCATCCGGAAAAGAATTTGAGGTAGGGCTGGGGCTACGCCATCCGGAGAAGCCGGTATTCGCACAAGATATCACAGTTATCTATGATGCCAGCAAAATGGAATTTATATCTGCTAAATCGGCTACTGCCGGGGTACAGCTGGTCGATACCCAAGCATCGGAATCAGGCAAAGCCCGCTTTATTATTGCGAGCGAGGGTGCAGACCATGCTGTGAAAGACAGCGCCGAGGTCCTAACCCTTAGTTTTAAAGCGAAAGTAGCTACTTCAGCCTTCACTGCAAAAGTAGAAGCTGCGGACGCGACACTTGGAGATTCGGAAGGAGTGGAGACCAAGGCGATCCTATCGTCCATCGATGTCGATATCGTACCGGAATCATCTGGGACTTCTGAGGATATTAATCACGACGGTAAAATCAGCATTGGTGACCTTGCAATTGCTGCTGCTCATTATGGAAAAGATACATCCAGTCCGGATTGGGAGCAGGCGAAGCGCGCAGATATCAATGGAGACGGCAAAGTGGATATTGCCGATCTTGCTGCGATTGCAAGAAAAATTCTGGAGTAATCAAGCATATCGATGGGAATGGCGACGGCAAAATTGATCTTCTGGATCTTGCCGAAATCGCCAAGAAAATTTTACAGTAGCGAGCCAAGAAGGTGGAGGAGACTGCGGCTGTTCTCCTCCACCCCTTGATAAGAACCATGAGGAGGAGTTCCATTGAGGCGAAAAGGTAGGTTCAGCAGAGGATTGAGCTTATGCTTTGCTGCAGTATTCATGTTGACCGGCTTTACTCTTCCGGTATCTGCACAGGAAAATGATGGAACGGAGGCGGCGAAGATTACAGTCATCTCCTCTGAAGCCAGTGGGATGGATTACGGCGGGGAAAGAAAGTTGGATTTCAATGCTGACTGGCGTTTTCAGCGGGAGAACGGCGGCAGTATTTCCGGAGCACAGGCTCCAGATTTTGATGATCATGCCTGGCGGCAATTAAACTTGCCCCATGACTGGAGTATTGAACTGGATTTTAATGCAAATTCACCGGCAACACATGAAGGGGGATTCCTCGACGGAGGCACAGGCTGGTACCGCAAAACCTTCACATTGCCTGCATCTATGAGTGGAAAACATCTTTCCATCGATTTTGATGGCGTTTACATGAACAGCACTACTTATTTGAATGGACAGGTGTTGGGAACATATCCTTACGGGTACACCTCTTTTTCCTATGATATTTCCGATAAAGTGTACACGGATGGTAGAGAAAATGTACTCGCTGTCAAGGTTAACAATACTCAGCCGAGCAGCCGCTGGTATTCAGGAAGCGGAATATACAGAAATGTATATCTGACCGTAACAAGTCCGGTTCATGTCGCAAGGTATGGAACCTTTGTGACGACACCTGATTTGGAAACGGCATATGCAAGCGGCAGAGCAGACGTCAATATCGTGACTAAAGTTGCGAATGATTCGACGGTCCCTGCCGAAGTGAGCGTGAGATCTTCGATCGTGGATGCAGCCGGGAACCATGTCGCGATGGTGGATTCCAAAAAGGTCACGGCCGGGGCGGGCAAAGTCACTTCCTTTGAAGACAAGACCCAAATCAATCATCCGGAGCTCTGGAGCACCACGAATCCATATCTATACAAGGTCATCACTGAAGTGATTGCTGGCGGAAAAACAGTGGACACGTACGAAACATCCTTTGGAGCTCGATACTTCAAACTCGATGCCAATGAAGGATTTTCCCTGAACGGTCAATATATGAAGCTCCATGGCGTTTCGATGCACCATGATCTGGGAGCTCTTGGAGCAGCTACTAATGCCCGTGCAGTTGAACGGCAAATGCAGATCATGAAGGAAATGGGCGTCAATGCGATCCGAACGACACATAATCCTCCTTCTCCGGAGCTTCTGGAAGCTTGCAATAAGCTGGGGCTGCTTGTAATTGAGGAGGCATTTGATGCCTGGAATCAAAGCAAAAAAACATATGATTATGCGCGCTTTTTCTCGGTTTGGGCAGATCGGTTTGCCTCGACATGGGCGGAGCATGACATCAAAGAAATGGTCGAAAGAGACAAAAATGAGCCTTCCATCATCATGTGGTCACTCGGAAACGAGATCTATGACAGCTCCAGTGCAGGCGGTGCCGCAACAGCACGTAAGCTGGTGGAATGGGTGAAGCAGGTAGATACAACAAGACCGACGACCATCGGTCAAAATAGTGCTAACTCCAGGCCGCTTAACAGCAATATTAAAAACGTGCTTGATGCCGTGGATGTGGTTGGGCTGAACTATGCCGAGAACAACTACACTTATTTTCACGAGCAGTATCCAAACTGGATCATGTACGGCTCCGAGACCTCTTCAGCCACAAGATCCAGAGGGATATATACCCATCCGAACAGTGATAACAAAATGGGAACGTATTCGGATTTACAGCAATCCTCCTATGATAATGATTCCGTAAGCTGGGGGAGAACAGCGGAAGATGCCTGGAAGCAGGAGCGGGATTTGAAGCATATCGCGGGGCAGTTTATCTGGACCGGATTTGATTATATTGGCGAACCGACACCTTATTACAACACCTTCCCGTCGAAAAGCTCTTATTTCGGCGCAGTCGATACAGCGGGTTTTCCGAAGGATATATTCTACTATTATCAAAGCCAGTGGACAAAAGAACCCATGGTGCACCTACTGCCGCACTGGAACTGGAAGGAAGGAGAAACGGTCCGCGTCCTGGCCTATACGAATGCCAAAAAGGTAGAGCTGCTGTTAAACGGCACTTCACTCGGCGAGCGAAGTTATGAGAATAAAACGACCTCATGGGGTGTCCCGTACAAAGAAACCTCTGCTGGAAAAACGTATCTGGAATGGTCCGTTCCTTTCCAAGCCGGGACACTCGAAGCGGTAGCAAAGGATGAGCAGGGAAAGGTTGTCGCAAGGGATGAAGTGGTCACAGCAGGTGAACCGGCATCCGTGCGTTTGACAGCGGATAGACAGGTTATAGAGGCAGACGGTGCAGATCTGTCCTTTATTACTGCGGATATCGTGGATAGTAAGGGCAATATTGTACCAACTGCTGATAATCAGCTGCAGTTCAGCATATCCGGCAAAGGCTCGCTAGCGGGTGTTGATAACGGTAATGCGGCCAGCGCGGAACGTTATAAGGATAATAAACGAAAAGCATTTAGCGGCAAGGCGCTGGCAATTTTACAATCGGATCAAAAGGCTGGCGAGATCACGCTAAATGTAACGGCTGCTGGACTTCGGGGAGATTCAGTCAAAGTTTTCAGCGTGCCTGCAGCAGCTGGCGGCGAAAAAACGGTTGCCGGCATTGAAGCGGTGAATGTCATAACCGGAATCAATGAAGCCCCCGTGCTGCCTCAGAACGTGAAGGTTTATTACAGCGATGGTTCATCTGCTGCCAAAGCGGTGGTCTGGAATCCTGTAGATCCTTCACTTTATGCCAAAATCAACAAATTTGAGGTGGAGGGAACGATTGAGGGTGTTACTGGGAAAGCGGCCGCCAACGTGACAGTAAAAGGAATAATGGCGGTCAAAGCGGTTGCGTTAACGACCAAGGTCGGTTCCCTGCCAATACTGCCTTCAAGAGTAAGTCTGGTATTCAGCGATGATTCCATAACGAATGTTGCGGTGACCTGGGATCCGGTGTCTCCAAGCCAGGTTGCCCAAGAGGGCAATTTTACGGTTGAAGGGCATGTAGATGAAACCTCCCTGAAAGCAAAAGCGGAAGTCAGAGTCACGAATGAAAACCGCAGAGTCAATATCATGCTGCGTGAAAATGGCTCCGGCTTTCCGCAGCTTGAGGCAACGTATACCGGCGTAGGAGACAATTTAAACCATATTAACGACGGGATCAAAAGCTATAACGAGAATCCGAAAAACCGCTGGACCAACTGGACCGGATCACCGCGTGATCAGGGAGATTCCATCACCGTTGATTTTGGTAAAGCATATACGATCGACAATCTGGATCTGTTCGTCTTTACCGATTTTGGAACGGTAGTCCCAAGCAAGGTAACGGTGCAGTATTGGAATGGCACGGCATGGTCTGATGTTCAGCATGTGAAAGAGCCATCCTCTTACGCTGTGCAAAAAAATGAAATCCGATTTGATCCGGTCACAACCGACAAACTGAAGTTTCACATGAAAGCTTCAGAGGCCGGCAAATTCTCTGCCTTGACCGAGGTTGAGATCTATGCGGATCAAATTGCGATGGGTTCCAAGGCTAATCTTGCAAGCATTACGATTGATGGTAAAGCATTAACAGGCTTCGCCCCGGCTAAACACGATTATGAACTGACATTGCCATATGGAAGCCAAATGCCTGTTGTAGAGGCCGTAGGTGCGGATCATGCGGCAGTTACGTTGGTACCCGCCATCTCGCTTCCGGGTTCGGTTAAAATCTACGTCACTTCAGAAGATGGTCTGGTCAGCGGAGAATATGTCATTCATATCCAGACGGATGAAGCCAAACTGATTTCCGCAGAGATTGAAGCGGCGAGAACAGAACTGGTTGAGGATGATGTCATCGATCTAAAGGTCACCGGACTGCTCGAGAATGGCAAGAAGGCAGATTTAACCGGTACCCATCCGGTGTATTCCTTTGACAAAAATAAGGTAAATATCGAAAATAACAAGCTTTATGCACTCCATGTAGGGCAGGCCCGGGTCACTGCTGAGCTTACCTATAACGGAAACAAAGTGACGACAAAAGAAGCCGTATTCAATATTAGCCCCAATACGTCCGAGAAGGTCATTGAAGGTCTGGAATCGGTAAGTGTTGTGACAGATCTGGGAGTGGCTCCAGTCCTTCCCGAAACGGTCATTGCCCATTATAAAACGGGCCTGCCAAAACCTGCTGCCGTAGTTTGGGAAACTGTTGCTCCTTACCAATACGGAAAATTGGGATCATTCGAGGTGCTTGGCAGCGTTGAGGGGACAAAATTGAAGGCGAAAGCACGTATTACAGTCAAGGGCGCAATAGCTGTGGAGAACGTAACTATGGCTGTGCTGCGCAAGCAAACTCCGGGTCTTCCTTTGAGTTTGACTGTTTATTACAGCGATGGTACGGATGAACGGAAGAATGTGACCTGGGCGGAAGTCCCTACCGGCAGTCTGGATCAAACGGGCATCTTTGAATTGGAGGGTACGGTCGAAGGCACGCTGATGAAAGCGAAGGCTGTTATACGTGTCACGGAGACTGTAGGGGACGAACAGAATATCGCCATGGCGAAAAATGGCTACGACCATCCGAAAGCAGAGGCTTCCTTCACCAACCTGGGGCCTGCATCGCTGGACCGCCTTGAGGCCATTAATGATGGTGTGATCTCCTATGATGATAATCCGCAGAACCGTTGGACGAATTGGCAGCGGACACCTCGTTCCGGCGACTGGGTCTCCATTACGTTCGGGGATTTCAAACCCGTTGAATATGATGTGGACAATATGGAGATTCACTGGTTCGGAGATCATGGAACCTCGTATCCGGCCAGCTACAAGATTCAATATAAATCGGGAGAAGACTGGGTTGACGTGAAAAATATGAAGTCCGATCCCGTCTCAACTGCGCTGCGGCAGGCGAATAAATATACCTTTGATATGGTGAAAACCTCCGCTCTGAGAGTGGATATGACAGCACAAACCGGCATGGGTATCGGGATTACCGAGATTAAAGTGTTTTCGAAACATCCTGCGTCTTTCAGCGAGCCGAAAGTAACGGACATTAAACTGGGAGATAAGAGCATTATCAGCGGCCTTATATATAAAGATGGAAACTATGAATATACCGCTGAAATTTCCAGTCCCGCAGAGCTTCCACGAATTACGGCACAAGGAACAGACAATACGGGGATCACGGTCATACCTGCTGTCACGGCACCTGCTGATGCCAAAGTGATTGCCAAATCAGAGGATGGCAAGAAGACGGTTGTCTATACCATTCATTTCACGCTCAAAGATGATGGGACACCAAAGCAGATTTCGGCACAGCTTGCAGGGCCGCAAACGGTTCTCCCGGAGGAAGCTTTCAAGGTTGATTTAGGCTTGAAGCATGTTACGGGTGCCATTCAGGCTCAGGATATAACCGTTCATTATAATGCGGACAAATTTGAGTTCGTTCAGGCCGAGTCCAAGGAAGAGCATATAAAAATCATTGAGACATCTGCAGCCAACCCTGGACAGGTACGCCTGATCGCCGTCAGTACAGGGGCTGAGCATGCAATTCAGAAGGATGGCTCATTCCTTGCACTATCTTTCCGTGCCAAAGCGCTGGAGCAGACGGACTCGGGAGAAATTACAACAAACCGGGTATTTTTGGGGGACCCGGAAGGAAATGAGGCAGAAGCTGCACCTGCATCTATCCAGGTTGAAGTCTCCAAAATGACTCACCCTCCTGGCAGTGTAGACCTGAACGGAGACGGCAAAATAAGCATCGGGGATCTCGGCATCGTTGCCGCACATTACGGCAAGGATGCATCCAGTCCGGACTGGGAGCAAATCAAGCGCGCGGATGTGAACAGAGACGGTAAAATTGATCTTATGGACCTGGCCGCTGTGGCCAAGAAAATAATCTGATAACCAGAATTTGAGTTAGGAGCAGCACGGAATTCCGTGCTGCTCTTTTTTTTAGTGCATCATACCCAAAAAGTTAGTTCAAAAAGTATCAACTCTACTTCAAAATAGATCATTTGGAGGCGTTTCCAAGGCCTGTATAATGAGAAAAGCTCATGGGAATTCAGGCATAAAAGTGGCTTGAAAGTAACGAAAAAATTATGAATGAACCAGTTAGGGGGAGCGCAAGCAATGAATAACAATCTCAGGAAAAAAGCAACGGGGGGCATGGCACTGATGCTGGTGCTGATGTCACTGGCAGGATGCGGAAGTGGCTCAAAGGAGACTACAACCCAGCCTACGCAAGAGACGCCAACAACAAAGACGGAAACAGACCAACCGAAGGAAGAGACCAAGGATGCACCGGCGGCCGAGCCGAAAGTTTCGGGGGACTTCGAAATCCAATATTTTGTGGGTGGCTACGGCGATGCCTGGTGGAAAGAAATGCTCGGGGAATTTCAAAAGAAATATCCTGATGTGAAAATTAAGGAATCGGCAGGCTCGCAGATTAATGAACAGATGAAGCCGCGCTGGATTCAAGGCAATCCGCCGGATTTGGTCTATATCGATGGCGCCGGATCGAATGAAACGCAGATGGTCAAGGATGACCAGCTGATGGATATCACCGATTGGGTGAAGCAGGCGAAAAACGTGGACGGCGAAGCCCTCACGGATCCGCTGATCGCACCTCCACAGGACTACGGCGGCAAGAACTATACCATTCCGCTTGTATTCGGATCTTGGGGAACCTTTTATGATGAAAGCCTCTTTAAGGAAAAAGGCTGGGATGTTCCGAAGGATTGGGACAGCTTCCTTGCTGTAAGTGATAAGATCAAGGCCGCGGGCATCAATCCATACATCCATACAGGGAAATATCCCTACTATATCGTGGGCGGTCTGCTGAACTCAGGCTTTGTGTCAGAGAATGGAGATAACCCGCAAATTCTGAAGGACCAGGAAGCCAACAAGGAAGGCTCATTCAAGAATGACGCCGTTGCCAAAACACTCCAAAAGCTTGTAGATATGCGGGATAAAGGTTTCTTCGATAATGCTTCCTTCGGTATCACCCATACCGACTCCCAAATGCTGTTCCTGCAGCATAAGGATGCGATGATTCCAAATGGTCTGTGGCTGGAAAATGAAATGAAGAAGGATATGCCGCAGGGCTTCAAATTCGGCTTCATTCCATCCGTCATGCAAAATCCGGGCGGCAAGTATATCGCCATTCCTTATACCAGCAACATTGCCATTGCGAAGAAAGCGAAAAATCCGGAAGCTGCAAAAGCCTTTGTCGAATTTATTTTCACCAAAAAAGCAGCTGTACGCTGGGCTGAATTGACAGGCGCCCTGATGAACGTAAAAGCGGATCTTGAATCCTCAGGCGCCAGCGATGTTGTCAAAACAGCTATGAAATACTTCAACGGCTCCGACACCATTGTGGCACCTGTATTCAAGCTCAATGCGGATCTGGAGCAAGCAGAGAATGACGCCACTATCGCGCTGCTGCAAAAAACGATCACACCCGAAGAGTGGATGGACCGGATGGAAAAAACGGCCGCTAAATCCCGATAACATGCTTTAAGCTGAACAATCAGAGGGCCATGTGCACCTCTGATTGTTCTTTAAAATCACAGGGGAGGGCGTAAGGCCATGATAAACCTGGACAAAAAGCCGAAAGCCGGATACGCCGCTAGACGGAGGTTATTTATCGCCGGTTTCCTGCTTCCGACATTCATTTTGTTTTGTGTTTTTACCGTATATCCCCTTTTACGGGGGCTATATTTAAGCTTTTTTGACTGGTCTGGCGGCTCGGAGACGATGAATTTCATCGGTTTTGGCAACTACAAGGATCTAATGAATGATGATATTATCCCTACTGCTATCAAAAATGACTATTTTCTCGTGTTTTGGAAGGTCATCCTCATCATGCTGCTGGCGACCTTCTTCGCCGTTTCATTGACCCGGCTGAAGCTCAGGGAGTATGGCTTTTATCGTGTCATTTTCTTCTTTCCGAATATTATTTCAGTGGCCGTTATCGGTGTACTGTGGAGCTTCATTTATAATCCTCATCTTGGATTTCTGAATTCCTTTCTTTCACTGTTTACGAGAAAACCCGTAGAGACCAACTGGCTGGGAGATTCCCATTTGGCCATGTGGTCGCTGCTACCCCCAAGTGTGTGGGCCGGCATCGGTTTTTATATGCTTCTAATCATCGCCTCGATTCTGGGTATTCCCTCTTCGCTGTACGAGGCGGCAGGTATAGATGGTGCAGGACAATGGAAGCAGTTTACGAAAATCACACTGCCGCTGATCTGGGAGCAGTTCAAAACCTCCATTATCCATATCGTGATAACGACGCTGAACGGTTCTTTTATCATCGTCAAGCTGATGACCGACGGAGGTCCAGATAACCAGACACAGGTGCTTGGATATTATTTGTATCAGATGGGCTTCAAGCAATTTCATTTAAGCTATGGCGCAACGATTGGCGTCCTTATCTTGATCCTGTCTATCATTACGACGCTCATTCTGCAGCGGCTGCTGCGCCGGGATACCATTGAAATGTAGAGGTGGAACTTATGAATAAAGCTGCGAGTCAAAAGCCGGCAGGATTATGGGTTTCCAAAACAGTTGTGCGGGTTCTACTGCTGCTGTGGACGCTTATTGTCCTTTACCCGGTGTTTTGGACGTTTGTGACTTCCTTAAAGAATAACCAGCAGGTCATGCTGGGCAAGCCATGGGATTTCCCCTCCGTGTTTCACTTTGAAAACTATGCCAACGTATGGAGCCGCGCGCATTTCGGAAGCTATTTTATGAATTCAATCCTTGTTACTGCAGGCAGCACGATTCTGTCTTTGGCATTGGCTTCAATGACGGCATATATTTTGGCCCGGTTTTCTTTTAAAGGCAGAGGCCTGATGTATTTTATCTATGTGGCTTCCATGATGATCCCGACGACTCTTGGACTGATCCCACTTTTTTTTCTCCTGAGCGACATGCACTTGTCCAATTCACTCTTGGGATTGACGCTAGTATATTCGGTAGGAACCATCGGAATTTTACCTTTGGGCATATTCTTCCTGGTGGGATTTTATAAAACATTGCCAAGGGAACTGGAGGAAGCGGCAACCATAGATGGCAGCTCTTTCTCGGGGACATTTTTACGGATCATGCTGCCCTTGTCATCCCCGGGAATGGTTACTGTGGGGATCATGAATGCCCTGACCGTCTGGAATGAGTACATTATGGCTACCGTACTGATCAATGATCCGATGAAATACACCATTCCGGTTGGTATTGCGGTGATGCAGGGCGAAATGCAGTACAGAACGGAGTGGGGACCTTTGTTTGCAGGGCTGTCGATATCCATGATCCCGGTCATTGTGATGTATGTCATTTATCAACGGCAGATTACAGGAGGATTGACGGCTGGAGCATTAAAAGGCTAGGAGGGGAATTATGAAGGTATCGTTTATGTCTAAGAAACTGATGAGCTTATTGTTTGCTGTATTACTGCTGACCGGCTTATTCTCGAATCTGGCAGGCGCTGCTCCCGGTTCGGAAGGAACTCAGGTCATTACGGCTGCTTCAGGGGATGCATATGAGATCTATCCGCTTCCCCAGCATCAAAGCTACCAAGGCGCAGATTTCACCCTAACCGGTCAAGTCAATGTGGTATTCGAAGCCGGTGTTGATGCACCCACGCGCAGCCTGCTCCGAAAAATACTGGAGAGCAAATCACTTCAAGTCACCGAGTCTGCGGCGGTCATAGGGGATAAAACAAATGTTGTGATCGGGATCAAGGATTCTACGGGGTATGCGGATACCTATTTTGCAAATCGTATTCCGTATTCGTCTGCGCTTTTTCATGAGAAGGATGCATATGTACTCGATTTAAACGCGACTAATGAAGCGAAAGGGACCATTGCCGTATTGGGAAAAGATACGGATGCCGCTTACTATGCACTGGAAACACTCAGTCTGATTTTTGAGCAGATTTCGGGTAAAACGCTGCATAGCGTGAAATTCGAGGACTTTTCGGATACGAAGTGGAGAGGGTTTATTGAAGGCTTTTACGGATTTCCGTGGTCGCATGAGGACCGTAAGAGTCTGATGCGGTTTGGCGGCAAATTTAAAATGAACACCTATATTTTCGCCCCGAAAAATGATCAATACCATAATTCGGCCTGGAGAACACTTTATCCGGCGGATGAACTGGCTAAAATCAAAGAGCTTGTGGATGTAGGCAATGAAACCAAAAACCACTTTGTGTGGGCAATCCATCCTGGTTTTAACATGATTAACTGGAATAACTACGATACGGAGCTGCAAACCCTGCTGGCCAAGCTGGATCAATTATACGGCGTTGGTGTAAGGCAGTTTGGACTCTTTATGGATGACATCAGCACCTCACAGTCACTCACTGACAAGGATAAGCACGTGAAGCTGATTACGGATGTGGCTAACTGGGCTGCGGACAAAGGTGATGTAAAGCCGCTGATCTTCTGCCCTCCATTCTATAATCAAAGCTGGACGGGAGATGGCGGCAAGCCTTATCTCCAGGCACTCGCCAATGTTCCGGCCAACGTGGACATCATGTGGACGGGGAAAGGAGTAGTCGGCTCGGTCAACACAACGGATATGCAGTGGCCAAAAAATCTCTATGGCAGGGATCCGTTCATGTGGCTGAACTGGCCGGTGAATGATTATAAGGATTCGCGGCTCATGCTGGGCAAAGGGGAAGTATTGGTGCCTGGAACGCATAATATTTCTGGTGTGGTATCCAATCCGATGGGATGGGCTGAACTGTCCAAAATAGCATTGTTCGCCGTAGCCGACTATACATGGAACGTGGATGATTATAATCAGGACAGCAGCTGGTTGAACTCGTTCAAATATGTTGCACCTGAGGCAGCCTCCGAGCTGAATACGATTGCCTATCACTTGAGCGATCCTTCGCCAAGCGGTCATGGATTGCAGGTGGGCGAGTCCGAGAATATCCGTCCGGATCTGGATGATTTCCTGAGTAAATACAATGGGGGTCAGTCGCTACAGGAGAGCGGAAACAGGCTTGTTGCTGATTTCAATCAAATATTATCGGCGATCGAAGGATTCAAATCCAAGAGCCAAAACCCGAAAATGCTGCAGGAGATCGATCCTTGGCTCAGCAGTCTCAAAAATATCGCCTTGTCAGGTCAAGCTGCTGTCCGTTCTGCCATGGCAGTACAGGAAGGCAGTATGGATATTGCCTGGGAGGAGCTGGCCAAAGCCTCTGCCGCACTTGCTGAATCTAAGGCATACACGATTAAAAAACTCAATTACCCCGATGTAACCGTGGAGGCGGGTGCCAAACGGATGGTCCCTTTTGCTGAACAGCTGATTAATAAGCTGGATGCGCAGATCTATACATCGATGGATCCGGATTATGTGATTCCTGTTCCGATGAGCTCCTATGGCACACCATCGGATATCGGCCGCATGGTTGACGGAGATCCCGCCACCTACATGTACGTTCAAACGGTGCAACAAAACGGGGATTGGTACGGTCTTGATTTAGGCAAGCCAGTCAAAATTCACGATATCAGTATTATCCAGGGTAGAAACGATTCCGACTTTGATATTTTTCAAAAGGGGATACTCGAAACCTCTATGAACGGAGTGGATTGGACCGCGATTGGAGAAGAACGTTCAGGCTTCAACATTCGTGCAGACGGGCTGAGTACCGAAGGAAGATACGTCCGTTACCGCTTGACGCATGCGGGGATTCCAGGAGGAAAGCCGGATTTATGGACTGCAGTCAGAGAATTTACAGTCAATGCGGACCAGGGTAAAGCTGTCATTTATACCAACGTAACCGAACTGCAAGGGCATCCTCTGAATGCTGCTGATACCTCAGCGGAGCTAAGCGGACTGACCCAAGTCATTTTAAAGCCATCCCAATACGTGGGAATCAAGCTGAAATCGATCGAGCAGATCGAGGAAATTACCTTCGATAGTACGAATAGCAATTTGATCTTAGAGACATCTGCAAATGGCTTGGAATGGGTAGTGGTTCAGCCTGGGGGGCCATACAGCAACGCAGCTTACATCCGGCTGATGAATAAAGGGACTGACAGCATTACATTTGATCTGAACAGGCTGTATGTCAAGCTGTCCAAGTTCGTACAATCATCAGTCAGTCACAATTTTGCAAGTGTATACTCAGGAGCGGCCGGAAATGTATATGATGGTAAACTGGATACCAAAACATGGTTTGGCGAGGTCCAGACAAAAGGGAAATATGTACAGGTGGATCTGGGCGGAACGGAGAGCGTTAAAAACGTTGCCGTTGTCATTTCGGATGGTGAAGGAGACTTTTTCCGTAAGGGTGATTTGCAGCTCTCCCGTGATGGTCAAACCTGGGAAACCATTCATTCCTTCAATAATCCCGGTGACCGGACGCTGAATTTCCCTGATCATGAGGTGCCCTACCGCTATAAAAGAGTGGTGCTTGATAATAGCAAACAGGCTCGTTATATCCGATTGATTTCGACGGAAACCAATAATGCCTGGCTGGCTTTAAATGAAATCATTGTCAATGAAGGAATGGAAAAACCAGGGAGCGGAAGCGCCTCGATTGAATCACAGCCAGCTGGAAAAGGCGGTTCAGAGGCAGGGATGGCGATTGACCGCAAGCTTTCAACTTTCTTTATGCCTGCAGGTGATGCGAAACCGGGAATTCTGAATTATCAGCTGGCTCTGGGTTCGAAGCTGAAGAAGCTGATTATACTGCAGGGACCATCATCCCTGTCCAATGCAGATATCTCTGTAAGGGATGAGAATGGATGGCATACAGCAGGAAAGCTTTCTGAGTCCTATAATGCCGTCGATACATCAGGATTTGGCCATGTTTTGGAAATAAAGCTTCAGTGGAACGGAAGCAGGCTTCCGAAAATTCATGAAATCATTCCGGTAAAATCGGATGATGATGCTGAAGTTGAGCCGCCGGAAGAGAATAGCACCTTAATTACAGGTCCATCCTCGGTAAAAAATGGTCAGGAATTTAATGCTGGTCTTAGTGTCAAGAATGTGAAGGACAGTATCTATGCGATGGATCTTAAATTGTCATATGATCCTGCCCTCGTAGAGTTCGAATCCGCTGCTTCGGTTAAGGATGGTTTTGGACTGCTGGAGACGAAGCATGATACCCCGGGAGAAATCCGGATGGTAGCTGCGAGCTCCGGATCACAGCATGCAATCCAGGGTGACATGCAGCTATTGACGCTTGTTTTTCAGGCTAAGGATGTGGAGCAGACATCTGAAGGCAGCATCAAGTTAATACGTTCGGTGCTTGGAGATGCTGAAGGCAAGGAGAAAGAAACCTCACTCTCAGCCTATACATTCCAGGTGACTGCTGACCATCCTAATCCAGGTGTTTCGGGAGACATTAACAACGACGGCAAAGTTTCAATTGGTGACCTTGCGATTATTGCCGCCAATTACGGCAAGAGCTCGCAAAGCCCTGACTGGCAGCAGGCCAAGAAAGCGGATATTAACGGGGATGGCGTCATCGATCTGAGTGATTTGGCGTTTGTAGCCCAAAAGATCATCGGATAATCTCTATGTGACAAGCTTACGAGCTTGACGAAACTGCAGAAATCATGCTTAGTTAATGTAGTGCCTTTACATAGGGCACTACATTTTTTTAATATAGAAGTAGAAGTAGTGCTGATAAAATTTGATAGATTGATCTATTATGGACGGAGGATAGGCCGTGAACACAGTATTATACAAGCTGGAGACATTTGAGGGTCCGCTCGATTTGCTGCTTCACCTGATAGACAAAGCGGAAATCAATATCCAGGATATCCCCGTCAGCGAGATTACCGACCAATATATGGAGTATTTGCACAGCATGCAGGAGCTGGAACTCGATATTACAAGTGAGTTTCTGGTGATGGCAGCCACGCTGCTATCCATTAAATCGAAGCTTCTATTACCGAAGCCCCCGGTTTTCATCATGGACGAATTTGATTTTTACGATGAAGAGGATCTTGATCCGCGTGCGGAGCTGGTGCAGAAGCTGATCGAATACCGGAAGTATAAAGGAATTGCCAAGCATTTGCAGGAGAAGGAATGGGAACGGAGCCTGCTCTATGCGAAAGAGCCAGAGGATTTGACTCCATGGGTGCCGGCGGTAACCGAGAATCCGGTGCGGGGCCTCCATGCTTCAGATTTGGTCGCCGCGTTCCAGAAAGCTCTCCGCAAAGCGGTTAAACGGACAACCTATACCCGCATTCAGCGGGATGAGATATCGGTCAAGGACCGGATCAGACAGGTCGTAAACGTACTTGAGCAGTCTGGGCGGGGCGGCAAAGTGCTGTTCTCCAGGCTTTTACATGAAGACATGATGAGACATGAGATCGTCGTAACCTTTCTGGCCATATTGGAGCTGATGAAGATGAAACAAATTCTATGTTATCAGGAAAAGCTCTTCGACGATATTGTAATGGAATGGAAAGGGGGAGAGCAGGATCATGGACTTTCCGAAATTGAAATCGATTATTGAGGGACTTCTGTTTCTTTCAGGGGATGAAGGCCTTACGGTCAAACAAATTGCCGAAATTGTGGATCACCGGGCAGAGCTTGTTGCTGATGCGCTCACGGAAATGAAAGAGGATTTTGAACAGCAGCAGCGGGGTATTCAGGTGCTGCAAATTGCAGGAAGCTACCAGCTGACCACGCTCGGGGATCATGCAGCATATTATGAAAAGCTGGCCTATTCGCCTTCCCGGTCCTCTCTGTCCCAGGCAGCGCTCGAAACGTTGGCCATCGTAGCCTACCGCCAGCCCATTACCCGGGTTGAGATTGAGGAGATCCGCGGCGTCAAATCGGAGCGTGCCATTCAGACGTTGGTACATAAGGATCTAATAGAAGAGATTGGACGAGCAGAGGCGATTGGACGACCGATTTTATACGGGACCACAAAGTCATTCCTCGATTATTTTGGCCTTCCAAGTCTACAGGCGCTTCCGGAACCGCAATTATTTGAAAGCACGGAAAATCTGGAGGAAGAAACGCAGCTTCTGTTCGAAAAGCTGGACGGCAGACAACTTACGATCGATGATGTGAACTAATATGTTAAATTGAACCGGTAATCTAGATCATAGATTGCCGGTTTTTTATTTTGATCAGACGCACATGAATCATGTCCACACTGAGCATATAATATAAATCCGAATCTTTTCCAGCTTAGTATGCCATACTATGTCCGAAGATAACGAATGGTCATTTGTAGGGGGCTATATTGTGTGGATTACGCTGGCTGTTATAGCCGTTATTCTCATATTGCTTGCCGCTGCCGCCATGTCGAACATCATCTGCACCATCCGTTTCAGCAAGGATGGTCATGATGATAAGGCAATAATCGACATCCATATGCTGTACGGACTGGTACGGTTTCATTATGAAATGCCCAAACTTGTGTTTGAAAATATGAAAAAAGGCTTTCTCCTTAAGCTTGAAAAAGGCAGCAACCTGAGCCGGAATTCGGGAAACACGACGCATACCCGGATTAATAAGAAAAAAACGGATTTATGGGCTCATGAAATCCGGATTTTGTTAAGATCGACCGCTTCATTAAAAAAATGGCTTCAGCGGACATTTTCCCATGTTCGGGTTCACGAGCTGAAGTGGTCAACTAATTTCTCAACAGGCGAAGCCGAGTGGACTGCCATCGCTTCGGGTGTATTATGGAGCATCAAAACAACGCTGATCGGCTGGTTATCCTTTCAGGTCCGTATGAAAAGCAGTCCCCGGATAAATGTCATTCCCGTGTTCAAAGACGAGATGCTTTTTTCGACGGAATTTTATTGTGTTTCCCGGCTATCCTTCGGTTACGCCCTATTCGCTGCCATTATTCTGTTATCACGGATTCTGAAAGTGGAAGGCGGATTGAAAAAATGGATTCGCTTATACCGACAGAGGAAAGGTAAGGGGAAGGGGCAGAAAGTTCCAAGTGTTTGACATGGAGATGAGTAAAATCCCTCCTACATACTCGATATGAAGTTGGGCAAACTAATTTTTGAAATGACCTTATTTAGATTTCATGAAGGAGGAAGCAGCAAATGACCGATCATCCAATTCAAGGCCTCATGCAGACCGCTATGGAAAACATCAAAGGCATGGTTGATGTGAATACAATTGTGGGAGATCCCGTTCAAACACCGGATGGCAGCGTGATTCTTCCGATCAGTAAAGTGGGGTTTGGGTTTGCAGCCGGAGGCAGCGATTTTAACGGAGAATATGCCGGTAAAGACGTTAACGCAAACGGCCAAAACCACAACGATCTTAAATCTTCCATGCCATTTGGCGGCGGTAGCGGCGGTGGTGTATCTATTCGTCCAATCGCGTTTCTTGTTGTGGGTAAAGAAGGTGTGCATATCGTGCCGCTGGATAATCAAACCCATCTGTTTGAGAAGCTGATCGACTCTGCACCGATGATGGTTGAAAAGATCCAGTCCATGTTCCAAACCAATCCTGCTTCAACCGCTGGCGTAAATACTACACAAACACCAGTCGAGCAACCCAATCCAACGTTTTATTAACACTTGCCCGTCCCCTTCCAGCCGGAGGGGATTTTTTTGTGTGAATGAACGCAGGGGCATAACCGCCTGAAGACAAGCATATACTTGTACAAGATTTTCAAGAATCCCGGAGGAAAGATAACCATGCGGATAAAATCAATCACTTGCTGGATCGCTATGATTGCACTTTTGCTGACCTTCAGCGTACCGGTTTCAGCGCAAAACAGACCATCTCTTCCTGAATTGTACACACATGCGCAGGCTGCCGCTTTGATCGATGTAACATCAGGGCGATTGCTGTATTCCAGCCATGGAGATGATGAGCTGCGGATTGCCAGCTTGACTAAAATCATGACGGCCATTGTTGCCATTGAACACGGAGATTTCAAGAAACCGGTCAAGGTAAGCAAAAATGCTTTTGGAAAAGAGGGCTCATCCATCTATCTCAAGCTGGGTGAAGAGATGACCCTTGAAAATATGCTCTACGGCCTAATGCTCCGTTCAGGGAATGATGCAGCTACGGCAATTGCCGAACATGTTGGCGGGTCAGAGGAAGGCTTTGTATATTTAATGAATGAAGAAGCAAAACAGCTTGGTCTGGTGCATTCACAATTTGCCAACCCCCATGGGCTCGATGCGGAAGGTCATTATTCATCGGCGAATGATCTGGCCAAGCTGACAGCCTATGCACTGCATAATCCCGTTTTCCGGAATATCGTCAAGACACCAACCAAAAAAGCACCGAATCCTAATGAGTCCTGGGATTACAAATGGGATAACAAGAACAAAATGCTTAGATTGTACGATGGAGCCGATGGCGTGAAGACTGGGTATACCAAAAAAGCATTTCGCTGTCTGGTTAGCTCGGCAACACGCAATGGCCAGCAGTTGGTCGCTGTGACGCTGAATGATGGGGATGACTGGAATGATCATGGCAAAATGCTGGACTACGGCTTTGAATACTATCCCTTGTCCTCATTGATGGAGAAAGGGGAAGCTGTAAAGGGCTATGATCTGGTGGTAAGTAATACCTTCCAATATCCCTTTGCCAAAGGTGAACAGGATGGAGTCGAAAAAAAGCTGGTTCTCCATCAGCCTGTTAGAGAAGGGAGCACAGATGTAAGCTTTGGACTGCGGGGGGAAATACAGATTTATCTTGAGGGGAAGCAAGTGGGAGTGGTTCCGGTTTATCAGAAAGGAAGTTTCCTGCCTGCTGAAAAAGAACGGAATCCAGTCCAGAACACAATGGCTCCGGTGCATCCATCGACCTTTGCCGGAGCGCTGTCAGAAGTGGTTAAAAAACTGTTCCTGCAGCATGACTAACCGTCGATAATGGGAGAAGCGGGAGAGGAGAATGTCTAATGATCAATGTCATTTGGCTGGCGCTGATCGTCATCGGATTTGGGTTTGCAGCTGCGCAGGGGAATATAGAAATCGTAACCTCAGCTGCGTTTGACGGAGCCAAAACCGGTGTCACCGTATGTTTTGGGCTCATCAGTGTGCTGGTATTTTGGCTGGGAATGATGAAGCTGGCCGAGGACTCGGGGCTCCTTCAAAAAATTGCGAAGCTGATGAGCCCGGTCGTAAGATTCTTGTTCCCCGACGTGCCCAAAAACCATCCTGCAATGGGGTACATCCTTTCTAATATGAGTGCGAATTTGCTCGGACTTGGCAATGCAGCAACACCGATGGGGATTAAGGCGATGCAGGAACTGCAAACGCTGAATCCGGATAAAACTGCGGCAAGTCCGGCGATGTGTACACTGTTGGCCTTAAATACGGCGAGTATAACCTTAATTCCAACGACTTTGATTGCCATACGAATGAATTACCAGTCGGCCAACCCGACAGAAATCGTTGGCACAACGCTAGCAGCCACGATAGTGGCGACTCTTGCCGCGGTGGCGGCAGACAGATGGTACCGCAGGAAATTTTTGAACCGACATCCAAAGCCCCCAATTTCAATGGGTCCATCATCAGCCTTAAAACAGGACATTCCGGATATGAAAGGATGATTTCGGATGACTGCAATCATTAATATGATTTCAGCGTGGGCGATCCCTGTTTTGATCGCCTTCATTCCGCTTTTTGCCTTTACGAGAAGGGTGCCTGTGTACGAATCCTTTGTCATTGGTGCAAAGGAAGGCTTCCAAACGGCCATTCAGATCATACCCAATCTTGTTGGCATGATGGTAGCCATTAGCGTATTCAGGGCTTCCGGCGCACTGGACTTTTTTATGGGCTGGACAGGCCCGTTTTTGCATCGGCTGGGAGTACCGAGTGAAATCTTACCCCTTGGACTTTTGCGCCCATTAACGGGTACAGGCTCACTCGCATTCGCTACAGATCTGATTTCGGTATATGGGCCCGATTCCATGATTGGAAGGATGGCTTCTACGATTCAAGGCAGTACAGATACGACGCTGTATGTTTTAACTGTATATATGGGAGCGGTAGGCGTCCGTAATGGCAGGTACTCACTAAAAGTCGGTCTCTTTTCTGATGTGATCGGATTTATAGCTTCAATTGCCGTATGCCTTCTCTTTTTCGGCTGAAAATAATCCCCGTTTATGAGCGTAACGTAATGATAGACACCTCATATACTGTACCACGCATGAATTTGTACAGGGATTGAGGTGAAATCATGACATTTGAAGGCTTTATTATTCATCATTCCTCTTGCACGTCCATCAATGGAGTCGGCTATGATTTCTGGATCGGAGCGGACGGCTTCGTGACCTCGGCTCCTTTATTGACGGACCCATCCCATATTCATATCTGTCTGGAAGGCAATTTCAATAGGGACTACGAGCTGTTGGGTCCTGCTGAAAAACAGCAGCTTTTTATTGCCAGCAAACTCATTATGGAGCTGTCCAGACAGTATGACATTTCTCCCCTTTTTCTTTATCCGCACACACCTTCCTGTCCGGGAAAAGAATTTCCCTGGAATGAACTTGTGATTTACCCTTCTCACGGGTATCATTAGTTTGAGGTGACCTAATAAACAATGGAAAGATTACAGAAAATTTTAGCACAGGCAGGTATCGCATCTAGACGCAAATGCGAGGAATTGATACTGGCCGGCAAGGTGGAAGTTAACGGGGAAACCGTTACTGCGCTTGGAACAAAGGCGGACCCCGAACAAGATATCATCACGGTGGCAGGCAAGCCGATCAGAAATGAAAACAAGATTTACATTATGCTGAACAAACCCAAAGGCGTCATTACAAGTGCATCGGACCCTGCCGGACGCAAGATTGTTACGGATTATGTAAAAGGCATCAAGGAACGGATCTATCCGGTAGGACGTCTGGATTACGACACAGAGGGACTTCTGCTGCTGACAAATGATGGCGAATTTGCGAATATGCTGACGCATCCGAAGCATCATGTGCCCAAAACATATCTCGCGACCGTAGAGGGTATTCCTCACGGCAGCGAGCTGGACAAGCTGCGCGCGGGAATTAAGCTGGAGGACGGTATGACTTCCCCTGCAGAAGTCGAATATAAGGATATCGATACCGAGAAAAAAGAGGCTGTAATCAGCATTACGATTCATGAAGGCAGAAACCGTCAGGTGCGCCGGATGTTCGAAGCGATTTCCCATAAAGTCATCCGTCTGAAGCGGATTTCGTTCGGTGATTTGCTGCTCCAGAATCTGAAGCGCGGACTCTATCGTCATTTAACGAAGGATGAAATAGAGAGCCTGAAGAATATGGCTATATCCGGAAAACAGGGTAAAAAATAGCTCGGAAGGTCACACAATATTCATAACCAGCCTCCACAAATATGACATGTTTTCGATATAATTGTTCATAGGATGTTCAAAACCTGCGATGGAAAACATGAGATTTGTCATAGTAAAGGAGCATTTGGCATGGGTAAATCAAGGAAGAAAATTCAGATAATTATCCTGCTTTTGATCGTTGTTCTGGGCGGATATGCCATTGTTTCGCAAGTGTCTGGTTCGGGCGGCAAGCCTACGGAAGGCAGCAAAGCGCCGAATTTCGACCTTCTCGGTCTGGATGGCAAGGCTCATAAGCTGGATGAATACAAGGGAAAGGCTATGGTTCTTAATTTTTGGGGAACCTGGTGCGGACCTTGTGTGAAGGAAATGCCGGCTCTGCAGGCACAATGGGAAAAATGGAAGGATCAAGACGTGGTTGTGGTCGGAATTAATGCCGGTGAGGACAAGATGGCTGTCGAAAATTTCGTGAATAGTGTTAACGTGAATTTCCCGATTCTTCTTGATCCGAATAAGGATGCTATCGCAAAATACGGCATTTCGCCGTTGCCTACCACCCTTTTTGTGTCCAAGGACGGGAAAATTAACAAGATTCATCTCGGTCAACTGGATTTGGCCACCCTCGACAAACAAATTGCAGAGCTGGTGAAATCGTAATGTTACAAGAAGTAATCGCTTTTAAAAACACAAAATGCGAGTGCGGACACCAGAATCCGGTGGGCACCGTACTTTGCGAGGCCTGTGGCAGACCGCTTGAAGAAGAGGACCGTGAGTCTACCGAAGTTCTGGAAATGCGTTATGACGGAATGGCGCGCAGATCGCAGCGCGTCAATCCGAATTTCATCGACCGCATTTGGAACTTCTTTTCTTCTGTCAAAATAGCAGTATACATGATCATCCTGACGCTGATCGGTTCGATGCTCGGTTCGATATTTCCTCAGGAAAGCACTTTCCTGAACGTCGATCCTTCGACCTATTACAAGGATACCTATGGAACCTGGGGCCTGGTCTATTACAAGCTTGGATTGACACATACTTATGAATCCTGGTGGTTTATTCTGCTGCTCGTGATGATTGGAGCATCGCTGATTATATGCAGCCTGGACCGGGTTCTCCCGCTTTATAAAGCACTTACCAAACAAAGAATACTTAAGCACATGCAGTTTTTGACGCGTCAGCGGGTTGTTTATCAGGGCCCGGTTGAAGGTACAGTTGAGGATTGGATGAAGCAGGTGTCAGCCCCGATCAAAAAGAAGGGCTATCGTGTGTACACAGACGGAAACGCTCTCTTGGCGGAAAAATACCGCTTTAGCCGCTGGGGCCCTTATGTTATTCACATCGGCCTCATCATCTTTTTGCTTGCCGTTCTGGCACGTGGTTTGCCTGGACTGAAAATGGACCAGCATATTCCTTTTCCCGAAGGGGAAATCAAACACATACCGGATACTTCTTTTTATCTGAAAAACGAGAAGTTCACAGTCGAGTATTATACGCAGGAGGAAATGCCGGAGGAGTTCCGCAATAAAGGCAAGACTCTTCCCAAGCTGTTTAATACCCAAGCTACATTGTATCAATGCACTGCCGATTGTGATGATCCGACCAAAGAACCAAAGCTTGAAGAAGTGACAAAGCATAATATTCAGGTGAATGATCCTTTGGACTACAAGGGCCTGATGGCATACCAGTTTGACTATGACATGACTCCGATATTGCGAGCGGTGAGTCCATCTTTGGTAGATGTCAAGACGGGCCAAGACTTCGGGAAATTCAAGCTGGATATCAGAAATCCGCAACGCAACTATACGGTTGGCGACTATTCGCTTGAATTGAAAGAAAAGTACAATGACTTTGGTCTTGATGAAAATGGCAAGCCTGTCACGAAAACTCCGAATCCAAATGCGCCGGCATTTCTTTTCCTGATTAAAGGTCCGGATCTGCCAGCTGCGGGTGTGCAGTATATCTATTTTCCGAAAGAAATTGATAAAGAGCGTTTTCAGCAAGATGCCATCAACACCAAGCTGAATGGAGGAAGTGCTCCGCTCATGCTTGACGTGAAGGGTATGGAAAATGTCGATTTCTCTTTATCTACCTCATACTTGAATATTCGCGTGGATAAGGTAATGCCGTTTATCTGGATCGGCGCCAGCATCGTGATGCTTGGCCTCGTGCTGGGATTCTACTGGCAGCACCGCCGGATCTGGCTGCGGATTGATGACGGTATGTTGACACTCGGAGCACACACCAATAAAAACTGGTTCGGCATACGCCGGGAGATCTCGGCCATTCTGAAAAAAATGAATCTGGATGTGGACGAAAAGTCCATGGATAACGGAGGAAAAAACGCATGAAGTTATTGGATTTCAGCAGCAATATGTTTGTCGTTGCATTCTTCCTTTACTGCGCGGCATTTATATTATTCGCCGTTGCTCTGATGGGCCGCAGGTGGAGCAATCGCGACCCTGAAGCACATATGAAAAAATGGGGGGGGATCGCCTTTCTGGGTTCGTCCCTGGGTCTGATCTTCCATCTGATATTTTTCGTGACCCGCTGGATTGGCGGCGAACATATTCCGGTCAGTAACATGTATGAATTTATGTCATTCCTGTCGATGATGGTTATGGTCGCGTTTACGGTCGTATACCTGATATACAGAAAGACATTGCTTGGTTTGTTCGCCGTACCGATTACCATTATTATTATGGCATACGCTGCGGTGTTCCCGCAGGAAGTGCAGCCGCTGATCCCATCGCTGCAATCCTACTGGCTCAAGATTCACGTTACTTTAGCTGCAGCGGGTGAGTCCTTCTTCGCCATCGGTTTTGCAGCCGGATTTATGTACTTGATTCGCACGGTTGATTTTAAGAGTAAAGAGAAGAAAGCAAAAAAACAGCAGCGCTGGGTAGAAGTTATTTTCTTTTCAATCATCCTTGTTATATCCTTTATAGCTACTGTATTTATTTTCCGCTCAGCCGGTTATGAGTCGGTGTTTACGCAAACGAAAGTAACGGGTCAAGTAGGCGCACAAACAACGATTACCGAGAAAGTATCCTATAAACTGCCGCCGATCGTTGGACCGTATCACAGCAAGATCGAAAGCTATGAGCCATTCCTGGGTATGAGCAAGCCGTTGTTTAATGCTCCATCTTGGATGAACGGGGTAAATGCCGGACGTAAATTCAACACGATTATCTGGTCAGTTCTCACCGGTCTCATTCTTTACGGTATTCTGCGTCTGATCGTCCGCAAGCCGCTTGGCCGCGCCGCTTCTCCATTAATGGATGGCATTGATGCGGACGATTTGGATGAGATCAGCTACCGCGCCATTGCGATTGGTTTCCCGATCTTTACTTTAGGTGCTCTCATCTTTGCAATGATCTGGGCACAAATTGCCTGGGGTATCTTCTGGAGCTGGGATCCGAAAGAGGTATGGGCGCTTATCTGCTGGCTGTTCTACAGTGCTTATCTGCATCTCAGACTTTCCCGCGGCTGGCAGGGCAGTAATTCGGCCTGGCTCGCGGTTATTGGCTTCCTTGTAGTTATGTTCACTCTGGTCGGGGTAAATCTGGTTATCGCAGGTTTGCATTCCTATGCAGGTGTTGAATAACATTCATTAATCGACAAAAACCATCATAAAGAGAATCCGTTTCGCATTTGATGTTGAATGTTGAAGCGGATTTTCGCTATAATTGTCCTTTGAGAGCAAGTGGAAGATCTTCGTATGAACATAAAGGGGTTGTTGTCTATGTCAGAGCACGGAAATCGAATACTGGTTGTGGACGATGAAGAACGGATTCGACGTTTGCTTAAAATGTATTTGGAAAAAGAAGGTTATGAAGTGGAAGAAGCGGAAGATGGAGAAACGGCGCTGCGCAAAGCTTCCAATCAAGATTATGGACTTATACTGCTGGATTTGATGCTGCCAGGAATGGATGGCATGGAGGTCTGCACCCGTTTAAGACAATTAAAATCAACACCAATCCTGATGCTGACGGCCAAGGGTGAGGAAATCAACCGTGTTCAAGGTTTTGAAGTCGGTGCGGATGATTACGTTGTTAAGCCGTTTAGTCCCCGGGAAGTTATATATCGTGTAAAGGCGATCCTGAGACGTTCTTCAGCTACTGCTTATCTGTCGAAGGATAGTAATTCCAGCAACAATATTGTATTCCCTTATCTTGTTATCGAACATGATGCGCACCGGGTAACCGCAAGCGGACATGAAGTCAGTTTGACACCAAAGGAATATGAGCTCCTGCATTATCTTGCAGTTTCACCTGACAAGGTATTTTCAAGAGAAGAACTGCTGAAGGATGTATGGAATTACGAGTTCTTCGGTGATTTGCGTACCGTGGATACGCATGTCAAAAGATTAAGGGAAAAGCTGAACAAAGTATCTCCGGAATCGGCTGCCATGATTACAACCGTATGGGGAGTCGGTTATAAGTTAGAGGTGCCAAAGTAACGTGAACTTCTGGACATCGCTGGTCGGTAAATTGTGGGCAACGATCATATGCCTGGTGGCATGTATTCTGATTATCATGGCCTTGTTCCTGCTTCCGTATATCGATACCAATTTTTCGAACAATTCCGGAGATATTAAGCGTCTATTCACCTATACGGCGATCATCGGCTTTTCGATGACCACCTTTTTTGCGCTATTCCTTCTCACCAAAATTACCCAGCCTATGCAAAAGCTGATCAGCGCAACAGAAGCGATTAGCAAAGGCGAGTACAGCACCCGTCTGTCCATCGTAACCAGCGATGAGATTGGAAAGCTCGCTAATACGTTTAACCATATGGCTACTGAGCTTGAAGACAATATCCGCAATCTCAATCAGGAAAAGGAACATTTGGCTAGTGTACTGCGAAGCATGAGTGATGCAGTGATTACGATTGACAACTCTGGCCATATTATTTTGACTAATCCACCAGCTCAGAAGCTGATTCCCAAGTGGAAGGATATCGATTGGGATATGGATGAGTCAGAGGAGCTTGAAGGTCCATTCGAGGAGAAGGTACCTAAACCGCTGTTGGACTTGTTTGGACTGATGCTTCAGGAAAGTGCGGATGTAAGTGCGGATGTGCATGTCAAGCAGGGGGTATGGTCTGTACATATGGCTCCCCTGTATGCTGACAATGATATTCGCGGCGCTGTGGCAGTGCTCAGAGATATAACCGAACAGGTGAAGCTGGAGAAAATGCGACAGGATTTTGTGGCCAATGTGTCCCATGAAATCCGGACGCCGCTTTCGATGATGCAGGGCTACAGTGAAGCTTTACTTGATGGAATGGCTGCATCTCCGGAAGAGAGTGAGGAACTGATTCAGGTTATCCACGATGAATCCTTGCGGATGGGGCGCCTGGTAAAAGATCTGCTCGATCTGGCACGAATGGAGGCCGGTCATACGGATATTCAGCGGAGCAGGCTGGATGTAAATGAGCTGCTCGAACGCGTGTACCGTAAGTTCTCCGTACGGGCGAAGGAAAACGCAATCGAGCTATCCTACAGTAAAAAGTCGGATGATCTCTTTTTGGAGGAGGCGGACGAAGATAAGCTGGAGCAGGTTTTCACAAATCTTCTGGACAACGCATTCCGCCATACACCTGAAGGCAAGCAGATCCGTATTGTAGCCGAACGGGTAGGAGAGGGGCCTGTTACTGATCTGCAGATAAAGATTGAAGATGAAGGTGCAGGAATCCCTCAGGAAGATATTCCGTTTGTATTTGAAAGGTTTTATAAGGCAGATAAAGCCAGAGTGCGCGGAGGTTCCAATGGAACGGGGCTCGGGCTTGCAATCGTGAAAAGTATCGTAGAATCCCATTCCGGATCGATTCGAGTTACAAGCCAGCTTGGCGAAGGAACCATATTCTCGATACGACTTCCTGTCGAAAGCCATAAATCTTGATAGCATACCAAGAAACACCTCATTCTGGGGTGTTTTTTGTTGAAGTTGAAAGATTAATCTTGTTCAACGTGGAACAATCGATGATGCCCAAAAAGCGCATACCCTCTAATAGGGCATGCGCTTTTTGGTTATTTGATTTAATTTCTCGCTTATCGTTACAGCGTAATTTCGATGGCACGGTTCAGTTCAGCAAGGGTTGTCAGCTGAACCAGCACATCTTTTTGGACAGCTTTGTCAACGGACAGAATCATAATGGCTGCGCCACCGATGATCTTACGACCCACCTGCATGGAGGCGATGTTGACGTCGTTTTGGCCGAGAAGCGTACCAACACTGCCAATAATACCTGGCTTATCGTTATGGGAAATGAGAATTTGATGGCCTTCCGGTGCCATATCAACAGGGAATTTGTCAATTTGTACGATCCGTTCGCCATAACCGTTCAGCAGGGTACCGGCAACCAGAGTTTCCTCATTGTTTTGTGTCTTCAGGGTGACTGTCAGCAAATTCGTGAAGCCCTTGGACTTCGAAGCTTGGGTCACAACCACGTTGATATCCCGCAATTTAGCGAGATGCATGCAATTGACGATGTTTACTTCGCTTCCAAGATGATGCGCAAGCACACCTTTCACAATATAACGGGTCAGTGGCAGTGTATCCACATCCGACAGGTCGCCGGCATAGTCTATATGAATCTCATTGACAGCCTGGTTGGCTGCTTGTGCAGCAAAGCTGCCGAGCTTCTCACCGATTGAGAAGTAAGGCTGCAGACGGCTCATGACGCTTGCGGCTACCGGAGGCATGTTCACAGCGTTTTTAAACGGTTCGTTACGAAGGATATGAAGTACTTCCTCCGAGACGTCAATGGCCACGTTTTCCTGGGCTTCAACGGTCGAAGCGCCAAGGTGAGGCGTCACAATGATTTTTGGATGAGTAAGGAACGGATGATCCTTTTCCGGCGGCTCGCTTTCAAATACGTCAAATGCAGCGCCAGCTACAATGCCTTCATTAATAGCTTCCACGAGAGCCGCTTCATCGATGATTCCACCACGTGCGCAGTTGACAATACGCATGCCCTTTTTCATGACTTCAAACTGTGGACGGGAGATCATATGATGTGTTTCAGGTGTCAGTGGCGTATGAACGGTCATGAAGTCTGCATTCCGAACGATGTCATCCACGGATGCCAGCTTGACTTCCATCTTCTCGGCACGCTCCTGAGTCAGGAAGGGATCGAACGCCAGGATGTTCATACCGAATGCTTTCGCACGCTTCGCTACTTCACTGCCGATCCGTCCCATACCCATGACACCGAGAGTCTTATTGCGTAGCTCGACGCCCAGGAAGGATTTCCGGTCCCATACGCCACCAACCGTTTTTGCATAGGCCTGTGGAATATGCCGGGCCAGAGCCATCATCATGGCAAAGGTATGCTCACAAGTGGTAATGGTATTGCCGTCAGGAGCATTAATAACGATGATTCCGCGCTTGGTAGCTGCCTCAAGATCAATATTATCCACACCTACGCCGGCGCGGCCAACCACCTTGAGATTTGTACCGGCTTCCATAATTTTTTCCGTGACACGTGTTTGGCTGCGGACGAGAAGGGCATCATACTCTCCAATAATGGCAACAAGTTCATCCTCTCCGAGTCCCGTCTTTTTCTCTACCAGGACATCGGCTGCATCCATCAGCTGCTGAATTCCCAGATCACTGATTGGATCCGATACTAACACTTTAAACATGGTTTCTTTCCTCCTCATTCTGTTGGAAAACTTATATAATAGAGGGCTGTATTTCACAAAAAATACATTCCCGTAAAACCATACTCAGATGCTTTGTGGAAATATAGTATTCCCTGGGCAACGCGGTGCTGTATAAAAGAGCAGAGGTATGCTGTTACTCGGATTCCGCCGCAACATGGGGGAACAACGGAAAAATGGCTTAATATAACAAAAAAACCCTCAATCCGCACACTACTTGCGTAGTAAGGGACGAGAGTTGTTCGTGGTACCACCCTAATTCACCGCTGGATATTGCAGCCAGCAGCCTCAGAGGTCTTCTAAAGACCTGATTTGATAACGGAAATGACCCGGTTGCACCTACTGTAAGGTTCAATGCAACTTCTCTGGAACGCTAAGACGGCTTGACTGTCACCGGTTTGCACCAACCACCGGCTCTCTGAAGACTCTCAAGGGTCTTTTTTCCTTCATCGGTTTAACTCGTTAATTTTTTCATAATGTATCACGGCCCCGTGATGGCTGTCAATAGGGAACCTTGGCTCCTTGAATCTTCTGCGCTAAATCTGCTATGATTTTTATGATATTATTTGGCGTTTTCCCTGTGGGAATTGTCACTTTATGACTCGAAAAAGAATGGAAGCTGGGGCAGCAGCTCATTTCCGCCGTATTGTGCCTTCAATTTAATAAAATCCTGTGGATGAACGGCATTCTTTTTACGGAGAAAGTTAATGGTCTCCTGAAGTGAACCAAGTTTATATGTTTTGGTCTTTCCGGCTGCAATCCAGGAATCAATGAATGCGGTGATATCCTGCGGATCGGCTGCACTGAAGAAGGCGCTGCTCAGCATGATGGAGGCTACCGCTTCGTTTTTCACCATCAACGGGTAAGATTCCCATTCGTTCAGTTTTAGGGTGGAGGGCATTATATATTGATTCGGGATGGACGGACTAACCTTTGTTCCCCATTTCAGCATGGAGGAATAATATTGTTTTTGAGCCAAGAGACCGTATTTCACCGCATTTTGATAATAGGCATCCTCTTCGAGTGAATCAAGGATAGTTTTTGAATTTGATTCCGTCACAGCCGCGTGTTGAGCAGCCTTACTGAACAGCCGCAGGCTCTTCAGTGTGTTATTTTGGGACTGCTGCAGCAGAGGTGAAGAGTCATACATGGAGATTTGGAGTACCTCATTATATTTTTTATCTGCCAGCTTGGAAAGACTTTTGAAAATGCCGGATTTTTCTATCGCAAAGATGCCAGCAGTTTCGGTTTGTGCCAGCCATTCGCTCTTGAATTCCCGATAAGGCAAAAATACGGTATGATAGAAGGTGACGACATCCTGCTGTTGGTAGGAATCGGAGAAATCGGGTGAAGCGGATGATAACTTCAGATAGTTGTACTTTTCCTCCATACGGTTAGCACCTACCTGAACCCCTGACAGAAACGCTGCTGCTGTCACAATCAATGCGAGTATAAATAATAGGCTGAAGTAAAGCTCGAAACGGGAGGGGCGGTTTTTCATGATCTCTTGCACTCCTTCAAAATGGTGATGATCCTTGTATCGTTTAATAACTAAAGACAGGCAGGCATAATATGAAAAAATTTAAATTCCGTGCGCCGAAGTTGAAGCAGGCGACACCAGATCAGCTGACAGACCATCTGCTCCTGATCAATCTTTATCTTACACAAGGTCTTACCTTAATTATCGGATTAGCCTGGATATTATTTCAGAAGAGAAATCCTTTCGAATTATTCGTAGCACATAAAGGTGACTATTTTGTGGCTTGGGGGCTGGGACTGGCTGCCGCCATGTTTTTAATTGATTTTCTGGTGTCCCGAGTAACGCCAGAGGAAGTCATGGATGACGGCGGAATCAACAATATGCTGTTTCAAAACCGCCCTGTTTGGCATATTGTACTGATAGCGGCTCTGGTCGCGGTATGCGAAGAGCTGCTGTTCCGGGGTGCTATCCAGCATTCATTCGGTCCATACTGGACCAGTATTTTGTTCGCCGTGATCCATGTCCGCTATTTGAAGCACTGGATTCCAACGGGCTGGGTATTTCTGAGCAGCTTCGGACTCGGTTATATCTACATACACTCCGGCACACTTCTTGCCCCTGTGGTATGCCATTTTGCGATAGATTGTATTTCCGGGTTAGTGATTCGATTTCGGAGGGAATCATGAGTAGTGAATTAAGCAGAGTTGAAACGTATAACAGAAGCCGAAAAAAAAACCAAACAAAAAAACCCCCTGCATCATCGGATGAAGCTCCTAAGTCTAAGCCCGCTAATAGCCGGAGAGAACAGATAAAGCCGGCAGCTGCTCCTCCTTTGAGCAGGGTGAGAGCAATGAAGGAGAGGAAGAGCCGCGGAGCCTTACCTTCTCCTGCAGACAGCCGGTCAGAAGCCTCGCAGGGATCTGATCCAAAGCCCGATCCTAAACAAACATACCCTTCCCGCGCTCATAAGCATAAAGCGGGGTATGGAGCAGCAAGCACAGAAGAGGAGCTGGACTCTGCCCCGGCACGTTCTGAAACCTATGGTTCACGCAGAAATGTGATCAGTAAGTACTTTACCAACTCTTTATTTTTCCTGTTCCTTGTTTTGACGGCATTTCTTGTGTACTGGGGAGTGAAGGGCGCACCTCCGCTGGAGGACTTATGGTAACTGCAGTGCTGCTTTGGATCACCGGATTCCTCATCGTATGCTGTGTGCTGCTCTTTGCGAGGATGTCCTATGAGGCACGGCTTCATGCCGTTACGCATTCAGAAGTTATGATGGAAGGTTTGCCGGAAGCTTTCGATGGCTGCAGCATTTTTTTTATATCCGATATTCACAAGCGCAAGCTTTCCAACAAATATTTGCAGGAATTTCAAGGCAAAGCGGATTGGGTAATTCTCGGCGGGGATATGATGGAGAAAAACGTTCCGCTGGAACGTGTGAAGGAAAACTTGGAGATTTTATCAGGTGTGGGTCAGGTATACGCCGTATACGGCAATCATGATCTGAAGGCAGATCCCGAAGGATTGGCACAAGTGCTGAGAGATACGGGTGGAATTCTACTAAGGGATCAGAACATACGGCTGGTACGAGATGGGGAAGAGGTATGCCTGACAGGCGTCGACCAGCCGCTAACCAAGCGGGATGGTTATCCTGATCTTCCGGATTTGCCGGACAGTGATACTAAGGCGTGCAGGATTGTAGTAGTACATGACCCCGCCTGGATACGCTTTGCTCCCAACAAACCGGATTTGATTCTCGCAGGGCACACGCATGGCGGGCAAATCAGATTGCCATTTTTCGGGGCGGTAAGACTGAACGCTTTCTACCGCAAATATGATTGTGGCTGGTTTAGATGGTATCAGCCGCAATCTGCTGTGAAGCTGCCGCAAATGCTGATCAGCCGCGGATTCGGCAATAGGCGTGTCGCGCTCCGCTTATGCTGTCCTGCCGAGATGCACCTTATCCGGTTGAAGAAAGGCACGGCTGATAAGCTAAAGTGATAGTCCTGTATATACGAAAAGGCACTCGCCCCGACGATGAATTGGGAAGAGTGCCTTTTTAGTTTTGTCACATTATCTCATTTCAAGTTCTATACTGCGGGGATCCACAAACGTGTAACCCTTGCTCTCAAGCTTGGTCAGCAGCTGATCAAGCGCTTCGGTGGTCCATGAAAGCTCATGCATCAGAATATTGCTTCCGGCATGCAGCTGGTCCATAACATTTTGGATCACCTTCTGTGGATTATCTGTCCCTTTGGATTTCATTGTCCAGTCGAGAGAACCGTTTGACCAGGTCATATAGAGAAGTCCGTTTTCCTTCGCAATCTTCTTGCCGACATCTCCGCCTTCTCCGAAAGGAGGCCGGAAGAACACTGGCGTTTCTCCAATGGTATCTTTTACGATCTTTTGTACATCTTCTATTTGCTTTTTCACTTTTGCCTCTGGTTCTTTTCGTAAGGAAATGTGATCCCAGCTATGATTGCCGATAATCTGTCCACGGTCATGGATCAGCTTCAGCAAATCCGGATTTTCTTTGACCCGGTATCCGTTTACGAAGAAAATGGCTTTGGCATGATGCTTGTCCAGCGTATCAATCAAGCTGTTAATCCATTCCGCCTTTTTAGGACCATCATCGAATGTCAGCAGTACGACCTTTTTCTCCGTGCCTTCTTCATTAGGGACAATATTGTATGCCTTATTCATGTGGTATTTCAAAGGCACGGCAGCATTTTCATCATTTTGTCCGGCCGCGTTTTCCTGGGTACCATCTTTTTGCGTGCCTGGTACTTCCGCTGCGTCAGCGCCAGCCTTGCCGGCTTCTCCGGCTTGATTCTCATTGGCAGCATTCTCATGTCCTGAATCGTCATTTGAGCCGGGAACGGCTGTTGTCGTCGTTTTAGTGCTATCCTGGGTAGTTGTGCTTTGATTCTTCTCTGCAGTCGTTTCGTTTTTGTCGCCGCATGCGCTTAACAACAAGGCAGTCACAAGAAGAAGCGCAGCTGTCTTTTTAACCATTTTTCCATCTCACTTTCCTGTTTTTATGCCGCATGAGTATATCCATTTCCGCGAACAATACACTTGAGTTTATCACACAAGGAGGTTGTAATTGTGAATACTTCGTCATTTATAAGCGGTGTGCTGATTGGTGCCGCAGCTACGGCTATCATGTCCAAAAACAAAGGCTCGATCACTTCCGCAATCACTCAAAATGCGGGAAAAATGATGGATATGAGTTCCCTTGGAATGAATAGTTCAGCGAGCCACAGCAGCCAGCATGTTCAGATGCACTCCAAGGATGAAAGCATGAAGCAAATCAATGACTTCATCAACTCAAATCCTGATGTGAAAAGAGAAGTGGACATGATTATGAAGGAAACCAATACGGTCATACCTGGAATGTAAACGAAACGCAAGCCATTAGAATCATTTTCAGAGCGGATAATGCTCGGAATGATTCTTTTTTTTGTCTATTTTACAGCGTGCATTTCTGGTTATATAATGATAACATACTTACATAGAACTATTTTCAGCACACATTATGGGGGACATCATAATTTGTTATATCATTGCTTACAGAGGAGGATCCTGTCATGAAAATAGAACGATTGAGCTCAGATAAGATACGGATTTTCCTCACGTTCGACGATTTGAGTGAGCGCGGAATCCAGAAGGAAGACATGTGGCAAGAGCTTCCAAAGGTCCACGAGCTGTTCACCGAAATGATGGATCAAGCCTATAATGAACTTGGTTTTGACGCAACTGGACCGCTCGCTGTAGAAGTCTTTGCTCTGCCTGCTCAAGGCATGGTCGTCATCGTGACACGTGGGAAATATGATCATTCGCATTACAGTCATTTAGGGGAAGATGAGCTCCCCGAAGAAGTGTATGAAATGGAAGTGACCCTGGAGCAGAGCGACTCCATCGTGTATGCTTTCAACGATTTTGAGATACTCATTGAAGCTGCGCATGTTCTCGGCGGTCATATTACAGAGGCAGGCCGTCTTTATCATTATAAAGATAAATGGGTGCTGTACATGGATCCTGAACAGATTGATTCCAGCAAGCATCCTTCACTCATAGCCGTTTTGGCAGAATACGGAGAAGCTGCTTCTTATACAGAAGCTGTTCTTGACGAATACGGTAAGGTTGTCATGCAGGAAAATGCTATCGCGAGCATACGTGAGCATTTCAAACGGCAGGATTAAATTAGTGACATCATCCCATGAACAATGATTTCATGGGATGAATTGCTTTTTAAAGCGAAATACACACGGAAAAAGGGGGAAAGAAACGGTGCTTTGGTTTTCAGTCATAGCTTCGGCGCTAGCGCCGGGTCTAGCCCTTTTGACGTATTTTTATCTGAAAGACAGATATGAGCAGGAACCACTCATGATGGTCATCAAGGTGTTTGTGCTCGGCTTTCTGATTGTTGTGCCGGTGATGATCATCCAGCGGGGGATGACGAGCGGGTTTGGAGGCAATCCCTATATCGAATCATTCATCATTTCATCGTTTGTTGAGGAGTTTCTGAAATGGTTTGTACTGTACCATATGATTTACAACCATACCGAATTTGACGAGCCTTACGATGGGATTGTGTATGCGGTCGCCATTTCCCTTGGATTTGCTACGGTGGAGAATGTCATGTACGCCTGGTACAGTCACGCTTCGATCGGAGCGATGTTCCTGAGGGCGCTGCTGCCAGTATCAGGCCATGCTATGTTTGGGGTTATGATGGGTTATTATCTGGGACGCGCCCGTTTCTCCACGGGAAGGAAGGCTAAACGTTACTTGGTTTACTCCATGATCATTCCTTGGTTCTGGCATGGCGTTTATGATCTGATTCTTGCCACGATGACCCAATACTGGATATGGTTTATCGTTCCGTTGATGGCGTTTCTGTGGTATGGGGGAATGGGGAAGGTATACCGGGCTAACAACCGCTCTCCATTCAGGTTCGTCAAACGTGAAGAAGAGGTTAATACCTAATAAAAATGGGCACACTTTATCCTACGAGATTCCAATTTTGGAAATCCATACAGGATGGAGGGTGCCTTTTTTGCGTGTCAAAGTCACGATTGTATGCAGACAATGTGGAGAACGTTTTATATTAAGGGGAAAAAGAGACCGGGGACGGATTGAGACAGGTTTTAAGCAATGCTTGTGCAACAATAAAAATCTGTTCGATATTGAAGAACTGCCGATCTAAGTTAAAAATCCGGATAAAGTATACTGCCATAAGATGCATAAGACTCCTTTCTTCTTGTCAAACTAACAGCAGCAACGATATAAATTGAACTAAAGAATCAAGGAAATGCAAGGCTAAACTTTAGTTCATTTATATAGTAGATTGATCAAAATCAGCTGTGATACGCCGCGGGCTTTGGTTTTGATCTATACAGTTGAAGAAAGGAGACTCGAGCAATTATGTACAAGCGACTAAGCGCTGTTTTGTTTCCCATCGTCACCCTCTTTATGATCGGGGCTTTCGTGTGGGGGTATCAGGAGAATCAAGAGAAAAACGCAGTTCTCATTAAAGCCGAGAACCAGTATCAGCGGGCTTTTCATGACTTGTCCTACCATATGGACCGATTGCATAGTGAGCTTGGCAACACGCTTGCAGTCAGCTCTACCTCCAATGCAATGCACCGCAAAGGGTTAATTAATGTTTGGAGACTGACTAGCGAGGCCCAGAATGAGATTAACCAGCTGCCGCTGACGATGCTTCCTTTTAATAAGACAGAGGATTTTCTGTCCCGGATTTCAAATTTCTCGTATCAGACTTCGATGCGTAATTTGGATAAGGAGCCATTGTCACAGGATGAGTTTAAAAACCTCAAAGCTCTGTATAAGAATTCGGCAGACATCACCAAGGATCTGCAGACCGTGCAAAGCAAGGTTATTCAGAACCGGCTTCGCTGGATGGATGTAGAGAGTGCTATGGCAACTGAGGAGAAGGCTCTCGACAACACGATCATCGACGGTTTCAAAACGGTGGACAAGCGGGTTGGTGAATATCCGGAACTAAACTGGGGACCGGCTGTATCAAGCATTTACGACAAGCGTTCAGTTAAAATGCTGTCCGGCTTACCGGTATCCAAGGAGGATATTAAGCGTAAGGCTGCGAAATTCGCGGATGCAGGCTCCAAAGCCTCCATTCAGGTAACAGAAAACGGCAAGGGGACGGATTGGGAGTCCTATACGGCTACGGTTAAATCCAAAAACTTGCCTGCTATAGTTTCCATGGACTTTACCAAAAAAGGCGGACTTCTGATTAGCTACCATGACAATCGGAAGATCGGTAAGAAATCGGTAACCATTAAGCAGGCCAAAGAAAAGGCTAACCAGTTTCTGAATAAAAAGGGCTATAAAGATATGACAGCTGTAACCGCGGACCAATATGGGAATATGGGCAACCTCACTTATGTCAGCGTACAGGACGGTGTTTTGATATATCCTGAAAAAATCACGGTCCGAGTCGGTTTGGATAATGGTGAAGTCACAGGGTTCCAGGCAAGCGATTATGTGTATGAGCACAAAGGCAAACGCAATCTGCCGAAGCCAAAGATGACCATTGATGAGGTCCGCAAAAAGATAAACCCCGAGTTCAAGGAGACTTACAGCCGGTTGGCATTGATTAAGGATGACCAATCCAAGGAAACGCTCTGCTACGAATTCGGAGGAAACATTAATGGAGCAAGATACCGTTTATACATGGATGCTGCTGACGGCTCGGAAAAAATTGTTGAGGAGCTCAAATCTTCAGACCAGCAGGCTGCTGTAAAATAAATGACTTTTAACCCAGCTATCAAGAAGTCTCTTTCGTAAAGAGGCTTCTTTTTTGCTTAAAAACACATATTACCTGTGACGAAAGACATGGTATAATCAGGATATGCGGTTAATATATGAGCTGGCGGTGAACTTTTTTGTATCCTAAAATTGGTGACTTATTGTTTATTAGCGTAGATTCAGGGGATGAAAAAGAAGCGAACATTCAGTACAAATCCAGAATTGGGGATATGGACGAGGATTCGATTCTCATCGAGGTGCCAATGCAGGAGGGCACCGGACGGCTGAAGCGATTGTTTATCGGGGACGAGCTATCCATTTTTTTTATGACCGAGGGCGGAATCAAAAATTATTTCAATTCCTATGTCTTTGGATATAAAGAAGATGTTATCCGGATGGTGCGGATCCGCAGACCCGAACCCGAATCCATCAGTAAAATCCAGCGGCGCAGCTTTTTGCGTGTCCATGCAGAGCTGGAGGTAGCTGTCAAAACGGACAAGATGCTCCGCTTCGTTGCCCGTACGGATGATGTGGGGGGAGGCGGATTGTCCTTCTACTGCGACGCCAACCACCGTATTTCGGAGGGGGAAGGCGTATCTTGCTGGGTTCTCGTTCCTTATAAAAACGGAAGTATTGAACATGTGCCGTTTAACGGCGAAGTCGTCCGCATCAAGGTGCTTGAGAATGGCCGCAAAATTGTCATGGTCAAATTCACAACGATTGCAGATATGGAACGCCAAAAGCTGATCCGTTATTGCTTTGAACGACAATTTGATTTCAGACGTTAAAATGTTCCTGCTTATGAGATGATTCTAGAATAATGCAGCCATTTTCCGGAAACATTATAGGAAAAATCCGGGAGTGCATCTTTATGAACGAAAAAGAGCAGGTAAAACAGTATTTGCTATTATTTGAAAGGCTGAATGCACAAGCAGGAAGGCTTACCAAAATCCTGCTGATCTTTTTAATCGCTGCCTTAATATTCTTTCAAGCCGCACTGCATATCCGTTATCTGCGCCCTTTTATCTCACCGGTGGATCGACTGGATGGTATCCCTGTAAAAGAGCGGAATGTCAAGGATTGGCATGACTGATTTCACGGGTCTTTTTTGCATCAGTGTATGTTGTGTGGTATAATTTTCACGTCGCAGGCAGTGCCTGCTTTTTTCTTACGTTTGTGTTTGAGGAGGAATGCCCCTTTGGATAGGCAGGGGACTGGAAACAACTTGAAGATCAATATTGCAATTGATGGTCCTGCCGGGGCAGGCAAAAGCACGATTGCCCGCTTGGTGGCCAATGAGCTGTCCTACATATACGTGGACACGGGGTCCATGTACCGGGCAGTAACCTGGTATATGCTGAAGCATAAAATTTTGCCGGAATTTTCCGCTGAAGTGCTTCAACATGTTCAAAACATGGTGATTGAATTAATACCGGGTGCCAATGGGCAGAAGGTATTGGTGGATGGTCAGGATGTATCGCCGTTTATCCGTTCACAGGAAGTGAATGGCATGGTGTCGCAATATGCGCAAATTGAAGGGTTACGCAAGCATTTGGTAGCACTCCAGCAGCAGATGGCTGCACGCAAAGGCGTCGTTATGGATGGACGGGATATCGGAACAACTGTACTGCCGGATGCCGAATTGAAAGTTTTCATGACGGCCAGCGTCAAGGAACGTGCTCTCCGCCGTTTTAAAGAGATGAGTGATGCACCAGGTTTGACCTTGGAACAGCTTGAGAAGGATATATCAGAACGTGATCGTCTGGATGAAGGACGTGAAGTTTCACCTCTACGTTGTGCAGAAGATGCCATCGTTCTGGATACGACGCAAATGGACATCCCTCAGGTTGTGGAAACGATTGTTTCTTATTGCAGAACTCATACGAACTCATAAGGATGGGGAGAACGAAACATGATTTATATTTTTTGCCGGGGATTGCTGCGGGTGATATTTGCTTTTATGTATCGTCTAGAGGCGGTAGGCAAGGAAAACATCCCGGATGAAGGCGGAGTTCTGCTCTGCTCGAATCACATCAGCATACTTGATCCCATGACGGTGGGAATTAAATTCAGACGCAAAGTCAAGTTCATGGCAAAAGCAGAATTGTTTCAGGTTCCTGTTCTTGGCTGGCTCATTACACAGCTTGGCGCTTTTCCGGTAAAACGCGGAGGCGTCAGCAAAGAATCCTTTAAGACATCCCTGAAAATTTTGCGGGGTGGCGAAATCATGGGGATCTTTCCGGAAGGAACACGTAATTCTGACAGTGGTGCTGCGAAAAAAGGCGCTGCAAGCTTTGCTCTTCGAAGCGGAGCCGCAGTCGTGCCGGCTGCAATCATTGGTGATTACAAGTTTTTACGGAAAATGAAAGTTATATACGGGAAGCCGCTAGATTTATCCGAATTTGCTGACATGGAGTCCGCAGAAGCGGTAGATGCCGTGACTGACAAAATTATGTCCCGAATTCATGAGATGCAGAAGACCGGAAAGCCTACGGTGAATTAACGGTCCCGTGAATGAAGGCAAGCACTTATTGGAAAGATATTAAACACATATTTGAATGTTTTGAACTCTGCTTCAGCAGGTTTGAATAAATGGCTTTTTTTGAATTGAGGAGGGTATTGACATGTCGGAAGAAACAAAAAATCAGGAAGTTGAAGTAAACCAAGAGGAAATGGACCAATTCGTATCCTTGAAAAAAGGGGACACCGTGAAAGGTTCAATCGTCAAGCTGGAGGACAACCAGGCTTATGTAAGCATTGGATATAAATATGACGGTGTGATTCCGATTCGTGAGCTGTCTTCTGTTCATCTGGACAACGCATCAGATGCGGTTCAGGTTGGTCAAGAAGTTGAATGCAAAGTAGTAAGCATTGACGACGAAAAGGAAAAGCTTGTTCTTTCCAAACGTGCGATCGATAGTGAAAATGCTTGGGAAGAGCTTGAAAAGCATTTTGAAGCTAAAGACGTGCTCGAAGTGACTGTAGCAGACGTAGTTAAAGGCGGCCTCGTTGCTGACGTGGGTGTTCGCGGCTTTATTCCTGCTTCCATGGTAGAACGTCATTTCGTTGAAGATTTCAGCGACTACAAAGGACGCACTTTGCGCGTGAAAGTGAAAGAAATTGACCGTGAAAACAACAAGGTTATTCTTTCCGCTAAAGATGTTCTCGACGAAGAATTCGAGTCCAACAAAGTGCAAGTGATGTCCCAGCTTCAAGAAGGACAAGAAATCGAAGGTACCGTTCAACGTCTGACGCAATTCGGCGCATTCGTTGATGTAGGCGGAGTAGACGGACTGGTTCACGTGTCTGAAATGGCATGGAATCATGTTGAAAAGCCAGCCGACGTTGTTTCCGAAGGAGACAAAGTGAAGGTTAAAGTTCTTAAAGTAGACCCTGAAAAAGGTAAAATCAGCCTCAGCATGAAGGCTGCTCAACCTGGACCTTGGGATTCTGCAGCAGAGAAATTCAACACAGGTGATGTAGTTACAGGCGAAGTTAAACGTCTTGTGGCATTCGGCGCATTCGTTGAGCTTGCTCCAGGAGTTGAAGGACTTGTTCATATTTCCCAAATCTCTCATAAACACATCGGAACTCCGCAGGAAGTCCTGAAAGAAGGACAAGAGGTTCAGGTGAAAATCCTCGACATCAACACTGCAGAAAAACGTGTGAGTCTCAGCATCAAAGAAACAGAAGAAGCTCCGGCTGCTGCTCCTAGATCGGAAAGACCAGCTAGAGGAGGAAGCAGCAACCATAAGGATGAGCTTAAGGACAATCCTAACGTATCTCTGAGTAACCAAGGCCTCAGCATTACGCTTGGAGAGCGTTTTGGAGACAAACTCAGCAAATTTAAATGATTTTTGCAGTCTCGGAAATGACAATCGGCGAACCCTTTACCGGGTTTTCCGATTGTTTTTTTTTAGACGTAATAACTTTGTCTATTCTAGTATCATCTTGGCATGGGATTCGCTAAAATGCAGAGAAGATATGGCACAAAGATGCATGGAAACCATTTTCTTCGGGAAAATAGGATTAAAGTGAGCCATAGTCTGATGAAACGTTAGCCAAAATAAGTGTTTTTTGCTATGATGATAATCGTAAGTATTGACAGGAGGAGTGAATATGGCAAGACCCGTAGTAGCTATCGTTGGCAGGCCTAACGTTGGCAAATCAACCATTTTCAACCGTTTGATCGGCGATAGACTGGCCATCGTGGAAGATAAACCGGGAATTACCCGTGATCGAATTTATGGTGTTTCAGAGTGGAACGGAAAACCGTTCAGCGTCATTGACACTGGTGGTATCGAGATTGATGGAGACGATGTTATTTTAAAATCCATCCGCATGCAGGCAGAACTTGCGATTGAAGAAGCAGATGTCATTGTGTTTATGTGTGATGCTAAGAGCGGATTGACGCAGTCTGATGAAGAAGTAGCCCAAATTCTGTTTCGTTCCGGAAAGCCGATTGTACTAGCCGTGAATAAGGTCGATAACCTCGGCCGTCACGACGAGATTTATGAATTCTACAGCCTGGGATTTGGAGACCCGATTCCGATCTCCGGAAGTCATGGCACAGGTATCGGCGATTTGCTGGATGCAATCGTCGAGATTTTACCTGAATTGAATGATGATGAGTATGATGAAGATGTTATTCGTGTGGCCTTGATTGGCCGGCCGAATGTTGGCAAATCCTCACTCGTTAACGCAATTCTTGGCGAAGAACGTGTCATTGTCAGTGATATCGCAGGAACCACACGGGACGCAATCGATACGCCTTTTGAGAAAGATGGTCAGCGGTATGTGCTTATTGATACAGCTGGTATGCGTAAGCGTGGGAAAGTATATGAAACAACGGAAAAATACAGCGTTATGCGCGCCATGCGCGCCATTGAACGTGCTGATGTGGTGCTGATCGTTATTAACGGCGAAGAGGGAATCATCGACCAGGACAAGCACATTGCCGGCTATGCATATGAAGCGGGCAAAGCATCACTATTCGTTGTGAACAAATGGGATGTTGTGGACAAAGATGATAAAACGATGCTGCAGTTTGATAGAAAGATCCGTGATCATTTCCTATTCATGACCTATGCACCGATCGTGTTCCTGTCTGCCAAAACGAAGTCGCGTTTACATAAGCTGCTTCCTGTTGTGCAGCATGTGGCTGAACAGCATAATCTTAGAGTACAGACCCATCTTCTCAATGACGTTGTTTCCGACGCGGTGGCGATTAATCCTCCTCCGACGGATAAGGGAAGACGTATGCGCATTAACTATGTAACCCAGGTGGCTGTGAAACCTCCAACCATAGTTGTTTTTGTCAACGATCCTGAACTGATGCACTTCTCCTATGAGCGTTACCTGGAGAATAAAATCCGGGGAGCGTTTGATTTTGAGGGTACACCGATTAGAATCTTTACTCGGCGCAAATCGGATGAAAGTTAGGGGAGAATAGATTGATTCTACAGATCATAGCTATTGTTCTGAGTTATCTGCTCGGCTCTGTCAGCTTCAGCGTCGTGCTGGCTAAAATGCTCAAAGGGATTGATATCCGCCAGCATGGAAGCGGGAATGCGGGAGCAACCAATACACTTCGTATTCTGGGCAAAGGACCGGCTATTGTCGTGCTCCTGCTCGATGTTTTAAAAGGGATCATTGCGGTATTGGTTGGCAGATGGCTTGGAGACGGAAATGAATGGATTCCTGCTCTTTGCGGCATTGCTGCGATCATCGGTCATAACTGGCCGATCTATTTCCACTTTCGCGGAGGCAAGGGTATAGCCACTACCATTGGCGTAATGGCCACACTCAGCTTTGTTCCGGCCCTATGTGCCGGAGTTATCGCGATACTGCTTATTGTTATCACACGTTATGTATCACTCGGGTCGCTCGTATTTGTAGCGCTCACCCCAATTTCTCTATTGATCTCTGGTTTGATCTTTGGTTTTGACTGGTCCATCTTCTGGTCCAGCTTCGTTATCTGTTTGTTTGCCTTCTGGAGACATCGAAGCAATATTGTGAAAATTGTTCAAGGTCGGGAAAACAAAATAGGCTCCGGAGGATCCAAAGGAGGGAAGGGAATTGTCAAATAAAGTAGCTGTACTTGTTGCTGGCAGTTGGGGAACGGCACTGGCTAGCGTCTTAGCCGCCAATCATCCGGATGTGGTAATTTGGAGCCGCAATGCAGAACAAGTACAAGAAATTAACGAAAAGCACATGAACAGCCGCTATCTTCCTGAGGTAAGTCTGCCTGAGAATCTGAAAGCGACAACTGAAATGGAAGAGGCAGTTAACGGAGCAGCCGCCGTGTTGATTGTTGCGCCTTCCAAAGCGATGCGCGAGGTTGCCCGATCCTTAAAAGCCTATTGGCGTGAGGATATGATCTGCATCCATGCAACGAAGGGTTTTGAAACCGAGACCATGAAGCGGATGTCCACGGTGATCTCTGAAGAGCTCGGATGCACGGAAGGGGATCTTGTCGTCCTCTCCGGACCAAGCCATGCGGAGGAAGTGGTCCGGCGCTGCCCTACCACGGTTGTCGTCGCATCTCTCAATCAAAAGGCTGCTGCAGTTGCCCAGGATCTGTTTATGAATGCGGATTTCCGTGTGTATACGAATCGGGATATGCTTGGTGTAGAGCTCGCAGGTGCACTGAAGAACATTATTGCACTGGGTGCAGGCATGTCAGATGGACTTGGTTACGGAGACAATGCCAAAGCAGCTCTTCTTACACGGGGCCTTGCGGAAATAACCCGTATCGGTGTCGAGATGGGAGCGAATCCGCTTACGTTTTCCGGACTGGCAGGTGTCGGAGACCTTGTTGTTACCGCTACCAGCCAGCACAGCCGTAACTGGCGTGCAGGTTCGATGCTCGGCCAAGGGACGAAGCTGGATGAAGTGCTGAATTCCATGGGCATGGTGGTGGAAGGGATCCGCACGACCAAGGCGGCTCACACAATTTCAGAAAAATTCGGTGTTCAGATGCCTATAGCTGATCAGCTGTATCAAGTGCTTTTTGAAGACAAAGACCCGCGTATTGCGGTGGAAGCGTTGATGGGACGCGATCCTAAGACGGAAATGGAGTCCATGAAGCTCGCAACTTGGGAGCAGTGGCACAGCTGATGCTTTTCACCTTTCAGGGCAATTCCTCATATATATAATTTGAGGACTGCCGGAGGAGGGGAGAAGATGAGCAAAAATATTTCCAAGGATGTTCTGAATGTTGTCAATAAGAAATCAGGAAAGAATATCTCGGAAAATGCCGTTAAGAAGCTTGCCAGCACCGTAAAACCTTCTACTATGCAAAATGAGACCCAGCTCCGCCAACTGATCAAGCAGGTGTCCGCGATGGCCAATGTTCCAGTCAGCGAAGATACCATACAGGATATCGTAAGCGCGGTTAAAAAGAGCGGAATGAGTACGCAAAATATGGAATCGCTGATGAAATTAATGATGAAGAAATAACTCATGAATACTGTAGCGTAAAGGGCAATAAGTCGACGAAGCCTCGCGGCTTCCGAGACTTTATGCTCTTTTTTTAAGAGAAAAGTATGTACATGCTCCAATGGAATCATGCATTTATCTTTTGATAAGAAAGTGGACAAGTTTCATGCTATAATACGCTTATATCATCGTAAAAAGATTGGAGAATCAGAGCCTATGGATCCGATGACAAAAATGTGGGTTTCCCTGATTGCCATGCTGGTAATGGGGTTATCTGTGTTTTTAATTACATTTGCACGTACCAAAACGACCGGCGTTCTTCGGGGGACGTTATCCTTTGTGGCGTTTATTATTATGGTGGTCGGATTTCTCGGAGGAATGGCGGCGTTAATGTGATGAACCGTTTCCGCATGCTTTTTGACAAGAAAAAGCCGGCCCAAGAAGCTATTCAAGTGGAAGCGACTGTGACACATGAAGCCACGATGAAGCTTAAGGGCAATACGATTGAGAAAATGGTAGTACCTGAACCGGGCAAGACCATTCTTCAGCACGCCAAGGATCATGAGATTGATTGGCAGCATATGTGTAAACGCGGCACTTGTGCCCGCTGCAGATGTCAGGTGCTTGAAGGTGCTGAGTTTCTGGAGGAGCCAACCGAAGCTGAGCATAAACGCCTTGATCCGGAAGAATTTGACGAAGGCTTCCGTCTGGGCTGCCAGGCGGTTGTGAAGACATCAGGGATTATTTCAGCGCGTAACAAAACCTATTTCTAAACGGATGGGAAGAACAGGAGAGTGAGTCATGCAGATCACATCCGAATTACAGCATGCGCTGCAGCAGGTGTCTGAGACGCTGAATCAAGCCGGAAAATGCTGGCTGATCGGCGGTAGCTGCGGACTTCTGCTCCAGAATGTGCATCTGGACGCGATGCCAAGAGACATCGATGTTTATACGGACCAAGTCCATATGGCAGAGCTTCATCATCTGCTGCAGGATCGCTCTGTTGACGAGCCTGCTTTAAGTGAAACAGTCAGATACCATTCCATCCTAAGCCATTATGAGCTTGAAGATTATACGATGGAATTGGTGGGTGGCTTTAGGGTACGTGCTCAAGGGAGTCTTTATGAAGTGCATGTGGATAAGCTGTTGTTATCACAAGCCAAAGTGATCGAATTAGAAGGAATATTTGTACCATTAATGCCGCTAAGTCATGAACTGGTATTTAATATGCTCAGAAATCGGGCCGACCGTTATGAAGCAATTGCTAAGATAATGAGGACAGATCTTCAGGCCCATATACCGCTTTTAAGACAAATATTACACAGCAGCAGCTTTACAGAAAAGCATATCCGGCAAATAGTAAGCCTATTAGGTTTGAACCGAACCGGGAATGATAGTGCAAACCCTCTGCAAGCTCTATTGCGAGAGGAGCCATACACGAAATGAAACATGAAATCACATTCAGACCTTCCGGCAAAAAGGCAGTGGTAAGCCATGGTACAACTGTTCTGGCTGCCGCACAACGGGCTGGAGTACATATCCCCACACGCTGCGGCGGGAAAATGGGATGTCTGATGTGCAAGATAAACGTGGACGAAGAAGCCCGCGCTAAGTTATCGCGTCCGGCCGAATCTGAAAAACGAAAGCTTGGATCGCTTGTGCATCAAGGTGTCAGACTGTCCTGCCAGTCCAAAATCGAAGGGCCCGTAACCATAGACATACCGGAAGATAAATTAAAGGCTGCCATCCGTAAACAATTGGAAGCGGCCCGGCAAGAAGACCAGGATCAGCTGTGGTAAGACCATCTCACTAATATAATATCAATTGATATAAAGGATGATTATTGTGACTCAGGCTTCATTTTCTAGACGCTCCGGAGGCTTCCGGAAAGCTGCGGGAGCTGTTATGGTAATTCTGCTCGCGGTAAGCTTGACCGGTTGCTTGTATCCGGATGATAAAAAGAACGAAAACAGGGTCTCTTACCGTGAAAGCGTGAAACGGATTCAGTCGGCTATTGATGATTTTCAGAAGGATCAGGGCCTGCTGCCAATTCTAAATGCGGATGAAGATACCCCGAAATATGAAAAGTTTCGCGTTGATTTGGATCAGCTTCAAAAGCGGGGATTCATTGATGAAATACCAACCACGGCGTTTGAAAAAGGCGGCAGCGGCTATTTCATCATTCAGAATGAGGAAACAGACCCGACGATTAAGGTCATGGATCTGATAACGGTACAGAAGGTGAACGACGTACAGCGTGCGGTAAACCGCTATAAGATTGCCCATGACGGTAAGCTCCCTGCCGGGGATGAAGTGTATGCAGGTATTCATATGGTAGATCCGGCACTCGCGGATACCAAAAATATTGTTCTCAAAAGTGTCTACTCAGGTCAAGACATGAATTTTATCATGGATCAGACGGGTGTGGTCTATGTTGACTATGCATTCGATATTATGCAGTTGATTGACAAGGAAGGGCTCAAGCCTTCCAAAGAGGAAGATTTGCGGGAAGAACTCGTGAAATCCTCGGACTATGTCCCCGTCAAGTCTCTGCCTTATAAATGGTCCGGTGATTCTCCGGTCGCGATTCAAACACAGTCATAAAATGCTGAAGGTTAATGAATTAACTTCAAAGCCGTTCTCTATCGTGCTTCTGCACTTTGGAGAATGGCTTTCTTTTTTTCCTCCATCCAATTGATATACATAGATGAACATCTTCTCGCATATATCTGAGATGGATGACGAGGCCGGGCAAAGTTTGGGTATATAGAATGAGCTAATGTTGAGGGAATGGGCAGAAGCAACATTAACTCAATCTATAAGTTATGAGATTTTGCAAATACCCGTCATATTGTTTTTGATAGGTACATAATATGATACTAGTCCAAATGCCTAAAGCGAGTATCGCCGCTTTGCCGTTTCCGATCCAATTCTGACCCCGGCGGCGGACTACTGACGACATTGTATGGCTCCAATCCGTTGCAATGGCTCGAGGCTCCAGATGGAACACGAAGCGGATGCTCTTAAGCATTTTTCCTTCGGAGTAAATGAGGAGGGGATCTCTTTTGGAAAAAGTGGACATTTTTAAAGACATTGCCGAACGCACCGGCGGGGATATTTACCTGGGTGTCGTCGGCGCGGTCCGAACAGGCAAGTCAACTTTCATCAAACGGTTCATGGAAACCATCGTGCTTCCGAACATCGCAAGCGAAGCCGACCGTGCCAGAGCCGTAGATGAACTGCCGCAGAGCGCAGCAGGCAAAACTATTATGACAACCGAACCGAAGTTTGTACCAAACAATGCGGTGCAAATTAAGGTGGCTGAAGGTCTGGACGTCAACGTCCGCCTGGTGGATTGCGTAGGCTATGCGGTTGAAGGTGCGAAGGGATATGAGGACGAAAACGGTCCGCGTATGATTTCCACTCCCTGGTTTGAGGAACCGATTCCATTTCAGGAAGCAGCTGAAATCGGAACACGCAAAGTAATTCAGGAGCATTCCACGCTTGGCGTGGTTGTTACAACAGACGGCTCTATTGCCGAAATTCCCCGCGGTTCCTACGTGGAGGCAGAAGAGCGTGTCATTGCTGAACTCAAGGAAGTGGGGAAGCCGTTCGTTCTTGTCATCAACTCTACCCGTCCGCGCAGTGAAGAAACACTCCAGCTTCGGAATGAACTTGCTGAAAAGTATGACATTCCGGTCATGTCTCTCAGCGCAGCTACGATGACTGAGGATGACGTCACAGGGGTTCTTCGTGAAGTTCTCTATGAATTCCCTGTGCATGAAGTGAACGTGAATCTGCCGAGCTGGGTCATGGTGCTGAACGAGAAGCACTGGCTCCGCAACAACTATGAAAATTCCGTCCGCGATACGGTGAAGGATATCCGTCGTCTGCGGGATGTGGACCGTGTCGTATCGCAGTTCATGGATTATGAGTTCATTAACCGTGCTGCTCTCAGCGGAATGAACATGGGTCAGGGCGTAGCGGAGATCGACTTGTTCGCTCCGGATGAACTATATGACCAGATCCTCATGGAAGTGGTCGGCGTTGAAATCCGCGGCAAAGATCATCTGCTGCAGCTGATGCAGGAATTCTCTCATGCCAAACGGGAGTATGACCGCTTCGCTGAGGCACTGGAGATGGTCAAGACGACGGGCTACGGCATCGCCGCACCTTCTCTTGCGGAAATGTCATTGGATGAGCCTGAGCTCATTCGTCAGGGTACAAGATTTGGCGTGAGACTGAAGGCTACTGCGCCATCGATCCACATGATCCGGGTGGATGTTGAATCCGAATTCTCTCCGATTATCGGCACCGAGAAGCAAAGTGAGGAGCTTGTGCGCTACCTCATCCAGGATTTCGAAAACGATCCGATAAAGATTTGGGATTCAGACATCTTCGGCCGGTCCCTGCACTCCATCGTCCGCGAAGGTATTCAAGGCAAGATTGCCATGATGCCGGATAATGCGAGATACAAACTTCAGGAGACACTTGGCAGGATCATCAACGAGGGCTCTGGCGGACTCATTGCCATCATCTTATAAAAATGCAAAAAGAAAGCCGCAGGCGGAATACTCCTCTTGCGGCTTTTTGCTGTTCTCATTAACAAAGTACATAACATGTTGCTTTTAAAATAGCCTGAATCTCAGGAGGTATATATACTATGGTGTTGTCAATATACCGATTTGAAAATTAATATTTATTCATTTATTTGTTAATTTTATTTGTATTTGATTCCTGGCAGTTATTGCGGCCGAGGAGTGATGAATTGAAGGGAAACAGGAGTGTTATCATGAGAAGAGACGAGCTGGCTTTTAGGCTTGATTTTCTGGAGAGAAGCGTATATAGACATGTATTTGTCGTCACTTTTTATGTTTTAAACCGTTCTCAAGCTTAAAACTCTTGAAATTCTAGTTGCACTGTATTACTATAAGTTTGTCCGCGCCTGCGGCTGTACTAGCTTTATGGCGATTCTATCTGTAAAATAAACAGATGAACGTATATTTTACGGCAAAACGGAAAGAGTGAGTAACAACCGATTCAATCATTGGGGAGGTGAAATAGAAATGAATAAATCCGAACTGATTTCCCAAGTATCTGAAACGGCAGAATTGTCCAAGAAGGATGCGACTAAAGCGGTTGACGCTGTATTCGAATCCATTGCACAAGCTCTGCAAAGCGGAGACAAAGTCCAACTCGTTGGATTTGGCAACTTTGAAGTTCGCGAACGTTCTGCACGTAAAGGACGCAATCCGCAAACAGGTGAAGAAATCGAAATCCCTTCGAGCAAAATTCCTGCTTTCAAACCAGGCAAAGCGCTCAAAGACGGAATCAAATAAGATTTCTACATATTCCATATGTAAGCAAGAACAAGACCGTGATGAATCTTCAAATTTTTACTGTTCAACTTTTGTCAGTAAAGAATTGAAGATACCTGCAAGTCTTTTCGGTTCAACCGAATGGATCTGCAGGCTGTTCACGGCCTTTTCTTTTCTATCGGGATGTTTCCTGATCCGTATAAGCAATGAGAACCACAGTTTCGCCTGCGGCTTCACTCATTTGCTGCTCAAACTCGCGAAGCTTGGATACTGTTTCTTCATCCAGCTGTGCTGGTTCATAGTTCATCGCAAACACTCCCTTTTATAATAAATACCGTGTCAGTATGCCCGGTAGCTTAACAGCTTATGACCATAAAATTGAAATAGGAGAGGAGGATGAAGAATGGAAAATACCAATAACACGGATTACATTGTCGTCAAGGCCAAAGAAAACGGCGTGCAAGTTATCGGATTGACCCGGGGGACGGATACCAAGTTTCATCATACGGAGAAGCTCGACAAGGGTGAGGTCCTGATTGCTCAGTTTACCGATCATACTTCTGCAATGAAAATTCGTGGCAAGGCTGAGGTTCAGACTAAGCACGGCGTTATCGAGAGTGAAAGCTAGAATGCAGGCATAGCCTGCTTTTTTTCGTTGTATATCGAGGTATGGACTTCTGCGATGAAGATTAAACTAAAGGATACAACAAGCGAGGGAGGCCTTTTCCATGAACCGCTTTATCCTAACTAGTGCTGCACTCTTCATCACACTGGGAACAGTACTTCTGCTCTTACCATTCAGCAATCTTCATACCTCGGTGCCGCGCCGACCACAAGCATTGCCTGTTCTTCTGCATCAACCTGGCTGGGAGCTCAGCAATGACAATATCGTCGATGCCTTGCATTCACTTCCTCTGACTATGCCAATTCGCAGAGTGGAATGGAATGAACCAGCCATGTCTATTGATCTCATCGTATCGGCTCCGGATACCAAGCTTTCGGAGATGTATGAAAATATTGCGGATCTCCTTTCGTTTAGTTTTTCAAGTACTATTAATGTGAATCAGGTCAAGCTCAGGCTTGTGGCTGAGGACAAGTGGCTTGGAACAAAACATCTTTTGCTCGCAGCGGATGTCAGAAGGGTAGATTGGGACAGCGGGCTCAATGGGGAGCTTAAACGTACGGGGGAAGCGCCATTGTCTGATCTGATTAAACAGCGTTTTCATGTCATTGAAACAATATTGTGGAAAAACCAGTTCGGAGTGCTCCAAAACGGGTAAGATAACATGATTGATGTTATTTCACATAAGACAAATTACAATTTAGTGGCAGTTTAATGGAAGTTTGTCTTGCGATTATAGAATCGTTTTCATTTTGCTGAAAACTTATCCATTTATAATCTAAAAAAGAAGAAGTGCCACCGTGCGTGGCGAAAAAACATGTGATATAATAGGAAAGATTGTGAACAAAAGTTCTTGTTCGTGAAAAAGAAAGTGATTCAAGAAAGAAATAGGCTCGGAGGCTGACGATGAAACCGTACCGCGTACCCCAACTAGCAAAGAAATATGTCGAATACGACATGATACAAAAACATACGGAGCTGCCGCCTTTTCCTGACGCCCGTGTTCAGCTGTTATATATTTTTCTGAACCAGGGAACAAGCAAGACAACCGTTCATAGCGAATTGTTCTCGCTGGTCACCTCCCTGGTGCAAATGGGTATAGATACGCATGAAACGATTGATACGCAGGAGGGCAAGCCGGGAGAAGGATTTATGCGTTCCCGCCAGCTGAAGGTTCTCGCAGGAGATTATTTCAGCAGTCGGTTTTATCAGATCCTGTCTCAAAAAGGGCAAATCGAGGCTGTGTCGCGTCTCAGTCAGGCGATTTGCGACGTGAACGTGTTAAAAATGAATTTGTATGGGAAAATGAAGAGCCTGTTCATGTCAGCGGAAGAATATTTGCGGCAAACGGTGCAGCTGAATATGCAGCTGTTTCTTTCTTTTACTCCCCTGCTCGAAGAATCCTTGCATGATTTGTGGAATACGCTTCTGCGCAATGTCAGCGAGTGTGAGACCGTTGCAAGAGAAATGCAGCGGAGCAGTAATGAGCCGTATATTTACAGTTATTCGTATTGGCATATCCTGGATGTTGCCAGTGAAGAAGACAAACAGGCACTCAGAGAACGTAAAATCGACAACAAGGATTGGAAAAAGCTGATGCTGAAATATAAAGCAGGAGAGCATATGGCTGAAAAGCTTCGCCAAGCGGTAAACGGCGTGCAGTCTATCCTGAAAAGCGTCAAGGGTGATAGCCGCTTCCGTGAAATCGGACAAGTTTTGGAGCCTTTCCAGCGGCAGCTTCACGCTTCCGGATCTGCTGTCGGAGAAGGGTAGGGTTGCTTCAATGAATATCAATACTTCTGAGCCCAAAGCACATACGGAGGAACAATATGATCATGTCCAGTCCGTATTCGAAAGCATAGCTCCCAAGTACGACATTATGAATGACATTTTGAGCTTCCGGAGACATAAGGCCTGGCGTAAATTTGCCATGAAGAAGATGGCGATGAAGCCGGGGGATACGGCAGTGGATCTGTGCTGTGGAACCTGCGACTGGACACTGAGCATGGCGGATGCGAGCGGAAACGGTAAGATGGTGGGACTGGATTTCAGTCCGAACATGCTCAAGGTTGGGGAGAGCAAGGTACGCGCCAAGCACTTGGAAGACCAAATTACACTGGTTCAGGGTAATGCAATGGAGCTGCCGTTCGAAGATAACCGCTTTGACTATGCCACCATCGGATTTGGGCTGCGGAATGTGCCTGATTTGGAAAAAGTGCTTCAGGAAATGAGAAGAGTCGTTAAACCGGGCGGCATGGTAGTTTGTCTGGAATTGTCCAAGCCTACCTGGCAGCCGTTCAAAGGCATTTATTATTTTTATTTTCAAAAGATACTGCCTAATATGGGCAAACTCTTTGCCAAAAGATATGAGCAGTACAAGTGGTTGCCGGATTCGTTAGCCCTTTTTCCGGGAAGGGAGGAGCTGGCATCGATATTCCGGGACGTCGGTTTACAGCATGTCGAAGCCTTTCCCCTGACTGGTGGCATCGCGGCATTACATATTGGGATTAAGGAGAATCGGCATGTTTAAGAAAATCGGTATTTTTTTGGAAATGATCAAGATTGAACATACATTGTTTGCCCTTCCTTTCGCGTTTATGGGAGCCATTTTGGGATCGGTAGTGGTCAACAGCCACCTGCCTTCATGGGCGCAGATCGGCTGGATTCTTCTGGCCATGTTCGGAGCAAGAAGTGCGGCATTCGGTCTGAATCGGATGATAGACCAGGTTATCGATAAAAAGAATCCGCGTACGGCGGGCCGCGCAATTCCTGCAGGGCTTCTGAAGAATGCGGAAGTCATCGTATTTACGATCATTTCTTTTATTTTATTATTCTGGGCGGCATATGAACTCTCGTCTCTTGCGATGAAGCTGCTTCCTATAGCGGTGTTTATGCTCGTATTTTACTCGTATACCAAACGTTTTACCTGGCTTTGCCATCTGGTGCTTGGATTAACGCTCGGCCTTGCTCCGCTGGGAGGATGGGTTGCAGTGACCAACAGCATCGATTGGGTTGCTGTTCTTCTCTATGTAACGGTTGCTTTCTGGACGGCAGGGTTTGATGTGATCTATGCGATTCAAGACATGGAATTTGACAAAAACGAGGGGCTATATTCCATTCCTGCACGTTTTGGGATTCATAAATCCCTTCAGATTGCAAAGTTTTTCCATGTTTTGACGGCGGTTGGATTTGTGGTTCTGTTCTTCACGACAGATCTTAGCTGGTGGTATTTTGCCGGTATGGTGATCTCATATATTATTTTATTCTATGAACACTACATCCTGTCTCCAAAAGATATGAGCAAGCTGCAAACCTCGTTCTTTACGATGAACAGCGTGCTTAGCATTGCAGTATTCGTTTTTACACTGATTGATCTGGTGGTGCGGTACCATTGATACATACGGAAAATGAAAAGCGGGGCTGGGTCGTCGGCATAACGGGAGCAAGCGGCTCCGTTTACGGGGTACGCTTGGTCGAAACTCTGCTGGAACAAGGCTTTCCTGTTCATGTCGTGGTATCCAACGCGGGCTGGAGGGTGCTAAGCGAGGAACTGGGATGGAATGCCGGCAAGAGGGAGCAGATGCTGAGAGAGAAGTTCGACGGACTTCCGGGGAAACTCCATTATCATTCCATTGCCGATATCGGTGCAACCATTGCAAGCGGCTCGTTTCAGGTGGAGGGCATGGTAATTGCTCCCTGCTCCATGGGTACGTTGTCTGCTGTCGCAAACGGGACCTCTGATAATTTGATGACCCGGGCAGCAGATGTAATGCTGAAGGAGGGGCGGACGCTGGTTCTAGTGCCACGCGAGACGCCTCTTCACGCCATCCATCTCGAAAATATGCTGAAGCTCGCCAGGCTGGGCGTACGGATCATCCCGGCTATGCCGGCTTTTTATTTTCATCCGGAAACGATTGCGGATTTGGTTGATTTTCAGGTGGGGAAATTGCTTGATAGCATGCGCATTGAGCATCGTCTCTTTGCCCGCTGGAATGGTGGTCAGGCTGCGGTCAGGCTGTCTGCGGAGGAATAAGCTCCCTCGCAAGTGATTTATGGGATAGAAATATGCTATGATTTGACTGATAATGCTTCTGATGAAGATTTTTGACTCGAATTCTGCTGCTGGTGAAAAAGGATTGCGGATTGAGAATACGCTGACACGGGTGAAGGAATGAAAAGATTAGACATATTCGGCTTATTGAAAAAAGACATGAATTATATTGAAGACGAGCTCTTTCGGAGTATCGAAGGCGAGCATGAACTGCTGAACGAAACGTCCATGCACCTGCTTAAAGCGGGAGGAAAGCGTCTTCGTCCGGTATTCGTCCTGATGGGCGGCAAATTCGGCTCATATGATCTGGAAAAGCTGAAGCATGTGGCTGTCCCCCTAGAGCTGATTCATATGGCTTCTCTGGTCCATGACGACGTGATCGATGATGCGGATACACGCCGCGGGGAGCTGACTGTCAAGTCAAAGTGGGATAACCGTATTGCGATGTACACAGGGGATTATATTTATGCCCGTGCGCTTACGATCGCTACGCAGCTCGGAAATCCTCTGATCCATCAGGTGCTTTCCAAAGCAATGGTCGAAATGTCCATCGGTGAAATGGAGCAGATCCGTGATTTCTTTAATACGGAACAGAACGTGCGCCGTTATCTTCTGCGTATCCGCCGGAAAACCGCTCTATTGATCGCAATTAGCTGCCAGCTTGGTGCTGTCGCATCCGACGCTGATCGAAAAACCGTTAATCTGTTGTACCGCTATGGCTACAATGTCGGCATGGCGTATCAGATCCAGGATGATCTGCTCGATTTGTGCGGCACCGAAAAGCAGATTGGAAAGCCGCCGGGCAGCGACATGAGACAGGGAAACATTACGATTCCGGTCATTTACGCGCTGCAGGATGAAGAATTGCGAGGTCCGCTGCTGCGTGAAATCAGCTACATCCGCGAACGAAACGGGGAATGCGATGTCACGGGTGCCATTCGAATCATCAAGGAAAGCAAGGGCATTGCGCAGGCGGAAGAGCTGGCTGACCGCTACTTCAAAAAAGCGTTTGACGCGCTTGAACGGCTGCCGGACATTCGGACGAAGAAAAACCTCAGGGATATCGCGAATTTTGTTGCTAAGCGCTCCTATTAAATTTTTGATCTGAATTCTATATCAATTGTCAGTCTGAAATAACTGTAAGAAGATTACCAAACCTAACCTTATGACTTGAATCAAAACAGGAGAGTGAGTTTATGGAACGAACTTTTTTAATGGTCAAGCCTGATGGCGTTCAGCGCGGTTTAATCGGCAGAATTGTTGCGAGACTGGAAGACAAGGGATTCACCATGGCAGCCGGCAAGCTGGTTCAGGTATCTGAGGAACAGGCGAAACGGCATTATGCCGAGCATGAAGGAAAAGACTTTTATGATAATCTGGTGCGCTTCATAACATCCGGCCCTGTGTTCGCTATGGTTTGGGAAGGCGATGACATTATTGCGCTATCCCGAATTCTGATGGGGAAAACAAATGTAAAAGAAGCTCTGCCGGGTACAATCCGAGGCGATTATGCATCGCATACACCTCATAATCTGATTCATGGCTCCGACTCTCCAGAAAGCAGCGCGCGCGAAATTGCTAATTTTTTTGAAGCGCATGAACTGGTGGATTACGACAAAAGCATTTCGCCGTGGATGTAGTGAACCCGTTTTCTCAAGCCGGAGGCGCTCCTGCCGGAGAGCATCAACCGGATCCGGATTATTTGAAATTCATTCAAAATATTAAGCAAAGTACCGGCATTGATTTGTCGGAGTATAAAGAAGCCCAAATGAAGCGCCGTCTGACAACACTTCGGGTAAAGAATGGTTACCAAAGCTTTGCGTCTTTCTATGAAGCCATTTCTAAGGACAAAATGCTTTTCTATGAATTCCTCGACCGTATGACCATCAATGTTTCAGAGTTTTGGCGTAACCCCAACCGTTGGGAGATTCTCAGAGACGTCATTCTCCCTGAGCTGTCCGCAGGTGGCAATCGCCGTCTAAAGGTGTGGAGCGCCGCCTGCTCCACGGGTGAAGAGCCTTATACACTTGCTATGATTCTTGATGGAAAAGGATTGCTTGCGGACTCTTCTCTGGTTGCGACTGACATTGATGAAGGGGCTTTGGCAAAGGCGAAGCAAGGACTATATATGGAACGCTCTTTGAAGGACGTGCCCCAAGATGTCGCTTCCCGTTATTTTGCGCAGGAAGGCTTGATGTATAAATTCAGCGAACAGCTGAAGAAAAGCGTTCAGTTCCGCAAACAGAATCTGCTTATGGACCGTTTTGAGGAGAAGCATGATCTGATCGTCTGTCGAAATGTGATGATTTATTTTACAGAAGAGGCCAAAAACAAACTGTATCATAAGTTTGCGGAGGCGCTTCGCCCAGGTGGCTATTTGTTTGTTGGCAGCACTGAGCAGATATTTACACCTGGGCAATATGGTCTCGAGCCGACAGAAACCTTTTTCTACCGGAAGAAATCCTGAAATTCCATCCTGAGGGTATAATTGCAGCCGCTTGATGCGATACTATGACTAACACAATGACATGGATAAGTGGAGGTCTGCTTCAGTATGGATAAGCGGAAAGTGATTACGGCGTACCGTCGCGGTTTTATAACGATTCAGGAATGCGGTCAGATCCTGGGTATCGAGGATATCCGTCTGAGCCAGATGGTACAGGATTCCGTGGAAAGACTGAAGGAAGAAAGTAAGCAAAAAGAGTGCTTCCAGGTTAATAGCAGCAATGCAGAGTAAGACGCCGTCCCTTTAATTGAGGGAAAGGCGTCTTTTTTTGCAAATGCATACCTTCCTTGTCAAAGCGGTGGCAGCTATACTATAATGAGCAAAGATATCTTCGGATTTTAGCCAATTACCGTTTAACAGTTTAAAGGGGGAAAGCAACATGAGTATTCGTTACTTAACAGCCGGGGAGACGCATGGTCCCCAGCTTACTGCCATTATTGAAGGTTTTCCAAGCAATCTTACACTTGATTTTGAAGCATTGAATTTCCAGCTCCACCGCCGCCAGAAAGGTCATGGTCGTGGACGCCGGATGCAAATTGAGAAGGACACGGCAAAAATCGTCGGTGGCGTACGCCATGGCGTTACGACCGGTGCACCCGTTGCCATCGTGGTGGAAAATAAGGACTGGGCCAGCTGGAACCAGATCATGAACGTTGAGCCTATTGAAGGCAGTGATGAAGAGAAGCGTCGTGTGCATCGTCCACGTCCGGGTCATGCGGATTTGAACGGAGGCTTGAAATATAATTTGAAGGATCTTCGGAATGTGCTGGAACGGTCCAGCGCAAGAGAAACGGCCGTCCGCGTTGCTTGTGGAGCGATTGCCCGCCAGTTTCTTGAAGCCTTCGGCGTGAAGATAGGCGGACAAGTCATACGTATCGGAGAAATTGAGGCACCTGCCAACCAACTATCTGTGGATGAGCTAAACGAGCGCACGGAAGCCTCTTCCGTACGAGTGGTGGACTCCGAAACGGAACAGAAGATGGAAGCTTACATCGATCAAATTAAAAAAGAAGGCGACTCGGTCGGCGGGGTTGTCGAGTGTGTCGTTGAGGGTCTGCCGGTTGGACTTGGAAGCTATGTCCAGTATGACCGCAAACTTGATGGACGCATAGCTCAGGCGGTGATGTCGATTAACGCATTCAAGGGTGTAGAGATTGGCATCGGATTTGAAGCGGGCGTTCTCCGCGGGTCTCAGGTGCATGATGAGATTATCCATGAAGATGGACAAGGGTACTACCGCGCAAGTAATCGTCTCGGCGGTTTTGAGGGTGGTATGACAAATGGAATGCCTGTGGTTGTGCGCGGCGTAATGAAGCCGATCCCAACTCTTTACAAGCCGCTCAGAAGCGTGGACATTGATACGAAGGAACCATTTACAGCTCAGGTGGAGCGTTCGGATGCTTGTGCGGTACCTGCGGCGAGCGTCGTGATGGAACATGTCGTGGCATGGGAAATCGCCAAAGCTTTCCTTGAGAAATTCGGGGGCGATTCGATGGATGAGATTCGTGCGAATTACAATAACTACTTAACCCAAGTGGAGAATTACTGATGATGAGAAACGTACATGTGGAATTGGGAGAGCGTTCGTATCCGATCTATATCGGCTCCGGTCTGCTGCCGCAGGCCGCGGCTTATCTAATAAAGCATGGATTGTCAGTCAAAAGTCCGCATCTGGTTGTCACGGACGATAAGGTTGCTCCCTATCATCTTGAAACCTTGAAGTCCTCGCTGCAAGCGGCAGGCTTCCGGCTAGTGATCTCAATCGTTAAATCCGGAGAAGGCTCCAAATCCTTGTCAGTCTTTGAAAATGTCATGACAGACGCCATTCAGGGCGGTCTTGATCGCAATTCATCCGTCATCGCCCTTGGTGGAGGTGTAGTCGGAGATTTGGCCGGTTTTGTAGCCGCTACTTATATGCGGGGGATTTCTTTTCTCCAGATGCCAACCACCATCCTGGCGCATGACAGCAGCGTTGGTGGCAAGGTTGCCGTTAACCATCCGCTTGCCAAAAATATGATTGGGGCATTTCATCAGCCTGAATTTGTGTTGTATGATCTCGATACGCTTACAACACTGCCTCCCCGTGAGGTATCTGCCGGACTGGCTGAAATGGTCAAGCATGGTCTCATCAAAGACGAAGCATTTGCATACTGGTGCAAGGATCATGCGGGTGAACTGCTAGCCCTTGATTTGGATGCGCTTGGATATGGTTTGGAACGGGGTGTCGCTATTAAAGCGGATGTTGTATCCCAGGATGAACGTGAAGGTGGACTGCGTGCCATATTAAACCTTGGACATACCATTGGACACGCCATTGAGGCCGTTGGCGGCTATGGAGAGTTTTTGCACGGTGAAGCCATCTCGATCGGAATGGCTGGTTCGGCGCTCTTGGCTGAGGCATTGGGACGAAAAAAAGGTGTCTATGCCGAAACGATAGCAATGCTAACCGCTCTGAATCTGCCGGTTCTACTACCGGAGCATTTGGATGAGGACGACCTGATGGAGGCTATGATGCATGATAAGAAGTTCAAGGAAGGTACAATGGTATTTGTAGTACCGGATTCAATCGGCTCAGTCAGCATTGTGAAGGATATTCCGCAGCAACTGGTCAGAGATATCCTGAAACAGCTTAGAAAAGGAGGAGAAGCCCATGTATAACCGAGGTATTCGCGGTGCGACAACCGTTGAGCTCAATGAAGAGCGGGAAATTCTGGATGAAACTGTTGTATTGATGCGTGAAATAGTGGAGCGTAATGAAGTAAATCCTGAAGATATTTGCAGTGTTTGGATCACGCTGACTCAAGATCTGGACGCCGCATTTCCGGCAAAAGCCATAAGGCAATTAGAGGGCTGGGAACTGGTACCTTTAATGTGTTCCGTAGAAGTGCCTGTAAAAGGAAGCCTGCCGCGGTGCATCCGCCTGATGGTTCAGGTTAACACCGAAAAGAGCCAAAGCGATATTAAGCATGTGTATATGAACGAAGCGAAGAAGCTTCGCCCGGACCTTGCTGCTCCCAAGGCTTAACTTTTTGAGATCTATGCTTGCCAGGACGAGGGTCCATCCTGTATAGTGTAAGTTACATAGAATGACAGATGCGCAAAGATGTTGATGATCATTCTATAATGTATCGTTCGAACGAAGCATTTCGAACAATGTCCATGGATTGAACTTAGATAGAGATCTAAGTTAATCTATATAGCTGAGTAGAGTTTAGAAGAGCTGAGTTGAGTATAGAAGAGCTGAGTCCATATGCGTAATGCAAATTTTGGAACGTCCAGCCATAATGTTTTGCATAGATGTTTCTAGTTCTTCTTTCCAGTGATCTGGGATGCGGGAATTACAAATAATCGAAGCGGAATATGATTGCTGCGGACGACTCTTTCCACATACTTAATGAACGTCAAACCTCTACTTCGGTAGAGGTTTTTTTGTTATCTACATCAATAGTTCACTTAAGTTTTACCGAAATCCGAATGAAAAACGAAGGAGGGAACAAGTCATGATGAATCCGGGTGTGGAGCAGGTCATAAAGCTGTCCCGCGAGTATAATCTGATTCCTGTCGTAAAACGGCTGCTGGCGGATATGGAAACCCCGATACGAATTTTTCAGCGTTATGCTGAACGCGATTGCGCGTTTTTGCTTGAAAGTGTAGAGGGTGGCAGTCAGTGGGCACGGTATTCTTTTATTGGAACCGATCCTTTCATGATGATCTACGGCAAGAAGGGCGAGATTGTACTTGAAAGAAACGGCGCAGAAGAAATCGTTAAGGGCAAGCCTGTTGAAGAGCTGAAGGCTCTGCTTCGCCGCTACCGCAGTCCGAAAACGGAGGAACTGCCTCCTTTCACGGGTGGAGCGATCGGGTTCTTCGGTTATGATTTGCTGCAATATTATGAGAAGCTTCCTTCCCATGCAGTTGATGATCTTGTCATGGATGACATCCGGTTTATGTTTTGCGATACGGTGATTGTTTTCGATCATGTAAAGCAGCAGATTTTGCTGGTCGGTAATGTTCACGTCCAAGACGGAGATCGAGATGAGGATATCCGCCGCTGTTACGTGGAGATCGACAACAAGCTTAGTCAAATTGCTGAACAGCTGCAGACGCAGGGGCCGCGAGAAAACGTAAATGGACGTACAATTCCTGCAGATATTGAGCTTGGTGACATCAAGTCCAATATGACGAAGGAACAATATATGGAAAATGTGAAGCAGGCGCAGGAATATATACGGTCAGGAGATATTTTTCAAGTGGTACTGTCCCAGCGTTTTCATATTGAAACGGATGTTTCTCCGCTGCATGTATACCGCGTGCTGCGAACGCTCAATCCATCCCCTTATATGTACTACCTTAAGATGCATGAGGAGATCATTGTTGGAACCTCGCCTGAAGCACTGGTTAAAGTTGACGGTGGTAAAGTCGAAACGAGGCCGATTGCAGGTACACGGCCACGAGGGGCGGACGAAGCCGAAGATGACCGGTTGGCAAAGGAACTGCTTGAGGATGAGAAGGAACGAGCCGAGCACTTGATGCTTGTCGATCTTGGACGCAATGATTTGGGCCGGGTATCACAGTTCGGAACGGTTAAATGCGACATGTTTATGGAAATTGAGCGTTATTCTCATGTCATGCACATGGTTTCCAATGTATCCGGTACGCTTCGGGACGATAAGGATTTCTTCGATGCCTTTCTATCCTGCCTGCCCGCGGGAACGGTATCCGGTGCACCAAAGCTGAGAGCGATGGAAATTATCGCCGAGCTGGAGAAGGAAGCCAGAGGAGCTTATGCGGGAGCCATTGGATACCTGGGCTTTAACTCCAATATGGATTCCTGCATTACAATCCGGACGATCATCTTCCGTAAGGGCAAAGCTTACGTGCAAGCTGGAGCAGGGATCGTATGGGATTCGGTGCCCGAGAAGGAATACGAAGAGACGGTGAATAAGGCCAAAGCACTGCTGAAATCGATCCGGACCGCTGAAGCCATGTTTCCGACAGCGTCCAAAGTGGAAATAGAACAGCAGCTGAATCAGGATTATTTTTATGAATACACGCCATAAACACAAAGGAGGAGAAGAAGGTATGAGTACTAGTGAGTTTATTCCAGCATGCTTGAACCAGCTGATCGGAGGACAGGATTTAACGCGTGAGGAAGCACGTCTATTGATGTCTTCGATCATGGAGGGGAATGTTACCCAGTCGCAGATCGGAGCGCTGCTGATGGCACTGCGGATCAAGGGAGAGACGGTTGAGGAAATTACGGGATTTGCAGAAGCGATGCGGAATGTTGCCAGCACGGTCCAAACCGATAATGAGAAGCTGCTGGACACCTGTGGCACAGGCGGATCGGGAATACACAAATTTAATATTTCTACAGCGTCGGCCATTATCTCTTCTTCCGCCTCTGTGCGGGTGGCCAAACATGGAAACCGGTCGGCATCGGGCCGGGCCGGAAGCGCAGATGTGCTGGAAGCGCTCGGCGTGAACATTCACTTAAGCAGTGAGCAGGCTAAACGTTGTCTTGATGAGATCGGCATCTGCTTCTTATTCGCACAGCTCTATCATCCTTCGATGAAGCATGCTGCTGCCCCGCGCAAGGAGCTTGGTATACGTACGGTGTTCAATATGCTCGGACCATTAACGAACCCTGCAGGTGCAGACCGGCAGCTGCTTGGAATCTATGACCGTAACCGGACCCAGATGATTGCCGAGGTGCTCAGAGAGCTTGGTTCCAAACGAGCACTAGTCGTGACAAGCCATGATGGTCTCGATGAAATCAGTATCTCTGCATCAACCCAAGTTTCTGAGCTCCGTGATGGTGAGGTCCGGACGTATGATATTCATCCCCATGATCTTGGACTGGATGTTCATCCGCTTGAGTCCGTACTGGGCGGGGATGCGCTGCAAAATGCCAAAATCGTGGAATCCGTACTACAGGGAGAAAAAAGTCCGTACCGGGATGTTGTTCTTGCGAATGCAGGCGCATGCATTTATGTATCCGGACTTTCAGACAGCATTGCAGAAGGGGTTCTTACTGCCGCAAAGGCTATCGATACCGGCAGCGCATATACCAAACTGCAGCAGCTGATTCAAATGACAGGAGAGCTGAGCTATGTATCTTGATCGCATCGTAGAAACCAAACGTGAAGAAACAGCCGTACTGGCTGAAACTTTTTCAATAGATAAGGCGCTTGAGACCATCTCAGGATTGCCTGCAACCAAAGGGTTCGCCCGTACGCTGACAGCAGGTCGGAAACGGGATATGGGGCTCATTGCGGAAGTGAAGAAGGCCTCCCCTTCGAAAGGACTGATCCGCCCCGACTTCGATCCGGTCCAAATTGCACTTGCTTACGAGAAGGCTGGAGCGGATTGCTTGTCAGTACTGACGGACACTACTTATTTTCAAGGAAGCGGCGAATATCTGAAGGCTGTGCGTCAAGCTGTGAATCTCCCGCTGCTGCGCAAAGACTTTGTAATCGATGAGCGCCAGATCTATGAGGCGAGGCTGCTGGGAGCAGACGCGGTTCTCCTCATCGCAGCGATCCTCACACCGGAACAAATTTCATCGTTTATGAAAACGGCAGCCTCGATTGGCCTGGACTCTCTGATCGAGGTTCACAGCCTGGAAGAGATGAATCAGGTGCTCGAACTCGAACTTCACGATGGTGCCTTGATTGGTATCAACAACCGAAATCTCCATACCTTTGAAACTTCTCTTGCAGCAACAGAATTGCTGAGCAAGCTGGTGCCGGCAGGTGTGCCCGTCATTAGTGAAAGTGGGATAGCAGGCCCGCAGGATATGGAGTTTCTAAGAAATACAGGTGCATCGGGCGTCCTTGTGGGTGAATATTTCATGAGACAGGAAGATATCGCTGCGGCGGTTCGGAGCCTGATGGGGCCGGTAACGGAGGAAGGCGGCGTTCATTTGCATGAATAATACAAAAGTAAAAATTTGTGGACTTCAGGGCGTTGAAGTGCTAAAATCAATGATAAACATGCCTGTTGATTATATTGGTTTTGTATTTGCCAAAAGCCGGCGGCAGGTCATGCCCCAAGCGGCGGCCTCCATGGCAGCCGTTTTGAAAGAATGGGAAGCGCCTGTCATTCCACGCAGTGTGGGAGTGTTTGTCAATCCGGATATGGATCAGCTTGAGAAGGTTATGTCTCATCTTGAGCTTGATGTGATCCAGCTTCACGGCCAGGAAAGTCCGAATTTTTGCCGGGATATCAAGGAACGCTTTCAAGTTGACCTGTTCAAGGTCGTTTCTGTAGGACCTCAGCAGCGCGCGGACGGAAACCCCGTGGCTTTTCAGGATTATGCGGGAGTTATCGATGCTTTGCTGATTGATACATTTGAACCGCATTACGGAGGCGGATCTGGCTCCACTTTTGCCTGGGATAAGATCCCGGCATATCAGAAGTGGACCGAAAGTCAACGTATACCGCTGTTTGTGGCAGGGGGGCTGAACGCTTCCAATGTCGCAGGACTCATACAGGATTATGCACCGGACGGAATTGATGTATCCAGTGGTGTGGAAACGAACGGGGACAAGGATCTCGATAAAATCGCAGCTTTTGTGGAAAGGGTGAAGCAGGCATGACACAACTGCCGGATCAAAATGGACGCTTTGGCGAATTCGGAGGACGGTTTGTACCGGAAACTTTGATGAACGCTCTGATACATCTGGAAGAATCTTATAATCATTATTCAGAGGAGCCTTCCTTTCAGGAGGAGCTTTCCTATCTTTTGAAGCAGTATTCGGGAAGGGAAACCCCGCTTTATTATGCGGAACGGCTGAGTAAGCATCTGGGCAAGGCCAAAATTTATCTAAAACGTGAGGATCTGAACCATACGGGTGCCCACAAAATCAACAACGCTTTGGCGCAGGGTGTTTTGGCCAAAAGAATGGGCAAGCAAAAGGTCATCGCTGAAACGGGAGCAGGTCAGCATGGTGTGGCTACCGCAACAGTAGCAGCTCTTCTGGGAATGGAATGCAAGGTGTTCATGGGGGAAGAGGACACCAAGCGTCAGGCGCTGAACGTATTCCGCATGCAGCTGCTCGGAGCCGAAGTGGTTCCGGTTTTGTCTGGCTCGCGGACACTGAAGGACGCCGGCAATGAGGCTCTCCGCTACTGGGTCAGCAACGTGGAGGATACGTTTTATATTTTGGGATCGGCTGTTGGACCACATCCGTATCCTATGATGGTGCGTAATTTTCAGCGGATTATTGGAGATGAGACACGGCGCCAGATTCTTGAAGCAGAAGGCCGTCTCCCGGATCATGTAGTCGCGGCAATCGGCGGCGGCAGCAACGCAATTGGTATGTTTTATCCTTTTATCGAAGATAAGGAAGTGGCTTTGATAGGTGTTGAGGCTGCCGGCAAGGGTGTGGAAACCGCCTTTCATGCAGCGACCATGAGCAAAGGCACCAAGGGGGTATTCCAAGGCTCTATGAGCTACCTGCTTCAGGATAATTTTGGACAGGTTCAGGAAGCCTTCTCGATCTCTGCAGGATTGGATTATCCTGGAGTAGGACCAGAGCATTCGTATCTGAAGGATATTGAACGTGCCAAATATGTACCGGTTACGGACCAGGAAGCACTTGATGCACTGCAGCTGTTGTGCCGTACGGAAGGGATTATTCCTGCACTGGAATCCGCGCATGCGGTTGCGCAGGTGATCAAGATGGCACCTGGTCTCAGCAGTGATGATATTGTTGTGATCTGCCTGTCCGGACGCGGGGATAAAGACGTGGAATCCATTATGGCATACACAGGAGGGAACCAGGCATGAATTTGATCGACCAAACGTTTGCCAGATTAAAAGAAAATCAGCAGACTGCTTTGATCCCTTTTTTGACCATTGGTGACCCGGACTTGGATACCTCGGTTGAGATTATAGCAGAGCTGGAGGCGGCCGGGGCTGATATTGTCGAGCTCGGCGTTCCTTACTCAGATCCTCTTGCGGATGGACCTGTCATTCAACGGGCTTCCCAGCGGGCGCTGAAGCATCAAGTGAACATTGCCAGCTGCATGGAGGCTGCTGTTAAAGCGCGGGCTGCCGGCGTAAAGCTTCCTTTTATCCTGTTTACCTATTATAATCCGGTGCTTCAGTTCGATCTGGAGCGTTTCTTCGAAGAAGTGAAGAAGCATGACATCAGCGGACTGATCATTCCGGATCTACCGGTAGAAGAATCAGCGGAATTATCTAAACGCGCAGAAGCCGCGGAGATTCATCTCATTCCTCTGGTAGCACCGACTTCCAATGAAAGAATCAAGAGCATCGTGGCGAGTGCCAAAGGTTTTGTATACTGCGTATCTTCCCTGGGTGTGACGGGTGAGCGTTCCAGTTTCTTTGATGGAGTGGAGGAGTTTATCGCCCAAGTGAAAGAATATACGGACATTCCAGCAGCGGTAGGTTTTGGCATCTCTAACGGCGAGCAAGCAGCGAAGTTTGCCCGGATCTGCGACGGCGTTGTCGTAGGCAGCGCTATTGTCCGCCAGATAGAAGAAACCATACCACTCCTGCAAAATGTGGACACCCGCCAGGAAGGGCTCTTGCAAATACGCAAGTTTGTGGCACAATTAAAAGCATAAATTTGCTGAAAGTGAGTGGTTATCATGAAACCAAAATCCCATATTGTGAATCTTCCCGTGTATCAGCCGGGCAAACCAATTGAAGACGTGAAAAGAGAGCTAGGACTGGATGAGGTCATCAAATTGGCGTCAAACGAAAACCCATATGGTGCCTCTCCTAAAGTAAAAGAGGCTATCCTGGCTGAGCTGGAAAATATCAGCATCTATCCGGATGGCGGGTCTGTCGAGTTGACGGCTGATCTTGCGAGCTCTCTTGGCGTGAATGCCAATCAAATCATCTTTGGCTGCGGTTCGGATGAAATTATCGCCCTGCTTGCACGTGCATTCTTTGTTCCTGGTGATGAAACCATCATGGCAGACCAAACGTTCTCGGTATACAAAAGCAACGCGGATATCGAAGGAGCGATCAGCATTGAAGTGCCACTTGTTGATGGTACCCACGACTTGGATGCGATGCTGGATAAGGTCAACGACCATACGAAAATGATTTGGGTATGCAATCCGAACAATCCGACAGGCACCATTTTGTCTGAGCAAGTACTGACAGCATTCCTGGAAAAAGTTCCAGGGGATGTATTGGTTGTCCTCGATGAAGCATATTGTGAGTATGTGACAGATTTGTCTTACCCGAACAGCATTCAATATCTTGATAAATATCCGAATGTTGTCATTTTGCGCACATTCTCCAAAATATACGGTCTCGCTTCCCTGCGTATCGGATATGGTGTAGGACAGCCTGATGTTATTAAACTGATTAATCAGGTGCGTGAGCCGTTCAACACGTCACGTGTAGCTCAGGCAGCGGCTAAAGCAGCTCTGAAAGATCAAGAATACATTGCAATGTGCCGTACCGCTAATGCTGCGGGAATTGTACAGCTTCAAGGTGCGTTTGACCGTCTAGGTCTGGAGTATTTCCCTGCTCATGGCAACTTCATCATGGTGGATGTACGCAAGCCTTCGGGTCAAATATTCGAAGCATTGCTCCGCAAAGGTATTATTATTCGTGGCGGCCACAGCAAGTACCCGACACATATTCGGGTGACCGTAGGCTCGCAAGAACAAAATAAAGCATTTATTCATGCGCTGGAGCAGGTATTGGAAGAAGAAAAGGCTCATGCATAATAAGATGCGAACAATCAAGTGAGGTAACATGACTACGAAAATTGCAATTTTCGGAGTGGGACTCATCGGCGGTTCTCTGGCTCTTTGCTTCAAAGGCAAGCCGGGGATTACCGTCGTGGGTCATGCCCACCGTCCCGTCTCCGCTGAAAAGTATATAAGCCGTGGTGTTGTCGATGAAGCCACGCTGTCCATAGAGGAAGCGGCACTGGATGCCGACTTCATTTTTTTATGTGTACCTGTGGGCAAATTGGACGAGTACCTGACGAAGCTTAGTTCCATGCCTTTAAAGAAAGGCTGCATTATCACCGATGTTGGAAGTACCAAAGCGAGCATCGCTGCAGCGGCAGCCAAGCTTGAGCTTCAGGACGTCTATTTTATCGGCGGTCACCCGATGGCGGGTTCGGAGCGCTCAGGAGTTGAAGCGGCAACACCGCTGCTGTTCGAGAACGCTTATTATGTCCTGACGCCTCCAACCGGGCTGCCGGAAGGGGTGTATGAATCATTAGTGCATCTTCTCGTATATACCCGCGCTCAAATTGTTAAGGTCGATCCGGTAGAGCATGACAGAATTGTTGGTGCCATCAGCCATCTTCCGCATATCATTGCTGTAGCGCTGGTAAACCAAGTGTGTGATTACAATGAGACCAATTCCCTTTACCGCAGGCTGGCTGCAGGCGGCTTCCGGGATATTACACGGATTGCTTCCAGTGATCCGTTGATTTGGCGTGATATTCTGCTGAATAACCGTGATATTATGCTTCAGATGCTTTCGGATTGGAACGAGGGGATCACATCGTTTGTACAAATGCTTGAGGCAGACGACGGTGAAGGGATCACAGAAGCCTTTGCCAAAGCCAACGACTTCCGCAGCGAGCTTCCAGAAGGCCGTAAGGGCATGATTACTTCCTCTTTTGACCTGTACATTGATGTACCGGATCATCCTGGTATTATTGGCAAAATCGCAACTGAGCTCGGGATAAACCATATTAACCTGAGCAATATGCAGATCATCGAGAGTCGAGAAGATGTACCTGGCATCATGCGATTGTCTTTCCGCCAGGAAACGGATATGGAGCGGGCCAAAGAGCTGCTTAACAACATGGACTACAGCATTTCGCTGTAGTCCATAAAACGTTTACATTTCAAGTTCTAATATAGGGTTGACAAAATGAAAACGTATACATATAATAAAAGTACAGTATGGTTTCTCTCCACTCCTATCCAAATAACTGAGTTGCCCTTATATGGGCGACAGGCCACCAATAATGGTGGCCCTTTTTTTTTAGGAAATAATAAGTTCTTGCATACGCGAACATGTGGGACTTGTTGTCAAAAGATAATAAAATTCAGTTTTAGACTAGAAAATAAAGTGTTTTCTTAGTGCTTTGATTAAGATAAGGTTCCTTTTAAGCATTAGATGCTACCCGCATACGTTCTTTAGTTAAATATTGAAGATGGAATGTAGGGGGGAGGACGTAGCCCAAGCGAAGGCATGGGAGCGTCCTTTTATTGAACTAACGGGCAGTTTTGTTTAAGATCAAACACGGTGAACCTTACCATAAATAGCAGCAAGTTTTTATAAAGAAAGCCCCTTCCTACAGGTCTACTGGACATTAGGCGTGCGATGTAGGCCCAGTGGGAATGCTCCGCCGTGTACATGCTATCTTCACCCACGCATAGCCGCTCTCTGGCAATCGCGGAATGGTGCCGTCCTAACACCTGTCCGATTGCACAATTCGATCATCCTAGACGTAGTAAGATTTCTAACGATGGATTATCTGTGAATAGAGTCCCTCTGAATGACTAATTTGCCTCTCTTATTCCGGGTATCGTAATATTCATGAGCTTCGGCTACACCTTGGCCGGTAAAGGGGAATACGTGGTCCACATGTATGTCGAGCTTATTCGTCTGAATCCATTGAATAAACGCTTCCCAGTCACCCGCACCCGGGGTGATCAAGGCAAACTGGGCATCAATCCCACGGATGAGAGGGTGTTTCGCAATCGCCGGATTTACAAGAGAGATGAACGTCCCATTATCCTTTAAAATGTTGTAATTCTTCAGTTCTGTTAATCCGATTCCCGTAACTTTATCGACATCTGGGTCACGAACCATATCCAGCACGACATCAACAGGACTCAGAGTCTCCGCAAAGTCGGTTGTTGTATAATCAATCACTTCGTCGGCACCGAGCTGAAGAACAAAGGGATGATTATGTGCCTGAGCTGTGGTAATCACATAAGCTCCATGCTGTTTGGCTAATTGTATGGCGAGATGTCCTACGCCACCTGCACCGGCGTGGATCAGAATACGCTGACCCGGCTGCAGCTTGCCATAGTGAAATAGGGATAGCCAGGCCGTCATGCCGGAAGCAGAGAGCGAAGCGGCTTCTGCATCGGAAAGAGACTGCGGTATCACAGCAAGATCGCATTCTTCCACAGCGACATATTCAGCGTAGCCCCCGCCTGTACGTGACACTGCAAGAACGCGTTCCCCGGTTTGTACACGAGTAACCTTTTTTCCAGTAGCCACGACGATACCAGCGATGTCGACTCCAAGAACATGAGGGAATTGGGTGGGCATGAATTGACGGAATGTTCCACTCCTGATCAGTTGATCTGCTGAGGATACCGTGGTCGCCCTCATCTCCACGAGCACCTGTGTATCACGAATATGTGGTATATCGCACTCCTTCTCCGCAAAAACTTCCGAGCCACCATAATTCTCTATCACTACTGCTTTCATCATTGTCGTCCTCCATTCGGTATTGCTGGCTGTTGGTTGATTTGTTCATAGCCGTTCAATATAATTGATTGTACTTATGATGGGATTGGGGAACAATTGTTAAAACAATGGAATATGTACAATATTGAACACATTTTACGGTATTGTTCAATCTCTGTTTGATCAAAAAGGAGTAAGCATGGATAGAAGAATACTAAAATCACGTGAATCGATTATAGAGGCATTTATTAAACTGCTGTCCGAGAAAAATTTTGAGCAAATCACGATTAATCAAATCGCTGAGCGGGCCAATGTAAGTCGCGGAACGGTGTATCTGCATTTTATGGACAAGTTCGACTTGCTGGATCAGTGTATTAAATCCCACTTGGTGGAGCTGATCGAGAGCAGTCTCTTCTGCGGAGTTACTGGCATTTTTCCTTCCAAAGAAGCTTTGCTGCACAGTTTTCGGTATCTGAGAGAGCATGCCCCATTCTATGATGCAGTGCTGGCTGATCAAAGCGTCCCGGAATTTCGAACCCGCTTGCAGGCTGCTCTGCTTCGAGGATTGGATAAACAGATCGATATGAGTGGCATCAACCAGGGAAGGAACAAGGAGATTATGCTTCAATTCCTCGCTTCCGCAATGGCAGGCATGATTGAATGGTGGATTACCTCTTCCGAGTCTTACCCCGCAGAAGAATTGGTCGAAGAGTTGTGGATTCTGATGGAACGCAATCAAATGATACCTGTGTCTCCCGTTTAGGGGAGAGAGGCTGGAACTTATTGATAGTTGTGTTCAGCTGACGATAGTTATTATTCAATAAAAGAAAGAGCAGGAACAAAGGGTACTGTGCCCTTATTCCTGCTCTTTTCATGTCACGGCGTTTACTTCGTCACACTGCTCAACTTGAATGAGCCATCTGTCAGCCGGTTTGTATTCGCAAAGTCCACGCCAGGCTTATTCGTTTCCGGATCAATGATCGCAATCGCGATATCATAGGTTCCGGTAGCAAGGCCTGAGACGTTCAAACATGCGAGCAAAATGGGAGTAATCCTTGATGTCGATAAAATAAGATTAAAGATCCCAGCTAATGTAGAAGATTATGAACGCCAGGCAGATGAGTTAGCGGACGATGATTTTTTGTAGTCACAAATACCTTACACTGCCTTGCTTAATGCCAAAGAGAGCCTATCCCTTTACTAATTGGAAATGATTTAACCTCCAAATCAAAGTGATGGACTTATTTTCTTTCTCCTTAGCACTACACTACATAGACTAGGCCAATAAAGTTGTGGAATGAAAAAATATAAAGAAAGATGCTATGCCGAATACGAAAAAAAGAGGTCGACCATTTCGTTGGTCGACCTCTTTTTTTCTATTGCGCGGTCAAAATTTGTGGACCCTCAGCCGTGATGGCGATCGTATGCTCGTATTGGGCGGCGAGCTTGTTGTCCATCGTCCGTGCGGTCCAGCCGTCCGGATCGATTGTCATGAAGTAGGAGCCTTCGGTGATCATGGGCTCAATCGTGAACACCATACCTTCTTTGATACGGAGGCCTTTTCCAGGCTTGCCGACATGCATATAAGTCGGCTCTTCATGCAGGTCGCGGCCGATGCCGTGGGCGAGAAGGTCGCGCACAACGCCGAAACCGTGTGATTCCGCATGCCGCTGAATCGCACTCGTCACGTCGCCGAGTCGATTGCCGGGCTGCGCCTGCTCGATGCCCAGGTCAAGACATTCCTTCGTGACACGCATCAACTTCTCGGCCGTCGGCGAGATCTGCCCGACCGCATAACTCCAGGCCGAATCGCCGAGCCATCCATCGAGCTCAGCGACCGTGTCGATCGTCACGATATCGCCTTCCTCAAGTGGCTTATTGCTAGGGAAGCCATGTGCGATCACATCGTTGGCGGAGGCACAGGTCGCATATTGATAGCCCTTATAGCCTTTCTGGTATGGCTTTGCGCCGTGCTTCAACATAATGTCCTCGAATATACGCTCAATCTCGTTGGTGGTAATCCCCGGTTGGATAAGCGGGGCGATTGTACGATGGCATTCAGCCACCACTTGGCATGCTTTGCGGATAGCCTCAATTTCATGCTTGCTTTTTAAAATGACCATGTTCGTATCAGGACTCCTTCGTAATAGCTTGCATAGCGAGTCGGGCGATTCGTTCGACGTCCAGGTCGGAATTGCCCGCATAGTAGTGTAGCCCACAGCAACCGACCAGCACGGCAAGCATATGGTCGACGCTGTCGTCTTCGCACTGGGCGATCGTTTGGAGTGGAACGTACAGCCGTTCCATAAATTTTCTTTTGGCGTGGTGCCGATCCCTTTCAGGCAAGCCTGCATAATGTTCCGCCGCCATTTTGTAGACGAGATATGCGCGGGCATCCGATTGCCACAGCCGGAGCAGCGCTTTACAATACGTCAACAACGGAGAGTCATCCGGGGGGCTGCCGCTGATGTTCGCCCATTGTGCGATAACTTGCTCACATCGTTCGAAGCCGCTTCCTAGCACATCTTCTATTAATAAATGCCGATTGGGGTAATAATGGTATACTGTGCCGTAACCAAGACCTGCCTCGCGGGCGACGTCGCGAATATCAAAGCTGCCGCCCGTGCGAAAGTAGGAGCGCGCGGCGACGTCCAGAATCAGTTCTCTGCGCTGCATGCGTATGAGCTCATTTTGTGCTTTGGTACGGGGGCACATAGCGTGTTAACCTCCTTATATAGACCTGCAAATTTGTCAATATAAAAACAATAACGCATGGGGTGGGGAAATGCAAAAGATTTGTTGATATTCGATAAAATGAAGTACTGAACAATAAAGAACTAGAGCGTAATAATAAAGTTTAGACAGGGTGCTGGCGATAACCTAACGTGAAGCGATAGCTCAATAAAAACAAGAAGGCAGCCGATCTCAACATAATCGGCTGCCTTTATTCAACAAACGGGCAGTTCGCTACTCACCCAGAAAGCTTTGTTCAAAGAATTTCAATTGATAGTCAAGACTTATGGGGTCGCTAAAATAAAACGCTCTCGCATTGACTTCGAATACATGATGATTCTTCACAGCCGGAATATTTTTGTATGTCGATGTTTCCTGGAATGCAAATGAAGTGTCACCCTCTCTGTCCTTGCTGAAAATCACATAATCACCTACAAACTCTGACAATACTTCAGAAGAAATCGCATAGTAACCCTTCTTCAAGGCTACCTCTTTAACCCTGCTCGGCATGTTGAGTTTCATTTTTTGATACAGAATTTCTGTGCCCCGACCCCAGTTGTCTCCAAAAACATACAGCTGTTTATCATCATTTTCAATCACAGAAACCGTAGCATTCTCACCAATTTTGGCCTTGATTTTCTCCCCGGACTTTTCGGTCCGCTGTTTGAAATCATCCACCCAGGCTATAGCCTCTTGCTCTTTATTAAGCAGCTTACCGATCTCTAAATGCTGTGTTAAATAATCCAATTTCCCGTACGTAAAAGTAACGGTAGGAGCTATTTGCTTCAATTTGTCGAGATTCTTAATATCCGAGCCGGATAAACCAATAATTAAATCAGGATTGAGTTCAATAATTTTCTCTAAATTCTCATCTGATACTTCGGCAACAGCCTTTAAGTCCTTTTCAAAAATCGGACTCTTTTTCGACCAAACATCCACACCCACCAGAGTTACCCCCAGCGAAATTACATTTCCGGCATAAGTAGATAGTACAATGACCCGCTCAGGATGAGCTGGAACCTCGACAGGACCATCCTCGGATTGGTAAGTGATCGTTTTGTCTTCGGGATCTACAGCGGATTTAGGCGCTGCCCCCTTGTCTTCCGCTGATTGCTTACCGCAGGCGCTTAAAATTAAGATAAAACATAATAAAAGTGGAAGTAGTGCCTTTTTCATAGTTATGTACTCCTTCAAATTATTTAAATAAGAGCAACCCTATCCAAAATGAAATACTGTCGAATATAGCCGAACTATGATCCGCCTCCAATCCACTAGTACCGTGCATGGATGATAAACGCTTAACTGATAATGATTATCAATATCGTCATAAACATTAATTTAATTAGAAGGAATTGTCAATGGCTGTTTGGAAAATGGTGAACTGATTGCTATGAAGGAGCAAAATCACAAATCTTCACGGTATTTTTCAATGGGAGGAAGGAAAGGGTTACGAAGTCTCAAATTTTACGGGATTACCGGCCGAGGGTGTTTGGAAAGATGTTGCTCAAATAGGGGTAGACGGGCCGTCATGAATGGTGGTCTTTTTTGTGGGTAAGTAGACAAGACAATGAACTTTCCACCGAAAACAATGCCTTAACGTACCTCTAAAAAACGACTCGGAAAAAATATGTATTTTCTAGTAACTTTTTAAGGATTTGTTTCGTCTAATAGGATATTGAGTATATTTTTATGATGGGAAAAATCTTTATGTACCAGCAAAATTCGGCAATATGTGCAGGGTTTAACTGACTATCAAACATTAATATGGTACAATGAATAAGATATTTTTATAGAATCGTTGGTGAAATTACCAATACATAGGTTTGCTTGACGAAAACCGCCAACGCGAGTAGTCGACCGCAACTTTTCAAGTCCTGTTCGGTACTAATATACAACTGAATCGAACGGAAACGCTTTTGTACGGGCGAGGAGGTTACATAAAAATGACGGATTCCCAGATGATTAGGGAAATCAAGGAGGGCAATGTTGAGCTCTTCTCTGAATTAATGCGCCGTTATCAGCGGAAAATATTGGCTTTTGTTTATCATATGCTTAAAAGCTCCCACATGGAGCTCATGGCAGAAGACCTATGCTCCGAGACATTCTATAAGGCTTTTCGCAGCCTGCACTCATTCCGGGAAGTAGATGCTTCTTTCTCGACATGGCTGTATACGATTGCACGGAATACCGTGCTTAGTGAGCTGAGAAAGCAAAGAGGCGCACATATCCCTTTGGAGGAAAGCGGGGTTACCCCGGTAGCGCCGGCAGAGATTGCCCCGGAACAAGCCATTCTGCGTAATGAGAAAGTGGAGCTTGTCCGCGAGGCCATTAATAATTTGCCGGAGAAACAGCGGTCAGCCTTAATCCTTCGGGAGTACGACCAGCTGGACTACCAGGAAATAGCAGATATTCTTGGACAAAGTGTCAGCTCGGTCAAATCCTTGCTGTTTAGAGCCCGATCCAGTGTTAAATTACAGCTGGAACCGTATTTTTATGAGAATTACAATGAACAATACGAAGGGATGAAAAGCAGATGACTTGCGATGAAGCTCAAGAAATATTCGGGCTGATATCGGATATGGAGGAGCATGATCCAAGACTGCGGCTGCTGAAGGAGCATATGACTACATGCAGCGACTGCGCGGCCGAGTTTGAATTATGGTTGGAGAGCAGCAGCTTCATTATGGATTTGCAGGATGAACCATCCGAAGCGCGTGCTGAGGAAATCAACCGGAATGTCATGGACAGGATTTATCGTGAATCCCCGTGGCTAATCCCGGATCAAAGCAAACCGTTTGATGTCCCTGCGGTTGCCAGAAGGCATCTGTCACGTTGGATAGCCGGCTTTGTCATGGTTTTTCTGTGCAGCTTTCTATACTTTATGCTAATGGATAAACCTCATGTGAAAGAAACGGCGGATGCAGCCACAGGCATTTTGCCAACCGGAATTGCTGGTCATGCGACTTTGGTATCGGATCGTTTCAGTTACGACATCCCCGCTGCAAACAGTGGGATTATTGAGCCACTTGTCGTAGGGATGGGTCCTACTCATCCGCAATACTGGATGATTCTGTCGGTGCTAGGTGTTGCAATGGCTTTGTTTTCACTACGGAAATTAAGTCACATGCGAAAATAGAACGGTTCTTCCTTGAACTGCAGATAGAAAGTGGGTTCACATATGAGAATCGGTTTAGTCCGGCATGGGTTGACGGACTGGAATATGCTGGGCAAAATTCAAGGGCAAAGTGATATACCACTTAATACGGAAGGCCGAAGACAGGCAGAACTTCTTGGTGATCGTCTGCTGCTTACAGAGGAGTACACATGGGACTTTGTGATCAGCAGCCGACTTTCACGAGCAGAGGAAACCGGGAGAATTATAGCCTCGAAGCTGAACATACCCATACTTGAGCCTGATCCGAGATTAAATGAGCGTTCATTCGGTCAGGTGGAAGGCCTGACACTTTCCGAAAGGGAGAGTAAATGGGGCCGTGATTGGCATTTGCAGGAGCTCGGTCAGGAAAAGGATGAAGAGATCCAGGCACGGGGTCTTGCTTTTATGGAAGACACGTGGAATACATATCCTGACAAAAATATGCTAGTCATTTCTCATGGTGGCTTTTTGGCGCAGCTTTACCGCTCCTTGTATAAGGAACGCTATACGGAAAGGATAGGTAATCTGTCCTTAACGATTCTTGAGAAAACGGATCTGGAATGGGTCCCGCTTCTCTATAATTGCACAAGGCATCTCTTGGAAAACAAGGAATAACCCGAACTCATTCGGGTTATTTTTTTTGTCTCTACCGAATAAAAATTGTAATAATTCCCATAATGGTATTAAAACGGCGAGGCGATCAGAGATGAATTTAGCGGATATGCTGACATACGCGGATATCGGCCAGCTGACAACCATTGCGGAGCATTATGAATGCGAATGCAAACGGAATTCCAAGCATGAACTGATCCAGAGCATTTTGGTTATGCTAAGCCGCAGGGAATTCATTGAGCAACAGGTCAGTAACTGCTCGGCCAAGGATTTACGTTTTCTAAATACCCTTTTGTTTGATAACCGCAATTCATACAGCGTAGAAGAGCTGCAGGCCATGATTGCGCAAACGGCATTTGATGGTGAGCAGAAGGGCAAGAAGAAGCCCGAAAGTCCCAGAGAAGCAATTGCGCGCTACAAACGGAGCGGTTGGCTGTTTAACGGAATGACGCAAAACACGAGATTTTTGTTCCAGATGCCTAATGATTTGAAGGACAGGTTTAGATCAGAGCTAGGGATGACACTCCGCAAACAAATCAGCAGGACAAGCGAGCCTCCTGTTTACCGGGAGGAACAGAATTTATGCGCGGATGATCTGTTACTATTTCTCCGGTACTTGCATCAACAGGATATCGAGCTTAATCAGGAGTCAGTGATGTATCGACGTCATCAACAGCAAATCATGGAGATGCTGCATGTGAGAGAGCAGCTGGTGTTGAAGGGTGGTTGGCGTTTTGGCTATGGCAGAACATTCGGATCCTATCCAAGCCGGTTTGCATTACTGTACGATTTTGCATACTACCATGAATATATTTCGGAAGATGGACTAAGGCTGCGTTTAACCGCTAAAGGAACTGAGGTTCTGGAAGGCGGAATGAAAGAGAGCATGGTACAAATTTTTCGTTTCTGGTTAAGACTTTATAAACAAGCCGTGCCAAACCTTTCCTCACTGGTATATTGGACAAGCGAATGCACTAAAGACTGGGTAACGGTTTCGTCTTTGCATCAGGCTATAGGATGGCTGATTAAGCCATACTACTACGATACGGCAGAATCGATATTGAATGAGCGAATCCTTGGGATGATGCTTCATTTGGGATTGCTGCGGATTGGAGAAAGCCCTGAGCAGGGCATGGTTGTTCAAATGACCGCCTGGGGGCAAAAGGTTGCCGGCAAAAGCTCTGTTTTGGGTGGAGGTACGCTCCATGCATCCATTGACAAGACCTGAGCGGAGTTGTTAAAATCACTCCCAAAGTTAGGAGTGATGAGAAATGTTATTGCGTTATGGTCAGCATATGCCCAAGCTCCATCCTTCGGTCTATGTGGGCGAGGGAGCAAAGATTATCGGGGATGTTCAAATGGGAATGGACTCGAGTGTTTGGTTCAACGCAGTTCTCAGAGGCGACATGGCACCGATTATCATTGGCGAACGCTGCAATATTCAAGATGGAACCGTCGGGCATGTGAATACGGATGAGCCACTGATCTTAGCCGATGATGTTTCCGTTGGACATTCAGCCATCATTCACGGATGTACGATAGGTAAGGGTACATTAATCGGCATGGGGGCCATTGTATTGAACGGGGCTGACATTGGAGAATATGCTTTAATAGGAGCAGGTTCTATCGTTACTGAAAATAAAAAAATTCCACCCTATACCCTTTCCCTGGGGTCTCCCGCGAGAGTGGTCCGTGAATTAACGGAGGCGGATTTGCAAAGAATGTACCGAACGACTCAAAATTATGTGGAGAAGGGGAAGGAGTATAGGATGTTCTAAACAAAAGCTTGGAGGTGCATCCTATGGATAAAATGAAAGTTACGTATGAAGTCATGTTGGGGCTGGCGGCTGAAATGGTATGGGACGAAGCATTGCGCAAACACCGGAGCGAGGAGCTTTACCGAGAAATTGATCGGGCGCTGGCCTCCGGAGACGAATCGGCTTTCCGCAATCTTACGGATGAACTGAGGTTGCTGAACTGAAAATATAACTGAAAAGAAATGCAGTTCGCTGCAATTCATTTATTAAATAACAGATATAAATGAATTGAAAGACATCTGCATTTCTTTTTTTACTTCAGTCTTGGCATAATATGAAATATAATGGAGAAAAATGATGGAAGGATGAAAGTAATGAAGTTCAGTGAAGTGGACGAGGCTTCCTGGCCGGAGCTGCAGCCCTATTTCGACACCTGCCTTATCCCCTATACCGGACTTGCCGGCAAGGAGAATCCGATGCAGGCCACCGCAGCTTTGGAGCGGCTGCGGGATTTCATGGATCTGGTTGAGATTCCGTATAAGGGCAGAATAATTACATATCCGGCTTTCCAGTATGGATTGCAGCAAGAAATGTCACTTTTGAATGAAATATGCCGAAATGTGAAAAGTACAGGATTTAAATATGTAATCGTCATGTCATCAGACAATTTACTTCAATCAGAGGATTTAACGGAAGCAGATCTTATTCTTTCACGGTCTGAGATGAAGGAGCTGGAAGGGAAGGAACTTGCGGCTGCTATACAGGCAAAAATCCAAATTTTATGGAATCCTGTCCTTCTGACGTAAATGTGACAGAAATTCAACAATTTATTTGGGTAAATCTTCATCTATATGATAAAAAGATCTGGATATTCTTGACGGTCTTATAAGGCTAATATATTATTATTATGTCCTAGTAAGTCGTGTGATAATAATCATTGAAAGCACTTAAAGAATTGGTTGACAAAGGGGGTTGAAGACATTATGAGCAACCAAAATGACCACCATGAACCATCTGGAAAACCACCCGGGCGTAAAGAAATGTCCCGTCGACAATTTCTGGCTTATACTTTAGGTGGTGCAAGCGCATTTATGGCAATGGGCCCTGTCCTGCCTATGGTGCGGTTTGCAGTTGATCCGATTCTGCATAAAAAAGGTGAAGGCGAATTCATTAAGGTCGTGGAAGTAAACAAAATTACGGACGAGCCTCAGGAATTCACTTTTGAACTCCCTCAGCAGGATGGATGGTATGCGAGCAAAGCTACGTTAACAGCTTGGATCCGTAAGGATGAAAAAGGGAAAATCTACGCGCTGTCCCCGATCTGTAAGCACTTGGGCTGTACAGTCGGCTGGAACAATGATAAAAATTTCCCGGATGAGTATCACTGCCCATGCCACGGCGCACGTTACACCAAACTCGGCAAGAACTTGGCTGTAGCCCCAAAACCACTCGACACGTACAAATTGCAACAAAAAGACGGTTGGGTATACTTGGGACAACTGGAGCCAAATACTGAAGTGAAATAGGAGGCGTAGATTCGGATGTTTAAGAATGTTTACAACTGGATTGATGAACGTCTTGATGTCACGCCGATTTGGAGAGACGTTGCTGACCATGAAGTGCCTGAGCATGTTAACCCGGCGCATCATTTCTCCGCATTCGTATACTGCTTTGGCGGATTGACGTTTTTTATCACGGTCATTCAAATCCTGTCAGGAATGTTCCTGACCATGTATTATGTACCGGACATCATCAACGCTTATAACAGTGTTGAATACCTGCAAACGCAAGTGGCCTTTGGCCAAATCGTACGCGGTATGCATCACTGGGGCGCGAGCTTAGTTATCGTAATGATGTTCCTGCACACCATGCGCGTGTTCTTCACAGGTTCTTACAAAGCACCTCGTGAAATGAACTGGGTTGTTGGTATGCTTCTTTTCTTTGTTATGCTGGGTCTGGGCCTTACAGGCTATCTGCTTCCTTGGGATAACAAAGCTTACTTTGCTACAAAGGTTACCCTGGAAATTGCGAATTCCGTTCCATGGCTTGGGCCAATTATCAAGGAATTCCTGCAGGGCGGAACCATTGTAGGTGCAGAGACGCTAACGCGCTTCTTCGCACTGCATGTATTCTTCCTCCCAGCCGTATTGCTCGTACTGATCGTGGGACACTTTATCATGATCCGCAGACAGGGCATTTCCGGTCCACTATAATAAGAAGGGAGGAATATCGATGGCACATGGAAAAGATTCAAAAGAAAAAGTTGTATATGTAGGCGATTCCCGTGTTAAAAGAGGCGGCGGATTTATAACTCCTCCGGATTACACTGCGTTTCCGGGCAAATCGGAAGCGTTCATCCCTAACTTTCTTTTGAAAGAATGGATGGTTGGTGTTGTTGTCCTTGTAGGGTTCCTGGTACTTACCATCGCAGAACCTGCTCCACTATGGTTCCCTGCGAATCCGAGTGCGTCCATTATTCCGATGCCGGACTGGTACTTCTTGTTCTTGTATCAGTACCTGAAGCTTCCATACGCTTCCGGAAGTTATATCGTTCTTGGTACGATCGGCGTAAGCGGCGTGGCTTTCGGCTCACTGCTTCTGGCTCCATTCCTGGATACAGGTAAAGAACGTCGTTTCAATCGCAGACCGATTGCATCGTCATTAATGATTCTTTCTCTGATCGCGGTTGTATATTTGACCAACAGCGCTTGGACTCATTACAAGGATGAGATGGCTGAAACGGGTCAAATTCCTGAGAACATTCAGCGTGAAGAAAAAGCTGCTGAGAACAAGGCTAAAGGTCTTCCTACGACAAGCGGCAATCAGCAAAAAGAAATTGCTATTGTAGATAAGGAAAACCCAGCCATGGAATCCTTCAAAAAAGCGGGCTGTATTTCTTGCCACGCTGCTGATATGAAGGGTGCTAGCGGTCCATCGCTTCGCGGTGTCGGTGACAAACATAGTAAAGATGACATTCTGAAAATTATCAAAGAGGGCTATGAAGGTAAAATGCCTGCGATGTACGATAGTGCAATTGCTGCAGGCTTGACCGACAAAGACGTTGATAATTTGGCAGACTGGCTTTCCAAACAAAAGGCTGAAGCAAAATAAGCCGAATATACTTACCAAAAACCTGATCGTGAAAGCGGTCAGGTTTTTTTGGGAGTATAGGATAACACAGGGATTAATTTTAAAGCTCTTCATGTAGGAGGGACGATCATGTCCATTTCTTTTTTTTGGAGCCGTGCATTGCTGACTAACCGTTTTGTTTTATGGCTGCTGTTTTGGTGTAATCTGGCCGGAACTATATATGGTTATATGTGGTACGGTGAACAGATGGAATATACCATCGCCCATAATGCCATTTGGCAGGTCATTTTTGTTCCGGACAGTCCAACGGCCAGTCTTTTTTTCACGATCGGTGTTCTCTTTTTATTGTATCCTCCGAAGTCGCAGGCACTGAAGGGATTCAGTTTTCTGATGGAATCACTGGCAGTCGTCACTTCTGTTAAATATGGGATATGGGCGGTAAGCATTATTTTTGCCGGAGCCGCACAAGGGGATCATCTGGTATGGCAGGATTGGATGCTGGTGGCATCGCATCTTGCGATGGCTGTAGAAGCGCTGCTGTTTGTTCGTTTCTTCCGCTTTGGAGCTATTATGCTGATTCCGGCTGCGGCATGGACCTTCCTGAATGATATTGTGGATTATACATATGGTGTGTTTCCTTGGCTTCCTAATGAACTGCAGGATGATCTCCTCGGAGTTCAGTATTTTACTTTAGGATTGACTGTCTTCAGTGTACTTCTGGCCTGGGTCTTTCTAAGGCTTGCCAAACGCAAAAACATATAGCTTGTTCTACAGTCATCCCTTCTGCCATACATTTACGGTAGGAGGGATGTCCTATGCGGCGGAGCAAACGATTATTTAAACTTAAACCATGGTTATTTATATTTCTGGCGGCTCTATGCATGACTATGCAGCCTGCTAAGATAAACGCTCTTGGTGGTAACCAGGATTCCGGAAAGCCAGCAGAGGCTGTTAAGCAGGCGGAAGCGCTTAGCCAGACTGTTGAGCGGTTGTATCAGCATGTTCTCGAAGGAGATACCAATCTCGTCAATAAGGATCTTCAAGAGGTTGATTCTATATTCGAGAATTCCTCTTTGCAAAAACTGACTACTGTTGAAGGTATACATGCCCTATCGGAGAGTATCATCGAAATGAAAGAAGCCGTTGCCAGGGTTCAGCTGGATCCGAAACATTGGCTTGCAGCATCGGCCAAGCTGAGAATGGCGGCTGACAGTATAAACAATCCGAAGCAGGCCTTGTGGCTTCAGTATTACAAGCTGATTCGTGAAGAACTCACTCAAATGGGGGCTAACACCGATAAGGGTGATTTTCTAGCCGCAAAACAGGCATACGAGCGTCTCCAGGAACATTATGAAATCATACGTCCGGCTGTAATCATACAACGCAAGCCTGCTGACGTAACGATGGTGGACTCATGGCTTTCCTATGCGGGAGGATTAGTCAACGCAGTGACACCCAAACCGGGAGAAATGCAGAGAAGTATTGAGATAGGCGAGGAAATTTTCAACGGTCTGTTTGGCAAGAAAAAGGATTCACCGGCTCTTGCTCCTTTGGACCAAGTCAACGGGCCATGGCCTTGGGCGATATGGGCGGGTGCTTTTATCCTCGTCATTCTCACATATACAGCATACCGGAAATATCGGGGAGAGCGGGACAGTTTTAAAAAGGTGACACCGAAGTGGTAAGAACACTAACGATGCATACAGAAGACCGATCATGTTTACGGAAGTTTTACTTGCGGGATCAGGGATCGATCAAGCGTCAGTGGAGTTTGGTGTTTTGATTATTTAATTCAAAAAAATCTCCTCTGAACATAAAATCCAGAGGAGATTTTTTTTTGATTGAGATCGGTTTTAAGTTTCCTTGAATCCTTCTCCCAGTACATCATGGACGTCATTAATAATGACAAATGCACGTGGATCTATGGATTTGACAATCCCATTTAATCTGCGTATTTCATGCCTGGCGACAACACAGTAGGCCATATGCTTGGCCTGTTTGGAGTAGGCGCCAATCGCAGGAATGAGCGTAACTCCCCGTTCCATCTCTACCGTGATCAGATCGGCAATTTCAGGCGCATGATCACTGATGATCGTAAAGGCTTTGGCAGCGTAAGCCCCTTCTTGTATGAAATCTATGACCTTAGACGAGATGAAGACGGCTACAAATGTATAGAGAATTTTTTCTCTCGGGATAAAGAAAAGGGAAGCACCTATTATGATGATATCGATGCCCAGAATAACCTGACCCATACTCCAGCCGAATTTCCGGTTGCATATTCGCGCCACGATATCTGAACCGCCAGTCGTTCCGCCAAATCGGAAGACGATACCCAGTCCTACACCTAGTGTCACACCGGCATAGAGAGAGGCAAGGATATAATCCCGTTCCGTTTGAAAGGGCGAAATCCACCCTGCGTTAATCATTTTTTCAAACAGCCATAAAAAAAACGTCAGTGAAGCGATACCTACGCCGGTATATACCATCTGCTTTGATCCCAGTATTTTCCACCCGAGCAAAAACAGCGGAATGTTAAGAATCAATGTAGAGAGCGCGGGCGGTATGGAAAAAGCATAGTTGAGAAGCACGGTGACACCGGTCACACCGCCTTCCATTAACTGATTGGGGATAATGAAGTAGAGCAGTCCAAAAGCATAAATCGCAGCCCCGAGTATAATCGGCAATACCATTTTCATTTGTACGAACCATTTAGATGAACTCATGATACCCCTCGCATAGCTAAAAGTAGGAAGAATTTGTTCTTCGCTCCATTCTTAGTATACCTTTTTCCCTTCAGATTTAAAAAAGATTTGTTTTCAATTCTGCTTTGCGATAACATATGGAGTAAACTAATACCGGATTTATCCGGTAAAGGGATACAGCTAAAAAGGGGGAAGGTCATCAAGATGGAGAAGTCTTTGGCTGAAATGCAGAGGGAAGTTGACCAGTATATCTCCCAGTTTAAAGAAGGGTATTTCAGTCCTCTGTCCATGCTGGCGCGAATGTCGGAAGAAGTCGGCGAGCTGGCGCGAGAGGTGAATCACAGCTTCGGAGAAAAGCCGAAAAAGGCCTCTGAGGAAGATAATTCGATCGAGCTTGAGCTAGGGGATATATTGTTCATAACGATATGCTTTGCCAATTCCTTGGGTATTAATCTGGCCGAAGCGCATGACAAGGTCATGCATAAATTTAATACTCGTGACGCGAACCGGTGGACGAAAAAGGACACCGAATAAGTCCGTCATACATATGCTGTACAATAGCCCGTAATAACAGGGGGGAGTACAGCATAATGAAATCCGAACAATACGTCCGGAATGCCTATCACTGCATTTTGCAGAATGATTTTGAAGGGGCCATACAATGGTTTGAAGCGGCTGTAACCGAGGATCCGGAATCCGCAGAAATTCATTATCGCTGCTCCGTGACCTACGCCAGAAGCAGCAGGCTCGAGAAGGCGCTCGATCATGCGCAAAGAGCATGTGAGCTGGACCCGGAAAAAGCAGAATATTTGCTTTATCTACAGCATTTGCAGTCCATGAGGCTGGTGCAGGATGCGAAAAAAATGATCGATTCCGGTAAGGTGGCACCTGCAAGTGACTTATACCAGACAGTATCCATGCTGAAGGAAGCTGTGCGGCTCGATCCACTGTATGGTGAGGCGTATATTTGGCTTGCTTTAACGTACAGCCAGCTGAATGAACATGCATTGGCGATATCCTCGTTGAAGGAGGTCATAGCGCTTCAACCGCAGGATCATGGACTACAGGATATGCTCGCTCAGCTTAAAAATCGATTAAGCACATATTTACATGATTGATGAACATAGTACAGGAAGGCGGGGGAAAGCAGATGTCAGATCAGATTAAAGTTGCTGTAGCCGGTGCAGCCGGCAGAATGGGAATAGAGGTCGTTAAGCTTGTACTTGAGGATGCAAATCTTCAGCTGGTAGCAGCTGTGAACCGCTCTCAGGAAGGCACAGACGCAGGTACATTAGTAGGCTTGCCAGCTTGCGGAATCAAGCTGACGAGTGATCTTGAGCTTGCTTTAGTGGAAACAAAACCGGATGTCCTGGTCGACTTCACAACGCCTCAGTTTGCTTATCCGAACACGGCGCTGGCTGTCTCTCTTGGCATCCGGCCAGTTGTAGGCACCACCGGGTTTACTCCCGAACAAATCGAAGAGTTGGACAAGCAGTGTCAAAGTAAGGGGATTGGCGGACTGATCGCACCGAATTTTTCGATTGGCGCCATTCTTATGATGAAGTTTGCTGCTCAGGCGGCCAAATATTTCCCTCATCTGGAGATCATGGAATTCCATGGTGACCAGAAGCTGGATGCCCCATCAGGAACTGCGATTAAAACAGCTGAGATGATTGCTCAGAACCGCGAAGAAATTCGTCAGGGCAATCCGAAGGAAGAAGAGACAATTGATGGTGCAAGGGGCGGCTATTACAATGGCTTCCGCATTCATAGTGTCCGCCTTCCGGGCGTATTTGCACAGCAGGAAGTGATTTTCGGCGGTTTCGGCCAGACATTGAAAATCCGCCATGATTCCTATGAACGGGCAGGTTATATGCCTGGTGTGAAGATGGCCATTGAAAAAGTTATGAGCTATACCGGTATGGTTTACGGATTTGATCACTTTATAGAGTAGCTTCTAAAGGAGTGGGACAGGATGAAAATCGCATTTATTGCACATGACCGTAAAAAAGACGAGATGGTCAATTTTGTAACGGCCTATGAAAAGGTATTTGAAGGACATGAACTGTATTCAACTGGAACGACAGGGAAACGGATCATGGAAAATACAGACTTGAAAATTCACCGTTTTATGTCTGGCCCCCTCGGAGGTGATCAGCAGATCGGAGCACTTGTCGCGGAAAACGAAATGGATCTGATTATATTCCTGCGTGATCCACTGATGGCTCAGCCGCATGAACCGGACATTAATGCTCTATTGAGACTTTGCGATGTGCAGGGCATACCGCTCGGGACCAATATTGCAACGGCGGAAATTTTAGTCAAAGCACTGGATCGCGGAGATTTCGCTTGGCGGGAGCTGGTGCATAAATATAAACCAGGTGCTGAAATATGAGTGAATCGCTAGATATTTTGGTATTCGGAGCACATGCGGATGATGCCGAAATTGGTATGGGCGGTACAATCTTAAAGCATGTAGAAGCCGGGTACCGTGTAGGGATTTGCGATTTAACATTTGCTGAAATGTCTTCTAACGGTACCGTTGAGCGGCGCCGGCAGGAAGCAGAAGCAGCTTCCGGAGTTCTTGGGCTCACGATGCGGAGCAATTTGGGACTTCCTGACCGCGGTTTGTTTAATACTCCTGAGCATATTGAGGCAATCACTGCAGAAATCCGCCTCCATGCGCCCCGAATCGTGTTTGCACCCTATTGGGAGGACCGGCATCCGGATCATGTCGCCTGCAGCAAGCTTGTAGAAGAAGCTGTTTTTAACGCGAAGCTTCGGCGTTATATGCCGGACAAGCCTGCGGTGCTCGTGGATCAGCTTTATTTTTACTTCATTAATGATATGGGCAAAGCCGACCTCATGGTTGATATAACGGCCCAGCAGGAGAAGAAGGAACAATCCCTTCTGTGCTACCGTTCACAGTTTGAAAGCAGCAAGGATGGGGAAGATGCCGTTTCGACCCCGCTGAATCAAGGGTATATTGAACGTGTGCGGTCCCGGGACAAGCTTACCGGCCAACGCAGGCTTGTTCCCTATGCGGAAGGCTTTGCTGCACGATCACCTTTTCTTGTGGACAAATTCATGAAGGATTCCCATTAAAAAAGTCAGGGCTGATCTTTTGGAGATAACAGGAGATCAGTTCTGGCTATTTAACGCTTTGGGAACAATAATATAAACATATAAAGAATGTTTAAGGAAGGAGTGGGTCACATTGAGCCAACAATTGAAAATTGGCATCACATGTTATCCGTCTTTGGGCGGTTCTGGTGTCGTAGCGACTGAGCTGGGGAAGCTGCTGGCTGAAAGAGGGCATCAGGTCCATTTTATCGCACATAGCATACCATTTCGCTTGGGCGGAACGTTTCATAAGAATATTTTCTATCATGAGGTGGAAGTCAGCGATTATTATGTATTCCGCTACCCGCCGTACGATATGTCATTAGCCACGAAAATGGCTCAAGTTGCGAAAATGCAGCAACTGGATGTTCTGCATGTGCATTATGCGGTTCCGCATGCTGTCTGCGCGTTTCTTGCCAAGCAAATGGTGGGGGATCAACTGAAGGTTGTGACGACACTCCATGGTACGGATATTACCGTCCTGGCGCAGGATGAGTCTTTAAAAGACCTGATCCGGCTGGCCATTAATGAAAGCGATGCAGTAACTGCTGTGTCCCGGGATTTGATCAACGAGACGCGTGATGTTCTAGATATCAGCAGAGATATTGACCTCACCTATAATTTTGTGGATAAACGGATCTATTATCCGCGGGACACTAGCTCACTCCGCAGCGATTTTGCTGAGCCCGATGAAAAAATACTGATGCATATTTCCAATTTCCGTCCCGTAAAACGGGTGGGGGATGTAGTTGAGATTTTTGCGAAGGTAAATGAGAAGGTTCCTTCCAAGCTCTTATTTGTTGGAGAAGGTCCGGATTTGCCTAAGGTACAATGCAAAATTCAGGAGCTTGGTCTGCAGGATAAAGTCTTTTTCCTTGGAAAACAGGATGAAATTGCACAAGTGATTTCGCTTGCGGATGTGCTGCTGCTTCCTTCCGAGAAGGAGAGCTTCGGACTCGTTGCGCTTGAAGCGATGGCCTGCGGCGTACCAACGGTCGGTTCACTTGCCGGTGGCATCCCTGAGCTTGTCGTACACGGGGAAACCGGGTTTTTGGCTCCAATCGGGGATACGAAGCGCATGGCGGATTACACGATTCAGCTTCTGTCAAACGAGGCGCTTGCCGCGAATTTCCGGGAGGCATGTTTGAAGAGAGCTTGCCGTGAATTTGCTGATGGGCTCATCACACAGCAGTATGAGCAAATTTACTATCGCGTACTGGGACGTGAGGTTCCGCAGCTTAATCCGGTTTGCGGCTAATTCAAAGCGGTAATAGCTGTAGGCGGGAGGTTAAATATTTTGGTAACTTGGAAACAGGCTGACGCAGATATGGCGTTTCATAGTGAAGCGGTGGTATCCAAGCTGCTTGAGTGTGGCCATGAAGCTTACTGGGTAGGCGGATGCGTGAGAGATGAGCTCATGGGCAGACCTGTGCATGATATGGATATCACTACATCCGCATTACCGGAAGAAGTAGAGACCGTATTTGAGCGGACTGTACCGACAGGCATAAAACATGGAACGGTTACGGTGCTTTGCGGATCTTTCGCTTATGAGGTAACGACATACCGAGTTGAGGGAGCCTATGAAAATCACAGAAGACCTGCAGAGGTCGAATTTGTCCGTGATTTGAAGGAAGATCTCAAACGGAGAGATTTTACGATTAATGCAATTGCAAGAGCGGTTGATGGAACGATTGTCGACCCCTTTGAAGGGACAATGGATTTAAGTAAAGGCCTTGTCCGCTGCGTGGGCAATGCGAGAACTCGGTTTCAGGAAGATGCTCTGCGTATGGTCCGCTGTATCCGGTTTGCCTCGGTGTTCGGATTTGGCATCGCTTACCGCACATGGAAAGGACTGGTTGAAGAGCGGGAGGGTATCCGTTATATTGCCATGGAACGGTTTCGGGTAGAACTTGAAAAGCTGATGGATGGCAGTACGCCATACAGAGGACTTCTACTTCTTCACCGGAGCGGGCTGCTGAAAGATGCAAAAATCCCTTTTACATATGAACCAGATCGAGACTTGGTATCGGTGATTGATGACATATCCCCCGAAAATGTGGTCATCCGTTGGGCAATGCTCCTTTATGCCTGTGGATTAAGCGCACAAGGGGCACATGACGGCTTGCGTTCATGGACGTTTGCGAATACAATGCGGGAACAAATAGCGGGGATTCTGAGTGTCGGTGAGGCCGTAGGAGCGATGAATACGGAAATCCCTTATCAAGAACAATGGATTTCATTGGTGCTTCAACATGGAAGAGAGACGGCTGAACGATGGCTATTCATGGCAGGTTACATTACCCGACGGTACCCAGGCATTTACCCTCCTGAACTATTGGAGAACGGCCATGCTTGGACCCGCGAGATGGGAATTTATCATTTATCCGAGTTGTCCGTTACGGGGAGGGATCTGATGGATCTCTCCGGACGCAGAGGCGGTCCATGGGTCGGAGAGATACTTGGCATCCTGCTGGTTAAAGTAGCTTCTCGAATTCTGCCCAATGACAGAGAGATATTAATTGATGAAGTGAAACGGGTGATGATGACATGAGTGAGAAGGAAACACTTCTGGATTTGCTGCTTGAGAACCCGCAGGAGTTTATATCCGGCGAAGAGATCAGCCGCAGGCTGTCTGTTAGCAGAACGGCCGTTTGGAAACAGATCAATAAACTCCGGGAAGCGGGTTACGAATTTGAGGCTGTGCCCCATAAAGGTTACCGGATCCTGCGCAAGCCCGAGCGGCTTGATACGCTATCGTTGACCAAAGCTCTGAAGACAAAGACAATGGGTCAAAAGGTGAAGATCATAGATTCTACCGTATCCACACAAGAGGAGGCCAAGTTATTGGCCGAAGAGGATGCACCTGAAGGGACTCTTGTGATTGCGGAAGAACAGACCGGCGGTAAAGGAAGAATGGGACGTAAATGGCACTCACCTAAAGGCAAAGGAATTTGGATGAGCCTGGTACTGAGACCCAAACAGCCGATGCATTACATGCCGCAGATGACATTGATGACCGGAGTTGCCGTCTGCCGGGCAGTACGCAGAACGACAGGAGTTATGGCCGGGCTGAAATGGCCTAATGACCTGTTGGTGAATGGGCGGAAGATCAGCGGTATTTTGCTGGAATCCGCAGCAGAGGATGAGTATGTGCGCTATTGCATTGCCGGAATTGGTATTAGCGTTAATCTGGATCCGCAGGATTATCCGGAAGCGCTGACCGATGTTGCCACCTCACTTAAGATCGAAGCCGGTGAAGAGGTTGATCGAGTGGCTCTTATCGCGGCTGTTCTGGAAGAGTTTGAGGTGCTTTATGCCCTGTATCAGCAGGAAGGCTTCGGACCGATCGCATCGCTTTGGGAAGCATTATCCGTTACTTTAGGGAAGTCCGTGACCGTTAATACAGCCCGTGGAGCTGTCATAGGTACTGCGGAGAAGCTGGATCTTAGCGGGGCGCTGCTGGTCGCAACCGGCGAGGGACAGCATGTGTCTATTTTTTCCGGAGATGTCGAACTTAAACGCTGAAATCATCCACAGGATTTGCTAAGATATAATATATCGTAAGAAAAAAACTTCCGCATAAAACGTGGCCCATGCTGATTTGAATGTACTTCGATAGATGTTTTTGTTATACTGACATGTAGAGGCGGTATCGGCGTGACCGAACTGCACTCTGCCTGTGCAAGTGAAAGACATGTAGCATTCATAAAGCAAGACGCCGCTACGTTGGATTCTGCTCTGAGCCGAAGGGACCGAGACAGAAGGGACGATCGCAAGTGACTCTTTTTTGCCCTTTCGGAACTTTTTAGTGAAATTACTAAAAGGTTTTTTTGTTTTTCAAAATATTCCGAAATGGAAGGGGCTGCAAAAAATGGCAGTTAAACATCCGCTAAACATTGTGAAAATGAAAAAAATGAAACAGGAGGGCAGCGCGCTCAGTATGGTCACCGCTTATGATTACCCTACCGCGCGTCTGGCTGAGGAAGCAGGCGTGGATATGATCCTGGTCGGCGATTCACTTGGAAATGTTGTGCTTGGATACGACTCGACACTTCCGGTTACGATTGAGGATATGGTATATCATACACGCTCCGTTGTACGTGGAGCAGGGAATACCTTTATTGTCGCGGACATGCCTTTTATGACATATCACGGAAGCATTGATGAAACACTGCGCAATGTGCGAAAGCTGATGCAGGAAGGTCATGCTCAAGCCGTCAAGATGGAGGGCGGGAGAGAGATCTGCGCAGCAGTTGAAACGATTGTCGGAGCCGGTGTTCCTGTACTCGGACATATCGGTCTTACACCGCAGTCGGTGAATCAGATTGGCGGCTACCGGATTCAAGGGAAGGATGAAAAGGACGCGCAGCGTCTGCTGGATGATGCCAAGGCATTGGAGCAGGCAGGAGCTTTTGGCGTTGTTTTGGAACTGGTAACGGAGCAGGTAGCTGAATTCATCACGTCCCAGTTATCCATTCCAACGATTGGGATCGGTGCCGGTCGCGGTGTTGATGGCCAAGTGCTTGTATTCCATGATATTTTTCAATATGCTTCCCCGTACCGCAGCAAAAAATTTGTGAAAACATTCGGTGATGCCGGAACCTTGATCCGAGAAGGGCTCGCTCAATACGTCAAAGAAGTGAAGGAACGTTCTTTTCCGGATGAGAGTCATGTGTTTACTGCAGAGGATCAAGTTGTGGAAAACTTATACGGTAAAGGCCGGGAAAAGGTGAACAACGCATGAAAGCTGTAAGAACAATTACAGAACTAAGAGCACAAATTGAGGAATTAAAGTCCTCTTTAAATAAAACTACCGTCGGCCTGGTACCTACAATGGGGTATTTGCATCAGGGCCATGCCAGTTTGATCCAAGCTGCCAAAGAAAAATCGGATATCGTGGTAGTCAGCATTTTCGTCAATCCTATCCAATTTGGACCCGGAGAGGACTTTGAAACCTATCCACGTGATGAAGAAAGGGATTTGGCAGCCGCGGAGGGTGCAGGAGCTGATCTGGTATTCCTGCCCTCAGTTGAGACCATGTATCCCAAAGCTGCGAAGACGCGAATTGCTGTCTCAGAAGTAACCTCTGGTTTGTGTGGAGCTTCGCGTCCGGGGCATTTTGACGGCGTAACGACAGTTGTTAGCAAGCTCTTCCATATCGTTCAGCCGAATTATGCTTTTTTTGGCATGAAGGATGCGCAGCAGGTGGCGGTCATTGAGCAAATGGTCTTTGATCTGAACTTTAATGTCGAAATCGTTCCTTGTCCGATCATCCGTGAGGAGGACGGTCTGGCACTTAGCTCACGTAATGTTTACCTGAGCCCTGAAGAACGCTCACAGGCCCTTGTGCTTTCCCAGTCACTGCGTAAGGCACAGGCGGCCCTGGAGAAGAGGGAGATTCGGACAGCAAGAGAGGCAAGAGATCTTTTGGTGAGCAACATCAGTAAATCTTCACTGGCAGTGATTGATTACGTAGAAGTTGTAGCTTTTCCAGAGCTTTCACTTCTGGAGGATGAAGCAGGCGTATTAGAAAATGGTGAACCTGTTCTGATGGCTCTTGCTGTGAAATTTGGCAAAACCCGTTTGATCGATAACTGTCTGTTATACCCGAAGGGAGCATAAGACCATGTTTAGAACGATGATGAAATCAAAAATACACCGTGCCACCGTAACGGAAGCCAATCTGAATTATGTTGGCAGCATTACCATTGATGAAGATTTGATGGAAGCTGCTGATCTTCTGGAGAACGAAAAAGTGCAAATTGTGGACAATAACAATGGTGCACGCCTTGAAACTTATGTTATTCCTGGACCCCGGGGCAGCGGCGTGATCTGTCTCAATGGCGCAGCAGCGCGTATGGTTCAGCCTGGTGATACCGTCATTATAATTTCTTATGCCATGATGTCGAATGATGAAATCAAGAATCACAAGCCTACGGTTGTGTTCGTTAACGAATCGAATCAGCCTAAGACGACCATGAATAAGGAAGTGCACGCTACCATTATTTAAGGATTGGCGCCACTCGGGTAAAGACAAGGAATGGCAGGTCGATCGAGGAATGAAATGGGCTGTATCTACAAAAAATGAATGCAGGTGACCGCACTGATTTCATTTTTGGTTAAGGGTGGGATGCAGCCATGTTCCAACATGTATTCGCGGAAATGAACCACATGTTAGATGAGATCATGAAACATTACCCGACGGCGCAGGAGGCCCAAAAGCATCAGCTGATACAAAAGTGGAATATGCTTAAAACCATGAGTGATGGAATTATTGATGAGTGGTTATCTTTTGAGGAAAAGATGGGCGAGTTTCGCCAGCATGCCGAGGTGCCTTCCACCTTATTTTCGGAGCAGACACCTGAAATGGAGTTAAGCGCCTTTGTACGCGGACAGGGATATTTCCGGTTATTAATGTACCGTCAGGCCGCCCAGCAATTTTCTCTGGTTATCCGTCAATATCCGGACAGTCTTCTGGCCCGGATGTATCTGGCCATGGCACATTTATATCTGGAGGAAACCAAAGAAGCGCATCTTCATTTTCACTGGATACTCCCGCTGGCCAAAAGCCAGAAGCTGAAGGCCATGATCTACAATGCGTTAGGATGTATCGCGGTGAAGCATGGGAATGCAGGCAAGGCCCAGGAATTTTTTACATTGGCATTGCAGAGTGATCCCACACTTCCCGATCCCTTGGTTAATTTGAAGGTTTGCCAGCAAAACCGCGGTCAGCTTCAATATGGCAGCCAGTTGATTTCCTTAATGTAAGGCAACGCGAAAGGGACGATGCATCTTGCGCAAAAAAGCGCCTTGAGCATCGCCTTTTTGTTGTCACTTAATTTTCAAATGTGAAATCTTCTGTTATGCTGGTAATGAGACTGGAATGAAAGGATTAAACATAAATCATGAAATTTGCCGTACTGGATTTTGAAACGACAGGCAACCAGTCCGCCGATGAAATTATTCAAGTTGGACTTGCCATCATAGAAGAAGATTTGACGATTTCCCGTGTTTATGGTTCCTATGTGAAACCTGGTGTCGAAATTCCGCCTTTTATTACCGGTCTGACAGGCATAACGGAAGCGGATGTTGCAGATGCTCCTTCGCTGGAGGAGATGCTCATGGAGCTTGTTCCTCTGCTGGATGATGTCATTCTTGTAGGACATAACGTCGCCTTTGACTTCAATTTTCTGCAGAATGCGCTGGACAGCAGTGGATATTTGCCGTTTTCTGGCCGGATTCTGGACACGCTGGATTTTCTTAAAATATGTTTTCCGTCCCTGACTTCATATCAATTGAGTCAGGTGTCAGCGCATTTTCAAATAAAGCATGATCATCCGCATCAAGCCGATAGCGATGCATTAGCTACAGCCTATGTATTGTTAAAATGTCTGGATGAACTGGATGGTCTGCCTCTGATAACTTTGCAGCGCTTAAGTGAGCTTTTTGCAGAGGAAGACAGTGACCTCGGCTGGTTTTTCGACGGTCTCTGTCAACAAAAGGAACAAGAGCCGATACAGGATTTGAACAGCCATACCTTTTACCGCCAACTGGCGCTTGCTGTCGATGATTGGACTGAAATGAAGCCGCCGAGAGATGAATCGGATGATAATCCACTTTCAGGAGTCGATTTCAAAGAATATCTGGGTGAGATTCAGAAGCGGCTAAAAGGTATTATGCCCCAGTATGAAGAGCGTGAACCACAGTCGATTATGTTCGAAGAAGTGATGAATGCCCTGGATCAGGACAAGCATCTATTAATTGAGGCAGGTACGGGCACAGGTAAATCTTTGGGTTACCTGATTCCTTCCATATATCAAAGCGTGAAGCAGCAGCAAAAAGTGATGGTCAGCACGCATACCATTAACCTTCAGGAACAGCTCCGTGAACGGGATGTGCCCCTATTAACACAGGTCGTGCCGTTTCCCTTCAAAGCCGCTGTCTTTAAGGGCAGACAACACTATTTGTGTTTGAGAAAATTTGAACATAAAATAAACAGAAGAGACTTCTTTAATCCCAAGGAAGACACGATAACGGCAGCACAGATGATCGTCTGGCTGGCCCAAACTGAAAATGGGGATGATGAAGAGCTGAACCTCGGCGGGCGTGGCGGTGACTTCTGGGAAACTGTAAGCAGTGATTCGGATTCCTGTCTCGGACGCGGCTGCCCATGGTTCCGCAAATGTTATTATCATCGGGCGAAGCATGAAGCAGGGATCGCGGATGTGGTCATTACGAACCACTCCAAGCTCTTCACCGATGTGAAGGCAGGCCATCAGCTTCTCCCAGCATATGAACGTCTTGTCATTGATGAAGCGCATCATTTGGAAGATGTAGCAGGCAAGCATCTCGGACTCAATATGAAGTATTTCAGTGTGGTTCACACGCTTACCCGCCTGTATAAGGATGGCCGCAGCGGTCAACTTCCAACACTTCGCCAGCAGCTTCAGTCTTCGGGACAGGAGCGCGCCGGAGACTGGATTGCGGCGATCGATCGCATCAGTGAGGATCTGGTCGATGTCAAAGAGAACTGGGATAAGCTGAGCGAATCTCTCTTTAGCCTCATTCCGGAGCGTAATGATGCTGCACCTGGTGATGCCGGTCAGTTTGTACTTCGTTTGCAGCCCGGCAAATGGCCGCAGGAATGGGAGACGCTCAAAGGGCTGGAAAACCAAAACCATGTTAAAATCAGCGAAATCGTGCGCCGCGGGGAGAAAATGCTTGCGGAGTACAAGGAGGATGAAGACGATTACAGCGCAGATAGCCTGATCACGGATCTAAGTGGTCTATTTAAGGATTTGGCAGTCGAGCGGGATGATCTTCGTTTCTTCATGAATCTTAATGATGAGACCGTTGTGTACTGGATGGAAGCCAGCAGCCATTACCGGAGCAAGTCACTCCAGCTGTACGCCGTTCCAGTCGATGTAAGCAAGCAGCTCAAGGATTTGTTCTTTGATAAGAAAAAAAGCGTCATATTGACGTCTGCCACGTTGTCTGTGGATAAATCATTCCAGTACATGATTGATAATCTGGGATTGCAAGAGGATCAGGAAAACGGACGTTTGGTCTCTGTGCAGCTTCCTTCTCCGTTCAATTACCGGGATCAGGCTTTGCTGGTGATTCCGCGTGATTTTCCAAGTGTAAAGGGAAGTGTCGGTGATGCAGTATTTGTGAATACACTGGTACAGTCATTGGCTGATACTGCGGTTGCCACTCACGGACGAATGCTGGTGCTGTTTACTTCTTACCGCATGCTGCGGCAGGTTCATGAACCACTCAAAAATGCTCTTGCCAGCAGCGATATAACCGTATTGGGACAGGGCGTTGACAGCGGCAGCCGCACCAAACTCATCCGCAGATTTCAAGACAGCAGCGCTTCCGTACTGCTCGGTACAAGCAGCTTCTGGGAAGGTGTGGACATTCCGGGAGAAGCCTTGACCTGTTTGGCTATTGTAAGGCTGCCATTCCAGCCGCCGAACCATCCGCTCGTGGAGGCAAAAAGCGAACTGCTGCAGCGGCAGAAGAAAAATCCGTTTATGAAGCTTTCTGTGCCGCAGGCGGTTATTCGCTTCAAGCAGGGCTTTGGTCGGCTGGTTCGTACGGCAAATGATCGTGGAATTGTTATTGTATACGATACGCGCGTGATTGAATCCTATTACGGCAAGTACTTCCTATATTCATTGCCAGGACCCAAAATGGAACATATGATTACTGAAAAAATGATTCCTCGCATATCCGAATGGCTTCATGAGGGCCGAGCGTCCGAATCAAATGACTGAAAAACATGTATATAAATTAAGCTGTTAAAAATAGGGGGAGCAAGCATGAAATCGGAGAAAATATCCGAAGCGGTTGTCCGCAGATTGCCTGTGTATTTAAGATACTTGAATGATCTGAATAAACGTGAGGTATCCACAGTATCATCACAGGAGCTCGGACTAAAGCTGGATTTGAATCCTGCCCAGATTCGTAAGGATCTGGCTTATTTCGGGGATTTTGGCCGCAAGGGGATTGGTTACGATGTATCGTACCTGATCGAGAAAATTCGCCATATCCTGAATCTGGACCAGCAGATTAATGCCGTGCTCGTTGGAGCCGGTAATCTGGGCCACGCGCTATCGAATTATAACTTGTACCTTCGGGAAAATATCAAAATTGTCGCTGTATTTGATGAGAATCCCAAAAAGGTAGGATCGCGCATCAGCTCCTTAACGGTTCAGTCGATGGATGAAATTAGTGACACGATCAAAAGCCAGAACATCCGTATTGGGATTATTACGGTTCCTGATGTTGAAGCGCAGAATGTGGCAGATAAGTTGATTACCGCCGGTATAGAGGCAATTCTCAACTTCGCACCAACCATCTTGAAGGCGCCTGCGAACATCCGCATTCATGCGGCTGATTTCACAACGGATCTGCTGAGTCTGGCTTATTATTTGGACAATGGAAAGGACGATTCTGCGGATGACGGAGAACATAAAGACAAATAAATGGGTAATTAAGAACGGAAGCTTTGCTGTTTCTGATGCAGACAAGCCTGTGATTCACGGCTGTATGGTGATCGAGGATGACATGATTACTTATATAGGAGAGAAAATGCCTGAGATCGAAAGCGATGTTTCTGTCGTGGATGGAACTCACCTTTTCTTCATGCCAGGACTGGTTAACACCCATGGTCATGCTGCCATGTCACTGCTGCGCGGGTATGGTGATGACCTTGCGCTGCAAATTTGGCTGGAAGAAAAAATGTGGCCTATGGAGGCTAAATTTACATCTTCAGATGTGTACTGGGGCACTTCACTATCCGTACTGGAAATGCTGAAAGGCGGTACCACTACGTTCTTGGACATGTATGACCATATGGACCAAGTCGCTAAGGTGGTTGAGGAATCGGGCATGCGTGCATCACTTATGCGCGGGGTTATTGGTCTGTGTCCAGAAGATGTTCAGCGCCATAAGCTGAATGAAGCTATCGCGTTTGCGCGTGATTGGAACGGACAAGCAGACGGTCGTATCACGACCATGATCTCACCGCATGCACCATATACCTGCCCTCCGGACTTTATCGAAAAGTTTGTGCAGGCAGCGCATGACATGGATCTGCCGATGCATACCCATATGTCCGAGACGAAGGCTGAGGTAGAACAGAATGTCCGGGATTATGGAGTTCGTCCGGTCGCCCACTTAGAGAAGCTTGGCATGTTCTCACGTCCTTCGCTGGTGGCACATGCTGTGCATCTGACGCATGAGGAAATTGAAATTCTGGCTGCTAATCATGTTGCTGTCTCTCATAACCCGGGAAGCAATCTGAAGCTGGCCAGTGGGGTGGCTCGCGTAACAGACCTGCTCAAAGCAGGAGTAACCGTATCGCTGGGTACCGATGGAGCGGCAAGCAATAATAATTTGGATATGTTTGAAGAAATGCGTCTTGCGGCATTGATCCATAAAGGTGTCTCCGGCGATCCTACTGCTGTTCCTGCAGCTGAAGCCCTTAAAATGGGTACGGTTTATGGGGCTCAATCGCTCTTTTTGAAAAATGTGGGCACTCTGGCTCCGGGTATGAAGGCGGATTTCATCGCCCTGAATACGGATCAGGCGCATTTCCTGCCACATACCGATCTCATCTCACATGCTGTTTACTCCGCTTGCAGCAAGGATGTTGAGCATGTCTGGGTGGACGGCAAGCAAATTGTGAAACATGGCGCCTGTCTGACGCTGGACGAAGAGCGGATCCGCCGGGAAGCCCAAGCCGCTTTTGATGGTCTTCTGTCCCGATAAGGACGAAGGGCCTCAGAAAGGGAGCTTATGTTAAAGAATAAAAAAACGTGGATATTTCTCGGAATACTGTTACTCCTGCTGCTTGGGTTCGGTTCTTATCGTTATTACATATATGTAACGCAGGATATCCGCGCAGAAGAAACTGCGGTCATTCTAAAAGCCAAACAGGATACCAGTCTGGTAAAGGTGACCGAGGCAGAGAAATCAGTTTGGGACACGATCTGCTGGGCTATTGAAGGATTGGATAAAGAGAATCGGCCAATTATGGTGTGGGTGACGATGGATGAGAACGGAAAGGTCAAGTCGGGAGAGGGAGCGGTTCATGAGGAGCTGCTTTCAAACGGTTTGTCCGAAGTCCAGATCAAAGAAAAGATTCAAAAGGAAATACCGGATTTGGACAAAATGAGACTGCTGCCCGGAACGTATAACGGAGAATATGTTTGGCAGCTGTTTTACCGCTCTAAAGACCACTATTACTATCAATTCTATCGTTTCAGCGATGGACAAAGTATTGGCGGACCATTTACTCTGCCGAATAGGTAAAATATCATCCTAAAAATGGAAGAACCTCATTGAAAAATGGGGTTCTTTGGTGTGTACAGGATAAAATTTTAAATAATTTCACACTTTACCTTCGAAATAATATATACGATGTGATATACTTTTATTTGTATTCAAGAGATATAAGATATGCAGCTCGATGTATCGGCTGTTTTGATGTTGATAGAATAGAGCCTGAATAACCGTGACAAGAAGCTGCTGCCATAGCCTCCTTTGCCGCGGTTGTCTATTTTTTGTATGATGTAACTAGGTAATCTAGTTTTTTTCAATTTTGAGAGGAGGACAACTGTTTGAAACTGCGTCCAATACCTATTGTTCTTACTGTTGTTGTTTCAGCTGCAATATTGTTTGGTGGCTGGTTCTTTTACCGGCAGACAACCATGCAAGGGCCGCTTCAAAAAATTGTCCAGGACTATAATGGCGTTAATAATGCTCAATTTAATATTAACCGCAATCAGATCAACTTGAAACTTGATTTGAAGCCGGAAACGAATTTATCTGGTCTTGTCGATCAGATTACGACGAAAGGTAAGTCAGTTGTAGGGAGCCGCACATTGAAATTCGATTTTGTGGATCATTCCTCCGACAAGCTGAATCGTTATTGGGATTCCGCCATGTTTTCGGTAGCGGAAGCCATGGACAATAAAAAGTACACGGATATTCCTGCGAAACTGCAGGATCTGGCTAAGGATTCAGGGATCAAAGCCCAAACGGAGATGGACACTAAGAATGTATATATCAGTCTCAGCGATGGAACATCCAGCAAATTTATCGTACTGCCTCGTGATCCCGCCAAGATAGGGGTGTGGGAATAATGCCAAGATGGATTAAAGAAGTACTCATTGGATTCGTACCCGTATTGTTTATTTTCCTTGCTTTCATTGGTGTTAATATTATTCCGCTCGTGATCGCAGGACTGATGATTGGCGGCCTGCTGTTCGTAGCCAATATGCGCGGCGGCCTGGCTGTTGGCGCAGGGGCAGAGCGAAAACGTAAAAAGAGCGGTCCTCAAAAGCTCACGTTTGAACAAATCGGCGGTCAAGATAATGCCAAGCAGGAGCTGATGGAAGCTCTCGACTTTTTGATCAAGCATGAGGAGATTCGTAAGCTGGGTATCCGCCCTCTGAAGGGGATTTTGCTGACAGGCCCTCCAGGAACAGGTAAAACACTCATGGCGAAGGCTGCGGCACATTATACGGATTCTGTGTTTGTCGCTTCTTCAGGCAGTGAGTTCGTAGAAATGTATGTCGGCGTTGGTGCAGGACGTGTACGTGAGCTTTTCCGTGATGCTCGCAATCGTGCTGCCAAGGAAAATAAGCAAAGCGCCATTATTTTTATTGATGAAATTGATGTTATCGGCGGCAAACGCGAGGGCGGACAGCAGCGTGAATATGACCAGACCCTCAACCAGCTGCTTACCGAGATGGACGGGATTTATTCTTCCGAAAGTCCGCGTATTCTGCTTATCGCAGCTACCAACCGGAAAGAGATGCTGGATAGTGCTCTGCTTCGTCCGGGACGTTTTGACCGTCATATTCAAGTAGACTTGCCTGATAAAAAAGGCCGCAAGCATATTCTTGAACTTCATGCCAAGAACAAACCGCTTCAGTCCGAAGTGGTTCTGGAAAAGATCGCCGAGGAATCTTATGGCTTCTCCGGTGCCCAGCTTGAAAGTGTGATGAATGAAGCTGCCATTTATGCCATGCGTGAAGGATTAAAGGAAATCGAACAAAGACATCTGTCGATGTCCATCGATAAGGTTATGATGGGTGAGCGTACAGACCGTGAATCATCACTCGAAGAGAAAAAACGCGTAGCGATTCATGAACTCGGACATGCCATTATGGCAGAGCTCGTACGCCCTGGTAGTGTAAGCCAGGTTGCACTCAGCCCTCGCGGCAAAGCGCTCGGATATGTGCGGCATAATCCGCAGCAGGAGCAATATTTGTATACAAAATCGTTCCTCGAAGAGCAGATTATGATCGCTTTGGGCGGCGCCGCATCTGAGGAAATATTTTACGGCGGACGCAGTACCGGCTCAAGCAATGATTTTGAGCAAGCGCTGAATATTGTGCAAACCATGATGAAATCCGGGCTCACATCTCTTGGTATTGTGGATCTGGACATGGTGACGAAAGAAGAGCTGATGAAAGAAAACCATATTATTTTGGAAGACCTGATGAAACGGACACGGACCATGCTCGAGGAACGCCGGACGATCTATGAGCAGTCTTTGGATATACTGCTTAAAGAAGAGACGTTATCAGGCGATCAATTTCGGTGTCTATTTCATGAACATTCCCTGTTACCAGCATGAATTGTGATGCTGGTTCTTTTTTTTTACTTTTTTCATGTGCTAAGTTATTATTATAGTTTGGGTCACTATGTGCTCTCTTACAAAACAAAGAATCGGGTACATTATAAATATAGGAAATAGTGACCATAGGAAGGTGGAAGAGAAACATGTACTTTAAAAAAATTGGTGTGATTGGCGGAGGAACGATGGGCCAAGGAATCGCAGAGATGCTGGCTGCGCGTGGTCTTGATGTTCTTCTGGTTGAGAAATCGCCGGAGAAACTGGAATACTCCTATTCTTTGATCGAAATGAGTCTGGACAAACAGCTCGAAAAATGGGCTATTACCCAGGCAGAAAAAAAATTAATTTTGGGCAGAATTCATAAGGTGGTACATCTTGCTGAGCTTGGCACTTGCGATATGGTTATTGAGACCATTTCCGAGGATTTGGATGCGAAAAAGCAGGTGTTTTCCCAGCTGGATCAGGTTTGTCCTAATCATATTATCCTTGCCAGCAATACATCTTCACTCAGTCTGACTGAGCTTGCCAGCACTACGATGTATCCAGAGCGCGTCATTGGCATGCATTTTATTCATCCGGTAAGTAAAGTGGATCTAGTAGAAATTATCCGCGGACTGAAAACTTCGGATACAACCTTTTCCGAAACCAAGCGTTTTGTGGAAGAAGTCGTTCACAAAAAAGGCGTTATGGTTTATGAATCACCAGGATTTGTATCCAGCCGCATGATCTGTTTGATGATTAACGAAGCGTTACATATTCTTCAGGAGGGTGTGGCATCTGCAGAGGATATCGATGATGCTATGCGTATTGGATATCAATTCCAACACGGTCCTTTGGAGATGGCTGACCGCTTCGGTCTTGATTCCGTATTGGCTGCTCTTGAGCGCATGTTCCGTGAATTCGGCGAACTGAAATACCGTCCGTCGATTGTATTGAAAAAAATGGTGCGCGCAGGACATTTAGGCGTCAAAACGGGCGAAGGCTTCTTCAAGTATGACAAGGATGGTGACCGGGTATGAAAATTTTAGTCATTAACGCAGGAAGTTCCTCTTTGAAATACCAACTGTACGATATGAGGGATGAGTCCGTACTGGCAAAAGGCTTGGTGGAGCGGATTGGAATGGACTCATCCATTGTAACCCATAAGCCGTCTGGCCGCGCCGAGGTTACAGAGGTTAGCGAAATTCTGGAGCACACGACAGCAATCCGCAAAGTTCTTGCTTTGCTGACGGATAAAGAACATGGCGTGATCAGTTCAGTGGAAGATATCGATGCGGTAGGACACCGGGTTGTTCACGGCGGTGAGTACTTTGGGGAGTCCGCGCTGGTTGATGGAGATGTGAAGACCAAAATCCGTCAGCTGTTTGATCTCGCACCGCTGCATAACCCTGCATCGATGATGGGGATTAAGGCGGCTGAGTCGAATATGCCGAACGTACCGCAGGTAGTAGTATTTGACACGGCTTTCCACCAGTCCATGCCAGAGCATGCTTATCTGTATGCTATTCCAAGAGTGCTATACAGCAAGCATAAGGTAAGACGTTACGGTGCACATGGTACGTCTCATGAGTATGTCAGCAAGACAGCTGCAGAGTTCCTGAATCGTCCAATTGAGGATTTGAAGATCATCTCCTGCCATATCGGCAACGGGGCGAGCATCACGGCTGTGAAAGAGGGCCGTTCGATCGACACTTCCATGGGGATGACGCCGCTTGAAGGACTTATGATGGGAACACGCAGCGGTGATTTGGATCCAGCGATTGTGCCTTATGTCATGAACAAGGAAGAACTGACGGTTAATGAAGTGAACTCCATGTTGAACAAGCACAGCGGTCTTCTCGCTATTTCCGGCATCAGCAGCGATATGCGCGAGATTACAGATGGAATGTCAAAAGGTGATGCCAATTCGAAGCTGGCCTTTGATATGTATGAATACCGTCTCCGTAAATATATTGGCTCCTACGCAGCTTTAATGAACGGCGTTGATGTGATTGTATTCACAGCAGGCGTTGGAGAGAATTCGGTTGTTTTACGGAAAAAAGTATGCGAAAATTTGACTTATCTGGGCGTTGAGCTGGACGAGGAACTCAATGAGATCCGTTCCGGTGAACCGCGCCGTATTTCTTCGGCTAATTCCAAGGTACAGGTTTTGGTGATTCCTACCAATGAAGAGCTTGTCATTGCACGGGATACCAACCGCATTGTCCAGGGATTAAAGTCGTAGATTTTACTGAATCCAAGCAAGCAAAGCAAAGGGAGAGATTTAGGCATGGCCACTAAAAGTGTGATTCGTGATGTGAATCAGCATGTAGGAGAAACCGTTACGATCGGCAGCTGGATTAACAACAAGCGTTCCAGCGGTAAAATCCAGTTTTTGCAGCTTCGTGACGGAAGTGGATATATTCAAGGCGTTGTCGTAAAAAGCGAAGTTTCCGAGGAAATATGGAATGACGCCAAGAGCTTAACTCAGGAAAGCTCCGTATATGTTACAGGCATCATCCGTGAGGAGCCGCGCAGCCAATCCGGTTATGAAATGACGGTAACTGGACTTGAGATTATTCATTTGACCGAGAATTATCCGATTACACCGAAAGAGCATGGTGTCGATTTCTTGATGGATCACCGCCATCTGTGGCTGCGTTCGCCGAAGCAGCGCGCTGTTCTGGTGATCCGCGGAGAAATTATCCGCGCTGTTCAGGAGTTTTTCGATCAAAATGGCTTTACGTTGGTGGATCCGCCGATTTTGACTCCAACTTCTGCTGAAGGAACTACGAATTTGTTCCATACGAAGTATTTTGAAGAGGATGCCTATTTGACACAAAGTGGTCAGCTTTATATGGAAGCCGCAGCCATGGCACTCGGAAAAGTGTATTCCTTCGGTCCGACATTCCGCGCTGAAAAATCGAAAACGCGCCGTCACCTGATCGAATTCTGGATGATCGAGCCTGAAATGGCTTTTACAGATCATGAGGAAAGCCTTCAGGTTCAGGAACAGTTCATCAGTCATGTGGTTCAATCTGTATTGAAGAACTGCAAAACGGAATTGGAAGCGGTTGGACGCGATATTTCCAAGCTGGAACATATTCAAGCGCCATTCCCGCGCATTTCGTATGACGAGGCGATTGAATTTCTGCAAGGAGAAGGCTTCGATATTCCTTGGGGTGAGGACTTTGGCGCTCCGCATGAAACAGCTATTGCTGAGAAATACGACAAGCCTGTTTTCATCACGAATTATCCTGCCGGTATTAAGGCATTCTATATGAAACCAGATCCTAACCGTCCGGAAGTGGTTCTCTGTGCGGACATGATCGCACCGGAAGGCTATGGAGAAATTATCGGGGGATCACAGCGTATCGATGATCCGGCTTTGTTGGAACAACGCTTCAAGGAGCATGACCTGTCCATGGAAACATATCAATGGTACATGGATCTGCGCACATACGGAACAGTACCGCATTCGGGCTTCGGGCTTGGTCTGGAACGTACGGTGGCATGGATTTGCGGTCTGGATCATGTTCGCGAAACCATTCCTTTCCCTCGTACCTTGTATCGTCTTTACCCATAAGATAAGGAGAGGTGAAGCTCATGGACAGCGCTGAATGGAAGACATGGGCCGAGGGAGCTTCATCCGGTTTGGGAGCGGGCATGGCGATTATACCGTATGTCCTGCTCCAACATTACCGCAAGCTGAAGCTTAGCGATCAGGAGATGCTCCTGCTGATTCATCTGATTTCTTTCAAGCAGGTGGAACAGAAGGATTTCCCCTCATTGGAAGAACTCCAGGAAGTCATGGGGGCTTCGTCCCAAGCGATCGCGCAATGCCTGCAGAAATTGTTAAAAGCGGGCTTGATCAGTATCGATGAAGAGCTTGATGAGCTGCGTAATATTCAATATGAGCGCTATAATCTGTCCGGTCTTTACGAGAAACTGGGGCGCTGCTTAGCTGCCGAAGAGAAGAACAGATCTTCCCAGCTCTCCCCTCCAAAGCCTCAGGAGTCTTTGGATCAGGATGAAGGACATAATCTGTTCATCGTCATCGAGAAGGAATTTGGCCGGCCATTGTCTCCCATGGAATGCGAGACGATCTCCGGTTGGATGGATCAGGACCGGTACCCGGATGAGCTTATTCGTATGGCGCTGAAAGAAGCTGTATTCGCCGGAAAGGTGCATTTCAGGTATATCGACCGGATACTGCTTGAATGGAGCCGGAACCGAGTGAAAACAGTGGATGACGCCAAAGCCTATACGCAAAAGTTCCGCAGCGGCGGACGAGCATAATTTTCATATGAGCGTGTCTTTCCGAGAGTATTCGGAAGACACGCTTTTTGTGGTAAAATACGAAGAGAATTTTATTAATTTATCTTTATCAGGAAATCTAATGAAGGAGGATCATAGATGAAGAACATACTTATTTTGGGCGGGACCCGCTTTTTCGGTAAAAGACTTGTCCAGCTTCTTTTGGATGAAGGGCATAAAGTGACGATCGCAACCCGGGGGAATACGGAGGACGGCTTTGGCGATGAAGTCGGACGCATCCAGCTTGATCGCGAAAATAAAGAATCACTGGCCAAAGCGGTTGAAGGTGGCAAGGAATGGGATACGATATATGATAATATCTGTTACTCCCCTCAGGCTGCCCAGGACGCTTGCGATGTTTTCCAGGGGAAAGTAAAGAGGTACATACTGACTTCCACGCTATCTGTGTACGAGCCTGCTTCCCGCACGCATGAGGAAAAGGATGTGAATCCTTATATTTACCCGGTGACCTTGGGCGGGAAAAATGACTTTTCCTATGGAGAAGGCAAACGTCTTGCCGAAGCGGTATTTTTCCAAAATGCCGATTTTCCGGCTGTGGCGGTCCGTTTTCCGATTGTGCTTGGAGAGGATGATTATACGGGCCGGCTGGAATTCCATATCGACCATGTGAAGCAGGAGGAGCCCATCGGGATTCCGAACCTTCAGGCAAAAATGTGTTTTATTTCGTCTGGCGAGGCTGCAGCCTTTCTCAGCTGGCTCAAAAACCAGCGAGTGGAAGGCCCGATCAATGCCCGTTCTCAGGGAGATGTGAAATTATCCGAACTGATGGGATGGATTGAGAAGGAAGCCGGTAAGAAGGCTTTGATTACGAAGCAAATCACGGATAGCAACAAATCTCCTTTTGGCGTGCCGGACTCCTGGGTCATGGATACGAACAAGGCGGAACGTTTAGGTTTTCAATTCCAGCCGCTTCGTTCCTGGCTGCCTGCGCTAATCCGCCAGTTGTCTGTGCAAGAAAAGTAGTATTGGCGAATTTTAAAAAAAGGATATCATAGCAGCCCTTTCCCCATGGGGAAAGTGGCTGTTTTCTTTTCATGAACTTTTTTTCGGAAAAGATGCAGGGTTAGCAAAATTCATGTCGTCTATTGATACGGGGAAGGGGGAGAGAAAGATTGACGAAGAACGATTGATCGATCAAATCAGGCGCGGCGACCAGGCTGCATTCCAGATGCTTGTAGAGCATTACGGGCAGCATGTTTTCCAAACCGCCTATTCTGTGCTAAAAGAACCGAAAGAAGCGGAAGACGCGGCACAGGAAGTTTTTTTGCAAGTCTATAAATCTCTCCCGGATTACCGTTCCCAAGGGTTCAAAACATGGATTACCCGCATCGCGGTACATAAAGCGATTGATGCCAAACGCAAGCTGAACAGGCGGCGGGAAGACCAAATGGCTGAAGGAGAGCTTATTGAGCATCTGCCATCAGCTGATGAGGATGTGCTGGGGCAGCTGGTCCGCCAAGAGAAAAAGTTGCTGCTAGAGAGAAAAATGGACAGTTTGCCTGCCCAGCACAAGGATATTTTAATTCAATTTTATATACAGGAAAAAAGCTATGACCAGATTGCCAGGGAGCAGGATATTGCGGTGAAAACTGTGGAGTCAAGATTGTACCGGGCAAGAAGCTGGATTCGCAACCACTGGAAGGAGGAAGAATGGAATGAGTGACAACAGGCAGTCAATACTGACAATCGAGGAATGGATAGCTTATATTCGTGGTGAAACCCCGCAAGGGCTGACCGAATGGATGGAAACGCTCCTTCTTGAGGATGAAACTGCTTTTTCACTGTATATGCAGGCCATGGATATGGAAGCGGATGGTCTTCCTGTCATGGGAAATCCGGAGCAGTTTGTACAAAATGTCATGAGTCAGCTTGTAGCACCGGAAGTCAATAATATACACCTGGAGCAGAAAGAAAACAGGCGTCGTTGGTATGAGCACCGATTATTCCATTATGCGATAGCAGCCTGCTTAACCTTGATCTTCCTCTCGGCAGGGTGGTTCGATAAGCTTACGCCTGGGCCACAGCAGGTTAATGCTCATGAAAACAAAGCTTCCTACAGCGAGGAGCTCGTTCGAGTGACGACGGGGTGGCTTGACCGGATTAAGCCTTAAAAACTAATAAATAGATGAATATATCTTTTGAAAGGAAAGATGAATTTGGAACCGTACCGCAATAAAATGACAGCCTTTATCCTCAATTTCATCCCTGGGCTGGGGCACTATTATATGGGGAGAAAAGGTAGAGGGTTTATATATCCACTCCTGTTCTTTGGAGGAATCCTTCTCGGGTTTATGCTGTTTGTGGCCAGTAATGGTGAAGGAGCCGTCTTTGCGCTAACAGCAGTCTGCGCGTTCGTCCTGTGGATCATCTGCATGCTGGATCTTATCGTCTATCTGCTGCGGATCCCCACTGTACAGAATAATCAATATCACTCTGGCGGATATGGTCCGCATGGGCATCCCCATTACGGTAATCCGGGCAATCCGCCTGCAGGAATGGGCATCTATCCGGATCCGGAGGAGATGGAAGGGCAGCAGATGCATTCATTCCAGCCTTATCCACCACCAGCAAGCGCTGTAAGGAGTCCGGAGAGTGAGCGCTTTTACACCATTTTGCTCTCCTTTGTACCGGGACTTGGACATCTTCATATGGGTTTGATGCAGCGCGGACTTTCTTTTCTCATTGCTTTTTTCGGACTCGGCACGATTATGTTTTTCCTGACGGGCTTGACCAGTCATACGATATTCCTGTTGTTCCTCGGTATACTCCCGATCATTTGGCTGTACTGTATGTTTGATGCCGTTCAGCTCATTCACCGCAGACAGGCGGGAGAAATGCTTCAAGACCATAGCCTATTCGACGATATGGAAGCTGGACGCGAGGAAGGCAAGCGCAGCAAAGTCATTGCTACACTCTTGTCCGCTTTTCCAGGCGCAGGGCATATGTATCTTGGACTTCAAAAGAGGGGACTTCAGCTCATGGTCATATTCCTGGGCAGTGTATATGTGCTGGATGTACTGCATTTGTCGCTCTTTCTCTTTTTGATCCCGCTGATCTGGTTCTTCTCATTTTTTGATGGACTGCAGCAAACGAGCCGTTATGGACGTGAGCCGCTGGTGGACCGCCCAATCGTGGAGGGCATATCGAATCATCAGCGCTGGTTGGGCATCGGGCTGCTATTGCTCGGATTGTATTATGTGGTGACCAGTTTTGTCATACCCGTGATGAATAAGATTTTACCTGATATGTATTTCGATGATCGAATCAGTCAATATTTTAAGCCGGTGATCGTTTCGATTCTCCTGATTGCTGGCGGAATCAAGCTGATGATGGGGACAGAGAAGAAGCGTTCGAGCAGGGAGGAGAAGCGGCATGGAAAGTGATCGTGCGCAAACGCATATGGTGTTTGGTGAAACACCGGTGCCGCAGCCTTTTCCTGGTTCTTCTTTAGAATCAGATTCGGCGCTCGCTTCCCAGAGGCACTGGCGGGTAGGCACATTCTCCATGGGACTTTCCATTTTCATGCTTGGCATCATTATTTTCTTGTCGCAATGGCAGGGAAGCGATGTGTTCGACACTGCGATGACGTGGTGGCCAATCATCTTTATTTTATTGGGACTTGAGATTCTGCTGTACACTTTGTTTTTTCGTAAAAACGGGAAGATGTCTTATGATGTGCTGAGTGTGTTTTTTGTTGGCTTTCTGTCGCTCTGCTGCCTCGTATTTGCCGGCTTAAGCTCGCTAGGGGTCGTTGACGGTGTGCGAAAGTCACTGAATGAAGTGGAGCATACCATTACACTTCCGGAATGGACCGAGAATATACCGGCGGATGTCCATAACCTTATTATTCAAGGGGATAACCCTTATCAAGTCAAGGTGGACCAGAGAAACGTGCAGGAAGTGCATATGTTTGCAAACTTTCGGACCACGGCCGCGAATGCGGGCTTTCTGGATACTGACAGTCTGACGCAGATGAAACGGGTTGGAGATACACTCTACATTATGTTCTCGGATCCACCTAAAAGTAATAGCATGTTTGGAGGGAGCTGGTCGCCGCTCAATATGACCGTCGTAGCCCCTAAGAGCCTGAAGGTGGAAATCCGCCGAAATGACGGCACGGTGATAGAGCCAGCAGATATGTAATTTGAGGATGAAGGAGCAGAGACTGCTCCTTTTTTCCGTTTTATCAGGTTATCATATGAGCTCCAATGGTTTGTCACCTGTTAGGGTGTCTGTTAAGATGGTACCAGACTATCATTTTTAGAACTGTGAGTGTGATCAAAGTGGCGAATATAGAAGACTTGTTGAAGCTGGATATCCGGATTGGCACAATTACGAAAGCGGAAGCTTTTACAAAAGCACGTAAGCCAGCGATCAAGCTGGAAATCGATTTTGGCGAGCTGGGGATTAAACGTTCTTCAGCACAAATCACCCAGAGATATACGCCGGGTCAGCTTGTCGGCAGACAAGTAGCTGCGGTGGTGAACTTCCCGCCTCGGAGGATTGCGGGTTTTGATTCAGAAGTGCTTGTGCTGGGCGGAACTCCCGAAGAGGGAGACGTGGTACTCTTGAAGCCGGACGTAGTAGTGCCTAACGGAACACCTATTGCCTAAAGGAGAGTCATACGACATTGGGAATGAAGGCCCACTGTGATATAGTAGTAGAATGAATTCATGTGAGAAACGGAGCGATTATCAGGATGGCTGAGAGAATACACAACAAGGCGAAAGGGAGCAAGGCGGGTGGCGGACCGGACAAGCGAACTGCCAAACCGGCAGGTGCTCCTTCAGCCCGGACAAAAGCTGCCCATCCGAAGCAACAGCAGCAGGGTAAACCGCAAACATCCCAGAAAAATCCAAAGCCGACATACCGGCAGCAGAATCCTGCGAATAAGCAGGCTGCTTCCGCCGAGAACGTGAAGCCCGGAGAACGGATCATTGTCACGATCAAGCGTATCGGCATCAATGGAGAAGGCGTCGGATATTACCGCCGCAAGGCTGTGTTTATCGATGGCGCACTGCCGGATGAAGTGGTCAAGGCTAAAGTTATCAGAGTAGAGCCAGGATACCTGACCGGAGAAATGATCGAAATCGAAAAGCGCTCGCCGCAGCGGCAGGAGCCGCCTTGTCCCGTATACGGGATTTGCGGGGGCTGTCAACTGCAGCATATGACCTATGCGGCGCAGCTGCAGGCCAAGGAAGAAATTGTGCGCGAATCCTTCCAGCGATATGCGAGGCTGCAGGATATTCCGCTTCGACCGATCTTCGGCATGGACAATCCCTGGGGGTACCGGAATAAAGCACAGCTTCAGGCAGGGCGAGAAGGAGAAGACATCATCGCAGGTCTGTATGCAGCAGGCTCGCATCGCCTGATCGATATCAGCGGATGTCCGATTCAGCATCCGGTGGTCAACCATGTCATCGAGCGGGTTAAGGAAGTGATGGAGGAGCTGCAGATCCCTGTCTACAATGTACGGACGCGTGAGGGAGCGATCCGGACCATCGTGGCCCGTGTCGGTCAAGCCACCGGCAAAGTGCAGCTGACGTTCATTACATCAACGGACCGTCTTCCTGATTCGAAACGACTGGTTGAAAAAGTATGCGAGCGGCTGCCGATGGTGATTACGGTCGCACAAAACATCCATAAGGGCAAATCTCCACTTGTTTTCGGTAACAAGACCGTGATCCTTTGGGGTGAAGAGCAGCTGGAGGAGTCTCTCGGTGACGTGCGTTTCGCGTTGTCTCCGCGGGCATTCTTCCAACTGAATCCGGATCAGACGGTTAGGTTGTATAATGCCGTTCAGGAGGCTGCGGGGCTCAGCGGCTCAGAGCTTGTGGTCGATGCGTACTGCGGTACGGGCACGATCGGACTTTGGCTGGCACCGTTCGCACAGGAAGTCCGGGGGATCGAACTGATTCCCGAGGCGGTGCTGGATGCCCGCGACAACGCGAAATCTTCTGGCGTTGCTAACGCCCATTTTTATGAAGGCCGTGCCGAGCAGCTGCTGCCCGATTGGGTCAGCCGCGGCATCCGCCCCGATGTCGTGGTCGTCGACCCGCCGCGTACCGGGTGCGAACGTCCGCTGCTGGACGCCATCGTGAAGTCCAAGCCTAAGCGGCTGGTGTATGTTTCATGCAACCCGGCAACTTTGGCAAAAGACTGCCAGGTGCTGCTGAACGGCGGCTATCATCTTGAGTGGGTACAGCCGGTGGATATGTTTCCGCAGACGAGTCACGTTGAGTGTGTGGCGTTGTTGGTAAGGAATGACTAATAGTTGAGATGTATTGGCAAGAGAAAAGTTAAAGAGGGGCAGCGACCCCTCTTTTTTGTTGCTTTGAAGATGAAATGTAGTTAAAAAAAGGATTCTCTTGCAGAAATATTAACTTATGAATTGAGTTAGTTAGTGTTTTTTCTTATAAAGTATTCTCGGGCATCTGTTCGCACTTTTTGAGGTAAAGTATGATCGAGTTCCTTATTTAACCATGCAAGTGTTTTATTACGAAGAAACTCACGCATATATTCTTCTGCTTCAAGCATCGTTATGTTAATCGTACAAGAAGGATTGCCGGAAGTACAAGTACAGTTAGACCAATCATTATCTGAATACATAAGATTATGTTTTAATATATTTTTACATTGAAAAATTGGGTTTACTCCTTCAACTGCTTCTATTACATCCCAAAAAGAAATCTCTTCGGGAGACTTAGCTAATTTATAACCACCCTTTACCCCAGGTGTAGAACTTACAATACCTGCCTTAGACAATTTCCCTAGAACTTTCGAAAGATACGTTTCTGAAAGTCCTTGAAATTCTGAAAGGTCTTTTATTCCAATGCTTTCCTCTTCAGGTACGTCTATTAAATAGACAAGGCTATGCAAAGCATATTCAACCATAACACTATACTGCATATAAAAATCACCAACTTTCTTGTTAAAGGGCTTTATTAAAATAGTATAGCATCAATTTCATATTTGCCAATTTACATAAATTACAACGCTGAATAAATTGACATTAATTTTTTGAGGGTATAATATAGATTTAATTAATCGGCGATTAAATTGATCTACAATTAGATTTAATGAAAATTCATTTTAGGAAGGAATTATCAATGAATAAACTACTTATTATCAATGCACATCCAGAATTTGATTCAAAAACCTCGGCAAGTCTGAATGTATTCAATTACTTTTTGAAAGTATATAAAGAGAAGCACTCAAATAACGAAGTAATTGAACAAATTAATCTATACGAAGATGAAGTACCCATGTTAGATAAAACTGTTTTTAGTGCATGGCGGAAACAAAGAACAGGTGAAGAATTAACGGGTCAAGAAATAGAACTAACAGACCGCATGAGTGAGATATTAAAGCAATTTAAGAGTGCTAATAAGTATGTCATTGTTTATCCTTTGCATAACTTTAATATCCCATCAAAACTGAAGGATTATATGGATAATGTTATGATTGCAAGAGAAACATTTAAATATACAGATACTGGTTCAGTCGGTCTTCTTAAAGATGGAAGAAGTATCGTTGTAATTCAAGGTAGTGGTGGAATCTACACCAATAATGACTGGTATACTGAAGTGGAGTACTCACATAAGTATCTTAAATCGATGTTTAATTTCTTTGGGATTGAGGATTATCAAATTCTTCGAGTGCAAGGGACAGATATACTGGATAGAGATGAAGCACTACAAAAGGGATATATAGAAGCTGAAGATGCCGCTTCTAAGTTAGCAGTAAAGTAAGCTCTCCTTACGGGTTAACTCTATTTTTTCAATTATTTGATGAAGCAACTGTTTCAGAACTTGCTCATCATCAATATCAAGATGTGCAAACAACGATATTTGTTTCTTGAAGGCACGGAATCGCTCTTCCGTGTCTTTTTGTGATTCGATAACTTATTCTAGTTCTGCCTTACGTTTGGAAAGTGTTTGTTGCTCCGACTGAATCCGAGATGATAGATGAAGCAATTCGATTGTCCAATGATAACAGGGTGCAGAACGTTAGATGGTTGCATGGCAAGGCGGAAGATAAATCAAACGATTGGGGTTCATTTCGGCTCATTTTAATTGCAAAGGCGTTTCATTGGATGGATAGGGAGTCAATCCTTGAAATTCTATATAAAAGTTCTGACGCAGTAATCCGCGCCATTACAGATACGAGGCAAGCATTTCGCCCAATTTTGCTACTGCTGGTTATCCCACCCTTTATTCGAAAACCTGTCCTTTACTACATAGAATTTCAAACAGATGTACTTGCCATAATTCAGTTGTCAGATGAGTAGCTCTGCGTAACAAAAAGATCTGGATAAATGTTAATTTCTCCCTTGTAGTCACTAAAATCGATTATAATTAAATTTATGTTCAAGTCGATTACCTATCCTAAGTTAATAGGATAATCATACGCAAAAAGGCATAGTTATGAATCGCCTATGCTCTAAAGGTTATTGAGTTTTCGAATACATACTTATGTATAAGAGGAGGCGAATGATATGACGATAATGCCTGTTATAGTAATGATCTTTATATTTGTACCTACCATTGTACTCATGGTAAGCATGCCTTATTTAACAAGAGAGACGATTAGTTTTGGGGTCACCATCAGCGCTGTACAATTCCACAGTGAGCCTCTGCGCCAGATGCGGAAGTCATATGCTAGGATTAGTGCTACCTTGCATACCATCCTATTCATTGGTGGTATCATCTGCCTAATATACAGTGATGAACATTCCAAGCAACAAAGTTGGATCATTGTCACTTATTCACTCGCCATGGTCGTAATCTCCCTAGTCATAAACATTAGCTATCATTTCAAAATGAAAAGTTTACTACCTGTGCTGCCTATTGCTCCGGAATCATCGATCATGGCAGTGGACACCGATATTCGGAAAAGAAACATTGGCTTGTCTAGTAATTGGTTCCTCGTTCATGTTTTAATTATTGTTGTTAGTATTGTAACTGTGCTACGCAACTACGATCTGATTCCTGATCAGATTCCGATCCATTTCAACAGCAGTTGGAACGCAGACCGCTATGCAGCTAAATCTTATAGTTCTGTGTTTATGCCTACGATAATGCAAGTGTTCATAACACTTTTGTTCATATTTGAGAATTGGAGTATTCGCAGAGTGAAGCAGCAGGTTCAACCCACTGATCCGAATCGTTCCCTCAGACAAGACGTAACTTTCCGCCGTGCTTGGTCTTGTTTTACGATTACAGCAAGCTTCTTAATAGTTATCCTGTTTTCCGTCGTGCAACTAAACATGATATCTCTATTTAACATCAATTTCGCTATCCCCATTATCCTAATCATAATAGCCTTTATCATCCTATACGCCCTCTCCTTATCGTTCTGGGCTGGTCAGGGCGGAAGCCGATTGGAGCGATCTGCCGATCGCTCCAATGTCAGACCTGTCCATGATGATGATAAATGGCTATTAGGTATGATTTATTTCAATCGCAAGGATCCAAACCTAATCGTCGAGAAAAGGTTCGGAGTCGGCTGGGGATTAAATTTCGGTCATCCAGTAATCTGGCTGATTTTGCTCGGAATTATTGTACTGTTAGCTGTGGTAACAAGGCTTGGAGGTTAGTACTCACCGGAGTAGAGAAATGGCTGTCCATGGCACTCGTCTGGATCGCGATTGGAATTGATCTATCGGCGATGTTCTTGGGAGCGCAGCTTGGTAATGGAATGAGTCTTGCGGGTGAAAGCAGCGGGAAAATTATAAGAAATATATAGATCTGCTTAGAAGAGAAGGGTTTCTCGTCTGGGTAGATTTTTTTTGATCAACGGAAATCAACTGTAGTAGGCCTTCTAAAACGGAAGTTCATTGGTGAAGAACTCATAAAAACAAGGTTCTACGGATTGCAACAGACAGTATCCTACTGCAGTGTGTTCCCGCATACAGTGCATCGGGATTGGAATCACAATAAAAATACTGGACTATTCGTTCCCGAAATATTATACTGTTCCTACAGTGAGGAGGGAGTAACCATCGGACGTACAAAAGAGTTTGACAAGGAGCACGTACTTCATAAGGCAATGTTAGTTTTTTGGGAAAAAGGTTACGAAGCGACAAGCATACCGGATTTATTAAAAGCAATGGGATTAAGCAGATCGAGCTTGTACGAAACATTTGTGGACAAACAGACGCTTTATGTAGAGGCAATACACCATTACAAAATAATAGGGCAAAATAAAAGAAATCTTTTGGTAAATGCGCCGTCTGCGAAAGTTGGAATCCGCCAGTATTTTGATCAGCACATTACTTCCGCATTTGATGAGGATTCACCAAAAGGATGCTTGATAACAAATGCAACCATTGATATGGATTCACCAGATGAAGAACTACGTAAATTAATACGTGACCGATTTGAGGGATTGGAACAGTCTTTTTATGATCTTTTACGAAAAGGACAGCAGACAGGAGAAATCGACCCAAAAAAAGATATAAAAGTGCTATCACATTTATTGCTTAACCTTAATCATAGTATAAATGTAATTTCCAAAGTGGAAAATGACAAGAAAGTTGTTCATGACATGATTAATATTGTGATTGAGATGCTGTAACATATTTTTTTTGATCATACCGGAACGATCGTTCCGAAAAATACATCTACCATCTTCCATAACTATTGTAAAGGAGCTTGCTATGAGTTTAAGTGCAGACCAAAAAGTTGAGAAAACTGTTTCATCTTGGATCACCCTCCTTCTAGCAATTTCATGCGGTTTAATCGCCGCTAATCTCTATTATGCGCAGCCCCTGGTGGGACCAATCAGTTCAGCAATCGGGTTATCTACAGAAACTGTAGGGCTTGTCGTCACACTTACCCAGATTGGTTACGGTGTCGGCTTATTATTTATCGTACCCTTGGGAGACATTCTTGAAAACCGACGGCTGGTAGTGACATTATTGCTCTTCACTGCAGTCGGTTTGGCGATTGCGGCGGTAGCGAAAAATGCAGCGCTATTCCTCATAGCTTCACTATTTATTGGGGTAGGGTCAGTCGCAGCTCAGGTGCTTGTACCTTATGCAGCTCATCTATCGCCCAATGCCTCGCGCGGACGTGCAGTTGGTAATGTCATGAGTGGTCTGTTACTCGGTATCATGCTTGCGCGTCCTGTATCGAGTTTGGTGGCAGATCTCCTGAGCTGGCACGCTGTATTCTTCTTGTCTGCTGCAATGATCTTTGTTCTGGCACTTTTATTAGCAAAGGCGCTGCCTGCAAGGAAACCGTTGATAAATGTACGATACCCAACCCTTATGGGCTCCATGTGGCATATACTCCGAACGACTCCGGTTCTGCGTCGTCGAGCGATCTATCACGCTTGTGTGTTCGGAACATTTAGTCTGTTCTGGACAACGGTTCCTTTGTTATTGAGCAGCTCCACTTTTCATTTTTCTCAAAAAGAGATTGCATTATTCGCGCTGGTTGGAGTATCCGGAGCGGTTGCTGCGCCTGTGGCAGGACGTTTTGCAGATAGAGGCTGGATTCGACCTGCCACAGGATTAGCGCTAGCTATTGTTATCATTTCTATATTGCTTCCCCTGATGATTCAAGGCGGTTCGAGGGCTGCAGTTGCAACCCTAGTTGTTGCAGCGATCCTTTTAGACATGGGAGTTTCTGCTAATCTGGTTCTTGGACAACGTGTCATCTTTTCATTAGGGGCAGAGTTTCGTAGCCGATTAAATGGATTATACATGGCCATTTTTTTTCTTGGCGGTGCCATAGGATCAGCCTTAGGTGGGTGGGCATATGCCTTAGGTGGCTGGAGTGCAGTGTTGTGGATTGGAATAGCTTTTCCGGTCATCGCGATGATTTATTATACGACAGAGAAAAATTAACTATATCTATAAATTATTGAAGTAACGGGTACGATAGCAATAAAAGCAGCGGCAGTCTAAGACTTTATTTTTCAAGTCCTAGTGCGCCGCTGTTTCATTTTATGTATTTGACTTCTATGTAGATGTTGAGAGCGGGACAACTGGAAAGAGAGAAAATCTGCAACGCTTGATACGGGATGCAAAGGCTCTAAAATTTGATGCAATTCTAGCAACAGAACTCTCACGCCTTGCTCGTAACGGTGGGCTATCCTATCAGATCAGAGATATTGCGTTAGCGAATCATATCGGTATTATCACACTTGACCATGCTATCAACACATTTGAGAGAAAAGATGAAATGACCGAATACAAGGAAGCAACAGAAAGCGGCAATGCTACTATGTAGCCTTTAAGATCAGTTAAAAGGCTTTCAGTCTTTACAGGCAAGTAGTAGCATAGGTGAAAGTATCGTTCGATTGAAGAAGGAACTCAAGCGGTTCATGAAGTTGGATGAACTGACTTCTGAGATGGCACATCGTTTGGTCGATAAGAGTGGCCGACACTCAAGTCACGTGGAATGCGTAATATTGATGGTACTGAAAGAATAGATGAGATGTAACAGTATTGCTCAAGGTATTGTTTTTGCTGGTAGGTTACTTGGCCCAGTTGCTCAGCGGTTTGATCCCGTAGGCTAGCCTAATACGAACAAGATCTTTAGATGAAGATCTACTCGCCTGTTATGAAACTGAAAAAGCCCCTAAAAGGGATAAGGGGCTTAAAAGCTATTACAATGCTCCTGCATCCCTTGCCGTATAGAAGGAAGGGAATATAGGACGATAGTTTAATTCGTCCCGTATGAGTGTTGTATCCACGATCATATCCCATGGATTGAATTCTTGCTGTAAGGCTCCCACTAATTCTTGGTGAGGAAAACCATGGAGTTGAACCAGCTCTGACACTGTTATGGGGGAGTCATCGGCAACGTTATAGATGCTGCCATCAATGTCCGGTGTGGAGGTGGCAAGTAGCAGCGCTTGGCCTACATCCGCATGGTGTACCATATGGAGTCGTTTGGCAGGGTTCCATTTGCTCATGATCGGCAGAAATTCCGAGATATGGGGATCACGCTCTCCATAGACAAAAGCAAATCTTACGATACGAAGACCTAATCCCTGCTCACGATGCATCAGAAGCAAATCTTTTTCAGCTGCCGCTTTAGTTTGTGGATAAGGGGATGCAGGTCGTAGCCCATCATATTCACGGCTCGGTCTGCTATGAGTACCTGCACCATAAACTAAATTTGTGCTAGCAAACACAAACCTTGGAACATTCGCCTTCAGGGCAGCCTTTGCTAAAAGAATGCTGGCATCGATGTTAGATATTCTCGCAGTTGCTTCATCTACTCCACGAAATTGTGCCGCCAGATGTACCACGGTATCCATGCCTTGCAATGTAGTTGCGAGATTTTCTATTTGCAAAAGGTCACCTTCTATAACCTCGACCCCTTGCTGTTGAAAAGAGTCCGCCTTCGAAACATCGCGAACCAAAATTTTAATGTTATGACCGCGTTGCAGTAAACGAGGTACAAACCGGCTTCCAATTTTTCCTGTTGCTCCAGTTACGAATATATTCACTTTTGATGTCCTCCTCATATTGTCGATGCTATACTTGTAGTATTACAGATTGTGGAATCAACTGCCTTCCTGTGTTTATCGTACGATTGGTAGTGTTAGGATGAAGGGGATTAAACTATGAAAAAGAGTTCTACAAACGAATCGCTGGGTGAATTTTTGCGAGCACGTCGAGAGCGCCTTACCCCGGAAGAAGTAGGGTTGCCGTCATATGGTCGACGCCGAACGCTTGGACTTCGACGTGAAGAGGTGGCCCAACTTGCCCATATAAGTACCTCGTGGTATACCTCATTGGAACAGGGCAGAGTAGTTAATCCGTCCGAGCAGGTACTGGATGGTTTGTCCGAAGGGTTACGATTGTCCATGGATGAACGACGTCATCTCCACATGCTGGCAAGCCAAACAGAATTGGAGAAAGATGAAGTGGATCAAGAAGTGAGTACTGGTTTGGAGCGAACAGTGTTTGCTCTTGAACCTAATCCAGCTTTTATACTGGGGAGAAGTTGGGATTTATTGATGTGGAACAAAGCGGCGGAGGTTGTGTTTAGACTACCGGTTTTCTCTAAGGAAATGCAGCAACGGCCCAATTGGCTAAGACGGTTTTTGACTGATCCATCGCTTCAAATGAACAACTTGGATTGGGAAGAAAAAGCGCGTGTCATGATTGCACGGTTTCGAGCAGATTACGTGTACTGCCAACATGACCCGAGGTTTAAGGAACTGATAGAGGAATTTATGCAGATAAGTGAACTGTTCCGTTCTTGCTGGCTGCGACATGACGTTCAAGTCATCACCGATTGCCACAAGCGATGGAGTGACTCCTTGATCGGGGAGATGGAGTTTGAGCACGTGACATTGCAGCAACCAAATGATCCAACGCTAAAGATCATGATTTATATCGCTTCATCATCGACTGCAGAGCATCTCAAGAGTTTACTGAGACCTTAAGAAAAGTCGTTACCTACAGGGCAATAGGTAGAATGCTTCTAATGACCTTGAATATTCACGAGGATGAAGCGTATAAGATTCCAGATGTTGATCTATTATTGCGGATGGTAACAGGGTGTCCCTGATCAGTGAACGCAAATGCGGCATTAATACCTGAGATCACTTATTACGACGAAAAATTAATCCCCTTGTAGATTTCAGGTTTATCCATGAGCGGCTTACTCGTTTACTCTACTGCAGATCCTGTAGAATCATTCAAAAAGCTGCCGTACAGCTCAGAAGCAGTGTTCTTGTTAAAGTACTATGAAGCTACCGGGCAGGATTCATTAAATGTAATCCCGGATTATTTTCTGAGGGGTATAGCTATGCATATACATGGAAATATGAAAAGCGTATCTTTAGGTACGCGTATAATCGCCTTTTTGTGGGATTATGTGATCATTGCGAGCTATCTGCTCCTGCTGGTGGGCCTGTCTTTTCTTATACGACCGTGGTTGGTTCCACTGTTTACGACAAATGCCTTGCTGGCAGAGATCACCGGGTTTCTTTTTATTACCTTGCCAGTGTATCTGTATTTTGCCATAGGTGAATTTTCAAAATCACATGCGACATGGGGGAAACGAAAAATGGGGATTGTAGTAAGTGGTATTCGCGGTCAATCCATCGGACTCGGTTCCTCACTTTTTCGTTCTGCGCTTAAATTTCTTCCTTGGGAGCTGGCCCATTTCACCATTTGGCACATGGTTATTCCTTCCGATTACCCTGACTCCATCATTTATGTTTTATTGGCGACGGTCTACGGATTAATACTTTTCTACCTGATAAGTCCATTGTGGAGTAAAAATAAACAAACGATATATGACGTGATTGCTGGAACGGTAATAAGGTACAAGGAATAGAGCACTCCATCACATATTCAGACTTTTAACGGGTTATCGTCCGCTCATATTAATTTATTTGGAGAGAAATTATCTCTTGACCCTCACATTAATGTCAGGGTATAGAATGAAATCGAATCATTCATGTAGGAGGCGCTGAAGTATGAAAATTGGAGAACTTGCAGTCCGCACCGGAGTCAGCATCCGATCGCTTCGTTATTACGATGAGCAGGGATTGCTTACGCCGATTCGGCGCGAGAACGGCTACCGGGAATATTCGCCATTTGCGGAAGAGCAGGTGCGGACCATACAGCTGTATCTCAATCTGGGATTGACTACGGAGCAGATCGCCAGTTTTCTGCACTGCGTCTTGACGATTAAAGAGGCGTTCTGCAAGGAAGTGTTTCCAGTATACCGCCAAAAACTTGCGGAGATCGAAGCACAAATACTCCAGCTGCAAAACATCAAGATGAATCTGGAGGAACGCATGCAGTCGATTCTAGATGAACGGAAAACAAGTGGACCGGAGGACTGAACATGAGTATAGAAACCATCAATGCATCAACTTTTCAGAGTGCCATTCGAGAGAAGGGAGTGACGTTTGTCGATTTTGTCACGAAGTGGTGCCCGCCCTGTAAAGTGCTGCTTCCTATTCTTGACGAATTGAGTAATGAAGAAGGGGACCGACTATCGATCTTGAAAGTGGATTGTGACGAAACACCTGAGATAGCCGCAGAATTCGGCGTCATGTCCACGCCTACCGTAATCGTGTTCCGTAACGGCGAACCGATGGACAAATTGATTGGACTCAGACCCAAGGGAGTATACCAGGCGGCGCTTGCGAGGTATGTGGAGTAGAGTGTAAAACGAATGAAGAAGATGTAGACGATGACTTTCAAAAATAGAGAATAAAGAAGACGCTCGGATGCGGATGATCCAGGCGTCTTTTTGTCTGCTATTCAAAGAGCTAACGAGAATAAATTACAAAATCCGTCAAATATCTGAGATTAAGTACAAAAAAATCCAATACTTTACAAATGCTATAAGTTATAATAATTAACAAATATATTAAAATTTGAGAGGTGTTCTATGAATTCAGTCTACATTACAGGTATGGGTAAGTTTCTTCCTGGATCCCCGGTTAGCAATGATGATATGGAGGATTATCTCGGCAAAATTGGAGGTAAGCCTTCCAAAACCAAGCGTCTTATTCTTGAGAAGAATCAAATTCGGTATCGGTATTATGCGATGGATAAAGAACAGAAGAGTTTATACACGAACGCAGAGATGGCTTCTCTGGCTATTCGGGATGCATTAGAACGAAATGGGAACGTGGCAGATCATGATATCGGATTCCTTGCGACAGGTACGACTAGAGGTGACGTGCTTCTACCTGGCTTTGCGAGTATGGTGCATGCAGAGAGCGGTTTACCCGTTATGGAAATTGCATCACATTCCGGGTTATGTGCGGGTGGAATGCATGCGCTTAAGAATGCTTATTTACATATTAAATCCGGTGAGCATGAAGTTGCGATCTCTTGTGCCAGTGAGTTTCTGAGCCGTGAATTTAAACATACCAAATATGAAGCGCAGGGTATTCATGGCAGCAGCCGGGTACCCTTCGACACCGATTTTTTAAGATTTATGCTTTCGGATGGAGCAGGAGCAGCCATATTGCAAAATACTCCTTCCAGCGTAGGACAATCGCTCCGTATTGAATGGATTGATAACAAGTCGTATGCGAATAAATACGATGTTTGTATGTATTCAGGAATGAGTAAAGAAGACGGAAATCAATCCTGGCTTGATTATTCATCCATTCATGAGGCGGCGGATCATGGAGCCCTTAATCTGAAGCAAGATGTACGGCTTGTTAATGAAATAACAAAGGTAGGAGTAATTCGATTTTTGGAACTTGTGGAGGAAGGCCGGTTTGACCCTAAGGCGATTGATTGGATGGTCTGTCATTATTCTTCGCATGTTTTCAAGGAAGAAATATTCCGGTTATTGGAACTTGGCGGGGTGACTATCCCGGATGAGAAATGGTTTACGAATTTATACACGAAGGGCAATACGGGTTCGGCTTCGATTTATATTATGCTGGAGGAATTGCTGAATTCGGGACATCTCTCTGAGGGAGAGCAAGTGTTGTGCGTCGTGCCCGAGAGCGGTAGATTCCAAACTTCTGTCATGCTATTGACTGTAGTGGGTTCATCATCTGAGTCGACACATGTAACCCAATAATCGGTCAGGAAAACATATAAGGCGCTAGCAGATTCTACAAGAATAAAAATTTTGATTCTACTTGCTGATGGAGAACTTAATGGTCAAATATTGGCGGAAAAATTAAGTGTTACACCTGCTACAATAACGCATCATACGACGAAACTGAGAGAAGCGAGTCTGATCAACGAACGAAGGGATAAAAATACGATATATTTTTCGTTAAATCATTACTTCATCAAAAATAATGCCAGCGCTACGGAAGATTTGATATATAGAAAAGCTAATTCTAAGGGAGATATGGACATTTCGCATGATGATCAAAAACGAATGAAAGATTCCGTCATTAAAAACTTTTTCACATCCGATGGGAAATTGAAAAGTCTCCCGGTTCAACTTAAGAAAAAACTTATTGTGCTGGATCATCTCGTGTCTCAGTTGGATAAGGGGCGCAAGTATAGCGAGAAGGAGCTCAATGAATTCATTAAAAATTTCCATGATGATTTTGCGACGATACGCAGGGAATTTATTATGCATCAATTCATGTTTAGGGAGAATCAAATTTACGAATTAAACCCTCAAGAAATGTGGGCGAGATGGGAGGTCCTCTCGTGACGACGATAGGTATTTTAGGTGTTGTACATGATGATGAACTCAGGCAAAAGTATAATTTATCACTGGATTTCATTAAGGAGTTAATATTAGAATTTAATCCGGATGTTATTTGTGGTGAGGTGCTTCCCGACAGTTGGGAAAAATATAATCTAGATAACAGTAATCGAGGATATTGGGGAGAACCGGCTAGCGAATATTGGGATTTGATCTTTCCACTATGTGAAAAAGATAAAATCGAATTTGTACCTATCGATTGGGTTGAGCTGGATGTGTGGATGGATTTTGACCCATTCAATATCTACAATGAACAAAAAAGACAAGAATTGAGCTGTGAGTTAGAGCAATGGTTTCAAAGACAACTTTCAACATGGGATTTGAGTGCAATTCCGTTCAATTCTGTAGAATTCGATATGATTACGAAACAGAAGTACGAGTGGTTAGAACAAATAAATCCGCAAGCACATCTATTTAGGTGGGTATGTAGACATCTGATTATGATTCAGCGGATAAAAAACGCCATTTTGAAACACTCAGGGAAAAGAATGCTGTGCATTGTAGGTGCAGACCATAATCATATATTGTATGAAGGATAGATTGCAGAAAAGGATATCCAACTCGTATATCCTTTGAGAAACCGGAATGAGGGGAGGTAACAGAATTTGATTCTTTTGAACGAAAGAAATGAATGGTTGGCCCATAAATTGGCTCATGCCGATAGTGATATGATGTTTGCAGGCGTCGTTGTTGGTAATAATCCAGGGCAAGTGTGGGTAGATAACGAACAAAATCCATCATCCGCGATCGTATGGTCTAGTGGGCTTGGAGGTTTTAATTTTATGGGGAGCGCTGGAAACACTTACTTTAATCAATCTATAGAAACGTTCATTGATCATGAAATGATCCCCTTCTTAAGAAATAAAAATATACATAGTTTTGAGTTCTCAGTGGATACGGATGACTGGTTTCCTACTATATATCAAGCTTTTGAAAACCGAAAAATAGAAGAAAGTTTCCAGTATGTCTATAAATCTGAAATGAATAGAATTGATAGTCTCTACTTAGATATTCCACCGTCTTATATGACCGCGGAGATTGATGACGCTTTTTATGATGAACTGAATAATGGTGGATTAAAAAATGCGGAATTTTTGGTGAATTACATTGAACAATATTGGGGCACATTCGATAATTATTTAGGAAAAGGCTATGGTTACGCTGCACTCACGGAGGATAAAGAAATCGTAAGTATAGCCGTTTCCTCATTCATTTTTAGTTCCACGCATGCAATCGGGGTAGAAACGCATGAAGCTTATAAAAGACAAGGGTTGTCTAGTTCAATTGCGCAATTATTAATCAAAAAATTCAATGAAAACAACATTACAGCTTGGTGGGATTGCATGGAGAGTAATATGGCTTCGCGAAAAACAGCCGAGAAGGCAGGTTTATTTAAAGCACATCGCTACAAAATAAATTGGTTTAATTTTTAGCAAAATTGTCAGCTCATATAGTCCGCTTTGTTTCAACTGTCCGTTGAAATATAGACCAGCTGTGTCCATCGTTTCCGTTATTACCTCATCTTATGAAGTGGCTTGCCATGGGCCAGCCTGGTATAATGTTCTTTAAAATCCACGCAATTTCTAGAAAAAGGAGAATTGAACCGTGAAAGGAAATAAAGCTGCTTATGGATCGATTGACGAATATATCTCTGCGTTTCCTCCTGAAATTCAGGATACTCTTCAAACAATGAGACAGGTCATCCAAGAATCGGCACCGGAGGCGAAGGAAAAGATTAGCTATCAGATGCCTACCTTTGAACTTCATGGGAATCTTGTCCACTTTGCGGCATTTAAGAAACACATCGGTTTTTATCCGGCTCCGGATGGAGTCGAGGAATTTCAAGAAGAATTAAAAGAATACCAGACGTCAAAAGGGGCCATTCAATTTCCCTTTGATACGCCGGTGCCCTATGAACTGATACGCAGAATTGTTAAATTCAGAGCTTCACGTAACGTTGAAAAATCCGAAAGCAAAACGAAAAAGAAAAAATAAAAACAAGCCAGATGTCACTTAGATTTAAAAGTGGATCGGCTTGTATTATTTTGAAGTCAATGCCTTATTTTATGGTGCCAACCATTCGGTTGCGGCCTTCTCTTTTAGCTTGATATAAGACTTGGTCTACGGCTTGAAACATATCATTGATCATTGTTCTGGAATCTGGATTCATTTCAATCGAGAAATTATGTATGGATAGCAATCCGATGCTGACCGTTATGGATATAGACTCAATGGAATGAGGAACGGTGATCACATTGGATTCTACCGCAGTGCGTACTTGTTCAGCTAGATGAAGGGCATGGGCTGAAGACGTATTTGGCAAGTAGATGATAAACTCTTCTCCGCCAAAACGGGCTAAAATATCCGTCTGCCTAAGCTTTTCTTGAATTGCTTTCACCGTGCTGCATATCACTTCATCACCGACCAAATGACCGTAATTATCGTTGATTAGTTTGAAAAAGTCGATGTCTAATAAAAGTATGGAAAATGGTATTTGATTTTTCATATTTTTTATCACTTCATGCTCTAACTGCTGCGTCAGATAATTACGATTATAACAGCCTGTTAAACCGTCGGTGATCGCCATTTTCTGGAGCTTTTGGTTAGTCAGATATAGCTCCCGCTGAATGGTAGTTAGCGATAGGTTGCGTTCTTGCAGGATGTCATTTTGCAATGTTGTCTCATTAATGAGACGACGCAGTTCGCTCATATCCTGGAATGTGATGATTCGCCCTAATCGGGTACCGCCAACCAAGATCGGAGAGACATGAATATGGACATAGCTTGGATCGAGTTTCTGATATAAAACTTCAATTTCTACACTTTCCAACGGGTGTTCTTGGTATGTTTTGATAAAAGTGATCATGCTGTTTACCGGCTCCTGTGGAGGCAGTATGGTTGTGATATCAAAACGTTCGCCCGTATGCAGGTCAATATGGAAAGGGAGCGACTGGTTGATTTCTACAATGATCTCATTTTCATCAAGAACCAGGATCCCAAGAGTGATCGTGTTAATAATATCTTGATGAGCTATGGTAACGATATCAAACACTTTATCCCGATTGATGGCAATGATAAAAAAGACAGCAGAAAAAAGAATGCCAAGAGAAGTCAATCCTGGCGTCACCTTTTGAGAAATAGGGAAGACAACATTGATTAAAATATCCGCCGCAATAAACCCAATGACGACTACAATCCCTCTAAGGACTTGCTTTACCTTTTTTTTGATCCGAGGGGCATTTTCCGAAACTAAAGTATGAAAGATTATGTAAAGTGACACGATACCATAGCCAATCAGGATCACAGCAGTAATCCAAAAAAGAGGTCCGTAAATTCTTTGGATGTATCCACCGTGTATTGGCTGGACGAACATCGCATTTGGGTTGAAAATTGCAGCTACTGCTGTTAATAAAGCTGGAATAGGTATGAGAAAGGTTATTTTTCGTATTCGTGATAGTAGAGTGTGGTTCGTTAGGAGTATTGTGAAAAATAACCATCCAACAGCCAAAAGAGCCATATCAACAAAAGCGAGTTTTACATAAAACAATTGGAGCTTGGTAGTATCTGCTATCTTAATAGCAAACTGGCAGAAGGGCCATAACATCATGGCGAAGTGGAATACTAAATAAGCCTTGTGCAAGTTAGTTATTGTTACAGAAACAAACACATACACCAATAAAACAAACAATAGGATACACACCACGAAGTCAATCCATGCCATCACACCCAATATACACCTCTTATGTAAAGTAGAATCTATCTATTCTAACACGAAAATAATAAATGATGTTCCAAATAATTAATGCACAGTTAAATCAACCACAATCTATATATTAGCAAACATACGCTATGATAGTAACTGTTGTAAAGAAATTAAATTTGAAAATAAGGGGAAGCAAGATATGGGAAACTCAAAGATATGGGACGCGGACTGGGAAGTTTCTGAGGAATTAGCTTCTCGATTAATAGGTAGTCAGTTTCCTCAGTTAGCATCCAAAAGGATTCAAAGATTAGGTCATGGTTGGGATAATACCGTTTATGTTGTTGGAGATGAATTTGCGTTTCGTTTTCCAAGAAGAAAGATTGCTGTGAATTTGCTCGAAATGGAAAGCAGGATCCTGCCTGAGCTTGCAGATCGTATTGCGATTCCGTATTCGAAACCTCTTTTTTTTGGCAAAGAGACCGGCGATTATCCCTCACCTTTTCTGGGATATACATATTTGGCTGGAGAGTTTCCGATCGGATTGACAGACGATCAGCGCTTGCTCTCGGTAAGCTCTCTCGCACATTTTTTAAAAAGCCTGCATGCATTTCCATTGCAGATCGCACGGGAACATGGTGTCCCGCATGATCACAGAAATCTTATCGACATATCCTCCAGAAAAGAAAAAATGCTGAACTTCCTCTCGGATCTCAAACAACATCTTCAGGAGGAAGAATACTGCTTAATAGAAGCCTATTTGCAGCATTTAACATTGGACCATGTATACCCCAAAGATGTATTCCTTCATGGCGATCTTCACTTCAAAAACATGCTGGTGGACGAAACCGGTAAAATATCTGGGATTATTGATTGGGGAGATATGAATATCGGTCATCCTGCTTGTGATTTGAATCTTGTATACAGCTTCTTACCTCCCGATGCGCGTTCAACCTTTTTCAAAGAATATGGGGAAGTGGACGAAGAAACGAAAATATTAGCCCGGTTCATTGCGGTATACATTCCGTTGCTGATTCTATTGCAGGCGACCAGTGACAAAGACGAGAGAATAGCTGATGAAGCAAAAGCAAATATTATACGCGCTCTGACTGATTAAGCCATTCAGGCAACGGAGTGTTTAACATGAAATCAGATTTGTGCAGAGGCATTTTATAAAACCAATTATTGACAATGCAAGAGCGAGTTTTTATCATATTGGTGAAGAGGATTTATAGAGATGTTGTTAATGAGGTATCGCATCATGCAACACAGGAAATATTCTTGGCATGTATTCGAGATCTACTATTGAAAGGAGGTGGGGTAACTGACTGTAAAACCGCCGCAAGCAATCGGCTTTTGAGTCTATGCGGTGAATGTCTAAAACAAAGAAGTTTATATCTATCATATTGATAGCGCTCTCTTTAGCGGAGTTACGTGTTAATCCTTCAATGAACCAAGGCTGATAAGATGACAATATCTATATTAGAGGAGGCTGTTCTTTTATGGTATATGCTGAACCAGGACAGAATGGATCGAAAGTAACTTTTAAGAAGCGTTATGAAAATTATATCGGTGGCAAATGGGTTGCACCCGTTCAAGGTCAATATTTTGAAAACGTATCACCTGTCAACAACCAGGCATTCTGTGAGGTACCCCGCTCGACTGCTGATGATATTGAGCTGGCATTAGATGCGGCACATGAGGCCAAAAATGCCTGGGGACGCACTTCTGTTGCAGAGCGTTCAGTCATTCTGAACCGGATTGCGGATCGGATCGAAACAAACCTGGAAATGCTCGCTGTCGCTGAGACTTGGGACAACGGCAAGCCGATACGGGAGACGATGGCAGCGGATCTGCCGCTTGCGGTCGATCATTTCCGCTATTTTGCCGGCTGCATCCGGGCACAGGAAGGATCTCTGAGTCAAATTGACGACGATACCGTGGCGTATCATTTCCATGAGCCGCTTGGGGTCGTCGGGCAGATCATTCCTTGGAATTTCCCACTGCTTATGGCGACTTGGAAATTAGCTCCCGCTCTTGCGGCAGGCAACTGCGTTGTTCTGAAACCTGCAGAGCAAACTCCGGCATCCATCCTGGTTCTGATGGAGCTTATTGAGGATCTGCTCCCAGCGGGCGTGGTGAATATAGTAAACGGCTTTGGTCTCGAAGCAGGCAAGCCGCTCGCTTCCAGCAGCAGGGTCGCCAAAGTGGCATTCACGGGCGAAACGACAACCGGACGCTTGATCATGCAATATGCCTCTCAAAATCTGATTCCTGTTACCCTGGAGCTTGGCGGCAAGTCTCCGAATATTTTCTTCGAGGATATTATGACTAAGGATGATGCTTTCTTCGATAAGACGCTGGAAGGCTTCACATTGTTTGCGCTCAATCAGGGTGAGGTCTGTACTTGCCCATCACGTGCATTGATCCAGGAATCCATCTATGATGAATTTATGGAGCGGGCATTGAAGCGCGTGGCAGCTATTAAGCAAGGAAACCCGCTGGATCCATCCACGATGATCGGTGCACAGGTTTCTACGGAACAGATGGAAAAAATCCTCAGCTACATCGACATCGGAAGACAGGAAGGTGCGGAATGTCTGATCGGCGGGGGTAGAGCTTCATTTACCGGTGAGCTGTCTGATGGGTATTACATACAGCCAACCGTTTTGAAGGGGCAAAACAACATGAGAATATTCCAGGAGGAGATCTTTGGACCTGTTGTGGCTGTAACGACCTTCAGGGATCAGGAAGAGGCTCTTGCTATCGCGAACGATACCCTCTATGGTCTGGGTGCCGGGGTGTGGACACGTGATATGAACACCGCTTACCGGGTTGGCCGTCAGATTCAAGCTGGCCGCGTGTGGACGAATTGCTATCATGCCTATCCTGCTCATGCTGCTTTTGGTGGGTATAAGTCTTCCGGTATCGGTCGTGAGAATCATCTGATGATGCTCTCCCATTATCAGCAAACGAAGAATCTGTTAATCAGCTACAGTCCGGATAAGTTGGGTTTCTTCTAAAAAGGGGAGATCGATATGACCCTTAAAGACAATGATGTTGAAAAGGTAATTGCCACAGACGCTGCACTGGAGCTAATTGAGTTGCTGAAGGCCAAGCACGGGCCGGTGATGTTTCATCAATCGGGTGGCTGCTGCGACGGAAGTTCACCCATGTGCTTCCCTCTTGGAGAATTTATCGTAGGAGACAGCGATGTGCAGATGGGGGAAATCGGCGGGGCACCATTTTATATGAGCAGAGCACAGTATGAATATTGGAAGTATACACAACTCATCATCGATGTGGTCCCTGGACGGGGAGGCATGTTTTCATTGGAGGGGCCTGAGGGCAAAAGGTTTCTGACCCGTTCTCGCGTTTTTACTGAAGAAGAGCGTCAAAGCTTGAATCTCACCTGATCTTATTGGATGACTATAATGATGGCAGCGAGTGATCGGAATAATCATCAGTAATATAATATCTGAAAAAAAAGCCTGCTGATTAAGTTCAGCAGGCTTTTTTTTTAATATCAGAACGTTTTAAATTGTGGCAATCGCATTCGTTACATCGTAAAGATGTCAATTTCTAAAGAAGTAGTCTATCATCATTGAAATTCCATCGCAGGCGATTATCATTTCCGATTTTTATAATAACGTAACAAAACTGCAAATACATGCATAATAACTTAAAAATATCATTGAAAAGCGGATAAAACGCGCATATAATAATACTGTGAGTCGATGTAAAAATTTCCAATTGAGGAGGGCGTGTATGTTTTTACAAGAACGTCGTGACAAGATTTTAGAACTGCTCAGCAGAGAAGGACGGGTTCTGGCCAAGGATTTAGCAGATCTATTTGAAGTATCAATCGATTCGATCCGTCGGGATTTATCCATCATGGAGGAAGAAAAGCTCTTAAAAAGAACGCATGGAGGAGCTATCCCGCTTCCAAATGTCAGAAAGCAGCCACAGCATCCTTCCATAAGGTATGGTGAAGGGGATGTATATCAAAATGCCATTGCAAAGGCTGCTGCTGCGCATATCAGGGAGAATGAGACCGTATTTATTGGCGGGGCGGCGATCCACTTTGTACTTCTAAAATATCTGCCCAAGCATCTTCCGTTTACGGTGGTCACCAACTCATTGAGAATTGCAGATGCTTTAAAGGATGAGGAAAATATACAAACGTATCTCCTTGGCGGCAAAATTAAATCTTCCGGGAATATGACGGATGCTTTAGCGAATGAACTAGCAAGCAAATTTACGATTGATCTTGCTTTTGCAACGGGGGGCGGGTTATCAGTTAAGGGATTAAGCACAGCTACGCCGGAAGTAGCGAGTTTTGGGCGTACTATTGCTGAAAATTCACGAAGAAACATATGTCTGGCTGAGCACTATAAATTTGGAATAGACTGCTTTGCAAGAATTGGTCCGCTGAATCAGCTCCAATTGATTATTACGGATGAAGAAACATCGAGAGATGAAATTGAGAAAATCCAAGCAAGCGGCGTAAACGTCATCGTTGCTGAAATAAAATGACCTCCTGCTGGCACAGAAGGTCATTACTTCTGAGGGAGATAATATCTCCACTCAAACTACAGTGATCATTTTATCATGCTCAATTATACTTTGTAACTAAGAAATGCTCAGGAAGAATGGCCGCTATCGAGCGGTCATTCTTTTGTTTTCAGATCGGATCATTCGACAACCGGCGGATTCATTCGTGTGATATGGATTTTTTAATTAAAGCCATTCTCTAACCTATCAGTCCCATCTTCGTATGGTAAGTTGAATAAGTGAAAATATTTATGAAAATCAAAGGAAGGGGTGACATTTTGAAAAAAATCGACTTTCAAAATGATATGCAGATGAGAGGGCACACTTCATAACGACGTTTTGTCCTCTCTGCTGCAGCGGGAGGAAATCATCCATTGATGAATTTAAAAACCATGGTGGTCGGATTGTCATCCGATCATGTTGCCAGGGATCTTATCCGGAATTGGGAGCATGACGAGGGATCTTTGAGGTTCTGGCGTGCCAGCTCCAATTTTGTGTATGCTTTTCAGCGGAATCAGGAGAGATTTTTTATGAGATTCAGTACGGAGCAGGACCATGTCATAGGACAGATAGAAGCCGAGCTGGAGTTCATGCAGTACTTGATCGCGAGTCATTATCCTTGTGTTTCTCCGGTTTCCTCCATGAACAACAAGCTCATTGAAACGGCACAGACTGCAGAAGGAAAGTATTTTGCCGTTGTTTTTCAAGCGGCCCAAGGAAAGAATCTGGATGAAAGCTTGTCTCGTGAGCAATGTGAGGAATGGGGAAGGTCGCTTGCCGGATTACATTCGTTATCTGCAGTTTATGAGCCTGCTCATTCAGAAAGAAGAAACTGGCGGGATATTCTGGGATGGATCGAACATGTTCTTCAAAAGCACCCGCAGGAACAGGAAGCAGCGGCAGAGCTTCAATGGATGACATTATGGCTTAACTCCCAGTCTGTCACGCAGGAGACATATGGGCTAATCCACTATGATTTTCAGCTGGATAACGTATTTTATGATAATGGGCAGCATTCATATAACGTGATCGATTTTGATGATTCCTTTTACAGCTGGTATGCTCTTGATATTGTGTCAGCTCTTTCTGATATGCCCGGTCAGGGAGATCCGCTATCGAGTGAACATATGCAGTCCTTTTTAAAGGGATACCGCAGCGCGAGAGTAATGGGCGATGATTTTATAGAGCAGATCCCCTATTTCCAAAGATTCATGAACCTGTATGGATTCTCGAGATTGTTAGGATCACTGGATGACAGTGAGATGGAGCAGGGTCCGGACTGGCTTGAGGATGTCAGGTTGAAGCTCGCTCGTTCCCGGGACAATTTGAGACAAGGATTTACAAGGGGAATCTAAAAAGAGTAAGGTACAGATGCATCCACCTGAAAAGGATCGGAACAAAAGCTTCTGTACCTTTTTCATTTCTTTCACATAAGGATTATTCAAAAGAATGTGCGTCCAAAAATTGCAAAATGCGATCATTCACCTGAGTCGGATGTTCCCTGGACATATGCGGCCTATGACTTCCGCCTGAAACCACATAAGTCTCCGAATCTTGAATAAGTGAGCCTAAATAGGATAGTTTCTCCTCGCCTACAAAAGGATCATGCTCGCCGCTGATCAAGAGAGAGGGGCATCGAATACTGCGCAGCTGATCTTCCGTAAGCTGAGGATAAAGACGCCAATCCTGCGCCGACTGCCGCATATGCTCCTGCCAGTTTCCACGATGCGCCTCTTCATGCCGCTCCGTCATTTGCTTGATGGTATCCTGTTGGTCCTGTTCAATGAGCCACTCTGGCTCAAATTCCTCCACACCCGTAGGGTCTGCAAAACCGCTCGTGCCTATGGTAGTCAACGTTATCACCCGTTCCGGATATTGAACCGCGCAGTATAAACCGACATTTGCCCCTAAGCTGTAACCCACCAAATGAGCTTTTGGAATGTGAAGTGCATCCATAAAAGCGATCATATCCTTTGCGAGCTGTGGCGTGCTCCATTCCAGGCTTACGCAGCGTGTTCTGCCATGGCCTCTCAAATCAGGATAATAACAGGTATAGTTTTTTTGGAAATCCAGCAGCTGACTCGCAAAGGCCAATATCCCTCTGGAATAACCGCTATGTAAAAATATGATGGGCTCACCGCTTCCCATTTTTTCGTGAAATACCTCCAGATCCTGAAGCTGAACGTACGGCATAAAAACCTCCCTGAATGAGCTTTTAATCCCATTTTAAGCTTAAAAAGCGACTTCGTCACCAAGAACCTTACACCCAAATCTTCATTAAGCGTGTATAATTTTGGTAAACAAAATGATTAGATATGGAGAACCGCACATGATGAACCATGAGTATAAAGACAGGATCGAAACGGTCATCAGGTATATCGAGAAGAATAGCAGCGATAAGCTCACCTTGGACCATTTGGCGGACATGGCTAATTTTTCGAAATATCATTTCAGCCGCATATTTACTGCCGTCGTCGGTGTAACGCCTGTGGCTTTTGTGAATCGGGGGCGTATACAAAAGTCCGTGCATTTACTTGCTGATACCCGATTGACGATACTTGAAATATCCAATCAATGCGGCTTCGAATCGCTGTCCACCTATAATGCCGTATTTAAAAAGCACTATGGACAGACACCAAGTGAGGTCCGTAGAGGTATGAGAAATGATAGCAATTTTCCATCATTTTATAGCAAAAATCCGGAAGAGTCTGCACCCCTGGAAGAGTACAATCAGAACCGTAAGAATTCACTTTTAACAAGGGTGTGGGATCAGATGATCAGGATCGAAGAACTGCCAGATGTTGAAGTTGCTTACGTCAGATATGTGGGGAGTTATTTGGATACGTATTATGCTTGGGACAAGCTGGGGCGCTGGACCGATGCAAGGGGAATAACACCTGCTAATCACCATTATATCGGCATTTCGTTGGATGATCTTAATTTGGTTGATGAATGGGCCTGCCGCTATGATGCTTGTGTCACATTACCGGCAGGATATCGAAAAGAATATGATACAAAGGAAGTGGATTATAAAATATTATCGGGCGGGTTGTATGCGGTATATCCCTATTATGATACGGTTGAAAGGTTTGTCCTTGCCTATCAGAATGTATACAGCTTGTGGCTGCCGAACAGCTGTTATGAAGCCGATGACCGTCCTTGCCTCGAATTCTGTAAAAACGATCCCGCAACGGATGCGGAAGGGAAATGCAAAGTAGATCTGCATGTCCCCATTAAGAAAAGAGGATGACATGAATTTAGAAAAGACCGGGAGCAAAGCGGCTACAATGATAAGCGGTAATCCCTTTTTATAAGAATGGGGCTTTGCGGACTTTACAGTTAAATAGAAAACTTGGAGTGATGATGGTATGAATTTAGAAGCGGCTTTTGGAACCTTTCCTGTACTTGCATCAGATAGAGTTATTCTGAAAAAAATCGAAACCAGCCATCTGAAGGACCTTTTTGAAATTTATAATAATGAAAATGTATTTACATACTGCGGCATTATTCCGAAGCATAACAAAGACACGATCAAAAATATGATTGGACATTTCGAACGTGATTTTTTGAAAAAGGCAAGGATCAAGTGGGGCTTATTTACGGCGCAGGAACCTGACCGGCTGCTTGGCATTATCGAGGCATTTAATTTTAATCAAAAGGTAAACACGCTTTCGGTAGGATATTATTTAGCCGAACATCAATGGGGTAAAGGATTGGCCACGGAAGCTCTAAAGCTTCTTCTGCCCTATCTGCTCCATGAGGTTAACGTCAACCGGATTCAGGCAGAGGTTATGCCGCGGAATGAAGCATCCAAGAAGGTTTTGCTAAAGAATGGTTTTCAACAAGAGGGTCTCTTGAGACAAGCCGCTTTATGGTCGGGGAAAGGGATTGTCGATCTTGAAATTTACAGCATTCTGCAGCAAGATCAAGTGAATGATCAAGATACGTAAATTTGTGTCCTCTATTCAAGATGATCTGTGCTACAATAAATCTGACTTGATTTCAGCCGTGTGTAACTGGCGTAACGTGGGTAAACCACGAGGGAGCACATGGATCATAACAGCCGTACGCCTGGGCAAAAGTATTTGGTGGTTCATTCCATCCAAATACTTTTTTTGTTTAGATTTAAGAAATATAATCTTACTACCATTTAACGGAGGCGACTGGAATGAGCATGCTGCTTAAAACCAAAGAACTGGCAAATGAGGTTTCTGAATCTATTATCACTGAAGTTAACAGCCTTAAAGAAAAAGGCATACAGCCGAGGCTGGCTACAATTTTAGTGCAGGGAGATCCTGCTTCGGAATATTATGCGAAAGCGAAACAGAAAAAAGCCCGGCAGCTGGGGATTGAATTCGATCTGATTCAGTTTGATCCGGAGGTCACAGAGCGCCGTTTGCTGGATGAAATTGAAGGCTTGAACCAAGATCCGGCGGTACACGGCATTATGCTCGAGCTCCCTGTACCCAAACATATCCGTGTACAAAAGTGTTCGGACGCGATTACGCCTGAAAAAGACGTAGATGGCATTTCATCGGCGAACAAGCTCACCTGCATGACGGGGAATACCGGCATTTATCCGGCAACACCACAGGCCTGTATCGCTATCTTGAAGCATTTTGGGTTCACGCTGAAAGGCAAAAATGTAGTGCTTGTAGGGCGGGGAGATACGGTCGGCAGACCCCTGATGCAGCTGCTGCTGAGAGAAAATGCCACGTTGACTGTCTGTCATTCCCATACCCAAGACATCGCCGGCCATATTGCGAATGCAGATATTCTGATGACCGCCGCAGGACAGGCCGGACTGATTACGGCAGACATGATGCATCCGGAACTCGTTGTCATTGACGCAGGCATTAATGAGACGGCAACCGGGATAACAGGGGATGCAGTACCCGAAGCTGCAGCGTTTGCAAAAGCGATTACACCTGTACCCGGCGGTGTGGGAACACTCACAACAGTCATGCTCTTTGAGAACTTGATGCTGGCAATCCGGCTGCAGCAGCAATCTGCAGATGCCCTGGAAACGAATGGAGAACAACAGGTATTTGACCAAACGATCCGGCAATTTCTGCAGGTGTCTGCCTCAAGCGCACCTACGCCGGGTGGAGGAAGCATTGCGGCTCTATCTGCCGCATTAGGTGCATCCATGGGATCCATGGTGGCGAACATTACAAGCGGGCCAAAGTTTGAGAGTGTGCGGCAGCAGATGGCGGACATCGTGGTGCTGATGCAGTCTGCGATGTTGGAGGCTGAAAGCTTTCTGAAGAAGGACATGGAATCGTTTAACGGTTATATGGCCGCACTTGGCCTGCCTAAAGAGAATGATGAGGAAAAGAAAATGCGTTCCCTTGCTCTGCAAAAGGCTGCGGTTCAAGCTGCGTCTGTTCCGCTGCACCTCATGAAGCGAAGCTTGGAGATTATGTCGGCACTGGATAAAATTACGGAAGAAGTCAATAAAAATGTCATATCAGATCTAGGTATAGCGCTCATCATGCTGGATGCTGCTGTACAATCGGCATGGATTACGGTAGAAATAAATCTGGGAAGCATTAAAGATGCGGGTGTCAGGAGCTCATTTCAAGAAACGGGAGCCGAGCTATCAAGCCAGTCGAATGAGCGGAAGCTCCAGGTATTGCAAAAAATTAAGGAGAAGTTGGTGTAACCAAAGTGACAGAAGAACAATGGGTACAGGTTGCGCGCATGGCAGAACCCGGTTCGAGACTGATTCGTACAAAGGAGCTTAAAGGCGGGGTTTCAGCACAAGTGACGATGCTTGAGATTGAAAAGACGGATGGCAGTATGAAAAAGCTGGTTGTCCGTCAGCATGGCGCTGTTGACCGAAACAGGAATCCAGAAATTGCAAAGGATGAATTTAAGCTTTTACAGGGTCTAGTGGACGCAGGGTTGCCTGTACCTCAGCCATATGCATACGATACATCCGAATTTATTGTACCCACTCCCTACATCGTGACTGACTTTGTGGATGGATTCGTGAATATGTCTCCCTCGGATTTGTCAGATGCTATGCAGCAAATGGCGAAGATATTATCGGATATCCATCAAGTGGATTGGACAAGTCATTCACTGGATTTTCTTCCTGAACAGCTTATATGGTGCTCCGACAAGATTGGGAATAGGCCCCGGAACCCGGATGAATCATTAAATGAAAGTACAATACGGGATGTGCTTGAGTCCGCATGGCCGTTGTCTCCATTAAATAAAAATGTGCTGCTGCATGGAGATTATTGGCCGGGTAACATCTTGTGGAAAGACAACGGAATTGCTGCGGTGATCGACTGGGAGGACGCGGCGATTGGTGATCCAATGTATGACCTTGCGAATAGTAGACTCGAGGTACTCTGGGCATATGGCAAGGACGCTATGCATCAGTTTACACGGCAGTATCAAGCACTCAATCTGCAAACAGACATATCGGAGCTTTCTTTCTGGGATCTTTTTGCAGCGCTCAAGCCTGCTTCAAGTTTATCTAGTTGGGGGCTGGATAGCCATACGGAAAAGAGTATGCGGGAAAAACATCAGTGGTTTACAGATCAGGCGCTTGCCCGACTTCAGACACGTTGAAGCGTAAAACGGGATAGTTTATAGTAAAATCGTTTACCAAGTGGTTTGCTAGTAGTGTTGCAATGATAATTGGGACTTCTTAATAACCGGCGATGAGCCGGTTATTTTATTTTTGCGGTTTAGACATTACAATGAAATAGGGAATTACAGGTAAATTATAGAAGGGGAGTGAAGGCGATGTTCGTTATAAATGTTGAAGGGGCTGTATACCAAGAGAATAAGTGGCTGGTGATTAAGCGAGGATCGGGGGAAGAGCATGCGGCTGGAACCTTGTCTTTCGTAGGAGGAACCGTAGAGCAGGAAGGATTCTCACAGGACATTCTGGAGCGGACCGTCAAAAGAGAGATTTTCGAGGAGGTCGGCGTTGAGATAAAAGAAAGGATGCATTTTGCATATAGTTCATCATTTGTTACGGGGGACGGATCTCCTGTGATCAACGTGGTATTCGTTTGTGAATATGATCATGGAACTGCCCATAGAAAAAGTCCGGAGGAAGTCGAGGCGGTATATTGGATGACAGCCGAAGAAATAATCAAACACCCGGATACACCGCCTTGGACGATGGAGAGCGTGAACCGGGCGGATTCGATATTGAAGCAGCTTACCGAGTCACATTTTTAAGCGAAGGAGAGCCGTGGGAATATGAGTCATAGCAATGGCAGCATCCTAAATTTCTCGCCGATTCTCCACGAGCGAAGTGCCGAGTATTACTGGAAGGGAACAGGAGGTCTATCGATCAAAACCTTCAGAGGGGGAAGAGCCTTGTACCAGGCAGGGCATGGCCATTTTGCTGTAGGGGAAGACCGGTATTTACTTTTAAATCAAGGGCAGGAGTACAGTATCACCATAGAATCAGAAAAGCCTGTCGAATCCTTCTGCGTGTTCTTTCCGGAGGGCATGGTTCAGGAGGTGCGGCGCAGTTCGATGCTAACGGTGGAGGAGCTGCTGGTCGAGCCATTTTACCCGGTGCTACGGGAGATTGATTTTGTCGTCAAAACCTATGAGACATCACCGGAGCTCTCACAAGTCATGCGTCAGATGCGGATGGATTCCCTACATAAGGTTCAAGAGAGTACTCGTGTGGAAGAACAGCTGCAAGCTTTGGCATATGGTCTTCTGCTAGAGCATCAACAGGTAAAAAGAGAGATCGCCAAGCTTCATTCCATCAAATCTTCAACCCGGCAGGAGCTGTATCGGCGCGTGCATGTTGGATATGAGTATCTTTGCGCTTATTTTAATCAATCCATCTCCATTTCAGAGGCAGCGGAAGCGGCTTGTCTTTCAACGAATCATTTTCTCAGAAGCTTTAAACAGCTTTTTGGCTTCACGCCTCATCAGCTGCTGAAGGAGAAAAGACTGCAGGAGGCAGGGAAGCTGCTGCAGCGAACGGAATTGCCAGTAACTGAAATTTGTTTGGAGGTCGGGTTTCAAAGCCTTGGCTCCTTCAGCAGCCTGTTTACACAGAGATTTGGGGTTAGCCCGTCAGTATATCGCGGAAAGTGTAAAAGGTGATTTTCAAGAAGTAAAAAACCGCTTCCGGATTTATGATGAATCATGTACATACATTGAAAATGAATTGGGGGACAAGTGAATGGATCAGAATCAGATAATAAATGAGTTATTTGAGGCAGCGAAGGAAGGAAATGCTGCACGACTTCAGGAGCACCTGATTTCCCGTCCTGAATATGTGAACATAGAAAACGCAGAAGGGCTGACACTGCTTGGTTATGCTGCGCATTTCGGGCAACCAGAGGCTGTGCGGGTAATTATTGCTGCCGGAGCGGATGTGGATGCTGTCTCTCATTCGAACATATCGTTCATTCCTTCGAATACAGCACTGCACGCAGCGATCGCTGGGGAGAGGAATATGGATGTCATCCGGTTGTTACTTACTCATCATGCTGGAACCCGGATTTTTGACAGCAACGGCCACACATGCCTGCATAGTGCTGCTTTCCATGATGACAATGTGGAGATGATCCATCTGCTGATTGAGTATGGTGCAGATGTGAATGCTCAGCTTGATGAGGGCGAAACTGCAATTGAATTAGCCGAGAATCAGGGGAATAACAAAGTGACGGAACTTTTAAAACAATGTAGTGCACCGCATTAAACGAAAAAAGCCCTGATTGCATGTCGTATGCAGCAGGGCTTTTCATCTTCATTTGCAGCTTAACGGCGGCCGTCGGCATGTACCTGCGGAACGCTGTTTTTCAGCAGCATGCTGTGGTATAAGTATTCAAAAATAAATTCAAAAGCCTCCAGATGCTTCTTCGCTTCAAATGCGTTTTTACCCCAAGTATAAATGCCGTGGCCGCGCAGCAGGATTCCGGGAATGCTTGGATTCAGTACGTCTGGAACGCGCTCGGCAATGGATGGGATATGGGCAAAGTTGGGCAGCACCGGAATGGAGACAGGCGCATTTTCTTCCCAGATGTTAAACGCCTTGATCAGTTCAATCCCCTGTGCCGGAACAGCGCCTTGATCGCCGAACCATTCGCTGATGACATTATTGAAAATGGTATGCACATGAAAAACTGCGCCGCAGCCGGTCAAGCGGTATATTTCGCAATGAATGAGGGTCTCCGCACTTGGCTTCAGGTTCGTCGTTTCCACAGCTTTGCCGCTTTTATCCACGAACAGAAAATCTTCAGGTGTACTCAGCGATTTGTCCTTGCCGCTGGCGGTGATGGCGAAATGAAATTCCTCAGGATCAAAATCGCCTACGCGCATGGATAGGTTGCCACTGGTACCCGGAAACCAATTTTTAGCCGCAAATTGCTGTTTGATGTGACGGAGTTCATTCAGCACCTGCTGCTTATGCTCCAGATTGATACTTGCAAACGTCATAGGTTACAGCACTCCTTGTTGTTGTTTCTGTTTCATATCGCCCATGATATCAAAAAAGCTCTGGAAAGGTACATGCTTAACACCCAGCTCTGCACATTTATCGGTCAGGATGGAACGAGAATAGACCATGTCGGCAATCTTTGCTCCTTCAAAATCCGTTAGGCTGTCGCCGATCAGAATCCGCTCATATTGATCTTCAGGGAAATGGCGCATCACGGTAGTCTTACACATGCCGCAGCCATTGTCACATGGAGCCTGGCAGGGATGCGGCCATGAAATTTCAATGTTTTCACCGTTAAAATCAGCGCTGTTGCAGTAGATATGGCCTTCAGGAATGTCAAAAGGAGCGAGCAGGGGATCAATAAAAAAATCCATGCCGCCGCTTGTGACGTAAAACTCGATATTTTCCTGCTTTACATAATCAAGGAATTCCCGGAAGCCTTCACGGATACCAGCACGGCTGAGAACGAAATCCACGATTTCATCCTTCCGGCTGGAAGGCAGCAGGGCAAACATGTTGCCTACGCCTTCACGCAGCGTGATTTCCTGATCCACAGTCCGCTTCATCAACGGTTCATAGCCTTCTGGTTTGAAATGCTTCATGATCGCGACGATATTATCAGAGAGTGTGATTGTTCCGTCGAAATCGCAAAAGATGACGGGCTTTTTACCTGCTGTCATTATCGTTCTCCTCCCCAAGCCTCAAGAGCCGCCTTAAGTTCCGGATGTCCGGCTTCGGCGTAATCGGCCAGTCGGAGGGACTGCTGAGCTGCCTCAATTGCTTGCACGAAAGCTCGTCCGCCGGCTTCTGTACCCATAGGATGACCATGAATACCGCCACCTGCATTGATAACCACGTCCTTACCGAAATCCCGCATGATCAACGGCACAAGACCGGGATGAATGCCTGCGGAAGGAACCGGCATGCTGGTTTTAATGGGGAGCGCACTCGTGATCAGTTCATCGCGGATTGCCATATTCTCTTCACGCGGCATGGTTACGGAACCGTAAGGTGAAGGGAAGAGGACCAGATCTGCACCTGCAAGACGCATCAGCTGGCCAAGCAGTACCGACGCTGAAATACCGTAGTGCTGAGATGGGTAATAAGCTCCCGCCAGTGCTGGATGCGCAGCAATCGGTACGGTAATCTCCGGATCAGAGCTCAGTTCATGCAGCACATCATATCCGTAAGACAGCACGTTGAACAGAAGGGCATTGGCACCGGCTTGAATCGCTTTTTTGGCTTGCGACTTCAGACTTGACGTATGCCCGGTCAGATTGGCTGCATAGAGCAGCTTTTTGCCGGTTTCACGACTTGCAGCTTCAGCGGCCTTCAGGCAGACCTCGACACGTTTTTCAATGGGGGTAAGCTCATTCTCGAACAGAATTTCATCGTCTTTGATCAGATCAACTCCGCCAAGGGCTTGTCTCGTAAACTGATCCCGGAGCTCATCCATATTTAGTCCGATCACGGATTTGAAAATGCTCATGAGCAGCGGCCGGTCATGCACACCGAGAAGATCGCGGATGCCGGAAATGCCGAATTTCGGTCCTGGAAAAGCAGAAAGATAATCATCAGAGAATCCGAGGTGGTTCAACTTGATGCGGCCGTCCATAGAGATTTTACCAAAAACGGTAACTAGCAATGCCGGTATATCCTTGCTGAAATTAACGTCGGGATAGGCAATCGTCACATCCGCGTAGCGCTCGCCCGGCTGAACATCTTCCGGTTCATGGACATCGACTTTCAGAACTTGTCCCAGATGCTTTTGCATCGATTCCCGTTTGGCCTGCGGAAGCTCAGTCCAGCTCCCTACAGTCATGCCGACAGCAATCGATTCAGCCTTTTTGCGGAAATCCGCTTTATCATCATATAAGCGGTATGTTGCTGTGCAGTTATTCATGAAATCCCCTCCTTCAAAGCGGCTCCCATTTCTTTTGAGCGTTCCGCGCAGCGGGCCACGGCAGCAATCACCGTTTCAAAGAAATCGCCTTTATCCAATGTCTCGATTGCTGCCTGCGTAGATCCGTTAGGGGAAGTTACCTTGGCTCTAAGCGCTGCCGGCTCTTCGCCGGTCAATTGGACCATACGGGCTGCACCCAATACCGTTTGCACGGTCAGCTCCCGGCACTGCTGGGGAGTCAAGCCACCACGGATACCGGCAGCCATCATAGCTTCCATCATATAGTAGATGTAGGCTGGGCCGCTGCCGGAAATGCCTGTGAGCACCTCAAGTTTGTCTTCTTCGACAATGGTGACGGTTCCTACGGCGCCGAAAAGGGTCATAACCGTCTGCCGCTGCCGGTCGTTGATTTCCTTCGAATAAGAAATACCTGTTGCACCGAGTCCAATGGAGCTTGAAGTATTCGGCATCGTACGCGCAACCGGCTGCTTCCGTCCCAAAAGGTCTTGAATGGTCCGGATGGTCAGGCCGGCAATGACCGAAACAATGAGTGTATCTTCTGAGAGCAGAGGACCCAGGTTTCTGAGAACCTCCCCCGCGTCTTTGGGCTTAATGGCGAGCACAATCACCGGAGAGCTCTGCAAAATATCATGCAGTTTGTCGGCATTGTTGCTGACCTGTACGCCATATAGCTGCTGCAGCTCTTCCAAACGGCGAGTGTTGCTGCGGTTCAGCATCATAATATCGGATGGCTGCAGAACAGACTTGCCGATCAGCCCTTTCACTATCGCCTCAGCCATTGATCCGGCACCGTAAAAGGTGATCGGATCTGTAATCATCGCTTGTTGTTGACTCATTTTGTTCATCCTCCCAGCAGGTGCTTCGATTAGATGTTGCAGCGAAAGCTACCCGCGAATTTGTCCTTTGCCATGGATGATGTATTTGGTTGACGTCAATGCAGGAAGTCCCATCGGACCGCGTGCATGAAGCTTTTGGGTACTGATTCCGATCTCCGCGCCGAAGCCGAATTCAAATCCGTCCGTGAACCGGGTGGAAGCGTTGTGATAGACTGCAGCCGCGTCGACTTCCTGAAGGAAGCGCTCGGCGTTTGCTGTATTTTCGGTAACAATGCACTCCGAATGCTTGGTACTGAAGCGGGAAATATGATCCATGGCCTCATCTAGAGTATCGACCAATTTTATATTTAAAATATAGTCGTTATATTCTGTTGCAAAATCTTGCTCCTCAGCGGGTACAGCCCAAGGTATGAGCTTGACGGTTTCAGTGCAGCCGCGAATCTCTACGCCGGAGTTTTTCAGCTGATCTGCAAGATGCTCCAGATGGGCTGCAGCAAAGCGCGTGTTTACGAGCAACGTCTCCATGGAATTGCAGACCGAAGGCCGCTGAACTTTGGCGTTGACCGCAATGGCCTCAGCCATGGCAGGCTCTGCCGTTTCATCCACATAAGTATGACAGATGCCTGCACCTGTCTCAATAACGGGAACGGTGGCGTTCTCCACGACGTTACGGATCAGCGATTGGCCGCCGCGGGGAATAATCACATCCAGCATGCCGTTCAGCTTCAGCATTTCATCAACGGACGAGCGATCCGCACTTTCAATCAATTGAATCGCATCCGCGGGCAGTGGCGACGCTGATAGGGCAGATTGTAGTACTTCCACGATTTTACGATTGGACGACAGCGCAGACGAGCCCCCGCGCAAAACGACTGCATTGCCTGCCTTCAGACAAAGTCCTGCAGCATCGACCGTAACGTTAGGCCGCGCTTCATATATAATACCGATGACCCCGAGAGGGACACGTACTTTAGTGATTTGCAATCCGTTAGGGCGTTCAAAGCTGTCGAGTACATCTCCGACTGGGTCGGGCAGCATGATTATCTGCTCCAGCCCTTCGGCAATGGCTTCAATTCGCTGCGGATTTAGGGCAAGGCGGTCCAGCAGGGAAGGAGATGTGCCTTGTGCACGGCCGCGCTCAAGGTCTTCCTGGTTGGCTGCAATAATGTCGTCCTTATGCTTACGTAAGCTGTCAGCCATCAACTGAAGTGCATCATTTTTTTGATTGGTACTGAGCCTGTTCAGCACAGCCGAGGCGGAACGGGCTTTCCCGGCTTTCATTGTTATTTCACTCATCATATAAGCCTCCTTTTTTGTAGGGCCTGCGAATCCTCATTATTTTAATGTAATCCATTCATCTCTGTGAATCACTTCGAGACGATGGACCAGCTCCAGTGTTTGAATGACCTCAGAGCTGCTCATGCCCTGAATCCGGCGCAGCTGCTCATCGTCATAGTTCACAATTCCGCGTCCAAGAACAGTTCCATCCAGATTAAGCACTTCAACAACATCGCCTGTCTGAAAATGCCCTTCAACCTCTTTGATGCCAACGGGCAAAAGGCTGTGTCCACCGTTTACCAAGGCTTGCTCCGCACCCGGATCAACCCTCAGAAAACCAAGCGGCGTAGACATAAATCCAAGCCACTGCTTTTTCATCGGCAATGAGTGAAGGCGGGTATCGAAATAGGTTCCTCGGCCTTGGCCCGAAACGGCGTTTTGCAAATCGCCGCCTGAGTCCACTTTGCCTACAAATACGGGGACACCCCCGCGCGTGGCGATTTTGGCGGCATCGATTTTGGAACGCATACCACCGGTACCAACGGAAGATCCGGCTCCTCCGGCGATGGAATAGATCTCTTCGGTGATCTCTTCAACATGATCGAAACGCACCGCATTCGGATGTTTACGGGGGTCACCTGTGTATAATCCGTCCATGTCGGTCAGAATGAGAAGCTGCTGTGCCTTCACCAGGTTGGCTACCAGTGCGGATAAGGTATCATTGTCACCAAACTTCAGCTCATCAATCGACACGGTGTCATTTTCATTAATGATCGGGATGGAGCCTTGCTTCAGCAGTTCTTCAATCGTCATGCCGGCATTATTCATCCGTTTGCGGTTTCCGAAATCCGTACGGGTGAGGAGGATTTGCGCGGTTGTAATGCCATGGGAGGCAAAAGCCTCCTGATAAGCCTGCATTAGCAGTGCCTGGCCAACGGCCGCCGCAGCTTGCTTTTCATGCAGAAGCTTGGGGCGGAAGCTATAACCAATCGCACGGAATCCAGCAGCAACGGCTCCGGAGGTAACCAGCAGAATTTCACAGCCAGCTTGTTTCAAAGCAGCAATTTCACTCGCGAAAAATGCTACAGCATCACGGCTGAGGCCACCTTCGACGGATGTGAGTGAGCTGCTTCCAATTTTGACGACGACTCGCGTCGACATATGTCATCACTTCCATTTCATAGGTATAGGAATTCGAACATTTTCATACTTAAAACAAAAAAAGCCTTCATCCTTTTGGTTAAAGGACGAAAGCTTCACTTCCGCGGTACCACCTTTATTGATGATGTGAATCATCCGGCTTAAGGCCTTGTAACAGAAGGCACTGTCCCACAGGTTAATGCGGGCCGTTCAGGGGTAGGATTCGGAGCGAATCGGGTAAATTCTTTCAGCCGGTGGAATTTACTCTCTATTTTCGCGATATATAGCTCGTACTGGTCCCGTCGTCACGTTTTATGAGGTATGGAAAACCCGTTATTTCACATAGAATACCACGGAATATCCTGGTTTGCAAAATAGTTATTTAAAAAGTTTAAGCTCTCCGATCCGTCTTGCAGCCTCCTGAAGCCTTTCTTCGGAAGTCAGCAGCCCCACGCGGACATAGCCTTCGCCATGCTCACCGAAACCGATGCCCGGTGCAACAGCAACCTTGGCTTCTTGAAGCAGCAGATCAGCGAAGGATGTGGAGGTATATCCTTTGGGCACAGGCAGCCAGCTGAAAAAAGAGCCTCCAGGCTTCTCAGCCTGCCAGCCGATGTCGGCCAGACCTGTGAAAAACGCATTTCTACGGGATTCGTAGCGCTTGACCAGCTCATACACGCATTCTTGGGAAGCGGTTAGAGCCTCGGCTGCCGCAGCCTGAATACCGCCGAACAAGCTGACATAGATATGATCCTGGAGCAGGTTGATCATTGAGATGATCTCGCGGTTGCCGAGGGCAAAGCCCACGCGCCAGCCTGCCATGTTATAGGTTTTGGAGAGGGTGTAGAACTCAACCCCGACTTCCTTGGCATGCGGTGCCTGAAGGAAGCTCACCGGGCGCTGTCCGTCAAATCCGATGGCGCCGTAAGCGAAATCGCTGGCCACGACAATGCCATTTTCTGCAGCAAATTTGACGGTATCCTCATAAAAAGACAAAGGTGCCGTAGCGGAAGTCGGATTATTCGGATAGTTCAGGAACATCAGCTTCGCCCGTCGACGGTCAGCCTCGGAAATGCTTCCAAAGTCCGGCAGGAAGGCATTATCTTTACGTAGTGGCATAAAGGACATTTCAGCTTTAGCAAGGGCCACACCAGACCAATAATCCGGGTAGCCCGGATCAGGAACCAGGCAAAGATCGCCGGAATTGAGCAAAATTTGCGGGAGCTGTACAAGTCCGGTTTTGCCGCCGAACAGAACGGCTACCTCGGTTTCAGGATCGAGCTCCACGCCGTAATCCTCCAGATAACGCTTCGCAATGGCTTCCTTCAGGAAGCTAAAGCCTGTAAAAGGCGAATATTTATGATAGAGCGGATTGGCGGCTGCTTCCTGAACAGCTTTCACGATGTGGCCCGGTGTCGGTGTGTCAGGATTGCCTTGTCCCAAATTAATTACATCATGGCCTGCGTTGATTTCACGGTTCACTTTTTGTACAAGAGTGGCAAAAAATTGTGTAGGCAGCTGGTTCATCACTTCTGCGGGTTTAATATGAAAAGCCGATTGATATGAAGGGTTGTCTGTCGGTTTCATTATATTCATCACTCCGGTTCTTGCTTCAAAATAGAATAGATTTAATCTAACATGATTTATCCGGGGTGTATAGAGGGAATAGCCAGCTCTTGCCCGATCCTTTCGATACATTTATGATGGAATACAATATGATGGACCATGCAGGTCCATCTCCTGGTTTTATAGGGTGCAAGGAGGAAAAACATGGGACATATGGATGAGAACCAGCTGGCTGTCGCCTTGATTCAGGCGGATATTGAAATAGGCAGTCCGCAAGCGAATAAAGCACATATTGAGGAATTATTGGAGAAGGCCATACAGGGTGAATCGAAGCCCGATCTTCTGGTACTGCCTGAAATGTGGAATACCGGATATGCATTGGAGCAAATTCAGGATATCGCTGATCCGGAAGGAAAGGAATCCCGGACATGGCTGTCGTCTTTCGCCAAAAAACATCATGTCATGATTGTGGGCGGATCGGTTGCTGTCAAAAAAGGGGATCAAATCTTTAATACGATGTATGCCTTTGATCGGAATGGCCAGCAGGTCGGAGAATATTCCAAGCTGCATTTATTCAGGCTGATGGATGAAGAGAAGCATTTAACGGCTGGTGAGGCTGTGGTTACCTTTGATTTGGAAGGATTCAAGGTTGGGGCTTCCATCTGTTACGACATCCGTTTCCCTGAGCTTGCCCGAAGCCTGGCACTTGGCGGCACAAAGATGCTTATCGTACCTGCCGAATGGCCGCATCCGCGCCTTCATCACTGGCGTACGCTTTTGATGGCAAGGGCCATTGAAAATCAGATGTATGTGATTGCCTGCAACCGTGTGGGCAGCAGCCGGGGAACGGATTTCTTCGGTCATTCCCTGATCATTGATCCTTGGGGTGAAATTGTGGCTGAGGGCAGCGAATCGGAGGAAATTGTAACGGGTCTGATCTCACCGGAGCTGGTAGATGAGGTCCGGGGACGGATCCCCGTGTTTGCAGACCGCCGGCCTGAGATGTATACGGATAAATAATAGGCGGAAAAAAGGCTCCTGAGGAATCAGGGGCCTTCTTCTATTTAGGTGAAGCTTATTTCACTAACTCCTGCATGGTTTCTTTAAAGGTATCGATAAAAGCCTCAGCTGCTTTGGACAGATAGCGGCCGCGCCGATAAGCGATCACGAGTGTCCGGCTCGGAACGGGTTCGGCAAGGGGCAAGTAGACGGGGACAAATTCACTTCTCGAAGAGCGTGAGATAAACCTTGGCACCAAGGTAATCCCCATTCCCGTTGCTACCAGTGATTGAATGGTTTCCATGTTATTGCTCTCGAATACCACCTTCGGTTCAAACCCCGCCTTTTGACACAGGTCGAATGTGATCTTGCGGAACCCCTGTCCTTTTTTCAGAACGATAAATGATTCTCCGCTCAGCTCTTCAATGCGGACAGGTACAGGTTTGCCGCCCTTGGCTCTCTCCGCAAGCGGGTGGCCGGCCGGGACCGCAAGATCTATTTTTTCTTCCCCAATAATTTCATAGGTAAGGGAAGGCTCCTGCAGCGGGAGGGAGAGCAGACTCAAATCAGTTTTACCTCCGGCTGTCAGCTTTTCCAGATTCATGGATGAATCTTCAAGTAATGCAATTTCAATCTCGGGATATTTTTGTTTAAAGGAAGGAAGGACATGGGGGAGCAGGTGGGCACCCGTAATCGGCATACTACCGACCATAACCTTTCCCCCTCTAAGCTGGGAGATATCTGACATTTCCTGGCGCAGCAGCTCTACGGCATCCATGATCTTTTGAGCCTGATCCATAAATAGCGAGCCGGCATGGGTAAGCTCAACGGTACTGGTATTCCGCTGAAAAAGAAGCACCCCGAGCTCCTTTTCAAGCTTGGAGAGCTGTTGGCTTAAGGATGGCTGGGCGATATGCAGCTTTTCGGCTGCCCGGGAAAAATTTCGCTCCGAAGCGATTTGTAAGGCATATTGGAGTTGTCTCAGTTCCATATTCATCGGTCCTATCGTTTTGATTTGTCGGTTTACATGATTATGCTCATAGTTATTTCCTATTACTTTTATAGATATTATATCTTGGAACAATTAAGAGTGAAATGCTATATTTATTTCATTCAAGAGATACCGCACTCCGGTGCTCTTCCAAGGACGTATAACCATGATGAGGTGAAAAAGATGAGTAAAAGAACAATGTTTGAGAAAATTTGGGATAACCACGTTATTCATCAGGAAGCAGGCAAGCCGAGTATCCTTTACATCGATTTGCATCTCGTCCATGAAGTAACTTCCCCGCAGGCGTTTGAAGGACTTCGCCTCAGCGGACGCAAGGTTCGCCGCCCTGAGCTGACCTTTGCTACCATGGACCACAATGTACCAACCAAAGACCGTTTCAACATTAAAGACCCGATTTCCAAGCAGCAGATCGATACCCTCACTCAAAACTGCCGTGATTTCGGCGTCACACTGTTTGATCTTGATACGATTGATCAAGGCGTCGTGCATGTTATGGGACCTGAGCTGGGTTTAACACATCCTGGCAAAACGATCGTTTGCGGTGACAGCCATACTTCTACACACGGTGCTTTCGGCGCTCTGGCGTTCGGTATCGGAACCAGCGAAGTTGAGCATGTCCTCGCGACACAATGCTTGCAGCAGGCAAAAGCCAAAACGATGGAAGTCCGCTTTGTAGGTAAACGTAAAGCCGGCATCACCGCAAAAGACATGATCCTTGGCGTAATCGCTAAATATGGCACGGATTTTGCAACTGGCTATGTTATTGAATACACTGGTGAAGCGATTCGTGAGCTGACGATGGAAGAACGTATGACGGTATGTAATATGTCCATCGAAGGTGGAGCACGCGCTGGTATGATCGCACCGGATGAGACTACATTCGAGTATCTTCGTGGTCGCCAGCATGTGCCGGCAGGCAGTGATTATGACAGCCGTGTTGAAGAATGGAAGCAGCTTGTGACCGACGAAGGCGCTGCATACGATTTGGTTCTTGAGTTTGATATGGAGTCCTTGATCCCTCAAGTGACCTGGGGCACAAGCCCGGGCATGGGGACAGACATCACATCAAAAGTACCTGTACCTTCCGAATTGCCAACTGAAAATGAACGCAAGGCTGCTGAAAAAGCCATCGAATATATGGGTCTGGTACCAGGCACACCTATGAATGAAATTCCAGTCGATTATGTATTTATCGGCTCCTGCACCAATGGACGGATTGAAGATCTTCGCGCGGCTGCTGAAGTAGCCAAAGGCTATAAGGTATCGGATCAGGTGACAGCCATTGTCGTTCCTGGATCCGGACGTGTGAAGCTTCAAGCCGAAGCTGAAGGTCTCGACAAAATCTTTGTTGAAGCAGGTTTTGAATGGCGCGATGCCGGCTGCAGTATGTGTCTGGCGATGAATCCGGATGTGCTTCAGCCTGGACAACGCTGTGCTTCGACCTCAAACCGTAACTTTGAAGGACGTCAAGGACGCGGTGGACGGACGCATCTGGTTTCACCTGCCATGGCTGCTGCTGCAGCGATCAAAGGCCGGTTTACAGATGTCCGCGAATGGAATATTAAATCTGATGTGGTTAGCTAAGGAGGAGAACAGACATGGAAGCTTTTACTAAATTAACAGGCCTTGTTGCCCCGGTAGACCGGGTGAACGTGGATACGGATGCCATTATCCCTAAACAGTTTTTGAAAAGGATCGAACGCACCGGCTTCGGACAGTTTCTGTTCTTCGAATGGAGATTTGATGAGCAAGGGAATGAGATCCCCAATTTCTCCCTGAACCAGCCGCGCTACAAGGGCGCTTCAATCCTGATTTCCCGTGCCAACTTTGGCTGCGGATCTTCCCGTGAGCATGCACCATGGGCAATCATGGACTATGGCTTTAAATGCGTCATTGCCCCATCCTTTGCGGATATTTTCTATAATAACTGTTTCAAAAATGGTATTCTGCCGATCAAGCTCTCTGAAGAGCAGGTGGAGGATTTGTTCCAGCACACTGCAGCTCAAGAAGGATATCAGCTGAACGTAGATCTGGATAATAAGACAATTACCGATAGCGAAGGTCTTCATATCGATTTTGAGCTTGATGAGCACCGCCGCCAATTCCTTTTGCAGGGTCTGGATGACATTGGTTTGACTCTTCAACATGAAGATGAGATTTCCACATACGAGCAAAAGCATGCTTCGCATCTGTTTGCTTAATCTTGCCTGCGCCTGATCTTTAAAATTGGAAGGCTTCTATATTTCCTTCGCGGGATATAGAAGTCTTTTTTTGTTGAGCACAGGAAAAATTGAAAAAGGTAAAAAAATGAAATGTTCCAGGAGGAAAATGGGTTCCTGGTGGCGAATATTGTCCTATATTCCGATGATAATGATTTTTTTTATATATATTTGTTTTTCATGCCCAAGAATCGGCAAAAAATTTAGTTTGGCAGAGGTGGATAATGAAAAAAACCGGATTTTTATTGTTTTTGTTACTGTTTATCGTCATGATGGTGTCTGTTCAGGATCGGGCAGCTGCCGCGGCAGGGAATGTTCAGATTATACTGGACGGGAACGAGCTGAAAGTTTCTAAAGATACCAAGGTTACGAATGTGAATGGCAGTACCATGGTTCCTTTCCGTGTGATCGGTGAAAACCTTGGGTTCGATGTGAAGTGGGAGCAGAAATCGCAAAAGGTTCTGATCAGCAAGGACAGCAAGTCAATTGAGCTGATTGTGAATCAAAAGAATGCTACAGTAAATGGAAAAAAATTAAGCTTAGACAACCCTCCGCTCCTGCAAAACAACATTGTGGTCGTTCCTGTACGTTTTGTCAGTGAACAGATGGGAATTCATGTGAGCTGGGATGGGGCAAACCAAACGGTATACCTTACAACGGCGGCATCTGATCCTCCGAAATCCGAAAGCGGAACAGGCGCGGGCAATGGGGACGTACCCGTTCCTGATCCTTTGCCTGGTACAAGTCCATCGGGTGGGACATCGACGACGGAGCCAGGTGAAGTATCTGATCCCTCGACTACGGTGCCGCCTATAACGGGTAATGCCCTGATCAGTGGTATCAGCTTCAGCGAAAACCGTTTGATGATTGCTTCCCAAGGGGGTTCGATTACCCCTAAGGTATTTAAAATGTCTGGTCCGGATCGAATCGTTGTAGATTTGCCTAATGCGGGCTTCTCTTCCGATTTCCTGGGCGGGGCGAACGCTGTCGCAGGAAATCAGGGACAGCTGGATGTCAGCGGCTATCCGGATGTAACGAACATCCGTTATTCCCTTTTCAGCAGCAGTCCATCAACCGTTAGGGTTGTCATCGACTTGAGTTATCCCAAAGAATACTCGGTATACAGCGATCCATCGGGTTCAGGGCTTCTTATCGTTGACCTGAACAAGTCCGACAGCACGCCAACCAACCCGGTTGGAGGAAACGGCAAAAAAGTCGTGGTCATTGACGCAGGCCATGGAGATCAGGACCCGGGAACGTTAGGCTATTCGAAGAAAAAGGAAAAAGACTTCAATCTGGCTGTAGCCCAAAAGGTAGGGCAGCTTCTGGCCAAGGAACCGAACATAGATTTTGTGCTTACACGCAGTGACGATACGTTCCTTAAGCTTGAAGAGAGAGCAAGGATTGCGAATGACCTGAATGCGGATGTTTTTGTTTCCATTCATGCCAACAGCGGGCCTATAGCGGCCAGCGGAAGTGAAACATACTATCAGCGCGATGCAAGTAAGGCGCTTGCGAACGTCATGCACAAGTACCTCGTCTCGGCGACGGGATTGCCTGACCGCGGCGTCAAATACGGAAATTTCCACGTCATCCGCGAGACCAAAATGCCTGCCGTTCTGCTCGAGGTCGGTTACTTGAGCAATCCGAAGGATGAGGCAGCTTTATTCAGTGAGTCTGTGCAAAATAACGTTGCCCAAGGCATCGTAAACGGCATTAAAGAATACCTAGGAATTCAATAAGTCATTCGTTAGTTAAGGAGGCGGTAAAGTGAACAAAAAGCTCTTAAGCGCTGCGCTTCTGGCTATGGTTATGGTTGTAGGAGCAGGCTGCGGACAAAAGCCGACAGCAGCCCCTGCTTTGCAGGAAACAGCACAAAATCAAAACGAACAATCGGATGTCAACGCGGCGCAGCCCGATGATTCTAACGGTTCCGATGCTGCCCAGGGCGAAGATACTGCAAATACGAATAATCAGGTGGACAAGCCGGATCAGAAAGCGGATGAACCCGCAGACCAGAAGCAAACCATTGAGGTTTATTATACGGACCCGCAGGAAATGGAACTGAAGAAAAGCGAGAAGGAAATCCATTTCAAAAAAGATTCTGATAAATATCAAGAGGCATTCAAAGCGCTCCAGGATAGCGGAAATAGCGAACTCATTCCTCTTTGGGGCAAGATTGAGCTGAAATCCATGGAAGTGAAGGATGGAGCAATGACGCTGGATATTCACATGCCGGATGAAGCGCGACTAGGAGCCGGCGGTGAACAATTCGCTCTTGATGCATTATCCCAAACGATGTTCCAATTCAAGGAAGTCCAAACGATTGAACTTCTGGTCGATGGGCAGCAGGTCGAAAGCCTGATGGGTCATGTAGACCTGGATCATCCGATGACAAGGAACTAATTTTATAGAATTAAATATAGTCAAGAGACCGCGAGCATATAGGGTTAATCCCGTGCTTGCGGTCTTTTTCTGTTGATATCCTATGAGTAAGTAAGCATAAACTACTAACCTTGTCTACCTTAAGGCATAGATTAAGTTTTGCATAAAGAGGAATATATTCGCAACTTTTCGAAGCATAGAGCGTCTAATAGATGTCTGGTGATGTCGAATGAAAGCCTAAGCCGAAACGGCAGAGCTAATGACAAAAATTTTAGAATGGTAGGGGTGAAGAATGAAGAAGTTTGGTTTTATGGCAGTGTTGTTATTTGTCTTCATTTTGGCGTTTCCTCACAATGGACAGGCTGCGGCAGGCAGTGCCAAAATTTTTCTGGATGACAAGCAACTGAGTCTGTCAGGAAATGCAAAAGTGGAAAATGTGAATGGTAATATCATGATTCCATTTCGTGTCGTCGGAGAGAATCTAGGGTTTGACGTCGCATGGGAACAAAAGACGCGCACGGTAACCATAAAAAAAGATTCTAAGGTCATCAAACTTGTAGTTAATCAAAAAACAGCCGATGTGAATGGAACAAAAGTATCCTTGAACATCGCACCCATTTTGCGTACAGATACCGTGATCGTACCTATACGCTTCGTCAGTGAACAAATGGGGCTTAAAGTGAATTGGGACAATATTAAGAAGATCGTATACTTATATACCCAAGAAATTGAAACTGGAAACGGGGACGCAGGAACAGGTGCCGGAAACGGCGGAGAAGCGACTCCGGGAACAGGATCGGGTAACGGCGGCAGCAATACGGGCAGTACATCGGCGGCTCAGGTAAATGGAATCAGTTTCAGTGACAATCGCCTGATGATTGCAACGAATGGACAAGCCAAAGTGAATGCTTTCAAAATGAGCGGTCCTGACCGGATTGTTATCGATTTGGAAAACGCAAAATTTTCGGATAGCTTCAGCAGCAGCAATTCACCTCTCGATCAAAATTCGATGGGATCGCTGGATATCAGCGGGTATCCTGACGTTTCGCAAGTCAGATATTCGCTCTATAACAATAATCCTTCAACGGTAAGGGTCGTTGTTGATCTGAACTATGCGAAAAATTACAAGCTGACCAATGAGAATGGTTTGTACATCGTCGACTTGAATACTTCAGACTCCGGTACGCCGTCGAAGCCAATTGGTGGCAGCGGAAAGAAAATCGTCGTTATTGATGCAGGACATGGAGCTCACGACCCGGGTACAACTGGCGTTACGGGCAAAAAGGAGAAGGATTTCAATCTTGCCATTGTTTTGAAGGTTGAAAAACTCCTGAAACAGGAACCAAACATTGATGTTGTGCTTACACGCAGTGATGATACGTTCCTCGAATTGAAGGATCGCGTCAAGATTGCCAATGACTTGAAAGCAGATGTGTTTGTATCGATTCATGCTAACAGTGCAGGTTCTTCGGCGGCTTCCGGCAGCGAAACCTACTATCAGCGAGACGCGAGCAAGGCGTTTGCCAATGTCATGCACAAATATCTGGTACAAGCTACGGGTCTTTCGGACCGTGGAGTTCGTTATGGTAACTTCCACGTCATCCGGGAAACGAAAATGCCGGCGGTTCTTCTTGAAGTCGGATACCTCAGCAACAAAAAGGATGAAGCTACATTGTTCACCGAAAGCGTTCAACAACGCGTTGCTCAAGGGGTCGTAAATGGAATTAAAGAATATCTGGGTGTTCAATAAGGAATGTCCCCTTAAGGAGGCGGCAGTGAATGAGTAGGAAATTATGGTGTGCAGGCATTTTGGCTTTGGTGATGATTGCCTCGGCCGGCTGCGGCCAGAAGCCGACAACCGCGCCGGAAAGCGGACAGCAAGAGACAGTCTCCGGGGAGCAGCAAACAACAGGAAGCGGCAGTGATGAGACTGCTCCTGAGGATAAAACGGGAAGCGATGATAAAGGCAGCGAGGCAGGAACCGCGCAAGATGATCCGTCCAAAGGGTCATCAACCGATTCATCTTCCCAAACAACGGAGTCAACCGCTAAAAAAGAAATGATTGATGTTTATTATACCGATCCTCAGGAATTGGATTTGAAAAAATCCCAAAAGGAAATCAGCTTTAAGAATGAAGCTGGAAAATATGAGGAAGCCTTCAAGGCTCTTCAGTCCAGCGGCAAGTCTGAGCTGGTTCCGCTATGGGGGAAAATCGAGCTGAAAAAGCTTGATTTTAAAAACGGTGAAATCACCATGGACATTCATATGCCTGACGAGGCGAGACTGGGAGCCGGTGGCGAACAGTATGCTTTGGATGCATTGACCAAGACGATGTTCCAATTTGACGAGGTCAAAACCGTTGAACTTCTGGTAGACGGTGCGAAGGTGGAAAGTCTGATGGGTCATGTCGATCTGGAGCATCCTTTGACAAGACACTGAAAAAATTAGGGCAAAAGCAGGAGCTTAAGGCCTTCTTGTCGAATATCATATAGGCGTGATTTTTGTGGATATGAAATGAACTAAAGTTTGCGCTCCCGATTTTGCCGGGTGGCCTTAAGGGTCATCAGGCAGGGACGCAATCTCTTTAGTTCTTTCTGTTTATTTTCGGGATTATGCCATACGGCACAATCCTTATTTGAGAAAGGGGAAAAAGAATGGTTTCCAAACGCAGCAATTCTTCATCACATTCTAAAAAAGTAGTATCAGCCGTCATCGTAGGCATGATGGCACTGGGTACCGGCACTGCCGTATTCGCAGACACAACAGCAACAACAACCTCAGCATCCGTGACGGCAAGCGGCCTCTTCAGCGATGTCAAAAGCGGGTATTGGGCCGAAAAACATATCTATAAGCTGGCATCCCAAGGAATACTGTTGGGTAATAATGGCCTGTTCCGTCCGAATGATTCTGTTACTCAGCAGGAAGCTGTTACGATGGCGATCCGGTTTGCAGGTTTAGAGGATAAAATCAGCAATAACTCTGCTGTGGCACTGCCTGCCAATCTGCAGGTGAACAACTATTTTAAGCCGTATGTGGCTTTGGCACTTCAGCAAAATCTCCTGGATAAAACCTCCGAGAATGCTGCAGTGAATTCCAAGGAAATCTGGGGCGAACGAAAAGCGAGCCGGGAATGGATCACTGAAGTTCTCATTCGTGCGCTCGGCAAAGAAAGCGATGCGGCTTCGATGGCATCCAAAGCAACGACGTTTGCAGACAACGGTAAAATATCCGCTTCCAAGAGAGGATTCGTTAACGCGGCTCTGGAGCTTGGACTGACTAACGGCGTAGACGGCAACCGGTTTGATCCTCAAGGTTCAGTGACCCGCGCCCAGCTCGCAACCTTCTTCAGCCGTGCAGAAGCACTTAATGGCGTGAAATATAACAACTCTGCCGAGGGCATCGTAACCGGATTGGGTACCAACAAGCTCGATCTGTATGTGGATGGAAGCATCCGTACTTATGCACTGGATAGTTCAACGGTATATTACACCAGTGATTCTGATAACAAAATCAGCTTTGCTGATTTGAAGCCATACACGAAAGTGATGGTCATTGGCAGCACGAACAAAACTGCATATGTAGAAGTCACAGACTCTAAATTGCAGCTTGAGAGCGTAGAAGGAACTTTCCAGAAGCTTTCGCCTGGCAACATCATCTGGCTGGAGACCAACAACACGTTCAAGGAGTTCACTTATGACGCCGGAACATCTTTCCTGGATCAAAATGGATCTAAAATTGATCCGACTGCATTGGTCGTAGGCAGTAAAATCCAGATTCAACAAGAAACATTCAGTTCTGCGAAAAAGCCGGTTATCATTCAGGTCAAATCGGGAATTATCAATAAGAGTGGCAACGGTACCCTTCAAAGCGTGGATACAGCCTCCAAATCACTGGTTGTCAAAAATTCATCCGGTGCGATGGAAAGCTACACATGGGATGACAGCCTGATCGTAAAATATCAGAATCAGCTCCTCTCACCATCTGAATTGAAGAATGGGGCAGTCATTAATTACACCGTTAAAAACAATCTGATTGAATCGATTGAAGTGACCCAAGGTGTGGAAAGAACAATACGCGGTTCTCTGTATGAAGTCGGGGCTAACAATGCCACCATTACATACAAACGTGATGGAGGACAGCTTGAAGTGAAGCTTCTCACGGATAAGCCGGAGCTTGTGATCAGCGGTATCGCTTCTCCAGTGCTGGGGGACTTGATTGCTGATTCCGTAAACGGGGATCAGGTGGAAATCACGCTGAATCCTCAGGATCAGGTTACCAAAATTCAAGTGATGAACCGTCAGATGGAACAGAAGAAGGGTGCCACCATCGTTCAGTATGAACCAAAAAGCAAACTTCTGACCCTTCTGGATGCGAACAAGAAGCCATATGTTGTTTCCATTGATGAGAAGACCAAATTGACTTATAATTCTCCCAATCCGACTTTGGCTGGAATCGAACCATATCTGATTAACGGTCGCAAGGTTAATATCACTTACCTGACAAACCGGGCGTTGTCACTTGAAGTGATTTATCAATATGAAGGAAAAGTATCTTCTCTCGATCTGGCAGGCAAAAAGCTTACGCTGCTGACCGCTGACGGACAAAGCATGACGCTGCCGTTCACGAATCCAGTTGTTCAGGTATACGGCAAGAGCAGCACATCCCTGTCCGATGTCAAAGTGGGAAGTGAGATTGCGGCTGTGCTGAGTGCGACACAGGATGCCATTCAATCGATCCAGGTAAAATCAAATGTTCAGTTTGAGATTGTGGATGTTGATTATAACAACTCCCGTGTCACGGTGAAAAAGGATGGAATCATCAGCCAATTCTATGTGGACAAATCAACTCTTACAGGTGACAACGGACAAGAGATTACTGTGCAAGAGCTCCGTTCGGGTCAGCTGTTGAATGTTACCTTCAATGGGATTACACCAGCAGCTGTACAGGTTGTAAAGCTGACGACCGGTGAAGTGACTGCCGTGAACACTTCCTCCGCATCACCAAGCATTACAGTCAAGAATTATGGAGGAACAACAGAAACCTTTAAGCTGGATAATGCATCCAAAATTATGAATGATGCCGGAAGTGCGCTTAACCTCAGCAATGTTACAACAGGTAACCGTGTAGAAGTGCGTAAGGATGCTGACGGCAATTCGGTCGTGAAAGTGCTGAATATAACGAACCAAACCTTCTGGAAATATGACAGTTATGCGAAGGAAATATATGTGAAACGTCAAAATGTCAATGATACCAGCCATTATACGCTGTCCCCGGCTGCTTACATTCATCAAGGAGATACGACTTTGACCGTGCAATCCCTGAAAGAAAATGATAATATTGTACTGTATTTAAACAATGGAACGATTGTCGAGATACAGAAACAATAGTATGCTATGGGAATGGTCATGAGATACACCGTCTTGATACGGGAAGTCTTACCCGTATCAAGACGTTTTTTTTGCAGGAGGTACGTAAGCGATGAAGGCAGCAACCGTACGTTATATACTCGATACCATCGGTGAATTGTTTCCCGATGCCCATTGTGAATTAAACCACAGCAATGCTTTTGAACTGACCATTGCCGTTTTGTTGTCCGCACAATGTACGGACGAAACGGTGAATAAGGTCACCAAGGATTTGTTCCAAAAGTACAAGTCTCCGGAAGATTATGTGGCAGTTCCTTTAGAGGAGCTCGAACAGGATATCCGTAGAATCGGTCTTTTCCGGAATAAAGCAAAGCATATTCGTAATCTATGTATGCTGCTCATGGAACAATACGGCGGTGAAGTGCCGCGGGAGCATGATGAGCTTGTGAAACTTCCTGGGGTTGGCCGCAAGACGGCCAATGTGGTGGTCTCCAATGCTTTTGATGTACCGGCGATTGCCGTGGATACGCATGTGGAAAGGGTATCCAAACGGCTGGGTCTGGCAAATTGGAAAGATTCCGTGCTGGAAGTGGAAAAGAAGCTGATGAAGCAGGTGCCGCGTGAAGAGTGGACCTTAACGCATCACCGCTTGATCTTTTTCGGACGATATCACTGCAAAGCCCAGAATCCGAAATGCCAGGTATGCCCGCTGCTTGATGTATGCCGCGAAGGAAAAAAACGTATGAAGACGTCCCAAATCAGAAAAGATAAGTAACAATATAATTTGAACTAAAGAAAGGGATGTTAAACTTTAGTTCATTTTATGTAGCAGGATAGGAACTACAAAGATGGAGAAGGATGGGATAAACATGAAATGCATCTCAGTATATACTGACAATTTTGAAATATTTTCTGATATTATGGATCAAGTGATGGAGGCCGAACTTGTAGAGAACGAAGAAAAAGAGTTCGAAGGAATCACGGTCAGCCACTCCGGCGATGTTCCCGAGCATTACCTGGACCGCATGTCCACTAAACCCGAAGTTGTCGTCATGAGAGACAAGTCCCGTGGCACAACGATTTTGCAGCATGGCAAAGTATTTGAAATTCTTGTACCCGAGCTGGAAAACGCAAGCGTATAATTCATATCAGGTGTAACCAAGCATAAAACCGAAGCTTATTCGGTTTTATTTTTTTTGTCATTATCGAATTTTTGAATTTTCGGGATGGGAGCAGGACTACCACTCTGTTTTAGTTTATGTTTTATACGCCATGTAGCTTATAATGAATTTATCATAGATCAAATTCCATTTTTTAAAGACAATTATATTAATATTGTTAATGCACCAACGTGTGGGAGGACAGGCCATGAACAAAGAAGAACAGGTCATAATGGGTTTCAGGGACTTATATAACAAGTTGGTTTGGCTTAATAAGGATAAGATGGAAGACAGTCTTAAGGGGTATCAATCTTCCGAGGTACATTGCATCGAATACATTGAAAAAAATATGGATTCCAATGTGACAAAACTTGCGGACTACTTTTATATGACTCGCGGTGCCATAAGTAAAATGACGAAGAAGCTCTTAAAAAAAGGCCTTATCGAAAGCTATCAGAAGTCGGATAACAAGAAAGAAATCTATTTTCGGCTGACGGAGCAAGGGAAAGTAATTTATAAAATCCATGAGGACCTGCACAAAGAATTCCAAGATCGGGATAAAGTCGTATTTGAGCAGGTAACCGAAGAGCAATTTGACGGTATGCTTAGTTTCGTGGAAAAGTATAGCAGGCATTTGGATGCAGAAATAAAGAAGCTGGGTAAAGAATCGAAGCCTTAAATAAATTTGAATCATGACATTGAAACCACAGGCAGCCGGGCTCTATTGAGAACAGGCTGCATTTTTATTGTTATTATTTTGTTGACAGGGAAACAAAAACATAATACGATTAATTTGTTTCCGAGGAATCAAAATTATAACTATTGTGAGGAGAATTGAATGTTCAAATTTAGATCACACCATGAACAGAACACTGAACCAACCGTAGATAAACACGCTTTAATATTCGGCCTTATCTCTGTGTTTCTTTGCGGAATAGGCTTCAGTATCATAACACCTGTCGTCCCATTCTTAGTGCAGCCTTATATAAGCAATCCGGGAGAACAAGCTATCACTGTTACGCTGCTGACCTCTGTTTATGCACTCTGCGTGTTTTTTGCGGCCCCAGTACTTGGAGCTCTAAGCGACAAATATGGCCGTCGTCCATTGCTCTTAGTATGCCTTTTGGGTTCCGCAATCGGATACTTCATTTTTGGCATAGGAGGAGCTTTATGGGTACTATTTGCTGGACGCATAATAGAAGGGATAACAGGCGGCAGCATAGGCACGATCTTCGCCTATTTTGCAGACATCATTCCTCCGCAACAGAGAACCAAATACTTTGGATGGGTGAGTGCGGTTGTAGGTGCAGGCACTGTCATTGGCCCAACGTTAGGTGGATTACTTGCTAAGTTTGGTTATTCTGTACCTATGTATTTTGGAGCAATCATCACTTTATTGAATGTTGTTTACGGATTCTTTTTTATGCCTGAGAGCCTTAAGAAGAAGAATAGACTGAAAGAGATTACCTTTGTAAGACTGAATCCATTTACGCAGCTTGCAAACCTGCTTTCCATGAAAATCTTAAGAAGGCTGCTTGTTTCTGCGTTCTTACTCTGGATACCCAATGGATCTTTACAGGCTGTTTTTTCACAATTTTCAATGGATACTTTCAGCTGGAAGCCTGCACTCATCGGACTTATGTTTTCAATTATGGGCGTCCAGGACATCATTTCTCAAGGTTTCATCATGCCAAAGCTTTTGAAAAAACTTAAGGATAAACAGATAGCCATTCTTGGAATGGTTTCGGAGATTATAGGCTACAGTTTTATTGCATCATCTGCTTTGTTCTCCTTCTATCCTCTTCTGATCGCCGGCATGTTTATATTTGGTTTTGGGGATTCGATCTTCGGGCCTTCATGGGGCGGGATGCTCTCCAATTCTGTCGATTCCAGCGAACAAGGGCGGATTCAAGGCGGTAGCCAATCGATTCAGGCTTTGGCAAGAATGATTGGGCCTATCATTGGAGGTCAGATCTATGTACTACTCGGTCATGCCGCACCCGCAGTCATGGGTATGATCCTAATAGCAGCGGCAATCCCCGTTTTATATAAGAGAACGAATGTAACTATGTAATAATTACTTTCCAAAAACTTGGCAATATTTTTCGAGGCTCGGTTGAGTTTATTTCAGCCGGGCTTTTTTGTCTTCTAAAGAAGATCAGGCTTCCGGCTTAAAATGTTTCTCTTTCCCACTCCATGATGTTAAAATGTAACTATTTGAGAAAACAGCATAATGTATGATAGAGCGACAAACTTCGGATAATTTATTGATTAGAGAGTAAGGGGAGAGAAGGCAGCATGTCGACATCAAGTCCAGTAATTCAATTAGATACCGGTTCACTGCAGCGTTTGCAGGAGAGCCTGCACGGTTGGAAAGATGATAAGTCCTCGAAACTAATGGGTGATTTGCTGAACAAGGCTACTGCGGGAGAGATGACGATCGCATTTTGCGGGCATTTTTCCGCGGGGAAATCGAGTCTGATTAATTCCTTATGCGGCAAAAAAGTTCTTCCATCCAGTCCGGTACCCACGAGTGCGAATGTAGTTTCCATTCGTAACGGCCAGCCGCATGCTTTGATCTATCCTGCTCAAGCAACGGAGCTATCAAGTCAGGAAGTAAAGCCCCAGGAAGTTTCACTGGATGAGCTCTATACATACTGCACGAATGGAGGCTCCTACTCCTCGGTAGAGGTATGGGATCATATTCCTCTCCTGGGCGGACGAGGTGTACTGATGGATACACCAGGTGTGGACTCAACGGATGACAGTCATCAGAAGGCGACGCATTCTGCGCTCCATTTGGCGGATACGGTGCTGTACGTGATGGATTACAATCATGTACAGTCGGAAAATAATCTTGCCTTTGCCAAAAGCTTGTCCGACTGGGGCAAGCCGCTGTATCTGGTTGTGAACCAGATTGACAAGCATAGGGAGCGTGAGCTTTCTTTTGAAAGCTACCGGGCAGAAGTGGAAGCTGCGTTTAAGCGTTGGCAGGTCAATTATGAGAGTCTGCTGTTTACCACACTGAAGGAGCCGGATCATCCTTACAATCAATGGAAACAGATTCAAGAGCTGATTGCAGAGCTGATTGAAAAAAGAGAACCGATTCTGAATTATAGCTTGGATTGTTCCTCTCGTCATATCGTTGAGCAGCATGTGAAGCAGTATGCGGATTCGCTGGAGGATACGAAGCAGCAGCTTCTGGACGAAATGGGAGGGGAGGAGCAGGCGGCGAAATTGGAAGCGGAGATAGCCGGCTACAGAAAAGAGCTGGAGCATTTCAAAGAGCTGCCGCAAACCGAGCGAGAGAGCATACGAAAGCAGGTAGATGCACTGCTCGATAATGCAAATCTTACGCCTGCTGAGCTGAGGGATACGGCAAAGCTGTTTTTGGAGAGCCGCAAAAACGCCTTCAAGAAAGGGCTTCTGTTTGCAGGTGCCAAGACGGAGCAGGAAAAGCAGGAGCGGCTCCGCAAGTTTACAGATGAACTGCGGGAGCAGTCAGCTGCACAAGTGGTATGGCATCTGCTGGAGCTCATGAAGCGATGGGGCAAGAATTTGTGGACAGAAGACCGGCAGAAGGCTCTGGAAGAGTCCATGCCCGAGATTAGCGAGGGTATGCTGGAAAGCTCCGTGAAGCCGGATGCGGTGCTGTCCGGCGAATATGTTTTGAACTACTGCCGCATGCTGTCGGCAGACATCAAAAGTGTATACCGCCGCGCGATTATGAATGCGGCGGAGGATGTGCTGGCGGATGTAGCGGCATCCGCCAAAGAGCAGCAGCAGCGCGTCATCGCAGCCCTGAACGCGCTGCTGGAGCAATCGGCCGCGATGTCCCGCTATGTGCAGCTGGAGCGGGACATCGCGGAGCGCGCGGCAGCCGCCGGGCAGCTGCTGCCTGCGCGCGTGACGCTCACCCCCGGCTTCCTGCCGGAGGTGAGCGCCCCTGCCCCGTCGGCGGCCATGCAGCCGCCAGGGCCTGAAGCGGGCGCGCGGACGTCCGCGCCCGCCGGAGCCCCGCGCAGCGGGGCTGAGCCGCTCGGCGGCGCGGCCTTTGGCCGCCGCCAGCGGCTGGACGCCGCAGCAGCGCGCCTGCAGGACGCGGCGGCGCTGCTCGGACGCTATCCCGCGCTGGCATCTGCCGCGCGCGGACTTCGCAGCCGGGCAGATGCCCTGGCCGGCGGCTCGTTCACCTTGGCGCTGTTCGGAGCGTTCAGCGCCGGCAAGTCCTCGTTCGCCAATGCTTTGCTCGGCGAGCGCGTTCTGCCTGTATCGCCGCATCCGACAACCGCGGCGATTAACCGCATCCTCGCTCCACAGGATGGCTTTGAGCATGGCACGGCTCAGGTCATGATGAAATCTCCGGACACCTTTAAGGAGGATCTGGAGTATTCCTTCTCTGTTCTGCAGCTGGGAACACCAGCAGAAGATGGATGGCTTCAAGTGATCGAGCAATTGAAGCCGGAGGGGATTCATCCTGCCGGATTGCCGCATTATGGCTTCCTGAAAGCAGCCGCGGCAGGCTGGAAGGAAGCACAGCCACTGCTGGGCACCGTTCAAACGGTGAACATGGATGGCTATAAGACCTTTGTAGCTGATGAGACACGGTCCTGCTTTGTGGATCGCATTGATTTGTATTACAGCAGCCCGCTTACCGAGCAGGGAATCGTTCTGGTGGATACACCAGGGGCGGATTCGCTTCATGCCCGGCATACAGGAGTCACCTTCCAATATATGAAGCATGCAGACGCGATCGTCTTTGTGACTTATTATAATCACGCTTTTTCCAAGGGTGACCGTCAATTCCTGACCCAGCTCGGCAGAGTCAAGGACAGCTTCGCTCTTGATAAAATGTTCTTTATCGTCAATGCGGCAGACCTGGCTTCGTCGGAAGAAGAGCTGGACCAGGTTATCAAGCACGTGGAGACGAATCTGAAGGCAAGAGGTATCCGTCTTCCGCATATTTATCCGGTTTCCAGTATGAAAGCATTGGAAGGAAAGATGGACGGCGACGCAGACCTTTATGCGGAATCAGCATTTGAATCCTTCGAGAAGGCGCTTGGAGCCTTTGCTGGAGAAGAACTGCCCAAGTTATCTTTGGCAAGCGCCGTTCAAGAAATCTCATCTGTCCGCCAGCGTGTGATTGAATGGGGACGGATGGCCCGGCAGGATGCTGGTTCACGGGAGCAGCGCAGGCAGCAGTTGCTCGAGGTTAATCAGTTGGCATTGTCCCGAATCGATTCTTTTGCCCGGCAGGATCTTTCGCGTGAAGTGGAACAGGAAATCCGTGAGCTGCTCTTCCATGTCAAACAGCGAATCGGCTTTAGTCTAGGCGAATTTTTTGCTGAAGCCTTCCATCCGTCGGTGCTCCGGGAGGACGCAGGGCAGCTGAAGCGAATATTCACGGACTGCGGAAGGGAACTTGAACGGACGATTGTGCATGAGCTTGAGCAGGAGCTGTGGGCAACAACGCTTCGACTGGAGAATAAGGGCAAAGCAGTCCTCCATGCAGCGGCCGATGGGGCTGCAGAAGACATACGCGGTTATGATGCAGTCATTATGCTTACACCGCCGGCGGAAAAACAGTGGACTTCGCCCGAGTGGAATGATGCTGGCCTGACCAGTTTTGTGGATTGGACATCGTATTGGTCTTTGTTCAAGTCGCCGAAGCATTTCTTCGAGGACGGAGGCAGGGAGAAGCTCAGAAGTGCAGTAGAGCCTGTGATTAAGGAAGCCTTGAGCGGAGAGGCTGCAGTCAAGCAGGAGGTTCTTGTGTCTTTCTACAACACTCTCGTGACTGACGCTCAGGAGAAGCAGAAGGAGGAACTGCGGGAGCAGCTCCATGAAGCCATGGAGGCGGCGACCTCCTCGCTTTCTTCCGGAGAACAGCCTGAAGTTTGGGATCAGCTGGCTTCGCAGCTTCAGCAAATGGAACAATCATTGGCATAAGAATATAGTAGGCAAACGAAAGAGGGGGCGTGATGATGACGCTCCCTCTTGATTTTGAAATTTCAAAATAATGAATGATCACCTGATCTGGATGATTCTGTCATTCCAAGCGAGAGCGACCTCAGAGCCGTTGTTTCTGAAATGACGCATCAGATGATTTTTATTGATAATTATCCTTTTTTCTTGATCCTATTTTACTTGTTTTACGCCGTGAATCACCTCTAAAACGAGTCCTTTGCATGCTTTCTGGAAGGAGTTTGACAGGAGGATTGACTTTTTTATCGGGTTAGGCAGAGATATGGAGGATTTTCTATGATTTGATAAGTAATTTATGATTATACAAAGGTATTGACCATTGATTGCCAATGCGGCGAAAATATGCCCAGTTATCCTCTTTGCCGCCTTTCCAAGACGGTGTTAAACTTCATAAATATTCAACATCACTTCCGAAAGAAGTGATAAAGTTTTGAGATGACTCGAAGGAGGAGAACCATGAATGTTCTCAGGCAAATGCAGAGCTTTTTTTGGGAGAAACGGAGTTTTCTATATCTATCTATACTCTGCCTCGCCATAGCTACTGCCTTGGGGCTTGTAACCCCAAACCTGCTGCGGAGTCTGATTGATGACGCCATCCAGCCGCAGCATTATGAAAAAGTTCCCGTATTGGCACTAACCGTCATTTTGGTGGTAGTTGCCAAGGCGCTTATGCAGTTTTTAAGCGGTCTTCTTGGCGGAAGAATGGGGAACTATCTGGCATACCGTTTACGTAACGGCTGCTATGAGAAACTGCAAGTCTTGTCTTTCCGGTATTATGACACGGCCAGAACCGGAGATCTAATGTCCCGTCTGACCGGGGATCTCGAAGCGATCCGCCAGTTTATAGCCTTCGGTATTCCACAAATATTAAATACGATTCTGATGGTGGTTTTTGGCGCCATTGTCATGCTGTCGATCAGCTGGCAGCTTACATTGCTAACGATGATCAGCATACCGTTTCTGGTTATCGTCGCACTGAAGTTTGAGAACCGTATCCATCCTGCCTTCCAGGAAATGCGGCTTGCGCTTAGCGCGTTAACCACCTCGGTTCAGGAAAATATTACAGGGGTAAGAACAGTCAAATCATTTGCACGTGAGCCTTATGAAGTCGATAAATTCTCACTACGCAATGAACGGTACAAGAGTAATCAGATTTTTGCTTCGACATTATGGAGCCGTTACTTCCCATTGATGGAACTGCTTGCATCTGTATGCGTCGTCATTTTGCTTGGCGTCGGCGGAACTCTTGTTATCCATAAATCGTTATCACTGGGTGAGCTGGTTGCTTTCTTCAGCTTGATTTGGTACATTATCGGTCCCATGTGGAACATCGGTTATCTGATTAATAACTATACACAATCGGAGGCTTCAGGTGAACGTGTCATGGAGCTGCTTAATCAGCCGATTGATGTTGAGGATAAAGTGGATGCAATCGAGCTGAACTCTGAGGAAGTGAAGGGCCATGTAACCTTTGATCATGTAACCTTTGCTTACGGGAACAAACTGGCTGCCATCCAGGATGTCAATTTGGATGCGCCTCCAGGAACTGTAATCGGCCTGCTCGGGGGAACCGGTTCGGGCAAATCAACAATCATTCAGCTTATGATGCATGCTTACAATGTTAACGGTGGCAGCATTAAGCTGGATGGAGTCAATATTAATGATATTAAAGTTCAAAGCCTGCGGGGGCAGATCGCATCTGTTTTCCAGGAGACATTCTTATTCTCATCCAGTATCCGAAACAATATTGCATACGGTCTCAAGGATGTTTCGATGGATGAGATTATCCGTGCCGCGAAGCTGGCGAAAGCCCATGAATTTATTATGGAAATGGCTGAAGGGTATGATACGGTCGTTGGTGAACGGGGTATGGGCTTGTCCGGAGGACAGAAGCAACGGATTGCCATAGCACGTGCACTGCTGAAAAACCCGAAAATTCTTATTTTGGATGATGCGACGAGTGCGGTTGATATGGAAACGGAACATGAGATTCAGTCCGGATTCCAAGAGGTTATGAGAGGGCGCACGACATTTATCATCGCCCACCGTATTTCTTCATTGCGTCACGCGGATGAGATTCTCGTAATGAACGAAGGTAAGGTCGTACAGCGGGGTAAACATGAGCAGTTGATCGCCGAGACTGGACCTTATCAGGATGTATACAATATACAATATGCAGACCACATTGCCCGGATGAATGGTAATGCAGGAGAGCAGGTGAGCTCATGAACACGGCCCTGAATACCGAAAAACGTCCTCAGAAAGATCCTGGCAAACAGAAGGGGAAGATGCCAGGCAAGACCGGTGAACGTTTCGTCTATCAAGATGATGAAATTATCGAAAAGCCGTTTAACTGGGCTCAGCTTACAAGGCTGTTTGCCTATATGAAGCCTTACGCGAAACAGATGCTGCCGCTCGTCATTCTTATGATGATTCTTGGCACCGTGACCAAGCTGACGGTACCTTTTCTGACAAGTATGGCCATCGACAAGGCGATCGCACCGGAAGTAGGCCCGACCAGCATCAACATGTTATATACGATAACGGCAATTGTACTTGTTTTGTACATCATCCAATGGCTTGCGAGCACATACCGTATCAAATTTACGAATATTATTGGGCAGCGCGTCATATATGATTTGCGAAGTGATTTGTTTAAGCATATTCAGAAGCTGTCCTTTAACTTCTTTGACAAAAGACCTGCAGGTTCCGTGCTGGTACGCGTTACGAATGACGTCAACTCACTGCAGGAACTGTTCACAAGCGGTGTCGTGAATCTTATGATTGACTGTGTGCAGCTTGTAGGTATCGTCGTTATTCTGCTTGCCATCAACTGGAAGCTGGGGCTGGCGGTCATTTTGACTGTACCGATCATGTTCATCATTTCTACCAAGCTGCGCGTGCGGATACGCCGGGCCTGGCAGGATGTGCGGATGAAGAACTCGCGGATTAACTCCCACTTGAATGAATCGATTCAGGGAATCCGTGTCACTCAAGCTTACACGCAGGAGCAGGAAAACATCCGCTTCTTCGATAAAATGAACTTTGAAAGCAAAAAATCCTGGGACCGCGCTTCAATGCTTAATCAGGGGTTTGGGCCACTGATTGAGATTACAGGCGGATTCGGAACGCTCATCTTGTTCTGGTTTGGTGCGTATCTGATTCAGGAAGGACAGTTGACCATAGGTCTGCTGGTCGCATTCTCAAGTTATGTAGGGAATTTTTGGGAGCCAATCAACCGCCTCGGTCAAATGTACAATCAGCTGCTGGTGGCGATGGCTTCCTCCGAACGGATCTTTGAATTTATCGATGAAAAGCCAAATATTGATGATAAGCCCAATGCCGTACCGATGCCGAAAATCAAAGGTGATATCAAGCTGCAGGATGTCGTGTTTGAATATGAAAAAGGTCGTCAGGCACTCAAGGGCATCAATATGGATGTGAAAGCGGGACAGACGATTGCTCTCGTGGGGCATACCGGCTCAGGAAAAAGTACCATAATTAATCTGCTCAGCCGTTTCTATGATATTTCCAGCGGTAATATAACGATCGACGGCTACGATATTCGTGATGTGCAGCTGGAAACGCTGCGCAGCCAAATCGGGATCGTGCTGCAGGATACCTTCATTTTTTCCGGCACCATCCGGGATAATATCCGCTTCGGGCGCCTGGATGCGACGGATGAAGAAATTGAGGCCGTATCGAGAGCTGTTAACGCGCATGAGTTTATCGAAAAGCTTCCGGGAGGATATGACACGGAGGTTGAGGAACGCGGGAATATGCTTTCTATGGGACAACGACAGCTTCTGTCCTTCGCCCGTGCGCTTCTAGCAGATCCAAGAATCCTGATTCTGGATGAAGCAACCGCAAGTATTGATACGGAAACCGAGTTGAAAATTCAAGAGGCGCTCAAGGTGCTCTTGAAAGGCCGGACTTCCTTTATTGTCGCACACCGTCTCTCCACGATTCGACATGCGGACAAAATCATTGTGCTGGATCATGGCGAAATCAAGGAAGAAGGCAACCATGCAGAACTGATGCAGCATCGGGGAACCTATTACGGCCTGATTGAAGCCCAGTTCAGATTTGTTTAATTCATACGGTTTGGAAGATATCACAATAAATTTCTGTAAAATCATTGAACTTTCCCTAAATATCGACAGCCGAAAGGCCTAAAAATGAGGAGAGTTTGTGAACTTTACAGGAAAATGTCGGAGCACTCTTGCATTCTTTCTCTTAAACCCTGAAAATAGTTAGTGTGGTATACAGATGTGGTATACAAGACTAGGGGGGAATTGGGAAGTGGTGTGGGGTGCTCCTTTTTCTGCACATGCCAAGAAGATGCTGCTGCTAGGCAGCGGAGAATTGGGAAAAGAAGTGGTGCTCGAAGCCCAGCGACTGGGCGTGGAGACCATAGCCGTGGACCGCTATGCTAATGCACCTGCCATGCAGGTTGCGCACCGGTCCCATGTGATTGATATGCTCGATGCCGATTCCCTGAAACGGATTATTCATCAGGAAAAACCGGATGTAATTGTACCGGAAATTGAGGCTATTGCTACACATGCTTTGCTTGAACTTGAAGAAGAAGGATTTCATGTCGTTCCGACGGCCAGAGCCGCGCGTCTGACGATGGATCGCGAAGGAATTCGCCGGTTGGCGGCCGAGAATCTGGGTCTTCCAACGGCAGGATACCGATTTGCCGATAGCTTGGAAGAGTTAAAGGAAGCTGTTGTCGCACTTGGAACACCTTGTGTGATCAAGCCTATTATGAGTTCTTCCGGTAAAGGGCAAAGCGTATGCCATACAGAGGATGAAGCGGAAGCCTGCTGGAATACGGCGATTGAAGGCGGACGTGCAAAAAGCACTCGTGTCATCGTTGAAGCCTTTGTTTCATTTGAAAGTGAAATCACGCTGCTTACGGTACGATCTGTAAGCGGAACCATTTTTTGTAAGTCGATTGGTCATATTCAGAAAGATGGCGATTATGTTGAATCCTGGCAGCCTCATGTGATGAGCGAGGATCAACTGAAGGAAGCGGAGTCCATTGCGAAAGCCATCACGGATGAACTCGGGGGATATGGCATTTTCGGAGTAGAACTGTTTGTTACCAAAGAAGGAATCATATTCAGTGAAGTATCGCCCCGTCCGCATGACACTGGGATGGTGACATTGATCACCCAGGATTTATCCGAATTTGCCCTGCATGTCAGAGCAATTCTCGGTCTTCCGATCCCTTCCGTTGAGCTGCTGATGCCGGGTGCTTCGGCAACGTTGAAAGCGGAGAACGCAAGTATGAATTTTGCTGTTGGTGGTGTGGAGGATGCGCTCAGCCTGCCCCGGACCCAGGTTCGTGTTTTTGGCAAACCTGAAGCAAGGAGTGGCCGGAGAATGGCTGTCGCCTTAAGCGCTGATACGGATCTTCAAAAAGCTCGGAATACGGCTAAACAAGCCGCCAGTCTTTTAAAAGTGGAGGAATATGATCATGAACAGTAACATTTTGGCTCCTGCTCTGCAGATTCGTAAATCCGACTGTGAGTGTGATCTTGAAGCGGTAACAGCCCTGATGCGGGAACTGAATTATCCGACCACGATTAATGTCATGCGTGAACGTATTCAGGCATCCGAGAACAATCCCAAGCTTTGCACCATGGTTGCTGAGCTCGATGGAAAAGTTGTAGGCATGATTGCTCTCAATCAGGTGAAATCTTACGCGAAAAGCGAGACTGCAACTCAGGTTTCCGCTCTGATCGTATCACAGAATCACCGCGGGCAAGGTATTGGCAAAAGACTGATCCGCAACGCCGAAGAATGGAGTCAGAATCAGGGAAGCCAAATCCTGTTTCTTACTAGCGGTAACCGTGTAGAGCGGGCACCGGCCCATGCTTTCTATGAACATATCGGTTTTGAGAAAATTGGATACCAGTTTGTAAGAAAACTGAAGTAATCCTTGATGCTTGATGATGATATGCCCGTCCCTTTTTAAGGGGCGGGCTTTTTGTATATAAAACCGAGCCTGCAGGTGTGGATTTTTATTTACAATGTCCCATCGCTTGATATAGAATACCTTAGTAAAAATGAGTAAGCGTTTACAGGATGCATCATATGCAAGTCCCGGGATTTATTTCAAATCCTCACGAAAACATAGAATGCCAAAGGGATGGATGAAAACGATGTACAAGCTGTTACTGGTGGAAGATGAGGAAGATGTAAGAGATGGACTCGTAGAAGAGATCGATTGGGTAAGCTATGGCTTCCAGGTTGTGGATACCGCCGAGAACGGAAGAGAAGCAGCAGAGCTCATCGACAAGCATATTCCCGATGTGGTTGTGACCGATATCCAAATGCCTTTTATGGATGGCCTGCAGTTGGCTGGCTGGATCCGGGAACATTATCCAACAACGAAGATTATTATTTTAACTGGATTCGATGAATTTGAATACGCGCAAAAAGCCATTAAACTGCAAATTGATGAATATGTGCTCAAGCCGTTCTCATCACAGGAGCTAATTGAGGTCGTACTTAAGGTCAAGCAGCAAATGGATGCCGAAATGTCTGAAAAAGAAAATGTCCAAGTGCTGATGGATCATTACCGCAAAAGCATTCCTGTGCTCAGGGAGCTTTTTTTGTCTCAGCTGGTATCACGGCGTATGTCATCCGAAGAGATACGCGAAAAGGGCAGCAGCTATGGAATGGAGCTCGCCGGTCACAGCTTTATGGCTTCAGTTATCCGGATTGATTATGTCCATAACCATCTGGAATTGCAGAAGGATAACGTGAAAACTTTTCCATCCGGCTCATTAAAATATTCTGAGGATCGCTATCTCCAGCTGTTCGCCGTTCTGAATATTGCGGAGGAAATATGCCAGCGGATAGAGGGTTTTAAAGTGTTTATCCATTTGGAAGACTGCGTATTGCTATCCGCTCTCCCGGAACAGGAGCAGAGCTCGGCGGCTCAAAGAACCCTTGCCGTCCTCGAAGAAATACGCATGAACGTGCACAAGTATCTGAAGCTTACGCTCACTGCCGGTGCAGGTACGGTCTGTGTGTGGCCTGGAGAGATTCATCAATCTTATCAAAAAGCGATGCAGGCGCTCGATTATCGTCTGATTCTGGGCAATGACCGTGTCATCTGGATCGGGGATGTCGAGTCGGAACATTATGAGTCGCTGAGTTTTGACGAAATGAAAGAACAGTCCTTGATCCGCTGTATCAAGGTGGGCACCCAGGAAGAACTGGATGAAATACTTGCGAATCTGTTCACCGGTCTGCATATGACGCAGCTATCTGTACAGGAATGTCAGGTGTACTTGATGGAAATTCTCACATGTGTCATGAAAATCGCGAAAGAATTCAGTGTGGAAATGGAGGAGTTGTTTGGGGCAGGAACGTATCCATTTGCGGAAATTTACAAATATAACAACCTTCAGGAGGTTAGACAATGGATGGGTGCGATATGTCTGAAGCTGATGATCTCCATAGCACAGGGACGGCAGACGGGGTATAACCAGCTGGTTGAAAACGCCAAGGAATACATCCGGCTTCATTACCAGGATAGTGACATATCCATTAATAAGGTGTGCAAACATCTGCATATCAGTACCGGCTATTTTAGCAGCATTTTCAAGAAAGAAGTGAAAATGACCTTCGTCAATTATCTGATGCATATCCGTATGGAAGCGGCGAAGGAGTCCCTCCGATCAACCGATCAGAAAACATTTGAAATCGCTGAAGCTGTCGGATTTTCCGATCCGAATTATTTTAGCTTTTGCTTCCGCAAGAAATTTGGCATCTCACCGAAAGAATACCGAAACGGCGCCGGAGGTGCGTAACCGATTTGAAAATCCAACATAAACGGAATGCAATGAAATTGCCGCGGATCCGGGAGTCCTTCAGGCTGCGCAGCATTCAAACGATCATTACCGTGTCGTTCACGCTCATGACGATTTTGGTCGTCGTTGCGGTCAGCTTCATGCTGTATAACAAATTCACCAAGACAGCTGAGGAAAATGCCTATTTGAACATCCAGCAAATTATCGAGCAGGTTAACTATCATTTGGAGCTGTATGTAAAAGGCATGCAGGATATCTATGAAGTTGTGGAGGAACAAATCAACGATACCCCGGATATTTCAAGCCCGGTGCTGAGGGAGCAGCTGTCGACTTTGCTGCATACCCGCGAGGATCTGGTATCCGTGGGGCTTTTCACGCCAGGGGGCAAGCTCGTCTTGGACAACCCTGATCTGGAAATGCGCAAGAATACGATGCTGGAGGAACAGAGCTGGTTCGAATCCGCCCATGAGCAGCCGCAAAAGCTCTCTTTTTCGGCTCCGCATATCCAAAATTTATACAAAGGTCAATATAAATGGGTCGTTTCGCTCAGCAGAGTGATTAAATATAAGGATCATGGCATCAGTAAAGAAGGCATATTGCTCGTGGATGTCAATTTCCGGACGATCGATGAGCTCAGTCGCAAGGTCAGCCTTGGGAAGAGGGGATATGCATATATCATCGATGACCTGGGCAATATCGTGTACCATCCGCAGCAGCAGCTGATCTACGCCGGTCTGAAGTACGAGAATCTGGAGCCCGTTTTTGAATATGCTTTTGGCAGTTACATAGACAAATCGACGGGTGAGCCGAGGTACATCACGATTCGAACGGTGGAACCGATCAAGTGGAAAATCGTCGGGGTAGCTTATCCGGATGAAATTGTGACGACCAAAAAGGATTTGAATCAGTTCGTATTCTGGTTTCTGCTGGTCGTATGCGCAGCCGTTGTCGTGCTGGCCATGTTCGTTTCCGCGAAAATTTCACAACCGCTCCGAAGACTGGAAAAATCGGTGCAGAGTGTCGGGCAGGGTGATTTCAATACGCCGATTCATGTCAGTGGCGCACATGAGGTTGTACAGCTTTCCAAGCGGTTTAACTTTATGCTGCACCGTATTCGTCAGCTGATGGATCAGAATATTCATGAGCAGGAAGCAAAGCGCAAGAGTGAGCTGGATGTTCTGCAATCCCAAATTAACCCGCACTTTCTCTACAATACTTTGAATTCAGTCATACGCCTGGCGGAAAAAGGAAAAAAGGAAGAGATCGTTGCGACGATCACCTCGCTCTCGAGATTCTTCCGGATCAGTCTGAGTAAAGGCAAGAACATCATTACTCTGGAGGAAGAACTGGAGCATGTACGTCATTATTTGATTATCCAGAAAATACGTTTCAAAAATAAATTTAACTATGCCATTGAATGCGAGGATTTGGCCTTAACTTGCAGGACACTGAAGCTGATTCTCCAACCCATCGTAGAAAATGCCATCTATCATGGCATCGAAAAAATGTCTGATGAAGGTCTTATCCGCATTTCCGCTTCCATTCAGGAGGAACGTCTGGTGATCAAGGTTTCCGATGATGGACTAGGCATGACACGACAAGTGATGGACCAGATTCTGATCGGGGGTAACCGCAGCGGGGGTTCCGGCGTAGGAGTCAAAAACGTCAATGAACGGATCCGCCTGTATTACGGCAAACATTATGGTCTTAGCTTTGAAAGCGAACTGGAGGAAGGCACCACTGTCACCATTACACTGCCCGTTGAGAAGTACGAGGACGAGCAGCAGGAAAGAGGGATGGCATGACAAGGACCCGGGCTGTACGAATGAGAGTTTATTTTATGCTCGCGTGGACGGTATTGCTGGCATCCTGCGGCGGAGCTGCCCCGAACCTTCATGTGCTGGAGAAACCGAAAAACGTGGACATGATCGTTAAAATGAATCACGGCGATTTTTGGAAAACGGTGAAAATGGGGGCCGAAGTCGCTGCCAAGGAATACAACGTCAACCTGACCTTCAAGGCGCCCCAGAACGAAAGCGATATAGATGAACAGATCCGACTGGTCGATGAATCGATCAAGAACAATGCTGATGCCATCATCTTATCCGCAAGTGATTACATGAGGCTGGCCCAAGTGACGGACCGGGCGGCTTACTATAAAATTCCTGTGATCTCCATGGACTCGGAGGTGGCTTCGGCTCGGATCACAACATTCGTGGGCACGAACAATTACGAAGCGGGGCAAAAGGCGGCTGAGCGTCTGATCAAGTTAACCGGACCCGAAAGCCGGATAGGCGTCATGAATTTTGTCAGAGGGGCCAAAAACGCGGATGAGCGCGAAGAAGGCTTCATGGATTACGTTGCCCGTTTCCCCGGTGTGGAGGTCGTGGATATTGAATACTGCGAATCGGATGAACAGATTGCCAGGCAGCTGACGCGAAAAATGATGAAGGAGCATCCCGATATAAGTGGAATTGTCGCGTTAAACGAGGTGGCTTCCATCGGCACGGCGGAGGAAATTCAAGAGCTGGGCTTCGGTGGGAAGGTCAAAATCATTACGTTCGACAGTCCGGCCAAGGTAATGGAGCTGCTGCAGGAGGGGATCGTGCAGGGGACGGTCATCCAGAACCCTTTTAACAATGGATACCTCGCGGTTCAGTATGCCGTTCAGGTGATGGAGGGCATTGAAGTCAAAGAGCGGGAGGATACGAAATCCAGGCTGATCGATCTTGACAACATGCTGCGGCCCGATAACCAGAAGCTGCTGTTCCCATTCGTAAAATAATGTTTATGCGTATTTTCAAGGCATGAGAATTTTCATAGAACATGTGAGAATTTTATATTCGAATCTGGCGTTCGATCCAGCATAATGAAAACGTATCCAAGGGGATGCGATAAAACAGTAGATAATCAGGAGGTCACTATTACGATGAAAAAAATAACTTCCGTATTGCTGGCAGGTGCTTTGCTCGGAACTGTCATGGCAGGCTGCTCTAATGGGAGCGACAAAAGCGCAAGCGGCGGCGACAGCAAAAGCTCGGACAGCGGCAAGGAACCATCCGTTGGCGTAGCCATTTATAAGTTTGACGACACCTTCATGACAGGCGTGCGCAACTCCATCAAAACCAACGCAGAGGGAAAAGCGAAAGTAGACATCGTAGACAGCCAAAACTCCCAGCCGACACAAAACGATAAAGTGGACTTGTTTATTTCGAAGAAATCCAATGCACTGGTGATTAATCCGGTTGACCGTACGGCTGCAGGCGTGATTATCGACAAAGCACAAGCCGCAAAAATTCCGGTTGTGTTCCTGAACCGTGAACCGCTGCCTGAAGATATGAAAAAATGGGATAAAGTGTACTATGTAGGCGCGAAGGCTGAAGAATCCGGTACCATGTCCGGTGAGCTCATTGCCGATTACTGGAAAGCGCATCCGGAAGCAGACAAGAACAAAGACGGCGTGCTGCAGTACATCATGCTGAAAGGCGAGCCTGGACACCAGGATGCCGAGCTTCGTACCAAGTACTCCATCGAAGCGATTGAGAAAGCCGGCATTAAAGTGGAAAAATTAGAAGAAGATACCGCGATGTGGGACCGTGTAAAAGGTCAAGAGAAGATGGCTGCGTTCCTTGGTGCCCATGGCGACAAGATCGAAGCCGTATTGGCCAACAATGATGATATGGCACTCGGCGCGATTGAAGCCCTGAAAGCTGCCGGTTACTTTAAAGGTGACAAAATGATGCCGGTTGTCGGCGTAGATGCAACAGCCCCGGCTCTTGAGGCTTTGCAGGAAGGAACTCTTCTCGGAACCGTACTGAACGACGCCAACAACCAAGGTAAAGCTTCAGTATCGCTCGCAACCGTTCTGGCGAAAGGTGAAACACCATCCAAAGATAATATCGGATTCGATATCACAGATAATCAATATGTATGGATTCCTTATAAAAAAATCACCAAGGACAATATCAACGACGCCAAATAAATAGATCACGCGTCAACATTAATAACCATCCTTCCGGGAGAGGCGGCGTTAGCCGTCTCCCCTCATGGTGGGGATGAGGAGCAGGGAGCGGAAATCTATGGCTCAGAGTGAGTATATATTGGAGATGAATGGAATTTCCAAGGAATTTCCCGGTGTCAAAGCGCTTGATGATGTTACGCTCAAAGTGAGACCCGGTACGGTCCATGCCTTAATGGGAGAAAATGGCGCCGGTAAATCAACATTGATGAAGTGTTTGTACGGTATCTATTCACCGGATGCGGGCGAGATACTACTGGATGGCCAGAAGGCTCAAATCCAAAATTCCAAGGATGCGCTGAATTATGGCATATCCATGATCCATCAGGAGCTGCATCCCGTGCCGTTCCGCAATGTTATGGAAAATATCTGGCTGGGACGCTTTCCTACCGTAGGTGTGGGCCCGATCCAGTTCATTGATCATAAGAAAATGCATAAGGATACGGAGGATCTTTTCAAGCAGCTGGATATTGACTTGGAGCCGGAAACCATCGTGGGTAAACTATCCGTTTCCAAGGTTCAGTCCATTGAAATCGCCAAAGCGGTATCCTTCCAATCGAAGATCATTATTATGGACGAACCTACTTCTTCTCTGACGAGTGTTGAGGTGGAGCATTTGTTCCGGATTATCCGGGATCTGAAGCAGCGCGGCGTGTCCATTATTTATATCTCGCATAAAATGGAAGAGATTTTACAGATCTGTGATGAAGTAACGATTATGCGCGATGGACAGAAGATTGGATCCTGGCCCGCAAGCGAGCTGACCACGGACTTGATTATTTCGAAAATGGTGGGGCGTGACCTGACGCAGCGCTTTCCGGACCGAGAAAATGTTCCCGGTGATGTTCTGCTTGAAGTAAAAGGAATTACTTCTCTCCTTCCTAAATCCTTTAAGGATATTTCATTTGAACTCCGAAAAGGTGAGATATTGGGTGTGGGTGGTCTTGTGGGTGCTCAGCGTACGGAGCTAATTGAAGCGCTATTTGGTTTGCGGGGGTTATCAACCGGTCATATCAAGATACACGGGAAAGAAGTTAAAATTAAGACGCCGGAAGATGCCATTAAGCACGGTATGGCGCTTTTAACCGAGGAACGTCGAGCTACAGGGATTATCCCCGTGCTGCCCGTGCATGAGAATGCATCGATTGCAAATCTCAGCCGGTACCGTAAATTATTGTTTTTTCTGGATGGAAGAAAGAAGAGAAAAGAAGCGGATGTAATGATCGAAAAGCTTCGTACCAAGACGCCTACATCTAACACCCTGATCATGAACCTTTCCGGGGGCAACCAGCAAAAGGTGCTGCTCGCGAGATGGCTGCTGACCGAGCCGGAAATTCTGCTGCTCGACGAACCGACGCGCGGTATTGACGTCGGCGCCAAATTTGAAATCTACACGATTATTAAAGACCTTGCCAAGCAGGGCAAAAGCATTATCATGATCTCTTCTGAGATGCCTGAGCTGATCGGAATGTCTGACAGAATTATGGTCATGTCCGAAGGACGCCTTACCGGGATTCTGGATGGCGATGCCGCCTCGGAAGAAGAAATTATGCGGCTGGCTGCACAGCATTAAGGACATCAAAGGAGGAGAACCCATGCTGAATACGAAAAAACTCGGCGGCAGCAAAAGCATGCAGAGCTTTACATCGCAATATGCGATTTATATCGTTCTGGTGCTGCTTGTAATCGGAATCACCATTTATAACCCGTCATTTTTATCCATAGACTCACTGCGCAATATTTTAATTCAGTCATCCACAAGAGCAATTATCGCATTGGGCGTTGCTTTTATCCTGATTACAGCCGGAACGGACTTATCCGCCGGCCGGATTGTAGGCCTTACGGCCGTTGTTTCCGCATCCATGCTGCAGACGGCTACTTATGCCAACCGGTTTTTTCCGGATTTGCCGCAGCTTCAGGTCATTGTGCCCATTTTACTTGCTATTTTGGTTGGTTTGATTTGCGGTCTGCTTAACGGGCTGGTTGTGGCGAAGCTGAATGTACCACCATTCATTGCAACGCTTGGCACCATGGTCGTGGTGTATGGCATAAACTCGATGTACTTTGATATGGATCCTAACAACTCGCAGCCGATCGGCGGACTGCGCAAGGATTTCACGAAAATCGGCTCAGGCTCTATTGGTGAAGGACAATATTCCATACCTTACATTGTTTTAATCGCCATCTTTGTCGCATTCATTGTATGGGTCATATTCAACAAAACAAAGCTTGGCAAGAACATGTACGCAATTGGCGGAAATGTGCAGGCAGCCAAGGTATCCGGCATTAATGTAGCCAAGTATCTCATTTATATTTATATGATTGCCGGTGCTTTGTATGGCCTTGCGGGTGTACTGGAAGCTTCCAGAACCGGGGGGGCAACGAATAACTACGGTAACATGTACGAGCTGGACGCGATCGCAGCTTGTGTTGTAGGCGGCGTGTCTACGACAGGAGGCATCGGTACGGTGCCGGGAGTCATGGTCGGCGTGCTGATCTTTACAATTATCAACTATGGACTTACGTTTATCGGCATTAGTCCGTACTGGCAATTGATCGTCAAAGGCTTGATCATTGTGGCGGCAGTCGCGTTTGATATGAGAAAATACGCCGCTAAAAAATAATGCATTAACGTTATCCGGATTCGCCGCAGCCTGCTGGTTGCGGTTTATTCGTGTTTCATGAATGGAAATTTATTTCCATTATTTGAGGTCTCCACAAAAGAAACAGTCATGTTACAATGTTTGAGTAAGTGATGACAACTTTGTAACCGGAGCTAAACACCCATTCTGGTTGAACACAACAAGAAGGAGATGTATCCATGAAGAACAACAAAATGATGAAAACAATGATCAGCACAGCTTGTGCTGCAGTATTAGCAGTAGGTCTGATGGGAGCGGGTCCAGCCTCGGCGGCATCTGCACAGCAAAACAATGCACCAACAGAAAACAACTTGAAAAACCTGCAAAACTACCTGCAACAATGGCTGCAAGACAATGGCGGTGCTTATATATTAAAATACCAACTCCAGTTTCCAGGTGCTGGTCAGGTGACCAAGCCAGAAACATCGAAGCCAGAAACATCGAAACCAGAGACTTCGAAGCCTGAAACGTCCAAACCAGAAACATCCAAACCAGAGACTTCCAAGCCGACTGAAACGACTAAACCGGATCAATCTACTTCTAAACCTTCGACTGGAACGGGCACAACTTCGAACCAATCCAGCTATGCTGCTGAAGTGATCAAGCTGGTTAACCAGGAACGTGCCAAAGCAGGTCTGAAGGCATTGACTGAAAATACAAAGCTTTCGGGCATGGCAATGGACAAGGCCAAAGATATGAACAACAACAACTATTTTGATCATAACTCTCCAACTTACGGTTCTCCGTTTGACATGATGAAGAAATACGGTATTTCTTACAGCTATGCAGGAGAAAATATCGCTAAAGGTCAAAAGACACCATCTGATGTCATGACTGCATGGATGAACAGCGAAGGTCACCGTGCCAACATCCTGAACAGCAACTACACCACCATCGGAGTAGCATACTACAACGGATACTGGGTACAAGAGTTTATCGCGAACTAATATCGATTATACAAAGGAAGCCTGTTCCTCATGGGAGCAGGCTCCTTTTTTTATTCAAATAGACTGCATCATCTAATAAAAGTATGGGTATCAGGGAGAATATAGGGTTGTTAAAGTGGCATGCTGTCGAATTTGCAAATTTTACATAGAAGTTTTATGTTTATGTACATGAATCCATTTCATAATACCTTAAGCCGCTTCAATCAAGGCTATATATAGATCCAAACGGTTTTATTGGTCTATATATAGTTTCGATTTTATCGTTTTAGCGAGTTATGAAATTGATTCACATATGTATCTGGCGGATAGATTAATGAATTGCCATCATGGATGGATATGGAGGGATCTGTTTGAATTCAACGAAGTGGATTTGGCGCATAGTGAGTATCATATCCGTCTTGGCCACACTGCTTCTTTTGGCCGGTTTTGTCTATGCGATTAAGGATATCCAGAATCCGCAAGCCGGAAATGAGCTGGCAGCTCCATCGGCCAAGCCTCAAGAGAACACAGAAGATAAAAGTCCTGATGCGAAAAAGGAAATCAAGATTGCGGCGATTGGCGATTCACTGGCCAAAGGAACGGGTGACAATTCAGGCATGGGGTTTGCACGGCGTACAGTCAAGGAGCTGTCGACGGATACAGGCAAGAAGGTGACACTTCTGAACAATCTTGGCATTAACGGCCTTACAACGACAGGACTCCTGCCGAAGCTGGAAGAACGCGGGACACAGTATGTACTTGGGCAGGCGGATATCATCCTAGTATCCATCGGAGGCAATGATCTGTTCCAGGGCGCCGATCTTGCATCCAAAGGCATTTCTGGTACTTCTTCAACAGCCACGGGTCAAGAGATGGATCCTAAGGATCTTTTAAAGGGCTTGCCAAAGGCTTCCACGCAGCTTAAGGCAATTCTGGAACGTATTCATGCCATCAATCCGGACGCATGGATTGTGTACGTCGGATTATATAATCCGTTTGGAGACATCGAGGACCTGAAGATTCCTGGTAACCATGCAGTAGCCAGCTGGAATCAGGCCGCTCTGGATTCCATAAATAAATACAGTAACATGACCCTTGTCCCTACATTTGATCTTTTCCAGCATAATTTGGACAAGTATTTATCGTCGGATCATTTTCATCCGAATGGTGACGGTTACCAGCAAATTGCCGAGCGAATCGTTCAGGGTATCCGATAAACATCCACATGAGGAAAGGAGTTAAGGAGAATGCCTGTGACGGACAATCTGAGCCGCAAAGAAAACATTGTTTTATCGGTTGAAAATGTCAGAAAAAAGATCGGAAGAAAATGGATCATTGATGACGTCACGTTTGATGTCCGGGAAGGTGAAATCTTCGGATTTCTGGGCCCGAACGGTGCGGGTAAGACAACGACGATCCGCATGCTGGTGGATTTAATTAAACCAAGCAGCGGCATGATTAAGGTCTGCGGCTATGATGTGAACAGACAGCAGGAAAAAGCGCTGCAATATGTTGGTTCAATTGTGGAGAATCCCGAGGTCTACACTTACCTCACAGGATGGGAAAATCTTGAACATTTTGCCCGCATGCAGCCTGGAATCGACCAGAAGAGGATTCAGGAGGTCGTCGATATTGTCCGCCTCGATCAGCGGATTCATGACAAGGTGAGAACCTATTCCCTCGGCATGCGCCAGCGTCTGGGCATTGCGCAGGCTCTCTTAGGCAGACCCAAGCTGCTTATTCTTGATGAACCGACAAACGGTCTCGACCCGAAAGGGATCAAAGAGCTTCGTCAGTTTATAAGGGAGCTTGCTGAAGGCGGATTGGCTGTGTTTGTCTCCAGTCATTTGCTCAGTGAAATTCAGCTTCTATGCGATAGAGTAGCAATTATTAGCCGCGGACGGGTTTTGGCTGTTGGTGAAGTAGAGGAACTTGTTGCAGCGAACGCGAAATATGTGATCTGGGACCTTGAGCCGTCCGAAGCAGGGAAGCTTGAACTTGCAAGCCGGCAGGGGATTGATGTCATTGAGCAAGTGGATGCCGTATTGGATGACACGATCGTTGCGGGAATGAGCCCAGGCGCTATTGTTACCCGCATGGAGGAAGAAGGGATTGCTGAAACGGTGACTCATCTGGTGCATTCGGGAATTTTAGTTCAAGGCGTACACAAGATTAATCCGACTTTGGAACAGCTATTCCTGAAAATGACGGAGGGTGAGAGCATTGACTAGCGTGTTGCCTCTGATCAAGAATGAAACCATTAAAATCATCAAAAAGAAACGGTTTTATGTTATTCTGTTAATTCTGCTGGTGTTGGTTCCGATCTTCACTTATGCTCAAATGCGGTCTGCCGAACGGACGCGTGAAAAATTTAACGGAGACTGGCGGCTTGAAATTCAGCAGCAGATTACCGATAATGAAAATTCCCTCGGAAGCGACAGGGTACCGGATGAATGGAAAAAGTTCAGGAAGATTTTCGTACAGCAGCTCCAGTATTATCTGGATCACGATGTCAATCCGAATGAACCAAACGGCGTTACATTTACGCGGGAGTTTATGTCAAATTCAATAACTTTGTTCATACCCCTGCTGATTATGGCGATTGCATCCGATATAGTATCCGGGGAACGAACCACAGGCACGATCAAAATGCTCTTGACCCGTCCGGTGAAAAGATGGAAGGTACTGCTTAGTAAGCTGGTGACGCTGTTTATGTTTACCTCGCTGATTGTCGTAGCAGCATTTGTGATTACGTACGTGGTGTCCGGAGCTGTTTTCGGCTATAAGGGATTTAATCTCCCGGTATTTACCGGCTTTCAAATTACTGGCTCTGATGTGGATTTGGCAGCTGTGCATGGCGTTCCACAATGGAAATACCTGCTCATGCAAGGGGGATTAATCTGGTTCGTGAGTCTGACCGTGGCCTCGCTGGCATTCATGGTATCGGTTTTGGTACGGAGTACGGCTGCAAGCATCGTGGTAATGATGGCTGCGCTCATCGCGGGATCCATTTTGACCAATATGGCTTCAGCCTGGACCAGCGCTAAATATTTGTTTATGGTTAATTTGGAGCTCACGGACTATCTGTCCGGAACACCGGCTCCGATTGAGGGGATGAATTTATCGTTTTCTTTGGCGGTTTTGTCCATATGGGCTATTGCCGCAATGATAATCTCATTCCTTGTCTTTACGAAAAGGGATATCTTGAATTAAAATGGACAAGGATAACAAAACATCTGTTTGCATTTTGGGGTGAAAATCCTACATAAAGAAGCACAAAGGGGGAGCATGAATGGTCGACCAGATCGATATGTTTGCAGAGTCATCACAGGGCGGCAGCAATAATGGCCAAACCGGATACGATGCTGACGACATTCAAGTGCTCGAAGGCCTGGTTGCGGTACGCAAACGGCCAGGTATGTATATTGGCAGCACAAGTTCATCAGGGCTTCATCATCTGTTATGGGAGATTGTGGATAATGCCGTCGATGAGCATTTGGCCAAATACTGCACGAGAATTGATATTACTTTACACAAAGACGGCTCAATTACCGTCGTTGATAATGGACGAGGCATTCCGACAGGAATGCATAAGACAGGAATACCGACACCACAGGTGGTTTTCACGATTCTGCACGCAGGAGGCAAGTTTGGCGGCGGCGGATATAAGAAATCAGGCGGTCTGCATGGTGTGGGTGCATCCGTAACGAACGCGTTATCAGAATGGCTGGAAGTCGAAATTTACCGCGATGGTAAAGTTCATAGGCAGCGTTTTGAATACTGGCAGGACAAAAAAGGGAAAGAGCATGTCGGCGAGCCTGTTACCGGACTTGAGGTACTGGGCAATACCAACAAAACAGGCACTAAAGTTACCTTTAAGCCTGATATCCGTGTATTCCATGCAGGAATCCAGTTTAACTATGACACGCTGTCGGAACGCCTGCAGGAGATTGCTTTTCTGAACTCTGGTCTTCGTATTGTACTTAAGGATGAGCGTTCAGGTAATTCCGACGAGTTTTACTATGAAGGCGGAGCAAGCCAATTCGTCGAGTTTTTGAACGAAGGCAAAGACGTCCTGCATGAAGTCATTCACTTTTACGGTGAAAAGGAGGATGTCGAGGTAGAAGTCGCTTTGCAATACAATGCTGGCTATACCGAAACGCTGGCTTCATTTGTTAACTCAATCCCTACAAGGGGCGGAGGCACACATGAGACTGGTTTTAAGACGGCATATACACGCATCATGAATGATTATGCCCGCAAGAACAGCATGCTCAAAGAAAAGGATAAAAATCTAGAGGGCAATGATCTCCGCGAAGGTATGATGGCGGTTATCAGCGTTAAAATGTCCGAGGTCGAATTCGTCGGCCAGACGAAGGACCAACTGGGCAGTGCTTCGGCCCGCAGTACGGTGGACGCGATTGTATCCGAGAAGATGCAGATCTTTCTGGAGGAAAATCCGCAGGTTGCCCAGACGCTGATCAAAAAGGCGATCCAGGCATCGAAGGCGCGGGAAGCGGCGCGTAAGGCTCGGGATGACATGCGCACCGGCAAAAAGCGCAGTGAGAGCGCAAGTCTTGGTGGCAAGCTTAGCCCTGCACAGTCCAAGGATTTTACTCGCACGGAGCTGTTTGTTGTTGAAGGGAATTCTGCAGGCGGTTCGGCCAAACAGGGCCGTGATTCCAAAATTCAAGCGATCCTTCCGCTGAGGGGGAAGCCGCTTAATCCGGAGAAAGCCAAGCTCGCCGATATTATGAAAAATGAAGAATACCGTACGATCATTCATGCGATTGGCGCAGGGATCGGAACTGAGTTTGAAGTGGAAGACAGCAATTACTCCAAAATCATAATTATGACGGATGCCGATACAGACGGCGCACATATTCAAGTGCTGCTGCTTACATTCTTTTACCGCTATATGAAGCCGCTGATTGATAAAGGCCGGGTCTATATCGCTCAGCCGCCGTTATATAAAATCACACGCAAATCGGGCAAGCTGGAAACGGTTAGATATGCATATACCGATGAGCAGCTGCAAAATTATCTCAAGGAATTCGGAAAAAATTATGAGCTTCAACGTTATAAAGGTCTTGGCGAGATGAATCCCGAACAGCTGTGGGAGACAACGATGAATCCGGAAACGCGTACGCTGCTTCAGGTGCAAATCGAGGATGCAGCCAAGGCTGAACGCCGTGTATCCACGCTGATGGGCGACAAAATTGACCCGCGCAAACGCTGGATTGTGGAAAATGTCGACTTTAGAGAGTTCGAGGAATAGAAGGTGAATTGATGAGTTTATCAGAACAGTTTCTGCCGGCTTTTTTGGAAGAGGTCGTGGGTGACCGATTCGGCCGGTATTCCAAATATATCATTCAAGACCGCGCCATCCCTGATGTACGTGACGGTCTGAAGCCTGTTCAAAGACGGATATTGTATGCCATGTACGAATCAGGCAATACGCATGAGAAGGGTTACCGGAAATCTGCGAAAACGGTCGGGGATGTGATGGGTAATTACCATCCTCACGGCGACACGTCGATATACGACGGGATGGTCCGGATGGCGCAACCATGGAAAATGGGTCATGTGCTGGTGGACGGCCACGGCAACTGGGGCTCGATTGATGATGATCCTCCGGCAGCCATGCGTTATACGGAAGCCCGGCTTTCACCAATCGCATTGGAACTGCTGAGAGACATTGATAAGCGGACCGTCCAGTTCAAGGATAATTTTGACAACACCGCCAAGGAGCCGGTTGTGCTTCCTGCGCGGTATCCGAACCTGCTGGTCAACGGTGTCAGCGGGATTTCGGCGGGTTTCGCCACTGAAATTCCTCCGCATAACCTGCGGGAGGTCATTGATGCCTGTGTGGCTGTCATGCAGAAGCCTGAAATTGAACTGGAAGAGATCATGACGTTCATCAAAGGCCCCGACTTTCCGACAGGCGGCCTGATTATGGGCGAAGAGGGAATCAAGGAAGCTTACCGGACAGGTAAGGGACGCATCTATTTGCGTTCCAAAGCTGATATCGAATTTTTGCGGGGCGGTAAACAGCAAATCGTTGTAACGGAAATTCCTTATCAGGTGGTCAAATCCCGTTTGGTTACCCAGATGGAAAACATCCGTATGGAGAAAAAAATCGAGGGTATCGCAGAGGTTCGAGATGAAAGCGGTCGTGAAGGCTTGCGGATCGTCGTTGAGATTAAAAAGGAAGCTGATGCGCAAGGTATTATGGCGTATTTGCTCAAAAAGACGGATCTTCAGGTAACTTACAACTTTAACATGGTCTCGATCGTGAATAAAGCACCTCAGCAGCTTGGCCTTAAACCCATGCTTGAAGCTTATATCGGGCACCAGCGTGAAGTAGTAAGCAATCGTACGCGTTATGATCTGGAAAAGGCGGAAGACCGTGCCCATGTCCTTGAAGGACTGGTCAAGGCTCTTAACATTCTGGATGAGGTCATCGTGGCAATTAAGGCCTCGAAAAACCGTCAGGATGCCCAGAACAACCTGCAATGGATGTTTGGATTCACCGAGCGGCAGGCAGATTCGATTCTGACCCTACAGCTGTACCGTCTGACCAATCTGGAGATTACAACTCTTCAGAAAGAGCTCGATGATCTGATGAAGAAGATTGATTCCTACCGTTCAATTCTCGAAAGCGACAAAAAGCTGATTGCACTAATCCGCAAGGAATTGCTGGAGATTAGAGACAAGTACGGAATTGATCGCAGATGCTCTATCCAAGGTGAAGTAGAAGAGATCAAGGTTAACCTGGAGGTTATGGTCAGCTCTGAGGACGTTCTGGTGACGCTTTCCAATGATGGCTATATCAAGCGGACAAGCATGCTGTCCTTTACCAGATCGGGCGGGGAACGCGGAAATTCAGGCATCAAGGAAGGAGATTATATCTCGAGGATCTTTGAGATCAACACACTCGATAATCTCCTCATATTCACGCAGAAGGGACAGTTCTTCCTGCTTCCGGTTCACCAGATACCTGAGTTCAAATGGAAAGATCCCGGAACTGCTATCGTGAATGTGATTCATCTTTCCAAGGAAGATATCATTGCCGGAGTGATTCCGGTGAATAATTTCGAAGAACCCAATCATTCGCTTGTCTTTGTCACGAAGAGGGGACAGGTAAAACGGACGGAGCTCAAAGAATATATGACCAACCGTTCCGGGGCGGTGGCTGCTTGTAAGGTTGGCGCGGACGACGAGATTATCTCAGTCACGCTCAGCGACGGAACCAAGGATATATTGCTGGTCAGCAAAGACGGCATGAGCATTCGCTTTAGAGAAAGTGATGTCAATGCCATGGGCCGTGTATCCGCTGGTGTGAAAGGGATTCAGCTTCGCGAAGGGGACGAGGTCGTCTCTGCATTATGGGTAGAGGAAGACGAAGGCGAAATTCTGACTCTGACGGATCTTGGTTACGGTAAACGTACGCTGCTCGCGGATTACCAGGCGCAGAGTCGTGGTGGCAAGGGACTGGCGAACTTTGAATTCAAGGAAGGCAAACGCGTAAAACCGAATGGAAACCGAATTGCCGGCGCGTTCTACTGCAGGGAGCCTTTGCAAATTACGGCCATCAGCCGAGACGGATTGAATTATTCTTTCAGTTCGGAGCAGGCCCCGATCACCGAGCGCAAATCGACAGGAAAATTGCTCGTTCATCTTGAGAAAAAAGACGAAATATCGGCTTTGCTGGTGTATCCTGAATCCTCTTGAAGAACGCTGCTTGGCTTTGAATAAGAACGATGTTAAGGTGTCTTCGCCTGCTCAGGGCGGGGATGCCTTTTTCTAAAAAAATTTTTGATGTGAGGAAGGAATTGGAACGGAATTGCTCGAAAGTTAATCCTGTAAAAGATTGCTTGCGAAAGGAAGATAATCCCGTGCAGACTTCCGAATTTGCGAAAATATGGTCTAAACTGAGCAAAGATTACAAATTACATATGGAGAATGAATTGGCTCCCGCGCTTACTGAAGCACAGCTCGTTGTACTTGAGGTGCTTGGGGAGCAAAAGCGGATGAAGCCTTCCGAGTTGACACCGCTGCTGGCGACCAGCCCGGCTGCGGTAACGATGCTGCTCGACCGGATGGAGAAGAACGGACTGATCAATCGGGAACGTGATGGCAACGACCGCCGGATTGTCTGGGTGTCCATATCGGATAAGGGCAGCCAGGAAGTTGTACGCGGCTTGCAAATCCGAGATGCATTTCTGGCCAGCATTCTCTCACGTATTTCGTCACATAATCAGCAGCTCCTGATCTATTTATTGGGAAAGCTAACTATGGTGCCCTAAGCAGGCTCTAAAAGAATAAATGTAGAGGAAGTCAACTAGATGAACGATGCAGCACTTCTGAAAAATCCTAAAACAAAAAAATTGCTGTTCAGCGCCGGCTTCAGCTGGCTTTTTGATGCAATGGACGTAGGTATTATCTCTTTTATCGTGACCGCTCTGACTTTGGAGTGGAAACTGTCACCGCAGGATATCGGTATACTGACGAGTATGAATTCAGTGGGTATGGTATTTGGTGCTGCGGCGGCTGGTTATTTGGCTGACCGGTTCGGGCGTAAAAAGGTTCTTCTCTGGACCTTGCTGATCTTTTCTGTGGCCAGCGGGTTGTCCGCATTAGCTTCGAGCTTCTGGGTGCTTTGTCTGCTGCGATTTATCACGGGCATCGGGCTTGGAGGAGAGCTTCCTGTTGCTTCGACGCTCGTATCCGAAAGTATGCCTGCCAGCCAGCGCGGACGGGCTGTAGTGCTGCTGGAGAGCTTTTGGGCAGGAGGCTGGCTGGTCGCTGCGTTGATTTCCTACTTTTTGATTCCAACCTATGGCTGGCAGATTGCTTTTGTGATCGGAGCACTGCCGGCCCTGTATGCACTGTATTTGCGTCGCGCCATTGATGACTCGCCTCTGTATAAAAGCGGGAAGAGCAAGATGGCGTCACAATCCTTTACTAGTAAGCTGAACTCCATTTGGACCCGTAAACACCGTCGTACGACGGTAATGCTGTGGATCTTATGGTTTACGGTCGTATTCTCCTATTATGGGATGTTCTTATGGCTCCCTTCTGTTATGACGATGAAGGGCTTCAGTCTGATCAAAAGCTTTGAATATGTGTTGATTATGACGATCGCTCAGCTTCCAGGTTATTTTACGGCAGCTTATTTCATCGAAAAGTTTGGCAGGAAATTCGTGATGATTACTTACCTGGTTTTAACAGCCGTAAGTGCTGCGTGGTTTGGTAATGCCGATTCTGCCGGCATGCTGATTGCAGCGGGGATCTGTCTATCCTTCTTCAATCTTGGAGCTTGGGGAGGACTGTACGCTTATACACCGGAGCTGTATCCTAACTCAGTACGATCGACGGGAGTAGGATTGGCCACATCGGTGGGAAGAATCGGTGGAGTCATTGCGCCATTCCTGGTAGGTTACATGGTGCAGCATAACATTCAGATCAGCACGATTTTCATTTTGTTCTTCGTAGTCATTCTGATCGGCGCGATTGGTGTTTTACTGCTTGGTACAGAGACGAAGGGCAAGGAACTGACGGATTAAATCTCATGTAGACTCCGAAAAAAGGCGGCCTTCAGGCTGCCTTTTTTCTTACTGAATCAGGCTTATTAAAATGTTCGATATGAAACACGCAGAAACCGGGTTTGTGAAAATGCTATGCTTTGAATTATAATAAAATATGTTGCAGTTATAAGAATTGAACTTTATCTATATAGACGTCATTGAAACGGAGGGATTTATGATGCAGCTGATTAACCCGCAAATGGTTCAAGAGCTTCTCGATAAACTACAGGATCAGGATCTTTATATACATCTGGAAATGACGACCGGAGCGTATGCTTCGCATGAGGATGAATCCAAATTTACCGCGTCCACATTTATCAAAAATGGTGTCGTACGCTACAACCATGGCTCCATCGCAGGCTTTGGGCCATATCGTGTTGGACTTAAAATGGAGCAGGGCTGGATTTATGCCCAAGGGCTGACGCATATTGATCAGGCAGAGACGGAACGTCTTATCATGGCAGGTCATGACAGCGAAGGAAAGCTTGTTGTTGCTCTTCAGTTAAGCAAGGAACCATTCTGAATAATACACAACATCGGTCATAAATCGTGAAAGGGTGATAGAGATATGGAGAATCATATACTGGTCGTTTTTCCGCATCCGGACGATGAATCGTTCGGGACATCCGGAACATTGGCTAAACGAATACATGAGGGTGCGCAAGTGACATATGCCTGCCTGACATTAGGCGAGATGGCCCGTAATATGGGTAAGCCGCTGATGGCTAACCGGGTTACACTTCCGGAACTCCGCAAAAAAGAGCTTGCTGAATCAGCCCGTTCCATAGGGATTCAGGATGTTCGTATGATGGGATTGCATGATAAGACGATTGAGTTTGAAGATCAGGATATGCTGGATGGAATGATCCGGGATTTGATTGACGAACTTAAACCGTCTCTGATCTTCACATTTTATCCTGGTTACAGTGTACATCCGGATCATGATGCAACCGGTGCAGCGGTCATCAGAACGGTTGCGGCGATGCCGAAGGGGCAGCGCCCTGTCGTGAATTGCGTCGCTTTTTCCAAGGGCTGCGAGAAAATTCTGGGCAAGCCGGACGTTATGGTGGATATCCAGGACTTTCTTCCAAATAAATTCGGATCCATCCGTGCCCACAGCTCTCAGTTTCGCTGGCAGGATATGCTGGGCAGCCTTACTGAGGATGACGAGCAGATTAAAAGCCGATTCAGCAAAGAAAGATTCTGGACTTATCATTTCGAATAAGTTAATATCTCGGTACACAGACTTGGTGTTTGTGGAATCCGAATACTTTTTTCGAAAGGTGAGTTGAGAAGAGATGAGCAGAGCTGAGAAGAGTAAAGAATTAGAAGAGAAACAGGTACATGCGTTAGAAGAGGCCGAGCTGAGGCTGGAGCGGATTGTGTTTATTGGCAGGACATTCGATGAATACATGCGCATGTTCGGCCTGGATGAGAAGACCATCTCGGGCCTGAGCATACTGGATTGTCCGGGTGGTGCGTGTTCGTTTACGGCAATTGCCCGTAAGCTTGGTTGTGAGGTACTTGCTGCGGATATCGCTTATTATCATGACACAGGGAAGCTGTATGAAAAGGGCATTCAGGATATCGTTCACGCCATGGAACATGTAGAAACCGAGAAGGAAAGGTATATTTGGACCGAGTTCTTGTCGGTAGAGGATCTTCGGGCAGAGCGGAATAAAGCCTTACAGGATAGCGTAAGCGACATGCGTCTTTATCCGGAGCGGTATATTCCGGTTACGCTGCCTTCACTTCCATTTCAGACAGAACAGTTCGATATGACCTTATCGGCACATTTTCTGTTCACCTATGCTGACAAGCTGGATATTCAGTTTCATCTTGAGACCTTGCGGGAATTGTTTCGTGTGACAAGGGCTGAGGTACGGATCTTTCCACTTGTAGACCAGAGCGGGAGAATTCCTGAGCAAGTCGATAAGCTTGTCGATTTCGCTCATACGGTGGGCTGGACAGCTGAGATTAAAACCGCTGACTACCACTTCCAAAAAAATGCTGACCATATGCTGATTTTTCGAAATACCCATCATAAATAAGAGAAAGCCGGAGCTGCTTATGCTGCTCCGGCTTTCTTTTATGATCATCTTATGTTTAACTATGCTTCATCCATCATCAAACGGTTCAGTACCGGTTCGGTCCATAAATTCCATGGATGCTCGGCAGGGGGAAGAGAAGTGAGTTTCACATCTTCTTTGGTCACCGGATGCGGAAAACGGACGATGACGGACCATAGTGCAATCTGCTGTCCCGGCTTATTCACACGGCTGCCGTATTTCTGGTCTCCGTACAGTGGACAGCCTGCCTGATTCATCTGGACACGTATCTGATGAGATCTTCCTGTATGAAGTTCGATTCGTACCAGGTTGAAGGAGCCGTTCGTACCAAGAACCTCGTAATCGAGAATGGCTTCCTTTGCTCCGGGAGTGCCGCTTTTGACGACGGAGACGATATTGGTCTTTGGATCTTTCAGAAGCATGTCCCTCAGCGTTCCGCGTGGTGCTGGCAGCTGACCATGAACGACAGCTGCATATACCTTATGGAAGCTGCGGCTTCTGACCGTTTCCGACAAACGTGAGGCTGCTTTGGAGGTTTTTGCGAAGATCATCGTTCCCCCAACCGGCCGGTCCAATCTGTGCACCAACCCCAAATACACATTACCCGGTTTATTGTACCGCTCTTTAATGTCATCTTTCAGAAGTGAAAGCAGGTCCGGGTCGCCTGAAATATCAGCTTGCGTCGGAATGTTGACTGGCTTCACAATCCCTAACAGATGATTGTCTTCATATAAAATCGGAATTTGGGAAAGATGTTCATGACTCATATATGATTTACGACTCCCAGCGGCCCAAAATTCCGCAAGGCAAATGAAGTCCCGAAGTCGTAATCGGAAGGCCAAGCTCACCGCAGGATATGCTTCCGCCAAAGCGGCGGCCGGCGGTCATGGACAGAATGTTGTGAAGCACAGTCGGTGATATGCCAGTCGTGTAAGAGTTAATTAACATAAACAATGGCTGCTCGGACATAATGCTCATGCAGCTTTCCACGAATGGGTACAAACTTTGCTCGAGCTTCCACATTTCTCCGCCCGGGCCACGTCCATACGAAGGCGGATCCATAATAATAGCGTCATATTTGTTGCCGCGGCGCTCCTCGCGCTGTACAAATTTGAAGACGTCATCGGTAATGAAACGAACCGGACGGTCACCGATTCCTGTCAACTGAAGGTTTTCCTTGGCCCATTGCACCATTCCTTTAGCAGCATCGACATGGACCACCTCAGCACCGGCGTAGGCCGCAGCAACGGTAGCTCCGCCAGTATAAGCAAATAAATTTAATACCTTGATCGGGCGTTTGGCGGCAGAGATCTTGTCCATCATCCAGCGCCAATTGGCAGCCTGTTCCGGGAAAAGACCGGTATGCTTGAAGTTGGTTGGGCGGATATGAAATTTTAACTGGTCATAGGAAACTGTCCAACGCTCCGGCAGCTGCTTTTTCATATCCCACTGTCCACCGCCAGAGGAGCTTCTATGGTAATGGCCGTGTACTTCACGCCACATTCCGCTTTCTTTTTCTAGAGGCCATATAATTTGCGGGTCAGGTCTGCGCAGGATGACATCTCCCCAGCGCTCCAGCTTTTCGCCTGATCCTGTATCGATCAATTCGTAATCTTGCCAATCACGAGCTACATACATGTTCTATCCATCCTTCTGTGCTATTTTTCGTTTAGCTTATATTGTACAACATTTGACGGCAACAATGCACTTTCTTGGCCCGATAATGGGTAAATATACGATACAGGACAATAATCTCTGAAAGGGGAGTGAATAAGTGGATAGCAAGCAGGTCATATCCAGAATATTAATTGGCTTTGGTATGCTCAGTATTCTGTTATACGGGTATGGGGCGGTCATGTATGGAATGTGGGATTTCGTCGGTTATTTGCTTTTTGCGATTCTGCCATTAGGTTATGGCTGGACGTTGGATAAACATAACCGGAAGAAGGTTCATGAGAATATGGAAAAACAGATTCTAAAACTTGCAGCCAGGAAGCAAAATCTGTTAACCGCAGCTGACGTGGCATTATATACGCCCCTTAATATGGAGCAGTCTGGTGATGCACTGGAGGATTTGAGAAGAAAAGGTTTTCTGCATTTAAAGGTCGCGGAAAATGGGGCGTTCGTATACGAATTTCAATCCTTTTTATCCGTGGAGGAGAAACTGAGCGCAGAGAGAGTGTAGAGAATTTTAGGCGGCTGACCCTTTCTTATCCACACACGCCTGAATAGGATGAAGATAACTATTCATTCAAAGGGGGCCTCGCCTGTGCCGGCAAAAAGCGGAAAGCAGTTCTTGGACCGAATCAATCATGCCAAACCGAGCGTTTGGTTTCGTGGAGAACAAATCGACGGGAGGCTCTCGGATCATTCTGCTTTTCGGGGACTTATGTCCACGCAGGCGGAACTGTATGATATGCAGAACCATCCCGATTATCAAGAACGTATGACCTATGCCTCACCAACCACCGGAGATCCGGTCGGCCTATCGTTTATGCAGCCCAAGACTCGGGAAGATCTGGAGAAACGCAGACAGATGATGATGCTCTGGGGAGATAAGCATCATGGTTTACTTGGACGGTCACCGGATTATATGAATACGGGTCTGATGGCCTTCTATACCGCATCGGAAATACTTGGTGAGAAAGAACCGAAATATGCGGATAACATGCGGAGATATTACGAATTTTGCCGTGAAAACGATATTTCTCTTTCCCACGCCTTTGTGCAGCCGCATGCCAGCCGTTTTGACGAATTGCTGGAAGATGGCAGCATCGAATCATGCGCTGCGAGGATTATTGAAGAGAATGAGGAAGGGATCATCGTGGAGGGGGCATTTTTACTGGCCACACAGGGCGTGACCACGGATGAGATTCTGGTTTATCCTCCGGCCTACTCTTTTATGCCTGAGGAGGATAGTCCGAGAACCTTTGCGTTTGCAGTACCAAACAATCTGCCGGGTATAAGGTGGATATGCCGGGAAAGCCTGGTTGGTGGAGATTCCGCCTTCGATTACCCTCTCAGCTCCCGTTTTGATGAGATGGATACGCTCGTTCTTTTCGATCATGTCCTGGTTCCTTGGGATCGTGTGTTTATTCTGGGCAGTGACCATTTATCGATGCGCTTATTTGCGGAAAGCGGCTTTCATGTACATTGTGGTCACCAGGTACTGTGCAGATATATTGCGAAGATGGAATTTACGCTGGGTGTAATTCTATATATGGCCGAAACGCTCGATCGAGCCACCTATCCTGCGACCATTGAAAAGGTCTCGGAAGTGATCATACATTTGGAGACGCTGAAGTCTTTGCTGATCGCCTCAGAGGCCGGTGCAGCCCTCGACCGTTTCGGGAGCATGCTGCCGGATCGGAGACCTTTATGGACGGCTAACGTCATTTTTCCGAAAGTGTATCCGAGAATGATGGAGATCATTCAGCTTCTTGGCGGCAGCGGAATCATCATGCTTCCATCGGAGCTGGATTTTAGCGGTAATCCAAAGGCGGATCTGAATAAGTATCTCCGAGGCAGCGATGTGGATGCCGCGCAAAAAACAGCGTTATTCCGATTGGCGTGGGATCTCAGTACAAGCGGCTTTGGAGGCCGTCAGACGCTGTATGAGCGTTTTTTCTTCGGAGATTCTTCTGTTGTCACCAACCGGCTGTATCAGTCTTATACCGATAAAATGACATACATCGGCAAAGTCAAAACATTTTTGGGGCAAAAGGACGAATAACCCTCCACCTGCGCGAATAGATATATAACGGGGAAACGCAAGTCGGCATTACATGGGAGTAAGAAGCCGTCCGTAGAGCCATCCTGGTGTCAGGGGAGGCGGACGGGTTGACAATCGACCAGTTGATTGCTCTGTTAACACTTGTCGTCATGATCATCACTCTTGCAGTAAACCATGATAAACCGAAGCAGTAGCATGAAAAGGAGAGCCCGGGTGGCTCTCTTTTTTCTATTCCTTTTAGCTTGTACTTCACAAATAAAAAAAGAGTACATAATCCAAACAGGGGCACATACATATTTAAAAAATGCTTCACCATGATCCTGACGTTATCTTCTGAATAAGACGCTGCCATCGGAAGGAGGAGAACTGCTTGTCATTAAACGCAAATATGAAAACGGATACATTTCCGGAGACATCAAACAAGCGGAAGAAGCGATTTACCCGAAACGACTGGATGGGATATCTTTTCAGTGCGCCATTAATCATTGGGGTGTTGGCATTTGCTATTTACCCGATGATTGCCGCGTTGATCATGAGCTTTCATCAAACCTCGGGATTGTCTGTTGGCGGAAAATGGGTGGGGTTCAGCAATTACAACTATGTGGTACATGATTCTTTATTTTGGCAAGCGCTTACAAATACGTTTTTTATTGGAATTTGGTCTGTTCTGCTCGGAATCATTTTGTCTTTTGTACTGGCGAGTCTGATCAACAACCTGAATTGGAGTACGGGTAAAAACTTTTTCAAAGCTGTGTTTTTTCTGCCGAATGTCGTGTCGGGTGTTGCAACTACGCTGCTGTTCTCATTTTTGTTTTTTCCCTCGAAGGAAGGGCTGCTCAACTTTGTCATCGGATTATTCGGCATCGATCCTGTGGGGTGGTTCACCAATCCCCAGGTTTCCAGGTACAGCATTGTCCTTATGAGCTTATGGGGGGCTCTTGGCTACAACACGATCATTTTCCTCGCCGGTCTGCAGAGTGTTCCGCGTGATCTGTATGAAGCCGCAGAGGTGGATGGAGCCGGGACTTACCGCAAATGGTTTTATATTACGATTCCATATCTGCGCCCCATTTTCGTATTCATGCTCATCATGGGTACCATCGGGGCAATGAAGCGGTTTACAGATGTGTGGCTCATTGGCGGAACGGCTGGGAATCCGGGCGGCAGCTTAATGACCGTCGTGCTGTATATTTACCGGAATGCCTTCCTTGCTTCACAAATGGGTATGGCGACGGCCGCCTCCTACCTGCTGTTCATCATCATATTTATACTCACCGCATTCCTGATGCTGCTGAACCGGCGCAAGGACAGCTTCGATTAATCCATGCAGCATTTTTAGCAGATCCAACCTGAGTTAGGAGGTCAGTGTGATGAACACCGTGGATGCAAAAATTATACATCGCCGTAAGAAAATATCCCTGAATCAATGGATTCTAACCATCGTTCTTTTTCTGGGATCGTTCGTCATGATCGTTCCGTTTCTATGGATGCTTGTTACGAGCTTCGACTGGGCAGCCCGGCTTCATATTAATTTCCCGCCAAGGCTTTGGCCAGAAGAACCATCTGTTAAGACCTTCGAAGCAGCTTTTACAAGCATTAAAATGTTCCGCTATATTACCAATTCCATCATGGTCAGCGCGGGCGTCATTATAATCAGTGCGCTATCGGCGTTGTTGTCGGGTTATGCATTGTCAAAGCTCCGGTTCAAAGGGGCAAATATTGTGCTGCTGCTGGCCTTGAGCACGATGATGATTCCGTTTGAAATGACCATGATTCCCCAATATCTTTTGTTCAGCAAGCTCGGTCTCGTCGACAATTATCTTGCTTTCTACCTACCCGCTCTCAATTATGCATTCGGAACATTCCTGGCAAAGGCCTTCTTCGACCAGCTTCCTACCACGCTTCGGGAGGCTGCCATTCTGGATGGGGCCAAGGAAGTATCTGTTTTCAGCCGGGTATATCTGCCGCTCTGCACACCGATTATCGCGACGATGATCATCCTGCTGTTTCTCGGCGTATGGAACGATATGCTGTGGCCGCTGCTTATTCTTAAAAAGGCGACCAAGTATACCATTCAGATCGGTCTTGCGATGTTTACGTACAACAATGGTATCGACAAACAGCCTTCCATCATTATGGCTGCTACGACGGTGAGTCTGATCCCGGTCGTTGTCGTATATATGTTCCTGCAGCGTTACATTATCGAAAGCATTGCATTATCGGGAATCAAGCAGTAAGCAGCGCCTCGAATCAGCGGGATGGCAGACTTCAAATGTACTGTATGCCAAGTTTGATTAACAAAGGGGGAACGGAAGATTCATGAAAAAGCTATTATTGCTGGTATTGTCCTGCGTGCTCGTCTTGTCGCTTGCGGCGTGCTCGGGTGGTTCGGACTCAGATGTCACGGGCGGGGTAGAAATCAAGAAGGTATCTGACATGAAAGGAACGGTACGGGTAGCTTTGGCGGGGTGGCAGCTGGATAACGGGCTTAACGCACAGACAGGTAATCCGACGATTGGACTTAACGAATATCTGGATCAAACCTTTTATAAAATGTATCCGAATATCAAACTCGAGCTGTATCAAATCCCATGGGAGAACGTAAAGGCAAAACAATCAGCTATGTTGCTCTCCGGAGATGCTGATGTCATGTATACAGGCGGTGCTTTTGCTTCCCAATGGTATCAAGAGGGACTGCTGCGTGATCTCGATGATCTCATCAAGGAGGACACAAGCTTCGATCCAAGCATTTACCTGGCAGGCATTATGAACAATTCCTACAGCACCAAATCGCCGGACGGAACTAAGCAGTTTGGTATCCCGGTAGCCCTGGGCCGCAGAATGACGATTTATGACAAGAAGCTCTTTGAAGACTGGGGAGTTGAGCCATTAACGGCAAAAGCGACTCCGGCAGAGCTGCTCGAAAAGGGCAAGAAAATGACGGGTAAAAATCCGAAGACCGGTGAAGACAATTACGGACTATACTGGAGTGGCAACTCTCTGAACGGCTCTACATTTGTTGCGTTGACTCTAGCTTTTGGTGCAAAAGGAGCGGAAGGCAGTCTTAAAGATGTGAAAAGCATCAAGTGGCAGCTGAACACACCTGAGATGGTGAAAGTCATGGAGTGGTTGAAGGAAGCATCGAAGCTGCCTCCAGCCGGTTTCGTGAACGCACAAGGCGGCGAGAACTTTGGTCTGGAGAAGAATAATATTGCCATCGCACTTGATTCCACAGGCGGTGCAACGATGAATGAATATCAAAGCAAGAAGAATAAGGATCTTCTGGACCGTTTTGAGCCTGTTCTGAATATGGGACCAAACGGCGAAGGTTGGGTAGCTGTTGACCCGTTCATCATGGCTAAAAAAGCCAAAGACGTAAAAGCATCCTGGGAAGTATTGAAATTCCTGACAAGTCCGATGACTCAAAAATATATGTACGATAACTTTGCTCAAACACCAACGCTGAAAAATGCCGATTTCGTGTCGGCAGATGACAAATATGTTAAAAAAGCGCTGGAAATTGCGGAAGTAGGACACTCGGAGCTGATGGATGAAGCAAATCCGTTCTATATGAGTGACATTGTGCCTGCCGTTAACGGTTTTATCAGTAAAGCGGCAACGGGAAGCGCGCCGGATATTCAGAAATTCCTGGATGATTTGCAGCAGCGCGCCGAGAAGTGGTCAGCGAACTTAAAATAACAGGTGTAAGTGCAAAGCCCTTCTAAGGGCTTTGCACTTGTCCATTTGATGCAAAATTTAGGCTGAATGAAGGAGGATGAAGATGAAAAAGGGAATTAATCAATGGTGCTTTCCGGCAGGAACCCCAATGGGTAAATTACTTCGTACAAGTGCAGCAGCAGGCTTTGAGACAATTGAGCTGAATTTGTATGCTTCCGGTGGTATTGGATTGACAATGGATACTACGCCGGACGAGGCAAAGGCCATAGGACGTCTTGTGCGCAGCTATGGGCTATCCATCAGCAGCTTGTCTACCGAAATGCTGGGCCGTTACCCGCTTAGTTCTCCTGATAAAGAAACTAGAGCGCAAGGCGTAGATTCGATCCGCAAGCAAATTGAGCTGGCACTTGAGCTTGAGGTGGACACGATCCTCGTTGTTCCTGGACGGATTGAAACGGACGTGACCTATGAGCAAGTATGGGAACGGTCGCAAATGGCTCTGCAGCCGCTGATTGATGATATTGACGGCAGCGGGGTGAGCATTGCCATCGAAAATGTATGGAACAAATTCCTGTGGAGTCCACTCGAAATGGCCCGCTATATCGATCAATTTGAATCTCGTCATGTGGGTGCCTACTTTGACGTGGGGAACACACTGGCTTTTGGCAAACCAGAGCACTGGATCCGCACGCTTGGAGATCGTATTCGCAAAATCCACGTTAAAGACTTCCGGGTTCAGGTCGGTAATTATCTTGGCTTCGTCCCGCTTCTGTCCGGTGATGTGGATTGGTTGAATGTCAGATTGGCACTCAGTGATATCCAATACCGCGACAGTCTGACTGCCGAGCTGGACCCGTACACCAGCTTTCCGGATCAGCTGATCTTTGATACATCACGCCATTTGGATGTTATTATGGGGAAAAATCCGCACTAGAAGAGAAATGGAGGAGATAGGTACATGATTAGAATCGGAATGGTTGGAGCAGGAATCATTGCAGCAGAGCATATGAAGCATATCCATCAAAATGATCACGCGGAACTCACAGCAATCTGCGATGTTGCACCTGGAGCCGCGGAAAAGGCAGTCCAGCAGTATGGGGGAACGGCATACACCAATTTTGACGAAATGCTGGAAAAGGAAAAGCTGGATGCATTGTTTTTATGTGTTCCTCCCTTTGCCCATGGGGATATGGAAGAAAAAGCCGCAGAGCGCGGGATTCATCTTTTGGTGGAGAAGCCGCTTGGTCTGGACATGGAGGAAGTAAGAAAGAAAGCGGATATTCTGGACCAATCCGGCATTATTACTGGTTCGGGCTACTGTTTGAGATATATGGAGTCTGTGCAGCGCGCCAAGAAATATTTGGAGGGAAAGGAGATCGCCATGGTCCGGGCATACCGTTTTGGTGGTCTTCCTCCGAATGTTTGGTGGGTGGATCATGCCAAATCTGGGGGTCAGCTTGTCGAGCAAACAACACATAATGTGGATATGATGATTTATCTGGCTGGTGACGTTCGCAAAGTATCTGCTGATATGGCCCTTCAGCTGTGCCGCGACGTTCCTGGTATAACAACACCGGATGCTGCTTCAGTCAATATGGTGTTTGAATCGGGTGCACTCGGACATATTGACACCGGATTTTTCCCGCAGCCGGATGGCCGATCATCTCTGGAAGTGTTGGGACGGAATTTCAGATTAACGCTGGAAGGCATGGACCTGACGATTCTGGAGCCTGAACAAACCACGATACTGCGTGGCAAAGGTGATTTTTATAAGACGCAGGATGATGCCTTTATCCGTGCAGTGGAAACCGGGGATCGCAGTTTGATCCTGGCTCCGTACAGCGAGGCGCTGCGTACGCTGGAAGTCACGCTCGCCGCGAATGAGTCTGCTAAAACGGGGCAGCCGGTGTCTTTTGTGTAATCATACAAAGTATACAAAATTAGAAGAAAGGCAGCCTCCGGGCTGCCTTTTGTTTGAGTTACATCAAATGCTCCAAAAATATTTTATTTACTTATTTACTCTTGTTAACCGCCTGGAGAAGTAGGATAATCAAAAGAAATCATTTTTTTGCTGTATATAGAAAAGGAGAGAAGGCCAATGAACCCGATAACAAAAACTTCAAAAAGAATTGCGCCCCCATTCCGGGCAGACCAGGTGGGCAGTTTCCTGCGGCCGCAGGCTTTGAAAGAGGCTAAAGCCAAATACCATGAAGGTTTGATCTCGAAGGAAGACCTGCGATCCATTGAGGATGCAGAGATCATCAAGCTGGTGGAAAAGCAGAAGGCTGTTGGTCTTACCGCGGTGACGGATGGAGAATTCAGACGTACCTGGTGGCATCTTGACTTCATTGAAGCTTTGGAAGGCATCGAGGTATTCGATCTGAGTGCTACCGGATTGTTCCATGGTGCGATGAGCAAGGCCAAAGGTTATACAGTGGCATCCAAGCTTGGCTTTCCGGCGGATCATCCGTTTTTGGAGGATTTTAAGTTTTTGAAAAGCGCAGCGGGTGACCATGTGGCGAAATTTACGATTCCAGGTCCCAATATGATTTTCTATTCCGGCGTAATTAACAGCCAAAAATATGCGGACAACCCTTCTTACGTAGCGCTTGAGGATGTAGCCAAAGATATTGTGCAAGTATACCGCGATGCAATTCAGGCGTTTTACGATGCAGGCTGCCGCTACCTTCAACTCGATGATACTAGCTGGGGCGCATTGTTCAGCGATGACTTCAGAGAGAAAATTAAAGCGAAGGGCTTTGACCCGGATCAACTGGTGAAGCAGTTCGCAGATATTACCATTGATGCCGTGGCGCAAAAGCCTGCAGATATGGCGATTACCATCCACATTTGCCGCGGCAACTTTAAATCATCCTGGCTGTATGATGGTGGTTATGAGCCGATTGCGAAGGAGCTTTTCTCGCGGGTGAACGTGGATGGCTTCTTCCTTGAATATGACAGCGATCGTTCGGGAGATTTCAAACCGCTTCGCCATATCAAGGATCAATGCGTAGTGCTGGGGCTAGTCACAACCAAAACCGGTGAGCTTGAGAACAAGGATGATTTGAAGCGGCGTGTTCAGGAAGCTGCTGAATATGTAAAATTGGATCAGCTTTGCATCAGCCCGCAGTGTGGCTTCTCGTCTACAGAAGAGGGCAATACGGTAACCGATCAGGATCAATGGAACAAGCTTGGGCTTGTCGTTGAGACCGCTCATGAGATCTGGGGTTAACTTCTAACAGTCGACACGAGGTGCAGGAAAGCTGTGCTTCGTGTTTTTTCTACTCACAAAAAAAATCTCCTCTTGGAGAGGAGAGGAAATCAATTAGATTAACGCAATCGCGAGCAGTGTAAATAGGCTTAAGGTTAAGACCTGATTACCGTATCCAAATCCGCCATAAGGTCCAAAAGCTGAGGTTGTGACATTTCCTCTTCGCTCTGTTTCCAGATATACGTTATTTCTGTCTACGTTCACGATCTTTCCTTCATGTATCATGCCGTCTCTAGTTAAAATACGCACCTTCCGGTTCATACACTGTCTACAGTTGTAATACGCTTCCACCCCATCACCCCTTCCATGACTAAGGCATCATATGACTGAAATGGACAAATGGTAACGGCAGATGCCCCGAATAGATGTACAAGCTGTTGTGAAATAGACTGATGATAGATTCCGGACAGATTTTTAGTTATGATACAAGAGTAAGAATGTACAACAGAGAAGGTATGGAAGGAGAGTCGGAGGTAGGAGTATAGCTAATTTTAAACTTGTATGCGCTTTACTGAAAGAATTCACATGTTGGCCGATTCATTAAATTTCACATTTCTACGAAGTTACCTGTAACATTTTCGGGTAAAATCGAAGAGACAAACAGACGCACCGTGTAAGGTTCATTGCATTTTGATCTTTTGTAATATAAAATAGAATTAAAATTTTATGTTGATGGATTATTTTTGAAATTAAATTTTATATGCATAATATTGTTAATATTCCTATCATTTAGTTGCTATTCTTGTTTTTCGGAAAATTAACTATTATGATGAAAAAAGAGCTTCTATTAAACTGTGAGTGAGTAGGTAATACATATGTCGATCCATGATAATATTTTAATTAAAATTCGTGAAATGAAAGACAGCTTAACACCTGTCGAAAAAATGGTTGCGGAGTATGTGCTGCAGAATCTGGAGGAAATTCCGCATCTCTCCATCAAAAGACTTGCCCAGCTTACGAAGACCAGTGATGCATCTGTGCTTCGCTTCTGCAAAACCATGGGCTATTCGGGGTATCGAAGTTTTATTGTCAGTATTTCGGCATCTCTTGGCTCCATGGAAGAGCAGAAGGACCCATATACCGACATTCAGCCCGGAGACGATCTGTCCGTTATTATTTCAAATACGTCAAGAAACAATATCAAATCGATTGAAGACACGTTAAGTGTCATCGATAAAAATGAAGTAGACCGCGCTGTTCAGGTACTTCGGCAGAGCAACCGTATTGTCTTCTTCGGCATCGGAGCTTCAGGTCTAGTTGGCATTGATGCAGAGCAGAAGTTTTCACGGATCAATAAAATATGCCATGCGTATACGGACGGCCACAGCCAGCTAACCGCAGCCACACTCCTCGATAAAGGGGATGTCGCCGTGTTTATCTCCAATTCGGGCAAGACGTCGGAAATTTTGGAGTCTCTGGAAATCACGAAGAAAACCGGAGCGACCATCATCGCCATCACCAAGTATAATAAAAGTGAACTCGCGGATAAGGCTAATATCGTTTTGAATATCTCGACTCCTGAGGTGACCATCCGCAGCGGTGCAATGGGTTCGCGCATTGCCATGCTTACGATCATTGATATTTTATTTGCCGGTGTGGCGAGTGCGGAATACAAGAATGTGAAGAAATACCTGACCAAGACGCATAATATTATTGCCAGCAAGCATCGCTAATCTAAGGTAAGACATCGCAGCCTCGTGGCGTACGATGTCTTTTTTTGTTGTAAAAACTAAAATTAAAAAACAATAATTTATTTTATAATAAAATAATATTTCAAAAACTGTTGACCAAATTGAAATTTCTCGTTAATATTGAAATCAAGAAGAGGATTTGGCAAATATCAAAAGTGCGGTTTTGATACACATCATGTAGTATGATCACATATGAATAAAACTACATATTGTGCCTTGATCCGTCTTTAGGATTTGCGACTTCCCATAAATTAAAAAAATGGATAGGAGGATCGCAATGGATGAGTATCTGGCGGGGCTGACAACGGAAGAGATCAATGAGCAAACTCGGATGATCGATGAATGCACCACAGAAGAAATGCTTCGTCTCATGAACGAACAAGATGCCAAGGTTCCAGCCGCTGTGGCAGCGGAAATCCCGCAGATTTCGAAAGCGGTTGATGTACTGCATCACGTGCTTAAGAATGGCGGCAGAATGTTTTATATAGGGGCTGGAACCTCGGGCAGATTGGGTGTTCTGGACGCATCTGAATGTCCGCCGACATTCGGCATTGATCCTTCAAGAGTGCAAGGTCATATTGCCGGAGGCGATGGAGCGCTGAGACTGGCTGTGGAAGGTTGCGAGGATAGCGAAGAGGAGGGGGTCGCATTAATCGAGCAATGCGGGGTTACAGACAAAGATGCTGTGATCGGTATTACGGCGAGCGGAAGCGCAGCATTCGTGATTGCGGGACTTCAAAGAGCCCGGGAAATCGGAGCTGCAACGATCGGCGTCGTGAACAACAAGCCATCTAAATTAGAGAAGGTCTGTGATATCTGTATTGCGCCGGTAGTCGGGCCTGAGGTTATTATGGGTTCAACAAGGCTGAAAGCAGGCTCTGCCCAGAAATTGGTTTTGAATATGCTTAGCACTTGTACTATGGTTAAGCTTGGGAAGACATATGACAATCTAATGGTTGACTTGAAAGCGAGCAACATCAAGCTGAGAGATCGTTCCATTCGCATTATCAAGTCGGCAACAGGTGTCGATGACGCTACAGCTGCTGCCCATTTAGAAAGCGCTTCCATGAATTGCAAGCTGGCTATCATGATGATCAAAACCGGGTTGGAGGCAGGAGCTGCTGAGCATGCGCTCAATCAAGCCGAAGGCAGTTTGAAGAAAGCAATAAAAGGCTTTAATCATGTAGTCTAAAATTACATTTATATTTTCTAGGAGGCCATTTTTCATGAAAAAGAAAATGCGAGTATTGGCAACGGTGTTTGCGCTCAGCATGGCATTGACGACCCTTTCCGCTTGCGGAAGCAAGGACGATGCCAAATCATCGAACGCGGATGATCCGAACGCAAAAGACACCATCACAGCTTTGTTGCCACCGGTATCTGCGAACTTCCAAAGCAATTTTGACCAAATGGCGAAAGATTTCAACGCAAAATATCCGAACCTGACGCTCAAAATTGAACCTGCAAGCTGGGAAGACATGACGCAAAAGCTGGACACGCAAGTAAACGCGGGCAGCCCGCCGGATATCGCATTTATAGGGTCTGACGGAATTTCGAAATATGTAGATTCAGGTATGGTCATGGATATCTCGGATACGGTAACAGATGAAATGATCAAAGATTATGACCCAGCTCCACTCGAGTATATGAAGAACGGCAAAGGTCTTTACGGCTTCCCGGCTTACATGGAAGCACATGCCATCGGCGGTAACAAAGAGTTCATGGAAAAAGCCGGCATCGACTACAAAAAGGTGCAAAAAGAAGGATGGACCTTCGACGAGTTCCGTGAAGCCATCAAAAAAGGCGTTGTCTCTGAAAACGGTAAAACATCCCGTTACGGTTTTGTATTTGCTACAGCGGGCGTAACTTCCAAAGACTACCTCGGGATCCTGGTGAAGAGCGCCGGCATGCCGGCAGCTTTTAACAAAGATCTAAAATACGCTTACACAAGCAAGAATTTCCTTGAAGTACTGAAAGACATCCGCGTGATGATCGAGGACGGCTCCATGCCGAAAGAACTCAGCTCCATTGATGCAGGTAAGCGTTGGAATATGTTCCTGACAGGTCAAACGATGATCACAGGTAAAGGTCTCGCAGGCTTCGAAAGATCCGCGAAGCTGAACAACGAGAAGCTGCAAAACAAAGACGCAAGCGCGGTTAAAGGTTCCATCCCTGTCGATTACGTAGTACTTCCGGTTCCTGCTTTCGCTGGTGCACAAGCACAAGCAAGCGTTGCTGTTGACGGTTACGTAACATTCCGCGGCACGAAAGAACCTACGGCTGCCCACAAGGCTAACGTCGTTAAAGCAGCTAACTTCCTGTCCAGCGGAGCAAACGCAGCTACAACCAACAATGAGCTCTTCGTTGCTCAAATTACAGAGAGCAGCAGAAAAGCAGCGGAAAGCATGACGGTTGACCGTGATGCGGACAACAAAGCTGCCGTTGAAGCGATGCTTAAGACAGCGGTTCCTGCCCGTCCGGACATTCCTACTGACCTCGGCGCGAAAGCCATCAAGCTTGAGGACGAAGTGATTGTTCCTAAGCTCCAAGCACTTATCGCAGGCGAAATCACTCCTGAAAAGATGTACGATGCAGTGAAATCCGCTGCCGTGCAAGCCTTTGGCGATGACGGAGTAGTAAAAGACTAGAGAGAATACATTTGGAAACCGTATGGATTTCCATACGGTTTTTCCTCCAATACCTGTGATACGTTAGTATGAAAGGGGTTTCGCAGATATGACAGAATATGCTAAACCGATCAAACGGCGGAAGATCAATAGCGATGCAGCTTGGGGATATGCTTTTATTGCTGCAGCTCTCCTGATTTTTGTGATGTTTACCGCATACCCGGTTGTCAGTGCCTTGATTATCAGCTTTCAAGAGTATAAGCCGTTAGGTTCCAAGTTTATCGGATTTGATAACTATACAGAAACCTTCAAGGACTCTCTGTTCTGGAAGGCTGCTGTAAACACCATTATTTATACCTTGTTGACTGTTCCGGTATCGCTTTTCTTATCTTTTGCAGTATCGGTCCTGATCTTGCCGTTTAAGAAAAGAATGCAAACTGCTTTTAAAGCAGTGTATTATCTTCCTGCTGTCGCTTCAGGCGTGGCTCTATCCGTTGTTTGGCTGTGGATCTACGATCCGATGCCAGAGGGCATTTTCAACAAGATTACTGCATTCTTCGGTATGGGCACCCACAACTGGCTTGGATCCAGCACTTATGCGATGTTTTCGCTCGTTTTGATGGCTTGGTTGTCCAGTCATGGCACGAGCATCATTATTTACCTTGCAGCTTTGCTTGGCATTGATGGAAGCTACTATGAAGCAGCCGAGCTTGATGGAGCGAATTTCTTCCAAAAGCTGTGGTACATTGTTGTTCCTTGTTTGAAACCAACAACCTTATTCTTGCTTGTTACAGGCGTGATCGGTTCGTTCCAGGTATTCCAAAATGCGTATCTGATGACTGGCGGCGGACCAGATAATGCAACAACGATGGTAGGTTTACTCATTTTCAATAACGCATTTAAATACTTCGAATTCGGCAAGGCAGCAGCACAGTCTCTGATTCTGGCCGCAATTATCGCTGGTATTTCGGTAATCCAATTCAAATTCCTGGGCAAAGACGTGGAATATTAAAGGAAGGGAGATACAGCAATTATGGCTCTTTACAACGCGCATGCTGGGAAACCAGCTACCAGAAACATCAGAAATACGGCTATTTTCACCGTGCTTCTGCTGTTTGCTGTGGCAACGATTTTCCCAATCTACTTTATGATTATTTCTTCCTTTGGTGAACCCGTTGCAGCCGGGGCCATGGATTACAAATTATTTCCGAGCAGCTTCTCGCTTGAATCTTACAAGTTCTTCTTTCAATTCAATTCTTACACTTGGCGCTGGTTGCTGAACTCCCTGATTGTGGCAACCTCAGTTATGGTGACTAACGTGGTGTTCGCCAGTATGGCAGGGTATGCTTTCTCGAAAATCAAATTTAAAGGCAGAGCCATTACTTTCTCGGTGATGCTGGTCGCCATGATGATCCCTTATCAGGTAACACAGGTTCCTCTGTACATCCTGATCGTAAACGTCTTCCATATTCAAAACACGTATACCGCTTTGATTTTGCCGGGTCTTGTTACTGTTTATAACATCTTTCTTGCCAAGCAGTTTATGAGCAGCATTCCGAACGAGATTCTGGAGTGTGCAAAAATTGAAGGCTGTAACCAGTTCCAAATTTATTTCCGCATTATTATGCCTTTATCCAAAACCGTACTTGCGGTAATGGCGATTCTTACATTTATGGACAACTGGAATACGTTCTTTTGGCCGCTTCTGGTAACGAACTCCATGGATATGCAGACAATCCAGGTCGGACTAAAGAGCTTCAAGTTTGCGAATACGACTTTATTTGCGCCAATGATGGCAGGTGCAACGATTTCCGCACTGCCAATGTTCATATTGTTCTTCAGCCTGCAAAAATACTTCCTCGAGGGTGTTACCGTAGGCGCGGTGAAGGGCTAATATGGGACGCGAAACCTTTGATACGCATTCAAGCCGCTATGCCGTAGGACTCATGTCCGGCACTTCAGTGGATGGGATAGACGCAGCCGTGGTTCAAATCACGGATTGTCCTGACGGAAAAATGTCGGTCAAATTGATCGCATTTGAAAACACGCCTTTCCCGGCGGCCGTCAGAGAGGATATTTTTACACTGTTTGATCCGCTTAAGGCAACAGTCAATAAGATCGGAAGCATGAATGTATTACTTGGCGAGCTGTATGCGGAAGCTTCATTATCCGTCATCACGGCAGCGGGACTAACAATCGCTGATATCGCCGTCATCGGTTCGCATGGCCAGACGATTTATCATGCGCCGGAAGCCACGAAGCTGCATGGTTATGAGATTCATTATACAGTGCAGATTGGCGAAGGATCGGTTATCGCTGCACGGACAGGGATTCCGTGCGTATCCGATTTCCGCCCGGCAGACATGGCAGTTGGAGGACAGGGTGCGCCGCTCGTTCCGTTTACGGAATATCTGTTATACAGAGAGGCTCACCGGACCCTGCTACTGCAAAATATCGGCGGCATCGGGAATATGACGGTAATACCTGCCGGATGTACACAGGAGCAGGTATATGCTTTTGATACCGGACCGGGAAACATGATCATCGACGGGGTCGTTGAGCGTCTGTATCCGGGACAACAAACGATGGATACTGGAGGGGCCATTGCCCGCAAAGGGAGAATTCATGAAGGACTGCTGAACCTCCTTACACAGGAGCCTTATTATACGCAGCCGCTTCCGAAATCAACCGGTAGGGAGCAATTCGGCTCAGCTTATATAGATTGGCTGCTGGCATATGCCAAACAGCAGAACATGATAGCAGAAGATGTGGTGGCTACCGTCACCATGCTGACCGCATGGTCGATTGGTGATGCGTACCGCCGTTATGTACGTGAACATGATCCGGCGGATGTCCTGCTTGTGGGCGGCGGCGGAAGCTATAATCCGGTTATGATCGAATTTCTGCGTCAAGAAATGGAGCCGATGGGTGTTCAGGTGATGACTCAAGAGGAAATCGGTCAGAGCAGTGATGCGAAGGAAGCGGTTGCTTTTGCACTGCTTGCCGACTATACGATGAAACAGCAGCCGAACAATCTTCCGAATGTAACGGGAGCTGCAAGGCCCATCATCATGGGGAAAATAAGCTACTAATCCTGACAAGGAACGGAGGTGCCGCTGATCATGATTAACACCTGGGAAGAGACGTATACGCAGGCGGTAATCGATTTATGGAACAAGGAAGCCGTTAAGGATGGATACAAGGAGCTTACGGAGCAAAGCTTTCAGCAGATATTTGTTTCGAGCCCTTATTTTGACCCGAAAAACACGTTTGTCCTGCTCGAAGAGGAACAGGTTACAGGCTTTGCCTGTGGATGTACCGGAGACGATCTGCCGCTTGGGCAGGTGGCCGGGTATATTACCTGCATCGTGCTTGCGGACGGGAGCCAAACGGATGACAATTACAAGCTTCTGCTAAGCGCGCTTGAAGCCCGTTTTCAGGAGCTTGGAAAAAAACAGTCGGATGTGCTTTTCTTCAATCCGATGATGCTGCCGTGGTACATACCGAATACGCCGCAGCATGAACACAATAATGCACCAGGGGTGCCAGTGGACAGCAGGTTGTATTCATTTTTGCAAAATGAAGAATATGCGGAACGGGCGAAGGAATGTGCCATGTATCTGAACCTTGAGCAGTTTTCCATGCCGGAGGAAATCCACGGCAAAGAAGATAAGGCAGCTGCCGGCGGTTACAACGTAGAACTGTTTGATGCCAGCAAGCATCAAGGCGTTGCTGAAATGCTTCAAGGACTGAATAATCCGTTATGGGAAAAAGAAATTGGCAGATGTACGGCTGAAGGCGTACCGGTTGTTATCGCGGCACTTGGGAACCAGGTTGTCGGCTTCGCCGGGCCGGTTATCCGTCAAGAGAACGGTCGCGGTTATTTTGCCGGTATCGGGGTACATCCAGAACATGAAGGACATGGACTCGGAACCATCCTTTTCTTCAAGCTTTGTGAAGCGTTTAAGACCATAGGTACCGATTATATGTCACTCTACACAGGCAGTTCCAATCCGGCGATCCGGATTTATGAAAAAGCAGGCTTTCAAACCGTAAGGCAATTTTCTATCATGAGAAGGGAGTTTTCATAATGAGCGAACAGAAATTGACGATTTTGGCGATTGGCGGACATGTAGGAGATGCAGAATTGACAGCAGGCGGCGTACTGGCCAGCCACTCCTTAAAAGGGGATAAAATCGTAACGCTTGCCCTTACGGCAGGTGAACGTGGCGTGCCTGCAGGTCAGGACATGGCGGAATACCGCGAGCAAAAGGTAAACGAGGCAAAAACCTTCGCGGATATGCTGGGCGGCGAATCCATCGTGTTTGATATCCCGGATGGCGAGCTGAAGGACACGGAAGACATGCGTCTGCGCGTATGTGATGTGATCCGTCAAGTGAAGCCGAATGTGATCATCACCCACTGGAAGAACAGTATGCACAAGGACCATGCGACAACACATCATATCGTTAATGATGCGCGCTTCTTCGCTGGACTGGCTTCATTCGAAAGAGAACTTCCGGCCCACTTCGCTTCCAAGCTGTACTATGCCGAAAATTGGGAAGACGCCGTTGAATACAAGCCTTATGTTTACGTGGACTTTTCCAAGGAAGCCTTTGATTTGTGGGTGAAAGCAACCGAGCAGCATTGGTTCGTTACTAACAGCAAGTCCTTCCCATACCTGGAGTACTATAAGCATCTTGCGAGAGTACGCGGCATTGAAGCACGTAAGGAATATGCCGAAACCTTCATGATTCCGGAAGAAACCAAGCGTGTACTGAAAAGTGACCTGTTGTAGTTTAATGTAAGAGAAGAATGACTGCAGCAATGAATATTGCGGCAGTCATTTTTTAATAAATGACTTAAACAACTGATATGGGGGGAAGCAGCGATGATTCTAAACGGAATTGATACCATGATGGAAGCAGCCCATTTGTTCAAGGGAAAGAAGCTCGGACTGATTACTTCACCAACGGGCCTGAATAAGGAATATATGTCCACGATACAAATTCTACATGAACATTTTCATCTGGAGGCACTCTTTTCGCCGGAGCATGGTGTGCGGGGAGATCAGGCAGCAGGAGCAATGGTCGAAAACTATACCGATCCGATAACGGGTGTACCTGTGTACAGCTTGTATCGTAAGGATTCCAAACGTCTGAGCCAAGAAATGCTCGATGAAGTGGATATGGTAGTTTACGATATCCAGGATGTTGGTACTCGTTATTATACGTTCATATATACGATGCTCTATACCTTGGAAGACTGCGCGAAGGCAGGCAAGGAGATTGTTATCCTCGACAGGATCAATCCGCTCGATGGCGTGACTGTGGAGGGAAATATCCTGAAGCCAGGATATGAATCTTTCGTGGGCAATTACCCGCTGGCTGTTCGTTACGGACTGACTGCGGGCGAGGTGGCAATGATGGCCAATGAACAGACGGGGTGGAATGCCAAGCTTCATGTTGTCCGTTGCCAAGGCTGGGATCGCAAGATGCTTTTCCCTGAAACGGGACGTCAGTGGATTATGCCATCCCTGGGAATACCTCGTTTTGAAACGGCACTTATTTATCCAGGCACCTGCTTGTTCGAAGGTACGAATATGTCGGAAGGGCGTGGTACAACCGCTCCGTTTGAAATGATTGGTGCGCCATTTATCCATGCTGAGAAATTGGCGGATGAGATGAACAGCCAGCAGCATCCAGGCGTGATCTTCCGTCCTGTATACTTCAAGCCCTCCTTCTCCAAGTTTCAGGGAGAGCAGTGCAGCGGCGTGCAGATTCATATTACGGATACGCGGGCGGTCCAGCCACTCGAGACCGGCGTGAAGCTCTTGTTTACGATCAAGAATAACTATGAAGAATTTTCGTTCCTGCCCCCTCTGAAAGAAAATTCAAGACCATTTATCGATCTTTTGGGCGGAGACAACATGTATCGGAATGAGAATATTGATATTGCTGTCCTGCTTGAGCAGTTCCGTGATGAAAGCCGTGAGTTCGCCAAGCTGAAAGCACAGTATCATTTGTATTAAATAAAATGAACGAAAATGAAGGAGCCGATATCAAGATGAAAGAATTAACATTACGAGAAAAAGTCGGCCAGTTGATTGTTGCAGGCTTTCCTGGCCTTGACATCGATGAGCAGACGCAGCGTCTGATAGCCGATTATAAAATCGGTAATATCATTTTGTTCGCACATAATGTAAAGGACAAAGAGCAGGTGAAGTCCCTGTGTACAGACCTTCAGGCGAAGATCACTGAACATACTGGCCATCCGGCTTTAATCTCCATCGACCAGGAGGGCGGCCGCGTGACACGTCTTCCGAAGGAAGCCGTTAATGTGCCGGGAGCCATGGCGATTGCTTCGACAGGCCGTCCCGAAAATGCATATGCCGCAGGACGGATTACTGCCCGTGAAATGCTGGCGCTTGGCATTAACTTCAATCTGGCACCGGTGCTGGATATCAACAACAATAAGAAAAATCCGGTAATTAACGTACGTTCTTACGGAGATACTGCAGAGGTTGTGACCGAATATGGTCTGCAAATGATGCGTGGCCTTCAAGAGGGAGGCGTACTCGCTGCAATCAAGCATTTTCCGGGTCATGGGGATACGGCTGTGGATTCACATTTAGGGCTTCCTTCCATCGACAAATCGCTGGAAGCACTTGCTGAGGTTGAGCTGAAGCCGTTCCAGGCTGCGATCGACAGTGGTGCGGAATGTTTGACCAGCGCACATATCCTGTTCCCATCGATTGAAAAAAGTCAGGTTCCGGCTACGATGTCCAGAACGATTATAACCGACCTGCTGAAGGATAAAATGGGCTACCAAGGACTTGTCATTTCCGACTGCCTTGAAATGAACGCGATTCAGGAGTTTTACGGTACCGCGGAAGGAGCGGTCGGAGCACTTAAAGCCGGTGTTCACCTGCTGTTTATCAGTCATTCCGGCCAGCTAGTGATGGATGCCGTGGAGCGGATTGAACAAGCTGTGGAATCCGGAGAACTGCCGATTGCCATTGTTGATGAAGCCGTGGAAAAGGTGCTGTTTTACCGAGCGAAGTACGGACAAGTGGTTAATGGTGATCTGTCTGATACGGAAAATGCCGTGAATCAGCGTGCAGCCGAGGCTATCAGTCTTGAAAGCATTTGCCATGTCAGCGGGCAGCTGGATACGGTTCAGCGGAATGACTCTGACACGATTATCATCGGCAGTTTGCCATACCGCCCGGACCAGGCATCGAGCCGCGCCAGCGCAGAACTGTCATTTCCGGCTGAAGCAGCAGATCTTCTGGGAATTCAGCATTTGATGACAGACTTCAATCCGAATGAACAGGAACAAATCCGGATTGCGGAACAAGTAAAAGGCTACTCCAAAGTGGTTGTTGGCCTGTATAATGGATGCGATCACACAGGACAGGTGGAGCTTGTGAATCGTTTGTCCCGTGCGGGACATCAGGTGACTGCTGTAGCGCTTGGCAAACCATATGATCTGGAAATGCTCGATGGCGATATTTATGGCCTTGCAGCATTTGAATATACATCTATGGCGATCCGTTCAATTATTCGGATTCTTGGCGGAGAAGCAGTGCCAACAGGCAAACTGAGCCTTCGCAAAGAATATGTACCTATGACTTAAGTTCAGAGAGCAAGGATGTGATGGCATCAATGAAATTTGTAGCCGGTCTGGATGGCGGGGGTACGAAAACGGCGGTAACCGTCGCTGATGAGAATGGCCAGGTGGTTAAGACGTTTACTTCCGGAGCCATTAACTATAACGGTCAGGATGAAGCGAGCGTCGGCGCAAGCTTAAAGGAAATTGTTGAAACCATTGCACAGATTTGCGGAGGAGTCGAGCATTGTGCGGAAATGTGTATTGGAGCTGCCGGCGTAAGCAATCCAAACGTTGTGAGTAAAATGACGTCTCAAGTCAGACTCCATGGATATCATGGCGGACTGCATATAACGGGTGATCATGAAACGGCATTGATGGGAGCCCATCAGAGACTATATGGTATGATTCTGATCGCAGGCACCGGTTCCATTGGACTTGGGAAGAACGAAGCCGGTTTAACCCACCGTGCCGGAGGTTATGGGCATCTGATTGATGATGAAGGAAGTGGATACAGCATCGGTCGCGATCTGTTAACCGCACTGGTTCAAGCGCAGGATGGCCGTATACCACAGACGATCATCACCGATATGGTGTATAAAAAGCTTGCGATCAGCTCCGTTCAGGAAATCATCGGATTCGTATATGATAAGCGCACCAATAAAAAAGACATTGCGGCGATTGCGCCGATACTCTCCGAAGCCTGCTCGGCAGGTGATCCGGCTGCCTTGAGTATTGCAGAGAAGAGTGCTTCTTCGTTGTTGCAGCTGGTCATTCCAGTCGCGGAAACTCTTTCCCTTCAGAAGAGTAGCCTGGCGATGGCAGGCAGCGTGCTTCTCCAGAATACCTTTGTGCAATCGAAATTCCGGGAATTGCTTGTCGGACGCTATCCTGAAATGGAATGTATTACGCCAAAAAGCGATGCATCCATGGGCGGCGTATATATGGCATTGCAACGTTTAAAAGAACATTAGGTTGTCAGTTTGGTCATGAGCCGGGAGATATTCTCCCGGCTCATTCTATTGTAAAAGACAGGGGGATTCTAATCGTATAATCATGAAGTTTTATTGCTCCGAGCTTTGATAAAACGTATATTGTAAATAATTGATTTTGTTAAACGATGGGAGACCGAGAAGAATGAGAGATTTTGATAAGCTATGGGATTACCAGCATCCTGAGGCAACGGAACAGAAGTTCAGGAATGTACTGACGGAGACGACCCAAGACCATGAGAATGTTGATTACATAGCCGAGCTTTGGACCCAAATTGCACGAACGCAAGGATTGCAGAAGAAATTCTCAGAGGCTTACGAGACGTTGGATCAAGTCGAGCATATGCTGCCGGAGAGGATGACTGCAGCCCGTATCCGATATTTGCTGGAAAGAGGGAGGGTGTTTAATTCTTCATCCCGGCAAGCGGAGGCGCTGCCATTGTTTCTTGAAGCCTGGGAGCTCGGGGTTCAGGCCGGCGAGGATGATTATGCGGTGGATGCGGCGCATATGCTGGGGATTGCCGAATCTACCCCGGAGAAACGGATGGACTGGAATCTGAAGGCTCTTGCCCATGCTGAGGAGAAGGCCGAAGCCAGCCGCTGGCTGGGTTCACTATATAACAATATTGGCTGGGCTAAAGTAGACGCAGGCGAGCTTGATGATGCTCTGGATTTATTTGAGCGTGCTTATGCGTTTCGGAAGCTGCAAGGCAACCCGGTTTCCATTTTTATCGCGAAATGGAGTATTGCCAAAGTGCTGAGACTCCTGAATCAAGTTGAAAAAGCGCTGGAAATCCAGCAGGAATTACTGCTGGAGACCGATCAAAGTGTCGAGCCGGATGGGTATGTATATGAAGAAATGGCAGAATGCCTGTTATTGCTTCATCGGGAAGCAGAGTCCAAGCCTCATTTCTCACGGGCATATGAGATCCTTTCCCGAGATTCATGGCTGACCGATCATGAAGCTGAGCGGATTGCACGTTTGAAGGAATTAGCTGTTTGAACTTTCAGAGGACCTTACCAATCTAAGAGGAAGGCCATAAAGGAGCTTTGTGGCCTTTTTAGTGTTTCGAGGCAGAATTGGGTTTCAATTCATGAAGATATTCAAATTTTACATAGAAGTAAAAATAGTTGAACAAAAGTAAAACGCGTCGGATTTTTTCCCCGAACTGATCTCTCTATACTAGCATTAAGCCCAAAATAATAAAGGCAAAGGGGAAATGGATTTGAAAAGAGTCGGGCAAATGTTACTTGTCACCTGTTTGATTCTGGTCATGCTTGCAGGATGCGGCTCCGGTAATAGCGGCAGTGGTAAATCGTCCAGTCCCGGTTCTTCCTCCGGCGGAGATAGCAAAAAGCAGCAGAGCCTGGTCATTTGGACGCTGCAGCAAGCAGACACGAATATTCAGGAAGCACAGGAAAATGCAGCGAAGTCTTTTGAAGAAAAGTATAACGCGAAGGTACAGATTACAGCCTTCCCGTACGATCAGTTGAAGAGCAAGCTGCTGCCGGCGGTAGCAGGTGGCGAAGGCCCGGACATTCTTCTGCTCGACCAGGTATGGGTAGCCCAATATGCGGCAGCCAAATATATCGTTCCGCTCGATGATTATATGGGCAAATCCGAGATTAAAGCGGAGGATTATTTCGACGGCGCCTGGGGTGCAGGTTCATTCCAGAACAACATCTATGCGATTCCGTTTGATGTGGGTGTATGGGGTGTTCTTTATTACAATAAAGATATGTTCAAGGCTGCAGGTCTCGATCCCGAGAAACCGCCACTGACATGGGAAGAGTTTTTGCAAGACGGACAGAAGTTAACAAAAGACGGCAAGTATGGCGCATCCAACTGGGCTGGCAGCAGTGAATCCGTTCAATGTCTCATTGACGCTTTCACGGTTGCAGGAGGCGGGAAACTGCTGGATGAGTCCGGCAAGAAGATTATGATTAATGAAGATCCAGGCGTGAAAGCGCTTCAGTTCTGGGCGGACATGAGCAAGATCAGTCCTCCGGGAAGCGTCGGTAAAAATGAAGAAGATGCGATGACATTGTTCACAAGCGGACAGACGGCGATGACCATGTACGGGGAATGGGGGCAAGACACCATCAAGACAAGAGCACCGAACATGAACTATGGTGTAGCCAATCTGCCGAAGCCTGCGGGCGGAGAATCCATCGGAACGTTTGGCGGCTTTAATCTCGCCATCAATGCGAATTCGAGTAACAAGGATTTGGCATGGGAATTCATTAAATACTCCACCAACGAAGAAAATCAGAAAACAATCACGATGCTGACACCGGCCAACAAAAAAGCAGCGAAAGAGTATCTGAATCAAAAACGTCAATTTCCGGATGTTATTTATCAGCAGCTGACAACGGCAACTTATCGTCCGAACGTCGCTAACTATCCAGCCATCGCTGATCTTCAGCTTCAAGCTACCCAGAAGGTCATGACTGGTGAAATGAGCGCAAAGGATGCTCTACAGGAAGCTGCGACGAAAATTAATGATCTCTTGAACAAATAACCTACCGTTAAATGCATAAGGCAATAGGAAGGCGCTGCCCCGGATCAGCCAATGTATCCAGCGCAGCGCCTTTTCCATTCATGGAAGGAACTAACAGGAGTGAGGACATGAAAACACGCTCAACTTTGCTGGGTTATGCACTTATTGCTCCGGCGATCGTGCTGCTGCTCGTACTTTTATTTATTCCACTGCTCTATTCACTTCAAATCTCTTTCCAAGATACCGATTTATCTCATGGGGCCCCTAAATGGGTTGGTCTATCAGCCTATGTGGATTCATGGAAAAATGGTGAGCTGTGGAAGGTAGGGAAACACTCTATCGTTTGGACGGTATCTGTAGCATTTTTTCAGGTGCTGGTCGGATTGCTGGCGGCACTGATGCTGAACCGCAAGTTTCCGCTGCGATGGCTGGTTCGCGTACTTGTATTGCTGCCGTGGGTTCTGCCCGGTGTTATTGCAGCTCTGACGTGGAGGCTGGTCTATGATTCGCAGTTTGGATTTCTGAATTCGCTGATCGCGAAGCTCGGTTTCGGGCAGCATGCGACGGATTGGCTGGGAACACCTGGATTGGCGATGTTCTCGGTCGTCCTGGCGGCGATCTGGAAGGGCTATCCATTTGCGATGCTCATGCTGCTGGCTGCGCTGCAAAGCGTACCACAGGATCAGTATGAGGCTGCAAAAATAGACGGAGCGGATGGCTGGCGGCAGTTTATCCACATTACACTGCCTTCCATATCCGGGGTGATGAAAACCGTCGTATTGCTCGTCTCCATATGGACCTTTAACTACTTTGAAATGATTTATGTGCTGACGGGAGGCGGACCGGTACGCTCTACCCATATTGCGCCTACGTATATCTATGAGCTGAGCTTTGGGCATTTTGATTTCGGCGAGGCTTCCCGCGTGTCCGTCATCAGCTTCTTGTTTATCTTTTTAATCAGTCTCATTCTCATCCGGCAAATGCACAAGAATGAAAGAAATTGAGGGATGCTGACATGATAATAAAGCGATTGGGATCCAGGATCCTGTTTACGGCTGGCATCCTACTGCTCCTGTTCTTCACCTTGTTTCCGTTCATGCAAATGCTTTCGACTTCCTTAAAGTCGTCAGACCAGCTGTTTACTGTACCGCCGGTATGGATTCCTAAACACGCGACGCTGTCCAATTTTGCAGCTGCGATGCAGCATCAGCAGTTTGTCCATTATTTTATGAACAGTCTGCTCGTCTCTGTTGTGACATGTATACTTGTTATCATTGTTTCCGTGCTGGCGGCTTACAGTTTTACACGTTTGGAATTTCCGGGACGTAAGTTCTTCATGAATGTCATTCTGGTGAGTCAAATGTTCTGTATTAGTGCAGTTGTCATTCCGCTGTATAAAATTGTGAGCGCTCTGGGTCTTCTGAACTCTTTTCCAGGTCTTATCCTCGCTTATATGGCTTTTACAGTTCCAGTAGCGGTGTGGCTGCTCCGAAGCTTCATGCTGAACATTCCGGTCGATATGGAAGAATCCGCGATGATGGAGGGAGCCTCCCAGCTCCAGGCCTTTATCAAAGTGGTTGTCCCTCTGCTTCGCCCGGGAATCGGAGCAACGGCTGCCTATGTATTTCTAATGACGTGGCAGGAGTTTCTATTCTCGCTGGTGTTCATGACAGACCCTTCGAAGAGAACGCTTCCGATCGGGATCATGGATTTCAAAGGGCAGTATGAAACGAATTGGGGGACAATGATGGCCGCTTCCATTCTAATCTCCATTCCGGTGTTCGTCTTGTTTCTGATCATTCAGCGCCAGTTGATTTCAGGATTGACGGAAGGGGCTACCAAAGGTTAAATACACAAGTAAGCACGCAAACCAAAGGAGAGTGTCTACGCCTTGAACATACACAGTTTGCGTTTCAAACTGATTGTCTATTTTTCAATATTGATCTGCCTGCCTCTTGGCGTTGTATCATTCTTTTCCTACCAAAGCTCGACCGCCATTATCGAGAATAAAGTCACCGAATCCGTCTCTGCCAATCTGAGTGTGCTGGAAGAGAGCATTGAGTCGGTTCTGAAGGAGTCGCGGTATACCGTGACTCCATTTCTCATTAACTTTTCATATCGGCAATTTCTCCAGAGGAAGATCAATCTGTCGGATTACAGTGATCTGACAAAAATCAACCAAATTATGAATGAGCTGAATTCCATCCAAATTTCAGGCCATAACATTTATTCCATCAGTTTGTACAACAGCCGCAACCGGATGCTGCTGACCTCCGAGCGCACGATGTATTTTTATCCGAATAATGAAGTGCTGCATATGGAGGAGCTGGCCGCGAGGGAATCAGCTGAGCCCCATTGGTTTCTTGAGAATGAAGCGGGATTTACCTATATGACACGTAAAGCCAATTATATTACCTATCCCATCCTGCTTGACCCGACCGATTCATCCAGTATTTTATTTGTTCATGTCAGCGAAAACACCATATCCGATTACATCAGGAAAATCAATTCGAATGAGAAAGGAATCAAGACATTGGTGCTGACAGGTGACGGACGCAGCCTGAGTCAAACCGAGGGAAGCGGGGACACACCTTTTCCGCCAGTGCTTTTTGGGGAAAAACCTGAATTTCTGAATGAGTTGAAGCAGCTTCATGAAACGGAGGAAGGCAGCTTTACGGCTAAGGTTAAGAAGAAGGAGCTGTTGATTGTGTTCAACACCTCCCAAAGTACGGGATTCCGGTACCTTGCCTTCGTCCCCAGGGAGGATTGGAACAAAGAAATTATCAATCTGCGCAAAGATATTGCGATTGTTGCTGCCATTGCTGTAGCGGGCATGCTGGTGCTTGCTTTCCTCTTCATGAGAAATATATACAACCCGATGTTCCGCTTGCTCAGCGCCATGAAGCAGTTTGTAGTCAAACGCGATTTTACATATCAGATCGAGGAGAAACGCAAGGACGAGTTCGGCGTGCTGTTCGAAGGCTTCAATACGATGACTGAGAACCTGCAGCAGCTGGTCAAGGAATTGTACGAAGAAAAACTCATGAAGCAGGAGTTCGAGCTCAAGCTGATGCAGTCGAAGATCAATCCCCATTTTCTGTATAATACGCTGAATTCCATCTACTCCATTGCCAAAATTCACGGGGTCCGCGAAGTTACGGATATGACGTACGCTCTTTCTCACTTCTTCAGACATAGCCTGAAAGGGGATGACTGGATCACGGTAAAAGAGATGTTGGATCATATCCAATACTACCTCCGAATCCAGAAAATCAGGTATCGCGACAAGTTTGATGTGCTGATCGACGTGGAGGACGAGCTCATGGACATGCCGGTTTTGAAGCTGCTTCTGCAGCCGCTCGTGGAAAACGCCATCATACATGGCATTGAGATGAAAAAAGGTAAAGGAAACATTACCGTTTCGGGATATGCGATGGGCGAGGATGTTATTTTTTCCGTGAGCGATGACGGGCTTGGTATGGACCCGAAACGGCTTAATGAAGTGAGGAAACATCTAAAATCAGGCGCACAATCTACCGATGAAATATTTGCGTTAACGAATGTGGATCACCGGATCAAACATTATTATGGGGAAGCTTATGGCCTCCAGATCTACAGCCAACCTGATCATGGAACAACCTTAGAAGTGATACTGCCAAAACCAGGGGGAGGTAGCCATGTATAGCTTACTCATTGCAGAAGATGAAAGCTGGACCAGAGAAGTGCTTGTGAATGCCGGTTACTGGAAGCATTGCGGGATAACCCGCATTTATGAAGCCGGAAACGGAGAGGATGCCTACGATATTTTGCAAAACGAAAAGGTGGATTTTCTGTTATCTGATATCCGGATGCCCATGATGAATGGATTGGAGCTGTTGTCGCGGATCCGGGACTCCCATCCCGGTATGACAAAGGTCATACTGACTGGATTTGACGACTTCGAATATGTTCGTACGGCATTGCGTCTGGATGCCCATGATTTCCTGCTGAAGCCGGTGAACGATGATGAAATGCTTCAGCTCTTTCTACGCTTGGCCAGCCAAAAAAATGAAAATCAGGCCCAGCAGCTGCGCCGCCTTGCCGAGGAATCCAAATGGAACCTGGGACGACAGGTGCAGCGCGAACAACTCCTGGCCAGTTGGTTCTCCGGAAGAAAGACGGATGAGACTCTCATACAGCAGCACTGTGAGGAGCTCGGTATCGATATGATCAAGGACCATTTCATTGTGATTTTACTGGAAGTAGATCAGCTTCATCTGCTGCTGGAACGGTACAGCCGGCGCGATTACGAGCTTCTGCATTATGGCATCCGGAACATTGCCGAAGAGTATATGAAGGAAAGCGGACGGAAGCATTACCTGTTTGAAATAGATGACCGCATTGCCGTCTGGTGTGAAGCTCGGAGGGATTCCTCCGGACTTGAAACCCTGCTGGAACGTATACGTGAAAGCATCAAACGATTTATAAAAGTCACCGTGTCTATTGGTATCAGTAGCAAACATAAGGCAGAGTGTAAGGCTTTTCATGCCTATATGGAGGCGCTGAATTCTTTGAAGATGAAAATGTATTTCGGAAACGACCGTGCTACTTTCTATGATCAGCTGTCAATTGAACATCACCGCAAGCTTTTCAATCGGGATTTGCAGCTCCGGCTCTTCAACTATGCGGCAAACGGGAATATGGAAGATACGGGGGCTTTGGTGGAGGAACTGTTTGATGACATCAGGCGAAGCCGTGCGTCGGGTCAGGATATGGAGGATATATTACAGGCCATGAGCCGGATTGTTTGGGAAATTCGTGAGCAGGAACAGCAGACGGATGCGGGCCAGTTTACGGAAGACTGGCTCTCTAAGGTCCGTTTGTTCGATACGCTGGATGAGATAGAGCAGTTTGTATTATCCGTATTTATGGATGCTGCATCGGAAGGGGCAAAGCTTAAGATCCAGCGCAAAAGCAAACTGATCGTTGATGTACTGCATTTTCTGGATGATCATTATATGGAGGATGTATCGCTGCAAAAACTTGCGGAACGCTTCTATGTGAATGCGTCCTACTTGAGCCGATTATTCAAAGAGGAAGCGGGAGAGATTTTCACCAAATATCTGATGAAGCTGCGCATTGATCGTGCACGTCATCTGCTCCAATCGACGCATCTGAAGGTATATGAGGTCAGTGAAGCTGTCGGATACAATGATGTGAAGTACTTCAACAAGATTTTCAAAGACTTGACCGGACTCACGCCCGCAGATCACAGAAGTTTGTCAAACTCCTAAAAAGAATAGAAGAAAAGTAATAACCGTCACGTTACGTCGTGAAAAGGAACCCGCTATCATAAATGTATCGAACCCAAGGATCCAACAGGGCTCGAATGACATCTAAGGCAAGGGAGAGGTTCCAATTGACGCCTAACGTGACTTTTGATTTTACAGGACAGGTTGCCGTTGTAACAGGCGGCTCGAAGGGAATTGGAGAAGCAGCTGTACGCGGGTTTGCTGGTGCAGGTGCTACCACAGTTATCGCGGATATGGATGAGGCGACGGGACGTAAGCTCGAAAGCGAGCTGCGGAGCCATGGCAAGGATGTTCATTATATATCTGTTGACGTCGGCAGTGATGAAGCTATGAAAAACCTTATGGAACAAGCACATGCTTTAAAGGGCAGTCTCGATATTCTATACAATAATGCAGGCGTGGCGATAGCCGGAGAAGCAGCGGTGACAAGTGAATCGGACTGGCAGCGCGTGCTGAATATTAACCTGGGTGGTGTATTCCGCGGCTGTAAGTATGCGATACCTTATATGCTGCAGCAAGGGAAAGGAACAATCGTTAACTGCTCTTCGACACAGGCGCTTCATGGATTTCTGGGTTGGGCTGCTTACAGTGCCTCCAAAGGAGGCATCTTGGCATTCACCAGACAGGCGGCCATTGAATATGCGAAGCAGGGCATTCGGATCAATGCCGTTGCTCCGGGAACAATCATGACTCCGATGAATGAAAAGATATTCAGAGAATCGGAAGATCCGGACCAGCTGATTCGTACATGGAATAATGCTCATCCCATCGGCAGATTCGGTCAGCCAGGTGAAATCGCGGATCTCGTCATGTATCTTTGCAGCGATGCGGCTTCATTTATTACAGGGCAGACCTTTGTGGCAGATGGTGGCCAGTCAGTCCGGGGCGAATAAGCAAGGAGGAAGAAGTATGAATGGCGGATACCAATATATCAAGGTGGAGCAAGTCGAGAGGGTTGTTACGATTACGTTTCAACGTGAAGCTAAGCTTAATGCCATGAATAGCATCATGATGTCTGAGCTAACAGACTGCTTTCAGAAGCTGGATGAACAAATAGATGTGCTTGCGATCATCTTGACCGGTTGCGGCAAAGCGTTTATGGCAGGAGCGGACATCGAAGAATACAGCGGATTTGATCTGGGAGCTTTTTTTGCGTTTCAGAACAAGGGGCGGCAAATGTACCGTGCGATTGAGGAATGCTCTAAGCCGGTCATCGCAGCCGTAAACGGCTATGCCTTAGGCGGGGGATTCGAGATGGTGCTTGCCTGCGACTTGGTTATTGCTTCGGATAGGGCGAAATTCGGGCTGCCTGAAATCAATCTGGGTCTCGTACCGGGTGGAGGAGGCGTCCAGAAAGCACTTCGGGCGGTTGGCCCCTATGTGGCTAAAGAAATATTGATGACAGGGCGATTTTTATTGGCTGAAGAAGCCCGCGAGCTGCGGATTGTGAACCGTGTGGCTGCACCCGATCAATTGCTGGAAGAGGCTATGACAATGGCTAAAGATATAGCCAGAAAAGCACCATTGGCAGTTCAAGGCCTTAAAAAGCTCGTCAATGAAGGACGCGACGCAAGTCTGGAGAGTGCGCAGGCTTACGACAGAGCGTATTTGGCCAACCTCTTTTACAGTGCAGATGCGAAGGAAGGTATTTCGGCATTCGTGGAAAAAAGGCCACCCGTGTTTAAGGGCAAATAAGCATGTTCGGGGAGGGAGCAGGAAAGATGAGATTCCAGGCATATGAGGATGTTTGGGACGGCAGTCGTGTGGTTGTGTTGAAGGATGCACTGCATGATTCGGAAGCGATGATAAACCTGGATATTGGATTCAATTTGATCCGCTGCCGTCTGGGAGGCCATGATACGATTGAAGGCCCGGAAGATTTGTCTGTACTGTCTGCACGCTCATCTGAGTTCGGAGTGCCATTATTATGGCCGCCGGGAAGGATTGCTGGAGGGAAGTTTTCTTTTGAGGGGCGCCCCTATACCTATCCCCTTCATGAAGGAGTGAATCATCTGCATGGTGAGATCCGGATGATGCCTTGGCAAATAAGCGGAATGGAAGCGAACGAATGCCAGGGAGCGAACGTAACTGCAGAGCTGCATTTCACTGAAACGGATGTGAATCCTGCTTACTATCCTCATGCTGTCGTGCTCCGAATGACATGGAAGCTGCAAGGGGACCGGATATCCGGAAGGCTGATCGTGGAAAACGAGGGGGAGACGGAAGTTCCCTTCGGATTTGGCCTGCATCCGTATTTTTCATTTCGAGGAAGTATGGCAGGAACGGATGTTACAGCAGCTGTGACTCAGCAATACTTCGCAGATGAGGATGGTATCATGCGCAATATTCCGGTTCAAACGGAGCTGTGCCAAGATTTGTTGGTAGGCATGCCTTTGGATAAACTGCCCAAGGATACGGATCATTTTGTCTTTCGAATGGATCAAGATGTTCACTGCTGTGAGATTATTCGCCATCAGGAGCAGATCAGAATAAAGCTTGAATTTGATCAGAGCTTCCCGTATCTGGTTGTGTTCAAGCCGTTGTGGGCGGATGCCATTTCATTTGAGCCATGGACCTGTGTCTCGGATGCGAACAATTCACCATTGCCGCCAGAATGGTCAGGTGTATCAGGATTGCCGGCAGGAGCATGCCGCGAGCTGCAGTGGTCTTGGCAGGCTGAATCGCTTGCCTAGATATACAACGAAAGGATGAAGACATGTGGAAAAAGCTTTAGAGGGTATTAAGGTGCTGGATTTTACACATTTGCTGCAGGGACCGTTTGCGACGCAGATGCTCGGCGATCTGGGGGCGGACGTGATCAAAATTGAACGTATTGGAAGCGGAGACAGCTATCGTCAATGGTCCTTTTTAAAATATTTGGTGGGCGGAACGGAATCACCCTGCTTCTTGGCGTTCAATCGGAATAAACGATCGCTTGCCCTGGATTTGAAAGCAGAGGAAGCTAAAGAGGTCATATACCAGCTGGCTGTGGAATGTGAATTTGTTATTGAAAATTTCCGCCCGGGCGTCATGGATAAGCTGGGTTTCGGGTACGAAGATTTGAAGAAGATCAATCCCAAGATTATTTACTGCTCCAGTACAGGTTACGGTCAGGATGGGCCATACGCTGAGCGACCAGGGCAGGACCTGATGATACAATCCCTCAGCGGACTGACGACGCTAACCGGTCGTAAGGATGCAGACCCAACACCGCTTGGCACAGGCATTGCCGATCAACTTGGCGCCTATAACATTGTCTACGGATTATTATCTGCACTGTATTATCGGGAACGGACCGGGAAAGGTCAGAAAATCGATATTAATTTGTACCAGTGCCTGCTCACTCATCAGTTACAGGAATTTGCGGTAACGTTAAACTCGGGCAAGCTGTTTGAACGTCCGATGTCGGGCATCGCTCATCCGGGACAGTCAGCGCCATTTGGCATATACCAAACAGCTGATGGTTATATGTGTATTTCGGTCAATCCAATTCCGGTCCTGGCTGAAGTACTTGGAGATGAAGGTCTGAATGAATATAATGATCCGGATACTCTATATGATAAAAGGGATGAGGTATTTTTCCGTATTCAGGCAAGTGTAGTCAAGAAGTCGACAGCTTACTGGATTGATAAAATGCTGGAAAAAGACATGTGGGTGTCTGAGGTGAAAAATCATCTGGAAGTGGAGCAGGATCCACAAGCAGTTCATCTGGGGGCTTTCACCAGCTATCAGCATCCAACCGCCGGTGAAGTGAAAACTGTCAATATACCTGTAAAGTTTAGTGAAACACCTGGAGAAATTTTACGCCATCCTCCGGGCGTTGGAGAGCATAATGAAGAAATTCTGCTGGAGCTAGGATACAATCCGGATACCATCGCCGTAATGAGAGAAAGAGGGGTAATTTAGATTGATTACCCTGAAAGGCATGACCTGGGATCATGAACGAGGTTTTTCACCACTGGTAATGGCTTCGGAACAGTTCAGTAAGAAATATCCAGGAGTAAATATCATTTGGGACCGCAGATCACTCAAGGATTTTGGAGATTATCCTCTCGATTTGCTCGCGAGCAAATATGATCTTCTGCTCATTGATCATCCCCATATTGGAGTCAGTGCGGCTCAAGGAATTCTGGCTCCCTTGGACGAATGGTTATCGGGTGATTACCTGATGGACCAATGGAAGAACAGCGTGGGACCGAGCTATAGCAGTTATCAATGGGGCGGCAGGCAATGGGCCTTGGCTGTAGATGCAGCGGCACAAGTTGCTTCCTGCCGGCCGGATTTAATGGTTGGCCGCGAAATGCCGACCACCTGGGTGGAGGTCAGAGAACTCACCGAAGAGCTGACAGGCAACCAAAAAATTGGCTGGCCGCTTTGTCCTACCGATGCCATGTGCAGCTTTCTTTCCCTATGTGCTAATATTGGAGGCAAATCCTTTTTCGATGAGGAGGAAGGTATACCACAACCGACTGGAGAAGCAGCGCTTGCATTAATGTTTTGGCTGCTGCCGCATCTTCATGTAGCTTCCCTTGCATCCAATCCGATACAAATGTATGATCTGATGGCTTCTGGCGATGAAATTGTATATGTTCCTTTGGCGTTCGGATATTCCAATTATTCCAGGTCCGCAAGTCATGGCCATAGACTCCATTTTGCCGACATCCCATCGATGACGCGGAAACCTGAGCACGCTCTGTTGGGTGGCGTCGGAATCGCAGTATCAGCCAAATCTGATCATATACCCTTGGCAGCGGAGTTTGCGGAATATGTAGCAAGCCCTGAAATTCAGAGCTCCATATATTATGAAGCAGGAGGACAACCGGGACATTCCGCCGCTTGGCTGGATGAGAAGATTAACAAGGATTCTAACGACTTTTTCTTCTCGACACGCGAAACGCTCGAATTTAGTTATATGCGGCCCAGAAATCAGGTGTTTCCTGCTTATCAGGAGGAAGCCGGTTTGATTTTACATAGAGCACTTTCCCGGGCCTATAAGGATAGAACGCAGTATGTTCCAGAAACCTTGGAGGAAATGAATCAGCTGTATCGTTATTTGAAGAAAAATCATCAGGAAAATACTTAATTACATGAATCGAATACTCGGTTTCTTCGGCGCTGTCGATCATCTGGTGAGGATGATATTTGTCAGCGTCTCTTATTTATTTGAACTTTACTTATGAGGAAAGCCATTCTAAAAACTCAATCCGATTTCCAAAGGGATCGTTTACATAGAATCGTCTTACTCCTTCAGGAGTCCTTGCTTCATCATCAATTATTTGAATATTATTGTGCTGCAGTTGTGCACGCAATTCATCCAAGTTCAGTACATGAAATGCCGGGTGGGCTTTTACAGCGGGAACAAAATCCTTTTGTACTCCAATGTGTACTTGATGAGTACCGCATTGAAACCAAACCCCGCCACGTTTTTTTAGGGCTTCAGGTTTTGGTATCTCCGTCCAACCCAATAGGTTATGGAAAAAATGCCGAGCCTCTGTTTCGCAGCCTTCCGGTGCTGCTAGTTGAACGTGGTCAAGACCATAGAAAGTGTAAGCCATACATCTTCCTCCTTTATTTAGTTTCATATAATGAAACAATGTTTCATTTAACAGTTTCATTTTATAATAATCCCCAATTAAAATCGAGTTATTTTTGCGCTGTCTAAAAGCACCCATATTAATAAAGGATCCTTTTATATATAAGAATTTAAATATAAATAAAGTCATCGCTTTCGCCTATACATAAGAATGGGAAAAAACGTCGAAATGAAAGATATCCTGCGATTACCCGAGAAATAAACAAGCATTTCCCATGCAGTGAACGGAAATAAAGTAAACGGAGTTAAGCCGGGAAGAAAATTGAATCTGGAGTATCAAAGAATATGGGTTAAAATGGAATGAAGTGATTCATGATTATACTGCTTTGGAGGTGCTGACTGTTGATGAAGATCGGATTAGCGCGGAAACATGCTGCAGAATGGCTTATGGCATATGCAAGTGCGGATGAAGGTTACTTGGGGGCATACTTTAGCGGTTCTACCGTAGGGCGATCAGATGAAGACTTGCTGCCTGTCGGTTCGGATGTGGATGTTGTAGTTGTCAGGGACGGTGATACGGCTCCTTCAAAGTTGGGAAAATTGATGTACCGGGATACTTTAATTGAGATTACTTATTTATCCTCTCAGCAGCTGGATTCAGCAGAAAAAGTTCTGCAGTCCTATCATCTTGCTGGCAGCTTCCGAATCAACACGCTGATCGATGATCCTACGGAACACTTAAGTTTGCTGCAAAAGCAAGTTTCCCGACATTTTGCGGAGAGAAAATGGGTGAGCCTCCGTTGTGAGAATGCTCGCGAAAGAATAGAAAATGGGATCCAGTCCATGAATCCCTCTGCTCCCATGTATGAGCAGCTCACATCATGGATGTTTCCGACCGGAGTGATGACGCATGTTCTTCTTGTCGCTGCGCTCCGCAATCCGACAGTGAGACTTCGCTACCTGGCAGCGCGACATGTGTTGGAGGAATATGGATACGAAGAGTGTTATCCTGTGCTGCTTAAATTGTTAGGATGTGAGGATTGGACTGCGGACAGAGTAGAGCATCATTTAATTGGACTTGAAAAAACCTTTGATGCTGCTGCAGCGGCAGCCAAGACAGCATTCTTTTTCAGCTCCGACATCACTCCAGAAGCGAGGTCGATAGCCATTGACGGAAGTCGGGAACAAATCCGGGCAGGCAATCACCGGGAAGCCGTCTTTTGGATCGTGGCGACCTACGCGAGATGTCATCAGATATTAGCAGTTGACGCTTCAGCAGAAATACGGCGCGAGCTGACTCCCTTTTTTGTGGAATTGATCGCAGATTTGGGGATTCATTCAAGCGAGGATCTTGTCCGCCGCGGAGAAGAGGTCATGCGTTTTTTACCGAGACTCTGGAAGATTGCTGAAGAGATCATGCTGGCAAATACGGAGATAGTGAATAATTAGAGTGATATGGAACGAAGCAGGGATTTCCATGCCGGAGCATCGCCCTCCCATGTGCTTCCGTGAGGAATTTGAACAATGGTGATACGTTCATGCTCAGATATCCGCTGTATAATGGAAGATTCCTTGCTGGGGATGACGAACAGAAAATGCAGATTCGGATTCGCATAGGTGCCTTTTATCGCATGATAGAGACGGAGTGCATCCGCGGGATTGGATATGGTTCTGATAAGCAAAACTTCGGCATCGGATGATAAATAAGAGACGAAGCGCGTGATCCTCCGATCCAGTTTTTCTTTGAACAATGCGTAATCATATAAAGGAGGTTGATCAGGGGCATTATTAAAGTCGTGAAAGGATAAGGATGTGGTCTGCAGATCCCGGACATAATAGCAATTCTTTGACTTTCCGTATACCTCCAGATGCTCAAGTTCCATAAAACCTTGAAAACGACCGCGTAAAACTTTACATACCGCCTCCGTTGAAGCAAAATTAAACCAATCCAGCGGACCGGCAACTTTTCGTAATTGATTCCGTCTTAATTGTGAGGCCACCTGGCAGCTATGGCCGAGACTAAAAATCATATCGAATACCTTACTCATCAATAGTCTCACCTCCTAAACTCTTAGATCTATTAATGTATTCGCTAGAGTAAGAATTGGATTGGATGAAGGCTAAGGCGCAGAGAGGTGATTGTTAACATGAATTTATATAAACTGAAAGCTAGTGTAATGGTTTTGTTAATACCAATCTTACTGCTAGGCTGCACACAAAAGGAACAAGCAGACGAGAAAGCAATGACCACCTCGGTTTCACACTCATGGGCTTTTGAGTTTGTTCATTGGAATGACGTTTTATATCGATTAACAGACATTAGGATTGTATCAGTTGATCGAATGGTAGGGACTGTGGAATCTCTAATTACGGATGAGACCATTATAGGTCATGGGGTGTATTCCAACAGATTTGCTGAGGGCACTAAGCTGTACTCGATTTCTGAAATGAGCACGGACGATGCGATCGCTGTGAAGATGAACGATGGTTACTACAAAATGGTTAATACGGTTAAGGAAAGAGCGGAACAGAAGGATCAATAAAAATTTATAGGGATAACGTGAAAGATTGTCTGGATCACCAGACAGTCTTTTTTAATTTGTCTCCGATTAAAAAACACTAAATTAACGATGCCACTCAGACGCCTTGTATCCTGTCTAGACAGCTATTTAGTTCCTCGCATTAATCCCTGCATTACTATAGTGGTTTTGAGTGCTTAGATAATGATCTGAATGCGTTAAAAACGCTATTTTCTTTGGGTTTTTGGTATGTTATCATTTCAAAACAGAAAGAGGAGGTGGATTCATTAATGTCTATTACGCTTATCTTGTTGGCTGTAGCTGCAGTTTTTATCGGTGCTCTTATGAGATCCATGTTTGGCTTCGGTGAGGCGATTGTGAGCATGCCTCTGCTTACGCTTTTGCCGATCCCGCTCCATACTTCGGTTTCTTTGATCGGTTTAGCCGGTTTAACGGTCGCTTTATTGACTGTTTTCAGTGGTTGGCGTCATATTGAACGGCCTGTCCTCATCCGGCTGGCTGTTTCCACGGTCATTGGCATTCCGGTCGGGCTTATCGTATTGAACACCATTCCTTCCTACATCATTACATCTATACTGGGCATTTTTCTCATCGGTTACGGGGCGTATTGTTTAATCAAGAAAAGTCTCTCTGAAGCGATTGATCATCCGCTGCTTAATAGCCGCGGCTGGGTTTGGCCTTTCGGATTTGCTTCAGGCGTGCTGGGTAGTGCATATAACATTAATGGTGTGCCAGTCATGATCTACGGTACTTTGCGGCGGTGGAACCCTGAACGTTTGCGAGGCACATTACAGGCGCATTTTCTGGTTTCCGGAGTACTCGTTGTAGCGGGGCATGCTTTGGGAGGATTATGGACAGCAGACGCCTTTGTTTTATACGCATATTCTATTCCAGCCATTCTATTAGCTACAGGCCTCGGGGTTCTATTGAACAAACGAATTCCAGCCAGGAAGTTTGAACGCATTTTATTTGTCATCATTATTGCATTAGGCATTCTGTTGTTGTTTCCGCGTGGGTAATGATTCTTTCATAATTACGCAGATTTGTAGTCTGGGATTATTGAACAAAATGGTAGGATTTACCCTGTTAAGTTTATGATTTGGACAGCTCACAGATTGATTATGGTTAATACACCATGATGGATCTGTTTTTTTGTTTTTTGCTTCATATTCTAAAATAAGAATGCTTGTTCTTAAATAGGACTTAAGAGGGTAGGGGCGTTTCATATTATTAGGTATGATTTATCTTATAGGGTTAATATCATAATCTTGGTGGTACTGCAAACTTACCGAGCGGGAGGGAAATCGTTTGATTGAAATTTCAGAGACTTGGATTGATTCGCAGGCACCCAATAGTGCTGCGATAAAAAACGGACATGATCTCATAAAAAAAGGGAAGTTTACAACGCTTCACCACTCTGAGGATCAACAGGTGCTATTTGGGACATGTGCAGGCAGCGGGAAGACGCCGTATGCACCTTCTGTGGATTTTGTGCTTCCGGATAAACCTGTGATGCGCTGCAGCTGTCCGAGCCGACAAATTCCGTGCAAGCATGTACTTGGTTTGCTGTATGCCTATGCACAAGGCAAGCCTTTTTCGGCAGCGGCGGTGCCGGATGAACTGGCTGCCAAACGGGAAAAGGCCGAGAAACGTGAAGAGAAAAAAGCCAAAGATGCAGCTGACGGGGTTGCAGTCAAGCCTAAGAAAGTAAATAAATCGGCCCTGAAGAAAAAAGTGACGGCTCAGCTCGAAGGATTGGATGTATTGGAAAAGCTGACTCATTCCTTGATACGCCGTGGTCTGGGAATGCTGGATACAAAAGAGCTTAAAGTCATCCAGGATCATGTTAAGCAAATGGGGAGCTTTTATTTAAACGGGGCTCAGATCCAGCTGCGTAAGCTGCATATGATTCTTTCGGCAGGCGGGAATCCCGAACTTACCTATACTTATGCCGCTGAACAATTTGCTATCATCCATGCCTTTATCAAAAAAGGAAGGGCACATCTGAACGCGAAGCTTCAGGATACCGAACTTGCGTTAGACTATGAATCCACCATTGAAGAGTGGCTGGGTCATGCTTGGCAGCTCTCAGAGCTCAGGGATGCAGGTCTGGTTAGCCCGGAGACGGAACTGATCCAGTTATCTTTCCTCAGCTATGATGATTCATCCCGTCAGGAGTTTGTGGACTGTGGTTACTGGATTCAAAAGGACAGCGGCGAGCTTCATTGCACATTACAGTACCGTCCATATAAGGCGGCGAAGCTGATGCGTGAGGAGGACAGCTGTTTTGATGTTGTTCATGTGCCGGCTCTCTATCGTTACCCGGGTGATATGAACCGCCGAGTGCGGTATGAGTCCTTCACCACAAGACCGGTGGAAGAGCAGGACATAGCCCGGATACGGCAATATGCTGCCCATTCCTATGCCGAGGCCATAAAAAAAGTGAAGAATCAACTCAAAAATCCGCTGGGTGATCCGAATCCCGTGATGCTGCTGCATGTGGAGCAGGTGGTGGCTGATGAGGAAGGCCGATTATTCATCTCGGATTCGAACGGGGAGACGCTTGGACTGCAGGATCTGCTCGATGACTCCACTGTTAACCTGTTGAAATATTTACCTGATGACAGCCTGAAGGATGTCTCTATGCTGGTTATGTTCGATCATCAGACTCAAAGCGGTCAACTGCAATCGCAGCCGCTGAGTATCATGAATAAACAAGAGATTATCCGTTTGCTATACTAATTTGCAGAATTGGAGGAGATACGCAAAATGAGTCATGCATTGCTGATGGAGCTGAACGAAGAAATCAGACGCTTATATATTGCAGGGAGTGACCTCGCAGCCGGAGACTATCGGCTGAAACGACTGCTGCCGTCTTTTGAACAGCTTGGTGAACGGGCGCCGGTGTTTAAAAAGCTTGCCGAAGGTGTCCATGGCTTGATCGAAACAGGTAACAGCATCGATACGGACTCTGCCCGGCAGCTGCAGATCGTGAACCTGCTGCTGCAGTCCGTATTACATACCCAAGGAAAAGCGGCAGCAGAAGGTGAGACAACGCCGTTCATAAGTAAACCTCTCGCGCTCCCAACCCGCCTGTCATATCGCAGGTTATCTGCAGTTCGGACCGCACTGACGACACGTGGAGGTGGACGTCATGAAGTTATTCTGGAAGCTTACAGAGAGGGATTATTCCGGGATTTGCGACTCCTGCCGCTTGCCGTTGAAGCGCTTAATGACCCTTATGTAGAAATCGCGGAATTTGCCATGACGGATATTCTGCCATCGTATGGACCGGAAATCGTGCCGCATCTGCTTGAAAGCTTTCAGCCTGCCGGGGGTAAACTCGAAGCACGCAAGCTGACCGTCATTTCAAAGAGCGGTGGTCAAGATGTAATACATGTCGTATATGATGCTGCTGTTTCAGGTTCGGATGAGATCCGTACAACAGCCATTCGGCTGCTGGCAGGGCATCAGGAATATGAACAAGCGCTGCTGGACTTTAGCCGGGACAAGAAGAAGGGCATCCGTGAAGCTGCATACCATGCGCTCGCGGACAGTAGCTGGGAAAGTGCGGCTGAACGTCTGTACGAGGCTTCCAAAGGCAAAGACTGCGATCTGGTGAATTCTTCACTGACCCGGTGCCAGTCGGAACTGCTGACGGGATGGCTTACACGGGATTTCTCGATTATTTTGCAGTCGCTGGAAGAGATAGAAGGAAACAAGCAAAAGGCGGAGGAGATCTGGACTCGGGTTAAACGATATCTCTGGTCCCTGCATCAAAAAGAGAGTCCTGAGCTAGAGGAACTGTATTTGAATGTCCTGCGTCAATATAAGCTGTATATGTATAAACTCGGCTGGGTATTTTTGGCCAATGAAGCAATGAACTATATGAAACAAATAGACTCCGAAGAAGGTCGACAGCTCATGAAGGCAGCCGTGGAAATGGATTTGAAGCATTCTGCAGGCACCAGCTCCTATGCGCGCGAGATATTCATTAAAGCTCAGCCCATTTTGTCGCCGGGGCGTGTATACGAGGAATATGCCAAGATTTTGATGGACCGTCTGCAAGCATCAGCCGTAAGCCGCAGCGCGAATTACTGTAAACAATTGCTGGATACAATAGAGGACCTAGTCATATCCAGGAGGTACCAAGCTTATAACCGGGAATGGGCATATGGTAAAAACGACGGCTATACCTATCATGTGGAGATGCTGCCCCAGGAGGAGATCGCAGCAAACTGGGATTCCAGGTGGCTGGGCCATTTTATCGAGCTGGATCACATGGCGTTGGTCAGTGCATTTGCCCGTCCGGGACAACCGGAGGCTGGTTCTTATTTGCTTGGCAAGCTGAAGAATTCACCAGAGTTCCGTAATCGTTTCGCCAATTTGGCAGTGATCGGGCTGGTTCGCGCAGGTATTCCGGAAGCTCAGCTGCATGAAGCGCTCGTTCGCGCAATGGAGGATGAACGGAATACCGAATGCCATGAAATCGAACCGTACCTGTTCAATCAATTATGCCGTCTTCCCGCAGGCTATGCTGAACGAATCCGGTCTGCATTGCCTAAGTTCAAGTCCAACGCAGAGGAGCAGCTGGAATTCATTTTGAAGAATATGACGTCATCCATTCATTCATAAAGGAGTGTTATATATGAGTACGGAACAAGCCATGCAGGATATCATGCGGCAGCCGTCTGAGCTGTTGTATCGGGAGGAGTTAAATGCATTAATTCAAGAGGATCAAGGGAAAATTCCGGCAGGTTGGCAGATGTCACCGCAGTCGGTTTTGAAATTTATCGTGGGAGGTAAGGCGGGAAAGCAGGTCATTACACCAAAATATATCGGCAATCCACGTATTGTTGAAATGGCGATTGCGACGCTCGTCACGGACCGGGCGCTGCTGCTCATCGGAGAACCGGGAACGGCCAAATCCTGGCTGTCCGAAAACCTGTCTGCGGCCATCTATGGAAATTCAGGTCTCGTTGTGCAGGGGACGGCGGGAACTACTGAAGAGCAGGTACGTTACTCCTGGAACTACGCTATGCTGCTGGCGCAAGGGCCAACGCCGGAGGCGTTAGTGAAAAGTCCGGTGATGAGAGCGATGGAGACTGGAGGCATTGCCCGCTTTGAGGAAATATCACGCTGCGCCTCCGAGGTGCAGGATGCCTTGATATCCATTCTTTCTGAAAAGACAATTTCTGTTCCTGAGCTCGGCAAGGAAATGAATGCACGCAAAGGATTCAGCATTATTGCCACAGCCAATACCCGCGACCGTGGCGTGAATGAGATGTCGACGGCACTTAAGCGCCGCTTTAACATTATTGTTTTGCCGGCACCGGCAGATCTTGAAACCGAAATGGAAATCGTGAAGAAACGGGTTGCCGAGATTGCTGCCTCTTACGATTTACAGGCGGCAGTGCCTGCGGATGAAGCGCTACAGAAGGTTGTGACCATTTTTAGAGAGCTGCGCAGCGGTATGACCCTCGATAAGAAGGAAAAAGTGAAATCTCCGGCAGGCGTCATCTCAACGGCCGAAGCCATCTCGCTGCTTACGAACAGCATGGCGCTGGCGGCAAGTTTTGGAAACGGAGATATGACAGATGAGGATATAGCGGCAGGGCTGCAGGGGGCTATCGTGAAGGATGATGATAAAGACCGGCTTGTATGGAAGGAATACCTGGATAATGTGATGAAAAAACGCGGGGCAAGCTGGCGTGGGCTTTATACGGCATGCAAGGAGATGAATCAATGAATGCGGCCAGCGGCGCTGGGATACATATTTTTGGCGTCCGGCATCTGTCGCCGGCGGGCGCTTTTCATGTCGCAGATTATTTGGAGCAGGTACAGCCTACAGCGGTATTGATTGAGGGGCCTTCAGATGCAACCTCTGAAATCCTTCATTTAACCAACAGTTCCACGAAGCCGCCCGTTGCTATTCTTGCATTCACAGAGGAACTGCCTGTCCGTACGGTGCTGTGGCCTTTCGCTGCATATTCCCCCGAATATCAGGCGATGCTTTGGGCACGCAGAAATGGAGCTCATTGCGCTTTTATCGATTTGCCTTCATCTTCAGCTGTCTGTTTACAGGATGTACGAGGGGAACATGGGGAGAATCACTCGGGTCCAGATGAAGCCGAGGAATCAGGAGGGCAGCAGGCATTGGAGTCCAATATCCATAGATCAGAGCAAAGGGCAGAAAGTGACCGGAGTGAAAAGACAGGAGACAGCAGCTCCATCTACAGCAGGATCGCGGAAATATCCGGAGAGGTAGATTACGACACGTATTGGGAGCGCAGCTTTGAGCATAACCTGAGTCCGGATGCTTACCGGCAGGCTATTTTGGCTTATTCAGGCCAGATGCGAGAGCTTACGGAGGAGCAGGAGCGTAAGGATCAGAGACTGGAATACGCCTATAATGCGGTACGTGAAGCCTATATGTGCCGGCAAATTGCAGATGCCATCGCGGCAGGCCACAAACCGGATAAAATTGTGGTGATCTGCGGGGCTTACCACGCTTCTGCTTTGATCAATCTTACATCTGCGATGACCGGCGATGAATTAAAGCAGCTTCCTTCCCGCAAGACGAAGCTGACGCTCATGCCTTATTCTTATTTGAAACTGTCGTCACTCTCCGGTTATGGTGCCGGCAATATTGCTCCGTACTATTTTGAAATGATGTGGGGACATATGCTCCAAGGCACGCTTGGGGATTTGCCTCATCATTACTTGTCATCGGTGGCGGGTGATTTAAGAAAAGCCGGTACGCACCGCTCGACCGCAGAGGTAATCGAGGCGGTACGGCTGGCTGAATCCCTTGCAGCGCTGCATGACGGCTTGGCCCCAACGCTCAGGGATCTAAGGGATGCGGCCAAAACTCTTCTTGGAAGGGGCGAGCTCTCCGTAATTGCAGAGTCATTGGCAAAAACAGAGGTTGGGACGGCGATCGGAGAATTGGCGGAAGGCGTCAGCCAGACACCGATTCAGGAGGATATGAACCGCCAGTTGAAGCGACTGAAGCTGGATAAATATAAAGCGGCTGTTGCAAGTGATCTGATCCTCGATCTGCGCGAGAACCGTAGGGTGTCTTCGGAAGAAGCTGCCTATCTCGATCTGAACCGCTCATTCTGGTTTCATCGCTTGAAACTGCTGGGGATTCATTTTGTCAAAGAAATTGTCAGATCTCAGAATCAGGCTATTTGGGCGGAACATTGGGTTACCCAGTGGTCGCCTGAAGTGGAGATTGAGATTGTTGAATCTACGCTACTCGGCGAGACGGTTGAAATTGCAGCGGGATTTGTTCTGCAGCAGCGGCTGGAAAGTTGCGGCTCAATTGAAGAAGGATCTGAGCTTATTACAACTGCATATGAGTGTGGAATGATTCATCAGATGGAGGCTGGCCGGCAGACCTTGCAAAGACTTGCGGTTGAGAGCCAGGATGTCGTACACATTACGGCAGCGGCCAGAAAGCTGTCGCAGCTGATTCGTTTCGGAGGAGTACGAAGAATGGATACGACGCCGCTCGTACCGCTGCTTCAGCAGCTGTTTATGCGTGCCTGTCTGTTTTTATACGATGCGAGTCAGTGCAATGATGAAGTGGCGCAGGCGATGGCTGCGGCGATCAATGAATTGAACCATATCGCTTCGGAACACAGCGAAGAAGTTGATGAAGCGTTGTGGATTCAAGAGCTGGGCAGATTGTCAGACAGGGACGATGCACATCCACGCCTTTCGGGACTTGCTTGTGCCATTTTGCTGGAACGTAATGATATTACGGCGCAGCAATGCGCTGCGGAGGTATCCCGGCGGCTATCTCCGGGTATTCCGGCAGATCTTGGAGCAGGATGGTTCGAGGGGCTTGCGATGCGCAACCGCTATGCGCTTTTATCGCGAATGAGCCTATGGGAACAGCTGGATGAGTATATTTGTACACTCGAGAACGAAGAGTTTGTGCGAGCACTTGTATTTTTGCGCCGTGCATTTAGTGTCTTTAGCCAGAAAGAAAAAACGATGGTAGCCGAGCTGCTTGGTGAGCTTTGGGGCGCAGATACGGAGCAGGTAGCGGAAATACTCATGGATGACCTTAAGGAGGACGAAACCCGGATGCTGGATGAATTAAATGATTTTGACTTTGAGGATTTTTAAATATGGGAAATAATGCGGATCATCAGGCATTATCCCGTTGGCGGCTCATTCTGGGTACGGCTGCTGAAGAAGAACTTAACCGCTACAGCAGCGGCGGACATTTGGAATTGTCCAGCGATGAGCTGATTATGGACCGGGCACTTGCTGCTATTTATGATCAAACGGATGATACTGGACAAGATGGCGGAACTTCTTCAGCGACAAAATCACGTAATGCAGGACAAGGGAAGTCCGCACCGCGGTTAGCGCAGTGGCTCGGGGACGTGCGTGCTTTTTTTCCTGACGACGTGGTCTCCGTTATACAGAACGATGCTATGGAGCGAAAGGGCTGGAAGCAGCTTTTGTTTGAGCCGGAAGTACTGGCAAGTGTAAAACCGGATATACAGCTGGTCGGAACTCTGTTGTCACTTAAAGGGAAAATACCGGAGCAAACGAAAGATACCGCGCGAATGCTGGTGCAGGCCGTGGTGGATGAACTCGTTAAAAGAATGGAGCAGGATATTCAAAGGGCCGTTACCGGTGCTCTGAATCGCAGGCAGCATACACCGCTTTCTTCATTAAGCGGTATTGACTGGAAGCGAACAATCCAGAGAAATCTCAAAAATTATGATGCCGGACTGAAGCGGATCATTCCCGAAAGATTCTATTTCTATGACCGTGCAAGACGGAATAAGGAATGGACGGTTATCGTGGATATCGACCAGAGTGGCTCCATGGCGGAATCAGTCATCTGGGCATCGGTAATCGGATCGATTTTTGCCAGCATACCTGCTCTTGATACCCGCGTCGTTGTGTTCGATACAGAAGTAGTTGATCTGACAGAACAATGTGCGAATGATCCCGTGGATATGCTGTTCGGTATTCAGCTTGGCGGCGGTACGAATATCGATAAATCAGTCGCATATTGTGAGCAATTTATCCAGGAACCCCAAAAGACATTGTTTATTATCATTTCTGATCTATATGAAGGTGGCAACCAGTCAAGGCTGATACGGCGTATGCGTGAGATGAAGGAATCCGGCGTGAAGACACTTTGCCTGCTCGCGTTATCCGATGAAGGCAAGCCATTTTATGATGAGCAGCTGGCCAAGGCTTTGACGAAGGATGGAACTCCTTGCTTTGCCTGTACTCCTGCGCTGCTGCCGCAGCTGGTGGAAGGTGCGTTAAAAGGACAGGATCTGTCGGAGCTAGCCAAGAGGTTGAAGACGAAGGGAATCTAGTGTTACATCGAACAGGTCGATTATGGTCCTTCATTATAAGGAATAAAATTACATATGCCGAATAGATCTCTTACTTATAGTTCACCAGATTACATGCAGGGTATCCAATAAGCCGGTCTTCGGCTTAACGGATGCCTTTTTATGTAGGGCAAAGACTATCTTGAGTCTTATAGGCTATAATAGAAATACATAAAGTGATATTCTTCCAAAAAAGGAGGCGGGTACCATGAATTGCACGCCGGAAATCATTGAACGCAGTCATACGGAGCGAGGGGACATTCAGCTTCAAAAAAGAGAGAGTCATTATGAGATCATATACAACGGCATCTTTTTAATGGCAACGTATAATGGGGAATCGGAACGTCTGCTTGTCAGCAGTGCATTGGAGAGATGCAGGAGCGCGCAAAGCGTGCTCATTGGTGGTCTTGGAGTTGGATTTACACTGGAAGAAGCGTTGTCCGATTCCAGAGTCGGGAAGGTGGATGTCGTCGAGATTGAGGAAGTGATTATTCGATGGAACCGCAATCATCTGGCGCCACTCTCCGGCTTTGCGCTGGATGATCCCCGTACTCATGTTATCCACACAGACCTGGTGAAATGGATGGATTCAGCTCATGATCCATATGATGTCATCTGCCTGGACATTGATAACGGACCGGATTGGACCGTCTCTGAATCGAATAATGGACTTTACTCGGAGAAAGGAATTAAGGCACTAATCAGGCTGCTTCGTTCTCAAGGAATCATATCGTTTTGGAGCGCCACGGCTTCGCCTGAATTCGTGGATTACTTAAAAACCTTTTTTGATAAGGTAGAGGTTGAATTCGTTCCTCAGGAACGCGGCGAACCCGACTATATATATCTGGCTTCTTCTCCAAAGATCATGCATTAGCGAAGCGATGATTTTGAAATTTCCCCTAAGAGTATCATTTGGGGAACGAATATTTTGTTTTTATAAGCCTCTCATGAGTTCTGCGAATTTTTGGGAGGCTTATTTCTTTTTAGGCTTTGTAACGAGCAGCACAAGTCCATACTGAAAGGGGGGCGAGTATATGTTCCACTCCGTACCCTTCGGCAGTCTGGTGCAGCGGACAGCGTTACCTGTGATGCAGCGAAACGTCAGGTGCAAGTCGTGATCCATCCTGAGGTGCTGCCAGCGTTTAATACTCTGACCTTCCGGATCGGTTCGGAGGATGTGTACCTTGTGGATGGTAGCTCGATTGGCGAGAAAATTCCGGCACCGTTTCTTACTTCGGGAAAAGTTTATGTGCCAATTCGGGCGTTATCCTTGCTTGGAATAGCTGCCTCAACCGTGAAGAACACGGTGAGCTTGAACTGGAGCGATAAAGTCATAGAGGTTTTGAAGCAGGAATGGGAGACTGATCAAGCTAGCGCAACGTTCACCATGTTGTATCAGAAGGATATGTATATTCCACAGTACATGTATTCATTAGGAAGCGGCGGTTGGGGCGGCGAAACAGGCAAGGTCACGAAAAAGGATATATCATTGGATGGAAGGATGTATAACCGTATGCAGTTTACAGTAAATTTGCGACCTGGACCCAATCCGGTGATGCTCACTGCAGTGTCGGCTGGCAGCAAGGTAGTCAAAGTGAAAAGAAAGGTAACAAATATTACCTCGCTACCGGTCACCATATCGGAAGAAGGGAAAGGGAACATCGCTTTCACCAGCCCTACCTATGGCTTTATCCAGACAAGGCCCGGACAAAAGATTGATGTGTCGGGGGATATTCTACAGCACAATGACCTGTTTGATAAGCTGACCGTCAGCGTTGAACGGTATCTACCGTCAAGCAAGGACAGCTATCAGGTATACGAAGAGGAGAAAAGTTTTGAGCTGCCCATTAAGGACCAAAAATTCGCGGGCTCGTTCACATTAAGCGAAAAAGGCAGTTATCTGATTAGAGTCATCAGCCCTGCCTATATACCTTTCATCGAACATGGGCCATCGATGACGCAGTGGGCTGAATTCGCGGTAGAAGTAGAGTAGTGCTCTACCTGTTATGGTCATACTGTGGGAGATTGAATAAAGGCCCCCTGTAGGAACTTGATGTTCCGCTTGCTTGATCGGTCTAGTGCGGTTTTTTTCTAATATTCACGATGAATTGTGAGCACTGAAAAAGGTGAGAATGGTACGCCCGGTTGCATGAATGTGGAGTTGAACCGGGCGTAACCATTCTCACCTTAAATTTTTGTTATCTTCTTACTGTTGAGTGGTATGTTGATCTCTCATCATATGATGATAGTGATAATGATGATGATGGTGGACATGGATATAGTGCTGACCTTGTGGGTAACTGGCGGCATGATAATAGGGATGATGTATATGTTCTTGGCCGTAATGATGAGGTGATTGGGGATCTCTTTGTTGAGATCCTTGAACGTTATAGTTTTCCTGAATCATTGATTTTCCCCTTCCGTCTCGTGGTTGATATATAATATGCCTACCCATGATTAGCGACACTTGACCTAGATAAATTGGGCTACCTAATATCCATGTTTATTTTATTGACGATCCGCTCGTACAAATACGTGCCGGGTATTTTGCGTCGTCTCCCGATAAGCATGAATCCCCCTAAATGAGTACTTTTACAGAGAGCTGTACTCAGGATCTTCGGTTAGCAGATTTTGGTGCATGACTTCTATTCACCTGTAGTGTTTAATAAGAATTACTGCTTATTAGAAACGGAGATTTAGAACTTGAATCAGGCTCGCAGAATCAAAATGACTACGATTTTAATTGCATTTCTCTTGATCGGCATTATCATTTATGGCTATATGAAGCATAAAGAATTGAAACAAGAATTGGATCAACTGCAAAGCGAAAAGCTTCATGACACACGCCTGTGGTTTCAGCTGCAAATGATGAATACTGAAACGCTAGATTTTGATCTGGCAAACGTTCTAGCTTCGAACTCTGCAGCATATCGCAAAAAATACTTGAAAGCTGCCTATGAATCGGCTTCTTTTATGACGAATATGAACTGGTATAATCCAACCCCGACGATTCTATATGACTTTCAGTCTAATCGTTCTGGGCCATTTTGGAGCCAAACAGCAAGTTATTTAGGTTACTTAGTAGATGACAGTGCGGAAACACTAACGGATGTTCAGCGGCAAAACTTATTAAAGATGCGAAACTTCATCCTCAAAACAGCTCCTGCGTTGCATCAAATAAACGATAGCGTGTTGTATGGTCCTCATGTTAAGAATGAAGTTCCTTCGGAAGAACTGAGTCGACGAATAACCTCTTTAACCAATGAGCTCGATTCCACACCCTCAATCGGTGATAAAGAATCGTTGTTCAATGAGTACCTTTACCATTTGAATCCGTATCAGCCTCAGGTTCAAGTGTTTAAGAAGGAAGTACGAGTGCATAAGGAAGAATTGCAATCGAAAGTGGAATCCTTTATGAATGTACTCTGGAAAGACAAGCGTGATAATCAAGTCATGTCGAGCGGTGGAAGCATAACTCCTGAGTTTGGGGATAGCCTTGTTTTTTTGTCCGGAAATAGCGAGAAGATGTTCTATAATGTTCAAATCAGTGTTGCTGGGGGACATATACTATCGATTAATCCAAAAGATGATGGTATTAAAAAGTTCAACAATAAAAAAATAACTAAAGCAGAGGCCATTCAATTAGCCGAATCTCTTGTGAAAAGCTGGGGGGAGGCTCCTCTGGTTATCGATCATACATTAGCAAAGGGTACCTTACTAGATGTAACATTTGTTCCTCAGGTTGGAGGAGTTCCTTATACTGACGCGGATATTGATGTTACGATCGATACAGCAACTGGAACGCTGCAAAATTTCAATACGACAGGTTATTATTTGAAAAGAGATCGGATCGTCAAGACGAAAGCAGGCATTCCGCCTGAGACTGCGCTGAAACAAGTAAATGCTGAATTAACAGTTACAGATCGCCCCAATCTGATGATTCGTAACGGGAAACTGGTTTACTCCATTCCTGTAAAAGGCTATGAACAGGTTACGAAGATCTATGTGGATGCCCAAACCGGGAAACAAGTAGATATTGAGTATAAAAGTCTTGATTATTAAAAAGATCACTGTAAAGAAATGAGTCGTCGAGCATCCGGCGGCTCTTTTTTGATTTTCCTCACCTCAATACATACTAAACGGGAAATTGAATGAGGGACTTATTTTTATTTTTTTGTAATTAACGTACAATGAAAGAACATAGTGGGGACGGATGGTCCTTTATATGATCATATTCATGTCATTAATCCTGATTTTTTCTATAAGGTTTAACGTATGGAGGTAGTCACATGATCGGCAAAAGCAATATTGAACGGGATTTACGCGATAGGTTGGAACATGAGAACGAATACAAGGAACTGGAGAACATGCTTATTTTAGAGTCCAATCTCAGCAAAGCCAGAATTTCAAAAAAATCCCTTGTGGAAATCAGCCGTGTCACGAGGTTGCTCCCTTGATGGATATTAAAGAGAAAGTTCAGAACTTGCCGCTTACTCCAGGCGTATATCTGATGAAGGATGCTCACGGCAGTATTATATATATCGGTAAATCCAAGAGCCTGAGGAAAAGAGTCCAATCCTATTTTTATAACTCCCAATCGCATGCTCCCAAGATAAAGAGGCTCGTACAACATGTGAAGGACTTGGAGATTATCCAAACGGATACCGAATTCGAGGCCTTTTTGCTCGAGTGCAGTCTGATTCATAAGTACAAGCCTATGTATAACCGGAAAATGAAAAATCCGATGGCGTACACGTATATTACAGTCCCAAACTCGGATGGACTTAGACGTGTTGAAATAACAAATTCCCCTTCTCCTGCGAAAGACAGAGTCGTTTTCGGTCCCTATACAGCGAACAGAAACACAGTGGAAAAAGCCGTACAGCGGATTCAGGAATGCTTCAAAATAGCCTGCAATCACACGTCAGCCGGAGCTGCTACCCCATGCTTAAATCATTCGCTCGGTTTATGTCTGGGAATGTGTCTTGGCGGGGATGGTCTTCATAAGTATAACGAACTAATGATTCAGTTCATCAGCATGTTGGAAGGTTCAGATACGAGTCTGTATGAAGAAATGGAACAACAGATGAACGCTGCCTCCGAACGATTTGATTTTGAAACGGCGGCAAAATTCAGGGACGGTATCAAGGCTGTTAATTTCCTGCTTCATAAAGAAAAAGTGATAGGCTTCGTCGAAGAGAATCGGAATATTGCAATCTATGAATATATGAATGATGAGACCATCAAGCTGTTTTTGATTAAACGGAGTACGGTTCTTTTTAGCAGGAAGTTTCATGTGGGCGGTTCGGACATCCAGCAGTTGCAAGAAGAGGTCAAAGAGTTAATCTCGGCGTATTTTAAACTGGATCAAGCCGCGTATTCTGCCGAAGTGGGTAGAGATGAAATTGATGAGGCGCAAATTATATACAGCTATCTGCAGAACAATGCGAGTCACTATTTGATAATTCCCGATGAATGGCTTGATCTGGAGAAGCAAGTGGAATTCAATCAAGAGTTAGCATCATGGCTGCGTCCTAGAGATCAAGATGAAGAGGAATACGAATAAGCGGAAATTTTAATTAATATAATAATCAGGAGTAACCTCGGGACTATATCCGGGGTTTTTATATGTAGAAGTACTGAGAAGGTTGTTAAAAATTGCGGATTTTACAGGAAAAATATAGCTTTGTAGAGAATAAGTCAACAAACTTCAAAATGAAAAGCGGTGGTATTGGTGGCAAAGACTCTGCTTGAAGAAATGGGAGAACGCTTAAAGAAGGCAAGAATCAACCGGAAAATGACGCAAATGGAAGTATACAGACTCACACAAATCAATCCGGATACACTTACTTTATATGAATCGGCTCAAGCTGAGCCTGAGTTGGTGACTCTATCCAAGTTTGCGGATACCTACCAGGTATCACTGGATTGGATCATTACCGGATTTGAATTCAACTCGAGAAGCAGGCTTTTTGCGGCTGAGAGAGAAGTAAGACGTCTGCAAAAAATTATCGATGAGCAGTCAACGATGATCAAAACCATTCAGAAGGTGGTTAACAGCTGCGAAGAATATGACACCCCGCCTAAACGGAATTGGGGGAGTTGAACATGCAAAACTGCGAAAAAAATATGAATAACACCATTTTAGAAAAAATTCATGAAATTGAGTGTGATCATCAGGTCAAAGTCCTGTTTGCCGTTGAATCAGGCAGCCGGGCTTGGGGATTTCCGTCACAGGATAGCGACTACGATGTTCGATTCGTATATATACACAGACCGGAATGGTATTTGTCCATCGATGAGAAGCGGGATGTGATCGAGGTGCCGATCAACGAGCTGCTCGACATCAACGGTTGGGATATCAGGAAGGCACTGAAATTATTCAGAAAATCAAATCCGCCGCTGCTGGAGTGGTTAGTTTCGGATATTCACTATTATGAAGCTTATGGTTTTAAAGAGGAGATGCTTCAATTAAGAAACCGAGTCTTCTCGCCAAGAGCATCCCTACATCATTATTTGAATATGGCCAAAGGGAACTTCAGAGAGTATCTGCAGGGAGAGCAGGTAAAGATTAAAAAGTATTTTTATGTTCTGAGACCGATTCTTGCCTGTAAATGGATTGAGAAATATAACCTGAATCCTCCGATTCTGTTTCAGGATCTGATTCATGATTTGATTACGGAACCGGAGCTGCTCCAGGCTATTGAAGATTTGCTCAAAAGGAAGATCTCCGGGGAAGAATTGGACTTCGAAAAGCGCGTTGATGTGATCAATGATTTTATTGAGAAAGAGATACGGCACTTAACGGAGTTTGCGGAATCAACACAGACTGAATTAGAAGATCCGACGGAGCTGCTCGACCAGTTATACCGGAAGTATTTAAAAGTGGTGTGGGAATAAGGATAATCAGCGTAAGAGAGCAGTTGGTCTTAAGACCGGCTGCTTTTTCTATTTCTCAGGAATGAAAGGATCATTTCCTGCACCAATAACCGCGACCTTATACCCGAAGGTATTGTTAAGATAGTAGTTTTGTCATATCAGAATGAGCACCCTGCTGCATATAGTCTGTGGGTGACATTCCAGTGTGTTTTTTAAATACACGGTGAAAATAAGAAGTGTCGTAGTAACCTAAGTATTGAGATATGCTGGCGATGGTCATATCCGAGCTGATCAGCAGGTTACAGGCTTCCAGCATACGCAGCTGATGCATATAACGAATCGGGGAATGGCCATATACCTCTCTGAATAAAGCCGTGGTGTAATTAGGTGAACGGCATATAAGCTTGGACAACTGCTCGATTTCAATATGCTGCCGATAATGCTCAAGCAAGTGTGTTTTAATGATTTCCGCATATTTCAGTTTGCTTGGCGTCAGATCCGGTTTTTCCAACTCACGGGCGAGCATGCCGATCAGCTCCTGAAAGATGCCAAAGCAAATCATCGTACGAAAGCTTTTGCCACCTCGGATTTCTTCATACAGTCTTTCACAGCGTTGATAAGCATATTGATCATTGAACAACTTGAACTGAATGAATTGACGCTGATCCAGGAATGGAATCCCCGTTTCAAAATCGGCATCGTATGTAAACAAAATCGTATGCTTCTGATGAGGAATGCCCATCCAATTTTCTCCGGATCTACGGGTTGACCTCGGAATGAAGAGAACATCACCGCTATCTGCGATAACCTCCTTGCCATTTATTTCATACCGGACTTTTCCCTCTCTCACCAAGACAAGAACGTTGTAATTGATCGCTTCCAGCTGTGTTCGCCAATTCGGAATATTTTTATCGAAATTTACACTCATAATTTGGATCAACACTTCACGCCTCTCTATCAAAATGCTTGATAACACCCTATCACACAAGTTTATTTCCAGTAAACAGAATCCGAGTTATTTTTATATATAAAAAACTATTGTTGAATTATACATCATTTTAGTGAAATGTACATGGACGGCTTTCAAAGCATTGACCTATAATTCATCTTACATGAAGTAGTGACGTACATGATCCGCTCCGAAATAAGCGGATGATTGATTTGGACAAAATACATTTATTTTGATTATGCTACACAACATTCACACATGGGAAAGGTAAGGGGATACGATATGAAAATCTTGTTGCTGGATTTGGATTCTTTGAGACCCGATCACCTGGGTTGTTATGGTTATCATCGGAATACCTCGCCCAACATTGATAAGGTGGCTGCAGAGGGCATCCGTTTTGATCAATATTACACCTCGGATGCTCCCTGTTTTCCGTCGCGTTCGGCTTTAATGACAGGGAGGTTCGGCATACATAACGGTGTGGTCGGTCATGGAGGAACAGCGGCGGATGTAAGATACGAGGGTATTAACAGGGATTTCCATGACAAACTGTCATCCGAGAGTTTTCCTGCACTTTTCCGTAAGGCTGGCATGAGAACCGCGCTGGTTAGTCCGTTTGGTGAGCGGCATTCCGCTTGGACCTTTTATGCGGGCTTCAATGAAATCTACAACACGGGCAAGTCCGGAATGGAGTCGGCTGAAGAGGTCACGCCTGTTGTTCTGGACTGGATTGAACGCAATGCCGATCAGGATGACTGGATGCTGTACGTGAACTATTGGGATCCGCATACGCCATACCGTGCTCCAGAAGCTTTTGGAAACCCATTCAAGGATGAACCGCTTCCCGAGTGGATTACCGCGGAGGTGCTTGAAGCTCATAAGAAGAAGGCAGGTCCGCATGGCGCGCGTGAAATCAACATGTACAACAGCGATACTTCACCTCAATTCCCGCGACATCCCGGAGAGATTACTTCAATGGAGGATTTGCGGACGATGATCGACGGTTATGATTCCGGTGTCCGCCATATGGACGATCATATCGGCTTGATCTTCCAGCTGCTGGAACAGAAAGGAATCATGGAGGAGCTTGTCATCATCATTACGGCCGACCATGGCGAGAATATGGGTGAACTCGGTATTTATGGTGAGCATGCGACAGCTGATCAGGGTACATGCCGCATTCCAATGATCATGAGATGGCCAGGTCAACAAAGCGGGATCACGGATACCCAGCTTCATTACCATTTAGACCTGCTTCCAACCATGGCTGATCTTCTGAACCTCAAACCGGCACCAAGTTGGGACGGAATCAGTTATGCAAATACGGTAAGCAGCGGCAAGGAGGAAGGCAGGGAGTATCTGGTCGTTTCGCAATGTGCCCATGTTTGCCAGCGCAGCGTACGGTTCGGGGATTGGCTGTATATCCGGACGTATCATGATGGGTTCCATTTGTTCGATAAGGAAATGTTGTTTAACCTCACGGAGGATATGTACGAGCAGAACAACCTAGCCAAAGAGCGCCGGGACCTGTGCAAGGAAGCTGTCTACCTGCTTAATGAATGGCATGATGATATGATGCAGACCATGAACCATGATGTGGATCCGTTATGGACGGTCATGAAGGAAGGCGGGCCGTACCACGCCAAGGGTCATTTGCCTATGTATGTTGAACGACTGAAACAGACGGGACGGGGTGAGGCAGCCGCGGAACTCATGAGACGCCATCCTAGAGAATTTGCATAAAACGAATGGGTCTCTCTGTGCAGAAATATATGGCGAAGGTATACGAAGCACAACTGAAAAGACAGCGATCGGATGATCGCTGTCTTTTCATCGTTTTATTTTGCCAGAAGATTAATGTGATCCAGGTTCGTACTGCTGTTAAAGATAAACTCCAGTTTGTAATCTCCACGGATATACGTAAGTTTCGTTTGCGTTGTTTTGCCGTTTTTGAATGTTGTCGTGGAACTCGGAGCAAACCAGTTCTGCTTCACCATTTTCATGGTAATGCCGCCGATATTGGTTTGGCGTTCCACATTAGTACCGAAGTAGCGGATCTCACGGACCTTGTTCAGTTTGTACGAGAAAGCGTAGCCGGGATTTCCCATATTCGCACTGTACAGATCGAAAGCTTCAGAATTTTTTCCAGGTGCCGTAGGTTCGCCGATTTTTTTAATGACGTTCTGTTTTGTGCTTTGCCCGATCGTAAGGCCGCTCACCGCTCCGGGGAACTGTCCTTTCAAAGCGGGTTTATAAAAGCTGTTCAGCGTTTTGATTGCCTGTTGGGAAGCATAGCTGCTTGTGCTGGCTGTCGCCGCAGCGTCTGCCTGATGTATAGGGAATACGATATTATTGATTCCAAGTGCACTCAAGCCAACTACGCCTGCCATGGTTAAGGTGATTACTGCTTTTTTAGCCGGTTGTTTAATCATGATTGCATCCTCTCCTTGTAACATGTATTTACCACATGTTTTCTTTATCAAACAAATTCTTTAAGTTCATCCTCAATATTAGTAGATTCAAAAAAGGAAAGGGTTACGATTCCATGAAGATGAAATTTCAAGTTTGATACCGGGAGAAATGAAAGTGGACTATGTACGGAGCACACTAAGACTTCATTAATCTTGTGCTCTCAGTTCAGTGACCGGACAGAATCCCGGATTCGTTGAACATAATTGTTTGGTATATTGCGGCTGGAGTTTGGAGAGCTCGGCAAAATAGCTTCCAATGACGTGATTGGCACCAACCGATCCATTCTGGAAAGGTAGAGGCGAGGAGGTCTGGACATGACTGTAATAGTATTTTTTTTCTCGTCTTGGAAGCTTGTAGATAGATGGGGGCGTATGTGTTACGACGTCCAGTAGATTGGCAGTGCGGCAGCTGCTCCGGACATACTTCGTAAAGGCTTTTGAGAAGGCTGGATCGCCTACACGGGGAGAACCATATGTAAACAGATTGGGTGAGACGAAGGCGGTGTTGGCCGCAATATCGATAGCACACAATGTCGCGAGTGCTGCGCCGAGGCTGTGACCAGTAATATAAAGTGTCATATCGGGAGATAATCTGCCCAGAGCTGAGAAGATTTGGCCGCGGGCGGAAGAATAAATGTCAGTAAAACCGCGGTGTGTAAGACAGTCTTCTTTAATATATTTGAAATTCTTTTGTGAGGCGATAACGTCGGATATCCAATTGGTTGCAGAACTGGTTCCCCGAAAGGCAATGATAATTTCCTGGGGAGATGCCAGGATGAACCCGAAGCGTTCCCACACACGGGTAATGGATTTCGCTTCAATGGTATCGATGACCGAATAATTCAGTGGAACAACGAAAGAACCGTCCGTATTTGTAAATTGTGCATAGGTCTGCCCACAGACAGCCGCCAGAAAGATAGCCCTTTGCTCTTGATCATTGTTTGTACCCACCTGCATCCCGCCCCTTCCCTCCTGCATTATATTAATGGGAAGAAGGAGAGGTGCCTATTTGTGTGAGATGTATATGGAATACATTCATATCTTATATTTTTTACATATTATCCATAAGGAAGGACGCATGTTAGCATACAAGATACAGGGAAAAGGGGAAAGATGCCAGGTTCGACTGAATTGTTCTGTCTACAGAGGAGATAACAGATGCTATCCAAATCAGCGTTTCCATTACTATTATTGAACATGTTTCTTGCTATGCTCGGCACGGGTCTTGTCATTCCGATATTGCCGGACCTTCTAAAGGAGTTTGGAGCTGGCGGTCAAGCAGCGGGATATTTGGTATCCTGCTTCGGTCTGACACAGTTTCTATTTTCACCGATTGCAGGCAATTTGTCCGATAAATACGGCCGTAAACCGATGATTGTCGCCGGACTTATTTTATTCGCCCTTTCCAATTTATTGGCGGCGTTTGCCGGTGATTTGTCTTTATTATTCGTGTCGCGCTTAATTGGCGGAATAGGCTCAGCAGCCTTGGTCCCATCCATTATGGCGTATGTAGCGGATATTACGACCGATGATCAGCGCAGCAAGGCAATGTCTTGGTTGGGTGCGTCGATGTCATCGGGTTTCATTATTGGGCCGGGTGTAGGGGGTTTACTTGCTGAGTTTGGCATCAAGGGGCCCTTCTACGCATCCGCTTGCATTGGACTATTGGCCATGGGTTGCAGCCTCAAAATGCTGCCGGAATCGTTGTCACCGGAAATACGTCTAATGCGTCAGCAATCGGTTGAGAGACGGGAGAGCGTTTTTCGTGAGCTTGCGCTTTCGGTGAAATCCCGTTATTTTATTTTATTGCTCATTGTTTTTGCCTCAACGTTTGGTCTTACACATTTTGAGGCGATTTTTCCGCTGTTCGTTGTACAGGGCTACGGATTCACTACACGTGATATCGCTATACTGATAACAGTCTGTTCTTTGATCGGTACGTTTAACCAAGTTGTATTGACCAACCGGATAACGCAGCGATTCGGGGAAAAGCGAATTATCAGCGCCATGCTTCTGCTATCTGCGGTATCACTCGTATTCTTGCTATTTTCGGGAAATTTCTATTATGTCATGTTCGTAACGATGCTTTTCTTTACATTCAATAATATTTTACGTCCGACGATCAATACCATGCTTTCCAAGGAGGCTGGTGAGGAACAGGGCTTCGTGGCTGGAATGAACAATGCCTACATGAGTCTCGGAAATATTTTTGGACCTGCACTCGCGGGGATTTTATTCGATATCCATATTGACTTACCGTATTTGTTTGGAGCGTTCGTGCTGCTCGTCAGCAGCTTCGTATCGGGAAGACGGATCGGAAGGAAGGGACGCAATATATCCATGAACATGGATCAATCAGCCTGAAAATTTTAATGCCAATTTGGATCGTTATAATATCTCTTCGCTTACGTTTAATATGTATATGAAAAATGTAAGAAAAACAAATGATTTTAATATTTTTCATATGGATGCGCACATGGTAGCATGTCGTTAAGAAGGCAAAGGAGTCATGTGTATGATTCGTCTTTTTATCATTTTATGCATTGTTTTTCTAACCTCATGTCAAATGGTTCCCGAATCTCTGCAGAGTTCGGCGAAAGAAACGCAATCCAAGGAAGAGAGGGTGGAAACGGTGAATCAACCATTCGTTTTATCGGCTGAAAAAGGAGACACTCCAAACGTTCTGAAACTTCTTCAAGACGGAGCGGACATTAATGCAGTGGATGAACGCGGAAGAACTGCCGTCATGGCAGCGACTTATAACAATAAGGTGGACACAGTAAAAGAACTGATTCAAAAGGGTGCAGACCTTAATATTCGCGATCACAACTTAAATAATGTGCTTTTGTATGCCGGAGCGGAAGGTTTTCTCGACATCGTAAAACTCGCAGTCGATGCCGATGCAAATACCAAACTTACGAACCGGTTTGGAGGCACTGCTCTGATCCCTGCTTCAGAACGTGGACATGTAGAGGTTGTTGAAGAACTGCTTACCCACTCGGATATAGACATCGACCATATTAATAATTTGCATTGGACGGCTTTACTGGAAGCGGTCATTCTGGGAAACGGCGGAGAGAAGCATCAAAAAATCGTGCAGCTGCTGGTCGACCACGGTGCTGATGTTCACATTGCTGATGGTGACGGCATCACTCCTTTGCAGCATGCTAAAAAACGTGGATATCGCGAAATTGAACATATTTTACAACAGTCGGGTGCATAAAGCGGCAGTTCATCAGTAACGGGTCACGATAGAATTCCCGAAAATGGAAAGAGCGAACGGAGAGATCCGTTCGCTCTTTTCATTTTACGGCCGATACTTCTACCCAAGTCAACCAGATACCTTTTCGCCGGATGGAACAGGTTTGATTTTTCGGTTTCCGATTTTAAACTGAATCACAATCATGACGATCACCACGGCCGTCAATCCAAGAAGCGCCGGAGGAAAACTGCCTGTATTATCATGTATAAAGCCTACGCAAAGCGGACCCAGGGAAGCAAATATATAGCCGCCGGATTGCGTCATTGCTGATAATGTGCTTGCTTCTTCCATATTCGCTGACTCATCGATAGGCAGCATTAACGCCATGGGGAATAATCCTCCAGCGCCGATCCCCAGAAAAATGCAGGTGAGCCAAGGCGTCACGGGCAACTGAAGCAGCAGCAGGCCGACCAGCTCCATCATGGAGCAGCCAATTAGCCAAACCACCCGGTGCTGAAAACGGCTGACGAGGATGGGGAGCAGAAAGCTGACCGGTATTTGCACGAGTGTGAATAAGGTCAAAATCATGCCGGCCGTATGTTTATCATAGCCCATTTCCTCTACGATCGGTGGTAGCCAAGCGGTGAGTGAATAAAACATGAAAGCCATCAGACCGAAAAAGCAGGTCAGCAGCCAAGCTCGTTTATTGTTTAACGGCAGCTTTAATTCTTTGTTCTCTGCTAAGGATGAATCGCCGGCGGCAGGATTTGCTCTATTTGCAGTCTTCCGGACAGGTCTCCACCAAAAGCAAAGGGCAATGACGGCCAGGACTGACCATGATGCGACTGAAGCCTGCCAGGAATGGTTCAGCGTATTTTGAAGCGGCACGGAAAAGGCGGATCCCAGGGCAGCACCTATGACAAGCGCCATGGAATAAACACCGACGATGGCCGAAGGGTTAGAAAAATTCTTCTTGATGAATCCGGACAGCAGCGGCCCGATAATGGCAATACCCACACCGGCAAGAAAAGCGGTTGCCAGCATCAGCCATGCAGAGCTTACGACATATCTTGCGGCTGTGGCGGCGCCAATCAGCAGAAGACAATAAGTGATGGTACGTTCAAGACTCCAGCGGTTGCTTAATTTGACCGCCGCTGGTGCGAAGAAACCCATACACAAGACGGGCAGGGAGGTCAACAAACTGGCTGCGGATCCGTTCATGCCTAATGTATCTTGTATCGTCCCCAGCAAGGGAGAGACAGATGTGATAACGGGACGCAAATTGAGTGAAGCAAGGAACAGGGCCATAATAAGAAAAATAAAACGTGACATGTATCAACACCATCTTTCATTTTCATTGTAACGGGTAGGTCCAATCCAGTGTATCTGAAAGAGTATTGATTGATCAATCCTATTATTTCTATTATTATCATTAGTATTACTTATGAAAAGTTGGTGAATCGTTTGGAAATCCGTCAGCTTCACTATTTTATGGCGGTTTGTGAAGAGATGCATTTTACGAAAGCAGCGGAAAAAATCGGCGTATCCCAGCCGACATTAAGCCAGCAGATACGTGCGCTGGAGGATGAGCTTCATATGCCGCTGTTTGACCGGATCGGCAAAAAAATTGCGCTCACCGAAGCGGGGATGCTGCTGTTAAATAATGCAACCACAATTATGGATACGCTGCAAAACGTCAAGGATTCCATCGCGGATCTTCGTCATCTTCATGGCGGAAAAATAAGAGTGGGGATCATGCCGTCTGATTTGGATTACCGGATTACGCAGCTTGTTATTGATTTCCATCATGAATTTCCGAAGGTGAAATTGATGGTGATCTCGTCCATAGATATTCTCCAGCAGGTGCTTGATAGTGAGGTCGATATCGGAATTGGCGTGAATGTGCAGCCGAATGACCGGCTGGTTACCATCCCTTTATGCAGAGAGGAGTATGTGTTGACGGTTTCAAAGAAACATCCTTTAGCCAACCGGACGAGCATTGACCTGAAGGAATTAAAGGATCTTCCCGTCATCATGTATCCCGAAGGGTATCTCGGCCGTGATTTGGTGGAAGAGACGGTACGCCAGCAGGGCTTCCAGCTCCATTCCATTCTTGAAACCAGTTCGGCTACTTCGATTCTCAATCTGGTAAAGGCCAACATCGGAGCGACTGTGCAGCCCAATCTATTAATACGTCAAATTAATGATCCGGATTTGCAAATGATTCGTATCCAAGAGAATCCGCCAAGCCGCAGTATGGCGATCATCTACCGTTCTGACCGTTATCTGAGCCAAGCAGCGAAGGCTTTCATGGACAGGTGCAGAGAATATTTTCAAGACCAGGGGGGAGTACGTGTTCATCCGGAATAAACTGTTGTGACCCGATACTGACCTGTACGAATCGGACAAGCTGCAAAACAAAGAGCTTTTCACGACATCGGCAGTAATGGATTATAATAGAGTTAACTTCATTTTAAAGGAGAAATAGATTACATAATGACACAGAAGACGAACTTTGAACAGGTTAGAGAGTTTCATCAGGCATTCAATTGTCCTGCACCAGAGATGCCAACACCGTTGTCGGATAAATTGGCTAACAATCGTGCTGCTTTTATTTTGGAGGAAGTCATTGAGCTCCTGCATGCAACGGCTGGAAGTGATGAGCGTTTCGAGTTGTTTTTTAACGATTTGATGGATCGCGCAAAAGAAACTTATATGAAGCAATCTCAAAAACCCTATCCACAAGATAAACTTACCGGGCAAGTGGATTCATTTACTGATATTAAATACTTTGCCAATGGAGGCTTTGTGGAAATGGGGATTGAGCCAGATCCCATCTTTTCAATAGTTCATGAAGCAAATATGGGAAAGATTTTCCCGGATGGTAAACCACATTACAATGAAGTAGGGAAGGTTATTAAACCGGATAATTGGGAGAAGGACCATGCTCCTGAGCTAAAAATTGCGAGTGAAATCAATCGGCAGATTGAAATAGGTGCTAAGCGATTCGAAAAATAGATTGAATGAACCAATAAAACTCCGGAGAGTAATCCCCGGAGCAGTGAATCAAGAACGAATTATACGATATCGGGAAGAGGATGCCGCCGGCTATTCAGATCAACATCATGTTGATGTATAGTGTGGCGGCTTGTTTTTCGTTATTGGAGCAGTTGAGACGGCTTCGAGGAACGGCGTTCCCGAATCAGAACAATAGAAATGATCATAAGGGAAGTGAGCACCAGTGACATCGGAATGACGAATATGGAAGGATCATACCCTTCAATGAATAATGGCAGCACGTATCCGATCAATGATGCCGTTAATGAAATGAATACGTACAAACTCGAACCGAATCCGGTTCGGCCTACAAACATGCGCTGGACATATCCCATAGCCACTCCATATAAGATGGAAACGAAGAAAGAATAAACTGGCTGAATGAGGAAAAATACGATCAGAGGCGAATGCAAAGCGTAAACCGAATAAGTAATAAGCGCACAGATCCCGCCGAGCAAAATGATTTTTCTGCTGCCGTATTTCGCAGCCCAATAACCGGCAATCGTCATGAACAACAGCTCGAATACGGCCTGCGCACTCCAAATATAAGACACGTATTCCGGTTTGCCGAATAATGATTTAATAACAAGCGGCAGATACAATCCGCGAAGGGCATCTGCGCTTGCAAGAAGCAGCAGCGCGATCAGCATGACAAAGGAAAACGGTTCACCCGCTCCCGGACTGGACTGATTCTTCTCATCCGTGTGTTCCCGATAAGTTAGCAGCATGATAACAAGCAACGCATAACCTGCAAAATTGCCCCATAATACCCCATGAAACGTTGCAATCAAATACAAATTCGCTCCAGCAAGCAAACCGCAAAAAAATCCGACGCTGTACCCGGCTCGCAGCCAAATTTGCGCCATTTCCACAATATCACCGGCTAATCTGGAAAAATGATTCCGAGACAAGGCGAATAACTGTCCCATAATAAGTCCGGACGGCGCACTCACAATACACATCCCGATCAGAGCCTGAATATATCCTTCCGCACGCATGTATACCAGCAAACCGACGAGGCATAACGAAGCTGCTGCAATTGCGAGCTTTTTCCTGCTGCGCAGCTTATCGCTTAACAGTCCAACGGTAATCGTCGTTCCCATATTGAGCAGCAGCGATACAACGAAGATCGACACGACTTCGACCTTCGACAGTCCAATGCTCTCGCTCAGATAAATGGCATTCATCGGAGCTAAAATTCCCATGCCGATTCCATAGCAAATTAATGTAAACAGCATCCTGCCAGCGCCTTCGACCTGCAAAAAACGTCTCATATCCGTTGCCATACGAATCTTCATCCTGCTCCATCTCCTAAGGCTCTTTCCATTTCACCGGTGATCATGTAAGTACAAGCAGTACCATTGGTGGTGAGCTTCACCAAATTTTCAAATAGCTTCTGAGCTGATGTATATACGAGTTTATGAGGTAGTGGCAATTCGCATGCATGTTGTGACCTATTCAAATTGCGTATCATCAGGTAAAAACATATAAGTGCAGGAAGTGTTTAAAATTTTAGATTTTCGAATTTTGATGTCTAATAAAATGAACATTCGTATCGTGGCTATAAATTTAGCCGCTTGAGCTTGTTATAGAGCGTTGCTCTCGAAATGCCGAGCTGCTTCGCGATGGCAAGCTTGTTTCCATTGGCTGATTCCAAGGTGTGGAGCAATAGATTGCGCTCGAATTCGTCGAGTTTAGCCTGAAATGCGGAGCCGTCCAGCTCAGCTGTATTCAGGTCATCGGCCGGCGGGCCAGGAGACCGGCGCTTATGATCTCCTGAATAGATATTGGCAGGCAAGTATTCACGTTTGATTTCCCCGTCGGTGGAGAAAATAACAAGCCGCTCAACGATGTTTCGGAGTTCCCTAATGTTGCCGGGCCAATCGTATTGAAGCAAATCCTCGAATACATCGGGCGTGAATGATTGGATATGACGTCCATAAACGAGTGAGAACTCATGCAGAAAGGATTGCGTAAGTTCATATATATCTTCTTTGCGGTCACGCAAGGAGGGGACATCCAGGGATACGACATTCAGTCGATAGTAGAGATCCTCACGGAAGCTGCCTTCAGTGATCATTTTCTTTAAATCACGGTTGGTTGCAGCGACGATGCGACAGTCTGCTTTCTTCAATTGCGTGCCGCCGACCGCAAAATAATTCTTTTCCTGCAGTACTCGAAGCATTTTAACTTGCATATCCAGGGGCATTTCCCCAATTTCATCGAGAAAAAGCGTGCCTCCATTGGCTAATTCGATTTTACCTTTCTTGCCTTTCGGATCAGCTCCGGAGAAGGCACCCTTCTCGTAGCCGAATAATTCACTCTCGAACAGGGCGGCCGGAATAGCCCCGCAATTGATTGCGATAAACGGGGCGTTGCTCTGCTCGCGGGAATTATGAATCGCCTGGGCGAAGAGTTCCTTTCCAGTACCGCTTTCTCCCTGGATAAGGACCGTTGCTTTCGTCGTACTGATCTTCTTAATTGTGTCGATGCTAGATTTGATCGTAGTGCTCGTTCCTTTGATATGCTGGAAAGGATCGCTTGAAGGGCTTAACATCGCAACTTCCTTCTGCAGATGATGAACCTTGCTTGTCATCTGCAGCAGCTCCTGATGCAGTCTCATCTGTGTGGTCAAATCGGATTCCGCTGCAACAGCCCCAATGATACGATCATCCAATTTTACGGGGGTGGAATTAATGAGGACAAACATATCTTGCCGCGGCCGATGCTGCATTTTATGTACGGATTCGCCGGTTTCAAGCGTTTTAAGCGATTGCAGACGGTCGACTTGAAAAAAATCCGAAGCCGGTTTGCCGATGATCTCGTTTTTTTGAATAGAAAATATATGCTCTGCACCGGATGTCCAGACTGCTACATGTCCTTCCTCATTTATTAGTGTGATCGCGACGTCAGGATTAAGCGTTTTCAAAGTGGTTGTAAAATAAGCTTCTATATATCTGTGCGCCTGCACGGTTGCTTCGATTATATCCGGGGCTGCAACATAACCAACAGGCTGGCCATCACGCAGGACAATTGCAAGAGAACAAGAAGCGAAGGCAGTAGAGATGAAGGTCAAGGAATCCTCCGCATTGACGGTTTGGACGTTGATTATATTTGGCAAATTTGAGGGGTTATCGGTAGTGGACGGCGTGTTCAACAATCCATATTGTCCGGAATCATTTCTCAGGAAAACAGGGAAGTCATGCTCTATTTCATGGCTATCTTGGAGTGATGCCAGGTCAGACAGATCGACAATCTTGTAATTCGTTCGAATAAGACGTTCCAGACTGGGCAATAGATGTTTCATTCAGCTGACCCCCTATACATGAAGAATGTAAGCTCATTGTATTATTAGGGTCATTATACCCAGCCTGATTTTAAGTGTAAATCCTTTTTGAATTTTGATTATGAATACGTAGCTATTTGAACATATTTTTGACGACCATCCACAAATTTGCGGGTTTTTCGGCCAACCGGCGCGTATAGTAGGGATACCACATGGTACCGTATGGCATATAGCAGCGGATCCGAAAACCTTCTTTGGCTAATTGCTCCTGATCATTCATTCGTAAGCCATACAGCATCTGAAATTCAAAAGCGTCTTTGGAAATGCCGTTTTTCGCCGCATATTCCTTGACCCAATGTATGATACGGTCGTCATGTGAGGCGATGGCGGTGTATACGCCTCCGTCCAAATGCATTTTGATGATCTTCTTGTAGTTGTCAATGACTTCGCTCATCTGTTGATAGGCAACCGTTCCCGGTTCTTTATATGCCCCCTTAACCAGACGAAGATTTACTTTTGCTTCGATCAATCGCTTCACATCATCTTCCGTGCGGAACAAATAGGCTTGAATGACGGTGCCAACATTGGTCAACCCTTCCGCATGCAGCCGCAGTACGATATCAATCGTCGCTTGGGTGAATGGTGTATCTTCCATATCGATGCGCACAAAATTGTTATGCTTCCTGGCTTGGCTTACGACGGCTTTAATGTTGTCATAGCAGGCTTCCTTATCGAGAGCTAAACCCATTTGGGTGGGCTTCAAAGAAACATTAGAGTTTACGTTCCCTTCAGCGATCCCGTTAACCAGTCTAATATATTCTTCCCTGTAGCCAGCAGCTTCCGCTAATTGTTTGATTCCCTCCCCCAGGTGGTCCAAAGTGACCATGATGCCTTTGCTGTTCAAGATTTTGATTTCGGCTAGAGCCTCAGCCAAGGTATCTCCTGCAATGAATTTGCCTGCCAATTTCTTGCCGTATTGTAGTGAAAGCTTCTCGACCAGCTGATTGCCTGAAATCGAGAGCAGCACCTTCCGGTATAATTCTGTACTGTCCATGGGTATTTCCCCTTTCAGATGTTGAATATTGTCATGTGTCAACTTGCATCATTAGTTAAGCAAAATTCATACCAAAACAATCGTTAAGGGAGTTGGCATGATTTTTGCTTCTAGTTTATAGAGCAGGTTAAATTACACAACTCATTAGAGAGAGGATGGTTTTTATTTATGAGATCAGAATTCAGGAACGAGACATTCGTTAACTTTAAGGAAGCACACAATAATGTAGAATACGATGCAGCTCTTAAGAAAGTGGAGGCCGAACTAGGCAAGGACTACCCGCTCATTATCGGCGGCGAGAGAATCATGACCGACCACAAAATTTCTTCAATAAATCCGGCAAATAAAACGCAAGTAATCGGCGTTGTATCGCAAGCGGACATCCATATCGCGGAGAAAGCAATCCAAACTGCAGCGGCGACGTTTGAAACATGGAAACGTACCGATCCGAATGAGCGTGCCCGATATTTGTACCGGGCCGCTGCGATTCTAAGACGGCGCAAGCATGAGTTCTCTGCCTTGATGACTTTTGAGGCTGGAAAAACGAGAGTGGAAGCCGACGTCGAAACGGCCGAAGCCATCGATTTCCTCGAATTTTATGCGCGCGAGATGCAGCGTCTCAGCCAGCCTCACCCTTTGACGGTCAGCGCAGAGGAAGAGAATGAACTGTACTATATTCCTCTTGGCGTAGGTGTCGTTATTCCTCCGTGGAATTTCCCGCTCGCGATCATGGCAGGCATGACCTCCGCGGCTCTTGTATCCGGCAACACGGTCGTACTGAAGCCGGCGAGCACAACGCCGATCATTGCTGCGAAATTCATGTCCTTGCTGGAAGAAGTAGGGTTACCTGCTGGAGTTGTCAATTTCCTGCCCGGACCTGGTGGGCAAGTCGGCGATTATCTCGTTGATCATCCTCTCACCCGGTTCATCAGTTTTACAGGCTCTCGCGATGTAGGCTTGCGTATTAATGAACGGGCAGCAAAACCGAATCCAGGGCAAAAATGGATTAAACGCGTTGTAGCTGAAATGGGAGGTAAGGATGCGATCGTTGTTGACAAAGAAGCCGATCTGGATCTGGCTGCGGACACGATTACGCTTTCCGCATTCGGTTTCTCCGGGCAGAAATGTTCGGCATGCTCCCGCGTTATCGTTCATGAGGATGTCTATGACACGGTTCTGGAGAGAGTCGTGGAAAGAGCAAGTAAACTGGTTATGAGTGATCCGGCCGATGCAGCAGCTAACCTGGGACCAGTAATCGACGAAAAAGCATACATGAAGATTCGTGAATATATTGAAATTGGCAAGCAGGAAGGGCGTCTGGTGCTTGGGGGCGGTACGGGGGATCCGAACGGATTTTTCATCGAGCCAACCATCTTCGCAGATGTGGATTCCAATGCCCGGATTTCCCAGGAAGAAATATTTGGGCCGGTCGTTGCTTTTACAAAAGCCAAATCCTTCGATGAAGCGCTGGATTTCGCTAACAATACGGATTACGGCTTAACCGGGGCAGTGATCTCAAGTAATGGAGCCAATCTGGAGAAAGCAAGACGGGAATTTTTTGTGGGCAATCTGTACTTCAACCGCAAATGCACAGGTGCATTGGTCGGAACGCATCCGTTTGGCGGATTCAATATGTCGGGTACGGATTCGAAAGCCGGTGGTAGGGATTATTTATTATTGTTTACGCAAGCGAAGTTGGTATGCGATCGATTCTAAAATATTAGACAGCGGCAGCAATGTTCAATTTGGATATTTTTAAGTATAGTGAATAGAGAATCATACTTTTGCGAAGAGACAACCTGCGCGGAAGGGGAGAGTTTCGTTGATAGGCTATCAATTGGTGCAAGATCAGCGCTTGAAACTGGCGATCACTCCTGAACTGAAACAATCCATTCATATTTTAACGTTGTCGGGTTATGAGCTTGCTCAGTATTTGCAGGAACAGGCGACAGAGAACCCTGTCCTGGAACTTGAGGATCACAGGGATATTTATATCTATGGCAGAAAGACCAGAAACGGTGAAGAAAAGCACTTCATGCAAGATCCATTCTGGAATGTGAACAAAGCACAAGAAACAATGGAGGCGAGGCTGAAGAGTCAGCTGCGACTTCTCTCGCTCCCTCCAGAAGTGTATCGGACTGCTGCATACATGGCCGGTAATCTAAACGATGATGGTTATCTGGATATCACATTTGACGATATTCGGACGGAACTGAATATTTCCGAGGCACTCCTGAAGGCTGCGCTTGAGAAGCTGCAATCGCTGGAGCCGGCAGGCATAGCGGGAAGAAACTTGCGAGAATGTTTGCTGCTACAGATCATCCGAGATCCGGCTGCTGTTCCCTACGCATATGAGATCGTGGATGAATATTTGACGGAATTAGCAGATGGAAACTTGGGACGCATGGTTTCTGCTTTACGGATCTCAAGGGAACAGGTGATGGTCGCCTATAAATATATACGAAGCTTAAATCCTCGTCCCGGGCTTTCGATTGGCGCATTCGAACAACATTATATCGTTCCGGATGCCATTGTCGAATATCATGCCGATGGTTTTACAGTTTCTATGCAATCTTCGGCTGTTCCCAAACTTTCCATCAGCCATGAGTGCGGGGAATGGGTTAAGCTGCGGCAATCGACAGATGCTTCTTCGTATTTGAACCATTGCGTGAAGTCGGCACAATGGATTATTCGATGCATTGAGATGCGGAAGCAGACCTTGATGAAGGTCGTATACGCCATGATGGAGGAGCAAAATGAGTTCTTGGCAGAAGGGGTCAGAGGCCTCCGACCCATGACCTTGCATACAATATCCAGCAAGCTGGATATGCATGAATCAACGATAAGCCGGGCGGTTCATGATAAGTTCGTGCGTACCCCATATGGCCTCTTTCCACTAAAATACTTCTTTGCTGCCGGACTTTCGACTTCGGGTGGAGGGACAGCTTCCTCCCAGAAAGTGAAAGCGAGGATCAAAGAGCTCATCGATTCCGAGAATAAAACCCGTCCTTACTCCGATCAGAAGATCGTTGATGTACTTTTTTCGGAAGGGGTAAGGCTGTCGCGCAGAACGGTTACCAAATATCGTGAAGAATTAAAGATTCTTTCTTCTTCGAGCCGAAGACGCAAAATATAAATACAAGGGGCTGCCTCAGCAGGATTCATTGCTGAGGCAGCCCCTTGTAATATGACTGAATGAGTTCACCATTCACCGATACATGAATGAAATAGAAAATTCACTTTGCAATGAATCCATTCCTTTGATGAGTAATTTCATGGATTCCAATAAATTATAGGCGATAATGGGCGGGACAGCCTTCTGATCCGCCATCCCGGCTTCAGCGGCGAGGCGAATGCCATGGCCCAGTCCGATGACATGGAATACGATTTGGTTGAGAGCTTCGGCTGCTTCCGTATTCACTCCGATGCTCAAATACGGCTCGTTCTGATCCGACGGGAACGAAGCGGCGGCGAGGCGAATATCGCTGCATAGTTTCGATATATCTACCGCGCATTGGTTTATCGCTGAGGAAAGTTCAACAAATGCATCTTTGCTGCAGGTTGTATCACTCCGGTCTTTAATGGTGGTCATGTTAAGCTGGGTGTTGACCTTTAAATACGCTGTGATGATGTCCGTGAAATCTGGGCTCGTGTTCGATTCGGAGTTGGTGAACGCTTCGCCCAGATCGATCGTCTGCAGCTGTGAGGCAGCCATGACAAGATGTTTCATATCCCGGAGCAGGTTACGGGCAGCATTGCCGAATTGATGGCCGAGCCAAGGAGGGGTTCCTATTTTCACAGACGTATTCCCGGGTCTGTAAAGCTCCTCCATGTTCTTTTCTTTGGCGAGCAGGCAGGTAATCAATTGATCGGTGGACTTAATCAAATTATGAGTAAGCTGATAGGCAGTGATTTGGAGAGCCACGGTAATGATCCCATTCGATGATTGTGCTAGATTTACATGGCCGTCCGGATTAATTAATGAATAATTCCCTTTATCCTCAAGCATAAACTCAAGAGCCCGATTAGCGATAACCTCGTTCATGTTCGTATTCAATGCATCGGAAGTTCCGCCCTGGACAAAATCCAATGTAAAATCCTCCAGATGCTTTCCATTCATAATTTCTTCCGCAGCCTTGATCATGCAATGACCGATCTGCTTCGGTAACATGCCAAGCTCAAGATTAGCCTGAGCAGCAGCGCGTTTCACGCATGCCATCGCGATAATAAATTCGTCATGAACGGGCGTGCCTGCATTCGGGAATTTCTCGGCGGCGCGCAGTGTTTGAATGCCGTAATAAGCGTAGGAGGGGACCTCTCGAGTCCCTAAGTGATCTTGTTCGATTCTGGTCATCTATTTTCCCTCCGAAAGTTTTATTCATGTGAACGGTTTCAGCTTTGCATTGGATAACTCATGTTTGTAATCCACTATATTAATAAGCAATTTTCATTCCACTTTCGGTTCAACCGGGGACTACATCTGAAATAAACATGACATCCTCAACCATTTGGGTATAATAGGCATATGTTGCGATGAGATGATCTGTATTTGTAGCATGGAGGGATTTATGAATAGCAACCAGCTTTTTTTTCACATTCATTATTGCAATGGCAGGAAATTGAAGGAGCCATTGAGGGTTCCACGTACGTTCTCCAGAACACTATCACATCATGAGCTCATTCTGGTTACAGGAGGCGCCGGCAGCATAACCATCGGTGAAAAAAAACATCCGGTCCAGGAAGGAATGCTGTACTACATCGCTCCGGGTGTATTCCATGCTTTTGAACCGAATCCCTCGAAACCGGCCAGTTTCCTGACCGTTCATTTCAGCTATGCACGTGTGAGCTTGCATGAAGGCAAGTGGGAGGTTACAGACGATATGCAACCGCTTGGTCTCCAGTCTGCCCAATCATTAAAAGATGCCTATCCTGCTCTGGATCTGTTTCAAAAGTTAGTGGATTGCTGGAATGCCAAGCTTCCGGGGTATGAATTCATTTGTAAGACCTTAATCCAGCAATTATTCATCGCCATAGTTCAACATATAAAAAAGCAGCATTCAAGCGACGCGGCTTCCTTGAAAGTTGAGAAGATCATTCAGTACATGCTTCAGCATATCAGCGACAAAGTCACCTTGAATGAGCTGTCGGACCTGGTCCAATTAGCGCCTACGTATTTATCCAGAACTTTTAAAGAGACGACCGGTTACTCGGTCATAGAGTTCTTTAACAGGATGAAAATCGATAAGGCCAAAGAGCTGCTGATTGAAGGGGATAAGAAAGTGAAGGAAGTTGCCCAAGCCTTGGGTTTTACGGATGAATTTTATTTCAGCAGGATATTTAAAAGAAACGAAGGCATCAGTCCATCGGAATATTACAGCAAAAATGTCCATGGAATTTAAGATCGTGCATGGAATTAGGCCTATCTTCGAGCTATTATGAGGAAGTTATTGTTCATGGTTTTGTACAACAACTCTCGCATACAGCAGAAAGGAGGTCTATTTTTTATGCCGATGTGGAAAAGAAATTTAATCGTGTGCTGGTTTGGCATGTTTGTAACCGGTGTGGGCATGAGTCAGATTGCGCCGATTTTGCCTCTGTATATCAAGCAGCTTGGTGTGGATAATACGGAATCTATTGCGCAGTTCTCAGGCATTGCCTTTGGCATAACCTTTATTATTTCAGCTATTTTTTCACCCATTTGGGGAAAGGCCGCTGACAAATTCGGGCGCAAGCCGATGCTTTTGCGTGCAAGCTTGGGAATGGCTGTTGTTGTAGGCTGCATGGGTTTTGCGCACAATGTATATGTATTGATCGGACTCCGATTATTGCAGGGTGCGATTACGGGTTACAGCACAGCCTGTACGACATTGATTGCCACACAGACGGATCAGGAACATGCGGGTTATGCGTTAGGCACACTTTCTACGGCAAATATTGCCGGTTCTTTGCTTGGGCCGACGATCGGCGGATTTATAGCAGAGAACTTTGGTTTGCAAAATTCATTTTTTATTACAGGACTGCTCATGATGGTCGCCTTTATCACGACGGTATTATTTGTAAAGGAAAATTTCGTTCGTGAGAATAAAAAAACACCTAGCATCAAGGACGTATGGCATACCGTTCCCGAAAAAAGCTTGACCATTACCCTATTCGTAACTTTCTTGGTGTTAACGGTGGACTTATATTCGGTAGAGCCCATCATTACTGTATATATTACCAAGTTGTCCAGCCATAGCGGACATGTTGCTTTGTTAGCCGGTTTGGCATTTTCGGCTTCGGGCCTGGCGAACATTATTGCCGCTCCAAGACTCGGGAAGCTTTCGGACAAAATAGGGGCACATAAAGTGATTTTTGCAGCCCTGATCGCAGCAGGAATCCTATTCATCCCCCAAGCCTTTGTGCAGAATCCGTGGCAGCTGATGGGATTACGCTTTTTATTCGGTTTAACTGCAGCAGGTCTGATTCCCTCCGTCAATATCCTGATCAAAAAGATCACGCCGAATGCTCTGACAGGCAGGGTGTTTGGGTTTAACATGTCGGCAGGGTATTTGGGCGTATTTGGGGGGGCCGTCCTGGGCGGACAGGTGGCGGCCTGGTTTAGCATTCGGGATGTGTTTTTTATCACGAGTGCATTGCTGTTGATGAATGCCGTGTGGGTTTATTTTAAAGTGTATAAAAAGCTTAACAATCAGGAGTTGGCTTTAGGAAAACAATAATGAATGATGAGGAGATATGAACATGGAACATGTACAAACAGCAGAAACAGAATGGTTAAATGCAGAGAAAACAGCGCTGGTGGTTATTGATTTACAGCAGGGAATCGTTGCCGGCGGACGTCAGAGCGCTCCTTATACGAGTCCTGAAGTTATACAGAACGCAAGCATATTAGTGGATGCATTTACAGAGAAAGGCGCGTTTGTCGTTCTAGTAAAAGTTTCATCGGTTGATGGTAAAGATATGCTTAAACCTAATACGGATTTAAAAATGGGCCAAATGCAATTGCCGGAAGGTTGGGATAACATTGTGCCTGAATTAGCCGACACGCCAAATGCCCATATCGTTACCAAGCGTCAATGGGGAGCATTTTTCGGTACGGATCTTGATCTGCAGCTGCGCCGCCGTGGCATTGACACGATTGTGCTCTGCGGTGTTTCTACTTCCATTGGTGTGGATACGACAGCAAGAGAAGCTTATCAGCACGGATATCATCAAGTTTTTGCAGAAGATGCCATGGCCGCCACAACCCAGGAAGAACATGATTATGTGTGCAAAACAATTTTTCCTAGGATCGGTAAGGTTCGGAAGAGTGAAAAAGTGGCGGAGATGTTGAAATAAAATAGAATGAGCAATGATTGTAGCTCTATCTATTAGGAATGATAGTATAAGGAACGCCAACACTGGCGTTCTTTTTTTGAAGACTTATTTCACAGTAATTGGAATTGTATATATTGGTTGAAATGTATATAATTTTCTAGGCTACATCATTCAATATCACATCAGGAGAACAGACATCATGAAAAAAATCATTTCTTTACTCATCATTTTCTTGTTTAGTGTTACCGGAGTAACTTCAACATCGGCAGCTGCCGATGCGAAGGAACCACCCATCATTGTGGATAACGGTAAAATATTGAATGGCAGAACATTCATTCCGATTAGAGTGGTTTCTACACATTTTGGATTTCAGGTGGATTGGAACCAAGAATCCAAGACGGTTAACATTGGTGATAAAGACTCAAATATTGCCTTGAAACTGAATTCAAAGCAGGTTGCAGTTAACGGCAAGGAAGTCATTTTAGATGCACCTGCTCAAATCGTTGATGGAGTTACATATGTGCCGTTAAAGTTTGTGGGAGATGCTTTCGGGGCGAGTATCAGCTGGAACCAGACATTTAAGGCAGCGCATGTTCAATTAGCCGAATCCGATCTTCTCATCTATACACAGATTAAACCGATTCCCAAAATGACGGCAGATCAGTTAAACATATTTACACAGATCGCCAACAAGGCAGCTGTGATTTCCGATACACATCAGGCAAAAGTATATTTTAAACCTTATCTGACTGGCCCATTACTAGGAAATATCATTTGGTATAAGGGACTGCCGTTTAAAACCCAATTTGATTCAAAAAATCTAGGTGATATGACTTACAGTAACATGTATAATTCGGAGGCAACGATCTCACAGAACACGCATTTTACGACGTTTGTATGGCTTTCACGTACGATGCAGTTTAAGTATGTAGATCATAGCTGGAAAATAGACAAAATTGATTTTAAGTATATCTATTTCTAATTAGAGAGGGGTTGTTCGAACCCTTAGATGTACATCAAGTTTTCTCTTTTTTCTGAGTATGCTAAAATTGATATAACGAAATGCATCATTCGGAGGAAGGGAGTTCTGATCGATGGAAATATCCGATTTTCTGTTCCCGAAAGACAAAGTGGCTTATGTTCACTCAACTGCCAACATGCAGGAGGCCATGGAAATGTTAGAGAAAAGTCAATATACGGCGATTCCTGTTATTGATGAGAAGGGGAAGTACGTGGGTACGCTCTCTGAAGGGGATCTATTATGGAAGATGAAGAATACTTCCGGATTGAGTTTTCACAACCTGAGTATCGTCCAAGTTCATGAGATCAAACGTCGTATTAAAAATGAATGCGTTGCAATTCAAGCAAATCTGGAGGATATGCTTGAATTGGCTGCCGATCAGAACTTTGTTCCCGTCGTAGACGACCAAATTTTCGTCGGAATCATCCGTCGTAAGGATATTATTGAGTACTACACGAGTAATATTACCGATTAGTGGTTTGAGCATGTTTTTTTAAACATAGTCCTTCTAGCCTTTATAAAGGTGGTAGTGTATATGAAAAGAAATGCTTTTAATGCTCTTCTATGGACTATACTTGGCATAATGGTTGTCTTCATTTTACTTTACTACTTTGCAGAAGTTAATTAATCCAAAGAATTAACATACTAATAAAACCCAGGTCCGAAGGACTTGGGTTTCTGTATATTTGATAAAACAATAAGGAGGCAAACACAGAGTTCAGACGTCGGATGGCATGATTAATAGTACTTGAAAATTGGGAATATTGGAAAACGGAGGGTTAAACTATAGGAGACTCATGGCTGATTCAATGGATGTGAGTGGTTTACGATTGATCTTCTATGTATTAATCAGCCATGAGGTACTGCTTAATTACTTTTTACTTCCCGTCATAGCCTACGCCATGATTTAGAGGTTGGATTCCTGGGGAAGTGGTAGGTGCTGAAACTACGCCTGCACTAACGATCCCTAGTAACAACAGTGTCGAGAGTAATACATTCTTCATTTTTCATCACTCCTAATAGATAGTCTTGTAAAACGTTGTAGTACTTATCGAGATGTTCCGGCAAAGCGCGCGGTCTACATATCTCAAAAAGTGCAGTTGATTTTTTGAACTGCTTGTCATCTCCAATTTTATCAGAAAAAATCAATGCTTGTATAGTGGAATTTAAGGCAAGCTCAAAATGACTTCTTTTATAATAATAAATGGATAGTAGATGGAGAATAGAAAGATAATATGTACAGTCCGTTGAGCTCAATTCTTCATATCTGATACTCGTTACATAATCCGACAGAGATTCAATGATTGAATCTACATCAATATTATTCGTATTCGCACATTCTAGAATAGTAATTAAGCCTGGCAGCGTTTCAGAAGGGTATTTCTGAATAAATGCAGCATATTCCTCTAAAATGTTTGTTTTTCCAGATAGAATATCGACCGTATATAAATTAGCTATCGCAAAAAATTTAAAGTCGTCAACGATTTTCTTGTTGCTTTCACTTCCGTCCGAGAATAGATGGAGATGTTTATAGTTTTCAATGCACATTTTAGCTTCTCTATAATGCTTTTTCTTCTGGTAAGCCACACCTTTCATGAGATTACCGTAGCCTATATAATAAACCAAAGGTTTTTCCATATAAGGAATGGGTATTTCTGCATTTTCCTTGAAAGGACTATACACTTTATCCAGTAGTTTGTCTGCCAAAACGATGAGATTATCCCAATTTTCAAGAGAATGAGCCATACGAAGCGTCGCTACTAAAAAATCTACGCTGTTTTTAATCTGTGTTAACTCCGTTTCCAAATGTTTCTCCTCCCTTAATCATTCATATCATGAGTCTATATGTTAATTAAAGGTAGGTCAATTATTAGTAAGAGGATAATTTAAAGTCATCAGTGCTTTATATTGTAATCAATCCATTACTAGGAATTCCTAACTATAAGACGGTCTAGAGAAAAACCTTCTTCATCACGAATCACTCCGAACAAATAGTTCTTTAAGATTGAGTTATAGCGCTCTAGTTGTTGTGTTGAGGCATGGGATCTGAATTGTTCATGGAGAGCAGTTGCCTTTTTAAAATGCTGATCATCATTTGTTTTATCGGAGGATTCCAAATATTTCAGATTATAATCTATAGCATCTTGATATCTTTTATTATTGAAGTTATAAATCGCTAATAAGTAAAAAATTGTGAAATAGTATGATCTTTTATCAGAATTTATCTCATCATCAACAGAATGAAGGACGAACTCTAGTAATGGAGCGATTTCTTCATCAACCTCAATGTTATGGGCAGTCGCATGCTCTAAAATGGTAATGAAACCAGGCAATATTTCGCTTGGATATCGTTGGATAAACTGAGCATAATCATCCAGTTTCCGATTATCACCAGATAAAATATGGATGGAAAAACGATTGGCTTCAGCAAAGAATTTGAAATTATCAACGATGTTATTACTCTTTTCGCTGCCATCCGAGAATAAGCTAAGGTCTTTGTAGTTCTCGATACTTAATAAAGCTTCTTGATATAACTTTTTCTTTTGTAAAGACAATCCCTTCATCAGACTGCTAAACCCTAAATAATAAACCAATGGTTTTTGCAGGTAGGATTTTCCTCGTGGGTCACCGTTAAACATGCTGAGAGCTAAGTCGTATAAAGCATCCGATAGTCTAATTAGATTGTCCCAATTCTTAAACGAATGAGCCATGCGAAGCATCGTTGTAAGCGTGTCTGGACTCGTATCGATGGAATCAGTAGTTTCTTTCATATGTAATAACCTCCTTAATATTCCACTAGGCGAGTATATATGTAAATCTAATAGTGGTCAATTAATATGCAGGATCAGTAAAGGAAAGCAATGATTTGGCATATACATAACAAATAAAACCAAATTGCCAGTGAGAATTGCATCTCATAAGTAATGTTACTTTCTTCAGAGATCATGAAGTGTTACAATTTCGACAGACTGGATCATTTAGGATCTGAAACATGACTGAATCATTCACGTATATACTAAATAATCATTTGTACCTTATGGGGGGAAGCAATAGTGTCAAATCAAGGATCTGCAACGCGAGGGGCTTTAATTTGGTCAGGAAGAAAATGTACAATTTTTGGCTTGCCACTTTCATTCACGAAGTACTTTGTATACGAAAAAAGATTGGTTACGAGACGGGGATTCTTTTCATTAGTAGAGGATGAGTTGGATTTCTATAAAGTACTTGATAAGAGTATTGTTTTGCCCTTTTGGCAGCGTGTATTTGGATGTGGTTCGATTCATTTAAATGTTGCCGATGTCGATACACCTGTAAAAGTGCTCATGTCGATAAAAAAACCTCGTGAAGTATATGAACATATTGATAGTATTGTTACGAGTCTAGCAGGTAATAATCCAATGCGCACAGCAGCTAGTATTTTAGGGTCTGTAAATCAAGGTGAATTTTATAATTAGGTCATTCAAAATGATTCCCATATGATTAGAGTTAATAGAGGCAGCCATTCAGGATGTTTAGGCTGCAAGGAAAATCGATCAAGTAAACCAGCAGTCATCCAATAAGCATGAAGAAGCCTCCAAAACCATTAATTGAAATGGATTTGGAGGCTTTATGTTCTAATTCATGAAGCCCAGGAGAAACCCTGGAGTAGTAAATCATTGACGATTGCGTTTGTATGACAGGACAAACAGAAGGCCGCCAAACATCACGAGCGCAATAAAAATCAGCATCATATTGCTATAAAGTGCGGATGCTTGACTGGTTATGGTCGTTCATAACACTGAAAAACGTCAAAATACTCTGCCAAAGGATGAATCGTGATGCGTGAACTTGCAGTTTATAGGGTCAATTATACGTCTTCCCCTAAATGTTGTACCCTACAGAGTTGTTTTGTCGCATGATATAATACGCCCCCAAATAAGTAAAATAGGAAAAATAAACCAATGCAATTGTACGATATCCTGTTAGAAGGAATTATTGCATGAAATTAAGTCTCTTTACTTATATACTTGGTCTAGAAAGGAGTGAATTAGTAATGGGGTGGCAAGGCGATGAAAATGCCAATAAAAAAAGAGAGTCTCAGTTCATTGAGGAACTATCAGAGTCACAATTATCGGCTTTAGAATATGTTACGAATTACGCGCGAATCCGAAAAAGTGAAGCAGTTCAGGCCATCCATGAAATTCTTCAAATGTCTAATGTGGATCGGGAAGAATTTGAAGATGCTGTTGCCAAAATAAAGTCACATCATTTCCATCCAGATCGACTAGATCCGGCAAAGAAAAGTGTTGCAGTGGCGCTACTGGAGCAAGGCGTATATAAGAGCCAATTTGAGACCTTACTATCCAATGGCAGTGTATCAGCCTATCCTGGTGGTCAACGTGATTTGTGGGAGGAAAGACTATTTGGAGGAGCATACCAACAAGAGGGTACTTCGAATAGCGAACGCCCTAAATATGGCGCCCTTGATTTGATGCGTCATCCGGATGGGCCAGCTCCGCGCTTTGGCTCATGCTATTTCCTTCTATCCCCGGAGGTTTCTTATCGCAGTACATACACCTATTTGGATTCGCATCAAAACCCTGTACAGAAAGGGACATATGCAGAATTTGATGATATGATGGCGGCATTACTAGAGGAGATTTTCTTAAGAGATTCCGCTCTAGGGAAAAAAAATCTTCGACCGCAAAAATTAGTCGACCATTTTCGGGTTCATCTCACAATGCCATTCTCAGATCTTTCAAGAAGTGAGGCTAAACGTAATCTTAACCACTATATTGAAGCGCAAGTTCATGGAAACATTCGTCTTAAGGAAGATGTGGAAATCTTAGTAGCCGATCCTTCATTCAAGGGTACTCCAACAGGGCGAATCTTGGAGCGAATATGTTTACAGTATTCCATCCAACTCTATTGGCACATGGGTTTCGCGATGTGGGTAGACGAAGTGCCTTCAGATTTTAGAGGTCCTACGATGCCCTCCTTGGCTGAGCGTATTGCTCATCACAGCTATATCGATGCGAACATGATTGGATCTGCTGCTATGCACTTAAAGCATGATCCTGCAGCATGGCGGGACCGAGGAACCGATAAAGAAGTACTTCAGGAATTAAAGCTCTTATGGCATGTTTTGGTACGGTATGGAAAGCCGCTCCGAAACTTTAAGTTGTAAGAAGAGTTGGTATACTAGAAATGACGGGCGTTTAAGTAAACAAACGAAAAAATAAGCGAATTTCCTTGTGGATTTCTTGATCCCATTTTCTTGGCTATCGACGATTTTTTTACTTGGATAACGGGAGTAGCGGATTGTTCCAAAAGAATATTCAAGGTTCGGTTGGTGCATAAGCTCAGCTAGCTTACATCACATAGGGTATCCAAATACCCGTTTGTTGATTTGTGGATATAACTGATCTACAATGTACTTTATAGAAAAATCGAGACTTGTGGAAGGAATGGTGGTTATGATTTACGATTGTGCAATTATAGGTGGAGGCCCGGCAGGACTAAATGCGGCATTGGTGCTGGGCAGGGCGAGGAGAAGTGTGGCGCTGCTGGATAACAATCTGCCCCGAAATGCGGTTACTCATGCCTCTCATGGTTTTTTGACTCGGGATGGCGTTGCGCCGGCCGAATTTCGGAGAATTGCATATGATGAGTTGCTGCGATATCCTTCGGTAGGACACTTCCCTCTAAAAGTTACTCATATTCGCAAACTTCAAAACGGATTCGAGATTACAACAGACAAAGGTGAAACGATCCAAGCCCGTAAAGTGCTGATTACCACCGGGCTCAAGGAAATTTTACCGGATATTCCGGGTATTAAGGAACTATATGGCAAAAGTCTTTTTCACTGCCCTTATTGCGATGGCTGGGAGTTGAGGGACCAGTCATTGATTGTGGTGTCTGAGAATCCAGGTGTTTTCCATATGGCTAAACTGCTTTACAGCTGGAGTCGGGATCTTGTAATTTGTACAAATGGCCGCAGCGTTCTGACGGATGAACAAAAACAGCTACTGACTTCTCGAAATATTATCGTGTCGGAACAAACAGTAGCCGCTTTTCTGGGCAATGAAGGCAAGCTGCAGCAGGTGGAATTTACAGACTGCTCGCGGATTGACAGAACGGGAGGATTCGTAACGCCTCAGTGGCTGCCACAGGCTCCCTTTCAAGATCTTGGTTTGAAAACAACAGAATTAGGCGGAATCGTGACCGATGGAATAGGGAAAAGTACGATATCCGGGTTGTTTGCGGCTGGAGAAGCAGCCACCGGAGCGCCCTCACAGCTGATTGTATCTGCGGCCGCCGGTAGTATGGCAGCTGTCAGCATTAATACGGAGTTGATGGAAGAGGATTGGGAATGTGTAATACTTGACGATGCCGATATATAAAAGTTATTATCGATAAATAAAAACCTTTATTGAAGGAATGATTTTAATGAAGTATTCGAAGGCGACGAACTATGCCCTTCACACCATGCTTTTTCTTGTAGCAGCTCCTCCCGATAAACCTGTTGGTGTACAGCAGCTGGCGGAGCAGCAGCGGGTTTCCCCTACGTATTTATCCAAAATATTAACCAAGCTGGTCAAGGCAGGAATGATTGAATCCGCGTCAGGTGCCAATGGCGGGTATCGGTTAAAGCGGAATTCGAAAGAAATTTCGTTTTTGGATATTATTCATGCCATTGAAGGGACGGCCTCTTTGTTTGATTGCAGCTTGGATCATGGACCAGAATGTCCGATTCAGCAGGTGGTACTATTGGCGGAAGAAAAGATGGAAGAACATTTAAGAAATCAGACGATGGCTGAGCTCGCACAAAAAATGAAGATGAGTTTATAAAAAGCATCTTCTTTTATATTAATTATAGATATAACAAATCCCCAAAGTCCCCTTTTGTTTGCCATAATCCCGATCATGATTTCATGATCGCAGCAATAAAAGATCAAATTGAAAGAATCAGCCTTTCAAAACCATCATGCGGAGATATTTTCCTTACCACAAAACATTACAGACAGCCTCAAGCAGTCAATTCGAGTTATTACAAACGGCAGAAATGCCGTTTTTTTATGTTGTTAATTTCTGCAGCATAGTGCGGACAGGTTTTTTTGTTGGAGAGAAGGAGTTTTAATTCTCGCCATAATCTTCCAATTGATAGTATAATAAGAACTTATAGGGGAATTCAATATCGTTGTGTTCCATTTTCTAGAGAAGCCAACCAGAATCACTTTTTTACGAATACATACTCATATTTGAAAAATAAGGAGATGAGTTCATGTCAACAAATATCGCGGAGCAAATCCGCATTATTGAATACGACCCTTCCTACGCTGGGGCGGTTGCTGAGATGTGGAATCGAAGCAACGAAAGCTGGGGCGGCGGCACCAACCAAAGAACAGAGGACGGCGTGCGCCGGGAAATGGAGATTTCGTCCAATCTTCATGTGTTTCTCGCTGTCGATGGCAAGGGAGTGGTTGGGTTTTGCAGTTTCGCCCACTACCGTCATGACGAAGGAGCTTTGTACGTACCGCTTCTGAATGTGCGACCGGATTATCACGGTTACAAGGTAGGCCGCAATCTAATTTTGAACGTCGTCCGCAAAACAGTAGAAGCGGGCTGGCCGCGTCTCGATCTGTTTACCTGGGCAGGCAACACCAAGGCCGTGCCGATGTATAAGAAATGTGGGTTCTTCTGGGAAAAAAATGAAGATTACGTCCATCTGATGAACTTTATTCCAACCGTTCTGCAAACGGAAGCGCTTGCTCCCTATTTCAAGGAGCTGGATTGGTATGCAGACAGCACCCGCGAGCTTCTCATTCAGCCGGATGGTCGCAGGGAGCGCGGTTTTGATTTCTTGGATTACACATGGCAAAAGGGAGAGCTCTCCTTGCGGGCGGAATTCGAGAAAACCGGGCGCGGTCTGACTGCTCTTGACACACCTGACTATGAAATCTTCACCGAGATTGACGACCATGATCTTGTGTTCGGCTTCCCCTATAAGATTCGCTATCATATCAAGAATCGCTCTGCGGCCGATCTGGCGATTGAGATCAAGGGCCAGAACGACAAGAATATCCGTTTTGCCTTGGCTGCTGCATCAACGCTCGCTCCGGGAGAAACGGTCATCATAGAGGGCGATTTCGAGCTTGATCCCGTCCGGGAGGAGCAGAACGATAAGAAGACCCATCCGGTTGTCAAGAGCCAATGGATCATCGGTGACAAGCGGGCTGAGTTCCGCATTGGCGTCGCCCCTAAATTTCCGGTCAAGATGAAGGTAGTGCTGCCAACCCGGGAATTGTATCCGGGGCTTCCAGCCGAACTCTATCTGAACGTGGAGAATAATTTTGCCTCGGAAGCAGAGTTCTCTTTTGACTTGCCTGGGGATGAATTCATAGAGTGGGCGGATCATGCGGTACGCTTCACGATTCCGGCTAAGAGCAAAGCCTCTGTCCCGGTGCCCTTCACACTCCGGTCTTACGGGCTCTACTCGCGGGAAGTTGAGGTGACGGCCGTTCCAGCTGGGCAGAAGGCGGTCTCCTTTACAAGCAAGCTTTCCGTCCTAATGAAAGGAACGCAGGGCCGCTTTGGCGGGGAGGACGGGGATCAATGGATCGTCGTTAACGGTGCATTCTCCCTCCATTTCAACAAGCTCGACAATTCAATATGGATTGATTATCCCGGCTCCAGCCACAATTTTTGGTGGACTTATCCGAAGATAGGCAAGCCGTTCGCAGAGGAATTCTCCAAGAAGCAAGCGAAAGAAGTGAAGATCTATTCGAAAGAGGAGAGCCAGGTTCTCGAAGCTCTCTATGAGTCCGAAGACTTCCCAGGCTTGGAGATAAAAACGGTGGCCAAGCTATTCGCAAACGGTATCACTGAGTTTCATCATGAGATCTGCAATACCAGCAGTAAAGGGCTGGATGAGAACGTGTATCTGCTGACGAATTTCGGTTTCTTCGGTAAGCGACTCATCCTGCCATATCAAGGCCATTATGTGGACATGGGCGACGTATACGCCAGCGATCCAAGTCGCTGGGATAGCGCCCAGATCACAGAGAACTGGCTGTTCTGCAAGGAAGAGAACGTCACATGCGGAATATGTTGGGACCCTTCTCTGAAGCTGCTTCGACCGGAATATCCACTTGGGCTGGAGCATAATCTTGGCCGGATTTCCGCCGGAGACACCGTGCGGACAAAGGCGACTGTGTTTGCCCTGAACACCTTCGCCAAGTGGTCAGATTTCCGTTCCTTCGCCCGAATGGAGAGGAATCCGGTCGTACCGGTGTTGGATGATCATCTTGAATTAACGCTAGGCGGCGGAAATCCGTTTGTGACGGGGGCACTTCATGCAGAATTAATCGAAAGAAAGATGACTCCGCTTGCCGGGAGGCTTGAACTGTATGTGCAAAACGATGGAGAAGCGGAGCGTGTAGCGGCAGATATGGAGCTGCAAAAGGAGCAGGATTTGCGCTCCGCGGGATTCGAGCTCTCTTCTGAGGAAATGGAATCGCCGGGATACAGCGAATCCGTTAGGAAGATCCGGGTCGTTTATCACGGAGAGGATCGCATTCAGGAGCGTTCAGGTCTCTGGTTCCCACAGACGGAATCAACCGTCGTTTGCGGGATGGAAGAAGGACCGGCTGGTTCTCTATACACGGTGAGTAACGGAGTTCTCTCGATAGCGGCTGCCCCTGAGTTCGGGGGCTTCGTGCATTCGCTGAAACATCAAGGAGAAGAATGGCTCGACAGCTCCTATCCGGAAGCGGTTCCGCGTTCCTGGTGGAATCCCTGGCACGGTGGACTTGGCGTGGGAATTCCCGGCTTGGGTGGGTTTAGTCGGCAGCAGGAGCCGAGAACAGTGACTTGGGCGGAGCGTATTGATATTCACGGCAACGTCTGGAAGGGACTACGAATAACCACTTCCATCGAGAAGCAGGAAGCAAACCGGGGGATCACCATTAACCAGCATTACCTTATGCTGCCCGGCGTCCCTGTGCTTTGTGTGCTGCATTCGGTGACTAATGATAGTGGAATGGTTCTGCCGCAGTATTCGCTATCGGAGAATAGCTACTTCAAGCCATCGCCAGTTTTTTCTGAAGGATGGATGGAACTCCCCGAAGAAGGTAAGTTCCTTCATGGGAAGGTCGAAGCCCATATTGATTCCAAAGGTCTTATACGAATCGGTGCGGCTTCGCGTAAGGACATGCTGCATATCGTGAATAGCTGCTCCAATCAGAGGGCTTCGGCTTATGTGAACAATAAGGTGTTCTCTTACGGTGTGAATCACCATCTTCCACTTCTGAATGGAGAAACCGCTTGGACACAGCCGACCCTCCTCATATTGGGAGAATCCGCTTTGAATCCAGATGATGTCCGTGGCCTTCTGAAGCTGACTTTTGAATGTCCTACTGCCGAAAAGGAGACCACAAATGCCGATCATTGATATTCACATTCATCTGTCGGACATCGACAGCTTTCATCAAACAGCGGTCGATCTGTCCAAAGTCGATTACACTGCCGCTGGTCTTAAGGCAGAGTTTGACAAGAACGATGTTGTTCTCGGCATTGGAATGGGGGTCACGGAGCAGACGAAGGGAGCCTTTCCCGACTCCACCTCTCCCAATCCGATGGGCCTTAACTTGGAAGAAAGTGTTCCGCCGTTCTTAATGGAATGCGTCGGCATCAATCCGAACAGGCTCGAAGGTAAACACGCCTTGGAGGAGCTAGACCGGATCGAAGCGCGGCTGCAAGCACCCGAGGTAGCGGGAATTAAGCTGTATGCCGGTTACTATCATCATTACGTCTATGACAAAATCTATACACCGATCTATGAGTTAGCTGCCAAGTACTGCGTACCCGTGGTCATTCATACCGGCGATACGTATTCGATGAATGGATTGCTCAAGTATGCGCATCCTCTCACCGTGGATGAATTAGCCTACCAGCAGCGTGGCGTTAACTTTATGATCTGCCATCTGGGCGATCCCTGGGTGATGGACGCTGCCGAAGTGGTGGCCAAAAACCCGAACGTCTATGCCGATTTGTCCGGTCTCGTCGTCGGCGATCGTCCCCATTTTGAAAGGTTTATGAACGAACCCCTATTCATGGACCATTTTCGCCGGGCGCTGGTGTATTCAGATCACTACGAGAAAATGTTGTTCGGAACCGATTGGCCGCTCGCGCCAATTGACCTCTATGCGGAATTCGTTCGCCGACTCGTGCCTGAACAGCATCATGAGAAAGTATTTTACGAGAATGCCTTTGGACTGTTTCCGCGCATTCAGCAGCGGATTGCGGCGCTCTGAGAGGAGCGGGAAGAGCACAGCTAGAGCGCAATGCGCATGAGAATAAGAAAATATAGCAAATAATAGCTTATAAGGTGTTCAGAACACGGGTGAGCATCTCCGGGCGGAAGTGGACTAGTCTGCGTTAACCTATATCCAACGGAATATGACTTCACCGATAGGTGCCATTTATTCTGCTGAGGAAGCGGACTCCGAAGGGGAGTATCCGCAACATGCCATTACTCTGAAGGATTATATGGTCGAGGATTTCCGAGATGCAAAGAGCGCTGTTCTATTTCAGCAGTAAGACGGCGTATGTCTGTGAATATTTTTCCTGCCGTGATCCTGTCACGACGCTGGAAGCGCTGAAGGAAAGCTTGGCAATGCAGTGATTATTAGAATAAAATATAGCCTACACGTCAGGGTGTGCATTCCAAGAATGTGCATCCTTTTTATCCTTGTTATAATTTGTCTTCATAAGTAGGGCTACTTAATACAAGGTGAGAAAGGTTCATTTTCAGAAATATACATAGATGGTGATTATTTTCACGAAAGAGGAAAATATCGATGATTAAGTTTGCGAATTATTTCTTGTATTATATACTTAGTATATTAACATTATGATGGCAGGGTGGTTTTAGTGGAATTGCATTTATATGAGCAGATATATCTCCATGTTGTTCAAGAGATTAAAGAAGGCCGATTAAAAGAAGGAGATCGTGTATCTTCCGAAAAAGAATTGGCTGAAAAGTTTGGTGTCAGTCGTATTACATCTAAAAAGGCTCTGGAGAAATTGGCGGATTCCGGGGTTATCAGACGAATACAAGGAAAAGGCTCTTATGTGGCCGATGGTTTAATTGGAGGACAAGAGCCGAAGCATTATTCAGAGGTAAGAACGACCTTGGTTCCTGAGGATGATAAGCGGTTGATAGGGTTTATTATACCTAATTTTTCAGACGAGTTTGGCCTACAACTTCTTAGATCGATGGAAAGGCGGAGTGCTGAGCATAATTATCAACTCATTATCAAACGAACTCGCGGGGATCGGGATGAGGAAAAACGCGCGATCGACTTATTTATTAGTTTGGGTATCAAAGGATTAATCGTGACCCCCATTCATGGGCAGCACTATAATTCGGAGCTGCTCCGTCTTGTGTTTGATCGGTTTCCAATTGTTTTGGTGGACAGGTATCTAAAAGGAATTCCGGTGTGTTCGGTTTACACAGACAATAAGAAAGCAGCCATGGATCTTACGCGCCATCTGATTAACAAAGGACACAAGAAAATAGCCTTTTTGTCACCGCCGGAAGAGAACACTTCAACATTGGAGGAAAGGCTGCTCGGATATACGTTTGCTTTCACCCAAGAGGGGATGAACTTGAACAAAGAGTATTTATTGACGAACTTGAAGGGCACCCTTCCTATGAACATAGACGGAACAGCGACTGAAAGCGATAAAGAGGCAGTGAAGCATTTTTTGCAACAACACCCTGATGTAAAGGCGTTTGTTGCGTCGGAATTTCTAATAGCTACGATGCTGGCTCAGGTTATCAACTCGCTGGGGAAGTCTCTAGAGGAATTCGAAATTGTTTGTTTCGACTCGCTAAACGATCACCTGGGACAACCCATCTTCACTCACATTGAGCAGGATGAGAAGCAGATGGGTGAGTTGGCGGTGGATATGCTAATCTCCCAGTTGGAAGGAACAGCCGTACCAGAGCTGAACATCATTGAACATCGCATGATCGTGAAAAATAACGGTTAGGGAGAATACAAGTCCGGTTCAGCAAAGCTAAAGCAAGGATACGTTTGTTCAAAGTGTCGAGGAGTCCGTAAGGACTTTTCGGCACTTTATTTTTTATGTTAAAGCCTATCTCACATCATGGATTGGTTTAGGGGTTAGCTGCATATCATGAATTTTTATGTCGTAATATTGCAATTGACACATTATACCAAGCATATTAATATACTTAGTATAACCGGATGATTCCTTATAACAAAGTCACTTTCACAACCTGAAAGTCTATCGTTTAATATTTTTAATAGTTAATATCGCCAATCGTGTTAACGCTTACATTAGCTTGTGAGTGCGATTATGTTTCTATTAATTATATATAAATGTGAACTTATCAGGCACTAATATGGGCTTTTTAGGAATTATAGGTAAAATAATCAATCCTAACTTAAGGAGGCTTTTAAATGAGGAAATCCAAAAAATTCGCATTTCCAATTCTTGCTTGCTTTCTGGCTATGTTATTGCTTGTAACCGCTTGCTCAACGAAGGGGAGGGCAAGCGATCAAGACGGAAAGGGGATTACAACGGTTACAATGTGGCATGGTCTTACCTCAATTGATTTAGATAATATGAATAAAGTCGTAAAGGCATTTGAGGAGAAAAACCCTACCATCAAAATGAAATTGGTTTATACAGAATCCAGTGAGGGATCCGATCAGAAGCTGCTAACTGCAGTCGCAGGTGGCAATCCGCCTGATGTGGCCCTTTTCGACCGGTTTAAGGTCGGTACTTGGGCAGCACAGGGTTCTCTGACTGACTTATCCTCGATGGCAGCAGAATCGGGAATTACCAAGGAATTGTATTATCCATTTGCTTGGGACGAGTCCAGTTATCAAGGAAAGCTTTATGCAATGCCGATGGATACGGACTCCCGCCTGCTGTTTTACAATAAGGATCATTTTAAAGAAGTAGGGCTCGATCCCAACAACCCCCCAAAAACGATTGCCGAGCTTGAAGCGGCCGCCGAAAAGTTGACCATCAAGGATGGTAAACGTTTCAAACGAATCGGGTTCATCCCATGGTATTCGCAAGGCTGGTTGTATACTTGGGGATGGGCGTTTAGAGGAGAATTCCAGGACCCTGCTACTGGCAAAATTACCGCAAATGATCCTAAAGTCGTTGAAGCGCTGCAATGGATGACCGACTTCGGCAAAAAATACAATGTCGAGGATATTGCCGGATTCACAAGCGCAGCCGGCTCGGAGGAAATGGATCCGTTCATTTCCGGTCAAATCAGCATGAAGATAAGTGGAAACTTTACGGTGAAGGGTATCGAAAAATTTAAGCCGGATTTAAATTACGGTGTTGCACCAATACCGACCCCAACAGGTACGAATTTTACGACATGGTCGGGAGGCGGGTCCGCTATTATCCCTAAAGGCGCCAAGAATGTCGCTGCTGCTTGGAAATTCCTCGAATTCTTAGGGAAAGAAGAGGGGCAAACGTTATTAAACGCTGACTCTCAAATTTCCGTTATCGATTCGGTTAACGACAAATACGGTTACAAGGACGATCCGATTATGAAGGAATTTATCAATATTTTGCCCAATTCACACAACCGCCCGGTTATTCCTGAAGGACAGCTGTTGTGGAATGAGTTAGCCTCCGCTACGGAAAAGGCTACCCGCGGTAACGGTACTCCGAAAGAGAACCTGGATAAAGTAACAGAGACGGTTAATAAGGCTTTGGAGAAATACGATAAATAAGATGCTTGATGGGCGGGGAGGGGACTTCTCTCTCCTTGCCTATTGTTGATTGACAATTGGAAGGAGGATGTACATGGCGAAACTGGCCGATTCAGTTCGTGTAAATACAATTCCATCGGCAAGGAAACAACGCGCGCTCCGCAAAACTAACGTGATCGGGTGGCTGTTTGCTTCACCTTGGGCTATAGGACTGCTTTGCTTTTATGCCATTCCGATGTTGATGTCGATCTACTTTAGCTTCACCACGTATAGCATTCTGCAGCCTGGTGAATTTGTCGGAATGAGTAATTATATAGATCTATTCCATGACCCTTTGTTTTGGAAATCAATATACAACACGATCTATTTCACTGTATTTTTTGTTCCATTAAGTATATTTTTTGGTGTGGCACTCGCTATGATGTTGAATATGAAGGTCAAAGGTATGGCTGTATTCAGAACGATCTTTTTCCTACCTACACTTGTGCCACAAGTGGCTTTGGCTGTTCTGTGGATGTGGTTGTTACATCCAAACTTCGGATTGGTAAATGGGATGTTAGCGCATTTCGGTATCGATGGTCCTCCTTGGCTTGGTGGTGAAGCTTGGTCCAAGCCTTCACTCATCTTGATGTCGCTTTGGGGTATTGGGCAAGCCGTCGTCATCTACCTTGCTGGATTAGGAGACATCCCAGATGAGTACTATGAAGCAGCGCAAATCGATGGAGCTAACTGGTTTCAGAAAACGAGAAAAGTAACCATCCCTTTGCTCACTCCTGTTATTTTTTACAATCTGGTCATGGGAATGATCGGTGCATTCCAACAGTTCACTCTTCCCTATACATTGACCAAAGGGCAAGGGACGCCTGCAAATTCCATGACTTTTTACGTCATGTATTTATATGAGAACGGATTCAGATATTTCAAAATGGGCTATGCCTCCGCAATGGCCTGGATCTTATTTATTATCGTTATGGCATTAACCGGAATTGTTTTCATAACGTCTAAACGCTGGGTTCATTATCAAGGGAAATAAGGAGGAGGAAATAAGGGATGAATCCAATCGCTATCAAGAGGATCAATCGTTCGTTAGCCTATTTATGTCTGATTGTTGCTTCTGCATTTTTCATTATTCCGTTCATTTGGCTGCTTTCGACTTCGCTTAAACCGCTCACACAAGTCTTTGCATACCCACCAGAGTGGATTCCGCATCCATTTCTGTGGAGCAATTATTCCCGTGCCGTAGAGTATATCCATTTCTGGACATATCTGGAAAATACAGCGATTATAACCATCGTTAGTACGCTAGGTGTGATCATATCCTGCCCCTTGGTTGCCTACAGTTTTGCCAAGTTAGAGTACCGTGGAAGAGGTATACTTTTCTTTGTTACTCTCGCTGTTATGATGATTCCCGGTCAAGTGACGATGATTCCTCTCTTCCTATTGTTTACTAAATTAGGTTGGGTAGGAACATCTCTTCCACTGATTGTGCCCCAATTTTTTGGAGTGCCGATTTACATTTTTCTATTGCGGCAGTTTTTCCTGGGATTGCCTGATGCTCTCCGTGAAGCGGCCCGCTTAGACGGGGCTAGTGAGTTCCGCATATATTTACAGATCATGTTTCCACTGGCCAAATCCGCCGTTTTAGCCGTTGCACTTTTTCAATTTATGGGGAGCTGGACTGATTTCATGGGCCCCTTGCTCTATTTAACCAATGAAGCATCTTACACGGTTTCGCTCGGTTTGCAGCAATTTCAGAGTCAAAAGGGATCCGAATGGGGTCTACTAATGGCCGTATCCACCTTGATGACATTACCGATTATTGTTTTGTTCTTTTTTCTTCAAAAGACGTTTATTAGCGGCATTACATTTAGCGGTATAAAAGGTTGAATATAATTTGTATGAATTCAGATCCACTGCTATTATGAGTTGACCATGTCGAGTAGACAATTAACAAAAAGCAATATTTAAGCAGCCTGAGTCCTGTATTCGCAGGGGCTCAGGTTGTTTAGTTTCTTTTATACGGGGAGCATATCATTATTGAAGAGCTATCTTTTTTGAACTATAATAACGATAATGATTATCAATATCAAATGAAAGATGTGACTCATCGAGGCTGCATCTTCTTGTTTCCGATCATTAAAATATGTAATGCTGTATATGACATGGATGAATCATGGGCATCTAGCTAATAAAAATAAAATTGACGATGTGCTTAGAATGATTTCTAAAAACTAATCGGGGTGCAGGAGAGAAGATGACAGATTTTCATCAGAACTTTAACCAATTTTTCGATGGACTTCATATACCTAGACAACAAGTACATCGTTCGGAACGGATGCAGATTCATTCGGAAGCTGGGGAGGGAGCCATTCATCGTCTTGTACCTAGACCTGATATTGAGGTGGTGATCTCCGACTTCACCTTTCATCGGAATCGGACGACGCCTGTTGTCACGGAAACAGCCATGGTTGAGCTTAGTTTTTGCTTGCATGGAACAAGAGAAATAAGCATTAATGGAGAACAGTATGAATTTGCTCCGGGCAGCTGCTCCCTTCAGTTCATGAATCAACTGGGCGCTGAGTTTGAATTTAACGAGAACCAGTCTTATCTCTTGCTGGGCATTGGGATTCCAATTTCTACTTTTCATCATTATATGGAGGATGACAGTGGCAAAAGATCGGCGGATTTCTTTCAACTACTAGGTCAACGGCCATTCCGTATTTTTCAGGAAACGATCAATCCGGCAGCTTCTGTCATTATTCAGCGGATTATACAATTGGTCCAGTCATGTGCTGCGAAGAATTTTGAAGTGGAATCCAGTGTATTGCAGCTTTTATCAATGGCCTTTAATTCCTTCCTAATCGATGTGCCTTCCAAGCATAGGTTGCCCAAACATGATACGCAAAAAATTCGTGAAGCTAGAGATATCATGATGGAACGGATGACAGATCCGCCTACACTGATCGAGCTTTCCCGGATGATTGGTCTGAATGATCATAAATTAAAGACAGGGTTTAAAGAGCTTTATGGTACAACGGTATTTGGCTATTTACGGGAGAAGCGATTAGAAAAGGCTTTTCATTTACTGCAGCAGGGAACGTTGAATGTAACTGAGACCTCATGCGCAGTGGGTTACTCTAATGCAAGTTACTTCTCGGAGGCGTTTCGTGATCGATATGGGGTCAATCCCGGGAAAATCATTCGCCATTCTCCTGCTTTACCAGGTTCAGACAGTTGAATCGATGAACGCTTCAACCGCTCCTTTCGAGCGGTTTTTTGGTTTGTTCTCCCACATATCCGGCTAACCAGTAAAGTATTCCGCCAACTGGTAGAGGCCCGGCTAACAAGCATAGTACCATGAAAACATCGATTATGAATCGTATAAAGCTCTGGTATACATGGGAGGAGAATGGTTTTTAATGAAATACAGACTTGGTATTATGTTTCTAATCGTGCTAAGTGGCATGATATCGATAGCCGCATTTAATCCGATTATTGGTCCTCTTTCTCGTAATTTGGGGCTGAGTGATTTTCAATCCGGATGTTTGGTGTCGGTTGCGGGGCTTTGCTGGCTACTTGGGGGATATTTCTGGGAAAAGCAAACGTTCATGAACCGAAAATTGCTGCTCGCTTCGATTATGTTCGCCTATTTGGCGACACTCATCATTTTTGCACTGCTGGCGGATTATGCCGTACAAGCACAGAGCAAGGGAAGCTTTTTCTGGAGCTTCTTTCTACTTCGCGCAATTGCCGGATTTTTCTTTGGAGGTATACCGGCGTTGGCACAAGCCTATGTTATGGGCTGGACCACAAAAGAAACGCGTACAAGGGGAATGGCATTATTCGGTGCTGCCAATGGGCTCGGATTCGTCATAGGACCGGCAATGAGCGGTGGAATGGCTGCGGTGGGACTCACCGCTCCAATGTACGCGGCAGCGTTCCTGCTGTTCGCCTTGGCCATTTTGTTTCTGGTGTTTATTCCTAAAGAAAGGGATAAGGAGATACAGCGGCAGGTTATTTCACTTTCACCAAACGACAGGCGGATTCGCCTCTATTTATGGATTGGACTCTTGCTTTCGATTGCCCTGAATATCGTGCAGGTTACCATCGGATTTTTCGTGCAGGATACCCTTGGTTATAATGCCCAGCAATCAACCCAGTTAATTGGATTGGGGCTTGCCGTTTCGGGAATTATGGTTGTGCTCTCGCAAATTGTGATCAGTAAATATCTCAAATGGCATCCTAGGCGGGTGCTTTGCGTAGGGCTCTTGTTTGTCGCTTTGGGATTGATGGGACTATTAATGTTCATCAAGTTTGCTTATGTAGATTTTGCATTCTTGGGAATTGGCATCGGCTTTACACTGCTAGGATACAGTGCCGGTGCTTCAATGGCGGTTCAAGATCATGAGCAAAGGAGTGTTGCATCCTTTATTGCGGCTTTGCAAGGTGGCGGATCATTCTTGGGTCCTGTTATTGGTACGGCCTTATACACCGCAAATATGGTATTTCCTTATTCTCTCTGCGTTTTGATGATTTGTATTGCAGGCTTCGTTATTATGAAGAAAAGGACAGAGGGCGTACAGCTAACTAGTTAAAGAGTTGTCTTACTTGTTCCTAGTGCACCTTCCTATCTCGATTTATCAAAATACAATGGAGAAAAAATTACTATATGTGTTAATCTTACTAGGTGCAAATTGCCGATAGGTTAGGAGATTTTTATTAAATGATTTATTTTAAGAGTTTCTCTGTTATCAGTTGCCTGCTTATATTACTTTTAATAGGTTGCTCAAAAATAAAGCCTGAGGTTGAGATTCCTACCCAGATACGTTAAAAATGAATGCCGATTATTCATCATTGATTAACGACGAGATCATCGAAGGTATCATTAATGATTCTTTTAAGTTATTGTGTGAAGTATTTAACAATAGGGATAAGAATACTGGTAAAATAAGGGTTGACGATAAGATAGATATAAATCAATCTTTACATGATAAACGAATTCTGGAGGAAACACATTGAATCTAATATGGGACTCAAGAGGGACAATCCTGATAAGTGCAATTATTTCGTTGATTGTGGTGGCGATTCTTCTTATCATCATAAAAGTGCTACCTGATAAATTCGGTAGGATTATCACACTCCTTTCCCCGATTGTCGTTGTCATTTCTTTTATCGTTTCATGTTATGTTGCCAGTGGAGAGTGGGCATGGAGATAAGCACCTAACAAGGTGCTTTTTCAATTTGTCTGATACATATTTTTGGAGGGGAATGATGTGCCAACACATCGAGTATTAAAGACATTATTAAACTAAAGTACGAACTCGAAAACATGAACGGGAGCTTCCTTTATGATTCACTGGGAAGGCGGAGCAGGGGAAAAGCTACTGCGCGAACTGCTGCCTCATGTCTCCGATATGAAACCGGTCAATGGCAGACCCGCGGCATGCAACTGTGAGCATTTCAGCTGTAAGAAGCCGGTCACCACTCTTGAAGCGTTGCATGAAGCTTAGGCACCAAATCCGTAACTTAACTTCATAACGCAAAAAAGGTAGGCATCATTACGATGTCTACCTTTTATTTTTAATTCGTCTGCTGCACTTCCACATCGATCTGGGCTGTTATTTCCTCGTCCACATCGAGTGAAATCTGCTCACGGTAAGCACGGATGCCGTACTCGCTTTGCAGATAGCGCATAATGGCTTCGATCATATTGGATTCGACCAGGTACTGACTGCGGCCTTCGGTCCATACCTCAGCGGAGTAGCCGGTTTCTTCTTCCCAAAAGAGTTCGACTTGAACGTCTTGGGGACGAATCCGTTTGCGCTCTGCCATATGAAGACAAATCGCATTAATAATTTCATCCATTGTGAGTATCATCATCGTTTAGTACCGTCCGTTACGTGGGTCCGGTTTACGCCGGTTCTTGAATGCCCTGTAAGCCGCAACCGCGAGGGATATGACGACATAAATGGCAAAAAGATTGATAATCAAGCCTAAGATGTTACCGAATGCTCCCATACCGCCAAACATACCACCAAACAGCATGCCTGCGAGGCCGCCGATCATCAGGCCTTTCATTAAACCGCCACCGCTGAAGAATCCGCGCTTAGCCGTTGTACCTGCTGTGGAGTTGTTCGTATTCGTCGACTTTTTAACGTTATCGGTCGTCGTCGATTTCTTCGGTGTATTGGTGAAGCCTTTGGTGCCGGATCTAAAGCTGCTTCCACCACCACGTCTGGCCTCCGCATTATCCGCCGGTACAGAAATTGCGAAGAAGAACGTAAATGCCATGACAATCATGATCCATTTCTTCAACGATTTGTTCATCATGAAGTAGAAAACCTCCCGAGTAATTTGCTGGCATGTTTGTTTGCCTACTATGCTTTACGTGCTTAGTATCTTAAAGTTTCATTTTTCAAAAAAAAAATATAAAACAGTTTAAATTCTTTCTTTCATAGAAGTTTTTACTGCGCCGATTGAACCTGTGATTCTGTTGCTTGCTGCTCCTTTAGCATACCAAGGACCCAATTGCACCAATCCTGTCCGGCCGTTGCATTAAATATTCCCTTTTGAACGAGAATGTAATCATAAAATTCGCGGTTGCCGAATGTCCGCTTTTCTTCAGGGATTTTTTGCAGCATGCTGTTGAAGGATTCGAGCCTGCGTGTAAAATAAGCTTTTCTCGTCTCCACAATTTCGATCGCGTTATCGCGGTCTGTCATCCACATGCAAAACGTTTTCATAGACAGCTCGTCCCTAGTAATCGGGTCTGGAAGAGGCATGTACATCCATTCTTTCAGTTTTCGAATGCCGCTGTCTGTGATGGAGTAGATTTTTTTGTCGGGCTTTTCCGACTGTTTGATCCAATAAGAAGTAAGTAGTTCATTCTCCTCCATTTGTGCAAGGAGAGGATAAATTTGGCTGTGCTTGGCCTGCCAGAACGGCTGGATCTTTAGCATCACATCATAGCCTGAACCAGGTTCCCTGGCCAAAAAAGCCAACAATCCGTAGGATAACGTATTCATTTGCGATGTCTCCCATACGTGATATGTTCTTTCATCAAAAAGTGTACACTTAAACTGTATGGTTTTGCAACCGAAGTCGCAAAAAAACACGGATACAGGTATCCGTGTTTTTGCATGCAAATGTAAAGAGTTATTTTTGTGAAATTTTTTCGTAGCCGTCGACGACCAGTTCAAGCGCGCCGGTGTTCGGATCGATGATCATGCCATGAACCGGCACGTCTCCCGGAAGCAGCGGATGCTTTTTGATGAGGTTGACGGTTCCGTTCACGCCGTCTTTGATGTTGTTGAAGCCCTGAAGCCAAGTATCCAGCTTGATGCCGGAATTCTCCAGGGTGGACAGCACTTCCTCGGAAACGCCGCGGTTGCGTATTTCCTGGATCATATGATCGGCATTCAGGGCAGCCATGCCGCAGTCGAGGTGGCCGACGACGATGACTTCGTCCGCGCTTAGTTCATACAGGGCAACCAAAATGCTGCGCATCACGCTGCCGAACGGATGGGATACGATCGCGCCTGCAATTTTGATGATTTTGACATCGCCGTTCTTCAGGTTCATGGCTTTAGGAAGCAGTTCCACCAGACGGGTATCCATGCAAGTGATGATGACCAGCTTTTTATCGGGAAACTTGCCTGTCAAGAATTGTTCGTACTGTTTTTCTTCCACAAATTGATGGTTATACTCCAAAATTTCTGAAACGTGGCTCATAATGCATACACAACCTTTCAAGGATTTAAGATTCGTCTTCACGCTTGTCCAGTAGTCTTATATTCTGTCCGTACAGCTGGCTGTCTCCCGAAAGGCGAAATGACGGGTACGTTTCTTCCGAATCCAGATAAAGATGTTCTTCAAAATATACGGCATGTATCCGGTTGATGAGGAAAGGGACTCCATTGCTATGTATGATTATATCATGTTCATCCTGCGCAGGGAGAATCCACAAAGCCGGAATACCGTTGACCCCGCAGCCGCAGCCCTCAGAGTCAAAGACAAGCCTGACAGGCGAAGACTTGCTGCCTATTTTCTGGCGGAGAAAGCGTTCCGCATGTTCGGAAATCTGAATATTCATGGTGACTACAGGCTCCTTTACTCAAAAAGTAGGTTTGAAGACGAACGATTCGTATTAAATATTGATTATACTTTCCTCAAAAAGTATCATCAAGAGGTAAGACAAAAATACGTGGCGAGGTGAATCTTGGAATGAATAACGATGTAAAGGCAAAATTGGAATCTTTTATGGAACTCGTGCGCAAAATCGGCGCATATACCGAAGCGATTTCCCTGATGCACTGGGATCTTCGTACGGGAGCACCGCGCAAAGGCGTGGAACTTCGTTCCGGAGTCATCGGCACACTGTCTGCGGAGCAATTCAAGCTGCGTGTATCGGACGAAATGGGAGAATACATATCCTTTTTCACTAAACCAGAGGTCGACAGCCAACTGGATGAAACAACCCGTCGCGTGGTGAAGGAATGCAAAAAGGATTACGAAGAAAACAAACAAATCCCTGCGAAAAAGATCGAGGAATTCTCCGTGCTTTCTGCACATACGCAGACCATTTGGGAAGAAGCAAAGGAAAATAATGATTTTGCTTCCTTCGAACCGAATCTGACCAAAATCGTAAGTTTGCTGAAAGAATTCATTCAGTACTGGGGTGTGAAAGGCACGACTTATGACACACTGCTGGATAAATACGAGCCGGAATTGACCGTAGACAAGCTGGATGAAGTCTTTGGCAGATTACGCGACCGCTTGGTACCGCTGGTTGCCGCTATACAGGCATCTCCCAACAAACCGGATACGACATTCCTGGATCAAATTTTTGAAAAAGAGCAGCAGGAGAAAATGGGTCTCTTTATCCTCGGACAGATGGGCTATGACTTTGACGCTGGACGTCTTGATGAAAGCGTCCATCCATTCGCTATGGGGCTAAACTCCGGTGACGTACGGATTACGACCCACTACCTCCAGGATGATGTGACCAGTGCGCTGTTCAGTTCCCTGCATGAAGGCGGGCATGCGCTGTATGAACAAAATATCAGTAAAGACCTTGCCGGCACACCACTGGCGCAAGGAACATCGATGGGCATTCACGAGTCCCAATCCCGTTTATGGGAAAACATAATCGGCCGCAGCCGCGCGTTCTGGGAACGCTATTACACAGATTTGCAAAAGCATTTCCCGCAGCAGCTTCAGGATGTAAAGCTTGAAGACTTCTACCGCGCCGTTAACCGTGTGGAAAACTCCCTCATTCGGATCGAATCCGACGAGTTGACATACAACCTTCATATCATTATCCGCTATGAAATCGAGAAGATGATCTTTAATGAAGGATTGGAAGTCAAAGATCTTCCGAAAGTATGGAATGAAAAATATCAGCAATATCTTGGCGTCACGCCACCAAACGACAGTCTAGGCGTACTGCAGGACGTTCACTGGTCCGGAGGGGATTTTGGTTATTTCGCTTCTTATTCCCTCGGCAACATGTACGCTGCCCAAATCATGAATACCATGAAAAAGGAGCTGCCTGAGCTGGATCAGTATATCCGTGAGGGCAACCTGATTCCAATCAAAGAATGGCTGACCGAGAAAATCTATCGCTTCGGCAAAAGCTTATCTCCTGCCGAGATCATCATGCAAGTAACCGGAGAGGAACTGAGCCCGGATTATCTGGCTGATTATCTCGAAGAGAAGTACAAGGAAATTTACAAGCTCTAAGCTGCTGAAATCAATACAAGTTTTAAAAAGCTCCTGAGTTTTTCTGCAACGTTTAAGTTGCGGAAGGCTTAGGGGCTTTTTTTGTGTTATGGACGATGAGTCTACCGTGAGTCATTTTTGATAACAGTTTTATTTAACCCTTTGCTGGGCGGATGCATATGATGGCATATGGCTTGAAGAGGATGGAGGAAGGCATATGCTGAAGAACAAACGAGGGATTTGGATCGGACTTTTCTCTCTTGTCCTGTGCGGAATGATCTTTTCGGGCTGCTCCGGCAGCAAATCCGCGGTAAAGGTGAAAGTGGGGGAAGTCACGCGGTCCGTTTTCTATGCCCCTGAATATGTGGCGCTGGAAAAGGGATTTTTTAAGGAGGAAGGACTGGATGTCGAGCTGCAAACGATCCCTGGCGGCGACAAAACGATGACAGCTCTTTTATCAGGGGCCATTAATGTGGCTTTGGTCGGATCCGAAACATCCATCTATGTGTACCAGCAGGGCTCGGATGATCCGGTCATCAATTTTGGTCAGGTCACGCAAACCGATGGCACATTTTTAATGGCGAGGAGCCAAGAAGGCAAACTGGATTGGAATAATGTGAAAGGGAGTACTTTCCTGGGTCAGCGTAAGGGAGGCATGCCACAAATGGCAGGCGAGTTTACGCTGCGCAAGCATAACATTGATCCCCAGAAGGATTTAAAGCTGATTCAGAATATTGATTTTGCGAATATCGCATCTGCCTATTTATCCGGGACGGGGGATTATGTGCAGCTGTTTGAGCCGCAGGCTTCTATTTTTGAAAAAGAAGGAAAAGGTCATGTCGTTGCATCCTTCGGTGAGGAAAGCGGCCATTTGCCGTATACGGTATTTATGAGTAAGCAGAGCTACATCAAAAAGAATAACGATACCGTACAAAAATTCACGAATGCGCTGCAGAAAGCGCAAAACTGGGTTCAACAGCACAGTCCTGAAGAAATTGCGGATGCCATCCTGCCTTACTTCAAGGACGCAGATAAAGAAATTATCATCTCTTCCGTCAAACGCTATAAAGATCAAGGTACGTATGCTACGGATCCGATCGTGGATGAAACCGAATGGAATAATCTGCTTGATGTCATGAGCCAAGCTGGAGAATTGAAAGAGAAAGTGCCGGCAACAGCGATCGTCGACAACAGCTTTGCCGAAAAAGCCAAGTCATCCGTGAAATAGCATTCCAATGCCGAGAGGAGAGTGGAAGCATGGAGCCGGTAGTTGAATTACAGCATATCACGCATGTTTACGACAGTGACCGCGAAGCATCACTGGCCCTGGACGGACTAGATTTGAAGGTGTTTCCGGGGGAGTTTGTCAGTCTTGTCGGCCCAAGCGGGTGCGGCAAGACGACACTGCTCTCCATTGTAGCTGGATTGCTCAACCCTACGAAAGGCGGAGTGTTTGTCTACGGGCGCAAAGTGGAAGGACCGACGCCTGAAGTAGGATACATGCTGCAGCAGGACTATTTATTCCCTTGGCGAACCATTTTTGAAAATGCCTCGATCGGGCTTGAGCTTACGAGGCGTCTGGATGATAAACAACTCGCCAGAACATCCTCTTTGCTTGAAGAAATGGGGCTTGAGGAAGCCAAAAATATGTATCCGCAGCAGTTATCCGGAGGAATGAGGCAGCGAGTGGCTCTTGTGCGGACGCTGTCTACTGATCCCGGTCTGCTGCTGCTGGATGAGCCTTTCTCCGCACTGGATTACCAGACTAAGCTGCAGCTGGAGGATTTGATTTCGGAGACGCTGCGCGAGAAGAATAAAACGGCAATTTTGGTTACCCATGATTTATCCGAGGCCGTAGCGGTCAGCGACCGTGTTATCGTGCTTGGAAGCCATCCGGGAAAGATTCGCAGAACTTTTGAAGTTCCGGAGCATATTCGGCTCGCAAGGCCTTTGGTGGCCAGGGAGCAGAGTGGATTTAATGAACTGTTTCATGAGATTTGGCGCGAAATGGAGAGCGCCGGGGATAAGGAGTGAGGGTAGATGTCAGTGCTGAACAGCCGGATGAACACGAATACGCCCGCTCTTCCGGAAGATAGTTTGCAGATGCTGCATAAGTCACATCTCAAGCGCCAAAAGAAACAGCGGATTCAGGTGTTTTCCGTACAAATGGCGTTATTGCTGTTATTTTTTGCATTTTGGGAGATCGCGGGCAGGCTGAAATGGATCGATGTGCTGCTATTCAGCTATCCGTCCAAGGTATTCGCGCAGATTGGCAAAGATATGGTGAGCGGTGAGCTCTGGGGACATCTTGGAATTACGGTCGGGGAAACAGCAGCGGGATTTGTGCTGGGAACGCTATTTGGGACGCTGCTTGCCGTACTGATCTGGTGGTCACCGTTTCTTTCCAAGGTGCTCGACCCGTACATGGTCGTCTTTAACAGTATGCCTAAGGTCGCATTAGGTCCCATATTCATCGTGATGTTTGGTGCAGGATTTTTGTCCATTACCGTTACCACGCTGTCTATCACAGTGATTGTGACGACGCTGGTGGTGTATAACAGCTTTTGCGAGGTGGACACCAATCTGATTAAGGTTGTGCGCGTCTTCGGTGGGACGAGGGCTCAGGTATTCCGTAAAGTAATTCTCCCGGCCTCTTTTCCTACCATCATATCTACCCTGAAAGTCAATGTAGGCATGGCCTGGGTTGGCGTTATTGTGGGCGAGTTTCTGGTGGCCAAGATGGGGCTCGGCTATTTGATCATTTATGGTTTTCAGGTATTTAACTTTACGCTTGTCATGTCCAGCCTGCTGATTATTGCTGTTGTTGCTACAGGAATGTACCAGCTTGTCGTCTATGCGGAGCGTAAACTGCTGAATCATCGGCGATAACCAAGGGAGAAAATGTTGCTGAATTCCGACATTTGTTCCGCTCAAAAAATTGACAGGCCCGTGTGACATTGTGTCCGGCGCTCAAATCCGCTACCATGGAATACGTCAAATGTGTATGAAAGAGGCGGTTTCATGGGCTTTCGTGTCATTAAAACAGCCATTGCAACTCTCATGGCGATTCTGGTAGCGGATGCGTTCGGCATAACAGGGCCGCTGTCAGCAGGCCTGCTGGCTGTACTCGGCGTGGATGTTACCCGTAAGAAAAGCATAAGAACGATATCTGCCCGTTTTTTCGCATCGCTTCTCGGGCTTGCTTTTGCTTGCGTATTATTTGAAATTCTGGGCTATCATTATTGGGTGCTGGCTATCTATATATTAGTTGCCTTTCCCGTAATAGCCCGCGCCAACTTCAAAGAAGGTATCGTAACCAGCTCGGTAGTTGTCTTCCGGGTCTATGGCAATGGCAGCATCACGCTGCCGACGCTTGTGACACAAATTGAATTACTTGTGATTGGCCTGGGTTCAGCAATGATTGTTAATCTGGCATATATGCCGCAGGCAGCCGATCAGATGGTTGCAATCCGCAAACGGGTGGATAAGCAGTTCTCTATTATTTTCGCCCGGATTGCCCAAACGCTGCGTGACCCTGACTATGTATGGGATGGAAAAGAACTGATCGAAGCAGGCAAAGAAATCCGCATCGGAAAAGAGGCTTCGCATCGGGCGATGGAGAATCAAATGCTTCATCCGGACGAGGTCTGGAGCATTTATTTTTACATGAGGAAAGAGCAGCTGGAGTCCATCCAGAACATGCTGCAGCTCATTTCACATGTATATCATAAGCTCCCGCAGGCGGATGATGTAGCAGAGCTTTTCGAGCAGCTCAGTCATGATGTGACGGAGGAAGTATATACCGGCCGCACGGAATTTCTTTTGGAACGGCTGGAACAAGAATTTAAAACAATGGATCTCCCTTCCACACGGGAGGAATTTGAGATCCGCTCGGCAATTCTGCAGCTGATCCGCGAGTTGTCTCTGTATCTTAAGCTGGCGAAAAAGAATAAGGCACCTACTTCCGTCGCTGCACGTAAAGCTGCCATCACTTCCGAATAACGGCATAAACTTCATATACCCCCTGCTGCAGGCTTCTGTGCTAGAACCTGATGCTCAGCAGGGGGTTTCGCGTTGCAGGATCATTACTCCACATGATCTGGAGGTAAGGTGATTCCTTCAATTTTGTAAGAGATTTTCATCATATCATACTCCCAACGCAGTAGAGCAAAGCTTTGATATTATTAGTTACTAAACGGAGTGCTGCTTAGAAAGTTGCGGATTTCTGCCATTCGCTGGCATTCTCTTTCGAAGCGAAGAAGAATATTTCATTCATTTATGCTCGTTTAATCAACAAATGCCTATGTCCTGCATACACTTAAGTGAATGATTGTATGGAGGAGGTTCAAAGATGTCATTAAGCGATAAACATCAATGTAGAGAGATCATAACGAAAGCGATCTGCGGCAAAGGTCGTAAGTTCTCTACCGTAACACATACCGTGACTCCGCCTCATAATCCAACCAGCATCTTGGGGGCATGGATTATAAACCATCAGTATGAAGCGGTTGCCGCAGGCGACGGAATTGAAGTTATTGGTACTTACGATATCAACATCTGGTACTCCTATGACAAAAACTCTCAAACCGACGTCGCGAAAGAAACGGTATCCTATGTAGAGCTGGTTCCACTCTCGTATCTGGATCCAAAACACCGGGCTTCAACCGTGGAGGTATCTGCGGAGGCCACGCAGGAACCTAGCTGCGTTGAAGCCAGTGTTTCGTCCGGGGGAGGCAATGTCATCATCCGCGTAGAACGTGAGTTTTGCGTAGAGCTTGTGGCCGAGACCAAGGTTCGTGTTCTGGTGTGTGAAAAAGGCCATGGGGATTACGAAGACAAAGAATTTGATTTCGGCGACGATGTGGACTACGACGATTTGGATCCTGATTCACTGGATGATGAATTGTAGGTTAGCGTGGCTGGAAAAGAGGTATGGTTTAATATATGACGCGAGGGCGGCGGCGTAGAGGGCGGATGCCCTCCTTTTTTATTTTTATTTTTATTTATTCGCGAAAAGGGTGAGGCGGTAGATGAATAATCAGGAGGAAGCAGAACGATATGGAAGCTGGTCTGTCCCTCTCAGGCATGCACGCCTGACCCGTTCCGGGATAGCTTCGCTGCTTAACGTGAGCGATAAACCTCAATATGACGGGGTCTATCGCAGCCGTTATGCTGTTCATGTATCCGGCTTGCATGCCATCGAAGTGGCTAAAGTAGACGGAGCGGACCGTTCATTCCGTTCACCGATAACGCTGGACACGGAGCAGGCAGCCGTTTCATCCTCCTTGCTGTATCAGCTTGAAAAGAGGGCGGTACGCAGTCTGTACACACTTGGCTTAAGCTCTGGGGAGGTATTGTTTGTCTCCAGCGGCGGTGAACGAAAATATGCGGTTGAACGGATTACACCATCGGCTTGGATAGAAGGGCAGAGGCTGCAGCAGCTGTATCAACGAGCAGAACGTGAACTTGCACGGAAGCTACGGAATGAGCTTGGCAATTCATCATCTCTCATGCTGGGGATGGATCCGGAATTTCTGATTGTAGAACCCGGTGACCATGAGGTTGTACCTGCATCCCGCTATCTGGACCGGGAAGGTGATGTCGGGTGTGATGCTGTACATGGAGACGGGATAACCACATATCCCATTGCCGAGCTGCGGCCGCAGCCGAGTGCGGATCCACGGGGACTGCTGGTTGGATTGATGAAGACGATGCGGATGGCAGGGGAGCTGATCACGGACCGTTCCCTGCTTTGGCTGGCCGGAGGCATGCCGAAGACAGGACTGCCGCTCGGAGGTCATCTTCATTTCAGCGGCATTGAGCTGACAACTGAGCTGCTGAGGACACTGGATAATTACCTTACTCTTCCGGTCTCCGTTCTGGAGGCACCGAGCAGCCAATTAAGGCGTCCGAAATATGGTTATCTCGGAGATTTTCGCAGACAACCGCATGGAGGCTTTGAGTATAGGACGCTGCCAAGCTTCCTTGTCTCCCCTCTTTTGACCAAAGGGATTGTATATTTGTCCTACCTGATTGTTACCAATTATCGGACGCTTTCTCGCCGTCCTCTTGAAGATGAAGACCGGATACATCGGGCCTATTATAAGGGGCAGAGAGAGAAAATACGTGAATGCATCGAGCCGATGATCGCAGATATTCAGGCGCTGGAGCAGTATAAGGAAGTGGGAATGTATATCGACCCACTCTTCCGGCATATCCGGCAAGATGGCGTCTGGAATGAATTCCGTGACATTAGACCGCTCTGGAATATTCCCTTTCAGCCTTGATGATGGTATCCTTTGATTTCTGCTATAATAGGGCATGAGCAAAGTTCGAGGTTTGGAGGTAAGTCATGGCACAATATACGCCAATGATTGAACAATATTTAGCAGTGAAGGAACAAGCACAAGACGCTTTCCTTTTTTTTCGTCTGGGCGATTTTTATGAGATGTTTTTTGAAGATGCGGTGAGAGCATCAAGAGAGCTTGAGATTACCTTGACCGGCCGTGAGGGCGGTGGGAATGAACGAATTCCGATGTGCGGAGTACCTTACCATTCGGCTGAAGGCTATATCCAGCGCCTGATTGAGAAAGGCTATAAAGTGGCCATTTGTGAGCAGATGGATGATCCGGCTGTCACGAAGGGCATGGTACGCCGTGAAATTGTCCGTGTGGTGACCCCGGGAACCATCATGGAAGGGAAGACCATTGCCGACAAATCCAATAATTACCTGGTATGTGTGACAGAGAGTGACCGGATGATGTCGCTTGCTGCATGTGATATCTCGACAGGCGAACTGTATGTCACCTCGGTTCCTTCCTCTGTGGAATGGCTGCGCGATGAAATCGGCATTTATGAACCGGCGGAAATGATTGGCGACAGCAGCGTTCTGGAGGTGATCCAAACGGAACAAATCCAGTGGAGCCGTCCGGTTGTGTATACACCTTGGGAGAAAAAAGATGAGAAGCTGGTGCGAAGCCAATTCGGTGAAGCGGCCTGGGCCAGACTGGATCCAGAGCGTCAGCACTGCGTGTCGGTTCTTATTTCCTATCTGAGTGAGACACAACGCCGCTCTTTGGGGCAGCTGACGCAGTTCTCGCCGTATGAACCCGGGCATTACATGATTCTGGATCCATTTACTCGTCGGAATCTGGAGCTTGTGGAGACAGTACGTGATCGCTCGAAGAAGGGATCTCTGCTATGGCTTCTGGATCGCACTCAGACATCGATGGGAGCAAGGCTTTTGCGGAGGTGGATCGATAAACCGCTTCTTCACCGCAAACCTATTGAAGAACGCCTGGAGGCGGTGGATCATCTCTATAACCAGTTTATTCTACGTGAGGATTTAAAGGCCTCATTGGATGAGATTTATGATCTGGAACGGCTTGTAGCAAGAATTGCTTTTGGAAACGCCAACGGGCGTGATCTGAATGCATTAAAAGTATCGCTGCAGCAGATTCCCGCTCTTAAGGAGCTCTGCGCGTCTTCCTCTTCCAGCACGCTTCGCCGCATCGCTGGTGAAATGGACGAATGTACGGATCTTAGCGAGGCCATTGATCTGACGATTGTGGAGGATCCTCCTGTATCCGTTCGTGACGGGGGTCTCATCAAGCCTGGCTGCCATGAGCATCTGGATGAACTGCGAGAAGCAAGTGTTAACGGGAAGCGCTGGATCGCGGAGCTAGAAGCCAAAGAACGCGAGGTCACAGGCATCCGCTCACTGAAGATCGGCTTTAATAAAGTGTTCGGATACTATATCGAGGTGACCAAGGCCAATGTTAGCTCCTTGCCTGAAGGCAGATATGAGCGCAAACAGACGTTGACTAACGCAGAGCGTTATGTGACGCCCGAGCTGAAGGAGAAGGAAGGACTGATCCTTGAAGCTCAGGAAAAGATGGTAGACCTGGAATACACTCTTTTCACAGAACTCAGGGAAAAGCTTGCTGCTGAAATCTCGAGATTGCAGCTGCTGGCTGAAAAAGTGGCAGAGCTTGATGTGTACCAGTCACTGGCAGCTGTCAGCGCCGAGCAGGGCTTTGTAAAACCTGATCTGACGGATGGATATGATCTGATTGTGGAAGCAGGAAGGCATCCGGTAGTCGAAGCGGTTATGAAGGATACCTCGTTCATTGCCAATGCGACTAGCCTGAGCCGTGAGGAAGCAGGGATTCTGCTGATTACCGGTCCGAACATGGCAGGTAAGAGCACGTATATGCGTCAGGTTGCACTCATTTCCATCATGGCTCAAATGGGCTGCTTCGTACCGGCAGGAAAGGCTGAAGTACCCATGACGGATCGTATCTTCACTCGGATTGGTGCTGCGGATGATCTGATAGGCGGACAGAGCACATTTATGGTGGAGATGGCAGACATTCAGGTCATGACGGAAAAAGCAACGCCGCGAAGCCTGATTATCATAGATGAGCTGGGCCGGGGTACCTCGACCAGTGAAGGTATGGCCATCGCTCAAGCCGTCATTGAATATGTGCATGATACCATTGGCTGCAAATCACTCGTGTCAACGCATTTTCATGAGCTTGCCCACTTGGAAGAAAGCCTAAAAGGACTAAGGAATTATTCCATGGCGGTACAGGAAAGCGGGGAAAATGTTCACTTTCTGCGCAAGCTGGTGCCTGGTCCTGCAGGAAGCAGCTATGGCATCTACTGTGCCCGCTTGGCAGGCCTGCCTTCATCGATTATTGGACGGGCTTATACTTTGCTGCAGGGGCTTGAACAGAGCGCATCACAAGCAGCTGTTGGACTCGAGGAAGTAGAAAAATCTACTACAATAATTGAGCCTGCGGCACAAGCAGAGTCTGTCAACGTCTCCAATGAAGTTGTCCAGCTGTCTATTTTTGGAGAAGAGGAAATAAAACCTGCTTCGAAGGCTGCGGCTTCTACTGAGAAGGCAGACCCATCGCTCATACATATCGTGGAGACGATCAAGAGTGTAGATGTCATGAATATGACACCACTTCAGGCGATGCAGCTGCTGAATGAATTGAAAATGAAAGCCAGGGATTTGTAATAATATACGGCTTTGATATAAGGATATGAGATAAGGGGTGACGGATATGGCAAAAATTCATATATTGGACGAGCATATTGCCAACCAGATTGCTGCCGGTGAAGTAGTGGAGCGTCCAGCTTCCGTTGTGAAGGAACTTGTGGAGAACTCTATTGACGCCGGCGCGATCCGCATCGAGGTTCATGTGGAAGAGGGAGGGCTTGTAAGCATCCGGGTGTCAGATAACGGCTCAGGAATCGAGCCTGATGACTGCGGGACAGCCTTTTACCGCCATGCAACCAGTAAAATTGAAAACAGCCGGGATTTGTTTCACATTACGAGTCTGGGTTTCCGTGGTGAAGCTCTACCCAGTATTGCAGCCGTAGCCAAGGTCGAACTGGTGACTTCGAACCGGGATGACGGCATGGGACGGCGAATCCGCATGGAGGGTGGCAAGTTTCTGGTGGAGGAGGACATGCCTGCACCGCGCGGGACAGATATCCATGTGAAGGAGTTATTTTTCAATACACCGGCCAGACTGAAATATATGAAGACCATTCAGACGGAGCTTGGTCACATCTCTGATTTTATGTACCGAATTGCTCTTTCCCATCCGGAAATTGCCATTACGCTGCGTCATAATGAGAATCAGCTGATCAAAACGCTTGGAAATGGCGATCTGCTCCAAGTTATTGCAGCCGTGTATGGAACTCAAGCCGCTAAAGCGATGCTGCCGATTCAAGCGGAGAATCTTGATTTTGAAATTAGCGGTTACGTGAGTTTGCCGGAATGGACAAGATCGAACAGAAATGGGATATCTACCATTGTTAATGGAAGGTATATCCGGAATTACGGTCTGAATCAAGCGATACAACGCGCTTATCACACGCTGCTTCCGATCAACAGATTTCCGCTGGCTGTGCTGGAAATCAAGATGCATCCATCTCTTGTGGATGTTAACGTGCATCCGGCCAAGCTGGAAGTCCGGTTCAGTAAAGAACAAGAGCTGTATCCGTTTGTCGAGGAGAGCATCCATCGTGTCCTGCGTCATGAGGTCTTGATTCCTCAGGCTGTTAAGCAAAATATTGGCGGAAAGAACAGCAGTTCATTTGTTCAAGAGCAGTTCCATTTTCCTAACCGGAGTGCGCAAGCTGATCCTGCAGTAGAAACGGCCTCAGCCTCAGAAACAGTGAATTTGTCAACGACTTCTGATCAGGCGCCATCTACGAATAATTTCAGTAGCAATGAGCTCTTTTCGCAGAAAGCCAAGGAACAAAGTCAACCATACAGTTCAAGCGGATATTCGGATCGAGTACAGGGACAATGGCAAACTGGCAACAGCGTGGTTAGAGAAGAACGGCCAACCACCTATCGCGGAGGTTCTGTTCCCGCCCAGCGGGGCAGTCAGAGCTCTAATCCAGAGCTGGCCAGCAGATTATTAGCTTCCTCTGCGGACAGCCATGCGGAAATACCGTCGTTTCCTGAATTGACACTAATTGGGCAGCATCACGGTACCTACCTGATCGCACAAAACGATCAAGGACTGTATCTGATTGATCAGCATGCGGCCCATGAACGTGTGAATTATGAATTTTATTATGAAAAATTTGGTCAGCCGGCGAATGCTTCCCAGGAACTTCTGCTGCCAATCACGCTGGAATTCACACCTTCTGAGACCGATCAGCTGAAGGACAGGCTGCAATGGTTTGAGCAGGTAGGCGTGTATCTGGAGCATTTTGGAGGTCAGACGTTCCGCGTCCGTTCCCATCCTTACTGGTTTCCTAAGGGCGAGGAAAAGGAGCTTATCGAAGAGATGGCGGAATGGGTTTTGGGTGAGCGCATGATTGACCTGGCGAAGCTCAGAGAGAAATCATCGATTCTCTGCTCCTGCAAAGCATCCATTAAAGCAAATCAGAAGCTGACAGAGCAGGAAGCGAACACGCTGCTTGACCGTTTGGGAGCATGCAAACAGCCATACACATGTCCACATGGACGGCCGATTGTAGTTTCTTTTTCAACCTATGATCTGGAAAAGCTTTTTAAGCGCGTCATGTAAATGAAGACTGCTGTAAATAACGGATAATTATAGATGAATGGAGATTGACATGATTATTACAACAGGGGACAAGGCCGGGGAGAAAATTATAAGCCGTGCTGAGGCCCTGGCGTCCCGCACAGGGAGCTTATATGTACCAAGGCACCATACTTCGCTTCCGAAGATGGCCGGTATGCATGGGAATGCGGATATCATCGTTGTTTTAGATGGTGGTGCCAGGCTGGTCAGAGCAGGCAAGGATCCCATGGCTTTTCACCCCAGTATGGGATTTGTTCGCGCGAAACGGATTATTAGGGGAGAAAATGATCCCATGATCGATTCGGCCCATATGAGCGAGGGTAATAGCGTATTGGATTGTACGGCGGGACTTGGCACGGATGCGCTGGTTTTCGCGGTTAAAGGCGGATTGAACGCCAAGATAACGGCAGTGGAAAGTTCCCCCTCGCTGGCTGCGCTCCTATCAGAAGGACTGGCATACTACACCTCGGGCGTTGAAGAGATTAATGCAGCTATGCGGCGTGTGAACGTTCTGAATCAGCATCATCTGGATGTGCTTCGCTCATTGCCGGATGGCAGTATGGACATCGTCTATTTCGACCCGATGTTTCGCGAGCCGCTCATGGACTCATCAGCGATCCGGCCTTTGCGGTGGTTTGCCAACAGCGATCCACTGACCGAAGAGAGCATTAAAGAAGCCGTCAGAGTTGCACGGAAAACGGTGGTACTGAAGGAAAAACAAGGCAGCGGCGAGTTTGCCCGTCTCGGATTCTCGGAGCAGGAACGCGCCCATTCTAAAATTTCATATGGAGTGATCACCGTTGACAGGACTTAACACAACCGAGAACAAACCAAAGCTGCTGGTGCTTGTAGGACCTACGGCCGTCGGTAAGACGAAGCTGAGTATAGAGCTGGCGAAAGAGCTGAATTGTGAAGTGATTTCTGGAGATTCTATGCAGGTTTACCGGGAGATGGATATTGGTACTGCCAAAATCAACCAGAACGAAATGCAGGGGATTCCCCATCATTTAATCGATATTCACTCTCCGGATGAGCCTTATTCCGTTGCTGAATTCCAGGAACAGAGCCATCAGCTCATCCAGGAAATTCATGCGCGCGGAAAGCTGCCTTTCATCGTTGGCGGGACGGGTTTGTATGTGGAATCGGTCTGCTATGATTATCAATTTGCGCAGGTGGGTGAAGACAAGGCTTTTCGCGATGAGCAGGCTGCTTTTGCCGAGGAGCAAGGAGCTGAAGCCCTGCATGCCAAGCTGATGGCGGTGGATCCGGTCAGTGCTGAAAAACTGCATCCCAATGATCAGAGACGAATTATTAGGGCTTTGGAAATCTACCATTTGACGGGAGTCGCTCTTTCGGCCCAGTTGGAGGGACAAACTCGGGAATCTCCGTATCAATTATGTCTCGTCGGTTTGACAATGGATAGGCAAATGCTATATAAACGTATTGAAGCCCGTATTGATGAAATGCTGACGCAGGGTTTGGTAGAAGAAGTCTCTTCTCTGCTGGAAAAGGGCTACGGAACAGATCTGGTCTCCATGCAGGGGCTGGGTTACAAGCAAATCATATCCTATCTTCAAGGCCGCGAATCTCTGGATGAGGCGGTTATGATCCTGAAGAGAGACACACGCCGGTTCGCCAAACGCCAGCTGTCCTGGTTCCGCCATATGAAGGATATCTCATGGGTGGACGTCACGGAGCCCGTAAATTTTTCTGCTAAATTAGCGGAAATCCGTGATATAATAGCAGGAAAGTTTCTCTCAAATCTTGAATATACTTCAAAACAATCTAAATGAAACGTTGGGGGTACGGGTAAATGAACAAATCCATTAATATCCAAGATACATTCTTAAACCAGCTGCGCAAGGAAAACATCCCAGTTACCATTTTTCTCGTAAACGGATTTCAGATTCGCGGCACCATCAAAGCTTTCGATAACTTTACTGTAGTTGTCGATTCCGATGGCAAGCAGCAGATGCTGTTCAAGCACGCTATCTCCACTGTTACACCTCAACGCAATGTTTCATTGATGCAAGAAACGCCAAACGAGGGCTAACGGACGTAATTTTGAAACTTTTTTGGATGATTTTCGTTTAAGTATATAGACTTAAGCAGGCCGGCTATCTGCTGCGTTTGCTAATGTCTGTAGGCATAGGACTGGAGCGGAGCAACCTTGTCGAGGTTGTTCTTTTCATTCCAAAACTTGAATGATCCTAAAGGGAGTCAGGAGGCACCATGGATAACAATAAACTGTCGAGGACGGGGAGTAAAAATAAAGAACAACCATCCAAGACACCAAAAAAGAAAAAGAAAAAACTATCAGGCAAACGAATATTCTGGACTTTGTTTTTTACATGCGCTATCGCCGTGTTTTGCGCCATTGCAGGGTATCTGTATATATCGGTCAACGGCGAACGACTGTACCAAGCCAACAAGGATAAAATTACGGTCAATGAAACCTCAAAGGTATACGACCGTAACGGGGATCTTATGGGCGAGCTGTCTCTGCAGAAAAGCGATCCGGTAAAAAGCGAAGACATTCCGAAGCTTCTGAAGGATGCATTTATCGCAACAGAGGATAAACGGTTCTATGAGCATAGCGGGGTCGACTTGTGGTCGATCGGGCGTGCAGCCGTAAAAGACGTCATGGCCCGTTCCAAGGTCGAAGGCGGCAGTACGATCACCCAGCAGCTGGCAAAAAATATTTTCTTGACCCGCGATAAGACGTTCTTCCGTAAAGCAACGGAGGTATCCATTGCGCTCGCGCTTGACCGTAATCTGACCAAAGACGAAATCATTACGATGTATTTGAACCGCATTCCCTTTGGAGGACAGATTTACGGGATTAAAGAAGCTTCCAAATATTATTTTGGTAAAAGCAATTTGAATGATCTAAAAGTCTGGGAAATCGCAACGCTTGCTGCCATGCCTAAGGGGCCATCTAAATATAACCCGCTCCGTAACCCGGAGCTTTCAATGCAGCGCCGCGCGGTTGTTCTCAGTTTGATGGCTGACCAAGGGTACATTACCGCAGACGAGGCCGCAAAGGCTAAGGACGTTGTTTATAATTACGAACCTCCTAAGAAAAAACAGAATTATCAGAACTTTATGGATTATGTCATGAATGAGGCTGAGGACGTAACCGGGTTAAGTGAAGATGATCTGAATATCGGTGGCTATAAAATTTACACGACAATGGATGCAAATGCGCAAAAGGTGCTTGAAAAGGAATTTGCAGATGCTTCCAATTTCGAGAAGAGCAAGGATGATCAGCCTGTACAGGGCTCCATGGTCATTATGAATCAGGAGAACGGTTCCCTGGTTGCCCTCCTGGGCGGACGTGACTACGAACGTAAGGGATACAGCCGTGTGACGAACAGCCGTCGTCAGCCGGGATCGGCGTTTAAACCGATTGTATCCTATGCTCCGGCACTGGAAACCGGTAATTTCAATATGGATTCACAGCTGAGCAACAAAAAGCAGTGTTTCGGTAAATACTGTCCGGGCAACCTTCACGGTTATTCTGACACAATTGGAATGTCTGAGGCGATCACCAAGTCGGAAAACATTCCTGCCGTGTGGACGCTTAACGAAATTGGTGTCAAAACGGGCTTTAACTTTGCAACAAAGCTTGGCATTCAGTTAACTGAAGAAGACAAGAATCTTGCGATGGCGCTTGGCGGTATCAGCAAAGGCACCAACACGCTGGAAATGGCTCAGGCATATAGTGCTTTTGCCAACGGCGGCAAGTTCAACAAAGCGTTCTCCATCAAAAAGATTGATGGCAGCGATGGCAAACCTGTATACACGCATAAAGATAAGAGTGAGAAAGTGATGGAAGAAAGCACTGCTTATCAAATGACCGAAATGATGAAAAAGGTCGTAGAGAGCGGTACAGGAACGAAAGCCAGAATCGACAGACCTGTAGCAGGTAAAACAGGAACAACACAAAGTGGTATCTCGGGACTCAAGTCCAACCGCGACGTCTGGTTCGTTGGCTATACGCCTGAACTGACCGCTGCAGTTTGGATGGGTTATGATAATCCGGATAAAACACATCTGCTCCATAACAGCAGTCCGCTTGCAGCTGCATTCTGGGGTAAAGTTATGAAGCAGGCTCTTGAAAACTTCCCGGCGAAGGAATTTAAAGTTCCGGATAATATGAAGCAGCCTGAACCACCTCCGGTTGAAGAGACGACGGAACATGTAAGTGGACTCATTGCAAGCTATAGTCCGGAAACACAAACGGTATCCTTGTCTTGGAATGGTTCGGACAGCGGCAATGCAACTTATCGTGTATACCGCAAGGAATCCTCGGAAGCCGATTTCTCGCTGCTTCTGAATGATGTGTCTGATACAAGCGCAGAGGATATGGGTGCAGTGGCAGGTCTCACTTACCAGTACTACGTTACAGCAGTATCGAAGGACACCGGAACAGAGTCCGATCCATCGAACACCGTAACGATAAAGGTCGAGGGACCTCCGGAAGAACAGCTGCCACCTGACGAAAATACAGGCGATAACGGTCAGGACGGAAATACGGACCAAGGCCAAGATGGAAACGCAGGTAACAACCCAGGCGATGGAGACCAGGGTAACGGCAGTGATAATGGTAATGGCAATAATGGCAATAATGGCAATAATGGCAACAATGGCAACAATGGCAATAACAATGGACACAATAACGGTAATGGGCAAGGCGGTGACCAAGGCAGCGGCACTGGATCAGGTACTGGGAACGGGAATACCGATAACGGTACGATCGTTCCACCGGATAACGGTAACGGTAGCGGTAGCTCTACGGATACAGGCACCACCGGTGACATTGCTAAAAAGCCGGATAACATCGGTTCCGGACCGTTTGAGGATGGAACCAACCCGTAATGACTGCATGTGGTCACAGAAAAAGAGCCCCCTTATGGGGGCTCTTTTCATTTTTTGCTTATACAATGGGCCGTGCTTGCGCTATATTTAACTTATACATTTTGAGTGTGATTCCTAAATGTGATAAGCTGAAGCTAACATATTGGAGAGGGAAATTTCCATGAAACGAAAATTTGGAGATCGAGCGAACTGGCGCCGGATTTCCCGCCGGCGATTTGCCTGCCGTTATGTCGAAAGTGATTCATTCACCGGGTACATAACGCTCTACACGATTTACAACTTAAAAGAGCCACTATGGAAGCATTACGGGACCCATACCTACCGCATTGCGGATAAAGGCTATTCTTGGCTGCAGTATTTTCCTAAAAACAGTCATTACATTGTCACAGCCATGTTTGATGAACATCAGGAAATCATTCAGTGGTACATAGACACCTGCAAGACGCAGGGAGTCACAGAACAGGGAGTACCTTGGTTTGATGATCTGTATTTGGATATTGTCGTCCTGAGAAACGGAGAAGTTTTCTTACTGGATGAGGATGAACTTGAGGAAGCCTTGTCACGCGGAGTGATTACACAAGATGATTACATGCTTGCGACAACAACGGCGCGGGAAGTGCTGCATGATATTAAAGCGCATAAGTTTCCATATTTCCTGATGTCATTGGATCAACGTAAGCGGCTGTTTGAAAATGGGGATTTCAGGAGGAAAACATGACAATGTCTGAACGGGGACCGGTGCTGTTGACGCGGAAAAAGCGCTCTCCCTTGAAAACCACTTTCTTTTGCATCGCTGCATTGGTGATTCTGGGTCTTCTGTGGGCCGGGTTTGTGTGGTGGAAAATGGACAGTGCCCAAAGCTCCAGCCTCAGCGGAGCCAGCGATGTCGGCATTGTTCTGGGAGCATCCATGTGGGGCGATTCTCCGAGTCCCGGCCTCAAAGAAAGGCTTGATGAAGCTTTGAAGCTGTATCAGGAAAAGAAGTTCAGCAGCATCATCGTCAGCGGCGGACTGGACAAGCCGGGAAATAAGTACACGGAAGCAGAAGGCATGCGGAATTATTTGGTAGACCAAGGCGTGCCTGAAGCAGCTATTATATTGGAAAACAAGGCGCGAAGCACCTATGAAAATCTTTTGTTCAGTCAAGAGATTATGAAGGAACGAGGCTACTCAAGTGCTGTCATCGTAACCCATCAATATCATGGTATGCGCTCAAAGGATATTGCGAAATTTTTGAAATACGAGCAACCGCAGCTCGGTTTAACGGAATCACGAACGCTTCAAATGAAATACCATAAGCCCAGAGAGGTACTGGCCTACACCAAGTGGAAGATTGATGAGCTGCTGCTCTGGCTTGGCTGGAAATAAGCCTGAAACTGCTAATAACCACTCTTTAAGTAGAATACATTGAATAGAGAATACATCTCTGTGGATATGAGGTGATGGATGCATGAACGGGCGTGTAGCGGCCGCAAAGGACCTGCCGGAAGGCAGGCCATCCAGACAAATCAATGTTATTTTACGCAACCAGGAGCCTCCTGTGCTTAGCAGTGCTGTTCCCGAAAAAGAGTCTGTGCCTGCCCAAAAAAGCAATGTTCAGCACACTCTGTATCAGGAAATTGAAAGAGAGCTGGAAAAGCTCGTCGGTTTAGAGAATATCAAAGAATTTGTCTTTGAAATCTATGCCTTGCTGCAGATCACACATATGCGACAGGAAGCGGGTCTTGCCTGTGGAGGGCAGGTATATCATATGGTGTTCAAAGGGAACCCGGGTACAGGAAAAACAACGGTTGCACGCATTATTGCGAAGCTTTTTCAGAAGATGGGTGTACTTAGTAAAGGCCATTTGATTGAAGTGGAACGTGCGGATCTGGTTGGTGAATACATCGGACATACTGCACAGAAGACGAGAGATCTTGTTAAAAAAGCTCTTGGGGGCATTCTCTTTATCGATGAAGCCTATAGTCTAGCCCGTGGCGGTGAAAAGGATTTTGGCAAGGAAGCGATCGATACGCTGGTCAAAGCGATGGAGGACCATAAGAATCAATTCGTTCTTATTTTGGCTGGCTACTCCGAAGAGATCGATTTTTTCCTGCAAACCAATCCGGGACTGCCTTCACGTTTTCCGATTCAGGTGGAGTTTCCGGATTATTCGGTAGACCAGCTGATTCAGATTTCCGAGCTGATGGCAAAGGAACGAGACTACATTTTAATGCCACAGGCGATAATGAAATTAAGACAGCATCTAATTCAGGAAAAAACGGAAACCGAGCATGCCTTCAGCAACGCCAGATACGTGCGTAATACGATAGAAAAATCCATTCGTAATCAAGCCGTACGGCTGCTCAATGTGTACGCGAACACCAATCCCGGAAAACTTGAGCTGATGACGCTGAGAACAGAAGATTTTAAGCTTGAACTTAAGGGTACGGTTTAATGGCTTTTTAGAACACGTAAGCAGCGGAAAAGGGGTACTCATTTTTGGCACATACCATTCACGATACGAACACACAAATACGCGACCGGGCCATTCTTGTCAGTCTTGTCACCGATGAAGTCAAAAGATCCGGGATCAATCCGGAGCATTCACTCCAGGAACTTGTCAGCTTGGCTGAAACGGCGGGTGTTGAGGTGCTTGATGTGATCAGCCAAAACCGTGAAGTACCTGATGTCCGCTGGTTAATCGGCAAGGGTAAGGTAGAGGAACTGAGGATCTCTATTGACTCCGCCCAAGCAAATACCGCTATTTTCGATCATGATTTATCTGGAGCCCAAGTTCGTAATTTGGAGCAAAGTCTGGATGTTAAGATTATTGACCGGACGCAGCTTATTCTTGATATTTTTGCGCAGCGTGCGAAGACACGTGAGGGGATTATTCAAGTTGAGTTGGCACAGCTGTCTTATTTGCTTCCTCGTCTGTCGGGACACGGCAAAAATTTGTCGCGTCTCGGCGGGGGGATCGGTACGCGTGGACCGGGTGAGAGTAAACTGGAGACGGACAGACGTCATATCCGGAGCCGTATCGGTGATTTAAAAAAACAGCTTGAAGCAGTGATCAAGCACCGCAAGCTGTACCGGGGACGCCGGCAAAAGAGCGGGGCCATTCAGATCGCGCTTGTAGGGTACACCAATGCCGGGAAGTCAACGCTGCTCAAGCAGCTTACCAGCGCTGACGTGTATATTGAAAACCAGTTGTTTGCCACTTTGGATCCGACTTCGCGTACCTTGGAGCTGCCTGGCGGCAGTGAGGTGATTTTAACGGATACGGTTGGCTTTATTCAGAATTTGCCGCATGATCTCATTGCTGCTTTTCGGGCAACCCTTGAGGAAGCAAATGAAGCAGATCTTATTTTGCATGTGGTGGATGCCTCTTCACCGATGCGAGATGAGCAGATCGCGGTCGTTGACTCAATCCTTGAGGAGCTGGGAGCGGCAGATAAGCCGCAGTTGATTCTTTTTAATAAAGCAGATATTTGTACGAAGGAGCAGCTTGAAATGCTGCCAGCAGGTCCAGGGTATCTAAAAATCAGCGCACTCAATCAAGATGATCTGCTCCTTGTAAGACAAGAAATCCAAAACCGTTTGTCTGGTGGGATTCTGACATTCCGGATCCCGCCGGAAGACGGCAACACCATGGCGATGCTTTATCGAGTAGGAGACGTCATAGGACAGCAGGCCGAAGAAAATGATATGATCTATAAAGTACAGGTTCACAAGCCTGATTATGAGAAATGGGGACATATGCTTGCCTCATATCTTGTAAGAGATTGAATGGAACGACGTGGAGGAGAAATTCGGAGACATGAAACAATTTGCACAAGAACTGGAACAATGGAAGGAAACTGCTGAAGATCGGATCGAAGGACAATTGCGTAAACTGGACCGTGTCATTGACCAGAATCAATGGAAGGTCATCGAAGCGTTTCAGCGGCATCAGGTAAGTGATTTTCATTTTGCGGGTTCAACAGGGTATGCCTATAATGACCGGGGCCGAGAGGTGCTGGATTTGGTATATGCGGACGTATTTGGAGCCGAAACTGCTCTGGTACGCCCGCATTTTGCTTCGGGCACACATACGATTTCGACGGCTCTATTTGGCGTGTTAAGACCTGGGGATGAGCTTTTTTATATCACAGGACGTCCTTACGATACACTTCATAAGGTTATTGGTAAAAAAGGCGACGGAACCGGCTCACTGCAGGATTTTGGAATTACATACCGTGAAGCTGCCTTAACGACGGATGGCGGTATTGATTGGGATGCTGTCCGTGACGGAATTCATGAATCCACGAAAGTTATCGGAATCCAGCGTTCAAGAGGGTATGATTGGCGATCATCCTTTACGGTGAATGAAATCGGTGAAATGGTCAAAAAGGTGAAAGAAATTAAGCCGGATGTGATCGTATTCGTCGATAACTGTTACGGGGAATTTACCGAAGTGCTTGAACCTACAGAAGTAGGTGCGGATCTGATCGCGGGCTCTTTGATTAAAAATCCTGGTGGAGGCATTGCCGAAACAGGAGGATATATTTGCGGAAAGCAGGCATATGTGGATCTCTGCGCGTATCGGCTGACAGCTCCAGGAATCGGTAGTGAAGTGGGTGCGATGTTAGGTACGACGCGTGGAATTTATCAGGGTTTGTTTATGGCACCGACATTGGTTGGACAAGCTTTAAAGGGAAGCATTTTTGCAGCGGCCATGTTCGAACAGGCCGGATTCGTAACCAAGCCAGCCTGGAATGAGACGCGGACGGATTTGATTCAGGCTATTGCATTCACGGGCGCAGAACATCTGATTGCTTTTGTCCAAGGTATCCAGCGTGCCGCTGCAGTGGACAGCCATGTGGTTCCAGAACCGTGGGACATGCCTGGATATGATCACCCTGTTATCATGGCAGCGGGGACCTTCATCCAAGGTGGAAGTCTCGAATTATCTGCAGACGCACCGATCCGGGAACCTTTCATCGGGTACATGCAAGGAGGCCTGACATACTCTCATGTCAAATTTGGAGTCATGTTAGCCCTGCAAAAGATGAAAGATCAAAATTTATTGTAAGTTTATCTGACATGTTATTGACGCAGGAGATCAGGAAATGTACAATATGAGTGAGAAAAGTTTACTGGAAGGTTGAGATAAGTCATGGGTGATGATATTCGCAGAAACATGGCATTGTTCCCAATTGGTATTGTTATGAAACTTACCGATTTGTCAGCCAGACAGATCCGGTACTATGAACAGCATAGCCTGATTGTTCCTGCACGTACCTCGGGTAATCAGCGCCTGTTCTCCTTTAACGATGTGGAAAGATTGCTGGAAATCAAGGCTCTGATTGAGAAGGGTGTTAACATCGCCGGTATTAAGCAGGTGATGAACCCGGTGTCCAAAGAATCCGAGGAAGCGACAGTCATTACCCCGGATACAGAAGTGAAACGAAAAGAAATGTCAGAATCCCAACTGCACCGCCTGCTGAAGCAGCAGCTCGTTTCCGGTAAGAGACCGGGTCAGGTATCATTAATTCAAGGTGAATTATCCCGGTTTTTTAATAAAAAATAAAACAGATTCAAAAATGGAAAGGGAGAGGATCCTGTGAGTTACACTAAAGAAGATATTCTTCGAATTGCCGAGGAAGAAAATGTTCGTTTTATCCGCCTTCAATTTACCGATTTGCTGGGAACGATTAAAAACGTTGAAATTCCAGTAAGCCAATTGAAAAAAGCAGTTGACAATAAGATGATGTTCGATGGATCTTCCATCGAAGGTTATGTTCGTATTGAAGAATCCGATATGTATCTGTATCCGGACCTCGATACCTGGGTTATTTTCCCTTGGGTAACCGAAGACCGCGTTGCACGTTTGATCTGTGACGTATATATGCCGGACGGTACTCCATTTGAAGGAGATCCGCGCGGCATTTTGAAACGCAACCTTAAAGAAGCAGAGGCTATGGGATACACTTCCATGAATGTGGGTCCAGAACCGGAATTCTTCCTGTTCAAAACGGATGAAAAAGGAAATCCGACAATGGAACTGAACGATCAGGGCGGATACTTTGACCTTGCTCCTACAGATCTCGGTGAGAACTGCCGTCGTGAAATCGTGCTTACCCTTGAAGAAATGGGCTTCGAAATCGAAGCTTCCCACCACGAAGTGGCACCGGGCCAGCATGAGATCGACTTTAAATATGAAAATGCTGTTAAAGCAGCTGACGAAATCCAAACATTCAAGCTGGTTGTTAAAACCATTGCACGCCAGCATGGCCTGCATGCGACATTTATGCCTAAGCCGCTGTTTGGTGTGAACGGATCCGGTATGCACTGTCACCAATCCTTGTTTAATGGTAACGTTAACGCTTTTTATGACGAATCCGATGAGCTTGGCCTGAGCCAGGAAGCTCGTTACTACATGGCGGGTATTTTGAAGCATGCACGTGCTTTTGCTGCGATCACGAACCCAACCGTAAACTCTTATAAACGTCTGGTTCCAGGCTATGAAGCTCCTTGCTATGTAGCATGGTCCGGCAGCAACCGCAGTCCGATGATCCGAATCCCGGCTTCCCGCGGTCTGAGTACTCGTGTCGAAGTGCGTAACCCGGATCCAGCTGCAAACCCTTATCTGGCACTTGCCGTAATGCTGCGTGCCGGTCTGAACGGTATCAGCAAAAAGATGCCTCTTCCAGCTCCAATCGACCGCAACATTTATGTGATGTCCGAAGAAGAGCGTATTGAAGAAGGCATCCCAAGTCTGCCGGCCGACCTGAAAGAAGCGTTGAACGAAATGGTTCGCGATGAAGTTGTCATCGAAGCGCTTGGCGAACATGCCCTGTCCCACTTCTACGAGCTTAAAGAAATTGAATGGGATATGTACCGCACACAAGTTCATCAATGGGAACGCGATCAATACATGACTCTGTACTAGGATGATAACCCCCTTACGCTATATGGCGTGAGGGGTTTTTGTATTTGTGGGAAGTGGAGAGAGGAGGTGAGCGATGAAGAGTGGTTGCCCACAAAACGCCCACAAAAAATCATTTTAAGAAATCACCAAGGTACTTTTCGAACTGGTCAATATTCTTATTCTTGATTTTTTTTGATATGTGCGCGTAAATATCTGATGTGATTTGAATACTTCCGTGCCCCAACTGTTCTTATACAAATTTCATGCCGGCACGACTTTCCAGCAGCAAGACTGCATATGTATGTCTTAACGAGTGGATTGGTAATGTTGGAAGCCTTGATTTCTTTAATATTCTTGAAAAAGCATTAAACAATGAAGACTTAGGCATGAAGTTGCTGTCGTTTCTACACAACACAAGGTTAAGCTCGTGCCTATACATATCTTTTAGAGTTAGTTTGTTTTGATTTTGCCATTTCATGTGGAATTTCAACTCATTGGATAGCGTATTGCTAATAAGTATTTTCCTTCTTGAATTATAAGTTTTAGGATCCCCAAATAATTCGTTTACATTTGAATCCGTAAATCTAATGTCTTGGTTATTGATATAGTATTGATTTTAAAATCAATGTCTGTCCATTGTAAGGCAGCTGCCTCGCCTTTACGTATTCCAGTCTCAATCAGAACCTTAAAGAAAATCCAGTATCTGTGCACATCTTTTTAAACTAACGGGCAGGATAGTTGAGCATTTATATTGAATTTATTAAATATTCAGGATTCGGAAAACACCACATAGTGAGGTGAAAATATGAATAGCGAAGTGATACTGCGAGACGTGAATAAAGATGAATTGCCGATATTTTTTGAGCAACAGTTGGACAAGACTTCCAACTATATGGCTGCCTTTACAGCCAAAGATCCAACGGACAAGATTGCCTTTATGTCACACTGGCAAAAGATATTAGACGACGATCGGATTATAAAAAAGACCGTACTCTTTAACGATCAAGTGGCGGGGCATGTTTCGAGTTTTGAACAGTTCGGTGAACCAGAAGTCAGCTACTGGATCGGACGACAGTACTGGGGAAGAGGTGTTGCAACTAGAGCACTTTCTCAACTTCTTGACTATGTAAACATTCGTCCCTTATTTGCTCGTGCAGTGAAAGATAATACAGCTTCTATTCGGGTATTGGAAAAATGCGGGTTTAAGATTTGTGGTGAAGATAAGGGGTTTTCCAATGCACGTGCTGAGGAAGTCGAAGAATATGTTTTAAAGCTGCCTTCTAAGGCAGAGTAGCCATCTCTCCAATATTTCTCAGTTAACGGGAAACATTAGTTGAAAAGTATTGACGAGTAAGTCAACAATTAATAATTGTCGGCTTTTTCTGTCGTATTCGGTCAATACTTTTCATCTTTCTTATTGAACTAACTGGCAGTTTTCTTCAATAAAAGAGTAATCCCATTTTGGGTCCAATGTGTTATAGTTCGGAAAAATGTTTGGAAGGACCTAAATAAATGGAAGAGGGATGTACTGATGCTCCATCAAAACAAGTTACTCGAAACCGGCGTACGATTGTTCGGACTTAATCCGGACGACTTGCTCAGTCATCATGATTCCGAACACAGTATCATTGCTTTTTACAGAATGGTAGAAACTAGTGTATTCCTAAGGATGACGAGAGCTACGCATAGGTCGACCGACATCATCCGTGGTGAGATCGACTGGATTGAGTTTCTATCGGACAAAGACTTGTGTGTTTCCCGGCCAGTTCGTTCCGTCGAGGGGCAGTTGGTGGAAGAAATAATGACGGATGAAGAAATATATTCAGCTGTTTGCTTTGAGGCCGCTCGTGGCCAGCGGATATCGGAAGCCGATTATAATGCTAAGTTGTTCCGTCTCATGGGGTCATTCATGGGGAAAATGCATAACGCCACGAAATATTATGAACAACCATCTATCCAATCCAAAAGATCGGATTGGTCCGCGGAAGTGGATCTAATCGCGAGCTTTGAACTATCTGAGTCCGAAAGGCAAATCGTAGAGCGTTACTCTGATTTGCGGGGACATATCGCAATGCTTCCGAAGTCGCGAGAAAGCTACGGGTTAATTCATGCTGATTTTCATCATGGAAACTTTTGCATGAATGGGGATACGATCTACTTATATGATTTTGATGCCTGCCGATATTCTTGGTTCGTAGATGATATTGCCATCGCGGTATTTTTCGCAACGGCGCTAGATCCTATGGATGATGCGAGGGAGAAGTTCCTAAACAGCTTCCTTGAAGGATATAGCTTAGAAAATGATTTGGAAAAGAGCTGGCTTGATGAAATCCCAAATTTTATAGCCCTAAGAGAGATTGGAAGATATATCAAGCTCTATCGTGCTTGCGGTGGAAGGTTTGAACGGCTCCATCAATGGGGAAGATCTTATATGCAAAATCGCAAAGAACGGATATTGCGACTCTAAGAAAGCCATTACACAACAAACTAAATTGACTTCTATGAGATCCAGAAGGCATCATTCAATGATTCAACTAACGGAGATCGATAGTTGAATAAGGAATTACTCGAGTTGCCCAACATATTAATTAATAGTCGGTCTTTTTCTGTCGCATCCGGACGATACTGTTCACCACTTTTAAACTAACGGACAGAATTGCGCAACAGACAAAAATGGATTAAAATGGTATTTATGATAGCTGATGAAGATATTGTATGGAGGGGATATGAGAAATGGATAAAAAAAGATCAGATAAAGCGATGTCAAATTGGCTGGCAATAGGAGTTGCATTAGGAACTGCTTTTGGTTTCATGTTTCATAACTATGCTATTGGAGTGGCAATTGGTGTTGCACTTGGAGCCGGAATCGGTGCATCATCGTACGTTGCAAGAAGAAATTGAATTAACGGACCCTTTAGTTCAATATTCAAAGAAAGGCTATCCTGCAAGGATGACCTCAAAACTTTCCGTTAACGAGCAAGACGGAGAACCGTATCATCTATCAAATTGGATCATTACGCTAACGAGAAACATTAGTTGAAAAAGTAATGATGAGTAAGTCAACATTTATTAATATTGGCTTTCTCTGTCGTATCAAGTTCTTGGTACAATAATATGAATAGATATTTACGTAAGGCGCTCATTTTTGAGCGTTTTTTTTGTTCAGGAAAAATTTCCTTATCTGAGGGGAGGTCAGCAATGGTTAGGGAGATTACCCCTGCTTTGCCCTCCTCGTTAGGTGGAGGACTATCTTTTTCACTAGCAGGATCAGAGTCTTAAAAAGCGTCAAACCGCTTAAATGTGTATTAAACTTACTTGAATATAAAACCAGCCGTAGCTTGCATGTGGTGGACCTCCGACATGCAACACCACACCGCGCGCTGGGAGCATAGTCCTTCGTATAAGAAAGAAGATTCCTCAAGAAAAGTTGGATGAACTAAACATATCCATAAAAGTGCCTTTATTTATTCCAATACGTGAACATTCAACTAACGGGGAACGTAAGTTGAATAAACCAGCGGCAGTCTAAGCCTTTATTTATTAGTCCAATTCTCACGCGCGCAACCGCTCGACGGAATCGTAACGATTGACTTCTTAGCGACGTTGATGGGCTTCACAGCGTCCTCGTTCACAAAGATCCTTCCACCATTATTCAGGTACTCAACGCCGTTCTGCTTAAAGAACGTATAGTCCAAGAGATCCCGCCCGCTCATTCCCGGAATTTGCAATTCGGAGACGGCCGTATTCGGGCTCGCAATTGTTTTGACACGTTCAATTGGGTGGGCGGCAACACCAAATAAACGATCGACGTATACTTCTCATTCAGCAAATAATACTTCTTGCCGTCTCGCTGCATCCATGCTTTTTTTGTCTTTGTCGGAAGATCTTGAGGCTGGAGCTTCTCGGCGTTGTACTCTGACAGAGCCGTCTGCCCAAGATCTGGCACCGAAACGTATTGACGAATCCATAAGTAAGTGCGGCCATTCTCCTTCGTAACAAAGCTGATCATCACATTCCCATCCGCACTCTTAAACGTGCCGTCCGCCGAATGCTCGTAGATCTGGGCCGGACTACCGGGTAACTGCTCCGAAGTGATGGACATGACGCCGCCTTCGTTAATATCGATGTTAAACGTTCCAATATACGCACCATAGATTCCCGAATACTGCAGCATGTACTCCGGCATATCATTCTTTACCGGAGCGCCGTACGACTTCTCAGGCTTGAATTCGGCAATTGTCCCTTTCTCCTTCAGAGTCTGAAGCAGGATTTCGTTCGCCAGAAGCTGGTCGTACGTGCTGCTTCCGCCGGAAGAGACGACAGCTGCCGCTATGTCCTGCTCGGGAAGCGCGACGAGCGACGAGTGAATGAGAGGCGTGTCCCCGCCTTTGGTCAGCGCCTTCATCCCGTATTCGATGAAGGGATAAAGATTGACGCTGTCCCAGCCGAGACCGTATTCGAACGAGCTGTCCGCATTGTCTGGCCACAAAGTCGTCTTATACTCGTCTTGTGCCATGGCCGCAGCCGATTTGCCGGACAAGACTTCTTCCGCTCTCCCCGTGAAAATTTGCGAGAATCGAGCCAAATCTTCCGCAGTGGAATAGATGCCCCCCCGTTCCGATCACGTTAACCGGCTGGTTGGGAAGTTGTCCTATGTAGGTAGGATAATAGATTCCCGCCATCTTCGCTGAATCCAGAGAATCGAACGGCGTCTCCGTATTGGCCATACCCAGAGGTTTCGTAATGTATCGATGGATATATGAGGTGAAGTCCATACCGCTGACACGCTCGACCAGAATCTCGGCCAGCGTAAATCCGTCATTGCAGTAAACGGAGTAAGCACCCGGGTCCGCCTTCAAGGTCTGTCTGGCCAGTTGCTTCAGCAGTGTGTCGTGGGCGTAAGTATCGTTATCTTCGAATAAAAAGGCGTCCGTAAACGACGATCCGTTCAGACCGGAAGAATGATTCAGCAGCATGCGCGGTGTAATCTGCTTGTATCGTTCATCCTTCATCGTAAACTCGGGGATATACTGGACGACCGGCGTATCCAGAACGATTTTCTCTTGGTCGACCAACTGCATGACGGCAACCGCGGTAAACATTTTACTCGTCGAGCCGATCCCGTATATCGTGTCTTTCGTGAGGAGATCGGCCTTCTCCTTTGCATCTTTCCGGGTTACTTCGTAGGTGATCAAAGCATCGTTCGAAGGTGAGTCCATTGCCGCCGTTGGCTCAGATGTATTCAGAACCCCTGCTATGTTCTGCGTCTCTGCCGGTGCTCTGTTGTCGTCGCAGGAGAATAGCAGCAAACACGAAGATAGCATAACTCCCATTATCCATCGACTTTTCATCATTCGAACTCTCCTTCCGGAGTTTTGGTAGATATGAGCCTGATTTGGTATATTTATACATTATTGAAAATTAGTATTTATGCAAAACTGCCCGTAGCGTAACGATCGATCCTCGATTAATGCTTTTTTTAAAATACGGAAAATAAAGAGATTTACATATTAGTTGCGAATAATTATGTAGATCCCTTTATTTTATTAAATTCTTCTCAACCAAGGTCTTGATAATGTTTAGTCTAATACTATATTTTCATTGAACAATTTAATTAACACATAACCCCCGTTGAACAGAAAGATTTGGAGAGGAGGCTTTAACTCGCATGTTGGATTGTCAACAGTAAATCAGACAACTTTTTTAAGGGCTTCTTGGCGATACTGAACAGGAGTCATATAACCTAATGTCCCATGAATACGATGCTTGTTGAACCAATTAACGTAATCGTATAATTCCAGTTCCAGATGACGAAGACTTTGGAAGTTCATCTGGTTCACGAACTCTGTTTTCATGATTTTGTAGGTAGCTTCGGCTACAGCGTTATCGTATGGACAGCCTTTCGCACTTAGAGATCTGCCGATCTCAAACGTCCCCAGAAGCTCGTCTATCTTTTGATTTTTAAACTCGCTGCCGCGGTCCGTATGAAACCACTGAATCTGACGTAAATCTCCCTGGACGTTCGCAAAAGCGCGGGAAATCAGAGCAGCGTCTTTATTCGTACCTGCACTATGGCCAATGATCTCTCGATTGAACAAGTCGAGCAGCACACATATGTAATGCCATCGGTTCTGAACCTTCACATAAGTCAGATCGCTGACAACGAAGCGCTTTGCTTCCTCCTGCTCGAACTCACGGTCCAGAACATTCCCTGTCGTTGCTTCATTAGAAGCGGTTTTATGGGGCTTATATTGAGCCACAGTGTAGGTGGAAACTAGCCCTTGCTCTTTCATAATCCGCCCAATTCTACGTCTGGAAACGACGAATCCGCGTTCTTGGAGCTTGACCTTGATCTTTCGTGTACCGTAAGCTTTTCGATTGTTGTGGAATATCTCAAGAATCGCTTCGGTTATATCGTCTTCGTTCGGTTGTTCTTTCGCGTCATAGTAAAACGTACTTCTTGCGATTTGCAGGACGTCGCACATTGCTGATACCGAGTATTTATCGAGGTTGTTCTGGATGATAGCTACTTTCGTCCCATGATCAGCGCGGCTTGCTTTAAAATATCCACCTCCATTTTCAGACGTTGGTTCTCTTTTCGTAATGCAATTAACTCGTTTTCTTCTGACGAGCGATTGTCCTTCTCCTTGAAGGAGCCCGTTGTCTGAGCTTGTTTGATCCAGCGGTCTAAAGCAGAGGCTGTGAGATCATATTCCTCCACAATGGCTGCTCTGGATTTCCCATTTTCATAGAGTTCCACCAGTTGCTTTTTGAATGCTGAGGTAAAGGTACGTCGTTCTTGTTTTGGCATTGTAGAGTTCCGCTCCTTAATGATGATAGGTTTATTCTACAAGCCCTTATTTTTTCTGTCCAACTAAGTGTAGACGATCCATGTTGTGGTTTGGGTTTGCAGAGTCCAATGAATTTTTGAAAACTGTACAAAATAGCTGCTCACTCCGGATATTTTGTACAGTTTAATATTTATGTACAAGTGTAATTTATGCTAATAATGCATAGTTCAAAAGGATTGGGATTGTTTCTTTAATAATCTACACGTTGGTTTATAGAGATACTTTCGGTTCAAAAATGAAATTAGAATGTGAGAAGGGGCTTGCTGACGTTGCGAGTAACATTGGACTGATAAACATAAAAAAAACCTCTGATGCAATTATAGCTTTTAACTGCATTAGAGGTGGGCGGTAAGTATTGGTACTAATCCGACTGTAGCCTCTGCGGTAACAAAAGGCCATCTCAGAATTATTTGGCTGTGATATGCTCGGTACATGTATTCAGCTCTGTCAATATCGCCAACAAGCTCTTAAAAAGTTGTCTGATTTAAAGGATCATCGGCTAAAGATCAATCATGTCCGAGTAATTAGGTCAAATGCAAAAGGGGCGTCTCCGAGTCGGAAGACGGACTTTTGAGACAGTCCCATAATCCATTGTATGAATTGCTTGTGTATTACCCCGAAATCACTCTCTCCACAGGAAAATGAATTTTCGGTTTCTTTTTCTTGCCTCCAATAATAAAGATGAACGATGTCAGACCGATTCTACCAATGAACATGAGCAGCATCAGCAGACATTTGGCAAAGGCGCTTAGTTCTGGTGTAATGCCGGTGGACATCCCTACCGTACCAAAGGCAGAGCACACCTCCAAAATGATGGATATCAGTTGATGATGTGGATCAGTAATGTTGATCACAATAACGGAGGTCCCACACATCATAATGGCAAGCAGCATAATCGCCAGTGATTTCATGACATCATCCGGATGGATTTCTCGGTTAAACACTTTGATCTCCCGATTCCCTCTGACGTAGTTATATACAAATAAGGTGCATACCGCAAAGGTCGTGGTTCGAATTCCTCCGCCTACAGAGTTTGGAGATCCTCCGATAAACATGTAGATGCTCATAACAAGCAGGGTAGATTCTGACATTTGAGTGATATCCATCGTCGTTAATCCGGCGCTTCGAGTTGAAGTGGTTTGGAAGAACGAGTAGAAGAAGCCCTCATGCCATGACATTCCCTTAAAATAATGCTGATATTCAAGCAAGAAAATAAGAATTGTCCCAACGACCAAAAGAATGACATACGTCGATGTCGTTAATTTGGCAAATAGTGAAAAGCGAAATGGCTGGGCCTGCTTGTCTCTTCTTCTCGCTAAAAAAGTCTTAATCTCAATCAGCACAGGGAATCCGATGGCTCCGAATATGATCAAGAAGCTGGTAACAATTTGTACAAAATAATCATGGGCAAAAGGCATCAGCGATTGTCCTGTAATATCCATTCCGGCGTTCGTCGTTGCACTGACTGAGGCAAACAATCCTTGTAGGAAGGCTTCTTGCCAGGTTGGGAAATAATTAAGAAAATGTAGTCCGAAAATAACAGCTCCAATGAATTCAGCAAGCAAAATAATCCCTAAAATTTCCTTAATGAATTGAACCAGCCCTGATAATTGAAACTGGTTGTTGTCAACCATGATAAGCTGGCGTTCGCGCAATCCAATTTTACGTCCGATAAGGATCCAGAAGAAGGTGCTCATCGCCATAATCCCAAGACCACCGAATTGCAGCACCAACATAATGATAAAGTATCCAAAAACACTAAAGGTGTCTGCAACGTTCAGTACAGCAAGACCTGTGTCGCTTACGACGCTAACTGCTGTGAACACCGTATCAAAGAAGCTTACCTCTGTGCCACGTCGATATACGCCTGGAAGGCTGAATAATCCGATAGATATCGTTACGGCAAATAAATAATAGCCGGTTATAGCCTGAGCAGGTGAGCGTTTTTCTAGCCAACCTCGCATTTTACTAAGTAGGGTCAACAATGTATCCTCCAAATTCATAAATCGTAAAAAGAAGACAATGAAAGAGATTGCTCTTCCGACAGCTTCAAACGAATTTTTAATCGAATCGTGTTTATCATACCCGTGGTATTTCGGCTTGTAAAGGGTAGTAAATAACAATACTTTTGAACAACCAATTATAATGAGCAGATGAACTAATATCAAATAATAAACTTTGTAAAGACTGAATCGTGAAGCAGCCCCGATCGGGTCCAGTTTCTCATTTTCACCTGAGCACGAGCCCTCGGTTCCAGATAAACGAATTAAATAGTCATTTGATCATTTTCTTATTATTAGCTGTTGCAGTGCTTCGGTTACTTAATGACAAGTTTGAATTAGTATCATTTGAGGTCTTGGAGAAAAAGGATCAAGTGATGATTGAGGCGCTCCTGATCCTTTTTCTTATTGTGACATCATAAATTTACCTAGTCATGCCGGGGCAAATATTGTCTACTACGATAAATTCGAATACGCTCTATTCGACTCCGGCCTTATGGGGATAAGGACGATTTAGCAGAGACGTCCCTGGTCACAAAGACGACTAATGTGAGTTTGAACTATGTACCTCCACCTTAAGAGCATTAAGTTTTTATAAGTGCTCTTTCTAACTTTTTATTACTGTCTTGATTGTAGTCTTGGTCTTAGTGGTTGTAACAGTCCCTTTGTTGTTTTTTGAACCGAATTGCTTGTTGTTGCCCTTCTTTAACACTATCGGTAATACACCAAGTATTATCGTTGTGGCCAACATTACGATGAGACAACAAAGCCGGAAAAGGAGGAACCTAAGATGCCTGAACATGATGAACCAGATGGGGGAGTTATTTATGTCATGCAGTCAATGAATACTCCAGCATTTGAAACTTTTACCTTGCACACTTCGTATAGATGGTGGAGGCGATACATATGAAATTAAATCAAAGAATAGGTTTATCACTGACAGCAGGACTCCTGGGGATATGCTTGGTGTCAATTACGACTGAAGCAGCAGTATCAGAAACCGTAGATAAACAAGTGCAAGTGTTAGCCCAGACGACGGAGAAGGTTGTTGTTACTGATCCGACGGTCATAACCAAACTGAACAATACCAGTGTTACACCATTAATCATTGAAGCCGAGAAGAGATTTTTTTATGCAATGGGTGGCGGAAATGCTCCAGAGGAAGGTTTCGAATTAAATGGCCAGCAATACCGTTATGTGTCTGAAGATATCGGAACCCGTGCAAAGCTGATGGATTATCTTAAGCAAGTATATACTGAAAAAGCGGCTGCCTACTTTGTTGATAAATATTTCATCACCTATGATGGACGATTAGCGCAGCTTAATGCCGATGCAGGCAATATTCTGGAATACAACAAGGCTACCGCCAAAATGCTGAGCATGACGGCAACGCAGCGGGTATACAAGCTGAGTGTGCCTTACCCAGAACATAATCAGGGTCCAAAATACATTATTGTAAAGTTTGAGAAGGTCGGTGACTTCTGGCGAGTGGGAACAGCACCACATGCTATTTTCTAAATCATATATAGGCTCGACAAGACTTAACGAAGACTCTGCTGGCTATGTGCTGGAAGAGTCTTTTTAGGTTTTACAATCCGCTCATTTGTTGGATTCGTTCTGATGGCTCATCCTGAACACGTGGATTGAGCCATTATTTAATTGCCTTTTTGCCCTTCCCCAAGATCGGCAGATTCCATAATATATGGTGTACTCTAAATTAAAGGAGGTCGCACTCATGAGTGAAGTTGTTGGAGGAGTAGGTTATGGTTATGGTGGTATGGGCACAAGTACGGCAGCAATCCTAGTTCTGTTCATTTTGCTGGTTATCATAACTAAATCTTTCTTTTTCTAAGAATGGGACATTTAAGACCTGCTGGCATTGTGAACTGACCCCAAAAATTTAGACACGTGGAGACCTAGGCTGCTATAGAGGACTGGAGGCGGTATTCTACCGGCGAGAGTCCTCTTAGCTTTTGTTTAGTCCTTCGGTGGTTGTAATAGTGCATATACTGATGTAATTCTTGGATGAACTCTTCAAGTGAATCAAATTCTTGAATATACAAAAGCTCAGTTTTCAAGATACCAAAGAAATTCTCTATTACTGAGTTATCCAGGCAGTTTCCTTTACGTGACATACTCTGTGTGATTCCTCTCTCTGAGAGCATATGTTGGTAGTGTTTATGCTGGTATTGCCATCCTTGATCAGAGTGCACAATAAGTTTGTGTTGCTCAGGAAGCTTCTTAAATGAATCTTGAAGCATCTCAGTGACCATAGAGAAGGTGGGCCTACTGGATATGGTGTAGGTGACAATTTCACGGTTATACAGATCCATAATCGGCGACAGATATATCTTTTGCCCAAACAGGTGGAATTCAGTCACATCGGTAACCCACTTTTCATTTGGTGCTACTGCATTAAAATCCCTTTTCAGGACATTCGGAGCTGCTTTCCCTTGGTCACCTTTATAAGAACGATATTTCTTCCTACGAACCATACACCGAAGCCCTAGCTCTTTCATTAGGCGCTGGACTGTCTTGTGGTTGATTTGAGATGTTTTACGAATCTCCCTAGTCATCGTACGGTATCCTGCCCGACACTTTAATTCGTCGTTAAATAAACGCCGCATCTCTGTCTTCACATCGGCGTACTTATCCGGATTACTCCATTTCTTTACATGATAATAGTAAGTGCTACGAGGAATGTCTGCAATTTTGACAAGCTCTTTTACGTTAAATTCATGCCTTAGCTCGTATATCACATGAGCTTTGTCGTCGTTCGTAATTAGTCCTTTTCCTGAACTAAGGCATTCAATTTTTTTAAGTATGCAACCTCCATACGAAGGCGTTGGTTTTCCTTAATCAGCTCGTCTACATTGCTTGTATTTTCCTCTAATCCTTCCAGTGGCTCTTTACTAGCAACACGTCCTCGGCGCTCTATATAAAGGCCTCCCGGCCCCTCACTTTGATATAGCCGTTCCCATTTTCGTATTGATCTGTCCGGTACATCATGCTTCTTTGCTGCGCCTTTATAACTCAAACGGTTCTTATGCATGTCTTCTAATATGTACTGCTTTTGTTCTCCTGTAAAAGTCCTGTATGTTTGCTTAGTTAATAGTCCTGCAGCTCCATGCTTGGAGTAGGCTGCTACCCATTCATTAACAGTGACATGGCTCATTCCATATTTCCGCGCTGCTTCGTTCTCAGAAAGCCCGCCCTCAAGGACATCTATGGCAACTTTTATTCGTATCTCTTCGCTGTATTTGACCATAATGTAAAAATCCGCACCCCTTCTTCTTAGACGATTATATCATGTGTCCAAGATATGGGGTGCGGTTCATTGTGCCAGCAGGGTCTTTTGGTATTTCAGGATTAGTAATATTTTGTGGAATAAACATAACATATCTAGAAACGGTGAACGATATTGACGGTGAGGTAGTAAACCTGTTCCGGATAAGAAATAACCCAGAATTACAGAAATTTGCATGATTAAGCTATCGGATACTATAGTTTTCTTGCCTTGATTACAAAAGTTACAGGAAGCATCTTTGCTTTTTTTGCAAAATCACTGTCATCGCCCCGCGATTGCAACATTTCATCATCAGATTGCTCAATCATTTGCTCAATGACAAATCCCGCTTTTGAGAGCGCATTTACATAGGTTGATAGTTTACGGTCCGATAATGTTAGCGTACTTTCCTCAAGAGATACCGAATACCAAGATTCATCGAAATAACATTTTTTAAAATTAAGCACGTTATTTTCTGCAACAACACATTTGTGTATAGGGTGAGACCAACTGAAAATAAATACACCGTCTTTTTTTAGATAAGAAGCAATTCTGCAAAAAGTACTCTCAAGGTCGGTTGTCCAGCCTATGGCATAAATCGAATAAACAAAGTCAAAATAATTTTCAGGTATGCCACATTTTTCTTCCATGGGAGAACAGATTAATTTTGCTGAAAGACCGCGCTCTGTCAAATATTGCCTTGTCTTTTCGATTTGGTTTTCTGATATATCCATACCCCATAGTTCAGATGCTTTGCGTTCCCCCTGATATTGCAAGGATTGACCGCTTCCACAGCCTATCTCCAGCATCTTTTTTCCTGAAACATCGCCAAAAAGCTGGCATTTTTCTTCTGAGACAAATGCTCCATATAAAGGAAGCGAGGTTGCTCCTAAGATGTCATTTCCTTTTGTATCCCAAAAGATGCTGTTTGTTTTATGTATTGAATTCTTGTCCATGTCGACCGAGATGGCGCTGCCAACCTCGCCAGCCCCTATAATGTTTGTTCTATAAACAGAATTCTTGTCCATGCCGCTACCATCCCCCAATATAATATGAGCCTAAACGTGTATCCCGACTTACGTGTTATCCCAATAACACAAATCGAATACGAACATTCTGCGCTATTCAAAACAATGTACCATTTTCCTATGAGCAAATCCACCTAAAATCTCCCATCCAACGTACATTTGATCTCACAGACAATGACCGCCTCATCATGTGGCAATGGTAACGGCCTGCGGCATGACATCATTAAAAAATACCTAAAGAATTTACTGGCTATGCGCGTTAAAAAAGACTGAATCTAAATGTCGGGTTCAACTCGCTGGTTGTAAATAGTAAGGGGGCTTATTAAGTGGACAGATTAGTTAAAATTTAAAATCCGTGACAGAGCAAATGATATTGACAAATTAACTACTGCGTGTTACTTTATAGCAGTAGTAAGTAATACTTCATACCAGTCATACAGAATAGCAAAGGGTGATTATGTTGGAAAACCTAACGGAAATGCTCAAAGGCGTGCTCGAGGGCTGTGTCCTTGAAATTATAAGCCGCAAAGAAACCTACGGATACGAAATCACGCGGCGGCTGAACGCCATCGGTTTTACAGATGTTGTGGAGGGAACGGTGTACACCATCCTGATCCGGCTTGAAAAAAACAAGTTGGTGGAGATCACCAAGAAGCCCTCCGACATGGGACCACCGCGAAAGTTTTTCGCGATCAACGACGCGGGACGCGAGGAGCTGCGGAAGTTCTGGGAAAAATGGGAGTTCGTATCATCAAAAATGAGCGAGTTAAAGGAGAAAAAACAATGAACTTTTGGGAAAAAATCACCGGCAGCGACATGACTAAAGAAATGAAAGCTTTTGAAGCGCGAGCCAAAAAGCTTCCGGCCGATTATCAAGCGGCATGGGAAGACATCAATACAAATATTTGGTCGTACTCCAATTTCTCTGGTCGCAACCTCATGCCAATTCTCGACGGTGTGCTTGGCCTGCTCGAAGAATCGTCGGCGGACGGTCAGCGTGTCCAAGAGGTGTTGGGTGACGATATCAAAGGCTTCTGTTCAGCACTCGCAGGCGAAGAAGGGGCAAAGTCTTATCGCGACAAGTGGCGTGAGCAACTTAACCATAATATCGCTAAAAAATTAGGTAAATAGAATGAACTAAAGTTTTGATTTGATATCCCTGTTACAACGGCTCCGAAAGGCCTTAAAACATTGTTTTCTTTAGTTCATTCGATATAAATAGGAGGATAATATGAGAATACAAGATATCATCGAAGGCAAAAAAGAGTGGCGTGCGCATGTGGCGCGTGTCAAAGCGCTCCCGCAAGATTATCAGATTGTTTATAAAGAGATTCAAAAATTTTTCCTTAAGGTAGGCCCTGTTGAGCTAACCGAAGGGACGGGTTTACTCTCGGGGATTGTCGATCTTTTTGAAGACGGCGCGGCCTTGGGGAAAGGCGTGCTCGAAGTGACGGGCAATGACGTAGCGGCTTTCTGCGACGATCTAATCAAAGATTCAAAAACTTACGCTGACATCAATCAAGAATCCGTAGACCAAAAAGTCTACAAGGCCATAAAAAAGGTTACGGATAAAACAAAGTAAAAGGGGGGGATCAGGATGGAAAAAGCAATTCAAGTGAAAGGTCTGCGAAAATCTTTCAAGGACACAGAAGTCCTAAAGGGTGTAGATTTTGAAGTGAGGAAAGGTGAAATTTTCGCCTTGCTTGGCTCCAACGGCGCTGGCAAGACGACGATTGTCAGAATCCTCACCACGTTGCTCAAACAGGGCGGAGGCACCGCCGTCGTAAACGGATTTGACGTCGCGTCAAAACCCGAGAATGTGCGGCATGCGATCAGTCTGACTGGGCAATTTGCCGCGGTTGACGAGATTTTGACCGGGCGGGAGAATCTAATTTTGATCGCCAAGCTGCGGCACCTTAAAAATCCGCGTCAGGTTGCGGATAACATGCTTAAACGCTTCGGCCTGACAGACGCCGCGGACCGCAAGGCATCTACTTATTCGGGGGGGATGCGCCGTAGGCTCGACATCGCCTTGAGCCTTGTGGGGAATCCGCAGATCATTTTCCTCGACGAGCCAACTACGGGGCTTGACCCCGAGGCTCGCATCGAGGTTTGGAAGACCGTCAAGGAACTTGCAGATGGCGGCACGACGATATTTCTAACCACTCAGTATCTGGATGAGGCTGAGCAACTTGCCGACCGAATCGCCATTCTTCACGAAGGTAGGATTATCGCCAATGGCACGCTCTCGGAACTGAAAAAGCTGTTCCCGCAAGCGAAGGTAGAGTATGTGGAAAAACAGCCGTCGTTAGAGGAGATTTTCCTCGCAATCGTCGGCAAGAAGGAGGCAATGTAAATGGAGACGGTAAAGAATCACTTTTTTAGCGATATGGGCGTGATGCTTGGGCGCTCCATGCGCCATATTTTCCGCAGCATGGACACCATCATCACGGTCTGCATCACTCCGATTGCGATGATGCTGCTGTTCGTCTATGTGTTTGGCGGCGCTATCCAAACCGGTACGGATAACTATGTGAACTACCTGTTGCCCGGCATTCTGCTGATTGCGATTGCAAGCGGTATATCCTATACGGCTTACCGCCTGTTTATGGATAAGCAACGGGGCATTATTGAGCGGTTCTACTCCATGCCGATTGCGCGTTCTGCTGTGCTGTGGGGGCATGTGCTGACCTCGGTGGTATCCAATGTCATTTCTCTTGTCGTTATCATTCTCGTAGCGCTCATTATGGGCTTTCGCTCGTCGGCAGGGGTCCTGCCATGGCTCGCCGTAGCCGGTATACTCGTTCTGTTTACGCTTGCTTTGACTTGGGTCGCAGCGATCGCCGGATTGTCCGCAAAATCGGTGGAAGGTGCAAGCGCATTTTCCTATCCGCTTATCTTCCTGCCATTTATCAGCTCGGCCTTTGTGCCGACCGATTCGATGCCGAAGGTAGTTCGCGCTTTTGCCGAAAACCAGCCGGTGACCTCTATCGTAGAAACCATCCGTGCATTATTGTCAAATCAACCGGTAGGCAATGATATCTGGATCGCTCTTGCGTGGTGCATCGGAATTATGCTCGTAGCTTATATCTTTGCGATGCGAGTGTACAAACGGAAAGCAGCTTAATGTTTACAAGTATTAAATTATGGGCGATCTTTAAATTGGATCGTCCATAATTGTTACTATGCATGCTGAAAAGTTACGGAAGTATTTTACCAACCATTCTACATGCTCATTATCACTAAACCAAATATAATAAACAAAGCTCCTGCTGGCTTGTGCTTGCAAAGGCTTTTTCTATTTACAGGCAGAACAATATTATATGAAATAATCTATCTCAATATTTACGGTTATGTCCTTATCTATGTCCATAAAGGAGTGGTTAATTAATGGCATTAAAGGCTTATCTAATAGAGCAAATCAGGAAAGATATTAGAAGAGATATAACTTTGCCTACACCAGAAACGGTTATTTATTCACTGGGGATCTGCTTTACGATAATACGGGGATAATGGTCTCATTAAGTTTGGAACTGGAATTATTAAATTCAAAGGTTTTAGCTTTCAGTTCTAATTCTATTGTTGGAGGCAATCTATGAATAGTCCGGGAGAGTTACAAGATATGAGAGATAATTAGGAAAAGATTCCTGTGAAAAAAAAGATGATGCCCATGACTAATGCTATTACTCCACCTCGGAGACCAATGAATCGCTATTCTAAACAATACTAACGGTAGCGAGAAATCAGTTTTCGGCACTGATTAATTGCACGAAATACTAAGGGAGATAAACTATGGACAAAATTCATTTCGGGGGAGCCTGGAAGAGACAACTTGTACGAGGGTACGCAGGGGTTTCAAGGGTATTTGGTCAATATCGGCAACACTGAGGCATTGGTTAAGGACACCGATGAGTATTTTTAAAATAGTCATTCGAATCATCTCCTTCATTTATATAACGCGAGGAATTACAAATAGTTAGAAATAGGCACAGGCAGGGCACGTGAATTGGGGAAGTTTTGGAAGGAGGAAGCACATGATTTTTACGCTAGCGTATACGATCATCATGATGTTCTATATCGGTATTATGATTTATCGCATGATTAAAAAGACATTTTCTAACTTCTTACGAGAAGAGATTGGATTTGTCATGTTTTTTTTAATATTAAGTTTCCCTCTAGAAGTTTCAGGAGTATTAAAAGCGATATATATTCCTATCGTCTTGTTGGTTTTTCTATTCGGTTATATCCGGAAATAAAGCCTGTTTCGCAACTCTATGTGTTCTTTCAAGTTCCGTATTTGTGCATATCTGACACCCACTTTAGTTAAGAATTAACTTCATTGGATATAGGTTTTAAAATCGATCTTTTTGGCTTGGTACAAGTTATCCTTGAATTTATACGTAATGACTATAATCCCTGCACTTCCGCCTCCAGGTTCAATTCCGTATTTTTCTATATTAACAAGTGTTCTTTTTTTACCTATAGTGATTTCTGCTTCCGACGATGTTAATTTAGTTTTCACATTCTTCATGGCTATAACGATTGGATCATCTACATAGCTTTCATATATGAATTTATTAATATTAGAGCGGTCCACGTTAAATACATGAACTTCTCTTTCGGAAACTCCTGTTCCTGAGCCAGTTGTAAGAATAATAATGATTTCTTTGGCACCATCTTGATTAATGTCTGAATAAAAAAGTTTGAGATCACGATTACTTGCGCTTTTCCAATCCAGGAATTTTCTCATCACATTATTAATTCTTAGTAGTATCCTTTTGATTCAGAGGCATAGAGGGAAGCATCTGCTTCAGGTAAGGTAGCCACAAGTATTGAGAGAGGTACTTTTTCTGTGATAATCACTTCACTTTTTTTAGAGTCCCATTTCGCATCAAATCCAAGTGCCTCAGCAATTGCTTTTACTGGAGCCATGATTTTTCCATTGACTACTTGAGGGGATACATCCAATGGAATTTCAGACTCGTGAAAGAGAGTTTTAATAGAATGATCTGCAGACGTAATACTTGAAATTAATAAAAGTGTTAAAACCGTTGGAACAATCATTAGCCATCGTTTACGCATGCTAAATTCCTCCTGAAGTATACACCAACGATCCAAAGTAGCTAATAACGATATGCTTGGCGAAATTTATTATTATACGTTCTATAATGAGCCAAAGAATGTATTACCTATTCATGGGATTAATGTTTCAGTGTTAATGTAGAAATGAAGTTAATGATTGCAGCGTAAAAAGGAAAGATGATCACCATTCCAATGATAAGCAAACCTAACCCGGGAAGCGGTTCCTCAAGTTGCAATTCATCGTATTCGCTGGATTTTTCGGTATTTGCAACAATATGAAATGAATGCTGCTATTCATGGGAATTCATTTTGAATCCAGTCAGTGATTTAAGCGAAGCCTTAGAATTACCTAATGGTTTACGCGGGGGTTCTTGTTGTCCTTGAGTCCGGTTTAAAAGTTCCCTTAGATAATAATTGTTCTCTTCCAGATATTCCAGCATCATACTGAACGCTATAAATAATACTCCAGATATGGCCCCACCGACCCAACATGTGAAGGCTGCTAACCAATTAACTTGTATACCAATGATAAAACCGATGATGATGCCGCCGATGATCGATATCCATCCAAGGGTACTCAATATTTTGATCAAAACCCAATCCCTCCATTTGATTAATCCGTGTTTTAGTTTACCAGAATTGGGAAAAGGTATCTATAAAATCATGAGTTGTTCGGATTTATTGTTTTTTTTATTACCAATCCGCCCTTACCTTCTTCCGGAATTTCCATAAGATATGATGTGTTTCAAAACAAAGGAGGGTGCAAACATGAGTGAAGTAGTTGGAGGAGTAGGCGCAGGATACGGTTTTGGTGGTGGAGGTATCGGAGCAATCCTGGTACTGTTCATTTTGCTGGTAATCATCTCCAAAGCATTTATTTTCTAAGATAATTTATTGAAACTAGCCTCTGCCGGCTTTATGTCGGTAGGGGCAGTTATGTTTTAGAGCATGAAAAAAAAGAACCGGCACACAATCTTAGTGGCCAGATCTGTTATTTTTGCGTAACCGCTCGCTTTACCGTCCAGTAGGGAATGGTGATCGTTTGATTTTCGCTGGTTACCAGCTTAAATGTACCGGAGTCATTTTCTTGGCAGATCCCCTGATAAAATTCACCGCTAACCAGATGAACAGTGGTATCTGACTGATTTTCAAAGGCTTTCTGAAAGCTATGGTTTGTCATACTGTATTTCTCCTAACTTGTGCAATTCTGGAAAGTCAAATAGTTATTAAACCAAATCATCTGCTTGTAAACATGACTTTGCAAAAAGATCGGTCCGAGAAAATCCATAAATTATGTTATTATTGACTTAATAACGTTTAAATAAAAAACTTCTTATCCATTAGAAATTCAAAATGTGGAGGAACTAAACCATGGAGGATAACGGTGGGCAGATTCAGGAATTAGAAAAGCGTATTGCTGAATTGGAAAACCACATTAGAAAATCGGAAAAAAGGTCGAAGGGCAGCCGTCTTTTTGGGTATATTGTCGGCGGGGCCATTATACTGTTGATTTTGCTGTTCGCTATACAGTTTGTAGGCTGAAAAATTTTCAATCAAAAATTCAGCTAACTTATTTAAAATTACATATAACAGCGAATTGATCTCCCTTATTAGGGGGATTTTTTTATGACATGCTGTGGAATCTATAGAAATCAAACCTAAAACCTGAATTTCACACCTCCCTATTATCGGCATTTCCCTGCATAATGAGTTCATACCAAATAAAAAGGGGATTAAACGATGGCGAAGATGTCGAAATTGTTAAGCCTGGTGATGACGGGCACACTGGCGCTCAGCCTTACAGCATGCGGCGGTGGCAGCAAGACCGATGAAGGAAGCACTTCTTCCAATGCTTCGGGAACATCCAGTAATACCACGGAAACGGTGAAGGAAAAGAACGTTACGATTACCTTCCAAAATATCTACCCGGATCCAACCGATCCGAAGAACAAGCTGATGAACAAGCTGGTGAAGCAGTACGAAACGGATCATCCGAATATCAAAATCGAGCTGGATTCACTGAACACGGACCAGCAAAAGCTGAAGCTCAAGACGCAAGCAGCTTCTAAAGAAGTTCCGGATATTACAGTGGTGAACCCGGCCGCTCAAATGCAGCCTTTCGTTGATGCGAAGCTCCTTGCACCGCTAAATGATATGCTCGACCAAAACGGATTGAAAGACACATTCCAGGATGGACTTTTAGACTGGTACAGCTTTGACGGTAATACATACGCTCTGCCTGACGGCAATAACATAGGCGTAGTGTACTACAACAAAGAGCTGTTTGATAAAGCTGGCGTGAAAGTTCCAACGACGTTCGAGGAAATGCTGGAAGTCGTGAAAACTTTGAAATCCCAAAAGATTCAACCGATGGCAATCGGTGAGAAGGACAGCTGGACCGGTTCGTTCCTGTTCATGAACATGCTGCTCCGCACAAACAACGGTCCTGGATTCTTGAAGGATGTTGTGGATAAAAAGAAAACGTTTGATGATCCTGCCTTCAAAGAAGCTGTAGATGCATTCGAAAACCTGGTTCAAGCCGGAGCCTTCCAAGACGGGGCAACTTCCTTTGACTACAATGCTGGCGAGAACCTGTTCAAGACAGGTAAAGCAGCGATGTACTACATGGGAACTTGGGCAACAGGCGGAATTGAAACTTCTTCTGTAAACGGTAAGGTTGGCGTATTCAAATTCCCTACCATTAATGGCAAGGGGAATCCGGATGAATTTATGCTCGCACCTGGATCCGCATTTGCGATTTCGGCAGACAGCAAGCACCTGGATGAAACTAAAGCATTCCTGAACTGGTTCATGATTAACTTCCCGAAGGAAGCGTTTGAAGCCAAAGGAGCAGTCGGTATCGGACAGAAAGTAGACGGCGACTTTAAAGCAGCCGGATATTCTGATATGGCCATGGATGTTCTGGGACTTTTCAAAGACGTGAAGGGTGGAGACCTGGCATTCGATAACACGATGAACCCGGGCACAGCACAAGTCCACTTGACCAGCATCCAGAATCTTTTCGCACAGAAAAAGGATGCAGCTGAAGTTGCGAAGGAACATCAAGCCGCATTCGAGGCAAACAACAAATAAGCATGACCGTGGAGAAGGGAACGCGTGCGGAATAACAGCATGACGTTCCCTTCAATTCCATGATGAACCAGCCAGAGAAGGAGGGGGTTAGTTGTGAACGTGCTGAAGGTCTCCCGCCTGACGATTGCCGCGTTTGTACTGCCTTGCTTAATCATTTATGTAGGAATCGTATTTGTGCCGATTATCGTATCCATGTACAGCGGTTTGCTGGATTGGAACGGCATAGGAGAGTCCAAGTTTATCGGACTAGAGAATTTTAGAAATCTGTTTTTTCATGATCCTGTTTTTTGGCCTTCTGTACGCAGGACGCTGATGTTTGCGGTCTTTTCCATGGCGGAGATTCCAGTAGCGCTGCTCGTGGCGATTTTACTGAAAAGATATGTACGCCGGCCAAACTTTCTGGTTTCAAGCTATTTTCTACCGGTTATTCTATCGGTTGTTGTCGTTGGACAGCTGTGGAAAACCATTTACAATCCTGCGTCCATGGGCGGCATGCTGAATCAGGTGCTTACTACGATCGGGTTGGAATCCTGGACCCACTCATGGTTGACTGAACCTTCGGTTGCCATGTATTCACTGTACTTTGTGGCATTGTGGCAGTATCTGGGTTACCACACGCTGATACAGTACACGGGAATTCTGAATGTACCGGAGGAAATTTACGAGGCAGCAAGAATCGATGGTGCCGAAGGTTTTACTGCGGACCGATATATCACGTTTCCGAATATCATTCCAATTTTTAAAATATCGATCGTGCTTGCGTTTATCGGATCGCTTCAAGCTTTCGACATGGTCATGGTTATGACAGGCGGAGGTCCGGCTCATGCCACGGATGTGATATCGACGCATATGTACAACATGTCGTTCCTGTCCATGAAATATGGGTACGGCAGTTCGATTGCGGCCTTCCTGGTCATACTCTGCCTAGCAGCTACGTTCCTGATTAACCTGATATTTAACAAACTGGAGAAACGATTCTCGTAAAGGAGGAAAATCGCCATGAATACAAGCTCTGTCGTATCGCTTAATCAGCAGACGGCAACAACCAGACGCGGACGGTTTTCTATTGCGAAGACAATCGTGATTCTGTTCTTGTCACTGCTCGTCGTGACCCAGGTTTATCCACTGCTGTGGCTGGTTCTATATTCACTGAAAACCAATGAAGAAATTTTATCAGGCAGCTTTTTTGCCCTGCCGCATTCCTTCCAGTGGAGTAATTACAGCGCCGCCCTCGAAGGGAATTACGTTCGGTATCTCTTAAACAGTCTGTTCGTTACTTCAGTGACGATGGCTACGGTTATTTTGCTAAGCTCCTTATGTGCGTTTGCGATCAGCCGCTTCCGCTGGAAGTATGGTCAAGTGGTCATGCTGCTGTTTCTCGTCGGTATGATGATTCCAATGCAGGCCACGCTGCTGCCGCTGATGATTATTTTTAAGAACATCCATGTGCTGAATACGCATTTGTCGCTGATCCTGCCTTATGTCGCGTTTGCGATGCCAATCGCAGTATTTATCTTAAGCGGGTTTATGAAGTCCATTCCGCATGAGATTGAAGAGTCGGCAGTCATGGACGGTGCGAACGTCGGACGGATTTTCTGGAGCATTATCCTGCCTGTGTCCGTTCCACCCGTGATGACGGTATGTATTCTGACTTTCATTAACATCTGGAATGAATACATTCTGGCAGCGACATTTATCTCTTCAGAAAAGCTCAAGACCCTACCTTTTGGAGTAAACAGCTTTGTCAGCCAATACTCCGTTAATTATGGTGCGATTGGTGCTTATCTTGTGCTCGGAGCACTTCCGGTCATCATTATTTATTTCCTGCTCGCGGATAAGATTACGCAGGGCATGGTGGCTGGAGCAGTGAAAGGCTAGACTTTCAAAAAAAGATAGTACGAGACAAGCGGAGAGTATGCTAAAATTGACACGAAATGTCGATTTGCCGAAAGGAGAACGTATCGTTTGTGAGACGCTTCCGATCCATACACAACCGCTTGTTCCTGCTATTTCTAGGATGTATGACCGGTATTTTGATCCTCATGAGTGTTTTGTACTATAATCGTACACTCGCCATCATTCATTCCAAAGTCAGTGATATTGCTGAGAAAAATATTTCTCAAACCGCGGGACTGTTCAACCTGATGCTTCAAGGTTACAACAGCCTATCCAAATCACTCAACAGTAATTATGAACTGACACGTTTGCTGCAGGAAACGGCTGCTAATCCTGCGGTTGGGGTCATTAATGAACGAACCATCACCAATATTATTGGAGCAGCCTACTACTCGCGGAGCGAAGTGGTAGGCATTCATATTTTATCGAAGGATGGCAAGGTGTACAGTTACGAAAGGCAGTTTGCAGGTGTTATTGACAATAACTATGCCCAGACCGACTGGTATAAAAAGCTGGGGGAGTCTTCCGGCAACATGGTGTGGCTGGGATTATACCCCGGATCACCCATTAATACGATGCAGCAGCAGGATAAGGTGTTCGTCTTTGGACGGAAACTATATGATTTGACCAACCACAAGGAGATCGGAATTCTCGTCATCGAAACCAACCCGTATCCGATCATGGAAGCGCTCTCTAACGTGAGCATCAGTCCGGGGACAAGGGTCTACATCCTGGGCGAGGATCAAAAGGTTATTGCATCTTCCGGACAAAAAGGAGCGAAGCAACCGCAGCTTGATCAGCTGCCAAAACCTACGGAGGACGAAAATATTGTAGTCGACAGCACCTCGAACCAGTTAATCGTAGCTGCCAACACCTCTTTAGCTGGATGGACCATCTATGGTCTAACGCCTAAAAAAGATATAAGGGCGGAAGTCTATCAGACGACGAAATATCTGATTATCGTAGTGTTGCTGCTCATCATTTTGTCTACGGTGCTCGCATCCATCGTTTCACGCAATATTGCTTCACCGCTAAAGCTGCTGATCCGGGAGATGAAGAAGGTAGAGATGGGGAATTTCAGCGGTTCGGTCAACGTGAATTCTTTTGATGAGATTAATAGTCTTGTATCGTCCTTTAACCGAATGGTGCACCGGATGGATGAACTGATCGAGACGATCAAGATTTCGACGGTCAGTGAAAAGAATGCACAGCTGCAGGCGCTGCAATCCCAGGTGAATCCGCATTTTCTGTATAACACGCTGGATATGATCTATTGGATGCTGGATGAGCAAGAAAATGAGCAGCTGAGCAGGGTTGTGCTTTCGTTATCGCAAATGTTCAGATACAGCAGCAATTGGGAGGAAGCATCAAGGACGACATTAAGGCGTGAGCTGGAGCAAATCCGTCATTATCTCACGATCATTGAGATGAGGCTCGGTGGAAGACTCCGGACGGAGATTGAAGCGGATGAAGCTTGGATGGATGTTGTACTACCTAAAATGACCATTCAGCCGATTATTGAAAATGCTGTTAAATACGGCCTGGAGCCGCAGGGCAGCCTCGGATATCTGAGAGTGACTACGGAAGCACATGAAAACAAGCTGCATATCAGGATCGAAGATAACGGCGCTGGCATGGATGAGCAGACACTGGAGAGAGTGAGAGAGACGCTCACGCACAGACAATCAGGAATATCAAACGAGGAAAAGTCCGGACCAAGACGCGGTATCGGGCTCCGGAATGTCCATGACCGCCTCGTTATGATGTTCGGTGAAGCCTACGGCCTGCAGATCGAAAGTACACGTAAACAAGGTACGATGGTTGAAATCACCATTCCTATACCATCAAAGGGGGAGAACGAAGATGAACATATTGATCGTGGATGATGAGAATGTAATCCGGGAAGGGATCAAACGGACGATCCGCAAAGCTTTTCCTGAGCATGATGTACAATTGGCAGCAAATCCGGATGAAGCGGTCATGATTCTGAGAAGCGGTCATATCGATGTTGTGCTGACAGATATTTTGATGCCGGGCATGACTGGACTTGAATTCATGAAGCTGTCAAGAAGCAGCCATCCACATATCAAATGGGTCATTATCTCCGCCTATTCGGAATTTGCTTATGCTAAGGAAGCGGTGAGGCTCGGAGCCAAGGATTATTTGCTAAAGCCTATTGGCAAGGATTTACTGGTTTCCATGATTGCGCAGCTTGTTGAGGAAGTAGAACGGGAAGCTGAACTGGAACAAGAGGCCAAGATGCTTCGAAGTAATCTTAAATTTTTGCGGGAAGCTGTATTTCAGCGATGGGCAATGGGGCTGGACATCGGGAATATGGATATTGCCCCTTTCGTGGAGCGGCATCCGCAGTTTCAATTGGCTCTAATCAAAATGGAAAGTGACAATGCGGTTCATCTGGAGCATTACATTGTAGAAAATGTGCTCAACGAGCTGATCGAAAGATATGGTGAAGGGTTCGTCACCAGTTTGGACGGCAAAAGTCTGCTTGGTCTGATCACCGTTGATGAGGGATATGGGATAAAAATTTTAACGGATGAGCTGCGGATGCATCTGAAAAAATATGTGAAGGTTCCATTTCAAATTCAGCTGTCGGATGTGATCAGTGATTTTAATAGTATCCCTGCGATTATACAGAAAATGGGACGCGATTCAGGCACACTGGAATTCGATTACTACGCACCCGGTGGTAACCGGGCGATGGAAGTTGCTGTACAGTATATCCGGGCGAATTATAATACCGATGTGACCCTTGAAAAGGTGGCTTCTGTCGTGTTTTTGAATCCGGCCTATTTCAGTCAGGTATTCAAACAAAAAACGGGCAGCGGATTTAAGGAATATGTAACAGGACTTCGAATGGAAAAAGCAATCCATCTCCTGGATCATACCCAGCTTAAGCTGGTTGATATCGCAGAAAAGATCGGTTACCAGGATGTAAAGCATTTCACACAGGTATTTCGTAAGCGCATGAATGTCACACCGACAGAATACCGGCAGCGTATGGCATCGGAATCCAACATGAGCCGAGCATGTCATTAGAAACAACAAGACAAATCGGATGTGTATTTGATCATTAGAGCTCTGTCATTTCAATGTGGCAGGGCTTTTTTTTGCATATATAACAACAGTTGAATTGATAATAAGACACTTATTGATATATAGGAACAAATGTTCTATAATTGATTTATGAGGTACGTCGAGCGTGATAGAATGGAGGCATTTCGTTTTGAAAAAGGATATATGGAATATCGCCGAACGGATGAGGGAGAGCAATGTACCCGGACTAAGCATGGCTTTTATCAGTGAAGGGAAACTGAGCCGTCATGAATGTTGGGGAGAGGTGGAAGCGGGAAGCGGGGATCCTATTCAATCTAATACGCTGTTTAACGCTTGCTCCATCAGTAAATTTGCTGCGAGTATACTCGCACTTCAGTTGGTTGAGGAGGGGCTTTTGAGTCTGGATGAAGATGTGAGCAAGTTCTTGATTTCATGGGATATCCCTGAACATCCAAGTTTTAATTCACGAACGGTTACTCTTCGCAGACTCCTCTGTCATCAGGCGGGGTTCGCTGACCCCCAAGGAGGCTTTGGTCAATATATCAGCGAATACGGTTCTCCTGACATGGCTAAGCTGCTTCGAGGTATGACTTACTACTGCCAACAGCCGATTGAATTGATGGCAGAGCCGGGCAGTCAATTTATTTACTCGGATACGGGTTTTTGTATTATCCAGCTGATGATCGAGGATGTGACAGGGGAGTCCTTTGATAAGCTTCTTCGAGAAAAGATATTTGAGCCGTTACATATGAACAACAGTATCATCGTTACATCCCAATCGGGGATCCGGATGGGTTCAGCGGTTGGACATAACAAGCATGGAGTACGTCTGAAGGAATCTCATCCCATATACCCATATCCGGCAGCAGCCGGATTGTGGTCAACATCTGCGGATCTGGCCTTGTTAGTTGTGGAACTCCTTTCTTCACTTCAGGGAAATAGCAGGCTTGGCATCTCTGCGGAAACTGCTGGCGAAATGATCAAACCCCAAGGCTGTTTCAAGTGGTCGGGTCTTGGTGTATTCCTTGAATCCCCTGATGGTGAACTCGAAGTTTCATCTCTTGGCTGGGGAGCAGGATTTCAGTGTATGCTGATTACTTATCCGAAGACAGGCACAGGAGCGGTCTTGATGATGAACGCAGATCCGGGAGTGCATCAGACCCAAAGCCTGCTTGGACATCTAGCAAGTTTGTGGCAGCAAGGGCAGCTAATTTGAGAGTAATAAAAAGCCCTTGTTCTCTTCGCAAGAACAAGGGCTTGTACATATGAACAGCATAAATTACTTCATTAATGAATATCCCGGAACAACCCGACAACCTTGCCAAGGATCGTCACATGATTCAGCCTTAGCGGCGTATAGGACGGATTCTCTGGCTGTAGACGAATGTGATCCTTCTCTTTATAGAAAGTCTTGACTGTAGCTTCATCCTCGTCGGTCATCGCAACGACAATGTCTCCGTTATCAGCGGTCTGCTGCTGACGTACAATGACATAGTCCCCATTATGGATGCCTGCCTCGATCATACTATCTCCCATTACTGAAAGCATGAATACTTTCTCATCCCCTACAAAATGCTGGGGAAGAGGGAAATAATCCTCAATATTCTCTGTTGCGGTAATAGGCACACCGGCTGTAACCTTACCAACTACAGGAACTCTTGCAATCGTATGTGTGAACAGGTTACTGCTCTCGGACTCTTCCTGACCCAGAATCTCAATGGCGCGAGGTTTCGTAGGGTCTCTACGGATTAAGCCCTTCTTCTCAAGTCTGTCCAGATGACCATGAACAGTTGAGCTCGAAGCCAGTCCTACGGCTTCACCGATCTCACGAACGGAAGGCGGATAACCCTTGGCCCGGACTTCATTTCTGATAAATTCCAATATCGCTTGCTGCCGGCTAGATATCTTCGACATTCCCCATCAACCCCATTAGTAACGTTTGGTAAAATTATAACATAGAACTACCGTTCGTACAAACACAAGTTCTAAAATCAGGAATTTCAAATTCGATACCATTTCTCCATATCTAAAATATTAATCAGTGAAAGGATTTCTATCTAAATACTACAGTTTCAAGGCAGCAATTTGGATATAAGTAATATTTAAATAAATAGGAACAATAGTTCTGGGAACAATCGTTCGAAAAAAGTATTGAACAAAACATGTGTTCGTGTTATATTGGTTTCATACAAGAACAAATGTTTGGAGGAATCCTATTATGTTAAGACACACTACATATCAGAGTATTTATAATAATGACTTTATTGAAACTGCAAGCAGCGGTTTGAAGACTACGGAACGTTATCAAGCATTACAAGCCATGTTCACACGCCGTCTGCTTTTCAAGCTTTTGTTGGCGGCTGTAATTATTATCGCTGGTTGTACAGGCATGGTAAGAGTATTTGCTGGTTCTTCTCAAGATGAGATACCGCTGGAGCAGGTGGTTGTTTCCCAGGGAGATACACTTTGGGGAATCGCTGTGGAATACAAACCGAAGGACATGGATACACGCGCTTTTATTCGTGTTATTAAGGAAACGAACCATTTAAAGTCCAGTGGAATTGAAGCCGGAGATGTCCTATCTCTTCCTTTATATTAATAGTTTTTATACCAGAAGAGCTTGGAAAGGTTCATACCTTGACAAGCTCTTTTTCTCATGGCAAAGTTAGGTATGAATTGAATAATGGAGGAGTAGTGTATGGATATCGACAGCTTAGTTGAGCGGATTAACGAGCTTGCCCGTAAGCAGAAGGAAACGGGTCTGACAAAGGAAGAAACAGAGGAGCGTGCTAAACTGCGCGAACAATACCTCCAGAACGTCCGCCGCAATTTTAAGTCCCAATTGGAATCCATCGAATGGGTCGAGGACCAGCAGGACGGTAAGCGCAAGTAAAATACATGACAAGATGGTTAAGGGGGAACAACTATGTCCCGTTCCTGGGAAAGAATGGTTCAGAAAAACACATCTCAATTAAACAAGCAGCGCAAGAAGGATGGAAAACCTTCAATCTATGCTTCGAAAGGATCTGCAACAGCGGATATTTTCAGAGGCCGGAATTTCGTTCTTCCCGTAACATTAGTTGCACTGGCCGCTATATATGTGCTTCTGGGTATGGCTAGTCAGCAGCAGGCGATGAGCACTTCATTAACTTGGATTGTGGTCGGACTGTATATTTTACTTGCGGTGGTTATTTTTCTGCGGAGACCGTTTCTCAAGGTGGATAAAAATTCAATTTCTACGATTAAATTCAACAGAGATCGCCGTCTCACGGCTGACCAAATCGCTAGCATTAAAGTTGGTTCCGGTTCGGTGGTTATTGAACTTAAAGGTGCAAAGGGCAAGAAAGGAAAAGTAAGTAAAGGCGGCAACTGGGTTTTCACCCGATTGATCAATCGTTATGATACCGCAGCCATGGGTGAACGTTTGGAGCGTTTCGCTAATACTTTTGAAATTCCATTTGAAAAATAATAGATAAAACACGGGAGAGGGATGGATAAGATGGGAGCAACCGCTGTATTTTTTGATTTGGACGATACGCTGCTCTGGGATGAGCGGAGCGTGGAGGAATCTTTTCGGGCGACCTGCGACACGGCTGCTGCGAAAACGGGGATTGATTCGCGAGCGTTAGAAGAGGCTGTCCGCAAAGAGGCCAGAGCTTTGTACGAAACTTACGATACTTACGCTTTTACTGCCATGATCGGAATCAATCCTTTTGAAGCACTATGGGGTAAATTTACAGCGGGTGAACAACCTGAATTCCGCCGGATGGAGCAGATCGTCCCTGGTTATCAAAAAGAAGCATGGCAGCGCGCACTTCGTGCAATGGGTGTGGAGGATGAGCAATTGGCTCTGCAGCTGGCAGAACAGTTTGGAGCAGAAAGACGTGCTCGTCCGCATGTGTATGAAGAAACCTTTCAGGTGCTTGATGAGTTAAAAGGACGTTATAAACTCCTGCTTCTGACGAATGGATGTCCTGGACTGCAGCAGGAAAAGCTGGATGGCGTACCTGCACTGGCTCCCTATTTTGATGAAATCGTTATTTCGGGAAGCTTTGGCAAAGGCAAACCGGATACAAGCATTTTTGAACATGCCCTTTCCCGTTTAAACATCAAGCCTGAGGAAGCCGTGATGGTAGGCGACAAGCTCTCCACGGATATGAAGGGCGGACTTGCCGCTGGATTAAACACGGTTTGGATCAACCGTAACGGGAAGCCCTACCACTCTAATATTCAGCCAGATCATGTGATTAAGCATTTGTCAGAGCTTCATGGTATTTTGGAAACTTTATAATGCTGTGCTGTAAGCTTTAATCAAAAAGTCTGCTTTGGTGATGCATGATTTACTGCGCCGAAACAGACTTTTTTGGTATAAAAAAGATGCTTGTGTCAATGACGTGTTTTATGAGAGATATTTGTCACCAAATTGTGAACAGGCTTGCGTTTTGAAAGAGTTAAAAGTATGTATAATAATTAAGGCGCGGTATACCTAAGCGTACATAACGAAGTAAATTGATTTAAGGAGTGACAGATATGAAGAACAGAATATGGTTAACGGGAGTTATTTTACTTGTTATTCTGGCGTTGGCAGGTTGCGGCAGCAAGAGTGAACATGATGGGATGAATATGGATGAAGGCATGATGGAGCCGCTGACTGTAGATTTAAGCTGGACACCGGAACAGGTAAAGGTAGGGCAAAAGGTATCCATTGAAGTAAATGTGGCACAAAAGGATAAAAAGGTCGATAAAGCGGATGAAGTGATGATTGAAATTACGAAAGAGGGAGACAGCAGCAACCATGAAAAGGTGCCGGCTGAAAATGCAGGTGCGGGAAAATATGTACTTGAGAAGACATTTGATAGTGATGGAACCTACAGCATTACTTCTCATGTAACCTATGGCCCACAGCATACGATGCCTACCAAAAAGCTGACTGTTAGCAAGTGATTAAAGTTTTTGATATGGACAAAAATAAAAGAACCTGGCTTTGTTCACAAAGTGCAGGTTCTTTTTCTTATGAAATAAATGAAATTAACAATTCATACGATTAATTAATTACGCTTTTTGGAAGCTAGGATCCTCAACAGGATAAGCAACCCAGCCATTCTTTTCAATGAAGAGACGGACGGCAATAATTTTACGGTTATCCATCAATGTAAAGAAGTGGTTGGTGTTCTCGGGTACAGAAATAACGTCACCAGCCTCGAGCTCCACATTAAAGTATCCAAGATCATCACTGCCCTTAATGACAAAAATTCCTTTACCACCAACAATTGCTCGGATTTCATCTTCCGTATGGGTGTGAACCTCTTCGAATTTGTTAAGCAAATCCTCAAGGTTTGGAGTCGAATCAGACAAAGTAATAACATCCCAAATTTGATAACCACGGCGTGCAGTCAGGTCGCGGATTTCTTCATCATATGTGCTCAAAATTTCATTTTTTTGCTCATCATTTAATTGAAAGTTAGTTTGAAGCTCGATAGGAAGCTTGGAGGCATCCCATTTTTCATATAGTACATTTTGATTGTTTAAGAATTCACGAACATTATCGTCACCAGAGATTCTTTCGTTCGTATTGCGGATCACGATTTCAGCCATTAGCTTACCCCTCTTTTCCACTTGGTTTAATTCATATTATAACGAAGCAGTCTTTCTTTGTCGATGGCATCTTCCTTCTTAACATGGGGGATGACTGCGTTTCTGACACTTTTCTAATATAAAGGATTCTGTTAAACTAAGAGCTAACGTTTTGCAGGGGGGAAATTACATGGACAGACCGGGCTTGCAGGAAATAATGAAAGAACGAATATTAATACTTGATGGTGCCATGGGAACCATGATACAGCAGGTTGAGCTCGGTCCCGAGGATTTTGGAGGAGAAGAACTCGAAGGCTGTAATGAAATGCTGGTTCTAACACGTCCGGATGTCATTGAAGAGATTCATGAACAGTATCTGGAAGCGGGAGCCGATTTGATTGAAACTAATACCTTCGGTGCAACTTCCGTTGTACTTGCGGAATACGATATACCTGAAAAATCTAGAGAAATTAACCTGAAGTCTGCCGAAATTGCCCGCCGGGCCGCTGATAAATTCAGCACACCGGACAAGCCAAGATATGTTATCGGAGCGATGGGGCCAACAACAAAGACACTTTCCGTAACCGGAGGCGTAACATTTGAAGAACTGATAACCAGTTATGAGGAGCAGGCTCTTGCTTTAATTGAAGGCCGCGTTGATGCACTGCTATTGGAGACGAGCCAGGATACACTGAACGTAAAAGCGGGAAGCATCGGGATCCGCCGGGCTTTTGATAACAGCGGTGTCACCTTGCCAGTCATGATATCCGGTACGATTGAACCGATGGGTACAACACTCGCCGGACAAAATATTGAAGCTTTTTATATTTCGCTTGAGCATTTGAGTCCGGTATCGGTTGGTTTGAACTGCGCCACGGGACCCGAATTTATGCGGGATCATATCCGCTCCTTGTCAGCCATGGCAAAAACGGCAGTCAGCTGTTATCCGAATGCCGGACTCCCGGATGAAAACGGGAATTATCATGAATCTCCGGAGTCTCTTGCGCGTAAAATGGAAGACTTTGCGAAGCAGGGCTGGTTGAATATTGCCGGGGGATGCTGTGGTACGACCCCGGATCATATCCGCGCCTTGTCTGATACCATGAGCCAATATAGCCCGCGACCAATGGAAGGCAACCATTCTCCCGCGATTTCAGGAATTGATCCGGTCTATATCGAATCCGATAACCGGCCTTATATGGTGGGTGAACGGACCAATGTACTTGGTTCGCGGAAATTCAAACGCCTTATTGTTGAAGGCAAATATGAAGAAGCCTCGGAAATAGCCCGTGCACAGGTGAAGAATGGCGCACATGTCATCGATGTTTGCGTACAAGATCCTGACCGTGATGAAACGGAAGACATGAAGCTGTTCCTGGAGCTGGTCGCTAAAAAGGTCAAAGTGCCGCTCATGATCGATACTACAGACGCAGACGTTATTGATCTTGCATTGCAATATTCGCAAGGGAAATCGATCATTAACTCCATTAATCTTGAAGATGGTGAAGAAAAATTCGAGCGGGTGACCCCGTTAATCCATAAATATGGAGCAGCTGTCGTTGTCGGCACCATTGATGAGACCGGACAAGCGATTCATCGGGACGATAAGCTGAAAGTAGCTTTGCGCTCCCATGACCTTCTCGTGAACAAATACAAATTGCAAGCGGAAGATCTGATTTTTGATACACTGGTTTTTCCGGTGGGTACCGGGGATGAACAGTATATCGGTTCTGCAAAGGAAACCATTGAAGGGATTCGACTCATTAAAGAAGCTTTGCCTGAATGTCAGACTATTCTCGGTATCAGCAACGTATCCTTCGGTTTGCCTGAAGCGGGACGAGAGGTGTTGAACTCTGTATTCTTGTATGAATGTACGAAAGCAGGTCTCGATTACGCGATCGTCAATACGGAAAAGCTGGAGCGTTATGCCTCGATTTCGGAGGGAGACCGCAAGCTTGCAGAGGCATTGATTTATGAAACAAATGATGAGACGCTTGCTGCTTTTGTAGCCGCGTTTCGGAACAAAAAGGTGGAGAAGAAGGAAAAGCTATCTAACCTGACCTTGGAGGAACGTTTGGCATCTTATGTGGTGGAGGGTACTAAAGAAGGGCTGCTTCCCGACTTGGAAGCTGCGCTGCAAAAATACGGAGCTTTGGAAATTATCAATGGTCCGTTGATGGCCGGGATGTCCGAGGTTGGGCGCCTGTTTAACAACAACGAGCTGATTGTGGCCGAAGTACTTCAGAGCGCAGAGGTCATGAAGGCTTCCGTGTCGTATCTGGAACAGTTCATGGAAAAAAATGAATCTTCAGTTAAAGGCAAAATGCTTTTGGCAACCGTTAAAGGTGATGTGCATGATATCGGGAAAAATCTGGTGGAGATCATCCTTTCCAATAATGGTTATCAGATCGTCAATCTGGGTATAAAAGTACCACCGGAAACTATTATTGAGGCTTACCGCAAAGAGAAGGCCGACATGATCGGCTTGTCCGGACTTCTGGTTAAGTCTGCCCAGCAGATGGTCGTTACTGCGCAGGATTTGAAAAACGCCGGTGTAGACGTACCCATTATGGTAGGTGGAGCCGCGTTAACTCGTAAATTTACGAAGACCCGTATCCGACCGGAATACCAAGGCATGGTTGTATATGCGAAGGACGCTATGGATGGACTTGATATTGCCAATAAATTGATGGATCCTGTGCAGCGTGAGATGATGCAGACGGAAATGCAGGCTGAGCTTGAGGCACTGGCCGCGGAAGTGGAAAAACCAAGAGCGATGCCGGAGCCGACAAGGGCAGCGAAGTCCAGCGTATCGACGGATGTGCCCGTATTTAGCCCACCGGATATGGAGCGTCATATCATCCGGAATTACCCGATTACACATATCATTCCTTATATGAATATGCAGATGCTTCTGGGGCATCACCTCGGTCTTAAGGGACAGGTTGAGCAGCTTCTTGCCGAAGGCAATAAGAAGGCAGTAGACCTCAAAGCCACGGTTGATAACCTACTGGATCAGGCTGCCACGGAAGGAATCATTCAGGCACATGCGATGTACCGATTCTTCCCGGCACAATCCCGGGGGAATGATGTTGTGATCTATGATCCTGAGGATACATCCAAAGTGCTTCACACCTTCAGCTTCCCGCGTCAGAATGTACCTCCATTTCTTTGTTTGGCGGACTTCTTAAGGTCTGTCGACAGCGGACAGATGGATTACGTTGGGTTTTTGGTTGTGACAGCAGGTGAGGGGATCTCCAAGCTGTCTTCCGAATGGAAAGACAAAGGGGATTATCTCCGTTCACATGCGCTTCAATCGGTTGCACTCGAAACAGCCGAAGCACTAGCTGAGCGTGTGCATCACATCATGCGGGATAGTTGGGGCATTCCGGATCCGGCGGATATGACGATGAAGCAGCGTCATGGAGCACGCTATCAAGGGATCCGCGTTTCATTCGGTTATCCTGCTTGTCCGGATCTTGAGGACCAAGAGCCGCTGTTTAATCTGATGCATCCTGAGGACATCGGCGTTCTGCTCACGGAAGGCTTCATGATGGAGCCGGAAGCATCAGTCTCGGCCATGGTGTTCGCGCATCCGGAAGCTAGGTACTTTAATGTGGATAAGGTGAAATGATACATTGGAGTATTGTATCGAATCATTTATAGGTTAAATGGGAACGGTGCTGCTTGCTAATGACGGAGCAGCCGGTTCTTCTTGCTGATATACATAGAAAGAAGGTTGCTAGTTATGGAACTTGAATTTTTGGGGACCAATGCGGGAGTACCCTCACTTCAGCGGAATGTGACGTCGATGGCTCTGCGAATGTTTGAGGAGCGGCGAACGTTTTGGTTATTCGACTGTGGGGAAGCGACGCAGCATCAGATTCTGCGATCTTCATTAAAGCTCAGCAAACTGGAAAAGGTATTTATCACACATTTGCATGGGGATCATATTTTTGGATTACCCGGACTTTTGTCCAGCCGTGCTTATCAAGGTGGTACAACCAAACTAACGGTTTACGGTCCTCCTGAATTAAAACAGTTTGTTGAAGTCAGTTTGACTCTGAGTCAGTCAAGAATCGAATACGAACTTGAAGTCATTGAACATACTGGCGGATTGGTGTATGAGGATCAGGAGATTATGGTTGAATCGCTGCTGCTGGATCACCGAGTGGATAGTTATGGCTACCGCATTGCTGAGAAAGACAAGGCTGGTAGCCTTGATCTCAAGCGGCTTGCCGAGTACGGGCTTAAACCCGGACCTGCATATGGCCAGCTGAAAAGAGGAGAAAGCATCGATCTGGGAAATGGCCAGCTATTGAAGCCCGAAGACGTTTTGGGTACGCCCAAAAAGGGAAGAATCGTAACCATTCTGGGTGATACACGGCCTTGTGATAATGTTTTGACGCTTGCCAGAGATGCGGATCTATTGGTCCATGAAGCCACATTTATGCATGATCTAAAAGAATCGGCTCATAATTATCATCATTGTACGTCGATTCAGGCGGCGGAAGCTGCTCTGAAGGCAGGAGCCAAAGAACTGATCCTTACCCATTTCAGCTCGCGATATAAAGATCTTGAGCATCTTCAGCCACTGCTCGAGGAAGCTAAAACCGTTTTTCCAAATACAAAGCTTGCTGAAGAGCTAGTAATGTTTCCCGTTCAGAGACATGCTTAAGTGATTAGGGTAGAGAACGGGAATTCATCGAGTTGAAAAAAGCTCCCTATGGAGCTTTTTTCTATATTGGAGTAAGCTATAAACATGGATTCCATAGGGGCTTCAGCGGCTGAAGGAAATCGTCTGGCAATTGATTATTTTCCGGGAAAGCGCAGGAAATGACACAAGGTATCAGCTCCAGACTTTTTGAGGCTTAGGAAGCGGATATCTTTGACGAACTGCGGTGAAAAAGAGTCTAAAGCGTCGTAGAAATAGAAAGAGTTGCTTCAATGAGTTGCGGCTTTTCTTCATTTTTCTTAGAATAGAACTTGCGTAATCAATTGAATCCGGATTGTTTTCTGTTTCTATATAGGAAATACTGAGCATAGGTCGGGAAATGCTGAACAGAAAATAGTCCGTAACATACTCTGAATACAGGTATATTGTCTATCTGTCTGAGGAATCGGAAAGAGGCACAGCGATGACACAATACAAAAAAACAAAAGGACTATTGATTGATCTTGACGGTACTCTCTATCATGGGAAAAATCGTATTCCCGGAGCGGATACACTGATACAAGCATTAAAGAAACACAATATTCCTTATATGTTCGTGACGAACAATTCATCCAGAACAGCTGAAGGCGTTGCTACACATTTGAATGAAATGGGGATTCAAGCTTTGCCGGAAGAGGTATGTACATCTTCACTTGCAGCGGCGAAATATATTGCTGAAGAATCTCCAGGAGCTGCTGTGGCTATGCTAGGAGAAGAAGGACTTCGTCTCGCGCTGGTGGATGCGGGATTACATATCGTTGACGAGAATCCGCAATTCGTTGTGCAGGGGATTGACCGTTCATTTACATACGAGACGCTGGCCAATGCGGTCCGCTGGATCCGTGAAGGGGCTGTGTACGTGCTAACGAACCCGGACCTGCTTCTTCCGTCGGATCATGGTTTGGTACCGGGAGCGGGCGCTTTGGCTGCATCGATTCAGGCTGCATCCGGCGTTGAGCCAGTGGTAATCGGTAAGCCTGCCGGCCATCTGATGACTTTTGCTACGGATCGATTAGGCATATCGCCTGCGGAAGCAACGGTTGTAGGCGATAATATGCGCACAGATATTGCAGCCGGAGCTGCTGCCGGTTGTCAGACGATCCTCGTCTTGATCGGACTCACGACAGAGGAGAATTTGGCCGAACAAATCCAGAATGCTGGACTAGAAGCGGATATTATTTGTAAAGACTTGTACGAATTAATAGCAATCGTATGTCCGTCTTCAGAGAACATTTAAATATATTGAAGCCATCATTGCTATATACGAAAGGATTGATGAACAAATGCCGGAATTGCCGGAAATGGAAAATTACCGAAGACTACTTTCGGAGTATATTATAAACCAGCCGATCACACATGTGGTTGTCAACCGAGATAAGTCAATCAATGTACCAGCAGACCAGTTCATTAATGAGCTGACTGGACTGCGTGCTATTTTTGTGGAGAGACGTGGAAAATATCTTGTTTTTCATATGAATAACGGTCGCAGACTCCTGCTGCATCTCATGCTGGGCGGGATGTTGTACTATGGAACAGAGGAAGGCCGTCCGAGCCGGAATACTCAAGTGGAAATTACTTTTGGACAGAATACATTATACTTTATCGGTCTTCGTCTTGGATATCTCCATCTGCTGTCCGCCAAGGAAGTAGAAGAAATCCTAAAGCCGCTTGGGCCAGAATTGTTTGACCGGAGAATGAGCAAGGAGCGTTTTGTGGAGCTGCTGAAAGGGCGACGCGGTGCGATGAAAAGCCTGCTGGTAAATCAGCATGTTATCGCGGGCATTGGCAACTGCTATGCGGATGAGATCGCTTTTGAAGCCGGATTGCTTCCTTCCGTCAAGATACAGGATCTTTCAGAAGAGGCGGTAGGCAGATTATATGACGCGATGCTGAAGGTTTTACCTGATGCGCTGGAGCATGGAGGTTACATGGAGGCTCCCTTTATGGAGGGAGATACTCGGACCGGTGGATATGATGACATGTGCAAAGTTTACGACCGTGAAGGGGAAGGCTGCGTTCGCTGCGGCGGGGTTGTGAACAGAATTGAATTGACAGGACGCAAAGCATTCTTTTGTCCGTCCTGCCAGCATGAACAATAAACGATTGATCGGTTGTCATGTCAGCACCCGCGGAGGCTTTGGGAGAGCAGCCAAGCGGGCATGGGAAATGGGAGCCAGAGCATTTCAATACTTTCCTAAAAATCCGCGCAGTCTGGCATGGAAGGATCTAGATGCCATCGCTGCGGCGGATTGCTTTCGTTTTTGCCGGGAAAAAGGGATGCCAAGCATAGCTCATACACCTTATCCAGTGAATATTGCGGCTGGAGATACACGGGGGAATGAACTGTATCAAGTGACAGTGGCTTCCTTGAAAAATGATCTGATCATTGCCGAGGCCTGCGGATCTGTGGGAATTGTCGTACATTTTGGCCATCTGAAAAGCAATGACCCGTTACAAGGCTATAAAAATATAATACAATGTTTAAATGAAACGTTGGCTGATTGGCAGGGCAATGCGAAAATACTGCTTGAAAATCAAGCAGGTCAACCAGGATCGATGGGAATTACGCTCGAAGAGCTGGTTAATGTCCGCAATTTGGCGAACGAGCCGAAAAAAATTGCCTTTTGTCTGGATACCTGCCATGCTTATGCTTCGGCCACATGGATTCCCGGGCAAACCGATCGTTTGATGGAGCGTGGACGTGAGCTTGGATACTGGGAAGAGCTTGCAGCCTTACATTTGAATGATTCAAGATATCCGTCCGGTTCCGGGAAAGACCGTCATGCCCGGATCGGTGAAGGTTATATCGGGACAGAGGCAATTGTCGAACTGATCTCATTTCCAGAGTTTGAACGCATGCCGCTTATTTTGGAGACGGAGCCTGGTACGGATGGAACGCATCAGGATGAGATTGAGTACTTATACCGCAATTTAGAAGAGGAATGAAGAAATAGAGCTTATTCGAGCTAATGGGAAGAATCGGAGAAAGGGGGAGCGGCTGTGATTCATTTGTATCTGGATGATTACCGGCGTTGTCCGCAAGGATTTGCTTTAGCCAGAAATGCACAGGAATGTCTTTTGATGCTGGAAGAATGTAAGGTGGATATTCTGTCACTGGATTTCGATCTTGGCCCCGGTGAGCCTACCGGCAAAGAGGTTGTACGGGGAATGATTGCCAGGCAGCTGTTCCCGCGGGAAATATATCTGCATACATCCAGCATGTGGGGGAAGAGAGAAATGTACGAGCTTCTCTATCAGTCCGTACCTGAACATGTGAAGCTGCATAACGGTCCGATGCCTCCGGAGGTGCTGGATCGTATTGCTGAGGGGGTGCGGGAATGAGGGAATTGGACGAAAAGAAGCTGCTTGAAGAGTTGTGGAGCAAGGGCAAGCCTTTGGCTGTCTTCCTGCACACTCCTTTTTGTGGAACCTGCAAGGTGGCACGTAGAATGCTTGAAGTTACGGAGCACCTGCTTCCGGAAGGCATCCTTGCAGAAGCGGATGTGAATATGCTGCCTAAGGTGGTGGAGCAGTACAGGATCTCGAGTGTTCCGGCCCTGCTTATCGCAGACCCCAAACGCGTCAGTAAACCTGAAATTGTATATTCCATGGGATCGGTAGAGGACTTGTTAGCTCAAATAAGGGGAGTGCTTTCATGATTTCGATGCGGGATGTGTCTTTGAGAAGAGAAGAGAATCAGATTTTGGATCATGTATCCCTGGAAATCAAAAAGGGAGAAAATTGGGTTATCTTAGGACGGAATGGTTCCGGCAAAACGACGATTCTGGAAATGCTCACAGGATATCTTTTTCCAAGTGAGGGCCGTATCGAGGTGCTGGGAAATATATATGGGGAATGCGATGTCCGTGAAGTCCGTAAGGAGATTGGCTATATCAGCCCCAATCTACTGGAAAAGCTGAATCTGAGTGATCCGGTGTGGGAGGTCGTTGCCACAGGTGCATATGCGTTTTTGCGCTTTTACCAGGAGATTCCAGGCGAGATTAAGGAAAGAGCCCTGAAGCTTCTGGATGAAATGAATCTGGGTAAGCTCTCATATCATCCGCTGGGTACGCTGTCACAAGGTGAACGAAAAAAGGTGATGCTTGCACGAAGCCTGATGAGTGAGCCTAAGCTGCTGATTTTGGACGAGCCCTGTGCGGGACTTGATTTGTATGAGCGCGAAAAGATGCTTGCTGAGGTTGAGCGGCTTGGGGAGCGGGACATCACCGTAGTCTATGTGACTCACCATGTGGAAGAGATTATGCCGTTGTTTACACATACGGCCCTGATCCGCGATGGTAAAATAGCGGGTGCCGGTCCGAAACAAGAAATTTTGAACAATGAAATGATAAAACAAACCTACGATATTCCGGCCCGGATCGAATGGGACGGCGGCCGGCCTTGGATTAAAGTGGTTTCTGGAGGGTAATCCGTTTTGGATGATAAACAGTTAATGAATGAAGAGATGAATATTGAAACATCCCGGTTCATATGCACGGCCAACCATGGCTTTGCACCTTATGCACAGGAGGAGCTGCGCCGGAAGTTCGGCAAGCTCAAAAGTAAAACCATGATATCAGGTGAGGTTTTCCTGGCCACCTTCTTTGAGGATGCGGACAGAGCTGTGGACATGATCGTCACCAATCCTCCGATTTTCCTGCGCCATATCCAGCCGGTTCAGCTGGAGCTGAATGCAGGTACTGAAGAGGCATATACGCATATGGTTCAATATTTGAACCGTCAAGACAAGCTGCATGGCACAAAACTGTCACTGCAAGTACGTAAAGCCGATGACAGCGTACTGGAAGAAAGTGCAGGACAGCTCCGTGATAAGCTGCAGGAGAAGCTCGCCGAATTGAACGCTGAATTTGTCGTGCGCGATGCGGAGTGGGTCATTTCTGTGTTTGCAGCGGAAGACATGTTTTATATTGGCGTGTCGGAACCCGTGAATAATCTGTCTGACTGGAGCGGTGGCGCCATCCGGTTTCAGCGCGAGGACGGTCAAATATCACGTGCCAAGTTCAAGCTTCTGGAGGCAGAACAAAGCTTTGGGATTGATTTTGCTACCTTTGATACGGGCATTGATATTGGCGCGGCGCCTGGAGGCTGGACTTCGTTTTTGCTGGAACGAGGACTGCGCGTAACTGCAGTTGATCCTGCCTTTATGCATGAGTCGCTGCAAGACCATCCTGCATTAAGAATTTTCAAGAAAAATGCTTCCGAAGTGCGTTTCCGTGACAGTGAATTCGATTTGCTAGTTTGTGATATGAGCTGGAGTCCAAAACAGATGGTTAAGCTGGTAACGGAGCTTCTGCCGAGTCTAAGACCAGGTGGCACGGCGGTCGTTACGGTAAAGCTGATGCATAAAAAGCCAATGGCGCTCATTGATGATGTTATTTCATCATTTGAAGATGCCAATATGCAGATCCAACGGGCAAAACAACTCTTTCATAATCGTGACGAAATCACTTTGTATATGATTAAATATTAATGTAGTGAAATTATTTTTTGAGCGATTTAGAGATATGCTATTAAAAAAGTGCTTTACACAGATATTACCATTGCTCTATAATGATACCAAATTAACCAGATGATAAATAAAGGGAAAGCATCCCGGTGTTTGGCTTTACGGATAACCGTAACAGTCATCTCCAGGAGTGCTTTCCTTTTTTTTGTCTTGAAAGTGAGGCGACGAGAATGGATCATCCTTCCAAACTGCTTATCGGACTGACGATTGGGGGGAGATATGAGATTGTCCGGAAGATTGGAGAAGGCGGCATGAGCCATGTGTATCTTGCAGAGGATCTGAAGCTGCCTGGCAAGTTGTGGGCTGTTAAGGAAAGTGTGGTCGATCCGAAACATTACAGCAGCATAAGGGATGAAGCAAAGCTTCTCATTTCTCTTAGTCATGCCAGACTTCCAAGGATTGTGGATTTTTTTTCTCCTGACAATGATGGATATTCGTATCTGGTAATGGATTACATCCAGGGAATTACGCTTGAAAAATATTTTAGCGGTTATAGAGGCAAGATTCCTGTAGATTCCATCCTTCAACTGGCGGACCAGCTGCTGGAGGTGCTCGGTTACTTACATACACATGATCCGGTTATTATTTTCAGAGATTTGAAGCCGTCAAATATTATGCTTACGGAACAGCTGGAGCTAAGACTTATTGATTTTGGGATTGCCCGAAATTACAAGCAGGAGCAGACGCAGGACACGGTTAAGTTGGGGACGATCGGATTTGCGGCTCCCGAGCAATATGGTTCCGGACAAAGCGATGCAAGGTCTGATCTGTATGGCCTGGGAGCTCTGCTGCTTTATCTGTCCACCGCGGGAGCTTATAGTGAGTGGTCGGATAGGGTTGAGAAGTACATTCGTCCCGATCTGCCGCGCAGGCTGATTCCGGTGATACGCAAGCTTCTGCAGCTAGCTCCAGAGAACCGCTATGCGTCGGCAAATGAAGTTCGCAAGGAATTGGCTTCAGCAGTACGACAGAAGACTGTACCGGAAGTGAGACGCGGAAGAGATATCGCCGGAAGAACCAGTACACAGGTGATCGCAGTGATGGGAGCGAGCGGAGGTACAGGTACAACGCACACGGCCATTGCGATTAGTCATTTTCTGGCGCAGAGCCACAGCAAGGTCGCGCTTGTTGAAATGAATGTAAGATCTCCGGCTTTTCGGAGAATTCAGCATATTGTGAATGGGGATCATGTGCCGGGCGGGGGCAGCCGCAAGTTTGAAGTGCAGGGAGTGGACTACTGGAGGCAGACGGCAAGAGCTGATGTCATCACCTTGTTATCAGGGAGCTACAACTATGTTGTGATCGATTTGGGAACTTACCGCGAGCGAGAGCGTTTGGAAGAGTTCCTTAGGGCAGATATTTCCGTAATTGTTGCATCAGGTGCGGAATGGCGTCAGCAGGATGTGATGGATATGGTCCACAGTCTGTCGAGATATCCACAGCAGAAGTGGATGTATTTTCTGCCGCTTGCCCCAACGGATGCTGTCCAAAGGCTGCGCAGGCAGCTAAACACATCTCAGGTATTTTCACTTCCGCTGCATATGGACCCTTTTGATCAAAGTGAGGAAATGGATCGTGCGCTAAACCGTATTTTTCAAGGCGTATTGACAGGGGTCGAGCGAAGAAGGAGATTCAGGTTCGGACTCAGCTGATTCGTGTGAGAGAGGAGAATGAAAAGGTACATGTCCAAGCTGAGACAGCGAACAAAACAAATGCTCTATGCCGGACTGGCGGGTGCCGCTGTAATGGGTGTTATATTTGCAGGCTATGCCGTGTTCAGCAGTGTGCAGCATCATGCCAGGGAAAACAGAATCAAGCAGGATTTTGAGCAGCAGATTACGAGGCTGGAGCAGGCGCAGTTGGATGAGGAAAAAAAGATGGCATCCAGTTGGGGACTCGCTAGAGATATTAATGCGGGTGAAGTCATTTCAGCAAAGGATCTTGTGCAGGTTAAGCTGCCCCAGGGAGCGGCTCCGGTCAATCTAGTTCAAAGCAGTGACGTGAGTGGAATAAAGATCGCCAAGATTGATTTGAAAAAAGGTACTGCATTAACGATTGCAATGATTTATGAACAGGAGCCTTTGCTGGCTGATCTCAGGAACAGGGAATTACAGGCGATAGCATTGCCTTCCAATTTGCGTGAGCATGACGTAGTAGATGTGCGTGTCCAGTTTCCTACAGGACAGGACTACATCGTTTTATCCAAGAAGAAAATCGACAAGCTGATCAGTCCGGCGATGTGGATTACGATGACGGAGCAGGAAATTCTGTCATTATCCAGCGCTATGGTTGACGCTTATCTGCACGATGCCAAGCTGTACGCTGTTACTTATGTTGAACCGGAAATGCAGGATAAAGCTATACCGACGTATCCTGTTAATAAAGAGGTACTGAAGCTGATTGACAGTGATCCGAATATTGTAAAGAAAGCGGAACAAAAGCTGTCTGAAGCTGTACGTGTTTCCCTTGAAAAAGACTTGACGGCAGCATCAGACTCCCGAAAAGCAAGCCAGAGCTTTGCGGATTCAGAGTTTGCTCCAACGTATCAAAGCGGAGGGACAAGCTCGGGACATCGCTCGGAGTCCACTAGTTCAGGATTTACTTTTGAAGATTTAAAACCAGAAGACGATTCAACAACTCGTGGTAATGAAACAGAAGATAAAATTAAAACGGCCAATCCGGTACCTGCTACTTCTGATAAGGATACTTTTTCCTGGGGGGAGGCTCAGGACAATAAGCTGCTTGAACAAAGTATGAACGAAAATCAGACCGAGACAGAGCTTCCCTCTACTCAGCCATGATCAGGATACAAACATAATCGATCCAAAGTAAAAGTGGAAAGGAGCAGGATGGGGTTTGAACACATGGATTTTTGCCGGCTTATGTGACAAGAGCGAGATCTTGATGTATTTATGCAAAATGCTGGTCTCCAGCAATTACAGTGTGCTGTTGGTGGATGCGACGGAAAAAAGAAAATATCCATTTTATATCGGGCAGCTTGATGAGCAGCTGTCAATTACGGAATTTGCAGGATTTGATGTTGCATGCGGATTTGATGATGTGGTCAGCCTTGACGCTCATTTACAGATCACGAGCAGCAGCTTGGATAACTATGACTATGTTATCTATGATCTGGAGCATCCGGATTTTTGTACACCGAGAGTATGGAGAGAGGCTTCTGCGTTAGTTTGGGTTACTGATTATGAGATCTGGACGCTGGAAAAGGGAAGCATGTGGCTGCATGAAGCTGTTAAACGCAACTTTGCTGAAGGTACGGAGCCAGAAATGTTTAAACTGATCGTCCGAGCAGTGGATGAGTGGTATGCTACCTCCTACCTCGACGGATATTTTAATCACCTGCCGGTATGTTGGAAAGAGGAGCCGATTGTTATCCCATGGAATGAGCTTGATTTGTCACTAAAGCTGCGGAATGAGCACACAAAAAGAGTCCAGATGAAGCCGCTGACCAGGGGATTTAAAAGAAATCTGTGCCAACTGGTTCAAATGATTACCGAATGGGATCAAAAAAAGATCAATCGCGCACTGCGGGTTGCGGAGAGGAGAAAAGCATGAGCAAGATCGTCTTTTGGAGTCCCCTTCAAGGAGGCAGCGGAAATTCCGCACATGCATCTGCGGCTGCCATAAGTATAGGGATGGAATATCGCTTGAAGCTGCTGTTAGCACATGGAGGCAAGGCGAAGGAGAGGGTGGAAGGAGCTTTTCAAACGGGGGCTTACACATTGGATCATTCATTGATTTCCTTTCAGGATCATGGCATGGACGCGCTCGAGAGACTTTGCCTGAACCGCAGATTAACCCGTGACAATATAAGGGATTACACACTGCCAATGCTTCCTGAAAGACTGGACTTGGTCCAAGGAAATGCAAAATCGGAAGGAACGATGCCCGGGTACCGGAAGGAGCTCCTGCAGTCCATATGTGCTGTTGCAAACCAGAGTTATGATCTTGTTTTGGCAGACGCAGGATGCGGTATTCCGAAGGATGGAAGCGGTGACCAAGCGCTGCTGGAAACAGCCGATCTAATCGTAGTTAGTCTGAATCAGTGTATTGAGGGTTTGGATTTGTTCTTTAAGGACGGTGGCCGTCCACCGGTGATAAATGAAAAACCGTACATTTTGGTGCTGGGCCGGTATGATAAGTACTCCCATTGTACGCTGAATAACGTGAAAAGGAGGTTTGGCTACAAAGGAGCGATTCATGGGATTCCATACACAACGGATTTCTTGGATGCATGGAATATGCGAAGTGTCCTGCCGTTTTTGCAGCGCAGCCGTAATCTGAACAACCGGCAGCCTTCGGCAGCATTCCTGGAGAGTATCCGATCATTGAACAAGGACATATTAACTCAGCTGGATATGACCACCGCACTGAAGCTGGTGGAAAGGGGGGCATAAATGATCTCCGGAATGAACATGAACATTCTGCTGATCGCGGTAATTGTTCTTTTTACAGGTTTGCTCGTCTATGTGAAATGGTTGGATTATCGTCGCCCTGCCTTGAGCGCAAATATCGCAGCCGGACAATATTCGGTAGAGATAATGACAGAGTTCGTGAAGGAAACGCTGCATGAACTGACACACAGCCAACTAACCGATCTGGGACTTCATGAGGAGGAGTACAAGCGGAGGCTGAATAAGCGGAGTGAGCTTCGCAAGGCATTAAAGGAGTGTATCTCAGGTGACCTGCATGAGAAGCAGTACGTCAAACAGTTCATAGCGGATCTGCTCGTCAGGAGTTTTGGTTTAACGGAGGAGCATATTAATGATGTCATTCCATTTGAAGATATTGGACGCTTAACAACGCAGGATCAGTTTGAAATTATTTTTTACTTATACCAGAAGCAACATGGACAGGAAGCATTGTCGCAGCTATTTGAAAATTATGGATTAGCAGATCCGCGCATCATAGACGGATATGGGGAACAACCCGTATACGCGGTTACGGCTGAGGATATTGAGCAAATTTTCATAACGGAGTTAGGCTATGGAAGCTTAACCTTTATCGAGAAATTGGATATTGTCGTGCAGCGGATTTATCAGCAATATAAGGGTTTTTCAGTGGTAGACGATCTGCGGGACCAGCGCATCGATGGAATCAGCGGAGGTGTTAATGGCATTCTAACAGATGATGGAATACCGGATACATATGGAAATCATAAATACTCGCTGCCGTTATTGTACGAGGATGAATATCACAAGCCTTTTTCCGCATCCGAGAGCGTTTGGGTTTTTTATAAAGGGAAATCGGTACACATGGCTTTTCTATCTTTCGGTTCGGAGCTGGAGCTTAAGCGAGTCTGTCAAAACATTTATAAGTACAACCATCCTGGGCAGCTGTCTGAATCCAATGGTTATAAGGTCAATGAAATGAAGGACGGCTCACGTGTCGTTGTTGTCCGACCGCCGTTTGCTGAATCCTGGGCTTTTTTTGTACGCAAGTTTGATATTCCGAATGCCTCCCTACAGCAGCTGGTGACCGGGGAGAACGCCGAGCTTCCGATTGAACTGCTTAGCTACCTGATGAAAGGAAGCCGAATTACGGCCATAACCGGTGCACAGGGTTCGGGTAAAACAACGCTGCTCATGGCAATGGTAGAGCATATCGACCCCACATTTACTCTACGTGTTCAGGAAATGGCCTTTGAGCTCCATTTGCGTAAAATTTACAGCCGGAGAAACATTCTGTCTTTTCGAGAAACAGAACGGATATCGGGCCAAGAGGGATTGGATTTGCAAAAGAAAACGGACGGAACGGTCAATATCCTGGGTGAAGTTGCGAGTGATGAGGTCGCTGCATGGATGATTCAAATGTCTCAGGTAGCCAGCTTGTTCACTATATTCACTCACCATGCCAAGACATTTCGTGACCTCGTATATTCGCTGCGGAATTCACTGCTGAAGACCGGTGTGTTCCACAATGAGCATATCGCTGAGGAACAGGTAATACAGGTTATTAACTTTGATATCCATATGAAAAGGGATGGGGATGGCAGACGGTACATTGAAAGGATTACAGAGTGCATTCCTGTAGAGAACAATCCTTTTTTGGAGAGGAAGATGCATGGAGAGGGCACTATCGAGCAATTGCTGGGCGAACTCCTGGAGCTTCAATACGAGGCAAGGCAGAAAGCGCAGCGATATACCTCCCGTAATATTGTGGAGTATCGGGACGGGAAATATGTCGCAGCTGAACCGATTTCCGGCGGGAATGCCGTTGAAATGGCAGAACAGATGGGGATCGAGGACGCGAATAAATTCCGTGAGTTTTTGAATCATCATTGGGGCAGTCCATATGAATATTAAAGCGATCCTGCTCGTTGTCCTGATGTCATCACTGATTCTTTTTGGAATATCTTTTGCTTTTCTGTCTTGGTCCAAGAGTAGACAAAAGCATACTGCTCAAACGTATTTCCATGGAAAGTCGCTGTTCAAAAATATCAGTTTGATGGAGCGCTGGAATCATTTTTTACAAAAATCTTACATGATCATGTCTAAAATTCCTGGGCTGTCTGCTTACATACAAAGAGTCAGAAAAAGAATATCGGGTGTTCACGCATACGATGAATTCAGATTGAGACGTGAAACAACTAAGATCACTTTGGTTGTTTTAGGCATTTTAGCATCATCTGCACTGATTCTTTTCATGCTTAATCCTAGCGTAAGCTTCCTTCTGCTGGTCCTGCTTACAGCAGTGATCATTAACAGTCTGCTAATCGATATGTACGTTAACCGCATGGAGAAAAAGCTGTTGATGCAGATGATCGACTTGTTCTCTGAAGTAAGGCATAGATATCAGCAGCATGAAATGATCGATGAAGCAATATATGAAGCGGCAGAATCTGCAGGTTATGAGGCGTCGGTCCATACACGCAAAATATACGAGGCTTTAAATGCGAAAGATCCATCCGAAGAGCTTGAGAAATTCTATGAGACGGCACCTAATCGCTTTCTGAAGGCCTTTGCGGGTATTTCTTTTATGATTATGGAGTTTGGTGACAAGGTCAAAGAGCAGGGCTCGATCTATTTGCAGGGGCTAAGCGGTCTGACCAAGGAAATTCATTTGGAGATTTTACGCCGGGATAAGCTGGATTATCTTTTGAAGGGTTTGAATGTCATAGCGCTTGCTCCCGTATTTTTTACGAAGCCGATTGAGCGGTGGGCCCGCAGCAGTTTTCCGGCTATGGATGAGTTTTATACAAGCAAGTTGGGTTATATCACGAAAATTGTAATTTTTATCGTCATTATATTGTCCTTTGTTTTGCTTCAGCGGTTACAACAGGACAATGAGACAACATATCGCTGGAGTGATAAGAAAAAAACATGGGAGCAGTTTTTTTCTTCCTTTTCAGTTATAAGGCTCACAGCTTCCTTTATGGCACCTAAGCCGGCGACTCCGGCATATGCCCAAATGATACGGTTGCTTAAGGAGAGCAGTACACATTTGAGATATGAATGGTTCTATATCCGCAGAATTATGTTTTTTATTTTGTCCTTTGTGGTGACCATGACGATCATGATGGTTTTGCATCAAACAGCCAAAAGCCACATCTTACATGCTCCTGTAGGCGGGAACACCTTTTTCGGACAAGTCTCCAGCGATCAAAGAGATGCAGGTCATCAACTTAGTGATCAGGATCTGAGGGTGATGAAGGAGGTTGGTATGTCATCTTCTGCTAGTTATGACGAAATCGCCAGTAGGGTCAATGGAAAGCAAAATATCAACTCCAGTAAGGATACGCTTGTCAATTCAACGAATCGAATCCTATCCAAATTGAAGGCTTACAATCAGGAATATCTAAAGTGGTGGGAGATTCTGACTGCTCTTTTGATAGGATGGGCCGGATATCAATTTCCGCTATGGCTGCTCTATTTTCAGCGGAAAATACGTTATATGGATATGAGACATGAGGTCTACCAGTTCCAGACGGTGATTTCCATGCTCCGGGAGATGGACAGGATATCGGTCGAAGAAATACTGGAGTGGATGAACCGATTTGCGAATATTTTTAAAATACCAATCCAGCGATGTGTGCTGCATTATGATCATGGTGCGGAAATGGCGCTAACTCAACTGAAGGAAGAGGTTCGGTTGATAGAATTCCAAAGAATTGTGGACAAGCTGCTTCTCTGTGTTGAGAAGATCCCAATTGCCCAGGCATTTGACGATCTTGAGAATGAGATGTCGTTTTACTTCGAACAGCGCAAACAGGAATACGAGAAAATGATTGATACGAAGGCAGGTTTGGGAAAAATGTTTGGCTTTGCACCCATGTATGCGCTTATTTTTATGTATCTGGTTGTACCGCTTATTGTCATAAGCTTCATGCAGATGAATGTGTACTATGAACAAATTCAAAAAATATAAGGAGTTGCTGTCTAATGAATAACGCTTCTAGCGCATTGAAGGTGGCCGCTGGCATATTTCTGACCATCGCATTGATTACTATAGTTGTAATTCTCTTTATTTCGGCACAGGAGGCTACCAAGACAGCGCAAAATAACTTTTCGGATATTCAAACCGAGCTCTCTCAGGCTTCATTTACGGTATATGACGGCACAAGCATCAGCGGATCACAAGTGACAAATGCTTTACGCAAATTTTATGACAAGGATCAATTCGGCATACTCGTCAAAACTGGTAAGAACAAAGGAGGACAATGGTACGGAAACACTTTGTTCATTGACGATGTTGTAACGGACGACAGATTTGGTTCAGTCGATGATAATAAGAATAAAACAGGGGATTTAAGAAATACAACGCTTGAATCCAGCAATGAATACGTAAACCCAAGCGGTAAGTTTAAAGCCAGCATCGTAAGAGACAAATCCAACGTTGTACGTGGACTTATTTTTGTACAATAGCATCTAGGGAGGAAGAGGGGCACCATGAACGAAAATATGCGAGACATGATAATACTTAGCATAAGTATAGCCCTGTTTCTGGGTGCCTGCTTCTTTACTTTGGGCCTTACCAGTCAGATTAGGATGACACTGCATGAAGCAGCCTCCGTAGTTGGAGGTCAAAAGCGGAGTGTTCATTCAACCCTTAAGCTGAGCGAGCCTGATATCTACAGCGGTTCCCAGGCGCTCCTGATCGTGGTTGATTCCGAAGTCCGTATCCAAGCAGATGGCGTAACCGTCACCCAAAATGATCCTGTTGCGCTTATTAAGCAGTCCATTTTTCAAGCTGATGCTAAGTATCGCACAGTATATATACGGGATATCCACGGAAATTTGACGGAATTGCAGTTCTACAAGCTTCCTACGATAGAGGGATCCTCATGAGCAGTTCGGTTTCGAAATTCGTAGCAGTACTTCTCGCCGTTGCGCTAATGTTCGTTTATCCGGCTGCTGAAACATATCAGAGACATGATGATTTATCCCGGATCATGGTCTACAACGCAGTTACCCAGTTTGTCGATGCAGTCAGGAATAAGGGATATCTTACACCGGTCATGTATCAGGATTTCTTGAATGAGATTCATAGGACAGGCAATGATTTTGATATTCAAATGGAGCATTTACATAAGAAATACACACCCGTTTACATAGATGCATCGAATCCGGACACATTTCAACATGATATTGATGTATCCTACGCAGGTTACTATACGGCTGATATAATGTCTGCTATTTTTCCGAATTCTACTATGGAGAAGGATGATGATGCTCGGAAATATAAAATGAACGTTGGTGATTTCTTCAAGGTCACTGTTAAGAATATCAACCGCACGGCAGGAACGATCATGATGGATTTTGTATCTGGTTCTATTTCAGGGGAAGCGGCTGTGCTTGCATATCCGTATGGAGGCATGGTTCTCAATGAAGATTACTGATTTTTCAATCGTGTTCGTCATCATCTTTGTGCCGGTATTTTTACTCAGTGGTTTTCAAATTAAGGATCAGCAAACGGCGCAGTTTCTGGAGATGAAATATGTGACTGCGCTCCGTACGGCTGTTCAAGATGGAGCAAGCGTACTGAATATGAATGAGAAGCAGGAGTGGGAAGCGGGCTATGGATCATCGAAATATTTCCGCGCTGACAAAGAATTGGCTTTGGGCATTTTCTATAGGAGCCTGTATGCGGATCTGGGAATTGAAGATGATGTACAGGCACAGCAGCTACTTGATTATTACATTCCTGCCATCGCTGTTATCGACTATGACGGTTATTATGTTTACTCGGATGGTGAGTTTACAGGTAAGGATCATGAGACGCTCATCAAGCATGTTTGGAGTCCTAAAAAGCCCTATGCTTATAGTGACGAGTATGGAAACCTTATCCGTTTCACATTAGATAATGTTGTGGATGTCTATGATCATGAGGCTGATAGCTGGGTTCATGGTTTACAGAGAGAACTGAAATCAACGACGGGTGTGCCCTTACTAGTCCAATCTGAATTATTTGAGCAGGTAAAACAGACAACCATTGTCCAGACTATTGAAAACGACTTGGCCAACGTTATTAATCGCCATAACGAAAATGCTGTTAAGAATGGTGTCTCCTATGATTTTACACTTCCTTTGATCCCGCGTGAGGAGTGGAATAACTCTATTCATGATATTGGCCTCATTGCATTTGTCCAAGGCATCCCTGTCGGAAAAGACTACATCAACAATTATGCCTTGGGCGGCGGCAGAATAGTGAAAAAGCCAGATATTTTTGCGGGTACAGATCCTATAACAGGTATTCGCTATTTCGAACGGGGAGACTGCCGGAGTGGACTGCGCATCGAAGAGACATTTACTTCTGCGAAGGACGCTGCCGCCGAAGGGTATTATGAAAGAGGCTGTCACCAAGATGTCTTTCCATAAAATCTTAGACTGATGTATCTCCTGATGAAGGACATCGACTCGCTGAATATTGATGGCGAAATTAGTGTACGGCATCCTCGACGGTTTATACAGATATGTATCTTTTGAAAAATAGTCATGTTCATGTTTTCGGAAAATTCCTACTTATGATAAAATGATATCTTGAATGCCCGTTTTCAATCATTTTCACTAAAAGATATTTTTATCATAGACAGGAGTCAGAATGTATTTATGAGTTTATTGACAGTTGAGAATGTCTCCCATAATTTTGGGGGGCGCACATTGTTTAAAGATGTTTCCTTCCGCCTACTGGCTGGTGAGCGTGTTGGTCTGGTCGGTGCGAATGGGGTCGGTAAGTCTACGTTGATGAACATCTTAACAGGACAGCTGCTTAAAGATGAGGGTAAGGTAGAATGGACTCCAAGGATCCGTTACGGTTACCTGGATCAGCATTCCAAGCTGACACCGGGAAAAACCGTCCGCGATGTATTGAAGGATGCTTTCCTTCCGCTGCTTGAGCAGGAACAGGAAATGATGGAAATCACCAATAAAATGGGGGATGCCACTCCTGAAGAGCTGGAACTGCTGCTTGAACAGATGGGTGAAATCCAGGAACAGCTTGAAATAGGAGATTTCTACCTGATCGACGTTAAGGTCGAGGAGATGGCCAATGGGCTTGGTTTATCCGCGATTGGTCTGGATCGTGACGTAACATCGCTTAGCGGCGGTCAACGCACTAAAGTTCTCCTGGCCAAGCTCCTGCTTGAAAAGCCGACGGTCCTTCTTCTGGATGAACCAACGAACTATTTGGATGTAGAGCATATTGATTGGCTTACCCAATATCTGAAGTCATATCCATATGCTTTCATGCTCATCTCGCATGATACGGAATTCATGAATCAGGTCGTAGATGTTATTTATCACTTGGAATTCGCCAAGCTGACAAGATATGCTGCCAACTACGATAAGTTTCTGGAGATGGCTGATATTTCAAAGAACCAGCATATTGATGCATATGAGAAACAGCAGGAATTCATCAAAAAGCAGGAAGATTTCATTCAGCGAAACAAAGCCCGTGCTTCTACATCCGGACGTGCGAAAAGCCGTGAGAAGCAGTTAAACCGTATTGAACGTATTGATAAACCTGAAGAAGCAGCTAAGCCGATATTTAATTTCAAGGAATACCGTGCAAGCGGCAAGACCGTATTTGAAGGAATTGACTTTGAGATCGGATACTCGCATGCATTGCTGCCAAAAATGAGCATGACGATTGAACGAGGGGAAAAGATTGCAATCGTTGGTTGCAACGGCGTTGGTAAGTCCACGTTACTAAAGACTATTATGGGTAAAATCGCTCCAATCAGCGGCAAGACATATCTTGGAGATTTTCTGGAGCCGGCTTATTTCGAGCAAGAGGTTCGTCCTGGTAACATTACACCGATCGATGATGTCTGGAATGAGTTTTCTTCTCTGAATCAACATGAAGTACGGGCTCATTTGGCACGATGCGGATTGAAAAACGAGCATATTACTCGTCCGCTCAATATGTTAAGCGGTGGCGAACAAGCCAAAGTCAGACTGTGCAAGCTGATGATGCGCGAAACCAACTGGATTCTGTTTGACGAACCGACAAACCATTTGGATGTCATCGCCAAAGCTGAACTGAAACGGGCCTTGCAGGAATTTAAAGGAACCGTTCTGCTCGTATCCCATGAGCCTGATTTTTACGAGGACTGGGTTACAAAAACATGGAACGTGGAAGAATGGTCACATCAGAACGCTTGATCGATCGTAATGCCAATTAGGAAGCTGCCGTATTCCCTCAGTGGAATGCGGCTTTTTATCGAAGGAGATGTACTCATGAACACCGGAGATGACCGTTACTCCAGGCAAGAACGATTTACACCGTTTGGATTAGAAGGCCAGCTTATGCTGGGGAAAAGCCATGTATTGATTATCGGTGCCGGTGCTTTAGGCACCTCGATTGCCGAGACGCTCGCCAGAGCCGGTGTGGGACATATAACGATAGCAGACCGCGATTATGTGGAGTGGAGTAATCTCCAGCGTCAGCAGCTTTTTTCCGAGGAGGATGCTGTCCTAAGACTTCCCAAGGCAATCGCAGCCAAACAAAGACTGCAAGCGATCAATTCCTCCATTCAAATCGACAGCCATGTAATGGATGTGAAGATTGAAGAACTGGATACTCTTGTCAACGGTGTGGATCTGATCATGGATGGAACGGATAACTTTGATACCCGTCTGCTTATTAACGATATATCTCTAAAGCATAATATTCCGTGGATTTATGGCGGATGTGTCGGAAGCTACGGCATAACCTATACGATATTGCCAGGTCATACGCCATGTTTGAACTGTCTGCTTGGTGCCGTTCCTCTGGGCGGAGATACATGTGATACCGCAGGTATTATCCCACAAGCTGTGCAGGTTGTAACTGCCCATCAAACGACAGAAGCGATGAAGCTGCTTAGTGGGCATCATGAGGCTCTACGTGATAAGCTGCTGACTTTTGATCTGTGGCGGAATGAGTCGATGTCCATGGGAGTCAAGCATGCGAAAAAAGAAGACTGCCTTTCTTGCGGAACGCATCGAACTTATCCCTACTTATCTGCATCTAATTTGGAAAAGACAGATGTATTATGCGGACGTGATACTGTACAGATTCGTCCGGGCAAGAAGCAATCCCTAAATCTGCAGGAGACTGCAGACCGGCTTTCGAAGCTGGAAGAAAGCATGGTAGAGAGCAATCCGTTCCTGGTATCTTTCACGGCGGGAGAACGGCGCATTGTTATTTTTGCTGACGGTAGAGCATTGATCCATGGAACGAAGGATATAGCTGAAGCCAGAACCATATATCACCGTTATTTTGGATGAATATGAATACCTGGATATATCATCTGAATTATAAAAACCATTCCAAAAGGAATGGTTTTTTTCACGGCCGGAAACCCTATGGTGAAGTATCTGCCAATGGACTTTAACGTGAAATCGGGTGAAACCATGCAAGAAAAGCTTTTAGTAATTGGAAACTTTTTGAAAGATGCGGGTTTAATGGATATCCTTCTTCAGGATGGATTTGAAATAACCGTCGTTCCAAATGAGCACAAAGCCATAAGAGACATTAATGAGCATAGCATCGACATGCTGCTGCTGAAACGTTCGGAACATACAGCAGGTTCATTACATAAATTTATAAAAGCACTGCTTAGAGAGCAAGGGGACAGGCCTTTTCCAATCATCCTTTTCGAAGAAAATCATAATACGGAAGCTGTCATTGAGGGACTTAGGGCCGGGGCGAATGATGTCGTGCCGAAATCAATCCAGGGCAGTGAGCTGCTGGCAAGAATTCGGAATTTGCTTGGGATTTTTCATATTGAAAATGAGCGAAACAATCAAAAAGTTATCATTGGTGATTTAGTTATTGATCCGGGAAGCCGGAAGGCAAGCAGAGATGATAAAGAGATATCATTGACGGTCAAAGAATTTGATTTATTGTTATATTTGGCGAGGCATGCGAACCGGGTATGTACACGCGAGGAGATTTTGAAGAAAGTCTGGGATTATGATTTTCTCATGGGGACCAATGTGGTGGATGTATACATCCGGCATCTTCGTACAAAAATGGATAAAGGTTTCAGTAAAAAACTGATTCAATCCGTACGCGGAGTGGGTTATATAATAAAAGAAGGCGAATAAGTCCCTAAACTTATCGCCTTCCCACTATTCATTAAAGTATTTAATTTACTAAATCATACGGCTTTACTAAAGTACCCGGCGTGCTTTCAAGTAAGTTCTCTTCCAGTTACCTGAGTTCAGATTAGAGATTGTTACGCCAGGGGAACCGTAAGTGTGCAGGATTTTACCGTTGCCTGCATACACTGCGACATGAGTTACGTTTTTACCGTTTGCTCTGCTACCGCTGGAGAAAAACACGAGATCGCCTGGTTTAAGGTTGGATTTCGAGACAGCGACGCCGACTTTGGATTGTGCTACGGACGTACGTGGAAGTTTAACACCGTATTTACCAAAGATATATTTCATGAATGAGGAGCAATCGAATACTTTTGTTGTACTGGTAGATGCTCCGAATTTATAAGGTGTACCCATAAATTTTTTACCATAATTCACAACAGACGTTCCTTTAGAAGAAGTAGCGGATGATGCGGATACGGATTTAGATGAGGATGCTTCCGTCACTGTTGCTCCGGTTGCCATCATCGCAGTAAAACCTATCGATGCACATAACCCTACGGCTACTAGTTTTTGGATTAGTTGTTTTTGATTCATGTTTGTATGACCTCCAAATTTCGTTTTCTTTCAGGCTCGTTTCCGAGTATAACAGTTTTGTAACTCCCTAAATTATGGATAGCACCTATCAAACCCTTGCAGTGCTAGGGTTTTTTCCCTTTTATTAAAAAACCATTAAAAGTTACAAAAAATTAAGAACTAGATATGCAGCAAGCTGTAAAAACAAGAAAAACCCTTGATAGACAAGGGTTTTTTAGAGACAATCATTTAGTAACAAAATCGTATTGATACCTAATTTGAAATGTTAATTCCGTATGGTTTTCATCCGGAAGATACTCTAGTCATTGCTTTGAATGACGAGTAAAAGTCCACTCGTAATGCTCACCCGGCCAACCGATTCCTGCAGCACATTGCTGATTCCGAGGGACTCCCCGATTTTTAATGTGGCATTTTCGAGTGGATACTGGAATCCTTCGAGCGTAATACCGGTTACCTCTGGAGTCATCGGGAGCAGAGAAACGTATTTGTAACCGAGATCCCGTACCTCTATTTTAGAGCCAGTTAATGTAATGTAATTGTTTTGATCCATGATGGCACACTCAATATGATGCTGGAGCGCACGGTTCAACATCTGGACATTGGCAAGGGTATGATCCATCCTCGTTCCTGTGCCTCCCACGAGCATGATGAAATCAGGCTGCTCCCGAATGGCCATTTCAAAGGCTAGCTCCGTATCCGTTAAGTTTTTATCAACCGGGTCACATTCGACGATTCTTCCGGATTCCGCTCTGACATGCTTCAATTCCTGTGGTGATATTGAATCAAAGTCTCCAACAGCCAGATCAGGCTTGATATCGTGACGGATGAGATATAGTGCTCCCTTGTCAGCACCAATGATATAATCACCAGGCTGGATCTCCTGTATATATTGAGGGTGCAGCTCTCCCCCTGAAAAAATAATGACGCGTTTCTGGTTCATTTTGATTCCCCCTAAATCCAATTCGTTCCTATTAGATCGTTACTCCAGTATAAATGAGAAAACATAGTTGCACAATTTAGCCAGCCGCGACTACAATAGGAAAGACATATGATAGGGGAGAGGTTAGAGAGAAATTGGACATGCATGCTTTTGAAATTTTCAGCATCATCGGGACAATTGCTTTTGCGATGTCAGGTGCCTTTGTCGCCATGGAGGAAGAATACGACATCCTGGGCATACTGGTGCTGGGACTTGTCACGGCTTTTGGAGGCGGGGTCATTCGTAATGTATTGATCGGTGTTCCCGTAACGACGCTTTGGAGCCAAGGACTGCTGATTAAACTGGCGATTTTGTCAGTCATCATTGCATTTCTGCTTCCTCTAGGCTGGATCAAGCATTGGAAGCGAACGGAAGCTTGGTTTGATGCAATTGGGCTGTCCGCTTTCGCAATCCAGGGAGCTCTGTACGCAGCCAATATGCATCATCCGTTGTCGGCTGTGGCGGTGGCTGCAGTAATGACAGGGGTTGGCGGAGGGATTATCCGAGATCTTTTGGCTGGTCGCAAGCCGCTCGTGCTTCGGGATGAAATCTACGCGGTATGGGCTATGATCGCCGGTGTGGTGATCGGTTTGAACTGGATTCATACGACATGGCAGGCGGTTCTTTTATTTGCTGTCATTGTTATGCTCCGTATGTTTTCCGTCTTCTATAAATGGAAGCTTCCGCGGCGCATGCTGCACATGTCTTCTTCAACCGGTCTATCCGTAAAGGGCAACCACAAAGGCAAACACAACCGGAAGACAGCATAATTGGAGAAGGAGGCATACATTCAACATGGTATCTGTACTATTTGTTTGTCTGGGGAATATTTGTCGTTCACCTATGGCAGAAGCCATAATGAGGTATAAGGTTAAAGAGGCAGGATTGGAAAGAAGCATTCAGGTGGATTCCGCCGGTACAGGTGACTGGCATATTGGACATACGCCTCATCAAGGTACGCGTGATTTGCTTGACCAGCATCAAATCAGCTATGAGGGCATGATTGCTCGACAGTTCGCTAGCGCTGATTTTGAGCAATTCGAATACATCGTATGCATGGATAATAGCAACTGGAGTAATGTTAAATCTCTTCCTGGTGCAAAAGAGGAGAGTCTGATCAGATTTATGGATTTGCTGCCCGGGCATGAGCTCAAGGAAGTGCCTGATCCGTACTATACCGGAAACTTCGAGCAGGTATACGAATTGATGGATGCAGGCTGCCAAAAGCTTTTGGACAAGATTAAAACAGAAAAGCTATAATAGTAATAAATTGGGGGGAGTATTCTCCTTTGATGAAAATGGGCACGAATGGTGCCTTTTTTCGGAAAAACAATTAAAACGCAATCATTTGATCAAACAAAAAAGGTGAACCATCGACATTCTTCTGCTGAAGGGCATACATGCTTGTCATTGGGCTCACCTTTATTATGTTTAATTCGGGACTAGGCGTGTAAAAAATACATAAGCGCATCAGGCAGCTCTTTTTGCCAGAAGCCCCAAATATGCTTGCCGTCTTTTTCGGCATATTGAACTTTTGCACCGCGATCCAGCAGTAATTCCCGGGTTTGACGATTTAATTCGACAAAGTTATGAACGCCATGATCCGTTTCAAAAGCCGTTTCCTGCAGACCGACAATCATAAAGACATCGAGCCTGGACAAATCGTCCTGAGCTTCGTAAATGTCCTGGGAAGCGGGATAGTACGCACCGGACAAGCTGATAATACGCTCAAAGAGCTCCGGATAACGAATGGCCAGATGGAGCGATACGCTGCCGCCCAATGAGTCACCGGCCAGAACACGTTCGGAAGCTTCCTTGCGTACAGGATATTTCGCTTCAATGAAGGGAATAATCTCTTCTGCAAAGCAGCGGGTGTAGGCTTCAAAGCGGCTTCCAAAAGGAGCATATTCTTCCGTGCGGATCGAGGTGTCGACTTCAACACCTACTATTATAAAAGGCTCTGCATCGCCATCCAGGATCAAATGATTGGCTGTAGTCGCAATTCGGCCAAAATTAAAAAATTCTTCTCCGTCCTGGCAGTAAACGACTGGATAGCTCAAAATTTCATTGTAGCCTGGCGGCAGGTATACCCGAAGGTTGCGCGTTTCGTTCAGAAAGCGACTGTCCATTTGTTCTTTATTAATAGTGCGCTTTAGATACTTCGAATCTGTCATGAATATTCATCCTTCTCACAGTTGATTTTTTAGGCTGAAAAAGCTATTTCATTCAGATAACCCATCATGTGGTAAAGTTCACGATCCTGTCAAACTTTTCAGAACTGTTATATGATAATCATCACACTGTTATATATACAAAACTCAGTTATTCTGAAATTTTATCCGCAATGTCTTTGACGAATCGAATAAAACAGGTGTATAATAATTCTATAACAGCAGCACTTGATATTCAAATTTTTTTGTTGAGGTGAAGATAATGAGCAAGGTGCCTTATGAAGTGTATACCGAGGAAGTCGAAGCTCTTTCCGTGCTCTCTCCCGAAGGTGAAATCATTAACAAAGATAAAATGCCTAACCTTACTGATGATCAGTTAAAAGAAATTATGTACCGCATGGTATTTACCCGTACTTGGGATGATCGTGCCGTGAACCTGGGCCGTCAAGGACGTCTTGGTTTCTATGCTCCGGTATCTGGACAAGAAGCAACGATGGTCGGCAGTGAATACGCTCTTGAAAAAGAAGATTTTGTATGTCCGGGCTACCGTGATATGCCGCAAATCGTATGGCATGGATTGCCACTGTACCAAGCATTCCTGTATTCCCGTGGACACCAGCATGGTGGGGAAATTCCTGAAGGCGTCAATGTTCTGATGCCGCAAATTATCATCGGTGCGCAAATCCTGCATGCGATGGGTATTGCTATGGGCTTCAAACTGAAAAAACAAAAGCAAGTTGCTATCACTTATACAGGTGACGGCGGTTCTTCGGAAGGTGACTTCTATGAAGGTCTGAACTACGCTGGACGCTTCAAACTGCCAGTCATTTTCTTTGTACAAAATAACGGTTATGCCATCACGACTCCTTTCGCAAAACAAACAGCAGCATTGTCTATTGCCCACAAAGCAGTAGCAGCCGGTATCCGCGGTGTAAAAATCGACGGTATGGACGTGCTTGCTGTCATTAGTGCTGTTCAGGAAGCTGCAGAGCTTGCCCGTAAAGGCGAAGGCGCTACTTTGATCGAAGCTGTGACTTACCGTTTCCGTCCTCACTCCTTGTCTGACGATGCTACCAAGTACCGTACGAAGGATGAAGAAGGCGAATGGAACGAAAAGGATCCGATTACTCGCATGGCTAAATATCTGGAGAAAAAAGGCCTGTGGTCTGATGAAGACACTGCCCGCGTAAAAGATGAAGCCAAAGCGAAAGTGAACGAAGAGATCAAAAAAGCAGAACAGACTGCTAAAATGACGGTTCCTGGCTTGATCGACAGCATGTTCGAGCAAACCCCGAAACATTTGGAAGAACAAAAAGCTGATTTCCAATAAATCGATTGAAAAAGTAATGCTCAAGCAACGTGAACAGTGAATGTTTAAGGAGGAAAAGAAGCAATGGCACAAATGAATATGAAAGAAGCAATCCGCGATGCGATGCGCGTGGAAATGAAACGTGATCCTAACGTCATTGTGTTTGGTGAAGACGTAGGTAATGTCGGCGGTGTGTTCCGTGCAACGGAAGGCCTGCAAAAGGAATTTGGCGAGGAACGTATCTTTGATACACCGCTTGCTGAGTCCGCGATTGGCGGGATGGCAGTAGGTCTTGGTATTCAAGGCTTCCGTCCTGTGGCTGAAATCCAGTTCGTCGGATTTATTTATGAAGCTCTGGACCAAATGTTCGTTCAGGCAGCGCGTATGCGTTACCGTTCCGGCGGTCGCTATAACGCTCCAATCGTGTTCCGTACACCTTTCGGCGGCGGCGTAAAAGCAGCTGAGCTGCACACAGATTCCCTTGAAGGTTTGGCTATCCAAACTCCGGGTATTAAAGTGGTAGTGCCTTCGAATCCTTATGATGCCAAAGGCCTTCTGATTGCCGCGATTCGCGACAACGATCCTGTCTTCTTTATGGAGCATTTGAATTTGTACCATGCTTTCCGCGCTGAAGTTCCTGAAGAGGATTATGTCGTTGAGCTTGGTAAAGCTAACGTGGTGCGTGAAGGTTCTGATGTAACCATTATTACTTATGGCATGATGGTTCATACGGCAACAAAAGCGGCTGAAGAGCTCGAGAAGACCAGCGGCATTAAAGCCGAAGTGATTGATCTGCGTACGTTGAATCCTTTGGATATTGATACAATCGTGGCATCCGTTAAGAAAACGAACCGTGCAATCGTGGTTCAGGAAGCGCAAAAAACTTCCGGCGTTGCCGCAGAAGTGATTGCACAAATCAACGAGAAGGCCATTTTGCATCTGGAAGCGCCTGTCCTCCGCGTAGCGGGTCCCGACACCGTATATCCTTTTGCACAAATCGAAGATACATGGCTTCCTACACCGGCTCGGGTAATTGCTGCAGTCAACAAAGTCATGGAATTCTAAGAAAAGCAGTCATTTGATAGGAGGTAGTAAAGGTGGCAAAATTTGAATATCGGTTCCCTGAACTGGGAGAAGGTTTGCATGAAGGCGAAATTATTAAAATGCACATCAAACCAGGCGATAAAGTAACAGACGATGACATCATCATGGAAGTACAAAACGACAAGGCGGTTGTAGAGGTTCCTTGCCCAGTTAACGGTACAGTGCAGGAAGTTCTGACAAAGGACGGACAGGTATGCCGCGTCGGCGAAATCGTTGCTATTATTGATGCAGAAGGCGAAGTTCCTGAACAGGAAGCTCCAGCTGGCGACCATGGTTCCCAGGAAGCGGATGCAGCTAAAGGCAGTGCGGATACCACTTCTTCCCCTGCACAAAGCAGCCCTGAAGAAGCCAAAGAAGGCGGAGAGAAGAATGCTTCGGCTCCAGCCGCTCCAAACAAAGAAGTACTTGCTACGCCTAGCGTACGCAAATTTGCCCGCGAACAAGGCATCGACATCACTCAAGTGAATGGTTCCGGAAATAACGGCAAAATCACAAAAGAAGATGTTGAATCCTTCAAAAATGGTGGAGGCCAGACTTCGGCTCCGGCTACGCAAAGCGAAGAGAAAGCTGCTCCAGCGGCATCGTCCGCAGCGTCTTCTGCAGCCGTGGATCCACGTGCAGAAGAAGAACGCGTACCGTTTAAGGGTATTCGTAAAGCGATCTCCAATGCGATGGTTAAATCGGCTTACACTGCACCTCATGTTACCATCATGGATGAAGTGGATGTTACTGAGCTGGTTGCATTCCGTACGCGCATGAAACCAATCGCTGAGAAAAAAGGCACGAAGGTCACTTATCTGCCTTTCATCGTGAAAGCTCTGGTTGCGGCTTCCCGCCAATTCCCTGCTTTGAACGCGATGATCGACGAAGAGAACAACGAAATTGTGTACAAGAAGTACTACAATATCGGTATCGCAACAGATACAGACAACGGTCTGATCGTTCCGGTTATCAAGGATGCCGATCGTAAGAGCATCTGGATGATCGCTGACAGCATTCGTGATCTGGCAGCACGCGGCCGTGATGGCAAGCTGACTCCTAACGAAATGAAGGGCAGCACGATTTCCATTACTAACATCGGTTCTGCCGGCGGTATGTTCTTTACTCCGATCATCAACTTCCCTGAAGTTGCAATCCTCGGTACCGGACGTATCTCTGAAAAACCTGTCGTGAAGAACGGTGAAATTGTTGCCGCTCCTGTAATGGCATTGTCCCTGAGCTTTGACCATCGCATCATCGATGGCGCAACTGCACAACACTTTATGAATTACATTAAATCACTGCTCAACAATCCTGAGCTGCTGGTTATGGAGGTGTAAGATATGGTAGTAGGCGACGCTTCTCTCGATATCGATACATTAGTTATAGGTGCTGGCCCCGGCGGTTATGTTGCAGCAATTCGTGCTGCACAGCTGGGTCAAAAAGTCATCATCGTGGACAAATCCGAAGTTGGCGGCGTGTGTTTGAACCGCGGCTGTATTCCTTCCAAAGCGCTGATCGCTGCGGCTCACCAATATGAGTCTGCAAAGCATGGCGAAGCTTTCGGCGTGACTGCTGAGAATGTAAAAGTGGATTTCACGAAAACCCAAGAATTCAAAAACAGTGTTGTCAAAAAGCTGACCGGCGGCGTTGCTGGTCTCTTGAAAGGCAATAAGGTCGAAGTTTTCAACGGCGAATGCATGTTCATCAGTGAAAATGAAGCACGCTGCTTCAATGAGCATGAATCTCCACGTTACCGCTTCAAGCATTGCATCATTGCAACGGGTTCCCGTCCAATCGAGCTTAAGGCATTTCCTTTTGGCGGACGCATCATGTCGTCCACAGAGGCTTTGAGCCTGCCTGAGATTCCGAAGAGCCTTGTTGTTATTGGCGGTGGCTATATCGGTGCGGAACTGGGTCAAATGTTCTCCAAATTTGGTACGAAAGTGACCATTCTTGAAGGCTTGGATACGATTCTGAACGGATTCGATCCGGACATGACCAAGCTCGTTGTGAAGAACATGACGAAGACTGGCGTTGAAATTATCACGAATGCAAAAGCAGAAAGTGCTGAGCAAACAGATAAAGACGTAACCGTTAAATATTCTGTTGGCGGCGAAACCAAAGAAGTTACAGCAGACTACCTGCTCGTAACCGTTGGACGTCGTCCTAATACGGACGGAGACCTGGGTCTGGATTTGGTTGGTATCGAAATGACTGACCGTGGTCTCGTGAAAGTTGACCATCAAGGTCGTACGAATAAACCAAACATCTTTGCTATCGGTGACATCGTTGCTGGTCCTGCACTGGCTCACAAAGCTTCTTACGAAGGTAAAGTGGCAGCAGAGGCAATCTCCGGAGAGCCGTCTGTTGTGGACTACAAAGTCGTTCCTGCCGTTGCATTCGTAGATCCTGAGTGCGCTAGCGTAGGTTACACGGAAAAAGAAGCTAAAGAAAAAGGTTACAAAGCGAAAGCTGCGAAGTTCCCATTTGCGGGTAACGGTCGTGCGCTGTCCCTGAACAATCCTGACGGTTTTGTCAAAATGATCTTTGACGAAGAAACTCAGCTGGTTCTTGGATGCCACATTGCAGGTATCGAAGCTTCCAACCTGATTGCTGAGCTGGGTCTGGCTATCGAGATGGGTGCGACCCTTGAGGATATCGCCCTGACGATTCATGCGCATCCAACACTTGGTGAGATCGTAATGGAAACTGCCGAGCTTGCTCTTGGCAACCCAATCCATGTTATTGCACCACGCAAATAATTAGGTTTGAATAAATGCAGTATCTGAACAAGAGCCTTGCGTAAGCAGGGCTCTTGTTTTTTTGTTCCATCCAGAAGGAAGGTTTTATTTAGCTATTTCTCAGGAGTTGGGAGCATGGTAAACTAGTAACAAGGATTTTTTGAGATAGATAGATACGGAGAACGAAAGGGTGGACGAAACTTGCGAAATTACCTGGAGTTAATGGAAGACATTATGGAAAATGGAACACCAAAAGAAGATCGGACTGGAACAGGGACGATATCGGTGTTTGGCAGACAGCTGAGATTTGATCTCTCCAAGGGCTTTCCTCTTTTGACGACCAAACGGATTCATATTAAATCTGTGGTGCATGAGCTGCTATGGTTTCTGAGCGGTGAGACCAATGTTCGTTATTTGAAGGAAAATGGTGTGTCGATCTGGGATGAATGGGCCGATGAAAATGGGGATTTAGGACCGGTGTACGGATCGCAGTGGCGCAACTGGGAAGCACCGGACGGCACGCATATTGATCAAATTGCCAATGTCATTGAATCCATCAAGAAAAACCCTGATTCACGCAGACATATTGTCAGCGCATGGAATGTAGCGGAAATTGAGCAGATGAAACTTCCGCCTTGCCATTTTGTGTTCCAGTTCTATGTAGCGGACGGGAAACTGTCCTGTATGCTGACCATGCGCTCGGTAGATACATTCCTCGGCCTTCCGTTTAACATTGCCTGTTACGCCCTTCTGACGCATATGGTGGCGCAGCAATGCGGACTTACGCCCGGCGAGTTTGTTTGGTCAGGCGGCGACGTGCATATTTATTCAAATCATCTGGAGCAGGTCAAGACTCAGCTTGATCGTGAACCGTATGAGCTTCCGGAATTGCTGATTAAGCGTAAGCCGGATTCTATTTTTGAATATAAGTTTGAAGATTTTGAATTTGTTGATTATAAGCATCATCCGGGCATAAAAGCGCCGGTAGCTATTTAATAGGCAAATCATTGACCATTTCGATTAGAAGGAGCTGGCGTGCATGAGCATGACGTTTATTTGGGCCATGGGCGAAAACAGAGTCATCGGGCGTAACAACGGGCTTCCCTGGAGACTGCCAAGGGATATGGCTTTTTTTAAAGAACAAACCATGGGTAAAAAGGTTCTGATGGGACGGAAAACCTGGGAGTCCTTTGGCGGAAAACCGCTTCCAGGCCGGACGAATATCATTCTGACGCGAGATCCTGAATATACAGCACCAGGCGCCCAGATTATTCATACGATAGATGAAGCACTCGGGCTTGGGAATGAAGAAGAATTAATGGTTATTGGTGGCTCGGAAATCTACCGCGCACTGCTTCCCAACGCTGACTGTCTTGTGGTAACGAAGATCGATGAAATATTTGAAGGGGATACATTTTTTCCTGAAATCAACGAGTCTGAATGGAAATGTGTTCAGGAAGTACAAGGAATCCGGGACGAAAAAAACCCGTATGATTACCGTTTTTGCACGTATATTCGAGTGTAGGTTATATGAATAGTTTTCATCCGTATGTAAGCAGCGTGTCAAATAATACAAATAATTATTCGGAAAATCCATTTAATATTCAAAGATTAAGATGATACTATAATTGAAATATCATGGTGTCGTTATTTGATAGAATCAACAGGAAAAGAACGGATGGGGGAACACGTCATGTCTACACCAACAGGTTTTATGGAATACAGCCGCCAGCTGCCGGCTGACCGCGAACCGGCTGAACGTATAAAAGACTGGGAAGAATTCCACAAGCATTTGTCTGAGGAAGAACTGCGAACGCAGGGTGCACGCTGTATGGATTGTGGTACTCCTTATTGTCACACAGGGATTGACATGGCAGGGGGAACCTCCGGTTGTCCTGTAAACAATCTGATACCGGAATGGAATAACTTGATATACCGCGGCCTATGGAAAGAAGCTCTTGAACGTCTACACAAAACCAATAACTTTCCGGAGTTTACAGGCCGCATTTGCCCGGCTCCTTGCGAAGGCTCCTGTACAGTGGGTCTGATCGGCCAACCGGTAACCATCAAGACGATTGAACAGGCTATCATCGATAAAGGTTTTGAAGAGGGATGGGTGGTTCCGAATCCGCCTGAAAAACGTACAGGTAAACGTGTTGCCGTCGTGGGTTCTGGACCTGCCGGTCTTGCAACCGCAGCCCAGTTGAACAAGGCAGGCCATAGCGTCACCGTTTATGAGCGTTCTGACCGGATTGGAGGACTACTGATGTACGGTATCCCTTCCATGAAGCTGGATAAAGCCGTGGTACAGCGCCGTGTGGATCTGCTTGCTGCGGAAGGAATTCGTTTTATTACCAACACGGAAATTGGCAAAGATATCTCTTCAGAGCAACTCGTTGACGATTATGATGCGGTCGTTTTATGCGGCGGTGCCACGAAACCTCGTGAATTCGATATTGAGGGCAGTCAATTGAAAGGTGTCCATTACGCTATGAATTATCTGAACGGAACCATCAAGAGTCTGCTGGACTCCGGATTGTCTGATGGACAATATATTTCCGCAGAAGGTAAAGATGTGATTGTCATTGGCGGTGGTGACACCGGTTCCGACTGTGTGGCTACGGCTCTCCGTCATGGATGTAGCAGCATCACTCAATTCGGTACACATGATATGGCTCCGCTTGAGCGTGATCCGATCAACAATCCATGGCCGCAGTTCCCGAATGTTTATACGCTCGATTATGCTCAGGAAGAAGCTAAAGCGTTATATGGTAATGATCCACGTGAATTTTCCATCATGACGACCAAATTTGTTGGTGATGAGGAAGGTAATTTAAAGGAGCTTCATACGGTTCAAATTAGACGGATCGTTGATGAGACGGGACGTAAGATCTATCAGCCGATTCCAGGTACGGAAAAAGTATTTGATGCACAAATGGCTCTGATCGCCATCGGATTTGACGGACCGGAACAAACGATTGTCAATCAGCTTGGGTTGGAGACGGACCGTCGTTCCAATGTGAAGGCACCGTACGGTAAGTATCAGACGAGTGTGGATAAAGTATTTGCAGCTGGAGATATGCGCCGCGGTCAAAGTCTAGTGGTATGGGCCATTAATGAAGGACGTCAGGCTGCTCGCGAAGTAGATAAATACTTGATGGGTTCCACGGTTCTCGTGTAAAGAAAGCTATATAAGTGAAGGACTTCCCTCTTGGGAGGTCTTTTTTTTTCTTGTAATTACCACTCCTCATACATACGGAAGGTCACGTAAATTTGATCAGGTCCATCCATGGCGCTTACCACTAGGGTCAATGTCTGCTGCTCAGGCAGATTGGCCAGCCTGTTATCATCAAAAGGAATCAGGGCATTGAAGTAAGCTTCTGATGCTCCATAGGTTTGGCCTTCATAGACTACCTGCCCGCCTGTGACGGTGGTGCAAGTGAAATTGACTTGTAGGGCTGTACTGTCCGCGGGTATAGATGTTGTTGGTGTTGGGAAGTATTGAAATCTGCCATCCACTGTTCCTCCCTGGATCAGCTTATAACGGACGGGCAATGAGGAGATGATCTCAACGCCTTGTGCATAGACTGCCGCGCCAAACTGTTCAGGAAGCATGAAAACCGGAACCCTTTGATAACTGATTACCGCTTGTTCATTGGCTGTGAGCGTAATGTTATTTCTAAAGTCTGAAGTAATGCGGCGTGAGTCTGTTGGCGATATAGGTATTTTTATATAAGCATTGTCTTCGTTAACAGCAAACATCTGCACCGCTACATTGTTCATGGAGATGTAATAAATGAATTGAGCAAAATCAAAAAAGGCGGGGTAATCACGAATTACGACTCCGTTCGGGGGCAAGGTTATCGTTTCCTGGGCGAATATCTCTTTGGTTCCGGCAACACTAAAGCCTTCAAGGTATATATTTGCAGTAAATCCGCAGTTATTCACCAGAATCAACGAGTACTGAGAATAGCTGCGACTTGATGTTTGTGTCACATTGGCGATAATCTCCGTTGTAAGCACCGGCATGTGGATCCCTCCTTTACGCTGAATTATCGAATTCTTCAAAATATGCTTTTTAGATCAATATATGAAATGAAACAAGAAGCTTTGAGGGCTGAAACAAGAAAGGGGCATTCTTTTTCGAATCACTTTGATCCTTGGTGCAGCATATGATGTAGCACGGAAAATACGGGTGTCGGGAGTGACCCTATGAAATACGCGATTTTGGGTAATTTGCCTTGGGAGAGCTTTGCATATAAAGAGATACTAGACCATCTGCCTGAAGGTGAAAAATATATTTTTATAGGCAATAACCCGGAACATGAAAGTGTAGAGTGTGATTATACCTTCATGAATATGGACATGTGGGAAGTAAATGGGAGCAGCGAATATATTGCTGTCGTATGTTCACCTTTCTGGATTCAACAGGCACTTGGCGGCGGATTCAGCAAGGTGCTTTTTATTATGGACGTTTGTCCGGTAGAAGAAGACCAACAAACCTGGAATAAGTACAGCGGCTTGTTAGCAGAGGCGTCGGATCTGGTGATAACTCTTTCTGAAAAGACATATCTGGAGCAATCCTTGCAGAGAAGAAATCTGTACTGGTGGGATGGAGAACATGAGGAGACGGAAGAGAATCATGCTCTGCTTCATTTATTTGTAGAACATGTGGCGCAGGGAAATTCATTGGACGGATTAATGAGAAGGCAGTGGGAGCAAAGAATACAAGTGTATTCCCGGCTGCATCGTCAGATGGGGCCGCATGAGACAATCAGCTACCTGCTGGCATCTTATTGGTATTTTCTTGAGGATACGGGAGCAGCCCAAGCACTTCAGGAATCCTTTGAAATGATGCTCCTCAGAGAACATCATGGAACGCTGCATTCACATTATCGTTTCTTTTCAGCCATTGAAGTGCAGCAAGGGGAGATAGAGCGGGCGGTATATACGTATGCGATTACGGCGGTACTGCCGCATGAGAAAGAAACGCTGGCGAGGATGAAGCGATGGGCTGCAGAAGAACGTCTGGAGCTCTTAAAAGCTGAGCTTTATCGCGTGAATGAAGATTACCGAAGAGCAGAGGAAGCTGTTGAAAGGGATGATTCGGAGGAGGCCGCTCATTTTCTCGCAGATATGTATTTGGAGCAATGGATGTGGGAGAAAGCGTTGAATGTGATGGACCGACATCAACTTCTATATAAAAATGGAATTTCCAGAGAGCAAGTCAGAGCCATTTTGTTATGGACGCGCGGCCGGAAACATGAGGCGGTAACGGAGCTGCTGCGAGCATCGATTCAGGATTGGAACATTTTAATGTCCTTCGCTGAAACGGATTTGCTGGAGCAGGCATATCACCGGCTGAAGGAGAGAGTGAATCATGGATCTGGATCTTAAGAAGCTGCGCAAAACCAAAGACAATAAGCTCACTGCGATCATGCAGGTACGTAATGAAGAGGGAAGAATGCTAGAGCAGGTCCTGAAGGATCTGAGCAGCTTTGTGGATGACATCGTCATCGTGGATGATGCCAGCACGGATCAAACCGTTAAAATATGCCGGGAATTTCCCAAGGTTGCTCATCTGCTAACGCTGCAAAAATCACATTTTGACAGGGAATGGCTTCTTCGCAAACAGCTCTGGGAGCTCGCATGCTCAACGGATCCGGACTGGATATTATCCGTAGATGCGGATGAAATATATGAGGACAAAGCAAAAGCTTATATGAGGGATCTAATGGATCAGGATCAGTTTGACTGGGTGGGTTTTCGCCTATTTGACTTTTGGGGAGGTACAACCCATTTCCGTGAAGATGAGCACTGGCAAATACACCGCAGGCACACCCGTACACTTGTCAGGTACATTCCCGGCTATTATTATTTTTATCCGAAAATGGATCATCATGTCCCGCGGCTTCCTCTCAGCTATGCCGCACTCCCCGGATTTCTGGCGGAACTGCGCGTTAAACATTATGGATGGGCCATCAGCCGCGAGCAGCTTGAGGAGAAATACGAACGCTATATGCAGCGTGATCCGGATGGGATTTGGGGAGATTTACAGCAATACAAGTCAATTCTGGATGAGCATCCGACGCTTGTGGAGTGGAGAGAGGAAGACCTATGAATGAAGTCAGCATATTAACCCATAGCTTTGTTGATGCATATAACGGCAACATCAATCGTATATACGGCGGCGGATTGGAGCGTTATTTGCATGAAATATGCGGGATTATCGCAGACCTGGGACGAAAGCCTGTCATACATCAGCTCTCTTATTGCGGTGATTTTGTGAAGGAAATCGGACCGGTCCGTGTGCATGGCTATAACTGCAGTCAAGGCGACAGCATTGAGGTGTTTAACCGGATGACTGCGGAGGCGAAGGGCCCGCTCATATACTCCAGTTTTATTTGGGAGGCTATAGAATATAAATCAGGCAGTTTAGGGATATGCCATGGAATCAATTGGGACTATCATGCAGCATCGGCTGAACACAAAGCAGAGGTCGGTCGAAATATTCAGCAAGCTCTCGGATATTTGAAAAAAATCGTATCGGTAGATTCCCACTTTCTGACCTTTTGCCGTGCGGTTTGCCAGTATCCTGATCCGGACCAAATTATGCTGCTGCCCAATGCAGTGGATACCGCATGGTTTACGCCTGGGGCGAAGTGGAGGGGGCTTGAGGAGCATGGAGACCCAGTCCACATCGTCTATCCGCGGCGTATCAGTCTGGAGCGAGGGATCGTCCCGATGATGCTGGTAGCAGACCGGTTGCTGCAAAAATACCCTCAGGTCCATATTGAATTTGCCGGTGAGGTCGTTGAGAACAATTTGATAACGAAAGCGTTCCGTCAGTGGACGGACAGCAGTCCTTACCAGGAGCGGATCACTCACCGAAGTTATACCTTTCAAGAGATGAATGAAGCTTATCAGAAAGCAGATATTGCGGTGATACCCACCATTTTTTCCGAAGGGACCTCTTATTCTTGTCTTGAAGCCATGAGCTGCGGTCTGCCGGTTGTAGCAGGGAATGTTGGCGGACTAAATGATCTCATCATTGATGGATATAACGGCTTTTGTGTGTCCCCTACCGAAGAAGAGCTGTATCAGTCCATAGCAGTCTTAGTGGAGAATTCCGAGTTGCGTCATTATGTTGGAGCCAATGCGAGGGCTGTCACCCGGGCTTTTGATATCCGCATTTGGAGAGAGAAGTGGAGAGAAATATTGCGCTCCTATCTGGGACTGGAGGTTTGAGGCGCTCATGGACGTGAAAAGGAATTCAGAAACGATCGGAAGAGACCATGAGGAAGGTCAGAAGCATATTTGGGAAAAGCTGTGGAGTAAAGGGGTGTCCTACCGCTGGGATCCTTTAAGTGAGCTGGTGATGAATGCGCTGCTCGAGACAACCGGACCGTTTGATGGAAAAAGAATAATTGAGGCCGGATCTGGTACAGGTAAAATATCACTCCGATTGGCCATCGAAGGTGCGGAGGTTACGCTGGTCGATTACGCGCAGCAGGCTCTGGAACAGTCTAAGCTGGCATTTAGGCTTAAAAATAGAAATGCTGAATTTATACAATCCGATATCCGGTCCATGCCGCTTGGCGATAAGGCCTATGATGTATGCTGGAGTGCCGGAGTATTGGAGCATTTTTCGAATGAAGAAAAGGTGAACATCCTGCTGGAAATGGCCCGTATTACCAAGCCAGGAGGCCATATCGTTGTTCTTGTCCCATACAGCGGCTGTTTGCCTTACCGTATGGGTAAAGCATTTGCGGAGCAAGCAGGCTCATGGCCGTATGGTGTGGAAATGCCTGTTGAGTCGCTAAAGGGCTCATTCAGCAAAGCTGGAATACAGCTGGCTGAAGAGCGGGAAATCGGATTTTTGGAGAGTTTAGATTTCATTGACTTTATTCCGGATGGTGGCAGTGTCAAAGCATGGTTGAGGGACTGGTACAGCAGCCTTGAAATAGAAGAAAAGCGGCTGTTTCCAGGCTATCTGCTGTTGACACATGGCAAAGTAGTCTAGAAACGTGAGGAAGCTCCGGTTGAAGGTAAATACCTTTTAACCGGAGCTTCCGTATTTCAGCAGATACTTTTCGATAATGCGTTCCTTGATGAACTCGGCGCGATGGCTCCAGCTTTCCGTTTGTGCGATGTCCTGTCGTGCTTGAATCCATTCAGGGGTACGATCTTTAAGAAGCGCTTCATCCAGATGCCTGAGAAACTGGGCAGGAGAACGGCCAATTCGGACATGCTTCTGCATGCTGACTTCTGGCAAATCAGTACTGATCACGGGCAGTCCCGCAGCCATGTACTCATACATTTTGACTGGATTGGCTGCACTCGTTACCTTGCGGACCTCAAACGGAATAATGGCTGCATCAAAATGACTTGCATACAAGGGAAGGCTTTCATACTCCCTGTTACCAAGCCAATGAACATTAGGAAGGTCAGAAAGTGAATCAGGTCCTCTACATGTAATCTGACCGATGAAAACAAAGGTATAATGAGGGCGTTCCACGGCCAGCATCCGGATTAATGAGTAGTCCAGCCAAGATGCGACAGCGCCCCAAAAGCCAATCACGGGCTCCGTCGTGCGACATATCTTAAGATCCTTTTCATCCTGAATCGTTAATGGTGTTTTCTGTACTGCTTGGGCGAAATGCGTGTAATCCGCTGCATTGCGGACCAGATGTATCTGCGGATGTTTTGGGACGGTGGATTCGTATATGATTTGCGAAGCGCAGAGCACGATGTCCGCAGCCTGAATTTTACGGTCCTCCCATGCGGCAAAAGGAGCAAACTCCTCCTCTGTTGTGTCAGCCAAATCGGAGATGACCATACTTGTATTAAAGCTTGGAAGGCTATCGACATAGGGGCCATGCGTGAGCCACATGACATAAGGCTGACGGAGGTTCAGTGCCTCGACATCCTGACACACCGCGAAATGATCGTTTAGAACGACAAAGGGATGTTCGCGGTCTTGCGTGACATTACAATATATAACGTTAAATCTAAGCAGGCTCAAATGGTAGAGCAGCTGCTGCGGCCGCTGGCGGTGTACCTGGTAATCAAAACAAGGGAGATATAGTATGGGCGGCATCGTTAATGGTTCCGGCATCAGGTGATCCTCCTTTAAGGATGGTTACGGCCGCATCGTAGCAGCTCGAAGCAGCAGCGGTAAGCGAATACCAGATTTGACAGGAATGGAATATCGGAGTGTTGATTTCTCTGTTAGACAGGCTGCTCTGGCGACCAGCGCGTAAGTGTTATGGGGATAGCTGCCGAGGTGAATCGCTGCGGCGTCCAGACAGGCGGAGGACGAACATCGCTGGGCAATAGTTGCGTAGAGCAGAATTTCCTCTAGAGCAGGGATTCGCTGTTTATCAATCGAAAACGATTGTCCCCACTGCAAGCACCAAGCATGGAGTACATGAACCGGCGCAGACAGCAGACCTGCAATGACGGAAGCGGGCAGCGAAAGAGACGATGAATATTCATAAAAAGCCTTGAGCAGCTGATAAACCTGCGGGTAAGCTCGACACTGGAGAAGGAGCTGAAGCGCAGAGACTAGGTCTTTTTCGGAAGGGGGTTCATGATTTCGGCCCGTGAGATAAGCATGTATCAATGTAAGCGGCGAATGGATCAACCGCAGTTGTTCGTCTACATGACCTGCAGCATCGGAGTCCTGTGCTTTCCAGGCAGCAGACCATAGATATGATAGCCAGAAGGGGTCTTCGGGCCAGCAGGAGGAGGAGTCCAGCAATTCCGTGTATAAGCAGCAGCCAGGCTCGGATGCATATCGAAGCATGAGTGTAATCCATAGCTGCCGTTGCTCAGTGAGCGCTCGTGTTTGCATGATGAATTCCAGCCAATCCTCTCTGCCAGCATTTAAAGCCGCTGGGATAAGGAGATCCAGCTGTTCCTGCAAAATAGAGGTATTACGGGGAATGATCCAGTCCAGCATCGGAAACGTGTTACCTGATAAGAGGGAGCAATGTAGAGCATCTGCCCAGGCCGGCAAATAATCCGGATGAAGCAATAAAGCATGCTGATAATGAAAAAGTGCCCGTTCTGGGTGCAGTAATTTCTCTGAAAGCCTGCCGGAGAGCCATGAAGTGCGGTATGTGCCGCTTCCGGCTGTGGAGGAATACATCGGTTTGGCTTTACCTTGGATAGAGGCTCTTAGCATCCAGTCATATGCCTCGCCGTAGGCTTCTTTCTGTGAGAGCAGTATGCCCTTGAGTTCAAGCATATCCGTAAAATCCGGATGGTTTGTTATCCCTTGGTCAGTTATGACTTCAGCTAATTCATGGTGTTCTGTCATATACAGGGCATATGCAGTTTTTAAATATACATCGGAAATAAATCCGGATTCCGGGTTTTGTTCATATACGGGTATTAAATGCTTAAGTGATTCTTCGTATTGGCCTTCCTGAAAATACTCCGTTCCCAGCGCATACCGTAATTGTACATTCAACGGATCTTGCTGTAGGGAGGCCAGAATAAGCTCGAGATTGCGCAAGTGTTTATTTTTTTGATCAATTTCAGATTGTAGGTAGCCGTAGTGCTTGATTTGTAATGGAGCATACGGAATCGGATGCTGGGTAAGCTCTAGAACGCTCTCCGCAGCATTTTCATGAATGGCACCGCGGAAACGAAGATTAGGATGGTTCCGGAATAGCCGGCACACGGAATCTGTAAAATAGGCTTCTTCGGATATTGTATCGTAATAGCTAATCAGTGGAATATAAAAGCCTGCAATGCGGTCGTCACTCGTCAGCATTCCAGACAACATATCCGCATTCCAATTATCGGCTTCTTCATCCGCATCCAGAACCAAGATCCAGGAACATGTGGCCATATCCAGTACACGGTTTCTGGCCTCAGCAAAATCGTTATTCCACTCCAATTCAATAATACGGGCTCCATATCTCATGGCGATGGACTGGGTTTGATCTGTTGAACCCGTGTCACCAATAATGATTTCGGAGACCCATTCCTGTACGGAACGCAGGCATCGGTCCAGATGCTTCTCTTCATTTTTAACGATCATACAAAGGGATATATCTTGGGGCGGCATGATGTGCGGCTCCTTTATTCGTATTCTTCATACATAGGCAGCATACGGATAGCACGGCGAATGACGGACCGATGGGGCTGATTATTCAGAACCTGGAGCAGTCGAGTTTCCGTAAAAGCGGTCAGCAAGCGGCTGAAAGATCGTTTTGGATCTGCAAGGGGAGCAGCAGGGGAGGCATGAAGGGGAGCTAGCAGAGCTTCGACTGATTTCAGCGCGTGCTCCGTATTTCCGGAATAATAGTTGTACTCGATTTGCTTCATTGGATTCAACGCACCAGACTCCGTAAACGTTCCGGGCTGCTGAAGTTGAGTTCCTTCTGACAGCTGTTTGCATATGAGCAGCCATTGTTCGTTCTCGGGAGAAGCGCTTTTTATCTGAGAATTCTTAAGCAGCATATACGCCGCATGATAACAACGGTTTGCCATGAGCAGCTTGATCATGACGTTCATCTTTTCAGGGGTGTTAATCTTGAAATGATCATTCACAAGAGAAGGGATGAGATGCTCCTGAAGATTTGTTTTCATCAACATGATGATTTTATTCAAGGGCAGGCGCATACCCGGTTCATGCTTGATCGTTTCGGCATACCAGCGAATTGCCTGCGCATCATCTCCGGCATCCTCATACATTTGGCCTAGTCCGAGAGTGGACAGGTAAGTTCCAGCACCGGTTTCCGTGTGATAATGCACGGGAGCTGGACCGAATCCGACTGCTTTCAGGAAAGCTCTTTCTGCCTCGATTAACTGCCCCGAAGAGAGATAAACAACGCCCTTCAGATGATGGAGGTCTGTATAATCTGGATAATGAATAAGACCATAGCTGCATACAGACACGGCTTCCTCTGCATGACCCAGAGCGAACAGACAACGTGCTTCGTATTTGAACAGCAAATGGTAGTAGCTGATATCAGTCGCAGCGGATTGTTTGGCCTGCCTAATATGATGCAGCGCCGAATCATGCTCGTTCATACGCATGTATTCCACGGCCATGTTGTAATGATGAAACGGATCCTCGGGTTCGGTCTGCAATGCCTGCTGGAGCAGTTCCATATTTCTGCGGATCTTATCTTTGGCGGCGACTATACTGCTGCTGTATCCATAATGATGGATTTTGATATTGGTGATGTGAAGCTTTGCAGCGGGCCGATGCTCGGTGATAGAAGCGGCTATTTGTTCATGGATTCTTCCGCGGAAACGATGTTCCGGGCGCCGGCGAAACATGCGAAGCAGGGGATTGACGGTAATGGTGGCAGAGTGGATATGATCGCTGATGTGATTTTGCACTTGCAAGAAAAAACCTTCGAATTCCATATGTTTGGCGCATAGATGCAGCTCCGCAATATCATTCGCGTCAAGCTCTTCATCCGCGTCCATAAAAAGAATCCACGGCCTGCGAGCAAGCTCGATGCCTGCATTCCGGGCTTTGGCAAAATCGCCTTCCCACGGGATTTGAAGAACTTGTGCTCCGAACTGGCGTGCTATTTGAACCGTATCGTCCGCGGAGCCTGTATCGACAACGATGATCTGGTCGACGGCCTTGTTAACGCTTTTCAGGCAACGGGCAAGGCTCGAAGCTTCATTCCGGACGATCATGCAGAGGGAGATTCCGGTTGCGGTTCTGCTCATCGATGCATCTCCTTTGTCTGTCGTCCCAAGACGTATGCCATCCGGATCTTTCCAGTTGACGTATGGCAGACCGAAGTTGATGGGCTTCTTGCAAAAGAGTTGCGGCACCAGGTAAAGATGCATGCGCCTGCTCCAGATGATCTGCTGCCAGATGCAAATAACATACGGCGGCGCCAACGGAAGCTTGATCGAGTGATGGATCATTCAGCGTAATATTTTCGAATAATCGTACCGCTTCCGTGTAATGGCCCTTGTCATATAGAATTTCGGCCAGCATATGTGCCCCTTCATCGTCGAGTGCTTGAACTTCGAGCAGGGAAATAAACAAATCCGCTGAATCAAGCATATAACCTACCTTGTATAATGCTTTGGCTAAGGTGAGGGGTCCCGTATTTTCCAGAACAGACAATCTGCGTGCTAGATCCGTTAAGCCAATGGAAATGGATTTTTGAATCAGAGTGTGGATCAGCTGTGCTTCTTCTTTCTGTTCTACAGCTTCGTGTTGAGAGTCTGCCTCTAAGGACTTAAAGAGAAGACGATCGATACGCTCAATAGGCTCACGCTCATGTTCATGGATGAATGCCAAGATGTGAGGTTCTAGGGAACCAAGAAGCTGCCATTGTGTAATCAGATGCAGCATTTCGCGTTTAGAATTCGATGCAGAGTTCACACTGGCTGCATGGTAAAGGAAGGAATGGGCTTCCTTTAAATTGTTCGAACGAATCAAGGATGATCCATAGAGGGTACTAATCTCATCCTCGGTGATCCACTGGGCAGGGCATAGCCGGATGATTTCCTCATCCGCTCCAATACTGTCGAGTGAATGGAGCAAAAGGCTCCACTGCTGCTTGTTGCGGGGCTGAATTGTTTTTAGGAGGAGTTTACTAATCTCTTCATCGGAAGTATGCAGTCTGTGAAAGGAAGTTGCCAAACCTTGAGCTGCCGGGGAATACGAAAGTTGGAGCTGGATTGCTTCATAAAAAAGTCGCGCTGCCTCTTCAGGTTGTTGAAGCTTCAGAGAGATTCCCCCCATTTTACTTAAGGGTTTGTAGCTATTTATGCCTGCTTCCGTTACATAGGAGCTGGAAGTACACCCGGCTGCTTTACGGTAAGCTTCGAATGCTCTTTCCCATAAACCTTGCATCTCCAAACATTGACCATGAAGATAATGAATATCTGCATAGTCCGGATAACGCTCTGTTTCCTGAAGGCATATCAGTCCAGCTTGCTGCGCTTCATTTGAATCCAGCATGATTTTAACCAGATCTTTAATCAAAGTTGGCCGAAAATAAGCGGTGGAAGGCGCAAGCTGCTTAGATTGAAGCATGTATTTTTTGGCTTCCGGGATGTTGCCCCCCTGACAGTGTGTAATTCCCAGATGATAGAGATAGTATGGGTGTTCTGGTTCATCCTCCAAAGCATTCATAAGTATATGGTAATTCCGTTCCAGCTTGTTTTTGTTACATATGTTTTGGGATAAGTATCCCGTATGCTTCATTTCGATGCCGGAATCTTTGATTTTATCTCTACCTGAGAAGAGTAGAATGGAAGGTTCGATTTCTTCGTGGATCTTTCCTGCGAAATGATATTCCTGGCGGTTTCGGAACAGGCGGAGAGAACGATGATATAGCATATCCTCCTCCGAATGGCTTAACAGATTAATGATGGTGATGTCATAGGCTTCGACATGGCTTTCTTCGATCAGCAGCCGGATCTCGTCCATACTTGTGAGGAGCTCTTCATCTGCATCGATGACCAATATCCAGTCTGTAGTCGCATAACGCAAAGCTTCATTTCTGGCCATTGAGAAATCATGTTGCCATTTTACTGAAATAACATCGGCTCCATATTGTTTAGCAATATGGATGGTATCGTCTTGCGAGCCCGTATCAATCACGATGATTTCATCCGCAAGCTTAACGGAATTCAGACAATTATGAATGATTTCAGATTCATCCTTAACGATCAGATGGATTCCAATTGTGGACACTATTTATCTTCCTCCTTCCTGAAGGAGGAGTATACGGTGACCCGTATACTCCTCGACCGACCTTCACAGGATGATGCATCATCCCTTTTTATATTGTATTAGTAGAAGAAGCTTTAAGTTCCTTGGGCATTGAGGATAACATTGATCGTGGATGGCAGACCTGTTGAAGCTGATTGATATGACACGCGGGTGTATTTAAGGAAGCGTGCAGGTACCAGGACATCCACGGAACCCGCTGCTAGCGGATTATCTCCGGTTGTATCCACATAATAATTTGTACCATCGGCACTGATTTCGATTTGAGTATTTACCGGATTGGCACCGCTATTGTGCACGAAGAAGGAATACACGCCAAGGACGCTTGTTGTAACAGCAGGGAGCGGTGTCAAAGCATCGGCTGTTGTGATACCGATGTCAGGCTGCTCGACAAAGCTCTTTTGTGATATAGAGGTAATACTGCTCAAGGTACCGGCCGTGATGGTGGCGCCGAGCACGCTGGTGATCGTACCGTTTAAGATGTCGGTGACCGTACCAGCGGAAGTCAGAGTACCCGCAGTAATAGTAGCCCCGAGCACGCTAGTGATCGTACCGTTTAAGATGTCGGTGACCGTACCAGCGGAAGACAAGGTACCGGCCGTGATGGTGGCGCCGAGCACGCTGGTGATCGTACCGTTTAAGATGTCGGTGACCGTACCAGCGGAAGTCAGAGTACCTGCGGTGATGGTTGTGCCCAGTACACTGGTGATCGTACCTCCAAGAATGATGGTAGTGAGGTTGCCGGCCGTATCTGTGGCGACAACGTGGCTGGTGTTAGTGGCATCCCGACCGTAAATAAGCATACGCAAATTGTTAGGGTCATTTTGAAAAATACTGTAGTTAGGCATATAATCACTCCTTTATTTCAAAATAGGGAATCTTTCTTTTGATTTGACTTCTGTTGCTTTTAAAGAATACATCAGCTGTGTATATGTTCGGTTAGGTATACGCCGCTTTAAGCCTCCTTACTAAGAAATGTCTTCTGATATGATATGGCTTGATGACTTTAAGAGAAACGGCAAGTGCACGCTGATATNGTAATGGTGGCGCCGAGCACGCTGGTGATCGTACCGTTTAAGATGTCGGTGACCGTACCAGCGGAAGTCAGAGTACCTGCGGTGATGGTTGTGCCCAGTACACTGGTGATCGTACCTCCAAGAATGATGGTAGTGAGGTTGCCGGCCGTATCTGTGGCGACAACGTGGCTGGTGTTAGTGGCATCCCGACCGTAAATAAGCATACGCAAATTGTTAGGGTCATTTTGAAAAATACTGTAGTTAGGCATATAATCACTCCTTTATTTCAAAATAGGGAATCTTTCTTTTGATTTGACTTCTGTTGCTTTTAAAGAATACATCAGCTGTGTATATGTTCGGTTAGGTATACGCCGCTTTAAGCCTCCTTACTAAGAAATGTCTTCTGATATGATATGGCTTGATGACTTTAAGAGAAACGGCAAGTGCACGCTGATATGATATTTTTAGGAATGTGCTAACCATGTGCGTGCGTTGAAACAATGGGTGTTGTATGCTATCATAATAGGTATTCTAATCTATGAAATGAGCAAATTATGGTCGGGGGAGGCTTCCTTTTCTCGGCCTTTTTCATGGGGAAATGAACGTCCAACTGAGGAGAGACGGTACTTTTGAAAACTCTAGTGATTGCGGAAAAACCGGATATGGGACGAAATATTGCGGCGGTGATTGAACCGAAGGCCAAAAATGCCCGCACCTACATAGAAGGTGAGCATTACATCATTACTTGGGCGATCGGGCATCTCATTGGTTTAGCCGAACCGGATGTGTATGACGATAAATATAAAAAGTGGAATATAAATGATTTGCCGATTATCCCAGAGCAGTTTAAGCTGAAACCGAATCCGAAGACCAAGGACCAGTTAAAGGTGATTGCTGACCTTTCCAAACGTAGCGATAGGCTCATAAACGCTTGTGACGCCGGGCGCGAAGGCCAGCATATCTTTTCCTTGATTCAACAGCATCTGAAAATGCGGCAGCCGGTTAAACGTCTTTGGATTTCGGACTTAACACCGGAAACGATAAGAAAAGGATTCGATGAGCTGAAAGATGGCAGCGAGTATGAGAACTTGTCCAAGGCGGCCAGGGCAAGAAGCGAGGCGGACTGGCTGATCGGCATGAACGGCTCCCGTGCTTTTACGACTAAACACAACGTTTTACTATCGGTGGGTCGCGTACAGACACCCGTACTCGCACTCATATATGACCGGCAAAAGGAGATTGACGCTTTCAACTCCGCAAAGTTCTATGATGTGGAAGCCATGTTTAAACAGGGCGATTCCGATTACAAGGGCTTATGGCAAGGGGAACGGATCCAGAATGAAGAGAAAGCCATGGCAATCGCAGCAAAGGTTCAAGGCAAGGAAGGCATCATCCAGAGCTATGACGTGAAGGATACGAAGGAGTATCCATTCAAGCTGTATGATTTGACTTTGCTTCAACGCGAAGCGAATGCCAAATATAGCTTTTCCGCCAAAAAAACGCTTGATCTTGCCCAGGCACTATATGAAAAACATAAGGTCATCAGTTATCCGAGAACGACCTCCAATTATGTGACCGAGCAAAATATCCCGCAGATGTACAAGTCACTGGATCAGCTGCGGGGAACGGATTATGTAAAATTCGCCGAGCAGGCTGACAAGAAATACGTTCATAAAAACAATAAATCAGTCTGCAATCCGTCGAAGGTCGAAGATCACCATGCCATTCTGCCTACCAATAAAATGGCGCGGAATCTGGCTCCGGATGAAGCCAAGATCTACGACTTGATTGTAAGGCGCTTTCTGTCCCATTTTTTCCCTCCTGCAGAATATAAGGTGCATACGATCATGACGGAAGTGGAAAAAGAAGAATTTAAGACCACAATCAAGCAGCTGCTCTCTGAAGGCTGGAAGGTCATCTATGCTGACCAGAAAAAAGATGCCAAGAAAACCCGAGCCAAAAAGGATAAAGAGGACGAGGACGAAGCTCAAAGTGAAGAAGAAGTCACCACTCCTTTCCACTTAAATGCGAATGAGGGCGTTCTGTGTATCCGGAGTGAGGCGAAGGAAAAAGAGACTCAGCCGCCAAAGCCGTACACGGAGGGCACTCTGCTAAAAGCCATGGAGAGCGCAGGCAAGCAGATTGAGGACGAGGAATTACGGGATGCCATGAAAGATTCTGGACTTGGGACACCAGCGACTCGCGCCGCCATCATCGAACGACTGAAACAGGTAGGATATATGGTGATGAAGGGCAAACGTATTGTCGTTACGCAGAAGGGGAAAATGGCCGTCGAGGTTATCCGCGGTGCGGGTGTCGACCTTCTGACTTCCCCTGAAATGACAGGGCAGTGGGAACGCCGGCTGAATGAAATTGCCAAGGGATCTGCTTCCGATGAAGCATTTATGGCGAATGTTAAAAAATTTGCGACGATGATTATCAGCAAGGTAAAGGTGCAGTCCAGAGTTGCAAAAGAATCCTTTGAGGATAAGCCTTCCGAGGATGCCAAAACATCACGAAGCCGGAAAAAACCGGCGGCAAAGTCAGGCGAGAACGTGGAAGAAGAGACTCCTAGTAAGGCCAAAAGAACTACAACGAAAAAGGCTGCTATAACTGCCAAATCCGGATCAGTACAGGAGCTTCCAGAGCAACAGCGCATCACAACAACCGCAGGAATTGCACCATGTCCAAGAGCGGGCTGCCAAGGTACGCTGATTATGGGACGCCGCGGTTATGGCTGCTCTCATTACAAAACGGGCTGCAAGTTCGTCATTTGGAAGGATCAGTTCGGCATTTCCCTTGAACCGGAAGATATTGCTTCACTTGCGGGCGGACGGAAGACATCGAGGGATTTTACATTGGAAGATGACGGACAGCAGCGGCAGGGATATTTAGTCCTGATGGACCCGGAAACGGGGGCAATCGGGATAGATTCATAACGCTACTGGAACTTATCATTCGATTGGGAAATAAAACAACGGCCCTAGTTCAAGGGCCGTTGTTTTATTTCCTGTTTGATTTTAATGTCGATGATATCCGGTATTTCTTCAATAGAAGAAATGGTATAAAACGAACTTCCGGGCTCTTGCTGCAGCTCGACCATATTGTATACCCATTCATCGGACTGTTTGATATAAATGCTTTGCAGACCGGCTGTCAGTGCCGGAACGACATCCGTACGCAGTGAATTGCCAATCATCCAGGTAGAGGAGCGGTCAAACGAACCTCTTTGCAATATCTGCTCCAGCGTGGATTCATTTTTATGCTGTGTAATGTAAATCCGGTTATCAAAATAGGTACTCAGCTTCATCTGGTCAATTTTTCGCTGCTGAATAGCCGTTTCCCCGCCGGTATACAGATATAAGTAATGACCTTCCTTTTGCAGGGTCTCCAGGGTTTCCACCATGCCAGGGTAGGGCTCTACTTCCTGTTCGTATACGCTTAGTCCCAGCTTGTTCAGCTGCTGTTCTTCTTCCAGATGGATGGGGCGATTCAGTTTCCGGCAGAAATAGCGGTAGGTTTCGATCAGGGAATTTGGAAAGTTTCCGCTGCTGAAGCCTGTTTTGCTTACTTGTGCGACATCGATTTCGATCTGCTTTTGACGGATTTCATCAGTCGAAAGCTTCTCATGCCCGAGCCAATGATGCACCAGCTCGAAAAATTCGCCCAGAACAAGACCGAAGTATTTATTGCAATGGATGAGCGTGTCATCCAGATCAAATAAAATATGTTGCTTTAATGTGTTAGTCAACAAGCTTCACTCCTTATAGACGCATGTAAGATTCCAGGAACATCTGGAGCTCCGACGCACCGTCTGGACGGATACTGAATTTTTCCGTGTCTTCTGCTCCAAGATGTATTCGCAGCAGACCTGCTACTCGCAGGATCATCAAATGATGTTTGAGCGATTCCTGTGTTTGATCCAAATCCCGGACCATTTCATCAAGGGAATGAGGCTTTACCGCTACATAGCGAAGCAGGCGCAGTCTCTTGGGATCGGATAGGGCGTGGGTCATCCGCAGCAAGCAGGTTGGCGGCTCGTCCTCATCCTCTTCAGGTACGTCAACAGGATACTGAATCAGCATCATTTTTTTATAGAAGCAATACGTATTAATAGGCCGGTTATGGACTGTCGGGAAAAGAACAATCGTTTGAATTTCAGGGGCATTTTCGATGACCAGTCCGCCTGAAGCATATTCAACGAGGCTCATAGGATCCATTTTGGTGAGCAGCATTCCCTTTTCTTTAGCATCTTCTTCAATAAGTGGAATGATGCTTGCTTCTACGTCTTTAAAATAATTTTCATACCACAGCTCTAGTAGCGGCGTATATTGATCCCGGATCCTGCGGGCTTCTTCGATCGATAAATTCGGAAGATAGGGAGAAGCAGCAGCGTGCAGAACTTCTGCGGATGTCTCCTGCAAGCATTCCAGAAAGCTGGGTACGGAATCGCCATTGTTTCGGTGAATAGCCCAGGCATAGAGCACATCGAAATCAACAAATGGCCAAGCCGCGGTTTGGGAAAGGGCAGCAGTGACTTCTGAGGATAGCTTGCTGCTCACTTCACTGATCCATTCAGGTCCAATATCCAGGTTGCGAACCCATTTCTTGGAAGTATATACCATAAAACTGCCGAGCAGTTCGTAAATGGGTGAAACGTCAACTTTCACTTCATAGTTCATGAAAGGGTAACCTCCTATGAAATCAGTGCATCTCCTTCATTATGGCTTGTTGAGTGTCGGGTTGTCCACTATAATGTTCAAGTAGTTTGCCCGGATATATCGAAGGAGGAAATTTTAAGTGTCTCAATCAAGCAGCATGAATCGCAGCTCGTCTTTTCATTATGTCATATTACTCACCGTTATTGTAGCAGCAGGGGTTAGCCAGGGGCTGCTTTTGCCCCTTTTATCCATTTTCCTGGAACAAATGGGCGTTTCGTCTTCCTTGAACGGTTTAAATGCAGCCGCACTCTATGTCGGTTCCTTCGCGATGACGCTCGTCGCTGAACGGACTCTCGGGGCGCTCGGCTTTAAGAAACTGGTGAGTGCCGGTCTAGTGCTGGTTCTGGTTTCTGTCATATTGTTTCCGCTTGTCCCAAACATAAAGTTTTGGTTTATCCTCCGGCTTCTGGTTGGCATCGGAGATAGTGCGGTGCACTATTCCGCCCAGCTTTGGGTGCTGCTGGTTACCCCAGAAGAAAACAGAGGTCGAAATATTTCGATATACGGTATGTCGTATGGCCTGGGATTTAGTCTAGGCCCGCTCGGCATACCGCTCCTCCATATTGGAAACAGCGTACCCTTTATCGCTCTTGCCATACTGGTCTTGCTGGTGCTGATTCTGGTGCTGTTGAAGCTTCCGGATCTTCGTCCAGAGAAGCTTAAAGAGGGAGAGCGTCCGGTGAAAAGATTCCGCCGCAGCTATGCGTGGGCATGGTATGCCCTCATTCCGGCTTTGCTTTACGGTTATATGGAATCGGGAATAAACAGTAATTTCCCCGTATACGGGTTACGTGTGGGACTGAACGAACAGCAAATCGCGTTCCTGCTGCCTTTCATCGGGATCGGGGGGCTTGTGCTTCAACTGCCGCTGGGGATACTCAGTGACCGCTTCGGGAGGAAACGGATTTTGATCATTTGCGGAATCCTCGGCGGTCTGGCGTTCATTCTGGTACCTTTGGCCGGGACTTCCACGGTAGGGATTCTGCTCCTGCTTATGATTGCCGGTGGGATGATCGGCTCTTTCTTCTCCCTTGGTCTTGCTTACGCGGCTGATATACTCCCCAAGGTGCTGCTGCCTGCGGCCAATGTGATCGCGTCCTTTCATTTTAATATAGGGAGCATAGCGGGACCTAATATTGGAGGGACCTTGATGCAATATGGCTGGAATGCGGGAATGTTTATCGTACTTGGGTCGGGTTTCATTATATTCGCTTTTCTTGGAGTAGCCGTAAGGAAAAAATCTTTGGAAAATGCCGGAATCCTATAGCTGTACTCCTGAAAAAGAATGCTTTATGATAGTATGAAGAGAACGAGAGACCAGAGGAGAAATGTCATGATTAGAATCCAGCATTTAACCAAGTCCGTCGGAGTAGATAAAATACCTGTACTCAAGGACATTTCACTTGATTTTCAGCGGGGGGAACTGATTGCTTTAGTGGGAGCGAGCGGAAGCGGTAAAAGTACGCTGCTGCGCTGTCTGGCCATGAAAGAGAAGTGGGATAAAGGGACCTTCGTGGTTGACGGATTTGATGTCTTGAAGGATCCGTTTGCCGGAAAAAGAAAAATAAAACGCGAATGGGCATACTTAGAGCAAAATCCTCATCTGAATCCCAATCGCACGGCCTTGAAAAATGTGCTGATCGGACAAGCTGGGCAAGCGCCGCTTTGGAGAATGGCTACCGGCATGGTTCGGTCAGATGATTATATGGGTGCCATGGATGTCATTGAGCAGCTGGGACTGCTGGAAAAAGCGCATCAAAAATGTGATAAACTTAGTGGCGGAGAGCGGCAAAGAATTGCGATCGCACGTGCCCTTGTGCATGGGGCCAAGGTAATTCTGGCGGATGAGCCCGTCATCGGACTGGATCCCAAATCGCAGGAGAGCGTTATGGAGACGCTGAAAAAGCTTTGCGAAGAAGAGAGAGTCACAGTGCTAACTGTACTACCGATTGAGCTAGCAGAACGTTACGCAACGCGGATAATGGCAATATCCGGCGGGGAAATGGCATTTGATATTTCCGGACGCCGGCTCACGGTTCGCGAACGAAATATGTTATAAAGCCCTTAAACAGGCTTTGGATAGAAAAGAGTGATTCATTTTGGTAAAACGCTACTGGATCCATATCCCTGCCGCATTTCTTTTGATGCTTCTGCTAAGTGGCTGCTCGTTTATCAGTGACCCGGTCCTGATGATGCAAACACCGCAGCTGTCTGCTGAAAAGGAATCATTGCGGTCCATCATTATGGCCCAGCTGCCTGAGGATGCCAATCTGATCCGGTCAAACGAAGAAGACGACACGAATGTCATACATTTTGTTGATCTCGATAATGATGGCGTGAGTGAAGCGGTCGTATTTTACGAGACACCGGACCAAAACATCGGCGTTCACGGTATTATCTTTAAAAAAAGCAACGATACTTGGGTCAAGCAAATAACCTTTGATGGTGTAGGTAAAGTTCTGGAATCCCTTTATTTCAAAGATATGACTAACGATGGTAAAGTGGATATCGTGGCTGGATTTTCAATGGGTAACGAAGAAACTCAGAACCGTGTTTTTATATACAGCTATAATGGTAAGAGTCTGGAAAGGGTACTGGAGCGTCCTTATACGAATTTTGTCATCAGCGATATGAACAGAGATCATATTAATGATCTTACGATCGTGGATCTCAAACATGGGGAAAGCAACTTCATTACGACCTTCCAATACGATGAAGGCAGCTTTGTCGAACTGGACAGACTTGAGCTGAAGCCGTATATTTACGAATATTACAATATTGTCGCAGGTAAAGTGTTTGTCGATCAAGAAGGAAACAGCATCGAGGGAATTGTACTGGATGCCACACTATCTACGGTCGGAGACGCTTCCTTCACGAGCATCATCGTCATGCAGGATGGTAAGCTCAAATCGGTGTTCGAGAAGGATGACCAGACATTCAGGCAATCCAGGATTTTTAGCGAAGATGTTAACAATGATGGTATTATTGAGATTCCTCTGCTGACAAAGCCGGCTGGATGGGAGTATTTTGACCAGAAGGAAATCCCTTATTTTTATTCTTATTACCAGTGGGATGGAAAGACCGGTTTGAAATTCATCGCAGAGAAATACCATGATAAGAAAAATGATTTCGATTTCGGGTTTTTTCCTCCGCAATGGCATAACAAAATTACGGTGGATACCAAATCCCAAAAAGATAAATATTTGCGGTTTTACATGATTGGCACAGGAAAAACAGTCGCGGAGATTAAATTCTTCTCGCAGACCGAGTGGGAAAAGCAGCATGAAGACTGGAAATATCTGTCCCGGAATAGTGGAAAGGTCATTGGCTACAAAAAGAGCGCAGACTTTGACCTGAACAATAACAAAAGTAAATCAAAGGACGAGGTACCTCCGATAGAAAGGAAGGACAAGCAAAGTGAGTAAAGTATTGATTTTGGAAGATGAAGATTCCATCCGCAGTTTTATCGTAATCAATTTAAAACGCAACGGTTTTGATGTGCTAGAGGCATCCAATGGCAATGAAGCGCTTGACCTTTTAATGAGTACTCCGGATATTGATATTGCGCTGCTGGACGTGATGGTGCCGGGCATTGACGGGTTTGAGGTGTGCCGGCGCATTCGTGAAACGAATGAGCGTTTGGGCATTATTTTCTTGACCGCCAAGGTTCAGGAACAAGACAAGGTCTATGCCTTGTCGGTGGGTGCTGACGATCATGTCAGTAAGCCATTCAGTCCAACTGAGCTGATCGCAAGAATTCAGTCTCTGCTCCGCAGAGTCAATGTACACCGTGAAACCTCTGCGAAGGTTAGTTTTCAGTCCGGACCATTTGCTCTGGATTTGATTTCCAAACAGTTTAAAAAGAACGGGCATAATATTGAACTTACACCGACAGAATTCTCACTGGTGCAATTTTTTCTGGAAAAAGAAAATACCCCGCTCAGCCGGGACGTGCTTCTCGATCACGTATGGGGCAAGGAATATATGGGCGATCCGAAAATCGTTGACGTAAACATCCGCCGTCTGCGCCAAAAGATTGAAGATAATCCTTCCGAGCCCGAGTTTCTCCAGACCGTATGGGGTCACGGGTATAAATGGAAGGGTCAGGGACAATGATCAAGAAAGGCATTCGCCGGCAGATCGTCATGCATTACTTTATCGTGGTGTTTTCGACGCTGCTGTTGGCCGAAGTCATTTTTTTGCTAGCCATACGAAGTTATTATTATGACAGCATATACAGCCATATTACGCAGCATATCAAACAAGTGGAGGAGTACCAGAAATTTGGCACCTCCTCCAATGAAGGTAAAGATGACCTTGGAAATTTGCTCATGGTATACAAGCTCAATTACACCGAGATGCAGGTTCTTAATATCCAGGGTGATGTTCTTATTAACTCTTCTGATTTTCAGCCTGATGTTTCCATTAAGACCAGTGATATCTCCCAGGCTCAATCCGGGAATATCGGCAGATGGGTTGGCAGGCAGCCAAACACAGGGGAAGATGTCATGGCGGTCTCCAAGATGGAACAGGACAATGGACGAGATTCTTATATCGTCAGATACGTCACTTCACTGGAAAAAGTTAATGCGAAATTGTTTAATGTCACATTGATCGCTACGGCGGTAGCTGCCGCAGTGCTGGCTTTGGTTTTGGCGTTCAGCTTGGGACTGGCGAATTCGATTGTCAAACCGCTAAACACCATTACAGCCGTTTCGGCGCAAATGGCCAGGGGCAAATTCAATATCAGAGTTAAAGGCAATTACAAGTATGAGCTGGGAGAACTTGCTTCAACACTAAATTATATGGCACAGGAAATTGTACGCAGTAACCAGGTAAAAGATGACTTCATTTCCTCCATCTCACACGAGCTTAGGACACCTCTAACGAGTATCAAAGGCTGGAGTGAAACCATTAACTCGGGTGGATATGATCCTGAAGAGACGAAGATTGGCATGGAGATTATCACCAAGGAGACAGAGCGTTTGATTGGACTGGTGGAAGAAATTCTTGATTTCTCCAAGCTGCAGCAAAACGAGATGAAGGTGTCGTTTGGACGTGTTGATCTGAAGGAACTTCTCCAGGAAATTATGTTGAATTTGTGGACCAAAGCAGAGAAGCGTACCATTGAGCTTCGCCTTGATTCGGTCGATAAGCCCCTCGTCGAAGGGGATGCCAACCGGCTCAAACAGGTCTTTTTAAACCTGATAGATAATGCCATTAAATTCTCACATGAAAACTCGGCAATCGACTTGTTCGTATCCTTTGAGGGCAATAATGTGGTCGTTCAGGTACATGATACGGGAATCGGCATAAGTGAAGACCATTTGGTTAGAGTAAAAGACCGTTTCTTCCAGGTTGATCCGCTGAACGGTGGTACGGGTCTGGGGCTGGCCATTTCACAGCAGTTGGTTGAACTTCATCACGGTATTCTGCTGATTCAAAGTGAGCTGGATGTAGGTACCACCATTGTGGTTAGGCTGCCGAGACTGCTTGAAGCTGAGGAATCCGAAATTCCTCAGCTCCCAGGAGCGGAAACAACACAGGATTAAGACATCATGAAAAGAGCGAAATCCGCAAGTGGCGGCTTTCGCTCTTTTGTATATGAGAACCGGTAACTCCGAATATTATGAGGATAAGCCCTCGGCACGAAGACGACCTGTCTTTTCGTATACATCCTGAAGCAAGCGGGAAGGCTGGGTACGAACCGTTGGTTTTGGCAGTACGGTTTCATAAGGCCCGATGACAACCACTTGATCAGCCGTTCCTTTAATGACTGCACCTTCCTTGATCACTGCACCTTCACCGATAATGGCACGTTCAATATGGACATTGCGCCCAATTTTAACGTTTGGCATTACGATGCTGTCTTTGATCTCGGAGAATTTGCCGACTTCAACACCGCAAAACACAACAGATTGATAAGCCGAACCATCCATCGAACTGGTCTCGGAAATCAGACAATTTGCTGCCATTCCCGTTCTGGTCTTATGCGAATTTACCTTTGTGCGCCATGGCCGTGAATACATTGGCCATTCACTGTTATGCAGCTTCCAGGAGGAATCATCGACCAGTAGATCCATATGAGCTTCCCACAGGCTATTGACGGTACCAACGTCTTTCCAGTAACCATCGAAGCGGTAAGCGAACATGCGGTTTTGCTCGTTTAGCATTTTTGGAATCAAGTCTTTCCCGAAATCATGACTGGAAGACGGGTCAGCTGCATCCTCCAATAGATGACGGCGAAGATAATCCCATTGGAAAAGATAAATGCCCATGGATGCCAAATTGCTTTCCGGTTCTGCAGGTTTTTCTGCAAATTCAGAAATGCGGAGCTCATCGTTTACACTCATCACTCCGAAACGGCTCGCTTCTTCCCAAGGAACCTCCATTACGGAAATTGTGGCTTCGGCTCCTTGCTGCTTGTGAAATTGAAGCATTTTATTGTAATCCATGTGGTAAATATGGTCTCCCGAAAGAATAAGAACATGTTCAGGATGTTGACCGTCTATATAATCAATGTTTTTATAGATGGCGTCAGCTGTTCCTAAGTATTCTGCGGATCCTGTATTGTAGGAAGGGAGCAGGGTAATTCCGTTCTCTCCTTTATTCTGGAGACCCCATGGTTCACCTTCTCCGATATGTCTATGGAGCGATTCTGCCTCATACTGTGTAAGGACACCGATCGTATCGATACCCGAATTCACACAGTTGCTGAGAGGAAAATCGATTATGCGGTAGCGACCGCCAAAAGGTACAGCCGGCTTTGCCTGTTTGGATGTCAGAGGTGCGAGTCTGCGGCCTTCACCTCCGGCAAGCAACATGGCGATGCATTCTTTCTTATTCATGTCGTTTCCCTCCCAAAAATTTGTCAATGTAGTACATACATAAACGATTGTCAGCCCCACTGAAACGATTATATTGAAAAATAATTGAAAAATTACAAATTTATTTTTCAAGAAACATTTTCTCGTTTATTTTGGCTAGAATGGGGTAATGGTTTAAGTGCACTATATTTATAAAGCAGGTGATCTTATTGGCTAAAATAAACACTCTAACCGGACTGCCGCCGACAGATGAAGATATATACTTATTCCATGAAGGGACCTCCTACCACAGTTACAGAATCTTGGGCGCTCATCCTGCTGTGGAAGATGGTTTGGAAGGCGTCCGGTTTACCGTTTGGGCTCCGCATGCCCGGCAAGTCGGTCTGGCATCCGACTTTAACGGTTGGGACGGAGTTGAGGATTCATTACATAAGATACCCGATTCGGGCGTTTGGACTCGCTTTTTCCCCGGTTTAACGACAGGTACTTTTTACAAATATGACATTGAAGGACCAAGCGGCGAACGTTTTTTAAAAGCGGATCCCTATGCCTTTGAAGCTGAGCTCCGTCCTGCTACCGCATCGGTTGTATCCGATTTAAACGGTTATGCTTGGCATGATGCAGCCTGGAGGCGAAAGAAGAAGGGTCTTTTCAGCAAGCCCGTCAATATTTATGAGGTTCATTTGGGAACCTGGAGGCAAAAGGAAGATGGAACGCTATACACATACCGGGAAATCGCCGACTTACTGATTCCTTATATCAAACAAATGAAATATACACATGTAGAATTTATGCCGCTGGCTGAGCATCCTTACGATCTATCATGGGGATATCAGTGCACAGGATATTTTGCTGTTACCAGCCGTTTTGGATCTCCCCAAGATTTTATGTATCTTGTGGATGCATGTCATCAGGCCGATATCGGCGTCATAATCGACTGGGTTCCTGCCCATTTTACGAAGGATGCTCATGGTCTGCGGATGTTTGACGGAACATCTTTGTTCGAATATGCAGATCCCCTGAAAGCCGAAAAACCGGGCTGGGGTACCCTCAGCTTTGATTACAGCAAGCCTGAGATTCATTCATTTTTGATTTCCAATGCCTTGTTTTGGCTGGATTTATTTCATATTGACGGTCTCCGGGTCGATGCCGTTACCAGCATGCTGCGTCTCGATTTTGAGAAAAAAGAAGGACAATTTCATTTGAATGAGCTTGGTGGTATTGAAAATCTGGAAGCTATATCATTTTTGCAGAAGCTCAATACAGCTGTCTTTAATTACTACCCGTATACACTGATGATGGCTGAAGAATCAAGCGCATGGCCGGGCGTCACTTCCCCTGTGGATGAGAATGGGCTTGGCTTCAATTACAAATGGAATATGGGCTGGATGAACGATACGCTGGATTATGTGGAAGCATCATTTGAAGATAGGCCTTCCAAGCATAACTTGCTGACTTTTCCGATTGCATATGCTTATTCAGACAACTATGCGCTGCCGCTCAGCCATGATGAGGTTGTTCACGGTAAAAAATCCTTGCTGGGTAAGATGCCCGGAGATTACAGCCAGAAGTTTGCGGGTCTCCGGATTTTGCTGGGATATCAAATGACGCATCCGGGTAAAAAGCTGCTATTCATGGGTAGTGAGTTCGGACAGTTTATCGAATGGCGTGACCAATACGAGCTGGATTGGCTGCTTTTGGAATATGATACACACCGGAAGATGCAGACTTATACTGCAGAACTGAACCAGATGTATCTTGAAGAAAAAGCGCTGTGGGAGCGGGATCATGAGCTGGAGGGATACGAATGGATCAGTCCGCATGACTCCAAGCAGAGCGTCATCTCTTATATGAGAAAAGGAAAGAAAGCCGGCGATACGTTGATTGTTTTAATCAACTTTCTGCCGGTGGAACGCAGGCAATACCGCATTGGAGTACCCCGTTCCGGCAAGTATGTGCCTGTTTTCCAAAGCGAGGAGGAAAGATACGGGGGACAAGGTGCTTCTATTTTGGAGCCAATTCTGACCGAGAAAATAACTTGGCATGATCAATTAAACAGCCTGGAAATCTCTTTGCCCCCGCTTAGCTTTATTGTCTTGAAGCGTGAACCGGTCAGCCGTCAATCGGAACCAACTGCAATCAAATTAGGACAAGGTAAAAAAAAGAACTCCAAGGCATCGGCTCGCAAACAGAGTACATCCATACGATCTGAAGAAACCATTGCATCCAATGAAGGAGGAAATGAAGTATGAAGGTATTATTTGCTGCTGCAGAATCGGTGCCATTCATCAAGACCGGAGGGCTCGCCGATGTAATCGGCGCCCTGCCGCAGGCTTTGTACCGCAGTGGGGTTGATGTCCGTGTCGTGCTGCCCAAATATCGGGGAATTCCGGAGAAATACCGCAATCAAATGGAGCATCTGGGTGAAATCTATGTTCCGGTTGGCTGGCGCAGCCAATATTGCGGTATAGAAAAGCTGATGCATGATGGTATTACTTATTATTTTGTGGATAATGAATTCTACTTTGGCCGTGATGCTGTATACGGCTATGGGGATGATGGTGAACGCTTTGCCTTTTTTAACCGGGCGGTGCTGCAGCTGTTGAAAACTATAGACTTTCAGCCGGATGTCATCCATTGCCATGATTGGCATGCGGCTCTCATTCCGGTGCTGCTCAATGCACACTACCGCCATGATCTCTTTTATTATGAAATCCGGACCGTTTTCACGATACATAATTTACTGTATCAAGGCATTTTTCCGTTTAATGTCCTCGGTGAGCTTCTGGGTCTGGACAAACGGTATTTCACTGCGGATGGCCTCGAATACTACGGAAATGTCAATTTCATGAAAGGCGGTATCGTGTATTCGGATCATGTCACGACCGTCAGTCCAACTTACGCAAGCGAGATCCAGACTGCACATTACGGATATGGACTGGAAGGACTGCTATATTCACTTGGTCCCAAGCTGAGTGGTATTGTGAACGGGATAGACACCAAAAGCTATAACCCGGCGACTGATCCTCATATTGCACTCAAATACCGTTCAAGCCTATCCAAGAAAAGAGAAAATAAGAAGTTGTTGCAAGAAGAACTCAACCTGCCGGTATCAGCCGATATCCCGATGATTGCGATGGTGACACGGATGGTGGATTCGAAAGGGCTGGATTTGGTCGTACGAGTTCTGAATGAGCTGCTGACAAATGATAATATGCAGTTTGTGATTCTGGGTACGGGGGACGGACAATATGAGCATTGGTTCAGAGAAGCAGGACAGCGTCATCCGCAAAAGATGTCTGCCCAAATCACTTTTAGTGAGGCGCTCTCCAGGAAAATATACGCTTCCAGCGATTTATTCCTGATGCCGTCCAATTTTGAGCCCTGCGGGATCAGCCAGCTGCTTGCCTTGAGATACGGCAGTATTCCTGTGGTTAGGGAGACTGGCGGACTTAATGACACTGTGCATGCCTATAATGAGTTTACGGGGCAAGGGAATGGCTTCACCTTCACGAACATCAATGCACATGATATGATGCATACTGTTCGCCGTGCTGTTGCCTTTTATCATCAGCCAGAGCATTGGAATAAAATTGTGAAGAATGCAACAAGCGGGGATTATAGCTGGAACGTATCCGCTAAAGAATATAGTGATATTTACGAACAGGTTACAGGCAAAAGTTAGAAATGTCCACGTAAAAAAGGAGCATTCCAAGTCTTTTAAAAAGACTTTTGGAATGCTCCTTTTATGTGTGCAGCTTGCTTATTTGGTAATATTTCGATATAAAATCCGATAACCGAATGGATCCAGAGCTACGTTCATAACTCCATCCGCAGGCTTTACTTTTTCGTTCGTTAAAGCATCCCGCCAGTCCGTAGTGACCATTGGATGGGAGAGCGTTTGCTTTTGATCTGTATTGTTCATCCAGATTGTGAAGTGAATGGAGTCATCTGCACGTTCATAGATGATGCACGGGTTGCCTTGATCCGCTTTCAGGAACCGGAATCTGCCTTCACGAAGCGCTTTATGGGTCTTGCGCTGGTTGATCATCATCTTATAGAAATCATAAAGCTCGCGGTCCTGTTTATTCGGATCCCAAATCATACACTTGCGGCAATCTGGATCGCCATTACCTGTGATGCCAACTTCATCTCCATAGTATATACATGGCGTCCCCATATACGTAAAGAGGAAAACGACGGACAATTTCAGCTTCCTTTTATCCCCGCCAACACGCGTCAGAAGGCGTGGAGTATCGTGGCTGCACAGCATGTTAAAAACAACTTCGTTTGTCTGCTGCGGATAACGCATGAGTAGCGAGCTCATACGATTAGAGAATGTGGCACCGTCCATGCCGCCATTAAAGAATTCGAGCACCTTGTCAGCAAACGGATAGTTCATAACCGAATCAAATTGGTCACCGACAAGCCAGGAAAGCGAATCACTCCACACCTCACCCACGATATACGCTTCCGGATTCGCATTTTTGACGACTTTACGAAAGTCGCGCCAGAAATGATGATCGACCTCATTGGCAACATCCAGACGCCATCCGTCGAGCTTTATTTCCTTAATCCAATATTCCGCTACATCAAGTAGATATTGCTTAACTTCGGGATTGGCCGTATTGAATTTAGGCATATTTCCAAAAAATCCGAAGGTATCATAGGTGGCAATGCCGTTTTCTACACGGGCGGGAAACTGATTGATATGGAACCAATCGGCATATTTTGATTGTTCACCATTTTTCAGGACGTCCTGAAAAGGGGGGAAGAGCTCACTGCAGTGATTGAACACCGCGTCCAGCATCACGCGAATTCCTTTTTCATGACAGGCCTCCACGACCTCTTTCAACAGCGCATTGTCACCAAATTGAGGATCAACCTGCTTATAATCTACGATGTCGTATTTATGATTTGAGGGCGATTTAAACAAAGGGGTAAAGTATATCGCATTGATTCCGAGATCCAGCAGATCATCCAAATGGTCGAGAACGCCTTTTAAATCGCCACCGAAGAAATTATCGGTTTTTGGCTGACCGCCCCATGGCTGCGTTCCTTTTGGATCATTCCCTGGATCTCCATTAGCAAACCGCTCGGGAAGTATTTGATAAAAAACAGCATCCTTGGCCCAATCCGGTACCTTAAACACATCGATTTCATGTATGTAGGGGAATTCATAATAACCGCCTGTGGGGGCAGGACATTCATGGTAAATTCCACTGTCGAGCATATAGATCGACTCGGTCCCAGCGGTTACACGGAACGCATAGGTTAGTCGCTTGTATTTGGGGAGCACCGATGCTTCCCAAAAATCAAACATCTCGTCGGATGCTGCTTTTTCCATTGTGATTTCAAAATAGGTCGAGTCCCAGTCGTATTTGTCACCGGTCATAGCGACAACGGTATCCACGTCGTTTTTTTTGGTGCGGACACGCAGATGAATGGTACGTGGATCGTATGCATAGGCCCATTTGTCACGGGGCACATGATAAAGAGCTTCGAGCAGCATGACTACACCTCCAGTTTATTTCTAGCTATTTAATAACCGAGAATCCGGAATAATGAACCATAGCCGAATGCTTTTACATTGTATTTATTATGCACAGATGATGGAAACATCATTGCTCACACGGACATCTTTAGCTTAATAAGGCCTTGTGAATTTATAAAAATACATAAATGAATGAAAGTAAACGTTAGAAATCGTTAAAATATGGGTTATACCATGTAGGAATGGGTAATAGTGCATTCCAACACATGGTAATAATTGGGTATTTTCTATATTTAATGAGTAGCATTCATTGTTTTATTAATTAGGAAAATACTTGTTACGTATATTAAAAAATCAACCTATTCAATGTAGAAATCCCTCAAAAGCCCGTACCAAAAGGACTTTCGTTTATTAACCACAGGATTATAATAATGCTTAAATGATACTCCGATTTACAAATTATTGAAAATGAATGTATTTGTATGAAAATTACATTGCATAATCATGCAGACTGTTGTACTATAAAACATGTTTTCCAGTGGCTGATGACGATCAGTCAACATGCTCATACTATGGCTAATACAACTTACGAAGAATGTGAACAGGAGAGATAGATCATGAAAAAATGGGGTATTTTAACGGTGTGTTTGTTGCTGACAGGAAGCTTGCTTGCAGGCTGCGGCGATAAAAATTCAGATCAGGCATCCGTTTCAGATAATGGGGGGAGCAAGACAGAAGCGAAAACAATTGTACTTGGCACAAGCGCCGATTTTCCTCCTTATGAATTTCATAAGATGATCGGTGGCAAAGACCAGATTGTAGGCTTCGATATTGAGATTGCCAAGCAGATCGCAGCCGATATGGGAGCGAATCTGGAAGTTAAGGACATGGATTTTAAAGCTTTGCTCAGCGAATTATCGAGTGGACGTGTGGACTTTGTCATCTCGGGTATGACACCGGATGAGAACCGCAAGAAGGAAGTGGATTTCTCGAATAACTATTACAAAGCCGAGCAGGCTGTCGTGATCAGAGAACAGGACAAGGCTAAATATTCGACGATGAAATCGCTCGAGGGCGTCTCGTTTGGGATTCAGACAGGTTCCATTCAAGAGGATATTGCCAAGACAATTCCCAATGCGAAAATTACCGGTCTTAGTAAAATTAACGATATCATCATGCAGCTGAATTCTGGACGAGTTGATGCATCGATCATGGAAAAACCGGTTGCCGAAGCCTTTTTGAAAAATGTTAAAGGTCTCGCCATCGCTGATGCGGTTCCTGATTATAAGGAAGACGGCTACGCAATTGGTGTTAAAAAAGGCAACACGGAGCTGGTTGATCATATCAACAAAACGCTGGACCGCTTGAATTCAGAGAAGAAAATAGAACAATTTGTATCTGAAGCCAGTGATCTTGCTGCTCAAAAATAAGTAATGTTGCGATTACAGAAAAAATAGCGGATGAGTGTTCGCTATTTTTTTGATTGCAACACTTGAAGGAGGATGTAACTATTTCATGAATATATTTGAAACGTTCTGGGAATACCGGTCTTACTTTGGGCATGGCATCCAGTATACACTGCTGCTGGCAGCGATCGGTGTGGTATGCGGGTTTATCCTTGGCTTGCTTGTTTCCATGCTGCGGATGTCCCGATTCTGGCTTCCGCGGTTTCTGGGTACGGTATGGGTAGAATTCCTTAGAGGTACCCCTATGCTGGTACAGCTCTTTATCATCCATTACGGTCTCGTATCGTTCGGGATCAAATTAACAGCCATTGAATCCGGTGCAATTACGCTCTCGATAAACAGCTCTGCTTATCTGGCTGAAACATTCCGTGCCGGGATCCAGGGCGTCGACAGGGGACAGGCTGAGGCAGCGCGTTCTTTGGGAATGGGCAAAGGAATGACGATGAGATATATTATTCTTCCGCAGGCGGTAAAAAGCGTATTGCCGGCTATCGGGAATGAATTTATTACGATTATTAAAGAATCTTCGATTGTATCCTTTATCGGCGTAACTGATCTGATGTATCAGGCACAGGCCGTGACCACCATTACTTATGAGTCACTCAAGCCGCTTCTGATTATCGCAGCCATTTATTTCGTGATGACCTTTACATTGTCCAAGCTGCTTGGTTTGTTCGAAAGGAGGTTGAGTACGGATGATCAACGTTAAGGATCTGCACAAGTCGTTTGGAAAGCTTAATATCCTAAAAGGCGTGAATATTGAGATTGCCAAAGGGGAAGTCGTTGTTGTCATCGGTCCCAGCGGATCGGGGAAAAGTACATTTCTGAGATGCCTCAACATGCTTGAAACCCCGACAAGCGGAGAGATTGCGTTTGAAGGTGATTCCATTACGGATAAAAAGCATAATATCAACCTGACACGCGAAAAAATGGGGATGGTATTTCAGCAATTCAATTTGTTTCCGCATAAGACGGTTCTTCAAAATATTATGCTCGCCCCTGTAAAGGTGAAGAAAGTGCCGCAGGCGGAAGCTGAGAAGATTGCTCTCGATCTCCTGCAGACAGTCGGTCTTGCAGATAAGAAGGATGCGTACCCGTCACAACTGTCCGGGGGACAGAAGCAGCGTATCGCCATTGCCCGCGCGCTGGCCATGCAACCGCATGTAATGCTGTTTGACGAGCCGACATCAGCACTCGACCCTGAGATGGTAGGCGAGGTGCTAGAGGTCATGAAGAAGCTTGCAGAAGGCGGCATGACCATGGTAATCGTAACCCATGAGATGGGTTTTGCCAGAGAGGTCGGTGACCGTATTGTATTCATGGATGACGGTCAGATCATGGAAGAAGGAACTCCATCTCAGGTATTTGGAAATCCAAAAAATAGCCGTACTAAGGATTTTCTTAGCAAAGTACTCTGATGACTCATTTAATCTAACGCTTCATAAAAAAAGCTCCGCTGCAAGATTACCTCTTGCCGGAGCTTTTTTTGATGAAAAGAAATAGAAAGAAGAATTTAATGTTTACATAATATTGATGATGTTAACCAAATGAAAAAAATGTAATCTTTTATTATCATGAGATCTAGTTTTTTTATAGAGATTTTAATAACATTCTTCAGCTGATAGAGGAAGTTAGATCTTGAATAGTTGCAGTATGGTAACATTTTCAAGCGCACAGGTTACAAAATTGTGATATATTGAGTAAGCCAAAACTTTGGAATGCAAAGTGCGGGGGAAAATTTTTACCGTGAAAGACTATTGTCACTCGGGGTGAATCGTTATTGTAACGTAGGGTTGTCTCCTCAATCCGAACCCGACAGCTAACCTCGCAGGCATCGATGTATTTTAAGGAGGAACTATGAAGAAGAGATTTAAGAAAGTTAAAATTTTTGCAGCAGCATTGGGCATTACCTTGGCCGTACAAGCCGTACCTATTCACGCGGACTCTGTACATGTAACCAAAGAAGGCGACACTTACTACACGCTATCGAAACAATTAGGCGTGAATATGAATCAGCTGATGAATGCGAATCCTAACGTACAAGCGACGAACATCTATGAAGGCATTAAGCTGAATATTCCGGGTGACAACACAATGAAGGCATATGCGGATGCGGATTCTGCATCAACGATCACAACCGCGTCTCTGAATGTGAATTCGGATCAAAAAGTCGTAGAAGCATGGGGAAAAACCTTTACTTATAATAAAACGCTTAATGTTAAAGCAACGGCATATTCTGCAGCTGCAAGCGAGAATGGAAAATGGGGTGCGGTTGATTACTTCGGTAATCCGCTTGAACTCGGTACGATCGCAGTAGACCCATCCATTATCCCGCTTGGCACAAAGGTGCTTGTCACAGGACATAACTTCGAAGGTCTTCCTAAAAAAGCTTTTGTAGCTACGGCCAGAGATACTGGCAGTGCCATTAAAGGAAACCGTATTGATATCTTTGTTCCGGGCAGTCAGCAATCCGTAAGCAACTTTGGTTTCCAGGACGTTCAACTATACTTCATTAAATAGTATCGTTTTTTACTGACATAATGATATATACCCTATTTCGCTTTTACGCAAACAAGCAGCTCTTACCATTTGCAAAAATGGAGAGCTGCTTGTTTTTTTATTTGTCCTTTTGAACTTTTAGCAGTTTGGGTAAAGTCACAAAGGTATATCCTTTTTTCTTCAGTTCCCGGATGATTTCCGGTAATGCTCCGATCGTTCCGGATAAGTCCGAAGAGCTGCCCCCTCCGGCATGCTGAAGAATGATGGAGCCCTGCCCGGCTGTGGTCATCACGTTTCTTTTCACAGCCTCTTTGCTGATGCCTTTCCAGTCCAAGGAATCGACATTCCAGTTGACGATTTTATACCCCTCGCGTCTGGCCCAGCGCAGTTGGTTCTCCGTAATATCACCATAGGGAGGACGGATCAATTTTGGCTTATAGCCGGTAATGCCATACAGGATTTTCTCTGTCCGGATGATTTGATCCATATATTCGGCCATCGTCAGCTTATGGAACTGTGGATGGTTGTAGGAATGATTCCCGATGACATGTCCTTCCCGTACAATTCTGGCTACCAGGTCTGGATGCTTTCTGGCCCGGCTGCCAACAACGAAGAACGTGGCCTTTACTCCATTCTGGGACAATATCTTTAGAATTTGCGGAGTAAAACGGGGATCAGGAACATCATCAAAGGTCAATGCGATTTGTTTGATATGGGGACCGTGAATTTTGAAAGTATCAGGGTATTTCTTGATGAGCTGCCCCAAGGTTAAAATCTGTTTCTCCTGACGTGTTTCCTTTTGTTCATGACTGCTTGTTTCTTGTATCGAATGAGAAGAGGCCGGATCCTCCAGCTGGGCCGCATTAAGAGCGGCTTCAGGCCAAAGCAGGCTGATAAGAAGCATAGCAGCGCAGGCTTTGACAAGTCGGGTATTTATCATCGGTTGCGGCTCCTTTCCCCGGTATTGCTGTCAGCAATTGTGATTGTCTATACTGTTATGTCCCGAATTGGAAAGAATTATGATGGTTTTTAAAAATAGCCCACATTTCCATAATTACTCCGAAAACGTGTATAATAAATGTGTTTCATATGAACCGTTTCAACATACGGACTTCAAATATAAGCTTACTGAAAGGAGACAAAAAGCATGGCGGATTTATTCACACCTTATGTATTAAAGGGATTATCTTTGAAGAACCGAATTGTAATGCCTCCTATGTGCCAATACTCGGTGCAAGCGCAGGATGGAATCCCGAACAACTGGCATTTTGTGCATTATGTTTCCCGGGCGGTGGGCGGCACAGGGCTGATCATTGTGGAGATGACGGCTATTCATCCGGATGGACGTATTACGAATCAGGATACAGGGATCTGGAGCGATGAGCACATCCCCGCATACCGCAAAATTGTGGACGAGATACATACCCATGGAACACGAATTGGCATTCAGTTAGGACATGCCGGCCGAAAAGCGGAGGATGCGAATCCGCCAGTAGCTCCGTCAGCCATTCGATTCGATGAAAAATATAAAATACCTCGCGCCCTTACTACCGAAGAGGTAGAAGAAATGGTGCAGGCATATAAAGAAGCGGCTAGACGGGCAGTTGAAGCCGGGTTTGATACGGTAGAAATTCATGGTGCGCACGGATACCTGATCCACCAGTTCCATTCACCGCTTACCAACCGTCGCGATGATGTTTACGGTCAGGATTTGCCACTCTTTGGTGTAGAAGTGACAAAGGCGATCAGGGAGGTTGTGCCTGAGGATATGCCGGTTATCATGCGGGTTTCAGCCAAAGAATATGTGGACGGCGGTTATGACGTAAATTATATCGAAGAAGTCTGCCGGCGTTACCAGGAGGCAGGAGTGGATGTGTTTCATATCTCTTCCGGCGGTGAAGGGCATATTGGCGCCAACGGTGGGCCGAAGGCCGGGGCAGGTTATCAAGTGGAGCTGGCCGAGCATATCAAAGACAAGCTGGATGTACCCGTTATCGCAGTAGGACGTCTAGATGCCTTTGAAGACGCGCAAAACGTGGTGCTGGATGGTAAAGCAGATTTAGTGGCAGTAGGCAGGGGAATGCTGAAAGATCCTTACTGGGCGCTCCATGCATCCCAAGCGCTTCAAGGTGATGGGAAAATACCGAAGCAATATTTACGGGGCTTTTAATATAAGAGTGAAGACGACGGCATGGGCAGGTGATCTGTCTATGCCCTTTTTCCATTCTCATCGTTGTACGAAATGCGTAATATCCTATAAAATGGTATTTAAGAAATTGGAATGTTTTTGATGAATGATTACAATGAAGAGGGGCGGCAGCATGGTACCAAGCACTAAATGGGATATACGGATCGAGGAGGTCCCCGTCGGAAAAGACATTCTGCTCGTTATAACCGGCGGATCAGCCCATATTGGTGCTGTAGCTACCGCATATTATTGTGACGATGCCAAGGAGGCTACGGTGCAGACGATAGATCTGCCAGGACATCGGGAGCATGATCTGGCCGCGGAAATGGCGGAGAAAGCAGCAGAAGCGCTAGGCATCACCGTTACCGTGGCGGCAGGAATCCATTATGATGGTATCAACCGTGAGCAGATTTCAGAGATTGTAGCGGAGGCAAATTCAATGTTTGACAGGTATATTACCGTTAAGACTGAAAAAAGCAAATGAAAAATTTTTTGTGAATTTTGAAACGACTTCAAAGCTGCTGCGTAAATGAATATCATAAGAACAACATTAAACCTTTCTAGGAGGAAATAACAAAATGGCTATTTTTAAAAGATTACGTGACCTGACAATGTCTAACATTAACGCAATTATCGACAAAGCGGAAGACCCGGTAAAAATGACAGACCAATATATCCGTGACATGACTGAAGATCTTGAAGATGCGGAGAAAGCGGTAGCAGCACAAATTGCTATTGAGAAGAAATTCAAGCAGCTGTATGAGGAACAAGCAGCTCTGGTTGAAAAACGTACCCAGCAGGCACATACGGCAGCACAAGCACAAAATGTTGATTTAGCCCGCCGTGCGCTTGAGGAAAAGAATGCTGCTGAACAAAAAATGGCCGAATACAAAGCAAGTTATGACCAAAACAAAGCAGCAGCAGATAATCTTCGCAGCAAGCTTGATGAGATGCGCAAACAGCTGACCGAAATGAAAAATAAACGTGAAACATTGGTTGCCCGTTATAATGCTGCCAAGGCGCAAACTGAAATTAATAAAGCAATGCAAGGCTTCAGCCCGGACAGTGCTTCAAACGGCATGAAGCGTATGGAAGAAAAAATGATGCAAATGGAGGCGCAAGCCGAAGCAAGCAACGAAATGTCCTCCAAAGCCAAATCCCTTGATGATGAATTTGAAAAGATCGGTACGGACAAAGCGGTTGACGACGAGCTCGCTGCGCTGATGAAACAGTACGAGAACAAGTAATAAAACGGACCAATAGAACGTAAGTTTAAAGCAGCGAAGGGGATTGCATGCAAATGTCCTCCTTCGCTGTTCCTGCTGTATAAGATAAAAACCTGAGCTGGTGGAGGCACGTTTCATGGATTTTAATACGATTATGGGGATTCTGGTATGGACAGGATCTGGGGCGCTGCTCCTTTTTATTCTCATGTTTGTCGATTCCCTGTTCACAAGATACAAGGACTTTGAGGAAGTCAAGGCAGGAAACATGGCAGTAACGACACGCCTTGTACTGAAGCTGCTGGCTCAGGGGTACATCCTTTCGGCTTCGATCAGTACATCCAACAATCTGCTTGATGCTGTGATGGTGTCCATCATTTCTTTCCTGATCCTGCTTGTACTAGAGGCAATCGTCCGTGTTCTACTGCGACTATGGGCAAAGCTGGAACTTGATGTGGGAACGCAGCAAGGGAAGGTTGGTTACGGGTTGTTCGCGGGTTCGCTTCATATGGTTGGCGCGTTAATTATTACCGCATGCCTATAAAGTAAAGGATCCTCACAGAATAAGTTTATGAACATAAGGAGTTATAACATATGAGCGTATTTAAACGAATTGGCAATCTGTTTACCAAGCCCGAACCGCCAAAGGCGGAAAAAAGCATGCTGGCTCTCATGCCGGGGGATATTTGCGAAGTATCACTTGTTACCTATGAGGTCACAGGCCGTGTACACAACCGTGGACGTAACGCCGTAGTTCTGACGCTGCAGGACGGAAGCGCTATCGCTTATTTGCATATCGAGGAACGTGAAACGGTTCAATACTCTCTCTATACGCCTTTGGATGGCCGTCTCGACAATCCGAGCGAAGTACCGACAGAGCTGGATTTGGACGATAGAACCTTTTTCCTGGAAGAGGAGTATGAAGGCCATGTGCTGGTGAATGGTAAAACCCCTTTTACCCAGGGCGGGGAGCAGCATGTGTGGCAATATCAATCCGATGATTACCGTCTGGTGCGCATTGAATGGCAGAACGGACGCTTTATGCTGTATGAAGGAGAGAAAGTGCTGTCGGGAGATGTAAAAGTCATCCGGGCCAATTAGGAGTGATCATATGAAAGGACGGCAGGGACGGTCGCTGCTAAGCTTGAAAATCGCACTTGTTATCAGCCTCGTCATGTCACTGCTGAGCGGGTGCGGGATCGGTTCACCGAATGTCAAGGAAAGCTATCCCTTGGAATCGGTAAATCGCGACGGCAGTGCGACCTCGTACGTATATCGGGCTGCGGATAAGACCGTCCCGGAAGTGGCAAAAGAACTAACGGATGAGAAAAAGCCTGATCAAGTTTCTAAAGAAGATACGGAACGGATGTTTCTCGTTTATGGAAATGAATATTATCATCTGCAAAAGGATCCCAAAAAAGAAAGCGACACACTGATTGAAGTCGATTCCCAGCAGTATGTCCAAAAGAATTATGATTCTAGCTTTCTGAAAGGATATCTCACTGCGGTCGTAATTGGTCATCTTTTTGACTCGCTTGGCGGAGGGGGTGGCGGGTATAGGGGTTATTCCAGCCGGGACATTTACCAACCCAAGCAGGGGACATACCATGCTCCTACCACCAATGACAAGAAAATTGCTCCTCCTCTGACGGTAGAAAAGAAAGGTTCAATCTTCCGCCGTGGTACCAATAATGGAGATACAAGCGTTGGTTCAGGCGGCAGCATTTTTGACCGGAATACAGATTCATCGAAGTCCAGTAAAGGAAGCATTTCTCGAGGGAAAACTGGATCTGGCGGCTTGTTTGACTCACCGAAAAAATCCTATACCAAACCGAAAACGAGAGTCGGTTCCGGTAAAATTACGCGAAGGTCGCGAAGATAACACAATAAGCAGCGCACGAAGCATGGATTCGTGCGTTTTTTTGTGTCATGATATAATTAAATGTTCATCTTATACTGGATCGAAATAAAGGATGGTGTTTACTACATGAAACTAAACAAGGAAGAATACGATAAATTTCACCGCAAGCCGCTGCAGGTTCAGCAGGCGCAAGAGCTGCTTGCCGCGTACGGAAAACCCGGTTCAACCGAGCAAATCCCTTTACAGGAAAGTCACGGTCGCTACTTGGCCGAGGAAGTAAAAGCACCGCATCCATTCCCACGGTTTCGCCGCTCGGGGATGGATGGATATGCCGTTAAGTCAGAGGATACATTGGGATGCAGTTCAGACCAGATGGTCTGGCTGGACGTGATTGATGAAATCCCATGCGGCTCTGTTTCAGAGCACGAGATTACCGCTGGAACTGCTGCACGAATCATGACAGGTGCCCAGGTTCCGGAAGGTGCGGATGCTGTCGTCATGCTGGAAATGACTGAGCTGCGTGAGTATGAGGGACACACTCAGCTGGGACTCAAGCGGAAGATCGAGGAAGGCAAGAATGTTACTCCAATCGGGTTTGAAGTACACGAGGAGGAGGTTTTGCTCCGTCCGGGCCGCCGGATTCAGGCGGGTGAAATATCTGTGCTGGCCTCCTTCGGCGTGCATCAGGTCACTGTGTACCAAAAACCGCGCATCGCTATATTTTCAACCGGCTCTGAGCTGTTAACCGTGGATGAGCCGCTGCAGCCTGGGAAAATCCGCAACAGTAATACGTATATGCTGGCCTCTCAAGTGCGCGAAGCTGGCGGTGAGCCGTTCATCCTGGAGGCTGTGATGGATGATCTGCTGCTGGCAAAAGCAAAGGTGGAAAAAGCCATGCAGGAATATGATGCTGTGGTGACAAGCGGCGGCGTATCCGTGGGCGATTATGATATCATGGGCGATTTCGTTCGGAGTGACAGCGTGGACATGCTCTATAACAAAATTGCAATGAGACCCGGAAGCGTTACTACCGCGGCTGTCAAAGACGGCAAGCTGCTGTTCGCTCTTTCGGGCAATCCGGGTGCGTGTTTTGTCGGCTTTGAATTGTTTGTACGGCCGTTCATTCTGCGGGTGATTGGCTGTGATAAGCCTTATTTGACGGAATGGACAGCAGTCCTTGAACAGGATTACACCAAGGTGAATGCTTTTACCCGTTATGTAAGAGGCAGGGTTGAGGCAAGAGATGGTATGCTCTATGCCATTCCGGCCAAGGTCGATGAATCAAGCGTTATGGTGACGATTAAGGATAGTGACTGTCTGATCGTTATTCCACCGGCCAAAAGTGTAACACCAGCAGGTGAGAAAGTGAAAATTCTGCTATTGAAAGGAAATACACTGTGAGTGCTGTGAATAAGGCTCATCCTGATCAGAATGTAGTAGGAAAGCCGTTTGTATGTCAGGTTGTTGGATACAAAAACAGCGGAAAAACAACATTGGTTTGCTCTCTTGTTGAAAGATTAAAAGCAATGGGCTTCCGGGTAGCTGTGATCAAGCATGACGCTCATGATTTTGAGATAGATCATCCCGGTACGGATTCATATCGTCATCGTGCAGCCGGCGCTTCGGCTATTGCTCTGGTATCCCCACGTAAAACGGCTGTGATTCGAGAGGTGGAAATTAATCTGGACGAGCTCGTTGAGAGTTTTTCCTCCTACGATATCATTCTGGTTGAGGGCTTTAAGAAGGAGAACTATCCCAAGCTGGTTATGGTACGGAGAACGGAAGACAGGGAGCTGATTCAGAATCTCAGCTCTGTTCTAGGTGTGGTAACCTGGCTGTCTCAAGAGGAGACTCTTGCTGAAATGGATCAAGAAACAACAGAACTTCCTGTTGTTTTTGGCAAAGATGATATTGAACAGATGACGGATTGGCTCCAGAAACGAATATAAGCATGTAAAAAAATCCGGTCTCCTTGGGGAGATCGGATTTTTTTAATAAAAGGTTTCAATATGGAATTGGGATTAATCCGTACGCCGCTCAATGGCTTCGGACATGGTTTTATCCGTAAGATGCGCATATACTTCCGTTGTCTCTGTAGAAGCGTGGCCAAGCTGCTCTTTTGTTTTGTATATATCATTTTGCAAATAGTAATCGGTTGCGAACGAATGGCGGAGCTTATGGACCGTTAGAAATGGCTTACCAAAGCGCTTTGCATATTTGATAATCATGGCCTGCATCGCACGTTTGGTCATACGACTGCCTTCAGTATGCCCGTTGGCCAGCGCAAGAAAAAGCGCTTTTTCTCTTTTAGGTGCTTTATAGCGGGTTTGGCGCAGGTTCAAGTAGGCGTTCAAATCATCCTTGGCCTGTTCCCGGAAGTACACCGGTGTTTTGAAGGTTTCATCGTTATTTCCTTTTCGGTAGACATACAGTAATTTGTTATTCATATCGATATCGTCAACATTCAGATTGACTACCTCGGATACACGGAGACCAGAGTTCAATATCAGGCTTGTGATACTGGCATCGCGCTCTTTGTTCTGTTCATGCGAATACAAAGCCTGCTTATTTTTCTCCACATCTTTGGCATAACCCTCAAGGATGTAGCCGATGAACTCCAGCAGTTCTTCCTCTTCCAGGATTTTTCCTTTAAGCTTGGCAGCGGTATCCTTTGGTTTATGGATTCGCTTGATTTCAATTTTTGCCATGATATTGCGCTTCAGAAGGGGATAAAAATCTTCATCTTCGGCGATTTGGCTTAAATAATGGAATAAGGATCTCAATGAAGACAGCTTGCGGGAAACAGTGATCCGGGAATTTGTGCCCTCCCGTTTTGTCGTAAGAAAAATCCGGTAGCTGACCACGTCCCCCATCCGGAGTACCTCGAGCTCCTGCAAAGTAACTTCTTTGTTAGCTTCAGCTTTGGATAGTCCTTCACCTCGAAGCCAGTTAAAGAAGGTCTCGTAGTCCCTTACATATTCGAGCAAAGTGGAGGGAGACAGGTCAGGCAGTTTGTAGTCGATAAATTGCTGGACAAACCACGGCATGCCCAGTACCTTGTCATCTAGCTTGATCCGGTCAACTTCTTTTTGTACATTCATGCGGGCATCACCTCATTTTTTGAGTAGGTCTATAAATCAATTTCATAACTCACTAAAACGATAAAAATGAAACAATATATAGACCAATAAAATCGTTTGGATATATATATAGCCTTGATTGAAGCGGCCTAAGGTATTATGAAATTGATTCCTATAAAGTATATTTTACCATATTGGTTAGCAAGGTGCTCTGAAACCATCTTTTCAGGGGTCTATGGGTATAACCTTGCTCCATAAGGATCAAAGTTATATAGTTAATATGAGACGATGTACATAATTGAGGTGGACTCATGGATTTCAGAATGGATCTGGTTCCGGCACGAAGAAAACAGGTGATCAGCGGTTTAATGCAGCTGTATTTGTATGATTTCACACTGTTTCAGAATCTGGATGTGAATCAGGATGGCGTGTTTCCTGACTATCCGGGTCTGGATGATTATTGGAAAAGAGGATCAGGTAAATATCCTTTTCTGATGACAAATGGTAATATTCCCGCGGGATTTGCTCTGGTGGACCGTCTGGTAGACCCGGAGGAAGGTGATTTTTATATGACTGAATTTTTTGTTATGCAAAAATACCGCCGCTCCGGTATGGGAAGCTGGGCAGCACGCGAGCTGTTTGACCGTTTCCAGGGCCGCTGGAAAGTCACCCAAGTCAAGACGAATGCTCCAGCGCAGGCTTTTTGGAGAAAAGTCATCGGTACATATACGGATCAGCAGTTTGAAGAAAAGATAAGTCCGATTCATGGACACATCAGTCAGTATTTCACGTCACAAAAGATGAATAGCATAAATTAAATAGGTTTTGAACTTGGGTATGGCGGAAAGAGTATATACGGCTTTTAAATCAGGTTACAGGTTATTTCCCCAAAGCGGGGTAATATAGAATTACGCTTACTGCTTGAGAGGACCTGGTTCATATTTTTGTGTTATGAATAAGGAGGCAAGAAGATGGAAAAGCGTTCTTTTGGGAAAACGGGAATGGAAGTTAGTATTTTAGGCTTCGGAGGCTCTGAAATTGGTCAGGAAAATGATCTGTCCAAAGTGGAGGAGCTTCTGAACCATGCACTAGACGCGGGTCTAAATGTTATTGATACGGCAGAATGCTACGGAGATAGTGAAGAGCTGATCGGGAAGGCATTATCCGGCCGCAGAGATGACTTTTACTTATTTACGAAGTGTGGGCATGCAACCGGTTTTGAAGAAGAAGACTGGGATCCTGTCATGCTGGAAAAGAGTATTGACCGCAGCCTACAACGGCTGAAGACCGATTACGTCGATATCATACATCTGCACAGCTGCTCGGAAAAGATATTGCGACAGGGATCTGTGATCGAGGTTTTGCAAAAAGCAAAGAAACAGGGGAAGACTCGTTTCATTGGCTACAGTGGAGACCGGACCGACGCATTATATGCTGTGCAAACCGGTTTGTTCGACAGCCTCATGATCTCATTGAATATTGCTGATCAGGAAGCGATTGAATTGACTTTGCCTGAAGCCAGAGAGAGAGGTATGGGCATAATCGCCAAACGGCCGGTAGCAAACGTTGCCTGGACCTACGAGACACTATCGGAAAAGGCTTATCCGTACGTATACTGGCAGAGGCTGCAGGAGCTCCAGTACGATTTCCTTGCAGACCATGAACAGGCGATTGCAGCAGCACTGCGGTTCTCACTTACTATACCTGGCGTGGACACGGCCATCGTCGGGACACAAAAGCCGGGGAGATGGTCCGAAAATGCTAAGCTTTTGCAGACCAGTTCATTGCCCGAACAAGTGTATGAGGAAATCCGGGCACGCTGGAAGGAAGTCGCGGGAGATGACTGGGTGGGGAAAACCTGATTTAACCCGCATGCAGACAAGGCAGCCGCAAAAAAGCTTGGCCTGTACAGGCCAAGCTTTTTCACTTATAACATTATAAAAAAACAACATATGAAAAATTCATAATAGTTGTGAGGGAAATCATATAATCCTGGAAATATAATAATGAAATGAGATAAGGGGGAGAACGGTGTGGGAACGATCTGGAAGGGCGGAACGATTTACACGATGAAGAAGGAGCTTCAAACGGTCGAAGCTGTATTTACTGAAGACGGAACCATTCGCGAGATCGGTAAGCTGGACGAGTTAATGCAGAAGTACAGCGGGCAAATCACAGAAGTTCAGGAACTTGGCGGCGGGGTGATGTTCCCCGGTTGGGTGGACAGTCATATGCATTTGATTGGACATGGGGAGACATTCCTCAAGCTGCAGCTGGGCAGCTGTACAAGCAGGGAGGAATTACTGGAGGCAGTTCGGGGTCAGGCAGAACTATTACCGGAGGGCATGTGGATCATCGGAGAAGGCTGGAATGAGAATAATTGGGTGGATTCATGCTTACCTGAGAGAGAACAGCTGGACCTCGCTGCACCAGGACATCCAGTCCTGCTTAGAAGAATTTGCAGGCATGTTATCGCAGTTAATTCTGCTGCACTTGAAGCTGCAGATATCAAAGAAGGCTGCCCTGAGGTGGCAGGAGGAGTCCTGGGCAGAACTACAGAAGGAACATTAAACGGAATCTTCAAGGAAAAAGCACAAGACCTTATACTCGAAGCTGTACCGGGTGTAACAGAGGAATATCTGGAGGCGGCATTAACTGCGGCTATACAAGATTGCTGGTCCAACGGCTTAACAGGCTGTCATACGGAGGATTTAAGTTATTATGGAGGATGTGCACGCACGATGCGTGCGTTTAATACCGTTATTCATGAGCATGAAAAGCATTTTAGAGCTCATCTGCTTGTCCATCATTTGGCGCTGGATGAATGGCTGGAGGAAATGAAAGGAAAGGGTATCGAATCCCCGATGCTGGAATTTGGAGCCATGAAGCTCTTTGCAGATGGGGCGCTTGGTGGCAGAACTGCATTACTCAGCCGGCCATATGCGGATGCGCCTGAAACATCCGGTATCGCTGTCCATAGTGATGTGGAATTGGAGGAGCTGATAGTTCTTGCGAGAAAGCATGGCATGTCCGTAGCTTCACATACGATCGGAGATGGGGCGGCAGAAAAAGTACTCCGGTATTTGGAGAAGCATCCATGTCCGGAAGGCAAGAGAGACCGGCTAATTCATGGACAAATTTTGCGTCCGGAGTTGGTTGAACAGATGAAAAGGATGCCGTTGATAACGGATATTCAGCCAAGCTTCGTCGCTTCAGATTTTCCTTGGGTGATGGATCGGATCGGAGAGCCTGGAAACCTGTTAATCTATGCTTGGAAAACACTGCTGAACCAGGGAATACCTTGTGCAGGGGGCTCCGACTCACCGATTGAGAAGGTGTCACCGCTCGAAGGTATTCATGCGGCAGTCACGAGAACCAAACCGAATCAACCTGCAGTATATGGGGAAGAGGAGAGACTCAGCATGTACGAAGCCATATCCTTGTATACCACGGGAAGTGCTCATGCCATTCTTCATGAAATGGACCGGGGAAAGATTGAAGAAGGTTTTGCTGCGGATTTCACGATTTTAAGCAGGGATCCATTTCAGGAGGAACCTCAGGCATTGCTTCAAAATTCTGTTCAAATGACCGTAGTTAACGGCAGCATCGTATATCAAAACGAATAAATGAAAGCTGGATACGTCGAACAAAATAACAAAGCATATTTGAGCCCTATGGTAATAATTTCATCATATGAAAAATTCATAATAGTAAAACTTATATGTGTGGTTCTTTCTAGCACCATATAACGTAACCAACAAACGATCACATCTATTGACAATAGGGTGTAAAAGGGAGTCGGATTACGTAAATAATATTATGTTAACTAGAGATGAATACGTTCATCTTTACCTATGAATCAGTTAAGATTCATTGACAACGGATCATCATGAGAGTAAACTCCGAATATACCCATGTGGGTATATTGAGATATTTTAAAGAAGAAGGTGAGGTGCTTACTGTGCAGCATTTAACCGCTCTGAATCAAATTAAAGATCAGATTCAGCAGGCTCCATTAACCTTACTGCTGATCAAAACAGATCATTGTGGTGTGTGTGACAGTGTCATGGCCAAACTGGATGACAAGCTGCCATCTTTTCCGCAAGTTAAGGGCATCTATATTCGGATGGAAGAAGCTCCGGAGGTGTCCGGTGAATATCTCGTTTTTACAGCTCCCACACTGCTTCTGTTCATGGAAGGCAAGGAAGTCTTTCGCCAGTCCCGGTTTATTCTTATGGGAGAAGTGGAGAAGCAGCTTCAAGGCTGGAGTGAAGCGCTGCAATAAAATGGCTTAAGAACCCGAGCAGTACGAATAGCAGGTATTCTAACTTCATATAATGTCCTATTCCGAGCCTTGTTCTGCATATAAATGTAGAAGAGGGGAGAGTGATTTTGGCATGGACAAGATTGTCAAAAGATATTATCAACTGAAGCAGCAGCAAAAGGAAACCGAGCAGGAGCTCAAGGAACTGCGCGATCAGATCATGACCTTTTGTGAGGAGAAAGAAACTTCGGAGTTTGCAGCAGGAGCCTACCGGGTCAAGCTCGTTTCACAGTCCCGAAAAGATTATGATGATGCCAAGCTGTATGAAGCTCTGCCGGATCTGGAGCTGTGGCGGATGCTGTCCAAATCGGATTCATCGAAAATCGCCGGGCTGATCAAGCTCGGGGTTATTAAAGAAGAACGGATTCAGGATACCTATGCGCTTAAGCAGATTACACTGCTGCAGGTAGATAAGAAGTAGTTGAACAAATGAATGGTCATTGAAAAGGCACTCATGGGATGATTGAAGTGCACCCCTTAGAATAGACATTGGAAAAACCCCTTGGTTTAACCGATGAATTCTAGGGGGTGTATTTTTTATGGCTATAAAAGGTCAAAAGTTTAAGACGTACTCTGAGGAACTCAAGATGGAGGCAATCCGTTTGCACGTAGAGGAAAAATGGACGTATCGGCAAATCAACGATCATTTGGGAATCCAAGACCAGAGTCGGATGAAGCGTTGGATGCGAAAATACCGTGAAAAGGGTGAGTTTGGTTTACTGGATCAACGAGGAAGGCGGAAGGAATATTTAGATCAAGAGCGATATGTTCAGCAGTTGAAACGGGAGAATACGATGCTAAAAAAGTGTTTGGAAATCTGGATGCAGGAGGGAAAGAACAGCGCTTCAAGCTTATCGAACAAGCAGCGAATGTCGGCCAAGTAGCCGAACACTGCAAGCTCCTTGGCGTCTCTAGAAGTGGCTATTACGCGTATTTGAAGAGGAAGAAGAATGACCGAGATGCCGAGGCTAAACGACTCCTTCGCACCGTGTATCAACGCTACGAAGGAAAGTATGGCTACCGTCAGATCCAACTTTTCTTGTGGCAGGATGAAGGTGTATGGATGAATCACAAGAAAGTACTGCGCCTAATGCAAAAGCTTGGTCTTCAAGCCAGCATTCGCCGGAAACGTCGATTTAATATGACATACCAGGCTGCCGAGCGCGTGGCTGATAATCTGCTTAAGCGAAATTTCACAGCCGAAAAACCAAACCAGAAATGGGTGACGGATGTGACTCAATACCGGATAGGCGAGCGCTGGCTGTATCTTTCGGCAGTGAAAGACCTATTCAATAACGAGATTGTGGCCTACCAACTTAGCGAACGTAACGATAATGAACTGGTACTTCAGACGTTCGCTAAAGCATTTGCTAAGCGAAAAGACGTGTCCGGATTGGTCGTTCACAGCGACCAAGGGTTCCAGTACACGTCTCATGCTTACCACGACATGCTGCCAAAGGTTAGCGCCCAAATCAGCATGTCTCGCCGGGGCAACTGCCTAGACAACGCCTCCATGGAGAGCTTCTTCTCGCATCTCAAAACGGAAGGGCTTTATCCCTATGATATCCGAAATCTGGCAGAGGCACAAAGGAGAATTGAGAAGTACATACAATTTTACAACCAAAGGCGACCGCAGCGTAAATTAAACAAACTGACGCCGGTACAGTACCGGCGCCAGTTTGCAGCCTAGGTGTTTTTTCAATGTCCACTAAATGGGGTCTTGACCATGATCGAATTGAGTGCTTTTTTGTGAAAAGAACAGCAGGTCTCGCTGACATTCCAACTCAGCGGGCCTGCTGTTCTTCGTTATAACGGATTTATTTAGATTGGAGATCTTGGAGCAAACGATACAGGATTACACCGGCTTCTGCCCGGGTTAATTTACCCTTTGGATTGAAAGATTGATCCGGGTTCCCTTTCAGATAGCCCTTTTGCACAGCGTACAATACAGCTCCCTTTGCAGCTTCCTGGATGTTGTTCTGGTCTTTAAATGAAAGGTCAGTTGTTGTGCCGGTCACATTAGCGCCCAATGCATTTGTAAGCAGAATGGCTAACTCTTCACGTGTCAGCTGATGGTTTGAACCCGCTTCTGCTGCACGTTCGCTCCAGGTCTTGCCTGAGCCGAGAAGACGATCAAGAAGTGACAGGAACTCTGCTTGTGTGACTTGATCACTTGGTTTGAACGTTTCAGTTGAATCTTTTCCGTTTGCCAGGTAGTGGGCTGCGATGACTTCAATTTCATTTTTGGCCCAGTGATTAGCGATGTCTATAAATGTCTTGGAGACTTCGGCAGCGCTGAATGCGCCCAGCTTGGAAGCTTGGAACGAAATGGAGTTAGGACTGTTGTTTCCGGCAGAAAGATAAGTCCATGTTTCTCCGCTGCCCTGATTAAAAACTCCAACTTTACTACGGTTTTTCACTTTAGCTGAATCAATAGCCAGCGTTATAGTCATCGGTGATGTTAACGCTGCTGGTGGTTCAATAATAGTCAGCATGTTTGAAACGAAATTTACAGTTCCGCCGGTTGGTGCTTGCGGCGAACCTGTAGGTGTGTTACCAAAGCTGATTCCAATAATAAGTCCATCTTTCGTAGCAAAACTCTTCATGTCATTAGCAGGAATAGATATTTCAAAACCTATCCCTTTAATGACAAGAGGTTTATTGGCCTTCAGCAGCTGGTCTGCTAGAGAGCTGCTGAGCTGAATGTTCAATGGATGATACGACTCAATGGCTACATCGTTAATATCCAGCGTAATATTTTTTGCATCTGTGCCGTTCAGTTGTCCGGTCAAGTAAGAAGAATCTACGTTTAGTACAGCGGACTGCTGATCGCCTGTACCTTTCTCAGTTAATGTTCCGGCTGTCAGCTTTTTGCCAGAAGGTGTAGAAGGCGTACTTGGTGTAGAATTAGATCCTGATCCTGACCATGAGCCACTGCCGTTGCCATTACCAGGATTCGGGCCTGGATCTGGGCCTGGATCAGGATTTGGATTTGTACAAGGACTAAGCGGTGCTGAGAATGATACTTCTGTAGCCAGCTGATTACTGGAATTTGCAGCTAGCTTTGCTTTTGTTACATGGTATGAATCGGATACTTGGTCACCACTAGGAGATGGATCAGACCCTGGTTCCGGATCTTGACTCTTTTCGGGTGATGAAACAGGTTCCTGCCCAGAATTCGCAGGTGGGTCCGCTGGTTCATTGGACGGTGGTGCTGGTGTTGGTTCAGACTCCGTTGGGGGAATGGGAGAACCATCTCCATCTTCGGTTACGTTAACGACTATTGCATCGGCTACTTTTGAAGCAATTACTTTATCCTGTGCATCCAACAGACTTATATTTTTAACATTAAATGAGTATTCGTTTGCTTCATTTACAATAAAAGACAATTTAACCAGAGTGCCTTCCGCAACCGGTTGCTTAAATGTCAGTCCATAATGGACAACCGTTTGGTCAGACTCAGACGGATCTAGAACTGCTGCATCGACAGACTTAATTTCTTCTCCTTTTATACCAGCAAGGGTATTTTTCAGGGAGAGCTTGGCATCATAAGCCACATCAACACTCATGGACTGAATGGCATCTGAGCCTTTGAAATCCACGCTAATGTTAATTGGTTCGGAAACAGCCGAGTTGGATGAATCTGCCTTAAGCCCTACTTCAGTTGAATGATCAACAGGTGCTTTCTCCGTATTGTATTCGTAGGTCTTCGCAGGGACAGACAAACCATTGCCTGCGTCATCATATACGAATAGCTGGATTTTGTTCAACCCTCTTTTCAAATCAACTTCTACATTGAAATTACCTTCTGCATCGATGGTCCCAGTGAAATCTTTAAGCTCTGTATCTGTATCCAAACCAGCTTTTGCTTTGACGTGGATAAGATCCTCAAGGTTTGTACCATCGTACAAATCCAAAAGCATATCATTTTCGATTGTGCCTTTGAGGATTCCAACATTCGGTTTTTCAGGATTTACAGTAATTTCATCAGGCAATGTAGCTTCAGGTGCCGTATTATCCACCATGAAGACTTTAAGTGAATCGATCAAAGGAGTACTGTCTTCCTCACCCGGAATAAATACGAATGGGATCATGGCATAAATCCCTTCCGGATCCAATTTGATTTTTTCATCTTGGGAGTCGTCAAAAGAATTTACGGTTCCATCCCAGTCAAATGAATAATAGAATGGATCAAGCGATTTTTTGAAGTCCTCATTGTGGATATAACCGACAGGTAACAGATTATCATCATCATCCACACCGTAGACACCGAATACATAATCCTCAAGCTTTTTATTGACTGAATAATATACTTTTGTACCATGGCCACCTTCTGCAGTTGAGAGGTAGACCGGGTCAAACTCCAGGTTCGTAATTTCATCCTGATTATATTTATCACCCACATATACACTAAACGGAACATGCAGCTTGTGACCTGTTTTCATTTGGGTGAATATGAGTTGTCCATCATACATACCTTGTGCTGTTCCTTCTGGAATGGTGAGTGTAACCGATAGATTAGCAGAACCTTGGTCTGCATTGACATTGATATCGCAAAGATCCGGAACAAGCGATAATCCGTTGCTGCTGCTCCAATCGACGTATACTCCATAATGCTGAGCGGCGTGTGCGATATTATCAATAGTTAACTGTCTGGTTGTGGTTGTACCTGCACCCAGTTGACCGAAAGATAAGCTGCCAGAGTAAGAGGTAAGATGACTCGCATCCTGAAGCTGGATTGGTAAATTCTCTTCTACCTTGACAATCGCCTGTGCTTCGGCGGAGTTTTTCAAATCTACCCGGCCGGCGCCTTGTTCATTTACTCCATATTGTCTACCTTGACGGTCTTTGATCAGTAAAGCATTATTGGTTATCAAAGCTTTGATTTGCTCCGGTTTTAGAGTCAATCCTTCTTGGCGTGTTTTCTCCAGCAGGAGAGCGGCTGAACCGGCCACATGCGGTGCGGCCATACTGGTTCCCTGCAGCTCCTCGTAAGCATTCGTATAATCTCCACCAAATGCCGGGATGGAAGATCTGATCCCTACGCCTGGAGCTGAAATATCCGGTTTAATGTTGTAATTAGGAAGGGCCGGGCCTCTTGAGCTTAGATCGGCGAGCAAATCCTGTTCCTTTTGATAATTAAAGGTCACATGATTATTTCCCGCTGCTACTTCTTTTTGAAGCTGCAGGCCGCTATCCTGGGTGATCGTGTAGGTTGGCACGGATTCTTTAGCACCCTCAATGGTGGCACCACCAATTTCCCCAGGTATATTGTTGAAGATAATGATGGCTTTAGCACCATTTGCCGCAGCATTTTCAGCCTTCGCAGCAAAGGTGATCGTCCCGCGGGATACCAAAACCGTTTTCCCTTTGACATCTAAACCAGCATAATCGTTCACGTCACCCAGGTTAGCGTATACGAGCTCAAGATCTTCGTCGACATTATCCAGTTTGGAAGAAGTGGCAGCGAGCTGGGCATAAATAGTGCCTAACTTGGTTGATTTGAAAATAGGCGTTTGCAGCGGAGGAGTGGAGGCTCCAACCGAAATGGCCAGCTGAGCGGCAGCCGGGCTGCCTACGGTTTCTTCTCCGGGACCTTCATTCCCGTTGGACAAAACGACAGTTACGCCAGCTAATGCCGCGTTATCCGCTGCAATGGCATCGGGCGTATAGGAATTGTTCATTTTGGAACCAAGCGAGAGGTTGATGACATCCATGCCATCCGCCACCGCTTTTTCAATCCCTGCAATGACATTTTCGGTGCTCCCGCTGCCGTAAGGGCCCAGTACACGGTATACATAGAGATCGGAAGCGGGTGCCACACCGCGGACCCAACCTGTTTTGGAAGCGGGATCCTTCGGATCTCCACGACCGGCGACAGTTCCCGAAACATGTGTCCCGTGCAATGTATTATAGGAGCTTCCGTTTTTATCCGGTTTGCTGGAATCAGGTAATGTTTCCATCGGATCATTATCATTATCCACGAAATCATATCCGCCTTTATAAGCATCACGCAGGCTGGGATGATCGTAATCGATACCTGTATCAATAACCCCGACCTTAATCCCTTTACCATCAAAACCCGAATCCCACAAATCATTCGCTCCGATGAGCGGAGCACTTTCGTCCATATTCGGATAGAAATCATGACCATCTGCTATGGGCAGTGCGTGAACTTCCTCGTTAGGAAATACCGCTTTGACGCCAGGCAGCGCAAGCAGCTTATCCACTTGATTGGCTGGTAGAGTAACCGAATAGCCATTAAAAACTTTGGAGTATTCCCGTTTAAACTGGGCACCTGTTTTGGATAACGCTGCTGATTTAAACGCAGTATGCTCTTGATTCAAAATACTGCTGTAGCTGCCAATGGATGATCGGGCGCGGGAAGAAGGATTTGCTTCATATACTTTGATGGGCTCATTCTGCAGCTGAACGATGACCGTAATCGGATCGCTGCTATTCGATGTATCCACATAATTTTGAGGCTCTTCTGCAGCTGTAAGACCCTTTAACTGAGCTGTTGCCCGCTGGTTTGATAATTCCTTTTTCAAGCTGCCTTGTTTAAGCAGTGAATCTAGCTGGATTTTCGTATTGGGCGGAAGCTTGAAAGCAGAAGCAGAAGCAGAAGCAGAAGCAGCAGTCGCGTTCGGATATGTAATACCTACAGCAAGTATGGTGCTTAACAGCAATGTGGAATAAGTGCGGATTTTAGATGGACCTTTTCTCAAATCATATCCTCCTTTAAAGAGACTGGAATCATAAATACGGATGGACAACGATCCTCCTTTTTACATGGATTTAATTGAACACTAGTAAAATATAAATATAGTTTACAGTTTTTACATTATTCTGGTATGAGACTTAAGAAATAAGGCTTTATGGGCCATAGCAAGACATATGCTGTCATTTGAGTGTGTCGAAAATCCCTTAAACAAGAATTTCGAGTATAAATTGTGAAACAGGACATATTTCATTCCCATATTCGTGGTTCTTTCCATACGACAAAATAGGTTTGCAGACTTAAGTTTAAAACTGGTAGAAAAATAAAAAACTTCTTTATTCCACATAAGTTAAGAGGTGAAAAATCAAATAAATCTAATAATGTAAGGATTTAGCAAAAATACCAGCTGTTATTTTGATTCTTTCAAGTTTAAAAGCCTTTTTGAATATTTGTGATCCAAGCGAAATAAAGATTAGATGAGGAAACGGGATTCCGTTCCAGGAGACTTGGAAGAAGCAGCGTGGGTAGATGGTGCCTCGGTATTTGCGGGAATCCGCAAAATCATTGCACCTCTGATGGTACCAGGGATTTGTACGGTGGCCATCTTTACCTTTTCCGGCAATTGGGGAAATTTCTTCGTACCTTACATATTGCTGCAAACGCCTGAAAAGTTCCCGGTGTCTCTGAAACTCTACCAGTTCTTCGGTCAATACGGCATGGTGGATTACGGCAGACTGGCAGCGTTCTCCGTGTTGTATGCATTGCCTTCCATTGTGCTCTATATCCTGTCGCAGCGGTTTATGTCCAAAGGCTTCAGCATGCAGGGCGGGATGAAGGGGTAAAGAATTTGCAATCCGGAAAAAAACGACAAAACAAAAAAAGACAAAAAAGACGGGCCTGGTGAAGAAAACGGCTCGTCTTTTTTTGTGCTGCAAGCTTCTTATCGCTCCTGCTTGGCGATCATATCGGATAGTTTCTTCATCGTATTCCAGTTACGCACCGTTCCGGGTGTCCCCAGTTTGGCCAGATGCACGGCCAGCTTGGAGTCACGAATGCTTTTGCGGAAGAGCAGATGAACATCGGATCCGATAATTGTATATTCATCATTACCCCTTTCCGCAGCTGCCAGCCGGTTGAGACCATCCTCATGCGGAACAAAGGAGAGCATCGAAACATGGATAGATTCGCCTTCCAAGAGAGTCTCTTCCTTATAGGGGCACTGACGCATAATGGCTTCGAAATCCGCAGAACTGCGGATGACGACCGAAATGCTGAATCCAAAAGTATTGCGGATCTCTTCTTCTATTAAATGTTGGAGGGAAGAGGCATCAAGCTCAGAGGTTAGCACGACATTTCCGCTTTGTATGTAGGTTTGCACTTGCTTGCATCCGGCCGTTTCCAAAACGTCCCTTAGTTCAGACATCTTAATCTTGTTATGTCCCCCGACATTAATGCCGCGGAGCAGGGCAGCGTACACAGTCATTTTTCGGTTTCATCTCCAATCAGAAAATGGAATGCAGGTATGTCCAATATATCGCATCATGAAGAGCATCGCAATTGGTATCAACGCAACCTTATGATCGTATGGTCCGTCTAATTCATTAGTAGAATTTTCATATTCTAGGAGACTGACAGGAGGAAAATGATGCATGCTCATTAAATCTAAAGCCGTGACGGTGATGACCATCTTAAGCTTGACTGCGGTTATGTCTGCAGGTTCTGTGTTAACAAATGCGAATCCAGCAGCATCAGCAGCATCTTCTTCTGCGTTACGCCAGAACAGCGGGCCAATCCAAGTAACCTTAAATGGCGGAAGCTATATTTTTGAGAATACACCACTATTGGATAAAGGGACGGTGTATGTACCGCTCCGTGATCTGGGAGAGATGCTCGGTATCCAGGTGTTTTGGGATATCACAACCAAAGATATTTCCATTACCTATCCCGAGGTGCTGATCCATATGCCTTTTGGTGGTAAAGAAGCCATGATTAACGGTAAGAAAGTCACGCTCAGCACTCCTGGCCGCATCATCGATGGGCGAGCCTATCTACCGTTGCGGTTTGTATCGGAATCGCTCGGTATTAATGTGCAGTGGAATGCAGCTAAACGCACGGTAGCAGTCACAAATTCCTCATCATACACCAAAGGGCTCGGAGTAAATACGGCTGTATGGTTAAACCGGAAAAGCGGTGAGGTTCTCGTAGCACACCCATTTAATACCAAGCCAGTATCCATAGGGAAACTGGACTTTGATCTTGAGGAGCATGTGACCATCGATGCGCAGCTTTTAGCAGGTGGGGGGATGATGTTAACCGTCATTGACAACTATGGCGAACCTCATATCCATAATAATGTCTACACGGCCTATGTTAAAAATAATAAAATCCTGAAGCAGACCAAAGCCTATTACTTTAAGCGTTTTGAACGGAGTATTGTATCTTATGATAATCATCCGCTGCTGCTGGACGGGAAGACGCTAACGGTATTGGACAATGAAGGTACTGTAGTCAAAACCTATGATCTGCCGGCACTCGGCGGCAAGGATGAAGAATATTCCGTTGCAGCCGTCAGCGAAAAATTTCTGATCATTCGTCCCAATGACACCGGATTGTTAACGCTCATAAATTTGAAGGATAACTCTCGAACCTTGCTGTATAAAGAGTTCCTCACACCGGAAGAGCAGGAGTATTCCGAGAAAAATGATATTCCTTATTACGGGGATGAATTGAGGTTTTATGAAGCTTCAGAGAATGGAATCTTAACTTTTTCATATGATAGTCCTTTAACAGGAAAGAATCGGATACTGCACTACACCATGAAACCATAGGTAGAAAAAAGAACATACCGCTTTTATGCGGTACGTTCTTTTTTTGCGTCATTGACCACCTATGTCGTCAAACATTCATGTAGCCTGCAAAAAGACAGCAATCTTTGTGCAATTAACGCTTCATCGGCGGATACTTGCTCGGATGCATAGCTTCCCAGCTCCTTATGGCAGCCGATCATGACCGAAGTATGGGCATGCTGAAACATGGTAATATCGTTCGCATCATTGCCGAAAGCGACATAGGATTGGTCTTCGACCCCCAACTTCATAAGTCCGCTCCATTTATCAATCCCAGGAGGACTGATATCCAGAATCCCTTCATTCCCATGCACATGCACAACCACCGGCAATGCCGATAGCTGGCTCATGATTAGTCCAGGGTCGGGTATTTCCAGCAAAACCATCTTCATGATGATACCCATCGAAGCCAAAGGAATCTGTTTTGCCCGCTTTTCCGGATCGACATTGCGTCTGATGGGATGGTCCTCATTTCCAGTAAAGGCATAGTCCCATTCGCTGTCAATTAAGTATTTCAGGTTATGAAGTTGAATCATCGAGAGAATATGGTTTTTTACATCTTCTTCAAAATGAACGGTTGAAATGATATGGTTATCTTTAGCGACGAATGCGCCGTTTCCACCAACCATCGGATAAGCCTGCATATGCGGTGGAAGGACAGGGAGCAGGTCACGAATCGGGCGGGCAGAAGCAAAAATTATCTCATGACCATGGCACGCCAGCTCGTCCAGTGCATCAATAATGACTTTGCTTAATGGTTTTCCTTGAAAACAAATCGTTCCGTCCAAATCAAACACGAACTTCATTGTACACATCCTTGCTGTTTTTTTGATATCATCATAAGCGGCCTTCAGAACAAAGAAAAGGACCGATGTCCTGAAAGGATAGTTCTTCCATGAAAATCATTCACGATACAGATCTTTTACATTCTAAATTGCAGCAATTCGATATCCCGAATCTATTTACTTGTAAGGAGAGCATTCCTTTTGAGCTCCGTAGTTATGAGGAAGAAGAGCTTGTACTCGAAGAAGGAGAGCAGATGGATGCCATCTTGTTCCTTGTGGAGGGTAAGGTGAAAATTTCATCCAGCGTGCAGACGGGAAAGGCGCTGCTGCTGCGCTTTTGTGAGCCTTTTGCGATTATGGGTGACATTGAGCTAATTCAAAAAGTAGCTGTACAGTCGCAGGTTGAAGCCATCGAGCGGACCTATTGCATCGCGGTTTCTTTTACGTACATATATGAGCATCTTATTGGCGATCCGAAGTTTTTGATGTCCTTGCTCACGCATGTCACCTATAAACTTCAGACCTGCACAACGGCTTCACGCGTGAATTTATTAGCCTCGGTCGAAAACCGTTTTGCTAGCTATCTGCTGACTACGCTGCAGGAGGAGAATGAATTCGGCAAAGAAATCCGGACAACAAACACCCATGAGATAGCGGATTTGATCGGCACGACCTCCAGGCATTTGAACCGGGTCATTATTAAATTATCCGAGCAGGGCGTGGTTCGCAGGGAAGGGGATATAATTCAAGTGGTTGATCAGAATCGTCTGGCTGAAATTTCGCAGGGTCTTCGCTATGAATAAATCGACTGCCAGTAAAATAATCGGGCGGTCACAGGAGGTGTCTTTGCTGCACATGTTTGATGAAGAGGGGAGCAGAGTGGTATCGCTTTTAAGGGGAACTCGTTGAAAAAGGAAACATATTTCCATTCAAACAAAACAATGTCGATTTGTCTTTGGAAATGAGTAAAATCAACGCATCGCATATTTCCGATAGTCCAAGGGCAGAAAGCTCGCGAATATCGAAGAAGCGATCCCAAAAGATTTGACTTGATACCGGCAGCACATTCGATGCGGATACCACCATATCCGATTGAATGAGCACCGCTCCATGTGATAATTGGCTTTCCGGATGGAAAATGGACTCGATCAACTGGCTTGAAATCTTGGCGTTGATAGGCGTTCCGTCTTTGACAAGAGGAGCCACAGGATCGTTTTTTTCAAGCACGATCAGCGCTTTTTGACAATTCAAACTCATTTTATGGATCGAACGGGAGATCTCTTTACTATAATCCGTATACTCGGTAAGAAGGCAGTTCAAAAAATAAGTGGATGTGATGGATTCCAATTCAGACAATCCCTTGGTGATCTCCTCGATATCATTCAAAATTTGAATATCATTCTGTTCGAGTGTAGCGATATCCTGTTCCAGGATTGCTTCAATATGTGTAAGCTTGTCCGTCAGGTCGTTTCGTAACAATGGATAATCTCCGGTACAGTAATTTCTGTCCATTCGTGAATATCACTCCTAAAAACATGGTAGTTTTATGTGGGAACTTGAAAAGTATAAATGGATCCGTGATAGGCAAAGGATTCTTTGCCTGTCTCTTCGGATACGACAAAAATTAATGCATCCGATTTCTCCGACAAACCAATGGCCGCACGATGGCGGGTTCCTAATTTTACATGTTTATAGGTTTTGCGGGTGAGCGGAAGGATATTCGCTGCTGAGAAAATGATATCATTCTGAATCAAAACGGCTCCATCATGGAGCGGGGTGCCCACATGAAAAATGGAATCTAACAGCAAGCTTGAAATTTCTGCGGAAAGGGGGATACCTTTCGTAATCAGATCTTCAATCGGATCTTGTCTTTGGATGACGATCAGTGCTCCTTTGCGTTTGGAGCTTAATTGTCGTACAGCATTGAAAATGATATTGCATTTATGGGTATAAGGAGCCAGTAGGCGGTTTAAATGATATGAAGACGCCATGTTGGCCATATCCGTCACTTTTTTCGAAAGTGCTTTAAGATCCTTTAAAATATCGATGTCCTCTTGATCCAAGGAGGCGATTAAAGTATGGATGTCCTTGGATATGCTTACGAGTCGCGTTTTGATTTCATGCATTTGCGGAGTTAAATCTCTGCACTGCTCTTCCGATTCCATCTGATGCCCTCCTTATCTCTTATAGTTATTCCCACGAATGAATGTAATTATCGGATGAAAAAAGAGCTGCCCGAAAGTCATGTAGATGACGATCAAGGCAGCTCTTATTCAGATCTTAGCGAAGGACTTTCAAAGCACCGCTCCAAGCGAGTACTTGGTCAAGCATTCCATTAATATTGACGAGATGAAGATCCGCCGGCTTGAAAACCGTTCCGTTCTCAAAATCAGTGAACAACGATAACGCTGGATGAACGCGGACGTCCGCAACGGACAATTCTCCCAAAATGCCGCGAAGATGTTCTGCGGCACGTGCACCACCGACCGAACCATAGCTTACGATCCCGGCAGCTTTATTGTTCCAGGCGTCACGCGCGTAATCCAGTGCGTTTTTGAGGGAAGCGGTGATGCTGTGGTTGTACTCTTGCACGATGAATACGAAACCGTCCAAACCAGCAAGTCTGGTATTCCAAGCTGTCGCCTGTTCTGTAGCATCGGATTCTCCCAATAGCGGGAGTTTATAATCGGCGATGTCTACGATTTCATAATTCGCGTCTCCGCGCTGATCGGCGATTTGTTTCACCCATTCACCGACTTGTGGGCTCAAGCGACCTTGACGGGTGCTACCCAGGATAATGCCGATATTTAATTTGGACATCGTTATTTCCTCCTCGACGAATCTCATGATTAAGTAGGTTGCTGTAATTATAATAATAACAGTTAGTATGCTTTGTCAATCAACTTACGAAAAGTTTGTTATAGAATTTTCTTATAAGTGATGAATCTCTTATTTCGTAACGACTGAAGCAAGGGAAGGAGCAATCAGGAGCATCTTTTTTTCCAAGAGATGGGCGATTATGCTACAATAAAAATGTCTCAAAAAACTGCGCATAACATAAATTATACGCAGTTTTCGTTTAAAACGATTATTTTGATGCTTCATGTCGAGTTATACAGCCCTGTAGATAGGTTATTTATCCTAATATATTAATGATTTTGCAGAAAATGTTATTTAGCATTTCTTTCTATCCATGAGGTACATTTTTTGTATTTGAGAGGGACTGCCGGATGAGTGATAAGGATGACAGCTATGACGAATATAAAGAAGCTTTTCTAATTTGGATGAAGGATGCGGGATACACGCAGCATACTCAAAAGTCTTACCTCGGCGATGTTTCCCAGTTTCTCGATTCGATTGGAGATAAGAAACTGGAGCAGCTCAAAAAAATCCATGTGATGTCCTATCTTTCCTCTGTGCGTGAGCAAGGGGTCAGCGATACCACACGAAACCGGAAGCATGCGGCGGTGAATAGTTTTTTCAAAGCGCTAATAGAGCTCGAAATGGCGGATGCCAATCCGGCAGCGGGGATCAAAAAATCCAAAACGGACAAGAATCGAACACCTGTGTATCTTGATGAGCAGCAGCTGCCACGGTTTCTGGAAAGTGTGGAAGGCAAGTATCGTTCCCGGAATGTTGCTGTATTTTTACTGATGGCTTATATGGGGCTTCGCGTTGGAGAAGTACATACGTTGAACTTGACCGATTATAATAGAGAGCGGCATACACTTGATGTATTCGGCAAAGGCAGGAAGTGGCGAACACTTCCGGTGCCTGAAGCGGTCGGAGTGATGCTGGACCGGGCCATCCTTGAGCGGATCACGCCTTGGCGGAAGAAGGAGGATGCGCTTTTTATTTCACAAAAAGGGCAGCGGATCTCGATACGCAACATCCAGCAAATTGCCGCAGATACGTTTGACAGGTACCAATCCGATGTGCCGGAACGTCAGCGCGTTCCCTATTCCAGCCATAAGCTTCGGCATTCATTCGCCACCATGCTTCTCCGCAAGGGAGCGGATCTAAGAACGGTGCAGGAGCTTCTCGGGCATTCATCCATTCAGACGACAACGGTATACACCCATGTCACCAGCAGAGAAAAGGAAGAGGCCATATCGCGGCTTGAGGTTGTTCTTCCGTTTTAATTATCCCTATATGCTGGATTTTCTTAACGAGGAAATGGAGTAATAACCACATCATGCATATTTTTCCTCCTTTAGCGGACACTAAAGTCACAATAGAGGAGGGTGATGCTGCATGTGCCAGCGTTATTCAATGGCGGCCGATCTGCCGGTCGTGCTGGAGCATTTTCAAGTTGACCGTGTAATGTACTATTATCAGAACCGCTATAATATCAGCCCAACCCAGTCTGCTCCTGTCCTGCTTCAGCATCATGGAGAACGTGTTCTGGATGAATTCCGCTGGGGCTTTATTCCTTACTGGGGAAAGGATGCGGTGAACGCAGATCTTCGTACGGTGAAGGAGAATCCCACATACCGCAAAATGATTGAGAAACAGCGATGCGTCATTCCATGCAATGGTTTTTACTATTGGAAAAAGGAAGGCAAGAAAATGCATCCTGTACGTGTAGTCCTGAAAAACCGTGGGATGTTCGGTGTCGCAGGGCTGTATGAGATATGGAAAGACTATAAGGGAGATCCGCTGCGGACCTGTACGCTGGTCATGACAGACGCCAATCGCCTGATTGGTAATTTTGAGGAAAACCGCATGCCGGCCATTTTGCCGGAGGAAGCGATAAAGGACTGGCTTAATGAAGAAAATACGGCATTTCACTCGTTAAGCTCACTCTTGCAGACCTATTCGGAAGATGAGATGGAGGCGTATCCTGTAACACCGCTCATCGGTAATGATGATCATGATAATTCCGAATGCATCCGGGAAATGGATCTGCGTACGGCTTGGGTGAAGCAGTAATAGAGGCATATTTCATTCTGGTGAGGGAAAACTAATCTCCGTCATTCATTTCAACATGCACAAAAAGCAGACGGAGGTTATATACAAATGTCCAGTCCAGTGATCGAAGCCTTGAAGAAGAGACGCTCCATTTATGGTATCAGCAAAGAAAATGTAAGCACTGATGAACGGATACAGCAAATTATCGAAGAAACCGTGAAATATGTTCCGTCTTCGTTTAACTCGCAAACATCTCGCGTCGTTCTGCTTCTTGGAGCTAACCACGACAAATTGTGGGATATGACGAAGGAAACGCTCCGTAAAGTCATGAATAACGAGGAAGCGTTTAAGAATACCGATCAAAAAATCGAATCCTTCAAAAGTGGTTACGGTACGGTTCTGTTTTTTGAGGATATGGATATCGTTAAGAATCTTCAGGATCAGTTTGCGCTCTACAAAGACAACTTTCCGGTCTGGGCCAACCAAACTTCGGGTATGATTCAGCTTATCGTATGGACTTTGCTTGAACAGGAAGGTCTCGGGGCATCTCTGCAGCATTACAATCCGCTCATTGATGAACAGGTACAGAAGGAATGGAAGCTTCCGGCTTCATGGAAACTGATCGCTCAAATGCCTTTTGGCAAACCAACGGCTCCTGCAGGTGAGAAAGAGTTCATGCCGATTGAAGAACGTGTAAAAGTGATAAAATAAAGGTACAAAGTTATTTTCAAAAAACGACCTGCGCAGCGCCTAAAGCCCACATCAGATGTGGAAATTAGGTGCTCTTTTAGCTGATACGATAAAAAAGGACGCCAAAGCAGGATCTGTGAAGATGAGAAAAATACATATCATAACCACACAATCGTAAAGGATAATAAAGCCTAATCATGGAGCTTTCCAATATGTATATAATTACCATTGTGCTATAGATTGACAGAAAATACCTTTCCAGTTCATAATTAAATCCCATAAAAAAATAAGCTTTAACCGTTTAAAGCGAAAAGGACTACGGCGAGGAGAGAACATCATGGATATTTTTCGAAAAAAAACGGTTGGAAGCTTGGATGAATCGGCTGGAAAGCTCAATAGAACATTAAGTGCACTGGATTTGACGGCGCTTGGGGTAGGAGCCATTATCGGTACGGGTATTTTTGTCCTGACTGGAGTAGCCGCTGCGGTGCACGCCGGACCGGGTCTTATTATTTCATTTGCCATTGCGGCGCTTACTTGTGTTTTATCGGCACTCTGTTATTCGGAATTTGCATCCAGTGTCCCGGTTTCGGGGAGTGCTTACGCGTACAGCTATGTAGCATTCGGTGAAATTATTGCATGGATACTCGGATGGGATCTGATACTGGAATACGGTGTAGCTGCAGCGGCTGTGGCGAGTGGTTGGTCATCTTATTTTACAGGTCTGCTGGACGGATTCGGACTTCATTTGCCCGCTGCGATCTCGGGGGCTTATGATGCATCCAAAGGTTCAATCATTGATTTGCCAGCGGTGATCATTATTTTCGTAATTACATATTTACTGAACAGAGGCATTACAGAAACGGCAAGATTTAACGGCATCATGGTCATTGTTAAGCTGCTCGTCGTACTGCTGTTTATTGGCGTAGGCGCATTCTATGTGAAGCCGGTCAACTGGTCGCCATTCCTTCCTTTTGGGGTCGGAGGAGTGATTAACGGGGCAGCAACGGTATTTTTCGCATATATCGGTTTTGATGCCGTTGCGACAGCTGCAGAAGAGGTGAAGAAACCACAGCGTGATCTGCCGATTGGCATCATTGCCTCACTGGCAATTTGTACGCTGCTGTACATTACGGTGTCTTTGGTACTGACGGGAATCGTGCCTTATTCTTCGCTGAATGTGGGGGATCCGGTAGCTTTTGCGTTGCGATTCGTGAACCAGAATATGTTAGCCGGACTCACATCCGTAGGTGCAATTGCCGGGATGACCACCGTTTTGCTGGTCATGCTGTTCGGGATGACCCGATTGCTCTTTGCGATTTCCCGGGATGGCTTGCTTACAAGCAAATTATCCAATGTCAGCGGTAAAGCCCAAACACCAACGCAAAGCACCTGGGTGACGGGTACGCTCATCGCAATACTTACCGGCTTTGTGCCTCTGAACAAACTGGCAAACCTGACGAGTATCGGAACGTTGTTTGCTTTTGCTGTAGTTTCTTTGGGAATTATTGCACTGCGAAGAAACAATACAGGGAATAAAAGTGGATTCAAAGTACCATGGGTGCCTTATTTGCCACTGCTAAGTGCAGCAGCATGTATCTATTTAATGATTAATTTACAGGCGATTACCTGGATCGGATTTGTAATTTGGATGATCGTGGGGCTGCTGATATACTTCTTGTACGGTAAAAAGCATAGTGTACTCAACAATGGTTCAGAAAAAGCCGATTTATAGTTACGTAAACATAATTATGTAAACAAAAAATAAAAATAATAACATTAATTATTAATATTATTAATAAATATTTAACTAGTATTTCATTCCTTTCACCGGCTTGAACTGGCGCGAACCCCTGATTATGTTATATTATTTGAATTGGAGGTTTTCTTTCGACAGGACAAGCTGTCCTCAAGGAGAGGAGGAACTTGAATGAAATGGTACAAACAGCTTGTTGTAATCACTTTAATATTCAGTGTATTTTTGAGTGCTTGTTCTTCCAGTGAGGAACAGACCCCGGTATCCGAGACGGCTCCTGCAATGACGGATACTGCTGACGTAACGGCAGATCAGGGCCAGACCTTGACGGTGGTAGCTCCGGATACGGTTAAACAAAGCACGAAGGATTCGGGCAAATATCAGATCCAAACCAAACTTACCGACTTCCAACTGTTAAGTGAGACGAAGGGAATTGCTTGGGGATTGACCCGCAATGAACTGCGTTTATATGTAACTGAAGATAATGGTCAGACCTGGATGAACATATCCCCTTCGGCGAATGTGCAATTTCCGGCGAATCCGCGGTATGGGAAAGATATTTATTTTACAGATCCGTTGCATGGTTGGATCATACGTGATCCATCAGGCATGTCTGAAACAATCGTTCTTCATACGAATGATGGAGGAGAAACCTGGGATATCGCATCCATTCCTCAAAAAAATAAAGTATCCGCGCTTACTTTTGATTCGCCTCAGCGAGGCTGGCTGATGACTTCCGAGGATTCGACCACCGGCAAAGAGTTAAAGGTTCTCTATCGAACCGATGATGGAGGCTCGATCTGGAAGGTCATTATGCAAAATACGGAGTATAATCCGGATAAATCCACCGTTACCAGTCCTTTGCCTCATCTCGGTTATACGCTGGGGGTGACCTTTGTTGATCCGTTACATGGATATACGATGGTTCAGGAGCTCGGAGAACCCAAGCTGTATCGTACGCTTGACGGGGGAAGCAAATGGATCTCCGGACCAGCCTTTTTCAACAGGGAAAAATTCAAAAACTGCGTATCATATGCGTCAGACAGTCCTCAGTTCTTTGACTCCGCCCGCAAGAATGGCTGGATACCGATAGGCTGTAAAGTCGGAGACAGCATGAAGTATAATGCATACTTTACGAAGGACAGTGGTCTAACATGGAATTTCGTCAATTTTGGACTAGGCACGAATGTGGGGCTTAATCAGAATCTCCGGCCAACATTTATTAATGAAGATGAAGGTTGGGCACTGATCGGAAGCACACTGTATCACACGGTGGATCAGGGGAAGACATGGCCTGCCGTTGGGGATAACCAGATCCTCAGGGAAAAGCTTCAGGAGTATCCAGAGGTTGTGAAGCTGCAGTTTTCTTCTGCACAGGTTGGTTGGATACTGATCGAGAATAATGAACAAAAAAGCTCAAGGCTTCTACAAACCATGGACGGCGGAAGAACTTGGAGCGTATTATAGCAGGGTGGAGAACTCAGGTTCTCCGCTTTTTTTTTGATTTAAAATCGTATTTCTAAATAAAATATAAAATTTTAAATTACATGTGAAATAAATCACAATATATCCTGTCAATGTATGTTACTCTAAGAGTGTAAGGAGAGCTTAAAAAAACAACGGGAGTGAGAATCATGACAAACTTTAATCAAGATAAAACGACGGAATACTTCCTTCAATTATGCTACGACTGCCAGGATGCCTGCACTTGCGACACAGAAGAGAAATGCAGGGAATGCTGGGGCGCACAAGGCGCTTTAAATGAACAGCAGCAGGATGAGACCCGTTACTTTCTGGATCAGGTTCATGCGTAACAGAGCAAACTCTTCACCCTGAAACCTCCACAAGCTGAAAAGCGAAGTGGAGGTTTTTTTGTCATACTGCTTGCATATATATGTTATGAACAGGCCCGCTAAGAATCTTTGCATCGCCTTAGCCTAAAGTCAAAAGAGGGGTGAGAAGCATGCCAGGAGAACCATCATTTTGGATGTTTGACTTCTTCGGTAAAGTCATGCCGATCTTTTTCGCAGTCATTATCGGTATTATCATCTTGTCTGCCGGCAGAGGTTTGCTGCAGTGGGGGCGGAATAATAAGCAAGCTGTTCTCACCGTTGATTCCCGTATTGTCAGTAAACGCACTGAAATCAATCAACATCATCATCATGAACCTAATGATCATATGTCCAGTCGCACGAATACGACATATTATATTACTTTTGAGGTGGAGAGCGGCGACCGGATGGAATTCACCGTAAACGGGCAGGAATACGGTTTATGTGCGGAAGGCGATTCGGGACGGCTTACATTTCAAGGAACACGGTTTAAAGGCTTCGAGCGGAATATGCGTTTTGCAAGAGAGGCTGGGTCAGAAGCCCGTTATCGCGATTATGGGCAGTTTTAATCCATATTAATTCCAATCATCGGCCGCGTCCCTTGGGATGTAATCTTTTTTGTTTTTTATACATGTTTCTTGATTAAAGACCGCGGGTGAACTTAAAGTAGAAGCATCTGGAGTTTACAAGGAGGAAAAAGATATGGCTTATCAGGATCTTGTTGTGGTCGTTACTGGAGCAGCGCAGGGAATTGGTTACGGTGTTGCTAAAGCTTTTGCGGAACAAGGAGCCCGTCTTGTCATGGGTGATCTGAACGAAGAACAGGGAGCGGCAGCGGCGGCAGCCATCCGGAATGAAGGGGGGCAAGCTGTATTTGTTCCTTGTGATGTCCGCAAAGAAGATGATATCAAACAGTTGATGAAGACTGCTGAGGAAGAGTATGGAAAAATTGATGTATTGATCAATAACGCCGGCGTATCCCGCTGGAAATCACCATATGAGCTCTCTGTCGATGAATGGGATGATATTTTAAATACGAATGTAAGAAGCTGTTTTCTTGCCACCAGAGAAGCGGCGCTTTATATGAAAAAGCATGGAGGCACCGGAGCCGTTGTCAATATGGCTTCTACACGTGCCCTAATGTCTGAACCGGATACCGAGGCCTATGCCGCATCCAAAGGTGCAATTGTGGCGCTTACCCATGCCATGGCCGTCTCGCTGGGATCTGACGGTATTCGTGTGAATTGTATCAGTCCCGGCTGGATTGAAACGCAGAACTACGAATCTCTCAAAAAGACGGATCATGAGCAGCATCCAGCGGGAAGAGTAGGCAAACCGGATGATATTGCAAGAGCTTGCCTGTATTTGGCAGATCCGGACAATACCTTCGTAACCGGGACACATTTGGTCGTTGATGGCGGAATGACACGTAAAATGATTTACGAACCGTAACTTTTCTCCTGAGCAGTTGGCCCTAATGCCTTCCATAATTTCTCTATCACTGACAAAAAGGATAACCCTTCCAATTGGATATAGTTCCTTTTGTGCAGATCCCAAAGAGAGTAAAAAGGGTGAGCCCGTTCTATAAGGACATGGGCTCATCTTTTTTTATGAGATCAATGCTATAATAACTCCGTTTACTATATAAAATTGAGCTGAAGAAAAGGCATATCATCTCATATACAGCAGATAGAAAGAGTTGAGATGATAGCTTGAGCAAGCTTTAGTTCATTTTATCATTTGAGGATTCACAGGTCCTCACATAGGAATGGAGGGAATTTATGATTGTCAAGAATTCTCGATGGCTTGCAGGTCTGCTGTTTCTGGCCGCTATGCTTCTGGTGGGTTTTCAGTCCCCGACTCAGGGAGTAAAGGCGACTTGGGTGTGGCAGACGGAACTGATCGAGGATGGAGGAGAGCAACTGCTTGATTTTGCACGTACTGAGGGCATTAATTTGATCTACTTACAAATCAATCGGGATTTACCTAAGGAAACCTATGAAAAGTTTATACAGCATGCGCATGAAGGGAACATCGCAGTTCATGCATTGGGTGGAGATCCCAAATGGGCGCTTCAGGAACACCGGGATCGCATGCTGGGATTAGCCGACTGGACTACGAACTATAATGCCAGTGTACCGTCTGATAGCCGGTTTGATGGCATACATCTCGATATAGAACCCTATGTACTTCCCCAGTGGGAAAGCGATCAGGAGGCAGTCATTTCTTCATGGGAGAGCAATTTGAAGGCTTTTCTTAACAAGGCATCGGATACATCGCTGGAGCTTGGAATCGATATTCCATTCTGGTTTGATAATATCCGCACTTCAGAGGGTGGCAGCTTGAATGAGTGGCTGATGAATTCTTTTGATCATGTGACGGTGCTTGCATACCGGAATGAAGTGGATTCCGAGCATGGTATCGTATATCTCTCTCAGGACGAGCTTAAACTTGCTGACAAGCTGGGCAAGCATGTTCTTGTCGGCGTCAATACCAAGGAAATGCCTGGAGAGACCCATACGACCTACTTTGGACGAGGGAAAGAGCAGATGAACCAGTCCCTTGCAAATCTATCGAATGAGCTGAGTTCCTATTCGTCTTTTGCAGGCATTGCCGTTCACGATTTCCGTAACTGGGAGAACATGCCTGAGGGCAGTGAACCTGGAGAAGTGGATCCGAAACCGGAGCCTGATCCGGATCCCGGAGCAGGGGATCAAGTGCCTGATCCAGACCCGGTGGTCCGCGATCAAATGGTTAGAGGTACATATATCTGGGAAGCCAATGAAGTACTGCAGAATGGGCAGGAGATCCTCGATTTTGCCAAAGAAAAGAAATTGAATTGGCTGTATATCCGACTTGATCTGCAGCAGCCGTTTACTGCTTACAGATCCTTTGTTAAACAAGCATCTGCTGCCGGAATTGAAGTGCATGCCATGGGAGGGCACCCGATCTGGGCTCTGGAAGAGAACAGGGCGAAGATGATGAAGCTGGTCCAATATGTAAAGGGCTATAACCGTGCTGCCCAAGGGGATGAGCGGTTCCATGGTATTCATTTGGACATTGAGCCTTATGTGCTGCCGGAGTGGAAAACGGATTCGCAGGAGGTCATTTCCGAATGGACTTCTAATCTGGACGCTTTTGTCAGCGAATTAAAGAAGGATTCCAATTTGCAGGCGAGCATGGATCTGGCGGTATGGCTGGATAAATACAAGGTTCCCGGCGAAGATATTTCTCTCAGCAAATGGATGATTAATCGTATGGATCATGTCTCATTAATGGCCTTCCGGGATACTGCAGGCGGATCGAACGGCATTGTTACCGTGTCGAAGGAAGAGATCGCTTTTGCGGATGAACTGGGCAAGCCGATTCTAATCTCAGTAGAGATGAAGGAGAGTCATGAAGGCAACCATATTACCTTTTTTGAGGAAGGTTCGTCTTACATGGAAGCAGAGCTGGCGAAGCTGCCAGGAATGCTTGAGAACTCACCATCATATACCGGCAATCTGGTGCACGCCTATGATTACTGGAAGAATGCCAAACCGTAACATATTAAATCTGGTGTAGTCCCTGCTAACTCCCAAGGAGTCAGTCAGGGGCTGCTTTTTTGCGTACAAAGGCTGTATGCACTGGGCATTCACACAGAAAAGACAACGTGCATAACATAAGGTGTTAGCATCTAAGGAAGATGAAGGAGCGTGGACTTGAATGGCAGGTCAGGAAAAGCATTATTTTGCGCGCGGAAATACAGCCGCAGGATTATACACTTTGTATGATTCTGTGTTAAATGGATTGGATACCGTATTTGTGATCAATGGGCGGACCGGATCAGGAACTTCTCAGCTGCTGGCTCAATTGGCAGAGGCTTGGCGAAGCAATGAATGGACCAAGCATTATATACATGAGACTTTGGATAACGAGCGGCTGGAAGGGATTATACTCGAAGAGGCACGCATCGGCGTCATCGACGGAAATGCATGGAGTGCGGATCCTATACTAGAAGGAACGGAAATACGCATTGTGGATGCCATTCAGGCTCTTCGCGAGGGTTTACTTGAGGAAGCGGAAGACGTAACAACAGGTCAAGACGCGGAAATGGCTGTACTCTACAAAAAAGCCTATGATTCCTTCTTAAAAACACTTCGGATTCATGATGAATGGGAAAAATTCTACATCGATAATTTAGACCGTGGCAGCGCTAACCGGATCACATCTGAGTTCGCTGACGAATACCTGATCCCGGTTGGTTCCAAGAAAGCAATCATCAAACACCGTTTTCTCGGGGCAGCGACTTGGCAGGGCGCAGTAGATTATGTGCCTAACTTAACAGAATCGCTTCGGACACGTATTTTCGTGAAGGGACGTCCCGGCTCCGGCAAATCCACGATGTTCAAAAAGCTGGCTAAGGAAGCCGAAACCCGGGGCATCGATACAGAAATCTATCACTGTGGTTTTGATCCGAACAGCCTGGATATGCTCATTTTTCCAGAGCTGAGCCTTGCTATCTTCGACAGTACGGCACCGCATGAACATTTCCCAACCCGTGAAGGTGACAGCATACTTGATGTATATGAGCTGGCTATTCAAGCAGGGACGGATGAAGCATATGCAGATGAAATTGCAGAAATTCGTGCAAGATACACAGCTTCCATGAAAAATTCAATAGCTGTCTTGTCGGATGTGAAGCGTATTCGGGATGAGGTTTGGGAGGCCTACGATACTGCAATTGATCCGGCTGCAATGAAGGCTTTGGCGGGCCAGATTATCCAGCAAATCGAAGTATTGACGAATTCGGCAGCATTGTCGGAGGATTAAAAAACATAATAAATATTATGTAAACTTAATGAATATAAAAGCACCCCTTCATTAGAAAAATGGAAGGGGTGCTTGGTGCTGCTTATTTGCTAACGGTTTTGTTATACTCTTCAATTTTGCTTGTAATCGCTTTGGCCGCATCATCGAGCGCTTGCTTGGATGTTTTTTTGCTGTTCAACACTTCTTCAATGGCTGTTTCTGTCAGTTGTCTAGCTTCTGGGAATACGCCCATTACAGCTCCTTGTGTCGCTAGATTAGGTTCGGTTTGGTGAAGCTGGTCTACGGCTGTTTGGAACTGCGGATATTTGGTCATATTGTCTTTGACGATTTGCTCGTCATATGCTTTTTGCGTGATGGGAAAGTAACCTGTATTGATATGCCACTCTGCTTGAGATTTAGGTTCAGCCAAAAACTTGATAAATTCCCAAGCTGCCTTTTGTTCAGCTTCAGGACGGTTATTCAGAATCCAGTTGCTCGCTCCGCCAACGATGACTCCGCCTTTGACATTCGCATCCGCTTTTGGCAGGAAGCCCGTACCAACCTCAAACTTGCCATCGGCAGATTTTACAATGCTGCGCAGGGATGCTGTAGAATCAAGCGTCATGGCGATTTGACCCGCAGCAAAGGCTTTGGAAGTATCATCGGTTTTACGGCCGAGATTGAGCATGGATTTCTCATCCACCATCTTCTTCCACCAGTCGAGTGTTTTAACGCCGGCATCACTGCTCAGGAGAGAGGAAGCCGCTGGCTGCGTACGTCCGTTTCCGTTATCCAGGAGCTCAGCACCTTGATTAGCAAACAACTGCTCCATGAACCAGCCATAGATGGCAAAGGAACCGCCGGCTTGACCTGGTTTGGTCAGTTTTTTAGCTGCTTCCGCCACTTCTTCATATGTAGCTGGAGGTTTTTCAGGATCCAATCCCGCTGCTTTGAAGGCGTCCTTATTGTAGTAGAGGATAGGGTTCGAAGTGTTAAATGGCATAGAATACAGTTTGCTATCAAATGTATAGTAGTTCAAAATATTAGGTTCGAGCGTAGAAGTGTCATATTTGTCGGCATCAATAAACTGTTGAACGGGAGTGATTGCCTTGCTGTCGATCATGAAGCGGCTGCCGATTTCGTATACCTGAATCAAGGAAGGGCCACTGTCAGAACCGAGTGAAGCTTTAAGCTTGTTCAGACTCTCATCGTATTTACCTTGATATTCGGCCTGTACAACGATGTCCTTATGTCCGGCATTGAATTCATCCACCAGCTGCTGAGCTGCTTTTCCCACATCTCCGCTCATGGAATGCCACCATACGACTTTGATGGGATCTTCCTGTTTTGCCGGAGCTTCGGCGGCAGCAGCCGTATCCTCTTTGGTGTCCGCTGCTTTCGAGCCGCAGCCCGATGCAACCAGCATCATGCAGGACAGCAGGAGCATGGCCAATGATTTCTTTCCAAATGGTTTCATTTTTTCTTTTCTCTCCCTTTTGATTTAAGTGATTTTATTGTGAAATTACAAGCAGCCTGAAAACAAGCTGATCGTAATGACGACCCATAATAATATTAATGTAATTAATAATAAATGAGATTAACCTTTTAATGCTCCGGCAGTAATCCCGCGTACCAACGGCTTCAGACCAACGATCAGCAAAATAAGAGAAGGCAGGAGCATGATCACAATGCCGGCCATCACCACATTCCAAGCGGTGACTTCTTCAAACTGGAGCATACTGATACCGATCTGTACCGTCCGCATGCTTTCCTTGTTTGTGATGAGCATCGGCCACAAATAATTGCTCCAATTCGTTAAAAAAGAATATACGGCGAGTGTGGCCAGCGAAGGTGCGGACAATGGCAGGACCAGCTGAATAAAGACACGGATATGGCCGCAGCCATCGACCTTGGCAGCCTCGAACAGTTCTTTCGGAAGCTGCAGAAAGTACTGTCTCAGAAGAAACGTGCCAAAGGCCGAGGCCAAGAAGGGCACGATTAACCCCTGATAGGAATCAATCCAGTGCCAGCTGCGCACTGTGAGATAGTTGGGTATCATGGTGACTTCCCAGGGAATCATCATCGTGGAAAGAAACAGCGAGAAGATGACGGCTTTACCTGGAAATCGCAGAAAGGCAAAAGCGTAGGCAGCCATACTTGCAGTAATCAGCTGTCCCAACATAATGGCTCCGGAAACGGCAAAGCTGTTCGTAATAAAACGGATGACCGGAACCGTATCTACGACCTGGAGGAAGTTATCCCAGTGCAATCCTGAAGGGAGCAGCCGAGGCGGGTATGTGGCCGATTCTGCGCTGCTCATGAATGCGGAAGACAATGTAAACAACAGCGGAAACAGAATGAAGAGCGCTGCAATACTTAACATGATGTAAAGAATTGTTTGGTTAACAGCCCGTATGGTCACTGGTAATGCACCTTCTTTTCGCCAAATTTGAATTGGACTATAGTCAGAAGCGTAATCAGGACAAACAGGATTAACGCTTGCGCGCTGCCAATGCCGAATCGGTAATTAATGAAAGCATCCTGGTAGATGTTGTACACCAGTACATCCGTGCTGTTCATCGGCCCGCCTTTGGTCAGAATGTTAATTTGCGCGAAGGATTGAAATGCGCTGATGATCGACACGACGCTGATGAAAAAGAGCGACGGCGAAATCAAGGGCAGGGTGATGCGGAAAAATGTGCGGAATGATCCTGATCCGTCGATTTTGGCGCTTTCGTACAGATCCTCAGGCACGCTTTGCATGCCGCTCAGCATGACGATGTAGTTAAAGCCGAGATTGAGCCATACCGTCATCAGGGCAATAGAGAGCAATGCCCATTTGGGATCCGTCAGCCATGCAATCGGGGGGATTCCCGCCAAGCTGAGACCGTAGTTGAGGATACTTAAGGTTGGATGGTACAGCACCATCCAGATAATCGAACCGGTACCAACTGAAACAGCCATCGGCAGGGAGAAAAAGAACTGGAACAGCTTGGTGAATTTCAGCTTCTGAATAGACAAAGCGGCTAGTACGAGAGCTGCAGCAACGCCCGTCGGAACGGTTAGCAGAATGAATTTGACGGTAATCCACAAGCTGTTATAAAAGACTTCAGAGGTCAGTACATTCTTAAAATTATCGGCGCCGGCAAAGGATGCAACCCGGCCTTGCGGATCGGTTAAATATAGACTCAGGTACACCGATTTCAGTAAGGGATAAAACAGAAATATCCCGAACAGTATCAGAGAAGGGGCCAAAAAGAAGTAGGCTAATGATCTTTCCTTCCAGCGGCTTGTCCGAAGCGAAGCAGCCTTTTTGCTGCGGGAACTTTCCCTCGGGAGCGGGGAAGCCAGTGTGATTTCTTTCTCCATGGAACTAAACGACCTCGCTTTTCTGATGATTTCAAAACCAATCTTCATCAGTATAAAGCGCAGATGTTTTGGGGAGATCAGAGGGAAGTAAAGCTTGAGATCGACTTTGTTAAAATGTCAAGCAAGGATAAATTCTGTCGTAATGAAGTACAAGTATGCAAGATTTGTTGTCACTCAACTGGGCGAATGCACATACACTTATAAAGAAAATCAATTATGCAGGGAGGTAGGATCTTGGCTGTTATCAAAACGAACTCGGGGCAAACCAGGCTGCTCGCTCGTTTGATGAGGGCTGAAGCTGAAGGGGAAGGGAATCTTGGTATGCTGATGGTAGGTAACGTCGGCGTGAACCGCATCTTGGGAAACTGTTTGGATTTCAACAATATTCGCAGTATCCAGGATATGGTCTACCAAAGTCCAGGCGGTTTTGAAGCTCCGCAGAAGGGGTATTTTTATCAAAAGGCCAGGGATCAGGATATCAGGTTAGCTGAGCGTGCCATTAACGGTGAACGGTATTGGCCGGCTTCCAACGCATTGTGGTTTTTCCGTCCCACAGCTGAATGCCCGGCAACCTGGTACAATCAGGCGAATACGGGACGTTTTAAGGCACACTGCTTTTTCAGCCCTTCGAGTGAGAATTGCCCGAATGTGTATTAATTGAAGTGTGCGTAATTCCGAAATGTACTTATAAGGAGGATTATATGGTATGATGCCTCAACCTTTTCGTCCGGCTGCGTATAATATGGGAAATGGATATCCTGGTTTATCCGGAGGCGGCCAAGGCATGCCCGGAAGTATGACCATGGGAAGTATGGGCGGAATGGGATCCGTCCCTCCGCAAGTAACCAGCGGCAGTCCGATGGGTCCGATGGGAACGGTTATGCAAGCACCCCAGCAACCGCAATTCGAGCAATCTTACATTGAGAATATTCTGCGTTTGAACCTGGGGAAAACCGGAACCTTCTACATGACTTATGAAAACAACTCCCAATGGAATGCAAAAGTATTCACGGGAGTGATTGAAGCCGCAGGACGGGATCACATTATTATTTCGGAAAGATCGACAGGCCAGCGTATCGTTCTGCTGACTCTTAATCTCGATTACATTACATTTAACGAACCGCTCATATACCAGTATCCAGGTGTTATCGGAAACCCTGGTCAAGGTCGTTAAAGACATTATTTACTTACGATGAATCCATTTCATAACTCACTAAAACGATAAAATTGAAACTATATATAGACCAATATAACCCTTTGGATCTATATATAGCCTTGATTGAAGCGGCCTAAGGTATTATGAAATTGATTCGATATAAAATAATTTGTTGAAAAGCCGAAAAGGCCGTCTTTGCTGTCATAAATGACAGGGGACGGCTCTTTTAGCCTGTTAACCGGAGGTTTGCTTAAAAAACCATCCGGTCCCTATAAAATACAGTCATACCTTGCTGTTTGACTGTGTAGTGTATAATTATATAATTAAAGATATGCAGCAAAATCATACACAGAGATAGGAGATGGATCCATTGGGAAGTTGACGGTGAACCCTTCATACATGCCTGGCATGGCTTACAACTTTACAATACGAAGGAGGTGTACCTATTTGCCGGTTAAGAAATACGGTGAATAGGAAGAAGATTGACTGACCCCTTACCGAGTTTGATGAATTTGATTTGGGTAGTGGTATTGGTAATACTGAATGGTTTTTTTGTATCAGCGGAATTCGCAATGGTGAAAATACGGAGCAGCCGTGTGGAAACCATGGTTGACGAAGGACGTAAAGGCGCATTATTCGCACAAAAAATCGTAAATAACCTGGATGCCTATTTATCTGCTTGTCAGCTAGGCATCACGCTCGCATCACTCGGACTTGGATGGCTTGGAGAACCTGCCATAGCAAGTCTCGTTAGACCTCTGATACATGCCTTGGGCTTTGGAGAAGCCGCTGTACACGGCATTGCCGTGGTCATTGCTTTTCTGCTGATTACGATTCTGCACATCGTACTTGGAGAATTGGCGCCCAAATCGATGGCGATCCGCAAGGCGGAAACTGTCGTCCTGATGTCGGCCGCTCCAATGGTGTATTTCAATAAGCTAATGTATCCTTTCATCTGGGTATTAAACGGACTCGCTAATGCTTTATTGCGCATGCTGCGCATCGCACCGGCTTCAGAATCGGATTCCGCCCATACGGAGGAAGAAATCCGGGTTCTGATGAAGGAAAGCAACAAAAACGGACTTATCGATAATACGGAGCTCGCACTGGTTGACAATATCTTCGATTTTGCGGAAACAACCGGTCGTGAGATTATGATTCCCCGTACGGAAATGATATGTTTGAACACACAGATGTCCCGAGAAGAAAATCTTGAGATTGCTTACGAAGGCATGAGAACCCGTTATCCTGTTTGTGATGGTGATAAGGATCACATTATCGGTTTTATTCATATTAAAGATTTGCTGCGTTCCACGGCGACTGAATACAATACTTTAATTCGTCCGATCCTTGCTGTACCGGAATCCATTCAGATCAGCGCTCTGCTGAAGCTGATGCAGCGGGGTAAGACTCAGATTGCCATCCTGATTGATGAGTATGGTGGCACATCCGGGCTTGTTACCCTGGAAGACATTATGGAAGAAATCGTCGGTGAAATCCAGGATGAGTTTGATGAAGAGCGTCCTGGAGTTGAAAAGATTCATGAGAATGAATATTCGATTGACGGATTAATGCTCATTGATGAAGTGAACGACCGGTTCGGACTTGAACTGGACACGACGGACTACGATACTGTTGGCGGCTGGTTATATTCCCGTGTGGAGGCCATTCCTCCGCAAAAGGGACAATCGGCTGAGCTCGATGGTCATATTTTCATAGTGGAAGAAACCGATCATAAGCGCATAGCAAGGATTAAGCTGCTGAAACCCCAATTGATGGTGGAGGAAGCGGGCGCATAAAGTGTAAAATATATAGCGAGACACGATGCCGTTTGCATCGTGTCTTTTCGTTTTACGGATGACGAAGAAGAAATTGAAGCGGATTCGGGTGTGTTTTGAGGCTGTGATAACATAATTTTATATAGCATTTGATAGAAAGGGATGGAATGCGCTAAAATGATCACGTTATAATATATTCAATTTGATAAAAAGAACTGAAGATGCATCGGGCCAATTCATCCATTGCCACATATATAAGGGGTTTGGCATGTGAGTAACATAAACTTTAGTTCAATGTAGATTGAAGGGAGGACAAAGAGATTGAATTGTAGCTTGGATATAAAATTCGAACCCGTTCATGAATTTATGAACAGCCTGCATTCCTACATATGCCGCAAATCACACAAAAAGATCGACCTCGCTCCTTGTTGGGCCATCGAAACCAAAGAAAAGCTAACACCTGAATTTGCCCAAACGCTTGATGACATGCTGATTAACGGGGACTGGAGCTTTGCCTATCTGATGGCGTTCCTTGTTCCAGAGGGCCTTGGCGTTGAAGGTTTTTTATCTTGGTTTAGGCATTTAAGCATTCATCAACTTATTGAGCTTTTCGAAGCAAACGGCAATGAATTCCCTGAGGATGACATTGAAGTTTTTCAGGAAAAAACAAGCTCCATGTTTCAGCAATGGTACGATCAATATTTTCAACATGTAGATCAGAAGATTCTGTCTGCGCTCGAAAAGGAAAAAGAGACGAGAATCAACCGTCTGATTGAAGTTCAAGGAGAAGAGTTTGTAGACGAAACAACAAATGGAATGATTTTCAAACCGGTGCCTGGTGTACAGGAGCTGCTTCTGGTTCCTCAGTATCATTTTCAACCGCTCAATATCGTTTCTCAATATGGTTCCAAGCTGATCTGTCATTATAACGCTCGAATTTATTTGGGGGATGAGGAGCTGATTCCAACACATGATCTGCGAACACTCCGGAGTCTTGGGGAGAAAAACCGTTTGAAGATTTTAAGGTTCCTGCATAAGGGTCCCCGTACATTCACCGAAATTGTGAGTCATCTTAAGCTATCCAAAGGAATCACCCATGATCATATCTCGAAGCTTCGCAGCGCAGGGGTACTATATGCTCATTTTGAAGGGGAAAACCTAACGGAATACAGTCTGAGAAAGCGTGCGCTCTTCCAGGTTCAGGAGCGGTTGATGAACTATATCGAGGAAGGATAGTATTATACGATATCACATGAGATAAGGCCTCCTGATTTGCTATTTGGCAAGCAGAGAGGTCTTTTTATTGTGCACATTTTTCAATCGGATCAAGTAGTTCTTCAGGAGCACTTTTCACAATTAGAAAAAGTTACAGAAAATTACTCTGAATTATTTTCAGAAAACTTTTTAAGTTCTCTATTTACAGAACTACAAATGGTTTCTATAATAAACATTAATCAATGGTATCTTAAATCATACTTATCTTATAGGAATGATTAGTGAATTAGAAAAATAGGAGGTTATTCTTTATGAAAAAAGGCGTTTATTTATTAACATCACTACTCATTGTCGGCTCCCTGGTACTCTCGGCATGCTCGGATCAAAAGGATACGGCGTCAACATCCGGCAGTACAACGCAAACCGAACAAGGCTCGAAGGATCAGCCGGCTGCAGCTCCTGGCGGAGAGTCGGGACTCAACGAACCTTTTACAGCAGCGGATATGTCTAAGCTTCCAGCAGTTGCCAAGCAGCGCACGGATACAATTATCGTTGGTTTAACAGATCCGAGCGGTGCGTTCACGCCGTACTTTACGCAAAGCGGATACGACGGTAACGTCAACTCACTGCTATTCGGCTCCCTGGTAACCGTGGATGAGAAGGGACTTCCAATTCCTGATTTGGCTGAGAAATGGGATATTTCAGATGATCAGCTCACATATACATACCATCTTCGCAAGGATTTGAAATTTAGTGACGGATCTCCAATGACAGCAGATGACGTTGCTTTCACATGGACAATCCAGTTCGATAAGGCCTATGATGGCGACTCTATGGTTCCAACACTCCCTGTAAAGGGTGCACAAGAATATAAGGAAGGCAAGGCTGCGAGCATTTCCGGCATCAAGATTATTGATCCACAGACGATATCCATCACGCTGGAAAAACCTAATGCGACGGCACTGGTCATGTTGGGTGATAAGGTCTTGTCCAAGGCTTACTACGGTAAGGATTACAAGTTTGGCCAACTGGAATATATTAAAAAGCTTCATTCCACTCCGGTCGGTAACGGACCATACAAACTGGAGAAATTCATTCCGGGTCAGGAAGTCCGTTTCGTTGCCAATGAGAACTATTACAAAGGCAAACCGAAAACGGAGCATTTTATTTACAAAACTTCCGAAGGTGACACTTGGCAGTATCTCGAAACAGGTGAAATTGACTATTCTTCGTTCAGCGCCACCACAGAAAATATCGATAAGCTGAAGAGTCTTGGATTCGTAAATATCATCCCTTATACGCCAAGCACGTATGGATATCTGCAGGTGAACCTGGAGCATGAAGCACTGAAGGACAAGAAAGTACGCCAAGCGCTGACCTACGGACTGGATCGTCAGAGTATTTATGTGGATGCTAACCAAGGTGCAGGCTCCGTAGCTAACATTCCATCTTCACCTATTTCCTGGGCTTATACGGAAGACGGCATTAATCCATACAAATTTGATACGGAAAAAGCCAAGCAGCTTCTGGAGGAAGCTGGCTGGAAGGAAGGCGCAGGCGGTATCCGTGAGAAGGACGGCAAGCAGCTCTCCATCCATTTCCTTGGATCCAAGAGCAAACAGACGGATATCTTCATTGCGGTAGCGAAGGAAAACTTCCAAGCCATCGGCGTGAAATTTGAACCTGAAGTATTTGCTGACTTTAACTCTCTGGTATCTAAAATGGAAAGCGGAGACTATGATCTCGTATCCTTCTCTACAGCAATGCTGACGGATCCTTCGGACGGTTTGGTGCAGTTCCTGGACGGTGAGATAAAGGCCTACGACAATCCAAAGCTAAAGGAGCTGTATGAAAAAGGCTTAGCAACTTCCGATATCGAAGAACGCAAAAAAGTATATAAAGAAATCTTTCAGCTCCTGAATGATGAGCTTCCAATTATCTTTACGAACTATAAGAAAACCGTCTATGGATATAATGGACGGATCGATAACTTGGCCGTTAGCCCGTTTGTTGGCTTGGCAAACAGTCTTCCAGACTGGTCGCTTAAGCCGGCACAATAATCCGTAAAAAACATTTCGTCCCTCGTCCCGAGCGTATTACGGTAACCGGGCGGGGGACAATGCGATTAGGAGGCTAATGATGAGTGCTTATTTAACGAAACGGATCAGTTATATGCTGATTATCCTGCTGGCTGCATCACTTTTGATTTTTAGCCTGTATGCTTTGACGCCCGGGGATTATATCAGCAATAATATCAAGCTTAGCCCTGAACGCAAGGCGGAGCTGAGGGAAATCTACGGATTGAATAAGCCTCTGCTCGAACGTTACGGTATATGGATGAAGAATGCGATTCATGGTGATTTAGGTTATTCCCTGGCACAACAGAAGCCGGTTCTGACCCTGTTTAACGAATATATTTGGAATTCCTTTCTGCTCGCAATCGTATCCACGTTTTTGACCTGGCTGATTGCCGTGATCGTCGGAGTCGTGTCAGCGTATAAGCAGTATTCATGGTTTGATACGCTGATGACGATCCTTATTTTTGCAGCGATGTCTCTACCATCGTTTTTTATCGGTTTATTCCTGATCAAAATACTAGCAGTCGATCTGAAGTGGCTTCCTCCAGGAGGCATGCTGACCACAGGCACCAATGCCGTGGGCATGGCTTATTTTAAGGAAGTGATACACCATATGACGCTGCCGGTTATTGTTATGACGCTGCTTGGCGTGGGTTCGCTGAGCCGTTACTTCCGCAGCAGTATGATTGATGTCATTAAGCAGGATTATATCCGGACTGCACGGGCCAAAGGGCTTAAAGAAAGCAAAGTACTTTTCAGGCATGCACTGCGTAATGCACTCTTGCCGGCTATTACCTTGGTGGGCTTTGAGCTTCCGGCATTGTTTGGCGGATCCATTATTATTGAGAAAATCTTTAACTGGCCGGGGATAGGCCAGCTGTACATGCAATCCTTTGGACTGCGGGATTATCCGCTGCTCATGGGGTTCACCATGCTGCTAGCTATACTTACCGTTATTGGAACACTTATATCCGATGTGCTGTATCAAATTGCTGATCCGCGTGTCCGGCTGCACTAGAAAAGGGGGAAACATTTCATGTCACTGAACAGCACACCGCTGCCCGGGACGATCGGGGCCAAGCAACCCTTGGCGAAATCATCTTCCTTATTTGGGCAGTCGATGCAAAAGCTGCTTAAGAATAAGCTTGCGATTACGGGGTTAGTGGTTGTCGTTATGATGTTGTTAGCTTGTTTTATTGGACCATTCTTCTCGCCATATACAGATAATAAAGTGAATATGGCGATGATGAATAAGGCACCAAACCTGAAGCATTGGCTTGGAACCGATGCACTGGGAAGAGATGTACTGACACGTGTGCTTCAGGCCGGACGCATTTCGTTGACTGTCGGTTTTGCGTCTATGGTACTCTCCGTGTTTATTGGATCACTTCTCGGAGCTATCGCTGGTTACTACAGAGGCATTGTGGATCAAGTAATTATGCGGATTGCCGATTTGCTGCTTACGATACCAGGTCTGCCGCTGTTGTTTATTGGAGGCTCATTGTTATCTGAGTGGAAGGTACCAACCGAATACAGGATGTATATTGTGATGTTCATGCTTGGATTCGTCAACTGGCCTGGTCTGGCGCGCATGGTTAGAGGCCAGATGCTGAGTTTGCGGGAGCGGGAATTTATGCAGGCGGCAGTGGTTCTCGGGCTGCGTGACCGGCGTAAGCTGTTCAATCATTTACTGCCGAACATTTTCCCGCTGCTGATCGTCATTGCAACCTTGAATATCGGCGGCTCGATTCTGAGTGAATCCGTGCTCAGCTTCTTCGGTCTCGGAGTGATGGCACCGACGCCAACATGGGGCAACATGATCGATGCGGCCAATAATCTGATTGACTTCCAGGAACGCCCGTGGTTATGGATTCCTCCTGGCTTTTCCATCTTTGCGACAGTCATTGCCATTAATATTTTTGGCGACGGTCTCAGGGATGTTCTTGATCCTAAACAGAAGAGGTAGGTGGGAGACTTCCTATGAAAGATTTAATTAAAATAGACCATCTCAGCACTTATTTCGATAATGGCAATGGTAAGGTCAAAGCGGTTGACGATATCAGTCTGCGTGTGCGCGAAGGTGAAACCGTATGTATCGTAGGCGAGTCCGGCTGCGGAAAAAGCGTTACCGCCATGTCCATCATGGGTCTTGTCGAGGAGCCTGGGGGTAAAGTCGTCAATGGTCAAATTCATTTTAATGGAAAAGATCTGCTTCAGCTAAGTAAAAATGAACTGCGGACGATCCGTGGTAACGATATTTCGATGATTTTTCAGGAGCCGATGTCATCTCTGAATCCGGTTCTGAAGATCGGGGAGCAAATCATGGAGCCTCTGATCGTTCATCAAAATCTAAGTAAAAAAGAAGCGCGTGAACGGGCTATTCAGCTGATTGAACAGGTGGGGATTTCGAGAGCTGGACAAATTGTAGATTCCTATCCGCATGAGCTGAGTGGCGGGATGCTGCAGCGGATTATGATTGCCATTGCCATATCCGGCAATCCAAAGCTGCTTATCGCCGACGAACCAACGACAGCGCTTGATGTAACCATTCAGGCTCAGATTCTGGATATGCTGCGACAGTTTAAGGAACAGTCCAACATGTCTATCATGCTGATTACGCATGACCTCGGCGTTGTGGCCGAGATGGCGGATTATGTTATTGTCATGTACGCAGGCAAAATTGTCGAAGAAGGCGAAGTCGTCAAGCTTTTCCAATCGCCAAAACATCCGTACACACAGGGCTTATTGAAATCCAAGCCAGTCATTAATCAGCGCCAGGATGAACTGTATTCCATTCCGGGTCAAGTACCGAATCCGCTTGAATTGACAGAATCCTGTTACTTTCATGACCGCTGCGCGCACTGCATGGATATTTGCAGAACAAAACAGCCCAAGCTGAGTGAAGTTGCCGAGCAACAGAAGGCCGCTTGCTGGCTGTATGAGGAGGCGGTTGTGCATGTCTGATGCATTGCTTGAAGTCAACCATCTTAAGAAATACTTTCCGATCCAGAAAGGATTGCTGAACCGGACTGTAGGTCATGTTAAGGCAGTCGATGATATCAGCATATCGATTCAAAAGGGCGAAACGTTTGGCCTTGTCGGTGAATCCGGCAGCGGCAAGAGCACCGTGGGCAAGACCATTATTCGTCTGACGGAAAAGACAGAGGGAGAGGTCAAGTTCAAGGGCATCGATTTGTACAGCTTATCTCCTCAAGAGCTTCGGAAGATTCGTCCAAGCATGCAGCTGATTTTTCAGGATCCATATAGCTCACTTAATCCAAGGGTTCGGGTAGGCGAAGCGATAGGTGAAGCGCTGCTGGATCATGGGCTCGTACCCAAAGCAGAGGTCCGGGACCGAGTGCTCGAGGTACTTCAATCATGCGGGCTGTCATCTTATCACATTAACCGGTTCCCGCATGAATTTTCGGGAGGACAGCGTCAGCGGATTGGCATTGCACGCGCGCTCGTGTTGAATCCGGACCTCATCATTGCCGATGAACCCGTATCCGCTCTGGACGTATCGATTCAAGCCCAGATTATCAACCTGTTCCGCAAGCTGCAGGAGACACGTGGTCTAACGTACCTGTTTATCTCTCATGATCTGAGCGTGGTTGAGCATCTATGCTCCCGGATTGGGGTCATGTATCTGGGATCGATGATGGAGACGGCATCCCGGGATGAGCTCTTCAGAAACCCGCTGCATCCCTATACTAAAGCTTTGCTATCGGCAGTTCCCATTCCGATTCCAAAGCTTAAACGTGAACGGATTGTCCTGAAAGGGGATATTCCCAACCCTGCGGATCCGCCAGCCGGATGCAAATTCCATACACGTTGTCCATTTGCTGTAGGACGCTGCAAGGAAGAAGTACCTGTATTCCGCGACGCGGGAGGAGGGCATTTTGTAGCTTGTCATCTGGTATGACGTATCGAGATGTTATCAATAAAGGCATAGTCCGAAATGGACTATGCCTTTGATATGTTCACATTATGCTTTTTGTATATGTATAATTCTCACTTGATTCCATGTCTGACTCCAATTTTTCTTCAATACACGTCCTTCGTAAATTTCTGCAGTATCTTTGGATTGAAGATAGTAGGGAGTGGACCTTACTGTCATATCGATTACATCCTGAATTCCATGCGGAGCTGTCAGTATTAATTGGTTATTCTCTCCCAATGTGAGTCCTAGTGAGGTCACGGTCTCAGGAAAGTTCGCAATCGCATCCACCGTGGAGGTGAATGGAGGCATATTGTTGATGAGATGCATTCGGGCTTCGTTTTTCACAGACCAGGGGACATGAGGGTTGATCGAGAACAGTTTCTTTTCCAGTTCTTTTTCAACAGCTTCATCGCAGCAGTTTGGGTCAAAATAGACGACATCAACATCCTGCAGGGGTGTCCGATCTGAGAATCCATGCAGAACATCCCAAATTTTTGAACGAACGAATCCCGCACATACCCACCAATCCGGAAGCTGCAACGTTTTGGCGGTATGTAAAATATCCATCATCCAAGTATCTTCCTGGACGAGTTGAATGATGTCCCGCTCATTTTTTATGATCAAAATGATCCCTCCTAGAACGAATATGACTATTATAAATCAATAACTGGAGATGCGATAAAATATTCTATCGAAATTTATAAAAAATTCTTTTAAAAAGTCGTAACTTGTCTGCTTCTAAAACGTTATATGAGGTGTATTCCAATATTACCCATATAAGGACAGGTGAGAGAATGAAGAAATCTATTTTTCGCAAACTTCTATCCATGACCGTTGCTGTCTCCGCACTCAGCATGCTGCTGGCTACCGGGGCAGGAGCCGAATCGTACGCCGCCGACAATACTTCTACTTCTTCTGCAGTGATTGAGCCTGGTGCTCTCACACCACCTCCACCAACAGAGTTTAGTCCTCTCAGCATTAGCGGAAACTACCAATATTTGGCCGCGGGTAATGCAACGATTAGCGCGATCGGTAATGGGCAGCTTCGGATTAATGCAGACACGGCAGCAAAATCTAGTGTGGATACCATTAAAGCCTATGTATCTCTACAACGTTATACAGGTACAAGTTGGGTTGATGTATCCAATGCAACTTTCTCAAAAAACAACACCGATTTTGTAGTTGGGGATGCGCTCTTTACTGGCGTTAAAGCCTTCTATTATCGTGTTGCCTGCACGCATTCGATTAACAAGGGTGGACTCTACGAGCAAAGCATCGAATATTCGGACTTTGTTTTAGCTTACTAAATTACGAAATAAAGAAGCGGCGAACTGAATAAGTTCGCCGCTTCTTTATTTCGTACTAAGGGATTTGCATCAATGATTTATACACATCAACTAACGCATCCTTTTGGAGATTGCTGGAAAACTGAATGATCAGCGACTGATGGGCTCCGAGTAATTGATTATATACACCCGGGCTGTAATATAATTCATCATTACCTAACTTTAATTTTTCTGTGTCTATTGGAACCGTTGAAATGGTTGATTGATAGGTTTTTAATTTCATGATGTGTATCCAAAGTACATGCTGCTCTTTATCGGTGTATTTTAATGAAATCCTGTCATACTTGCTTCCATCTTCTGTTGGAAAGGAAAGGGTGTAATTTTCAAAACTATATTCTTCAGGCATCTGATCTATTTCAGGCAGCACGAATGATAGTTGGGATTTTAATTCCTCTCTGTTAGGAGGTTCACTTACACTGTTTCTAACTTCCGATGACTCCAAACGGGCAAAATTGTCATTCTCGCCTTCCGGACTGAAATATTTTTCCGGTAGTTCTGTTTTGGGGGTAACTAGATTTGAAGGAACTTCACCATTTCTGATAATGATATTCATCATGCCGTTACCCAAATCGACGACAGACTTCATTATAGGAGAGATAGCTGTAGTGACGCCAGGAGGACTGAATAATATAGCACCCGCAATAAATGAAGCAGCAACAATGCCGCTGAGCTGCATACGACGTCTCCGTTTGCGCTTTTGGTTAATCTGTGCAATTTCAGCCTGAACCTTTTTCCAGGATGCTTTCTTGCTTTCGTCGGACGTTAACGAGGATGAAGAAACCGCTCGGTCGAAAGCGACCTCAAACCATTCTTCATATTTTTCGCTTTTCATCCTTAATCCCCCACTCTTTAAACAGCATTTTTTTAATACTTTCACGGGCTCTGAAAAGACGCTGTTTGACGACATCTTCGCTCAGATCCAATATATTAGAGATTTCTTTGTAGGTGAGGCCTTGTTTCCACCTGTATTCGATCAGTACGCTGTATTCAGGCTTCAGTTGCCGAAGGTATTCCATGATAGACTCTTCAATTAGCATGGTTTCTACTGTGTTTTCCACCGATATCGGAGACTTGGAAATTTCCTCTTTATACATAAAAACACCTTCAACATCCAATTGGTTACGGTAGTTTTTATTTTTTCGCAAATAATTAATGGTTGTATTTTTGGTAACTACTTTAAGCCATGCTCGCAATTTGCCCTCGTTCTCAAAAATAGGCTTGTTTCTTATAACTTTAATAAAAGATTCTTGAATAATATCCTCGGTAGCCGCGTGATCTTTAACGATATAGAGAATCATGCCATAAGCAAAATCATAATATTCATAATATATTTCTTCCTGCAAATCCTGACTGACATCGCTGAAATCCGCCGTCGCAAGAAGTCTGATCATATTGGACATGGTAATCCCCTTCCCGATAACCCCGTTCTTTTGGTTATTCGCTTATATTCTATTTTACAATATTTATGGCAACGTAGCCTAATATTTGGTATTGAAATTTTAGAAGAACAAAAGCATGAAAATGAGATAAGTAAAGCAATGCCGAGATAACGTTTCAAATATATGCTTTTTGCTTGTCAAAAAGTCATTTTTTCGGATTATTCCGCACACTATGCCTGAAATACACCAATCTTCATTTTACTTATATCCCGCTCAGGATTACGATTCCACAAAGAGCCAGAAGCAGGGGAGACATGCACCATGGAAGGATATAAAAGAAAAACGCCGGAGCAAATATTGGAAGATATCCGGAGGCTGCAACGCGGCAATCTGAAAATTATCATCGGGGCCGTCAGCGGCAGCGGCAAAACCTATCACATGCTGCGGGAAGGACAGATTTTACAAAACCAAGGCATAGATGTTGTCATCTGCGCGGTATCAACACTCAAACGTCCGGAAACGGTCAGGCAGCTTGCTGATTTGGAACGGGTGTCCAGTATCCACTGGATGGATCAAGGCAAGGAATCCAAGGATCTGAACCTGGAGGGACTGCTTGCACGTAATCCCGAGGTTGTTCTTGTAGATGGACTGGCTCACCGGAATCGTAAGGAAGCGCTTTTTCCGAACCGGTTGAAGGATATAGAGTTTTTGCTTGAAAAAGGGATCAGTGTCATTACGACGCTTAATGTATATGAACTTGAGGGAGTTCATGATCTGGCAAGAAAGTGGACGGGGATGGAAGCAAGAGAGACCGTTCCCCTGGATACATTGAGTCAGGCTGATGAGGTCCGGCTGATCGATGTCACGCCTGAGACGCTGATCGGAAGGCTCAAGGAAGGACATCTGGGACAGAGCATGGATACGGAACTCTTCACACGCAAGGATTTGGCTGTACTTCGGGAACTGTCGCTGCGGCTCGTTGCTGAGGATGTTAATTCGACCCTGGAAAAGCACCGGGATGAGCAAGGACTTCCAGGACCTTCCGGTGCATCGGAACGGATTCTAGTCTCGGCACAATATCACTGGAATGGTTCCATCTATATCCGGAGGGGGCAGCAAATCGCCAAGCGATTGAATGGGGATCTGCTGGTTGTGATTTTCATGCCTGATCAGAGCAAGCTCACGAAAGAAGCTTCAGCCTTCAAGCGTTCATTGCAGAAAATGGCTAAAAAGACGGGGGCTTTGATAGAGGAACTGCCCTTACGCTCAACCCGCCAGTTTGCTGATACTTTAATCCGTTATGCCGTGGATAAAAAAGTCACACGTATTGTGCTCGGTCATTCTAAAAAAAGCAGCTGGCAGGAATTTTGGCAGGGATCGGTAACTGACGGGATATTAAAACGGGCTAAAGGCATTGATATTTTCTGGGTAGCGGACCGCACGGCTCAGGGCGGGCCGAGAATTTTGCCCACACGCAGGCAGCATCCGGAAGAGAGCGATATGTACCATCGGCTCAACAAAGAAGAAATGGAGAAGAAGGTTGAACGGATTAAACGTGGACGCTTTAAAATTTATATCGGCGCGGCTCCCGGTGTCGGTAAGACTTATACGATGCTCCATGAGGGTAATGAAAGTCTCCGTAAAGGAGTAGATGTAGTCATTGGCTGGTTGGAGACGCATGGACGTGCGGAGACGGCCGCTCAGGTGGATAGCCTTAATATGGTGCCCGCTCTACAGATTCCGTATAAAGGAACGGTTCTGAAAGAAATGGATACCGCGGCCATTATTGCACGCAATCCGGAGCTGGTGCTGGTGGATGAGCTCCCGCACAGCAATGTTCCCGGAAGTATTCACAAGAAAAGATATGAGGACATCGCGTTTCTATTGGAGCATGGAATATCAGTGATTACTACGGTGAATGTTCAGCATCTGGAAAGCCTGAATGATGCAGTGGAGCAAATCACGGGTATACGTGTCCGGGAAACGGTACCTGATTATATTCTGTCCATGGCAGATGAAGTCGAATTGATTGATGTCACCCCCCAGTCGCTGCAGCAGCGGATGAAGGAAGGCAAAATATACGCGGCAGACAAAGTCGAGCAAGCGCTGAGCTCTTTTTTTAAGACCGGCAACCTGATTGCTTTGCGAGAGTTAGCCCTTCGCGAAATTGCTGATGATGTGGATGAGAGACTGGAAGCCTGGGAAAGGCAATTTTCACTGCGTGGACCCTGGCGCAAAGAAGAGGCTATTTATGTATGTATCCTGCCCGGTTCCAATCATGAGCGTCTGATCCGGCGCGGGTTTCGTATTGCATACCGATTAAAAGCCACATGGTATGTGAATTATATTCAGGTGGAAGCTTTATCGAAAGAAGATGAACAGTTAAAAATAGATGCTTTCCGCAAGCTCACCGAGAGCTTTGGTGGTTCCTTCGATACGCTGTCCGTGGAAACCTGGAAGGAGATCCCAGCCTTAATTATGGATAAGACGAACCAAGTGCAGGCGACGCAAATTATTGTCGGGCAGGCGGTATGCGGTCAATCGATGCGGCGCCGCAAAGTCATTCGCGACCTGATCCGACGGGCACGGGACATGGACGTTCTTCTGGTATCCAACCCTGAAAGCATCAACTGATTCAACCCGACCATTATTGCTATTATTCAAATGAGTAAACTTAAGTTGACTATATCGTTTTCGTAGACCTGCATAGCGTGGTATATTATTACAAGCAGTGTATTTACGAATTCGATACCCACGAGGAGGCAATCATGGAGACACAAAATGCAGCATACGAAGGCGATTTTCATGGCGAGCATGCCATCTGGCTGAAGCATGGACGATACGAAGCGGCGGTTCTGCCCGAACGGGGCGCAAACCTGATCTTATTCCGAGATCTTGAGAACGGTTTCCGGTATTTGCGCGAACCGGAAGCAAACGAGATGGAGGATTTCATAGCAAATCCAGGTATCTATGGCATACCGGTTTTGTTTCCGCCCAATCGTTTTGATGGAGGAAAATTTGCCTGGGAGGGTAAAGTTTATGAGCTTCCAGTCAATGAGACGGATCGCGGCAACCATCTGCATGGCTTCATGCATCAGCTGCCATGGGCTGTCGATTACATAAAGGGAGACGAATATGAAAGTGTGGTTGTTCTATCCCAGCGGGTGAGAGACGGCCATCTTTATAAACAGTACTTTCCGTTCGAGTTTACCATTTCGCTACGTTATACTTTGAGCGGAGAAGGTTTGCAGCAGCATGTCACCGTAACAAATGACGGGCAAGAGAGAATGCCGAATTTGCTGGCTTTCCACACAGCGATCAATGCACCGTTTGTCCCTGGAAGCGCAGCATCGGACTATACGTTTAAAATGACGATCGGGCAGCGCTGGGAAATGACTGAACGAATGCTTCCGACTGGACAATTCCAGACGCTTAGCGAAGAGGAAGAATCGATGAAGGCGGAGGGTGTCAGTCCGTATTTTGCCTCCATGGATAACCATTACACGGCAGTCCCGCAAGATGGGCGCAATCGGATGGAGCTGACAGATCAACGCACGGGTGATGTACTTGTTTATGATGTTGGAACAGCTTATAAATATTGGATGATTTGGAACAACGGAGCAGGCGGGAAATTCTTCTGTCCGGAACCACAAATTAATCTGGTGAATGCACCGAATATTTCAGACCTCCCAGCTGAGGAAATGGGACTCCTTGGGCTTGAGCCTGGCGAGAGATGGGAAGAGACTAGCTCCTTCTACGCAATTAAGCGCACTAAATAAATCATACCGTCTCAATTACACAGAAGACATAAGAAACCGCCTTTCCGGATAGGAAGGGCGGTTTCTGTTTTTACTCGCTTAATTGGAACCCGCAACCACGGCAGAAATGGTCTCCCGAAGACGCTGGTTCGCCACAATTCGGGCAGAAGGCTGCTTTTTCGGTATGAGGGCTTTGCACAGCTGCAGGCTGTACAACGACGGTTTGAAACTGCTGGCCGCAGAAAGGGCAGTAGGATGCGTCTGCCGGCAGCATTTTACCGCATCCGCATTCCTTGAGATTTTGTAAATGCTGAATTTTACGGTTCAGATCTTCGATCTCTTGTTCCAGACTTAGAATGGCCTCACGGTACTTTGTGAACTCTTCATTCGGAATAAAGCTGGATTCCGTTTCAAGCGAACGATATACAATTCGCCCTATTTCCGTATAGTTTTTTTCGATATCCTTTTCTTTGGTTGATACCTGGAATTTCAGTGACGTGGACTCCACGGTTTGCTGGGCTTTTTTGCCCGCGTCTGACACACCCTGTTTGAGCTTGTTTAAAAAGTTGGACATAACGGTGGTTCTCCTCCTTCACCCGTTCTGTATCCATCTTTTCTTTACGTACAAGAGAGAGGAACACGAGGTCCTCCCGGCTTACCCGCTTATGGATACCTTTTGGTAGTTATAGTGTATGGCTCATCTTATGGCATTATAACCGAGTATCTGGAAGAGGGAAACACCTGTTTTTTTGATCCATTCAAGCGGGTATTAAAGCTGTAAATATGGAAAATATCCATGTGGAATGCTCATCTGAAAAAAGTTCAGGGGAGCATATAATTAGTGACATATAAGTTGTCACCAATAGCCTGCTATAATAGGGATAAATTCATGAAAAAGGGGGTGCCGCGCTTGAAAAAGATGGACCGTTTAATGGCTATTATCATGGCCTTGCAGCATGGCAGCCAGACGGCATCCGTACTCTCGGAAAGGCTGGAGGTGTCCCGCCGCACGATTCTGCGTGATATCCAGACTCTGTCGGAGATTGGTGTGCCTCTCGGGGCGGCGAGCGGTCCAAACGGCGGTTATTCACTGATGGAAGGTTTTCAGCTTCCACCCCTACAGCTAAGCTCCAGAGAAGCTTTATGCGTGTTGTTTGCGCTGCAGGGTTTAACGGGGTATACGGATACTCCGTTTAATGGAGAACGATGGACGGTAATGGACAAAATCAGGAGTATTCTTCCACAGGATACATCACTGAGCATTGCTCCGCTTCTGAACAGCATGGAAGTCGAGGTTCCGAAAAGGGTCTACAACATTCCCCATCTGGAATTGCTGCTTGAGATGACGGTAAAAGGAAAATGGATATCTGTTTTTTATCAGTCCTTGAATCATCGGAGGAATCTGCTGATCAAACCCCTTAAGATATTTGCTGCTCACGGATTCTGGTACTGTGATTGCAACTCGAATACACATGGCGAGAACAGGCGTCTGCGTGTTGACCGGATGAGTGACATCGCTGAAGTTGATGCTCCAGAGGATTATGCCGAACCCGTAAGACCTCGAAGCCAAGTAAAAACAGTACATATCCGAGCCGAGCTAACCTACAAAGGTATGCTTCAGGTGGAACGGGACGAGCATGTTGGAGAACACATTGAACATGTAGGCGATGAACGCTGGATTGCAGACTTTCATCTGCCGGAAAGCGAGTGGGAGTGGTCTGTACAGTTATTTTTCTCGTTAGGTCTCGACGCTACAGTCATCATGCCTGAAAAGCTGCGGGCTGAAGTCCGTCACAGAGCTGAACAACTGAGGAATAGATACGAACAAGCCAGTGCAGAGGAGAGTTAATGACATGAATGAAAATATTCATACTGAAGTGATGATACATCATTATGAAGAGGCAGTGGAATACATCGAAAAAGTTGGTATACTGCCGCTGGCCTCCCTAATCCCAGACTATCCTTCTCTTGAAAGCATCACTCCGAAAGACAGCTGGCACAGCGCGACAGAGGACGATCCATGGAGTTGGCGTACGCGGTTTCCTTTGGAAGGGAAGGCTGCCTATGGGAAATTCTTTAAGAAAAAAGCAATACTAGTCTCTTCTGAATGGTTTCCTTGGGTTTACAACTGTCTGAGCATGGGAACGGACGCTGAAAAATGTTATAGGGATGGCCTGTTATCCAGAACAGCATGGCAGCTGTATCAGCTCATTGATATCGAGCAAGGAATCGATACACGTATGCTGCGGGAGCGTGCGCTGATGAAGGCGAAGGAAGACAAGAAGGCTTTTGATCAAGCGATCGTTGAACTGCAGGAATCCCTGTTTATCGTCATATCCGGCGTGAAGGCCAAGGTGAATGAAATGGGTGAGGTGAATGGCTGGAGCAGCACTTCCTATGAGACTGCGGAGAATTGGATGCGGCAGAACGGAATCAAGAAGAATAACCGCACGAAGGAAGAAGCACGCGAAGAATTGCTCACCCGCTTAAGAGAGAGAAGCAGCGACAAGGCGCTCATGTTTTTCAAAAAAACATTCAATTCCTAGGAGGTTGTTCCCATGAAACTATCGAGTATTCAGTTCATGAAAGCACGTGACTTTATTTATGCCAATGGCAGGCTGCTGGACCGCAGACGGTTTGAATATCATTTTGAACAAGGCACAGCGGCTTCCGTTGCAGACGCGCTTCGTCCCTATCAGAATGCCGATGGCGGCTTTGGTAACGCACTGGAACCGGATATGCGCACACCCGGAAGTCAGCCTATAGCCACGGAGTATGCCTTAATGACGATGGAAGAGATTGAATTCTTTGATCCGGATATGATGAAGGGCATCTTGAAGTATCTTGGAAGTTCAGCGAGAGTGGAAGGCGGCTTTCCGCGAGCGGCTATGAATGTGAACGAATACCCTCACGCTCCTTGGTGGAATACGGAGGAAGACCGGTCTGGATCACTCAATCCCACAGGAAGGATTCTGGGGATATTATCGAAGCATCGATTAATCTCAGGTTTGGAAAAAGATGAGTGGATTGCGAAAAGTGTTGACTTTGTATGGCAAAGGATCCCGTTAACGGATAAGACGGATTATCACGACCTGATCCAATGTATTTCATTTCTTGATTCAGCTCCGGATCAGCAAAGAGCAGCTGAGGAACTGAAAAGAGTGAATGAATGGCTCCAGCAGCCGGGGACTATCGAGCTGGATCCAGGGGCCGGAGGTTATGTACATAAGGTTCTGGAATGGGCTCCGACCCCGGGCAGCTATGCAATGCAATGGATAACAGATGAGGATGTACAGCGTCATTTGGATTATCTGATCCAGCATCAACAGGAGGACGGTGGCTGGATGATGAGCTTTCCGGCACTGAGCACGGGTAACGAAGCCGAATGGCGCAGTCTGATTACGGTAGATCGTTTGATTACATTAAAGGCATACGGCTGTCTCGAGTCACATTAAATCGATGGCATGACATTTCCGCCGCAAACCGGAATGTACGCACCCGTTATGTAGCTCGCCAGATCCGAAGCCAGGAAGAGGACCGTATTGGCAATTTCCTGATCGGTTCCACGGCGTTTAAGCGGAACATGCTGGGAATAGGATGCTTGATGCTCGCTATTATTTTCACGGTCTTTTTCGCTGATCGTCCATCCGGGAGCGACCTGATTGACGGTAATGCCATGCGCGCCAATCTCCTTGGCCAGTACCCGGTAGATTCCGTCCATGCCTCTTTTTCCAGCCGTGTACGCAGACTGTCCAGGGAAGTTTTGAATGGCGCATTCCGTGTTGATCCCGATGAACCGCCCTTGACCACGTTCCATCATAGCCGGTGCAAAGATTTTGGCCAGATGCACACTTTGAAGAACGCAGGATTCGAACTGGCTCCGGTAATCCTCTAGCGGCTGCTCCAGTATACTTGTCCATTCATACTGGATGACGGCATTGGCTACCACTATATCAACCTTGCCTAAAGCGTTCACCGCAGTCTCGCTCATCAGCTGTACCGCTTGAAAATCCGTGATATCCGCCTGCACGGTGACACAAGCTCTGCCTAGAGCTTCAATTTCTGTCTTCAGCTCGGCAGCTTTCGCTGCGTTGCCATGGTAGTGCAGCACCGTATTTGCGCCGGCTTGGGCCAGTGTACGAGCCATGACACGGCCCAATTGACCGGTCGCTCCGGTGATCAATGCGGTTTTCCCCGATAAATCGATTGGAATCAAAGGATTCAGCTCCTCACATCATGAAATTGGTCTAATGGTACCACTGGGATTCATTAAGCGTCAATGAAAAGCAGATAAAAAGACCGGGCGATAATGCCCGGTCTTTTCAGGTACCTTAACGATCAGAAATATTGTCATTCCCTATTGATGCATAATTGCGTTTATGCCCAATTCCCATTGACGAAAATCGATTCTTCCTTGCCGTCATGTGTAATACCGGTAATGTTCATTTCCGGTGATCCAAACATAAAATCGACATGGGTAATGCTTGCATTCATTCCGTGCGCGGCAAGTTCTTCCTCAGACATCGTTTTTCCGCCTTCGAGATTGAACGCATAAGAGCTGCCAATGGCGAGATGGCAGGACGCATTTTCATCAAAGAGGGTCGTAAGAAATAAAATATTGCTTTGGGAAATAGGCGAGTGGAAAGGAACCAGCGCCACTTCCCCGAGATAATGAGAGCCTTCATCCATCCCGATGAGACGGGCCAGGGTGTCTTGTCCTTCTTCTGCTGTAAAGTCTACGATACGTCCGTTCTCAAAGGTGAGCTTGAAGCGGTCGATAATATTGCCGCCGTAGCTCAGTGGCTTTGTACTGCTGACATATCCGGTTACTCCGTTTTTCCGCGGTGCCGTAAAGACTTCTTCTGTAGGAATATTGGCTACAAAAGTAGTGCCTTGTTCGTTCACACTGCCTGCCTGAGCCCAAATATGTCCGACCGGAAGCTCAATTGTCAGGTCAGTTCCCGGAGCGACAAAATGAAGCTTTTGATATTTCTTACTGTTCAGCTCATCGGATTTGGCTTGAAGTGTATCAATATGTTTATGCCAAGCACCAATCGGATCTTCCTGATCAGCGCGGACAGCATGGAAAATAGCATCCCACAGCTTCGCAACCTGTTCTTCTTTCGGAGCATCCGGAAATACCTTAGCAGCCCAATCGGGGGAAGGGAAGGCGACACCCGTCCAGCTCATCTTGTCGGATTGTTGATATTGGCGATATTTTGCCATAGCTTGTCCAAAGGTGCGTTGATTGCTGGCAATCCGTTCCGGACTGACGCCTTTCAAGAGATCCGGGTTGGAGGAGATGACTGTCAAAAATGCCGCATTCTGTTCAGCCAGCTCTGTCCACTCACGCGCTTGGGCAGTTGGAGGGACCAGGAAGGATTCTTCCGGCGCCAAATCATATCTGAGGCGGGTAACGACCTCATCCGTATAATTGACTTTAACGAAATTCGCTCCGGCTTCATAGGCTTTTTTAACGATCAGACGCACGAGCTCTGCAGCATCGATTGCGGCACTAACGACAAGGGTTTGACCGGGCTGCACGTTGGCGCCGATTTTAACTGCGAGCTCCGCATAGTTGTTTAATTTGTCTTCAAAAGATAACATGGCAAAATCCTCCTAGAGTGTCGATGGGTTATTTTTCTATTGTAAATCAACCAAGGGTCAAATAGAACCATAACTTGTCCATTGATGGTGATATGTATGATTTCTCTAAAAAATAGAGTCTTTCCCGCTGCTGCAGGAAAGACTCTATAGGACTCCAAGGGTTACATCTTATGCAGAAAAGGTAATACGGCATTGATGGTTTTTTGAAGTCAAATCTTAAAATGCCCAGTTTCCTTGTTTAAATACAGGTTCTTCTTTTCCATCTGCTGTTACGCCGAAAATATCCATCTCACCGGAGCCGATCATGAAATCGACATGGGTAACGCTGGTATTCAGTCCATGCTCGCTGAGCTGCTCTTGATTCATATTCTTGCCGCCTTCCAGGCAGAAGGCATAAGCGCTGCCGATTGCCAGGTGGTTGGAGGCATTCTCGTCGAACAACGTGTTGAAGTACAGAATGTTGGAATCAGAGATCGGCGATTGATGCGGAACCAGGGCAACCTCGCCCAGATAGTGTGAGCCTTCATCCATTTCGACCAGATGCTCAAGTACTTTCTGGCCTTCTTCAGCCTTGACACCAACGATTCGGCCGTTTTCAAATGTAATCGTAAATTGGTCGATGATATTGCCGCCATAGCTGAGAGGTTTGGTGCTGCTGACATACCCGTTCACGCCAGTCTTCAGGGGAGCCGTAAACACTTCCTCGGTTGGCATGTTGGCAACGAAGCTATGTCCATTTTCATTAAAGCTTTCGCCCGCAGCCCAAATATGGCCTTCAGGGAGCTCAATGGTTAAATCCGTGCCCGGAGCTATGTAATGCAGCTTTTTGTATTTCTTTTCATTCAGGAATTTGGACTTCTCATCCAAGGTTTCGAGATGCTTGGTCCATGCTTCCACAGGATTGTCCTGATCGACGCGCACGGTATGGAAAATCGCATCCCAGAGCTTCTGTACCCGTTCTTCTTGCGGTGCATCCGGGAACACTTTATCTGCCCACTCTGGCGATGGAACAGCAACCAGACACCAGCTGAATTTGTCAGCTTGCTGGTATGCGCGGTATTTGGTCATAGCTTGGCCTTTGGCTTTTTGATTCGCTACAATGCGCTCCTGTTTGATGCCTTTCAGGAGGTCTGGATTCTCGGCAAGCACATGCAGTACGGCTGCGCCCTTTTCCACGAGCTCAGTCATCTCGCCAGCGTACCATTTTGGTGATTCGGAGAATACTTCCTCAGCAGCGTGTTCGTATTTCAGGCGGGTGATCTTTTCATCATTCCAGTTCACGCGTACATCGCTGGCACCAGCTTTGTATGCCTTTTCGGTGATCATGCGTACGAACTCTGCCGATTCGATAGGTGCGTTAACGACCAGAATTTGTCCTTGTTGGACATTGGCACCGACTCTGACAGCAAGATCGGCATATTTGTTAAGATTGTCTTGGAAATTTGCCATGAACTTTGAACCTCCAATATGATTAGTCATAAATTGTCTGAAACCGGGATTTAATCAAATCCTCTGATAGTATTGTACTAAATCGGATGACATATTGAAAATATGTGCGCTCCGGATGGAAAGAATACCGCACATGGTATACTATATAAACATCGAGACGGAACTAAAGGAGATATTTATACATGGAATTTCAAATCATAAAAGCAGATATGAAGCAGGATGAGGACAAGAAGTACCTGGGTCACGTGACTTTCACCTTAACGGGTCATAGCTCCAAGTACGAAATCACGCTTTTCAGTAAAAGAGGCAAGGAATGGGATTACAGCTTGAATTTCGCAGAGGAATCCGGCAATGAGGAAGAACTTTTAAAAGTGGACGAACAGCTCGAAGAGGATGATGATTTGTTTGACGCATTGGTTGATGCGGCACGCGAATCTATGGAACAATAAAACTCAAGGCATGCCAGGCAGGCCGGGAAAGGATGAATGAGCATGAACTATGATGATAATGTCGTCCGCCGCTTGAAGCGGCTTGAAGGGCAAATCCGGGGCGTACTCAATATGATGGAAGAAGGCAAAAACTGCAAAGATGTTGTAGCTCAGTTGTCGGCTGTCCGCAGTGCGACTGATAAAGCGATGGCCTATATTGTCGCGATGAATCTGGAGCAGTGCATTCTGGAAGAGCAAGCAAAAGGTAATGATACCGGTCCTCTGGTTAAAGAAGCGGTGGAGCTTTTAATCAAAAGCCGTTAACAAGACTGATTTTCGAAGGCAGGGAGAGATACCTTCCTGCTTTTTAAATGCCGCTACTTGTTCAGGTACACAGGCGAAAGGAAGGTGACATATGTTTTTCTACATACTATCACTCATCGTTTTATTGATTGATCAAGGTTCAAAATGGTGGGTGCGCGCGCACATGTCGGTAGGCGAAACACGGGGTGTCCTTGCTCCTTATCTTCATTTTGAATATTATCAAAATAGCGGCGCCGCCTTTAGTTCCTTTCAAGGATATGGCAAGTGGCTTGCATACCTGGCGGTCATTGTTGTGGGCGTTATTGTGTATTACCGGATCAAAGGCGCATTGCGCGGAAATCTCATGGATATAGCAGCTGGTTTTCTGGTGGGCGGAGCATTGGGCAATGCACTCGATCGGCTCATCTTTGGCAAGGTGACTGATTTTATCGTGTGGGGCTCGGGCTCGGGAATCATGAATATTGCAGATCTGGCTATTAACGCGGGAGTGCTGCTTTTGATCGTAGGCATGCTGCTCCGCAGCTGGTGCGAAAGACGCTCTTATTCTTTTAAATGATTATTTTAGATTATTGTAGTAGCGACTAAATTACTTACAGCCTTCACAGGAAGCAGAGAGGAATCTATGGATAACAATAAACCGTCGGCTTTGGCCCAAATTATCAGAGAAAGAAGGTCTGTCAAGACCGGCTATAAAAATATCCCTGTACCACAGGAATTGGTGCTCGAACTGCTTAATGATGCGGTATATGCACCCAATCATAAGCTGCGTGAGCCATGGAGATTTATTTTTGTGCCAACGGATGCCAAGCAGCTGTTCGCGCTCGAAATGGCGCAGCATTATCCGGATGATATGTTCGAAAATCGGATCAAATACTTCAACGAGCCTGATGCCTACTTGATTATTATCATGACGGACAGCGACAACCAAAAACAGCAAGATGAAGATTATGGCGCCGTTAGCTCGATGATCCAGAATTTTCAGCTGCTTGCTTGGGAGCGCGGGCTCGGCACGGTCTGGAAAACAAATATGCATATCTATGATCCGAAAGTGAAGGAAATGCTTGGCGTTCAAGATGGAGAGAAAATTGCGGGATTTCTGCACTTGGGATTTTATAACGAAGCACCGGAAGGCAAGCCGAGAACCCCTGCAGAAGAGAAGTTTACGGTGTATGTGCCTACGTATGATTTGTAGCTCCCGTTCAATCGGGAGTTTTTCTATTCGTTTTGATGCCAGGAACTGATCACTTAGCGTCAATCTTGGTTACAATATAGTTAACAGGTACATAGCGGAGGGATTCAACATGAAAACCAGATATTTAGCAGGAACTTCTCTTGCAGTCATGGGGGCGGGATTTCTGATCACCCTGTTTTTGCCGCAAAATTTAGCGGTGCGCCTGCTTCAGGGTGGATTTGAAGCGGGGTTAGTTGGCGGCTTTGCGGACTGGTTTGCAGTTACGGCATTATTCCGTCATCCCATGGGGATACCTATCCCGCATACATCTTTGCTGCTCCAAAACCGTAATAAAATTATCAACTCGCTCATTTCCGCTTTGGAAACGGAGCTGCTGAATAAGGACAGCATCACGAAAAGGCTGCGCCAGGTAAAACTGTTTAAAGGCTTGTCATCCGGCATACTAAAGCTGGTAAGCAGAAAAAAGATCCGGCTTAAGGTTATTGAAACGGTAAGTGACGTCATCCGTCAAGTTCCTCTGGAGCAAATGACACCATCCGTTCAGAAGGCTCTGGTGAAATTTATTCAAAGTCAGGATTTGTCTCCAGTACTAGAATCCGTATCCAGGCAGGCTTTTCGCAGCAAGGTGGATGAAAAGGCATTAAACTACATTTTAAACTTTGCCGGCAGATGGGTGAGCCAGCCTGAGAATGAATATATGCTGGGACAGCTCGCACACAACAAGCTCCAGGAGATTCAGCTAAATGGAATGAAGGGATTTGCGCTTCAGGCCATGCTCGGCTTTATGAGCGAGGAGAAGCTCGGCAATATTTTGAAAAATCTGATCTTGTCTTCCTTACATGAAATGTCTTATGAGGATAGCCCTTTCCGGCAGCGCATTCTGGCAGAGGTACGCCAGCAGGTATCTGATTTTACAGAGAATCCGGAAGTTGCTGAGCGTTTGAAGGGTATGATTGGTGATAAACTGGCTGATTCGGGTACCGAGCAGTGGATGCTGGGCAAGCTCGAGGAGATCAGAGCCCGCGTACTGCTGATGCTTGAACAGGAGCAGATCAATGGTGGGCGCGGAATTATCAAGATGTACCGGTGGATCACGGATCATTTGCGGGACAAGGAAGAGATGATGGATCGGTGGGAGCAAGGGATTTTGTCCCTTATTGTGCAGGCAGTTGAAGCCAACTACTACCGCATCGGTCTTTTGGTACGAGATAACCTGGATCAGCTTGATGATGAATCCTTGGTTCAAATGCTTGAAGAGAAGGTCGGCGGCGATTTGCAGTGGATTCGGGTTAACGGAGCTATTTGCGGATTTCTAATCGGACTCGTTCTGACCGTCATTCATATGATCATCGCTTAAACGATGGGGAGAGGAGCTTGAATATGAAAAAGAATCGTCTTGGATCTTCGGATCTGTATATCAGTGAAATCGGACTTGGCTGTATGTCGCTGGGTACGGAGGAAAAAGAGGCTGTGCGCCTTGTACATGAAGCGCTGGAACGGGGAATCAATTTTTTGGATACAGCGGATTTATATGATGCAGGCCGGAATGAAGAGATTGTCGGCAAAGCGGTGAAGGGACGTCGCAGCGATGTAATCCTGGCTACAAAAGTAGGTAACCGTCGCATTCCCGGCAAGGAGGGTTTAAGCTGGGACCCATCCAAATCGTACATCAAGTCTGCAGTCAAAGATAGCTTGCGGCGCCTGCAAACGGATTATATTGATTTGTATCAGCTGCATGGCGGTACATTGGATGATCCGATCGACGAAACGATTGAAGCGTTCGAGGAGCTGAAGCAGGAAGGGGTTATCCGTTTCTACGGCATTTCTTCCATCCGACCCAATGTGATCCGTGAATATGTGAACCGTTCGCATATTGTATCCGTGATGAGCCAGTACAGCATACTGGACAGAAGGGCAGAGGAAGAGGTTCTTCCACTGCTTGCAGAAAAAGGGATTAGCGTGATCGCGCGCGGGCCAGTGGCATCCGGGGTATTAGCTGAAGCGGGTGCAAGCAAGGTGGAAAAAGGTTATTTGGATTACACCTCTGATGAGCTTATCGATATTCGAGCCAAACTTGCGCCGCTTGTATGTCCCGAACGGAGCCTGTCGCAAACCGCTATTCGTTATTCCCTTGGCCATCAGGCCGTTGCTGCAGCCATCCCAGGAGCAAGCTCACTAAATCAGTTAATTCATAATGTGAAAGCTGCGGAATCGCCAGCGCTAAGTACGGAAGAGTTGGAGTTCATCCGGGGAATCAGCCGTGCGAATGTCTATACAGCGCATCGATAAGAATTTCTTGCTTATTCATAAAAAGCATAAAAACCGTCCTGCGAAAGCGGGGCGGTTTTATTTTCACAAGCAGTTTATTATCGCGATAACTTAAGGGCTTGCATGAGGTCAGCCTTTTCCCGCGTCTGTTCTCTGTAAAGCTGTCCGTCCGCCACATGATCAATGAATAAAATACCGTTCAGATGATCGATTTCATGCTGAATACAGCGCGCCAGATAATCATATCCCTCCAGGTACATCGTTTCACCGGTTCGGGTCAACGTTTTGATCTTGACATAATTTGCGCGTTTTACAATTCCGGTAATGCCCGGATAGGAAAGGCAGGCTTCCGGTCCGATTTGCTCGTCATGTGATTCCAGAATCTCCGGATTGATCAGTTCAATCAAACCCTCACCGCAGTCCATCACGACCATCCTGCGCAAAATGCCGATTTGGGGCGCGGCTAAACCCGCCCGGCCGTCTTCGGCATATAGTGTATCGACTAAATCATCCAACATTTTCAGCATTTTGGGAGTAAGCTCTTCAACAGGTTTCGCCTTTTTCCGAAGCACCGGATCGCCAAAAGGAAGTATCTCTTTCTCTGCCACATTCATGCCTCCTGAACTTGTATTATGCACCTTGAATACGGGGTGGTGTATGCACCCATAGATCGCTTGGGGTACATTCAAGTGCTGTACACAGCGCATCCAAAGTATCAGCTTTCATCTGTTTAGGCTGTCCTCTGAGCAAAGCGCTGATGGAAGGAGGGGACAGCTCATATCCTGCTTTTTCCTTTAAAAGCCGTGCCAGTTCGGCTCCCGACCAAATTTCTTTTTGCGCCATAACCTGCCTTAGCATCCAGACAAGCATTCGTTTCACGCTACCTTTCCTCATAATCATGACAGTGAACATTTTAGGCAATACCTAAATAATTTATGTACCACCTTAATATAGCAATGACTTTTTGAAATTACAACGGAAAATTTGACGACATGACGGTAAAAGGTTTTTAATGGTATTTAATGTATGATTATGGGGGTTGGACGGATGACAAGTATTAACTGGAAAAAATATCTATTATCCGCTGGAAAGATGCTAACGATGGGCTTTCTTATCCTTCTTGGCTTATGATTTACGGTTGGCATTATTGCTGTGCTTATTTTGTGGTTAGCGGGTTAATCAGCATAAGAACATGGTAAAGAACCGATTTCGAGTTTGAGACTAAAACAACGTTAAATTTTTTTGAACGGTGGTAGAATCTGTCTCCCATCTCCATGTATAATAAGCATGACCCTAGTTTAGAAAGGAAGTGCCATGGTATGAAATTTAGTGAGTACAAATATGAGCGTCCAGATATGGAGCGTATCAAGGAACAGTTCCAACAGCTCGTGCAAAAGTTCGAATCCGCAGAACGGTTAGAGGATCAAGAGCAAGCCATGACCGAAATCAACCAACTGCGCAGTGAAGTAGAATCGATGGCAGAGATCGTAACCATTCGCCATTCCGTCGATACCAACGATGAATTTTATAAAGCCGAACAGGACTACATGGACGAGGTTGGACCCGTCTACCAGGAATACATAACTGATTATTACCGTGCGCTGGCAAATTCAAAGTTCAGAGCTGAGCTCGAAGCAAAGTGGGGCACCCAGCTGTTCCTGCTTGCCGAAATGGCGCTTAAATCATTCAGTCCTGAAATTATTGAAGATCTGCAGCAGGAAAACAAGCTTTCAACCGAATACACTCAGCTGATCGCATCTGCGAAAATCCCTTTTGAAGGCGAAGATCGCACCTTGACTCAGTTGACGCCTTTTGAGCTCTCGACGGACCGTGATTTGCGCCGCAGAGCGTCCGAGGCAAGATATCAATTCATGGCTGAACATGAAGCTGATTTCGACCGCATTTATGATGAACTCGTGAAAACACGTACACGAATGGCTCATAAACTTGGATACAAGAGTTTCGTTGAGCTCGCATACGCACGGATGAATCGTACGGACTACAACGCAGAGATGGTAGCGAATTTCCGTAAACAGGTACAGGAATATATCGTTCCGGCCGCTACCAAATTGAAAGAACGCCAGCGCGCACGCATCGATGTGGATCAGCTGTACTTCTACGACGAGAACTTCAGCTTCAAATCCGGCAATGCCACCCCGAAAGGTGACCCGGATTGGATTCTGGACCGCGGCGTGAAAATGTATTCCGAGCTGGCACCGGAAGTGAATGAGTTCTTCACGTTTATGGTCGATAATGGCCTGATGGATCTCGTGAGCAAAAAAGGCAAGCAGGGCGGCGGTTACTGCACTTTTATCAGTAAATATGGCGCACCATTCATCTTCTCGAACTTTAATGGCACCTCCGGTGACATCGACGTGCTGACGCACGAAGCGGGTCATGCATTCCAGGTGTACTCCAGCAGACATTTTGATATTCCGGAATATCACTGGCCGACCTATGAATCAGCTGAAATCCATTCGATGAGCATGGAGTTCTTCACTTGGCCTTGGATGAACCTGTTCTTCGAGGAAGATACGGATAAATATAAATTTGATCATCTGAGCAGCGCGCTTCTGTTTGTTCCATACGGCGTATCCGTCGATGAATTCCAGCATTTTGTGTATGAGAATCCGGATGCGACTCCGGCTGAGCGCAAGCAGGCTTGGCGTGATATCGAGAAGAAGTACCTGCCGCATCGTAATCATGGAGAGAATGACTATCTGGAACGCGGTGGCTTCTGGCAAAAGCAAGGCCATATCTTCCAATCGCCTTTCTATTACATCGACTATACACTCGCACAGCTGTGCGCATTCCAATTCTGGAAACGTATGAACGAAGACTGGAAATCCGCTTGGGCTGATTATTTGAAGCTCTGTAAAGCAGGAGGAAGCAAATCGTTCACAGGATTGGTTGAATATGCTGGCCTGAAATCTCCATTCGAAGACGGCTGTGTAGCCTCTGTCATCGGTGATATCGAAGCCTGGCTGAATGCAGTGGACGATTCGGTTCTTTAATTCAGCTGCACTTATAAAAGGACGCAACCCGTAAATCGGGAGCGTCCTTTTTCTGTGTTTTCGCATAATTGTCCTTTTTCCGGAATAGACTTGTCTCACAATAACTCTTTCTTTATGGGTAGAGCACATTTTTCAAGAAAGGGAGGTGCGGAAACTGATGAAGGAGTTGAAGTTTGCAGGTGCAGCAGGTATCACCGGGATTGGTACAAGCATCCCAAAGTATCAGCTGAAGCAAAATGAAGTGTTTCAAAGGATTGAGGAGTCCTGCAAAAAGGATTCCGATGTGATGCGGTGGGCCAGGCGGATATTCAGGCAATGCGGTGTAGATACACGGTATACCTGTGAGCCTGATTTTTTGAAGCCTGCGGGTGCATGCCGTTATTTGCCTGATCATGAAGAAGCTGTTGTCCCATCCACTTCCCAGCGGATGGAGGTATACCAACGAGAATCCGTTCCACTCGCTGCACAGGCGGCACAGGAAGCAATGACTGATGCGAAGCTAGCTCCTTCGAGTGTAACGCATCTCATTACCGTCAGCTGTACCGGGCAGTTTTTGCCAGGCTTGGATACTTTATTGATAAAAGATCTGGAACTGTCTAGACGGATAAATCGTATCCCTCTAACATTTCAAGGCTGCAGTGCTGGACTAAAGGCAATACAGCTTGCGAAAAGCATTGTTGAAAGCGATTCTTCTCATCATGTTCTGGTCGTATGCGTGGAACTGTGTACCATTCATTTTCAGCCTCCGGCTACACGTGAAGCATTGTTCGGTGCCTCTTTTTTTGGAGATGGTGCTTCGGCTTGTATGATCAGTGCTGTTTCTGATGGCCAGGAGCATGTGTTTCAGCTCGGAGGCGGGCATTCCGTGCTTATACCGGATTCGATAGATGAAATGATCTGGAAAGTAGGTAATCAGGGTTTTGACCTATATCTCTCACCGGCCATTCCTAAGCTGCTCAAATCATTCCTCAGAGAGGAAGTCGGATTGCTGGTTGGAGATCATTTACCTCCCTTATGGGCTATTCATCCGGGAGGAAGAGGAATCGTAGATGCTGTCCAGGAGATGTTTGCACTGGATGACAGTCAGGTTTCCTACAGCCGCGACATTTTGAAGCATTATGGGAACTTGTCTTCGGCAACGATTTTGTTTGTTTTGAAAAGGATGAGAGAAGACCTCGTGCAGCAGGGAAAGGAACAGGCAAACGGGATATCACTCGCCTTTGGACCAGGTTTGACGGCGGAGCTGCTCCGTTTTTCATATATTTCAAGAACAGAAAAACTGCATTCTTCCGAAAAAGATGCCGCGTATGTTTAGTGTCCTGAGGAGACGATCCGTGAAAGAAGAATACATGGATGATTTCACCTCTGGTGGTGAGGAATTGACGGAAGCACTGCGGCATTTACGCAGGTTAAACCGAATTTTCGGCGCATCCGGACCACTTCTTCGAGGGATGAATGATTTGTGGGTTCAGTCAGGAAAGCCAAAGCAGCTCCATGTGATGGATATTGGAGCAGGTTCGGGTGAAATCAACCGGTATCTTCTCCGCTGGGCAGACCGCAGGGGGATACAGATCCGCATTACTTTGGTGGATATGACCGAAGAAGCATGCAGGGAAGCAAGGCGAATTTTCAAGGATGAACCCCGGGTAACGGCTATGAGGCAAAATGTGTTCCACATTGAAAAGGAAACGGCAGATATGCTGATATGCTCCCAGTTCCTGCATCATTTTACGGATGAGGAGCTTCCGGATGTGACCTGCCATATGCTGCGGTCCTCCCGTTCGGGAATCGTCATCAGCGATATTCACCGGCATTGGATATCCTGGTCAGCCGTTTGGCTAACTGCACATCTCATATCCAGCAATCGCTATATCCGTCATGACGGTCCATTATCTGTTGCCAAAGGTTTTAAGTCCGCAGATTGGAAAAGGCTGAGACAAGCGTTAAGCCATCGGGGGAGCTATGCATTGAAGTATTCTTGGAAGCCCTTGTTTCGATACAGCGTTGTGATCTCCAAAAATGAGATTTCACCAATTCAATAGATGTCAGAGGGGAGGATGCTGGATGCCGGACGCAGTGGTGATTGGAGGAGGCTTAGCCGGAAGCAGTCTTGCGATTCGTCTCGCAAACCTCGGATGGAATACTGTATTGCTGGACCGGCAGAACTTTCCCAGGCATAAAGCCTGCGGTGAATTTCTTTCGCCGGAAACCAGAGACATGTTTAGAGAACTTGGTGTTGACTATCAATTGGAAGCACTGCGCCCTGGCCGTATTTCTAAGACTCGCCTCATCTTCAGGCATGGAGGTGTAGTCGAAGCAGATCTGGAAGAGCCGGCATGGGGGTTAAGCCGATACGCAATGGATTCCATCATGCTGAAAACGGCGGAAGAAGCAGGGGTGCGGGTGCAGACCGGTACAGCCGTGTCCAGCATTGTGAGCGAGAATAATGGCTTCCGTATTGGATCACGTCATGACGGTTCATCTGAAGTACTTCACTCTCGTACCGTATATGCGGCCTGGGGAGCGCATCCCCGTACGGATCTCATTAGAAAGACGCAATCAGTATCTGACAATGGTAAACGCGCTTATATTGGTTTAAAAGCCCATTTCACAGGGCTAAAGCTAGAACAGACCGTTGAACTTTTCTTTATTCGCGGCGGTTACGTAGGCATTTCCCCTGTGGAAAACGGAAGGGCAAACGTTGCAGCATTACTGCCGCTTGATCGGATACGCGGAAAAGGAAGCTCGGTTTCTGAACTTCTGCTTTCGGCTGCGGCAGAAAATAGGCTGCTGGCGGACAGGCTCTCAGGAGGCGTGCTGCTGCCTGATACCCAAGTCTCCGCGGCACCCGTTTATCTGTCTGCCAAACCAAATGCATGGAGCATCATCCCGCAGGTTGGCGATGCTGGCGCGATGATACCACCGCTCTTTGGTGATGGAATGTCGGCTGCGCTCCGCTCAGCTAAAATTTGCGCATTATATGGTGACCGTTATCTTCACGGGAATATAAGTATGGACGAATGGGAAGATGCTTATCGTTCAGCGATGCAAAAGGAATATGCCGCTATTTTGCGATGGGGACATCTGTTGCAGACGCTTGGCAGTATGCCAGTGGTACCCCGGTTATGGACAGCCGGAACCAAATTGTTTCCGCATCTTGCCAAGTCTATGGTGCAAGCAACCCGGCTAAACGGGAAAACTCCGATGCCTTAAGGGGAAGATTCGTTATGGGGTATAGATTGCTGGCTTATTTCATTTACCGTCATCCCGGTGTCATTATGGCATGCTGGATGGCGTTTTTTGTTTTCTTTGGTTCCCTATCTATACAGCTGCCATCTGTCGTTCGGGGACCTGGACTGTACACGGACGGCTCATCCACCAAGGTACAGCAGATTATGGAAGAACAACTGGGTATGCCCGCAGATCCTGTCGTCATTTTGTTTGAGCAGCATGAAGCGGCCACGAATGAGGAGTTTACAACGGTAATCGAAAGAACCTTAAACAATATCAGAGATCTAAGCGGGTTGGAATCCCTGATATCTCCTCTGGAGAACCATGAATTCATTCATGGTGGTGTAGCATACGCATTATTAGGTTTTGATCAGCCTTCTTATCAGCAAGGACATCTTGTTAAAGAAATACGCAGCTCGCTGCAGCCTGGGGTAAAAGGCGTAACCATTCAACTGACGGGAAAATCGATCATTCAGGAGGATGTAAACCGGGCTAGCATGCATGATTTTAAAATGGCAGAACGTATTGGAATCCCGGTCGCTTTCATCATTCTGTTCATTTCTTTTGGCGGTTTCTTGTATGCATTCATTCCGGTATTAATGGGAATGTTAACCGTTTTCTCGGCGATGGGTCTGATGGTATTGCTTAGCCGGATGTATGATCTGGATTTGTCCAATTTCATCCTGAATGTGATTCCAATGACTGGACTGGCGCTTAGTCTTGATTTTGCATTTATACTCACCAGCCGTTTTCGGGAAGAATTACGAAAAGGCAGTGCGGCAAGCGCGCTCCGGGCTACAATTCTTACTTCGGGAAGAGCCGTATATTTTTCCGCTGCCTGTGTGGTATGCGGCTTAACTGCCGTGGCTTTCATACCCATGCCGATGTTTGAGTCTGCAGCTGTATGCTCGATCATTGTCGTTGTACTGGCAGCTGCCATCAATTTGAGTCTCGTACCCGCCTTACTGTTGCTGACCGCTCCATTCATGCAAGGAGACCGAAAACGTCTGTTATTCCTGAGCCAGTGCTATAAAATATGGTCCTCCTGGGCGGATATCGTTATGCGCAGACCTGTGCGGATGCTTACAGTAGCGGGGCTGATCATGACCTTGTTGCTGATACCGGCATTACATTTATCCACGTCAGTTCCGGATGCAAGCTCACTTCCAGCTGGTAGCGAGTCGAGACAAGCAGATGAGAAGATTCGAAGTCAATTTCAAAAAGAAGGGACCTCGGATGTTCTGCTTTTACTTCAACCTGTGGGCAGCAAATTCACATCAGAAGAGCGGAGAAAGGCATATATATGGCTCACTGACTTAAAAAACGACCCTGAAGTCGATAGTGTAAAACCGATAAATTGGATAGACAGTTTATCAGAGAATACCAACTCAGCAAATGTTTTTGTTTTACAGATCTCGCTGATCGGGCCCGCTGGCTCCTTGAAAGTCAATGAATGGCTTCGGGATGCGGAAGTAAGGGGAACTACCACAGGATTGAATATGAAGTGGGGCGGAGAAGCCAAGTCCCAGCAGGAAGTGAAGGACTCAATACATCATTCCCTTCCCAAAATGCTTGGTTTTATTGCTGTATCCAATTTGATCGTGCTTTTTATTGCATTTCGGTCCATTCTAATACCCTTGAAGGCTTTAGTGATGAATATGCTGAGCATCGCAGCTTCCTTTGGTGTTTTGGTGCTTGTATTTCAGACGGGAATCACAGGCATAGCTCCTGAAGATATAGCGATTATGATCCCTGTATTTGTTTTTGGATTGGTTTTTGGTGTGAGCATGGACTATGGGGTGTTTCTTTTGTCGCGTATCTCAGAAGCTTTTGAGGAAACGGGGAATCCGGAGAATGCTATAAGACATGGCATGGCTGCAACAGGGAAGCTGATCACATCGGCGGCGGCCATACTGATCGCGGTGACATTACCGTTTGCTTTCGGAGAGGTGGAGGGAGTCAGACAGCTTGGGGTAGGCATTGCTTCAGCCGTATTTATTGACGCCACGTTGATCAGGCTGCTGCTTGTCCCTTCGCTCATGAAGCTGCTTGGCCGCTTTAACTGGTGGGTACCGCGCTGGCTTCGGACGTCTTGACCGCCAGCAGCGATACCTTGATCCCATATTATTTATTTTCGCAGCAGAACCTGATCGATCATATGATTGGCGCCTTTTTTAATAATGAGCTTGGCACGTTCTTTGGTAGGCATGATGTTGGCATGCAGATTGATAGCATTAATATCACGCCAAATTCTCGTTGCCGTAAGGATAGCCTCTTCTTCCGTAAATGAAGCGTACTTATGGAAATAGGAGCGCGGGTCCTGAAACGCTGTATCCCGCAGCAATTGAAATCTCTCAATGTACCAGTCACGGATATCCTCTTCATCCGCATCGATATATATAGAAAAATCAAAAAAGTCGCTGACAAAAAAAGGTTCCTGTGTATTGACCTGAAGCACGTTGATTCCTTCCAGGATCAATATATCCGGCTGATCCACAAGCAGTGTCCGGTCGTCCAGAATATCATAGGCCAGATGTGAATATACGGGTACCTGCAGAGCGGGCTCTCCGGATTTGATGCCGCTGATAAAATGCATCAGCTTGTTAATATCATAGCTCTCCGGAAAACCTTTTTTATTCATGATCCCCTTGGCCTCAAGTACCTGGTTAGGATATAAAAATCCATCCGTTGTCACCAGATCGACTTTGGCATGCTCATTCCAGCGTGACAGCAGATTTTGCAGCAGCCTTGCGGTTGTGCTTTTCCCCACAGCGACGCTGCCCGCAATTCCAATGACAAAAGGGGCTTTAGGTGCCGGCGTGCTGAGAAATGAATTCATCTTAGACTGAAGATTTTGAAAAGCGGTTACATATAAATGCAAAAGCCTGGCAAGTGGGAGATAGACCTCCGTTACTTCCTCAATTGCAATTTTTTCGTTCAATCCCTTTAAATTCTCGAATTCCTCTTCCGATATGGACAGAGGAGGGAGATCGCGGGACAAAGCCCAGGCAGTTCGGTCAAATTCAAAATAAGGGGAATATGTATTGTTCATGATAGGCTCGCTTTCTATCCAGGCTAAAAACCTGCCGCAACCCGCAGGTTCTTTTTTTTGATATAATAAGGGAAATTTCCGCAGTTACTATCTTATCAAATAATACGCTTCGGAAAAAGCATATCTTAGGGATAGCAGGAAATTGGCATGTGATCTGGAAATGTAATTTAACAGGAGTCAATATGAAATTGATTCACATGAGTACCGATTTTAGACATAGAGACGGGTGAGTATTCGAGATGGACATTGAAAAACAAAGATTATCGATTGAAGCTGCGAGGCTCTATTATCAGTCGGATTTCAGTCAGCAGGATATCGCACAAAGGCTCGGTGTATCCCGGCCTACCGTATCCAGGCTGCTGCAGTTTGCCAAGGAACAGGGATATGTCAGAATTGATATTGTTGATCCCCACGAGGATCTGAATGTACTGTCGCGGGAGCTGCAGAACAAATACGAATTGGATACGGTACAGGTGTGTTATTCACCGCTGAATACGTATGAAGAGATTAAAAAGCATATTGCCAAACAAACGGCTGAATATTTGCATGAGACAATTCAGGATAAAGATATCATTGGGGTGACTTGGGGAACCACGATGCATGCAGTCGCGCAGCAGCTGCAGCCCAAAAATGTAAAGGGTGTAGAGGTCGTACAGCTTAAAGGCGGCGTCAGTCATTCCCATGTGAATACGTATGCTGCGGAAACCGTGAATTTGTTCGCCGAAGCATATCAGACTGTGGCTAGATACCTGCCGCTGCCGGTTATTTTTGATAATATTGCCCTCAAACGCATTGTGGAAGAGGACCGGCATATCAACCGGATTATTGAACTCGGCAAGCAGGCTAATATTGCCGTATTTACGGTAGGAACCGTAAAGGAAAATGCACTGCTGTTTCGATTGGGTTATTTTAACGAGGATGAGCAGAAGCTTCTGAAGAAAAACGGCGTCGGAGATATCTGTTCACGGTTCTTCGATAAGGAAGGCCGTATCTGCAGTGAGGAAATCAACAATCGTACGGTCGGCATTGATCTGTACGAGCTGCGTAAGAAGGAGAAGTCTATTTTGGTCGCTGGCGGACAGCGCAAGGTCGAAGCGATCCAGGCAGCGCTTGCCGGCAAATACGCTAACATTTTGGTGACTGATCAGTTCACGGCACAATCGCTTTTGGCCTGATTTATTGCAAAATCTGTCATAGGTACATATGGCAGATTTTTTTTGTGCAAAATAGCTTGGTAAAGCTTCACAAATCGTTCATGAACATAATTTCATAACAATGTTTACATATGTTCAAGCGAGTGTTATGATAATTCTGCATCAACGTAGAACAAGCTAAGGACAAGACATCTGTAGGTTTGTTCTATACAATAAAACCTTTTCAATTCATGAAAATTGGATAAATAAAGGGTAACGACTCTTGAAGGAGATGACATGATGATGACAAATCTTGCGGGTATGATCGATCATACACTGCTGCGTGCAGACGCAACACAAAATGAAGTAGCCAAATTAACTGAAGAAGCGAAGAAATACGAATTTGCTTCTGTATGCGTGAACCCTACATGGGTGAAATTTGCTGCGGAACAATTAAACGGATCCAAGGTGAAGGTATGTACCGTTATCGGCTTCCCTCTGGGAGCAACGACTTCGGCTGTCAAAGCCTTTGAAGCAACGAATGCAATCGAAAACGGTGCGACTGAAGTTGATATGGTTATCAACATTGGCGCATTGAAGGACAAGCAGTATGATGTCGTTGAAAAAGACATTAAAGCTGTTGTTGATGCCGCTGCAGATAAAGCACTTGTAAAAGTAATCATTGAAACTTGTCTTCTGACTGACGAAGAGAAGGTACATGCAAGCCGTCTGTCTGTTCAAGCAGGTGCTGATTTTGTAAAAACCTCTACCGGATTCTCTACGGGTGGTGCTACACCGGAAGACGTGCGTTTGATGCGTCAAACCGTTGGACCTGATATTGGTGTTAAAGCTTCCGGCGGCGTACGCAGCCTTGAAGATATGAACAAAATGATTGAAGCTGGCGCAACGAGAATCGGTGCAAGCTCCGGCGTGAAGATTATGGAAGGCGGCCAATCTACGGCTTCTTACTAAGTTTAATATGAGCAGCTGACGATGGCTGTAAAGCGGGAGACTCATCTTTGTAGTTTCCGCTTTTCTATCGAAGCTGTGGAAGCGCTTCATGAATGATTTTCAAAAACACTCACAACTGGGGAGACAACCATGAAATTTTTGATTGCGATATTAGGTTTACTCGTCGTTTTTGCCCTGTCGTTTATAGCAAGCAATAACAAACGTGGTATTCGCTATCGCCCGATTATTGTGATGATTATCCTGCAGCTCATTCTGGGATTCTTCCTGCTGAATACGGTTGTCGGGACCGTGCTGATCAAAGGATTTTCTGATGTTTTTAACAATCTGCTCACCTATGCGTCAGATGGCATAAACTTTGTCTTTGGCGGCATAGCGAATGAAGGGCAAGCACCATTCTTCCTGAATGTACTGCTGCCAATTATCTTTATTTCAGCTCTGATCGGGATATTGCAGTACGTCAAAGTTCTCCCGATTATTATTCGTTTCATCGGTCTGGTGCTCAGCAAGGTTAACGGTATGGGTAAGCTCGAATCCTACAATGCCGTCGCATCTGCTATTTTAGGCCAGTCTGAAGTATTCATTTCTGTGAAAAAACAAATCGGTCTGCTGCCGAAGCACCGCTTGTATACCTTGTGCGCATCCGCCATGTCAACGGTATCGATGTCCATCGTTGGTGCCTACATGACGATGATCGATCCCAAATATGTCGTAACCGCTCTGGTGCTTAACTTGTTTGGCGGTTTCATCATCGCTTCGATTTTGAATCCGTATCAAGTCACTCCAGAGGAAGACCAACTGGAAGTTCAGGAAGAGCAGGAGAAGCAGTCATTCTTCGAAATGCTGGGCGAATATATTATGGACGGCTTCAAGGTGGCGATTACCGTAGCTGCGATGCTGATTGGTTTCGTTGCATTGATCGCCATGATCAACGGTATTTTCAACGGAATCTTCGGAATTTCGTTCCAGGAAATCCTCGGTTACGTCTTTGCACCATTTGCCTTCGTTATGGGTGTGCCTTGGAAAGAAGCTGTGGATGCAGGCAGTATTATGGCGACCAAAATGGTTTCCAACGAATTTGTTGCCATGCTTGATCTTGGTAAACATGCATTGTCTGCCCGTGCAACGGGTATCGTCTCGATCTTCCTTGTATCGTTCGCGAACTTCTCATCCATCGGTATTATCGCTGGCGCGGTAAAAGGCCTGCATGAGAAACAAGGTAATGTTGTCGCTCGTTTCGGACTTAAATTGCTCTACGGTGCGACTCTCGTCAGCGTGCTTTCCGCAACGATTGCCGGAGTGTTTTTATAATCGCGTAGCATGCGTTATACTCTAAACGGAGGAGTGATAAGAAATGGCAGAATTTAAACGTGTACACTTGGTAGTTATGGACTCAGTTGGTATCGGTGAAGCACCGGATGCCGCTCAATTTGATGATTTTGATGTGGATACTTTTGGACATATTGCAAAAGAGCGCGGCGGGCTGAAGATGCCGAATATGGGCAAGCTTGGATTGTCCAATATCCGTGAAATCCAAGGCATTGACAAGGCTGATCAGCCGCTTGCATATTATACGAAAATGCAGGAGAAATCAGCAGGCAAGGACACCATGACAGGACACTGGGAAATCATGGGTCTATATATCGATACACCATTCCGTGTATTCCCTGAAGGTTTTCCCGATGAGCTGATTCAGCGCATTGAGGAAAAAACAGGACGTAAGGTCATCGGTAACAAGCCGGCTAGCGGCACGGAAATTCTTGATGAGCTTGGTGAGGAGCAAATGAAGACAGGTGCTCTGATCGTTTATACTTCCGCAGATTCCGTGCTGCAGATTGCGGCTCATGAAGATATTATCCCACTAAAAGAGCTTTACGAAATTTGCGAATTTTGCCGGGAAATCACCCTGGAAGACCCGTACATGCTCGGACGCATCATTGCTCGGCCTTATGTCGGTGAGCCAGGAGCTTTCAAACGTACGCCTAACCGTCATGACTATGCGCTGAAGCCTTTCGACAGAACAGTCATGAGTGAGCTGAAGGATGCAGATTTTGATGTCATCGCTCTCGGCAAAATTTCCGACATTTATGATGGTGAAGGGGTAACCCAAGCGATTCGCACCACGTCCAACATGGACGGAATGGACAAGCTGATTGATACGATGGATCAGGATTTTACGGGTCTTAGCTTCCTGAACCTTGTAGACTTTGATGCACTGTACGGCCATCGCCGTGATCCGCAGGGATACGCGCAGGCACTGGAAGATTACGATGCACGTCTGCCGGAAGTTTTCGCGAAGATGACGGATGAGGATCTTCTCATCATTACTGCAGATCATGGTAACGATCCAACCTATCGCGGAACGGATCACACCCGTGAATATGTGCCTTTGCTCGTGTACTCTCCACGTTTCAAAAACGGTGGAAGCGAGCTTGAACTGCGTAAGACATTTGCAGACCTCGGAGCCACAGTAGCTGATAACTTTGGTGTGAAAATGCCGAAGTACGGCACAAGCTTCCTTAAAGACTTGAAATAGTTCTTTCCATCATACCCATACCTGTCAGGAGGACAATCAATGAGCACTCATATTGGAGCACAAGCTGGAGATATCGCGGAAACAATTCTTTTACCTGGGGATCCGCTCCGGGCCAAATTTATCGCAGATACTTATCTGCAAGATGTAACCTGCTATAACGAAGTCAGAGGTATGCTCGGATTCACAGGAACGTATAAAGGCAAACGTGTTTCCGTTCAGGGAACAGGGATGGGCATTCCGTCCATCAGCATCTATGTGAACGAATTGATCAGCCAGTATGGCGTGAAAAACCTGATGCGTGTTGGCACTTGTGGCGGTATGCAAAAGGATGTCCATGTACGCGACGTGATTTTGGCTCAAGCTTCCTGTACCGATTCCGGAGCTAACCGCCATTACTTCAGCGGATACGATTTTTCGCCAATCGCAAGCTTTCAGCTGCTGAAAACAGCTTATGATAAAGGCGTGGAAAAAGGCCTCAAGCTGCATGTCGGCAACGTATTCAGCTCGGACATCTTCTACCGTGATGATAAATCCGTTGTTGAAAAGTTGATGCAGCATGGCATTCTGGGTATTGAGATGGAAACCACTGCTTTGTACACACTGGCAGCCAAATTTGGTGTCAATGCGCTTACTTTGCTCACCGTAAGTGATCACTTGCTGACTGGGGAAGAGACAAGTGCGGAAGAACGTCAAACGACGTTTAACGACATGATGGAAGTGGCATTGGAAACCGCAATCAACCTGTAAAATACTTAATTAATATCATTAAATTTTGAAAGTGAGGCATTGCATCTATGAGAATGGTCGACTTGATTGAAAAGAAACGTGACGGCGGAGAATTGACAACAGAAGAAATTAATTTCATCATAGAAGGCTATACAAAAGGAGATATCCCGGATTACCAGGTCAGTGCCTTGGCTATGGCAATATTCTTCAAAGACATGACCCAGCGTGAACGCGCGGATTTGACGATGGCGATCGTGAACTCCGGCGACACAATCGATTTGTCCGAGATTGAAGGAGTTAAAGTCGACAAGCACTCCACAGGCGGTGTAGGCGATACAACAACCTTGGTGCTTGCTCCACTCGTAGCGGCTCTTGATATCCCGGTTGCGAAAATGTCCGGCCGCGGCTTGGGACACACGGGTGGTACGATCGACAAACTCGAGTCCATTGAAGGCTTCCATGTGGAAATCGAGCGCGAAGAATTCGTTAACCTGGTAAATAAACATAAAATCGCAGTCATCGGTCAAACCGGCAACCTGACACCTGCAGATAAAAAGCTGTATGCACTTCGTGACGTAACAGGTACAGTGGATTCCATTTCCCTGATTGCCAGCTCCATTATGAGTAAAAAAATCGCTGCAGGTTCGGATGCGATTGTGCTTGACGTGAAAACCGGCGCTGGTGCGTTCATGAAGACGGTCGACGATGCCAAAGAACTGGCTCATGCGATGGTTAGCATCGGGAACAATGTCGGACGTAAAACAATGGCTGTAATTTCTGATATGAGCCAGCCTCTTGGCCTTGCAATCGGCAACTCGCTGGAAGTGAAAGAAGCGATCGACACACTGAAAGGCGAAGGACCAAAGGATCTGGAAGAGCTTTGCTTCGCACTTGGCCGTCAAATGGTGTTCTTGGCTAATAAGGCCAGCTCCCTTGAAGAAGCAGAAGAGATGCTGAAGGAAGTTATCCGCAATGGTAAGGCGCTGGATAAATTCAAGGAGTTCATTCAGAATCAGGGTGGAGATCCTGATGTGGTGGATCATCCCGAGAAGCTTCCACAAGCTCAATACCTCATCGAAGTTCCTGCCAAGGAAAACGGTGTGGTTGCTGAGATCGTGGCTGATGAAATCGGTACAGCAGCCATGTGGCTGGGCGCCGGACGCGCAACCAAAGAATCGGAAATCGATTTGGCTGTGGGCTTGATGCTCAACAAAAAAATCGGTGATTCCGTGAAAAAAGGCGAATCGCTTGTTACCATTCATGCTAACCGCGAAAATGTGGATGATGTGATGAACAAAATTTATGAAAACATCCGCATCGCTGATAAAGCTGAGGCACCTGTACTGGTGCATGGCATTATCACGGAATAACCTTTATATATAAAGGGTTTAAGATGAACCAGCTGCTGTTTAAGCAGCTGGTTCATCTATTAGAAATAGAACATAAAAAAGGATTGGAGCTTACTGCTCCAATCCTTTTTTTCATATGGATCACGCTATGAATGATTAAGCTGTTCTTAGTTCTGGAATCGATGAAAGCACATCATACATACTGTCTGAAGCACCTACAAAGATGAGTGCAGCTATAACGATCAGAATAATGATGCCGTACAATGCCGTACCACAGATTCCACATACCAATCCGGCGATGGCAAGTCCACGTCCGCCTTCATTTCTTCTTTTAATTTCTTTGAAGGCAAGGCTCGCAAGCACAATCGCGATAATGCCAAGAATGAAACCAACATAAGGAATCATTAAGCTAAGAATACCTAAAACGAGCGCTCCTGTGGCTTTCCCGTTCGTCTTCTGCGGCTGCATAGGCGGCATTTGCTGAAACTGGTTAAATTGTCCTGATGATGAATATGGATCCAAAGGTCTGTTCCTCCTCAAATAACGAACTTTATGTATAAAAGATATCTTACATTCAGGACTATTATACCCAGAAATAAGCAGATTGACTATGCAAAATGCCAATTTTTAATCGACAATCTTTTTTCTGGGTGAATGAGAGAGGAGAGCAGCACTAGACATTAAAACTTTTACGCAGTTCAGATGGCGATAAATTTTTATACTTCTTAAATGACCGGCTAAAGTAATATATATCTTTAAAGCCGGTAGATAAGGCGATTTCAGAGATGTTCAACTGAGAATTGCGCAGCAGGTATTCCGACTTATTAATTCGGAGCGTGTTGATATAATCCGTCACGGTTCGACCTGTAAGTTCCTTGAACAATCTGCTGAAATGAAAGCGGCTGAGACCCGCAATCCCGGACAATAATTCGACGGTCAAATCCTCCTGGTAATGCTCTTCAATATGCTGGAATACCGGTGTGAACCGTTCAAGATTTTTAAGGCGCAGTTGGTCGTCCTCCGTTGTCATTTTGTTCGTTCCGTATCGTCGCAGGAGGATCGTCAGGATACGGTATAGATATGATTTGATAGACAGCTCATAGCCCAGATCACGCTGGCTTAATTCTTGAATCAAAGACGAGATACAAGTGATGATTTCCGCATCTCCGGAAATTTTGCTGGCAAACAGAATCTGGTTTTGCGTGATGGGAGTTATGAACTTGGTTTCTATGGCATCCACGGAGTGGCTGTGCAAAAGCTTAATATCAACGATCATCGCATAATAGACCAAATCGTCACATTGACTCACCCCGTAATGAAGATCATTGCTGTTCACGACAACCAGATCGCCTTCACATACTTCATATGGAACGGAGTTCAGCTCGATCATGGCCGAGCCTTTGGTAAAATACAAGAATTCAATATGGTTATGCCAGTGATGATTAAACAGCGCCTTTCCGTATTCATCCGACGTACAATAGTGGACTTTGATAGGGAAGAAGCGGTCTGGCATATCCATAGGTTCTTGAAGGGAAAGGGGTCTTTCCATCACTGTCACCTCTAAATCGCACAATTGTCTAAATAATGAGCAAGGCTCTACATGGCAGACTTTCTTATAAATATTATAATTCAATATGAAGAAAGACAAAAGGATGATTCAAAAAGGAGAGTTGAATACGAATGAGTAAAATTAGAGTGGGTATTATTGGAGCAGGTTCAATTTCAGAATCACACATGAATTCGTATCAGAACAACCCCGAAGCCGAAATTGTGGCGATTTGTGATTTGAAAGAAGAGAGAGCGAAAGCGGCTGCCCAGAAATACGGTGCCCAGAAAACATATATCGATTACAATGAACTGCTCGCCGATCCGGAAATCGACGCGGTCAGTATCTGTACATGGAATAACACACATGCGGAAATCAGCATCGCGGCTATCAAAGCAGGAAAGCATGTATTGGTCGAAAAACCGCTCTGCCGCAGTGTAGAGGAAGCGCTACAAATTCAGCAAACGGTCCGGGAGAGCAATAAGCTTCTGCAAGTTGGCTTCGTACGCCGTTATGACCCGAATATCGGGCTTCTGAACAGTTTTATTGAAAAGGATGAGTTCGGCGAGCTGTATTACGCTAAAGCGTCCATTTTGCGCCGTCTGGGCAACCCTGGTGGCTGGTTTGCGGATAAGGAACGCTCCGGCGGCGGACCGCTGATCGATATTGGCGTTCACGTGATCGACCTGTGCTGGTACATGCTTGGCAGACCGAAAGTGAAATCGGTTTCAGGTAACGTGTATCATAAGCTTGGAAATCGCTCGAACGTCAAGCATTTGTCCTTTTACAAAGCAGCTGACTACGATGCCAGCAAAAATACAGTAGAAGATATGGCCAACGCTCTGATCCGTTTTGAAAACGGCGCGTCGCTCATGGTGGATGTCAGCTTCTCGCTGCATGCCAAGAAGGACGAAACGGCTGTCAAAATTTTCGGAACCAAAGGTGGATTTGAGATTGACCCTGCCCTGGTTATCGTGACCGAGAAGAACGATGTCATGATCAACATCGAGCCGCAGATCGACAATAAAGGATTTAACTTCGCTGCAGCATTCCAGAATGAAATCGACCAATTCATCCTTAACGTTCAAAATAACAGAGAGCCGATGAGCCCTGTTGAGGATGGTCTGGAACTCATGAAAATGTTGACTGCCATTTATGAATCCGCAGAAGAAGGAGTGGAAATCCAGCTATGAAAATCGGAGTAAGCACATACAGCCTTTACCGTCCCATTCATGCCGGAGAAATCACCATTCTTGAAGCGATTGAGAAAATCGCAGAAATGGGCGGAGAGCATGTAGAAATCGTGCCGATCGGCTATAACCTGACTGATAATCCAGAGCTGGTGGATCAAATAGTAGCCAAGGCAAAGGAAGTCGGCATCGATATATCCAATTATGCGATTTATGCGAATTTCGGAGTGGACAGCGACGAAGAAGTTGCTAAGGAAATTGAACGCGTTAAAAAAGAAGTGGATATCGCAGCACGCCTAGGCGTCAAGCTGATGCGCCATGATGTAGCCGGCCGCAGCGATACCTCCATTAAGCAGTTCAACAGTGAAGTCGGCCGATTGGCAGAAGCCTGCCGCCAGGTTGCTGATTATGCTGCGCAGTATGGCATTACGACAAGTGTGGAGAATCATGGCTACTATATCCAAGCAAGTGACCGTGTACAGACGCTTGTACAGGCGGTAGACCGTCCAAACTTCAAAACTACACTTGATGTAGGTAACTTTATGTGTGTCGATGAGGATCCTGTCGTCGCTGTTCAAAAGAACCTGCCTTACGCGTCTATCGTGCATATTAAAGATTTTTACCTTCGTCATGCTTCCCATAATCCAGGTGAAGGCTGGTTTAAAACCGCCAGCGGCAACTTCTTGAGAGGCGCCATTTCCGGACACGGCGATATCAATCTGCGTGAATCGATCCGCATCATTAAGGAATCAGGTTACGACGGATACTTGTCCATTGAATTCGAAGGTATGGAAGATGCCTATCAGGGAACAAAAATCGGTATGGATAATGTAAAACGCTTCTGGAACGAAGTTTAAATAATTTTTGAAGAAGGGAGATACATGTTATGAATAATAAAATTGGTGTTATTGTAGACAGCTTCCGTGTGGGCGTCAGGGAAGGTCTGCAACGTGCCAAGAAGGTCGGTGCAGACGGAGTTCAGATTTACGCTGTAAGCGGTGAGATGGACCCTGCTAACCTTTCAGGAGCGCAGCGAAAAGAACTTAAGGAATATATTGCTTCCCTTGGTCTTGAAATTTCCGCACTGGTTGGGGATTTGGGAGGTTATGGATTCCAGGATAAAAGTGTTAACGTAGGAAAAATTGAGAAATCTAAGCGGATATTAGATTTGGCGGTTGAGCTGGGTACTCCGGTCGTTACGACACATATTGGGATTGTGCCTGAAGATACAAACAGTGAAATTTACCAAACCATGCATGATGCTTGCGAAGAGCTTGCTTCTTACGCAACAAGCATGAACGCGTTCTTCGCGATTGAAACTGGTCCTGAGCCGTCTGCAAGATTAAAGCAGTTCCTGGACGGATTGGGATCCAAAGGCGTGTCGGTAAACTTTGACCCAGCTAACATGGTTATGGTTACGGGAGATGACCCTGCACAGGGAGTATATAACTTGAAGGATTATATCGTGCACACACATGCGAAGGATGGACTTCGTCTGCGCGAAGTACCTGCGCATTACATTTATGAATCTCTTGGGTATGAAGCTCCTGCAAACGAGAACAATACATTTGTGCCGGGTGAAGGCGAATATTTCCGAGAGGTTCCGCTTGGTGAAGGCGGCGTGAACTGGACACAGTATTTGAACGCTCTGAAGGACATCGGATATAAGGGATATTTGACAATCGAGCGTGAAGTGGGAGAAGATCCGGAAGCTGATATCTCCAAAGCAGTGCAATTTTTGAAGCAGTACAGAAATGAATAGCTTGAAATGATATAGAGAGCCATTATAAAAACAGTGGACGTTAGACGGAATTCATCCGAAACGTACCACTGTTTTTTTGTTGTCGTATTATTCATCTATAATTATTCTTCTCCCGAGTCAACAATGATGGTCAAATAATCTGATCTTACCTCACCGTCATCAGCGCATTCTTCCATTTGCGCATGGTAAGAGAACAGGAAGCTGCCAGTAACTTCTTCTATCGTATGATGCAAATCGGTTCGTACATGGGCCATATATTTGAACGTTAAGGTTTGAAGCGGACCGATCGTTCCGAGTGGGTAGCCATGATGGTATTGAACGTAATCGTTATGAATGAATACAACACCTTCATCTAATACAGGTTTATTCTGAATCCAGCCGTTCAGTATTAATTCAGCAGCCAGTGATCCATTGTTGACTATGGAAATATCAAAAGATAAGACTTCACCTGGCTCAACCACATGATGCTCCGGCTGCGCCACTACTTTAATGTCCACAGACACTACCTCAACAGAAACGTTGTCAGACATAACGGTTTGCTGCACAACACGCCCATCCGGCAGACGGAATGTAAAGGATGCTGAAGCATGATTATTAACAGTGACGGGGGTGCTGCCGGATGGTTTGAGGACGATCGCATCAAAAGCGATAATGACTGCTGAACCTGGCCGAACCGTTCCAAGAAAGAGACCCTCGACGGGATTCGCATTGGAATGAAGAATGCCATCCACTTGAACGCTGCCTTTGAGAAACTGAAGACCTTGGGGCAAGACATCTTTAAATGTAGCATCAAGCGCAAAGTCACCCGTATTGTTAACCACGTTCTCATAATGCAAAATGCAGCCTGTTGTTGCATGGGACTTATCAACGGATATACTTACCTTGATCTCCGGCTGAATCACAGTAACCAGAAGAGCATTGGCTGGTTCGGATTGCTGTATCCCATTAAAGAGATAGGATACTACTCCCTGCAAAGTGAAAGGGTTGGCACCGGTCACTCTGCCTACGCGAAGATTTACTCTAACGATTACGTTTGCTCCCGGCAGCAACGTACCTGTTGGAATCCCATCCTCCGGATGGATCGATGGAAAATAAATCTCACCAATCATGACGCTTCCCGTGATAAAAGTAACTCCTGAAGGGAGAGGAAGGTATACAACCGGATTTTCCAGAGGTACATTCCCCAGATTGGCAATGGTCAGCATGTAGGTGATTACATCACCAGCGAATGTCTGGTTTGTGCTCACCTCCGCAACAACTGAAACATAGTAGGGAAGAACCGTTAGTGTCACGATATTGGAATCTAGCGAGCCTGTGATCGTTCTTCCCTCCAAAGACTGAAAGGAATACTGGGCCGTCCCCTGGTTCGATAGCTGAAGCGAAGCAGGAATCGATACCAATATAGCCTGAAATACAATTTGGACTGTCGACTGAATAGGGACTCTCCCTACATGAATGCCAGTGACCGGATTCTCCCCCGGCAGGGGAGCGCCGTTAATAACGACGCTGTTCGGGATATAAGCCAATCCATCCGGCAATACATCATAGAGAAGTTGGGCATCTCTGTTGCCATCATTGCTCACGGTGAACGAGAAAGCGACTGGTTCATTCAATGTCACCTGCTGTTCACTTATTGCTTTGGTTAAACGGAGTATAGGACCGACCCAGGGAGTATCTACAATGTTGGAATAAGCGACTGCTTCTGTTTCTCCGGTCTGAAAACGGACTATGGTTTGATTTCTGAGAATAAATTCAGATCTTAGGTCCGGCATCATAACGCTGTGACCTGTACCTGGAATGTGACTGTGGATGTAGCGCCTGCTGCGAGTGTACCAATCTGGATACCCGTATTCGGATTGGCTGTCGGTCTAGGAACGGTATCTACCGTTACGCTGCCTGTAATGAACACGGAACCAGCGGGCACCTGGTCAACAAGAACGACACTGTTGACAGCTTCAATACCGTTATTGGTAACAACGATGGTGTACGTGATGGTATCCCCCACAACCGCATCAATCGAGGGCGTACTTTTCACGACAGAAATATTAGGGGAAGATACCGGAATGGTAAGTATGTTTGAAAGTGATGTTCCGGTCAGGATCAATCCGTCTGGATGCTGGAATGTAAAGTTTACTGTCGCCTGGTTAACCAGCTGCTGCTGAGCGGGTAGACTTTGGACACTGACTTGCATCGTGACACTCACAGTAACCGTCGTGCCTGGCGAGACGGTACCGGCATTGATACCCGTTGCCGGATCTGCTCCAGGCTGCGGAACCCCATTAACCAGAATACTGTTCGGGACGAACACAGCACCAGCTGGAGCCGGATCAATGACGGTAACTTGCGCTGGCAGGTTTCCTGTATTGGTCAAAGCTACGGTATAAACGATCGTATCGCCAACCGTAGCATTGGTTGTATTGGCTGTTTTAACAGCTCCAATCACGGCTTGATAAATCTGAAGAATATTGGTGTTGGATGTCGATGTGCCTGAAAAAGCACCTGATGTAAAGCTGGCAGATGCACGGTTGGCAAGTTGACCAGAGCTTAGAACAGCGACGACGGTCACATTAAAGGCAACGGTTTTTGTCGTTCCCGGAGCTATTGTACCGAGAGACACGCCGGTGGAGGGATTCGCACTCGGAAGTGGATTTCCATCGACCGTAACGCTTCCTGTTACAAATGTCGTCTCCGGAGGTATGGTATCCGAGAAAATGACATTCGTTACATTTTCAATACCATTGTTGGTCACAGTGACGGTATAAGGAATCACATCGCCAAGGGAAGCATCAGGCATGGTTGTTGCTTTGACTAGGGTAACATTGGGTGATGATACCGGAATGGTAACCGTATTGGAAACAAGGGATCCATTCACGATTCGGCCGTCAGGAAGAGTGAACGTATAAGTTGCAGATGCCTGATTGTTCAGCAGCTGCGTAGGAGGTACGGAGTTAACGATTACAGAAAACACAACAACGGCGCCGGTGGCAACAATACCGAGCGGAATACCTGTTGACGGGTCAGCCCCTGGAAGCGGCTGACCGTTCAGAAGCACGCTGTTAGGCTGGAATGTTGTCCCTGCAGGAATGGTATCCGTTAACGTAACGGCAGCTCCGAAATTTCCAGCATTGGATATATTAATGGTATATGTGACCGTGTCCCCAACGGTTGCATTGGTTGTATTGGCGCTTTTAACGGCAGTATAGATGGGCTGATACACAGGTGTGATGACCGTATTTGAGAAAGTAACACTTGAGAAAGCCCCTGAGGTAAAGCTCACCGAAGATTGGTTGCTAAGTGTTGTCGATGCTGGCAGCGTGGTCACCAAAGCATTAAAAATGACAGTGACTTCACCACCGGGAGGGATCGCTCCGATAATAATGCCTGTTGCCGGATTTGCTGCAGGACGTGGCGTTCCATCAATGGTAACCGAACCAGGAACCAGTGCAGCGCCGACTGGAATCGCATCCGTAAAGAGCACATTACTGACACTGGCAATGCCGTTGTTGGTAATGGTTGTAGTATAGGTAATCGTGTCGCCGACAGAGAGGACTGTGGATGGAGTGCTTTTAACAACGGCAATATTGGGAGAAGAAACCGAAATCGTAACCACGTTTGAAGCGGTAGATCCTGTTATGGTTCTTCCATCAGGTAGAGTATAGGCTGTGGCTGCGACTCCCTGGTTTACTAACTGCTGTGGTGAAGGGAGCGTGTTGATGATAACTGAAAATACAACCGTCGTGGTCTGGCCTGGATTTACCACACCAGCATTGATGCCTGTAACCGGATCGGTGCCAGCCTGTTGTGTTCCATTAACCAAAACGCTGTTTGGCACAAATGAAGTTCCTGCCGGAATGTTATCCGTTAATGTGACCTGGGAACCGTAATTTCCTGAATTCACAATATTAAATGTATAGCTCACGGTATCTCCAACCGTGGCATTGGAAGTACTGCCACTTTTGGTCGTCGAAATAACGGGCTGATATACAGGGGTGGTCACCGTATTGGAATTGGTCAGTCCTGAAAAAACGCCTGCGGTGAATGTGACTATAGCTGTATTGTTCAGTTGTGCTGGGGATGGAACAGTAGTCACAAGAATACTGAATGCGACATTGGCCGAGGCTGTAGGAGCGATGGAACCAATAGTTATTCCAGACGATGGATTCGCTGTGGGAGCAGGCGTGCCATTGATCGTCACACTTCCGGCTACGAAGGCTGCACCTGGGGGAATCGTATCCGACAACTGAACATTATTCACGGCTTCAATCCCTGCATTCGTAACGGTAATACCATATACAATTGTATCTCCAACGGTAGCCGCGGTTGAAGGTGTTGCTTTGACAACCGACACATTTGGTGCGGATACCTGAAAAGTGACGGTATTGGAAACGGCCGAGCCTGTCAGGGTTCTGCCATCAGGTGGTGTGTAGGTAAAGCTTGCAGTCGCTTGATTGCTCATCGTTTGCGGGTTCGGCAATGTAGTAATGACAATTCCGAAGGTTACGACAGTGCTTGCTCCAGGAGCGATGCTGCCCAGGCTGATTCCGGTCACTGGGGATTCTCCAGGGAAGGGGAAACCGTTAATAATGACGCTGTTTGGGGTAAATGTGGCGCCGTTGGGTATTGTATCCGTAAGTGTGACATTTGCAGCCAGATTGCCTGTATTGCTGATCGTAATCGAATAGTTGACAGCGTCGCCTACTTGAGCATTGGTTGTGCTCGCGGCTTTTAACAATGAAATCTGTGGCTGAATAACAGGTGTTGATGTGACATTGGATGAAGCGGATCCCGAAAATGTACCGGAAGTAAAGCTGACGGTTGACTGGTTGTTAATCTGTGAAGGAATCGCCATGGTTATCCTCACCTCGAATGTTATGGTAGCCGCAGCGCCAGAGGCCAGGGTACCTAATGGAATGCCGGCGGACGGAACTGCACCCGGGCGTGAGACGCCGTTCACAATTACGCTTCCGGTGATAAAAGACACATTGGAAGGCAGAGCATCGTTTAAAATAACATTGTTCACATTGGCAGCGCCATTATTAGTCACAACGCTTGTGAAAGTAAGGGTATCGCCGACTATGGCATCGATGGCTGATGCCGTTTTGACAACACTGACGTTAGGAATAGCTACCGGAATGGTTACGGTGTTGGACGCGGAGGTGACAGAAACCAGCCTTCCTCCGGGAAGGGTAAATACAGATACTGCTGCCGCCTGATCAACTAGCTGCCTGGATGGCGGCAGGGAAGTTACATTGACGACTAAACTTACAGTGGCCGTTGTCCCGTTTGCCACGGATGAAATAGGTATACCAGTAACGGGACTTACTCCAGGCGATGGTGTGTTGTTGATGAGTACGCTGTTATCCACAAAGGTGCTTCCGGCAGGTATATTGTCAGTCAGAGTTACCGCAGCAGGGATGTTACCTGTATTGCTGATTAAAAAAGAATAAGTCAATGTGTCACCCACGGTTGCATTCGTGGTGCTGGCGCTTTTGGTTATGGAAATAATCGCTTGGTAGACAGGTATTGTGACTGTATTCGATAGGGTGGTCCCCATGAACGATCCTGAGTTGAACGCTACACTCGCCTGATTAACCAGCTGAGCCGGATTCGGCAGGGAAGTGACCTGTATTTGAAAGGTAACGGTTGCTGCAGCTGATGCTGCAAGACTGCTGATCTGGATACCGTTTTGCGGGTTGGCGTTTGCGAGTATGCTTCCATTGAGCGTTACACTACCCAATATGAATGTGGAGCCAACGGGAATATTATCGGAGACCACGACGTTGTTTACTGCTTCGATCCCATTGTTTGTAATGGCAAGCGTATACGTCAAAACGTCATTGACGGCTGCAGCACTAGAGTTAGCAGATTTGACAACGGTGACATTCGGAGCAGAGGCCTGAATGGTTACCGTGTTGGAAGAGCTTGATCCCGACAGACTCCGGCCGCTTGGAAGCTGATATGTATAAGTGCTGTTGGCCGTATTGACCAGCGTCGGCGGTGAAGGCAGGGAGTTCAGAACCACTTGAAAAGTGACGGTTACGGTTGCTCCAATTGCGACAGAACCTGCGGAGACGCCTGTAACGGGGGAAGCACCCGGTACGGCAACTCCCTGAACTGTAACGCTGTTTGCTACAAAAGTTGTGCCTGTGGGGATGTTATCCGTCAAGGTAACTTGCGCAGCGAGGTTGCCGGTGTTATTTACCAAAAGGTTGTATTGAATCGTGTCACCGACTGTTGCTTTAGCAGTTGTGGCGCTTTTCGTGATCGCGATTACGGGTTGATAGACAGGCGTTGTGACGGTATTGGACAGGGATGTGCCAACAAACGTACCGGAGTTGTAGGACGCCTTCGAGCTGTTGGACAGCTGGGAAGGACTTGGGAGAGAAGTGATGGTAACCTTAAAGGCAACCGTGACTGAGCTTCCGGCAGTCACACTACCTATCGTGATTCCGCTTGCCGGATTGGATGATGAAAGCACAGTTCCTCCTACGGTAACACTTCCGGCGACAAAGGCAGTCCCTACAGGAATGATGTCCGTCAAAACGGTATTCGAGATCCCTTCTGTCCCGCTGTTCGTCACGACAGAGGTGTAAGTGAGCGTTTCCCCAACAGCAACATCAGAAACGGACGAACTTTTAACAACAGTGACATTGGGCAATGTTACAGGAACGCTGAGTGTGTTAGATGTGGCAGATCCAGATATGGTGCGACCATCAGGTGGTTGAAAAGTATATGCCGCTGTCGCCGTGTCCACAAGCTGGGATGGTGAAGGAAGATTATTGACCGTGACTGTAAAAGTAACCGGAACTGTAGCCCCGGCTGCGACTGTGCCTATGGCGACACCTGTCGCGGGGTTGGCTCCCGGAACGGCTGTTCCGTTGACCGTGAAACTGCCTGCCGTAAACGTGCTGCCGGTTGGAATATTATCGCTAAAGGTTACTGAAGCAGCAATATTTCCAGAATTACTGATCAGAACAGTGTATGTCAAAGCGGTCCCGACGGTTGCGTTGGTTTTATTCGCACTCTTGGTTAACGTCAAATTTGGAGCATAGACGGTAACGGTAACCGAATTGGAAGGAATAACCCCGGTTATGGTGGATCCCCCGGCTACACTTTGAAAAGCGAAGGCCGCATTTGCAGTATTCACAATTGTATTTGTGGAAGGCATGGAGGTGACGGTAGCTTTATACGTTACAATGATGGAAGAGCCAAAATTAAGAGTTCCGAGCGGAGCACCGGCAACAATATCATAGGTCGGTTTGGAGACGCCTGCGACCGTAACGCTTCCGGAAACAGCGGTTAGTCCAGCAGGAAGGGCATCGGATAACACGACGCTATTGGCATTGGCGGTACCTGTATTGCTCACTGTCACAGTATAAGTAATCGTATCGCCAACAATAGCACTACTGGTATTCGCACTCTTAACAACGTTGATCTTTGGAGCGTTGATATCCACTTGAATCGCGTTTGCATTTACGCAATAAGCATCACCGGATGTCGTTAATATTAAAACGGCGGAGGATTGATTATTAACGAGGCGGGCCGATACATCCACATTGGTAATGTCCCAGCCTTGGCGGCCCCCGGTGATGTTAGTGCCTGGCGCTCCGTTGATCTGGTTGCGGGTTCCGAATGTTCCAGTCGTATCCAGGTTTCCAGAATCATTATTGATTTGGGAGGCAAAAAAATTGGCGGCAAAATTGTTTGGTCCTGACAAGGCGACAGCCGTTGAAGAAGTCGGACCGAAGAGTGCCTGATCGCCCGTTCTGTTCGCATCGCCTTCCTGCGCACTGAATAAAGCTCTTCCGCCGAGCGCACCCGAAACAGGTGTGGCGAATCCGGTAAGTGTGGTGGTTACCGCACTAGAAGTGGCCTGCACCAAAACCGCGCCGGCGCGAATGGACATATTACGGAATGGAAGAGATGGATTTTGATAGATGACTCCAAGCGTCCATCCGGCATGGTTCCCCGTTGGGTCATTCGGTATGACGATGGTTCCTACGACATTGCCGGTGGTGTAAGTTCCAGCTCCTCCTTGCAGAATGAGTGATGTTACATTTGCCGAACGTATATAAGCAGTCATATTATTACCGAAATCGATGGAATTTGCAGTTGCTGGGTCGGGCGTGACAGAAAAGGTACCCGCCGGAGTCGTAAACGTGACGGGATTATTGATAAAACTGCTGAGATTGATCTCTCCAGTAATAATATAAGAGCCGCCCCAGATCAGTTCGGCGTACAAAACGGTACTTCCTGTAGGCAAAACCAGCTGTGCGGATGAGCTGTTACTGAGATATGCGCTTGTCGTTCCAGCCGGGTATGAACCGTATTGTGTGGCTGTATTGATAGTAGTAAATGCGCCAATGCTGTCCTGAGTGCCAGGAACACCCGCGGTATCTGAACGGCTCAGTCCCAGGGTATTCCCGGTAAATGTAACTGCACCTGTTGCGTTGAATGTGGCTCTGACGATAAGAGGAATGATTTCACCTCCTTAGCGATGTATTCCATCGTAACGGCGGATTTCACCAATTTTTGAAAATGTTATTTTACAGCGTATGAAGCTTATGAATGAATTAGTCTGTGCGGCCATGCTTCATCGCAAAAAAACAGGTCAAAGCGAAGTGGGGGAAAAGGAAGATATTCATACTTGATATGAAACCAAATGGTTGTATATAATATATACGAAACCAAATGGTTTCATTTCGTAAGAAAGGATAGGTACTATGTCAAACGAAGAGCTTTTGAAGAAACTGCGATATAAGAATGGACATGCATTGGTATTAAATGCTCCGGAGGGATATGATTTAGCAATTGAATCAGAGAGCTCTGACTCAAAGGCTGCCTTCATTCAACTATTCGTCAATAATGCAGAGCAAGTCCATGAATGGGTACCGCAAGCTATTTCAAGGTTGGCTGAGGATGCAGTTTTTTGGATCACTTATCCGAAACAGACTTCCAAGGTGAAAACGGATATTAACCGGGACAGCTTATGGAAGCTTGTGGAATCCATCGCTCCATATCGACCTGTCAGCAACGTCGCAGTGGATGAGAAATGGTCTGCGCTCCGGTTCCGTCATGTTGATCTGGTTCAGTCCAAGAAAAAATAAACCAAAAAGTAAATTTTAGGAGGAAATAATATGGAAACTCAAAATAAAGATGCACTGCCGGATATCCGGCATACAGGCGTATTCAACGCAAACATTCAGAAGGTTTGGGAGGCTGTTTCCACTTCGGAGGGCCTTGAGGCTTGGTTTATGCCGAATGATTTCGAGCCAATTATCGGATACGAATTCCATATCAATGCAGGGCCTTACGGCATGTCACCATGCAAAGTCACGGAAATTGACCCGCCAAGACGACTTTCTTTTGACTGGGGAAAAGACTGGACGCTTACCTTTGAATTGAAGGATATGGATGGGAAAACGGAAGTAACTATCATACATTCCGGCTGGAACGAAGCTTTGGTTACCGAATTCGGACAACCTCATACCACAGTTCGCGGAGTCATGGATCAGGGTTGGGCTGGACTGCATAAAAAACTGGGCGCTTATGTTGAAGGCTAGTCATGGGAGAACCGCAAGTAAAGCATGATGTCTTTCAAGCGATTGCCGATCCTACCCGCCGCAAGCTGCTTAAGCTGTTAGCCGACAAGGAAATGCCGGTGACCATGATAAGCGGACATTTTCCCATGAGCCGGACAGCCGTGTCCAAACATCTTCGCATCTTGTCTGAAGCGGGATTGGTAAAAGAGAGAAGAGTAGGGCGTGAGAACCGATATCGGCTTGATCCGGAGCCTCTAGTGGAACTAAAACGCTGGTATGGCTATTTTGAACGGTTCTGGGAAAATAAAATGGCTGCTTTACAGCTCTTAGTGGAATCCGACGATCCGGTGGAATAAGAACATAAAAAAAGGAACTCCGTATTGAACTTCCGAAATAAATTCGGGATCAATGCGAGAGTTCCATTTTATTTTTAATCGTATACACACATTTCTTATCGCCCTTGGCCAAGCATTCCGTTCGGCCCACTTCGGCTCCGAGAAGAGATTCGAACATCTTCATCTCGCAGGTGCAGGCATGATTGTATTTTTTTGCGATCTGGGAGATTGGGCAGTTGAATTCCATTAAAGTGTATTCATTCTCACTGTTTTTCTCTAGTTCGACCATATAACCGTTCTCATTCTGAATTTCAGCCAGAACCTCGACTTTCTCGGCAAAAGATTTTCCGTGCATCTTCTCTGCATGATTCTTCCGGAGAGATTCGCCGCGGCGGTCGAATAAGCGGTCAACCATATCCGATCCGGCGTCCAATTCAAGCTCACCGAGCAGATCCAAAGTTAATGCATGATACTTGTTCGGAAAAAAGGTTTCGGCCTGTTCCGTCAAATGGTATATCGCAGTGGGGCGACCCATCGGCTGGCGAATCGTTTTCGATTCAATTAAGCCATCCTTTTCCAGAGTATTGATGTGCCTGCGAACAGCCATGCTCGTGATACCGATAAACTCGGTGATTTCCTTTGCACTGAGATCACCTTTGGTCTTCAGCAGCTGCAGGATTTTGTCCCGGGTTGAAATATCCAGTTGTTGGTCCATTTTTCATCACCGCCTGTTCTGCTGTTAATTCATTAAAGTCTTAGCCGAGTATTAAACAGCCTGCCGATATCAGGATCAGCAGGCTGAACCACTCAAATTGTATAGTCTGACCCTTATTTGGATTTGTAGAAGTTCTCAGCTTTAGCAATAAAGCTCTTTTCTTCTTCTGGCAAATCCGTATCGTAATACACCGCACCAACCGGGCAAGCTACCTCGCAAGCGCCGCATTCAATGCAAATGTCAGTGTCGATAAAATATTGGTCTGCACCTTCCTCGATGCAATCTACTGGACAAACATCAACGCAATCGGCTGCTTTCTCATCGATACAAGCCGAAGTAATAACGTAAGACATTTCTTTTCACCCTTTCATATTAGTTAACCTTTTGTTGTGATTTAATGACGCTCGCTGCTAATTCCATAAAAATATGCCACTGCTCACTGCTTTCTGTAAACAGAGTAGGGGTAGTGGGGTCAACGCCTTCCTGAGCATCCAAGGATTGAATAGGTACTTCCGCAAGCAGCTTCGTGTTCAGCTCATCAGCCAGCTTTTGACCGCCGCCGCGTCCGAATAGATAATGCCGTTCACCTGCGGGATCCGTGAAATAGGACATATTTTCAACCACACCCAGAATGGGATGATTCGTTTGTACAGCCATTTCACCGGCCCGTGCGGCAACATGGTTCGCTGTCGGATGGGGAGTGGTTACCAGGATTTCTTCGCAATGTGGAATCCGGTTATGCATATCCAGCGCGATGTCACCTGTTCCTGGAGGCAGATCCAGGATCATGTAATCCAGCGGACCCCATTCCACTTCATTCAGGAAAGTACCGAGCATTTTGCCAAGCATTGGCCCGCGCCATACCACCGGCTTGTTGCCTTGTACGAAAAATCCGGTTGAAATCACCTTGATGCCATGGCTTTCTACAGGAGCGATGCGATTGCCTTGTTTTTGCGGCAGTTCTTTAATTCCCAGCATTTGCGGAATACTGTATCCGTAGATGTCGGCATCAATAATACCCACGCGCTTTCCTTGTTTAACTAAAGCAGCCGCAAGGTTGACAGTGACGGTTGATTTCCCGACTCCGCCCTTACCGCTCGCAATAGCTATGAAAGAAACGCCGGAGTCTCCGGCTACCAAAGGTGAATTCATCAACGTTGGAGCACGGCGCACCGATTTATTTAGCTTTATAGCTATAATATCATTTTTTTCTTCATTTGAAATATGTTTAAAGCGTATATGAACATCGGTAATTCCTGTCTTTTGTAGTGAGCTTGTGATCTGCTCTCTTAGTTCTTCCTCGCGGGACACCAGTTCCGGTGCGAGTAATACGGTAAGAGCGGCATGATCCTTGTTCGTGGTGATATCACGAATCAAGCCAACCTCTGTCAGCGGCAGCTGATGTTCAATATCCTTGATGTGGGCGATCGCTGCGACCAGATCATCCTTTGTCAATTCTTTTCACCTTCAATTCTCTATCTATCTGTTAACACAGTATGGCCATAATTTAGTGTACAACCATCACAGCAATAAAATGACTTTACCACGTTTATGACGCGGAAGCCAAGCTAATAAAGGCAATTAGAGATGTCATCTCCGCTACATCTGTACAAATTATGACACGGTAATTGTAGAACACGCTTCGCATATAGTCAACATATATGTATAAAAAGTTAAACAATATTCGTGCAGAACTCTTGACAAAGCGATTCTGGGATTATAATAATTAATATACATTTATGTTTACTAAATGAAATTGAACTAAAGAAAAGGCAGACCATTTCAAATACAGAAGCGTGGAGCATACTTTAGTTCATTTTATATAATTTAGAATGAGCGAAGACAAATACGGACTGCGTTCAATCTGTATAAAATATGCTGTCTAATATGGAAGGGAGGCTCATTTTCTCATTGAGTCCAGAACATAATCCAAATGCCGAAGCATCCCAAGGGCGACGTACAAACTCCGAACGTCCAATATCCTATTACGAGCAGGTGGGCGGTGCTCCAACCATCCACGCCATTGTGGAAGCTTTTTATCCGAGAGTTGTCGCTCATCCACTTCTGGCTCCCTTGTTTCCGGAGGACATTAATCCGGTCATGGAAAAGCAGGAGATGTTCCTGACACAATACTTTGGAGGGCCTCAGCTATACACGATGAAAGAAGGTCATCCGCGTATGAGAGCAAGACATATTGGGTTTCCGATCACACCTGACCGAGCAACGGCTTGGCTAAGCTGTATGCAGCAGGCGATGGACGAAGTCGTCGAGGATAAAATGCTGCGTGAACAGATGATGGAACGGTTAGCGATGACCGCTTACTTTTTTGTGAATACAGATGAACAAGAGGCTGACATGTAAGTCAGCCGGCTATTTTTATTGAAATACTTAAGCTTCAATTTGACGGAAAAGGGAAAACAGATGCAACCTTGGCATCCTGACTGAAATGGCAGACAACCGCTGAAGGAATCTCCCATTTACCGGCAAAATCAAGCGAATCACATCAGAAAAGGAGACTGCCTTCATGAAGCTGGTTGGTATATCGGGTGCGATTATTGGGAGCAAAACAGCCATCGTCGTACAAAAAGTACTGGAAGAAGTAAAGAAAATTGATCCGGAGATCGAAACGGAGCTGCTGGATATGAAGGAATATGATGTCCAGTTTTGTGACGGACGTGATCCGTCTGCTTATACCGGTGATACCAAGAAAGTGATCGACAGTGTCATTTCCAGTGACTTTTGTCTGATCGGAACACCTATTTATCAAGCCTCGATGTCAGGTGTGTTGAAGAATTTGTTTGACCTGATTCCGACATCGGCATTACAGCAAAAGGTGCTCGGATTCGTAGCTACCGGGGGGACATATCAGCACTATCTTGTCATTGAAAATCAGCTGAAGCCGATTGCGGGTTTCTTCCGATCTTACGTGGCACCGGGCTATGTGTATGTGCATGATGATCATTATAATGAATTTAAGGAAATTAATGACCCTGATGTGCTGGAAAGAATCCAGAGACTTGCGTCAGAGCTCGTATTTATGCAGAAACGTCTGAAAACGGCCGATTAACCGAGGCTACATATCGCAGTTCTTCTGTAAAAGACCTGATCAATGATTTGATCGGGTCTTTTTTTGTCGTATAATGAAATAGAAGTTTCATAGATTTGTAGATTCATCGTGTCGAAGATATGTAATTCAATGTTTACTTATGGAGTCAACATGGGAGAGAGAGGTGAACGCATATGCGTAAATATGTGGTCACTTTTATAGTGGCCGTTCTAATTGTAGCAGGAGGTTTCCTCGCATGGGACAAACACTGGACACCTGCAGCTGATGGAGAGGTTGTGGAGAAAACACCCGCGCTTTCGCCTCAGAAGAGTGGCCAGACGGAAGCATCCGTTACTACTGCAGTTAAAGGAACCGTGAGTGAAAGCACAACGAAGACTCAGGACAGCAAGACTAGCAGTAATCAGCCAAAGTCCAATGAAGCTGGCAAGTCAACCGGTCAAACGCAAACGGCGAAAAATGTAAATTCTAAAAATACGGATTCCAAACCATCAGCGGGTTCCAAATCGGATTCGGATGCTTCTGTGAAAGGTTCCGGCAAAACGGGCGGGAAAACGGAATTTGTCAACACATATAACGTAGAGCATGTCGTATCGAATCCGGAAAGTATGAATGTATTGGTGAACAAAACCTACCGCCTTCCTGCAGGTTATGTGCCGCCAGACCTGGTATACCCGAATGTACCCTTCACTTTCTCGGAAAAGGTCGACAAACGCAAAATGCGCAAGGAAGCTGCGACTGCACTTGAAAAGCTGTTCGCAGGCGCTAAAAAAGACGGTGTAAGCCTGGCAGGTGTGTCCGCCTACCGTTCAGAGTCACGTCAAACCACGTTGTATAATAACTATGTTAAGCGTGACGGAGTGAAAGCTGCAGACACGTACAGTGCCCGTCCGGGTCACAGCGAGCATCAGACGGGTCTGACCATTGACGTGTCGGGGAGCACCGGCAAATGTGCTGCGGAAAGCTGCTTCGCAGGAACCAAGGAAGCCAAATGGCTGGCCAAGCATGCACATGAATATGGCTTCATCGTCCGCTATCCGGAAGGTAAGGATTCGATCACAGGCTACAAATATGAGCCTTGGCATCTGCGTTATATCGGGACCAAGATTGCCCAGACAGTTGCAAGCCGCTCGACTACATTGGAGCAATATTTTGGCAGTTCGATTCCAGTGTCCAAATAATGCCGAAATCAAGGTATAATTGATCATAGGATTGCAATGTTACGCAGGATAGACGGCCGCGCAATTAATGCGGGAAGCTCGATATCCTGCTCTTTGCTGTGATGAAGAGCATTACGTACCCGATCTGATTTGCCTTTTTACCGGTGGATGTGTACGATTTATGCAGTAGAAAGAACTACCTAATATTATAACTTTAAAATATATCCATGAAAGGTCGTGCAGAATTAATGGATTCTGAATTCAATATTAAATTAACCTCTCTATCAAGCAAAGGAGGCTGTGGCTGCAAGATCGGTCCTGCCGATTTGAACCAGGTACTTCGCAATCTTCCGCCGGCAGAGCCGAATCCTAACCTGTTGGTTGGTCTGGATACGAGTGATGACGCAGGCGTGTACAAGCTAAACGATGAGCTGGCCCTGGTGCAAACACTCGATTTTTTCACCCCCATTGTTGACGATCCGTATTCTTTTGGACAAATTGCTGCAGCGAATGCGATCAGTGATATTTATGCAATGGGCGCCAAGCCTTTAACGGTATTAAATATCGTGGCATTCCCGATTTCCACCCTGGATAAACGTATTTTGTCCGAGATTTTACGGGGAGCAGGAGATAAAGTGAAGGAAGCTGGAGCGACCTTGGTAGGTGGCCACTCTATTGACGATAAAGAGCCTAAATTCGGTTTAGCGGTCACAGGTCTTGTCCATCCTGATAGAGTACGCAGCAACGCCGGAGCCAAGGTAGGCGATAAGATCATCCTGACCAAGCCGATTGGCGTAGGCATCATGACGACTTCCATTAAAAATGATAAGCTTTCAGCTGAAGAAATTGCACGAGTAACCCAGGTGATGTCGACGCTGAACAAACAAGCTGCTGAAGTCATGGAAAAGTATGATGTTCATGCCTGCACAGACGTGACCGGATTCGGGTTGATGGGGCATTCGTTGGAAATGGCTAAGGGCAGCGGAGTGGAAATCCGTATTCGCAAGGATGATGTACCGGTACTTCCACGTGTGCGTGAGTTGGCTGAACAGGGTCTGGTACCCGGCGGATCCAAAAACAATTATAACCATGTTGAGGATAGTGTTCTTTTCCCTGAGCAAATGGATCAGATCGACCGCTGGATTCTGTGTGATGCCGTCACTTCAGGTGGACTGCTGATCTCGGTAAGCGCAGAAGAGGCGGACGCATTGCATCAGGAGATGGTGAGCGCGGGTGTGGAAGCCAAAATTATCGGTGAAGTTACATCCAGTGGTATCGGACAAATTGTGATCGAATAGGGAGTGCCTTATGTTTCAAGACATATCGATAGAGAAGCTAAATGAACTTCGAGCTAAAAATGAAATGACTATCATTGATGTCAGGTCGCCATCTGAATTTGCGGATTCCACGATACCGGGCAGCATTAATATACCTTTTTTCACAGATGAAGAACGGGCCGAAATCGGCACGCTTTATAAACAAGTCAGCACACAGGAAGCTAAAGAGCGGGGCCTGGAGATCATGTCTGCCAAGCTGCCCGCATTTGTAAAACGTTTTGCGGAAATCAAAGGAAATAAAACTGTTTTTTGCTGGCGTGGTGGTATGCGAAGCAGAACGACGGCAACGGTACTTTCACTCATGGGTATTCATGTCTACCGGCTCGATGGAGGCTATCGCTCATTCCGGAAATGGGTCGTTGAGACGCTGGGTATGATGGATTTTGCCCCGAAGGTCTTTGTGCTTCATGGCAATACGGGAACCGGAAAAACCGAAATTCTCAAAGTGCTGAAAGGGAAAGGATATCCGGTTGTCGATTTGGAAGGATTGGCGGGTCACAGAGGTTCTATTTTCGGTGAGATTGGACTGAAGAGCAATAATCAGAAGACCTTTGATTCGCTCCTTTTAGAGGAGATCCTCCGCTACCGTGACGAGCCTTACATTCTGATTGAAGCGGAGAGCAAGCGTATTGGAAAAGTGGTACTGCCCGAGTTCCTGATTGATAAGAAAGAGCAGGGGACACATATTATGCTTGAAGCTCCTACGGCCTTACGGGTGACGAACATTTTGAACGACTACCGGCCGAAAGAACATAAGGAACTGAGCTTAAAGGCTTTTCTTCAGATCAAATCGCGGATTCATACACCCATTGCCCAAGAAATTGAGGCAAGCTTGCTGACCTCACAATTCGGCCGTGCTGTTGAGCTGTTGCTTGAATCCTATTATGATCCGAGATATGCACATACTTCTCAGACGTACGGAGAAGCGTTCGATCAGATTCCTGCGATTCAATTCAAGACGATTGAAGAAGCCGTAGAACTTGTCGAACAGCGTATTAAGGAAATGACGAACCAGATGGAACCTGAGGGAACCATAAAATCCGGCGTGTAAAATAAAAGGAGAGCCTTCAAGGCTCTCCTTTTTTATATACCCACAGGGATTCCGTGAGTCGTTAGCATGTTAGCTTGCTGAGCCGTATAATCCAGCATGTTGACAAGCTCAGTGGCACAGCGGCTGGGATTATAGGAATCTGTGCCATTCGAATCAAAAGGCATTGAAGTTCGTTGTGATCCGCGCTGCATGTCGATCTTCTCACCGCAGGCAAGCTTGCAGAGCCAATCTTCAATCACATTCTCATTCTTGAGCGCCTCGCCATAGCCGCGTGTGACAAAATATTCGCGGTTCATCTCTTCCTGGCCCGGAAGGGATTCACAGAACAGCATGGGCAGTCCCTTGGCCAATGCCTCGGTGCATGTCATTCCGCCCGGCTTAGTAACAAGCAGATCGGACGCGTCCATCCATTTGCTGATTTCACGCGTGTGACCCATAAGCACAATGTTCTCATGCTGGAATTTCGGATCGTTTTTCATTTTGTCGAGCAGTTTCTGATTGCTGCCAAGACAGAAAACGAGCTGAACATGTTCCTTCCATTGGATCAACTGCTCGGTAAGCTGATTGTTCGAGACCAACCCCCAACCACCGCCCATGATGAATACCGTAGGCATATTTTTAATGTTCAGCTTTCTTCTGACGGATGCCTTGTCTTCAGTTGACCAGAAATCCGGATGTACCGGAATTCCTGTAACCTGAACATTACTCGGATAAACGCCCCGATCAAGCAGCAGTTGGCGCACGCTGTCCGTTGAAACAAGGAAACGGTCGACCTCGGCGTTAATCCACGACGCATGAGCATCATAGTCTGTAATTACTGTATAGAGTGGGATATCAAGTCCGGCTGCTTTTAGCCGGGAAATGATATTGGTTGGAATCGGATGCGTACTCACGATTAAATCAGGTCTTAAGTGCTCGATAATTTCAGCCGTATGATGATAAAAAAGCCTATGCAGTGCCATCGTGGTCAATTTGCTCAGTGGTTTGTCGTGCTGCTTGCGGTAAAGTAACCCAACAAGGCCGGGATTGGTGTGAATCGTTAAACGGTAGGCAGAGAGAATCCAGGGTGCCACGGTAGGATTCAAGAAGGAGCCCAGCTCGATTACTTTGGTCTGAATATTCGGATTCATTCTTTTCATGCCTGCAGCCAGCGCATAACCGGCCTGAGTATGCCCGCTTCCAAAACCTTCAGACAGGATCAACACTCTTTTCTTGCGCATACGTTCACCTTCGATCTTTTATATTGGATGCTCCTTCTTGATGAAGGCAGCTTATGTTCTAACGGGAGATATATATCCTGTTAAATATTCAGTGTTCAGTCTTATGTAAGATAACGTAACCCATATAATCAGTGTATGATGGATTGTGTATCTTCAAAACGGACCGTGGTCCGGTTTACATGCTGGACTAAGGTCGGGGAACACTGCTTGTTTGGGTATCCTATGTAGTTAGACGATGTGCAAGAAGAAATCCATGCAGGTTTTTTTTTACAATTTCTAAAATGGAGTTTAACGTGATGATTATATTATACTATTAATAGAATAACAGGTATTATCTGTAATTATAAGGAGGTAAATGATGCAAAATGGAAAAGACATGTTAATGACCATGAATGATAATCTCAGAAGAAACCTGCTGATAAGGATGGTCGAGCGTGCCTGGCAAGGCTTACAGGAAAATGGGAATGAAAAGTTGGCTGAAGAGCTGTTAAGTATCTTAAATGATGTACAGCGTGAAGAACAGGATCGTTTGGACCGTAAAATCAATGTGCATGTGGTTTTTAGCTCTACAGGTGCGGGCTCAGTAAAAGTTGCTTTAAGTAAATGTGAAAAAAGGATGGAGAGCCGAGTCATTCAATTGGATGATTTTTATTCCTACGGACCGATCTTGCAGCTGCATCTAGAGCAGGGACGACTTAAGCGGGAGCGATGGATGATGGAACGCTTTAATGACCAGATGTATCGCAGCCTAATGGATAGGGAAAACCGAGTTGATCATTTTATGAGTAAGCTGAGCAGCATTCCAGAGAACTGCCGGATCTATCTCTGGGTTGGCGACAACGCACATGATCAAGTGTCTGCAAGGCTAACCATGTATGCTTTACGTGGTAAAACGAACGACATACATATCCTGAATGTTACGCAACTGTATAAAGAAGTGGCGGAGAGGTTTGAACCAGCGCTTGAGCCGAAATATGTTGGACATGTCCCCATGGAAGCCTTAACAGAGATGATGAATCAATTTGAGTCTGCTCAACTGATCGAAGAAAAGACGAAGGGTGCATTGGTTAAGGACTGGGAGGTGCTATCGATAACAACAGACACTCTTCGTATGTGGATGAATGGAGAGATCGTTGGTCTTGAAGAAGATGCTTTCGACGCCGAAATTCTCCATACGGTCCGCTCATTGCAGCAATCGGATGATAAGGAGCTCGTAAAGAACGGTTATGTAAGGGCGGGCGCTGTGGTTTCAACATTATTTGAACGGGAAATATTTGAAAGTGACCGATATATCGAATATCGATTGTGGTATTTGATCAGCAGCGGTCAGCTTGATTTTAAAGGCATACCGTATGCTCTGTATTTGTACAGTGTAAAAATTCCGTGAACGATGAAAAATACGGTGATCTGGAGGGGGGCGTTAGACTCGTAGAGGAAGAGCTGAGGGAGGGCAGTCAGATTGAGCTTGCCGAGGTTATTCTTAGTCGCTCACTTCTGCAGCTGGGAATTCCGGCATTTAATTACAGTGGTCAGCTTGAATCTATTCCTCCATCTGACTATAAGGAAAAAGCAGCATCTGCGTCACCCATTTGGCCATATGCTCTGGAGATTCTTGCATTTTTGTTGAAACCCAGTACCGTATGAGACCGATCAACCCGCCTGCATTGTAAGCGCATCGGACTTTATCAAGTGAAAATTTCAATAGCTCTTCTTTGATTACCTCATCCAATTGCTGCGGAAATTGCTTTTCACCAAGCATGACGGAATAGAATTTGAAGTACTCCTGGATATGATTGAAAAAAGCGATCAACGAAGAAATGGGCTGCTGCCGCTCCTCATAATCACGCTGTGCAGCTTCAAGGCTGAACGTGGGGTATTGTATGGCTTCCCGGAGCTTTTCAAGTATGAAATTTGAATTCTGCTCCATCAAATCCTCTTTATCCAGGAAATGCAGATAGAAGGTAGACCGGTTAATACCGGCACGTTGAACAATATCGCGAATGGTAATGGATTCATATTTTTTCTCTGTCATCAAATCATGGAAGGCATTCATAATGGATTTTCTGGTCTTAAGAACACGCGGATTCATATAGTCGCTCCTTGTGAGTATCTTTGATGGTGGAAATAGACATTTTCGGACAAAATGATGTTTGTACCGTTGTTGTACTAGCGTTACAATCATTATAGACACTCTGTTGTCTAATTCAATGCCATGGGAGGTATATACAATGAAACTTCAAGACAAAGTTACTGTAATTACGGGTGCAGGCTCCGGCATGGGTAAAGAGATGGCACTGCTGTTCGCGCAGGAAGGAGCAAAGCTGGTTCTTGCCGACATTTCGCAAGCTTCATTAGACCAGGTTGTAGCTCAGGTGAAGGAAAACGGAGGTAACGCTGTAGGCGTAATCGCCAACGTTGCTAAAGAAGAAGACGTGCAAAACATGATTGATACCGCTGTGAATACTTATGGATCACTGGATGTGCTGGTAAACAACGCAGGTATCATGGATAAAATGACACCGGTTACAGAGCTTACTGATGAGCTGTGGGAAAGAGTAATCGGGGTTAACGCTACCGGTCCTATGCGTGCCATCCGTAAAGCACTGCCTATCATGATCAAGCAGGGCAAAGGCGTTATCGTCAACACCGCTTCAGTCGGCGGATTATTTGGATCCCGTGCTGGCGCTGCCTATACAGCTTCCAAACATGCTGTCGTGGGTCTGACTAAAAACGTAGGCTTTCAATATGCCGATGCAGGAATTCGCTGTAATGCAATCGCTCCGGGCGGCGTAGAAACAAATATTATGGCTGATGCAGGCGAGATGAACATGGAATCCATTGGCATGAAAAAGGCTATGGCTGGAATAGGTACGAACCAAAGAAACGGCAAGCCTGAAGAAATTGCCAAAGTGGCATTGTTCCTGGCTTCTGATGATTCGAGCTTTGTGAACGGTACGGTGATTACAGCCGATTCGGGTTGGACTGCTTACTAATATCAATCGTTTATTCTTTATTGCAGGGCTGTTTTTCGCGGATGCACAGCGGAGAAACAGCCCTGTTTGCATTTTACTCTGGTTTATTGAGCCAAGGATTCCGCAGCAGTCTCAGCCTTATTACGGGATTGTACTCTAAAGTATCCAGCACATACTAGCAGACTTAAGAGAAGATTCAATCCGATCAGAATCTGATAATTATGGGCATAGTCAAAATTGAATCCGCCTCCCATGGCAGCCAGCCCCCCGCCAAGCTGATGAACCAGCAGCAGAATTCCCGTGTGCAGACCCATATTTTTATCTGTCCCGCCCAGAGACTCTCTGGCTACAAGGATTGCTCCCGGAACGGCTCCAACATAAGTGGCACCAAAGATCAGCGAGAACAAAACAGGCGAAATTGGGAAATGGAGTATCAGCAAGGTGAATGCCGCTGTTCTTAGAAGATATAAAATGGCTAACGCTTTGGTTCTGGAGGTATGATCCAGCAGGAAGGAAAATGTAATACCACCGAATACCTCGAGCAGGCCAAGCAGACTCATTGCGGATGAGATCATTGCTGTGGAGACATGTGCCTGCTGGTGAATGGCAACCAGGTTCATTTCCACCGTTCCCATACTGATTCCGCAAGTGAGAATACCGAATGCGACGACGAGGTATACCGGATGCCTGAGCATTTGCGTGAATAACCTCATACCCGTGAGCCACTTCGGTGTAGGTTTGTTTGTAGACTCGGGTGAGGAGGGCATAGCAGTAACGTAATCTTCGTCAATACTATCCGCTTTTTGATGTTCACGCAGTATAAAAAAAATGCAGGGAATAAAGATCAGACTGATCAGAAGCAGCACTTGATAGACCTTAATCCAATTGAGTCCTTCCCAATTGGCAAGAACCGGTACCATTACAGCAAAGCCAAGAGATGTTGAGCTTCCGAGTACAGCCAAAGCTTTGGCCCGGTGATGCCGGAACCAGCCTGTAATCAGCACATAGCTGGTAGAAGCCCCAAGACCGACAAATCCCGCGAATAATCCATTTCCGATAAAATAGCCGAGCTCATTCTGAAGGGTCAGCACAGTAATGATCGAAAGGATTTGGCAGCTGCTCACGAGCACCATCACCTTTTTGACACCGAATTGGTCCACAAGCAGCCCGCCAAGCGGTGCACATAACGCGCCGATAAATGTCGCAACCGACCAGGTCGTACCCAGAAAATTTCTCCCTACACCAAGACTGGATGTTATCTCACCCTGGTAATATGAAATGACGAACCGGCTCAGTGATCCGGCAAAGCCGAAGCACCACAGAAATATCAGTAAAAACCAGGCATATTTTTTCTCTCTCCACAGCATGGACAATCTCCCTCCGTCGTGTTTGCATCCCTTGCATTGAGTTGTTTTTTGCCAGTATACAATGATTTGACCTGGCTTTAACCAGCCAATTGGCAGAATATTCCCCAAACCAATTCGGATTGCATATATAATGTCAGCATAGGGGGAGGGAACGCGGTGAATTGGAAGCCAGAGCATTCGGGCGAGATACCTGTGTATAAACAAATCTATATCCATTTTGAGAACCAAATCCGAAGCGGAACGCTTCAAAGCGGAGCTAAGCTGCCGACCGAGCGAGATCTAGCCCGCAAGCTATCCGTAAACCGAAGTACGGTCACAACGGCTTATGATGAGCTTCGATCATCGGGATTAATTGAATCACGGCAGGGAAGCGGTACACGGGTGAGTGGTTTCATGTGGGAGACGAAGCCGGTCAGACAACCTCATTGGCAGCGATACAACCGCAGAGTGGTGTATGATGCATCCGAACCGATACGTAACCTGGCACATCAATCACTTGGTCATCAAGATATCATCCATATGATCCGAGGGGAACTGTCTCCCGATCTGATGCCGCTGTCATTGCTGCATCAGGCTTCGCAGCAGCTGAACTATGATGTTCCCTTCAGTTATTTCGAAGACTGGCGAGGGGATGTGCAGCTCAGGGAAACTCTAGCCCAGTTCTTGTCTGCGCGAATGAATATTCATTCGGATTCCGCAAATATCCTGGTCACAAGCGGCGTTAAGCATGCTCTCTACCTGATTGCCCGGACACTGCTGCAGCCTGGGGATGCCATTGCAGTCGAGGGTCCGTCCTACTTATATTCGATGCAGGTCTTTGCAGAGGAGGGGCTGCGCATGGTCAAACTGGAGGTTGATGAGGAAGGTTTGATTCCTGAGCAGCTGCCCACACTTTATCAGCAGTTTGGCGTACGCATGGTATTCACCAATCCCACTTATCAAAATCCGACGGGTACCACAATGTCCACATCGCGACGTCAGAAGCTACTGGAAATATGCGAGCAGCTCAATATTCCACTTGTTGAAGATGATCCTTACAGTCTCCTTCATTTCAGCAACGCATCGCCGATGGTTCCCTCTATCAAATCCATGGATCAGAAAAGCCAGTACGTCATTTATATAGGTACCCTTTCCAAGATATCAACACCCGGTATGAGAATGGGATACGTTGCCGCTCCTGAACAAGTCATTCGAAGGCTGGCGGAGGCAAAAAACCGTATGGGCTACAGCACAAGTCATATGGGGGAGCGTTTGGCACATTATTTTCTGAATGAGGAGGGTTTGGATACACATTTGGATAGGGTGAGAAAGGAACTGTCCAGAAGAAGGGAACACATGCTGCAGGCCATTCATCGTGAGGCTGGAGAGTATCTTGAGCTTATCGCGCCTGATGCACCTGCGGGTGGATATTATCTCTGGCTTCGTTTGAAAGATGAACATGCTGTCGTTTCTGAGAAGGCATGGATCGAAAAGGCTATTCAGTACGGGATAAGCTTCTATCCGGGATCGGTGTTCGGTGAAGGAGGGGGAAAACTGCGGTTAACCTATGCATCCATTGGCATCGAAGAGATTGATGAGGGGATCAAACGATTAGGCCGTCAACTGCGAGATATGTCCGGGAATCCAATCAGATAAAAAAACAGCGCCGTCGTCTGTGCCTTTTCGGCACCACGAGCGGCGCTGTTCCGCTTTTTTGTTGGCGACTACCTGAGTCATTGGTTTGCGGCTCCATGATATTCGGCCTCCGAGGACCGGTGCAGGTTGATTGGCCTGAGCGGATTTCGCTGGCTTATATTGCTTTGATTTTTTCATTGAAATCTCCCCTTTACGAAAGTTACGGTTTCAGCATAAAACATTTTAAACATGAACTCAAGTAAACTGCGTAAAATGAAAGGGTATGTTATAATAATTTTGGTTTAAATTGGAAATTGGGAGGTTGAAAAGATGAAACTCAGCAAGATGTCTGCAAGACAAGCCCAAAAGAGGATTTCCACAAAAATGGTGGCCAAAACCGTTCTTGCAAGTACCATTGGGTTGAGTCTTCTTCAGATTCCGGTATGGGCGGCTGCCTCTACGGCAAGCGGAACTGGATTCGCGGTAGTTAAGGAGAGCAACGTTGTCACCAATACCCAGACTTCAGGAGAAAATGCAAAGATCTCGAAGGAGCAAGCACAGCAAACAATGATAACATTGTTTCCGGCACTTAAAGATGCCAAACTGGAAAATTCCAGTTATTCGGAAACGGAGAACATGCCTGGTCATCAATCCGAATGGATGTTCAACTGGACCATTACAAAAGGGAACACCACGTACGGCATGAGCACAGGAGTCGACGCAGTGACCGGCGATGTACTCAGCTATTATCAGCCATATAATCTTTCCGGTGAAGAAAGTGCTTATTATCCTGCAGAGATCACGAAGGAAAAGGCCGAGAAATTAGCAAGGGATTTTATCGCGCAAGCTGCTCCATCCCTGCAAGCCGGAGAATTGATAAATTCTACGGGTTTGATATATAACACCTCCAAAGCGTTATTTGGACCTGTTACATACAATTTTAATTACAATATCAAAATAAACGGTATCCCTTCTGATGGAGAATTCATTAATATTGGCATTGACGGCAAAGGCCGGATATTCAGTTACAATCGTTCGGCCACGGATATCCAAAAGTACCCTTCAGCTAAACCGTCCATATCACAATCCGAAGCTGTAAACGCGTACAAGCAGGATCTGTCCCTTACATTGGCCTATGTACCTTTTAATGATTTTTTCGCCTCTCCCAATTCGAAAATGGACTGGCAGCTAGCATACATACCGGCTCCTTACCTGACCACAATGGATGCCCTTACGGGTAAAAGATTGAACTCCATCACGAGGTCCGAAACAACGGTACCCAAGGCATTGGAATATACGGCGCTTCCGGCGTCTCCGAATTCCTTTAGAGCACATCAGGGCAAGACATTAACATCGAAGGAAGCGCAGCAGCTGTTTGCCGATTTTGCACCTTCGGGTAAGGATTACACATTGTCCACTAACCTTTCAAACTACTGGATGGATGCGAGCAAGCAGGTTTGGAATTTAAACTGGGATAACCGCAGCATGATGGGTATGGGGAACGACAGTATCCATATGATGGTGGATGCCGATACCGGGCAGCTTATCAATTATAATGTCGCCATATATTCTATGGGCATGAAGAACGGTGAAGATTCGAAGAGCAGCAAGGAATCACAGAGCAGCACAGCCGTTATTTCAGAATCGAAAGCCCGTGAAAAAGCGATTGACCTGGTTTCCCGTTACTACCCTGAGGCGGCCAAAGTGCTTAAGCTTTCCAATGAGTCTTCAACAGACAAGACGGATGGCAAAACCTCGTATAGATTTGTATTCCAGCGATTCTACAAGGATCTTCCGGTATATAACCAGCAGGTAACGGTCGCTATGGATGGCAGCGGCAAGCTCCTGTCCTACAGTATGGGTTCCTTGCTCTCTGACGGCTTTGAAAAAGATCTGGACTCCCTTACGGCGAAAGTTACCCTTGAGGACGCACTCCATACGTATAAGGAATCTCTGGGGGCCGAGCTGAGATATACCGCTGACGGAGGCTACTACACGGAGACCAGATACTTGGAACCAACCGTATCACTGAGTTACGTGCCCACATTCGATGGTGAACGTTCCCTTCCATTTCTGAATGCGGTTACGGGGAAAAGTGAATTATATGGCTACTCTACAACAAAGGATAAGGGAGACCCTGCTAACCTGCCGTCGGATGTTGTTTCTCACAGCGCAAGCAAGGATCTTGCCATACTTCTTGATTACAACGTCATTACTCCGGGGAGCGATGGTCTGCTCCACCCGGATGCGGAGCTGTCTTATGGGGACATGATGAATATGTTCTCAAAAGCGGTTATGCCGGATCAAAATTATTATGATGCAGGTCGACTAGGTACACAGTATAAGGATGTTGCCGCAGAAAGTCCGTATGCCCATGCAACTCTGGTGTTCACTGACCGCGGTTGGCTCCGGAATACGAAGTCCAGCGAGCTTCATCCGGAGCAGAAGCTAACTCGGGAAAAGCTGGCTGATATGATCATCGACATTTTACATTACGACCAACTGTCCAAGTACTATAACGCGGATCCGAAGGTCATGAGCTTGTCCGATGCGGCATCTATACAAAATAAGGGAGCCGTGGAGCTTGTACTGAAGCTCGGACTGATGACGGTCAAGGATGATAAATTTGATCCTGCAAAAGCGGTCACCAAAGCTGAGGCTGCCCAAATTCTCGTATTGCTTGCCCATATTCAAGGTAAGGTAGACACACCGATTTCTTACTAACTTAACACAGCTGTTTCGGCCGGCTGCGAATTACAGCAGTCGGCTCTTTTTTTTACAAGATTAGATATGGAGATATTGGAATGCATTCTAACAGCATCAATCAGAGCTTGTTTCGAAGTTTTATAGGAGTTATATCTGTGATGTTACGCTGAATAACATTATTGCTACGCTCAAAGGCTCAAAAGAAGGCAAGGCATTAATGATGTCCGCCCATTACGATTCCGTCACCGATTCTATTTGGAGTCTACTTGCTTCACAATATTTAAAACGACGCCCTTATCCTTTCTTTGGTTTTCTCGGTTGAGTGCACTATTTGATAAACAAAAAGCCACTTCCTCAAAGCGGCTCCATTTTAACTATCTGTGTTAAACCGGGATTTCTATTCTTCACTAGTAAAAGGGTCGATTACTTTTTGTTCATAAGAAGATAACACGATATTTGTTGAGGGCGTACCATATTGCATTGAATCATCAATAAATTGTTCTAAACTCTCTACAGAATACGTTGCTAATTTGACAATATAGCTAATTTCCCCTGCTACCCTGTGACACTCAAGTACATCTGGATGATTACGGCAAAAGTTTGCTAATGATTTACAATCCGTTGATTCAAACAATATAATTGCAGAAATTGGACGGTTCATTTTTTTTAGAGAAACACGTGCATGGTAACCCTCAATAATTTGTTGCTCCTCTAACTTTCGTACTCGCTCAATTACGGATGGAGAAGATAAGTGAACGGCTTCTGCTAAATCCTTCATGGAAATTTTTGCATTCGACTGTAATATTCTCACGATGTTTTTATCAATTTGATCCATAAAATACCCAACCTTTTTTTATAAAATAGAATAAGTAAAATTATTAATAAAGTAAAGTCAAATAACAAAAAATCCTTTTCCGAATTATTCATAAGCCTTCTATATTCTTATAAAATGAGGATATCAGGAGGGGGTTTGGAATATGAAAAAGATATTATTATTATTAGCTAACGGATTTGAAGCAGTAGAAGCTAGTATATTTACAGATGTACTAGGTTGGAATAAATGGGAGGGAGATGGATCAACTGAGGTCGTAACAGTGGGTCTTCGGAATAAATTAGACTGTACATGGAATTTTACTGTTATACCTGAAAAAACGGTCAACGATATTCAACTAGATGAGTTTGATGCACTAGCTATTCCAGGAGGATTTGAAGAAGCTGGATTTTACGAGGATGCCTTCAGTAAGCCATTTTTAAGTGTAATTCAACATTTTTATTCCAAGCAGAAACCGATTGCTAGTATCTGTGTTGCATCATTAGCACTTGGCAAAAGCGGCATTCTTAAAGGGAAAAAAGCTACCACATATAATCATCCAACCAGTAAACGAAAAGAGCAGTTAAAAAATTTCGGCGCAGTTGTACAAAATGATTTAATTGTTCAGGATGGAAATATTATTACATCTTCAAATCCAGGCACTGCTTTTGATGTTGCATTTTTATTACTCGAAAAACTAACATCTAAAAAAAATGCGGAACATGTAAAGGATCTTATGGGATTTTAGGCATTGAACTTAAACAAATTGGGTGCAATAGTTGAGTTTCGGAGCTGTCATTGCATTGTTGCGCTAAACTGCCCGTTAGCTTAATGAAGTTACCGTATCATCGCCAGGGATCCGGGTGCGACTGATGACGGTTAGGTAAGCCGCTTTACGATATCTTGTTTGTGATTACGGATGGGGAGGAAGGGGGATTACTGGGAGCGAAGGAATTTTGGAAGGCTTCCAAGTTCAAGGATCAAGTAGGCATATTCCGGGCTTGAATTTTGCTTACGTGGGCAGCTGGGATAAATATCATTCGGCTGAAGACAGCTTTTGATGCCGGGCGCAAGCTATATGTTCAGCCTGCCGCTGGTGGTTCATTCTATTGTTCTTGCTTTTCTGCCGGGATCGAAGAATCCATCGGCAACACTCCGCCGCAGCTGGATGATTATGATTCTCTCCGTTCTGCCTGTGCTGCTGTTCATGGCGATGCCGCCACCACCTGTTAATGTGGTCTGCGCCGATAGAATTGTAAAATGGTAAGATTCCAAGCCGCCTATGAGGTGGCTTTTTTCTGTTTACATCAGCAGCGTATTTCTTATTGATTTACGGATCTATCAGACATACAATATAATCATATGCTTATATACTATTTTTTTAAAATTCAGGTGGGTTAGGAGGTTCGCTGATGGATCAGATTATGGATGCTGCGGAGAAGCTGAAGCTTCTTGGCGATAAAACCCGGCTTACCATACTTTGCTTGCTAAAAGACCGGGAGTGGTGCGTTTGTGAGCTTGTAGAGGTATTATCCATATCCCAGCCCGGAATCAGCCAGCACATGAGAAAACTGAAGTCCCATGGCATCGTGAATGAGGCCAGAAGAGGGCAGTGGGTCTATTATTCGCTTCGTGTTCAGGACAAACCTTATATTCAGTCAGTGCTTGAGTACATGCCAGGAACAACGGATACATTGTCTTTGCTGAACAAGAAGGAACCGGGACAGATTTGTAAATAAGCCTTATACTCATATGTTCTTTAGAAAACAGAATTGAGGGTTGTCACTTGTTATCCATTATACTTGCTTTCGTTATTTTTATTGTCACATTAACGCTTGTCATCTGGCAGCCAAAGCATTTATCGATCGGCTGGTCGGCTTGCGGAGGTGCCGTACTCGCACTGATCGCCGGCGTTGTGGATTTTCGTGATGTGCTGGATGTGACCGGTATCGTTTGGAATGCCACGCTGGCATTCGTTGCTATTATACTGATCTCGCTGATTCTGGATCGAATCGGATTTTTTGAATGGGCTGCACTTCATATGGCGGCAGCTGCGCGGGGGAATGGTGTGCGCATGTTTGTGTACGTCTCTGTGCTTGGCGCGATCGTTTCCGCCCTTTTCGCCAATGACGGGGCTGCGCTAATTTTGACGCCCATCGTACTGGCCATGGTAAGAGCGCTGAATCTCGATGAAAAGAAAGTACTTCCTTTTATCATCGCCAGCGGTTTTATTGCAGACACCACCTCGCTGCCGCTTGTCGTCAGCAATCTGGTAAACATCGTCTCTGCAGACTTTTTCGGGATCAGCTTTATGCAGTATGCCGGTAAGATGATTGTGCCAGATCTTTTTGCTTTGCTGGCCAGTATTGCGGTTTTGTACTTGTATTTTCGCCGCAGTATTCCCAAACGGTTTGATACGATGCAGCTCAAGAGACCCTCTGCAGCCATTAAGGATCCGAAGCTGTTCAGGCTGTCATGGATCGTGCTTGCGCTTCTGCTCATCGGGTATTTTGTAAGCGAATTTCTGAATATTCCCGTATCCATTGTTGCGGGTGTGATCGCAATCTTCTTCCTGCTTATGGCCGGACGAAGCAGCGTGATTCCAGTCAAGGAAGTGCTGAAGGGAGCACCTTGGGCGATCGTGTTCTTTTCCATCGGCATGTATGTGGTCGTATACGGACTTCGTAATGTGGGATTGACGGATCTGCTTGCTGAAGTGATCCGCAATACGGCGCAGCATGGGGTATTTACAGCAACGATCTCCATGGGTTTTATTGCCGCTTTCCTGTCCTCGATCATGAACAATCTGCCTACCGTCATGATTGATGCGCTGGCGATTGATGCGGCTCATGTCACCGGAGCGGTTAAAGAAGCTTTGATTTATGCCAATGTGATCGGTTCGGATCTTGGGCCTAAAATTACGCCGATCGGCTCGCTTGCAACGTTGCTTTGGCTCCATGTTCTTTCTTCCAAAGGGGTTAAGGTGTCCTGGGGGACTTATTTTAAAACAGGCATCATTTTGACAATCCCGACATTGCTAATTACGCTAATTGGCTTATATCTTGTGTTATAATTGGATATATTTGGAGGTGAATTCATGATGAATCGGCAGAGAGTACGGCTGTTTTGGGGCGTTACCATTATCGCTGTTTTTATCCTAGGATACAGCTTAGCTGCGCCTGTCCATATTGAATGAGGTAAACACCATCCATACGGCCCAAGCGAGCACGTTAAAGATGAATCTCGGCTCCATTACTTATGGTGTGGATGATCACGTAATCAATCTGGTGTTGGACCTTAATCTTAATCGCCATGGAAAAGTCGGTATCACTTTTATGGGGGCGGATCATAAGGGTGTCCTTTTCGGCGATATGATTAGCAACCTGAAAGTTGGACATGTTGAAGAAGAGACCACCTTTGTGGTGGAGAATAACAGGCTCCTTCTGTGGACACAAGTACCGGTCCGTTTTCTGGGGGACGGAAATGAAGCCTGGATCGAAATCATGGATAAGGAAACAGGCGAGAAAATTTCGAATCAGAAATTGACGTTTCCGTTTTAATGAATTTATTTGAACAGGTAGCTAGAATGAACTTACATAGAAAGTATGTGAATATACACCCATGATTTCATTTCTGCTGACATTAAAGCGTCTTCTAAGCGGTCTTTTTCATGCCTTCAAGCACAAGAATTTTCAAGTATTATTTGTTGTGATTCTGTTTGTGCTGCTATCAGGCACTTTGTTTTATACACGCGAGGAAGGTTTGTCTGTTATCGATGCATTGTATTTTTGCATTGCGACCTTAAGTACGGTAGGCCATCCTGATTTTGTACCTCAGACTGCATTCGGTAAAATTTTCACCATGATTTATATCGTCGTGGGTACAGGTTTGTTCATGGGACTCCTGGGATATATCGCTTATGGCGTAGTAAAGAGCAGCCTGAGGGAAGATGAAGAGGAGAAGGAAAAGAAAGATAAGAACGGCAAGGGTGTAAAGAATGAAGATCAAGTTCACCCCGCCTCTGATCCTCAATAGAATATTGCCAAAATGGGTTCATCACGCGCACGAGAGTTTGAAGTGGAAACGGAATGGCTGCCAGGTGGCGGCACGGCCGTTTCTTCTTTTTTGTCAGATTAACGTCACATATGGGTATGCCAAATCGGTAAAATCCCTGTGATATAATAAAATCATGTAATATTACGACGGAAGCAGGTGTCCGGATTTTGAAAAAGGTTGTTGTGATCGGCGGCGGCATTACAGGCTTATCTACTGCTTATTATTTGCAAAAAAACGCCCTTGAGAGCGGTAGTGAAATTCATATTACGGTTGTAGAAGCAAACGAACGGTTAGGCGGCAAAATCAGAACGGTTCAGAACGGGGAATTCACCATGGAGACAGGGGCGGATTCTATCGTAACGCGTAAGACCAATGCTGCAGAACTGATTGAGGAAATAGGGCTAAAAGATCAAGTGGTCTATAATGCGACGGGTATTTCCTACATATATTCCGACGGGAAGCTGAAGCAAATTCCGAAGGATGCGGTATTCGGCATTCCAACAAGCATAGAGTCGCTGGCAACTACGGAGCTGGTATCGGCTGAAGGCAAGGTTGAAGCGCTAAAAGACTTGTTTACCCCGAATGAACGTTTTACCAAAGATGATTCGGTTGGCGATTTTTTGGAAGCCTTTCTTGGTAAAGAATTCGTGGAAAAGCAAATTGGCCCGGTATTGTCAGGCGTTTATTCAGGAAAGCTGAGTGATTTGACCATCGCTTCCACATTGCCGTATCTAATTGATTTTAAAAATGAATACGGAAGCATCATTACAGGGTTATCTGAGAATAAGGCCAAATTCCAAAGTGGCGGCGGCAAGAAGTTTTTGTCGTTCCAGCAGGGCGTATCAGGGCTGATTGATGGAATCGAAAATCAACTTTCAAATTCCAAGATTATTAAAGGCATTGCTGCAGAGGATTTAAAGCCCCTAGCAAACGGTGGTTATGAAATCACGCTCATGGATGGACGTTTACTTGAGGCCGATGTTGTCGTGCTTAGCACGCTGTCCGCTTCAGCTCAGAAGCTGTTAAGAAATGCTTCACTGGATGAAGAGTTTAGCCAATTCAAGAACAGTTCGCTGATCAGCGTATATATAGCATTTGATGTGCCAGACGAAGATCTGCCGGCAGATGGAACGGGATTTATCACCTCAGACAGTGAAGACGTAAAATGCAATGCCTGCACTTGGACAAGCCGGAAATGGGAGCATACCTCAACAGAAGGCAGACTGCTCGTCAGACTCTTTTACAAGAGTACCAATCCACATTATGATGAGCTGGTGAAGCTTACGGAAGATGAGCTGCTTCAGGTCGGTATGGAAGATATCAAAACGAGCCTGGGTATATCAAGCCAGCCGCTGACCTATGATGTGACCAAGTGGCATGAAGTGATGCCGAACTATCATATTACGCATCACCAGATTGTGAAGTCACTGGAAGCGAAGATGGAAGAGCTGATGCCGAATGTATTGCTGGCTGGCTGCTCCTACTACGGGGTCGGTATTCCAGATTGCATCGCGAACGGCGAAGAGACCGCGGCGAAGATCATGAAGCTGATTGCTGACTGAACTATAGATAAGGTCCGGACAAATTGTCCGGGCCTTTTTTGGGTACAAGGAATCGTATATGGATTTTAAACATTCAGGTTTCATCTGATAAGTTGCCATGGAAGTCTAATTGTCTGAGAATATTGCACTGGCATTAAGAGTTGTCTCTTACCAAGATTCGTACTTGATGTGGTGCAAACATGATTTCACCGGATACACTTTCCTCATTCCAAATATCCGGATACGTATTGGTAAGCTCCATGCCAACCGTCTTATTGGTGCAGTTCAATATGAAAATAAAGCTCGTGCCGTCAGCTGCCTCTCTTAGCGTCACTTCTAACTCGGATGGAGGGGTAACCCCAACTCCCAAGATTTCAGAGATTCCAAGCGAGCTTGTCAGGCTCCCAATCAGATCCTTGTAGAAGCTTTCCTCCGCAAAAGTCGTGACCATCCATGATTCGCCTTTTCCGAATTTGTTTTTTATCACTGCCGGATAATCGGCATACCACTCGCTTGCAAATTCACCTTCGACGCTACAGCCCTCTGATTTGATCAATTCTTGGAAGAACCTGCCATGATATTGGTGATTCCTCCAGGTGAAATATACCGGATGCGATGCCGAAGAGGACGCCGTCTCCAAATGGCGGAGCCCAAGCAGTTCTTTAAGCCCCTCATGCATGCGATCGGGGTAATAGCAGGCATCCATATCTTTGATCCCGCACATTGGATGGAATAGGATGATGCCGCCGCTCGCGGTAAATTCAGCCAGTTTATGAACGAGCTCATCATCCACAAGCGGAAGCATCGGAACCAGGAGTAATTTGTAGGCAGTAAAATTGCCGTTTCGTCCTACCGCGTCACAGTTGAAGCCCAGATTGCGGACCGTGTGGTACAGGGTATTAACCTGTTTCATATAAAGTCCGGTTTCTCCCGTCCAGGGAGAAGGCTCCTCCGCATGCCAGCGCGAAGGGAAATCATATAGCACTGCAATGTCGCTTACGACCATCGATCCCGACAGCATAGAAGCGATACGCCGCAGTTTGGAACCTATGCGTTCGCATTCGTGATAGATCCGGGTCGGCTTACCGGCATAATCGGTCAGTGCGCCGTGGTTTTGTTCCGCGCCGTAGGGAAATCGTTTCCAGGGAAAATAGAACACGGCATCCGCGCCGTTTGCGATCGTATGCAGTGTTAATCGCTCCAATTCACCGGGTTCGGGTGTGTTGGATGCTGCGCCAATAATGGAATGACCTTCACTGCGAAGCTCATAAACGTGAAACGGTGCTTTTTTGAAGCTTCGGTTAGCCGCGAGTCCGAATGCAAGCGACCTGCAGTTTTCTCCATACGGCGGATAGTAATTCGTGCCTGTTATATCCAGCAGTTCGGCCATTTCATAATAGTCTGTGTGGTTATTCCAGGGCATTTGATTGTTGGTTGAAATATAAGAAATGTTTGATAGCTGAGGTTGTATGGCATCGGCCAGCAGCTTGACCACTTCGGTATTCACACTGCTTCTAAACTGTCTCCACGCCTGCATCATGGAGGGATTGAAAACAGTTTTAGTTGCTCTTGGTGTAGATATCTGACCGAAATGACAATATTCCATGGACCAGAACACCGTTCCCCATGCTTGATTCAAGTTATCTATATTCTTGTATTTCGATTTCAGCCAATTCTGCCAATGCTCCTTGCATACCGGGCAGTGGCAGTCAGGCTCATCTCCGATTTCATTATCCAGATGCCAGCCGGCAACAAATGGATGGTCTCCATATCTTTGTGCAAGAACGGATGCAAGAGCAGACGATCTTTGACGAAGCAATGGGTGGTTAATGCAGAAGGAATAACGGCTGGCATACTCAAGCAGAACTCCTTCACTCGTTTCAATCCGGATGGAAGGATTCTTTTCGACAAGCCAGGCAGGCACGGTCCGCATCGGCGGGCACAACACAATATAAACCGCATATCGAGCTGCTGTTTTTATGAATTCGTCAAGCCATTCCATATCATATCGGCCTTCGGCAGGCTCGAGTCGTGTCCAAGCAAATTCACCGATCCTTACTGCATTCAGACCTGCTGTTTGCATCAAGCTTAAATCTTCAGTCCATTCCGATGAAGTACGATGTTCCGGGTAATAGCAGGAACCATATAACATTTTGAATGATCTCCTTTTGCCCATTGTCAAAATCACACCTAAATATTATAATAACCTTGATTTTATTCATAGCGGACTTTTTGAAATGGGTATAACAAATTGAATATGGAGGGAGGAGAGAAGCTTGGATATGCGTATAATCCGGCTGTTTAGACCCCCTGTGAATCCGATGCCTTTATATGCGCATACCGTCGGTTATAACAAACAGAATCCGATGAAACGGCCGGAAGGTTTTTCGACACATCAGCTGTTATTTTCGAGATCTGGAAAAGGCAGGATCAGCATTGCTGGTCATGATGAATTTGTGCTTGGCCCGATGCAGTATTTGTATCTTCCGGCTGAGCTGCCTCATGAATATCATCCTGCGGGCGACGAGGAATGGGTTGTCGGGTATGTCTCATTCTCAGGTACCCGGATATCCCCCTTGATGGAGCATTTCGGTATACATCCATGTCTGCCTTATGATTGTCCTGATATTGACCTGATTTGGTGTACGTTAGATGAGCTGTGGGAGCTCGCGGATGCCAATGAAGAAGGAGCAGAATGGGACGGGGCAAGAATGATGTACGGACTTTTTCTGGATATGGAGAGGATGAAAACAAATAATCCGCTAGAAAAGGAAGTGCCTGTACTATTGGATTCCGATCCTGCCGGTGTCGTCGTCCGGCAAACTGCGCAGTATTTAAATGAACATTACAATGAAAATATCTCTTTATCCAATGTTGCCCAGTCCCTCGGCTATACGCATCAATACCTGAATCGGCTGTTCCGGCAGACCTATGGTCTGAGTATGCTGCAGTATGTCCAGAAAATGCGGCTCGGAAAAGCGATTGACTTGATGAAGTCTGAGGCAGGCATGCCAGTGAAGGACATCGCCAAGTATGTCGGCATGGAAACCAATTATTTTATCCGTATGTTCAGGAAAGCCACAGGCAAGACACCCGATCACTATCGGAAAGAAATGCTGCAATCACGATAACATAGCAAAGGGGAATCTTTCAGATGAGTACAAACCGTGGTAAGCGTCCCAATATTCTTTTTATTATGAGTGACGATCATGCGGCTCATGCCATGAGCTGTTATGACAGCAAAATTAATGAAACACCCCAGATTGACCGGATTGCCAAGGAAGGAATGCGGATGGACAACTGTTTTTGTACGAACGCGATTTGCACACCGAGCCGTGCAAGTATTTTGACAGGTACATATAACCATATCAACGGAGTCAGAACTTTGTCAGACCGTCTGGATGGACGCCAGCTCACCATGCCGAAACTGCTTCAGGAGAACGGCTATCAAACGGCCATCGTTGGCAAATGGCATTTGGGACATGGGGGAGAGAGTGATCCGACTGGCTTCGATTACTGGAGCGTTCTCCCGGGACAGGGAGATTATCATGATCCGAGCTTTATTGAAATGGGACGCAGTATTACGGAAAAAGGCTATGCTACGGATATCATTACAGACAAGTCGATTGATTGGCTGGAGAAAAGGGATAAGGAGCAGCCTTTCTTCCTGATGTGCCACCACAAAGCACCCCACCGGCCATGGATTCCGGATGAAAAGCATGCGCATATGTACGAGGATATCGATATTCCGGAGCCGGAAACGTTCAACGATGATTATTCCAATCGGGCAAGTGCGGCAGAGGCCGCGATTATGCGGATTGACCGTGATTTAACGAAGCGGGATTTGAAAATCGACCCTCCGGAGCATCTTGAGGGTGCAGCGCTCAAGAGCTGGAAGTACCAGCGGTACATTAAAGATTACTTGCGCTGTGTAGCCTCGGTTGATGACAATGTAGGAAGGCTGCTGGACTATCTGGAAGCGGAGGGCTTACGTGAGGATACGATTGTCATTTATACCTCTGATCAAGGGTTTTTCCTTGGAGACCATGGCTGGTATGACAAGCGGTTTATGTACGAGGAGTCGTTGCGTATGCCGTTTGTGATCCGATATCCGCGAGAAATTGCAGCAGGAAGCGTGGATAAGCATATCGTTCTGAATGTGGATTTCGCATCCGTATTTCTGGATTATGCGGGGATCGAAATACCGGATTCCATGCAAGGCTATAGCTTCCGCCCTATTCTCCAAGGTGAAGATCCGCAGGGATGGCGTAAATCAATGTACTACCGCTATTGGGAGCATTTGTCCGAGCACGGTGTATACGCGCATTACGGCATCAGAACGAATCAATACAAGCTGATTTATTATTACGCGGATGCACTAGGTACAAATGGTTCCGTCGATGAATCAAAGGTGCCGGAGTGGGAGCTGTTCGATCTCAAAAAAGATCCGCAGGAAATGATTAACGTGTACAACGACCCGGATTATGAGAATATCGTCGAAGTCATGGAAAAGGAGCTGCATCGTCTTCAGGAAGAAGTACGGGATGAGCGGTTTATATACGAAGGAAAATAGAATGAAGATGAAACCGTTTGCCAATGGTAAACGGTTTTATTTAAAAATAATTCCCCGACTTTGTCAGAAATCTTCGTTTTCTGAAGTCTATCTAGTAAGTCAACGTTATGAGAGGGGTATCAAGTTGAATCACTTGCAGGAAACGGCTATGGAATGGGGAGAGATGGAAGATGCAGCATTGGTTAAAGAGGCACAAACCGGAAGTCAGGAGGCGTTTGGTGAGCTTGTCCGCAGACATCGGTCCAAGGTATTTGGTTATGCGAGAAGTATGGTACAGGAAGCCCATGCTGCAGAAGATATCGTTCAGGATGCGCTGATCAGAGCCTTTTTACATCTGGGTAAGCTTGTCGATGTTGAGCGATTCCTGCCCTGGATGCATCGGATTGTACGTAACCAAGCCATGACCCTGCTGAAAAAAGAGGGACAAAGACAGGAAAGCACCTTTACCAGTTTGGAGGCGGGTTTGTCCTCTCTCGAGGAACAAGCGGAGAAATGGAACCAGCTGGACTACGTGCTGAAACGGGTAAGCCTATCCATGGATAAGGAGGCAGCGCAGGCTGGCGTTCCGGAAGAACGATTGATGCGCCAGGAGACTCAGCGTGTGCTATTGAACATTATCGCCTGCCTGAAACCAAGGGAACGGCAGATCTTTGAGTCGCATTTCTTCGATCAGCTGTCACCGCAGGAGATTGCCCGGGAATTCAGCTTATCTTCCGCCAATGTGTATCAAATCCTGTCCCGCTCCCGCAAAAAAGTGATTCAGGAACGAATCCGCGTCACCGTTGACTCCTACTTACGGACAAGAAGGGATTGGGGAATTATGAGCAAGGTTATTTTATCGGAGGAACAAATACATGCAAAAGGATCTTCTTGGTCCACGGCAGGGAACATGCTGTACACATTGGTGAATGCAGCTGGCAAAAAGCATTCGCTAGCCATGGTCATGGGGTTAACGGGTCTGGCTTTTCGTATCAACATTCTGCCGGGAAATGTGCATATTGCCGGGCCTACGGCATATGACTTCGCAGATGTATTCCCAAGAGGGCTACGCAATATGGGTCTGACCTCCCGCGTTGTGGATGGAATGACTCCACTGATCGGCGTGAACGCAAACTTATTAGATGACTCGGAAAAGAGTTTCAAAGCAATGCAGAAGCGGGATATTCACCAGGCACTTCCGGAGGCCCTGGATTTGATACATCATACTTTGGGTCGGGGCTATCCGGTCATGGCCTGGGATTTATGTATTCCGGAATTCGGGATGGTGCACGGATATGATGATGAACAAAGATGTCTTTATATCAATGAATGCGGTCGCAAGGATACCCTCTTCTACGATCATTTAGGAAGAGGGGTCATGGAAGAGATCTTTGTCCTGGCTGTTGATGCATCGTTCAATATCGGACTCAAAGATCAGCTTCGAGGTGCTTTTCATATGATCACACAGCATTATAATGGTACGGAACCCAAGGTTCCAGCTGAAGCAGTTAAAGGACTCGCTGCTTATGATGCGTGGTGCGAAGCTTTCCGCAATCAAACAGTCGAGCCCAACGGAAATGCATATAATATCGTGGTTTTTGGAGACAGCAGAAAATATGCTTCTCAGTTTCTGAAAGAAGTTGCTCTTGCATGGAATGAGCCGGCAGATGCGAGCGGGAATACAGGTGTTTTGATTGAAGAAGCTGCAGAAACCTATAAGCAAATTGCTCTTGTATTCGATGAGCTTCATGCGTTATTCCCATATCCTGACGGCGGAGAACCCAATGATCAGGATTGTTCGCCACAGGCAATCATACTCTTGGAAAAGGCCAAGGAACTAGAAACCAAAGGGGCTCGTCAGATTGAGAACATTTGGGAAGCCTTGAAATAATCACATTAAATATTAATAATATTAATTAATAAAAGGGACTTGGTCTGATGATCAAGTCTCTTATATATATTCGTCAGGCTTTATATTTTGTAAATAGGGTTTAAGGCTGTCATGCAGGAGCTGCTTGACCATCTCCCGGAGTTCCATAGGATATATCACCTCAGCATCAGGTCCATATTTTAGAAGAAGTCTGGCTGCATAGGCAAATTCTTCTGGAGGAATGTTTCCTTGCCACTCCTGCTGGTAAACATGTTGGTATAGAGGGTCTGATTCTGCCAGCCGGACACCGAGCGGCGTAAATTTGATTTTAGCAGGCACGCCTTCACGGGGATCATCCGCCACCAGCCATTCCTTAAGAGTAGGCAGAGAAGGGGAGAATTCATTTCGTTTCGTCATTTCGATAATCCGATCCGACCGATAAAGAATAATCCGATCCCTGCTATGTGCAGGCATGTACCAGTATCCATGATCAAAGTAAAGACCAACGGGATATACTTCAGACCATCTTTCTCCAGCAGCAGAGCGATACAGCAGTTTCACCCGCTGTTTATTCATCGCCGCCTCCAAAATGAGAGAAGTATAGGGTGACTCGGCATGAGTGGGTACCATCCGAAATGAGACATAGTCCTTCAGTTGATCGATGCACTCCTGCACATCCTGTGGTAACTCAGCGTAATAATGCTCGGATAAATGCTCACGAACCTCACCGAAGGGAATGTCGGGAATATGCTCCAGCAGCTTCAGCATGAGAAATAGTCCCATGGCCTCGTCCCGGGCAAGATGAAGAGGAGGCAGCAGCCGGTTGGGAAGTGCCCGATACCCGCCATGCGGACCGGTTTCGGTATAGAGAGGCAGACCGGTCTGCTGTAAATAATCAAGGTCTCGTTGTATGGTTCTGATAGACACGTCAAAACGCTCGGCAAGCTCTCGTGCCGTATACTTCTTGCGGGAATCCAGTATTCGCATCAGAGCAATTCTACGTTCATTCATGAAAGACTCCCCCTCTAACTTAACGAAAAAAATAACTACGACAAAGAATGTCATAAATATATTGTAGCATAGGTGATAGAAAGGAGCGATGAACAATGAATAAAGAAAAAGACAACAAAGTTGTACTGTATATTGCGATGAGTCTCGATGGGTATATTGCGCTTCCGGATGACTCGGTAGAATGGCTGAACGATGTGAAGGGAGATGGCGGCGACAACGGGTATGCGGACTTTTACAGTACGATAGGCACCGTCATCATGGGCAGGATCACGTATGATGTGATATTGAAGCTTTCAGATGATTTTCTCTATGCCGGAAAGCCGTGTTATGTAACTACCCGAACTCCGGAGCAATATCAGAATGAACCGAACGTGACTTATACGAATGAAGCACTGACTGATCTTGTGCCTCGTTTGAAAATTCAATCGGAAGGTGCGGTTTGGCTGGTGGGTGGAGGTCAAATGGTTCAGGCCTTTATGCAGGAAGGGCTGATGGAGGAAGCAATTATTGCCATCATCCCTAAAGTGCTCGGGCAAGGCATACCTTTATTCCCGAACGGTACACCGCCAAGTACTTTCGAATTGCGGCAAGTGGAACAGCGCGGAGATATCGTCTTGCTGCATTATAAAGTATAAGAATACGGAATTGGAAGAAGAGAGTGCTTAGCCGTCATAACCACGGCTGATGCACTCTTTTTTTATTCACATAGACCAATTCATCAATTTTGTCCAACACGTAACTGGGAGAAGTACCCCCGAATATAATCCAACAAGAAGCAAGTTAGAGCGGAGGGGATCAATCTGTCAAAGCATTTGCTTATTTATGACGTGGATTGGTGGATTCTGGGTAAGACAGCCAAAGTAATTCAGCGGTATCATCCTGATCTCGAACTGATCAATGCTGCTGGGCTGGATACGCTCATTCAAAAGATAGGAAGTCAGGAGATTAACCGGCGATATTCTATCATTAGTACGATGTGTCTGGGTATGGCTGCCTGGGCTATTTTCAAAAATATACGGATCGATTCCTCTGCCGCCGTCTCTTATTACTATTTCAGCTCAAATTACGAAACTTTCCGTGAATGGAAAGATCCGATTCTTCCAGACCCCGAATTTCTCCGATTGGTACTTCCCCGTATCCCGGTTATAGGAGCCATGAATCAAAAGCTTGCCCAAACCCTCAAAGAGCTGGTTCCCCATGCTCGGGTAGAGTATATCGGACATTTTGTCGATACTACTAAATTCTCGCTTTCAGATGCGAATCGTGATCTTTCTTTGCCGCTGGTTATCGGATGGGCCGGAGACAAGGTGAAGAAGTCCAAAAACTATGATTCGCTCTTTCAACCAATACAACAGTATTTCGAGCATCAACCGGAAGTGAAGATCGTGGAGACCTCGGGCGAGTATGCTTATGACGACATGCCTTTATTTTACCATTCTATTGATCTCTTGCTGATCACTTCTGCAAATGAAGGGGGCTGCGCTCCGGCCCTGGAAGCATATGCCTGCGGCAAACCGGTTTTGTCGACTCATGTAGGTTATGTCAAAGAGGCGGCACCTACGGATGCTTATCCATTGATTCTGGATAGTGACGACCCGATTGACTTTATCCAAACCATTCAGGACTGGATGCATAGGCGAAACGGGCTTGAGGCGGTTGGTCAACGCTGCCGGGAGGAAGTGGAGGCACATTGGGGGATAGATCAGGCTGTGAACCACTGGTTGAAGGTTCTGTTTAACCGATAGATAGGAGGTAAAGAGATGGGAACTTCCAACTGGCAAAATCTTTCGTATTGCGTGGAACTGATCCGCCAAGTGGCTCCTGGCAGAATACTTGATGTCGGTGTGGGTTTTGGCCGCTGGGGCATGATCTGCCGTGAGTTTCTGGATGTGTGGCAGGGAAGGGTATTTCGTGAGCAGTGGACGACAACTATCGAAGGTATTGAGGTGTTTGAACGTAGTATTGATGTATATCATGATTGCTTTTACAACCATATTTACCATGTGGATGCTTATGAATTCATTGTCAGGCAGCAGAATTTAATGGGGTATGATCTGGTGATTTTGGGTGATGTTCTGGAGCATTTCACCAAGCAGGATGCGGGTGAGCTATTGAGGTCTTGCCTTGAAATAAGCCGCTATGTGCTTCTGAATATTCCCATCGGAGATGACTGGCCGCAGGGCAGTGAATATGGCAACGACTATGAAATACATCGGAGCGAATGGACGGAAGCTGAATTTGATGTCTATCCGATAGTCGCGAAACAGATGTTCAAGGATTATATCCAGCGGGATTTTGCAACTCTATTATTGCGAGGAAATGGATGATGTTTAAAACATTCGGCTAGAAAATATACGGAGGGGGTGTATGTCATGGCTGATCGGGGAGAGATAAATGAGGCTTCTATCGTCTGCGAAGTACCGGTCGAGTTGATTTTTACAGATATCGATGTGAAATCATCGCAAACAGAACACTTAATCGAACAATTCACCGAGACCTGGTATGAACATCATCTTCAGTACAGCAATATTTCAATCATGAGGTTTGCGCCGCACCGGGAATTATACCGTTACTTCTTGGGACAATCCGCATCCGCAGGCACCTATTTGGACTGGTACAGCAAAATTTTTACAACCCGTGGTTTGGAGCCGCCGGTATCTCCTGAAAAAATCCTGCATCAACGAAGGATGGAGTTCATCAACATGAAAAATGAGCTGTCTAACCAAAGCCTTTTTTTTAGTGAACATCCCATTCTTGCGAGCTATAACCCTTCTGGTTATTTTAATATCAAAGATGGGCATCACCGGGCATCGTTTCTGTACTGCTGTGGTTTTCGCAGGCTGTATTTGGCAATGAGTGAGGAAAATTATGAGCAGTGGATGAACAAAGGGCAATCTGATGTCGTTCAAGAAATCATACAAACACAGAAGCGACAGCTGATGTATACTCCGATTCTGAATCCTGCATTCTACAGCTGGAGAAGTGAGAGAGACGAAATCTACCCTACGAGGCTCGATTACATGCTCCGATATCTAGGTCCTTATCATTTACATGAGCTTCGTATTCTCGATATCGGCTGTAATATAGGCTATCATGCTAGATGCTTGACGAGAGAGGGTGCAGAGGTCACGGGTATCGAGCATGATCCCAACCACTATCAGCTGCTGAAGGAGCTAAACCGTCTGGAGCGAACCCATTTCAGATGGATTCCGGAGCCTTTCGAAAACACGGAAACAGAACGTTATGATATCGGGATTATGCTGACGGTTTTTTACCATGTGATGAAAGATGAACGAGTCTGCGGTACTTTTCTATCCAAATTGAATGCATCCATTTCTCATCTGCTGTTCTGGGAATCGGGAGACGAAATCGAAGCGGAGAAGAAGCTGATTATGGAGAACACGGATTTTACTTATTATGAGAAACTCGCGGATACCTTTGGAACAGGGAAGTATAGGGAGCTTGGCGTGTTTTTGAAATAAATAGAAGCATAAACCTAAGAGGGGGAGAATTGCACCATGTCATGCGGTGTTTCTGTTCTCATTCCGTATCAATCGGACGGTGGCCCACGGGACGAGGCTTTTCGTTATGTGAAGGGATTTTATGAGCAGCAGCTGCCGGAAATCGAAATTTGCGTGGGAGAACTGAGTCATGAAATATTCAGCCGTTCGAAGGCAATCAATAAGGCAGCGGCGGCTGCAAGCGGCCGGGTATTCATTATTGCTGATGGAGACATCATCTATGATCCAGATCTGATGAGGGATGCCTTAAAGCAGGTAGCAGACAACAGTTGGATCATTCCTTTTAGCAGTATCACACGCATGACCTATAACAATTCACAGGCGATTCTTCAAAGTGATGCACATTGGCCGCTTCAAATCCAGTTGGAAACGATGCCGGATAATGCCCGATTTTTCGTTGGGGGAGTGAATATACTTTCACGGAAAGCTTTTGAGTTGGTTGGGGGATATGATGAACGGTTTATAGGCTGGGGAGGAGAAGACGAGGCTTTTGCGTATTCTCTGGATACGATGGTAGGAAAGCATATTCGCCTTGAAGGCAATCTGCTGCATTTTTGGCATCCGTTTGTCGGACCCGCGGGTAACCCGCATTATGACGGGAACTATTCTTTATTCAATTTGTATAAAGCCGCACTAGGCAATTCGGAAGAAATGAATCGATTGATCCAGGCCAAAGAGAGAGGAGTTTGACAGCCATGAAATTATCTTTGATCGTTCCGGTCTTGAATGAGGAAACATTCATCCCGCTTTATCTGGAAAGCGCAGCCGCTTACGCAGATGAAATTGTGATAGTGGACGGCGGCAGCACAGATCGGACCGTTCAGATCATTGAAGCCTATCAGCGGCACTTTCCCATTCGACTCTACAGGATGAACCAACAAGGCTTGCCTTATACAGATGACTGGAACGAATCCAGAGTCCGTAATTTTCTGATTGACCAGGCTGTAGGGGACTGGATCATGAATCTGGATATCGACGAGCTGATGGACGACCGGTTTCGCGATGTTTTACCGGATATCATAAATCGTACAGAGGTTGATATTTTCCAGTTCCCATTCGTGAATTTTTGGGGAAGCCCTTGGACACTTCGCGTAAATAGCCCTGGAGATGAAAGGTGGTCTAACGATATTACCCGAATGTGGCGTGCGAACATTGGAATAAAGTACCGAGATGAAAAGCATCACTGTACGCTGGAGGGCAGCGGCGGTCAAAGTATTTGGAGCATTCCCCGTGACCGGGTGGACATAAATATCTATCATTATCATTACGCAATCGGAAGGAAAATCAAATATAACGATAATCGCCGCGGTGACGTGAATGTGCCCAATAATCAGGGAGAACCGGACTGGGGCTTCACGCATGCCGAATACAGTATTGCAACAGCTCCATTTACAGGAAGTCATCCGGAAGTCATTCAGCAGTATCTGAATCTAAATCGGCCGTGACAGGACTCATAGGTCATGTGAAAAAGCCTTCAGCATCAGGGAGATGGTTCTCTCACCGGATGTGAAGGCTTTTATCTTATGAATGTGTTCCTTCCATTGTCATGGATTGATTTGGCACCAATAGCTGATGAACCAAGAGAGGTGCCTGACGCTCATCAAATATTCTATAGTCCTTCAAACTCATTCTCAAATCCTCCAGCTGATGTGCGTGGTAAGAGAGGGAGTCTATCACATGATGATGCGTATGAAAATCCGGAACGGCCTCATTTTCACCGCAGTACAGAATATATTCGAAGGGGACAAGGCTAAACAAATCAAGTCTGTTGGTCATGTACATCTGCGGTCCGGCTTTTCGTATGCCTACAATATCATGATGATAATATTTGGTCAGATGAATAATGACAACCCATTCTGTACCCGCTGCTAACTGCTTAACCAACTGCTGCCAACGGATGCTCCGCCTTGACCATTCCCTGCCTCCAAGGACAAGGATGCACTTTTGATTATTCTTCTTTAGTCTGCCGGCGACCTCTTCATTTGTTTCTGCACCGAAAAAAAGGTTTTCAGGACGTTTGGGGAGCTGCCAGGTTTTGCTCCATTTTTGTTCGTAATAGGCTTTGTTCCTCTGCCATAGCGTATCGTATTCATCGGGCTTCAGCTTCTTGATCGTTGCGCTGCCATGATGATAGACAAAGGCGTCTTCAACAATCAAGAGCTTATACCCCGCACGCTTCACCCGTTCGCAATAATCGTCATCTTCAAACATGCCTATACCGTATTTGCTGTCCAAGCCACCGATTTTATCGAAAACACTTCGTTTCATAGCTACGCAGAAGAAGCCCAGCAGCTCCGTATATCGGTAAGAGCCTTTGTAATATTGATAAAAATCATGCAGCCATTGTGGATGTGCTCCATCAACCGGATTTCCTACAAAATGGTCGACGGCCTGATCATTGCCGACATGATTGGACATCGGACCGCTCATGCCTATATCAAGATTCTTTTCTAAAGGTGCAATCAATCGCTGGATCCAGCTCTCATCCGGGACGATGGTGTCATTATTCAACAGAATGATATAGTCCCCGGTAGCTTTACGGCAGCCCAGTGAATTACCTGCAGCAAATCCGAGATTGGAAGAGGCGTAAATGACTCGGAACAGATCCGGATCGAGTTCTGATAAGTGATGCGGTGTTTCGTCTGTAGAACCGTTATCAATGACAATGATTTCCAGATTGGGGTATCGATGAGGCTTCTGCAAGCTAAAAAGACACTGCCGGGTGTACGTCCAGTTGTTATGAGTCAGGATGATGATGCTCACTTTGGGAAACAGCTTTCGCTGGATGGTTTGATGCAATTCCTGGTACCTCGTCTCCCAAGTATGGGTTTGTGCGTACTGTTGTCTGCGTTCTATTTGCTGCGGATGATTTCCCGTGAGCGACCATTCAATTGCGTTTTCAAAAGCTTCTGGTGTCCGCGCTATGGAGGTTAACCCTTCTGCAACGACTTCAAGCTCCGGAAGATAAGTGGAAACGACTGGCTTGCCTGCAGACAGATATTCATACAACTTAACCGGGTTGGTTGCCTGGGTGAGTTCATTTTGCAGGAAAGGAATGATAGCCACATCAAACCGCTGCAGATAGGAAGGAAGTTCGGTGTAAGGTTTTTCACCGAGAAGAAGTACGTTAGGCAGTTTTTCAACAATCGAAGTGTCACAGCCAAACGTATGACCGATCAGTATAAATGTCCATTCAGGTCTTTTCGCTGCGAGCTTCTCGACGAGCTGAATGTCGAACCAGTCCGAAATGGCTCCATAATAACCAATGACAGGACCTTGAATAGAATCGAGTTCCGGGGCTGGAAGAGCCTGCGAGGAAAAATGGGCAACATCAGCAGCATTTCGAAGTAAAAGCGTAGATGATTGAAGAGCTTGCATCCGCTCGTATAACAGTTGGGATGAAGCGAGCACCACGTTAGCCTTACGAGCCAATTGTTCTTCCAGTCGAATCACTGCCTTTTCATTGGTTGAAAATCCATTGTGTTCGTCCATGCAGTCATAGAGAAGATTGTGGTTTTCCATGGATGTCACGAGCGGAGTCCAGAATGGGAGATCTACGATCGAGACTAGATGATGAACCTGAAACCGATCTCTGACATAATCGACGGACCAGCTTAAATACTGAATATCATCCTGGCTCATTTGGTCTCGATACAGATTAAGGTGTTGGTGTGCACAAAGAGTAACAAGCCAAATATTAGGCTCAATCCGTTTGATTTTGACATGTTGGGCTACTTCTTCATAAGTTGCATTCTTCTGAAGTGCCGTTACTCCGGTATTTATATAAAAAACACGGTGTCCGTGCTGGGCAAACTGCTGTGAGATCTGCTGCGGTCTTTGCCATCTGAAATCCCAATCAATTACTGGAAAACGGAAGACATCATACATACCGGGCTCTTCTATATAAGACCGTACCTGTGGCGTATCTACCTCAGCAGCAGGAATTTCGTTCAATGGAATCATAACATTACTATTCAGTAGAGGCTGAGTTGGAACACTCGAGGGGGTTGCTGGATTGATAAGCGGTGGCTGGATATACAGCTTTTTCTTCGGAACCGTTTTTTTGCTTTTTTTATGCTTCAGAGTCGAAGGAGACGCTGATTTAATCATTGGCTTCCGGGGCCTTTTGCGTGGTCTATTCAAGCAAAATTCTCCTCCCTAAACGATTGTCTAGTTCAAAATATGTATCGCGCCGGATATCCGCGTGGGTATATCACCATTCCAAGATGATAAAAGGAACGATATTTCGTAAGCACTTCCATACCTATTTTCAATTTGGTAGGCAAATTGATTATCTTTGTATCTCAGGGGTTACCGCCTGTATGAAAACATCATATGGTACTCATGACCAAGTGAAGGAGGCAGACCCATGAAGCTGCGCAGAAAAACGTTCAACAATACACATTGTGTTCAAGTTATTCGTAAAAAGAAACCATCTCCCCTTGGGAAGACAGGTTCATTAAGAAGAAAGCTGAACGAGCTTAAAAGGTTGCTCGCAGGCAACATAGCTAGACTTGCTGAACAAGTAAGAAGGCTCAGATATCGGGTAAACCGCTTGTCCGCACGTGTGAATTCTTTGCAGGATCAGGTCGGGACAATGACCGAGAACCAGCAAGGTACGAAAGCCTTTTTCATTAAAAAAGTTCATTCGAAAATAACTATTGAAACACACGCAGGTACCATTTTCGGAACACTTACCCTGGTTGGGGATGACTTTATTCAACTCAAAGAACCTGATGGAAGTATTGTTTTGCTTCCGCTGCGGAATGTATTGTCAGTACACTAATATAGAAGTGAGGAGGAATAAAGAACCATGAAATTCTTGGAAGCTTTGAATACGTTTATGGGCAGGGTGTCAGAAGTCGTTCAGCCGGGGCAATTTTTACAAGGGAGGTTGGCATCGGCCTCTAATGGCCTGGTCACCATACAACTCGTAAGCTCTAACTATATACCGGCGACTCAGGAGGTTACCGCAATAAGCGATAATATTACTTTCATCCGAATTCTTCCATAGTACATGAAAGGAATCAAACTTAGAAGTTCTGATCCAGCATCCAGGAACTCCACTTTTTGTATTCCTGTGCATGGATATGCGTAATACTGCTGCTGCGGATCCGCCGGTTATACAGTGGGAGAGGGATGTAATGCAATGTTTCTTTTTTGGCAAACCGGGCAAGTATTTCAATATCCTCGTACAATCTTCCATTCCAAGGAGCAGAAGTGTTCCAGCCGTTACCATCCTTAAGCGATTTGGTGAGAAACATTCGGGGAGCAATAGCTAAGCCTTTTTCAAGAAGACCCTGATATGTGAGGGTGGGTGGAGAATGCTTGACTCCCCGGTAGATGAGCATCCCGTTTAGGCGCTCCGTCCATTCATGATGATCTGCATAGATTACGTCAACGGACTCCATTCCGCAAGCTTCCTCAGCAAGCTTCTGCAAGCAGTCCCCGGTCAGCCAGTCGTCAGCATCGAGCTCGAGCAGCCAGATGCCCCTGATCTCCATCAGGGCTCTATTCAGACATGCTGCTTTTCCTTGGTTCTGTTTTTGGATCAAGCATTGAATACGCGGGTCTTTTTCAAGTGAGTTTAGAAACGCTTGGGTTCCGTCGGTCGATCGGTCGTCAACGATAATGAGTTCCCAATTCTTATAAGTTTGGGCGAGAACGGACCGGACAGCCCATGGTAAGTAGTTCGCGTTATTATACGTACACAAAACAATGGATATTAACGGATCGGGGGTCTGATCCTGTTGGTGATTTTTTTGCGCGTAATAACCTTTAAGCAGCGGCAGCAAGCCTTTCTCCTCTACGTGATTGTTTTTCCTATACAGGATATCAGCCCTCGAAGGTACTATCGTATCCGTCGTTACATAAAGCCATGAGTAAGAGGCCAGAAGCTGAAATTCTTTATCTATAAGCACAAAATGATCAAAGGGGAGATGGCTTCGATCAGTAAAACCGTTATTGGGTTCTGCTATTACAGCAGACATGCGCCAAAGGATAGCGCCAATGCATTCAAACTTTTGTGATTCTTTGAAGTGTGCTGCGGGAAATGGTTGAATAATGATCCCGGCAAAGTCATGCATCATTTCGGTTTGCCATTGCTGAAGCTGTTCTTTAAAAGCAGGTTTAATTGTATCCCCTGCATACAAGGTGAGAAAAAATGCTTCATCATAGGTTGCTAAAATATCGTTTAATTTCGCAGCGGTGTCCAGTTCTGGCAGACGCACGGGGGTTATTCCGGGAAGGGTTTCCCGAAGAGAAATCTCGGTTTGGAGCGCATTCATTTGGCTGCCTCTTGTTATAATAAATGCAATCATAGCTATTCCTTTCCGTTGAATGCCTAAAGAATGAGGTGTTACCCAATGACAGGGTATGCAGCATTTGCCTAAGTGACACGCAGAGTTTTCTTATTCAAATAGAAAAAGCCGCATTTCTGCGGCTTTTTCTGATGTACGCGGCAAACCTGTCTTTGACTTACCGGTTATCGATCTTCTCCGGATACATGTCATGATTCATCAGGCGCTGCTCGGCCATCTGCTCAAACTTGGTTCCGGGCTTTCCATAGTTGCAGTACGGATCGATGGAGATTCCGCCGCGCGGTGTGAATTTTCCCCACACCTCAATGTAACGCGGCTCCATCAGCTTGATCAGATCATTCATGATGATATTCATGCAGTCCTCGTGGAAATCGCCGTGATTGCGGAAACTGAAGAGATAGAGCTTCAGGGATTTACTCTCCACCATCTTCACATCCGGAATGTAGCTGATATATAGCGTTGCGAAGTCCGGCTGGCCGGTGATCGGACACAGGCTCGTAAATTCCGGGAAGTTTAATTTTACAAAATAATCGCGGTAAGCATGCTTATTGTCAAAGCTCTCAAGCACCTCAGGTGCGTATTGAAACACATACTTAGTCCCTTGATTGCCGAGTAGCGTTAGATCTTTCATTTCTTCCATTTGTCTGCCTGTCATCTCGAAAAAATCCTCCTTTTGGTGGTTGGCGTTTAGACGCCGCGTTTATTTCCCCATACGAGCGTATGCAGTTGTGGAAGTACCCGCACATGGTTTAATGCCTCGGACTCCACAACCTTGTCGATCAGCGCCTCGTATTGCATGAGCAGTTCAGCGGCATGGTTGTCCTTGTCCATCCGCGCCACATCCGAGTTCCCCACCTGCAGATACATCGGAGCAGCGGGGTAGCGGTTGTGCACGGTTTTGGCGTATTCCAGATCATAGTCATCGAAAATGACGACCTTTAAGCTATAGGTATAAGGTGCAGGGCGATTCTCAAGACGATTCACGATCGCGTCAAGTTTATTCCAGTCGGTCGTCATGCCTGAGCTCGGTGGTTTTGGGGATACTGTCACTTCCTCAATATCCGCGAGCCACTCCTGCCAACGGGAGCCTTGCGTTTCTACAGCCATCCGGATGCCAGAATCTTTCAACAGCGATACGAGCGAAGAGAGCTGAGGAAGAAGCAGTGGATTTCCTCCAGAGATCGTTACATGCGAAAAGCGGTTTCCGCCTATACGCTGCAGTTCTGCCCAGACTTCTTCGGCCTTCATTTTCTGAATATCCTTGACGGCACTTCCATCCCAGGTGAAGGCGGAGTCGCACCAAGAGCAGTGGTAGTCGCAGCCGGCCGTACGTACGAACATTGTTTTTTGACCGATGACCATGCCTTCGCCTTGAACGGTTGGTCCGAATATCTCCAGAACCGGAATAGCCGGCATGGGCTTCATGGACGTCTTGAGCATATTCATGATTCCACCCACTCCCGGCGGAACTCGGCATAGCTGGTCGGTGTCTCATACAAGCGGACATACTCAGTCCGCCCAGCCTCGATCAGATCTGCAAATGGCTCCGAGGCTAGTGCCGATTCCATTTGCTCATATAGCCAGATCACCATATTTTCTGCCGTCGTATTCATAGGAGGAAGTGTCTCATTCAAATAACGGTGATCAAGGTAAGGCTCAATACGTTGTTTCCATATGTCCTTAACCAGACCAAAATCCGCCGCAATACCAATCTCATTCGGATAAGCGCTGATGCCAAATACAGCTTTATAAGTATGGCCGTGCAAGTTTTTGCATTTGCCTTCATAGGCATGCAGGTGATGAGCGGCATCGAAGGTGAATTCTTTGCTGACCATAACGCGGTAGTGGCGGTATTTCAAATCGGTCTTTTGAATATCCGTTCCCAGCTGCTGAAGATGATCAACGATGCGGAATTCGCCTGGCGACCGGGTCATCGGTTGATCTCCTGGGGGTGGTTTTGAAGGAATAATTCCAGACCTTTACGTCGAAGCTCACAGGAAGGACATTCGCCACACCCGTCACCAATGATGCCGTTATAACAGGTTAATGTACGTTCGCGTACGAATTCAAATGCGTTCAGTTCATGCGCCATTGCCCAGGTTTCGGCTTTATCCAGCCACATCAACGGGGTATGGATCACGAAATTATAGTCCATGGCCAGGTTTAACGTGACATTCAACGATTTAACAAAAGAATCACGGCAGTCCGGGTATCCGCTAAAATCCGTTTCGCATACGCCCGTCACCAGATGTCTTGCGCCGGAAACTTTGGCTAGAACGGCTGCAAAGCTGAGAAATAAATGGTTACGTCCTTCGACGAATGTGCTTGGAAGCTCGCCTTCCTCTTGGGTAATTTCGATATCACTGCGGGTCAGCGCGTTTGGAGCGAGCTGATTGAGCAGACTCATATCAAGCACCGTGTTCTTCACGCCAAGTTCTTCCGAAATACTTCTTGCGCACTCAATCTCAAGACTATGGCGCTGACCGTAATCAAACGTAACCGTCTCAACTTCACCAAACTGCTGCATTGCCCAGAATAGGCAGGTCGTGCTGTCTTGGCCGCCGCTGAATACGACAACCGCTTTTTCGTTTTTGAGCATAAAAAAACCTCTCCATCTTCAAAATGTGTTGTACAAGCGAAAACTTCCGCTTCTACCTTCGAAGAGAGAGGGTTCATGAACTGTCCGTAAAAAAACAAGCCCAATCGGAAATAGACCTAAAAGGGCAGTCTTAGTTTTTTATAGAGGGAGTTCGCGAACCTCTCCCGGGCGGAATCAACCGCAGCCGGACTTTCTTCTGTTGGCGCTTTTGTGGCGCAGGGCTCATTATAACATAACTTTGGAAGAAGTGAATACCTGATGCTTTTTTCCTAATACAGATTTCATGGTTATTAATTTAAAAACCCTTGAAACGAAGGCATCTGCCATGCGATTCAAGGGTTTTTGTTAAAATCTATTCAACAGGCGTTCCGTTATTAAGCGTGTTGAAGCACCAATTTGTTGGCCATCTCAGTTACCTGACGGAGACCTTCTTGAATGAATTCATCCGCTTTGTCACGCTGTGCATTATGTCCTTCGATAATGACTTCGCCGATAATTTCCATACCGAATACGCCAGCGAAAACGTTGCGCATATAGTTAACAGCCATCTCCATTGGAGCAGCTTCCGGAGCGGAATAGAACCCGCCGCGCGCGTTCAGGAAGATCGCTTTCTTGTCGGTCATCAGTTGAATCATGTTGCCTTCAGCATCATATTTGAATGCAAAGCCTGCAGCATATACATAATCGATGAAAGTTTGAAGCTTAGCCGGAATGGTCAGGTTCCAGAGCGGGAATGCGAATACGACAACGTCAGCTGCAGTCAGCGCGTCCATTGCTTTTTGTTTGGCAGCCAAGATGCGGCTTTCCACATCGGTCATTTCTCCGCCATTTTGCAATTTGCCGAATGCATTGAACAGATCTTGTCCAAAGTACGGTGTATCTTCGGCAAACACATCATATGTCGTTACATTCAGGTTTTCAGCGCCTTTAACGGCCTCCATGAATGTTTCGTACATTTTACTTGATATGGCCTCTGTTGCAGGACGGTTATTTGCTTTTACGACTAATACGTTCATGCTGTATTTTCCTCCAATGGTCGAACACAAAGGTGATACGAAAAACCAAGTCTGATACTGGCTATGTGATCTCTTGTGTTGCGGCTCTAGTTTGTTTATACAACTGCAAATGTTGCATAGTTGAATTGTAAGCAACTTTCGAAAATTCCGCAACCCTAAATAAATAACTTTCTTAAATGATTATTTATGATTTTCACAAAATGTTTGAAATATAGCGGCTGTGGGCAGGGAGGAAGTTCCAATAAGCACCACTTAAGACGGGGAAGACAGCTGCTCTTCGGCGATTGTTTCTTGATAGAACCGCGTGGCATTCTGCGTTTTCTTGTTGCGCCGATGTGATATAGTAGATTCATAGATTCAAGAAATGCATTAGACATATAGAAAAGGGTGTAACACACATGAAATACAAAATGATCGTTCTCGATTTAGATGATACGCTGCTTCGCGATGACCAAACCATTTCGCCGCGTACGAAAGAAGCTCTCATGAACGCGCAGAAGGAAGGCGTTAAGGTCGTTTTGGCCTCGGGCCGACCCACATTCGGGATGAAGGGAATCGCGAAGGAGCTGGAGTTAGAGAAATTCGGAAGCTTCATCCTTTCCTTTAACGGTGCTAAAATTATCAACTGCCTTACAGAAGAGGAAATTTTCAGCAGTACGCTGTCCGTAGATACGGTGCAAAAGCTGTTCGGAATCAGCCAGCGGGAAAAGCTGTCCATGCTGACGTACTTGGGAGATCATATCGTTACTGAAGATCGCAATGAATACACGGATATCGAATCGGGGTTGACGGGCATGAGCATCCGCGAGGTTGACAGCTTCGTTGAGGCAGTGAAAGAACCGGTCGTCAAGGTGCTCATGGTGGATGCACCCGAAAAAGTGGCTGAGGCAGAGGAGAAGCTTCAGGTGGAGCTGGCTGGAGAACTGAGCGTCATGCGCTCGAAGCCATTTTTTCTTGAATTTACGGAGGCGGGCGTAGACAAGGGGACGAGCCTGCACCAGCTCATTCGCCATCTGGGGATTCTGCAGGAGGAAGTGATCGCTATGGGCGACAGTTTCAATGATTTGGCGATGATCCGGTTTGCCGGACTTGGCGTAGCCATGGGAAATGCTCGTGAGGAGATTAAGGAAGCCGCCGATTACGTGACGGACACCAATATGAACGATGGCGTGGCGAAGGTAATTGAGCAGTTTGTGCTTGCTTACCAGCAAGCCTAATTACCTTGAATAGACATGGCCGGGATCATCCGAGAGAGGGAGATTCCGGCCTCTTTTGCGTTCATATGATTCGCAAAAAAAGGAACGCTCCGTTTTGGGCGTTACTTTTGGGTCATAGTCTTAGACAAGCACCTTACGGAACTCTTGAGTAAGAAGCGGAACCACTTCGAACAGATCACCGACAATGCCATAATCCGCCACTTTGAAGATCGGCGCTTCCGGATCCTTGTTGATGGCAATGATGACCCGGGATTGGCTCATGCCGGCCAAATGCTGGATCGCTCCGCTGATGCCGCAGGCGATATAGATTTCTGGAGTTACCACTTTGCCGGTTTGGCCAATCTGCATCGAATAGTCGCAGTAGCCGGCATCGCAGGCAGCACGGGATGCGCCAACGGCTCCGTGCAGAACATCAGCGAGCTCTTCAAGCGGCTTGAAGCCTTCCGCGCTCTTAACGCCGCGGCCGCCGGATACGACGATTTTGGCTTCGGTTAGATCAACCTTACCTGAGGTTTTACGGACAACATCCTTTACAATGGAGCGTAAAGAAGCGGAGGGAGCATAGTCCAGCTCTATAACTTCACCCGCGGAAGCAGCAGCTTCAGACGGGTTGATATTATTCGGACGAATGGTGACAACCTGTGCGCCGCCTGTAAATTGCTTTTGCTCAAAAGCTTTGCCAGCGTACAGAGGACGGGTATAGACAGCCTCGTCGTCATCGCTTTTCTCAATCGCGATCACATCAGATATTTGACCTGCACCGAGTTGCGCTGCGATCGCCGGTCCCAAATCACGTCCCTGAGCAGTATGTCCGAGCACAACCACATCCGGAGTTACGCGTTCGAAGACGCTTTTCATCACATTCAAATAGGTTTCCGGATTATATATTTCTAGCTCGGGATGATCAATTGAGTAAATCTTCCCATCAACGTAATCAGCCAGCTCCGAAGCTAGTTTCGTGGTTTGTGATCCGATCAAAACCGCGGCTGTACTGTCACCCTCTTGACATGCGATCGACACCACCTGAAGCGCTTCCAACGTAACCTGACGCAAGCTCCCGCCGCGAACCTCAGCTACTACTACATACGTTTTACCCATTTCCAGATTCCTCCTTTATATGTCAGGACTCTCGCATAGTCCTCATGAAGACCCATGAAATAATATGGCGTTCGAATGTCAGTTCGTCATGCAGCTGATCTAGAGCATTAGTTAAATCAGCTTGGCTTCTGTACGAAGCAGATTCACCAATTCAGCGGCTTGCTGAGCATGATCTCCTTGAAGGATGCGTCCAGCCTCACGCTTCGGAGGAAGGGAGAGGGAGATGCGTTTGGTTTTAGCTGCTGCATCACTGTCGCTCAGGCCAAGATCGCCAATGGACATCCGATGAAAGGGCTTTTTCTTGGCTTTCATGATGCCAGGCAGGGAAGGGTAACGTGGTTCATTGAGGCCTTGCTGCGCGGTAAAGACCGCAGGAAGGGAGACTTCCAAGGTTTCAGTGTCACCTTCCGCGTCACGATCGACCACGGCTTGTTGTCCGTTAATAGCGAGCTTGGTAATGGAGGAAGTATGCGGAATATCCAGCAGCTGCGCCAGTCTGACCGCGACCTGTCCGCCGCCGCTATCCACAGAGAAGTTGCCGCCAAGAATAAGGTCATAAGACTGTTGACCAAGATAGGCCGCAAGCAGCCGGGAAACCGTATACTCATCGGTCGTCAAGCCGTCATTGCCGATCAGAACAGCTTCGTCCGCACCCATCGCGAGTGCTGTCCGGAGAGCTTCTGCCGTACGGTCTGGACCCACGCCAACCACGGTAATGGTGCCGCCATGCTGATCTCTCTGAAGCAGTGCTTCCTCTACAGCATACTCATCGTAAGGATTCATGACATATTTCACGCCGTCATCGGAGATTTCTCCATTGTTAATGATGATTCTTTCCTCGGTATCGAAGGTTTGCTTCAGCAGTACAAAGATATTCATATGGCAAGCTCCTGTCAATTAATGGATTGGAATTTACTTCAGGCCTTTCAAGAAAAATTCAACCGTCTTGTCGACCTGTCCGGAGAGCGAATACTTCCGGTCCGAGATCAGCCAAGAGGTGACTACCTCATCCATGGCGCCAAATATCAGCAGTCGCGTTAGCTTCACATCGAGATTCTGGCGGAATGAACCTTCCGACATGCCTCTTTCTACAATATGCTCAATCAGCTGAATATAAGGCTTTACTACAAGACCAATGGCCTTGCGAAGCTCCAGCGAGCTTTGCCTCAATTCAATCTGGGTGACATACGCGAGGTTCACATTGTTCTCCAGCTCTGTAAAATGGATCTCACAAACCTTACGCAGCGCATCATCCGCCGAGTTGGTTTCCTTTACGCTGCTGTGGAACATCGCGACCAGATTTCCAAGCCGCTCCTGAAACAGGGAAATAAGGATATCTTCCTTGTTTTTAAAATATAGATATATGGTACCGTCTGCGACACCTGCCTCCTTTGCGATTTTGGAAATCTGGGACCCGTGGAACCCGTTCTCTGCAATGACGTTTAAGGCTGCATTCAAAATTAACTCATATTTTTCCATTTTTCTACTTGTCATCAAGCCACCCCAGTGATAGAATTCAATTAACTGAATGAATGCTCATTCATTTTTTCTTAATCTTATGGTAAACGATGTCAATTGTCAATGATTCAGACAAGATTTGTTGTGAGGATTTTGCGAAGGTCAAGAGAAGTTCGATTTTTGCAGAATCTTGATTTTAAATGCAATTTGTAATCGCTTTCTATTGAATCCCGTCATAATTTTAGTTCTATACCAAGAAAGGACGGATAGCGAATGGTGTGGCAAATTGTCAACTTAGTCTTGTTTCTGGCTGTGGCAGGGTACGGCTTCTACCTCTTTTACAAGGCCGTCTACCATCGGTTCCTGTACGTGAAGCTTGGCAAACCGGCCGATTTCCGGAAGCAGCGCGAAGGGAAGTGGGGTGAATTTCTTTCGCAGGTATTCGGGCAGAAGAAGCTGTTTAAAGACTGGAAGAGCGGCATTATGCACTTTGTGATTTTTTATGGCTTTATTATTCTGCAGTTCGGTGCCTTAGATCTTATTATTAAAGGACTGACGGATGGAGGCCATCTGCCGCTGCCGGCTTATGATGTTTTCGGCCTGCTGCAGGAGATCACCGTATTCCTCATTTTAGCAGCAATTGGTTATGCGGCTTACCGCCGGTATGGCGAGAAGCTTGCCCGTCTGAAAAAAGGCTGGAAGCCAAGCCTGGTTGTCTTCTTTATTTTCTTCCTCATGCTGTCGGTTGTGCTGTCTCTGGGCTTCGAGAGAGTATGGCTTGGACAGGAACCATCGGGCTTCGCGCCTATTTCTTCGCTGCTGGCAGTCTTATTTGGTAGCTTGTCTGCCAATGCAGCCCAAATTCTTTTCTATGTCTTCTGGTGGGCGCACTTGCTCATCCTGCTCTCTTTCCTTGTATATGTACCTCAATCTAAGCATTTTCACTTAATTACGGCTCCGGTCAACATCTTCCTGGGGCGCTCCGAACCGGTAGGCAAGCTCAGTAAGCTGGATCTGGAAGATGAAGAAGCGGAAAGCTTCGGCGTCGGCAAGATCGAGGACTTTACCCGGAAACAGATGATCGACTTCTACGCTTGTGTGGAATGCGGCCGCTGCACCAACGTATGTCCGGCTTCCAATACCGGGAAAGTATTGTCGCCAATGCATCTGATTGTAAAGCTTCGGGATCATTTAACGGAAAAAGGAACTGCCATCACCGGCAAATCGCCATATGTGCCTGAGTTTGCATTTCCAACAAGCGGCGCGCATGCGTTATCCGCCTCCGGGAGCGAGCCTGACTGGAACAGCGAAGGCATTACCGATATCCGTCCGACACTCGCCTGGCAAAAATCCACTTGGACTCATCAAGAGAAGGACCCTCAGGAAATGAACCTCATCGGCGACGTCATGACCGAAGAAGAAATCTGGTCCTGTACGACTTGCCGCAACTGTGAAGATCAATGTCCGGTTGGCAATGAGCATGTTGATAAAATCATCGATTTGCGCAGACATCTTGTTCTTATGGAAGGCAGTGTTCCTGCCGAAGGCCAGCGTGCCTTGCAAAATATCGAAAGACAAAGCAATCCGTGGGGTCTGAATCGTAACGACCGCGCCAACTGGAGCGGAGAAGTGGAAGGCATTAAAGTGCCGACGGTAAAGGATAACCCTACTTTTGAATATTTGTTTTTTGTCGGCTCGATGGGCTCTTATGACCTTCGCAGCCGCAAAATTTCCAGAGCCTTCGCCAGACTGCTGAATGAATCGGGCGTCAATTATGCCATTCTCGGCAATGAGGAGAAGAACTCAGGTGATACGCCGCGCCGGATGGGCAACGAGATGCTGTTCCAGCAGCTCTGCATGGAGAACATCGAGGTTTTCGAGAAATACGGTGTTCAAAAAATCGTTACCGCGTGTCCTCACACTTTTAATACATTCAAAAACGAGTATCCGGAATTTGGTCTCGAGGGTGTCGAGGTCTTTCACCATACGCAGCTTCTTGACCAATTCATCCGTGAGGGCAGGCTGGTGCCAAAGAATGAAGTGAAAGAACGCATTACGTATCATGATTCCTGCTATCTCGGCCGGTACAACAATGTGTATGATCAGCCGCGCAATGTACTCAAGGCGATACCTGGGGTTGAGCTTGTGGAAATGAAGCGTACTAGGGAAAATGCCATGTGCTGCGGCGCAGGCGGCGGCATGATGTGGATGGAAGAGACCTCCGGCAAACGCGTGAATCTGGCTCGTACGGAGCAGGCTCTTGAAGTGAATCCGGGCATCATCAGCAGTGCCTGTCCTTACTGCCTGACCATGATGGAGGACGGGACCAAAATGAAAGAAGTTGAAGACCGTGTGAAGGCTAAGGATATCGCGGAAATACTGGAGCTTTCCGTATTCGGCGATCATCCCGCTCACAATAAAGGACTAGAAATGGAGGCAAGCACAAAATGAATAAATCCATTCGTAAAGCGGCCGTCATCGGTTCTGGAATCATGGGTTCCGGAATCGCGGCACATCTGGCCAACGTCGGAATTCCGTGCTTACTGCTCGACATGGTACCCAAGCAGCTGACGGAAGAAGAGACGGCAAAAGGCTTGACCCTCGAAAACCCGGCCGTGAGAAACAGGCTTGCATCATCGGCGATTGCCAAGCTTGCCAAGACCAAACCGGCTCCGCTCTTTGACAATTCGTTCGCAGACCGGATCACGCCAGGCAATCTGGATGATCATCTGTCCCAGCTTGCTCAGGTGGACTGGATTATTGAGGTCGTGGTAGAGAATTTGGAAGTGAAGAAAGGACTTCTTCAAAAAATCGAAGGTGTCTGGACGCAAGGAACCATTGTCAGCTCCAATACATCGGGGATTTCCATCAACGATATGACTGCAGATTGCAATGAAAATTTCAAAAAGCATTTTATGGGGACGCATTTCTTCAACCCGCCTAGATATATGAAGCTTCTTGAAATCATCCCCGGTGATCATACCGATCCGGAGCTTGTGAACTTTATGAAGGGCTTCTGTGAGAAGGTACTAGGTAAGGGCGTTGTGCTTGCCAAAGATACCCCGAATTTTATCGGCAACCGCATTGGAACCTACGGACTGCTCGTTACATTAAAGGAAATGACCGAGAACGGTTATACCGTGGAGGAAGTGGATGCCGTAACGGGGCCGGCCATGGGGCGGCCGAAGAGTGCAACCTTCCGTACGCTGGATCTGGTCGGATTGGACACCTTCGTACATGTCGCGGACAACGTATACAACAATGTGACTGATGACAATGAGCTTTCCGTCTTTACCGTACCGCTCGTGATGAAAAGCATGGTGGAAAAGGGCTGGCTTGGTGAGAAGTCTGGTCAAGGGTTTTATTTGAAGAAAAAAGGTGCCGGCGGCAGCGAAATCCTCGCGCTTGATCTGACAACAATGGACTATGTTCCGCAGAAAAAGCCAAAGTCGGCTTCCCTAGAAGCCGCCAAGCTGGCAAAAGGGGCCAAGGAGAAGACTAAAGCTATCCTGGCTGCCAAAGACCGCTACTCGGATCTGGCTTGGAATATTCTGAAACAGGTACTGATCTACTCTGCAGAAAAGGTCGGCGAAATTTCGGACTCCATCCAAGAGATTGATGATGCCATGAAATGGGGATTCTCCTGGGAACTCGGACCGTTTGAAACTTGGGATGCGATTGGCCTGAAGCGTTCGGTAGAACGGATGGAAGCGGAAGGTTTGACGGTACCCGCATGGGTAAAGGATTGGATCGCGGCCGGTCATACATCCTTTTATAAACAAGAAGAAGGAAAGCTGTATTCCATTCATATCGGCTCTTCTGAATATAAAGAGGTTGAATTTGCTCCAGAAATCATCCATCTGCGGAGCTTGAAAGAACAGAATAAAATCATCAAAGGCAACAGCGGTGCAAGTCTGATAGATCTGGGAGATGGCGTAACTTGTCTGGAGTTCCATTCCCCGAACAATGCCATCGGTGAGGACATTCTGACCATGATCACCCAGAGCCTTGAAGAAGTCAGAAAGAATTATAAAGGTATGGTGATTGCCAACCAAGGACGTAACTTCTGCGTAGGTGCCAACATCATGCTGCTGCTGATGGAAGCCCAGGATGAAGAGTGGGATGAAATCAACGACATCATTCATTTATTCCAGAACACGATGTACAAAGTCAAACGCTTCGAAAAACCGGTCGTAGCTGCTCCTCACCGGATGTGCCTCGGCGGAGGGGTAGAAGCTTGTATGCCGGCCGACCAGGTGGTTGCTTCTGCTGAAACCTACTACGGCTTGGTTGAAGTTGGTGTAGGCCTGATTCCAGCAGGTGGAGGATGCAAAGAATTCACGCTCCGTGCAAGCCAGAATGCGAACGTGCAGGGCGTTGACTTGCAGCCATATATCAATCACGTATTTCAAACTGTGGGAACGGCTACGGTTTCGAGCAGTGGATATGATGCGAAAAAACTGGGTTATCTGCGTTCTACCGACCGCGTCGTGGCCAATCAGGACTTCTCCATTTATGAAGCCAAACAGTCGGTGCTGGGACTCGCAAATGCCGATTACAAGCCGATTCCGGAAGAAAAGATTTGTGTTGTCGGATCGGAAGGCAAGGCGGTTCTCCAGCTTGGAGCCATCGACATGAAACGCGGTGGATATATCAGTGATCATGATTTACTTATTGCCAAAAAGTTAGCGCATGTGCTGGCAGGCGGAGATGTTCCGGCCGGATCACTCGTGACCGAGCAGTATATGCTCGACCTGGAACGCGAAGCATTCCTAAGCTTGTGCGGGGAACCAAAAACTCAGCAGCGCATGCATCATATGCTGACCAAAGGCAAAGCGCTCCGTAATTAACATCCCAGGGGAGGGTGAAATTGAAATGAGAGAAGCAGTAATCGTATCCATGGCCCGGACCGCGATCGGAAGAGCCAAAAAAGGCAGCTTGGCTCAGACCCGGGCAGATGATCTCGGGAAAGCCGTCCTGGAAGCGGTCATTGACCGTGCGCCAGGCCTTCAAAAGGAAGATGTGGAGGACATCATTATTGGCTGCGCCATGCCGGAAGGGGAACAAGGCCTGAACTTTGCCCGCATCATGTCGTTGTATGCAGGGTTTCCGGTAACCGTACCGGCATTGACCATAAACCGTTTCTGTTCTTCAGGGTTGCAGTCGATCGCTTTTGCTGCGGAGCGCATCATGCTCGGGTCTGCGGATGTACTCATCGCAGGCGGCGTTGAGAGCATGAGCCATGTACCCATGACAGGGTTTAAAGTTTCGCCGAATCCAAAGCTGGTTGCCGAAATGCCTGAAGTATATATCGGTATGGGGCACACAGCGGAAGAAGTTGCAGAACGTTTCGGCATTTCAAGGGAGGCGCAGGATCGATTCGCGGCCCGCTCCCATGAGAAGGCTGCAAAGGCTATTGCTGAGGGGAAATTCCAGGATGAGATTATTCCTGTACAGACTGAACTGAAAAGCGTGGATGACAGAGGAAAGGTGCAGACCAAATCCTTTACGTTCCAAGTGGATGAAGGCGTCCGCCCGGACACAACGCCGGAGGGTCTCGGCAAGCTGAGACCCGCGTTTAAGCTGAACGGTACGGTCACGGCCGGCAATACTTCCCAGACCAGTGACGGAGCAGCCGCAGTCGTTGTCATGAGCCGGGAAAAAGCGGATGAACTCGGCCTGAAGCCGCTGGCAACCTTCCGATCCTTCGCACTGAGTGGTGTGGAGCCGGAGATTATGGGTGTCGGTCCGGTTAAGGCGATTCCAAGGGCGCTGCAAATGGCGGGGATTACACAGGACGATGTGAAGATTTTTGAAATCAACGAAGCATTTGCTTCCCAGTGCGTGCACATCATCCGGGAGCTTGGTATCGATGAAGAAAAGGTCAATGTGAATGGCGGGGCGATTGCTCTGGGTCACCCGCTGGGCTGTACAGGAACGAAGCTGACGACAACACTGATTAACGAGCTGCGCCGTCAGGGTGGGGGATTTGGTGTTGTTTCGATGTGTATTGGCGGCGGAATGGGCGCTGCAGGTGTTTTTGAAGTACATCCTGAATAAAATGTGAAAAGGAGAGGTAGACATGAGCACAACGATGAACAAAGTGGTTGGTGGCAGTTACATTATTGAGGATACGGATTTCAGTCAAATCGTAACGCCGGAGGATTTTACCGAAGAACACCGCATGATCGCGGAAACAACGGCTGATTTCGTTGCAGGAGAAATCGTTCCTCATGATGAAGAAATTGAGAAGCTGAATTATGAACTGACCGTGGAAAAAATGCGTAAAGCCGGCGAGCTTGGACTATTGGGTGCTGATGTGCCTGAAGCTTATGGCGGTCTTGGTCTGGATAAGGTCAGCTCCACACTGATCAATGAAAATCTGACGAAGGCCTCCGCATTTGCTCTCTCCATTGGGGCTCATGTCGGAATCGGAACGCTTCCCATCGTATACTTCGGTACGGAAGAACAGAAGCAGAAGTATTTGCCTCTCCTTGCCACTGGTGAAAAAATTGCTGCGTACTGCTTGACGGAGCCTTCTTCCGGTTCGGATGCGCTGGGCGCCAAAACAACAGCAACTTTATCCGATGACGGCGAGTATTACTTGTTAAACGGAACAAAGCAGTTTATCACGAATGCCGCTTTTGCAGACTTATTTATTGTGTATGCCAAAGTAAACGGCAAAGATTTCAGTACCTTTATCGTCGAGCGCACCATGGAAGGTGTAAGTATTGGCCCGGAAGAGAAGAAGATGGGGATTAAAGGCTCCTCAACCTGCCAACTGATTCTGGAAGATGTAAAGGTTCCTGTAGAGAATCTGCTCTGGGAAGTCGGCAAGGGTCATCTGATCGCGTTTAACATCCTGAACATCGGGCGCTTCAAATTGGCAGCAGGCTGCGTAGGAGCATCCAAGGATACGATTGAACTTGCCGCCGAATATGCCAATGAACGTACCCAATTCGGACGCAAAATTTCTTCTTTCCCGCTGCTGGGCAAAAAGCTCGCTGACATGAATACAAAGGCATTTGTGCTCGAGAGCATGGTTTACCGTACCGCTGGACTTTTTGATGTAGGTCTTGCTGATGTGGATCACAGCAGTCCGGAGGTTGGTTATCAGTCGGCCAAAGCGATTGCCGAGTACCAGCTGGAATGTTCCATCAATAAGGTCTTCGGCTCCGAGGTACTGGATTTTATCGTCGACGAAGGTGTGCAAATCCATGGCGGTTACGGATTCACCCAGGAGTATCGCGTAGAACGTAATTATCGTGATTCCCGCATCAACCGGATCTTTGAAGGTACCAACGAAATCAACCGTCTGCTCATTCCGGGAGCCCTGATCAAGAAAGCCATGAAGGGCGGGCTTCCTTTGATGCAAAAAGCAATGGCGTTGCAAAGCGAACTGATGGAGCCGATTCCGAACCAACTTTTTGACGGCGTATTGGATCAGGAAGCTCATTTGCTCAAGATGTCGAAGAAAATTTTCCTCATGTGCGGTGCCGGTGCCGTTCAGAAATATCAATTAAAATTGGAGGATGAGCAGGAAATTCTAAGTGACCTGGCAGATATGATGATTTCAGTATTTGCCATGGAAAGTGCCCTGCTGCGTACCCAGAAGATGATCGACCGTTCCGGCGAAGATAAATCGAAGCTTGCTATTCAAATGACAACGGTATTCATTCATGAAGAATTCGCAAAAATTGAAAACTGGGCTAAAGAAGTGCTGGCAGCGATGGAATCCGGAGATACCCTCCGCACCCAGCTGTCCGTCCTGAAAAAGCTGGTCCGCAAATCGCCGATCGACGCGCTTGGCATCAAGCGTGAAATTGCAGCGAAGGTGATCGACGCAGAAGCTTACGTTTTGTAATATTGTGAGATGGGGTGGCCTGGATGACGAGTAATCCATGGTTAGATCAATATCCTGATGAGGTCCCGCACAGTTACGATTATCCCAAGCAAAACCTGGCTAAATTTTTGGTGGATTCTGCTGCATTATATCCCCAGCATATCGCACTTGATTTTATGGGGAAGAAAATAACCTATTCATCTTTATTGCAATCTGTATACCGCTTTGCGAACGCCCTGAATCAACTGGGCGTCCGCAAGGGGGAACGGATTGCAATCATGCTGCCGAATTGCCCGCAGGGAGTGATTGCCTATTACGGCACACTCCTTGTCGGCGGTATAGCAGTGATGACCAATCCGCTGTACGTGCCGCGTGAGATCGAGCATCAGCTCACGGATGCCGGCGCACGAATCATTGTTACGCTGGATGCATTGGTAGAGAGGGTCAAGAAAGCGATGAAACACCATCCGATGGACTATATGATTGTGACGTCCATTAAGGACTATTTGCCTTTTCCCAAGAATGTACTTTACCCCATCAAGGCGAAGAAGGACGGCATGGCGGCACAGGTGGAATATGGCCAGCACGTGCTCCCGTTTCTTTCATTTTTGAAAAACTCCAGCGACGCTCCGTTCGAGGTTCCAGTAGATGCCGAGAATGATCTGGCATTGATCCAATATACAGGCGGAACGACCGGTTTCGCCAAGGGCGTCATGCTGACGCATATGAATCTGGTATCCAATACGATTCAAGCCCAGTTATGGTTCTACCGTTCCAAAATCGCACATGAAAAGTATTTGGCGGCACTGCCATTTTTTCATGTATTCGGTTTAACGGTGCTCCTCAATCAGGCCATGTATATTGCAGGTACGTTAATTCTGATACCGCGCTTTGAAATTAATGAAGTACTGAAGACGATCCATAAGAAGAAACCAACGGTATTCCCCGGTGCGCCGACGATGTACATTGCCGTCATACACCATCCGGAAGTCAGCAGCTTTGACCTATCCTCCATTCAGATTTGTATTAGCGGGGCAGCACCTCTGCCTGTCGAAGTGCAGGAACGATTCGAGAAATTGAGCGGAGGCAAGCTGACAGAAGGTTATGGATTGACCGAAGCTTCTCCGGTGACACATGCGAACAATATCTGGGAGAAGCGGAAAAGCGGCTCAATCGGGATCCCGTTTCCGGACACATCCGCAAAAATTGTGCATTCAGACACAGGCGAAGAAATGCCGCTGGGTGAAATCGGCGAACTGATCGTTAAGGGTCCGCAGGTCATGAAGGGATACTGGAATCGTCCGGATGATACGGAACGCACACTACGTGATGGTTGGCTGTACACCGGTGATTTGGCGCAGATGGACGATGAAGGATTCTTTTACATTCTCGACCGCCGCAAAGATCTGATTATAGCTGGAGGCTATAATATTTATCCGCGTGAAGTAGAGGAAGTACTGTTCGAGCATCCAGATGTAGAGGAAGCAGTGGTGGCAGGCATTAATGACCCTTATCGGGGCGAAAATGTAAAGGCTTACATCGTTCTTCGCAAAGGCTCTACGGTTACAGAAAAGGATCTGAAAAGCTGGTGCAAAGAGCGTTTGGCTGTTTACAAAGTGCCAAAAATTTACGAGTTCAGGGATTCTTTGCCGAAAACACTGGTAGGCAAGGTACTGCGACGTAAGCTGATTGAGGAAGAAAATGAAAAGCTCGTGAATCAATCCAAAGTGGATTTGTAAGATCATCGTCGAAATGTTGTATAAGCATGAACATGCGTAACAGCAAAGGAGGTCGTTGGCAGATGGAGAACGCATCCGGCGGCAGTTTTCCGGATTTGGAGCTTCTGGAACGGGCTGCCAAAAATACGTTTTGGGAATTTATAGGCTGTGAAATTGTAGATCTTAACGAAAAACAGGTTGTGGTTTCGTTTGAGATCCAGCCTCATCATTTGAATCTTATTGGAATTTTGCACGGAGGTATGCATGCATCCGTTATTGATTCAGCAATGGGGATTATCGTGATGCTGGCCCGTCCTGGAGTCAGTGTCGTTACTGTGGGATTGAATATGAACTATGTGGCTCCGACGTCAGAAGGCCGTGTACTGGTGACAGCGGAGCTGATCCATAGCTCCCGCAAGCTGATCACAGCCCAGGCCTTTGCACGTAAAGAAAATGGGGATTTGCTGGCCTTTGGCACGGGAACCTTCCGGGTGCTGGATAAACCTATTCCTGGAGCTTGAGAAGAATATTAAAAAGGAGGAGCAGCATGACCATCAAGGAAGAGCTCCAGCAGCTTGCGGACCGGATGAATGCAAGACCGGAGCCCATCGAATCACTACATGCGGTATATCGGTTCAACATAGGCGATAGCGGCATATTTCAGGTTTCTTTTGAGAACGCCAGAGCGGTGGTGTCCGAGGAAGCTGCAGGGGCAGCTGATTGTACCATGACATTGTCAGAAAAGAATTTTCACAAGCTGCTCGAAGACGATTTGAACACAACACTGGCATTTATGACCGGATCGCTAAAGGTCGATGGCAAGATTGGACTCGCGCTGAAGCTTCAGGAAGTATTGAAGCAATACGTATAATCCGAATAAGCAAAAGCCCCGTTTCTCATGGATGAACCGAGAAACGGGGCTTTCTCTTGAATATGAAATAGATTATTAATCAATGATAGCTTCTGCCTCAATCTCAACCATTAACAGCGGGTCGATGAGAGCTTTAACTTCCACCATGGTTGCCGCAGGTTGAATCGTTTTGAAGAATTCACCATGAGCCTTCCCAATTTCTTCCCATTTTGAGATATCCGTAACGAACATGCGTGTTCTGACTACGTCGGACATTTCAGCTCCCAATTCACTCAAAGCTTTTTTAATGGTTTGCAGAATGTATTTTGTTTGTTCATAGGGATTTCCAATGCCGATGACCTCTCCGCCCTTGTATAGCCGTTGTTCCAGCGACTTCAATTCTGTTTCCAATACGAATGGCACGGCAATAACCAACTTGGGATTCCCATGGGGAGCCTGTGAATACTTGTTCTCTGATCAAATCAATTCTCCTCCAACATCTCCAGTAGATTATATATTTAGCTTTGTTCATTACAACATATCATTCAAAAGATGTTGCTAGCGTCGGATGGAAGGCTGCTCACATGATCCAAATACGCGCTCACGCGCTGATCGTCCTGATGAGGATATTCATATCCAAAATGCGCCGCAACGAATAAGGCATTCTTGCGGAACAACCGGGTCATGGCGGTTAAGGCTCTCCATACATCTTCATAGCTTCCGTCCGCATAGGTAGAAAGGAGCTCGTTCCAGCTTTCTTCCGTCATATATTTCTGCAGGTACTTGCCATTTTTACCTGTACTCACCGAAAAATCCGTTTGAATGCCAACCTGCCATTCCAGCATTTTGAGCAGCATAGGTCCCATGATCTTTTGCAGGTGATCTTGGGCATAAAGGATTTCCTTTCTCCATAGTCCTTTGGCAACGTACGTAGACACCCACCAAAATTCATTGCAGCAATCTGCAAAGAATTCGGCCGAAGGCCGTTTTACCCAATAATCTTCATCACTAGGCGGGAGAACCTCCGGAAGCAATTGGTCCTTGTCGAGCAAAACAACAGTGAGCTTATCCTCTTGGCAGTATATATCTTTTTCTGCGACAGGTATCAGCATGAGATCGATCCGATTGCCGTCCGTAAAAAGCATTAAATACGTAAAGCGGTCGCCAAGCGTCGGTGGAAATAAACTCATATTTTCCGGCGTTTGCATAATTATCCGCTCTCCAAACACGTCTACCCATCGAGGATCATGAAGAAAAGATTCCATTTCGGAAACAAGATAGACAATATCAAAATCCTGAAATGGATCCACAGGGGCATTTGGATTGGTACGTGAGCCGTTCATGGCAACTGCACGAATTCGATCGTCTTTGTTTGCAACGTTTAGGATTAATTCCATCATTTCTTGCTTTGTTCTCATTTATTTCCCCTTCCTGGTCATTTGGGCAAGGACATCCCACTGCTCATGGGTTACCTGACGCAAGTCGTTAAATTGTCCTGCACCTTGAAGCCATTCACCTCCATCGATCGTGACAACCTCACCATTGATGTATGAGGCATAGTCGGAAACCAAAAAGGCAGCGAGATTCGCAAGCTCTTCTTTGTCCCCAACCCTTTTCATGGGAATCCGGTCCAGCATTTTTTCTTCAAGCTCCGGGGTAGGAGACAGCCGCGACCAAGCACCTTCGGTTGGAAAGGGACCTGGTGCAATGGCCACCTGACGTATGCCGTGCGGAGCCCATTCAACTGCAAGTGAGCGGGTGAGGGCAAGGACTCCGGCTTTTGCAGCCGCAGACGGCACAACATAACCCGATCCGCTGGAGGCATAGGTCGTAACAATATTCAGCATGGTACCTGTGCGTTTTTGCTCAATCCAGCGTTTTCCTACTTCAAGGGTAGCATAGAAGGTGCCGTGCAGTACTATATTGAGAACTGCGTCCACGGCGCGTGGTGACAGTCTTTCGGTTGGACTGATAAAATTGCCGGCGGCATTGTTGACCAGAATATCGATCGCACCATAATGCTGCTCCACAGCATCCACCAAGGCACTGATTTGAGCGGGATCACGAACATCACATGGCTTATAGAAGACACTGTAACCGTTTGCAGAAAGCTCATCGGAGGTTTGTTTTAATACTTCTTCCCGGCGGCCGGTAATGGCCAGCTTAGCCCCAAGCTTCACAAACTTCTCGCCCATGGCACGGCCGAGCCCCGTGGCTCCTCCGGTTACTAATACGACTTTGTCCTTTAGCAGATCATTCGAAAATGGCTCCATATAAAGACCTCCCTGATTCGCGACTGGAAATAAATAGAATACATGATTTAACTATAATGGAATCGCTGACACCTGTATAGCATAGTGACTTAGATCGTAGAAATGAATTCTTTTCAAGCCGGGATGAGAAACGTACAATAGGTTCAAACGTAAATTTATGCGGTTTATCAGAAAACAGATTGATGCTCAAAATACTTCGAACCATGATTGCAGAGAGGAATGAACTTATGTCTGAAATGCGTAACAAATGGGGGATTTTACAGGTCGTTAACATGGGAACGCTGATATCCACCCTTGATGTTGGCATTGTTAATGTTTCACTGCCTGTGATGGCGCGTCAATTTTCGGTAACGCTTGCACAAATTCAGTGGGTAGCTACCATCTACCTGCTGACGATGGTCATATTGCTTCCTTTTATGGGGAAGCTGTCCGACCGTATGGAACGCCGCAAGGTGTACAGCTACGGCTTTCTGATCTTCGGGATCGGTTCGCTGTGCATCGCTGTTTCTCACAGCTTTGTGGTTCTGCTGCTGTCACGGTGCCTCCAGGGGATTGGAGCCACGATGATTATGGCCAACAGTCAGGCCATGGTAAGACAGGTGTTTCCGGATCATGAACGGGGTAGAGCACTCGGGTACAATGCCATCGTCGTCTCGATTGGAACTTTATCAGGACCGGCGCTGGGCGGACTGCTGCTTGAAGCCATGAATTGGACATGGCTCTTCTGGATAAATGTGCCGATTTCACTGGCCGCATGCTGGCTTGGTTTCCGCTGGTTTCCACGCGGGGGCATGGCATCTGCCAAAAGTCCTTTTGATTATGTAGGCACATTTTTATTAGGGGCGGGAATCAGTCTGCTCATGCTGGCCTCGGAAGCTGTAAAAGATGGTTCCACCTCGCTCAAAGTGTGGCTGGAGGGAGGGAGCGGCATACTGCTCCTCTGTGCATTGGTTTTTCAGGCAAGAAAAATCGATTACGGCATTATTGACCGCGATCTTTTCCGTCATCGGAAGGTTTGGCTCGGCAATTCAAGCTCATTAATCATTAACCTGGCCCAGACCGCAACGCTGATTCCCATTACCTTTTATCTGCAAAGCGAGCTTGGGTTTTCGGCTTGGTGGACAGGGGCGCTATTAATGCTTCAACCGCTGCTGATGGGGATTGTAGCCCCTTTTGCAGGCTCGTTCAGGGATAAGTATGGTGGGAGCTTTCCTATCCATGCCGGCGCAGTGTTATGTTCACTTTCCATGCTTTTTGTTGTGTTTATGCCATCCATCTCGGCCATGAGTATCGGGCTGCATCTGGCCATTTTCGGCATCGGTACAGGTCTGTTTCATGCGACAAACAATGCCGAGGTCATGAGCGCGGCACCCGCTGAAAAAAGCAGCCTGGCAGGCAGTTTGCTTGCTCTTGTGCGTTATCTCGGTCAAATTGTGGGTATCGGGCTTGCCACGCTGTTGGTCGGCACGATGGGAAGTCACTCAACGGCGCAAGAAAGCTTTGGAACACCACTGCGCATACTTTTCGGTATTTGCTGCTTGTTATGCTTGGCTATAGCCATTTCAGGTCGTTACCTGCCCAAGGAAAAACCTCAAAACCATCATCTCTCTGCATCTTAATGGGATACGTGATGTGCAATTCATAACCAAGCTTGAACTTTCATTCAACTCAGGTGATAATGAATTGTTACTGACGCTAAAGATTCACGATAAGCGATATCAGGTAATATGGCGAAGTACTGACAAAGGAGGAATAAGAATGCCAACTATTCTTGTTGAGGGAAAAGGACCGATTGAAATTGAAGAAGGAAAGAAATTGGTGTTAGTTTTGGAAGATCATGGGGTGGATATCCTGCACCGCTGCGGAGGGAATGCCAGATGCACAACCTGCCGCGTGGAAATCCTCGAAGGTGATGCCGGACCTATGGGCGAAGCAGAAGCGGAGATACTGGAGAAGAAAGGATTCACGGAGCCAAATATTCGTTTATCCTGTCAGATTCGCGTACATATGGATCTATCGGTAAAGCCGATCATGACCGTGTCCGAGGCAGGCATGGATGCGGGAAAGAGACCCGAAGAATAAAGCATTTATTCATGAGAAAAAAGCGGCGGCCACTCAATTACTGAGAAGGCTGCCGCTTTTTTAAAGTTTAATTTAATTCAATTGCCATCGTGCGGGAACATTTGGCGGCTCTCAATTTTGTATGGTGATATCATATTTCCCTCTGGCACATAGAACCCAATGGATTCTATGCGAAATGTTGTCATATATTTCATCTTAACCTCATAGTCTATCAATAATAATGTTGCTGGTAACTTTAGAAGCATCTTATTTCAGCAGCCAAAGCGCTGGTACGTTCGATGGCTCCCAACCAACGAGGGACGTATGCGGCTGGCGGCATTCATAAATTGCACCATTGTAAGAGACGAGGGTACCGGTTGTGTAAGCGACATTCGGTGCCCAAGGAGCGGCTGCCGGAGCTGATGCGGTAGTCGCCGTTACTGCGTTGCTGTTTGCGGATTCGTTGCCTGCTGCATCAATGGCGCGAACCGTAAACGAGTAGGAAGTGTTTGCTGTCAAACCGGAAGCCGTATAGCTGAGCGTGGTTCCAGATACGGTACCGGCAAGTGAAGATCCTTTGTATATACGGTAACCTGTAACACCTACATTATCTGTAGCCGCACTCCAGGATAAGGAGATCGAGGAGGAGGTAGGCGTACCGCTTACTTGAAGACCTGCTGGCGCGGAAGGTGCCGTCGTATCGGTTGGAGGAAGTGAGGTCGTAACGAATGTTACCGCATTGCTAGCAGCTGAAGCATTACCTGCAGCGTCAACAGCCTTCACGGTGAATGTGTAGGAAGTATTGGCGGTGAGACCTGTTACATTATAGCTGAGCGTGGAACCGCCCGTTGTCGTTACTAATGTTGAGCCATTGTAAACTTTGTATCCCGTAACACCAACATTATCGGTTGATGCTCCCCAGGAGAGAGAGGCGCCAGTGCTCGAAACGTTGGAAGCTGCCAGACCGGTTGGTGCCGTTGGTGCAGTAGTATCCGCAGGATTACCCCCGCCTCCGCCAAAGTCAACGTCAATCACATTATAGAAAGCGTTGGCTGTATCAGCAATCTCCCAAACAGCGAGGATGACTTGATAGCCAGTTCTGCTAGGAACTGTGCAAGTATCAGAGTAGGTTGCTGGCGGCTGGCCCGTATAATTCACCGAACAGAATGGAGTAAGATCAAAAGAATCACGGGTAAGTGCGGCATTCGGGTTCCAGTTTTGCTTGGTGATGTAGTACTTCCAGCTTGTGGTGGAATGTCTGGCTGTCAAATTCCAAGTGAAGGTGTTCGTACCCGGAGACATGTTCACTTTCGACCAGCGGGTGGAAGTCTGCTCGTCCATTGTCGGGAAAGCACCGTTCGCGCTGGCGATTTTACCATCAGCAGGACCGGCCGCCGGGAAGCCTTTTGGAGCTTCAAGACTCTGCGGTTCATACACGATGGATCCGCAGTTGGAATTAACGCCCGTTTTACATAGATAAGCGCGGCTGCCTGGTGATTGAACATAGCCGTGAGCAGATGCACGGTCGGCAATAAGAAGCATTAAGGCTGTCATAAATAAAAACATACCACCGGCAATTAACCATTTCATAAGCCTGTGATTCGGTAAACGAAGTGTTGTCATACTAAAACCTCCTCCAATTTTTTAAATAAGTGAACAGCCGTAAACATTAACCCGACAGGACCGTTCGCAACACCTCCCTTATAGATGTTACCTAAATGAAGGAACTACTGGCCGATCAGCAACTTTTGCTAGACTTCTCGTTGTTCAAGCTATATAAACTCTAATGAGCTTATATAATTACCGATAAAAGCGTTTACATAATGGCTGTTAGCAAATATGAAATCGAGGTCCGTGCGTTGGAAGACAGTGGAATACGTGACGATAGTGTTAGATGAATGTCGTTTAAATTTCACATATTGATCTATAAATAGTAAAAAATAGTATTGATAATATAAAAATAACCGATAATTTCCAGTTCTTCAATTATACTAATCAACGATTTTCGATAGTAAATGACGATTTCATGTCATTGATCTATTTCAGAAAGATTTAAGTCTATTCCATGATTTACAAGAAATCGTTTTTTTTCATAATATAAATAGAGAAAGAACGTCAGATTGGGTAGAAATCCCTGCAACTTATGATTTTACTAGCGAAAATCTATAAATTGAGGAGGATTACAGTTCATGACTGAACCCAGAAACTTAAAGAACTTGATTGCTGATATGACACTCGAAGAGAAAGCAGAACTCTGCGGTGGCGTTGGCTTTTGGCATACGAAAGGTATAGAACGCTTGGGAATTCCATCAATCCGGGTGGCCGATGGTCCCCATGGACTGCGCGTACAGAAACAGGCGGATGATCATCTCGGCATATATACGAGTGAGCCCTCAACCTGTTTTCCAACGGCTGCTGGCACAGCTAGCTCCTGGAATGTCGAACTTCTTAGGGAAATGGGGGCTGCATTGGGTGAAGAGTGCCAGGCCGAAGAGGTAGGCATCTTGCTTGGCCCTGGAGCCAATATCAAACGCTCACCGCTATGCGGAAGGAATTTCGAATACTACTCTGAGGATCCATATCTCTCATCCCGCTTGGCTGCTGCCTTCATTGAAGGTGTGCAGAGCCAGGGGGTGCATCACTGAAGCATTTTGCTGTAAATAACCAGGAGCACCGGCGGATGACAGTTAATGCCGTATTAGACGAGCGGACGCTGCGCGAAATCTATCTGGCCAGCTTTGAAGATGCTGTCAAACAAGCCAAGCCTTGGACCGTTATGAGCTCCTATAACAAAGTTAACGGGGAATATGCCTTTGAGAACAAGTATCTTCTCACAGATATCCTAAAAGAGGAATGGGGGCACGAAGGTTTCGTCGTATCCGACTGGGGTGCGACAAATGAGCGGGTAAAGGGTCTTGCTGCAGGTCTTGAACTCGAAATGCCTTTTGACGCGGGTTCGGCGAGCATCATGGAAAGTGTGCAAAAGGGTGAATTATCCGAGGAAGTGCTGGATCAATCACTTGAACGCTTGTTATCTGTTGTGTTCAAGGCTTATGACAGCAAGAAGGCGGATGCCATGTATGATAGAGATGCGCATCATCAGCTGGCAAGAAAGGTAGCCCATGAAAGCATGGTATTACTTAAAAATGAGGATCATATTTTGCCTCTTCCTAAAAAAGGGAAAATTGCTGTCGTAGGTGAGCTTGCTGCTTCGCCGAGATTTCAAGGTGGAGGCAGCTCCCATGTCAATCCGAATAAAATAGACGATATGTTGAGTGAGCTGGCCAGGGCAGCGGGAGAGGCGGAAATTATATTCTCGCAGGGGTATAAGCTGGCAGAGGATGCGATTGATCCTCCAATGTCCCTGGAAGCAGTAGAGGCAGCTCAAAAAGCCGATTCGGTACTTATTTTTGCAGGTTTGCCCGAACGCTATGAGTCAGACGGGTATGACCGGACACATCTCTCCATCCCTGCTAACCAGTTGTCTCTGATTCAGGAAATTGCCGCGGTTCAGCCTAATGTGGTGGTGGTTCTGAGCAATGGCTCGCCTGTTGAGATGCCTTGGTTGGATCAGGCTAAGGGCATACTGGAATGCTATCTCGGCGGTCAAGCACTTGGCAGTGCCGCAGCAGACTTGATTTTTGGCGATGTAAACCCGAGCGGGAAGCTTGCGGAATCTTTTCCGAAAAAACTCGAGCAAAACCCGTCTCATCCAAACTTTCCTGGAGAAGGCGATATTGTTGAATACCGAGAGGGCCTATTTGTCGGCTACCGCTATTATGATACGAAAGCCATTGAGCCGCTTTTCCCATTTGGGCATGGCCTCAGTTACACAAGCTTTGAATATTCGAATCTGACGGTTGACCGATACGACATGCTGGATACGGATACACTGACAGTTCAATTGATGGTAAGCAATACAGGCAGCCGCGCCGGAAAAGAAATCGTTTAGCTGTATGTTCGGGACGTTCAGAGCCAAGTGATTCGTCCGGTACAAGAGCTGAAAGGATTTGCCAAAGTCGAACTGCAGCCCGGTGAACAAAAATTGGTATCCTTCACGCTGGATAAACGTTCTTTTGCTTACTACAATACAGAGTTAAGAGATTGGCATGTGGAAACGGGTGAATTTCAGATTATCGCTGCCAGATCTTCCAGAGACGCAGGGGAATCGTTGACCGTACACGTCACTTCCACCACAACATTGAAAAAGACATTTACCCGTAATTCGACGGTTGGAGACATCCTTGCCGACCCGGTAGCCAGAGCGATTGTCGAGCCGTTATTGAAGCAAAATGCGGGTGTTCAAGATGATGACAGTGATGCGGCACATGTTTCGATGGCCATGATGATGGATGCACCGGTGCGAGTGATTGTAGCATTCAGTCAAGGAGCGGTATCTGAGGAAATGGTTAAAGCTCTTCTGAACCAGATTAATGAGCGAATTCAGAATAGTTAACAGCAAATATATTATGTAAACTATATGAATATGATTTAGTTAGTTAATTAGGTGAAATAATTTAGTTAATCAGATAAAATAATACATCAAAATGATGAGGTACAATATGAAAGAATGGAACAGATCTGCACTTCTTATTTTCGGCATCGGGTTTTCCAATCTTGGAAACTGGATTTATTTTGTAGCTATTAACCTTCTTATCATTAATCTGACAGGTTCAGCAGCTGCGGTAGCCGGGTTTTTTATTGTGAAGCCAGTCGCCATGCTGCTGACCAATCTGTGGTCTGGCAGCATCATTGACCGCGTAAATATCCGCAAGCTGATGATCGGCGTTGACATCATCCGTGGTCTGCTGATCGCGCTCATTCCGTGGTTGCCGTCCATTTGGATGATTTACGCGGTTACTTTTATGATCAGCGTTGTTGGTTCCTTTTTCGGTCCGGCTTCCAATGTATACATCACCAAGCTGGTCTCAAGCAGCAGCCGTCAACGGTTTAATTCCATGATGAGTATGACCAATTCGGGAGCCTTTTTACTTGGTCCAGCTATCTCGGGATTGCTGATTAATCTGACTAATACGACTTTCAGCATTCTTTTTAATGCAGCCAGCTTTCTGGTATGCGCGTTCTTAATTTACCTGCTGCCCGATGTGCCTGAAGAACGACAAGCTAAAAGTGAACCCGTGCATCTTCGCATCCTATTGGAGGATTGGCGCATCGTATTCCGGTTTGCCAAAGCGTCCACCTATTTCACTAGTATCTTCTTACTCATTCAGGTGGCCATGCTAATTGGTTTTTCGATTGACTCGCAGGAAGCTACATACATCAGGATGCATTTGAAATTATCGGAACAGGACTATGGCAATTTGCTGAGTTTAACGGGTGTCGGCTCATTGGCAGGCTCATTGATAGCAACGATACTGTCGAAAAAAATGTCCTACCGCTCGTTTATCAGTGCAGGCCTTTCGATTACTGCCGTGTGTTATTTGTGGTTTTATGCATCGGCGAGCTTTTACTCGGCTACGGCAGCCTTCATGGTACTTGGCTTTTCCATGTCCTTTGCCAGCTCAGGGTATGCAACCTTCTTCCAGCGGCATGTGCCTTCGTCGATCATGGGGCGGTTTGGGAGCTTGTCCGATATGACACAAAGCATCATTACCATTGTACTGACTTTGGCAGTCGGCTTTCTCTCAGAGCTTCTTACCATCCAGCTGGTATGCTGTATAGCGGCGGGAATAGGAATTGCTGTATGCGTTGTACTGTTCGCCAAGACATTCACAGCGGCAGGAACCCGCTTTTTCCGGGCAAAAGAGGATGAAGTGCTTGCTCATAACAGCGTGGATATAGGTGCTTAAATTAATAAAATATAGTTGGCATAAACCGTCCACCAGAAAACCGTTTTTCATTTTTGAAAAGCGGTTTTTATTGTTTTTGGGCTGCATAGCTTCATTCATTTTCTGACAGACTTCTACAGAAACTTGTTCATCCGCTTTTTTCGAGCTATAATATACCAGTGTATTTATAAGACCGAGAATAGAATCAATAGCGAAAGAGAGCGGAAACGTATGGGTCGTAAATGGAATAATATCAAGGAAAAGAAAGCTTCGAAAGACGCAAATACAAGCCGTGTATATGCCAAGTTTGGACGTGAAATTTATGTAGTGGCCAAGCAAGGCGAGCCGGATCCAGAATCCAACCGCGCATTGAAGGTTGTTCTCGAACGTGCCAAAACGTACAATGTACCGAAAGCGATTATTGACCGTGCATTGGAAAAAGCCAGAGGCAACTCGGATGAAGTGTATGATGAGCTTCGTTACGAAGGCTTCGGACCTAACGGTTCGATGGTTATTGTGGATGCACTGACCAACAACGTGAACCGTACGGCTTCTGAAGTGCGTTCCACATTCAGCAAAAATGGCGGCAACCTCGGAGTCAGCGGCTCTGTGGCCTATATGTTTGATCAAACAGCAGTGATTGGCGTTGAAGGCAAAACAGCAGATGAAGTGCTTGAACTCATGATGGAAGCGGACGTTGACGTGCGTGACATCGTGGAAGAAGATGAAGCGGTCATCGTATATGCTGAGCCGGATCAATTCCAGGCGGTTCAAGATGCTTTCAAAACGGTAGGTATTACGGAGTTTACCGTGGCGGAACTGACCATGCTGGCACAAAATTATCTCACCATTCCAGAAGACGCTCAGGCGCAATTCGAGAAATTGATCGATACGCTGGAGGATTTGGAAGATGTTCAACAGGTTTACCACAACGTTGAATTTGAAGACTGATTGAACGCTTGTTTTGACCGATCTAAAAAGGAGCTGCTGACCGCAGTTCCTTTTTTTGCTATGATATGGACGAATCTAACATTTTACTATGTAAAATATATACATAATTATGATATGATCAGGCGGAGATCTTTTTTTGGAGCCAAACAAACCAAAAGAGAGGAGAGGGTAGCCTTGGCGAAGCTGAAAGATATTGCGGAGCGGGTTGGCGTATCTATATCAACCGTTTCCCGCGCCATAAGCAATGATATGAACCGCCCAGTCAATGAAGAGACAAAACGTAAAATTAGAGAAGCGGCTTTAGAGCTTGGATATCGTATTCACGAGGAGCGCAGCAATGAACGCATGCCGGGGAGCACTCCTAAGCATATAGCATGTGTGATACCGCAGAAGCTGAGTGAGAATCATCCATATTTTACGGAGGTGCTCGCAGGATTCCATGATCGAATGAATGAACTTGGGCATCCTCCGGCTATTGTGCGTACGGCGGATGAAGTAAGCGATTCCGAGCGCATCAAGATGCTTATTAAAGACGCTGGTATACAAGGTGTCGTTGTCATCAGCTGGTATGATCAGGAACTGATTGAGCTGCTCGAAAAAGAAAGCATTACGGTTCTTGGCGTAAGCTTGAATGATGAAAGATTATCGGTGCCTGTTGTGGATTGCGACCGTATTTTCTCGGCGAGAACAGCAGTCCAGCATCTGATTGAACAGGGTCATCGCCGGATTGGATATATTGGAGGTCCTGCTTACTCGAGTAAAATGGACAATGATGAACGGTTTGTGGGATACAAGTTCGCAATGATGGAAGCCGGTCTGAGTTTGCCGGTGGAGTGGATCATTAATACCAATTGGAATGTCGATTGGAGTTATAATATGCTCACAGAGCTTCTTACCAGTCAGCCGAGAAGCGAGTGGCCTACGGCCATTTTTTGCGCGAGCGATATGCTTGCCATTCCTGCCATGCGTGCCGTAGTGGAACAACATGGTCTGATTCCACAAGATATTGCATTTGTCGGCATGGATGACATCTCCTTCGCACAATACACGAATCCACCATTAACCTCCGTGCATGTTCCAAAGTACGAAATCGGTAAGGTTGCCGCCCAATTTATGATTGATTATCTGAACGGAGACTACCCTGCACTCCCCAAAATTCTTTTGCCAAGCCGCTTGGTTATTCGGGAGTCATCCAGTTATACAAGGCCTGAATAATTGGATGTGGCATTTGTATCACCGATGTAATTATATGTTATATATTATTACATAATTTAGTTTGTAGCAATAAAAATGAACCTGACAACCGTTATCGGTGTCAGGTTATTTTACTTGTTTCCATTTAAAATTTTAGATGTTAATCCAAACAGTGCCAAAATAATGTTTGACAATCCAAATATTCCCATATTATGATGATAAAAATTAAACCGAATTGGTATAGATATCCAAACGTTTGGAACGTGTTTATCAACCTCCTTATTTTCTGGATAATAAATCGGTTGCGCTTACAACCTTTTGTTATCAATAATATATCCGAATTAAGAACTCGAATCCAATCCATTACACATGCATATACCCAACCTCTAATTACACCAACTTACGCAGTCTATTAGCTCAATCTATCCAAATATAATCCCAATATATTACGCTGTATTTCACACTTTATATAATCCGTCTTTCTAACTCTGCTGTCATGAACCCTTACATATATCTATTCAGCGGCTTCAGGACAAACCTTTGCTTTTACGCTGAAAGGAGGAAAATCATTCAAGCTTTTTTTTCAGAATTGAATGAATACGTATCCAAGCCTAATCCAAGGAGGGGATCAAGTGGCCAATGCCAAGATATCTGCGATTGCAGGGGCAGCACCGGAGGCCAAGCGAGACTCCAAGCTAAGATGGAGCCGCATTGCGCGTAACTGGCAGTTATATTTGCTCATTTTTCCAGTCGTAGCGTATTACATTCTTTTTCACTATGTGCCTATGTATGGTATTCAAATTGCCTTCAAGGACTTTATCGCCACCAAAGGGATCACGGGTAGTCCATGGATCGGTACGGAGCACTTCAATCGTTTTTTTCACAGCTATTTCTTCTGGCGGCTTATTAAAAACACATTGGGACTGGGACTCTACAGCCTTGCCTTAGGGTTTCCGATCCCGATCCTGCTGGCACTCCTAATGAATGAGGCCAAATCGGCCAAATTCAAAAAGTTCGTTCAAACCGTTACGTATGCGCCGCATTTTTTATCCACGGTTGTGGTTGTCGGCATGATGATGATTTTTTTATCTCCACGCTATGGAATCGCGAATCATTTCATCACCATGTTCGGTGGTCATCCGATCAATTTCATGGCGGAACCGGCCTGGTTCAAATCTCTGTATGTGTTCTCTGACGTATGGCAGACGATGGGCTGGAGCTCGATTATCTATTTGGCTGCACTGGCTGGCGTGGATCATCAGCTCCATGAAGCGGCCCGTGTGGATGGAGCCGGCAGACTGCGGAGGATATGGCATATTAATCTCCCGGGTATTCGCCCGACGATCATCATACTGCTCATTCTGAACATTGGCAGCATCATGGGGGTCGGCTTTGAAAAAGTTCTCCTGATGCAAAACAACCTGAACATGGATACATCCGATATTATTGCAACCTATGTGTACCGCGCAGGTATACAGGGGGCTGAATACAGCTTCTCTGCTGCAATTGGATTATTCAACTCGGTAATCAATTTTATTTTACTGATAAGTGTTAACTGGGCTTCAAAACGAATGAGCGAAACCAGTCTGTGGTGAGGAGGAAGAGATATGCTTTTGGAATCCCGTGGAGACCGTATTTTTAATGTCATGATCTATATCGTGCTAAGTCTTGTTACGGTCATTGTGCTGTACCCTTTGGTCTTCGTCTTGAGCGCTTCCTTTAGCGACCCGCAGACGGTTCTGCGCGGAGAGATGCTCCTCTGGCCGAAGGGAATCAATCTTAATTCTTACGTGAAGATTTTTCAAAATCATGATATTTTGACTGGCTATTCCAATACGCTCCTATACACCTCAATTGGTACACTGATCAACCTGACTATGACCATCTTGGGGGCATATCCACTCTCAAGGAAGGATTTTGTGGGCCGGAATGCGATTATGGCTTTGTTCGTCTTTACGATGTTCTTCGGAGGCGGATTGATCCCGACCTACCTGCTTATTAAGGATCTGGGGATGCTGAATTCATTCTGGGTCATGATCATCCCCAATGCCGTATCGATTTACAACATCATCATCATGCGTACCTTCTTCCAGCAGTCGATTCCTTATGAATTGCAGGAGGCGGCAACGATAGATGGCTGTTCCAATATCCAGATTTTGTCCCGCATCATTTTGCCGCTGTCCATGCCGATTATCGCGGTGATGATCCTCTTTTATGCCGTAAGTCACTGGAATGCTTTTTTCAACGCTTTGTTGTACCTATCGGATAAGGACAAGTTCCCGCTTCAGTTGATCCTGCGTGAAATTCTGATACAGGGTCAAACAAGCGATATGGTCAAAATGTCTACCGAATCTGCGATCAAGCAGCAGCGGGAAGTCGAGGGTATCAAATATGCCGTGCTGGTCGTGGCCAATATTCCGGTGCTGATCCTGTATCCATTCCTGCAAAGATATTTTGTCAAAGGTGTGATGATTGGTGCCATCAAAGGGTAACCCCTTGGTTGGATAAATGATGAGGAAAAGGGAGGAACAAAAGATGAAGGGTAACAAAAGGGGGAAAATGCTGCTCGCCTGTATGGTCACCATTACCGTTCTTGCGGGCTGCAGCTCAGCAAAATCTGCTGACTCGGGAGGCGGCAAAGCACAAGATGCATCGGAGGCCGCAATCAATCCAACCGGTTTTCCGATTATGAATGAGAGCACGACGGTGAGCGGTTTTGCGGCTAAATTTTTTGCCAATGCAGACTGGAATAATATCAGGCTGTGGAATGACTATGAAAAGAAGACGAATATCCATGTGAAGTGGGATACCGTGCAAACCGAAACGTTAAAGGAAAAACGGAATTTGCTGCTCGCCGGCAATGATTATCCGGAAATGTTTTATGCTTCTGCATTTTCAAGATCCGATCTGCTTAAGTACGGCAAACAGGGAGCGTTCCTTCCACTAAATGATCTCATAGACAAGTATGCGCCTAACTTTAAAGCCATGATGGACAAATATCCGATAATAGCCAAGGGTATCACCATGCCGGATGGTAACATATATGGCCTGCCGACCATTTATGATCCGGAGTTCAAATCCGTTCTGTACGGTACGCCATGGGTGAAGCAGGAATGGCTGGATAAGCTCGGACTGCAGCAGCCGGAGACACTTGATGATTTTTATAACATGCTGAAGGCATTTAAGGAAAAAGATCCGAACGGCAACAATCAGAAGGATGAAATTGCTTGGGGTGCTGTTGGCACAACGGGTATCGTCAATTATCTGAGAGGTTCATTCGGATTGAACAATCATGGTACATCCAATATCAATGTGGATACAGATCCTGAGACGGGCAAGTTGCGCTTTATTCCTTCCGACCCGCGCTACAAAGAGCTGCTGCAGTTTGTGAATAAGCTCTATAAGGATGGACTGATTGAACAGGATATCGTATCGGTCAAAAGCACTGAAGTCGATTCCAATGGAGTGCAGGGACTTCTGGGTGTGTCTGACAGCGTTGATCCGGTGGCTATTTATAACCAGAAGGGCTATGTAGGCCTGTCCGTATTAAAGGGTCCTCATGGCGATCAGCAGTTTAGCGCTTATGGATCCCCGCTGGGTAACATCGGCATGTTCGTACTGACGGATAAGGCAAAACATCCGGAGGCGATGATGCGTTGGGTTGATTATTTCTATAGCGATGAAGGTATCAAACAGTTTTTCATGGGCTGGAAGGATGAGACCTATACGGAGGATGCAAGCGGGAACGTAGATTATAAGGATGAGATCAAGAATAACCCGAACGGTCTTACTCTTGATCAAGCTGTGGGCCAATATCTCATTTGGCCAGGTGGCTATTACCCGGGCTTTGTCAAACAGAAGTTCTTTAAAGGTGCGGAAGGCTTGCCTACTTCTGTAGAGAACGCCAAGAAAGCCGAACCCTATGTCCTGTCCCAGGATCAAATCTGGCCGCCGTTTAACTTCACGCAGGATGAACAAAGTGAGCTGACAACCATTCAGACCGACATTGACGCCTATGTGCTGGAGATGAAGGATAAATTCATTACAGGCAACGAATCGTTTGATAATTGGGACAAATATGTGGCTGCGCTCGAAAAAATGGGTGTAGAGCGGTACAAGGCCATCTATCAATCCGCCGCAGAACGTTATGCCAAGCCATAAGCAGAGAATCAAACGAAAATATCGTTAAAACTGCGAATAAAGCATCAAGCACGAGTCTCGCAATCTACCGAAGCACCCGTGTAAGGATTTTCAATCTATCTATGGTAGGGGAGAACGAACATGAACCAACTTACAGCTGTTTTAATCGGAGCGGGATCGAGAGGCGCGGGAGGTTATGCCAGATACGCGCTGGATTATCCGCATGAGCTTACATTTGTTGCCGTAGCAGAGGCTGACCCGCTTCGCCGGGCACGTTTTGCCGAAAAGCATGACATACCCCCGAGCGATTGTTATGAATCTTGGGAGCCGCTGCTGCAGGAGCCCCGGCTTGCTGATATAGCCATCATTTGTACGCAGGATCAAATGCATTACGGTCCGGCTATGTTGGCTCTACATCAGAAATACCATGTGATGCTGGAAAAGCCGATGTCACCATCACCTGAAGAATGCCTGGATATGGAGCGAACAGCCCGTGAACAGGACCGTCTGCTCACGATCTGCCACGTGCTCAGGTATACGCCATTTTGGAGCATGATCAAAAAGGTGATCCAGGAAGGACGAATTGGTGAAATAGTATCCATCCAGTTGAATGAGAATGTAGGGTACTGGCATATTGCCCATAGTTTTGTGCGCGGAAACTGGAATAATTCGAATACATCAAGTCCCATGATTCTGCCCAAATCCTGTCATGACATGGACGTTCTCTCCTGGCTCATGGACCGTCCCTGCCTTCGGGTCAGCTCCTTTGGATCCCTGAAGTATTTTCATGAAGGGAGCGCACCGGCGGGTTCGGGAGACCGCTGCCTGGAGTGTGCCGTAGAACCAACATGTGCTTACTCTGCTCCCCGTTTTTATCTGAGTGATCAATATAAGGGATGGGCAGGACATTTTACACCGGAGCTAACAAGGTCTAATATCATCAAAGGCTTACGGGAAACGGACTATGGACGTTGTGTATTCCGCAGTGATAATAATGTCGTAGATCATCAGGTGGTGAACATGGAGTTTGAAGGCGGGGCTACGGCAATGTTCAGTATGTGTGGATTTACTTATGAGCAGGAAAGAAGAATACAGATTATGGGTACCCAGGGCGAGCTGCGCGGAGAAGAGGATCATATTACGTTGTATGATTTTTTGACCCAGCAGAAAACAACCATTGAGATTCCGTCCCAATCCAGCGGACATGGGGGCGGAGACAGCGGGATCGTCCGGGATTTCCTGAACCAGGTACGCGGTTATAACGGTCAGGAGAGCTTAACGTCAGCATCGGCCTCAGTCCGCAGCCATATGATTGCGTTTGCAGCAGAAACCTCACGCCTGAATGGCGGGCAAGCGATTGAGCTGAATGATTACATGAATAAATTAACACCTGCTGAGTCTGTTTCTAGCGACTAAGACAGCATATCTACTTCTTAAAGTTGAAAAAGATCTGTCTTCTCCCGGTATGGGAAGGAAGCAGATCTTTTTTACTTAAATCTAATCCAAAACATTCATGGAGGTGATATGATCTCTCGTTTCCGGGGTGCCCAAAGTATAAAGGGTCTTGTAAATTTGTTTAAGATCTCGCTCATACAAGTCATTGTCGTTGTCATAATGCTCAGGAATACCGGGGTAATGCATACGGAAATAGGTTTCCATATCAAAATGATACATGGAATCGAATAAATCGCGGAGCGGTTTGATTTCTTCCGGCGTGGCTTCAATGACGAGTTCGTATGCAGCTTCATCTTGTCGTTCCATAATAGTTCTGGATTGTACGGATACATAATATCTCTTCTTGTCCAAGACAAACACTCCTAACGATTTAAGTTAGCCCTTTTACTTCCAGGTACCACCAGACCAGTCCTCCGATGATCACAAGAATAGGGAAGGCCAGGTAAAGGATAACGATGGGATTGGCTGCTATCGGATGTTTGGCGACCGTAGGATTGATATGATCCAACCTCTGCTTTTGTTGTTTACGCATGATGGACACGGACATGTATAGTGAGATTGCGCAGGCGATTACAGCAATAACGATCAATACTGTATACATCAAGTTGATTTTCTCCCCTGTCATCGTTTTGATTAATTCATATGGTTTACCTAAAAGATGAAATTATTCATATGCGGCCATGTCTTATCCGGTATTGACTTGGAGAAATGCCAAAGAAGTCATTGAAGTGCCTGGAGAATGGATGAATCGAGGAATACTTGAGCTTTTCGGCGATAGCTGTGACGCTTAAGTCCGTCTCCCGGATCATATTCGCGGCCCGTTTCATGACAAGCTCATGGTGATAGGCCTTCGGCGTGAGTCCTGTTTCCCTTAGAAACAGCTCATGAAAATAGGTCCGTTTCAATCCGCAATAATCAGACCATGTCTCAATCGATTGTCCTTGCTCGGGATGGCTATTCAAATAATCAAGCAGACGGAGAATACGGAAATCACCGGGTTGTTTAACATGAAGCGCATTAAACCAGGAGAGAATCCAGACATACATGAAGCTGTTAGCCGTTTCACTTTGATAGTATTTAAAATCATTCATGGATCTGGTCATCATCATAAAGGTATCTAATAACTGCGGATGATCTCGCAAACGAAACACACTCGGCAGCTGCTTTAGTTCATCGCATTCCCGTTCTTTGGCCATATGATCAAAGTTGAATTCATTAGGCGCGTAGATAAAAGAACGGTTCAAAGAAGCGGGATGCTCGTTATCCCATAGATCAAAATAGATATTTAGCGATGGAAGAGGATGTTTAGGCGAAATATGAAAAGCATGCGGCTGATTGGGACGAAGAAAAAAAAGCGTGAACCGCTCAATCGGATACATTGTTCCATCGATCTCCATCTCTCCCGGACCATCCAAAAATAAGTGCATCGCATACACACTCCCGGCTCTTAGTTGCTCGTTGGAACTTCCATCATATAGATAATGCATGAAATCACCCACGAAAGGTGTAATATCTGATAACTTTTTCATGTTCTGTAACTCCTTTTAAAGTGTTCGTATTATGTTCGTATATTTAAAAAGCGGATGAATTGATAAATCATTGAACACTTCGACAAATACTTAAATCCTTATCCATGATACGATATTTTCATCGCTCGGGGAAATCTGGTCTTCATATAGCGAATAATTATGCAAATTAAACAGGAGTGAATAATCGGAATGAACCAGAATGAATTGGTACATAGACAACAGTGGTTTGTTAATCAAAGATTTGGGATGTTTATTCATTTTAACAGCGCGACGTTTCAGTTCGCCGATACCGAAATAGAAGATTGGGAATATGGACATGAAAATAATAACGAACCCCGCAGATACATATTTGATCCTAAAGATTGGAACCCGGTAGAGCTGGACTGCACACAGTGGGCTCAGGCTGCCAAGTCGGCAGGGATGAAGTTCGCAGCGATGACAGCAAAGCATCATGAAGGATTTGATTTGTGGCCAAGCAGGTATACGGATCATTGTGTTAAGAATGCCGCCGATCAAAGAGATGTTGTACAGGAGTATCTCACTGCTTTTAGAAATGAAGGAATTGAAGCGGGATTGTATTTCTCCATGCTGGATCTGCATCATCAGATCAACCGGAAGAAATGCACCCCTGAAGACAAGGAATTCATCAAAAATCAGTTGGAAGAACTGCTGACAAGTTACGGCGACATTCCCTTTCTCATTATTGACGGTTGGAATGCGCATTGGGGCGGTCCGAATTATGATGATCTCCCTTTTGAGGAAATCGATGAATGGGTGAAGAGGCTGCAGCCCGGATGTTTGCTCATGAATATCAGCTGTGAAACCAATTTGAACCACACAGATATTGTTTTTTATGAAAATGCTGCCGGACAGGAAGTAGATGATACGTTCAACGGTCCAGGTGCGAGCTGCAATATTTTAACGAAGACCTGGTTTTGGCGAACGACAGACACGTCCATGGAATTGAGATCGGTTAATTGGGTGATGGATAAAATCCATGATACGAACAAGCATAATGTATCGTTTTTATTGAATGGAGCCCCCAATCAGCGAGGATTGTTAGACATGAATGTATTGGAACGCTTTAAAGAAGTGGGGACGCGTTACATGCAGGCCCCCGAACTTACGGAGATTCCTGAAGGTTGGATGTATAGAGCTTAACGGCATATCGTAGATAATGTAAAAAGACTTCTCTACCGTTGATTATGAATGGTTGAGAAGTCTTTTTTCATACCTATTTATCATCGAAAAATATAATCAAATAAAATATAGGACGTATTATATATTGATTATTGGTTATATATGACGTATTATACAGAAATAAATCATTGCACTGGAGAGGGGGAATTCATTATTAAGCTGACTTCCCGTCAATTGGAAATTCTGGATATCATCAAGAAACATGCTCCAATAACGAGCGAACAAATCGCCGAGATGCTGAATTTAACCCGTCCAACCATCAGATCCGATCTGTCTATCCTGGTTAGTCTGGATTACATCGATGCTAAACCTAAAGTCGGATATTTTCCGGGAACCCGAAAAATAACGGAAGATGAGAATAAGCAGAATCTGTTTGACATGAAGGTTGGGGATATTCACGGAGTACCTGTCATTGTCCGCGAAACGACAACCATACATGATGCAGTGGTGACCTTGTTTCTGGAAAATGTAGGCCATCTCATTGTCACCGATGAAGAAGGGAAGCTCGTAGGGATTGTATCACGTAAAGATATGCTGAAGGTAACACTCGGTAATGCCGCGGCATCCGCCATGCCTGTGAGCTTTATCATGACACGGAGAGCTAATGTCGTGACAGTATCTCCTGAGGACTCTGTTATGGAGGCAGCCCGGAAAATTATTACGCATCAGATCGACAGCTTGCCGGTCGTGGTACCTGTATCCTCTGGGCAAGATGGGGACGTTAACGTGGTTGGACGGATTTCCAAAACCAATATCATCAGAAAATTACTTGAAATGCTCGCAGAGAATTAGTGGGAGGAATGGGATGAAACAGGCGTCAACTCGTGTTATAGCCATTTGCTCGGATGCGATCGGCGAGACTGCAGAAGCAGTAGCCTTGGCGACCCTTCGACAGTTTGAGCTAATGAACACAGAAATCAAACGAATCATGAACGTTCGGCATGAAGATGAGATTACCCGGCTCATGGAGGAAGTATCCAGCCGTGGAGGCATGGTGATTTACACCATCGTTCAACCGGAACTTAGAGAAGCCATAAAGGAAGAATCTATTCGGCTTCAAGTCCGCACCGTCGATATCATGGGCCCGATGATGCAAGCTGTGATTGACACTTTTAACGATACCCCAAAACGGTTACCGGGACTCTTGCACAGACTAGATGAAGACTACTTCCGCAGGATCGAAGCCGTTGAGTTTGCAGTCAACAACGATGATGGCAAGGATGTCGGCGCTGTTCTTAAAGCGGATATTATTCTGCTTGGCGTATCGCGCGTGTCGAAAACACCGTTATCGATATTTCTGGCCCATAAAGGGAAAAAGGTCGTCAACTATCCTGTTGCACCAGAACTGACACCTCCTGCTCAATTACGGGAAGTTAACAGCGGCAAAATATTCGGATTGACGATCGATGCGCAGCAGTTGGTTAAAATCCGTTCCGAGCGTCTCAAGGCCTTGGGACTTCCGGTGGATGTCCATTATGCCTCGTTAGAACGTGTACAGGATGAACTGAAATATGCGCAATCATTATATGATTCTTTAGGGTGTCCGGTCATAGATGTGACGGATAAGGCCATTGAAGAAACCGCAGGACTGATTATGCAACATTTTTAAAGATGAAGAAGATGGAGGGAAAAGAGAAATGGAACATCATATAGCTTTGGAGTTGGTACGTATTACGGAGAAAGCCGCAATCGATTCGGCCCGCTGGACGGGAAGAGGCGATAAGAACAGCGCAGATGACGCAGCAACAACGGCAATCCGGAGTAAATTGAACTCCGTCGCTATAGATGGAACTGTCGTTATTGGAGAAGGTGAAATGGATGAAGCTCCAATGCTGTATATCGGAGAAAAAGTTGGTAATCGCCTTGGACCTAAAATCGATATCGCGGTAGATCCGTTGGAAGGCACTGAAACGGTCGCTAGCGGGCTGAATAATGCCATTTCGGTTATTGCTGCAGCTCCGGAAGGTAATTTATTGCATGCTCCGGACATCTATATGGAGAAGCTGGCTGTTGGGCCAATGCTAGCCGGTCACTTATCTCTTAACGATCCCATTGAAACCACCCTTGCCAAAGCCTCAAGTATTTTGAATAAGCCTTTATCGGATATGACAGTATCGATTCTGGATCGGGACCGTCACCGTGAGATCATTGCTGTACTTCGAGCTGCCGGTGTCCGCATCAAGCTCTTAAGTCACGGAGATGTTATGGGTGCCATTGAAGCAGCAACCGAAAGTGAAGTCGATATGTATGTAGGTTCAGGAGGCGCTCCTGAAGGTGTTCTTGCCGCTGCAGCACTGAAATGTATGGGTGGTGAAATGCAAGGGCGCCTGCTGCCGGATGGTATTGAAGAAGTGGAACGCTGCAAACGAATGGGAATATCTGATTCAAGCCAGCTGCTGAGCATGGAAGACATGGTAGGCCGTGAAAGCGTGCTGTTCGTGGCAACCGGCGTAACTCCTGGAGATCTCCTTAATGGCGTGCGTTACCTGCCGAATCAGAAAGCAGAGACCCATTCCGTTATTATGCATTCCGAAAACCAAACGATCAGCTTCCTGCGTACCATTCATAAAATGCCTATTCCGCAAGAGATTTTGACTGAAGCTGCGATGTAACGATCTCATGATAATGAAGAGAAGTAGGAAACAGTTTATGCTGTTTCCTGCTTCTTTTTTGTCTTGGGAAGACGTGCCCAATTGATAAAATGATGGATAGAGCCGGTTCAAATACTATTATTAAATGTGGTTAAATAATCGAAAGGGGAGGGCTTTTATTTTAAATCGCCGAATAAAGATAACGTAAATAATATTATGTTAACTTGGGTTGATTACGTCATCTTTTCCTATATTAGCAGTTAAGCTTCAATGACAGCTGATCATCATGAGAGTAAACTTTTAAAAGTTAATTAAGTAAAGGATGAATTATTAGGATATTGATTATTAAGATCAGTTTGATAACTGATGATTCTGAAGATCCAATACTTAAATGATGAACAACATGACTAGAACGAATTAAATGAACTTAATAATAACAATAGATGATAATAATGAGGAAAAAAAGATTAAGAACAAAGGAAATAGCAAAGTATAAAGAAAGGCAACAACAGGTAAAAAATGTATGATGATGAGTAATTTAAGCTAAATGATACTGGCCATATTGTTTTCCTTTATGATATAAACACAAAAATAATATTTATATATATTGTGACACATATAATTAAGATGATATGAAAGGCCGAGGTAACGGGTTCATTTATCAGATGCGTTCGCGAATTGTACGAGTTGGTCGGCATGGGGAGAAGAGATTGGTGGAAATTGAGAGTAAAGGATAAGTGAATGTAAAATCCCTGTCTTGAGGTAGTCAAGACCCCTTAGTAACATTGAAAAAACACCTAAGCTGCAAGCTGACGTTATTGAAATTGATCTTACACAAAGGTTTGGCTCCGTTTACCGAAACGGGATTATAGATAACAAAACCCGCTCCTTTTCTAGTAAAGAGGGGCGGGTTATTATTTGATTCTGTTTTTGCAATGAACATAGCTTTTTTAATTGACTTTAACCAGTACGGTGTCACCGAATACTTCTACGGCATCGGGAATTACAAGTTCATTGCCTTCAATGGTAATATCGAACACATGACTTGAATCATCCGCGCGCGTATTTTTATAGCCTGAAGGAAGCTCTATTGTCCATTTCTCATACTGTAGCTTCAAACGCGAGTTACTGCTAAAAGAATATGTACCCGAAAATTCGTTGTAATCTTTTTTACCATGATAAGTTCCCTTTGTAAACGTGCCATCCTGAAAAAACTCAATGCTCACCTTCGGTTTAGTAGCAACTTTCCATCTACCGATAATGTGAGTGCTTGGATCAGACTTTGAACTTGGAGCCGGTATGATCAATTCATTACTTGCGCTTGGTGGATTCGGCGTTGGCTGCACATTGTTAGGTTTGGATGTTGACGATGGCACGGCTTCAGAAGGCTCGGGTTGATTAGATACTGGTACAACCTTAGAAGGCTCAGGTTGAATAGACGATGGAGCTTCAGCTGTATCATCCGGTGACGGTTCCAATGACTTCTGTTTCACAGTGGTATCCACATTATTATGTGTCACTGGAGGAGATGCCAAAGTGTTTGGCCTGTTATTCATTACTATGATATCTGGATCGACTAGTTTGATGTATAGGACTGTCCCTATGAGTACCACAGCAAATATGGATAAACAGATGGTAAAAAGCTTTAAGAATTTCATTTGGCACCCCAATATATGTATAATTTAATCCAAAATAACACATTAAATATTATCATTTGAGAATTAAATGTTCAAGATAAATAACACTCCGGAAAGTTTAAGACCAAAAGGAACAACATTCTCATTAAATTTACGGATGTAGGGCAATGGAATAAGCTTTACAGGATGCATTACCAAGTATCGAGAATTCTGGAGGAAATTCATACTCTAAGAAAGGATAACATCCAGATCATTGAGTTAGTTCCATTGCGAAGAGTGGATGTATATTATGCAGCAACTGAACTAGGTATAGATGCTGATAAGTTCATGAATGAAATATGGGAGAAGGAAGTAATTCCACTTGCAATTAAGCCGATCACATTAAAGTTTCTCTTTAATCTTTATATACGACAGGGTAGTTTTCCATCTACGCAGAAGGAATTGTATATGAAAGGCTGTGAGCTTCTCTGTGAAGAAACAAATGAAAGCAGAGTGGCATCTCGAAATACAGGAAGCATGAGAGCTAAAGATCGTTTAAAAGTAGCCTCACGAATTGCAGCCTTGATGGTATTCTCTAATAAATACGCTGTGAAGCTAGAAACTTGTCAAAGAAAGGGAGGCATGTTATCAAAACATGTAGAATGCTGCCCGGAAAGATTAATAAACAAGATCAGAGGTGCATGCCCCTCGTTTTGAGGGGATTTCTTATGTGAAAGGTAAATAATAGTGTCGGTACATGAATTACAAAAATGGACAAATCGATGGAAAACGTCTGTTCTTATGAATCAAAACTCCATGTAAAGGGACATTGTTTGTTTGATCTAACAACGAATTAGGTAGAATTATTGGATGAAGCTGAAATAGCAAGTCTTGGCGGTAATGGTTGATGCAAATGAGAGGTATCAGAAGCCAATTTAGTTAGGACCTCTGAAACTGTCAAAGATCAAGTTCAGATAGAAAGATGACCGTAGCTAGCAATCCATTATAATTACGTAAAATAATAATTTGACGAATAAATAATGAATATATTATGATAATATTATAAGGAGGGTTCTGATTATGGATAAAAGCATAAAATCACATTACATGAATCGGATTGACGATAAATTAACCGAGTTACCTTGGTACGTCACTGAATACATAGATAGCCGCAAGCGCAAATTGTCGCTTACAACGCTCCTGAATTATTGTCACGATTACATTATCTTTTTTGATTGGCTCGTTTCGGAGAAATTTTCGGCAGCAACCCGTAAAGAAGTTTCATTAACTTCATTAGAAAGTTTAACGGTTCGTGAGGTTGAAAGTTTTTTATCGTTTTTGGAGTATCAACTTGGTAATACCAAATACACCATTAATCGCAAGCTGTCTGCGTTAAAATCACTGTTTGATTATTTGCAAAATAATGCGGAAACTTCGGATTTAAAGCCATATATACAGCGTAATGTCATGGCCAAAATCGAATTTAACTCGGTTAAGGAAACCCAGGAAACGATCGCTAACCGCATTGAAGGCAAAATACTCCGTGAAGACGATTTTGAAATATTCCGGCAATTTGTCGCCCATGATTATGGTGTGCTGAATCAATCCAACCTTAGAATATTTCGTTTTCATGAATTTAATCGTGAACGGGATACGGCGATTGTATCTTTGATCCTGGGATCCGGACTCAGATTGTCTGAAGTCGCAGGAATCAACGTTGAAGATTTGGATATGAATAAAGGTTTGGTTCGTGTATTGCGTAAAGGCAATAAAGAGCAATATGTTTATTTTAGCCAACAAGCATTGCTTGATTTGGAAAATTACCTGAAGATCAGAGAAACGCGTTACGAAGCGGAAAAATCCGAAAATTATTTGTTTATAGCAGCGCCAATTGGTCGTAAAGGAAAAAGCCGGCGGTTAACACCAAGATCAATTGAGAAGTTAATTGAAAAGTACGCTGCAGCTTTTGGAAAGCCGGCGTTGACGGTGCATTCCTTAAGACACTCTTTTGCGACACGGTACCACCTGGAGAATAACGATGTACCGCGATTAAAAAATCAATTGGGGCATTCATCGATACAGACGACCATGATTTATACACACTTAACAGATGAAGAGATGAGAAATGCAGTGAATAATATGGACCGGTAAAACCGTGCTGTTATGCGGTTTACTTTATACAATTTCACAAAACTCGTATTTTGTACATATGTCAGGAAAGTTGAACAATTCCGTTAATGGAAAATTGTCGGATGACTAATGACACAAATTTGACCCCATAAATGACACAAATGTGGCCCCATTACCATCCGTTTCCATTCATTGTACGTCAATTAAAAGAATATAAAAACAACTCGGGTTATCCCGAGTTGTTTTTATTTTTAATAATTATTTCTGATTGTGGACAATATCTTTAATTCTCTAAGATATTGTTCAGCAGCCAGCCTATCATCTGCTTCGCCATTAAGTGCCAATCTCATTGGTAAATGTGATGTTTCATCTGAACTAAGTTTTTTCATATTTTGAAGTGGACATAATTCTTGACGCCCCAATTTGGTCACGGACTCGTTGAAACACAGCCATTTCTCTTCTTCTGTTCCCTGCGCCTTAGCAGGGTCATCAAAACCCCAGTGCTCTCTGCCACTTGAGGTGGTGTCATCGGGCAGCGATCAGCGGCGTCTCCACATAAGGTAACGACGAGATCAGCCGTATTCAGTAGCTCCGGATCAATGATATCAGGGTTTAGTCGGAAATGTCGATGCCAACTTCCGCCATCGCTTCCACCGCGAGGGTTCAAGCCATGTGCTTCAATACCGGCACTGTTTACCTCCCATTCATCACCCAAGTATTTCTTTGCCCACCCTTCGGCCATCTGGCTCCGGCAGGAATTGCCTGTACACAAAAAGTAAATGGATTTGCTCCCTTTATTGTAAGATAGCTAACCAGAGGTATAAGCCAATCAGTGTCAGACTTTATTACAGAAGTAAAGGAGCTGTGCCGCAGCCCTTTATCGTAAAACAGATACTCAACCATCATGTCCCTATTAGTTAAATCACTCTAACATGTGATTCTTAGCTTCAATGGCTCTTCGAGCGATAAATGGCTTCATAAATTCATGAAATTCCGGCAGGTGCACCTTCCATCCAGGGAAAAGGACATACCCTTCTCCACCAACACCAACTGTAAAAGTGAAAAGTTCATTTAATTTCGTGGTTATGCTTACTTGAAATGGCCCTCCTTTTGGAAAAGGACCACGATACGGTTTTATATCTTTTTACTTTTCGTAATATGACGACAAGCGAATTAATTCCTTGACTTATTCAGCTTCCATCTAAATCTAGGCCCCATTTTACATAGGATGTTTGAATTTCATTTGCCGTCATACTAAACACTTGCGCATTAGAATTAGTTCGGGATACTTTAGCAGTGAAGTCACAAGCCAGGAGACAGAGAATGAGCAACACGAACAATTTCCTTATAATTTTACCCCTCACTTTCTAAGATAAGGTTTCCCATAAATGAGGATAATCATTTCCAGTAATCTGCCCGTTAGGTTGATAACGCTGAATATCCTTACTCGTCATCATCTGTATAGAGAAGACGACAAATGGAAAAAGGGATTCTCCTCGATCCGGAATAACATAGTTGGCTGCAGCGCCCTTCCTACGTTCGAAGCCAGAAACAAAAAATAACCAACTACGTTGAGTTGGCTATTTTATATTCCATTTTCCGAATGGCTCGACTTATGTAAGGCTGGGAAAACCCGAGAATCTTTCCCACTCGCTTTGTGGTCTCATGAAATCAACGAATCAATGCATTGTTTAATTCGGTTGAAACTAATGGGCTTTTCAATAAAATCCGCAAACCCCTGACAACGTGTCTTTTCGCTTGGATCTGTTGTGACGGCAATGATATGTGGCGGGTTAACTAAGGAGGAAACAATCTCTTCAGCCGCTGAAATCCCATCCATGAATGGCATGTAAATATCCATAAAAATGAGCTGATAGGATTTAGATCTTGTCGCTGCAATGGCTTCTAACCCATTGGTCGCAGTGTCTGCAGAATAACCAAGTTTCAGTAAGATTCTAACCAATACGATTCGATTGACTTCATGATCATCCACCACAAGTACTTTCATTGAAAACATCCTTTCATGAAGCCGAAAAGAGAATCATTAGTCCAATAGCCCGGTAAAGGCTGCAAATTAAAAGCTAACATTTTAATTTACCCATTTAAATTTACCCATTTAAATAGCATGCGAAACCCAAACCCCAAAGAAAAGAGATTTTTTTTTAGTAATACTTGGGAAAAAGTGGCCATGAGCCCGTGAGTGAGCAAGTTAATTTGCTGCCCGCCTATTCCCGGTTATTCGCCCAGCCAGGATGTTTTCTTTGACGACGATGTGTAATTCAAAACAAAGAATAATTCGGCAATAAAGGGAACTAAGAACATAACTCACAATCAGGAGTGTTGAAATTTTAATTAGAATATCACATCGGTATTAAATACGGGGTATTAGCAAATCTCAACACTTTGGAGAGTGTATCTAATTCGCATGAATACAAACTATGAACAATAAAGGAAGAGAACATCCACAGGTGTTCTCTTCCTTAAATTTCAAACCTTCCTACACCACTGCAGCCGGTCTGTCCATCCTAATAACCTTTGTATTTTTCTGTTACGAGTCGTTGGACTCGCTCTGCATAATTGCCGACTCTGGACTGCAAAGAGTATTTTAGTTTTGAAAATACAAGCTTGTCCGGCGGGCCGTCAACCAGTCAAAATGCTCAAGTGCCAATCCTTGAGGTTATCACTTATATACTAGGCTTGTATCCCCCACCTTTTTCGTCTGCATATGACAAGAGGCTCGCTGCCGCTATGAAATGATCTTTCTCTCAGCTGCATAAGTTACCCATTCTGTGCGGGCTCTGTGAATGCAGCGTCACCTCTGCTCTTCCTGTTTCCTTTACTTTTGTGTGTTTTTCACGCTCATTACGCCCACCCTGTTTCATTCCTCCATCATATGATAATCCATATAATCAGATATATGGAGGTGCTAAAGGACAAATTGGGAAGAGTTTTCCTCAAAAGAAAAACTCGTACTTGTGATCAAAACAAACGGATATGCGGCACCTCGTTCCAGATTACGGACTCGTAGCCGTCAAGCAGCATGAACAGAGCCATCTCGAAAAAGTTCAGTAACCTGTTTGTTCAAAAGGGACAACTATGGGCGGTTTAAAAAACTCATGAGGAAAGCGTACCAAAATCCCGGACTTTGCAAACAAAAAGGGCGCCAAGGCAGAAAGGATATGCATCGCTTATCCTGGGACTGGGCCGGGTTATTAATAAAGCATGCGATTGAAGAGTCATTCGATCCAAGAAATAAAAATGGAGGAATCAGCTTGCGTATTATACTGTTATGCGGGGGATCAGGAAAAAGACTGTGGCCGCTATCCAATGAGATTCGCTCCAAGGTGTTTCTTAGGCTTTTGAAATCCGAAGCTGGGGCCAGGGAATCGATGATTGAACGGATATGCCGACAATTGAATGAGGTGGGGCTGCTTCAATCCACATGTATCGTCACACATCACAGTCAAGTGGAAATTACCCGTAACTATGATGGCGAGTATATCCCTATCCTGGCCGAACCCTATAAAAGAGGAACCTTCACAGCCATTGCTTATGCTGTAAGTTATCTTCATGAGAAGCTGCAAGTAGATCCAAATGAAACGATTTGTGTTCTTCCAGTGAACACTTACGCAGATACCGTGTTTTTTCGCCTGCTCCTTCGTTTTCCCGATGTTCTTTTGCATTCTAAAGCAGCTCTCGCTCTCCTCGGAACAAAACCTACCTTTCCTTCCAATCAGTTCGGCTATATCGTTCCAGTTCTGCCCAAAGGGAATGACGACTTTTCATTTATTCACCAATTCATAGAAAAGCCAGATGAGCAAACGGCCTGTCACTTAATCGAACATCACGCGATGTGGAACTGCGGCGTATTTGCATTCCCCTTGAAGTTCATGCTGACATTATTGAAGGACAAGGGGCATCCGACCCAAGTTGAGAATTGGCTGGGAATTTACGGACATCTTGCAAATACCAGTTTCGACCGAGAAGTCGTGGAACAAACACAGTCAGCTGTTGTCATGGGATATGATGGCTATTGGAATGACCTGGGGAGTTGGATCGCGCTAAGTGGTCATTTCGAGAAAAAAGTGATGGGGTCAGGGCGAATATCGGCCGACTCCTCTAATAGCCATCTCATTAACGAACTTCCCTATCACATCGAAATTATCGGCGTCTCTGATCTGATGGTTGCGGCGAGTTTCGATGGCATCCTAATCGCTAACAAGGATAAAGCTAATCAAATCAAGGATAGGCTCGAACATGTGCCGCGGATTCCAATGTATGAAGAGAAAAGATGGGGCTTCTACCGTGTCCTGAATTATTGGAAAGATGAAACGGGAATTGAAGTTATGATTAAGCAGGTGAAGCTCATCCACGGAAAATATACGAGCTACCACCGGCATCTCGAGCGGCAAGAAATCGTGACGATTGTGACGGGCAGCGCGGAAATCCTTATGGAGGGTAAACTATATAAGCTGCAGGCGGGCGATGTTCTGCAAATTCCAACTGGCACTAAGCATGGAATTAAGGCAGTTACTGATCTTGAGTTGATGGAAGTTGTGTTGTGTGAGGATCTGGCAAAAGAGGATATCATTCGTTTTTCGATGATGTGGTAGAGGTTTTTATGCTAAAGGGACGCTTAGTGCTCCTTAAGAATTATTAGTAGATGTCTCTGTTCGAATTTGTAAAATGGCTTAATCTCTATTACATGATAATCACAGTCGCGAAGCCGACAGCCTCGTAAAACGCCAGAAAAGAACCAGGTCACTAATCGACTTGGTTCTTTCATACATACGGTAACTGATCTGCTTCTGTACATACTCTAATCGCTTGTTGACCTAGTAGGATAGGTTGATGATTTCAAGTTTATTCAAACAAAATGGATCTTAACAAAAGGAGCCTTGATTCGCATCGCAGCTAGTTAAGCTGGCTGAGTTAAGAACTTCTCTTCTTGAATTGAATTAATCAAACATTTACTTCAAAGCAGCCCTTCTGTATCTCATAACTTTTCTGTACATAGATTTGTCTGACAACTTGTTGAAAATATAAGGATCCGGATTGGTATTAACTTCAATAATCCAAGGTATCCAGGAATGATCGAATCCAATGTCTAGTCCTATTTGTCGGATACCAGGATATTTTTTGTGAAGGTGTCTTGCTGTGGCCACACCCAGATTATCTAATTTATGCATAACTTTCTCCATTTCATTTGTTGAGAGGTGCTCACCGAACAGACGTTTAACATCCATAATCTTACCGCCACTATGATAATTAGTCACAATCTTTTCTGGATGGGCTACCCTTCCTATAAGGCCAGTTGTCTCCCAGACACCTTTGGGACTCAGTTGAACCATTACCCTTATATCAAAACGCAGTTTTTTATATTTCACCAAGTGAATCCCTTTTTGTATCAGGTAGCTTCTCTTATTTGTTTCACGTAAAAGAGATAGATAGAATGTCTCGTAATCCCAAAAGTCCTTCTCTTTGGTACCGAGCTGATAAGAATACTCATCTTTCCCACGTTGCTCTACGCGAATAACTCCTTTCCCATAAGTTCCTTTCTCCGGTTTAACATACACCATGCCGTATGATTTAAGCATAGTTTTAAGTGAAGATTTTGATAATCTCCGGGTATCCGGAATATATTGGCGAACTTCATCGCTACCAAGGAGTGCTTTAGTTTTAACCCATTTGCTCAATACATGCATGCGAGGTTTCTTTTGTATCATCGCCATGTTCTCCCTTCATTCACCTACATAGATAACGGAAATTTGGAATATTCTATGCATCATTTAATTGAACGAAGACAGGCAATTAACTTGATCACAGAAAAATAGGTATTCTTCTAAAACGTTAGATATGCAAACCTCATGGTATTTGAATACATCATAGATAAACGCATGAAACTCGACCGTGACTGCAGCGGAAGAGAATGGATCGCATAGGCTGCCGCTGCCTAAATAAGGCGGCTCATTCAAGAGCTTGAAAAAAACCATCTCTCAACTGGGACCGAGATACGCTGGCCACACTGATGGTAACGGCTTCTCGGCCATTTTTTGATTAGCATGATCGTTTCCGTATACTCCGTTCGTCTTGACAAGCTAATATTAGTGCGATTCGAGCGGCGTTATTGACGGCTTGATACGGGATGAAGGGGATAAAACGGACAAACAAAAGGCCTTTAAACTCGCTGGCTCCCAGTCAATCCTCCATTTTGGTAAGATACGGCTTTAACCCCCGATGACTCCGATGATCCCCGATGCCCACGAGCAGAGCCCCCCCCAAGATGGTCCGTAGATCTCCAGAACCATCACAGCAGTGAATCCACCTGGCAGCGGAAGCATATTGAGCAGGGTTTGAAACAGCATCGCAGCGATGAAGCCAAGGAAACGATGCTGGCTTATCAGAGCGATGATTCGATCCGCATCCCTACCGTCCGCACCATATCGCCGGAAAATAGACGGTTCATTTAAAAGGGCATCGGGTTATGAACCCGCTGCCCTTTTTTGCTATGTCCAGATGCAATACTTTAGGATCCTCGCAAAGCAGGGAAATCAACATCATAGCAAATGCCCTCTTAGTCAAGGTTGTTTTTACGAGTCTGAGCGTGAAAATTGACCTAATTTACCGAACCATAGCCGGTAGATCATCAGGGCCAGAAGGATGCTTGTCAGCGCCGCTGATGAGGCGAACGCAAACTTGAATCAGAATTTGAGAACGGACAGCTTTCAGCGGACTGGCTCCAGCCACGATCATGCCGACACTTGAAGTGCTAGACATATATACTACTACTCAAACAGAAAAAGGTGCAAAAAAAAGTGCCAAGCGCAAAATGGGACTGACCCCGTAATGTGAGACAAATTAAAAGATCTTCAAGTGAAAGAAATCATGTCGTAAGATGTGGAGGACAACTTGGAGGTGTTTTTGCGTTGGCAACACGAGTTAGCTACCCCGTAGAAGTGAAAATGCAGGCAATTAAAATGAGATTAGCAGGTATTCCAGCGAAGGAGGTCATGGACAAATTAGGGATCAGGAATGTAGCTCAACTTAAAGTTTGGATGTCGTGGTATCGTAATGGGGAACTTCATCGACTTGAGCAGCCTGTCGGTAAGCAGTATAAGCTTTGGGAAAGGTCCTGAGTACACCTCAGAACTTGAGTAAGTAAAGGCAGAGAATCGGTATCTGAAACAACAGCTGGAGTTACTAAAAAAGTACAGGGAATTGGAGAGGTGGTGTCACCAGAAGCCGTAGTAGCCTAGATGGAATCTATACGAGGAGAAGTGTCCGTAAAACTAGATTGTGAACTGCTAGGAATTGCTCGCTCGTCGTACTACCGCTGGAAAGCAGCCCTTATCACAAAACGAGAAGATCTACTTACCGAGGAGATTCGTCAACTTTGCACCCGACATAAATTCCGTTATGGCTACCGCAAGATTACTGCACTGCTTCGAAAAGGGCAATCCATCAATCACAAATCACAAACGAGTGTAGCGAATTATGCAACGTGAGGGACTACCAGTGTCGAGTCAGGATGAAGAAACGCAAGCCAACAGGACAGCCGACATATATTGCGGAGCATCAGTTAAAACATTAATACGAGGCCAACGCACCGATGCAAAAACTCGTAACGGATATCACTTACTTGCCGTTTGGTGGAAAAACATACGAAACTAAATAACCAGTCGCCGATTGATTACCGACGACTAGCCGCTTAACTTGAAAGGTGTTTTATCCCTGTCTCACAAATGGTGTTCAGTCCCAAATTGCTCTTGGTTCTTTTAACCCTATTAGGATAAAGCCCCTAACCCTGTATTTTTTTCTTTCGTGTTAAAGCTTTATACAAGATATATGCAATCATTAGAAGAATAGCTCCCCATAAAATTGGCTGGGTATAAGGGGCAGCCTTCTCATTGATGTTCTGCCAATTCTCGCCTAAACTTTTACCCAGCGAAACAAATAAAATGGCCCATAATACGGAGGCAAGACCAGAATAAGACAAAAATTTGACCATATTCATTTTGGATATGCCTGCCGGAATTGAGATTGCTTGACGGACAACAGGAATAAAGCGTGAGGTGAATACTACAAATGCACCATATTTTTGAAACCAACGTTCAGTTACATCAACATGTTTGGATTTGATATGAAGATACTTTCCATACTTATCTATAAAAGCCCTTCCTCCATACAAACCCACCACATAAAGAATAATCTGCTGGAAAAGACAACCGATGGTTCCGAAAACAACTGCTTCTATTAAATTGATTTGTCCTTTATAAACTAAATACCCAGCAAAAGCTAATACAATTTCACTCGGGATAACCTCAAGAGCTAGCCCCACTAATATTCCCCAATATCCCATCCCTGCGATTGTATCCAATATTCGATGAATGATTTCACCCAATTTATTCCACCCTTTTCTTATAATTTAGTAATTTGTTGTTTTTTTTGTGGTTGTACCTTTATTCAGACAACAACTAAACTATATCAAACGAAAATGGGAATTTGATTAAAATCAGTATGCAAATAGGAAAGACCTTATTTAGGTGTACAACGATGACCCACCTAGACAAAGAAGACGCAGCTTTTAAAAACCGTTTAACGCTGCGCCTAGTTTCCTGCTGCCTTTTTTAGCCCTACGTTATTCGTTATTTTCAGGGTAGCTTAATAATGCTGAATATCCAAACTCGTCATCTTCTATAAGGAGAAGACGAAGAGATAAATGTTAAAAATAAGATGATTTAACACAACATAGCCTCATATGAAGCTCTGTTGTCTTTAGTTCTCCCCTTACTGTTTCTCCGGATCTCTAACGGAAGTAATTCAATATCTGGAAAATATGCTTTTGTTTTCTCGCATTAGAGACTTAATTAGTTGAAGGTTGTGTATCTGTAGGCTGCGGAGCTGTATGAGCTTGTCCATTTTCAGGAATGACGCGGCGTGCGGTCATGAAACCTCGCTCCCAAGCGCTTCCCGCAAAGTTGGAACTCGTAACGCCAATGCCCACCCGATAGGTATGCAGCAATTGTCCGTTTCCTATATAAATACTTACGTGATTAATAATGCCATCATGATTTGTATCCGAAAAAACCAAATCTCCCGGCTGCAGCTGATTTTTGGAAACGGGCGTCCCTACGGTAGACTGTTGTCTCGAAGACCGGGGAAGATTGATGCCGTTTTGCTTGAAAACATATTGTGTGAATGAAGAACAGTCAAATTCATTCGTCCGTCCCGATGGAGCGCCGAAATGATAAGGAACTCCCATGAATTGTTTGCCTGTTGCTATTACGTTATCAGCAATGGAACTACCGGACAAAGCGGCAGCAGCATTCGCCTGCTGTGCAGGAAGCAGCGCGCTTCCGGAAAAAGCAATGGAGAGACATAAACCGACTCCTGTCAAAACTTTGACGATTCGGCTTTTCTTGATGTTGTTCATGCTGTTATTCATAGAGTCCTCCCAAGATGTGAAATTAGGGTTAGACGTGTCCCAATGAGCTTTACTATATAATCGAAAACGAAATCAAAGAGAGGGACACGCCACCCTACACAGTTAGTTATAAACTACGAAAATTAAAATTTCATTAGAAAAGTTAAAAAAATGTAACTTGTTAATATTTAACATATACTAGAAGTCCTGTACTTGTATCCACCTCCTATCGTTTTCTTTATTCCAACCCAAATAAAAATATTGTCCTTGAAATGTTATTCCTGAAACCCTCGACCAAGTCCTTTAAACATTACCAGTCAATCGGAATAGGTGTACTATTATATTGAGCAAAATCATATTGGTTTGGTCAGTACAGCCGGTATTGGGGTAATACCAGAGTAGCTGACATCACTCGCAAACGTATGGAATAAAATCACAATTTTCAAGTCGGATTATTTACGTCAATTGTCAAAGACGGAGCTAGGCTGCCGATCCATGTCGGCAGCCTAGTCTTAACGGCTCACCATTGTTTGTGATAAATAGTAGTCGCTAGGCTATGGATTCAAGTTGATTGCAATTCAGGACTTGTAACTAATCCCTAACTTATTCTAAGTGCTGTGGAACTAAAACGTGATAATGGCCTTATTAAGGGGAGATTGTAAATGCAAGAAGGAGTACTTCAATTAATTGGAGTCTTAACACTCATAATAAATATTGTTACTATGTTTAGTATCATAGGTCATATAAACAGATCTAAAAAAACAATGAAGAGGTTATTAAGTTACTTAAAGATATAAAAGAAAATATCAAATTGTAAATATAAACTCCAACACCATGTTAGAGCAATTGAATTATCACTAATGATCGTATCTTTCGAGAAAAAGCCATTTGAGATATAAAAAATCCAACACATTCTTCTGCGTTGGATTTTTTTTTCGCGCTTCGAATTAAATAAGTGACGTAGCTTTGGGTGACCCCGATCATTTCTGCCCATTTGACTTGTGAAGCGTTTGGATGCGTCTGCATAACTTTGGCAAGTCGTTTCCGAGTATCCACTTGTTTTCCCCTTTTCTTTTTTTCTTCTTGTTGCTCCTCTTCATGCCTTACAGCTGCTTCATCTGCTGCTCGCGCCTGACTCATAATCTGTTGGCCACCGCTCCCGGTGCCGCGCTGCTCACGCAATTCCATAGCTATGGCACTCTCAAGCTCAGCAGCATTCGGCTCAGATCTCCTCATACTTCGAAAACAAGACGCACAGATCAGTTGGCCCTTGAAGTAGCTTAACGCTTCGATGGACCCGCAAAATAAACACCCTGACTTTAACCTACGAAACATCAAATATTTAGCCTCTTTATGGACATAAAATTCAACCGCGTCTCCTTCGTCAACCCCTAAAACACGCCGTAATTCGATGGGGATGACAATCCGCCCCAGCTCATCCACTTGCCGGACAATTCCGATGTTTTTCATATGGAACTCCCCCTGTAAAAAATTCCGCTGCCGATTGATCCGCAATACCCCTGACCTTTGTCTCTCGAATCACATCTAACGCCGAATGCATTGCTGCATACTTAACCTTCTTTGGATTTCGCTGGTTTCTGTGAAAAATCGAGATTTCTAGATACATGTAATAAAGCGTTACAAGCTGCCTGAAGGGCAAGTTGCTCATCTCGAATAAGATGAAAGGTTATCTGATAGTAATATTCCTCGTACTGTCTTAATATGGATGCTTGCGCCTACAAATTAATCTCCGGCATACAATAGATACAGTTAAGCGCCATTGGAAATTCGATCAAATAGTACCCTGTTCTCATTATTCCTGTTGCCCTAAGCTTATGTACAAGACCATTGCACGTAAGGCAATAAACTTGTTCATGATTCATGTCATATAAATTATCTTCCCCTAAATATCAATCTTTGAAAATTATAGGGTTTTCTAGTGGAATTCCCTATTGGAAAACAAAGAGCTTAATGATGAGTCTAGCGCAAACACAGGGAACATTAGTGAAGGATGTTTGTGTATTTATTAATGATCGATCCGCCTTACCTTTTCTTTATAACTCCACAAATCTTTATTGTGTTTTGTTATTTATCTTTATATATTATTCTTTACTACATAATTGCAAATACGAATCGATGGAGGGATGTTTTCACCAAGCGAAAATTCATTCATTATTAAATGGAGGAGGGAATTATAATGGAAAAACAACTTGTGATTACTTGCTTAGCTATAACCCTAGCTTTGAGCTTCGGATTTTACCAATCCTTTGCTCTAGAAACAGATGAACATCAAGTAAAATCGAGTCCTTTACAAGTGAAATCAAGGAACATAGATGAACGCTCCGATCAAACTAATTTGAAATTTGGGCAGCCACTTCCTGGAACCCTCCATATATCAGATGTTCCGAAAGGAGGTATTTTTTGTCCTCAGATTAGTCATTGAAACTATTAAGCTCTGAGCAATAATCAGTAATCTATTTCGGAGGGCAAGCGACCCCGGCCCGGTTACTCCTCTAAAGCAACCGGGCCATTTAATATTGTCGGGTAGGCGGCTAGCGAGGTAGCTGTAAGTTCCTTTTCCAACCGCCCCCCACCGAACCGGACGTGATGCTTTCACATCATCCAGCTCTCCAGTAACTCATTCCGGGTTTTGGAGTGGCAATGGTTTACCAGCATGTACTGCATGGTGACATGACTGACAGAGAACCAATGTTTTGCGCCTGCGAGCAATCATAATTTTCGCCCAGTCCGGAAGTTCCTTACGCCCTTTCTTCCTTAAGTTAGACAGTTTCCGCACGTGATGGACTTCCAACTGACTGGCCGTTCCGCATGCCTCGCATTTTTCCGCCAAAAGTCGTTTGATTAACTCCGTTCGACGGGGCCGGCGGATGGGAACTTGATCTTTAATCACGGCATTAAGCTGTCTTCGCAAGGGAATGCCTCCAAACCGGGATATCAACGGCTCCTTACCTTGTCTGGGATGAGTCGCGATAACGCATCGAATAAATCCGTAGGGTGTCATCACTTTGCTTTTACGCTTTTGCCACTCTTTGTTAATACTGCTCTTATGCTTATTGGCTAGCGTCCTTAGCAGTGAAGACTCCATGGTCCATCGAAGCTTGGAGAAACTACCGACATTTTGCGCGAGAAGGTAGTAATTCACTAACCCGGCATAATACCACTGGTATTGCCGAACGATGTCGTAATCTGAATCTGCCGCCATTTCGGGTCGATGTATCGTTTTTCCTCGCCGCATGTATCGATCACAGGCCGATTGAATAACCTCTAATGGTACTCGCAGGGATAAGACTCCATTTACAGCCCGATTCTTGGCGGTACTGATCTTCGTGTCGCACTGTTGGCTTTTGATCTCATAATTGAGGAATCGGGCAGCCTTGGAAGAAGCGTGAGTAACAAGAGTCTTTTCCTCGGACAGTTCCAGCTGCAATGTTCCGCTTAGGAATAGCCTCAGTTTATCCTTGATCGCTTCAGCTTCTTGCTTAGGCCCAGCAAAACATAAGATGAAGTCGTCCGCATAACGGACGTAATGGAGCCGTCTGAAATCCACATCGTAAGGATCGGAAGACGGTATACTGCGTCTAATCTTGTCCCACTTGCGAGCTTCTTCGTGTCGACCTTTCTTCCGGTTTTGATACACCTTACAAGTCGCCTGATTCCACAGAGGATTTCGCCTGCGTGCTTTACCTCTCGTATAGGAAGGGACCAGCTTCTTTTCTACGAATTGGTCGAGTTGATCAAGGAAAATATTAGCGAGTAATGGACTCACTATCCCGCCTTGCGGCGTTCCGCTATAAGTGGGGTGGTAGCGCCAATCTTTGCTATATCCCGCCTTTAGTAGATTCTCAACCAATCGAAGGAACCGGTTATCATGGATCTTTTCGCCGAGAATGCTCAATAAGATTCGATGATCAATATTGTCGAAGCAACCTTTTATGTCACCTTCGATAAACCACTTGGTTCCCTTTCCGTTACGAGTAACATCCAGCAAAGCAGTATGACAGCCACGTTGTGGTCGAAATCCATGACTATGTTCGGAAAATTGCGGCTCGTAATACGCTTCTAGAATGAGGGCGTATCACTTCCTGCAACAACTTGTCCGACCAAGTCGGAATCCCCAGCGGTCTTGTTTTCCCGTTTTTCTTAGGTATTTCAACTCTTCTTACTGGCGACCATCGATATCGTTCCTCGCGCAATTGAGTAATGATCCTGCTGATCTTTCCCAGTGACATACCGTCCACGGTTTCGTCGGTCGTTCCTGGTGTCATTGCCCCATTATTGCTGTACAAATTTGCATAAGCGATCAAGTACAATTGCGGGTTAAATAGTTGCCGATAGACCCTTTCCAAAGGTAGTCCCCGTTTGCCTCTCTCCCGGATGACATTCAAAACGGCTTCGGCGCTCTGCATTTCGCATACCTCCCTGTTCTTCATGTCGAATTACCTGTCCCCCTTCGCCATGTAGATGGCTTTCCCATCCTCGAACTACTATGGGGACTCCGTGACCATAGGGCTCTCACCCCTTAGGCCATCCCGTGTTTCAGTGAAACGATACGTAGTAGCGTGACTTAGGCGATCCACTCATCCCTTAATCGAGTTCATTACTCGCTGGCACAGATTACGGAGTTACATCAACCCAGAAGAAATGCCGCTGTATAATCTGTCACCGCTCTTAAACGCTGTAGCGGCGGGTCTACTCGGAACCTCCTGGGATTGGATTTCAGGCAGTATAGCTTTCGCCATATCACGCGGGCCTTGCAGATCGTTGTTGTAAGCGGTTTTTCTCAACATCTGCTTTCCCAACATGCTGAGTTGACCTGTTTCCTTTCGAAATCAGGCTGGTTGGGTAGCCCAGGGATATACTCTCGAATCCCTCCCGCCTATAGCGGGGATACCGTATTACCTAACACGGCGCACCCTCCGGCAGTAATAATGTGGTCGCGCTCCGGTCATGCTCAGTGATGACCCAAAATTTCACTCCGTTACTGCTGGTATATGCTGATAGGTGCCATATACTACACGGCCGAAGGTGACGATCGCTCAGCCCGCATCTTCCTGCTCCACAGGCAGATGCAAGATAACCTCCGTGCCCGCGCCCACTGCGCTTTCTATGCGGATCTTCCCATGGTGCTCGCTGACGATCGATTGAGCGATCGGCAGACCCAGTCCGGTTCCCCCGGTCTTACGGTTTCTAGAGGAATCAACGCGGAAAAAGCGTTCGAAGACATTTTCGATATCCTCCTGCGCAATGCCGATCCCGTAATCTTTGACCCTTATGATGGCATTCGCCGCCTCCTTTGTTACATAAATGTCGATGGATCTTTCGCTGTATTTCAACGCATTGTCGATGAGAATGAGCAAGAGCTGTTTCACCTTGGACAGATCCGCTTCGATCTCTATTTCCCGGCAATCCGAATGAAGACGGATATCATCCTTATGAAGCTGCTTGGCCAGCGAAGATACTTGCCTGCAGCAGGCCACCAGATCAAATTTCTCAAAGACGATATTTTCTTTCTTTTGGGAGGAGGCAAGGTCCAGTAATTGCTGTGTCATCTTCCTCAATTGCTTGGATTCCTCGTAGATCGCCTCGACGGACTCAACCTGGATTTTCTGATCGCGCGTCCCCCAGCGCCGAAGCATATTGGCATATCCTTCAATAATCGTGATCGTCGTATTTAACTCATGCGACGCATCGGAGACGAATTGCTGCTGTTTATGAAAGTTTTCCTCCAAACGCTCCATCATCCGGTTGAACGTTTCCGTCATATGAAAGAGTTCGTCGTTTGATCGGCCTTGCGTCGGAATTTTTTTAAATACCAGGCTGCTTTCGATTTCTTTCATCGTAATAATACTATCCGTGATCGGCTTAAACAGCGTTCTCGACAGTATTAGCGCCCCGCCAACGCTGAGCATGACTGCGCCGAGCGTCGCTAAGAACAGAATCATCACCAGCAGGTTTATATTGGATTCGAGGGTCTCCATTTTCTCTGCAATCTCCAGGACGCCAATGATCTTGTTGTCTGACTGTATCGGGATTCGAACGACTAATATTTTCTGATCGTTGATAACGAGCAGCCTGGAATCGTTCATGGAAGAAATAACAATTTGATTGAAATCGATGTCCGGTTCTTGTTGATAGACTTGAACGACCTTCAAATTCGGCGTGAATACCCGGATCGCCGAATCTTCGGGCAGATAGCTCAATATTTGACCGTTCTGTTTCTTGTCCAGCATAACAGAAGGTCCGATTTTCCCGATAATCTGCTCCGACTTGTTGCGCAGCAGTTCGATCTCGTTGCGCGTGGCCATTTGAATAAATAAGAAATAGATGCCGATATCTACACAGAGCAAGATGAGAATGACCAATATGGAAGTGAGTAGCGTGAATTTGGTCCTAAACTTCAACTGTCCTCCCCCCTGACGCAGAAGCCCACACCGCGTATCGTATGGATAAGGTTAATATCAAAATCCTGGTCGATCTTCTTGCGAATGTATCGGATATAAACGTCGATGACGTTCGTTTCTCCTTCAAAATCAAATCCCCAGACATGGTTCATGATCTGTTCTCTGCTCAGGACCTGGTGTTTATTTTCCAACAAATACAAGAACAGATCGTACTCTTTGGGCGTAAGATCGATCCTTTTTCCTTCGCGTTTAATTTCCCGAGTCATTTTGTTCAACGTAAGATTATCGATCTGCAGTAATTTTGCCTGTTCTTTCACCTTCGGTTCTACGGAGCGATTGCGCATCGTTGCCCTCATCCTGGCGAGCAGCTCTTCGATCTCGAATGGTTTAGTCACATAATCGTTGGCTCCCTGGTCGAGCCCCGATATCTTATCCGGCGTCGTATTCCTCGCGGTCACGACGATGACTGGCGTATCTATATCGATCTTCCTTAATCTTCGCAATACCTCGATTCCATTCAATTCGGGCAGCATAATATCAAGGAGAATAAGCCCCCATGCCTTCGACAGCGCCTGCTCCAAGCCTTCTTTCCCGTTATCGGCTATCGTAACCACATAGCCTTCATAGGTCAGTTCCAATTCGAGAAGCCGAGCGATTTTGGGCTCATCCTCAACGATTAACACGTCTTTGTTCATTGTGAATCCCCCTTCCGTCTTTTTATTATAAGTAAAAACCGCTTCCACCAAACAGATCTATCCCGGCAGAACGGGCAAAAAGCCTAAGCTTTCGCTTAGGCTCTTTGGAAAGTCGGTTCAGTCGTTCTCGGGAATGACCTTGCCCGTCGTGGCGTCTACCGTAACTTCATGCTGTGTTCCCGCAGCGTCTTTGATCTTAACGGTATAAGCGGCTACGCCGTTTTCCGTCTCCAACTGTACGTCGGACACCGTTCCTGCCGTTTGCTTCAAGGCTGCATCGATACTCTGTTGCTTCGTGATAGAAGCCGCTTGCGCACCGTCGTCGTTTACTTCTTTATCGTTGTCCTGCTGGGTTTGAGCTTTTTGGACTGGCGCTGCCGAAGCGGGAGCTGTAGCATCCGAAGCCGCTGCATCCGTAGAAGGCAATAAGGCCGCTCCAATAATTCCTCCTCCAGTAAGAGCAACAGCAAGCGCACCTACCATCAGTTTCTTGTTCATTGTGAATTCCTCCTTCAAATTTAACTACAGTCTATATTATAGACCGCGTACTTTAGACGATAAGGTGAGTAAGATTAGAATTTAATGAGGGAAAATCCTTTGCCACCAAATTATCGTCCTCCGGTCAATAAGAGTTACAGAGAATGTCATTTTGCAATAAACTAAAAGTTTTTTTGCTAAAAGAATGTTTGCCTTCTCATGAACATCCGCCGTTACCCTTACCATGCTCCCTTTTGAGCTACCTCTAATGATGTAATACGAAGGTTTGAACTTAGTGGCCTTCGCTAAACGTCGTTCTTGTATATCTAAAATTAATATCCCCCAGAGATAATACAAGACGACCCAACTTAAGTTTAAGAAACGGACAGGAACCCAGATCCAAAATGACCCAAGGCACATATTCTGGTTATAGTTGAACTCCTGGAAGGTGGGGATAAATTGGGAGGCTATGCGACTAAATATAATGTAAGCAAATCCTTGCTTCACAACGAGGAGCTTCGCCGGAATGTTCCCGAGACAAGGATGTTTAGTAATTCGGTTTTAAAGACATTGTTAGATAAGTACAACATGGTTTATGTCAAACCTAATAGCGGAACCGGAGGCAAGGGTGTCATGAGGGTTGAAAGGCTGGGGCTAGGCAGCTATAAATACCAACTGGATACGTCAGCTAGAACCTTCAACTCCTTCGATGGTTTGATTCAATCCATTAGTAAAATGACCGAAAATTGTCCTTACGTTGTTCAACGCGGAATTAATTTATTACGACATCGCGGTCACCACTTTGATCTGAGGATCATGGTACAAAAAAATCCCGAGGGAAAGTGGGAAACGACCGGTATCATTGGTCGTTTAGGACATCCCCAAAAAATCATAACGAATGTATGCAAAGGGGGCCGTTCCAAGCCGATTGAGCTTTTATTAAAAGAGCATGTAGCAAACATTGCCGAATACACAAATAAGTTGAGAAACTTAGGGTGCCAGGCTACCATGCAGTTAAACAAAACGTTTCCTAAAATTAGAGAGATTGGTCTGGATGTCGGCATAGACCAAAATCTAAATCCGTGGATATTGGAAGCGAATCCCCAACCCGCAATTTATGGATTTAAAACCTTGAAGGATAAGCGTATATATCAAAAAATGTGTCGTTATCAAAGAGCGTACGGCCGCCGTTAATCAGTCGGTGTAGTTTTAAGCCCTTCCCTGCAATGAAGAGTTCTCATACTATACACCATCTTGTATGATTCAGATGAGTCGGGGATGGTGAGAAATGAAAGTTTTAATGCTGGTATCGCGGTTGAATATTGGAGGAACCGAAAAATATATTCTTTCTCTCTCGCAAAGTTTGTTAACACATGGGGTTCAAGTCGGTGTTGCAACTGATGGAGGACCAATCGCAAACACATTTCAAAAAGCTGGGATTAAGCTTCATAATGTGTCAATTGAAAAAAACCTAAAACAAATATCCTTATTGTCTTCGATCGTGGCCAAAGAAAAGTATAACCTGATCCACGCCCATGATTCCAAGGCATTTGCTCAGGCAGTAGCCTTATCTCAACAGTATAAAATCCCTTTAATTGTTACTATACATGGCACTTATCATCGACGGGCTGCCCTATTATCGGCAGCAAAAAGTTCCAAACGCCTGATTTCGGTTTCACCAAAACTGACCAAATGGTTGGTGAATCATAACATTCCTAAGGACAAGATCCAGATGATTCCTAATGGAATTGACATCGCAACGTTCCGTCCTGCGGCGAATAAAAACCGTTGGAGAAAGGCGCTCCATTTACCGCAAACCGCCCAAATTCTTGTATACGCTGGAAGATTTTCGTCTGATAAATATCCCATAGCCAGAAATGTTGTCTTGGCAGCGGAACAAATCGCTGAATACAACCGTCAGTTTTTAGCCGTTCTAGTTGGTCCCGGGCCTTATCGTTCAAATCTGGTTCAGCTTGCGGATAAAGTCAATCGTCGTCTTGGTCGAACAGCAATCATTATTCGTCCTCCGATGTCTAATATCCAACATGCCTATTATGTCTCGGATGTTGTTGTAGGAACGGGACGCGTGGCACTTGAAGCAATGGCATGTGCAAAACCGGTCATTGCTGCCGGCGTTGCAGGGTACTGCGGTATTGTACAGCAGAAAAATATAAATAAGATAATTCAATGTCATTTCGGGGACCACGACGCTATTGCGCCGATCACACCCGAAAAACTATCGTCAGACATTAACAGCCTATTAAGAAATCCAAAAAAAGCCCGTACTTTAGGAAAATTAGGCGTTACAACAGTAAAACAGAGATTTTCTATAGAAACCATTGGTTCTCGAATAATTCAAATATACAAGGGGGACAACTGATGACGACTACAAATTTAATCGTAACCCTCACTTTATTTCAAAAAGATTTTTTCACACGTAAAAAAAGAGTGTTTACGAACATCGGCATAATCACAAGAAATACATTAAACTATTTGCCGCTAAAAGATGTAATGGAAATATTGGAGTATGATACTTTAAAAAACTGCACAAACAGCATATTGATAACAGACGGTTCGGAGCTCGTGACAATTCCCCAAAATGGTGCGATCGCAAAAAGAGAAGGTGTCTCCTTTCGAATTGATCCTTTAATCATGATAAACAAGGAGCGTTTCATTAGTCTCCGTTCTGTAAACCGGCTTTTAAACGTCGATTTCTTGGTTAACAGGAAAGCTAAGCGTGTATCCATACGGCAACCTGGTCGTTTCATCATCACGATAAAAGGCGACACCTTCAAAAAACTATCCAGATTGCTGAATACTTCGGTAAAAAAGCTTCTCTCTGTCAATAAAGATTTAAAGGAACCGATTCCTCCCGGAATAAAAGTAACGATCCCAACGATTGATTTCGATGCAATCCCCCAAAGAAAATCAACCGGAATGGCGAAAATAAAACAAGAACCGGAAAAAGCTCCCGCAATTATTGCATTAGGTAGAAGCCTGATCGGGACTCGTTACCAGTTCGGTGCTGGGCCGTATCCCAGAAGCAAAAGATTCGACTGTTCTTCCTTTACTCAATATATATTTGGTAAGAATGGAATTGTATTGCCGAGAACTTCTAGCTCACAAGCTCGATATGGTCGAACGATTACCCAAAAAGATATCGAACCAGGGGATTTAATCTTTTTCAGAAGAGATCGCTATTCCGATAATCGGATTGGTCATGTTGGCGTCGATATTGGGAATGGCAACATGATCAATACCTACCAATCGCCTCCCGGTGTCACCATTACGAAATGGAGAAGTCCATATTGGCTGAAACGATATGTAACCGCTCGCGAGATATTATAGAGCAAAGCAGAGCTTCTTTAGAGGCTCTGTTTTGGAATGGCATTCAGAATTGTTGGTTTTTCAGATTCTGCGCAGATGGGTTCTCTCCTGTGAGTTTAAAGTTTTTTTCACTAGAGTGACTTGATTTAGATGAGGTTGATTAGCAACAGGCTGATTCGATGCAAGGGCTTGTACGTTACCTGAAATGTCGCGGGCGTGCAGTAACAAAGGTTCTCAGCATATGTAAATACTGATTTAAGATCCTTTTCAGTGCAGTTTTTGAGAATTTACGGGTATCCGGAATATGGGAGCGAACATCATCGTTGCCAAGGAGTATTTCAAACCTGAGAGGTTTCTATTGATTCTTCTAAGACGCTAGAATATGCCAATCTCAGGGTATTTGAATACATCATAGAGAAATGCATGGAACTAAAACGTCCGGCCAGATCGGAGGAATGAGATTGAAAATACTAATTGTAGCACCGGAGCAAATTCCTGTCCCTGGGACAGGTTCTGTAGAGATTTGCATTTTAGCCATTTCAAAAAAGCTTGCCGAGCATCACCAAGTAACTGTGGTGAGCAGAGCATCGGGAAATTTGGCTTCTCATAGTAAAGTTGTTGATGGAGTAAACATATTCAGGGTAGCTTCAGGGAGCTCAAAAGTGTATCTGTCGTCTGTGTTGCGTTTTCTACGAAATAAAAATTACGACCTGATTCAAGTAGATAATCGGCCTCATTATATGGCTGCCATTAAAAAAGCTCGACCGAATACCAAAGTAACCCTCTTCTTACATTCACTCACATTCGTTCCTAAAGCTCAGAGTGTACAGAATAGCTTGAACCATGCTGATATTATTATTGCAAACAGTAGCTCATTAAAGAGCAAACTAACCAACCGCTTCCCAACTCAGGCACACAAAATCCGTACAGTTGAACTCGGGGTAGACGTTAATAGGTTTAGACCGCCAAGTGAATCTGAGCGTACAATCCTTCGGGCTAAGTATACTATTGGTAAAACATTTACTATTCTGTTTGTAGGGCGGGTTATTCCGCGCAAGGGAGTTCCTGTTTTGCTTAAGGCAACCCATCTTGCCAATCAACAAGTCCCCGTTCACCTTGTTATTGCTGGGAAGGGAAAAGACTCCTATATGAAGAAACTTCGCGAGCAAGCATCGAAACTTGGCATTCCCGTGTCTTGGATAGGGAAAAAGAAACATTCGGAAATCCATAAAATTTATCAAATCGCTGACTGTTTTGTGTGTCCTTCTCAGAAGCACGAGGCCTTTGGGTTAGTTAATGTGGAGGCAATGGCTACCGGTTTACCAGTTATCGCATCACGTATCGGCGGCATCCCCGAGATCGTAAAACACGGCAATAACGGCTATCTCATCGATAAATATCACGATCCTGCACAATTCGCAGAATATTTAGTTAGATTAGGAAAAAACAAAGAGCTTGTTCGTACATTGGGTGATCATGCACGAACGAATGTTCTTAGTCAGTTTACATGGCGCCAAACAGCGACAAGGCTAGAAACCATATACCGATAATTTCTTGGGACAGATTAGTTCCGTGTTCCCTGTTCAATCAATATTAGGATAATTTAGCCGCGAACAAAGACAGTTAATCGAAATCTTAATTTGCAGCTCGGTTTAAACTCCTGCCTGTACAAATTCTATCAAATCAACATAGTATATGGCAACGGAGGTGGTTCAAAGTATGCTAACTGAAAAACGTAAGCTTGCAAAAGGCACACCGTATGAAACATGGCTTCATCTGATTCATGGCGGACTGCCTGGTCCTAATGTTATGATTGTGGCTGGCATCCATGGTAAGGAGGTCGGTAGTATCCGTGCAGCCCAGGAGCTGGTCAAGCAGTTGAAAAATCAGGAGCTAGCCATTAGACGTGGGACATTGATTGTAGTCCCCATTGCGAACCAGCCTGCCTTCAAAAAAAGAGTGCGCGGAAATCCAGATCTTAATCGTACGTTCCCGCACGGATCAGACCGAAGGGCAACTCATGAGATGTCCCGCGCATTGTTCAAAATTATGCAAAACTACAATCCGGACTGGTATCTAGATCTTCATGAAGCGAATGGCTTATCATCGAAAAGCAAGGACGTTCTCGGCCAAACGTTAATCACGAACCCAAGTAACGCTGCAGTTCCCACTGTCCAGAAGATTATCAAACAAATAAACGCGACCTCCATCCCGCCCTCCCATCATTTTCACATCCGCTTACACAAACTTAAAGGTTCTTCCCGTACTGCAGTAGCCGAACATTTTCATGCAAGATCTGTAACAGTCGAAACATGCTGGAGCCTTAAAATGAATACAAGAATTGAATATCAAATGCTAGTGATCCGACACTTCCTTAGAGAAGCGGGTCTACTGTAGAAACAGAAAGGAATGCTTTGGTTTTGAATTCCTTTATTCCGCCTAATGTACTAAGTAAAGCTCGAAAACAGCACCTATCAAAGTCTCCAACAAATGAATTGCAGTCCATTTTTGAGCTCCTTCGTGATCGCCGGTGACTCCTTTCGACCGTGACGGATCGCATTGGCTGCCGCTGCCTAGATAAAGCGGCGATTTATAAAGTTTGGTAAAAACCTCCTCCTTCAGCAATGCCGAGTGACCCTTTCAGAGCTGAAAAAACCAACCCCAGTTGGATTGGTTGTAGGGTAGGTCTTTTTGAATGGATACGCTAATCTATTCATCATGAATCCCAATAATCTGCAATCACGGCCAATAACATGAGATTAGAGTACCGTTCTTTGGTCCCTTTACTCTACCTTTAACCTCGTTGGTTCCCAGCCAATCCTTCATTTTGACTAGATACGGTTCAACCCGCGTCCCCGCAAAATATGAAGAGAACGATCGGGCAAGCCAATAACCCAAGGTGGCTCCGATAATACCGGATGCCCACAAACAGAGACCTCCCCAATAAGGCCCATAGATTTCCAGCAGCATCACAGCGGTTATTTCCCCTGGCAGCGGCAGCACATTGAGCAGGGTTTGAAACAGCAGCACAGCGACGAAACCAAGAATACGATATTGGCGTATTAGCGCGATGATTCGCTCAGCATCCCCTGTTCGAAGCAAATAAATAATGTAGATTACCAAGCCTATCAGCAGCAAAAATCCGATCCATTTCAGCGAGTATTTCATGTTTTGTAGACGGCCGACAGCTCGTAACCCGAACTTGGATCTTGACGATACTGCATCGTCGACAAGATATCCTTTACGATCAGCTCGCCAGCTGCTCCTTGGTGGAATCCGGCCATTTTCCCTTGGATCCGGTCGGATAACACCGGTGCCTCAAGAAATAGCTGAAGCTGTTCCGCAAGCTGACGGACGTTGGATGAAATCTGGGCAATGCCGTTATTCTTAAAATACAAGGCGTTTTCCCTCTCCTGGCCTCCAAAGGGGCTCAAAATAAAGATCGGCAGCTTCAGGACGACGGCCTCGGATAAAGTAATCCCGCCGGCTTTTGTCACGATGCAGGAGGACGCAGCCATCAGATCTTGGATGTCTTTTACGTATCCAAGGATCTTCACCTGTGGATGTTCGGGATACAGCGATTTTAATTTGTCAAAGGTATGCTGCTTACGCCCGCATACGACCGTGATTTCGCAAGATTGCTGGCCAAGCAGCAGAGATATGAGCTCGGTGAGCTGCTGGAACGCCGTAAATGCGCCTGCCATAATCAAGATCCGTTTGCCTTCGGATCCTCCATAAGTAACCTTTCGAATCGGAGATTTTTCTCCTATATTATAAAATTGGGGGCGGACAGGAATGCCAGTGACGCTGACTTTCCCAGCCATGCAGACATGATTTTTCATCATCAAGTCTTTGATATCGTTTGTGGCTACGTAATATTTATGCGTATCCGGATGTATCCAACGTGAATGAAGAGCGTAATCGGTAATGACGGTAAACGTGCGAGCGTTGTAGTCGCATTCGCGTTGCGACACGTCGCCAAATGGAAAGGTGTTGATGATCGCATCTGGTCGGAAACGGCCGATCGTCTCCAGCATCTCTCGTCTGACGAATCCGTTCAGGTATCGGTTCACCGGGCCGGATGGATTGGAACCCCTGGTCATGTAATAGCTCCAGCCATAATAATCGAAGCCCAGATGAGACGAGAACAGGCTCATTTGGTACACCTTCGAAAAAAAGGAATTTAACACAGGGTGCGCTTCCTTCATGAGATCAATGATTTGCACCTGGTTAACCTGCAGCATATGAAAATAATGCAATAATGCCGAGGAAACCTGCTGATGGCCGTCTCCAAATCCGGCTGTCAAAATCAATATTCTTGGGTGACGGGTAGGCATGCTTGTTCCCTCCTATAGATACAACAATTTAGCGCGGCAGTTTATTTTTAAAGCCAGATCCGGCCAGGATCTTTGCTCAAGACTCGACCTTAATTTTGCTGACATGAAATATCCTTGCCGGGAACGACCAGAATATGCCCCAAAATAAACCACTGTTCTTCCTCGGAAAGGCCGGAACGTTGAATCAGTTGACGAATTTTTGTTTCCAAATTATGCATGGACTCCAAAAACAGATCCCTATCCTGTAGCTGGTCATACATACTTCTCACTCCCCATCGATAATTTCGCTGTTGAATTTTCATTTATGGCTGTTTCCACAGATTTCGGATCGGTTCGCTGCCTGAGGTTCGGCCAAGATGCGATAACCCATACAGTTCTTCCAGTGTCCGAAGAACATTTAAATGGGTGATGTTTTGGCGGAATGAGGCTTACAGACATGGCCCCCACAATGATGGTCGGAATATGATTTCCGGCTGCTGCTGTAATCATCTTCGTCCCAGGTTACTTCCCTGATTGGATTTGTTCTTCCTTGGTCACGTTCCGGGGCAATATCTTCGATTCGTATTTTTCATACCATCCGAGACATGCTTTAAACGAACGGGAAATGAACGAGAAGCGCTCTGCAAGGCGGTGCACCCCTGCTGCAACTATGATACCGATCAGCGCCCCACCCAATACGTCGAACGGATAATGTACACCTGTCCATACCCTAGAGAAAGCAATAGCAGCAGACAAGAGCAGCCAAACGATTCCTTCTTTTCGGCGATATATAACGAAAGATGCGGCAATGGCAAAAGCTCCGATGGAGTGATCGCTTGGAAACGACGCGTTGGCCGGATGCGATATCAACTGCAGCACCGTATGGGCTACAAAAGGTCGATCTCGGTAAAATAGATGGCCGATCACCCAGCTGATCCCAAGCCCGATGACAACGGAAACGACGGACTCCGCTACCATTTTTCGATTGCTTTCCTTACGGCTAAACCAATAGACCAATAGACCGACAAAAAATAAATAGAATGCACGCTCCGCGAAAAAACGCATAACAGAATTCAGGGAGGATGCGGATCTTCCCCACTCATTAATGAAATGAAACAGCTCATAATCGATTTGACCGATACTCATTTCTCATACTCCTTCTGCTTTTTCTGATCTGTTAACGATAACGATCGGTGGAAATAAGCTTAACGCAGAATAATGAAAATTTAATGAGAATCAGCCTTTCGATTGCACCGTCATTATAATGATACTGCCGGGAAAGACAAGATTACGCGGGTTCCTTCGTCTTCGACGCTGGTGAGAGCAATTTCGCCCTGATAGTGCTGAATGAGATTTTTGGCGATCGCCAGACCCAGGCCGGTTCCTCCAATTTCTCTGCTGCGGGCCCGATCTACACGGTAAAACCGGTCGAAAACATTCTGGATCTCAGCCGTCGGTATGCCGATTCCATGATCCTGAACGGATATGCGCACCCGGTTTTTTTCTTCATAACTGCGAATGTCGATTTCTTTATGATCCCCTGAATATTTGATCGCATTTTCAATGACGATAAACAGCATTTGTTCCAGGTGAAGCGGGTTGATCCTCACCAATTTGCCGGTACCCTCTCCTTTCATACGGAAAATGAATTCCGGATACAGATCTTCCATCCGGTGGAGAGTTTTGGTCAGAAACGGTTCAATCCGGATCTGTTCAATATGATTGGTAAAGATCGAGGACTCAGCCCGTGACAGTGCCAGGAGCCCTTGAACGAGCCCTTTAAGTCTTCGGACTTCCTGAAGCGACGCCTCCAGCGACTCCTCCAGGATAGCCTGATCCCTTTTTCCCCACCTGTCCAGCAAATTCAAGTGGCCTTCCAGAATGGTGATGGGCGTGCGCAGTTCGTGCGAAGCATCGTCCACGAACTGCTTCTGCTGGCGGAAAGACACTTCCAACTGGTCCATCAGCTCATTGAACAGGCTCGCCAGCTGCGATAGCTCATCCCCGTTTTCGATATTTGCGACTCGTTCCTGAAGACCGTTTTGCTTCACATTTTGAATGGTGACGGCAAGCGCCTTAACCGGTCGTAAAAACTGTTTGGCGATCGCCCAGCCACTGGTGGCGCTAATGCATACGGCCAAAAAGCCCCCGATCACCATGACCCACAGCAGCGTAACGTTAAAATGGTCGAAGGTCTCGAGATTCGTTGCAATTTCAATCGTTCCAGTTTCGTTCTTGATCATAAGAGGAGATCGGTAAACAAGAATATGGTCCTCCTCATGCCACACATCCTGCAAGGAGCTAATTGTGCTCGGAAGCGGTGTGATCCACAGCGGATTAAAATGGTCCGTAGCCAGCAGGAGCTCCGTCCCATTTTTATCAATTAGGCGAATCATTTGATTTTTTCCTAGAACATTTCGCATATAGGAGCTTGTTTCCGGTGACTGCAGCAATTCCCCGTTAGCCGGCTGATCCTCCAAATAAACCTGGACCTGTGACATCATGGCATGAAGCGCGTCCTGCTCCTGGTTCAGCATCCAGTGCTTCAAGACCAGGTACTGGGCAAAGTTGTACGTGGCGAACAGCAGAAAAATGAGTAGCGTTGAGCCAATCGTCAGCTTCCATATAACAGGCAGCCGTTTGAGCCAATCGGTCATCCGTTTCATGGCCGCAACACGTATCCCATTCCGCGCACGGTCTGGATGACGCTTTCTTCTCCGGGAACATCCTGCTTATTCCGCAAATACCGGATGTAAACATCGACCACAATCCTTTCCACCAGCGAATCGTAGCCCCATACCAAGTCGAGCAGCATATCTCTCGTTTGGACAAGGTTTGGATGCTTCATAAACACGGCCAACAAGTCGAATCCACGCTTAGTCAGTTCGACAGGGTTACCGCCACGGGTAACCACTCTGGCATCCAGGTCCACAGTGATATCCCTGAATGTCAGTATTACCCTATCCTGGTGATCCTGCAGCTCGATCCTGCGGAATATCGCGCGATGCTCAAGTTCCAGCTGGATAAAACGCACAAGGCTTTTTTCGTCTTCTATAATAAGTACCCGTTTCATTGATATCTCTCCTCCAGATTACAGTGCGAAGACAAGTATATTCAAATACCATGAGAAATCGATGAGAAGATAGGTAATGACGCTGGTAATGTCTACTAGTTTGAGTCAACCCCTGAAATTGTAAACAAATAATGATAATCCTTTATCACATTTTATGTATAAGAAAAACGTCTATTGACGTACATTCTAAGAGGCCAGACCGCATTTAACGGTAATTCTTGAGATATAAGGAAGCCTCAGACTCCGAAGCTTATACTTTCTTATATCTTCAAAAAGGCAGAGTCTCGCTTGAGACCCTGCCTTGTAAGCTCTTCTAGTGTTCCCCTTGTTGATCCTCTCTATCTGCACTTTCGGCATTTCTCCACTGATGTTTGGAGGAATGCTTCTGTATATTTGTCGGCTTTTCGATTTGGTCCGATACCGAAGGCGCAGCTACGGAAGTGTCGGCAGAATTCTGTCCATTGGAATCTTGGCTGCTTGGATCCTTTCCGTTATTGCTCTGCTCAGCAGCTTGACTTTTTGGTGTCTGCCCGCTGGAAGCTTGTCCATTGTCGGAAATGACGCGACGAGCGGTTACAAAGGTGCGATCCCAGGTACTGCCGGAAAAATTGGACACCGTCACGCCAATACCGACTCTATAAGTATGCAGGACCTGCCCGTTCCCCATATAAATGCCGACATGATTAATGACGCCGTCGTGATTCGTATCGGAGAAGACCAAGTCCCCCGGCTGCAATTGATCCTTGGAAACCGGCGTACCTACCTGCGATTGCTGTCTTGATGAGCGGGGCAGATCAATGCCGTTTTGCTTGAAGACATACTGCGTGAATGAGGAACAATCGAATTCGTCCGTTCGTCCGGAAGGTGCTCCAAACTGGTAGCGAACGCCTAAAAATTGTTTCCCTGTCGAGATGACCCGATCCGCCACGGAGCTGCCGGATACGGAAGCCGCGTGAACCGGATGGGTTGGCAGCATCATACTTCCGGAAAAAGCAATGGAGAGACACAAGCCGATCCCGGTTAAAGTTTTGCCGATTCGGCTCTTTCTGATGAAGTTCGTGTTGTTATCCATAAAGCCCTCCCTACAATTCGTTTTGGATGAAGTGAAATCCATGCATGATTAGCACTTCACCCTTCCCCACTAGTTATAGGTGACAGAAATTAAAAAATGATGAGAAATGCCAATACTCCATGGATGCAATTTTATCCAACGCTTACTGCGCAGCTTCGGTTGAGATAGGTCATTTTCACAGAAAATTCTCATTTTCAGCTGTTACACTCATGGACAAAACCGAATCAACATGGGCAGTATGAGCAGCTGAGGCCGGTGGTTTCTATGACGATAAAGGAGGAAGCAAATGAAACAGTATACGCATAATCAGGAGGGTTGATTCAGCCATCCATGAGCCCGGGAATGCGGATGTTAAACAAAGTACCGCAAGTCAACTAACTTTTGTAACGACGCTGCTGATGACGGTGCTTTTGATGAAGGCACTGATTCTACAGTTCAATCCGGATAAGTATATGCCGTTGGATCTATTGGCTGTCGATCGTATTCATCAGCGTGGTCGGTACTTTAATCATCGATAATCTGACCGACAACCTCGGAATTTAACTTGAATTTGGATGGGTATCCCCTGATTTAGAGAGAATGAAATACAATAAAGTTGTGGGAAACCACTTTAAAGAAAGGATTATTATATATGCAAGAAAACCAAAATAAAATGATAGTTTTACTTAACAAAGTACCACAAGTGACGATTTTCTTTTGGATCATCAAAGTTTTATGTACAACTGTTGGTGAAACATTTGCTGACTTCATCAATTTCAACATTGGACTTGGTTTAACTTTTACTACTATTATTATGGGAGTTGCGTTTTTTATTGCATTGTTTTTTCAACTTAAAGCAAACAAATATGTTCCAGCCATTTACTGGATAACAGTAGTTCTTATAAGTGTATTTGGAACACTGGTAACGGATAATTTGACAGATAATATGAGCGTACCACTTGAGGTCAGTACAGCTGTTTTCTCGGTGTTACTAGGACTGACCTTTTTATTTTGGTATCTTAGTGAAAAAACACTATCAATCCACTCGATTTTCACTAAAAAAAGAGAAGTTTACTACTGGCTTACGATCCTTTTCACCTTTGCACTTGGAACAGCAGTCGGCGATTTATATTCAGAACAACTTGGTTTTGGTTATCTTAACACAGGAATAGGCGTTGTTATTATTATTGCTCTTGTGTTCTTAGCTTATAAATTTTTGAAACTTGACGGGGTATTAGCTTTCTGGATTGCATATATTTTGACTCGTCCGCTTGGAGCGTCACTTGGAGATTACCTGTCTCAACCAAAAGTAAATGGCGGATTAGGACTCGGGACAACCGTTACGAGTGTCATTTTTCTTATCGCTATTTTAGCGATCATCGTTTTCCTTGCCGTTTCTAAAATTGATACAAATGCTAAAAGTGATATAGCGGAAACAAACCAAAGTAATGCAAATAAGAAACATGTGCTAACACAAACGATTGTTTTACTCGTAATTTTCTTAGTTGTTGGTATAGGCGGTTATAACTGGCGCAATAATTATATTGCATCACAAGGTGCTGCTGATCAAGCTACATTAGGAGGTCAATTAAACGATTTTGTTAAAATTGAAAATGATATGCTAAACGCTGTAAATAAAAACGACTTTGCTACAGCAAAAAAAGGCGCTGATAATTTGGAACATCAATGGGATACACAAGAACCTAAGCTTCGAAAAATTGATAGCACTACATGGACAAAAATTGATGGAACAATTGACTCTGTTCTAGCAGCGGTTCGTTCTTCAAAACCTGGTGTTAATCAAAGCAAAACAGTACTTACTAAATCACTTAGTGTCCTAAAAGATGCAAATAAATCAAAATCTGGTGCCCCACAAACAACATTATCTGGACAGTTAAACGATTTTGCAAAAATCGAAAATGATATATTAAACGCTGTAAACAAAAATGACTATGCTTCAGCGAAAAAAGGGGCAGATGAATTAGAACATCAATGGGACACACAGGAACCTAAGCTTCGAAAAATCGATGGCGCTACATGGACGAAAATTGATGGAACAATTGATGTTGTATTAGCAGCAGTTCGTTCATCGAATCCTGATGTAAACAAGTGTAAAACAGCACTTAACAATTCGCTTAGTACCATAAACGCAGCAAATAAATAATAATCTTAGGAATCGCCAACCGCGATTCCTTTTTAAATGGAACTTTTATTAAACTAAACTCCTTAAGTATGTTCCTTCACAACATCGATAAATTAAAATACATTTATTCAATTAAATACCCTTTAACGGATTAAATTAATTGGGGATTTTGATCAGACTTTCCACAACGCGTGGTCGTCTTCGGTTGGAAAAACGTATGTATTTCTCAAAGGGATCCGGACCGGGTAGCCCTATTCTTGCAGCATGATGGGTGTGCTCGGGACAATTAATGGGGAACGTGGATTGCGAATCACAAATTCATATATAACTGCTTTTTTTGATAAATATCTTAGAAACACGAATAGCAATTTTCTTAAACAACATCCATCCGATGATCCCGAAGTAAAAATTCAAATGAAATAGCTAATACCTAATCGACAAAGATCCTCCATAATGTACCCAATTTTGTGTCAAAATCCTACAATGGGGTCACATTTGTGCATTTTTTAGTGACACAAATCTGACCACATAAAATAAAAAAAGCCGAAAGAATCAGGCTTTAGTGCAGTTCGTAATGGGGTCAGATTTGTGTCATTTTTTTGTTGGTTTTGATCTCTTCCTCTGACCAATTTTTCTATCACGTAGACGTTTCTCGCGAGTTTCTTCATCACAATGCAGGTTTAGGTAATATATACATGCTTAAAAAAGGGATAGTCCGCACATTTTTCAATATCCCAAGGCATCATGGTTCCGCATATTATAGTCATGCGTCCACTTTGAGCGATATTTCGTGCAACCCGAAGCCCAATATTTCGGATTTTCTCCCAATCATGTCCAAGGAATTCAACAAGATGATCAGGGTCAAATATATCAAAGTCAGGCATCATTCTCCGCAGCTCCTTGATGACATATGTTTTCCCTGAACCACTTGCACCTGTTACGATAAACAATGGAATTTTATGATCCATTCGTTGTCCCCCACCCATTCGGTTGAGACATGAAACCGCCGTTTAGAAGATACGACTCCCATCCGATAACCTTCGTAAAATCACCAGAGGAGAAATTCACCAAAATCACTCCATTATCCTGCCCGTTAAATTAACTAGCATTTCGCTGTTTACAATCTGGTACCACCACATCATGAATAAAACTGCTCAACTCCACTTATCTTTCTCACTTTTCGTATTGCCCTCTAAATACATCCATCTGCCCGTCGCCCATACAATTGCTATATTAGGTTCATGAACTTGATTAACAAATACCCTGCCTGGAAAGTTCCAATGTATTACAGACAAAGCAGGAATATATTGCTTCTTCTCTGTAAAAGATGATTCAACAAGATAATAGTCCTTAAGGTCTAATTCGATCATAATATTGTCACTCTTTCGTTATTTTTTGCGGGGATTTCTTATAACGTTTTGGATTCACGAATTCGAGAGGCTTAAGGCGCGACAGCGCCGGGTCGTCAGACTTAGCCTCGCAGGATTGTCCGCTGAATCCACTTCCTCGAAATCCCTCATGCGGACCGAGGAGCCGCCAGGCTTTTATCAGATGTTGGCGCCTTCTATGAAATACATTCCGAAATGTCTGTTGTACCTTATATTTTATCTTGTTTCTTTAGTTTTCATTTTTTTTATCTCTTACTTTCCATCCTTCACTATTCCATAGATTAATGAGATTGATCCTAATATTAAAAACAACCAAATAAAGTAGTTACTATTTACGTCGATCGGGATTGGATTGTAATCAATATTGGTACCGTGGGTTGCATATCCTTTTAGAACAATTGCTTCTGAAAGATAAGATATACTTCTTTCTGTTGTATACAAAAATCCACTCGCAACCAAAAATATCGTTCCTAATAACTTGAATTTATTATTTTTCATCTTGTGATCCCTTCGTAAATTATCTGTTTTACGCCAATTTCTGATAACGTCATATCTGCGAACTTCGTGAATAACTCCGTATGTAAAGTATTCGCGAAATTAATGAACTAGCCCTGCTTATTAGCTTAATAAATTAGATCAATAGTTAAATGCTTATCTAATCGGTAATCGGCTCATGTTCTTGTCCTTTTCGGCAATCGGTACAAGTTCTTGTCTTTGGTTTGGGACAAGAACTTGTACCGATAAAATAAAAAAGCCGCTATAATAGCGACTTTCAATGGGGCTATGTATTTGTCCCCCGACAACAGAATAAGAACATTGAAATAATGCTTCTTGTAAGTTGCGTATTGATTGAATTTGATCCACTCATTTTATAAAGGAGTTAGTTAAGAAGAGGTTGTATTTATAATGAGTTACGCCTCAGAATCGAGCTCGAAGATGAAGTACTTAGTTTGGGTACGGAATAAAAAATGCTTCCCGCTTATGGAGACTGGCTCTTTCTTCTACTACAAAGTGTAATTATAAAGATTGATATGTTCTGTCAAGAGTGGTAGGCGGGTTTACAATCCCCACTGACAGGCCTGTCCCCACATATTTACAATGTAAATATACAAGATCTCTTAACAATTTCTTGACATATAATATAAACTAGGTCCGCAAAACAAAAAGCAACCATTTCATTAATGGTTGCTTTTTGTTTGTGATTGGCCTTTGCTGAGAGCTGCAGAGGTGCTAATCCATTAGTCTAGCCACTCACTCCTGTCCGGGTTCCGAAGAAATGAAGAGCAGTTGCGCAGCATCTTGGTTATGGCCAGGACCCCATAGGTCCTTCATCCCGCTTGCAAAGCTGAGGGCATTTTCCAAAGCTTATGACTTCCAATTCATCAGCCAATCATGCGCCGGATCGTTCTGAAACTTCCAGGCTCGCACGGGACCGGCCATCACGTTCAAATAATACACCTCATACCCAGGCGGAGCGGAAACGGGATGATATCCTTTGGGAACCATGACCGCCTCGCCGTCCTGGACGGTAAGCGTCTCGTTTAGGGACAAGTCGTCAGTATAGACGCGCTGAATGGCGAAACCTTGCTCCGGTTGAATGCGGTAATAATATGTTTCCTCCAGCAGGGATTCATCAGGCAACGCATCACGGTCATGCTTGTGCGGCGGATAACTGGACCAATGGCCCTCAGGTGTAAATACCTCCACGACAAGCAAGCTCTCAGCAGCCTCCGACTCCGGTAAAATGTTATGGACCAGCCGCTCGGTGCTGCCGCTGCCTCGAAGCTCAGCCCCTACCTGATTCGGTGGGATCAGCCGTGCTTCCCGCTTCGCCCCTCCGGGGGCCGAACAAACGGCCAGCTCAAGCTCCGTCAGCGCAGTAACTTGAAAGGTGTCCTGGCTAGGGATGTAGATGGAATACGGGGGGATTTTCTCAAAAACACTCATCCGCTGGCCAATATCGGACCAGTTCTCTTTGGATGACTGAATATTCGCACTGCCGCTTAGCAGAACTAGACAGACCTCATTGGCCCCTGTCGTTCTAGATAAGACTTGATCCGGTTTTAGACGAAATACTTCAAATCCGACATAACTCCAGCCCGCGGAAGCAGGAGTAACCGTCAGAACGCTGCCGTCCGAATCCGGCATGGGGCTCGCCGGGACAATCAATTTATGCATAAGACCCTTCCTTTCTGGCATGGGGATTTTGCTAAAAAGTCTTGATGTTTCCTCTTACCAACGCGCAGTCACCATTTTTTTGCGTGTGTAGAATTCCACCCCATCCGGGCCGTTAGCGTGCAAATCGCCGTAGAATGATTTCTTCCAGCCCGAGAACGGGAAAAATGCCATCGGTGCAGGAACGCCTAAATTGATCCCCAGCATCCCTGCGTCAATCGTGTCGCGGAACTGCCGCACATGGCTTCCGTTTTGGGTGAAAAGGCAAGCCCCGTTGGCAAAATCGGATTGGTTGGCAATCTCGATTGCCTCTTCCAGCGTATCGGCCCGCATGACCGACAATACGGGGGCAAAAATTTCATCCTTCCAAATGCTCATATCACACTGCACGCCGTCAAATATCGTCGGACCGACAAAATAGCCCTCGCCGCCCGTGGCAGCATCCGTCCTTCCGTCGCGCACCAATCGGGCCCCTGCTTGTTCTCCCGCCGAAATATAACCCAGCGTTCGCTCTTTATGAGACTCCCGAATGACAGGACCCAGAAATATGCCGGAATCCATGCCATCGCCGATTTTGATCACATCCGCCGCTTCTTTCAGCTTGGCCACAAGCGTATCCCCAATCTCGCCCACGGCAACAACGACGGAACAGGCCATGCAGCGTTCCCCTGCAGAGCCAAAAGCCGCCCCGACAATTTGTGTCACGGCCGCATCCAGGTCTGCGTCAGGCATAACAATGGTATGATTTTTGGCTCCTGCCAGCGCTTGAACCCGTTTGCCATGCGCAGTTCCCGTTTTGTAGACATATTCCGCAACCGGCTGTGAACCCACAAAAGACACGGCGGCAATATCCGGATGCTCCAGAATGCCATTTACAACATCGCGCGCGCCATGGATCAGATTAAACACGCCGCCCGGAAGACCTGCTTCTGCGAACAGCTCCGCCAGCCGCTGCGCAAGCAGCGGTGTCCGCTCCGACGGCTTAAGCACAAATGTATTTCCGCAGGCGATCGCAAGCGGGAACATCCAGCAGGGAACCATCATCGGAAAGTTAAACGGCGTGATGCCGCCGATCACCCCAACGGGGTAGCGATACATGCCGGATTCGAGATTCGATGCGATATCAGGAAGCTGCTTGCCCATCATAAGCGTAGGCGCTCCCGCCGCAAACTCCACGCATTCGATTCCGCGCTGTACCTCCCCGTAAGCTTCGTTGTAGCTTTTGCCGTTTTCCAGCGTAATGATCCGGGCAAGTTCCTCCCAATGGTCAACCAGCAGCTGCTGGTACTTGAACAAAATCCGGGCACGCCGGGGGACGGGAGTTTGGCTCCAGGTACGGAAAGCTTCTTTGGCGGTTTGAACCGCGGCGCCCAGTTCCTCTTTCGAAGAAACCGGTACATACGCAATGACTTCTCCTGTTGCGGGATTATAGACCGGCTCAGTCGTTTCTGACGGAGACCGAACCCACTCGCCCCCGATATAGTTGCTCAGCCGCTGAGGCTCCGTTTGTTCGCTTACATGGATCATCCGAAAAATCCCCTTTCTCGCTTTAATGACGCCACTAGGGCGGGACCGCAACGTTATGAAGCCGTAATCTCCCCACGGTCGCACTTGGCGATATAATCATGCACCTGCGTTGCCGTAGGCATGGCATCGGAGCAGCTGTGGCTGGAGATGACAATGCTGGCCGCCGCGCTTGCGAATGCCATGCTCCGACTGATTTCCCAGCCTTGCATCAAGCCGTACAAGAAACCCGCTGCATAGGAATCACCCGCGCCAAACGTCTTGACCACCTTCGCAGGATAACTAACGGCATGATGGTCCGCCCCATCTTGGGTATAGGCGATGGAACCCTGTTTGCCATGTTTGATGATGACAATCTGCGCCGAATAATTGAACCATTTGGAAGCCGTAATCCGGTCGTCACCGTTTGCTTGCCGGTCAAGTTGCTCCATCATATCGAATTCCTCGCGCGTTCCGATGATAATATCGCACTTTTCGGCAGCCAGATTGTAGTAAACGGCCGTTTCCGTATCTGAAATCCATGTATAGGGACGGTAATCCAGATCGAACACGACGACCACTTCATGCTTTTTCGCGTAATCAAGCGCCTGGAACACCGCTTCGCGGGACGGGCTTTGCGCAAGCGCCGTACCGGAGATCAGCAGCATCTTACTCCTCGCAATCAGCTCCTCCGATACCTCGCCCGGCGCAAGCTTGAGATCGGCGACATTGTCGCGGTACATTAAAATGCTGCAATCCGCAGGACTCTTGATTTCCGTAAAAGCCAGCCCGGTCACCGCACCCGTGAAGTCTGTCACCACACTCGAAGTTTCGATGTTGTTATCTTCCAGATAGCGGGTAATGAATCGTCCCATCTGGTCGTTGGCCACTTTGCCGATAAAGCCGGTCTTGCATCCCAGACGGGACATGCCAATGCAAATATTGGCGGGAGAACCGCCTACATATTTCGTAAATGTCGATGTCTCCTCCATCGGCCGGTTGATTTCGTTCGCATTCAAATCGATGCATAATCGGCCGATCGCAACAAAATCCATCTCTTTCGAAGCATCAAATGTGATATATGTCTTCATAACCGCCCATCCTTCCCAATTGGCAGGGGCCTGACTTAAGTACGCCCCTTGCGCCATACGTTTAATAGGATTTTGCCTGCTTGGTCCGGGCTGTCACATCACGGTACGCATCGTTCACTTTACGGGAAGACGAAACCTCGGGCACATCCACGCGCCACCACGATTCGTAACCGGATGTGTTCGTTCCCGGCACGACCGAAATTTCGATCAGCGTTGTCAACGTCTCGCATTTGGCCAGTTCCAGCGCTTCGCGAAGCTCTTCCGCGCTCCGGGCTGTAAAGGCCTTGGCGCCAAGACTGCGCGCGTGGGCCGCGAAATCGATCGGGAGGTATCCGCCCGTCAGGCGACCGGTCTCAGCGCAGCGGTAACGAAACTCATTACCGAAGCCGTCGCTGCCATGCTCCCGCTGCAAATTATGAATGCACTGGAAACCATGATTATCGAACAAAAGAATCGTGATTTTGCGGTTTTCCTGTATGCTGGTCACCAGTTCGGAATGCATCATCAAATAACTTCCGTCGCCGACCATGGCATACACTTCACGGTCCGGCTCGGCCAAGGCAGCCCCGAAGGCGCCGCTTACTTCATAACCCATGCAGGAGAAACCGTATTCCAAATGATAGGTTTTCGTCTCTGATGGACGCCAGAGGCGATGCAAATCCCCCGGCAAGCTCCCTGCCGCACCCACAATAACCGAGTTCTTGCCGATGGTTTCATTAATAACGCCAAGCGCCCGGGTCTGAGATAATCCTGCAGGAGAATCATCCGAATACAGCCGGTCTACCTCTTGATCCCATGCGTGCTTATGCTCCTTCAATTCCTCCGCCCTATACCCAGCCCTGTATCCTCGTATCTTCAGCTCCGCTTGCAGCGCGATGACCGCCTCACGGGCATCAGCCGTGAGCGCAGTTCCATCCAGCTTGGCGGCGTCAGCAGCGTTTACATTCACATTCAGCACGTTCACGTCCGGATGCTGGAACAAGGATTTTGAAGCCGTGGTGAAATCGGAATACCGTGTCCCTACTCCGATCATGAGGTCCGCTTCGCGGGCGAGACGATTAGCCGCAAGCGTTCCGGTGACGCCGACGCCGCCCATATTCAGCGGATGGTCCCATGGGAGCGCACCCTTGCCGGCCTGCGTCTCCAAGACCGGAATGCCGAAAGCTTCTGCGAACGAGGCAAGCACCTTCTCCGCATCCGAGTAATGCACGCCGCCGCCCGCAATTAATACCGGCCGTTTCGCTGTGGCAAATAGCGATGCCGCCCTATCGAGCGCCGCCGGGGATACAGGTCTCCGGTCTATAACGTGAACCCGCTTGGCGAAGAACGCCTCAGGATAGTCATAAGCCTCTGCCTGCACATCCTGGGGGAGGGCGAGCGTCACCGCGCCTGTCTCCGCCGGATCTGTCAATACCCGCATCGCCTGCAGCGCTGCGGTCATCAGCTGCTCCGGTCTGGCAATACGATCCCAATACTTGCTGACCGGCTTGAAGCTGTCTGTGGCCGAAACCGTATAGTCAGCCGCATATTCAAGCTGCTGCAAAACGGGGTCCGGCTGCCGGGTGGCAAAATTGTCTCCAGGAAGCAGCAGAACCGGGATTCGGTTCACCGTTGCAGTCGCTGCAGCGGGCACCATATTTAAAGCCCCCGGGCCGATGGACGAAGTGCATGCGAAGATTTGCCTGCGATGATTTTGCTTGGCAAATGCCGTGGCCGCATGGACCATGCCCTGTTCATTTTTCCCCTGAATATATGTAAGCTCGCCCGGACTGCGCTCCAGCGCCTCGCCGATCCCGGTTACGTTGCCATGTCCGAATATCCCCATAACGCCCTTTACAAATTTCGTTTCTTTGCCGTCGATGGATATATATTGATTGTTCAGGAAGCTGAGCAGTGCTTGTGCCATGGTCAGACGGATGGTCTTCATTCTTCTCTCCCCCTCGCTTTTCTTCTTCGCATCTTGCGAATTAAGATAGATTCGTCACATAATGAGCCAGCATGCGGGCTCCAAACCCGGTCGCTCCGACAGCAAATTCGCCTGTACAGGAAGCACTCTCTTTGGGTCCATTCATGTCTATATGCGTCCATTTCAGCGAAGGGTGGACAAACTTGCGCAAAAACAAGGATGACGTAATAACCCCCGCTTCGCCGACACTGCTGATATTGCATGCGTCGGCATAATCGCTGTGCATATACGCTTCGTATTCGTCTACCAGCGGCATCTGCCATAAACGCTCGCCGGAAGGCTCCCCGGAGGTCTGGAGAGCGTCAGCCAGTTCGTCGTCTCCCAGCACAGCCGCGACTTTCGATCCCAGCGCGCCAACGACCGAATATGTCAATGTTGCAAGGTCAATCGCTTGTTTCGCGCCAATCCTGTGCGCATATATAAGCGCATCCGCCAGAATAAGCCTTCCTTCGGAATCGGTATTACCGACCTGAACGGTTACCCCGTTCGCATAGCGGATCACTTCGCCAGGCAAAAGCGCCCGGTCGGATGGACTATTCTCCGCAGACGGCACCAACACGGCGACATTCGCTTCCGCCCCGCTTCTGACCAAGATATCCAGTGCGCCCAACACCGCTGCCGCTCCGGCCATATCCATCCGCATATCGCTGATGTCATTATCCCGCTTCAGACTGATCCCGCCCGTATCGAACGTAACCCCTTTGCCAATCAGCGCAATGAGAGGTTTTGTCTCATCCGTACAATAACGAACCTCGATAAATACAGGCGGGTGGATACTGCCTCTCCCCACCGCCGTTAATCCTGCAAATCCAAGATGCTCCAGATCCGGCTCTTCATAGATGGCTACCTGCGCTTTTGTACCGGCGAATCTTTCCGCCGTCCTTTCCGCAAGATCACGGGGACGCAAGCCATTCGGAGGTTCATTCGTCAAATCGCGGGCCCACATCGTGCCTTCCGCACGAATCTGCCCCACGCGGATGGCTTCTTTCCATGCCGCACCCGCTGTACTTTTAAAAATAATTGTCGTTTCTGCCTGCTCTGCGACACTGCTTTTATATTTATGAAAAGAATACGTTCCAAGCAGCGAACCTTCCACCCAAGCTGCAATCACGGCGGGCATACAACCGCTCAGGATCTTGCGGGACCCTAGCGCCTCGAAAGTGACGACGGCACTAGAGCGTTGTTCCTTCTGCAGCGCACGGCTGGCATTTCCTGCTGCTTCCTGCATCATATACGGCTTGAACTTGGCTTCTTCGCCCATACCGAGGATCAGCAGATCCGGTTCATCTTCGGCAGGGGCATTAATCCAGGTGACGCCATGCCTTGCCCCTACATGCGGCAACAGACGATCCTTACGCACGGTCTTACCGTCATTGGACAACTTCGGCAAATCCTCCACGAATACCGGGAGAATGACAACCTGTGCAACACTCGAATCGCTCACCTCGAATTTCAATGAACGATACCTCCATCCGCTTCGACGATCCATGTCTCAAAGCCGCGTTTTCCTTCATGCAGCCGGATGACACGGGCGCCCCTTTGCAGTTTGCCGTACGTATTGTAGCCGGTGACACGCCCATAACAAAGACGAATGCCATGAACCTCTCCGGTATAGTCGTTGTCATGGTCATGCCCGGCAAACGTACCCATCACATCCCCCATATGAACCATCGCGCCAAACAACCCCGTATTGATTTTCGCGCATTCCACGTTTTCCTCTTTGACACCTGTCACTTGTTCACTGCTCCAGGCTTCGTTATATTCAGGAACCGGAATGTGAAGGAAAGCAAGCGCAGGCAGCGGACCTCCGTTACGCGCTGCAATTTGCTGCGACTGCTGCGTATACCAGTACACCTGATCCGGATGAATCCAGGCATAGCCGCCAATATGCTCCGGAGCCTCGATCCCGGAATCGAAGAAATACAGCGCTGCGGACTCACATGTTCCCGCCCGATCCTTCACGATCAACGTATAGTTCCCGATTCCGTTAATTTCATCTGGGCCAGCAACGGATAAACATTGATCATGCTCCTGCTGGATGGCAAGCAGCTCTTCCCTGGTTACCCCCGCTTCCGCATCATGATTGCCAAACACGGCCGCCCAAGGAATTCCTGAAGCCACGACCGGAGCAATCGCCCTGCGAAAAGAATCCTTGGGAGCCGGGACGCCATGACTCCAGATCATGTCTCCCGTAAGAACAATATGGTCCGGTTGTACAGATGCAATAACGCGTTCAACAAGCTCCTTCGTTTTGGCGTCTTTCTCCCGGTCCTCCTCCTGATCCTTCCCATAATGCATATCTGTCAATTGCAGAATCGTAAACGTCTTATCTTCGCGAAACTTTAGCCTGGCGCTCATTCATATTCCTCCATTCGTCATAAATATAGATGTCATTATAAACTCAATATTTATCATGGAATTAATATCATAGGAGCGGCTGTTACGGCTCCCTGACATGTTGAATCTCTTTTGCCGCTCAATCCACAAGCTAATATGCCGCCGCTTCCCAGCCATCCGTCGTCTGGCCGGCTTTCTCCGTCACGAACTCCATCAAGGCTGCACCATCCGGAACCCCCGTACTTCCGCCATATGCACTCACGGACATCGCTCCGCATGCATTGGCATACAGGAGACATTCCTCCGCCGGTTTGCCTGTCAGAAATCCGTAGATATATCCTGCATTAAAGGAATCTCCTGCACCGGTCGTATCTTTGACAGGCACCTGAAAACCGGATCGATAGTTCACCTTGCCGGCAATCGCCGCCACCGCGCCCTCCGCGCCCAGCTTCAGAACGACATGGCGGCTATGCTGCGACAGTTCCCGGATACAGTCTTTAGCCGCAGAACAGCCGGTATAATGCTCCGCCTCGGTTTCGTTCATGAAGGAGATGTCCACTTCCCTGATCAGTTCGAATATTCCAGCATACCATTCCCCGGTATCATCCCAGCCAACATCAATTGAGGTCGTTAAGCCGAGTGCCTTGAGCTTGCGAGCCATTGCGACATATTGCGGATGATTTTCTTTGCCGCGGTAGCCTGTCAGATGGACATGACGCCCGAGTGAAGCGCTTTCCATATCAAGCTGATCCAAGCTTAATTCTGCATTCGTGCCTTGATAGGTAATAAAAGAACGGTCGTTTTCCGGATTGATGGCAATTGATATCCCTGTATTGTTCATGCTGCTCGTTCGAATAAATCTGGTATCGATTCCATAATGAGAAAATTGATTCCTGATCAATGTGCCGAAGTCATCTTCTCCAAGAACACCATGAAAGGCAACCTTCACTCCAAGCTTCGCCAGAGCGAGGCTAAACAGAGCCGCCCCTCCGCCTACATGAAGACTCATGTTTGATACAAGCACTTCTTGACCAGGTCCAGGTATATCATTGCATCCTGCCACAACCAGATCGATATTTACATCTCCGATTACAATCACATCATATGGGCTCAAACTTGATCACATCCTCTTACTACATAGATTGAATTAAAGTTTGTTCCTTGTCATCCCTTGATCCGCAGAACTCCCGTGTCAGAGATGTATCTTTCTTTAATTCATTATATGGCTGTTTTATGGCTTGAGGATTTTGCAAAAATCCAAAAAGCGGCTCCTCTTCAGCACGGTTCCAGATCGAAACGGGTATGTGCGTTCATTGCATGCCGCTCCCCTAAAGCAGCTTCAATTGCATTTTTGCAAAATCCTTTCCTCTTCATCAAATACCATTTCGACTTACTCCATCTTGCTCATACAGCTATCGCGCATTGCCAGATTATGCTCCAACACAATATCGTCAGCCAGGTCGGTCTCGCCGGCGATCAGTTTCAAAAGCACATCCATGGTCACCTCGCCCATCTGGCGAATCGGCTGCTCCATCGATGTGAGCATCGGGCGGACCAGCTCTGTCAGCTGGCTGCCGTCAAACCCCATGATCGATATATCTTCCGGGATGTTCAAATGGTGATCCCTGAGGCAATTCATGGCGCCGACCGCCATATCGTCACTGACGGCAAACACCGCCGTAGGCGGGTTTCCTGTGCTCAATATTTCTTCCATCAGGTCATAGCCGCTTTTCACCTTGTAGTCCCCGAAGCGAATATGTTCAAATACAAGCTTTTTTCCTGAATCGGCCATCGCATTCCGGTACCCGCTGTACCGGTTTTGGCCCGAAGTGATGTCCCGCATGTCCCCGCCGATAAACCCGATTGTTTCATGCCCAAGCTCAATCAAATATTTCGTCGCGTCATAGGCAGCTTGATAGTCGTCGATAATGACCGAAATTAAATTTTGATCCATCGGCTTCACGCTGGAGAAAATGACAGGTATATCTATTTTGTGGATAAACTGGCGAATCTGCTCGTTGATTTTCTCGTGCATGATAATAATGCCTTCAACCCGCATTTCCTGGCACACGTTCAAATATTTCAGCTCTTTGTCGATATCTTCATTAATGTTGCATACAAGCAAATTGTAATCGTTTGCGGTAGCCCTCTCTTCGATGCTGCTCAGTATGGTCGAATAAAAACTAGAAGTAAGATCCGGCACAATGACACCAATCAGATTCGTTTTTTTGCGTACCAAACTGCGGGCAATATGGCTCGGAGCATATCCCAATTCTTCAATGGCTTTATTCACTTTTGCTTTGAGATCGTCCTTGACATATTTTTCTCCGTTTAACACTCTGGATACCGTCGTCACGGAAACACCTGCGTGTTTGGCTACATCTTTAATCTTGGCCTGCAAAACCCTTCCCCCATTCGAATACTCCCAAGCTATCTGTACAGATTGAACTAAAGCTGTGCATTGCTGTCTCCCGATTCGAGAGCCATGGGCCTCGCTCTAGTTCATTCTTTATTGGATTCACCGCTTGCCTTCCATCCCTTTTGGTTATCCCTTTATTTTACGACAAATAACGGCTGGGAAAAAGCAGAATAACCGCCTTCCAAATAAACTGCGATACGAACGTATCCTTCATCGCCCTTACACTCATATTTCGCCTGCTTGATTCTGCCGGAAGACTCCTGCAGTACTTCACCATTTTTCCCGAAAAACGTGACGTACTTATACATTTTATCCAGCAAATCATTCGAACGCAGATCGGCTACAACTGTATCCCCTTCCACGCGGATGGCATCAAAGCCATAGCCAGTCGAGACATAGAAATTACCGTCTTTGATGGCTTCGATAATCGCTTCGGGAGTATTCTCGCTGGCCATCACCATGTTCCAGGCCCGTTTTTCCTGTCCGTAAACATGGGAATCGTCGTTGCCAAACCCCCATACCTTGCGTCCCGAGGACAACACGGCATCCCATTTATCAAACGCGATATCATACTCCGGGTTGCCGTCCCCATTGTAAACTTCAATTCCAATATAACGCTCCAGCTTGAGCATGTCTTCCAATTCCCAAAAATTCGAGAAATAGCGGTTTGGATGAACCAGCACGGCAAAGCCACCGTTATCGACCGCACGGTCCACATGGCGCTGATAGTTTTCGATTGTAAACGCGTTGCTATAGTTCTCCATCAAGTCCCGAGGCGGATTGACGAGCAGCATATGGGTCTGCTTACTGCTCACTTCAATTGCGTCAAATACAGTCTTGATGGTTCTGTTCCCTCTATGATCCGTTATTTTATCATGGTCGGAAATGCCGAGAAAATCATATTCAGCGTACATTTTATATACCGTTTCAAGCGGAAACCAGCCGTCACTGTTTGTCGTGTGATTGTGGAAGCTTCCGCGCAGCCACTGCCCTGTTAATTGATATGGATTTAATATGTTCATGTGTCCTCGCCCTCTCCGCTTCTACTCTTTCATCGAACCAATCATGATCCCCTTGGCAAAATAACGCTGTACAAAAGGATAGATAATCACGATCGGCGTCACGACAACAATAATCGTCGCCATTTTCAATGAATTGCTGGTAACCTGAATGCGTTCGATCATATCGTAATTTGTGCCTGCCGCCTGATTTAATGTGTCCCGCATCGCCTCCGCGCTTGTCAGCATTTCCTGCAGCAAAGTGGAGAGCGGACGCAAGGCCGCTTTTCGGACGTAAAAAGCCCCGGTAAACCAATCATTCCAGTGGCCAACCGCATTAAACAAACTGATGACGGCGATGACAGGTCTGCTTAAAGGGAGGATAATCTTCATAAAGATTCTGAAATCGTTATAACCATCAATTCGCGCCGATTCTTCCAAGCTGGGGTGGATCTGCTGAAAAAACGTGCGAATAATAATCAAATTCCATGCGCTATATAAGCTCGGGATAACATATACCCAAATCGTATTGGTCAAATGAATGGATTTGAGGAGCATGTAATAAGGGATGATTCCCCCGCTAAACAACATCGTAAAAAAAACGAACATCGTAAAAAACTTGCCGCCCGGAAGCGTCTTGCTCTTTAAAGCATATGCCGCCATTGCCGTCAAAAAGACGCTGGCAGCCGTACCAACAACCGTACGAAAAATCGAAATCGCAAAAGCCTGGCCGATATTCGCCGCTTCAAATACCTTGCCGAAGTTTTCAAACGACCACATCCTGGGCCAAAAATAAATGCCGCCTCTCTCCGCATCTTTACCGGGATTAAACGCAAGTGCAAAGATGTTGAGAAAAGGAAGAATGATCGATAAGCAAAGTGCAATGATCAACAAGTAGTTCACGACTTTGAAAATTTTCTCCCCAGCGCTAAGCCTATAAAATTCTTTCCCCACTTTTCTCCGTCCTCCTAAGAAGAGCAGGCGGCCGCCTTCACCCGCGAACACAACCGCCTATCTCTTTAAATGGTTAGGATTTTGCAAAAGCCTCTGTTCCTACGATCCTTAGAATTTCACTTTTGTTTTTGGATCGGCATTTTTCTCTGCGACAAGCTTCAGATAATCGTCCAACCCGGCGGAACGCATTTGCTTGAGAGCACTTTCAATAATTTTATTGGCTTCATCCATACTCTTGGCGTAATAAGCTTTGACCAGGCTGTCTCGGTAATTATCAAATGCAGCCTTCAGTTCGGTTCCTTTAGCAAACTCGCCCAAGAAGGAGTTCGGGGTGTATCCGTCAATGACGTCCGCTTTGGCGCGTTTCTCATCCCATTTCCATAGCTCCGCGATTTTTATCGCACCTAAATCTGCGTCTTTTTTCAGTTTGTCGCCATATTCCATCTCACCAAAATCCGCCATATTGTCGATGTCTGTGCTGCCAAGCAGATCGCCCCAGTTATTACCGACGCCGCCAAAACCCAGCTTCTTCGCTTCATTCGGATCTTTTGCCTTGAGGTCAAGCACCTCTTGTTTCACCAGCGGATTGCCGTCCTGATCGAGCGTATAATCGCGGCCCTCGAGGCCGTATTTCCACAGTAATTTACCATCACGGCTTGCCAGATAATCCGCAAATTTCACAATCTCCTCCGGATTTTTCGTGGTGGACGGAATCGCCCATCCAGAATAGCCGGATTTGAAATCAACCTGCATTTCGTAAGGCCCGTCGATCGTGTTCAAAGGACCAACTGGGACATAGTGCATATCCTGAACAAAATCTTGATAGTTGTGCATATTCGCGATAATGGCCCAGGTGCCGTTGATCGCTCCTTCCGTGGCGCGGCTTTCGTCCATCGTGAAGAACTCAGGCTGCAGCAGCTTTTCTTTCAGCAGCTTTTGCACGAACTCAATCTTTTTCATCACATAAGGCGATTCCGCTTCATGAAGCACATTTCCACTCTTATCCTGCTTTATAAACTGGTCGTATTCGCCCCATTCCAAATCCGCGAACAGACGGGTCTCTTCCTGTCCTCCCCAATAACTAGGGCCAATTGGCGTAACCGGGTTGCCGTTATCGTCTTTGAAGTTCCCAGCTTGAATCTTTTTGGCCAAATCATACAATTGATCTGTCGTTGTAATGGTGCTCGGTTCGATATTCAGCGCTTCAGCGATATCTTTGCGAATATAAGGTCCGCCTACGTATTTCCGCGTGTCAGCGCCGCCTTCACGGTTAATGTTCATATGCATAAGATATGTCGAACCTTCGAATTCCGGTCGGAACATAACACCGTATTTGGTGTCAATCGGCAAATAATCGTCTTCCAGATACTTTTTGTACACCTTCGTATCTTTGATTAACGGCGTCAGATCGGTAAACATGCCTTCACGCGCCGCTTTCAGAAGAACAGGCATTTCCGGACGGCCGCTGTTATTCAAGTAAAACGCAATAAAATCGGGCAGGTCGTTGGCTGCAAGTCCGGCAATCAGGCCGTCAATCGAATGGTCGGCTTTCATGATCTCAATCTCGAAATCGATACCCGTTTGCTCCTTGATCTTCGCTTTGATCTCCGGGTTCATATCTTCGGTGTAATCATCGGTACCCATAAATACAAGTCCTTTAATTTTGCGGTCCGCGATCCAGGTTGCAGGCTTATTGGTGTTCGAAACGGTTGTCTCTTTGCTTTCTTTGCCGGTGTCTTCACTGCCGCTGGAACAACCTGCAATAAACATCGCCGCGAGCAGCGGAATTGCAAACAACTTTGCCCATTTTTTCCCCATGCCTTTTACCCCTTTAACTGGATTATTATGAAATACGTCTAAAGACGTCCCCCACCATGAATAAATGGTATCGTCACCATAATGAAGTTTCCGAAACTTTACGGGATATCCGGTTCGCGAGAACGACCAGTACGAGCCCAATGACCCCTTGCAGCATCCCGACAGCTGTTGCATATCCGTATTGGCCGCTTTGCAGTCCCACACGAATAATGTAAGTATCCAAAATATCCGAAAGCTCCATATTTCCAGGCGTTCTAAGCAAATAAAGCTGGTCGAATCCCGCAGATAAAATATTGCCCAGCGACAGGATGAACAGGATAACCACCGTCGGCGTGATGGATGGAAGCGTAATATTCCAGATTTCCCGGAACTTGCTGGCTCCGTCCATTTTGGCTGCTTCGTACATGTCTGGATTCACACCTGAAATCGCTGCCATATAAATGATCGAATCCCAACCGATGGATTTCCAAAAGTGGCTGCCAAACATAATTTGGTAAAAGTATTTCGGCTCCATCATAAAATAAGTGCTGCCATCCCCGCCCAAGCCCGATATCAACTGGTTCAAGAGCCCCGTGTCCGGCGCCAAAACCCGCTGGAGCAACCCCACAACGACGACCCATGAAATAAAATGCGGCAGGTACAAGATGCTTTGCGATACGTTTTTGAACCATCGGGTACGAATTTCGTTGAACATCAGCGCAAGGATAATCGGAAACGGCAAGTACAGAAACAGCTTCATTCCGCTAATGATCAGCGTGTTCTTCACGAGCTGGCCGCTTTGGTACGAACTGAAGAACGTTTTGAAATACTCCAGCCCGACCCATGGACTCCCCAGAATGCCTTTATTGAACTTGTAGTCCTTAAAAGCCAGGAGCAAACCGCCCATCGGAATATAGGAGAAAATAATGAAAAATACGATGCACGGCAACAACATGAAGTACAAATAACGATGCTCCAAAACCTTTTTCCACAGTTTCCTTCCTGTTTGATCCGGCTTAAGCAATGACGATGAACCTTGAGACACGATGCGATCACCTTCTTCATTTTTAATTGCTTAACAGCGGTACTGGTATCGATTTCATATTGCGCAATGACCTCGCTTAGAAAGCGCTTTCCTTTGGCTTATTATAGCAACATTGATTGTTATTTTCTACCGATTTATTTTAAATTCCATCTGTTTTTTTTGTTAAATTTGAAAATCTGGTAAAAATCACAAAAATGAATGCTATCAGGACATCATCTGCTAAATCCTCCGCTATCATTTCACGGATTCCGATCATTCAAAAGCGTGATGAGAACATCCGGTTTTCGCGTTGTAATAGCATCCACACCACCGCGAAGCAGCAGTTCCATGTTCGGCCGGTCATTTACGGTATAGACCCATACTTGCAAGCCACAGGCATGCGCATGCTCGATCAGCGGAAGGCGGAGCGTCAGGCCATTCACGTTGAGTCCGGTATACCCGCCCTGAACCGCTTCCCGGCATACTTCCGCCGCGTAATCGTCATATTGTTCCTGCTGCTGCAAAGTCAGCTCATCCGGCGTATTCAACATGACCTGAATGTCCGGATAATTTGTTGTTATGTGATCGGAGCAGCCAGTAATATACACCCGCCTTACTGCATCAAATTTGCGAATCAGCTGCACGGCAGGATCAATGCTTGTCGCCGCTTTCAGATCCAGGTTCAATTTCAGGCTACTCTCCAGCGACAGTTCCAGAACCTGCTCCAGCGTTGCAATTTCATATTCCTCATAGACAGGCTCAAGGAGCCGCCGGATTTCCGGCCGATTTAATTGTTCATAGGAATATTGGTGCAGATAAGGTGAATCATCATGCATCAGAATGGCCGTACCATCATGAGCTACCCGGACGTCAACTTCGGCTATATCCGCACCAAGCTCCATGGCCTCCATAAACGAAGCCAGCGTGTTATCCGGGTGAATGCCGCAGCCCGTATGGGCTGCAACCATCGTTTTCCGCATGAAACCCCTCCTTGCTTAAGTTAAGCCTTCTTCTACAAAACAAATCTATCAAATTATGCCCGCATATCGATCAAGAACGTCTTAATCTCATACGGCGCCAGTTCGAACTCCACTTGATCACCTGCTTGCAACTCCCCAATAGGCCGTTCCATCAGATCGCATTCCTGCCACGATACGATGTTCAGATCGCTTGAAAGCGCCACCCGTTTCCGAAGCCCGGCATAATCATGAAGACGCAGGATCACCCGGTCGCTATCCTCTGCTTTTTTGACCGCATCAATCATGATGTTATCGCTTGAAGTACGCAGCAGGGATAACTGCGGCTTATTCAACCCTCCGCCGCTAACCGTCAGCGGATTATTAAGCGCCCACGCTTCTTGCACCGTATCAGCCTCATACCAGTCGCCTTCGTGAGGAAGCAGTGCATAGGTGAAGGCATGCGCCCCTTGGTCCGCTTCCGGGTCCGGTTCTTTGGCCGATTTGATTAATGACAACCGCATCGTATTTCCTTTGATATCGTATCCGTATTTGCAATCATTCAGCAGGCTGACGCCGTATCCTCGTTCCGCCAGGTCCGCCCATTGATGACCAACCGACTCGAAGCGGGCCCAATCCCAGCTTGTATTCCAATGCGTCGGGCGTTTCACGTTGCCGAATTGGATATCATAAGTCGCTTCGGTAGAACGGATATCCACCGGGAATGCTACTTTTAACAGCTGCTGGCGTTCTTGCCAGTCCACGTCGGTTACGAAATCAATGCGTTTTGAATGGGCATATACCTTCATGATCTGAGTGATCATCGAGTTCATATACTTCCAAACGAAACGAACGGATGCCGACAACGGGCCGGATTCAATCAGATCAACTGACTGCAAATCCTGCACAACTCTCATTTTTTGCTGATAATAAATATCGATGTCCCAGGCGTCGAACATCAGCGGCTTGTCTTCGAACACTTGCAGTACGTTTCCTGCCTCTCCGCTCGCCAGCACTTGCTTTTGTGCCACCGCATCCCAAATTTCAGTCAATTGACCGGCTTCGTTCCACTTGATGTCATAATGCGGCGTAACGATGCCAGAAGGGTCATATTGGAATGGAGATGGCTCCAGAGCCGCCGCGGCAGCCGGTTTAAAACAAATGGTCGTATGCCCGGCAGCAGGCGCTTCCACTTGCACCAGCCATTGATCACCTGACTTCTGTGCTGGCAGAACCTCTCCGCTTGCGTCCGTCCAGACTCCATCTGTTTCAGCCCGCTGAACCGCCAGCACGTCCCGGCGCGTCCAAGGAGAGGAATTCCACACGGTGTATTGCTCTTTGGCAGGGGAAACCGCTGCTTCCGCCGCATGCGCCCAGGCCGAACGAACGATGCCTTCGGCTTCAGCGTATTCCGCCGCGCTATCCTCGTACACCTCCCGAATCGAAGATCCGGGGATAATATCGTGGAACTGGTTGCGCAAGATGATTTTCCAGCCGTTATTCAGTTCAGCTTGACGGTAAGCGGCCCCACTACCAGACAACAAACTGGCGTAAACTCCAAGCCATTCAGCTTCCCGATAGGCAAGCTCCAGTTTGCGGTTCATCTTCTTGTTGTAAGCCTGGCTTGTATAGGTGCCGCGGTGAAATTCGAGATAAAGTTCTCCATCCCATGTATGAACGTATTGATCCGTCGTTTCAACTTGCTGCTGAAGCCTCTCAAAATATGCGTCTGCGGTACCGTTCTTCACATGCGGCAGTCCCGGCATTTCGTCCAGTCTGCGGCGCATTTCGAGCATTTCGCGGTTCACGCCCCCGCCTCCGTCGCCATAACCGTAAGAGAGAAGCAGTTCCTCATGGATGTTCTTATCCCGGTAATTGTCCCAGATGCCCTTGACCATTTGCGCTTCGACGACTCCGTTGTATGTATAATAAGGACTGTCATGTTCATCCGGTGTCGTAATGAAATGTGTCAGCACTTCCGAACCGTCGATTCCGCGCCATTTAAACGTATCATGCGGCATCCGGTTGAACTGGCTCCAGCTGATTTTGGTCGTCATAAAAGTATCGATGCCCGATTTCTTCAAAATTTGCGGCAAGGCCCAGCTGTAGCCAAATACATCCGGAAGCCACAAGTAGCGGCACTCTGTACCAAACTCTTCGCGGAACAGCCGCGTGCCAAACAGCAATTGGCGCACAAGCGATTCCCCGGAGGTTAAATTGCAGTCCGCTTCCAGCCACATGCCGCCAGCCACTTCCCAGCGCCCTTCACGGACTCGCTCGCGTATTTTTTCGTAGATTTCCGGATAATCGTTTTTGATGTATTCATATAATTGGGGCTGTGTTTGCAAAAAGACGTAATCCGGGTACATTTCCATCAAACGCAGCACGGTCGAGAACGAACGGGCCGATTTTTCACGTGTATGCTTTAAACGCCATAACCAGGCAACGTCAATATGCGTATGTCCGATGCAAGTCACCGTCACGCGCGAATGCTTCTCGATCTCCGACAAATCACTCCGCAGTAGCTCAATCGCCCTGTGTACGGAATCATAATAAGCGTCAGAACGCGGATAGGACCAGTCGATCAGAAGCAGCGAACGATCTACCGCACGAATGAGCCGCACACGATCCGGATGATTCGCATCAAGCGTCTGAATCGTTTCCCATGCGGCCCGTGCCGTGTAATAATAGTCATCAACCTGCTCATCGAGCCAGCATATCTCCGCGAGCCGAATCGTATGTTTCCGTGGTTTTGGCGGACCACCGCCTTCTAAACCCGACCAGAGACGAATATCCATCTGGATCTCGCTTCCGATGGCTTCCTCCGGAAAAAAAACTTCCTGATGGTTCGAGTCCACACCTTGATAAGGTAATCCGTTCAAAAATAGCAAAGATTCGAAACCGGAGTTGTTCCCTCCCCCTGTTTCACCAAAGTCAAACCGGCCAAGTACCTTGCGCCCCGCCCATTCCTTCGGCAACATCGCCTTATGGGATAACCATGCATACCGGTCACGCCCTTCCCAAGTATCGTTTAAGCGAATGGAGGACCATTCACCGCTCCGCGGGGGTTTGGCCGCAATTTCGCCGTCTTCATCCTCCATCCAGCGGAAAGCTTCGATTGCGATCGCATCCCGGTATCTCGTGTTCTCGATTTCCTCCAGTCTTTCCTTGATTTTCGTCTCTGTCAGCAGCATCGATTCCAAGCTCCTTCCCATATCAATATGGCTTGCCATATCGCTTTTACGTCCCCAAATTAAACCCGTTCGTTCCCCTTCCTAGCTGTTCCCTCGCTTAGCCTCTCGTTATTTCCGCTTCCATCTTCAGCAAGTTTTCCAGACTGAGCTGCAAGCTGTCCATAGGGCTGCCCGGGCAATAATCCTGCTCAACTGCAAACCATTCCACCCCGTGATCCAGCCCCCACTGCAAAATCGGAATAAAGTCGATCCTACCCGTTCCAATTTCGGCAAAATATTGTTTACCGTCTGCGGTCATATCTTTCAGATGGAGGATTGGCATGCGGGAAGCGTAGTTCCTGATGCAGGACAAAGGATCAACCCCGGCTTTTTGGACCCAGTACGTATCAATTTCTGCATAAACGGGCTGGGAAGGATCTAATTCGAGCACATAATCCAGTGCATACTTTCCGTCCAACGAGGTATGAAATTCGAAATCATGATTATGGTAACCGACCCGGAACCCCAGCGGCGTCACTGTTTTGGACACTTCGCGTAAATCATGTCTGACCGACTTGTAACCCTCCACGTTTTTCAAAGCGTCAGGCAGAGAGTGGCAGATGATATCCTTGGTGTTAAATAATTTCCCCTCTTCCAAAACCGCTTCAAGATCATGTTTCATGCGCTCAAGCCCAACATGCATCCCAGCGGTCTGAAGTCCGGTTTCCTTGAGTACGGCTGCGATCTCTTTTGCATCATAACCATGAAGCCCATCAATCTGAACGGCCGACCATCCCATTTTTCTTAACTCTCTTAAAGTGCCGGGAAAATCTCGTTTGACTTCGTTTCTGAGCGTAAATAATTGGGCTGCAAATGTAGTCCTCACTTGGCTGTCAGCTCCTCTCGTTCAAGGTTCAACCATGCAAGCTGCTCTGGCGTTAATTCGATGTCCATCGCTTTCACGGAATCTGAAAGTTCCTTCTCGCTTCTTGGTCCGATGATGGCAGCGGTTGGAAAAGGGCGGTTCAGCACGAAGGATAACGCGATCTGGATCGCTGTTACGCCTTTCTCCTGAGCTAGCTGTACAGCACGCTGGTATCGTTCCCAGTTTTCGTCGCTGTAGTACACTCTGACCATTTCTTCGTTTGACAAGTTATCCGGGGAGAAGTTGCCTGAGAAAAAGCCCCCTGCTTGCGCAGACCAGGCCAACAGCGGCATTTGGTTGTGTGTATGCCACTCGCATGCCGCACCGTCAGCGGATACGCACCCTTCCCATCTTGGTTCTTTTGCAATCGCAAGGCTCAGGTTCACGCTATCGAACATAAAACCTTTCAAGCCATGCCGGCCCGCGTAGTCATTCGCTTCTTGTATGCGCTGATGCGTCCAGTTGGAAGCGCCGATCGCCAGCACCCGTCCGTCTTCTAAATGCCGGTTCAACTCTTCGATAATGGGACCCACTTCAGCGGAAGGATCATCCCGATGCAGTGCGTACAGGTCGATCCGGTCCGTACCCAACCGCTCCAGGCTTTCCATGAGATCTTTGCGGATCGCTCCGGGATTCACCCTCGGTCCGGGACTTCCGTCATCGTGATGCGCCCCCTTGCTCATAATGACCAGCTGATCGCGGTTACCTCTTTTCCCCATCCATTTTCCCAAAATCGTCTCGGCCTCCCGATACTGATGAGCCGTATCGATGGTTGTTCCGCCGGCAGCAACGAATTGATCCAACATATCACAGCTGCCCCATTTCTTTAGATCACCCGTTCCGATCATAAGTTGAGATAATGACAAGCCATTTACATCGATAAATTTCATGACTGTACCTCCGCATATGGTATCGATTTCATATTGGATAATAAAGCGTTTTCAATTTTATGGTCATATTATAGTCTATGCGATCACCGTATGACAAGAAGAAAAAAGAAGGACAAGCGGGCAAAAAACGGGGATCTCCCGGAAATACGCTGCAAACGCCATAGCAGAAGTTTGATTTGGGGAACGCAAAAAGCGTGCCAGTCAAGTCATAGAGACTCCGCGCACGCAGGCGGGATCACCGATTTTCCTTAATTCCACGTAGATGTTCACGACGGTATACGCATGGCTGGCACCTGATCTATTTTCATGGCATTCCTTGTACTTTCCCCGTCCAAATGTTACTGCCGATCCCCGAAAAAGAGGGAGAGCGTGTGCCTCATCAATTCTTTGTGTTCTTCGAATTGACGGTGTTTATGTCCATTCGCTCCGGAAGGATGCGGAAATCCCCAAAGCACCTGTTGCTCCCGGATGCGGCCTTGTTCTGGGAACCAGCGGAGAACCCGCTCCACAGCCTTTCCTAACGGAATGATCAGCACATCTTGCAACTGCTCAAGCTCTTCACAGGTAGAACAAACCTGCTGCCGCAGCAAAGGTGAGGATAACGTCTCCGGATTTGTGCCCGTGTAGTTTCTTTTCTCCACAAAAACAGGATAGCGCAGCAGCGATGTCGTATGAAGAAAATCCCCAGCCTCTTCAAAACCATTTAAAGCATTTTCATAGTCATTCTCTTTTTTAAATAGAACAGTTACATTACAATGAGCTAATGCTACGTGATTCGTAAGATGTTCAGCGATTAGGAATTTATGGAATGAATGCTTCTTAAATAAACCATAACGAGGTGCGTATTGCACCTTCTTATTGTTTTCATAATTCTTTTTTATGAAAATTCCATGGTCTAGAATCAATTGTTTTATATTTGGTACCAATTCGTTCCTTACTATTATTCCTATATCAGGTCTGATAAAATCCCCATACGGTTCACCTTAACGCTCATAATGCCGAAAAATGCGAAAGGAGCTGCCACGGCAGCTCCTTTCGTCGAATATATGAGATTGATCTTACTGTGAACGTACATCGTCGAAATTCCGTAGAAGGCGTTGCTCCAGCTCTTTTTCGTTCGTTTTTAGTTCTTGCATGATCGGAATACTCATATCGGTATTGGGATTGTACTCAAGGCCCCAATGCATGATGGCAAAAATGACCGGAATTAGGTCAAGTGCTTTTTGTGTCGGCCGATACATCGTTTGTGCCCGATTTGACTCGCCTTCAATTTTGACGAGTAAGCCTGCTTCAACTAGTGATTGGAGCCGTGCGCTCAAAATATTGGTTGCGATGCGCTCGCGTGAAGCCAGGAAATCGCGGTAATAACGCTTGTTATGGATAAGGACGTCACGAAGGATGACGAGGCTCCATGGATCGCCCCATATATCGAGCGCATATACAATTGGACAAACGGTAGATGTTCGCTTTTTCATGAGCATGATTATACGATCTGTGCTTGCATTTTGCAAGTTTTATTGTGGTGGTTCTAATCAGGTTGCCCTTTACCTGTCATGATCAGTCTGGGGCCTAATATCATACCTGCCAGGTCACAGGTTTATCGAGTATGACGCCATCCGTCTGTACCCATTGACGGAGACTGCCCGCTTGGACTTGAATTACGATGAAATTCAAATCGCCAGTACCGTTGTTGCGAAGCGTGCGTTCGCCTTCAGGTGAAACACGAATAGCCGTTCCTTCCTTTACATCAACAATCTGTCCATCTACCTGAAACTGACCTTGGCCGCCAATGAATAGGTATAGCTCCTCATTCTCGCGATGGGTGTGATAGAACGGGACAGAGCCTCCCTCCGGCAGTTGGTTCAGAGAAACTTCCATGCCGGTTAGTCCAAGCTTGTCCTTCAGAAAGAGCTTACCTGGGATGGGATCCTTCGACATACTCAAAAGATTGCTAATAGGACCTGATTCCAAAACGCTGAAATGATTACCATTCATTTGTAAACTTCCTTTCGGTTTAAGTTTAGTACCGGCACACTAAGATTTATCTAAATGTTAAACTATAGGGCCGGCAAGGTTTTGCCTGTTTCTGTCATCAGCCGTCCCGGCATTTCGCCACCGGCTTCGTTATGTGATAAATAGAGTATAGAATTTGTACTTTCAAATTGCAAGTACAAATATTTTCGCCGTTACTTGTGATAAGGTTCGCCTTGATTAATCTTCAACTATCCTGCCCGTTAGCTTAATGAGATTGCATGGATGTTAGATACTTATCTAATCGGTAATCGGGACAAGAACTTGTTGCGATAAAACAAAAAAGCCGCTATAATAGCGAATCTCAATGGGACTATTTCTTGTCCCTCGACAAGAACAAATCCAACCCCATTACTTCCTTTCCCTTTCATTTGTACGTCAATTAAAGAAAAATAAAAACAACTCGCATTAGAATGCCGAGTTGTAATTTTTAAAAATAATTATTTGATTGTGGATTGAGTTTGCAAGTGGGTATTAAAAGCTAGAATCCCCCTTTAAACGAATTAATCACACCTTGATGAAGTGTGATTATCGGTAGCAATACTCAACTGACTATTTGAAATGATTATTTCCCGCTGTTCATCATCTCATCTCCTCGGACAAAACGTCATGTTCGCGGAGACTGGATAATCCCATGATTTTTAATATCCTTTAGCGCCAAAGATACAGATGTGCGATCCATTTCAATTGCTTCTGCTATGTCCTTTTGACTTATACTTACGAATTTTCGCGAGTCCGCTATCGTTAACAAATGAAATAGTAGTCTAAACGTCTTTTTGGTTGTTTTTTCGACCTGCCTTAAATCCTGAAGCGAGAAGCAGCACAAGAAATCCCACGGCTACGCCCCCCAAGATCAATGCATTTGAAGAAGCCGCATCCAGTCCTCCGAAGTACATCACTTCCCGCAACCCGCCTGTGGCGAACCGTAATGGCGTCCACGAATAGATCCAATCTCGTGTTATCTGTGGCAAGAACTCGGGAGCCATGTTCAGCAGCGGGATGGAGAAGAACATCAGAAGTACGAGCAGCGGCATCGCTCGGAATCCGATCCAATTCAGCAAGGAAGATTGCAACAGGAAAAACGTCGATCCGGCCAGCCATAAGAACAACCAAGTCACCCCTGCATCCGCCATTTCCATGTCGTACCACGACATGGCCATCCAAATAGTAAAGCCTGATGCAATGCTGATGATTGCAAGTCCCACAATCGCTTGCACCGCGATGACCGACCATCTACTTGAAGCTGCGGCAACGTCTTTCTTGCTGACCAAGAACAAGATAATTCCAGTCACCAGGCTTCCAATCCACATAATCTGGGTCAACAAAGCCGGCGCGTTTCCCGACGCATTGTTCATCCCCGGTGAATGTATGACTTCTTTCTGAATGTTCACGGGTGTCACTAAAGCTTTAGCTGTCTCAACTGGAACTTGCTCCTTTTGCTGTCCGAGCTGCTCAAGCAGCTGAAGTGACAGTTCTACGCTGATCATTCTCAAAGCTTGCCCCAATGCCTGTGTTACTACCGTAGAGGCTTGAGTGCTCATTCCCTCGTTGGATATGATCTTTACATGAGGGTAGACCGGCGAAGAAGTTACTAATGAATACAAGCCGTTACTAAGACCAGCCGGAAGTACCAACGCTCCGTAATAATCGCGATTATCCAGTCCTTTCCGAGCTTCTTCTTCGGAGCCCACAACATACCAGACGAACGGCAGCGCCGAGTTCGAACTTAATGTCGCCTGGATCATCTTCCCTATCTCTAACGTTCCGCCTGTCGGCAACTCCATCGGTTGGTCAAGGACAACGAGGGCCACTGGGAGCTCCTTTGGTTCTGACCCAAGCACTGAACCCATCATCGCAAATCCGAATACAATCAATACGACCAAGACAATTGCCACTCCCAGCCACGTCATTTTTTCTTTCAGTATTCTCATACTTCTCTACTCCTTGTCCGTTTACAATGAACATATAGTTAATGATCATTTTGTTAAGAATAAAAAAAGCGTTGCTTTTGCAACGCTTTTATATCCATTTGAAGGGAAATCCTCAGAATCTACTGTTTGAATTTTTTCGTTTCTCCACCGGCAATATGGCCTCGATGACGTCCCAATGCTCAGCGATCTTTTCGTTCTCTACGCGAAACAGGTCATAGAAAGCAGTTTCTTGACCATTGAATAGACCTTCACTCACTGCAAGTACAAAATCACCTTGTCCTATCACTTGATGGAGATGAGTATATTCAAATTTTATGTTTTTCTCATTTAGAGCCTGCAATGCAGCATGGAGACCGGATAGGCCGTCTGCTATATGCGGACTATGCTGAATGTAATTATCCCCATAAAAGTAGGAGGCTAGCAGGCCTGGGTTCTTCCCAAACAGGATGTTCTCAACATAGCTTTTGACCAATTGTTTGTTAGCATCCGTTTTGTCGATATCCTTTATCATGACTGACCCGTCAATCATCGTGTGATTGCTTGGTGTCTTCCCCTCCATCTCTTGCATATTGTCCCAGTGTTCAACAATTAAGCCATCCTCAAAGCGGAAAATATCAATAATGATTTTGGGGCCAAAAAATTCATATACAGAATGAAGAACTACATAATCTGCATCAACCAAAGCACGCTTAATACTTACCTTCGTACCAATTTGTTTTAAATGATCAAGTGCACCAAGCATGGCTGCACGTCCATCGGATAAGCTTTGATTGTGCTGAATATATTGATTTGGATTAACGTAAGCCGTAATCGCTTCGGGGTTGCCGCTCTCAAAACTTTCCAGAACAGCGATCGCCTTAAGAACAAGCTCATTTTGATTTTTTGATATCATTTGGGTATCCTCCTTGGTTTTTACAATCATTTGATAAATAATAAGCACTTGTTGTTTATTTATCTATCGCTCATTATAATAAAGGCTATTATTACACTCAATATTCAATAATTTTAGTTTTGAAGGATAACAGACAACTCATCAAACTTTGTCGTATAACAACTCAAAATAAAATTAGGAGGGTCTCAAAAAAAATGCACAAAAAGACCGACCTGAGAATACTGCGCACGAAACAATCCATTCGAAAGGCATTTTATGAGCTTATTCAGGAAAAGGGATATGAATCGATAACAATCCAGGATATTGCCGATCGGGCCATAATCAACCGAAACACTTTTTATCTTCACTATCAAAACAAGCCTGATTTATTGGAAACATGTATAAATGAATTGTTGAGCGAACTAAAGGATGCCGTAGTTCTTTGTCCCATTAGCATGAATCCCTTCAGCATTTCTATACTTGAAAGGGTCATGAAAACTGTGCTGGAATATATCTCGCGCAACAAGACCTTTTACTATGCCATGTTAATTGAAGAGAACAGAATCTATCAATTTCGAGCAAAAATAGAAAATATCATTAAAGATAAATTAAATGGGATGGGCGATCCTTCTCAGGGACAATCGCATTTAGCGATTTCCAAGGAATTGCTGCTCGAATATCTTGTATCGGCTTTCATGGGGGTTGTTAATTGGTGGATTAAAAACGATCAGCCTCTTTCTGTGGAAGAAGCTTCATCTCAGTTTAGTAGAATTGTTACCTATGGGCATTTGAAAGCTGCGGGCATTCTCATCGAGGAATAAAAGTAGCGAGGGGCTATCCTGCCCGCTAGCTTAATGAAATTTACATTGGCCGAAGTGACACCATAATGATCGGTCGATACGGACCATAGATGAAGCTCATGAACATCTTTGATCCATTCAAATGGTACGAATATCCTTACGGATGGCGTCCAGGTCGAAATTTGTATAGCACGGATTCCATCAGCACCAAGTAAGATTCGCGGATAATTTTAGTTCCGCCGATAAAAATGATTCCTCCGATGATCATGCTGATCAGCGGGTCTAGATTATGATATCCGGTAAAATAAATAAGGACGGCAGACAAAATAATACCTACAGAGCTCAACAGGTCGCACAAGCCTGTTCCTTTGATCAAGCAATTAGCTTTGTTAAGAAAACCTCAGGTTTTGGTTGCATTGGCGGTAACTTTTTTCTGGTTAGGTGGATATTCTCTCGCTTATACCTACATCTCCCCTTTTCTGCTAGAGGTGACTCATTTAAATGAATCGTTGATTAGCGCAGCCCTGCTCGTGTTCGGAATTGCTAGCTTGATTATGTGGTATTGAGGAAGATTTTACGTTAGCAGTAGTTGCTCAACTATCGGGGAACGTTAGTTTAATCTAATAGGCTGCAAATTTTAGACTTATTACCTATAAAATGAACTCTCCAGACATGGAGAGTTCTTACTTTTTTATCCGGGTGGTGTCAGCTACGCTGGTATTCCCTATTCTGGATGCCATCATAAGCAACAAACCGATTCCCACAGCGCAAAGTCTACATTTTCCGCTTGGCCCAAGAGCTATGATTATGCCTTTATAAACATAGGAAGAAGGACACTAAAGTAATCGGTGGCCTGATTGTCGGTGAATTCAAATGTCGTGTCCAGTTAGTTTGATGCTTATCTAATCGGTAATCGGACTATGTTCTTGCCCTTCGACTGGACAAGAACATAGTCCATCGTACCTCTTCCATAATATAAAAAGCCGCTTAATCAGCGACTTCTAATGTTACAATGTTTTTGTCACCGGACAATTAATTGATACCGATGATCAACGTATCAATTAATTGTCGATAATAATTTAAGCGCTCTTCTTTAAGGTACCTCTAATGCGATTCCATCTTTACCCGCTTAGGATTCCCCGAATCGCTTAGCGGATCGTGCCCGGGCCCGAGCGATCTCGACCTCTCGATTGCGGGGTTCGGCTTGAGTCACCAGAGAATCCAGCAGCTGCCGTGCAACGACGGTAAACTCTTGCACTGCTTGGTTAAACGCCGCTTCGTTCGCTTTGGAAGGACGGTTAAAGCCCGAGAGCTTCCTTACGAATTGCAGCGCTGCAGCCTGAATTTCTTCATCCGTCGCAGGCGGGTCGAAATTGAATAAGGTCTTGATATTTCGGCACATGGCATTTTAAACCCCTTTCTTGAAATGAACGCACTTTGTTGTATTCAGCATAACATAGTTTGTTCATTCAAGTAGTTCCTCAACCTCTCATATTAAAAAAAGAAGCCACGGATAACGCGGACTTTGTAAAGGAACGAACCAGAGTATAAAAAGTATACAACTAACTGCACTGATTAGGTTGCTAATACTTATTCGAATAAAGCAATAAAATATCCAGATAATAAACTTCCCTCCGGCAACTACCCATATAAGAAAGATCAGGTCTAACCTGCGCTCTTTGCTGTGCAGCATGATCCAAACCGCTGCCAAACCGAGTACGGGAATCTACTATCAGTCTCCTTTAACAGACCCCAACACAGTCCCTCTTCCGCCCTGAAGGAATCTGCAACATAGAATCTGCTAGAAAATTCGATATGTTATAGATTGATTTACAGAGAGCCGTATCATAAATATAATGCATTTGTTACACTATCCTGCGCGTTAGCTTAATAAAACGGGCAGCGCGACAAACATCTCGTCTTAACTTTAATTAATTTTCAGAATGGGTATTCTGATTCGTGGGCGAATGAACTGTCGACTAGGTACTCACCTACATATAGTAATCATTAAGGCATGAGTTTCGAATAAGGAGGGTTCCATATGTACGAATATTTATTTGCACCCATGTATGCGCACGAGATTGCTTCAAGAAGTATGGTCTTGTTAGATGCAAAAATAGGGGATGTCACTGGTGACGGTGTTAACGATTATGTGTATTTATATGGGAATAAGCCTGGTGAAGGGAATTTTGCTGTTCAAATAACCTTGATTATTCAAGATGGGCGCACGGCACAAATCACCCAAGTACCTTTGGCGAGTAATGCGGGGTACAATGCAAGATTGTTCCTAGGGGATTTTTCAGGGGATCGCATTTCGGATATTTTAGTCAGCATCGATTCAGGGGGTAGCGGTGGTTACGGTTTTTTTTATGTATTTTCCTTTAAAAATAATGCACTCCGCATGATGTTTGATTATGAGGCCTTCAACAAGGCGCATCCTTTCCAAGTACATTATCAGGATTACTACAAAGTTGGTGTGAGCAGCCCACAAATGGATGTGTTGTTCCTCATCGACATCAGCAATAAAGGTTCAGAATATCTAGCACAGTATTACAACCCGGATGGAAAATTAAAGCAGCCTACCAAAGGCGAGGTTTTGGCTCTGGGGAGCCTGTCACCGATCGTGTCCCATGAAAAAAACACGCGCTACGACTTGATTGCGACGCAGCGTATTATAGGACCTACAAATGCAGATACCCTCGGCTATGTGGTGAACCATTTGACATGGAAGGGAACGTATTTCGACACAGCCAGATTAACGGTCACCATCTTAGGATCAACGTTGATTAGCTTGTACTGATTCGTGGCTTTCCTTCATGACATTCGGCAGATCCAAGACTATTAAAGTGGATAAAATAGAATAAGCGGGGACCATTGTCCCCGCCCTCCATATTGAAAGAGCTATCGTTGGCCTTTACTTTAGGACAAATATCTTGTAACACGCGCATGGAAAGAGGCTTTCTAGAAGACTTGAGCGACTTCATGAATGCCATCCACTTCTTCAAAAATGGCACTTTCAATGCCAGCCTTCAATGTGATCGTTGCACTAGCACAGCCGTTGCACGCTCCCAAGAATTTTAATTTAGCCACTCCGTCCTTGACCTCAACCAATTCGGCATCTCCGCCATCGCGCATTAAAAAAGGACGTAGTCTTCTCAATACATCATCTACCTCTTCGAACAATTCCTCAGAATCTCTCATTTCATGACTCCTTTCTATTGCCAATACAGTCAATGACGTGTACAGCTATAAGATTAACAGGATATTCGGAAATCCCCTGCTCTTTGACGCTTGCAGCTAGAATCAAGAAGAATTGCAGCGATGTTACTCAGCGATTTTTGAGAAATATTCTAATGTTCTAACCAGTTGCGCGGTGTAAGACATTTCATTATCGTACCAGGCTACAGTTTTCACCAGTTGCTGGTCGCCAACTGTTAGAACTTTTGTTTGAGTGGCATCAAAAAGAGACCCGAATGTCATTCCCTTCACATCGGAAGAGACGATTTGGTCTTCCGTATATCCATACGTTTCTGGATCAGATGCTTCTTTCATAGCGGCGTTCACTTCATCAACTGTTACTGTGGTGTTCAATACGGCTACGAGTTCCGTTACGGAGCCTGTTGGCACAGGCACACGTTGAGAGGCGCCATCAAGTTTGCCCTTCAGTTCAGGAAGAACGAGGCCAATGGCTTTTGCTGCACCGGTGGAGTAAGGAACAATGTTCTCTGCAGCAGCCCGTGCTGCGCGGAAGTCTCCTTTTGAATCTGGCGCATCAAGGGTATTCTGGTTGCCTGTATAGGCGTGAACGGTTGTCATCAACCCGGATTGAATGCCGAATTTATCGTTCAGTGCTTTAGCCATGGGAGCCAGACAGTTCGTTGTGCAGGAAGCACCGGAAATGACGGTTTCCGATCCGTCTAGTGTTTCATGGTTTACGTTGTACACGATGGTCTTCATGTCGCCTGTTGCCGGAGCGGAAATAACGACTTTCTTTGCTCCGCCTTTCAGGTGAAGCTCGGCTTTTTCTTTGGTGGTAAAGAAACCTGTACATTCGAGTACGATATCTACGCCAAGCTCGCCCCAAGGAATTTCTTCAGGGTTACGGTTAGCCAGCACTTTAATTTCTTGACCGTTAACAGTAAAGGCTCCATCATGAACTTTGATGTCACCATGGAAAGTGCCTTGTGTTGTATCATATTTGAGCAGATGAGCCAGCATTTTTGCGTCAGTTAGATCGTTTATCGCTACAACCTCGATATTTTCCACCTCTTGAATCCGACGGAATGCGAGTCTTCCAATTCGCCCAAAACCATTAATGCCTACTTTTACACTCATTGAATGATCCTCCTAGTTTCGTTCGAAATCCATTCCACATTAGTTTGTTCAATAGAACTTAAAGGTAAGCACTGAGCCGAAGCCAGACAAGTTTGCCTTTGGAATGGTTTTGCTTTAAAATAAAAGATACCGATCGGTACCTTTATTATATCAGGATTTAAAACATTGGCAAGGCTTCGGTTTTAAAATTTGATATAATGTTAAATTAGAATAAGATCATTCGGAGGAACACATGAAAAAAGGAGATCGAACAAGAGAGCATATTATTATGAAATCGGCAGCAATATTTAATCAAAGAGGTTATGCCGGTACATCGTTAAACGATATTATTGCCGACACCGGAATTAAGAAAGGGGGCATCTATCGACATTTTACAAGTAAAGATGAGATTGCGCTTGAAGCCTACAATTACGCTGCCAGTATGGTTAGCGGGAAATTTGCTGAGGCGGTCGACCTAGAGCTGTCTGCGTCAGGGCGGTTACTTGCATTTTTTCGTGTGTATAAAGATGTTGTTGATAATCCACCCTTTATTGGCGGATGCCCCATGCAGAATACAGCAGTAGAAAGTGATGATACTCATACGGAGCTTCGTGATCGGGCAAGGCAAGGGCTGCATACCTATTTGGATATGATGAAGAGTATAATTCTTGACGGGATGAATAGTGGGGAGTTTAAGGAAGATTTGGATGCGGATGCACTTGCTTCATTTGCCGTTTCCTTGCTCGAAGGAGGCATTTTGCTCAGCAAATTGGATGGGGATAATAAGCATATGCAAATGAATACAGCATGCTTTGCGTCCTATTTGCAGGATTGTTGTGTAAAAGTGATAGCCCCCTAATCATGAAACGAGACCTGTTCCACATGCCACGCCTCTCCATACCCTCTTCTAATCCATATTATAAATGAAAACCCGCTTCCTTACTGAGGGAGCAGGTTCATTTTCATTGTTGTTTGGAATGGAATTCCGCTGCGTCAGTTGGATACCAATCACTTCGGATTGGTGCCTCATTCGTCCATTTTTAATGTAATTTTGGTTTCCCAAAATTAAAGTTTATGGAACATATATCCACGTCCCCATAATGTCTGAATGCATTCTTTTCCTTCCGGATAATAGGAGAATAGCTTCTCACGCAGGCGTTTAATGTGGGCATCTACTGTACGCTGTTCGTAAATCTCTCTGTGCGATGACTTCCAAACTTCTGTAAGCAATATTTCACGAGAATATACTGTTTCTTGATGTGTGATCAGGAAATAGAGCAGATCATATTCTTTCGGAGTCAGATGGACATCATTTTGTTTCACCATAACACGGCGTGCTGAAGGATAAAGTACAATTTCACCAATCATGATAGCGTTATTTAGCAAATTATCGGTTTCAGAAACATAGGAACTGGGAGAATATACACGGGTTATCATGTTTTGTATACGCAGCACAATTTCCCTTGGGCTAAATGGCTTGATGACGTAATCGTCTGCTCCGGCTTCAAAACCTTCAATGCGGTCCCTTTCTTCCGATCGCCCAGATAACATCAGAATCGGAATATCAGGTTGTGTCTGTTTCATACACTTGCAAACCTCAATCCCATTCAAGTCAGGCAGTAACCAATCCAGCACGATCAAATCATAATTTTCGTGGTTCTCACCATATCTTTGGATGGCTTGTGTACCACTCGGTGCTTCTTCGACGATGAATCCCTCTAACTCCAAATACATTCGTAGGATGGTACGAATGCGTGTCTCGTCATCAACTAGTAAAACTCTTCTATGGTTTGTCATCATTTTCAATCGCCCTCCTACGGCCTGAGTGAACCGAACCAACCAATTAGCTTACAGGAGCTCAAGCGTTTTAAACTCCAGATTCACCAATCATCTGTAGTTCAATCTGTTTTAACTTATAAAAGTATCCCTTCTGTTCCATCAATTCCGTAAATGAGCCGATCTCCACAATTTCGCCCTGCTCCATGACGACAATCTGATCCATCCTCTCTAGACCGGTGAGGCGATGACAAATGAGAAGAAGTGTATCTCCGCTAGCTTGCTCGTACAATTGCTTTAGAACGCGTTGCTCGGTTACATAGTCCAGAGAAGACGTTGGTTCGTCCAGCAACCAAAGTAGTCCTTTGCGTAGCATGGCTCGTGCTAAGGCAAGACGCTGTTTTTCTCCATCGGATAAGTTTTCACCTTTCTCATAGACCTCCTGGTTTAGCGAAACATTTGGTAATTGGGCTTTAGCAAGTACCTCCATTAGCTCCTCGTCAAAATGTTCATCTGCATCTTCCAACAGATTTTCACGAAGCGTCCCTTTGAAAAAATGACTTTGTTGCAATACTACATTTGTCAATTCCCAGATGTTTGCCTCCTCCAATTCGTTAATCAAGACTTTGTTTATGCGTATATTCCCCGATGTTGTTGTTCGCAGTTTGAGCAACAACTCGATTAACGTAGATTTTCCTGACCCGCTCGGCCCAACAATCGCTGTTTTAGAACCTGCAGCAAGATGTAGTGAGAAATTCATTAGTGCTGGCCTCCACTCCCCCTCGTATTGATAAGTAGCGTTGCTTATTTCAATGGATACAGGTAAATCAGTTGGTAAAGACTCAGACTTACTTAATCGCAATGTTGTCGCTTGAGATGGTATTGTTTCCGTCAGCCGATGGGCTGCATGTTCGCTATCTTGCTTATATGCAGGTAATACAGCCAAAGCAGCTGATTCTTCGAAAACGGTTTGCGTGGCCATAACCAGCATGGCAAGAAATACGCCAGCAAGTCTTCCGTCCATAATCAAATAGGCACTGAGCGTCAGCACACCCCAAGCCATAAAAAATGTAACAAAAACATGCATGGATTGTCCCAGTAACAATTGTTTAGCAGCTCGTTGCTGTTCAGCTGCCAATGAAGCTGAATAGTGCTGAAGTTGCTCCTCACGCTGTGCCAACTGCCCATAAATCTTTAAATCCCGAAATCCATACAGTGTTTCTGTGATTTCCGTGGACAGTTTCGATCGCTGCTCACGGACACGCTCATGTATTTTTCGTTGTCCCAACAGAACAATTCCAGGCACGACCAGTGAAGTCATCAACATTCCCAATACCAGTAAACCAGCAATCCAGAAGGAATAGGAAGCTGTAAAAAGTACCGTTGCCAAAAACACCATAATGACAACAAGCGGCGGATATGCAACGCGCAGAAAGTAGTTTTGTAAACTTTCTACATCTCCAACGATCCGTGCAAGTAGGTCCCCACTTCGATTTTTATTGAGTATTCCGGGTGTCAAAGGGATGAGCTTAGAGAAAAAGGAAGTTCGTAAACGGCTGAGAATGGAGAACGTCGCCCGGTGGGTATACAATCGTTCTCCATAACGGCTCGAGGACCGGAGAAAACCAAGAAATTTCACAAGAGATGTAAGGATAATCAATGTATAGAGCGGTGGCGCAAATACCGTTTGAGCAATCAGATACCCACTTGCGGAAAAGAGAGCTACACCGGCTATTCCAGCAATAAACCCTCCTAGTATCGAAAAGATAATATCCTTCCGCTCCTGAAACATCGCTTTTGACAACATAGCCAGCTCACTCATGCTAATCCTCCTTTTTGTTGAACAGCGACCATTTCAGCATATTGGGGCAATCGTTTCAGAAGTTCCTCGTGACACCCTGAATCCACGATCGATCCATGGTCTACAAACAAAATGTTGGTGGCATGTTGAATCGTATATAAACGATGTGCCACAGTAATCATGGTAGACGTTTTCGACAAAGTGGAAATGGAACGTTGTAGTATGCTTTCGGTGTGCAAATCGAGCCCTACTGTAGGCTCATCGAACAATATGATGGCCGGTCGTTTCAAAAATGCGCGTGCCAAGGCCAGACGTTGCTTTTCACCACCAGATAGTCCACGTCCGCCCTCGCCAACGAATGTATCAAACCCCTTATCCAATTGTGCTGCAACCGCTGTAAGTCCGGCTTCCTCTGCCGCTTTCTCGATTTCTGCCCTAGAAACGTCTCTCCCTGCACCGATCGCAATATTTTCTGCGAATGTACCTGCAAAAATGTGAGGGTGTTGTGTGATGTAGCTAACATGTTTAAACCATACTTCTTCATTATCTTGAGAGAGCGGGTTTCCATTAACCAGAATGATCCCCGAATCCGGTTTCAGCAAACCGGCAATAAGATGAAGCAGTGTCGTTTTACCGGCTCCACTCTTACCAACAATGGCAATGTTGTCCCCCGGTTTAAGAAACACACTTCCCGAGTGGAATTCAAATGAATCAGGAGCATACTGAAATCGTACATTTTTCAGTTCTATCGAAGGGGGTACTGGAAGTGGTATTGCATGGGATATTTGAACATTTGGCATCTGATCGTTTCCATCCCTTACATGCGCTTCTACCCTATTCTTCTCAAGCATACTCTCAACCTTACGGATCGCTCCCATGCTTGTTCGCCCGCTATGAAAAGCGGTGCCTGTATTTTTTAAGAGATTATAAAATTCTGGAACGAGTAACAGAACGAGTAAAGCAGTGTGAAACGCCATTGATTTGTAAACAACCAACTGAATGGCCAACTCAAGGGCGACAACACCGATACTAAGCATCACAATGGATTCCAACATGAACGTATTCATGAATGCGATTTTCAAAATATCCATGGTTGTATCACGGTAGTTGAGACTACTGCGCTCTATCTCCTGTTGCTGACGCTGAGTTCGCCCGAATATTTTCAATGTAACCAACCCTTGAAGCGAATCCAGAAACGTACCGGAAAAGTGGGCCAGCTGTGCATATTTTTCTTCCGATTTATTTTTCGTCTTTAGCCCCACCAAGATCATGAATATTGGAATAAACGGAGCCGTAAAGATCATGATCCAACCTGAATTGGCATGTTGAGTGAATGTAACGATCAGGACCAAAATAGGAATTATCATCGCTTCCACCATTTTCGGGATGTACTGACTGAAATAACTATCCGCCTCGTCTACGGCATCCAATGCTACGCTAACCCTCTCTCCCGTCTGTCCCTGAAGACTTAAACCCATGGAAACACGGGTCAAGTTGTGCAAAACAGATTCTCGCATGTTGGTCTTTGCAGTGGCAGCCATATGGAGACCAATTCTCCCATTAACAAATGATAACAACGTACGTAAAGCCATAATCGCCAAAAGCATGCCAAGGATCATAGCCACGGATGAGAAAGAGGCTTTTTCCACGAAGATACGCTGGATGGCTTCTGCAAGCAATGCAGCCTGACCAACAATGGCTGTACCAAGTGCAAAGGATATGATGCCAAGAAGAACAAGATATTTTCGTTGTGCAGACATGTGTTGAGCAATGAGGTTCTTACTTCTCTTCACGTAAAAACTCTCCTCCTTCCGGAAAGTGGCTTTGTGGGAAATATTACTGTAAGAAACAATGTACTATTCTATTTGTTTCCTTTCACATAATCCGCATCAAACAGAAAAAGCCTGAAGACCAAGATCAATGAAGGAACTAAGAGACACATACCACCGATAAACGCCACAACCAGTGCGAATCCCATAGACGAAGAGGTGACACTACTTTGAATGGTGATGTATGGATCAAGAATGTAAGGATATTGTCCAATGCCGTAAGCAAAAAAAGCACTGAAGAATTGCAGCATGATGCATATAAACGCCATCCCGTAACGACCTCCTCGATATAATAACCACATGGCAATCATGAAAAAGGCAACGGAGAGCGCGAGTAGCCACCATAAATCCATCATATTTTGGAAATGCCGCTCATTGTGTTGACCCAAAAAAATAAAAGCTGTCAGTGCGATAACGATTGTAGGCGTGCTCCAAAAAAGCGCATAGGTTCGCATCAATTTCAATGCAGCATGATCTTCAGCACGCGAAGCGTAAAAAGCCAGAAAAGCAGCGCTAATGAATAAAACAGATACGATGGCCAGTCCAACGATGCTCCAAGACAGTGGACTGCTCAAGAGTGCCCAGTAATCCAACGAGGCCGTCTCTCCTTGTTTCAAGATAAACCCGCCTTCGGATAATGTCAGCGCCACTGACAATGAAGCAGGAATAAGCACTCCGGTTGCTCCATACAGAAACAGATAAACCATATTATTTTTGGAGCCATAATTTTCAAATGCATAGAATGAGCCGCGTATAGCGAGCAAAATGACCGCAAGACTTCCTGGGACAAGCATGGCTGATCCATAATAATAGGAGGTTTCTGGGAAAAAGCCGATCATGCCAATGTAGAAAAAAACGAAAAATACATTCGTGATTTCCCAAACTGGCGATAAGTAACGAGAAATCAGTTTATTGATTACAGGGTCCTGTTTGGTTAAACGAGCATAAAAGGCAAAGAAACCTGCGCCAAAATCAATGGAAGCGATGATGATATATCCGTACAAAAACAACCAGAGCACTGAAATTCCAATCAATTCGTAATTCATCATGTGTGCTCACCCTTCCATGTTGATTTGTCGCTTGCATGCTGCGTCCACGTCTCCATCTCAACTTCCGCCGGATTATTATTGAACATGCGACGAAGCACAAGAACACTAACGGTTCCCAATACAATGTATAGTAGAAGGAAAAAGAAAAAAAGGATCCTGACGCTTGGGGATGTCGTAGCCGCTTCCTCTACACGCATATATCCTCGGATAATCCAAGGTTGCCTGCCGAGTTCTGCGTAAAACCACCCCAGTTCAACTCCTAAAAAAGCAAGCGGTGCTCCTAATGCAATCATTCGCAGCATCCACTTGTTGAGTTCGTTACGCTTTTTCCAAAGTACAAATAGGAAATACAGAAAGGAAATGCCTAATAATACAAATCCAATCATTGCCATTAAATCGAAAAAGTAATGAACCACGAGTGACGGTTGTTCGTCGATAGGAAACTCATTAAGACCCGTTACTTCTGCATTGAAATCTCCAAAAGCCAAGAAACTCAGAAATTTGGGAAGGTGGAGTGCTCCTATAATTTCATGCTCAACATTAAGCCACCCTAAAAAAATCAAATCTGCGCCGCTTTCAGTTTCAAAATGCCATTCGGCTGCTGCGAGTTTTTCAGGTTGATGTTCGGCCAAAAACTTAGCGGATACGTCACCGGCTAATGTGTTTACTAAACTGAACACCAAAACGACAGCCATCATCAGCTTTAAGGCTTTTTTGTGGTATGCTGAAACCCCTTTTCGAAGTATTGCAAATGCTGCAACACCTGCCAGCAGAGCAGCTCCTGTTAAATAAGCCGAACTTAATACATGAAACACCTTGGAGAATGTTGCCGTATTCAGCATTGCTTGAACGGGGTCAACGGCTGTGAATTGTCCTCCTTCAAGCGTAAATCCCCCCGGTTGATTCATAAATCCGTTTACCGTCGTGATAAAAACGGCAGACATCCCTGCACCGACGACGACAGGAATCGTTAGTAACCAATGCATCATCGGGTTTTTAAACCGTTCCCACGTGTACAGGTAAATGCCTAGGAAAATGGCTTCAAAAAAGAAGGCGAACACTTCCATAAACAATGGAAGCGCAATGACATTTCCCGCAAGTTTCATGAAATTGGGCCATACCAAGGAGAGTTGTAACGAAATTGCTGTTCCTGTGACTACGCCTACTGCAACAGAGATAATGAACCCTCGTGACCACCTCTTTGCCATTAGAATATAGTGAAGATCTTTCTTACGAATACCGATAAACTCGGCGAGTGAAATCATTAACGGGATCCCCACGCCAAGTGTCGCGAAAATAGCGTGAAATCCTAGCGTCATTCCAGTTACCAATTTACTCCATAGTACCGTATCGATTCCCATATTTACTTCCTCCCTCCAACGCTGTTCCTGTCTATAAAATGAAGAATTAATACATCAGGTTTAGACGTAAAATTTTACGACCTTCGGGGGCTAACATATGCTCAGCTCCTTCATGAATAAATAGAGAACTTTTTCACATAGTAAGTTGACATTTCCCCAAATTTGTGAGAAATGCAGTTGAAATATTACAAAACCTGATATTTATAATTTATTATATATTCGACGGTTAGCCTTGCAATCGTGGTCACGCCTTCTCCTCTAAACGTTCAAGTAAAGATCAATTCTTTCTTACAACTCCGTGAAAAATATAAAAACCACCCGTTCGGGCTATTGCATAAGACAGCTTATACTGAAAAGAGACGATCCATCGAAAGTCTAGACTCTGAGCTTGAGTTGTCATCGATGATGCCCAGCTCCATTCCGATGTGCCAGTACACCAGATTAACTGGTCTTTAAGCAGCATTGCTGCAAATAGGATGAGAAGATTTTTTTATTCATTAGCATGTGCTTGTTATCCCCATCCAACTTGCTGAGTAAAATCCCTCCTTCGAGCAAGGAAAATGCAAATGATGCTAGCGCATCCACATCCAGATCCTCCCTAAACTCCCCAGCTTGAATGCCGTCACGAATAATACTTTTCATCATATCCAAGAAGGTATGCATCCCTTGCCTTGCCTGGCCACAAAGCTCCAAATGAGTGTCGTCACTTTCTACAGCTGTATTCTGCATGGGGCATCCGCCAATAAAGGGTGGATCGTTGACGACATTCTCATATACACGAAAAAAAGCAACCAACTTTCCTGACGCAGACTGCTCTTGATCGACCGCTCAAGAAAATTTACTGGAGACCATACGGGCAGCATAATTGTAGGCTTCAAGCGCTATCTCGTCTTTACTGGCAAAATGTCGATAGATGCCCCCCTTCTTAATTCCTGTGTCGGCAATAATATCGTTTAACGATGTACCGGCATATCCTCTCTGGTTAAAAATTTCAGCCGATTTCATAATAATGTGCTCTCTTGTTCGATCTCCTTTTTTCATGTGTTCCTCCGAATGAACCTCTTTATTTCATTTGTTTTAAACAAATTATCCAATTCGACCTTGCAATTCACTCATATCATGATAATATAAAAAATACCGATCGGTCTCTTTCGCATTATACAGTAAGCCATTCTAGAATGAAATAGCGCTGGGTCATTTTTATTTCATCACAGGCATTCGCTTAAAACTTATAGGGAATTTTTCAATGACTGAGACGCAAGGACAAGGAAGTGATTATATATTTGTTAAAATACGGAACCAAAATTCTCATTGTTGCTCGTGATAGACACATTCAAATGCTTCTTAAATCAAATCTTGCGAAGGAAGGCTGCATGGTTGATCAAGCATATGATGGTAAATCATCATTTCTTAAAACACGACAATTCGACTATAGTCTCGTTTTATTGGATGCAGCAATTCCTTATCAGGATGGACTCACTCTTTGCTCTAAGATCAAGAAAGATAACGAGGTGCCGGTTATCGTGTTGACTCATAACAAACATCAGATGCTGGAGAGTTTTCAAGCTGGCGCTGATGATTGTGTACTTAAACCGTTCAGTTCCACAGAGTTGATTCTTCGTATCCAAGCGATCATTAAACGCTACACGCCTAGGAGATCTAACGATTCAATGATTAGTAACAGGGAATTTATTAAACTTTCTCATCTGATCATTGAGCCTTCTGCCCATCGAATTCTAGCGGACCATAAACCTGTTCATTTTTCGTTGAAGGAATATGAGTTGCTATTATACATGGCTAGCAATCCTAATGTTGTACTAACGAAAGAGCATTTATTTCATGTGGTTTGGAAGCAGGAGCAACCCAAAAACTACCGTAGGATTGATACGCATATACAAAGAATTCGAGATAAATTGTCCAAAGCGTCTACAGTTTCACGTAACATGATTCAAACCATATGGGGAATCGGATACATTCTTCGAGACCCCGTGTAATAACAACTAGTGAGAAGGGTAATCGAAATGCTGTATTGGTTTATCTTGGGAGGATTATTTGTATGCGGTAGCGCCTACGTCATGTTAAATGGTGCTAAGCGTGTACGAGAGGATAATGAAATTCAAAAAAGGAAAGCCATTCATTGGACAAGTCACAACAACCAGAGGGGCTGAAGTGAGATGAGTTATCTTTTTGTGACAATTCTACCACCGATTTCGATATACGAATATCGTATTGTTAAGTGTGCAAGCAAGAAAAGCTTTCGTCCAAAATACCATGTAAAGGAGCTTCGCCATGACGATTAATCACACTCTCTTGTTCTCTCTTAATTACTGGTTCTTAGTTTCGCTATTCACATTCGCCGTTTTCCGTTTCACCCGGTTACGCAGTGGACGCGATCCGCGCCGAACGTCCGGTAAAGCGCCGCAGCCTGATGAACGCTAAAACGGCTTTCCGTCTCCTGATCACTGTTTCCGCAGCCTTTATTTTCTGGATGCTCTTGAATCGCTTCGCGGTGGATCCGGATGCGACGGATTTCTTGAGCCACAAGACCAATCTCACCCGTTCGATTAACTTACCGGTCTGGCTGACTATGCTGAACGTTCATGTCGTCTTCGCCTGCCTCGCATTCGTTGCGGGCGCCATAAACTTTGCTAGTGCCAAGTTCCGAAAGTACCGGAAGTTGCATTGTATCCTCGGCTACGTCTATATCGTCGCCGTGCTGGTCGTATGTTTAACATCAGGCTATATGGCTCCTTTTGCGACCGGAGGCAAGATCGTCAGTATAGCCTTCAATCTGTTAAACATCCTCTGGATATTCATAACAGTGTCAGCATACTTTCAGATTCGACAAGGACGGATTGAAAATCACCGCCGCTGGATGATCCGCAGTTACGCGTTCTGCTTCACGAACCAGATGATACATACGCTTATGCTGCTTTTCATCGACGTGCTGGGAATGAGCTTTGAAGTCGGATATACGACGAGCGTTGTCGGATCGATCGTCTTTCTCTTCTTGGCGGCTGAATGGATCATTCGTAGACTGCAGGTCGGCGGGGGGCCGGTGCCGTTTCAGTGAAAGTCTGCATCCACCGCTTCTCGTTGCGAACGATGAAAGTAATTCCATATATAGGGTATTCGCAAAAATTTTTAAACTAATGGCGCTGTGCGAAGGCTGGGACGATTACGTGCGGCAGCTCGTCCACGGCTCTACGCAGCGATAATGAGCCGCATTCTCGACGGCGCTGAAATTCCCGCCGCCGAGCAGGCCTTTGCGCTCCTGATACAACGCATCGCGGCTATCGCCGCCGAGGGACGGCTCGCGCTGACGGTCGAGGTGGCTGCCAACTCATGTGGGCGTCTGCGAATGCTGCATCCCTACGTTCACTTCACAGCTCGGCTACGCAAGGTGGAACCACCCTCTTCTGCGGTTCTTGAGCAAATACGCAGCGGCGCCATGCAGTCTATCCTGAATTCCGAACCGAAAGGATGATCACAATGAAAATTCTCGTCACGGGAGGCACCGGCCTGCTCGGCGGCCGCCTGATCCCGAAGCTCGTGGAGGATAGTCACCAGATTTTCGCCCTCACACGCTCCGTATCATCTCACGCCAAACTCAAGGCCATGGGTGCGACGCCGATCAATGCCGATCTCGAAAGCAGCACGCCATTCGTGTTACCGGTGATCGATGCGGTTGTGCATGCGGCCGCCCTTTTCCGCTTTTCAGGGCCTCGCGAACCCTTCTTCCGTACCAACGTCGATGGCACCGCAGCCCTGCTGAAGGCAGCCGAGTCCGCCTGTGCGAAGACATTCGTCTACATAAGCGCGGCGGGGATCCACATGGATAACGGCGGTACGCTCATCCGCGACGCCGAAGAAAGCGCGCCGACTTTCCCGAACCACTTCTCCGCCTACCTGGCGAGCAAGGCACGGGCCGATTCATTGGTTCTGGCAGCCAACAAACCCGGCTTTCGCACGATCGCGCTTCGCCCACCGGCTATCTGGGGGCCTGGTGATCCGTTTAGCCGAGCGCTTCCCGATGCAGTCAGATCTGGGCAGTTCGCGTTCATCGACCGCGGCGATTACCCTTTTTCAACCTGCCATGTGGACAACGTGGTTGAAGCCATACAATGCGCTCTTGAACGCGGAGAAGGCGGCCATGCCTTCTTCATCAAAGACCAGGAAAGGCAGACTTTCCGTGAGTTCGTCACCTCGCTTGCGAACTTGCAGGGCCTGTCCATCGATAAGTTGCGTTCGATGCCCTACTGGCTCGCCTCTGCCATTGGCCGGCTGTTCGACACTATCTGGGCCGTCACGCGGAAAGACGGCGATCCGCCGATCTCACACTCGATGATACGCATGATTGGGCGTGAGTTCACCGTCAACGATGCCGCTGCACGTCGAGAGTTGGGCTATGTCGGAAGAACTTTGCGCGACGCCGGCTTGCAAAGCTATGAGGAACCACTTGCTCGACGATAGGGCTTTAGAGGGCCCCAGATGGACTTTTCTTCTTTTTATTTCTTGTTGATGATGAATTTTCATAATTTCTAGTAGATTTGTTACAAAGAACTACACCCACTGATTTATTTCTTAGTCAGTGGGTTTTTAGCATTCATTCATGCAGCATCGTCTCACGTTAGTTCATTGCAACTAAGTGTTGTTCGCGATCTTTAACGCAAGCGGCCTAGCATTGCCGGAGGGCTTGTTCGATGGCCCCGAGGAACGCAAAACGATCAAAATCACGACAGATTGGATGAAGAAATGCTCACGCAAGCATCCCCCCGCTATCAAGCCTCGCCTTGCCAGTAGCAGAGTAAAAGCCCGTTTGCCCCCGGTACGGTGGCTGCAAACAGGCTTTTTGATTACGCTTATATCGTGATATGTTTTCGTTCAATGCCAACCACTGCACCGCCAACCCGAACCTGCTTGATTTCACCGCTCTCGCTCAGGCGCAATCCTACCTTGATTTCAGAAGGACAATCCATCGAATACCCTTGCCTGAACATGACGTGCTCCACTTCCCGCGAAGATCGTTGGCCATGTTGGTACAAGTAGCTGAGCAGGGCACCGTTGGATGTTCCTGTCGCGCTCTCCTCGGGAATATCATACAGAGGCGCAAAATTCCGGCATTCCGCAGCAGCATCGTCTGGAGTATCCATCGTGAACAGATGATATCCAACCACATCATATTTTTCGCTGATGGCGGTTATGGCGTCAAAATTTGGCTGAACCTCATTCAAGAGTTTCCTGCTGCGGATCGGGATCAAAATGTCCCGCAGCCCCGTCGAAACAATCTGGATGGGCAACCCGGTTTCCAGATCCTCGGCATCCATTCCCAAAGATGGGGCGATTTCCTCAAAGGATATCCTTTCAAGAAATTGTGGTAAAGCCTGTGACAAATAAACAAGACCCTCAGGGCTAATATCGATATCCAAAATCCCTGCCTTGGTTTCTATCGTATAGGAGGTCCCTTTCTTTGCCAAACCCAACGTATGCAGTAGTCCAAATGCTGCAATCGTGGCGTGTCCACACAGATCAACTTCGCTGGCGGGGGTGAAATAGCGGATTTTGTAATCCGCAAGCAAGGATTTCTCAATAAAGGCCGTTTCCGAAAAGTCCAATTCCTTCGCTATGAGCTGCATTTCGGCAGCATCCAGTGAAAGACCATCCTCTAAGACAACGCCTGCTGGATTACCGCCACGCTCCCCTTTCGCAAACGCATTTAACGTATACACTTCCACATTCATGTTCCGTTTGTCCTCTCCTTATCTTCGAAAAACCGATGTGCGCAACTGCTAGTCCCACTCGCTGCCATGAATCGGATGAATATGTATTTCAAGGAGCATTATACCCAAAGTTAATCCTCCCACCACTTTTACCATAATGACGAGTTTTAGCCCCGGAAAGTTCGAGCCACTTCCGTTTATTGAAAACTGCTACTTGAATTTAATTTTTCATCCATCCCAGCTGGGTTTCCAGTCCTACTGCTTATTTTTTTAAATAGTAAGATGGCAAGAAGCAAAGCTATGCTTACAGCGGCAAAACCCAGCCAATTCAAATACAGGACAGATGTACGACCGATGACAATCCCGCCTAATCCAGATCCCAGTGCAAAACCAAACTGGATGAACGAAGTATTTACGCTAAGGGCAAGGTCCGGATTTCGAGGTGCCAGAGTAACCAGATATAGTTGCTGGGCAGGGGAAATACTCCACGTTGCTAACATAAAAATCATTAATACCACGATTAATACAAAGAGATTGACTCCGGCTAGAGCGAATAAAAGAAGAGTCGTCCCTTGTAACAAGAGCCCGAGACAAATGGTAAACTTCGGTCCCTTTGCATCTGCCAATTGTCCGCCCATTCTTGAACCGACAAAGCTGCAAACCCCCGCCAGGAATAGAACACCGCTAATTTCGGTCATGGAAAGTGAGGATGCCGCCTGCAGAAAAGGCGTAATATAAGTGAACAGTGTAGCATAGCCGCCGACATACAATAACGTAATAACCAAGGCAGTCAGAATGGTTGGATTTTTCAATATGGAGAGCTGCATTCTGAGGGTAACCTTTTCTTCTTCTTTGATTGCCGGTACTTTTTTAAAGATGATAAGGAATGGAAGAATACTTAATATACCGATTAAAACAAACAGAAATCTCCATCCAAACATCTCACTAAAAAATGTGCCAATAGGAACACCGAGTACTAGCGAACTGCTAAGCCCCATCAAAATGATACCGATGGCATTGCCCCTTTTTTCTTTTTCAACGAGTCTTGTCGCTACGGCCATGGCTACTACGGTAGTGATTCCTCCACTAGCCCCTTGTATAATTCGTACCCAAAGCACTGTCTCATAAGCTAGATCAGCGAACATAAGCCCGTTGCTGGCAATAAACACACCAAGGGTAGTCATCAGTAGCTTCTTGCGATCTGCATTGATCGTGAGTGTAATCAAAATCGGAGCGATAATGGCCGCTGAGAGAGCAAAAACAGTCACCAGTAACCCGGCTTCGGAAGTAGATACTCCCAAGTCCATAGCGATCATTTCAATGACCCCTGTAATAATATATTCGATGGTCCCGATCAGAAAAACAGCCAGTGCCAGGACGTAAATGATCCCTTTATTTTTCAATGTACTCCAACTCCACCTTCTTCAGTTATCGATTTAGTATTGGAATTTGTATTTCTATGAATTGTGCATCTTGTTCTGGAGATAACGGCAGATATAGTTCCCTACCCGCTTCGTTTTCCTTGATCTGATAGTTATTTTTCTCAATCCATTTCGCTAAATGAACGCAGGCCGCACCATCAAATTTAGAATTTGAATGAAAAGCCATTGTGGCCATCATCGGCTCAGGAGGAAGCGTCCGCAGATGAAACGGGTCTGGCGGTGATTCCAGCTCACAGGTTAAAAAGTAACCGACTTCAAATTCAAACTCATCCTCTCTTCCGTCGATTTCTTTCCACAATACAACCTGAGGTCCTTGAATCAATTGGCGAATCTCCTTGGGTAATAAATCATCAAATTGACGAAACAAATCTGGAATGTCCTCTTCTTTCCCACATGCTCTCCGAAAAAGAAAGGATTGTGCACCTTCTGCCTTGATTCTGACTTCTTGACCTGTTTCGAATTGTCCCTCTTTTTCGATAAGCTTCATACGCTCTTCAATCCTGACGAGCCTGGCTTGTTCTGTATCAATAATTTGCTGAATTTCACTTCTTTTCAGCTTAAACATCCCTTGAATATTCGAGAGTGTAATATCTTCTTGGAGCAGCTGTACGATCTGTGGTAACGTGAAACCCAATTCCTTGTAGATTAGGATTCGGTTGAGCTCAAGAAGCTGATCTGCGGAATAGTAACGGTAGCCCGTATCGTGATCTACCTTTCTCGGCTTAAGTATGCCGATCTGGTCATAATAGCGCAGTGTTTTTAAGGAAACCTTGCTTAGCCTGGAAAACGCACTGATTTTGAACAAAATATCATCTCCAATCTATAACATAATCCGATTATACAGTTTCCCCTGCAGGGGAAAGTCAAGGGTGTGACCCTGCCTGCTAAACATCGGCTAGCATATTCGACAAAAACAACGACACCTGCCAAATTTGCAAAAACCTGCCGTAATAATTGCATGAAGCGCAACAACGACTGAGCTGTGAATCTAAGTTCCAATCAAGTTTTCACCCAAAGTGTGAAATATAAAGTCTGCTATATTTGTCATTTGCGTCTTTATTTCAAGAGGGGAATTATCCCAGTTATACCCACTCAAAAGGATTCAGCTCCTTTGTTCTATAATTAGATCATTTAATCTGCGCTAATTGATAATAACACGGGGTCATCCTGATTATGGTAATTGTTGTGTTTATTAAGCAAATCTGCCCGGTAGCTTAATGAACTAGTGCAGTGAAATGTAGTTTGATGCTTATCTAATCGGCAATCGGACTATGTTCTTGTCCATTCCGGCAATCGGTACAAGTTCTTGTCCTTGGCTTGGGACACAAACTTGTACGGATAAAATAAAAAAGCCACTATAATAGCGACTTTCATTGGGACTATGTTTTTGTCTTCCGACAGTTCTTGTCCCCCGACACACATGAGATCGAGTGCGGGGTGAAATCATATCGGGAATGTAACCATGCTTAAGTGGTCCGTAAAAATATGAAGCCGTGGCTCCACCGTCAATTAGGAAATCAGACCCGGTGATATAAGCTCCCTGTGGCATCATTAGCAGCTATTGCGGGTTGAAGAACTCGCAGAAGTAGCCCATATGAGCGTATCGACATTCCATCGAAATTTTAAGGAAGTCACCCTAGAACAGACGTAAAGCATTTAATGGAATAATACGACCCGCCTAAAAGTATGGTCTTCTTGGGAGACTAAAGGTCGCTTTGTGATCGTGAATCCCATAGGCCCGTGCTGTTGTCATTGTCATATCGTTCGACGTAAAAACGGCAACCATGATGCGGTTGCCGTTTTTACGTATCTTCTGTATTCTTTTTGGGTTTTTTAGAAGCTCGTATTATCCCACCGGATATGTACTCGCTCAAATATCCTCTGCATCTTATCTAAAATTAAAATATGGTCGGTACCATTCCTCCGTCCATGCGGATCGAAGATCCTTTGAAGGCGGAGGCCATCGGGCTGCAGACGAATGCAGTCAATCGGCCGATTTCCGCAGGTCTGATAAACCTTTGGATTTCGGATTGAGGTAGGTTCTTCGTCATAAAGTCTTTCTCTTTAGCCTCGAAGGTCATCTCTTCGTTCGAATAAATGCTCTCGATGATCTGCTGCACGTTCTCGGAGAGGGTCGGTCCCGGCAAGATCGTGTTCACGGTAACCTCCGCGCCGCGGGTCAGCTTGGACAAGCTCTTGGACAACGACAACAGCATGGATTTGGTCACGCCGTATTGAGGCATCTGTCCGGAAGGCATGACGGCTTCCTCGCTCGCGATAAAGATAATGCGGCCGTAATCACGGTTCAGCATGGAAGGCAAATAAAACTTGGTTAATCCGTTGGCGGCGAGAACGTTTGTGCGGAAGTATTTCTCCCATACGGCATCGTCTACGTCGTCATAGGACATGATCTCATATATGCCCATGCTGTTGACGAGAATATCGACGTGGGGGAACTTTGTGATTAAAGCTTCTCTTTGCCGCGCATCGACGAGATCGGCCGTTGCATTCCGAGGTTCCGTCTCTGGGAACGCCGCTTGGATCTCCGCGATCGTGCGTTCTACATCATCGTTGTTCCGACCATTTATGAGAACGTGAACGCCTTCTCTGGCAAGTTCAAGGGCAATCGCTTTTCCTATACCTTTGGTTGATCCCGTTACTAGAGCTGTTTTATTCTTCAATCCCATATCCATCTGCCTGCACTCCTTATGTCTAGGATAGGGATAATGATACTTCATTTCGCCTGCTCGGTAACTAGCGAGGAGCGCCAATTCTCTTGCGCGACGCGCCAATTGGCGGGAGTCTCCCCTTCCCATGAACGGAACGCACGATAGAACGAATTCTGGTTCTCGTAGCCGACGAGAAAAGCGACCTCTTTGATCTCCAGCGACGGGTCTGCCAAGTAAGCGAGGGCTTGCTCGTGCCTGGTTTGCGCCAGCAACTGCTTGAAGCTTGTGCCTTCGTCCGTCAGCCTGCGCTGCAAGGTACGATCGCTCATCCTCAGCTCGAAGGCTACGGTCTGAATGCTGATTCGCCCTCGAATTAGGTATCGAGATAAGACCCACTTCACCTTAGCGCTCATGGTAAGCTGGGTCTTTCGTTCATCTAACGTACGTTCCAAGGCGGGAGTCAGAATTTCGAGAAGTTCTTCGTTGTAAGACGCGAATGGGCGGTTCAGATCGTCGCGATTCAGCGTTAGCCGATTGCGGTCCGTCCCCGTCCGAACGCGGCAGCCGAAATAGCCTTCCAGTGCTTGAACGTCGCCCATGGGGTGTGTGAATTCGACGGAACGAGCCGTCAAATGGCGGCCGGTTCCCCGGCGCCCGAGCTCAAGCAGGTAGGCGAGCGTGATGCCGACAAGTACCGGCGGTCCGTGTTGCTCGCCATACTGCCACTCCAATTCTATCGAGCATTGCTCACCTTCTTCCCGAATGCGCAAGCTTTCCGGAGGGCACATTTGCTTATAGTGCGCCATTCGGTTCAGCGCGTCCCGGTAGTCGCGAGCGTGGAAGGTCGCCAAGACGGCCGGCGGATACTGTGCCGTCTCGTAAGTAGACGCAAGCTTGATGATTCCCGTAGCGGTGTCTCCGACTTGTTCGGAAAAGGCTTGCCAGATCGAGTAATATTGGGAGGTCGTGACTAACGGTTCGTTGATGACGGTTAGCGGTAGACTAGCTTGGCGCGCTATGTCAATGGGTTCTACCTCTATTCTTCTCAGGCTTGTCCAGAAGCCTGGTGAGATCTTGATACGATCTGCGTTCATAGCTGTCAACCTCCAAGGACGATGTCCAATTGCAGTTGGTCCACGGAACTTCTGGACCATTGATTCTTCTGATTATAGTTTAACCATCGAGTAGCGTCATCTGTTCTTTCATATAATGCATGCCATGAACAGCATTCTTGGAGCTGATCGATCCGTTCAAGGTCCTCCTTCGAAGAACAATGTGATTCGTTTTCAGGTGGCAGGGTCTCGCGGATAATAGTGGGTAATTCGGCAGTTGCGCCTCAATCTCAATTTGACTGGCTGCTTCGCCGATCAACAGCTAAACCTTACATGCCCGTCTATTTCATCAGACGGTACCCTAAGCGCTATAAGATAATGTTCATGTCACTCGACAATTCATATGGATAAATATGACTTAACCAATCTATATCACTCGATATATTTTTCATTTTATATGGATAAATATGTTGCAGAAAAAAGCCGCCATGATGAATTTTCCCAAGAAATTCGCCCCATTTTTCGTAAAGCGATTCATTCCAATCTTCATCCGACACTTCTTTTCCAAAGAGACTTTTCATATTAAACACAATTAAGTCAATTACGGCATGCTCGATGTCGTTTTCTCAAGGTTTTGTAAGTGCTATTCTAAATCCAAGATCATCTATCTTGAGATCGGGCATGCTTTTCCTTCTACTCGTTAAACTTTGGACTGTTCCTCCACTCCCATCACAGGAGATTCATCAGTCGTTGCCCTGCCCTCACAAGAATGAATGCATTTCGTCAAATACCTTATAGCAACCGTTTCGGGTGACAGCCCTTGGTGCAACTTCCCTTGTTTTCCAAGTCTCTTACAACATAGCTCTTCTTTCTGGACTTAGGTGCTTCCTCTAGGCCTGTGAGTTTAATGCCGCCATTTGTTCGGTATAGCGTATTTCATAGGGGGAATTCTTCTTTACGCCGCTCACCCCACCGTTTGATGGTCCATATGTTTCCATATGTTCTAACTTTAGATCCGTACATTCGGTGTTCATCAGTTCCTTCTGTGGAACATTCTCACCATATCCAGTTTTTCCAGCCGCGTGGCATATCCGTTGGCATACCTTTTCATTCGAATGGCTCCAGCCTTCTTCTGCCGAATCTACCATTAGCAAAAAAAGGGGAATGAGGGGAATGGCGATAGTATGGGGGACAGTGGAACTCTTCCAGAAGCAAATAAATAATAATTATTATAATTAATTGTCGTCTTCGTCGTATCCTGACTATGTGGAACTAAATGTGGAAAATATAACCTTCAGCTCGGCAGGCAATAAATCCTTCAAATTTAATGTTGCAGGTAAAAATGGTTCAAGCTCTGGATACAATCTGGCATTGACTATATTAATCTAGTACCAAACTGAAAAGAGCAGCGATTAGTAGCGCCTTTCGTTTATACAGAACATAATTTAGGCTTCTTATTTTTCATCACGTTCAACTATCGGTCTCCCTCAATTCAAAGATGGTTCCTTGATTTACCTTACTACATAGCACCTTAAATACGGCTAATGCGTAATTGATTATCCTTATCACGGTTAACCATATATGTTCTTGTCTTTTTCGGAATACGATATATGTTCTTGTAGTCGGGTTTTACAAGAACATATATCGTTAAAACAAAAAAAAGCCGCAGTTACGCGGCTACTAAGTTTATTTTTTGTAGTAGCTCAAATCGTAAGTATGAATTGCAGAATCCTCATTAATGACCTGAAAGTTATATTTAGCAATATCTACATGAGTTGCAAGACTAAACTTTGTTCGATCTCTATTCAATATTCCTTTCGAAGGACCGTCTGAGATTATGCCTGCCCTATGCACAATCCAATCCACATCTTGTGCTTCTTCAACTAAATACTCAATTACAGTTTCATTATCTTTATGCTGACCGAGAAGACCGTTATATCTAGCTAAAGTGTTTCTAAGAATCCAAGTCACAAAAGGGAGTCTTTCTTTATATCGACGCGTGAGTCCTCCGGCCTGATATAGGAAACGTTTTACACCTTGTCTTCGCATAGCTGGGATAAGCTTCTTAATAAAGATAGTATTGATTGGCGCCTTATTTTGTTCCTGAGCATTTCCAAGCATACAAATTACAAAGTCGACCTCATCTAATAATTCGTCAATATTTTCATAATTTGTGATGGAACCTTCGATTATCTCTAAATTTATATTTTGAATTCTAAATTTTTCTGGATTTCTAACTAAGGCTTTTACTTTATGACCCTCTTTAAGCGCTATGGAAACAAAGTGTTGGCCAGTTCTACCGGTTGCACCAAATACTAAGAATGTTGATTTTAAATTTTTCATTAATAATGATCCCTCCAAAAAGAGATTCAGAAAGACGTATAAAGCCCGTGACACCAGCAATCAGTCAAGAGAATTCATGCACCCGTGAGTTTATGCGACAAATCAATAAGAGACTTTTGATCCTCTTTATTTACTTCGATTGCAAATTTACGTTGGAAATTACCGGCCTTGTTCCACATGTATGCCGATGTTCCTTCGCCATTCAGGAGTGCCTGAACAGGGTTACGAGCCGCCAATTCGGCTGAGTTGAGAAAAGGTCGTGCCACTGCAACGCAGGCTCTGAAATACCATGGCGCATTTTTAAAGATATCCGTTTGAGCAACCCCCGGGGTTGTACATCCCGTGAAAATCTTAGGATGCGTCTTGGTAAGATAGTCTGCATAATGCATACACGCGCCAACGATCGGTAGCGTCATCGTCCAGAAATTAAATTTTTCAAAGGATTGGAACATCTTGATGTCGAATTTGGGAACCTTTTTAACTGTGCCCACCATCATTAATACCCGAGGATGGTCTGCCTTAAGAAGTTTTGGCAGCAGGAGTTGAGTTAAGTGGTAACGGCTTAAGTAAGCCAACGCGAAAAAGAGCGGGAGACCGTCCTTTGTTCTGATGTCCCTTGGATCAAAAATGCCCGCCGAGTGTAACAGTCCGTCGACTTTGTCGGTTATTTCGTTGATCTGTCGTGCCGCATCTTTGACTCCATCGTGAGTCGCGAGATCCACCGAGAGAAATATTGCTCGATTACGTGCTGTTCCAAAAGATGCCAATGCGCTCTCACCTTTTTGTTTATCGCGCCCCAAAATAATCACGCGATTGCCCGCATCAATAAGTTTTTGAGCAGACTGCAGGCCAACACCGCTATTACCACCTGTAATTACAAAAGTATTCATACTCTTTCACTCCCCTTATCTTTATTGACAATCTCTATATATCATGCGCCAATAGGCAAAAGAATCACTTTACCCTAGGCTTATCCGCTCTTGCTGATGGAAGGTTTGAAATTACTGCGACCGCTCGATGTCCTAGATCTGTAAAAGGCCCCTCCGACCTCCATCCCAATCGTTCCTGTGTCAACGCACTCGACGTCGGATTGTCGACTGTCACGCTTGGATAGAGAGGCTAAGCAATAACAGGTTCTTTTGTGACCTTCTCCATTTAACTAACACTATTCCGTGAAATAATGTCCTTGCTCCAGATCTGCGAGAAGTCCAAGCTGGACAGGCTTCCAACCGAGCAGCTCCTTCGTCCCTTCGCTTGATCTTGCTAAGTAAAGCAACGCAACCATGCCTAGAAAACCGAAGACTGGTTGTGTCTCTTCACGCGGGATGCTGACTACCGGTACATTCAAGTGACGACCGATGACACCGGCAATCTCGCTGAACGGAATGCCTTCGTCGTCCACGCCATCCAGTCGCGAGCCTGCGGGTGCACACCGTCTGAAGTAGCTGCACAGTTGCGCAGTAAATCCAGATCCTTTATAACACCGCGAGCCACCTCAGCTCCCAAGTCTAATACTTGAACACCTTTCTCTGAACGGGTCAGACAAACTACCTGATGGCCCGCACCAATGAGTTCGCGAACAACAGCTGTACCAATATAACCTGCTGCACCTGTAACGAATATTCGCATAATCGTTTTACGCCTCCTTAAGCATTTGACATTTGACTAAGATATGACTCTAGACTAAACTATAAAGTAAACTCTATGGCAAGCGTTTGGAGGTATGAATTCATATGAAAATTCAAGAATTGGCAGACTTGATGGTTCTAACACCACACACCATTCGTTTTTATGAGAAGGAAGGCTTGTTTGACAGCAGGCATATTCAGCGAGAGAAGAATAATTATCGCAACTACTCAGACGAAGCGATTGGGCGGTTAAAGCTGATTAAGAAATTTCAAGGCATCGGCTGCTCGTTAGCTGAACTGAAGACAATATTGCAGGATCACGATACGAACGCGCGCACGAACGAAGAAATAATTGATTGGATTCTTCAGAAGATTAATGAAATCGAGCGTAAGAAGGACGAATATGATCATATGCTTGTAACGCTTAATTGGATGCTGACGTACAGGAAGCTGCTGAACGAAGATCCACAGCAAGCTGAGGCTATGATGGAGGAATTACGTCGTAGAATTAACATCTAGTTGTATACACGAGTATCTGGACATTCATCAGCCGATCCCCGTATTAATTTCATCAACTTGAAAACGTTTATCGAAATTCCGTTCTTCTTTCTATCTGTATAGGTGACACCGATTTGCATCGTTCCCTTTGGACCAGTTGATATGCCACATAATATAGGTTTGTTTATGAGTTATTTTCCTCGCATGAAATACTAAGTTGTTTTTCTTACTTACCATAACTGATTCAGCTATCCTGCCCGTTGGCTTAATGAACTAGTGCAGTGAAATGTAGTTTGATGCTTATCTAATCGGTAATCGGATTATGTTCTTGTTCTTTACGGCAATCGGTACAAGTTCTTGTCTTTGGTTCGGGACAAGAACTTGTACCGATAAACAAAAAAAACCGCTAAAATAGCGGCTTTCATTGGGACCATGTTCTTGTCCCTCGACAATCCATCATTAAAAAAACCTGATTCACAATATAAAAAAACCTGAAAAGTCAAAGTTCCCTAAAAAATAATTTCATGTTTAGTTGAAGTATAAGACTTAGAGATAACTTTAAGTCAAGGATTTTCGCTTATAGAGTTTCTTCATTGAATCACATCCGCCGTCGGCAATGGAATATACACGGCGTCAATTTCACTTTTTTCATCCATCAATGCTTTTGCAATTCGATGTCCCCCATCAATTAATTGTCCATCTGAACATAATAATATGGGGTACTCCATGTTTGCGTTGATAATCCGCTGACAATGTAGCGCCACATTACGTATAGAAGGAATGGGTGTCCTCCTACTATCTGTAAACCAACAATCCTGATCCAGTTCCTTTATTGAATCAATCTTGATTTTATGAACGGGTAAGTTCTTAGATAACGTCCATAGTTTCTCTACGTCCCAGAAATGTCGCTTTCCGTCAATCATCCTTCCGTGTATATGTTTCATTGAAAGTAACTCTTCCACACTAATCACCTCGTTTTTTTCATAATCATTGCTGCCATGTCCTCTCACAATTATCAATGTTGCCCGCGCAGTCATATACAACATACAATTCCCACAAAAAAAATAATAGACTCATATTAATTTTTTTTATATACTATTATGCATCCATGGCATTTTTAGGAATAACATTTTTTTATATATGAACATTACGAACCGGTACCTAATTGTGCCGGTTTTATTTTTTTATTAACGTTAACTACGTTAACGTAACGACGGCAGCCGAACATTTTAGCCGGCTGCCGTCTGTCATAATTGAGCTATTGCGCCTTTTAGTCTCCAACAAACACAGCAGCCAATTACTTGCCGGCTGCTGTGTTTATTTTTTAACTAATGTTTCCCGTTAGTTTAACATTGATCAAATCTTTCATTTTCCTTTTTTAGAAGGCAATCCTATTTCCAGGACTGCATAGGCTTACTCGCGGAAGAGCAAAGCTTGCTTAAAATATTATTTCTGCACCGCTTCTTTCAGAATTTCGACCTTCTGTTCCTTGGACATATCCCATGTGGTTGAAATGCTGTATTCGAAGCCGCCTTCATGCCAAAAAACGTATTTTGGATAGATATGTGCCGGTAAGTCATCCTCAAAGAAACCGTTTTTCTTGTTGCCTTCTGAGTCCAACGTATATTTCGAAATGGCCAGCGTATCTTTCCCGTTTGTATATTCAAGACGGATGGTTGCCGCCTCTTTCCAGTCTATCTTTTTCGCATAGACGGGTTTATCGCTCTTCTTGCCTTCGGCCCTTACTTCATCAAGGAATTTTCCTTCGGTTGGACCTTCGATTCTTGCTTTGGAAAACTTATATCCCTCCGGCAAGTTGGCGGGCTGCTTCAGAAAGGAACCCTCGAGCGTAGCAGTACTTTTCAAGTAGTCCTCGTAAGTGGAGAATGTTTCTGTCCCTCCCCAATAACTTAGGTCGAGTCCGCTGTTAAGATCCTTATATTTATGATACAGAACGTACATATCGCCTGTCTCTTTACTTAGCTTCTTCACTCTATTGGTCTCATCTTCGATATACTTTTTTTCCTCTGGAGTTAGAGCCTTGGCTTCAGCTACTGCTTTTTTTTCCGCTTTTTCCAGTTCTGTCTTGTAAAGCTCGCGGTCTATATCCCCCTCGGGATAGATCATATCCGGCACATGATTCACAACAGCTTTTGAATCCTGTTCCGATTGCACGGGAGCCTTTGGTGTAGCGCTCCCTGAATCGCTTTCCTTAGCATTAACCAATGTCACGCTGCCAAGCGCGATAATCATCCCCATAGCCAGAATGGATAGGCGGTATGATTTTTTGTTAAAATTTTTAATCATCGTAAGTCTCCTTTTCATTTGTTTATGCGTGGCGGACAGGCCGGCAAGTCCCGGTTGGCGTTGGTTTCCTGAAAAATGCTCCAATACATGGATGATCGTTTGTCCGTATGCATTGTTTTGCTGCGGACTCATCCGATTCAAGGCGCATGCATCGCAGGCCATCTCCTGATCCTGTCTTGCTTTACGTACGGCTAGCCATAATAGCGGATTAAACCAATGGATGATCAGGATGATATGCATCAACCAGTTCACGACGACGTCCCGCCGCTGAATATGTGCGAACTCATGCGCCAGAATATATTGAAGTTGATCTTTTTTCAGCGTAACGAGCAGACTGGGCGAAATAACGATCGCCGGTTTGCGAAAACCGACCACGGCAGGTCCGGGAATTCGCTCGCTGGCCACAAACTGCACTTTTCGCTTTACGCCTAATTGTTGTTTCGTCTCGTGAAACACGGCCGATAGCAAAGGAGTATCTATTTTTCGGCCCGCGCGCAGAGCTTGTTTCAATCGAAGCTGGTCGCATACCGTTTTCGCCGAAAAAAGCAGCACGCCTGCAAGCCAGACCGACATCAGCGTATTGGCGAAGCCTATTTGCTTGAACCCATTCCACCAAAATCCGCTCTCCTGCACAGGTCCCGATTCAAATGAGAGAGCAGGTACTTCCGAAGTTCCGCTTGCTTCCGGGTTTATAGAGCGCTCAACAAGAACCGTTGTCTCGCTTATTCTCCCCGCTTCCTTCGAGCCCAAAGAAGCTTGAGTTTGTTGATGAATACCGGGCGCTATGGCCTCCAGGGACAAAACATTGTATAGGCTAAGCGAGGATTCCGGGGCCCATGGGAGCAGCAAGCGAATGGCCACGGGAAGCCAAAGCCAATATTTCCATCTGGCTTCAATCTTGTTTCTTAATAGAAACTGCAGGATCAGGACAAGTACAATGAGGATGAAGGCCATGAACGATCCGCGAATCACCCAGCCAAAAAAAGACGATACATTTTCAAGCAATGTAAGACTCATCAGGGCTCTCTCTTTTCTTTTTCCCCATCGCTGCGGTTTTCGTCAAACAAAGCCTTTAGATCCTCGATTTCTTGCGCATTCAGTTTTTTATCCTGCAGAAAGTTGGCAAGCATCGGCTTTAAAGCTCCCCCATAGAGCTTTTTCATGAAGGATTTGGTTTCGGACTGCAGATACTCCTGCTCGCTGATGATCGGATAAAATAGTTGGGTGCGCTTTGAACCCTTTTCCAGTTTCGCACCCGCTGCTTCCTTCTGCACCAGACGAGTTAGGAGCGTCCGGGTCGTATTGGGGCTCCACCCCATTCGATCCGTCATTTGCTTTACGACCTCGCTGGAAGGGCAGTCGCGATTGGCCCACAATACACGCATAACTTCCAGTTCTGCATCCGTAATCGGTGGTATTTGATTATTCATGTATGAAACCTCCAAAGTCAATGTACTAAAACTACATATGTAGTTACTATACACATGCTACAATTGTAGTTTAGTAATGTCAACTTGTATGTGAGAGCGTAGTTTTCGCGTTTTTGTTACACACAAAAATGTTTCGCACGCCTGCGGTCATGACGATCTCCAAAAGAACCCATGTAATCGTATTTTGGACACCTGTTCGAGAAAACCTATAGCTGAATTAAAATTTTATTTTTTCACGGCTGCTTTTAAAATTTCAATCTTCTGTTTCCTGGACATATCCACAGATGAGGTTGAAATGCTGTATTCGAATTTGCCGCCATCATTCCAAAAGACGTATTTTGGAAAGACATGTGCCGGCAGCGTATCGTTATAAAAGCCCTTCTTCTTGTTTCCCTTCGAATCTACCGCATACTTGGAAAGGCCCAGCGTGTCTTTTCCGTTCGTATATTTAAGTCGGATCGTTGCCGCCTCTTTCCAGTCGATCTTTTTCACATAGATGGGCTTTCCGCTCTTCTTACCTTCGGCCCTTACTTCATCAACGAACTTTCCTTCGGTCGGAGCTTCAATGACCGCTGTTGAGAACTTGTATCCTTTTGGCATGTTCGCAGGCTGCTTCAAGATCGATCCCTTTAGGGTAGAGGCTTTTTTCAAGTAGTCCTCGTATGTTGTGAATTCATGTATCCCTCCCCAATAACCAATATCAAATCCGCTATTTAATTGGGGGTATTTATAATACAAGACATACATATCACCAGACTTTTGGCTCAACTCCTTCACTCTTTTGATCTCTTGTTCGATAAACTTTTTCTCCTCTGCAGATATAGTCTTAGCTGCTTCGGCCGTTTTTTTAACAGCGGCTTCTTGGACTTTCACGGAGGATTGCGCCTTCGCCGCGAGGCTGACGGAAAAGCCCATTAACAAAATGGTGCTTAGTGTCGCGATTGCTACTTTCGTTGCTGCTTTCACTTGGTAATGCTCCTCTCCTATAATTAAATTTTCGTTTTTGTAAACTACAGATGTAGTTTACAAATCAATACTACAACTGTAGTTTACTAATGTCAATACGGTTTGTGCAGAAATTTTTTAGTTTTCGTTAAATACAAAAAAAAGCCGCTAATCTAAGCGACTTATTATGGGACCATGTTCTTGTCCCTCAACCAGTTAGTTATACATAATTAAATTAATTAAATCCCTATCTCATTTTGCCGCCGGAAATTTTCAATAGGACGCGGGCATAGATACCCATTTATAGAGAAGTTGACGCCGTTACACCAGTCGCTTAGATGATTATAGCAAATGTAATCCCTATTTTCGGGGAGACTTTTGTTATAACTATTCTCCCGTTAGCTCAACGCCTGCAGCCCAGATATAGCTATGTAATTCCGGCTACGCGAACATCGGCTTGTCGCTGTCGATTTCTTCTTTAGGCACTGCACAGCCACGTATATATAGATGATTAGAACTATCCTTCATTGCTTTCACGAAATAGCTCAATGCCTTATACTTCTGAAAATGAACAACGTTAGGCTCGCCGTTTTCCGAACAGACCGGTCTCTCTTGCTCTTTGAATCGGAACCCGTCTCGATAGCATCCCGTATGCTTACGTTCAATTTGAATACCCTTCCATTCCAAACAATTCGTAGCTATCCAGCCGGAGAATCTATAGGTACAGCAAATTGGACCATTAATAAAGAAAAATAAAACGACTATATTTAGCACTACGCTGCCCGTTAGCGTAATGCTCCTTCGATAGACTGAGATCCAGCTACTATAAATAAAGCAATCTTCTTGGCGACTTCATCTTTATTCGTGGTGACGCTACCTGTGGCCCATTGCAAGCCACCTTCATGAATGATTTGTGCAAAAATAGGCACAAACATGTTCTTTTCGTTATCGGTATACATTTGTTCCAAACTTTTCGACAAAAAAGACTTCAATTCATTTAGTATTTTTTCTTGCATTTGAGGTAAGACCAAGCCACCATAGCTGCTGCGACATTCAATGTTCGGTTGTTGGTAGAAATCAGATACCGCTAAAATGAGTTGATGTATGCTATCCAGATCGAATTTCACAACACCTGAAGTATGGTTTTCGATAGAGGCTGAGGCGAAATCCCCCATAATAAAATCGATTAAATCGTATTTATCATTAAAGTGTGCATAGAATGTAGCCCGATTAACCTGCGCTCCCCTTGTTATATCCGCTATTGTAATTTTTTCAAAATCCTTTTCAGAGGCCAAATTGAAAAAAGCATTAATCAATGATTGTTTCGTTTGTGTCATTCGTATATTCCTTGCTTTTGTGGCCATTCCCTTCACCTCTAACCCAACAATTTATTATTCTTGTGGCTATAGCAACATTCGCACAGGGTTGTTGATTGCTGCATTAAACCTTTGGCTGTATAGTTTTCATTAAAGCAACATATGTTTCTTTTAATATATCATAGATAAGGAGCTAACGAAAAATGAAAACTATTGTCATAGTTGGTGCAGGTCTTGGATTAGGTTTGTCTCTAGCAAAAAAATTCGGAAAGAATGGATTTAGGGTAGCAGTGATTGCACGTAACCCTGAGAAATTAGCAATTATCGAACGTGAACTTAGAGTATTGAATATTGAAACGCAATCTTTTGTAGCGGATGTCACGGACTTAGCTGCTTTAAAACAAGCCATTCAAGCAGCTAAAAAAGAGTTTGGTTCGATTGATGTACTAGAATTTAGCCCCTATGCCAGGGAGGATAAGTTCACAAACGTGCTAGAAACTACGCCTCAAAGTGTATTAGATATAATGAAAAGTTATTTGCTGGCAGGCGTTCTTTCCGTTAATGAGATTCTACCGGATATGATAAATAACGGTTCTGGTGCAATTTTATTTACAACAGGCGTATCTACAATGTTCCCTTTACCTTATGCCGGGAATGCCGGAATCGTTGGGGCTGGTATTCGTAATTATGCCGCAAACCTACACAATGAGTTGAAAGTGAAAGGTGTGTTTGTCGGACATCTTTCAATCGGAGCCATGATACAACCCGGAACAGCAGGGGACCCAGATGTTATTGCTGAAGCTTGGTATAATTTGTATGAGAAAAAGGACCATTTTGAAGAAATATTCCCTCTAGGGCTTGATCCAACTAAAATTCTTGGTGAAAATTAATACGAAAGAGATAAGACAACTAATGAAATGATAGTTGTCTTATCTCTTTTAATGCCTAGAGCAATCTCTAATCGACAATCGGAACATGCTCTTCCTACGCGAACATCAACTTATCGTTGTCTGTTCTTCTTTCGTCACTGCTCAGCCACGTATGTTTAGATGCTTAGAACTATCCCCCATTACCTTTACGAATTAACTCATTTCCTTATATCTCTGGTAACCAAACAACGTTTCATTATCCAGGCAAGCAGACTTCACTTAATTACCCTTAATTGTGAATCTGTCTTATTTCCTAACATTGGCCTATCATGATAATTTTTTATGATTCTCTATATTCCTGGGGTGTAAGCCCATAGTACTTTTTGAACACTTTGATAAAATAATGCGGGTTCCGGTAACCTGTCTGTTCTGCAATCTCGTAGATTTTACGGTCGCCGGTCGTTAGCAAGTGAGCGGCCTTCTCCATCCGTAGCCTGCATAAATAATCAGATATATTCTCGCCTGTCTCCATTTTATAAATCCTTGATAAATGGGTCGGATGCACGTAGACATGATCTGCCAGCATCTGAAGCGATACATCTTTATGAAGCCGTTCCTGTATAAATTGTTGAAGCCGCTTAATCATGCCGGAATGCCCATCATTTGTGACGCGCTCCATCATAGGCTGCAGATCCCCTAAGATCCGGAATGTCCACTGCTGCAAATGCTCCTCCGACCGAATGAGCCTTGCCTCTTCTAGATGCAAATACCCTGTTCCGAATAACGAAGCCAGATGCAAGCCATTCTTATGAGCCATATATAAAAAGGAGGAAGAAATCGAGAAGTAAGCCTCGAGCAATATCTCCCGCAGACCTAACCCGTAAGAAGCAGTCCAAGCAGTCCGCACTAAATATTCTCTCTTTATTTCACATTACCGTTGTACATTTTCTGCACAGATTCATAATAGTCCGTTAGTTTAATTATCTTTCAGATAACGTCATTGTATTCACGAACCCTCACTGGCTTAAAGGGTGCATACCCCGGGTATAGGGACTGAGTTGAGATCGATTATGCGATCTGTTGTCCAGCCGAATCGTAAATATTGCCGCGGATGGGCGGGATTGGATACGCCCATCGTGATCATGCCTGTCTGGCGTTCCTAGAGACTCCCTCGACGAACTGTAGATAACCAAAACGTATGATTAGTGAATAGAACAGGAGAAATGTAAGCATGAAGAAGACATTTAACCTAATACTGAATGGGGCGACGGTTTCGAATAAGAGTAAGCAACCTTACGGGAATGGCGGGTATCCGAACTCAATACCAAGTTGTTTTTCAAAATTTACGCTTCCGAATCCATGAGACCGATGAATTCCCGGATCGGCTATCGTCTATATAAACGAAGGCATAAATCAACATAAACTAATTTACGAAGAGGTGTTTTGAAAATGGCATTAACGTCCGCATTCACGAGCTTCAACCTGCCTGTAAAAAACGTAGAACAATCAAAAGCGTTCTTCACCGGACTCGGATTCGAGCTCAACTCGCAATTTCCCAATACCGAGAATTCGGTAGCCATCGTGATCGGCGACAACTTGCAGGTCATGCTGAGCAATCATGCAATCTTTAATACGCTCACGGAGAAGGAAACCGTCGATACGAGCAAGTATGCGCAGATGACGATCGCATTGGCCTTCGAGAGCCGGGAAAAGGTTGATGAAATCGTGAATACCGCGATCTCCTTGGGCGGAAAATTGCACGCTGAACCTGAAGATCATGGGTTAGTGTATCATTGGGGCTTTGTTGACATGGACGGCCATCTGTGGGCTATTAACTACATGAACATGGATGAGACACAAGGCTGTTAAGACTAATGGATAGCACGCAGGTACTAGGGTTCAAAAAGAAAGACGCCGGGTATTTTTTCCGGCGTCTTCTTCGCGATGATTAGTTTTGTTCGGTATAGGTTTTGAAATTGACCATGATTGCTTGCCAGCCTGCTTGCTGGAACTCGACGGGATTGGAGCTTTCCGCGTCGAACGTTTCAATGACTTCGTCTTATTCCCTTGATCGATGAAAGCTTTATCCACTCTTCTTCCGCCTTCCATGGTGTAGCCTATCGTCACATGCCGATTCACGGCATCGTAGACGCCGACAAAATCCAAGCCCATGCTGCCATCCTACGCTTCCATCCGTTTCAGTAACTTGCCGCCGACTCGCAGATTGTTTTTGGCTCTCGTCGCATGCCAGTCCTCGGACGCTTGATTCCACTTCATGATGTGATCCGGCTCGGTCCAACATCGCCATACCTTCTCGACAGGGGCTTGAATGACGGCTTGCAACGTAAACCAATGACGAAATTCATTGGTCAATTCGCTCTGGCAGGAAATTCATTGGTCAATTCGCTCTGGCAGCCCAAATCGCGAAAATAATGGCCTATGAATGAAGTTTTGAACGTGCAAGATTTGATTTTCTTTGGTTTCGATGACGTGGATGCCCCAAGGTACAAGGCCAGAGCCCTCTTTGTCCGTAATATACTGGGCCAACGCCGGATAACCTCCATTCACCGTAATGGGCACAAATCGCGAACCTTCGCAATGCCAGCGAGTAAGCGAATAGAAGGCGGACAAATCTTCCTTGCCGCGGATCCACATCTCGAAGGGCGGCATCGACATGCACCCTTCCTCGTGGAACAGCGCGACGAGCGCAGCAATATCGAATTGCTCGAAGGCCTCCACATACCGAGACAGCAGCTGCTGCTCCGGTTGAACGTCCATGCTGCTGAGCTCATCCGAGCGAAGCTGAGCCCGGTCCATCGTCTCTCGGGCTCTTTGCAAGGCGCTGTTCACCGCTGCCGGCGACATCGCCAATGTTTCCGCGATCTGCTTGGAGGACAATTCAAATACATCCTTCAAAATGAGTACCGCGCGCTGCCGCGGAGGCAAGATCTGCAGGAGAGCGATGAAGCACAGTTGAAGGGTATCTCTGCGGACGAGCCGATCCTCCGGATTGCCCCCAAAGTCGGGAGACGGCCAGATCCAGGCAGAGTCCGGCAGCGTGTCGCGCGGCTCGACGATGGCGACGGCCGGGTCGAACAGGTCTACGGGAAGCGCGCGGCGTTTGGATTGTCTCAGCTTGTCCAAGCACAGATTGGAGGCAATCCGATAGACCCAAGTTTTGAATGAGGAATCCTGTCTGAACGTGCTCCAGCTCTGCCAAACCCGAATACTCGTCTCCTGAACGGCATCGTCCGCATCGTCCATGGAGCCTAGCATTCGGTAACAGAACGAGGTTAAGCCCGGCTTCAAGCTTGCAAATAATGGTTCGTCAAATGCGGTCTCGTTCATTGCGGCCTCCCTTAATAATCTCCCCGAAGGGTGGTACCTTCATTATATGCAATAAATACATCGCCCCAGCCGATAAAGAACCTTTTGCGTTTTGAAGGGCGTGATTACGAAAAAGTGATGAACACCGGTGAAATCAATTGTTTCGTACCGGGTGATTATTTTCGGTGGGAGAAAGTAGCGGCCTCCTATAACTACATATTGTTGTCCCCTACTTTGCTTCATCAAGTCGCAGACGAATCGGATACGACATGGAAAGGACAAGATGATTAACGAATAAACTAGCTGTTTATGACCCCAAACTCGTTCAATTGAGTCAATGGTTAGCGGATGAAGTTAACGGCAAAGGATCCAGGGGTAAGCTTTACATAGAATCATTAGTCAATCTGACGGCCCTGCGCCTGTTGGACATACTCACCAATACCGGCGCAGGTCCGTTAAAAACATTGCATTTGAAATTTCATTTATCGTCCGCTTTATGCATTGGATGTACAGCATAAAGCGGACCTTCAAATTAATTATCTTACTTCCTCTGCCTGGCCCTATCTGCCGGCATTTATCGTTTCATGCATTGTTTTTTAATTGATTATGAAGAATTCGAAATGGATGCCGTTGGTTTTGATACTAACGATCCTATAGGAAACAGATTTAAATAATGGGAGCCAGTTTAGGCGGAAGGCTCATGCTTGATGGAACGCATGTGCAGTTTCCTGTGAAAGCGGAAGAAGAGATAGATCGCTCTTACGAATAAATCGGCGGATATAGCGATCCAGATTCCGGCAATCCCCATCATGAGCACGCTGCCTAGTACATAGACGCCAACGAAACGGATCAGCCATACCCCGATAAACGTACTATACATCGGGCTTCTAGTGTCCCCGGCACCTTGGAGAGCGCCGGCAAGGACAAGGGTCCCCGCTAGCGCGGGCTGCGAAAATGCAGCAATATGCAGCGCCGTTTCAACTCGATGGATGGTACTGGGGTCCGTCGTAAACCATAAAACGAACCAAGGGAGAAGAAGAATAAATAATAGGATGCCGACGATGGACATCATGATCGCTCCAATAGCGGTGGACAGCACACCATATATCCAGGCATCTTGCTTGTTTTTTTGTCCGATACTGTAGCCGACCAAGGTCGTTGCTGCCGCACCTAGTCCGTAGCCCGGCATAAAGGCCAGTGTTTCGATATTTGCGGCGATAATGTGGGCAGCATAGACGTCCGTGCCGATGGAGATGACTATTCCCATGTAAGCTACAGAGCCTAACCGACTCAATAAACGCTCAACGACAACGGGGCCGGACAGTTTTAACAGTAGGAGTATTTCGATTGCTTTGCATTGAAGCAATTTAGCAAGCGGGAAAGACACCACCGATTTTCTTACCGATAGAATCAAAATTACGACACCTAGGATTCGCGCCACGACCGAAGCCCATGCCGCCCCGACAATGCCCCATCCGGAAAAGCGCCACAGACCAAAGATAAACAGATAATCCAACAGTATATGAATGGCGTTCATCCATAATCCGGCTTTCATTGGACTTTTTGTATCGCTTGTTCCACGCAAAATACTCCCCAGAACAATCATTAGTGCAGGAAGTACGGAGGGAATGGCGACAATTCGAAAATATGCATTTGCATCTGTCAACATTTTACCGGTTGCCCCGAATAATATCAGGATCGGTTTTGAGAATAAAAAAGTGAGACACCCGAGCAATAGCCCTGCCGCACACGCTACTAGGACGGATTGCACCGCGATGCTTTGCGGCTTTTCGTCTTCGCGGGATCCGAGGCTTCTTGAAATCAACGCATTAGTCACTACGCCAAGCGCCATAAAAATACCAAAATAAACAACCATTATATTGTTGGCCATCCCAGCGGCAGCCACTTCCTGCAATCCCAGTTTGGATACAAAAAGGGTGTCGACAAACCCGACAGCGGTTTGCAGAATATTCTCCGTCATCGCAGGAGCGGCCAATGTGATGACCGCTCCTGCTTTGCCATAATAATCCTTCGGAAAGAGCGGTTTGGGCACCATCGCCTGTTACGAGCGGAACGCAAAGCGTCTGGCTCCTTGAGCCACCATGAATCCAGGTTCCTTAGATTGCTCAATGGTGCAAGCGTTCCATAGATCGGGTAGTGCATGCTGCTGCGCATGCTCCAGTGCAGCCTTGTAATATCCTTTATACTTCAGCGTGCCGCCTCCCAACACAATCTTTTCCGGATTCAACAAGTTAATGACAATAGCCAGACCGATTCCCATATATTTTCCTGCGGTTAAAATGACTTCTTGGGCTTCTTGGTTTCCTTGTTCAAGCCGCTGCTGCAAATCTTCAGCATCCGTGCCTGCCATTTCGAGGACTCCAATACCGCCGGCGAGTTTGGCCAATCGATTCGTGCCTTCCGGAGTCGGGATGGGGATATAGCCCAGCTCGCCCGACCAGCCGTTGGCCCCATTGACGAATTGACCGTTGGCTCTGATCCCCATGGCAATTCCGGTTCCGATTACGATAACGACAGATGTCGTATTTGGATCGATTGATGAGGTTTCGTGAAGGGTCGCCGCCTTCACATCATTTATGAAATATACAGGAAAATCGCCGACTCGCAAATCGCTTGTCGTGATTCCGGTAAGCGAGGATAAACTTGAAAATACGACCTTGTTCTCGTTTTCAACGAATCCCACAACAGCGACGCCCATGCCGGAAGGAGTAAACGGCAAGCCTTGAATAAACGATACGATCTCGTTTTTGAGGTGCTCTCTGGTAACAGCAAAGCCTGTTGGAACGGTTTTCGTAATTTTTTCACCTTGATATTCGGCTAACATCAGCATTTTGGTGCAGCCAATGTCAATGCCTACGAATCGGTCCATTTTCATTTCCCCTTTTCCTCGCATTAATCGTAATCGTGTTCTCCTATAACCATCACCTGAACATCCGCATCCAATCGCTGAACAATTTCCAAAGGAAGAGAGCGATTCGTTATGATGTGATCGACTGCCTTTAAATCTAACGCCCTGAATTTATGAAGCAGGTTGTGCTTTGTATGATCAATGAGCAGGAAGGTTTGACCAGCGTGCTTCACCAGCTCCCGTTTAAACTCGATTTCTTCCTCGTTGCCGTAATAAATTCCTTTGCTAGTGATGCCGGCGGCACCGATGAACACTTTGTTAAATTGATAGTCCGAAATTTTAGACAGGGTGGAATATCCAAACACATGACGGGATATTTTGTTCACTGTCCCTCCCAATAAGTGAACCTCCGGTTTAACCGAATGGGTCAATGTGTTGGCAATATCGATGGAATTCGTCACGACCTGTACATTCAACTCATTCATGAATTGGGTCATCGCGTGAACGGTTGTGGAGATATCCATAAAAATCAAATCATCGTCTTCGATCAGCTTCGCCGCTTGCTCACCGATTTGCAGCTTCACCTCCGATTTTTCTTTTGACCTGGATTCGTAATCCCGCAACTTTCGATATAATGAGGGAACGGCAATCCCTCCATGGGTGCGGCTGACCAGTCCTTTAGATGAAAGGTGGACGATGTCGCGTCTGGCCGTGTCTCTGGATACGCCGAATAACTCACAAATTTGCTGTAAAGACATCGTATTATGTTCATCCAAAAATTCCAGAATGTGAACGTATCGTTCCTCTTGATTCATATCCATCCTCCCAAGTTTAATTTAAGTTATATTAAGTATTTAATCAAGGGTTTTATGACATTCAGTTGCACAAATGCTTGTGTATACTTAAAATGATGCATACCATAAGATTCTGATTGGATAAGATGTTCTAAGGTACAAAAAAAACCGTCAAAATGACGGTTTTGCAGTGTATTAAGAAGCATTCCAGAAGTACCCCACAGCCATACTTAATCAGCGTCAAAAAGATTTATCATCAGAAGAATTTCTCAAGTTAGTGAGAACCTATATTCAAGAGGGATTACGCCTTCCTAGTCGGTTATTCAACTATCGTTCCCCGTAAGCGTAATATTCTTGTCCCGCATTAATTGCGATAAAAAAGTGTCCCACCTACAACGGCTTTAATGTAACACCCTGGGCTGCCGCCATGCCATGATTAGCTATTGTGTTCCGTTAGTTTAGTGATTACTTCATTAAGAATGGGATAATTGAATCAATTTGTATTGCTCGTGATGCTTTTAACAAAATTAAATCATTTTTCTTAATTGCTTGGTTTAGTGCATTTGCCAACCCTTTTTTATCTTTAAATGTTTTTACAGCACCTGGTGGATATCTCTTTATTGCTTCTGATGCAATATGGTAACTGAGATTACCGAAAGTATAAATATAATTTATTTTATCCGGATCAAGGTTCATACCAATTACTCGGTGGAACTCTTCTTCATGATCACCAAGTTCAAGCATATCACCAATGACTAAATGCTTATCATTATAACCCGTCAGTTCTTGAAAAGTCTTAATTGCTGCATTTAGCGAATCCGGACTAGCATTCCATGCATCATTAATTATGGTAAATCCCGATGGTGAAATAATCTTCTCTAATCTCATATCAGGCATTTCCAAATGAAGAAATCCTTCATTTATTTCTGCAGAGTTTAAACCCAACCTTAGAGCAATGGCTATTGTAGCTAGTGCATTATTAATATTATGGGCACCGAGCAGTGGAAGGTAGTAAATGTCGTTTGCGACAGAGAATTGGGAACCATCGGAGTTTGATAATACATTCTCGACGCTCACATCATTAAAATTCCCCTGACCAAAACTAATGATTTCTAATGAGCTAATTTTTTTAATTTCAAAGATTTCTTTAGTTAATAATGGCTCGTCACCGTTGAAAACAAAACATCCGCCACTCTTTAGACCGGTAACGATTTCCAATTTTGCTGCTGCTATTGCTTCTCTGGAGCCGAGGCTTGATAGACGGGAAACACCTATCATTGTAATTACTGCTATGTCAGGGTTGGTAATACGAGAAAGTTGCTCAATTTGCCCTCTTTCACTCATCCCCATCTCAATTATTGAAATTTCAGCATCTTTTTTTATCCCTAATACCGTTAATGGAACACCTACTTGACTGTTTAAATTTCCTTCTGTTTTATAAACTCGAAATTTTGTCTGTAAAACAGAATTTAGCATCTCTTTTGTAGTTGTTTTACCATTACTACCCGTAACACCAATAACTTTGACTGGTAATTCTCGTCGATATTGTGCCGCTACTTTTTGTAAAGCTCCTAAGCAATCATCTACATAAATTAACGGTAGATGATCTGGTGGGTTAGGGTGATCCTTTTGCCAAAAAGAAGCAATCGCTCCTTTAGTTATTGCTTCACTAACATAATTATGCCCATCTAACTCCCTTATAATTGGGATAAATAAATTACCTGGCTTTACGGTTCTGGAGTCAATAGACACTCCTTGAATCAAAAGTCCCTCAAACTCCGAAGATAACCCAACGCCTTCAGACATTCGTTCAATAACTTTGAGTTCATGAGTAATCATCATTGCACCACCAAATAAATTCAATTTTTAAATCCAGTGCTTTCACCATTAATACTACCTAATCTAGATAATGCCATGTGTGAGAAGAGATCAAAAGATCCATCACTAAGGCTTTTTCTTTAAGGGGTGGTTCTAAATCAACTATCCTCCCTTTAGTTGAGAAAAGTCTGCCGCGGTAATCGGCTCATGTTCTTGTCCTTTTCGGCAATCGGTATAAGTTTTTGTCTTAGGCATGGGACAAAAACTTGTACCGATAAAACAAAAAGCCGCTAAAATAGCGACTTTCAATGGGTCTATGTTCTTGTCCCTCGACACCTATTTTAATGACACAAATGTGACCCCATTACCCTCCGTTTCCCTCATTGTACGTCAATTAAAAGAAACAAAAACAACTCGGGTATTCTGCATCGCCATAGGTTAGTGCCAATCTCCTTCAAAATATGAAAAACTTAGGTCAGCGTGCTTCCGCTGCGTGAACCTATTTGAAGTTCTATTGCCTGTCGGAATTATGCATTTGTTATGAAATACTTGCTTCTTTTCTTTTTACGACTACATTTTCTATGAAATATCAAAAATACAAATATCAATAGGATACAAGAGAAAATGCCGATAAACATTGACGCCTCAGATTAAACACCCTCATTTTGAGTTTACTTAATTAAAATTCTTTTTAACAAAGTCAATGAGCTTGGACTTTAATGCATCGCCGTGCTCCCCCTTATGGTACATATCTGTTCCATGATAACCACTCTCATCCACAATTAGCTCTTTATCAGTTGCTCCGGATGCTTGATATAATTTGCGCACTTCTTTTTCAATTGAGCCTCCATAATCACCAGGTGAAAAAACAAACAGGGATGGCACTTTAATCTTTTTGACGCTTGGAATTGCATCATGGGGCCCACATTGTGCAGGAGAAGAAAGTATGATCAGCCCCTCAATAGGCAACTCTTGACGAACGCCTGCAATGATTGCTGTACTACCACCGCATGATGCTCCTGCCAAAAATACTTTCTTTGCACCCAATCGTTTGAGTTCGCTTAAGGCTGCATCGGCATCACGATCTATATTCTGATTATCCTCTTGAATTTTCTGTGAGGCACCATGATTACGATATTCAGGAATAACGACTAGATATCCACTGTCGGCCAGTTCAGTTCCCATGTCAAGAAAAGAGCAAATGTTATAGCCTTGCTCGTGTGCAAGCAGGACTCCTTTGTCTCCGCTGCCAAGCACAAGTGCTGACAGATACACCCCATCACTGGTTGTCAATGTAGTTGCTTTATCGCGTAGCTCGCCTGGAACACAACTATTCACAAGATGCCCGCTAGAAGACTTCACTGTACGATCCGGCCAGGCAGGATCATACTTAACCGGTGGGATCGTTGGTATGTTCGACACTTTGGGTGCTTCATTCCCGGTCTCGGTTGTGGGGGATGTATTTTGAGGTAGATTAGTTGAAGAATGATTTTCATTTGACGATACAGGCATTTTTGCGGAGCATCCTGTAATGATTACTAACAAAACGAGCAAGACAAGTACCATTTTTGTTTCTTTAAAAGATATAATCATAGATTTTCCATGACCTCCAACTTTCACTGAATTTATAACAGAGTGTTCCATTATCACTTTGAATTAAAGTTATGAACATCTTTTCATTTGACGAATAAATCGATTGAAGATGAGCATCTTCGTAGAGCGAACGCTGTTAAAAGCGTTACTACTGAAACCAAAACGATTGAAAAATATTTTTTTCTTCATTTTTTGTACCTCCGTGTACTTCACTTTTTCTTCTCCAAAACAATACAAAAATCAAATTTTTAGTTTCATATATTTAATATAGTCCAGAGATATCATCATTTATTGAACAAATTGTCAACAAATTGTCTCCGAGTTTCAATCTGTTAGATATTTATCTAATCGGTAATCTGGCCATGTTCTTGTCTTTTACGGCAATCGGTACAAGTTCTTGTCCTTAGCTCGGGACAAGAACTTGTACCGATAAAATAAAAAAGCCGCTACAATAGCGACTTTCAATGGGACTAGGTTCTTGTCCCTTGACAATTATTTATAAAAGAAGAGGGGCAAATTTTCTATAGTGAAAAGCAGTCGTTCACTCTGGCTGGCTGACGTCATGTCTTTATTGATGCTATCGTCTCCCGTTAGTTGAAAGCTTTAGCTCCTCTGTACTATCTTTCCACTCGACTGTAACATTGATTATTTCGTCTTTCTGCGCAACGGCACCATTGTAGATTCTAAAACGAGATATCATTTTGTTTTGAGTTTAAATACTAAAGTTACATAGCCAATGATAGAAGACCCAATAAAAAGAGTATAATATCCTGACAAATCAGCTATTACCCCTGACAATATAGCCCCTACTGCTTGGCCGAGTGCAAGTATTAAGAACGGTACACCTAACCCGAATGATGGATTAGTCTTAAATACGGAAATCCCCCATACTAATAAGACTCCTGTCATGAAAATATAAGAGCTTCCAAAAAGAACTGGTGAAAGGAACCATATTATATTGTTATCTGGGTAAATCCCTAGAATTAGGGACGAAGTTGAAAGTACTAATATAGAAATCCTGTACGCACTCATTAAACCAAACTTATCTATAAATGCACCGGAAGTTCCTCCTAGTAAACCTGCTAGTCCAATAATCACCCAAAACCACTCTCCTAGAGATGTGGGAACATTATCTAAATTTAGTATAAAATCTTTAGAGAATGTCCAGTAGGCAGAGCAGGATATTCCTATAAGTAAAGAGGCAATAATTAGTTGAATAGAGTGCCTCCATTCCTTTTTAGAGAAGCCAACTATCGCCTTCTTTTCTGAAACCTGCTGCTTTGGAAGTACTTTATAATTAATAAAGAGAACAAAAATAACAATGACCATAAATATCAAATATGTTTCTCTCCAACTATTTGTCATAAGGATAGCAATTGCCCCGGTAAAAGCTGTTCCAATACTTGTACCGGAATTAATCCATGAATTAGCCTGATTTTGTAACCTTGTTTCTACGTTAGTGCTAACAATATTAGCGTATGGTGGGGATGATAGTCCTGTACTTAGCCCTGCCAGGAATATACCTGAACCAAGTACTACCGAATTAGGAGAAATAGAGATTATACCCAAACCAATAATAGATGATAATCCAGCGGCCATAAGAATAGATTTTGGAGTGAACTTATTAGAAAACGCCATTGCAAATATGATTGCTATACAATAAGCAATGTATGATAAAGACGAGATTAACCCACTAGTGGATTGATCCATATTCAATGTACCGTTAATATATGGGAGCATTAAACCATAACTAAACCGGGATAAACCATAAGTCACGGCAATCATTGGCAAACCTACTGCTGTTATTTGTTTTGTATTCATAAAATTCACACCTTCTTTATATAACGTTCATTATAAAAATATTGGAGACAATCTTAAATTTTCTAGACACTATTCTCTCTTTATATTTTATAAAGTATCATCATTTGGAAATCTGAATACTTTTCTCTAAATCCATTGCAGTATCTAAATATTCTTGTGTGTAAAATAATACGAAATGTAGAAAGAAGCCCTAGACCTCACCCCTTTTAGATTTTAGTGGGGTTCACAGTTACTGGATCTAGACCATTAATATATACATCAGACTGGCGATTCTAGGTTCATACGGCCCGAAGATCATCAATCTTTTATCCGCTTTAGATATACTAAACTAAAGCTTCCATTCCAAAACTCGCTGTTCAACGCATTCGTGGCAATAATAACTTCATTTAGATAAACACAAATCGGCAATAGTACCATGTTCTTCTCTTTTTCGGCAATGGGATCAAGTTCTTGTCCACCGAGTTGTAAAAAGGCAAAATAATAATTTACGACTTTGCTTGCCCCAATTTATATGGTCAAATTGGATTTATGGCTCCAGGCACCTACGTAAAGGGAGACTATAATGACGAGTTACGTGCAGCGGTATGTAACCCAATGCCTGGATCATTCTTAGTACCGACACGTTTATAAGTGGTTATGCGAATGGATGGAACATAGCGCTTATTAAGGGAGGAAATGAAAGTGAAGAAAAAGAAAGTGATAGCAATTGCAGCTATTCCTCTGAGTGTAGCAATCATGGGTGGATCCATCATGTTGTTTTCCCATGACTCTGTCGTTAGTTCACAAAGTCAAGTTCTTAGTGCCGCGGAAAATGCAACTTAAATAAACCTGGAATATATCAAGGTGACTACGTATGGTGTCGATCCCTGAACATAATGAAAAACGACAACTTCTAGGCAAGCTTTTCAAAGGCTCTACCGGACAATCCTTTAGCGAATTCCTTGATCATACGCGGCTGGAGAAAGCCAAGTAACTGCTAGTTACTACCAATGAAACGGCAGCCAAAATCAACGAATCCGTCGGAATATACAACATCACGTACTTCTCGACCTTATTCAAGAAAAAGTATGGGATCTCTCCTTCGGCCTACCGAGAACAAGTTTCTATGAGTCTAAACGAGAACAGATCGGATTCTAATGCCGATGACTCTTAAATGAGCACTACCTGACTGGGAAAATTGGGAAGGCAATTTAGGCGTGTTTAATGTGGGTCACCAGCAATCCTCGTAAGTGTCAGATAGTCCACATCTTAAATCAAGATGAGGACTATCCCATTGGAGATTTATTCTTCTTTAATACCCGCCAACGAATGCGTGTCGCCTGCGCCGTTCATCACTCATCCACTCAGGAGTCCAGGTTTGCTCTTTGTCATCGATGCGTTTGCCTGGCGGAACAATGACGTCAATCGCATCCAATATATCCGTGCCGAGTCTCAGTTCTGCACCGGAGATATAGGATTTTAATTGCTCTAAAGTGCGTGGTCCCCATAGCGTTGATGTGACGGATGGATGACTTTGGGTAAAAGCGATTGCCATATCCGCCAGTCGAATCCCCGCTTCATTTGCAAGCTTGTGCAGCTTTTCAATGATGTTAAACTTATATTCATTATCAGCCAGCTCAGGATCCAGCGTATCTGCATATCCTTTTAATGTGGCAGCGCGTGAATCGCTTTGCGCAGCCTGGCCGGCCTTGTATTTACCCGTTAGTAAGCCGCCGGATAAGGGACTGTACACAAATAAAGAGAGGTCATATTGTTTAGCGACTTCAGCAAGTTCAAACTCCATTCGTCGATTGATCATAGAATAAGGTGTTTGCTCACTTACAAAACGCTGAATATGATATCGATCACTAATGGCTTGTGCTTGAACCATTTGCCAACCCAGGTGATTTGAAGTGCCGATATGATGAATCTTCCCTTCTCTCACCAGATCATTCAACGTTAATAGAATCTCCTCATAAGCAACAGATTCAAAAGGAAGATGAAGCTGGTAAAGATCTATATAGTCGGTTTGCAAACGTAAAAGACTTTGTTCAACAGCCGTTCGAATCCAGCGGCGAGATGCACCACTTTGATTTATTTCATCTGTCGCCTCTGCCCCAAATTTAGTAGCTAATATGACATTTTGACGTCTGTTCTTAATCGCTTTTCCGATAGTGCGTTCTGATTCCCCTTTTCCGTATCTGTTAGATGTGTCGATCAGATTGATGCCAAAGTCCAATGCCTCATCAATCATTTTTATGCTCTCTTCTTCGCTTGCCCTTGATCCAAAACTGGATCCGCCTAATGCAAACGTGCTGACTTTGGTACCCGTCTTTCCAAGATATCTATATTCCATGATCGTTCTCCTCTCATGTGGATTTAATTTTCATGTCCCCTGGTTCCTTATACCAAAATAATGAATAATCATTCTTGATAGATGCGTATCCCAATTGACGAAGCATCGTAGATATATTGCCCCTATGATAGGTGCCATGATTGACGATTTGAAACACAATCTCAGATAATCGTGTCTTTCGAATTCCGTTGGAAGGATCGTCAAGTATAATGCCATGCGTGATATTTAAACATTTGTGCTGGATGGTTCATTCGTGACTCCTTCCTTCTGTACAGAGAAAGCATTATGAATACCCGATGGAGTTACACCTGACGCGCTTAATCTTGTGCCCGTTCCTTCAAGTCAGCGAGATTTCATGTGGTTCTCCTTTAATTTTCTCATCCCGAAAATGAACTCGTGTTGATTAAGGCTGTAAAGCCAATTATAATGAAGCATACTGAGGAGATCAATGAATATAAAAGGCCAAGTGTTGATTAGTAGATATACCATCAAAAGTGTTGATTAATAGATCCAACATTCATGCAAGGAGGTAAACAAATGATCGAAAATAGTATCGATAGGAGAGTAATCCGGAGTCGTACATTAATGGAGAGCGCATTGTTGTCTATTTTAGATAGAGAAGGTATTAAAGGGCTGACCGTTAAGAACCTTTGTGAAAAAGCCGGAATAAATAGAGGCACCTTTTATTTACATTATACAGATATCTTTCATCTGATCGAAGAAACGTCGTTTGTTAAAGGATTATTAACGGCATTCGAGCCCATCCATATTCAAGACTTGATGCAACATCCTGATCAACAAGGAGCTTATCCCCCTATCACCGAAGCCTTTCAATACATGCAAAAGCATGCTAGCTTTTTTAAAGCACTGTTCCATTCGGAAGCTCCAGCAGAATTAAGAGAACGGCTTCAGTATTTAGTAGGCACTCGCTTGTATGAAAACTTGAAACAAGATCAATCATCTATGACCAATGAAAGCCGCTTATTTACTGACTATGCCATTGCTTATTTAGGGAATGCCCAATTTGGAATTATCCAACAATGGTTTACAACGGATCAGGCAATTCCTCCGGAAGATATTGCGAGGATGCTGACCGTGTATATACGTAATACACCATGTCTTGATCACAAAGCTTAACATATTTGACATTAACTCAAGAATTACTATTGAATTTTCAGGTATCTGCTGTTTTAGAAATTTCTTCTGGGTCGGAGCTTTAAAAACCCCCTCACTCTTCTTCTTACTCCGTAAATTGCTTAACCTCAGCCTTTTCATACTGATTTCACATCACTTCAGCACGGGTAAGAAGTACCCACTGATTAACTTCATCGTATCCAGAAATTTCGGCGATCACACGATAGCCTTCAGCAAGAGTTTCAGATTTCAGAGCGGAAGTGTCCGTTATTCATACGGACTGAGGTTCCTATACGTTTATCAAGGTACCTTGTGGAAAAAAGCTTCGATATACCCTTCCACTCGAGTCCCGAGAAGGAACAGTCATTGGGTCCGATACTAGTATTCCTTACCGTGTTGAAGCTGCTTATGGCAGTGTTCCTCGAATTCCGCCTAACTCATTTCCTTGTAATAGGATTCCTGCACATATAGTGGATACTCTGCCATCATGAAATGATAGAGATCATGCTTACGATTTGATGTGGTACTCGGTGCTTGCCGACATGCATAACTTGGCTTTCAACATTATGTCTTCCATAATACACTCCATCTCGTTGGTGGAAATGCCGGTTTGATTAGCGGGGCGATGGTACGGATGGCATTCAGCCACGATCCGGTATGCCTTGCGGATAGCCTTAATGTTTATGCTTGTTTTTTAAAATGACAATCGTTTAAAGATAGAGTAATTGAACCGTTATTTAGTTGGTTAGAACCTCGTTTTTTACTTGAGTGTTTTGCATAAACTTGATCCCTTGATACACAAGGATTTCTAAGCATAAAAAAGGGACTTCACCCCAACTTGGAGAAGTTTTTCGGTGACCAAACCAAAAACCCCAAGAACGGAGGAAGTCACCTTGTATATTCTACAAGAAAGTCTATTTTCCTTTGAAGATATGCTAAAAATGAATTCAAAAGATCGATTGCCAATCTTCTTTGGCGTCTTGGATCTTCGTCCTTACGCCAAACAACTGAGAAGTTGTTCACCCCGAGGTGCTGATGGTCATTGTAGAGAAGGGATTTTACGTGCACTCTTAGCCGCACCACTTGAGCATATTCAAACTTTTACGGGCTTGCATCATCGTTTGGATACCGATCTTCGATTTCGCTATCAGTGTGGACTTCCGCTAGATCGCGAAGTCCCTTCCATCTCGACGTTAAGCCGAGTCTTCAGCGAGCTGACTAAGAAAAACCTGGCTAAGCAACTCTTCGAAGATCTGGTCAAACGCTGTCAGCAAGACGGCATTATTGATGGCAGCCACGTTGCAATCGATAGCGCCGCCATCCATGCTTTCGAAAAGAAGCAGCCCAAACGAAAAAGCGAGCAGACCGGCAATGCGAATTGGGGTGCGAAATTTGACTCCTTCGGAAACAAGGTGACTTGGTTCGGTTACAAGCTCCATTTGGCTGTGGATACAAAAAGCGAATTGCCGCTCGCACTGGAAGTCACGCCAGCGCATGTCAATGACGGGGAAATGGCACCGGGTTTGATTGAAAAGGCGGCTGTCAAAACAAAGGCGCGATTCTTTATGCTCGATGCGGGCTACGACCAAATGAAAGTTTACGAAGCCGCTCGAAACGTGAAGGCGCAAGCCATTATTCCCCTCAACCCCCGAGGAGAGAAAGAACCTCCTGCTGGGATGACATCAAACGGAACGCCTTGTTGCTCGATGGGATTCGCGATGACTTATTGGGGTGCTGACGGTGATTACTTGAAGTTCCGATGTCCTCACGCCACGGGTAAAGTTGATTGCCCGTTAGGAATGTCCGCCTGTTCGCCTTCCAACTATGGCATGGTCGTCAAAGTAGATGCAAAGGACGATCTTCGGCGATCTAGCAGCCCGCATCGGGATACCAAACGCTGGAAGGAGCTTTACAACGAACGTACCAGCGTGGAACGATGCAACTCCAGAATGAAAACCTATCTTACTGCAGATGACATGCATGTCTGGGGCATTCAGAAAGTAACGACTCACCAGTATCTGAATGCCATCGTCCTGCTTGTATCCGCTCTTTCTGCTACCACTAGAAAGAACCAAAACGCAGCTTAAAAATTTGCAAACGCTGAAATTCTGCAGGTCTGCCCATTTTTAGAATTGAGCCACTACAATTCCCCGGATGCAATTAGATTTTGCTGCCTTTCTAACAAAAACGGAATTATGCAAAATGCTCACTTAATAGATAGAAACGAAAGGAGCATTAAAATGAATGTATTTATTATTGGGATTACGGGCAACATCGGCGGTCTGCTAGCGCAAAGACTCATTTCCAAGGGAGATTCCGTACACGGGCTCGTGCGCCGGAATGAACAGCAGGCAGACCTCGCTGAGAGAGGAGTTAATACGGCAGTGGGAGACTTCGCTAATATGACCGTGGATATGCTAGCGGACGTCTTTGGCAACGTTGACGCCATCGTGTTCAGCGCAGGGTCCAATGGAGGCAAGATGGAAGTTACAAAGTCGATCGATGGCGATGGTCACGAAAGCGATTGAGGCGGCTCAGCGAGCACAAATCAACCGTTTCGCGCTTGTGTCAGTACTCCCAGAGTCTTGGCGGGAGCGTAACCTAGGTGACGAAGTCGAGTATCATTTTACTGTGAAGAAAAAAGCAGACATCGTACTTAGTCGCAGCGATCTAGATTGGTTGATTCTTCGTCCGTCACTGCTTGTCGACAATCCTGGAACAGGTCTCGTATCGCTCGGGCCAGCCGAGTTTCACGACCAGATAGCTTACGCCGATGTCGCCGAAACTCTCGCCGAGCTGCTCCACGAACCTCGCATCAGCCAACAGATTCTGGAACTCAATACCGGGTCTACTCCAATCCGAGATGCCATCAACGCTAACATCCGTCGGTAATAGACGCTGTCGTGTGCCCAGGATCCCAATAGAGATGCTCAGGGCAATTAGATTCTCATAACCCGGCCATCATGGTGATCGGGAGAATTCCGGATGAAGCCGGCCTTCCGCATTCGCTGTAACAAACCAGACAGCACCGAGTGCTCGATTAAGAGCGTTCCTAGAATATCGATCTGAGATAACCCTTTATGATTCCATAATAAGATCATCAACGAAACGCCAATTGCGTAATAGTAACTCTATGCTGTTTCATTTGCGTATCCAAAACCAAACCCATTTAATTCGTGTAGTTCAATGGTTCGCAGCAACTAGACTATTAAGATTCGATCTCCTTTTAATCCGACACTAAACCTCCGTGCCGAAGCACGGAGGTTTAGTTGATTTAATGGATTATTTGAAGTTGATCTACATCTTAATGAAGGCATTATCTCCAGGAATATCTCAAATATTGCGAAAACTCGTCACTCTGCAAATTTATTCCCTACCCGGAACGCACATTCATGAAGTTTGCGGAAACGCCGGCCCAGCAACTCATACCCTTCGGCTCCCGGGTGCAGGCCGTCCGTCAGAAAAGATTCATCCTCCGGACCGAGCCAATTCAGGCCATCCTGATAGTACAGCCGGTGATCGCCCCGTTCCCTGAGCAGTTCTACGGTCTCGCGGATGCCTTCACGCATCATGGGCAGGGTGAAGCCCAGCGAATTGAGCTCCGTTTCGCGGACAGTGCCATAAATCGGTGAAATGATAAGCATCGGAGTCTCCTTGTGCTTGTCGCGGATCGTCTCCACCAGCCCGATCAGCAGTGGCTTGAACATGCGAGGGCTTAAGGTACCTGCGCCATAGATGTTCACACCCGCACATATGGAGATGAAATCGGCCGGCAAGTCACGAATCAGCCGCCCAATCATAGGTTCCATGTGGCAGTTGCCGGAGAAGCCAAGATTGGTCAAGCTGAAGCCGCAGGCTTCGGCGGCAATGGCTGGCCAAGCGCGAGAGGGGCTAGAAGCTGCGACGCACTGGGTAATGGAGCTGCCATAAGTAATCCAGCGTGGCCGGGTATCCGGCAGTGGGACTGCGACAGCCTCATCGTCAATCCGCAGACCGGTGATGGTCATTCCTATATTTTGCGGAAGCCAGATCTCCAGATCCTTGGTATCGCTCGAAAATCTGCCGAACATGGCTTCCGTTGTACCAGCAAGCAGTCTGAGCGACTGAAGCAATTCTCCTCCCGCCACGAAATCCATATCGGCGGTCTCTGCTAACGGTGCAAAGGATACGGCCACTTCTGAGGAATCCGTGCGCATCCGCAAGCGAATGCCTGCACATATTTCGCCTTTCCCTTCGATCCCCTCAGGTGGATATAATTCATAATCCTTGTAAGGAATACGCCAAGGCTTGATTCCATCCTCCCGCTGCTCGAGTGATACGGCACCGTGAAACCACTTATCTGTTAAGGAAAGCTGTTTCACTGCGAATTCTCCCCTTTGTGTTTCTCAGCCGGCATGAAATCCTCTCCCAGCCATACATCCTGCTCCAGCAGCCGCCGCTGAAGCTCAGTAACGGAAATACCCCGCGAGCTGGTGCCGACTTCCAGTGCCAATGCAGCCGCCGTCCCCGCGGCTTGACCCATGGAGAAGCAGTTGGGCATCACCCGAAGGGAGCCTTGGACCGCACGATCCGAGGATACGGAGCGTCCGGCGACCCAAAGGTTGTCGATGCCGACCGGCAGCAGAATCCGATACGGTACGCCATGTGAAACTCCCGGCGGCAAGTGGTTAAAGGTCATTTCGCTTTTGCTGTTGGCGAGATGAATGTCGATGTAATAAGCGTTGCGGGCAATGTCATCCGGGAAGGAGCGTGCAGCAATAAAATCATCGACTGTCAGGATATAGTCCCCTGAGATGCGCCGCGTCTCTCGGATGCCGAGCTGCTCCCCGCTTGCCACCATATGGGCGTGTTCAAAGCCCGGCACATAGCGGCGGAAGAACTGCAGCTGGCGTTCCGCCATACGGCGTCCTTCAATGGCTCCCCGCGTCAAATCCTCGGCAAGGGTACCGTCCACGCCGAATACATGACCGAAGTTGACACCTACCAGGTAGTCGCTGACCCAAGCAAGGCCGGAGATCGACTTGCGGCCCTCCGGCAGCGCACCGTCCTCGATCGCTCGTTCAACCGTCTTGTGCAGTTGGCCCGTATCCCCGCTCTCCTCCAGGAATCGTCTGAACTTCAGACGGTCCACGTTCGCTAGCAGATAGCACATGCTGCCGGGCTGAAGCTCACCCGCTTCCCCGCCCTTCTGAAAAGGAACTCCCGCCAGCGCAGCAATATCCCCGTCTCCCGAGCAATCGATAATATACCTGCAGGAGATGAAAGAACGTCCCGTCTTGTTGACGACAACGACACCTTTCACCGTCCGGCGGTCCTCGGACAGTATGACATCATAAACAAAGGTGTGATACAGCGGCGTAACGCCGCTTTCCAGGATGGCATCGTCATAGACCCGTTTGAGCACCTCGGGATCGATGGGCACCCAATCCAGCATTTGTTGATATTCCTCGCGGTATCCGGGGTTGCACGCTTGTTTCATCCGCTCCATCAGCTCTAGGCCGAGGCCGCGGATAATGGGCTTCCGCTTGTCTGTAAAGGGACAGAAGGCCGGGACGAGCGCAACGGTACCCATCCCGCCAAGAAACCCCCTCTGCTCCACCAACATGGTTTTCGCTCCACCTTTTGCTGCGGCAAGGGCCGCGGCGACGCCGGAAGCACCTCCCCCGATGACCAGCACATCCACCTCGCGGGAAACCGGAATGCTGGCGGATGGCAAAGTAATATGTCCGTATTCCATAGAAACCTCCTCTGAATATATATAAGCTGGCTTTTATCTTTGGATTGCTATCACTGCCAGTGGTTAAACAGAACATCCAAACATCACAGCGGCCGAAAGTCCAACCATTCCCCGCAGTGATGACCATAACCAAGATATTAAGTTTCACATTCAGCTTACTTGACCGCTCTTTCCAGACAAAGGCGAAGCAGATCCTCCACATGCGCTGTAGCCAGGCATTCTACGGTATCGGCGGCGCCATAGTAGATTTTGACTTCGCCGGAATCCTCCAGAATCATGCCGCCTGGAAAAATAACATCATTGCGAAAGCCCCCGCTGATTTCATAAGGCGCCTCCGGTACAAACAGCGGTGACTCTGCCCTGCCGATGATCCGGCTGGGATCGGCCAGATCCAAAAGCATAATGCCGGCGGTATAGCGTTTCTTCCAGCTGTCCTCCCAGCCGTTCTTACCGCGGCTGGGATCGAGGTCTACGGCATGGAATAAGGTCAGCCAGCCTTTGTCGGTTTTGATGGGCGGAGCGCCGGGGCCTACCTTGTCATTGGCATAAGCCACATCTTCAACCGTAAGCAGGAGCTTGGAATTGCCCCAGTACTTCAGGTCAGGTGAGTCGCTCATCCACATGTCAAAACGGTCTTTTCCGTTCCGGCTGTATACGGGCATCGGACGTTCCAGCCGCATATATTTGCCCCTGATCTTCTCCGGAAATAATACCATGTTGCGGTTGTCCGGCAGCGAAAGGCTCAGCACCTCGAAGGAACTGAAATCCTCGGTTACAGCTATGCCGCCGCGCAGTCCATGCTTCGTATCGACTGCAAAGCATATATAGCATTGTTCGCCGATCACTGTCAGACGCGGATCATACACACGGATGACCTCTTCATCATGCCAGGACCAGCATGGCTGCGGCTGTACCTCCCACGTTATTCCGTCATCGCTGAAGGCCAGCCCGAGATTGGTTGTATGATGAGGGGCAACCTTACCCTGACGTACATCGCCGTAGTCATTGCGGAAAACCATCACATATCTGCCTTTAAATTTGGCGACCCCGGCATTAAAGACCATCGCAGGACCGTAGGGCACATCGCCCGGCGACAGAATCGGATTCCCTGAATGCCGGGTAATCACCGGGCTGGAAAACAATGATCCGATTATAAAATCACTCATATGCATAATGCTCCTTGTATATGGAATTGGATTCAACCTTTGACTGAACCCGCTGTCACTTGGATAAACGTTTTGTTCGCTACAATATAAGCGAGCAGCATCGGCAGGATGGACATGCACGCACCCGCCATCATCAAATGAATCTGCATGGCCGCCGAAGATCCGTAGCGAAGATTCGCCAGCCCGACGGTGAGCGTCTGCAGCTGCGGATTGGTCATCGTGAACACCAATGGCAGAATGTACTCATTCCACGCATGGCGGAAGGCGAACAGCCCGGCAACGCCCAGCCCTGGTGTCAAGAGCGGCAAAATAATGCGGAAGAAGGTACGGATGAATCCCGAGCCGTCCACCATTGCCGCTTCATCAAGTTCGCGTGGTATGGCCTTGAAGAAGCCCTGCAGCATAAAAAACGTGCTGGAATGCGCGCTGATCAGAATCAGGATGACACCCCACAAAGTGGTATTCAGGTGCAGCGCCACCATCAGATCAAATTGCGGGCGCAGCACAATGGCGCCGACGGATATGAACATCATCGATGCCTGTACCGCCACGTACAGGGATTTTCCGGGGAAATCGCGCCGGTCCACCACATAGGCCGCCATGGAAGCGACCAGAAGCGTGCCTGCTGTAACCATGATGCTGACAAAGGCGCTGTTCCAGGTATAGCGGGCGAAATTGGCCTGCTTCCAGGCTTCCCCATAGTTCCCGAATTGCAGCTTGGCCGGCAGCAGGCTGCCGCCGGTCATCATTTCGGCACCAGTCTTGAGAGAACCGGATAATGTCATCATCAGAGGGAACAAGGTCAGAATCGCCGTTGCCAATAAAAACAGCCACATGAGCGTACGGCCTACTATTCTACCTGCACGGCCGGAAACAGGACGAGCTCTGCTTTTTCTGTTCCTGCCCGACTGTTGGGATAATGCTTGTTCGTTCATTGCTGGACCTCCTCTATGCCTGCAGCCATTGACTATAAACCGGGCTGCGGCATTGTTGTCAAATCTTAGAGACATTCGCAAATTCTGCGCTACGCGATTCTAATATACTTTGTTCATTTTACGGCTCAAGAAGAAATACAAACCTGTGATCGCTCCGACGATCACAGCGCTTGCGAAACCTACGGCACTGCCGTATCCAATCTGCTGCGCTACAGGAGATCCTGTGGATACTGGGAATAGCAGTTTGTACAGATAGAGGTACATGACCTCGGTTTTGCCGATCGGCCCGCCTTCCGTAATGACCATGATGCTCTCATAGCCTTTCAGGGAAGCGATAATCGCCAGCATCATGACCATCTGGGCAACCGGGGCCAGCATCGGAAGCGTGATGTGCAAGAACCGCCTTCCGGCGTTCGCACCGTCGATGGCTGCGCTCTCGTACAAATCCTGCGGAATGCTCTGCAGTCCGGCAAGGAACAGAAGCATATAGTTGCCGACCGCGCCCCATACCGCCACCAGAATGACCGTAAGCATCGCATGCTTTGGCCCAAGCCAGTCGATCGGTTGCGAAACCAGATGCAGCTTCATCAAAAGTGAGTTAACCATCCCGTTATAGGAATTGAAGATGGTATAAAAAACGACGGATATAACCGCGGTGCTAATGACCGTCGGCATAAAATAGATCCCCCGCAGCAGTTTTCCGCCCCGCAGTTTACCATTCAGGATGACCGCCAGCAGCAGGGACAAGGGAAGCGTCAGCAGCAGCTTGCCTCCTGCAAAGACAAAGGTATTCCCGACCGATTCCCAGAACAGGCCATCGCGCATCAGCCGGCTGAAATTGTCCAGGCCAACGAATAAGGCCTCTCCATACCCGGCATAATCATAGAACATATAGCGCAGCATCCAAAGCAAGGGATAGATGCCAAGGGCTGCTGTCAGAATGATGCTGGGAAGGAGAAACAGAGAATTCTCCCCCAGTCGTTTCCATTTAAAGCTCATGATTCGTTCCTCCTTCGGGGAAAGAAAAGGGGCATCCGCGAAATCTTGCGCGGCAGCCCCATCCTTGCCTGTTACTTATCCTGCGGTTTGCTTGAATCAAAACCAGGATTCGGCGTTACGGTAATCTCGCCTTTTTCCACTGCCTTGGACAATGCGGCGTTGTATCTGGCGTTCAAATCTGCCGTGATCGTCTTCGAATCTCCACCAGCGATCATATATTTGAAGAAAGCGTCTGCATAATTGGAACCTTCCGGGGTAACGTTTGGCGAAGCGGGCCAGAGCGAATCGTGTTCTCCGACCAGAAAGCCCTCCATGCCGCCTATCTCCGGATTTTTGGCCTGCTCCAAAATGCTTGGCACAATGGCAATCCCGAAGCCTTTTTCATGATAGGTCTTCAAAACGTCATCGCCGTACATATACTGCATGAATTTCCATGCCGCTTCCTGGTGCATCGATTTGGCGCTGATGCCGAGCCAGGTTCCGGCGGACACGATTTCAGAAGTTCCCTTGATCTGTCCATCCAGTGTTGGGGCCAGGGTGCCTGCCCATTTGATGTCCGTCGGGAATTGGTCCTTGTACACGCCCGGCTCCGTAGAGAAGGAGAGGTACATGCCGATTTTGCCTGCTGCAAATTGCGCTCGCAGCGGGTCGATGTCCAGCGTTTCCGCGCCGGGAAGGATGCTTCCGTCTTTATGCATCTGTTTGAAATATTCGATGACCTGCGAGTAAGGCGCGAAATCGAATTGGCCAGTTTTCATGTCAAAGCCAAGTCCCTGATAGCCGCTCAACGAGAGAATCTCCCGGATGGAACGGTCAAATGCCTGCTTCGGATTTTTGAAGTTCAGTGCAAAGCCGTAGATGCCTTCGGACTTGCCGACTTCGGTGATTTTCTTGGCATCGTCCACCATTTCCTGCAACGATACCGGAGGATTCTCGATGCCTGCTTTGGCGAAAATATCCTTATTGTAGACTAGGCGCATGGTGAGTCCGGTGTTGGCCAAAGAGTACACTTTGCCTTCAAAACGGTTGACATTGTCGATCAGCAGGCTGCCGAATTTCGTCTTCATGTCATTGGTTAGGTAACCGTCGATCGGGGTCAGATAGCCTTTTTTGACAAACTCGGACGTATTGGCACTCTTCAGACGCAGCACATCCGGCGCCTGGTTGCTGGAGAACGCGATATCGACGCTTTGTGTGTAGTTCTCGGACATCACGGTTAATTCCACCTGGATATTGTCGCCGTTCGTGTCATTGAACTTGTTGATCAGTTCCTTGATATACTCCTGATCATGACGGTCGTCGGTCCAATATTTAAGCTGTACCGGCTGGCCCTTATCGGCAGAAGGAGCTGCCACGCTGCCATCAGACTTACCATTCGTCGTGCTGCTTTTGTCACTGCTGTCGTTTCCGCCGCAGCCTGCGATTCCGGCGGCCAACATGAGGCTCAAGCTTAGACCTAACCATTTTTTTCGCATACATTCTTCCCCTTTTATTTTCTTTTGTATTATGAGCTCGTTTTTTATTGTAGACCTCCGTGCTGAGAAAAGGAGTGAGGCAAATTCACTCTCCAGGGATAGAAATCTATGGTCTGTGTGGCACGCCCATACTCGTCTTACGCCTCCGGCCGCTCCGGGTGATATCCTGCTCTGAACTCCGACGGTGTCTGGCCTGTGATCTTCTTGAACATCTCGCTGAAATATCTGCGTTCCTCATAGCCTACGGCCGCAGCCACCTCCTGCACCTGCGCTCCCTCCACCAACAGCAGCTTCGCTTTCTGAATGCGCTCTGAGGTCGTATACTGGGTGACTGTCATCCCTGTCACTTTCTTGAACAGGCTCGAAAAGTAGCTGGCGCTGAGATGAACATGGGCGGCGCATTCGCCGACGGTGATATCCTGGGACAAGCGGCCCTTGATATAGTCAATGGCTTCATAAATTACCCGCTGTCCTTCGGATAAACTGTTACGGCGTACCAATTCGGCTCCTTCTGAACATAAAGCACGCAGCTGTCGCTGCAGAGAGGCCAGCGACAGCCCCGCTTTCCCTTGCACCATCCTGAATTTTTGGATCAACGGCTGAATGTCCGGATACGGAACCATCTCGTAAAAGGTGCGAATGGCTGAAGCGGCCAGCTCATCGTACAAACTGAGGAGATAATCCGGGTTTTGCCGGGAGATCAGACTCCGCAGCGTTTCCGATATCGCGGTCAGAATGGCGTCCGTCCGGCCGACATTTCCGGAACGGAGAGCTAGCAGCAGCTCATCCTTGTACTCCAGAGCCAGCGGCTCCTGGCTTCCGCTCTGGTAAATATCGTCGTAGTTAATAGCCGCATTGCCTTCGGTGAACAGGTGATGGGTGAGCGCGCGCTGAGCCTGACGGTAGGAATCCGGCAGCTCGCTGATCTCCTCCACTCTGCCGCCGACCCCGACCGAAACCGTAAACTTGGTATACCGGTCAATATTACGGCAGCACAGCTCGGCTATTTCGATCGGACTAAAGGGACCGGATCCGCCTATATCGTTCAGTACGACCAGGTACCTGTCGCGACTGGCGCGAAAAACCACGCTGCGCGCATAGTCGGCCAGTGACTCCTGCATGATATTCAGCAACGAGAAGCGGATCAGCTCCATCTCCCGAATGGACTGCTCGGCTACCTGCTCCTGAAAACGATCGATTTCAATCAACATTACCACGAAGCCGTGAGGCTTCAGCTCGATATTCAGAAAATCCCACCGCTTCGAAGCCTCTTCCCATGAAGTGCGATGACTTACGAGCAGCGTAAAGTATTCCTGCCGCAGTATCGGCATGCTCGCGCGCAGCTTATTCTCCATGTCCCTTAGACTTAAGCGTTTGGATCTCTCTTCCATAATTTCAGTCTTTGCTCGCAACACCGTCGACATGATGTCTTCCTCAGAAAAAGGCTTTACGACAAAATCGAACGCACCCAGCTGCACAGCCTGCTGCGCATATTCAAAATCGGCATATCCGCTGATCAAAATGACCTTGCAGCTGCGGTTTTCTTCCAGAACCGCACGCAGCATGCTCAGCCCGTCCATTCTAGGCATCCGTATATCGGTAATGACCAGATCAGGCCTTAGTCCATTGATCAGCTTAAGTCCCTCTTCCCCATTGCTCGACGCGCCAGAGACCCGAATTCCCTGTTCATCCCAGTTCATCGCCGTCAGGCCATCCACCACGCTTTTGATATCGTCGATAATGCAGAGACTGACCGGCTCATGTTTGCTCATTCCGAATGCTCCCCTTTCTTAGGTAAAGAAATCCGAATTTCCGTTCCGCCTCCCGGCGAACTATCCACTTGAAATTCGGCACTGCCGCTGTAATATAGCTGGAGCCGCCGAATCAGATTGGAGACAGCATACCCCTTCTCCGATTCCTGCCTAAAAAGCCCGTGCACCTGCTCTTCGTTCATGCCGATGCCGTTATCGTGTACGACAATCGTCCAGCGTTCCCCGTCTCCGGCAATTTCGATCTCGATCAGGCCGCCGTTCTCCAGGTCACGGAAACCATGCAGTATGCTGTTCTCCACCAGCGGCTGCAGAATGATGCGCGGAATCGCAAGCGAGGTCAGCTCCTGATCACGGACAAGGAAATCATAAGAGAACAATCCTTCATAACAGCTTGACTGCAAATCCAAGTATTGGCGCACATGCTCTAATTCTTTCGATAATGTCGTAATTTCCTGCCCGTTATTCAGTCCGAGCTGGAACAGCCGTGAGAGCGACATGACCATTTTTTGCGAAGCCCCGACCTGTTTCAAATTCAGTTTCCAGTAAATCGTGTTCAGGGTATTATACAGAAAATGCGGGTCCATCTGAGCCGATAGTGCCTTGATCTCAGCGGACCGCTTATGCGTCTGTGCTTCCGTGACCTCCTCAATCAACACTACAATCTGCTCCAGCATCCGGTTGAAACGGAAGCCTACCTGTGCCAATTCATCTCCGCTGCCACTCTCAAAGCGAGCAGTCAAATCATTGTTCTCCACCCGCTTCATCACCTTCAGCAGCCCTTGCAGCGGCTTTAGCAGATAGCGCGTAAACGCGCCGGAAATCAGCGTTGTTACGGTAAAAGCCCCCAGTGCAATCCCGGCGATCAGCCATTTTACATAAACCATGTCCTTCAGCACGACGGCCTGAGACTGGATGGTGGTCATCGTCCAATCCGCAATGCCAAGCTGAGCATAATTGAGCAAATAGGATTTGCCGTTCAGTTCAAAGGATTGGCTGCCTTCCGGGCGGTTCATCATATCCCTCAGATACCCCGAGTTCGCCGCCTGCTGGACCAACGGCTCCTTCATAGGATAGACCGACTCACCTTCGGTGTTCAGCAAAAAGCTTGACGCCCCTGTCCCTGTGTCTCCCTGCACCAGCTTGCGGAAGCCGTCCTCACGGATATTTACGACAATATAGACATCTCTGACCGGGATGTCAAAGATCGGCTCCAGAATCAGCGAGATGACACGGTCCCTACCGGAGAAGAGCATATCCTCGTGACCCTCCACCCAAATGTTCTTCTTCTCCTGTTCAATCCGGTCATACAGAAAGGTATCTTCGAACGCTATAAGCCGGTTACGGTTCAAGGAAGAAGGATAGAACTCGCCAATCGGTGTAGTCACATAGATGGACTGTATCAGCGGCTCGGCAATCCGAGCCTGCGAGAAAACGTTGTCAAGATCGTTCAAATGCGTGTAATAACCGCTGGCGTCTCCTGTGGCGGCATCCTTCAGCATGTCGTGAAAAGGCTGGCTTATCATGAACGTCATCATGATAAGCATCAGCTTATTCAGCTTTTCATCTACGATCTGCGAGGACCTGACCACTGTATCCTGCGTGAGTTTCAGCGCGTTCTTTTCCAGGGTAGCAGCCGAAATATAATAAGACAGGCCGCCGGTCATCAGCACGGAGAGCAGGATGACGGCTAAAAATGCGATTTTGAGTTTGTTGCGAAACGATTGTCTGTGAAGGTACCCCACGTCTCTCACGCCTTCCGTTAAAAATTTCTATCCATCGATTATGTCATTGCAAACCCCGATTCGACAATGCAAAAAACAAAGCTGTCCCGTTCAGCCAAATTCATGGCATGTAGGAGCAGCTCCTTCGTATGATCCCTATAAAATTTACGTTGTCTGGACCAAAACATCACCAACAACTGCACCTGCGGAGGTGGTCCGTAATCCTATTTTCCCTGCTGTCAGTTCCGTTAGGGGATTGGTCCATTTCACTTTTAATTGTCCATCCATATAACATTGTATCGTGTTTCCTTGGATGGCATTATTCAGCGTATAGCACTCCTTCTCCTTAGCTGCAAAAGATGTGCTGGATACGAGAGTCATGACGATGTCCACGGTCTTGTACAACTCCAGCTTGTGATTCGATGAATTGGTGCGATACATATAATAATGGTTTGCATCCTTCAACCTGATGACCATTCCTGCGTTTGCATTGGTGATGGGCATACGCATAATAATCCGTCCATAAACCACAGCTATTAGCGGAAATCAGGGACGTGGTCGTCTGGTTCCCGCGACGGCTTGGAATTGGCAAAGAGGATGCCATTTACATTACTATTAGCGGTCGCATTCAAGTCGTTCAGGTTTGTGGCAAGCTTGCCTCCAACATAAACATCAGCAAATATCACACCATTAGCCATCCTGGCTCTCATTGATGTCAGATAACGTCATTCTCGATTTTGTATAGATCCTGGAATCCCTTGAGATTCTTGATGGTCACGTTGTTGGAGCGAACAACCATGGTTCCCATTGTATCTTTTTACTGTCATGATGGATTATAGTTCCTACCCAAGAAGTATGGAGTGGGGCAAGCCTATTTTTCAGGGATACATTTTAACTGTTCTTCATAGCACTTGGACTTGTGCTTATAAAATAATAAGCTCCTAAAATAACAGCATTAAATGGGACCATGGGGGAATGGGACGAAATTCATCATTTAAATGCAAGTAAGGCAACCGATTGGCTGCCGCTGCTGATTTAACAATAAAAAGGAAAGATTAGAGAAAGAAGCTAAAGTCTTGTTTAACCTAATCGTGGAGGGCCCTTGTTTAATTGGAAAGAGGGCGATTCAATGAAAGCAATTTGGAGGAAAGAATGGATACATGACTATGAAACTCCCTGGTCAATATTTGAAAAAATGTCTTTAGCTAAGGACGTGAATAGGGACGATATTCTTGTAATTCTTGATAATGATCACGTCAAGATCTAGTATCCGTGGCATCTTTATAAATGTCATTTTTATTACATATGGACATTACGAACCAGTACCTAATTGTGCCGGTTTTATTTTTTTATTAACGTTAACTACGTTAACGTAACGACGGCAGCCGAACATTTTCGCCGGTTGCTGTGTTTATTTTTTAGCCAATGTTTCCCGTTAGTTTAACATTGATCAAATCGTTTATTTCATTTCCTTTTTTAGAAGGCTCTTGACAAAATAAAAAATTATCCTATTAGCAACATAGTAGTAAACTCCCAGCCTGTTTTAGCTTTCGAGAATAAATTGATTATTGACTAAACCAACAACTCTAAAGTAAAAAATAGACCAATATTTCATTTTTTTAATACCTAATAACCCGTGTTTACCTTTTTCGTCGTGTCATTTGTCCCATAACAATATGAACATTTTCATGTATTATGGTACTTAATGAGGGTTTAATTGGCATGACCTCAACGTTTAGATATGCATCTAATCGGTAATCGGACTATGTTTTTGTCCATTCCGGCAATCGGTACAAGTTCTTGTCCTGATTGCCAAAATGGACAAGAACTTTGTCTTTGCTGCTGTTATTAAGATTAGATGTTCTGACCACCCGAGACTTCGATTCTTTGCGCATTAACCCAGCGATTATCGGATCCAAGTAGGTTGGCGACTACAGGACCAATGTCCTCGGGTACGCCAACTCGACCAAGGGCAGTCATCGAGGCAAACGTGTCATTGTAAGCAGGTATGTCACGTACAGAACCTCCTAGAAAATCGGTTTCGATTGCTCCAGGTGCAATGGTATTAGCGGTAATACCTCGGTGACCAAGTTCTTTGGCCAAATAGATGGTTAGAATTTCGACCGCGCCTTTTGCGGCAGAATAGGCGGAGAATCCAGGAAAAGAAACGCGAGTGAGTCCCGATGAGAAGTTCACAATTCGACCACCATCTGCAAGAAGTGGCAGAAGTGCCTGAGTCAAGAAAAATACGCCTTTGACATGCACATTGAACAGGCCATCGAACTGAGCTTCTGTAGTTTCGGCATAGTCTATCATTTCTCCGTGGCCGGCATTATTCACCAAATGATTGAAAGTGGCACTATCCCAAGTAGACCGCAGGGTCGAACGAACTGTATCAACAAAGGCCGTAAAGCTAGCAATATTTTCAACATCAAGTTGTAATGCCACTGCTTTACGACCCAGAGATTCGATCTCAGCAACAACAGACTTTGCTTCTTCTGCTTGGCTACGATAGGTCAAGATGACATCATCGCCATGACGCGCAATACTGATGGCAGTATTGCGACCAAGTCCACGGCTACCACCTGTGACGATTGAGATATTTTTCATTGTAACTTCATCCTTCCAGAGCTCATTTTTAATTACATTGTTATCATAGATTATAAAGTTCACTTTAAGTCAAGACTTTTTCTTTGAAAAAAAAGTGTATAATTAAACAGTGAAATATTGATTTAATTATCTCTTTCTCTTCTTTTATAGCGTAAATTTGGATTTTTTAATTAGATATGCCATAAAAATCAATTAAAGTTCACTTTAATAGGAGGCGATGAGTTTTATTTATGTTGACTATAAGGAAAGTTACTGAATTGACAGGAATAGCGGCTCCCACACTTCGATATTACGAAAAGGAGGGGCTACTTCCACATGTGAAGAGAAATGAAAATGGGAAGCGGTTATATGACGAAGATGATTTAAGCTGGATTCACTTTGTTACTGCGCTTAGAGCAACAGGAATGCCGATTGCTCAAATTCAGAAGTATGTATACTTGTATAAAGAAGGGGATTCGACGATTTCGGAACGAAAAATGATGATGCTCCATCATAAAAAAGAAATTGAGAAAAGCATAAGGGAACTATATTTTAACTTGGATAAAATAAACTATAAACTTGCTCTATATGATGTAATAGAATCTCAGATAGAACGAACTAACATCAAAATTTGATTATGCCCAAATACAAAGTAGCTAAATTAGTCTGAGCCGGCTGTGTTGAGTCAGCCCCTACGTTAGTAAAATCATCTTGAAATTAACCTACAGAATTTTTTAATTTTTGAATGTCATTTCTTGAAACATAGATGTGACCACCACTATAAGCGGGCCCTAGTGATTCAATTTGTATTAGTTCATCTTCATAATTATCTTTAATGAGTACATGATTACCAATTATTCTGAATCTATCATTCATTAAGTTAGGATATAAAAATCGGTTTTCCTGATTATCTTTTAATCGGTATAGTAACTTTTTATTTCCCAAATCAGTAGTAGCTCCTTTTAAATAAGCTTCTTCTGCTAATTTAAGTACGTCAGTTCTTAGACCGTTTCCTTCTAGTCTAGTTACGACTTGTCTTGCAGTTTCAAAATTCATAACTACTCTACCCGTGGTTTCAAACCCATCTGGTAACGGCACATATTTACTTACTCTAGCGACCACAAAAACAGTGTATATATCGGTATTTTCCCAATACCAACAAGCAAAGGGTATTCTAACTGACTCCAAAATAATACCTGCTTCTTCAACTGTCTCTCGATCTAGTGCAGTATGAATATCTTCATTATTCTCTATCCTTCCCCCAATGGTTGTTAAGCCTTTTTCGTTTTTATCCCAAGCCATAATAACTAGACCATCTTCTGTAATAGCAACACTATGAATACTGGCTATTTTTTTGTCTTTTGGAAATTCGTTAATTGGTTTCAACATGTAATTCACCTGATTCTATAATTTTAAAATGATTTGTGATATTTCCGATACATTCTTGTATTCACGAAATGACCCAGCCTTAGATAGCTCTTATCTTAGGCTGGGTCGTTTGTTGTCTGAGCTTCCTTCCATGATTAGCATCTGCATCCAAAGGGTGATAGCCCTGCAGCGTGAATACTATGTTATAGGATTTCAGCGTCTTCTTTGATACCAACAATATCTTTTACTTTGTAACTAGTTCTTTTCCTTATCTTAATCAACTAAATGTTATTAATAGGGATCACATAATAAAGAGATTCGGCAGAAACATCAAATCCTATTGACTGATAAAGACTTAATGCACGTCTATTTTGAGTAACTACACTCAAGCGGATTTGAGGGTACCCTTGGCTTAGCAAAAGCTTAACTACCCTCGAAAGAATTTCACGGCCATATCCTCTCCCCTGAAATGCGGGAAGCACACAAAAATCATGGATAATGGCAGTATTCGTATGAAGACAATTAACTCTAATCATCCCTACTGGTGTCAGACCGTCCATAGCAATATAAGTAATACGTGAAGACTCTTTAGTATGGCTCAAATACTTCCTAGTCCAAGACTCTGAATCTCCAAAAGCCTGAGATAAACACTTAATCAAAAACTCTATATCCTGTTCTACAGCCAATCGCAAATTAACGTCTCCGAAACATAATTTTGTATCTTCTACGCCCTTGAAGGTCATAGAGAATTCAGATGAACTAAAGCTAGCCCCTAAATGTCTTATACAATCAATACCTGACTCAGAGTTTGATGGAATTCTGAAACGGCAAGTAAGGATGCCATGCATTTGCATCTCCGACGTTGCCCTTTTAAGTAATCCCCGAAAAACACCTGAACGGCGGGATTGCGGATGAACCATACTATTAATATTAGCTTCAATCCCATCTGATGAATACCAACTTAGAAAACCGATTAACTGATCTTCGTGTTGGCAAAGAAAAGCCTGATCTCCATCTATCTCTTTAAGGCTTTCGATCCCCACCCTCAAACTTGACTTATCGTATATCCTGCATAACTGTTCTAGCATTCTGATTTGATTGATCTGATCATTTGAAAAATCATTCATTCTTATAATTTGATATTCTTGCATGTGTACTGGTTGCCCTCATCAAGAAAGAAACACGCAGTTTATGGACGAGTAGGCGCTATCCTTCTAGTTTCTGTCCGAATATTCATGGTTACCAATTGAACCGCCTCCTTGATAAGCTATGTATACATTATTAATTTTATCATGAGAATAATCAATGTTTTCACGATAATCATGTGCTTTGCCTGAATCCACTTCCCCGAAATGCCTCTGGCAACCAAGGCCCCTTTTGGGCCGCAGTGAGAATACGGTGTTATATGTTGTAGCCGCCTTCTTCGATTTCGCATAATTTATTTATGTTGTCATATTTACATTTAACACTTGGTTGTCTATTTAGTATTTCCCTTTTTATAAATGCATTAATAAATGGATTATATCTATTCCAGTTATAAAGAACTGCATATCCGCATTGATATTTGAACAAGGTTTATTCTTATTTCTGATCTGCTATTCCAACTTCGACTATCCCATTCGACACCACTTAAATCATCACCGCCATACAAGATAATACCTAATTTTACATTTCTAAATTGTGAAACAGCCATAAATGCTGCTGCTTCCATTTCTACAGTTACACACCCTTCTGCTTTCCGCAACTCAACCTTTTCTTTCGTTTCTCTATAAAAAGAATCTGTCGTCCAAGTTTTTGCCTTTATATATCCGATATTATGTATATTAAAATCGTCCTCTATGATTTTTAATACCTCTAGGTTACATTCAATTTCTCTTGATGGCTTAATGTAATGGTATGATACTCCTTCATCTCTCACTGCAGAAACTGGTACTATGGATTGTCAACAGTAAATCAGACAACTTTTTTAAGGGCTTCTTGGCGATACTGAACAGGAGTCATATAACCTAATGTCCCATGAATACGATGCTTGTTGAACCAATTAACGTAATCGTATAATTCCAGTTCCAGATGACGAAGACTTTGGAAGTTCATCTGGTTCACGAACTCTGTTTTCATGATTTTGTAGGTAGCTTCGGCTACAGCGTTATCGTATGGACAGCCTTTCGCACTTAGAGATCTGCCGATCTCAAACGTCCCCAGAAGCTCGTCTATCTTTTGATTTTTAAACTCGCTGCCGCGGTCCGTATGAAACCACTGAATCTGACGTAAATCTCCCTGGACGTTCGCAAAAGCGCGGGAAATCAGAGCAGCGTCTTTATTCGTACCTGCACTATGGCCAATGATCTCTCGATTGAACAAGTCGAGCAGCACACATATGTAATGCCATCGGTTCTGAACCTTCACATAAGTCAGATCGCTGACAACGAAGCGCTTTGCTTCCTCCTGCTCGAACTCACGGTCCAGAACATTCCCTGTCGTTGCTTCATTAGAAGCGGTTTTATGGGGCTTATATTGAGCCACAGTGTAGGTGGAAACTAGCCCTTGCTCTTTCATAATCCGCCCAATTCTACGTCTGGAAACGACGAATCCGCGTTCTTGGAGCTTGACCTTGATCTTTCGTGTACCGTAAGCTTTTCGATTGTTGTGGAATATCTCAAGAATCGCTTCGGTTATATCGTCTTCGTTCGGTTGTTCTTTCGCGTCATAGTAAAACGTACTTCTTGCGATTTGCAGGACGTCGCACATTGCTGATACCGAGTATTTATCGAGGTTGTTCTGGATGATAGCTACTTTCGTCCCATGATCAGCGCGGCTTGCTTTAAAATATCCACCTCCATTTTCAGACGTTGGTTCTCTTTTCGTAATGCAATTAACTCGTTTTCTTCTGACGAGCGATTGTCCTTCTCCTTGAAGGAGCCCGTTGTCTGAGCTTGTTTGATCCAGCGGTCTAAAGCAGAGGCTGTGAGATCATATTCCTCCACAATGGCTGCTCTGGATTTCCCATTTTCATAGAGTTCCACCAGTTGCTTTTTGAATGCTGAGGTAAAGGTACGTCGTTCTTGTTTTGGCATTGTAGAGTTCCGCTCCTTAATGATGATAGGTTTATTCTACAAGCCCTTATTTTTTCTGTCCAACTAAGTGTAGACGATCCACTATTACATGTCCAACAGCAATGTCTTTTTTTAATACACCTGCACCACCACAAACTATAAATTTCTGAAAACCATAGGCTATCAGTTCTTCTAAGAATCCTGCTGAACCTGCTGCTCCCAAATACCCCACAGTAATATGTACTTTTTTTCCTTGATAATATGTTTCATATATTGGCAAATCTACAGTCTCGCAATGTAGGCATGCAACTTCTTTCAATTTTCCTTCCGTTTGCATTTTTTCAATTACATCTCTAAAAAATGTTATTACACAGTATTCAAATTCTTCTTTTGGCTTGATAAAATTAGTTGCCTCAATTATTGCAACTCGCGATTCATCAAATTCCAATATCGGGAATTCTTTATTATCAATTTTTTTGCTCTCCATCTCGACTTACCTCCAAAGTAAATTGAAATTTTTTTTTATTTCTTTGCGGCTATTTCTAATAACGTTCTTGTATTCACGACGTCCATTCACCCTAAACTGCTCGACGCACGACTTGTGCATTCGGCTGGCCGCGATGCGGTTGGGTGAATGGATGTGTCGCCTGAGTTAGCTTCCTTGCTTAATCTTCTAGCGACCGAGGCGGCTTTTCCGCTGATGCGTTAACATATTGTTATATGATGTACTTGCCTTCCTGAATCACTACAAAATAAAATGATTCCTACACACATGCTAATTAGATGAGTTAGATATATTTAAATATTCATGCTTCAAGATACTCATCATTATACGATCGACATATTGACCATTTTTATAGACTTCGTCTCTTTGTATGCCATCCTTCTTGAAACCCGACTTTTCATAACTCCGAATAGCACCAGGATTATCAGCATCTACCGTCAAATACACTTTATGAAGATTTAAACGCTCAAATGCAAATTTTAGAACAACACTTGTCGCTTCTGTAGCATAACCTTGTCCCCATACCCTTTTGTCCCCAATCCAAATACCAAATTCAGAATGCTTGGACCAAGGATGGATATTAAACAATTGGGTGTTGCCAATCGGGATACCATCTTCTTTTATAATAGTAAAATAGACAGCTGATAGATCTGTTTGTGCGTACCTCAGTACACGCTCTTTGACCACACCCGGTGTTATCGGCATACCACTTCCCGATGGTAACGTTCGGTTAACTGCAGAATCGGATAGCCATTCAAATCGCTGTATCCAATCTTCTTCAACAACCGGCCTTATTGTTACTCGTTGTCCGTATAGCATATTTTCCCCTCCATGTAACTGAAATAGCACTTTTTTAACTCATAATTATGGGTATATTACATGTGTTGTAAGAACAGGTTTTATCTAGCAAGTATGTCATATAACGTTTTGTATCTATGAAACCGAGAGGCTTAAGGCGCTCAGCGCCGGGTCCAACGGACTTAGCCTCGCAGGGGTGTTCGTTGAATCGACTTCTCTGCATACTCTTCTTGCGAACCAAGGGCGTAGTCCGTAGCGTAGATACAGTGTTATACGGGGTTCATGACATCTTTGAATTCGCAATCAAGAGTGCTCTTTATACTATCAAACATCTTATTCCAATCTCTATCTGTATTATTCAAAATATACGAACGAAAAGGTAGCGACTTAGCCGTGCTCAGTTCTAAATTTTTGCGTTTTATGTAGTATTCGACTGTTTCAGGAATTGACCATTTTGGTTTTGAGCGAATAATAGCCGTATGTTTCAATGATTCTTCAACACTATTCTGCGACATATAAAATAAAACTGGATTTAATGGGCTAATTATAACTGCAAGATTTCTTATGTATTCGATGATTTCATCTTCTGTGATTTGAGGATACAATCTATTGATATCATGAATCTGGTGCTGAAATAAGACACTCTCGAAAATAGTTACTGTGTCCTTGTTAGACATTCTTGTAACACATTGTTCAAAACGTGTATAAAATATCTTCTTATATGTATAAAATGGGACAATGGCCTTATTTGAATAACAAAATTCTTTAAAAGATAAATATTCGGCTAATTCATCACTCCATGGTTTCGGCTCAGGTACTTTATAAGGTGTTAAGATATAATCATATTCTATAATAGAGTTTAATCGAATCCATTCTGCTTGTTGAGGAAATCTTATTAGTAAATCGTTGTATTCATTCTTCGTAAGATAAGCATAAAAAGGCAAATCAATTGGATGTTCACTACCTTCAATATAAACTTCTGTATTTACGCCAACTTCTTTAAGATATGTATATAGTAATTGGGATGTGGTTGTTTTGCCTGAACCTGGTATACCCTCAAACATAATTAATTTAGTCTTTTTCACTCTCTTCACCCTTATCATATATTAAATTAAACCCATTATTGAATTTTCCATGTTAATTTAATTGATAATTTTCAAGGTCTTTGTATATTTTTTCATGAATTCACCTAACGTTTTATTCACGAGCTTCGTAAATAACTCCATATGAGGGTATTCGCGAAAACTTTTAAACTATCCTTCCTGTTAGCGTAATGCTTCCGCCTTTTTGCTCGTTCAAACACTTCAATCGTTCCGCCAAAGGGTAACCCGTGTACCCATCATAGCGAAAACCTCCAAATGAAAAAGACCGTATAGAAACTACACAGCCCTTCAAAAATCCTATTTTATTTGATAGATTGTCAACAGTCACGTTTCCGCGGACTTATTACGAACTGGGATATAAGATCAATGATTAATATAATGGGCATATAATTGATCGAAGGTTGTAAAACGTTCGACTTCTCTGCCGACCTTACCATATTCGACTACATATTCATCCATCATTTCAAGGAACTTCTCTTCCATTACTGGTAAATCATTTGCATCAAAGTACTGCATGAGATCAAATTTCTTAGTTCCTTTCTCCGCAGCCATTTCATCAAGATATCCTTGTGCTCCAAAAGCCGAAAGAAAGGCATAGGAGGCATCGTTCGTTTTAACACTGTTCAAGATTTTATTGCGACAATTGCACCACAATTCTTCGTAAGTTCCTCTCAGATTATCAAAAGTCGGAGCAGGTTTAACAATGAAGCTATCACACATCTTGCTATGTAACCTCATAATGCTATTCAACATATTAAAAGATGCAATTCGGATATCTTCAATGTTATGAGCTTTGATGATTGACATGTATAAGGATTCGAGATCATCCGGAACATAGCGATACGAGCATATTTCTTCCGAATATCGCTTGATTCCTCGTTTGATGCACGTGTTATTCATGCTGACCAAGGCATTGACCAGATTGTACAGAACGTCGGCAGATGCATGTCGCACTGAACCGATATTATCACCCAGCATCGTATCGCTGTATGCTTGCTTAGCCAGATCGATCCATTTTTTTGCTCGATTAAGACACGCTTCTCCTATCGGATCCGCAAGCGCATCAAGAGCTTTTTGCCTGAAGTCGTTCAATTTCTCCAAATCCTCAGGCTTTGCATAATAGAGAATTTTGAGCTCGGTTAGGCTCGATACGTTGGGACTCTCTAAGGTGGATTGCTCGTGTATTCTTGTATCCCATGGCGTGCAATAGATGTCATATCCAACGTCATCTAAGATGAAGCAATCGGATATTCCCCATCCCCTTTCTGTATTATTAATAATAATTAAATCAAGATCGCTCTTCTCGTGAAAGTCCCCGGTGCTAAACGAACCAGTAAGCCCAATAATTGCGATATCGTCTAGAAAATCTCTTCTTGCGCGTTCGATCACCATGTTGATCAGCTGTTCATTTTTGTCCAGCAGCTTCTTCTTTATGATTTCGTTCATTCGTTACACTCCTTCGTACGAGTCGGCCGTCCTTCATTACAACAACCTCAACTAGAGTCTACCGATTTAGAGATGCGGTTGCTATGTATAAGTTGATTTAATTCATCTTTGCACAAAATCCGCTAAACCGTCGATATGACGATTTAGCGGATTTCATTAGTTCTTTTTATAAATAATTTTCTTTATGCTTTCGCAGGACAAGAAATACCGATCCGCCAACTCCCTTATGCTGACTCCATTGCGAAATAGGGATTGAATCTCGGCGTTTCGAGCAGAGACCACACCCTTGCTGCGTGTTTTCTCGCCCCATTTTAAGTGTGCCGCTTTGGGTTTTGGGATATAAACCAATTCGCCTTGAACGTATTCTTGAATGATACGAAGCAATTCTTCTGGAAAAATAAACTCGGCTTTTGAATATTTCACGTGCCTCACTCCTTATTTAATAAATCAATAAGGTGCAAAGCCAGTTAGAAAAATATTACGATTCGTTGTTGGCAATGTGATTGTTCCTAAACTCTATGCAAAGCATTGCCATATCCTTCACTGGCTTTGCATAGAGCCATGCATGTAAGAATCCTACCCCGATTGTTTTCAATAGCCTCACCTCCTAGAGAATAGATGCCTGCTATCTGCTATTATATCAGAGCTTGTTGTTCAAGAGTTTATGAATCATGTCTCTTTTGTCTGACACGATTGTACGCTTATATTGAAGTACCAGCCGAAGAACTTTCAATTGTTCCCTGCGAGAGATGTGCTTGAACCGCTGTTGAACATTTAAATGTTCAGCGGCTTAGATAGTAGTGGCTGCCAGCGAGTTCTAAATTATTTCTTTCCTGTTAGCCACAGTTCATCATTACTTGGAAACCATCCTCTCTTGACCCATTAAAAATGGTATCTCGATACAGCCTCTTAATGAACTGCTAATCCGTATTATGGTTCAATAATTTGTCTGCCCACATTCACATCGTCTATCTTCCATTGGTTATCAACAAACTTATAGAATACATAGCGATCAACGAGCTCGAGATTGTTAGGACCACTTTTAAAGTAAGCAGATTGGTGCATTCTCGCCGCTGTAGTGCTGCTGTAGGTAATATCGGCTGTTTTTGTTAGTATAGCGTTATTTTTAATGCCATTACTGTAAGTAATCTTGTTTATAAATGAGTCCGTGAAATAAGGTCTGAAATATGTTCGAATTTGCGAAAAGCTTGAGAGATCAGTGGCTTCATTAATCTTTGCATTAAGTTCGTTTATTCTCTCCTGACTCATTCTCCAAGGCTTGAGCGGCTCTGTATGGATAAAGACCTGTTGCAAACCGATCGTAATGGTTGCTTTTCGTCCTTGTTCGGACCATAGCGCTGTACCACCAAAGGCTTCAGCAAAAGCACGTGCTGGAACATAGGTTGTTCCATTATCAATTCTTGCTGGCACATCAAGGCTGAGAACAGCGTTATTTAATAAAGCGGTACGAGAATTAACAAGCAGCAACAGCTCTCGTTTGCCACGAATAATCGTAATGCTTTTTTTTGCCTGGTTCCAAGTCACTTCTGAATTGAATCTCTCTGAAACAGCACGTAGTGGAATAAGCAATCGTCCATTTTCAATTTTTCCATTGTCAACCGTATTCGAAAAATTATTGGCGAGGCTTACCGCTGGATTACCGATTAGTAAGCTACACACAAAGGAAAGTGATAGTGCGATTTTTGTTTTTTTCATAGATGATTACTCCCATGGTTCTATTATACTTTGGACCCTAGCTCAATTCTGTAGTCAAAACTTAAACGCAATTCTAATGGATAATGTTGCAGATTATAATTAGAAATATACCAACTGTATCATATTCCGCAATACCAAGCCTGCCGAAATAAACTGCTTAAGAAATCCACGATATCCTGTTTGAACAGAATGAGCACAATGCATTTCGAATGACGTATATGAAAGAATATCTTAAAAATTGAACACAGGCGCCATTTCCGGCACCTGTGCTGCTCCTTCTACCAAGGCGTTTCCGTTTTGTGTTCAATTACTTGCGACACTTGGGTTCAAGAATTTGTTTCAATTGTTCCAGCGTACGATCGTCATCAGAAGCTCCTCTATGCGGATGGGCTTGGAGTTGTTTTTTAGCCTGCGTACTTGCGGTTTTTTATATTTTCGGTTGGGCGTCTATGAATTGCGAGAAGGCGGGCAGCGGCAAGAATTATAACCTAGCCATGGAGGGATTATACGAATTTAAGGGCTCGGGGAACACAACCATTCCCATCTTTAGCAACCAGGCCTTAACACGATCCGGTTAGTTCTACATATATGGATTTGTTTCGATCATCATCAAATCGGTAATTGGACCATGTTCTTGTCCTTTTCGGCAATCTTGTTGTCTGGTTTTGACAAGAACATATATCGTTAAAGCAAAAAAAGCCGCAGCTGTGCGGCTATTAAGCATATATTTTCCTGTCGTCTTACATCACGACTGCCGTTTCTTCGTTATTCATTCTCCATCGAGACTGATGTCAATTACATCAAAACTGAATGTCCGTTTATTTAATCTTGCGGAATGGCCAGAACAAATTTTCCGAAGTTGTCCCCCTTTTCCATTCGGTGCAATGCATCGGACGCCTCTTCCAGCGAATAAGTTTTATCCAAAACAGGGCGAATCTTGTGTTCTTCCACCAACTTGAGCATCTCGGCAAAATCTTGCGGGCTTCCCATCGTTGAGCCGATCACGGAGATCTCTTTTACGGTCATATTTGGCAGGAAAAGATTCGGGACAGGTCCTCTCGTAGCCCCGAAGCTTACGATGCGGCTTCCGATTTTGCCCAGAGACAGCAGGTTGTTGAAGACTTCGCCGCCAATACTGTCGAAGGATAAATCAATCCCATCAGTTAATTTCTCTAATTCCTTAACCCAATCATCTGATGTATAGTTGACGCCTCCAGTTGCGCCAAAACTTTTTGCTTTTTCGATCTTCTCTTCTTTGCTAGATGTCACGAAAACTTCAGCATCGAGTGCGGCTGCAAACTGAACGAGAAAAGTGGCTACGCCTCCGCCAACACCGGGGATCAGAACGGTTTCGCCTTTCTTCACTTGGCCCTTCGTAACCAAAGCACGGTAGGCGGTTAATCCCGCAAGCGGGAGCGCAGCCGCCTCTTCCCAAGATAAATGGGAAGGTTTTGAATGGACATTTTCCGCGGGCACCTTCACATATTGAGCATAGGTTCCGTTAGTAGGAACACCGAGAACTGTGAACTCTGCCCTTTTTATGTTCATGTCACTGCCCCAGTTCAAACCAGGATTGATGATCACTTCGTCACCGATTAAGACATTGTTGACTTCATCTCCTATCGCAACTACTTCCCCTGCGCCATCGGAGCCCGGAATCGCAGGCAGCTTAATCCCCGGGTATCGCCCGTGTACGACCATCAAATCCCGTCGGTTAAGAGCTGCCGTCTTTAATCGGACGACGACTTCTTTCGAACCTGGATTAGGCGTTTCTACATCTTCCAATTTCAATTGGTCTGGTCCGCCTGTTTCTCTTAACATCATTGCTTTCATATCTTTACACCTATTCCTTTCGCTATTGGCTCAAATATTAAATTTCCAGTTAGCAAATCGTTTTACCATTTCGGGGTTTCTTTTCTGTTAAGCTTATTTCGTTTGTTCATTTAGCTCATTCTTTTATTATAAGGCTGACAACAGTATAATCATTTATGCCTTCTCCTACTGCTTCTGTCTCTGCTGTCTATACTTCGAGGGTGGGAGTCCGAATTTTTCCTTAAACACTTTGGAGAAATGTGCAATATTCTCAAATCCGCTTGAGAAACAGACATCGGTAACCGTTAAATTCGTCTCCGCCAACAGTTCTTTGGCCTTATCCAGCCTCCGATTGCGAATCCACTTGAGCGGGGAAGTATGGTATTTCGCTTGAAAGTCCCTTTTAAATGTCGCCAGGCTTCTTCCGGACAAAAAGGCCAAATCGTTGAGGGAAACAGGATTGGCGATGTTCTCCTCCATTACTTTCACAATGCTGCCTCTTTCCTTGTTCATTGGTTGCATCAATTGATATAAAAACCGTTCGTGCGAATCTGCCACGTGAAACAACAGTTCCATCAGCTTGATCCGAACCAGTCCTTCATTGATTTCGTCGGGCTTTTCTATATAGGGTTTTAACGACTCGATGTAGCTCCTAATGCGATCGTTAACCGGAAGAACCGTTACCGGAATAACATCATCCACGGGATAAATCGTTTTGATCCCCGCAAATTTAAGGAATTCATCCACGATCTTATCATTCAGAAAAACCATCATATAGTCGATTGCGTAATTGTAGTAAGGATCACCCTTTTTCTCGAACTCAATTGCAATTGATTTATGAATAAACATCAATTCATTACTCCAAACCGTGTAGGTTCGATCCCCAAACCGCAGTGTATAGACTCCGGAACGAACGATTAGCAACAGATGATCTTTCAGAAAATAGGATCTCTTTCTGCTTTCCGTGTGATAGCTAAATTCAATTACGGACAATCCGTCCAGCTTGATGCTGACTTTTCTGGCTGCATTGTTTGGCAACTCTCGAGGCACCTTGATCATTTTGTCTGATCTTGTTTTCATACCCGTTTTCGCCTTAATTCTTTCCGCGATTGCTCGCAGGTGATACCACCTTTAAGCATTTGGATCAGCGCAAGTTTACTATCCGCATGAGTATCCACTTCAATCTCCTTTCGGTATCGCCAACTTGGTTCAATTCTAGGATAACCGGAATCCAACTTAAAAACTTTACTGGGAAGCTCAAAACACTTGTTCATTTGGCTCAAAATGAAAGGCGTAGGACCTATAACCATAACATATACACAAAAAATAAGCGGCGCCCTTGGACCAAAATAAAGTCCTAGACTGCCGCTATTCGATTGAACTAACGCTCCCAAAGGTGAGCCTTTTTAGTTTTCTATACTAAACTGCCCATTAACCAAAAAGCCCCACCAACTTGCGATGGGGAGGGCTACTGAAGTGACCATTTCAATTCTTTTGTGCCCTCCAAAAAAATTGCGTCATATATGATACGGTTCTCCACTCTTCTTACTTTGGTAAAGCATTGAACACACTTCGCGCCGTCCAGCTTCTCGAACGGCGCTTCCACGCTCCAGAAGCAGCCTCCGCGAAAATGGAAGATTGGTCATATAATGCATTTCTCTCCGCTTGCGTTTAATTGCCGTTCTGATATTTACTTGCGAGTGTATCTTATTTGTCCCCTGGAGACAAACGCCTTGGCTCCATCTGCACGACGGTGCGTTTCGCTCTATCTGCCGGCAGCAGCAAGGTCAAGACTGTAGCGAGTGAAGCCGCCAGGAAAATGACGGAGCCCCCAATCGATACGGAGATCGCATGGGCAAAAGACGTATCGGAAGGAACTGCCGATCTGCTCGCCGCCTCGAAGACGGTGATCATAACCGCGAGTCCGAGCGAAGATCCGGTCTGATGAGCGACATTGACGAGCCCTGACGCCGCTCCTGCATCCTTGGTCTCCACACTGGACAACCCTAATGTCGTGAACGGTTGGAAGATCATCCCGGCACCGCCCCCCATGATCACCAACGGGAAAAACAAATTAGGGAAAAAGCTCGAATTTGCCGAAATGAGACTCAGCCAGCTTGTTCCGGCGATCGCGATTACCAATCCGAAAATCAGTACTTTAACGTTTCCGAATCGAGATACGAGCGAAGGCATGACATACATCATCCCGAACTGAACGGCCGTGAACGGCATAATCCCAAGTCCGGCTTCCAATGAACTAAAATGCAGGACGTTCTGCAGAAATTGCGGGACGAAGAAAAAGATCGGAAAGTTTCCGCACAAAAGCAACAGCCTTCCCAAGTAAGCCCCGGATCGCGTTCTGCTCGCGAATAAACGAAGAGGAGTAATCGGCTCTTTCGCCCAAGCTTCGGTCTTCACGAAAGCCGCTAGCGAAACTCCTCCAATAGCAATCGAGCCCCATGCTTCCGGCGCTCCCCATCCGACGGAAGCGGCTTGAACGAAGCCGAATGCCAGCGCCGTCATGCCGATTACCGATGTCATAGCTCCCATGATATCCAGATGACCCTTCTTCTTATCTGTCTCCTGCATATATCGGGGCGCCATAATGAGCAGAACGATGCCGATCGGCACATTAAGGAACATCCCGGCGCGCCAAGAAATCACGTCGGTAAGCAATCCGCCAATGATCAGACCGACGCTTCCTCCGGCTCCTGATACAGCGCTGTAAACAGCGATCGCCTTCGACCGCTCACGGGCTTCCGAGAAAGTAACGGACAGTAAGGCGAGCGCCGACGGCGTCGTCATCGCTGCTGCCAATCCTTGTAAAGTGCGGGCGGCAAGCAGAAACGAAGCAGACGGCGCCAAGCCTGCCAGCATCGATGCCAGTGAGAACAAGGCGATCCCCGCGCTGAATGTTCTTCTTCTTCCAAAAATGTCCCCGGCTCGAGCGCCTAATAACAAGAAACCTCCGAACGCCAAAATATAAGCGTTCTGTACCCAAGTCAATACAGCCGTAGATAATTGGAGATTGCGACCGATTTCAGGAATCGCGGTAATCAGGATGGAACCGTCGAGCACCATTATCAGTTGAGTAGCTACGATCATCACCAGTATGATTCGTTTCGAATGTTCATTCAAGAGAATAACCTCCCTTTCATTGTTCTAACGGCATTATGTCATGAATCGCTTTCGCGAAATAGCTCGTTCCTGCATAAAAATTGCTCAATGCTGCAAATGTAGAATTTTTATGATTAGATAAACGGTTTGTTACTCTTCGTGGGAGGGTATATACTAGGAGTGTGAAAATAAGAACGGGGGAGCTTCTATGCAGACCAATTTGGATCAATTATTAGAGATGGTGGACATTTTTCATCTTGCGGAGGGGCGGACGGAGACGGATGTCCCCTTTTTTTCACTCATACGACGCAACCGGCCGACTGCGATGATGCCCGGCGTTCTCACACCTTCTTTTTGCCTGATTCTACAGGGTTCCAAGAAGCTCCATCTCGGTCAGGATATGATCTATTATGGTGCCGGCGACTATTTGGTCTCTTTGTTCGATATTCCGGCCTCCGGTCAAGTCGTCAGCGCTACACGACAATCGCCTTATATCGGCTTACGTATCGAAATAACAGCGGATGAAATTGCCTCTGTCATGTCGGAAGCCGGGATCAATATGAAACCGCCCAACCGAAAAATAGGGCGCGGAGCTTATGTAGGCCAATCCGACGAGAACTTGCAGCTCCTATTCATACGGTTGTTGGAATTGCGAGGCAAGCCCGAGGCGGAAATTCGCTTTCTGTCCTTGCTGCTCAAACGCGAAATGATTTTCCGCTTGCTTACGGGAGATTACGGGCATTTGTTTGTCCAACGAATCTTCATGGAACAGCAGAACGAAGGGATCGGTAGAGCTATTGAGTGGATTAAGGAGAATTACAACAGAACTTTTACAATCGATGAAGTTGCGAAATCGTCCAACATGAGCGTCTCCGGACTTCATCACAAATTTAAAGCTGTCACGACGATGGCTCCCCTGCAATATCAGAAGCAACTCCGCCTTCAGGAAGCGAGACGCCTCATGTTGAATGGCTCTGCTAACGCAACGGCCGCCGCATTGGAAGTCGGATACGAGAGCCCAGCTCAATTCAGCCGGGAATACCGCAGGCACTTCGGTCTTCCTCCGCTTCAAGATATTAAAGCTTTGTACAGATTACCAGTACCGGAAGCATTCGAGACCAGCTAAAGATATTCAATACAGCGGGAGGAGACGATTTCCGTTTCCACCCCTGAGTTTTACGTCCTTGATCTCGATCATCCAAAGTTTCTTCTCACATGCACCGTAAAATAATTTTAAAATAAAACAGCGGCAATATCTGCCCGTTAGCTTAATCACGCTCGGGTTGATTATGTTCTTTCCTCCACAATGTACTTACTTTTGTAATGGGGTCGGATTTGTGTCATTAGACATATATAATGTGACACATTATATATGCTCTATTTTATTCTGAAATAAATAAGTTCTTAAAAAATATGATGTAACAGTCTCTTGATCGCAATGGTTATGAATGTTTCCAAAATAAAAAGAACTCGGTCATAATTGGACCGAGTTCTTTTACGTTTATTGATCTCTTATCATGGGTGATTACTTTCGAACAGCTTCAAAAGTAATTATTTGACCTGCGTTAGATGGTTGCTTGTTATAAACATAACCAGCAGAACACGTAATATCAGTGAATCCGATACCTTCTAAAATAATTTTAAATTCATCAACCCCGTACCAACGCATTGCAAAGCGTTGCAACTCGGTTTGACTCAACTTTCATTGGCGCCATTTCTCATATTTTATATAGGATACGGTATATTGATTGAGCCAATCTATTTCAATCGATTTGCTTTCCATCGTAATACCATCACCATTAGGTAGAGAAAAAGTTGAAGTGGAAATCTCCCCTGTTTTCCAACCATGGGGTAATTCAAGATCAACAATCAAGCGTCCCCCTGGAAGAAGGTGTTTATAAAAGCATTTTAACGCGTTTAGAGAGTCTTCTCGCTTTTCAATCAAACAAAAGGAACCCGTAGGAATAATAATCGCCTCATATTTAAACGGCAATGAAAATTCCTGTAATTCGCCTTCATATAAGTTTGGATTCAGTCCTCTTTCTTTACAACGTTTACGACACGAATCCAACATTTCAGGAGAGTAATCTATTCCATCGACAGTATGTCCAGTCTCAAGGAAGGGAATCATAAATCGCCCTGAACCAACTGCTGCCTCAAGAATACGACCCTGGCATGTTTTTAATCGTTCTTGGTAATACTCAATATCACCGTCTAAAGAATACCCTACTGGTTTTGTGAAGTCGTAGATTTCGGTACAAAGTGAACTGTAATAACTAAACATGTTTTTTCCTCCGTTTTTATGCACGGAAGATTAATTAAAACTTCCGCACCTTAAATTTAATTGATGAAAAAACAGATCTGACTATCATAAAAGATCACTCACTTTCTATAAGTTATAGGTATATTGTACAAGCTTATTCTTTTTAAGCAACAACAGTAGACAAATGAATAATAAATATATAGACGAATCAAGATTTTAGTAGGACAAGAAGAGTCAATTGTGCAAATACCTCCATCTACCTTAGATAAAGTGCCTATCTTCTCACGGTTATCCTCGTATATTTCTTTCAGTTCTTCTGGACCTCTAAAAGTATTCCCTTTTGTATTTTGACAAGAACATATATCGTTAGAGCACAAAAAGCCGCTGTTACGCAGCTATTAAGTGTATATGTTTTTGTTGTCTGAAAATAAACTAAATTGCCCGTTAGCCTAGTCTTTCATTCATTTGTTTAAGGTGATGGATGTCGTGGTCAATGAATATCTTCAAATATTTATCAACTGTAAATTGACGTTTTCCAGAACCTATTGTGAACTTAGCATTATTGTCGATGCCAGATATCGCCTCAATTAATAATCTTCTATTTAGGACAAACTCATCTATTAGAGAACCTGTTGTAGTAAAAACACTTATGTATTCGATGGCTTCTCTATTATGTAAGTCATGATTAGGGAAAGCATTCATGTTTGCACCCTCATTCATACATGGGACATGATTCCCTACAATGAACTTATCCCAGTAATATAAATGTCCTATGATTTCCTTGACTGACCACTTACCTTCACTTATTGGCTCAAGAAGGCGTTGTTCATCGAATTCTTTATATTTTAGTATTTCTTCTGCTGTCTGACCATAATTCAAAGCTGATTTATTATTCATTCATTTAACCTCCATTTCTGATATGTAATAAGTTATAAATGTTCAATATTGTAGCAAGATCAATTGTTGTGTTCTCTATCCTTTCAACTATTTATTCTTCTGCTTTGCAGCTCGCATACCGCCGATGATAAGCATGATAATCCCAATTACTGCTAGAATAATCTGAACTAAGAATGGACTCAATGAAAACACCGTTTCACCTTGCCAGTGCAATCCGAACAACCTTTCATTCAGTCCCACAATCGCCAATAATGGCTTAAGAAACAAACTCAGCGCTAATAATACTATCCCCCAAATAATATTACTATTCATTGATTCAAAACCTCTTTTCCAATTAAGATAAATGATGATTAGTTCACCATAAAACGATCTATCATTGCCTTTCTAGAATTTAATCCGGCGGCTTCTGTTCCTGTTCATCATTCTTGCCGGATTGGCCGGATATGACGATGTGAAGGCGAGTCCATTGCCGCCGTTGGCTCAGATGTATTCAGCGCCGCTGCTATGCTCTGCGTTTCTGCCTGTTCTTGTTGTCGTCGCAGGGGGCTAGCACCAGACACGAAGGTAGCACCCAACTCCCATTATCCATCGACTTTTCATCATTCGAACTCTCCTTCCGAAGTTGTGGTATATATGGGCAAAATTGGTATATTTATATTTTAATAAAAAATTAGTATTTATACAAACCGCCCGTTAGTTTCGCTGGGCATTTCCGCGCGCCGGTGATATTCACTTCTTGCTTCGTCCTTACGACTCGTTTCTTGCCTAGGGACAATCGAAATCAGCTAATGTAATGTTCTCTGCTGAAGCATCAAGACGCTGGGTCAACGAGGCGTGTCTTTAGCTGGTTGTTTGCTCCCAAAAAGGGGCCAAATTGACCGATATAACTTCAATGACTTCTTCAAACTTCGTTTCTACTGAGCGATCTTGAGGGTTCCGGCTCAACTGCAAGACCGATCCGAATATGCTCCAACTGATAACGAGTGCCATAGCTTCCAATTTTTCATGCGAAAAGCTCTGTGTGTCCACTTCATTTATCCGTTTAAGCAGGAGTTGATGAAGATCCTGATGCATGGTATTTTCAAACATCGCTTCAAACTGCTTGTCTCCTGGCGTACTACATTGTTGAAACCGCAAAAGAAAATCGAATATGGTTTGAATAAGGATTCGCAAATTGTCCGCATTGCATCTTGTTTCTTCCGGCAGTCTATCCCTTATATTCATTTGGAACTTTTCCGTCATCCAATATTTAAGGAAATTATATTTATCCTGAAAATGTGCATAAAACGTTGTTCGATTTATGGTTGCTTGATTCGTGATATCGTGCACAGAAATGGAATAGACGTTTCTCTTTTTCTCAACCAAATCGTTAAAAGCCTGCACGAACAATTGACGGGTTCTTTTAACACGCGGATCCTCGGGATTTACCGACATTTTACCCCCTCTTTCTCTTGAACTCTAATAACAGACAAAAGGACATAAATGTTGGGAACACAACAAAAACAGCTTTTTGCAGGTTGTTAGCACGGGCTCATCCTTTTATCTTTTACTTAGGAGGTTGGTGCTAGAATGTTGTTCAAAAAGTCACTGAAAATCCATTGCACACTTCTGCGTTGTTTTTTTAAATCTTGCTCTTGCTCGCGTACCCGGAAACGTGCGCTTCGTAGGTTTTAAAATAAACGACTTGAACTGTTTGTGTTTGATTCCGCGACTTTTTGAACATGCACTTATACGAATATGATTGCACAAAGAAAATCGTATGACAAGAAAATCTCTATCTGAATTGCAAACGAAAGGATGAGTGCAGAAATGATTGTTGTTACAGGAGCGAATGGAAAATTAGGTCGGAAGGTCGTAGAGGAACTTCTCAAGCGTGTTCCTGCCGAGGATATTGGTGTAAGTGTCCGTGATGTGAACTCGGTACAGGATCTAAAAGAACGCGGAGTTCGTGTTCGGCAAGGAAATTTCGATGATTCTGAAAGTCTTATTCACGCCTTTGAAGAAGCGTCTAAAGTTCTTATTATCTCGTCCCATTCCTTGGGAGAAGTTGCTGTTCGTCAGCATCAAACCGCAATCGATTCAGCAAAGAAAGCTGGTGTTAATCGACTGCTGTACACTAGCCAAATGTTCTCATCGGCAACGTCGCATTTCCCTCCCATGAATGTCCATGCTGCAACAGAAGAGATGCTAAAATCTTCAGGAATGGCTTTCACGTCGCTGCGAAACGGCTTTTATGCCTCATCAGCGATGATGTGGATGGGTGATGCCTTGAAAACAGGGGAATTGATTGCTCCGGAAGATGGTCCTGTTGCCTGGACTACCCATTCCGACCTGGCTGAAGCCACAGCGGTAATCCTGACAGAGCAGAGATATGACGGTATAACTCCTCACCTGACGGCTTCCGAAGCAATTGACATGGATAGAATCGCATCTATTACTTCCAAGGTCTTGGAGCGACCGATCCGGCGAATTGTCGTGTCGGATGATGAATATCGGAACCACTTGATGTCCAGAGGACTGCCGGAAGCGATGGTCGGTATGCTTACGGGTATGTTTCAGGCAAGTCGACAGGGAGATTTCTCGAAAACTAATCCCGTTTTGGAAAACCTGATTGGCAGATCCTCAGTGAGTTTTACGGATTTTTTAAAAGACTCGATTTCTCAATAACACTTTAACACTGATTGTTATGGAACATCGGAAGAGTGGTGTCCACTATGGATGACCTGATCCGTTCTTGACAAAAAACGAAAAAAGTATCGGTCGAGGAGCTCCGGGCAGAAATGTCTGGAGCTGCTTTGTTATTAATCGTTCGTCTTTCTGGCGAGATCCCCGCGCCGCCCGTTAACAAAGATTTCAAAATGCAAATCCAAGCCGGTGCTTTTGCCTGTTGAACCACACATGCCGACCACATCCCCTGCGTGAACAACATCCCTGACCTGAACGGTCGTCTGTGACATATGGCATACGAAGTCTTAAAGCCGTTGCCGTAGTCTACCCAAACAAATAAGCCGTAACCTTAGCTATGAATCGTTTGCGTCCTGCCAACCGGCTTCCAAGACCTTATCGGCCTTGAAAGCCGGAATGCGCTGCGTTGCCCGGCTGCCCGGCCCTGTGAGTCGGAAACCCGTTTTAGTTCAGCATTGTGTCATTAGACAAATTTAGTGTCCATACACTAAATAACACCATTTTTTATCGAAAAAAATATAAGTTAAAAAAACACACAGCCGGCCCCTATGAGCCGGCTGTGTTGAGTCAGCCCCTACCCCTACTTTAGTAAAATGCGATGCTCCCAGGTTAATGAGTACTATTATAAATGCTTTTAAATTCTTGAACAAAATCAATCGGCAGCATAGGGTCATCAGAAGCGGCTATTTGTTGAATCTCTTTTAACCTGTTCATTGATTCTTCGTCCAAATTTGACACATCGTTTGCTTGATGAAAATAAATATACAGCAATGCATGACGAAGTTTAATAGACTCTTGTAAATATTCTATTTCTTCTTCTTGGATTGTATTTTCCTTTAGATATCCTTTTATAAAATGACGAAAAAACAATTTATAATATTCCGTTTTATTTTCAAATTCCTTAAATGGATAAGAAAGTGCATAATACAATGTAATTCCAATATCGTTTACGAAATACGTATAACCGCAATCATCAAAATCGAACAAATAAATGTCTCCGTTATGCAGATAAAAATTACTTTGATGAAAATCAGTATGAGTCAAACCGTATGTATCTTTGGACTTGGGCAGAGAAGTAAGCTTTGTTAATCTTTCTTTTAAAACTGAAATCATTACATCATCAGGTCGCAGGTACTTCTCCGCCTTTAATTGAACTTCTTGGTCCCAGGCTTGTCGTTTAAACGCCGGATTACTCCATTCATAACCCTTTGTGGCATGATGGATTTTCCCCATAAATTCGCCCCATTTTTCGTAAAGCGATTCATTCCAATCTTCATCAGACACTTCTTTTCCAAGAGCCATTTCGTATGAAATGGCTAGGAACGAACCATTTTCTGCAGCAATTTCTTCAACCATATTACCTCTGGTCGATGGAACAGCATTTGAAACTGCCAGTCCTTTATTCGACAAAAAATTTAAAAATTCAAGTTCACCCAGTATATTATTTCTTGATCTTCTAATTGTATGTGAGATTTTTAATATGAAAAATGCGTTGTTTTTCTGGTATTCATAAACAAAGCTTTCATAACCGCCCAATGAACGAACAGTGTCTTGATTAAGGTCATATCGCTTTATTGCTTCGGTAAGGATCTCTTCAGTGAATTGCTCTTTAATTTCTCGTATCATCTTCTATACCTTCTTTCATTCATAATTTAAGTAGCTGCTTAATTTTTTAATCGAAAATATCGTGACCACCTGACGGAAGGCATCCTACTGACCGCTTTCCAGATAATTTTCCAGCAGCGCCCTCTCTCAGAAGCACATCCTCATCCGATCCGTTCGGCTCGAACAAAACCTCTTTATATTTATCTGTGACTCTTCCAACCCAATCCGTATGTATTGTTCCTGGACAAACGGCATTAGCGAGTATCACTTTTGATGCATACTAAACTGCTGCCGTCAATTTTGCTGCTCACTCCCTTTTGGACAAGATATTCCCTGAAGGGTGATCCCTTCTTATCCCATTGAGATCGACTGAGTAAGAGTATCCGTCATATGGAAGCGACTCGATGCGGATTTCTGAATACTTTGATCTTATGAAGGAACAGTAGAAAAAGCAACATTCAGAGCGGCATAAATGGGGCCTGTTGAAATAGCTCAAAAGGGATTCTCGCCCGTTATTTCAATAAGAAATGAGGAGCCACGTCGCTCATACTCTCTGCCATTGTTACCTTTAGTTAAGCAAGGCCCCTTCCGCGAAAGCAGCGGAGGGGGCTTTTGCTTCTCGCAAGCAAAAGTTTCCTGCCAAGTACACCATCGTCGTCTGATCGTTACTTGTGTCAGGTTCTCCGTATCATCGATAGAGCGAAATCGAAGGACTCCTTGATTGGCATCCTTCGAAGTTGGGATAGGGGTTCGAAGTGCTAAACCGTAGCTTGATAAATCCATAATTCGGAGATGGGTGATGTTGCAGATGTTTGGGGAGGTTGCATAGCTAGCCCCCCAGTCAAATGTTTCTTCTGCTATTCTTCAATCATTAAAGACGAAGCCCATCATGGTTGCATCTATCTATTCGTAAAAAAGAATGCCCCGTAAGGCGGTCTGGAATAATGTATTATCCCAGTCTTGCCGTTATTTATGGTACAGTTCCCCGCGCTGTCAATTACGGTAAGTTTATCTCACAGTTACGACGACATTCCCCTTCTTATGTTTTTGTTCGACATAGCGATGGGCATCGGGAATTTGTTCCAACGAATAGCGTCTATCGATGACTGGTTTAATTTTACCGGCCTCAAGCAGCTCTTGAAGGAAGATGAGGTTTTCAACGCGAGGCTTTTGTGACATATGCACACTCACATATTTTCCGTTCGTACGAAGTGCTTTTTTAAATGTCGATTTATTGATTTTCGATATCTGTTTCCCAACGGCATCAAAGATTAGATCATAGCTTTCTCCAAGCTTCGTGAAATCCTGTTTCGTATAATCTATAGCCCGATCGGCTCCTAAAGATCTCACCATCTCAAGATTGGCGGTACTGCATACCCCTGTTACATCTGCCCCGTAATATTTGGCAATCTGCACCGCATACGTACCCACACTTCCAGAGGCTCCATAAATAAGTACCTTCATTCCGTTCGTGATATTCCCCTTCCCAAGAAAATTCAACGCGCTTATTCCCCCGATGGGAACAGCGGCAGCCTCCTCATAGCTCACATTGACCGGTTTGATGACTACCAATCCATCTTCAGGCAAACATTTGTACTCGGCATATGCACCGAAGCCAAAACCACAAGACGCAAATACTTGATCACCGATCTTAAATCGTGTTACATCTTTGCCTATGGCTTCAACTTCCCCGGCTAACTCAAACCCCAATATCGTTACTTTTCGGGGCCTTAAGAGACCATTGTACAGTCTTGAAAGGAATGGGTCGGCCTTTCGCATGCGCCAGTCCCCCGCTGTTACCGTTGTCGCATATACTCTGATCAGTATTTCATTGTCCTTGGGTGTAGGTTTTTCTACCTCCTTCAGTTGAAGAACATCGGGCGATCCGTATTGGGCATATACAACTGCTCTCATCCTTACCCCTCCTTGATTCCATTCTTGTGTTTGCTTGAATGGACTGCAGATTCATTAAACCCTTTCGCGATGAGCCACACCGCAAGGGCCATTTCATTAGCGAATATCGGAAGCGCCAAGATCGCCCCCCAAGCAGAGACTTGCTCAATGACCCCGAACATTTCTAATAAGGCTGCAAGAAAGATCAATGCTGACCCTGTTAAACCCAATATGGGGATGAACCTGGGTACAAGCTTTGATTTATAAAAGATATAACTATACAACACCGTATTAATCCCTAGAAAAAAATTAGGTCCAAGTAAAAATGTGTAGTCATGCACGGCTTTTAGCAACGTACCCGAAACCTGATAGGACGCGATATCCGGGGCCCCCGCTGCTACATAGTCCCTGCTTAAGGCCAACAGGGACAGTACGCTGATGACCCCTATCGTAATAACAATGGCCTCCAAAAACCGGAAACAAACATGCCAAAGAGCAATCGTTTTATTAAATTTCCGTAAAAAAGGAAACATGGTGGTTGCAGTGCCTACCGCCGAAATGACAAGTATCAATTCCATAATCGCACCAAGCACTACCTCGTTAGCGTGTGCGGAACCTTGAATCAGGTAATCGGGATCATTTAGGATTGGTTTATATAAGATAAGCGCTCCTATAATTGATGTAACGGCCGCAAGGATAAACAGAACACCTATAATTTTTGATGCTGTCTTCGTTGAGAAATCCATTTCATCATCTCTCCTCTGAGTTTTCACCGTAAAAGAATACCTCTTCCAACGGTAATTTAAAGGCATGAGAAATACGAAAAGCCAATTCCAGGGACGGGGAGTAATTCCCCTTTTCAAGGGCAACGATTGTCTGTCTGGTTACACCTACCTTGTCAGCCAGCTGCTGCTGGGTCATTTCATTATGGTCAAAGCGTAATTTGCGGATATAATTGCCGACAAGACTTTTACTCATCTTAGACTCCTTTCTTGTAGTGATACAGTCTCGTTAGGGATCCGGTTACGTCAGATAGGAATCCGGAGAGGATTAGGATGATGAACATCACCTTCGAGGGCTGATTGAAGTTCAAGGATCCCATGGCAAGAAGAAAGCCAAGTATAAACACGAAAAAAGAATTGCGGAAAGCTTTCAAGTCAATAAGCTTATCAAGTTCATCTGCGAATGAAGGTTCCTTTTCACCTGTCGTCATTCGAAAGAAGATATTAAAAATAATGCTGATTACGATATGCGCTGCAATGGAGACCAATGTCAAAACGAGGACGAAGGACCCCCAGTAATGGAAGATTTCCTTTGATTCCATTACCCCTTCAGGATACTGCGGGTACTTATACAAGCAATAAGCTGCAAAAATGAGTATGGAACTGATTAACGATACGATGCTCTTCTTTTCTTGATAAGTCATATACGACACCGCCTTCATAAATGTCAATCCTACTAAACATAATGTATGCCAGACTTTACACAAAGTCAACTTGGTTATACAAAAAAAACCAAATCACATAGGTCGTCATTCGGCTAGGGCGATTTACTTGCCTTTATTTATGATAAGGTTCACCGCGAATGATCTTAAACTAATCTACTACGTCAATAATTAAGGGAAAATGTTGATTATAATTGTTGAAATCCATGTTTAATTTATTGATTGTTATCATATTCATTAATCAATCCGACTAAATATTTATAATTATCCTCTGTAATTCCAAAAGTATTTGTGGGATTTTTTTGATAAAATTCTTCTGCAAATTTAATCGTATCATCGGATACTTGATTTGCCTCAAGAATGTTCTCCTTCCAATATTGAATACATTTAATTGTTTTCTTGTCTTTTGAAGACAATTTATGCTTTAAGCAGAAATTTAATTCTTTTATAAATTCGTTCCAACTTTTTATATTGAAGCTAAAATTAGTATCTTTTTTCTGTTCCAAGTCTTTAATCTGTAATTTTGAAATTTCAGTATCATTTGTTATTTGTGAAAAAAACGGAAGAATATAAGGGGTTATATCCTGTTTTTCGCTAACATGCTCATCAAGAATGGACAATCGCATTAAACGTAATTGTAAATCTGTAATTGCTGTCTCAATCCTACGTTTTTCTTCTTTAACAAAAAGCCGAATATCAAAATCATTATTATTTATATATTGATTAATGTTATTTAAACTCATCCCCATATTTTTAAGTGAAATGATCACGAAAATTTTCGAAAAAGAATCTGAGTCATAAAATCGATGACCATTCTCATTGATATATGCTGGGGTGAGTAGTTTTATTTCATCATAGTATTGTAATGTTCGTACACTTATACCTGTCAATTCAGAAAGCTCTTTAATTTTTATATATTGTTCCATAGTTATACACTCTATTCTATCTTGTTTTCTGATATTACATTTGCCAAATGACTATACATATTCGCAACATTATCCCAATTCGTTTGTTCTAACTCCTTTGATAGATATATCAATTCATAAGCACTTTTAGAAATTAATTTATCATCAGCAAATGGTAAGGGTTGCATCAAAAGCCCCCTTGAAGAATTATCTCCTGCCATTATGAAATGACTTGGAAGCTGTTCGCTCTGTACTGTAAAATGAGAAAATAGCATAACGGCACTATCCATATACGCCTCAACTGTCCCTGTGTGTAATCCTGTTTCCCAATTCCCTGTTGTTATTGACACGACAGATTTATTGTCAAATAAATCAGCTACAGCTCCATCAAATTCATTGAGTATATCCTTATACTCAATACTAAATTTTGAATCTGTGATTTGACAAAAAATAGAGACTCCTTGAGAAAGACGAAAAGAAAAACTTATTTTTGCATTAAAATCATTTATAGCAGATAATAGCGTACAATTTGTAATGATCTGCTCCAAAAACTTACGTATGCAATGAGTTCCTGTAAATTCACTTAATGCTTTTTCTGAAATTTGATGTGTATCAGCAATAACCATTCTAAAGTCTTTGTTTGATGATAGCATTTTTATAATATTATTCATTTTTACCACCTCTTAAATCATTTTACCGTATCACGTTACGTGATACACAAGTGCCTTTTGATTATAAGAAATGTTTTTCTTTTTAAATTGAAATAGAGAATCCTCTGTTACTCCGAATCCTGTACAAAATTTCACCCTACTTATGATAAGGTTCCCCGGGCTGTCTGAAATAAGGCAAGTTTTTAAAAAGGACGCAACCCAAGCAAGTTCCCTTAGATGCGTCCTAGCATTAATAATGAATTCTGTTTTCCCGTCTAGTTCTCAAATATGATAACCATTTTTTTGCTGCCCAAATATTCAACGGAAGTATTCAGCTGCTCCGACACAAAGCGTACAGGAACGAAAGTGCTATTATTTTTCAGCAGTAAAGGAGCGCCCGACATCACGATTTGCTGGTTTACCTTAACCTGCTTATTCCCTACACGCCAACGAATCGTTTTACCGTCTTTTTGAATCGTTAGCTCTTTCGCACTCTGGTTCCAACTTACACTTGCCCCCAGCTTCTCGGAAATGAAACGAATAGGCACGTAGGTACGACCTGTCTGAATGAATGGCGCTGCAGTGATGTTGTAGATGCTGTCGCCCAAATAGGCTGTCTTGCTGCCGATCATCAAGCGTTGAGTCTTACGCTGAGACCTAATTCCATAAGGATCTGCATTCAACTTTTTGAATATTTTATACGTTTGGGTTCCCTGGTTTAAGTCCAAGTAGTTATCGTTCAACTGCAGTCCGTATCGTTCCGCCCCCGTATCCCAATGAAAATCATAGCTATTATTTTGAATCGGCTCCAAATTCCACACCCGGTTGTTGTTCAAATAGAGGATGTTTAGGGATCTCAGATTTCTTAACGGTTCCAAATTCCACACTCGGTTGTTATCCAAGTAGAGTGTATCCAGCTTGTTCAAATGTTGTAACGGTTCTAAATCTTTAATCTTGTTGGAAGATAGATCTAATGTAGTCAAGTTCGTTAATTTCGCTAAAGGGGCAAGACTCTCGATGTTATTGTTGTTAGCAGAGAGACCTCCGAGATTGTTGAATCCCTCCAGCATCTTCAGATCCGTAACCTGATCTCCGTTAATCCCCAGATACGTCAGGCTTTTGGACAGCTTCCGCAGCGGCGAATAATCCTTGATTTTATTGTTGGATAGATCAAGATATGTCAGGCCTCTCATGCTGCCGAGGGAAGCCATATCTTCGATCGCATTGTCGCTCATTTTCAAATACTTTAACGATGAGGAACTAGAGAGCGCTTGAACATTCGAAATTTGATTGTGATCGGCGTCCAACTCGATTAGACGGGGCAATTGTTTCACTACATCCAAGGATGAGATCTGATTCCAGCTTACCTCCAGATACTTCATCTCTTTCAGTGCTGACAATTCCTCAATGGATGAGATTTGATTTGCTTTGAGGCTGAGATCACGGATCTTTGAAAGTTTCTTTAGCGGTGTAAGATCAGTAATTTCATTATTGTCTAAGTTGAGTTCCGTGATATTGACGGCATACTCTAATCCCTGCAGATCTTTGATTCCTTTGCCCGATAGAGAAACCGCGGTGAGAGATTCTAAATCCGCTTTCGTAAGAGGTTCATCGTCTTTTTTACCTAACCACGAATGAATCGCTTGTTCGAGATTTCCATCTTTAATAACCGGTTCTTGGCTAAATGCTTCCATCAAAGCTTGTCCTGGAAGGACCAAACTTAGGACAAAAATAAAAATAAATAAGCTTACAGCAGTACGTTTCTTCATGATAACCATTCTCCCTGATGACTGTATTATGTTTATAGGTAGCTTATATATCAAAGCAGAGAACATTCGCGCCCTCATTGCGCTTATCAGCTGCTACTCGTTTAGCTCCAAAAAGCTTGCCGTTATTTATGGTAAGGTTCTCCGCGTTGTAACGGCAAGTTTCGAAAAGGACATCCTATGGAAGAATGCTCGATTCTCTAACATCGGCATCTGTTCCACCCGTGCGCGTGACTATATTAAATAAAGGATTCATTCCATCAGCACGAAAATTCTCAATGTTCCAAGATTCGACATGCCGGTTGCTCAAAGATTAATTTATATGAACCGTTGGACTAACGCCCCTAAAATTGGAAGTAACACTCGCAAACTTCTTTTTAAATTTAAGCCCTCTTCTCCTTCTACAAACGGTTATATTATTTAGACGCTTAACGTTAATCTAAAGTTTCCCTAATTACAGTATTGTCTGGGAATAATACATTTGGTACCAAGTGGCACTAATCCCGATTCGAGTATTTTTTCAGACATATATCATATAGTGATCTGATTTTAAACCCCTTTTCTAGGGGTAATTTAGAAGCTCAAAATCCACACTATCCACATACCTTTCAGCACTCTCGCAAGTTCCCCATAACAAAATTTTTCGACTTTACCTGTCGTACGGCTCACCGCGTTTGATCTTCAACTATCCTGCCCGTTTAACTTAACACTGAGGTCAGTTTACAACTTTATTTTCACTTAATTTTATGATCCCAAAAGAAATGGCTGCAGAAGCTACCCGAATGGACAAATTCTTTATTCTCAATGTTATCTCTATAAATATGGATCTGTTTAGATCATCATCAAATCGGTAATCGGATCATGTTTTTATCCCTCGACATCTGTCCCAATTAATAACACAAAAACACCTTCAAGTTGTCCTCCACATCTTACGACATGGTTTCTTTCACTTGAAGGTGTTCTAATCCGTCTCACATTACGGGGTCAGTTCCATCCGATGAATCGTGGCTTTCTTTCACCATAATATCGTTTTGCATCATTTATAATATGAAGTCGTGAGCGGGATAACATAGCCAGCTTCTTGCTTTTTATCTACATCAATAGTTATCGTTTTTACACCAGTGATATCAACCTCAATTGTTTGTATACCATCTTCTGTTTTGATCTCTCCCACTTTCTTTAACAGAGCGTTCTTCTCCAATTCCTTTATCTCAAGGCCAAGGATCTTTTCCTTAACGGCTGCGAATTGCAGATAAAGTTTTTTGTATTTGCCATTAGGGGTGAAGGCTACATAATTAAAGTTTTCACCTGGTGGGCTAAACAAGACTTCACCATAATTTTTGCCATTGATTGTTGTTTGAGTAGGATCTTTGGAATATAGTGTATCATCAAAGTCCTCGTTTTTAATTGGTGTATCTTTGGAGATCGGCGTTTCTCCCGATTGTTCGCCTAAAATGACTTCATTGGCTTTATTGTCGTATGTAACCGGTATACCAAGAACGTCAGAAACAGAGCGGACAGGTAGAAAAGTTGTGCCGTTATAGGTGATTGGTAATACCTGTTGCCCATTTCCATCTTTTAATTGCTCAATGTTTCCGTTTACCCTGATCTTCAAGCTGCCATTTAGATAAGCCTTAATTTCCTGAAGGGACGAGCTCGCTAAAGCACCAATACTTATACCGCAAGACAATATTAGAATTCCCACAAAGCCAACCAGCAACTTCTTTTTTTTCATATTCGTCTCCTTTCGAACTTTTCACTTGGAGTATAACACCTCATTACAAATAATGGAATACAATTGGTTGAAAACTCCACCCAATGAGTAAAGAAACAGGGTTATGTAGTCTCATCCCATAATGATCAAGATTCTCACATCGCAGCTTGTTACGAGAACGGAAGAGATGGTTGTTTACGTTCGACCGCAAAGCATTTCTTTACGAACAAGACGTTTCTCTGGGCTTAGATCCTGTCTTACCGAGACCGAACGAGTCAGGTGAAACAACACGGCTTCAGTCTCTACCCAGTTGCTATTACTGGTAGATGGTTTATAACTAGAAAGAGTTAGCTAAACGAATACCGAGAATCCATACATTCATGAAGTACGTAACGATACCTTCAATCTTCTAAAATTTGCACATTCTTAGCTGTCCTTCGCTGGGAATCCGCTATGCTCGGAAAATCGAATAGGTCGAATGCAACTTTTTGACCCTCTTTAAGAAAACGAAAACCGTTTGGTAACCTAATTGGGTCTGGTAGTATATCGCTAAAGTGAACAAATACATGGTTACCGTCCTGACCGTCTAACATTATCCGCCCATACCCTTTATCTTCTTTGAACCATTTGACAATACCCCATCGTCTTTCCTCCAAATCGGCACCTCCTCTGTCGCTTTATAAATTATCACTAGGATTCGGCTATCGTTTCCCGTTAGCTTAATGACCAGGCTTAATAAAATTTCTAACGAATCCATACAAAAACGCAACAATTCCAATTACGAGAAAAGGGATAACAAAAACATTATCTTTGGGGTCCACCCAGGGCTTACTCACACTTCCATCACCAGCAAAAACCGCCAATCCTTGTGCAGATAGCCCACTAGCAACAAAGTTTGCACATCGTTCCAAGGTATGCAGAACACCAGAGAAGATTACAAAAATTGTTCCAATAATTTCAAAAAATCGCTCTTTCATATAACCCCTCCTTTTGATCTCAAATGATAAAACGTTATTAGCTTGAATATGTTATTCAACTTCGGATAACTGATCGTAAGCTTAATCACAAATAGAAAACAGCCATTTCCTCCCCAGGGGACGGAATGGCTGTTATGACGGTACCGGGCGGATGTATTTGCCGTCAGCGCGTTTTCGCGAGTTTCATGCCGCGAACCGATGCCGCAGCGTATACGACAAGCGCTATCCAGATGAGCGCGAAGCCGATGAGAAGAACCGGCGATACCGATTCCTTGAACACGAATACGCTCAGTATCAGCATGATCGTCGGCCCGATGTATTGTACGAAACCGAGCGTGGACAGCGCCATCCGGGCGGCCGCTCGTGCAAAGAAAAGCAGCGGTAGCGCTGTTACCACGCCGGAAAGAAGCAGTTCGACGAACGTGGACACAGGTAGCGTCCATGCCGTCGTCTTTCCCACGGCGGCCAAATAGATCCAGTAGCCGAGCGCAACGGGCAGGACAACAGCCGTCTCCGACAGCAAGCCTACAGAAGCGTCTTGTCCGATCTTCTTCTTCGCGAGGCCGTACAAGCCAAACGTCGCGGCCAGTGAAATTGAGATCCATGGGAACCGTCCGTAGTCGATGGCGATAATGAGCACCGCGGCGCCGGCGATGGCAATCGCGAGCCATTGGCCACGGTTTGGCTTCTCACGTAGAAAGACAACCGCAAGCAGCACGTTCAACAATGGGTTCAAATAATAGCCGAGACTTGTCTCGACGACATGGTCGTTGTTGACAGCCCAGATGAAGATGAGCCAATTAGCAGCGATCAGCAGTCCGCTAGCGGTGAGCGACAGCAGGAGCGAGCGGCTAGCCGCAATCCTCTTCATGTCACCCCAGCGACGCTGGACGGCGACGAGAATACCCATGAAGACGAACGACCAGACAACCCGATGTGACAGAATCTCTCCTGCGGGCACATCGTTAAACAACTTCCAATAAAGCGGGAGAACCCCCCACATGATATACGCGATAATAGCATTAACCAACCCGCTGTTCATAATCAATTTCCCTCTTCTCACTCCGATGTCTTAACGGATTATACGCCTCGATCATCGTTTAAGTAAAGGGATTAATTATTTGGGCCCATAATAATATGTTACGCTATTGTATCACTTATAATAGAAAGGATGTTATCTCGTGAATTTTGCTTCTGTACGCATCATTATCGTCTCGTCGAGTTTTAGTCCCCGGAGATGATAAGACTTTTGTTAATTGATGCCAAGGAGTCGTGCTCAGGTGAAAATGAGGATCTGATCCAAGGCAAGGCTCCTTCGCGATCCAGTCTCTACAAGATTTATAGTTTAGCTCGCATATTTAAAAGTGCAGTTTTCGCGCACATAGAACTCGTCACCTATTTTCACAACGAAATCTGTTATTTGAACGATCTTCCCACTGCCGATCATCTCTCGACCCATAAAAACGGCCACAGGGAGCTCATCCAACATTGCTGAATAGAAATGGATTGGGGAAGTCAGGGGCTTCATAAATCTGCTCATCATATTTCACCTCTCTCCGAAATATTACCATATTTTCGAATGACTCGTTAAAACAAAAAAAGACCGTACAATCGTACGGCCGAGAAGAAGAAATTATGAGAAAAAGTGTTTATTTCTACATTCTGAGTAATTATGATTAAATAATTCTTTATGTTATCTGATGGATACGCCTTCTATGGAACCACTAATATTTCTTTTTCTTAATTTCTTAAATGCCGAGTAATCCTTATCGGACTTAATAAAACTTAATATCTTTTCGGCACATTCTGTTGGATTCAGCTCTTCAGTATTTACTTCAAGGTCATATTCATTAAAGCAATATACTTTGTCGTACTGGGAACTTGCCAGTCCAATCTGTCGATCTCCTCTTATTTGCTCTCTTCTTATGAGTTCTTCTTTCGAGCATATTACACCTATAAATAATGTGGGCTGATCAGAAAATACATCAAGACAATCATTAAACCACTTGTCATTTTCGATTACGGTATCTACTATTACATTCAAACCCATTTCTGAAAACAATTTAACTGTTGAATAGAACATTGAGGCTATGGGATCAAAAATGATCTGTGCGACAACATGATCATCTACATTTCGTGTAGGTTTAATATTCGGAAATTTTTTATCAATAAATTCATTGAAATTATGGAGAAAATCATCTATGGATAAATGATGAAAAAGAATCTCTTTCTGATTGATCAGTTCCATAGAAATAATCGTCTTTCCGGCACTTGAAGTTCCGTTCATCAACACAATGATTCCTTGCTTCAAACGAATCACCCTTTACATATAAGATTCGTATCTTTCAGATAACGTTATATTCACAAAGTTCAAAAAATTATCCTACTCAGATAAAATTCGAGAAACGATTGAACTATCCTGCCCCGTTAGTTAATTACATTTGTTGTTTGTTTTTATTTAGTGTCTTCGCCGCTTTTATACTCCAAAATATCACCTGGCTGACAATCTAAAGCCTTACATATCGCTTCTAATGTTGAAAAACGAACCGCTTTTGCTTTCCCATTTTTCAGAATAGACAGATTCGCCATAGTAATTCCAACCCTCTCCGCAAGCTCCGTTACGCTCATTTTCCGTTTTGCTAACATCACATCAATATTGATGATAATCGCCATAATATTCACCTCAGATCGTTAAATCATTTTCTGATTTTATATTAATAGCTTCTTGTAGAAGACTTTGGAGAACAGCAGCAAAAACGGCGATCACCATAGAGGCGAAAATAATGGTCAATCCGATTGGTATGAAACTTGGAGGGTCAATTTTCTCAGCCATGAGATAGTAGAGTGGCATACCCAGCAGGTACAAGGTACTGATTGCGATGGCACAGTATTTTATATTCTTTAAAGCCTTTACGGATAATTCCGAAAACGATTGGTTCTTATCAATATAGCTTAAAAGTTTAAAAGCTTGATACAGAGCAAAGTAAAAAGGTACCGCTGCCGCATACATATCGATTAAAACGAGAGATTTCATATAAGCAATATCCGGATACAATTCTCCAGCAAAATTCCCGATCTTAGGCACTAAAAATATGCACAAAGCAAGAATTGGGATTCCAATAAGAATTACAGCCATCTTCAAAAAGAATGTGGTTCCCCGGTTCATTAAGAGCACCTCGCTAATTTAATTATACAATAACTTTAACACGTAATATATCGATTAACAATAAAATAATATCGTTTTGCATTGAATTATTATTGTTAATTAAACATCATTTCAAGAAAAAAATAAAGAGCATTTCTCATTACAAAGAAATGCTCTTACTTTGAAAGATTAAATTTACAACTTATTTAACAAAACTGTCCGTTAGCTTAATGACAGTAGTACCATTCTCGAGAGCTGAGGTTCATTTAGGCTTGGTTTTAATTTGAATTCTGGTATTCGATCATATCGCCTTGTAAACTTCGTTTAGCAAAATAATCATGCATGATTACAATCAATTATCGCTGAGGTTCGTTTTTATACATGGGGAATGAACTGGCCCAGCTTGACGAATACGGAAAATGAGAACAACAGCCACAATTAGGATATAAAGTGCAAACATATTCTTTAGTACGATTAATGCTCGTGAGATTCCATGAACTTTTCACTATCCATGGCCGCCATTGCCCCGCTTCCCGCCGCCGTAATGGCTTGACGATATCGACTATCTTGTACATCTCCACAAGCGAACACACCTGAAATCGTGGTCTCTGAAGAACCTGAGGTTGTGATAATATAACCATTCGCATCTGTCATGATTTGCCCTTCCAGAAAATCGGTATTCGGATGATGTCCGATTGCTACAAACACCCCATTGGTATCAAACACTTCTTCTTTACCTGTGATATTGTTTTGAACCTTCAATCCGGTTACCCCACGGTCGCTGGCGATGACTTCAAGCGGTGTCTTGTTCAGAGCCCACTCAATTTTGGGGTTAGCGCGCGCACGGTCTTGCATGATTTTCGAAGCTCGCAGCTCGTCGCGTCGGTGGACCAGGGTGACTTTGGATGCGAAACGAGTCAAAAAGTTCGCCTCTTCGAGCGCAGTGTCACCACCACCGACAACAATCAATTCTTTATTCCGAAAGAAGAAACCGTCACATGTGGCACATGTGCTTACACCGCGGCCGATATTCTCTTGTTCGTTTGGAATCCCCAAGTATTTGGCACTTGCACCGGTAGAAATAATGAGTGTTTCGGTGGCAATTTCACCTTTTCCTTCGACCTGCAATTTAAACGGACGATCGGACAAATCCACTTTATTTACCCAACCCGTGTAAAATTCTGCTCCAAAACGTTCGGCTTGTTTTCGTATATTATCCATCAACTCAGGACCCATAATTCCTTCCGGAAATCCGGGAAAATTTTCGATTTCCGTCGTTGTGGTTAATTGTCCGCCAGGTTCTGGACCTTCAATGACAAGCGGGTTCATATTGGCGCGGGCCAAGTAAATAGCTGCAGTCAGTCCTGCAGGACCTGTTCCTACGATAACGGATTTATACATGTTTAAGTCCTCCAATTTCGCATTCAACTTCAGTATTCAATTGATTGATTGAATTATGGTCAAAAGTAATTTTCGTTAATCCCAACGGACCAAGATCTGCTTCCGATGATTCGACATTAACCGTACCAGGGATGAGACGCATGTCATTCATGTGTTTTATAAAGCTCCATAAGTTCCGATACGGCCCTTTCGGCTGATTGTAGCGCACCTTCAAGATGCTCACCCTGTTCACTTGCAGTTTCTGTCCCTGCAAATATGATCTTCTTTCCCCAACTCTCCACACCCACAAGCGGTCCATAGCTAGGGTAATCGCCAAGCGGCTCAGCATCTTCATCTACCGTTGTGTCTGGATCTCTGGACCAATCCTTATAGAGAACGGCGCTCACATTTTCTGCAGCCGGACCGAAAAGTCGAGTCAACTGTTCCACAACCAGATTAAGGACTTTATCCTCGCCTAGTTCTTGGCGTGTCTTCGCCGGTATTCCAAAGAAACCAAATAGAGCACCCGCTCCCGATTCAGGGGATGCATCATGGATTTCCTGCAAAGGTCCTATCCAGCTTGAAGCGAGGCCCGAAAGCCCTTGTTCTCGCCAAAATGGACGTTCGTAAACCGCAATTGCTTTAGCATGAGCTGCCATCCACGTGGGTTTATTGACCATGCTATCCATGAGATCCGGAGGTAGCTGCGGCCAAAAAGTGATGTTACGCGCGACCATCCGGGGCGGCAAGGTGAGTATAACCGCGCCAGCACGGATATGGTCCCTTTTACCTTCTGTTTTAAGCGTGACAGCTCCGTCTCCTTCCTGGCGGATCGAAGTCACACGTGTATTGAGATGAATTGTTCCTGGGGGAAGTGTGGCTGCTATTGCGTCGATGAGGGATTGTACACCACCCATAATACGTAACGATCTTTCAATGCTTCCTTTTGGCAATGCATACTGCTGTGCAGGCTCATTTCTGGATCGTTCCGAAAGCATCAATCCTTCATTATATTGCTCAAAAGTTCTTAAACCGAGCTCTTTAACGAGCTTGGTAATCGTACGTTCATAACGTGGCCAGAACCATGTCGGACCAAGATCGAATCTGCCAAGATTTGGCCTGTTTGCAATCTCTTCACTTAAGACTCTACCACCAATACGTTCTCGGGATTCAAGCACACTGCAGTTGAAGCCGCGTGCTGTTAATAAAGATGCTATATGCAAGCCACTTAAACCAGCACCAACAATAATTACTGGAACATTTTTATTCATGCGAAGTTCCACTCCTGTATTCCTTCATCGATTCGAAAGGCAGTATGTCTGTAGAGCTAAACACTCGACAAACCTTATCCAATTCGGGCATATTGCTTATACAATCTTTCTTTAATGGACGGTTCTAAATGTAAGTGGTTCATCCGATCCCCCTCTCTTTGAGTTATGAAACACAAGTATTTAAATAGATCAAGCTTTCGTGAAGGTAGAAGCTTGATCTATCCACCGTCTAGCCTGTATGTTTTTTCATAAGTTTCTCATATGCTTTCTTCCGGGACCAAAGGACTACCGGTACAAGCAGCACTGACAGGAGAGCTCCGGCCAAAGAGAGTGCCGTATAGCTGGAGTGTGCCACCACCATGCCCGACAGTGTGCCTCCTGCAGCTCCACCCAAGGCAATTAAAACATCCACCGTGCCTTGTATCTTCGCACGAACCTGCAGAGGCGTAGCATCAACAAGAGCTGCGGTCCCGCTAATCAAACCAAAGTTCCAGCCCAAACCAAGAAGTGCCAAAGCAAGTATCGTTACGCCCATGGAATCACCAGGCCCATAAGCAGCTATTAAGCCTGCCAATAGCAGCGTAATCCCAGAAGCGAACGACATTATAGTATATCCTAATTTATCGACAAGAGCACCGGTGATGAGAGAAGGCAGATACATCGCAGCAACATGGATACCGATAACAATACCTACCTTACCCAAACTGTGACCATAATGCTGCATGTGAACGGGAGTCATGGACATAATCGCAATCATCACAATTTGGGTAAGTACCATGACGGTAGCGCCGAGAATGATGCCTTTCTTATTCATGGTTGTTTCGTGAGCCAGGGACAGTTTCGCTTGGTCAGAATCAGATACTGCATTGTCTAGTTGTTCTTTAGCTATGGCCTTAGCCACAACGAACGGATCGGGACGCAAAAAAACAAGAAGGACAAGTCCGGCTACAATATAGGCTACTGCTGCCAACATAAAAGGGCCTGATAACGGGGGAGCTCCTATAGAAGTAGCTAGTCTTCCAGTCAGATTAACCAAATTCGGTCCAGCCACAGCGCCAAACGTTGTAAACACCATCGCCATGCTTATCGCTTTTGCCCGCTGTTTAGGCAATGCCAAATCCGTACCTGCATAACGTGCCTGCAAGTTCGTTGCTGTGCCTGCCCCGTAAACCAGCATCGATAAAAAAAGTAAGAGTATACTGTTGAATAACGCCGCGAGAACCACTCCAATCGCACCGACGCCACCTGTGATAAATCCCGTGGCGAGCCCGGCCCGGCGTCCCCATCGTTGCGAAAGGCGGCCGACCAAAAGGGCGGCACCTGCAGAACCTAACGTAAACAACCCCGTGGGAACTCCGGCATAGCTGTCTGTACCCAGCATGTCTTGTGCTATCAACGCGCCTACGGTAATTCCCGCCGCCAAACCAGCTCCGCCGAACATTTGTGAAAATATGACAATCCTCATCGTTTTTGCATGCAATTGACGCTGCTTCTCAGGTGATTTTACATATTCCGCGATGGAGGCTGGCAGGTGTTGACCCTTCTCCTCAACGGTTACTGAATTTTTCACTACTACTTCTCCCCTATCATAAATTACACGACTTGCATTTGTATTTTTTCAAGACTTCGACCCGTCAATATGCCTGTAGGGTTTCGTTGCAAATTGATCGAGAATTCGGGATACCACAGATATATTTCTTTACGTCTTTAGTTACTTGCCAGCTTTAAAATTTTTCCTTTAAGAACCTCTTTTCTGTTAACTCCAACCATTTGATCTACCAGCTTGCCGTCTTTAAAAAGCAGCAGAGTGGGGATACTTCTTACACCAAATTGCGAAGCCAACTGGGTCTGTTCATCGACATTAACAGTAGCGATCGTCGCCTGACCCTTCAACTCATCAGCCAATTCATGAACAATCGGAAGTTGAATTTTACATGGCCCGCACCAAGGCGCCCAGAAGTCAATCAATGTTACACCTTTCTCGATGTGGTTTTGAAATGTTGCTTTTGTCAGTGCTGTTGCACCCATATAAATTCCTCCTCTGAATGGATAATCAACTATTACAATATTCAATTGATTGATTGAATTATAAAACTGAATATCTTCCTACGTCAAGTCTATTTTTAAAATGGGTCTTGATTGAACCCCTTACGGCATGAGGTTCTTTTAAAAAGTCCTTGGAGGACAATTCCCAAGGGTTTGCCAGAACTGGCCACAATGATCCGTACCGAGTCCATTGATGAAGGATGAATGATAGCCCGCTTTATCAGCTATTCGGAACATTCACTCTCCAAGATCAGTACAGGAAATCATGGAGGATAAAGCTATTTGCTTAACAGAATCACAATATCGAAAATCAAAAAAACGCAGCTGATGGCTGCGATTTAATAAAATATCTTAAATAGTTTGCCATTCCCGTACGCTCTCTGCGATTCTATAGGCTTTGAATCCCTTTTTATGCATCTGTTCAACAGCCTGCGTAGTATATACGCAATACGGTCCACGGCAATAGGCTGCAATTTCGGTATCTCGCGGCAACTCTTCAAGGTAATTATCCAGTTCTTCCATAGGAACCGATAACGCCCCCTCAATATGCGCCGTTTCATACTCTTCTTTTGGGCGAATATCCAATACAACCAATTCTCCCTTTTCCATCCGATCCATAACATCCTTCTTGGAAATGGTTTGAACGCGATTATAATGTTGCTCGATGTCTTGCTTGAGCCGCGGAATATCCGAAAGCTGATGCTCAGAAACCTTCCACAAAGACGACAAAAATTCGGCAACGACCGGATTGGCTAAACAGTAAATGACATACGTTCCCTTTTTTGTGAATCTGACAAGATTCGCATCCAATAAAATTTGCAGATGACGTGAAACATTGGCAACACTCATCCCTGTCTGATGAGCTAACGTTTCTACAGCTTTAGGTCCGTTTGATAGCAAGCTCAAAATTTCTAGTCTTCGCTCACTGGATAAGCATTTCCCGATTCGGGCATATTGTAAAAATAATTGTTCTTTATATAATATAGCTAAATTAGTTTCTTCCATCATTGCCACCAACTTTCCTTATTCAACTGAACACTTGAATTATAAAATGATATCCTTTAAAATTCAAGTTTTCCTGGTCGATATTATCAAAATAGAAATCGCATATTAAATATCATCTTGCTTTGGAATCATCCCCCTGGTTTGTTCCGTTATCTTAACGAATGTCGGCGGTTAAGACTCCTTAGGTCTTCACGTTGGATAGATCTCAATGCAGGCACTTGGCAAAGTGTTCCGTTATTTCTATGCTTCTGTACCAATCCGTTCCTCCGTCTTCGATCGTCCAGCACGCCTCAAGCACGCCCCGCGCCACACCCCACATTTGGGATCAATGACAGCCCATTGTTCTTCGCCATGGCGAAGGATGTTTTCATGATGCAGATCGCCATGCAATAGGAACTTCTCATTCGTGGTTGTTATGAGATACGCCAGACATTCTTCGGCATATACTACCCAGTTCTTAGGCAGTGGCGCGGCAATGTTTACTTTGTTTCGCCCAATTCCAACATTCTTCTGATAAGTAATAGGATAATTTATGGTGAAATCGAATCACAATTTAACAAGTACTTCAATGAAGTAATGAACTGACCAAGTTAAACTGCCCGTTAATTAGACACCTATGTAAAATACTGTTAACTACCCATTAGATTAATTAATGACATAAATTGATACGATTGCTTAAAACAACCGGACCCAGCTTTCCTGTCTTTGAGTTTGAGATCCGAACTTCTATCCTGCTACTGTTCTCTATATTGGCTGTTATATCGTCGATCCTACCTGCCCAAGTTGGACCATCTTCTTCAGGTGTCGGATATAGTCTGAACCTCCAGCTAATCTCATTTTCTATAAATGAAAAACCCTCAAAACCGTCATATTCTCCATAATGAGAAGGTTCCGGAAGATGGATAGCGTGAATGCTTATGCTGGTGCGTGGAAAACTTGGCGTTAGCTTTACCTTATAGACCAGAGCTACTCCCTTTTCATTAACTCCACTATTATTTGCTGGTTTAAGGAGTAAACTACACGGCATGACAGGTTGTACATTACCTTTTGCGTCCGCAGGAGCAACAAAGATAATAACAAGAATCATGAATAAAGGAACTATTTTCTTCATTTTTTTCCTCCACAGTTGTATTCTGGTTATCCTCCCCTTCTCTGAGTCATTTTATTAAACTCCCTGTCAGTTGGTTAAAATACCTATGACATTAATTAAATTCTCCACCACTCCATATTAGCCAGCTTACAAAACTAATCAAAAAGCAAAATGATTTCTTAAAAAGAAAGATCTCTAAACCCATTGATTTAAACGTATTATGGACTTTGCGGTTTTTTAATTTAAGAAAAGCGATACTGAGCTAATCAGCATATGGAAATAGCCCATTCTAATTCCGTGTAACAAACAACTCAAATAAAATTGCTATCCGTTCAATTTACTGTTATTCTAATAAAGAATTATTTTTGTTCGGATTTCGTCTTGATGATCCTGAGAGCAAGGATAGTAATATATGTGTGGTTATCACACTAGGAGGCAATAACAATGGAACAAGGTACAGTAAAATGGTTTAACGCAGAAAAAGGTTTTGGATTTATCGAACGTGAAGGCGGAGAAGATGTATTCGTTCATTTCTCAGCTATTCAAGGCGAAGGCTTCAAATCCCTTGACGAAGGTCAAAGAGTTACTTTTGACGTAGAAAAAGGTCAACGTGGACCTCAAGCTACTAACGTTCAAAAAGTTTAAAATCACAACAAATAAAAACAGACTCTTAATTAAGAGTCTGTTTTTTATTGTCCAGCAAAACAAATTTAAAACCCTACCCACGCAAATGAGTAGGGAAATGATACAGACTTACTCAATAATTCCGAAATTAGTTGTCGAGATCATGTGTTTAGTCGATCTACCGTGTTTTCAATGGTGTTCTAAAACTTTCTTTTATGATACGGAAGACCCTCGCCTTCTTCGCAATACAGTTTAAGACTGTACAAAAAAATAGCCCAGTTATAATTACATAAACGAAAAAATGCGGTCACTTCCTCCCAATTCATCTGACGAAAAATGATTGAAGTTCTCCCGTTTTTTTCCTCGATATCAAAAGAAATAGTCGTACCTATCCATTCTGGATCTGAATCTACACACTGCCACAAAATCTTTTTATCGGTAACAAGCTCATCAACTCGCATCTTAGTTAAGCCTTTGCCGCCGAATAGGAACTCATTTATACAACCGATCTGATCATTAACGATGAGTTCATTTGTCCATATTTCTGAAAGTCCTTTTGCAGTGGTTAAAGCTTCATATACCGTTGAAGCTGGAACATTCACAGTCTGTAAGTGCTCGATATTTGCCAAAGTACGCATCCCCCTTTAAGGATTTAATTTATGAAAATTATATATCTGTCTACGAATCAAAATTTACAAATCTTCTTTGATTATACTATGGTATTGTTGATGTGATTTCTTCTCGGTTGCTATTATGGAAAGAATTCAGTTCACCCTTGGCAGTTATTCGTCCAATTATATCCCCTTTCTGTTCCGTATACCATAGGGCTCCATCTTTTCCAACGGTTATTCCATAAGGCCCCGCATCGGATCTAGCGATTGCATATTCGTATATCGTGGTCTTTGGTTTTATTCCGTTGGATGATCATAGCTATTTTCCCCTACTTGAATGACATACGGCAATAACTCAAAACGTCCCGGCACCGAAGCTCCTTCGGTACAGGGACGTTCTTATGAGTTAGTCGCTACTTGGCCGTCTACTTGCCCGGATTTGCGCTCCACACCTCAATGAGTGCCTTAACGCTCCGATTGAGCGTTGTCTTTGCTTGATCAGAAACCTCTTCCTGCTTCTTCTCTTTATTCAGCTGTTTCAGCAAATTATCCAGATGCTTGATCCCCTGCTTCCAATCCGGCTTTTTTTTGCTGACCGCATCGGCGGCATGCTCAAGCTCCTTATCCAGCTGCTTCCGGATCTTCTCATCTAATTGTCCGGCTGAGCCAAACCATTCCAGCAGATTTCCGATGGCAGGAGCGTTAATGGGGTCTGGGAGGACCGTGAAATTGTCGTAGCTCGTTTCATTCGTGAACGTCCGCATGCCGACCTTGCCGTGTGTGAATGGATTGCCGCTGCGGTCCGTGTAGTCGATAACCGGCTTGCTCATATCATCGACAAACACTTGAATGCGGGCACCTTGTGCAACGACTTTCACATGCTTCCATTCACCTGTCTTCACTTCTAGCGGTGCCCCTGTCAAATAGGTCCAGCCGTAATTCAGCTTGCCGAGGTGAACGCCTTGTTTGTTCAGGTATGCGACATAACCTTGCACGAAATCCGCATTATTCTGGTTCAGCTCCTTGCCATGTGCGGGGTTATTCGCCCGGAACAGTATGCCTCCGTCGCCTGTACCGCTAATCAGCTTGATATCAGACTCCACGCTGTAATTCGACCAATTGGCATCTCCAATCAACGTTTTCCCGAAGCTGCCGACCGCTGCCTGATATTCACCGGTATGAGCAACCTTCGGTACGACCGGATTTTGATGAATGCGTATTCCTTGGAAGTCGAATTCACCTTTCATAGTTTCGACCTTCAAGGTATGTGCTCCCGCCGGGAGATAGATGCCTTGCTTCGTTGTTGTCGCCCAGTCCTCCCAGGTGACAGAATTCGGAATGCCGACTTCACCGGTTAGATCGGTTGCATCATCAAGCCACAACCTGACCTTTGCACCGTCCATCGATGTAGCGGTCACAAAATCGACGTTGTACACGCCGGCCTTGGCAATATCTACGTTGTAGGCCAGCCATTCGCCGGTAGCATTCCACCCCACATTATAGCTGCCGCCCGCATTACGGCGGATGTCAACCGCATCATTCCGGTAATCCGTACCGATATTAGCGGGAGTCAGATCATGGTAGCCCGTACCTTCGCCGCCTGCCTTATAATCAACAGCTTGAATAAATCCGGGAAGCATATGCGGCTTATCGAATTGGGTGAGTGATAGTCTCGTCATGTCAAACTCACCTTTGACAATTTCAACCTTCAGTTCATGATCACCGGCAGGCAGCCTAATACCGGATTTCGTTACCGACTTCCACTTATTCCAGTCGCCGGAAGCAGGAACGCCCAGTGTGCCTGTCAAATCAGTCGTGTCATCCAACCATAGCCGGACTTGCGCATCCGTGAATGTCGTAGCTGCCCACAAGTCGAGATCGTACAGTCCCTCTTGCGCAACATTTATGTTGTACTTCAGCCATTCGCCTGTTTGATTCCAACCTACGACCTGATCCCCGGATGCGGCAGATCGAATGTCGACGCTATCGGTACGGTATTTGCCTCCAATGTTCGCAGGCGTCAAATCATGGTAACCCACACCTTCACCGCCGGGCTTATAATGCTCGGCTTCGATGACACCGGGTACGGGAATCGGCTGATCTGTCCTCGTCATCGCTATACTTGCAAAATCAAATTCTCCGCGAACCGTCTCGGCTTTTAGCGTATGCTTGCCTGCTGGCAGTGTAACACCGGATTTACGCACCACATTCCAGATGTTCCAGTCACCTGTCTTTGGAATATCTACGATGCCGGTTAGATCCGTCGTATCGTCAAGCCATAACCGGATTTGACCTCCATCCATCGTAGTAGCCACTTTGAATTCTGCGTTATAGGTTCCGGCTTCCGCTACGTCAATGTTAAACTTCAGCCATTCGCCCGTCTGGTTCCAGCCTACGTTGTAACCGCCGCTGACGGGATTGGAGCGAATGTCGACCGAATCTCCTCTGTACTGGCCCCGCCGATGTTTTGAAGTGTATTCTCATGATAACCGACACCTTCGCCGCCAGAGATATAGTGGACCGTACCAATCTCACCCGGGATCGGATGATAAGCGTCGTAAGCCTGCTCCTCCTCGGCAATGTCGCTCTTCACGCTCCAGAAACCTTCATAGCGCTGCCAGCCGTCATCCTGGCCATCATCGAAGTTATCATAGAGAACCGGAACGTCCGTGTGCCGGTGGAACGTCAACTTGTCCATCGAGATCGTACCCGATACGACAGCTACCTTTATGCTATGCTCGCCTGCCGGCAGTTCTACTCCATTCAGCTGTGCGGTTTGCCATCCTACATCAGCAGCATTGGTATCTCCAGTCAGCTCGAACTCGCCCAGCGGCTGTCCATCATCCAGAGTGAGCTGTACTTTGCTGCCCAGAGCTGCATCCGCATAAGAAAGGTCTATATCGTATTTGCCTGTTTCCGCTATGTTCAGCCGATACTGCAGCCATTCGTCTTTCTCGAAAGCGGTGACATGGGAGGTGCTGTCATCTGCTTTGCCCGTATCCACGCCATCTCCGCGGTAATCACCGATTGTACCCGGCGTCTGGTCGTGATACCCGACCCCTTCGCCGCCCGACAGGTAATGGACGGCCTCGACTTGGCCCGGTACTGGTTTTGCGGCGTCATAATCGCTGCTGCCGTTCACGTTGTTGCTGAAAGCGACATAACCGAAATTAGCCTTCGCGTTCTCCGTGACGTAACCGATGCTACCGCCGCCTAGCATTACGCTGCGCGTCTCCTTCAGCATGCCGTCGACGTAGATCTTTAACGTATCTCCTGCCTTCTCAACGCGGATATTGTGCAGCTTCGTATAATCGTACCCTTCAGGCAAAGGGCTCTCCACCCATCCCAGATCGGCGCCGTTCACACGGAACTGCGTCTGCAGCGAATTGCTAGCCGGATCTAAAAGCGCTGTGCCGAAATTGTTATCGTCCTTGTAGGAGAATACGACCCCTAGCCGCTGGCCTCCGGTGTTGTTGGACTCAGCCAGCTGGAGGTTAAATTCTGCCGTATAGCTGCTACCGGCCGCAGCAGTGGTCAACAGTCTGCTAGTACCGACGGCTTGCTGACGTAGAAGTCCGGAATCAACGCTCCAGCTGACACCGTCCGCATTCGTCCACGCCGGGCTGAGTTCCGTACCATTGAACCGGTCCTCGAAATCCGGCATCTCCGGATCAGGCTGTTCGGTTGCTGTCGGTCCGAGCACTGACATTTTATCCCCATTGAACACGATCCGGTCCATCCCCAAATGGCGAAGAGGTCCGACAATGCCCTTTCCTTCGAGATTGTGGTAGATGATATAGCGGGCATCCAAGTTCGGGCCAACGACGACCGTATTATGGCCGAGACCAACAGTCGGACCTTCCGTACTGATTAGAATCGGGTTATCCGTATCACGCACGAATCCCGTGAGCGGGTTTGAGCTGACCGCGTAGTCGACCCGGTAGCCTTTGCTGAATACATGGTTGCCGGTATACGTCATATAGTATTTGCCGTCTCGCTTGAACAAGGTTGAACCTTCTGTCCAACCGTTCATGTTTGCACCTGTATTGACGCTGCTGCCGATCGACGTTGGCGTAGGCATCGTAGCCGCGAGAATTCCCTCTGCGCCTGCATGATAGAAATACCATTTGCCATCATCGTCAATGAAGACGTTGCCATCGATCGAATGGCCTAAATTGCCCGTCTGCACTGTGAACGGACCGGTTGGGCTTTCGCTGCGCAGCACGTAATGACCTTTGCCGGCAGGAGAGGTATACATGTAAAAGTATCCGTTCCAATAAACAACCTCAGGAGCGTAGGCTCCCTTCGTAACCGGATCGGTTGCGGCCAATCCGCCATAATTCCAGTGGACAAGGTCTGGCGAGCTCCACACTTTGACTCCGATATCAGTGTCTCTCGTGCTCACATATAAATAATATGTACCGTTAAACTTCAACACGTAAGGGTCGCCAAGCCCATATTGTCCCCATTCGTCCGGCAGCGATGTCGGATTCTTATAGGCGAATGCCGCCTGAGGGGCAATCAAGAGCAGCATACACAGCACAACCGTAATGCTTCGTTTTAACATCAAACTTATCACCTCATCGATTTTAATTAAAACGCTTTCATGTTTGAATGATCGTATGGGTCTTTACTGCCTCCGTTATCTCATCACCTCATTTCATACAATATAATTGTAATATAACGTGAGTATATCGGCATTTTCCCGGCGAAGTCAACGTTTTCCTCCGGATTTATTGAAAGAATCAATGAAATATTCACTTTATCTGCTTTTAATACAAAATAAATGTATTAAATGAGACGATGATGAAGCAGTTATTCGACAGGTGATCACACCCGCAGCGAATATAAAAAAGAAGCTGTCCGCGACAGCTTCTTTAAGATCTTTAGTCCATCAACCTCATCAGCCAGACTTCCTGTTTGAGCGGCAGACAATCAGGACTCATTGCCGCTGTCATCGTAGACCGTACCTTTGTAGTCGAAGGGTTGGTATCTCCGATGCCTTTTTAGCGATGGATCAGCTCCGTTCTCAAAAATCGGAAATGTGCTACCCATCAAATGTGAGGGATCTTAACGAGAACCGTAGTTCCCCGACCGATCTGACTTTCTATTTCCACTCCATAGCCTTCTCCGAACAGCAGCTTTATCCTGTTATGTATATTGGATAGACCGATATTTTTGCCATCCAAACTGTTTTTCATTCTCTCCGAATATTCCATACTCAGCTTCGCTTTAATGCTCTCGAGCTCGTCTTTAGCTATCCCTTTTCCGGTGTCGGACACTTGAAAACATACATCTCCATTAGCATCAATATGACCGCTCACACGAAGATAACCCCCTGCATCCATCCTTTCAAGCCCATGATATACAGAATTTTCAACAATGGGCTGCAAGATCATTTTAGGTGTTTTCATTTCCAACAGTTTTAAATCCACATTTATTTCCATCAAAAACTTGTTTTCATATCGAATGGAGATAATATTCATATATGCCTTAATACATTGAATTTCTTCATTAATTAAAACAAGCTCATCTTTTTTAATGCTATATCGAAAGATCTTGGACATGGATGAAGTAATCTGCGCGATTTCATTGATGCCGTATTCAAGTCCGATACTGCTTATGCAATTTAATGTATTATACAGGAAATGCGGGTTGATTTGACTTTGCAGGGCCGAAAATTCAGCCTGTTTTTTGCTGAGCTCTGACTCATACAATCTTACCTGCGTATTTAATATATCGCTTGACATCTTTTCCATTTGGTCAACCATGCTATTGATATCATAGGCCAATACGCCAACTTCATTGGTGGAGCGCACCTTTATCCGGAATCCTATATTTCTTTTACCAATTTTTTTCATATCGGCGACAAGCCCCATAACAGGCCGTGTCAGATTATTCAAGAAAAAGTATCCCAGAATCATCATACTCAGAATGATACCAATTCCTGCTATAATACTCATGTTTTTAATATCGTTCATGTCGGTTGTTAATTCGTGCACCGGAATAATACTCACGATCCGCCACCCCTTAGCCTGCTCCAAGCCTTTTTCCTGAACGATGACGTCTTTCCCGTTTATATTTGTTTTGACGCCATTGGTTAAACTACCCCGATCTACGGAGAGTATATCCTTAAATAGATTACCACGGTAATATGCGTTATTTGATACAATGACCTCATTTCGGCTGTTTAACAGATACAAAGAAGAGTTGGGCGTCAAATCGGTATTTTCAACAAGTTCTTGCAGCTTTTCCGTATTCACCATAACTGAACAATAGCCGGTTTGCTCAGAAAAATGAACCCCGCCAATAGATTCAATAATCGGGGCTATATAAAAGAAATATTCACTTCCTGTTTTTTCATCTTTTAAAATATTTGTAAATGTTCCTTTTTTAACAGACTCACTATCGTTTTTATATTGCTTGAAAAATTTATCATATTGATTTGAGTAAAAGATGTCACCCTTTGCTATAGCTAAACTGTAAATTCGTCTTCCTTGATTGTCATTAATAACAATTCCATCCACATAGGAATTAAAGGACCTCATATATTCCATGAGATCAATGACATAGGTGCCGAAATCAAATACCCTTTTATAATCATCATCAGCAGTGGTAAATTCTTGGATCTTTTTATTATTAACAGCAATGTTTGTACTAACTTCAATATCGTTAAAACCGGAATCTATCTTTTGGCGTGTTTGTTCAATGATTTTATTTCCATAATTGACAGCTCTTTTCTGGGTCAGATTATAGAAGCTGTAATAGAAATAGAACTCCATCGTTGTGAATATAATTATCGAAAATAAAAAAATGATTAAAATCTGATGTTTGAGTTTCATTCTACTAATCCGCATACTCCCACTCCATCCCAAACCATCAACTTTTTCTGAATTTCGAAGGTGTAATCCCGCACTGTTTCTTAAATACTTTATTGAAATAGTAGTAATCCGCATATCCTACTTTTGTTGCAACGTCTTCAATGGACAACACTGTATGTTTCAGAAGCTCACAAGCTTTTTTAATCCTCAATTCAGTAACATATTCCGAAAAGGTTTTGCCCAAATTTTTCTTGAAAAGCTGGCAGCAATACACTTGGTTAATAAAAAATTTTATGGATAAATCTTTAAGGTACAACCTATGCTGAAAATGATTGTCAATGTACTTCACCATCTGGGTAAAATAAGAGTTGATATCACCTTCATTGATAGACTGGCTGTTCAACTGCTTGATGTATATAAAAATGTCATTCAGAAAAAAGCACAAGGACTCAAAGTTTTCAAAGCGCTCTTTTAGTTCGGAATAATTAAGGAAATCAAGCTCCATGTATCTCAGCTCTTCGTAATAGGTACTAACCAACAGACTGACCACTTGATTCCATAAGTGAACCAGCTCTCCCATGCCTAAATGATTCTGCTTGAAGAAAGACACGAGTCTTTCAATGATGTCATCCATTTCTTCAAACTTATTCTCTTGAATAATAGATGAAATTCCATCAATAAAGGGCTTAACCACATTAAGCTTTGGCTCATATTCAAATATCCCCCTTTCCTCATTTAAAAAAATTTGTGATACTGCGAGATCTGCTTCCTTGATAAGCTTTGCAATATTTTCACAGTTAGTTGAAGTGCTGCTGATACCTACTGCTTTTATATCTGATCCCGTGAAAACTGCACAATTTAATCGATCATCCAAATCAGATCTTTTGTCACTTTTGAGAATATATAGCGTCTTTGTTGATCCAAATTCAACTTCCAATGTATGTTTACGATCGAAGAACTTTAAGTTTCTATAATCCTTGCCCTCGCTACTTGAATAAATGATAAGTACACGAAAGTAAACGTCAGATGAATGGTCGAAAAATGGTGTTAAACGATTTAATTCACTTTTATCAGCTGAGGTTAGCGCCTCTAGGATAAGGTTATTTTTGCTGCTTCTCTTTTTAGAAAAGTGCAAGGCCAGCTTGTCTATCAATGGATCTGCTGTCTCAATGTCCATTGGCTTTAAGCAATAATCCAGCGCACCATACCTTAAGGCTTCCTGCGCAAATGTAAATTCAGAGAAACCGCTTACAACAACAAACTCAACATCCATCCCTTTTTCTTTGGTGAGCCTCATTAGATCAAGACCTGAAATTTCAGGCATTCTTATATCTGTAAAAACCAGATCAGGACGCTCCTTGCTTATAAACTCCATTGCCTTATGAACGCTAGTAAATTGGCCTGTTATCTCGAATCCATATTTATGCCAGTTAAATGCATTCCGAATGCCTTTTATAGCCCAAGGTTCATCATCTATAATAATAACGCTATACATAAGTAACCCCCCCTAGATATCGGATTCCATAAATCCCACACGAAGACAATGGCATTATACCACCGGGCAGGACAGAGAAAAAATATATTTGTGTCCTGAAATTTGATTCGGTCATGGTACTAAGCGTTCCGTAGTAAAAGCCTATGGATATAACGCCGTTATGTCCACAGGCTTTTTACTCAACATCGTTTTTTTCATGTAAGCCGTTGATAGATCAACGGCCAATATGAACATTGTTGTGTTATTGTTTCTTATTTGCTTGCATATCCTTATAGATTTTCACATTTTCATCCATAACAGCCTTCCCGCCTGCTGCCATATACTCTGCAACCAACTTATCGTACAAGCTGTCGAATTCCGAAGGCTTACAAACGATAAGTTTATCCGTCATTTGATTGTTCATATCCCCAAGCGTTTTGCCGAATTTAATATTGGACTTATTTGGCGTATCAAAGAAGAAGCCTGTGTATGTGTCTGTCGTATTTATTTTGTATGATTGTTCTGCAACAGCTTCGAGTCCGGGAGCCGATGCAGCTAATGCCTTAATATTCTTCTGAGGGTCGCCAAGCTCCACGCCATTTACAACCAGTGTATAATCAAGATTTAGATAACTGGTTTGCATGTTATCCCCAGTTTGATTGATCACCTGCGGAATACCATTAACCATCTTGTGATTAACCCCTTCCTGTCCGTATTGCAGGAAGAATAATACTTTAGGGTCGGACATCCAGTTAAGGTATTTAATTGCCAGTTCTGCATTTTTACTGCTCTTCGGGATAAAGAGGCTTACACCGTTTTCATTGTACGCAATTTTCTTGTATTTTCCTTCATCATTCTTAAAAGTGTCAATAGGAACAAAGTTTGCACTAGGCACATTTGCCTTTAAAGGCTCACTGATATTTTGACGTAGCGGATAATCCCAGTTTGCACTGAAGAATCCGACTTTACCGTTGGTCACGTCAGCATCCGCTTGCTTTGCTGTTTTGTCTAAGGCGAAATCAGGGCTGATTAATTTTTCATTATAAAGCTTGTTGAGGAACTTGAATGCATCCTTGTTTCCGGGTTTTAGCCAGCCTGGAGTTGTAACGAATTCTTCCTCCGACTGTTTCCCCCAGAAAGAGTCAATTAAATTTCCATAGCCATAATTCATACCGGTTGCGGCCACTCCCCAAGGAATAACACCATCTACGCCACCCGGATTTTTATCTCGGAATGCAATTAAAGTATTATATAATTCATCCCTTGTAGTAGGAATTGGCATTCCCAATTTATCCAGCCAGTCCTTTCTAATAAACATGCCAATCCATGCTAGTGAAGTTCTTTTGGCAGGTATCGCCATTTGTTTCCCATCAAAAGCTCCATAAGAAAGAACTTTTTCCCCCAGATAGTTAGTCAAATCCTTACCGTTATTATCCAACAAATCATCCAATTGCATAATGCCATTCATGCTAGAGTATCTTGAGACTGTTGCACTGTCATAAGTAAAGGATATATCGGGTGCCTCTCCCGCTGCCATCAATACATTGAGCTTATCGACTTCCTGCGACCTGGGTACCGGAACAAATTTCACAATAGCATTGTTCTGTTTCCCAAAATTATCATTGATATACCTTGTCCAAGTATTATTGTTCAAATCCGGCTGTCCCTGTATGCCTCTGTCAAATACTTCAACCGTAAGGGTAACCGGCGAATCTGAAGACGTGGCTTCTGTCTTTGACGTGGACGTCGTTGATGATGTTGACTGGCTTTCTTTTGTCGTATCGCTGCCACATCCTGCCAATGTACCTGCTAATAGCGCCAAGACCGGTAATAGAACCATCATTATTTTACTTTTCATATTTAACCTCACTTTTCAATTAGTCATTTCGAAGCCATATAGCTATTAATTATCGTTCCTCTCACGAGCTGCTTCCCATAAAGCTTGAGTTTTTTCTTCCTGACCGTCGACAAAATAATCACCCCCTTTAGAGTCGATTAATCTCTTGACAAGCAATATGAGCATACGAATACTCGTCAACCCTTAATGGCCCCCGTCAATACACCATCAACAAAATATTTTTGAAGTTTAGGGTAGACAACTAAGATAGGAACAGTTGCAAACATGACACTCGCCGCTTTCAATGACTCAGGAACTATAAAGGCGCCAACACTGCCTTCACCTTGCTGGGTATCTAGTTGTTGATTTGCCGATATGATTTGGTACAGTTTTAATTGGATCGGATACAAGTTCTTGCTTGTGATATAAAAAAGCGCGTCCTGAAAACCATTCCATCTATCAACCGCATAAAAGAGGCTTAACGTTGCTATACAAGGCAAAGATAGCGGTAGAACAATCCGCATAAGGATTCCAAGATCATTACACCCATCTATAGATGCCGATTCTTCCAAGCTTTCCGGAAGTGAGGAAAAAAAGGTTTTTAGTATGATCACATTAAAAACACTCATAGCTCCAGGCAAAATCAAGCTCCCGACCGTATTGATCAAATCCAGGTTTTTTACTAGAAGATAGCTAGGTATTAAACCTCCACTAAAGTACATGGTAATGACCATGACGGTTAATAAAAAATTTCTTCCCTTTAATCTTTTCTTTGTAAGCGGATACGCTGCACATATTGTTAAAAACATACAGAAGATTGTATATATAATCGTAAGCACAATGGTATATCCGAGTGTATAAATCATTTCAATATCGCTTAAGATCGTCTTGTAAGTTTCGATTGTGAACTCTACCGGCCAAAGAGAAACCTTCTGTGAAATAATTGCATTATTTGAACTTAATGAAAGCGCAATCATATACAAAAATGGAACAAGACATATAATCGCTACTCCAGAAATGAAGATAATAATCAATAGATCAGCCCAATTCATTCTAAGCCTGTTGCTCATCATAGTCACACTCCTTACCAAATTCCATGCTCACCAATTTTTTTAGCAATAAAATTTGCTGCCACTAGTAATATCAACCCTACAATAGATTGAAATAATCCAACTGCGGTTGCCTGCGAAAAATCCCCGGACCCGATTCCTATCCTATACACATAGGTACTGATGACATCGGAGTATTCGCTCACCAAGGAATTCCCCATAACAAACGGTCGATCGAATCCTATCGAGATCATTCTTCCAATTTGCAAAATAAGCAACATAATAATCGTAGGCTTAATCCCAGGCAAAGTAATATGCCAGATTTTACGGAGCCTGCTGCACCCGTCCATATCTGAAGCCTCATATAAATCCTTATTGATTCCGACAATTGATGCTAAATAGAGGATGGTCCCCCATCCTACACTTTGCCATACCCCAACACCTACATACATGATCAGCCAGTTCGTTTTTTGAGAAAGAAACTCAATGTTACCCAAACCAAGGCTGGACAAGACGCTATTCGCCATGCCGCCTGAAGAAAACATCAGGTATACCATCCCTCCAATAATGACCCATGATAAGAAGTGAGGTAAATATAGAATTGTTTGAGTTAATTTTTTTAATCTTACATAACGGAGCTCATTCAATAAAATGGCCAGAATGATCGGTGCCGGAAACCCCGCTACCAGATCCAGAAAGTTTAAAGCAAGTGTGTTTATAAGAGCTCGATAAAAACTATTCTGATGAAAAATGAAATTGAAGACATCAAGCCCAACCCACTCGCTCCCGCTAATTCCCTCAAAAATGTTATAATCCTGGAAAGCCATCAAGACACCGTAGATTGGCGCATATTTAAATATGATGATATACGCCAATGGCAGCAGTAAAAGTAGATATAAGAGAGAATCTCTTTTTATACTATGGAAGCTGCTTATTTTTTTCTTCATTGGGAGATTGTTTTTATTGTTGTCTAAGACCGTTTTCACTTCTATCACCCCTTTATCAGTATGATTTAACAAAACATCCGCCAGTAGAGTAATTCACGCTACACATATGAAGATATCTCGTATCCATAATTATAGGCTCAACAATTTTTAATAAAATGTATTATATTAAAATTAATTTGGTACTTATTTAATTTTTAGTAACGAGGGAAATAGCCATTTTTATGGCAACTTCTACCCGATCATTGTAAAAAGTAAGCAGTGCCGAGATGCCGGAATTCAAAAAGGAAGATACAGCTCATAGAATGACTCACATTTTTCAAACAAATGTAAAAAGCCTTACTACACAGAAATTGTAGTAAGGCTCTGACTATTTAAGATGAAATTTAAACAACTTTATTATCTGGAGCAGGTTCTTGTCATTTTGATATCGGTACTTGCGGAATTAATTCATACAGGGCGCGTACATCGCAACCGATGGAGTCGGCGATCGATAAGGCAATTTTGAGCGGCATGACTCTTTTGTTATCCATAAAGTCGGAAATTCGTTCCGGTTTAAGAAGCAATTCTTTTGCCAGCGATTCCACTGTTTTTCTGGATTCCAGAAGTCGTTCATGCAGCAAGCAGCGTCCAAGCTCAAATTTCATGAAGAAATGCCCCCCCGTGTGCAATAATATTCAACTTTAAGTGTTGTCCATTTTCAGTATGGATAACCAAGACTTTTAGCGGTAGCCGCCATCACTAACCTGCACTTTAGTTCAACAACAACAGCAGCCATATTGTTTTATCGGTCAGGTCTTTGCTGAATAGATCTCAATTGGGCAGCCCTCAAACCCAAAAATCCGCTTGAATTAAAAAAAACATCCAGCCTATGGGACATTTCCCACTTTGAACTGGATGTTTTTTTGAATAATCGTCTATTCCTCGTAAATCTTGGTCATCATTTGACCAAGCTCCTTCAGAGCCATTTCTTCCTGTTCGCCGTCGGTTTCCAGCCTGATTTCGTCACCGGCCGCAATGCCCAAAGTCAACAGACCGAGAGTACTTTTTCCGTTAGCTTTTTTCTCGCCTTTGAAGAGGGTTACTTTACAAGGGAAGGTAATGGCCTTTTCCACGAAAAGCTTGGAAGGACGGGCATGAAACCCTTGTGGGTGGATGACAGTGAAAGTTTCGGTTACCATGATTTATGCTTCACTCCTAAGTTGTTGGTTTACAAAATCAAGTACTTCTTGCTGTGAACTCATGCCCAGAGCTTGCTCGGCCAGACCAGACCATTCATCCTTGGACAACCGGGTCACCAGCTCTCGTGCCGGAAGTACAGATGATGAGCTCATGCTGAACTCATGCAATCCCAGGCCGAGCAATAGCGGAATGGCAGCCGAATCCCCGGCCATCTCTCCGCACATGCCTACCCATTTTCCGTGACGTTCTGCAGCCTGAATCACGAGCTGAACCAGCCTTAGAATCGAAGGATGATGCGGCTGATACAGATAGGATACCGATTCGTTCATGCGGTCCGCCGCCATTGTGTATTGGATGAGATCATTGGTGCCGATGCTGAAAAAATCCACTTCCTTCGCCAAAACGTCGGCTGCGAGTGCCGCGGCGGGAATTTCGATCATGATGCCGACTTCCAGCGTATCCGATACCGCGATTTCTTCCTGCGCCAGTCGAACGCGTTCTTCTTCCAAGATCCGTTTGGCTTCCCGAAGTTCACTCAATACGGCGATCATCGGAAACATGATGGCCAGTTTACCATGCGCGCTTGCCCGAAGCAGCGCCCTCAGCTGGGTACGGAACAAGTCTTCCCGGTCCAGGCAGAGACGGATGGCACGAAGGCCAAGGAAGGGGTTCATTTCCTTCGGAAGCTGGAGATAAGACAGCTCCTTGTCTCCGCCAATGTCCAGCGTGCGAATCACGACGCGTTTGCCGTTCATTTTCTCCAGAACATGCTTATACACGGTAAACTGTTCTTCTTCGGATGGAAATGTGGAACGGCCCATGTACAGAAATTCCGTGCGAAACAATCCGATGGCATCGGCTCCGTTGGCCAACACCTTTTCCAGATCATCAATGCCTCCGATATTGCTCGCCAGTTCGACATGAACGCCGTCGGTAGTTACTGATGAACGTTCCAGATAGCTGCGCATACGGATTTTGTACTCTTCGTATTCCCTCATACGAACCGAATACTCTTCGAGCTGATCAGCCGATGGGTTAACGATGACTTCTCCCAGGGTTGCATCCAAAATGACCGTGTCTCCCGTGCGAATTTCGGATGCTTCAGTACCGGTGCCTACTATGGCCGCCAGCTCAAGCGAACGAGCCATAATGGCGGAATGGGATGTAAGGCTCCCGATTTCCGTCACGAAACCGCGCACGAATTCCAGGTTCAGTTGTGCCGTATCCGAAGGAGTAAGGTCTTTGGCGATCACAATCGTTTCTTCGCTCAGTTCGTAGAGCGCACTGTGTTCACGTCCCTCCAGTTTGCTGATCACCCGTCCGGTAATGTCCTTTACATCCGCTGCCCGTTCGCGCAGCATCTCATTGTCCATGGACCGCAAAGCTTCCATGATTCCGGATGCCACTTCATATAACGCATACTCTGCGTTGACTCCTTCGCTGTCGATCTGGTCCATTGCAGCATCGATGAGGTCCGGATCGTCCAACAGAAATAAATGGGCCTCGAATATTTCCGCCTTCTTCGGTCCGAGCCGCTCCAGCGTCTGCTCGCGTATCCGGTCGATATCGGCTTTCGCCGCTTCGACGGCTTCCTTTAAACGCTGTTTCTCGGCTGCACTGTCTTCCACAGCTTTCCGCTGCGGTACGGATTCATCCTGTTCCAGCCGGTAAGCCTTGGCAATGGCAATGCCTGGAGAAGCAGGTACACCTTTCAGCAGATTGCTCATTCCAATACCTCCTTATTTTACGATTGTTTCAGAATCGAATCATTTCATTGATAAAATTGTACATTATTGTTCATAAACAAACATGACACGCTGGGTTAGCACATGCGAAGCATCAAGCCCGCTCACCTCGGTAAAGGCTTCGCGAACCCCCTTTTCCGCAATCAAGCTCTGCAGTTTCACGGCTTCAGGATCTTCCTTATAGTCGAATTTAAGGGCAAGTGCCATAACCTTGGTCAAATGCTCCGTGCTGCCGCCCTGCTCCAAAATCCGCATCGCCGGCCGGATCAGACGATCATCCGGTGAAAGCTTGCGGATTGGCGAACGCCCAACCCGGACGACCTCGTCGCTCAGATAAGGGTTGCGAAAACGATCCATGATCTTGCGGATATAGTCTTCATGCTCAGATGCATCGAATCCGTAATCGCGAACCAGCATGCTTCCCGTTTCCTGCAGAGCTCCATTCACGAGGCCGATGACTTCCTCGTCCTTCATTGCTTCCTGGATGGTTGCATATCCTATGTGATAGCCCGCATAGGCTGCACTGCAGTGGCCCGTATTTACGGTAAAGAGCTTACGTTCAATATAAGGAATCAGATCATCTACGTAGTGAACGCCGCTGATCTCCTGCGTGTCCGGGAACATTTGCGATCGGTTGATCACCCATTCGTAAAAACGTTCTACGGTGACGGCAAGCGGATCTTCATGATGCTGAAGAGGTACGATGCGGTCCACTGCCGAGTCCGGAAAAGCGACTAATAAAGCAGCCTTTTCCTGCTCTTCTGCTGATAGCAGATTCATGACATGTTCTTTCAGCTGTGTGCTGGCTCCAATGGCATTTTCGCAAGCAATGACATGGAATGGAGATCCACCGCGCTCCATGCGCAATCGGATTCCTGCGGCGATGCCGGGAGCGATGTGCTTAAGAATCGAAACACCGACTGCTGTCGTGATCAAGTCGGCGGTAGCCACCGCCTCGGCCACCTCAGCGGAATTCCGGCCATCTATAGCGTCAACGCCGTGGACGGGAATTCGCTCCCTACTTTCATCTGCGATAGTAACTTCGTAGGAACCGCGTTGTTGCAGCGATTGAACCAAAGACTCGTTGACATCGGAGAATATGACTTCGTAACCTGACTGGGACAGCAGCAGCCCGATAAAACCTCTCCCGATGTTGCCAGCGCCGAAATGAAGAGCCTTCATTCTTCCATCCCGCTTTCAAAAATCGCAAGGATTTCTTCAGCCGTTTTGGCAGTACGAATGCTTTCCATGCTGTCTTCATCTGAACATACCATAGCGACGCTAGTCAGAATATCCATATGCTCTCCGTTCTGGGCCGCAATTCCGACGATCAGTACGGCTTGCTCATCCCCGCCGAAATCGACGCCTTCGGGAATTTGCAGCACGGCAAGCCCAGTAGACTTGATCATTCCTTTCGCTTCATTGGTGCCATGAGGAATGGCGAGTCCCGAACCCATATAGGTGGACAGCGCGTTTTCACGTTCGATCATTTTCTCAATATAATCCTGATCCACATGCCCCGCATCGACCAGCATTTGGCCTGCCTGGCGAATAGCATCATATTTGTCGGATACCTTCACGTTCAACCGAATTTGATCTGCCGATAAAATACTCATAGATGATCACTCTCTCTCCAGTTTGTTTTCTAAGAATGCGCGAAGATGGGCGGACATAATATCACGGATCCGCTGTTCCCGGCCCTCGGCCAGCGCTTCGATCATCTCACTGTCCAGCAAGGTTGCGCTGATCTCGCTCAATACTTCCAGACTCTCCCGGGACAGCTGCTTCGGGGCAAGCATCAGCAGAAAACGTGATAGTTCAACCGATTCCAAAGCGTCCATCTTCATTCTTTGATCTAGTTCAAACAACATTAAGACAGGTTCCTTTACAACATCTGATCGGGTATGGAACAGGGCCAGTTCCGTACCGGGAAGCAGCTGCGTCCCGTTCTGTTCGCGCTCCAGCAGCAGCTTTACGACAGCTTCGGGATCAAGGACTGCGTTCTTGAGCTGCGGATGGAAGCAAGCAGCCCGCAAGCACTTTTGGAGGTCCGGTGTTCCTTGTGTTGCCAACGGAACAACCCGGAAAGCTTCCAGCAGTTCGATGCTTTGCTGCACGGCCCTGTTTAAGGAACGTAGTTCCTCCATATGAAGCATGCCTGCCGCCTCACTGTGACCGGCAGGTGGTTTCGCTGCAGAAGGGCTGAACTCTTCGAGCCCTGCCAGCTGTTTTTTATTAGCTATGAATATATCCGATGACTGCGACGTGCTGCGCCTGTGGATATAATCCCTTAGTTTTTCGGCTTCAGCCGGGGTAAGCAGCGGACTTAGTTTTAAATATTGTTCTTCAGGCAAAGGCAGATCCACAGTGCTGATGATCAGATCATAATCAGATCTTGGAATTCGGGTCGCTTCATACCACGAAGCTTGTTCCACGATGTTCAGGTGCGGGAATTCTCTTCCCAGTCTGACCGCAAGCATTTTGGATGAACCGATCCCGCTCGTGCATACGATCACTGCACGCATATTTTCGTGAATCTGTCCGAAGCGTTCCCTTGAGGCTCCGAAATGCATCACCAGAAAGGCGATTTCCTCGTCTGGAATATCTAGGGACGTAAAACTGGCATCAGCTGCTTGCCGGACGAGTCCAAACAATTCCGAATAGTCCTTGCGGATCGTATCCAGCAGCGGATTACGGATTCGCTGCCCCGCAGCAATCCGCTCCATTGCCGCCTTCAAATGAACAAACAATCCGTCCCGGAGGGAACGGTCCGCCGTGTAATCGTTAGCGTCAAGCTCCCCCATTTTGCGGATAAGAGATCGGACCGTTCCGGACAGCTCCAGGTCATCGGCTGCCAGCGCCTCGCTGGAAAATGCATAGGCTCTTTCCAGTAACTCTTCGGTATATTTTACTTCTGCCGCAGGGTATGTCAGCTGCAGCGCATCGCCTAGCTGTCGGCATAGCGCATCTACCGCTTCCTGCTTGAAACGCCGAGTGGTTCTAGGACTGCCGAACCGCCTCAAATTAGCAAGCCGATCGGCTTCCGCTTCTCTCACTTCCGATCCAGAATGGAAACGTGAAGCCGCAATGGACAACCGGATCAGCAGATCGGTATATGCTTCCTCTCTGAATGAGTCTTCCTGATGGTGCTCCTCCCACTTCCACAATATTTCCTCAATCAACGTAACGAAGTCGACGCCGGCCATTTCGGCTACGCGTCTATCCACGGGATGGAGCGACCTCCGGTCTGCCCCGACGATCAGCGACAAGTCATCCAGCCGGAAATGCACGAGGTTGCGTATCGCTTCACGTAGCAAAGGCTCGGGCCCGTTAATATCCACGCCGTACCCGCGCCGGCGAATGAGCAGCAATCCCTGTTTGCTGATCCAATCCGTCAGATCGTCCAGATCTGCACCAACTGTCGGCACTGTCACCCTCATTTCATGCGCCAGCGTAAATAGTTTTACCGGTTCATGGGAAGCGAGCAGTCTGCTGAGCAGGTAAATTTGCCTCTCATCCGCCGAGTATTCCACATCGAAGGGGATAAGGAGTTCCGAACGGATCTTCTCGAATCGTTCGGGCTCGCCTTCCACACTCAGACCGGAACCGGCCTTTCGGTGAAGGGTAATGCCTTGCCGATGCAGGTAACTCTCTACCGCATCCAGTTCCCGGTGTACTGTCCGCGGGCTGACACGGATGATGCGGGCCATTTCCGCAACCGTGGTTTCATAAGGGCTGCGAAGGAGTAAATCCAGAATCTGTCTTATGCGGTTCGTCAATTCCATCGATAATACCCCTCCAGAAACGGCCGCAAAAGGCGCTTGGATGCCAGCCGTTATGACCGCATCCATTCGCCTTTTGCGTTGTATAGTTATTTCAGCCGATCGACTAGATCGTCATATTCCGGACTCTTCAAGAAGTTGTCGATGGAAATATGCTCGGCTTGTGGTGCCACTCGGCGGGCCCGTTCTGTCAGTGTTTTATGAGTCACCACGATATCCGCGTCAGACGGAATGTCACTGATCGCCGTATTGGTGACTTCAATAGGGGAGCCCGCCGCTTTCATCTTTTTGCGCAAAATGGAAGCACCCATCGCGCTCGAGCCCATGCCTGCATCGCAGGCAAAGACGATTTTCTGAACATCTTCCTTACTCTTATGTCCTGCATCAGTGTCTGCTGCTGCAGAAGCCGTCGCTGCAGCTGCAGCAGTAGAAGGCGTACCAGCGGCTTTCATGTCTTTCATCCGCTTTGTTGCTACTTCCAAATCCTCTTCATCTTCTTCCGTCTTCTTGCTGGTCTTCAACAGAAGAGCAGCTACGACAAAGGATACGATCGCAGCGGTAATGACACCGCTCAGCACCGGCAGAATTTCTCCGCGAGGCGCCATGGCCAAGTAAGCGATGATGCTTCCCGGAGATGGTGGTCCGACCAAACCGGCGTTCAGCAGCGAGAACGTGAACGTTCCAGTCACGCCTCCTGCCATGGCAGCGAGAATGAGGCGCGGGTTCATCAGAATGTACGGGAAGTAAATCTCGTGAATCCCGCCAAAGAAATGAATGATTGCAGCCCCTGGAGCGGATTGACGGGCTGAGCCCCGCCCCACGATCATGTAGGCCAGCAGGATGCCAAGTCCAGGTCCCGGATTCGATTCGAGCATGAACAGGATCGATTTGCCTGCGCTTTGCGCCTGTTCAATGGCAATCGGGCTCAGAACGCCGTGGTTAATGGCGTTATTCAGGAACAGCACCTTCGCCGGCTCAATCAAGATATTGACCAGAGGAATCAGGTGATGATTCACGAGAAACTCGACGCCCGAAGAAAGAACATTCGTGACGGCCTCAATGATGCGTCCTACGATCGAGTATGCGACCATGACGAGCGCGCCGCCGATGATGCCGAGAGAGAAGTTGTTGACAAGCATTTCAAAGCCGGATTTGATTTTGCCTTCCACGGCTTTATCGAATTGCTTGAGTACCCAAGCAGCCCCCGGTCCGACGGCCATCGCCCCCAGGAACATCGGAATGTCGGTTCCGACAATGACGCCCATGGTGACGAGTGCCCCGATAACGCCGCCGCGCTGTTTATGCACCATCGTACCGCCGGTATAGCCGATTAACAGCGGAAGCAGATACTTGATCATCGGGTCGACAAGCTTGGCGAAGTATTCTTGAGGAATCCAGCCTGTCGGAATGAAAAGTGCGGTAATTAAGCCCCATGCAATGAACGCTCCTATATTCGGCATGACCATGCCGCTCAGGAAACGTCCGAATTTTTGAACTCCCACCCGTGCGGATCCGGATGCGGTGGAAGAAGTGGACTGGGCCATAAGGATAACCTCCTTGTATAATTGTGTCGAACGTAATATTTCAATATGCCGTTCGCCCTATACTCATCGTAACGGACATCAATTTGACACTCAACAAAATGAAAACGCTATCTTGTCAGCATCTCTACTGACAAGAATTTATTAATCCCGAAGAAAACCTGAATTCACGGTACTTTGACCCTTAGGGAGATCTGAATAAAATGGTTATTTCTCGGTGCCAAAAGTCACTTCAATTCATTTTCTTTCTCCCATGGTTTATCACTTCGTTCCAACTGCGCTCATGGCCTTGGCATACTTATAGAAGCCTACGACGTTTGCGATTTCGGAATCATTTACAACTTTCGAATATTCATATTCTTGATGTATTCTTAGCTTTAGCATCTTGTCCATTTGATCAGCCCGTTACTTCAAATAGAAAAAGGAAGCAGCTGCCGGTCGCGGCGAACTGCTCCTTGGTTATTTCACTAACGTTCCTTGTTGCTTTTTACTTTTACAGTAAAGATGCTTAATATAATGGCAAGAATCACATATGTCCAAAATCCATGAATTTCGAATCCCGTTAAATACTTATCAAGAAGCCATAACTTTATTGGTGTCAATACAAGTGAAGCTGCCACTAACAATGGAGTAGTTAAACAACCAATCCCAATTACTATGGAAATCATTGAAACTGTTAATAAAAAAACGTAAATGAAACTGATAACAAACATAAGCACTGTTGCAAGAATCAATGTTTGTGTATCCGAAATGGATATATACTGATTGAAGTTTTGACTCCCACACCAAAAAACAAGAAATGTAACCAGTAAGTTAAGTAAGTTTCTCAAATACAGTCCTCCTTGCTATCTACTGTTAAAATTAGTCTTTCATGACCTATTGTACTGACCACGATATACTTGTTTAATTTTACCATTTAATTACTTCTTTATAATATTTCAAGCAATTCTTACAAATTAAATAATGCAGTTGGACATTACATACTATTATGAAAATTTCTTTCGTCACATGATTACTTCAATAAACCAAAAGAGGAGCTGCCTGATGCAAGCTCCTCAGTATCGTGTCCCGTTAGCGCTATACCTACATTTCCGTTTCAGCAAATGCCCATGAAAAAGAAAAAGGACGCCCACAACCTTGCGGGCGCTCTCCTTTGATTCCGGCGTTCTGATAAAGTATGTTCACCCTAAACACCTCGTTCGGTACATCGAATGCCGCATGAAGTAACAAGTTATTTTTTCTTCACCGGAATCCAAATCTCCCCCGAAACATACTCTGCCGTTCCATAATACATTTCGAAACTAGGGCCTTCAAGCTGTTCGTATTCTGATGTCGGAAACCATTCGGAATAAATCCGTCCCCATAGCTTTATTAAATCACATTGCGGTTCCGGGAAAATCGCCCACGTTAGTGCCGGGACAGAAAGTTTTGTAAATCTCTCCGGAATTTCAAGCCCTTTTGGCAGAAAATAACTCACCATGTATTTAAAAGATATTCCAGTATGATCAAATAAGGCAGCGTGCAAGATGGTGTTACTAAAGCGTCCCAGTAATCCATTTATCCCTTCAACACTGCCATCTACATCACATTGTTGACGGAATTGAGCAACTTCAGCATATACTTTTTGGGGATCGGAATTGACCAGACCATAAGCTCCAATCATCTCAAAAGGCCCTTTTGATTCAATGCGGTAGTTCATTTCGATATCTCCTTTAATTGAAATATGAAAGGACATTCGAGGATAGGCTTTTAGAGAAACGCCTTTATCGCGCGCAGATATCGGCATGATCCCATGAAGATTCTTAAACGCCCGTGCAAACGCTTCTGGCGAATCATATCCATATTTCATAGCTACATCAATAACCTTTGTATCTGTTGTTTGCAGTTCAAATGCTGCCAATGTCAACCGTCGACGCCGAATATACTCAGATAACGATACTCCAGTAATAAACGGAAACATTCGTTGAAAATGGTAAGTAGAGCAACAGGCTCTCTGCGCTATTTCATCATATGAGATATTGTCCGCTAGGTTTGTTTCGATATATTCCATGGCGCTATTCATCCTGTCCAACCAATCCATCGTTTTCCCTCCTTTCCAGATAAATTTTATGACAGATACAAAATGAATACCTTGCATTTTCTGCACGAAAAAGTCAGCATGTCGAAGATAATATAATTCTCCCTCTATTGTTATGTTCATCGCCGAAAAGAATTATTATATCGCCATGATTGCTCTATAAAACATCAATTGGGCACATCTCCTGAAGTCGATCCCAACATATCCAATGTATTAGATACTTTGAGCTATGCTGCCCCGTAAGTTGAGTAAAGGCAGATTTAAGTGATCGTTGCACTTGCTGTTGCATATTAAATTATCGTTTCCCATTAGCTGAACTATCTCTTTCTAAGTTTGTAATAATTGTACTTCCTATTTTCAATCTCAATATTGTTTTGAAATTCAAAACCACATTTTTGTATCACATTATTCGATGGAACGTTATATATCTGAGCTATAGCGATGAGATCCTCGACATTGGTATTTTTAAACAAATAGTTAAATAATCCTTTTGCGGCTTGAGTCGTGTAACCCTTGCTTGTATGGTCTTTTGAGATCCCATAAAAAATCTCTTTATTGGGTGATGGCACTTTATCCAATATTCCAGTACCGCGCACGCCGATAAAATTACCAGTCCCCTTGGATATAATACCCATTAGTAAATGGTAATGTCCTATATCTCCATCTTTTGATACAGCATTTAGAAACCGCTTGTTATGGGTATTTCATAATTCGTCATTCATTCTTCCCGTTGTTCTCTGGATACGTTCCAATCAATCAGAAATTCATGAAAATGAGGTTGCCGGGTAATGTTCTGTAGTTCATCTAGATCTTCAACCATATGCTCTCTCAAAATTATATCTTTGCATTCTATAGTAAATATTTTTTTTACTTATATTTTGTAGGTTACTCATTGATATCCTCCTAATACATGGTTACCATCCCCCGTCGGGATTCTTACAAAATACAATAAATCCGACTAGTAAACCCTCCGAATATATTGCACGCAACTCAAAATCGTCAACAAATTTAGATTCTGCAATCCAATAAACAATAGGAGCTGGAAACACACTAATTCGTTCTTGCTTTACATTTATCTTGGTACAATCGTACCAGTTGTCAATTGATATTGGCTTTAATTCTACAACCACATAAAATCCTCCAGAGAATTTGATATCACAGAGGCGCAGATTCTTAAAGGAATATGATCTTCTCCTGTGACAACAAAAAAAACGCTAAGCCAGTCTTTATTAATGGCTTACCGTTTTTGTCGTTAAAATGTGATTGTGAACAACCATAGAAATAGATTAGGACGCGACGTGGCTAGAAGTAACTCTACAAGCGTTCATCCCATTATTAATCTTCCTTATGATCGAGCATTCGTAGGAGCATGATCGTCGCTTCCACCCGCGTCGCCGTTTCATTCGGTACAAAACGGTTCTGGCCGCGGCCATCCACGATACCAAGCGCGTGAATCGCTTCTATCGCGTCTTTTGCCCATTGTGGAATTGATTCGTCGTCAGCAAATCCGGTCGATGCATCATGTGCGTTACTTTGTAGCTTGAGCGCCCGGGCGATCATGACTGCCATCTCTGAACGGGTAATGTGGTCATTCGAACAGAATCTGCCGTCTGTATATCCATTTACAATACCCGATTGAACCGCCTGTGAAATGGCCTGCTTTGCCCATTTGCCGATTTGATTTTGATCGGCGAATGTCAGCGAGGTCCCATGTCCCTTCAGTTTCAAAGCACCTACCACCATAACCGTAAACTCGGCGCGGGTGACGGGATCATTCGGTTTGAATGCTTCATTCGGATAACCACTGACAATGCCTTTCGCCGCGGCACGATAGATGTCACTCTCCGCCCAGTGTCCAGCGATGTCGGTAAAATGGATGACCGGTTCAGATGGCTTTGGTGTTTCACGACGAATGGTCAGCGTATACTCCTTCTTGCTTCCATTCTCAGCCTGTACGATAAACACCAGCTTATTGTTGCCTTCCTCCAGTTGCACCGTGGTACTGTCCGTGAACAACTTATCCTCTAACATCACTTTCGCCGCGGAGTACGCCGGTTTTGCTACAATTTCGACCTGCCTGGCTTCCGTTCGGGCTGTATAACTCGTCGTACCGGCAGCAAAAGATGGGCTGAGATCCAGCTTCTCATCCTTATACTGTACCCGTAATTCTTCCAGGTCAGCGTTACTGGATAACTCTCGCCCTTCTTTGGAAACACTGCCTCCGGAACCACCGCCTCCACTTGAATCGCTTGGTGCTGGCGGGACTGTAGGCTGCGGTGTTGTATCCGTGATGGTAATCTTCAACGTCTGTACCGGTCCCGCACTGAAGGCAAACATCAGTTCCGACTCGCCTAACGGCTGAGCCGACAAATACTCTTTCTTGATCGTTACCGTATTCCCCGATACTTTATAGTCGGCATTCTCGTTCAAGACCTTCTCGTCATTGCGGATGCTGATCAGCGAGTTCACGTATACCTCCAACGTCGTCGTCACATCGGCAGGCGCATACTTGTCAAAGCTCCCCGTCGTCGGATCGATCATGCCGTTTGGTGTCCACTTCGCGAACAGCGTCAAGTTGGACGATCCCATCGTAAAGGTGTTCTCCTCAACATAACTTGTTCCGCTGCCGTTGGAGGTAAGACTCCATCCTGTGAACGAGTAGCCTTCTCTCGCCAAATTTCCTGAATTGCCTTGCACCGTAACGAATTCTGCCGGTTTATACGTCCGGCCGTCCTTCGGCACGGTTCCCTCGGTCGCCCCATTCTCGTCGTAGGTGATAATGTAAGGCGATACCAAAACCGGATACCCGTTGTTGATCAACGAATTCATGCCCCATACATGATCGAAATCCCAACCCGACGCCGTAAAGGTGGATTTGGTTCGCATCTCGTCGGTCGTCTTGGGTGTTCCATTGCCGGATTGTCCGGTCGTTTCGCTATTATAAAAGCTGGAGGTTATTGTTGGTCCGAAGGACCTTCCAATCAGCCCTCCGACATCCATGCCCCCATATACGCGGCCAACGGCGTAAGAATTACTGACGCTGCCATAATGCCTGCCCACGAGTCCGCCAACCTCGTACTTGCCATTCACGGAACCGGTGGCGTAAGATTGGCTCACCGTGCTTTGGTTGTCATTACGTCCCACCAGTCCCCCGACGGCACCTATACCGGTGACGTGACCGATGGCGTATGATTGCTTCACCATGCCGCGGAGGTCATTTTGGCCTACCAATCCGCCGACATTTTCGTTGCCGCTCACGCTCACCGACGAATAAGTATTCTCTACCGTACCGATAACGTTATATCCCACCAGTCCGCCAGTATAGTCACCGCCTCTGACGGAGCCGTTCTCCAGTCCCACATTGCGAACAGTACCGCCGTTGCCGACAGAACCGAACAGTCCGATTTCCGCTTCCGAAGGGCGATTGATAGAGAGCCCGATGATCTTATGCTCACCGCCGTCAAATGTACCGGTAAAACGCTGACTCTCCGTACCGACCGGCTCCCAGCCCTTGCCTTCATTAAATAATTGTCCAAGCGGATCTCCTGTCTCTAGGGTCAAATCGATGTCGTTGCCCAGCTTGTAATGGCCCGACAGATTATCGCGGATCACATTCAACTGTTCCGGCGTCGTAATCAACCAAGGGTCTTGTGGCGTCCCGTTGCCTCCGGCAAATCCTCCATCACTTGATGCTCTCGGTGTCGCCGTGGCTACATTAGAGAAGTCGCTGGCATTTCCTGTTGCATCGACAACTTTGACTGCAAACGCATAGTTTGTTCCATTCGTCAATCCGGTAACGGCATAGGTATTCGCTGTCACATTGGATTGGACAAGTCTCCAGTTCGCCGGATCGGCAGGTGCGGCAGTACCTTGGTATTGATATACAGCATAGGTGACGGTTCCCGCTGCGGCATTCCAATTCAATGTAACCTGACGATCTTCTTCTGCAGCAACAAGTTGCTGTGGAGCATCAAGTATATTGGACTTATTCACTACCTGCGTTACGGTAAACGTCGCGTTCGCCATGTTCGTCGCCGATACCGTACCCTCTGCCGTATACGTTCCTGCGCCCAAACCGTCTATCGTTTTCACAGTGAAAGATGTAGTAGGCATTGCGGCTGTTAACGTTGTCTCCGTAGGCGGCGTGATCGCGAATTTATCGGCATCCGCGCCACTTAAATCCACAGACAGATTCTCCAAATTGCCCGTACCCGCTCGCCGGATGTCGATGGACTTCGTCTCCTGCGTTCCAGGAGTGTAGCCTTCCGTCAGCGGCGTAAGCGTCTGGTCTGTAATCGAGTCAATCGCGTACGTCGGTGCCTCTGTCACTAGGATAAGAATCGGTTTGGTGTCCCGGCCGTTATTCACATCCGTCCATTGCCCAGCAATCCATTGTTGTTTATCGAACCCCACATTTATGAAATGGATGCCTATGGATGTTGGTGTATACGTCGCGGTGGAACTGGCACCGTTATCATGGAACGAACCCGAAACGCCATCCGTCGCCCAGCTTATCGGAACGTATTTCTCGTCTCCATCGGTAACGGGAGCTTGAGATTGCCGGTCTCCGGAAGCGGTAATCGTAACCGGCGAGCCGACCGTAACGCTTGTTTGAGATGCGCTGACACTGTTGTTAGCGGGATTCGCCGGCTTCGGCAGTGCTGGCATGACCATGATTGTGATCGTCCTAAAAGAATACGTGTAAGCTGCCCCTAACTTCCAGTCGCTTCCATCCCACGTATGTTCTTTAAAATAAACATACAATTCATATTGCCCAGGTTTCGTCGTCGTGAATACGGAGGTATACACTTTATTATTAGGATCAAATGAAAATGCCTCATTAGTTATTTGAGGGTCGCACGTGTAACAATCAAAGTGTGTCGGGATGTCTTTTTTATCCCCGGTTTCCACACCTGGTTCCCCTATCCGATCGCTTACCGCGAAGAGCGTAACAGACTCTCCTGCAGGAATAACGAGTGCGTTTGCGTATACGGAGTTTTTTGAACTGTCATAGGCCCAAGCGAGTTGTTGATAAAAGGGAAAATTAGAAAATAGCATAGATATCATCATGATGGTGAAAATAATGGTTTTGACAAGTTTTCGTTGTCCAGTCTTCAATGCAATCCCCCTCGTATCATAGTTTTTGACGCAAGACTTAAATTTTTTCCTCCCCCGAAGGAACTGGAATACTGCAAGTCGAATAACTGACCCCAATCTTGATGATAGTCTCCACAGGATCTCCTTCCCTTATTGCGGATAACATGAACGCCAAAAGTGTCAACACCTGAAGTATATGTTCAACAGCCCCTTGATCAACAGAATCGAAGGCTGCAGCCAAATACCGCCAGAAGCGGATCCGTTGATTATCTCCCTCACCAAAGGTGTCTACCCGAATCCCACCGGAGCGCAGATGGGTGTAAGCTTGCTCTAGCGCCCATCGTCCAACCTCTCGAAAAGACAAGAACGAAGAACAGTCGGCTTGCAACTGGCCGCTCATTCATCATCGAAAATATCCCTTATTTCGAAATGCGTCCGATATAAATGGAGTATATATGATTCGGTGAGCGATGAAATCTAACCCCGGTTATAGAATCGGTTATAGAAAAAACACAACAAAGACCCGCCACATCGGCGGGTCGTACTCGTTAAAACATCATGGGCCTTGCATTTCTTTTCCGAGTATGATCGCTTCTACCCGGTTGGTCACTTGAAGCTTGCTATAGATATGATTGATATGCGTCTTCACTGTTCCAATCCCGATGCCAAGCGCTTCCGCGATCGCGATATTATCCAGTCCTTCTTCCATGCAGCGGTAAATCTCCAGCTCGCGCTTGGTCAGAAGCGTCTCCAATGCGATCTCTGCTGGAAGAGGCGAAGCAGCTCCGCCGCCATAGCAGGACAATATCCGTCGCACGTAAGCGAGCGAGGGCATGCGCTTGTCTCGGATATTTCCCTTCTGACGCAAATGGACGTACTCCGTCAACATCTCTGCAACCGGATTTCCTTTGTCGACGAAAACGCGGATATACTCATCCGGTTCCGCGTACTGAAGCGCTTCTTCCAGCTTCAGCACCGCTTGCTCCGGCTTGTTCATGCGCCGCAGAATGAGCGCTTGCAGCACCTGAATATCCAGAGCGTCCATCGGGCGATGATCTTTGAGCGCGACGGCAAGCAATTTCTCAGATAAAGACCATGCCTCGTTATTCTGTCCGCTCTCAATTAATATTCTCACGAGAAAAACGTAGATGAACAGTTGATGCACGGACACGGGATCATCAGGCGCTACCCGATATGTAGCCAACCATTCATTGGCCGCAGACGAATCTCCCAGGTTCAGGCGCAAAGCGGCGCTTTCTGCATCGAGGAGAATGAGCGCGGCTTCCGCATGATCCTCCAAAGCATATTGTCTCGCCTTCTCCAGCCATTTCTCCGCCTGCGCGTAATCTTGCCTGACTTTACTTATTCGCGACATGAACAGGCAAGCCGGTACGTAAACCTTCTCCGGCTGATAAGCGATCCGAATACGTTCAGGGAGTCCTACCTGCAAATATTGCACCGCTTTGTCCAATTCGTTGCGTTCGTACAGCAATTCACCGTAGCATACAGTAACAGGCTCCTCTAAATCCATCGTTGCCATAAAGTCGATCATGTTAAGGAAGAATGGTTCCGCCAGATCCCTGGGCAGATGCCTGCCGCGTTTGCCGTTATAGGATCGGTAAATGGACGGAAGTAACGGCATCTGCGTAGAAGCGAAGATAAGATCCGTACCGGATGGATTGTGTTGCAGCGAAAGACGGATATATTCCAAACCTTTCACCACATCCATATCATACTGGGTAGCCTTGAAATTCCTCACATAATACAGGTTACCTAAATAATGCTGTTTGTCTTCCGGCTCCCAGTCGGCGGAAGACGACGCATAATATTGTTCCGCAAGCTGTAAATGTTTTTCGGCCTGATCGGGTTTATGGTCCCACAGCAACGAGTAGATGTAGGTAAAGAATAGGTAATGATGTTCTTGGAGAAGCGATTTAGGGATCACCGACAGCCATACCCTCAGCGTGGAAAATTCCCTGCGAATCATCAGGGCCCTCATCTGATCGAGCAAGCGTAGTGCTTCCGTATAATGCTGCCCAGCTAAGTAATAATCGATCGCGTCTTCGGCAAAATCCTGCGTCTCGTACCACAAAGCCGCGGCACGATACAAATCCTTCGTTCGGCTTGGAACGTGGCGCTTCTGCTGCTTTTTCAAAAAATCTCCAAACAACGGGTGGAGCCGATACCAATCCCCCTGTTCATCCAGGGGAACAAGAAAAAGATTGGCGTCCGCCAACTCCGCCAATTTCCTCGCGCTGTCCGTTTCCCCTGATAACACTTCGCATAGCGGCCCATTCATTTTTTTTAGAATAGAGACATTCATCAGAAATTTCCGGGTGGCGTCGTCCAGAGCAGAAAAAACTTCCTCCAGCAAATATTGTTCGACCTTGCCGCTTTCTCCTGACAGTTTGGCGTAGAAATCCGGTTCCTTCTCGCGATACCGCATGGACAAAGCAGCAAGCCTTAATCCCGTTACCCATCCTTCCGTTTGATCCCAAATTCGTTCCACCTGGTCTCTGGGCATTTCGCGCTCCGTGCATATTTGAAAAAAATCCATCGTCTCAGAAAGATCGAAACGCAAGTGATCGATTTGGAATTCATTCGTCCAGTCCCGGCTGCTCCATCTCGCTTTGGCCCATTGTGGACGCGTCCGGCTTACAAAACAAATATGTACAAGCGGAGGCAAATACTCCAGAAAAAAAGAGACAGACGAGAGAATATGGTTGTCCAAAATCTCATGCCAATCGTCAAACACCAGTACGAGCTGCTTCTTTAGACCATTCAAATCATTAATCAAAGCAGCAAGAAATGTCTCGTAATGCCCAGGCCCCAGAGTCGCGGCTGCAGACTGGCTTGCAGCAGATAAGCCACCAAGAGCTTGTTCTATGGCTTTACTTACATAATGCCAAAATCGAACCGCATCGTTATCTTTCGCGTCGAGCGACAGCCACGCTACCGGTACCGTTAACAGTCTTGCCCAAGCAGTGGCCAGGGTTGTTTTGCCATATCCGGCTGGCGCCGTGATAAATGTCGCCCTCCGCTGCAAGCCCTCGTTCATTTGGGCAATCAAGCGGTCACGTGGCACGGTTTGCAAGATAGGCACCGGAATATTCAATTTGGATAAAATAATAGTATGGTTTTCATGATACATCTGGTTCATCCTTCGCAAAAAACTCTTTTTTTTTACCTTCTACACAAAGGTAATTGGAACCTCCCCTACAAACAAAGGAATGCCGTTCATCTTCCTCGATTAAAAACGTAGGTACTCGTTTATCCATTTTATGTACTTGTTGCTTTAGGGACAAGTACAATATGTAAGACTCTTCATTTTTCATTTGAAATCCACCGATTCCTTCATACATCATAAGTAGATCTATACTTCATAATCATTGTTTCCCACAATAATCCTAAAGGTGAAATTATCATAACTTTTACTGCCGTTTCTGCTTTTTTTACTCTCTGATTGAAGACTGACCTCCGGCGTTTATCTTATCAATATTTATTTTACAAATATAGATCTGTTTAGATCATCATCAAATCGGTTATCGGACCATGTTGTTGTTCATTTCAGCAATCGGTACAAGTTCTTGTCCCTCGGCATCCCCCGCCTTAAGTTGAGAAAAGGCAACCGATAAGAAACCGGCTGCCTTCACCTTTTTATTGAGCTCTCGTTTCCCCTAGTATAACGATGCTTCATCTCTGCAGTTCCCGAAGGAGTTAATGTACAATGAGGACTGGGCAGCTCGATAGCTGTGAAACCTTGTGGCTGACACTTCCAAGCATCAGTTCTTTTATGCCCCTTAATCCACGGTTTCCGATAATAATAAGTTGCTGCTCGGTATCCCTTGCATAATTTAATATTTCATGTGCAGGATCTCCCTTAAGATGAACTGTTTCCGGGTTAATCCCCGCAGATTTTAATATTGATTTGGCTTGTTGCAGCTTTTCCAAACTCGCTTTCTCCATTTCGATCAATATTTCTTCCAAGAAATTCTCTGGTACATATGTCATGCCATTCGATACATTTTCCTGGCTGACATTAACTAAGGTAACTTGAGTTTGTTTGTTTTGGGCTATTTCAATGGTTGCATCGAGGAGTTTGTTCGTAATTTCAGCTTTATCAATGGCCACTATAATTTTGTCAAACATATTTATCATCCTTTCCGTGGCAGCTCGTAACTATTTCGTCCACCTACAATACGGTTTCTTGCTGCTCCCATACCGACTAAAAAAAGTAAGACCGAAGCGCCAAGCAAAATGAAAAGTGGCAAGTTCCAACTATTTGTCGCATCATGCAGATATCCAATAAGGGCAGGACCGACTGCGGCAAGAAGATATCCGATCGATTGCGCCATGCCAGACAGTTCCGCTGCTTGATGCGCATTTTCAGTACGTAACCCGAAAAACATCATGGACAAACTAAAGGCGAAGCCTCCACCAATTCCGAGCATGATGATCCACAACAGAATGATATGGGAGCTTCCGTAAAGAAGTCCGATTGTTCCCGTCAAAAGCAACATGGTTGTGATGACCACTAACAACCGTTGGCTAGACATGCGCCCAGCAATAACGGGGACAATAAAGGTAAATGGAAGCATAGCTAACTGCATGATCGAGAGGTACCATCCGGATTGGTTTGAGTCAATTCCTTGCTGCTTTAGAATTTCAGGCAACCATGCGATCAACACATAGAAAACCATGGACTGTATACCCATAAACATGGTTACTTGCCAGGCAAGCGGGGATCGCCAAACATTCACATCGTTGCTAGCCATTTGTTGACTCGTCGTGGCTGTATGCTTCGTATGATTTATTAATTGGGGTAACCAACAGAGGATCGATACAAAGCTTAGAATCCCCCATATTCCCAATGCCCCCTGCCATTTAAGACCTGCATTCACGGCTAGAGGCACACTAATTCCCGATGCGATTGCTCCACATAAACTCATTGAAATGGAGTACAATCCTGTCATGGAGCCAATTTTATTTGGGAAATCCCTTTTGATTATACTTGGCAATAATACATTACATACGGAAATTGCGAATCCAAGAATTGCTGTCCCAATAAACAGATTAGCTGCGCCAGATAAAGAACGTATCACAATACCAACAGTCAGAAAGATTAGGGCGATCATGATGATACGTTCAACTCCATACTTTCGTCCCAATCTTGGTACTAGAGGCGATAATAAAGCAAAGGCAAGCAAGGGTACTGTTGTGATCATTCCTGCTAATGTATTTGAAATATTAACGTCATCCCTTATAAAACTCACTAAAGGACCGACTGAGGTTAAGGGAGTACGTAAATTAGCTGCAATAAAAATAATGCCGAGAATGATCAGTCCTATAGAGGATGATACGGCTTTTTTATTTTGTTTATTCGGCATTCTCCATTTCTCCTTCCTGAAATCTTTTTTAATATTGCTTTCTGAAAAAACGATGCATAACATCCGCGCGAACAAAAATAGTATAGTATAATATATTGTAATAAACAATAAGTATCTTAAAATATACTGAATCGATTCTAAAAAAATACAACCCTGAATTCCCGTCATGGAATTCGGAGTTGTATTTAATAAGTGAGTTTTTCGATTTTAGAAACCATACTTTAAGGATATATGGAGCACTGTTTCGCTATTCGTATGATTGGTATAAGAGTGAGGACAATCTGCACGAAAACTTATCGTATCATATTGATTCAAGGTGTAAATCTCTCCATTGACTTGAATTTCAATGGAACCAGTCATAACTGTCGCAATTTCAGTTGTATTCACATGATGACCTTCTGGGTGATACGAGCTATTTGGCTGTAAGTAAGCCCGGCACATTTCAATATCGTTGCTTGCGTTTTTAAAGGTTGGTTCAATGATCCAATTTTTTTGATCATTAGAAAACCGCAGTCCTTCGCCTGCTCGATACAAACTAATAGGGTCTTCTGATTTGAACAAAGCCATTAGCGGTAAAGATATGCCTTTTGAAATTTTCCATATAATCGCCAAAGTTGGATTTGTCTCGCCACGTTCGATATTCCCCAGAGTAAGTTTGCTTACACCCGTTAATTCCGCTAAGTCGTCTAAGCTCAGATTTTTTTCTTTTCTGTACTTTTTCAAGGCACCGCCGATTTGTAATACAATTTGTTTTGATTCATCGATTTCATCCATTTGATATTCACCTCAACAAAAAAACAGTTAAAGCTAGTATACTGTTTATTTAAACTCTTTTCCATACAGTTAGAATTGGATGTTAGCTTAACGGACTTCCGAGCACGATTCCCCATGGTGCTATCTTTGAGGAATTTTCTTCCTTCATCTCCATATAGCGTAATCCATTTATTTGCTCGATTAAGACAAGCTTCTCCTATCGGATCCGCAAGCGCATCAAGAGCTTTTTGCCTGAAGTCGTTCAATTTCTCCAAATCTCCAGGCTTTGCATAATAGAGAATTTTGAGCTCGGTTAGGCTCGATATGTTGGGACTCTCTAAAGTGGATTACGCGTGTATCCCAAGGCGTGCAATAGATGTCATATCCAACGTCATTTAAGATGAAGCAATCGGATATTCCCCATCCCTATTCCGTATTATTAATGATAAATAAATCAAGATCGCTCTTCACGTGAAAGTCCCCGATGCTAAACGAACCCGTAAGCCCAATAATTGCGATATCGTCTAGAAAATCTCTTCTTGCGCGTTCGATCACCATGTTGATCAGCAGTTCATTTTTGTCCAGCAGTTTCTTCTGTATGATTTCGTTCATTCGTTACACCCCTTCGTATGAGCCGGCCGTCCTTCATCACAACACCCTCAACAAGAGTCTTTCGATTTAGAGATGTGGTTGCTATGTATAAGTTGAATTAATTCATCTTTGCACAAAATCCGCTAAACTGTCGATATGAACTGATACCAATGAAGACGGCTGAATCATTAAGAAATTATCATACAAAACGATTTTCCACTCTGATTTTTCACCAAAGTGTTAAACTATCCTGCCCGTTAGCGCAACGCGGCTGCCGATCCATGCCGGCAGCCGCGTTTTAATTAAGTTATAGTGATAGTTTAATGCCAAATGGTACCTATCCCACCATGCTGGAATTCCTTTTTAACAGCAAGAGCTTGAATATGTAAATAACCAATCGGAAGCCCTACGGATAATGCCTGAACTATAGTTACAAAACCACCAACTACCTCATTTTCAAATAACAACAAATGTTCTGTAATTCCCGTCCTTATTCATTTTTTCCATAGTTACTCGAAAGTTTTCATCATTAACATTGCGAATTCCAAGTACATCGTTCCATAAAAAAAACAACTTCAGTATAATCATTTGCTACAACTTCTCGTATCTTAATTCCCATACCCTACCTCCCGTTAATAAAAATATTCGAACAAAGGATTCGATAAAGCAATCCTGCCCATTACTTTAATGAAAACCGTAGTCCCGCAAACAATCGGTTTTAATAGTATCCTCCACAAGCTTTATTCCCGGTTTCCCCTATGATTTGATTGGTTCGAACCCATTTACTGCAGAAATCTGTTTAATCTCCTTAAATGGAAACGACGTCGCTCTACTTTCCAATACGAGTTTCGTATAGAAATCGTTCATCACGACGGCAATCGGAGCGTACTTTTTGATCATCTGCGCCGCCGAATCCATGACATCCGGTGTCGTCGTCCCCGCAGCACAACTGCGTATAAAATCTATACGTTCCGAACGATCCTTCTTATTGCCCAAGGAGGTCACAAGCCAGTTTACAAGCTCCGTGACCACATAGCACCCATCGTGAGTCTTGTTCAATGCGAGAAAATCTATTTCGTAATCAGTCAAATCAAACCGAGAAGATGTCGCAAGACCGAAGTCCGTAATATAAAGTCGGTGTCCGTCGGTTAAAATGTTCCGGAAGTGAGCATCGAAATGTAGTAATCCGTTTGCGTTCATAAACCAGACAGAAGACCGCAGCTCGGAATCGACCATAGCAATCGCCGCAGCGGCTGTATCCTCGCCAATATCTACTTGTTTGGTTAACCAATCATGAAGGTTATAGGGAACGTATTCGCAGAACAGTACAACACTATCCTCTGAGTTTTCAAGCGACTCGATGCGAGTCCGTACATCCTTCGAGCCCCAAAACTCAACCATTTTGGAAACATCGCTCAGTTCCGCGGAGATCGGTCTTTTCAAACCGCTTAGCACCCGCCATTGATACATCAACGGAAAGCTCTCGCACTGTTTCGCCAACACCCAGTTGGTGGTCATAGTGTGGGAGGCTACTTCGCGCCAAATGCCGCCACCTGGCGCTCCTATGCCATAGTGACAATACGGGGGAAGTTCGAAAATGTTCTTAGTGGACATGAAATTCTCTGTGCGTTTTTCAATTTCAGAGAGTGGTATAATTTTCACAAAGATTGGGGTGTCATCTAGATGAATTAATGCTGTTGTACCACCGATACCAGCACCAAGAACCATGGCTTCTTCCAATCGGTCATGGAGCTGTTCATTACTAAGCAACGATAATGCAGTGGACACATTAGCATATCGGGCAAGTCGAGTTTCGTAAGTTACATAATTCACTGTAGGTGTTGATTCCATACGATCCCCGTCCTTTCGCTCTGTTTAACAGTTGGTTTTATTTGCTTAAGCTTTGTACGTAATATACTGGGGATAGTTCCATTCTCAACTAAACAACCCGTTACTTCAATAGAAAAAAGCAGCTGCTGCGTAACCTGTTCCACGCTATCGTTCTCCGTTTTTGCAATAGTAATAAACTAAAATGAATAGTAAACTTCTCTGCCTTCAATAATATCATGACAAAGCGTACTGCATATCTTTGCAGCTTCTTCTTTAATCCAGCCATTTTTTATCAGGATCGTTAATAATGTTGATGCATTCAGTTAGCCTCTTGTTGCTTAATTGGCTACCGACTGGCAGCCATTCGTAATTGTGTTATTGTTCTCCGCTTGCTTAATATAAAAAACGTTGGTTATAACATTAAAACTGCCCAAAACAATTACCACTCGGGTCAAACCCTTGTTTAAAATTGAAGAAGACACATTGGTTTTTGTTCTATTCTAAACACATTTTGTACTGATTCAAATTATGTATTATTAGATAATCTAGCTAAGCCAAGACGGATTAGTGTTTTAATGTCTACTGCCCCCATAATTAGAGAAGAAAACTCAGCTACATCCATGCTAATTTCCACATCGTAATCAGTGTTCTCAGTTATAGTTGGAAATCCATTACATGTTCTATATTGTTGAGCAGGCTACCACAGCCTACTCATTTTTGGATAGTACGTTCAACTATAACTATTCATTCATGTATTATTCAACTATCGTATCCTGATAGCGTAATGAGAGTCATTTTTATGTTAAGATTGTCTCATCTAATACTACCGACCTTGGGGTGAAAATATGGAAAGAGACGAATTGTGCAAATTAATTGAACGGCGTGAAGAAGGAAGAGCCAAGCAAGATCAAGCAATATTAGATGAGGTTAGAAATCACTTATTAGAACTACTTTCCTATTATCCTGATGATGCGGAGATCAATTACCAAACCGGAATAGCCCATGATAATTCGGGCCTTGGAAGTGAGGCTATTCCATATTATGAGCGAGCTCTTGAGTTGGGTCTTTATGGGCCTGATCTTGAAAGATGCCTAATGGGATTGGGGAGTACATACCGCTACTGGGGACACTACCAAAAAGCCGTTGAGACGTTACGCAGAGGAATGAGCGAATTTCCAGAGAACCGGGCAATTAAAGTGTTTCTCGCTATGGCCCTGTACAATAGCCAAAGTTACAAAGAAAGCGTTGAGTTGCTGATTATAAATTTAATGGAATCTACCTCAGACGAAACACTTCAATACTTTAAACGCGGAATATTGGCTTACAACGAGGACCTTGATGAAGTAGCCGAATAAGTATAAATTAAAAAGCAACTATCACGGTTGCTTTTTAATTTATACTGTTTTTTGCCTCCAGTTACTAGATTTACTATCGTTCCTCGTTAGTTCAATAACCCAACTGCCTATTTTCTCATTATCTTCAATATATAATATGTTTCTTTTCAAGTAGCATCCTTCTCTCTACATGTATTAATAAAAGCAGAATTAGAACCAACCGCATTGATAAACGTCTGGATTTGTTCATCTTCAAGCCAATTATCCCACTCATTCCTCTCTTGTTTATCTCAAAAAAGCGAAGCCAAATCTTCCGTCAATGCCATATCGTTCACTTCCTCGGTCCATACTTTTTCATATATTATCATAATTTGTGAAGTATGACGCGGCTCGTCAAATTCTGCAAAGCGGGCACAGTTGTGTCATTAGACACAGTTGTGTCATTAGACACAGTATGGCTTGATACGTATAACGAAAAAAAGCCCCTGATCAGCGCAACGCTTCATATTTCCCTTTCTCAAATTTCGCTTAGAGCCGCAAGGTTTTACCACTTATTTTCCAGTTTATGACTTTGCCTAGTTTGCCTTTCTCCCGTTATAATGCCTCGTGAAGGAGATGATTCGATGATAACCAAAAAATGGGCAGTTACCTCGTTCCTCGTCGTCCTATTAATCATTCAAAGCTTCGCATGGAAGGCAGATCATGCCGAAGCGGCTCCCGTCCTTACATTAGGGAGCGAGGATCCCAAAGTTTCTGATTTACAGTACCGGCTGCAGGTGCTTGGTCTCTATGCCAGCCCGCTTGACGGAAAGTACGGCCCCGGCACGGAGGCCAGCGTCAAACAGTTCCAGAAGGAACACGGCGCGGTGGTAGATGGTACGGTCGGTGCCGCCACATGGAGGAAGCTCCGAATGTACACCCTAAGCAAAAACGATATGGAAATTATGGCTAAAATAATCTATAGCGAAGCCCGCGGCGAGTCCTATAAAGGACAGGTAGCCGTTGGTGCCGTCGTCATGAACCGGATCCAGTCGGACGAGTTCCCGGACACGATTCAAGGCGTCGTCTTTCAGAAAAACGCATTCACCGCCGTCAGCGACGGCCAGTACGGCATGAAGCCGAACCGAACCGCCTACCGTGCCGCCATCGATGCCGTACGCGGATGGGATCCGACCCATAATTCTCTCTACTACTATAATCCGAAAACGGCAACGAATAAGTGGATTTGGACACGCGCCCGTACCGTAAATATCGGACGTCATGTATTTGCCATTTGATTTCAACATACATAGGCCCAAGGGATCTTGCCCTTGGGCCTTTTCTTAAAACGGCTGAATCGTGTCCGTGTGAAATTCGTCGTGAGGTTGTATGTTTCTATGCTAGTTAAGGGAAACAATCTTATCTCATTATTTGCTTTTCTTTGAAGCCATCCAGAAGACGAAAATCACAATTGGAATAAATATGAACCACGGAATATTTATCGTACTCCGGGTAATGAAAGCGATCAGCAACAATCCTAATGTTCCAAGAATGAGCCACAGGCAGCCTCTTCCAAACGTCTCCATAGGTGTGGATCCTCCGCTTTCCCCCTCATCCGAGGAAATATGATCATTATAATAACGAGAACCTTTTACTGTCTTAGATACTACGGTTCCACAATATTTGCATGTTACTGAGCTTTGCGCCAAACGTTCATTGCAGTGCTGGCATATTGTAGTTGTTGAGTTTCCTGAATAATCTTTAACTACGTTTGAAGTGCCTTCAATTCGTGCATCTTTAAGCGAATTACCACAAACAACACATATTATCGATCCTTCGACGTTTGATTCCCCACAATGTGTACATATTTTAACTGCCATTATGCAAGACCATCCTTCTTTGCAACTATAATCAGTTGCTTAGATTCCATTTACTGTTAAAACGGTATGAAGTAGGATAAAGTTGCATTAACCAGTTCGTTAACTTAATTAAATGAGCAGGCTGTTTTGGCCTGCTCAATGTTAATTTGATCATGAATACCATTCCTTCCAAAATAGATTGGCGAAGCAGCTTAAGCATCTCCTTCTCCTACAGTTCAGATTGGTTCTCCCCCTGAAAAATGTTTACTTGAGTAAGCTCCAGTTTACTTCACGATCCATTCGTTGTTGAACTTTCAGAACTCGTTTTACTTTTTCCGCCTTTACGTAGCCCAGTTCTAATACCGCAACGATATGTTCCTTGTTTGTCACGTTCATTTTGTCGCATACATTGGGATCATATCTCCACTCGGGGTAAGTAATGTTTACAGCTAACAATTGTTCCCAAGCAAGGATTTGAAAATTTTGAATTAAACAAAATGTAGCAGCCGTATCTTCAGCCTGTCTGTAAGGCAACGAGTTAAGTACATTTACTATAACTAGATGTGCAGCTGGTTCATCGCGGAACCATTCCATTTTCCTACCCAGTTCCTGATCTATATATACAAATCGCCAAGGCTCCCTTAATCCGTGATTTGGAGCCCATACCGCAAGATTGAGTAGTTCTAGGAGAAAGTCTTGAAGCACTGGTCGGGGCTCCTGTTCAAATCGGTTTAAAGGCATTATAGGCATATTCTGCAGTGACATTTTATACTTCCTCCTAAATGAATACTTTTACGCTATTTATTTCATTTGATATTAAGTTGTAGGCATAATCAATTCAAACCTTCTAAGACATCCCAACGTTTCTCAGCAAGCGTGCGTGACCTTCCTTTTGGAACTTTTTCGGGATAACCAATGTTTAACATGCCCATAAACTTTTCGCCTTCCTTGATTCCAATATTTTTAAAAAACGCTTCTTTCATAAGGAGCGGATCAGTCATCCAAAGCATACCCATCCCCTCTTCCCACGCAAGAAGTTGAAAACTCTGTATGATTCGGCACGTGGTTCCAAATATCATTTCATCTTGTATTCGATCACCACTTTGCTGTGCAACAACAATAATTATGGCTGGGACTTGTCGAAAATGCTTATGATAGCTTTTTAGAATCGGTGACAACGCTACCTTAACAATAGAATTCTCTACGGCCTTCTCCATCAAATAATCGGCAAGACGTAGCTTTTCATCGGGACTTAATGCAAAAATATATCGCGTGCGTACCGGCTCCTCATCTGAGTACAGCCGCTCAGCTTCAGATAGTAGTTCTAATAATCGCTGTGACTGTACAGAACGGTCGCTGAATCTACGAATCGTTCGTCTTTCTTTGATTAATTGTTTTGATTCCATATATCTTCACTCCTTTTTCAACTCATCTTAATTGATAATGATTCTCAGATTCAATATATACAAAGCAAATACCGTTATAAGTCCGGTTTATTTCCCCATTTGTCAGAAAAAAACGCATCATCACCACAAGGATGAAGAAGCGTTTAAATGGGAGAACTAATTCAGCTTACGAAATGTCGTTGGAGACATTCCCATGTTCTTTTTAAACCAACGTCCAAAGTAGGATGAATCGCGAAAACCAATGTGTGATGCAATCTCATCCACCTGGGCTTTGGAATGACTGAGGAGGCGCTTAGCTTCCAGTAACTGCCGATCCCTCAGAACATCACTGGCAGAAATACCTAGCGTTTTTTTAATCGAATCGTTCAGATGGTTAGAAGTAACATACAGCATGGAAGCATACTCCGACACAATTGTTGTAGAACGGAAATGCATCTCAACAGCAAGTAAATACTGCCGGCTCAATTTAAAGCCCGCTTCTTCTCTATGGCTCTGCTGCCAATGATCCTCGATTCTACTCATTTCGATCAGTAGCAGCTCAATATAGCTACGTACGGCAATCGTCTGATCCTTCTGAACCTTGGCTTGCTCGCGCGCAAGCAATCGAAAAAGCTCATTAAAAATGAAAGCCTGTTCTTCATTCAATAGCTGAAATGAATTGCCGCCCATCATTTCAAATAACATGGTTGGTGACCAACCTGCTAGTTCCGGTTTTTGTCTGGCCATTAGTTCAGAAGAGAAAATAAGCATGTAACCTTCAACCTCTTGGACCGGATTTTCATCCACCCAGCCATGAATCTGACCAGGAGAGATCAGCACGAGTGTATTGGGTGACAGCGTGTAACTTTGAAAATCAATTCGTACTGTCCCTTGCCCTTTCGTTACCCAAAACATCTCGAAACAATCATGCCGGTGTAGCCCTTGATATACTAATTCCAAATTCTCCTCTTCTTTACTAAGTGAAAAGACTTTGAAATCACTTATTTGGAGCATATCGCCTGGAATGATTGGTATCCTATTTGTAATCATTGACATTAAAGTAATCCTTCCAGAATTTCATGTTTACGTTCTATTAGAAGTGTATTTTATCGACGATTCAAGCGTACATCCTTCAGTAATCCCACTCCGTTAAATCCTGGATGAACTTGCTCGCAAAAACAAGCTCATCAGCAGTATACTTATCAAGAAAATTCATGAATCGTTCTTCAATTTCTAGATGGATTCGATGATGGATAACATAAACTTTTTGGCCTTTTGCAGTCAAACTATAATAGACTTCTTTTTTATTGTCATTAATCTGCTGTCTTTTAATCAAGGCCAGTTTTAGAAGTTTTTTGCTAATTCTTGTGATGGACCCTTTGGTTAATCCGGTTTTTTCTGAAATGGAGGTGACATTGATCGGTGAGAAATCTCCGATACATGCGATGAGGTGAATCTCCGACAAGGTCAAATTCCCCTTTTCGCCAAATTCCTTTTCGAATATATGTAGTTCCTCACTCATTCTGACGGATAACTTGCTTTCCCTTATGTCCTGTTGACTCATAAGATGGATAAAGCTTTTAAAAATCCATTGTTTAGAAAGATCCGTTGGCTGCATTTTCTTTGGTCTCCTCTATTCGCGTATCTTTCCTCATTATACATAATTGTTTCGCAAAAAACATTTGATACGCTTATTTTTGGAACCTTGTAGACCAAAATATCCCTGTAATAGTCATAAGAGCCCCAATACACTTCGCCATCCCTATACTTTCTCCCGATAAGGCAGATATCACCATCGTCAAAAGTGAACAGGAAAATATTCATCATAAAGATTCCAGAGAACTCCATTATTAAATAGATCCCTACATAAGGTCTAATCGACGACCAGGTCGGGCGTTCTTTGACCCAATACAAAGCAAAAATGAATATACCTCAAGGACGAACCTCCAAGCTGCTACTTGCATTGGACTCATCACGACTAAGACAGTTTTCCCCGCGTTGAAATTAGCACACCAAAACGTGGATGACATCGCGAGTGTTAGGTACAAACGGAAACTTTTTCATCCCAACGCCTCCAATAAGAAAGCCCGGAAAGCGATGAATCAGAGGCTTCCGAGCTTTCTTATTGTTTCTCTCAAAACAATAAGATTAAAAAAATTACTCTTTGCTGATACTCTTAACTCCTTCCTCAATGCATTGTTCCAATTCATTTTCTTGATCGGAAATTGCCCATGCGATATATCCATCCGGTCGAATCATTGCTGTGTGTACATTGTTCCAGTCAAGAGCTGGTTCCACCAGCGTCGCGCTAACAAAAGTGAAATGCTGAATTGGCAGACGACGAATGATGCCTTCTACGATAGGATCATTAACGAGGCTTAACAATACATATTTACCTTCTCGGAAGAGTTCGTAACTGCTGAAGAGATCGCCGTTTTCCTTACGCAATTTGATCTCTGCAAGCCTGCGACCATTTAACGGATGTGCAGAAACTGAGTCAAGCGTTTTATAGCCAACATCCACGGCTGCAATTTGACTCGCTAAGTGGTAGTTTGCTTCCGGATATTCCAATAAATCTGATATCATTTTTCGCAGATGGATCGTAGTAGATGAAAAATCGGTACCTAATAGTAGGGTTTGAACACGTGTATTACTAAGCAATGCTGAATTGACGGGAAAACGCTCTTCATGGTAACTATCGAGCAACCCCTCGGGCGCCCATCCTTTTACTTGCGCAGCCAGTTTCCACCCAAGGTTCATAGCTTCTTGTAGTCCCACATTCATACCTTGACCTCCGGCAGGGAAATGAATATGAGCAGCATCTCCTGCAAGGAAAAGTCTCCCCTCTCTGTAACGGTCAGCTTGTCGTGTAGCATTGCCAAAGCGAGTCATCCAGTACGGATCCGAAATCCCGAAGTCATCCCCTAACATGCGGAACATTGCCGAGCGTATTTCTTCAAGTGTGACGGGTGTATCCTTGGGAATAGATTTTCTATCCGGATCGATAAAGACTACTCGGTGCAACTCTTTAGACACAGGAACGATCATGATCATCCCGTTCTCGTTAAAGCTGGACACGACACTCGTTGCAGGCGGGCGTTTAAACACAACATCGCCTTGAACCGAGGTAAGTGTTGCATCCGTTCCATTAAAGGGAATGTTCGCCTGTTTACGTACAATACTTCCGGCTCCGTCTGCACCAACCACATATGCTGCTGTTAATGTCATTTCGCCTTCAGTTCCAGTGGCTATCACTTCTACATAATCTGAATTTGGGGAGATGGACGATACTTTCGTTCCTCGTCGTATTTCTGCACCTAACTCTCTGGCTCTGCGCTCCAGTACCTTCTCGGTTTCCGATTGGGCGATAAACAATGAATAATTGGATGAAGAGTCAATGACCGTAAAGTCCAACCGAGTTTCCAAGCCTGCAAAATGCCCGGTCGGCAGCGGTTTACCAATCTTCAACAATTCCGTTTTTAAACCGCGCAAGTCCAGAATTTCTAATGTACGAGGATGGATGCTAAGTGCCCTAGAGTATGGGGTGGTATCTTCTAACTTCTCCAAAACACAAACCTTGACATCCGCCAAAGCGAGTTCCCCTGCCAACATCATGCCGACAGGTCCCCCGCCGATGATAATCACATCATAATTCATTTTCATATTTCTCCTCTCTTAGTTAGAAATCGATGCAATTGCATCCACTTCAATTAACCATTCCTCAAAGGCAAGCGCCTGAACACTTTATAAAGGTACTACTGTTTGTGTGAGGGTACTCGGATTTATTCTTTTCATGCGCTACCTCCCCAGATTTTGTTTTGATCGAAACAAAAATAGTATAATGTTTTTCGGGAAACAAAATTATAGTATCATAGATATTAAATCAAAACAATATAAAATATTTAAATTGTTTTGGTAAAAACAATAAAATAAGTCTTATGAAGAAGCTTTGACTTGCGTTTGAAGCCCCAAAAAAGCAGCCGATCAAGAAGCCAGCTGCCTTCAAATATCTTTATTGAGCTATCGTGTCCCGTTAGTTGAATGTCTCAATTGTATTAAATGCAAACATTATTTCTGTTTCACAAACCAATTCATTGTTTACCATGGCGAAGCCTCCTCCTTTGACTATCTGTCCCTTGGTTCGGGTCACTTTGAATTCATGATGGATAAGCATTTCGAATGACATCATGAAATAATATCTTAAAAATAAAATACAGGCGCCATTTCTGGCGCCTGTATTGCTTTCTCTACCAAGGCGTTTCTGTTTTGTGTTCAATCACTTGCGATACTTTGGGTTCAAGAATCCGTTTCAATTGTTCCAGTGTACGATCGTCATCAGTAGTTCCTCCATGCGGATCGGCTTGGATTTGTTTTTTGGCCTGCGTACTTGCGATCACGTCCATGACTTGCTGTTGGGAAATCTTCTTAGATGCTGCGATCTCGACGACAGATGTACCCTTTGCTAATTCTTGTTTCAATGCTGCTGGACTCATGTGAAGTAATGAAAAGAGCTTTTCATCGTTTAAAAAGTCATCCGCAGTATAGTCAGGCTTGCCGTTTGTCGTGAAAAATCCTTCTACGGATGGAGCAGGGCCGCCTCCGATTAGAGAAACGCTGATCGTATTCCCTTGAACCAATGCCTGATAGAACGGTGTTGTTGATCCCTTTTCGGTGTAGTTCAATATAAACGTTTTTTGGTCCGCATTCTGTATCGGCTCCATGCTGTATTCGTACTTACCGGTGCCGCTGTACAGTTTGTTAATGAGAGCATCTACCTTCGATTTGATTTCTTGATCGGTTAAGGAGATGACCGGCTTCTCCTGAGGCTCCCAATTCTCTTGGTTCACATGTTCAATTTCGCCCGTAATACCGTTCAAGTCAAGTCGGATCTTTTTTCCGGAATCTCCCTTTTCCTGCAGCACGATGCTTGTTTGAATGGCTTTCCCCTGACTTACATTCGCTGGGTCTCCTCCAAGCTTACTGGCGTCGATAATTTCAAACGACTTGGTTTCCGGATAAGAGCGATACAGCTTTTCAAGCGCTGCTTGGCCAACCGCATCCGTCTTGACTTGTTCAGCCGTCATCGGTGTTCTCGTTACCATTTCAATGAGGGGAGGCGCCGCGAATGCCGCGGTTGGAATCATAATTACTGCAGCAATGATGCCGCCGATTAATCGTTTTTTCATCGTTTTTTTGCTCCTTTGTCGTTGTACGTATTGAGAATAGGATTGTTCGATTCGTTTGGAAACGGCCCGGGGGCATTCCATGGTCTCTGCCTCTCTGTGCAAGTACTCGCGGATTTCGCTTTCAATAGGCATTGTTCTTGTCCATCCTTTCCAGGGGGAGACTTCCCAAGTGTTTTCGAAACGACTGCAGGCCGGCATGATATCTGGACTTGACTGTACCCAGCGGAATAGCGAGTAATGTGGCAATCTCCTCCAGCGTATAGTCGTGGTAAAAGCGGAGGATGATCACCGTTCGCTGTTTATCGGTCAGCTTGTGCATGGCCTTCGATATCTCGGGGTCTGTCCCATCCGTCGACATCGGCTGATCCCAATGGTGCTCTTCCCGAGAAAAGACACGGATACGTTCGAAAATTCGAAATCTCCTCCAGCTTTTCACCCGGAACCTCTGCACTTGCCTAATGACCAAGCCGTGCAGCCAGAAGTGGAAAGGACGATTCGGATCGTAGTTAGGAAGCGAGGTCCACATTTGCATGTATATCTCATTCATGATATCTTCGCGATCCTGTGGATGGTCTACTAGAAAAGAAACAGTCCGGTAGACATCCCGATAGGTGGCATCATACAACGTGTGAAACGCCTGCTGATCTCCTTCGATCATTTTTGTGAGCATGTGGTACATCGATTCGTTTTGCATTCAGAGGGCCCTCCTGAGTAAGCAGCTTACACCCTATATTGTCGCTCAGTGAAAAAAAGGTTCGGTTTTTTATGTCTTCGATTTAAAGTCTATGAATTGCGCGAAGGCGAGCAGCGGCAGAAAGCGTGGAAGAAAAGTTGTTCTGTCCTGTCAGATCGCACGGTGAGCTCAAGGAATTGGGCCAGCTGCCAAACGATTATAAGATGTCTGGAGCATCGAAGCGCTGAATTATAACCTGGCCTTGGAGGGATTAGCTCAAACTTCAACCGTTAACATATGAAATGGGTCACGATTAATCATTGTTATCATTTTTGCTGTTTCTGACCGTCTATGTAGTCGAATTACCAAATCATCATCCGAATGTTTCATTAATATTTTCTTCCAATGAATATTAATGATGTATAACATCTTAACACTTTCATCGGGAGAGAGGCTTAAAACTATCTCCTGGCAGAACCAAAAAAAGCCAAGAAGATCACGTCCCCCTTCTGGCTTTATCCCATATCTCTTCCTGACAGATGAATGTTCAGTGACATTAAAGTTGGTAGCTGCATCGACTTTTAACTAACGTTTCCCTTTAGTTTTATGAATAATATGAATGATTAGATAGAATATACTTCGTATTCTCTTTCCAATTGGTATCCCAACTTTTCAGCAAGCGAAACAGATTCTAAATTGGCTGCATCCCAGTTTGGATTGCACAAGCTAGTGCTAGACCTTAACGCCTATACTGAGCATGTGTCCCAATAGTAACTTCAATACATCCTTCATGGAATGTATAAGAAGAAGCACCTGCAACAAGTTGGTTATCCTTTATGATTACGAATCCAATTCCATGCTCCATAAACTCCTCTATGGAAGAGAAGAATGAACAACAATCTGCCATAAAAGGATCTTGCATTACCATATGATAAATATGTTCATCTATTTTTGTAACCTGAAAATCAGGTTCTATCTTCTTTATATTTTCTTTCAAATTTTCCATCCGGAAAACTTGCCTTTCCTTTTTGAAGGAATATCGAATGAATCTTCTTCAAACGATATGGTTTTGTTGCGCTAAACTGTATAGTAGCTTAACAACTTACCGATAAAACAAAAAAGCCGCTAGAATAGCGACTTTCAATGGGACTATGTTTTGTCCCTCGACAACTAATGACACAAATGTGTTCGTAAGTAACAACCGTGATCAGCAAGATCATTGGCGAAGTAGAGGAACTTGTCGGCAACTCCCCCTCCTTCACGGATCAAAAGAAGTAAAGGGTCCGATCCACGTACCTCGTAGTAAATGCTCGCTCTTGGTCATTGAATTGTTCCATTTTTCACTACGCACGCACATTTTTTGAACGCGCTTCTCTCTTTTTCAAAACTCTTGATTATTTTCATTAAAATACTTTAGCTAGCGTGTTTGAATCTATAACGAGTCAACGTTTTAGAACCCCATAAAAATGTAATGATTATAGCTGCCAATGCCGTCATGATAAAGAGGGAGAATGTAACGTAACTGGAATCGTAATTGGGAAGCAAAAAGGAACAAACATTATTCATAGCATGAAATATAGCACCCGCCAGTACACTTTTGCCCATATTTTTATAAAACCAAACAATCAGTATCCGCAATAAAACGGAACCCGCGCACTGCCAAAGGATCCATGCAGGCGAATGATGGTTTTGAACATGGGGAACGACATGCCACAACTGCCAAGTAACCCCAAGAACGATGCTAGCCCCCAATGCGGGCGACCGTTTTTCCAGCATGTCGTAAACATAGCCCTGCCAACCGATCTCCTCACATATGGCTGCAATGAAAAACACCACAAAGAAAGTCAGTGCCGTCAGGATGGAAAAGTGCAAGTTAGGGAGCGGTTCTCCCATTAATTTCATGAATCCATATGTACAGATCGTAATGACAGGCATCAGGAGGAAGAGTGGGACAAACCAAATCTTGTACTTCATTCTCAGATGAAATGACTTCTTCAATAGTTTTTTGATGCCATCTGATCCATGAGTCCTAAAGACGAGGATGAAAGCCGCGATCATAGGGCAAACAAACATAAGTGCACTAAAAGGAAGATTTATCGGAATTTTTTGTTGCCAATGTTCAGCTGCCATTCCGATTAACCAGAAAGGAATCGCAAGGATGAAAACCAACATGAAAAAGTTCCAAGGATTATGATTTGAGGATTTACTATTTATGTTCAAAGTCTTTGTACTCCTATTTGTATTATTTAACATCTTCATATCTCTGATGGTCGTCCCGGTACAGCATGAGCTATAATTTTCACCTCTTATAAGAAGAACATGATTTGTCCCCCCTAATCCTTTCCTTTATAACCTCAATTCAAGTAATCCGAGGCAACAGAATTGTAGAAGTTTTTTTCATTTTCATTTTTGAACTAATATTTCCGTTCTACGAACCTGAAAAAGTAAATGGTACTATTCGATCGAAGTAAACAGGCTCATGGTAATCATCGTAAAAACTTGACGTTCCAAATCATCGCGGGAATATTCATTCTGATGGCTAAGATAGTACTTTGAAGTGCTCTCCAGCGTACCTATTATGCCGACTGCAGCCAAATTCGAGTCAAGATCACGGAGATAATTTTCATCGCACTTTCCTTCTTCCAGAATCTTTGCTAAGAAGTTGAGATGCTCCTGTCTGAGCAGCTTTAATTCATCCAGAACGTCTTCCTCAAACCCGGTGGAAATATCATTAAAAACAATATGTGACAAATGGCGCGATTCCAGAAACAAATCAAGATGGTGACGAATCGTTTGTTGAATTTTATCCTTGAGCGGGATGGAAGATTGTAGATCAGCCTCAATCCGCTGAATAAATTGTTCAAAAGTTCTCTTGACAACCAGTTTAAACAACTGGGACTTACCAGGGAAATTATAGTAGAGGGTGCCTTTGGCTACCTGCGCACGCAGGGCAATTTCATCCATGTTTGCAAGGTGATATTCATTCTCAGAAAACACCTCAATGGCAGCTTTAATAATTCTATCTTTACTCAAATAGGATCAACCTTTCACTGCAAATTAGAATAAAACAAATCACAGAAAAAACTGACTTGCAAGTCTAAAAATATCCTAGCGCTCAGAGGGGAATCTGTCAAGCTGTAATTGTTGAAAGGAAATGCCATCTCATGGCTAATTAACGGTAAAAGACCCTCAACATGTCTATGATTGACTCTTGACAAATCAATATCAAAAATCCAGATTATCTTGTCGGCGGATTGCCAGAAGATATTAAATTTAGGCTCGTTGAGCCGCTTATTAAGCAAAAGGGAAAGACAGCTTAATAAAGAAGTACCTTTATTTGACTCTCTAAAAAATTCAAAGAAGTCATAGCCACTTTCTGTGGTTATGACTTCTAACTTTGCTGCTTCTTATACTTCCTTACGTGCCGAACCGCGTGCTAAAAGGACATTACGAAACAGCTTTCTTCGTTACTATTGATGTACAAGATGGGCTATCTTGAATTTTGTGCGCGGCGGAAAAGGACGTTTGCCTATTGGAAAATTACCTTAAAACAGAAGGTGTATCTTTTAACCAGCTCGACTCTGTTGCTGAATTCGAGTCACTTTATAAAAACAGTGCCTGATGTTATGTGAACTGATCAGTTTCTTATATTACATAACTGTTCCCCAACGAGGAATGTTAATAAAATTCATTAATATACTCTAAAGATATGGTATCACAATGGCTTCTTCTATTTTCAGGAAGGAAGATAAGCATATGCCGATAAGTCCGCCAATCTTGCAGAGGGGTGATACCGTTGGAGTCGTTACCTTGGGCAGCCCACTCGCTGCAGACGTAATTAATGCACGTATCGAAATTTTGAGGGCAATGGAGTTCAATGTTGTATTGGGTCAATATGTATATGCGCAAAACGGGTTTCTTGCCGGAACAGACGAGCAGCGGGCTTCTGATTTGATGATGATGTTTCAAGACGAGCGGGTTAAAATGATACTACCTACTAGAGGCGGTACAGGAGTGGCCGGAATTCTTCCTTACATTGATTTTACTGTGATCCGAAATAATCCAAAAATCGTTACAGGTTACAGCGATATGACGGTACTATTAAACGCACTGCATCAATATGTGGATTTAATAACATTCCATAGTCTGCTGCTTATTGACTTCAAATCCGAAACGCCTGCTTATAATTTCGATCAGTTTTTTTTCGCGACATCCGTATATTCATTAACCCGGACAATCTTGAATCCGCCAGGGATGCCGCTGATAAGCCGTGTTCCGGGCAACGTTACTGGACAACTCGTGGGTGGTAATCTGACATCCTTTGTTGATACGTTGGGCACGCCTTTCGAAATCGATACAAGGGGTAAAATTCTCGTTCTTGAAGAAACACATGAACCTACCAATACCATCTACAGGTACTTGAATCATTTGAAGCTTGCCGGAAAATTTCGTGACTGCATCGGCATAATTATGGGGGAGTGCTCAGGCTGCCAGGCGGCTTATGGTAAATCCTATGAGGATTTAATCAACGAATTTGTTGTACCTCTCGGTAAACCGATGATAATGAACCTTGCCACAGGTCATGGATTTTATAAAGCCGCTTTGCCGATTGGCGCAACCGTTAATCTCGATTCAGTCAATAATAGAATAACTATAGTTGAACCTACCATCAGCGTTAGCTGATCGTTATGACCAACAATCAGCTTGTCTTTATTGTGCTAACGTGTCCCGTTAGTTCAATTAATCCTTGCTAATCTCCATCCATGGCTGAGCCTCGCTCCTCGACCTTTCCTTTTACAAAAATACAAAACATCAAACACCTTTATGTTTGCTTGGATTGCTTTGAATTAACAAGAGCCAGAATGCAGAAAGAACCTGACGTAATTCATGATTTCGTCAGGTTCACATATCGATCTGGTGTAATATATGGTTTTTGGTGGTGCATTTTATGATATTCAGTGGTGCAATCTGGTGATAATATTCAATTATCGTCCCTATAATTTTTAATTTAGTAATTTGTAAATTATATACCCTATAACCAATACCAGTATCCTACACCGTTAGCGCAGCACGGCAGCCGATCCATGCCGGCAGCCGCGTTTTAGTTTATAAGCGATTGTTCTTCGTTAATTCAATGAATGACTAACAGCATGAAACCCACTCACTTTGTATCCGTCATAGTTAGCTTTAAAAGTAATTTGAACTATACATCTAGCAACGATCTAATGGCTTAAGTTATACAAATAATAGGCATAGTCTGTGGGTGTTCCGGCATACCCTAATTGCCTGAGCATCGCAGTTACGTTGCCACGATGATAAGTTCCGTGGTTCACCATATGTTGGATATAGTCCACGCATCTGGCATTAAATGTTCCTGAGGGATATACAACTTCGATGTCCTCATGTTGCCCGATGAATGACTGGAATCTAACAGCCAACTCATCTTGCATATGACCCAGTTCTTCAATACTCTTACCATGGGTTTCTGCCACTATGATCTCAATGGTGTTCTTCAAGTTATCAATGTACTCTTCTGACATCTCGGAGATGCCGCCTCCAGTTAAGAAAGACAACCAGCCTCGATCGATAACATAAATATGGACTATAGTGTCGTAGATGGTTGGAAAAACGCTAGCGATTTTCTTTCGGCATACCTCATCAGGAAGATTCTGTAAATGGTTGCAAACCTGCCGGTTTGCCCATACATGATAATCAAACTGCTGTAAAGCATATTTTTTCAACATAGTTCCCCGTTTCAAGTAGGGAAGTCCGCAGTTTAAGGGCAATTATGCGTCTAATCCCTCAATAGTTTGCCCAAGATTGAAAGTTGTTTTCATTACAAAACGCCTCCTTGTGGAAATATGATCTAGGAAACCATAAAGGGAAAAGTTAAATGACATCCCCGTTTCCCCTATTGCTTCAATAGTATCAAAATAATCAAAAGGTAACCTGAGAATATTTTATTATAATCGAACTATACTGTCCTTTAGTTTAATACCTGAGGTCAGTCTACAACTTTATTTTCACGGTCTAATACTTTATTGTATGATTCCAAAAGAAATGGCTGCAGAAGCTAGCCGAATGGACAAATTCTTTATTCTCAATGTTAGCTCTACCTCGGGACAAGAACTTGTACCGATAAAACAAATAGCGACTTTCAACGGGACTATGTACTTGTCCCTCGATATCTGACTAATGACACAAACGTGCCTACATAAATGACACAAACCTTCCCGCTTTTAGTTTATTGTAAGCTTTAGAATACTTTTACCTTTTAGGAAATCAAAAAACAACTCCCAGTAATAAGAAGCTGTTTTTGTATGTTGTTTTTTATTTAATTATCGAGAGTGTCTTTAATTCCCTGAGATATTGTTCTGCTGCCATTTTATCATTTTCGTCGCAATTAGTCATAGCCAGTCTCACCGTATGGGCAATTCTACTTTTCCACAATTGGAGCGTTTATTTGCAGTACAGCAATGGGAAGTATTGATTATTAAAGGGCTGGCCGTCATGAGGTTGCGGGCCTAGCAACCGGACATTATCGTGTCTTCCTCTACCCTTTTTATACACGGTATCGCCAGGCATCAAATGCGCGACAATGGAAAGCCGCGGATGCTCGGACAGATTAGGACCCGAGCCATGGAACGTCAGACTATGGTGGAAACTTGCCTGGCCTGCTTTCAGAATACACGGCTCATCTTTCCATTCTCCTTTGGTGAATTTCTGTTTAAGACCATCCAAATCCTGATCAAAAAAAGTATCGCTGCCTTCAACAACGCCCCACTTGTGAGAACCTAGTATTGTTCTCATTCCTCCGTTTCCCAGATCGGTATCCTGCAAGGCAATCCAGACCGTTACCATATTGGTTGTGCTGCTGCATCTCCAAAAACCATAATCTTGATGCCAGCCTACATTTCCCAGCATGGTTTCCTGACCGGCAGCGCTTGGTTTGTAAATAACCTGATCATGCCACAGCCTGATGGACGATTCTCCAATCAACTCTGCAGACATACAGCCCAGTTCCGGGCTGGTTACAATTTTGCAGACCTCATCATTAATCCACCAGCCGTTATCAAGCTTGCGCAGAGCCAATTTATTCTCCGGAATACGAATGTCATACATTGGATAGCCATCACCGTCGAAATCGGATGACCAAATCCGTTCATGCGCCTGTCTAAGCTTTTCAATGGTCTCGTCATCGATAAGCTTAGGACTGATCCAATAGCCATCACGTTCAAAATCCTGTTTATCTTGTTCGGTTACTTCATAAGGAATAAAACCCATTATAATTCCACCTCATCAATTGTAATTGTTCCGCCTCTTTAAGATACCAGTTGTATTAGGCTTTGACTTTCCGAAAACTATCGAATAGGATTTTATACATCCGAATGATTTGATACAAGGAGATTGGTCAATGACAACCAGGAAAAACAGAATGGGAAGATGGGAATACGAAGCAGAAACAGGTCGCCCATTAACAAATGTCATTCAAGTTCCCGAACTCCTTATGCTTGGCTATGATCATTTTACGGAGGCATTGAAATTGTCTCATCATGAGCATGACGGAGCCTATGAATTTGTGCTGACAGAAAGCGGGAAAGTCACTTGGGAGGTTAATGGACAATATTATGAAACAAGGGCCGGCGAGATGTTTCATACCCTTCCGAATGAAACTCACCGGGCACGTATGGATTATATGGAGCCCTCCTCGATCTGGTGGATGATTATCAGGAAGCCTTTGGCGAACTCCTCTTGGCTTGGTCTATGCGAGAGTGAGACCGATGCTGTCTTAGATAAATTAAGGAGCCTGCCAAGAATCCTGCGGACCAATGCCCAGCTGAAACTAAGCTTCCGAAGGCTGCAGCAGGCTATTCAAATGGAAGAGCAGCCATGGCTTAAGCTGAAGGTCAGGCACCTTGTGCTTGATCTTATTCTTAATATGACCGAGCCTTCTCCTGATCTGCATATTCCTGAAGACTTGCATGCTGCCTTGCATTCCATTACGGAGAACATTCAAAGAAACCCTGAGAAGCATTGGAACAACCGGGACATCGCTTCGGCGATTGGTGTAAGCGAATCTCATTTCTACCGATTGTTCCGTCAGACCTTTGGCCAATCGCCTTCATCATTCGTGGAGCGTACACGCGTCGAATACGCTGCTCAGCTGTTAACCCATACCGATATTCCCATTACCCGCCTTGCTATAGATCTTGAGTTTAAGACGAGCCAATATTTCAGTACGGTATTCAAAAAGGTGACCGGCATAACGCCAAGTCAGTGGAGAGCTTTACACCGCAAGCTTACCGATAATTAAACAGATGATCGGAACAGGGAAAACCCCGCAGTATCGTATAACTGCGGGGTTTTGTACTATTCTTTCACGGAACCCAGTATGATTCCTTTTACAAAATACTTTTGAAGGAATGGATACTCGAGGTCCAATTGTCCAGATCTCCGGTGTTGAACTTTTGACTCCATTGCTTCAATATAATTTAAACGCTTCTACCAATTGGCAGGCTTACGATCTCGAAAGAACCCCCCATTGGGACCCTCTTCATCCAGAGTAGCCAACCAGACAGCCGTATCTGCTCCTTCAGCAACCGTTACTGGAGCAGGGACTCCTTCTACAACTGATTTGGAAGCAGTTGCTCTTCCCATATCCGTTTGAACTCTACCAGGACAGGCGGCGTTAACTTTTATACCCATTTCAGCAACATCTTGTGCTACTAAACATGTCAAGGCATTGAGCATAGTCTTAGAGATACGATAAGCAGGTGATGATCCTTTAAGTTTTAATAATCCCTTAAGTACTTCAAAAGCTCCTAATCCTGATGAGAGATTGACGATGCGTCCATATCTATTTTCTTTCATCAAGGGAACAGTGGCTTGAATCATTCGTAATGCCCCAAAATAATTCGTTTCAAATGTCTCTTTTATTACGTTCTCTTCAATATCCAACACAGAAACCCCGTGATCAAGTAGAACACCCGCATTGTTTACCAATATATCTAGACGACCATATTGATTTTTTACTGACTCTGCCATTTTTCTGACGCTTTCTGTATCATTTACATCAACAACTTGTAACTCAACTGCTAATCCTTCTTGGCGCAAGTCATCAACAATATGTCGCCCTTTATCTTCGTCTCTGCAACCAATCAATACTTTTAACCCTTTTAAAGCCAACTGATATGCAATTTCCCTTCCTATACCGCGGTTGGCTCCTGTGACTAATGCAATTCGGGGATTTCCTTGATCCATTAGACTATTCGTTTTGTTCCTCTCCTTTGCGTAAAACATCTCTCCAACTTGATAGACTCTCTTCCAAATGAGATTCTGCTTTTCTTAAAGTCTCTATTTGTTTTTTGATTTCTTCAAGCTTCCTTTCACCGACATCTATGGCAATCGGTAAGCACTGACGTTGAATTTCTCGACTAATCGTACAGTGAAAGAAATCGGCAATCTCCTTAATAGTGAGACCAAGACTAAAATACAGTTTAATAATTCTTACTTGCTCAATTTGGGATTCATCATATTCACGATAACCATTTTCTAGACGAGCAGGTTTCAATAGGGATTTTTCTTCATAATATCGTAAAGAACGAAGACTTGCTCCTGTCTTACGGGATAATTCACTAATATGAATAAGACCCTCTCCTTCCATGTCTAATAACTGATATTCTAATCCATTACATCATGTTAAGGTCAAGCCAATTCTGAAATAACTGAACCAAGTGGCCCCGCTAAATTTTAGAACAACACTCAATACGCACAAGCGCGTGTAAAGCCGGAGTTTTCAGCCATTTCTTCTTCATTAATATCCTTCATTATCGTATGTTTTGGGTTGCCCATTTTTCGTTCAGTCAAGAACGGGCATTAAATGATAGCGGTTCCACAAAATGCTCTTATCAGCCGTCGCCTGCTGCGCACCTCCTTGTAAGGGCATGAAAAAAATACAAACATCCCCGATTTCTCCAAGGGAGATACCGGGGATGTTTTACCGGGCATCGGCTTAAAAAGCATGGCCCTCAAGTTTTGTAATTGTCTTCCATTCGCATTTTATATGCAAATTATTTTCGTTGTCGACCATCAAATGAGTTTCGCTCTCTTCCGCTGGAATTCCGGCGATTCCCGATGAAATTCTTCCGATTGGCAGCACATGCTCCATGCGGAGGGTCAATCAGCTTTAACGGACGGGGCAGATTATTCCCCTTTTGGGCTGCCACCGCTGCAAGCGGTTAAAGTGAAGGCTATAAAATAGCTAACCAATAATCCTGACCCGATTTTCTTCATATACGATTCTCCTCATCGATTCATTCGTTGAGATATAGATTGATCTTGTTCTGAACTTGTTTAGCGACATTGTCCGCTGATTTCTGTCCGCTGAAGAAAGACTTTGAATCATTGGAAATGATCTCATCAATCTTGGACAGTTTCTCGGTGGAATGAACGGCTCCCGTAATATAGGCGTCCAATTGGTCCAGCGATGCATTGTCAACCTTGACCGCGGGAAGATCAGCCTCGTGAATCGTTCCTTCGTCTTTAAGCTGCTTCAGCTGTTTTTCGTAGGCGATTCTGTTAATTGGAAAACCAGGGCTTTGATCATACACATCGGTATAAGACTGCGCCTCATCCTCTATCAGAAATTTGATAAAATCCCAGGCTTCTTTCTTATGAGGCGAGCTTGTGTTAATCCCGATCATTCCGAAGTTTTTAAAATAACCTCCAGCCCCCACATCTTGCGGATGCGGTTTGGTATACAGCTTGGTATGCTCGGCGAAGTTGTTCAAGAGATACTCTCGGAGAGAACCGATGGTTTCTTCGTTAAAATAAGCTTTCACATTCCTGGCAGCTTCGCTGCCTCTGCCACCGCCATCCGTAACCAAGTCGTAAAGCAAGCCGTCATCAAACATCGTTTTGATCTGCTGCATTAACCCGGCAAAGCGCGCTGAATCGAAATTAGCTTTCCCGTTTTCTACTGTGACGAGCTGGGGGTAGTTTTCAGCGACCATCTCGCTCAGCATATAATTCGGTTCGCTAATGAGCACATTCTTGTACTTGCCTTTCTGTGTCAATTGCTTGGCAATATCCGCAAAATCGCTCCATGTCCAACTGCTATCATTGATCTTGACTCCGCTTTTTTCGAGGGCATCCTCATCGCCGATCAAACCGGCAAGGGAGAAATAAAGTGGCATCCCGTAAAGTCCCCCGCCAATCTTAGAGTTGTCCAAGATGTTGGTGAAATAATCTTTTGTCTGAATCGATGAATCCTTCTCCATCATGTCGCTTAGATTCACAAGCAGATGACGGTTTACATATTTATTTGCCGGGAGCATATCAAGCTCAATCAGGTCGGGACCTTTGCCGGCCAAGATGGCTGTATTGGAGGAGGTAACGAATTTTTCAATATTTGCATATACCTCATCGAGATCCTTACCTTCAGATGGTGTAGCGTGCAGCTCAATCTCGATATTGGGATGCAGCTTTTCATACTTCTTCACAGCCGTCTGCATGTGATTGCTCAGATAAAAAGTCGAGAACACGAGCTTCACATGTCCTTTTGAATCCACATTTTCTTTCTTATTTCCGTCTTGCTCAGCTGTCGCTCCTTTCATTGCCATTTCGCCTTTGTTTCCCTGAGCTCCGCTGCAGGCGGAGAGACAGAGAATTAGACAAATCCATATCCAGCCTATTTTCTTCATCAACGACTCACCTTTCTTTACCTTTAACTTCCTTACGCAGCGTGGGCAGCCAATAGAAATATGAAAAAGGTCTATCGACGTACTTTCTCAGAAGACAGACCGCATTTAGCGGAAGTTTATCTTGCGAGATAAGGATGTTAAGTCTCTGAAGTTTACACTTGCTTATCTCTTGGAATTGTCTTCAACCCTCCGGGAAGCCCTCTTGCCAATCCTTGTAAAAAGAATTGAAACGATTATCGCTGACTTTTCCAAATATAAAGTAAAGATGTCTCCAAAGCTTCACCTAATTGCAAACAAATTGTCTCCAAAAAAAGACGGCAAACCGAACGTTATTTCGTTCAGTCAGCTGCAAATAAGACTATTAGGAGTGGGCTGTATATTTCGAACGAATTAATGGTGTTCCATATCAATGAATGGAACCGAACCAAATAAAAAACTAGACAATAAGGAGGAAGGATGGTTAGATAAATAAAAATATAAAATTCGATATAGGAGTCTGGAAATAATGAGTATAGTAAAATTACCGAAAGCTGCTGTCTTTGGTGCTGCAAATGGTGTGATGTTCATGACTTTTTTTGGGGCTCTTTGGGCTTCCATTGGTATTATTGGTTCACATGGACTTGGAGATCCTTGGTTACTTGTTCTTTCAGGCATTGTGACAATAATCTTACTTAGCGGAGCGATATCACTTTTTGGTAAAGCTCGTAATATGAACCATGCTGCTACACCAGAAGAGAGGGAACAGAGGAGAAACATAAATCGAAAATTTGGTTTGGTCTTTGGTCTGGAAGGGCTTGCTATCTTCATCGCAAGTATAATTTGTAACATGATTAATTATTTTGAAATCTTTTTTCCTATCATGGCAATTATTGTTGGTATCCACTTTTTTCCTTTAGCTCGATTGTTTCGAGAAAATTTTTATTATGGTACAGGTATAACTCTCTGTATTTTAGGCGTTATTACTTTCTTTTTACCAATGAATGCTACTGTTAACAATGTATCTCTGATTGCGACATCTACTTTTATCGGGTTCAGTTCTGCTCTGACGCTGTGGGTGACCGGTCTAAGAATTTGGACTGTCATGCTTAAACAATTGAAACAATCATAAAAAAAGAGCGATGATGAACTGCACTCCCGATCGTAATTATACATAACAAAAACTTGATTTTTTCTTTTCAGTGTGCTCTTCTCCCTCGAAGAAAAAAAGTTTTGTGCCTCTCGACTTCGCAGTGTCTACTTAGCTTTATACAGGTTGAGGGCGCAGCCTAGTAAGCTCGGCCTGTACAAAGGCCTTGCACTCGTTACCATTCGGAAGGCAATAGAAAAAAAGTGCCTTCTAATCAAAAAGAAAAGAAACCGGCCACCGCCGGTTTCTTGATTTCACCCTGAATCGCAACCATGTTTTTTATATTTTGGGGTTGAAGCATGATAGTATGACGTCATCATTCTTCACATGTGAAAAGCACGCAGCAGGTTAATCTGTGCGCGCTTCCCTTTTATTACTTTTCCTCTAACTCATCCGGGACGTCGTATTTATTGATATGTGAGGTCATCGCAGCGACGGCATCGTCGACATTCGTCGTGGCAGGTTCCCGTCCGACCACGTCATCGGTCTCGTCATGAAAATTCAAACGATCCGCCTCGATTTCTTTCTGTTTATTTTTTTCCATTCTGGGCTTCTCCTCCCTTCTTATTACAATGTCAGTTCTTCTTCTGTTAACGAGTACAGTGGAACTTCCCACTCTTCTTCAGGTTTATTCAGCGCATAGATGCGCACCGTCTCACTCTGCTCATGCACATGCTGTATATAGATCGGTATCCCATCACACAGCACATTCGCCATTACGGGAGAGGACGCAATTTCTTGTGCTCTTTGAACATTCATGTAGAATGACATCCCTTTCTGAGTAGAGTTCGTCTTTACTATGCTCGAAGTAAATATCTGCTATTCATGCTTCTTACCAGCACAGTATATAAAAAACGGCTGCCTTACAGTAAGGATTGGTCCGGTATTATTTTTGAGTATGATTCCATTATTATGCCCCTTAGCTAAATAAACTGAGCAGGCTGTGACAGACTGCTCAACAATGTGTAGTATTCAACTATCGTTTCCCGTTAGCTTAGCGACCAACAGACTACAACTTCATTCGATATACCCCAGCCTCACCGAGAAAATCTTTTCGGGTCAATCCTTTTTCTCCAAGCAATATCCGATAATTCGTTATCGTGCCATCATGTGAAATAAAGAATATTTTATTATAGCTTTCCCCGATCCAATCTAATAACCGCTTAGCATATCCTTCAAAAATATCTTGTTCGATCCTATTAATCCCTTCTTTCCAGCAATCCAATTTGAAATCAAGAATTTCAGTATCTCCATACAGATTTGTGATTTCAGTATTAGAAAGGATGTGATCACATGCTAAAAAAGGAAGTTCGGGGTTCTGAGGAAACATTCTCGGACCAACAAATGGAGAAATAATGAAGTCCATACTATTTTTTATAATCGTTGCCGTCTCAATTGTACGTTTAGTTGGACTCACAAGAACTAAATCATCAGGATCAATATTAATTTCATTACGTAGCTGTGTTACTTGAAATTTGCCGTACTCTGTAAGACTGGGATGCGGGGTATTCAACTGATTTGGATAATCGTTGAGATGTTCTCCATGACCGTGCCGAATAAATATGAATTCCATTTTCCACCCTCCTAACATTAAATCCGATATTAGGTATTCTGTGATTGTATTGAGCAATCCTGCCCGTTAGGTGAATGATTAAATGCCCAATGCCACTCAGTCCCGTCACCAACAAAAGTATCGATGGTCGCTTCTTCCGAAAGATAAAGACGATACCCGCATTGCTCTGATCCAGGTGAGTGCAAATAGTATTCTGTGTAAGTTCGAAGAGCTTTTTTACTATTATACTTTTCATTTGAGTACCCTCCTGTTCTCGGACAAAAAAAGAGACCTATGATGCACACCTATCTAGTGTGTATTGGTCTCCTTGATCAAGTCCTGTGTTTATAAGCTAATGTTCTCAGCACTCTCCATCTTTGCTGATTTCTGCGAACAGCAAAGATAATAAATGTGATTCATAATGAGCTCATTATTTCGCTAATTGAAAGGGTCGCCTCCCCTATGCCATAGGCCGCACCTGTGATGAGGGCGACTTCTCCTCGATCCCCAAATATTTCATCACTACATTCAGTCTTGATGATCTGGATTCAGAACAAATCTCAGCGCACGGCTGACCAGAATCGGAAGTACAGACACATGGCCTTCATTCTCGAATTCTTTGTATTCCGCCTTCACGCCAATGTCCACCGGGATATCTGTCAATCGTTCCGTCAACGACCGCGCACGATCACTATTGCGGCATTCATGTGATTTTTCCAGTTCTCCTACGCCGAAGAGCACCCTCGCATGAACAGGTTTCTCTTTGGCCTGGGCGACAAAATTCCGCTCCAGCTCCAACATATATTCTTGATTCCAGTGCAGGGACGGGCTGCCCGCAATGTAATACTGAAAGGATTCAGGCTTGCTGAAAAGCGCATACAAAGTAAACAGACCGCCAAGAGAATGCCCGAACAGCGTCTGCCGCCTGCGGTCAATCGGGAATTCGCTTTCGATTTGCGGCTTCAGTTCTTTTTCGATAAATTGTAGGAAAGCCTCCGCTCCGCCTTGCTCGGGTTCCGGCACTCCAGCGGAGAGCTTCCGGAATTCCTTGGACGGTATAGGTGTGAGGTCGTAAAATCGTTCCGGTGGATACGGATCGTTCGTCTCATATCCAATCCCGACGACAATCGCAGGCATGACCCCCGACTTATCCGGCCTGCGGCACTGCAATCGCAGCGCTTCAACCATCGTGCCGAACACGGAATTGCCGTCCAGCAAATAGATAACCGGATAGCCGTCTGGCGGGGGATCTCCTACAGGACGTGCAGCCATGATCCGATAGGTGCGCCGCTCGAGGTGTGATTGAATTGTCCATTGCTCTGTATTCGGAATATCCACCTTGCGGCGCGAATAGTAGGTAAGCGTTTGAGTTGGTATCGTCTGTTCCATAAATAACCTCCTAATTCGTCAAAAACCGTACTACATCGTCGATGATTTTTTCATAAGCAATCAAACCGCTTCCAAGCCAATAGCCGTTGTCGACTTCATAAACATGTCCCTGCTGACGGCAGGCATGCTTTTCCAAATCGGACTATCCATCATCACACGGTCTCCCCCTTGATTGATGGCGAATATATAGTCGGCATCTATTTGAGGAAGAATCTCCAACGAAAGATTTGCACTGTTCGCATCCCCGATCAGTGTTGTTTTGCCTAGTCCCAGTTCCTTATGAAGCAGATACCCGGCCAAATAGTTCCCACCCATCAAATTGACCCCTTTGGGAGCGAAGCGTATAATCGCAACCTTTTTATTCTCTGTAATCTTACTCAGCTTCACCTTGGCGTCCTTAATTTTTTCTCGATAGGCCTGCAATGCCGTATCAGCTTCGGCAGACTTGCCTAGCAGTTCCCCAATCGTCTTAAGCGACTTCTCGGTATTCCCGGAAGCATTTTTGAAAACGTAGGTCGGCGCAATCTTCGCATAACTTTCATAGGCTCCGTTTGCAGCGAAAGTCTCCGTATGCAAAATAATAATGTCAGGTTCATATGACATGACCGCCTCTGGCGAAGGCATGCCTGATGCAAAATCAAGAACCGGTACATCGTCCAGTTCGCTCAGCCAGTCAACATGTCCATCATGAACGTTGGAATATCGCGCAACAGGAACTATACCCAACTTCAACAGAGATTCTTCCAAATATGGGGCAATTACGTTCTTAGGTGTAGCGGGTAGCTTGACCTTGTGACCAAGCTCATCCGTTACGATCCGCTCTTCGATCGCTTCAACGCTGTTCCCTTTGGTGCCTTCGGCAGATGCTTTGTCTTCTCCAATCGGATTTTTCTGTTCGGACGCGGCATACCCCTCCTCAGTCTTGGAGCCGCATCCGGCCAGCAAGCCCCCTAGTATTACACAACTCAATAGAATCGAAAACAGAGTCTTCAATCCTTTATCCCTTTTGGCCCAAAGTCTTAACATGATATATCCTCCTTGAATGATAATGATTCTCAATCGACTTTGAGTATAACTTATTTAGTCAAAGATTCACCATAGCCATAATCCAGATATTCATTTGGACAATATCCTGTAAATAAAAGCAAGGCTTCGTCCAGCATCCGTGCAATCGCTACAGATGAATACTCAAACCAAGGATCGGCGCTGATCATATATACATGACCGTTCTGCACGGCCTGAAGCTGCTTCCACCCGGCAGAATGCTGCAATGTCAGCCAGTATTTACGCGTTGTAGCCTCCGGGCATACAATCAACATAATCCGATCTGCGTTTAGCTCCTGCAGTTCTTGTAGTGTAATAGACAATTGGCTTTGCAGCTCTCAGCTGCAAGCTGCTTGGAGATTCAAATCCTCGTACAATACCTCCTCCAAACCTCGATTCTGATATACGAACAGTTGTGTCTGGTAAATCCTTAATACCATAATACGATCGTCGCCCAGCACATTTTCAATTTGATTCCTCGCAAATTGAACTTTGCTTTCATAATTGCGAATCCATTGCCTTGCGTTGTTTTCTTTGTCTAAATAATTAGCAATATCAAGCAGTTGATCTCTCCAACCTTTTTTGACTGACATGCAATGAACCGGAGCAATCGAATTCAGCCTGCTGATCTCTCCGATCTGAAGGTGATCCGACCCGATGATAACATCGGGTCGCGCTTGGCTAAGCTTGTTCAGATTGATGTCAAACGCTATTTTGTGATAAGGGTTAGTGAGAGTAAGATGTGATTTAATTTTATTGCTGTAGAGGTTGTAATAATACGGACTCCATTTAGGATCAAGAGGTGCGGCCTCCGGAATGATGTTAAGCGCAAGCAAATGGCCGATGGCAGGGGAGGAACATGCTGCGAGGCGTTTCGTAGTATTTTTCGCAAAATCGGTAGGGGACATACCCACTTCCTTTTTGAATTTGCGGCTAAAATAAAACTCATCCTTGTATCCTACCTTCTTCGCAATATCCCTCAGTCGCTCATCTGATTCGGCCAAATACCGCTTGGCGTGACGAATGCGCACGTCCGTTAAATATTCCATCGCGCTTTGACCGAATGTTTTTTTGAATAAATCCACGAAATATTTGGGGCTAATATTGACCATCTTCGCTAATTGTCCAATGGATACCGGTTCATCATAATGGCTTTCCATAAATGCTTTGATATCCTGTAAATCAGTCTTATGCATGCGACCCGCGGAAATTGAGCCGTTGTTTTTATGTAGTGGTTCTATTGCATTCACAGTAACCATCTCCCTTTGTATGTATGAATAACAAAACAAAATGCTGATAACGATTATCATTATCAGCATTTTGTTAAAACTAGTATACTTTTATAGTAAGATCAAGTCCAATTATATTTATGATATCCGCTTGTCTTTTTCCTTCCATAATGAATGACATTTCACTGGCGATGATATTTGAATAACTATTTTGAATTTCCTGGTGGTATCTTCAACTCTAAATAGTTCATGTTATAATCTTCTCCTGAAAAATTCATCACGCCAGAAAATCCATTTAATTCCCACTTTCCATTTTTGTTTGGAGTAAAAATGTATTCTCTTTTCCAATCCTTTAACTTCTCGTCATCACCAACATATTCTTCCTTAATGCTTAATCTGGTTTGATTAAAAAACTCATTCTCGAAGTAACTTTTATAAATGACCGCATTTGTTATACTTATTCCTTTATGAAAGACAGTTGGGTAGAGTGTATTCTGTTGTACATACATATCTGACTCGGGATCGGAATCCATATTATTGATAAATAATATAGATAGAATATCCTTAACATGGTCCCCAAACTCTTCGGTAAAAGATTTCTCTAATTCCCCATACTCCAGTTTTGACACCTTTTCTCTCAACGCTAAATCAATGATCATTTTTTCTTTCTTCTCAACCATTTCAATGGCAGTGTTTATGTCGAAATCAATTGTTTCTTCTTTTATTGGCTTTAATTGTTCTGAAGATTGACAAGCCGATAAAAACAAAATAATCATAATAAGTACAAATGAGTAGAATCTCCTCATAATTAGCTACTCTCCCCTATAAATACACTCTTTTTCTAATGTATATAAATTATTATCAAACATGAAACCAAAAAGCCGTTCCTCATGCAGCTCCTATTGTCGGTCCATAAGCCATGTCTTTGTTTTATGTTCCTCTTCTGCGCTTAGGTTCCCCCCTCACCAATTAATTTCCGTAAAATACTAATTCCATAATAACCCATTTTTCATGATACACTGCCCATTCGTTTAAAAAAGACAGCCGGTCTTTTTGATCGGCTGTCTTTAAATGTCTGTTATGAACCATCGTTACCCATTAGCGTAATCTTTTTTCGGTAATTTTTTTGTTGTTTGTTAATAGGATAGAAAAAAACAGCCTAGAACATTCCAGGCTGTTTTCGTCTTGTCACGATCTACAAGTTCATCGTAATCGATGTTTTTAAAAAGTGAATGTTGGATTGAAATTACCTTCATAAGGCTCATGTTCAACGAATACGGTTATATCTTTGCCGTCTTTGTCTTTACCCGTTCTTTTATACGTAAATTTATTATGATTAAGCTCTGTAAGTTCAACGGCGATACCATACTTGTTTTTTCCAATGGAAACATGGGCTCTTATTTTATTTTCGTGTACAATATCGAAGTAACCATAATCACCACGGCTTTCGCCTGTTTTAACATTGAAAAACTCATATTTATTAGACTTGTCGTCAAATTTTGCCAGACTTATAAAATTGGAATTATACTCTGTTACATCATTGCCTTTCTCATCCAATACCTTTGTTCCGTGCCAAAGGGTGCTGCCTAAAATTTGATCTCCATCAACGGTTTTATTAATATCTCCTGTAGTAGCATTCAACTGCTTGTCCGAATCAGTAAAAGCAAGCTTTTTTCCTTGATATGGAACATGTTCGACAAATACCTCTACATCGTTGCCCTGAGCATCTTTCCCCATTCTTTTATATGTGAAAACATTTTTATTTAGTATTGTCATGTCAACAACAGCTTGATAATTCATTGATTCTGAAATTAATATTCTCTTTTCCCCGTCATTCGTAATAAAGAATGTCCCTCTATCGCCACGACTTTCACCAGTTTTAGCATCGAAGAATTCATATCTTCCTGATTTTACATCATATTTCGCCAGACCGATGAAGTTTGCATTTTCATTGGTCAAGTCGTTGTTATCTTTGTCGTATACTCTTGTACCTTGCCAATCTGTGCTGCTAAGAATGTCAGCCATTTCCTGACCTTGTGTGATCCTAACATTTGGTGAAAGAATCGCTTGATATGCCGTGTTCAGCAGATATGCCACTTGACCGCGTGTTGCTTTGCCTCCTTCGACATAAAAGTGTTCCGCCCAGGAATTCACGGATTTTACGTCGAGATGAAGCGCTTTGGCTGTGATTTGTACCAGCTCGGCATCCGACACCGTGCCACGCGGATCAAAACGTCCGTCTTTTGCCTGCATAATATCTTGTCCTACCACCTCGGCGGCGTAATGATAATACCATGCCTGCGGATGAATATCGGTGATGCTTGCAGTCGTTTGGGCTTTGCCCTGTAGGTTGAAGGTCGTAACGATCATTTTTGCCAATTCTGCACGGGTAATCTGATTTTGAACGGCCATCGAGCCGTTTTCATAACCTTGCATGACATGAAGCTGAGTGAGCGAGCTTACCGCCTGCTGGATCTCTTCTGCAGAAAGTTTTACGGAAGCAGCCTCCGCATGCAGCGCATTAAATGGAAGGGCCGTTGCTCCCAGCGCCGCCACAAGCATGAATGCTGCCAATTTCGTAGAATATTTATTCATAGGTGTTATCCTCCTTAATGATCAACGAGCAAGTTCGTTGTTTGTCATAACTCTATAATAAAGGAGACTCCTAAACTCCCAAGAAACAAGGGATAAAAAGATTCGAAAAATTATATTAACAATTCCTAAAAATATCAGACGGTGAAGCGGTAGCCTGCACCCCATACTGTCTCGATGTACTGCGGATTGGAGGGATCAATTTCGATTTTTTCCCGCAGCTTGCGGACATGAACGGTGACCGTCGCGATATCTCCGCTCGAATCCATGCCCCAGATCCGCTCGAAAAGTTCGTTTTTGCTGAAGACGCGGTTCGGATGGCTTGCCAAAAATTTCAGCAGATTGAATTCTCGTGTCGTAAAGATCACCTCTTGATTGCGTACATGCACCCTCCGGGCAGTTTGATCAATGACCAGGCCGCGGATCTGGATCTCGGATTTCTGTGCATGCTGCTGCCTTGCCAAAAGCCGTTCGTATCTCGTCAGATGAGCTTTGGCCCGGGCAACCAGTTCGCTGGGACTAAAGGGCTTCGTAATGTAATCGTCAGCGCCAAGATTAAATGCACGGATTTTATCGATTTCTTCTTTTTTTGCCGAAACGATCAGAATCGGAACTTCCTTGGCCTGTCTGATTTGGCTGCATAAGTCAAAGCCGTTCATGCCGGGAAGCTGCAGGTCGATGATCACAAGATCGTAGTCGCTGTGAAGAGCAAGCTCCAACCCTTCAGTTCCTGAATGGCATAAATCAACACTAAAACTGTTCAGTTCAAAATAATCCCGCTCCAGCTGGGCAATTGTCGTTTCGTCTTCAATGATGAGAATGCGCGTCGTCATGCTTATTATCCCTCCTTTATAGGCTTGTTGTTCGTTTCAGGGTGAAAAATAGGCTCGTACCGGCTCCCGGTTCACTTTCCGCCCAAATACGACCGCCATGTTCTGCGATGATCTGACTGGCGATCGCAAGTCCCAGCCCGCTCCCGCCCGTCGCTGAATTGCGAGACCGTTCTGCACGGTATAAACGTTCGAAAATATGCGGCATATCCTCACGTGAGATTCCCATTCCATTGTCCTTGATTTCGACTGTGACCCATGTTGCGGTAGTTTGCACAGAGACATGAATGAATTTGTACTGTTTATCCATAAAATTTTGGGCATTTTCAATGATATTGAGTACGGTACGTTTTAATTTTTCAAGATCAGCAATGACCTGGAGGCTTTGATGAGGGCGTTTGTCCCACTTAAGCTCAATAGCCTTTTCCTCCATGACATAGTGCAATTCGTCAATGCAATCGTCCAGGAAATTAACAATATCGACATGCTCATACATAAACGGAACCTGTCTTAGATCAAGTTTCGAATAAAGGAACAGCTCGTCAACGAGTTTATCCAAATCGGCGGCTTTGGAATAAATAATGTTTACATACTTGTCCATCTTCTCCGGCGTGTCTGCGACCCCATCACGTATGCCTTCAATGTAACCTTTGATGTTCGTGATTGGCGTTCGCAAATCATGTGAGATGTTCGAAATCAATTCCTTCCGATTCTCTTCATCCTGCAGTCTGAGCTGGACAGACTCCTGAAGCCTTTGCCGCATATTCTCGAATGCCTCGTTCAGTTGACCGATTTCGTCCCTGGAATCCAGATCAAGCGAGAACTGAAGGTTGCCCTCCTGAATATGCTCAGCTGAGTTTCGCAGCAAATGAAGCGGTTTAACGACGCTCCTGGTGATCCAACGGTATAAAAGCATATTCGCAATGACGATTAGACCGATGAGAACAAGAATAATAATCGGAAACAATCTGCGCGTTACTTCGCCAAATGGACTTCGTTCGCGAATGACAAAGACGCTCCCTTTCTCACCATCGGAATACAGGAAATCGAACTTGGCATAAGCATAAAACCTCTCCCCGATATTAAACGTGCTGCGGATCTGATTGTTGTTCAAATCATAAAGAGGCAGATGCTGCCTGAGTTCGGGCTGGTTAAACGTATGCGACTCGAATACCTGGGAGTCTTCACGGCGCACATATAGACCGGCACGGACCGTTTTAAGCTTGAAGTCGTAGTCCTGCAAAAGTTGGTTATTCTGAAGCTGATCCGGCTCGTTTTTTGCAAGATATTTGAGTTCCAGAAATATGGACTCTTCCTGCTCGGTCAACGGATTGAGCTGATAATGGACATTATAGAAATCCCGAAAGCTGTGAATATCGCCCGTAGCCGCGATGGTGAACAGACTGGCGGTCAGGATAAATACGAGCAAGCTGATGACCAGCATCCCCGTATAAGACAGCAATAATTTAATCCGTATAGACACCGTATACTCACTCCTGAGATTGAAAATAGGTTTGAATTCGTTCCATGAAAATTTTGGCGGCTTGGCTCAAATATCGGTCCGAGCGGTAGATGATCTCCAGGCTGCGGCTTAGCGAGGCGCTGTTGATTCTTGAGCTATAGAGGGGAGCTCATCCCCCCTCCCAAACGTTTAGTTTCGAGAAAGTTGATATTTGGAAAAGGTGGGTGATGGATGCATTGCGGAGTATGCAGGTAATCGGGGTTTTCGTTTGCCTGAAGGAAAACTTATAAATTAATGAATGAAATGGCACTTGAAGCTTTATTACAAGTAACAAATGGGGAATCACAAGGAATTGGGGTGATTTTCACAACTTCATAGAAGAAGGGCAGCACCAAAGCCAAATGGCAAAACAGCTGCTTGAAAAAGTTTTATGGCTGCTTCTCGAGCTCAAAACATTTATAATACCGACTTCGTCTTCTTCCAACGGCCCGCACTTTGCTTTACCCGATTTATACCAATGATGTTCACATCAAAACCATGCGTCTCGAAAATCTCTTTAGGTGTTTTCCCCATCATATACTGATCGATAAACAGCCGCTTGAACTCATCTGAGTACGTGATTGATTTTTCGCTAATTCGAATAACGTATCTGTTCTTTGAAAGTTTTTCACACTCTTCTTTGCTGATTAGCTTTTCGGTCACGCCTGATGATCCCTCCATTTCTAAATACCATTTACATATTAAAAAAGTGCCCGCGGCAGCTTCTCAACTTTTCTCCCCCTCTGTCAATATCATTATCCAATTTTCAGCATGAACGGCGATAGATCGATTTCCTACTATCGATTCAGTATTGATATACTATCATGAATGATTACTATCTGGAAAATATATAAACAATAAGTTATACTAAGGATTTTCATATATAAAAATATCCAATTATTTGAAAACCAATACATCAAACCTCTTTCTACACAAAAGCACCCTCAAGCAATTGAAAACTTGAGGGTGCTTTTGTGTACCGATGATCAATGATGAATAACGATATTTTCCTATTTTCCGGTAGATACGCTGTGTTGCTCCTTTTGTAGGGTTGCATTTCTCTGTATTAAGGGAACTTGAAATCAAGACTCTCCAGCTGCATCAGATGCACAGCAGACAGTTTCCTGAGAAAATCCATTCCTTTCTCTGTTAAGGCAATGTGAATACTGCGAGCATCTTCCAAGTTCACCCGGCGGATAATCAATCCTACATGGACACACCGAGAGACAAGGCCGACACAGGCATGGTGCGTGATTTGCAGTTTTTCAGCCGCCTCGGCGATCGTCACAAAATCCCGGCCCGGGAACCCCTGTATCGTAAGCATCAGCTGATGTTGCTGAGGGGTCAGCCCGATGTTCCTAGCGGCATTTTCGCTGAAATGGATAAACTTGCGTAATCTGTACCTGAATTCAGCTAACTGCTCGTACACGGCTTTCGGCAGATTTTCATGAGTCATGAATAGGACCTCCTTCACATATTTATATCGCAATACGATATGATTGGGATCGTCGTTCCCGATTGTCGGGCATCCCATTCGTCATGAAAGCGAGGCGAAAACGTTGATCAAATCCGGATCGATCTGGAAATCCTTAATGTTTGGACTGTTATATGCCGTGTTGGCCATCGGCCTACTCCCATTTATCGTTGTCTACAATCTAACCGAACTGTCTGGGGTATCCGAATCATATGAATGGGTGGGAATCGCACCGCTTTATATTTTCTCCCGGCGCAAAAAACGAACCGAAACGGTGACCCCACTTCATAACGAAGTGGAGTAGACCTGTTGTATCCGCCACATACTAATCAGATATCTCATCCTTATACCGAAGTGTCCTTGTTTCGAACCCTACCACACCAAGCAGATGTTCTATTTCCCAGTTGGTAATAATAACTGCGTTGTTCTTATATATGAGCCTGTCTATGTCAGAATACCGGTAAAGTATAAATTTGGTTTTTATTGAGGTAATTGTTGTTTTTAATTATTATTTTGCGGGGAATTCTTATGACTTCTCTGTACTCATGAACTCTCAATGGCTTAAGGCCCGTACGCGCCGGGTCGTACGGACTTAGCCAGTGCAGGGTTGTCTGCCTGATTCCACTTTCCCGAAATTCCTCTGGCGATCAAGGGTTGACGAAGTCGGACCGCCGCATGAATGCTGTGTTATACGACGATCTACGCTTCAAAGAATTTGCATTCAATTATCTATCTAGTTGCTCTTCTTAGTTCATCTTCGTACATTATTAAATTGTCCTGCACCAAACCGCTTCATTGTATTCAAAGCTTATTATCCAATTATTGTGTATGCTTTTATGTTGACATCGCTTTCATTAAGGATATAATATAAACCTATAAACAAATTATTTCAGTTTTATAATCATGTATTTGGAATTAAAACTTTTATTTTTATCATTTAAGTATAGTTTATAAACTTAAATGAAAACAATGATGCGCTATTGAATACCGAATGAAAGAAGTGATCAAGCAGCATGGAGGCACATTTACCAAGCACGATCCGCAAGCTGAACAAAGAGATGGTGCTGAATATCATCAAGGACAGTGGCCCCCTTTCCCGCACGGAGATTGCCAAACAAACAGGGATTACGAAAGCAACGGTATCTGATATCGTCAAAACACTCATCGATGAAAAGCTTGTTTTTGATGAGAAGGAAGATGACGATTTAAGCCGACGAGGAACAAGGCTGCATTTCGCCAAACAGTCGGCATACGGGGTTGCCATCGACTTGGGTGGGACCACCATTCATTTTGGACAGTTTAATCTGGCAGGTGAATGCATCGCGAAGGATACGATTGCCACATATCACCATCAGACCAGCGGGGATTTCCTACATCAGATGGCAGCAGATTTACGCTCATTCATTGAGCAATCGGGACAACCGCCGGAGAGGCTGGCCTTTATCAGTATTGCCACCCCCGGAGTAGTAGATCCGCTGACAGGCGTGGTATTGGAGGGTTCACCTAACCTCCCAGAGTGGAAAAATATCGGACTCGCCCAGTTTTTCAAAGATACGTTTCATGTTCCGGTCACCGTGGAGAATGATGTTCGTGCTGCGCTCGTCGGTGAGATGTATTCGGGAGCGCTGCAGGATCTGAGTTCCGCCGTATTGATCGGTATCGGCACCGGGCTTGGCTCCGCTGTACTGGTTGACGGGAAAGTGGTTCGCGGAGCGCGCAATGCCGCAGGCGAGATCGGATATATGATGTTTCATCATCAACAATTGTATGCCCCTTCTTCCAAGGGACATTTTGAAATTGTTTGTTCCGGCTCAGGTCTGGAGGCTGCCGCTTCCTCACTCTTTAAGAAGACGGTTACCGCTGAACAGATATTTATGATGGCCGAAGCAGGAAATCTGCAGGCGCGGTATTTAATAGAGCAATTCGAGGACCAGCTTGCTATTGGAATCATGAATATCATTGCCCTGTTGAATCCTCAAAAAATACTGCTTATGGGCGGAGTCACCAAATCGCTGTCTTTGCAGCAGCTTCAGGCCAAGGTTGGTCTGCATACAACCGATGTAACGGAGGTATCCATTGAAATTTCGAATTTACAGCACCGTTCCGCATTGCAGGGTATTGCGATATTAGGTCTTTACCAAGCCTTTCCGGCTTTGCAATATATGCAAGGCAAACAACTTTACTAACTTAGGAGCGTGAGAAAGCATGACAGGAATCCAAGTACACCCGCATGACATCGTAGATGAGGGCATGCCCCAGATTATAGCTTACATTCGTAAGCTTAAGGACATCCGGTATGTTTTTCCCGAGGTCAATACGATTTTTGAACGAAATCCAAATCCGGTCGGCAAGCTTCCGCGCAATCCCGTTCATGAGGTCGTGCACGGAACGGGCACCATGCATGCCGTGCTGCCTGCATACGAAGGATCCGGACTCGATCAGCGCAGAGAGCCGTCAGTTACCCCGGATCACGATCCACTTATGATGATTAAACATGCAATGCAGGATGAAGAATTTGAAGTGATTCCATGGCTGAATATACTCAACGGACATTTCGAAGGGGATGCGCTCGAAAATAACCTGGTCACCGATGTATACGGCAATTTCATTGACCACTGGCTGTGTCCGAATGCACCGGATGTCATTGATTTCTGGGAGAAAACCTTTGTCGGCCTGTACGAACGGTATGGCTTTACCACCTATATGATCGACCGCATCCGCTTTCCAGACTGGGGAGGACAGGAAGTCAATCCGAAAGGGTTGTTGACCTGCTTCTGCCCGCACTGCCAGCAGAAAATGGCTGAACAAAACCTCGATATTAATGAAGTCAAAAAGGCACTGGAAACCTGGGCAGCGCAATTAATGGACAAACAGTTTGAAATCGCTGTCGGCTTTGCCGCAGGCAACGAGCACATTCAATCATGGATTAAATTTCGCCAGCGCAGCGTCACCGGCTTTGTCGAGCGTCTAATTCAGCGTGTGCGAAAAGTAAACGACAGCTTTAATATCTGGTTGGATCTGTGGCCGCCTGCTTATGGCTGGATGCTTGGACAGGATTATGCCAGCTTGACCAAGCTGTCTCCGGCCTTGAAGCATTTTCCGTATCACAAGCTTGGCGGCGGTGCCGATGTTCAGGGCTTGATTCATTACTTGGCTGACACACCGGAGGAACAGGAACGGGCTTTCCAGGCATTTAAGCTCTTCTTCCGCCTTCCGTATGAATTAACCTACGAAGATTTTAAGAAAGATGGCTTCCCGATTCAGTTTGTTGCGGATCAGAACAATACGGTCCGTGAAAAGTCCGCACCGGGAACGCGTATATTCAGCGGCATACAAATGTGGAATATTTCGCCGGGGAATCTCATCGAGGCAGTGCAGGCCGGAGAAAGCAGCGCGGCGGATGATCTTCTGTATTACTGCTATGGCTGGGCAGGAGACGAACTGTTCGAAGCTATTCAATCCTACAGGGAGAAGGGAACGAATTCATCATGGAAAGAGTAAAACGTCCGGTCCTGTTTTTTCTGATCTTTGCAACCATGTTCCTGCTGGGCGGTATCCAAAACACCAAGGGTCTGATTTTGGAAAAGGTGCAAAATGACATCAATTTGAATATCAGCCAAGTCGGTATAATGGTAACCGTATTCCAGGTTGGATTTCTGCTGGCCAGCCTTGTTGCCGGTATCCTCGCGGACCGCAAAGGCATTAAATATGTCATGGGTATCGGCACTATCGTTATGATCATTGGACTTATCGGGACGGGGTTTTCCTACATCGTGGCTTTCTTCCTCGGATTTTATTTAGTCGTAGGTGTAGGTATCGGTTCGATGACTGTTTCTGTCGCTACATTAATTCCAACCTTTTTTAAGGAAAAATCAGCCGTCGTTTTTAATTTGGCGAATGCGTTGTTCGGGGTCGGGATGATTGTGACGCCACTAATTCTTAATCTCATCTTCTCCAACCATATCAGCTGGCGCTATTTTTACTTCGGTGTGGCGGTTATCATTGCGATTGTTTTCATCGTCCTTCAGTCCTTTAAACCAGGACAAGCCGCTGCAGCGGACGGGCAAGATCGCGTAACGCTCAAATCGGTGCTGCAGCTGTTCAAGGACCGGCAGATTCTCTTCGTCATTCTATATATTTTGTTCTATGTGGCGGCCGAAGCCGGGTTCCTGAATTTCTTCCCGATCTTCTACACTTCACTCAACATTGCAGGAATGTCTGCTGATCAAAAAGCATCAACGGCAGCTTATATTATTGCCAGCTTCGCGTTTCTCTTTACGATCGGCCGCTTTCTTGGAGGCTTCATCATCCTCAAGCTTGGTGACCGCCGTACATTGGTCACGTTCTCGCTGTTTGCCCTGCTGTCATTGATCCTGGGACGTATTCTGGTCACCAATACCAGCTACCTGATGATGCTTTTCGGACTTGCCATGTCGGTATTGTTCCCAACCGCGCAGGGTATTGCTTCCAAGTTAACGAAGCAGACAGGCTCCCTGCAAGGCGTCATCTATGTCGCATCCGGTCTGGGCGGCGCAGTCGTTGGACTATTGATCGGCCAGGTATCCGATGCTTTTGGCATACAAAACGGGTTTAACATGCTCTTTGTCTTCACAGCGATCATTACCGTTTTGGCCCTCCTGATCAAAACGCCTAAACAGGAACAGGCCTGAAGTTAAGGACGTTCTGAATTCATTACGCAATAAAGCATACTAAAAACAGCATGTCTCCCTCATCAGGAGATATGCTGTTTTGATACTATCCACCATTAAGAGAATGTATTTTTGGATTATGCTATCCTGCCCGTTAGCGTAACGAACAAGTATGTCATCCTAGTTAAGCCCATCATCTGAATAAGAAAACTATCGTACCGAATAGTGCTGGGGAATGTACTTATATCCACGTTAGAAACGATTTATTAACCATCTTTACATTGTTCATTTTTGCCCAATTCGTTAAATCCGAGGCACCTCTATCATCATCCTTTAAATACCTAAATGTCATATCCATTGGGACGATTCTCCTCCTGTAAGGTAATATCCCGATAACAGGTTTAAAGTACCCCATAGTCATTATCACTTTAATATCGCTCGAATTAATCATATGCCCATTTAATATGATTTGCTCATTGGATAGGCATAACTCGGTTGGTTTCTTGAAAAATGTTCTGTACAATGCGAGTAACAGTACAACTAAACATAAAAGAATCGCCGTTAACGAAAAGTAGAATACATTTCCCATATCCCATGATCTAAATACAAGAATAGATTGACTCAATATAATAGCAATCATTCCTATAATGGTTCTAATCCTTTTAGGACTCTTAATTGGATGCTTTATTTCACTCAACATTGTCCCCCCCCCTTGTTCAAATCCTAATCCTAACATACCATATATTGGAACTGAATTGCCCGTTAGTTGAGAAAAGGCAGCCGATACAAACCCGGCTGCCTTCACCTTTTTATTAGAGATTGGAGAAGTGCTCTAAAAGGCTATGTTATGAAGCTATTTAAACAGGTCGGGATACATTTCTTTGGCGAGCTTTTCCATCCCGTCGATCGTACTGTAGCCATAACTAAACAAATAATTGTAGTCTACCGCATAGATTTGCTTGTTTTTGATCGCCTTCATGCTGGACAATTTGGGATTTGCGTAAAGGGCCTCTTTGAGTTTATCTTGGCTCGTCCCGCCAGTCGTAATCCAGTCCGGAATGATGAGTACGTCCGGGTCTGCCTGAATCAGCATTTCAACGCTGACCTCGCCCGGTTCATTTTTAAAGACGTTGTCCAATTTGACCATTTTGAACGCATCGTTGAAAAACGTCTCTTTTTGGGCCGCGTATACGCTCACTTCCTTGGGATCGCTCATATGCAGATAGGCGAATGTTTTCTCGGCTTGTATACCCGCTAATTTAGTTGCAATGCCTTCCTGTTTTCCTTTTAGTTCTTGTATGAACGACTCAGCCTTATCTTGCACGTTGAATATTTGGCCAACATTTTTAATATCCTTGTAAATCGAGTCATAGTTCCCTCCGGTCACTGACGATTCCAAGACATAGGTTTTGATTCCCATGCCGTTCAAGGTGTCCACCGTGCCTACTCCCCAATCGGCGTTATCGAACAAGCCGCCTCGTCCGTATACGAGGTCCGGATTCGTACCCAGCGTCACTTCCTTCCCGACATACTCGTCGCTAAGGATATTCAGTTTGTTATATTCTGTTTCTACCGCTGGATCAGGTGCTCCGAAATTTGCTCCGACTCCGACGATTTTGTCGCCTAACCCCAAATGGAGCAGCATTTCTGCCGCAGGTCTGGTATTGGCCATGATGCGTTCAGGAGCTTTAGCAAATTCCTGCTCCTTCTTCTCCCAAGTCGTTCCCCCTTCAGCCTTCGAAAAATTTTCAATTGTTATCGGATAATGACTGGCAGCCTGGGCCTCCGGTTCATTGGTTTTCTCCGCATTTCCGCAAGCGGAAAGCGCCAGCATGGCCGCAATCCCGGCAGCGAGCAACAGATGCTTTTTCAATTTTCTTCCTCCTCTTTTTATAGACCGTAAGCAAATCCCAATCCGTTCGTTACCGGATTTACATATGTACGACACTTGATCTGATACAGCTCCTCAATGTTCTCCGGCGTCAGCACCTCTTCAGGCGTGCCATGCGCATATACCTCACCATGCTTCATGGCATAGAGATAATCGCAATAATGCGCGGCCATTTCCAAATCGTGAAGAGCGGCCAGTACCCCGATGTTTAATCCCTTCACGCAGGATAAAATTTCGAGCTGATAGCGAATGTCGAGATGATTCGTCGGTTCATCCAAAATCATGAATTTCGGCTGCTGCGCGATCGTTCTCGCCAAAATGACCCTCTGTTTTTCTCCCCCGGACAGCGACAAATAACTGCGCTCCTTATAATCAAGCAAATTCGTTCTTGCCAGCGCTTCCTCCACAATCGCTACGTCTTCCACTTTGTCGGATTCCAGCAGTTTCTTGTGCGGCGTTCTGCCAAGCATGACCATCTGCAATACCGTTAAATCAAAATTCATTTCATTGAACTGACCCACGACGCCAAGCCGCTGCGAAACTTTCTTTTCGGAAGTTTTCAGCACATCCAGGTCGCCTAAATAAACAGACCCTTTCAGTGGAATCAGGCTCTTGTATATGCTTTTCAGCAGCGTGGATTTGCCGCATCCATTCGGTCCGATCAAACCTACGAATTGCCGGTTTTTGACCTGAATCGAAGCATTCTTCACGATATTTTTTTTGCCGATCCTGAATTCCATTTCCTTTGCGGTCAATTCCATGTCTCATCCTCCGAAATTGTAGCCTTTTTTCACGATCATGTAGATAAACAGCGGTGAGCCGATCACTGACGTAATGATCCCGATGGGAAGTTCCACATTATGAATGAGCGTTCTGGATAAAATATCCGACCATATCAGGAACAATCCGCCGAGCAGCAGCGTTCCGGCTGTCAACTGCTTATGATCCGCACCAAAAATCCCCCGTCCGATATGAGGAATGATCAATCCGACAAAACCGATCATCCCTGCATAAGCGACCATCGTGCCTGTAATAAGCGCCGCTGCGATCATATATAATTTGCGGTAGGCACTTAAGTTAATGCCGAGCGTGATCGCAGACTCGTCGCCGAGCAGCATTGTATTCAGCACCCGGTGCTGGAAAAGAAATAATGCGCAGCCTAGCAAAACGACCACCGCCATGATCGGCGTTTTATCCCAACTGGAGGAAGCAAGGCTTCCCATGGACCAGAACGTGACGGTCTTGATGCCTTCCGCGTTGTTGGCGAAATAAATGACCAGGCTGGAAAAAGAACTGCATAAAGCCCCGATAACGACGCCCGATAATACAAGCTTTACAGATGTCGCTTTGCCTCCGATGCTGGATAACACCAGCACGGCAATTGATGTGACCATAGCCCCGGCAAAGGCGCCGAAGGCGACGCCGAACTGGGACAGCAGCGCGCCGCTGCCGAATCCGACCAGGATCGCAAAGGTTGCCCCCAGGGACGCTCCGGAGGAAATCCCCAGGATGTACGGATCGGCGAGGGGATTTTGCACAACAGCCTGCATAATCGTACCGCATAAGGAAAGTCCCATGCCGATCAAAAGGGCAAATATGACACGCGGCATTCTGACTTGTAAAATGATGTTTACAAATGAGTCGCTTTCGACATGGCTCATCGATCCCCACTTGCCATGGGTCAAAGCATGTATCATAATCTCCATCGCCTGCCGGAAAGGAATATGTACCTGTCCAATCGATACGGAAAAGACAGCGGATATCGCGATCAGAATAATCAATAACAATATCACCGTATAATAGCTGATTCCTATTCTTCTTGTTGTCCCTTCCTTCGTATTCAAGAATTCACCTCCTAATGATGAAGTAATCAAAGTATGATAAGTATGATAATGATTATCATTATCATCGTTTATATTAAGTCATTTTCTTCTTCATTACAATTCCTATTGAATTATTTCTTTTTGTTAAAACAAAACATGGGTAATGATTTAAATTAAAAAAGCTTTTCAACATAGTCAAATCTCAGGAAAGTTCTCTCCTTCACAAGCAATATTTTTGCATTCATAAGTTTGGACTATTGGTTCCGGATGTACCTTATATAGCCTACGTCTCTTCCTTTAACGACCTATTCAAAGAGAGCAAAACCGGGTATTGTGAAGGAATATGAATATATGGCTGGCTGCTGATATTTTGCAGAACATAATTATGCCAACAAAAAAAACGGCAAATATGCCGTTTTTTTGTTATTCCCATGTAATGCCTTCATGGCTTCCTGATCATCCAGCAGCCAATCACCAGCATCTCGAAAGGCAAGAAATCGTGTTGATTGTGACGGGCAGCGCGGAGATTCTAATGGAAGATAGACAATATAAGCTGCAGGCGGGCGATGTTTTACAATTTCCGGCTCTGGTAAGAGAAGCCCGTTTAAAGAGCGGGTTTTCATCGCTAACGATATGACCGTTCGCGTCAATGTCGTCAGCGATGATTTTTTTATTTTAACGGCTCAAACTACCCGCCAACCGCAATCGTTGACGATAGGGACCGACCGGTATAAAAATCAGCCCGGTTTCATCCCGAGAATCCGTCCGATATAGCGCATCGCTGGAATTGGCGTCAAACCCGAGTAGCGGACGTCCTCCCATCCCGAGGGCGGATGCTGCCAGCAATAATCGGTGCACGAGCATTCCGGCCTCCATTTGCTGTATGCGGTATCCCCGCTTGCCGAGCTGCGATTGAAAGAAACTCCTCTTCCCTGCCACATGAAAGCTGAGCGGCACTTGAAACAAATTGATATTGGGAAGCGACATTCCCTCCTGCATCCGCTGTCGGTGATCTCCAAGACAAACCGACTGCAGCGCATGCGCGGTGCCATCATACCAATAAGCGCCATCCGGAACGTTTTCGACCCCGTAGAAGCAGCCATAAAGGAATACACGGGGTTCCGGCCGCTCCTGTGGTCCATCCAGGTCATTGCGATACGAGAAGGAAGCCGTCGCTTCCCGAAGCAGAGCTGCAAGTCGGGAGAGACCGATCGGCTTCCAGATAAATTCCGTCTCGGGCGAGAACCGGTTGCGGCAAACCGTCGCCAAATCATAGGACAAGCGGTCTACCGGCGGCAGAGGCAGTGCGAGCGTTTGATTCGGGATTGCTTGATCATCCTTCCGGATCTGTCGAAACAATTGTGTCGAATCCAGTCGGGACGCATAGCTCATCCGAAGCAGCATCGGATAATCTGCGATCCTCCGCGATCTGACATAGTGATCATGAATGACTGGCGACAACTCCCGGCACAGCTCGGAGGCAGAAACAGTGTCCTCATCCTCTTTCCCGCTTTCCATCCACCGAACCGCCGGCTCTGTCGATAACGGGATAACCGCATACACGCTCTCCTCTTGTTCCGATAGTCCGAGCAGATGATTGACGGCTTGGTCGAGAAATTGAAAATGTACACTAGACGAAAATCCGAATCGTTTCGCGATTTCGAGCAGCTGTCCGATCAAAATGCCAGCATCTAGTCCCTGCAGCCGATAGGCAAAATTATTGTATTTGTAAAAATTTTTCCAGTAAACCGTAGATACGATCGCGGCTCCGAAGCAACCGTTAGCGTCGTGGCGATTCCCGAGCGACCTGGCTAAATAATCGTCGAAATTCCCTTCGCGCAGCAACACCAACCGGTGATGCGCCGCATCGTAATGGTATACGCCGGCAGGCAATTCACCAAGCTTCAGATAGAGATACAATTCGCTCGGATATAGCCCTCCTCCGGAAGGAACGAAGCGCCGGCACATCTGCAAGACGCCTCCCGATTCTTCCGATGTATCCCGCTCCATGACGGATTGGGTCAATTGCGTAAGCCCGAATACATAGTAAAGGAAATGACCGATATCGCGAAGGGTAGGCACACCAGTCGTATCCCTGCCTTCGAGCGTTGCTGGCACTTCCCTGGATAGCGGAATCATTGGCAAGCCGCGATAAAGCTTGTAAGGAAGCGGCGCGTCATCCCAGTCCGTCTCCCAATCCAAGGGCTTGACCTTATCCGGATCATATTGCAATCGGTGAAGAAAAACGTCCAAATTCATATGACTCATCGCTTTCCTCCTTGTCTTCCAACCCCGCCGCCTCATAGCCGTATTTATGGGAACGGGTGCGGATACTGATTAAGCTGCTCGGGCGATAAGGGCTCCAGCGAATAAGATAGCTCCGCAGGGACCCTGAGCACTCTATCCAGTCCCGTCAAACGGATGAGATGCTGCCCGAACGTCATCGGCAGCATGCCGGGAATGAGCACTTTCACGCAATGCAGTCCGTTGCGACGCGTCTCCGGAGTCGTCTGGTCAACCACGATTACTTCAAGATTCAATTGGCGAAAAACATGCAGCATGGCCTTCAGATCATCGGTCAGATCGGCGTTCCAGCCCCTTGGTTTAAACGCTTCGGCGAACGTTTGCATCGGACGATCGTTATTCAGCAGAAAATCGAGCCGTTCCTCCGCCTGTTTCAACCCGTACAGCATGGAGTGGTCCTCCATCTGAACGACCTGGTACGGATCGAGAAGCATCCGTTTATACTGCTGACGGTTTTCCTCGAATTTCTCGCTGACGGTGAGCAGCATGCCCGCCACTTCGTGGATCGCGCTTTTTGCCGCGCGGATCGGATCCGGATGGGCGCCCGCTGCGCAGATGAGGTTCACGCCCCGCTCTTTCTTGTTTTTCGCGAGCGCCCACACGCTCGGTATGCCGTGCTCCATTGTCGATTTATACAAATGCACGTCATAGCCCGCCACGGCCTCCAAACGATCCGTCATCCATCTCAATTCCCGGTCCTGGACCGAACGATGGTCTAGTCGCGGCAGGGGCAGTCGCGCATACCAGGTCATGAGGAAGGAGTCGCGCTCCACCACTTCCAGCATCCCGTAGAAGATCGCTTCCTCTAGACTGCCGCCCAGCGCGCAGCCATTGGACGTTTCATAGACAAATCCGTGACCGCAGCCCGAACTGTAATAAGCCAGCAGCTCCGGTACGAGAATCGGACGCTGCTCCAGGAACGAATAACCCCATACCCAATCGATTGGCCGCTCGGGATCGAATGGCTTGAACGGGAAGTCTGCACGTTCATACTGTTCCTTCGCATGGACGCCTACGCGGAGAGGATCGAGGGCTTGGTCCTGCACATTGCTGAAACTGGCATGAACGACGGATCGTTTGCCGCGGGGCGACAGACCGCAATAACGCTCCAGTCCCTCCAGGATGGCCGTCATCTCGCTATCCGCATAGGAGTGGGTCCGACCTGCGCATGCCTCATCTCCGCCAAACAAGGGCAAATTTATGCTCGCATCGGCAAAAGGAGACACAAGGTCAACCATTTTTCCATTCAGAAAACCGGTCCTGGCATCCAGATATTCTTTGGCCAAAACACCCTTTAGCTCATCCATCGAACGGCTGCGATACGTTTCGGTGCTGATTTTCAGGCTTGGCTGCAGCGCAACGCGAGCCGTCTCCGCATCGTCTTCAGGCAATCGGCCGCAGATCGGACATAGCGGATCGGGCAGGAAGAAGTGCAACGAGCTTTTCATCGTACGCAGATTGATCAGGTATATCCGGCTTTCCGTCTCCGGCTTTCCGCCCTCCAGCATCTTAACGCCTTCTGCCGCAACAAGGCGCGCTACCTGCAATATCCCCGTTCGAGACGCCCAAGTGTCCCGGGCGATCCCCCCATGCGATGCCAGCATCTGCTGTAGGTCCCACGATTCCCTGCGGTCACTTCCCGCCAGCAGGAGCCGGGTATCCGCGCATTGCGAGCATCCTAGCCCCTCCGGACGAACCAACGGACCGACAATCCCCTCTCCAAATGCAACAAAGCCGCGCAGCCAGGGCGTTCCCGACTGACGGAACCGTTCCTCCGCCGCAAGATGAACGGAAGGATCCCAAGCATCGTTCAATACGAGCGCCAAGTCTCCTATTGCCGCCTCTCCAGATTCAATGCTCTTCTGCCGGATCAGCCGATAGCGGTCATCCGCAGACAATAACTTGCTTACCATATCCGCGAGCTGTCCTTCCCCGATGACCGTCACGATCGCGCTCAAAGCGTCTCCTCCTCTCGCAGCGACACGCCAAACACGCCTGCCAGCTCTTCTTGCATAAACGGTTCTGTCGACAAATCAACAACCACGATCCGCTTACGGTTCGATTGCAGGATCTCCCGGACGGACTGCAGCGTCATGCCATATTCAGACTCATCAAAGCTGGGAATCGTCAAGCTCTGCGTCAAGGCATCTTCCATTTTGACCGAAGAACGCTCCAGGATTTGGCCTTGGATGTCCGCAGCATCGTTTTGGATTTTCATCAGCGCCTGTCGGAGCGCTTCTCGCAGCGCCATCGTGCGGTTGACTCCGACTCCGCCGTACCAGTACCCGTTCGTACCGACCCAGACGACCGGGAAACCCAAGGCTTCTTGCCCTAGTCCGATTACAGGGGCGTCCCGCATCGTAGTCAATACGCGCAAGCAATAGAGGCAAAAATCGTCCTCAACCTTGCTTAGATTGATTTGATAAACGGAGGGCAGGCTGGATTCGGAACGACTTTTCAGCTCCTCGAACAGATATTTCCGCAGTCCGCGGAAGACCGCTTCCGCTACCGTCTCTCCTGCACCGATCCCTACATATTCATGTGGCTGCGACTCGAGCGAGCTGGCAGAATCCGGCTGCGCAGGTCTGGCCGCCTTCAGAACCCCGGCCAGTCGCGACACGTATGCCTCGATGCCGGCCAAGCCCGCTTCCTTCCTTGCTTCATGGTGTGTCATTCCCGAACAGACGATTTGCGGCAGCAGCTCGGCGGGGCCTTCCGATAGCGGGTCGACTGCCTGGACGCGACACTGCGAGAGCGGAAGCTGCTTCGAGTCCCCTTCCTCCCAACAGTGAAGAATGCCGGTCTCTGCCGAAGTCAAGCGATTGAAATAGGAGAGGAGACGGTCTGCCTCCTGCCCCTCTGTACGCTGATCGATTGGAAGGTCGAATAGATCCGTAGGCTCCGCCGGACGAAGACCCCTGACCAGCGGATGGGGAAGTAACGGATGCCACTCTCCTTCTAATGTCTCCGAATTCAGCAGGAACAGCTTTCCGTTCAATTCCGAAGCCGTCGTCTCCGAAAAGGTCTTAAGCCATTCGAATACGACCACATTCGCGAGCATAGCTTCCGACGTAGTTGAGAAGGTGGTCGGTTTATCCACATCACCAAGGGCGGTTCGGTGAATCCTGCGCCATGCGGATTCGAAGCAGACGTCCGAATCCGGGTGCACCAGCGGCCCTGCTATGCCCACCTGTCCCAAGTAGATGGCAGGCAGCAGCAGCTTCTTCGCGTCCCTGCAGGCAGCATGCAGCGCTCTAAGCTCTCCGGGATCGTCATTCTGAGCGACGTAGAGAACGGAATCCGCCAGCCGCACAACCTCAGACCAATCGAGGAAACCGTCATTCGACGGAAAGATCTCCTCGACCTCGATATCGAGATCCGATAGACGCGCGGTCGCCGTCAGCTCGGAGATCCGCTGGCGATCCGTGGTCGCCCGGTTCGTAATGAGCATACGAAACCGGGGCAATCCAGATTCCAACAAAGCCGCAACGAGCGAGACAAATATCGGACCGGAACCGACCGCAATCGGATTAGCCTGGCGATAGACTTGAAAGCAGTGAGCGCCCGAACCGCCAAAGCTGTCCAGAAATTCGATTTGTGCGGCATATTTCCGTTCGACAGCTTCTGGGAGGGCGTGCGGGCGGTCTTGACTGGTATCCCGGACAAAGCCGTTACCCAGCAGTACTTCCGCGATTTCATAAACCCGTACCCTGTGCGGTTCCGGCAGGCCGTCCGTCAGATCCGCCATGGAATAATCCCCACTCCACATGGGCATCAATTTTTCGATCCACAGATCGACCATGTCGCCTTCCATTCGGAACGAACCCGTATTGTTGCGAAAATAGACGCCTCCATTCGAATCGGGGAGAAAGAACGTATCCCCTTTCACTTTCAGACGCATAGAAGGGTTCAAGTTTTTATTCCTCCTTAAGGTTTTGCCAGAGGCAAAACCGCATTGTACGCACCTTCGGTTTTCCCTCATTTTTAAGTTATGTAGAGCGTTTTGTCCGTCATGCCTAAAACTAAAATAGGAACAGCCCCAGCAAGACGAGACATCTGCAGGGGCATACCGTATTGCGGATCGTCAAGCGAGCTTTTCGGTACTCAACGGCAGCGAGCGCAGCTTCCGCAACGTGCGCAGCTACTGCAGCGGGCGCAGTTGAAGCAGCTACTGCAGCGGAAACAGTTGCTGCATGAACAAAAACCGCCACAAAAACCGGCGCAAAAAAAGCAAATACCAGCACATAAGCGGGGATCCCCCGGACCGTTCTGATTTTGCCCCGACATAGGCGTCATCCCCGTCGGATTGAACTGGCCGACATTCAAGTTTTGCAGATCCTTCTGGAAATCGTTCATTTTATACCCTCCGTATCATTCATTTCACTGTCCTTGCTTGGGACAATCGTTATACGAGAATGTTTAGATCTGGTTCCGACCGGCATACAAGCCCATCCCCCCTTCTCGACTAGATAATTTATGAAATTGGATCCACTAGTGTTCCTATGACATCCGCCTACCAAAAAACGATTACGGTAGGGATCCCTAAAACCGAACTCAACCATGAGGTTTCGGGATTTCGCAGATATGGATATTCGGTTTTCATTAAATCAATCGTCTTGTTGGATCTAGAAATGGTGACGAGAACAGGAAGACCATCACAACCTTAAATCGAACCTTTTTATTTAATAAGTTAACAGCAACACGAAATGTTGAATATGAACAGAATGGAGTGAAAAACGCCAATTATGTGGGATCACTTATGTATTTTTCTTTGACACAAATGTTCCTATATAAAAAAAGAAAAGCCTGGTTTTACAAGCTTTTCTGGACTAAGATATGTAGGCAGATTTGTGTCAGTGGACAACTATCGCCGATGAGATAGGTTAGCCAAATAAACGATTTTGTACGGCGCTTAAGAGGATGTAATAGGAACTTTGGATGGATAGAAGAGAAGTACGATGTATGTATTCCTGTTTCAATTGTTCCGCATGGACTAATGGAAGCTACAAACCAGCTCATTCGGATGAGCCGGCATGCCAAGCCTTTAGCATCTCTTGAGCTTTTTGTGGATCCTCCATGAGTAGAGTCTTATACTCCAGCATCTTGTTAAGGGTGTCCAGCATTTGGTCGTATTCTTCCTTCTTGCTTTCGATCTCCTTTTTCTTGCCACGAATCCAATCTATAATCTGCAGGTTTGTGTGCGCATTGGTGTCGTAGTCCTGCAGAACTGCCTTCAGTTCAGCCAGCGAACAGCCGATGGACTGGAACTTTTTGATGAGCTTCAACCGCTCGATAGCCTCTTCCGAATAGTTACGGTAATTATTGCTTTCTCGCCGGACATGCCGATCATCCAGCAAGCCTTCCTTTTCATAAAAGCGGATCGTATGGATCGTTAATCCCATCTTGTCCGCCAGTTCCTGAATTTTCATGATTATTTCACCTTTGGACCGCTTGCCATAGAGTTCACTTCATAGTTTATGCTAAACATGTTCAAGCAGTCAACTCATGAAGGAGGATCTCATTATGCATGTTTTTGTTACAGGAGCAACAGGGTATGTTGGTTCCGCGGTCGTCCGGGAACTGATCGACTCGGGTCATACAGTGTCGGGTCTTTGCCGTTCTGAAGAGAAAGCCGCGGGATTAAAGGCGACGGGAGCCGAAGTGCTGTACGGCACGCTGGACGATCTCGATACGCTGGGCAGTTCCGCCGCTGCTGCGGACGGCGTTATTCATCTGGCGTTCACCAACGATTTTTCCGACTTTGAAGGTGCGTTAGCTCTGGATTTGAGAGCCGTTGAAGCCATGGGAGCGGCGCTTGAAGGCTCCGGGAAGCCGTTCATTACCACGGCTCACGCTAATGGACATACCGTGGATCAAGCAGTGCTCGCAATGGCAGAGCGGGGTATCCGGTCATCGATCGTCTCGCTTGCACCGTCCGTGCACGGCGAAGGCGATAAGGGCTTTGTGCCAATGATGATCAACATTGCACGGGCGAGGGACTTCGCCGCCTACATCGGCGACGGAACGAACCGTTGGCCAGCAGTTCACCGCCTGGATGCGGCGGTTCTGTACCGTCTGGCGCTGGAATCCGCCCCGGCGGGCTCACGGCTGCTTGGTGCCGGCGATGAAGGCATTCCGCTCCGCGAGATTGCCGCTGTTATCGGACGGCAATTGAAAGTGCCAGCAGTCAGCATAACACCTGAAGAAGCAACCTCTCATTTCGGCTTTCTTGGCCCTATTTCGGCATTAGACATCACAAGCTTGTACAATACTACGCAAGCGAGTTTGGCAACACGGGAACTTCTGGGCTGGAAACCGATCCAGCCCGGATTGATCGCCGATCTCGAAAAAGGGCATTATTTTGCTTGAAAAAGGAGGGCTTACCATAAGCCTTAAATGGCTGCTTGGACACCCTCTATAATAATACAAAAGAGATTGTTTACTAGTACTATTTGTTGAATAACCATTAAGACATAAGGAAATAGCATAAATAAAGTGAGGACTATATTAGAAACAACTCTAATATAATCCTCACTTTTCTTTTAAAAGCTCAAATAATACCCATGGAAGAATAGTTTTAGGTAACCTTTAATAACAAATTGATTTATTTTATGACTATCCTTCTACTCGTTACCTGGATCTCTTACTTATCGATCTCTTGCACCCGATCGACCATTGCCGTCGCGTCTGTAAGGGTAACTCCGTTCTTCGGATTGAAGTTGCCTTCTGAGTCCAGTTCCACGATCTTGAGAGCAAGTGCCGTTTGAATCGCGCCTTGATATTGGATATCGATTTTATCGTTGTCCTTGATCTCTCTCGGGATTAGCTTCAACATCGGCAGCTTGCCTCCCGCTTGAAGGGTGTGGATCAGCAGGTACGTAAATGACTCGCGGGACACAACGGCTTGCGGATCGATCTTGATCTGCAGTTTGTCTCCAGACGCCCCTTTGATCAATTGCGCGGCTTGTTCTGCCGTGAGAACGAAGCTCTCATTCCCCTGCGGCGCTTGGTGAGCTTTCAAATAATGAAGTGCATTGCTAATTTCGATGGCCGCTTCCGCACGTGTGATTTCTTTCTTCGGATGAAACTTCCCGTCTTTATCCAGCTCTATGACGCCGTAGTTCAAGGCGCGTTGGATCGATCCGGAATAATCGACATTGACTTGATCCTGGTCTTTGAATTCCTTGACAACCGGATGTATCATAGGCAGCTTACCGGTAATTTCGATCGTATGAACGAGCTGATGCGTAAAGGCTTCGCGCGTCATCTTTTCATTCGGATTCAGATCTCCAGGCAGGTCTAGTCCGTTGACTGCGGCGACAATGAAAGCATTTGCGTACCAAGCGGAATCTTTAGCATGCTTGTAATAATCGGAAGCCTGGGGCTCTTTAACGAAACGGACAAAGTCCAAATTCAGTCCCAGCGCGTTGACGAAAAACTGTATGCTCTCGGCCTGTGTGACGGTCTTATTCGGAGCAAACAGTTCTGCGGTAATTCCCTTGATCAGGCCGCTGTCATGCAGGGCAATGATTTTGTCTTTATCTTGCACGTTATTCAGATCTTTAAAAGCGGCCGCAGAAGCGAAGTCTTGTCCGGCCAAGCTGAGTGCCAGGGCAACGGCTGCGGACAGGGTAATGACTTTGGAAGGTTTTTTCATAAATGTCACCTCTTGAAGTGGTTTGTTGGTTTATCTTGCCATCATAGACGTAACTCCACTCAAAAAGGTTTCTCAATTTACTCAAAATTAAAATATCCATTTCATCTCCATTGGCTATGTACCGGTCTTATTATTTAAATGCTTCATTTTCTAAAATAATAACTTTTTTTTCATTAGAGGACTTCCCGGTTCGTTTCGTATTTTCAACCAACTGAAAAATATTATCACAGCATTGTTTAGCACCCATAATTAATAACGGAACACCTATGAAATCGATTTTTAGTCCTCTTGATAAGAAACCTCCAATTGACATGACAAACGGTACAGTCGGTGACGTATTAGAGAATATTATTTTTTCATGAAAATGATGTTTGCTTTGTAGTAACAAGCTTAAGTCATTTAATGCCGGAACAACAAGTTTGGAGGATTTTCGTCCAATTGTATATACTGAATCTCCATTTTCGTCTATCCCATGAAAAATGATTTTTCCCGAATCCTCTTTAGTTAATTTATTGAAATAGTTAACATTTAATATTTCTTCTTTAGTTAGTTTTCGTCCTGATTGGGTAATTTCTCTTAAATGATAAGCAGCTGCAAGAGCTGTTGTATGTGTCCCACCATAGTCATTATAGATATAAATCATATTATCATCCTTTATATGTTTATCTATAGCTATTATTGTCATTATTTTTAGTTTCAATTCGGCTGATGTTCTCATAGCTCTTATTACACTGTATCGTCAGGAAACAACAGAAGAAGCCAACAAATATATTGTTGGCTTCTAGTAAATACTTTATCAATTAATGTTCCCCGTTAGTCAAGTGTAACTACTTCTTCAATAGCCATCGCCCATAATCAGTGCCAGTGATAAGATGCATGTCATCAATGTGTTTTATAAAGCTCTCCCGTATCACGTCCTTATTCCTTATCAAAATAAACGGTTTTTCCTGTATCTGCGGATATATACACCGCTTCTAGTATTTGTGAAACAATCATAGCTTCCTTCGGTTTAACCAAGGGTTCTGTATCGTTCACGATACTGTGAATCCATTGTTTGGCTTCATACTCGAAATCGGACATTTCTTCTCCTCTGAATCGTTCCCTTGCATTCGGGTTCACATCGATATGATTCAGGAACAAGCTCCCGTTCCTCTCGCCATTGATCCGCAGTTCATTTTTAGTAAAATCTGCTCCTCCCTTCGTTCCGCAAAGCAGGTTGCCGCCGCCTTCCGCTATGTTAAGGGCCCAACTGGTTTCAATGATGACCGTAGCTCCATTTTTAAATTTCACATACCCGAACGCCGAATCTTCGACCTCGAATTCGTTAGGATCCCAGGCTCCCCATTCGTTCGCGGCATTTTCGGTATATTTCAGTTTATGGAAGACGCTGCCGACGACACTCTCCGGTTCATAGTTATCCATCAGCCATAGGATCAGATCAAGGGAATGGGTTCCAATATCGATCATAGGACCGCCCCCCTGTTTCTCTTTATCCAAAAACACGCCCCATGTAGGTACGCCTCTTCTTCGGGTAGCGACAGCTTTTGCAAAATAGATATCTCCAAGTTCCCCATCGGCAATCATCTTCTTTAACAGTTGGCTTCTAGCGTTGGAACGATTCTGGTATCCGACAGTTAGCTTCTTACCTGTTCGCAAGTGGGCTTCGTACATCGCTTTGGCATCCACACCTGTGACCGCCATTGGTTTTTCGCACATGACATGTTTGCCGCTTTCGAGAGCATCAATGGAAATCATCGCATGAGAGCTGTTCGGTGTAAGCACATGTACGACTTCAATATCTTCTATCGCAAGCAGTTCCTTGTAATTTGTAAACACCTTTGCGCCCGGTGTGCCGTATTTTTGTGCCGCTTCCTCGGCTCTTTCCGGCTTCAAATCGCAGAAGGCCACCATCTGTACATTGTCTAACTTGGACAAACACGGCATATGTTTGCCGCCCGCAATCATTCCGCAGCCGATGATCCCTACCTTTACGGTTCTCATTGAATTCCCTCCCCCGCGTTATTTGAACTCTACCGTTCGGTTCTCCTTATGAGCGACGTATGCCGCTTCCAATAGCTCAGTCAATTTCTTCCCGTCTTCCAGTCCGAAGGGCATCGGCTTGTCATGAATCAATGCATCTGCCCATTGTATGATCGGTAGCGGCTGCTCTTGGGGGAGTTGATTAGGCGAAATCCATCCGGAAAAAGGTAAATCGAGCTTCTTGGAAATGACTCTGACGGTATCATCTGAGATGATCAAGGTGCCCTCCGTACCGTAAATCTCAAGAGCAGAAGGAGTTTTGTACGTAACCAGGCTTGTTTCGACCAGCGCGACCGCGTTGTTCACGAACTCAATCGAGCACTGCGCATTATCTTCTACGGCACGATGGGTGAAATAATGAAACATGGATGTGATTCTTTTGGGCTTACCGAGCAGCCAACTCGCGATATACATCGGATGACAGCCCAAATCCATCATGGCACCGCCCCCTGTTTGCTTCACATCATACCAGTAATCCGGGAGCCAATTGTTCAAAGCACCGTCATGGCCGTTACGAATACGCAAAAGTGTAATGTCCCCCAATACATGGTCATCGATCAGCTGCTTTGCGAACAATTGATGCGGCCTTGTACGAGCGGGAAATGAAATACAGAACTTGACGCCTGCTTTGCGTACCGCTGCAGAAACAAGGTCGCATTCCTCAGTGGTAAGTGCCATGGCTTTCTCGGTAAAGATATGTTTGCCGGCCTGAGCGGCTGCTACCATGATGTCTGCGTGCATACTTGTAGGGGCATCAACGACAACCCCATCGATGTCTTCCCGTTGCAGCAGAGTGTCCAAATCCGCTTTGAAATCCGTTCCCAATTCGGCAGCCCATTCGCTTCCGCGTTCAGGCTGTTCGTCCCAGACGGCCGTGAGCTTAACATTTCCATGCAATTGTAACCTTCTTGCGTAATCAGCTGCATGCACATGCCACTTACTTAACATCGCAACGTTCAACATGCGTTTCCCCCCCTGTAATCGTTTAATCAAAGAATATGAGTGCTGTTAGAAATGATAAGGGATGGCAGTGACGCCATCCCAACATGGATAAACTTCCTTCATTAGAAACCTACATCATTTCTTTCTGCGGCTTTTTGAGCCACGAACTCCGCCATTTCTTCCACGCCGGCAGCTCTGAATTTTTCTTGAATACTATGAAGTATTTTTAGCGCTTCTTCATCTGACGCCGCAAAAAATGCTTTCTTAAATTCGTCATCGAAATTCAAACTGCTGGTTTTACTGATAAATTCCTGATATTTAGGCCATTCTCTTGCAAGGTAGCTGGCGCTGACTTTGTCGATGATTTTGATAGGCATTTTTACCGAGAAGCTTTCCTCCAGCTTTTGCCACTGCGTTTTTTTATCTTCGGGCGTAGGCCAAGTGACATCATTGGAGAATGCCCCGATGAACCTTCCTGGCAGATAGTTGAGCCCTGCGTCTCTCTTCAGATCCGGGTTTTCATCGAATTGTTTTTTCACATCCGGAATCCATTGCGGTACCCCGTTTTCCAGGGTATAGTGCGTTCCTTCGATCCCGAAATAGGCAAGCAATCGGCCTTCTTCGCTGTTAACATAATCAATGTACCGCAATGCCGCATCAGGATCCTTGATATTAGCGCTTAAGAAAAGGACAGGGAAACCGGAACGGCCGGGTTTCTCTACCTGCGTTCGAATGTCTCCGTTCTTATTCTTCATGGGTCCGAGTAGTTCATATTGCATTTCCGGATTCGTCTTATACAGCGTTTTTTGTAAATCAGCTAACATCGGTTGGGCTCCAAATATGCCAAGCTTGCCTGTTGTGAGCTTTTCATTCGCTGTCGTGCTCGTATTGTTGAACGCTTCAAGATCAAACAAACCTTCCTTTAGTAACTTTCTCATGTATAACAACCTGGCTTCGTAATCCTTGGACTGCGTCCAGTGGATCAGTTTTCCATCCACTTCACGGAAGTCCGAAATCGAGTAATCTGACCATCCGGCAAGGAATTGTCCGTAATCCCATCCATTCCACATCGTTCCGGCCGGGATGACCGGCTTCCCGCTAATATCCTTGAAACCGCCATCTCTGATCTTGACCAATAGATCATATAGTTTGTCTTGTGTATCTATATCCTCCGGCTTAATATTTAAAGCTTTCAGGATATCACCCCTGGCAAACAGGCCGTAATTCCAATTATGAATGCTCTCGGGGGTTCCGTCCGGGGTCTCCGTAGGAATGAGATACGTCTTGCCTTCAAAGTCGGGACTATTGAGATCGAACTCGTCAAAATCCTTCGCGATTCCGGTGGTCACAAGTCTTTTAATATTCGGGTATTTATCGAGATAAGGAGTTAAATCCAGAAGCTGTCCTTCCGTGGCCGCCTTCTTGATGACTTGCCCTTCTCCTCCTGTAGTAGACCAGAAAGGTGCGTTAACAATATCCGGAACCGTACCGGAAGCAAATATGGTGTTTAGTTTTTCTACTTCGCTTGTTGTGATGGATTCCAGGTTTAACGTTACCCCGGTTTTTTCCCTGATTTTTTGCGCTACGGGATTATTCTTCTGGTCCTGCGGGAAACCGGCTCCGCCACCGTTCCAAGCACTGAGGAAAGTCAAGGTTGCCGGCTTTATTTCTTTCGTACCTGACTCTTTCGTCGGACCCGTGTCAACCTTGCCTGCTTCCTCTTCTTTGCTTGTTCCCGAGCATGCCGTCATGGTCACTAAAAGCAGTAAAGCGATTAGTGTTATACCAAGAACACTCCTACGCCTGTTCTTCCTCATACTGCAATCCCCTTCCATTGGAAGTTTTTTATATAAAAGGCTTAGCCTTTTATACCAACTACTCCTTAAGAGAACCTACCAACACGCCTTTTACGAAATACTTCTGAAGAAATGGATACACGCAGATGATCGGTGTCGTGATAATAATGACGAAAGTCATCCGCAAGGCTTCCGGCGTTACACCTCGCAGCTCCATTTGAGACTCGGTCATGTTTTGAATAGCAGATCCGCTATTTCCCGACGACGAGGTCATCGATTGGAAAGACGCTTCGCTGATCATCTTGTTCAGGAACGTAGCTGCAGGCTGCAGTTTTTCATTCTGTATGAAAAACTGACCGGTAAACCAGTCATTCCATACGCCCACCCCGACAAACAAGGCAATGGTAGCAAGCACCGGCATCGAAAGAGGCAGTATGATTCTTGCAAATACCGATAGCTCGCTTGCTCCGTCTATTCGGGCTGATTCCGACAGACCTTCAGGGATCCCGTCGAAGAAGGTTTTCATAATAATCGCATTGAAAAAACTATATAGGGATGGCAATACCAACACCCAAAACGTATCCAGGATATGTAATTGCCGGTACAGGATAAAAGTCGGAATAAGCCCTCCGCTGAACAAAGTAGTAAAGAAAAAGAAGAATACAATATATTTTCTTCCGGGCAAACCTTTCCGCGAAAGTGCGTAGGCTAATAAGGCCGTCAAAAAAACGGAGCCAATCGTTACCACAAGCGTTCGGGAAACGGAAATATAAAACGAATTTAAGATCAAAGGATTGCTAAAAGCTTTAGCATAGTTTTCTATAGTAAATACTCTAGGAAAAAAATAGATTCCACCCTTCATCGCATCGTATCCGTCATTGAAAGAAAGGGCCAGAAAATAGATAAATGGATAGAGTGCCGTAGCGCAGAATAAAAGCAGCACTGAATAGTTCAGCGTCGAATACAATATATCTGCTGGCGTCAGCCTTCTTACACCCATATACACACCTCCTCATCTTCAGGGCTAGCTTATTACCATAACGATACATCACTCACGCGTTTGGATATTTTATTTACAGCCACAATGAGAAACAGCGAGATCGCAGACTTGAATAAACCAATGGCCGTGGAATATGCTAATTGCCCCTGTTGGAGGCCTGTTTTTAAGACATACGTGTCCAGGATCTCCGACACGCTTAATGTTGCTGGGGACTGCATCAACCAGATTTGGTCGAAACCCGCGTTCAGTATTCCGCTGAGGGAGAATATGAGCAATATGGCTATCGTTGGCGTCAGGCATGGAAGCGTGATCTTAAATAGTTTGCTCCATCGACCTGCCCCGTCGATTTCCGCAGCTTCATACAAGTGTGGATCGATATTCGTTAACGCAGCTAAATAAATGATCGAACCCCAGCCTATACCTTTCCAGATGTCGGAAATGATGACGAGTGGGTAGAATAATTCCGGCTTCCCCATAAAAAAGATAGGATCCAAACCCATTTGGTATCGAATGTCATTGATAAGCCCCACGTTCGGAGACAGGATTTTTTGAAGTAAGGTAACGACAACGACCCACGAGACGAAATGCGGTAGATAGGAAACGGTTTGAAACACTCTTTTGAATTTTTTGTGCATGACTGCATTGAGCATTAAGGCTAGGATCAATGGAGCCGGAAATCCGAAAATAAGTTTAAGGGCACTAATGGATAACGTATTCCGGAGTACATTGTAAAAACTGGAATCGTTTAAAAACTGTTCGAAATATTTAAAGCCTGCCCACGGACTCCCTAATATCCCCAAATTGAATTTGTAATCCTTGAACGCGATTAAAATGCCGTACATCGGATAGTAAGCAAACACCAGAAACCATATAATGGCAGGAAGGATAAATAAATAGATATGCCTGAAACGCCATATTTTCGTTAATTTCCTGTTCTTTTTTAATTGTTCAAATCCAGGGATAGCAACACCTTTGGGTACCATACTCCGAACACCTCCTACTTCTTCGTCGTATCGGATAGAGCGGTCAATCTTAGGGTCTTAATCTCGAAAGGTGCGAAGGTAAGCCTCAGTGTCTGTTCGTTGATATCCAGCGGCTCTATACGCTCTTCCATTAAATCGGCAAGCCATGCTTCAGACATCTGAAAGCCTGTGTACAGGTTCGTCTGGATCCGGGCTCCTGCCGTTTCATATAGTCTAATGATGATATCTTCGCTGTCCTCCGCCAGTTTCACGGTTTCGATCATGATGTTATGGCGGTCAAGCTTCAGGAACGAATCCATTCCGTGTAGCTTAGCTGCAGAGCCAAGGCCGGTGGTTTTCGATGTTTCGACGGTACGAAGCGGAACATTTAATTCATAACCGCGTTTATACACTTCTGCTTGAACATGGTCTTCCTTATGCGGATAAAGCGAGTATATGAACGTATGCTTCGCGCGATCTGCCTCGGGATCCGGATAACTCGGACTTCGCAGCAGGTTCATGTCAAGAACGTTGTTGTCCGCGCGGTGACCGTATTTGCAATCGTTAAGCAGCGTGACTCCGTAGTCCGGCTCGGATAGATCGATCCAATGGTGGGCGCAAATTTCGTCTTTCGCATAATCCCACATCGTATTGCGGTGTGTCGGCCTTTTAATATATCCGAACTGAATCTCACAGTTGGCGTGATCCGAATGGACATTCACCGGGAAGGATGTCCGGAGCATTTTACCCGATTCCTTCCAATCGACTTCCGTTACGAAATCAATTCTTCGGCTTCCTGCGGTAAGAACGACTTTCTGTGACAGGCTGGTTTGCCCGAACCTGTAACGGATCAGCAAACCGGAAGTCGGACCGTCGACGAAAGATTCTAATCCTTCAATCATCAGCGTCATTCCACCGGACTGCCGGTAGGTAGGCGGGAAATCCCAAGCATCGCCTTCATCATGGTATATGCGAAGGTCATTGGCTTTTTCCCCTGGGAGGATGACTTCTCTTGCGTGTTCCTTGTCCCAGATGGACATGATTGCGCCGTCCGTGCTAAACGTCACTTTAAGAAGGTCGTTCTCCGCCGCTCGCTCGTTAAGCGATACCTTCATCTCCGGCCATGTCGCATCTTCGTTTATGATCGAAACCATATGGGAATCTCCCGAGATGAAGCCCATTGGCGGTACGCGCAGCCGCAGCCATTCTTCATCCAGCTTTAGCCACTCTTCCCGCTCCCATGGCAATGAATTGAATATGGCGATGCTATTTTCCTTCCGATCGTCTAAGCCCATTGAACTGGCTACGGATATATAGCTCGCTGCAATCATTCGCTCGACTTGTTCGAGCATCGTTTCGTACCGTTCTAATGATTCGTCATAAACCCGTTTAATCGAAGATCCTGGAAGGATGTCATGAAATTGGTACAACAGCACTTCCTTCCAAATTCTGTCCAGCTCCACAGATGGATATTTGTTTCCATTTGTCATCCAAGCAAGTACGGAGGCAAATTCAAGCTCGCGTAATGCTTTTTCCATTTTCCGGTTGAAACGTTTGTTTCGCGCTTGGCTTGTTAAAGTTCCTTGATGTTTCTCCAAATACAGCTCCCCGCGCCATGATTGATAGAGCCGGCTGTTTTCGGCAAGTTTTTCAAAGAATCGTTCCGAGGGTTCTTGTACTACCGGAGCTAATCCAAGCAGATTTTTTTCTCGGCTAAGCCTCTCTAGATGCTCCTCCCCAGGACCGCCGCCTCCGTCACCGATGCCAAACAGCATCAGACATCGATCAGAGATGTTCTTATCTAAATATTCCTTTTCAGCTTTCATAATGGACCTAGGTGCAGCGGGGCTATTATAGGTATCTTCTGGCGGCATATGGGTGAGTACCCTAGAGCCATCGATCCCTTCCCAAAAGAACGTATGATGGGGGTGGCGGTTGTACGTGTTCCAGGAAAGCTTCTGGGTCATCATGTAATTGACTCCGGATTTCTTTAAGATTTGGGGCAAACTAGCGGAATATCCGAACACGTCAGGCAACCATAACGTCTTTATTTCGTGACCGAACTCTTGCTTGAAATATCGTTTTCCATATAAGATTTGCCTAACAAGCGATTCCCCCCCCGGCACATTAGTATCCGATTCAACCCACATTGCGCCTTGAGGTTCCCACCTTCCTTCCTTGATTCTTTCTTTGATCTCCGAGTACAGATTCGGATAATATTCCTTCATCCAATCGTACAATTGGGGCTGGCTCGCACCGAATACATAATCTGGATAACGTTCCATCATTCGAAGTGCTGTCGAAAAAGATCTCGCTCCTTTGCGGATTGTCTCCCTTATCGGCCAAAGCCATGCAAGGTCGATGTGCGCATGGCCGATAGCACTGATCGTAAGCACTGGATCGCCTCCGCGCATCGTCAGTTCCTTACCCAGAATACGGCGCGCTTTTGCTACCTGTTGATCGGATAGCTCCGTTAATAGCAGTGAAACATCGGACAAAGCACGGTAAATCCTCTCCTTTCGGGCGGAACCCGCTGGCAGATTCTCGGCGGTTTCAATCAGCACTTCCGCGTCATAATACAACTGTCTAACTTGCTCCCGGCAAATAGCGATGACCGCTTCCTTCAATGTTCCGCTCCGGAAATGCCCGAATAGATCGTTGCTGCCGGCATCGCCCCATAGGTCGATCGTTTCCTCACCCGTTGACGACTCGCAAATGTGCACGACACGTTTTCCCGGAAGACCAAGGGAGTAATCAAACTCCGAATTCATATTTGTGAGTCCCTGTTTTGGGGTGCCTTCATGATCCACGACGCATAATTCGCCGTTCACGTCAATGAGCAGCACGACTTTCGTGCCTTTTGCTTCCTTTGGCACTTTGCCTGTGAAATGAAACCACCCGCAGTCCCATAGTTTCCCCCATCGATCTCCAGCTCGGAGTTCTAATCTTTGCCCTGAACACCTCTCAGCATATTGAACCGGTTCTGGCGTCACCCAGACGGTAACGTTTAAATCCGAAAGTGGAACATAAATGGACTTCTCCATGCGGCATAACATTGATTTGAAAGATTCCGGTCTTACTTTTTCGTAAGGCATATATCGACCGTCCCCCTTATTAAATGCAAGCGGTTTCATTTGTATGGTTTAAATATATTCAATATGGTGTAGGAATCATTCCATAATTTCCTCATTCAAATAAAAAGTAACCTTAAGGCTGAAGAAAAAAGGTTCTGGCGGTTTCATTTGATAATGAATTAGGGGTTTTCAGGCGCCTTTTTATTCCTTGGTATGGATTCATTATATTCAATATATACAGGGGGATCATTATGGGGGATTCATGAGAGTAAGTTGTAGTTGATGTAGTTGAAGAGTCCGGGCAGCTCTCGCTTCCTTTGTCAGGTTCGAATCGTAAGTCTGTCGGACTCTTTATTTAGTTACATACATAATAGGGAGAAGCGGGGCTGACATCATGAAACGGTGAAAACGTTTTTCCCCGTCGTCTCGCCAATCACCAATTCCGGCTCCACTAGGGTTTTAATGTGTTTTCCGTGATGCCCGTCATCACTGTTAATCACCTCAAGCAGCGTGCAAGCCGCGCGGTAGCCCATATCACGTTCAAACTGTTTAACATGCGTGAAAGTGCTGTATCCTTCGATGATGGAAGTCGGATCGTCAAAACTGATGATGGATATGTCCTCAGGCACCTTCAATCCAGCTTGCCGTGCAATCTGATAAATTTTCACTCCAAGACTCCCATTTAGCGTAATATAAGCCGTTGCCATTCGATTTTGGATATAGCGGTACAACGGATGTGTTTCAGCTTGCTCGAGACTTCCGATTTCAAAACCGGTTACGATGTGGGCAGGGTTAATTAGAGAGCCCTTTTCCTTAAACGCATTCATATATCCATCGATCCGCTCTTGAACGGTAACGGTTTGTAATGGCGAATCGGAGCATATGGCGATATCACGATGCCCCAGCTCCCACAGGTAATTTACGGCCATGTTAACGCCTAGCCTACCGTCTGATGCTATATAATGAGTTTCCACCCCTGGAAGGTAACGATCGATGAGAACGAACGGAAATCCCGCAAATTTCATGCTTAATATTTCCTCGTTGAATAGTTCCTCATCAACCGGGAAAATCAGTAACCCTTCCACACCGATTTTGCTGCATGTCTGGATAGCCTCTTTTTCCTTATCAATGTTGCCCTCCGATAAATAGATAACGAAGCGGTAATCGTTCTCATTTAATGCTTGCTGAATACCATGCACAAGTCGAATGGTGAAATAGTCATATATGCTGGGCATAATTAGGCCGATCAACCGTGTCCGCATTTCTCCGCTAGTTTTACGGGTTTGTTTTACGGTACTTTTAGGAGCTGTCGTCAGAATTTCATATTCTGGATCACTTACAAAAGTCCCCTTTCCGGGCACCCTATTGATGATTCTTTCGTTAACCAAACCGGACAGGGCATTGACGACAGTAATCTTGCTTACTCCGAAACGCTCCATGAGTTCCTTTTCCGTAGGTATACGGTCTCCAACCTTTAATGCTTGCGACGTTATCAAGTCGCGTATATACTCTTGCACCATCTGATACAAAGGTATTCTTTCCATAGAGTTCATCCGAATCACCACATTTCAATCAATATGTTCAATATATAAATTACGAAAGTCGCTAGCGTTTTATTCCTCCACATCCCCTTGGATAATCTATTAACAAGTGCATCCGCAATACCCCCTTGTCACAAAAAGAAAAGACAAGCTCTCTCAAAAGAAAGCTTGTCTGATTTACAATCATAATGCATTTATTGAAAATATTTTTTCAATGTCCTACTTAGCATTAGGATGAGGCTGTTTTTACTGGAATATTAAAATAAAGATCGAAATATTGTCATAATTATAGGTAATTCACAGGGGGGACTGTAGTTGAACGCAATTGCCAAGCGACATCGTTTTACAAATCGCTACACCGTATTAATCAGCTTCACGATACTGGCAGGGATCAGCCAAATGCTCTGGCTTAATTTTGCTCCCTTGATTACCATGCTGGAAACAACTTATCATGTGACGGAATCGGATATCAACTGGCTGCTGATTGTATTTCCGCTCATTTATGTGCTTCTTTCTATCCATGCCGGAATCGTCATCGACCGCAAGGGCTATCGGTTCGGGATTGGAATCGGCGGCTTAATTATGGCCATATTCGCCTGTGTTCGGATTATGGATTACAGTTTTATGTGGCTGCTGATTGGGCAGATTGGGATTGCCATTGGGCAGCCGTATGTGATAAACGGGATTTCCAAGCTAGTGGTCGATTGGTTCGGTCAAAAGCAGCAGGCAATGGCGACCGGAGTGGGAACCGTTGGCATGTTCGCAGGTATGGCTCTTGCGCTTGCGGGTACACCGATAATTGTTGACAAGGCTGGACTTCAAATGACAATGGTTATTTTTGCGGTGATCACGATTGTGTCGGCAGTGTTCTTTGCGCTTGTAGCTTATCCAAAGCCGCTCAATAAGCTGAATAAACAGATGATGAGTGAATCCGACGGTATCAGCTGGCGAGATTATATTCCACTGCTGCGCAATCGGCAGCTCCTCTTGATTTCGGTCATTGCGCTGCTCGCACTCGGCTTCTTTAACGGTCTGACCTCATGGCTTGAGCCAATTCTAAAACCAAATGGCATTGATGCCGAAGGGGCGGGCTTGATCGGGGGAATGCTGATCATTGGAGGTATCGTTGGTTCGAGTATCATTCCAGGTATATCCGACAAGCTTGGTACGATGAAGCCTTTCCTGTGGATTAGCTGCCTAATCTCCATTGTGCTGGTCTATTTGATATGCACTATGGATCAATTTATGCTTCTGCTTATTTTGGGCGCTGTGCTCGGATTTATCTTCCTGCCCGGTTACGCTTTGCTGTTGTCGTATACGGAGCGTCTGGCCGGTGAGCGGCATGCCGGAGAGGCGACGGGACTGATTATGCTGACCGGCAACCTGGGAGGCGTGCTCGTCATATTGACTATGCAGCTAGTAAAAGGGGACAGTGATTCGTGGATCAACTCGGTGTATTTGATGATGGGATTGCTTGTGTTATGCGTGATTCTGGCACTTAACATCAAGGAGCGCCGCTCCGCTCCTTTGAAAATCAATCATAAGCGCAATACCCATTCGCAATAAGCCTGCATATATGAAAAAGAAGCAGAACGTTCCTTCTTGGTGAGGCGCTGTTCTGCTGGTTGAACTATTTATTGTTTGATTCCCTTTCTTTTCACACAATTAATCGCGGTTTACTTTGTAAATTTCAATGATATTTTTATCCGGATCATAAAAATGCACAACTCGCGAACCCCAATCATTTCGATTATGAGGTTTATTTATAAATTCGATACCCTTATTTTTTAAGAGATTATAATACTCGTCAACATCCTTCACTTCAAACTGAATGATAAATTTTGCTTGCTGAATGATTGATTCTGTGGGTTGATATTCATCGAAGAGGGCTTCTAACATTTTCTTTTGCGAAAATAAAGCGATGTTTATTTCCTCAAAATATGCGTATTCCTGTTCGTCATCATGCCACCCCTGAAAACCAAGGATGTCTCGGTAAAACGCAAGGCTTTCCTGGAAATTAACGACACATAATCGTATTGCATGAAATTCCATAGTTATTCCCTCCAAATAGAATTGTTCAGTGTGGTATCTTCACAAATCGTCATGGGTTATAAATTCTTAACATCAGCTCGTTCAATCTCGTGCATAGCGGAACAGTTCGCCTGTGGCGGCAAATAATCCTTCCTCTTCTTCGTTTCATTTTATTTTAAGGAGCACTCTGCAGCTCCCTTGCCGTAGATCACACTCTGTATGTACCTTGCGCCCGTGATCACGGTTATGATTATATCGGATGAATAATTTCCACTGTATGACCTCTTTTCATGAAAAGAACCTTCATTTCTTTGAAGGTTCTTTGTTGCCGATTTCTATACCTTTTGTCAATATAGGCTGTCTAACAAGATACAAATATAAATTTACTTCGATATATGGTTAGAGTATTTTCAGTAAAGAGTAGGTATTGGAGGACATGAGACAGCGTTGATTAAACTTGAGTTAAATCCATAAAACGACCAATATACCCCATTCCATCGATAACCTGAAACTTCTCCATATTCAACCCGTGTTGGGTAAAACCAGAAGCTTTCCCCATTCCATAGCCAGACATAAGTGTATTCAAACATGCAGTCAATTATATAAGAAACAGCTGGTTTTGGCGGGACGAAAGTTGGGGGCGGAGACTGTGGCGTAAAGGTCATTTTGATTTCACTCCCTATAAATGGTTAATTCGTTAAGTAACCGTCGAGATCAGCAGGATTGGTCATCTTTTTTCTAGATATGATATGTAGGTGAACAACTAAATGAATGTGCAGATGCCTAATTGCTAAAGGAGATACTCTGCAGGCTCGTCCACAAGTAAGCCAATGTACCTCCCTTACGTCTTCTTCTCACCCCCTTCTTCGTAATCATCAACCTTAACCTTACGAGAGAGTCAAGTACTAATGAACTAGGTATCCCTGATCCTATATATCGCAATACCCCGTAAACAACAGCTGCATCATTAGCGGAGCTTTTTCAACAAGTTGGGGCTCGCCCTTTGCTCTTTAACTTTAGATATTGCTTCGTTTATGCTATCTAATTCTTCTTTTAACACACTTATATTGTTGACTCAGAAACAAAATGCATTATGATTTTATTGTTTCCTGATTCAACAATATTGAGGTGAACTATGTACACTGATGAAGAATTAAGCCGTATTTTTAATCGTGTTTCGGAAAGACATAACCTGCTCAAAAGATGGAAGAGAAAAACTACAAGTTCATGCACGATAACACGTTTATGGAAGTTCACTGCATCGATTTCATCGAGGAAATGCAGGATCCAAACGTGTCCAAATTGGTCACGCGAGGCGCCCCATTAGCAAGGTGACAAAACGATTAATCGAGATCGGGGCGATCGAGAGCTACCAAAAACCTGATAATAAAAAGGAGATTTATTTCAAACTTACGGATATCGGAAGAGAAATTTATCGGGAGCATGAAAAAATGCATGAAATGAGAATCGAAAAAGACAGCGGATTTTTCAGCCCTTTAAGCGAAGCCGAGAAGGAAGATATGATCCGTATGTTACACAAATTCTACGGTCAAATCGCTGAAGAGTTAAAAAAAATGGGATTGGATAATTACGTCTGATAAAAGGAGTTTAATATGGATGGTATATGTTCTTGTCTTCGGGTTTGGACAAGAACATTTATCTTTTTAAACAAAAAAGCCGCAGCTACGCGGCTCTTTAGCATGTACGTTCTTGTCATCTACATCAGCATCTTTAAAATGGCTTAACGACCATAAGCACCAATATGGCAATCATCAGCAGTTGTGCCACCATCTCAATAGGTACAATCTTTTTTAACAGCAGTCCGAATTCGGCAGGTATTTCATTAACTTGGTCTTGACGTTCAGATATGATCTTTCTGATCTTTTTCATACGCGGCTCAATCCATCCGTCAATCATGGCGACCATGAGCAGCGCTAAGAGAATGGATACATTCAGCCACATTTGGGATAACCCCATCTTGGTTATGATCATAAGGCCAACCCCGGTTAGAATAAGTCCGGATCCGCCAATTTTAGTAATGATGGCCAGTTTGGTCGTTATACCTAAAACAAAGTGCAGCTGGCCGACAGTTCTAGCGGATCGCCGAATGATGGGCGTCACGAAAGCGGGGCCAATAAAAACGATCGAAGACAATATATGCAAAACGAGCAGTAATCCAAATAAACCCATGATCCTCTTCTCCTCAACGCACCGGAATATTGCTTTGATAGGCTAGACCGACTCTTTTCCTTTTAAACGCTCCTTCGAGCTCAAGATGCTCCAACATACACGTTACGACATCGTCATAAGCAACATTTAGCTCTTGAAATCTGCTGAACAAGTGACCGGCTATTTCTGCCTCAGAAAATTCCTTGATCGTCTCCGGCATCGGAACGGGTAAGATTTCCGTTGTTACATGTAATTGAGCCGAATCTGGATGCTCTCTCGAATCCATCATGGTTCCCGGACACATCATGGTCCAGTCGAGCCCAGTCCGTTGCAGCCTTTCGAAATTCCGGTTGTGATTTTTATACTCAGGTGGAAAGCCAGGTAAATTGTTGCCGATATGATCAGTATAAGGAATATTCAGCAGGCCAGCTCCTCCCATGACCCATACCCGCCCATTGAAACTGGGCTCCAATTCACATTGGCTTATAATGTTATCGACGATACGAACAAACTCTTCCCCCCGCCCCGCATGGCCGGCTGCAATAATAGCGGCGTTTTGATGCGCAAGCGCCTCCCTGACGCTCACCGGGTCCATCATATCGTCCACGATCACCTTCACATGCTTTGCGGAATGCTCACCAAGCTGATCATAAAGCTTCTCAGAATTTCGTATAAATGCGGTCATTTCATTCCCCATCTTTATCCCTTGTGCCAACACTCTTTTCCCTGTATTCCCTGTCGCTCCAAAAACAATGATTTTCATTGTTCCTTCCTCCTCTTCATGGGTCCCAATTTTTGGTTAGCTCAAGCTTAGCATCGCTTCAAAAGGATGTTAAGAACCCACTTTAAAGTAGGGTACTTACTTAAAAGTAAGCATCACGGAAAGGGATACCCTAATTCGTTCATTTCGGAGTGCGAATGTAGGTAAATAAAAGCTGCCCGGAATCCCGCAGCAGCTTTTATTTGGAGTTGATTGAATTCGTGTACAAGTTCATTGAACCCGCTTTAATGACGCTGGCTCTTCATATTTCCGCTTATTATGATTCTCTCCCCAAGCACACATCACTTCCGCTACAGGAATCAATGTTTTGCCGTACTCACTAAGAGAATATTCTACTTTTGGAGGAACAGTAGGATAGACTGTTCGATCGACGATGCCCTCCTGTTCCAAATCTCGGAGATGTTGTGAAAGCATTTTTTGAGAAACATCAGGTATTAGCTTTTCCAGATCGTTGAACCTCTTCTTAGATTCAATCAAATGCCATAAAATCATGGGCTTCCATTTGCCAGCTAAAACATGAATGAGTGTCTCAACTGGACATTCACGCTGATGATTCATTGATCTCATCTCCTTACTGTTCAGTAAGTTCATTACCTAAAATTAACATAACAAAATTTTACGATAACGTTACAATCAAGTCAATCATCTGGTACTTCAGAAATTTACGCATACCCGTCCATGACTTCGACATCTGCTTTATGTTCGCTCCATCATTAATCATTTTGTTGATGTCTTCTCCTTCACATATCGCGACCATAGTTTATGCCTTCTCATACCGCTTTGTTCCAGTTATCGGCAACGCCCAAGGCTTCTGAATGTATTCCTTTATTATGAACCGAGTACCCAGTGTTCAGCTAAACTTCTTGTAAATAAAAAAGGCCACCGAGCTTATTCGCCGGCAGCCTTCTTCTTTTGTTATGGAGTTTTCATACCCATTTTCGTATATGCGGAAAAATAACTCATCTCAACGACGGAAATGGGCTTTGTTTTTTCTTTCTCGTTGTGTTCTTTTAAATCTTCGCTTTGACTTTGATCTGAGCATTCCTGGCGGGGTCTTCCTTCTTTCAACTTTATGTCAACAAAATCAACGATCTGCTGAAGTGAGGAGATCTGATTTACGATATTATCGCGGTGACTTCTTAATTGATCCACCAGTTCGGGATATTCCGCGGAAGCGAAGTCGGCCGAGGCCGCCAAAAATGGCCGCATGGCCTCGAGCGGCATTCCCGTTTTTTTGAGGCAGGAAATCAGCTTGATTCTATGGATATCCTCTATTCGATAGACGCGATGCCCGTTTTCCTTTCGTTCTGCCCGAGGCAGCAGCAATATCTTTTCGTAAAAACGGATTGTGTCCTCTGATATTCCGGTTTGCTCAGCGGCTTGCTTGATCGTAAACGTTTGTTCTGCCAATGTGTCACCCCCCGATACTTCCATTTTGAGTATTATACATCTTGGAGCCGACTCCAAGTCAAACTTATTCCCCTATTTCTCCTATCCTAGGCAACTCCTTTGTTTTCATTCCTTGACTTGGATTCGACACCAACTATTATTATGGGCTCTGATAGAAAAAATTCCGGGCTATATGAAGGAGGAAATGTACATGGGGCTCGAGTCAACGCGATATATAGCAACTATAACTGATCACTGATGTTAGTGCGGGGATCGGATATGAAACACAATAATTAACGGATGTGTAGTGATTGAAGTCAAGGAATTGAACTGAGTGAATTCAGTGCATTATTTCCAATATAGCTATCTAAAGGAGCGGGCATCTATGAACCCTAAATATCGACCTTTAATGGAGTCGTTTCAATTCAAGAATGGTATGAAAGTGAATAACCGCATTGTTCATGCGCCAATGACGATATCTTATTCTCGGCAAGATGGAACGATATCTGATGAGTTAATCACATATTACGAAAGACATTCGAACGGTGTTGGAATGGCTGTTACTGGGAGTACAATAGTCACACCAAATAGCAAGGTATTTGGCGGTGAATTGGCGGCTGATCATGATGATAAGATCCCGAGTTTACAACGCCTGGCAACAACAATTAAGAAAAGTGGGGCAAAAGCCATTCTGCAAATCTTTCATGGCGGTCGCGAAAGTTCGCCGGAACTGGTACCGAATCGTGAGATCGTAAGTGCGAGTGCGGTTGCTAAAGAAGGGTTGGATATAATCCCTCGAGCTCTCGAAGAAAACGAAATTATGGATATCATTCATGCATTTGGTGCGAGCGCTCGGAGGGCCATTGAGGCTGGTTTCGACGGGGTAGAGATTCACGGGGCAAATCGGTTTCTTATTCAACAATTTTTCTCGCCGCATACAAACCAACGCGATGATCGTTGGGGAGGAAACATAGACAAACGTATGGCGTTTCCGCTCGCTGTTGTTGATGAAGTGCAGAAAGTGGTGGCTGAGTGGGCCAAACAGCCGTTTCTTGTGGGATATCGGTTATCGCCAGAAGAAGAATGGACACCCGGTATTACAATGGCCGATACACTTAAATTGGTGGAAGTCCTCGCAAACAAAAATTTGGATTATTTGCATATCTCTTTAATGGACTTTTGGTCAAAGCCTAGACGTGGAATAGAGGACAATCGCTCAAGAATGGAAATAATTCACGAGCTCGTCGGGCATAGAGTTCCGGTTATCGGTGTAGGTTCGATCCACACGCCTGACGAGGCGCTAAGAGCGTTACAATCGGGAGTTCCGTTTATTGCACTTGGACGGGAACTGATTATTGATCCAGATTGGGTTGAAAAAATAACTCTTGGTAAGGAAAATGAAATACGTACTGAGTTAACTTTAAATGATCGAGAAAAATTGGGGATTGCTGAATCATTATGGTTGAAAATTATCCATACTCCAGGATGGTTCCCTATGGCAGAAAAAGTGGAAAATAAGTTGTAACGATACTCAACTTTTGTTTTGGCGCGCCAAGGGCGCGCCTTTCTAATGAAGAAGGCTTAAATCATCAATTTTTGCCGTCAACATTTATGGCTCTTTAGGCGTTAGGCCATTCACACTTCCACCTCAATGAATAACCTAGCTAATAGAGGTTTTTCAAAAAGTCCGCTTTTGAACACGAAGTAAATCAAGAAGAAACTCGGCATCGAATCTTCAATTCAACCGGGGCTTCCGGTTCTCACGTACCCCAAACATACGCTCCGCTCATCAGTCCATTGCTTCTTCCAACCTTCTCGGTGCTGAAAACCAGCCTTTTTGAACACGAACTATAGTTTTGCTCTCGATATGATTCTTTCTCCCAGCTTGAAAAAAGCGAGGTTACCCAATGGCAAATACTTATACCAAAAGCCGAATACGCAAAATAGCCCGCCGCTTCGGCCTGATTCCATTGAGTTCAGACTCGGTCGCTTCCTTTTACCGAAAAAATGCCGTCGTCCGAATACAGACGAAAAGCGGAACCTACGCTGTAAAGCCTTTTTTTCGGAGTTTATCACTTCGCTCGGGTACAATTGATCAAATGAAAACAACTGCAGGCTATATACAACTCTTGATGAATAGTGGCTTTAGCTACATGCCTAAATGGCTTACGAGCAATTCCGGAAAGTTATGGACTTTAGACCAAGGGAGGCCCTTCTACGTAACCACATGGATAAAGGGGAGGGAATTGGAGAATCAAGAGGATTTCAAAAAGCTTGGCCTGGCTCTTGCCTCTTTGCATATCACATCCAGTCTTTTCCGTCCCATTAAAAGCCCTTTTTATAACCATATCGAATTATGGAAAAGCCATGACCGTCTCTTTCGAAGACAAATGACAAAAGCATACCAAACCGATATAAGGACTCGTAGATGGTATAAAAAGTTCGGAGAATCCTGTAACCGATTTTCAGATCGGTCCTGGACTGAATTAAAAAAAACCGAGATTATAGACCTTTTGAATAAGGAAATGATCCATCCCTCATTGATACACAACGATATTACTTCATATAATGTCATTATTTCAGATGACGGCCAGCTGTTCATCATCGATTGGGATCGTATAAAGGCAGGCTCCATCTATGTTGACATATCAAATGCCCTCATGAATACAACTCAGTTTAATCCCGTTTTTATATATTCGTTGTTACAAGGGTACGAAGAACTCCATCCTTTAGACCGGACCGAACGCAAATTGATTGCTTCCTTGTATCGATTACCACGAGAAGCTTGGCATGCCACTCGGTTCTCTAGCGGCCCTAGAAGCCGCAACGAACGTAACATGTTAGATATTATGGAACACACATGGTTTCTAAGGTTAAAGGCAATGGATTTATTAGATGAATGGACAAATCAGTAAGTTATGGAGAAGGATATTTGCCCATAAAAAAGGAACAGCACGAAGCTGCTCCTTTTCACGATACCCTCTTTAACGCTATTCTTGTGGCTGAAGCTGATAGACACGAATTTCGGCATAGAAGTTCTTATTTCTGTTTTTGTCAAAACCCGAGGATATATCGTTATCTCTCTTGCTGCGCTTGGGAAGTTAAATTGCGCTACATTCTAACACGCTTTATTGATTCATCGCTATGATTCTTCCTTACAGGATCACTTTGTCACCATATTTTTAGCAAAGTTGATTACATCCGTTTTCGCATTTTTAGCCCTAATCGAATAGTGCACATTGTTTGCTGAATCCGTCCAATCCAAGTGATCCTTCCCTTTTAAGTCCGTTGTATAAGTACACTCTATGCCATTGATTCCGAGGGTCTCCGTTTTTTCATCGGGATTGGAGCCAGGCACAGGTGTGCCGCCTATCGGCTCCGAGGGATTCACACTTGACGCGACCACTGACACCACTAATTTGTTTTTCACGAACGTAAGAACGGCACTAGATTCTTCGACGACTTCCAAAGACTTTGTGTACAAAGTTTTCTTTCCTTGTGCTGTTTGTTCTTTCAATTCCCGATCCAATTTTTGGTATAATGACGATGTTGGATCCGGGTTTTGGGGATATAAGAATCCAGCTTTGAATGTATAACCTTTTGGCAAAGCCGCAGGCTTCGCGAGTGAAGGTGCGTTTATTTTCTTGGCTTTGGCCATATAATCGTTATATTTTTGGAACATAAAACCTTTCCCTGCAAATGAGATCTGATCGGACGGGTTAAGCTTTGGATCCTTCACATAATAAGCGATGACTTGACCTGGCTTGAGACCTGCGTACAGCTTATCGATCTGATCCTGTACAGTTGCAGGCTTTTGGTCTGCCTTAACCAGAGAAACGGCGACTTTATTTTTCAAGTCTTTTGGCGATACTGACGGAGTCGAGGCGTATGCGCTGACCGTTCCTGCAATGCTCATGACTGCCACGAGAGAAATAACGGTTTTCAATTTCGTTCCTAACATGGATATTCGTGCTCCTTTCGGCCGCAAGGCCTTGCATGATTGAATTTTGATTACATTACATATAACAACCGGTAAACCAGAAAAGGGACTCTTTTTTACAATTACTAAATCAGTTCCACTCATTCATTCACCCATGATTCCTGTTGCAATTTTGGCGAACTCTTCTTTTGAAAGAGGGTCCTTCGCGTCATCCGTGATGTTATATAACACATGTCCTGTCGCGTCAAGCCACGTTAGTAGGCGAGTATAGGATGCGGCTGAACCCGATTCAGGTGATGACAGGAGCATCTCCTTTCCGTTTACCATTAGCTTCTCGGCATTTCCCGAAGGAACTTGAACGGTTGAATTTGTGGGCTTGGAGAAAGCAATAATGTTGATCTGATGATCTCCTTTGCGATATCGAATCATCGATGATGCCCCTTTCGTTGGAGGAATCATTTTGTAGAATAACGCTTGCTCATCCGTAGATTTCTCCGCCATCAACTTCAGTTCTGCGAGAAGCTGTTCATATTCAGGAGTTCCCACGAAAGGTTCAGGTTTGGATTGAATGCTGCCGCTGTCAAATAAATAACCTTTTGGCATATATGCTGGCTCTCGTATTTGTGGCGTATCCGTGTTTTGCATTTCTTTGGCAAATTCATCATAACTGCGGTGCATATACGGGACATACAGGAAATGAACCGGGTTGAGCGTCTCAGCAGCCTGTATTTGTTTGTCCTTGACATAATAGGCAGCCATCTCGCCAGGCTTCAGTTTCTTCTTGAGCTCTGCTTCGTACTTATTCAATACATTTATGTAATCATTCGCGTAAGGGTTAGACTGCTGTGCAATCGAAGTTATGACGATTTTTCCTTCATGGTTTCTAATTTCAATGAATCTGGTGCTCGCATATACGGTAATGGATGAGAGCAGGACCACAGCGCAAAATGAGGCGATAAGAACCATCCTCCGACGTGTACCTAAACGCAGATCAGATTTTCTTCTTCCCTCATAATGATGAACTTTGCGCATTACAGCAGAAGTAACGTCGATATGATCATGATTTTCCATGCGTTCCATGTTTCTCAGAGCTTGACCTTGACCAGACTCTCCTCTGTCTTGCATCCCTTCTCACCTTCCTTCTCTACGATCAGCCGGATTACTTTTTGCTTTAATCGCATATATTTTTTCTTCACCGCATCCGTGCTTTTACCAAGAATATCGGCGATCTCGGCAAATGGTTTTTCTTCGAAAACTCTTAAAATCAGAATACTTCGCTCATCTGCCGATAGCCTAGACAGGGCATATTCAAGCGATGGACTGAACAGTTGACGGTCCAACTTCTGCTCAGCGCTTTCAGTGAATGTAACAGGCTTAAAGAGTCGATATACTCGATCACGGACATGGCGCTTACGGAGCAAATTAAGACAGTGATGATAAGCAATCTTATACAACCATGATGAGAACGTCGCCCTCGATTCATACAAATCAAGCTTCCTGTAGGCCTTGAATAAAATATCCTGAACTGCGTCTCGAGCATCTTGCCTACACCCAAGCATACGCCTGCAGTATACATAGATTTGTTGCTGGTACATTTCTACAATCGGTCGAAAAGCTTCTCGATCACCTGCTTTCACCCGATTAACATAATCCTCTGTTGAGTCCAACTCAGAGTTCACCCCACTTCTCTGTTTATCCTTTATAACACTTCTGGTTGCCAAAAAGGGACATTGAATTTTTGAATTGTTGTAGACCACGCAAGCATCGATAGAATCATTATGTGCTGTCCGTTTAGCTAAGGAAGGCATGGTTGGTCCGCAGGATTTAATACACAGCTCATCTACGGAGCGCTATTTATTTTATATTGTTTCCCTGCGGTTGATTTTTCCCTGAAAAGTAAACCAAGGGTCGCTTGGAAGTTTACTTTGTAAACCGTATAGTAATAAGCGGGGGTGTCATTGATGAAAGAAATTAATCTGGCATCGGTCATTGTGGCCAAACGTAAGAAAAAAGGAATTACGCAGGATGAGCTTGCGGCATATATTGGTGTTTCCAAAGCGTCTGTTTCGAAGTGGGAAACGGGGCAAAGCTATCCCGACATCACATTTCTCCCACAGCTTGCGACCTATTTTAACATCACTATAGACGATCTAATGGGCTACTCCCCGCAAATGGAACGGACGGACATCGCCAAACTTTACATCCGGCTGGCCTCCGACTTCGCTTCTCAGCCTTTTGAAGACGTAATCGCGGAGTGCGCTGCCATCATTAAAAAATATTACGCCTGTTTCCCACTCCTTCTGCAAATAGTCAAATTGTATACAAATCATTTCATGCTGGCGGGAACGCAGGAAAGAAAAGAGGCTCTCCTGAATGAAACCGTGACACTATGTGAGCGGATTCAGGCAGAAAGCGATGATGTTCAACTTTCCAAAGAAGCGGTTGTATATCAGGCGATTTGCTGTCTGACGCTAAAAAAACCGCAGCGGGTTTTGGATTTACTTGGGGAAGGAATCCGACCCATGATACCAGAAGGTCTGTTAATTTCACAGGCATATCAGGTTATGGGCAACTTCGGCAAAGCCAAAGAAATCTTGCAGATAGAACTGTATCAGTATGCGATGGCAACTTTCCAAGGACTGCTGAACGTTATGAAAACGAATATGGGCAACCTCGAAAAAGCGGAAGAAGCCTTTCTGAGGGCGTCAGATATCGCACGAATTTTTAATATGAAGCGGCTAAACCCAAACAATGTCATCCTGCTTTATGCACTGGGCGCTCATATGTATTGCGCGAATAATTCACTTGGAAAAGCGGTTGAACTGCTAGGGAAATATGTGGATACCTGCGTGGAAGAATTCTTCCCATTCGAGCTTCATGGAGATTCCTTCTTTGACCAGATTGAACCATGGCTGAACGATTGCGTCATAGCCATGCCCCGCAGCGAGCAGGTAATTAAGGAAAGCTTGATGCGTGATGGACTGATGAATCCAGCGTTCGAACCGTTACGAGATGACCCAGAATATCAACGAATCGTTCAGAAGATGGAAAAATTTATTGGAGAGAATTGACATGTAATAGCGCCAATATTTATTTGATAGGAGGTTATGGATATGAATGAATCACTAATCATTGGCAGGGGAACGAAATACCCTTTGAATGGGATTTTATCGCTTCCGGATCCTTGTTCTTCAAAAGTACCGGCTGTAGTGCTGGTGCATGGCTCCGGCCCTTTGGATAAGGATGAAAGCATTGGCGCTAATAAGCCGTTCCGGGATGTTGCAGAAGCGCTGTCTGCCAAAGGAATTGCCGTACTGCGTTATGACAAGCGCACAAAGATTTACGGCAAACGGATGCTAAAAGAAAGCCCCGGTGATGTAACGGTGGAAAGCGAAACAATAGAGGACGCCATCCTTGCCGCCAAACTGCTTAAAAACGACGGCAGAATTGACCCCGACAAGGTGTATATTTTTGGCCACAGCCTTGGCGGTATGCTCGCGCCGCGTATTGACATGGAAGGCGGCAATTTCGCGGGTATCATCATAGGCGCAGGCTCGCCGCGCAGTTTGAGCGATATTATAATGAGTCAAAACGATGATGTGCTCGCTCAACTGCCAAAATTTTTGCGGAAAATCGCGAAAAGACAAATCGCGGGTCTCAAAGCCAAATTCGACGCCATCACAGGTATGAGTGAGGAAGAAGCAAAACAGACAAAGGTTTTTGGTAAAATCTACGCATGGTATTTTAAGGAGATGGCCGGACATCCCGCAGCTGATTATTTGATCGCAACAGAGAAACCCGTGTTGATATTGCAGGGAGACAAGGATTTCCAGGTCTCTTCGGAAAAGGATTTCGCGCTCTATCAGCAAATCTGCATTGGTAAGCCTAATGTCCGTTTCAAGCTCTACCCCGGACTGAACCACCTGTTTATGAAATCGGTTTATGGCAGGGTCAAGGACTTCAAAAAAGAGTACAAAATCCCGCAAAAGGTATCTGCAGAAGTTCTGGAGGATATCGCGGAGTGGGTATTGGCCAAATAATAAGTAGATACCCGTTTATTTCATCGTCTATCGGTTCCGATCGATGAACGGAGGGGCCTTCTTCTCACGCGCATCTTTCAGAAGAGGTGAAGGTTCCTTCGTTTCCTTCTGCGAATCAAGACGATCATGTCCGATAGTCAACGCTTGGGTAATGGCGGTGATGACGAGACAATAAACCTCAAGAGATAAAGACAATGTCTCGCCACCCTCTCCACTTATCAGTTGAAACTTATCTTCTATATCATCTATCTATTGGCAAATATACATAAACAAAAAGCGGAAGTTACCCAAATCATAATAATAGCCGTTGCTGCTATCCAGTTTTTTGACTTTGTATTCTTCCTCATTTCTTCAGCTTTTATTCTACATTCATCCAAAACAACGATAGGTATCATTTTTAAGGCGATTGTAATCCCCAAAGGTACAATAACTAAATCATCCAAATAGCCCAATATCGGAATGAAATCAGGGATTAAATCGATTGGACTAAAGGCATAGGCCACAACGCAGACCGCGAACAATTTTGCATACCAAGGAACTCGAGGGTCTTTATAAGCCAAATAAAGAACAAATAAGTTAAGTTTTATCGCTCTAACTTTGTTTTTTAGTTGATCAAATTTCTTCATCCGGCTCATTAATCCCCCTATGTCTCCGTTATACACTCGGCTTCTTTTTAAGGTATCTCTCCAATTCATGCTAGTTTTTCTTCAGATTACGTATGAATGGCTTCTCTGGGTTGGAGTTTCCTCAAGACCTCGAGGAGAATAACGTTCAGACTAATCCAGACCCCGCCGAATACATATCCAGCAACAACATCACTTGGAAATTGGACCTTGAAATAAATCCGGCTAATGCCTACAAGCAGGCATATCAAAATAACAGCTAAAATAACCGGAATCCGAATAAGCCTCTTGTTATAATGACGCAGAAGCAAAAAGCCGGAGAAGCCGCATACGGTGATCGATGTGAGAGTTTCTTCACTAGGGAAAGTGTTAAATAATTGGAAACCTGCGGCGACCGGACCAGGACGATGAAAGAGCACACGCAGCCCTTCATCAAGCAGTTCTCCTCCGACCATAACCCACAAAAGAAATGATAGCTCCAGTAGTTTTTCACGAGCTTTGAAAGCAATCCATAACGCCGTTATAACGATAAGGGGTCCATAAAGATAAAGAGAGCCTAGTCTTGCAAAAAGGTTCATGGTATCATGCCACTCTGGTCCAAATATCGAGAGGACCACGAAGGAGGCCACCTCGTCAAATTGATTAAATTCCTGTGCTAAGAAATCCTGGATAAGTCCCAGCATCAGGGAAACGAACATAACAAATACCGCAAACGAAGCGAGCACCAAAAACCTCACTTTGCCGAGCGAGTTAAAGTGTAGTACCCCCTTGGTTAGCAGAGACATTAGTGATGCTAGTACACGCTGTTTATTCTTCTGAAAGACATATACCCCCAGCGTCAATACAGCAGAGACAATCCCAAAGATGAGCATGTAGTGGTTCACGGTTTTGTGATACATTTCCCACTTGGGCCCAAGCACCCTGCCGAGCGAAATGAACAAACTGACCCAAAAGATCGCACCAGGAAAAGCATAGATGGCATATTTCCGGAATGGCATACGGGTTACTCCGCAGAAGTATCCTGTGATATGCCGGACACCGGGGATGAAATAAACGACGAACAATAGTTTATTCCCATATTTCTCAAACCAGACCGTCATCCGTGCCAGCTGCTCCTCTCCCATGTGAATACGATGACCATACTTCGTTACCAACGGTTGACCAAACCGGTAACCGATCCAGTAAGAAAGCGTGATGCCGGCTGATACGCCGGCACCCGCTGTTATTATACTGAGCAGCCAATTCAATTTCCCTTCAAAAACGAATAAGCCGGTATAACTCATCATCATTTCTCCTGGGAGGGGTAGAGCAAGCATTTCTAGGAATAAGGCTATAAAAATGAGTCCGTAACCGTATTGTTCAAGCCAATTTGTCAATATATTCATGGTATCCCCTCCTTTTCCAATAGTTTGTTCGGAAAGGACTATTTAAATCCACGTTTTCTATCAAACGTTAATTTATACCGTCTTTTTAGTTCATTGTCAGCTCAACATTATGTTTATCATTCCGATTCATCGATTGTAGACAAATAATCAGTAAGGCAATCAATCTGGAAGCGAGTCAAACCCTCCGATTAATTGCCATACTTTACGTTCTCGTTCCACCGCCATTTCGGAAGGCTCTTTTTACATTTAGCAGCTGTTTCATTTCATGTAGCGATATTCCAGGAGATTCTTCAAATTTGTGATTTTCTGCAGCAGCTTCTCCCCGACATTGGTTTCCCTCACCAGCTTCCGCTCCAGTTCTTTGTCCACCAGTCTTTTTATAGACAATACGTCCGTTCCGTTACATAACACATCTTCTCTGGAATTGAATTTCTGATGGGCGACGAGCTGCATGCCAAAGGAATTATACAACAAGGTATATCCGGCGATGCCCGTTGTGGATTGATAGGCTTTGGAAAAACCGCCGTCAATTACGATCATTTTCCCATTGGCTTTAACGGGGTTCTCTCCACGAATTTCTTTTACCGGCGTGTGGCCGTTTATGATATGTCCATGATCCGGATTCATATCAAACTCCAGCAGGAGTTTCCGGCAGATCTCCTCATTCTCACGCAAATGGTAGTAAGGGTTCTTTCTCTCCTTGTGGGTTTCTGTATCTTGAATAAAGTACCGTTCAAAGGTAGTCATTTCTCTCTTTCCAAAGAGAGAGGAACATTCACCTGTCCAGAGGTACCATACCATATCCGTAGCCAGATCATCCGTCTCTTCCGGATGCGCAAAGGCGTAACGTAAATAATATTCAAAAATATCTAGCAGCTGGCGGCCCGAATACGTTTTGTCTTTAATCTGCATTTCTTCCATGTTTCCAACTTCATCCAAAGGAATACAGCCGTGAATTAACAAATTCCCGTTGTATTTTAAATATAGGCTACCGTTTTTCATCAGAAAATTCATATGTCTGGCCAGTTTTTCGGAATGCTGAACGGAGAACAGCAGCTTTTCCATCACCTGCCGTTCCTCCTCCAGCAATTGTTCAGGCTGCTGCGGATTGACGGTTCTGAAACAGGTGTTTTCCAGCGGGTACGTTTTACCTCCGATCCTGATATCATTCTTTTCGTAATCGATCTTCTCAAGTAAAAGCCTTTCAGACATATGAAAGTATGGGCGTCTCTTGATAATCGGGATTTCAAGCTTAAACTGGATCATGGCAATGGCTTGATGAATTTTGGTAATCTGCAGGATTTCCTGCTCCGATACGTTATGGCCAGCTTGCAACTTCGGTCTGAAAACCGGATTATCAACATAGTATTTCTCCGCCAAGTTCAGTAGTGGGCGAAGATTGATTCCATATACGTCTTCAATGATATCAAGATTGTCGTATCTGGCGCAGATTCGGATAATATTCGCAAGGCAGACCAGGGAACCCGTATAGGCGCCGATCCACAGGACATCATGGTTCCCCCACTGGATGTCAACAGAATGGTAGTTGATCAGTGTATCCATAATTTTATCGGGGTCCGGTCCGCGGTCATAGATATCTCCAACTACATGAAGATGGTCAACCACCAAGCGCTGGGTCGTATAAGCAAGGCCGATAATGAGCTTGTCCGCCTGGCCTAGGGAGATAATTTGCCGGTATATTTCCTCATAATAAGGGTCCTTATTGTTGGTCGGATCCGTCTTGTATAGAAGCTCTTCCACAATATATACAAACCGCTCCGGCAGAGCTTTGCGCAATTTCGAGCGCGTATATTTGGAAGAAGCATAAGAAATCAGCTTAAGCATTTGTTCAATCGATTGTCTGTGCCACCGGTTCAAGGCTTGTTTATTGCACAATTCTTCTTTAACCAGCCGTATTTTTTCTTCCGGATAATAAACCAACGCCGCAAAATCATTGATTTCTTTATCCGTCCAAACCTCACGGAACAAATCTTTGATCTTCTCTTTTACGGTACCCGAACCGTTTCTTAGAACATGCTGAAAAGCCTGGAACTCCCCATGTAAATCACTGACAAAATGTTCCGTTCCCTTAGGGAGATTGGTGATCGCTTCAAGGTTGATGATTTCGGTTACGACTTTTTCTTCCGTATCATATTTCTGGGCCAATAAATCGAGAAATTGTGCATCCAAAACAAATGTCCCCTCCTTTTTTGCCGAATAAGTAGGTAACCTTACTTTACGTTTTCCATTTGCTCTAATTTAATGCCTGTTACCTCTGATATTTCACACAAACATGAAATTTCGGGATTATTATACTCTTACAAATTGTTCGAACCTTTATCAATTACCCATTACGCAGGCCAGAGGCATCGTATCCTCTAAAATCTTGTGCTAAGATATGTTGTGAATGAGTGAGCTTAAAGAAATAATTGGATTGCTGAATTATCCCTTGTGTTAGATATGTTTTCATGTAAAACTATCCAATGAACAATGGAGGTATAGCAATGAAACGGCAATCAAATCCGAAACCTGCACATCTTGGCGAAAAATACGCTAAACAATTCCAAGATAAGAGTGTAGTTCAAGCCTATCAGTATCGTGGTTCATTTCCCTCGGAGGTTTTTACCATACTTTTGGGATTTATGGATCCGTCCTCTTCGAAGACTGTTCTAGATATTGGTTGCGGCCGAGGGGAAATCGCACGTGAGTTGGTTGGAGAGGTTGATAGGGTAGATGCAGTGGACCTTTCCCCGTCTATGATCGAAGCAGGGAAGGCGCTTCAAAATGGCAATCATCCAAATCTTCATTGGATATGTGGCAAAGCAGAGGATGCATTGTTGAATCCTCCCTATTCACTAATCGTTGCAGCCAACAGTCTCCATTGGATGAATTGGGATAAATTAATGCCAGCTATGAAATCAGTTCTCTCTCCAACAGGAACCTTTGCCATTGTGGACAGAGGAAATGGACAGATACCTTGGGGTAAAGATGAGCAGGATCTGATTCGTAAATTCTCAACAAACCATGAATTTGAACCATACAACCTTATGAATGAACTAAAACAACGAGAGCTTTTTGAGGTGCAGGGTTTTCATGAGACATCTCCAATTCCCTTTACACAAACTATTGACGAATACATTGAATCCATTCATTCACGAAACGGCTTTTCACGCGATCGAATGACGATTGATGCTGCACAAGAATTTGATGATCGTATACGAGAGTTAGTTATACCTTATGCAGAGGAAGGGCTCCTAAACTTGGGCACAAAAGCCTCCATTACATGGGGGTGCCCCTGCTCTTTCGTTTCCGCGGCTTTGAGCTATTTTATATTCAAGAGGTGCCGCTAACAAAATGCGGAAAACATTCGCTAAGCAATTCGTTGCATAAAAAAAGCGAGCTCCCCTATCCTTACAAGGAGCTCGCTTCTCGTAAATAGCAGCTGAGCAACGCTCAACTAACATTTCCCGTTAGCTTAATGAATTGCTAAAGTCTCTGAAGCCATATTGTTTAATTTACAAATGAGAGCCACCACTGGCATCGATTAATTGCCCGGTTACCCAGCGGCTGTCGGAAGAAGCTAGAAATGCAGCTATATCTGCGACATCCTCGGGTTGCCCCCATCTTCCAAAGACAGAAAAATCAGCACCATATTGATACGAGGCAGGATCCTGCAGCATTGGGGCATTCATATCCGTGGCAACGAATCCTGGTTGTATAGCATTGACCGTAATTCCACGTGAGCCGAGTTGGCTGGATAAAGTGAGTGTTAGTGTATTGATAGCCCCCTTGGTCATACTGTATGCAGGAATAATGGGCAGGGAAATTCTTGTGACAGCGGACGACAAGTTAATAATTCGACCTTCGTCTCGTAGATGTGGCAACCCTTGTTGAATCAGGAAAAATGGCATTTTTACATTTATCTTCATTATCTCATCGTATGCCTCTTCCGTAGTTTCCTCAATTGGGGTTGTTAGGCCGATCCCTGCATTGTTCACCAGGATATCGAAGTGAGAGTCACCTGTACGCTCTTTCAACAAATCATCCAAAGTCTTATAAAGTGTCTGTATGCTTTCTAAAGAACCGAGTTTTGTACCAATCGTGAATGCAGTCCCTCCATCCTGCTCAATATCTTGTACGACTTCTTCGGCAGCGGTTTGATTCGTGCCATAATGAACAGCTACTAATGCCCCTTCTTGTGCTAAACGCGTCGCAATGGCACGTCCAATCCCCCGGCTTGCGCCCGTAACTAAAGCAACTTTTCCTTTTAATCTAGTCATGATTTTTATCTCCTATCTTGTGTCAAATAAGTACACGATAGTTATAACACAAGGTGAATAATGAAATATTGCTCTCATATTCGCGGAACTAAAATCGGTCCAATCAAGCAATCGTCATATCATCGAGATCTTAAAGAGATATTTCCAACGTTCCTGCCCGTTGATAAGAAAAGACAGCCGATCATAAGAAGCCGGCTGCCTTCAAATTCCTTATTGAGTTATCGTACCCGTTAGCATAATCTACTTTAGGTGACACGGTCATCTTACCGTCTGGTAAACGAGACCTATGGCTCCTGAATCAAAGGTTTTGTTTTCGATTAGTTTAAGGTTGACCTTCTCCTTGACGCCTTGGAATAACGGCAATCCCTTACCGATCAGGACGGGAGAAACCGTAATTTTATACTCATCAATTAAATCAAACTGCATAAGGTAGTGTGCGAACCTAGGACTGCCGAGGATGACCATATCCTTGCCTGGCTGCTGTTTGAGGTTCTTGATCTCTTCCTCGACATCTTCTTTCACCAGTCTGGAATTGTTCCACTCGACTTTCTCCAGTGTCGTGGAAAATACGATTTTATTTGTTTTATCGATCCACTCGGCATGATCCAGTTCATGCTGCGAAGCTGATGGGTCCGAAGGCACAGATGGCCAGTAACTATGCATCATTTGATAAGTCCCACGTCCCCAAATGACAGTGTCAGCAGTACTCAGAATTTCTTTCGCGTGTTTCTCCAAATCAGCATCGTAGGAAACCCAACCAATGTCCATTTCGCCGTTTGGCCCTTCCACAAAACCGTCAAGCGAGGCGTGTAAAAATAGAATGAGTTTTCTCATTTTCAGTTCTCCTTTGTTCATGAAGGATCATTGCATTATAGGATATTTCAGCTTGTGTTGTTTCTCAGGGATTGCTTATCGTAAATAAGATATTCTACTAATCCACAAAAAAATCCTTCCATTATATTCTTCAAACCTGCCCGTTAGTTCAATTAAAAAGCAGCCGATTCTTTTGGCTCGCTGCGGAGTTGTGTTTATTCAATCTCCCTGAGCTTTGCCACCTTCGCTGTCCTTCGTTTGTTGCTGCCGGAGCTTAGTCAGTTGCTCGTACCGCTCGCGGAGCTTCGGTATTGCCTCCCCGCGTAACTTTTCGAGCCTCTCAGCTGACAGATGATCAAGCTCCTCCTTCTGCTCCGGGCTGACCTGGTACACTTTCGTAGTTATAATCTCACCTGTTTCATACACCGTTTTCGCTTTCTCCATCGCTTGTATCTCCTTGTCCATGTTCGACACGTTCATCTGCCTCACTTTCTTTTCTTCTAGTTATTAATGCATGAATTTATTATCATCCATATTTGCTTGTATAACATGCACCCAATTTGTATTATGCATCATCTCGGAAGAATCCCCTTGAAATGCTTTCATGGCTTCCTGATCATCAAGGAGCTGATATCTCATCCAAGCCGTCAAGTACCCCCTATGATTGCTACCATTACCTTCAATCGCTGTATGAGCTGCACCTTTTGCCATCCCCATCATAACAGGTGTGCTTGCGTGAGTACTATGCAAGGCTAATTGATTCGTTGATACCGGTGAGATTAGAAAATCTCGTGTACCGCCCATTATGAGGAAAGGAACGGTAATACGTGCTGTATCGTACACGTCTTCTGGATCACAATGCTTCAAATCCGGGAGAGCGATGGATACAACCGTCTTAATCAACGATCCACTTTTATAATTGGTATGAGCATTAATGACCCCAGTTGATCCTTGTGAATGTCCAGCTACACCAATTTGTTCCATTTGTATTTTGTGATAAAACAAGCCGTTTGCTAGTTGGTTTTCATTTCTCAAATAATCAATGGCTTCAACAATTTCTTTGCCTGTTCCTGTTGTCTTGCTATAGGAATCGATTACAATGAATCCCCAGCTAGCAAGATGAGTTAAGAGCTCATCATAACGATCGGGCGTGGCACCAGTTCCATTCCCCCAAGAAATAATAGGATAGGATTCGTCTCCTTGAAATGCTGGATAGTATATCCTAAATAAATCCTCTCCACTCGTACTCTTAACTTCTTCTACCTTTACATGATAGCTACCTTGCTGTGCATACCGCTGTTCAATGCTTCCTTCTGCAAGTTCTGGTACATTAGAGTGAATGATGATTTGCAGAAAAATTGTTATTGAAATTGCAACGATAAGGACTAAAGCTGACAACCATAAAATCCACTTTCGTTTTTTCAAAACCGACATACACGTGACCTCTACGATAGTCTATAGGTTTCTCTATCGTTTTCATTGTTCAAATTTGAATTTAAAGGGATATACGTGAAAATTGTAGTTATGTTTCATTAAACAAGATGCTAGTTACTCGAATTTCTGGATCGGGGCTTTAATCTGGATACGCAGAACCTGAAACGCGCAATTTTTAATAAACACAGCTTCTATCATGTTAAGTTGGGGGATATATGGGGCGGCTTATGTATGGAACAATGAGGGGCGTCTAATATATGCGGAATCATTCTTTAACAGACTATGCCCTTAGTGATGAACGGAGCCAAAGAACTGCTGGAATAGGTGCTGTCTACAACTTTGCAACTGGCATATTTGATATGCAGCTTAACATTTTTTTGCTTGCACCGATTTTTCTAATCCTCAATGAAAAAGAAAAAGGGTCAACCCAATGAACTGGTTGACCCCTTTTGCAATATAGTGCTCTTTAAAGTAGAACCTTTAGCGTGATCCTCGAAGGTGCTTAATCTTTTTCGTTTGTGTTGTCGTCGTGATCTCCAACGCCCTCACCGGCCTTCTTACCCAATGATGCGCCAACAATGCCACCTACCACAGTTCCAATGGGACCCAATGCGGAACCGACGACAGCCCCGGCTGCCCCTCCACCCACGGTTCCTACTGCTTCACCAGTATCAATTCCATCGTGTCCATCGTTTCGATTGCGTTCATTGTTTTTAGTCATCCGTCTCACTCCAATTTTTTTTGATATGAAACGCTGCTACTTTGTAGCGCAGTCAGTCCCAAAACATATCTTGCCCAAACCCGTCTGAAAGGATTCTAAAAGGCAGGTTAGTCATTAAGAGGACTGGGCGCGGGTGTTCCTGTCCACCTCTGTAGCGATAACCTACCTTGCCACGGTTAATCCATCTGTTTTCGAAAACGTACCGAGGCCAAACCGCAGTTTGGACTGTATGCAGCGAATAAGGCGATCTCTTTCCATTTAATGACTTGATCTGTATAGTCATATATAATAAATTGATAGTCAATAATAATAAGGAGGAATTTCCTTGGACTCTACCTTGCAAATGTTAAAAGCTCTAACCGACGCCAACGGCGTACCAGGTCACGAAGACGAAGTGCGCGACGTTATGCGGGAGCACATTGCCCCTTACGCTGACGAAGTGACGGTTGATCATCTCGGCAGTTTGATCGCCAAAAAAACGGGCACGGCCCCGGACGGCCCTAAAATTATGGTAGCTGGACATTTAGATGAAATCGGTTTCATGGTGACGCGAATCGACGACAAAGGCTTCCTATACTTTCAACCTCTCGGCGGCTGGTGGGAGCAAGTGATGCAAGCGCAGCGGGTGACCGTCATGACGCGAAAGGGGGACATTCCAGGCGTGATCGGCTCGAAACCGCCGCATATTTTATCGCCGGAAGCCCGTAAAAACCCTGTTGACAAAAAAGAAATGTTCATTGATATCGGTGCGGAAAGCAAAGAGCAAGCTGCGGAGTTCGGCGTTCGCCCGGGCGACTCAATCGTACCGGTTTGCGAATTTACCGTGATGAAAAATGAAAAAATGCTGATGGCAAAAGCATGGGACAATCGCATCGGCTGTGCCATTGCGATCGATGTGCTGAAGCAATTGAAAAACGTCGAGCATCCGAATACCGTTTACGGAGTCGGCACCGTTCAAGAGGAAGTCGGCTTACGCGGAGCGAAAACGGCCGCAAATGTCATTCAACCGGATATCGGTTTCTCGGTTGACGTAGGGATCGCCGGCGATACACCGGGTGTGAGCGAAAAGGACGCCTTGGCCAAAATGGGCAAAGGGCCGCAAATTCTCATTTATGACGGATCGATGATCTCTCATCGCCGTCTGCGCAACTTCGTTACCGACATAGCGGATGAGCTAAGCATTCCTTATCAATTCGACTATGTCGCAGGAGGCGGCACCGATGCGGGCGCCATTCACGTGACAGCCGGCGGCGTACCATCACTTGCTATTTCGATTGCAACGCGATATATACATACGCATGCGGCAATTCTCCATCGCGATGATTTCGAAAATGCCGTGAAGCTGATCAACGAAGTGATCAAACGATTGGATAAAAATAAAGTGAAGGAACTTACATTCGGCCAAGGCTAAGGAGTGACTGCGCGCTTTCTTCACTATTTGGTGCCACATGTGTTTACGCAACGCGGCTGTCGATCTATGTCGACAGCCGCGTAATAGTTTATTTATCAACCTCTCGTACTCCGTTAGTTCAAAGCTTGCTCATCGGTATAGAATCATATTCGAGTATGAAGTGCATCTATACTAATTTTTTATTTGGGAGGCCCTATGAGAAAAAAACTACAAATTTACATATCGTCTACTTTTAACGATCTTATTGAGGAAAGACATACCGCTGTTGAAGCCGTGCTTCAAGCCGGTCATATCCCTGCTGGAATTGAGCAATTTTTCAAGGAAAGTCCAATGGAAATTAGGAAGAGATGGATCGACGAGTCCGATGTATATATCCTGATTCTCGGAGGATTCTATGGTTTAACACTTCCTGATGAATCCAAGAGCTATACGCATTGGGAATATGAGTATGCCGGCGAAGCGGGCTTACCTAGATTTGCTTTTGTTGTCACAGATGAGGCATTAAGGCAAAAGCCATACGACTTCGCAGCAATTGAATACTATCAGAAGTTTCAAGAGTTTAAGCAATCGGTCATGGATCAAATCCCTATCTATTATGTTGAAGATGTACGGCACATTAAAATGGTACTCCGTGATCAATTGCCGGAGTATGCAGCAAGTGACGATTTGTATGGGTGGGTTTCCGGCAAGGATGTCCCGGACGTTCAAAAGCTGTTAGAAGAGAATGCAAGATTAAAGGCGGAGTTGGAGAAAAAGAATTGAAAGAGGGACTGGAACAACCGCCCCTTTCTTCCGTCTTCCTTTAATATTCCCCTTAAATGACCACGAATGATGATTCAATAAGTTGTAATAATAATACATAAAAGATTTGAATTAAGTGTGACCAAGCGACCGGTATTTTGGCTCGGTGATGTCGACCATTATGGCGTCACATCGCCGGAGCATACTTGAGGAATTTAACATCCATTATTGGAGACTAAGTTCTCACTTTATTAAAATGCCCAACTTCTTTAAAAATGGTTGCAGCTGTTGTACCACTTGCTCTATATTCGTTTGATCTTCTTTTGATAGCCGATCTACATGAACACTTCCATCCGGATCAAGCGTTTTCTCGTCATAAGTCTTCAATTCATACATTAATTTTTGATACTCATTGAATTCTTCTTTGCTGAGTATTTGCTTTGCTTGATTTAGCTGTTCTTTCCAGAACGCAGAGCTATACAGGGGTTTAGGTGTTTTCACCGCCGGCTGAACATCCTTTAATTTACGGAATATGGGTTCCAGCTCAGTTGTTAATCTTTTATAGTTGCTTCGCTCCTCTGTGCTCAATTTCTCAATATTAAATTTTCCATCTGCATCTGTCATTTTCAAATTATAGGTACCCAATTCTTTAAGTAAGGACATGAATCTTGTGAACTCCTCTTCACCGAGGCTTTGTTTGGCGGCCTGCAGCTTTGCCTCCAGCACATCATAATGTTGTTGCGTGACTCCAAACTTAGCGATATTTTCCTGCGAACCATAGATGGAATCAGATATGTAGCTGTAACCGGCAAAGGCACCCGCCGGTATTAACAATGAAGCAGCCAAAATACATGTCACGACCCATTTTTTCATTCGTCTTCCTCCTTGATTGTGTGCGACTTGGTTTAGTATTTTTTCCTTGAGCTCCGCTGGTGCTGACCATTCTTCGGTTTCTTCCTTAAAAGCAGTTCTCAACCTTTCATTGAGACTCATTTAGCTCCTCCACCTTTCCCATCGCCCGAATGTTAGTTTTCTGTTTTTTACGCATCTTTTGCAAAGCAGCATGAATCCGTGATTTTACCGTCCCAAGAGGGATTTCTAATGTGGCTGCAATCTCTTCTTGCGTGTAATCATTCAAATAATGCAGAATAACGACTTGCTTCAGCTTATAAGGAAGTCGATCCACACTTGCCAGCAGCGATCGATTCGATACTTTGTTGACTACCTCACTTGAGAAATCGTAAACCACGGCTTGGTCAATCTGTTCAGCTTTTTTCAACGTTCGTACATTTGTCCAGCTCTTTCTTCGGTGAGACTGAATTTGCCGCATGACCACTCCCATTAACCAAGGGCGGAACGGCCTGTTAATGTCAAACTTTCCAAGAGACCGATATACTTGAATATAAATCTCTTGAATGACATCCTCTGCATCTGATGGCTCCCGAATTAGGAAATAAACGGTTTTGTAAACATCCTTAATGGTAGCTTCATATAACTCACCAAACGCATTCCGGCTCCCGTCCAGCGTAAGTGCAATGAGCCTTTTATATTCAGATGGATGGTTCATTTGCCACCTCCTCCCCTTCAGGCTTACAGTATATATTGGTAATAAATATGGATATCGTTCGATTTTTTTCGAAAAAAATATTAGGACAAGAACTTATATCAAAAAAAGCCCGCTATTTATGCGGACTTTCTACTAAGCGGCAGCCTGTGCGTTGTTAATGAACTATTATATTGAAACTTGGTTGTATGAATAATCAAATTAGTTCCTTATGGAAGTGTATTGCTGATAACTGTAGGCCAGGTGAAATCTGAAGAAGCTTCAACAATCCGTTCTTTCACTTGTAATACAATAACTTCCCTTTCTCAATTTAGACGCATTTGGATTTTATGAAGTTGCGCTATTCAGTACGTTAGTTTTTAGAAAAGGCAGTCGATTACAAGGCCTTATTGCAACGAGATGAAGTTGGCTCGCCGGCCAATGTTCTTTAAAGTTAAAAAGGTTCGGATAAAAGACATAGTCAAATTAAAGAAAAATAAAAACAACCCGCTTTAGAATTAGAATACCGAGTTGTTTTATGTTTTGTGATTATTTGATTCTTACAATAATTCTTGAAGATATTGTTCAGCAGCCAACTTTTCATATGTGTCGCATTGGTTACAACTAAATATTTACATCAGTGGATGCAGTACATTAAGCTCTTCCAAACTCGTGATTTGAATGTAAACCGTTAGTGACAGAGTTCTGGATAGCTCTAAACCTGTCGAAAGAAGGCACTGCTATTATCTTTTATTGAATTTTTATATTTTTGTTAGCTTCACTAAATCTCGTTGAAGCACTGCCTCGCCTGTTTGTGGTTTGAAAGGTGAATTTGTTACACCATAAACGTTGGTTACAAAGTTAGCAACATCGGCTTGTGTTATTCGCACCTCGTATTTGAAGACGACCTTAGATACATCCGCATATAAAAATTTTGATTTATTGGCTCCTACTGTCACTGTACATTTGGTTAGATTACATGGTATCACTTTCAGAGGTACAGGATTACCATTTGACCAATCTATCACTTGTACAGTTATTTTCCGTGGAATGGCACCCAGATTGACGCAATCTACTAAAGCAAATTTGGTTTTGGGACTTCTTCTTAGTATTCCAGTGGTATATACGGCTCGTTTTCCTCTCATATTTATCCATCCTCCATCATATATTTGCTGTTTTCTCTATAATAAATGCAAATAAATGGCGATTTGATTGGATGATTGATGTTCCCGATCAGGTGAAAGAACTCATGAAATTAGCCTATTCTACGATTTCTGAATGTGTTTTGCGAATCGTCTTTACAGCGGACTGCGGTTTATGATGGATAAAATAGTATACGATGATGGCTCCCAATGCGACAACGCCGGCTGCCGCAAACATCGTGCGATAATTGGAATGGGAGCTAATCAAGCCCATAACATATGAGCCTGCTCCATATCCCAAATCGAACAATAAAAAGAACGTGCCGTTGGCCGCACCTGTTCGATGGATGGGAGACAGTTTCATAGCGAGAGCCTGGATACAAGGAAAAAGAGCTCCATATCCGATTCCCATGAAAGCACCCGATAACAGCACCATGGTTCCCGAATGGGATTGGCTCAATAAAAGCAGGCCCAGTCCGAATAAAACAAATCCGGGATAAAACAAAACATGCTCATTATATCTGTCAAATATTTTGCCGACCAGCGGCCTGAAAACGACAATCATCACAGCAAACACGATAAAGAACGTACTGGCCACTTTGGACTGGTGAATTTCATTGGCAAACGGCGCAATAAATCCGGCAATCGGGCTATAAGAAAAAGCCAGTACGAATCCCACGATTGAAATGGGTAGAGCTTTCAGCTCAAAAATCTCCCGCAGGTTGAATCTGTTTTTCGCAGCGGCTTGTTCGGGTCTAACCGGTGGTTGCTGATCTTTGACCGGAAACGCAAACAGTAATGAAAGAAACGCAATCCCGGCAATAACCGTCAATAGCAGAGTTCCGTTTTGATCCTGCCACAGTAAAAGGCCGAATGCCGGTCCGATAACCATGGCAATGCTCATAAACATACTGTAATAACCCATTCCCTCCCCTTTTCGGGCATTGGGAATCAAGGTAGAAGCAATCGTGCTCGTCGCCGTCGACGCAATTGCATAACTCATGCCGTGAAGAAAACGAATCATAAGGAATATTGCGATTCCTCTTGCTCCGAGATAGCTGATGCAGGCAAGCAGAAATATGATGAGCCCGATCAGCGCCATCTTCTTTTTACCGAAACGATCCACCCAGAGACCCGAAAACGGCCTGATCAAGACGCCTCCCAGCACATAAATCGTGATCACAAGTCCCATCTGCTGCGCATTTCCGTTTAAGCGATCTCCCATATATAACGGGAAGGCCGTAGCCGTCACGTAGAAAGTCAGGAACATAAAAAAACTGCTCAAACAGACAATCACAAAATTTTTGGTCCATATCTTACCTTCTGACATCCTCTCTACTCCATCCTTTCCTAATCAAAACAACAGCATGTGAAATATTATACATAAAAAGTTATTATCATGTATAATACTAATTATATAATTTACATATAACATTGATGTGATATAGGAGGCAGTGATGGAGTTTTTGCAATTGAAATATTTTCAGGCTATCGCCCGGCAGGAGAACATGACGAAAGCATCCAACCAATTAAATGTCTCTCAACCTTCGCTGAGCAACTCGATCCAAAGACTAGAAAAAAATTTAGGTGTTCCCCTGTTTGACCGGCATGGAAGACACCTCAAATTAAATGCTTTCGGGAAAGTTTACCTGAATAAAGTTGATGAGGCTTTTAGGGCATTGGAAGAAGGAGAAACGGAAATCAAAGAGATGGCGGGGCTAAGCCGGGGGCATTTAAGGATTTGCATGATGCTGCCACATATTCTACCGACGCTCCTGAAAGAATTTTTGGCTCGGCATCCTCATGTCCGAATATCGCAGCGCCAACCCAGCACGACGCTGGAAATGAGAAAGGAACTGGAAAAATCGAATATGGACTTTTGCTTGTCCACCTACCCTATCACCGGTCCCGACATTGAATGGCTGACCTTAGTGGAAGAGGAAATGCGGTTAACTGTGCCCAAGAATCATCCATTGGCTAAAAGAGAAAGCGTTCATTTGAGTGAAGTGGCCGACGAACCCATTATTTCCGTTCCCGTCAGATCGACATTCCGTGAAATTACGGATGAATATTGCCGCCAGGCAGGCTTCGAGCCGAACATTGCTTTTGAACTGGAAGAAACGAGCGCCATCCAAACCTTGGTTGAAATGGGGCTCGGCGTCACGCTGACCCTCCCCCTATCGCTAGGTTCTAGAGCCTTGAATAAGGAGACCGTCCAGATCAAAATCGTTGATCCGATTTGCGTCAGAACTTTCGGCATCGCTTGGAATCGGAAGCATTATTTGTCGCAAGCAGCTGTTCATTTTCTGGAATTTGTAAAGGAGTTTTTTGCGCAGTACAAGTAAATTAGTTGAAACAAGTGGAGGCTGATGCCTGCCAGAACTTGTCCTACATGCCGTTAATAAAATGAGCAGGCCTCCGTAGAACCTGCTCCTTGTCCTGCATGGCCGGCAATAATAATAGTGGCGTCTTGATGCGAGAGCGATTCACCGACGCTTACAGGGTTCATCATATCGTCCACGATCACCTTTATCTGTTTTGAGGAACGCTCGCCATGTTTTTGATAAAACTTCTCATAGTTTCGTCCACGACGAAGCAATAAGGACTAAAAAAAAGCAAAAGCTGCCAGGTAAAATCCCGTGGCAGCCATTAAGTAACTTCATTACCTTTGCTTTTTTAATGATCGGTCTGTCCCCTTGATCGTTGTACAAGTGAGGGTGCTTTTCCCCTCACACTTTTTTCTTAATTAGGCATAGTATACTTTTTCTACTTTATATAATGTGTGCTCGATAGTTGGGCAGAGATCAGCATCTACTTTGTAAAATTTAACTCGAAAGTATAAACTTTTCAAAAAGTTCTTTATATTATTTTTTTGTTTAAAGGCAGGAAGAAATTCCGAACTTTTCTCCACATCACCAAAACTTTTAATCCATTGCTCTACATAAATCTGACTAAGTATTTTTCTATTTAAAATACTAATTATGGATCTTACCATTCTCTCATCTTCCCCATCGGAGTAGGTTCGATCTGTTATGGTCATCTTCTCGTAAACTAAATCAAGGATGGTTATGAGGTCATTTTTATCCAGTCCGGAACATTGAGCCAAGTCGTCTAAGGCATCTGCTGCATGGGCTATGGCATGAGCCCAGCCTTTTTCTTCGTCATACCCACGGTAATCCCGCTCTTCTTGTACATTGTAAAATACTTTCTCTTTTATCTGACGAATTTGCTCTCTTGTGAGAAATGGTGATTCTCTATGCCTCATGAAGAAGAGCGGTATGACTAACATAGAGAAAGATCGAGTAAAGACAGAGTCTGTATTGGCTTCACCAAGCTTAAATAGTAAATGCTTTTTATCCAAAACAACAGGTAGAAGTTGTTCTAGATCGTTTACAGTTAAAAAATTACCAGGAATCCAATGTGATAAGGTTGTATAAATTAGCTCATCACGTAGTTCGGCATCCAAAGATCCGATGTGATTTATCATTTCTTGTATCAACTGGAGTGCGTCGGAAGGTGCTTGGTAGCCATTTTCCTTTATTAATATCAACTTTTCTTTTAAATTCATTTTACACGCTCCTACTAGAAGTTTCTGAACTAACTTTTTAATGGGGTTATATTGAGTATGCAGCTTCATTATGTACATCTTGCTGGGATACTATAGCATATTGATAGTTTCATATAAAGGAATAAATATGAGGCTCCCTAATCAGGGAATCTCTCGATCATGAGCCGCGATAAAAGGATCGATATATATAAACACATTAGGACAAATCCATCTTAGTTATAATCAATAGTTCCGAAGAATCCGAAATTATTGGACAATAGCGTTTCCAGCTCCACTGTATTGACATCTAATGACACGTAATCTAAAATAAATGTAAGTAAGCACTTGCATTAGGGGGTGTACTCATGAGTGCTAATCCAACTACAAGCGAAAGAATATTGCTCGCAACCATCAACCTTATGGCAGAAAAAGGATATGACAGCACAACGACCAAAGAGATCGCACTAGCTGCCGGGGTGAACGAAGTCACTTTATTTCGGCATTTTGGAACGAAAGAAAAACTTCTTGAGGCCGCTTTCAGCCGTTTCCACTATGGCAATGAGATGACTAAGCTTTTTAACGAAGGTCTTAAAGGACATCTGCATGAGGATCTCCTCATAGTGAGTCGAACTTATCATAACATCATGAACCGGAACAGAAAATTAATTTCAATCGCGCTAAAAGGAAGCAGTACTCTTCCTGACTCTGTTCTACAAGAGGCTTCGCGTAACCCGAAGCACTTGAAAAATTTGCTCGCAGATTATCTAACTACAATGTCATCAGAAGGCAAAGTGGTCTCCTCAAATCCTGAAATTCAAGCATTATCTTTTATGTGGATGAATTACGGGGCTTTCATCAGTGGACTAAATGCCAAAGATACGGTCTCGGAAGATACGCTGGATGAATTTATTGAAGAAAGCGTAAGTCTTTTTACTAAGGCTCTTAGCCCTTAGTTAATGATTTCTCTAAGAAAAGCTCCGAAGGGAGCTTTTCTTAGAATTCAAATGAAAGTATGTACTTGCATTCATTTAGGCAAGCATATATACAATAATCTGATAAATGAAAGGTGAGATTCTGAATGATTAAAACGTCTTTTCCCTACGAAAAAAAGCGTCAACGAGTGCTTGGTCTAGAGATGGCCTATGTAGACGAAGGAAGTGGCGATCCGATTGTCTTTCTACACGGCAATCCTACTTCCTCTTATCTCTGGCGTGAAATTCTTCCGTATGTTCAAAATTTCGGTCGTTGCATTGCTCCTGACCTCATAGGTATGGGCGATTCCGAAAAAATTCCCAATAGTGGTTCCCACTCTTATACCTTTGCAGAGAATCGTCGCTATCTCGATGCCCTTTTGGATCAACTCGGAGTTCGCAAGCGGGTTACTTTTGTGGTACACGATTGGGGGTCGGCCCTGGGATTTGATTGGGCGTACCGCCATCCGGAGGCCGTCATAGGAATCGCCTACATGGAGGGAATCATAAAACCTCGTAGTTGGAGCGAGCTCCCGGAACGCGGACGGAAAATATTCCAGGCTTTACGATCCGGGGAAGGGGAACAGATGGTGTTAGAACACAACTCTTTCATTGAGACTAACCTCCCTATCGGCATTCTGCGCAAGTTGACGGATGAAGAAATGACGGAATATCGTCGGCCATTTTCGCTGCCTGGCGAAGGACGCCGTCCGACGTTAACCTGGCCGCGACAACTTCCGTTTGATGGAGATCCGGCTGATGTGACAGAAATGGTTAACACGTACGGAGAGTGGTTGGCAGAGAGCTCGGTCCCGAAACTCTTCGTCAATTGTGATCCAGGCACTATGCCGACATCTCATGTTGAGTTCTGCCGTACCTGGCCAAAACAAACGGAGATCACTGTACGTGGACTTCATTATCCCCAGGAAGATTCGCCTCATGAAATTGGCGAGGCACTTGCTGCCTGGTTAAAGAATTTAACATAGTCTACCTGTACATCGAAGATTATACTATCGATTTCACCCGTCGTCCCTGTGAATTATCCTGGTCAGACACCCCTTCCTTCGGATTTCGGGTCGAAACTACAAATGACTACAACTTGACTGACCGCCAATACCATGAAAGCATCGTTCTGGGATATGGCAACCTAGCACGGAAGAAATTGAGGAAGGCGTAAACAGAATACACAAGTTCGTCTCTTCGAATCGGAATTCTCCCTCGAAGGGCGATGTAAACAATGAAGAACCCTTATCAATTAAGGGTTCTTCATTGTTTTTTACTAAAAATCAGCATCATTCGTTCCTCGTCGTAAGCGTATTTGTGCATCTTCCAATCTTCAAGTTACTTTTCTTCTTTATATGCGCTCATTGATTTTGATCAATAATTTCTTTAAGACTTGCTTCTCTTCGTCGGTAAGGACTTGAACGATATCTTCCTCCACCTTTTGGAATGATTCTTGAAAGTCTTCAATCAGTTCAATCCCTTTTGGCAATACATATATATTTTTTTGCCGTTCATTATTGACAGGGATTTTGCGCTCGATGAGCCCTTTTTGCTCTAGACCTTGAAGCATGCTTGTAATGCTGGCCCCTCGGAGATGAAAGCGATCAGCAAGGTCTTTTTGAATAATTTGATTCCTTTGGTTCTCGTAAATATATTCAATTACTTTTCCTTGTTGAGCGTTTAACCCCAGCTCTTTTATACTCTCGTCCGCTTTTTTCTTTAACTTAAGACCGATAATCTGAAACAAATCCAGATAAGGTGTATCCTTTTGGGATTGCATAATCCGTTCCCTCCTGTAATTGTTAGCAATCTAATTGTAAGTAAATAAACTATACAGTGTTGATATAGGCTTGTCAAACGAATATTAGCTTATTGACAGTTAGAAATCTAACAGTTATACTCCGAATTGTTGAGAGACAAACACTTGGGAGGAATTCAAATGGAGAAGGTAACACTAAATGCTGCGTTAGAACAAGTTACGGCGATTACAAATGTACGCATCTTTGATGGAGATCAAATTATTGCGCCCAGACATGTTGTCATTAAAGGGGATTCTATTATTTCGGTGGGCGGAGACATTCCGGCCGATGCTACGATTATTGATGGCGAAAATGCGACTCTCATGCCTGGTCTGATTGACGCACATGTCCATACCTCCATCAGCGGATTACGAGATGCCTTAAAATTCGGCGTTACAACAGAACTCGAAATGAACGGCGATTTTACTAAAAGAGGGCGCGAGATTCAGTTGAAAAATGTGAATGACGTCGCAGACGTCCGTTCTGCTGGCACAGCGATCACTGCTCCAGGCGGACACCCAGATGAATTACTGCCGGATGGAGATGAAATACCGGAATTCGTATTAAAGGAACTAGAGAAGTTATCGGAGGAAGACCGGGAAGCGATGTTGGCCGCATATGCTCACGATCACGAAGAAATACCGCAAGTGACGACGGTGGAAGAAGCGATTAGACATGTGCATACCCAAGTGGAGAATGGAGCCGACTATATTAAGATCATGATTGAAGAAGGAACGGTCATGGGTGCACCTGGCCTGCCTGTACTAAGCGACGAGATTTTAAGAACTGCCGTGGCAGAAGCCCACAAGTTCGATAAGCTGGTCATCGCCCATGTCTTGACGGCTCAATCATCGCAAGAAGCCATCAATTATGGAGTCGATGGTTTGGGTCACTTGTTTATCGACAGACCCGAGTACACGTCTGAGTTAGTGAAATCCATAGCAGGTTCAGGCGCTTTTGTTACACCGTGCTTGGTGTTGAATTCATCGATTATTGGAAATCCGGCATCGGAATTGGCGAATGATCCGCGTGTTCATTCCAAATTAAGTCCGGATTGGATCGATATTTTGAATTCAAGCTTCAATACATTCCCGCAAGGCACTATGGAGAACAGCTTTAAGAATGTGATGGACCTTCACCGTGCTGGAGTTGATATTCTGGTCGGGACGGATGTCGCGCCGGTTCCCGTTCCGAACCTTGGCGGCCTTGCTCATGGGGCCAGTGTCCACCACGAAATGCAGCTGCTGGTGAAGGCAGGGTTCACTCCGATCGAAGCTCTTCAGTCGGCTACTAGCAAACCGGCTCGTTGCTTTGGTCTTCACGATCGCGGCCGTATTACCGAAGGTGCGCGTTCTGATCTTATTCTCGTAAACGGTGATCCGACTACAAATATTTCGGATACCTTGTCGATCATATCTGTGTGGTTCAATGGTTCGCAGCAACTAGCTTAATCAGATCCGATCTTCCTGTACAACGAAAACAAAAACTCCATGCCAAAGCACGGAGTTTTTGTTGATTTAATTGATTATTTTAAGTTAACTCCAATCTTCTGTAGCTGCTGAATCCTTTGAAGGCTCAATCATAATGATCTGACCCTCTATCAGTACCCGTTTATCGTGTTTGTTATAAACAGGAAGAATCTCTTCTCATTATCCGCTTTTTTTAGCCGTTACTTTGGTAAATCTTACACGTGTGTGGCGTTTCATTTCACTAATCGTCAATGCAACGATTCTGCCAACTTCCTTCAGACCATCAATATCAACCTTGGTTTAAAATCGGTTGCATTGTCTGATATCATCAATCATTTCTTTATCCATACGTTCTCTTTTAGTTGACTTACTACAAAATAAGTATTAGCATATCTGTATTTCTAAAATGCGGACAAAGTCTCCATTTAGAAGATTCTATCTCTACAAACTTTTATTAAGGCCTAATTGAAGGAGATCGTATATGATTATTCGTGACATTAAAAAAGAAGACAATGTAAAAGTTAAAGAAATCATACAAGATTCACTAAAATCACTTGGATTAGCGATTCCTGGGACAGCTTATTTTGACCCTCAACTTAACGACCTTCATCAATATTATAATCAATTAAAACATGCGAACTACTGGGTGGCAGAAATGGAAGGTGAAGTCGTTGGCGGAATCGGTATAGCACCGTTTAATGAATATCATAAAGTTTGCGAATTGCAAAAGCTATACTTAAGTACAAAAGCACAAGGTTTAGGATTGGGAAAGATGTTAATGGAAACAGCTTTATCATTTGCCTTTACACATTACGCAAAATGTTATTTAGAAACAAAGCATGAATTAAAAACGGCTTGTAGTTTATATGAAAAATATGGGTTCACTCTATTACATGAGCCACTGTCAGGTTCTGACCATTCTGCTATGGATGCATGGTATTCAAAAGATTTGAATTAACTATCGACCAAGCGACCGGTATTTCGGATCGGCGTTGTCGGCCATTATGGCGTCACATCGCCGGTCCAGCCATTTACCTCCGCGACGGTGTCAATTTTGACGATGTCGCATTGATGAAAATCATCATCTCTTGAAAATGTCATGGAAAGTGCTCAAAAACATATATTGAAAAAACTAAAAAAGCCGCTATGATGCGACCTTTAAGTGTGAATGGTTATTTTTGTTGCCGTACAACCGAGCCCATTCGTTTATAGGGTTACACCCGATTTTCCCGATATGCCTGCCTTACCCGCTCGATCTGGGCGAGATGATTACGGACATGCTGGGTGCGCATTTTCAATAGCTCTTTAAACGTGTACCGTGCTCCATCGGGATATTCGCCGACTCGCTCAAACTGCTCGGGAGTCAAACTATTCAGAAGTGGCATCATGCTGGCCCGAAGCATTTGGAACAGGATCAGATGCTGCTCGAGATCCAATCTTTCATATTCCAGGTTATTTGCCCAAGCTTCCTGATCAAAAGATAGCAGAAGCGGCTCATCCTCAGCCAAGACTTTTTTCATCCGATGTAAAGCCAGGACTTCGGCATCCGTCACATGGATCACAATCTGATGGATGCTCCATTTATCCGGTGAGGGTTGGAAGCGCAGTTCTTCCTCAGACAATCCCTCGACGGCTTCTCGCATGAGCGAATAATCTCGGCTATACTCCTCAATCAATGTTTTCATCCGATTCTCTCCTTCATCATAATTTGAGTAACAGGAGCAGTTAGCTAAAATTAATATTCTATCGTACTTCTGTAGTATTTTACCATTTTATCGATACCCCGCTCAGGAATAAATGGTTATTAATTATTTTATATTCAACCCTACACAACTTGAATAAGGAATAACGCCATGCTACCTACACGTTAGCATCAAGAAGGCAGCCCATCGCATCCGCTGGCTGCCTTCTTGTTTAATAAACTATTTTTAAATGACAATCTCACATCGTGTTCTTATTCTTCTTCGCTTTCGCAAACCACTTCGGTAAATAAATTCAATGGGAAAATTGTTGGCACTCTACGGCCTGGAGTCTGAACAAACTCGACAAAGCCACGACCGACTCGAATTAATATTCCGCTCAGTTCGCCGATATCTTCTGCGGTGGCCGTCACGTCAAAAGGCAGCGTCCGTTTAGCTCTTTCGTTGAGGACGATATAGAATGAGGTTTGGATGGCGACGACCGTTGATCCAACCGTAAAAGTTGTCTTGGTTACGTTGGAGAGCTTACCTGTCGTTTTTGTCAGTCTCGGGAATCCGGGTTGGAACACCGTAACTGTCCGTCCCACAAGCAGCTGCAGACGCTGAACCAATGTAATATTTTGTGGGGCTGGACAGCCATGTATATTACTATTCCGCACAACATCTCCTCCTTTTTTATCATAGGGTTGACTCTATTAATTTATGCGATCGCTGTAACAATGTTTGGGTGAAGCCTCCATGGCATTAGGATCATTTTCCTGAAATATCACTTATTAGCAAAATTTTCACCATTCACGCAAGTAATGGCAGCCGATCGGCTGCCACTGCTAGTGGGATTCCTATACCAAGCTTGTTATTTCATTTCCTGCCAGCTTTTTAAATCGTGAATAGCGAAGCCGGCATAGCTTGCAAAGTGCGCCAATTGATTATGGGCGGACTGCAGCTCTTTCTCCATCACTTCGCTGCTCATGGAATAGAATGAGACCTGCGGACCCTCTGTGCTTTTGACTGTTTCTACAGCAACAATAACTTTCTTCTTAAGCGTGGAGGCTTCTCTCAGCATGGCCTGCGCATTTTCAACAATTCCATCGCTGCCTAACGCCTGGTTCCGATAATTCATGATGACGAGGCAATCGAACTTCTCCAGCATCCACGCGCTCATACTGTAATCCTTTCCAGGCACCTTAATCGAATTTAGCCAGAACGGAACGTCGATCGCAATTTTCAAGCCACTCCCTCTGATTTCTTTCTCGATCAGTCTCATATTATCCATCCAGCTTTCAAGAATCGTCTTATTGTCCGTCGTCCATTCCCTCAGCGCATAGGGTTCAATATCCAAATGCAATCCCGTAAAGCTTGCTTCCGTGCCAACAGAGGAATTATAGGCTTTAACCCACGCGATAAATTTTTGAATATCCCCCTGCTTAGACCTAGTGGCCCATTCGGGACGTCCCTCAAGTGCCTCCACTTGAATTCCTTCACTCTTCGTTTTTCGAATAAAGCCTTCATATATTGCAGGATCTATATCTTTATCTATTTGAAGGTAAATAGAGGTTACACCGTTACTTTTTGCGAAGTTAATCATTTGATCTTGATCCTTTTTCAGAATGTAACTGTCCCATATCCAAGTTCCTTTCGGAACACGGGTTACGGTAGTCATGATGCTCACCTGATTTCGCGTGGGCTGCCAATCTACAATGGCATGCAGGGCTTCACTAATAAAACGCAGCGGAACCATCGTACGGCCGTTTTTGAGCACCGCTGACCCTTCAAAATCTACCCTTTTACCATTCACCAGTGCATGATTTTGGCCGATTGCCAAACTAATGATGTCACGGTTAAGCGAGATTGTAATTTGTTTTGATTTTCCGTTCCATTTCGTCGCAGCACCGAGTTTATCGGATACAAAAGCAAGGGGAACCATCGTAAGGTTGGATCTCTGATCGACGTATGGGTGCTCATCTGGGAATTGTACTTCACGCCCATCCACGGATACGTTGACTTCAGAAGCGTAAATAGCGGGGGTAAACGCAGATAAACTTAGCATGATAGCTAACGTGCATACTAACAATTTTCTCATGAGTGACTTCCTTATCCTTTTTAATTTGTTCCTAAGTGTTGCACAATGAAATTATAAGGGCTGTAATGATTGGTAACAAGATCAACTGGTTCGATTGACGATCAGATTGAAATTAAGGATAGTTTTTGCAACGTTCTCACTGATCATAATCGATATCATCTATCATTAAAATAAAAAAAGCCGCAGATGCGCGGCGGTTAAGCGTAAAGAATATATCGCATACGAGGAACCGCTGCATAATCGGGGCTCCAAATCGTTGCAAGGGTTCTCTCACGATGAACTTGTATTGGCCGTATTTCTTCCAGCTGCAGCGCTGCTTAATTAGCGATATTCCTGCCGTCTTGGATTCGGACATTGGTACTATATAATGCCGAATCGCTGGTCACCTTGAACGACGGATAGGTTCGGTCCGCTTCCAGCTTCAACGCCTTGTCGAACAAGCTCTCCTGCTGCTTGTCGACCAGAAATGTAAATTTATTCACAGGAACCTTCACATCAGTGTCAAGCGGCCGCTCAAGAATCTCGATGGCCAACACTCCGTTGCACCCACAATTTTCGGTATCATAAAAAAGCTTGAAGAAACCGGGCCGACCTGCCAAACTTTGCGTTAGTTTTTCTTCCGTGTAAGGATCAATTACAATGATCATATGCTAGCCTCCCACTTGTGTCGTCGTCTTTGCGGATAAATCCCATACTCTCATCAGCTGAGTGATGGCAGCATCCATCGTTTCGTATGGAACATGGTCCCGGGCTTGTATCGAAATGCCTCGGAGAAATGTTTCGAATAACGTCAGCAGCATGGGGATATCGGTTGAATCGGGCAACTCCCCATTGGCAACACCCCGTTCTATGCAGCTTTTAAGCCAACCGCGAACCCTTTCCCGTTCCTTCGCGAGCAACTCTTGAATGTGGTGCTGCTCAGGAGAACATTTGACTGCAGACAAAACCAACAGACAACCCAAAGGATGAGAATTCTCTGTCTGCATCCTCGCCGATTGTCGTAATCCCTGTTCTATTGCTGCTTTTGATGTCAAGCTTGTATCCCGGAAACGATCTGTCACATCTCCATAAGTGTATATATATCGTTCGACCGCTTCACGGAACAACGCTTCCTTGGAATCGAATGCCGCGTAAAAGCTCGCCGCTGAAATATTTCCCATCACTGCACGCAGCTGTGAGAGTGAAGTGGATTCAAATCCATGCTCCCAAAAAAGATTCATCGCGGCAGTAACCGCCTCATCACGGTTAAATGCGCGCGGGAGTCCTGTTCGTGGCATCAGATGACCTCCTTTTCCTTCCTTTATACTAATCGATCCACAATTCCTTGACAAATGAGCAGAATTATAATTAATATATAGAATGATCAATCCATAACTCGCAATAAGTAAGTAACGAACAATCTGATCCTCTTTTTTACAGAAAGGGATGTGTTAAAGGATGATAACGTTTAGAGATCAAACCTATAGCTGCGCCTCCGAAATTGTACTCAGCTTAGTCAGCGGCAAGTGGAAAATAGCTATTTTAAACCAGTTGGCAAAAGGTCCGATCCGATTTAATGAACTGCAGCGGCTTCTTCCGGACACAACACAACGCATGCTTACGATGCAGCTAAGAACACTTGAAGACGACGGACTCATTCGTCGCAAAGTTTATCCGGTTTCACCGCCCAAAGTGGAATACGCTTTATCCGAGCTTGGCGAAAAGCTGGCTCCCATGCTTCTGATGTTATGTGATTTTGGCTCTGTCTATATCGAGAGTTTTCCCGAAGAAGATTCGCACAACAAAATAAAGCATGCGTGAGGAATACTGATTTGAATACGGTTCGCTGTCTGTGCAGAGAAAATGATAACGCCGTACTTGGAACGTTAAGAGGTACCCCAAAAGGGTACCTCTTTATTTTGTATTCCATATTCACAAGCTTCCTTCAAATTGACCGCGCTTGTCCCATCTCCTCTTTCGAGGCGCTGCTGCGAGCCTTTCGCCCCAATCTGTAGTTGATTAAAGCCAGTACCGCAGCCAATACGGCTACAAGCCCCCCGGTCCAGGAAAGATCCATGAGCTTCATGTTCGTCGTGACAAATCCACCCAAAGTGGATCCCACCGCAATGCCGACATTGACGGATACGGAGGTTAAGGATGCTGCCAAGTCTTTTGCCTCAGGAACATGCTGGTCTGCCCAATCGATGAAATACAGCTGCATCGTCGAATTCATCAGATAAACAACGAGAGCCATCAATGAGATGCTGACGAGTCCACCTGCAAGCGAGCCGGAAGTAAAGTAAAGGGATGCCAATATGACGGCCTGAGCCAGAAGTACATAGCGGATTCTTCCCATTCCGTTACGGACAGCAAGCTTACCCCCGATTAACGTGCTGAAGATGGACACGACGCCATACAGTAAAAAGACAAGACTAATATAGCGTGCCGGAACCAAAAGCACATCCTGAAGCAAAGGAGCTAAATACGTAAAGACACTATAAGTTGCGGCAATGCTGAACGCAGGAATAAAGAATGCAAGCACAATTCTAGGATAGGCGAATAATTGGAGTTGTTTTTTCAGTGAACTCCGCGTTCCCTTTAGTCCTCTAGGAATGGTAACGATGCTTGCTATTAGTGAAATGATCCCGAGCAGCGTGGTAAACCAATACGTCATTGGCCATCCTCCCCATTGCCCGATGAAAGTGCCAATAGGGACACCGAGAACGCTGGCCACGGTGAATCCCGTGAAAATAATGGAGATCACCGGCCCTCTTTTATCGACAGGCATCGTTTCACTGGCCACCGACATCGCAAGTGCAATTAAGACGCCGGTAACCACGGCCGTGATTACTCGGGACACTAACAGCAGACCATACGATCCGGATATAGCCGTGATCATATTCCCTACAATAAATATACCTGTTAAAGTGAGAATGAGCGGATACTTGGAAAATCGACTGAATAATGCCGTGAAAACCGGAGTTCCTATGGCAAAAGTCAAAGCAAAAGCCGTCACCAGGGAGCCTGCGACCGATATGGCGATCTTCATATCCGCAGCCACCTCGGATAATAATCCGACCATCACAAATTCACTGGTTCCCAGGACAAAAGTCAGTAAAAATAAATTAAAAGTGAGAAGCTTCTGTTGTCTAGTCAATAGATTCTCTTTCCTCTCCGATCCAGTGTGTAAATCTTATTTCTCTAATAACCTTCTCTTACGACTTACAGCAATAGAAATTGTGTACCGAAGCCTTTACCGGAAATATAAGCCGCTTCCAGCTCCTCTGGATCCCCGTTGTCCAATAAAACTACATTTTCAGGATATAGCTTGCCTAACAAGGCCCATAACACCAGTTCACTTCCGCCGGTTGAAATAAAATGGATACCGTCGCTGTTCGTCACCATGCCGGAGCGGGAGAGGATGTCTGACGCAAGATGCGAGCTGCTCATATCCCGCTTCACCAATGCGCCGCTGGCATCGCCGGTTTTTTTCGGCCGGTATAAAAAGCGATGTCCCCGAAAAAGCTGACCGAGATCGACTGAAAATTCGCGATCATTCATTTCCAGGCTGAATTGCAATGTCGTTCGATCAGCACCGGAATTTGGCAGCAAACGGGCGATGGAGGGTTCATCGTAATTTTCTCCGGAAAACGAAAATACGTCCTCTTTTACTGGTGTACCCTCTCCTGCCTCGATCCGCGGCGCAGCATAATAATCGTCATATTCATAGTCGATGGAGACCGCCTTTACATCTTGTGTATCATCTGCAGCTATCGTTTGTACCGGATGCCACTTCAGCAGGTAAAGCGGCGCTGTACGGGCCGATTCTCCCAAGACAGCCGGCAGGATAGTCCCCAGACGGTATTGGAAGCCGTAACCGGCTTTGCTGAGTCCAGAGCTAACTACATTTTGGGCATACTGAACAATCGATTTATGTGTGAGCTTCTTTCCGAGCAGCTGTGTTAAAAAGACCTCACGGACCGGCTCCAGAAAACGCAGCCCTTTAAACTCCGCGTATTCCTTCACTTCAAACGGAACCTCCTCCCAATTCGAGAACGGAAGCAAAGCATCCCGCAGCAATACGAATTGGTGCAGATATTCATTATAAATTTGCATGATCCTCGGGCCGCCATAGGGTCCCCATACTTGAGCGATGGCTTCCGGGATCAGGGTATGTCCGTAGCAATGGCTTCGAAATTCCAGCTTGCCAAGCATTTCCGGGCCGTACTGATCAAGCGTCCGCTTATCTGAATTAATCTCACGGGCCCAGCTAACCAATTGTTGGCCTATACGCTCCGCTTGTGCCGTGAGCTCGACGCCAGCTTTATCTTCCAGCGCTAGTGAGCCTAGTGGCAGAGATGACACCCGTCCGGAAATCGCCAGGTTGGCCTGAAGACTGTCCAAGAGCACCGTCGGATCATCATGTACCGGTTCACCAAGCTGCACGAGCATCGCCTCAAGCATTTTGTCCAGCTCGATGACGATATCCTTTGCCCGATATATGCCGGCAGTCAATTTCCAATCCAAAGCCTCGTTCGTGCCCGGTCTGATGGAGTCGTCAGAATAGCTGCCTATAAGAGACTCAACGTCGATGGGCTTTCCCCAATGGATTTGCTTATCTTCCAAAGTAAGTTGATATTGTTGCATGTTTTGCACCTCTTCCAACAAAATTTTTTAACGATCGTTCCGCGCTTCGATATCCGGATTGATCGATCTATATGTATGTTATCAGGTTATGAAATGCTTGAGTAGTACGCACTTTTTTGTGTGATCGGATCATTTTTGTAAGGTAGGATACTTTTTGATACTGGTATTATGAGGTGGTATCAAAGATCTTTAGTGAAAATAGAAAAGGCCCATGACGTTGAACGTCATGAGCCCAGGTTCCTTATTAAGTCATCTTCCATGGAGTAATTCATTACACAGAAGAACCGGACATGTTGGGAATCCGATTCTTGTGCTAGCAAAGGTAGCTTTACTCATTAAGATAAGCGGCTCTTTGGTGACCGTAGTGCCCACGAGGCGATATTTAGAGCAGCATATGAAAGCGGCAGGATCAGATTAAATCCTTAATCACCAAAATCGTCAGCAAATACATGAGATAATGCCGCACCAGTCATCAAGAAGAAGATACCCGCATGAACCCATTCTTTTAGCCGAGGAAAGCCTGGTACGACGAGAGCAAGGTTTGAACCTATATTCTCCCATATGCTGATTAAAAAGAAAAAGTGGATATCGTTTACAGTAAAAGCTTTCTCTGAACTTGTCATAAAGTCGATCCGTGAAACGTATCCGTCTATTCTTACTCTTTAGCGGAATATGGACAGTTTGGCAACCATTCCGTACATGTATCCGCACGTGATTGCAGTTCATGATATAGCACGGAAGCGTGATAACCGTCGCATACCGCATGGTGAAATTGTCCCGATAATGGTAACAGTATTTTATCGTCATGCTGAAAATATTTCCCCATTGTAAAGATCGGTAGTAAATAGGTTCCCTCATTATACACGTTGAGGTTAAAACCCGTGAAGCTGACCCACGGAATGCTAGAAATGGGGAAAGTGTTAGGTGGTTCATTTTCTTTAGCGATAAATTGTTTAACACCACCATACATTTTCATATCATCAAGATAGCGATTGTAGAAATCATTAAAATCTTCACCGTACAACGTCCAGATGCTTGAAAAGGTCTTTTCATCATCATGGAAAATAGTAAAACTTGGCGACATGCTATACCAATAACCTAATCGACCTTCCGAATCAAAACAGGTGCGAAATTCACTATGGCGGTTTACCACCGTCGTTATCATGTGAATTAGTGCTGGGTACAGCTTAATCCCCTTAATCTTAAGCTCAGACAGTAAAGCGGTGATTTCAATATTTACTGTCATGCTATAGGTGCATCTCACATTGTTTAAATAATGCTCAAAATAGGGTCTTCTCCCCCAGGTTTCCATGACAATTGGATTGAATTTCATATATTATAACCTCCAAAAATGATTAATTTATTTCGTTTTTGGAGGTTAGATCCACTGCTTTAACCATATCCTAATCACAATCCCTACACTTTATTTTTCTTCTGCCCTTTCATTGACTCCGCATCCGTGGATCTGAAAACATGACTGCCGCTGTTCTTTTTTGACCTAATGTTTGCCGTTCGATGAAAGCTGCAGTTCCTCTTCAGTATCTTCCCACTCGACAGTAACATTAATGATTGCATCATCCTGCGGAACCAAACCATTACTTCCCGATTTATGAATGATTTCTTTATGCCCTGACAATACTGTTTCTCCACTTCCTCCCGTTAGTCCTCCGGAGAATTTATATTTGACTTTGCCTACTTTAGAAGGGTTATCTCCCTTGTATGTTAATGTCAATGTGTCACTATGATTCCCATCATTGATGCCCGTAACGACGTAGCTTGCTGACCAATTCTTACTTTCGCCAGTAAAAATTATGGAGGAGCTATTTAAACATCCGGATAAAAAAACGCTATGAATAAACAGATCAGAATCCCTTTTATTAAAATCCCTCCCTCGAGTATGGACAAAGATTATATATTATATAACGACAGGGAAAACGATTTGTTACATTATCATGTCAAATCCAACAGATGATCACGTTGATGCATTTTCAAATGACTCAAATTATCCGTATTAAAATAAAAAAGCCTGATAAATCAGGATTTTCATCTTCATAACAACTCAAATGGTTTGTTAACGTGCGACTGTTCGATTCTCGGGTGGCAGCAACGATCATAATGCTCATCGATCTTCTCCTCTTGGCTTCTGCCTCGATCGTTTCCTTCATCACTTCCGCGCCGCGATTGATACGTGCTTGAATCTCCGGAGCGAGATGGGCCGGAAGAAAATCAGTGATCCTAATTAATTTGGTACTGTTGTCATCATGAGGAGAGACTTGAAACGATGCATGATGATTCAGAAGAGGCATGCGTCCTTCAACAACAGAGTACGCCATTCGGCGTTCCTCTTCATCGATAGAAACGATATACTCGCGTGTAATGCCTCCGCCTGCCAAAAAGAGTATTCTTTCATAACCGTCTATCAGCGTGTTCTCAGTATATCCGGGAACCAGACGATAATGAACGGCACCTATGTCGCTAACGGCGTCCCATACCTGATCGGGTGAGGCAACAATCATAATTTCTTTGCGAATCGTTGGCATCATATTCACTCTCCTTAGGCTCATTATATTTTTGACTTGATTAATAGATCAATCATAAAAACTCAGATAAATCCCTTTCTAACGGAATTATTTTATTAATTTCTGATTTAAAGGAATTAATAGTTTATATCATTAATCATAGAGCGACTAGGTGTTTAAACTGCTCCACTTCTCTGAAATAAAAAATCCACAACCTCTTGGCGGTTGTGGATTAAACTTATGGTGGCGAACCACAGCTCTTCAAAAGCATATTCGGTGAATTTTTAGCCCTACGTGCACCTCAATATTGAGTTTCTACAACAGCAGGTACAAAAATCTGTTCCGCATACCTGGCACCTTCTGCCTGAAATGCTACATCACTCATCCGATCGACGTTATACGTTACAAATGCAGGGAGATAGTTCGCTTTGCACTTGTAAAACGTCGCTTGAATCGGCCGCAGCAGCTCACTGATAGTAAATCTATCAGCCCCGCCTGCTCGATAGGAGTGTTCTGGACCTCCAATCGTTGTGGCCAGCATGAATTCTTTGCTCCTCAAGCTGTTCCCACCCGGACCAAACGCCCAGCCGGAAATCAGTACATCATCCATCCATTTCTTCAGCAGGGGCGGGCAACTGTACCAATAGAATGGAAATTGGAATACCACTCGGTCATACTGAAGAATAAGTTGCTGCTCATGCTCAATATCAATATTCCAGTCCGGATATTCATTGTATAAATCCCGGACATCTATATCTCCCTTCGCATTCAGCTTCGCATATTGCATCAGCGTACGATTGGCACGGGAGTTCTCTAAATCCGGATGTACCATGATCACCATAATTTTCACACTCAGGTCTCCTATCTGGTTTGAATTGTTTGACACCCCCATTATGTTTCGAATTGGTATTTTTGAAAAGTACGCTCTTTTTATGTATTTAATCCGCTTTATCGTACATAGTTCCATGAAACGTACTAAGTACAATAAACAATAGTACTGGGTTTAAACCGGATAATGTGCTACATTACACACATCAAATAAACTCAGATCGATCACAGACTTCCCCCGGGAGATGACAATATGAGAACAACAGATCAAGGACAGCTAAATACGGGAGGCATCCTGACAACACTCCAATTAATTGGCGGCAAGTGGAAACCACTGATTCTATTTTTACTGCTTCAAGATGGAACCAAAAGGTTCGGGGAACTCAGGCGCCTGCTTCCGGGTGTGACCCAAGGCATGCTGACGAATCAGCTGCGAGAACTGGAACATGATGGGCTTATCGAACGCAAGGTATATCAGGAGATTCCGCCCAAGGTGGAGTATTCCATTTCAAATCATGGAAAAACCTTGGATAGCGTTCTGATCGACATGTGTACCTGGGGATTTCTGCATCAGGAGTATGTGGAGAACGCCAACGGACAACAGGGCGATGGACATAGGAAAAATGGCGATGTGCTGTGAACGGAAATAGCCATACCATTCAAAAAAACTTGGGTCCAAACACCATTCGATCGATTACGTAAAAAAACGGTATCTCATAAAGATACCATTACGTTGGTGTTGTTGTTTTCTTCATCTTTATCAGGATTATAAAACAAGATGAACACCTTATTTGCTCAGTGTTTGGATATCTCCTGCAACTAAATATTCCTTTGGAGCTTGACATGACATTCTGATGTTGTCGCAGTAACATACTCCATATAATTCACGGAGCCATTAAAGCTCAAATAAGCTTCATAACGCATGCGGATGGCAGGTAAAGTAATCAAATCCAGAACATGTTCCTTTGGAACCCATCTGCAATCGCTCGTCTCATCAGAAGTAGCTAACTCTCCACCCACAGCTTTACACACGAAATCAAACATAACCTTTGTAGGAACATCCGTCTCACCGTCATACCATTTATGGATGGCAGTATTCGAAACAACATTAATTAAATGGCTAACATGGGCGTCTATACCACTCTCTTCCTTGATTTCACGGATCACACCATCGATCAGGTTTTCTCCAACTTCGGTGATCCCTCCAGGATAAACCCATCCATCATCGTGGGCTTTTACTAATAGGATATTTCCATTTCCATCTTCTACAATTCCGCCTGCCGATATAATGTGCGTCGGAAACGCCATCTAATGACCTCCTAATAGGATAAAGTTATATATTAATTTCCACATGCTTCCTGTACGTTCCTGCACGTATGAAGATATGTGGTTCGATATCACTTTCTTTTATGAACATAGTAATCATGGAATGGATACTCAACCTTCATAGTTTCTTCAAAACTCCTGTGGTTACAACATACAAGGCCGCAACTATGCGGCCTTGTATGTTCTAGTGTGCTCCCAATACGTTAGTATGGAAAGTTATCTTTTATGATGGTTTGGGTATTATTCTCCCAGTCTTCTCTTATCATTGCATACCCAACCGAATCAAATAATTCTCCGCTCTGTCTCCAAGCTCTACGGTTATAGGATTCTTTTATAAAGCCGCTATTATGGAACGTTTTTCTCATCGCAAAATTATCATATCTGGTATGACCTTCGATTCGAATAATATGAGAGTAATTATTAAATACATAAGCACTTAACCATGTAAGGACGTGTTTTGCTATTCCATTGCCCCTAACCTGTTCTGTCAAACGTAAATCGAATAAACATATGGGATCTTCCATGTCAAAGATTCGTATCAATCCAATTTTCGTTTGATGATCCATGATCCAAAATGTTTGATTACCGTTTTCATTATAATTTCCACTGGCTGCGTTTTTTCTTACAGACTCCTCCGTAGGATTTTCCTGTCCATGAAAACTCCATGTTTCTGATGTTAAAAATTCCACTAATTCATCAACCATTGTATTTTCAAACTCAGTATATGTGTACATCGTTCTCCCCTTTGAGCGGTGCCTTCAATGTATTAAATCCAAATATATCATATTCTGTCGCTTACTATAATGTTGATCTTCATAGTACAGTTAAATCTTCTAAAATGCTGGAAATAGCCCCTTTGTAAAAAGAAAGCTCTAACTTGAGCTGCAAGTTAGAGCCCCATGAACCCTCCAGAACTATTCATTTTAGTAACTCGCTAATCTCCCTGAAATTTTCTGCAAATCCAATGAACACTTTATCATCGATAAGAATTGTCGGGACAATTTGTTTTCCTGTTAAGTTCATAACCTCTACCGCATACCCAGGATTTTCTTCGCAGTTATATTCTATATAAGGAACGTTCTGCTCTTTGAAGTATCGCTTTGCATGATTACAGTCACTGCATGTTGGTATCGTGTAAATTTTTACGTTAACGGACATGTCCTCACTTCCTTTTCCCCATACTAATTTGCGACCTCGTACCCTTTTCTCCGGATAACATCCTTAATATCTCCGAGGTTGAATTTTGACTCATCGTACTTGACCTCAACTGTACCTTGATCAAATTGGACTTTCCCCTCCACACCAATGGAACTCAAAGCTCCTTCTATTTTATTGATGCATGAACGGCAGCTCATTCCATTAACCTTCACGTTTGCTCCAGTCATCCTTATTCACCTCCTTTCGCTCGGTTTAAGGCATCTGCCCAATCCAGTGCCATGAAACGTCTAATTCCGTTACTATTTGTTAGCGGCACGATCTGACCCGGCCATAATCGATGTTAGAGTTGCCAAACCCAGCGCGCATGGGCAGGCAATAACCAGGATCGCGACGGCGTCACCGGCCTTCTTTTCAACCGGTAAGCTCTCACCTGTCAGCATGGATTCGTCTAGGGAAGAGATTCCTTCCAGCACCTCATTGATTACATCGATTTAGTATTGCCGCGATTTCCTTTTTTAGGTGAACGAATGCAGATCAATGTTAATAATGCACCAGCAAATGCGACGATTGCTGACCACAAGAATGCGGTCTGAAATCCGCTGTTCAGGGCAATCATTGGATCATCACCGGCATGTGCCGAAGTCGTTGTTGCTGCGATGGCAACCATGATTGCCAAGCTGATCGCTGAACCGATCTGGTAACTTGTATTGGCAAGCCCGGATGCAAGTCCTGCTTCCTCCGGTTTAGCTCCGTTCATGGCGGACATCATGGAAGGAATATAGGCCAAGGACATTCCGAGCGCTCCTAAAAGTGATGCTGGAAGCACATTTGCCAGGAATGTTCCATCTACTGGTGTATTAGTGGAGAACAGAATCATCGAACCGCCTAAAGCAATCAAACCTACTACGATATTGGCTTTTACTCCAAACTTAGCGATGAGTTTGCCGGTAATCGCTATCATGAAAATGGCGATAACAATGGTCATCGGAAGCAAAGCGACTCCGCCTTTAAAAGCTGAAAATTTTAAAACCTGCTGCATGTAAAGATTGAGGAAATACCAAAGGGGAATCCATCCGCCCGATAACATTAACAACGCGATGTTACCTGCTGCAAGGTTAGGCACCTTAAAAATCCGAAGGGGTACAAGCGGTTCCTTTCTGAATGCCTGAACGATGATAAAAAGGATAAACAGGGCTATACCTGAGATCAGTGTCCATATCGTCGTCGATGCCCCCCATCCGTTATGTTCTGCTGTGACGATTCCATACACGATTAAAACCAAAGCCGCCGTTACGAAAACGGATCCTACGATATCGATACTGCCTTTTCTCCTTATCCCTTTCGCTAAAAGCCCAGGAGACAAAATTAAGGCGAGAATGCCGACGGGAACGTTGATTAGGAATGTCCATTCCCAGCTCCACCACTCGGTAATGACACCGCCCAGAAATACCCCGGCAGAACCTCCTGCAGCAGCGGATGCCCCCCAGAATCCCAATGCTTTACCTAATTCCTTCGGATCTCCGTTAAACAACATCATAACAATCGTTAGCGCTGATGGTGCAATAAGTGCAGACCCAAAGCCTTGGAATGCTCGGCCGATGTTGAGTGCAATGTCGTTCCAAGCTAAACCTGCAAGTAAAGAAGCTGCAGTTAGAATAATGAACCCCCACATAAACATACGTTTTTGTCCAAACAGATCAGACAACCTGCCTCCTAGCAGTAAAAAACCACCAAAGAAAATAACATATGCATTAAATACCCACTGTAAGCTTTCTTGGGAATATCCCAGCGCTTCTTTAATGGCTGGCAAAGCTACTCCAATAATTGATGTATCCATAATCACCATAAAATTAGCAAGGCATAACAATGCGAGAGCTATCCAGCGCCTTGGATCCGCCTGGGTAAGACCTTGAACCTGAGTTGGCATTTTTGAAATCCTCCTTAAGAAAAAAAAAGACCGGTTCTTCATTTCTTATCACGCTCGTGACGGCCGTCAGTGAACGAGGTAACCTTTCCCATAAATTACCGGTCTCGATGTAGATATAGTATAGTCCCCTTCCCTATATTGTCAAGCGATTTGTTTTTCATGATTCAACAAAACCAGATTCTAGAACAAAGAGTGATGTCACATGGACATCACTCTTTTGCTTCACAACCTTTTTTATTTAGAAAGTGCGCCTTCATCCCTTTCATGTGATCCTATTCAATAGTCACTTTCGTCCCTGGTTTAGGTTTCGAATAGGTTTCCGAAATAGATATGACCATTTCTAAGCAAGGACATCCCTTGCTGTTTCTATGAAAGATAAGATCATTGGCGAAAGCCACTTGTCTTTATGCCACAACATCTGTGTGTACACGTGCAAATCCGGAATTTGCCATGGAAGGACCACAAGATCACCCCGTTCAACTTCGGCTTCCGCTACGACTTCAGGAAGAAAGGCAATGCCGATTCCCGAAATGGCACATTGTTTAATGGCTTCGGCACTTTGAAACTCTAAATACGTAATGCTATCAATGCCCTCTTTCTCAAATGACCGATCGAACATGGTTCGATAAGGACATCCCTTCTCATTCGTCAGGAACACTTCTTCGTGAAAGTCCTCCAGCTGTAGCACAGCTCGTTTCGCGAGCGGATGGTCTGGGGCAGCCAAAAAGCGGAAAGTTTCTTCCAACAACGGCTCCACGGCCAGTCCGCTGGAGCGGATGGGTTCGTCCAAACTAAAGACGACATCCGCGGCTCCATCAAAGAGTGTTTGCTTAAGCTCTAGATTGGGGACGGAGCGGAAGATCAGACGGACGCCCGGATACTGCGAACGAAACCGTTGAAAGACAGCCGGAAGCCGATAGACGCAAATCACTTCATTGGCACTGACGGTCAGGGTGCCGCTTAGATTTTCATCGTCATGAACGACGCTGCGGGCTTCGTCCAATTTATCCAACACGCTTTGGGTATGAGTTAAGAATCGTTTCCCAGCTGTCGTAAGAACGAGCTGCTTGCCCAAGCGGTCAAAGAGACGAACGCCAAGCTCTTCCTCCAATGCCTTGATTTGCATCGTGACGTTGGAGGGAACGTAGTTCAGCGCTTCCGCAGCCCGACTGAAGTTTAGGGTTGATGCCACTGTGCGGAACGTGTTCAGTTGGCGCAACTCCATCTTACTCTCCCCCTTCAACTTTCAATATTATTGAATACTGAAACGAATCATATTCACTTTTATTGAGAGTATCATAGAACTGTACTAACAACAAGAAATATGTTTTAAATCTATGATTTCATATTGAAGGGAGCAAACAATACGATGGATTATGAGATTTTTGATTTGGGAGACGTAACTTTGCAATCGGGAGTGACATTACCGAGCGCTTTTCTGGCCTATAAGACTTCTATCCAACCGCTTTTGGCGATCAACATCTGCAGAATGAATGGTTAATTGGAAATGGCATGGCACTGGATCCTCAGGAATATTTCATTATCGTTCCTAATCTGCTGGGTAACGGACTTTCTTCTTCTCCTACAAGTACACCCCGGCCATTCGACAAGGCTAACCGACAAGGCTAACTTTCCGCATGTAACCATCTATGACAACGTTCAATTTCAACATCGGCTGGTGAGCGAAAAATTCGGTATTCAAAAGATCGCTCTCGTCGTCGGATGGTCCATGGGAGTTATTCAAGCATCCAATGGGGGGCAAGTTACCCGGACATGGTGGAACGAATCGCGCCGTTGGCCGTGTCTATGCGGGATGGGGTGTATCGAAGGCATTTTACGGAGAGGAAGGTTATCGCGAGCTGGGATTTGACACATTGACGGATTTTAAGGCTGGTGTCTGGGAAAACAGCTTTATGAACATGGATCCACAAAATGTCCTGGCGATGTTATGTACAGGTAAACATGCAGATATTAGTGCTAGTCCCTCCTATGACAGAGATTTTGACAAGACTCTCAGAAGCATTAAAGCGCCTGCCTGTGTGATGCCAGGGAGCACAGATCTCTTCTGCCCGGCGGACGATAATGAATTCGAAGCTAAGCTTATGCCTAATGCCGTTTTTAAACCGATCGAGTCGATCTGGGGCCATTTTGCCGGTCGCGGAATCAACAGTATCGATAATCAATTTATTGATGATAACCTATAACGCCTGCTGACGCTTAGCACAAACGAAAAGCCACCCTATATTTTCGGGTAATATGGAAACACATGGTATCGCCGGTCATTTCATTTCTTACATGAAATAACCATCCTACCCGGTTATATTAGGAGGACACCAGAACTTACTGGTCGACCTCCCTTTTTGGTGTCCTTGGTTCCCGAATTTCATGCACTTGTACAGTTAACTTGCTGTCGACCGTTGCCAAGATGACGTTATTTATTTCATGGGGCCGTATTTCCGTTTCCAGCCATACGGGGTCCTTTCCGATCTCGCGCAGTAACGCATGTACCATGTGGCCGTCCGTAATAATCGGTTTGGTTAGATTGAAGGGCTGAGTGGTTAATTTCAGGTCTGCCGGTGTTACGGGCTGGTAAGCTGTGTTTAGGAATACAGATAACGTACCGCCTGGCTCCCATGCTGCAAAGGCGACTTTAGAAATGTCCTCTACATTGGATTTCCGCAGCTCGGCGTACAAGTATTCTATAGGCAGCTTTGCTTTCGATAGGTTAGGATAATTAAGTTTCCCATCCTGGACAAGTGGGATTGCCGGCGGGTCAAAAAAATGTTTGAGGAGCGGGATCTTCAGACTGAGCCAGACTGCGGCTACGTATAGAAAGACAATCGAAAAGGTCGAAACGATGGCCCCTTTTAACCCAAGATGCTCGTCTGAGAGCGGATGGGCAATAATATTGCCGAGCACAAGCGCGATAATGAAATCAAGGAACCTGAGTCCTGAGATGGAACGCTGACCCATCATTTTGGCAGCAATGATTAGAAAAATAAATGCTACAATGCTTCGCATAATCCATTCGATTACCGTCAATGAGTCTTGGCCATTGAAAAAATCCACGCATGCATTCCCTCCGTTCACATGATTTCCAGCAATTAGGTTGCCCTGCTTCCATCCCCACCATACAACAAACGATTCGTTAGAGAACCCGATTATGAGAGCTTCCATCGATCGTATTTCCAAAAAAAATAAACCGCGCATTCGCGCGACTTATTTTTAGATACATATTTTTGTTTGCTTACATCTGGGTGAGTTAATGACCACTAACCATGCTCTGACCTGTGGCCACTGGCAACACGCCCCCAGCTTTCAGTTTACCGAGCAGTGCTTTGATACCGGCTGCTGTATTTGCCTCCTGCTTTCCATAAACTGCAACCCCCGAACGCACATTTTTTAGAAAGATTGTCTCATACGGGTTGCCTAGTGATACCAGTGTATATCGCTTATTCTGTCTGTTCATCTCATCGATCAGCGTTTGATAATCGGTCCAACCAAACTGACTGGCCACGTTACGGAACTGGTAAGAAGCCAGGATGACGTAATCTGCCTTATCCATTACCTGAAGCGCCGCATTCGTTTTACCTTGGCCGATAACGGTAATTTCCGTCTTTAACGATAGGTTATTCGCTGCTTGTATCAGCTGTTTCTCAAGCTGCTTCGCCTGTTCTGCGTCGGCTGCTGCAATAACGACCCGGTCGCCTTGCTGAATTTGGTCCGGATTTGTTCCATCGCGGCCGGCCAATAAGGTGACCGCTCGTTCGGCGATTTCCCGCTCCACCTTCCGATGCTCCTCGGAACCGATGACACCGTTAAGCGCAGACAGCTTTTGCGCAAGGTTATCGCTACGGTCAAACAAACCGTATTTGGATTTCATCTCCAATATGCGTTTCACTGAGGCATGAATGTTTTCGGCCGGGATTGTTCCGTTCCTCACCGCATTCACCAGCGTTTGATGCGCAGCTGCCGGATCTTGCGGCATGAGGATAATATCAACGCCTGCGGAGACTGCCCGCACTACCGCTTTATTTTCCCCAAAATGCTGTGCGATCGCATCCATGGTGAAGGCATCGGAAATGATGATGCCTTGATATCCCAGCTCGTCCCGAAGCAGTCCGGTCAGCACCTTCTTGGATAATGTGGCAGGAATCGGCACGCTGCTTCCGTCCTTGAGCGAAATGACATGTTCGTTATCTACGGCGGGAAAAGCAATATGAGCCGTCATGATCATCTCTACTCCGTTATCGATTGCAGCCTTAAAAGGTTTCAGTTCTACCGCATCGAGCCGTTCGCGGTTATGGTTAAGCACCGGCATTCCCAGATGGGAGTCTACCGCCGTGTCGCCATGCCCTGGAAAATGCTTGACTGCCGCGATGACCCCTGTTTGCCGCAGCCCTTTTATGCTAGCGAGACCAAGCCGAGCTACCAAGTCCGCATTCGAGCCAAACGAACGCATCCCGATAATCGGGTTGTCCGGATTGCTGTTAATATCGAGTACCGGGGCAAAATTGACCTGCAGACCAAGCGCCTTCAGTTCCTCCCCGGTCAATCTTCCGGCCGTTTCGGCCAGCGCTGCATCTCCGGTTGCGCCAAGCGCCATTTGGCCTGGCAGATTCGTCCCGCCGGGGATACGCTTCACAACGCCTCCCTCCTGGTCAATGCCAAGAAACAGTGGAATGTCGCCTGATTCCATTTGCATATCATGCGTGAGCGTTGTGACCTGCCGCATGTCTACAATATTTTTGTCAAAAAGGATCAGACCGCCCAAATCATGATCATGGATGCTGCGTTTCAGCCCGTCATTGACGGTCGTTGTCACTTGACCGTTCCACTGCCGAATGTCAGGCATGAGCATTTGACCAACTTGCTCGCTGACGGTCATATAGGACATCAGCTTATCCCAATCATGCGCCTGAATGGCTGCCTGACGCTCGAATCGAATCACCCGCGTCATAAATACGGTAAACTCTGCCCGCGTGACAGGTCGATCCGGCCGATAGGTGCCGTCCGTATATCCACCGATCAATCCGTTGGAGCTCATGATCAGAATAGGCGCTGCCGCCCAATGCTGGGCAGTATCCTTCAATCTCACGGGCTGTTTGCCTTCCGCAAGAGAATAAGCACGTGTAAGGAAAGCCGCTGTCTCTGCGCGGCTTATCGGTGCATCCGGATGGAAAGTGCCGTCAGGAAATCCACTGGCAAGTCCGTGTTTTGCCGCGATGGCGATTTCCAGATAAAAAGGATGGGTTGATTGCACATCTGAATAGGTCATGCCTTTGGCTGCTTGCTGCAGCTCCTGCGAATAGAGCTCCCGCACCATAAAAGTGACGGATTGCGCTCTCGTTACGTTTCTCTCTGGCATAAACCTTCCATTACCGTATCCGGCAACCGTTCCCCTTTTCGCCATATAGGTGATGCCATCTTCTGCCCATTTCGAATGCTGCAGATCGGTAAACCGTGCTTCCGCAGCCGCACTTCCTGCCCATACGAGCATCGAACCGAGAACGGCACCGAATATTGTCATAAATTTTACTTGCATCTGTTTCACCGTTGTTTCACCCCTGTTGTCTTTCTATGCATGATGAATAGACGCTTCTGATATACATTTTGTTGCGGTAAAGATTTCTGATCACTACGATTGCCATCTGTGACATGATAAACCTGCCGACATGTTCTTGTCGCCGGAAACATCCGCGAGAAATTAAAATAGCCTATCTCCACTGCGGGAAATAAGCCATTGATTGTGTTCTCCAGGTGCGCTGGTCATTCATTCCTATCACTCAAATATCAAACCGGCCGTGATTGGCAGGTGATCCGAGGCTTCCGAATGAATCACTCGCTGATTCGAATGCTGAATTGCAGGCGAGGTTAAAATGTAATCGATTTTTTCAAACGGATCGCCTGCCGGAAAGGTAAAAGCATCTTCAATGCCTTGAAAGCTGTCCACAAATATACCGTTATCTAACAGCACCTGAAGTTCTGCACTATCCGGTTCCGTATTAAAATCACCCATTAAAATCTTCGGTCCCTGAGTGGCGGATGCAAGTTCGGTCATTTCCTGCGCTTGTACCGTTCTGCTCGTGGCATCGAGGCCAAGATGCGTATTAAACACATTCACCTGGACACCCCGTAGGTTTACAACGGCGTGCAGAACACCGCGCTGCTCGTCTTCGAAGCTGCTGAGCAATGTGTTCTCAGACTGAAGAATCGGATGCTTGCTTAATATCGCACTCCCATATTGACGGTTGTTCGCCCGTCCTTCCTCAGGCTGCAAATCAAGATTGGCGCCGTATGCATAGTGGTAGCCGAGCATGCCTGCTAATTCCGCTGCCTGGTCTTTATCATCGCTACGTCTCCCGTAAAATCGGTCAACTTCCTGAAGGCCGATAATTTCGGCGCCGGATTCACGGATGACATTCGCAATTATTTGCAAGCTTAGCCGATCATCCAGACCGACGCCGTGATGGATATTGTAAGACATCACAGTAGTGCTCACCGCCTCAGCCATATCCTATACCTCCCGTCATGACTTATAGGTTTGATACAGCGTGCAGCGCTGCATCAACTTTAGTTCCATTCTTACCGTTCATCCAGCTCATGCAAGGACATTTTCGCGATAATTCCATCACTTTTACAGATCCATGTCTCGAAATGCCGTTCGCCTGCGTATAGTCGAATGATCCTTGCTCCCTGTGGAAACCGATCCGTACGCACACCATCGGCATAGCTGACGTAACGGGTTACCTTCCATTACTGAGACGGATGCTGTAATCTTTTGAGTGGTCATGACCGACGAACGTGTCCATCACATCGCCCTACACAAGATTTCTATCCAAAATCGATTATATCTTGGCTTTTGCAGCATTTTCAACTGGCTTTATGCCAGGGCTTGGGCAGCTGCACATCCATCGAATGGTCACCGAGTTCTTTGCAATTAGTTAGACGATCACTCTGAGGGAATATATGACTGACGATTGTTGGAATCATGCTCTTTGCCTGTGGCTTTTTTGAATGTCTTCCTACAGTCTATTGCTCAATAAAATAAGAACCATCGGCGCAGTTGTTATGGCTTTTAAGCTACGTATTGCGTTGTACGGTAGATAGGGAAACAAGAACCGGTCCGGCGAAATCGGAAGCCTCCTCCCCTTTCGGATTATGGAGGCGGAACAGAAATGCATCTCCTGATTCTGATGCCCACACCAGATAATCGCTGATTCCTTTTTCTCCGGAAACTTGAAGATAGAGATCCGCGGAACCCAGAGGATGTTCAACCAATTCGCCGCTATAATCAGACACCTCACCAACTCGACTCAATTCTTCCTTGCCCGCAGCTTTAAGCTTTGCCAAATCATAATCGGAAGGCAGCGGTTCAATGTCTACATAATAATCCGGATTGCTGCTTAACGATAAGCGGCCCGCATCTGCATCCAATGCAAATTTTTCAAAGACATACAAGGAAAATCCTTTACCCTGCTGGAGAACCGCCTGCAATGACTGATTTCCCTCAGCCGTCATCATTTCAAAGCTCTTGGTTTCTGGGCGAGTTGCATCTTCGGATGGCTCCTGCTCGGATGAAGGAAGCGAAACCGATTCAGCTTCTGGAGTAGCGGCAGGCTCGGTTTCGCTTGTACAAGCGGTAAGAATAATAACCATAACAACAATTGGTGCTTTTATCCAATTATAATATCGACTTTTCAATAGGATCGCTCCTTTCGAACACGGGTCTATAGTCTATATACTATATGATCAGCAAAACAGCATCCACCACTGTCTTTTGATCAACGATAAGTTATTACCCATTATTACAGATGGAACCCTCGATTTCTGCAAACTTTTGGATGAATTCTAAATATGAGCCAACATCCAATCAAAAAGACAAGAAAACCCGGACAAGCCGTTGGCTTGCCCGGGCATACAACTGCTCTACTCCTCTCCAGCAGGCAAAGGAATAGGATCTTCAGTAGAAAGGGGAACTCCAAAATCCGGCGTTCCATCCTCTTTCCATCCAAACCGCTGAATCCGCATACTTCGCGGTGTTCCGGATGAACGGTCCTGTTCGGACTCGGAATAGGAATAGGCATGATAGGCTATCCAATCTTCCGATCCGTCCGGCGAAACGGTAAAGCTATTATGTCCAGGGGCGTATACTCCTTGTCCGGGATTTTTGACGAACACGGGACCTTCATGCTTCGTCCATGCCGAGGCATCCAATAAATCTTCCGAATCCTGAATCGTCGTCATCCCGAGACAGTAATCATCGGACCAAGTGGCGCTGGCGGAAAATATGAGAAATATCCGCCCGTTGCGCCGCAAAAATACAGGACCCTCGTTTATCGCCATTCCGCCCTGTTTCTCCCAAGGATCAGTCGGGGCCGTAATCAGAACATTCGATCCGGTCAAGGTCCAGGGATTGACCATACGTGCGGCATAAATCGCTGATCCATAATCCGGGAAATGTCCATATCCGGCATAGAAGAAATACCATTCACCATGATGCTGCAGCACCGTTCCGTCTAGGCCGGAAAATTCCGTATTGAGAGCGCCCTTAAAGATCCACGGATCCTGCATGGGGTCATCTCCCGCTAGTTGAAGAACGCATACTTTTCGTGTCTCATCGCCGGCGCCATCATCGGCTGTATAATAGAGGTACCAGCTTCCATCAATAAAGTGCAGCTCCGGCGCCCATAAACGATACGAATACGGGCCATCCGGCTCCGGCGTCCATATGGGTGTCGGCTTTGCATTAGCCAAGCCCGTCAAAGTCCGGCTCCGCCAAAGGTCAATGCGGTCACGCAATGTAACGGACATATAATAGAACCCATCCGTATGCTGTATAACCCAAGGATCAGCCCCTCTGGCAAGCATCGGATTATGGAAAGTTTGCTGTGACATGTTACTCCTCCTTTTTGATATGTTTATTCACGGATGATCTCGAGCAGATCTTCAGATCACTTTTCGTCTATTTGATAGGTGAGACCGTGATCGGCGAGAACAACCAGCCTTGCGATGCCGTGCTCAATCCAACACGTCCTGTCAGGAAAGCATTGGGATCCGTCCAGGTTAATAAGGGATTTTTCGAGTCGCCGATAAATACGCTGATGTCATCTCCTTTGAGCTGTACCCGGATGTTTACGGCCTTGTTATTTTCAAGCTCCAGGAGCTCTGATGCCACCTCTTCGTTTACCTCGTAACTGATCCTGTTCAGTCTCATAAACCCATTATTGAAGGAGAGTTGGTACCCCATAAACGAATCCGCTACCTGAGCTTTGAAATCGGATTCATTGGATGTTCTAAACAGCAGAGCAGCTTTCGACGGCGCCTCTTCCGTATGAGTCATTTGAAAATTCACTTCGTAATCGCTCCAGCCCGGATCTCCGCCAAACAGCTTGCCTTCCCGATCTTGCGATTGAAGCGTTATTTGTTCCCCGCTCAGATCCCAATTTCCGAATTGATCCGTGAATTCGACGGTTTGCCAGGATGGTGCAGGGACTGTTTTGTTGGCTTCGATGTACCGGATGGATACTTCCCCCTTTTCTTTTGACAAGGATATCCATTGTGGACCTTCGCCGAGATGGAATGATGCCAACGGAATCTTCGACCACTCCGACTCTTTCGAGAAATCTTCTGCCTTTAACTTGATCTCTGCGCGCTTGCCCCCTGCCTGAACCGACAGCTTGCTTCCCGCGCTTTCCTTTGCCACCATCGCGGAGATCAGGTAAGTACCTTCTTCCTTGACATAAACAGGAAAGGATAGTTCCGAGTCATCCTTCGTAAGCGCTACCGAGTAGCTTCCATCCGGCGTATTCTCATCATTCGTGGAAAATGCCTGCCCCTCTTCCTCGCCCGGAATACCATGAATGGCTTCCATCGTTCCTGGAAGCGGGTGAAGAACCTTATGGTCACTGCTGCCTCCCGCTTCGTTCGAAAAGGCCGTGTAGCTCAAAGTCGGTTTCAGAGTCATTGACCAGCGGTAACCGATTGCGCCGGCTTCCCCTTTCATTTGCTCGTCGCTCAGCAGGAGCAGTCCATCCCAATAAACCAATGTCCCCTCTTGATCCGATTCCACCCGCAGGGTATGATGCTTGGTCAGATCCATACCTTTCGGCAAATCCCCGGTGTGGACGACCCGTTCCTTTCCTTGGTCCATTTCAAATAAAGATAACGTTTTTGTTTCCACATCCACCCGAATACCACGGAATTGATCTGCATTTTTATAAGAAAACAGCGCCTCAAATGCGAGAGGGCCCGAAGTCGTCTGATCCCCCCGTTCGGAGATCACCGCATTAAACTCAGCTGTAAATTTGCTGCCAGTGCTAGTGCTATCCTTGGATATCCATGTCTCTTTATTTTGCTGCGTTGCTTGATGTACCCAATGGTCTTCACGTGGCACCCCCGCCACATAGTCATAAAAAGCAGGACGTTCGGGCGCTTGTACCGGCATCCCATACGTCGGGCCGGCAACGGACATCTTATCTCCATTAAAAAGCAGCCGATCTATATTCATCATCCGAACCGGCGGGCCTTCAGCCGACCTGCCAATCAGATTGTGATACACGATATAATAGGAGTCCATATCCGGTCCCATCACGGTTGAACTGTGCCCTAAGCCGTTAAAATCATCTTTGGTCGATATGAGGATAGGGTTATTTTCCGGGATCGTATAGATTCCGTTTGGCGAGTCGTGAGCAACCGCATAATTGACGCGGTATCCGCGGCTGAAGACATGGTTCCCTGTATAGGTTATAAAATAACGGCCCTGACGCTTAAGGATCATGGACCCCTCGGTCCAATGTCCTAATGACGTATTCAACTTGTCTCCAGGGCCGATGGTATAAGGATCCTCCATGAGGCTTGCCATAATGCCGCCGGATGCAGCGTTCGTAAAATACCATTTCGCATCGTCATCAATAAACACGGATCCGTCGATACTTAATCCCAAATTGTCGGTTTCCACTTTAAAAGGCCCCGTCGGATTATCGCTTATCAGGACATAATGCCCATTGCCGCCGGGAGAAGTGTACATATAAAAGGATCCGTTCCAGTAAACAACTTCCGGTGCATAGGCTCCTTCCGTCAGAGGTTCTTCCGTTACCAGCCCCTCATATTGCCAGTGGATAAGGTCCTCTGAGCTCCACGATTTGATTCCGATCCTCCTATCCTTCGTGCTGCAGTACAGGTAATACTTCCCGTTGAATCTCAGTACATAGGGATCGCCTATCCCATAGTCCTCCCATTCCTGATCCAGTTTCATCGGATTTTGGTAGGTTTGTTTCATTGCAATCTCTCCTCCGGATGTCTGCTCGTTTCCATTCTTATCTCTTAAAGCAAGGACTGTTGCTGCCACCACTACGCCGGCCGCTACCAGCGCAATCCCTGCGTTTCTCCATGATTTGCGATTTTGCTTCATGGGTTAGCCTTTGATGCCCGTGATGGCAAGAGATTCAATGAAGTAACGTTGGGCAAAGAAAAAGACGATAACGACCGGTAAAAGTGCAATGATCGATGCAGCCATGAGTGACGGATAGTTGGAGGTGGAGATATAATTGGATTGCATGCTTGCAATCAACACCTGAATGGTTTGTCGTTCTGGTGTATGCAGATAAATAAGCGGTCCAAGAAAGTCGTTCCATATCCCCATGAAACCAAGCGCAGCCTGGGCTGCGATCGCGGGCTTAATGATGGGAAGAGCCACGGTCGAAAACGTACGAAAATACCCGCAACCGTCTATTTTTGCCGCATCAATGAGATCATTCGGAATGGAACCCTGCATAAATTGACGGAAGAAGAAGATCGTTACAATATTCCCGAACATGCCTGGTATAATTAACGGCAGTAGCGTATCGACCCATCCGAGTTCCGAGAATCCGATATATTGGGGAATCATGACGACCGAATAAGGGATCATCATCGTTCCCAATAAGGCAAGGAAAATGCCTTCTTTAAATGGAAAGTCAAACTTAGAAAATGAGTATGCTGCCATGGCCGCAACAAATAATCCGACGGACAAAACGGATACGACGACGATGGCACTATTCATAAATCCGAACAATAGAGGCGCTTTGTTCCACACATCCTTGTAATTCAGCCAGGTAATCGGATCCGGAACCCACTGGGGCGGAATATCAAAAACATGCTTCTGGCTCTTTAAGGACGTGGAAAGCGTCCAAGCCAGCGGGCCAAGCATAATAAATGATCCTGCGATTAGCACAATATAGACGATCAAATTGATCAAACGGCGTTGTTTTACCATACTTTTCAATCCTCCTATTCCTGCATGAGCTTAATCCTGGTAGACCCAGCGCTTGGAGATGCGGAACTGGAAAAGGGTCAGGATAAAAATCAGAATCCCCAGAACCCATGCCACTGCACTCGCGTATCCCATATTGAAATACTTGAAGGCCTCCTGGAAGATGTAATATACAATCGTTGCCCCGCTGTATTCCGGTCCGCCGTCGGCCGCCAGAATGTACATTTGGCTGAAAGACTGGAAAGTCCCAATAACCCCCATGACAACCACATAAAAATGAATGGGCGACAACAAAGGAAGGGTAATATGCTTGAATTGGTGCCAGCGTGAAGCTCCATCCACCTGAGCCGCTTCATAATAACTGGATGGGATGCCTTGCAGGCCGGCCAGATAGAGCACCATGTTTCCGCCTACACCGCCCCAAAGCCCCATGATGATAAATGACGGCTTAACCCAGTTTGAATCACCAAGCCAATTAGGCCCTTGAATCCCAAAAATGTTCCAAATAAATTCATTGATAATTCCGTAGTCGAAATTCAGTAGCCATTGCCAAAGTAATGAAACGGCAATGATCGGCGAAATGACAGGAATATAGTAAATGGTACGGAAAATCGAAATCCCTTTTAAAGAACGGTTCATCAGGATGGCCAGCATCATTGAAATCATCATGCCAATCGGAACCCCAAGAAGCAGGAAAACCGTGTTGAAAAGTGATTTGTAAAACTTCTCATCCGCAAACATGTACTGGAAATTTTCCGTACCTGTAAATTTGGCGGGTGTGAACATATCCCATGACATGAAGCTTAATCCGAACGAAGTGATCAGTGGCGTTAAGCTAAAGATCAGGAAGCCTAGTATTGGCGGGGCAATAAATAGCAGAGACCAAATAATTTCTTTACGCCGATATCCCGGGGTTTTGTTTTTCATTCACATTTCCCTCCCTATACCGCAAACAGAAAAAGCGAAAACGTCTCAAACCGAGGTCTCGTCGTTTTCGCTCCTCCGTCACAGCATTAGCTATCCTTTACTTGTTGTTCTCGTCGTATAGCTTTTGCAGCTTAGGCTGCTCTTCTTTTACAAACTCCGCTGCAGTTTTTTTACCGTTCCATACCTGACTTGCATCCTGCGAGAACGTGTCAAGCCATTTGGTATTCTTGGAGGATACTTCAATCGGTGGACGACCATAATCTTCAATAATATCGATGAATACCTGACGCGTTTTTGGTGCCTTATCCACTTCCATGAATTCACCCTTCGCCATATCGATCAAGTTCGGTACAGCCTGCCCCAGAACATAGTTTTCTTTCTGGGAATCCTTGTCGAGACTCAGGTAAGAGGCGAGCGCGAATGAATCTTCCGGATATTCGGTATTTTTCGATACCACAAATCCAAGGGAGCCTAGCCAGGTAGCTGTTTTTCCTGTGTTAGGGCTTGCCGGCCATGCCGCGATATCCCATTGGAACGGCAAATCCCAGAAACCTGGTTGGTCCCACGGCCCCATCGGGAACATAGCCACTTTGCCGGCAACGAAGCGGGTATAACCATTCTGAGCCTTCTCATCATCCGGTGAAGGGCTGACTTTGTTGACCAGGCTCAAATCTGCCACGAACTGCATCGCTTCAGCAAACTCAGGCGTATCAATCGTGATTTTACCTGAGGCAGGATCCACCCAGTCCCCGCCATTTGCCCAAACTGCTGATTCAAGCGAATAGGCGGCAACGCCAAAGGTATCGATTTTTCCGCGTTCATTGGTAGTAGTAATTTTTTTGGCATCGGCAATCATTTGATCCCAAGTATATTCGCCAGCTTTTGCGCTTGGGTATGGGAGGCCGGCCTTGTCAAACAAATCCTTATTGTAAGCAAAAGCCCACGGACCCACATCTTTCGGTAATCCATATAAATCTCCCTTGCCCACAGTAGTGCCATCATAACGATAACGGTCCAACCCTTGTTTCCAAACGTTATTCGTATCCACCATCTCGCTGGAGCTAAGTTGAGATTCCAGATTCAGCAGCACACCGCTGGAGACAAGCTTGTTAAAGTGAGCCCCGCCGGCATAAAATACGTCCGGAGTCTTCTTGGCTGCAATCAAGGTATCAAGCTTCTGGTAATATTCCGCAGGAGGAACAACGGTATATTTTACCTTCTTGTTCGGATATTTCTTCATATAGGATGCAATCAGTTTCTCAAAAACGGCTTTCTCAGAATCTCCGCCCCATCCCATAAATTCAATTACGGATTTTGCATCTTTGTCAGGAGTTGCATTTGTTGCTTCTGTTTGAGTGTCTGTTTTAGTGTCTGTTTTGGAATCTGCCGTGTTGCTTTCGTTACTGTTGTTGCCGGAGTTACAACCAGAGAGAACCAACATGAAGCTGAGCACCATCGTTAACGAAAGACTAACCCATTTTCCTTTTCTAAACATAATCCCTCTTCCCCCTTTGATAAAATCGTAATAAACAAAATAACTGGAGAACATGCTGTACATAAAAAAGCATATAAAGCAATTAATTCATTTATTTCGTTTATAAACAAGATATTATGTATATATTAGGTAAATGTCAACGCTTTCTTACAATAATATTGTATGATAAAGCAAAAAAAATCCAGATATCCTTGTTGTTACAAGGCATCTGGAGCTTATGGGCATAGCTTTAGTTATACTCCATTCTCATAATAATTCCCTGCGCATAATCGCCGAAACCTCTGCCGAACAGGTTTATACCGCCTTGATGCTTGGCATCCGGCTTAATTCCGATCCTGAGCGTAATGTACGGCTTTTCTCCTAACCGGAGATCATGGAGTGAATGATCGGAGCATTTCTCTTTATCGATCATACTCTTCGTCAAGTCAATCGACCAACTCTTCAGCAAACCATGTTGGGTGCTGTTGTCATACCACCATGACGGGTTTAGCTTGCCTCGATGGTCGCCAAAATCCCCCGGCGATATCCACGAGCCAACCTCAACCTCATTCACCCAAACTGTAATTTCCGAAGGCCAGTCATTATTATAGTTCGGAGCTTCCGAGCAAAGTTCCAGGGAGAACTCAAGAGTATAAATCTGAGCTCCCGCAGGCAGCTTTTTAGGGAAGCGATATTCAATCCACCCCTTCCGAAACCAGATTATTTCAGCCGTCCTGCTCTCCGGGAGGTAGAAATTTACAGGATCATCCTCTTGAAATACCATGCATGAAGCATTTGCCATACCACAAGTCGGTACAATGTCAAAGTTGTTGAAGTGTCCGATCGGCATTTCAATCTCTACGATCTTGCTTGTATTTGGATCATAAGCACTAGGATTCAAAATTAGACGAACATCGTCAAAATTCCGGCTGCATACTTTCATAGCCCCTCTAGTTGCTGGTTGAAGTTCCGTTACAATCAATTCGGCCTCTTCCAATACTTTGACATTGTTGGCGGCAGTGGATACGGGGATATCCAGCTTCTCGGCAATTTCAAGAATATTGAGGTTGGGCTTGTTCAACAGCAATTTGATGATATTGACCCTTGTATGCGTGCTGAGTGCATGCGCTACCTTTACCAATCGTTCGGAATCATTTATGGAAACTTCAAGCAAAGGAATGTCACCTTCCCATGATTTGATTTATTTACAATATTATAAACACTTTCTTGTGTATTTGTACAGAATTATTGTATTAAAACAATCAAAACACAGAAAACTTGTAGGTTGAGAGAAAAAATATAGAATAAACCCCTGGCCGAACGGCCAGGGGACGCAATTTTCATTGTTCTATTACTTATAATCTGACTCCAAGCTCTCTCTACACACTATTCCATGGTGTCCGCGTGTCTAGGGGCAACAGCCGCCGCGGACGTAAGAAAAACGTCTATCGACGTACATTCCCAGAAGACAGACCGCGTTTAGCAGTAGTTTTTCTTGCGATATCAGGAAGCTGACTCCGTGAAGTTTGTACTTTCTGATATCTTAAAATAGGCCTGCAGCCTCCGATTCAACCATAGAGAAGCCGCAATGAACAACGCCACTCCGATAAACTTGACGGGCTGGTCGATAAAATCAGACAGATGCGTTCCAATATAGGAAACGCAGAAAACCATGACTCCTTTGCCTAGTGCTACGGCTGTCGCAAAGGAAACTGTAGGCATTCGCGTTAATCCCGCGGCCATGTTAATGACGACGAACGGTCCGATCGGGAGCATGCTTAGGAGAAAGACGAAGCTAAACCCGTTCCTCTGCGCCCACACCATGGCCTTCTGTACCTTGGGCTTAGCCGCCCAGCGCCGAATAAAGGGTGTATCCGACGCTTTGCGAATCAGCCAGAACGTAAGCAAACTGCCCGTAAAGAGGCCGATCCACGAATATAGAAAACCCAGCCACAACCCATAGATGGCGGCATTGGCGCCGACGATCACGATGGTAGGCAGTGGCGGAACGAAAGATTTCAGAAAAGTTAGCAGTATGCCGGGCAGCGGCCCCAGCGAGCGGAAGCGCTCCAAAAGGAGTTCGATGTTCTGCTCAGTAACATACTCTATGATGCTGATTTCAGCGGCAAGCATTGGCTGTGATTCCCCCTATAGCTTCAAGTGATTTCATTATACTACAGGTAGTTTTTTTGGATCTATATTAATAATTCCGCCTGTTTTATAACTGCTTGAAATACACTTGAACAAATTCCTTGAATTTTTTTGCGACCTGCGTCATGTAACGATTGGTGTACCATGTGATCTCAATGGTTCTGGAACTTACCGGTTCTTCGATGGGTATGAGAACGCTGGAAGATCCCTGAGAACCGCCCCACGTCATCGATGGAATAAAGGAAACTCCCAGCCCCGAGTGGACAAGGCTGCGGACCATGGATGGCTCGTCGCATTCGTAAATGATTCGCGGTGTAAAACCAGCCGCAAAGCAGAGAGAATCCGTCATTTCCCGGAGCTGTTTGCCCCGCTTTAAGCTAATAAATCCGTCTTCCGCAAGTTCGGATAGTTGAATGCTCTTACGATGAGCGAGCCTATGGTCACTCGGAACCGCAAGCATGATCTCTTCCGTTATTAATGCAATCGACTCGTTTCCCGGCATTCGGAACGGAGATGAAGAAAGGCATAGATCATAAGCGGGAGTTTCGCGGAGATTCTGATCATGCTGCAGCAGCTTGAATTCGGCTTCCGGGTACAGCTTCCGAAATGAAGTAATCATGTCTGGAAGCAAATAAGAACCTACTTGGATGTAAATTACGACAGTTCCTGATGGTCTTTTGGCCATGTCGTGAAGCTCTGTTTTTCCGTCATCCAATGTTTGAAGCGCCAAGTCTACCTTAGCAAGAAACCGCCTCCCATATTCATTCAACCGAATGTACTTCCCCGTGCGGTCGAACAATCTCACGTTTAATTCTTTTTCGAGATTTCCTATCATTTTGCTTAAGGCGGGTTGAGAAACTTGCAGTGACTCGGCAGCTCTGGTCATATTCTCTAGACGTGCAACCATTTGAAAGTAACGGAGTGAGAGCAGCTCCATTGCGATCCCCTCCATATATAACTCTATGGTTATTAATTATATGTATAATTATATATTTTTCATTATTATGACAGAACTTTATAATGAAAGAAAGCATGGAAGAAAGCGTGGGTGTATGGGATGAACACGAGACAAAATAGGGATGAAACGATAAAAGTTTCTAGCGGGTGGCTTAAGGGTATACGTCTGGCAGAGATAAACGTTATCGCTTGGTTAGGAGTTCCTTATGCTTCCCCTCCGGTGGATCAACTTCGATGGAAAGCGCCGCGTGAAGTTGAACCATGGACTGGCATTTTGCCTGTACGCGATTTCAAAAACGGCTGCATCCAGATGACTCAAGGGTTACCGTTTGGCAGCGAGGATTGCTTGTATCTGAATATTTGGCGGCCCGAACATGCGGAATCGGATCTGCCTGTTTTCGTCTTCCTGCATGGAGGAGGGAACGTAAATGGTTCAGGACGGGATTTTCAAGGCGGACAATTGGCTTATGAAACGAACAGTATCGTCATCACAGTGAATTACCGCTTAGGTTGCATGGGATTTTTCCGACATCCTGCTCTGCGAACCGGTGACCCTTTGGACGATTCGGGTAACTACGGTCTTCTCGATATTATCCATGCACTGAAGTGGGTGCAGACGAATATCATTGCCTTTGGCGGTGATCCGAAAAATGTGACGTTGGCTGGCCAGTCTGCTGGCGCAAGAAATGCATTAGCCGCATATCGTTCTCCTCTTAGCGAAGGGCTTTTTCATAAGCTTTATGCGATGAGCGGAGGCTTAACGACGGTTACATCCGATCAAGGCGAAGCAAAGGCAAACGAAATCCTGGCCTCCTTACTAATGAAATCCGGGGTAACGAATAATTTCGAAGAATCTCTCGGATGGATATCAACGCACTCTTCCGCCTCGATCTCTGATTACCTCAGGGGTCAACAGGCTGCTCACTTTGCTGAGATCATCGGAGATACAGGTTTACGAATGGATGCATTTCCCCATTTATTCGAAGATGGTACGGTCATTCCCAAGGAAGGCTTTGAAGAGCATAAGGATCGACATCCGTCTTGTATACCGGTCATCCTAGGGAGTACGGCTAGCGAATTTTCTGGATTTGCACTGGCGGATCCCCGTTTCTTTCACCTACAGCAAGGACCATTATCCGAGGACGAGGAGCAAAAGAAGCTGTATGAGTTTGCCGTTCAGTATGGAAACGAACTGTATGCGGCATTTAATGTGGAGCTAGTCGCTGAGAAATTAATAAATTGGATCCCGGAACTGCCGATTTACGCTTACCGCTTCGGATGGGGATTGCAGGACGGTGTTATCGATCCCGTCATCCGTTTTCTGATAGGAGCTCCTCATGGAGCGGATATCCCCTTCTATACCGGGGACTTCTCCAATGTCTTGCACAACCATCCTGTGGGAGTCATTTCCGAGCATAACGGTCCCGGGCGTAAAATGCTCTCTTCCCTCATGCGCAGTTATTTACGGCGTTTCTTAAACACGGGTGATCCTAATGGAGAAGAACTGCCTGTTTGGCAGCGCTGGACCCCAGGATCCTGTACTAACGATATCCTCTATCTGGATGCGAATGAGAAGCAGGACATGGTTCAAAGCATCCCGCAACTTATAACTAACCATATCAAGTCTAGGCTGGACGAAGATGACCGGTTAACAGATGAACAGCGCAGTTGGCTTAAGATGCATCTATTCGCCGGCCGCTTCTTCTGGAAGGATTAACTGAATTCGGCTATAAGAAGGGAAGTTTAACGTGCTCACTTACTTATTATTATTTTGCATCGGACTTGCGGCTGGCATCTCCGGATCATTGGTCGGGCTTGGCGGCGGTTTTATCGTCGTGCCTGCCCTCGCCTTTTTGTTTCCTGATATGCCATCGGCACAAATTGCGGGTACATCCATGGCGATGCTTCTTTTTAATTCCATTTCAAGCACGTATGTGTATGCCAAGCAGAAGAGAATCGATTATCAGGCAGCAATCCGGTTTGCGGCCGCTTCGATTCCCGGTTCGGTCATCGGAGCCTTCTTTGCGGAGTATTTGGAAGGGAAGCTCTTTTTCATTAGTTTCGGCATTTTTTTGATTTTTGTGGCCTTACTGCTCCTATTTAAGCCCAATAAACCGATCGCTTGGCCTTTTAAACCAACGGTGAACCGGAGCTTCATCGATAATAACGGGGAACGTTTCGAATATGCCTATCACATGCCTACCGGCATTATCATTAGTTTTTTCGTCGGTTTTACGGCAAGCCTCTTTGGGATCGGGGGCGGCAGTCTCATGATTCCGACAATGACGCTGCTGCTCTTCTTCTCTCCCCATATTGCGGTTGCAACTTCTATGCTCCAAATTTTCCTATCCTCTGTCGTGAGCACATCGGTTCATGCTCTCTTACATAATATTGATTGGTTTAAGGTGTTAGCCCTCGCACCAGGTGCTATCATCGGCGGTCAAATCGGCGCACGGCTTGCCAAACGTCTCCCTGCCGGCCTGCTCCTGGAAATACTCGCGTTATTACTGATTGTGGTTTCGATCCGGTTGATAATTTAATCTTTATTTGCAAATTCTCTGCCTCATAGCGATGCGTATCGCCCTTATACCTAAAGCCTTTGGATTTTAAAATCTCAATTGCCTTTATGGTTAGTAAGCAGACTTCTCCCCTGTTTTCTCACTTATTCTCAATATTTCAACTTGGATGTTTTTTCATTTCGTATTGACCGAACCAACCGAATCATTTCGACGCTTCCCTTCAGTGCCATAAGAACAGTCATGATCTTCAGCCAAATAATTACGTCCGGCTGATAGATTGTTGCAATATGCCATACCGGCACAATTTGAGTCATACTCAACAACAGTACAATGAACAGACCTACAAAATGCAGAACAATTTTTGATATCCATTGAATCGATATTTCAGAATGGCCGGAATTGTTAAGATTGAACGGTCCAAAGCAGCGCTTTACAGTTCGAACGGTTGTGTATAATAGCCATGCACTGAGTATGAATATCAATCCATTTACAAGGAGGTATTTCTGCGAAATGCTTAGGAAGGATCCACCTGTCGGTTGTTCATTCAGTATGTTTATGACCCCGGAAGCGATGTGGGTAGTCGTAATGATGTGCGATTTGAATAAAGTGGAATCGATCGCGTCAAGTACATTAGCGAACACGACAACTCCAAGTTGTTGTTCCGGAACGATATAAGCTTGGGCTTGAAATCCGATTGAACCGCCTGGCTGACCGATAACAGATAAATCGTTAATACGACCCGTCATCCAACCCATGGCATACGTTCCAGGAACAGGCTCGGTCTGCATAAGTCGAATGCCATCTGAAGAGAGCACAGTTTGATCTTCGTATCGCCCATTGTTCATTTGGGCAAGCAAATAATGACTCATATCCTCCGCACTGGTATAGAGATAGCCCGCCGGTGCATCCCCAGCAATATAAACATAAGGGCCATTGTAGGGGATGTTATATCCGAATATCCGGCGATAGGGCGTAGCCAGTCCGTGGGCGGCTGCTTCATCCAGCGTCGCATAGCTGTCATGCATAGACAGTGGGCTGAAGATATGCTCCTTCACATAGTCATTGTAGGACTGGCCGGATACTAGTTGGACGATATAGCCTAGCAATACATAATTCGCGTTCGAATACCTGTAGGGTTGTTCGGTTTGCGTGGTTTGCATTAAGAACCTATCCGCATAAGACAAGGCGTTATTTTCCAGAGCATCTTGATTTTGATCGATAGCAGTTGAGAGCGTGTTACTAAAAGTTGAGATTTGGGTGAACCCGCTGGTTTGATTGAGCAACTGACGAACAGTAATGGACTCAGCTCCTTTATACTTGGTGGGGAGATAGCGTTGTATAGGCGCATCCAAGTCGATTCTTCCTGCTTCGGCAAGTTGCAGAACGGCCATTGCAGTAATCGACTTGCCGATCGAACCTATTCCGAAAGGTGTTTGAGCTGTTACAGGACGGCCCGATGGATCGGCCTGGCCATATCCTTTAAGGTAAAGTATGCGATTCCCCTGTATAACCCCGAGAGACAATCCCGGAAGATGCTGCCGTTTCATTTCACGGGCAATATACGCATCTAATTCGGAGAAGACAGAAGCTCCAGTTCGCACTACTTGCATGTTATCATCACTACGCGCTGAGCTGAATAAGGGGAAAATGAACAGACTACACACCATCATTGCTATCATACTTATTCTCGTTCTCATATTCATTCCATCCCTTCTTATGAATGAATATTTTTATATTCATTCATCTGAGATTAAAAAAAAAGCGCTTTACTTGAATCATTTATGATGATTTGTTAGTAAGCCCTTGCATAATGAATTCTGCCAAGTACTGAATGATTTGGGGGAAATGTTGAATGCCAATTTCATCTTTATGCATATCAATGTAGACCAATGAATCAAAGAAAGCGGGTAAAAGGTCTTCGTCGATATCTTCTCTGATCTTCCCTTGAGCTTTCCAGTTTTTAAATAAATTCATGTAAAAATCCCGAAAGGAATCTATGCTTTTGCTGCCTTCTTTTATATAATATTGTTCCAATTTCTTATAGAAATTCTGACTATACCATTCTTTCAAAATGGGGTTTGTAGGAATAGCCTCGACATTCCCCATAATCAGTTGATTAATTACTTTTACCGGATCCTGATCCAAATCAATCGATTCGATGAGCTTTTTCTTGAGATTCTCATTCTCTTGAATGTAAATTTCCATAAAGAGCTGCTCTTTAGATGCATAATAGTTATAGAAAGTTCCAACACCGATGCCAGCTAATTGTGCTATTTCTTTAATATTCGTTTTCTTGAACCCCTTTGTGCTGAACGCTGCCTTTCCGTAATTAAAAATATCTGATTTTATATCCATATACCCTCAACCTTCGAATGAATATTTTTTTATTCATTCATATTAAATCACAAAGCTTACGACACAGTCAAACTCATACCTGAATAATTTCTTCGATATCCATCTATATTGCAAACCTGCGATCTTCTATTTTAATCAACCGACCTCCATTTTCTTCCTGATATAGAAGTTCAAGTCGCCGGCTTATTTCAATCAAGCTCTGTAGTCTAATACCTCAAATCCTTCCTGCGAATCAGAACAAGACAAAGTACGGTGCCGATTCCCAGAATCACAGAGGCGATCTTGATAATATCAATCGTTCCATCCACGAAGGCTGTACGAGCAATCTCGCGGTAGGTTTCAAACAGCGGATCTTGCTGGAATATTGCTGTATATTCCATACCCGCCAGACCATTGCTGCCTGCAATCGGGCCTGCCGACTCGATCGCTTGAATTACTTGCGCCTTCGCCGATTCGGTAAGCTGGTCGTCATGCAATGTCTTGATTTTGTCCGTAACAAGAGAGGTAAAGCGGCTGGACAGTATTGCCCCATAGAGGGCAATTCCGAATGCACTGCCCATCTGTCGAGCCACATTGCTCATGCCGGATGCCATACCCGCTCGTTGCACCGGTACCGTCCCAATTGCCAGGTTAGAGATAGGTGGGTTGATCAATCCGCTGCCAATTCCGGCAATAATAAATCCTGGCAATAGAACAATCCATTTGGCAGGATCGTGATTATACGATAGGAAAGACATGGAATAAACCCCGATCGAGAGCAACAGCATAGAAACTACGACGAGTCGTTTGGGACTTATTTTCCCCATCAACGAACCGGACAATGGACCGAATAGCAGAGCCAATGCAGTAAACGTGATGAGCTTGATGCCTGTCTCCAGCGCATCCATACCGAGAAAGCCTTGCAAGTAAATGCTGAGATTGAATAAAAGAGCATACATCCCTGCGTTCAGACAAAAGGCGGCAATCGCGGAACCCGTAAAGCTGGGAATCTTGAATAAGCGAGGATCTAACATCGGGTGCTTTAATCGCAGTTCGCCTACGATGAATACGACGAGAGCAAGAATAGAAATTCCAAGCAGCCACCACACCTCTGGAGAGGTCCAGTCGTTGCCTTCCTGGTTGACCTGAATCAATCCATAGATGAGACAGAACATGAAGGTGGTGAATGTGATGAATCCGAACAGATTGATACGGCGGGCTGCAGACTCGTCCTTGGACTGCCTGATGGCCCATAACGATAGAATAATCGCCACGATGCCGACTGGAATATTCACATAGAAAATGGATTCCCAGCCGATATGTTTGACCAGAATACCGCCAAATACCGGGCCAATTCCCGTAGCCAATCCGCTAACGCCGCCCCATATCCCGATTGCGATTCCGCGCTGTTTCCCACTGAACGTTGCCGAAATTATTGCCAGCGATAAAGGCGACATTGCTGAAGCACCTAGCCCTTGAATGCCTCTTGACAAATTCAGCGTCGTAATATTACTAGACAATCCACATAACAGCGATCCGATTGTAAATACAGCTATTCCGAACATAAATAATGTCTTCCGCCCGAATATATCACCTAACCGGCTCGTTGTAACCAGAGTCACGGCAAATACTAAGGTATAGGCGTTGAGTACCCATTCCAACCCAGAGAAATCCGTTTGGAGATCGCTTTGTATAGCTGGCAAAGCAACATTCACAATCGTAACGTCCAGTAAAGCCATGAATAATCCGAGACATACCGCGACGAGTGCCCACCATTTTTTCTCCGCGGCCTTCTCCGCCGGATTGATTACCGACATAGCCATTCCTCCTCATCTCCACTTTAAATTAAAAAGCAAGAGGGCCGCAACAGGGTACCCATCAACGCCCTGTTGCTGCCTTCCCACCTTCGTTCGATGGATTACTCAATATCACACCTTAATTATCAACTGTAATCTTCAATCAGTGATATTTTCCCCTCTTCAATTCTAAATACTGACTTCCCTTTCAGCTGCATCTGATCTCCTGTTTTTAATCCGTTCGGTAAATCAACGGCCAGTATCCCTTCGTAATCAATAATCACTTCTATTTTGTCGTTAATAGCATTGCAGTCGATAATTGTCTGGCGACGACTAGAGAAAATCTGAGTCGACTTTTCCGCGAGCTCTCTAAACTCTTGGGTACCCTGGGTCTCCATATTAACTTCACCATTCGAAATATTTCTGAACAGGATATCCTTGTGTAAGAGTCTAATCATCCCCGGAACATCAAACGAATTATAGGCCTCAACATAGTTATCAATGAGTTCTTTGCTCTCTGAATAAATCAAAGTAATAATCACTCCTTAAAAAATAAAGATTCTCAAATCTCTAAATTCGATTAAAACGAATATCTATCCTCTATTTTTATTCCATCTCATGCTGCCGTCTCCACAACTGGGCATACAGTTCATTGGAAGAGAGCAATTCGTCATGGCGGCCTTGCTCCACGACCCTTCCATGATCCAGTACGACAATCCGATCGGCATGCTGTACGGTCTTGAGCCGGTGAGCGACAACGATGACGGTGCGTCCTCGTACAAGCCGATCGATCGCTTTCTGAATTTCCGCCTCGTTCTCCGGATCGAGAGAAGCCGTTGCTTCATCGAGCAGAATGATCGGCGCATTTTTCAGCATCGCCCTGGCAATGGAAATACGCTGTTTTTCACCGCCCGACAGTGTGCTTCCGCCTTCGCCTACCATCGTATCGTAACCGTTTGGCAGTTTCATGATAAAATCATGACAGCAAGCATGGCGTGCCGCTAGCTCGATTTCCTCGCGCGTTGCTCCCTTTCGTCCGAACCGGATATTGCCTGCAATTGTATCTTGAAAGAGATATACATCCTGGAATACCATCGATACATTGTGGAACAATGCTTCCGGGTCCATAAAACGAATATCCTCCCCGCCCATTGTCAACCTACCCTTATTCGGGTCGTAAAAACGGGCAATGAGCCGAAGGACGGTACTTTTTCCGCTGCCCGAAGGGCCGACCAATGCGGTGAAGGAACCTGCCGGCAAGCTTATGCTTACATCTCGTAGGATCGGTTGATCCAGATAACTAAACGTAACCTGCTTTAACTCGATATCGTGATTTGCCGGAGACTGCCGATCTCCTTGCATGATCGGCTCCCGCATAAGCTGCACGATGCGTTCGCCCGCCTGATCTAAATAACGAAACTCTGCATAACCGGCGAGTGCGGTCGTTAGCGGATCGAAAATTCGGGTTCCGAAGATCAGGAACGCTACGAAAGTGATAACATCCAGTCTTCCGCCGAGCAGCAGATGTACACCAGCAATGACCATCAGGGTAAGACCGGTACGAATAAAGGCAATCGCGCTCAGCATAATCGGCCCCAACACCCCTTCGAGGCGGATGCTTTGCCGCATCAATTCCCTGAAAGACCTTTCAAGCCGGATAAAACGTTCTCCGGTCAAGTTATAAGCTTTGATCACCTGGATACCGTTTAAGTATTCTTGCAACCGATTGGAGGCTTGGATCTTGGCCCGCATATGTTGCGAGCCGAATTTGCGTTGGATACCGGTCGTCAAAAACACCAGCAGGATGGCCACAGGCAGCGCCGCGAACAGGGAAAGCGTCAGGCGCCAGTCGAGGAAAGACAGGCCAATCAAGGCCAGAACCGGCATGAGAGCGGCCCCGATCATCTGTGGAACCACATGGGAGATGCCATGTTCCAGCATCGCGAAATCGCCCACCATCATATTGGCGAGTTCGCCCGGATCACGCTTGTTCAGATAGCCGAGTGACAACTTGCGCAAATGCTCGGCAAGCCGTGACCGTCCATCCGACGCCGCGCTGTATGCATCCCGATATTGTGCACGATAGGCGGGAATTTCGCAAAAGAACATGATGAGAAGCGAAACCGCCAGAGCTCCGCATAACCACCAAAGTTGTGCCATGTCGACCGGCACATCGGGATGGACAAACGGGTTGAAAATTAATCTGACTGCTTCCATCAAAAGCATCAAAGGTATCACGATCACCAAATTGGCAATGGTCGTGTAAAAAACAGGTTTGACCAGCGAGCGCGGATTATCCGCCGTTATGTTGCGCAGCATGCTCATGTTTAGTGTCCTCCTCCCCTTTGCCCATATGCCACCCTGCCGCATGGCGATAGGAACGCCACATACGTTCGTACATGCCGCTAGCCGAGATGAGAGCTTCATGCCTTCTACGCTCGACAATTCTCCCGTTTTCCATCACCAGAATTTGCTCTGCATCCTGAATGGTGGACAAGCGATGAGCGATGATGATGACCGTCTTGTTTTTCATCAACGCTTTTAATGCTAGCTGTATCTCATGTTCGTTCTCCGGATCGGCAAACGCCGTCGCTTCATCGAGCACAAGGATGGGGGCGTTTTTCAGGACTGCTCTAGCCACGGATATCCGCTGTTCCTCCCCACCGGACAAATGGACGCCTCCTTCCCCAATCCGTGTGTCAAACCCTTCCGGAAGGTTTTCGATGAATGTATGACACTGTGCCGCTTTCGCCGCAGCATACACTTCTTCCGGCGGCGCGTCCGGCCGCCCGATCGCGATATTGTTGTACAGGGTATCGTAAAACAAAAACGATTCCTGAAACACGAATGCAACGGTATTCATCAGATCAGGGTTCGCGATTTCGCGGATATCCACATCGCCGATACGAATTGCTCCCCTGTTCACATCCCAGAAACGAGGTACCAGATTAGCAATGGTTGATTTGCCTGCCCCTGACGGACCGACGAGCGCCGTCACTTCCCCTTGGCGGGCGGTAAAGGAAATATCACTAAGCGCATCGGTATCTGTAAACTCCGTTCCATATGAAAAAGAGACATGGTCAAATGAAACATCGTATGTAGTCGGCAGCCTCGGCCGCTCAGGTTCCGGTACATGCTCCTCTGCTAATATGCGGTCGATACGCTGAACGCCCTCGTTAATATCCCTGATCGTTTCAGCCAGGAACATAATTTTAAACATCGGGGTGGATATGCCCGGCGCCATGACCAGGAAAAATAACAGAACGGAGGCGAAGGCGACGCTGCCCGGATCGCGGCTTAATATAAACACGCCGACAGGCAGAACAAATGCGGCAATCGAGCCAAGCATCACCTTAAAAATCAAAGATCCGAGTTGAAACTGATCTGTTAATTTCACACCATAGTCACGATAGCGGATCATGTCCTGGTAAAATTGACGAAACGATTGCACGGTTTGCCCAAACACCTTGACGGCCGGCATCCCCCTCACATACTGGACGGCAGAAGCATTCATCCGTTCTAGTGAATCATGGCAGAGCTTGAGGTTTTCTGTCGTCTTCGGTCCGCTGACCAGCGCGATCTGAACCGCAAAAGCGACGACAATCGGCAGGATGCACGCAAGCGCCAGCCAAACATTAAGCGTAAACATCACGGCGATCATCAGGACTGTAGTCGCAGCAACATGAACGAGATCGGGTAACTGATGGGCAATGAACGTTTCAACTTTCTCCACGTTTTGTTCCAACGTTTTCTTGACGGCCCCCGTCGAGTTACCGTTCAGCCAGCCAAGCGGCAGCTTGCCGATATGCTCGGAAAGCTTGACTCTGAGACCGTAAAGAATGCGAAAAGCGGCGATATGAGAAACCATTCCACCCGCATACATCGTGACCAAGCCGACCGCCAGACCGATTAAAGCAATAACACCAAAACGGATCATTTTCGCTCCGTCTGCCAAAGCCGGCGACGCCGCATGTTCCAATAATTCTTTCAAAATGAAATAGACAGAAGCGTAAGGAACCAGCATACAAACGGCGCTAAGCGAAGATAGTAGGCTGGAGACGATCATCAGTCCGCGCTTCTCTCCGGCAATTTCCAGAAGTCGGGTCACCCCTGTTTTATTTGTCATTGTTCTCCCTCCCTTTCAACTGTTCTATTGAGTAAGATGGATGAAATCCTATGGTGAAAATGAACATGTCACTCGATTCACTTCATCGAGTGACATGCTGGACACATCTCTAACGTGGAAGGAAGCGATTGACTTCGGCCAAGTCACCTACAGCACCTATAATGGAAGCATATCGCATGGTTTGCCTTTGATCCGGCTCATAGGAGGCCCATGGGATGGAAACGCTTGGATTGCCGATTCGGATAAATTCAATCCATGCCCTGCGCATAGCAGTTGTTAAATCAGCCACAACCTCTGGATCAGCCCCATGCAATATCGGTACATCCTTGTACGAATCGAAATTTCCGAAAATAAACGGAAGTTCTATGCCATGGCAGGCTTTAAAAGGATTTCCGAGCGGTGCCCAGTCAAACTGATAAAGCCAAGTACGTGAGCCGGCTTCATGAGCTGCTTCTGCTAGCCTTAGAGTCGGGAGCAAGAATGTATAGTCAGTAATGAGATCAGATATCAGACCTATTGTTGTGCTGCCGGGTCGCCGCCCGCGGTATCGCTCGATTGTTTCTTCTTTCCCTGTCAAAGAAGCAAAACGCTCTTTCACCAAAGCAGGATCTAGCGCTTTCAGATTGCCCAAAAGGACATTGGCTTCCTCTCGATTGGTACCCATAATGAGATCAATACCTGCTTCACCGGCTCCTTTTGCGACCATCTCAATAAAATGATCCGGCGTGGAAAGAGAATCAAAAACAGGCATAAAAGGAAGATTAAGCTGTCCAAAACGTTCAATTTCCTGAGCTAATTTCCCAGTTGCTTGGATGATCTTGGTAGGTGGCACCGCCTTCAATTGAGCAGTGATTCCTTGTGGATCCTTCGGATTCACATTCAAGATATCCAACAGTCGTCTTCCATTTTCAAATGCTTTTGCTTCTGATAACGGAGCGAGACTTGTGGGCGGACTTTGTAAAATCGCTCTTTGAAAATGACCTCGCGCCTCTCTCCTGGCCAATAGGCACATTATGGCATGGGCTCCCGCGGATTGTCCCATGACCGTGACTTGATCAGGATCGCCGCCAAAATGCTCAATATGATCTTGAACCCATTTTAGAGCAGTGAGGATATCGGAAATTCCCATTGTTCCATCGCTAACCCCCGGATAATGCAAGAATCCAAAAGCGCCGAGCCGGTAATTGACGCCAACGGTAACGATCTTTCCATCCTTAGAAAGCTCCGCTCCATCGTACCAGTCCAGCGATCCGGCTCCGGTCATATAATGTCCGCCATGCAACCAAACGACAACAGGGTGTTTTTCCTGATCGATGGCAGGCGTGGAGATGGTGAGCGATAAACAATTTTCCCCTTGTGGCGGTTCTACAGAAGATTCTCCGATGGCTTGACGCAATGGCGAAGGAGGCTGTGGTGCAATAAAGCCATGATTACTTGCATCCCGAATTCCTGTCCAAGCAGATACAGGGCGTGGCGGAGAAAAGCGATATTCCCCCTCGGGTGCGTCGGCATATGGAACACCACGAAACTGAATGACATCATTCTTTCGAATCCCTTGAAGTGAACCAAGAGAGGTTTGTACGATACAAGATTCGTTTCTCATAGAAAACAACTCCTTTGACTAAAATGATATAGATGTTTTGATTATTCAGTATGTTCTCATGAAATGAAGTCTCCCTTCGCAACCGATACTACGCATCCTATATGAACGTAATGTGAACCGAATGGGATAAAATGTAAAAAGGCGAACGAATTGTTCACCTTTACTCTTGCTGGGTATTTGATTATTTGGATTGGATTACATAGCTGGCAGAAAGACGGTAACTGCCGTTCCTTTTCCTGTAGTGCTGTCTATCTCGACCCGTCCGCCGTGCAATTCGACAACACGCTTTACAATCGCGAGTCCAAGACCGCTCCCCCCCGCTGCACGGTTGTGCGATTTATCGGCCATATAAAAGCGTTCGAAGACGCGTATGCGGTCTTCTTCGGCAATGCCGATCCCCGTATCACGCAAGATGACTCCGATTTCATCATTTCCGGCCTGGAGCTCGATGAATATCTCACCGCCTTCGGGCGTAAATTTGATGCTGTTGCTGAATATATTTATCCACACCTGGCTCAGCAGGTCTTCGTCCGCCTGAATCGCTGTTTTTGGAAGCTTAAGATGAATATTTATTCGTTTGTCCGCCCATTGCGGCTCTGCGGCTACGACAATTCGGCGCAGTTGGCTGTCAAGCCGAACGATGGACGGATAAAAGGAACACTGGCTCGAGTCAATCGCAGCCAGTCGGAGCATATTCTCGCTGAGCCGGGATAATCGCATGCTTTCGTGACGGATAATGTCCAGACAGCGCCTTTGCTCAGCTTCATCCAGACCGGCATTTTGCAGAATGGAGATAAATCCCGAAATAGACGCAAGCGGTGTTTGAATTTCATGGGACACATTGGATACAAATTCCTGCCGCATCATTTCGATCTGACTCAGCTCGCGAGCCATTTGTTGAAATTGCTCCGACAAGATGCCCAGTTCATCTTTGCTCTTCGTCTGAAGATCGATGTCATAGTTTCCTTTGGCAATTTTTTTGGTTGCGGCAGTCAATGCTTTTAAGGGCTTCACCACTACGCTGGTAAAGAGGATGAACTTGGTGTTGGCGACTGCAATCGCAATCAAAATTACAACGCCCAAAATCATAAGTATCTGAGAAATATTAGATTCTTCCGGATGGATGATAAGTGCCAACTGTTCGTCCGCTGTTTGTAAAGGGAAACCCATGTGCAGGTTCGTAGGTAGGGGAAGAAAAGATGTACGCCTTACGATTTCGGCACCGTTCTGAATGCGGCGGACATCCTCGTCTGTAAAGCTGGGCTTACTTGCCTTGCCATAAGCATAGCGAAGCCCGTTCCGATCGTATACCCATAGGGATATCTTCTGCTTTTCGGACAACTGTTGTAAAAAAGGATCTTGTTCGCTTGGTTCTAATCGGGAAAAAACATCTGATATCAGCCAACTTCGTACCGCATACTCGTGTTGGATGGATTGCGTGATCTGATTTTTAAACAAATAAACGGTGATCGGAATGGCACTTCCGAGACCTATCGCTACGGCTACGAAAAATAGCAATACGATTTTTAAATATAAACTCTTAAACATTGCTTTCCGTCTCCAATCGGTATCCGATCCCACGAATCGTTACAATGCGGAAAAGATGGGAATAGTCGGCGAACCGATCCCGCAACCGCTTGATATGAACATCAACCGTCCGCTCGTCCCCATCATGGTCAAATCCCCATACCGCTTCGATTAACTGTTCTCGCATAAAGATTTGGCCGGGATAGCTTGCAAGTTGATATAACACCTCGAATTCCTTGAGCGGCAAACTCCAATTCACGTTACCATCCGAAACGGTTCCCCGAAGCCGATCCAACTTGAAGCTGCCCAACATCACGCTCTTATCGGCCGCGATTCGGTACCGGCGCAGCACAGCTTTGATTCGGATTACCAGCTCTTGCGGATCGAAAGGCTTGACGAGGTAATCATCGGCGCCTAAGCCGAATCCTTTCACTTTCTGACTCGTCTCGTGCTTGGCCGTAATCATGATAATCGGCAGTTCGGGACTCAAGAGCCGCAGTTCCCGGCACAAATCCCACCCATCCATGATTGGCATCATGACATCGAGCACGACCAGATCCGCAGGCGAGCGTTCCATTTCCATCAGAGCCTCTTCGCCGTTGCCCGCTCCTAGTACACGATATCCTTCGCATTTTAAAATAATCGAAACCATTTCCAACATATTCGCATCATCTTCTACTACAAGAACACTTGTCATTGTTTTTGCCTCCTTACTAAATCAGCCCAATCATAGCATTATAGCGGGGAATGCCATCGGACCGAGGGTAACGGTAACAAATAAGTTCCGTTTTACATTTTAGCTATTCGTTTTATTCACTTCCTTAAAATAAGGGAAGCTCCCCTTCGTCAGCTCATTTATTTCCTTCTGCAAACATATGTGAGGTGAATATAACATGGATTATAGTGGAAAAACGGAAACTTGCAACGTATATTCTTTTTAAGCAGACCTAAAATTAGCTTTAAAATGCCCTGGCCTTTTGAACAAGTGAGCCCCCGAATAGCGTCAGCATAAACCGCAATCCCATCCATCCGTGAAATTAATGGAATTCGGAACACTTGAAACCATCATTGCTTGCGTTAGTGCAGGATTGGGGATTACTTTGCTACCCTACTCCATCATAGCGGTGTGACCGAATCATCAACGTAAGCAGAGATGCCCATTCATCTATCTTTACAATACAAAAAGCCGCGCAGCTGCGCGGCTATAAAGCGTATATGTTCTTGTCGAGCATCCTACTTTCCGGAGATTATAGGCACTAATTGTCTTTAATTGTCGAAAAATGAAGTATTAAATATCTATAATTTTTCCCACACAAGACCTTGTTGAACTAATTAAGGTTTAACGAGGTTCATTTTCGGCGGGATATACCCGAGTTCCCTGCCCATTTTTACGATTTGACCCCTATGATGAAATTCATGGGTAATAGTGTGCGTAAAAAGCCATAATTCGGTTAACTCTGCGCTATCGCTCTGCCAGGAGGCTTGAATGGACGGATCCCATTTGTCTTTAAATTCATGCAGAAATTCATGGACCAGAGCATCAGTTTTCTTAAAAATTTCACGCATTTCCTGTACATTGGTAGCGGACTCCGGGCTTATTTTGGGAAGTGCCTTACCAAGGGCGCGGCTCCCTAACCATACTCTATAACAATCGGCAACATGAGCATGTAGACTGCGAATAGAAACTCCGCCCAAGGATTTCACATCTTTCACGTAATCTGTGGGGGACATCGATTCGCAATAACGAAATAACGATTCCCTTGTGCGTTTAATCAATTCATACTGGCTTTCGAGTACATCCATTTTCCAGATCTCCCTTTGAATTAGGGTTTTTTTCAATAAATGATCATAAGTCTATGTTCTGTTCCCGTACAAGATTGGACATTTTTTGATTTCTCAACTGTTCTTCCATCTTCACTTCTGCCGCTAACACGACCTTTTGAATCGGGCATCCTGGCCCATGTTCGAAACTGCAATCGAACAAGGAAGCGGAGCCTTCCATCGCATGAATAATATCGAGGAACGAGATATCTTTCCAATTTCGTTTGCGTCAATAGCCGCCATTTATCTCCGTCGTCGATTCAATCCTGCCCGCCTTCACCAGCCTGGTGAGAATTTCAGACAAATAGGTCGGAGACACGTTATGCCGCTCCGCCAACTGCAGCACACCTATTGGTTTCTGGGCAGTCGCCCAGTAGGAAAGAGCATTGTATGGAGGATATAATCAGCAGCCTTTGAGTTTTTATTCATGATCACCTCGTTCACATACTTAATATATCTATAATATCCAGATAGTTGTTGATCTTTATTTTAACACATTGTTCCGCATAACCCAACGTTGAACATGATCTTCAAAAGCAGGTTAACGTGAAGCGAATCATACAGTTCCACCTGCATTCGCTCGTCTCAGCGGAAGTGGTTTATTCCCCGCCCAGTGCTTTACACATGAAATTGAACTTGACCTTCGTAGGAACATCCGTATCGCCGTCATACCACTTATGAACCGCGGTATGCGGAACAACACAAAACAAAAAAGCCGCTAAATTAGCGACTTTTAATGAGGTGATTGTTATTAAATCGGTAATTCCGCATTCATTATATCAGCAATAAGCACTTTGCTGCCCGTCTTAGCGCTTTCCAGCGAAGCGAGGACCATTGCCATGCTGTATATATTGTCGCTGCAGTCGGTTTCGGGTTTGCGATTCTCAGCCAGTGATGCAAACATTTCATCCAAGCAGCCCTGATGAAATGTATGAAGCATTTCTACAGGCTTGCCCGGAATATGATCAACATGACGGATAAATTGGCTCTCCTGATTATTAGCCGCGACGACCTCCGCATAAGGCTCTCCCAGTCCATCCCAAATTGCTGTCCCGCGTTCACCGGTCACACGCCAGGATGCCTCCCAGGAAGTGGGGGCACCTTCGGCGCACCAAGAACCCCGGTAATTAAACACAGAACCATCCGACATTTCAAATATGCAAATCGCCATGGCATTTCCGGAATACCACGATCCGGGTGGATTAAACTCGTGGCAGTAGACCGAAACGGGATTCGCATTTATAATAAACCGCGCCTGATCGAAGGTATGAATAGCCATATCCAGCAGCAGAGGGCTTTGCATAGCATCCCGAAAGCCTCCAAAATGAGCGCCTATAAAAAAGTCTGCACTTATGAAGCCGGGTTGTCCTATGGTCCCATCAGCAATCAGATTGCGGTAAGCGCGGATACGCGGATCATAACGACGATTTTGCATCACAGCATGTGTCTTCCGCTTTTGCTCCGAATGACGAATAATATCTTTACAGTCCTGAATCGATTCTGCCAGAGGTTTTTCGGCAAAAACATGACACCCTAATTCAAGCGCGGTTGTACTGACCTTGTGATGACTCGACGGTATGGTCACATCAAAAACCAAGTTAGCTTTGGTTGCCATCACTGCCTGCTCTATGTCTGTGAATACCGGACATGAAAGACCCTTTCGTTCCGCCATGGCTGCAGCAAACTCTTCCTTAATGTCGACCAATCCAACAATTTCCGTATTTTCCCTGGTCATGGCGTAATCAATCCATGTATTCGCCATGCCGCCACAGCCAGCCACAACGATCCGGTGCTCTACAGCCATTATCTTCAGCTCCCTCTGCCGCTTCAGACCGGATTCGGGACAAAGTCACCGCCCCGGCAGCGTTTTAAATAATTCAATGCATGAACCTGTCCCATCATTTCAAGTTCACCCCTGTATACCGGATCATGCCATCCTTCAATATCAATCGTTCCCTGATACCCATGCTGCCTGAGAATGCTAATAATATCAGTCCAATTGGTGTCGCCAAAGCCAGGCGTCCGGTGCCACACAAATGGCTGCTTTCCGTGAATCCCATGTTCTTTTACGATATCCCAGGCAATTGTGGCGTCCTTACCATGTACATGAAACACCTTAGATACCCATTTACGCAGCTGCGGGATCGGGTCGATTAAGCTTACCATCTGGTGACAGGGCTCCCATTCGAGACCGATGTTATCCTCAGGAACGGCATTAAACATCAGATCCCAGGCTGCCGGATTATGCGCAATATTCCAATCCCCCGTCTCCCATGTACCTCCCATATCACAATTTTCAAAAGCAATTCGGATTCCCTTGTCTGCCGCACGCTTCGCCAATTCACCGAAGATCTCTTTAAATCTGTGGATCGATTCGTCGATCGGGCGGCCCGGCAGCCTCCCGGTGAAACCGGATACAAGATTCGTCCCGAACAGGTGGGCATGATCGATAAGGCGCTCCCATGTTGCAAGGGTATCGGCATTGTCCCCTTCGCCTGTCAGGGGGTTGCCGAACACACTGATTGCGGATATTACAAAATCATGCTCGTCTGCAAGCTCACGCACTTTTCGGGATAATTCTCCCAAGTCTGTATTGCCTGAAGATTGCCAGAACGTGAGATTAAATGATTCAAAACCATGCTTTACGATCTGCGGAATGACCTTTACAGCATCATTTCCACCCACCAATGTCCCAATGCGTAATATGTTATCCAATCTTGTTTATCACTCCTATATTGGCTTATAGTATTCGTAACACCATCATTATAACGGGCATTTTTCACGTTTTCTCTACTCGATCTTGTGCAATACTAGTCTGATTTTGTGGGGGGAGTACCTTATGATCTATCCAAAGGAACTGTGGGAGGATACGGTTCTTGAGCATGCGGATTATCCGTTTCAACTCTTTCAGAATCGTTGTGCTTCCGCCAAAACAGGGGATTGTATCCTGTACCTGCATTGGCACGAGCATTTTGAATTTCTGGTTATGCAAACGGGAAGTGCTGTTTTCCATGTTGACAGTCGACCATATGTGGTTCAGCAAGGTGATATCATCCTCATACCTGCTGGCAGCCTCCATGTCGGTTATGCACTCGTTGATGGGGATGTAAACTATGACTGCATTGTACTCAATGCTTCTCTGTTTAATGACTGGCTGTCGGATCCGGTCCATACTCAGTATGTTGCCCCTTACGTGGAGGGTAGATTTCATTTTCCCATCAAGCCGGCGGACCTTGACGAAAACTGCCAACCCTACTACTCTCTTTTGGATGAGATTATTCAGGAGATCTCTGCCAAAGCTCCTGCATATCAGCTCGTGGTCAAATCCAAGCTTCACCTCTTTTTCACATTGATGTCGCGCAGCTTTATGCCGCAGCAGTTTGCGGAACAAAATGAACCGGCTTATTTTCCCAACCGGGAGCGCTTCAAACAATTAATCCGGCGGATTGAATCGAGCTATGCGGTTAAAGTAACTGTTGAACAGGCTGCCAGAGAGGTAAGTTTGAATCCCTATTACTTTTGCAAGCTGTTCAAACGCCTAACCGGCCGAACCTTTGTTGAGTATGTAAATATCCTCCGGATGAAAGAGGCCAAACGACTTCTTATGGAAAGCAATGATTCGATAACCGAAATTGCGGCATGTGTGGGTTGCGAGAATCCGAATTATTTTACGAAGATTTATAAAAAGTATATGGGGATGACCCCATCTCAAACGAGGAAAAGGGAAATGACCGAATAACAGCGGCAAGAATATGCTTGCATTCATGCAGGGGGAATATGCGTTAACCGTGTTATGTTAACCTTCGATTCCTGCCTCCCGGGTCATTCTCAAACGAACCTTCATCGAAAAAAAACTGCTCCTGGATGGCCCTGAACTATTGTCGCGTAAGCACCTTCTCCATACCCAACAATCATATGAGGAGTACACCAAATACTTCCTGATTCGGAAAATCACCCCGGCATCCCATCATTTGGCCAGGCTGCCGATTGGTTGTTGCTTACGACAGCCTTGTGTATGTTGCAGTCTAGTTGGCAGCGTTTTTGAAATGTAGTCTTTGTGGCAGTTGGATGTCGCTCCAGCCGCTTACATCACATTGGCCATATTCATTGTCACCCACAGCAACCAGCGTCCCATCCGATTTAAGGCCGACAGTATGAGCGCAACCCGCCGCTATCGCCACAATATCGCGCCAGCCACTTACATTGCATTGGTCATGTTTATTCAAACCCACAGCCGCTACCGTACCGTCCGATTTAAGGCCGATGGTATGATAACTTCCCGCTGCTATCGCCACAATACCTCGCCATCCGCCAACATCGCATTGGCTATGCTTATTCAAACCTATAGCCGACACGGTACCGTCCTTTTTAAGCCCGACAGAATGAAGGTAACCCGCCGCTACCGCCACGATGTCGCGCCATTCGCTCACATTACATTGGCCATACCGATTATTGCCCATAATCGTCACCATACCGTCTGATTTAAGCCCGACGGTATGCCAGTCACCCGCCGCTACCGCCACCATATCAAGCCAGCTGCTTACATTGCACTCGCCTTCATTATTTCGACCCACAGCCGCTACCGTGCCATCCGATTTAAGTCCTACGGAACGTCGCCAACCGGCCGCTACCGCCACCATATCGCGCCAGTCGTTTACATTGCATTGGTCATCCTTATTCCAACCCACAGCCGAAACTGTGCCCTTAGATGTAAGCCCAATTGTATGAGAATTCCCCGTGTTCGTCGCCATATGAACATTACCAGCCGCTACCGCCACCATATCGCGCCAGCCGCTTACGTCACATTGGCCAAATTTATTATCACCCACTGCCGTCACCGTTCCATCCGATTTTAGACCAACGGTATGACGGCGACCCGCCGCTATGGTATCTTTAGGCGACCGTTTTACCTTCAACGCCGCTTCAATCAGTGAAATATAATCCATGTTTTATCTCCTTGTAATACTGGACTTGTGTATCTTACTTTCTTCCTGTTGTTGAATAATCCTGCCCTCTAACGTAATACGGCTGCCGATTCATACTCGCAGCCGTATACGTATCTTAGTTATTGATTAAGCTATAATTCGCTATGGTTGAACTTACTTCCGATTAGCTTCATAAAATGAGCAGGCTGCGGTAGCCTGCTCAACAATATGTACTATTCAACTATTTCTCCCATAGCTCAATCAGTCTACCTTCAGGATCTTTAATCCAAATAAACTTACCGAAATCACTATTCTCTTTTTCCTTTTCAAGAGGTACACCCATTTGTTCAAGATGCTTAATCGTCTCGTCTATATCAAACACTTGGAAATTTAACATCACTTGCTGTTCTGTTGGGAAATAAGGGTCATCTTCAGTAAAGAAAGAAAAGATAGTTTCATTTCCTGAATGGGGTTTAATAATAGCCCCATTCCAATTTTCAATTTCAATCTTCAGTACTTCACTGTACCATTTTTTTATAGCATCTAGATTTTTAGTCCTCCAAAATATTCCCCCGAAACCTTTTATCATCATAAACCCGCTCCCTTCTCTAATTTCTTTATTTTTTAATTTAAATTGGAAATTCAGGAAATAAAATTAAATTCCTTTTTCAACCAACCTGTCCGTTAGCTTATTCAAGTGCACTTTTCATATCGCCTATCAATAATATCAGACGACAAGAAAGGTATATCGTTAAAGAACATATATCATTTTCTGAGCTTATCGTTCCTCATTAGTTCAGTGAAACGACGATTTACTTTTCTCTAAACGTTAGTGCACGAATTGCGAATTTAGGTAAGATCAACTGTCGCTTCATTCTTGAAGGTTGTTGAATCAACCTGTAAAGCCATTCCAAGTTTAGCCGTTTCCAGCCTTCTGGGGTCTCCTTTACCTTTCCTGCAATGACATCAAGACTACCTCCAACACCAATCGCAATCTTCGCATTTAGTTTTGATTTATTCTTATGAATCCATCTTTCTGCATAGGGTGCTCCAAGTGCAACCACTAAAATATCTGGCTTTAAGGTTCCAACTTCTTCGACAATTTTATCTTCTTCAGTTTGTTTAAAGAAACCATGGTGTCTACCTATTATCGAAAGGGCAGGATACTTTTTGCTTATAACCTCACACACTTTTTCATTAGTTAGTGGATCTGCACCCAGAAAATAAAAAGACCATTTCTTTTGGTTCCCAGAATCGAGTAACCTTAACAACGTATCATATCCAGTAACCCTTTCGGGAAGATTTCCACCTCTTAGACGAGACACCATTACAATTCCAATACCGTCTGCTGTAATCAGATCTGCTTCATCAATTATTGAGCGTAACGATGTGTCCTTTTGACAAGCCATGGTGATCTCTGGGTTAACCGTTATTACATGAAAGAGTTCAGGTCTATTCTCTTCAATTACATCAGTGAGAACTTCTATTGTGCGGTCCAACGTCATCTTCGGGAAGTTAATTCCCATGACTTTGGCGTATTTTTCCATAATAGTTTGTCCACCCTCATTAAATATGTTAACAACATTTTAACATGGATATGATTACCAAACGGTAATATCCCAAGAAAAAGATTATGTTAACATCAATTTGCCGATTAAACAGCTATTGCAAGCTTATCTTACGGAGTTCGGCGACTTGCCTGCTCTGGCCGATGCGAAAAAAAACTCATCTCAACAGGTGAGACGGGCTTTGGTTTCGGTTTTCCCATCATTTTTTCTGACACACCTTCCTGAATTTCATCCGAGCAGTCCCGTCGGTATTTCCCCTCCTCCAACTTCATGTCGATAAAATCGACGACCTGCTGCAGAGAGGCAATCTGGCTGACGATATTTTCCCGGTGGCTCCTTAAGTGTTCCACAAGTTCGGGATATTCCGCGGGATCAGTATCGGAGGAGACCGCCAAAAAAGGCTGCATTTCATCCAATGGCATCCCCGTTTTTTTCAGGCAAGATATTAGCCTAATCGTTTTGATGTCCTCCTGGCGATAGACGCGGTGCCCGTTATCCTTCCGGTCTGCCCGGGGCAGTAGCGCGATCTTTTCGTAGTAACGGATCGTATCTTGCGAAATTCCGGTTTGCTTAGCGGTTTGCTTTATCGTAAATGTTTGGTTTTCCTTCATCCTGTCCCCTTCAGAGATTATTTTTATGTGCATTATACATCTTGGTGCTGGCTCTAAGTCAAGTCTCTTATCCTTAGGACAAAAATCTTTATTTTTCCCACCTTGACTTGGAGTCGACTCCAAGTTATAGAATGGGCACTGTCAGTTTGGAATATCCCGATATCAGGAGGAGATGTGCAATGAATAAGAGACAACGTGAAAATATCGCAGTAATTACGGGCGCAAGCGCCGGGATTGGTTTGGAATTAACCCGGAAGTTGCTGTCGGAGGACTGGCAGGTGATTGCTTTGATCCGTTCCGACTTTCCGCCGGACGATATGAGTATCCAAACAGCAGTCAAGAGTGGATGGCTTCGAATTTATAAAACGGAGGATCTTGCCGATTATACCAGCTTGAGACGGACCTTAGAAGAAATCAAAGGCAAGGAGCAGCGGATCGATATTTTGTTCAACAACGCCGGCGGGTCCTTTCCCGAGCTGAGCTATTCAAAACAAGGACGCGAAAAGCATTATGAACTGATGACGGTCGTTCCATATATCATTCTAATGGAATTGATGGAACTTATAAAAAGAGGTCGCTTAAAAACGGTTATCAATACCTCATCTTCAGCGCTGAAATTCACGAAAGAGTTTAATATCGAAATCCTGGAGCGCCCCAAAGTTTTCCGCAAACTGCTTGGTCCTTATGCCACTTCAAAATTAGCGCTTTCGCTGTGGACGCAGGCTATCGCGCCGCAGCTTGCCAAGGACGACATCAAAATCCGCAGTGTTGACCCGGGTAGCAACAATACGTTAAGAAAAGGGAAAAAATCCGGGCTGCCCATTTTGATTGTACCGTTGATGAAGCTGTTTTTCTCTCCGCCTACCCATGGTGCGGGCAAGCTGTATGAAGGTGCTCTCGGAGAACACCGTAATGAAACCGGCGTGTTTTTGCTGAAAGGTCAGGTTGCGGAATTAAGATATAAAGACGAAGCGCAGAACGTTTTGGACAGAATTAAAGCAATTTATGAACACGAATTTTCACAACGTGATTGTTAATCTTACAGCCGTATAAAACTGACGTTAGCTTAATCACTGCGAATCCATTTTGTGCACTATCAGCATATTGCTGGCGCTATATATGCGGGTTTTTATAGTGTATATGTTATATTGCCCCTTAACCGCCGCAGTTAAGAGATACACAATATAGCCTTCATTTTTCGGTGATACAATAATAAGTTTCTCTTATCACAGCCACTTAACTGAGCATAGACTGCCGATCGATCTTGATCAGCAGCCTGCCAAGTATACAGTAGGACCTAAACAGCTCAACATTACTCTGCATTGTTTAATTTAAAATTTATTAGTTTATGTTATTGCTCTATTCTCTAATGATAAGCTCATTATTTTTTTATGTCCTATTCCGGTTGTCAGCTGATTCGCCGGTTGTAACCTGTACTCTGCAATAATTGTAGCAGCTTGCTCACTTTATTCTTCTTCGAACAATTTCTCACCACGATGAAGCCGCCATGCAATTTTCGCCGTATGAGGCGTCTCACGGGAAGTCGGAGCATGCGCTGCCAAATAACGGGTAACTGCAAGGATCATCGTTTCGCGGGCTTTTTCAGCAAATGGTCCAGACTCGGAAGCCCAGCGGTCATATTCCGCCATGGCCGCCTCGTACATCTGGAAGGAGTGGAATTCCGCATCCTCTCGAAGCAATGCATGACCCAATACGTTGAATAAAGGCTCTGGCTTTCCGCCGCAGCGCAGATAGCGGATTACCCATGCAGCTGCCGGCGCCACTTGCTGTTGTTTGTCGAGAATCTCCAGCAGCTCCGCGGGCTGCGGCACTTCTTCAGTCGCTACAAATGCTGCCGGTCTCGAGGCAGCCGGGATGTTTAAAAACCGATCGAGATAAATCGTAGAAGCCGTATGGAATATGGCGCGGACCAGCCATGAATCGGTAGAACGGATCAAACCTTCATGAACGGCGTGAGCATGCGTAAACGTGTGTAGTACCGAAATCCAGTCACCGAAATCGTTATGCACATGGAAGCGGACGATCCGTTCTGCCGCAGCCAATGCGGCAATTTGTGAGATGCGCACCGGAGAGCCGCCTCCGAGCAAAGCTTCCTTCAGCATGTGAACCGTTTGAAGTGGATCATCTCCGAGCAGCACTTGGAGCATCTCCTCGTCGTCGATGCAAAAGCCTTCGCTTCCTGATGTAAAGTCCATATTGGACAGATCCTCGAACGCTTCCTTCAACGGCTGAACCAAATTGACCGGCGATTGCCAGCTATGAAGCTCTTCGCTACGCGATGCGTTACCGAACATCGGAACGAGTGAAGCGAGGACTTCATTGTGCTGGTCGGGCCTAACATACTTCAAGCTCTCAAATGCCTTATTGTGGAAATCTAGCGTGTGGCCTCCATTCATATAGAAATGGTCCGTCGCCGCCATGCCCATCATAGAGAATAACCGCTTCTCATCCACCCTCGCCTGTACGGCAGTCAGCAGTACACGTTCCGCGCCGCGTGTATCTCGAACCTCGATGCAATCGCGGTACCATTCCGTCAATCGTTCTTCGGAGACGCCTGTATTCGGAAGCGGATCGAGCAAGTAACGCTTTCCGTCTCCGGTGGATTCGCGCGCCGTGTGCAGCAATCCTTGGAACAATGCAAGGATCCGGCCTTGTTTATCAAGCTTTGGCAGGACGTTGGCCATCGCGGCCAGAATCGTTAATCCGGATCCCCACCCTTGCCTGCGCTGTTTGACCCCAAATCCGATCCCGATCGCAGCAATTTCTGTCTCTGGAACGCCCGCCTCCATTAATCCTACTATGGCCTTGGCTATGACAAGACCTATATTTTGCTCAAGGCCGCTCAGAAGCCGGTCTTTGTACTGCTGTACTTGATTGCTGTTCCGAGAATTCGGGTTGACCCAAATTAATCCGTTATGAATGGTTACATCGTGTACAGGAACATCATCCGCCCAAGGATCGAGCGTCCCGCCGCTGCATACGTCAAACCGCGCATGATGCCAATGACATGTCAAAATTCCGTTGCACAAACTTCCCATATGAAGCGGAAAACCGAGGTGAGGGCACCTATTGTCAACCGCATGCACTTCATCCTCGTGATAAAAAACTACGATGCCCCCCTTGATCAACTTCGGTTGTAACTCTCGAAGATCTTCTACCGTACCCGCTTGAATCCACCCATTCATGATAACGCCTCCAATTTTCAATATCAGCAGCTTTCCTTGTTTACAGAATATCCTATTTTGAATACATTTTAAATAAATATGTTTAAAATGTCGTTTTATTCTACGCGGCATAGTTCAGAACTTTGAAGGAGTTAACCGGATTGCTTCGTAAATTCGATTAGTTCAAAACAAAAAAAGACGCGGAAGCTCATTGATGAAGCATTCCTCTTCTGAATATATTGCTCGGATGCTCCTTATATCTTCTTGTCTTTTTCTGCCAACGATATATGTACTTGTTCTTCGGTTTTGAGAAGAATATTTATTATTAAAATACAAAAAGCCGCAGCAATGCGGCTTTTATAAATCCATGTTCTTGTCGTTTTAGAATATCTATGACTCTACTCAGGTTGCTGCGTTTAACCTTTTTAATATTATTGTGGTTTCATATCGAGCCGATTCAGTCTCCTTATCCTCTCCCTAACGAATCACGCAGTTGTTGGATATCGCTCATCGGAGGCCGTCCGAATAAACGTGCACATTCCCTACTGAATTGAGAGGGACTCTCGTAGCCGACGCGAAATCCTGCCGTTGCAGCATCCAGTCCTTCCGTGAGCAGCAACCGTCGCGCCGTCTGCAAGCGGATGGTTTTCTGATACTGAAGCGGGCTCATGGCCGTTACTCGTTTGAATTGCTTGTGAAAGGTTGTCGGGCTCATGCTGACTTGGGCTGCCAACTCTTCAATCACTAGTGGCTGTGAGTAATTTCTGTTGATCAGATGAATGGCGTTTGAAATGCCCTGGGCATAGCTTCCGATTACGGCAAACTGCCTGATGAGCGCTCCTTGCTCTCCCTGCAGTACCCGATAAAATATTTCCCGGATCGCGAGCGGTGCCAGCATGTCAATATCCGCGGGCGTATCTAACAGGTAGACAAGGCGCAACATCGCATCCAGCAAAGAGGGGATGGACGGATTGACCAGAATGCCCTTCCCTGAGATCTCTCCCCTTTCCTTTGGAGAACGGCTGGATTTCTCGTTTATATCTACAATGACATCCGGATTGAGCGTCAGTGCCAAGCTTAAATATGGCCCTTCACGCGAAGCCTCGATAATTTTCCCGATCACCGGGAGATGAACGGAGGTTACCATATACATACCCGGTTCGAGCAGGAAGCTGTCCCCGGCTAAAGCGGCCGTTTTGGATCACTCATAACCATTTCAACTGATCTTTTAACTTAGTTTAAAACTTGAGCATGTCTCCTTGCAGTGTGGCGCGAATAAACTTTACCATTCAACCTGATCGAAACGCATGTTTTTATAGTAGTATACCCTGTCATGATCTGTGATCTCCCGTATAATTTTACACGGATTTCCAGCAGCGATTACATTGGCCGGGACATCCTTGGTAACTACACTTCCAGCACCAATAACACTGCCCTTTCCGATTGTGACGCCTGGTAAAATAATGGCACCGCTGCCGATCCACGCCCCATCTTCTATGACCACTGGCAGAGCGAACATACCGCCTTCTTTACGCATATCCGGGTGTACCGGATGGCCGGTCACTGCGATCGTTACGTTAGGACCAAACATCACATCGCTCCCGATCGTAACCTTATAATCATCCACAACGGTTAAATTAAAGTTGATATATACATTATTGCCTATAGTAGTATTCGAGCCATACGCCATGCGAATTGGGGGTTCCATCCATACATTCTCACCAATACTTCCAAAAAGCTGTTTCATCAGATCCTTGCGACCTTCCGTATCATCAGGATGCAAACGATTGATTTCATAACAAAGAACCTTGCCACGCTGACGCGCCCGAGCCAAAGCAGCAGCCTCCTCTGGGTAATTCACGTCATGGTCTGTAAATAGTTGACAGCTTGCCATTCGTTCTTGAATATTCATTCATCATTCTCCTTTTATCTTATTGGTTTGCTCTGAAGAAGCAATGGAACCCAAACCATATCATTTATCCGGTTTCCGCAAAATCCCTTGTAATATTGTTTAGCCACTTATACTGACGGAACCGAATATAAGCAACTGGCAGCTTAATAAGTTCATCGAGACTGATCACTGCATATAAAAGAATGGGAGGCACTTGCCATACGAAAGCACATAGATACCCTAAGGGCAATATAATGCCCCACATCACCACAGTATCGCACCAAAAACCAAATTTGGAATCCCCTCCAGCGGTGAATATACCCGATATGGTAGTAGCATTCATTGATTTGGCAATACAATAATAAGCACAGATATACAGCATTCCATCCAGGTATTGCTGTGCAGTAGCCGTTAAACTCACGATCGAGAAGACCAGTGGTTTCATTAACAATATAATACAACCTGCCAGGATTCCAAAAATCAGTGCATACAGATTCATCCGATTGCCAGCTTGTTTGGCTTTCTCGATCTCACCATTCCCCAGATATTTACCGACAAGTACAGAACCACCGCTGGCAATGCCTCCACATAGTACGATGGCTAAGTTCTTGACGACTGACGCGACGGAATTAGCTGCAACCATATCGGAACTTACATGGCCCAAAATGGCAGTCGTCGCAGTTAAAGCCCCGCCCCATACAATATAATTGCCTTGAATGGGCATGGTGTATTTAAAGAAATCCTTCAGTAAATTGCGCTGTATACCATCACGCATTGGCAGTTGAAAGCAGATGGATCCCCGTGTAAAGGAGTGCACAATGCAGCAGCCAAGTTCAATGAAACGTGCACAAACCGTCGAAAGGGCAACTGCCGAAATAGCCTGTTCAGGCATACCAGGAAAAAATACAAATATGCAAAGTGCATTGAACATAATGTTCAAAAGCAGGCATGTGGAACTAATCCATGCACTTAGCTTTGCATTTTCCATACTTCTTATTACACTCAGATACATCTGTGAGATTCCCATTGCAAGATAAGAAAACGAATTCATTTGCAAAAACCTTGTACCGTAATGAATCAACTCCGCATCATTCGTAAAAATACGCATCAGCATTTCTGGGTACAAGACGGAGAAAGAAAAAAAGAATGCTGATATGCAGAACGAAAATATGCAGGAAATGCTGAGAACCCGCTGTATAGTCTTTAAATCTTTCTTGCCCCAATATTGTGCAGTAAGAATACCCGCTCCCGTTGACAACCCCATATAAAATAAGGTCAATGCAAAAGTGATTTGTCCTGCGAGTGATACGGCTGACATCGCGGACTGGCTTATCATGCCCAGCATGACAACATCGGCTGAAATAACCGTTGCCGAAATCAGATTTTGCAATGCAATGGGAAATACCAGCGTCATTAACTCGCGATTAAAATTTCGATTCATGGGAGTCTCCAATTGTTTTCGTTTTTCCACCCCATACCCCTTTCATATGATTTATATAGTATAAAGATAGTATAAATATTTTGTTCAATCCATTAGAATTGACTTTAGTTCTATAAAAATCGTATGTAATTCAAAGGGGTGATCCCATGAGTAAATTACTGGAGGTATTTTCAGATCTGTCCGAGCGCTTGGATTACAATCATCCTGGTTTGTCTCTCTATGTTCGAAAAGGCAACTTACATCAATTTAATAATTATGCAGCTGCATGCCATTGGCATCCGGATGTAGAGTTCATTTTAGTTCTTGAAGGATCTATGGAGTATTTTGTGAATGGAAAGACTATGCACATGGATCAGGGGAACGGAATTTTTGTTAATAGCAATCGATTGCATTATGGTTACTCCCAAGATATGATCGACTGTACTTTCATTGTCGTCGTCATCCATCCATCACTTCTTGGTTCTAGTGCATCCCGGGCAAGGTCATATGGAGAGCAAAAGTTCGGGGCTAACATGGATGACTTTTTATTACTCTCAGACCAGATTCCTTGGCAGCGAGAGACATTGGTTTCCCTAAAAGAGATTTACAAAGAAATGCATAACAGCAATATACACAATCCAATTCGTCTACTATCACAGGCATTATCCCTATGCGCCTCCATAGGGGATCACTTGCAACAAAAACCTGGGCATCCTGACGACGTGCAATTGTGGACAAATGTTTGGAAGATGACAGGGTACATTCATCAGCACTATGAGCACAAAATAACCCTTGATGATATTGCTGCAGCAGGCACTGTTTGCAGAAGCCGATGTTGTATATTGTTTAATACTTACGTAGGTCAAACACCCAACGCATATCTAACACGGTACCGCATTCAAAAAAGTTGTGAGATGTTAAAAGAAACCAATCGATCGATATGCGAAATCGCTATGGCATGCGGATTTCAAAGCGCAAGTTATTTCTCATCCATTTTTCGCAAACAAATAGGATTGGTTCCGCAGGATTACCGAAAAGAAACCCTGCAAAACAGCAATAATTAATTATATTAATTATTTTAGGAATTCGATTGCGGGTTAAAGCGAACCTTAAACCAAGCCTCCCACTTTACACTAATCCTGGTTGAGGCAATAAATGGTTTATCAAAACAAAGAGAGCAAGTTCTTATCCCGAGTCGAGAAAAGACTTGCTCCCTTAAGATGATTCCTGCTCCATCACACGTCAATCTGTCACTGATTCGTGAAAAGCTCTAATTAATAAACGAATAACCATATGTGTGTCATACACAAAAGTAGCGTTTACTCAGAAAGTAGGCTTAAAGGTCACTACATTCGAGCGAATCTCATCGTCTGACTCTTGATCATAGGCCACAATAACCGCATAAAGTCCGAGACCCGGGGGAAGCGTTCCTTGAATGCTGACCGTTCCGTATACGGAATCATACATTCCAACCCCGCCTTGATTAACAATATAATCAGCAGAAGGCGAATCCATACCTTGATCCGTTGTTAAGTAATAGAAACGATACTCACTTCCCCTGTAGTCCGGTGAGACTGTAATCGAATTGTCGTTCACGACAGGCGTGCCTACGCTCGTAAACGTGTCGATGATCGGATCCGTTCGATAGAAGGTGAAACCCGCGACTTCACTATCTAAAGTTCCCTTAGATCCGACTACGTAAAGGCGATAGGTCTTGTTGGATTGCAAGTTCTCAGAGATGCTGATTCCTTGTAAGGCCATGTCGACAGTTCCTTGCTGAAGCGCTGGGTTACCCGTTACATCTTGCCCCGATTTAACCTGTGCAACACTTGGGGAATCAGAAGAATTGAACTCGGTAAGAACGTAATGTAGAGTGTCAAATGCTTCTGAGTTCACACTTGCATGAATCGTATCACTAGTGATTCCCTTACTTCTACTTGTACCTGAAGCGTTAAAAGTAATCGTAGGCACGACCTGCTGCTCAGCCAATGTCTGGAAACGCACTGAGGAGATCTTAGATGTCCTACCGTTGGCAAGCTCATATGCATACAACACATAGGAGGTGCCTGCGGTTAATCCGCTCAAACTCAAGTTCCCCTTCGTTCCGTCCAATTCGACCGAACCGTACACGACAGCATCGTTTCCTGATTTGATACCAGCCAAGCTTGGAACTGCCGAACCGGATGACAGCACGGAGTAATACACAGTCCCAGTGACCGATCCCGTTACCGGATAAGACGCCGTCGTTTGCATGATGGTTCCGTTCATAACATCGATGCTCAGAGTGACATCCGTCGGCACTGGCACTGGGTCAGGCGTAGGTGTCGAAGGCGTATACGTGACCACTGGTGGTGTCACTGGCGGCGTCATTGGTGGAACCGTTACCTTAACCGATATTGGTTTACTTTCGTTATTTTTCACGTCGTTACCGAATAATGTCTTCAAGCCGTTTGCTACAATAACCGGTGCCCTGGAGGTATCCAGCTTAAAGCCTTCATGTAGCTTAATAATGATCGTCTTTCTGTCCTCGGATAACACATAGCTATCTAATTTCGGATCAAGCGGCACACCGTTAACCATAATCTTCGATAGATCAAAGGAGTTTGGATCGATTCCTACTGTCATAGTCAACTCAAGCTTGTTGCCCGCTGCGAAGTTCGCTCCGGACACCTCAAGTGGCCCAGTAGCTTCGAACGTTCTGGCGCTTTCGAAGGAGCCGGTAGCAAGTAATTCGCGGCTCGCTTGTGTCGTACCGCCAAATGTACCGTTTGGAGAGTTATCTAGTAACCTCTGCTCAAGTGCCAACCGGACATAACCTTGTGCCCAATCAGAGACTGTATTATCACTAACGCCTGAAGCCGACTGTGCTTGCGCCTCCTGACCTAAACCCCGAACGAGAAATGCAGCTAATTGCTCTTTAGTCACTTGACCCGCAGGATTAAACGCTCCACCGCCTACGCCGTCCGTGATTCCCGCCGCCTTGATCGCTTCAATAAAAGGCAGCGCGTAGCCGTTTGCCGTATCATCTGATTTTACGTCACTGAAAGAAGATGTTTTGAGATCTTGATTAACGTTAAGACCAAAAATAAGTGCTGCTACCTTCGCAAATTGAGCGCGATTCATCTCCTCTTTCAGACCGAAAGAAGCATCAGAGACTCCGTTGAAAATACCGGCTGAAATCATTGCATCGAACTTTGCCTTCGTAGCCGCGTCCAAATCCTTTAAATCGCTGAAATCTGCCGAAGTCTTCGCCTCAACTATACCGCTGCCAATCGACGCTGCGGAAGTCAAACCGATTGTCAGAACCGTAAACCCAATTAATAACTTCTTGTTCATGCTAAGTCCCAACCTACCTTCCCAAATGAAAATACATCTTCATTCCTCTTATGCTTCAATCCGTAATGATATGGGCTCACCCATATACTTTTCTAGTTTCGCAAAAATTCCTCTTTTACGGCCAAGTTTTACGATAAGATCAAAGATACTACGCTGTATCCAGAACGGAATGCCAACGATTAATGTATTTTGCAGTAAAAAAACTAAAGCCGTGTGTACGTAACTTGATTCGTTACCGTTTGTTCCAACTCGCTTTCCTTGGGGTTAAGCTGTTTAAACCAGATAGTCAAAATTTATCAAGGCGCCATCACTCGTGTAAAGATTCCCCCCATCACTGCTATGTACGATTGAGAACACCATGCTTATTAAATAACTTGTTAAAGGTTTTATATTCGTCTATTAAAACATTAACCTTAATTGTTTCTATTATAGAGAATATATAAATTGCCGAGTAGTGATTGCTGTCATCATTTTGTCATGTGACAATATGGATTTTTATGTAATAAATAAAAAGGCCTTCATAATGATGGCCTTGTGAGGTATGTAGCTTTACAATTTGACCTGTACCTGCGGAATTCTGGGGTTCTTTAGGTATATTTCTTTATCATGACATTTAGAAACTCTCGAAAATCTTCAACATACGTTTTAGGCTCTATGATTACTAAATTCGCTCCAAAACCTGCTAGAAACTGGAATCCGATATTGTTTTGCGGTACATCTATTGTAGCTATTAGAAATTCAGAATTATAGGCTTCAATCCTTTTTTGACCGTATCTTTCAATAAAGTGATCTTTTATGCTGTGTGAGATCAATGCTTTAATTGTAATTAATTTCGGTTGATAATGTTGTTCAGCTTTATGTTCAGTCAAAAAATCTCTAGGAACAAATGTTTTGGTATCGATATTAAGATTATCCGTTCTGGACAATTTAAAAGTTCGATATCCCATTCGATTTAAGCAAAACCCCTTCAAATACCAACTCATTTCACTAAAATGAAGCTGGTATGGCTCGACCATTCTATTCGTCTTCAGTCCGCTTTGATCTATATAATCAAAGGTAAGTAACCTTCCTTGCACGATTGCTTCCTGACATGTCTTTAAGATTTGAACAATCTCAGTGCGACCATCCCAATCATAAAATGACAGGTGAATTGAGCCTTTCCTGGATGCTGATTCTATCATCGATTCAATTTTTTTAAGAGTTAGTTCTACTTCATCACTAAATAGAATTTGTCCCAATCCGCCCAGTGCCGTTAAGATATTTTCTATGTCTTTACTGCTTAAAAGTCGTTTGTCTAATTTGTATTCATCCATAATCCCATAGCCGCCGTAAACTCCATTGATAGAATAAATAGGTATATTTGTAAGACTGAGAGTTTCCATATCACGTAGAATCGTTCTTTTAGACACATTAAATAATTGTGAGAACTCGGTTGTTGAAACCACATTCTTTTGCAGTAAGATCATTACGATAGATATTAATCTCTCGATTTTCTCCATATTATCTCTCCCGGCTTTTCCTCTTAGGTAAAAAATAAATTTTACAAAGCTATAATAGGTGACAATATAGCTGTCACCTATTATAGCTTATACTTCATGTATTACAAGAAGGAGGTTTTTTCATGTCAGTTATTGCATATTTAAACTTTGATGGGAATACAGAGCAGGTCATTGATTTTTATTCAGAAGCTCTGAGTTCAAGTAAGGTCAAAAAAGTGAAATTCAAGGATTTTCCACAAGATCCAAACTACCCTTTGTCAGAAAATGAGTTGAATATGGTTATGGAGTCCTCGTTAGAATTTGCTGGTGGCAAAATAATGATGTCGGATATTCTCCCTTCAATGAAGAAGGTAACGGGTGAGTTGGTTAAAGGCAACAATATACTGATTAGTATCGTTATTGATGATAAACAGACATTGGAGAATTATTTCTCAAATTTGTCTGCAGGTGGCTATGTTATCATGCCGTTATCAGAAATGCCTTGGTCTTCCTGCTTCGGCATGTTGGTTGATAAATTCGGTATTGTATGGAAGTTTAATCGTGACGCTGAGAAGTTCCTTGATCGTTTAGTTTCAAACCAATAGTAGTAATTGATTCCAAGGAGCGGCTTTTCGTTTTAGGTAATTAAAGCTGCAGGCCATATGAATAAGGGACAAGTGGCAACGGACATTTAGCGTTGCCACTTGTTCTCGTTTGTAGCCAAAACAGAAAGGAGAATGAGTGACATTCATGGAAATCAACGAACTGTTTCCAGCAAAGTCGAACAGCGAATTGAGGTATTGGTTCCGGGAACATTATGAGACTGAAAAATCTTGTTGGGTTGTCGTGAGTATGAAGTTGACACCAGGTACGTTGCTATATCTGGACGCTGTCGAAGAAGCCTTATGTTTTGGTTGGATTGATGGAATAAAAAAGAAAATTTCAGAGACCGAGCTAGCCCAAAGGCTGTCTCCTAGATCCAAAAAAAGTTCATGGACTGAATTAAATAAAGAACGGGCCCGTCGTCTTGAAAAATTGGGATTAATGACAGAAGCAGGTAGAAAAGTGCTCCCTGACCTGAGTTACGAGTCATTTAAAATTGATCCTATTATTGAGCTGAGGCTGAAAGAAGAATCAGATGTATATCAGAATTTCGTTCGATTTCCAGATCTTTATAAAAGAATTCGAATCGACACAATACAAAGCAATATAAATCAACCAGAGTTATTTAAGAAAAGATTAGATAAGTTTATAACAAACACCAGGCAAAATAAATTGTATGGCAATTGGGATGACAACGGACGCCTTTTGAATTACTGATTAATAAAGCATCTCTAAGGCCCTCCTATCTTATTCTGCCATCGGAGAGCCTTTAAAAGCGCCTGCGCCATCCACCGGTTTGGGAGACCGGCATCGCCGCCATCCAGGTTAAGGCCAGTGTAAACAGCGCAAGTATAGCAGCTACGGCCGGCCAAGGGAATGCCAACCGGTGAGGGTGCTAAAAAAAGGAAACCCAGTGTGCATTTGTGCCGTATTACTGTTTTCTTATCGACATTTGCCCCTCATGCAAAGGGGTATGGCTCGATCGGGGTGAGCTGGACAAGCTGATGCAAGACGTCAGGGATGTTCGCCAGGATTACAATGAATGGTACTACGGGGATTCCCCCAGTAAATATGGAGCAAAGAAGGAAGACCAGCCTTCAGGGCAGTATTATCCACCTCAACAGCAGTACCCTGATCAAGGCCATTCGCCTCACAAGAAAAAGAAAAAAAGTGTCATGGATATGTTCGGAGACTTGTTCGATTAGTTTATGAAACGCATAGCTGCCATGGGTTATTGGCAAGACCTTTCGTGTCCCTCAAATCATGAAATAACAACAAAAAAAGAGCTGCGACGTTTCGCTGCTCTTTTTTTCCTTTATGGATAATGAAAGTAAACCTTTAATATTCACCTTTAATGACAAAAAATGATCCCCGGATGGTTCCAGCCAATTTAGACTTCTGCCTGGCAAACTTAAACTTCCCTTCTAACTCCTCCGGTACCTCCATTCCCTCTGAAAGCTTAAAACCAACAGCCCGCTTCTTCGGGTCATCAACCGTATACATGACATTGAGTCCAAGACCATCTTCATAAAAAACATAGGCAAAACGGATGTTTTCCACTTGAAAACGGGATGTTTCCAAAGGCTTGGCCGCAAACTCGATATCACGTTCCTCTTTCAAAATTCGATTCACATAATCAAGGGTATCCTGACTTTCGCTGGCGGGTACGACCGTAAACTCATGCTTGTATTTGTTCATAAAGTAACGCGCTTCATTCGCGCGCAACCCAGCAAGCGTTTCGGCTACAGGCGAAGATTCCACTCCAACCGTAGACACATTTTTAAAGTCAACGATATATGACATTTCGATTCCTCCTAAAAGTTTTGCGAGCTTTGCATTATAGAACTGGCTTCGAGCAAAACTCGCATCGGAAGCATTGGCTTAGTTTTGCGAGCTTTGCATTATAGAACTGTCTTCGAGCAGAACTCGCATCGGAAGCACTGGCTTAGTTTTGCGAGCTTTGCATCATAGAACCGGCTTCGAGCAAAACTCGCATCGGAAGCATTGGCTTAGTTTTGCGAGCTTTGCATCATAGAACCGGCTTCGAGCAAAACTCGCATCGGAAGCATTCATTTATCTCGTTATTTCCTAACAACAGGAATCCACATTTCGCCAAATACAACGTCGTCTCGCTGCCCCATCTCAACCGATGTATTCGGCCCGCCGACATAGGCAACTTCATTTACTTCCGGCAAGACCTGGCCAAAGGCAATGCCGGCAAGTTGATTGCTGAGCTCCTCAGACGAATTCGCTTCTCCTTTAACAACGATGTATTCCCCCTTAGGAAATTGGATCATTCTCGTTGCTTCAGGCACCGATGCCTCTGTCATGACGCCAGCATAATACATCATCTTATTATTCACTGCTTCGTTCACGGCAAAAATATAGTCATTCGTAGCGACGGATTTTAACTTGTCCAGCGTCCCATCTTCTTCGACGGCCGACCAAAATTCTGCCTTTTCTTTGTTAATGCCGACAAAATCTGTGTAATGGCTCTTGAGCTCCGTTCCAATTCCTAAAACGATAAAGCTGTCCTTTTCTTCCAATGTATATGATGTCATATTCAAAACCTTCCTTTTTTTAAATTAATCAAATGATTTGTCTTTTCACTTGATAGGTTTATAATAACCTTAAACCATGTCAAAAGGTGATACTGTTTAGGGGGCTCGCATGAAAAAAGTTGAACGGATTAATATCATTATGCGCTATATCAACAACCGCGCCCACTTTACTATTTCTGAAATCATGCGGGAGTTCAATATTTCTCGTTCGACGGCTATTCGAGATATCCGTGAAATCGAAGCCATGGGGATGCCGCTCGTTGCTGAAGTTGGCAGGGATGGTGGTTATTTTGTCATGAACAACTCGATCCTGCCCACGGTACGCTTTACCGATAACGAGATAAAAGCTCTGTTTATTGCCTTTATGGCCACAAGAAATCAACAGCTCCCTTATCTGAAGAGTCGCCAGTCGTTAGCTGAGAAATTGCTGGGGCTTATCTCGGAAAACCAGCAAGATGACCTGGTTCTGTTGAATCAAATGTTGCTCTTTGAAGGGACTAACCCGAGTAATCCCGATCTGCTCGACTTGTCGGACCTTCCCCATCCGATGTTGGAGAAACTCATTCAAATCATTCTGTTAGACAGCTATGTATTGGTTTCCACCGAAGAAGTGAAGGAATTAAAGTCTTATCCCCTATATCTCCTGCATCTTTATCGCGAAAAAAGCGTCTGGTTGATCGAAGGCTTTGATTTGAAGGAAGAAAAAAGAAGGATATTTCCTGTCGATGATCTCACCCAAGTAGAGCCTTACACTGAAAAAATAAGAGTAAGCAAGAAAAAGATCTTAGAACAACTGCGAAAACAGGAAGAAGTCATCAATCTTGTTCTTGAACTTGGTCCAAGGGCGATTGCCCAGTTCAGAAAATATCATCCTTTAAAAGTATCCATATCCTATACGAATCCTTACCAAACTACTGCCATTTTAAAGACTTTTATCAATGTCAATACCTCCGAAGAAATGACCGAAATAACCAATTGGCTGCTTTTCCTGGGTGGGGATATCAAGGTCAGGGAGATGCCGGCAGAAGTCCAGGAATGTTTGCAAGACAGATTAAGCTTATATTTCCCATAAGCAGTCCCGGTTAAACCCCAAGCTGTCTTTTTTGGAGCAGTCACACGGTCAAGTAAAAGCCCGAGGCTGTCCCCTTATACAGTGAAAAAAAGCCGCGATTTACGCGGCCATACAACGATAATAACGATCATTTCACTTACAAACCTTCTTCAATAAATCGTAATGCGCATTGGGAATGATGAACGGCCAGCTGACTCGCAAACTGTTGATCTGGAAATCCTCTATGAAGCAGCTTCAAACCACCCGAGGTTAACGAAATATGGTGGTGATACCGATAAAACAACATCCTGTAAGGATCGAGCGTATCGTTCTTTAGATATCGATAAAAATCTCCGAACCTAAACTCTAAAAAACTGTGTTCATGCTCAATATCAAAAAACATTGCCCCTTCAATATCGATCAAATAAGGTTCAAGTCGGTCATTAACCAAAACATGGTCAGGCCCGAGTTCCCCGTGAATAAACCCATATCGTGTTCTAGGTTTGATTCTAGATTCAAGTTCATATAACGTATCGAGTAATTTGCTTTGGTGTTCTCTGATGCTATCTATATGTTGGGAAGCATAGGCTAACTGAACTTTTGCATTTTCCATTTGCAAGTGATGACAATTCCCTGAGGTCATTCCACTTTGATTCGCTTTTCCATAGAAATGTCTTTCTGTGGTATGCATGCTAACAAGCATTTCCCCCAGCTGTTGAAATACCTTATCTTGAACTCGTAAATCGGAATGATGGAAATAGGCCTCAGCTTTATGCCCATCTATATACTCAACCAGCGCGTAATCAAAAGGATACAGGTTTCTTTCCGTATTCAGATCATACAGAGCGGGCGTTCGAATGCCATGTTCGGTTAAATATTTGCTATTCATTGCAAAAAGGTCGCTTCCATAGGATTTTTCATGAATGTTATCAGCAGCGATTTCTTCTTGAAAATAATTCATAGTAAGATCCCATACATACAAAACGCAGGAGAATCCATTGCTGAATTCGATTTTATAGACCACCTTTTGCGCTCCGCCATGCATGTTCGATACATGATCCACAACATAACCGGCACCAAATACCTTCTGAGCATAATCCTGTAAATCAACTTTATCGAGGTGACAATAAATATCCATAAGTACAAAAACTCCTTTTTAAGGTTTTGCCGGCTACATAATAGTAAAAAATATCCACCCAAAAGTATAGACTTTTTCTTTATGATTGTTTATGATGTTGAATAAGGTCTCGAATAAAATAATCATGTTAATACAAAAGCCTTTGGATCGTATCCAAAGGCTTTTTTTTGATTACGGAATAAGGGCTTCCCCATGGTTCCACATAAAGAAATCTCCTTCTACGGGCATGGTGCTTTCGCATCTCGTAATTCAAAAACGTTGATTCATAAATATATTCCCTCCAAAAATACGGATTTTTATCCCATAACCTTAATCATTAAGCGGGTCTCTGGCAATCGATGAAGCGGTCCGAGTTCGTTCAAATACCGAGAGCATGTTTCCGTTTCTTCGTTCATCTTCAGTTCATACAAGTCGGCTATGATACCGATATAATATGATTTTAGGGAGATGAGATATATGGCAGCGAAGGAACAACGTATTGCGATTATCGGCGGGGGGCCGGGCGGATTAATGCTCGCGCTCATTCTTCAAAAAAAGGGTATTCGTTCCACAATTTATGAGCGCGAAACGAACGATACAAACGCGCAGCGGGGCGGCTCGTTGGACATTCATGAAGAATCCGGTCAGCTCGCGCTTCAAGAAGCAGGTTTACTCAAACCATTTCGGGCGATGGCCAGGTATGAAGGTCAAGATATGCGCCTTTACGATAAGCACGGTCAGCTCCATATAAATAACGTGGCGAACGTCGATGTCCCAGGAAGCCGCCCGGAAATCGATCGGGGCATCCTATGCGGACTTCTGCTCAACGCATTGGATCCCGGATGCATCCGTTACGGCTATCAACTGGTCGAAGCGCTGCCTCTCTATGACGGCAAACACGAATTACGCTTTAACAACGGGCATACCGACATCGTGGATCTTGTCGTCGGAGCGGACGGAGCCTTCTCGCGCATTCGCCCTTTGCTTACGGAAGCCGTGGCGGAATACACGGGTATTAGTCGAGTGGATCTCCGTATCGACACTGCCGAGCACCCTGAATTGGCTGCCTTTAACTCGCGGGGCAGCATGTTCAGTCTTGGCGATCATAAATCCATCAGCGGTCAACTCAATGGAGATGGTCACATCAGAGTTGGCTTATCTTTCAGAGCAGACCGTGAGTGGCTGGATACTAGCGGAATATCGTTTGATCGGCCCGAGAAGGCAAAAGAGCAGCTGCTGACCTACTTCGACGATTGGGCGGAGCCGCTGAAAGATTATATTCGTTGTGCCGATGGGGCTGTCACCTCCAGACGTATTTATACGCTGCCAATCGGGCTTCGATGGGTCAGTAAACCGGGTGTTACGCTGATCGGAGACGCGGCGCATTTGGCCCCTCCTGCCGGGGACGGAGTCAATCTGGCGATGCGAGATGCCGCTGAACTGGCTTGTTCGGTTGATCGCCACTATGACGAGCTTAACAGAGCGATTGAAGCCTATGAAAGCAAGATGTACGCTTATTCTTCCGAGTCTGCCAGGATGTCGTACGACAATTTTATGCTCATGTTATCCGATGATGCTGTAGGCAAGGTTACAGATCTCTTAAAGAAGGCTCTTAAATAGATATTGGTCACTCGATGTGCCAAGAAGGTTAACATATTTTAATTACGGTTAACCAATACGCATTCTTGTCCTCCAATCTTGGCGGAAGCATGTAGCATCATAATATTAAATTCGGCTGTAATCAGATACGATAAAAATGCACCTCTTTCGAGGTGCATTCGGGCCTACATCGATATCGTTTTGGTTGCAACGGTTTGTTGAAAAGCCTGATCATGTTCAACGAAAACCATGGTGGGATTAAATGTTTGAATCAGTTCCTCGATCTGCATGCGCGAATAAAGATCGATAAAATTTAACGGTTCGTCCCAAATATATACATGCGCTTGTTCGCATAAACTTTTGGCTATCAGCAGTTTTTTCTTTTGTCCGCCAGAATAATGTGAGATGTCTTTCTCAAACTGGATTCGGTCAAAATCCATCTTCCGCAGGATCGATTTGAATAACGGTTCATTGATCTCATGCTCTTCAATAAAATCCGATAACATGCCCTTCAAATGGGAAGTATCCTGCTGAACATAGGAAATGACGAGCCCGGAAGCTAATTTCATCGTGCCTGTATACTGTAACGATTGTCCCAGGATTAGCTTGAGAATGCTGCTTTTCCCGCTCCCGTTCTTTCCGTCCAGTACGATTCGATCCCCTTGCTCAACGGTAAAGCTGATGGGTTTATTCACGATTTGGCCATCGTATTGAACAGACACGTCATCTATAACAACCCATTCTTTTGACTGAAAATCCAATGCTTCTAAAGCCAATGCTTCGGTTTTTTCCACGTTTTTGAGCAGTTTGGACTTTTCCTCAATCGCCTTTTGCTGCCTTGATTCAATGTTCTTTGCCCTTTTCATCATCTTGGCCGCTTTATGCCCAACGAAGCCCTTATCCAATTTCGAACCTGAATTCGTCGTCCCGTTTTTGGAGGCTTCCACCTGATGGGACCAATCCGATGAACGCTTGGAGGATTGCTTTAATCTCCCGATGTCTTTTTGCAGACGCTGATTCGTTGCCTCCTCATGTTCCTGCTGTCTATCGAAATTTAGCTTCCAGGAAGAATAGTTCCCGCTTTGGACTTCAATATTCGCTCTATTGATCGACAAAATATGGTCGACGCATCCATCCAAAAAGTTCCTGTCATGCGAAATTAGAATAAACCCTTTTTTCTTCTTTAAATAATCCGAGACGATCTTTCGCGCACTGGTGTCCAAATGGTTGGTAGGCTCGTCGATTAATAGGAATTGGCCTTCATTCAAAAATAATGCGGCAAGCAGTACTTTGGTTTGTTCTCCATTGGAGAGCGTTTTAAATGGCCGGTACATGACCTCGGCATCAACTTCTAAATAGGAGATTTCTCGAAGAAATTCCCAATCTTCAGCTTGGGGACATATTTCCTCAAGGATTTCATACGTGTACTTATTTATATCCGACACCGGATAAGGGAAAAAATTGAATTCGACCGAAGAAACGATTTTCCCGCTGTACTCATAATTCCCTAATAGTAGATTCAAAAATGTCGTCTTGCCACGTCCGTTTCTACCGATAAAACCAAGTTTCCAATTTGTATCGATATGAAAGCTCACGCCTTCGAAAATGTTGTCAAAGCTGGATGGATAGGAAAACGTTAAGTCTTGAACTTGAATCATTGACATGATGATTCCTCCTTTGTATATCTCGCTGGTTTCTTTCATACAAAGTCGGCACATCCATCGATTTTTGCTTCTCCGTATAAGCTTGATGGATATTAACGACTTATACGGAGCATTACATGTGTCACCACAGTATCTGAACTACTCATTTCTTTCACTCCTTTCTGTTACAGGCGAACAATTCAATCCTCTGAATAATTTCCATATAGCTGACCGCAAGCAGCATCGATATCAATGCCGAATTGACTTCTAACGGTCACATGAATGCCTGATGATTGTAATGTTTTGTAAAAATTAATCACTCGGTCCTCATTCGTTTCATCAAACCTTAACGGGGAACGCACTGTTGGGTTATAGCGGATTAAATTCACATGGTATAGTCGTCCTTCTCTGTATCGACCCTTCAATAAATGCGCTACTTCTTTGGCATGATCCATTGAATCATTCACGCCGGGTAACATAATATAAGCAATATAAACCTTTCTGGATGTGACTCGTATATGCTCATCTAATGCGTCCATGACATCGAATAATGGATACTTATCATTAATCGGCATGAGCTTACTTCGCTGTTCGTGAAAAGGAGAATGCAACGAAAACGTCAAATGGACTTGCGGATAATGGAGAGTCATTTTTTTAATGCTCGGTATAATCCCAATCGTTGAAATCGAGATCCTCCGAGGACTTAAAGCAAACATCGCAGGGTCCGTGAGCACGTTTAAGGCATCGAAAACTTGGACATTGGCTAACGCTTCCCCCATTCCCATAAAAGAAATACTGTCCATGGAATGCCCTTTCAAGTAAAAATGAAGGATTTGGTCGGTCATTTCATCCGAGGTCAAATTCCTTTTTAATCCAATGTCGCCTGTCGCGCAAAATGTACATCCGAAATGACATCCGCACTGGGAAGAGACGCAAAATGATTCCCACCCGGCTTTATATTTCATATTTACTGTCTCTATTCTTTCTTTTCCCGATATCCCAAACAAAACTTTAGTGACTTGCTCGGAATGCTGTTCCATTAAAGGCTCGATATCTAAAATAGACGTTCCAAATTTCATGGCTAGCATTTCTCTTAACCGTTTGGGAAGTACGGTGATGTCGTTGAATAATTCGATTCTCTCATGAAAAATGGCATTCAATATTTGTTTCATCCTAAAATCGGGGTAATGATGCTCTTTCAAGAATGCCTTTATTCTTCTATATTTATTGTCTTGTTTGAGTTGCATGTTTTCCATCCTTCCATAAGACTCTCTAGTTTACGGGAGTATATAGAAGGAGTGGTCTATCCTGAAGATGAACCGCAAAAAAAGCACCGATAGTAATATCGGTGCTGAGCTTTAGAACGAGAATCACGACTAAAATGATCAAGGATTCTGAGTCATTTCTCTGTCATGTATTCGCCGTAGAGGCAAAGCTCCGATAACTGTTTTTTGTATGGTGGTTCCGCATAAAAAAGGACAGACTACTCCCTTTGTCCGCGAAATCATCGCCAAATTTCACGTTTTTTCCATACAGAATTCTAAAAACAGTTAACATCGCTTACACCCCCCTTTGTCGAATTTATTATTGAGTTAATCTAGCATATAAATGAATAGGTGTAAAGTTTAATTCAATATTTCGATATACCCTTCTGTGCCATTCACGCGAATTCGTTGACCATCCTTGATCCGTTTCGTAGCACCCTCTACGCCGACAACGGCTGGTAAGCCATATTCACGCGCGATTACGGCTCCATGGGTCATAAGTCCGCCAACTTCGGTGACTAGACCTTTTAAGGATACAAATAATGGTGTCCAGCCAGGATCCGTAAAGGGAGTGACTAATATATCTCCATCTTCCAGAGCAGCCTCTTCCATATTCAAAATGACGCGTGCTCGTCCCTCGACCACTCCCGAAGATACCGGCAGTCCAGCAATAGCTTCAGCCGGGATATTTTCCCGTTTGTACTCGCCTACAATGATTTCGCCATCCGACGTGATCACGCGCGGTGGAGTCAGTCTGTCATAGATTTTGTATTCATCTTTTCGTTTGCAGATGATTTGGTCATCCAGTTTATGCGTACGAACGACCTCGAGAAGTTCTTCGAATGTGAGATAGTAAATATCTTCTTTATCATGAATAACGCCCGCTTGTACAAGTCGTTCGGCTTCCTTCAGTAAAGCCTGCTTATAAACGAAGTAGCGGCTAACATAACCGTATTTTGGATACTCTCTATATCCGATGAAATTCCGGATGAGATCGATCATTCGTTTAGTTTCTGTAGCCTTTTGTTCACCATCCGGTAATTGCTTCAATCGATCGATTAACTCTTGTTCTTTTTCCAATGCTTCCTTGCGTCCTTGCTCGAATTTCCGATGGCTTTCTCGAGGCTCAAAGTTTTTAATGTTACCCAGAATCAACGGGACAAGCGTCATTGGTTTTTCGCTCCAGCGGGTTCTGGTAATATCGATTTCTCCTGCACATCTCATGCCGTATTCGCCCAGATAAGCAAAAATCGCGTCTTGGGTTTCCTGCCCGCCTTCAAATTTAGGGAGTTCATCCAGAAAGTTTTCTTCTTTTGCATGCTGCAAATAATCAATGACCTCCGGATAAGGACGGATTACGTCCGCGACATCCAATAAGGCCAGGCCCATTTCCGAAGTAATATTATTGGGTACAGATTGAGAAAGCGTATCGGCTGCGTTTTTTTCTCCTAACCACTCGTTCATCTTTTCATTGATCCATGCTGAGGCATTCATAGCAGCCATAAATACACTTGTACTTCGGGGATTAAATAGGATCTTCTTTAATTCCTGAATATCTTCCAGAATAAAATCAAGCAAATCCGATCCCGATTTCGCTTGGATGTTTTGTTTTAACTCTTTGATCGATGTTTGACTAAGCTTCATCAAATCGGAAACGATTGTCGGGTCATTCTCGAAATGTGCCGGCATATCTGTATTACTTCTGTTCCGATTCGGTGATGTGTGATCATTAGGTAACAATTTTATAAAATCTCGCTCTATGATCGTCATAAGTGCGCCTTTTATGAGTGGATCGGATGCCATGGTATTTAATAAAGCTTCCCGGCCGACAGGTGTAGCCATCCTGGGCGCTACATCAACAAACAACCTCCCGCCGGCTTTACGCATAGGTGCAGCAGTAACTAACAGGTAAAAAGACAATCCCAATGGTTTTATGGGATCTGTCATCATTTGTTGATGACCAACAGACAGATAGACATGATTTTCCTGATCATCCGCTTCAGGGATCGGGTATAAAGTCGTGATCGGACGACTCTGCACGATATAAAATGTATCATGGGCCAAACACCATTCGATGTCTTGGGGGGAACCAAAATAAGCTTCGATCTGTTTTCCGATGCGTGCCAGTTGTAAAATTTGTTGGTCCGTCAGCGTTTGATTCTTTTGCTGATCAGGATCGATCTGCTTTGTCTCTGTTCCGCCTTCTTTTCGTCCATAAATTGCCAATGTTTTGGTTGCGATCCTTTTATCGACGATTTCCTTTTCCCGTACTTTGTAACCATCGGCAGATACCAAGCCAGAAACCAGTGCTTCTCCAAGTCCAAAACTGGCATCGATGGATAGCAACTTTCGGTTGGAGGTCATTGGATCAGCGGTAAACAAAATTCCCGAGGCCTGTGGGAAAACCATCCTTTGAACAATAACGGATAAATACACTTGACGGTGGTCGAATCCATTCTGCATACGGTAGATGACCGCCCGATCCGTAAACAGGGAAGCCCAGCATTTACTGATATGCTGCAAGATGGCATCGACGCCAATGATATTTAAGTAGGTGTCTTGTTGACCCGCAAAAGAGGCATGCGGTAGATCTTCAGCAGTCGCACTTGAACGCACTGCGTAAGCATGTTCCTCGCCAAACCGGGAGAGACCGTGAGTCACTGCTTTCACAACATCGGAAGGAATTTCTGCTTCCATAATGATTTGCCTTATCTTCCTGCTGATTTCACCAATTTGATCTCGATCATCTACTTTTAGCATGGTTAGTCGATTGAGCAAAGACTGATACATTTCGTTTTGTTCGACGGCTTGTTGATATCCCACTGTAGTAACACAAAATCCTTCTGGTACATGGATCCCTTCAATTTTTGAAATTTCCCCTAAATTTAATCCTTTTCCGCCAACGAGCAAGAGCTGCGTCTTTTCTATTTCTTGAAAACCAAGAACCAAAGAACTCATTCAACATCTCTCCTAACCATTAAATTGAGAAAAAAGCATTTGACAAGGGTTTATCAGCATGCTACAATTAAAGTGTAAGATAACATAATTATGTCCAGAACCCTTGACACAGGCGTGATCTGATTATATCATTGTGTCTTTATATATGCAATATCAAAGAATCCGGCAAAACTGTCCAGGTTCTTTTTTTGATTTCTAGGTTTTAATAATCCTTATCTGCCGCTCTATTAAGTTTCGGCCGGAACGTTCTTTTCTTTTTTTAACCCCCACTCTCTTCGCTTCATATCCATCGTCTTGCTCACCGGCACCTGAATACATGTTTTTGCCCATAAACAAAGAAAAGATATATGTTCTTGTCCTGAGCAAAAGACAAGAAAATATATCCTTAAATTAAAAAGCTTTGGGTTTGCGGTTTTCGACGCGAGTTCTTATTCTGGCTTTTTAAAATAATCAGTCGATACTATTTACCATTTTCCTTGGAACCCTATTGAATCCAACCGGGAGTCCCCTGATTGGAAATAGATGTACGTTAAGACAATATTGCGACTCCGGCACTACACTTGCCTTTACAGATTGTTCGGCTCATGTATAGGCAATTCCGCGACAAGCCCGTCGCTTTGGCGGATCCATGTCTCAAATTGACGCTCGCCCGCTGTTAATCGAATGACTCTTGCTCCCGTTGGAAACATATCCATGCGCTTACCGTCTACATAGCTAATGTAACGAGTAGACCTCCCGTAGCATAGGCGGATACCGTGCAGTGTGCCGCAATAATCGTTCGAGTGGTCATGTCCGGAGAACGTGCCCATAACATCTCCCATCTCCACCATAGCGGCGAACAAGCCGGAGTTCAATTGAGGCGTGCTTATCCATTCGACGCAATGTCCCTCGCACACCTTGGTCTTCCACACCTCATTGTATTCCGGCAGCGGAATATGGAAGAATGCGAGTGCAGGTAATGGCGTACCACTGTTGCGCTCAGCCAATTGCCGAGATTCGGATACGTACCACTCGATTTGATCACGGCGTATCCAATCGTATCCGCCCACCGAATCCATCTGTGAGTAATCGCCGCTGTCGAGGAAAAACAACGAAGCTGCAGGCTTTCCTGTGGAATCGTCGACCGTCAGGACATAATTTCCCGCTCCGCTCACCCCGGGAGGATCTGATTTGGCTACACAATATTCATGAAGAAGCTGCTCCTCATGCATTCTCTTTCGTGGCAAGCTCCCTTCCGAGTCGTGATTTCCGAAGACAGCAGCCCATGCTACGCGGTTTTCCTCAGCGACAGCGATCGCGCTGCGGAACGATTGAAGCGGGTCTTTGCTTCTTGCGCTTGCAATCACGTCGCCCGCAAACACCACAAGATCAGGCTGTTCGAGCTCGATGATCCTTTCCATCGTCGTCTTCGTCATTGAATCGAGAAGCGGCGTCTCAGGATCCAGGTCCTCCGCATCAATAAATTCTGTATCGGAAAACTGTACAATAACAAACGTTCCGTCCTCACGAAACTTCAGCTTCTTTTCCAAGGTATACCCTCTCCTTTGTCACATATTCCTTCCAATACCATAAGCCGATTAAAATGAATATAGCAGCGCATGCCAGATACATCGATGTCACGCCATACCGTAAACCGACCACCCAATAAATCAACGTCGGGCCAATCGCCGCCCCCAAATCGGTGGATACGGAATAAGCGGTCATGACCGTAATAACGGAACTGCTCTTTGCGGCGTCAGATGCCATGGCGTCCATGATTGTGCCAAGCGCGGTGCTTGTAACCATTACAAAAATCACAATAACAATCCAGATACCGATCGGCAGCTTCCACGGAAGCAAGGCGTAACAGACCGCCGCAGCCGCCACCGACAGCATAAACAATGGAAGTCTTCCTCTCGATCCATCCGTGCGTTGTCCGAACCATCGGGCCAAGAACGGTTCCCAAGCGCAGCGCAGCGCTGTCAATATTCCGCCTAATGCCGTGCTGCCGATGGCCAATCCGAACCACGGTACTCCCTTGGGATAGCTAGTATCAATGAGATAAGTGAGCGTCGCACTAAACACGGCGAGCAGCAATGATACAGTTAATCCGCTTATAATGATTTTCTTCACTTGCAATGACCAAACCGTATTTCCACTGCCACGAGTTGAATCTGTTTGATACGTCCCGGATGCTTTCCCCGCATTTATGGATGCCGCGATCAACGGAAGTCCGACCAACGCCATCGTACCAAACAATATCGAGACGGATTGCAATCCGAACAAGGGTACGAGCACTCCTCCGAACAGTACGCCTACCAAACTGCCAAGACGCCATAATCCGTTATACGTTCCCATTAAACGCCCACGATTCGTATTGTCGGAATAGCGGATCACGGTCAAATAACCGCCCATTCGCATGAAGGACCATGCAATTCCCCACACTGCACGAAGCACAATCCAAATTGCGAACCCTTTGAAGACACCATATCCTACTGTGGTAAGCGCCGCTAGCCCTACGGATAGGAACAGTCCCGTTCGAAGCGACATGCGGTGATACAACCAGCCAATTGCAGGATTAAGGGGAAGCCTTACGAAACGATTGACGGACAGCAGGACTCCCACCTGCCAAAGCGCGTCCAGTCCCACTTCCTTCCAATACACCGGTAGTACAATGTACAGCATCGAATCGCCGAAGAGGGTTAGTGCAGTAACAATGCCGACAACCATAATCTGTCTCTGTTCTTTTACGCTGCTGCCGCTAGTCATAGGTCAACGATCAGGCCATCATAGGCCACCTTAATGCCGTAAGAATTGAAAGCATTTTCAAAATCATTATGCAAAAAGCCGGAGTTATGAGTAAAATGAGTCACATAAATTTGACTATCCCCGCCAAGAGTGCCTTCTACCTTCCAGATGCGCTGAACTTCCAGCACGGTTTCAATCCCCATATGGTTTGGATTTCGATCATTGTTCGTAAAACTATGGGTGCAGTCCAGGATCGCCATATCTATTGTTTTGCCTTGAAGCCATGCCCAAGTATCGTCATGCAGCCATCCGGTGTCATTTCCGTAAAATAGAGCTTTACCCCCTTTTTCAATATAAAACAGCAAGCAGGTTTCCAATTGGTCATGATTTGCGAGCAGTGGGGTTATTTGCGTATCGCCTAACGAGATCGTCTCGAACGGACGCAATAAATGGAACACAAACCTCTTGCTACCAGCGACCGTGCCCAGCGCCGTCCTGCTCTGACAAATCGCCGCATCGTTGCCGTAAATATGTAAAGGATGATCAATACCGTGCGCAAACCCCTCAATCCGGTTATACAAATCAGATGGTTGAAAATGATCGTAATGCGTATGCGTGAACAAAAGATGCTCAACTGCTCCCAAGTCGACCCGATCACGGAGCGCCTGCATATGAGAATCAGCGGAATAATCAACCTTAATTACGTCATCGATCAATATAGAGCTTCTTGTTCGAATGTTTTTTCCTCCGAGCGACCTCGCTTTGCGACAGGCGTCGCAGCGGCAAAATGGGTTCGGAAATCCTTCCGCTGCAGCCGTTCCAAGAAAATGGATTTTCATGGGTGTCTCCTCCCTTTGAGAAGCATCATTTTTTTTCGACCCCTCAATTAACACAAATAATAGCACACACTCACAATCAAATACACACAAATTTCTATAATTTGCAAACCAGTAAAACGGGATATCGATGTAAAATCAATAAAAAAAACGATTCCGGGTTCGTGGAAACCAAGAATCGTTATTTGGGTTTGATCATATCATTCGTATACGATTTCGATACCGCTCTTGCTAAATTTATCTACAATATTCCGGTCGATATTGGAATCCGTTACAAACCGTTCAACTTCCGTTGCGCCGCATACTTTAATAAACGAATTTTGTCCGAACTTACTGCTATCTGCAAGGGCAATTGAACGCTTGGCGTTCGCATGCATAATTTTTTTCACTTGAACTTCCCCGACCCCGTTATCCGTAATCCCTGATTCTAGTGTAACCCCGCTCATACTCATAAAAAATATATCTGCATGAAATCGCGATGTAAACTCTTCCGCCAAATCACCGATGATACTTTGCTCGTCTTGACGAATAACGCCACCGGTCATAATCAGCGTGTACCCTGGCATCGTAATTAATTCGTTCACGATCGGAAGCGAGTTCGTAATAACCGTTAATTGATCGAATTTGGCCTTCAGAGCCTTCGCAATCTGAGTGTTGGTCGTACTGGGGTCAAGCGCGATGGACATCCCTTCGGTCACATAGCGAACCGCTATTTGAGCCAACTCTTTCTTCTCTTCTAAATATATAGATTCGCGGATCGGCAGCGGAATTTCCTGGCTATAATCCGGCTCCTTCAGAATCGCTCCGCCGTGCACCCGCCGCAGGTATCCTTCGCTTTCCAGGTATTCGAGGTCTCGTCTGATCGTCTCGAACGAAACTCCGAACTGCTCCATGAGCTCCGATGCTCGGATTGATTTGTCTTGGTTCAGTTTATGAATAATGATTTGATGCCGCTGCTCTGCAAACAACTGGTTCACTCCTTACTTGCCTTGTCTTATTGATTAGAAGTTTACCATAAATTCGTTAAATCCTCCCGTTCTACCGGTTTCACGCTATGAAAAAATCCATAATTAAGACTACCTTCGTATAAGATCTCTATTTGGGGAGTTTGTTACGTAGCAACCACATACTGTATGTCTTCACAGCTTGCTAAAAAGCCTAACCGCTCCACATGGTACAAATCATAGATTTTATCCGTATTATTTATCGATTCATATATTTCAGGACTTGTATCATTTGCTAATTTGACATACTGAAGTTTTTCAACCGCTTTCTTCGATCGAATATTCTGTTTTCGGATCTTCATGAATACCGTTTCGATATTATGTTGTTGAAACAGTTCAGCAAAAATGGATTTCTTCGCTTGTTGGTTATAGCCTTTTCCAAAATAGGGAGTTCCAATCCATGTGGCCAAGAAGCCTGTTTTATTAACAATATTATATAGATCAACGGTACCAATGGGATGTCCCATCTCGTTTAGAATCGTTCTAGAAATAGATGTCTCCTGCTCTTCTTCAACGATCAGTTGTTTGGTTATGAATAAATATTCTTCATAAGATTGGCATTTATAACGAACATAAGGAAAAACTACAGGATCGATCATTAAGTTATAAAGTGAATAGCATTCGTGCAAATCTCGTTTTTTTAACATTTAATCTACCACCTAGTCCTTTTAATTCGCTATATCAAACAATTTAAGTATATAAAAGGACTTGGGGAATTATATGAATTCTACGTGTTCTTTGTGTAAAATTCATCGCAGAAATTGTATTCCGTAAATAACAACCTAATGATTTTCATGCTTCCTTTTAGTGCCATAAGTACAGTCATTATCTTCAGCCATCTTTGGTTCCCGTGTTCGTTAAATAACCCCTTATTTATGAAGACATTGAATGTCGAATAGCTGTCTCGATATATGCTTTCAAAGACTTGATAAATGTGCGCATGGCGTAACCTATATATCTATCACTGCGATAGATCAAACAAATGTCTTGAGACGGCGTGGGATTCCTCAGGTGTACGACTTTGATGTCTGTATTGTGCAGATTTTCCAATAGAAGACGCGGCAGCACACAGACGCCAATTCCGCTCTGTACCATATGTAGGAGGGAAGATAACGTTGTCGTCACCATATGCGGCTGAATGTTAAAACCTTTGTCCATGCAAAATCGATCGATCAGCTTACGGCATTGATGGTCAGGTGGGAACATAACCATCTTCAAGTCATGCAGTCTGTTTAAGGGTATAAAGTTTTCTGAGGCCAGGGGGTCATTTTTACTTACCGCTAAGGAAAATTCCTCATGAAACAGGGGAATTGAAGTAAGACGCTCATCGGTAACAGGTCCAATGGTTACGCCGACATCAATGCTTCGGTCGCAAACTTGCTCTGTTATTTTCATGGTTTCCAGAAGGGACAAGGAGATGGTGGGATAGGCCTGATGGAAGTCCAAAAGCAAGGAATTAAACAAGAGGTCCGCATCACCGGGCAAGACGCCAATGGATAACGCCCCTCCCTTCATCTGCTTTAAGTCCGCAATGGCGTGGCTCGCTTGCTGCAGATGCTGGAACACGGCAGCTCCGTGTTCCTGAAGAATCGCCCCAGCGTCTGTAAGGACAATTTTTTTTCCCACCCGGTCGAACAACAATACCCCTAATTCTTCTTCTAATCTCCTGATCTGTTGACTGACGTTCGGTGCGCTGACTCCCATTTTTTCAGCTGCTCTTGAGAAGTGCAGTTCATCACAAATGGCCATAAAATACTGTAATTGTTTCAACTCCAAAATTTGCACCTGCTTTCCTTAGCATGAATGATGAATGCAAGTTACATCATTATTCTCACTCCTTCTTCCTTATCATGTCAATAAATATTCGTTAACTTTTACTTAACGTTCCGGTAACACCCACTGCATTGATGGTATATTCCATGCAACCTATACTGGGAATATATCAAGCATTTCTTAACAAAAAGGAGGAAATTAATATGTCTGAAATGATTATCAATACGGCAAAGGTTTTACGTCAGGTAATGCAGCAGCAGGTGCAGGCTGCCCCAGAGGAACTATTCGACGTTCAAATTGCAGGCTCTAACAATACAATCCGTTGGAATGTCGGCCATATCATTTATTGGATGGATAAATATTCTACCTTAAGCTTCGCTTCTCCATCAGTCATACCAGATACGTATGAGACGCTATTTAACTCTGGAACCAAGCCCTCAGAATGGATCTCTACTCCTCCATCGAAGATAGAACTGCTCGAAATCTTAGCCGCGCAGCTTCTTAGAATGTCTGAGCTGACACCCGAAATGCTAGAAGTAAAGCTTTCTACTCCTTATGCCATGGGTCCGTTTCAATTCAACACCGCCGGTGAGTTGTTTAATTTCGCTATCATTCATGAAGCCATCCACCTTGGAACGATATCGAGCCAACTAAAGGGTTCTGTCGCGCAAACCAAAGTTTGATTAGAAAAGGCATCTCGACGATCGAAACTCAATATTTTAAAGCGACCCGTAAATATAAGGAGGAATCTATGATGGAACAATCTGAACGTTCTATCACTTCCCGAACAAGTGAAGGTTTTGAGGCGTTTAAGCAGGCTTTAGAAAAGGGATCTACCGAGGAATTTCTTAAGCTGGTTACGGAAGATTTCCATTTCTTCGTTCCGCTCCCGTTAGAGGGCTGGGATCATGAGCAGCAAGGAAAAGAGCGGTTCGAAGAATTAATCAGGTTTGAGCGCTCCCTATTTCAAATGCAGCTGACTCCGGTTATCGAAATTGAAAATGAAGATAACGGGATGGTTGTATTTCGCTCGGAAGGTGTGTTGAATGGACGGAATTTTAGCAATGAGCTTGTTATCGTCTTTACGTTCAAGGATGAGAGGATCCATTCTTTCAAAGAATATGTAGGTATGCCGTTACGAAACTACGAGAATCCTTAAAAAGGGATATATACGAAAGAACTTACATCTTTAAATAAAAAACCACTCCTTAAAAAGAAGTGGTTTTTTACTTATTATCCTAAAATCAATTCAAAGCTGATCTTACAGGCGGATCCGTTCCCTCCCTTTAATCAGAACGATATAGGCAATGACAGATAGTAAACTGGTCGAAAATATAACAATCCCAAATGGTATAGCAGAATTCTCGCCTGCCATTCCCACGAGCGGAGACGTCACGGCTCCTAACGCGAACTGCAGGGTGCCGAGCACGGCGGATGCGCTTCCTGCAATATGCCCTTGCGACTCCATTGCTAAAGTAAAGGAAATGGGTCCAATGATTCCGATGGACAAAGCGAACAGGAAGATCGATATAAACATGGCTGATAATGCTCCATGTACCAATACTATAAATAAGGTCGCAGCAGAAGATATAAACGCTATGATTAATCCGATCAAAAATAGTCGGCTTTCCGTTACCCGGCCTACTAAAAGTTTGACGAATTGAGATCCCAAAATAATAGCAAGACCATTAAGCGCAAAGAGGATCGAAAACATTTGCGGCGATACGCCGTATATATTTTGATAGATAAACGGGGTACCCGCAACATAGGCAAAAACACCTGCGAACAAAATGCCATTGACGAGAGCATACCCCATAAACGAGCGCTTTCGGAACAAGCTGTTATAAGTTTTCATCAACGAAATGGGACTGCTTGGTACACGTTGCATTACAGGTAAGCTTTCCTTTAACCCCCATAGGGTTATCCCGGTTAATGCTATACCTAGCACCCCCAAAAATATAAATATACCTATCCACGAACTGTAGGACATGACCGCACTTCCGGCCGTAGGGGAAATTAACGGAGCCACATTGCTTATCATCGTTAGCAACGATATAAACTTCGTCATCTCGACCCCGCTAAACCGATCTCGAACAATAGCTCTCGAAATGACGAGTCCAGCGGATGCAGCTACCCCTTGAATTAACCTTAAACATATGAACCATTCTATGCTTGGTGCAAAAGCGCATCCCATCGAAGAAAGAATATATATGATCATCGAAATCAATAAAGGCGGGCGTCTTCCATAAATATCGCTTAAAGGCCCCATGATCAACTGTCCTAATCCTAATCCTAACAGGCTAGTGGTTAAACTCGCTTGAACCGCAGTTGCGCTTGTTCCAAAAAAAGCAGCGATCTGCGGAAGTGATGCAAGGTACATATCGACGGTAAATGGCCCCAACGCCGAAAATGTTGCCAATATTAGGGCAAAACCGAGAGGATTTTTTTTATTCTTATTATTCATTTCTTTAACTCCTATGACTGATTAAATGTATTCTTTAAACTAATGTTTACTCCATCTTCAATAATCCGGACTCCCCTCCAACTAAAGGGCACACCACTTGGCGTACCCTTGATATTTTTTGGCTGCAATGAATCCTTATTTATTCACCATGGTGCTGATGTCGATGACAAATCGATACTGGACATTCGAAGCAAGTACGCGTTCCCAAGCCTCATCAATCTGACTAGCAGAGATAACCTCGATCTCAGGCGTAATCTGGTGTTCAGCGCAGAAGTCAAGCATTTCCTGTGTTTCTTGAATACCGCCGATTGCCGATCCGGCAAACGACCGACGATGCGGGATAAGAGAGAATACTTGAACAGGTAATGCTTCCGGCGGTGCACCGACGTTAACCAACGCGCCGTCCACGGCCAGTAGTGACAAGTAGGCATTCAAATCAATTTTTGCGCTCACCGTATTCACAATGAGATCAAACGTACCGGCTAGCTTATTGAATGTCTCCGGATCGCTGGTCGCATAATAATAGTCCGCGCCTAATTTCAAACCGTCTTCTTTCTTCTTCAAGGTTTGAGATAAAACCGTTACTTCTGTTCCCATGGCATGAGCGAGCTTCACAGCCATGTGTCCAAGTCCTCCTAGTCCAACAACCGCTATTCTTTTGTCGGGAGCAGCACCCCAATGGCGCAGCGGCGAGTAGGTTGTGATCCCAGCACACAAAAGCGGTGCGGCGACATCGAGATCTATGCCGTCGGGAATTCGAACCACGAAATCTTCCGTTACAACGATGTGGGTGGAATAACCACCCTGTGTATATTGTCCATATCTGTCGATTGCTGCGTAGGTACCCGTATGTCCATGAAGACAGTACTGCTCCTCTCCTCGGCGGCAGCTCGCGCATTCTCCGCAGGAATCAACCATGCAGCCGACCCCTACTCGGTCACCAACATTATACTTTGCAACATCCGAACCAACCTGGGAGACAATGCCGGCGATCTCGTGTCCAGGTACGAGAGGATATTGGACCGGTCCCCAATCCCCGCGAGCGGTATGGATGTCAGAGTGACAAATACCCGCGTACTTGATCTCAATCAGGACATCATGCGGCTTAAGATCCCTACGCTCAATTGTGGTTAATTCAAACGGACCTTCCGGACCGAACACAGCACGTGCATTAGCATTAATCATGTTTAACCTCCAGATAATATCATTTTTATCAGCTAGTCCTTCTTTAGAAAATAATTAGGTTTGAATATATGGGTAATCACTCATGCCGTGTCCCTTATCTATAATGATTCGCACTTTTTTATTCACTGTCATATGTTCATCCCTCTTTTCTAAAAATGATGTTCCCATTACGGCAATTGCTGTAATCCACAGAAAGTGAATAAACAAATTAAGTTGTTTAATCAACTTGTGTCTATTATTATAGAAAAAAGTAGCCGAAGTTCAATGGTTAATAAAGCGAGATTTGTTGAAATATCAACAACATCATGAAAAGTGTTCATTATTTTGGAAAGACCAGGGGGAAAGACAAGATGGCAAAAGTGGATCGGAGAATTCTAAAAACGCAAGAATCCTTGAAAAAAGCCGTCATTGAACTGATGGCTGTAAAAAACTTCGATGATATTACCATTCAAGACATTGCAGACCAAGCAAACGTAAATCGAGGTACGATATATCTTCATTATCAGGACAAATATGATCTATTGGATCAAATCATGGAGAATCAAATTAACGAATTAAGGGATATGGATACATGGGCATGCGAGTTGGAATGGGTCGATGCTCTAGTTCCATATTTCGAATATTTCGAGAAAAATTATTTGCTTTTTTCAACCATGTTAGCATCTAAAGGTGCCCCTTCATCTTTTAGAACGCGGCTGCTTGCTTCTTTCATGGAAGGCTTCAAAGGTGAGATTGACCAAGAAAGCGGTAAAAATACGGATTTAATCGAAGATGTGATGCTGCAGTATGCCGGGACTGCTTATGTAGGGGTCATTGAATGGTGGATCCGAAATGGAATGCCCTATTCACCTCAAGTCATGGCCAAACAAGTTGGGACCTTGTTAGAAAGAAGTCTTTAATTCGAGTTACGTACGTCCCGGATTTTTTACCGATATATGATCTTGTCTTTTTCGGCTAACAACCAAAACTTACAATTGAAAAATTCCAAGCATATCGAAGCTCTTCATTAAAACAAGGCTGCCGACACATCGGCAGCCTTGTCATTTTTATGACATTATTTAACGCGACTTATAGTCAGCGGCTTTTAGCATAATCGTCACCGCCTCCGCTCGGGTAGCCGTTTCGTCTGCGGTGAACAGGTTGCCGCTCCGGCCTTGGATCAATCCTTGCAAGGCTGCAGCCTGGATCGCGTTTTTTGCCCAAGCGGGAATGGATGCGTCATCGGCAAATGCCGTTTTGGCATTGCCTCCCTCGCTCGATTCCAGCTTCAATGCGCGCGCAATCATCGTAACCATCTCATCACGCTGAATGAAGGCATTTGATCTGAACGTCCCGTCTTCGTAGCCGTTAACGATACCGGCCTCTACCGCTTGCGCGATGGGCACACGTGCCCAATCCCCGATTGCAACCGCATCCTTAAAGGTAACGGTGCTGCCGCTTCCTTGCAGCTTTAGTGCTCTGGCCAACATGACTGCAAATTCCGCCCGCGTCACTTTCCCGTCAGGCCGGAACATGCCGTCCGGATAACCGGTAACGATCCCAAGCTGAACGGCTTTCACGATATCGACCGAAGCCCAGTGGTGAGCCGTGTCGGTGAACATTACTGAATCCGGCTGGGCAGCCTTAGTTACCGCAAAAACCGCATAGATGCCGGTCTTCATAATGTCCGCTTGGATTCGGCTTTCGGCTGCCGTCCCCCCGACTTCGACCCATTTTTTAGATGAAAGGTCATAAAAGAAGATGGATGCCTTCTGATTCGCACTAAGGTTACGGCCGTCGAAGGATATCGACATGCGGACTGCTTTTTCAAAGCTGCCGCCTGGAGTTAAGGTTAGTTCGTATGCCGGACTAATGGCTCCGGCTTTGTCATGCACAATGGCGCTGTTATCCTCCAGCTTTCGAATACGTAAGCGAGCCGGTGTCTTCAGTGCATCCGCCGGAATCTGGATGGTGACCCGGTCGCCTAACGTTAATGTGCCGGCCTTACCGGGGTTCAGTGAAATTTCCGCTTCGTCTACGTTTGCGGAAGTTCCTCCTCCGCCAGCGTTTCCACCCCCGCCGCTGCCGTTCGTGCCTCCGCTCGATGCTCCAGGATCGGTCGGTTTTTCCTCGATTGAAGCTTTTAAGCGGGATACCAGGTCTTTCAGCGTTTCGGAGACAGCCTCGAATTGATAAGGATAGCGGTCCAGCATGGCAAGCAGCTGACTGCGGAGAGCAGGATCGCCCTTCCCCGAAGCGAGCAACTGTTCCGCGAGACGCATCGTTTCATTATACGATACCATTAAATCATCGCCGTACACTTCCAGCTCATAAATCGAGTAGCCATACTTGGTATCACCTACGGGACGCCGCTCCACGCCTTGAAATTTCACATATCTGGCTTCGGTTGGATCGAAATCGATCGTGTCCAGTTTCCCATTGGAACGGAGAATCTCGTCGTTTGGCTTCACGTTGGTCCAGGTTTGCTTATCCTGGGAAACAAGGAGCTTGAACTTCTCCGCCTGCGTCTCCCAGGCAATATTGATCTTATTGATTTTCCGGGACTGACCGAGATCGATGATCATCCATGAAGCGTCATCGTACGCGCTGGACCAGCGGGTCGATAGATTACCGTCGATCGCTTTATCCGGCGTCAATACGTCCGCTTCCAGAGGGGATGATTCCGCTTTAGCTTGAAGCGCGAAATTATTGACATCCAGTAGCGGCGTGTAACGGTTATAAATCTGGAAATTGTCGATCACGCCCTTGAATGCATTCGTGTCGCTTCCGATTTTTCCGGCGGGCAGCACCAGCGTTTGGATCAGCGGTACCGGCTGTCCAAGCTTTTCCACGTACTCGTTTCCGTTCACGTAAAGCGACACGCCGATTTGATTGCCGGTCAACAGAATATGCGTCCAGCGGTTAGCAGGGACCTCATATTGAAACACGCTGTCATATCCTTCTTTCGAGAAACCCAACTTTCCGGTCTTCCCCTGTTTTAGCTTCACCGTGCCGTTAGGAGATTCCATCAACACGGCATCATCCGGGTTATCCGCATCCGGCTTGATCCACATCGATGCCGTCCAGCCGAACCACAGCGGATTCAGCGGCGTTTGAACATAGCTTTGGCCACCGTGAAACGCGGCGCCTTTTCCATATTTACCTTCTTCAAGCGTTACATTCGTCGCTGCTCCATCCATGTGATTACCCGAAACATCTTGAAACCCGTCCTCGAAAGTGTAGTTGATGACGTTTCCATCCGGATTATCAACGTTGATGCGGTGCGACAGATCGGTATTGGGCGCATCCCCGATGGTCGAGGCCGCTTTCATGAATGCGTCATAATCAGCTCCGTCCCGAACCCCCTGCCACATTTTTTCGGAGAGCACTTGCATGGCCGGGAGCATCCTCGCATGGGAATCGTCCATCGATATGCCGGAGGCATAAGAAATATCGTTCCATAAGGCGAACATGCCGCCTTTCAGCTGCGGAAGACCATACGGCAAGGTGACGCCGAGCCATTTTACGGGCTCCCATTCCCGATACAGCAGCGGCGTATCCAGGTAATCCCGATAAAGCCTCGGTACAAGATACATATAGTTGGTATCCGTGTTGATGATATCGTATCCTTCGTCCATCGCCTGCTGTGGGCCTTCATAGGGTTCATACCAAACCGACATGGTCGCTTGGTTGCTTACCGGCGTCGTGCCTGCAAATTGCTTGAGCCCGCCCCAAACGTAGGGATGTTTTCCTTTGTCGTTGATATGCCGAATCAGCGTATCCATGTACTTACGGAAATCCTCGTTTGATCCGCCTGCATATTCATCCGTTCCGATATGCACATCCGGTCCCAAGAACGTAGGCTCATTGTCGCTGCCGTATTCGTCGAACAGATTCGTGATGAATTCGGTGGCGGCCGGCTTCGTAATGTCCAGGAAGCTGTCCTTGCCAAGCGATGGGTCATAGGTGGTAAAAGCACGAGAATGGCCCGGTGTATCAATCTCGGGAATAATGTTGATGCCGTATTGTCGGCCCAGCCGCTGCAAATCCCGGAACTCCTCCTTCGTATAATAACCATCCTGGCTCGCAAGGCCCGGGTACCGGTCGCTCTCCAAACGGAAGGCGGAACGTTTGCCGTCCGCAAAAGGAGCTCCCACATCGTCATTCAAATGAATTTGCAGGTCCGTCATTTTGTACCAGGACAGCATTTTGACGTATTCGCGTAAAAAATCAATTGTGTAGAACTTTCGTGCCACGTCGATCATGAGCCCCCGGGTCTCGTATTTGGGATAATCATGCGATAACCCTTCCGGCAGCTGATCATGCCCGGCGTCCTGCTTCAGAATTTGAAGAACGGAGCGCGTTCCCCACAGGACTCCCTTTTCGGTCGGCGCTGCAATGGAAGCGTAGTCATGTATTTCCAGGGCGTATCCTTCGGTTCCCAAGTAGTTAAAGGAAGAATCAAGGGTCAGATAGATATCTCCGTTCGACGGCGTGCCTTGAAGGGTCTCCAAATCCAACCCGCTGACATCCTTCAAATCCTCCTTAAGTATGTCCGCGGTCGTTTGCAGGGCCGCATCCCGGAATACGATGTTTGATGCTGGCGTTAGCTTGAGCTCCCCGGTATTCCCTACCCATTCCCTGAGTGATGGTATGACCTTTGGCTCCGGATTGCGACCTGCCGCAGGCGAATAGATTCCGGGTACCTTCACTTCGAAAGAAGCCGTTATGCCTTTCTCTTCCGGTTTCTCTTCATTCTGCACCTGCAGTATGACATGGACCTTGCGATCCACTAACGGCGGATGTACGATGGCATCTTTATCGATCACAGGCAGCGCATCGCTGCCATAGACGGATACGCGGTACCCGGCGGGAATCTCGGGCAGCGTAAGCTTGGTTTGTCCTTCGGCAATCGGCTCAAGGCCGGTGATGCCCTGAATGATTTTCGCGATATGATCCTCCTCAAACACTTGAAACTCATAAAAAGAATAACCATAATAGATGCCTTCGACCGGAGCTCGTTCCAGCCCCTGGAATTTTACGAATCTCGCTGGTCTGCCAGGAAAATCAAGAACGTCCTTTCCCCCGCTGCAATCGATCAAACCATCATCGTCCTTGATATTATTCCATTGTTCGCCGTCGACAGAGGTGTAGATTTTATACGTTTTGGCTGGTGTTTGCCAATGAATGACCACTTGGCCGATATTCTTCGCTTCGCCTAAATCCACGACGAACCACTGGTCGTCCATCTTTGCCGATGACCAGCGCGTACCCATGTTCCCGTCTACGGCAAATTCGGGGAACAATCCGTAGTCTACTTCGTTGCCGGAGACCTTGACCGGCTTTTTTAAAGCATAGTTCTCTTTTCCCGCTTCGGATAAAGCGGTTTCAGAAGGTTCAGAATGCACAGCGTCAACCTCTGTTTGCTGCATTTCCAGTTGTTCATCGGCTGTCGGTTCCTCTATAGCCAACGGAGAGGGTTCATTGACGCTTTCTTCGGCGATAGCTGCTGATGGATACGACGAAAAGACAATCGTGAATAACAGTACAAGTGCTGAAAAAATAGAGATTCCCGGTTTCAAGCGTTGTCCAGAGTTCATGTTCTATCCTCATTTCGTTAAGTGAAATGGCAATAAACGATCCCTTTGCAAAATTCATGATTGCGGTACATCCAGTCCAAAGCGGCCGTACATTCCTTGTTTCGCAGCCTTCAATCTCCATAATCAATAGACATTATAGCTCCCCCCTTTTGTTTGGATTACTGTTAATCATATAGGCCATTTTCATAGATTCAGAAGAGACTTTTCATGACATCGATATACCTTTGTTGATATTTCCCTAAATTAGATACCTGCCTATTCCTTATATACATGTATCTGCATATTTAATCCTTCAAAATCCAAACCCGAAAAAATGAGACAAAACCCAAAAAATAGCGCCTATTCATCCGAATAAGGTATTGGATAGAATGAAGGTACTTCCTTTCGTAAGCGCTTTCTTGTTGAGGTGCTAAAGCTGGGGAGAACCACTATTTTTCAGGGAGGGAAAAAATGAAGCGATCTTTTACGACGAAAAGATTGGTTAGGAAAAAGACATGGAGCTTGTTTCTGGTGCTTTTGATGCTGACCGGCTCCAGCCTATGGCCAACTGTGAAAGTACAGGCCGCAGCCGGAAACATCATCTCCTCGATGTCTTACTTTTCGGCTGCAGACGGACCTGTCATCACGAAATCAGGGGTTGGCCAGGCCAGTTACGGGTTTGTAATGCCTATTTTCAACGGGGGCTCGGCCACATGGAATGATGTTGCCCAAGACTTGGGCGTCAATGTGAAAGTAAACGGCAACTGGGTCGATATCGACAGCGTCAGCAGCTTCGTCTATAACCAGAACTGGGGTCACTGGAATGACGGCGGCTTCACGGGCTACTGGTTCACGCTCTCTGCAACTACCGATATTCAGCTGTACTCTAAGGCGAATGGGGTCAAACTGGAATACCAGCTTGTTTTTCAAAACATCAACAAAACAACCATCACGGCGATGACGCCGACGCAAGGTCCGCAAATTACAGCGAGTTTTACAGGCGGAGCCGGCTTCACCTACCCTACTTTCAACAATGACCCGGCATTATCTTACGCAGCTGTTGCGGATGATTTGAAAGTGTATGTGAAACCCATCAATACAAGCGATTGGATCGATATCGACAACAATGCGGCAAGCGGCTGGATCTATGATCAAAACTTCGGTCAATTCACCGATGGCGGCGGAGGTTACTGGTTCACCGTGACCGAGTCAATCAACGTCAAATTGCAATCGAAAACATCTTCGGCTAACATCGTGTACACCATCAGCTTTGATACGCCTGCAAGAAATTCATATATTTTGACGCCTTATGAAGGAACGACCTATACAGCCAATGAGAGTGGCGCCATCGGCATCCCGCTTCCGAAGATTGACGGCGGTGCGCCGATCAGTACGGAGCTTGGCAATTTCGTTTACCAAATTAAAATCAACGGAAACTGGGTGGATTTGGATAATTCCAGCCAAAGTGGATTTATGTATTCATCCAATGGTTACAATAATATGTCCGACTCCAATCAGTGGGGGTATTGGTCCGATTATATTTATGGCCTGTGGTTTCAGCCGATCCAAGAGGATATGCAGATCCGCATCGGATATCCTCTGAATGGGCAAGCAGGCGGTAATGTAGGCAGCAATTTCATCACCTATACTTTCATCGGCAATCCGGATGCTCCCCGTCCGGACGTCAGTGACCAGGAGGATATTCCTGTCGGAACGCCAAGCAACCCTGCCATTAACGGCATGAATCTTGTATGGCAGGATGAATTTAACGGAACGCAGCTTGATCAAAGCAAATGGGGCTATGAACAAGGATATTATCTCAATGACGATCCCAATACCTGGGGTTGGGGTAATGCGGAACTGGAGTATTATACCGATCATCCGCAAAACGTGTTTGTACAGGACGGCAAGTTGAATATCAAAGCCGTGAACGAACCGAAATCGTTCCCGCAAGACCCGAACCGGTATGCTCAATATTCCTCCGGCAAGATTAATACCAAAGATCATTTTTCGCTCAAATACGGCCGAGTGGATTTCCGTGCCAAGCTGCCTACAGGCAACGGGGTCTGGCCTGCACTTTGGATGCTCCCGAAAGATAATATATACGGCACATGGGCCTCATCCGGCGAAATCGACGTCATGGAAGCCAGAGGACGATTGCCTGGAGCTGCGAGCGGCACCGTGCATTTCGGCGGAACGTGGCCGGCAAACCAGTATCTTTCGGGCGAGTATCATTTCCCTCAAGGGCAAACGATCGCGAGCGACTATCATGTATATTCCGTCATCTGGGAAGAAGACAACATCAAATGGTATGTGGACGGCAAGTTCTTCTTTAAAGTGACAAGGGATCAATGGTATTCCGCAGCAGCACCGAACAATCCAAACGCGCCTTTCGATCAGTCGTTCTACCTTATTATGAATCTGGCGGTCGGCGGGAATTTTGACGGTGGCCGGACCCCGGATCCGTCCGATATTCCTGCAACGATGCAGGTGGATTATGTACGTGTGTATAAAGAAGGAACCGGCCAGAATCCTGGAAACATACCGGTTACCGGCGTCACGGTGAATCCGACAGCCGCACAGGTAGAAGTAGGGAAGACCAGGCAATTGAATGCCAGCGTCTCTCCATCCAATGCAACGAATACTCAGGTTACATGGTCCGTCTCCAATAGCGGCATCGCTTCCGTGAATCAGAGCGGCATCGTGACCGGACTCGCTCCAGGTACAACGACCGTTACAGCTTCATCCTCTGACGGCCATAAAACATCCAGCGCCGCGATTACCGTGGTACCTCCTCCTTCGACCGTGATCGTCATCGGCGATGAAGTAAAGGGCTTGAAGAAAACAGGTGATGATCTGCTGTTCTACGTCAATGGAGCAAGCTTTGCCGATTTGCACTATAAGGTCAATAACGGCGTGCAATTGAACGTAGCCATGACTACTGCGGGGAACGGCAATTACACCTATCCTGTCCATAACCTGAAGCAGGGGGATACCATCGAGTACTTCTTCACCTATAATCCTGGGCAAGGGGCACTGGATACCCCTTGGCAGACATACGTTCATGGGATAACTCAAGGGAGGCCGGAGTAAGACCGACAGGTCATGTAATACGCTCGTTCTGGAATAAAAAATAAAAAAGGGCTACTTCATACGTGAAGTAGCCCTTTTTCATCATCAATGCACTTATCCCACAATCAACTCTTCCAGAGTTCACCCTAACGTTATTTGGTCAGCGTGATGCAACATATTATCTTTTAAAACCTCATTTTAATAAGGCTCTTGGACCGACATCGGCCGGCAGTAGCGGACGGTTTGTCTTCGCACCGCCAGCATGGTATTCATCGGCGCCGACATCCGGCGCATAGCGCATTTGTCCATCCATATCATCAATTGTCAAAAACGGACTGACAGCTGCATCAATGGCAGGGCTGTAAACCGACAAGCGGATTAATCCGTCAATGCCGCGTACCAACCGCAGATCGTCTTTTTTGATCGCCCCGCCGACAGCTGGATTATTCGATGCCGAAGCGATTCCCTGAATCATATTGCCCTTATATTCTGGCCGTTCGGCTGCAGGGGATTTCATCATCGCACTGGTTTCATTAAAGATTGTGCCCGCATTGCTGAAGATCAGATTGTTGTATATTTTCGTTCCCACAGGCTGATAGGTTTTTCCACCAAGGGTGATTGCTGGCGTACTGTTGCCAACGTTGACAATCGTATTGTGGAAGATCTGGACGTTATACTGTCTCCAGTGTCCACGCAGGAGCTCTGTTCGTTCCTCTTCCGGAAGACTGTTCAGCACGGCGGATTGCTCTTCTTCTCCTCCCCAGCGTACGGTCGGGTTCGTACTACCTTCCGGCCCCCCGTCATGTGTCCCACCGTCCAGACGAATCACTTTGTCGGTAAGCCCTTCCATATAATTGTTGAAAATTTTATGATCATTTCCGTATATGCGGAAACCGCTGAGACCCGGCGTTTTACCGTCCCCGAGAATGAAATTGCCGTAGAAACTGTTGCGGTTTCCATGTCGGGATACAATGCCGCCGTAGGAGTTACGGATCGTGTTATAGCGGACGATATTGTCGCTGCTTTTCACAGAAATGACTTCATCTTCCCCATTCAAACCATCAAACAAATTATACTGAATCGTTACGTGGCCGGAATACAAGGAGAGACTGGACAATCCTAGACGAATCGCCTCCAGGCCGTTGCTGACCCGAGGACCTATGTCATGAAAATGGTTGTATTCGATCACATCGTATTGCGAAATGCTTTGTCCGCTGTGGCCTTCACCATCATAAATCACCACCGCCCCAAAACCTTTTTTCGGACCGATGTCATTATACGCGATACGGTTGTGGCTGCTTTTCCCTTCCACCCGGATGTAATGCCGGTTGGTCCCATTGTCGGTCAGCAGCTTGTTATCTTCATACGGCGTGGATCCGTTGTACACTTCCCCGTTCGGGTCATAACTGCTTTCATTATATCTGCAGCTCCCATTGACGTTAACGAGGCACCATACGGAGCGATTACCCACCTTGAACCTATATGGCTGGCTGGTCTCATCGAGCGCGAACGTATTTCCCAGAATTGAGATATGGCTAGAACTTTGCAGCTGCACACCAGGATGAACGCCTGTCAGCGTTCGGCTGGCCAGACCCCGATCCATCAAGGTCTGATTCCCGTTTTCATCCCCGATTCCGTTCACGAACTTCAGTCCGCTAACCTCAACGTAGCTCGAATCCTCAATATGGATGTAGCTGTTTCCTGCAATCAACGCTTTTCCGGGATGAATGGCCATTATCCGGATCGGATAAGCTGCTGAACCATGTTTTTCTTTAATCACGAATGGCCCATTTTGTTCATACAATCCATCCTTCAGCTCAATCGATGTTCCGCTGGCCGCATGGTCGAGAGCCTGCTGCAGCTCGCTGCCTGTGCTGACTTGAACATGCTTGAATATCGGAGGTTCTACATCACCTTCATTGACAATTCCCCCTTCGGCAGGAGGCGTAGTCGGTTCTCCCGTCTCCGGCGGAGTCCCCGTATACCATTCCACCTCCATGATGCTGTTCCAATTTCCCGAGCTTCCGCTGGCGTTGTTTCCGTATCCCGTAAGACGCAAATATCTGGCCTCTGTCGGTTGATCCAGCGTATAGGTTTGCAGGATGCTATCCTCCGGCTGGAGCTGGCGGCTCGGCTGTTTTTGGAGTACGGTCTTTCCGGAATTGAATTCGGGCGTATCCGATGCCGTGATTTCAAAGCTGGAAAGGCGTTCGCGCGCGTTCAAAAAGGCAATTTTTACATAAGTGACCTTCTGCGGCTGATTCAGGTCGAATTGAAGCCATTCTCCTTGTCCTGATGCAGACCAGCGGCTTTGCTGGCTGTTCTCATCCTCGCCCCAAATCCCATCCACGACATTCGTCGGTACATAATTCGTATTCGGCTGGGATGAGCTGGCCGTTACAGATCCTACTGCTAATTTCATTTCCTCTCCTCCCTTCCCACTTCCGGCAGCCATAACTTGTGAAGGTTGAATTGTCACAGACCCCAGGATCAGCAGAAAAGCCAATCTTAAGCATATTTCTGTGAAATAACGCCGGTTCCGCATTTTTGTCCATACCGTATCCAAAGTGCACTCCACCTTTCCTTCATGAAGGGTATAGCTTGCTAGAATGTACGATGTGACCATCCCTTGAGTTTGGCCAGCGACTCCACGTAATAATAATCCCCGTAAATCAATGATACATTGACATTGACTCCTTCAGGCCTATGCCCTGTCGCGCCGCGCAAAATACCTTCATGTTCAGCGTCGCTAAATGCTGCATAAGCCTCGGATAAAGAAGCCAGAATGCGTTCAGCTGCCTGACGGTATATCGTACCGACTTCCGGTGCTGTTAATGCGGCAAGTTCGAGCAAACCGGAAGCGGCAATCGCCGCAGCGGAAGTATCACGCGGCTCCGCCCCCGGATTCGGTACACGGAAATCCCAAGGCGGAACCATATCTTCCGGTAATGAAGCAATAAAGTGATGGGCTACCCGCTGAGATGCATGCAGATATCTGATCTCCCCTGTAGATCGATACGTGTTCGCCATGCCGTACAATGCCCACGCGTTTCCCCTTGACCAACAGGAATCCGGTGCGTATCCCTGCCAGCCTTTATATTCAAGCAATTCTCCGTTTGCCGGATCAAACACCGCGACATGGCATGTAGATCCGTCCGGACGAATCATATGCTTCAATGCCATATTGGCATGCGCTTTGGCAATGTGGCTGAAGCGCGGATCACCACTTTCCTCTGCGGCCCAGAACAGAAGGGACAAATTCATGAGGCAGTCGATAATCGCCCAGCCCGGCATATCCCGGTTCCACGCCCGCAGATATTGTCCCGCGAGGTTGAAGCGTCCCGCCAAAAAGTTGGCTGCTGCCAGTCCTCTCCGTTTGCCATCTATATCATTGGTAAGCTTATACTTCAGGATGGAGGTCGGCAGGAATTGAAACCCGACGTCATGATGAAAACGGTTCTCCTCCAGCATCAGCAGCTCCATGCGAATATCAAAGTCCCACGCAGCGTCCCGGTATTTCTCGTCCCCAGTCATATCATAGTAGATCCAGAGCATTCCCGGCCAAAAGCCGGAAATCCAATTATCCAAGGTCAATCCGTCATATTCCCCGTTTTTCGCCGCATGAGGTGCCAACTCCGGCCCCCGGGCCATTAACCAATCTACCTTTTGCTGCGCCTGTCTCCACCATAATTCCAGATTCTGATCCTTCTCAGCCGCAAGCTTACTCATAGCTGACCTCCTTGATTGATTTGTAAGGTTCACCCTTTTATGGCACCGATCATCGCGCCTTTAACGAAATATTTTTGCAAAAACGGATATACGAACAAAATCGGAACGGTAGCCACGATGATAGTGGCGTGTTTGAGCGTTTCGCCGATAACCGCGACTTCTCCGCCGCTGGCGCCGGTTGCCATCGAACTGGCATCATTAAGCAGCAGCAGCTCCCGCAGTACCAGCTGAAGCGGATACAAGTTACGATCCTGCACATAAATCATCGCATTAAACCAGGAATTCCAGTGGCTGACCCCGTAATACAGCAGCATGACGGCCATGACCGGCATGCATAGCGGGATCATAATGCGGAACAGGATGACGAATTCATTGGCTCCGTCGATCTTCGCTGATTCCTCCAAGCTGTCCGGCACGGCTTCGAAAGCTGTTCGCATAATAATCAGATTAAAGGCCGAAATCGCCTGCGGGATAATCAGGGACCATAACGTGTTGGTCAACCCGAGCCCTTTTACCGTGAAATATAATGGAATAAGCCCCCCGTTAAAAAACATCGTAAACACAATAAACAGCATGAGCTGCTTGCGGTAGCGAAGTCCTTTCCGTGATAACGCGTAAGCACCGAAAGCCGTCAGAATAATATTGAGCACAAGCCCGCCAATAAGCACAATAAATGTGTTTAAATACCCGCGGATGATCATCGGGTTCTCGAACACCAGACGGTAGGCGTTCAGGTTGAAGTGTAAAGGCTTCCACAAAATACCCGAATGCTGCATGTACAGTGTCGGATCACTTAAAGACGCGAATAAAACGTAAACCAAAGGATATAAGGTGCAAACCGTTAAAATGGTCAGCAAGGTGTAATTCAAGACATCAAAAGTCTTCTCACCGAATGACAAGTGTCCCATTCTGTGTTTCATATGTCCCTCCCTCCTACCATAAGCTCGTATTGTTCATCTTTCGGCTCAACCAGTTCGAGCAGATGACAAGCATGAAGTTAATTGCCGAATTGAATAGCCCCACGGCCGAGCTGAAGCTGTAATCGAACTCCTGAAGCCCTACACGGTACACATAGGAGCTGATCACATCCGCTGTTTCGTAGGTGGACGGATTATAAAGCAGAATGATTTTCTCGCCGCCGACATACATGATTCTGCCCATTTCAAGGATGAACAGGATGATAATGGTGGGCATAATCCCCGGCAAGGTCACATGAAGCATCTGCTTCCAGCGGCTTGCCCCGTCCATTCTGGCAGCTTCATACTGTTCCTGGTCGATTCCGGCCAACGCAGCCAAATAGATAATCGTGCCCCAGCCGATATTTTGCCAAATCCCTGACGAGATGAAGATGGTCCGGAAATATTCCGGTCCGAGCAGCAGCGATACCCGTTCCCGGCCGAAGAACGAAAGCAGATCATTAACGATCCCGTCGCTCATCGTAAACTCTTTGATAATACCGCACACGACAACCAGCGAGATAAAATGGGGCATATACGTCAATGTCTGTACGGTTCGTTTAAACACCGTTTTTCTCACTTCGTTTAACAGTAGGGCCAATATCAACGGAGCCGGAAAACCGAAAACAAGCTCATAGAAGCTAATGATTAACGTATTTTTAATGACGCGCCAAAAGTAAATCCCCTGAAAAAACGACTCAAAATGCTCCCAGCCTACCCATGGACTGCCCGTGATGCCGAGCCGCGGCGAAAAGTCCTTAAAAGCAATCATAGCTCCATACATCGGATAGTAATGAAAGACGGTGAAGTACAGCAGTACAGGTGTAAGCATGATATACAGCCAGGGATTTTTCCGAATATCTTTCAGCAGTCCCCACCGGCTCGTTGTATTCGAGCGGGCAGCAGGCAGCAAGGTCGCATGCTGCACTCGAGATGGATGTTTCGCCATGCCGTTGTCACTCCTCATGATCAATCTGCCGTCCAGAGGAAGTCAGGCAGCCTTCCCCCGGACTTACAGGCATTATCTCTTGTTATAACGATCCATAGCGCTTTGGTAGATTTCGACGGCCCGGTTGATGCCCAGCTTCTTGATCTGCGACACGTACTGATCAAAATTCTCCATCGGTTCTTTACCGACGATGAATTTTACGAACATTTCTTCCTTATAGTTGGTCACATCCGTCAGGATTTTGCCGAGCTCCTTGCTTTCTGCATCCGTCGGTGTTAGAAAAGCCGGAAGCGTATGCTTCTCCGCCTCAGTGTTGGACCAAATCTTAACTGCTTCGTCCTGCTGCGGGAAAGTGTTCCAGTTGCGGCGTTCATCCGCTTCATATGGACCATTCGGCTTGGAATAGATCGATACCATCTGCTGTAGGCTGTATTTCTCATTATTTTTAATCAAATCGGTGTATTCCGGGGTCCCATTCTCCATGGTGTAGCTCTCCCCTTCGATCCCGAAGTTGAACAACATGGCGCCTTCGTCGCTGTAAGCATAGTCCAGCCATTTTGCGACCAGTTCAGGATTTTTGGCGGCTGTCGTAATCGCCTTGCTTGGACCTGGATTGTATTTAAAATCACGTTGTCCGGTAAACGGAACTTCGCCTTTATTGAGTGTTGGATAAGGAGCGCCCACAAGCTCAAACTTCGGATCCTGCTTCTTCATCGCGTCCATCCATTTGCCCATGCCGCCGCTGAGAAGGTTTACTGTTGCGCCAGTCTGACCCGTCAGAATCTTGTTGTCCAATGCTTTGCTATCGGTAAGCGCAAAATCCTTGTCAAACAGTCCTTCCGCAAACCAATTACGGAAGAGCGTCAGGAAATCCTTATACTGCGGATCCACTGGACCGTATTTTACTTTTCCTTCATCATCGATATAAAAATTGTTGGACGTGTGAAATGCTCCGATAAAGGCATCGCGGATTTCAAAATTGCCTCCCGTGTACGTTACGCTTAGCGGGGCTGTCGCGCCTTTTTTCTCCTTAAACGCTTTCAAAGTAGTTGCCCATTCGTCAATCGTTGTCGGCACAGGGAGATTCAGTTCGTCCAGCCAGTCCTTGCGGATCATCGGACCGCGGAATACAAGCCCGGACGGATTGCGGATCATCGGAAATACATAATATTTTCCGCTGTCCGTCTTCACCATTTTGTCGAGCTCCTTGTCCGCTTCCAGCTTTTTCTTGAGGTTCGGCGCATATTGGTCGATGATGTCATTCAGCTCCAGAATAACTCCGTCTTTGATCGCTTTTTGCGGTCCTCCCGGATAGGAACCCGCACTCCGTCCTGTCCAGTCATACTCAATCGTATCCGGCAGCTCATCCGAGGCGATCATCAGATTAAATTGTTCTTTCGTCTGCTGGTCATTCGGGTGGATATACTTCACGTTTACACCGGTTTTCTCGGCAAGCGTTTTGCCGAATGGAGTGTCAGCCAGATTGGGGAAGAACGTAACCGCGTTGTTATTCAAGCTTTCCCACGATGTAATTCCCTTGTTCGCCTTCAGCGGATACGTCGTGCCGAGATCTGAAGCAGCACTTTTGTCTTCCTGCGGTTTCGCTTCCGTTTTCTTGCCATCGCCCTGGGAGCATCCCGCCAGCACCAAGCTCATGAGCAAGAAGGCGGAAACTCCCATTTTGAAGTGTTTTACCAAACTTTTACTGGAAAGCAAACGTTGGACCATTGCCATTCCCCCGATTCGGATTGTTTTATGAATACCCTTACAAATTGAAGTACTCGATGCTCATTGTTCAACAAATCCGTATATATGAACATAGACAAAACATAAAATCACAGGCAAAAACGTAAATTCGCCTGTGATTTTTTTTGATTTCGTCATTCAATTCGCCGTCTTTTGGTATGCTCCAGGAGTGATGCCTTCGAATTTCTTGAAGGTTCGCACAAAGGTGCTGACATCCGCATAGCCAACACGGCCAGCGACCTCATTGACCGTCAGCTTCTGCTGCTGGAGGAGATCCTTGGCCTCGGCGAGTCGTAAACGGTTAATCGTATCGAGCAGCGCTTCACCCTCGTGATCTTTATACAGACGCGATATATATGAGGGTGTCATTCGGAAGGCTTCCCCAATCATGGAGATATTCAGATTTGGATCATGCAATTGATTCTCTATGTAACACCTTACATCCTTAATCAAATAACGGTGATGATCCCTTTTTTCGGTTTGGATCCATTCACAAACTTGCTTCAGCTTATCCTTCATCTGTTCCTTCATCTGCAGGACATGTTCGCATGCAAGTAGCTGCTCTACATCGAGGAGCTGCGATTCCAGCGTTCGTTTGCTTGTTTCACTTACTTCATCGAGCGTATTCAGCATCGTGCTTGCCAGATTGTACATCAGGCATTTTGCGAGTGGCACCGATACCGGATGACCCGAGAAGTTTTCCCTGAAAATATCCTCAAGCAACATTTCCGCTTTCGGATAATTTCCGCTCTTCACCTCATAAATCAGCTGCTGTTCGACGCTCAGAGGATAATAATAATGATGATGTTGCGCTGCATGCTTCAGATGGGTATCCTCATACCGGATGAATTGCCCGCTTCCGAGTATAACCCGATATTCAAGCGCATCCAGCGCCTCTTGATAAGAATGGGCAATTTCATAAACGTGGGAATGGGCCTCACCGACCGCAATCGTCAGCTTCACCTGCATTTGCACATGCATGAATTCACGAATCTGTTCCGTAATGCGCTGTAGCGTCTGCTGCTCCTGTTCCTCAGAAATGCCGTTCTGAAAATTCACGATCGATGCAAGAACATCATTCATGTCTGTGGTGAATACGGCAGCCTCGCCCGCCGCCATATCCTCAAGCACGTTCGTCAGAATAAAATGCAGCATTTGCTGCTTTTTATCTGATAACTCCTCCGATCCGTACTGCTCAAATTTCCCGTATTCATCCACAGATACCAGCATGACGGCAAAACGATCAGATGAAAACTGAATATGATGGGCAGCAAGAGATTCATGCAGTGGCGTTTCTTGGTCTATCGCCCCTTTCAGCAGCCTCCGGAGCAAATGGGACCGGATCGTGTTGCGATGTTTATCAAAGCGGACGCGCATATCTTCCGTTTCCGTAAAATAGTCCTGGATCGCACCCTGCAGGAAGGAATATTCACTCAAGCCCCCGTCAAAGCGGAGTCCGAATTTATGGGAAAGACTCTGCAGCATGACCTGGATCGGCATGTAATTTTTGCGAAGAAACAGAACGCAAATGACGCCGCCGACCAAAAAACAGAGCCCGATGCTGATCCAGGTAAGCCTGCGCATATACTCCATTTTTTCATTGAACAAGGATGCCGGCAGCACGGATACATATTTCCAGCCCGTGACTTTGGAAGTAATGTAGGAGACCGCCGCCTGATGATTCTGAACCTCCTTGTATACCATGCCCTGCTGTCCCTGAAGCTCATCGTGTTTAAGCTGTAGTGGGAGCAGGCTTCCCGAATTCGCCGGAGCGGCAATGTAGCGGTTTTCCTCATTCAGAATGAACACGCTTGCATCCGGATTTCGGGGAGCACTCTCGATCAATTTGGCATCCTTCATCACGAACATGATGATGGCAGGCGGCTGGCCTGGCGTGTTGAATACAAGGGAGCGCGCGAACACTACGACCGGGGTCGCCGTGCCGTCACCCCAGTAATTCATCGGAATGTATCCGTTTACATATTTTTGTTCGAACAGGTTGTTCCATTGCTCGAAAGTCGTATTTTGTTGCGGGCGCAGCTTTTGAAATAAACCTTGGCGGTTCATATGATCGTACGTAGATAACACGGTATCGCTATTCATGTACCATACATAGATTTGATCGATGTAATCATTGGCGTTTTTATAAGTGCGCAAGCTCTCCGAAATCTGGAATAAATCATAATATTGGGAATCCCTTAGCGGAAGATCAACGCTGGAGAAGCTGGAAACATTGCGGTTTAAGGCAATCTCGAGGCTCAACTGCTCCAGCCCCTTCAGCTTGCTGTCAATTGACATTTCCATCTGCTCGAGCAATAGGTCATTCGCCCGGTTCGTTTCGGCCTTGACCTGATTGAACGAGACCGAATACAACACAAAGCTGATGAGAATAGGTACCGTAAGAACGGTTGTATAGGATACTAACCAGGTTACAATAACGCTTCGGTTGTACTTGCGCAGCTGCTTGAACATACTCCGCTTACCTCCCTGATGTTATTTGGGAATTCCGTATAATCGCCACGGTTTCTTTCCTCCAAAAAAATTGTACATGCCGGGTTCGCCCTGTATTGGTACGATTGCCCCATTCTGACTGCCGCCTGCCGCGTAGATCACCGCTTCCTCGCCTTGCCCAAGCGATATTTCAATGGATTGGCCCTCATGTATCTTATAATCTGGTGTCTTATTCTGCACTTCAATCACGAAGCCTTCTTCCGAATGAGCGAGATCAGTAACTAATCGACAGGGCTCTCCAGCAAGACTGCGGATACGGATCAGCTTGGTTCTTCCCGCTTTGAATACGGCGCTGACAAGAAAGCCGCCCTCTGTGCGCAGATTATGAAAGACGGCTTCCTTCCACTCTCCCGGAATGGCCGGAAATATCCGGATCAGGTTCCCCCAGCTCTGCAGCAGCATATCCTGTATCGCCTCCGCTCCGGCCAGCGGCGTCTCGATGACCGGTCCCGCTTCTTTATACATCGTATTCGGTTTAATAAAATGCATCAGGCTTCGCACATAGGCGAGTGCTTCATCGCCAAGACCCAGCGCTGACGCAATGGATGCCGCACCTGTGAAGCTGAAGCCGCGCAGATCGCCTTCCATGGCGATCCAATGTCTGAGAGTGCGGATGGCTAGAATCCGTTCTTCCTCCGATCGTCCGGCAATGTGCAGCGGGAAAACAGCGAGCAGATGACTGAAGTGCCTATGACCGAACTCCAGGCTGAGATCCTCACCGATCTTGTAGCCGAGTGCCGGGTCAACTGGTAGAGGTGTCAAGCGGGCGAGAATTTCATTCCATCTCTCCCGGAGCGGGTCTAGAATTTCGAGTCTCTCGGATGCATGCAGTAATGTCTCGCAGCCCCAACGTAATAGTGAAAGGTCATAGTGGGAATCGCGGGTCATGAGCTGTTTGAAGGAACCGTATTCAGGCGAAACCATGGGAGGAAGATGAAGCATACCGTCCTCCCCTTCCTCCAACAGATGCATATACAAGCAGATACTACGCCGCAAAAGCGGATATAGGAAGTCGCGCAGCAGCTCGCTGTCCATCGAATAGCGGTATTGCCGCCAGCAATTATGCATAAGCCATGTTAAATTCCCGACCTCATCGTCAACCGGACTGTTCAGGTCATAGCTGCTGCTCCGCCCGAGGCCGGCCGAATCGCTGCGAAAAGCTTCAGGCACATTATGGATTAATTGCTTCTCATGTTGCCGGAGCGAAGAAATGAGAGATTGTCCAAGTTCAAGCCGGTTCGCGGTATACACCGGTGAATAGCTCATCTGTACGTTCATATTAAACCAGAGACCCGGCCAAGGCGTTGAAGTCATCCATGGACCTTGGTTGTCCATAGGCAGCATATCTTTTCGGGTGGCACTAGCCAGCTTATACATCTGGATCCAATAAAAGCTCTCGAGCTGCATGTCAGGAATCGAGATAAAGCTTGCCGGATAGTAGTTATGCCACCACATGCGGTGGGCGGAAATCCATTGGTCTAAGCCTGTCTCCGTAACGTCTATCGTATCGAGTTCCCTGCGGGCGTTTTCTTTATCCTGTTCGGATACTCCGTTCATTACGGTCAGCAGACATACTCGGTGATTTTTACCTCGAGGCATATCTTCTTCCTTGCACGCTCCAGCTCTTTCATGAGTAAGCATCTTCCATGCCGTCGTGCAGCCTTCACCCTGACCGTAGGATTGAACCCCGAAAGACACATCCTTCTCCTCGAATTTTTCCACGGCAATCGGAGGAATATATTGATTCAGATTAATTCCATCGGCATTTTTGAGAATCGGGTTCACGTTCGGATAGGCATACCAGTTTATTTCCGCCCCCTGCTCACCTTCATCTGTATCTAGTTCAATACATGCAACTGGGGATGTGGCGTGAATTAAAGCCCGCAATCTTACCTCTCCCTTTGTTGTAGGGATAACCGCCCGCATTTCCGCGTTCCACAGATCTATCCGAATCTCGCAGGGCTGGTAGATCCACCCTACCATCTCAAGCGCAAGCTCCCCTATGGGCACACGTACAGGAAAGTTTTTGGGATTCCCAGAACGCGTTGCCGTCACATCAGTCCTACCGAGCACGAATCTGAGCACATGACGCTGATCACGATGTTCTTCACTGTATATCATGGCTCCCAGAAGTCCGTTTCCTATAAAAGCCCCCTCGTCCCAGCTTATGGGCTTGGTCTTCCACAACATATCATGCCGAGAGAGAAATGCGGGCCAGTCGATATCTGTCTGAATGTTCATCGTTTTTCCTCCTTTTGTATGGACGCGTTTATATAAATGAATCCCAACCGTTTCCTTTCTCTAATCAGTCCAGATGTATTCGCTTTCATAAATATCCAAAATCAAAATATTACGTTGTGGAATATGAGTTGCTATTATGAGTGTTTTGCATAAACTTGATCCCTTGATACACAAGGATTTCTAAGCATAAAAAAGGGACTTCACCCCAACTTGGAGAAGTTTTTCGGTGACCAAACCAAAAACCCCAAGAACGGAGGAAGTCACCTTGTATATTCTACAAGAAAGTCTATTTTCCTTTGAAGATATGCTAAAAATGAATTCAAAAGATCGATTGCCAATCTTCTTTGGCGTCTTGGATCTTCGTCCTTACGCCAAACAACTGAGAAGTTGTTCACCCCGAGGTGCTGATGGTCATTGTAGAGAAGGGATTTTACGTGCACTCTTAGCCGCACCACTTGAGCATATTCAAACTTTTACGGGCTTGCATCATCGTTTGGATACCGATCTTCGATTTCGCTATCAGTGTGGACTTCCGCTAGATCGCGAAGTCCCTTCCATCTCGACGTTAAGCCGAGTCTTCAGCGAGCTGACTAAGAAAAACCTGGCTAAGCAACTCTTCGAAGATCTGGTCAAACGCTGTCAGCAAGACGGCATTATTGATGGCAGCCACGTTGCAATCGATAGCGCCGCCATCCATGCTTTCGAAAAGAAGCAGCCCAAACGAAAAAGCGAGCAGACCGGCAATGCGAATTGGGGTGCGAAATTTGACTCCTTCGGAAACAAGGTGACTTGGTTCGGTTACAAGCTCCATTTGGCTGTGGATACAAAAAGCGAATTGCCGCTCGCACTGGAAGTCACGCCAGCGCATGTCAATGACGGGGAAATGGCACCGGGTTTGATTGAAAAGGCGGCTGTCAAAACAAAGGCGCGATTCTTTATGCTCGATGCGGGCTACGACCAAATGAAAGTTTACGAAGCCGCTCGAAACGTGAAGGCGCAAGCCATTATTCCCCTCAACCCCCGAGGAGAGAAAGAACCTCCTGCTGGGATGACATCAAACGGAACGCCTTGTTGCTCGATGGGATTCGCGATGACTTATTGGGGTGCTGACGGTGATTACTTGAAGTTCCGATGTCCTCACGCCACGGGTAAAGTTGATTGCCCGTTAGGAATGTCCGCCTGTTCGCCTTCCAACTATGGCATGGTCGTCAAAGTAGATGCAAAGGACGATCTTCGGCGATCTAGCAGCCCGCATCGGGATACCAAACGCTGGAAGGAGCTTTACAACGAACGTACCAGCGTGGAACGATGCAACTCCAGAATGAAAACCTATCTTACTGCAGATGACATGCATGTCTGGGGCATTCAGAAAGTAACGACTCACCAGTATCTGAATGCCATCGTCCTGCTTGTATCCGCTCTTTCTGCTACCACTAGAAAGAACCAAAACGCAGCTTAAAAATTTGCAAACGCTGAAATTCTGCAGGTCTGCCCATTTTTAGAATTGAGCCACTACAATTCCCCGGATGCAATTAGATTTTGCTGCCTTTCTAACAAAAACGGAATTATGCAAAATGCTCACGTACAAAACCTCTCTTCTCTAATCTTTGAGCAAATGTTGTTTTTCCGGATCCTGCTACTCCACACATCATTGCTACTAATGGAACGGAAACATCTGCTTGGTTAATATAATCATCTATTTCAAAATCGTCATGAAACTTATATTCTCCTTTCATCTTGTTTCTTCACTTCCTTTCTTCCGGTTCCATATTTGTTCAGAATACTTTTCGTTTTTCGATGATTTCACACAACTTGTCCCTCACTGATTGAATCACCTTATCTCACTCCATTATTAAAAATATATCCTTGGCCTTTCCAATCTTCCGTTTCTACATCAAGCAATTCAAAGTTACCCTTTGTATATTCCTCAATAACTCCCTTCCAAAAGGATTTAGATGGACCATTATTTCCATGCTGGAGAACTTCCCAGTGACCTCTAAACATATCAAATATCTTAATTGCTACCTTCTTCCCATTTCCCGTTCTTCGATACTTTCGCATGATAAAAAATTCAGCAACAGATTTCGTATTATCATCCTTATATAAATAGCTATGGCTATTAATCAAAACAAACCCCGCATAATTATTATCGATCTTCACGAAAAAAGGATATCTGTTTTCATCAGTCCAATAATGGTCGAGATACTTATATCCATAGACTCCATAATCATTGACATCTTGATCATTATATTCACTAAAATCGTATTCATATAATTCGATCAATTGTCTTAATATAGACTTTTGATCCTCTTGAACCTTGATGACATCAACCTGCTGCATGGTCTAAATCTCCCTTCATTATTATATTGCACAGACTATCTTTTTCTTTTTTATTATATCGTAGAACGATTTATTCTCTTTTTCCTCTTAATATTCCAGTTTATAAACGACCTCACCATCTATCACTCGGCCATCTTCTTCAAATCCCAATTTTTCATATAAAAGTTTTGCCCAAATATTATCTGGTTCAAAGCTAATGTATATCACATGATGTTGTATATCTTCTTTAATCCTTTTAATGACCAATTCCATAGCAGCCTTTCCATAACCTTTTGATTGATGCTTAGTATCTATCATTAACCTATAAATCCAATATTCATGATCTTCCTCATCTATACAATACATCGTAAATCCCACTAGAACATCGTCGTGATAAATAGCCAGGCAAACACATTCCGGGAAAGCCTTAGCCTGTGCGAGTGAAAACAAATTTGACGCTACAAACTCACTTTGTTCATCAGCTACTCTCAACTTAATGACATCAAAAAAATTGTTACGATCTATTTCCTTAAGTGCTATCATAAATATTCCTCCTATTTTCATGAAGTTAATCTTGGAGAATATACTCCCTGTTAACTAATGTCTCCGACATTTTGATCTTCTTTCAAATTACGCTATTATTCAAGCCTTTATTTGGAATTGTATCCCATTCTCTGTCCTATTTCACTACTTCTCTTATATAGGTTTTGTTAAACTGTGTTGTTAATTTTTTTATTGAAGTAACAGGCAGCATCGTTGTAAGGATTGAATGGAAACGCGAAAAAAAAGATCGTAAAAACGAGTTGACATTGGAGTTTACTCCAATGTTATTGTGAATGTATGGAAAAACAATATTCTATAAAAGAGGTTTCACGGATACTTGGTATCCCGAAGGATACACTGCGGTATTATGACCGTATTGGAATCGTATCGCCTTCCCGGGGACACAATTCTTATCGCAGGTATTCTAGGGAAGATATCGTCGATTTAATGAATATTCAAATCATGCAGTATGCGGACTTTTCTTTGGAAGAAATCAAGGGGAAATTTCAGTTCCACAGAATGCAGAGTGTAGATTCTGCTTATTGCCAGGAGGTCGCTGAGTTCCTAGATGCCAAAAAAGCAGAAACACGCAAGAAAATCGCACATCTTGAAAAGGTTAGTCAGTTGCTCGACATAGCAGTTAAAACACTAAGGGACTTTAATCTTGAAAGTGACCAGCGGCTGGCAGTGTTCGTTCGGGAGATTTACCGGGATCTTCACAAGCAGGAACCTGAAATAACTAAGGAGGATTGTGATGGACATCAAAATTAAGAATTATTATTGTTTGATTGCCGGCCTTCTTGCGATACTTTTTGCCGTTACGCACGCATGGAACGGCCAATCCGCTGTACTGCCGATGCTCTTAGTGAATGATATATCCTTGGATACACGGAGAACATTCACGTATGTCTGGCACATTATTACCGCCGAGAATCTGGTTTTCGGCATAGTATTCATTATCCTGTCATTTCAGAGCGAGAAATCGAAGATCCGGTTTGCTGCGTGGATGATCGTGTCACTTCTGCTCATTCGTCTGATGGTCATTCTCGGTGTAACCGCATTATATGATGTTTCAGCACTTACGAATACGTTAATCGATTCGACTGCTATCTTAATCTATACTGCTTTCATAATACTGGGCACAAGAATAAAGAAAAAAAGTAAGGAGGTCAATCATCACAAACCAGCAGGAAGGTTGAAGCACTAAACTGCGTTTCACTTCTGGTGATTTTTGCTAAACGCTAAAGGGTAACGATAGTTCAGTCGCAAATCATCAATCAAGGAACACAGAGCTTATAAATAAAAAATGCCCCTGGTCATTCACTTTCGACCAAAGACATTTCAATATCATCTCTTATTAAACGCAGGTGCAGGTTAGGTAATAACCCTATGAATTCAATTCGGATTTAGACATCGCAAAATCCAATCAAACTAAGTGGCGAGCGAACTTGTGTTTATCCTATTTGCTTTTCCTCAATTCGAAACCATAACTCACAATACTCATAACCTTCTTTATTCGTACAATACATTTCAAAATTGCCGCCATCAAGAATATTACAATTTGATGTTTGTAGCCATTCAGAAAATATCCGATTTTTTAATGAGCGCAAATCGTAATTGCCACTGCCATTCTCATCACTTAATGTTGAAAACACCGCCCATGTAGACGCTGGAACATTAACAACTGTATATCCAGTGATCCTGCTGTCCTCCGATTTGTAACAGCCGATAAGATAAGGAAAAGTGGTATTGCTTGTGAATTTGTAGGAATCAAATGCAAAAACTGCTCTGCTCCAAGTTCCTTGCTGAAATTGCCTTCGCTCCACCAATCCCCTATTACCGACTGGCGTAATCTGTCAAACTGGCCATTCGTGCAAATGTTTTGCCAAACCTCCGGTATGGATACACCTTCTTGGTTTGCAATATCATCGTAATTGTATATATCCTCTAACCCAAAAACCTGAAAGGCATCCCGTTTCTCAATTCGATAATTCATCTCGACAACTCCTTTTAATATCATTTGAAAGGAGATGCGAGGATAGGCTTTTAACTGACTTTCTGCATTGCGCGCTAATGTAGGAGTCAATCCATGTAAATTTTGAAATGCACGCGAAAATGATTCCGGCGTTTCATATCCATATTTCAAGGCTATATCAGTCACTTTATTCTGTCTGTTTTTTAAATCAAAGGCGGCAAGGGTAAGCCTTCTGCGCCTGATATACTCTGATAAAGATACCTCAAGTACAAATGAAAACATACGTTGAAACTGATAAACAGAACATAGAGCAATTCTAGCCAGCTGTTCATAATCAATATTTTTTTCTAAGTTGTCTTCAATATAGTCAATAGCATGGTTCATGCGTTGAAGCCAATTCACGGCAACCCCTCCTTTCAAAAGGAGCATATCATGTGGTAAATCAAGTCGCCTGATTTATTATGCAGTAAAATATCAGATGCTTATAAATTTCCACTTTGTAATAGTTCTTTAATTATTTTGAATTATCCTGCCCGCTGCTTGATCAAAAGGAGAAGCTGCCGCAGGCAAACTACTCCACATTTCTATCTCATAAAACTTAACTAAAAGCTATTTTTTTGATTCGCTTATTACCCAAATGACTTTGGTAACGATTATGAGGACATCCATCCATTCTTGGTATACCCGAAGCTCACACGGAGATTAGTTCCTGTACAAAATCACCGAAGTCCTTCACCCAGACCTATGTCGGTTATATTGAGACGGATAAGGATACATGGGTATTCGCAACGAATGTGGCCGGCAGCGGTGCAACCGCCAAGGAGTTGACGCTGGATACGATGACAAAAATGAAGATCTTGAAAGAGTAAGGAGTGGAATATTTGTTAGGCAGGAGTCTTTAGTCCATGAATAGGACAAGGCATAGGCCAGCATTAACGATAAATTACCTGACTGTGGTACAATATTTTCAAAATATCCCCAATATGGTCATGCATGATAATTATGGCTTATCTACCCTGCCCTCCGTTTCATCAACATGCCGGCATACTCCGGCGCCGCTTATGCGGAGGACATTTACCCGGCTTTGAAAAAAAACCGTAAATTGCGTCGAATATACAGGAATAAGACGGAATATATAGGAGGATCAAACGTGAATAGATCGGAAATCGGTTATCGACGATTGCGGAATCAGCGGATTGCGGGCGACAGATGCGAGAAACCGAATGATGTCGTGCGCCATCTCGGAGCCATGCAGGCTCAGGATTATCATCAGGTACTCTGGGCCATTGGCTCGCGCATGCAGCATGCCAGTATATCGGATATTGAGCGCAGCATCGCAAACCGCGAAATTGTGCTGACATGGGCCATGCGCGGGACGATTCATGCGGTGCCGCCGGAATCCGTAAGGTCGATGCTTCAATTGTTGACTCCGCGTATATTGGCTGGCGACAAGCGCAGGCTCGAACAGTTGGAACTGACAACGGAAATCATCGAACAAAGTACGGAACTGGTGTTTCGTGCTCTGCATGGGAATCAATGGATCTCGCGCCCGGACGCGATGCAACTGTTGGAGGAAGCAGGGATCCGTACGACGGGTCAGCGGGGGTATCATCTGTTGTGGCATATGGCGCAGACAGGATTAATCTGTCTGGGACCGCGGGAAGGGAAGCAGCAGACGTTCGTCCTATTAGACGAGTGGGTACCGCCTGCGCGGGACGCATCACGGGAGGATGTACTGTTGCAGTTAACCGAACGATATTACGCCGGACATGGTCCCGCTACCGTACAAGATTTCGCTTGGTGGACCGGTTTGACGCTCTCGGACGCCCGCCTGGGGTTGCAATTGGCGAAAGGGCAGCTCGAATCCGCGATGATCGATGATCGGGAACTCTGGTATCATTCGTCAGCCGAAGGCATTGAAGTCCGCCCAAGTGTCTATTTGCTTCCTGGATTCGATGAGTACTTGCTCGGTTATAAAGACCGTTCCGATGTATTGCGTAAGGAGCACGCCAAGTACATCATTCCCGGTGGCAATGGCGTGTTTATGCCGAACATCGTCATTGACGGACAGGTAGTCGGCGTATGGAAACGCAAGGTCAAAACCAAAGGGTTGGACTTGCTATTGGAGCTGTTTACTGCACATGAAGATCGGACGGACGAGCTGATCGCCGCCGCTTCGAGGTACGGCGAATTCATGGGACTGCCTCTGCTGTCGGTGGACATACAGGTGATAACTTCGTAGTGTACCTGGAACAATTGCTGTCTGATACGGATCAACACTCCCCTCTCCTATCGTTTTCTTTTGGATCGATACGAACCCTTCCCCTTTTACACATAACAAAAAAGCCGCAATTGATGCGGCTTTCAATGTGTCGGAATGATTTTGCTCGACTTTCATGTGGATTAACAATCACCTGGGAATGCAGAAGTACTGACGGCTTTACGCGGCCGGCCAATTTTATGGATTTCGTGAAATTATGTCTCTTGTGCAGTAAGTACGTTATCCGGCGCTTTTTGGTTCATGATCGGTACCATAACCAGTGCACCTAGAAGAAACAATAATCCTGCCCCGCTATAGATCGTACTAAGCGAAAAAGCGTCTTTTAATGCACCAGCGAAGGACATGGAAATGACCATCATGCCCACGAACATCGGATTCAAGACCCCATTCACCCGGCCGACAATGGAAGCATGCGACCATTTCAGAATCATGGTACTGATTCCGATATGAATGCAAGGGAAAACTAGCCCGTTCAGGAATTGGACGGTCAACGTGACCGGAACGCTCGTCGAATACCCGACTATAGCTGTACAGACTGCTCCTGCCAGCATTCCTATGGCAAGAAGAATCTGCGGCGGAACCCGCTTAGCGAAAACGGCTACGATCCCGCCACCAATCAGCATTGCTGCGCCGTTCACCATGAGCAGATACTGCAGAAATTCCTCGCTTCTGCCCAGCCGCTCCGTTACGATAAACAGGTTGAGAGCTTGGGCTACGCCAACGGCGAGTCCCGCGAGAACAAACGCAAGTCCGAGCATACGCAGCACTTGGCTTTTCCAAACAAAGCGGAAGCCTTCAACGAAATCTTTGCGGAATTGCCCTCTTACTGCAACAGTTTGAGATTCCATATGATCTTCTGGCAAGCGAATAAGGACAAGAGCGGAGAGCAGGAAAACCACCCCCATGACAGCGATCGATGTCTCAAGTCCGAACGTGCTGTATACGAAGGTTCCAAGCATAGGACCAAGTACCATGAAGATAGCCATCAGTGATTGGAACAGAGCCATCCCCTGCTGCAGCTGTTGTTCAGGCACATGATACTTAAACAACCGCATACTTGAAGGCTGCGAGAATTGCGAAAGAATAGCCGAGATGAACGCGACAAGGTAAACGGATTGCCAAGAACCATAATGTAGGGTCAGAAGGACCACGAATACCGATACCGCGGATAATAAATCGCACCAGATCATCGTTCGCTTTGGCCGCCAGCGGTCGGCAAATGTTCCACCGATGAACGAAAAAACAAAAATAGGCGCGAATTCTGCCACACTGATTAACGAAATGGCGTAGGGATCATTGTTTGTTCTGTCGGCAACATACAGAAGAATCGCGAAATTGCGTACCCAGATGCCGATCTGCAGGAGCACGCTCGATAATAAAATCGTCTGCAGGAATCGATTGTGAAGCAGGCCTGATGCATTCGAGCTTTTTTCATGCCTATTCAAACTTTCAACCTCCACTTTGTTTAATAAAGATGCCATTCTTAGTAAAGATTCGCCTCTCCCTTCCATACTTCATTATACTTAATGTTGCATCGTTCACCTCCTTCTTTAGACTGAAATATCGGAACCAAAATGATAAAACAAGCAATGCTCGCCACGAGCATTGCTTGTTTTATTCGATACAGATTATCGGGTTATTGCGCTAAAATAGCGATGCACCCGCTTCAATTTTTGTTCGTGCCTGCCTTTCTGGCTCTCCATGCTTCCAAATTCAAAAAACTTCACTTTTCGGATGCCCACATATTGAAGCAATGCTTTTCTCATCAGAATTTTATGTGCGTTGCCCAACCAGTACAAAAGATAGAATGCCGGTCCTTTCATGGTGGAAATGCAAACTGCGGATTTGCCTTTCAAGAGTCCCTCCGGCAGCAACTTTCCATTGTCCCGATAGGCAAAATTCGAGGCAAACATCTGGTCAATATACCCCAGAAGCATCGCGGGAGGTCTTCCCCACCAAATGGGATATACGAATACTAGTTTGTCCGCTGAGCGGATCTGTTCGCGGTATTTCTCCAGCTTGGGATCAATGTGCATATCCCGTCTCCGTTTGTTTTCGTTAAAGATCAATGCCGGATCGAACCCTTCTTCATATAAATCAAGCACCTGAACTTCCGTAATATGTTCGTTCTCGCGGCTTCCTTCAATGACCTTCTGCAAAAAAGCATAACTGAGACTCCGATGATTCGGATGCGTATAAATCACCAATATGTTCATAGCTCCACCCCTTTACTTATCATTTGATAACAAAATATTATCACGACCTCTATTTAGTTGTCAATTGATAATTGTATATTAATAATTATTTTGTTATTGTTCAATAAGAGGTGATCGTAATGGACAAAGAAGCTTTATTTCAAAAATTCGTGGCTTTTACAACGGCTGTACACGAAGTGACCTATGAATTAACGAAAGATATCAAGCCGGACGACATCACGCCCGTTCAATATAGCATCCTGGAATATATCGCCGTCAGCCAGCCCGTTACCCTCAGTCAAATTAGCGATTGTAAGGATATTTCCATGCCTAATACGAGCCGTGAGATCAAGAAATTGACCGAGAAAAACCTGTGCGAAAAATTCAACGTCGCAGAAGACCGGCGAAAGCAATTGATCCGTCTCTCCAAAGCTGGACAAACCATGATGAACGGTGCATTTCAACGCATCGGCGGGCGCTTTGCGGAACGAATCAAGGATGTTTCCATAGAACAACTGGAGGACATCGAACGAGCGCTGGATATGCTTCAATCCAAAGTCTTTTATGATGGGAAATAGGGAGTTAGAGGTTGGCTGAACAAGTCTAAAAGCAGGTAGGTTCGTTTAGGTCACCATTTCCTCTTTGCTTCATGATGGAGACGGATCGGACCCGCGCAAAGATCATGGCCAGGCGAATTCATAAACAGCGTTAGACCAAGACTATTTATTTCAAGTCCTGATCTAACGCTGTTTCTTTTAAATTTTCGGGCATACGGTCTGGAACCGAACCTATTGGGCGGAACCGGGGCCGAATACCGGCGCTAGCCGCGAGTCGGACAGCTGCTCGGCCAAGCCGAAATATTGGCAGAAATTCATGATCATCGGATTCCATTTCGAAGGATCGATGTACTGCGTTTGGCCGTCCATTAGCAGACGGTCTTCGATGTGGACCCTATCTATCCGGACCTCCAAGGCAACCAGCGAGCTGGGTTCTTCGAAGGCATGAAGCTTCGTAAACTTGGCTTCCAGGTGGACGGGGCATTCGAGGACGCGCGGCGCCTTAACGATTTCGGACGGAAGCGGCGTCAATTGCGCGGCTCCGAATTTATCTTTTTCATATGTATAACCCCTCTTGGCTTTAGCCTCTGGGACGGGGTTGCTGCCAGTTAACAACGTTAATCGCTCCATGGCCGGCACCAGGTCGATCGACGGGAGGTTAAGGACGCACTCGCCTTCCCGGACCAAGTTTTGAACGGTTTTCGATTTGCTGCTCATCCCAAGCATGCATGATTGATTCAGCCACCAGGCCGAAGACATCGGTGCGAGGTTTGGCGTACCGTCCTCGTTGAGCGTACTGATCAGCACGACCGAGCTCCCGAAGTATAGAATTTTGGGTTGGATAACCTTATGCATTGCGGATTCACTTCTCCCTTACGAATGATTTGTATGTACAGTACCATAAACTTTTTCAAAGAAGTCCGAATACGGAATAAGACCGCAAGATTCCCATATTTTAGACCAGGTTCAGGAACCTCACTTCGGTAACAAAATACAAAAACACCGCGATGATTCGCGGTATCTTGTGGTGGGCGCTATTCAATTCGCCGTAACGCTCAAGGCGTCCAGGCTATGATTCGTGCTCCTGATATCTAAACGATAGTTTACACCAGAGTTTTAGCCAAAACATAATCGTTTTGTTCTTCGTCGCCCACATAAAAAGAGTGTTTTCCCGTTCATTTCGGCCAACTTCTCTCGAATGATGCCCGGAATCTATTATTGTTGCATTTGCAACATAATGAGAAGCAAAATAAAAAGCTCTTACAGCTGCCTTTCGGGCAACCATAAAAGCTTTCATTGGTTTGCAGATCCGCTGCGCCCCGATTAAAATTTATTGGGGAACTGTTTGACAATGCCTTCGGTCAGAATATCGGCCAAATGAATCATATGGATTTCATTTTTGTCAGTTGCTGCGATATCCGCTTTCCAATCACCTTTGAGACAGTCCAGGACGATTTCCTTAATCAACTGGAGATGTTCATACAGCATGTCCTGCAGCAACTTAAATTGCCAGTTTGGATTCGCCGAGCTTAAGAATTTGGCAATATCGTCGGCGTTTCTATGCCACTCTGCATCCAACTTTTCCACATCTGCCTGGTTACCCGCTTTGGCAGCATCCACAATCTTCCCTGCGATCAGAATATGCTCTCTCAGAAGATCAGCCAGTTTATTGCCTGCGGCATCTCCGTAATAAGGTTTGATTAGATTACCTATGTCCTGTTGATTCCGCAAAAGCCGGTCTAAGACATCCTTCTGATCCGGACGATTAGAGATAGCGCTGACAATATAGCTTCTCGTCCATATCGTATGGTCAATCCAAACCTTCTGCATATCGACTTTCAATTGCACCATTTTTGGGCTTAGGCAAACTGAAGCTTTCTTTTCGCTTACCTTCGCTTGTCCGGATGCAACCGCCTGCGTCATATTAAAAACGAGCGCCAAGGTTAAAGGCAACGCCAGCAACCATTTGTTGTTCACATTCATCTGCTCCTCTATACGTCTGGAATAAAATAGGCTGTCTTATTATGGCTAAAATATCCGATTTTATTCGATGTACATGGAACACGTTAATGTTTACAGGTTACCCCATAGGTTTAAAACAGTGATTTGTCACAGAATCATTAATCATAATGAAAAACCCTTCAGGCCCTCTGTGAAGTGCACCCCTTAGAATAGACATTGGAAAAACCCCTTGGTTTAACCGATGAATTCTAGGGGGTGTATTTTTTATGGCTATAAAAGGTCAAAAGTTTAAGACGTACTCTGAGGAACTCAAGATGGAGGCAATCCGTTTGCACGTAGAGGAAAAATGGACGTATCGGCAAATCAACGATCATTTGGGAATCCAAGACCAGAGTCGGATGAAGCGTTGGATGCGAAAATACCGTGAAAAGGGTGAGTTTGGTTTACTGGATCAACGAGGAAGGCGGAAGGAATATTTAGATCAAGAGCGATATGTTCAGCAGTTGAAACGGGAGAATACGATGCTAAAAAAGTGTTTGGAAATCTGGATGCAGGAGGGAAAGAACAGCGCTTCAAGCTTATCGAACAAGCAGCGAATGTCGGCCAAGTAGCCGAACACTGCAAGCTCCTTGGCGTCTCTAGAAGTGGCTATTACGCGTATTTGAAGAGGAAGAAGAATGACCGAGATGCCGAGGCTAAACGACTCCTTCGCACCGTGTATCAACGCTACGAAGGAAAGTATGGCTACCGTCAGATCCAACTTTTCTTGTGGCAGGATGAAGGTGTATGGATGAATCACAAGAAAGTACTGCGCCTAATGCAAAAGCTTGGTCTTCAAGCCAGCATTCGCCGGAAACGTCGATTTAATATGACATACCAGGCTGCCGAGCGCGTGGCTGATAATCTGCTTAAGCGAAATTTCACAGCCGAAAAACCAAACCAGAAATGGGTGACGGATGTGACTCAATACCGGATAGGCGAGCGCTGGCTGTATCTTTCGGCAGTGAAAGACCTATTCAATAACGAGATTGTGGCCTACCAACTTAGCGAACGTAACGATAATGAACTGGTACTTCAGACGTTCGCTAAAGCATTTGCTAAGCGAAAAGACGTGTCCGGATTGGTCGTTCACAGCGACCAAGGGTTCCAGTACACGTCTCATGCTTACCACGACATGCTGCCAAAGGTTAGCGCCCAAATCAGCATGTCTCGCCGGGGCAACTGCCTAGACAACGCCTCCATGGAGAGCTTCTTCTCGCATCTCAAAACGGAAGGGCTTTATCCCTATGATATCCGAAATCTGGCAGAGGCACAAAGGAGAATTGAGAAGTACATACAATTTTACAACCAAAGGCGACCGCAGCGTAAATTAAACAAACTGACGCCGGTACAGTACCGGCGCCAGTTTGCAGCCTAGGTGTTTTTTCAATGTCCACTAAATGGGGTCTTGACCATCTGCGGTCTGGAGGGTTTTACGTTAATCATGCCAGCTTCATTTCATTCTTTCAATGTTAACGATCATCGAAGTGACCTTGACTCAAGCTCATATTGTGTTTCTTTGGATTTGAAGGAGATCAGGAATCCTAACATTAATACGACGCTCGCCATCACGTAAGGATAATTTAAATTCAGGTCAAATAGTGCACCCGCAATAATGGGACCGATAATGTTTCCGAGGCTGGTGAAGGCCGAATTCAGACCTGCGACATAGCCCTGCTGCTCGTTGGCGAACTTGGACATTTGGGTTCCAATGGCCGGACGCAGAATGTCCATCGCCAGAAACAGGACAAAAGTTACCGCAACTATGAGCCAAAACGTATGCACCAGCAGCGTTAAAAGAATAAAAAGGACGGACACCAGGATGCTGATAGTAATGATTCTCTTCTCGCCGAAACGATTAATGATCCAGCCGAAGATTGTTATCTGCACGACAGCTCCACAGACCGAACCGAACGTAATGATGAACGCGATATCCTTCGGGGTAAAACCGAATTTGTGATCGACAAACAAACCGAACACCGTTTCAAAGTTCGCTAGTCCAAAAGAAGCGACGAACACGACGATCAAACTGATAAAATAAGGTGCCCGGTAGGCGGAGGTTAACTGACCCAGCAATCCGGCTTGAACCGGCTGTGCCGCACCCTCCTCTTTGGTATGGCCCTCTTTCTTCACTTCGCGCAAAAACAGTGCGGAGACCGCCATCGCAAGCAAGCCACCGACGGCGGCAGCGTAGAAAGGAACCCGTATGCCGAATTCGGCAAGGTAACCGCCGATCCCCGGCCCGATGATAAAGCCCGTGGTGATGGCTGCATTGATGAATCCCATCCCTTTGCCCCGTTCTTCCTCACTGGTGACATCGGCCGTATAAGCCATTACGGCAGGCATGACCAGGGCGGCGCTCACCCCTCCCAACAGTCTAGCCAGAAACAATAAAGGCAGCGAGCTGGCGGCGCCAAACATCCATTCCGAAATGGCGAACAGCAGCAACCCGGACAAAATGACCTTTTTGCGGCCGATCGAATCGGATAGACGCCCGGCGATCGGCGAGAATACAAGTTGTGTAATCGAAAAGGCCGCAACCAACAGACCGAGTATGCTCCCATTAATATGAAGCAAGTTCATGTAGCTGGGCATAATCGGTATAATCAGCCCGATCCCCGTGAAAATAATGAAGTTGTTAAGCATGAGAAGCAGTATTGCTCCCCGGTTTCTAAGCAGCAGCGACATACATGAAAGCTTCCATAAAATTCTGCATTAATACTGAACATTCGTTATGTATTTTGTCCCGGAATAACGTAGACGGATTTTTGCACTCCGTTGCCTGCTTCTTTATTCTTCCGCTACGCCATCTAAAAATACAGTGACAGCATCTCGATAAAGTATAGTTGTCTTATCGGGCGCCAGGCTTCGCGATAGATGATTTGCACCGAAAAAGATCGCTTCCAATACGACAGCAAGGCGCTCGGCGTCACCCGGCTTAAATTCGCCGCTGTCGATTCCTTCCTGCAGCAGCTTTTGATTAAACGCCAAATGCTTGGCGTTCATCTCGGCCATTCTGGATTCGACCTCTGACGTCTTCTCCTCGTTATGAAAAAATTCATCAGCTGCCTTCGTGAGCGGATGGTTCAAATCATCGGTTGCCAGTTGTTCGGCTACGGCATAAAGCTTCTCGGTGGTTGTGTTATACAAATGCTCACTTTGTTTCCAATTCAATTCCCATTCATGGTCCCATTCTTCAATTAAAAAAAGAAACAGGCCCTCTTTGCTTTTGAAGTGGTAATAGATATTGCCTTTGCTGCTACCGGTGGCGCCTACGATATCTTCGATCGAAGTCGCTTTATAGCCTTTTTGGACAAATAGCGCACGAGCCGCTACTGCGATTTTCTTCTTGGTTTGCTCGCTCTGAAGCTGTTTCTGATTCATAACGTCACTCCAATTCATCATCTATACCGAACGTTCAGTCAGTATTGTGGCATGTTGTTATTTATATGGCAACCCAGTCTTCTAGATAAACAGAAAAGTGTAATTTTAACTAAGCTTTTAGCCATTGAAAAATAGCGATCGTTCCCAGGTCGGTTAGCACCCGGGGAACGATCTGTTATAATACCGAAAACTTAACGATTATTGTTCCAGCACCTTATTATGTTAACCGCACCAGTTCATCAACTTTAACGGCACGCCCCGTACTAATCGATTGGTTCGCTGCGATACCTGTCAATATGGAACGCGCACCATCAATGTGATTGGCTGCTCGCTGGAAACGGTCAGGGACCGGTACGCCAAAAATATCGTTCAGCAGCACCGGATCACCGCCGCCGTGACCTCCTGCGCCCTCTTCGAAGTTTGCTTTGTACGGATCGCCAAACATCGGGAATACCAGAATGTTGACTCCCTTGATTGCTCCTTCAAGCGCCTTGTCACCTCCCGAATTGACATACGATTGCTCAATGACCGTCATTTCAATCCTTCCCTTGGTACCATTGAACGCGATTCGATAACCCTCCCACGGCATATACGCATTCAGCGAATAGGTCAGAAGCGCTTTATTCTTGTATCGTACAAGGACACTCATCGTATCCTCGATCGAAATGCCGTCTCCAAATACACTTTGATCGCGGCGGTACCCGTCTTCCGTTTCCGCATCGAGATACATCGCCTTCAGATGTTCATTGCTATCCAGAAACAGTGCAAATGGATCGTCCTTGGCGTTCGGATTGCCTGTAGAGCGTTCATAAAATGTAGTGACACCCCGCTGTTCCGCATTCTCCCGTCCGTAAAAGAGCAAGTCGCCCATGGCGTATACCGTTTCCGGCTGGGAACCGATCCAGAAATTCACTAGATCAAAGTGATGTGTCGACTTATGTACAAGAAGTCCCCCACTGTTACGTTTGTCCCGGTGCCATCTCCGAAAATAGTCGGCGCCATGCTGCGTATTCAGCAGCCATTCAAAGTGAACCGAAGTAACGTCGCCAATCGTACCATCCGCGATCAATTCACGCGCCTTGGTATGATGCGGTGCATAGCGATAGTTAAAGGTAACGCGGACATTTCTTCCAGTCCGTTCTACCGCGTCGATAATATCCTGACATTTGGCTGCGTCGACCGTCATCGGTTTTTCAGTGATCACATCGCAGCCCATCTCCAGTGCGCGAATAATGTATCGGTGATGTGTTCGGTCCACGCTGGTCACGATGACAATGTCCGGCTTCTCCGTCTGGATCATTTCATCAAACGCGTCGCTTTTATAGGTGTGCACCGCAGGGTAATCGTATTTGTCCGTAAGCAGCTTGTTGGCATAATCCATGCGGGTTTGATTAAAGTCGCAAAAAGCCAGCAGCTCGGAGGAATCCCTGAACGTTTTGGCAATAGCTCCATAGAAAAATTCAGCTCTTCCACCAGCGCCAACTTGTACATATGTTTTCTTGGTCATGGGCTTCAACTCTCCTTTTCTGATGATTTCCAGTAAAAGAGTAACGCAATATCAGCATAATGTCTCCGCAATATATGTTAATATGGATAAAACCCCGCAATTTTTGTGCCTTGGAGGGAAGAAAAAGCAAATGACTCTAAATCACGAACTTCGCTATGGAAGTGCGCAGCATCCTTTTCATCTGGAATACAATCGGCGCAAAGGGCATTTCTCGATGGCGACTGATCATATGCACAGACACTACGAACTGTACTATTTGTTTGGAGGAGAACGATATTTTTTCATAAAAGACCGCATTTATACGGTCCGTTCCGGTGACCTGGTTTTTGTGCCCAGTAATGAGGTGCATAAAACTTTTGATACCGGCATACCCAATCATGAGCGCATCGTGCTCTATTTCAACATGGAATACTTTGATCAGATGGTCGATGACGAGGCCGAGCTGCTTCTGACGCCATTTCACCACGGCAATCGCGTGATACATCTGGCAGAGCCGGACAAGCTGCGGATCGAGCAGATATTATTCGATATGCTTCGTGAAATTCAGGATCAATCCCCTGGATATGAGCTTGCCGTGCGCCATGCTGCGGCTTTGACCCTGTTGTTCGCCGCACGAGAGGTACTCCATCCCAAACACGCACTCTCTGAGGAGGCCGTCTCCCCTGCTGCGGCCAGAATAACGGAAATTGCTCGCTTCATCTCGGAACATTATCGGGAACCGCTAACCCTAGGAAGCCTGAGCGAACGATTTTATCTCAGTCCCAGCCACCTCAGCCGGACTTTCAAAAAATATACCGGTTTTGGCCTGATTGAATATATCAGCATCACCCGGACCAAAGAAGCCCAGCGGCTGCTCCGTGAAACTGACGAACGCATCACCGTGATTTCGGAACAGTCCGGTTTCGAGAACTTTTCGCATTTTGAGAAGGTGTTCAAGTCGTTCATCCGGATGTCGCCGCGAAGCTACCGTTCCGGATTCCACCAGAAAAAAAACTGACCATGTGGGGCGTCATGGCATAACAGAAATGCATCTGTATTGTAAAAGCATTCACACTTGGATCTATCTAATTAACGTTCCGGCAACCCCAAGTTCTAAAAATTATCTATCCTTAAAAATGTAAAATTCTGCCTTCTAATCACTTTTTTTATAATCTACACTACATTATTTTACTGCATGGAAATTAGTCCATTTACCGTTTAGATAACGCCATACGAATATGGCTCCTTTTATTAGCCAATCGCAATAAATGGCAATCCATGTTGCGAGCAAATCCATGTGTAAGTAATAAACCAATGCATAAGCCAGTGCAATACGGCAGAAAAACATCGTAAACATACTGATTATCATAGGAAATTTTGCATCTCCAGAAGCCCGGAAAACAACAGGCAAAGAATTTCCTAGAGGCCATATTAGCATCATAGCGATTGCATGACTCCAGACGATTTTCGTCGTCAACATCGTTGCTTCCTCGGATAGGTTATAGGCCTTCATGATCGTCGATAATAGCAACAATATGATAAAAGAACTGATGATTTGCGCTATATAAATGACGCAGATGATTTTCTTCGTGTAATATCTGGCTTGCTCATAATCCTTAGCACCTGCACATCTGGAAATGATGACCGTCAATCCTAAACCGATGGCCATTCCCGGAAGCGCTTGAAACGTTACAATCGTCCCACCGACCGAATTAGCTGCTATTGCCGCTGTTCCGAAAGTAGAAACAATACTCAGTACAAGAAGCCTTCCAAGATAGAACATTCCATTTTCTATTCCATAAGGTACACCAATCGCTAAAGTCTGCTTAATCATGCCCATATCAAATTTGGGTCGTATCGTCTTTTCTAGAAATAATATATTTTTAGCATTGAATGCATGAAAGATAATAATTCCGGCAGCCGCAAGTCTAGAAATCAGTGTGGAAATCGCAATACCTGAAGTACCCATGTCAAATAAATAAATGAATGCTACACTGCCTACCACATTCAAAATGTTCATATAAAGCATGATTTTCATAGGAAATTTTGAGTTACCCATTGTTCTAAAAATGGCCGCACCTGCGTTATACAATGCCAGAGAAGGAATGGATAACGCTACGATCATTAGATAGTTACTGGCGTGAGCGTATACATCTTCCGTAATCTGACCAAAAAGTCCATGCAAAATGACATTTTTCATCAGATAAGTTAATGCCATGACCACGAGTCCCATACAGCCAATAAACCATACTAATTGATTGGAAACTTTTCTCGCTTCATTCTCTTTCCGGTTTCCAAGGTACTGTCCGGCAATCACCGAGCCCCCAGTGGCAAGGGCGGCAAAGATACTGATCAATAATGCCATGACGAACTCCACCAAAGATACGCCGGATACTGCAGCTTCGCCAACGGAAGCGACCATGATGGAGCTGATTAGACCTACGGATAATTCTAAAAATTGCTCAACCATAAGAGGAATAAACAATCTGGATAAATCCTTATTTGAAAAAAACTTGGGGTTTGCGATTGATTTCTCCACAACCATTACTCCCTTAATTCGAAGACGTTTGGCCAGATACGTTCTTCTCGGTTGCAATAAGCAGCATGAGCTAACAGAACGATCTGTACCCACGCCTAATTGTAAAGTAATCATTTGACTATATCTAATACTTATAATTCATGCTTTGTCATGCTTTTTTGTTATCTCTTATATATTCGATAAACATCTCCGTTGCGGGATTAAGAATTTGCGATTTTCTCCATGCAAATACATGGCCCGTCGTGCGTGTTGGAGTAAAAGGTATGAAGCAAGTGTTTTTGCTGCCGCGAGTTTCATGGGCTCCTTCGACACAAATAGCATACCCCAACTTTTCCTCTACCAGGAACGATGCGTTGGTCAGCAGATTATGTGTAGCAAAGATGTGAAGCAGGTCTTCGGAGATGCCAAACCAGCTCGAAATTTCGTTCTTGACAATCATTCTTCGGGGTGGAATCAAGGGCAACTGACTCGCTTTTTGCAATGAAATCAGCCCTCTTTGCGCTAGAGGATCATCCCTGCGCATTACAAGCCCCCAAGTTTCCGAGTACGGCAAATGTATATAGTTATATTTTGAGGTTTCAATAGGTTCGAGCAGAATACCGATGTCAATGATCCCCTTATCCAGTTTCTCGCGAATATCATCCCCATCCGCACTGTATAGGTCATATCGAACCAACGGATAACATTCGGAAAACTCCCTAAGTACCTCTGAAAGCATGCGCGAGGCATTCGATTCTACGCAGCCAATGGACACGGTACCTCCGATCGAATCCTTCTGATGGGTAAATTCATGCGTTGTTTTGCTGATTAAGGAAACAATTTCGTTAGCTCTTTGTTGAAACAGAACCCCATCGTTGGTTAATGTGATTTTTTTGTTTCCACGCTTGAATAATGTGGTGCCAAGTTCTTCTTCCAGCTGCTTGAGTTGGCGGCTTAAATTAGGCTGTGTAACATGTAGTACTTCTGCTGCTTCGGTGATACTCCCCTCTCAAGCTACAGTCAAATAATAATTTATGACTCTCAGTTCCATATTAATGACCTCCTCAAGACGATACATTCTCCCATAATTATCATAGGTCAAGTTCCTACAATGGGATGCATTTGTATACCTGCAATATTCCAGAACGTTCCCGCCGCCGTGAGCGGCCCAAGCTGATCAAAAATACATTCCATATCCAAGAATTGTAAGAATGAAAGTAGCCGCGTGGTCACACCTATGAATCAGGTTGATACGAGCAAACTACATCTGCCGATTTCCATTCGTATCGAAGCTTTAATTCATCTTCGCTGCGCTCGGCGGCCATCATGAAAGGATCAGCTTTGGGCTCATGCAATATAACCCGAATATTATTTCCTTCACTCTCGTATTCGCCGAACCAAATTTTTGTGTTGTTGCCCGTTGTCTCATGAACAGAAATAGGGCTCCTGTTAGAAGTAGGATCATTCAAAAATTTTATATTGGAAAAGCAAACTGGCGATTGGGAATCGGTGACTAGCCTCCAGTTCCCTTCCAAGTCCAAATTTGCAGTTTTCGTTTTTTTTGTATCATAACACCCAGCCAGCAAGGAAACAGCAAATAATGCAGCTATCGTTCCAAGTACTGTGCTTTTCATCGAAAACCTCCCATTGCATTTTATTTCCATTGAACAATGATCGACTTAATTTGTCAAAGCGAATGCCAAACCGGCTGATTCGTATATTGACCCAACGTAAAAACGAGGGCGCTCCGCCATAATGACGATTGAGCCACCCTCATCTTAGTAATGCCACCATCTGCGACTATACCTCGCACCATGCCCGATCTAAATCGGCGATTAAATCCTTAGGATTTTCCAATCCGACGTAAAGCCTCACAACGGAAGGTTTCCGGTCATCCTTGTCAGTTTCCAGGGCGTTGACCGTGATCAGACTTTCAAAACCTCCCCAACTGACCCCAATTTTAAAATAACACAGCCGGTTTGCCCACTCTTTTAATTTGGCTATGGGTTCAAACGAGACAAATGAAAACAAGCTGCTGCTGCCGGACAGCTGACGCTGGCCAAGCTCGTATTGCGGATGAGAAGGCAGCCCCGGGTGGTTCATCCGGGCGACGTAACCTTGCTTAGAAACATGTTCGGCAACAAACAGCCCGCTCTCTTCATGCCTTTGCATACGCAAAGGGAGCGTCCGCAGCCCTTTGGATATTAGAGCAGCCGTCTGTGGTGCCATAATCCCGCCAAGCAGCATGTATTCCGTGTACCCGATCCTGTTCATCAGTGACTTTGATCCTAATACGACACCACCGATACAATCACTGTGTCAGCCGATATATTTGGTCAGGGAATGGACCACCAAATCAATCCCCAATGCAAGGGGATTTTGAAAACAAGGGGTCGCCCACGTATTGTCGATGATGCTGATCGCTCCAATGCTGCGGGCAAACGCCGCGCACTGCCGCAAATCCTGCAGTTGAAACAGCATGGAGGTCGGACTCTCCAGATACAGCAGCTTTGTGTTCGGGCGCACTGCTTCCCGCCAATGATCGATGGTGCTGCCATCGATGAATGTGGTTTCCACATTGAACCGGGCCAGGTACGAACCGAGAAATTCACGGGTCGGACCATAGGCCTGCCGAACGCATACAATGTGGTCTCCCTCCTCAACTACGGACAGGATCGCCGAGGTAATCGCGGCCATTCCCGAAGCAAAGCATTTGGCGGATTCAGCCTGCTCCAAGTCAGCCAGCTTCCGTTCCAGATGTTGAACCGTCGGGTTATTGCCTCTGGAATACACATGGTGGCTGAGTAGTTCCTTCCCCGCTTCCTCGAACTGCTCGTAGCTATTGAAGGCAAACAGGCTATTCTGGTAAATAGGCACATGAATTGCGCCATGATGCCGTCCATCCAGCAGATCGTAAGCCGTTTGCGTGAATTGCTGTTCTCTTTTTTTGTCTTTCATGGCCTGATCGTTCAACGGTTCACTCATCCTTTTTCCGCTCCTTGTGTCAGCCCTTCTACTATGAACTTTTGCGCAAAGGCAAATATAAGAACTGTCGGTATAATGGATAAAACGGCTCCGGCGGACATCGCTCCCCAATCAACGTCAAATTTAAGAATAAAGGAGTTCATCGCTACCGGCAGCGTCTTCAGGGAATCGTTGTCAATGAACATGACCGCCAGAAACAGCTCATTCCAATTTTGTACGAACGCGAAAATAAAACTGGAGGCGATTCCCGGCAGCATGACAGGAATGATAATCCGCAGCAAGGCTGACCACCTCGAGCATCCGTCGATCATGGCCGCTTCCTCCAGACTGGCGGGGATCCGCTGAAAAAATCCACGAAGCATAATCGTCGTAAAGGGAATAAGCGTTACCGTATACATGAGAATGAGAGACATGCGATTATTGATCAGATTCATACTGCTCATCATGAGATACAAGGGCGCAAGCGCGACAAAACCCGGCAGCATCTGGGTGGCGATGAAAGCCATCATGATCTGTTTATGCCCTCGAAATGTAAACCGGGCCATAACATACGCGCTTAACGTGGCAATGACAAGTACGATAAGTGCAGAGACAATGGAGACCAGCAAGCTGTTCCCGATATAAATATGGAACTTCGATATTTTAAAGATGTGAATGTAATTATCCAGAGTCATATGCTCCGGCCAGTACTTAAGCGGAAATGAGAAGATTTCCTTTTGCGGCTTGAGCGAGGTGATGACTATCCAGTACAAGGGGAAAATCATAATAAGCAGATAAATGGCCAGATAAATGATCTTTCCTGATCGGAATATGTTCTTTTTCATCAGAACTCACCTGCCTTCTCTGCTTTTGTAACCGACAGGAAGAAGATCGTGTACAGCAGCAGAATGACAATCATGATGATACCGATGGCGGAAGCCGCTCCATAATCCCCGCCGTAAATAATATGTTCAAGCATCAAGGAGGACAAAATATGCGTACTGCCTGCCGGACCCCCGTTGGTCAGTCCGTATATTAACGAGGGATCATTAAATATCCAGATCGCCCTCAGCATCAAAGTCGAAATAATCGTCGGCTTGATATAGGGCAGCGTAATATTCCATAGCCTGCGTACTCCCCCCGCACCGTCCATTTCAGCGGCTTCATACAGCTCAGAGGGGACGGATTGCAGGGCAGCCAGCAGCATGATCGCGAAAAAAGCTACGCCGTACCATACATTTGCAATAATTACGGACATCATCGCCCACTTCTGCTCCGACAAAAAACCGATTCGCTGATGAATGAGACCGATGCGGAGCAGCAAATCATTGATGACGCCAATCTGGGAATTGAACATCCACTTCCAAATCATCCCGATCAAAAAACCGGAGAGCGCCCAAGAATAAAAAACTAAGCCTTGATAGATTCCTCGTCCTCTGAATTTTCTTTTCAGCATCAGCGCAAGGGTCAAACCAAGTAAGAATTGAAGAATAAGGGAACAGAACACCCAGTAGGCGCTATTTTGCAAAGCCATAATAAATTTGGGATCCTGAAAAGCATTTTTAAAGTTATCTATTCCGATAAAATGAACATTACTTAGATTAAACAGCTTGTATTCCTGAAAAGCCATGATTATGCCGCGGAGGAAAGGATAATAAGTAAAGACCAGTACAAGGAGCAAGGCGGGAATTAATCCCGTAAGTATGATTTTTCGATTATTCATATTGGCACCGCCTTAAATATAAAGGGTGACGGGCGGCACTGCCGCCCATCACGGCTTGTTTTATATGCTCATTGTTTCAGATTTGCCTTTTGTTCGACCCAATAGCTGTCCCATTTCTTTAAGGTTTCGTCTAAAGTGGCTTTATTCAGAAGGAGCGCCTGACCGGTCTCCATCGCCACCTGGCCCCACTGTCCATTCCCCGGGTACTCGAAGGCAGGCTTATAGTTGACAAACGTGTCGGGCTTGTCGGACATATCAATTAAAGTTTTGTATGGACCGGTTTTGAAAAATTCGTCTTCCGTTGCGGTCGTATGAAGAGGGATTAGTCCGTAATCCTTCGAAAATTTCGTATTTACCTCTGGGCTGGACAGGTATTCGATCAGCTTCCAAGCTTCCTCTTTATGCTTCGACTTGGAGGACATTCCCCAGCCCGCACCTCCGGCGGCGAAAAGCGCTTTACCTGTTGGTCCTGTCTGCAGCGGTGCCGTCGCCCAAGTTCCTTCCTCCATCTTCTCCTGCAGCGATTGAATGACGTCCGGGTCCTGAAGCAAAATGGCCGTCACGCCGGAGGTGAAGGCCTGCACTTGCTCCTGGAAGCCCCAATTGATGGAGTCGGGTGGAGAAGCGTCTTTATAAAGCTTCAGGTACAATTCCATTGCAGCCTTGGCTTCGGGAGTGGAATAGATCGTAGCCCCATCCTTGGTGAACATGGAATCTTCCAGATTCACTTTATCTCCGTTATAAGCCAGAATCATCGAATCCGTTGTACCATTAGACCCGGCCCCTCCCCGGAAGGAGAATCCGAAACGGTTCTTAGAAGGATCCGTCAATTTTTTCGCTGTCTCATAAAGCTCCTCCCATGTTGTTGGCGGGTTCAATCCCTTTTCTTTAAACCAGTCGGCCCGGTAGAACATTTGTCTCTGATATAAACCATTGGGCAGGAAGTACATTTTACCGCCAACGGTTCCCACGGATTTGGAGACCGCGCTTACCGTGGCAAAATCGCTCCACTTGTCGGTATACGCGTCCAGGGGTTCAATGTATCCGTTATTGACGAATTCAGCGACATTCAAGTCCCTCACCTCAAGAATGTCGATCTCTTCTTTGGATCCTAGCATCGTTCTGATTTTATTGTCGGCCTGATCGAAGGGCGGCGAAATGAGTTCCACTTTAATATTCGGGTTATCCTCTTGGAATTTATCGAGCATCGCTTGGATGAGTTCTGTTCTCTTGGGGCTGGTTAAACTTTCAATCATACGAATCGTAACCTTGTCGCTTGCCTGTTTGCCGCCGCAGCCAGCGATCAAGCCGACGGTTAGAACTGCCGACAAAAGCAAAGTAATCGCTTTCATTTTTTTCAATCTCATTCCTTGGTCCCCCTTTAATTTGTAGTCCGTCATACAGTCATCCTGTCTGATAGGTAGATTATAGGAGAAGACATATATCGTGTCAATACAGGATATACGCCCATTCGTTCAAAAATTTTTGATTTTCTCCTCAATACAATTCATCAGCTTATTAAACTCTTCCATCGCGTATTCCGTATCATGAGCGGCAATCCCCTTAAACATCGTAATATGGTAAGGATAGGTCTCGTCAAATAGCTGTTTATCGCCCAGCGGTTCGTTAAAGAATTTCGCGTACAACCCAGAGATGGAATCCAGTACCGTCTTAAGAATCGGATTGTTAGCGGCTTTAATCACAAGCTGGTGAAACACCAAATCGATCTCGGAAGTGTCTTGATTGGCTTCTTTCAGAAGCCGGTACTTTTCCAGACATTGTTCCAGTTCTTTGATTTGCGGTGCTGTAATTCGCTTCGAAGCCAATGCGACAGCCTGGCCTTCCAAAGCTCTGCGGACATCAAGGGTATTCAACAAAAAATGGCGTTCGCTCTCAATCTTTACTTTGCCGGAAAAGCGGAACATGTCGACATCCCGGACAAAGATTCCCTTTCCGTTTTCTACCTTTACAAGATCTACTGCCTCCAGAGAACGCAGCGCCTCCCGAAGCGAAGAACGCCCGACACCGAACATCTGGGTCATCTCTTCAACGGAAGGGAGCTTATCTCCTTCCTTTAATTCATTCTCCTGTATGTAGCTCTGTATCTCTTGCGAGACCTGCTCGTGCAGTAAAATTTTCTGAATTTTCCCCATAATTCGTCTCTCTTCACCTTTCCACCTGTATGATAGGTAAATCTTATAAAATGGACGTTCTATTGTCAATAACAGCGCATCAATGCCACAGCTCTGGTTGTACTTCGTGCTACTAGGGTAAGGGCTTGGGTCTTTACAACAAAAAAACCGCATTTAATGCAATGCGGCTTTCAATGGTTATAAGTTCTTGTCGTCTGAGGGCGACCGATTCTGCTGGCTTACTTCAAATAGCTTCCCGTGATCGACTGCTCCGCGTGGATGATCTGCGAAGGCGAACCCTCGAACACCACTTGGCCACCCTTGCTGCCTCCGTCCGGTCCCATATCGATGATCCAATCCGCATGGCTGATCACTTCGAGATTGTGCTCGATGACGATTACCGTGTTGCCGGCATCCACGAGTCGGTTCATAATATCCAACAGGTGGCCGATATCCGACATATGCAGGCCAGTCGTCGGCTCGTCCATTACGTAGATGCTGCCCTTCTTGTGCAGCTCGCTTGCCAGCTTGATGCGCTGGCATTCTCCGCCCGAGAGCGTGCTGAGCGGCTGGCCTAGTGTAATATAGTTCAGACCTACGTCATTCATCGCCTGGAGCTTCCGCATGACCTCTTTGAGTTGGAAAAATTCCAGTGCCTGCTCTACCGTCATCTCCAGCACATCTGCGATCGACTTGCCGTTCAGCTTGTACTCGAGTACCTCTTCCTTGAATCGTTTCCCTCCGCATACTTCGCATGGCAGCTTCACGCTTTCGAAGAACGACAGGTCCAAGTACACAACGCCCAGCCCTTGGCAATGCTCGCAGGCCCCCTTGGAATTGAAGCTGAACAAGCCTGGGCTTACCTTGTTCGCGGAAGCAAACGCCTTGCGTACATCATCCATAATGCCCGTGTAGGTCGCGGGATTCGAACGAGTCGACACGCCTATCGCCGATTGGTCAATAACGATCGCCTCCGGATGCTGGCTAAGAAATACGTCGTTAATGAGCGTACTCTTGCCTGAGCCGGCGACACCGGTCACGACTGTCAGCACGCCGGTTGGAATATCTACACTTACGTTCTGCAAGTTGTGCAGCTTAGCATCCTTGATGCACAGCTTGCCGGACGGCTGTCTGCAATCCTGCTTTAACTGTAGATGACGTTTTAGATGGTTCCCCGTCAATGTACCCGATTCCAGCAGACCTGGGTAGCTTCCTTCATACACGATGGTACCTCCGCGACTGCCTGCGTATGGCCCCACGTCGACGATATGATCCGCCACCTTGATGACATCGGGATCATGTTCCACAACAAGCACAGTATTGCCTTTGTCGCGCAGCTTCTGAAGCAATTCATTTAACCGGTGTACATCACGGGGATGGAGGCCCACACTGGGTTCATCGAAGATGTAAGTGACATCCACCAGACTCCCGCTCAGATGCTTGACCATCTTGACGCGCTGTGACTCGCCGCCCGATAAGGTATCCGTCTCGCGGTCTAGCGTCAAGTAGTCAAGTCCGATGTCCACCAGATGCTGCAGCCGCTCCGTTAGCGACTTGACCATCGGGCCGGCGGCGGCATCGTCAATCTCCCGGATGACGCGGATGAGATGACCTACTTCCATGGAGGACAATTCCGCAATGTTATGTCCATTGATTCTGCAGCCAAGCGCGGCCTGGCTTAGTCTCGCACCGTGACAGCTGGAGCAGGGACCCTCGGTAATGTAAGGCGCAACGGTTTGTTGCGTGCGTTCGGACTTCGTCTTCACGTCCTGCTTGATGTATTTGTTGGTGAACTTTTCGATGACGCCTTCCACGGTAATATTCGTTGCTTTCCCGGCGAAATCCATCTTCACTTTCCTTGCCTTGCCATACAACAGCTGTTCCAATTCTTCTTCCGAATACTCGCTGAGCTTCCGATCGGGATCATACGAACCCGATTGCATGAGCATGTTCCATTCCCATCCGCCCACTGTGTAGCCGGGAAGCATAATCGCCCCTTCATGGAGCGACTTGGACATGTCCACAGCTTTGCTCATATTGATTCCAAGACTGCGGCCGATTCCGTTGCATTCGGAGCACATGCCTTGCGGATCGTTGAACGAGAACATGTTTGCTCCCCCGATATTGGGCTTACCCACTCGTGAAAAAAGCATTCTGAGAATGGGAGAAATATCCGTAATCGTACCCATCGTGGAATGCGAACCGCCGCCCAGAGGCTTCTGATCGACAATAACAGCCATGCTCAGATTCTCGATCGCGTCCGCATCCGGCTGCGGATATTTGGGCAGAAACGTTCGCACGAACATGCTGAAGTTCTCGTTTAACAAACGCGTGGATTCTGCGGCAATCGTATCAAAGACGATCGATGATTTGCCCGATCCGGATACCCCGGTGAAAATCGTGATTTTTCGTTTGGGAATACGCAAGGACACGTTCTTGAGATTGTTTTCCCTAGCAGCCGAGATGACGATATATTCTTGATTAGATTCGTTCATGAGCAACATCCTTCCGTTCATGTTAATTTCTACTCAAATTCTAATGAGGTCCATTTTCGCAATGTCCCTTCGCATTTACTGCGAACTTCCCCGTACGGCCCATTTCAAATTGTGCCGTTAATTCGTGAAGCGGTATCTCCTTTGCCTCTCTCAGCAGTTGAATCAGTTGGCGCCTGGTATATTATTTTATGTATTGGAATCTCTTAGTCGTATGAGGGATAACCGTTACTTTCATCACCTCCTCATTATTTTCCAAGTGAAATTTTCAGATTCCAAGCATTACAAATGAATATCTTCTAATTAGTCACCATTATGCAACCATTTTGATTGAAGACTAACCGAAATTAATATAACTTATACTATAATAACAAAAAACCGCGATGACGCGGCATCATTAAAACTAAACAGTCTAGTTATCTTATTACTCTTATTCTTTCTCAACATCTTGACCAAGCTTAATTAGATAAGTATTCTTGCAAGAATGCGGATAAATCCCGGAAACTTTTCTTGCAATGTCCCGCATAAACTAACACCTTTATAGTGTTTTCCGCAAGTACTGCGTAACATGTTTTTCTTTAAAGCCAAGGCTGTCATAGAGATTACTGGCATAATTGCCGACAACGCACCAAAGGTCGACATTTGCGCTGCCACGGTGATAGATTTCATTGCATAAATACATAGCAAACTTTCTTCCGATCCCAAGCCCCTGAAGGTCTGTACGGACGGATATGCTGCTGAGTACATTAGCGGAGATGTGGCTATAAGCGACGACTTCCCCATTGATTTCGTAAACAAAATGGTTATCTGCATCATCTTTCCAAGATGTTCTCTCTTTTTCACTTGGCTGGGCAATCACAGAATCAGGAAAGCACCCAACACGGACACGCATGTCATGAAAAGCTTTGGCATACAGAGATTGGCTTACAAGATAGTCTTCGTCCCTATACAGCCTCACCGGAAGGTCTTTCAGGGGAAAGGAATCGCCGGTACGCTGCATGAAAGCCGATGAAAAGTATGGGTCGTAACCGAGCTTGCGCGCAAACGAAAAAGAAGATGGACGACCGGCACGAAAGGAACTCCTGATTTTCTTGGTTCCGCCCGCCAGCAATTCATTTTCAAAATACTTTACCATTGCAGAACCGATTCCTTGCCTGCGAAACTGCGGGGCTACAAACACAGTCAAATAAGACTGAGATCCAGGCTCATTCACTTGAGCCAGCGCAACAAGCTTGTCCTCAATAAACGCGTTCATAAACAAATCCGGTTCTTTGATAAGCACCCGGAGGATCTCTTCTCCCCCTTCGACATCATAGCTCAATAATTCTTTCGCAACTGGATAATCATTTTGATTGAATTTTTCGTATCGGATATTTTCCATATTCATTAGACTTCGATTCCTCCATTGCATTACCGTAAAATTATTTGTTTTTCTTCATAACGATTATGTATGGAATAGTGGACGTTTTGACATTTTATCTATCCCAAATATCCGCAGTTATATTAATTATACCATTAGCTCCAGATTAAGGATGATGTTGTTAGCAAAATATCTTCCTTTTCCGCCCGCTTTGTGAATGTCTCCTATCTCAGCGTACTGCTCTCATCTATCAAAATCACCGCGAACATGACTACGAAGTATCAGGACGCCCCCCATTCTCAGTTAGCTAAGTGTCCGTGAGAGAATTAGGCAAACATTTGATACGAATGTAATAACGGTCTCTTTGTCAACTGGTGCATAATAAGGATGTGGAAAGGCAAGTCGACGATGGGATCAATAAATAATTCTAAATACAGGAGGCTTTTATATGCAAAAAGTAATACTGAACAATGGTGTTGAGATGCCTATACTCGGTTTTGGTGTATATCAGATTGCAGATCAAAATGAATGTGAACAAAGCGTCTACGATGCTATCATGGCAGGTTACCGGCTGATTGATACCGCTGCCTCTTATCTGAATGAAGAAGCCGTTGGCAGAGCAATCAAACGAAGTGGCGTGGCAAGAGAAGAGTTATTTATCACGACGAAGCTTTGGGTTCAGGATACGGGTTATGAGCGCACAAAACAAGCATTTGAAAAATCACTGGAAAGATTGCAATTGGATTATTTGGATTTGTATTTAATTCATCAGCCATATGGAGATGTGTTTGGTTCTTGGCGTGCTATGGAGGAACTGCATCGTGAAGGAAAAGTTCGCTCCATTGGCGTTAGTAACTTCCATGAGGATCGTCTGATCGATCTGATTATCCATAATGAAATCGTTCCTGCCGTAAACCAGGTTGAAACGCATCCTTTTAACCAGCAAATCGAAAATGCAAAATTCATGAAAGAGAATCAGGTTCAGATTGAATCTTGGGCGCCCTTTGCGGAGGGAAAAAATAACTTGTTCCACAATGAGGTATTAGCATCCATCGCTGAAAAGGTTCATAAATCCGTTGCTCAGGTGGTCTTACGTTGGTTGACACAAAGAGAAGTCGTTGTGATTCCAAAATCTGTTCGTAAAGAAAGAATGATCGAAAACATCACTATCTTTGATTTTGAATTAAGCCAAGAGGATATGGAGGCGATTACTACGTTAGATACGAAGCAGAGCCTGTTCTTTTCACATCGTGATCCCGAAATGGTGAAATGGCTCGGAAACCGTAAGCTTGATATCTAACAATCGCCATTTCGGTTTTTCACTCGTTGATTTATCCACTAGATATCAAGTTAAGGAGCAGTTGCCTTAGGCAATCTGCTCCTATTTTCGAGCTGTGTGAATGTCTGTGGAGTGGATTGATTGAATCATATGAGAATATGGGGATTGATGCCGTAAACTTTTCTATTGATATCCCCTTCCATTTCGGCATATTCATACAGTTCCGTGCCCAGATGCTCCTCCCCTTTCCACATGAGGTTTTGTTCTCCATAAGATAAACAAAGAAATAATCACAATTGCAAGACATGCCAAGTATGCATGACGAAAACCCGCAAGTTGGGCAAGGATACCGCCGCCCATATTTCCCACGAGTCTTCCTATAATGGACCCATTGTAATAGATTGTGGTAGACAGCCCGGGCGAATCAGGTAATAAATCCGTGAAATAGCTTAGTCCATTGCCCATGACAATAGCTACATATGTTGCCTGCAGAAGCTGTGCAGCGATAAGCTGCCAGGATTCGGTCGATATGCTTAAGATGCTGTAATAGATGAGAGCGATAACACAGCCAATCATCATTAAGGAATGGTTTGATATTTTCCCACCCAGGCCCCCTAATATAAGCATGATGGGAATTTCCAACCCGGCAGAAATACTAACAACCAAACCGACATCCGTATGCGTACCATGGAGTTCATTTATGATGAATAGCGGCGTGTTGATCCCATGTATAGCATGGACCCCAAACAGAAAGATAAAGGCGATAAGCGGCTGCATGATTTGCCTGCTTCTAAACGGTGATTTTCGAATGCTCGTTCTTTTCCTGTCTTGGCGTTGGACCGATTTTCGTGTTGGTAGAAACAAGTATACAAGAATGGCAATGATGAGATAGATCGCGGACGTTCCTAGAAAAAGCCCCTTGTATCCAAGTAACCCCAAAATGAGTGTGCCGGCTAATGGTCCTATCAGGAAACCGAGCGATACAAGGGATCGTAATGTAGACATGGCAAAGGTCTTATCGCTCGTTGGGCTCTCATTTGCCGATTCCTGTGCGTAAGCGTAGATTTGCGGCATGGCAGGAGCCCCTAATCCTGTAAAAAAAGCGATGACAAGTAACAGAATCAAGAAGTTATCAAATACTAAATACGAAGCATACCCTAGTGCGGATGAAAGCATGGCTAAAATAATCAACCATCTTCGGTCCAAACCGCTATCCGATCTTTTGGCAATGAGCGAGTTAACCACCACTCCACTCAAAGAGCTCACGGCCATGAAAACGCCAAAAGCACCTGTGCTCATTCCCAACTTTTCAGTTGCATATAAGGATAAATATGGCTGCGTAATTGAAATCCCGACACCAATCAGCAGTATACAAATGACGAATAAACGATATCCTTTTATAACAAACAGATTTTTAAACCTTTTATACAAATTGGGGCCCCCCCTCTTTTCATGTTGAAGTCAATCATTTGCTGTTTTTCATCGTGCAATCAAATTATGCAACAAATGAAAAAGCGACCGATATCCATTTTGTATCAAATAATTGCCTAATCATCTCACAACCCTTTTTTCAACTGTCAAATGTGAATTATAATGTTGTTATGAAGGTCAAAGTGTAAGGAGGGTATGAGCATGATGTCTGAACCCATATTTCAACAGCAGAATGAGCTTGCAAAACTTATAGAACGTTATTCAGTACAGGAAGGTTTAAACGCGACTGCGATTCCATCCTTATTTTTGATTCGCCGTTCTGAAGTTACAGGACCTAAGCAGAGTGTATACAAGCCTTCCTTATGTATCATCGTTCAAGGAGCGAAGGAAGTATGGTTGGGGCAAGAGCGCTTCAGGTACAGCCCAGCCGATTACCTTGTTGCATCGGTTGATCTGCCGGTATCCGGGCAAGTCGTTGAAGCCTCCCCCGCCGTTCCGTATTTGGCTCTAAATCTTGTATTTACGCCGAATCAAATCCTGGAGGTTTTACATGATTCAGAGATCAATGGTGGAAAGAAAGAGAATGCCAAACGAGCCATGTATGTCAGCCCGACGGAGTCATCCTTATTGGATGCAGTACTTAGATTAGCTCGTTTGCTAGACCAACCGATGGATATTCCGGTGCTTGCTCCGCTAGTTACTAAGGAAATTCTGTATAGAGTTCTGCAAGGGCAGCACGGGGATGTGCTGAAACAAATTGCATTAGAAGGAAGCTCTACGCATCGGATCAGGGACGTGATCGAACAAATCTTGAATAATTATGATCGGTCTTTGCGGATTGAGGAGCTTGCGGAAATTGCAAATATGAGCACTGCTTCACTTCATAGACATTTCAAAGAAGTGACAGCGATGAGTCCAATACAATTTCAAAAACATCTGAGATTGCAGGAAGCACGGCGCCTATTATTGTCCGAATCAACAGATGCCGCTGATGTCGCATTCCAGGTTGGCTATGAAAGTCCATCGCAATTCAGCCGTGAATACTCACGCATGTTTGGTTTTCCGCCAAGAGAAGATATAAAACGCCTGAGGGCGAAATAAGATCCGTCAAAGAACGCATGAATGAAGGGGCTGTCTCATAAGTGGATTTCCCACGACAGAGACAGCTCCGTTTTATTTTGGGATCCGAAAAAACCTCAGCAAGGAGCGATTCTCCCGTTATTGGAGAATCGCTCCTTTGCGCTTTTGCTCTACTCCGGCTTGCTTCAGCATATTATGGGCAAGCGAAAGCCATCCGACCTCCAGCGTCACTTTCTTCATGCCGCGAAGCAGAAACCGCCGGAAGCCCCGGTTGTTTTTCAGTTGGCCAAACACACTCTCCGGCTCAATCATTCGCCGTACGGCCAGGGCATAGCCTTCCTCACTTCGGAGGCGTTCCCGTGCCTGACTTTGGTATCGCAGCCTTTCCAGACTTACCGCTACTGTGCACCGATCTTTCAGCGGGCAGCCTTCACAGCTTTGACTTCGGTAATGACGCCTGCGAATCTCATATCCACTTTCTAGTGTTTCCTTGCTTTCTCTGTGGAAATGCAGTGTTTGCGCGGCGGGGCACGTCCAGTTATCCTCGGCTGCGTTGTACGTCCAATTCTCGATTTTACTCACATCTGCTTTCCACGCTTTGCTCTTTTCTTTATGGTAACTGCCGTATTTAACGACTGCTGTGATCTCTTCCTTTTCCAGATAGGCATAGTTCTCTTCACTTCCATAGCCTGCATCTGCAATGATTGTCTGTGGATGTTGCCCCAAGATCCGCCGTGCTATTTCCAGATGAGGCTCTAAACAACGGGTATCCGTGGGTCTTTGGTGGACACTGTAGGCTAAAATGAACTGATTTTCCGTGCCAATCTGCACATTGTATCCCGGTTTTAACTGTCCATTTCGCATGTGGTCTTCTTTCATCCGCATGAAGGTGGCGTCCGTGTCAGTTTTGCTGAAGCTGTTTCGATTTCCAAGCAACTTTTGGTAATGTTCGTACTTCACAAGTCTTGGAAGCAAGTCCTTCCGAAGCTTCCGAACGGCTTTCTTTAAGGGGGTATCCTTGGGATGTTTCAGCAGCTGAGCTTCCAGTTGCTGCGTGACTTGTTCGAGCTTGCTGCTATCCAACTCGAAAGCCTCACCGAGTTCGGTCAGGTCTTTGCCGTGATGCTCGCGCTCTTCCTGATGCTCTGCGGCTTCGATGGTGGAGAAAAGTGCATGTACCTTCTCTTGCAGTTTGGTCTTGTGTTTGCTGACCGCTTTACCCCAGACGAAGGTGTAACGATTGGCATTGGCCTCAATCTTGGTACCATCTACGAAATAATGTTCCAAGGAGATGTACTTTTCATCTGCAAGAAATTGAAGTACGGCGGAGAACACGGTTTCGAGGACGTCTTTCATCCGCTCCGAACGGAAGCGGTTAAGCGTGCGGAAATCCGGACGTTGCCGTCCGGCTAGCCACATAAAGGGGATGTGTTCCCGGATGGCTTTGGCGATTTGTCTTGAGGAATAGATGCGCTGTGTGTAGGCGTAGATGATGACTTTGGTGAGCATTTTGGGATGGTAACTGTCACGGCCGCCGCCGGGATAGGCAGCGTCAAAAATGGCATCGTCCAATCGATTGACGGCAGCATTCACGACACGAACGAGGTGGTTTTCTGGAATATCTTCTTCTAGATCCATTGGCAAACAAAGTTGGTCCATGGTATATTGAATGTACAAAGAAACCTCTCCTTTGAAATGGTTGGGCACACTTCCATTTTACCAAAAGAAAGGTTTCTTTTTTGTGTTTTTTTAAAGATTGAAGATCCATTCCCCGCATAAACAGCGGAGAGGACGGACGGATTGTGGAAAAGCGGCAGCGGTCGCCTTGGTCTCCGGATTTTCACCGCTAAGGGGAATGAAAAAAATCTGGAGAGCACAGCGATTGGAACAATGGTCCGTTCGCGCAGCGTCCACCCAAAAAGTCTAAGTATATCCTACGTAAAAAACAAGGCTGTCCCAAGCAGCTATTTCATGGCTTTTGGGACAGCCTCTTCTCTGTTTACATATGAAATTGATTATAAATTCGAAGTTCTCATCAAAAGCTGATTTTCCGTTCTGTCCACAAGCTCTGAAAGATTTTTTACTGCGACCCGATATCTTTTGACCATACAATGGATGTCACAACGCACCGTTATCAAGAGAGCGGTTGCATCCATCGATCAAAAAAGTTAGAGAAAAACGTAAATTAATATTGACCAATTACTGTATACGACATATACTGTTTATAAAAATAACTGTTTACATTATAAACAGTAAGGAGAGGATTTAATGACAACCCTTAACCCTCAAGTGGCCAAACGTGCAGGCCGCAAAGAATGGATTGCGCTTAGCATTTTATGTTTGCCGTTAATGTTTGCATCTATGGATGTCGCTGTCCTGTTTTTCGCCGCCCCCGCTATTGCAGCGGACTTGAAGCCCAATGCCACGCAGCAATTGTGGATTTTCGACGTTTACGGCTTCATTCTTGCCGGTATGCTGTTGACAATGGGCGCGATAGGCGATCGAATTGGACGCAAGCGCCTGTTAATCATCGGTACAGTCGGATTCGCTTTGAGTTCACTTTTCGCAGCATACGCCCAATCGGCCGAGTCTCTGATCATCGCTCGGGGAATACTCGGAATAGCGGGTTCAACCTTGATGCCGTCTTCACTTGCCCTCATTCGCGTCATGTTTCAGGATCCCGCGCAGCGGACGAAAGCCATGTCGATTTGGAGCGCGGTGATGGCCAGCGGGGTTACCCTCGGTCCGATCATCGGTGGAGTGCTTCTCAATTCTTTTTCCTGGGGATCAGTGTTCCTTATCAATATCCCGGCGATGGCCCTTCTCCTCATTATCGCTCCGTTTCTTCTGCCCGAGTCGCGCAGCGAAACTCGAAGTCCGATCGATGTGCAAAGTTCGCTTCTCGTTCTTACCTCCGTCCTACCTCTTACTTATGGCGTCAAGACGCTTGCGGAGGATGGATGGGCAGTGCTTCCTTTTGTTATGCTTGTTGCAGGTATGCTGTCAGCTATCGTATTTGTGCGCCGGCAGCTCCGCATTCCCAACCCTTTGCTCGATATCCGCACACTAATGGAACGGCGAATCGGCGGTTCGATTCTCGTTAATTTCATCGCTATGTTCGCGCTCATGGCAAGCTCACTGGTCAATACTCAGTTCCTTCAGTCGGTGCTTGGATATTCTCCGTTCGTTGCATCCCTATGGAGCGTGCTACCTTCCGTCGCCGTAGGAGCAGCGGCACCGATTGCGGCAAAGCTCTCACAAACTTATGGAAGACCGCGTATTATTACGGCGGGCATCTTTCTGGCGGCAATTGGATTCGTCGTACTGACCCAGGTTCACTTAGAGGGTTTCTCTCCGCTAGTCATCGTGCTTGTCGGAGCCGGATTGATTGCTGCAGGTATCGTCTCCGTCATGACTCTTGTTACGGATTATGTCGTGGGTGTCGCTCCCGTTGACCGTGCTGGAGCTGTCGGCGGTCTTATCGAAACTTCCAGCGAACTTGGTGGCGCGTTCGGCATAGCTCTTCTGGGCTGCCTTCTGGCAGCGGTATACAGGAATTCAGTCTCCTCTCTTCTGCCCAAGGGGCTAACACCGGAAGCGGCACATGCGGCCGAGCAGACCATTGCCGGAGCTTCGAGTGCCGCAAGTCATTTGCCGGCAGAAGCGGCTTCTCGCGTTATGAATGCATCCCGTGAGGCTTTTGTGACCTCCATGCATACCACCTGTCTCGTTGCCGGCGCGATCCTGGTTCTGGCCGCGGTCATCACGGTCGTATTGCTCCGTGATAAGAAGACGGATATCGAAGCTGCCGCATCGTCAAGAGCATAACACTAAAAAGGCTACTTCAAGGCATCTGCCTGGAAGTAGCCTTTTCATCATATGTGCGTAAACTTTATTATTAATGTTATTGGGCGTCAGAGGGCGTTTTTTTGAATCAAAAATTGCTCGATCCCGTCCAAAATCCGATCCAGTCCGAAGTCCAAATCGTTGCCGACGGTGTTCTCGTCTTCGTTCTCGCCGGTATACGCACCGGACATCACGATGGGATGCAAATTCGGATAATCCTCCGACTTGATTAAATACCGTAGCGCAGCCGAATAATTGAGCCCGCTGAACTCTTCCTCACTGGAACCCGCCAGAACGGCACGATCGATGTCCCGCTGAAGCATCCCGTATGTACGGGCATAGCTGCTCAAGAGAAGTACGATAGACATTTTCTCATAATGGTTCAGAGGCATGTCTCGAAGCGACTGCAGCGCCCAATCCACTATGCGAAGATTGTTCGGCGTAATTGGAATGCCGAGAATCGGAATGTCTCCATACCACGGATGCTTGCGAAATACGTCAACTGTGCCCAATACGTATTCGCGCATGCTTTCCCTCCATTCCTGCGGAGTTCTTTCCGCGGGCAAAGAAATATCGCATGCCGCATCCTGCATCAGGATCAGCAGATCATCCTTGCTGGGAATGTAACGATAGAGTGACATGGCCGTAAAGCCTAGCGCTGAAGCAATTCGGTTCATCGAAACGGAGGCAAGACCGTCCTTGTCCGCGATCTCGACCGCCTTTTTCACGATTAGATCGATGCTCATCTCGCGCTTGGGTCCACGCTGCGGCGGCTTCGCAAGTCCCCAGCCGAGTGCTGCGCCGGGGGGCAAGATTTTGGCAACCTCTTCTGGTGTTAAATCATCATGGCTCATCTGTTCTCCTCCTATTTGTTCGAACGCAGCCTGCACAATGAAAAGTGTTTATATTATAAACAGTATATCATAATGTCAAAACATTCTCCCTCTTCATGAATGAAAAAACCGGTAAAATTAACATTCATTTTACCGGCCAATATGAATCTTCCATTTTGTTCTTGAGTCATCCCATGGATTACTTTATTCGAACGACAACCTTTCCTTTGGCGCTTCCGCCTTCCAGGTAATGAAGTGCTGACGCGGCATCGGTAAAGGGAAATACCTTATCGATCACGGGAACAATGCGATCATCTTCAATATATTCCTTTAAAATATTCAATTGCGCTCCGCTCGGTTTCATGAATAGATAATGGTATCTCGCTTGATACTGTTTCTCTAGTACCGTGATCTTACGGCTCGCGATGGACAATGCTGCCGTTTTCAGCCACCCCAATTGTTGTTCTTTTCCGAATGCTGCATTAGGAACGCCGGAAATGGAGACGATTTGTCCATGGGGTTTCAGGATCCGGAATGATTTTTCCAAGACTGCTCCTCCCAAGGTATCAAACACCGCGTCATATTCCGTCAGGATTTCTTCAAAGTTCTCTTTTCTGTAGTTGATAATCTGGTCTGCTCCCAGTGACTGGACTAATTCGTATCCCTTTTCGCTTGCCGTTGTGGCGACATTAGCTCCCATTATTTTGGCCAATTGGATAGCAAAAGTGCCGACGCCTCCGGATCCGGCATGGATCAATATTTTCTGGCCTTGTTGCAGATGCAGGATATCGGAAAAAGCCTGATACGTCGTAAGTCCAACGAGTGGTATGGATGCAGCTTCTTCAAAGTTTAGATTTTGCGGCTTCAGCGAAAGGTCTTCCTCATGAATAGCAATATATTCGGCCAAGGTACCCATTCGGGTTTTACGGGGTCTTCCATAGACTTCGTCTCCAGGCTTAAAGGCATGAACCATGCCGCCGACTTTGACGACAACGCCTGAAAAATCATTGCCTAAGATCAACGGAAAGTTGTATTTTAGCAGGAGTTTGACTTTCCCTTCCTTTATTTTAAAATCGATGGGATTTAAGCTGGCTGCATGTATTTCCACGAGCACATCATGTGCACCGATCTCGGGCATGGGCTGCTCTGTCATGAATAGTGGCGAATTCTTTCCGTATTTCTCGATGATCATGGCTTTCATCTGCAATCACTCCTCTATGATTATTCGTTTAAACATTTAAACCAATTAAATAAAAAAATTTCGGTTTTCTCTTCTATCATGTCTCTTTTTTCGTTCGCTAAGACCTGCTGCACTCCGCTTCAACGGCCGCTATCAATGATTTGAGTTGTTCTAGCGGTTTGCGAATCGTCAGCACATAGTAATTTTCCACGCCTTTTTTCTCGGATTGAATATAGCCGGACTGCTTCAGCACCTTCAAATGATGAGAGACGGCCGGCCGGGACAAATTGATATGTTCGGATATCGTATTGACGTTCAATCCCGACTTGTGTTGTGCCAGCAGCATGATAATGGCTTGACGGTTCTCGTCGGTCAATACGTCCATCAGAGGGATGCACTCTTTAAATTGCTGCAGAATATGCTCGGTTTGTTTGTTCATACAATCCCCTCATTCAGTTTATTCGTTTAATCATTTAAACGTATTATAGCTGTTGGTTGGAAAAAAAGTCAACCCGCAACGGGTTTCCATGCACAGCACGGAAGGAGAGCGAGAGCTAACTTCTCAAAAACGCAGAAAGGAACCTGTCGTGGCAGGCTCCACCGGTGTTCCGAAATATGAATTTATTATAAATTTTATGCATTTACAAAAAGCAATCTGCATAACGATCGCCAGTGCGATTCATCCAGTTCCTCAGTTCCCCTTCCAATCTTTCGACCTGTTGGCTGAATTCTGGAAGAGAAGCCAGATTGCGAAGCTCCCATGGATCATTCTGAAGATCAAATAACTGCTTACAATCACTTCCCTGTCCCGTTAGTTCCGAACGGCGGTAAAGAATCATTTTCCAGCGCTCATCCTTCACCATCCGTTGAATATCCCTGTACAGTGCATATACCGTCTCTCTGCCCCGATCCGTCTCTCCTCGAATCAAGTCTGCCAAGCTTTGACCGGCTATCCCATCAGGCGCGCTTAGTCCGGCCATAACGCAAAGTGTAGGGAAAATATCAAATTGATAGGTTAGCTGATCGATGCGTGTTCCTGCAGGAATTCCCGGACCTTGGATCAGCCAGGGTACCCGAATACTGTGATCGTACATATTTTGTTTGCCTAGCAGCCCATGCCTTCCTACGGAAAGACCGTGATCTGAGGTATATACAACGATAGTATTATCCAGTCTACCAGTGTTTGCAAGCGATTGCAGAACTCGGCCGATATGATGATCCATATGGGTAATCATGGCATAATAATCGGCTAAATGCCCGCGTACTTCTTCTTCCCGGCGTGGATAAGCGGCCAAATGCTCGTCACGGACATCCATTTCACCATTATCGAATGGATGCTCTTCCATAAAACTTGGCGGCATTGGAATTTGCTTGCGATCGTACAAATTCGCGTAAGGCTCCGGTGCCGTCCTCGGATCATGCGGTGAGGTATACGCCAGGTATAGAAAAAAAGGATCTTCTTCCGAATATTGCTCCAAAAATTCGATAGCCGCATCCGTAAATAATTCTGTTGAAAACTGCTTTTCGATCCGCGGTTCTTCTGGAGGATTAAATCCATTTGCATCATAATCGAACACCGGCACCTGATGATGATCGCTCATGCCGCCGAAGAACAGTTCGTTACCGCTGCAAAAACCATTAGAAAAACTAGCCCGGTCATTATGCCATTTGCCGACCGCATGGGTGTAGTAGCCATGGGAGCGAAACCAGGACGGCATTGTGTTCATTCCTGCGCGAATGACGCCAGTTCTGTTGTAATCGCCGATCGTCTGGCTTTCCGTTGCTTGAAAAATATGTGTTCCCGTATGTATGCAAGCTCTGCACGGCACGCAGACGGCTCCATCGACCCCACCAACAATATGCGTTGAAGTCATCATGGTACCGGTTCTGGCCATACCGTCCAATATCGGCGTTTGCACTACGCGGTCTCCTGCTGCTCCAATCGCATCATACCGATGATCGTCTGCTATGATGAAAAGTACATTCGGTTTCTCGCCCATATCAAGCCCTCCTTGAATATACATGTCGTAATGGCTATAATTTTAGTCGTAAAAAGCCGGAAATGACATAGCATAAAGGAGGAATGGCATGTCAAAAAGTCTACTGCCTCATATAGCATCCACTTTTTTGGATGCATTGCTGTCTTCCGCACTTGGCGAGGACATGTTTCGTATATACAGCTGCTATAATGTAACAGTGCCCTCTTCCTGGCGCATTGAGGAACGAGTGCTTGAGGAAATTCATGTACTCTATGTTAAAAGCGGGTGCCTAACATACCTGATTAACGGAACTCCCCATCAACTAACGGCAGGCAGTCTGCTATTTCTGTCCGATGGCACGGTTCATTCGGCATATCGGGATCTAAAAGAACCGCTGAGCATCCTGCCCGTTCGCTTTACCCTTGGCATAGATGAGCAAAAATATGCTGCTAAAACGGAGGTTCCATACCACTTTTCCTTCCGTCCGCGAGATACTGCGAAGTTCAGTGTCCTTTTTGAAACGATTCATCGCTATTATACCCTCACTCCTTCCATAAGAAGAACTGTACTGTGTCATGCTGCCATATGCCAAACACTAGCCGAAATGTCGCAAGAGCTGGAACTCATGCGGCAAGATACTCCCATTCATCCAGCCATTCAGCACATCAAGGCGTATATCGACTCGCATCCGGCAGAAAGAGTTACGGTTCAGGATCTGGCAGGTTTATCCGGTTTAACCTCCAAATATTGTTCGAAGCTATTTCAACAAATCTATGGGCTACCAATCAAAACCTATCAGATCAAAGCCCGCATTGATTACGCCCGTTATTTGCTCGAGCACTCGAGACAATCTATTAAGGAGGTCTCCTTTCAGTTGGGTTATTCGGATCCCTTCACCTTCTCTAAGCAATACAAATCTGTAATGGGTGTATCCCCTTCCAAGACCGGACTGCGTTCTGGTAATTTTTAATACTAAAAAAGAAATCCACCGTTTAGGTTCATAACCTAACACTCCAGTAGTCCCTGTCTACGTGAATACATGTCCGGCTTTGATTGCCTTGAGATTCTTCCAGACAAAAAACAGTCGCAGAGTACCGGCGGTTATGCCGTCACTCTGCGACTGTTTGACGTTTCTCGGAGCGAGAAACTAAGTTGATCAGGCTTGCTCGTCGGCCGATGGGCCGTAGAAGCCCGGGACCGGAAGATCGAGCAACCGCAAGTATACCCCAAGCTGCGCCCGGTGGTGAATCATGTGGCTTAATCCGAAGGTGCGGAGCGCGATCGCACGCGGCTCGCGGAGAATGATATGGTCGCCATGACGCAACGTCCATTCCTCGCCGAGCATTTTCTCATCGCATTCAGCGATCAGCTTTTCCAGCTTGTTGACGTTCGCGTCGAATTCCTCGAGAAAGTCAGCACGTCTTCCCAAAGCTTCCCGCCGCAGCGGCACGGTCGAAAGATCGAACTCCGGGTACTGAAAAATCGCGATTTCCCAGTTTAGCAGGTTGACCAGATGCGTGGCCAGACCGCCAAGCGTCATCGATTTCTCGTGCGGCTTCCATGCCAAATGCTCCTCGGGCAAGCTTTCCAGAATGCGGCGCGTATTGGCCAGTTCACGCGAAACGTCGCCAATGATCAGTTGTTTAACCATAATATCCCTCTCCTCTCATATGGATAAGCATACTATAAATTCCAGTCGGGAGGAAAGGTTTGTCTCGGTTATTTGTAGTTCGCCCCCCCCCTCATTTATTTTATTTATCTTCACTGAGCTCCGCTTTCTTGGAGTTGATACATCCACTCCGCGAGCTTTTCGGCTGCATTGTCCGAGAACATCATACGGAGGCTCTCATCGGTTAACTGCGCTTTTTCGGCCGAGAAGGCATACATGATTTCTTCATACTCCTGAATGGCATAGCTTATGGCTTCATTCCGAATGATGGCAGCCGCCAATTCGCATGCATCGAGCATTGCCAGATTGACGCCTTCGCCTGCAAAAGGAGACATGAGGTGTGCAGCATCTCCGATCAGGGTAATGGCTGAATGACGCTCCCACCGATAACCGATCGGAAGCATATACACCCGTCTGGGCGTAACGAGATCTTCCGCGCAGTGAATATATTGTTTGGGCATTTCATCCCAATCATCGAACAGCGCCAGCAGTCGTTGTTTCGCCAGAGCGGGCTGATTAAATGGAATCCCGCTTTGCTCGATCCAATCCCGCTCCACCTTTAGGCTGACATATACTTTGATCCGGCCATCGCCGTTAAGCTGCCCTATGATGACATGTTGATCGCCCATGGCGAACATTTTCCCGTTCGTATTGAACGCTGCCAGTTCCGGATACTGCTCTGCTGCATTGATAATATTCAGCTCCACCATGGTAACGCCGGTGTATTCGACTTCCGTGTCCGAAATCAAAGAGCGCACTCGAGAGAAGGCGCCGTCCGCTCCGACAAGCAAATTGACCGTATCCGTAAATCCATTCTCAAAATGAATCTCCGTTTTCCCGTTTCCAAGCAAAATCGATCGCTCCAGCTTATATCCATATTGAATGCAATTTGTATCCAAGGTGCTGATCAAAAGATCGCAAAGCTCTCCCCGGTCAATTTCCGGCCGATCCCAGTGGTCTTCCTCGTCCATTTCATCGATGTACAGTTTTCCATTTTTATCGATGACACGTAAGTTTTGATCTTGATATCGGGCAATTTCCTTAAACTTCTCCAAAAGCCCGGCAGCTTCGAGTGCTTTCTGTCCTGACTCCTCATGAATATCGAGCGAACCGCCTCGATCGGAGTTCATATTATATGGTTCACGTTCATAGATCACAGTCTGAATGCCGTGACGCTGCAAGATCGACGCGAGCGTCAGTCCTCCCGGTCCTGCTCCGATAATGGCTATGCGTTTTTGGTTAACAGAGGCATGATTCATGCTGCCCAACTCCTATACTCTATTTTGTTAAACAACCAATATCAGAACAACTAAGCCTGATTTCTTACAGAATCACTCTTTAGTGTTCTTTATTGTATGAGTATAAGATAGTCCCTCTTCATGAACTCAATATGAACAATGAAATATAAATGTTTGATCAATTCCGAGTTTGAACATATACTTAATTTAAATTAATTTGTAAGTTGATAATATTAAGTAAGTAACATATACTGAAAAAGTAAATTTTTCAGCGAAAGGTGATATCCATATATGAGCAACGTGCAAGCAATCATCAATGAAATTTCGGCAGAGGTGCAAGGCCAACGCAATTCCGAGTATCCGATAAGCCCTATTTTTTTGAATCGCTGGTCCACCCGCGCCTTCTCGAATCGCGAAGTCAGCGACCAGGATCTTTATACCGTACTCGATGCGGCCCACTGGGCTCCATCTGCTTTTAATGATCAGCCTTGGCGCTTTATTGTCGCCAAAACCGAAGAACAGCGCAGCGTATTTCATCAATTCATTAATGAATTCAATCTAGCCTGGGCATCCAGCGCACCGGTTCTGATTGTTGTCGCTTCCGACAAACTTAGAGAAAACGGCGATCCCAATGGTGCACATACTTTCGACGCAGGAGCAGCGTGGGCCTCGATGGCGATTCAAGCTACGATGCTTGGGCTGTCCACGCATGCAATGGGAGGCTTTGATCGCATTAAAGCCCGCCAGTTGCTGAATATTCCCGATAACTTTGAGCTTCATGCAGTCATTGCTCTCGGGTATCAAGGGGACAAATCCTTACTGCCGGAAGCAATCCAGCAGCGCGAAGTACCGAATGCCCGCCGTCCTCTGAATGAGCTTGTTTTCGAAGGGAAAATCGAATAGACATCGATTTAGCTTCAATGAGACATATACAATAAAAGGATGTTAAAAAGCTGGCCACCTGGCCAGCTTTTTATGCTTCATTTCTCATCCAATGTTCGATATTTATTTCGATCGTGGCGTCCCCTAAAGCTACGTATTTATGTTGAACGGATTCACCGGTTGAATCCGCCTCAACGATTCCATCCTGTCTACTGATTTGATAAATAAATTCAGCATGTAGAGGCACTTGCAGTTGATTATAGTAGGTTCCCCTGCTCGAATTGTGAAGTAAAGGAAACCAGGCATACAGTAGCATATCGGCGGGTGTATCTGGCGGAACATGAACGACCATGTTCAAGGTTACATACTCTTTTTGCTGACTAACCACACGAATCTCTGTCGTAGATTCCAAGTCTTCGTATTTAACGGTTACCGAGGTAACCCCTTCTTTCTTTGGCACAAAGGTACCATTCGCTAATACATCCAAAATCTCTTGATCTTCCACATGATAAGCCGCTCGTAACAGGGTCATTTTACAATCATCCCCAAACTCCAGAATCGGGTTCAGACGACTTGCAGGACCCATAATGCCAACCTCTTCACAGCCGATTAAGGATAAGGAACTTGCTTCGCCCTTACTGCCAAAAAAATAGATGAGCGGTGATGATAATCTAGCGGCCCAATCTTTCTCCGCATGAGCTGCTCCAGGATCATTGAAATAGATCAATTGCGTGTCAGCTTCGTACCCTAAAGCAACAAGCTCCTCTGTCACTGCACGGGTATGCTTCTCCATGACTAAAGTACCTTCGGCGCTCCCTAAATCAATCCATATTCGGGATAGAGGTTGTTTCATTGTGAACGAATGATAAAGCCTGATTTCTTCGGATGACATGGGATCTACACAATAAAAATAAGGGGAAACGATAGCCAGTTTGCCAAATACTTCCGGATGACGAAGCCCGATATGGTAGGTAACTTGCCCGCCTCTGGATGATCCCAATAATGCTGTGTGTTCAGGACCCGTTTTTGTCCGAAAAACGGAATCGATATAAGTCATCACTTCTTCAATAATAAACTTTTCATATAACTGACCTTTGGGTTGAATGGTAACTTTATCGAGCGGATACAGCACACCCTCCAAGTCATGGGTATATTCGTTGGATCTCTCCATTCCCATGTTAGGAATACCTACAACGATGATTTCTTCGATTTTGTGCTCATGAATCAATCGCTCAACGGTTTGATCTGCATGCCATGAATAGCCGTTGAAGGCGGGATGGAAAATATTTTGCCCGTCATGCATGTATAGTACCGGGTAGCGCTTGGACTTTTCGTATGAATAACTCGGAGGAAGATAGACATACAGATCTCTCTTATTATCCAGATACGTTGAGTAAAAGCCTTCAATCCTCAACATGCTAGATTTGTATGTCATTTTCATCACCTTTTACAATTCCCGGGTTCATATCCACCCAATGATCAACTTCATAATTCAGGATTAATCCATCATCCGTTGTGAATTTTCGATATGGAACCTCCTTGCCCTCATGATCTGTTTCATGCTTGCCAAAACCACGAGAAATACGGAATTCAAAGGATATGCCTCTTGGCACCTCAAACATGCCCCCATACAGTCCTTCATGAATCATCGGTAACTCTATCCCGGCATATAAAGTATCCGTTACCGGCGTGCATGCCGGTACTTTAACGGAAATATTCACGGTGACTGTATCGGACATATGCGGCACAACTGCAATTTCCAACTGGGCTGCAAGGTTGTTATTTTTATATGTGACGAGGGTATTCCCTGCTTTTAGCGGGATTAATTTGCCGTCCTTGGTTACCTCCAAAATATCGGGATCACCAACTTCATAGGTTCCATCCAAATCGGACATCATAAATCCGCTATCAAAATAAACCAGCGCATTTAAGGTTTGCTCGGGTCCATCTATGCCAACAGCTTCGGGACCCTGCAAATCAACACGGACCGGCGTACCTATTTCGCCAAAAAAATAAATTAAGGGCGCATGAACCCGAGCCGCCCAATCCTTTTGCGAGTGTCCGGAATGGACAGCAAGGTAATACATCAGGTCATTTCCAGGCTGGAAGCCGCTTTTAATAAGTATTTCTGTCACATATCTCACATGTTTCTCCATGACGGTGAAACCCTCAGAATCTCCGACATCCATCCATATTTTAAGCTCTTTTTTTTCTGTGAAGAGACGGCTTAACCATCGATCTTCCATCGTGCTTGGGTCTACACTTACAAAGAACGGACACAGCGCACCTATCATACCGAAAGTATCTGATTGACGGAATCCTATATTATAGGATACAAGCCCACCCGCGGAAGATCCCATTAACGCCGTATTATTTTTATCAGGCAACGTCCGATATTCTTTGTCGATGTAAGTTTTAACTTCTTTAATAAGGAAATCCTCATAAAGCTCGCCTTGATTTGTCGTATTGAAAATATTGAGTCCATCTGGATTAGCATGCATATATTCTGATATTCGTGCGTCTTCTACATGAGAGACCGCAACAACGATAATTTCTCTCATTTTCCCTTGTGACACCAAAGCATCCACTGTGATATGAATATCCCATGATTCGCCCTTTTGATCTTCAAAAAACATATGCTGACCGTCATGCATATATAGAACGGGATATCGTTGATCTTCGTTCTTTTCGTAGCTTTCAGGTAAGTAAATAAACATATCTCTCTCATTCCCAAGAATATTGGAATAAAAGTTATGGATGGCAATGAACCTAGATAAATTCACAAGGCATTCTCCCTTAACGAATATAATTAGGAGTGGGGCGGCAATAAGAAGAATTCCTCATTGTTGACGTAGTCCACATCCTGAATGTAACGATCCACCATGTGCACAATTTCCTTATAATCATTCAAATCGAATCTAATGTTATTTATGTCGTCTCTCAGAAACTCCGAACAATTGCATGTGCAAATGGCGACGATATTTTTATGTGTTTTGTATACTTCATTCGCCAGAAATTCGTTCATGACCATACCAGGGCTGCTGGGAAATTGGGATAAGAATGTACTCAAGCTGCCAGCCGTATGATCTGAGACATAAATTTGGCTTTCCGGTAAATTCGACTTTTGTTTAATGAATTCCATGAATTCAACATTGTTGTAGGAATCCATAATCAGAAATTGAGGGGATTCACCTAGTAAACCCTGAGATAACTTAAAACATTGCTCAATGTCTGGCAGGACTTTGTGAAACAAGGAATTATCAATATAACTATCCAGGACAATTACAGGGACCCCAAAACCAAAGTAATTGGAAATCGTCGAGAATTTATCTTGATCAACATTAATTAATAGCGCCCCATCCAGATTTCTTTCCATAATAATTTTATTCGATGGCGTCATACTGTCGATTTGCATAAAGAGAACATGGTATCCTAACTTGCTGAATAACTGCTCCAGCTTGAAAATGACTTTCGTATATTTTAAATCGGTCCATACATGCTGATTGTCCTCTTTAAACAAGATAATGCCGATTAATCCGGTTTTATTTATTTTTAAAGACTGGGCTGTCCGGTTTGTCACATACTTCAGCTGTTGGGCAATTTTAAGTACTTTAACACGCGTTTCATCCGAAATGGATTGCGTCTTCACATTGTTTAAAATATAAGAAACTGTAGCGATCGATACATTTGCTTCTTTTGCTATATCTTTAATTGTTGTCTTTTTCATGGGATAAACCGCCTTCGCTTAAACGTTTAAGCAAATTTAACCATATCCCTATTCTTTTGTCAAACGCGTACCAGGACTTTTGGATTCCCATACAAGCAATTCAGCTCCTTCCTCTTTTTAATCACTTAAACGCAGTCACTTAAACGTTTAAGTTTTATTTAAATGATATATTAACTTCTAGTAACCAGCAAGTCAATGTTAAATTATCAAACATTAAATTATGCTTCAGAGAACGGTGCTCATATCTTCTTCATGCCCTCTCTAACAACAATTGTAAAGACCATCCTTTGTCGGATGGCCTCTCTCCATTTTAGATATGAAATTGACTTTTAAATTCAAAAATCTCATCAACAGCTTGATGATAACCACCTGATTTTTGAAAGGATTCACTAATTCCTGCAACAGCTTGCTTGAAAGATGAGAGGCTTAACACATGTTCCGCGGCTTCACGAAGCTGATTTGGAGTCAAGCTTTGCATTTGTAAGGTAATACCGGCTCCGATATTGCTAACTTGCGCCGCAATAATGGGCTGATCCGCGCTTTGTGGAATTACAATTAACGGAACCCCGTAATAGAGACCTTCATGAGTACTGTTCATTCCACCATGTGTAATAAATAATTTAGTGTAGTGCAGTACATCCGTTTGTGGAACATAATTTTTTACGATGAAGTTGTGAGGGATATCCCCTAAATCGGATATTCGGGTTTTATCACCAATAGACATGACAATTATATGATCCGTGTTCCCAAATGCCTCAATACAAAGCTTATAGAAATCAATTGCTTGGTTTAAGACTGTACCCAGTGAAATGTAAATTGGGCTTTTCCCCTGGATTGCAGTAATGTCGAAATTGGACTGGGTTAATCGTGAAGAGATAGATGGTCCTACAAATTTATAAGAATGATCGAATGCTTCTTCGTAAGGTTGAAATTCCCTTGTTGTATATACGATTGTAAGCGGTGCAGGATTACAGAACACTTCGAAGGGAGAATGGATCTCCACATTATATTTTTCCTTAATCATAACCGTCAGACTTTGGAATTTTTCGTTTATAGGTTTAATGATTTCAGTCGGGACTTGTCTAAAAAATTGTTCCAGCAAATCATCGATTGAACCTCTTGTCTGTGCAAATGTACTGCACGAGCTGATTGCAGGAAGATTAAGAATTTGGGCAATGATACGTCCACAGCCAAACATGGAATCATGGATGATGTAATCAAAATGCTCTCCTTCGATCTGTTCAAGAACACTTGGTATGACTACATCTGCCGTAAGTAAAAGACCGTTGATTCTTTCGAGCAAATAATCTCTCCCACCTGATATAAAGGCTTTTATAAATTTAAGGTCGTCAAAGGTTCGAACGGTTGCTCCCGTCTCCTCAATACGCTCCCGAAAAGATTCAATAGAAAAGTATACTACCTCTTCTCCACGTGAAATTAGCTCTTGCACTAATCCAATCGTTGGATTGATATGTCCCTCTGATCCGGCATTAATAAATAAAACACGCGCCATTTCTACCCCTCCTTAGATATACCGTTACATTTCTTATGATATCATTGGTGCTATAAATACTCATGCGCTTGCTTCTAGTTAGGAAAAGGCCGCTATTTTAAGAAATCGACTCCCTGTTAACAAAATAGTGCTCGGTTCTCTAAGTCACCGATTAGATTCTGTAAAGCGAATCGAGTAAATCATATCGGTTGTCGGGTCAAATTGGATAAAAACACACACTGCGAATTCATTACCTTCTTTACTTTTAAGCCATAGTTTGAACTTCTCTTCTGACTTTTTTGGTGATAGTTCGAGACGACCAATGTGCTTATAATCAATGATGTCAGCTTTGTATCGTTTTTGTGTTTCCTTCACTGCAACTGCACTCCATTTTGCGTATTCTGGTTCGGCTTCCACTGAAACAGTGGAAACAATAAACACAGCTAATAGGGAAAGCAATAATCTTCTCATAATAACCACCCATCTGGAAGCTTTTTTCTTAATATCCCCTGTATCTTCCAAATATAATATACTCGTTAATTCAATAAATAGCAGATTACTAATTAGCTACATACCGTAGTCCCCAAACAATCATAATGTTCTCCTTAATGAGTCCTCCACCTCTTTATTACACTTTCCTGACTGTTGTCTTAATAGACTGCTTCCTTCGGATCATTGGTGAGTCATTATTCTTATATTCATCAATATCGGGAACCCTTCCGTTAACAAAAAAGACTGCCGGTAAATTTCGCCGACAGTCCTTCTTTTCCAAGTAGTATGCTCCTCATCCTATTCGCTGGACAATTCCTTAAGCGACTTGATTTTACCATGGGGATGCTGTTCTTGCTTTCGTGACTTCCAGGCAGCTTCATTCCTTCTCTTCTGGTGAGCCATAACAGTTCTCCTCCTCTGGAAATTGAGATGTATACCACATCCTTATGTTGCGATTCCTGTTCTCTGTTCATTCATGAAATTTATTCGTGTGGAACGGGTTCATTTATATTGATAGACAGATCACCACCTGTAGCACTTCATCCCAGAAAGGGCTATTCGGGACCATCGATATGGAACGCAAACAATGAGCCCCATAACCGGAAGCAGATGTTCACTATGGTATAGGCATCACAAACCAAGGACTGCTCTTAGGCATGAGCACCAGCGATTAAACGGTAATCTTGAGCAGCCTATGTTGCCATCAGTGATAACCATCCTTATGCATAGAGTTAAGGTGGGAGATGCATCTTAAAGGAGAATTGATTTTATTACACAGGAGGTACCTTAGACAAATGGACAAGAAAAAAACTCAGCAAAACAAGTCGAAGTTCAGGATCAGAACGCGGAAACAAACTACTTCAAAGGTGAAACAAAAGATACCGAACTATCCCAAGAACTCGGCAGCAACGACTTTCGTTCCGCATTTAAAAATCCAGTCACTGGCGAAGAACGTCTATATTAATCGCGCACATAGTACGAAAATTGTTATACAGATGCATTGGATTACATCGTATTTCCGATCGCCTATTCAAAAAAAGCCGCCAATATGGCGACTTCTTATAGGTGTATGTTTTGTTCTGACAACAGCACAACACGTTCATCAACTTCATCGCTTTCGTATCTTAAAAGAAAAAATTCTTATTGGTTTTTTTTCAACCTCCCCAACGGACGGACGACCCCTCTTTCGTATCATAGGCATGCGCCCAATAGTATCCTGGAGCGGTGATCTGTCTTGGAGCAAAGCCAATCTCTCCTGATGGAGAAGAAACGGTCTCGGAGCCAGCGGTAAAGGCTCCAGCAGCGGTTGCCGTTCCATTCACGTATTTCCCCGCCATAAAGGTGAAACGCCCCGAGATATTTGCCGCAGCGATAGCCCCTCGATTTTTCATATCTGAAATTTGAAGGGTAACGGTGGCTTTCGTGCCGTCAAACTTCACCTTCATTTGTGATACGATCATTGGCTTTAATAACGTATCCTCTGTTCTCGCCTTGACCGGACTACTTGGCGGTCCCTCATTCCCTGAAGTGTCGACGGCCGTAACCTTATATATATACTTCGTATCAGGCAGTAGTCCTTTGTCCCGGAAACTCAATCCCTTGGATATCCCTGCAAGATGCGCTTCATCGAGCGAAAAGCCCATGCTGGTTCCGCGGTAAATGCGATATTCCTGAACGGCGGCATTATCTGCTGCCGGGCCGTAAGAGATATCGATCTGCTGATAATCGAACACGGTAGCCCGCAGTGCTTCCGAAACGGCTGTAGGCGGTTCGTAATCAGTCGGCGCCTGCCAAAAGACTGCTTCCGGACCCCAGACAGAAGGAAGGTTACGAAGCGAATCATAGTGATGAATCGCAATGCCTCCGAAAGCCGGATTGCCCTCAAAAGCGGCATATACTTTATCCAGCTCAGCTTCCATATACAATCGTCCTTCTTCTTGAAAAGTAATCGTTTCGGGATCACCTCCGTCCGCGATATCTTTCGTTTCAACACCGAGTACAACGGAATAAGGTTTACCGATTTGATTCGCATATTCCATCTCGCCCCGCGCCTGCTCAATGATACCGGCTGTACCTTCTGCTTGATCGCGATAATCCATAATGGAAATATAATCGAGCGTATCCTGAACGTGGTCGGAAATCGGCTTTACGGAGCCGTTCCATAAAATATCCGTTGCGTCTACAGAGGTATCGAACCAGCGGGGAATGGCTGCTCCAACTTGAAGCGATAGCCCGGAGGCCGCTTTCCGATCCATCAAAGCTTTTAGCATATCCAAATATTGTACTTGCACGGAAGGCTTATCGCTTTTAAATTCCGGTAGGCTGTATGGCTCGGTGTCAATATTAACTCCATCGAACCTTTCTTGCTCGACAGAGGATAGATTATAATTCAAGATCCTTTCAAATTCGGCAACAGCCTGCGTCCGGTACCTTGAATACGCCCCGAAATACGGAGGCGTCGTTCCGCCAGCAATTAAAGCCTGAACCTGATACCCGCGATCATGAGCCCATCCGATAAAATCGCGTACCTCCGCACGTTTATCCTCCAGCATTTGGACACCATTGTAATTCCCTACGGCCAAGTACCAGGTCCGGATCTGATCTTGACCGAAAGTGGCCGTATCTGTTGACATCGCATCCAAGACCATCCTTGCACCGGAGTTCATAATGAGCGGGTAGGATTCGTTCTCCCAAATCCACAGCGCCCGATCTTGACGATAAACATCCCGCGATCCGGCCTGCGCCGCTTTTTCTTCTGTCACGTTCCCCTTTCCGTTTAAGCTAACGCTCCCCTCATCCTGATATTCGGCAGCCGTTCCAGTATCATCATCTATATGTTTTACACTATCCACGTTAATTTCGGCTCTGACATATACGGTTTGACTGTAGCCGATATTGCCGTTTACGTCTTCGGCCCTTGCTTCCAAGCTGTTGATTCGTCCTGAAACCGACTCCGTATCCCATTGTAGCGAATACCCTGTTTCGTCCGGATTGGCGTTCTCCCACTCTCCTCCATTGATTCTCACCTGAACGAGGTTAATGCCGTTTTTGCCTGATGCTTCAACCTCAACGGGGATTTGCCCTTGTATCGGATCCTGTTCCGCAGGACTGATCACCCGTACCTGCGGAATATTCGCTTGTGGATTATCCACTTCGATTTGTAAAAACGGAGACCAAGTCACGTAGCGGGTCTGGGCGTCTTTCCCCCTCGCCACGATTTCAACTGAACCATCGTACATTGACAAATCGACGTCGGCATACCATCTTCCAATATCACCGTCTTTCATATGGGCATTTGTCAGGGAATTACCGTTCATCGCGATTTCGATGTCATAAACGCCGTAGTACGTTCCGGTCAGTCGGGTAATTCCCGGGCTCAGCGGTCCGCCCGTGCTTGGCGAATCGATCGTAATTTGCGCAGCGGCCGATACTGATGAAGGGGGGATGCAGGAGAGTGCCAGAAAAACGATCAAAACTAGACAAATTCCGAGTTTGCGGACAGCATGTTCTTGCCGGATCCGGAGCCTAACATATCCCCGCTTGGCTGCCATAAGTCTCTTCACTTCCTTTGCATGTAGTGTGAATGACCTTGACACAATAACTGGAATGAGGAGAAGCACAGGATTTGCTGGATGATAAAGCGCTTACTTTTTCTTATTTTGACGTGAAGAACATTAGAACCGAATCCGACAAAAAGGTAAGATATTTAACGTAGAGTCCCAAACTCTTTTCGTAAATACACCTAATTTTCAAACTTATACGACCTGTAATCTCGAGTCAAATCCATGTTTTATTGCGTAGTCCTGCCCGCTAAGAGACTAAACTTGCTGATCATTATTTCTATTCATTCTGATTTTTCGAACAGCATTCTCGGCAGCCTCCATGATCACCTCTCCCAATGTAGGATGCGGATGGATGGTCAGAGACAAATCCTCCACGGTCGCTCCCATCTCGATGGCAAATGTAAGCTCCGATATGAGCGTTGATGCCTCTACGCCAACGATTTGCGCACCTATTAAGATTCCAGAAGCTTGATCCGCAATGATTTTGACAAACCCTTCTGGTCTTTGAAGCGCCAGTGCTCTTCCGTTAATACCAAAGGATGATTTTCCAATCACAATCGGAATAGACTCTGCGTTTGCCTCCGTTTCGCTTAAGCCAACGCTCGCAAGCTCCGGCTCGGAAAAAACAACCAGCGGGATCGCTTTGTAATCCAAGACAGTAGGCTTACCCGCAATGACTTCTGCTGCAACCTTAGCTTCATAGGAAGCTTTATGGGCAAGCGACGGGCCCTTCGTTATATCACCAATTGCAAATATGTGTGGGATAGCCGTTCTGCACTGTTCATCTGTTTCAATCAGCCCCCTGCTCGTTACCTGCAAGTTAATGCGCTCCAGCCCTAAGCTTCCGTCTGTATTCGGTTTTCTTCCGACCGTCACTAACGCATACTCAGCGCTAACCAGATGCTGCTCCTGATTTTTCAAATAATGAAGAGTTACAGTGTCGGCATGCTGCTCTGCTTTTACGGCGGTAGCCCCTGTTACGATATTAATGCCATCAGCTTTCAACTGGCGGATTACAGGAGCAGTTAACTCCGCCTCGAATCCTGGCAACACTTGCCCTCCTCCCTCCAGTATCGTCACCTCTGTTCCGAATTTGGCATACATTTGCCCCAGCTCTACGCCAATGTAACCTCCGCCGATAATGATCAGGCTGGTTGGAATTTGAGAGAGCGATAGCGCTTCTGTCGAAGACAAGATCCGTTCGCCGAACGGCAATGCCTGCAGCTCAATCGGACGAGACCCCGTTGCCAGTATGGCATGTTTAAAAGAAATCATCTGTTCTGTTCCTGTTCGTTTAATGGCAACTGTATGCTCATCAATAAAGCAGGCCTCCCCCTCCAGAATCGTCACTCCGGCGGCTTTTAACAGATAATTAACTCCTCCTGCCTGCTTCGTCACGACCCCTTGTTTGAAGGCCTGAGCATTCTGGAAGAAAGACGAACCATCGGACTGACTCCACTGCTTGTGCAAATCGTAGCGATGGGCTTCTGCAATCATTGCTTTAGAAGGGATGCATCCTACATGGGTGCATACACCGCCAAGATGGGAACGTTCGACAACTGACGTCTTCATCCCAAGCTGCGCAGATCGCAGCGCTGCCACATACCCTCCAGGACCCGAACCAATAACTAATGTATCAACTGTTTCAAGCTGACTCATTTCAAACACCTCCTATTTTTTTGCCTCATTAAAATATGATAATCGTAATATATTATATTCATCATATTTTAATCTAGTCAATAGCTTCGTTTATTCTTCTCTAATGCTAATGTCTGCCCATAAGAAAAATTGACATGCTTTATTATGATGACTATAATATTTTAAAATGGATTGATACGTATCGGAGTGATTGCAATGCCTTATCCTGAAGGTCATAAGTTAAAAGTTAGAGGCAAGATCATCGAAAGTGCCGCCCAAGCTTTTCGTACGAATGGGATTCGCGACATCAGTGTCCCTTTCATTATGAAAGGAGCTGGACTGACTCATGGAGGGTTCTACGCACATTTTGACAACAAAGAACAACTGGTCGCCGAAGCCTGCCGGTATGCCATCAGCGATACGATTGCACTTCTGCAGAAAGCCGCTGACCAGGAGAAGAAAGTACCCAAAATCAATACCATCATTGATTACTATTTGAGCCCATATCACCGTGACAGAACAGAAATGGGCTGCATCCTGCCTGCCCTTTCCAGTGAAATTTCCCGATCCTCCGATGAGGTTCGGCAGGTATTCACCCAGGAGCTGGAACGAATGATTGAGTTTATTTCCAATGCGGCAAAAGTCGACACAGCCACAGGGAGCACACTGCTTAGTTCGATGGTCGGAACGCTGATGCTGGCACGATCCGTTAATGATTCTAAACTCAGCGACAGTCTTCTCACAGCAGGCAAGCAGCATGCCAAAGGGCTAATGAAGACCTAATGTTTCAAACAAGCATTGAAAGGAAAATTCCAACGGAGCTATTCCTGATGCAGTAACTAAATTCCCATCGATTTACCCTATTATAAAAAAACTTTACTGACATATTCCGTCAGTAAAGTTTTCAGAACTTCTAGAAGAAGCAATTCAAATGAAAGTACCTTGTTAATTATTACGCTATAGTAAATCGATTCAAGTCATTGAATCATTAAATTAGTGGGGATAGACATTTTTGAACTCGACACCGCAATGTCCTCCGTCCATGTTGTCCTCCAAAATAACTTCGGATCCATCTGAGCGGTATAGAGGTTTATAATACTGAGAAATCTTAGTAGCCGACCGGTTCGCATAATGGCAAATAAAAGCGCGGCGGAAACGGTCCTTCGTTTTGTTGCGGTAAGAACCATGGATGAGATTGCCGTTAAAGAACAGCACGTCGCCTTTGTCCATAATAGCCGGCATTGCTTTCTCTTCCTTCGGCGGCTTCACGTAATGCGTCGTGAACGATTCCTTGGAATCGGCGATGTCCGGGCAGACGATCTCGTAGTCGTTTGTCTTCGGCACGACTAGCAAGCCCCCGTTCTCCTCGTCCGCGGCATCGATCGCCGTCCATGCGGCAATACAGTTACCCGGTTCTACCTGCAAGTAGAAATTATCTTGATGAAGCGCCTGTCCCCTCGAACCCGGCGGCTTGTAGTAGAACATACTTTGCGCGGCATACGCCTCCTCACCGTACAAATCTGCCAATATCGCTAACACCGGATCATGCAGCATGTAGCGCTTAGCCGTTTCGTTGAACCGATGCGGATGCATAACGCGCGGATAACGGGTAAGCGGATCTGACGTATCGGCATCCAGCTTCGGCTCGAAATATCCTGGAATCGTCTGGTGGCTTACTTCCTCGAAAGTCTCCTCAATCTCCGCAAGCTGCTCCGGATTAAATAATCCTTTCACAATCAGATAACCTTGCTCCTCAAAAAACTGCTTTTGCTCTTCCGTCAGCACAGGTAAAGCTGTACTCATTGTGCATCCCTCCATGTTCTCCTTGATGCTTTTAGTATAGGAAAAATGAAGTCTTTCATGAAGTAACAATGATGCTCTCTTTTCATACAATTCTGCTATTGTATTGTTTTTTCGTGACATTGGGCGTTATGCTTGATATACAGAATCGAAGGGGAAAAGGATGAGTGCAGCAATGATTAAATCAAATGAACCCGCCGAGCACAATGGCCCTGCTTCAGGTACCGTTTTGTCCGGTCACTTCGACGAACCGGATTCTTATTCGGTAGTCCGTCCTGCCGGCTCGGGTGATTGGCTTATTACTTATACGTTGGGAGGCGAAGGGTATTTCCATGTTTCTGGCGAGGAACACCGCTGCCAACCTGGAGACGTTACTCTTATAAAACCAGGAACGCCGCATCAATACGGTACGGTTAAGGGTATGCGCTGGCACTTTATGTGGGCGCATTTCCCTGATCATGCACTACAAGCGAATCTGCTACCGGAGGCTAAATTATTTAACGAAACGGTTATGGGCGATTCCAACCGCAACCGAATTTACTGGGCATTCTCGCGTTTATTGACGGATTCGAGGGAACGCAGCAGCTATTGGAATGAACTATGCCTATCATCGCTAAGCGAAGTGCTCATTCTCCTCGCACGCAGGCGGAAACAGCATTTTGACAGCCGGGTGGAGGACACGTTGAATCGTATCTCGCAAGGTATGCGCGAGCCAATTAAGATCGAAGAACTGGCGGCAGCAGTTCAACTCTCACCGTCGCGATTGTCACATCTATTCAAAAAAAGCACCGGATTATCAATCATTGATATGCTGAACCAAATGCGCATCCGCCAAGCCGCGCTCCTGCTGGAGCATACAGATAGAAGCTTAGCCGACATCGCGTACGACGTCGGCTATCAGAACTACAATCATTTTATAAATCAGTTCCATAAGTGGCAGGACATGAGTCCGAGCGGCTATCGCAAGAAAAGAAGATGAACCACCTCCGTTCGTTGCTTGTTCGCTGGCTTGCCAGGAGACGCCTCATACTAAAGGCATGCTAACTTGCGGTTATTCAGATGTCCGGCTGCATGAACTTATTTGGTATCGTCGCATCTCTTAATCAGTTCCCGGGTAGAGTTCATAGATTTTGGAGACCAAGTCTTCTGAATTGGTATGGAATACTTGGTTCGAATCCGTCCAGACCGATTTTAGAAAATACGAATCATGAAACCGCCATCCCAGATGAACCGGATTAAATTCCATTTGAATTTCACGTCCCGGCCTTCCTCGGTATACCCTAGAACCCGGCTTCCGCCAGCTGCCAATCTGGGTGATTCTATCCGAATTCTGGCCAGTGATATATGTAAATCTGTCATTGTATGGAATGTCCTTCAAATGAAACTTTGGACACCCAACAGCAAATACCTGTACTCGCTTAAAGCCATGCTTTTCCTCCAAATAATGCCCTGCCCGATAGGCGATCACGCCTCCGGCACTGTGCCCGATAAAGATTAGATGATCCGCATTTTCTGCATGCTCGCGAATAATTTGCGATGCGTTTGTTACCCGGCGGGACTGGTCTCGGGACAGATCATAACTGACTTGAGTAAGCTGCCGGGCCAGCAGACGGATTAACGAAGAACCCGATGTGCCGTTTGCAGTCCCATAGGGGAAAATCATCACAATTTTGGCATTTTGATATCTTTTGGCGATCTCACTGGCAGCGGCATCAAAATTATTCCTATACGTCAGTACTCCAGCAAAAAAATAAACCACTGTACGGCACTTTATTGTACATGTGCTTTTGGGGGATACGAACGTCTCCGTCATGATTCCAAAGCCCCCCTCCTTGTTCTGCAACTTCTTTAGATAGAATGTGAGGAAAGACATCAAGTCGGCCCTGAACATATCTCTCTGAATAATTCACTCTTCTATCCTTGATCATTTACCCCATCCTATAATGGATTCAAACTTTTTGGTAGATGGAATGAGTTGAAATATTCGATACCAGTGTCATATACTACCAATATATTTGATTCAAATTATATTATCTTACAAAGCTGTCCAATCAATCTCTTTTTGTCCAACATATCTTGGAGATATCAAACAAGAGGAGTTGATATTTTGGTACGTATTCTCGATAAAGCTGCCGTCCAGCCGCGCCGTAGATTCAATTTAGCAAACTCATTTATTATCCGTCGTTCACCAGCAAGATCCCGCCTTGCAACAATCACTATACGGATTCCAGTCAATTCTCAACCTAATCGGGTAGATTTGGTAGCAACCGTAGGTGTTCGAGGTGTCACTGGTATTGCGCAAATACTCTTTAGAATCTTCCGCGATGGAAGAGAGATTTTCAACACACAACAAGGTATCGAATCTGCTAGTTCTGAACAAAATTATGCAGTTACGTTCCAGGCGGAAGATAGAAATGTAATAGCTGGTACCCATGTTTACACAGTCACAGCAGAAAATCTTACTTCAAGTACAAGAGCCGATGTGGTTGGGCCTATATCGTTTAGTGGGTTAGCCGTTAAAACGAGAACCTAATACCATATTTGCAATTTTCTGCACCTGAATAGAGGGCCCTTCAAAAACCTCAATTCAATGGAATCGGTACTCCAAGATGAAAATAGAGATTGAAAAGTAAAAGCAGCTCGTTCCTCGTCAGAGGATAGGCTGCTTTTGCTAATTTCCACTAAGCATAACTGCCCTTTAGGTTAATTCATCAATTAATTTCTTGCGCTGATTTCCTATAACTCATATATTCACCCGGTTTGTATATATTTCGATGTGCTAGAGTATTCGCGAAATTAACGTGCAATCCTAGCTCTAAGCTGACCAATAACACACACTTTCGACCCATTTGATCGCATCTCACGTAATTATAAATGTAACTATTTGTATTCCCATGCGTTTTCTATATAAAGGAGTCGATTCTAATGCCTTTGATGATGTTAGGTATTACTATATTTGCTTGTGGTTTATTTACGGTCAAAAGACCTGATACAAGGTTGTTTGGTGGATTTGGCGACCCCTACGTAACCGCTAGACGTTTAATGTTCACGCGTATTCGCGGAGTATTGACTTTAGTTTTTAGTGCATTGTTAATCTTATACGCTCTGCTACAATATCTTTAAGCAGATTCGTAACCTAGGAGTTGAACACACAGCAAAAACAGATTTTCACTTTGGATTCTCACCATGAAGATCTGTTCTATTTACAATCGAAAACGATACCCAGCACCCCATACCGTTTCAATGTATTGAGATTTGGATGCATCGATCTCAATCTTCTCTCTTAGTTTCCGGATATGGACCGTTACTGTCTGTGCATCTCCCAGCGCATCCATTCCCCATAATTTCTCGAACAATTGATCCTTGCTGAATACACGGTTTGGATTCAATGCCAAAAAATAGAGTAAATCGAACTCCTTCGTCGTTAGTATCACCTCTTGATCATGTACAAAAACTCTTCGTGCTCCATAATCGATCAAGAGGCCGTGAATTCGGATCTGTTCTTTATTTTCCTTCGTTCCGATCAGTCGCTCGTACCTAGCTAAATGTGCCTTCACCCTTGCAACCAATTCGCCCGGTTTGAATGGCTTGGTAATATAATCATCTGCTCCAAGACCTAAGCCCCGAATCACATCGATATCTTCTTTCTTCGCAGTCACCATTAGAATGGGTACATTATGCTTCTCTCGAATTTGTCTACAAACATCGAAACCATTGATTCGTGGAAGCATCAAATCCAAAATAATTAAATCGTACTCCCCGCTCATCCCTAGCTTTAATCCCGAATCGCCATCCGCCGCGATTTCTACTTTATAACCATGAGCCTCTAAATAATCCCTTTCCAACTCCGCGATGATTTTCTCGTCTTCAACAATAAGAATTTGCTTCATGGCTGGTCACCAACTTTATGATTTCTCAGAGGCAAGGTCATTGTAATGCATGTACTCTCACCAACTTTACTATCTGCCTGAATCGTACCTTCATGACCATCCATAATTTGTTTGGTAATGGCGAGGCCGAGGCCGCTTCCCCCCGTGTGACTGTTACGAGACAGATCTGCTCGATAAAACCGTTCGAATACATACGGAAGTGCGTCAGGCTCTATTCCCTGCCCATTGTCCGTCATCTGAATAACAACGTCATTTTTTGTCATAAACGCCCGGAGATGAAAAGTCTTCTCCGTTTTGTCCATATATTTCAATCCATTATCAATGATATTAGCGAATACCCGCTTAAGTTTGTCTCGATCGATCAACACATAAGTCTCCGGCTCTAATGTAATATCCGATGAATAATGGATACCTTGTTTGCCGAGATCAAATTCGAGTTCTTCTGATAAATCCCATAAAAATGCGTGAAAATCAACGATTTCAAATTGAAATGGCAACCGGTTCAAATCCAGTTTGGAATATAAGAACAGCTCATCAATCAAGTGATCCATCTCTTCTGCTTTGGAAGAAATGATATCGATGTATTTCTGTCTTTTTACCGCCGTGTCTGCAATTCCGTCTCCCAGACCATCCACATACCCTCTGATCGCAGTTAAAGGAGTTCTAAGATCATGGGATATGTTCGAGATGAGTTCTTTCCGATTCTCTTCATATTGGATTTGTGTATGGATTGAATGCTGAAGCTGATTTCGCATTTGTTCAAAGGCGACACTGAGCTCCCCGATTTCATCCCTGCTCGTCGGTTTAACTTGAAAATCCAAATCGCCTGCTTCAATACGTTTCATTGCAATCTTCAGTTTCTGAAGGGGTCGAATGATACTTCTGGATACAAAGTACGTTAATAGGGTGTTCGTCAGAATCAAAATAACAATACTGGTGATAAAAAGAATCGGAAAAAACTTCTGCGCGAAGTTCACCAAGGGATTCAAGGCTGTCACAACAATGACGGTACCGGGTGTTTGGTCTGCGAATCTAAAATCAAAGTGTCCTAACGAAATGAGCTGCTTCCCAATGCGTTGTGGCTCATCTCTCTCCACATGTCCTGATTCATCGTATGCCGGCAAATGATTCAGAATATCCGTCTGTTGTAATGTAGGTGAAGTATATATAATGCGAGCATCTTTACGTACAATCAAATTGGATTTAATCGATAGCAGCTCTTGATCCAGATCTGACAAGTAATTTGAATCGTTCAGAATGGAAGGATTTTTCTCGACGGATCGTTTCATCTCCTTCATTATGCCTTCGACATGCTGATCTTCGAACATGCGATGGGCACCTGCTCCATATTGTTCACGGATCGTCTGAAGATCACCACGAAATACGACAATCAAGAGAATAGCTGTGAAGAACGTGATCACAAGTGGAATAATTAACATGGCAGCATATGAGAGCAGTAACTTAATACGAATCGACATCGGCAAATTCCCCGTTTATACTTCTTTTCGATCAAATATATAGTAACCTAGTGTAAAAAACAACACGCAGCTGGATAACAAGTATAGTGAAGTGGACCATAGTTTACCTACCGCGACGTTATGACTAATCCATAGCATATGCCAGTCGGTATAGGAAGCAGGTGAGAACGTAGACATGGCGCTCAGTAGAAATGGTGAAATTTTAAGTGCCACATAAAGTACGATGGCAGTGACCATAAACCCGCTCGCACTTTTGAAAAATTGAGATACAAAAACAAAGACAGCAGATAGCGCAACCATCGCAACAAAAGCAGCAACATAGGCCTTGAGTACGCCCAATCCCTCTGTAAAACTAAGTGTAGCACCTGCAAATATATTACAAATCAATGTAACCACGCCTAATAATACAAGCAGCGTACCAATCCCCACAGCGAGTGCTGCAACCTTCGCACAAAACACATGAAATCTCGTATTGGGTCGTAAGAAAGCAAGCTTCAAGGTTCGCGCAGCCACTTCACTCGGAAAAAGATCCGCCGTCATGGTTAAAATGAAGAGGGGAATCCAGACCGCCGTATATATGCCTAACATTTGAATCGGAAAGGATTGACTAACCGTTACGAGTCCCAATATAGGCTGTAATGCGTGAAGAGACACGGCTAGCAGAATCGGAAGTATGATCGAAAATGTGAAGAATGCGATCATTTTCTTGCGATATAATAGCAACCAAAGCTCATTGATAAACCCAGATCTCCATTTACGCACTCTCCTTCCCCCCTTTCCTGCAATCTAATTCGTGAATATAAAATTGTTCCAGCGATTGCCCACTCGCTAGCAAGTCAGATACATGCCCTTCTTGAATCAATTGCCCATCAACAATAATCCCCACGCGGTTGCATAGTTGCTCCAGTTCGTGGATCATATGACTAGAAATGAGGAATGTGGTTCCATGCTCTTCAGACAACTGTTTAATAAGCCGACGAAACATCACCGTGCCTTCAATATCCAGACCGTTCGTAGGTTCATCCAAAATAACAAACTTCGGATTCGGCAAAATAGCCGCAGCAAGCGCTAATTTCTGCTTCATGCCGGTCGAATAATTCTTGATTTTATCTTTGCGAACTTGGATCATGCCTACAACCTCTAATACCTCTGTAATTCGTTGATCCGTAATATTCGGATAGAATCGGCCAACCAACTCCAAATATTGCCATGCCGTTATAAAATCATAGAAATCTGCTGATTCAATCATACATCCGACATGCTGCATACCTTCTTCAAATTGATCGATCAGATCTCCATTAAAGAGTGTAATCTTCCCTTGATCCGCACGGATCAAACCCGTAATAAGCTTCAAAAATGTTGTCTTGCCTGCCCCGTTTGGCCCTAGTAATCCATATACATCACCGGCATGCAGCTGCAGACTGATATCCCGAATCCCTCTGTTATTACGATAAACTTTCGTAAGTTGATGCGTCTCTAAAATCGGATTCATTTGGATGATCCCTCCTTCATATGGGGTTGCAGCAGATAGATGCTGAATGCAGCCTATCTGCTGCTTTACTAACATTGTTGCCTCAATTATTCATTGTCACCATGGAATTTACCATGTTGATGATTATCCATTTGCTGAACCTGTTTACCAGAAAGATCTATCGTATCCGGTATTGTCGTGTTATAGCCCGAAAGATTTGCCTGCAGGTGTACATTCACTTGATGCGCTGTGCCGCTAGCGTCTTTACCGGAAATTGTGATATCAGCTTCTTGATGCTCAATATAGTTAGCATTGTTAATATCAGCTTTGAAGGAAATATTCTCAATCTTAATATCTTGCGTCAATTGAAGTGACGAAGCTTGTAGTACATCGCGATTAAATGGGAGTTCTTTCGATGTATCATCTTTTTTCTCCCCATCGTGCTTCTGATTGGAAGCATGTTTGATCACAAGCGGTGCAATAGCGTTCACGACGGTTGGAATTTGAGAATTATCGAGCTCGGCTGTAATCTCTTTAGAACCATCCGTCTTCGAATCTACAGCGACATAGTCTTTCAAGTTCCCTACCAGCGCATCAATAACCGTCTCCACTTGTTGCGGAATTTGCGGATCTAGCGTTTCTTTTTCATTATCCTTGTTCTTTTCTTTGCCATGTTGTTGTTTGACATAATACGTGTCATTGCTGCTTGATTTAAGTACGGTCTGATCTTTCAGCTTATAAAAGTTAACGGATTGTGTTGCGCCATTCACTTTTACATCCGCACTGCCGCTCGCTGTCTGTGTGTTGAGACTAATCTTGATGTTGCCTGCCGCGCTAGCAAGAGCAGTTCCATTATCCTGTAAAGAAGCGGATGCTTGCACAGCTACATTCTGAATGGTTCTCGTGTTCTTCAGCGCAGATTTATATGCGTCATATCCGTTTGTACTCGCAAATGCATTTACTCCTGTTGTAATCATCATGACACTGCTAATACCTAGTACGCCGCCTAGCATTAACCATTTCTTCTTCATGCTTTTTCCCCCTGAAAATAAGATATTTGACTTACAAGATCAATGATAGGCAATAAGGATTATAACCTTGTGAAGCATTTATTAAATAATTATTAAATCAACATCGGCTGTGATTTATCAATAAAAAAGACAACCGTCTAAGACAGTTGTCCTTACTTTCTCGTTTGCTTTATAAATTGATCGATGAAATTCATCCTAAAGATTCATAGCTTTTGAATTCCCGTGAGAGATTCCCGGAGGCTCTTTGGAAGAGTTTTGACAACCGAATCATAAGAATGGTCAATCATGATAAAGACATCAGACTCCGGCAAGGAACCATTGATGATAATTGTATTCCAGTGTTTTTTGTTCATGTGGTATCCCGGTCGAACGGCCTCATGCTGCTCTCTTAGATTTTCCGCAATTACCGGGTCGCATTTTAAGTTTAAGAGCCATTGATCCGCTTTGTCCTGAAAAATAAGCGCGAACATTTTACCCGCAATTTTGATCACTAAAGGATCAGGTCCAAAGGGATACTCTTTCGTAGCTCCCTTCTTCTGTAAACAGTATTCGATGATATTGTTCTTCAATTCAGTACCTCTCCTTCACCAATGACAACAAATTCCTCATCGCATTTGTATCCTTATTATAACTGAATGCAGCAGCTTGAACATTCACTTAAAATGTGGTCACTTTTGGATTAATAAGCATTAAGCCTGGCATAGACGCGACGGCATGAATAGGTGCTGATCTATCATTCGGTAGGCGTGACTGCATATTTAGTAAACTTTATATTTCGAATCTAACGTTTGTTGACTATAGTATCAAGTTTGTTATCTAGAAGCACCCGATCCTTCTCTTATACAATGAACTTAAGCGAGTGCAATACAATCGAGAAAACACCGGAAGGAGTGACAGACATGAGCTCTAAAACCGAACAACAAGATAAACGAAAGCGCTTACGAAACCGTTGGCGCAAACAGGATACGGAACTAACCCTCTTGGCATTGCCGACGACGATTTGGTACATATTGTTTTGCTTCCTGCCTATGTTCGGGATCATTATTGCCTTCAAAAACTTCAGGATTAGCGGCGGCTTCTTGAGCAATGTATTTAACAGTCCGTGGGTAGGCTTCAAAAATTTCGAGTTCTTGTTCAAGTCGAATGACGCTTGGATCATTATTCGAAATACCATTGGATACAATATTATTTTTATCGTTTCAGGCATTGTGCTGCCCGTTCTATTCGCTATTATGATCGGATTACTTCACAGCCGCAAAGCAAGTAAAGTCTATCAGACGATGATGTTCCTCCCCTATTTCCTATCTTGGGTTGTCGTATCTGCTGTAGGCTGGGCGTTCCTAAGCTTTGATAAAGGAATTGTCAATCAAATGCTCGTCAGTATGGGCAGTGATCCTGTTAACTGGTACATGGCGCCGGAATACTGGCCGTATCTTCTGGTTTTCTTGAATATCTGGAAAGGCCTGGGCTATGGTATGGTCATCTATCTGGCAACGATCACAAGCCTTGACAGCACTTATTATGAAGCAGCTGTAATTGATGGCGCTTCCATTTGGCAGCAGACGAGATTTATTACATTGCCAATGCTTAAGCTAGTTATCGTCATGATGTTCATTTTGGCAGTAGGACGCATATTCTACACCGATTTTGGCTTGTTCTATCAGGTCACACGAGATTCCAATTCTCTGTTCAACGTTTCTACCACCATCGATGTCATGGTGTATAAACAACTGAAAACCGCTACAGTCGGTATGGCATCTGCTGCCGCATTCGTACAGTCCGTTCTGGGTTGTGCAACGATTTTAACCGCTAACTGGATTGTTCGCAAAATTGATCCAGATAGCGCGATGATGTAAGGAGGTAAGGGCGATGGCAACGAGAACGGCTTACGAAACGGGCCTTGAGAAATTTAATCGCACAAACAAATTCGTGAACATCTTATTCAACCTGATTTTTATCATCTTGGCGCTGATCTGTGTCATACCTGTCGTTGTTGTTCTATCCATTTCTTTTTCCAGTGAAGCATCCATACGTGAGACAGGATATCATCTGTTGCCTGTTGCTTTGTCAGGTGAAGCTTACACCTATATTGTCAAGCAGGGAGCGATGATTCTGCGGGCGCTCGGTGTATCCGCACTTGTTACAGTGGCTGGTACTGTGCTCGGTGTATTTCTTACCACCTCCATGGGCTATGTACTTTCTCGTCCAGCATACAAACTTAAAGGTTTTCTGACCTGGGTGGTATTTATCCCAATGGTATTCAATGGCGGTTTGGTATCCAGTTACTTCATTAATACAAATTTATTGGGACTAAAGGACAGCATCTGGTCACTTATTCTACCGCTCGCTGTATCATCGTTCAACGTTATCATTTGTAAAACTTTCTTTAAAAGTACGATTCCCGATGGGCTGATTGAATCTGCTGAAATTGATGGCGCGAGCCAGTTGCGAATCTTTTTCTCAATCATCCTGCCGATTTCCTTGCCGGTCATTGCAACCATAGGGCTGTTTCTCTGCTTCGCTTATTGGAATGACTGGTTCCAATCGATGCTATATATCGATAACCAGAACCTGTATTCATTGCAAGCACTACTTAACAGCTTGATGAGCAATGTAGATGCGCTCGCCAAGAATGCCGCAAGTATGGGCGTCAGCTACGCAGTACTCGTCGCAACGATGCCGAAGGAATCTGCCCGGATGGCTGTAGCCATTCTAATTGTTCTGCCTGTAGCTTTCGCCTACCCTTTCTTCCAGAAATACTTTATTTCTGGACTAACGATCGGCGCGGTCAAAGGATGATGACGAAATAAGCCAAGGAAACTTGGTTTATGATAGATCACTGTACAACTCTTACGGTGATATAACTTCAATAAGGGGGAAATGGAATGAAGAAATCTTTTAAGTTCATCTCTACGCTCTGTGCTCTAACATTGGTAACTACGTTAGCGGCCTGTGGCGGCTCGAAGTCTGGATCTGCAACAGATGGATCTACAACAGACGGTTCTACAACAGATGGATCTACGAAGACAACAGACACATCAAAGGACACCACAACAGCCAGTAAGGATATTCCGACTTTAGTCTGGTGGACCATCGGGGGCCAGGTGCCTAATAACTTCAGTAAAGCTATTGATGCCATGAATGCATACACAGCTGAGAAGATTGGTGTGAAAATTGACATCAAGGTAGCCAGCTGGGGTGAATGGGACACAAAAATAAACACCATTGTGAATACTGGCGAACCATTCGACATTATGTTTACGAACAGCGGTAAATACAGTAAACAAGTGGCTATGGGCGCTCTCGCCGATATCACCGATCTGGTTCAAAGTGAAACACCTGACTTATACAAAGTGATTCCTGAAAAGGTATGGGAAGGTACTAAGATTGGCGGCAAGTATTATTCCGTTCCTACTTATAAGGATTCAGCACTAACGCAGTATTGGGTATACGATGATAAATATGTGCAAAAGTACAATATTGATATCAACAATATCAAAACACTACAGGATCTTGATAAGCCTCTGCACGCCATGAAGGCTGAAGGCAAGAGCTTCTATCCATTGCCAATGACGCAAGGTGAAGGCTTGAACGGTTTCTTAAACGAGTATGACGATTTAACACTGGGCTTCCCTCCGGTTGGCGTCAAAGCTGACGATGCATCACGCACGGTTGTCTCTGTGCTCGAGCAGCCCGATGTGATGGCTAATCTGAAGCTCTTGCATCAATGGTATAAAGATGGCATCATCAACCCAGATGCTCCGACGAAAACAGAGAACGACAAAGGAAGAGCCTTCTTTGCAGCACAGGCATTCCCTGGAGCAGAAGTAGGCTGGCAAATCAATGATGCTGTTCAGAAGTATGATATGGTTCAGCATTATGGACCTATTTATTCAACGAGTACGATCCAAGGCTCCCTAAACGCAATTTCGGCGAATTCAAAATATAAGAAAGAAGCTTTGAAGTACCTCGAATTAGTCAACACAGATCCAAAACTGCGCAATATGTTGGCATTCGGTGAGTTAGGCGTAGACTATAAAAATGTCGATGGTGAAAAGGTTATTGAGCGTACTTCCGATACTTGGCCGCTGGCTGCCTACACACAAGGTACATTCTTTAATCTAGCGGTTACAAAAGGAGCTCCTGAAGATCAATGGGAACAGGTTAAAAAGCTGAATGATGCAGCAACCTCTTCTACTGTCCTTGGCTTTGCACTAGACATCAGCAATCTTCAGACAGAAGTGGCCAATTGCCAAGCTGTATGGGATAAGTACAAATATGAACTCATCACAGGAGCATCCGATCCGGAGAAAATGGTTCCGAAGATTACAGCTGAGTTAAAGTCTGCTGGTATGGACGCGATCATGAAAGCCGCTCAAGAGCAAATTAATAATTATTTCAAGTAAGATTACATTCATGCGCATCCCTTATTGAGACATTCTGTAAGGGATGCTTTTTCCTTGCTTCTCCTTGATTCCATCTGGAATACAGGCGAAGTGTTTTCTCTTTCTTTCGTTCAATTTATATATCTATGAAGCTTCGCTTAATCATGTTAAAGTGGTATGGTAAATGCTTACTTTAAGGCTACCTACTGCAATTGAGGTGTCGTATGAGCTCTTTTTTACAAATCAAAATTTATCGTCACAAGTTTATTGCTTATGTCATCTTCGTTTTGACCATTGGAATCGCACTTGGCATTTTAACCTGTGCAATGCTGCTGAATCAATGGGTTGGTGATGCCCGTATAGAGGCAACCAATGCTTTCGCCGGTGTAGAGAATGAGCTGCAGTATGATGCCGACCGAATTGAGGCTTACATGCAGCGTATATATTCCAATCACAGTCTGATGGATGATGTTCGGAGCTATTCAAGCAGCAGTGTTGAAGGCTACTTAACCAGCAGACTGCAAAACAGTCAATTCTCACAACCTCTGGTATCCTTCCCGGAGGATATTAAAACCTATCTGTACAGCTGGGCGCAAGGTGAAATTACGCAGATTAGCCTGCATACCAACCAATACGGCAATGTCGTACGCTTCACTGATAACGGAAATACGAGCTTCATGTTTGGTCTTCCAAATACAGATGAAGCTTTTCACGATACCCTATTAAAAGGATTCGTATATCGCAAGAAACTATCGGAACCAACATTAGGCTCACAGGAATTCGGAGAGCTGCGTTTCTTGGTCAGCAGTGATCAAATCTTTAAATCCATACAAACTTATCGATTTGGCAAGGCTGCTGCAGTCAGTGCTTCCGGCGACATATACCTTATCGGTAATGAACAGGACCAAGACTTGAAGGAACTGTCCCGTATGGCGGCGGCGAATGGACACAGTCACGGTTTTATTTCAAAGGGTCTTTTTAAGCATATATTTTTTGTCACCTTCCCCTCCACCAAGTTTAATTTCAAGTTCGTTAGCATCGTTGATTTATCTATGCTGATTCGTCAGCATGCCAGGATGCTGCTCACCATCTTTCTGATCATAATTACAACCATGATTAGCGTACTACTGCTCATTGTGTACAACATGCGTGATGATGCCCGCTTTCTGCACCGCATTATTCAATCGATCGGACGCGTGAAAACAGCCAATTTTACACCTAATCGCCCTGCTCGTTATCGACGCAATGAATACGGCATGATCGCGAGGGAATTAGACGATATGATACAGCAATTAGATAAGCATATTCGTAACGAGTATTTGCTTAAGCTAAAACAGCAAGAAACTGAAATGAAAGCGCTTCAACACCAGATTAATCCTCATTTTCTGTACAATACATTAGAGGTTATCCGCTCCACTGCTCTTGTTAACCAGGACAGGGATACCGCTGATGCCATTGCTACCTTGGGTGCGCTCTATCGTGAAATTGTCAAAAAAGAGAATATTATTTCGATTGCCAGTGAGCTGGAATTGCTGCAAAAGTACCTGGAGATTATGGAGTTTAAGTATCCAGAGCGTTTTTATTATCAAGTCAATGTCGAGCCGGCGTTACTCTCGATCCCTACCGTAAAATTCTGGATGCAGCCTTTGGCTGAGAATTTTTTCATCCATGGTTTTATCGCCAGTAAAGAGTTGAACCTGTATGTCGTTAATGGCTGGGAAGCTGAAGACCATTATGTATTGGAATTCGTGGATAATGGGCGTGGTATTCATGAGGAACGCTTAAATACCGTTCGAAGCACCCTCTCGAGCCATGATGATACTTCTTCCAAGAGTATCGGTCTACACAACGTAAACACCCGTCTTCATTTCTTCTATGGGAACAGCTATTCTATAGAAATTGAAAATAATGAGGAAGCTGGAGTCAAGATTTCTGTACGGATATCAAAAGAGGTGATTGAACATGTACAAGCTGATGATTGTGGATGACGAACCTCAGATTTTGGAGGGGATGAAGCGAATCCTGGACTGGAAACAATACGGCTTCGGCCGGATCGATACCTGCGAGTCTACGCAGGAGGCCATATCCAAGATCATAGACCTTATGCCGGATGTCGCCATTTTTGATGTTTGCATTGGCAAGAATCTTGGGTACGAAGCGATCTGCAGACTCAATGAACTTCAAATTCCTACGAAATATGTTATTATGAGCGGCTATAGTGAATTCAAGTATGCCCAAGAAGCCATCCGCTGTGGAGTCAAAGACTATCTGCTCAAGCCTGTAGAACGTCCGAAGCTACAGCAAGTTATTGAGAAGATTATTGTTGAAGATCTGGGTGGTACGATAGGCAATAAGGGCAGCGAGCGTTTGAACAAGGATCCGGTACTGGATGTCAGCTATGATAGCCTATCCAAGCTAGTCAACCGTATTCTGCTTATGATCAAGACGGAGCATGCTCAGAATATTACCTTAAAATCAGTGGCAGAGCGCTTTCAAATGAACAGTACCTACCTTGGGCAATTATTTCTTAAGGAAACCGAAATGAAATTTTCAGAATACCTCATGGCTTACCGTATGCTGCTCGCACAAGAAAGAATTCAATCGACAGATGAGAAGATTTCTTATATCGCACTATCTGTTGGATATAACAATCTCAATTATTTTTATACACATTTTCAAAGCTTTTTCGGAAAATCCCCCTCTGATCTGCGGGGAAAAGGTTAACAACGAACTCGGCGGAAAGGAGGATATTGATGCAAAAGCGCACTAGACACAGATATATCTTCATGACAATCAGCCTCATCCTGCTGCTCACAATAAATATGACTGGCTGTTCCCGGCAGCCTAGCAAAAATAACTACGATAAATTTGGTGGCGACCCCGTCAATCTGATTTATTACACGATTGGAGAGCCCGACAAAGATCTGCAGCTCGTAAATGATAAGATCAATGAAATCATGGCTCCTAAAATTGGTGTAACGATCACCTATATCAAGGTAGGCTGGCAAGAGTATGAAGATCGGCTGAACACGCTTATATCCGCAGGAAGCCCTTTCGATATTGCTTTTGCACCCAATTATGCAGCCACCGCAATGCGCGGAGCATGGCTGAAACTTGATGATTACCTTACGAGTCTGGGCAAGGATTTATATGACAACATTGACCCGACTTTTTGGCAAGGGGTACGAATGAACGATGGAGGCATTTACGGTGTACCGACCAATAAAGAGCTGGCCGTACGTGATCATTGGATGTATCCTGCTTCAATAATAAAAAAGCACAATATCGACATTACCAAATACAACACTCTGGAATCACTTGAACCGTTGCTCCGGATGATTAGAAAGGAAGAGCCGTCATACATACCCATGGAATTGGATCAGGATTCACAAAATTTCTTCGCTCTTTATGGCTATGAATATGTTGTGAACAATAAAGTTCCCTTGATGGTGAAATCTCTGGACCCGAGCGCTAAGGTCGTGAATATCTTCGAAACAAAGGAAGCACGGCAGGTATTAGACACGTTACGTCGTTATTATAAGGAGGGCTTCATTAACAAGGATGCAGCGCTACGGGAGCCTGGCGGACTTAAGCGTGGGGCTAAAGTGTTCTGGAAATCCTCAGGTGGCGGCCCGCTCTCGGAGACGACTTGGAGTAAGGATCGCGGCTACAAGGTTGTATCGAATCCCGTAACCCCCACCGTCGTTACCACGGAATCCGTCCGTGGAGGCATCATGGCTGTTAATGCCAACACCAAGCATCCCGTTGAGTGTATTAAGTTTCTGAATCTACTCAATACCGACCCTGAAATACGAAACTTATTTAATTACGGTATTGAAGGAGTCCACTACACGCTGGATGAACATGGGCAAGTAGCCCCCATTCCTAGCAAAGACAGCCACGGTGAACCGATCCCGGATGCGCCAGCCAGCTATGCAGGAGTACAATACACTCAGGGTAACTGGTTTATACTGAAAACCATGGGCGGTGATAATCCGGAACCTCTCGATAAATGGAATCAATTCCGTAAATACAACGCAGAAGTAATCAAGTCCTCCGTGCTCGGTTTTACTCCTGATCTCTCCAAGTTGACCGCCCAAACCGATAACATCGAAATGATTTGGAAGAAATACTATCCCAGCCTCATGACTGGCTCAGTCGATGTTGACACAATCCTCCCCAAATTTAATGAGGAGCTAAAGCAAGCAGGCATCGACGAGATACGGCAAGAAGTGCAAAAGCAGCTGGATGCGTGGCTTGGCGCAAAGAGGTAAACGCTATAGCAGGCAGCCGCTTTCCTGACTAAGCAAAAGTCCCGCAATCACGAAATTGATTGCGGGACTTTTGTGTTCTTTTGTGGATTTCTATCCATGGCCATAATAATCTAATATTCCAAACTTGGTCGTTTACTCATTTCTCATCATTTTCATCCACGAAGAAACTCCGAATATACAATTCCTGTTGTTTGATCATATAATCCGAAGCTTTTCTCATCATCTCGGCAAAGAGTAGGCTTTCTTCCTCCCCTAAATGCTTAACGAGACCAACGTTTTACCCTTCAACCACATCTGCCCGCAAATCTGTTGCAATTTCAATCATTTTGGGAACTATAGCTTCGCTGGAAATGGCTACATATAAATCTCCTGAATAAAGCCGGAAAGGAATTTCAATGCCCCCTTGCTTCCACATAAAAAAATCCCCATCGATGGACATCGTGCTCTCGGTTCCTTTAACTGTAAAAACCTGTGAATAGGAAAAATCGGGTTTGGATGCAAAGTATTGTTTGCACTCATCCAAAGAAATGGCTTGCTCTGCATTGTCTTCTTGCATCGAACGTGTTATACGAAAACGCTGATTCATGGATATGCCTCCAAATTTTTATAATTCTGATATGTGACAATTTTTCACTCAACTATCGTTCTCCTACAAAACAATATTTTCTCATTCCCTGAATACACTGTCAAAATCCATTTTTGTCAGAGGCCGAAGACGACTTCATTAAGTCACAAAAAAAAGTATTTCCTTTTACGGGAGATACTTCTTTTAATTAAAATGCAACAGCTATGTCTATCGCTCTTAGGCCTATAAATCGACTTTGTTCATTAAACCACTGCACTTGGCGAATAGATTTAATAACCGGGCTAAGCCCATTTATCGTAGGCTGTGTGAAGATTCATGCCGGATACCAGACCTTTTTGCAAAAGCGGGTTCGGAACCAGTCTGTTATATTTCCGGATTTTTTGATTGATGGGCTCCAGCTCAGCTTCCATAAGTGGGTTCAGGCCTGAACGTTCGGTAATCCGCTTTAAGTCGGCAGCAATCTCTTTTCTAAGTTCAATCCATGCAGGCTGGTAGTTGGCGTTTCTCATGATCCCGGTGAGAACATCCCCATCCTCTATCTTTATCGGCTTTCCCTTTCCGGGCAAATCGTCAAAGCCGCCATTTAAGGCAAACTCGTCAACGGCTGACTCCAAAAGCCTACCGCTGGTCGACATCCGGTTCTTTTCTTTTTTGTTATTTTGAGTATCTTCCGGCGCTGCTTCCTTTTGGTTATCGTTCAAATCCATACAAGTCACCTCTCCTTAAAAACGGATATTGATCCATTTTATGAAAAATGCACAAGTTACAGCTTCATTGTAGCATAAGCCTCTCACACCGCTGCTGCTCAAATTTGAATATTTTCCAAATGATAAAAGAGTTACGGCAGGGTTGAGACTCTGTCCCTGCCCCTGCTATCATGTATATATATATGAATATTCAAAGTGAAGGAGGAGTGAGAAGATGAATCAAAATCACAATTGGGCAGGCAACTACAAGTACAGCACCTCGGAGCTCCATATCCCTGAGACCTTGGAACAAGTGAGAGAGATTGTGGCTCGGAGCCGCCGGATCAAGGTGTTAGGCACAAGGCATTCGTTCAATGGAATCGCTGACAGTTCGGAAATGCAGCTATCACTGGAAAAGCTGAACCGGGTAATCGCACTGGATCGCGAGAATCATAGGGTAACTGTTGAAGGCGGAATCCGCTACGGGGATCTGTGCCGTTATCTAAACGATCAAGGCTATGCGCTTCATAACCTGGCATCGCTGCCACATATTACAGTTGCCGGCGCATGCGCAACCGCAACGCATGGCTCCGGCGTGCGGAATGCCAATCTGGCTGCAGCAGTTCATTCCATGGAGATCGTTAGGGCGGACGGAGACATGATGCACTTCTCGCGAGATCATGAAGAAGGAGTCAACGGAGCGGCTGTCGGGCTGGGGGGCCTTGGCGTCGTCACGAAGATCACGCTCGATATCATTCCAGCATTCGAGATGAGTCAGTACGTCTACGAAAATCTGCCTTTGGAGAACCTGGAGGAGCATTTCGATGAAATCACCTCCGCCGCCTACAGCGTCAGCCTGTTCACGGACTGGAAGGAATCCCGCTTCAACCAAGTCTGGCTGAAGCATCGAATGGTGGACGGCATCAGCGTCGGGATGGGACCGGAATTTTTCGGCGCTACGAGGGCGCCAAGAAATGTTCATCCCGTGCCCGGTTATACAGCGGAAAACTGCAGCGAACAGATGGGGATCCCTGGACCTTGGTTCGAGCGGCTTCCTCATTTCCGGATGGAGTTCACCCCAAGCGCCGGAGAGGAGCTGCAAAGCGAGTATTTTGTGCCTCGACAAGTCGCTTACCAAGCCTTATGTGCGATCGATGAGCTGCGGGAGCATATTTCCCCTCTCCTTTATGTATCCGAGGTTCGCATGATTGCAGAGGATGAACTATGGATGAGTCCTTGCTATAAGCAGGATTCGGTTGCGATACATTTCACCTGGAAGCCCTACTGGCAAGCCGTGCAGCAAGTGCTGCCCATGATCGAAGAGCGTCTCTCTCCCTTTGCTGCTTGTCCGCATTGGGCCAAACTGTTCACCATGCCGCCCGCCCAATTGCAAGCGCTTTACAAACGTCTGCCCGATTTCCGAAAACTTCTCCTTCACTGTGATCCGGAAGGTAAGTTTAGAAACCAGTTTTTGAATACGTATCTTATGGCGGATTGATCTATTCATACACAAAAAGCCGCCATTTCGGCGGCTTCTTAAGCTTATCTTCCTCGGTTGCGTGACAATGAACGAAGCTGCCTTATTCTGTCGTTACACTATGTTCAGAATTTTCCATGCTCGGCTGCATTTTTTCTTGAGGAAAAGCTGTACGGACCACCTGCACATCGGCAGAAATGCGGCTTCCTTTGTATTGCGCATAAATTCGGGTCACTCCCAGCTTATGACCAATCAGGTTTCCTTCCTCATCCACCTCTGCTATGTCCGGATGATTACTGGTAAAGGTCGTAAGCTTCGTGATATCCGATTCCGTATTCGTTTTATAGTCATACAGTGTGACCTTCAGATCGAGCATTGAACCTTCCAAAATGGAGTATTCGCCCGAATCAAGCTTGATATAACCGGACACCGGATCGAATTCATCTGTATCCTTAGGCAGCACCGTAATGTTGAGCCTTGAAGTAAACCCTTCAAATGTTGCTTCGACGTACGTTTCTCCCGGCTCGTTCCCCGAAATCCGGCCTAATGCGTCGATGGTTGCAACGGCACTGTCACCCGAAACGTACACTCCGGCACTGGATAAATCTTCTTTGCTTCCGTCGGAATATACGGCTTGAAGCACGGTGGCGGCGCTTGTGCCTGCTTTTAATCTTTTTTCTTTGTCCGTAAACGAAATGCCTGTCAGAGCACGCTCGGCAGGGGTTCCTTCAGCCGGAGGCGACAGCTTCATCACTTGGAATTTATGTGTATCTCCCCGCGTAACGGTTCCAGGGAAAATAAATCCCCCGTCTGGCGTTCCTGCCGCCTTACCGACATAGGTGATCGGAGGACCTTTAAATAAATCCCGGCTAATCACCCCTCCATTAACATTGACACTTAATACGCCGTACTGCGTTTTCGATTCATTCAGACTATTTCTGGAATTATGTCCGCCTAACATGGCATAGCCGTCCTTTGTGCGCACCAGACGATTATACATTTCGGAATTCTCGCCGTCGGAGTAAGTTTTTTCCCATTGCACTTGTCCTTCAAGGTCGAGTTTGGTGAGTAACACCAAATTTTTGTCATCCATTTTTTTTCGGCTTAAGACCACATATCCGCCATCTTCCGCAGCCACAATTGAATGGGCAGTCCACCTGCTTTTCGGATCGACAAACTGTTTCGACCATAGTTCTTTGCCCTGATCGTCGAGCTTCAGGATCAGCATGGCATCATAGTCTTTGGATTCATACTCCGCCAATCCTGCATGACCGATAGCGATATATCCGCCGTCGTTCGCGGGAATCAGATCGGTGAAAAAGTCGCTTCCCGTGAATGGGTATTTGTTATACCATACCTCGTTGCCGTTCGCATCGATTTTCAAAATATAAGCTTGTTCATATGCAACCCAGCTAACAATTCCCCTTCCGGCAATCAAAAAACTGCCGTCGTCCGTTTCTATTACAGATACCGGGGTGCTGTCTATCGCAGCGTCCTCCTTAGTCTTGTCCCATAATACATTGCCCGAGGAATCCAATCTGATCATATAAAGCTCATCTTTGGATTCGCCTTCAGACCTTGACGATCCCAAGACGAGGTAACCTCCGTCTTTCGTCTCCTTCGCCAGGTAAGCCGTATTACTCGAATAGCTATGGGCGAGCTTTTGTTCCCACTTGACCTGACCTTTAGCATTCAGCTTCAAAACATAGGCCTTTTGAAACGAATCATCTCCGTCTTTGTCTCCACCCCTCACATTCCCCGTGGCTAAATAGCCGCCGTCGGAAGTAGAGATCACGCCCTCCCCGGAAGAAATGCTTCCGTAATCCCTGGTCCATTCGACGACAGATTGCGTTCCATCCGCAGAAGCTTTGTCAAATCCCACACCACAATACATCAATAGCGAAGCGGTCATGCATACAGTCAGCATTTTCGATAAAAATCTACCCACAAGCACACTCCTTTCAACACCCGGTTATTTTAGTCGTGAAAATTTGTCAAAATCCTTAATCCCATTCATTATCCATTTGATCCCATTTCATTTCTATCCAACAAATTTCTCAATTCCTTGTTACAATGGTATGATTTGTCATCTGATACTTTAGACGAATACACCGATATCTGATTTGGGCAAGCGACTACAAGTATAGTGCTTTGGAACTCCGTTGAGAACAGTGGATACCCATGCAAAAAAGAGCCGTCCAGAAAATCGTTATCAACGTTTTCTTGGGACGGCTCTTTTTATTTACCTATTTTCTTTTGGAGGGGAATATTACTTCAAGATGTTAAGCTTTCACGGCGATAACCTCGATCTCCACAAGCCCGCCCTTTGGCAGCTTGGCTACCTGTACCGCGCTTCGTGCCGGATATGGCTCTTCAAAGAATGTTGCATACACTTCATTAACCTTCTGGAAGTCATTCATATCCTGCAAAAACACCGTCGTTTTTATAATATGATTCATGCTAAAGTTTGCAGATTCTAGAATCGCCTTCACATTGAGCAGTGAGCGCTGAGTCTGCTCTTCCACCGAAGCTGGAAACTCGCCGGTTGTATCCATTCCGAGCTGTCCGGAAGTGATCAGCATATTTCCGAGCTGAACCGCTTGGGAATATGGGCCGATCGCTCCAGGAGCTTCGGTTGTTGCAATAGTTTGTCTCTCTTGTGTTGTCATGGTTTCTCTCTCCTTGTTCGCGCTGGATAAACGCTTATATAGTTATTGTCATTGCAAAAATCCGGTCAGCGATGCGACTAGGAAGACATTTCAACATTCAGGCAGCCGTAACCCGAATTTTTGCAAATACCTTCTTGAGCATATCAATGCGTCGTTAATTGGCTTGCGCTGCTTTTGCAGCTGCGGTTGGCTTCTGGTTCATTTCTCCTCCACCCTGTCCGTCATACTCTTTTAGCATTTCCTCTTGCTGCTCCGGTGTCAGCTTGGCGATCCCAAATCCGGTAAAGCCCCAGATCGTAGCGAAAATAATTCCTGTCCAGCACAGCATTGCCCATGGCAAATATGCAAGCGTTGCGACGCCCAGGGTACCGGCCATATATGCACCTGCTGCAGTCCAAGGCAGGATCGGTTCTGTTATCGCTGCGGAGTCTTCGACCGTCCGCCCGAGATTCTTCGGATGCAATCCCCGACGGATATACGCCTCACGCAGCATTTCTCCAGGCATCAGAATCGAAACCTGACCGTTGCTTGTGACGCCAATCATCGTTAAACCGGTTACAATTGTCGCCACGATCAGCGAACCTGTGGAGTGTACATGCTTCAGGATTTTGTTCACAATCAGCTCGAGCGATTTCGTGAGCGAAATCGTGCCCGCAAACGTGATAGCACTGAAACAGATTAACAGTGTTCCCATCATGGAGTTCATTCCACCGCGGTTCAGAAGCTTCGGCACATCCGGAATGACCGCAGCCGGATCAAATCCCTTCACGGGAACCATCGTGATGTCGAATCCGTTCAGTACAGAACTTACGACATCATGCAGAGAGAAACCTTGGAATATCAGTGCATTGGCCATCGCAAAGGCTGAGGACAGCAGCATGACCGGTAGTGTTGGTTTTTTTCGGATCGAGCCGTATAACACGATGAGTATCGGAACAATAAGCAGTAAATTCCAATGGTAAATCGTGCTTAAGGTATCCATGATGGTACCCACTTTTTCAGGAACACCCACGCCGGATGCATGCGTGTTCAGACCGGTAATCACATAGACAATTCCGGCTACGATAAACGAAGGCAGTGTCGTATACAGCAAATGTCCAATATGCTCATACAGATTCACTCCGGTAGACAGAGAGGCAATATTCGTTGTATCCGACAGCGGTGATAGTTTGTCACCGAAATAGGCACCGGCTACAACCGCACCTGCAACGGCTGCCAGATTCGCATCCAAGCCGGCGCCGACGCCCATAAACGCGACCCCGATCGTGCCCGCCGATCCCCATGATGTACCTGTACAGACCGATACGACCGATGTCACCAAAAATGCGGTAATTAACAAAAACTGCGGGTTAATAATTTTGAGCCCGTAATAAATCATCATCGGAATCGTACCGCCCACCATCCATGCGCCGATCATGAATCCTACGGTAATCAGGATCAGAATGGCCGGCATCGTTTTGGCGATTTTTTGGGCAATGGAATTCAATATATCATTGTAGCTGTGGCCCAGTTTAACCGCAATGATTCCTGCGACAACCGTTGACGCAATAATAAGCGGTTCAGGTGGTAGCTCGAACATCACATATCCTAAGCACAGCAGCACGACCATCGTAATAATCGGAAGTAAAGCCAAAAACAGCGTTGGTTCCTTGATGTTTTTTCCCTTGTTTGGCTCAGTCATCGTTGTATTCCCCCTGGGATAAAATGAATTGCTGACTACTTCTGGTATAAAGGATAGTGATCTGCCATACGCTGAAGCGCTACCTGAAGAAGAGGCCTTGGAGCAGCAACGTTCAGGCGAATAAAGCCCTCACCGTACACCCCGAAGGAGGTTCCGTAGCTCACACTTACCCTGCTCTTTTCTTGAATCCATTCAATTAAACCGCTTTCATCACTGCTGCAGGCTGTGCAATCCACCCACAATAAATAGGTTCCTTCAGGCTGAATAACTTTGAGTTCAGGCATCTGCGCCTTTATAAAATCCATCGTATAAGCAATATTGTCCGAAATATAAGCGCGAAGCTCGTCCAGCCATTCATCGCTTGCCGTATAGGCCACTTCCAAGGCCGGTACCGAGAAAAAGGTTGGGTTATGAATGCCTGCCTGCTGCAATCCTTCCTTAAAGATTTCCCGCAGCTGCATGTTAGGAATGATAATGTTGGCAATTTCCAAACTTGCGAGATTAAAGGTTTTTCCTGGAGAAGTACAGATAATCGAACGGTCTGCCACCTCATCCGATAGCTTGGCAATCACGGTATGTTCATGACCTGCATGGATGAAATCTGCATGAATATCGTCGGATACGATAAGCGCATCATATTTTATACACAACTCACTGATCCGCTTCAGCTCATCGATCGTCCATACCCTTCCCGTCGGGTTATGCGGGGAGACCAACATGACCATTTTTACACCCTCACTCATCTGTCGCTCCATGTCTTCAAAATCGATCTCATACCTCCCGCTCACGAGCTGCAGCGGACTCTCCACTAGCTGTCTGTCATTTAGCGAAACCGCCTTCGCAACAGGCTGATAGGCCGGGGTATGGACTAAAATACGGTCTCCTTTCTCCGTCAATTTCTGAATAATAACCGACACGGCCTGTACGATCCGCGGGCAAAATACGATCCATTCCTGCGGCACTTGCCAATCGTAGGCTTTGGACAGCCACCCTTGTACAGCATCGAAATATGGCGGGAACGGATCCGTATAACCGTATATTCCGTGTTCTGCCATCTCCGTTACCCGCTCCACCACGACCGGTGGCGCTGGCAAATCCATGTCGGCTACCGAAAGTGCGATCATATCCCTTCCCAGGGACCGGGCCATTCCGTCCCACTTCGCGCTATTCGTGCCGAATCTGCTGATGATTTGGTCAAAATTATATTTCATGATGTCACCTTCCCTTGATCGTACGTATACATGATCGTGATTATTTCAGCTTTTGCAAATAGCGGTACACCGTAGGCTCTGATATCGATAATGAAGCTGCCACCTGAGATACGCCGCCTTTCAGCAAAAATACGCCCTGCTCGTTCAAATCTCGCACTAGCTCAATTTTCTCTTGTGAGGATAGCCGGTCAGCAGGAATTGTTATTTTGCTGAGTACCGATGTGATCATATGCTGAAGCAAATCATCCGCGTTTCCCTGTAAATATTCCTTGGCCTGCTTGTCCTCCTGCGGCGCCTCAATCGAGGATGGCGGTAGCAGAGATTCTCCCTGCAAAATATGCTGAATCCACTCCGCAGCGACCTCCATATGGGTAATGTCAATGTTCAGGCACATCAGTCCCACCAGCTCATGCTCGTCATTTTTTATAAAAAAGGTGGATGATCTGAAGCTTTGACCCAGTTTGCCCGAAGCCTTGTAATTGGCAATAAACTGCTCTTCCCGATATGCTTCCGCTTTCAACAGTTTAAGAACCAGATCGGTGGAGGCATCTCCAACCTTGCGCCCGCTGATGTGACCGTTTTCAATAAAAATAATCGATCTTTCTGGATCACTGATATCATGCACAACCACTTCACACTTAGGTCCAATAATGGCTGCAATAAATGAAGCAATCGGGAAAAACTTCTCAAGAAACTGCTGGTTTCCGTTCATGGATAATATCTGTCTCCTTCCCTGCCTGCTTTATGTGTTTTTTAATTATCGTTATAATAATTTATTATCGTAATAAAATTATATTACATTGATAAAGCGGTTTCAATCCCTAATTTGCAAATTTTTATTGGCAATTCCGGATCTGCTCCGATTTTCCTGATAGGAACAAGGTTTACAGCCTCTTTTTAACGAACAAAAAACTTCTTCTCGGGTAACGATAGGAAAGTAAGGATTCACAACGATAAGGAAATTCCAATACTAAAAAGCCCAACTTCTCCGTAAATGAATAGGGAAATTGAGCTTTTTCATTACTATTATAAAATTCTTCATTTAATCTAATCATTTAATCCTTTTCCACCCAGAATTTTCGGCATGCATTTTTCTACCCTTGACTCCCTGGTTTTGGATTGCTTGGGTCCAGAAAAATGAAGAAGGTATGCTCTTTGCCGTCCGGGTGTCAACGCTTCAAAGGCAGTTTTCAAGGCAGGGATTTCATCTAATTTAATTTGAAATTCTTCAGCAATTATGAATTCTGTATTCTTTTTGAAATTAACTTCCAAACCAGCCTTTTCAACTTCAATGGCATCATATATATAGGCCTTCAAAATAGTTTCCATTTCAATGATTTCTTGAACATTTGTGAACCTAATTTGACGCGCCGCCTGTACATTCTCCGTTTGTTGAATTAGAATCCGATGGGTATCCTGTAACAAGGCACCTTTGTTAAACAGAATCGCACAATATTCTTTAAATCCATGTATTAAAACGATGTTTTTATTGTCAAACGTGTAGCAAGGATGCATCCACTTAAATTCTTCTGTCAGCTCACAATCAAGAACGATATTTCTCAGCTTCTCATACTCTTTCTTCCACTTTTTGGATTTGTTTATATATTCATCAACCTTAGGATTCAATCGACTAGTAGTCATCAAGCACACCCTTCTTCTTCGTATTAATACTGTGTTTTCAAAACATTTTTAGAGTTCTCCCCAATTCTCTCTTTCCAGAATCCTTCGTAAAATGATACCCAATCTTGAATTTCTTGGAGTGGGGCGGCATTCAACCGATACCTCGTTTCTCTACCAACCCTTCGAGCAATGACAAGATCAGCATCTTTAAGGATAGCCAAGTGCTTAGAAACTGCAGTACGACCCATTTGAAAATGAACCGTTATTTCATATAGGGGTAATTCCTCAACATCTGCCAACATTTGAAGTAATTTCCGCCTTGTTGGATCGGCAACAGCGTCATAAACATCCCTTACTTGGCTTTTTTCGTTCATAATCCCCCCCACCTTTTCATCAATATTTCCTGTAATACAAACGAGTAAACTTCATACTAACCTAATAAGACACCTTTTGTTGTCTAAATGAGTGTAGGACACCGAACGATGACATGTCAAGTGAACGATTATTTTATTTCTTTCATAAATCCCATAAAGTTTTCAGCGATTTCTTTATATTTCGTATGATGTAAATAATGCTCTCCTTCCATTGTTATTACTTTTCCATGCACAGAATTTTTGACTTGCTCTTCATGCAGTGGTATCCATCCTTCAGTCTCTGTATCATTCGCTTGTAAAAAGAAAATAACAGGAAGATTTTTAGGGAAAGTTAAATTTTGAGCTGCTTTAAAATTATGATTAAAATTTTCTCCTTCATTCAAGATGTTGGGATTAAACATGTTTTTGAGAGAAAGGATTCTTATCTGTTCTTTTGTTTCATCATCAACTATTGGTGTAACAAGTTGGTCAGGGCTTAGTTTCATTAGCAATCTGAAGAAACCTGAGTTTTTGAGTAGTTTATAAGTTTCTGTCGGAAATTCATCATCCGTACCGCCTTGCGTTGGAACACTGCTATCGATTCCGACAAATGCACTTACTTCGTTTGGATACTTGTTCACATAATCGAGTCCGTAAATGCCTGAAATGGAATGGGCCATTAGAATATATCGGTCAATATTAAGACTCTGAAGCGCTTCATGAGTCTCACTCACAATATTTTCTATGCTCCGTTCTTTTTCGGTTACATCACTTAATCCATAACCAAAAGGCTCAATCACGACGACTTTATAAAATGGAGATAGCTCTTCCACTAGCGGCTTATAATCAAGGGCAGGTGCTGCTGTTCCATAACCAGGTAGTAGCACGACGGTCTCTTCGCCATTTCCTTGAATCAACACATTCATATTTTTCCCGTCTACTGATACATGCTGACCATAGGGCTCTATTCTCTTTTGCTCCGAGAGGTTACTGATCACATTAACGGAATAAACAATGCCTAGAAAAAGAACAATGACTATCACAATTGCTCCTATGGTTTTAAGCAAAATATTGCGTGCTTTCTTTAATTTCGTTCCATTCTTCGTTTTCATTTCCTCTGTTTGTGTCACTCTCATCTTCTCCTGTCTTTATCTGTTTATTGGACTATCTTAAACCGCCGTAATAAAAAGCTTATACGACGAATATGTACTCCCAATGGCGGCAATATGAACGGAGCATGAATATGTAAAAAAAATGCTACGGCGTCATTTGCAATGAAGCTTGCACATGACGCCGTAGCAAGTCACTCTACGCGGTTAAAGGTCTTCCGGATTTATAAATTTTACCTCTGGATACATGTCGTTCGGACCCTGAATCAGATTTCCACCCGTTCCTTTCAGTTGCTTATTAAAGAAATCGAGTACATTTTGATTTACGATGCTTGATCCTCTTTTACCATTTATATCTCCTGTTATCCCAGTCAGTTTAATCAACTCAGAATAGAATTGAAGGTCCGTGAAATTGAAGTGCTGGGTTCCTTCTATATAAATCGCATTTCCCCCCTGATTGATAACATTTTTAATAGAGCATTTTGCATAATTCCGTTTTTGTTAGAAAGGCAGCAAAATCTAATTGCATCCGGGGAATTGTAGTGGCTCAATTCTAAAAATGGGCAGACCTGCAGAATTTCAGCGTTTGCAAATTTTTAAGCTGCGTTTTGGTTCTTTCTAGTGGTAGCAGAAAGAGCGGATACAAGCAGGACGATGGCATTCAGATACTGGTGAGTCGTTACTTTCTGAATGCCCCAGACATGCATGTCATCTGCAGTAAGATAGGTTTTCATTCTGGAGTTGCATCGTTCCACGCTGGTACGTTCGTTGTAAAGCTCCTTCCAGCGTTTGGTATCCCGATGCGGGCTGCTAGATCGCCGAAGATCGTCCTTTGCATCTACTTTGACGACCATGCCATAGTTGGAAGGCGAACAGGCGGACATTCCTAACGGGCAATCAACTTTACCCGTGGCGTGAGGACATCGGAACTTCAAGTAATCACCGTCAGCACCCCAATAAGTCATCGCGAATCCCATCGAGCAACAAGGCGTTCCGTTTGATGTCATCCCAGCAGGAGGTTCTTTCTCTCCTCGGGGGTTGAGGGGAATAATGGCTTGCGCCTTCACGTTTCGAGCGGCTTCGTAAACTTTCATTTGGTCGTAGCCCGCATCGAGCATAAAGAATCGCGCCTTTGTTTTGACAGCCGCCTTTTCAATCAAACCCGGTGCCATTTCCCCGTCATTGACATGCGCTGGCGTGACTTCCAGTGCGAGCGGCAATTCGCTTTTTGTATCCACAGCCAAATGGAGCTTGTAACCGAACCAAGTCACCTTGTTTCCGAAGGAGTCAAATTTCGCACCCCAATTCGCATTGCCGGTCTGCTCGCTTTTTCGTTTGGGCTGCTTCTTTTCGAAAGCATGGATGGCGGCGCTATCGATTGCAACGTGGCTGCCATCAATAATGCCGTCTTGCTGACAGCGTTTGACCAGATCTTCGAAGAGTTGCTTAGCCAGGTTTTTCTTAGTCAGCTCGCTGAAGACTCGGCTTAACGTCGAGATGGAAGGGACTTCGCGATCTAGCGGAAGTCCACACTGATAGCGAAATCGAAGATCGGTATCCAAACGATGATGCAAGCCCGTAAAAGTTTGAATATGCTCAAGTGGTGCGGCTAAGAGTGCACGTAAAATCCCTTCTCTACAATGACCATCAGCACCTCGGGGTGAACAACTTCTCAGTTGTTTGGCGTAAGGACGAAGATCCAAGACGCCAAAGAAGATTGGCAATCGATCTTTTGAATTCATTTTTAGCATATCTTCAAAGGAAAATAGACTTTCTTGTAGAATATACAAGGTGACTTCCTCCGTTCTTGGGGTTTTTGGTTTGGTCACCGAAAAACTTCTCCAAGTTGGGGTGAAGTCCCTTTTTTATGCTTAGAAATCCTTGTGTATCAAGGGATCAAGTTTATGCAAAACACTCAATAATGTGCAGCTCATCTGAAAGTTGTTTAGTTATTTCATTATCCGAATCTTTATTATTTTTAAAATCTACTAACCAGTCTTTAAAACTTCCCGATCTTATGAACATAAACGGCTTGTTTATAACATCTCTATTTTCCACTTCAAATAGTGACCCGTCCATATTGATCCCGGCCTTGATTCTATGATCTAAATAAGTTGTATTAAACGCCGTTGCACCTCCAAAAGAATGCCCCATCACGCCTAGGTTGTTTAAATCTATTTTCCCTTTAAATTGACTTTCGATTGTACCTGAATTCAGCTTTTCAATTTGATTGATTACAAACTCTACGTCTCTCGTCCATATATTCCCAATTCTTTCACGATCATCTATTGTTGTTATCTTTGTTTTATAGTCCGCTACATGACCATCCGGAAAAATGGTAGCAAAGGTGCTATACGTATGATCGATTGTGACCACGATAAACCCATGACTGGCAAGATTCTCAGCTTGTGATGCATGTAGAACTCTACTGGTTCCCATACCATGAGATAGCAGTACCAAGGGATATGGACTTGTAGAAGGTAATATTTCTACATTTTCATAAGAGTTGGTTTTACTATACTTCCAGTAATCGAACACAAAATCGGGAAGGTTTAAAGATTTAGCGTATGTCTGAATATACTTTTTGAACATTTCTTTATCTTTTGGAAAAAGCGCTTCACGCTTGTTGTTATTCTTATTTTCAGTAGGGTACCAAACTTGAACCATTAGCTCCCTCTTGTCACTTTGATCTTCAGTTAAGACTTCATCTCGGTTTTGATCCGTAAAATGAAATGTTTGCGTACCCACTTTCTCTGGACCATCAGGCTTAGGCAAATGAAAGACAGGCAAGTATACAGACAAGCTGGTAGAAACAACAAGTAGAATGACGATGATGGAAGATAAAATATATTTCAATATCTTCCCTAATTTTATATCTAGCATCTTTCTTGAATGTCTGAATAACACGATGAGTAGGAGTAGAGCCGTCATGATATATACCAAAAGCAACTGCCATCTGTATCCCTCAACCAACAATTGAACTACGAATATAACGCTGCTTCCTATACTCAGAAGCACTCCTGTTTTCTGTGCGCTTCTTTTAATAAACAATAAATCGAGTAGTAAAGCCAAACAGGATAGAACTAAAAGTATTTCAAATAATCTCATTTGTATCCCCCTCTTCCATCAATAGGACTGTAGAAAACCGTCCAAAGGGACGGCTTTCCATTTGTTCTATTTATTTCGATTCTTTCATAAATACTCTAACGCCCTCAGCGATTTCTTTGAATTTGGTATGGTGCAAATAATGGGAGCCTTCCATAATGATTACTTTTCCGTGTACCGAGTCTTTGATCTGCCCTTCATGCAGAGGAATCCATCCGGGTACATCTTGATTATCCGCTTGTACAAAGAGTAGAAGCGGAAGGTCTTTAGGGAAGGTTAAACCTTGAGCTCCTTTAAAATTGGAAGAAATATGGTCCATCTCATTCAACATCGTGGAACTATTCGAGTTAATATTCGACAGCATGGTCATCTGTTCTACCGTGCGATCATCAAATGGGAATCCAGCATAGGGACTGCTACCAAAATTGACCATCAATCTTTGGAGACCTGATTTTTTAAGAAATGCAAACGTTTTTAATGGGAATTTAACATCCATACCCGGTTGAGTTGGAACACTGCTATCGATTCCGACAAAGGCAGTCACCTCGTTAGGGTATTTGTTCACATAATTAATGCCGTAAATGCCTGTAATCGAGTGGCCCATGAGAATGTATTGGTTAATGTTAAGCTGCTGTAGCGCTTCATGAACTTCACTTACGATATTCTCTGTGGTTCGATCTTTTTCAGTTCCATCACTTAATCCATAACCGAAAGGCTCAACGGCAACAACTTTATAATATGGAGATAGTTCATCGATGAGCAGCTTAAAATCAAGCGCCGGTGCAGCGGTTCCATAACCAGGCAGAAGCACGATCGTTTCCTTGCCATCGCCTTGAATTAACACATTCATATTTTTTCCGTCCACAGACACGTGTTGACCGTACGGCACGATTTTTGCTTGATCCGATTTTGTTGCGAAAACATTCACGAGAAATACAATGGCTAGAAAAAGCACGATTGCTATGGCTATGGCGCCTAAGGTTTTGAGTAAAATACGCAGCGGCTTACGCATCCTTTTTTTCGTTACCTCTTCTATTGGTTTCATGTTCATCTACTCCTGTCCCTCTTCTCTATATTGGGCTGTCTTGAATAAGAAGCCGTTAAAAGAAGCTTATCTGACGAAGATGTACTCCCCATGACGACAATATGAACGGAATATGAACTGACCTAAAATAAAAGGCTTCACACGCAAGAAAGCTTGCGCATGAAGCCGTACAATTGAATTACTCAATTGAGGTTATAATTGGCAAAGTGACAAAGAATGTCGTTCCTTGACCAGGCTCGCTCTCCACTCGAATGTCGCCTTGATGCAGCGAAATGATTTGCTTCACGATGGCAAGACCCATACCGCTGCCGCCATACTTACGACTATGGGAACGATCGGCTTTAAAGAACCTCTCGAATATACGCTTCTGGTCCTCCGAGGAAATACCAATACCCGTGTCGGATATTCGGACGATCACGTATTTGATATCTTGTTTGATGCTGACGTTAATGATGCCGCCATCCATGGAAAATTTAATACTATTGCCGATGATGTTCGTCCAGACCTGATTTAATAGATCATGATCTGCCATTAGTCGGACGGCTTTCAAATTGAGGTCGAAATGAATATTACGCGCAGACCATTACGGCTGAAGCGCCACGATAACCCGACGGATCTGTTCATCCAGGCTGAGCGTGACTAGACGAAGCTGCTGTGATTGTGATTCGAGCAAACTCAACTTGAGTAAGCTGTCGCTCATTTTGGACATCCGCTGCGCTTCCGTGATGATAATGTCCAGATACCGGCTTCTTTCCTGATCTGAGAGATTGACTTGCTTAAGGGCGAGCGCATAACCGGATATCGATGTGAGCGGAGATTGTACCTCATGCGACACGTTCGTTACGAATTCCCTGCGCATCTGCTCGAGCTGCTGCAGATCATGCATCATTTCTTCGAAGCTTCGAGCCAACGTTCCCAGCTCACCTGCCTGTTTAATATTCAGCTTAATATTGAAATCTCCAGATGCGATACGTTTAGTCGCTTTTGTCAGCTTTTTGATCGGTCTGACCAGGAATACAGAGGCGATGAGAATCAATAAGCTTCCTGCAATCAACGAGCTGATTGCAAAGGTCAATCCCCATTTGATGACAAAAGAGGCAGATGGGGGGGCGAGCGTTTCCAAAAACATCGCTTTCGTTCCCATCTCCGTTTTCAACGGCAACCCTAAGAGGACCGTAGCAATCCCATTCGGCGTGTCTTGAACAACCCCTCCATCGATGACTTTCTTGAGATTGTCCATCGACACAGCAGCAGGCTTATGTCCGTTAAGTTTACCGTATGACTGGAACTGACCTGTTGCTTCGTAAATGCGAATATAATAGGAGTTGAGCTGCTTCATTTCACTCACGAACGCGTCCGCTTCGGGTAACGGAAGCGTCTTATAAATCCGGATGACATCTTGACCAAAGTTGCGTAAATTGATTTGTGCATTCTGGTTCAATTTGTCTTCGAATATCCAAGTAGAAGCATAAAAAGCAATGACCGTGCCCGCGATAACGGAGACGAGAAATGTCAGAACAACACGAATATATAAAGATTTGATCATTCGTGAACCTCAAGCCGGTACCCCAGCCCGCGCACCGTTTCGATCCGAAAATCAGGTGTCGTCGCGAACCTCTCGCGAAGGCGTTTGACATGTACGTCCACCGTTCGATCGTCGCCTGCGTAATCGATCCCCCAAATCTGATCAATCAACTGCTCCCGCGTATAGACTTGCCCAGGTGTGCCTGCGAGCTTATACAGTAATTCGAACTCCTTAAGCGGGAGCGTGAACGATTCCGTCCCTCTTATCACTTTATAAGTCTGCCGGTCAAGGGTGACGTTGCCGAACTTAATCGTCTGCGTAGAGCCAATCCGGTATCGTTTGAGCAATGCCCGAACACGAACTGTTAACTCGAGCGGATCGAATGGTTTCGTCAAATAATCATCCGTTCCCAGATCGAACCCTTTTACTTTCTCCCATGTCTCGCCTCGCGCAGTCAGCATTAGTAACGGAAGATCAGGATTGGCTCTCCGGAGTTCCCTGCATAACGTCCACCCATCCATTATCGGCATCATAATATCGAGCACGACAAGATCGACAACGGTTGAGGCATAGACGGTCAGTGCTTCCTTGCCGTCAGCGGCTTCGACCGTAGAGAATCCGTCGTTACGTAGAAATAAACAAACGAGTTCGCGAATGTTCGCATCGTCGTCAGCAACCAGTATAGTAGGCATTCGTTCCCTCTTTTCCTGTTATCATCCTATATAGAAGTAACTATTATACTATAAGTAAAATTGAAATACGCCTATTCTTCCAATAATCTTAGATACGATATTATCAGAAGTGAACCTCTCGTTAGCATAACCGGCTGCAATAGTTCCTACAACAGATGCTACAAAGAAAGATGCAGCTTCTGGAAATAACTACAGGTTCTTGTCCTCCGAGAATATAGCTAAGACTGAACTATATATGTTTAACATCGTTTTCTAATGTGAATTCCCATTTCCCTACTTGATAATCAATTTTATGAATACTCGTGTATGAAGCCGGGAATTTGACACTTTTGTTTGTCCACTCCAGTCCTCTTAAGATATGGTATATAACATTTATTACTCCACCATGAGTAACAACAATTACATTTTCCGTAAGAAGGTTATCTTCCTGCTCTTTACATAGTTTTGAAAATGCCCCGCTTATTCGTGTGAAGAACTCAATGGGGCTTTCTCCTCCAGGATATCTCTCATCCATCCGTAAAGCCGAAAAATAGAGACCTGGAAATCTTTCATCTACTATTTCGTGTGGCATCCCGGCTATTACACCATTATTTGTTTCTCTCCAGTATTCGCTCATTTCAAGAGGTAGCTTAAGCTCTCTGGCTATTTCATTTGCTGTATCTTTTGCACGTTGCAGGTCGCTGGTTGTATAGACTTCTATAAAAACCCCAACACTCCTTCCTGTAGTCTCTATATTAGCTGAACAGGCCGCCGTTTCCGGCAGCCTGTTGTTTTTATGCTTTCGCTTCAAGTCAGTTCAACGATTTTTCAAGGAAACTATTTACTAAGAAGTTTTACAGCATCATCAAGTTGGGCACTTATGGACATTACATCATAAGAAAACCAGAGACTATGATATACTAATAGCTCCCGCTTGTTTTCGAGATCAATATGAACCAAATTGGGCCTCATGCAGTTTGCTGTACACACCTCCTGCAGCCACCAATTCCTGGTGCTTACCTTGCTCAGTGATTCCCTGTTCCGTGACAACTACAATCCTGTCCGCATTCTTAATCGTTGCGAGCCGGTGTGCGATGACCAACGTTGTTCGGCCTGCCGAGAGTTCTGCCAGCGATTGCTGGATCGCTTTTTCCGTCTCGGTATCAAGGGCGGAAGTAGCCTCATCCAAAATGAGAATCGGTGGGTTTTTAAGGAACATTCGAGCAATCGCAAGCCGCTGCTTCTGACCGCCCGACAGCTTCACGCCGCGCTCTCCGATGACCGTATGCAATCCGTCGGGCTGTGAACGGATAAACTCTTCCAATCGTGCCCGCCTGACGGCTTCCCATATTTCCGCATCCGCTGCATCCAAGTCTCCGTATGCGATATTTTCACGTATCGTACCGGAAAACAGAAAAACATCCTGCTGCACAATACCGATCTGACCACGCAGGGAAGAAAGCTTCATTCGGGTGATGTCAATGCCATCCACCGTGATCTTTCCGGATTGCGCTTCATAAAAACGCGGCAGCAAACTGCAAAGCGTGGTTTTACCTGCGCCGGATGGACCGACAAACGCGACGGTTTCTCCCGCACGGATCCTTAAATCAATGTTATTCAGCACCTTGGCTTCATTTTCATAACCAAACGTCACGTTCCTGAATTGAATATCGCCGCGTAGATGGCCTACTTCTATGGCATCCGGAGAGTCCGCGATATCGGGTTCGGTCTCCAGCAGTTCCAAGTAGCTTTTAAAGCCGGCCATTCCCTTGGGATAACTCTCGATTACAGAATTGATTTTGTTGATCGGTCCCAAAAACACATTGGATAAAAGCAAAAATCCGACAAACTCCCCGCTAGTCATTTCTCCTTTTATAACAAACCATGTGCCGCAAACCAGCACGAATAAAATGACCAGCCGCATAAGGAGATAGCTGATGGATGAGTTTTGAGCCTGAATTTTGTAGGAAATAAACTTGGTCTGACGGTATTGTTCGTTATTCTCGGCAAAACGCTTCGATTCAAATTTTTCGTTGGTAAATGCCTGTACGACACGCACGCCGCCGATACTATCTTCCACTCTTGCGTTAAATTCACCGATATCCTTGAACATGCGCTGAAAAGCGTAGATCATCTTCCGGTTGAAATAAAGTGACAGATAAACAAGCCCCGGAATGACAATGACCGCCAGCAGCGCCAGCTTCCAGTTAATCAGCAGCATGAGCACAAACGCACCGACAAGCGTCATGGCGGCAATAAACAAATCTTCCGGACCATGATGGGCCATTTCCCCAATTTCCATCAAGTTGCTCGTCATACGGGCCATCAAATGTCCCGTTTTATTATTGTCGAAGAATCGGAAAGAAAGCTTCTGTACATGAGTGAACAGCTTGCCCCTCATATCCGACTCGATATTGATTCCGAGTTGATGTCCCCAATATGTAACGATATATTGCAAAACGCTATTGAGCGCATATACGGCAAGGAGACCTACGCAGGCCCAGAAAATCAGCGACCAATTCCCACTTGGCAATAAATTATCGACAAATTTGTTGACCACAAGCGGGAAGCATAATTCCAACAATCCTGCAAATACGGCACAGCAAAAATCAACCAAAAATAAAGTCTTATATGGTTTATAATAAGCAAAAAATTTCCACAGCACTTGTATTTACTCCCTTCTATATGAACAGACGCCTGAACTGGTATGGTACTTCAATGTTAAGCCCTTGAACGGGCAAGCAAATATAAAAAATACGGCGCACCGATGATGGCGACAATGATCCCGGCAGGGATTTCAGATGGCTGCATTATCAAGCGACCAAGCATATCCGCCAGAATTACCATGAGAGAGCCGGTTAATGCGGAAGCAGGGAGCAGCACTTGATGCTTCGGACCAACGAGGCGTCTGGCCACATGCGGACCAATTAGTCCAACGAAGCCGATACCACCGCTTACTGCAACGCAAGAGCCTGCGAGCCCCACCGCAGCGGCAAGCAGAACAACCTGTTCCCTGGATACCTGCGCGCCCAGGCCCGTCGCTGTGATCTCTCCCAGATTAAGTACGTTCATCGTTCTTGCTTTGTAGAAAACGAATGGCAGCAGAACAATAATGAACGGAAGCAGCGCCAAAACGAATTTCCAGTTTGTTCCCCAGATACTCCCCGCCATCCATGTGGCAACGAACTGGTACTTTTCTGGACTTATTCGCAGCGTTAATACGATCGTTGCCGAACTGATGCCTGCAGCGACCGCAACGCCGGTTAACAGAAGGCGAGTTGGTAATAATCCCTTATGACGCTTGTACGATAATGAAAAGATGAGTGCGGCGGTTACTCCTGCTCCGATCCAAGCAAGTACGGGCAGCAGGAATACTGGAGCTGCGCCTGTGGTCGGAAAGTAAGCAACGAACAGCAGTACGACAAGCCCGGCCCCTGCATTGATACCGAGAATTCCCGGATCGGCAAGTGCATTGCGGGAAATCCCCTGCATGATACAGCCTGATACGGCAAGTCCGGCACCGATCAAAACCGAGATGACGATACGAGGCAAACGGAAATCGAATAAAATCAATTCTTCCTTGGCTGTTCCGCCTCCAAACAAGGTTCGGAGCGTATCTAGCGGCGAAAGGCGGATAAAGCCTGTGTTCATGCTCATGACAAAGGAAATGATGATTAGCAGACCAAGCGTAATCATAACGATAATATTTCGCTTTTGCTTGCGTTTATCTTCAGGCGACATTTTGCTCATCTGCATCATTACAGCTCCCTCCCTTCTTTACGTGAAATGTAGAGGAAGAAAGGTACCCCGATGAGTGCAATGAGTGCTCCGAGCGGCGTCTCAAAAGGTGGGTTGACCATTCTCGCAGCCAGATCTGCAAAAACGACTAGCAGTGCTCCAAGCACCGCGGAGCAAGGAATGATCCACCGGTAATCGACCCCGACCAACTTCCGTGTCAAATGCGGGATAAGCAGACCAACAAATCCGACAGCTACAACTACCGATACGGCTGCTCCAGCCAGAATGAGTACGATTACGGTACCCGCCAGCTTCACGGGTCCGCTTCTCAGGCCGAGTCCTTTCGCCACTTCATCGCCTAAACTGAGCATCGTTATCGACCGGGATAGGATAATTGCCCCTATGACTGCAGCGGCTACCCATGGGAACATAATTTTGAGCTGCAGCCAGCTCGTGCCCGCGATACCGCCCGCATACCAAAAAGCAAGATCCTGCCCGATGCGGAAGTAAAGGGCAATGCCTTCGCTAAGCGCAGACAATAGTGCGGATAAGGCCGCTCCAGCTAAAATCAGGCGCAGCGGCGTCAATCCTCCCCTGGCCATCGAACCGATGCCGTAGACAAGCCCGGCGCCAAGACCAGCACCCAAAAATGAGTATAAAATCAAAAACATGAATGGCAGCCCCGGAAAGAATGCAAAGCAAAGAGCCAAGGCAAAACCTGCACCTGCATTCAGTCCGAGCAGTCCGGAATCAGCAAGCGGATTACGCGTCATCCCCTGCATAATCGCTCCCGCCACGGCAAAGCAAACGCCGACCAACGCGCCGCCGAGGACTCGCGGCAGTCTCAGTTCTTGAATAATCTGATGTTGTGTCAGTTTCGAATTATAGTGAAATACCGCTTCCCATACCGTCATGAACTTGATGTCAGCCGCCCCGAAGGATACGGATAGTGCAATACCTAGAATGAGTACAATCAATCCGCTGACAAGAACAAGCGTCGCCGCCCATGGACGGGAACTGAGTGTGATCGTCTTGACGTCGTTGTCACGTTTGGTTAAGTTGATTTCTATCTTGCTTAGACTCATAAAAGCCACCTTTGCATTCTATATTTAGCGCAAACATAAAGGGCCGCTTCAGCTAAAGCGGCCCTTTAAATTCATGTGTTGTTGTGGGCAATCGCTAGTGCTTGCCGGTAATGGCATTCACGACATCGTCAGCTTCCTTGCTCTCTGCAATCGGACCGGAAGACATCCAATGTCTTGACGATACTTTAAAGACTTGATTATTCTTCACAGCCGGGATGGATTTCCAAAGCTGTAGTTTCTCGATCTCCTTGGAGGCTGCGGTTTCTTTTTGGAACGCATCCTCCGTATCAATCGAACCGCCATAGATCGCGAAAACATAATCGGCCGTAATCAAAGGAAGATCTTCAAGGGACAAGTTGATACCCCAGTCATCCTCGGATTTCTTTTGGAGATCGGAGATGCTTGCGTCAGGCTTTAATCCAAATTCTGAATAAACCAGATTGAAGCTTGGGAAAAACACCTGCAAATCCTTATCCGATGGACGTATATAAGCAACCGTCTTGTCATTCCCCACTGCTTGCACAATTTTCTCCTTGACCTGCTTCAGCTTTTCTTCATGGGCTTGAATTACTGCCTGTGCTTTATCCTCCACTCCTAATGCCTTGCCGATTTCAACGATCGAGGATTTCCAATCATCCGGAGCAAAAGCCAACGTAGGGGCGATTTTACTCAACTCATCATAGCCCTTTTGATCAATCGAATATTGTTGCACGATGATCAAATCCGGATCCGTCTGGAGAATAGCCTCCAGATTAGGCTTAAAATCCGCGTTATCCGACACAGGAATGTTCAATTTCCGTAGAGCGTCATCCAGATAGTATCCTTTGAAGTCATACGCGTACACCATAGGAACATCGAGGGACAACATGATATCTTCCAAACCAAACACAGCGATCCGTTTCGGATGCGGAGGGACTTCCGTTTCTCCAAAACCATGCTTGATCTTGATGGACTGCCCAGCTTCATTGTCCTTGGTGGATTCCATGGCGGTTGCTTGCATGTTCGGTTGGGAATCGGACTTGCCCGTATCTCCTGCCGAATTTGTTGTATTTCCACAAGCGCTGACCAATGCGGTTATAAGCATAATCGTCAGCAGCATTGCAAATTCTCTGAAATTTCTCTGCCCCTTTTTCGCTTTCAAGCTTGCGATACCGGGTCTCTTTGTTGGATACATCATTTCCCCTCCATAACTGATACTGATAATCATTATCGCTAGAAATTATTATATATCACGCTATGCGAGGATAGGAATACGAAATAATGCTGAATTTTCATGATTATAAAGCACTAAATAACTGGTACAGCTCTTGCAGCAGATATTCGTGACGATTCGCTGTGTATTCCAAAATCGGTTCTGAGATCCATGCCGGACTCGAAGTATGATAGATTTGTTGATTTCGGACAGCCTTCAGCTTCGTCCAAGTTTCAGACTCCTGAAGCTGCAGCCATAACGTCTGGGACTGATGGTCTTTCATCACGTGAATCAACAGAACATCCGCATCGAAAGTCTCCAACTGCTCGGCAGTTACGAATTCAGTATATTCAATCTGTTCAACACCTTCGCCGCTAGCAATCTGCAGATCGTCATATAGAACGGTCCCTGCCCTCCTTCCCCAAATCTTTATTCCAATAGAGCTAAAATTCAGTATGAGCAAGGAACCATGCTTGAACGAATGCGGCACCAGCTTTCGTACATTTTCAACTTTTTTCTCATAACGAGCCAGCCATTTTTCTCCTTCTATTTCCCTGTCCAGGAACCTCGCCGTCATTTGCAAATGAACCCTCCAGTTTTCCCCATGCCAAGGCAGGAACAAAACGGGTGCAATCTGGCGCAGCTTCTCTTTCTCCTCATCCGGTATCATTTCTTCCAAAGCAATGATCATGTCCGGCCTGGCACGCCATAAAGCTTCCCGGTTGAAATCATAGTCATGGCTTAATGGCACCTTTACATCGAAGCGGTATTTCCTGCGGTATTCATCGGACCAAAATTGATCAATCGGGGCCGCATAAGGAATGATTTGGAGCGTCAATAAATGACCAATGTTGGGCCAACTGTACGCAGCAATTTTGTTTTTCCGGTTCGCGATATACATGCTGGGCGAAATTCCGGTATGTTTATTGAACTGGCTGCTGAAGTATTGCGGATCTTTATAGCCTATTTTTTCCGCAATCTCTCGGAGCGTTGAGCCATCTTCCTCCATAAATTGCTTGGCATGGTTCATGCGGATCTCCGTGAGGTAATCCATCGCGCTTTGGTCATACTTTTCTTTAAAAGATCTCATGAAATAATACCGGCTCATTCCGGCCATTCTTGCTAAGTCATCGACTGTAAGTGCACTCGGATAATGTCGTTTTATATATTGACGGACCTGATCAAGAGCATCTGCGTGTTGTCCTTGTCTCTTCAATAATAAATGCAGCAGATCCTGAAATCCGGCCTGGCTGGCAAACCGGTCCACAATATCGTTCGTATGCCAATGTTCTGCAACTTTTTTGCATAGGTACAACAAATTTTCAGCTGACGATACGACGCCTAACTCCATAGTAAGCCTGGAAATATCCGGATCAGCATTGACCTCTTCAGACACCGTAATTTCAAAACAGAGCATGTACAACGTCTGCTCCCCTATGGATGGGCAATTGATTTCGACCCGCTGACCGGGATGAACTATATTCACCTTCTCTGGTGTCAAGGCGCTCAAAATACCATCTATCACGATGCTCCCATGACGGTTGGCCGAAGCAATCAGAATATAACTAGGGCTTTCACTGAATAATAAATGATAACCAGCCATGTGTTCATGCATCATCACCACAGCTTCTGTCAGTCTAAACCGCGCATGAAGAAGCCATTCCATATCCGATGATCCGTACGTGTAATGTATAGAATCGGTCATAGACTCTATTTAACCGATAGCAGGGAATTTGTGATGAAATCCAACTGCGCTTCCAAATATATCGCATCGTTATATGTATCGCCTTTGGGATTCAGCTGAAATACATGCCCCGCTTTCACAGCAGGAAGCCCCTTCCAAAGCACACTGTCATAAACGATCTTGGGATCGCTCGTATCCCCTGTCCATGGGCAAGTGAAGATAATGTCGCCTGAAAATTCCGAAAGCTTCTCAAGAGAAATAGTAGCCCATCCTATTCCGCTATCAATGACTGATTTTTGTACTTCAGGTGGTGCCTTTAATTCGAATTCGTTATATATGATTTCGCCACCCCGTCCATAGTTATGGCCAAATACGAATAACCCTTTGGCGTAAGGATTGAGGATCGATACCGTCTTGTTTCCTACAGCAGCTTGTACCTTTGGCTTTAAATCACTAATTTTTTGATTCCATTGGTTAACCCATTCTTTTGCCTCGTTCTCTTTCCCGGTCAGTTTGCCGAAATCAATCATCAGGTCCTTAAAATTCTTCTTTCCGTAATCGAACGCTACGACTGGAGCGATTTGTTCCAGCTTATCGATTCCTTCCATACCTGTGAACGTAATAATCAAATCGGGATTAAGCTCAAGGATCTTTTCTGGTGAAGGTTCACTGCCTATATTCTCTACCCCGTCCAGTTTGCCTTTTAAATATGGACTCTCCATGGCTCCAGCAGCTACGGCAACGGGTTTTACCCCAATGGCCAGGAAATTGCCGGTATAGAAATCCGTCAAATCGACGATGCGCTGCGGACGTTTAGGAACTTTTATATCTCCGTTTCCTGCATGGAATATCACAGTCTCAGTGGATTCAGATTTGACAGATGAAGACGTTTCTGAGATTGCAGCAGAAGCATCGGATTTCACTTCCGATCTTGAGGAATTCGTATTACTATCTAGTTTCCCGCAAGCTCCTAGAAGCATTGCTAATCCTAAAATAAAAGCCAGTAAAAAATGAAGCCTCAGTGATTTAGACAAAATATATCCACCTCTAAATATATTGATAATGAGAATCATTATCAATATAGCATGAGATTGACATACATACAATTCTTTTTTGTATACCCCTGTCTTTTGATAATTTTTCAGGTAAAAATGCAATTATTTCTCCGAATAGTTTCGCTATATCAATTGCTCACCTTTCTGAACCGTTCTCTTCACTCCTCCTGATACTCCAAAAGCCCTATTTTTCTCTTTAAAACGGTCGTTATGGGAGGAGCCTGTTTCCAGGCATGCCGCTGCATCCATGCTAAAGTCCTCATTATGGAGCAGCCTTCCTGCCGTTCGGGGCGGTTATATGTATGTCATGGAAGCAGAAGAATGGAATCACGGGGACGCACGCACCCGAGAAAAACTGTTAGACCTGCTTCCCAACCTTCTTTCACGGATTTGATGAGGATTGATTGCACTATACGGGATGTGTTTGGTACATACATCTATATCGCAAAAATAATCCACACCTGGGAAGCATCAGGTGTGGATTTCATCTAAATAATTTAGAGTTCAAGTCTTCTTTTGACACTTCAACCCAAGTACTCTAAAGATGGGAGTTCATTTCCAGTCATATTTTGCACAGGATAGTTGAGTTCTGACCATACCCCTGTTAATAATGTTGTCACTTTTCACCTTGCCCTTAAATCCGTTTGATGTTTTCACTACCCCATCCACATAGACAAACATTATTTTTGAACCATCTGTTTTATGTAATATAATTGTATAATTTCCGTCTAATGGCTTTGCACTATCGTTTGGTTTAATTTTGTTTAAATGGTTTAACACTTCTGCAATATCATGTCGTTTGTTTATCTTCATCATCTGAACTTCCATATCCTTTGAAGCAGGGCTAGACGCATTAAACAAATAATTCCCGCCCAATAATATCTTTTCACGATATCTTTCACCTACAACTTATGTGAATTTTCACCACTATTTATTAAAGCATTCCTATAATGTTCAACTTTCGAACGGATTATAGAATAAAAATGGCTGCCATAAGGGCAGCCATTTTTATTTAGTGTTATTTACGAACAGAGAGAATGAACTTCTCCAGTGAAGCTGTATCGGTAATACTCTGATTACATCCTTGGTTCTCGATACAAACGTATTGTCCAATGGAAGAATAATGATCCGGTAAAGCGTTCGCAGGCTTAGTCTTCACCGCGAGGAAAGCAAGCTCTTGATGACGATTACAGAACAGGCAGTAACCTTTCTTGTGTGTCGGCGTTATCCTTCCCTCGATGCCGATAAACTGTCCTTCGAACGGATAGACAATGAATAATTTGTTTGTGGCAATATCTACCCAGCTCAGATACGTCACATATCGAAAGTCAATGGATCCTAGATCAGGTATTTTCAACTTTTTATTTTTAGGGAATAGCTTCTGAATCTGCTTCAGCGTAATCGGTGGATATGGCTCCAGATATGGTTCCAATGCGCTAAGATATCTCTGGAAATCAAATGCCGTCTCGAAGGTCGATATCTGCTCCAGCATTCGCTGCTGATCCTTTGTCAGACCGGGAAATGCTTCAATAATATTCGTAGCTGCACGATATCTTACAGTCTCCAAGACTCTCCGATCCGCGACGGTACGCAGCGTTTTCTGAAGAAATTCCGCTTGCTTCTTAATAATGTTATATTGATGGTTTCTAATAAATGGTGTACTCATAGCTCTTCAGCCCCTTATTTTTAATAAAAAAATCATAAGGTGCAAAGCCCGTTATTAGAAACGATAAAGTAAGTTTGGGCGATCGAATTCATTCTATCGCACCCCACGCAAAGTATCGCCCTAGATTAGGCTTTGCATGAGGACTTCCTAGCAAATGAGCAATTCAGCGTTGCCAACAGTAAAACCCCCAATCATATATACATGCGAAAAGTATAGCAGGAAATCCCAAAGGGTGCAATTTGCTCTATATGGGCTCGATGCCGATGTGTGAAACCTCATTGGTAAATCAAAAAAAAAAAATAACATTGCCAGTTTGCATATTCCTGTATGACTTACCTGATGCTCAGATATTCTTTTATTCCATCGACAATAGCTTGAGCAGCTTGGTATTGAACAGAATTGGATAGCATCGCTTTTTCATCAGAGATATTGCTCAGGAACCCAGCTTCTAATAGGACAGCAGCCATCTTTGTTTCTCTAATGACTTGAAAACTGCTATCTTTTATACCGCGGTCTCTCAGACCCATTGCTTTAATTAATCGCTTGTGAATAGCATTAGCCAGCTCCCTACTGCTGCTTCGCTGATAATAATGAGTCTCTGTACCATTGGCTTGAGGTGACTCGAGAACACTGTTTCCATGTATAGATACAAATACGTCCGCATTTAATTTATTGGCGAACAACACACGTTCCGTTCGGGTGGGGTACACGTCACTGTCGCGGGTCATCAATACTTCGATTTCAGGTTCCTTCAACAGGAGTTCTTGGACTTTTAGAGATAAAGCAAGATTAAAATCTTTCTCATGTTTATTTGAAATACTTGTCGTCCCCGGATCATTTCCTCCATGGCCAGGATCGATCACTACAATCTTTCTGCCCTGCTCACCTGCTGATGGCGCTTGAATAGGAGATTCGAAATCACTGGTATCGTTTAAATCAATAACCAGTTGATCACCGATAAATTCATGATTAACCTCGATACCACTAGCTTGTTTTAATTCAATCACGATTCTGACTTGATCTGGATCACGATTAAATAACGAATATCTAACTTCCGATACATTGGGTTGACCTTGAAGATCCAATTTGCCCACAGATCCCGAATCTAATCGTTGAGATAAATCACCAAACGTTGTATCAGGTAAATCAACAACTATTCGCTGAGGATCTTTTAAATGTGAAATGATTGGGGTAACTTTACCATCCAATCTTACAACGAGTTGGTTATTCAAAAAATTAATTTCGTTGAGATGTTTTAACGATACTTTTTCATTGTTTTCTGAATGGGGAGTAGAATCTTCAGTTGGAGCAGAATGATTGTTATTACTTGTCAGATATACTATTTTATCCTTATTGTCCCAAGTCACAGCGAGTCCCATCTCTTCACTTACGAAGCGTATAGGAACGACTACACTTTTATTCAGAATTTGAGGAGCTATATCCAGTATTACGGTTTTCTCTGCTACCTTTGCTTCTCTTTGGTCAACGTGTAAAGAAATTATATTTGAATTTTGCTGGATTTTTACAGAATGCGATTTTTGATCCCAATCCACTCTGAACTTTAGATTCTCAGTCACAACACGAATTGGGATCATAACATGCTGATTAATTACTGTGATCTGGACATCAGAAGGCAAAATCACTTCCTGATCGTCTAAAATGATCTTAGATTGGTTAGCTGCCGCCTGGCTTTGATCTGGTAAAACGATAAGAAAGAATAGGGATAAAAACATTAAAAGAATGACTTTTTTCATCATGCACCTCTATTATGATTTCTTGAGCATTAATGCTAGCTTTATGGACGCAAAAATCCCACTTCAATATAGAAATGGGATTTTTGTCTGGTGATGCATTGTAGATGATTTAATTAGACAAACCAATTCTGAAAGAGTTCTATGTTATCACATGCAATATTTTTCTGTTTTATATAAAACATATCCTATGACTATATCTTCTTTGGAGCTGGTTCATATATAAGACATCGTAACGTTTTTTCGGGATATCGCAATTCTGCTATATATGAGTTACCGTCTTCTAAGTTGATAGATATGGCTACAACACCACGTTGATCATATTTGACATCCTCAATGAATGACGTCTTTGTGATCACACGAGTTTCACCCTGTTTCTCTCTTACTATGGTTTTAGACGCATCAATCCAGCTGTGATCCTGATTGATCTGCTCTTTCATAGCCGCTGTGATGGGCGTTCTCTTATAGTTAGAATTGAAAAGAGTGGTATCGAACACATTCCCGGTCAAGGAATCTATGAATACATCATACATAAAATAAGTTTCTCCATTTGCTTGCAGTCTCTCCGCATTGTAAGGCTGAAAATGAACAAACCATTCTCCAATTTGCCCAGGGCCAAATTTATTATATGATGTGATTATTTTTAGTTTGGAGACATCGACATCAAACAGACGAGTTACACTGTCATGAGCTTTTGCCAACGCCTCTGCTTCACTTATATCTTTCGTATCCGGCTGGGGCTTGACGATCCGTTTATTCAAAGCAAAATCCACTCGGGAGTACCAATCAATATACTGCAATAATTCCTCATCTGTCAGAAGCCGCTCGGGATATACATAAGCTGCTTTACTCAAGTCTAAATAGAAACTATAGTTTCCCTCTTTAAGGGGCAAAGGTTTTTGAGGACGAATACCTTCATAAAAATATTGTTCCTTCAATACCTTCAGTCTTTTAGCCTCCTGATCGGTCATTTTACGGTTACTTGCTTCCGCTTCAACCTTGATGTTGTCAAAATAATGATAGATTTGTTGAATATCCTCGTCCGTCATCGTTTGTTCCAGATATTCCCTAACCGTCGTTACCGGAACTGTCGCTTCTACCTTTAAAATCGGTATCTTGCTGTTTGCTAAAGTCATTGCAGGTATCCCTTGCCGCTTGGATTCCCCATACAGTTCAGGTACAGGCGTAGGAACAAAATGCAGGACCGCAAACGTGCTGACTGCAAGCAATCCACCAGAAATGGTGATTATCGCGAGAGCCGCCAGGACATTCTTGTTGTTCACAGTTATAACCTCCACTTTTTTAGTAGGCTTGGCCGCCTATGCATACCTTAATTTAAAAATGTTATCGAGTTAGAAGGTTGTTGTTATGAAGTTGTAAGTTAATTCGGATGGTTGTGCCGATATGCTCCTCGGATTCGAGAAACAGCGTCGCCTGATGTTCTTCCGCAATTTGACGGCATAAAGATAAACCAAGTCCTGCTCCACCATGTACTCTCGACCGGGCGTTGTCCACTCGATAGAATGGCTCAAACGCAAGTTCCACCTGCTTGGCGCTCATACCTCTCCCAAAATCGCGCACCTCCAGTACAGCCGTGGAATTCTGTTCATAAGCGAGAAACCTGATTTCGGAACCTTCGGATGAAGCGTGAATTGAATTTTCAATGCAATTGATCAGAAAAGATGCTAGTAGATCACGATCTCCCCATACGCTGTCAATTTCAGCCTGGAGGACAAGTTTAATACCGGCCATCTCCAAATTATTGTGTTCCGTTCGCCAGACAGATTCAAACAAATCAACAACCGACACCGATGTACGTTCTACCGGCTGGTGACTTAGGATGGAGAGATCCAGCAGCTTAAAGACCAGATTTTTCAATCGCAATGTTTCGCTCCAGATATAACCGCTAGCCGTCATTCGTTCTTCTTCGCCGATGTTTGCGGAATTCAAATATTGGGCGAAACCCTGCATACTTGTCAGAGGGGTTCTCAATTCGTGAGCCAGGTTATCGACAATTCTTTGCTTTGCTTCAGCCATAGCAGAAAGCTCGGTTACATGACATTCCACTGCTTCGGCCATACGGTTATAATTTTGCGCCAATTCACCAAATTCATCGTTGTTCTTTAAAGTTACCCGTTCACCATAATTTCCTCCTGCGATATTTTTGGTCGTATTGGATAATAACCGCAAAGGTTTCGTTAACTGTCGGATCAGGATATACAGCAAAATAATAAGAATTGGACTTGCGATAAAATTGATATAAACAAAATAACGATTCAATTCGGCTTGTTTGGCATACAGCTCCTCGATATCCCGCCGGTATGTCAGGAAGAGGTGATTGTAAGGAGTTGGCAGCTCTTTGGTAATGATAACTTCGTGTACCGTTTCATTATCTGCTTGTTCATTTCGTATTACGGGCATGTCCTTTGTATCAGACTCGTCACTATATACTAACTGCCCCTGATCCCATAGTTGTAAAGCGATTCCCTGCTGCCGATAATAATCAGCATAAGAGCGTGCAACATCCAATAATACGGTATCATTGATAGACATTCCCCGGGATTTGATAGAATTCAAATTTTCATAGATGTTGTTGGCAATTAATGCCTGCTCACTGGATGCCCTTTGAATCTCTCTTTCCATATTAAGCTGCCAACTTTTTTTCATGATCATCATTACGCTTACATCAAGGGTAAGAATGAACAAGAGAAGCACGACCAGTAGTGTTTTCTGCCAAAATCGCATGCCTCATCCCTCCGATTCCAGACGGTAACCAAGCTTACAAATCGTTTTTATGCGTTCTTCCCAACCTAGTTTTTTGCGAAGCTGCCTGATATGTACGTCCACGGTGCGGGTATCGCCTTCAAATTCATATCCCCAGGCAAGCTCCAACAGCTTGTCCCTGGACAACGCGATATTTCTGTTCTGAATCAAAACCTCCAACAGTTCAAACTCTCTTGCAGTCAAGTCGACAAGTTGTCCGTCCTTGTAAATCTTACGTGCCGCCAAACGGACATCAACACCTTCGGCAATAAATCCGTCATGTTCCTGTACGTTTCGACGTAAAACCACATTTATGCGTGCAAGCAGTTCTAAAATTTCAAAAGGTTTAATAATATAATCATCCGCGCCGAGTTCAAACCCTGTAATGCGGTCATATAATGAATCTTTAGCGGTAATAAAAATAACCGGAACATTTAAATGCCGATTGCGTCTCATGAGCTCAAAACCGTCCAAACCGGGCAGCATAACGTCGAGCAAAATGAGATCAACCTTCTCCTGTTCCAGAATTACCTGCATCTCCATCCCATTGAAAGCTTTAAAAAACTGATGCCCCACAAGCTTTAAATTCATTGTAATCAAGTCGCTAATCGGTTTTTCATCTTCAACTACCAATATGTTTGCCATCATTAATCCTCCATACATTGCATTGTTTATCTATTAAAAGTTCTTAGGCTCCTTAGTTATGTATCTCGGCTCTTGTCGCATGCCGAGGATAAGCATCATGTCCATAAAATAAAAAATCCGCGATTTCCGCGAACTTTTAAGCGTATATGCTCTTGTCTCTCGACATTAAGTTCCGTATTATATAAGGCTCTCTGTTTCGAGAATCAGATCACGCAGCAGACTTAAAGACCTTTCCAAATTATTCCGGTCATTAGTCACTAAGCCTAGTATAGCATTTACTTTATTGCTGTACTGCCTGGGAGCCACGTTAAATGAATCGGCAATGGCAACAGCCCCCTTTTCATTCATCCAGTAACATTCATTTAGTGCGTACAAAACCTGATTCAAGCAAGATAAAGATCGAAAACAGCATCCTGCAATATACGCTACATCTGTTTTATGAATACCTTTTCTTCCTGTATCAAGTGCAAAAGTAGCCTCCCAAAAAAACTTTTCAATTATTGCTTTTTTTAACTCAGGCGGATATGGAATCGTTCTAGTTTTCAATTCTCCAATGATACCGGAAGGATCCCATAACACTTTGGACAATGCTATCTCCGAAAAATAAATCGAGTTGATAAATCCATGCGGATGCCCAGGTTGATAGTCAATTGTAATTTCTCCTGAAAGACACTGCTCCATGACTGTTGAAACTTTATTGAGATCACGATATAGAATATCGACAGGATAATGATTAACACTCAGCCAGCCACCGCCGTTAATCCATGGTCCCCATCCATCGATTGGCGTAACTAAGTTATCTCGACCAGCATCATCTATGATTGTGGCGACTTGTTGAATCCCGGAAATATCTAATCCAATACCGGAATCGTAATATATGCCAATATCAATATCTGAATGGATATTATGACTTCCTCTGGCTCTTGATCCGCCAAGGACCAAAGCTTTCACACCATTTATTGGCTTTAGGCTGTCAACAATCCTGCTAATCGTATGTTGTACTTTCATAAACATCCTCCTTCCGTTCATCACGTTCCCCAAGATTGAAATTGTTCACCACACTTCGTCCGTGTGACTTTCAGATACTGATGTTTTGTAATGATCGAACCAACCTCCGACGTGCCGTTTCCTTTAACATGAATACAACTGTGATCAATAGGCGTTCTTCGTCCGTCCTGATCCACATAATAATATTGGTCGGTTACCAATCCGTATTCCATATCCGGTGTCGAAGTATCGTAGGTTCCATCGGCGCGAAGTGGAATCACATCAAATTCTCCTTCCTTTTCAAGCTTTGGAGCACCTGCAACGTTATAATTCACTTGGATATCGCCTTCATAACCTTCGGGGATTAAAAATTTGTCGTTCGTTGAAGAGCTTTTAGGCAAAAAAACGATCGCTAGCCCAAACACAACGGCAACTGCAATTATAGTAAAAATAATACGGTAAGAATATTTATGATTCTTTGCCATGATTCAATCCTCCTCGTTTTAGGGATTCCAATGGATCCCCTGCACCGGCAGCCGATCTGCTTTGACACATACATTTTTCATTCATTATTAGGTTAAACGTATTTTTGTCTATGGAAGTTGCTGCTGCATGGCGATGTGCGGGCACGAAACGAATTTTCGAGTTGAAAAAAAGCTGCCCCATAAAAAAATGGAGCAGCATAAGGAATTATAATACCGATCATTATTCTGTTTATTTTCCAGCTCTTTTGGCGTAATCTGAGCCAGCCGGATACCGGTCTCCAAAAATCTCAATTTTTGAGAGCGCGCTGTTCAAATCACGGAGTTCATCAGGTGTGAGACGGACATCTATTGCACCTAGATTTTCGTCAAGACGCTCCAGTTTTCGCGTACCGGGAATAGGTACGATCCATGGCTTCTGGGCTAGAACCCATGCGAGTGCAATTTGTGCCGGTGTAGCTTCTTTTGCTGCTGCAATTTCCGCAATGAGCTGAACCAAAGCTTGATTCGCTTCCAGATTTTCTGGTTGAAAACGAGGAACTATGCTTCGGAAATCAGAGTCAACGAACGTTGTGTTCTTGTTTATTTTCCCCGTAAGAAATCCTTTACCGAGCGGTGCGAATGGTACGAATCCGATTCCAAGTTCTTCAAGCGTGGGCAGCAGTTCTTCTTCGGGACTTCTCCACATCATTGAGTACTCACTTTGTATAGCGGTAAGCGGCTGCACCCCATGTGCACGACGAATGGTGCCCGCTCCCGCTTCAGAAAGTCCCCAAAACTTGATTTTACCTTCATGGATTAAATCATGTATCACTCCGGCAACTTCCTCAATCGGGACATCAGGATCAACACGATGCTGATAGTATAGGTCAATGGCTTCCACTTGAAGCCGTTTAAGTGAACCCTCGACGGATTGCCGAATGTTATCCGGCTTACTATTCAGAATTTGCTTGCCACCCTCCATATTAATGCCAAATTTAGTCGCAATGGCTATTTTCCCTTTGTATGGGGCAAGCGCTTCGCCAACCAGCTCCTCATTGACAAATGGACCATAAACTTCGGCAGTATCGAAGAAAGTAACACCGCGATCTATTGCTGCATGAATAAGGGAAATCATCTTTTTTCGATCTGACTCCGGTCCATAACCATGGCTCATCCCCATGCAGCCAAGCCCAATAGCAGATACTTCAGGACCGTTCATGCCTAATTTACGCTTTTGCATTGTGTATCATCCTTTCTAAATTCTTATTTAAAATCTGATCAGCAGAGATATTACGCCATGATTGCCTTGCAAGCTCTGCTGGATCACCCGGCTGTTTATGATTGAGGGCGCACTCTTATTATGCAGCGGGATAACACATAACTGATATCTCATTCGTCTTAAATGATTGCCTGATCCTCTCATGGTCATTAATACTGAAAAGATATAGTACCAAATACGCCCGATTTAAAAGAAAAAGCCGATTCCCTTTGTAGGAAATCGACTCCTTCTCTTTAATTACTCAAATCCTATAATCGGATGAGGAACATACGGCGCTTCTAAAGACCTGATCTCTTCTACAGTCAATTGAATCGAAAGAGCAGCCGCCGCATCTTCAAGATGGGATATTTTTGTTGCACCGATGATGGGAGCTGTTACCGGATTTTTCTGCAGCAGCCAGGCTAGTGCGATTTGAACACGAGGAACGCCCCGCTTCTCTGCGATGTCCGCTACCTGTTCCACAACTAGTCGATCGGCATTCGCTGTAGCATCATACTTTGATTTCTGAACTTGGTCGGTTTCGGAACGATGCGTTGTTTCTGCCCAATCACGCGTTAATCTTCCTGAAGCTAGCGGGCTATATGGAATGACTCCAATTTTTTCTTCTCTACAAAGAGGAAGCATTTCCCTCTCCTCTTCACGATAGATGAGGTTTAGATGGTTCTGCATAGATATAAAACGGGTCCAGCCGTTCTTCTCAGCTACATGCAGTGCTTTCAGGAATTGCCACGCGTACATGGCAGAAGCGCCTATGTATCTTGCTTTACCCGCTTTTACCACATCATGCAAAGCTTCCATCGTCTCTTCGATTGGTGTATTGTAATCCCACCGGTGAATCTGATACAGATCCACATAATCGGTTCCCAATCTCTTCAGACTTTTATCGATTTCACTCATGATGGCTTTGCGGGAAAGTCCGGCGCCATTAGGACCTGGATGCATACGGAAATGAACTTTCGTCGCGAGGACAATTTCATCACGGTTGGCATAATCCTTTAACGCTCTTCCTACAATTTCTTCGCTGGTTCCGTCAGAATATACATTGGCCGTATCAAAGAAATTGATGCCCCTCTCCAGTGCATTTTTTATAATGGAACGACTGCGATCTTCATCGAGAACCCATGGGTGAATCCACCGGTCTGCCACGCCAAAACCCATACAGCCTAAACAAAGGCGAGATACATCCAAGCCTGTATTACCAAGTTTCACATACTCCATCTCATGATTCCTCGCTTTCGAATCGTATATTGTTTTTGGGATAAAGGACGAAATCGTATTTGTTACCCTTCATTTGATCATTGTAAAATACCATCTTTCGATTCAAAATATCCAGGTTTTGCTGTAAAGCTTGAATCTCCTGTTCGACGAAATGCTTACGCTGTTCAAGTAATTTCAGCCTATCCGGAATCGTTTCATCACCCATGGCCCGCCACTTGGTATATTGTTTTAGTTCTGTCATAGACATGCCGGTATTTTTCAAATGGAGCAAAAATTGAAACCAGCCAATATCATGTTCGTTATATTCGCGTAAATTATTTTCATTTCGGTGAGGCGTGAGCAGCCCTTCCGATTCATAGTATCGGAGCGTACTCTTATTTACACCGACGATATTGGCAAATTCTCCAATAGGATAATTCATGCTTCGCCACCTCGTTTTATGTGTATGTGTTTATATTCATACGATACACTTAATCCTGTCTCGAAGCGAATGTATTACTTTTATGAATATAAAACCAAACAGGGGTCTCCACGCAGCCCTTCCATAATGGCCCGAACGGCGAATTTTGCCTTGATGATTGATACAGATAATTCTACAACTTAAAGTCAACTTTAAGTCAAGCGAAAAACCAATTCCCAAGATGCATTTTTATTTTTCGATTTTTTATGTCTTGCATTAAAGTTTACTTTAAGGTCTATACTTGACCCTGTAACACATCAAAATTGAATGGAGGGAATGACTTCTATGGCAAAAAAACAAACTGCGGGACGAGATTTATTGGGAGAATTCGCGCCTAAATTTGCTGAACTTAACGATGATGTCTTATTCGGTGAAGTATGGTCAAGAGAGCAAGAATTATCTCCCCGGGATCGCAGCATGATTACCGTCTCTGCATTAATCGCTGGAGGAAATTACGAGCAATTAACGCCTCATCTTCAAAAAGCGAAGGATAACGGGATCACCAAAGATGAAATTGCAGAAATCATCACTCATCTTTCATTCTATGCAGGTTGGCCCAAGGCTTGGTCAGCATTTAACATCGCTAAAGAAATCTATAAAAATTAACAGGAAGCAGGAATTAATATATGGCACATGCAGATTTAAGCAACAGCACCATCTTTCCACTCGGCAAAAAAGTTGAAAACAACTTTATCGGGGATGCGTACTTACAAATGGTATTTACCGATCCGAAGCCGCTCAATACAGCGATCGGGAATGTAACCTTTGCTCCGGGAGCACGCAATAACTGGCACACGCATAAAATCGGGCAAGTTTTATTGGTAACAGGCGGTGAGGGTTGGTATCAAGAGGAAGGAAAACCTGCTCAATTACTCAAAATGGGGGATGTTGTAAATATTGCGCCGCATGTCAAACATTGGCATGGTGCGACGAAAGACAGTTGGTTTGTGCACTTAGCCATGACACCGGGAGAAACGGATTGGTTAGAACCTGTCGATGATGCAACGTATAAAAAGTTATAAAAGAAATAACGCATCGAGTCAACAGATTCGATGCGTTATTTCTTTTATATCATATTGAAAACGCCAACTTAGAAAATTCGGCTCCACCCTGCTCCGATACGGGCATAGTAAACCGTCGCTAGACCTAATGGCTAGCTCAATTGCTGCTGTATTACATTCCAATAAGAAACTACCCTTCTTATCCCATGTAAAATCCTTCTGCTAAACTTCGTCTAAACTCTAAATTTATATGTAATAAGTACGGTATATTCTTTAATTTTGAGTAAGACATGCTTTCTTATTGAATGGTATCATTTGGCGGGAAAGGAGAAATGGATCATTGAATGTAAGCGCTTAATATCGAATGATTAGGGGGAGTGCATTGAATGAGTAAATGGATCAAACAAGTCATGTCCATCTTAATCGTAGCGGCTTTGCTTATTCCATCAGGCTGGTTTACTTCGAATATACAAGCTGATACTACGCAGCTGGAAGAACCGGTAACGGTTTACCACGAAACCTTTTCTGACGGGATTGGTAAAGCCATTCAATCGGGCAGTGCCAGCCTGACGCAGGTCTCCGATAAGGTTTTTGCAGGCAATGAGGATGGCAAGGCTTTATATGTAAGTAACAGATTAAACAACTGGGACGCCGCTGACTTCAAATTTGCCGACATCGGGCTGGAAAACGGCAAAACTTATACGGCACTCGTATCCGTTTATGTTGACGCTAATGAGATTGTGCCAAACACCGCCAAAGCTGCGCTTCAAACCGTGGATAGCTATGAAAATTATGCGGAAACGGATTATGAAGCCGGCAAAGCCGTCACGCTGACGAAAGAATTCATCGTAGATACAAACAAGGATAAGGCTCTACGGATCAATTCAAATGGTAAAGGTGCCCCTGTTCCCTTCTACATCGGAGACATCCTCATCACCGAAAAAGCAGCTTCGGGTGGTGACGGTGGTGAAGAAACCCCTAGAGACCCAGCCTTACCTTTCACCGGGATCAACTTTGAGGATCAAACGAATGGCGGCTTTGAAGGCAGATCAGGCAAGGAAACGTTGACCGTCACCAATGAAGCCAATCATACCGCTGAAGGTTCATACGCTTTAAAAGTAGAAGGAAGAACAGCCACATGGCATGGACCGTCATTGCGCGTGGAGAAATACGTAGACATAGGCAGCGAGTATAAGATTTCGGCGTGGGTCAAACTGACTGATCCCGCAAGCTCGCAAATCCAGTTATCTACCCAAGTTGGCACTGGAAGCAGCGCTAATTATGTAGCACTTGCTCCCAAAACACTCAGTACCAGCGATGGTTGGGTTCAGTTTGAGGGAACCTACCGATATAACAGCGCGGGCGACGAATATTTAACCGTCTATGTGGAAAGTTCAAATCATGCGACCGCCTCCTTTTTTATCGATGATATCAGATTTGAAAAAACAAGCTCGGGCCCAATCGAAATTCAGAAGGATTTGACTCCCATCAAAAAAGCTTATCAAAACGATTTCCTGATCGGAAACGCCATCTCGGCGGAGGATCTGGAGGGCGTTCGGCTTGAGCTTTTGAAGATGCACCACAACGTCGCCACGGCAGGCAACGCCATGAAGCCGGATGCCCTGCAGCCGACAAAAGGCAGCTTTACTTATACCGCAGCGGATGCCATGGTTGAGAAAGTTCTATCGGAAGGCATGCAGATGCATGGGCATGTGCTGGTATGGCATCAGCAGTCTCCCGCCTGGATGAATACGACTCAGAATTCACAAGGAAACACCGTTTCATTGAGCCGTGAAGAAGCCCTGGAAAACTTGCGGACCCATATTCAAACCGTCATGGAGCACTTCGGCAACAAGGTGATTTCCTGGGATGTCGTCAATGAAGCGATGAGCGATAATCCGCTGAATCCGGCTGATTTGAAAATGTCATTGCGCCAATCCCCCTGGTATAATGCCATCGGTCCAGACTATGTAGAACAAGCGTTCCTCGCTGCAAGAGAGGTGCTTGACGATCATCCCGATTGGGATATCAAGCTTTATTACAATGATTACAACGAAGATAACCAGAATAAAGCCCAGGCCATTTACAATATGGTTAAAGAAATCAATGATAAATACGCTCTGACACACCATGGCAAACGGCTGATCGACGGTGTGGGCATGCAAGGGCATTACAATGTCAACACGAACCCTGAAAATGTGAAGCTGTCTCTAGAGAAGTTTATTTCCTTAGGAGTGGAAGTCAGCATCAGCGAGCTTGATATCCAAGCTGGTAGCAACTACCAGATCACTGAGAAGCTTGCCAATGCTCAGGGTTATGTGTACGCCCAATTGATGAATATCTTCAAGGAACATGCCGCAAACATCAGCCGCATTACCTTCTGGGGAATGGATGATAACACGAGCTGGCGGGCCTCCTCCAATCCGTTGTTATTTGATAAAAGCCTGCAAGCCAAACCGGCTTACTATGGCGTCATTGATCCGGATAAATTTATGGAAGAGCATCCTCCAGAGTCGGGAAATGCCAACCAATCCACCGTTATGTATGGTACTCCTATTATTGACGGAACGATTGATGAGATTTGGAGCCAAGCTCCAGCTATGCCGATGAACCGTTATCAGATGGCATGGCAAGGTGCAACCGGAGTGGCGAAAGCGCTCTGGGATGACCAAAATCTGTATGTATTAATCCAAGTTAGCGATGTTCAGCTTGACAAATCAAGCGAAAATGTCTGGGAACAAGATTCCGTTGAAATCTTTATGGACGAAAACAACGCGAAAACAACGTTCTATCAAGATGACGATGGGCAGTACAGAATAAACTTTGACAACGAGACTTCATTCAACCCTGCCAGCATCGCAGAAGGTTTCGAATCGGCAACCAAAGTTACGGGAACAAACTACACGGTTGAAGTGAAGATTCCATTCAAGTCGATTACACCGGCAAATCAGATGAAAATAGGCTTCGACGCTCAGGTTAATGATGCGAAAAACGGTGCACGCCAAAGCGTTGCCGCATGGAATGATACAACCGGCAATGGCTATCAGGATCCATCCGTTTTCGGCGTGCTAACCCTCTCCGGCAAACCCGGAAAGCCGGATGACAATGGCTCCGGCAATGGTAACGGCGGTAACGGGAACGGGAACAGCGGCGGCAATAGTGGCAGTAGCAACAGCAATGGTAGTGACAGGGTTATTGATAGCAACGCACGATCAACAGGAAACTCTGGAAGCGGGGATGGTGCGATTACGATCAAACCGGAAGTGAAAATCTCCAATGGTCGTGCGGTGGGCACCATTTCCAGCGGCAACTTGAAAAAGGCGTTGGAGCAAGCCGCTCCGACCATCAATGGCAGGAAACAAATCATTATTGAAGTGGCGAAACAAAAAGACGTAAAATCATATGAAATTCAATTGCCGGCTCAAAGTCTGAAAGGTCAGGAACCCTTCGAGCTTGTGCTGATGACAGAAAACGCGATCCTTCATATTCCAAGCAACATGCTGTCCAATATGACAGAAGACGCTGAGCAGGTGTCAATCCGTATCGGGGCTGTCTCCACGGACCGATTGGATGCAGTTGCCCGCGAAGGGATCGGCAGCCATCCGGTTATCGATCTTAACATCGTAGCAGGCAATAGCATCATTTCCTGGAATAACCCGAATGCGCCTATCACAGTAGCAATCCCTTACACGCTGACAGCGGAAGAGCTTAGCCATCCGGACCACATTGTAGTATGGTACATTGATAGTAAAGGCAGCGTGATCCCTGTTCCGAACGGTCGGTATGATGCGGCAACCGGAACGGTTGTTTTCCAAACGACCCATTTCAGTACTTTTGCTATAGCCTGTGTATCTAAAACGTTTAGAGATCTGCAAAATGTTCCTTGGGCCAAACAAGCCATTGATGCCATGGCAGCCCGCGGTATCATCAAAGGAACGGCCGAGAGCAGCTTTTCACCAGAAGCATCCATCACGAGAGCCGACTTTATATTACTTCTTGTCAGAGCCCTTGAATTGAAAGGTACAGTCAATAATGAAGCAACCTTCAGTGATGTCGAGCCAACCGCTTATTATAGCAACGAACTGGCAATCGCCATTTCTCTCGGAATCGCGGCTGGCTATGAGGACAATACGTTCAAACCAGACAGTAATATCTCCCGTCAAGATATGATGGTGCTAACTGCACGTTCGTTAGCGGCTGCCAGTAAACAAAGTGAAGACAGCCTTAGTTTAGACGCTTATCCCGATGTGGCGAGCATTTCCGGTTACGCCAAAGGCAGCGTGGCTGCTCTGATGAAATACGGAGTTGTAAACGGCAAGAATGGTAATATCGCACCGAAAGATCTGCTCACCCGTGCTGAAGCGGCAGTGATTCTGTACCGTATCTGGAATCTGTAGCAAGCAGGCTGACGCTGGTACATTATCGGCGTCAGCTTTTTTTCTGAATGGATGTATAATCTAATAATCAAGACTCTCTCCGACGAACTTTCAAATAGAAACAAACTCCTCTGTATTGAAAGGATGCTTTACTATGGAAAACTCAACATATCGTTTAAATTTCGAAAAGCTCTGTGATAAATACTTTCTAGGACAATTAACAACTGAACCACAACAAGTATTTGGCGGTTTCCTTCATCGGATGTATAAAATAAAAACGGACAAAAATCAGTATGCAGTGAAAGCATTAAATCCTCAAATTATGCAGCGTAAAACAGCCATGGATAACTATATTTTTTCTGAAAAAGTTGCTAACAAGGCATTCCAAAATGGGATTAACGCACTTCCTGCGATCATATCAAACGGAAGCTGTATACATGAGGTTGACGGCCAGTATTATTTGCTGTTTCCATGGGTTCAAGGAAAGACGCTACCCACAGGCATAGTTGATATTGAGCGTTGTAAAATAATTGGAATCATACTTGCGAATATACACAATACCGATTTCACTCAGATAATCGTTAATAATAAAAATGAAGACTTTAATGAATCATTCATTGATTGGAATGAGTTTGCCCTGCAAGGGCAGCAGGAAAACTTGAAGTGGTCCACCTTGCTATTAGAAAACCTGACTGAATTTTATAACTGGGAGAAACTTGCTAATTCATCATCAAAACTATTGATGAACAATAGCATTATCAGTCATAGGGACTTAGACCAAAAGAATGTACTATGGGATGAAAATCTTGTTCCTATCATTATTGACTGGGAAGCAGCTGGCATGACAAATCCAGCACAAGAACTGATTGATGTTGCGTTATATTGGTCAGGTTTTGAATCGGGTAATTTAAGTAAAGATGCTTTCTGTACAATGATTAGTAACTATCGGAAACATGGAGGAATGATTGGTGATAACTGGGAAGATGTGCTGAATTCTGGTTTTCAAGGAAAACTTGAATGGCTTGCATACAATATCAGACGCTCTCTTAGACTGGAATGTACGGATGACACAGAGCAAGAGCTTGGAACCATTGAAGCTTTAAAAACAATTCAAGCAATAAAAGACTATGCTAATTTTATTCCCCTCTGTACAGAATGGTTGACAGAAATTGATTCAATCGATATCTGAGGACACCGCCAATTCCTGGGAATATATAGAAAAGGCCGCCCTTTAACGGACGACCTTCTTCATTACCCCGAACGTTCCCTCTCCTGTGATTTCATCCTGCGAAGAAACAGACCGGGAACGAATGGGATGAGCACGAACGAAATAAATCGCTTTGCTTTCACCTAGAGCAAAATGCTCCTCCCTTAAAGCAGCTGCCAATTCTCCTCCGTAATATCCGCAACAACGGAAACCGCTGCTTTGCTGCCGGAGGCTGCGGCATAAATCAATTGGGAAGGCATCACATAGGCTGAATCCCCGGCCGCGTATACTCCGGCTGCGGTGGTTCTGCCCATCGGATCGGTAATAATCCCTCCGTCTTCTGCAGTCTGATAGTTGAGCGCTTCATCAAACCTGGCTTTTGGAAGCAGAGTGGGAGTAATAAATCCTCCGCTCCGCTCAATATGCGTGCCATCTGAAAAATGAACCCGTTCCAGCAAGCCGTTCTTCCCGGAAAATTCCGTGACTGGCGTATCCACGATTCTTATGCCCTTGGAAGCAAGCTGCTGCCGTTGTTCAGCTGTCAGAATATCGTGGCCGTTAGAGCACACGACCAAATCCTGACTCCAATTGAGCAGCATCTTGACCATATGGAACACACTCGGATTATCCGAGACTACCACAAGCGGTTGCTCCCGCAGCTCCCAGCCATCGCAAAAAGGGCAGTTGAACAGGCTCTTACCGTAAAAATCGCTAAGCCCCTCGATCTCTGGAAACACTTCCTTCAGCCCAGCTGCCAAAATCAGCCTGCGGGCATTCACATACTCACCAGATGCGGTTCGTAGAGAAAATCCATTGTCTGTCCTGCGAATATCGGTTACTTCGTCCTGCCAATGTCGAACCGAAGGGTAACTCAGCACCTCCTCATAGGCAATGCGCCGAAATTCGACCGGCTCTATCCCATCTCGCGTAATGAACCCGTGAGAGGCATGCGTCACACGATTCCTCGGCTGACTATTATCAAACAACGCAACGTTAAGTCTCGCTCTGCCGAGCACCAGCGCTGCATTTAATCCCGCTGGCCCGCCGCCAACGATGGCACAATCATAATTCATAAGATCAATCCCTCCGCTCAATATTATTAGATATTATAGATGTATTATATCTATATTTAATCAAAGCTTAACATCGTCCTTGGGAATACAAGGACAATGCAGCTTGATTAGCAACCTCAATCCTTTTGCTTTGCTTAGATGACACTCCATTACCTCTCTTTCTCACAAAGTCGATCATTTATTAAGGACTTAATGTATCTATAATAACTTCCATATTCCCAACCTGTCAAGAAGCTTCTCGATCACTTCTTAACTCAAACATAATCCTTGTTACCTAAATAATCTAAAACCTTATCAAAAGGGGGGTTCTCTTGTCCATCATTGATTATTTACAAGTCAAGATTAACTAAAAAAACAAATGTATTTATTTTTATATCATGTTAGCATTCGAAATGTAGTACATCTAATACAGAAGGGAATTAGAAAATATGAATATTAAAGTCGAATCTCTTCCAGCATTTCGTATCGCATTTGTACGACAAGTGGGTCCATATGGTCCTGGAAACATTCAAGCAATGGATAAGTTGAAAAAATGGGCTAGGGAAAGAAATTTGCTTACTGAATCGTCAATACTACTCGGAATTCCGCAAGATAACCCGGAAACTACACTTCCTGAAAACTGCCGATATGACGCTTGTATCGTCATTTCAAACGATTATCAAATTAATAACTCCATTTGCGAAAATGAACTTTCTGGTGGGAAATATGTTACGTTCAAAGTCAAACATACAGCTGAAGATATTCAAAGAGCATGGACTGAAATCATCCCAGCTTTACAAAACAATGGATATCAAATTGACAACAATCCGATTTTTGAAAGATACATTGGTGATATGATTCACAATGATTTTTGTGAAATATGTGTACCTGTAACAGTAGTTTAATTTGAAATCTAAAGAAAGCCGGGAAAAGGTTCCCCATCCCCCGGCTTTCAGCCTTTCGCCTGATGGAAAATTCGAACCGCGTCACCGAAACTTTCGCAACTGGAAATCGCACTCCCCGCTCTTCACTCTCCTGAATGAAGCCGAGATGAAATGTCTTAGGATTCGGAGATACTCCTACAAACTAATTCCAGTATTAAAAACCTATATAGGCCTAATTACATGGCAAACCAAATTACTTAATTAGTTAATGAAGGTAAATGAGATAGTCTGTGAATACCTATCTTTCCGGTTTTTTTATCGATATAATTCAGTAAGATTTGAGACTTACGCCTTTTGCCAGATTTTACAATAATGTCTATACTACTAGTATTCTGAGAGAAGTAAGATAGGTACATGTTGCAGGAGAAACTTATAATTTAACCTCCGCCCCGTCGATCGGCATCCGTTATGATGAATTCATTTATTTACTCACGGCCGAACTATCGTCAAGAGAGATATCCTGCTTGTACGAGATCGGCTTTCAAAGGAGGCGACTCTAGTGAATACGATCTGGACTATTCGAACCGGAATTCGTGATTTCCTTGAGGCCATCTATCGAACCTGCCAATCATGGATTGAGAAATATCCGTTTATTAAAACGGCGTATACCCTTTTGTCCTGGTTGTCGCTAATCATGTTTGCTTTCAGCTTGTTTTTTGTAAAAGGTTCGCGTACCATGACGGTTCAATATTTTTGGTCGTTTTATGTGCTGCTGCAATTTTGGTTTCTGTGCCGAAGCAAAACGATGCCATGGAAGCCGATTGTTTTGTTCGTTCTGGCGGGTGTTTTTCTTGTTGTTCCGTTCACGACGCTTACGGTCAATGCTCTTCACGTGATTTTCGGAGGAAAACCATCCGACACTTGGTCCATGGACGTGATCACGCCAATTTTTGAAGAGTTGTGGAAGCTCCTTCCACTAGGCATATTTCTGTTGTTTTCACGTCGAGCTTCCGCCTTGAGTTTAAGCGATTACACGCTCATCGGTGCGGCGACCGGCGTCGGCTTCCAACTGATGGAAGAGCTCTCCCGGAGGTGGCAGAGTTTCGGCGCTCTTGAGGAAAAGTTCGGCTACAGCTATACATGGCTGGGCGGCGAAACGATCCATTGGGACCTGTTCTCGCTGTTTCCCGGACGTTTTGAAGAAAGTGTGTTTCCAACGCTGATGAGCGTCAGTCATCCCGTACATACCGCCATGGTCGCGCTTGCGTGTGGAATTGCCTATCGGCTGCGGACAAAACTGACGAAATGGGTTTTTCTGTTCCCTGCAATCATCTTACTGTGGTCCATCCTGGATCACGCGGCTTATAACGGTCAGCACCAGCTGCCGGGTTGGGTGTTTCGGCTTCATGACTGGATGGGTAGCGGTTATAAAACTCAGCCGGCCTTCCTGTTGATGCTGGCCGCATCGCTTTTTGCCGATTACTGGTCGCTGAACAAAATACGAAACCGCCTTCCGTCGCTGCCAAATGAGCTGCTGCTTAATCCGTTTTCCGAGCTGTGGAATATGACCCGCTCTTTATGTCTGGACCGGGGAAAATTCATATATTGGCTCGGCTTCTACCGGGAGCGCAGGGAGCTTGGATTTCATTTGCTTTATGGAAATGAAGAAACGGACAGTAGACGAGAGTCTGTTCAGGCTCGGGTGAATGCTCTTTGCCAGACGCTTACCGGACTCGCGGTGATTCTGCTCGTGGCCTCTCTTATCGCAGGTATCGGGGCTCATACGGGAGGAGGAGAACCGGCATGTTTCGCCTGCATGTTCGATTCGCTGCAAGATTGGTGGGATCGACTGGAATGGTATGAACAGGGCGCAATTGTGCTCGGAGCCATAGCCTTATCAATGCTGTTCGTCGGATTCATGCCAGCATTAGGCTTCGCGATAACGGGGGCGGGAATCGCCGGGAGCGGACATGAGATTGCCGGTTATATCCGCGATCCGAAGAAGCTGCTGAGTCCCGGTAGATTGCTTTCCATAGCTATCGCTGTTGCACTGAGCCGAATCCCATTCGGCAAAGTGCTCAAATGGGTTGGCAAGAAAGGACGCCGGTACTTTCGCAAGTTCTTGGATAAACTCGGTTCACGGAAGCCGGATATCGACGTCCCTATTAAGTCGAAACCTCCGCAGATGTCCAAAGCTGAGTTGGACAAAATTAGGGAAACAGCTCCAGACTATTACAAAGACTTAATGAACAAGTATGGGGATGAAGGAAAATACTTTAATAGACCACCAGAAGAGTATGAGAGTTTAGCTAAAGATCCAGCCAAAAATTTTAAAATTAATGAAAAATCAAGGATCGAGAGACAGGCAGGCTTGGAATTAGAAGCAAGAGGCGATTTACCTGGTCCTATAGTCCGGGATCCTAATCCCGCTGGTGCAGAGTTTATTGATACTGCAGGTGTAAAATGGGACGTAAAAGGATGGTATTCTAAATATGCACCAAAAGGGTACTCACTTGAAAAAGCAATTTCTGATATAGAAGAATCTCTTTCAAAAGGTGAAAATGTAATCATAGATACCACAAAAATGTTCCCGGAACATATCAAAGAAGTAGGCGAGGCAGTTAAGGAATTAGGCTTAAGTGATAAAATATTGTGGTGGCCATAACAAAAATATCCGAGAGGAAGTATTCCATGGATACTGAAAACATATTTTTAAAACATAGCCAGTGGGCAGATTCAGATGGTGAAACGGGTGAGAAATTAGAAATTGAAAAAGTAGATATGAGCAAATTAGACGTTACTGGCATGAATCTAAGTTGTTCATTAATTGTAGAATCCAATGTAAACAATTCAATCTTATCAAATAATGACATGAGTGATTGCTATTTTTTAAGCACCTCGTTTGATGAAACAGATTTCTCGGAAAGTATACTGAGTAAAACGGTATTTGATTACGCGTCATTAAAACATTCGATTTTGAAAAAATGCACAGGTATCAAGGCGTCATTTGATGATGCAGATCTTAGCTATGCTGACTTATCTGGATCGGATTTGCGTCGAGCTTCCTTTCGAAGAGCAAATTTAAGCCACACAAATTTTTCTGGCGTTGATTTAACAAGTGCATCACTTGATGGAGCCCTACTCTACGGAACTAGCTTCAAAGGTGCAAAAGGAATGGATGAAGTGTCTGCCCAATATATTTTTGTTGGGACAGAAGAGAATCCAATTAGGTTAGAAGGAGATGATACCCATAAATGGTTGAAAGAGCAAGAATGACTTTGATCGCTCGCTAATGATGATGCCGGGCTTGCGCTAAGTCACCTGATATATTGGATAAAAACAGTCTCCTACACTAAAAGACAAGAAGAAGTCTATCCTAATGGATAGACTTCTTCTATATTTTTTAACTTCAAAAATTATGTAAGAAACATTCCTGAATAGGTTTCCCTGAACCAATTTGCCATCCACGCATTCACTTCACGCAAATCTGCTACCGGCTGACGGGTAAACGGGAGAGTTGGCATATACCCTGGCGGACCGAATTCAGGCGTTACTGTAGCATAAGCCGCATCATTTTGACTCCGCTGCCTCAGAATATCCCCCCACCAATGCTTGAAGGCATTGCGCTCATAGTCGTATTCTTTCGCAGCAGGATGCGGGATCTGCGGTCCTTCCGCGTGACCAATTCGTGCATGAATATGAATTGTACGCTCTGCTGCCAGACTCAAGTGATCCTGGTAGTCCTCCAGCATAGATTCCGTTACACAGCACCAGTGGCTGAAATCAGCCGTAATTCTTAGATCGGGCAGTTCTCTCAGCAGTGCTGAAGTAGCCCAAGGAGTAAACATTGCACGTGAACGATGAGTTTCATGCCCGACCGGAATACCCACATGACGCTCAGCTTCCAGCGCTACCTTGAAAAAATCAATCTGATCCTTTATCGGCATCGCATCCTTGGCGCTATGCGAAACCACAAGCAGAGGTTTGAATGCCGCCGCACGCTCCAGTTGGGCAACAAACGAGGCTGCATGGTCTTGGGAGGTTACAATCTGCGCAATATAATCGAGGTTATTTATCTCCAGCAGCTCCTTGAACGCTTCTTCCTCTCCAATCGGAGGCAAAGGCGCCTCAATCCCCGCGTATTTTTCCTCAGATGCCCGTTTCATCAGCTATGCATAGCTGCCTTCCAGTCCCCATAAAGCTTGAAATATTCGAATCTCCATGATTACTGCTCCCTTCCGGCTTTTTCTACTCCGCACTGTGTATAATGCGGGAATCATTCTGAGAGCACTCGCCTGGTGCAGCTCAATATAAACCGTTTTAAACGTATCTATATTATCCGTTTTATTCTATACCGCCGTCTCGATTTAAAACTCCTCTTCCTTTCGGATTTAGTACGCATATCATCAGATCGATTAATATTAGATATACATAGGGTATGATTAACCCTCCTTCATTGCTTTGCGAATGTCATAATCATGGATATCGATATCCAATGCCCTTCCTAGTGCTAGTTTGGCCAGCTGATCTCCAATAAATGGGCCCATCGTCAATCCGGAAGCTCCAAGACCATTTGCCGCCAAAAGACCATCCCAGCCAGGGACAGCGCCTATGACTGGAAGAAAACCGGGTGTGAAAGGACGGAAACCAACTCTTACCTCCTGAAAAGTACTATTAGCTAAACCAGGTGCCAAAGCTAACCCCTTATTCAGAATTTCCTGCATTCCTCCCGCTGTGATCCTTGAATCGTAGCCTTCGATTTCGTTCTCATGTGTCGCGCCTATAACAATCTTTTGTTGATCAAAAGCAAGGAGATATTGGTCGGAAGGCGGCATGATTACAGGCCAATTGCCTGTGTCTTGTCTATCATGAACCCGTAAATGCATGATTTGTGCCTTTTGAAAACGGATGTCAAAATGAATGCCCAAAGGCTGCAGCAGTTGACCTGCCCAAGCCCCAGCACAAACAATGGTTTTGTCTGCCGAGTAGCTATTTGTACCGACAGTGACTCCTGTTACACGGCTCGACTGATACTCAAGAGATGCGTCACCATCTATAACCGTGGCACCCTTTCTTTGTGCTGAACGGATCAACGCATCGCGCAGTGCGCGACCATCAATTCGGGCGGCACCGCTAATTCGAACAGATTGGTAACCTTCTTCTAACAGAGGAAATAGCTCACGGGTTTCATACTCATTAAGCCTGGTAATGTCGCCCATTTCAGGTGCTTCCGCTCTTCTCTTGCATGCCCGCTCCTCCATCTTGCTGATTTTCTCCAAATCCTGATGAATACTAAGAGCCCCAACCTGAGCATAGCCTGTTTCTGTTTCTCCCTCATTTTTAAGCTCTTCAATCAATCCCGGGTAAAAACATGCACCAGCCTTCGCCAGCCGATACCAAGCCTGATTGCGTCGTTGTGATATCCACGGACAGATAATGCCGGCAGCGGCATCTGTCGCCTGTCCTTTATCTTTACGATCTATAATAAGGACATCTGCTCCCATTTTTGCTAGCTGGTATGCCGTTGAAGCCCCAAGGATTCCTGATCCAATGACGATGAATTTATTCATGACTGCATTCCTTTCCTAATCACTGTATCCATTATAACGAATTCGATATCCCCTTCAAAAAAAAAAAAAAAAAAAAAAT
>NZ_STGQ01000001.1:396992-2157928 GCF_004916975.1 Paenibacillus dokdonensis | reverse complement strand
AAAAAAAAAAAAAAAAAATGACCGGTCTCCATAATGATCCGGCCATTTCTTATATATTCTAGTGCTGGTTGTATTGAGTTTAGCTTACTGTGCAGATGCCAAGTGTTCCTCAAGGCGATCCCAGGTTTGGGTAATTCCAGCCTCCATCCCCATATCCATAACGGTTTTGAGCGCTTCCTCGGATACGTATACCCCGCGATTAATCAGTTTGGTCTTTCCGTCCTGCTCCTCAAACGTTAGCGTGACGGTTGTGACAGGCATTCCCTCTGCATTATTGCCTTCCGCATCCGAAAAATAGTCGATGTAGACAATTTTCTTAGGCTCATCGATTTCTTGGTACACTGATTTGCCCCAAGACTCCATACCGAAGAAATCCCCCTGATTCTTATCCATACATTTCATGCAGTAATGCCATTGACCACCGGGACGAAAATCAATCTCGGATACAGTAACCTCCCAACCTCGAGGCCCCCACCACTGCTTCAAATGATCAGCATCAGAGAACATTTTGAATACCATATCCCTTGGTGCATTAAATACTCGCTCAATTACAAGAACTTGTCCTTCTACACGGGTTATCATTTTGCTCGTCATTATCATTTCCTCCTCAAATTAGGTGCTTAATCCGGCTTATTTCCTTCCGATTGTAGCTTCTTCAAGTATTCGTCCAAGTTGTCAAAACGTTCATTCCAAATTTCTCGGTAATTATTCAGCCAACTGTCCAGTTCCATAAACGGCTCCGACCGAAGCATGTAATTACGCCGATTCGCCTCAGCCTTTACTTCGACCAGACCGGCATCAAGCAGCACCTTCAGATGCTTTGAGGCTTGAGGCTGGCGAATCTCTAAACGTTCAGCGATATCGCCTACCGTCATCGGTCCTTTCAGCAGGATATCCACAATACGAAAACGGCTCGGTTCGGCTAAAGCGTTAAATGTTGTCAGTTCCATATTTCTCGGTGAGGGTTACAGACCAGCAGCTCCATGGAATACAGTCATTAGTGATTCGCTCTGCTCCCTTACCATAATCACCTCATTTTGGAGATTTCAATATAGCCGTGATTTCTTAATTTAAATATACCATGGAGGGAATATTCCTGTAAAGGAATATTTAAAATTAACTTTCCGACAAAAATTTCAGCAATCCAAAAGCAATAAACGCAGCAATTCCCTGACTCATTATTGCTTCTCACCTATGTCCAGAATCAACTAGTAGACGCCCTTGTCTTAAGCCTGTGACTACGACCTCCTTCGTTGCTAGGGACCTACAACCTTATAGATATCTCTCAGTTTGGAAGCACAAAAAAAGGAATGAGTCGGTTTTCTTCGAACTCATTCCCTTTCTATTTGTATATAATATCAATTTTTCTTATCGGTAATAACTAGCTAGCGGTCCACATACAAACCCATTAAATCAAATCTGATTTCTGTAATAATTTTTGAATTATAACAGCAACTTCTGCTCTCGTAATATTAGCCTTCGGTACTATTCGAGCATCATTTCTTCCTGAAATGATCTCTGACTGGATATTCTCAGCAACACTACTTTTTGCCCATTCTGAAACATCATTAGCGTCATTGAATCGATTAAGAATTTCATCAGTCTTAGCACTTGGCAGTTTATCATTCAAGCCAGTAATCTTCATTGCATTACCAACAATCAACATCGCTTGCTCCCTGGTAATCTTATCGTTCGGACGGAATGTTCCATCAACATATCCGTTAATCAAGCCATAGGAGTAGGCCGTTTGTATTCCACTGCTATACCAATCTGTGCTCTTTACATCTTTGAAGCTAGATGCTCTACTGTCCAATTGCAACCCTAGACCACGAATGATAATCGCAGCGAACTCCGCACGGGTAATGTCTTGATCAGGATTGAATAGGTCATTACCAGAGCCGCGAATTACCATCCTCGCTCCCATATCATTTACTGCGGCTTTAGCCCAATGCTGCTTAACATCTGCGAATTCGAGCGGATGCCATATAACCGCATATGTGCTATTCGTCATGCTCTTCATTTGAGCATAATGTTTCCCATCACGTAATATGACTTTGGTAGGCACATGACGAGCAGTTCCATCCTGCTCTACTACAATTCCTGTCGTTACTTTATTCGGGTCTATACCTTCAGGGAGAGTAATTAACCGCTCTACATAAGTATTGAACTTTGATAGTTCAAACGATTTGTCACCGTAAGTCGCTGTTACTGTAAAGCTAACCGGTGGGACGAGGACTGTGAAATTCCCTTTAGATGCTGAATATTCCACAGTTTCCATTGTTTCTAACGTTGACCCTGCTATTTCAATTTGCACTTTTATGTCAAGAATATTAGTACCCTCACCGAATTGAGACGCTAATTGCTGCATGTTTATTTGCCCTGCAGGCAATTTGTAGCTCGCATTGCCTGTTTGAATAACGATACCCGCTTGACTATCCTGTAAATCATTGATCATTTGTCCGCTAAGCTTGAGAATAACTATATCGGAATTATCTGTAACTGGAATCGTGATTTCCTTTGGACCATCATTCTTGATTCTTTCTTCCCATCTTTTTTGATCCAGAGTGATGGTAGTCACTAACTGATCATTCACCTTGGATGTGTTTGCCTCCGCTCCAATCCTTTCTCTCTTACCATTGATAAGTATATTCATACTATTATCAGTTATTTCCGGTTTATTTGGCATTAATGGGGTACTATTTCCTTGATTAGATGTTGTTCCCGGTTCGCTTGGAATTATTGGAATGCTGTCCCAGCGAGCATATAAAATAACATTTGCATGTATCGCAAAGGTAGCAGACGCAGCGTAGTGGATGCCATTCCCAGATGGTTCTGTGCTCCAGCCAACGAACCTGTAGCCAGACTTTGTTAACGAATTGCTATTATCCTTCACTTTGACCACTTCACCAGGCCCATACTCTGTCTTATCAATCGGCACGCTACCACCAGTAGCGCCATTACCGCTATAGGTAACGTTATATCCCGCTATCCACTTTGCATGTAACGTCGTGCCGCCAACTGGCATCGTATCGTTTGCAAAATCCCATTTATTTGTTATTGCTGCTTCCTTATACCATCCATCGAAATGATAGCCGGTTCTCGTCGGATCTGTCGGCGCTGTGATCAGCGTACCATAGTCGCCATGAATTGCTCCTACCGCGCTACCTTCGTCACTTTCGAAGTTAACCGTATACTCATTTGCTTTATATTGTGCCGTTACCGTCATACTAGCGGTTACATTCGCAAAACTTACATCCCAGCCTGTGAACGTGTAGCCAATTCTCGTTGGACTAGCTGGTGCTGTCGCGTTGCTTCCTTGATTCACTGCAACTATCTTCAATGTTGTATTATTCCAATCCTTGAACGTGACTGTGTAACTGTTGGCAAGCGTTGAAAAACTTTCTACGTATACATCACTTACATTATTACTGCTGTCACTGGAAACAAAAAAACCGTAATACTCGGTCCCTGCTTCCAGTCCACTAACATTGAAACTTTTTGCTAATCCAGCGGTTACCGTTCCAGATCCTGCCCTAATAGCCGGGCCTCCCATATGATTTCCTTGAACAACTTCTGAACTTGAAGGCTTTATCGAATTTTTCGCGATTACATAATGAATTGTACCGTCTACGTTACTTGTCGCACTAACAGCCGCGGTAGTTTGGGTAAGATTACTAGTCAAAATATTTGAGATAACAGGTGTGATAGTTTCAGCAGTAGCATCATCGATTACTATGTCATTAACTGAAACAAAAGCATCTTCTAATCTTGAAGCTGAATAAATTCTCACTTCGTCGATATTATCAAAAACCGAGGTTAATATTGAGGAATGATCGAGGGCAATATAATTACCATCTATATTCCCAACAAATGGTAGTCCCCCTTTGGATATGCCATTTTCAAATGCTTCTATTATAAAATTCTCACCTGTCCAGTATCCCCAATCCAAAAAGTTAACTGAACTAAGCTTGAAGTTTGTACCATCTTCAGATTTTATTGCCAACCCATAGGAAGGTGTATTGTTTCCATCGAACCAAGTAATTAGGGGCGGATATCCTGGCCATTCAGGATGAGCGCCGTCATAATAATGCATTTTTCCGGTGCTAAGTTTTGTTCCAGTGTTATCAATTCCAAATACTTGAATCTTAATTCCGGGTATATCAGTCGAGCCACCTTCTCCATCTGTAGCGATACCATCCGGACCAAAAACATCACCGTAAGGCCCGCTAAAAGTAATTTTGTTCGTAGCTGCTAAAGCTGTATTCCCTGTGAGATTCATCGTAAGGCTACCAGAAAAAATCAATATAAAACTAAGTAAGTATAAAAATAGCTTTTTCAAAGATTGCAATGAAATAATAATACAAATCATCCTCTTCTTATATTATGAACTCGAATATCGCACGAAGCCGTCCTTTAGCTACAAGCCGAATCGCTTTTCGATTCATACGACTGCTTCTTGTCGAGGGCAGCCGCCTCTATTCAGCATAATTGATTACCTGGATCGTCTACACTTAGTTGGACAGAAAAAATAAGGGCTTGTAGAATAAACCTATCATCATTAAGGAGCGGAACTCTACAATGCCAAAACAAGAACGACGTACCTTTACCTCAGCATTCAAAAAGCAACTGGTGGAACTCTATGAAAATGGGAAATCCAGAGCAGCCATTGTGGAGGAATATGATCTCACAGCCTCTGCTTTAGACCGCTGGATCAAACAAGCTCAGACAACGGGCTCCTTCAAGGAGAAGGACAATCGCTCGTCAGAAGAAAACGAGTTAATTGCATTACGAAAAGAGAACCAACGTCTGAAAATGGAGGTGGATATTTTAAAGCAAGCCGCGCTGATCATGGGACGAAAGTAGCTATCATCCAGAACAACCTCGATAAATACTCGGTATCAGCAATGTGCGACGTCCTGCAAATCGCAAGAAGTACGTTTTACTATGACGCGAAAGAACAACCGAACGAAGACGATATAACCGAAGCGATTCTTGAGATATTCCACAACAATCGAAAAGCTTACGGTACACGAAAGATCAAGGTCAAGCTCCAAGAACGCGGATTCGTCGTTTCCAGACGTAGAATTGGGCGGATTATGAAAGAGCAAGGGCTAGTTTCCACCTACACTGTGGCTCAATATAAGCCCCATAAAACCGCTTCTAATGAAGCAACGACAGGGAATGTTCTGGACCGTGAGTTCGAGCAGGAGGAAGCAAAGCGCTTCGTTGTCAGCGATCTGACTTATGTGAAGGTTCAGAACCGATGGCATTACATATGTGTGCTGCTCGACTTGTTCAATCGAGAGATCATTGGCCATAGTGCAGGTACGAATAAAGACGCTGCTCTGATTTCCCGCGCTTTTGCGAACGTCCAGGGAGATTTACGTCAGATTCAGTGGTTTCATACGGACCGCGGCAGCGAGTTTAAAAATCAAAAGATAGACGAGCTTCTGGGGACGTTTGAGATCGGCAGATCTCTAAGTGCGAAAGGCTGTCCATACGATAACGCTGTAGCCGAAGCTACCTACAAAATCATGAAAACAGAGTTCGTGAACCAGATGAACTTCCAAAGTCTTCGTCATCTGGAACTGGAATTATACGATTACGTTAATTGGTTCAACAAGCATCGTATTCATGGGACATTAGGTTATATGACTCCTGTTCAGTATCGCCAAGAAGCCCTTAAAAAAGTTGTCTGATTTACTGTTGACAATCCAACCTTTCTGCAAAATAGTGACTACAGTCATCACTTTGTCACATGACAAAATAACATATCATGTAAAAAGGACCACATCCTTCTTAATAATTTCTGCACTGTCTTCGTTCATACTTATGAGAATGCGTTCAAAAACACCCCTCATTTCCCCTTCTCCACCATCATAAAATACTAAAAAAGACAAACTTCGGAGGTACCCGCGGAATGGGCAAAATACTGAGTACAGTAGATGAGGAAATCGGGCGGCTGACGGCATTCCTGATTGAGAAGCAGCAGCAAGACGGGTCCTGGCATTTTTGTTTTGAAAACGGGATCGTTATCGATGCATATGTCATCATTCTCTTTCGAGTATTGAACGTACAAAACGAACCTCTCATCAGAAAGCTGCATGATCGAATCCTTGACAGGCAGCAGCAGGGTGGCTTCTGGGCATTATATCCTGATGAAGAGGAAGGGAACTTATCCGCGACGGTTGAAGCCTATTACGGCCTGCTCTACTCCGGGTACAGTGTGGTAACGGACGAGCCGATTCGGCGGGCCAAACATTATATTCGGTCCAAAGGCGGTCTTGGAAAGGTCACCAGTATTTTGACAAAGGTTATCCTCGCCGCTACAGGCCAAAGAAAATGGCCCTTGTCGATCACGTCGATCCCACTGGAAGTACTACTGTTCCCCAACTATTTCCCCATCAACTTTTTTGAGTTTTCCGGCTACTCAAGAGTACACCTCACTCCTATGCTCATCATGGCAGATCGGCGTTTTTCGATCACAACAGCTCATGCCCCTGACTTGTCCGATCTCAAGGATCCGCGTCTGGACGTGGATGATGAGCCTCTCCCCCGGGGATATCAGGAGATGCAGGACGACATCCAAATAGGTCTAAGCAGGCTTCTTGGTACACCACGGTATATTCATGAAGCCGCCAGTACCAAAGCGGAACAATTCTTGCTCCAGCGGATCGAATCCGACGGTACCCTTTACAGCTACGCCAGTAGTACGATCCTCATGATTTTGGCTTTGCTGGCTATGGACTATGATCAACAGCACCCCATCATCACGCAAGCTATTCAAGGGACCACCGCGATGCAGTGCCGTTCTGAAGGTAAAACAACGATGCAGAATTCTCCCTCTACCGTGTGGGATACGGCTCTAATCGCATATGCTTTGCAAGAGGCGGGGATTGCCGATGAACATGTGTCGATACGGCGTGCTGGCTCGTATCTGTTGTCCAGACAGCAGCATAAAATTGCCGATTGGAGCATTCATAATCAGAATACGGTACCCGGTGGATGGGGGTTTTCCGAGTCGAATACGATCAATCCTGATGTAGATGATACCACCGCAGCTTTACGAGCTATCCAAAGCTTGTCGAATACCTCCCCAACATATCAGGAATCGTGGAATCGTGGACTGAACTGGGTTTTGACCATGCAAAATAAAGACGGAGGCTGGCCGGCATTCGAAAAAAACACCAACAAAGAAATGCTCACTTGGCTTGCGATCGACGGTGCCAAATCCGCTGCCATCGATCCTTCGGAGGCGGATCTTACCGGTCGCACCTTGGAGTATCTTGGAAACTTTGCCGGGCTTGATGCGCGGCATGAATTCATCAAAAGGGGAAGAAAATGGTTGATCCAACACCAGGAGAAGGACGGATCATGGTATGGAAGATGGGGCGTTTGTTATATCTATGGTACTTGGGCTGCATTAACAGGTTTACGGGCTACGGGCCTTCCCGCAAGCCATGAAGCGCTGCAAAAAGGAGCCGAGTGGCTCTTAAGCATACAGAATCTGGACGGAGGGTGGGGAGAATCCTGTCAAAGTGACCGGCTTATGCGTTATGTACCACTAATGGAAAGCACACCTTCCCAAACGGCCTGGGCACTTGATGCTCTTATTTCTGTTCAGCAGCAGGCTACACCAGCGGTAGATCAAGGAATCCTTAGACTGATCACATCTTTGCACGAAGACGATTGGAAGTCCACATATCCAACGGGTGCTGGCCTTCCAGGAAACTTTTATTCTCATTATCACAGCTACCGGTACATCTGGCCGCTTCTTACACTTAGTCACTATAGAAAAAAATACGAAGGTTCTTGATCGAAGCTTAATATCGCGGGGGTATCATTCGTTTGATAGCTTATAAAGAGCCTTTCCTTCTGTTCTCCTTGTTCTGTTGATTCTACTTAAGTAATGAGAGTATTACTTCAACAGAATTATCAACAAATGATCGTTCGGGACGAGATTTCATGATCACGGTAAGCCCTATTAGCGATACGACTATTGTCTGTGCTAAACCCTTTGTATTTAAATCGGCATCAAGTTCCCCTGATTGCACACCTCGTTCAATCGTTTCTTGAAATATTACCGAAAGATACATCTCGTGTTCCCTTGTCAGGACTTCAAATTTCTCATCATGAGGCGATAGTTCTACCATCGTATTGATGCAAAAGCATCCACGATTTGGACCTTTTTCATATTCATTTGCTACCATATTTTCAAAAAAGGCACGGAATCCTTCCTTAACAGAAGAATTGTTTTGAAGGCTGGTACGGACATAAGCAGAATGAGAACGCGTATATTTCCTCAATGCAGCTTCAAACAGTTCCTTTTTATCTCCAAAGGCTGAGTATATACTTGGTCGCTGAATACCCATTCTTAACGTCAAATCGCTTAAAGAGGTAGCTTCGAACCCCTTTTCCCAAAATATTTGCATAGCCGCATCCAATGCCTTTTCCTCATCAAATTCACGTGGTCGGACCATAACATTACCTCCTAATATCATACCTATCGGTATGGTATTATCTTATTTATTGAAAGTCATTCTGTCAAGGCAGTTAATTTATATAGCTCATTGATATCAACAAGCAATAATATAAGGGTATTCATATTATAAGATATCAACAATTTCTGTATACCTGTCTCTTGACAGTTCAATTTTTTCAGGGTTATATTTAACCATAATTATAACATACTGATCGGTACGTTATAATAACTATAAATCGGAAATCCAAGGAGTTGTTATCTGTAATATGGAGAAGTTCATTGAAAAGACGGAAGCCAATACAGGAGATTATGCCGGTATAGAAGTAGCAATGGATCAAGAAACACAAATAGAAACTGAATCAGTATCAGTTCCTGTCTCTCCGATGTCTCGAAATGTGGCCCTCGTGTTTGCAATCGCCTGCGGACTCGCTGTCGCCAACATATATTACGCGCAACCCTTGCTGGACGCTCTTTCGAGCGAATTCGGTATTACTCAATCATCCATTGGCATTGTTATTACAATCACGCAAGTATGTTATGCGCTGGGACTTTTACTGCTGGTGCCCCTCGGAGATTTTTTTAACCGACGTCGGCTGATCGTTATTCAGATGATTCTATCTGTGCTGGCTCTGATTGTGGTTGGGACCGCTCCCAATAGCACGGTGTTATTCATAGGAATAGCAACGGTTGGACTGCTCGCTGTAGTGACACAGGCGCTTGTTGCGTTCGCGGCGGCTCTGTCTGCTTCATCCGACCGTGGACGTATCGTCGGTTTGGTGACAAGCGGAATTGTAATAGGCATTCTGCTTGCACGTACTTTCGCTGGCGTATTGACGGATTTAGCAGGTTGGCGCTATGTCTATCTTGTTTCAGCAGTATTTACGCTAATCATGGCAGGCATATTGTTTCGTGTGCTACCGCATTATGATCACAAAAGGGAGTCATTTTCCTACATATCGTTGCTTCGATCGATCCTCATGTTGTTTGTACAAGAACGAATCCTGCGTATCCGTGCTGTTCTGGCACTGATGATTTTTACCGCTTTCAGCATATTATGGACTTCCCTTGTACTGCCTCTCAGTGCCCCGCCATATTCTCTTTCGCATACTGCTATTGGGGCTTTTGGTCTAGCCGGAGTTACTGGAGCCTTAGCGGCAGCGCGAGCAGGTCGGCTTGCCGATCGAGGTTTAGGGCAGAGGACCACCGGTGTGGCGTTGATTTTGTTACTAGTCTCATGGTTGCCAATTAGCTATACCAACCACTCACTTCTCGCATTAATTGTTGGTATTGTCCTACTTGATCTCGCGGTACAAGCCGTTCATGTCACTAATCAGAGCATGATCTTTACTGTGCGCCCTGAGGCACGCAGTAGGCTTACTGCCGGTTATATGATTTTCTATTCGATAGGCAGCGCCACCGGGTCAATCGCATCTACCAGTATCTATGAACACTTCGGATGGAATGGAGTCTGCTTGCTAGGTGCAATGGTAAGTACTGTGGCTCTTCTATTTTGGTCATTGACCCGGCATCTTCATTGATTCTAGGACCTAATGTAGCATAAGATATTATGCTACATTAGGGTGTATTTTCTGCTCTCCGAAAGAATCAAATATAGTAATAATTTCATTGGAACCCAGCATAAATAATATTATCAGAGAGGATTGATTCATAGAAATTGGAGGGCGATGATGAAAGAAAACAAGATTAAAGGAAACCATTATGATCATGTACCGGAAACCGAAAACCAGGCAAAGGAAATAGTCCCTACGGGATCTTCTGGACAAGATGCGCAGAACGATGTATCCCTCAGGGAAAATCACTCATCACAATGGGCGGAAGATATTCCGGCAGCTCTACATTCACAAACGGTAGGCCAAAGAGGCCCTGTTCTGGAACAGGATAATATTTTGCACGAAACTCTGGAAACCTTTGTTCATACAAAAATTATCGAAAGGCCGGTGCACGTGAAAGGCTTTGGAGCTTTCGGTTACTTTCAGACCATTCATTCCATGACTGAATTTACGAAGCTTTCTTTTCTGCAAAATCCCGGTCAGCAGGTCCCCGTCACTGTGAGGTTTTCGCTTGCAGTAAGCAATAAAGGTACCCCGGATACATCTCGTAATGTGCGAGGATTTTCCACCAAATTTTATACGGAAGAAGGCATTTTTGATCTGGTCTGCAACCATATCCCCGTGTTTTCTGTGCGGGATGCCATACGTTTTCCGGAGTCCATCAAAGCCTTTCTTCCCTCACCGAAAAATAACCTGATCGATCCCGAACGCTTCTGGAGCTTTGTAGCCAGGGCGCCGGAATCAACTCATTTTCTGGTCTGGCTCTACTCTGACGTAGGCACGGTAAAAAGCCTCCGCCACATGAAGGGTCATAGTGTAAACACTTATGTCTGGAGGAATGCGCGAGGTGTTCGCACCTATATTAAATACCATTGGATGCCTTTTGCCGGCGAGCAGTATATTGATCGTCACGAGGCTGCCCGGTTAGCTGGTGAGAATCCGGATATTGCAGGCAAGGATTTATATGATACCATTGCAGCCGGAAAGACGGTGGATTACGGGCTTTACGTGCAGCTGATGAACCCAGATGACGCTGCCACTCTTCCCTTCGACCCGCTGGATGATACCAAAGTCTGGGATGAACAGCAATACCCTTTGCTGCCGGTTGGCCGGTTGGTATTGAACATTAATCCGGATAACTATATGGAACAGGTGGAAAAAATAGCCTTTTCACCGTCCAATCTCTTGGATGGGGCCGAGTTATCGGATGATAAGATGCTTCAGGGACGCGCCAATATATACTGGGATTCACAGCGCCGACGATTGGGGCCGGAATTCCGCAAAATTCCTGTCAACCATCAGGAAGATTGGTCACCTGCATCCCTGGTGACCAGCGGCAACGGGAGATTTGTGGAGGGAGATCTCGAGCGTACCGACCTAGCTAAACCGGATAATTTTACACAAGCCGGCCAATTTTATCGCGCTCTGTCTCCTATGCAGCAGGATCACTTGGTAGATAATCTTTCAGCAGATCTTGCAGGCATTTCTCATGAAACACAAAGCATTGTCTTGGACTATTTAACCAACGCATCTGCGGAACTGGGAGAAAAGGTTGCTAAGCAACTTAAAATGAACAAAAAGGAATAGGATGCCATAAACAACCTCTGATTTCCGATAAAAACAACAAGAGCCATCAGCTGACGAAGCTGCTTGGCTCTTGTTGTTTGCGCGTTCACTTATGCTAAATTAATCGCTTTAATTTTATCCAATGGGATTTTCGGTTTGCGGTCTTCCGTCAGAAGGCCATTGATTTCCTGTTGAACGTCGGTAACCTGCGTGTAACAGTAACCGCAAATATGTTCCACGCTTTTGATCGCCCGGGTTAGACCTTCGAACCGATTCAGGAAATCCTCATCTGAAGTCACTTGATGGCCGTAACCCCAGCCTTTGTCCGATTGATAAGCAATCCCACCGAATTCAGTCACCATAATGGGCTGTCCCCGGTATTCGTACCCGTCGGCAAAAGCATACTTCCAATGATTGCAGGTGGTATCTTTATTTAAGATGGCCTCGATATTCGAATATCGCTTCAAGAATCCGTCCCCGGTCTCGACGTAATCATGCAGCGTCAGAATATCGGAAACGGTGTGCTCCCAGCCATCATTCGTGATCACCGGGCGGTACGGATCGATCGATTTCGTCAAATGATAAATCCCCTCGGTAAATTTCTGCTGTCTCTGATCATGTAAGATGGACGCTATTCCCCATGACTCATTAAACGGAACCCATGTGATTATGCTTGGATGGTTATACTGCTGCTGGATGATCTCCAGCCATTCCTTCGTAAATGCATCGACTGCACGATCATGAAATTCGAAAGTTGCTGCCATTTCGGACCATACCAGCAGGCCTTTTACGTCGCACCAATAGAGAAAACGGGCATCTTCGATTTTCATATGCTTGCGCACGCCGTTATAGCCCATCTCCATAATTTTGTCGATATCCTCTATAAGGGCTTCTTCATTCGGCGGAGTTAAATGGCTCTCCGTCCAGTACCCCTGATCCAAAATCAATCTCTGATAAATCGGTGCATTGTTCAGGAGAACCTTCCCTTTTTCAATCGAGATCTTTCTCATCCCGAAATAGGAAAATACCCTGTCTTTGACTTGATCATCCGAGTACAGCACAAATTCCACGTCATATAAGTTTGGATTCTGCGGCGACCAGAGAGATTTCTTCCAAGGTCCGTTCGCCTCATGGATCAAATCGACCTCGACCGTCAGACACGGGCGGTCAATGAACAGACTGACCCGTTTTACCGGCTTGCCCTTCAAAGTAACGATAGCTTCCAGCCTCAAATCGCCAGCCGCCTCTACCCCGCTTACCTGATAATCGAAGCGGACGATCGAGCGGTCGATATCCGGTGTTATTTTCACCGCATCAAGGCTCTGCTCCTCCACGTATTCCAACCATACGGTTTGCCATATCCCGGTCGTCTGGACATAAAAGCATTCAAAATTATCCTTCGTCCAACGCTGTTTGCCTCGCGGTTGAGTGCAGCTGCTGCTGTCCTCCGCTTTCACCGTGATATGATTATCAGCTCCGAATACCAGATAAGGGGTAATATCGAAGGAAAAAGCCGAATAGCCGCCTTGGTGAGAACCGACCATCGCTCCATTTACCCATACCTTGGCCACATAATCGACTGCTTGGAAATGCAATATCGTCCGTTTGCCATCGGCTTCTTTCGGGATATGAACCGATTTGCGGTACCAGACCTGCGGGTGGAATTCTTCAATTCCGATCCCGCTCGCCTGCGTCTCGTAAGAAAAGGGTACGGTAATCGTATGCGTTCCATCAAACTTCTCCTGCCACTTCTCCGTCTCCCCTTGATTTCGGTCATCGAAGCGGAAGCTCCACTCCCCGTTCAAGTTTAGCCAATTCTCGCGTACGAATTGCGGCCTGGGGTAGTCCTTGGTGTATGCTTTGGTTGTCATGCTGTGCCTCCTGACTTATGTTGTGCTTTGATTTCGACCGCATAAACGGATGTTGGTCGTAACGGGTAGCCTTGCTGCCATGCGGAAACGGGAACCGAACGGGAGGTACAGGCGATTCGATCAGGTTCGAAAACGGTATTGACAGCTTCGTAGGAATCCCCCGTAATCTCATACAAGAGAGTATCGTCGGTAGAATCTAATGAGAGTAAGTCAAGCTCAGCCTTCACCTCCTGCAGACTGCGGTTCACGATAAACAAGATGATGACGCTCCCGTCCTCATTTGTGCAGGCCGTAATGTCCAGATCCGGAAGTGCTTCAAGATCGATTCTCGTCTGCTTCGCTGACTTTACGGAGAAGGAGCCGCACACCGTATCGACAGGAAGGATTCGCCGGATATCCCGATTAGCGTAGAGCTTTAATACTTCATAAGTCGGAGTACCGTATACATTGAGTGGAAGCCCGCTCCAGCCGGATTCTTTGCCGCAATATTGATCGGCATAATAGTCGCCTACGCGTATGCATCCTCCGAGCCAGCCGTTCACCAGATCAGAGAAGCTGCCGATATGTACCATATCGCTGGAACGAAGCATTTCGTTCAGGTTGGCTGCATTGGCGACCGCCGCACCCAATGTATGTTCGTCCGGCAGCCCTTTTCGGTTCGTATTCGGGTAGTACATGGTGTTGTATTCGGTAATGGCCAGCTTCACATGGCTGTGCTTCAGATTCGCATGGATAAGCTCCACCGTCTGCCCGATATCGCCACGGGTCCACTCGGGAAAAGAGACGATTGCTTTATAACGTTCATCTGCAGGCGTTTCCCGGTTCATTCCGAAACGATTGAAACCGTGATATAAATGCATCGTCAAATAATCGATATGTTCTCCAGCCAGATCGAGCACCGGCTTATTCCATTCCGGATCTGTATGTCCGCAGGCCAAAAGCTTGATCGAGGAATCTGCCGTCTTCATCGCCTGCGAGAATGACTTGCAGCGTTCGGCGAACTGGTCTGCGGAGCAAGTACCCACCTGCCATTGACCCCACACTTCGTTACCGATCTCCCAGTACCGGACATTGTACGGCTCGGGATAACCATTCGCCGCCCGCAATGCTCCCATCGGGGTGTCGATGCTGCCGTTGCAGTATTCTACCCACCCGGCAGCTTCTTCCGGTGTACCGGATCCGTCGTTGACGCAAATCAGCGGCTCCACCTTCAGCTCCCGGCAAAACCGGATAAATTCGTCCGTGCCGAAATATTTGCTGGTCCACCCTCCCCAAGCTTCGTTGTACATAACGGGTCTCTCAAGAACCGGACCTATACCATGTTCCCAATGGTAGGCGCTGATGTAATTTCCCGCGAGTCTCATCATTCCCGCGTTAAGATCCCGGGCCATGTCCACAACCTCACGCTTCACCATGCCGATGCTGTCTGCAGGGAGCAAAGACACGTGATCAAGCCAAAGCATGCCGGTGGATACATGATCGATCCATCTGGGGTGATCTGCCGGAATATAAACCCGGAATTCCGCGTCGGAACATGCACGGGAGATGGACAAGCTTGCTTCGTATTCCTGCCAGTTATGGCTGTTTAACTCGATACGGGCATGGCCCAGAAGCTCCTCCGTACGCCGATCTACCGCATCCACGAACAGATAGCGGAGCTCGATGGCGGCCCGAGCGACAAGTTTGACCGTATAATCTACCGGTCCTTTTAGCGCCACCTTTTGCGTAATACCCGCATAGGCCTCATCATCGCTCAGGATGGTAATGCGCTGGGCGCGTCCCGAATGTCTCGGAGCAGGCGCTTCCAGCGCATATTGCGTATTTCTGCCGTTCGTAAATGAAACCCAGCTGCCGGAGATCGCTTTCGCCGCGTTCGCTTCGCTCTCGAAATCCATGTCCCTTATTGGATATGCAAGCATCGCTTCCATATGATCCCGGATGTCTTCTACGAAATGCCCAAAAAGGTAAGGGTTAATGGTATGCCCGCTGGTTCGGCTGCTGTCGATTGTAATTTTCGCGTTTGTTTGCACAATAAACCTCCGTTAGTAGGATGATAAATGTCGTTATTTCATACGAGACTACTATGAATGTGTGCTAGCCTTTGATAGACCCGATCATGACACCCTTAACAAAATGCCGCTGCACAAAAGGATACATAATCAATATAGGCAGGCTGGAGATCATGATGACTGCATATTTGATACTTTCCGCAAGCAGCACTTTATTCTCCAGACCGACGTTCGCGTCGACCGCTTCACTCTGGCTGATCAGCAATATTTCTCTCAGCACCAGTTGAAGGGGATACCGTGCTTCATTACGGATGTAGATCAAGGAATTAAAGTAAGAGTTCCAATGCCCAACGGCATAAAACAAAACCATTACAGCCAGGATTGGCTTGGACAAAGGCAGGATAATGTTAAGCAGCAGCCGCCAGTTGGAACAACCGTCGATATGGGCAGCTTCCTGCAGTTCCCATGGTATGCTGGTTTGAAAATAAGTCCGCATCACGATCAAATTATATGTCGCAATTGCCCCAGGAATGATCAAAGCCCACATCGTATCGAGCAGTCCCAAATTTTTGACGAGCAGATACGAAGGTATGAGTCCGCCTCCGAAAAACATGGTCAGCGTTATGATCACCATGAGTACCTTGCGCCCGGGCAGATCCGGTCTTGACAGCGGATACGCCGCTAACACGGTCATGATGATATTGACGATCGTACCCACCACCGTATATATGATCGTGTTGGTATAACCGTTCCATATTTTACCATTATGCAGAATGTTGGTATAAGCAGCAAAGGATATGTTTTTAGGCAGTAGCCATACTTCTCCGTTCAATACTTTCGCCGGATCACTGAATGAAGCGCTGACCACGAAAATGAGCGGATATAACACAATCAGAATGATGAGTGTAGCAATGGTATATATTACTGCGTCGAATATCTTTTCATCCGACGATCGGCTTATGGAAGCTTGATTAGACATGCTCATTTTCCTCCTTTACCATAAGCTGGTCTCCGATACTTTGCGTGCGAATCGGTTGACAAGCAGCAGCAGTACCAGATTGATAGCCGAATTAAACAGTCCGATTGCCGCCGTATAGCTGTATTCGCCTTTGAGAATACCGGTTGTGTACACGAACGTGGAAATCACGTCACTTGATTCAATATTCAAATTATTTTGCATGAGCAGGATTTTCTCGAAACCGATGTCCATGAAATGTCCAATATCCAGGATGAGCATAATGACGATGACAGGTACGATGCCCGGTAGGGAAATATGCCACACGCGACGCAGCCTGGAAGCTCCGTCCATCTTGGCGGCTTCATATAGCTGCGGATTCACTCCGCTGAGTGCTGCGATATAGATAATGGATTGCCACCCCATGTTTTGCCATATATTCGAGCCGATGAAAATGGTCTTGAACCAACCGGCTTCCTCCAGAAAACGGATCGGCGAACCGCCGAGAGCTTCAATTAGCGAATTGATCGGTCCCGTAGTAGGAGACAGGAAAACATTCAGAATGCCGACGATGACGACGACGGAAATAAAATGCGGTATAAACGTAATGTTTTGCAGTACTTTGCTGAAGGTCTTACTGCGAATTTCGTTGACAATCAGTGCAAGCAGGATCGAAATCGGGAATGCGATGAGCAGCGAGAACAGATTAATCGATAATGTGTTCCAGAGCAGCCTCCAGAAATAAAATGACTCAAAAAAACGTACGAAATGGTCGAAACCGATCCAACTGCTACCGATGATACCCTTGGCCGGATTAAAGTTTTTGAAGGCAATTTGCAGTCCGTACATCGGCCCGTAATGAAAAATCAAATACCAGGCGATGGGCAGCAGCAGCATAAGATACAGATCTGACCGTTTTACCATTTGTCTCCACACGCGGCCCCGCTGCCCCGGAATTTTCCGGGACAGCGCAGCATTTGCGCGGACTTGAGCACTCTTCATAAGCATCTACTCCTAACGAATGCGTGAAATCGTATGATGTCCATTATTTTTTCATCTTGTCGTAGGCTTGCTGATACAGGTCCTGCAGCGTGTCGATCTTCATCTTTTTAAGCGTGGATTGGAATTCGTCCCACTTATCGAAGCTGAGGGCTCCTGCGATGAATTTCGTGCTCTGCTCTTCATAATATTTGTCGATATCATTCCGAAGGATGTTGACTTCCTGAGCGGTATTCTCATCGAACATCGGGGAAGCGTAGCGAATCTTCGGCATGAACGGCGTCAGCTTGTCCTGCGCTTCCTGGACCTGCGGAGGATTGATGAAGGAGGCCACTTTATCGCTGATAATATGAGGAGCTCCTCCGCCTGCGTACGGCGTGATTTTGCCTTGATCGCCCGTTGCGAGAAAAGCTTTCGTGTAATAAGGAATGCCGTCCTTCATTTCGTAGTTCTCGCCTTCCCTGCCGAAGCGAAGCATCGTAGAGCCTTCGTCGCTGTAGAAGTAATCGATCCAGCGCATCGTGAGTTCCGGATTCTTGTTTGCTGAGGTGATGGCGAAAGCTCCGAAATCCCGGGCGATTGGTGCGCCCTGGCTTTGCATCTGGTCGCCATGCGGGCCCTTGAACGGTGCTATGCCCGTATATTGATCCTGGATCTCAAGGAACACATTATTGGTCTGGTCAAAGAAAAAGCCCGTATTGCCGGATGACTGTTTCGCCAGGTAGTCCGCTTCCTTCTGCGAGAACATATCGGGATCTAGCAGTTTTTCCTTGTAAAGCTTGTTCAAATACTGGAGCATTTCTTTGTTCCGATCATTACCCATCCAGATTTCGACCTTGTCGTTCACGAGATTGATGTTGTAGCCCAGCTGCTGATCGAGGCCGAACGAACCGCTCATCATGTTGACGATTGGCAATCCTTGACCCGGAACCGGAGCCCGTGCGGTCATCGGCAGCTCGTCTTTTTTGCCGTTCCCGTTCGGGTCCTTGTCGCGGAAGGCAACCAGCACGTTGTACAAATCATCTGTCGTCTCCGGTATGTCCAAATTCAGTTTCTTGAGCCATGCCTGGTTGATCCATTTTTTGTCCGTACGGGCGGCGTCCAGGGTCACAATGCCCGGAATCGCATAAATATGGCCCTCCGGTGTTGTGATACCCGAGCGGATCTCTGGATATTTCTCCATCAGGCTCTTGAGGTTCGGAGCATATTTGTCGACCAAATCTTCCAGAGGTATCAATTGGCCGGCCGCACCGTAGCGGGTTGCTTCCAGCTGCGAAATCCCCGACCGGTAAAAAGCGTCAGGCAGCTCATTGGATGCGAACAGAAGATTTTTCTTTTCCTGAAAGCCGTCTGTAGGCGCTTCGGTGAATTCCACATGGACGTTGCTCATTTTCTCGTAATCCTGGAAAACAGGCATGTCCTTGAACGCGCCGTTGACGGGAGCAATCCGTGTGAACATCTTCAGAGTAATAGCATCTTTCGTCAGCGGAAATCCGGTTGCGTTGACAGTTGTTTCAGATGAGCCCTCCGTGTTTTTGGTTTCGGCTCCTTTTTCGCTATTGGAACCGCACCCCGCGAGTAGTAATGCCGAGATAAGCGCTGTGCTCAGCGCACCTCTAGCCCAATGTTTGGACATGAATCATGACCTCCGTTTATATGTAGTTAGGAACCGTTGTAAGCGTTTCCCATGGTGCATGAGAGTATTATAGTTCACCTGGCGTGGCAGCAAATTCTAATAATATGACTATTTACTCCACATATTTTACGGTTTCGGATTTCTCACCTGTACGGAGGCTGTTCAAATAAGCTTGAGGCGTCATGCCAATGCGTTCCTTGAACACCTTGAAGAAATAATTATAGGTCGAAAATCCCACCTGGCTGCTGATTTGCTTGACCGAATACTGTCCGCTTTCCAAAAGTTTGCGTCCCGCGTCGATGCGGACCTTATTCACGTATTCCGAGAAGGTGAGCTCGGTTTCCTCCTTGAATAGCCGGCTTAAGTAGGAAGGATTCAACCCGATAGCGCCAGCCGCGAGCTCCAACGTGATATAGCCCTGGTAACGCTCCAATACTAAATGAATCGCCTGGGATACATGACGGGAGTAATTGCCCGTTACCCGCTGCTGTTTAAGCCATCGAAGCATCAGATCGAAGTAGGCTTGCAGCCACTGCTCCAATTCTCCGATGCTACCGATCCTGCCCAAATCTCCTCGCGGCGGGAGTTCCTTCATGGCGGCTTCCACCGAATCCAGCGGCATGGATTTCCTTAATGCCTTGTCAGCCGTGTGCAGAAGTTCGCTTGCCGCCATCTGCACCGCAGGCGCATGATACGGCAGATGACGGACGGCTGCGAATACCGAGGCGATCAGGCGATGCATCCTTCCCTGGTCCAAGCTTTCGATCGCAAGGATCAATTCCTTCTGATCCTCGATGGTCGGAGCCATATGCAGCTGCTGCGAAGAGGACGTTTCCCGACCCGGCCGCTGCACTTGAATCCCGTTCGAATCGTGCACGTCTTTCGTGGCCGCGTATGGTGAAGCATCGAGAGCTTTCACGGCCGACGCGTAGCTGTCACCTAACTGCGCCAAACCGGCGCACGGGTGTCCGATCGCATACGATGATTTCAGATTTAACATCAGCTCAAGGGAATGATGAACCCTGGCCATCCATCGCCGCGCCTCGCCGGTAGCGGCATTCTCGCTGCGTTCCTTGAATGCGAACACGACGACCAGCCGTCCGTTCTCCACGTAGGCGGCCGTTCGTTCATGAATATCGCCCAAGCTTTGCTGCATCAAATCTACCACCTGCTGCACCAACCGGTTTGTTTGCATGTCGCTGTAGGACGCGGTAAGCAGCAGAAAAGGGTTAATCTGAACGGCTGCCGCAACAAATCGGACCGCTTCCGGATACAAGCCTTCCAACAGGCTTGATTCAGCCACCATGGAGTCTTCATCTTCCCTGCCTCTCACGAGGTCAGCAATATGTTCCCGAATGAATACGGGCCTCAGCGTATCGGCCATTTTCTTGCTCGCCAGCTGCCCTTCCTTCACCTGGTTTTCCTGCTGCAGGTCCAACACTGCCTTGTTCAATACGTTCAAAAGCAGCGCCTCATCCAGTCGATGCTTGAGCAAATAATCAATCGCCCCGTTCCGCATGCATTCGCGAACGTAATCGTAATCGTCGTAGCTGCTCAGCATGATCGTCTTAACGGACGGATGCCGTGTCCGGATGATGCCTTGAAGCTCAACGCCGTTCATTTCCGGCATATTGACGTCGATGATGGCAATATGAGGCAGCGAATCCTCCATCATCTTTAATGCCGCTTCTCCACTGTAGGCTTCGCCGACGAACTCGAATCCATGTTTTTTCCAGTCGAACAACGTTCGGATTACGTTACTGATCAACGGCTCATCATCGATCAAAAGAACCTTGAACATGGCTAGACCACCTCTTGAGCGGATGTCTCCGCATGATGTATTTTCGGAAACCGGATCTCAACCTTCGTGTACAAACCCGGCTCGCTGTGCAAGCTTAAACCATATGGTTCGCCAAACATCCTGACGATCCGTTCATGCGCGTTGCGGATGCCCATGCTGCTGAAACGCGAAGCGGCGTCTTCCCGGTCCAAGCTTCCTAGCAGCGCGTCCATCTGCTCCTGCTCCATGCCTTTACCGTTGTCGATGACTTCGATGAGTACGTCCTGATCCTCCGCATATACCCGTATCAACACTTGCCCGCCATTCTCGGACGGCCCGATCCCGTGCATAATGGCATTCTCCACGAGGGGCTGCAGCATGAGCTTCAGCACCTTGCAACCGAGCAGCGATTCGTCTTCGATCTGCGTATGCACCTGAATCGGCTCCATATACTTGTATTTCACGATGGAAACATAGCTGAACACATAATCAAGTTCCTCTTGGAGCGTTAGAAATTCATTGGAGTTCCCCAGTAACCCCCTCATAAGCTCGATTAGCGAGCCGGAAACTTCTTCAATATTAGGCACACCATTCAATTTAGCCAAATATTTGATCGTATTCAGCGAATTATATAGAAAATGCGGACGAATTTGGGCCTGCAGCGCCGTCAGCTCCGCCTCGCGTTTCTTCTTCTCGCTATTACGTATTCCTTCCATCAGCCGCTTCAATTCATCAACCATGCTAACAAAAACACGATATAGCTGACCGATTTCATCCTTCGTTTTGATCTCCGTTTTAGGGAATGATAAATTACCATCCTTAACCTGCATCATCATGGATCTAAGCCTGCGGATATTTAGGGTTGTACGGGATGAGACCTGGTGGGAGCCAATCAGAATGATGATGAAGACGATGATCGCTACCTCGGCCATCAAATTGCGGATACGGGTGGACTCGCTGAGCAGAGAGTCAAGCGGGATCAGTGCCAGTGTGCTCCAGCCTGTATATTCGGATAGACGGCTGACGACGATGTATGATCTTCCATTGATTTTTTGTTCCATTACATCGCCCTGCCCCGCAAGTTTCCGTTTGATTTCGACAACCTTTTCCAGGGATGGCGCAAATGAGGATGGTGCCGACTCGGATTGATAGACATATCCATTTTGCTCATCAAGAACATACAGCAAGCTATCTGCAGTCGGTTTTACACCATACGTTTTTTTTATGAATTCGTAGTCCAAATCGACCATGACAATGCCCACTGTCTCGCGGTTATAACGGATTTCACGCCCCACGGTAATGGCATCCGCCGCTCCTTCCGGCTTAAAATAAGCATGTCGTGATCCGTTTTGCAGCATGTAATTGAGCATGGGTGTCCCCAGGACGGTCCTGTCCATCCAAGGACCACCTGTAAAGAATACTTTCCCGTTCAGACCGACAACGGCAACCCGGGAAATGTAAGGTTTATAGTTGATCAGAACCGATAAAAATTCAGTGATTCGCTTTTGTTCCTGAAACCATTCATAGCTGATCTCCTCGTTCGGGCTCATGATTGTATCGATAACTGTATTTTTGTTGGTCACGACAACCGTGTTTAACCGATCGATCTCCTCCAGCATAATATTGAGGGATTCGTCCGCCTGGCGAATACTGTCCGATACAGAAGTAACCGCGTTATGCTTGATCGTATCGCGCATGTTCACATAGACGATCCCGGTAACGGAGACGATGGACAAAAAAGTGATCAGACCGAATGCGATAAACATTTTTCCCTGCATGGTAGTTTGGGGCGAAAACCATCTTCGAAGTGTTGAAAGCTTCATAGGAGAGAGCTCCTCGCAAAAGAATTTATTGAATCTAATGGATAAAGATAATTGCAAGCGCTTACCAATTAAACGTCATGCGGCCTAATCTCCCCTTGTTTTCCGGATGATGAGCGGACTTACCTTGTAGTAAATTTTGAATGCCCTGGTGAACGAGTACAAGTTGGGATACCCCAGAGAAAGTGCAATTTCTGTAACGGTCGCATCCGTTTCCTGAAGCAATCGTTTCGCTTTGTCCATGCGGATTTTCTGAAGGTACTTAAGCGGTGGCATCCCGACCTGGCAGGCAAACATATTGGAGAAATAAGAGCGGTGAACCCCTGCAAAAGCAGCTACCTGCTGTACGGATATCCCCTCTGAGGCATGCAGTTCCATAAACTCCATACATTCGTCAATCCATCCTGAAGGTTCTGCTAAAGGGGAATCAACTGTAGCTGGCATGAGTTCCGCCATCAGAGCGCATACGAGACTTTGCAGCTTGAGCGCGTTAGCCGGTTTCCACCTTATAACATCTGCCAGTGCATCAATTACATTTTCGGCATGTTCCTTCACACGGGAAGAGACAGCATTTCGACGAAACGGTCTGGCAGGCGTAATTCCCGCCATCTCCAATAAAGGCTGAACCCTTTCTCCATCCAGCGCGAGCCAGTTCATCCGAAGCGTCGAATCCGGGGAAAGTATGTAATAGTAGTAGGTTTGACCCGGATACAAACAAAACAGATCACCTTGCTGCAGATCGATCCAATTGTCGCCGAATTCAAGCCGGATCATTCCCTCGTGTAAGAAGTGGAGGCTGTAGCATTCAATCCTTTTGGGGCCTACTTTGTAATTGGGTTTACCCAAACTCCGACCTGCCCGGACCGGCCATATTCGGGCTTCTTTATCCAGCTCCGCGGGAGTATAGTAAATAAAATCTGCAAATTCATATTCATATTCCTGCATGTCCCACCCCTCCACTTTTGCAAACTTTTTCTACTAGAAAATAACAAAATGACAATTGAGTTTTACATGAACTCTTTTTATAATGTTATAAATAAACATTATTATAAAGGTAAAGGTTTCATATTGTCGAGATCACCTAACATATTGCTAATAATAACGAACAATTTGGACCATTGAATGCTTTCAACATGAAATCTCACCACCGAGTCTATGCGCTTTACATGTAATTACAAAAAAAATAAAATTCACGCAGCACAGACCTTTTGTCATGGGTCGTTCGAAAGTGGTTTCCCGAATTTCCGTATGATCCGATTGACATATGGCAATCGGATAAGTATCCGCCATATCAAAACTACGGGAGTGAATATTATGCAAGAGGAAATTATCTCTTTAGCTGAAATCACCCAGTTTCGATCAGCTGCGGAGGAGTTTAATCCCTTTGATTGGTACAGACACCATTTAGAACATGAACCAATCAGTTACAATGAAGCAACGAATTCGTGGAATGTGTTCCGGTATGAAGATGTCAAAAGAGTTTTAAGCGATTATGAGTACTTTACCAGTGTGCGAACCCGCACAACGATCAGCGTCGGGGCAGATAATGAGGAGGGACACCATAATTCCGGACGAGTGAATTTGAACTCGGATCCTCCGGATCACCGTAAAAGCCGCAGCCTGCTTTCAGCTGCTTTTACGCCAAGAAGCTTAAAGCTGTGGGAGCCTCGTATCCATGAAGTGGTCAGCAAGTTGATTGAGGATATGGGTGAAGAACCCGTCATTGATATCGTCAAAAGCTTTTCCGGCGCACTGCCTACGATCGTGATAGCTGAACTGCTGGGTGTTCCACCTGAGGATCGGTTCTTGTTTAAAGAATGGGTCGACCATCTTTTCCTTCCCCTCCCAATGGATCATATCGAAGATATTCAGGAACTAAAGCGGCAAGCTGCCAAAAATTACTACAGCTACCTTCTCCTCCACGTGATTCTGAAAAGAACGAATCTTGCCGATGATATTATCTCTGACCTGATTCAGGCACAGGTAGACGGTGAACGGTTAACTGATGATGAAATAGTTCGAATGACTATGTTTATCCTGGGAGCCGGCATTGAAACGACAAGCCATTTGCTGTCCAGCACATTCTATTCCTTCTTATATGATAACGATCAGATTTATAACGAAATACAATCGAACCGCGAGCTGCTTCCTGGCGCGGTGGAAGAAATGCTGCGTTACCGTTTTCATATCGCAAAGATGGACCGAACGGTGAAGCAGGATAACAACGTGCTGGGCGTGGAACTGAAAAAAGGCGATGTCGTTGTCGCCTGGATGAGTGCCGCCAATATGGACCAAGAGATGTTTGAGGATCCGTTCACCTTGAACATTCGCCGCGCTAACAATAAAAAGCATTTGACCTTCGGCAATGGTCCTCATTTTTGTCTGGGAGCTCCGCTTGCGCGGCTCGAGGCCAATATTGGACTGGGGCTGTTCATGGATCATTTTAAGAGGATTGAGCCCGTTCCCGGTTTCAATCTGGAAGCGAACCTCACGCCTTCTGCTGCCGGACAAACGCTCACTTCCTTACCGGTCCGGGTACATCGCATATAGCCATAAAAATATCCCCTCAAGTTCGCTCGATTCTCATGATAACATGAGGCTTTTTTCGAGTGTCTACTTTGAGGGGATACTACCAAGAATCAGGCTTTTAGATGATTACTCATGACTGTCTTAATTGGATTTCTCCAGCACGGCGAAGTAATTTTCTTCATTGTCCGCAAAGTTAAATACTTTGCCGGTAGGCAGATTTACGATATCACCCACCTTGATATTTTTATTAGATAAGCTGTTATGCAACTCGTCTAGGTTATCCGCAAAAAACATCAAAGAAGGCGTCCCCAAATTTAATTCAGGAGACATTTTAGCAACGAGTTCCTTGCTGTGGAGTATGATGCTTGTTTCCGCTCCCTCGGTTGGAGCAATTTCGATCCATCTCATATGACCGTTATTTTCTTCGGAAACGATATGAAATCCTAATTTTTCCGTCCAAAAATTCACTGCTTCATCCTGGTTGTTTACATACAACATCACTTGGCCAATTTTATTCATCATAGACAATTCCCCCTAATATTTAGTAAATACGCTATTAATATTATCTATCCAAAGGGATTTTTCTCCCAATCAAAATTATATCAGCAGCTAGCGCTCTTGTCGTCCAACCTGTCCATTTAAAAAAAGATAATATGAACTTTAGATACGCTTGTGCTTATTCTCCACTCACTGGGTTAGGTAATGGAGGTATATCGCGCACTTCTTCAGGAAGTCGATAAGAAATGCTTGGCACCTTTTTGGGGAGATATTCGATCACATCAGATGAAAAAATGGAGACAGCCATACTTCCGTTACCTGCAAATGCCCGGATCAGTACAGGCTGGTTGTATGCATTATCAAATTCAAAGTCTGGGCCTCCCCAGCTTACAGTCGCATCTCTTCCCGGAGGAACATAGGGTACATGACGGCTGTGCGAATATCTCTTTACAATATGCAGTCCTGCCCGGTCGACCGCGTTAAATAGGGTTGAAGATACCTGACAGATACCTCCACCTACGCCTTCAGATAATTCTCCGCGCACGATGACTGTTGCCCGCCTGTACCCCCTTCCCGCCGTCCGAATCCCGACCACTCGATTAAAGGAGAAGGATTCTCCTGGAAATATGACGGTACTGTCAATCGCCTTGGCTGCCAAAGCGATATTATGAGAACGATCTGCATTATTAGCGTTGTAATACGTTACATAATAACCGACTGGCTTTGCCCTTAGCGAAGCCAGCAGTTCCGTATCTACCTTCGGATACACCGGATACATAGGCGCTTCTATAGAAGCTGTTCCACCGCTGTAGAGGTATGCATAGTACTGTTTAAGAAGCTCTCTTCGGTTAAGCATGTACCCATTTTGACCGGAGACAATCTGTCCGTTACCGTCAATCCGGGCGTTTATTGGTTCCTTATATGTTTTCAGGTCCAATTCGTTCACCCATTGGTTATACTTTTCCATATCCAGCAGAGGAAACACCAAAGTATGATGTGCATCTCGTTTCAGATTGGAAATGGATTTCCCCTCATGGGTGATGGTCAGCATGCCATGATCCTGATCTCCGTCGTGGTCCTGCAGAAGTTTGAACAGGAGACACGCCATTGATATCCATTTCAAGCATCATCACTCACTTCATCATTGTGGTCATCTCATTGTTAAGGCATTCTTCCTGCTATTATGATTCCATTCCTGAATATTCATTCAAATATACGGTAATTAAGGTCTTTGAAGCATGCCTGAAGCGAAAAAAAAAAGACCCTGACGGCTTTAGCCCGCAGGGTTTCTGTAATGTCGACGTTATTTTTTAAGGTGATACGGAACCGTCGTAACGATGACGTCTTTGCGATAAAGCAAATAGGCGCGAATCATAAAACTTGTCTGGTTATGCAGCAGGTTTTTCCAGCTTTTCTTAGGAATAAACTGAGGAATAACCACCGTTACTTGATAATTGGATTCACTGGCTTTCCGGTGCACCGTATCGATAAATTTGCTTAAAGGATGAATGATGCTCCGGTAAGGAGAATGTAAAGTCACAAGACGTACATCGTGTCTCCACTGGTTCCATTTTTCCTCGAACCGTGTCGCTTCCTCTCTTTCAAAAGGAATGTAAACGGCGATGATCTGATCGGCTGACAGTGACTTCGCATAATTCAAGGAATGCTCGACAACGTGTGTGATTCCGGACACGGGAAGAATGACGACATTACCTTCAATCGGGACAGCTTGCTCACAAGTGGCAAGCCGTAATTGTTCACCAACGGCTTCATAATGCTTCCTAATGCGGTGGAACAGATAAACGATCAGCGGCAAGAATATCAGTACGGGCCAAACCTGCGAAAATTTGGTCATAAAGAACACGATAGAAACCGTAAAGCTGATAAGCGCTCCTATCGTATTAATAATCAGTTTAGGGACCCAGCCTGTCGGCTTTTCACGGATCCATTTTACCATCATATCCGACTGTGAAAGGGTAAACGGAATGAATACACCCACCGCATATAATGGAATCAGATGCTCGGTTTGTCCGTTGAATCCAATAATCAGGACGATCGATAATAATCCAAGAATGATGATGCCATTCGAATACCCGAGACGATCTCCCCGGACAGTGAACATTCTTGGAATGAACTTATCCTTGGCCAGATTGACCGCAAGCAGAGGGAAAGCTGAATATCCCGTATTGTCTGCAAGGATCAGAATTAAGGCGGTCGTTCCCTGAATAAAGAAGTACATAAAATGCCGGCCGAAGGTCTGATTGGCAATTTGAGATACTACCGTTTCATGAGCATTAGGCGATATACCCAAATAATAAGCAAGGAAAACGATACCCGAGAACAACAAGGCAAGCAGGATTCCCATGGCCATTAACGTTTTGGCCGCATTTTTGGGTCCAGGATCTTTAAAGTTAGGTATAGCATTCGATATCGCTTCAACCCCTGTCAGGGCCGAGCTGCCTGATGCGAAAGCTTTTAAGAGTAAAAACAAACTGATGCCGGCTACCGGCGTCCCAATCGGCGCATGTAATTCGGGAGACACATGCCCTGTGATAATGTTGTACATGCCTACCCCAATCAGGATGAATAAGGCAAATGCGAATAAATAAACCGGGTAGGCCAAGACAGATGCAGACTCGGTTACACCTCTTAAATTCAATATCGTAATCAGAATGACAAAAATCACGGCAATAGCCACCGTATGCTCATGCAGAGCGGGGAAAGCTGAAGTTAAAGCGTCTGTGCCCGCAGACACGCTGACGGCAACTGTCAAAATATAATCGACCAACAACGAGCCTCCCGCAACCAGCCCGGCATAGACTCCCAGGTTCTGCTTGGATACAACGTAGGCTCCCCCGCCATGCGGATAAGCAAAGATGATTTGACGATATGAAAGAATCAGAGCCGTTAATAAAACCAATACTCCGATCCCGATGGGTATCGAATACCAGAATGCCGCCGTGCTTACCGTGATCAAAACCAACAGGATTTGTTCTGGTCCATAAGCAACGGATGATAAAGCGTCGGAAGAAAGAATTGCCAGCGCCTTTTTCTTATTAAGTTTTTAGTTCTCCTAGTTGGGTCGATTTCAGAGGCAGCCCGATCAGAAGTCTTTTTAATGCTGCCATTACTTTAGTGTCACCGCCAATGTCAAGTTGTAATATCATAGATGTCCCGAAACGGTTATCGCACATAACCATTTCGACACGACAAAAAAAGCCGCAGGAAAGTTGGACCTTCCCGTGGCTTCTAAAAAACATTTGCACACGACAAATTCCTCTTTCATAACGCTTACGAGGTTAGCTGACGGATTCGGGCTTGAAAGTATCCCTACACTTATAGTTAATAACCAAGTGATTCACCCCTAGGATGAGAAAAACTCATCCTCTTTGGTTCCCCCGCTCCTAATTTCAGAATTAAGCGATCTAGGAGTATATAATTTCAGGTTCGCAAGTCTTGATTACGAATGAAATCTTACTCCTTTCGGACGCTTTATGTAAAGAAGCAAAGAATCAAGGATAGGTTCGAAATCTTCTGATATACGCTCATGGCATCGCTTACAATGAATGTATGCTATTCTTTTCTTGAATTCTCTTTAATTCACTCCAACTTCCGGTCCAGCCCACGGTTCCGATTCACACCTCTCTGAGCAGCAATACACAATGAACCAAATAAATTCATAGTAAGAAATTAAATCGTGAACATGGTCGTAATTTAAGCAAACGTTTCGTTATTCTGAATCCACAAAATAAAAAAGCCGCGATTTCCGCGACTCTTGTTTTCTGACGGGATCTTCATAAAGCGAATAATATTTAGCAGCTCTTCATAAAAAAAGCAGATTTTTCATAATTACTTACGTTGTAGATGGGGTATGAATACCAGAAAGGAGACCATTTATTCATTCAGCAAAGCTGCTTGCCGCTTGTAATGATCCTCGATCACCATGCAGGCCATAGCTTCGATCACAGGTACGACGCGGGGGCAAATGCACGGATCATGCCTGCCGATCGTCGTAATCTCCCGTTCGTTCCCGTTCATATCCATGGTCCGTTGTGGTAAAGAAATAGATGAAGTCGGCTTGACGACGACTCGGAACACGATGTCTGCTCCCGTGCTGATCCCTCCGATGATCCCCCCGGCATGGTTTGTCAGGAATCCGTCTGTGTCCATCTGATCGTTGTGTTCGCTTCCCCGCATTGATGCTGCTTGGAAGCCCGCTCCGAATTCAATACCTTTAATCGCGCCCACGGACAACATAGCCCTTGCCAGCTCCGCGTCCAATTTGTCGAACACAGGCTCCCCCAGCCCCGGAGCGACGCCGCGAATTCGGCATTCGACGATACCTCCGCAGCTGTCGCCCTCTTCAGTCAGCTGTTCGATCTTCTCGATCATGCGACTTGCCGCTGCCGTATCGCATGCCCGCACCGCATTACGTTCGATGGCATCGGCGTCGAAATTCTCGCACCTTATACCGCCGATTTCAGTCGTATAGGCCAGGATCGATACACCTCGCCGTTCCAAAAGCTTCCGCGCCACCGCTCCCGCAGCCACCCGAGCGGCTGTCTCCCTTCCTGAAGCCCTGCCGCTGCCGCGATAGTCGCGAATTCCATACTTTTTCTCATAAGTGAGATCCGCATGCCCGGGCCGATACATGTTTTGGATGTCATCGTATGCTGACGGGCGCATGTCTGTATTGTTCAGCATGATACACAGAGGCGTTCCAGTCGTACGCCCCTCGAATAGGCCAGATAGGATGCGTATCTTATCGTATTCCTTCCGGGGAGTCGTGACTGAGGATTGTCCCGGCCTTCTTCTATCCATCTGAATCTGGATGTATGCCTCGTCAAGCTCAACGCCCGGCGTGATACCCTCCACAATTACGCCTACAGCCTCTCCGTGTGATTCCCCGAACGTAGTCATTTTTAGCCGCTCTCCGAACGTACTTCCCGCCATGCTAATTCCTCCCGAATATTAAAAATTTCTTCTCTTTCAGTTTAGAGTTATACTTGAAATAAATGAAATTGTAATAATCGACATGTGTCATAGAGAGGATTGATAGCAAATGATCGCAAACACAGAATGGTATCGCGTTTTCCTACATGCTGCTGAGACTTCCAATTTGACGAAAGCCGCGCAAAGCCTCCATATGACGCAGCCTTCTGTGAGTTACGCAATCAAGCAGCTTGAAGGGGCTTTCGGTGTTGTACTATTCGACCGGTTATCCAAGGGGGTCCGCTTAACGCAAGAGGGACAGGATTTGTATCAGCATGTCCGGCAAGCGTTCGAGGAGCTTGATTCTGCAGAGCGGCGCATGAAGAAGCTGAAGCAGTTCAGCGAAGGTCGGCTGAGAATTGGCGCAAACGGGGCGATCGTGAAGGATTTTCTTTTACCCTCGCTCGACTCGTTCCATGCCGATTATCCCGACATTCGCATTCAGCTGTCTCAGGATCGGACCAGCAGCATTTTGGAGCGTTTGAAAAAAGGCTCACTGGACATAGGCTTCGTCCATCTGCCCGTATCGGATGAAGAAATCAAGGTCCTCGACTTCCATGCCTCGCCTTATTGCGCGGTTGTAGGAATGGCCTTTGCAGATTGGACACGAGAGTCCTTACGGACTGAACAGCTGACTGAGCTCCCTCTACTGATGCTATCCTTGGGCAGCTCGACACGTTCCTTCATCGAAGGGTGGTTCCAATCGCAAGGGGTAGAGGTGGAAGCCGATTTCGAGTTGAACAGCCTGGATATGCTCGCGGAATTTGCCGAGCGTGGTTATGGAATAGCCTTCTTGCCGCGGGTCTTTGTCGCATCTCGTATTGCGGACGGATCGTTGCTGGAGCTTAGAACAGAAACTCCCCTACCGGATCGGCATATCGGTATTGCTGTCCAGAAAAATTTGACCCCATCGCTGGCTGCAGGGGCTTTTTTGAAGATGCTGCAGAACTGACGATTCTTAAACTCATATAAGATGCTTCTTTAAAACGCACCTGAAAATTCCAGTATCTTCATGACGACAACGCATTTTCGAGCCCTATCTGCAAAACAAAAGAGCCGCGATTTTCGCAGCTCCTTCTGGATTTATTCTTATCCTTCGTCAATAGACCCCTTGATTACCATCATGTAACATGCTCCCTGATACGTTAGCTACCCTTTCACCTGTGCCCAAACATCCTTATATTCCTTATGTCTTTTAAATTGAGCCAAAGCAAACGAGCACGCGGGAACGATTAGCTTGCCATCCTTGCGTGCGATATCTACGACCGCCTTCACCAGCTGATCGCCAATCTTCTGGCCTCGCAGCTGTTCCGATACATACGTATGGTCAATAACAATTGTCCGGTCATCGAGCGGCTTGAAGTGAATCTCCGCAACATCTTGCCCATCCTCTACTAGAACGAGTTCCTGACTGCCCTCACGAATTTCTCTCATGGGCTTCACACTCCTTGTCGGTTGCTGTACTTTATTATCTATTCTTCCCCCTCGCACGGTCTGCCGAAACATCGGGCCTGCTTACGGGGAGGGAAATAAGTGCTCTCCTGATATTTACTCTGGTGCTTTAGCAGAAGAAAGTGTATCATAGATACTTGTCGGTTCATTTTTCATATCACTCGTGACTTTTTCAGAAATTTTCAAAAGGGGTTTATCATCATGACCAGACATAAATTAGGTTTCTGGATCCTGACCGCCCTCGTGGTCGGGAACATGGTCGGTTCCGGAATCTTCATGCTGCCTCGATCTCTGTCAGAAGCGGCAAGTCCTGCCGGGGTCATTCTGGCTTGGGCCGCTACAGGACTCGGTGTTCTCACTTTGGCGCTTGTCTTCGGCAGCTTGGCTGTACGCAAGCCTGAGCTCAGCGGTGGCCCGCAAATCTATGCGAAAGAGCTGTTTCGTGAAGGTTCCCATGGATCCCTCTTGGCCGGCTTTATGTCCACCTGGGGATACTGGGTCGGCAATATCGCCGGTTTTGTGGCGGTTATCACGACGTTCGCAAGCTACCTTTCCACCTTCTTCCCGGTGCTTACCAGTAGCAAGGTATGGCTGACCATCGGGAATTTCACATTAAAAGCAGGCAATACCCTGACGTTTCTCGTCTGCTCGGTACTTCTATGGGGAACATACGCCATCTGCCAAAAAGGCATGAACGGTGCGGGGCGGTTGAATTTCATTGCTACGGCGACTAAGGTCATCGGATTTGTACTCTTCATCGTAATTGCCCTATTTTCGTTTGAGCAGAGCAATATTGGGCCATTCCTGGCTCCACGCACCAATGACAGCGGGGAGACGCTCAGTCTGCTTTCCCAGGTTAACTCGGCCGCGGTTGCAACACTATGGGCTTTCATCGGGGTGGAATCCGCCATGGTCTTTGCCGCACGCGCTCGGCGCAAGCAGGATATCCGCCGCGCGACCATCGCAGGGCTGTTGATCTCGATCGTATTGTATGTAGGCATTAGCATATTGACAATGGGCCTGCTGACACAAGACCAGCTAATGGCCTCACAGAATCCGCTGGTGGACGGCATTTCTACCGTGCTGGGACCCATTGGCGGCAAGCTGCTAGCGGGCCTCGGTCTGATCAGTCTGATAGGCTCCACCATCGGCTGGGTGCTGTTAAGCAGCGAAGTGCCGTTTCAAGCGTCCAAGTTAGGCGTGTTCCTGCCGTCTTTTTCCAAGGAGAATAGTAAAGGCATGCCGAAGGTATCACTCCGGATCTCCAGCATCCTCGGACAGATCTTGCTGCTGTCCACGATCTCGGGTTCCATCTCAGCAGCGTTTGATTTTATCATCTATATCGCTACGCTAGCTTATCTGGTCCCTTACCTGATTGCATCTCTCTACCACCTCAAGCTGACCTGGACCGGCGAAACCTACACACTGCAGAAGGAGCGTGTAACCGAAGGGATCATAGCGGCTTTGGCTGCCATCTACTCGCTATGGGTGATCGTGGCAGGAACCGCGGATCTCAAGACGTTCCTGCTTGGACTTGCGCTGATTGTCAGCGGCATCCTGTTTTATCCGCTTCTGCTGAAGTATCGGAAAGTCCATAAGAATTCAATCTAAGGTCTTTCATGCGCTTTCGTTCAGCAGAGTGCTACGACGATTATGAACTGTTTTGTCCATATTGGATATGAAAATAAGTTCTTGTCCTAAGCACTGGACAAGAACTTATTTTATAAAAATTATAGAGACCCCCACTTTTTACGAATACTCCCTGCTTCCTCAACCATTCTGTCCATCAGCTCGGTAACCGTAGGGATATCATGGATCATACCGGTTATTTGACCTGCCCAGCCAAAGCCTTCTTCTTTGATGCCATCGTAAATCCAGCGTTTGTTGGCTTCTCCGCTAATATAATTCTTTAACGCCTCATATGTTGGTGACTCGCGCTCGATTTCAAGTACTTTATCGATGTATTCACTTCGCAGTACTCTGGCAGGAGAATGGATCGAACGTTTAATTACTGCTGTATCAAACTCCGAACTCTCGATTAAAGCCTTTTTATAGGAAGCAGAGGCATGGACACATTCCTGAGTGGCTATAAAGCGCGTTCCCATTTCGATACCCTCTGCGCCAAGAGCTTGGGCAGCCATCCAACCGCGGCCATCTCCGATCCCCCCGGAGGCAACGACGGGAATTGAAACGGCATCAACCACCTGCGGAACGAGCACCATGGTTCCAACATCGTCACGTCCTAAGTGCCCGCCTCCTTCCTGCCCCACAACAATAACAGCGGATGCGCCTAGTTGTTCCGCTTTCTTTGCCTGCCTGCTCGAGGAAACAAGCACCAGTGTTTTGATATCCGTGGACTGCAGCATCCCTAAAATCGGCGCAGGGTTACCTCCCGTAATCGTCACAACGGATACTTGCTCATCAATGGCGACTTGCACCCGATCCTCGAAAGATGCACCATGCATACCAATAGCAAAGTTGACACCCAATGGCTTGTCTGAAAGTGTACGTGCATGCCGAATTTCTTGGCGGAGGGCATCTGCGTTCGGGAGACTCATGGCAGTGATTTGTCCTAATCCACCGGCATTCGAAACTGCGGCAGCGAGGTCTGCATAAGCTAAATAGGCAAGCCCTCCTTGAATGATAGGATACTTAATGTGCAATAATTCGGTGATTCTCGTATTCCATTGCATCGTCAGCGCCTCCTGTATTTTTACATATGCATTCAGCTATATCCTTAATAACAGTAAGGTCAAGGCAAAAAACATAACGATCACGCCTGCTTGATAATCCATTTTCTGAAATTTCAGCTGCTTATAGCTGGTTCTTCCTTTACCATTACCATAAGCACGTGCATCAATAGCGTAGGTCAGCTGTTCGGCGCGTTGAATGGTCGTGAAGAGCAAAGGTACTAAAATCGGAATATAGGATAACATGCGTTTAGCTAGCGGTAATGTCGTCATATCAAAGCCTCTGGCTTTTTGTGCTAAAAGAATGCGCTCAAGCTCCTGTACAATGGTCGGGATAAACCGAATAGCAATGACAATCATCAAAGAAAACTGCTCCACCGGAACGTGAAGCTTGGATAGCGGTGATAATAATTTTTCAAGACCATAGGCTAATGTTAGCGGTTTTGTGGTTAACGTTAATAAAGATGCTAATAAAACGAGTAAAATAATGCGCCATACGAAACGCGTCCCATTTTGTAACCCTTCCTCAGATATCTCGACGAATAACCAGGACCAAATGACAGTTCCTTTTGTAAAGATAACATGATAAAGAAAGGTAAACATCAAGATCAATAAAATGGGCTTTAATCCCCTCCAAATCACGCGGGCCGGAATCTTCGATATCATTAAAAAGCCAATGACGAAGATGGTTGCGATCAAGTAGCTAAGACTAGTTTCAAGCATCAGGAAGCTCAGCATCATCATGGTGATGCTTATAATCTTCGTCCTCGGGTCCAGCCGGTGGAATATAGAATGCGTCTCGATATATTGACCTATGAGTACGGTATTAGCCATTCAGACGCCCCTTCTTTTCCAGATTGGGATAATGGCTTTGAATATATCTTCTTCTCTACAGCTTGCCGCTTCAATTTTGTGGCCGGATAATTCCTCAATCAGCTTCAGCAGTTGTACGGGTTCCGGTAGTGACAACCCGATTTCCCGCAGCAGCGAGGTCTGTTCTAGAAATAAATTGTTGGTGTCATAATGACCCCTGAGTTGGCCGGCATGAAATACGATGACCTCATCCGAGTATTCAGCGACATCTTCCAGTTGGTGTGACACGAAGATAAGGCTGCGATCATCTTGTTGCTGCCATCTTTGCAGTAACTGTAGTATCGCGACTCGGCTGACCGGATCAAGACCTGCTGTCGGTTCGTCCACAATAAGCAGCTTCGGATCCATCATTAACACAGAGGCGATGGCTATTCGTCGCTTCTGACCCCCACTGAGCTGAAACGGAGGTAACGGAAGAATCTCCTCTGACAGACCTACTTGAGGTAAAATCGTTTGAATAGACTCCGTGATCTGCTGACTTGAAAATCCTTGCTGTTTCAGTGCAAAGGCGAGCTCCTTCTGAACCGTCGTTTCAAATAGCTGATGCTCTGGATATTGAAAAACGAATCCGATTTCCGGGACGACCCGTATCTGCCCTTTAGCATCTCTATTAACGGGCTGATGATGAATCAAATAGTCTCCATCAATGGCGGGTATCAGCCCCTTCAGCACTTTAACGAACGTAGTCTTTCCTGCACCCGTTTGACCGATGACGGAAATCCATTTCCCCTTTTGAATGGTGCAGTTTACATGCTGTATAGCTGTATGATTGGAATAATGCACGCTCACATCATTTAGTTGATAGACCATTGTGAACGAATCATCTCCTTCCAATCAGCTGTAAGTGGCGATTTTTCATGAAGCTGTTGATGTAGTCGCACGGCAAATGGCAGGTGTAATTGATAGTCCGCAGCGGGTATGGTTTCAAAAAAGGTCAAAGGGTCGCCATCAAATTCGAGTCTCCCTTGATGTATGAGTAACATTCGTTCTGCAGATAGCACTTCCTCCATATGATGAGTGATGTGAATGATGGTCATGCCTTGCCCGTGCAGCTCATGCATAATCGAAATAATCTGTTCTCTCCCTTGTGGATCTAGCATCGAAGTCGCCTCATCGAAAATAATGATTTTGGGGCGCATCGCTACAATAGCTGCAATAGCTACACGCTGCTTTTGACCGCCGGATAACTCGTGTGGCAAGGCTTCCAAATAATCCTCCATTTGAACAGCTTGCAGGGCATGCTGAAGACGTTCCAACATTTCCTCTCTTGGCACGCGAATATTTTCCAAGCCAAACAGTATCTCATCCATAACGGTTGTGGTAATGAATTGATCCTCCGGATTTTGAAAGACCAGGCCGATTTGCTCATGAATCCGGGTAAGGTCTGAAGGCCTTGACGTGTCTAAGTGGTTAAGTTCCACACTGCCTTCCTTCGGAAGCAGCAATCCATCCATCAGCTTTGCAATTGTAGATTTCCCGCAGCCATTCGCGCCTACAATCGCGACAAACTCACCTGGCTCGATCGTAAAGCTTATATTTTCTATGACAGACTGTCCCTTTTTATAATAGAAATGAACCTGTTTGAATGTAAGCATTCATATACTTCCCTTCTGTCGGTACCACGTTGTGAAGAATGCCTCTATGCTATTTTCGGAATAGACTGGCTCCGGCTTTTGTCACTTTGTCACCTTAGCGCCGTTTACACCAAATATTTCACCTGTTAACTCTGGATCCGGCTGAGCCAGTAGGGCGGTCACGAAACGGGCGATGTCATCTGCTTCCCCTACCCGCCAGAACTCCGGAAGTGGCTCATGACGACTAGCATACTTTTCCTTCAAATGATCGATCACAGGCCTTGTCATATCGGTTAAGGCAGCTGGAGAAATGGCATTCACCCTAATCTGATGATGCTTAAGTTCGGCTGCGAGCGTCCACATTAATCCAAGCAATCCCGCTTTTGCCGCACTGTAATTCACTTGTCCAACCGAACCTGTGAGTCCTGCAGTAGAAGTCATCAGAATGATGTCTCCACCATTATTTTGCATATGCGGCAGTGCTCGCTGAATCGTATAAAAGGCGCCGTTCAAATGAACATCGAGCACAGATAGCCACTCTTCATCCGCCATACGAACACATTTTTGGTCATGTACATTTCCCGCGTTATGTATCAGCACATCGATACGTCCATACTCGGCTATGACGGCATCTACCATCGCGGTGACTAAGGCCGGATTTGCAATATCCGCACAGTATCCGATCGCCTCACCACCAGCTTCATGAATCTCATGCACGACTTGATTGATTAACATTTGATTTGTACCATTAACAACGACTTGATAATCGGATTGTCCAAGATATGCGGCGATACTGCGCCCGATCCCTCTCGTTGCTCCTGTGATGATCGCTACTTTTTTCATCGCTGTCTCTCTTTCACTGACAATATGCCCGATGTTATTACTTCGCCATTCTCATCTGTAACAGTCACCTGGATATGGCCATCTCTGTCCACAAAATCAAAAGACACTACCGAATCTACTAGAAGTGGCTTATGGAATTTCATATCATACGTGGTGATCCATTGCGCTGGATGCTCTCTCAAATAGAGGGATTGTGCCAATCCCATGATATACATACCATGCACGATAGGTCGCTTGAATCCCGCCATTGCTGCGGCTTCCGTATCTAAATGGATGTCTGCCATATCTTTAGAAACTGCGGCATATAGAAGAATCGCTTCACAGGTTATGCGTTTTTTCATGATCATCACCTACCCGAATCAATACCGTGTCCGCTGTGACAATAAGTTCGCCATCACATCTACAAACAAGCGTATGTGTAAAAAATGTCAGGATGCCTTGTTTACCCGCTTTTCGCTCTATATTCGTTAATGATAATTCACAGTCCAAGATCATGCCTGCCGTAATCGGTGCCTCATATGAAAACCGCTGCGAACCGTGAATCAGAGGTGCATCCATATTCATCCAAGGAATATCAAATGTTTGCCAGAAAATAACGGGCATTGTCGCTGGTGCGATGAGATTGCCATGTATCGACTGCACAGGAGCCTCAATACTGTCTGCATACTGGGAAATCCACTCAGCTGTGATATGAACTTGATGCTGAATCCGATTCATTCCATCGCCTCCACAAGGGTTGTGATACCTATACCACCGCCAATGCCCAGCGTGGCCAGACCTCTTTGATAAGGATTATGCAGCATTTCAGCACATAGACGCGTCATTAAAATCGCCCCTGATGCACCATATGGATGACCAATAGCAAGCGCGCCACCACCAAGATTGACCTTTTCCTGAGGGATCTGAAGCTGATTTAGTGAAGCTAATACTTGGGAGGCGAATGCTTCATTAAACTCCACGATGTCTAAATCAGCCACGGTCAGCTGTTGACGGCTCAGCACCTTCTGGACAGCTGGAACGGGGCCCATTCCTAAATAATTCGGATCGACACCTGCCGCTTGAGCATCCACAACGCGCATTATAGGCTTTAACTTAAGCTCCTCACATTTTTCACGGGACATGATTAGAACAAGCGCCGCTCCATCATTGAGAGGACAAGCATTACCAGCGGTTACGGTACCTTGTTCCAGAAAGATTGGCGATAGTTTTTTCAGCTTTTCAAGGCTCGTGTTGGCTCTAGGACATTCATCGCCAGTCACCCATTCGCCTTCAACTTGAAGCGGTACTATTTCCTGCTGAAAACGTCCTGTCTGCTGAGCATGGATAGCTTTTTGATGGCTTTTCAAAGAATAAAGGTCTTGTTCTACTCTGGATATCTCGTATTTATGAGCGACATTCTCCGCGGCAATACCCATATCCGGATCACCGTAGGAACTTGGGGTAAAATGTGCACGTGTATAGAGCTTGGGAACGCCCATCAATGTTTGCGGCTTCGCCATTTTCCATGGCGCGCGACTTGTGCTTTCCACACCACCTGCCAAATATATCTCACCGGCCCCGCTTTGAATGAAGCGTGCTGCGATATTGATGGCCTCAAGACCCGAACCACACTGCCGGTCAACCGTAACGCCAGGGACGGTGACAGGAAGTCCTGCTTCAAGAGCAGCAACTCTTGCAATATTCCCACCTGGACCTACCACATTGCCAATGATGACATCATCAATGAAGTCCTTCGGTAATTTCGTTTCGGCTACAATATGCTGAATAAGTGGCGCTAATAATGCTTCCGGTTCAAGCCCGCTTAGAACGCCGCCCAACCTTCCAATGGGCGTGCGCTTAGCCATGACAATCACAGCTTCTGTCATACCATCACTCTCTTCACATAATCTTTCATCGCCTGACGAGCTAATTTCCCGCTGCTTGTGTAAATGAACTCATCCACCGTGATGAGCTGCTTCGGTGACTTGTAGCTCGCTAAATACTGCCGGCAATATTTCTTGATTTCATCGATAGATAATTGCTTTTGACTATTCCATTTCACAAGTGCCGTCACCTGTTCTCCCCAGTAGGCATCAGGCAATCCAAGTACCATTACTTCTTGAATCTCCGGAATTTGCTGCAGCACGGATTCGACTTCCTCGGGGAATACATTTAGGCCACCCGTTACCATCATATTTTTGGACCGTCCAGCCATATACAAATAACCATCGTCATCCCTATACATATAATCGCCAAGAATGAGCCATCCGTCACGAAAAACGGCTGACGTCTCCTCAGGCAATTGATAATAGCCAATAAACATCATGTCACTTCGAATGTACAGCTGCCCGGCAATCCCGGGAGACACCTCCTGAAAATGTTCATCCCGGATGGATATTTGTACGCCTGAAAAGGGCTTACCTACTGAATTCGCTTTATTCTCATCATGAACATCTAAATAACTGATGTAACTTGCTTCGGAAGAGCCGTAATATTCATAAATCTTGGCCCCGCCAAATACTTCCTTGCTCCTTTGCTTGGACGTTTCGGACCACTTCCCACCTGAACTAATCAAGGCTTGGATGTGTGTCTGTCCGGGAATGGTCTCTTGCATCATCGATTCAATCATCGTGGGCACGACAAACAAAATGGCATCTGGAATTTGCCTGCACAGCTCTAAAACCTCTCTTGCATTGAAATGTTGTACGATATGAAAGGTCGCCCCGCTGGTTAAGCTTTGCATTAATGCAAATAGAGATAAGGAGTGAACGAGTGGGCCAGGGGCTATAATATGCTCCATGTTGTCTAGTTGAAAGGCTTCGCTCGTCGCCTCAAAGCTCTTGATCCAAGATAAATGGGTGCGCATATACCCCTTGGGTGTACCAGTTGTGCCGGAAGTAAAGCCGATAAATAATAATTCATTCGTATCATCCATTTCAGCTTCTGGCTTGAAAGTATGCAGCCAGTTGTCATACGAACCTGCATCTTCAGCTGAAAAGGTTAGAAGTTTTATCTTTGTATCCTCCAAGACCAGATTCTTTACGAATCTAGTCTCCGAAAAAATCATTTTCGGCTGACATTGCTGTACAATCGCATTGACTTCGTTCATGCTCCATTTCGGATCTAAAGGTACAGGAACACAACCTGCATAGATGGCTCCTAGAAAAACCTCCACAAATTCTATGCGATTCGCAGATAAAATAGCGACCTTATCCTGTCTCAGGCCATTTTGTTGAAATCCCTGCGCGATTTGCATCATCCTCTGTACTAATGCCAAGTAAGTACGGCTCTCTCCACCATCGGATAAGGCAATTTTGCCCGGCTGTTGTATAGCATAACGCAGTAGTGGTTCTACTAAATTCATCTCATATCACACCTATTCACAATTTAAGTAACTATGTGTTATTCACTTTTTCTTCAATCGGGCTGATAGCTTTTAATTGTATTGCAATAATGGCTGCGATAACAGCTTTGATACAATCCCCTGGCAAGAATGCGGTAGCACCTACAAGTCCGGCCCAGACAGATGTATGGGTAATGAACGCCATCACCGGCGCACCAATTAAACTAACTAGCACAACACCAAACACTAAATTGATCAGGATCATTTTCCAAGTTTTTAAGGTTGACCATACCTTTTCCGTAGCATACCCGATACAAAACGCGGCCACTGGCCAGCTTAGAAAATATCCAGCTGACGGTGCTACGAATACGGAAGGACCTCCACGTCCACCAGATAATAAAGGTAAACCTAAAGCGACTAATACGATAAACAAAACCAAACTAATCGTACCCGTCTTCTTTCCTAAAAAGCATCCCGCAAGCATAACGCCAAGTGTTTGTGCGGTAATGGATACCGGGATAAAACCCAGTGGAATCGGTGGAATCAACCCTAATACTCCTATGAATGCTGCGAATAATGCAGCAAAAACCATCTCTTTTGTTTTCATTTTACGTCCTCCATGACAATGTTCTCAAATTAAATATCTATAGAGTCGACATCTATGTATGGGTAAATCATAGCTTGATATTTTTCAATTGTAAACCTAAAATTTTTATTCAGGTTAACAATACTGTTCTATGGGATAATAACAACGGTTTATCGTAAGTCTCTACCTTTTATGAAAAAATCCAATTCCAGTAAAAAAAGTAAAACTAATCAATACAAAACCCTGCTTTTTTATAGGGCAGGGTTTTGCTGTAAAGTTTGGATGCACGCTGTCTGCATACACTATACCCTTCTCGCCCCAATGAGTGGCAAGATATCTTCACCTTTGGATAACATCCAAGTAACCGATAGCTATCCTTTTCGATGTTACGATTGAAAAGAGAGTATTCTGATTCTACCAAACTTATGGGATGAATGGCATGTGCCTATCTTAGCGTATCCGCTCCAACTTGGGTAAGTCCGATATGTTTAACATAACCCGCTTTAACCATATTCTTGAATTGATCTTACAGTTCTTGCACTTTAAGTATGTTGGTGGTTCCTTCCTTACCTATTGGCACTCCAGCAGATATGATCACGTAATCACCTTTTTTGATTAGTCCCGTCCTGATACTATTATTTATTGCTGAATCGAACATATCATCAGTATTTAATGCGGTATCTCCAAGAACGGGTATAACCCCCCATAGAAGGCATAATTTCCGTAAAATATCAGGATGCCGTGTTATTGCAATAATGGGTGCCATGGGGCGATATTTAGAAACCATACGGGCAGTATATCCACTCTCTGTTGGCGTAATGATTGCTTTCGCATTTAACTCAAATGATGAACTCACCGCGGATTGACTGATAACTTCTGTAATATTTATGGCGTGTTGTGCCCTTCGTTTAGAAAATTGTTCAGCGTGGTCCAAACAGGACTCCATCTTCTCCGCCACTGTTGCCATTGTACGGACGGATTCAACAGGATATTTGCCTGCTGCCGTTTCTCCCGATAACATAAGCACGTCTGCCCCTTGTAGAACCGCTGTTGATACATCACTAACTTCCGCCCGGGTTGGACGCGGATTTAATTGCATGGAGTCTAATAAATGGGTTGCTACAATAACCGGTTTCCCGGCTCCATTGCATTTTTCAACGATTTTCTTTTGAACAAGCGGCACTTCCTCCACTGGAATTTCGACTCCGAGATCACCTCGTGCAACCATAATGCCATCAGAGACCTTTATAATTTCGTCCAATTGAGAGACTCCCTCTTCGTTCTCAATTTTCGCAATGATTTGAACTTGCTCCGCCTTGTTTTCCTTTAATATCCTTCTTACTGCCAAAATATCTTCCGCTTTTCTCACAAAGGATACCGCAATGATATCAATTTTGTTATCAAGACCAAACAAAATGTGATTGACATCCCTTTCCGTAATCCCCGGCAACGTGGTTCTAACACCTGGAAGATTAACTCCTTTTCTAGGTTTTACGATACCTCCATTTAGCACTTTGCAATAAATATCTTGACCCTTAATGGATATAACACTTAATTCAATAAGCCCATCATCAATGAGTATTCTTGAACTTGGCTTTAAGACATTAGGCATGTCTTCATAGTTAACCGAGATCATATTTGAGTTACCTAAGATTTGATTTGTAGTAATAACGATCTCGCTATCTTGTATTAATTCAACATACGGATCCTTCAGTTTCCCTATTCTTATTTCAGGACCCTTAATATCCAGCAACACAGGGATAAATGTATTCTGTTTAAGCGCGGCTTTCCGAATATTTTCAATTCGTATTCGATGTTCGTCCAATTCACCATGAGCCATGTTTAATCTGGCTATATTCATTCCGGAATGTATCATTTCATATAGAATTTCATCTGAATCGCAAGCAGGACCCATTGTACAAAGTATTTTTGATTTCCTCATATGACCAACTCCGTTCGAATTTACTTCATTATTATTCAAACGGTTATAATATGGCAATGAACTATAGTATGATGATTGTAAAATAGTACGGGACTTGGGTGACAATATGATTAAGATTCAAAGCGTACGTCAAGATAACGGATTGAATGGGAATGAAGAGAAATGGAACACGGAAGAAGCCGGTTTCAGTTTCGGTATAGTCACATACGGCAAATGTGTTTATTGGATTAATGATCAGAGAATCATCATGGAAAAAGGTGATGCAATTTTGATCCCAAGCAAGTCCCCGTTTTATTGGAAAAGTGTACCTACCGTATTTCATTCAAAATATGTAATAAACTTTAACGTAACCACGGATTCACCGGAGCTACCCCTATTAGGTTCTGAAAAAACTCTCCACTCGAAGTTAGGTTGTTTTGATTTGGTGCATGAACGGTTGAAATTGCTCATCCACCAATGGACTGATAAACATTCGTATTACGACTTATACACGAACGTATTACTCACAGAAATACTAATTCTTTGGAACAGAGAATTGGATCGAGGAACGATTCTTTCTAAGAAATACAAGCATGTTGAATTAATGAAAAGATATATTCAAGATCATTATCGGACAAAGATTACGAAGCATGATCTAGCGGATGTCGTAAATCGAAGTCCAAATCATGCGGCAACCCTCTTTAAGTCCGTTACCGGACAAACCATCAGCGAATACGTCCATGCTTTGCGCATAAAAACAGGAGTGTATATGCTAACCGAGTCTCAGCTAACGGTGGGAGAAATATCCGATTTTTTGGGTTACAGTGACGTGTCATTTTTCAATAAGAAATTTAAAGGGAATACCGGACGGAATCCTTCGGATTATTTAACGGACAGACCACGCATCGTATAAGGCGAACAATGCTCCTATGGCAGATTACGTTACGTAACTCAGCTTCCCTGATCCCTGTGGTAACCAAGTGTTTAAATTATTTTTGAAAATAAAAAACCCACCTGCTTACAGGTGGTCAAGACCCCATTTAGTGGACATTGAAAAAACACCTAGGCTGCAAACTGGCGCCGGTACTGTACCGGCGTCAGTTTGTTTAATTTACGCTGCGGTCGCCTTTGGTTGTAAAATTGTATGTACTTCTCAATTCTCCTTTGTGCCTCTGCCAGATTTCGGATATCATAGGGATAGAGCCCTTCCGTTTTGAGATGCGAGAAGAAGCTCTCCATGGAGGCGTTGTCTAGGCAATTGCCCCGGCGAGACATGCTGATTTGGGCGCTAACCTTTGGCAGCATGTCGTGGTAAGCATGAGACGTGTACTGGAACCCTTGGTCGCTGTGAACGACCAATCCGGACACGTCTTTTCGCTTAGCAAATGCTTTAGCGAACGTCTGAAGTACCAGTTCATTATCGTTACGTTCGCTAAGTTGGTAGGCCACAATCTCGTTATTGAATAGGTCTTTCACTGCCGAAAGATACAGCCAGCGCTCGCCTATCCGGTATTGAGTCACATCCGTCACCCATTTCTGGTTTGGTTTTTCGGCTGTGAAATTTCGCTTAAGCAGATTATCAGCCACGCGCTCGGCAGCCTGGTATGTCATATTAAATCGACGTTTCCGGCGAATGCTGGCTTGAAGACCAAGCTTTTGCATTAGGCGCAGTACTTTCTTGTGATTCATCCATACACCTTCATCCTGCCACAAGAAAAGTTGGATCTGACGGTAGCCATACTTTCCTTCGTAGCGTTGATACACGGTGCGAAGGAGTCGTTTAGCCTCGGCATCTCGGTCATTCTTCTTCCTCTTCAAATACGCGTAATAGCCACTTCTAGAGACGCCAAGGAGCTTGCAGTGTTCGGCTACTTGGCCGACATTCGCTGCTTGTTCGATAAGCTTGAAGCGCTGTTCTTTCCCTCCTGCATCCAGATTTCCAAACACTTTTTTAGCATCGTATTCTCCCGTTTCAACTGCTGAACATATCGCTCTTGATCTAAATATTCCTTCCGCCTTCCTCGTTGATCCAGTAAACCAAACTCACCCTTTTCACGGTATTTTCGCATCCAACGCTTCATCCGACTCTGGTCTTGGATTCCCAAATGATCGTTGATTTGCCGATACGTCCATTTTTCCTCTACGTGCAAACGGATTGCCTCCATCTTGAGTTCCTCAGAGTACGTCTTAAACTTTTGACCTTTTATAGCCATAAAAAATACACCCCCTAGAATTCATCGGTTAAACCAAGGGGTTTTTCCAATGTCTATTCTAAGGGGTGCACTTCACAGGTAGGTAGGTTTTTCTATGTCACTTCAGCGATCTATTCAGCTATTACCGTTAATTAAGGCTTGGAATGTGCCCAAATTATTAGTATTCTGACAGCCAAGATTAAAACTGAAAAGACAGCGAGCTTCCGGAACCATGCTCGATTGAATCAAATAAAACGCGAATATCGCTACCGGAGTTTCCGCTTCCCAGCGCTATAAGCAGCGGCACGAAGTGCTCTGCCCGCGGTACTGCCATCGCTGCATGCGGTGCCAAGATATCATACTGACTCAAGGACTCAATATCCCTGGCAACTACTTTATCTCGAATCCAATTTTTGAACTGCACAGCCCATTCACGAGGTGGAGCATCCTTATCCCGGTCAAAAGCACGAAGATTATGGCTTACGAAACCGCTGCCGATGACGAGAATACCGTCTTTCTCCAGACCTTGAAGTGCTTCACCGATCGCAATTTGCTGTCTGGCCGGTAAGAAAGGATTTACCGATACGGGAACGATTGGAATATCCGCTTCCGGATAAGCATGCATCATAATTGGGAATACGCCATGATCCAGCCCCCGATATTTCTGCTGGACAGGAATATTATTCCGGCGCAGCCGTTCTTCCACGATGGAAGCAACAATCGTTGAACCTCTCGCGGGATACTGTACCTGATAAAAGGAATCCGGAAACCCGTAATAATCATACACCATCTCATGAACATCATCGGTAGCGGCTATAGTCGTCATTTCGCTCTCGAAATGAGCCGAAAATATGACGATCGCTTTAGGGCGATTTTCTTGGCCGAATTGTTTGAGAAACTTCGTAAAATCGGATTCCTCAAATATAGTAAACGGTGAACCATGTGCCAAAAAGACTGGGGAAAGCATAGTCTGACCTCCTTATTTCTGTAACAGTTACATCATGTCGGTAACGATGTTCCATCATGATTTTCTTATGATTTAAACGACAAACTTAAAAGCGCCCAATCGCAACAAACACAGCTAACGCTAACAAAATGATGTTCATCCCGATCCCCTGATATTCTTTTCGTTTCGCGTGAAAGCCGGCAGCCAGTACCATGACTATTGCAAGAGCAATCGCTGCAATCGGTGTCAGGATAGGTAGAATTCCCGTAGCTTGAGGGATGATCAAACCCAGTCCGCCAAGCAGTTCCGAGATCCCGATAAAAGTAACTAAACCTTTTGAATATTCTTTTACCCAGGGCAATGAAGCCTGCGCTTTTTCATACTGAAATGCTTTCATCGAGCCTGCAAAAATAAACATGAATCCTAAAAGTCCCTGGACGATCCATAAAGCAATATTCATAACGGATGCTCCTCCTTGTATATGCCTAACTTATAGAGCTATAATAATGCCAAGGGTCATTCATTGGAAGTAGGCACTTAAATTAAACATAGTATACAAAATGATACCTAGTACCTTGCTTATACTAATACTGTGGGAGGGTTCTGATATGTCAGATGAATGTAGAGTCGAAACGGCATTAGAGATCCTGGTTGGTAAATGGAAACCTGTTATTTTATTTCAGCTATTTTCGAATGGTACGATGAGATTTAGCGAACTACAAAAAGCAATACCGGATATAACAAAAAAAATGCTTACCTCACAATTAAGGGAATTAGAGTATCATGATATCGTTCATCGTAAAATATATCAGCAAATCCCACCTAAAGTTGAATATTCTATTACGGAATATGGAATAGGTATGACCCCTGTGTTGCAGACAATGAATGATTGGGGCATGGCTCATGTGGAGCATTTAAATGAATTATACGGTGAAGTTAGAGAAGTAGAATCGTTCGAGGTAAAAGATGAGCTCGTAGGGAAATAATAAATATGCACACAAAAAATCCGCGAATTTCGCGGATTCGTTAGCTTATATGATCTTATTACTATGACCAACCAAGAAGATCCGATGCCTACGTGGTACCGGATCTTCTTATTTATTTCAGTAGCGCTCTCTGCTTCAATACCAATCCATACATTCCCATTCAAGAAACCGGCGTAATTGTCGGCGTTTTCGGTCCGCTTCGCAAAGCGCGGGTTAATTGCAATGTTGCAGCATAGACGACCAACGAAATAAACAGCGCTCCGAATAACGCAATCGTCTGCCCCAATTCCATGCGTTCCAGAAAACGGTGAGCTGCCAGACTTGTAACCGTCATGACAATGCCTCCCGCTCCCGCTTTGACGATAATACGGAGGTCAAAATAAAAGCCGATTGTAGTAGCGACGGAATAAAAATTCAGCAGGGTCAGCAGCAGGATGCCAAGCCCAAATCCCATCGCAACTCCCTCGATTCCAAGGTTAGAACCGAGCACATAAATCAGACTCACTTCAAAAATATTCGTCATCACATGATTCCACATGACGGTTGACGCTTTGCCCAAGCCCAGCAGAATCGCTTGCAGCGGCGCCTCAAAATAATGGAGGAAAAATAAAGGTGCAAGCAGCTTGAGCAGCACGCCAGCTTCTGGCGCATGATAGATTAAGGTCGCTAACGGTACTGCCCATAGATATAAGATGATAGTACAGGGCACACCGACAATAAGCGCGGTACGCATGGCCATGTCCATGCGGCTGTGCATGAGCTTAGTATTGTTGTCCACACTTGCCTCGCTGATCGCCGGAATTAACGCTGTCGACAGCGATTGGGTAAAGAAGCTGGGGAGGAACAGCAGCGGAATGGCATAACCGGCCAGCAGACCGAATTGCTTGGTCGCCACCTCCACGCCGACACCGAACAGCACCAAGCTCTTCGTAATCAGAAGCGGGAGAAATGCATGATAGATGGAATGGATAAATCCGCTGCCTGTCATCGGCAAGCCGATGCGCAGCAAATCTCTCAGCGTGCGATCTCCTTTAAGCGAAGCGCTTGGCGCAATGGGCGGGGTTTCCTTGACTTTCCCCCGATTGTCCCATTTGAATACGGCAAACAAATAGATTAAACCAACGCCTTCACCAATAACTGCAGCACCCATCGCCCCTGCCGCAGCGTAGGCGATACCGTACGGAAGCAGCACTTTGACAACTCCGATGATGACGAGGATTTGTGCCAAATTTTCAATGATGTCAGATAAGGCGAGGGGGTTCATGTTCTGTCTACCCCGAAAGTACCCCTTCAGTACAGCCGACATCGCGATAATAGGAATGATTGGCGTAATGGCGACCATTGCATAATACGCCCGCTGATCGGCTAAAACAATCGAGGCGATCCACTTGGAGCCGAATAGAGCCGCCAAGGTTAATACAACACTTAAGCTTCCTGTGACCGTTAAGGATACGGCGAGAATACGTTTTACTCGTGCTTCATCCCGTTTAACCTCTGCCTCCGATACCAGCTTCGAAATCGCAACAGGCAGCCCAAGTTCCGTCATCGTAATAAACAACGGAAGCAGCGGATGAGCAATCATAAGCAGCCCTACGCCTTCTGCTCCCAAAAAGCGTGCCAGCAATATTCCGTTAACAAATCCAAGCCCTTTTGTAAAAAATGACGATACGGTCAAAATAAACGTCCCGCGAATAAAGCTTTGTTTATTCATTCCCATCTGCTGCATCTCCACCCTACTGTCTGTCCTGTTCTACTTTCTAAACTTATTCGAGCAATAACCAATACATGCAGACAAGTATGTACAATTGATGTAAAGATGCAAAAAAAGAACCTCAAAACACAAAAAAACCGCTGTATTTTCCTTCATGGGAAATGCAGCGGTAAAGGCAATTAAAGCATGTCTACATGGTCCTGTCCATTAACGTTGAAACTTTTATCACAGTTTAATAGTTGATTCTTTAGTTCTTCCCGTTTAACCATTTCGAGATACTCCTTCGTGATCCTATTAACATCATCTGCCTTCTATTTCACAGATGGTTCTATCGAGATTTCATCTTTATGAATTTTCACACTGAGCACGAGGCCGATCGCAATCATATTGCTAAGAAGCGAGCTGCCGCCATAACTTATGAAAGGCAAGGATATGCCCGTCAAGGGAAGCAAGCCGATATGCATTCCGATATTAACGGAAACTTGAAAAATGATCATTGCGATAAACCCGATAACCAAATATGATCCTGCACGTTCCCTACTTTCCATGGCAATATGCACCATTCGATACACGAGCAGTAGATAAAACAGCAGCAGCACGGAAGAACCTATAAAACCATATTCCTCGCCAATGACCACGTATATCGAATCAGAATACGCATAAGGAATAAATCCTTTACGTAAATAGATTCCGTCGCTTCCTGTCAATCCTCCCGAACCAATCGCCGTCATTGCGTTTTTAACATGCCATGATTTATCGGGATCGCTGGTTGGGTCCAGAAAGGTCTGAATTCTTGACATTTGGTGTGGCTCTACAATTTTAGATAACAATTCGAAGTTGGCATAATATAACCACAATATTGTGCCGATCGTAGTGATCAATAAACCAAGGAAAAGAATCATATATATTGAACGGATGTTACCAATCCACAGCATACTAATTAATATGCCAACGAAAACGAGAGAAGTGCCTAGATCGGGCTGATCCATGATTAAGATGAAAGGAATCAAGAAAATGATGCAAATCGGAACTAAATCTTGAAAAAGACGGAGCTTCATTCCCTCCCGCTTACCCAATACATGAGCAATCAGTAGCACTGTGAATATTTTAGCCAGCTCAGAAGGTTGAAGCTGAAAGCCCCCAATACTTAACCAACGGGATGCACCGTTAATGTGTTCTCCGAACAATTTGACCACAACAAGCATCGCTATGCCGATCCCATAGAAAAGGTAGGACAACCTGCCCAATAGAATTTTGTAATCCAGCAATGCGAGAAATAACATCGGAATGCAGAATGCACCGAATAGATATAAATAGCTAATGTGAAGGCCATCTAAATGTGTATCTGTTGTTGCCCCATAAATGGCTACGGTTCCAATGGCAACAAGACACAATATAAGAAAAAGCGTTAATTTATCAAGTTTTGCAAGTTTGCTGGTGATAAACATATGACAACCTCTATTTTGTTGAATTTCTGTCGTTTTCTTTACGTCTTCTATAGTTGTCTCGAGAAATGCTAATTAGAATACCTGTACATGCCAAACACAAAATGAGCGAAGATCCTCCATAGCTGATAAAAGGAAGAGGTACCCCTGTAATGGGCAGGCTGCCGATTACAGCACCAATATTCAACATCATTTGAATACATATCATCATAACGATTCCCATGCCCAGCATTAGGCCAAATGGATCATTACTCCTGATTGCAGCAATAAAACCCCGCCAGATAAAAAGAAAAAATACGATGATGAGCATTGACGTGCCAATAAACCCCAGTTCCTCGCCAACCACAGCAAAGATAAAATCGGTGTAGGCTTCAGGCAAATAAAAGATCTTTTGCACACTATGACCGATTCCAGTCCCGCGAAGACCTCCATTCCCTAACGCATAAAGCGACTGAATAAGCTGATATCCCGAGTCATCCGGATGATCAAGTGGATGTAGAAAAGAAGTGATTCGCTGGAGACGATAGCTCTTACTCATGGCCAGGTAAATCAAAACAGGAACGAGCGCCAAGAACAGGATGATAAGGTGACGGAGATCAACACCGCCGACTAAAAGAATCGTTATTGCAATAAAGAACAGGATTAACACCGTGCCGAAATCGGGTTGTTTCATGACAAGCAACAGAATGATGCCTATCATGACCAAAATGGGTAGTAAGCCTCTACGAAAATTCCGGATTTGATCCCCTTTTTTACTAATGATTGCTGATAAATATACGATAATGGATAACTTGGTGAACTCTGCCGGCTGCAAATTAAAACCGCTCAACACAAACCATCTTCTAGCACCGTTGATGTTCGCGCCCCCTATTAATACAAGCATTAGTGCGAGCAATGAGAACAGCAGCAGAATTGGCGAAGCCTTTTTCCACCGTGAAAAAGGAATACCCATAAAAATGAACATCACAAATAATCCGATGAGCGCAAATACGCCTTGTTTCACGACGTAGTGCCACGGACTATTATGTTTTAATATGGCAACCGGATAGCTTGCGCTAAATATCATCATTAATCCAAAACCAACAAGCAGCACCGTTAAAAATAGAAGTACATAATCAGGGCGTCCTCTTATTTTACTGTTCAAATCATAGAACACCTCCATCAACGACAAAGACTATCCTTGGGACAAATTACTCAAGATTCAATTCTTCGTGAAAAGCCTTTTTGGATAACAGCTTTAACTTATCCTCACTCAACCTGTAGACATCTAGTCCTTTTCCTGCGTCACCCAACGACCAGCCTAACGCAAGTTCGTTATTTCCATCATGATCAATATCAAAAATTCCGGCATACTCCAGACCGTAACCAAATCCATTGACTTCCGAGATCTTTTGCCAGGTCTCATTTTGCTGCTTAAACAGCGCGGCTTTTAGAGTATTACCTATGTTTTCATTGTCTTCATATACAACGACAGCTTCGTCGATACCGTCTCCGTCCATATCTCCGAAAGAAATATCTTGCCCCTCTTGTCCCTGTATTGGTGCTAACAATTGCGCTTTCTCAGGTAATAATTTGATCAACTCTTGGCTTGTCTTATATCGCTGCATGTTTGCTTTTGATAAAGGAGGTTTTATCGTATCTAGTGGTGTTGCTGGAACCCCGCATCCTCCGAGCAACCATAACGTTGTCAACATGGCACCTATTCTAATGAACTTGCTCGGCATTAGGATCATCGACTCCTCGCTTATCAGCTTATTTAGTATTCTATCTGTGAAAGGGAATAAAGTGGTTATGAAATAGTTAAATTTGAGATTCCCTTATACCGGCAGTTCAATTTGGACGATCGTTCCCTTGCCCACCGTACTGGTTATTCGCAGTTCTCCATGATGCAGCTTAATGATCTGCTCAGATATGGCTAGACCCAAACCACTGCCTGAAGCATGTTGATCCCCTTTGTAGAACTTTTGCAGTACATTATTTAAATCCTCATCTGTAATTCCTGATCCTGTGTCCTCAACGATAATAACGACTTTGCGTGGAGCCGTATAAGCATGAACCAGGATTCGCCCAGAGGGAGACGTGAATTTGATTGAATTATCAATGAGATTAATCAGTACTTGCTTCAACCGATTCTCGTCTGCTTGAATGGTAGGAAGGGCTTCGCCTGTTTGTATTTCGAGTGATATCCCTTGGCGAGCAGCTCTTGGGGCCAGTTGTCTGACAATACGCTGTATTAGTTCCGTTAGATCCACAGGTTCAAAGTGAATGGTAATTCTTCCATTGTCCAATTTAGAGAAATCTAACAGTTCATCCACCATACGGGTTAACCGGTCACTTTCTGATTCAATAATATCCAATCCATCATGAAGCAAAGGTTTGTTGTCCACCCCATTCGATTTCAAAGTGATGATCCATCCTTTAATCGACGTTAGTGGCGTACGCAGTTCATGCGACACTGAAGAAATAAAATCATTTTTAAGCTGTTCGCTCTTCGTTATTCGACTTGCCATCATATTTAACGTGTCTGCCAAGGTACCGAGCTCATCACGGTAGCGCTTATGCACTCTAATACTGAAGTTTCCTTCAGTCATCTGGTCGGCTGCCTGTTTAAGGTCTTTAATGGATCTTGTAATGGTCCTTGATAGTACGAGTCCAAGAATGGTAACGATCGCAATAACAAGCATTCCGACACAGATCAGTAAGACTGTGATTTGATTAACCGTACTTATTGTTTCGGTTAACGAAGTGATAAATCGGACTCCTCCAACGATAGTATCATTAGCTTTTAAAGGATACGACACCGCTAATATGGCTTCTTGGGTTGCAGGGTCCTCTCCTTTCCAAACGCCAGGAAGACCTTTAACAGCTTCTTGCACATCAACAAATTTCATCATGATATTGTTACCCGGAAGTCCGGTAGAGTCCTGTAATAGTCGACCCGATGGATCAATAATCTGCACTTGTGCATCGGAATTGTTGGCAAACCCTTTCAGTAATCGTTCCGATTGTTTCTCCAGATCCTCATCTGCAAAATATTGCTGAAAAAAAGAAGCGGATAACTCCGCTTGATTCATCAGAATTCGCTCTATATTGTGAAAATAATAATATCTCAGGGAAAAAACAAGAAAGATCTCAAGGATGAGCACCGTGAGGCAAATGACCACAAGATAACTTCCGACTAATCTTTTCTGGATACCCATTAATTCAATCGTCCTTCCTGAAGCGATATCCTAGTCCCCATACCGTTTCAATCCAATGAGGCTTGGAACAATTATCTTCGATCTTTTCTCTCAGCTTCCGCACATGAACATCTACCGTTTTAGGATCTCCAATATAATCCTCTCCCCATACGAGATTCATTAATTCATTCCTGGAAAGTGCTGTGTCTGGATGCTCCAGGAAAGCCCTGATCATTTGGAATTCCTTCGGTGTTAGTTCGATATAAACGTCATTTTTGAACACCTTATTCGAATTCAGATCCATACGAATGGGTCCGGCTTGAAGTACGCTTTTTGGCGGTTTTAAAGCGATTTCTGTTCGGCGTAATATTGCATTAATTCGTGCTACCAGCTCTAACGGATTAAAGGGTTTGACTATATAATCGTCGCCGCCGAGTTCAAGGCCCTTGATTTTGTCCAGATCTTGTCCACGTGCTGTTAAGAAGACAATGATGACCGCAGGATCCCGTTCCCGTATCTTCCGGCAGACTTCAAATCCGTTAGCATCCGGAAGCATAATGTCCAGAACAACAACGTCAGGCCGATTCGTTGTGAAGCTCTGCAACGCTTCATCTGCAAACGCAGCCTCACTGACCACGAACCCGTTTGTAGTTAAATTGATTGATATAAAACGTCTAATATTGTCGTCATCTTCAACAATAAGTACATGATTACGATGTTCCGTTCCCAATATTCCCACCCCTATAACCGGATTCCTGGCAAGTAAAATGCAAAAAAAAGGCTCTCCCTGTTAAGAGAGAGTCTTGTGCTTTAGATCCTTATTCGTACTTGCACCTTCATACTGCGACTGTTCACATTATGATGGTAACGATCACATGTGGATATTACTCTAAATTGATTGACTTGTCAAAAACATAGATGAATACTGCATTTGCCCAAAAACATAGAGCCCTACGCAGCAGTTTGCGAAACAAAAATCCCACTACAATATAGAAGTGGGATTTTTGGGCAATCATAATTTTAATACAGGCTCTCCAGCTCATCAATAAGTGAACCCACATAAGCCGCTGCGCTGCGGATTGGATCAGGTTGAGACATGTCCACGCCTGCCTGTTTCATCAGTTCGAGGGGACTCATAGATCCACCGGCTTTTAATACTTCGAGCCAACGAACTACGGCAGGCTGTCCTTCCTCTCTTATGAGCTTGGCTACAGCCGTGGAAGCGGTAAGCCCCGCAGCATAAGTATAAGGATACAAACTCATATAATAATGCGGTTGACGCATCCAGGTTAACTTGGCATCCTCATCGATTACCACATCCTCTCCCCAGAAGGAAGATAGGATATTTCCTTTCAATTCACATAATTTCACCGCAGTAATCGGTACGTTGTTCATTGCAAGATCGTAGACCTGGCGCTGAAGCTCTCCTTCAAGCAGATGAGTTACATAGTTGTGGAAATAGGTGCCAAGCAACTGCGAAATAACCCAACGACGCATTCTCGGATCGTTTGACCTTGCCAGCAAATGATCAGCCAGCAAAAGTTCGTTCATCGTTGAAGGTGCTTCGATGAAATACAGCGAAGGTCTGGAGTTGGTCAAACGCTGATATTTGCTTGCAAGCATCAGATGGCCCGCATGTCCTACTTCATGAGCGAGTGTAAAGGCACCTCTCATGCTATCAGCCCAACTGATCAAAATATAGGAATGAACTCCAGGGATCGACATGCAGAACGCACCTGTTCTCTTCCCTGCATTATCCGCGTAATCCACCCAACGATTTTTAAAGGCATCCGATACAATTTCCCCATATTCAGGACCAAGAATGGTTAAGGCTTCCTTGATCAGATCACCTGCCTCCTGAAAAGAAATGTCAGGACTGAAATCAGGATCCAGCGGTGCTTTCAGATCCGCAAACGTTATCTCGTCTAAATTAAGCACGCGTTTTTTGAGTGCGGCATATTTTCGCATATGAGGCGCAAGCTCTTCTTGAAGAATATCCAAAATGTTGTTGTACATTTCCGTTGTGACCTGCTGCGGCGTCAAAAGCATATCGGTAACGGAGTCATATCCGCGAAGACGCGATTCAATGACTTGGCGCTTCACTTCGGTACCGTAGGCCTCAGCAAAGGTATTGCGGTAATTGTACAATGTCTCGCTGAAAGCTTTAAACGAATTACGGCGCAGATCTGTATCCGGAGATTCAACGTACTTATTCTCATAAAGTGCAAAAGAAACCGGCACCTCTTCCCCTTGGCCGTTTTCTGTGGATGGGAATGTCATATCTGCCAGCTTGCTGCGCTCATAGATGCGGTAAGGCGCCCCTAAAACTTCACCCAAGGAAGCAAGCACCTGTTCCGTCTCTGCCGACAGTCTGTGCGGTTTAGTTTGCATAAGCAATCCGAGACTGCGTTCGAACACCTGAAGTTTAGGCTGTTCTTTTATGTACTGGTCAATCATTCCGTCTGGAAGCGCGATAATTTCGGATTTGATAAAGGAAAGAGCTGAACTCACTATTGAAGAAAGATCGCGCGCTTTCGCAGCATTCATCTGATTTTCAGGACTAATGCTGTCTCCGGATTGATGCAGATAAGCGTAGGCTCCTACCCGGTTAACTCTTCCTTGAAGATCTTCCTGTGCAAGAAGACATGCCAGCAGCGTATCTGCTCCTTCACTGAGTCTTCCTTGATACGTTGTAACAGAAGAGATGTCCTGCTGAACTGCGTTTAATTCTGCTTCCCACGCTTCTTTTGTTTCAAAAATATCATTCAAATTCCACGTTAATTCTGTATCCACTTCTGCTCGGGTTAAAATTTTCGACATTCGTTAAGCACCTCTCCCATGTTATTAATTGACCAATGTATGGTTCCAGTAAAACCCATTGTAACATAGATTCGCAGCCTTTAACTGTTCAATGTTTTCTAGGTATGCCACGATATGAGTGGGTGTCTCGCTAATAACGAAAATTAATTTAAAAAAGCCGCTATCAGCAGTCACTGATTCACGGCAATTTTGCAATCGATGATTCCCTGTTTAAATTTCCAAAAAAGTAATTATTTTAATATGTTGAAAAATACCAATAAAAATAATATACCCAATACTAGGTAGGGGATGCGAATATAACTACTTTCTTCGTCTCTCCAAAAGCGAATCGAAGCGGCAAAAAACGTTAATGCACCGCATAAATTAAGGTATTTCAAATGACCCGTGATCAGAACAATAATAATTGTAATTATTATACAAATCACAGTGGCTATATACCATTTAGGTTCAAACCTTAAAAACATAACAGAACCCCATGTTATTTTATAGATATTTATATACTATTCATACTCATCCGTATAATGTTACTGAAAAAATTCAACTTGATTATCCGCCAAAAGCGATCCGATACCCATCAGGATCCTGAATCGTAAATTCGCTAAAAGAGTCATTTAAGTCCGGTCCTCTAACGATTTGGATCTCCTTATCCTTAAATTCCTCCAACAACCCTCGAACATCTCCATAGCAGAATGCATCAAAATACAACAGTACTGACTTAGTCATTTGTTTTCGCTCCTTCGTCCTTGTCTTGTTTTCAATTGACAGATTTACAAAGATGAAATATGTATTCCGATTAAAATATTGGTTGTTCATACTGGATTGAAAAACGATAAGTTGTTACATGAATTTATTGATATCTTCGAATTATCCCAACAAAAATGACTTTAATTCAGTAAAATTCTTAACTTTACGTACTTCCGACTCGTAATCAATATTATTGGTCTCTTTATCTAATAATATTGACATCATATTCATTCGCTTTGGAGCTAAATAGTCATTCTCGTAATCGTCGCCAACAAATATAATCTGATCAGATGCACAATCAGCATATTGAATTGCTAATTCAAAAATTTTTGGACTTGGTTTTCTCCAACCTGTATTAATAGAAGTAATCACAAATTCAAATAGATTACTTGCACCATTCAGGCGCAATAGCTCTTCGATTCCATCTCTAATCTTAAAATTCGAAACCACTGCTAACTTGTACTTTTTAGCTAAATCCAACAAAATACCCAGTTTTTCTTGTTTAATAAAGCACTTTGATTTGTATGTACTCCAATAAGTATCATATAGATTTGTTGCCACATCATTTTTCAAGTGAATATCGATGTTATCTGTTCTTTCAACAACGAATTCAAATCTTCTGATCATTTCATACTCTTCATTCGGATCAAGTATTGATGCAATTTCAATCTTGGATTCATTGTATCTCTTTAAAAATTCATCAAAGTCTTTCCAATAATGCTCTACTCCGGAACCGTTAAATGCCCATAATGCATAATCATGATCACTGGGCAGTTCATATAGATCAACGAGTGTTTCCATACAATCGAAGAAGATGTACTTCATATTGCTTTTCATTGAAATACCTCATCAATTTTTATTTTAACCGGGTGTAATCTCTGGAATCAGTCTCGCTTAAACTATACTTATTTTAATCCAAATCCACTATTGTAAATTTTTTTTCGCCTTCTCTAATCGGCAAATCAATTATAGTCATTTTCTTTACAGACGCCCGTTTCAATGACCGCATGCAATTGACCAGAAAATCAATATGCGATTCTTCTCCTTGTAAATCTGCTTCCACACTCCCATCCGTTACATTTTTCACCCATCCAGTTAAATTCAGTCTTTGAGCAATACAATTTAATTCCAAGCGGAATCCTACCTTTTGTACTCTTCCAGAAAAACACACCTTTTTTCTGACTACAATGCTTGGTGTAAACTTTGGAATTTCAACATGATTTGCATGCCATATTACGTATTTATTTCTTAATTTCTTAAAAGAATTCATTCTTCCTTGCACTCCTTTTTAAGACTGTTTTACATTTAAAAAACGAATCGATAAACAATTTCATCATCATATACTTCTCCGGTCTCAGAAAACCCCAACTTTTCATAGAGCTTTCTGGCAGCTCCATTATCTGCACATACAGTTAAATTCAAACACCTGCTATTATAGTAGTTCTCTTTTATATATCTAATCACAGATTCTATAGTTGCCTTTCCATAACCCTTACCTTGATAGCTTGCATCAATCATCAAACCATTTAGCCAATATGACCAAGCTGTTGTGTCATCTACTGTGATCATTACAAAGCCCACTAAGCTATTCTCCGTATTATATATACAAAATGGTAAATATTTGTATTCATCTCCGTCTGGACGAATGTGTACTTTAGCTAAAGACACAGCTACGGATGGAACATAATGATTTTGATGGACTTGAACTTGTAAGTTTAATGCATCCTTCCAGTTTTCTCTTGTCGTGGGAATGAATCGGATCAAAATAATATCACTCGTTTCGTTTAGTTTTAGGGACGGCCGCGACATTTATTGTTATGCGAAGTAATCAATCCTTCGAGCAGCTTACTTATTATGAATTAAAAAATTTGCCACAGGTTTTTTGTGGGTGCCTTCCTGAACTGCTTTCTCTCACTGTTTACTGTTGACCCAATTTGGGATATGGTGTTTAAAATATTGACCTACCTTCGTCAATTCATTCATTACATAATTTATTTTATGCTCATCCAAATACCAGTTATCTTTTGTGGTACCCGTCTTGTCTGTTACCGGGCTTACATAAAATTCAACCTCACTAGGAAACAAAATAAGACTTGCAAACTAATATAGCTTCATCCTCTCTATTATTTTCATCGTTTGTACCAATTTCTTATAACTTTATTCTACGAATGTCTTCATACTTCCTACTTTCAAGAGTATGACGACATTCTTAATAATGTATTTCAACATAATAGCTCAAGCACCCGCTGATCGTATCAGCCCAACTTTATATTATTTTAAAGAATAATTAAGGTTCTACTCAGGTTTGCTGTTTATAATAACATTAGGCTGAAACTCTCACATCCCTTAACTTTACGTATATCTCAAGCACCAAAAAACATGAAAAGAGGATTTTAACCATGAACATAAAGCGAGTGATGATTGTCGGAACGATGGTAGTTGTTATGTCCTTCGGAGGCACCGCTTTAGGCGGTTCCATCACAAGCGCAAGTCCGGTAGAGAAGTGGTTCTCCACTGGCGTCGCGGAAAAAGATGACCTGCTGGAAGCACTTAATCAATCATCCGACGAAGAACTGTATGAATCCTTGTATGCAGGCAAATCCCTGAATGATATTGCGGCCGGCCAAGGCGGAGATATAGCCGATGTCATCAATCTTCAGATGACCCAGCTTACACAGCAGCTGGATGACCGCCTACGCAGCGGAAGTATTTCTGCTGAGCAATATGCCGCGCATAAGGAAGAACTCAGGGATGTCGTCGAACAGAGCGTCCTGACTTCCTTCGGTGATCGGGAGGTACATAAAGACAGAAACGCTTTGCATTAAACACAACACTCTCAGTTATTGCTGCATTCTAGGTCAAGAATGAAATTCAGCATGATACGAGCGGGTATCATGCTGAATTTTTATGAATGAATTCAAATGCTCACCCGATACCTGCAAACATTGGCCGGAACAATATCTATAAGAAGGGCTGTCCCATAAGTGGATTTCCCACGACAGAGACAGCCCAGTTTTATTTTAAATCTCAGCAAAGGAGCGATTCTTCCGTTATTGGAGAATCGCTCCTTTGCGCTTTTGCTCTACTGCGTCTTGCTTCAGCATTTTTATGGGCAAGCGAAAGCCAGTCGACCTCAAGCGTCACTTTTTCCATGCCGCGAAGCAGAAATCGCCGGAAGCTCCAGTTGTTCTTTTATTGTCCAAGCACACTTTCCGGTTCCGTCATCCGACGTACGGCCAAGGCGTAACCTTTTTCACTCCGTAGAATTTCCCGAGCCTGATTCTGGTGTCGCAGTCGTTCTAGACTGACAATACCACGTCACAGTTTCCTGCCGCTTTTGTACAACGAAACCTCTCCTTGGAAATGGTTGGTCTCACTTCCATTTCACCCAAAGAAGGGTTTCTTTTTTTGTGTTTCTTTGAAGATTGTGATCCTTTTCCACTTAAACAGCGGAGAGGACGGACTGATTGTGGAAAAGCGGCAGCGGTCGCCTTGGTCTCCGGATTTTCACCGTAAAGGAGAATGAAAAAAATCTGGAGAGCACAGCGATTGGAACAACGGTCCGTTCACGCAGCGTCCACTCCAAGTGCTTACGTACATCCTACTCAAAAAACAGGGGTGTCCCAGCCATATCATGGCTTATGAGACACCCCCATATTTTCCCTACCTTGATCTGCTTTCAATTGATATTGTCATCACGTTCTACGCATATATGCACGGACTGTGATGGGTGCAAAAATCAACACAATAACGGCCGCTCCGATGAGAGAAATAACGAGATCCCATCCTACGGTTCCTGAGTTAGCAAGATCACGAACGGCAGTGACCAGATGCGAGATCGGATTAATCTTAACAAACCATTGAAGCCAGTTCGGCATGGTATCGACCGGCACGAACGCGTTGGAAAGAAACGTGAGCGGAAACAGCACGATCATCGATATCCCCTGTACGCTTGAGGCAGTACGGGCAATCACGCCGAAGAATGCGAAGATCCAACTGATTGCCCAAGCACAGGCAATGACAAGAACCGCGGCGATGGCGACGTGACCCAGACCGCCTTCAGGCCGATATCCCATAATATATCCCATGGTAAAGGTGAGCACAGTCGCAATCGTATACCTGACGGTATCTGCCAGCAGAGCTCCCGCCAATGGTGCTATACGCGCGATAGGCAATGACTTGAACCGGTCAAACACGCCCTTATCCATGTCCTCACGCAGTTGAACGCCCGTGACGATTGAAGTCGTGATCACGGTCTGTACGAGGATGCCGGGAATGATGACTGGCAAATAACTCACCACATCACCGGAGATGGCCCCGCCAAAGATATAGGTAAACATTAGGGTGAAGATGATTGGCTGCAGCGTAACGTCGAACAATTGCTCGGGAGTTCGCCGAATCTTCAGCAGTCCTCGGTAGGCCATCGTCAACGAGTTGCGAATAGACTGGCCGAAGCTCGTATGGTTTTTCAAATTGCGATCAGCGCCCGGCTGAATTGAAGTGCTTCTCATACTCTTGCCTCCTCAGCTTTATTCGATTCACTTGATGTCTGTGGCGTGTCTTCCTTCACGCCATGGCCAGTAATAGTTAAAAACACCTCGTCAAGTGTAGGTTTCTGCACACTCAATTCGGTCAAGTGAATTCCTGCTGCACGGAGAGTGATAAGCAGTTCAGTGACCAGATCGGCGTTCGCCATCGGTGCGGTAATATTACCGGATTCCGCCGATACTTTTGACTGGACTTTGAGCACCTGCTCAATGGTCCGGCGCGCGCCCTCAATGTCTTGAAGATTTTGGACTCTCAGCTGTAACGATGAAGTTCCGACTGAAGCTTTCAATTCATCCACGGTTCCCTCTGCAACGACTAGGCCCTGATCGATAACCGCGATCCGGTCAGCCAGTTGATCCGCTTCATCTAGATACTGTGTCGTGAGCAGAACCGTAGAGCCTGTATTCACCAGACGACGGATCGTATCCCACATCTGCGCACGCGTGCGCGGGTCTAAACCCGTAGTCGGTTCGTCCAAAAAGATGAGTGGCGGCTGTGCAATGAGGCTCGCTGCGAGATCCAGCCGGCGACGCATACCTCCAGAGAAGTTTTTGAGCGGCCGCTTCGCAGCTTCCGTCAAACCAAACTCCTCTAGCAACTCCTCTGCCTTGCGGCGCGCCTCTGCGCGCCCGAGTCCAAGCAGGCGGGAGAAGATAATCAGATTCTCGGTAGCGCTGAGCGACTCGTCAACCGATGCGTATTGACCGGTCACTCCGATCAACTGTCGAACAATCTGTGACTCCTTCACCACATCATGACCAAAGATTCGTGCGGAACCCGCGTCTGGCCGAAGTAAGGTCGCCAGCATTCTAATTGTAGTGGTTTTCCCCGCTCCATTCGGACCGAGCACTCCATAGATCGAACCTGCACGCACTTTCAGATCTACGCCATCCACTGCACGGTTATCACCGAAGTTTTTGACGAGTCCATGCGCTTCGACGGCCCAATCCCCATTGTTAGGATCTATTCCCTTTCTGTATACATGATCCATTGCAATTCCTCCTATATAACTGAATACTTAGGATTGTAAATTACAATTATGAACTGAATGTGAACTGTAATAAGTACTTATCATAATTAGTTAAGCGATAAAAAAAGCCTGAAGAAATCAGACTTTTAGTGGTTAAGGCTTTTATGTCATTAGATACAGCCGCTAGTTATTTTTCTTGTTTTTCAGATCATCGATATTCTTGTCACCTTCATCCTTGATATCGTCATAAACCTGATTTCCACTTTTAGTGACTTCGTCATACAAACGCCTCTTGGTATCACGAGCATAAGTCCATGCGAAACCCTTACGTTCATTAATCTGCATCCAGAGCTCACCGTGAGGGATAGCCTTTCCTCTTTTAGTTTCCAGATACCTAAGGGCTGCTAGCAGATGATCATATTCTTTATTCGCTAGTATTTGCATATCTGTTTCTGTATTATTGATCGTTCCCTGCTTCTTTTCTTTTTGTGTATTTGCCTGTCCTTCTCCTTTTTCTTTCCACATCGTCCACTCGCCTTGTAATTTGGAATATGCTTTATTGAGATAATTTTTTAGTGATTCGTCATTATCTACGGAAGTGAACTCTCCACCACCAGATGTAGCAACTTGTCGAAGCAATTTCTGTCCTTCGTTATCCACGTTAAAGCCAATAATGTTTACAACGGTCTTCACTTTGGATTGGTTGAGTTCTTTGGCTATCTGTACCGGATTACCTCCACATGTTTCAATTCCATCACTAACTACATACACGACCGAATCGGTTGTTTCAGGATTAATATCTTGTTTTACAGATTTCAGTGCATTTGCAATGGGTGTCCATCCAGCCGGTTTTACCCCTTGAAGTGCCGTTTTCATTTGATTTGTTTGGTCACCTTGGCCATGAAATATTTCTTCTGTACTGTTACATGATACTTGTTTATCTTTCTGACTTCCTGTTCCTTTATGTCCATATACCCGTAAAGACACCTCTGCATTTTGGGGTAATTTATCTGCGAAGCTCTGAATAGCTTCTTTGGCAGAGTCCATCTTTGATTTGCCATGGATCTGCGCTTTCATGCTGCCACTGGCATCAAGTAAGATTGAAATGTGCAGCTTCTTACTTGTGGGTAGAGTGATCTTATCATCAGGTCGCTCATTATTCACTTTAACTTCGGTTTCAAAATTATTGAAAATAGTCACATAAGGGCGATAATCCTCAGCCAATAGGAGGAGAAGCTCTTCCTTGTACTGATCAGCCGTCAAATTACTTGGTAATTGATCCAGAGCAGCCTGAACTTTCTGTTCATTATAGTTAGAACCAGCAAAACGTCCTGGAGTTTTCATTAAGATTTGTTCATCTGTTGAGGAAGTTTGAGGCTCAGTTTGATTGGAGTCCGTTGGGCTCTGATCTTCTGAACTCGGTTCACTTTGAGTTGAATCTGAAGGGGGCTGAACGTCTGAGGTTGCTTTACTTTGATCTGACTCTGAGGAGTTCTGAATTTCTGAGGCATTCTTTTCTGTTTCCTTACTACAACCCGCAAGGAATATGATTAACATTACAAATATTAAGACTGACCTTCGAATCATAAACTCACCTCCGATTAACAATCTTTTTACATACTACCAAATTATGTTTACTTTTCACAACTGTTTGTTAAAAGGGACAGTCCTAATTCATGATGGGTTTTTGTCTTTCGGTATGGACGAGAACTTATATTCTTAAAATAAAAAAAGCTGCGATATACGCAGCTTTATTTGAATATATTCCTGTCAAACATCCTCAGACAGCAGTCTGCAAACACAAATGTTTCCCTAGAGTGCTGCTCTGCGCTCATTGGTATTGTGAAGTTACCAGGACGACAGTTCCGTCCGTTTCCAGCTGTTTGGAGCAACGCAAACATATACATGTTGGTCGTCCCAAGACATCTGTCCCTGACTGCAGGGAGCACTGGATGAAGCGGGCGTATATTTGTCACGGATACGCAGCTTGTCCCCATTTACATCTAGCTTGGTGTCAGGTTCACTCGTGCCTATCCCGACATTGCCGCCGCTGCGCTGCATGGTAAGCGCGGAATCAACCACTTTTCCATCATCGCCGTAACGGACGAACTGCAGGTCAGCCCCCGTGTTATCGCCTGCTTCCTTCGAGCTGTCCGCGCGAACGGCCCATCTCGGTGTCGTTGCATTATCCTTGCCGGCAACGCTGAACTGGATGTCCCGGTTCGTCTCGGCTTCCCCTGCTACCCGCAAAATGCCGCTCATCACATTGAAGTTGGACGAATGGGTGCGGATCTCACTGATATCGGTGTCGAAAGGGATTTCAAACCGAGTAAACAGCTGGTTTGCATATTTTCCGGTTGGCGACATCGTCGTTTCGAACGAGATATGCTTATGGTCATGCTGCTTCGGATCATTTGCCTTGTCATGGGAAATGATCGCCGTCTTGTCATTGCCTTTCTCATCTGCCCAGACGATCGCCGGCTTGGCCCGATCCGCAGTCCATTGCAGCCTGATTAAATCGGACAGATGCCCCTCCTGCGCAATCCACTTTTTGTCCGTCGAAAGAAGCAGGCTCTCATTGTGCGGAACCCTGATTTCGTTGCCGGATACCTCAGGTTTTGCGGATGCCTCCGTCGCGCTCGGTTTCTGTTCGGAACAGCCGATACCAAGCAAGCAGACGCCTCCCAATAAATATTTTGACATAATGGCCATCGTTATTTTCATTACATATTCCTCCGTTTTCGTCGTGATTCACTTTGTTCGCTTTCACGAATAAAAAGGCTTGGTCTGATCGTATTATACCCAGTGCTTGGCATACAACCTTTTCGACGATATTCCCGGAAAAATGATTCTTTTAGGCTATAAAATTTGGCGAATTTCATCCGATATCTGTGAATGACTGCTCACATCGTCCAAGTCAACCACTTTATACACGGCAGTTAAAATGCTTTAAAATGACTCTAGGCCTATCGTCATAGTATGCCCGTTGTCTATGAACAATGAAATCCGAAGCTGCTAAGGACCATAGCTGTTTGTCATTCCCACCAATGCTTCATTTCACTAAACTTAACATCCCACAGCTTTGCGTTTCCTTTAAGCGTAATAGTAATTTCATGAACTGAATTCATTGAAAAATCTATCGTTTCCATATCTTGATAATATTGTTCATTGTATTGAACGATCTCCTTACCATCCACTGCGATGATTAGTTCACCATGATCGTCCCCATTGTCAGGAATTCCAAAAGATGAGTAAAACAGAATATCCTTCTTTTCCCCCAAAATATAAGTATATTTTTTAGTATCTTGACCCTCACTGCTATATAAATTCATTTTTGGTTCTATTTTCTTGCCTGCGACAGTAAAGCCGGGAAGATCTTTCGTCATAGGCATACTTCCCGTAATTTCTTTCACTTCATTTAATGCGTGAACAGGTCCTTCTCTTTTTTCCACAGCATAATTAATGATTTCGGAGATTCCCATAATTCCTACCAATAGAACAACAATCGTCAACCCCATTGCCATGAGCTTTTTCCAAAAAACTTTTATAGTAAGTCCTACCTTATACGCACAAAATCCGATCCCTGCACCTAACGTATTTGAGATTACATCATCTACGTCAAAAGTACCAAGAAACGTTAACGATTGAAGAGTTTCCAGTACAAGAATCGTCAGGACAAACACGGATATGAATTTCACAAGATGTGTACGATACAACAAAGGTATTACTATACCATATGGAATAAAAGCAGCTATGTTTCCCAAGTTAAATATCCACGAAAATGATAGATCAGACAGGTTGGGAAATAGAATCGGAACCGATTCTGGAATAAGCATAAAATCATATCCATACTCAGAGTATTCATGATCTAATCTATTAAAAGCAAAAAACAAAAAATATAATATCAGAAACGTGTACAAAATGATTCCTGCAAAGATGATCTTCCGTAATTTTGTTTCCATAGTAACTCCTTTATTTTCGAGTGAAATTTTCGACTACAAAAAATGATATAAGCCATGGGGCTCCAACATAGACATATCTCAATTCTAAAAGGAGATCGCTATTTATCCTATTGATTTCGGTTACACGTTCCTTACAGGTCTGTAAGCAAGCATTGGGCGAATAATTACGTTATTTCGGCTTATCTTGTGACATCATCCTTATAACGCGATCAATAAAGGAATATAAACTAATTATGTCGAATTCCATCGTATTATGATGCGAATGAAAAACTATCCCACCTTTAAATACTTAGCTATGTTTCTATTATTTGTCAGTGTTGTACTCAGTCTTCGATGGGCCTGGTCTGAATTATTTTCCACTGCGGAGCATCCACATGCCATCAATGGGGTTCTTGACATGCGCGGTTTGGATTTGGAGAAATCCACCTCATTCTTTTTGGATGGTCAATGGCATTTTTACCCTGATCAATTCATTTCATATGAGGATATACAGCCGGAGCAAACTCGATTCAGCAATATCCAGGTGCCTGGTGACTGGAGAAATCAACTGAATAAAGATTCAAGTTCCTCCTACGGGTACGGAACATATTTGCTGCGTATTTTGATTGATCCACTGGAACAGCCCGTAGCGCTCTGGCTTCAGGGAATTGAAGCTTCATCGGAAGTCGAAATGAATGAGGTGAAATTTCACAGTATCGGCAAGCCTTCCATGAGCGCTAATGAATATACCCCCAAGAATGTCTCTTATACTGCTTCTTACGCAAAGGAAGGAACAACTGAAATACACTTGCTTATACACGTCGCCAATTTCGACGAGCCATATAACGGCGGTATCCTGCGTTCCATTCGCTTTGGCTCTCAGGCAGCGATCGACTATGCACGCTGGTATTCTATCGGGTTTCAACTGGTTACACTCATTATTTTGCTGCTGCACAGCTTGTATGCTTGTATTCTATACTTCTTCAATCCTCAAGAGAGGGCTTTGTTCACTACAGGTCTCTTAATGTTCGTTGTTGGAGTAGCCGTTACGATTGGTCATGATAACGTCCTCTTGCTATGGGTGCCAATCAATTACACATGGGCGATCAAGATCAGGCTGATCGCCCTCCTGTGGCAAAATCTTTTTATTCTTCTTATATTTAGAAGGCTTTCTTTGATAAATCCGCAAAACGTATGGCTGCGAGCATACACCGCGGCATTAGTATTCTTTTCAGTCTTTCTTATGGCAGCGCCGGCTTCATTGGTACATGGAGCGGTCGAATATAAGGTATTTATTGTCTTTTATTTCATTCCATTTGCTTGGTTTATTTATATCGTTGGAACAATGATTTTCAAGAAGTCCATGGCCAAAGACGTCGTCTTTTTACTGCTATCCGCCGTCGGCATCATATCCAACTTGTCATGGAGCATTGTGGAGTCTCTCAAAAACGTTACTACCGTTTACTATCCAATTGATATCATTGTGGCCATTACCGGATTTTCAACGTATTGGTTTAAAAAATTCTTCCGTAATTCCAGGGAAAATATCAAGCTTAACGAGCAGTTGAAAATAGCCGATAAGCTGAAAGACCAATTTCTTGCCAATACATCGCATGAACTGAGAACACCGCTGCATGGCATTATGAATATCGCTCAGGCTGTTGTAACCCATGAGAAAGGGAAGATGAATGAAAGAAGCGTGAAGAATATGGATCTGCTAATAACTATAAGTCGTCGTATGTCTTATATGCTTGGTGATCTTCTTGATGCCGCACGACTTCGCGAACACCGCATTGAGCTGCAGCAAGAGTCTTTAAAGATTCAATCCATTATTCCCGGCATAATTGCGATGTTACAATTTATGACTGAAGGTAAACCCATCCAAATGCAATTGGATATCGCGGAATCCATGCCGATGGTCATGGCCGATGAGAAAAGACTCGTACAAATTTTGTATAACCTGTTACATAACGCACTCAAATATACGGAAGAAGGGATTATCTCCATTTCCGCTGAAACACGGGACGGGAATGCCATCATTCATGTCTCCGATACCGGTGTCGGCATGGATGAGGAAACACTGGCGAGAGTGTTTCTGCCATATGAACAAGGGACGTATGGAATAAACGATGGAAGAGGAATTGGACTAGGTTTAAGCATATGCAGGCAGTTGGTTGAACTGCATAGCGGTGCATTGACAGTTCGCTCCGAACTGGGTAAGGGTTCCGTATTTAGTTTTGATCTGCCGTTAGCTAACGTATCGACTTCTCCATTGCCGCTGGGCTCTGTCCCTCTACACCAGATCATGGACGTAACTGAAAATGAAGCCCATGGATTCACTTTTCCGAATAGCGCAATTGGCGAGCTTGCAACTACCCTGCATATTCCACCGCTATTGAGTGTGAGGAAGCTGAATATTCTTGCCGTTGATGACGACCCCGTTAATCTGAATGTACTCGTTGAAATCCTTTCAACGGAACCTTATATCATTACAACAGCTAATTCCGCTCGTGAAGTGTTGGAATTATTGGGTACACGGCAATGGGATCTGCTAATTGCCGATGTCATGATGCCAACGATGTCCGGCTATGAGCTCACCCAGAGAGTAAGAGAGCATTATTCCGTATCGGAGCTTCCGGTTTTGCTGCTAACTGCACGGAGTCAGCCTGTTGACATCTACACGGGATTCTCGTCGGGAGCGAATGATTATGTTACGAAGCCTGTAGATGCTCTGGAATTAAAATACAGAATCAGGGCGTTGACCACGATGAAGCAATCAATAAATGAACGCTTGCGCATGGAGGCCGCTTACTTGCAGGCACAAATTCATCCCCATTTCCTGTTCAACACGCTGAATTCAATTATGGCACTTAGTGAGATCGACATGGGGAAAATGCAAAATATGGGAGAAGCGTTTGCATCTTTTTTGCGGATCAGCTTTGATTTTATTAATACAGATGAACTGGTTGAGCTTTCCCATGAACTGGAGCTGGCCGAAGCCTATTTGTATATTGAAAAAGAGCGATTTGAAGACAGGTTGTCTGTTGTATGGGAAGTTGAATCAGACATCAACATACTGCTCCCTCCACTTTCGATTCAACCGCTGATTGAAAATGCGGTCAAGCATGGCCTCCTCAGTCAGGACAAGGGTGGTACCGTTCGTATTCGGATTACCCGCCAGAATAGCTTCACGCTTATTGAAGTATACGATAATGGTAAGGGGATGGAACAAGAAAAGGTTAACCAGCTGTTGAGTCCAACTATCAAGGAAAAAAGCGGTATTGGACTCTCCAATACCAATAGAAGATTGATACAATTGTACGGACAAGGCTTGTCCATTTCCAGTAAGCCCAATGAAGGGACGACGGTGTCGTTTGCCATTCCGGATAAACCTATCTAGCAATCCAATCTGTTGCCGCATGTTGCAATTTCCTTTGGATTGCTATTTCAAAATAAAAAAGCCGCAAAGAGCGGCTTTTTATGTGTATGATTTACTCGATATTGATTAAGCTTTCAGCACCTTCTCCAAAAAGCTGATGGTGCGTTCATGCTTAGGACTGCCAAACACTTGATCAGGCGACCCTTCCTCAACAATGTAACCTCCGTCCATAAAGATGACCCGGTCGGCCACCTCGCGGGCAAAGCCCATCTCATGTGTCACGATCATCATGGTCATCCCCTCTCGTGCCAAATCGTTCATGACACCGAGCACCTCGCCGACCATCTCCGGGTCCAGCGCCGACGTAGGCTCATCGAACAACATGATGTCGGGATTCATCGCTAGTGCCCTGGCAATGGCCACCCGCTGCTTCTGACCACCCGACAGTTGGCTTGGGAATGCATCCGCTTTATCCGATAGTCCAACCTGCTCCAGAAGCCGCAGCGCCGTGGCACGCGCCTCTTTTTCAGATTGTTTTCCAAGTTCCAGGGGAGCGAACATGATATTTTTCAGGACGTTGAAGTGAGGGAATAGGTTAAAATGCTGAAACACCATCCCGATATTCTCCCGTACCTTATTAATGTTGGTTTTGGGATCGTTAATATCCCGATCATCTACGATCACGGTACCCGCTGTCATGTCTTCCAGTCGATTGATGCAGCGAAGGAAGGTGCTTTTTCCTGATCCGGAAGGTCCAATTACGCAAACTACTTCGCCCTCTTTTACCTCCAAGTCGATGCCTTTCAGCACCTCATTCGCTCCATAACTCTTCTTTAATGCCTCTACCCGGATTTTACCCATTACTCATCTTCCTTTCCAGGCGATTCGATATTTTGGTCAGAATCGTGATGACAATCAGATACAAGATCGCGACCTCAGCCCAAATAATGAATGACTCAAACGTTCTTGCGATAATGATTTTGCCGGATTGCGTCAGTTCGACAAGACCAATGACCGAAAGGATCGATGTATCCTTCAGTGTGATAACAAGCTGGTTGATAAATGATGGAATCATGATGCGCACCGCCTGCGGTATGATAATTTTAATCATAGCTTTCCGGTAAGGTAAACCAAGCGATCTTGCAGCCTCCATCTGACCACGGTCAATGGACTGGATGCCGCCGCGTATAATCTCTGTCACGTATGCGCCCGCATTAAGACTCAGCGTCAACACTGCCGCCAGGAACAGAGGCATTTTGAATCCGAAAGCCTGTGGAATGCCAAAATAGATGAAGAATGCAAGTACAATCAGCGGGATCCCGCGGAAAAGGTCAACAAATACAGTTGCGATGCTTCGCAGCCACTTATTTTGTCCCACCTTCATGAAGCCGAAGATCAAGCCCAAAATGAAAGCAAAAAATAAGGATATGATCGTATATAGCAACGTTTTGCCAAGCCCCTTAAGAAGCGGAGGCAGCGAATTCACCATAAGTCCCAAGCGGCTTTGTTTGGCAGGTTCTTCGGCATTTACACCGGTGTACTTATCGGTAATGCGTTCATACTCCCCGTTTGCATGCAGATTAGCCAGACCCGCATTGAATTTTTCGAGAAGCTCCTTATTCTGGCCTTTACTGACCGCAAAGCCATAGGATCCTCCTTCTTCCATCTTCGTAACGATCTTTAGCCCATTCTTTTGTTTCACCCCGTAAGCAAGAACGGGAAAGTCGTCAAAACACGCAATCGAATTTCCGGTTTTAACATCATCATACATCTGAACGGATTCGTCGAAAGGTACGATGGTAAAGCCATATTTCGAAGCAATGGATTGTGCGAAGGTATAGCCCTCGGTACCTGTTTTCACGGCAACCTTCTTGCCCTTCAAATCTCCGTATTCTTTAACCTTTGTTTGATCCTCGCGGACAGCCATAACCACACCTGATTTGTAATAAGGCTCCGAAAAGTCGAATTTTTGCTTACGTTCATCCGTAATACTCATGCCGGCAATGACCCCGTCAACCTGACGGGATTCCAAAGCTTGAACAGCAGCGTTAAAACCCAACGGTTTGATTTCGAACTTGAAGTCCTGATCCTTGGCAATTGCCTCCATTAAATCCATATCGATACCGACGAAATTACCGTTAGCATCCTGGAATTCGAATGGAGCAAACGTAACGTCCGTTCCTATTTGATAGGTTTTACCTGAGGCTGGCTCTGCCGCTGAGCTTGCTGTTAAATAAGGCATGCCCGATATGCTTAAGAGCAGCAGAGACATAATAATAAAGAATGTCCGCATTTTTTTCATAGGGTCCTCCTCTTGTTAAACACCGTCTTAAGAAAGTTACCCATTAATCATTCTTTCTTAAACAATTGCTGCTTTTTTCATAACCTTTAAAATATGACTTTGGAATAACCCATGATGGAATCTCACCCTATACTTCCTCATCTTACGATTGGCACAAGGCCGCAAATATATGCACAGCTTTAAGAACATAAATACGTAAAAACGGCTTCCCTTAAAAATAAGAATCAGACTGGCATAAAACAGAAACAGCGACAGTCGTGGACAAGAAAATCCTGTCCTTGACTGCCGCCGTTTTATTGCCCAATTATACACAATTTGTGTTATTGGATTTTTAGGCTAACTTTAAATTCCTCCATTAATCTCAATCAAGTTCCCGGCAGGGTCACGAAAGTAAGCTACGCGATGTCCCCATTCAGGAGTGTCATGCGGTTCTTTTACAAACTCAACATCTCTGCTCTTCAATTGATCGTAAGTTGCATCAACATCATCCACACTGAAAATGATGGCAATTTGATCGTTTGCACTGAATTCATTTGACTCACGTAAAGCTGCCCGTGGTTCATTCACCAGAAGAGGCTCTAGCGCAATATGTATGTCCCCCGTTAAAAACTCAGCATATGGAGTGTCTTCATTACCATGGAGGACTTGTAGTCCAAGTAGATCTCGATAAAACAAAAAACAATCTCGAACATTAGGCACTAATAATCGAACTTGTGAAATTTTCACGGTAATTCCTCCTTAGAACTTATTAATTACTCCAATACCACATTCTCTCAACGAGGAAAGCGTTCACAAAACTTCATGACCGAAAACTTCAAACTGACTCAAAGCCGGGAACGGAGATGGATCTTCTGACTTAATGAGCTCTTTTAAGGTAACCCACTCTACTTTTCTTCGCTCCAGTTGAATGGTTTGCTTCAAATGGGACTTAACCAATTCTGCAGTGTGCTTGCTGCCATCCGAGAAGAGTAATGTAACCCGTTCCCAGTAATTATCATGAGGAAAATCTGCACGGATCGTCAACGCGATCTTATCAATTTCCACCGTCCTTCCAAAGTTCACAGTAATTTCTGCATCTTCCCTCTGATTGATTCCCCATGACTCAAATGGCCACTTTCCATGGGAGAAGTTCACACTGTTCCCGTTAATGGCATTTCGTGCCGCAAATACGGATTCGCCGCGGGTTTCCACATTAGCAAAAGCATGCGGGAAACAAGCAGTGTTTTCATGCTGGTCATATACATTTAATGCAAGATTTTTATAGGCACTTATTTCTTCTTCCGTTGCTGAGCGGGCAGTCAGAACATGCAATTCCCCTGTGAATGATTTTGGGGAGTATGATATCTTTTTCTCATTAAAAGGAACATAGAACCGGTACTCATGCCCTGTCATATAAATAAAGGCTGGATCCATCGCATCATCAAGCTGAATGACCAGAAATACATTTTCATTTTCGCTTCTCAAAATAATCTCGTCCCCAGGCACGTAGGATCCCCGGTAAACTAAATGGGCTTGTCCAAGATCCGAGCTTGTTGCCTGGATGATTCCATCTGCGTTCTGAACTTCGAGAGTAATTTGATTCATTATGCATTCTCCTAGTCTACATAAATTTGGATAACATCTCCATCATATCCTATTGTCTTACAATCAAGCTAGCATAGCCCTGAATCTTTCTAGCTTTAAAACCCAAAATCCGCATTGATGCGGCTTTTGGGTTTAGAGCATAATTACGATGAATTAATACGACATTTAAAATACTTTTGTCGTCCATGATTCGCAGTTCCAAATATGTGTTGCAATATCATTATAAAACTCAGGCTCGTGAGAAATCATCAGAATGCTGCCTTTGTAAGCTTTTAAGGCCCGCTTCAGTTCATCTTTCGCATCTACATCCAGATGGTTCGTCGGTTCGTCAAGAACAAGCAGATTTGTTTCCCTGTTAATGAGCTTGCATAAACGGACCTTGGCCTTTTCCCCACCGCTCAGTACAGCAATTTTGCTCTCAATATGCTTGGTAGTGAGTCCGCATTTGGCCAGCGCAGCGCGCACTTCAAACTGGCTCAGGGATGGGAAAGTCTCCCATATTTCCTCTATGCAAGTGTTGTAATTTCCCTCTTTCATTTCTTGTTCGAAATATCCGATCTCTTGATTGTAGCCAAGCTCCACAGAACCGGATAATGCAGGGATTTCACCTAAAATACTGCGCAGGAGCGTCGTTTTCCCGATCCCGTTCGCACCAACAAGCGCTACCTTTTGTCCACGTTCCATCTGTAGATCAAGAGGTCTGGAAAGAGGACTGTCATAGCCGATAACCAAGTCTTTCGTTTCAAAAATCACTTTTCCGGAAGCTTTGGCATCCTTGAAGTTAAACTGCGGCTTTGGTTTTTCTTTCGAAAGTTCAATAACATCCATTTTGTCGAGCTTCTTTTGTCTGGACATCGCCATATTCCGGGTAGCCACACTAGCTTTGTTACGGGCAACAAAATCCTTCAAGTCCGCAATTTCTTGCTGCTGACGGTTATACGCCGATTCAAGCTGCTGTTTTCTCATTTCGTAGACTTGCTGGAACTGATCGTAATCACCAACATATCGGGTCAGCTTTTGATTTTCCATATGGTAAATCAAATTGATTACGCTGTTTAAAAACGGAATATCATGCGAGATCAGAATAAATGCATTTTCATACTCCTGCAGATAACGCTTAAGCCATTCAATATGCTGTTCGTCCAAATAGTTGGTTGGCTCGTCAAGGAGCAGAATATCCGGCTTTTCCAGCAGCAGCTTGGCGAGCAGGATTTTCGTACGTTGACCGCCGCTAAGGTCATTAACGTCACGGTCGAGTCCAATGTCGGTAATGCCAAGACCGCGGGCTGTCTCCTGTACCTTCGCATCAATCATATAAAAATCCTGGCTGGTCAGCGTATCTTGAATTGTGCCGACTTCCTCCAGCAGCTTCTCCAGCTCTTCCGGTGTAACTTCCCCCATTTTGTTATACATTTCATTCATTTCTTGCTCAAGGTCGAACAAGTATTGAAATGCACCCCGGAGTACATCTTGAATGGTCATGCCTTTCGTCAAAACTGCATGCTGATCAAGATAACCCACGCGTACCCGCTTAGACCATTCGACCTTGCCTTCATCCGGCTGCAGCTTGTTCGTAACGATGTTCATAAAAGTAGACTTGCCTTCGCCGTTTGCACCGATTAATCCGATATGTTCGCCTTTTAGAAGTCTAAACGAAACATCCTTAAAGATGGCGCGATCTCCAAAACCATGACTTAATCCTTCAACATTTAATATGCTCATATATAGACACCTTTTTCTATTTTTATCGATCTATTATAAGCATGATGAAGTGAAAATTTCAATATAAAGCATAAACATATTTAATGAACAGAGCATCTTGCCATACAATTCGATTAGTTTAATACATGTAGTTCGATATCCTCGTCTTTTCGTGTGTCGAATACCAATAATGAGCCTTTCAGAATTAATTCCCTGCCAGCCGCACTGTTCAAGCCAACCTCTGCTTTACCCCAGGGATTTCTGATTCTGCATATTCCTCCTAATGAAGAGCTGATCTTAACATACGGAATGACGCCTGAATGAATCTCGGATGTGACGACAAAACCACCGTGGCACCATAAAGACATCTCTGCGTCCCAATTCGCCGGGCATGCCGAAAAAACTCGAATTACCGATTCTTTACCGGGACCTGGAGGCTGGCTTTGGCAAAGTGCCGCCTGAAGCGCGGAGGCAGCATTGCCTAATCGCTGAATGCTAATGCAGTTAATCCCTTCTCTAACGGTTAATCTGTTTTCAAAAGATTTCACCCTGCCTGTGTCCGTAAAATAACAATAGTCCCGTTCTGCGTTGACGCATTCCAATTGGGCCAATACGACCTGCTTGAAAGGTTCCGCCAATCCCATGTGGGCCAGCACGCGCGCAGTGCTCGACATTTCCGACGCCGCACGGCTCCAATCATAATCAAGCTGTCCTTCCTGGAATTTAATTGTGTTCATCGTCGTCTCAAACATTTCCGGGTTGTCGTATGCCGTTTCCAACGAGCAGAGGTTACCGAACCGGCCAGGCTTCAGCTCAATGCCGCTCTTGTTATCCAGTACAGGTCCCAGAGCACCTACCCACACAGCAGGCTCACCTTCTTGAGTTCTTAAAACGGCATCAGGATGATCACTGCGCGGCATTGGGGCAAGATGATCGTACAGCTCCTTCCAAACAGGTCTTAATTCTTCATCCACTTCCAAGATCTCCGATGCCTTAAGGACAATAGGGAAAATAGTATGCATACCCGCCATCGAGTCCATTGTATTTTTGCCACCGTAATATTTCTCGTCACTGGTTGTATTGTAAATGTGATACTTGCCGTCTTTATCCTTCTTCAGGTTCGGGAAATGGCGGAAAAACTCGGCAACTCCCTTCATCATTGGGTATGCCCGTTCCCGCAACCAGGCTGCGTCTTGAGTGTACTCATAATACATCCAGTAATGATAGGCAATTCCGACTTGGGATGCGAACATGTGGGTCGTGAAACCGAATGATCCGAAGCCTCTCTCTACATAAACTAATTTGCCATCCACATATTTTTCATGATACTTCCAATTCCATCGGCTTTCATGGGGGCGCTTCGAATAAGCAAAATCACGAAAGCGGTCAGACATTTGATCCCACGGCTTCCTGACCAGATACAGTTCTCTCATTTCCGCTGCAATATCTTCCGGCAATTCCTCCATCCCATTAAACGTCACGACTTCGGGTATGTAGATGCCCTCACTTCCCCATTGCTGTTTTGCAGCCGCTGCGCAAGAATCGTACATCGAGGTATACATGTTGAAATATGGGTGAAAAAGCTCGTTATGACCTGATGGAAGCACAGCGTTATAGTACAGATTCATATTATTCCACCAGTGCATGGCTCCCCAGTGTCTGAGATCTCCCCGTGGGCTAAGCAGCATGCCTCCAAAGTTTGGAGGAAAATTCCCTCCTCTGGAGTTTGACGCCATCAGATACAAATAATAAGTGTAATGCTGCTCTACAAATTCTCCACTCTTGTCCTCACTGCTTAAGTGGATATACGATTTCCTCCAGAACTGATTCCACCAAGTTTTGTGTTCTTGCAGCATGATGTCATACCCGGTTACAATAGCCTTCTGCACTAAAGCGACTGCTGATTCGACTACATCCTCACTTTCGTCAAAGCTGGCGGCACTACCGATAAAAATATCAAATGATCCCTTACCCGGCTTAACGCATAAACGCATTTCGGTTTCGTTCGGCTGTCCAATCACTTGGCTATCTCTAAAGCTTCCAACAGGCTTCTGGCCTCCATACTCATCATTCATTCTGGCGATGGATTCACGTCCATAAATTCCGATGGCAACGGCGGAGCTGCAGTAATAGCTGCCCTCCCTAAATTCCTGTTGTAATATAATCATCCCGTCTCGCATGCTTAGACTCGAAATGGCCGAATGGTTTTTCGTTAAAACTTCCGCAGGTCTCATCATTTTGAGTTTAATATTGATTCCCTGGGGCGCTTCCCGTTCGTCCTGCACTCGAACTCCAAATACATCTTGATTGGCTGAAGCATAAGCCTGTGTCTTCACTCCATCACCCGAAATCTCCGCTATTCCGTCATATAGACATAAATGCTGCTTGATTCGATCATCATGAAAAACATCTTCTCCATAGTCAACAAAATCAATATCGACAAAGGCACTTGCATAAGCATAATCCGAATGTCTCTGATTGAAGCTATTCGTATCACAGTCGTTTGCATAAACATCCACCCGGTTGACCTGAAATTTAACGGCGGAAGGGGATGTCCACAGCAAGCTGCCCATTCTCCCATTTCCCAGCGGTATTCCGCCTTCACTTCGTTTCACTGTATGTTCATAGTGTAAATCTGCCCGCGATACGAGTTCCTCATAATTGATTTTTAAATCGGCATTCGTTCTTTTCACTATTATTCACACTCCCTAACCCATAATGGAATAACAAGCGCTTTCATTACCCATCATAAAGGAGTTGATGTGGTTCTCCATATGAATATATTACGATGTCCATGGGATTTATTATGGCTTTACGATTAGATATCTTGATGGAACTGTCCTATTCGTTGCATTGTAATCTCACATTCCAAAATCAAAAACCCGTCTAAGAATCAGACGGGTTTGTTTTTTAGATTACAAATTCAACAATGAATTGATTGCAAATGACCTCGTAACCGATCGACCGATAAAGTCCGATTGCTCCAACATTCTCTTCGATGACATTTAGATATACATTTGATGTAACGGATCTGCCGTTACGGGTCAGCTCAGCACACACCATTTTACCGTATCCTTGTCTTCTCCATGCCTCGTCTGTTCCGATATTCCCCAGTTCGGCGTAATCCTCACTGTAAATATGATATCCGCCTACCGCGATCAATTCCTCTTGTTCCAGTACGCCATAAAACGGGTTACATAATTCCTCTTTTGTAAAGGCCATGGTTTGCATTGCTTTCATTTTCGACTCAATGCGTTCAAAATAAGGCGCTCCCAATCGCATGACCCGTTGATCTTCTGGCGGCAAGGCTCCATGATGTATATGCTTCATGAGAAGCAATTTTTTGGGAGGCTTGAGAAACTCGATCTGAGAGGAGAGAACTTCCATCTCTTCTTCATTCATAATAAAGCTGCCGACGGCGTCTTTAGGCAGTTCAAGTTGTTCTCTCATGAACGACAGCATCGACCGGAGACAAAATGACTTCTTCATGGGATACACGGAAAAAGCATAAAACGGAAGTCCCCATAGATAGGCCATCACGCCGAGCAGCTCACCCTCGTCTGTATAATGTCCGTAATGTACTGTATTTTGCTTACGTTGTGTAAGGTATGAATAGTATAGAAAATGCTGTTCCCTGTGGATCGAACTCAAAAGTGTATCCAACTCAGTAGACGTTAACTCGCGAAACATCTTCTCTACTCCTATCAACATTATGCTGTTACTGACAGTCATTATTATTTGGCTTGAATGTACCCGTCAGCTTTGAGTAGTTCAGCAATCAAAACAGCGCCGCCTGCAGCACCACGCAATGTATTATGCGATAGTCCCACAAATTTATAATCGTAAATGGAATCCTCGCGCAATCTGCCTACCGACACACCCATACCACGTTCAATGTCCCGATCCAATTTCGTCTGAGGTCTGTTGTCTTCTTCAAAATACGTGATGAACTGCTTCGGTGCGCTTGGCAGACCCAGTTCCTGCGGACGTCCCTTGAATTGACGCCAACGATCAAGGATTTCTTCTTTCGAAGGTTTGTTCTCGAACGATGCAAATACGGTAGCTAAATGTCCATCAGTTACAGGAACGCGAATACACTGCGTCGTAATTAAAGGTGAAGATGCTTTTATGATTTCATCATTTACAATGCTGCCCCATATGCGAAGCGGTTCCTGTTCGCTTTTCTCTTCCTCCCCGCCAATATATGGGATGACGTTATCTAACATATCCGGCCAATCGGTAAAGTTTTTACCGGCTCCGGAAATCGCTTGATACGTCGAAGCAATCACCTGCGTTGGTTTGTAATCCATCAATGCATGCAGTGCAGGTACATAGCTCTGAATGGAACAGTTAGGCTTAACCGCGATAAAACCGGATTTCGTTCCCAGCCGTTTTCTTTGCGCGGCAATCACTTCAATATGCCCTGGATTAATTTCCGGGATGACCATCGGAATGTCTGGTGTCCAGCGATGCGCTGAATTATTGGAAATAACAGGCGTGCCCGTTTTCGCGTATGCTTCTTCTAGTGCTTGAATTTCGCTTTTTGTCATATCGACCGCACAAAAAATAAAATCGACCTGGGAGGCAACTTCCTCCACTTTCGAAGCATCCTGTACGACAATGTTTTTCACATCTTCAGGAATGGGGGTGGACAACTTCCATCTGCTTTGGACAGATTCTTCATATGTTTTACCTGCAGAGCTGCTGCTCGCTGCAATGGCCGTTACTTTAAACCAAGGATGCTGATCCAGCAACTGAACAAAGCGCTGACCAACCATACCCGTGCCTCCGACAATACCTACTTTAAGCTTTTCTGACATTAGATATTCAATCCTTTCGATAGTGGCATCATGTTTCATTGCATCCACCAAATTCCGTAGAACGGATCAGGCAGGCAATGATCTTCTTCTAGATAACTATTCAAGTCGTCTGAATTGGTGTGCATTTTTGACAGATGTGCTGCGACTTACTTGGATACAACAAAAAAATCCCACCCCCAAGACCGTAGTCTTAGGGACGAGATTGTATGCTCGTGGTACCACCCCAGATTCGCCAATATGTCGCCATATCAACCTCTTCGAGTAAGGCATGATCATGCATGCATATACTCTAGCTCTATAACAGGAGCTCCTGGCACGACATCCCCTTACATAAGGTTCCGAGGTGCTGCTCTGAGGCTTTATTCAATAATGTACTCTCTACTCCTTTTCAGCTAACGGAGCTCTCTGTAAAAGAATCCAATTATCTACTCATCTCGTCATCGCATTTGATATTAGCATTATAATATAAAAAAAACTCGCTGAGGTAAACAATTTTTTGATATTTAGAACAATACGTGTGTGAGCATGATTTGGCATAAGGAACTAAAATGTTTTGAAGTATTGATATACGATTTTAATGCCTTCCTCAATTTCTTCTTTTTCATATGTATTTATACCACTGGATTCATAAACTTTTCTCCAGAATTTTAAGGCGGGAATGTTGGTCTCTGCTTGACCAATTGCATATCTGCCTGGATACATTTCAAAAAACTTCTGACAAGCTAATCTTCCGAACCCTTTCCTTCTGTGGTTCCTAAGGATAAAGAAGGAATTCAACACATAATCAGCATATTCTTGGTTGGAAAATGGACCACTTTGTAACAGGATAAAGCCGATGGGTTTCCCTTCTAAATGAATGAAGAACGGTGATAATCCATCTTTCTCGAAAAACCAGTCCAAGATATCGAATTCGAATAATCCCTTGTCCGGATTTAACTCTATATTATTTATGAATTCGGACAAGTCGTGTAGATGTAATGTCATTAAATTTCTTAATATTTCTTTTTTATCAGGATCGACCTTTTCAATAAGCAATTCCATTCTTTCTCCCCCTAATAAAGATGAACTTATGGTTTTTTACTAATGATGTACTATGTACTTTTATAGTGATAGGCAGAATTTGGATATAATTGAATTATCCTGATTTGTAAACCTATATGCATGCTTTTTCTTTGTTTTGGGTTACAGTTAGAACTTCGTTCCATCGGGCACCCGGTCATATCTATGGCCATTATCAAAAACAACCTGAGTATCTTTTCTAATTTTTTTTATACTATAAACGACTCCATCATCGGGCAATGGTTCCGTAGTATACGTAAGTTTGAAGGTTCCGTACTTCGTAATGATTCCACTAACAGTATCCATCAATTGTTGTCTTTCCGCTGCATTTAGTTGCCTGTACTTGGGTTTTTGTGATTGATGATTTGTGATTGCTTCACTAACAACAGTCCAGAGCATTGCTCCACCACCTATGAAAACCAATGTGCATATCATGATGAGTAAATTTCTTTTTATTTTCATGGACGTGATTCCCCCTTGAATTCATAAATGTAACTTTCTTTATATATAACAAGATCAATAAGGTGTTGGTTATAAGTATTAAATCCCTCTGACCAATAAGCGGTTATGAATAAAAAAAACAACGCTTCATGAAGACAACGTTGTTAGTACCCATTCATCCAGATGGCCAAAAAGCACAATGTAATAAATCTAAAGAAAATGCCGCAAAAAACTAAACAAATGTCCACCCGTCCGGGCAGCCCAGTCAATCAGCTCATGCAGTTTGGTGAAACTCAGATACATAATATAAAATATCAAAATGGTATAAAGTACGATTGTAAAGATATCTCTACGTTGATTTTCTTCCATAATAACCTCCTCCAATACTCTCATCTTAATGAAGTCAATGCAACATCCAACAAAAGCCTACATCTAGTATAAAAGGGGCTGGTTATTCCTCCTATTTATTTGGCTTACACAAACCTTACAGGCTTGTAAGTTTAGATCCTCCCTAGTTCACATTCAGTTCATAAATATCATTTATTATGGCTTTATTCGAACATTAGATATAGAGAAATGAGGGAGTTTGGAGTGAAATCAAGTCATAATAAGCTGATATTGATCGGTTTGATGATCGGACTCATCTTCGCTGAACTGGACGAAACGGTCGTCTCAACGGCCATGCCGACCATTATCCGTGACCTGCATGGGTTAGCTTTGTACGGATGGGTGGCCGGGATATACATGCTGGCGGCTACTATCTTTATGCCGATCCTTGGTAAATTGGCCGATATATATGGCCGGAAGGTTATTTATTTAAGTTGTATGGGCTTGTTTATCGCAGGCTCCATCGTCTGTGGACTCGCACCATCGATGACGGTGCTGCTGATTGGCCGGGGGATTCAGGGAATCGGTGCCGGTGGGCTCATGCCAATAGCTCTGGTCATCATCGGGGATGCCTACCCGCTGGAGCAACGAGCCAAGATCCAAAGCTTATTCGGTCCGATGATGATCGTGCCGCAGCTGCTTGGACCGACGGTGGGAGGTTACCTCGTTGGCCACGTGAACTGGCATTGGGTATTCCTCATAAATATTCCTGTCGGCCTGATTGCCGCCCTGGTACTTGGTGTAGGAATGCGGGAATCCCGCATCAATGAGAAGAAAACGATTGACTGGCTTGGTTCTTCCGTTCTTACCATGGGCTTGCTGTCACTGCTGATGTCGCCTGTTTTGGTGGATAATCAAGGCTTGGCATGGTCCTCACCGTTAATTACAGGAATGCTGATTCTCGGCGTCCTGCTGCTTGGCTTATTTATCTGGATAGAGTCGCGGGTTAAGGAGCCGATCATTCCGCTTCACCTGTTCCGCAACCGCAATGTGGTGGTATTGTCATTACTGGTATTTATTCTGATGCTCGGACTTATGGGCGGAATTGCGACTTTCCCATTCTTTGCCCAAAATGTGATGGGATTAACCCCGACGGAATCGGGATATCTCATGCTCGCCTTTATGGCAGGCGCGATTCCCTCCAGCATCGTGAATGGTTTTCTGATCACGAAGGTTCCATACCGAAACCTGTTTATTATCTGTTTCATTCTTCCGGTCATTGGCATCTTCTTACTGACACAGATCGGTATTCACACCTCGGTTGTATATATTGTCGCTTCGTTCTTCACTTTAGGTCTGGGACTCGGCGCTTTATTCGGAGGGGACAATTTGATCGTCCAGGAATCTGTTTCCAAGGACAACAGCGGGATTGCGCTCAGTACGGTTAATCTGATTCAATCCCTTGGTACGACCGTTGGACTCAGCGTCTTTGGCAGTTTGCTTGCCAAGCATATTAAGGACGGTGTCTCGTCTATCGGCGGTCAACTGCCTGCAGGAAGTGCCGAGCACCTGGCTACAGGCGGTATTCCGAAAGGTCTGTCTGTGGATCTGATAGTGAAGGTACAGACCGTGTTCGTGGATGCGTTCCACAACTTGTTCATGATTGCTCTCGGATTTATTATTGCTGCTTTTGTGATCTGCTGGTTCTTGAAAAAAGAGGTATTATCCAGCAAAGAAACGGCTGCGGATTAAATGTACAGCAGCAGCTCTTATACCACTTGATTCAGTATTTTTCTCAGTATCCATTAAATAGAAAAGCCGCTTAATAGCGGCTTTTTTTTGCGATATTCCAAATGTTAGCATCACCCGCATCGCAAATCTATGTAAACATATCTTTCAGTTTCAGGGCAATTTCTACGGCTTCTTTTTCGTCACATGACTTTTCTTGAGTCATGTACGTCATACCTTTCGTATCACTATGGCTCATTCGAGGTATGAAGTGTGCATGGAAATGGGAACCCATAAAAAACAAAAAACCTGCCGCCTACAATAGGCGATAGGTTATCTCTCGCGGTGTGTTTAATTCTAAAATTGAACTTAGTATACAATTTACAAATATTCCCTGTCAATAGATTTGACTTCGTGCTATTTATTATTGCTGATCTGGCAGCTGCAATATATAACTGTTGGACATATTAAGTAAACGCTGCGCTGCTGTAAATTGCGTCTCGGTTGATCCGTCCGCTGAAATGGTGTTGTCTCTTAAACTATAGTTAAGCCCATCCGCATAGGCATTACCCGTTACATACATACTTTTGTCGTTAATGAAAGACCCTGAAGGCAAAAAGTGCCTGAGTGGAATCAGATTCGTCTGCTGGTTCAGAAGATCTTCACCAAAATGCAGTTGATTCTGAACCGATATTCCAAGCAAATTCGCGACCGTAGGCAAAATATCAATTTGTCCACCTGTCACTTCGACTTTTTCAGGAAGACCGGAGCTTGGGGAATGTACGATGAACGGTATGTTGAACATATCCGTATAGCCATATTCATGACCGAGTAACTCATCCATCATGTCTCTCTCTTTACTCCCCAGGGTATACATCGGCACTCCCTGGTGGTCGCCATAGAACACAATCAGGCTGTCATCCCAAAGTCCGCTAGTCTTCAGTCCTTCCAAAAATTGTCCCATGGCAAAATCCGCATAATTCTGAGCACGAATATAATCGCCAAGCAGCGTTCCTTCGTATCTCTCAGGCAGCTTCATTTTGTACTTACCTTCCGGAATGCGAAAAGGATGATGTGCGCTCATCGACATGACCATCGCATAAAACGGCTCACTCTTTGCATCAAGTTTGGAAAGCTCCGGTACCGTTTTGGCAAACAATACCTCATCTGATGAACCAAAAGCGATATGGTCTTCATCACCATAAAAAGACTGATCATAATATTTGTCAAAACCTATCGCCTTGTATAGATCCTTACGGTTCCAGAACTCCACATCATTGGTATGGAACGTAGCAGTATCATAGCCGTTTTCACTCATCAATCTTGGCAGACTTGGCACTGCTTTCTTCATATATACCGAAGAGGTTGCCGGTTCATTTTTGGGCACGTAAAAAGAAGAATTCACTACGAACTCCGCATCCGAGGTTGTACCCTGACCTGCATTCGTGTAGAAATTACTGAAATATATATTCTCTTTTGCCAGCTTATTCAGATTAGGAGTGATCTCTTGTCCATCAAGGGTTAGTCCGATCAGAAAGTTCTGGAAGGATTCCATTTGAACGACGATCAGATTTTTACCCTTGTCCGCGCCCCAATACTGCGGTGATGCAGGCGTTGTGATGCCTTTAAGCTCATCAATGGATTGTTGTGAAATCTCCTTGGAGTTCATAATTTCTTCCTTTTCCGTCGTATCCGCAAACAGCGTATATACCTCGTAATTAAGTATCCCCATGCTCTTCGCCTTTTTGATCTCATTCATACTTGCGTGATTGGGCCAGATGTTAAAGATACAGAGTCCAAAGGAAACGGCAGAGATCACGATCAGAACTGGACGGTTCATGCGTCTAGAGCCTCTTTCCTTCCATCTAGCAATATATTTCGGACGAAACATGAAGAAAAGAAAGAACACAATATCTACGAAAATAAACAGATAATAGGGTGTAATCAAAGAATAAGTACTTTCTCCCACTTTCGTGACCTTATCCGCTTGCTGCAAGGCATGATAGGTGGCTATGACCCCATAATATTTGTAATACATCAGAACAGCAAAATAAATTAAAGTTATAAATAAATTGGAAATCATGTAATACAAAATCTTCCGTTTCGTTGCGAACCATTCGATCAGACTAAATACAATAATAAAAAAGGGAATTTCGGTAAACACAATGCTCCAACTGGGACCATCGTTAAAAACGACAAACCAGGCCACCGCACTTTTCAGAAGCAGGACAAAGCTAAATAAAAATATAGGGCCATTCTTATTAACGAGTCTTTTGTTCATCATATGTTCCATCCTCCTTGCCTCATGATTTCGATCACTGATAGATCTTGATATGCTCTCTATCATTATGCATAATTGCACAACGAGAAATTATACTCTGTAATTTGGGTTTGGGAAAGGGTCGCAAAATGATTTTATGGCCCAATCTTTCAATCTAGTTCCACAAAAAAATCCCCACCTACTTTTATTTGAAAGTGGATGGGGACGTTTTATTAATTTATTATTTTCATAATGTTGTCATTCCGTTTAGAAATGCGTGACAAAATTACGCCTTTTTCATCTCCTCAACCTGCTGGCGCAGTGCCGCTTCCTTCGCCAGAGATTCCGGATTGTCCGTTAAGTCCTCAGCCTCGAACACTTGTCTTAGCTCAATTTGTCCTTGACCATTTCCATGGGGGTCCGGCATACGCAGCGCCCATTCTATGGCTTCTTCTCTGGATTTAACTTCAATCAGCGTATATCCCGCGATCATTTCTTTTGCCTCTGTGAACGGGCCATCAATAACCTTCGGTTTGCCACCGGGCTCCGGATAGGAAATTCGAACTCCGCTTGAACTGGGCTGTAAGCCATCCGCAGCGAGCAGTACACCAGCCTTTACCAACTCCTCATTATACTTCATCATGGCATCAATAAGCTCCTGGCTGGGCAAAACTCCCGCCTCTGAATCTGTAGTTGCTTTGACAATCATCATAAATCTCATAAGTATAATCCTCCTAATTTATAGTAAAGCGTCGTATACCGGTGTGAATATTATCCGTGTAAGTCCGCTTCTACATATACGACGAATCAATCTCGACTGGATCGACATCTAGAATTAGAAATTTCCATTAAAAAAAGCTCTCAGCTCCGATGAAATGATCTTTGTATTGAGTTTCTTGGTATGGCCGAGGCCCTTTTTACTCAATAGCTGCGCATGGGGGAGCACGCCCGCCAGTGCCTGGGCACCATGACGCAAGGAGGCCGGACTCTCAGTGCCTTCAAGCACCAGTGTCGGCATCTTCAATTCGCTCCATGTATTGGCCGGTAACGGCTTTCCATCCATATACCCGTCGAGCAATGCCGCATCGTAGGGAAGGGTGTGTGCAACGGCCAAGAGTTTAGACCATACTCCCGGCATCAGGCGCATCATGCCAATGACGAACGAGGGTGCGCCCATGCCTTTGGTCATAAAGTACTTAATGGCTTCGGCCCGGCGATTATCAGCAATAAGTTCGGAAACATGTCCGAAGAAATGAGCCGGTACTATGCGATCTGCAGGATCAACTACAAATGGGGGTTCATGTAATGCCAATTTCGTAATATTTACTCCGCTCGCTGCTGCTTGAAGGGCAAGTACTGCTCCAGATGACAATCCCCATACATATGCCGAGCCGCCAGATTCGTCAATCATTGCCTGTAGATCCTCAAATTCGCGGGTTATGGCATATGGCTGTGTGTCTCCGCTATCCCCGCGGCCACGGCGGTCGTAGTTGTAGACTGTAAATTGCTCAGATAATAGATTCGCCAGCTGTACCTGCCCAGGAAATTTCCGGTAGCTGAACGCACCTGTTACCAGTATGAGTGCCGGTCCTTGACCAACCTTGTCATATGCAATTTTGGTGCCATCTTTTGAAGTTACTGAGTACATTGTATCTCTCCTTTTATTTTCCAGTTATATTTGTTATGGATTGAGCTGCTCTTTCTTAAGATATCCGAGCTTCTATGAAGACGACGAACGGCTGACGACAAAATCGACACATCCCCAATTAAATTTTTATTATATTTTCTTGCTGCAACGCTTGAAACCTTCTTACGTGGTTTGGAATTCATACCGTGGTTTCCTGAAATTATAAAAGAAATAAGCCTAGTCTAAAGACCATGCTTATTTCTTTTGAGTTGAATGTCGTATTGCTATTTACAAGTATGGTACTTCCATTACTTACGCTGACGATGCTATTCATTTACTTCTTTAGATACCTTTTCGTAAATAATTGGATAGGACTGACTGCCCACCAAAATTCTTCGGCCCTGGAACTCATCATACAAGCTCATGCGGATGAAGCCTCCGGTTAATTTTTTGTATAAGCTGCTATTTAATGCTGTTGAATATGATTTATTATTCCCGATAGTCCAATCCGTTCCGAGTGTTAACGTTTTTTCTGTCGATTGTCCATACGGGTCGGTGAGTTCTAAGACAAGCTTATGCTCGTAAGTACCTGCCTCGTATTCATTATTTTTAGTCAGGCTGTAATTGATGACTGTATCAATTGTATCCGAACCTTCTGTAAGGTTGCCCTCTGCTTTGGTCATTGAAAGATTGTAAGGGAATAGATCCACATGTCTCAAATCAGACGAAGTTTTAGCAGCTATAGGGTTAAGTGAAAGTCCCACCGCATTGATATATCCCGTCATGGAACCCGGTGACTCTGCCGATTTATCTTCCGTTATCCCTTCACCAATATAGAGTACTAGGTCTGACGTATTTACATTCTGTGGAATCTTACTCCAGACCGTAACCAAATTCTTGCCATTGGGGATTGTGGAGCTGGACGATTGACTAACTTTGGCCTCATAAAATTGATTATCAGGTGTCTTATAATAAGCCACGAGCTGTGCTTGTTTGGATTGACGTGGTTCTTCGCTGATCATTTCTAGTTCTGTATATATCAAATTTGAGCTGTTATCACTATACGTGATTGATCTGCGTTCCTTCACTTCTGCTTTTTGGCCGTTCGTATTGATATGGTAAGAGCCGCCTGCGTTTACGGTATTCATCATGGTATTCACTGCATTCGTGTTCATAGAGAGAAACTTCGTAACATCATCTCCAGAGGTTTCCTGCAAAATAATTCTCAATTGACTAAAACTATACGAATAAGGTATCTTTGCAAGCACGTACATCTCTGTCGTTTCAGAAGGAGCTAGAGACGTAAGGATGCTTTTGGTCACAATCCGGGCTGTACCGCTTAGATCGTTCATTCCTGCTTTGACCAGAGCTTGGAGGGAAGGCAGCTGTACGGTATTGAGAGATGCATTACGAATGCTGATTTTCGCTGTGATTTGATCTCCCTCTGCCCAAGGCAGCCTCTGAATAGAGTCAAGCTTAACGCCGAACTTTCCATGACTATTCTCGAGTAAGTACTCTATTCCCAAAGTGTTATTGCTTTCTTGAGAATAAGGTATTTTGTAATAAGCGGTTGGAAAAACAACCTTTCCGTCTACAGAGGGTTCTGTTAAGAGCAGCTGTAAGGTACCTTGATTCAGTTTCAATGGCACAACCCCGCTGAGATCAATGATCTTCTCTTCAAGCGGCTTTATGGTTAAATTAGCAAGCCCTTTTGAATTCACTGGAATACTGAAACCCTCAGCGGCTTTAATGGCAAGCTCATAAGCAGGCAGAGTTACCGATTTATTACCGAGATTTTTAATACGGAATTGCAGACTCCATTTTGCGGATTCGTTCTCCGAATACACAGCTGCACTCTTTAGCTGCGTTTCTACCGCATTATTGGCGATGGAAATTTTCTTCACCGCGTAGTCCGCCACGACTGAGTCAGCAGCTGTTAAACCGGGAAGCTTAAAAGATTTAACTGGAAGATTCATTTTCAAAGTCGAGTCTTCATATGCGAATTGCAGTGTCATATTATCTGTTTTCATATAAGAAGGAACTTCTGCCAGATAGTAGATTGTTTTCTTCTCTTGTGGTTGTACCTTGTAATTGCTGCTGGCATCCTCCAGCTTGAGCTCGAATACCGAACCACCGGATGACTTCAGGTACGCTTTATAGTCTGGATTGATTAGAACTTTTGTGCCCCAATTAACGAGACTCACACCTATCTTCATGTATACTTTTCCATTCATTTGAATCTTTTGAAGGCTCTCTGCTTTGGTCGTTACAGGCAGATTATTCATCATGATCTTCTGACTTTGGCCTTGAGGGACTAGCGATGTATAGCCGCCTGGAGTCGTGAAAACACCCAGCCTTTTCTGATAGTTGGCGCTATTGAAGTCCCACTCGAAGATGGAAACCTTGACTCCATTTAATTTTACAGCCTTCCCAATATTCACATAATAAGTGACGGTTTGACTGCTCTTCGCGGGAACCATTTTTTTGCCGGCATCAATTGTGACAGATTTTCCTTGTATGACCGTGCCGCCGGTCGTGGTGATCTTCGTGAAATAATCGATAAGATCTACTCTATTACTCGTTCCATTGCTATAAATAAGTGTATAAGTAAGAATATTACCTCCCGGCTGCGCAAAAACGTCCATATCCGTCAGCTTCATACTGACATTGCTCTTCAGAGTAATAGAGCCGAGTTTGTCCAGCATGAATGGTGCTGCGTTAGTTGTTGTTGTTTTCTTGACCGGTGAAACTCCTGAGAATGCTGCTGCGTTAGCGCCGTGTGCGATATTCTGACTTAAGACTATTGTGCCTAGCAGAACTGCCGCATACAAGTTGATGCGTTTGTTCATGAATTCCCCTCCCTGATTTCAAGCATTATGTTGAGGCTGCCTAATTCCCTGTTTCTTGGAAAAAGCAGCTCACGGGGTGGCTGCCTTTTATCTTTCCATGCTTTCTATTCGTTCAAATAAATTGTCGTCCGGTTCTGAATAAGCTTGGCCACTTCTTCCGCAGATTTCTGTCCACTAAAAAATGAAATAGACTCTTCTCCTACAATGTAAATCACTTTACCATCCAGACTTGCGTATTGATCCGCGGAATTAATAAGTTGTTTGAACTGAGTAAATTCTTCGTCGGATACCTTGGCTGTATTTCCATTGGGAAGCTTGTATGCGGCATTTTTAACTTTTTCCTGAATGTCGTTCAACATCTTCTCGTTAACCGATTTCAGAAGCGAAAATCCTTCTCTGTCCTGCATTGATTGCGCTTCCTCAGATAATAAGAAGGTAATAAATTTCCACGCTTCGTCTTTAGCCGGAGATTTGGCTTGTATCGCGAACTGAGATGACGGGATGATCCTCATGCCGCCTGTAGCTTGTCCATTATGCGGCTTTTGAAGCAGTTTCGGATTTTCAAAAAACGAATGCGGGCCATCGATTAAATCTACTGGAGATGTTATAACTGCTGAGTAAAACAATTGATTGCCAACATCCGCTGGCGCCGAAGTCATGATTTTTTCATCGTACATTTTTTTGATTTGCTGCATCAGTTCCACTAATGCGGGAGAATCGAACTTTGCCTTTTTTGCGGCAGTGTCAACGAACTGTGCGTAACTATCCACAATCATTTCTTGAAGGATCACATCCGGCGGATTGTTCGCTAAGGCATAGCGCTGATCCTTATTGCCCTTCTCGGCCCTTTGCATGATTTTTTTCGAAATTTCCCCAAACTCCTTCCAAGACCAGTTCTTTTCATCGATCTTTACATCTGTGTTCTTAAGAACATCCCCATCGCCAATGAAAGCTCTCAAGAAAAATCCGGAAGGAACGGTGTAAATACCATCATTTAACTTCATAGCATCCAATACGTTACATGGAACAAGACAAAACATTGAACAAGAGCGATGTACAGATCTTCAAGTTCGCAGTATTCGAAAGTTTAACTTCAGCGAGCGGGTGCAAAATACCGCTACCTTCGATCGTAAAATTAATACTTCCTAGCGTAGGTTTTTCCGTTCCCACTTTCGCCAGGTTTAACGATTGCAGCGTGTTACTGAACAATGTAAAGAACAGCAATAGCCCCACAAAAAACATGAATGCGACCTGAATGATTCGTTTGCGTTTTCGATCAATTGCTAGCTCCATTTCCCGTTGTCTCCTTAAAACTTTCCGAAGGAAAGTTACCTTCGTAAGCAATCGCTAAAACTTTCCGAAGGAAAGTTAACGTAAATATCAACCTTTGATGCCGGACAATTGAACGCCCTCGATGAAATACGACTCCGCATACAGAAACAACATAACCATCGGAGCCATATAGAGCATGGAAGCAGCGAAAGCCATTCCCCGCTCACCTTCATTGATCCTGGATAGAAAAACCGATAACGGCTGCTTGAACGGATCGTCCAGAAAAATTAACGGCTGCTCCACCATATTCCAATAATCGACGAACAATAAAATAATCAATGCAGCTAGTCCGGGCTTGATCATCGGAATAATAATTTGAATGAATATCCGTAAGTGTCCGGCTCCGTCGATTTTGGCCGCTTCGATATAGGCATAAGGAATATCCAGCATGAACTGCCTGAGCATAAACACGCCAAAAGCAGCAAAAATCCCAGGCAATATAATCGCATTCGGACTATTCAGTATTCCAAGCTGATCCGCCATGATATAATTCGGAACCAGCGTTACCTGGAACGGCATGAGCATCGTTAAGACATAGATTAAAAATAACGGATCCCTGCCGCGAAACCTCAGCTTGGAGAACGCATATGCAGCCAGTGCTGCGACGACGGTCTGTCCTGAGATGATCGGCACCACCATCAATACGGAATTCCAGAACATCGTCAAGTATTTTGGGTTGTCCAAAAGCACCTTGCCATACTGCTCCAAGGAGACTTTATCCGGCAACAATTTTAAATTCACATAAGGATTTGCTTTGCCTGCAGACGCTTCTTTCATCTGTCCGATGGGTCCATAATTAATATTGATTTCCTTTTCTGTCATCAGTGAATTTGTGAATGTGATCACAATTGGGAATAATAACATGACCGCTATAACGCCCAGGACGAGCGTTAAGGCACTTTTTTGCAATACTCTGGCAACTGGCACTGTTTTCTCGCCCCCTATTCCATGAACTGCCGATGTCGGCGTTCAAGCGCAAACATTCCCAAGACGATCAGCAATATACACCCGAACATCAAGGTCGCTGCCGCTGTCAGCTTCTGAATGTCCATCGACATGAACATATTGTTCATATAGTGCTGCATCATGTAGATGCTGTCATGCGGATAATCGCCAGCGATCAAATACGTTTCCCGAAACACTTTAAATGAATTAATGATCGACATGATGACGACAAAGAACATCGTGGATGTTAGATAGACAAGTGTAATATTGCCAAACTGCCGTAAACGCCCTGCTCCTTCAATCTGGGCAGTTTCATAATAGTCCTTTGGGATTTGCTGGAGTCCCGCCAAAAACAAAATGACGTTGTATCCCATGTTCTTCCATAAGTAAACGACAATGACCACAATCCTGGCTGCATCTGTCTTCATCCAATCTACACGTGCGTAACCGAAGCTACCCAGCCAGGCATTAAGAGATCCATTCCAATCAAACAGCATCTGCCAGATAAGTATGATCGAGGCGACAGGTACCACTAGAGGCAGCACATATGCCGTCCGCAGCCATTTTCGGAGATATGTACTTTTGTTGAGCAGTATCGCTAACCCTAAAGACAGTAAAAGCATGAGCGGAACACTAACCGCGGTAAAATAAAATGTATTGTAAGCTGCCTTACGGAAAGAATTACTCGCAAGCAGCTCACGGTAGTTATCGAGTCCTACAAAATGGCCATCTATCGTATTGTCCATAAAGGAATAGATCACTCCCATGATGAACGGAATAAGGTAGAACATCGCAAATCCGACACCGCTTGGCACAAGGAACATAACTGCCACTGAAATATCCTTACGGAGCCAGTTCTTCATGATCATCTTCATCACCCCCTTCTTGGTCTAAGCTTCCTTCTTTATGTCTCTAGCATAGGCAAGACTATTTAAGAAGGAATGGGGTAAAAACTAAATATTCCTTAAATTTCTAGCTAAAAGAAACCCTAGACCAGATGCGCAGCCAAAAATTCGACTAATCTATTAGGGATTAAATGAATAAAGAAAAACCGGATTCCCAAGGGAAACCGGTTAAAAATTAATGTATTACAATACGATTTATCATGAATCCTGATTTCTTCTTCCAGGATTTTAATGCTTTGAATGCAGCTCTACGGTTTGCGTATCCATGACCGGAATCCAGTACTGCTTGACGTCAATCGTGAGCGGCTGCGGATAGTCGAGAGCTCCCTTTCCAAAATTATAAGCTGTTTCATCTTCCACGGTGTCTTCTTTCGTTGATGAGGTCGTTCCTCCATGGCTGGTGCTTTTCGGAGATACCCTTTTATGCTTTTCTCCCATGGCATCGGTGAAATCGCCCAGCCACATGCCGAAACTGTCTCCAACTTGGGCTTGTTCAAGCTTGCGGTAGAAATAAATTTCTTCTCCGTCCGCCTCCTGATCTGGTGGAAGGATTTGCAGCAAATTGTCAGGAGCATCTAAGATTTGTCTCTTCTTCAAATCGACGACAACCTTTAATTGATCCTTTTTCACGGCGCCAATACCGAATATTTTCAGTGAAGTGGTATCCAGCTGATCGAGCTTGCTGCTTTTGAATACCAGGGTAGATTTGGTGTTATCCTTTAAGACCTCTTCCGGATAATATAGCTTTTCGATGTTGCTGCCGCTTTTACCGATGACGACAGGACTAATCACTTTGAAAATCTGCTTGTCATTGGCCTTGTCATATTCCAGATCTACATACGTATTCAGCGGCGTAAATTGCACTTGGCTCACGTTTATTTGCTGTCCGTCCACGGTCAACGACTGCGTCGGATGATAGATACGTTCCTGATTCTTCAGTGCTTTGGTATCGAGTTCGAACGATATGTTTAAGCCCTTTTGATATTTTTGAGTTACGTTATCCCATATGGCTACACTCATCTTCGCGTCTTTGCTGTAATCAACTGAAGGCAGAAGATTCGTGGTATATACATAGTAAGCCGTTTCTCCCGGAGCGATGTCGGATCGCTCTCCCGCATGTTTCGCCTCTGCTCTAAAAGATGGTGCTTCTTCGTCCCCAAAGTACAACGAGTCAACAACAGGACTCGCTATATGTTCCGAGTGATTTTGCACACTAAACATGATAAATGACTTTCGCCCGTCCGAAACGGCGCCAGCCACGTCCACACGGTAACCGTTTTTCTCCACGCCTTGCTTTATCGGCTTCATCAGACCTTGCTCCATAGCCGCTGCAAACCCTTGATCTCTTTGGCCAATGGGACGGAACAATTCAAAATCGGTTACGCTATTCGCGCTCGCTGTTTGCATCACCTTCTCTTCGACTACTGCTGCTGGAGATCCGATAGATGAAAATATAATGACAATCGCTGCTGCCGCTGCTGCAACGGCGCTCACTCCGTAAGTATAGATGCGCCTCATCTCGCGCTTCCTCCCTTGTGCTACACCGCCACGTACGGCAGTGGAAAGTTTCATTTCCCGAATCGTTTGGGCATTCGCTTTAACTTCATTGGCATCCTGCATCAGGACCCGTTCTTCTTTTTCCAACATATACGATTCGCCTCCCTCATCACTACAGATAATTCCGAAGCTGCTTTAGCCCTTCGCGCAGCCAGGTTTTGATCGTGCCTTCCGGCTTCTTAAGCACCTTCGCAATATCGACGGTCTTCATGTCCTGATAATATTTCAGCATGACGACATGCCTGTATTTCGGCTTCATCCGGTCCATAGCCCGCTCTAAATCGATTCGATCACTGCTTTTCATTTCCTGAGCTGTATCATCCTCCAGCTTTTCCACTGGAAATACGCGTTTTTTTCGTCTGAGCTCGTCCATGCAGCAATTGATAGTAATCCGGATTAGCCAAGGAGTGAAGGACTGCTCGTCCTTGAGCTTTTTACGCTTCATCCATGCCCGGCAAGACGCTTCCTGCACCACTTCCAGGGCATCCGCTTCGTTGCGCAGGTAGCTGAAAGCAATCGAGTACAGTTTACGTTGTTCGCTGGACAGGCGATCAAAGAAACTCTCTTCGTCTATCAACTCCAATTTCGCCATTTTGACTTCATTCATTGTGTTTTCCACCATTCACCGTTCCCCCTCTTCCTTATTTGTGTTGGTATACGGAAGAAGTCATCTGTTTTAAATTCCTAATAGTAAGACGCGACTGACCAGAAAAACGATTGATTTATTTCATTTTGTTTTTTTCAATATATGAAATGGTACTATTTAATAAATAAAAACAGGTCAAAGCATGCTTTTTTCTATCCATGCCTTGGCCTGTCTTTTAAATTGTTATGATATTTACCCTGCACCGACTCAAAAAGACATTCATAAAGCTACTTAACTCGATGTTACCATAGCAATACGATGCGGACAATGCTCCATGATTAGGCAATCTGGAGTGATCTGATTTTGCAAAAACAAAAAAAGGACGGTATCCAAAAAGTCGAGTGACTTTGGTATACCGTCTATGTTTAACCGTCAATTCCAGTACATACTATATAACTGCTTAGCTTCTTTTACACCGTTAAGGTATGCTTTTCACGAGCGATCTGCGTTGCTTTAACCATGTTGCGCAAGGAATCAACCGTTTCCTCGACTCCACGAGTTTTCAGTCCGCAATCCGGATTAATCCAGAACAGGTTTGGATCCAGCACTCGCAAGGCGCGTTCGATCATACTAGTCATTTCCTCCACCTGCGGAACACGTGGACTGTGGATATCGTATACACCTAAGCCGATACCTAATTTGTATGTGTTCAACTCAAAGCTATGGATCAGTTCACCATGACTGCGGGATGTCTCGATGGATATCACATCCGCATCCATTGCTTCAATCGAATCGATCATGTCATGGAATTCGCAATAACACATATGCGTGTGAATTTGCGTCGTGTCCTGTACCGTACACGTGGTCATACGGAACGCTTTGACAGCCCATTCCAGATACTCCGCTTGATCTTCTTCTTTAAGCGGCAGCCCTTCGCGAACCGCAGGCTCATCCACTTGAATCATGCCAATGCCTGCCTGCTCAAGTGCTTCTACCTCTTGTCTAAGGGCATAAGCCAGTTGATAAGCGATTTGCTCGCGCGTGATGTCCTCCCGGACGAACGACCAGTTCATGATCGTAATCGGTCCCGTTAACATCCCCTTAACAGGGCGATCCGTCTTCGTTTGCGCATACTTTGTTTCCTCGACAGTCATCGCTTCTTCGAAAGCCACATCACCAAAAATAATAGGCGGTTTCACACAGCGTGAACCATATGACTGTACCCATCCATACTGTGTAAAGGCGAATCCCGCAAGCTTCTCACCAAAGAATTCGACCATGTCCGTTCTTTCAAATTCACCATGCACGAGAACATCCAGCCCGATCTCTTCCTGATGCTTAATCCAAATATCGATCTGTTCCCGGATGAAGTCAGCATACTGCTCGTTGTTCCATTCACCTTTGCGCCAGCTTTGACGGGCCTTGCGCACCTCTACAGATTGCGGAAAGCTGCCAATCGTCGTCGTTGGAAAAAGTGGTAATTGCCATTTTTTCTGTTGAGCGGTATGACGTTCAGCAAATGGCAGACTACGAACAGGAGACTGCGCGCCAATGGTCGCTACGGCTTGCTGAACATCATTACGGTTGCGCTCATCTGATTGTTTGAGCGATTGAAGAACTCTCTCACTCTTTTCAAGTTCATCCGTGATTGTGGCCTCACCTGAAGAGACTGCTTTCGCCAGGAGTGCAATTTCATCCAGCTTCTCATCAGCGAATGCAAGAGCATTCTTTAGTTCAGGTAAGAGCTTCGCCTCATTTTTTACCGTAACCGGAACATGCAGCAAGCTGCAAGAAGATTGCACGATGAGCTTATCGGTCGTTACAACTCCGGCAAGTTCTTTGAGCAGTACAAGCTTCTCACGTAGGGATGCCTTCCAGATACCGCGGCCATCGATAACTCCTGCGCCTAGAACCTTGTCCTCAGGAAAACCATATGTTTTAATCGATGAGATATTGCCAGACAATCCATGCACGAAATCAAGACCTATTCCTTTGACCGGCAGCTGGACAATGTCACTGTAGTTCTCTACGGACTCGAAATAGGTTTGCAGCATGATGTTCAGGTTAGGTGCTTTCGCTGCAAACGTATCATAAATGGTCTTGAGTCGCTTACGATCATCCTCACTTAATTTTGTTACCAGAATAGGTTCATCGATTTGTACCCATTGAACCCCTTCGAATGCCAGCTCCTGAAGTATCTGTACATAGAGCGGTAACAATCGCTTCAGCCAAACGTCGGTCTCCGAAACATCGTATCCTTTTGATAATTTCAGGAAGGTCAACGGGCCTACGATAACCGGTCTCCCTTCGATACCGAGTTTTTCCTTAGCTTCTCTATATGCAATAAGGGGTCTATTTTCAGTAATCGTAGGTGCAGCTCCATCTAGTTCAGGCACGATATAGTGATAGTTGGTGTTGAACCATTTGGTCATTTCACTTGCTGTTGCATCTTTCGTTCCACGGGCAATGCCATAATAGACAGACAAGGGTACGACTCCGCCTTCATAAGAAAAGCGTTTCGGAATAATTCCGAACATTGTTGCTGTATCCAAAATATGATCATAATAGCTGAAATCATTTACCGGGATGATATCAATTCCCTTTTCCTGCTGTTTACGCAAATGATCCAAACGGATCTTCTGCAGTTGATTGTGAAATTCTGATTCTTCGAGCTTGCCGGCCCAGAACGCTTCGAGCGCTTTTTTCCATTCGCGATCTGCACCAATACGTGGATATCCCAAAACACTACTTTTCGCCATCTTGTTACACTCCTATACGAATTGTTTGTTACAAGAAAGATATCACGTATCCGCAGCTATAGAGTAACTGGAATAAACTATATCCAGCTATAGCCTATGGCTATAACAAAGCTTTACTGGCATGATTGCGCAAAAAATAAGCAGCTCAACTCATTGACAAAATCATTATATAGCTATTGACAGTTATGCCGCATAGATATTATATTAGTGAAAATGATTATCATTATCATAAAATACATAGCTATAGCTAGGGGAGAAGAAACATCTTATGAAAAAACCATTCATCTTGTTAGTCTTTATACTTATTTTTGTTTTGAGTGCTTGCGGTGGTACTAAGAATGACGCCAATAGCGAAAGCAAGACGTCTCAGGAAACTTCCTCGAATGGCTCGACAGATTCATCATCTTCTACTGAGCCCGCCACATTTACATACCAGTCCGAGAATGGACCCGTTGAGGTTCCAACGCATCCGCAGCGTGTCGTTGTGCTTACGAGATTCTTAACAGGTAACGTCATGGCGCTTGGGGTTCCCTTGGTTGGAGCGGATGAAATGTCCTTGACTAACCCGAGGTTCGCAGAGCAGTTGAAGAACGTTGAGGCAGTTTCAGACGAAAGTCTCGAGAAGATCATCGAGCTGAACCCGGATCTGATTATCGGACTCTCAGACATTAAAAATATCGATAAGTTCAAACAAATTGCTCCGACCGTCACTTATACATACGGAAAAGTCGACTACTTAACGCAGCAGCTGGAAATCGGCAAACTGTTGAATAAAGAAAAAGAAGCGCAAGCCTGGGTAGATGATTTCAAAGCGCGTGCCCAAAAAGCCGGTGAAGAAATCAAGGCGAAAATCGGTGCTGACGCGACCGTCTCCGTCGTAGAAACGTTCAATAAGCAGCTCTACGTCTATGGTTATAACTATGGACGCGGAACCGAGATCCTTTATAATGAATTCAAACTCGACATGCCAAAGAATGTCAAAGAAGCAACCGCTAAGGACGGCTACCTTGCCTTGTCCACGGAAGTTCTGAAAGATTACTTTGGTGACTACGTCATTTTCAGTAAGAATGCAGATGAGGACACCTCATTCCAAAAGACCGAATCGTATAAAAACATACCTGCAGTCAAGAACAATCATGTCTTCGAAGTCGATGCGAAGTCGTTCTACTTTAACGATCCGCTGAGCTTGGATTATCAATTGGATTTCTTTATTAAGAGTTTTCTTGGCAAATAATCAAGTTTCTGTGACACCAACCTAACAGTGAAAAACCCCCTTCATCTGGTCTTCCGATGTGAAGGGGGTTTTTGTAGGGTGAGGAAACAATAATTGGGGCATGATGGTACATTAATTGCTCGCCGTCATCTGCTGATCAAGTTGTTCAAGTACAAAAGGCCATGCTTGCTCATGTCCGCTCTTCGACTCCTCATCGGGAAATCCCGCATGAGTGAGCTTTAAGAATGTTCCGTTACCGTGTGGCTCAAGAATCACCGTAACTACCGTTTCCGCTCCTTTGGTTCCCCCTTCGCCTGTTACCCAGGTCAGTTCAACCAGATGATTGGGCTCAATTCGTAAAAATCTTCCATAATGGGGATGACGCTGTTCTTCGCTATGTGGGTTTGGCTGGAAAACCGTCTCAAAAAAGAAAACGGTGTTGACGCGCCCCTCCATTATTACCGCTCCTGGTGCCGCAAACCAACAGTCGAATTCTTTTGTCCAGGCCTTGAATAATACTTGAGGTGATGCTTTCATTTCACGCTGTACTTGTACAAAAAGCGGTCTCGAAGAAAGATCTGGTTCACGAAATGTTGATTCCATTCATATTCATTCCTTTCCCATTGTGTTGTATTTATTTATCATGGATAAGCCAGGTTTTGGCGTCCTCAGGATCTTTATAAAACGAAATGATGAGATTAATGCCTGATTTTTTTATTTTCCTCTTTATTCTCCACACATTAAAGCCCGTTAAACCAACAATAGATATTTTATCTATTCGGTCATTTATACGTTGCAGATGATTTATAAATTCTTGCAGAACTCTCTCAGTGATCGTTGTTTTATAAAAATCAACCCAGATCTTTAACTTTCTATTGATACTGAATATGAATTCTTGTTCTTGCTCCATCAGTTTAAACAGATTTTCTTTGTTATCATATTTGCTTCCATACTTGAGGCAGTGAATTTCACCGCCTTTGTAATAGTAAGGAAACATGGAGCCCCCAGGAGATTTCATGATTATACTTCCTCTCCATATAAAATAAAGTAACTTCATATTAATTCAAATTATTCACTCCGGGACTTCAATGAACTCGGAAACTCTTATTTTCAGCAATTCAATCAGTTCCTCATCCATAAAAGTATATTCATCGGGAATATCTAGTCGTATGATCTGTTTAGCATTCAATTCGTGTCCAAACTTGTCTTTCAGTCTGCGTTCATGCTTTTTCTCCATGACAAATATGAAGTCTGCCCATCCCACATGACCTGAATTCACTTTGATTCTTGCATTGTCTTCGGTCCCGGCGGATTTAACATCATACATGTGATATTGTTCAAAAACCTTTTCAGCTGTAAGGCTTCTCCATTTATTCCTGCTGCAAATAAACAATAACTTGATTTTGATCACACTTTCTCTTTTATTGAATCGGGCACTCCATATAAATATACCATCACATCAATTTATTGGTAATGGTATTAATCTCTATATTCTTACGAACAGAAAAAAAAGACGCTGAACACGTCTTTTTGAGATAAGCTATTTGCTTGCCTAAGGCCATTTCACGGACATCATACTTCCCACGGAAGGCAATTATTGAGTCAAACGTCGTGTAGAAACTACATGTTACAGTGAGTCTATAGCCTGCTGATTGATCAATTTTGGTGGGGATAATAACCCTGTTGGCAGTAGTGCATACCTCTCGGTGAAGCTGTCTCCCTCCGTCGTCCAATTTCCAGGGCCATAGCTTGATGTAAGCAGCGGAAGCTGATGCAATGGACCAAACGTGTTTCTTCTTGTTAGGATCAGATCAAATTCCAGCTGTGACGATGAACCATTCTTCCTATTGATCTCAGTTTCATAAGGCTGCCATGCAATGATGCGATCATCTGCACCATGACGAACTTTTATACAGCCTGCTTCAAATGCAGGGAATGAAATGATTGTCCTGCCATTATGATTATTTTCAATTCTCCGGCTAAACTGCTCATACTCCTCCTCATCGTCCATGATTGGAATATAGGTGATCATCCCCCCGTAAAAAGGGAAGCCCTGCTCCGTAATAGAGCCTAGCTTGAGGGTATCCGGCTGTCTGATCATCGTGCAAGTATTACCTTCGATATTGACGCCGAACTCTCCTAACAAATAAATGGCTTCCAAATGAATGCCTTGATGGAACATCACCTGGAGCTCAAGTACATTTTCTCCTTCGTGAAAGTTTCCCGCCGGAAGCGGGATTTTGATGAAGCAGCGGTCAACCCACCATTCGCCAGTGTCCTTGGCTTCGATTGGTTCTCCGTTCAAGCTGATTTGGAAGCACTCCGGGCTTTCAAGGGCAAGATATATGGGTGAGTCAGGAATTTCATGAACATGGAAATGATAATTCAGCACAAGCGGATACTTCAAATTTGTTTTGGCCTGACCGGACTTTTCTACAAACCAAGGCTGAATCATTTCACCATGTCGAAAGGGGAGCTGTAATGTGGTTCTAATTTGCCGATCCGCTTTCAGAATTTCCATGGGTCCAACTGTCTTCTCTTCTTTATCCAACCGATAAGTAACCCTATCCAGCACGAAGACATTCGGTTCGTTTAACCGATATTTAAATCGCTCTGCGATATCTAACGAGTCAACATTTACGTATCGGATTATTGTTGGCAGAGACTGATCATACGTATCGTCGATGACATATACATGCTCTCCAACCGGTGCGAAATCCGTAATCCATTCATTGGCGCCGTCATGCAGGTTGGTAGTAATATGTCCTCTTTTACCGGTTTGGCAATTCCACTCCTCGATAAAACCTGGCTGTGAGACGCTTATAACGACGTTCCTATGCCACTCCTCGCGGTTCATATTCATCAGTACAATGTACGTTTGCTCTTTATCCTTGCGTACCTGTGCGAATATATCAGGAATGGATGCTCCTGTCGCCGCGTCCCGAATAGTAACCCAAGTCCGGACCGCCTCTCTGCAAGTGGTAAGCAATTCATCGCAATCAAAGGGAATATGCTTCACGCTTTTAGCAAAATGGATCACTTCGTCAGAAGCAAGTGCATCCATATGACCCGGTGCATCGCCTGCAAAAATTACAGTTCCACCCGCATCCCTAAATTGCTTGAGTATTTGCAGTGTGGATCTGCGCATGGTCATCATTCCCGTCACAAGCACGGCCCGATAAGCCGCTTGGCCGACATACAGCACAGCACTGCCGTCTTTGTCCTTACCGATGCTATATAGACGTCCCAGCATTTCCTCGTCGCCATAGTCAAAATCGATTTGCCCACCCGCCAGATAATGAAAATTGTCTTGATATCTTTGTTCAAGCTCCTGAACCTTGCGAGATACGGCCGATAATCCTCTGGACCATCCCGGGTAGATCTGTCCCCATAAGCTTTCGACCGGATTGATAACCAACAGATCACATACCGGTAACCCACTCGACATAATCACACCCAGTCTTGAAAAATAGGTTTCCACATAACTATATTCATGCCACCAGGCCGATTGATGGGATATGCTCGCGGGATAATCGCGTTTGGATTCCCCCTCCATCGTGTACCAGGATAAATGATGGCATCGTAAGTTAATGCCGAACAGCGCCTGCCAATCGCCGACGGCCTTATGTCCTTCGAACGGCATTTGCCAGCCTGTGCACCCATATAGCTCAGATAACATCCATGTCTTGCCCAACTGCCTGGCTGCCGAAGACAATTGTTTGACGATCCAATAATTCACGTTACCTTCTGTTAGTACATCGACACCGGGATAACCCATATGCTCATAAAAACGCATCAGTGACCCAACCATTGCTGTTTGGGCGGTTAAGCTGTCTTCATGCAAAGTATGGCCCGTCAAAATCAAACCGTTGCTCTCACACCATTGCTTCATTGGTTTAGCAAAGCTGTCTTGAAACATTTCCTGAATCAGATCCACGTAATGCCATTTCACTTGAGAAAACTCTTTTCCTTCAGGCATTAAAAATAATTCAGGAAGACGTGAAATGAGATCGTAACCATATACGGACTGAAATTGTTCAAAAAGCGAATACGTCCATGGTGCGTGCCAATGCCCGTTTTCATTTTGAATTCCGAACCCGTCCATTAACGCTCCCCGATGCGGTTCATCGGTGAAAATACCTTTAATAGATTTGCCGAAATGTTTTCCGCTCTTCGCCTTATATTGTTCATGCGTTACTTCAAGAAACCGATCGACCGCTTCACGATTCAAGGTATCCAAATATGTATAACCGTTATAAAATGTTTCCTTCTCCTGCTCTACCACAGAGAAAGCAAGCATGGTCCGACCCGTATGCTGACCGCTGCCCTGATCCCTTTCCAACTGCGTACAGTTCGTGAAAATCATGCCCTCGACATCACACTGAAAAGCCGCAAACATATGATCTTTCCATACAAACTGCTCAACTGGAATGACTTCAAGTCTTATGAATTTCAAGCGATACTTTGGCTCTTGCGTGACCATGCCGCCTGCCGAGCCGCTTGGCCATCTGTCCTCATCATAAAGCCAGGCTTCAAGGCCAAGCCGCTCAGCCTCCTCCGCGCAAAGGTTGATGAGCTCGAACCATTCATCACCCAGGTACTCGGTAGCGAGCCCTGTTCTTGAATGCATAAAGAAACCTCCGAAGCCCATTTCCTTGAAATGTTGTATTTGGCGCAGCAGCTCCTCTGGGTCAAGCCTGCCATTCCATGACCAGAACGGTTTCCCTCGAAAGGCCGGAGTCGGTTCAACAAATAATTCGTACAGCTTATTTGTCACGGATTTATCGCTCCTCTCCTACGTATCATTCATATAATGATTACATTCACCAAGTAACAGACTATTCGATTTTATATTAATGTATACTATATTATCATTGGATGTAAATAATATTATTTATTTTATTCTAAGTATACATTAATTAAATCCTATATACGTCAAATCATCGATTACTGCTCTTCCAAGTGGATCTATAGTGTTCTAAAATATTCATAGTAACTCTTTATTCTTACAAGCGTGTACAGAAAGGACAAAATAAAAATGACAATTTCGGGGATTGAAGACACCCATCTGCTGGACATATTCCCTTGCTTCAGCGCTCTGCAGCCGGGAGAATGGGCAGACGCCCAGCCTTTCGTACGGCGTTTCCCCGCCAAAACCAGAATATTTCACCGCGAAGATGCGGCAATATACGGCATGTTTCTGCTTAGCGGGACAGCCCGGATTACGGTTATCAATGAAAAGGGAAATGAATCGGTATTAAATATGCTCTCCGCAGGAGAGGTCTGTTCACTGATGGTACTCAGCGGGTTAAGTGGACGCGATTATCCGGGCTCTCTGATCGCCGAATGTGATGTGGATGTGCTATTTGTGCTCAAAAGCAGCTTTTTGCGTTGGGTACAGGAATATGAACCCATTCGCAGAACTATTTTTGGAGGTCTCCTCGAAGGCATGCTCCGAATGGTCGATATGCTGCAGGAGAAACAATTCATGCCTCTTGAAATGAGACTAGTCAAAGCCCTGCTTCGCGTAACCACAGAGGATCAGCCGCTTCTTCACACGACACATCAGGAATTGGCTGAAGAGATTGGTTCTGCGCGTGAGGTCGTTTCCCGAACACTGCTCCGGTTTAAGCAAAACGGATGGGTTCAGACAGGACGGGGATGGGTGAAAATAGTCCAGAGAACCAAGCTGGAAGCACTTGGTGACTAAGTCACGGAGGGATCGCTTTTCACCTGCTAAATTAGGGTTGTAGGTGTTAACGCCAGACCCGAAATTTAGGAGGGAAAACCATATGAATCATCAGCTTCTGCACGGGGACACAGCTCCCTTATTCCAAATGACAGATCAGAACAACGAGTGCATTACACTAGAAAAATATCGCGGACGCAAAATATTGCTTGCCTTTTTCCGTAACTCAGCCTGTGCGCTGTGCAATCTGCGAGTGCATCAATTTATCCAGCGGTATCCGGAATGGCAGCATCAGGGAATGGAAGTCATCGCATTATTCGAATCCCCCGAAGCTAATCTCCACAGGTATGTGGGCCAACAAAATGCTCCCTTTTCCCTCATTGCCGATCCTGCAGCTGAAATCTACAAGCTATATGGTGTCGAGACATCGGAAGCCAAAACGAAGGCAACATTATCGCAGCCGGGTATCCATCAGAAAATTAGTGATCAAGTCGAGGCTGCCGGGTTCAAGCTTACGCCGGAGGAAGGCTCCAATTTCAACCGGATCCCGGCTGAATTTCTGATAGATGAAGAAGGTATCGTGACTGTCGCCTATTACGGAAGCTTAATCACGGATCATCTGCCTTTTGAAACAATTGAACGCTTCGCCGCCGGGAAATAAGGTGTATGCGCTCCATTCCCTTAAGAAGTGGTACCACGTAGTAAAAGCCTGTCTTCTCATTATGAGATGACAGGCTTTTCAATTTGATCTGAGTGTGAAAGAAATGGGATGTGAGCACTCCGCAGCTTCAATAAAAAAGCACCCGAAGGTGCTTTTTCCGTTATTTTTCGGTTTCCTGGGCTTTTTCGATGGACAAATTATAGGTTTGACTGGCAAGTTCAATACGTTCACCCATAAGCTCATCATACAAGGTTAACCGGTAGACTCCTCCAGTTAAAGTCTTATACTGATTGCTGTTGAAGGTAGCCATGAACGTATTGTAATTCCCTACCGTCAGATCGGTGCCTATGTTCAGGTTTTTTTCCTGTGACTGACCGGTTGCATCTGTCATTTTGAGCACCAGCTTATGATTGAAATTCCCCATGTCATAACTATTTTCCCGCTGCAGGTTGTAATTCACAGTGATATTCAAGCTGTCACTGCCTTCCATTGTCCAGCCTTTCGAATTTAGAACGGACAGTTGATAAGGATACAAGGAAACCAGTGTCAAACTCGTTTGGGGGCGGCTCACAGCTGGATTGAGCTGTAATGCTGAAATATCAATATATCCTGTCGGAGCCTCTCCTGGTTCGGTAAATTTAGTGCCGGTAATTCCCGGTCCAATGTATAGCGAGAGGTCTGAGGTTACTGCTGATTTGGGAAGTTTTGCTGAGAAGGTAATAAATTGCTTAACGTCCGGTGTTGCCGGATTGTCCGGTTGATTGGACTCAGCTTCATACAGCTGTCCATCGGCTGTTCTGTAATATGCCTGAAGACGGGCCATCTTGCTTTGGCGCTTCTCTTCACTGCCAAGAAGCATTTCCGTATAGACAATATTTGAATTCATTCCCTCATAGACTATCGTTTTATTTTCCTTAACTTTGGCATTTCTACCTAGACCTGAAACTACATAGCTGCCGCCTTGCTTAATAGATTCGATCGCGTTCATTGTATTCGGCGTACTTAATGTAAGAAATGGCATTTTCTCATCTTTTTCAGATGAATATAGATTTACCTTTAAGGTGTGAAATTCTTGGGTGTAAGGAATATGGGCGATTACGTTGATGCTTGTACTCTGTCCGGGTCCTAATACAGCAATGCCCTTGTCCATCATTATTTCGGTCGAAGCAGATAGTTCATCATTATCTATCTTTAACATCCCCTTTAAGTCGGGCAGAGAGAGATTGGTCGATTGCATGTTGGTAATATTCAGTTTGGCTGCTAAGATATCCTCATCTTTCCAGGGGAGGCGCTGCAGCGATTGAAGACTGTAGGAGAAAGTTCCGTATGAATTCGTCGCACTGTATACTTGTCCCTTCTGTGCATCCGTATGCAGGACATATGGGATGGTGAAATACGCAATGGGAAGCTTCAGCTCGGCACCCGGTTCCTTTGTTCCTGTCGCTTCCACAGTACCCGCTGCTGCTGTATCTCCTGCAAGCTCCTTGGAGACAGATTCAATCAATTCGAGTTGAAGAGTGTTCTGTTCAATTTCCAGCGGAATCTGCACATGGAGTGGAATAATTTTCTCCTCCATAGGCTTTATCACTAAGCCGCTTAATCCTTTGGAGTCCAGCGGAAACCTTTTTCCATTCTTAGCATTCACGGCAAGATCGTATGCAGACAGTGTTACCGCCTTATTACCGGTATTCTTCATACGCAGTTGGAATGACCACTCCCCCTTGCCATCCTCACTGGCTACACTGGCATTTTTAAGCTCCGTTTCGATGATATTGTTATGGATCATGATTTTTTTAACAGCATTCTTGCCAACGACTAAATTAGCCATAGCAGCCGCAGGAAGCTTGTACGAAGATCCAGCGTATTCCTGCTGCAATGCATCATCCTTTTGCGTGAATTGGAGCTTCATATTATCGGTTTTTAGATAAGAAGGGATCTCTGTCACATAATATATGGTCTTTTTTTCGTTAGGCTGAATTTTATAATCCGTCTGCGATCCGCTTATGGACAGTTTGAATATGCTTCCTCCGGCCGATACCAGATATGCCTTGTATCCCGGATCCTCAAATACCTTACTGCCCCGATTGGTCAGGTTGAATCCGACCTTCGCATAAACTTTTCCGTTATATTTATAGATCTCCAGCGATTGGCTGCCTGCTGTAACCGGGTTATTATTCATGGTGGTATTTATGCTTTTTCCAATGAGCGTCACGTTTGAATAATTAGCGGGTAGTGTAAAGGTACCTGCATGTTTCAAATAATCTTTGGCATTGATGTCCCAGACATACACGGGGAACTTCATACCTTTAAGAGAATTTAATTGTTTCATATTGACATAATATGTTACCCGTATGCTTTCCTTGGATAACACATTTTTTTTCGATACATCATTAGTGATGGGATGACCCATAATAATTGATCCCCCCGGAGATACCACCTTCGAAAAGAAATTCATCAGACTTACGCTGCTGCTGCCTGTATTCGTGTAGTTCAAGGTGTACGTCACGATATTGCCTGTTGCCTGCGGCCAAATATGGACTTCTTCAAGGGTAGCTTTAATCTTGGAATTTAATGAAATCGTACCGAGACTGCTGTTTGAAACTCCTGTTGTATTTGTACCAGATTGGACAGAAGCAGCCTGGATCGGATAAGGCGATATTTGGCTAAAGACAAAAATATTTAACAGTACAGCAATATATATGGTTCCATGCTTTCTCATTCGTTCTCCTCCGGTTTTATTCTTGAATTGTGTAGTCTCCATCTCAGAGCTATTTGTGGACGCGTGTCCCATCCATAATAAGACCGCTGTTCTCCACAATAATTTCCTGCTGATCAAATAGACCTTCGCTCACAGCTGTAGATACATCATTCGCATCAGAGATCTTTATCGGTGTACGTACGGCATAATATGCGTTCCCTAATGGGCTTGCTGATTCACTGATGGTATAAACATAAACACCTTGATTGTCCTTGTGAACGGCTTTATTCGGAACCAGCATCTGATCTTCACCTTTTGATTTCATGAGCTGGACCTCCACTCGCTCTCCCCCATGAAGATCATGGTCCTCGAGAGCGATCACTAGATGATACATCGCGCTAACAGGTGCGTTAGCATCAGAAGTATTGGAGCTGTTATTCGTAGAATTCAATGCTTCGTCCAGCTTTTCGATCTTCCCCGTTAAAGATGGATGATCTTCCCGATCAAGCTTCATGTTATCCAGAACTTCGCCTACGCTGAGCATCGAAGCCATCTCGGAAGGTATAAGAAGCTCGAGCTTATATCCCTTTTCAGCGTTGGAAATCTTAATATCCGGAACTCCGCTGGAGCTGAACCCCTCAATCGCACTAATCTCCGTGACAATCCCGTTGAATGGGGCCACAATTTGCTGATTGGCAGCAAGAGTATTTTTAAGATTTTGAATATGCTGCTGCTGTGTCGTCATATCAACCTTTGCTGTTTCCAAAGCCGCTGAGGCGCTTATTTTGGCGGCATCATCTTCTCCTTGCATAGCTAGCATCACACTATATTTAAGCTGCTCCAATGATAAATTACTTTTCTTGAGAGCGGATTGTTCATCGGCAAGCTGCTGCTTGATTTCAATTCCCTCATATTTTATTAGAGACTGACCTTTGTTCACGGCCTCTCCGTTCTTAACGAGCACCTTCGATACTTTCCAGCCTGCGGGATTCGTAAGTTCTCTCTCCTCCTGCGGATTTACCGTCGAGCTGCCCTCATAAGAATGAACAAGCGATCCCTTTGTTATTTGTGAGGTAATTACCTTAGGCAGCGTGAGGGCCTGAAAGGTGTTGCCTGCAAACGTCAGCATGAGCAGAAGCCCGATAAACAAGCCTGCAATTAGACCAACCTTACGTTTTCTTGACTTTGATATCTCCTCTTGCAATGATAATCACTCCTAAGCTAACCTTTAATCCCCGATAACTGAATACCTTCAATAAAATAAGACTCTGCATAAAGAAATAGAAGAACCATTGGAGCCATATACAGTGCAGAAGCCGCGAATCCGATTCCCAGCGCATCTTTGTTAATCTGTGCAAGATAAAGAGACAAGGGCTGTTTATAGGAATCTTGCAGAAAAATGAGAGGCTGCTCAATCATGTTCCAATAGTCGACAAAAAGTAAAACCATCAAAGCTGCCAGACCGGGTTTGACAAGCGGCAGAATGATGCGTCAGAAGATCACCCATTGTCCCCCTCCATCCATCATGGCAGCTTCGGAATACGCTCCAGGAATATGCGCCATAAATTGTCGCATCATAAAGACGCCAAATGCCCCAAAGATGCCGGGCAGTATTATTGCTGTGGCATGATTCATGAGCCCAAGCTTGTCTATTACCAGATAGTTCGGAACTAGCGTCACTTGAAACGGCATAAGCATTGTCATCAAATAAAGCATGAACAGCTTGTCTCTCCCGATAAAGTGAAGCTTGGCAAAAGCATATGCTGCCAGCGAGGCAACAACGGTTTGTCCGGCAACGATCGGAACGACCATCGCTACTGAATTCCAGAACATCTGCAGGAACTTTGTAGATAAAATCAACACTTCAGCATATTGTCCAAAAGAAATCCAATCGGGGATCAACTTCAGATTGATAAATGTGTTTTCGCCACCTTTAGCCACATCAATCATTTGTCCGATCAGGCCATAATTTTGTCCTATCTCTTGCTCCGTCATTAGGGAGTTCGTGATGGTTAGCAGAATCGGCACTAGCATCATGATGGCTGCTGCACCCAACAGCAGCGTCAACATTAGCCTTGGAATCCACTGCTTTGTTTTCATGGTGTCCCTCCCTGTTCACTCAAAATTATCCCGAAATCGACGCTCGATGCTTAATAGACCCATTACAAGAATGATGATGCAGACAACCATAAGCGTGGCAGCAGAAGTCAACTTCTGAATATCGAGCGTGAAGAACATGTTATTCATGTAGTGCTGCATCATATAGATGCGGTCATAAGGATAATCCCCTGCAAGCAAATACGTCTCCCGAAACACTTTAAAAGAATTGATTATCGAGATTAGAACGACGAAAAACATCGTAGGAGTCAAGTACACCAGCGTGATGTGAATCAATTGACGAGGTCTGCTTGCTCCCTCGATTTGTGCCGTTTCATAGTAATCTTTTGGAATGGATTGAAGACCTGCTAGAAATAAAATCATGTTGTAGCCAATATTTTTCCAAATATACATGAGTACAATGATGCTCATCGACCCATTCGATTGCATCCAATCGACCCGTCCATAATGGAAATGATGCAGCCATGCATTCAAGGTCCCATTCCAATCGAAAAGAATTTGCCAGAACATAACGATGGATGCAACAGGCACGACGAGCGGCAAGATAAAAGAGCTGCGGAGCCAATTACGCAAGTACATGGACTTGTTCAAAAGCAATGCCAGAAGCAGTGATAACAAAATAAGCAGCGGAACACCTATGCTGGTAAACAGCAGCGTATTGGCTGAAGCCTTACGGAATGAGCTGCTGTTGAGGACCTCCTTGTAGTTATCGAATCCAACGAATGTTCCACCTAACGAACCGTCTGTGAACGATTCATAGATGCCCATCAAGAATGGAATGATATAAAACAACGCAAAACCAACCAGACTCGGCGTCAGGAACCATATCGCTTTAAACCCGTCTCTGCGCAGCAGTCCTCCGAAACGGCTGCTATTCATTCAGATATGTGTTCACTTTATTTTGGACAATCCTGGCGACATCGTCCGCAGATTTTTGTCCGGTAAAGAAAGCTTTTGACTCATTGATGATGGTCTCCCGCACCTTGTCTGACTTGAAATTGGCATGATGAATCGCTCCGTTGACAAAGCTCTCCAATTGATCCAATTTGGCTTGGTCGACTTTAAAAGTCAGTCCATGTAATGGGCCTTCCTGATACGCTTGGATCGTTCCTTCTTTTTTCAACTGTTGGACCTGTTTGGCAAATACTTTCTTATTGATTGGAAATCCTGCGGTTGTGGGAGGGGTTTGAATCTCCTCCGACATCATGAACTTCAGGAAATCCCATGCCTCAGATTTCACCTTGGAATTTGAGGTCAGGCTAATATCCCGGTATGTCCTGAAATAACCGCCATCTGTCGTATCCTGAGCATGAGGCTTGATGAACAGCTTCATATGCTCGCCATTTTCTCTGAGAGTAACAAGATAGTCCCATGGAGAAGTAATTTGGATATCGCTAAAATAAGCATTGCCGCGGCCATCCGATCTGACAATGTTATCGTCGTACATCGACTTCACTTGATTCATCAGATCTGTAAAAGAAGCCGATTCAAAATTGGCTTTATGGCTGGCTGCATCCACAAATAAGGAATAATTATCGATTACAATATCAGCCAATAAGTATTCAGGGTCGCCGTATGCTAATGCGTAGGGAAGCGCCTTTGAAGCAACCAATTGCTTTGAGGTTTTCATGAAATCAATCCAGGACCATGATTTGTCATCAACGGAAACGCCAGTTTTCGCGATCACGTTCTCGTCTCCGGCAAAGCCTTTCAGGAAGAAAGAGAGCGGCATACTATAAAGTGCATTGCCGGTTCGGACATTATCCAGAATATTGCCGAAGTAATCTTCCTTCTTAAATGCCGAATCCTGATCCATCATCGGGCTCAAATCGGTCAGCAGCTTATGCTTGGCGTAGTTGTCAGTAGGCAGTAAATCCATTTGAAGTAAATCGGGACCTTTGCCAGCCAGCATTGCCGTATTCATGGTAGTTACGTACTTATTGATTGCTGCCTCCAGATGGGAGTCGTCGGTTTTGACCTCCTCAAGTTTAATTTCAATATTAGGATGCAGCTTCTCATATTTCTTCTTTGCCTCTTGAAACCTCGCATCCGGGAAAAATGTCGAGAAGACAATCGTCTTTTTGCCGCCTGCAGACGAGCTGTTATCATTTTTTTCTGATACCTTATCGTCCGTGTTTATGCCCTTGACAGCATCATTGCCGACCGTTCCCGCGCTAGTACTGCCGCCCCCACAAGCTGTCAGAGAGAGAGCCAGAAAGCAGCTCGCCAGAATTCCTATTCCGAATCTTTTCATATCACACTTCCTCCTAGTTTCACCCATAGAAAAATAGATCGATTATTGAATCCTTGTGCATAGACAATCTACTCTTCCCAATATAAAGAGGCGATGTCGCCAAAACTTCACCTACTTGTAAACAAATTGTCTCCAAATAAAAAAACGAAAGACTGAACAAGTTTTTCGTTCGGCCTTTCGTTAATGTTCGGACCTTTTGGTCATTGTGGACTTAAATCAGAAATCTTTGAGACAACTCTAGTAAAACCGGAGCAGCTGACAAGATGGCCGAAATTTCTTCATAAAGAAAAACAGAGCCTGTTAAGCTCTGTTTAGGATCAAAACCTTGTTTATCGTTTTTCTTTGCGGAACTGTTCAGGTGTCATGCCGACGCTTTTCGAAAACACACGAAAAAATTGACTCGTGCTGGAGAACCCCATAAGGAAGCTGATCTCGGTTACCGTCATCACGGAACGTTCCAGCTGCTTCATAGCCTCTTCAACACGAAGCTGCAGCACATATTGATAAGGGGTTAGCCCCGTCAATGATTTGAAGGAACGGATAAAATGAAAGCGGCTTTGCATCGCCATGGTTGCCAGTGTACCGACGTTCATTTGCTCGGTGAAATGAGCATGAATGTAATCGAGAACGCGGGAATAATGCGGATCGGAAACCGCGTTAACCGGCAAGAGCTGTAATCTGTTAGAAGCTCCCCATATCCATTCCTGTAATTCCAAAATAATCCGGTATTCCATCTCCTCAACAGCCATGGGGTCTATCTGACCCATTCCGAGCATTTCCACAGTCCATTTTTGAAAATGATCATTCACCTTCGCTAAATCAAAGGGCTGCCTCAATCCAAGCTCTCGCGATTTCGTTGCTGTTTCGGGAAACAAGCTTTGGTCCTTAATTCGTATGATCATGACACTATCCCCGGAACCGATATGAAAAGAATGTCTGTCCTGCGGATGCAAAATAAGTCCGTCACCAGGGGGCAGTGACAATGGTTTATTTTCAAGGGTAAAATGACAGGTACCCTGGATAGGGATTGTCATTTGATATTGATCTTCATGGGCATGTGTTACGTTTTCAAAAGAATTTGAAATCTTATGTATTTCCAGCTGTGGCAGTATCATCTCTATTCTCATTTTGATCTCTCCCTGCCCAATTATAGCATAAATTGCTTGGGCCAAAAGCAATAATCACAACGACACATCCTAAGGTTATCCGCTAATATGGTTAAAAAAAAGAGGATGTGGAGAGATGTCACAACAAGGCATAATTGCAGATACAACAAAAAATGCCACACTTGCCGTACTGCTGGGCGTAAGCGCAGCTCATCTGCTGAATGACGCCATGCAGTCGGTAGTGCCCGCTGTTTTCCCGTTTTTCCAGCAAAAGATGCAGCTCAGTTATACAGAGATCGGATGGGTAGCTTTCACCTTAAATATCACGGCGTCCATTCTCCAGCCAGCCATCGGATACTATACTGACCGCCGCCCACTGCCTCTGCTGCTGCCGCTTGGCATGTTTTTCACCTTGCTTGGCATGGTGGGACTGGCATTATCGCCCTCGTTCTGGTCCCTGCTTATCTCGGCAGCCCTGATCGGGATCGGTTCATCGGTCCTTCACCCGGAATCCTCACGGGTGGCTCATTTGGCAATGAGCCAGCGTAAGGGACTTGCCCAGTCCGTATTCCAGGTTGGCGGTAATACCGGGCAGGCGTTCGCCCCGCTCATGGCGGCGTTTATTATTATCCCGCAAGGACAGCTTGGCTTTCTGTGGTTTATCCTGCTCGCAGGTCTAGGTATAGCACTCCAATGGGGGATAAGCCGCTGGTATAGCCGTCATACCCGGCCAACAGGAGCAGCTCACAGCTCCAATATCATCAAGAGACCGAATCAATTCAGCAACCGGTTTATCGTCTATGTTCTCGGGATTTTGATTCTCATGTTATTCTCAAAATTTGTATACCTCGCAAGTATGACCGGCTATTATTCCTTTTACTACATGGATAAATATCATTTGCCATTAAAAAATGCGCAAATATGTATCTTTGCCCTTCAGTTTGCCGGTATGGCTGGAACATTTTTGGGAGGGCCACTGGCTGACCGGTTTGGACGCCAGAAAATGATCTGGTTCTCGATTTTGGGTACTTCTCCGTTCTCTCTCCTGCTTCCCTATGCGGGTCCGGCAGGTTCAATTATTTTATGCGCAGTGATCGGAGCCATATTAATGTCAGGTTTCTCCGTCATTATTGTCTATGCGCAAGAATTGCTTCCGGGACATGTTGGAACGGTTGCGGGGTTATTCTTTGGATTATCCTTTGGCATGGGTGGTCTGGGGTCTGTCGTCATGGGCCGGCTAATGGATACACATGGAGTCAACCTGATGACTCAGGTCTGTGCTTTCCTGCCGCTTCTTGGTTTATTTGCGCTGCTGCTTCCCAGGGATTCCGTTATTATGGGGACATCAGAAAACAGGATTATAACTCCTGAATAAGATCCTCATAGAAGATGATTTTATTAGCAAAGGGATCAATAACACATATTTCTTTACTTTGCCATGGAGTGTTCTCCAATCCCGGTCTGGAGTAGTTATACTGCTTACCAATCAGTACTTTGTGTAATTCTTCAATTCCATGAACTTCGATTCTGATCGCAGAGCCTGGACTGCAATCCCCATGATGCTCGCTAAGATGCAGTTTAATGTTACTCATTGAGATTTGGATATATAGAGGAAAATCCTGCTCGAATCGGTGTTCCCAATCCAATTTAAAGCCAAGGTAGTCCATATAAAACTCTTTAGCTTTTCTCTCATCAAATATCCGTAATATCGGGATGATTCCTTGAAGATTCACATGAATCCGCCTCCTGCTTTCATTTCGTAATTGCATTGTTCTTTCAGCTGTACACGTTGTATTTTATCATGAATGGAGTCCGAAAGAACAAAACGAAATGAAGAATAAACAAAGGCCAGGATGGAAATCTTAATCCGGTGGCTTCACTAATTTGTCTTACCGAGGAGGTTGGTCATGGTCAAGTATATCGTCTTAGCAGTATGTATTTTGGCAACTGGCTGTTCGGCTAATCATATGTCAGAAAAGCAAGTTAGCCAAAAGCAAGCAACGCAAAAACAAATGATTCCAAATCAAAACCGAATTACAAATCAAACTCGACTTACAACCCATGCTCATAGGGTTTCTCCAAATGCAGTCATTACGCAAGCATCATCAACCGCAACTTCGAGGATTACAACAAAAGGTAACGGGATTCCATCGGAGCTTCTCGATTTGATTCAAGCACCGACTGGTAACAAATCAGCAAACCAAACACCAACAGGCAATCCTGTGAATCAGGTACCGACCGGAACGGTGGGGAAAACACCGACAGGGACAGGTTCCACAGGACAGGCGCAGCAAGGAAATACACAAGGTAATACGCAAGGTAATACACAAGGTACGGAAAGCAATAAGGATTCATCCCAGTTCGCGCAGCAGGTGCTGGATTTGGTGAATAAAGAAAGATCTAAAGCTGGCCTAAGTTCTCTGAGTATGGATGGCGAATTGTCTAAGATGGCAATGGCTAAGGCACAGGACATGTATGACAACAATTATTTTGATCATAATTCACCAACACATGGATCTCCTTTCGACATGATGAAGGAGTATGGCATCACCTACAAGACGGCTGGAGAAAACATTGCAAAAGGACAAACCACGCCTACGCAGGTTATGAATGATTGGATGAATAGTCCCGGTCACAAAGCCAATATACTTAACAACGGTTACAGCCATATCGGAATTGCTTTTTATAACAATGAATGGGTTCAAGAGTTTACGGGATAACTTATATTTCAATGTATAAAAGACGGCACTGCACGGGTTTACCCTATGTAGTGTCGTCTTTTTCAATCAAAGTGACTCAGGTGAATAAGCTGAGTTCCTCTCATTCCGAAGCTGATTTATCCGCTTAAATGCGCTGCTATTTTCACTAATCTCCTGATTCCCTCCCTTATCAGCTCTTCATTTACAAAGGAATAGCATAAACGTATGCTGGAATTCATGTCGCCTGATGGATCAAACACCCTTCCAGGAACAAAAGAGATTTGCTCCTGAATGCACATTTCCCACAAGGTATCCACAGATATGGACTGAGGCAGTTCAACCCACAAATTAAGACCACCATTCGGAGTTGTCCACTTCCAACCGGTATCTAACAGTTCCTGCTCCATGATATCCCTGCGGATCTGCAACGCTGTCCTAAGCTTGTGGAGATGCTGCTGCATCCTTTCGGACCCAAAATAATGCAGGAACAACTTCTGATTGACTAGAGGAGAGCCATTATCAACGAGCGACTTTAAGGTAATGAGCGGTTCTATGACGAGGTTGCGTCCGACAATCGTACAGATTCTCAAGCCAGGTGCTACATATTTGCTGAAGCTGCTCAGGTAGACAACCCAACCATCCGTATCATAGGTGAACAGGGATTGGGTAGGCATTTCATCAAAGTACATATCATGAAAAGCATCATCTTCAATTAACAGGCATTGATACCGCTCCGCCAGCTCTACAAGCTGCTTGCGCTGAGAAGCAGGAACCGTGTAGCCCGTAGGGTTATGGAAAGTTGGATTCATATAGAAAAAGCGCGGATGGTGATCCTTCATGATCCGTTCTACTTGATTCAGGTCATATCCTTCTGGAGTGATATCTACAGAAAGAAACCTCGCTCCCTGCGCACGGAAAATATCGAGTGCTGCGCTATAAGTTGGACGTTCAACCAATATTGTATCTAATGGTCTGATGAATAATCGAGCCAGCAGGTCAATGGCCTGTTGAGCACCGGAGGTAATGAGCAGTTCATCTGCTGATAACTGCACTTTTAGACGCTGCGTCATATAACCGATAAGTACTTCGCGCAGTTCGACATCCCCTTGTACAGTGGAATATGTACCCATGATTTTGGGATATATATCAAACACTTTTTTCACATAATCAGACAGAAAGAGATTTGGCAATAAATTCGGATCGATTAAGGCTTGAGAGAACTGATAGATAGCCGGAATCCGCTGTATCTCGGATATGTCGTTTTTATAACGATTCTCCGTACGAGGATGAGAAATTAATAATTCTCTCTCGCTTTCTGTGGTTGGAGAATTTACGTAGTAACCGGATTTTTCTTTCACATAAGCTTTTCCATTCACTTTTAGCAACTGATATGCGCGAAACACGGTCAACCGGTGAATCTTTAATTCCGATGCAAGCATGCGAATAGAAGGCAGTTTATCATGTGTCTGCCACTCTCCTCGTTGAATTCGGGAGAGTATATGTTCATACACCTGTAGGTATAGCAGTTGCTTGTCCGCTGCCGAATTCTTCATAAGCTGCCTCCTTCTTTGTAATCCATATTGTACACTATATACTTCCCATCTGTTCTACTAGGTACAATCTGTTCTGTTCTACATCTCGTAAGATGTAAACACTACAGAAGGGGGAGAAATTCATGATTTTATTCAATTATTTACTGATGTGCCTCATCTTCGGGACCACTTTTCTGGCCATAAAAGTGGGGATTAACGCCTCGTCCCCTCCATTTTTCTCATCAGGCTTACGATTTCTTGTGGCTGGCCTAGTTATATTGTTATGGATGGTGTGGAGGAAAAAGGCTAGCTTTGCTCTCCTGCTGCGAAAAGAAATGCTGCTGACAGGATTAGGTTTGACATTCGGTACATTTTCGATGCTCTACTGGGCAGAGCAGCATATTTCATCTGGCATTGCTGCCGTATTGTCTGCCACTGGACCACTTATGATCATGTTGATTCAGATGAGCGTACTTGGTGAAAAGACGACAGTTCGTTCAGCGTTGGGCTGCATGATTGGATTTGCTGGTGTTATCCTGCTGATGCTTTCGGATCTTTCAATCTCTGCCACTGCCGATCATTGGTGGTTAATGGGAGGCATCGCTATTTTAATTGGAGAAATCTGCTATGCTTCGGGAGCTTTGTACTCGCAGCGGGTCATTCAGCGATTACCGAATGTGTCGCCTATTGCATTGAATGCAGCACAAATGATTTATGGCGGACTAATGCTGCTGTTATTATCCTTATTCACGGAACAAGTGCACATACAACAGATACTGGATCCAAATGCAATAGGATCATTACTATACTTGATCATTGTAGGTTCTATGGCTGGGCATAGTATCTTTTATTGGCTTGTCGCCAAAACCAATCCAGTCTTTCCATCAACTTGGCTGTATGTATCCCCGATTATTGCAATGGCAACCGGGAGCATAATCTATCACGAAACGGTAACATGGATTTCGATTATTGGAATGATCACCATTATTGGCGGTACGATAGTTACGAACCTGGACAAGATCACCCAGCTGATGCATGTACACAAAAAAGCCTGATTCTCAGGCTTTTTTGTGTAATTTCTAATTTTTCCCGGGATTCTATATACAACAACAATTACTGATTTGTCAGGAGTCGTGAAAGTGGATGGCTACGCACATAACAATGGTCGAGCAAGTTAAAGGGCAGCTCGCAGCAAACGAAGATGTTGATTATCAGAATTTCCTCATTCATGGTCATTCATTTGTGCTTATTTATATCGCCTCTATCATTAATGTCCCTGTAATGCAGGAACGGATTGCCTATGTTCTTGTTCAAGAAGCGGCTGCAGAACAAAATAAGGAGAACTTTGTAAGCAGGCTGGATAATGGCAGTCTGTTTCCGCTGCATTCCGTGCTGGCTCAGTCTCCTGAGGATGCAATCAATCAATTGGTCCAGGGTAAAGTGCTGCTATGCCTGAATGAAGCGAATAAAATTTACATGTTCGATCTTGTGAAATACGAAAAAAGATCCGTTTCAGAATCCCAAAATGAGCTCGTTGTCATCGGTCCCCAGGAAGCTTTTATCGAGGATATCGACACAAATCTTTCTTTATTAAGACATAAAATTAAACATCCTGATCTCAAGACCGTCCGTTATGAGGTTGGTACATACACAAAGACCATCATTTATCTCGTGTATATCGAAGGATTGTGTAAGCAGGACATTGTAAAGGATTTGGATGAGGAAATACGCAAGATCGATATCGATGCGGTTCTTGGTATCAGTTATACCGCTGAACAAATGAAGAAAGGGAATCGAACGCCATTCCCCCAGTTTCAATATACAGAGCGCCCAGACTCAGTCGCAGCTTCTTTGCTGGAAGGAAGAATCGGAATCATGCAGGATGGGACGCCGTCTGCTCTTCTCGTGCCCGTCACTTTACTCTCTCTTATGCAATCCTCTGAGGATTATTATCAGAGCTACATGTCCGCCAGTTGGATTCGAATCGTAAGAATATTTTTCTCATTAATATCCATGCTGCTTCCCTCACTTTATGTGGCCATCACGACTTTCCAGACAGATATGATTCCGACTGCTTTACTTCTGACCATCACTGCAGCACGTGAGAATATTCCATTTTCAGCATTGACGGAAGCATTTATTATGGAACTGACCTTTGAGGGGCTCCGCGAAGCGGGTACCCGTATTCCCAAGCCTGTTGGTCAAACCATATCCATTATAGGAGCGATTGTTATCGGACAAGCTGCTGTACAGGCCGGCATCGTTTCCTCTCCTATGGTCATCGTTGTCTCTATCACAGGGATTGCATCCTATATCATCCCTCACTTTGAACTTGGGCTTGCTCTGCGCCTGCTTCGGTTTCCGCTTCTTATTATCGGTGGAACCACAGGCCTCATCGGAGTATTCATTGCAGCATTTATTGTATTTGGACATCTCGTCAATCTCAAAACGTTTGGCACACCCTATATGCAGCCCTTTGCACCATTAGTGCTTAAGGAATGGAAAGATATATTTGTTCGTGTCCCTTCCCCTGACATGAAGAACAGACCAAGCGCTTACGCTACTCGAAATACAAGGAGACAAAAGCAGAAATGAAGTCTTTGAAATGGCTTATCATATTTATCCTCTTACTGCTCCAAAGCGGATGCTGGTCCAAGGTCGAAGTGAATGAACAAATCTTCGTACTCGCTATTTATGTAGATAAAGGTGACAAGCCCGGCACGGTAGAGGTGACGATCAGCAGTCCCTTACCTAACCGCATGATGGCCGGTCAGCAGGCTGGGAGCGGTGCCGCAAACGGAAAACCCTATGCCATGATTACACGATCTGACCTTACGATACCGGACACCATGCGAACAATACAAAAAGACCTTACAAGGCGTTTGAATTTTGGACATACCCGTGAAATCATGGTAGGCCAAGATTTTGCGAATGATGGAATCGGGGATTTACTTGACTGGATCGAAAAAGAGCCCAATTTCCATATCAGCTCTTTCCTGACTACAGCCGAGGGAAAGGCCAAGGATATAGCTGAATTAACTCCACTCTATGAACAAATGCCGGCAGAGGTTCTTCGTAAAATGAGCTTACAGCATAACTTTTTCAGTACCAAGGTGAAGGAATGTCTGATAGCTCGCTACTCACAGGTCGGTTTTGCCACGAATCTTATGTCGATTGGTTTTACTCGTATACCTAGTGAAGGTAAATCTGAGAAATGGGCAGGAATTAAGGGGGCTGCTCTGTACCAGGGCGATAAGCTGACAGGAACTCTTCCATCCCAGGAGGCCAGAGCCATTGCTTGGAATGCAGGCCGGCTGGGAAGACAAGCATATACGGTTACTTGGGATGGCGGCGAAAGCCGCGCAAGTGTATTATTTGATAATTTCAAATTCACAAAAAGCGTGAGAATGACGAAACAAGGTCCGAGATTTATGATACAGCTCAAAACCTCCGGAGACATGATATATAAACAAGATTCAAAGCAGCGAAAGGATACGGAAGTAAGCCATATCGTAACAAATCTACTCAATTCGAAGATTGAAAGTGAGCTGAATTCCGCACTGCGCATGACCAAGAAATCGGGATCCGATGTACTAAAGTTGGGACTACTTCTGGAATGGAAATATCCCCGGTATTGGAAAAGCGTCCATGAGAACTGGCCTGAATATTATAGAACTTCAAATCAAGTTCAAATCAAAGCAAACGTGGATGTTATCAATATCACTAACCAGCCTTAGAAAATCAGTGCTGTTACTTCTGCCAGAAAGGATGTGCCATCATGATCGCCATTAGCTTTGCACTATTTGCTGTTTTCGAATGGAGACAGATCAAAAACAAATCTTCAAATCATAATAAAGCATTCTGGTGGCTTTTTTCGCTTCTCCTTGCATGGAATACGGCAGCTAATGTCATTCCCTGGTGGCCTTCTCCAAACCGATTGATCATTTATCTGTTTGGTTGGATATGATCCATATGATACAGGAGCACGATAACTATTTCTAAAGGATGGTGTATTCATGCGCACGACATCTTTTCAAATTTTTCGGTTTGCTTGTATCTATATGCTTACGATGCCGCTGGCTTTTATGATTCCACCACTCATTGTTACATCTGGATATCTGGGATGGATCGCAGTGCTCATCGGGGGAACCATTAATTTCGGATTAATCCTCTGCACTTACCAACTGGGTAAAATGGCTTCGGGGCAAGCTTGGACCGCTTTTGGAGAGAAAATCACAGGCAAATGGGGTCATCGGGTAGTTCTTCTCATTTTGGTATTTTGGAGTGTCTATTACGTATCAGTGGATATGGAACAGTTCACTATGTTTTATCGGAGCGCTTATATGAGAGAAACTCCAGCTTGGTTCCTTTTACTTTTGGTCGGTATCGTTATTTTGATCACGGCCCGTTGGGGATTTGCTACACTCGTGTATATTGCAGATGGTACATTTATCGTTATTCTTCTAGGGATCATATTCATCTTAGTGATATTCACTGGAGATGCGAATTATCAGATGCTGCCGGCATTAGTAACCAATCATGACTTCCATAACGTCTTTTCCGATGTCATAAGCGTGATATCCTGGAATGGTGAATGGTTCATATTCCTGTTCATTATGCCGCAACTAAAATTTGATAAAAATACCCTGCGAAATCTAATATTAGCGAATTCGCTTGTTATATTTGCCGTCCTGTTAACATGGCTGCTTGTACTGCTTAATTTCGGTAATCATTACGCCAGTCAACTCAAATACCCAGTCCTTCAGTTGATACGAAGTACGTCCTTCACCGGGCTCATCGGCAATGCGGATCCCTTGTTCATTGGATTGTGGGCTACATCCATGATTGTTCATGATGCTTTTCTGATCTACGTAGGAGTAACATGCCTTGGCCATCTTCTGAAATTTAAGGAGAACAAGCCTTTTATAACCCTTCTGGCAGGAACAGCAACCGTAGCGGCATTTCAATACTCAAAAAATACCACTTTGTTTCAGAAGGATCTGACTGAACTTGGTTTCATTTCATTCTGGGTGATGATCAATGGTATTCCCCTGTATTATGTACTGATAGCCTTCTTGCGTGGGCGATTGGGCAGAAAGAAATTAAGAGGATGACAGATGAAGGCGGAAGTCAGACCATCCAATTCATGTCCATACATACCATCCATGTTCAAGGAATCGATTAACATTTGTCATGGTTCATATAAAAACGGCAGCAATATCATTAAAAATTAGTGATATGATGAAAATCACTGTTATATTATTTTTGCAACCAAGGGAAGTGAAAGATCATGTGGAAGCCCGACCGCCAAAACAAAAAACCACTCTATGAACAAATAGCAGACCATATCGAACAAAGAATCTCCTACGGTGAATTTCCGCCAGGCAGTTTACTTCCATCTGAAAGAAAGCTGGCTGAACAACTCGGAGTAAACCGAAGCACTGTCATTTTAGCGTTCGCAGAGCTTCGATCGATGGGCATTATTGAAAGTCGATCAGGCAGCGGAACACGTGTAAGCAATACCAAATGGGAAGCTACGCCCAAGCATACACCAAATTGGAAGCGCTATGCCGAAGGCGGGAGCTTTTTGCCAAACTTGCCGTTTTTGCGTAGGATTCGTGAAGCGCTGAATCAGAATTCATCGCTTATTGATTTTGCCAGTGGGGAATTGTCGGGGGATTTAGCACCAATGGATGAAATCACGAAGCTGATGAGCGAGCATCCATATCCTTCTTATCTGGGTTATGTTAACCCTCAAGGTTATGTTCCTCTCAGACAAGCACTTGTAGCATATCTGGATCAATATCGCGGGATCCAAACAACGGAATCATCTATATTGATTACATCCGGATCTCAGCAATCGCTATATCTGATTACTCAATGTTTACTATCTCCGGGGGACGCTGTTGCGATTGAGGATCCTTCATATAGTTATTCACTCCCCATGTTTCAATCCGCAGGGCTTCGTCTCTTCCGTCTCCCTGTCGAACGTGATGGGGTCTGTCCTGAGGAGATCCGTTCCTTATACAAAAAACATCGAATTAAAATGATATTTACAAACCCTAATTTTCAAAATCCAACGGGCACGCTCCTCAGTGAACAAAGGAGGAACCAATTGCTTGAAATCGCAAGCGAGTTGGGTCTCCCTATCGTAGAAGATGATCCCTATAGCTTAACAGATTATGAAGGAATCCCTCGACCCCCGCTCAAATCAATGGATCCGATCGGTTCCATTATTTATATCGGCTCCTTCTCGAAGATAGCAGCTTCCGGCTTGCGAATTGGATGGATGGTCGCTCCGCATTCGATTGTAGAGAGGCTGGCAGATGCCCGGCAGCAGATGGATTTCGGCCTAAGCGTAATTCCGCAGCAAGTGGCAGCACAGTTTTTAATATCGTCATACTTCGACCCGCATTTGGAACGACTGCGAATGCAGCTTCTTTTCAAACGGGATTTGCTTGTGGAGGCACTAAATCAAGAGCTACCGGATTCGATTCAGTTCAATATTCCGCAAGGCGGACATCACATGTGGTGCAAGCTGATTCCCGAAGTCAATGACTCTAAACTGTTGGATGAAGCCATTAAACAAGGAGTCGTTTTCGTACCGGGCAGTGTATATGGCTCGGATTCGGGCTTCGTCAGGTTTACTTTTGCACGAGCGAAAGCAGAAGAAATAGGCCTTGGAATTGCAAGATTCGCGAAAGCGCTGCGAGAACTTATCCGTTAACCTCAGAGACAACGACCTCTAAGCCAACAACTAAAACAACCGCCGAGTCTTGAGAACTCAGCGGTTGTTTTTTATTTCATCGTATCGTATTCTAATTTTTCCAAACAACAATCATAATGATGGCAAGCATGACAGTGCAGAGGACATAAATCCAACTGAGGTGCATCCACTTTTTCCCTGTGAACTTAAAATAATTGGAGTTTTCCTTTTTATTCTCCTTCGACTCGCCAATCATCATCGTTGCAATAAATCCGACGATCATTACGATCACGGCAAGAACCATCAACCAGAGCATGTTTCCCCTCCCAAATGAGCTCCTTTACAAGCAGATCTCATTATAATGAATAGTCCGTCCCATGACACCAACCATTTATTCATCAATTTGGACCATCCAATTTAGCAGGTTATACATGGAGGTACGAGTTCACCACGGCTCATAACGCTACCATATTGTACAACATAATCCACATGGAACCAGCAACGATCACCACCAGGATTACAAGCCCAAGAACAAGAGAAATCAGATTATAGCGTGGTTTCTTCTCCTCGCGAAGATGCATAAAGAAATAAAGTTGAACAATGAATTGCAAGACGCCAAACATCATCAAAGCTACCGCCTTGCTCGTTCCTTCTAACCATCCTCCCAGAATAATCGCGATCGGTATAATCGTCAATACGATCGAGCACAGAAAACCAATGGTATATGACTTGAGTGACCCATGGTTGTCCTCCACCGAATGAGTTGAATCTGTATGTGCCACTTTATTTCACCCCCATCAAATACACAACCGTGAATACAAAAATCCAGACGACGTCTAGAAAATGCCAAAACAGGCTGATGATATTCACCTTGCGCTTCGTTACTGGAGTAATTCCTTTTACAGACAACTGCACCATCAAGGCGATCATCCAAACAAGTCCGACCGTCACATGCAGACCGTGGGTGCCCACCAGAGTATAAAAAGCGGACAAGAAGGCGCTTCTGCTCATGGTTGCTCCTTCATGTACCATATGAGCAAATTCGTTGATCTCAAGTCCTATGAATACTGCACCCAGTAAGGCGGTAACGGCGAGCCAGCCGATTAAAGCCTGTTTTTTCCCTTTATTTAATGCAAGGACTGCCAATCCGCAGGTATAACTGCTTGTCAGCAAAATAAATGTACTTACGATCACTCCGCTCAGTTCGAAGAGATCCGCTGGACCCGGTCCGCCATTGGTGTTGTTGTGCAAAACAATGTAAGTCGCAAAAAATGTGCCGAAGATCATAATATCCGTCATTAAGTAAATCCAAAAACCAAACGTACGCATCTCTTCCATGTCGGGATGACTGTGATGTCTATCCGAATGATGCTTTTGTACATTCTTGAGGCTGGATGATTTCATGAAGTGGTCACCTTCCTTATGGCTGCTTCCGTTTCCTTGATTTCTTCTATTGGGATATAGTAATCGGAGTCATCGTTAAATGAATGGGCAAGCATGCATATTGCAACACCGGCTAATCCCGGAACCGTAAGCCATAACCAATGAAACACGAATCCAAAACCGGCCATAAACCAGAATCCCGCCATGAGGATCGGTATACCTGAATTTTTAGGCATATGAATCGGCTCTATGATTTCTTTAGCAGGTGGAACATATGGATTGTGTTCTCTTCGCTGCTTCTCTTCCCACCAATCATCCAGTTCAGAGACTTGTGGAACAACTGCAAAATTATAATGGGGTGCCGGAGAAGGAATCGACCACTCCAGTGTACGCCCGTTCCATGGATCTCCTGTCGTATCCCGGTTTTTGCGATAATGCTTAATACCGTGGAAAATCTGCCAAGCTTGAAACAGAAAAGCGATACCCATCAAGCCTGCACCTATTGTAGAAACCAGGTTCAACGGCCACCAGCCCTTATCCCAGCTGTACGAGACAACTCTCCGCGTCATTCCCATTAAACCGAGAACATATTGCGGCATGAAACAGACATAAAAACCGATATTCCAGAACCAAAAAGCCCATTTGCCGATATGCTCATTCAGCGTAAAGCCGAACATCTTAGGCCACCAATAATAGAGTCCGGCAAAATATCCGAATACAACGCCACCGATGATGACCTGATGAAAATGCGCAATCAAGAAGTAACTGTTATGGAATTGAAAATCGGCAGGCGCAACCGATAAAAGCACGCCAGTCAGTCCCCCTACAATAAAGCAGGGAATAAAGCCTATCGTCCAAAGCATCGGTGTTCTGACCGTGATCCTTCCACGAAACATGGTGAACAGCCAATTGAAGACCTTCACCCCTGTCGGAATCGCGATCAGCATCGTTGTTAAAGCAAAAAATGAGTTCACATCTGCTCCCGAGCCCATGGTAAAGAAGTGATGCGCCCACACAAGGAACGACAAAATACTGATGATCATCATGGCATATACCATCGAATGATATCCAAACAGTTTTTTTCGTGAAAAGGTCGATACAATTTCCGAAAATATTCCAAATGCTGGTAAGACGATGATATACACTTCAGGATGTCCCCACATCCAAATCAAATTGATATACATCATGGGGTTGCCGCCGCCATCAAGCGTGAAGAAGTGTGCGCCCGCATAACGATCCAGGAATAACAGTGCTAAGGTAGCAGTCAGGATTGGAAATGAGAAAATGATGGCGATGCAGCTGGATAACACAGACCACGGAAACAGTGGCATTTTCATCAGCTTTATACCCGGCGCACGCATTTTTAATATGGTCGCAATAAAGTTAATACCGGTCATCAAGCTGCCAATCCCGGATATCTGAATGCCCCATATATAAAAATCTTGCCCGACGCCCGGATTGTACATCAATTCGGAATAAGGCGGGTAGGCAAGCCAACCGGCATCCGGCGAACCTCCTATCACAAAAGACAGGTTAAATAACATGGCACCGGCAAAAAACAACCAGAAGCTTAGCGAATTAAGAAACGGAAACGCTACGTCCCTCGCTCCGATTTGAAGAGGTACGATCACATTAAAGAGGCCAAACATAAACGGCATGGCCATAAATAAGATCATGATGACGCCATGAGTCGTGAAAATCTCGTTATAATGATCTGGCTGCAGCAAATTAGAATTCGGCATAGCCAGCTGGGCTCGCATTAAAAGTGCGTCCACTCCCCCACGAAACAGCATAAGAAAAGCCGATAGGATATACATAATGCCGATTTTTTTGTGATCTACACTGGTAAGCCACTCCTTCCACAGCCACCTCCATTTTTTGAAGTAAGTCAGTGTAAATAATACAGCCAGGATCGTCAGCAAAATACTGACATCGGCACCATAGATCATTGGGTCACCTGTTACAAAAAAGCCTGACGCGAAGCTTTTAATATGTTCTAACATTTCAATTCTCCTTTACTACAGCTAATGGCTCATATCCATGCCCGGCATTTCGCCGTGAGTACTGTCATGATCATCAGATGTTGACATGTCCAGCATATCCTTGTGGGACATACCATGATTATGGGATGATGCATACTTGGTCACGGTCATTTCAAACAATCCTTCGGGAAAGGATGAATAAGAGCGTGCCTGTAGCGTAGAAGGTTCAACCAATTGCTTGTATCCATCTAACGTAAGCACAGGCGAATCCGATTTGATTTTACTTACCCATTGGTCAAATTGATCCTGCCCTACAGAATCGACGTCAAAGTACATCTTCGCAAAATCGGTTCCGGTAAAATTAGCGCCTGACCCCCAAAACTTCCCTTGTTCGTCTGCTTGCAGATACAGCGTCATCGCCATGCCTGACATTGCGTACATTTGACCGCCAAGCTGCGGAATCCAAAAGGAATTCATTGGAGAATCTGCTGTGATTTCAAAACGGATGGGTACCCCTTGAGGAATCTTCAGCTCATTTACTGTAGCGATTCCCTGCTCCGGATACTGAAACAGCCATTTCCAGTTCAACGATGTCACTTGCACCGTTATCGGTTTAACGCTTGCTTTTAGCGGTTTCGATGGCTCCAAGGCGTATGTAGAACGAACCGTAATGACAGCGAGCGTTGCAATAATTGCGATGGGTATTCCCCACCATATTAATTCCAGCTTGGTGCTATGAGCCCAATTGGGAGAATAGCTAGCTTTCCGACCAGCTTTATCCCGGTATCTCCAAACAATGATGGCTGTTAATATAAGAACCGGAATAATGACTATACAGCAAAGCACGGTTGATATAAGCATCAAATCCCGCTGATGCTCAGCAATAGGACCTTTGGGGTTCAGTACAATGATTTTTTCTGTACACCCGGTGGATATCAATAGCATGAATATCAACATGGATAATGTTGCCAGCCAACGCAACTTTTTGGGTACCTTCATGTTTCTCACTCCTAATATCTTCATTCTTCAAAAAGCTGCCAGTCACGATCACCCAAATACGATAAATGGCTGCTTACTTTTTACGATACTTCCAAGATCGAATGGCAGTATCGGTTAACAAGCTGAACAGTAGCGTTGCCAGTGTGTTATGAAGAAGACTCGCAAAAAACATCTCGTTTACGTTCCTGAATGCATAGGTCAACCAGGCGCCGCTCAGGATTTGCCCCACCGTACAGAGGAGCGAAAAGACAGCAGCCATCGTAAAGGCAGCCCGCTCCCTTGGAGCTTCGATTCGGCGAATAATTATCAACCAAGCAATCATAAGAACGAGAAGAAAAATGGCAGCTAGTCTATGGGCAAAAACGACCTCAGTTGCATGGGTTAATACTGGAATCACCCTCCCGTTACATAAAGGCCATCCACTGCATCCGCCTTCTACCTTCATATGCCGGATAAAAGCCCCTAAATAAACGACACCATAGCAGAACAACCAAATGAACCAAGCAAACAATGATATGCCTGTTGAGGATTGAACGGATGGATTGCTTGGTTTATTAAATCTGTGAATCCAGACAACCAAAAGCATGCTAGCAGCAACAGCAAGCAGTGATATTCCGAAATGTAGTGCCATGACTGCGGGTTGCTGCGTCCATTTCACGGCTGCGGCACCCATCAGTGCCTGAATAATCGTGAAGATGAGTGTTCCTGACGCATAAACAAATGCTTCGCGATACGGTTTGCGGTAGGGCCAAGTGGAGAAAAAAGTGCAGACCACCAGCAATCCGACGATGCCCGTGATCAGCCGATGCGAATATTCGATCAAGGACTCGAGCGTGTAAGCGGGAATAAACCTTCCATTACACAAGGGCCAGTCACTTCCGCAGCCGCGTCCTGAACCCGTTTGGGTGACGATGGCACCGGCCACAAGGACAAAAAACATGCCAACGAATGAAGACCACGCCAAGATTCGATAACTGGTCGATATCATCTGCATCCCCCCTCCAGTCAATCTCGAACTATATATTCGGCAGTGTTAAAGCTTACTTCTTTTGATGTCGGACCAGCTACGACTCTCAGTTTTTGGTTAGTGGGATCCTCCGGCCCTTTTACAGGCAATCCAACCTCCAAATGTCTTTTTATATAATCGACAATTTCAGGACTGATGACTTGTCCAGGTACCAGAATGGGAATTCCCGGTGGATAAACATAAACAAATTCGGAGATCACCCTTCCGCAGGATAGCTCGAGCTCCACGCTTTCCGCCTGCGCATAGAAGGCTTCTCTTGGTGTGAACGAAATACACATCGACTCTGGGACAGAAACAGGAAGGCGAGTATAGGATCTGTTAAGACAGAGAAATTCATCTGACATATGACGCAGTGCCGCAATTAATGTATCTACATTCTCCTCTGTATCCCCCAGCGTGATTAGACATAAAATATTGCTCAAATCACTTAATTCAACCTCGATGTTATAATTCGACCTCAACCATTGCTCAGCATCGAATCCGGTCATGTTCAATGCCTCTAAATGAATGCAAAGTTTGGTCGGATCATATTGGAACACGCCCTTCTTTTGGCATATCTCATCTCCATAGCAATACATTCCGGGAATCTCGTTAATTTGCTGCCGGGCTTCCCTAGACAATTGAATGGTTTGTTCTGCCAGTTCTCGACCATAGAGAGCAAGCTGTCTTCTGGCGGCATCCAGAGAAGCCAGCAGCAGATATGAGGTCGAAGTTGTCGTAAGCATGCTCATGAATGTACGAATCCTTCTGATATCCACCCTATTCCCTTGTACATTCAGAATCGAGCTTTGCGTCATGGATCCCCCTAATTTATGGACACTGGTTGCAGCCATATCAGCTCCTGCTTGCATCGCGGACATCGGCAGCTTTTCATGATAGTGAAGCAGGGTTCCATGCGCTTCATCAACCAAAACCGGGATATTATAGCTATGAATACATTCGACCATTTCCCGTAAATTAACGCAGGTGCCGTAATAAGTCGGATTGATAAGGAGAACCGCTTTTACAGCCTTGTTCTGTTCGATGGCTTTCTGTACCGAACTTATCGTTACGCCATGGTCAATGCCAAGCTGTTCATCCCTTTCCGGGTTCACCCACACCGGAATCGCTCCCGCAAAAATCACAGCGGACATAATGGATTTATGGGCATTACGCGGGAGTATGATAGATTCTCCTGGTGAACAAACCGACATAATCATCGTCATGATGGCTCCCGTAGTCCCTTGAACCGAAAACAATGTGAAATCTGCTCCGAAAGCATCTGCCGCCAAACATTCGGCGTCACGAATGACCCCGGCTGGTTGATGAAGATCATCAAGTGGAACGATATTAATGAGGTCGATTGAGAAAGCATTGCTGCCAACAAAATCTCGAAATTCCGGGTCCATCCCAACCCCTTTTTTGTGTCCTGGAATATGGAATTGCAATGGATCGCGTGCTGCATGCTCACGTAGTGCCGTGAACAACGGGGTGTTGTGATGATTCATGGTGAATCTGTCCTTTCATTGAGCGTGATGATTGATGTGGTTGATTCCATCACCGAATATACCGGGTATCATCTCGCACGTAACCATCCATTCTGAATTTTCATATACCAACCGGTTCTGTGACAAAAGTGGTTGACTAAACTACTATTCAATTGGTTGGTTACTTTTCAGGAGAAAGACTATATATTTAGCCACACAACATTTGGGGGAGATTGGAGTTGATAACATGCTAACAGAACAGGCTTTGAAAGGGGTTTTCGTACCTGTTGTGACACCGTATGATCGCAGACGGAACCTGGATATGGCTTCGCTGCAGGACCTGATACTCCGTCTGTTGAGCAAAGGAATTCATGGGATCATTGTGAATGGAACCACCGGAGAGCTCCCAGTGATAGAAGACCGGGAATTTGAAACCCTCGTGCTGACGGCTCGCCATACACTTGATACTGCAGGTGTTAATCCTCCTTTAATTGTGGGTACAGGTTCTAATAACATATCCGTTACCTTGAGAAGGACAGTCCAGGCCAAATCCCTTGGAGCGGATGCTGCGCTTGTTGTCACGCCTAATAACAATCACCTTTCACAGCAAGGCATGATCCACCATTTCCTTGCATTAGCCGAAGCAGAACTTCCTTTGATTTTATCTGATATCCCAAATTGCACCGTAGGGGCTATGGAGCTGGAGACCATACAAGCTATTATGGAAATGAATCACATCATTGGTTTAAAAGAAAGTACAGGCAACTTAAGACATGTATTTAGGCTTGCACGGGTCATGTCCAAACCGATTCTATGCGGAGAAGATGAGCTCTTTTTTGCTTCCTTATGCTGCGCGGCAAAAGGAGGTATTTTAGCCAGTGCTAATTTGGATAGTGAACAGTTTGTACAAGTCTATGAGTTATTTCAAGCCGGTAAAATAGATGAATCACACCAGGCATTTGACAAGTTACTTCCACTTATTGAATTTCTGTTCTCTGAACCCAATCCCGCACCCTTGAAGTGGCTTCTTGCCCAGCGAGGACATATCCGCTCCGATCGCCTTCGCCTGCCTATAACAGCGATTAGTAGTTTGACGGCGAACAAAGGTGCCCAACTGCTGCAGGTAACTAACTCATAATCGTGATGAATCAATGAGAATTCTTCTTCGCTGATCAAGCACAAAAAAAACGTACAGATCCTATTTGTCTTCTAGGAACCTGTACGTTTTTTTATGCAGACCACATTGATACTTCCGTTTTCTCAGCATGTGCTGAAGTATCGAATTTTTTATCTTCATCTCACCTTTGTCAGTGTTTCATAATGGGATGCGTCCCCGTAAAGCTCAACAATTGGATGAGCGTCCCGAATCGTGATTTTACTTAAACTGGCTGGAGGAATATCAGGCATATTCCCCATACCATCGAGTCTATTTCCTGAATAGTAGTTCAAAATGGTTTTTAGAGTCATACGGTGAGTGACAACCAGAATGCTCCCTCCCTTATATTTTGATATGATTCCTTCCATCGCAGGGAGCGCCCGCTCTAACAACTCCTCATAGGTTTCTCCCTGTCCTGTAGGACGATATAAATGAGGTTTTTCAAAAAAATGCTCGAATTCCCGAGTCCATTCCTTTTGTATACTCGCTATGTGCTGCCCTTCCCAAAATCCCATGTTGATTTCCTTCAATGCTTCAAGCTGATGTATATCATCCGGCTTTCTTTCTGAGATAATTTGAGCTGTTGTGACTGCTCTTAGGCTTGAACTTGAAAAAATGGCGTCAAATGGAACCGGTCTTAATCGTTCCTTCAATCTGGCAGCCTGTACTTTCCCTTCAATGGTTAGTGGGGAATCCATATGTCCCTGCATTTTTCCCTTCACATTCCATTTGGTTTGACCATGTCTAACGAGATATATGTTGGTGTTCGTCATCATACTTCCTCCTTTTGGATAATTGAAGTATAAGACGATAATGTATAAAATAATAATATATGTTTTATATTATATATCAACAAAATGTATAGAAGGTGAGCCGTTTGTCCATTAATTTACATGCCATGATGTTGTTTTACCATGTAGCACTGACTGGCAGTGTTACGGAAGCTTCAAAAAGGCTGAATATCAGTCAACCTGCCATCTCAGCTCAAATCCGAAGTTTCGAGAAACAATATAATGTGATTTTGTTCGAAAAAAAGGGAAGGAACCTGGTACTAACGACATTTGGTCAAAAGCTGTTTAAACCCACGGAGAAATTATTTAATTTAGCGGACCAGATTGAGGTTATGATCGAGGATTACCATAATCATCCTAGAGGGAAACTGCGGATCACCGGTAATTATCTTGCAACAAGCGTACTGATCCCCAAATGGGCTTCGTTATTCAAACAAAAATATCCCGAAGTCGAAGTGGAAATTTCAACAGTGAATTCTCAACATGCTCTCGATAGATTGATGAATTACGAAGCAGATATCGCTATTTTTGGTAATGGTGAAATTACGAATCCTAATACCCAATCCCTTCATTGTATTGAATTATACAGAGATGAATTTAAGTTTGTGGTTGCTCCAAGTCATAAGTATGCGAACAAGCAAATTTCAATTGAAGAAATGATGAAAGAACCATTTATTATGCGGGAAGAAGGAAGTATTACGAGAAAAAGACTCTTTGAATTATGCAAAATAAATGACGTTAGTGCACCAAAGATCGAATTACAATTTAATGGACTTAATGAAACGATACAAGCCGTTATCGCTGGGTATGGGGTGAGTTTTGTATCATCTCTAATCGCAAGCCAATATATCCAACGCGGAGAACTGGCTGTGGTGGACGTTATTGGAGTCCGTTTCACGAATAAAATTGTTCTTTGTTCTCGTGATAAAAATTCCCTGGAAGGATTTATCCGAGATTTTATTTTAATAGCGCAAAAGGATAAAACTATAGAAGAGAACGTCTCACATTAATCCATTTTGTACCAAAGTAATATGACTTAATGAAAAAAAAAGTGGGCACCGAATAGCGGCCCCCACTCCAAAATGTCATTTATCTGAATTCATCCTCATTAACGATCAATTCTTGTGCAGCTGTCGTAATCTTGGTGTCCTTATGCTCAACATGGGCTTTTACGTAGTATACGCCGCCTTCTTGAAACATCGTTTTGATCCGGTAAGTACCATCCTGCAAAGAAGTTGCCGTAATCGTATCATGTTTCACGCTATTCTTTTCCCATATTTCAAAACTAACTTCGCTGGCATCTTTTACTCGCTGCTTTCCATTGGTCAAATGAGCATCTATGAGAATTGCACGACCGGGTACAAGCACGGTTTGGACGGTATTCACTTCTACGTTGATCTTTTGAGCTTCCTTAAGCTCTCCCCCGCTTTCCTTTGAACAAGCAGCTGAGAGGATTAGACTTGATGCTCCAACCAACAACAGAAGACTTTTTTTCATGCTAAGCATCTTCATTCTATCAGCACCCCCTTGATGTACCCTAAGTATACTGATACAAGACATTTAGAAATAATATATTATTTCTAATACATATATAAAAAATCTATATATCGTTGATTTGGAAAACATTAAACCCCCATAATCTGCGATTATGGGGGTTCTGGTATCTATGCTGTAAAAATTCTCTTATAGACCTAGCTTGTGGCCCTTCTCCAATCGCTGAATCTGCTTTTCACCACTATCCGCCATTTCACGGAACTGATTAATGGTATCCCGCATTTTAGGGAGAGCCTCCTGCTTGTAGGTGCTGATGGAATCCAACGCTGACAGCACATCCGAAAAGGCTTGTTTTAATGTGTCTACTGAGATACTGCTTTGAAGTGCTTGCTTTTGGATCTCTGCCCCTTGATTTTTCAGCATTCTGGACGTGCTGGAAATCAGCTCATTCGTGGTTTGATTTAAGAGTTCGATTTTCTTCAAGACAATCTTTTGATTGTAAAGAGCACTTGCTACAGTCACGGAAATCTTCAGCGCGGAGACCGTTACGTTTTTAGCGCGATCTACTCCGCGAATCAGTTCTTTGTTGTTCCTGATGACAACTTCAATGGCCATGATCCCCTGTTGGTTGACTACCAGCATCTGCTGCAGATCCATAACCCGCTGACGGAGCGGGAATAACACTTCTTCCGTGATGAAACGGATTTTGTCGGGGCTTTCATTACGTGCTTTGGCCGCCTCGATTTGCGATTCAATCGATTCGTCCATCAATCCCCCGAGCTGAATTTCTTTTTGAAGCTTTTTAGTCAAATCCCGAAGCGTCTGCTGCTCAATCTCCAGTGTTGTGTTGTCATTTTTAAGTGTCTGCTTTCCTTTATCCAAAGAAATCACAATATCTGCAATGACGCTATCCGCCTTCTCGAATCTAAGAAAGTATGCACGGAGCGGATTGAAGAGCTTGCCGAGAAATCCCGTTTTAGCGAAGTCTACTACGCTTGGGTCCAAGTCTCTCAGCTGGATATTCAATTCAGTCAGCCCTTTGGCAACATCCCCGCCCTCATCACCCGTTTTCGAGAGTTTACCAACTGAAACCTGAAGCAGCGCATTTTTATCCGAGGATATTTTCATTGTATTTAGGCCAAAACTATCGATGGATTGCAGAATCTCTTTCCGCTTCTCAAGCGATTCAACATCAAGATCCATAATCGCTGCGACATTAGAGTCTGCCAGCTCCTGCAGCTTCGCGACTTCCTCAGGAACGGGCTTTACTTCTTGTTCAATCGCTGCCTTAATCTCTTCCGGGCTTGCTACTTCCATTGAAAATGACATCGTATTCCTCCTTTATTAGGCTTGATTACATTTGGACGTTAAACAAGTTTCCGATCTTGTAGACGACATCATCGGTATCTGCATTAATGCTAGCCGCCTCGTTAATACTCGAAATACTTTGAAGCGCCTTTATGTTGGCGTTATAACCGATCGTATATATGGGTACCTTATAGGTCTCAATTAAGCTCTTGATGTCTTTTAGCGTATGTCCCTCATTGGTTTCCCCATCACTAAGCACGAAGATTAAAGGCTTACTCGTTGGATTTACAGCTAACTCATCCTCAAGCATTTTTAACGCGACCACGATCCCATCAAATGTAGCCGTACCTCCACTCGCTTGGAGACTGTCCACGGCTCCGACGAACATGGACTGCTGGTTCGTGTCATATTTTCCAATCGGCAAATTAATGGTTACGTCACTCGAATAAGAAACAAGTCCAATACTATTATCTCGTCCTAAAAACTTTTGACCCTTGAGCAGAGATTCTTTCAAGCGATTCAATGGTTCACCCGCCATGCTGCCTGAAACATCCGTTACAAATACTGCTGCAATGGCTTTATTGCCATTCTTCTTTTCTTTCCATAACTTTTGAGCGGAAGACAGAAGGTTGCCATCCACTACAGCCAGTTCTGATTTGTATTCTTCCAGACTATTAAAGCCCTTTTCTTTTGCTGTATTCTGATATTTATCCTGAGCAACAAAGTCTGCGAATTTCTTAATGACATCCAGCTTCTCCTGAGGCAAATCGCCTAAAGCATACAGCGGACTGTCATGCCTCACACCAAAAGGAGTGAAAACATAACCGCTCTTCAAGTCCGATGCGTTAACAAACGTCTGATATTCCAAAACAAACCCGTCAAGCATTCCCGATTTAGCCGCATCGCGCATTTGGATGGTGGTGGACGCGGTAAATGGTACATTAGCCTGGAATTTCTCAAACCCTTGAACGGCTTTATCACCCAATATATTCGAGCTGTCGAATGTATTAAGCGCAGTTACAAGGAAGTTTAAGCCTGTAGAGCTGGCAAATGGATCCGTATATCCCATGGAAAACTCGTTGTTTGCGATCGCTTCAGTCACTGTTTTGACATTCACAGATCCGTATTTATCTACTAATGCATCATATTTTGCCTTCGATAACACAATCCCCGGAACATTTCCGACAAGCCGTTTAGTAACGAGCTGAGTCTTTACGCCGCTGGCCTTGATCATTTCGCCCCATAATTCATTGGAAGGTGTAATCGCATCGGGTATGTATTTGCCGGATTTAATATAATCAACGCCCGTTCCGGATGCGATATTACGAATCTTAACAGACGCTGGTTTTCCGTTCACATTGATATTAGCCTTGTTAAACTCGGTAGCTACTTCGGTTAACCAACCGTCAACGCCAGTACCTCCCTTTTCAGGGGATGAGAAAATCTCCACAAAATTATTCGTCGTGTTGTTCACCGTAATCGGGAACTTGGAGATTTCCGGCAGGGAGTCAGCCACATCTACCGGATTAAGGTCGATTTGTCCCTTGATTGGCGTGTCCATAGACACCGAGATATTGGAGTAAAGCTTGTTTAAGCGCTTCGCTGCATCTTCCGCGGTCACCTGCGTTTTGGTCTTCCCTAAATTTGAGGTTAGGGTGACTCCCACATATACAAGAACAAATACGACAACTAAAATGATGCCGGATATAAGAAAAAACTTACTCTTTTTTGCCATTCTTTGCACCTCTCATTGCTTATAGTATTTGGTTTGCTTAATCAATGAGTCGATCTCCTGCATACAAGGCATATTATCAATATCCCCCGGCTCAAAACTATCCAAGCGGGATATTTCGAGCAGCAGCTTATCCAGTTTCAACAAAATTTCCTCGTTTGTATCCAGAGAACTTTTCATGAAAGACAGATAATCGTTGTACACGTTCCTTTTTTCTTGAAGAAGCTCCTTGGAAAACTTTGTGGACTTTTGGCTCATGACACTCATATACTCCGACTCATCAAAAACACCCAGCCTGTTCAGGATACTTCTGACATTAAGATAGAATAGCTTTTCTACCTCATACGTGACGGAATCAAACTTCTTGTAACTTAACTCCGAAGCATCAAATCTTTGATTTAGAACATTCAGCAAAGTGGCCTTCTTTTTTTTCAACCGTTCCAACTGCTCTAAGGCAAAGGTTATGTCTTCCTCAAGCGTCTTTACATGTCTGTAATGATTCAATGCCTCCACATAATCCTCATGTGTTTTTACTTCTTTTACAGGCAAAACAACGGGTTGTTTAAAAAGTAAGACATAGCTCCCATATAGAAGCACTAATGCGCTGGCGATCAGTAATGTTATTGCAAATGCTGTAGAGAGAGCATTTCTGCCTATTTCCACCCCTAAGAATCCGGGCGAGAGCACTAGGATATTCACAACCAAAACACCTAGTATAAGACCCACAAGTTTTATGTACTTCGTTTGATTCAATACTTACTCCTCCTCTACCTCCATAAGGATCCGGAAGTAAATAAGTGGTTCTGCGCCACTATCATATACATACAATTCAGAACCGGATGCTTGCGCTTGCACCTTGTTATCGGCATCATAAGATTTCCAGTCCACGCTTATCTCAAAGCCGATGAGAATCCGGTATCACTGCATTATACCTACGTTGTATTCCCGGATCGGTTCCATTCGATTTCGATTTTGTCTTTCCCTCCTATAACGGTTATATTTCATTTCATTACATTCTTTAAAGGCTTGCTCTGTAATCGGACTACTCTATAAAGAATCACGCTACAATTTTCCGCCTTAAGTAAAATGCTGTAATGTCTACATCTTTTTATGTAAAGACACTGCAACATGAAAATTGTACCATATGTCAGGAGATGAGGTGATAAGAAACATTTAAAAAAATCAGATTCTTTTGCAGCCTGATTTCATCATATGCAAATGCCCGGTTTATTTGCTCTCTGCTGTTCGGCTGAACCGAAAAAGGACATTTGCTCAGCAAAATATCTCTTTATGTTAATTTTGTGCTTTTCGCCAATATTGGCATTTTTGTATCACCTAGTTCATTATTCAAATAACAAAGGTATGTTTAGTTTTATATTAGAGATGGCTAATATGGATAAAACGAACATTCATCGAAGGAGAGATAAAAATGGCTTCTATTGGTCCACAACGCCCTACGCGTGTCGCTATAATCGGAACGGGAGCCGTTGGCTCGACAACCGCGTATACCTTATTCCTGCGGGAGCGGGTATCAGAGATGGTGTTGATTGATGCTAATCACGAAAAGGCGCTGGGGGAAGCACTCGATATGAACCATGGTCTTCCATTTGCGGGGGGAGTGACACTGTGGGCCGGCGATTACAGTGATTGTAAGGATGCGGATATCATTGTCATAGCCGCCGGATCGAATCAACGTCCTGGAGAAACCCGTCTGGATCTGTTAAAGAGGAACACAGCTATTTTTGACGATATCATTCAGAACATCGTGAAGTTCAATGATCATGGCATCATTCTGGTCGCCACGAATCCGGTGGATATCCTATCCTATGTCACACTTAAAAAGAGCGGCTTTCCCGTGCATCGGGTTATCGGATCAGGTACTCTACTCGATAGCGCACGTTTCCGGTATTTGATTGGCCAGAATAAACAGATCAATCCGCGCAGCATTCATGCCCACATCGTTGGTGAACACGGGGATTCGGAGCTTCCCCTCTGGAGTATTGCCAACGTCGCGGGTATCGGACTCGAATTTACGGATGAAGAACGCAAGGATATTTTTAATCGGACAAAAAATGCTGCTTATGAGATTATCAATGCAAAAGGTTCTACCTCCTACGCGATTGCGTTAGCGCTTGACCGGATCATTGTTTCCATTTTGCAAAATGAGAGCTCGGTACTTAATGTATCAACGCTCCTCACCAACTACAACGGTGTGTCGGATGTATATATGGGCGTTCCTTGCATCGTAGATCGATCAGGTGTACGGGGAATCCTAGATCTGAAGCTGGACGACCAGGAACTGGCGCAATTCCATGCATCGGCTGATAAGCTGAAGGAACAGATTGCTAACCTGATATGATGATGTCAAAAGAGGTTGCAGCATAGCTGCACGATCCGTTATTAAACGCATCTGGCCCAATGTCTAACGATTGACAACAAAGTTTGTATTTTCTATAATTTCGACAAGCACCCTACAGTCAAAGAAATAAGGTGAGTCGTCTATGTCTCCTCGTACAAAGGAACAAAATGAACAAATACGCAAACAACGGAAGCAAGAAATTCTGAATGCAGCTATCCGTGTTTATGTCGATAAAGGCTATGCGGCTTCCGAGATGGCGGATATCGCGAATCAAGCCGGTCTTGCGCACGGACTTGCTTTTTACTATTTCAAGAACAAAAAAAATTTGTTCCGTGAACTTTATGAATACATGATGGAAGAATCCAAGCAATATACCAAGGCATTCTTTGAGCAGGAAATACCTGTTCTTGAGCTGTTCAGCAGCTATGCCAGGATCGTATGCGAACGTGTCATCATAAGACCGGAAATTTCCCGTTTCTACATGAGGATTGGCCTGGACCTGCATTTGTTGTACAGTCCCGATGAAATTTCACCATTCAAATGGGTCAAGAGTTTTATGGAGCAGATGACCAAAACCATAGAAAAAGGAATCGCTCAAGATATGATTCGACAAGGAGATGCCCATTTGATGGCTATGCAATTTTGGGGATCTGTTTCCCAAGGCATGGCTTATTTGGATCAAACGAAGCAGGAGCTCGAATCACAAGGAATTCCTGAAGCAGATGTAACGGATCAACTGAATAAAGTGCTGAATCAAATCATTGAATCGTCTGTAGCCGTAATAAAACCTTAGAATTTTTTTTACTTTTTAGATTGACTTATAAATCAATTAAAAATAATATAAAATCGAGGAGAGTGAATATGTTGTTAGTAGAACTTTCAAGGCAGGAATTTCAAGAGTTGGATGGCGTAGGGCTTATGATGGCTTGTATTGAGCCAACAATCCAACAAGTTCGTGGTCAGCATCCATCTTTGAAGACAGAAAGGATTAACAAACTGAATAAAGCCCAGCAATCCTTGTTCATGTTCAGACTGCTCTACCCTGCCAGGAATTCCGAGCAGGATTATCAATTATGGATGACTTATGTTTTGCAAGAACCCGACTATTGGTCAGGGATCAACGCAGGTTTACGTTTTTTTGAAGAAGCCACTCTGATAGAAATTCTTAAAGAATCCGAAGCGGCTCTTACCTCGTCCCCGCCGGAAACTTTACAAACAGGAATCACTCCCTTATTCGAAAAATTCTGTGCTGCATTTGATGATAGCCTTCATCGGATTAGTCAATATATACGAACCAACCCAGATATGTTTATACAATTTCTAAATTAACACAGCAAAATAATGATTACTGTTTGACTTGTACTGCATAACTAGGCCATAACATAAAAATCCCCCTCAGAGTCTAATGGGTCAGACATTTGAGGGGGATCTCCTATTTATACTTCCATCACTAACCTATGCTCATCTTTTTCCATCTGGGAATGGTAAAGGGTATGATATCTTCCTCCAGCCAGCAGCAGCGCGTCATGCGTGCCTTTTTCCACAAGCTGCCCATTTTCCATCACCAATATCAAATCCGCATTCTGTACAGTTGACAGACGATGCGCAATGACGAGCGTCGTTTTTCCAACCATCAACTTTGTCAATGCATCCTGCACAACCCTCTCGGATTCATTATCCAGCGCAGACGTAGCTTCATCAAGTAGAAGTATCGGTGCATCCCTCAAAATAGCTCTTGCAATTGCAATCCGCTGCTTCTGGCCGCCGGACAGTCTGGAACCTCTTTCCCCAATCTCCGTCTCGAAGTCATCGGGCAGCTTCATAATAAAATCATAAGCATTGGCTTGTTTGGCAGCTGAAATCATCTGCTGCTCATTCACCGACGGGCTGCCATCCATTATATTATCCCGAATTGATCCCGTGAAAAGAACGGACTCCTGCGGAACCAGAGAGAAATAATTCCTGTATTCCCGTAATCCTATAGCCTCTCTGTCCCTCCCATCAATCTCGATCGTTCCGGTCGTGGGGATATATAGTCCCATCAGCAGTTTAAATAACGTGGATTTGCCTCCTCCGCTGGTTCCCACTATCGCAATCGTTTGACCTGCATACACATGGAATCGAACATCACGAAGAGCGAGGGCGTCAACAGAATCCGTATAGGAGAATCCGAGATTGGAAACAGCCAATTCGCTGAATGATGTTTTGGCGTGGCTTTCCTGCGGAAGCTCAGTATACTCTTTAGGGAAATCAATCACCTGAAATATCCGTTCAGCCCCGGCTAAAGCCTGCTGCATTCCGGACCACAAAGCAGGAAGCATGGAAAACGGGTTAACCAAATAGTTCATCAATTGTATAAATCATGGCCCCCACCTCAAGGCTCCCTTTGGCAACAAAAAAACCGGCAAGCAAAATCGCAATGATAAAGGTTAGATTAGCAATTCCCTGCGATACCGAATTCGCAGCCCCCTGGATTTTGCCCTGACTACGCTCAATCTCTGAAATTTCTGAGCTGTACTGTCGATATTGATTGGCTATTTTCTTTTCAAGGCCAAATATTTTATATAGAATACTGGCACCGAGAACATCCTGCAGAAAAGAGGTTGTCCTTCCCATCGCTTCCTGAAGGTGTATGCCCTTCTTTCTCATGACCTCACCGAACATTTTCCCGGCTAAAATCATGAGCGGACCTATGGATATCGTGATTAATGCAAGAGGCCAATGAATGCTCAGCAAATAAATAAAAGCGCAAAGGGCAAGCAGCGGATTTTTAAGCAAAGCCATAATCACGTTGCCGCTCGCTTCACCTACCGCGTGATTGTCGCTTGTAAAACGAGCAAGCAAATCGCCGGTATGATGCTGGTCGTAATAGGATTGGGGTAGACGTAAAGCATGCTCCATTGTATCCTGGCGGATATCGTTTCTAATTTTCAGTGATGCTTTTTGCTTGAGATATGTATCGAAATAAGCAATCAGGCTTATGCAAATGAGCATTCCCACACCCATGAGAATCAGAATAGGCCAGCGGTTTACTTCAAATTTCACTGCTGCATTTGTAATGATTGACAAGAACCAGGCAACGGACAGATCCAGCACAATGCTCGCAAGCATGGTAATGATCAGCCCGGCATACAGCAGCTTGTATCTGCCCATGTATTTTAATAATCTAAAAAAAGTACCTTCTTTGTTCATGCAACACCTCTATTCATGATTCTTATTAATAAATCAGCTTCTCCTCGCTGCTATGGTTCTTTTCATTTCAGGATCTTGCAACTGATTGGCTATTTCTTTCCATCTGGGCCCATGGCTCTCATGCGAGAGCTTCGGAACGAAGCCGAGTCTGAGATAGGTCTTGATGGCAGATATTCGAAAATCATCCGTATTGAGCAGCGCTTTTATCCCTCCGTCATTTCTCATTTGGATTAAGGCAGCATGGGTGATTTTCTGACCAAGACCTTGTCCTGCATAAGCATTCATGATGCCGACCATATGAAGATATCCCATATCGCTGCCGAGTTTTGCTTGATGCCAGGCGGAAGCCGTCGCCACCGGTTGATCTCCTTTCCACAGAATAATGATCCGTTCGGGTCTGAATTCCACATCCTTTTTCATAAATTCCTCGAAAGAAAATGGAGATTGGAAAGATTCCCCTATAATCGCTTCCCATGCTGCCTCATGACCAGGTTGATAAGCGGCCAAGCGATACGGTTCTGAATTTGAAATTTCAGGTAATAGAGATAACTGTTCGTGAATCATGACTAATTGAGGCAAAATGGAATCGCTCAATGGATAACCCCCTACACGTAGTAATATAAATCCTTCTTCATAGATTTCACTCTAAAATATTGAATATCTGCACACCGCAATCGTATCCGTGGATACTTTGTGCTGTCAACGAAACAAATAACGTACACGGTACATTATCGGATACAGATAACGTTCAAAAGTTTCGCAGCGGATACAGGTATTTAATGATATGGAGCGTACCCCTCCAAACATATAGAGGAGAAATCATTGATCAATGCCCAGGTTGAAGATATCCTGTCAGGCATAGTTGTACAATCTTTTACGAATGAGCATGTTGAACAAAGAAAGTTCGCATACGAGAACGAACGATTTGTGTATAGCCGAAAAGAAGGATATAAAAGTGAAACCCTCTTCGATGTATAGTTATTTGCAGGAAACATCATGGACAACATACGTTACGGGAAAACGGATGCAACTCTGGAAGAAATTATTTAGGCAGCCCAAAAGGCCAATACACATGGCTTTATCATGGAGTTACCGGACGATATGAGACAGATATTGGACAACGCGGTGTGAAATTGTCTGGAGGTCAAAAGCAAAGACTGAGTATTGCCCATAGGCGCAACCTATGCGAACCTCTACAACATGCAGTTAAAAATATGAGTACAGATAAACTAGAAGAATACTACTTGTTATTCTAAATTAAATGTTGAAACTGAAAAAAATATAAAATTCACCAAGACACAGCGGCAGACCCCTCATCCTGGTCTGCCGCTTGAATGTGATCCCCACAAATTATCCCATGACGAAAACCTCTTGATTATCATAGGTCTGATCTCACGAACCATACTAGCACATTATTTAATTGAAATTTCATTGGTAAAGAAAATCGAGCTCTTTTGCTATGGCCAAAATTTCCGAAATATATAAATGCCCTCGGGTATTTTAAAAAATAACTAATATAATGTTTAAAATTTACTTATTGCTAACTTAGCTGCTATTTCTGCATGTATCTGTGTCGTATCAAAGACTGGTAATGAAGTGTCTTTTTGCTGAATAAGTAATCCGATTTCAGTACATCCCAAAATTACACCTTGGGCTCCTTGCGATGCAAGTCGTTCCATAATATCAAGATACTTTATCTTAGACAGTTTAGAAACAGTTCCCAAACACAGCTCATGATAAATAATGTCGTTGACCACTTCTATTTCCTCTTCGTTCGGAATCAGGACTTCAATCCCCGAATCAATCAGTTTCTTTTTATAGAAGTCCTGTGACATGGTGTACTTAGTACCTATCAGCGCAACCTTTTGAATCTTATGCTGTAACAATTCGTTTGCTGTCGCTTCAGCAATATGAATAATGGGAATATCAATATTCGCTTGAATTTGCGGAGCGACTTTGTGCATGGTATTTGTACAAATGACGATAAAGTCGGCTCCGCCCTTTTGCAAATTCTGTGCTGCTTCAGACAAAATGGCCGCACTCTTATTCCAGTCGCCATTCGCCTGACATTCTTCAATTTCAGCAAAATCCACGCTGTACATCAAGATTTTTGCTGAGTGTAATCCACCTAGTTCTTTCTTAACAACTTCATTCACAATCTGATAGTATAGTACGGTACTTTCCTAGCTCATACCACCGAGCATTCCGATTGTTTTCAATTTACAGTTCCCCTTGCAGTATATGATAAAAAACTTTTATATTGATTTCTTATCTTCTGACGTACAACATCATTTAAGTATAACAAAGAGAGAAAGGTATATAAATATTCAACAAATAAAGCTCTGAGAAATCTAATCTTAACCGTTGCGACTAGCCTTTACCCGAACTCACCAAATATGACCTCTGTTGTACCCGTTATGCGAATTAACCTTTTGCTTTAGATAAACAAGTAAGTACGAATCGCTAAAAAGGAATTCCATTATTACATCCATTTAGCATCCATCACCTCGTTAAAAGTTCCATTTTCCCTGCAGTTGAGTTCAACAAATCGCAATTGTGCATTTGTGTCTATACACCAACCTGTGATTTGAAAATCATATCTGCAGGATAAAAATTTACAGATACCGCACCAATAATAGTGATTCCAGCAACGTTATTCGCTGTAATCGGATAAGATGCTACGAAACCTCCGTTCGCATTTGCGCTTCATGTGCAAATAGAACCGTCCCAAAAAAGTAATCCGGAAATAATGTTAATGAATCCCATATAGCCGGCGATAAGCAGTCGGAGTCATCCCTTCATGCTCCATAAACCTTTTATTGAAATAACTGACGCTTGGGTATCCCGCCTCCTCCGCGATTTGTCCTACGGTTGTCTCCTTTCGTTCCAAAAGCCACTGCTTAGCCGCCTGAAGCCGGCAGCGAGTGATAAATTCCATTGGAGTCATCTCCATCACACTGCGGAACAATTTGCAAAAATAATAGCTGCTAACTCCCAGCCTTCCAGACCAGTCCTCCAGACTGAAAGGCTTCACAGCTTCCTGCTGCATCAATGGTAGGAGCTCTAAAATACGGCTGTTGGAAGTATTGGATTTGCTGCCTGTTAATGCGACGGCCTGTTCTACAAATGCACTGATTAATGCATAGGTAAGCGTGGACAAATGCGCCGGATGCAGCATCCGATGCTTTTCAGCCTCTTGAAGAAGAGCTTCATGCGCCTGCTCATACAGGTCTGTCTGACGTATCGTCCACAATAAACTCGTATGAAACCCTCTCTCCACCAAGTAATGCTGTAGTCCATTCCCATAGAAATGGAACCATCGGATATCCCACGGATCATCTTCACTGCTGTAATACCTCTGCTGCTGCATGGGAAAATATAGCACCGCTTCGCCAGCGCGCAGTTCATGAACGATGTTGTCGATCTCCACATATCCCTTGCCTGATGCTACGTAATGAATGTTGAAGTTATTCATCGCTCCTGCCTTCCGAGATACGCTGTGTTCCGGGTCATTCTGATAAATGCCCACAGACTCCGGAAAACAGAAGAAGGGCATTTGTGGTAGTGTTAGCAGATGGATCTGTCTCTTCATCATTTCTCCTTTGGATGACAATATTGTTATATCGGAAAGCAAAATAATATCATTTTAATTTTAAATTCAATCTTTTATAATCGCAATATCATCATATAAATCAGCTAAGGAGTGATGGAAATAATGAACCAAAAGTTGAAATGGGGTATACTCGGCTGCGCCAGCATCGCAAAGAGATCAGTCATTCCCGGTGTGCATTTATCCGAATTAAATGAGGTTGCTGCGATCGCAAGCAGAGATCTGGACAAAGCCAAACAAACGGCGGGTGAGCTCCACATTCCTAATGCATATGGCAGCTATGAAGCCCTTCTGGAAGATCCATCCATTGATGTTGTCTATATACCGCTCCCCAATCATCTTCATAAGGAATGGACCATTCGGGCTGCCCAAGCAGGTAAGCATATACTGTGTGAGAAGCCGCTTGCTTTGACAGAAGCCGAAGCCGCTGAGATGGCTGAGGCCGCTGAGAAAGCCGGTGTCTATTTGTCCGAAGCATTCATGTATCGTTATCATCCCCGGTACGATGCGATAAAGGATTTAATCGATTCGGGAGCAATCGGAGAACTACGGGGAATACGCAGCGCTTTTACTTTTAACAGTTCTGGTAATACAGGCAATGTCCGGTTCCGGAAGGATTGGGGCGGAGGTTCCATCTATGATGTCGGCTGCTATCCGATTAATGCCGCAAGACTGCTCCTCGGCAAAGAACCGGATGCGGTTACGGTAAATGCCCTCTTCTCTCCTGACCATGGCGACGTGGATATGATGGCTTCGGGATTGATTGAATTCGGTGATGTGTCCCTCTCCTTTGATTGCGGTATGTGGGCAGCATCCCGTAATCCGCTTGAGGTGCTTGGAACCGAAGGAATCATTGAGGTCCCTTCTGCATTTGTTACTCCTTCCCCGGGCAGTGGTAATTTCTTTATATCTGCCGGAGGCGGAGGCGAACGCAAGGAAATCCATGTCCAGGATATCAATGCATACACAGAGCAGGCCGATCATCTTGCCCGTGCAATTCATGATCGAACACCTCTGCGCTTCGATACGCAGGATGCCATACATAACATGAAGGTCATTGATGCGTGTCTGGTATCTGCCCGTGAGCATATCAGGGTTGTTCTATAAAAACCATCTGACAAGGAGGCGTCACTATGGAATATATTTCCGTTCAAGGTCTACAGAAGCCTATTTCGCGGCTAATGAAGGGTTCAGATTACTTTTTTCACGATTCCTATGATAAAGCTGCAGCCAATCTGGATTCTTTTATGGCGATTGGCGGCAACTCGATCGATACAGCCAACATTTACTGCGGCGGCCAAAGCGAGGAAGTGATCGGTCGCTATATGCAGGAGAGAGGCAACCGGGACCAGCTTGTTATCCTGACCAAAGGAGCCCATCATGACCAGAACGGTCCGCGCGTGAGCGAGCAGCATATCCGTGATGATATCACGAAAAGCTTTGAGCGGCTGCAGACGGATTTTATCGATCTTTACGCGCTGCACCGCGATGACCCTAATGTTCCGGCGGGTGAGGTTATTGAGGCCCTCAATGAATATGTGAAGGCCGGCACTGTTGGAGCAATCGGTGTGTCCAACTGGACTTGGCAGCGCATACAGGAAGCGAATGAATACGCGGCGGCGCATCAACTTGCGGGATTTTCGTTCAGCAGTCCTAATCTCAGCCTTGCCAAACCCAATGAACCATTCTGGACCGGATGTGTTTCCGCAGACGTGGAGACTTGTGCTTGGCATGAGAAGGAACAATTACCGCTATTTTCATGGTCATCACAAGCTCGGGGATTTTTCACAGGCAGGTTTACGCCTGACATTCGTGATAACGCAGACCTTGTCCGTGTCTTCTATAATGATGACAACTGGGAGAGACTTGAGCGTGCCAAGCGATTGGCAGCGACCAAACAGGTCACGGCCATTCAAATTGCCCTTGCCTATGTACTGAATCAGCCTTATCCGACCTGCGCTCTGATCGGAGCTCAGTCAGCTGAGGAGCTTCGTTCCTGTGACGAAGGCTCGCTCATTCATCTCACAAAAGATGAGCTCGATTGGCTTGATCTTACGAAAGATAAACTGTGACAAGAAAAAATAAAACAAACCCGCCATTATTTCAATGGCGGGTTTGTTTGCTTTTGAGGCTCCATTTCCTTCATATCCTGCCGGATAGGCAGCTGCTTTACATATCTGTCAGAGAGCTTCATCCATTGCATGATATAATCGTATTCAAATTTATATGGCGTAATATCTTTGACGGACTTTAGGGTTTTGATCGACGTTGCCGCTCCATCCCTAAACCCTTCTTTGCCAGGAACAAAAAGAATCTCATCATTAAAAAAAGACCCCGTCGGCAAATAATAACGCATCCCAACAATATTATGGCCCACATTCAATAGATCATGCCCAAATGCTGTGAATCCTTCACTCTTGAGATCAATACCCATGATATTGGCAAGTGTCGGGAGAATATCGACTTGTCCTCCAGTCCGATTAATTACTTTTCCGCTGAGCTGTTTGGGCAGATGAATTATCACGGGTACATTGAAGGTACTGATCTGTTTATGATAGGGAATTCCTAGTGCCTCATTAATTTCCTTCGGATCATGATACTTTTTATGAAGGCCAAAATGGTCACCATAAACGATAAATACGCTCTTATCCCACAGGCCCTCCTTTTTAAGTCCGTCAATAAAAGTTCCAAGGGCATAGTCTGCATAGTTAATCGCGACAAGATAGTTCTCCAGCCGACTATCACTCAATTTCTGAGGAAGCTGCAGCCTCCTTCTGTCTTTTGGTATCACAAAAGGAGAATGACTCGAAACGGTGACAAACTGACTATAGAATTTTTTTCGTTGCGTACTCAAAGTCTTTAGCTTGCTGACACCTACCCGGTACAGCTCCTCATCCGAAGCTCCAAATTTATTGAACTTTTCTTGTTGAAAATAAGGTCGATCATAATACGTATCAAATCCCAAAGCAGGGTATAATTGATCCCGATCCCAATAGCTCACATCATTGACGTGAAATGTGCTCGTAGTATAATTTTTGGTTTTCATCAGTCTTGCCATGCTCGAAAGCTTCCGGTTCCCGAATTTGGAAGACATGGGGTTCGACCCGATCGGATAGATGGAGGTATTACTAATAAACTCTGCATCAGAGGTATTCCCTATGCCGATCTGCTGAAATATATAAGGAAAATACAAACTCTCCGCAGCGAGCTTATTCATAACCGGAGTCACTTCTTGACCTTGGATCGATGAATTCACCACAAAATTTTGGATGGATTCAAACTGAACCATAATCAGATTGTAACCTCTCCCCACTCCAAAATAGGTCTTCCTGCCAGCAGTCTGATTTTGGTTATAGGGGTAAGCTTGATTGAGATGATTTTGTGTCTTCAAGATAATCTCTTTTTCCTTCATTTGCTTAATGGTAAGCTGTTTTTGAGGAGATTTGTTACTCTGTTCATCATCATGACGTTTAAGATAGGCTACTGTACAAATGGCGATTATAAGTATGAGAAGAATACCGGCAGAAATTCGAATATTTATTCTACGCATGATCTTTCCTATCGCTCCCCTGATTAGGATTATGATGGTCATATCCGCTATTATTTCCGTATACAGGATGCCCAAAGATGATTTCCAATAACCCGATTAGGGATGAAATCAATCAGCGCAGTTCAGAGACATGATCACAGGAGGACTATACATCCAAAAGCAAAGTTCCGGATTAGGATTGTCCATCGTAAACATGATCCTAGATAAAAATAATGGCTATTTAACTTGTGACTCTAGTGAAGAGAGCACGACCTTTTACGCCTAATTCAGGTTGCGAAACCAAATAACTAATTACTAATTCAAAAATCCCGCCAGGAGATCCGGACGGGATTTTACTATTTGCAGCACATAATACGTATGATTTTGTTCATTAAAACAAATTAATATACAGGACAGGACCGCCAATGCCCACGACCCACAGCATAGGAATTAAATTTATAAGGACTGCCGTACGAGTCTTCCGCTTATGCAACACCCAGGCTATGATCGAGCATGCGATTGCAACCAGTGGGTACACACCAATAATCGTCACAAGAGCAATAGCACCGCCGCTGACCCCACTGTCAAACCCCATAAACGATATCCCCCAAATAAAGAGCCACGGTAAAATAAACAACAAATAAATGATTTGACTGATAATCATAAACGTCTTCATGAATCAGCTCCTATGATTTGTTCAAATACCCTAATCTTATCCGCTTTTCTTTTAAATTATCGCTGCAGAACTGCCAATTTTCTGTCCTACCAGCTTCAAAATATTAGACATAGACGCTGGGTCATGGACATCATAATCATCAATGTTCAAACGCAGCACAGGACAAGCTGTAAATTCATTAATCCAGACCGAATATCTCTCGTGCATATGTTCCCAATAGGATACCTCTGTCTGAATCTCCATTTCACGGCCGCGTTCATTGATTCGGTTCAGAATGGATGGCAGACTGCCTTCAATATAAATAAGTACATCCGGATGAGGAAAATACGGCGTCATAACCATAGCTTCAAACAGGCTCGAATACGTTTCATAATCCGTTTTGGTCATCGTTCCTTGATCCGCATGCATTTTAGCAAATATACCGGTATCCTCATAAATCGAACGGTCCTGGACAAAGCCTCCACCCATTTCGAAAATCTTCTTTTGCTCTTTAAAACGCTCCGCTAGAAAATAAATTTGCAAATGGAAGCTCCAGCGCTCAAAATCATGATAAAACTTTTCCAGATACGGGTTGTGGTCAACCTGCTCCAGCGAGGTTTTAAAGCCCAGTTGCTCTGCCAGCGCGGCAGTTAATGTCGATTTGCCGACGCCAACGGTTCCTGCTACCGTAATGATTGCATGATCCGGGATATTATATTGATTCATACCATAAGCTCCTTTATATGAGAGGCGATCTCTTCAAAATGTTCTCTGTTCTCTACAAAATCAACCGTGTTCCCGTCAATGGTAATAATTCTTGTGGCTGGTTCACGGATCGCAAGCGATGCCATCGCAGCATCATAATCTTCGATTAATTGCTGTAAATAGTTCTGGTCGATGTCCTCTTCAAAAGAACGGCCCCGTTTGGCAATTCGTTTTAAGAGTGTCGCGAGATCTGCTCTAATATAAAATATGACATTCGGCTTCGGTAGATCATCCGTTAAGACATGGAAAATCTCCCGGTATTTTTCCCTTTCGATCCCTTTCAGGGTTCTATCGCTAAAAATAAGATTCTTATAAATGTGATAATCCGAGATGACAGGCTTCCCTTGATCAATAAACTCGCTTACCGTGTCCTTGAGCTGTTTGTAACGATTGCAGAGAAAGAACATCTCAAGTTGAAAGCTCCAATCATCCATGTTCTGATAAAATTTATCGATAAATGGATTTTCTTCAACGATTTCCTTGATAACAGGAAACTTCAATTGGTCCGCAAGCATCGAAGCCAGCGTTGTTTTCCCTGCTCCGATCGGACCTTCAACTGCAATAAATGGTACATGTTCCATTGATGCTGATTTCCTCCCCCGATGCTTTTAAAAAAAGACTAATTAATTGTATCACTTGCATTCGTTTTCTCATAGTAAAAAACACTCCATGAAATAAATGCCCTCAGGATGTGCATCCAGGGGCATTTTCTTGCTGATTGCAATATCCACATTATTTCATTGGGAAATAAACTTCTCCCGCAATAGTTCCGAATTCTTTCACTTGATCATTCCATCTAACCTTACACATGTTGCCCTGAAATGATATGATCCTGAATTCTTTTATTTCTCCATCCTTCCACTCCAGATCGACTTCGAAACCTCCGCGCGCTCTCAGTCCCTTTACCGAGCCGTCCCTCCATTCCGGAGGAAGAGCAGGCAGCAGCTCCAGAACTCCGGTATGGCTTTGCACCAGCATTTCGGCAATTCCCGCTGTACCTCCAAAATTACCGTCGATTTGAAACGGAGGATGGTTATCAAATAAATTAGGCAACGTGGAGAACTTCAGCAGGCTTTCCAGATTGGTATGAGCTTGTGCACCATTTCTCAGACGGCACCAGAAATTGATAATCCACGCCCTGCTCCATCCCGTATGCCCCCCGCCGTGTGATAAGCGGTACTCCAGTGTTTTTTGTGCTGCTGTCATATACTCTGAAGAATCCTCAAAGGTATATTGTGATCCAGGATACAGGCCATACAAATGCGAAATATGCCGATGTCCGGGCTCTACTTCCTCCACATTTTCACACCATTCCAGAATTCTTCCGTCAGTCCCTATACCTGGCATGGCCAATTCTTTCATGACATCCGACACTTGAACTATAAAGTCATCCGTTATATTTAATAAAGCAGCCGCTTCGATGACATTGACGAACACCTCATGGATAATTTGCTGATCCATTGCCGGAGCCATGCATAAGCCGATTTTAGCTCCTTCGGGTGAAAAATACATATTTTCGGGTGAAGAAGAAGGCCCGGATACCCATAAACCGGACTCAGGATGTCTGACTAACCAGTCCAGGAAAAAAAGAGCCGCTTCCTTCAGAATGGGATATGCACGCTCTCTGAGGAAGGCTTTGTCCCCCGTAAACCGATAGTATTCCATAAAGTCCCGGACGCACCACCCCGCTCCCATCGGCCACATGCCATAGCTGATCCTGCCAAGCGGCGCTGTAAACAGCCAAGCATCCGTCGTATAATGCGCTACAAATCCGCGGCAGCCATACACCTCCGAAGCGGTCTTTCTTCCCGGTTCCACCAATCCCTCCAAGAGATCAAAATACGGCAGATGACACTCGGAGAGATTCGTTACTTGTGCCAGCCAGTAGTTCATTTGGAGATTGATGTTAAGATGATAATCACTATCCCATGGAGCTTCCATCAGCGGATTCCAGATCCCCTGCAGATTGGCAGGCATATTGCCCGGCCGGCTGGAGGATATCAGCAAGTACCTTCCATATTGGAAATACAATGCGGCCAAATCCGCGTCCTTTCGGCCTTCTTGAAAGGCAGCCAATCTACGATCAGTCGGTAATGTCTCATGCATAGCGGCATCCGGATCGTTCGCATCAAGCTGCAGTTGTACACGCTGGAACAGACGTTGATGCGCCTCTATATGATCATGCTTCAATTCATGGTATGGTTTAATCAATGCCTTTTCGAGATCGGATTCACATTGGGCAGACAAGTCATGGCTCAGCGGTTCCATCGGATTTTTGAAATGATAATTGGTACGTACAGCGAGATATAGTGTCAGACTGTCAGCCCCGCATACTCGTAATTCTCCACCTTCCCGTTCTAATGTTCCACCTTCTGTAACTGCTCTCAAGACACCTATAAATTTCACGCCTTGATGTGTTGAACCATGGGCCGCCTGACCCTCAACAATTAATATGTTATGGTTTCTTCCTGAAACTGCCGCATCCGTTTCCCGCGTCATCCGGATCGATGTATGTATTTGTCCTGGTGCTTCCGCTGTCCACCGAATGACCAAAACCTCGTCAACAGCACTTACGAAGGTCTCACGGTAATGACGAACACCTTGCTGAACATAGGTAACAGACGCTAACGCCGTATCCAAATGAAGCTCTCGCCGATAACCGCCAAGCTCTTGAACATCGCAATCGTTGCTCTGAAGCCAAATATCACCGAACGGCTGATAGCTTCTTGGCCCTGTATGGGGAGATAATACTTTTTCTTGGATCAATCTCTCAGCTTCCTCATAATTTCCAGCAAACATCTGCTCTCTGGCTTGCAGAAGGGCATCCTTCGCTCCATGTTGATGGACCGGTACAGGTGGACCTGCCCAGATGGATTCCTCGTTTATTTGGATTCGCTCAACGGGGTAATTTCCGAAAACCATGGCTCCCACTCTTCCATTACCGATAGGCAATGCCCGGTTCCAATCCGAATTCTCTTTTGCTGCTGGAAGCGTGGAAGGCTGGTCATACCACAGCTTTAATTTCGCGCCCATTCATCTGCACCCTCTCATTTGTATATTTACCGATTGTCGGTTTATTTTCTTTCCATTAATAACATGCAGTTAAGTAATAGCCATGACTGCCTATTATGCTTTCGTCATCAAACGACGTTTTCCTCTGAAACAAAAAAAAGAACCCTCAAGGGTCCTCTTCATGCTGCTGAATTCAACTCACATCTCGCTTCATAAATACGCCTTTTTTATAGACGGATTTAATAATGAAGCTGGAACCCAGCTTTTTGTTAGTCCGGTAAATGAGCGAGTTGACTTCATCGATGCCGACGAGCTCTATATTATCCATGCATCTCTCCGGCCATACATGCTGCATAATCTCCTCTTTGGTAACAAAATGGTCCAGGCGGCTGTGCAGCAGCTTAAACAACTGATACTCCTTTTTAGACAGCGTAATATTATCGTCGTCTACCAGAATGGTCTGCAAATGATCATTCAATCGTACCTCACGAACCAGCAGATCAGAAATCAAATATTCCCGTGTCTCTTCAAAGTCACTGCTTATCTCTAACTGCAGCCCAACGAGTCCATTGACCAGAGTCAAACAATCTTCGAATGAAAAAAGGTATTTTTGATGCGGAACCAGACGATGACCATTAAGTTCTGTGCCATTTTTACTGCCCAGATCCTCTACATATATTTCATTATGTACACGGTGAACGCAGCAGTGCTGCTTGGATACAAGCTGATTATAGATGGACAGAACAGCATGATCCATACCTGTATGTCTGCCGATGGTGATGCTCTTCCCCTGCTCCAGATAGTGAAATGAACCATGACCTTTCTGGCCGGCTGTATCTACCACGATTTTTATGATATCCGGCATGATGAATCTCTCACTTTCTTTTCACATTGATAATTTCTAATGATAGCTGCGCCAAAACTGATAACTTCATCAGATTCATTCCATTGTTTGCTTACACGCCAGATTTTATAGTTATACATGGAATGGGTCGCTATCTCTTCAACTATATTAACAGTTTGTGAATTAATTTTCAAAAGCGAGGTTATCAAAGTGAAACCAAAACAAATGGTGATGTACGGTATACTCTCTTTCCTGGCTGCCAGCGTCCTGGCTTTGTATGTGTATTTTTTTGGCCGGCTGGATGAGCAATCACCGAACGAGACCGTACAGACATATATGCTCAGTTTACGGAATCAGGACTATGAACAATTATATGACCTCATGTCCACGGAATCGTTGGAACAATCAGATATGTCACGTGAACAGTTCGTCCAGAAATACAAATCTATTTTTGAAGGCATGGGTGTAACCAAGATTGAAGTGAACGCAGGAACGCCGATCAAGTTGGAAGATTCATCAAACTATATGCTGGACTATTCGGCTATCTTAAACACATGGATCGGTCAAATCCACGAGAAATATCAATTAATCCTGATCCAGGAAAAAAGCGATAAGGGCAAGCCTTGGAAAATACAGTGGATGCCCTCCCTCATCCTACCCGATATGGCTAAAGGGGATAAAGTAAGTGTCAAGATACTGAAGCCTGAACGAGGTGAGATAACAGATCGTGACGGGTATGCTCTTGCTACTAGAGTCACGGCCTATGAATGGGGAATCACACCCTCGAAATTGGGCGGGGATCCTGATGCGGCTATTGGGGAGATCAGTAACTATTTCCATATACCCGCAGATGCTATAAAAAAGAAACTCGCCCAGAAATGGGTTAAGCCTGAATATTTTGTGCCTGTCATGAATATAGACGACCCCCAGATTCCGGATGGCCTGCCTGGGGTATCCATACATACCAAAGAAGTACGTTCGTACCCGCTTGGCGAAGCTGCAGCTCATCTGACCGGTTATGTCAGGCAAGTAACGCAGGAAGATTTGCAAAAAGATAAAGAAGGCTACTATCAAGCAGATGATTGGATCGGCAAATCAGGGTTGGAACAATCTATGGAAACCCAGCTCCGGGGTCAAAAAGGTGGAAGCATTGAAGTAATCGATGAACAAGGCAAAAGTAAATCAATCATCGCACAAAAGCCCGCAGTAAATGGTCAGACGATCAAACTGACAATCCGTTCCGAAGTCCAACAAGCGTTATACGACACCTTATCCAGCGACGCCGGAGCAGCCGTTATGATGGATCCGGTTCATGGAGACCTCTTGGCACTTGTGAGTACACCTTCCTATAACCCTAATAAAATGGTCAGAGGACTATCCCAGAGTGAATGGGATTCGTATTCCCAGGACCCCACTCTCCCTTTCTTCAACCGTTTTACGAACCGCTACGCTCCCGGCTCTGTTTTTAAAGCAGTTACGGCAGCAGCCGGCTTAACCGAAAAGGTTACAACACCGGAAAAAACGCATCATATTCAGGGCTTGCATTGGCGCAAAGATGACAGCTGGGGCGGATATTATGTTACCCGCGTTAAAGATGCTGCGAGTGTAAACATGGTGGATGCCCTTGTGTACTCGGATAATATCTACTTTGCCCAGGAAGCTCTGGAAATGGGAAGCCAAAAATTTATTGAAGGTATCCGGAAATTCGGGTTCGAGGAAAATTTTAACCTGGCTCCCCTTTATCTCAAACCAAGCCAGTATGCAAATAAGAATCACTTGAATCTGGATTCGGAGGTTTTGCTTGCCGACACTTCTTATGGTCAAGGAGAAATGTTGATGTCACCCATCCATCTGGCTGCTTCTTTTACTCCGTTTGTTAACGATGGCAAGATGATTAAACCTGTACTTTTTGCAAATCAGGAAGATGAGGCAGCTGTTCAGCAAATCATCACACCTGAAGTCGCGAACACAGTCAAAAGCTCACTAATCCAGGTAGTAAAACGCTCTAGCGGGACAGCGCATGCCCTTTCTTTTGCAAAACGAAATCTTGCTGCGAAAACCGGAACAGCCGAGCTGAAATCAAAAAAAGGTGAGACCGGGCAGGAAAACGGATTTTTGGTTGCTTTCGACGTCGATTCCTCTTCCTACCTGCTTACCGCTCTAGTTGAGAATGTTAACGGCAGAGGTGGTAGTCATTACGTTGTGAATAAGCTTCGTCCTTTTTTAGAAAAATACTAAGTGATTGAATAAATTTCATAATACCTTAAGCCGCTTCAATCAAGGCTATATATAGATCCAAACGGTTTTATTGGTCTCTATATAGTTTCAATTTTATCGTTTTAGTGAGTTATGAAATTGATTCGATTGAATGTTTTGATCGATTTTTGTTTCAAAAAAACTACCTAAAAGTCGATTTTCTGGTATAATCAACTCGATTTGAAAGTTACATAATTCATTGCAGGAAAAGAGGAATACGATCGTGTCCAAAATCATCAAGACCTTAACTATTGCCGGAAGCGACTCCAGCGGGGGCGCAGGCATTCAAGCCGATCTCAAAACATTTGAAGAGTACGGCACTTATGGCTTCAGCGCATTAACTACCATTGTGACGATGGATCCGGACAACAGCTGGCATCATAGTGTCTATCCTGTAGATGCCGCCCTCGTTGCTGAGCAGCTCAAGACGATTTTCGCTGGCGGCCCTGTAGACGCCATGAAGACTGGAATGCTCGGCAGTGTTGAGATCGTCCGTGTCGCAGAAAAAGCGATTAAGGATAACCATCAGAACAATGTAGTAATAGATCCGGTGATGGTCTGCAAAGGGGAAGATGAAGTATTGAATCCGGATAGCGCCGACGCGATTCGTGATTTGCTCCTTCCGCTTGCGACAGTGGTAACACCAAATTTATTTGAAGCTGGCGTACTCTCCGGTCTTGGCAAACTAACTACTATTGAAGATATGAAAAAAGCTTCTCGCCGGATTCATGAGCTTGGAGCCAAAAATGTCGTCGTTAAAGGCGGTAAAGCTCTGGATGGCGAGAAAGCAATCGACGTTTTCTTTGACGGCAGTGAATTCACTGTGTTGGAATCAACCAAGATCGAGCCAGCCTATAATCATGGCGCAGGCTGCACTTTCGCCGCAGCCATTACCGGAGGTTTGGCAAACGGGTTGCCGGTGAGTGAAGCTGTTGCCAAGGCAAAGGACTTTGTATCGGCAGCAATTCGCAGCGGCTATCAATTTAATGAGTATGTCGGACCTGTCTTTCATGGCGGGTACCGCCTGGAGAAGTAATATAACCGTTGAACTGTCTTTTGCGCAGAGTACGACAAAGGCGCTGTCTCATAAGTGGATTTCCCACGACAGAGACAGCTCCGTTTTATTTTGGGATCCAAAAAAAGGAGCAATTCTCCCGTTATTGGAGAATCGCTCCTTTGCGTTTTTGCTCTACTCCGGCTTGCTTCAGCATATTATGGGCAAGCGAAAGCCATCCGACCTCCAGCGTCACTTTCTTCATGCCGCGAAGCAGAAACCGCCGGAAGCCCCGGTTGTTTTTCAGTTGGCCAAACACACTCTCCGGCTCAATCATTCGCCGTACGGCCAGGGCATAGCCTTCCTCACTTCGGAGGAGGTCCCGGGCCTGACTTTGGTATCGCAGCCTTTCCAGACTTACCGCTACTTCCCGGTTCCCTGCTGCTTTTGTGCACCGATCTTTCAGCGGGCAGCCTTCACAGCTTTGACTTCGGTAATGACGCCTGCGAATCTCATATCCACTTTCTAGTGTTTCCTTGCTTTCTCTGTGGAAATGCAGTGTTTGCGCGGCGGGGCACGTCCAGTTATCCTCGGCTGCGTTGTACGTCCAATTCTCGATTTTACTCACATCTGCTTTCCACGCTTTGCTCTTTTCTTTATGGTAACTGCCGTATTTAACGACTGCTGTGATCTCTTCCTTTTCCAGATAGGCATAGTTCTCTTCACTTCCATAGCCTGCATCTGCAATGATTGTCTGTGGATGTTGCCCCAAGATCCGCCGTGCTATTTCCAGATGAGGCTCTAAACAACGGGTATCCGTGGGTCTTTGGTGGACACTGTAGGCTAAAATGAACTGATTTTCCGTGCCAATCTGCACATTGTATCCCGGTTTTAACTGTCCATTTCGCATGTGGTCTTCTTTCATCCGCATGAAGGTGGCGTCCGTATCGGTTTTGCTGAAGCTGTTTCGATTTCCAAGCAACTTTTGGTAATGTTCGTACTTCACAAGTCTTGGAAGCAAGTCCTTCCGAAGCTTCCGAACGGCTTTCTTTAAGGGGTTATCCTTGGGATGTTTCAGCAGCTGAGCTTCCAGTTGCTGCGTGACTTGTTCGAGCTTGCTGCTATCTAACTCGGAAGCCTCACCGAGTTCGGTCAGGTCTTTGCCGTGATGCTCGCGCTCTTCCTGATGCTCTGCGGCTTCGATGGTGGAGAAAAGTGCATGTACCTTCTCTTGCAGTTTGGTCTTGTGTTTGCTGACCGCTTTACCCCAGACGAAGGTGTAACGATTGGCATTGGCCTCAATCTTGGTACCATCTACGAAATAATGTTCCAAGGAGATGTACTTTTCATCTGCAAGAAATTGAAGTACGGCGGAGAACACGGTTTCGAGGACGTCTTTCATCCGCTCAGAACGGAAGCGGTTAAGCGTGCGGAAATCCGGACGTTGCCGTCCGGCTAGCCACATAAAGGGGATGTGTTCCCGGATGGCTTTGGCGATTTGTCTTGAGGAATAGATGCGCTGTGTGTAGGCGTAGATGATGACTTTGGTGAGCATTTTGGGATGGTAACTGTCACGGCCGCCGCCGGGATAGGCAGCGTCAAAAATGGCGTCGTCCAATCGATTGACGGCAGCATTCACGACACGAACGAGGTGGTTTTCTGGAATATCTTCTTCCAGATCCATTGGCAAACAAAGTTGGTCCATGGTATATTGAATGTACAAAGAAACCTCTCCTTTGAAATGGTTGGTCACACTTCCATTTTACCAAAAGAAAGGTTTCTTTTTTGTGTTTTTTTAAAGATTGAAGATCCATTCCCCGCATAAACAGCGGAGAGGACGGACGGATTGTGGAAAAGCGGCAGCGTTCGCCTTGATCTCCGGATTTTCACCGCTAAGGGGAATGAAAAAAAATCCGGAGAGCACAGCGATTGGAACAATGGTCCGTTCGCGCAGCGTCCACCCAAAAAGTCTAAGTATATCCTACGTAAAAGACAAGGCTGTCCCAAGCAGCCATTTCATGGCTTTTGGGACAGCCCCTTTGTTATACAGTTGGATACAAGATAGGCTGCCCCGATCTATTAATAACCCACCTTATGACTGCCGGGCAATGAACGTCTGTATTGCTCAGACAGGAATGCAAGGTATTTCTTTAGACCTTTCCAGCTGAAATAAGCAATTCCTCCGACGATAGCCCCTAACACAACCGAAAACACCATGCTGTACTGGGCCGGTATTTCCATTCCCGGGCCAAGATTCATACTGATCCAAGTGGCTCCGAATGTCCGGAGAATACCAGCAAGGATAATTAAAATCGTAGAAAAACCAAAGCCATAGGCAACTGTAGCCAATATCGGTATAACCATGATGCTAAGCAGGCCCGTGGTACAATAAAATCCAATCATGGACAGGACATCTTTAAATGATTTCACATGATTAAGCCCTGCCATGTGCTCACTTCGATATGCCTTAGCTAACTTTCGCGGATCCCCCAGACGTGATAGAATCACGGTCTCCGACTGCCCATTCGCGATTCCTTCCGTAATATGGCTTTCAATTTCCATAACGGCATCCAATCTTTCTGCATCCGGCATTTTCTCTAAATACTGGTTTAACTTCTCCAGATACGACCTTTCATAAGAACTAATCATTAATTTTCTCCTCCAAATAACTGAATATGCCCTACTGCACTGCTGATTTTATTCCACTCCACAGACATCATTTCCGTCAAGTCACGACCGGAAGATGTCAGGCTGTAATACTTCCGTGGTGGTCCAGACTCCGATTCCTTCCAGAACGATTCTATATAATTGTCTTTAAGCAGTCTGCGAAGCAGCGGATACAACGTACCTTCTGTTATCGCAAGCGATTCCCAGCGATCAAGCAAAGTTACAAGCTCATATCCATATCTGGGCTCCTTGCCAATAAGCTGCAATATGCAATATTCCAAGATTCCTCTGCGAACCTGAGAAGTCCATTCTGACATTTCCATACGTTGCTAAGCCCCTTTCGGTACTATAATACCACCAAGTACTGTGCAATGCAAGGTACTATGTGATATACATCTGTATTTCCGAGTAAACCCCCATAAAAAAAGAAGCCTGGATGCGTCTCGCAACCTGGCTTCCTGCTTTGATCTGCCGATTATTTCCACCATTCATCAAATGGTGACACCGGCAGCTCGCGTTTATGTTGGGAGTTTCTAAAGCGTTTTTCGATATTTGCTTGATCTTCAGGATCCACTTTATTTCCAACCAAATACTCGTCAATCACGTTATACTCCATGCCCAGCTCAGTTTCATCCGCTTGCTGCGGCTTGTTATCCAGGAGATCCGCGGTTGGGGTTTTCAGATATAACCGCTCAGCGGCATCTAATTCTTGCAGCAGCTCCCGTCCTTGGCTTTTGGTCAGCCCGGTCAGTGGAATGATATCTGCTCCGCCATCCCCGAATTTCGTGAAAAATCCTGTTAGAGCTTCCGCTGCATGGTCTGTCCCTACGACTAAACACTGACGTTCGCCTGCAATGGCGTACTGTGCAATCATGCGCATTCTCGCTTTGACATTACCCTTATGATAATCAGGCAGCGTACCTTTCGTCGTGTCCATGTAGGTTTGGGCAAAAGCATTCACGGAATCCTCAATATTGAAATCAAAAGCTTCATCCGGCTTAATAAAGGCCAATGCCTCCTGAGCGTCGTCCTCATCCCGTTGAATACCAAAAGGCAGACGAACCGCGTAGAAGGTTGCTTCATATCCCTCCGCCCGCAGTTCTTCAACTGCAAGCTGCGACAATCTTCCAGCAAGCGTGGAATCCTGCCCGCCGCTAATCCCCAATACAAAGCCTTTTGCGCCTGCCTTTTTGCAATAAGCTTTTAGAAAATCAATCCGGCTGCGGATTTCCTCCTTTGCATGAATGACCGGTTTAACGTTCAAAGCTTTTATGTTTTGTTCTTGTGTATTCATCTCTGCATACTCTCCCTGTCACTTATATAATTGATTTGTATGAATATAATCATAGAATCTGTCAGGCACCAAATATCGGGGTTCTCCCCCTTTTTTAAACTCATCACGGATATAGCTTGAACTGATCTCCATGGCTAAACCCTTATCGATCAAATGAAATGTGTGCCCATCATCCGCATTGCGCAGGATGGGTGATTTGCTGATGGCAGACAGCATGTTAATACCATCCCTCGCCATCACAATAAACTTGTTTTCCTCAATCAGTTCTCTGGACTTTTTCCATTTCTCTTCACCGATATCAATCAGTAAATCGGCTCCCATAATAAAGTAAATTTCATCATCGGGATATTTTTCTTTGAAATGCTTGAGCGTTAAATAGGTTGCGATTTCCCATCCGACCTGCTTCATTTCATAATCGTCAGCAACGAACTTATCATTGCCTTCGATAGCCATCAAAATCATACTCCAGCGATGCTCGTCACTAATATTCATGTTTTTATCAGGTCTTTTGCTGGAACAAGGCAGGAAGATCACCTGATTCAGCTTACAGCGGTGCGCAACCGTGCTGGCAGTCCAGAGATGAACGTTCGTAATTGGATCAAAGGATGAACCGTATATTCCGATTTTAGCCATCTTGACCTCCTTAAATTTGAATCCGCTGATTCACTTTCTGTTGTATTTCTGCGATCAGCTTCATTTTGTTATCCCAGCAATCTTGGCTTAAATTCACCGGATATTCAGCCGGATTCAGCAGTCTTTTATATTCCTCCCACAGTACATTCAGGTTCTCATTCACAAATGCTTTAATTTCTTGCAAGGCAGGAATCGCATATACCAATTCACCGTTCTCAAAAATGGTATGGTGGAGTTCTTTGGCTTCAAAATTAGTAACGAACTTCGCAATATACGTATGAACCGGATGGAACATTTTCAGACATTCCTGGTTCTGCGGCTCCTCATTTTCTAGAGCGATGTAGTCACCTTCCGATTTCTGATTGGACTTATTGATGATGCGGAACACTCTCTTTCGTCCAGGTGTTGATATTTTTTCTGGATTCGAACTGATCTTAATGGTATCCACCATGTCTCCATGCTCATTTTCAATGGAAATCAGTTTGTAGACAGCACCTAGAGCAGGTTGATCATACGCTGTAATCAGTTTAGTACCTACACCCCAGACATCGATTTTGGCTCCCTGCGCCTTCAGGTTCAAAATAGTCTGTTCATCGAGATCATTGGAAGCATATATCTTTGCATTTGTAAAACCCGCCTCATCCAGCATTTTTCTTGCTTCTTTAGATAAATAAGCAAGATCTCCGCTATCCAAACGAATACCCTTAAAGTTTATTTGATTTCCGAATTCTTTGGCAACTTCAATGGCAGTCGGAACCCCAGACCGGAGCGTGTCATACGTATCCACCAGAAATACGCAATCCGTGTAGCACTCGGCATATTTACGAAAGGCGGTGTATTCATCCCGGTAAGCCTGAACCATGGCATGGGCATGTGTCCCCGCAGTAGGAATGCCGAAGAGTTTACCCGCCCTCATGTTCGATGTTGCGTCAAAACCGGCAAGATAAGCAGCTCTCGTGCCCCAAATTGCAGCATCCATTTCTTGTGCCCGTCTGGTGCCAAACTCCATCGTTGTCTCCTTACCGGCGACCTGCCTAATCCGGGAAGCTTTGGTTGCGATAAGGGTTTGATAATTTACGATATTGAGAATGGCCGTTTCATTCAGCTGTGCTTCTGCCAGTGGAGCTTCAATCCGCATGATCGGTTCATTGGCAAAAACCAATTCTCCTTCTTTCATCGAGCGAACCGTCCCGGTAAACCGAAGCGATGCCAAATATTCAAGGTAGTCATCACCATAGCCGTCTTCTCTTAAAAATGCCAAGTCGCTGTCCGTAAAGCGGAATTCATGAAGATAACGGATAACCCGTTCCAATCCCGCAAAAATCGCATACCCGTTCCGGAATGGAATTTTTCTGAAGTAGACTTCGAATACAGCCTTGCGCTCATGAATTTGATCTCTCCAATATGCCTGTGTCATGTTGATCTGGTATTTATCTGTGTGAAGTGCCAGACTGTCATCTGTATAAGGAGTCTCTGGTATTTGTATCTTTTGGTTTGTCATATTCGTTATCCTCCTTTTATTGAATTTCCGCACCCAACGAGCCTTTAAAATGCCGCAATGCCCATGCATGACCCTCTTGGTCAAAGCTTGCTACCGCATCCTGATGAATGACCAGATCAAAGCCTTTATTATAAGCATCAACAGCCGTGTGGAGAACACAAATATCTGTGCAAACGCCCACAAGATGAAGCTCGGTAATCCCTCTCGCCCGAAGCTTTAATTCCAGATCCGTCCCTGCAAATGCACTGTATCTTGTTTTGTCCATCCAATAAACGTCAGCCTTATTTTTGTTATCTTGGTACACGGCTTCCAATCCACCGTAGAGTTTGCGCCCTGGAGTATTTTCGATATTATGCGGAGGAAAAAGTTTGGTTTCAGGATGAAGCGTATCCCCAGCTTGATGCAGATCGATAGCAAAGACGACAAATTCTTGATTTTCTACAAACATGTTGGTGATGTCAACGATCCGTTGTTCAATCGCTTGACCGGGTTTCCCGCAAGTTAAAGCCCCATCGGTTGCGACAAAATCATTCGTGTAATCAATGTTGATCAGCGCTCTTACCTTATTCGTATTCATGAGTAATCCCTCCCAATATATATAACATTTAACTGATTGTTAGATATAAAATCAAAAATTACTTTTTGGCGTGGTAAATGGAGTTATTCACTTCCATATCTATAAAACGGTATAACTGCGTCGGCTTTTTCGATGTTCTTGTTGTCTTTTTACCTATTATTTCTTGAATGAAAGGCAATGATTTGATTTTTCTGGCAAATGCGGCATCCAAGGCAATCGCGGACTCGTTTGTAACGGTTAGCAAAACGGCTTGCAGCTCCGAGTACGTAAATTCTGCAGGTAAAAATTCTTTGGCGACTGTGGACTCAAGCAGCTTCTGGCGAATCACTTGAATCGCATCCTGGATGATTTGTGCATGATCAAAAGCGAGATCAAAATTTAACACATTTTCGACCGAAAAGAGTTCCACCTCACTGGCATCATCACTCGCTTCACGTTTCGCTATTTGATGTTCTGGTACGATCGCAAAGTGAGCATTAGAGATAATCCAACCTCTTGGATCTCTACCGGGTGTATCGTACACTCCAAAATGCTCGAGATGAATGTGATCGACGCCTGTCTCTTCTCTTAATTCTCTTTGTGCGGATTGAAAAGCGGATTCATTCGGATCAACAAACCCTCCCGGTAATGCCCATTTGCCTGCTTCAATATTGGGACGTCCTTCACTATCCACCATGCTGCGCTTGATAAGCATAATTTTCAGATCCATAACAGGCGGTTTGAATGTTTCCATTCTTGTCGACACGATGGTAAATACAGCGATATCTGAAGTATAACCATCCGGGGTTTTATATTTCTTAATATCGTATTGCTTTAGCGCTTGTTCGTTGGACATTTGACCTCGCTCATTTCTTAACGTTTTTATTTAACATTTAACGTTTTGTTAATTGTATTATAGATTTACCTTATTCGAATGTCAACCATTTTGTTCCAAGTCATGATTCCACTCACTAGATATTTTTACTTGTATAACACGAAAAACCCCAAGCAGCAGTGCTGCCCGGGGCATGATTTACGCTTAAATATGGTGTTACTCGGCAGTTAATGCCTTGCCTTGATTCACGTTAACATCGCCAGTTGAACCTTCAGCTGCTGGAGCCTGATTCGTTGAACGAAGCGGCAGCTCTTTGAGGAAAAATACGAGTATAAGCGCAACAAACAAAACTACCGTTCCTGTCAAGAAAACAGTGGAAAGTGTACTGCCAAGCGCATCACGGATACTATCGATCATCTGGATGAACAGCGTTTTCGCTTCCGCAGGCAGGCTTGCTTCCGTCTTTTCTACCAGAGGTTTGTTCATCAGCGTCTGCGGATTGGCGAATGACAGCATATTCTGAGCCACTTGAGGATCCACTTTACTGAAGTCTGGTGCAGTAGGCGATTGTAAAGCTTCCTTCAAATTCTTGGTCAGGCTGTTCGACATCACTGTACCCATGACTGCGATACCAATCGTACCACCCAGGTTACGGAAGAGCTGAGAGGATGCTGTAACAACACCAAGCTCTTTATGTGATACGGCATTTTGCGTAGCCAGGGAGAAGACCGGCATCCCGAGACCAAGACCAACACCGAATACGACCAAGCTGACTATGGTGAGTCCTAAGTTATTCATAAAGATCATAATTGCCATACCAACAATCATGATTGGCATTCCGATCAACGCAAAACGCTTATATTTGCCCGTTTTTGCGATCAGCTGACCTGTAATGGCACTGGTCACCACCATACAGATCGACATTGGCAGGGTTACATAACCTGCATAGGTCGGTGAAATTGCCAAGACTCCCTGTACATAGAAAGAGATATAAATCATCGCGCCCATGAGTCCAAAGTTCATAATAAAGCCGATGATATTCGAGATCGTTACAACGCTATTTTTAAATAAATGCAGTGGAAGGATTGGTTCCTTCACATAATTCTCAATGATAATGAAAATGATTGCGGATACGACTGAACCGCCAAGAAGACTAAGAATTTGCCATGAACCCCAAGGATGTTCTGTACCTGCCCAAGAGAATGCGAGCAGCAGCGGAACAATCGTGGTTGTCAGGAAGAGCGAGCCGAGATAATCAATGCTTTGCCCTCGCTTACGGTCAACCTTAGGAAACAGCATCATAATCATAACGAATGCTACAATACCCAGCGGGAGGAAGATCCAGAACAGCCAGTGCCAATCAATATGATCGACCAGATAACCGCCTAGTGTTGGCCCAAGTACGCTTGAGAAGCCGAACACGGCCGTCATAAGCCCCATCCACTTACCACGTTCACGCGGCGGGAACAAATCACCAACGGCTGTGAAGGCAGTCGACTGAATGATACCTGCGCCTATACCTTGTATACCACGGTAAATAATAAACTGGTAGACGTCTGTTGACGTACCTGTCAAGAACGCCCCTAACATGAAGATTAATATACCTATAAGAATAAAAGGCTTACGTCCAAACATATCTGACAGCTTACCGACCAGGATGGTCGCGATCGTGGATGTCAGCAAATAAATATTAATGGTCCATGTATAGTAGTCCATACCATCAAGAATCGCGATAATCCGCGGCATTGCCGTACTCGTAATCGTCTGGTTGATTGCGGCAAAAAACATCGCAGCCATGACCGCGATCATGATCGTTACTTTGCGTTTAAGTGTTAAATGCTCCATTCTTTCTGCTTCACCTCTATATGTCGTTATGATCTATATCCAAAAGCATGGATGAGAATATTCTTCTCAAATGCTGTATATCTTCCTCCGATAACATATTGAAAAACACTTGAATCATTTCTTTTTGATCCTCTGCAATCTTAGCGATAATTTCATACCCTTTTTCCGTAATCATGGTATACACCACTCTACGATCTTCTTCGGCACGTTCTCTCTGTACATAGCCCGCAGCAATGAGCTTATCTGTAAGGCTTGTAATGGCTGGTGATGTTAACGCTAACGCTTCTGCCAGTTCAGATACTTTTAGAGAGCCGCGTATTTTCAGCGTATATAGGACTTGAAATTGAGGAAAAGTCAGACTGTAGGTTTTTGCACTTTTTTTGTTCCATTCCTGCGATAGATTTTTCAACAACGTACGGAACATTGCCGAAACTTCAAACAGCAGTTCGCTCTTAGCCAAACTAAAACCCTCCTTAGCTTTGGAAAACGATATCTTTTTTAATATGTTGAGAAGCTAAATGATTAGGATTAATATAATAACCACTTAACTAGTAAGTAACTTAAATATTAAATACTTAAGCAATATTAACGGTTAGCACATTGTTCGTCAAGCTAATTTCATTAAGAAATATATGTAACCGCATACATAATGTCTCGCATGAAAAAACCTTGAGGAATTAACCCTCAAGGCATATTTTCTTCAATGAGCTTCCAAGCTTCATCAACCATACCAAGCAGCGCTTGGATGACATCTATATGATGACCCAATTCTACACTTCGGTTTGTGTCACCTCTTTCAAGACCTGTAAATAGCTTATCCATGCCCAGCACGAACCGGAGTCCCGCCGACACGTTAAATCCGAAGCGGGCCAGATCAGAATTTCCTTTCCATCCCGCATCGCGTAAACCTTGTACATAGCTTTCAAATATTGATTCCTTATATTCCTCTAAACTGCTGATCGGTATTTTGTTTTTCATTAATGCATACCCGAACATTCGGCCAAGGTCTTCCCCAATTCCAGAGACACTTGCGAACTGCCAGTCAATCGCAATCAGTGAAGTAATGCCGCCTTCTTGCTTCATGAATATGTTATCCCAATGGACATCCTGATGTGCGAAAACGCGGGGCAGTAAATCCAAATTTTCCAGTAAACCGTTCATCCGGGATAGGCTGCTCACATAGCTTGTCCACATGTCATCCTTGCCGTTCCATTCAGTCATGTTAGTATCCCATATCTTTTGTTGCCTCTCAAAAGGCCTGGAATAAGCACTACAAGCCTCTACCCAGGAACGCATCCAGTGATGGCACAAAAAGTTTTCAGCCGGAACTGGTGTACCTGACAAATAAGCCCCATTAAACGATCCAAGTAATCGGGCCGTTTTTTGTTGGTGGGTTAATGTCCAGTCATGCTGCATTGATTCAAAATCAATATCCTCCAGCCAAACCCACTGACTTCCGTCATCCTTCTCTGTCACTGCGTAGCATTTAGGAGCGCATATAACCCGCGGCAATCGGTCCATAATACCAGAACGATATACTAAAGCTTCTCGTTTCCAATAAAAGTAATGACTTTCCTGATCTCTTGACGAATCCTTCTTTAAAATCTTAAGTATCAGGGTACATGCGGATGTTTGTTCATTATTAGAAAGATGGCAGCAGACTCTGAATACCGCGCTTTCTTCTTTGCTTTTTCCAATCGGTTTGCAATTCCATGACATTAGCTGCATTTCATCAGAATCTGACATTCTCTGAATGAGCGATTGGAGAAAAGCAGGATCAATATGTACTCCTTCTTCTGTTTCAAAAAAGTTTTCTATTGGGCTCACCTCAGAATATGTTACTTCAAACGCTGAATTCTATTTATTAATATACGTAACAAAAGCACCAATTCCTTCATCAACTAAGCTGAAGTCTGCATGAATCTCCTTGATCATGCTTTCAGATTCGTACGATCATATGTCGTTCCCCGCCATGTCATGCCTCCACTACGTTGAGCGTTAAAAGCTCCTCGTAATCCCCCTATAATCAAAAACAAGCCAACGAAAGGATGAGCAATTCCATACCAGAACCCGCTGCCTGAATGCCTTGAATATATAAAATAAAGCCAGAATACAGATACTAGACTTACCGCGCACAGAATTCTCGCAGAAAGCGGACCCACAAACAAGCCAATCCAAGGATAAATCATCGTCAGAAGACAGGAAATGGTAGTGATGATTGCATTCTTATAGCTAAATACCGATTTCTCGACACTACCAATGAGCTGTTTCAGGCTCTCATACCAGTTCCAGACGCCTATCATCCGGGTTCCATAGATCGCATCCTGGCGGTATCCTGCCTGTTTGACTCTTTTTCCAAGTGCTGCGTCATCTGTTGTAATGTATGAAAACTCGGCATGGGTTCCAATCTGTTCATACACATCCCGTTTAACGAAGTTAAATGCCCCTACTCCCAGTGATTGCGGTGATTTGGGATCTTTAATCCTCCATAGCTGACCGAATGATGAAGCACTCATGAAAATAAAGGCAGCGTACCATTTGGAGAATACGTGAGGTCTTTCAAAATCAGGAATCATCGTTAAATGATCGAGCCCATGTTGCTCAGTATAAGTAACTGCCTTGGCTATACAGTGCGGGTGAAAAAGGATATCGGCATCCGTAAAGAGCAGCCATTCCCCTTCTGCTTGCTTCGTTCCCTGGAGTAACGCATGGCTTTTCCCCATCCATTGTTCCGGCAGTTCACTAATTTCAATACCCTTTACGTTTGAATAAGTTCCTGCCAGCCTTGCTATGATCTCACCTGTGGAATCATCAGAACGATCATTGACAACAATAACCTCCAGTCGCGGATATGTTTGGTTTATCAAAGATAAAACACAGCGCTCCAGCGCCTTCTGTTCATTCCTGGCAGCAATGATGACAGAAATCATCGGCTGTTCTCCGTCCATTTTCTCCTGCGTTTGATGTAATGCACCAATTCCTCTTACTTTAGCTGTAAAAATAACCGCAATGATACCCCACATTAACACATTCAATCCACCTAGTATCCAGTACACTCCATTCAATATCATCCACCACTTTCGAATAAATTGAACGTTCGTTCTAATCTCAACAACCAAAAACGGATTCCTTGCAGAAATAAATAGGGAATCGAAATATAGAACGACCGTACTAATGATAGTTTAAGAGATTATTCTATATTTGGCAAATACTTGTTTGTCGATCCAGGTATGGGAGTCATCTTCATTTCAATTATTAATTAAGCTAGATATGATTTTCACCGGTTAAAGTAGTACCTGCTTGATATTTACTTATTGTAAAATATAATTATATTAAAAAAGTATCTGGGAGACTGCCAATTTTTATTTTTAAATTAGACTATCCCATTCATTCATAAGACGATAAAGAATCAAAGGAGATTTCACAAACTTATGTCTAGGATTCATGAATATTCAGATCATCCGCAGGATCGAAGCCATCTGCATGCTGATTGTGAAAACTGCTTCGGTCTGTGCTGCGCTGCTCTTCCCTTTTCATCTTCGTCGGACTTTGCTTTTGACAAAGATGCAGGGACTCCCTGCAATAACCTGCAATCAGACTTCCGCTGCAGCGTACACAACAGTCTCAGACAACGAGGGATGCGCGGTTGTACGGTTTATGACTGCTTCGGCGCGGGACAGAAGGTTTCGCACATAACTTACGAAGGGCGTGACTGGCGCCAAGCTCCAGAAACTGCGAAGCAAATGTTTGCTGTGTTTCCGATCATGTGGCAGCTTCACGAGCTGTTATGGTATTTGACAGAAGCATTAACATTGCAGCCTGCAAGGCCGATCTTTGATGATCTTCGTTTAGCACTTGAAGAGACAGATCGTCTCACACAGATGAATCCTGAATCCCTCTTGGAAATCAATATATCGGTATACCGTGCTGAAATTAATACTCTTCTCCTTCGGTCAAGCGAGCTTGTAAGAGATGACGCCCGGAATAAGCATAAAGGATCTTTGAGACATCAAAAAAAGATCCAGTCTCGTGGAGCGGATCTCATCGGGGCCAAGCTGAGAAGTGCTGATCTCCGGTATCAAAGCTTCCGGGGTGCCTATCTAATTGCCGCTGATCTCAGAGGCGCTGATTTGAGAGTGACTGATCTCATTGGAGCAGATCTCCGGGACGCAGACCTCAAGGGTGCCGATCTCACCGGAAGCATTTTTCTTACCCAAGCCCAGATTAATTCAGCGAAAGGCGACGCCAGCACTAAACTGCCGTCTTCTCTCACACGCCCATCACACTGGATCACAGCCCAATAAATCGGGAAATTAAAAAATGAACATATTAAAAGGGAGTGGTTCACCAAATGATGGTGACCCGCTCTCTTTTTCGTGAAGTCACTAACTATGAATTTTCAGCTCTTGATCATATAATCCTCCGCCTCATGCCAGGCAACGCTAAACGCTTTCCCTTTTGAGCAAAAGATGGAAGAGGATGTGCATTCAGGATCGGCGTTTTTATCGTAATTTTTGGAGGCAATAATGTTCTCGAATGAACGGCACGGTTTGTAGCCGCTCAGTCTCAGCGTCAAAGCTCCCTTTCCTTTCGTGAACGAAGCCAGCACCGCCGCATAATCCATGAACGAAGCCACAGGGGCCTCTCCGCTGAAGATCGCTGTATCCCCATGGATTTCCGGAGCTTCAAAGCTGCCCTGCGCTTGCTGTATATCCGACATTACCCTGCCGATATGATCCGATCCGACTTTCACCTTAAATGCGTAATACGGCTCCAACAGCTTATTATCCGCTTTCTCAAGACCCTGCCTGAGTGCCCGAATAGTCGCTTCCCGGAAGTCACCGCCAGTTGTGTGCTTGTTATGGGAGCGGCCCGTCAAAAGCGTCACGATGATGTCCGTCAAGGGAGATCCTGTTAGCAGACCACGATGATCCTTCTCCGTCACATGTTGCCCGATCAGATTCTGCAAACCGATACTCAGATCATCTGGATGACAGCGGTTAACAAATGTTACTCCGCTGCCCTCGGGACCCGGTCCAATCTGTAAGTGAACCTCGGCATAATGCCCCAGAGGCTCGAAGTGGCCATAACCGATCATCTCATTGGATATCGTCTCTTTATATAAAATTTCCGGCTTGCCGAAGGTAACAGAGAGATGAAAACGATCAAGAACGACCTTCGCCAGTACCTCCAGTTGGATTTTACCCATCACGTGAATATGAAGCTCCTGCAAAGCCTCATCCCAAATCACGCCGAGTGAAGGATCCTCCGCATCCAATATCCGAAAACAGCGAAGCACTTCACGAATCGGAATGGACGGGTCGTACTTAACCTTGGATTGGAGTGCAGGAACAAGCTCAAATGGTATCTTCTCCTCCAGTGTACCCAAGACGTCCGAAGCCGAAGCACCGGATATTCCCGTCACTGCAATCAATTGCCCTGCTGCTGCCTCATCGGTGGATAGATGCTTTTCTCCATTGTATACCCGAATGGAAGTGATCTTCTCACACTTTAGTTCTCCATTGCTGTCTACATATGTAAGCTCATCCCTTACATTCAGCTTGCCCTGTAATACCTTCATAAAGGTTAGGCGTACTCCCTGCTGATCATGTCGTATTTTAAATACCCGCGCAGCAAAGGAACCGGAGGTATCATAAGCTGTCTCCGTCAACAACTCCAAATTGGCAAGAAATTCGTCAATACCTTGATCCTGAAGGGCTGAACCGGACATCACCGGAAAAACCAGACGACTTTTCATTAAGGAACCCATCGTTTCAGTAACCATAGACGCTTCAGCTTGCCCTTCCAAATAAGCGTTCAAAAGATTTTCATCACGCTCAGCGGCAAATTCAAGCACATTTGGTGCAATCTTCTCTGTTAAACTGCCGGAAATGAGAAGAGCGTCAGGAGTCAATTGAAGCCGGATCTCTTCCATGACAACTGCCACATCAGCTCCTTCCCGGTCAATTTTGTTGATAAAAAACAATACGGGTATGCCATATGTCTGAAGAAGCTGCCATACGGTCTCGGTATGTCCTTCTACTCCTTCTGCTGCGCTGATAATGATGACGGCATAGTCCATCACCTGCAATGCCCGCTCCATCTCGGCAGAGAAATCGACATGCCCGGGAGTATCGATCAGATAATAATCCGCATTCCCATAGGACATCACAGCTTGATCGGCAAAAATCGTTATTCCGCGGGCTCGTTCCAGATCATGGCTATCCAAAAAAGCATCCTTGTGATCAACCCTTCCCCGGCTGCGAATGCTGTTTGTATGATAGAGAAGCTGCTCCGCGAAAGTCGTTTTCCCCGCATCGACATGAGCCAGCAATCCGATTGTTTTGTTCCTTTTCCCCATTATGTGATCACGTCCGTCTGATATGATTTCATTTAATTATTCTCTTGTTTGCTTATCTGAGTATATCAGAAACAGGGTGATGCCAGTCGATTTGCATTCATATCCAAATCGCTACGCAGATCATACATATATGGAATTTATGACCATTGACATCTCATCCTAATTTGCTAAAATCGAAAATACCAATAATTCATAGTTAATTACTAGTATTTAAAATACAATATCCGAATTTGAAAGGAGCTCTTCTCATGATATTAACAGGCTTGCTATGCGGCGCCTTGCTTGGCTTCGTCATGCAGCGTGGACGTTTCTGCCTGACGGGCGGATTCAGGGATATGTATCTGACAAAGGATAATCGGATGTTTTACGCTTTACTGATTGCGATCTCGATTCAAAGCATCGGAGTCTTTGCCCTTATTCAATTTGGACTTATTGATTTCAGCGCCGGAGATTTCCCTTGGATTGCCACGATTCTTGGGTCCTTTATCTTTGGGATTGGCATTATTCTGGCCGGTGGATGTGCGACCGGAACATGGTACCGCGCCGGTGAAGGGCTTATAGGCAGCTGGATTGCCCTCTTCGGCTACATGGCAATGAGCGCGATCATGAAATCGGGTGCGCTTGTTCCAGTGAATGACGGAATCAAGAAATACGACGCTCCTGTCAACTCCATTCCGGAAACCTTTGGTCTCTCGGTGTGGCCGTTCATAGCAGCACTATCCATCATTACAATTGTGCTTGTCATCCGGCAATTGCGTAAGCCGAAAGTTGCGATTCCATCCATGAAAGCCAAACGGAAGGGCTTGAATCATCTGCTGTTCGAGAAGCGCTGGCATCCATTCTTCACAGCCATTCTGGTTGGTTTGATTGCTCTGCTTGCTTGGCCGCTCAGCGAAGCGACTGGCCGGATGTCCGGTCTCGGAATTACAACACCATCTGCGAATATACTGCAATACCTGGTCACTGGAGACCGTGATAAATACGTAAACTGGGGCATGTTCCTCGTTCTTGGTATTTTCCTTGGTTCCTTTATTGCTGCAAAAGGCAGCCGGGAGTTCCGGTTCCGTGCACCAGATGCGAAGACAGCCATCTCGAGCTTTTCCGGTGGTATTTTGATGGGATTTGGCGCCAGCTGGGCCGGAGGCTGCTCCATCGGCAACGGTCTGGTAATGACAGCCATGATGACTTGGCAGGGCTGGGTGTCTCTGGTATTTATGATTCTGGGTACATGGACAGCATCTTGCTTCGTTTTTGTCCGCCCACGGAGCAAGGCTAAACATAATCAAGGTGCGGCACTCCGCACAACGACAACCTAAGGAGGTTATTCACATGAAACAACAAAAACTGGCCGTCGTCGGAATGGTTTGTCCATTTCCATTAATTGAAGCAAAGCAAGCGATTGAAACACTCGACAGCGGTGATGAGCTAGTCATTGACTTCGATTGTACACAAGCAACGGAGGCTATACCACGCTGGGCTGCTGAAGCAGGACATGCGGTCACAAATTTCGAACAGATTGACGATGCTTCTTGGACCATAACTGTTCAAAAAAAATAAAACAAGAGTAAGGCGACCTCTTCCGCATGATGGGAAGCAGATCGCCTTTTTTTATCCTTTTGCCTTTTTCCACGAATCTTTTAAAGAAACAATCCGGTTGAACACTTGTTTGTTCTCTGTTGTATATCTGGTATCCAGACAATAATAGCCATGTCTAATGAATTGATAAGTCTCACCCAAACTCACATTCTTCATGCAGGGCTCCAGGATCGCTTCCTTTACTTTAACAAACGATTCCGGATTCATCATATCTTCCCACTTGTTATCGGATTCCAAGATCATGGACTTTTCCTTCAGAAGCTTATCATACAAATGGATCTCTGCTGTTACCCCATGCGCAGCCGAAACCCAATGGATAGTCGACTTTACCTTTCGCGCATTGAATCCGGACCCGCTCTTGGTCAAAGGATCATAGGTGCAGTGCAGCTCGGTGATTTCTCCAGTAAACGAGTCCTTTACCACTTGCTCGCATTTTATAAAATAAGCCCCTTTTAGCCGAACCTCGGAACCTGGAAACAAGCGGTGAAATCCGGTTACAGGTACTTCCATAAAATCTTCTCTTTCAATATACAGTTCTCTTGAAAAAGGGACCTCCCTGATGCCCATCACTTCATTAACTTCATTATTTTTGATGCTCAGCATTTCAGTTTGTTTTTCCGGATAGTTCGTAATGATGACTTTGATGGGATCCAGGACAGCCATCACGCTAACTGCCCGCTCCTTCAAGTCCTGCCGGATGAAATGATCCAGCATTGCAGCACCCACAGCAGTATTTTGGCGGAACACCCCGATTTCATTCAGAAATAGCTTGATCGCCTCTGGCGTGACTCCTCTTCGTCGTAGTCCTTTTAACGTTGGAAGTCTTGGATCATCCCAACCGTTTACATATCCCCAATTCGACCAGTTCTCTCAGATACCTTTTGCTCGTGACCAGACCAGATATATTTAACCGTCCAAATTCTCTTTGTTTGGGAGGTTCCACAACATCAAGCTCACTCAGCACCCAATCGTACAGGGGACGATGATCCTTAAATTCTGCCGAACATAACGAATGCGTAATTCCTTCCAGCCAATCCTGTATCGGATGGGCAAAATCATACATCGGATAAATACACCATTCATTCCGAGTGCGGTAATGCTCTGCATGAATTATTCGGTATAGAACAGGATCACGTAAATTCATGTTTGGTGAGGACATGTCGATTTTGGCCCGCAAAACCTTGGAAGAGGTCGGAAAACCCCCTTTTTTCATTTGTTCAAACAAGTTCAGATTTTCTTCTACAGACCGCTTCCGGTAAGGACTATCCTTCCCCGGTTCGGTCAACGTGCCTCGATACTCCATCATTTGTTCCGGGGTCAGATCGCATACATATGCCTTTCCTTTGCGGATCAATTGTGTAGCTGCTTCATAATATGGTTCAGAATAATCTGAACCAAAATACACAGGCGGTTTGATTCCGAACCATTCGATATCTTCCTTAATGGCCTCAACATACTTAATGTCCTCTTTTAAAGGATTGGTATCATCAAAACGCAGGTTAAATGTCCCGTTAAATGTATTAGCGATAGAGTGATTGACATGTATCGCATAAGCGCTGCCAATATGCAGGTAACCGTTAGGTTCGGGAGGAAATCTTGTGGCGACAGGTCTGTGATACTCACTGTTATGCACATCATCCCCCACCATCTTCGTTAAAAAATCCACGGCTGTTTCTTTCTCTTGATCATGATTCATGGGTGAAACCTCCTTAATTTGTTTATGAATTTTAGAAAAACAAAAAAATCCCGCCTCCAAGACTGTAGTCTTGGGGACGAGATTTGGTTTCGTGGTGCCACCCCTGTTCGCGGATCTATCGCTATCTCCGCCTCTTCAGGTACGGCAGTCACGTTGATTGCTTATACCCTAGCTCTGTAACAGGAGCTCCTGTTGCATCATCCCTTATTCGATAAGTTCCGATGCGCCGCTCAGAGGCTTGGTTCGATGAATTTCATCCTGCTCCTTTTCAGCTGCCGGAGCTCTCTGTACGGAATTCGTTTCATTTACTCTTCTCTTCATCGCGTTTATGGTTTGGTACATATTATCATCATCTTATGCAAAAGTAAACCGGTTTGCAGTAACCCTATTTTATACAATAAACAATTTCTCCAAGCTTAGTCGAATCACCAGGCGGTGATTCATTTTAAAAGGCATAAACATTCTTGTCTCCAACATATACTCGATTTTGAAGGTAAGCAATCGGCCTTTCCATGAAGCAACGTTGCGTTTAGGGGCGGGAACGTATACGCGATGCTGTAGCCATGTAATACAGTTCAATCAAATGATTGGGGGGTGCAAGATGGGGAAAACTTACTTAAAGTCATCCGTAAAAGGTGCAATCTTGGGAGGTACAATGACTGGTGGCTGGTTACTGGCAGACCTGCTTCTTCCGGAGCCCTGGGGAGACGTGGTCTTATTTGCGGCAATGGCCGTATTGAACATAGGGATCGGGTGGAAGATCGGCAAAATGTTCGAACAGCAAGAGTCCGCAAGAGCAGGCACTGAAGCCATCGAAACCTTTGAAGCCAAAAGTACGACCAACCTCGAATCTCATTCATAGGATGAGACCATTATTTTATCCTCTATAAATAAACAAAAAAAGATAAGGTGCTGATGATTGATTACCAGCTCCTTATCTTTTTTATTCACGTTATTCTATACGATGATGGGATGGCAAATGATCCATATAAAAATGATACCAATTTTTATAGATGAAATGTTCCACATCTTCTTCGCTGTAATTCTTCTGTAGCAATTCGATAAGTTGATGATATTTCCCTGCATGTTCCAAGCCGGTGATTTTCTCTTTGATTCCGTCGAAATCAGAGCCGAATCCGATATGCCGGCTGCCGCCTAGCGAACAAATATGATCGATGTGAGACAGTAAACGATCCATCGTTACCGGTTCCTCCGCATGCACGAAAGGCGGAACAAAGGTTAGCCCTATAACTCCCCCGGTTTGGATGATTGAAGTTATCTGCTCATCATTCAGATTTCTGAGTTTCGGGCATATTCTGCTGGAATTGGAGTGAGAGGCAATAAACGGCTTATCGGATCGTGTCAGCAGCTCCCAGAAGGCCTTTTCGGATAGATGCGATACGTCCAGGATCATGCCCAGCCGGTTGCATTCTGTGATCAGGTTCATCCCTTGTGCCGTGAATCCACCCTGCCGCTGCTCCAGGACGCCATCCGCAGCCCAATTCGCGTAGTTCCAGGTAATGCCGATACTCCGAACGCCCAAATAATATAAAATTCTTAGATAAGTTATGTTCCCCTGAAGTGCATCTACGCCTTCAAGCGACAACAGCGCCCCGATCAAGCCTTTGTTATGGGCATACCTTAAATCGTCTTCAGTTTGGATCAAATGAATTTGCCGGTTTGAGAGAATTCGTTCGTAAAAAAGATCGATACTTTGAAGGACATGCCGGAATTCTCCGGCAAATGATACAGGTAAATAGACCGCGAAATTTTGAAAGCCGATCTTGGATTCGAGCATGCGTTCGAGCGTCACGTCCAACCGATCCTTCTCCTGTATAAAATCAAGCCGGGGATCTTCCAATAGTTTGCTCAGCACATCACAATGGGCATCAAATATTTTCATGGGCAAGTCCTCCGTTTATGGTTACCTGCTCACCTGCTGCGATAAGAGTATGAGGGCAAAAGCCGATTAGGATCGGAGTCGGAACGGTAAGCGTCTTTTTCGTTCATGGAGGCGACGAAATCGGTGACCAGATGATGATGAGGCGAAAACTTACATACCGGATCTGCTTGACTGGAGTCGCCTGTCAATAGATATGCTTGACAACGGCAGCCCCCAAAATCCCGAAAACGGTGTTCACAATTTCGGCAGGGCTCTGTCATCCAGTCGAGTCCGCGATAGGCGCGAAAAGAGGCAGAATCCTCCCAAATCCATTTTAAACTCTTCTCTTTCACGGATTCGAATGTCATCGTTTGGATATCGGATGCCGCGGTACAGGGCAGTACTTTTCCATCAGGCGTCACCGTCATGGATAGTTTCCCCCATCCTCCCATACAAGGTTTGGGGAACTCCTCATAATAATCCGGGATTACCCAGATCAGTTCGATCTTGTTGTCAAAGCGTTCTTTTGCACGTACATAAGCCTCTTCAGCGCCTGTGAGCTGCTCCCTTGTTGGAAGCAAGTGCTGGCGGTTTATAAGAGCCCAGCCATAATACTGGGTGTTGGCTAGCTCGAGCCGCTCCGCTCCCCACGACACGCAAAGCTCGATTATATTCTCCACCAAATGTATGTTTTGCCTGTGCAGTACAACGTTCATATGTAAAGGGAGACCCGCAGCACGTATCCATTTCGCGGTTCTTTTTTTGAATTCGTGTGCATGGGAGCCTGCAATCGAATCAGCGAGGTCAGCCGTTGGAGCTTGCATGCTTAATTGAATACTGTCAATCCCTGCGCTTGCCAACTGCCGGATACGGTTTTCAGTGACTCCGACACCGCTTGTAATTAAATTTACAAAAAGACCTAACTCGCGGGCTCGCTCAATAAGCTGGTTTACGTCTGGCCGCAAAAGCGGCTCCCCGCCCGTAAGATGAACCTGTACTATCCCCATGTCGCTTGCTTCTTCCAATACTTTGATCCACTCCCGAGTCGTAAGTTCATGTTCCCTTTTTTGGAGCTCGATCGGATTCGAGCAATACACGCAGTGCAGGGGACAACGATGTGTAAGCTCCGCCGTAAGCGCATAGGGTATGCTTACTTCCATATTTCCACCCACCCTCTGTCTGTCGCTTGTGTCAGAAAGTCCAGAATATCCGTTTTCAGTTCCGGTTGATTGTATTTGGTCTCCAGTTCCCCAATGATTTGTGAAACAGTCCGCTCACCATCGCATAACCAAAGAATCGCTCCGGCGGTAGGGTTCAGATGAACGACCCGTTCGGGAAGAAGAAGCAAATCGGTTTGCCTTGTTTTGTCAAATTTTATCCGAGCCGGGCTGCGCAGCCGGAGCCGCTCCGATAGCTCCCATTGTATCATCGCTCGTCCTCCATATTTGGATATGCCAAGCTTAACGCATCAAGAAGGGCCCACAGTACGTCGCATTTGAACTGAAGTGCGGCGATGGTTTGATCTTGATCCATGCGATCTTTGCATTCGCGCAATACGAGTTCAAGTCCGTGATCCGCATCGCGTGGCGCCTGGTGCAGCCTGGATTGGAAATACTCCAGCCCTTCCGGTTGTATCCATGGATACAGCTGTTCAAACACTGCGATTCTGTGGGAAATGAGAATAGGTGCAAACATTTCCGTTAATGAGGAAGCAACGGCTACGAGCCAAGGTTGATTACGGCAGAAGTTCACGTAGGCATCCACCGCGAAACGAACGCCCGGCAGCACATGACGCTCATCCAGCATTTCCTCTCTAGGGATCCCTACAGCTTCGCCAAGACGAATCCAGGCTTCGATTCCACCTTCATTACCCGTTGTCCCATCGTGGTCCATGATACGCTGAATCCATTTGCGCCGATCTTCACTCGTCGGGAGTTTGGACAGAATGAGAGCATCTTTGACCGGGATGTTCTTTTGATAATAAAATCGATTCGCAACCCAAGCTCGAAGCTGCTCCGGACTTAACTTTCCCTCATGCATCCGTATGTGATAGGGGTGTTTATCGTGGTATCGTAATTCCCCGACTTGCCTTAACCTCATTGTTAATTCTTCGTTGGACAATAAATAAGCGTTCAAATTTAAACCTCCAATTCCAAACCGTCATAACTAACCTCAATGCCCAGCTGCCTGAGGCGAAGATTCTCCTGAGAGTCTTCGTCAAGAATCGGATTGGTATTATTGATGTGAATATAAATTTTACGATCTGCAGATACCTTGGCAAAGCGCTCAAGGCTGCCACTCGGACCGGTAATGGGGATATGCCCCATATCTGCCGCAACCAGCTCGGAGATGTTTAAACGGTTAAGTTCATCCGAATGCCAAAAGGTTCCGTCCATGAAAACGCAGTCCGCATGTTCCAGTTGTTGTTCCAGCTCTTCCGTCCATTGTTCGACTCCGGGCGCATATATGGCCGTCCCCCCCGTACTTTGATCCACGATTCGATATCCGATTACCCAAGGGGAAGATGGCACAGTACTCTTATTTTCATGAATGGAAGCGTATCGCGGAGGCTTGCTGCCTAAATAAAACGGATATACGATTACTCTTCCCCCAAAAAGTGGCAAAGATTCATCAGGCCTCGCTGCCAACCATCGAAATTTCGCATAGGGTTCGAGCATTTTTCGAACAGGAAATTGCTCTTGAAGGGCATTGAGTACAGGAGGCGCCGCGTAAACCTCCAATTCCGCAGATTCTCTCAACTGAAGTAATCCGATTGTATGATCCAGTTCCGCATCGGTAAGCAGCACCCCTAATACAGGCGTATTTCGTATCCTTAAACCCGGCTGAAGCTCGGCATGGGATTCAATTTGCGAACGCACATCCGGGGTCGCGTTAAATAAATACCATTTTTCCCCATTATCGCTAAGGGCCAGGGAATTATGCATTCGGTTGTAAAATGAACGGTCATTCGACCGGACACGGCGGCAGTTAGGGCAGTCACAATTCCATTGCGGAAAACCTCCTCCTGCCGCTGATCCCAGCACCTTCAAGAACATGTTCTTCCCCCCTAAAAAATAGATGCCGGATTGCTCCGGCATATGGTTGATGACTTTACTTTTGATACGCATATGCAGTAACTTCGGCGCATACTTCAATGACTTCAAACTCAGGCTTAACCCACATTCCCTCACCCCCCGGAGATCCTGCTATCCATCTGTATAAGGAGAAAAAAACTGAGAATCATTGTTATATCCTATGTTTCTGTTTGGCGTTCTATAACAATGAAACCCCCTTCGCCTATTCGGCCAGTTCGCTAGGATTGTATAAGACCGGAAGCGATGTCACACACTAATTGCAAGGAATAAAAATCACACACCAAAGGTAGGTACCCTATGAAAAGACAAATCAAAGGCGGCTTATTGGTCGCAGGCTTGTCCTTGATGTTGGCGGTTCCAGCCTATGCGCATACAGCGGCAGAGGATGGCGGCAATGGCGGAATGGGTAACGGCATGGGAACCGCGAAAACGAACAACGGTTCTAACTATAAAGTAAACGAGGTGGGGACAGGACCAAACTATGATGTAAGCGTCTATGGAACAAGTACGGGAAGCCAGTATTTGAATACGAAGAATCGAATGATTGATACAGGAAGGATGGAAACAACCAACTATAACGGCAATCGGCCGGATATGCTGTCGAACTCCACAGACCGTGGGCTGCACACGAATTCAACCACAACTAATCGAGGTGTCGGCAGTTGGGGATGGCTTGGTCTACTCGGTTTATTCGGACTTGCGGGAATGCGGAACAAAAATTCGGATCGCGAACGCAGTTAACTCATAAAAACTTAATTGTAGGATAGAAAAAGCCCTGACAATGCGTTATTGTCAGGGCTTTTGAAGGACGGTTTCAATATCAAGGTTTCTGCTACATAAATGGCTTAATATTCTTCGGGTCTTCTTCGACTGCCTCGATATAGTTAGGAGGAAGAGTGTCTCCCCCGTATAATCTGCCCTCAACAAATTTAGAGGCTGTTGTTTCGAAAAAGGCCGGCTCTTGCTCCCATACTTTTTTCGAGACCGTAAGGATGAAACTTCCATGTTTGTCCGGAATTGAGACAGAGTACGGGACGTCTTTAGGCACATTCAATCCTACCAATACCCCGGTGTACATAGCTCCCGCTGATGTGACGCTGACCAGGGCCGGAGGTGCATCGACGAGGACCGTACCTGTTCGTGGTAAAGTTATGTCGATCTCAACGCTCGTATTTTCAGGCATCTTAAACACTTTGCCTTTGGGCAGCGTGTATCGCTTGGTTCCGAGCGTTACCGATAAATTCGTTTCTTCATCTTCGGGCCAATAGTAAATGGAATAGCGTCCCTCCCGATCTGTGGGAGTCGATTTTCCAAATCCCTCCCCCAAATCCCGGTCGAACCAAACAACCGCATGCTCAACAGGTTTACCGTCCGCGTCCTTGATAACCCCGCCCATTCGGTATTTATCCACTTGGAAATAAGATACCACATCACCCTTGGCGGGAATGATCTGCCCGTGTACTTGAACCTTTGAAGCATCCGCAGGAAAGTCTTCGACCCTTATCACTCGAATAGGATAATACACGCTGACTGCCGCCGAGGCAGCTTGGAGTTCCTTGGACATCACTTCAGTAAGATGCTTTCCGGAAACGGTCGCTTGGTCAAGTGAAGCTACATTGACTTTGATGTCAGACAGAAGGCTCTGGTCAATGTTCAACCGGAATGATCCGTCCCGGCCAGTTACGACCTGATTCGAGCTGTTCGTTATGTGCAGAATGCCATTCACGACGGGCTGATTATCTAGAAGCAGCTTTCCTTTCACAGAGGCTATATGGGATCCGTCCGCTTTCCACTGTTTAAGCGGTACATGAGGTTGATCGATGTCTAATCGAACGATGTGTTTCGTCCCCGATGGCAATAACGGAGACGTTGCAGAGGCCGACTGCGGCGGTTTCACCGTACAACCGGCAAGGTATGCGGCCAGTAAGAGAAGAATTGGCGCATTATAAAAGAACTTCATCGGTTCATTTCTTACTCCTTTCTAACGGCTTTGCAAAATGCGGTCTGAAATGCAAACAGGGTAATGCTTGGAATAGCCTTACCCTGTCTTCCATATCTATTTTTTCTGGTGCGCATTCGTATCTTCGGCGGTGCCGGCTTTGCCTTGCGTTTTGTCTCCACCGAGCCCAAACACGAAAACTTGGGGGGTTACACCACCGGTCGTGAAGGTAATGTATTGTTTATCGTCTACTGTAAAAATCGCCGGTGCAGCTTGAACGCTGTTGCCCGTTGTTTGAAAAGTCCAAATCACTTTTCCTGATTTGATATCAAGTGCGTTAATTTTCCCGTCTAACTCACCATAGAAGGCCAACCCGGCTACGGTACTCGTGAACCCCCCGCGCATCGGGTCTTTCGTCTTGACTTGATATGCTTTTTTCCCTGTGTTTACATCCATGGCGGTGATTGTCCCGAAAGCTACGTCGTTTTGGGCCGCCAATGTTGTCGTACCAAATGCGGCAGCTCCCGGCGCGTCAGGCGTGGACGCTTCATCCTGATTTTTCGCCGACTTCAGGAGAGCCCCCTGTTCAATACCCGGAATCAGCACGTAATTGGTCTTGGGATCATACGTTTCGGGGGCATAGTTTTCCCCGCCAAGCACGCCCGGATAAACGGTTACGCCTTCCGGCGTCGGTTTCGGATGATCGATCTTGGCAAAAGGAATGCCATCCCAGACCACTTTCCCCGTTTTCGCATCCCATGCAAACCATTGTCCCGACTTCCCGCCCTGAACAACGATTTTTTGTTTCTTCCCTTTTACGGTTGCATTCAGGATCATCGGCGAAGCAGCGGCATCATAATCCCAGAGGTCGTGGCTAATTTCCTGCTTCGCCCAGATCAGCTTGCCCGTTGATGCATTGACGGCAACAACCGAGTCTGTGTAAGGGTTGTCTCCCGGCCTAGATTCGCCGTAAAAATTTGGTGCGGGGTTGCCGACCGCAAAATACATGATTCCCGTCTCTTCGTCAATGGCCGGAGGATTCCATACTGCCCCCCCGCCTTGGAACTTACTGTTTGCCAGCCAGTCTTGGCCTTTGGGAGGAACTGTCCAGAATGGCGTATCCCATGCGGGCGTCAAATCGCTCGCTTTGTAAGCATTCACGAAACCACGGATGCCATTATCGCCGCCACTGCTGCCGATATAAATATTTCCCTTATAATACACGGGAGCCGTTGTCTCGTAATACCCGTTTTCCAAAGTTACTCCTTTGACGGAGTCGGAGATCGGCACCATTTTGACGAGTTTGCCTGTCTTCTGATCCAAGGAAACGATTTGATTGTCCACGGTGAGCATGAATACTTTGCCTTCGCCAACGGCGACACCCCGGTTTGCAATGATCCCTGCCTTGCTGAAGTTTGCGGCCTGTTCCGCGGAAGGCTTCCAGTGCCAGATCGGTCCGCCCGTTACGGCATCGAAGGCGAAAACCTGATTTCCTGCTGTGGTAATATACACAACACCATCAACGACAACAGGGTAGCATTGGTTTCCGTTCTTCACGTCCTTGTCCAGCGCCTTGAGATCCGCGCTCCAAATCATTCCCAAATCTTTCACGTTCTCGGCGGTGACTTCTTTATAAGGCACATGACGTGTATTTTTTAAATCAAAGCCATATGTACCAAAGTTTTTAAAAGAAGTTCCCGTGACCTTTCCTGGTTCTGCAGGTGTTGGTGTGCTCTCAGAAGGATTAGGTGCAGGGGCAGGTTCGGTTTTATTGGCATTCTTGTCCGTGCTTGTACTGCAAGCGCTCAATGCAAGACTTGTGCTCAAAATAGCAATCCCAATCTTTATGCGAGTTTTTTTCATTGGAGAAATCCCCTTTTGTAATATTCAGACACTTTTTTAAGGTAATATGTCCATCATTGTTGGTAAAAATTCAAAATATGTACCTTTATTACTTATTTGCGTGATCTTGGAATGCCGAAACGAATTAACTCAGCCTTTGGTATTGCGTAAATGCTCCTTTTCCTCAACATTTGTTTTATACAATAAACAATTCCGACAACGGCTTTGCAAGCTGCTGCCAACGCTCGGGTATCATCTTGCTATCCTCAACATAGATGGAGCGTAAATATTTCGTGATATGTTTCACCTGCTCCTCAATGAGCACCTCGCGTATTTCAGACGGGATTACAGGCACCGTGTGATTTCTTTTGATCTTGAATTCATCCAAGGGCAAAAACATATCCGGACTCTTTTTATATGTACAATGCTTCGGGAATCGCGGCGAGCTCCCTGAGTCGTATTTGGATAACTTCACCGCTGGATAATGATCCAGCATCAGAGAATACGCATCGAGTTCCAAAACGGCAAACATTTCACCCGGTTCTCTACGGGTGTAAGTGTCGAGCATTTTTTGACAATCCTTCAGAGTAGGCCAAAAAAACACATGCCTGTCCAGCGCTGCCCGAAATTGTTCCAAGGTCCATGGAGCATCCATCATGCTCTCAGGAATTGCTTGGGGCTGAAGTGATGGTCGTTATCACCTGTTCTCGATTAAGCATTTAATGCTCCGTTTCTTCATCATGAACTGTCTGCGTCTCATAGACATGGCCTTCGTGATAATTCACGTCCACCCGAAGCGTGTTGGCCAGGGTACGGCTGATGTCACCTCGTTCGTACAAATTCTGAATTTCATTACGCTCTGCCTGAATTGCTTTAAGTTCAAGCTCCCTTCGTTCCACGCTGAGCTTCTTGCCTGATTCACTCGCGAAAGTATCATTCACAAGCTGAAGCTCCAGACTTTGGTAATCAGCAATGATGGTTTGAATCGTATCCTGATTGCCGGCTGTCTCCAATTCCTTGACTCGGTGGATTGCTGCACGGACAGCTTCAAGCTTAAGTGCTTTATAAGCTCCCCATGTGGGATGGGACTTATTGAATTTTTTATCCTTCCGTTTGAACCTGATTAACATCCGCTGCAAGGTTGCCCAACCCAAAATCAGCAGCTTTTTCCACTTGAATCGGGTCGTCAGCAGCATCTCAATCTTGCTGAGGGAGGTTTGGAATTTATCAACCAGTATAGGGGAAATCCGTTCTTCCCGAAGCCATTTTTCAGCAACCTTTTTTTCCGCATGTAATCCTTCCAACCTGATGTTCAAAGCCTCTTTCCAGGCATCTCCAAGTTCTGTTTTATTTTTCAGTTTGGCGAGCTGCAGTCTATAGGTGTAAGAAGAGATCAGGCTCATTCCCTCCTGGGTATTCTCGTCATTCATCTCCTCACGGATTGCATTTAAACCGGCTTCCAGTACTCTGACCCGAGCCGTTCGTTCAATTTCCTCCAACTCATTCGGATCCGCTTTTGTGTCGCGCGTGAGTATTGGCAGCAAGGCGCTAGCAACAATGAGCGTGATCAGGATAACACCCGAGCATATAAATAGAATTAAGCTTCTCTCAGGAAACGGGCTGCTGTCGGCAAGAGTCAACGGTATGGAAAAAGCCGCAGATAACGTCAATGCTCCGCGGACACCAGATAAGGCTGTAAGAAGAGCTGCCCGGAAATGTCGGTTTGCCGCCCAGACCCATAGAAATCGCAAAAGAATCAACACTGCAGTAATCAGGACAATGTAACCGATGACTTGCCCATTATTATAAGCCGGATCTTTCCACACCTCAGATATAACGCCTGGTATTTCCAGCCCGAGCAATATAAATACAAGACCATTAAGTGAAAAAAGAATAACCGACCATGTGCTGTCCGATACGATGCGCAGTCGTGCTGATCCCCTTCTCATTTTATCCCGTTCGATTGCATGCGTTACTCCGGCCGCAACTACGGCTAAAATACCGGATACATGGAATTCTTCGGCGATCCAATAGATGATAAAGGGTGTCAGGATGATGATCAGCATATGCAGCGTTACGTCCTCCATCCCAAGTCTCCGCAGCTGCATTCGGATGCCAATAACCAGAAAACCAAGAAATGCGCCCACAATAATGCCACCTACGGCAATGACAAGAAAGCTGCCAATCGCTTTTGGCAATGAGAAATGTCCGGTCACGGTGGCTGCAATGGCAAAATTAAAAGCGACCAAACCGGAAGCGTCATTCATCAAGGCCTCGCCCTCGAGCAAACGCATAATTTTACCCGGAAGCTTCACCCTCCCTGAGAGTGAGCCGACGGCTACCGCATCCGTTGGAGATAAAATAGCCGCCAAAGCAAAGGCTGCCGACAGCGGTACCGCAGGGATCATCCAGTGAATGAACGGGCCTGCAATCAGAACGGTGGCAAAGACAAGCCCAAGCGCCAGCAGCAAAATACTGGAGCGGAGCTGCCACAACTCATCCCGCGGAGTAATCTTACCATCGTTAAAGAGCAGCGGCGCAATGAACAGCAGTAAGAACAGTTCCGGATTTAATGGGATATGATGCATTCCTGGCACAAATGTCGCAATGACGCCCAGTGCAATCTGTATTAATGGAACCGGGATTACGGGCAGGAAGTGATTGACCACATTGGAAATGCCTATAAGGATAAGCAATACAAGAACCATTAAAAAGATTTCCACTAGCCAATCCATCTCCTTTCATCATCTTAATTATGGATTTATTTACATTTATTTTGATCCATTTCAGCCAAGATCATTCCAGACATTCCATTACCCAGCAATTTGCTGATTAGACAAAAAGAAGACCCGCTCAAGAGCGGGTCTTCTTTTTGTGATTTATTCTATTCCCTGGAAGTTATACAGCATCAAAAAGGGAAGACTCTCCCTTTCTTATATAATGCATGGTATACTCGTCATCCTCACTGATTTCCAGGCAATTCAGCTGCTTACCGAACACACAGCCTCCATCGATCCCGATTTTATCACCCGCCGGACTGAACCAGATGTGTTCCGATTCATGCAGATAAATCACCGGAGTATGACCAAAAACAACCTTTTTATCCAACCCGGTCGGATTACTGTAAAAAGGATCCCTGATCCATATAAAATCATCATGAGGCTGCTTCCTCCAGTCTTCATACAATGGGTTAATCCCTGCATGGACAAAGATATGTGTGTCAGATTCATAATAAAAATCGAGGCTATTGATAAAATCCAAATGATGCATGTATTGGCTCTTGATGTATTTTTTCGCCTCCATAAATTTTTCCTTTTCCATTTCTTCACCGAAATAATCATGCCCACAGTAACTTTCGATGGTTTGGCGTGCACCGTTTCTGATCCATCTCGCATTCAGCTCTTCCGTATCTTTTATCAGGACATCATACATCATCTGGTCATGATTGCCTCGCAGTGTAATAACCCCATAATCTTCCTTTAATGCTTTGACCTTTTCAATAACCTCTCTACTGTTAGCGCCTCGATCCACATAATCTCCCAGCAGTACTAGTGTGTCCTCCGCAGGATCAAACTGGATTTTTTGTAAAAGCTGGTTAAACTCGCCGTAACAGCCATGAATATCACTAATCGCTAATGTTCTAATTGTAATCTCCCCCTCACATGTCGATCATTCGTCTACTATGAACCCTATAATATAATTATAACACCTGGCCCAGGATTGTGGGTATCTGGTGACCAAACGAATAAAAACCAACCCCACAGAGGAGTCGGTTTCATGAACAAATCATCGAATGTGCAGTGGTTTAAACGAGAGAATCCGGTTTATTCGTGCGGCTTTTCTTCATCACGGCAAAGAGTCCAATTACGCCGTACATTGGGATGACAAAGTAAAAAGCAATCGTCAGATAAAACAGTCCACTCGGGTTATTGTTCAATCCAAATGCAACCGCAAGTCCGATAAACAGCATCGCATTCATGAGGTTTGCAATTAAAATTTCATGTTTCTTTCCGAAAATTAATACTCCGATTAATGCAGCAGTGAACAATACAAGAATCAACGTGGTGATCATGGATAACTCCTCCTAATAACAATGATGCTTTATCATACGCTCAGATTTCGCATCGATTCACAATTTAGACACATTTAAGTTATTTCCAAGATACCACATTTAAACAAAAGTGAAAAGGCTTTCACGAAAAAATAGGTAAAGACAAACATAAATCATAGATTGATGTTTGAGTCTTTACCCATATGACTTCCAAAATGACAATGATCCGTTAGTAAAACTTACACATATTATTGGGATGTGAACGCGTCTTCAATGGATTTCAGATCATATTTATTTCTTATTTTGTAAACGCGGCTTTTATCTTTGGTTTTTTCAGGATTATAAATGGTTAAAAATTTATCGTCATATAGAGTGAGTAGTAATCTTCTTTCATTATCGACATGGATCATCATCCAGTACGACACCTTAAACCGAATATGCGATGAGTTCGTTTCTCTTAACTTCACTTTTGAGAAAGAAAACATTATTTCTGCTATTTCCTTCTTGTCTTTTACGATGATTTCTTGATCTGCCGACGATTCCATTCTGTTTATTTGAATAGAAGTAACTTCTTTACCTTTAATAATTCCGGTCGTTACTTCCCTCTCGAATGAAGTAAATAAACCAACGGTGTAAATAACCGTCCCAAACAAAGCCAATATGTAAAGAATAACGAACAAAGGAATGTATTTATCGTATTTTTTCATAACGCTTCTCCCTGTAATGTTCCGAATTTTCAAAAAGAAAACACCCTGAAGGAACGGATTACCCCCCTTTCCTCCGGATGCCCGATGCTTGAAATGATTGAGAAAAGCAGTCCATCTTGAACTATTTGAAAAATCCTCCCATCAAAGGCATGATCGTTCTCATCACATTCATTCCAATACGAATATGCGGGATCATTTGTCCGATGAAACCAAACATCCCTTTCCCATTACCGCCATTGCCACCGCCGGCTCTTACGCCTCCCGGACGGGTCGGACGGGCCGCACGGGCACGGGAAGAACCACCAAAGAATAGAGAACTTAACAGGCCAGAGACTTGGGCTTTGTCCCCGCTTCGCATGATTGCATCCGTCATCTTTGGGTCCGCCCGAAATCCGGATAAAGTCACACCATGCTGGTCTATCCCGCTCATCGTCCCTACATAATAGCTGCCATCTTTCAGTACCACCAGAACCGGTTTTCCCAACCACTTCGCTGATGATCTCTTTTTGCTCATCTTCTTTTTCGCAGGCATCCTCTTCACCTCAGAATTCATTTTATAAATAATAATGTATTCTGGTATGAGTGATATGCTTGTGCGTTTTGTCCATATATTATTTCATTAGATTCTAATTCCCCACAGCATGTGTTTCTCCTTGTTTTTATGGTATTTTATGGTGAATAGACTTCCTATCAATTATAAGGTAGAGTTAGTAGAACTCAATATATACAAGGTGAAGCTGCTTGGTAAAACAACATCTTGATTTTTGAGTATTCGTCCATCATGGACATAAAAGGAGCATCTGCTTTATGCCGATCAAGATTATTACCGACAGCGGTTCCGACCTGCCCCTTGAGTATATTGAGAAATTTAATATTTCCATTGTCAAGCTTGCGGTGCATTTTCACAATGAAAAGATGGATGACAATATGGATGCCTGCGAGTTTTATTCCAAAATGAAGGAATCCAAAGACCTGCCGACTACAGCTAGCCCGAGTCCAATGCAGTTCCTTGAGAAATTCAGGGAAGTTGAAGCAGGCACTGATATCCTTGTCATTAGCATGTCATCCAATATAAGCAGTACGTATCAGGCGGCAATGATCGCAAAAGAAATGTATGAGGAAGAAGGCCATACGAGCCGTGTTGAGGTTGTTGACTCCAAAACTTTCTCTGGCGGACTCTCTCTGCTTGTAGCCCTGGCCGCTAAGTGGTCCCAAACCAGCACATGTATACATGAATTAAAAGATAGAGTTCTTAAGCAGGTAAAGGATGTAAGCGCGTTCTTCACACTGGATACATTGGAGAATGTAATCAAGGGTGGACGTCTAAGCCGTCTATCCGGGGCGGTTGCTTCCGTACTCCATATTAAACTGTTGCTGAAAATCAGTGAAGATGGAACGGTTGAAGTCGTTGAGAAAAATCGAGGGTTCCAAAAAGCTTTGTCCAGTATTATGGCACGGCTGGAAGATAAACAGCATGACTATGAAAAGGGTATCCTTGCGATCGTGCACAGTAACTGTGAGAAGCGTGCACTCGAATTCAAAGAGCGAATCTTGGAAAAGCATCCGTTTAAAGAAATCCTCTTCTCCAACATGGGTCCAATTATGGGCGTGTACGCAGGGGAGGGTGGAATCGGAGTAGCCTTTTAAACGAACAGCCCTGATATAAAAAAGCTGACCACGGTGAATTCCGTAGTCAGCTTTTTTGAATCCGCGATTCATTCGTATCCCCTGCAGCCATTTCGTTAAATAGAACGAATGCTTCCTTGCCCAGCATCCCGAATCTTGATGATGTATTACATTTCATGCAGCCAAACGCGCATTTCTCCCTTTTCCCTGTTGCACCACGCATAATAAGGAATTGCCGTGATGGTCTGTGGACTCAGCTTGGGCGCTTCGGTCGTATATAATGCAGCTACAGGCTCCACCCGATAACCCTCAGCCGTGATTTTTACAATCCCATTCAAGAGATGTTCATCATAGTCAGCCTTCATATCGCTATCCTGGGGTAGCCGAAGAGCTGCCAAGTTGGCTCCGTTATCCGCTTCTTCCACACAATACACAACCGGACCGCGCTGCAGGGCGATTTGTCCCTGATTCATGGACACCAGCGGATTACTTCTTAGACGTTCTACTCGCATGGGCAATTCGATCGAAACGATATCATCATCATTCCATGTCCGGTGAATATACAGATACCCCTTCTCCAGATGTTCAAGCGAAGCCTCTTCCCCATTGATCTTAACTCTTGCATCCTTACACCAGCCCGGAATTCGTAAGGCAAGATTAAACTTCACAGCGTCTCCGGTATGGATCAGGAACTCAATGCTTCCATCCCATGGATACAGGTGGGTTTGGGAAATCTCAACCTCTGCGCCGGAAAGGGATGTTTTCATTTTCCCTGCGATATACAAATGCGCAAACAATGTATCTTCGGTTTGGCTGTATATATGATCTTCTACGGATGCAATCATTCGCGCCAGGTTTGGCGGGCAGCATGCACAGAAAAACCATTTTTGACGCTCCGTTTTGACATGTTCCTGATCTTTTCTGGCCTTTTGATAAGGATTCACTTCCAAGGGATTGACGTAAAAGAATCGTTTTCCGTCCAAATCCATTCCACTTAAGGTTCCATTGTAGAGGGCGCGCTCCAGAACATCCGCGTATTGCCGATCCGGCTCCAAACGCAGCATCCGGCTTGCCCAGAAAGCCAGTCCTACAGAAGCGCAGGTCTCACAATACATGCTGTCATTAGGCAGATCGTGATTACATGTGAATGCCTCCCCGTTAACTGCCGAACCGATCCCTGCCGTGATATACATTTTATGCTCCGTTACATCTTGCCAGAGAAGCTCACAGGTTTTCTTGAGCTCGGGGTCTCCGGTTATCGCTGCCAGATCGGCCATCGCAATATACAAATACATCGCCCGTACCGCATGCCCTACAGCTTCTGTCTGCTCCCTCACCGGTTGATGCGCTTGTTGGTATTCAAAACCCAGTCCAAAATTCACCTGATTCTCGTCATTCCATGTTGGTGCGGAGATCCTCTGCTTCCTATTTTCTTTTTCTTCCACAAAATAGACCGGATGCTGGCCGCGTTGATCAATAAAGTACCGGGCTAAATTTAAGTATGGTTCTTTTCCGGTTACTTCGTACAATTTGACGAGAGCAAGTTCGATCTCTTCATGCCCGGGATATCCTTTTAACTTTGCCTCTTCAGGGCCAAATACGCTGTCGATTAAAGCTACATACTTCTCGATGATGTCCAGTAATTCTGATTTGCCTGTCGTCTCATAATACGCCACAGCCGCTTCAATGAAATGGCCGGCGCAGTATAGCTCGTGGTTATCGCGAAGGTTCGTCCACCGGTTATCCGGTTCTTGCAACAAATAATAGGTGTTTAAGTATCCGTCCTCTCCTTGTGCACGGCCTAGTAATGCGATCAGCTCATCTGCCTCCTTTTCCAATAATGGATTGGGATGATCCCTTAAGCTGTAAGCTACGGTTTCGAGCCATTTCGCTACATCGCTGTCCTGAAACACGGTGCCGTAATATTCCCCGCTGGACTCGCCGGCGGCAATCCTGAAATTTTCTATCGCATGACTTGGTTCGGTATCCGGCAATTCATCATTTAATGCCTTCCATTGATATGGAATAACCTCTTCTGCGACGATATCCTTATATTTCTTCCAAAAATGATCTTCTACGATTGCATGCTTGACTGGCGTAATTAGTTTCATTATAGCAACCATCCTTTTCAAAATTTATATAACGCTTTCATTTCTTTGCCATTCACGGTAAAGTAAAATATAATCTTGCTATGACTGTCATTATCCTTGTTATGGTGATCATTTTAGCAGATCATTTTTTTAGTAGAAATCACTTATTCAAACCAACAGTTGCACAATTTCATACAAAAGGGGATGCATCATGACAACATCCGGTTATCTTTCCTTTCTTGTTCCTCCCTTTCCATATTTCATTGAAGGAAACATCACAACCTATCGCAAAGGCGACGTTCACCCGGATCGGTTCAAACTGGGATATTTTGATGTAATCATCGTTAAAAAGGGGATATTGTTTATAGGCGAAGAGGATCAGCAGTGGGAAATAACAGAGAATCATGCGTTGATTCTTGAACCGGACAAGCATCACTTTTCGATTGAAGCTTGCCCTGAAGAGACATCCTTTTATTGGTTTCATTTTCAAACACATAATCGTTGGAACGCTCAGCTGGAGCCTGCTTTCATGACAGGGAACTCATCCATTTCAAAGCTCCATTTTCATACCGAGAATACCACGGTCCATCTGCCCAAATTTCAGCGGGTTGCTTACCCACATGAGTTATTTAGAATTCTAGACCTATTAATGGCATCCACGCTTAAGCCTGGTAAGCTTGCATTATGGGAAACGCAGCAGACTTTTATGCAGGTTATCCAAAGTCTTGAACTGGGCGAGAACCAGAAGGATAGCTCCACCCAACTGGCGGAACAGGTTGAAATCTATCTGAGGCAAAATTTCAGCAACTCGATTACCAACCATGATCTGTCCACACATTTTCATGTGCATGAGAATTATTTGGCGAGATGCATGAAAGCCACCTATAACTGCACGCCGCTGGAGTATTTACTGCAGTATCGACTAGATCAAGGACGAAGCCTCTTAATCCAAACGGATGCATCCGTCCAGCGGATTACGGAAGACATCGGTTTTTCTCAGGTCAGCTATTTTTCGAGATGCTTCAAGCATAAATTCGGTTTATCGCCTCAGAATTACCGGAAGCAGTACCGGAAGCCATCGGATCCTAATGAATCACAATAAAAAACCCATTACATAAGTAATGGGTTTTTGACTTTAATCCAAAACGCCAAACGGTAAATGCTGCGGCATCGGCATCGGCCGTTCGCATGTGCTTTTCATCATATAATATCGGTCTTGCTCGGAAGAGTCATGGAAAGCATGCATCGCTTCAAGTACGTGATAACCAAGCTCACCATTTACGCGGTTGATCCTGCTGCCATTCAGCGCATAGACCATGTCGAGAACGCCAATCCCCCGAGAGTTCGCCGTATAACCGTGGGAAAGAGGTATCTCCTTCCAATCCGGTGAGTCATGACGCTTAAGCAGCACAGGGCCCCCAAAGGTATTTGGATCCGGAACATGAATCGTTCCCTGGCTTCCATAGATCTCAATCCACGGCAGATGGCTGTCACCAAATACATCAAAGGAAGTGATCATCGTTCCCACGACGCCGCTGTGAAAATCAAGAACCCCTGCCACATGGGTTGGCGTTTCCACAGGAATGACCTGTCCGAACTTTTTCTTGCTTGTAATCGTACGTTCCGGATAGGATATTTTCGCCATACCCGCCACGCGTTTAATAGGGCCCAGCATGGCAATTAAAGCAGTCAGATAATAAGGCCCCATATCAAACAGCGGTCCTCCGCCCTTGGCATAATAAAACTCCGGATCCGGATGCCAATGCTCATGCCCCCGGGACATCATAAAGGCGGTTGCAGCGACTGGCGTGCCAATCCACCCGTCCTCAATCAGTTTGATGCAGGTCTGGATTCCACCACCGAGAAAGGTGTCCGGAGCGCTGCCTACAAGCAGACTCTTCTCCTTCGCTTTGGCAAGGATCGCCTGACCTTCTTCCCGCGTAACCGCAAGCGGTTTTTCAACGTAGACATGTTTTCCTGCTTCTAATACTTGAAGGCAAACCTGACTATGCGCAGCGGGAATGGTAAGATTCACGACCAGCTCAATTTGCGGATCCGCGAGCAGTTCGGCTACCGTGCAGCCTTTGGGAATCCCGAACTCTTCAGCTCTTGCCTGTGCCCGATTAAGATCCAGATCAGCACAAGCGATAACATCGACTGCACTGAACATCCTCAGATTTTCAAAATAAATCCCGCTGATATTCCCGCAACCGATAATGCCTATATTTACTTTTCTCATGTACACGGACTCTCCAATCTATGTAGTCTATCAGACCTGACTATCCTGCATTCCGGTATATACGCCTTCCGCGCTCTGCTTCTCAGACTTTGATTTGCCTTCGGCAGCCCACATCAGGCCTCTGCGCATGATCTCCTTCACCGGAGGGAGCTCGATTACGTCCGCCTGATGTCCAAGTGAGCAATAGAACACCCGGCCAATGCCCCATCTCTTCGTCCAGACTACCGGCATATCAACGGCTTTATTGAATATATGAGGACCATCTGCAACCGGAAAACGAGTCGTAGCCAGCACTTCGATTGCCGGATCAATATGAAGATAATATTGCTCGGTGGATACATCAAAATCCTGAATGCCTTCCATCAGTGCGCTCGATGTATTGACGATATTAATGCGATGCGCTGTTCCGTCATTGCCGGGATGAGCCACCCAATTCCCACCCGTCATGAACTGCCAATCGACGTTGCTGCGGAAAGAATCGCACATACCGCCATGACAACCAGCCAAGCCAACGCCGCTTTGTACGGCTGCCGACACATTATTAACTCGGTCCTGACTGATTTCATCCATGGTCCACACCGGAACAATCAAGTCAAGCGATTTCAGCTTTTCCGCGTCATCAAAAGCCGCGAGTGTATTTGCCACTTCCACTGCATAACCCTCATTTTCCAATATCCCGCGGAATATCGCTGAGACTTCCTCGGGTTGGTGCCCGAGCCAGCCTCCCCAGACGATCAATGCCTTCTTCATAAGATGGACATCTCCTTTACAATCAAATATTGTTGTACCTTACAGCTCTTTCGTTTGTACCCAGCGTCTTTCGGTTATCGATAATTCCACGGCTTCAAGCACCTGCTGGCATTTTACGCCATCGGCGAAGTTAGGGACAGGCTGACGGTCTTCTTCAATAGCCTGCAGCAGCTCAACCGTTTCATGGATGAACGTGTGTTCAAAACCAATCGTATGACCTGGAGGCCACCAGGCTTCGGCGTAAGCATGCGCGGGATCTGTTGCGAGAATACGACGAAATCCCTGAACATCTTCGGCATCATCCGTGAAATATACCTGCAGCTCGTTCATCCGCTCGAAATCAAATTTCACACTGCCTTTGCTTCCATTGATCTCAAAGGAATTCGTACAGCGGTGACCTGCCGCGAAGCGTGTTGCCTCGAAGCTGCCCAAGGCTCCATTTCCAAAGCGGGCGAGGAACATCGTCGCATCGTCCACGGTAACTTCACCTTTTTCATTACTTTGACTCCCTTTGGCACTGAGCCCGCTCATCGATCCCGGAAGCGGGCGTTCTTTAATAAAGGTCTCACTCATTCCAATCACTTCTTCGATATCACCAATAAGATAATGGGCCAAATCGATGGTATGTGCACCCAGGTCGCCATGTGAACCTGATCCCGCTACATCCTTCTGCAAGCGCCATACAAGCGGGAAATCCGGATCCAAAATCCAGTCCTGCAAAAACCAGCCGCGGAAATGATAGATCTGTCCCAGACGGCCTTCCTGGATCAGTTTCCGGGCGAGCTGAACGGCAGGAGCAAAGCGGTAATTAAAACCAACCATATGCTTTACACCCGCGGCTTCTGCAGCTTCCAACATTTCTCGCGAATCCTTTAAGGACAGCGCGAGTGGCTTCTCGCAAAAAAGATGCTTTCCTGCTTTCGCAGCTGCCAACGTAATCTCTTTGTGCATATCACTAGGTGCGTTGATATCGATAAGATCAATGTCTTCACGTTGTACGAGCTCTTTCCAGTCAGTCACATATTCATTCCAGCCGAACTGCTTGGCAGCCTTGGATACTCCATCTGCATCACGTCCGCAAACAGCCTGCATCACTGGCTGAATTGTATTTGGAAAAAACATCGGAATATCCCGGTACGCATGACTATGTGCTTTCCCCATAAATTTGTATCCTACCATCCCCACATGAATCTGCTTCATCGATTTCCGTCCTCCTTTTCATTTACAACTCTATGAATCCTATGCCTGGTTACCCTTGCTTGATGAACGAACAATCAGTTTCGTCCCCAATTGGACCTGCTGCCGATGATCAAATGCGCCATCCATCTCAGAATCTTCTGATCCAGAATCCGATAGCAGCAGCTTGGCAGCCATCACCCCCATCTGGTAAAAAGGTACCGCGACACTCGTCAGCGGAGGATCCGTAATCCTCGCCGCGTCCGAATCATCGTATCCCGCAATGGCGACATCCTTGCCCGGAAGCACGCCCAAATCCCGAAAACCCTGCATCAGCCCGATCGCCATACGGTCATTCGCAGCAAAGACCGCTTCAATATGATCTTTATTGCAAAAGAAACGTGAAGCAGCCTCATATCCGCTTGTTCTGCTGTAATTCCCCGAATTCAGCCATTCTGGAGGAACCGCTTCAGTTATGCTTTTATCAGGGTTAAACAGTCCTGCTTCAGTCATCGCCCGTACATACCCCTTCAAACGATCCAAACTATTGGAGTATTGCGGCGGACCATTCAGAAAAGCAATCTTGCGGTATCCCTCATTAAGCAAATGCTTCACCGCTTCATAAGCACCTTGTTCATGATCTGCATCCACTTCAAGGAAATGCTCCCCCTCAAAATGCTGGTTCACCAGGCAAAATGGATGTCCCGCTTCTTCCAGTGCTTTCAAAGCTGTCCGTTCCTCAGGCGTATCCGTCGTACCCAGCAGAATACAAGCATCCACCTTTTGCGAGCGGAATAGATCCATGTAACCGTTCTCATGCCTGGGTTTCCGAAAAATCAGAAGCATGTCATATCCAAGCTCTCGTACCTGCTCTCCAATACCATTTAAAATCTCCGAGAAATAATAGGTTGAAAAAATATGCACTTTCGGTACATAAGGGAGAATCACTCCCAAATTCCCGCTTCGGCGGCGGGCAAAGCTTTGCGCAATGGCATTGGGATAATAGCCAAGAATCTCCGCGGCCTCCAGAACCTTTTGCTTCGTCTCTTCCCTCATCGGCCCCACATTGTTGAGTACGCGGGAGACTGTGGCTTCTGAGACTCCAGCCATCTCGGCAACCGCTTTTCGTGTAACGATATGGCTCACACCTTTGAAAAAAACTGTGGTTATTCAATTTAAATATCTATTATCAATTTTATGTACGCGCGTACATTATCACTCAACTCTTATCCGTATGTCAATAGTTTAAAGTAAAATAAAAGACATGAGGAATATGTCCCCGTGCCTTTTAAATACATCAATATTCGTGTGCGATTAGCCTTTATTGGGAAGCCTTGTCAAGGACGAGCATCGTTTCCGCGACTTCCTGTCCATTCACCAATAACACGATCCGGTGCTCTCCCGGGTAATGGCGCCGCGTCGTCAAATCTGCCCAACTGTGCTTGCGTTCTCCATTCAAGCCGGACCCTCCGGGAACGGTTTTATCAGACAGTAAAAATAATTTACGGGAGGTCTGTCCGTTCGCTTTCACAAAATATATCCCATATTCAATCCGAACACGGGCAGATGCCCCCTCACGGATGCGGAGCGCGTATTGCAGCACGCTGCCGCTGCCAATCGAGAGCATTTCAGGTTCAATAGACAAGCTTGCGGTCGCAGCAAGAGGATCGTCTTCGTCCGAATTCGCATAGCCAAAAAGCTCCAGAATTTCCGGATCAGCCTTGCGTATCAGGGTTCGGCAGGCATGCCTGACAATCCAGTTCGTATCGGCATTGCTGCCCAACCACCGTTTGGCAAGACTAATCACTACAGCAGGATGATCTTTAGCTATGTCATTGAGATTGTTGGCCACGCTTTTGCGGACATACAGCGAGGAATCCTCTTTCAACTGCTCCAAAATCATAAGCACAGGAGCAGGATCCTTCTTGAACATCGTCAGCGCTTGCCCCCATGGGAGACGAGGCCTGCATCCTTCACTTGCCAGACGCCTGACATGTTCACTCGGATGCTGCGACCAGTCCAGCATTTGCCGCATCATTCGTATCGGATCGTGGATAATGAACGATCTTACCGCAAATTCAGCAGATGACCTTTGGGTGAATCTCTCCAGAGCCGCCATGGAAAGACTCCAATGCTCTTCCGTCAGTCCATAAACCTCTACGAAATCCGGAAAAAATAAGTATCGAAATCCGACGCATTTCTCATCAATTTGAAACAGTACACCTACGGCATCTTCATAAGCTGACGGCAAAAATTCACCCAGCGTTTCGCTGATCCGGCGGGTTCTCGCTTTTAACGCAAGCTCTTCCCATGTATCATCCATGATTTTTGTTATAAATCCTTCGATCTCAAAAGCGGAGTATGCTTCTTTAACCTTTTCCCCGAAATCCCGAAAAAAATCCCGGTTATACATCGATTTTAATGCGTCAGCCATAAGATTCCCCCTTATCTACTTTGTCCGAAAAAAGAACGCCGTTGTCTAAATATAATAGAAATGCATCATCCTCTGCAAGAATGTCGGCACTCATCATTGAGTTCAGCTCGTACCGCCCTCCGTTAAGACGAGATGAAAAAAAACCGTTGCCCGGTGAAATACAATGACCGAACAACGGGGAATTCTTGATTTGCCTGAAAGACATGCTGTTATATATCAAATCCAGAACCATGTATTACACTCTAGCTGCGCTGCTTTTCCTGCTGCTCCATATAATCGCGCATCTTATGCATATAATCCGGAGCATCCATGGGATCGCTTGCGATCATTTCGATGATGCATAACCTGCTGCTGCACTCGGTTTCCGCACGGGTGATCGCCTCATCCAATTCCTTATTGGTGCACACGGTGACCGTATAAGCATCCCCTCCGAATGCCTCTGCCAGCTTGGTATAAGACCACTTCGGAATCTTATTATATGTCTGGTTTTCGGTTTTCACATTTAAGTACTTTTCGATCGTATACCCATCATTATTCAGAACAAAAATGACCGGCTTACAGCCATAATACAGCATCGAGCTAATCTCCTGGGCTGTAAGCTGCAGAGAACCATCCCCTGTAAAAAGCAGCACCCTCCGCGCTGGAGCCGCAATACAGGCACCATATGCCGATGGTGTCGCATAGCCGATGGACTGCCAACCACCTTCGGCAATATATGTCACAGCATGTGGAAGTTTAACCTGTGCCATTCCGTAAAAAAAGGTACCCGTCTCCGCTACAACGACATCCCCTTCTTTCAGCATCCGCTGAAAACGCGGATAATAGGATACGGCTGAGAGTGGATCATCAGGATTACCTGCCATCATGTCGTATGGGTACTGCCCCTTCGCAACTGTATCTTGCTGCTTATATCCTGTATTCTGTAATGCCAGCAGTATATCTTCCGCAAGCACATTCGGGTACTCCGCCTCCCCAACCTTAACCTTGTCCGGCTGAATATTAACCATCTGAAGTGGATTCAGTTTCGCCGTAAAGTTAGTCGTATTGGTATCCGCCCATACTAATCCTACAGCAATAACACAATCCGCTTTTTCTACCGTTTCACGCACCTCAGGGCTGCCGAAAGCGCCGCCGTACATTCCTATAAATAACGGATGGCTTTCATCAAACGCCCCTTTTCCGAACATGGTGGATGCTACCGGCACATTCATCGATTCAGCAAGCTTGCGTACATATTCCTCCAGATGGAAACGCTGCGTTTTGACATCAGCCAATATCACCGTTTTTTGAGCCGAGTGTAACATCTGTTTAAAATGATCCAGAGCAGCCTGCTGCGTACCCGGATTTGTTTTTGGTTTTGGCATAGCGGCTTCATGATGAGCCATGACCTGCTTCGTGACCAGATCGTCCGCAACGACAAGATAGACTGGTTTCTTCTTCTGCTTTGCGATTTGGATGGCATTTGGAATTTCGATCGCTGCATTCTCTGGTGTAATGACCGCTGTATAGGCCGTGATCGGTTCGTAGACTTTGCGGAACGCATCATAATTTCCATCCATTAACGTATGATGCATTAGCTTACGCTCTTTCTGAGCCATATCCGGCGGAGAGCCCACAATGTGAATGATGGGCACATGTTCGCTATTGGCTCCAGCAATCGCATTACAAGCACTCATTTCTCCGACGCCAAACGTTGTAATCAATGCCGATATTCCTTTTATTCTAGCGTAGGCATCGGCAGCATATCCCGAATTCAGCTCATTCCGGCCATTGATAAAACGTATGCCTGCAGATCTCTCAAGCGCATCAAGCAACGTGAAATTATAATCGCCGGGCACGCCAAAAATCTCCGTGATTCCCACCTGCTTCAGACAATCGAAAAGGTAATCTCCTACCGTCTTCTGTATCGTTGACCCTGCTAGATTCTTATTTTTTGTATTTTCCATGTTGAAAGCCTCCCTTATCCGGTTCGCGAGTCATATTCTGTATAACATTACCCTTTCTTGGAAAGATTATTCGATTGGCCAACATACGTCTTGTGCTAGTGGTTCCGCGGGGGCACAAAAAAATGATAGTGCAGGCTTGAAGCAGCCGCTCTATCATCTTCTTTAAAATATTTGTGAATAATCTACTAAACCTGTAGTATTCTTATCCGACCAACCCCTGTTCATTCGCCGTTCTTTTCTCACGTCCACCAACCTTAAATACAATGATACCGCAAACAACGACCAATACCCCGATCAGCTGCTTGAAAGTAAAGTCGACTTTCTCCAGTCCGAGCCAGCCCATCGAATCAAATAATAAAGCAAAACCAAGCTGCGCACACATGCTGATCGAAACGGCAAACGTAGGCCCGAGACGATTGATCCCCTGCACCATACAGGTTACGACGCCAACACCGATCAATCCGCTGAAGCAAAACCAGAGCTTCAAATGATGCAAAGCAAACATTGCAGAACCTTCAAACACCAAGCCGAGCGTAAAGGAAGCTGCAAAGCCCAGACCCAGCACCAAAGTTGTTGTGGTCCAGGATCCCACATGAATATTCACTTTATTATTAAATATATTTTGCAAACTAACGAGTGAACCGGCCAACAAGGCTAGTAAAAGTCCCGAAATCATTATTTTATCTCCCCTACCCAATCATTTATTCGTAGATACTATGACCCGCGATTGTGATTAACCGCTCTCTGTCCTTAATATGAATGAAGCCTTTGCCACGTTCAAGAATCCCTTCATTGCAAAGCTGTAAAATGACCCGGTTGAGATGCCTGTAGCTCGTTCCGATCAGGTTCGCCGCATCCCGTAACTCGGATGTGCTTAGATGACCTCTGAACAAAACGTCAGTTGGATCAAAGGATACCGACAGGATGTAACTGGCGAGTCTTACTTCTACCGGATACATGAGATTAAAACTAAGCGCATTCGATTTCATATAGAACTTTCCCGTAATAATTTTCAGTAAAAATTGGAGCAGTGGCATATGATCCTTTCCATACATGTTCACCCACTGATGATGAATCCCAATCATATATACGGGAGATACGGCTTCAACCGTGTTGATAAAATCCGCTTCTTGAACGTATTCAACATCACCGATCACTTCGAGTGCTGTTTTAAAAGAGATGATCAGCGTTTTACCTTCCGTAGAAGTGTTGTATACTTTGATTTTTCCTTTAACGAGAACATATAAATAATGTGCAGGCTCGCCTTGAGAGCATATGAATTCCCCTTGTCCAAAGCTGTACAAGCACATATGCGGGATCAGCGGCTCATTAAAAATGTCCTGCAATTGATGAATGTGCATATACTCTGCCAATAGCGAGCGATCTTTTATTTCTTTCATGACGTTGTATCCCCCAGCCTTCTATGTTCATCTTCCGGGTTAATTATACGTTTAAAATTTCAGGATCACCACACCCGCAATCATCATGGCTATACCGAAAAATTGGGGGAGTCCCATTCTTTTCTTTTGCAGCCCGAACCATCCGTAATGATCCATCAGGAAGGTCAAAGCCAGCTGGGCAATGATAACTAACGCCACGGTTAGCGTTACGCCAATATGTTGAATGGCAGTCACATTACTGAAAATAATAACCGCTGCGTAGGCTCCTGCACTCAGGTATAAAGGTTTAACTTTTTTGAAGCCCTGCCTTTTAAAATCACGCAAGATGAGCATGACAATCAATGCTGCGACAAAGCCTGTGAACTGGGTTAACGCGGCTGCCTGCCACGTGCCGATGCCTTGACTGATTCTGGCATTGGCCACTCCTTGCAGTGTAATAAACGCGCCTCCTAAAAAGGCAAACAAAATTCCCCTCATCTGACTTAACTCCTCATCCATTCTTATTTGATAATAATTAAATAATAAATTGGGATTTAAAAGAAAGGACATATGTCCTCAAGCTTAGTGATGCTTAATAAAATAAATATGGAGAGCTGGTTTAAAGCTGTATAACTATGAGAAACACAAAATAAGGTGTGAATGGATTCCACACCTTATTTGTTTATCTCATTTACTTGCTATCTGTAGAAGCGATGGCTTCTTTAACCGTCTTAGCTAACGATTCAACATTCCCCAGTCCCTGAAAATGCAAATAAATGATCTGAGGCTGCTCGCCGATTAAATGGTTATGCACGGCAGATATTTCCACGTTTCCTTTGCGAAGCGCATCAATTACGGGATTCACTTCATCGCTGAGGAGTGCAAACTCACCAATAACTGCCGTATTATCACCTACTTTTTCAAAGTTGGCACCAAACCCAAGTTCAATCGTTTCAGGGGAAAGCTTTACACCCAAGTTCGACACAGGAATGTTCTTGCGCATGATCTCCAGCTTGCATACGCCGTTCTCCTGTCTCACTGTTGTGTTAAACATCTGATCGAGCACTTTACAATCTTTGTTCTCCGCTCCCATAATTCTGCCTGTAGGGATAATCAGAGATAGAACCACGATCATAGACATAATGATCCTCTTCATTAAGTTCCCTCCTCATGTTGTATTGAATTGTTATATTGTTTCACAGTTTTCAGGTGGTATTCAGCTTTATTCATGAACGAAATGATCATCAAAAAAACCCACTGCCATGTGAAATGAATCCACTTAAGCAATGGGTTTATTTAAGTCATCTTATTGTTTAGATGCAATTTCCTTAATTATTTGTTCCTTAATACTCTGGATCGTCATTGAGCCAAGATCCCCTTCCCCGCGTTTCCTTGCAGAGACGCTGCCAGAGTTCTTCTCATTTTCACCCAGCACCAGCATATAAGGCATCTTTTCCAGCTGAGCTTCACGGATTTTATATCCAAGCTTTTCGTTACGAATATCGATTTCGACCCGAATTCCTGCGTCTTCTAATGATTGCTTCACTTGAAAAGCATAGTCGACATAGTTCTCAGAAACGGGCAGCAGCTTCGCATGAACAGGTGCAAGCCACAATGGAAAAGCCCCAGCGTAATGCTCAGTCAGCATCCCCATGAACCGGTCAATGGAACCGTAAACTGCACGGTGGATAACGACCGGCCGGTATTTTTGACCATCTTCGCCGACATAAGTGAGATCGAATTTCTCTGGCATTTGAAAGTCCAGCTGGATCGTGCCGCATTGCCAGCTTCTTTTGAGTGCATCCATAATATGAAAGTCGATCTTCGGTCCGTAAAATGCCCCATCGCCTTCATTCACACGATAATCAATACCGCGGTTATCCAAAACATTTTGCAGCGATGTCTCCGCTTCAGCCCATAGCTCATCAGATCCCATCGAATCCTCTGGCCGTGTAGACAGCTCAATCTTATATTCAAACCCGAACACTTGATACATATGATCGATCAGCTCAATGATCCGTCCGATTTCTGCTTCAATTTGCTCAGGCAGGACGAAGAGATGTGCATCATCCTGGCAAAACGTCCGTACCCGCATCATCCCGTTCAGCGCCCCCGAATACTCATGCCGATGCACTTGGCCAAACTCTGATATGCGGATCGGCAGCTCCCGATAGGAGCGGAGCTTATTTTTGAAAATAAGCATATGTCCCGGACAGTTCATCGGTTTAAGCGCAAACTTCGTTTCGTCCACATTCGTGAAGTACATATTGTCTTTATAATGATCCCAATGTCCGGATTGTTCCCAGACGCGGTTGTTCATCATGAGTGGGGTCCGAACTTCATCGTAGTCTCTTTGTCTCTGCTGCTCGCGAGCGAAATTCTCAAGTTCTGTACGGATCGTCATTCCTTTTGGCAGAAAGAAAGGCATGCCTGGTGCTTCTTCCGAAAACATAAACAACTCAAGTTGCTTGCCAAGCTTGCGGTGATCGCGTTTCTTGGCCTCCTTAAGCAAATGAAGATGCTCATCGAGCTGCGCTTTTTTAGGAAATGCAGTTCCGTAAATACGCTGCAGCATTTTGTTGCTTGAATCTCCCCGCCAATAAGCACCCGATACGTTCAGCAGTTTGAACGCCTTGATACGGCCTGTTGAAGGAAGATGCGGCCCACGGCATAAATCGAAAAACTCACCTTGATCGTAAATGGATATTTCAGCATCATTCGGCAAATCGCGGATGAGCTCTAGTTTCAGCGGATCTTCCGCTTTTTCAAAGACCCGAATAGCTTCTTCCCTACTGACGACCCGGCGGATAATGGGCAGGTTCTCTTGCGTAATCTTGGCCATTTCCCGCTCTATCGCTTCGAGATCCTCCGAAGACAGCGGCTTCTCGATATCGATATCATAATAAAATCCGTCTTCAATAACTGGTCCAATGCCAAGTTTAACGCTTGTTTCTCCGTAGATCCGTTTAATAGCCTGAGCCATCAGATGTGCAGTACTATGTCTGTATATTTCCAGACCATCCTGGCTGTCCAGCGTTACAATCTCGATATGGCTATCCGCATCAATCGGTTGACTCAGATCAACAATCTTGCCGTTCAATTTGCCTGCAACTGCATTTTTCTTCAGACCGATACTGATGGACTCCGCAACTTCTTCGATAGTGGTGCCTTGCGGATACCTCCTAATTGTTCCATCTGGCAGCGTAATATTGATCTCCATGACTTTTACCTCCATTTCTTGGTATTTGTTTGATTTATGAACGCAAAAAAACGCCTCTCTCCACAAAGGGACGAGTGCGTTCAGCTCGTGGTTCCACCCTAATTCAACCTGCAAACATTTCAGCCTTGGCCCATGGGACAAAGAAGGATATGCAGGTTCTTATTGGTATCCGGTAACGGGGACAAGTCGGTGACACTTACTGCCGCTATCCATGGATGAGCGGGTTCAACGCCACAGCTACAAAGGGGTAATTTCTAACCGGTTACTGGAGAAGATTTCAGCTGGTACTTCTCTCTCTGGGCAGCTCGTATAAGAAATCATGTCTTTGATCAAAGCTAAGTTTTGAATTAACGTTATTATAATCCATAGTTATATGACAAAGTCAAGAAAATTATTTTTTTCAAAAAAAGAAAAACACCGCAATTCGAGTTGCGATGCCAGGTGTATGTCATATATATGTAATGTTCTTATTACTTTGCAGAAGATGTTAAAGTGCTGCGGATGCAAGGCTTACCCATCCCACCAGTTGTTCAGAATCAAACGTCTGTCCTTGACGCAGCTTCATCGTTTTTCTCTCCGGTGGACCATCAAACAATCCTTCGGGAAGCTCGATTTCACTCGTATTAAAGACCGTAAAACTAACCGCATCTTTCGAAGTGGAGATGACGGCTGCATATTTCCCGTTTTTCAAAAAATGGGGTTTCTTATACTGAATGCGCTCCTGCACTTCGGGAATAGCTTGATAGACAACCTCCCGAAGGCTGCTTGCAAGTTCTCCCTGCCAAGGTTCTTTAATCGCATCAATGAAATCTGTTACTTCCGGGTTCATATCATATTCTCCTTTTTCATCAAATAGAATCTTAAATTCTTAAATCTTTAATGTTTGACGATTTGCCATGTAACTCCGAACTGATCCACGACTTCTCCATAATAGGACCCCCATGGCTGAAGTTCGAAAGGATACTGAAGTACGCCACCTTCACCGAGATTGTCATATGCCGTGCGCGCCTCAAACTCACTGTCATAGGATAAGGACAGGCTAATATTCCGGCTGCCGGACACTTGTTGGAAAGAATCGGACATGAATAACGTGTTTGTGCCGGCAATAGTCAAAACCAGATGCATCACTCTGTCCTTGGCCTCTTCCGGTGTACCCGGCACTTCACCCAATGTCTTGACGGAGAGAATCTCACCTCCAAGGGCTTGCTTGTAAAACTCTGCTTGTTTTCTTGCATCCTCCGACATCACGTATGGATTTAATTGTGCTCCCATATTCAACAACCTTTCTCAATAAATTTTAGTTCGAGACTAATATATAACTTATTAACCCGTTCTCTATAAATACGACGAATGAAACGGAAGGAAATCGACAACCTTCTAAAACTTTTTTTTATTTTTTTTTGCATACCGCACACTCTGCAGCCCGTTTCAGCAAAAGTTCACGTTCACGTTCGTTCCGCGTCAACGATGCAGCATGTTCGAACTCTTCCTGAGCCTCATTGAACCGGTTTAATTTGTATAAAAGATCACCCCGGACACTTGGAAGGAGATGGTACCCTCTCAGCGACGGCTCCGCATTTAGTTCATCAACAATCTGAAGTCCAAAAGCCGGTCCAAAAGCCATTGAAATGGCTACTGCACGGTTTAGCTCCACGATGGGAGAAGGCGTCACGCGTGACAGCGCTTCGTACAAAGCGGCGATGCGCGGCCAGTCGGTCTCAGAAGCTTCATGCGCCTTAGCGTGACAGGCTGAGATAGCTGCTTGCAGAGCGTATGGGCCGTACGGTTGACCGAGTTTCTGACTTCGTTCGAGTGCAGCCAAGCCACGGTGGATTAGCAACTGATCCCATAATGCACGATTTTGATCCAGCAGGAGTACAGGCTCTCCTGTACGGGTGACACGAGTCCTAAAACGTGAAGATTGGATCTCCATCAAGGCAACCAGACCATGAACTTCAGGCTCTGCTGGTGCGATCTCTGCAAGCACACGCCCAATTCTTAATGCCTCCTGGCAAAGGAGTGGACGAATCCAATCTTCACCGGCAGTTGCTGAGTATCCTTCATTGAACATCAAATAGATAACTTCGAGCACCGCCGACATCCGGTCGTTCAGTTCTTCACCAGCGGGAACCTCAAAAGGGACTTTCGCGGAGTTAAGTGTCCGCTTTGCACGAACAATCCGCTGAGCTATGGTCGATTCAGCAGCAAGAAAGGCGTGGGCAATTTCATCTGTTGTGAGTCCGCATAACAAACGCAGAGTTAGTGCAACTCTCGCTTCCTGAGATAGAATCGGATGGCATGTCATGAAGATCAATCGCAGGAGATCGTCGCCGATCTCTCCGTCAAGCCTGCTGTCCAGATCTTCCTCCGTGTATAAATCCTTATGGTAGGCAAGCTCTTCATACTTCTGATCACGCAGTTTATTTCGGCGCAGGAGATCAATTGCTCGTCGTTTGGCTGTAGTCATCAGCCAGGCTCCCGGATTGTCAGGGATACCGGATTCCGGCCAACGTTCGAGAGCGATCACCAGGGCATCTTGAGCAAGATCTTCAGCGAGTCCAATGTCACGGACCATCCGGGTTAACCCTGCAATTAACTTTGCCGATTCGATCCGCCAAATCGCGTCAATGGTACGCTCTGCTTTTGACATATTCACAGCTTAAACTGCAGCCTGATCTGTTTTTGTATTCCCGCATGAGGGGATAATTCCTCCGGCTCAAACACCTGTCTAAGCTCGATCTCACCCTGCCCATTGCCATGCGGATCCGGCATGCGCATGGCCCACTCCACTGCTTCTTCCCTGGATTTGACCTCAATCAGCGTATAGCCAGCAATTATTTCTTTTGTTTCAGTGAACGGACCGTCGATGACTTTCGGTTTCCCGCCTGGTTCAGGGTATGAAATTCGGATTCCGCTCGAACTGGACTGTAGGCCATCTGCAGCCAACAATATTCCAGCCTTGGCCAGCTCCTCGTTGTATCTCAGCATGGCTTCCAGTAATTCTGGACTGGGCATTACACCCGCTTCAGAATCTGACGTTGCTTTGACAATCATCATAAACCGCATAGATTTGTTTCCTCCTGGTTTCTTTATGAGATCCTGCAAGTACTTATTTATTTCGTCTATTTCCGATTCATCTCCTTCATTTCCTTCATTTCCTGAACAATAAAGGAAGCCGACAACCAAAAAAACCTCTGAGAATAATGCTATCAGAGGTTTAGCCATGCATTACGATCAACAGATTCTATACATACCAATATCCCTTATTGCCTTTTTCAATCCGCACCAGTGCTTCCAGATAGAAGTAATCTCCCCAGATCATATAATCATCCGGAGCCCGGTCCCCCCTCACATGATAGGAGCCATGCTTCAGCAATCCTTCGGCATCTGCCTGACCTGTCGAAGCATAATGCTCCACCAGTGATTTCATGCTGCGATTGAGCGCGTCTTCGAACACAGTCCGGTCCGGATCGCAGTCTTCCATGAGTTCCAGCAGCTCAAGCAGGCCGCAGGCTGCAATTGCAGATGCCGAGCTGTCGCGCGGAGTGACGTCTTCAACCATAACATCAAAATCCCAATATACGACAGCGTCCTCGGGCAAATGCTGGATAAAATATTTGGCCAATCGTTTCGAAGTATCCAAAAAGGCTTCGTGCTTTGTATATCTGTAGGCTAGAGCGAAGCCGTAAATTCCCCATGCCTGACCTCTTGTCCAGGTCGACCCATCCTGATAACCTTGGTGGGTACCGCCCCGGAGCGCATTTCCATTCTCCGTGTGAAAATAAAAAGTATGATAGGAAGAGCCATCTCCGCGTACCAGAAACTTCTGGCTTTGCAGGGCATGCTGCATGGCGATATCATAATACTTGGCCTCACCCGTCTGCTCATGCGCCCAAAACAGAAGCGGGAGATTAAGCAAGCAATCGATAATCATCCTTCCTCCGTTGTCCGGATCGTCTTCTTTCCCCCACGCCTGAATAATTCCGATCCGTGGCCGCCACCGCATCAACAGCTTGTCCGCAGCCTGGAGAGCAGCATCACGGGCAGCAGAATTCCCGGTAACGCGCCATTCCGCTACCGCAGACAATGAATACAAGAAACCAATATCATGATGGTCTAAGGCCACATGCCGATCCAGCCTATCTTTAAAATTGGCGAGATAGGCTTCAGCCGCTTCTTTATAGAACGGATCTTGTCCGTACTCATAAGCGAGCCACATCATACCGACATAAAATCCTTCGATCCAGTCATTATTGTCTCCCCACTCGTACTTCTCTCCTTCGGTAATATGAGGCAATTGACCCGGATGTTTCAGGATATTTTGTTTTATTTTCAGGAGTGCATCCTCTATAGCATTGTTCCACATGTTCTTCATCTCCTCATCTAAATTAATAGAATCATAAAAGGCTCAACATCTATTTAGTGCTTGCCAAGATGCAAAATTAGCGAAGGGAACGGAATCGTTCTGAAGAAGCGCAGCGTTCGCCTTTGTCTCCGAATTTCTCCCCTTATGAAAAGATATAATCAAGAAATTTGGAGACAACAGCGATCGTAAGAATGATCCGTAACCGCAGCGGCCTGACTTCACAATGTTAAGAACTAATTCTAGTGTTGAGCCGATAATGACAGGCTTCATTCCTCTAAATCTCCATACTGAAATATACTGTCTTGCTCTCGGCATCCGATACGATAATCCGTCCCTCCGGCGTCTTTTCCACGACCGGTGGGAGGCTGTAATGCCTTTGATTCTCTTCGCTATTCGATGCTCCAAATATAGAGGATATCAGCAGATGTTCACCCGGTTCCATCTGAACCGTCAACGTAGGAATCATCGTTCTTGGCTTAAGCAGATTGGTATTGGCTTCGGGATATATCATGACTGCATTCGTATACCCCTGTACATTCACCACGCCACTAATGCCACCAGGCATCATGGCGGCGATTCGACCCGGTGCGGCTGCGACCGCATCTGCTTCCCGCAAGGAATAATCCGTCATTCTTCCTACCGCAAATCCGCCTTCAGCCGCAGCCAGGCAGCGGCTGGTGAGAATACGATGAATCCGCACATGCCACATTCCCGCCGGAATAAGCCAAGTCCGTACTTCTACATCACGCCAGGGGAGCCATCTCGAATAGACATATTGCTCATCAATAAGGAATTCCTCGCAATACCGCCTCACACGATAGTGCTCATCATTCTCGCACAAGGCAAGCGTTGAGTCGTATGCCCCTTGTGCCAGTCCATAATAACCTTTGGGAACACTGAACCCAAATCGTGTGGAATAGGCAAATTTCGAATATTTGGCTGCGTTATGCGCCAGCTCAAAATTAGCCATTTGGCCGGATGCCAGAGCAACAACATGCCCTTCATCCTCTGTTCGACAGAGAATCATCCTTGCATGAGGCTGCGCAGAAAGAGGTCTTAAAGTAGGCAGCGGTTCTTCTTCCGCAGACCAGAATGGATGATCATCCGGCAAATCCAAAATGATAAATGCTTTATATCCCCAATAAGGCGATCCAGGAGCATTGTAGCTCTCCCCCATGATCAAATTGGGATACGCATAACCGATGCTTAACAATCCATCGGACGTGAAGATAGGCTGAGCAAACCACCAGCGCAAATGCCGCATAATGATTCCTTTCATGACCCCAAGTGAAAACGGCTCAACACCGGCAAATACGAGCGCACACCAGAAGGAGACTTGAGCGAAGCGGTACGTCTGACTCCGACCGAAGGGTAGACTGCTTCCATCTTCGGCGAACCAATAGATGAACTGCTCGGCAAATGTCTTGGCACGCTCACGATACACCTTGGCACGTTCCGGGTCGTCATGCTCCATCAGCTTAGCGTAAATCAAAGTATAGTAATGCATCCCGAACGGAACATAGTAATCACGTTGATCCGTCTTCCCGTCCGAATACCATCCGTCACCTAAATAATAAGTGTCGATTGCCTCTAGGTATTCATCCATGATCGCCTGATTATAAGGCATTCCCACCTTTTTAAAGCCGACATTCACAAGCACGGTGAACATCAACCAATTGTTGGGATTGGAATGATCCACCAGGTTGATCTGATTAAGCCACCGGAATAGCTGCTGCTTCTCAAGTTCGCTGAGGGGGTCCCACAGCTTATGCGGAGCGAGTGCTAGTCCGAGTCCGAATACGGCCTGCTCAACCATCCGTTGGTCCTGAGTTACGAATTCTCCCCAGTACTCCTCATGCTCAGGATTGGTCCCATTGATTATTCCTTTAAGGTATGTTGGCCATAAATCGGATTCGCCGCCCCCGCCGGCATGGGGAACAAGCCCCCATAAGGGCCTTGAAAAAGCCTCCATAAGCGCTAGTACCTCATTGTGCATCGCGGCTGTGGATCCAAGCTGTAGGCCCGAGTTTCCGGAGGTGAAGTGATTTTTCAAAGGCTCCAATGTAGCAAGCACAGCCTGCTGCATATCAGCCTTCGTCCGAAACTGAAAGTGATGGGAAGACTTAACTTTCTGCTCCATGGTCCCTCTTCCTTTCTTCTGTTCAGAATGAAGTCCTAAAACATATATTCACCGGTCACATACTGATTTCCCGCTAAAAACTTTAAATTAATATTCGTTTTTTTGTCGTGAAACAAAGAAGCCTGACGAGTAAAAATACTCCGCAGGCTTCTTAACGCATGATCTATCCCGGTACCGCCCCAAATTGAATCCATTGATGCATACATCGCCTTCGTTTCTTCAAATTGTAGAACTGATCGTATCGTCAAACAATTACAAATCATTTACATAAGCTTTTAATATTTTCACTTCTTTAAATTTCATCATCTGATCGGCTGAATCAGCCAAATGACTACCTAAAAAAAGAAGTCATAGAGGCAGCATCTACCGGCGCCTATATGACTTCTAGTATTATTCGTTATTAAGTCTACTTATGTGAGTTCAGAACCTCGGACAACTGTTTCGACCAGTATATCAATTCTTCATCTCTCCCATAGCTCCCAATACACTGAAATCCTAAAGGCATATCATGAACTGTCGCTGAAGGTATGCTCATCGTTGGAAGTCCCGCATATGTCCAAATGGCAGTCATGCCGGCCCATCCTGTACGTCCTCCCGACAGTGGTGCAGTTCCTCCTTGTGCCGGAGATACCCAAAGATCGATTCCCTCCTTCTGTTGAATTTCCAGGAGATCATTCCTTAATGATATTTGACCCTTACGATAGCCATCCAGCTCTATCTCCTCCATCATCTGGCCTGCCAAGATCGCATCACGCACAGCCGGTCCATAACAGCCTTTGTGCTGCTCAAATAATATTTCATGCTCGCGGGCCATCTCCCCCTGAACGAACCTCAATAAATCATCGCCATATATAAACTCATCACTCCATGGCATATCAACCGTTCTTATTGTGAAGCCTTCCTCCTCCAGCTTCCTGATCTGGTCCTGAAAGGCGTTTCGAATTTCGTCGAACATTAAAGTCATATATACACCATTTGGGATACCCAGTACAGGTTTACGATCAGATCGAAATGGCTTCCACTCCGGAATGAGATGTGCTGAGATATATTCCATACTCGCCATATCCTGTGTGAATAAACCCAGCGTATCAAAAGATGGCGATAGCAATATGATGCCATCCATCGGGATGCGGGCATAACTGGGTTTAAAACCAACAATACCGCAAAAGGAGGCAGGCGCGGTAACGGAACGCAGTGTTTGCGTTCCTATCGCAACAGGACAAATACCGGCAGCTACAGCTGCAGCGGACCCCGCACTGGAGCCTCCTGCGGTGTGGTTCCAGTTGTGAGGGTTTCGGGTTGGAATAGGACCGGCGTAAGCGAACTCTTCTGTTACTGTCTTCCCTGTGACCCATACACCCATTTCACGCAATCGTTTTACGAAACTCCCTTCCTGTCCGGTAAGAGCGGCTGCAGGGAGATTTGATCCTGCATATGTAGGTAAGCCGTTGATGTGAATTAAATCTTTAATTGCTACCGGTATTCCAAATAGAGGAGGTTGATCATGACCTGAATATTTCATGGATAGATCATCAATCTCGCTCATAATTCTTTCTTCCTTGTTATTCTCATGAATAAAGGCTTGGATATGAGGTTCTACCTTAGCAAAACGATCTAAACTCTGAGCCAGATTAGATTGCAGTAACGAATCAGCAGTCCCCAAGTTTTGACGGAATAACTCTAAAGTACATTTCTTTGTATACAAATAATCCCCACCTTCATGATGATGAGAAACAAAATTCCTTTCGAGTCCAAATTTTAATTAAATACAAAATTAGCGTCTAAAAATAAACCTCAATATCCCAATAATACCTAAAATCACAACAACTCCTAACAACAAAACAATAAATATACTCATCCAATTAATAGACATCTATACTTTTAAGCCCCCCGATCGAACATCTCATATTTGACTTCTTCATATATGATAACAATTCAACAGCCTGTAAGGTTGCTTAATTCCTTTCAAAAACAAGCTTTTAATAACCTCCATATCCCCACTCGCACCTTCTATCACCGCATATGATAGATTATCGAAATTCAACTTCATAGGTGGTGGAATATATGAATAAGACTCACAGAGTATGCTTGTTGGAAAAGCCCGGCAAACCACAGCTTAACAGCTTGGGTTGGATATCTTCCAATTGGAGCGGCTATGCCATCTCTGGACGTACTAAATCGTTCCGGCGTATTTCCGCAAAGTGGACCGTCCCCTTTGTGCGGCCAAGTACCACACCATCCTACTCTTCAGCATGGATTGGAATCGATGGCTTTGGGAATACCAGCCTGATTCAAACGGGAACCGGACATGATTTTGTAAATGGAAAAGCGCATTACTACGCATGGTGGGAGATCCTCCCTAATGTGATGACTCTCATTCCCAAACCGGTTCAACCCGGTGATCGAATCCATGCGGTTATCTCAAAACTAAAGGGCTCTACCTGGCTTATTTATATGCGCAATACAACCCAAAACTGGACATTTAGGACAACAAAACGCTATACCGGTCCTCAAACCTCGGCAGAATGGATCGTGGAGGCACCTCAAGTAGGCGCTTTTATATCCAAAATGGCCCAAATCTCAGCAGTTTCTTTTACATGCTGCCGATTAAACGGCAGGAGCCCACATCTGACCTCAGCACAGCGCGGTATCATGATCCAAGGTAACACGGTGACCTCCATTCCTGGGGATCCCAACCGTTCGGGAGATGCCTTCGTTGTAAATAGTGCAAAGGGGCAATCGGCAAGCAAAGCACGTTCAGCAAAAAAATAGATATCTAATATTAACTTGCAATAATTGCATCTTATCTGCCGCTATTAGCGGAATTATAAAAGCCGGCTTACTTTTCCGTAAGCTGGCTTTACATATTCAAACCGATTGCTGCCTAAATTGCTGTGGCGAAGCATGATATACCTTTTTGAACATTTTGGAGAAATGCGAAAAGTTATGATAACCAAAGCTTTTCGCCACATCCGAAATGGGGATGGACGAGGTGATGATGAGGTCCTTTGCCAGCGACATCCGGACATGCAGTATGTAATCTGTAATTGACTCTCCCACCTCGCGTTTGAATAAACGGGACAAATAAGCAGGATTGAGATGCACGTAGCTCGCAAGCTGCTCTCTCGTGATCGGTTCGTTTAAGTGCTCTGTGATATAGTATTGGATACGCTGAATGACGGAGTGATTCTGATGCAGCTGATCATAAATGATCTGAATCAATCGAAGAGCCGTGGCTTCCAATTGCTCCAGATTACGGGGCTGGGCACTCAGCAGGATGCCTTCCTGATCCTGAAACAGCTCGAAGGCAGAAAGTCCGTTTTTATGAAGAATATAATGCATCATTTGCATAAATTCATGGCGGAACCCGTCGAGTTCACTGAGTGAAAGCCTCGGAATCTTCCACAGTTCTGCAATACGGCTATGAATCTCCTTCTGCAGTTCTTCCAGCTTTCCCTGCTCCAGCAAAATCGTCCAGGTCGATATCCGCGGAATCATGGTTTTGATCGAAGTCGTACCTAGTGATGCCAGTGTATAGACCTGATTGGACTTATTCAGATTATTATACTCAATCTCCAGCAGCTGCTTGTACGTATCCGCGATGTTATATAATGTGGAGCTCTCGCCAATATAGCAGGAAAGGTTGCAGCCAAAATATTTATGACAGCCCTGGATGTATTTTTCACAGCTTGTGTGCAGCTCGAGAATGGAATCCCCATCTCCTTCCGCACCAGCGATGATAACGACATTCACCCCCTGCTTGGTCTGAATAACCTCGCCTTTTCCGGAGGGCAGCAGCATCTCAGAAGCAGCTTTACGTATGGCATACTCCATCATCTCTTCATCCTTTGTGCTATACTCACGCAGCCATGATTCTACGCTTACCAGCACAGGCAGGAATACGGCATCCTGAAGTCCAGCAAGCTCATGCTCCTCGAGAATCCCTCCAATGCTATCCGGAGAGCAAACTATTCTTCCCGAAAACAGATCATTCCAGAATTTATCGGTGATAAGGGATTTTTTCTTGCGCCATGTTTCGTAATAAGGTTTATACTGCTCCCGCAGATGATGTAATTCACGTTCCTGTTTAATAGACTTTAATGCTTTGGCAATCGTCTCCTGAAGGACATCGAATTCAATAGGTTTTAACAAATAATCGAATCCATCCAGCTGGATGGCTCTTTTCATGAAATCAAAAGCAGAGTGGGCGGTTAGAAAAATGGTCTCTGTGCCGGGAGATATCTCGTTAACCCTCTCCAGCAGCTCAATTCCCGTCCCTTTCGGCATTTCAATATCACACACCATAATATCAATCGGCGTACGTTCAAAAATCTGCAATGCGTCACGCATATTATAAGCCTCATACACCTCGGACACCTGCAAATCCTGCCAATTCACGCCGCTTTTGATGCCCATCACCGCATAAATTTCATCATCTACAATCAGTGCCTTATACATGTGTGAATTCCCCCATCAGATCATCAATATGAAGTAAACTGCTCAACCGTTCGGAAAGGAAGTACAATTCTGACCCTTGCCCCTGCGCCGGGGGCATTATCAAACTCAAGGCATGTCGTCTGCCCAAAAATATGCTTCAGCCGGTACTGCACGTTAGAAATGCCTAAATGCTCTCCGTTTTGATTATCCAGGAAGCATCCCGATTGCAATGGCTGCAGCACGTCATCCGGGAAGCCGTTTCCATTATCTACAATCACAATCTCCAGTTGTTCTGTCCCAAGAAGACGGATATGAATGGAAATATGGAAAGGATGATCCATAAAATCAAAGCCGTATTTAATCGCATTTTCGATAAAAGGCTGGATTAACAACGGCGGTATGGCCGCCTTAGCTGCTTCATCAGCAAGTTGAATATGATAGGTGACCCGCTCAGGAAAGCGGACCTGCTGAATTTTGATATAGCTCTCCATATGCTCCATTTCTTCCGCGACCGTCACGGCAACTTGGTTGGTTTTGGTCGTAAAGCGGAAGTACTTCACTAGATTCATGCACATCAGCTGAATTACGCTGTAATTTTTAATCTCCGCCAGATTGTAAACGATGTTGATGGAGTTCAGCAGAAAATGAGGGTTTATCTGAAGCTGGAGATGCTTGAGTTCAGCCTTATGTGCTCTGATCTGCTCTTCATACACACTGATTTTCAGTTCATGAATCTCGGAGGCCATACTGTTAAACGTTTCATTGATAATACTGAACTCCTTTGCTTTGGAGGAATAGAGTCGGGTATCCCAGTCCCCATGCTTTATCCTTCTCATTCCCCGAACAAGATTGTTCATAGGTTTAAGAATAATATCGTTAAGATAGACCAAATAAATGATCAAAATGATCAGTGCCACAATCGAAATAATAATAATGCCCCTTCGGAAGTGATATAGATTCTTCAGCATCTGAGATTCCGGGACAAAAGCGCTCAGAATCACATCCGTTCCCTGGATCTGATTCATAACCACAATATATTTACGGTCATTTTTTTTCACAACCTGGTATACTTCATTGGATTCGGAGGCGTACGAGGTATTCAGGCGCTGCGAACCGATCGCTGTCGTGTTCGTAATCAGCAGCCCCTGATCACTTACGAAACTGGCGAAGCCATCTTCCAAATGGATTAAGTCCAGCGGGATCATCAGATTTTCCATCTCCACGAAGGCTCCCAGATAAAAGTCATCCCCTGTATCGACCAACCTTATTAAAGCATATTTGTGATCGCTGTATTCAATAGCCTTCCATTCGCGAAAAAAATCACTATCCGGCCGAACTTCCTTGACCAGCTTTTCGATGGTGGATTTGATCGATAGTAATTCTTCATAGGATTGCGTTTTAATTGGCGTGTTGAACAGATCCTGTTTTTGGACGGAGTAGATGAGTTGAAGATCAACACTGTTATCGAACCGGTGATACCGTGTCAAGGTGTTTAAGATTCCGGCCTTGGCCAAATAGTATTCATCAGGATCATTTTGCAGCTGCGAAAGAGCAGCAATGTTCGGGTCTTCTACCGCGATATTGTACAAAAAGTTCGTTTCTTTGTTTAGTGCCGCCTCAATCTGGTGCGAATAGAGAATCATCGAGTTTTTATTCGAATCGGCGACCTGCTCTCTGATCGTGTTCGAAGCATAGTAGTTATTGTAGAGCAGCAGAACGACCAGAGGCACGGCAATGGTAAAAAAACCAATGATCAGCTTAAAACGAAGCGAGTCTTTAATATTCAACATATTCATCAGCTACCCCGGCTCTATAAAAAGAATCTGTACAATGAACGTAAAGCATTTCATAGGTTCATCTACTCTCTGAGTATAGTTACATACAAGAAAAAAGGGAATCCCTTACATAGGACTCACAACGATAGTCCCGGTTCAGAATCCCCTCATATTTTACTAGGTCCCTATTTCGTTTGAGCCCATTCGGCCAGCTGCTTATCTACTTCAGCTTTGACTTTATCAAATCCGGCTGCCTTGCGCTTCTCTATCCACTTAGCGAGAATCTTCTCCGGATCTACGGCACCTGATCTTAAGCTGGCACCAAATTCTTTTTCCACATTCGCGATGGATGCCATTTCTGATTTTACAGGCTCCTGATTGAAGGCAAATCCCAGAGCAATGGAACGCTCAGCTCTGTCATTGAATTTCTGAAACTCTTCCCATTTATTAGGATCTTCATTTGCCCATAGATAGGAATTAAACTGGTTACCAAACATCCAGCCTCCCGGATTCGGGTAAGTTTGGGTATCTGCATTCACGCCTTCCGGAAAATCGATCATGTTATCGGATTTTTTCACATAGTGCTTGCCTTCGATTCCCCAATCCAGCATATTTAGCAGTTTGGGATCACTATACAGCATGTTAAGGAACATCATCGCTCTCGCAGGATCCTTGGATGTCCGGGAAATACCAAGCATAGCGCCCTGTGCGTCGCCCGTTGTCGTGAACGGTTCAGCCGTCTCTACCTGAATCACATCGACGCCCGAACTTAAACTCATTTCCTTGTCTTTTCCAGGCTTCAAGGATTGGGCTACGGCAAAGGCTTTGCCTGCTTTAATCATATTCATGCCTTGGTCTGCGTCTGAGGTCAGAACATCCTTGTCAAACCAGCCGTTCTGATTCCACTGATGCATGAGTTTGTAGAATTCGATGAATTTTGGATCTTCGAGCGTATCCACGGCTTTTAACTCTTTGCTATCCCGCGGAATTGCCAGATTGGCCACGATGCCATCATAGTTTGACGCTTCCCAAATGTTCGTAAATTTGCTTGAAACGATTGGAGTGATACCCGGCTCGTTTTCTTTAATCGTTTTGAACATAGCTTCCATATCTTCTAACGACTTCACGCCACTCGTATCAAACTTGTATTTATCAACTAATTTCTTATCCAGGAGAAATCCAAAGCCCTGGCCGAATTCCTTTTTGGTTGGAAGAGCGTAGAGCTTGCCGCCGATTCTCGATCCCTTAATAAAATCGTCACCGAGAACGCCGGGGATATCCTTGCCATATTGGGCCATTAAATCATCCAGCTCGAGATATTGACCTTTGGCGGCATCCTTCGGATAGGAGAACCAGCTCGCCGTGAACATCAGATCAAAGGGTTCGTTGGAAATTTTCATCAGGTTGGTTTTATCATCCCATGAAGCCCACTCAATAGGTTTGAGCTCAATGGTGGCATTGATCTTTTCCGTCAAATATTTGCTCATTTCATCCTGTACAAGCTGCAGGTCTTTAGGAGCGGTTGCCGGGTATACAAGCGTAATTTTGTAAGGACTGAGCGAGGAATCCGAATCCTTCCCCTTTTCCCCTGTCGCAGCGTTTTTTCCAGGCGTTGTTCCGGAGTCTGCCGCTTTGCCTGAATCCCCTTTACCGCATCCTGTTAATGCCAGCATCCCGCAAAGCATGATTAGTAATACCAATTGATGGGCTTTTTTCATATTCCGTTGATCCCCTCTCCATTTTCACCTTTTTTAAAAGCATGCTATCCATCACTCTGGCTGCCCCACCTCCTCCAAGTTAAACGGGTGGTTATATTCAACCTTTTACTGCCCCGCTTGTAATCCCGCTGATGTAGTATTTCTGAAAGAACGGATAAGCGAACAATAAAGGAGCAATCCCGACGATCGCAAGTGCCATCCGCACGGTTTCCCGCGGCATTTTGGCCAGCAAATCCCCGACCTGAGCTGAACTGTTGGACTTCATCAGCAAATACTGGATGTTCGTGAGCGTCTTCGTCATCAGATATTGAATGTTATACAGCTCAGGCTTGTCGATAAACAGCATACAATTATACCAATCATTCCAATAGGCTAAAGTGTTAAAAAGTCCGATCGTTGCCATAATGGGCAGAGAAAGCGGAAGGACGATTTTAAAGAAAATCCTCAGTTCCCCTGCTCCGTCAATCGTTGCCGATTCAACGACGGATTCCGGAATCGTCGAGGCGAAAAAGCTTCGCATGAGCAGCACGTTAAACGCACTTAACAGCAGATTGGGAATGATCATGGCGAAAATCGTGTTTTTTAAGTCAAACATGTTGACATAGGTGATGTACCAGGGCACCATGCCTCCGCCAAAGAGCATCGTAAAAAAAATATAAAAGGATAGCGTACTGCGGAAAGGCAGCTCGGGCCTGGATAACGGATAAGCAAAAAGTGCTGTGATAAGTAGGCTTACAATCGTCCCGATTATCGTTGATAAAATGGTCACACCGTACGCTTTTGCAATTTCGGAGAAGTCATTGAATAAAAATTGATAAGCTGCAAAGCTGATATGGCTCGGAAACAGCGAATATCCGTTTTGCAGGATGGAATCCTCACTGGATATCGACACCATAAACACCAGAATGAAAGGAATTAGAGATGCGATCGTAAACGCCCAGAAAAACAAGTGTATCAAGGATGGCCCAATCCATTTCTTCAAGTTCAATTCTCTCACGATTCACTCTCCTCCCTGTTTAGAATAATGCGTCCCGTTTGTTGATTTTTCTAACAGCCGTATTGGCTACCAATATGAGAACGAAGCAGACCACGGATTGATAGAATCCTGCAGCAGTCGACATTCCTATATCACCCGATTGGATCATGGCACGGTAGACAAAGGTATCAATCGTGTTCGTCGTGGGTATGAGTGCGCCTGTATTCATTGGCACCTGATAGAACAATCCGAAATCCGAGCGGAGTATGCCACTGACGGCAAGCAGCGTCATGGTGGTGATGACAGGCAGAATTAATGGAATCGTAATTCGTGTCATCTGTTTCCATTTACTCGCACCGTCGATCGTGGCTGCTTCATAATACTCCTTGTCAATTCCGATAATCGAAGCAAAATAGATGATAGATAAATAGCCTACGTTTTTCCATGCGTTCACAATGACCAGTATATATGGCCAATACTTGGATTCCGCATACCATGAAACCGCTTCTGAACCAAACCATTTGATTAATAGCCTGTTCACAAGCCCGCTGTCGACATTCAGAAAGCTGTATACCAGATAAGCAACGACAACCATGGAAATGATATGCGGAAGTAAGAAGGTACTCTGATAAAATCGACTGATCACTTTATCCTTGATTTCATTGATCAGCAGCGCGACAAGAACGGACAGAACCAAATTCAGCACAATAAAGACCACATTGTACAGGAAGGTGTTCCGGGTAAAGATATACGCATCCTGTGAGTTGAACAGGAATTTGAAGTTATCAAGTCCGGCCCAGGCGCTCCCCCATATACCATCGACATAATTATAGTTTTTAAATGCAAGAATCACGCCGTACATCGGGATATAGTTGTTGATGAACAAATATACGATTCCTGGTAGTGTCATTAGCAGCAGCCATTTATACTTCTTCAGACTTTTCTTCAAATGCGACTTCTCCCTCATGTTCCAGCCCCTTCATATCAAGTCGTGTAAACCTTTACATTCCAATTCTATAATGCAGCGAATCCTGTCGACCACTATCATCATGACTTTCTGATACCACGATGATGACTTCTTCCTAATCCATTACCAAAGGTTATTGACAGCATCAACCAGACTCTTTATGCTAGGGGGCATAATAAACGCTTTCATAGTTTCTTTGAAGGAAGAAGAGGGAAATCATTCCATTACGATTGTACTTAAAGGAGGTTTTTTAGATGATTAGCATGTCTAAGCCAATCCAACGGGTCTTCATCCTTGGGATGGATGGCGCAGGGAATTTCATTCAAAACACGGAGACACCGAATATCGATGCATTTTTGCAAAAGGGGGCTGTTACCTACAACGCACAGGCACAATCGCCTACCATCAGTGCCGAGTGCTGGGGTTCTATCCTTCATGGCGTCCTTCCGGAAAAACATCAATTAAATAATGATATCGCAGCGACGCAAGTCTATCCTTCTGATTCTCCGTATCCGTCCGTATTCCGGTTGGCGCGGGAAGCTTGGCCTGAAGCGAAGCTCGCTGCCTTCTCAAGCTGGACACCGATTAACAGCGGTATTATTGAAGAGAATCTTGGCATACATAAGGAATCTTTGCCTGATGCTGAACTGGTGGGCGCTATTCAGACCTATCTTGAGGAAAATAACGACGTAAAGCTGCTGTATATGCAGCTCGATGAGCCGGATGGTTCTGGACATCAATACGGATATGGTCCGGATTCACCGGAGTATCTGAAAGCGATATCTAAAAATGACGAATTGTTCGGACTCGTGCTGGGATCTATCGAAAAACTGGGATTGCTTGAGGATAGTCTTGTGATTCTGCTTACCGATCATGGTGGCGGCGGGGATAACAAGTACAGCCACGGAAGTGATCATCCAATGGACAAAAACGTGTTCTGGGGTTGTGTTGGACCTGGAATTGAAGCCGGGGCGGCTCTGCCTGACCTGTTCATCGTGGATACCGCTGCAGTTGCAGCCTATGCGCTGGGTCTCAAGCAGCCGGATAGCTGGGACGCCAAAGTGCCCGCTTCATTGTTTAGCAAATTAGGAGTGTAACTAATGCTATGAGGAAATCGCTGCATTTTAGGGATAATGATAAGTTCAAAATTGTCCAGTTTACGGACACTGAATTTTGCGAGCCAGATGAAGAAGAGATTCATATGAAGGCTCTAATGAGGAGAATCCTGGAGACGGAAAAACCGGATCTGGTCGTCTACACTGGAGACGTTATTGCGAGTAATAAGAGTCCGAATCCTATCGAGGCTTTTAAAAACGCGGTCTCGGTGCCGGAGGAGATGCAAATTCCTTGGACAGCCGTATTCGGGAATCATGATTCCGAGGCTGCGGATATGACGCGTGAGCAGCTGCATAATCTCCAGTTATCCCACAAGTACTGCTATGCGCAGCCCGATCCGCCGCATGTGCATGGTGCCGGTAATTACGTGCTTGAAATATTGGATAAACAGCATCAGCCTGCAGCTGCGCTCTATTTTCTGGATTCAGGCAGTTATTCACCGCTCGAGTATCTACGTGTCGGCTTTTATGACTGGATTCGCCGGAGTCAAATCCATTGGTATACAGAAACCTCCTATCGCTTAACCGCAAGGAATGGCGGATCACCGCTGCCTTCCCTTGGTTTTTTTCATATTCCGCTTCCGGAATACAATGATATTTGGGATTTCTCAGTTTGCTACGGGCAGAAGCTGGACAAATGCTGCGCGCCATGGATTAACACCGGATTCTTCGCGGCCATGCTCGAAATGGGCGATATCATGGGAACCTTCGTAGGACATGACCACGGGAATGACTTCTGGGGTACTCTGCATGGAATTCGTCTTTGCTACGGACGTACGACCCGCAATGCCTATTTGAATCAACCGTTCCAAACCGGCGCGCGAGTCATTCAATTAACGGAAGGACAGCGCAGCTTTGACACATGGCTTCATCTTGAGGATGGTTCGATTATTCAAGATCAGCCGGAGCACAAACCGGAGGGACGGCATGTACAAATCTGATGGAGTCCTCCCATTCTACTCATGTAAAGAGTCTAAATGGAGTTCCATCACCAGGCCCTGGACGGCGCCTTCATTATCCATTTGTCCGTTCAACTTGAATCCCATCGACTCATATAATGTTTGGGCGTGCTTGTTTTCGGGATGGATACTTAAGTAAATTTTCTTACAGTCATATTGCTGTTCGATATAGCGGATGACCAGCAGCAGAAACCGTTTGGCATACCCTTTTCCTTGAAAATGGTGGTCAATCATGAAACGGTCAAGCCAAGCGCTTTGATCCTGAACGTCCGGCCAGCCATACATGGCAAACCCAATGAGTGTATCATTATCGTACATTCCGACGGATACGGCATTCTTCTCGTAAAAGCATTCTGCCATTGAAAATGCATTGCTCTCTATAAAATGCTGCTGCTGTGCCGATACCGTTAATGCCGCGGCAGCACGCCAGTTTTCTTGTGTTATCTCACGGATGTGTAAGCTCATGTTCTCTCTCTTTTCTGTATTATGGTCTTAAGTTTGATTCAAATAGCCATGGAACCTTTGCCGCCGGCATTGTCCATGGCTATTATTCATTCACTCAACATTATTATGTTCTGATTCGTTGAAAATCTCTCCGACGCAAGCTTAATGCCGTTTCTCTTCCAAGTCCCGTTGCTGTACCCGTAATGACCGGATGAATCGGGCCATATTTATTATGTGGCAACATTCTCAGAAGAATCCACCGGTTTAACATCCGTGTTAAAGGTCCGGATCCATTTGAAACGGTTTACTTTCACGAGAGCGACGAAGCATTTGAGAATCTGGTCGCATTTCAAGCATATGAATGTGATTAATGGTGACAGGTCAAATACAAACGCGCAGATAAATGATGCGGGCAAAACCACGAGCCACATAAAAATAAAATCATTATAAAGCACGAACTTCGTATCTCCCCCACTGCGTACAATCCCGGTTAATGCAGGCATTTGATACGCGGTTCCGACCACCGTAATCGACAGAACCGTCATGAATTGAACCGCAAGTGCCTTTGCTTCGTCAGAGATCGTGTACAGCCCGGTCACATAATCCTTGGTGATAAAGAGCACTAGTCCTGTCAAAACTCCAATACAAAGATAGAGCATCTGCATCGTTTTGCTGTAGGTTATGATCTTCGAAACATGCCCTTCCCCAATGGTCTTCCCGATCACAACAGCCGTTGCACTGGCAGACGCATAGGTTATGACCGTAACCAGCTGAAAGATCGTTGTGGCTACACTATTCGCAGCAATCGCCGATTCACCCATATGTCCCAAAATAGCAGACTGCGCGCCCATGGCACATGCCCAAAGCGCGTTGGCCATCAGAATAGGCGAACCAATCCGCAGGTATTGCCTGAACAGCTCCTTGTCAATTTGAAAGAAATCCTTCAGTTTCAGCATAAGCCTGCGGTCATAACGTTTGATAAAGATGATGACTATAACGGTTTCGATGATTCTCGCTGTAAGTGTTGCAGTCGCCGAGCCGCTGACCCCCATCCGTGGCAACCCAAAATGTCCGTAGATCAGCACATAGTTCAAACAAATGTTAATGACCAGCGTGGATAAGGATACGAGAAAACCAATCCGCACAATCTCGACGCTCCGCAGCGAGGCGAGCAGTACATTCGTAATGGCGAAAAAAACATAAGAAAAACAAATAATTCTTAAATACTGTGCACCTTCCGCAATGACTCTCTGCTCATTCGTGAACAGTGACATACAGCCCTCCGGAAAGATAAACACGATAATCAACATCACAACGCTGACCAGAAGCGCGATTCTCATGCCAATGCTGGCAGCCTTCTTCACAGATTCCAAGTTTTTGGCTCCCCAGCTTCTGGAGGACAAGATGACTAAGCCTTCCGCAGCCCCCATCACGAGCATGTGCAAAATAAATTGAATCTGATTAGCCAGCGCAACGCCTGATAGTGCCGACTCACTGTAGCCGCCCAGCATCAGATTGTCCGACAAGTTGACGCCCAAGGTGATGATGTTTTGCAGGGCGATTAGCAGGGTCAGCCTGAAAAAATTCTTGTAAAATGAGGTCTCCCTAACCCATAAACTCATAGCATTCCTTCTTCTCTCTTTAGTTTGACTCATGCCGTTTGCTTGCTTACTACCTTATATGTATATTCGTTGTTAGCTTTTAAAAGCATACCATATTGCCCGCGTACCGGTGACTGTAAAATAGCGGTCAAGATCACAAAAAAATTCGGAAGAACATACATAGAAGGATACATCATAAAAACACAAAAAGAACCGGTTATGGTTAAATTCCACGACCGGTTCTTTTATATAGTAATGAATACTGCTCGTTCTCACGCTGTCGTGTCTATTGTTAAACACTCACTTCATGGTGTGGATAATTAAACCAATATGGGTGAAATAGTTTAAGGCACCAAACAACAGGAATGCAATTCCGCCAATCAGCCAGCAAATTTTCATAATCCTCGTAATGACTGCGCTGCCCATGTGCAGCGAAAATGGTAGAAGAATTGCCCCGATCCCTGTAAGTGCATATAAGCCGGAAATAAAGGTCGCTTCAAGCAGCGGATAATCCGCAAAACGTCCCGAAATAGGTTCCTCCGGCGGCGCGGCAAACAATTGAAAATACATGCCAGCGATCGCAATCGAGAAGAGGGCCAGCCCCATGGCACCGGCAAAATACGTGATAGGCTGGATCATTTTTTTCATATATTCGACTTCCTGCTTTGTGCCTGCGGCGGGCTCAACCTCTGCACCTCTTCCCGCTCTTCGAATGTCGCCATAGCAAAATTGATCCGGCCAGCAAGAGTACACCGAAGGCAAGCGAAGGTTCACCAAAAATAATGTCATCGAACGGGAAACCCACTTTAGAAAGAGGCCAGGTTAATGTCATCGCGCCACCAAGAAGCGTAAGGATAAAACCGGGCACCGCAAAACCCATCGACCATCCCTCATAGCTGACATGCTGTCCAAGACGCAGCAGAGAACCGAAACGCAGCAGCATAAGTAACGCTACTCCGGTTGCTACCGACATGAGTGTGTTGTACATTTGTGTTGAAGCCCAATCAATGTGCATATTCTCATCCTTTGCAGTCCTTATTTTTGCGGGAAAATAGCGAATGATAGCAGTTTGTTGAAATATACTTCTAGTTAACCATTATGGAATTTTTTAAAACCAGCCGTAACATCCGACGCAGAACAGCCATCCAAACTGGAGGTGCGAAATGAAAATTCATAATGCGATTCGTTGGAGAGATAACTTATATTTGTTTAATTATCGCAACGTGCTTACAGAGCCTGTAGAATATTTTCATGCTCATGAAGGATTGGAAATCTTATATATTCATGAAGGAACAGGAAGCTACATCATCAATAATCAAAAGTATCCGCTACAGCCACGCACCTTGATTCTTGTAAAACCATTTCAGATTCACCAGATTAAAGTGATTGTCCCGCCCAATTATATTCGCACCTTGTTGAAAATCAAAGCCTCCGTCATCGACTCTTTCCTGAGTGTATTACCGCAGCTGACCTCTACTCTTTCTCAATTTATGGAACATGAAATGTCCTATCAGCTTTTTACTTTGTCACCCAAGGATGCTGCATATCTTGAGGATCAATTTTTACATTTAAATGAGACACTGGCCCTCGTTTCCCCAAATCTTCGAAAGGAGATTGTAACCTTATTCACATTTCATTTTTTCACTTATTTTAATAGTCATGTATATTCGCAGGTTCAAAGTGAAGCATTCAACCATTCTGTAAATACAGGCTCGTCAGAGCTTATTGGCATGATCGTAAAATGGATAAACAAGCACTATCACCTGTCTTTTACGATTAACGACTTGGCGGAGGAGCTCCATTTCTCCCCCAATTACCTTTCGAAGCTGTTTAAGGAACAGATGGACTTGACAATCATCGAATATACGAATGGGAAACGTCTGGAGGAAGCCAAGACACTTCTTGCTTTACAATCTCTTTCCGTTGAGGAAATTAGCAAGGAAACCGGGTTTAATTACCCGTCCTATTTTATTGCCATGTTCAAAAAAAAGTACGGCATGACTCCCCACCGGTATCGAATGACGATGGAATATTGATATTTTCAAACCACAATCTGGTATTTGAAGTGAATTATAATTAAAGCGCTTTAATACGGACTTTCATCTTCCATTGAACGAGGTGATGCCCTTTTTACGTATATTACGAGGATTAACGCAACGGTAAAAGGCATGTTTGATTTCGGAGTATCAACATTACTGGGAGGTTGGATGATGATGAAACAATCGTTCAAACTAAGTATGATATCTCTATTTTGCTTCGTGCTTGTATTCGCTTTGTACCCGATCCATACCGTTAATGCAGCTACCAGAACAGTTCCGGCAGGTGATGTTACGGCGCTGCGCAGCTACTTATCCAGCGCGAGTCCCGGTGATATCATTGAGGTATCGGGGAACTATTCGGTAACGGACGGAACCATTGCCACCTCCATTAGCGGATCGGCAGGCAATTACATCACAATCCGTGGTACGGGAAGCGGTGCCACATTTCAATTTACAGGGGCTGCAGGCAATGCGGCATTTCATATCAAAAACAATTATTACAAGCTGGAAAATATAACGATCAATTCCAATTCACAATCCAACAAGGGACTTTTGATTGAAGCATCGCATGGTTATGTGAACAATGTTACGGTTAAAAATACAAAAGGCGAAGGTTTCAAGATCCGCAAAAATAGCCAATATTGGCTCGTCTCGAACAGTACGGCGCAGGGTACGGGAACTGGCGGTAAATACGGTGAAGGCTTCTATGTAGGTGATGCCGATCAAAACTGGACAACGAGCCCCAATCCCGACCAAAGCGGATACATCACGTTTTTAAACTGTAATGCCATCAAAACGGTAAATGACGGTTTTGACTTCAAGGAAGGCACGCATCATATTAAAGTCGTCGGCGCCAATATCGATTTTCAGAACACGATACCCGAATCGACCGTAGGCAACAATGGGATATTCATGCGTGCCAATAACGTTCAAATCATCAATACAATCGTCCAAAATAATGCATCTACAGGCCAAGCGTTTAGAACAAACAAAAGCACCGCTTCGGACGGGGTATCATACGGAAGCAACTTAGAGCTCAAGGGAGTAACAGCTTCCAACATTTCCGGTGCCATGATTCATACGAACTACGCCTCCAACAAACTGTATACCGATTATACGATGTCCGGGGTTGCCGGAGGTCTTTACGCTTCAGGCTCCAACACAGCCACATCGGCTGCACCCTCTACTTTCGTCGAAATGACCTGGAGCGGCGAAGGCGGAGATCCGGTTCTCTGAGATGATTGAATAATAAAATAGCCCAAGGCATTCTGCCTTGGGTCTTTGTGCTACAGAGGAAGCAGCGCCAGATTCATTTCATCTTTAAGTAAAAATAAGGTATCATTATAAATATATTCTATTTTCATTTCAGATAAACTGAAAGCTGGTAATACACTATTGCGTTATAAAAAGGAGCCGATACAAGTATGAAAGTAAAGCGCATCGTAACCAATATACATACGCATGAGATTGCAGAAGCAAAACGCTTTTATCAGGATATCCTTGGTCTGGAGCTGCTCATGGACCATGGCTGGATCGCCACATACGGATCAGAGCAGACCATGCAGATCCAGCTCAGCTTTGCCGCTGAAGGAGGTTCGGGTACGCCAACGCCGGATCTTTCGATTGAAGTCGATGACGTGGAAGAAGCATACGAACGCATGCAAAAGGCCGGATTCCATATTGAATATGGTCCGGTGGATGAGCCTTGGGGCGTCCGCAGATTCTATGTGCGGGATCCTTTTGGAAGATTGGTGAACATCTTGACTCATATGTAACATGCTATGATTAGGCTAAAGATGGAGTGCTCAAAGTGTATATCCTCCTCTATTCGATTTATAAAAAAGCACTCCCCTATCTTCACGGATAACGGGAGTGCTTATTACAACCCTCAGATGGCGGTTTCCTGTATGTTATGCGATGCCTTTCGATGTTCTGACGCTCGGTAAGAGAGAACCACTCTTCCGTTCTACAAAAACGCGATTTCCAATATTGTACATTGATATGTCATTAAATACAATTTCTTGGCCCTCATCCGCAGAAGTCTCGGAAACGGCAAACGGCGTTTCGGCATCCAGAGATTCATACAACGAGATGCTGTCCCCTTTGCGCACATGGTGAATCTTAAGCGTCCCAAAAGGGTCATATTCCATATCGGATGTCAGCACTTTTTCGGATAACTCGGGGTAAAGCTCATCGAACAGCTCAAATCCATAGATGCGCGTATGCCCGCTGCCATCTACGCTCGTTTGTGCCGGTTCAATGATTTGGAGCCGAATATAGCGAGCCGTAACTTCTTCGGAAAGGATACGGTTGATCACGTCCTCCCGATTATCGATGATTTCATCAATGATTGCGAACTGTTCACCATCTTGGCTAGCAAGAATTTGTGCATGCATCGTATTCCAGTATTTCGATTCCCTGGCCTCCGGATGACCGCAGTTTATGATTCTATACTGCTTGATAGTCTTCAGTTCCTTCAGGTCCACCGTCAGATACGGTCGATGCTCGGTAGCGCACCATTTGCCGCTGCTGATGCTGCCGTCGATCGTTTTAGCTGCATTTTCGTTATCATTCACACTGCTTGAAGCTTCTGCTGTCACGCCAAGCGAGGACAAGGCAATATTTTTCCGGTCATAGTTCAGCTGAGGCGCCTCAGCTTCCGTTCCGGCGTTCACAGCAATCTTGACGATCAACTCAGCGATCAACGGCTTGATGACATGCGTTCCGACATCCACGGTAAAATCAAACGGAATCTCTTCCTTCAAACGGTTTACTTTGCAATTTTCCATAGCCGCGAGCTGTTTCTGAGCTTCCTCGTTATATTTTTCCATATCCATCAGGTTTCCGGCCCATAATGCGCTCCACGCCTGGATAACGTTTTGTCCAGATTGACCCATCAGCTTGAAAGCAGCTAGGAACGGCTTCAGTTCTTCCACCAGATTGCGGTTCATACACTGCTCTTCAATCCGATTCGCTGCCAGCTCCATGCGTTCAAAATGAGCTCGCAAACCGGCCGCAGAAGCTGAAGCATCCTGACCCGCTTCGATCGCCGCATTCAATTCTTTTACATCCTCTTTCAAATACCACGATTCATCAAAAATGAAATCTCCACTGACACCGCCATCGTCTTTCAGGTAAGAGCTGTTGGATGCGAAAATCTCCAAATCTTCCGCAACCTCAGGCGCGATTGCTTTGAAGGATGCAGAAAGGCTGGTATTAGTATCAAAAGCGTCAGTGTTCCAGTTGTGATCGGCTATGCAGAAGAGCGCCTGTTTGGAAGCTTGAGCCTGGTTCATCGGGTTTGAGAAGAAACCATTGACATTATCCAGATCAGAGCTTAGATTCTCGATTTTGCCCATCAAAATTTTGGAATCGCAGTAGTCATTGACCGGGTAGTTCCACCATACAGAAAGATTGCGGTCAGAGCCGATTTGTCGTATTGGAGAATCGTACTGCTCCTTGGAAATGTTGGACATCGTCGCCGCGCCGGTCCACATAATTTCAACGTCCTCATGCAGCGTTTCAACAAATGGTTTGAAATAATCCGTCATGGATGGCCCCCATGCTTCGCAATACCTCGTACCTACGGTAATCAGAGGGCGGATATCCCCTTTCGCCTTCACGAATTCGCTATCGATACGGTTGATAAACGCTGCCTGCTGCCCGCCATTTGGGACGCCGACCAAATCATCGAACAATACGCCGAATTGTCGCACACCAAGTCCGTACAACTGCTCCAGCTTATTTAATACGGATACAAAATCTTCTTCAATGGACAGATCAATGGAATCTCCCGGATGGATCGTCCAGACGAAATTCAAATTATTGGCATGACCTGCAGCAGCCAGTTCGGCAATATCCTTTGCTTTGTCTTCCGGATACAGATCTCTCCAATGCTTGCGGTGATAAGGATCATCCTTTGGAGCGTAGATATATGTATTCAGCTTCTGCTCGCCGCCAAACGCCATAAGATCCATCCGGTCCGCATGACTCCATGGGTAGCCGTAAAAACCTTCGACATAGCCGCGGTACAAAATTTCCGGATAGTCCTCAATCTGACAAGACTTCAGGATCCCGTTTGGAGATTGCTTCAGCATCTGGGACAACGTGACTACTCCATAGTGGATACCGTCGCTGTCATAACCGATAATTACAACCTGAGCTCCCGAGGCAATTCCACGGACCAGCAAGTTGTATCCTTCTTTATAATTACCAAGTGAGACCACATCGGCATCTACATCGGAAAGGCTGTCCGCTTGCTCGCTCAAAGCTAGAACAATGTTGGATTGCCCCTCCTGGAATTCACTCGAAACGGTGCTGCTGAGCCCAAGATCATTCAGCTCTTTTTGCAGCTTAGGTAGTGTGGCTGCTTTCAGTTCGGACTTGACAACAATGTGGATGGTATCCGAAAGTTTTGACTCTCCGCTTAGTGAAGTTACCTTTTGAGGAACCGGATAAAGTTCATACAGGTTGTGTGGGTCTTGGTTCGTATTTTGCATTGTAATGTGCTCCCCTCTTGTCCATCATATTCGTAATATCTATTATATCAATTAAGTCTTTTTAATGGCTACCTATTGAATGTTACAATTTCACCCGGGCATTCTTCGTTTTGGGATTAGCAGCCCAATAAGAAAGAGTGTGCTTCCATAAGGAGAGCACACTCTTTCTTATCTTATTCTTTTATTCCTCTCAAAATAACACCGTTTGAGCCAACCGCTAAAAACTGCTTGCCATCCCAGGTGATAGACTTCAACTCTTTTAGAGTTGGAGAATAGACTGCCTTCCAATTCGCTCCACGATCAGCCATGTAGATAATTCCGTTTAATCCAACGGCTGTGACCGTTCCATCCCCGCTTACCGCAAGATCCTTGAATCCTGCATTTTTGAGAGGAAGTACCGTTTTCCAGCTTGTTCCGTTCGAGGACTCCAGGATGCTGTCGCGATTGATTCCTATAAATTTGGAACCTGTCCAAATGCTCTTATCGATGGAGCCATTCCATGTTTCGAGCTTCTTTCCGTCTAGATTGATTTCAGTTTGTTTCCAGTTGATTCCGTCCGTTGATTTATAGTAGGAGGATTTACCCTCTTGATACCCGATCCATATTTTCCCGTTCACAGCGACAGGAACCGGCTGCAGCCCCGGAGTGGATGACCAGTTTTTCCCGTCTGTGCTGGTCTTCATTTCTGTTTTTGTGATTATTCGGATCTGACCATTTATGATGGATATGTTGTCTTTATGTTCTTTGATGATCCCGGTAAGAGACTGCAGTTGTCCATTCATGTAAAGAAAGCTTTCCTGAGACGGGGTGCTGCTTATGCCATAAGGGACAAACTTCCCGTTTCCACTGGTTAATGAGTAAAAGGATGTTTCGGGAATGATTTCTGATTCCGCTTCAGACCAGCTGCTTCCGTCGGTTGATGTTACAATGTTCCCCACTCCTGCTATCAAATACGTATTTTGGGAATAGGCAATCCCGTACAAATCATTATATTTCCCGGCTGCCTCCAGGCTCCACTTCTCGTCAAGACCTTTGGCGGTGCGAATGGCTCCCCCGTCTCCTACACCTATATATTGACTGCCAAACTTTTTCAAACGATTGATGTTCCCCTCCAGCCCGATAGAATGTACAGAGAAAAATGCTTGCGTACTCCCCCTTTCCTGCGTTTTTTCTTTCCATGTAAGCCCGTCATTGGATTGCATAATATATCCACTACGACCGCCGACGATGAATTGCTCACCATCCCAAGATACACTGTTCAATGCTACATTACTGATCCGCTTACCTGCTTTATAGTTGATCCCATCCGTCGAGGTATATACAACACCTCCTATGGCCTGGCCCGACGCCGAGCTTCCATCCCAACCAACCGCAACGATTACCTTGCCGTTCGTTGCAAACTCATCGATGCTTCCGTAAAACTTCTGATTGCTGTGATATGTCCATGATTTTAAGTTTTGTGATACGAATACTCCTTTATCAACCTTTACAATCCATTTATTCTGAAACTTCACAAGCTTATATGGATCCCAGGTAGCAATATGTTCTTTGGTAATCAGTGGTACGAGCTCCCAAGATACTCCTTGCTTGGAGATAGCTACTGCAGGAAAAGTGGAGTTGTACGAATCAAATTTAAAGGTGACCTCTCCTGATGCGACGAACTGTTCGCCATCCCAAATCACATCATGCCAGTCTGTGTTTAATGCGTTTAATTTGGTTTTACCCTCAGGTTTGTTCTTATAATAATCATTAAATTGATACAATAGCCAATCACCTTGAATTTTACCTGATTCCCAGCTCACTCCGTCCTTGGTTCTTGCAAGTACACCATGATCTCCTGCAACAATCGCAGTTGTTCCATTATCTGCTGCTGCCTTCAAGTTTGCTTTTTGCGGGAAGGATTGGATTCTCCACTCGCCTTCGGAAACACGGCGCTGTATCGTCGAATCGTCACCAATGGCAAAAATCACCCCATTCGATAGCCCGACAACATCGTTCAGTGGCGTGCTTTCTTTCCCGGATTGTTCCGTCCATTTCCATCCGGCTGCAGCAGCCGCAGGCTCCGAATCATAAAGCAATCCGGTTAGTAAAATGGACAACATGACGATCATCGTTATGTTATGTAATTTATTCCCTGGCCAAACTTTCACTTCATACAGCTCCTTTTTCTAGTTATGAAGCAACTAACTCTATCCTCCATTCGTTGCGATAATGAATTTGTCATATATTGACACAATATTAGAATTATACAATTGATTAATTTCCTTAAACAGGGGCTTTTTATAAATATTAAAAAAAGACCAGCCTCGAGATGACTCCCGCAGACCGGTCTTTTACTTCCATAAGCTATTAGTTCATTCCTGTAATCTCCGCTACGATCTCATAAGAACGCAGCCGGGCGTTATGATCATAAATCGAGGAGTTAATAATCATTTCATCCGCTTGGGTTTCATCCAGGAAGGCTTGCAGTTGACTTTTAACCTCATCCGGATTACCGATAATCGACGTTTTTAGTTGCTTCATAATGATCATTTTTTCCTGTTCAGACCATAAACCTTCCATCGTCTTGACAGGTGCAGGCAGTTGTCCCGGCGTATTCCGGATCAAGCTTAAAAACTGCTGTTGATGGGAGGTAGCAAGATATTCTGCCTCTTCTGTCGTATCCGCGGCAAACACATTGACGCCAACCATGGCATTCGGCTTATCCAATACGCTAGACGGCTGGAAGTTATCGCGGTATTGTGTCAATGCAGGCACCGTATATTCAGGCGAAAAATGACTCGCAAAGGAGAACGGGAGTCCCAATTTCGCTGCGAGTGCAGAACTGAAGCCACTTGATCCTAGCAGCCAGATGGGAATCTCTTGCCCTTCACCCGGTATAGCGCGAACGCGGTTAAACTTCGAATCTGGATCCAGATAGGATCTCAGCTGTTCCAGTTGTTCGGGGAACTCTTGACCATTGGCCCGAACATCACGACGCATAGCCATGGCAGTCAATTGATCGCTTCCGGGTGCCCGGCCGAGACCGAGGTCGATCCGGCCTGGATACATCGCTTCAAGCGTACCGAACTGTTCAGCGATGACAAGTGGTGCATGGTTAGGCAGCATGATGCCGCCGGATCCAACCCGTATCTTGCTTGTTCCGCCTGCAACATATCCGATCACGACCGAAGTGGCAGAACTGCCGATCCCCGGCATATTATGATGTTCGGCAAGCCAGAAGCGGTGATAACCCCATTTCTCAACATGTTGTGCCAAATCAAGTGTATATTTAAAGGCTTGTCCTGGCGTGCTTCCCACCGTGATGGGAGCTAGATCCAGGACTGAGTACTTGATATCATTCAGCTGTTTATTCGTATTTCCATTTACCATATCTGACACCTCTCTTTTTAGTGAAGGAGCTTTCGAGCTTCTTCGTTCTGTTTGATACGGATTTTTTCAGGTGTCACGTCATTCCCCATCGGATCAACAACCTTGAGTCCGGAGAAGGAACTCAGCACCTGCCCGCGAATTTCACGCAAATAGTCCTCACGCAGGACCTGCTGTTCCACGCGTTCTGCATTGCTCAAACCTGTTTCACGCTCTTTTTTGGCCAATTCATTAATTCGTGCCAAGCTTGGAATCATCCAAATGACCTCATTTCTCGTGGGATGTATTTTCAAATCGAATGCTATCGTTTAAACGACCATTTTATCTTGTACCCATGCTTGCAATGTCTCTAATTTATGTGTAAAACGATCCGCCTTCATTTCCTCTGCCAAATATGCAACCGTTTCCCGTTTCAGGACGGATTTCCAAGCTTCTTCTGCCTCTTGCATCAATTCGGATAAAAAGCAGCAGCGGTCTTCCTCGCATAGCTCGAGCATGTCATTCAATATCCCGCTGGAAGAGTAAAGGGTCTGCTGTCCTTCAATGGCAAGATAAACATCATAGATCCGAATATCCTCTATCCGCTTTTTTAGTTTGAAACCGCCTTTGATACCAGGTACGGAAGTAATCAGATCAGCACTAACCAGTTTTCTTAATAATTTTTGAAAATAGGTGGCTGACACGCCTAATTGCTGGCTAATCGCTTCACCTGGCAGCACGGCCTTTTCGGGTAGCATGTTCAGTAATAGAATGGCATATGCGGATTGTTCGACGCCCGTTTTCATGTGCATAAATTTTTCACCTTGCCTCATAGGATATAACCCGGATATTTATTGTCCGCTTTATACATTATAGTTGATTGTGTTATAAATGCAAGCCATGTATTCACCACATCCATAAAAAAAACCGGCACGGGTATTATTTTCTCCCGCTGACCGGTTTTTTCTATTTATTGAATATATCTATGGCTGACAAGATCTCCCGAAATGACATCGGTCGGGATGACAAATTCCACTGATCCCATATAACCGGGAGCCACATCATACTTGTTGAATACAATGACAAGCTTGCCTTCATTGTTGATATAGAAGCTCTGATTTTTCGTAATGGATTTGAATTCATCCGTCGGCAGCACATCAACTGCACCAGATACCCAGTAGATTTTATCGGGGTCTGCTTTCATTTGCTCTCTCATTTGTTGTTGGATATGCTCGCTGATCACTTTGATATAATGGTTATCCTTAAAGAGCATGGGAAGCGTAATAAGTATTTGATTCTTTTTATCAATGGTATCGAACTGAAGCTCCTCGGATGATGAGCCCGCGCTTTCTACGACGTAACGTTCCATAGAAAAAATGCTGTCATTATCCGTTTTCACTTCATACCCTGCATCCACTCCTAAATGACCATCGCCATTCTTCTTCAACTCCTTGATCTCGGCCTGGAACTTGTCAAACAATGCTTTGTTTTCCTTCATGTACTTCTCATTCAGACCTGACTCCAACTCCTTATTATCCAAGTGGGCAATGGAAGGCACCTTAATATTTGCATTATAGTTGGATTCATCCACTACATATTCTTTTAGCGTAAGGACTTTGATAATCTTGTCTACACCTGGGATGCTGGACAAAGCATTGGCGACTGTTGTACTTGCATTAATCGTAATGAGGAATATGAGAGCCGCCGCACCTACACCGGCAAACCATTTATATTTTGGGTCCTTATTTCTTCTTGCCTTAAGGGATTGGTTTATGGACCTGGAAACGATCATATCCAGCTCTTCCGGAATGGGCACTTCGTCATACTCTTTTCGAAGCTGTTCCAATTTATTATTCATCTTACTTGATCTCCTTTGAGGGCTCATCGTTCATTTTCACTCGCAATAGCTGAAGCGCCTGATACAGCCTCGTTTTTATCGTATTCACGTTCTCTCCCAGTACAGCTGCCACCTCATCGATTTTCAGATCTTCAAAATACCTGAGAATAATCACACCCCGGTATTTCTCCGGCAGATCATCAAGTGTCCTTTTCAAATCAATGTCCGTGTACACATCCTCTGCGCCCGGTGTATAGGTTTCAATCATTTCATGGTCCATCGCGTGAACCTTCTTGTTCCTGCGGAGGAAATCCAGTGCCGTATTCACGACGATCCGGAAAAACCAGCTCTTGACGGCATCGGGATTCTTCAACAATTCAATATTCATCATGGCTTTATAAATCGATTCCTGCACGATATCCAGTGCATCCTCTTTATTTTTCACGTAGCTGAATGCGAGCCGGTAGACATTTTCTTTATGCTCGGTGATACAGCGTGTTAGCAGTTTTTCGGTATTCCTATTCAACATGATCGTATTACCCTTCTCTGTATGATAACTGGTGTTGTAACAGGAGTAAGACGTATGAAGGGGCGCAAAAAGTTTTTGGGATTTTAAAATTTTTCACTGCTGTTTACTCTTCACAGCCTTCGCGAGAATCGAGGCGTAATACTCGGCACCTTCACGTTTCAAATGTACGCCATCGCGATAGAAATAGCCGTCCTTCCCTTCACTAGCTGAATACCAGTCTACTACCGTCGTATTACCGAAATCATTAGAAACTTCTGTAATATCCTTGTTAACGGTATCCTGCCATTTCCTTGGAACACGTGTGTTGACCAAAATAATCTGATTGACATCGTGAAGTGATTGCAGCAGATTCCGTAATTGCTTGGTATTGAAAGCTCCATTGGTTCCCAGCTCAATCATAATCCGATCACCCAGTCTGCCTTGAGCTTTAAGACGATCGATTACTTCCTGCGCCTGCAGCATCTGACGGCCGACCTTGCCATCAACAACAATACCCGGGAGCATCTTTTCCAGAAAAGGTGCTGCATCCAAAATGACGGAATCTCCAATAGCCGTAATACCTTTTCCTGATTGGATCTCCGTGGACAAGGGTTTATTATGTTCAGAATAGGGTAACTCGTCATCTAAAGTTGGTATAGGTGGGACTGCTTCATCGCCGGGCTTTGTCTCTTTTTGATCATTCTGTACATGCTGTAAGCCAGCCGCTTTGGCCACATGCGCAGCAGGTTCAGGCTTTGCAAAGTAGATGCAGCAAGCGATCATAATCAGGATTGCGGGCAAAATGGCTGTCAAGACAACGGGCCGGATGCCGCGGTGTGAAGAATTCCGATGACTCCGTTTCACCCTGTATCCCCCTCGTCGCAGTGGCTCCTCTACAAATCTATAGGACAAAGCGGCGAGAATAAGGCTTAGCGCCAGCTGAAAAATGATCCGGAGCACATCCGGCCCATCGGTATTCACATCCGAATTTGTAAGAATAATGACAGGGTAATGCCAGATGTATAAGCTGTATGACCGAACTCCCAGCCAGCGTAAAGGCCTCCAGCCCATAAGTCTTCCCAACAGACTGGCCGGATGTGCAAGTACGGCAATCAATACCGCAGTCATGAATGAAGTTAACAGTAATCCGCCTCGATAAAGCGAATCATCGAATTCGTTGGTCCGATAAATCAATACCATGAGAACGATCATTCCAAGGGCACCGATGATGTCCAGTACACTGCGAGCTCCACTGGAGATGCTCCCGCTCAGCTTTTGACTCGGCCATACTACAGCTAAAGCTGCACCGGCCAAGAGTGCAAAAGCACGTGTATCGGTGCCGTAATATACTCTGCTCGGATCCGTTCCCGGTACGTAAATCATAGCCATGGCTAAAGCCGAGGCAGCAGCACATACAAGAATCAGAATAAAGAGCTTACCGCGCCGATGTGTGATTTTAATCCCAAATACCAGAATCAGCGGCCATATGACGTAAAATTGCTCCTCGATGGATAGCGACCAGAGATGACCGATCGGGGAAGCGGGTCCAAAGCTCTCAAAGTACGATACCTTATGGAAAATCAGCCACCAGTTATTCACATAGAACAGGGATGACAGAAATGCCCCCTTCATCGCGGGCAATCTTGACGGATCTACTAGGAGGAGCCATACCGCCACAAACAGCAGCATGCATCCCATCGCCGGCAGCAGCCTGCGGGCTCTTCGGATCCAAAAATTCAAAAGGCTCAGCCTCTGATACGTCTTCCATTCATGAATGATTTGATCTGTAATGAGATAGCCGGAGATAACAAAAAAGATCCCAACACCCAGCAGCCCTCCCTGTGCCCATTTCAAATTGAGATGATAAGCCATAACGGCGAGTACCGATATAGCTCTTAAGCCATCAAGACCTGGCATGTAACGTTTGCCACTTATCATTTGTACAGGTGACCGGCGCAGCATCGTTGGATTTCCTAGCAGCTTCATGTTGTCTTTCATTGTGATTCAGTCCCTACCCTTGATTTGTTGTTCATAGTCAGGACGCAGGAAGTTAAGTAAAAAGTTCTTACAAAATACTGGTAAAGTATTTAAACACAAAAAAAACAGCATCCCATGGAATAACATGGCGGGATGCCGTTAATCGAGAACTTATGGATCTTTAAGAATAGGGAAAAAATCCCCTCTATTACTGTACTTGAGCCTTCAGAATTTCAGAAACAAATATCACAGGCACATAAAGCTTGTTATCTTGAAGGACTGGAGCAGCACCCAAAGCTTTCGGAGTCATTTTCGCAAAGAAATACGAATCCTTCCCGATGGACACAGTCGTCCACTGCGTCTCTTTCTTGACCTCCGCTGATTTGGCGGATGGGTTCCACTTCAATTCATAACCTAATTGATGAGCCACGTCGCGTAAAGATACCATTGTAACTCCATGCGAGTTCTTGTAATTGGCTACTTTCTTCAGATCAAGCTTTACACCTGCTTCAGGCTTCGTTTCTGCGGGTGTGGTTACATCTGCCGAGTGATCCTTCAGGCTAAAGCGGAATTCCGGCGAACCTACGTAACCCGGAGCGATGCTGTATTTAGGAAAAACAATGACCAACTCGCCTTTTTCGAGGTAGAAGGTCTGCTCCATAGAGGTTCCTTTGTAATCTTCAAGGAAGTATTTATCGGGATCTTTCTTGATCTGCGCGAGAATGTCCGCATCGAGCTTTTCCTTATAATTCTCTCCCAGCAACCCAGACAGTGTTACTCGCTCAGCAGTCGTTTTATTTTCCACATTATAAGTATCAATCCTTGGCATACTGGTCCCACCTGTTGAACCCTCAGTGATAACCTCTAAGGAAATAACGCCAGCTGGATGGCCTATTCCGTCTGCCTTCAGGTTGTAGGTAATGTAGAGATCGTATGGATGGAATTCCAGATTCCCGGTCTTGGCTTTAGACGCGGTCTCCGCAGCCTCTTTCTCCCACGCAGCGAGGTCCTTCTCAGCATGAGAGAGGATGATGTCATTCAGCTCCGCCTGATAATGCGTATCCAGCATACCGGTCAGTTGGGGCACCTGGATGTGTGTGGTCAAATATGTGCTCGTTGTAGATAGTACCTTTTCGTTAACTCTAACAGCTGCAGCCGTTGGAGTCGATGCTTGCACACTCGCTGCTACAACCGCCGATGCTTGTACTGTAGCCATAGCATTCACTGGCAAGCTGGCAGCGCTCATGCACATCAGTGCTGCACATCCCACCGCACTCATTTTGATCAGATTTACCGTTTTCGTTTTCATATCTGTTATTCCTCCGTCTCTCTATATAAGTGTCTTTCCGTTACACTCATTGGCTAGACGCAAGGGAACCTTCAGAAAGTTTGGATTTCCGAAAAAAAATTATAAATAAGGCTCAACCAAAGCTTTCACCCGGTTAATGCCTTCCCACATATCACCTGGACCATCATAAACTAATGTAACAGGACCTTCATAACCGCTGTCTCTGACCCGTTCCATACAGCTCCGGAATTCTTCTGCATCCAAAGAACCCTGTTCATCCGTCATCGCCTTGGCATGGATGGACTCGCTGCGGGGGATCGTCGCCTCCAACTCAGAAAGCTTCTCAGGGCCGGAAAAATTACCAAAGTCTGTCGTTAAACCGAGCTTCGTGCCGCATGCATCCAACAATGAAATGCAGTTCGCAGACGTGGAAGTCAGATCATGAAAGTTTTCGGTAATGATTCTTACCTTCTTATCCGATGCATAATCGATCAGCCGCTGTAATTGTGCTGCTGCCAAACGAACAGCTTCCTCATCTGATGCTTCAGCGTCTCCAGCGATAATCCGGATGCGTTCCGCTCCAGCTGCCGATGCAATGTCGATCCATTTTTTCAACCAATTCATATCCGCTTCTCTGCGTTGTTCATCCGGGTTCGTAATATCGCCGTAATCAACCAACAATGTATAAAATCGCATTCCCGAACGTTCAATGTTACTTTTCAGTTTTGCTAAATACGCATCGCTGGTATCCGGAAAATGAAAATGGCATATCTCCATGGCTTGAAATCCGTTGTCATGCAGTAAGCTGGGCAACTCGAGCAAAGATATCGTCTCCGGTTGATCATCAATATGCGTGCCATGTACCCGCTTCTCTTCATCCCAAAAGGTCCAGCGAAGCGGACCCAAATTCCGGTGCAAGCTCCAGGTTGTTAAAGATAATAATGGCATATCATATTCCTCCTTTATATGTAATCCATATTTTCAAGATCATTAGGCAACGGGAATCCCAAAATATGTATGCAGCGCCTGCTGATATTCCTCAGGGTTCTTCCGAACAAAGATGTCTACTCCAGTGGAAGTGAAGATTCTGAATTCGTCTCCCGCCAAGGTATTTCTTCCTTCAGGCGTGCGGATGAACATCATGGCTGACTTCTTAAATATCGATTCCGGCGCATACTCGCACCAATAAGAAGCCATCTCATAATCCTGGAGCAGCTGCGGTTCTTCGGTAAAAGAATAGATCCGGCTCCATGCACCATGTTTGTGCTCATTAAGCATCCACCCAAAGTTCGGGTCAATCTCCAGGCGATAGCACTCTTCGCCAAGCTTCTGATCTATTCCCGCTGCAAGCTTAAGGGGTTGGACAGGAACAATCCCTCCTACTCCAACATCACAGAGATAAGAACTTCCTTCCGCCTCTACCCGTAAAATATGATGCCTCCGCATCGGCGGCGGGTTCGGCTCATCGCGCCAAAATCTCGCGAAATAGTGGGTAATCTCAAAACCGAGCTCTTGAAGCAGCCAGCCGAATAGTGCATTCAACTCGAAGCAGTAGCCGCCGCGCTGTCGCACGACGATTTTGTCATACAAATCACCCAACTTAAGCGATAAAGGAACTCCGTTTAAAATATCCAGATTTTCATAGGGTACATGGTGAATATGATGCTCCTGAAGGCTTGCAAGTACAGACGCTGTCGGTTCAACCTTTCCATCGTACCCGATCCGTTGAAGGTAAGCGGCCGCCCGTGTCGAGATTTCGGATATCTGATTGTTCATATCGTAATGAACCTCCACCCTTTTAAAAATTACAAGACACGTTATCTTTCCATATGAATACGTCCATCTCCTCCCGGAACGACAAAAAAACAGCCGCTCTAGTTAAGCCGCGGCTGTTTCTGTATCGTGAAAAAACGAGATTCTCAAGTAGATTTATACCGCAGTATATCCGCCATCCACCAGCAGGCTGGTACCTGTAACGAATGAAGCGTCATCGCTCGCCAGGAACATGACGGCTTTGGCTACTTCTTCAGGTTTACCCAGACGTCCCATCGGATGAAGTCCAACCAAGTGCTGCGTAATGGCTTCGGTTCTGCCCTTAATCAGCGGCGTGTCGATATATCCAGGGCATACCGCATTAACGCGGATACCCTTAGCCGCGTAATCTGTTCCTAGCGTTTGGGTGAGCAGCTTCACGCCGCCTTTGGCAGATGCATATGCAGTCACGCCTGCTTTGCCGACATGGCTGTGAATGGAACCGCAATTGACGATCGCGCCGCCATTCCCCTGTGCAAGCATTTGCTTAATCGCATATTTATCGCAAAGGAACACACCCGTTAGATTAATGTCAATGGTCCGCTGCCAGCTGTCGAATGCCAACTGGTCGGCCGGTCCGTCCTGGGCGATGCCCGCGTTGGCAAACAAAATATCCAGCTTGCCGTATTTCGCTACGGTTTGCTCAACCATGCTGATAACATCCTGTTCCTTCGTCACGTCTGTTTTTACAAACAGAGTGTCAAAGCCTTCTTGATTCAATTCGTCGGATACCGCTTGTCCACGATCCGAAAAATCGGCAATGACTACTTTTGCGCCTTCAGCTGCAAAAAGTCTGACGGAGGATTCCCCAATTCCACTGGCTCCGCCGGTAACAATCGCTACTTTATTTTCAAATTTCATTGATGTTCTCTCCTTTCAAGATATGCTTAGGATTGTTCTAAAAAACCTATATTCACTTAATCAAATCGCTGTGGCGCCGCCATCGATAATAAATTCGGAACCTGTTGAGTATGAAGATTCATCTGAAGCCAGGAATACGACCAGATTGGAAACTTCCTCGACCGTACCGAATCGTCCCATTGGAGCCATGCGTTTACCAAGCTCTGCTGCAGACATCTTATTCACCTGTGTCGCATAGTCTCCCATCGCCGTGTTGATGTAAGCCGGGTGAATGGAGTTTACACGTACATTGGCAGAAGCATACTCAATTGCTGCATCCTTGGTCATAATTCGTACTGCACCTTTGGTAGCACCGTATGCTACGTGGCCAGACGCACCTGTCAATCCGGCAATCGAGGAAGCGTTGATCACCGAACCTCCGTTTTGTTTGGCCATAACCGGCAGCACATGCTTCATGCCCAGGAATACACCGGTCACATTAATGGAAAGCATACGATTCCATTCATCAAGCCCGATGTCGGCAATCGGCTTAATAAAATAAATGCCTGCATTGTTGAACAAAATATCTATAGCACCAAATTGTTGTACAGACTCTTCAACGATGCTCTTCCAATTGTCTTCATTGCTGACATCATGTTTGAATGCCGCACCCGAACCTCCGGCTTGCCGAATCTCTGCAAGTGTACTGTTCACGCTGTCCAGATTTATATCTGTCACAATGACCTTTGCACCTTCTTGCGCAAAACGCAAAGCTGTCGTTTTTCCGATACCTGCACCTGCTCCAGTGATTAACGCAACCTTACCTTCCAATCTCATATGATGACTCCCTTTCTGCTAGGTTTGATGTTCTATAGCTTTTCCTTAAATGGATATGGAGATCATTACACCTGAAATGTTACTGCAGCTGCAAATCAAGAGTACCTCAGGCTTTACTTCTATGTTATCATCGTTATTGATTAAACAAAATTTAAACATTTTTAATTTAATTTAAGTATTACTTAAAGAAAAGGACCGGGCTAAGATATGCAAATTGAAAAACTCGAGTATCTTGTGGAAGTTGCGAAGACAGGTTCAATCTCGAAAGCTGCACTAAATCTGCATGTGACCATATCTGCGGTCAGCCAATCCATCTCTAGTCTGGAAGAAGAATGGGGTATCACGATTCTGAAACGCTCCAGGACAGGCGCTGTTCCCACTGCCGAAGGAGCTGTGATTATTAAGAAGGCCATTGAGCTGCTGCAAAAATACGGAGAGTTAAAGGAAGCCGCCCAAGGTTATTCCAATACAGTGCAAGGCCGTCTGAGATTGGCCACGATTCCTGGACCCATGTTTTTACTTGAACAAGCTGTACTTGATTTTAAGAAACAATATCCTCAAGTCAAAATCGAGATCGTCGAACAAGGTTCTCAGGATATCATTGATAATATTTTGAACGACAAGAGTGATTTGGGGTTTATTATTCTTTTCAAGAACCGACTCGTGGAGCATATGGGTCTCGACTTTGAAAGATTGCTTAAGGTGAAAATGGTCGCGGCAACGAGCATTCACTCCCCTTTGGCATTTCAAAAAGTCATTACGCCAGAGGAGCTTAAACAGCAATCGGTTGTCCTGTATAATGATGATTACGTGAAATGGTTTATGGACGACTTCCAGAAGAAATTCGGAGATGTGGATGTCGCTTATACAACCAATAACCGGGCGTTAATCAGCAGAGCTTGCATGAATCATCTGGCAGTCACGGTGGGTCTGAATTATTCGTTTATTACCGAACCCCTATTTACCGAAGATGACACGGTGATTCTGAATTTCGATCTTCCCCAGCAAAGCCCTGTGTATCTGGGAGTCATTCAACAGAAGGATCATACTCCTTCCGCGATCTCCCGTCATTTTCTGGACCGTTTAAAGCATGATATATCCGAATTGCAACAAATGATGTAAGCTTGAGCTAGAATGCATGAAGCTGTAGGAGGATTTCGTAGCAATGAATTTTTCTTCGATCATACTAGGATTAATTATTTTTCTGAATTTTATATTTGCCCTGGTCGTCGTATTTAAAGAACGACGTGATGCCGGAGCTACTTGGGCCTGGCTCCTCGTGCTGTCTTTTATTCCGATTGCCGGCTTTATGCTGTATCTGCTGTTCGCTCAGAACTTCAGGCATGTACGTCTTTTTCATTGGGGAGACTTGAAGAAAATAGGCGTTGAAGAGATCATATTGGAGCAGCTGGACCAAATTCAAACAGGCAAATATCAGTTTCGCAATCAATCGGCCAGCAAGAATCGCGATCTTATCTATATGCATCTGAATAACAACCACTCGATCTTCACGGAGGAAAATGCGGTTGACATCATTACGGACGGGCAGGAGAAATTCGACAAGCTCTTCAAGGATATTGACGCGGCAAAAGATTATATCCACATCCAGTATTACATTATCCAGAATGACAACCTCGGCAAAAAATTAATGAACATCCTCACCCAAAAAGCTAGAGAAGGCGTCAAAGTAAGGGTATTATACGATCAGCTTGGTTCTAAAAAACTAACAAGACGGTTTTTTCATGATTTCCGAGCAGCCGGAGGTCTTGCAGAAGCTTTTTTCCCTTCCAAACTCAGGCTTATCAATTTACGGCTGAATTACCGCAATCATCGCAAGCTGGTCATCATTGACGGTGAGATTGGATTTGTCGGCGGGTTTAATGTCGGCGATGAGTACCTGGGCCTCAACTCAAAATTTGGCTACTGGCGGGACACTCATCTTCGGATTACCGGATCAGCCGTGTACGCCATGCAGATTCGATTCATCCTGGACTGGAATCAGGCAACGCATCATCACTCGATTACATACTCGCCGAATTTATTCCCGCGCGTGGATTTGGCAGGAAAGATTGGCATGCAGATTGTTACCAGCGGACCGGATAGTGAGTTCGAACATATCAAGAATGGTTATATCAAAATGATATCTTCCGCAAAAAAATCGATTTATATCCAGACCCCTTATTTTATTCCGGATACGAGCTTGCTTGATGCTCTACGGATTGCTGCCCTGTCTGGCGTTGAAGTGAAAATCATGATTCCCGATAAACCGGATCATATCTTCGTTTATTGGGCTACGTATTCATATATTGGCGAATTGTTAAGGACCGGAGCGACGGTTTACTTGTACAACAATGGATTTATTCATGCGAAAACGATCGTCATTGATGAGGAGATTTCATCCGTAGGTACGGCAAACATTGATTACCGCAGCTTTAGACTTAATTTTGAAGTCAATGCATTCTTATATGACGACCACATTTCGAAAAAATTAACTGAAGTATTTGATGAAGATCTGCGGGTATCCAGGCAGCTTACCATGGAAGAATATTTGCAGCGACCGAGATGGATTCGCATCAAGGAGTCCGTTTCAAGATTGCTGTCTCCCATTCTCTAAAATACAAAAGGCTGTCCCACATGGGACAGCCTTTTGTTTTGTCATCCTATTTCATCTCGATAGACTGGTTAATCTGAGCCCAAGCGGGCTGACCGATTAAGCCCAAACGCCAGAAGGCGACACCTTTAAGATCATATCGCTTTGCCAGACCGATTTTGGAGTTAACGGATGCAGCGTTCTCGCTGCCAAGTGATATACCCAGGATCAGCTTATCTTTATTCGTTTCTTTGAGTGCAAGGCGGATCGCCTCATCCACTTTATTCAGCGGTTCAGGACCTTTCTCTTGCTCAAACGCATACGCCATAATGACCAAATCATCCGCAAGACTTGATAAGGTCTTGTAATCATAGCCAGAATATGAACTGTTGAGCGGGTGTAGGACCAAAGTCAGCTTCAAACCTGCCTGACGAGCTTTGGCGGATAGATTTTTAATGAATGCATTATACTCGGTTTTCACTTTATTCTTGTCTCCGGTGAGTCCCAGTCCCTCCAGATCAAGTGCAATGCCTTTGAAGCCCTTCTCGGATGCTGTGGCGACGATTTGTGACGTCGTACTTTCCTGCAGCGCCGTGTCTTCCAAATTCTTGGTCAATTCGAGACTGGAATCTACGGAATAAACCATCAAATAAGGAGATGTTCCCTGCTGCGCTGCATCCTGGATAATCGATTCCGGTGTAACGTCACCTGCTGCCTGCGGCCATTTATACTCTTTGCCTTGAACTGTGAACTGACCATTCGTATCGATCCGGCTCCAGCCAAAAGATAATGAATCAAAAGACGGAATATATGCGCGTTCATCGAATGATGATAGAGCATAGAAGCCCATGGTGTACATATCCTTCTGCGGAGAAGTAATGGATACCGTCTGTGTTGTCTGATCCCATGCGACTGCTGCCCCGAACTGTTGGCTGAAGAAGCTCAGTGGAATCATTGTACTGTTTTGTATGGTTTGCGGTGCGATGGAAAGCGGCGCTGCCTGCCCGTCTACTAAAGCGTTTTTGCTTCCGATCGTAAGAACCACCTGCTTGGCAGCTCCATCACTTTGCTTGGTTGCGATAATTTTTTGCTCTTTCTGATTCCAAGAAACCTGAATGCCCAGAGCTTCAGATATGGCACGGAACGGTACCATTGTTGTCCCCTTCATCACGGTTGGCTGCACAGGAAAAGGCAGCGCATATCCATCCAGCAAGATGCTTACCTTTCCGGCGGCTGCTTGCGTTGGAGGCAGCGGTACTGCTGATAAAGATCCGGCGAGAATTGCAGAACTTAAAAATAACTTGCCTAGTACCTTCATAATCATGGTTCTCCTGTTATCTAGTGATAGATTCGTATTTCATAGAATACTAGATTCACTATATCACTATTATGGATACCATTTCTACCTTTTATAGGTAACTAAGATCGTCATCATTGATTGTTTATCAGAGTAAGGACATTAGTGGAGACTTTATATAAGATAATTTATCAAGCCAAACAACCTCTATACACTTCTTGTCAACCCGTAGTAATCGGGATAAACAAGTTTAAATCCATGCTTTTGATATAATTTGATACCCGCCACATCCGATACGACCATAAGTTGTGCATCCTTTGAGGCATGTGTCTCCAGATAATCCAGCAGTTGATACAAAATAGCTTCTTGCAAGCTTTGTTCGTCCTGAACTGGGCTTACAATCAAATCAACAATTTGATAATAAACACCTCCGTCTCCTATAATTCTCCCCATCCCCAAGAGCTCATCCTGATCTCCCCGTGCCGATACTGTACATAAGGAATGCATTAGCCCGTTTTTCAATGCTTCTTCATCAGCCGCTTCCATACCAGCGGCAAGTCTTAAATCAACATATTCCTTGAGATCAGGAACCTCGTTTACAATCTTCATCTCTCTTCCTCCCATGTTCAAACCCGTTATATCTTCACTTTACAACATTCATGCAAGTGATAAAGTTTTGGTCATTCATATGTTGAATATCTCTTTATTTTCGACTAACTACCTTCTCGAGCAGCTTTAAGCTTTTTTGATAAGATTTGCCTGGCTGCCCGGCATTTGATATAGTGGTCATCGAATCATTTCCAGGGAGCGGGTAAATATGGAGCGATATTTCAAGCCAAGTGAGATTGCAAGAGAACTGAACATCAGTACCAGCGCACTCCGCCACTATGAATCTTGGGGTGTCATTCCCGTTCCCGATCGTGCTCCAAACGGCTATCGTCTGTATACGCATGTTCATTTGGCATATTTCCGCTGTCTGCGCGCGATGTTCCCAGGTTTTGGCGTCGGGGTGACCTGTGACGTTCTGAGAAGCATTCAGCTAGCTGATATTGATACCGCGTTCTGGCTGGTGAATCGACTTCAAGCTGAGCTTCATCAGGAAAAAAAGGCTGCGGACCAAACGCTGGAGCTACTGCATAATCTGGAGCTACCTTCTATTCCCCACCAAAAGCTCAAAAGCCGCATGACCATTGGCGAAGCAGCTGCCTTTGCAGGCGTAACTGCCTCCGCTATTCGTCATTGGGAAAAAGAAGATTTATTGCATACTGAACGGGACCCTGAAAATGGTTATCGATTATACAGTCCATCCGATCTCCGCAAGATTTTACTCATTCGTACTTTGCGAAGTACCATCTATTTTCTGAAAAGCATGAAGGGAATTGTACAGGCTTTGGATCATCAAAATATTGAGCAAGCCAAAAAGCTCACGGAAGATGCGATCAGCACCATCCATGAGCGTATCCGCCAGCAATTTCTTGGCGTTCATCAATTGATTGAGCTATGCAATGAACTTGAACTGATGTGAGACGGAGTTATTCCCGCCTGCCGTTCCAGACCCGCTTGCTGACGTAAATGGTGTCGGAAATGCATTTCAACGAGTTCCAACCATTCCTTCGCATTCAGCCACCCGAAACCATCATGTTTTACTTTGGAACAAGGATCAGCTGCTTCAACTTTACCCTGCCACTCCATCACTAATCCTCTGATTTGATTCAGGCCATCAACCAAATCTTCCTTTCTCAACATCGCGGGTGAATCAAATTCATCAGGCAGTTTTATTTTAACAGGAGGAAATCCTCCTAAACTGAACAAGATTTCGCCTGCTTTCGTCTTCCCCTGCGGCTGCATCGTTCCATTTTTCATACAAGCTTTCGCATTCACAAGGTATTCCTTGGATACTTCAATGACGTGATCGTACATTTGGCCAAGTGACCAAGCTATATTACCGGAATGATAGCTTAACTGCTCGGGTGAACAACGATTTAATCGCTCACGATAGAAATCAATTAATTTTAGAACATTCATGGGTGTAGAAGTATCCAAAAAGGTTTTGACGGTTTCGATAAACCGCTCCGGTTCCTCAATATTCGGCGCATGGCCTGATTGGTCAAACGCAACAAATACAGCACTCGGAATGATTGAGGCAATGAGTTTACCTTCTTCAGGCGGATTCAATCCATCATAACTCCCCCCAATAACCAGTGTCCTGGCTGTGATCCGGTTTAATTCAGACTGGAAGTCAAATTCTTCTAGTGCTTTATTGGCTGCTGCCTGCTGCTCTTCCGTCAGTAATGGAGCCGTTTGATGAAAATCATTCATCCATACTCCAACCCTATCCAGTTGATGGAACATGTATTTGGAAAGAAACTGAACTTTTTCCTGTAAATCAAGACCCGCTGTTTCCTCTGTATGCTCTGCCAAAAGCCTTGCCGTGGATGAGGTCTTCCCATTTGACTTGGCTGCGACCAGTATCAATTTCTCAATCCGCTCAGGTACAGCAATCGCAACCCCCTGCGCAATATAGCTTCCCATGGAACAACCAAGCAGATTTGCTTTTTTAATCTGCAGGTAATCCATTAATGCGATTACATCATCAATATGGTCCTGAAGGGTGTAATTCAATGGTTTATCCGATCTTCCATGTCCACGCAAGTCCATGGCAATCACATGGAACGCTGCAGCCAATCCTTCAATCTCATGCTGATGAGCAAGCATATTCATCCCTAGACCATGAAGAAAGATAAGCGGTTCACCGCTTCCTTTTTCCTCATAATAGATATGTACTCCATTGATTATTAGACTCGGCATGACCATCCCCCTTAGCAATATATGTTTATTATATATCACAACAATGGTAAGTTTTTAATAAATGCCAACTCATCTAAAAATTGTAGCACGGGAGTAATCTGACCTCAGGTAATAATTACTTTGTGCAATACCTTACTCATATAAGCAAAAAGCTGCTCTGAGAGCAGCTTTTGTATACCTATTATCCAGTTTAGTTCTTCGTATAGAGTGGTTTTAACAGCTTTTCAATCTCTTCCCGGTGGGATTCCAGAAATGGAGGTAAAGCCAGCGACTCACCCAGCGTTCTAACATCTTCATCCGCGTCAAAACCGGGACCATCTGTAGCCAGCTCATATAAAATTCCATTCGGCTCTCTAAAGTACAGCGAACGGAAATAAAAGCGGTCAACATATCCAGAGTTTTGGAACCCCGCTTCGTTGATTCGGTCGATCCATTCTCGTAGCTCTTCTTCGGTTTCCACACGGAAAGCGACATGATGCACACTGCCACGGCCCGGGCGCTCAACGGGAAGATCTGCTCTCTCTTCCACATGAATCTCCGCTCCGGTCCCGCCTTCGGCTGTCTCGAACACCAGAATATCCGGCTGGTCTGGAGTTGGGGATGGATAATTGCCTTTGGGACGGAATCCCATCACATTTACTAATACTTCTACTGATGGAGCGGCCTCTCTTACGGTGATCTTCACGGGACCCAATGCATAAATGCCATGTTCTGCAGGTACTGGACTCTGATCCCAAGGTACCCCTCCCGCAACCCCCGAGTTATCCTCATCGGATACCAGAACCAATCGCTGCTGTTCGAAATCCCTGAAGGCCAAGGTTGCTCTGCCGGCACGTTGGGTAATTGGTTCATGCTCAATATCCAGTTCCTCGAAGCGCTGCTTCCAATAGGCTAAGGCTTCGTCATTCGGAACCCGGAGCGAAACGGCGGAAATGCTATTCGTGCCCTCATAGTTACGGGCCAGCATGGGAATTTCAAAAAAGGTCAGGTCCGTACCGGGATTCCCTTTCTCATCCGCATAAAACAGGTGATACATAGAGGGTTCATCTTGATTTACTGTCTTTTTGACCAGGCGCAAGCCCAGTACCTTCGTATAAAAGTCAAAATTCTTGGGCGCATCCGTCGTTAATGCCGAAACATGGTGTATTCCTTTGATCTCCAAGATCAGAACCCTCCTTCATATATAAGGCCATTTAATGTCAGAATCCTTCAATATCCGTATATTAAGCCGATATACTTTGGCCTCTCTCGAATATCCGCTCATTTTAACATTTCTATTGAAGAAACAAAACTGATTTCCATAAGCAAAAACAGACCGTAACCTTTGACATCCCGCTTTTAACCGTTCACTACATCATTCAGTTTGTCTTCAATCCAGACTTGGACACACGTCTTCTAACAAGCCATGCCAGCCCTGCAAGCAATAGAAAGATCGCGCAGCCCATCAATCCCCATATCATTGAACCTTTCCTAAAGCCGACATAGAGAATGCTCATGGCAATCGTATGCGGCAAAATGCCAAGACCTGTTGTCCACACAAAACTTCGTAATTTGGCCTTCAGCATTCCAGCTGCGTAATTCACGAAATGATAAGGGATGAGCGGCACAAAACGCACCAGCAGCAATCCTTTGATTTCATGTTGCTGAAGCCACCCTTCCATCTTGTTTAAATACGGTTCCAGGCGATTATTTAATATGGGCTTGGCGATCCACCATGTGAGATAATAACCGGCAATTGCCCCCAGTAGACCACTAATCCATAAATATACGCCACCCATGATAGGGCCATAGATTTCCATGATTATAACAGCAGTAAATTCGCCTGGAATAGGCAGCATATTCAAGAGGGTTTGGAACAATAAAGCTGCAATGATACCAGCTGCACCTAGATGATGGATAAATCCCATCATTCGCTGCGCATCTCCGGTACGAAGAAGATAGATGCAATATATAATAATCCCGGCTATACCCAGCAAAGCCAGGATGCTTATTGTACGTCTCATCTTTTTCATCACTTGTGTGCGGCGAAATGTGTTGTTTTGTTAAGACTGCGTTGCTCCTGGAGCGTTGTTAAAATGTCTTTTACAATAAGCTCGGCCGCCTCTCCTTTACAAAGTGATGCCATTCTGTTCCGAATCTGTTCTGAAGCAGCAGGTTCTTTTAGAAATTTGCAAATCTGCTCCCCTAACTCTCTGGCTTCATATGCTATTTCTGCTAACCCGTTGTTTGTAAAGTATAAGGCATTTTCCCGCTCCTGCCCTCCGAATGGTTTATATATAAATACCGGAAGCCCCGACACCACAGCTTCGGTCAATGTAATCCCGCCTGCTTTTGTCACAATACAGCTCGATCCCGCCATCAGCTCAGGCATGTGCTCGACATATCCAAAGATTTGAACATCAGGGCGACCCTTGAATAACGAACTCAGTTTAAGGATCATTTTTTCATGACGTCCGCACACGAGAGCGATCTCACAGTTTCCCTTCTCCAGCAAAATCTGAACCAGCTCTACAATGTGATGAAAAATTGCGAATGAACCCGCCATAATCAGAACACTGTTTTTTATCGGTCTGCCCTCCTTCTGAATGGGAAATGATGCGGTTGAACCTTCATAAAAAGTGGACCGAACAGGAATTCCGGTGACAGAGACGCTCTCCCGTGCTGCGCCCTGATATCTGATCAGCTGATCCTTAAGCTCCTCGGTGGCAACGTAATATTTATCTGTATCCGGATGGATCCAACGCGAATGAAGAGTGTAATCCGTGATGACCGTGGAAGTAGGTATCGAAAAATCTCTTCCCATCTCTGTGACCGATCCAAAAGGAAAAGTATTGATAATCGCGTCTGGCCTGAAGTCCTCAATCATCTCCTGGATTTTTCGTTTTCCAAGTGCGTTCAAATACCGATTCACCGACCCTACCGGATTGTTATCACGGGTCGCATAATAACTCCATCCGTAATAGTCAAACCCGAATTGGGATGAGAAAGTACTCATTTGATATAGTTTAGAGGATACTGAATTGATAATCGGATGAGCTTCCTTCATCAAATCAAAGATTTCAACATCCTTAACATCATTCGCTCGAAAGCTATGTTCCAAGGCTCGGGATACCTGCAAATGCCCTTCTCCATAACCGGCTGTCAAAATCAGAACTCGGGGATGACGGATGTACACAATGATCCCTCCTAAAATCTAAACTGTGAAAATAACGCTCTTTCGCATGAACCCAGTATAGAATGGATAGATGAGAATTCTATTAGAAAAGACAATTCTAATCGTTTTCTAATGTTACTCGTTTCCGTTCGCGTTATGATTGAAATAGAGAAATGGAATTACATGTGAAAGAGGGAACGTTATGCTGCATCAAATTATGGAGTTCATCTCATCTGTAGCCCTGTCACTGATTGATAAGCTGGGGATCACGGGCATATTTATTGGAATGGTATTAGAAAGTGCCTGCATTCCCCTTCCCAGCGAGGTCATCATGTTGACAGGCGGATATCTGGTGCATCAAGGTAAATTTCCTTTTTGGGAAGTTGTGGCTGCCGGAACCATCGGCAATATCATTGGATCCATGATCATCTTCTGGGTAGGCGCTAGCGGTGCGCGGATACTCCTGGAGAAATACGGAAAATATTTGCTGATTAACCATAAGCACTTGGAACACTCGGAAAACTGGTTTCGGAGATATGGAGAACGGACAGCATTAATATCCAGAGTTATACCTTTTGTCCGTACATTCATATCATTACCCGCAGGTATCTCCGGTATGAATTTCTCCAAGTTCATCATCTACACAGCGATCGGATGCCTTCCTTGGAACTTAGGTCTAACCTTTGCAGGATACCAACTGGGTGCAAATTGGAAAAAGGTAGAGAATTTCATTCATCCTATTACATATGCAATTATCGCCATCATACTCGTGCTGGTCATAGTTTATGTATGGAAAGCATTCAAGAAAAAATCCGCAGTTAATAACAAAAACTCGAACAAAAGTTAAAATAACAGCTTTTATTTAGCGACTGCAGCCTATTTTCAAAAAGGGAGCGGTCGTTTTTCTTTTTTTCACAGAAAAAAAACCCGCCATGATAGCGGGTCTATTAGGACGGAATCTATTTTAGAAAAGCAGGTCTTTGGAGTAATTCTCTCCCTCAAGCATGTCATACTCCACTAATCTATAATCATCCAGCAAAGCTTTTTGCTCTGGAGTTATTTGAGATATCACTCCGGAAGAGCCAATACGCACACTTTTACTTAACCCTGGAATCTCAGATTTCACTTTTTCCAGCAGTCTGTAATAAGGAGGCATCTTTTGACCGCTCAACTGGAATACCGTAGGTCCAATAAAAGCTGGGCTATGCGTTCCTACGGATTTTTTGCCAATATCAAAGTTCGCCATATACATAAGCTTGGTTTCATGTTTCAGTCGTGGATTGGTGTCCCAGCCGGCCTGCGTATAAATTCCTGCTGACAAAGCTGGCAGATGATCTCCCCAGAAAACAACGATGGTCGGACGTTTGATCGTCTTCAATTGTTCTTTTAAATAGGCAAGTGCATCATCCGTCAGCTTCGTGTCATGCACGTAAGTTTCGAGCTCATCCTTATATTCCGGCTTCACTCCATCGACAGTTATGCTATTTGGACCATTCAAACCTTTGGTGAACGGAAAATGGTTCTGCATGGTCACTAAATGAAGGAATGTAGGCTTGTCTGAACTCTTAAGCTCACGGACAGCCTCCTGTACGGCGAACATATCTGATATATAGCCATTAGGTGTAATCCGCTGTGCATTAGAGAGATCTTTTTCGCTCGTAAACTGATCGAAGCCAAGGATCGGATAGACCCGGTTGCGATTATAGAACGTATCGTCGAAGGGATGAAGAGCCTCCGTTTTATATCCTCTCTCTTTAAGAATGCTGACAATAGATGGCAAAGATGACATCTTAACAATTCTTTGCTGGTAAGGGATGGAACCATCCTGTAAAAAATACATCGATAAACCGGTTAAAGCTTCAAACTCTATGTTCGCTGTATTCCCGCCAAATTCAGGAGACAGAAGAAATCCGCTTGGAGTTGAATTCTGCTCCTGATGAATAAATTTCAACGGATCTTCACTGAAAGTATATGTCGGCAGGCGTGTCGGATCAAAGAAGGCCTCGTCCATCATATACATAATATTAGGCTGTTCAGCAGACCCGCTTACAGACGTATGATCCGGCAGCGCGCTGTACTTTTTAGCTATTGCAGCAATGGCCTCTTGGCTGTAGCCTTCCGGCTTCTCCATCAGCTTCTGTTTCAGGTTGCCCGCAAACGCATAGACAAAGCCATTTTGCGCATAATTCACCTTCTGATTCCAAGGAATATTCTGATATTTCATCGATGTGGCCAATGCCGTTTGACTTCCAATCATTTGGAGAAACCCTGTAATTGCGGCAACGGAAATCACCACGATTACGAATCTTAGCGGCAGTTGAATTTTGACTTTGGGCAGCTTAAAAATCAGATACACGAGTAGGGCTATCAGAACAATAGCCGCGATCACCGCATACGGCGAGATCATTCCTTTCGTAATTTTGCTCATCTCCTGGGCATTTTTGATCTGATTCAAGTCCCATGGAAAAAGCGGCTCACCTGTCGTTCCCAATTTCTTATAATTGGCAACAGCAATAATAAAACAGACCACGAATGCAATCAATGCACCCGAATAAACATTGGGAAGAATTACACTAAAAACAAGCAAAACGAAAAAGAAAAAAAGACTTCCGGATATATAAAGCCAGTAATATTGTGAAATCCAGTTAAGCGCACTCCCCATATTCCTCAACGAAGCGGCTTGCATGATGAAATTAAGAGTAAATCCGCCCAGCAGCAGCAAGAACAGCACGGCTCCCATCCGCTTTGAAGGCAAAAAAAACTTACGCACCATTATCCTCCCCCATCTCTTCTAGGCGAATAGTATACGACAATTATCTTAAAAACAAATTAAAAATTCAATAATACTTTCACTTAACCAGCAAGTTTTGAACCTTTAAATCATGAAAAGAAGGAATTATGTGAATATTGTCGAAAAATATGATCTTACATATTGACAGCTATATATTGGCAAAAGGAGCTCGATTCTACAGATGAAGTGGTTAATGCGAATTCAAACAAAGCTGGCATTACGGATTGCTATTGTGGTTATGGTAATCATACTTTTATTGTCAGCAGGCTACATCCAGCTACAAATCAGAAATACAAAAACTGCGGCGAATGATGCGATTACAAGCTATGGCATCCGGATTGCCGAAAGTTATACCAAACTGCTGAACACAGCCACGCTGGAACAATTTTTAAGTCAACCGAAAGAAAATGATCATTATTGGGCGATCCGGGAAGAATTGAACCAATTCCGTACAGGTATTGGAGCCCTTTATGTATACATTGTAAGGATTGACGACAAACAGCAACCTCTGATTATGATCGACGGACAGCCCAAGGGTTCTGACATGGCTTCACCCATCAATGAAGTAACCGATATTCCTGCAGATGCTATTTCAGATCTGATGAATGGGCAATCGGCAAGCTCTAAGCTTATTGATAACCCACAGTATGGTAAATACATATCCTCCTATGCTCCCATAAAACGACCCGATGGTTCCATCATTGGCGTGTTGGGCATTGATACACAGGCCGATGTAACGGACAGTATCTCCGCAAGTATGATACAGAAGAGCATCCCATTTTACATCCTGATGGTCATCTTCACTTTAGCTGCGATTACACTTATTTTTTGGCTGTTAATCCGCGCGATCCGTCCGCTGAAGTGGATTGCTGCAGGCGCTGAAAATGTTGCTTCGGGTGAGTTCGCTTCTGCAAACAGGCTTCTTCTATCGCATCCCGTTAAATCCAAGGATGAGGTTGGATCAATGTACCGTGCCATGGTAACCATGTCCAGTAGTTTGAATGCCATCGTCGGCGGAATTGTCTCGGACATTGCAGGTATGTCCGAGCAGCTTGTCGCTTCGTCCGATCGTTTTGCCTATGAATCAAAAGAGCTGCTTGATATGAATACCCGTGTAAGTGAGACAGCACATCATGTGGCCGGTGGTGCGAGAACACAACGCATCAGTTCCGAAGAAGGAGCACGTTCAATGGAAGAGATCTCAGATACACTTCAGCGTATTTCCGAAGCTTCCGTAAGCGTATCGAATGCATCCGTCAGAGCACTTGAGAATGCAGATCTCGGCAGAGACAAAATTGGACTTATGAATCGACAGATCATGTCCATCTCATCTGCGACCGAAGAAACGGTGAGAAGAGTAGCTATTCTGCAGAAGTATTCCTTGCAGATTGAAGGTGCTCTTACCGCAATCTCTGGTGTTGCCAATCAGACCAAGCTCCTTGCGCTTAATGCTTCGATTGAAGCTGCACATGCCGGTGAACACGGCACTGGTTTTGCTGTTGTTGCAAGCGAAGTCAGAAAACTGGCGGAAGAAGCTGCATATTCAACGCAAGAAATTGCATCCCTTCTGCGAAATATCCAGAATGAGACGGTATTGATTAGTGAGGCGATGGAGAAGGGTTCACTTGAGGTCATCACAGGCACTGGTTTATCAGAAGAAGCAAATGCTTCATTTTCCGATGTAGTTCACTTGTTTAGCGTGGTGAATGAACAAATTCATGATATCTCGGTTTCCACTGAGCAAATGACTGCGAGATCTGAGGAAGTCTCTGCCACTGTCATTGAGATGGCTGGAATAGCAAACAGCACTTCCGAGCAAATATCCCATATTGGCCATCTAACCGGCAAACAGCTAGATATTGTTCGATACTTCGCGGATTCCGCGGGGGAACTGAGTGAGATGACTCACCGATTACGAGAATCCATTAAACAAATCAGGATTTAACTTCTATTGGAAACATACAAAAAGGCTGATCTTCAATATTGAAGAATCAGCCTTTTTACACTGCAATCCGAATTTCAACCTACATGTAGCGTTACTAAACTAGTATACTCCCCGACCAAAGCATCCAGCAGCAAGAATGATAACCAGCAAAATAAAAAGTACCAAGATCCCGCCAGGATTATGAAAAGCTCCACCTACCTCAGACATCGCCATGCACCTCCTATCAACGATCTCAAGTTATTCTATGAGAGCATTCAATAAGATGCTTGGTCAAATATACTCGGTTAATCATCCAAATTACGCAGATTCATATAACATGCATTTGCCTCTACAGTCCATTTGTCTAATCCGAAGATCATTCGGCCTTTTTCAATTGACGGAACTGGTTCGGCGAAGCTCCGCATTTCTTCTTGAATACCGTAATAAAATAGGAGCTGTTCTGGAAGCCAATACGTTCTCCGATTTCTTTCACATTCAACGTTGTCGCCAGCAGCAGGTTCTCAGCTTCATTCAACCGTAACTCGGTAACGTATTGGGTAAACGAGACACCCATGGCTTCATTGAACAGTTTACTGAAATAAGGTACAGATATGTTTAGCACTGCAGCTACAGAATCGGCAGAGAGACCACTGTTCTTGTAATGCGACTGGATATATTCACAAGCTTGGTTCACGATAACGCCACTCTCTCTGTGCCGCTTCATTTTCAATTGTTCGATTGTAAAATCCGCAAGCTCCGAATAAAACGCCTCTATCCGTTCCAGTGTTGGGAGAGCGCTTACAACACCTTCAAGCGAATGTCTGTCATAAACCGAAATGAGCCGAGTGAAATCCACCATGGTGCCAAGCTCGCTCTCGATTGTGATGGCTGACTGGCGTAAAGCAGCACGTATGTCGGATACCGTATACCCTCTAAGCTCATTGAACCATTCGTCAACGATCCGCTTAGCCCCTCGCTTGTCGTTCAGCTTCAGGGACTCAAACAAAGTTCTTTCAAGTTTGACTGGGTAGCGAAACGGTGTCTTTAACTGAGCCTGGATGGTATCGTAATCATAGATGATCCGGCGGCTATCCACAAACCTGTAAGCGAGCGCTTCCCTTGCCGTTCCGAGAGATTGTGACAGCTCCGGTATGGTCTCCCCGCGGCTTCCGACACCTACCATAAGTCGAAGACCCGTTACTTTTTCAACCTGATGTATAAAAACATTTAATCTTTCTATTAGGCCATGATCCGGCGGTTCATTCATGATAAGAACGAAAGAATGGTGACCCATATCCACCTTTTCCATCTCGTCTCGTTCGTGGAATACGTGAAGCGCCAGTTCAAATACCGTATCCTTAACCAGATTTATCCCATTGTCCTGGGAAGCTTCTTCCCTTTGCTCGATGCCCTCCAGAATGACTGCTAACACTCTCATGGGCTCGCGGTTAAACTTCAGGCCATGATGCTCGAACAGGTGGTCATAATCTATATCTCTGGCATTCCCTTCACTCAGGAGGATATCTTTCAACAGACTTTCTTTCAGTTTCTTCCTATCTCTGACCGCTGAATCTTCCAATGAAGTGACTCTACCGATTAAATTTTTGAACACATCGCTCAAGTACGCGGCTTCATCGCCAGCTCCTCCGGAGGCCTGCAGCGGATCATTTCCTCTGACCATCCGAATCACATTTCCCATCGGTCCATAGATTCTTCGATTCATCAAGATGGTTGCGATTAAACAGATCAGCAGGATCAGCAGCGAGACAATGATAATATTACGCTGAAGGATGAAGCTTTCCTTGGTCAAATAGGCATAGCGGGTCGTATTTACCAGATACCACTCGAGCTTGTCGTTGTAAACATACGTGACCAGTGATTTCGAACCGTTCATTGTATCGACGAAGCTATCCGATTTACGGTCGGATTTAATCACCTTATCCATAAATTCAAACCGCGACGCGGCATCCAGAAACGAATCCGGCCGGTCGCTGCGAGTAATCAGAATGCCATTCTTGTTCGTGATCAAGAAGGTAGAATCCGGGGGATTTCCCATTTTATCAATTAATTCCTGCAAGGAAGACAATTTCAAATTAATGAAAATGGCATACTCCGATCTCGCATCCGACGGGTTGAAAATAAGAGAGAGGATGGGGTTATCGTACTTCTTGTTTGAATATACATATTGCTGTTTATGAGGCAGAAAAATCATTTTGGCCAGACCGTTTCGGACCTGAACCAAATGACGGGCCTCCGGATCAATATCCACGATATTGACATCTTGCGGAATCGAATGGATGAACCTCCCCGTCGCTCCATTGTACAGATAAACGGAATTAATGAAATCGTTAGCGTTTACAATATCATGCAGCTTCCGGTCCAATACAAGTGAATCGACCGGATCGATGCGGGTGGAATACAGACTCTTGATCACATCCTTGTCGTTTAGAAGCTGTTCTCCGATCTGGAACACTCTTTCGTACAACGTTTCAATATTGGCATCGGTTTGATTTAGCAGCTTCCGGTGCGTCTCCGATATTTGCTTCTCGCTGATCATATTGGTAAACGTGTAATTGACGATCGAGAGAATAAGCAGGCTGAGCACGAAAACCACCGTATTCGCTGCGATCAACCTAAACAAAAAGCTGCCTGTCGGTAAAGGCAGCTTCAATTTAAATGGGTTCATCGCACGATCACATCCCTGTCACACATTGATTCCTACTATATTTGATATCAAACGGCATAATTCCTTCTTATCCCACGGCAGCAAAGAATGAAGCATGCCAGGCCCTCCTCTATACAGAAGAAGGCCTACATGCTTGCCAAGTTATCCTTATTTGCGCGAATTCAGCAGTTTGGCATCTGCCCAATCAGCATGATCGTTCGTATTTCCATCTCCGGCATCCATAACTACGAGCTTCAGCTCCCTCTTGCCGGAAATGTTGACATCCACCGGAATGGAAGGTGTCTTGTTGTTCATTGTTCCGCTGTCGAACAGCTTGGTGCCATCGGCCCAAACTTGAAATAAGACGCTTCCGCCTCCACTTTCTTGATCAATCCCAACAGTTGCAGTGAATCGCTTATACCCTTTGCTTCCTATGGCATAGCGGATTTCCGATGAGGCTTGTGTCCCGATTCCTTTGCCATAGGAGCGGCTTCCCTTTCCGTCATACAGCGTTAGCACATTTCCTCCGACGCTCCAGTCCTTCTTCACCTTACCCCAGCCGGTCGTCGCGTCAATCCATTCCATGTCACTCAAATACTGAGCTCCATCTTCGTATTCAAAGTCGAAGGAGTCTTGATCTGTCAGCTTCATGCGCACCGTCCCCGTATACCCCGAACTTACCACGATCGGTTTCTGAACGGGATTAGCTTCCACCCAGCCCGGAAATCCTGCGGGGTGGGACCAATTATTGCGGATATGGAAACGTATCGATCCATCCGAATTCACAGAAGCTTTAACCGATCCCGTGCCGTCGCCCTGCGCAGTAATACGGCTCCCTGTCTTGCCGACAATGAGCGAAGCATAGTTGAAGTTCGCCTTCGAGGCACGGAAGTCGGCTGTTCCCAAGCCATCTTTCTCGTCTTCCATCCAAGGCCAAGCAGGCTTGATGCCGTATTTCTCCTCGCCTTCAGCCCGATTCTTGTAAGCCGTTCCCGAATTTCTACCTACTTGATCATCCGGGTAGTAGGACCATGATCCCTCCCTGTCCCAAGTCATTTGGTCAGCTCCTGCGGTAACATCGAAGGAAACGCCAACAGCATCATATTCGGCTGGAGGGTCCGTTATTGAGTATGTCGTGGAGATTAAGCCTTTGCCGTCCACGTGAACCAGAAACTCAACGCCTGTATTGCCGTATTTACCGGATATGCGAATGACCGCTTCTTTTCCCGACATGCTTCTGGAAATACTGGATATTACCCATGAATCCAGCTTCGAAGTGTATCCCATATCCAGATACGGACCACCAGTAATCAACGTCTTCCCTTTATATTCGCCTTTCTGGATCATGCCTGTAGCCTTGTTGAAGACGAGACTGAAATTCTTCCCGGATACTGTCATTGTGTTGCTGTTCTCTTTTACTTCAGGAGCCTTCCCTTGCGGTTCCCAAGCTTCCACCGTTTTTTGGCCGACAGTCAGCGCATATTCGTCGACTAGCGGACTGGCCGCTGTACCGTCCTCACGGTAGATTTTCAATTGAATGGAATCGCCGTTTTCCCACTTTCTTGCCGGTAGCGTGAATTGACCTTTGCTCATCGGCTCAACGGCAGGACCTTTCAACTTCCCTTTATTCTTGCCGACACTCCATTCAATCGTAACCTCATTTAGATTTGTATGATTATAGCGATTTTCGATCGGAATGGTTAAAGTCTTGCCAGATCCAGGATTTGAGAGGGCATCCACAGTGATCCGGACAGGCGAATATGCTTTCTTTACGTTCCAGTATTCCGGCTTCTCCCGGTTCCACTCATCGAGCAAACCCCAACTTACCAGAAAACCCTGCCAAATGCCGTTTGGACCGTAGAAGCGTAGATCGCGTGAATGCCAAATCGCCCCGCCCAACACTCCAGGTGTCTCGTATAGATCGTCCCACAGACGATGAATCGCAACGCCGTAAAAATCCCTATACGCGGGATCGTCATCACTCCAATCCCCGTAATATACATAATCATGTGCATACTCATCATAAATTTCAGGTTTATCATGCGTACCGAACGTATGGCCATAAGGTGTGTAATGTATGCTGTAGAGGTCGGTGTAGCCTGCTGGCGCATTGAATCCCCAGCTGAACTTGACCGGTCTAGTCGGGTCGACTGCTTTGACGTAGTCGTTGGTTGCCGCCAAGTTGCTGCCCCAGGAGCTCTCATTGCCAATCGACCAGATGACGATGCTCGGATGGCTGCGGTCCTTCTCGATTGTCTCGGAAAACTGTCCCATATAATTGTTCAGATACTTCGGATCACTCTCTCGTCCGTCATTTACGAACATAACGGAGTTCTCCTGTTCAACGTAGAATCCCAGTTCATCTGCGATATCCAGCACATACTCATATTGAGGCCAGTGGGAAGCGCGTATGTAATTAACGTTAGCCTCTTTGAGCTTGATCAACGATTCCCGGTCGTGCTGCGGATCAGCGGCTACTCCAATCAGCGGGGACGATTGATGCCAATCTACGCCGCGCAGCTTCACTTCTTTGCCGTTGACGAGCATCTTGTTACCGTCGAGCTTGATTGACCGGAATCCGACTTTGCGGACGACAGTCTGAACGGCTTCCCCGCCTGCTATAGTGACTGCCTCCAGCGTGTACAGCCGCGGATGCTCTGCATCCCATTTCACAGGATTAGTCACAGGGATCTGAGCTGCTGCTTCCGGCTCTCCCTCCGACAAGGAGATGACGGATGGCTGGATCGGTACCGGCTTACCATCAGGATCAGTCAGTTTTAGCTTAACATCGGCTTGCTTCGCTTCACCAAACGCCATTCCAACGGTTACGCTTAATGTCGCATCCGTATAAGCTGCATCGAATGCGGTATCCGTCTGCAAACGGGTCACATGATCGTTAGGCAGCGCGAACAGCTTCACCTGACCAACCAATCCGCGAACATGCTGATACTCGATAAATCCCTTCTCAGCAGTAAGCCCCACCGTTATTATTGCTGTCTCTCCAGGGGTTACATAGTTCGTAATATCAGCATCAAAAGTCGTGAAGCCTCCCCGGTGTTGACGGACCAGATGACCATTCACCCAGACCCGCGAATAATTGAAAGCCGCTTCGAACCGGAGCATGACCTTATTCCCGCCATATGATTCCGGAATGAGAACCGATTTCTGATACGCATTCTCAATATTGCGATCCGGAAACCAGTCGCCGCCCTGCTGGCCGCGGATGTCAAACCCAAGCACTTCAACATTGGCAGGAACCTGGACATCCTTCCAGTCCGAAGTATCCGCTGTGCTTCTCCAGAACCCCTGACCCGGACTTTGCTTGAATTTCCATATTCCATCCAGGCTGACAATCGGTTCATTAACACCTTTCACCGATGCTGGAAGAGGAACGATGACAGGTCTCGGCCAGCCGTTCGTTTCAGGACCGACAGGTACCTCAGGCATCTGCTCATTTGGCGCACCCCAGACGGCGAACTCCCGAATGCCGGCTTTCGTTCCTGCCTCAAGTCCCGTAACGGTTATGCGAACATAACGTCTTGCAGTTTCGAGGAAACGGTCTTTCCTTATCTGCTCACGGCCAGAGGCATCAGTTTGATCCGCCGCCATATACCAATGAACACTATCTGCGGAAACTTCAATTTTGTATTTGTAATTCTTCGCTTCATTCCATGTAACCTGGGTTCCCGTCAGCTCGTAATCGCCGCCCAGGTCAATTTGCAGCCAACTGTTTAATTCCGTGCTAGCGGCAATCCATGCGGAGGAATCCTCTCCGTCCACTGCATTTGCTGGTTTACCGGAACCATCCGACGAAGATGCGGTTACCCCTTTGTTCAGCGCTACGTTTGTCTCATGCCGGAGGATGTTAAAGGGGATCGTTGCTGCGATACTCTTCTGCGTTCCATCCGACACATAGGCGCGGATCATTACATCATCCTCAATGATGAGTGGATCCACATATTGGCGCTTTGTTGCTGAAGTTAGCGGATCGGTACCATCGAGTGTGTAATAGATGATGCCACCTTGTATTTTGCTGGTCAATGCGACTTCGGTTCCCGGTTCGACGTCTCCGGCAGGAGGCGTTGCCGACAGTGGAATGACCTGGTATTCAAAAGCTTTCACTTCGCTGTTCTCTTTCCCTTCCAGTGCCGCATACGCCTGAAGCTTGATCACCTTGCCAATCGCATCACTATGCAGGATAACGGGCTCCTTATAGGCGATCTTCGTCTCCGACGTTATCGGATCAGTGCCGTCGGTCGTATAATAGATCGTTGCACCCGACTGCCCGCCGAACAGCTCGACAGAAGTCCCGTCAATTGCTGGCCCCGGCTTCACACTGGCCTCTACCGGCAGCACAACCGCGGTGTTGTACAGCTCGAACTCCCAGATCGCCGCAGCAATACCGACCTTCTCCAGCTGATGAAGTCTCACGTACCGAGCTTTGACTGGTGTGAAGCCGTACACCTGATCCTTCAGGTCGTCATTCCCTGTCTCCTCGGCAACCGTCGTCCAATGCTCGGCATCATCCGAAACGTCGATGGTAAACCGAGTTACATAATTGACGTGATCCGGATTTTTTCGAAGAACGGCGTAGTTGACAGGTTGGCTGCTGCCCAGATCGATGTTTAAATCCCACAGTACATTTTGCTCCGGCTGGGCATATGTCCCCTTAATGCCGTCGATGGCGCGGCCGGCAACATTGCCCCAACCCGCGGGTGAAGACATAGTTGCTGTAGCTTTAAGTGCAAGGTTCGGATATTGTGAAAAATTCTCCTGGGGTATCCGGTAAACGAAATTCTCGACCTCACTCATGCCCCCTTCGCGTTCATCGATTGCTACTGCCTTGATGAACATGTCGGATTCGACGGTAATCGGGCCGGAATACTTATGCCTGCTCTCAGAAGTCACAGGATCCGTATCATCTGTCGTGTAATAGATCACAGACGTGCCGGGTGAACTGCTTAAGGTCACTTTCGTGCCTGCTAGCACGGTCCCAGAGCCCGGTACGGCAGTCAATACGGGAACCACCGCCGCTTGTGAGAACAACTCGAGTTCGCTAATCCGTACAGCTGGCCAATCTACCCCTTCGGCCGTCTTCTTCGTGACATGAAGACGAACATATCTGGCCTGAACAGCATCCGTTAAAATTCGTTCGGTAACGGCATCCATGTTGCTTACAACCGAATCCGCCGTTTGCCACGGACCATCCTTGTCACCAGTGCTGTATTCCAATTGGAAATCTTTCGTTGCCCACGTCCCTGATGCGCCATGGTAAACCGTCCATCGCTTAATTTCCTGGACGGTACCAAGATCAACTACGGCCCACTCGTCAGCAAGGGGGCTGCTCTGCCAACCGGTATCGCTTGTCGACCACATCCGATCCAACTGACCGTCTGTCAAATTGGCTGCTGGATGCTGCGAAAGTGAGCTACTGGCCGTTACCGGCTTGTTAAGCGCCAAATTCGACGTTGCTGTGAGATCTGCTTCTTCTTCACTAGTTGACTCATCATTTCCCGGGCTTGTCTCCGGCTTTGGCGTTGTCGTTTCTTCCGTGGGCATATTCGCGGCAGGCGATTCTTCCGTTTCAGGCGGCATCTCCGGTTCTGGTTGTCCCTCCGAAGGCAGAGCCTCTCCTTCCAATTGGACCACATTGTCGGCAAAAACCGTTTGGGCCGTCAACGGTGTGTAAGCAAACTGTCCGAACATAATAACCGTACACAATACGGTAATAAGGAATGTTTTGACCTTGCCCATACTTAATATCCCTCCCTAATGTCTCAATTTTGTACTTTACTTCGTTTATCTCCTCTTCAATTTACTTTTTGGCGGCCGTAAATTCATCTAGTTGCCGCTGCATCTCCACGATGACCTTTTCGATTCCCGCTGACTTCAGTTTACTTTGGAATTTTGGGAAAAACTGATCATAGTCGGAAAATCCGGCATATGCTGCATCCACATACTCTTTTTCAACTGCATTAATTTGAGCCATTTCAGCTTTTACGGGGTCAGCATTGAATCGGAACCCTAGCGTCGGCGCTTCGACAGCACTTTCATCCCACTGTTGCAGCTTTTGGACAAGCTCTGGACTGACATCCTTGCTGAAATGCTTCATTCGAATATCGTCCCAAGCCCAATAAACCTGGTTGTACGATTGCTTTTCATTGATACCCTCAACCGAAATGGCATTACCATCCATCTTATAATTGACGTCTTTGACTCCATAGGAGAAGAGATCATAATTGTCTTGATTGCTGCGGAACCAGTTGACAAAAGCAATTGCACCTTCCGGATTTTTGCTTGTCGAGAAGATGGACAGCAGGTTCGACGCGGCATCAAATACGTATTTCGGCTTGTCGGGATTCAGGAATACATCCTCAAGCTCACTTTGAGGAAGCGTTTTCTTAAAAGCGTCGATCCGTTCCGTCGTCTTTAACACATTGGACCATATTGCACTGAGTTTGCCGTTGTTTAAAGCAGATTCAGGATCTTTGATTTCCTGGGCATCCTTCGGCATCCAGCCATTCTGATACCATTTCCTCTTCGTATTGACGATGTTCTTGAAGATTTCGGAATCGTAGAAATTTTGGACCTTCAGCTCTGGATCAGTCGGATCCACATACCCCGGCCCGGCACCCACGTCACCTACAGGAAGGTAGACGTTTCCGAATTCTCTCAATAGTCCCCGGCTGCCATCATTTGCGATCGGCATCATACCGGGTTCGTTTTTCTTAATCGTGTCCAAGTATTTTTCGAAATCCGATAGCGTCTGGATCTCAGGAAGATTATACTTTTTCCGCAAATCCCCACGAATAGCGAAGAAATTGTTATTCTCCGCAGTAGGAACGAGCGTCGGAATGCCATAGATTTTGTTATCAATGGAAGCGCTCGACCAATTCGCGGAAGGAATACTATCCTTCAGTTCCTTGCCATTCTTGTCAAGCCATTCGTCAAGTGGCGAAACGACATGCTTCGAGACGATTTGCGAGAGCCAGCTGACATGTGTCCAAGCCAGATCATAATTCTCTCCAGAGGCTGCGATCAGATTGAGCTTGTTGGTATACTGATCCCATGGAAAATACGTGAATTCAAGCTTTAAAGCCAAACCATCTGCCTTCATCTTGTCTTCGATCGCTTTCTGGACGTTCGCCAGATCTTTCGGAGCATCCCCTGGAAGCACGATTTTGACGGTTCCGCTAACCTTTGCTTCTGCCGGACTACCTGAATCCGGTACATTTGTTTTTTCCCCTGAGCTTTCTTCTTTTGCCGGTGTTGTGCCGCCCGAACCCGAACAGGCCGTGAGCATGCCACTCAGCATAACAAACATGATTAGGATGGATGCCAATACTTTCTTTCTTGTCACCGATTTGAACCTCCCTAGTTTTAATTGCTTACTATGTTGAACCGTCACTTGACGTGCGCAACCTATCCTTTTACCGCTCCGATCATGATTCCCTTCACGAAATATCGTTGAATAAAAGGGTAAACCAGAATAATTGGACCGATGGTGACAAGCACCATAGCCATCTGCGCTGTCTCCGTCGGCAGAGCCTGATTGCCGGAAACCAGATTTCCTTGTGTACTCATGTAATTGATCATGGACTGGATTTTGAACAGAATGAATTGAAGAGGGTATAGCTCCCTGTTATCAATAAGCCATAATGCCAATCCCCAGTCATTCCAATACGCCAGAGAGTAGAACAAAGCCACCGTTGCTATAATAGGCGTAGAGAGCGGAAGCATTATTTTCATAAAGACGTAGAACGGTCCGGCTCCCTCCATCTCGGCTGATTCTATTAAAGCTTGCGGCAATGATTTGAAATAATTCCGAATGAGAAACACATGAAACGGATTGATGAGCATCGGAAGTATTAATGCAGCAAGTGTGTCTTTTAGATGCAAATATTTGGTGACAAATATATACCAGGGGACAAGCCCCGCGCTAAAAATCATCGTAATGAAAATGAATAAGGCAATGCCGTTTCGGTATTTAACCTTCTGCCGGGCCATCGTATTCGCCAGCATGGCGCTTAATAGCAGGCCAAGTCCCGTTCCGATTGCTGTAACGGTAATGGAGACCATATATCCCTTCCATATCTCATCACCGGAGAAAATAAGGCGATAAGCATTTAGGGAGAAGTTTTCGGGAAAAATCGAATATCCATTTTTGATCACCGAGGATTCTCCGGATATGGACACCATAATGGTGAGAACAAACGGAATGGTCGTAAAGGCACAAAAGGCGATCGCAACGGCATGTAATATCGCTTGTGAAATGGAGTATCGGGGCTTTCTTATGCTCATACGGTCTTACCTCCGTTAGAACAACGCATTATCGTTGTTGATTTTTTTGACCGCCCAATTACATCCGAGCACGAAGAGGAATCCACATACCGATTGGTATAGGCCAACAGCTGCCGGCATGCTGATGTCCCCGACATTTTTGACCGCACGGAATACATAAGTGTCAATAACATCGGTCGTTTCATACAATAAGCCGTTATCTCCTACAATCGAATAGATCGTCTGAAAATCCCCGTAGAAAATTTTACCGACGGCCAGCAGCGTCACAATCGTGATGGTTGGTACAAGCAGCGGTAGTGTGATATAGCGGATATTTTGCCAGCGGTTTGCACCGTCAAGTGCCGCCGCCTCGTATAATTCGTTGTCAATGCCGATAATCGTGGCCAAATAAAGAATGACAGCGTAGCCTGTATTCTTCCATATGTAAACACCTACAAGAATGCTCACCCAGTAACCGGGGGCGGAATACCAGTCTATCGGCGCCTGGTCGATAAGACTCCGCAGCTGATTAAACAAGCCGAATTTGGAGCTGAACATTAAGTAGACAAAGTTTCCGACAACAATCGCCGAAAAAAAATAGGGTAAAAACATGAGGCTTTGGTACATCCGGCGAAAGAAGCTTTTCCTGATCTCATTCAATAAAATAGCGAAGGCGACGGCTATGATCGTACCGAAAATAATATAGTTCGCATTAATAAATAATGTGTTGAATGTCGTCCGCCACGCGTAATCGCCTTGAAAATAAAATGCGAAGTTTTGCAGTCCCACCCATCTGCTCCCGAATATACCGTCTTTGAAGTTGTAGTCTTTAAATGCGATCAGAATACCCGGCAGCGGCAAATAACAGAATACGAGAAAATATAACAGTCCTGGCAGCGCCATGAGATAATACCATTTGTTCCTGCTCAGTTCATTGAACATACCCTTCATACCATCGAATCGCTCCCTAATATAAATTCCGCCTTGTAAGCGTTGTCATATCTGATCATAGAAGCTTTTCCCCCTGAAAGAAATGTAAGATTGTTATGATCATATTAAAAAATTACGAAATGACCTTTAAAATTTTTAATATTCTCCCGTTTTTACAATCTTTTCAGAGGATGAACTTCGTCAAGCTAAGTTTTACTTCATTGCTTTCTGGTGTGAATATGAGTTATTTATTGAGATTTCACATATAAACAAAATAAAAAAATGACGTTACAGAAACAATCTCCTGCGACGCCATTTCTTCATTTAATTGATCATAGATATTTATTCTTAATTATTTAATGTTTTAACATCCGGATCCTGGTGATTTTCAACAAATTTAACAGCTTCAAATCCCATTCCTGCTGCTTGATCCCTTTTCATTACCTGTTTAGGGTTAAAATTCTGCTGATCATCCAAAGTCGTAAGTTTGTAAATCAGGGATCGTTGAATGGTACCTTGGTACGGTGGCGTGATATCCTGCTCATCATGGATTTGTATGAATATTTTAATCAGCGGATATTCACCTGTTTTTTCGATAGCCTGAACCAAATAATGCGTAAATTGCTCCTTGGTCATCGGCTGCTGCGGATCAATATCAGCCGGGATATCCAGTCCGTTATAATGCCCGTTGATAAATGCCTGGGCATACCATGAATCGTTGCTGATCTTGCTGAAAAGACCTTCTGCTTCGGGAGCTTTGTTAAAATCTATACTCGCGAGGCTGAGTTGCATGGAATCCACAATGAGCTTGATCCCCTGTGCATTTGTCAGCTCCGCCTGAGGCTTGAATTCCTGATCGCTCACTCCATGCAAAAATCCCTTTTCCTTCAGAGCTTCAATCTGCACCTTATAATTTGTTTGATCCATATCCTTGAATGTATCAGCTGCAAATATGTGCTGCGGCTGCAGCAGCGTCATTGTCAACAGTGCGCCAAATACTGCAATTCCTGCTCTCTTTTTCATGAACCCGCCTCCAGTTGGATGATTTTTCATATATTTTTCTGACGGGCCTGTTATAAAAAAGGTTGCATAGTCATAACCCATATAAAATTGATACATCGTATATAGGCTACAGTCAGGAAATCGGTATCCTACTTTCGCTTCATGCTCCGAATCAGCTTTTTGGTCTCCGGATCGACCCGGAGAGACTCTGTGATTTTTTGCAGTGACTTGTTAAATGTGAAATGTTCAATGGAACAGCTATGTAAGTACGCCATCGTTGGCGTCGGCAGCTTCACATAACATATGGACAATGCCCAGGCCACAGCCATTTTGACATAATATCCTTCATGACGTATCGAATCCAACATTTGCAGCACCCGATCGATGTAGATCTCATCAATAAAATAATTCAGAAGCATCACAATGCCGAACCGAATTTCGTACTCCATCTCTGACTTCAAGTAGGGCTGAAGAAAATTCCAGACGGTCTCCTGATTGGTTTTCGTGAATTTAAGACCCGTACAAAAGCTATCGCATACCGACCAATTATCGATTTTCGGAACAAACGAGGCCGTGTGTTGCAGCTTTTCTTCCACATCAATTTTCGCATATTCAATTAACATGCCCTGAAGCATGATCTCTTCAAAATATTCGCCATCCACTTCCTTCAGATAGGTACGCCAGTCTTCTTTTGCCATTTGCTTGGCGAGCTTTCGCAGTACTGGCAGCCTGACACCGAGTACATTCGAAATATTCGGAATCAGTGCGGCCGAAAACTTTTGATATTCAGAATCTGCTAGTTCGAATAATTTCTCTCGTACGGTTAATTCCACTTGTATGCTCCTAACCTGTTCACAATCTTGAAAACACAAGTTTACTCATAAGAAATCTTCCATATATAAAAAGACGCGACTGATCCATGAGGCTTATAACGAAGACGGTACTGGTCAAATTGCTGTTTATTAATCGTACTAAGACCATACAGCTTCATCATCCCCCTCCGGATCGCAATATCACCCCAACTAACGATATCCGGCCGCTCCAGTGCATGAATCAGCAGCATTTCAGCTGTCCATCGGCCAATTCCTTCAAATGCTGTCAATTCAGAGATAACCTCTTCATCAGTCAAATGGGCCAATCTATCCAAATCCACCTCATGATTTACGATGCGACAAGCAATTTGATGAATGCATATAGCCTTTTTCATCGTAAGTCCACAAGTTTGAAGTCTTTCCGGACTAGAGACTGATATCGCATGCGGTGTTATCCCATCGAGAAGCTCATGCATCCTGTTCCAAGCCGACTGCGCGGACTTCACAGATATGAGCTGTCCGACAACCGCATAGATTAATGCAGTGAACAGATCCGGCATGATGGTCCGTTCAACCTTCCCCATTCGAGTTATGGCAGCGCCAAGCACTGCATCTGCTTGTTTCAGGAAATCCAATTCCGCTTCGCCATATTTAAAATAGGAAGTCTCAGTTGTCATATCGAAGCCCTCTTTCCATACATCAGGTAAGGGTTGGTGATCAAGGTTCAAAACCCTTTTGACTGATCCAAACCTTCTCAACCGGAAAAACCTGTACCATCCGCTCATAGACCCTTCGATAGGCCTGTGGGTGATACCACTCCTCTAAACCGAGTGCTTGATACTTCGACATAATTCCCAAGCTTCGCGTCCGTTTCCCCCCACTTCCATCACCCATGAAATAATCATCAATGCAAACACGGTCAACGATTGGAAGCAGCTTGGCCGGAAATGCCTCACTGCTTGGGAGTACAGGCGCGATGGTCGCTTGTACAGGAACGCCAGCCTCCCTCAAGAGCTTTAGCGTTCTAAGCCTGGCTTCTATGGAAGGCGTGCCCGGCGTAAAATGTTTGCGGATATCTTCGAGATCCGTTTCCACCGTCATACTGACCCGCACCCGGTCACCCAACTGAAGGAGCAAGTCTATGTCACGTTTGACGAGTGGACTTCTCGTTTGTACCAACAAAAAATCAGGAGGATTGCTTGTCATGACTTCGAGCAAGGAACGGGTAATACCTTCCTTTGCCTCCGCTGGCTGATATGGATCTGTACTAGAAGACATGAAGATCGTAACCGGTCCTTTGCTCTTAGCCCGATAGAGCTCTTTAAGAAACACATCAGCAGCATTCTGTTTGACATCCACCCACGTCCCCCAAGGCTGCTGACGAAAAACAGAAACAGGCATCTGCCGTACATAACAATAAGAGCAGCCAAACGAGCAGCCTGTATATGGATTCAAGGAATGACTGTAACCGGACAGGAAACCTGTGCCTTTATTCAGCAAGGATTTGGGGGTTTTGTATTCAAGCGTGTATACCATAGAACCTCCTTACGTTGAAAACAGGATGACGCTTAGGTAGCATCATGAAAAATGATTCCCAAACTGTACCTCTTGCCTGCGGTAACCGTGCCCACCCCATGACGTAGTGTTGCCCGGTAATATCCTCTGGTTCCCTGTACCGGACGAAACTGGGTAGGGAAAATGACACCTGCACCGCGCTCAAGCCGGATCACATGTCCTCTGCTTTGCGCTCTTGGTCGCTGTTCCACAAGCAAAAATTCTCCGCCTTTATAATCTTCCTCCTCTTGGTTTAAGGTCAGTAATACCTGAAAGGGGAAGAAAACTTCGCCATATAAATCCTGATGGAGACAGTTATACCCTCCGGCTTCGTATTTAAGAATCAATGGTGTTGAACGCTCTTGTCCCGCTTCATGACATTCCTTTAGAAATTCTTGTAGAGAGACAGGATAACGGCTTTCCTTGCCAAGCTGTCTGAGCCAGCGGTTAGCTGTTAACGCCAGCTCGGGATAGAAACCTTCACGGAGCTGCTGAAGAATAGAAGGTAGCGGTGACTGAAAATATTTGTATTCTCCGGCACCGAATCGGTATCTCTTCATATCTATGGTCTTTCGGTACAACGACTCTTCCCCATACGAGGCCATGATTTCGGAACACTGTTCCGGATCCAATATGGCTGGGAAGGTAGCGAATCCCTGTTCATCCAAATTTCGCTGAAGCAGCGTCCAATCCAGCGCAGCCATCCGTTCAGATAATCCTTTATCCATGCTGGATAACCTCATGGGTACCTGCTGCTTCTTTTTCCAATGCGAGGAGTCGTGTCTTCATCTCCATACCGCCTCTGTACCCGGTGAGTGCCCCATTTTTTCCGATGACCCGGTGACATGGGACCGATATCAATACCGGATTCGCGCCGATCGCAGTACCAACTGCTCGAACAGAAGCCGGTTTTCCAATATGATTGGCTATCTCTGAATATGAGCGTGTTTCACCATATGGAATCAAACATAGCGCATCCCATACGGATCGCTGGAACGGAGTGCCTACCAAGTCGAATGGAATCGTAAAACGAACAAGTCCTCCTTCCATATACGCGGTCAGCTCATCGGCATATGGTTCCATGATGGCGTCATTACGTTCAAGGACACTTGACTGATGGTGCTTTCGGATCCACTCTGACATTTCCTCATAAGGTTTATTTGCCGAACCAACGTAACAAAGGCCTTCTGCTGAAGCAGCAATATACATACTCCAGTCAGCATATTCAAGCAGTGACCAATATATCGTGCGGCTTTGATTGGTTTTCATCCATAACACCTCCAAAAACTCAAAATTTTGTTCCTCAAATTTCTTGCTTCCTGTAATCTGCTGGCGTAAGGCCGGTTTTCTTCTTGAATAGCGCGATAAAGTAAGATGTATGAGGAAAACCAACTCTCGTGGCAATCTCTGCAACAGACAGGCTGGAAGTCAACAAATACGCTTGGGCCTTACCGATCCGAATGTTCTGTAAATATTCAGTCGGTGTCATGCTCATGATCTTTTTGAAGGTTCTGTGTAAATGATATGGACTGCCGTGACAGACATCAGCCAGAACTTCAAGTGTTAGTGCTTCAGCGAAGTTTTTATCCATATATTCCGTCATGACCGCAACCCACTCTCTATCCGGCAGCCGTTCGCCCGTTGGTCTGCAACGTTTACACGGTCGGAATTCCTCTCTTATCGCCTGCTCTGCGTTTTGAAATATTCGTACATTCCCGCGATTTGGCAATTTAGATTTGCAGGATGGTCTGCAAAATATCCCGGTAGATTTGACTGCATAAAAAAATTTGAAATCATAAGATTCATCATTTTCTGCAATCGCCTGCCACTTCTCATCTGTCAAATGTTCAGCCCCATATGTCTCCTTCATTTCTGATCACCTCTTCATGGACAGTATACCCTTATTTCCGCTTGGAAGAAGGGTTTTGGGAATAGGAAAGCAAGATTGTGTTATTCAGACGCATCGATTTTCTCGTAAATAAAAACGGGATTCACTCGAAAAGAGCATCCCGTTTTTCTGATCTATCATTCCCACTCAGGCCTTTATTTGGCAAATCTGAGTTAAACCTGATATTTATCCCGAATCACTTTCAAATGATGAAGCTCATGTCCAGCTATGATATATGCCCAAGCTCTTGCGGAAGACTCATGTCCGTCAACAATACACATTCTTGACCAAGCTTCTTTAGGCAGTCCCCGAAGCAAGGCAAGTGTCGATCGGCGAACAAGCTTGTACTCCTCCAGCAGATCCGAAAGACGACAAGCATCAAATGCCGCTCCATTCATCAGATCATCCTGATCATAACCGGACAATGGAGTTTGGTCACCTCTGGCAATCCGAAGCAGACGGTAGCTCATAATCCGTTCATTGTCCGAAATATGACCCAATACTTCCTTAAGGCTCCATTTCCCAGGTGCATAGCGGAAATCCCCCTGTTCATCCGTTATCTTTGAAAAGAGTTCGCTTGTACAATGAAGGGATTGATCCAAAATATCCGCGATGTCTCCCTCTGGAACCAAGCTGATATATCTTTCAAAATAAGTATTATACTCATCGCTTGCAGGCCTGAATGACATGGAATCACTCCCCTCAATAAGTTTTCCATTGTATATCATTTTGGGTTATCAGTGAGTATGTAAATTGTTCGTGTCTTAATCATTCAACACTGGGCGGAATATAATATCAGATGCCGCCGCTAGTCTGGCGTATGACTGGAAATGTTCATTATATTGACCAATGATGTCCTCAGCGCTTAATCCACCCTGGCTCCAAGTGCTATGAGCATCCTGGACAACGGTTACTTCATACCCTAACTCGCTGGCGCGCTTTGTGGTGGCTTCTACACACATATCCGTTTGAATGCCTGCGATGATAAGGCTCTTGATCCCTCTTTGCCCCAATACTTCCTGCAAATCCGTTTCATGAAAAGAATCCGGCTTGTACTTCTGAATAATGGTCTCACCGCTTTCCGGTGCTATCGCAGGATGAATCTCCCAAGCAGCCGTACCCGATTCCAGTTGCTCCCCAGGCCCTTCATTGTGCTGAACATACAGCACCGGGACATTGCAGGCTCGAGCTTGATCTATTAAAGATTGGATCTTCTCTAAAAGAAGCTCACCTTGATATACCGGATCTGCTTCCGGAAACATGCCCTCCTGTACGTCTATAACCAGCAATGCAGTGTTATTCATGGTCCACTCATCTCCTATAAAAATAAGATTACTTGCTGTTTCCGATTGATATGATGTCGCTTGTATCTGAATTATAACAGGAACATGCGTTCCTTTCAATTTCAATATAGAAACACGCCTCTATTCCAAAAGATGCATATCCAGTTATGCTCTGGGAAGAATATCCTCGAGGTGTTGATCATGGGATTCATTCAAAACATAAAAGAATTTATGTTCACGCAAGGTCACGAAGAAGAGAAAACGACGGTTAAGCCAGAAGAAGAAAAAAAAGGGCCTTCATTAGATCATACTCTGCAAGAATTTAAGGATTGCATGGATTTGGTGCAGCGCACCTATCCGGAATGCAAGATGAATATTGTCTACCTCACCTATCTTACGGGCATCGACGAGTTAACACAGGAAATTGTACGTCCTTTCTCCAGTGCATCTGAGGAAGAGGCCGAACAAATCTTGTTGTGAATGGTCAGCTGCGGCATGTCATCGTCGCTGAAGCTGACCCGCAAAACCTGCTGCAACGCAATGATTACCCACAAGGTCCCACAGCCGGTGAATATTGACACGCTTATACGCACTGAGACTAAATCCGGCGAGGTTGTCGAAACGAATTTATATACCATTTCAAGAGATTATTACGATGAAGGTATCGATCCGGTAGCCAACATTCTCAAGGAACAAAAGACTAGCCTGATCATCAATGGCAGACGTATGGCATAAAATGGACTGGAGGCGAGTCTATTCTGATGCCGACATTTCAGTCCGTGTCAACGTAAGAATCAAGGATTACGGCAAGTTATTGCATTAATGATCATGATTTAAAAAAGACCAGGGATGCTCAGCATCCCTGGTCTTCTCTGCTTCTTATTTCTGCTCCCATTCAAGGGGTAAATCTTTGCCGGGGATCACCAAAATGTGGTTCAGAATAAATTGCTTCTGCTGTTCGGAAAGGTCTGAGCTTCGGATCAACTCGTTGATCCGGTTTTCCAGTATATGCATCGTACGCAGAAACACATCCATATCTTGAAGCTGTTCATTCATCCGGCTCATCTCCCTTCGATAGCGTTATTATTCCCAAAGGTTCGCGATGGGTTCTGCCGTAGAACTATTGCCGAGATACGGCAAATGGTATAATTCTTCCAGCATGCGGAGCACATTTAAATGCGTAATCTTTTGGTTGAGACTTGCTTGGCGAACATGTTCTCCCACCATTATCGTTGGAATATGATTTTTACTCCCATAATCATCTTCATCCCAAGTGAGGATAAACAGGCTGTTATGCGTTTTAGCCCATTCCAGATAAGGAGCAAGATTCTTTTTTAACCAGTCATCAGCAGCTTTGATCGTGCCGTCGTGCATATCATGATCCAGATTAGGAATCACAAACGAAACTGTCGGAAGCTTGTTGTAATCCGATGGAAAGCTTGCCATTGTCATATTGGCCGATGTTGGAACATTGGTAAAGTTCACCCAAGGACTGTGCTTTCTTCCATACTGTTTATGAGTACAAACGGTTGAACCGGTGGAAGGCAAATCCTCTGAAAATCCGCCAAATGTATATTTGGCTTTAATCAGCTCGCTCGCCAAATTGGGCGTCTTCAATATATGACCGCATGAGTCGCTGCGTATTCCCTGGTTCGAACCTGAAAAGAGTACAAGGTAGTTAGGCTGGCTTGGATGATCCGTGGCGTACGACTGCGTGAAATATGCGCCTTGATTGACCAATCCGTTTATATATGGAGCGGTAGGATTACCGATAATTTTTTGCTCGGAATGGTTCTCTTCCACTACAATGACCACATGATCCGGAGAAGCTGCCCCCTGTTTCTTCACTTGAACAGATTGGCTGTCGGACTTGGATGCTATAGTCTCTCGCTGTGAAGAACCTTTCGAAGGCTGCTCGCTCTGTCTTGGGTTTTGTTCATCCTTTGATCTCTCACCCTGCAGGCTTGTACAAGAACAAAGTAAAAGAAGCAACAATAATACCAGCGGTAGTTTTCGAAACATACCATCACTTCCCATGTGCAGTCGTTTGTTGGTCCTTGTTCGTATGCCGCGGCCAGATTTTCGTTTCATATTTTTCATAAAACACGATACAAGCATTTAATGAGCGGGAAACAAATCCATTATGTTTCATCACGAGATGTACGCCTGAGGCTACCAGAATGCCAATCAGCGCTCCGCCTAGAACATCCGTTGGATAATGCACGCCCGTCCACACTCTAGAGAACGCGATAAGAGCCGCCAATATCAACCAGACGATGCCGTCCTTCTTGCGGTACATGCCAATGGCCGCTGCTATAACAAAGGCACCCAGCGCGTGGTCACTCGGAAAGGACGCATTAGCCGCGTGGTCAATCAGCTGCAGAACTGTATGCGTCACGAAAGGACGATCCCGGTAAAAAAGATGCCCAATAATCCAGCTGATTGCGAGTCCAGCGCATGCTGCTATAACAGATTCCCCTACCATTCTGCGGTTTTTCTCATTTCTTATAAACCAATAAACCAATAATCCAATGAAAAACAGGTAAAATGCATCTTTGGCTAAAAATTGCATGACCGGATTTAAAAAAGAAACCGATTTTCCCCATTCATTGATTGCATGAAACAACTGATAGTCTATCTGACCGATACTCATCCTCATTCTCCTTCTGTAGGTTCTCATCTGCCTCTGAAACCGGCTGTTCTCACCTTACAGCAGAAAAATGAAAAAATAATGAGAATTTCTTTGAGTTTTTTCAACTTAGTCTTTTACTATGGCCGGAAACGTCAACGTCACCCGAGTACCTTCATCCTCTATACTGGTCATGTTGATCTCGCCCTGATAATGCTGCACCAGGTTTCTGGCGATCGACAAACCCAATCCTGTTCCCCCGATTTCCCGGTTGCGGGCTTTATCAACCCGATAGAAACGGTCAAATACATACTGGAGCTCTTCCGATGGAATGCCGATTCCATGATCCTGAACCGATATGGTCATCTTGCCGTTATTCATGCGGGAGTCGATGTGTACATGTTTGTCATTGCCTGAATATTTGACGGCATTTTCAATCAAAATGAGCATGATTTGCTCCAAATGCAGCGGATTTATTTTCACCATAAAGACCCGCTGGCTCAATGTCATGACAAAATTAAATTCGGGGTGAAGGGTCTCCATCCGCTTTACGGATTGAACCAGAAACGGCTCGATCTGAATATAATCCAGATGATCCGGTAATGATTGGGTTTCGGTTCTTGTCAGTGTTAGCAGCTCCTGCACAAGGCTTTTTAAACGGCGGACTTCATGCAAGGAAGCAGTAAGCGATTCATCAAGCACGACAGGATCTTCTTTTCCCCAGCGGTTCAATAAATTCAAATGGCCTTCCAGGATCGTAAGCGGGGTGCGAAGTTCATGTGAGGCATCATCCACGAATTGCTTTTGCTGCCGGAACGACATTTCCAGCTGGTCCATCAGCTCATTAAACAAACGGGCAAGCTCGGAGAACTCATCACCGTTTTCGATATTGACGACGCGTTCCTGTAGTCCATTTTCTTTTACATTTTGAATCGTTCCTGCAAGTGCCTTGACCGGACGTAAAAACTGCTTGGCAATAGCCCAGCCGCTAATCACGCTTACACATACTGCCAGAACCCCTCCAATAACCATGACCCACAATAACGTAGTGTTGAAATGGTCAAAGGTCTCCAAATTACTCGCAATTTCTAGTGTGCCATGTTCAGACGCCGTGCTGAATGGACTTCGGTATACCAGAATATGATCTTCTTCATGCCGTACAGTCTGCAGCTGCTTCTCTATCACTTGCTCCGGTTTGATCCATTCGGGCTTAAAGTGGTTAGTGACTGACAACAGCTCCGTACCGTTTAGGTCTACAATGCGTATCATCTGATTCTTTCCCAGCATATTTCGCATATAGGATTTCGTTTCAGGCAGCTGAAAGGATTCCGCGGAGTCCGTTTTATCCTGTACATATTCCTGGACCTGAGACATCATGGTATGAACGGCATCCTGTTCCTGTTTCATCATCCAATGCTTCAGCACCAGATACTGAGCAAAATTATACGTTGCAAACACCAGAAAAATAAGAAGCGCCGCTCCTATCATCAGCTTCCAAATCACAGGCAGTCTCTTCAGCATTCTAATGATTCTGTTCATCATCGCATCACATATCCCATGCCGCGTACCGTCTGGATAATGCTCTCTTCTCCCGGCGCATCAAGCTTATTTCTCAAATATCTCACATAAACATCAACCACATTGGTCTCCACGGTTGAGTCATAACCCCAAACCAGATCCAGCAGCATATCTCTGGTCTGCACCAGGTTCGGATGCTTGATGAATACTGCCAGAAGATCAAACTCACGTTTGGTAAGCTCAACGGGTATACCACTGCGTGTCACTATTCTTGCATCCATATCGATCGTAACCTCCCGGAACGTTAGTATCGAATGGCTTTGACGGTCCGCCATTTCGATCCGGCGGAACAGTGCGCGCATACGGGCCAGAAGTTCCTCGATATCGAAGGGTTTAGCTATATAATCATCCGCCCCACTGTCCAGACCTGATACCCGATCCTCCAGCCGGTCTCTCGCCGTGAGCATGATCACCGGTGTTCTCTTCATGGTACGAATTCTGCGGCATACCTCAACTCCATTCAACCCAGGAAGCATAATATCCAGTAATATTAAATCCCAATCTTCAGACAAGGCCAGCTGCAGCCCGCTATTACCGTCATAAGCTCCTCTTACATAAAAATGTTCATGTTCCAGCTCTAATTGAATAAAGCGGACCAGACTCTTTTCATCTTCTATAATTAATATCCGTTTCATCATAATTCTCCTTTGCAGCAGTACTACGGTCCCATTATATAAGAAAAATATGAAAAATCGATGAGAAACCTTTCGAGCTGCGTTTGAGATCACAATAGCTCAAAACCCAAAACGAAGCTCACATTGTATATTAGTCTTGGCAAACAAGTGTTGTCTAAACAAAAAAACAACCCTCCTTAGAAAAGAGAATTGCCTTTGGAAAATTGTTATTATTCTATGTGTCTTCATTGGGAAGCAGGCTTACTGTTTAGACAGCCTCCGTATCCTTCACTCCCCCGAAACGTACATTCACGAGAAGAATGCTGGCGAGAATCAACAGGAGTCCAATCAGCAGGTTCAGCGATACTTGTTCATTCAGGAACAACACACTTGTAAAAATGGAGACCAGTGGAATCAGAAACGTATAGGATCCCACCTTGCTCGCTTCTCCCTCGTGGATCAGTTTGAAATAAACGAACCAGCCGAGTGCGATGACGAATATAGCGATAAACACCGTGTCCGCAATAAAAGAAGTATTCCAGACAATGGCTGACCAATCTTCCATCCCTGTACCCACAGCCAGCAGGATAATGCCGCCAATTGTAATTTGCATCGCGGTGAGCCAAAGCGAATCTACTTGATGCCCAATCTTCTTAACATAGACGGTTCCGAGTGCCCATGTAACAGCGGTAATGATCGCTAGAACAATGCCGACCGGGGATATATTGCCGGTAAGTCCGCCTGCACTCATCGTAGCCACCCCCACAAAACCAATCACCAGACCAAGCATTTTCTGCCTTGTCATGCTCTCCCCCAGCCACAACCAGGAAAAGAGCCCCAGCAGCACCGGCTGCATAAAGACGATGGCCGAGAATAACCCGGCTGGCGTATATTGCAGACCGATGGTTTGAACGCCATAGTACAGCACGATGCTAAGCAATGCAGACAAGAGATATACCGGCCAGTTCCGGCGGAACTGCAGCTTTTTATATCTCGGAAGAGCTACGATTACAAGCAGTAACCCGCCGATTAAGGCGCGAAGTCCGGCAAATAGCACGGGTGGTGTATATTGTAACGCGAACTTGGACAAGGGCCAGTTAATTCCCCATACCAAAATAAGAAACACAAGAAGAAATATAGTTTTATTTTGCTGACGCATCTGACTTCACTCCCTGTAACGATCATAGACATGGAGAAAATTATACGCTCATATGTCAGATGCGTCATGTGTTTTTTCTGAAAACGCTATTTACAAACACTCATTTCACTTCACCCCGTTGTACACAAAAGCCTTGATAATATGGCGCTGCGACAGGAAAAACGCGACCAGAATCGGTGTCACAAGGATAAGATTACCCGCCATTAAAATATTCCAGGTTCCCACGCCCTCCACCTCGCGTATCTTGGCGATACCGATAGGCAATGTCCTTGCAGCTTCATTGGTAGTCATGACAAGCGGCCAGAAGTAATCATTCCAATGCGCAATAAAACTGAATAATGCGAAAGTAACGAGTACGGGCTTCACCATAGGAACCATGATCCGGACAATGATTTTCCACTCTGCCGCCTGATCCAGTCTAGCCGCTTCGAGCAGTTCATCCGAAATCTGCCGGAACGCCTGCCTCAGCAGAAAGATCCCGAAAGCGCTCGAAGCAAAAGGCAAAATGAGTCCCCAATGTGTATTCAGCAGCTTGAAGGCACTAAGCTCCAAATAAACAGGCAGGAAAATAAGCTGATTGGGTATCATGAGTGTGACCATGACAACGCCGAATAGAAAGCCTGATCCGATAAACTTATACCTTGCAAACGCGTATGAAGCCGGGATGATCGTCAGCATCTGCAGGATCAGTATACTTACGGAAATAATAACGCTGTTCGTTAAATAATGCAGGAACGGCCCCGTATTCCAGGCTTCAATGTAGTTGCTCCATACGGGATGCTGCGGGATCCATACCGGTGGAAAAATCATCGTCTCCGGCAGCGTCTTCAGCGATGTAGAGAGCATCCAGACAAAGGGCATCGCAAAAATTAACACCAGAAGCAAAAGCCCTGCAGAATTAAGCAGCCTTAGTATAAAAGTCATCAGTTTTCGCAAAAAAGCTTGCTTGGATCTGAACCCGATCAAAGGATTGCCTGCGGCAGATCCGATGGGGTGCCCTTCCATTGCACGGTTTGCTGCTTTCAATTCGCCTCACCTCTTTCTAACGGTAATGAACCCGGTTCGATAGCAGTTTAAAATAGATCATAGTCAGAATCCCGACAATGCATAGCAGGATAACACCCGCTGCGGATGCATACCCGATTTTGAAAAACCGGAAGCCGTACTCATAAATGTAATACACCAGTGTATTGGTCGAATTCACCGGACCGCCTTGGGTCATGATCGCGATCGTTTCAAATACCTGAAAGGATCCAATCATGTTAATAATGACAAGAAAAAAGATCGTCGGCGACAACATGGGCATAATCAGCCTGGTAAACGTTGTCCAGGGTCTGGAGCGGTCGAGGGAAGCTGCCTCATAGATATCTGCCGGAATACTCTGCAAACCGGCAATAAAAACCAGCGTGTTATACCCGAGACCTTTCCATACGGCAACCATAACTAACGAGATCAGCGATGTACTCGGGTGTGACAGCCACTGCAGCTTACCGAAACCGAATAGACCGATAACCCAGTTCAGCAGGCCATATTCAGGGTCCATCAGCCAGCTCCACAGCAGCGATATGGATACGAGTGAAATAATATGCGGGCTAAATATCGCACCCTGCACGATTCCATAAAAGAAATTCCCTCTGTTAAGCCACAGCGCCAGCAGCAGGGATAATCCCGTCGTTAACGTGACTGTCAAAATGGTATATAAGGTCGTATTCGTAAGCACCTGACGAAATTCCGGCTCGGTTAAAAGATCCACAAAGTTTTGAATGCCTACGAATGCTTTCGTGGGGCTGACAAAGTTCCAGTCGAACATACTCAAATAAATCATGTAGAATATCGGGTAAATGAAAAACAGTGAAAAGATAATGATGGCTGGGGCAACCATACTGTAAGGACGAAGCTTATGCCACACGGTCATACCAGAACGCCTCCAGCGGCCAAATCCCTGGCGGGAATGACGACATCATACACTCGGTCTCCATCCGAACCGAAATAGAACAGCTGGTCATAGGGAACCACTACTTTCACATGATTCGCTCCTTCCAGAGGCTTAAGGAACGTTTTGACGAAAAACAAGCCCGCCTTCGACCGGATCTGATAAATATTCTCTGCTCCCAAGCTTTCGCGGATAAGAATCTCACCTTGCAGAACAAGACCCTCTTCTTGATGGTCAGGATTTAAGAGTCCTTGCTCCGGGCGAAAACCTATGTATTCGACGGGACTTTCCGATCGTACATCCATCCCCTTCAAATCCTGAAGCTTTATCGTATTCATAGCCGGAGTGCCAATAAATTGGGCGGTGAATAGATTCTGAGGATTCTGATATAGCCTCATGGGAGAATCTGCTTGCTGAATGACCCCCTTGTTCATCACGACGATTTCATCCCCCATCGACATGGCTTCCACCTGGTCATGTGTAACGTAGATAAAGGTGGTGCCTAGTCTTTTGTGGAGCTGAATCAGCTCCGTTCTCATCTGATTGCGCAGCTTGGCATCCAGATTGGATAACGGTTCATCGAGAATAAACACCTTCGGTTTCTTGACCATTGCTCTTGCGAGCGCTACACGCTGGGGCTGCCCTCCGGAGAGGCTCTGCGGCTTCTTATCCAGGTAAGGAGCAAGTCCAACAATCTCCGAAATATCCTTTACCAGCTTTTCACGCTCACTTCTTGAAACTCGTTTGTTCTTAAGACCAAACTCAATATTTCCACGTACTGTCATGGTAGGATATAGGGCATAATTTTGAAAAACCATGGCAACATCTCGCAACCCAGGAGGTGTGTCATTGACGCATAGATCATCAATCCAGATTTCACCGCTTGTTTGCTACTCAAGGCCAGCCACCATACGCAATGTGGTTGACTTTCCGCAGCCCGATGGCCCGACCAGAACAGTGAACGAACCGTCCTTGATATCCAGATTCAAGTTTTCAATGATCATTTCATCCTTAAACTTCTTGCTGATCTGCTTCAGTTGGATTTGTGCCATCCGTTGCTCTCCTCCTTAGTTTGCTATCATGAACTGCCCGAATGAGCTGCTCTAATTCATCGAGCGTTGTCAGCCGTATATCCCAGGTTTCCTTATCATGGCTCACATAAGGGGATATGAAGCAGGTCCGGCCGCCCATTCTCTTGACTGGGTACAGATCATTCCACGGATTGTCTCCGATCGATAAAATTTCATGAGCACCATACCCTTCCTTCAGCAGGGAGGACAGATAATTCTCCATCCCCGCCGGCTTCTCCGCCCCGCAAAGCACTTCCTCAAACAGATGATGAATCTGCATGTGATTCAGAAATTCGATCCCCGATTCCAAGTGCGTATTCGTCATTAGCACTCTTTTGCTCAGATCCAGCTCACCGATTGCTTGAAACAATCCTCTGTGAGCTCTAAACTGATGCGGGGCACGAAGCATCTCCCTGCGTACCCGGTTGAAAGCATGCTTCAGCTTGTCATCCGGCAGGTTATAGCGCTGAGAGATCACAGCTGCAATGCCCCACGGGTCACCAAGATGGACCAAATCCCCAGCGGGGACGGAATCAGATTTCTTACCCAGATATTGAGTGGCTTCCCCTTCCCAGGTATAGCCTTTAAAAGAGCCGTCCTCTAACCGACTCAGTATCATGTGATCCCTGGAATGATAGAAATGACCGAAGCCAAAGGGATGTTCTCCAGTTAAAATAGCGTTCCCCGTCTTCACCTCTGACTCCGTATTTGCTTCATGCTCCGTTCCTTCCAGCAAATAACGGAAATACCGCTCCATAAACGTATCGTCCTGGTACAACGTCCCGTCCAAGTCGAAAATAATGACTTTAATCTCTGCGAGCCAGCTGCTGTTTTTCATATCTCGTATCCTTTCTATTTGCCCAGAAGCTTGTTCGCTTTCTCTGCCGCTTGATTCAGAGCATCCTGCGGAGTGGTCTTCGGATCAATGATTGCCTTTTGTATCGCATCGGACAGAACTTTTGCAATCTCCGGATAAGCATTCTCCATTGGACGTGGTCTTGCATATGCCAATTGATCCACGGCAACTTTATATTGCGGATACTGCTTAAAATGTTCCTGCAGCTCTTCACTCTCAACGGCTGAGGTGCGCGTTGGTAGGTAGCCGACATGTTTGTGCTGGTAAATCGTATTTTCTTGGGAGGTCATCCATTTGATAAATGCCCAAGCTGCTTCCTTCTCTTCGGCCGTGCTCTTCGATGTCATCACGAGCTGACAGCCGCCTGTAGGAACCCCATAATCCTTGTTTGCAGGCATGAATGCGGTTTGCAGTTCAAACCCGTTGCCTTTGGCTATTTCCAGACTTTCCGATACGCCCGCAGTCGAACCGAACTTGAAGGCGGATATTTGATTCGCCCAGTCCTTGTTCGCTGTAGCTCCTGCTTCATCGCCTACCGGCATTTTAATCAGCCCTTCGCTGGAGAGCTTCTTCCAGAGCTCCACCGGAGCTACACCTGCTGCGTCGTTAAAAGCAGCCTTTTGGCCGTCATCGCTCAGCATCTGGCCACCGCTTTGAGCTACCAATGCTTCGTAATACCAGATGTCTACCGGTACAGTCATTCCAACCTTGCCTTGATCCTTCAGTACACGGGAATATTGCTCCAGCTCTTCCCATGTCTTGGGTCCGGCAGGATCAAGGCCAGCATTTTTAAGCATGGTCACATTTTTATACATAATCGGAGTACTTCGCATAAAAGGCAGACCGTACAGCTTGCCGTCCACGTAAGCATTGCCCATCAGACCAGGGATGAAATCATCCAGCTTCAGCTGCTCTTTGTCTTTCTCTGCATAGGCCGTCAGTTCTTCCAGCATGCCGGAGTGGGCGAATACCCCCGTCGAGGCAATCTCCAGATCGGATACGGCAGGAGCGTTTCCTGCGGCAAATGCAGCCTGGACTTTAGCATGGAGATCATCATAGCTGCCCTAGTGCTCGGCCACGACTTCATATTTGTCCTGGGATTCGTTGAATGTCTTGACCATATGCTGCTTGGCTTCCTCAATTTTGTCTCCATAAGCGTACCAATACCTGATAACGATTTTTTTGGATGACGCAGCTGCCTCAGCCTTGGCTTCGCTATTGGCGCTGTCTGTACCTTCACCTGAACCACAGCCTGCCAAAGCCCCCACCATCATAGCTGTAAGCGTAAGAGCCGTTAACTTTTTCTTTAACATAACCATTCCTCCACCCTATCTTTTGTGTGAACCCATTCTGGCAGGAAGCAGCAAAAAGAAACCTTAAAACTACCGGGAACGAAAGCGTCCGCAGCAGATAAGGTTTCTCCAAGGCTCCAACCAATTTATTTACTTGTCATTTAAAATGATAATGGACAAATGTTAATTCTGATCCTGCAAAATATAAAAGCTATATCAATTTTTGTTCTAATTTCCCCCATAATTCAGGTCTTGAGGAAGAAATTGCGGTTGCACCGTGACTTAGACACTCCTCTGCATGGCAATGCTCGTACAATAAGCCTCCTGTAATAATAGGGACCGATGTGAATGACTTTACCTTGCGGATCATGTCCGGAATACGGGCAGGCATAAGTTCAATGATATCTGGCTCTGTTTGTGACAGGCTCTTGGCGATGTTTTCCAATCCCTCGCTGTCAACAAGGAAGAAACGCTGCACCGTAAGCAGTCCCATCTTCTTCGCGTTCTTCACCACATTGGTTTTGGTTGATATCACGCCAAACGGCTTGATGCTTTTTGCCAAGTAGTCAAGACCGTAATGGTCTGTACTCAGACCGCCAATTTTCTCCAAATGCATAAAAACGGGCAGATTATGTTCCTTGAACACGTCGACATATCCTTTTACCACACCAATATGACCCATCAGCAAAAAGATTCCGCTCAACTGTTCGCGGTGTTTTAGTGCCAGCTCGATATGCCTTGGATCTTTAACGGAGGCAATTCGCTTATGCCTGGCCAGACCCGCGAAAAAATCATCGGTTGTCATCATGTTACTCATCTGCCTCCCCTCCGTTTTCTGAGCCCGTATTAAACGATCGGCGCTTTTAACAACTGCACTATCAGTTCGCGGTCTTCGTCTTTCCCCCGGGCGTTCAGCGTAGGTGAAAAATGATTCATATGTTTGTGCAGAATCGGTGCGCTCTCAAGAACGATCGCATCTGTGATGTCTACTGCCGAAATACGAATAGATTCTTCCCCGATGTCCACTAAACGGAAGCCTGGCTGATCAAGACATGCAGATAGCTGTACGAACGACCATTCTTGCTGCTGAACAATGGAGTCCATATGCGTATGACCATTGAAATAGATGCCAATTCCTTTATTCTGGTTCAGAATATTCCACATATGAATACTTGGATGAATGGAACCTTTGTCTCTCTCGGAACCAGCTGTTGTGCGGTAGACCGGATGATGTCCGAAAACGAGCAGCGGTTTCTCTTTGGATTCTATGACCCTGTGTTCCAGCCACTCCAGCTGTTCTAAATCCAGCCAGCCTCCCCAATCCTTGAAATCCATTTCCTTGGCCGTATCAAGAAAAACCAAGACGGCTTGCTCCGTATCCAGCACTTGGTACCTCTGTTGTCCCGTTAACTCCAGTACTTCCTGTCTTGACTGTCCATATAGATCATGGTTGCCCAGCACGTGGATGAACTGCTTGTCATGACGCTGCAGCAGCTCATAAACTTCCTGAAGCTCTGATGTTAGACCATAGTTGGTGAGATCTCCGAGGGAAATATACATATCCGCATCCAGATTCAGAAACTGCTCCAGCACATTTTGATAGAATGCTGCCTTGGCCTCAGGCAGCCCTGGAATCGTCGTATCAATCTCGTGATAATGCAAATCTCCTAATAATGCTAATTTCATCAATCTCTCTCCTCCCGGTTATATGAAATATTTTCCTGCCTCCATTCATCATATAGACCGAGTATTATTTATCCGTTAATTACACAGTTGTGTTTTGTAAAAGAATAAGCAAATCTTCCATGCTCTATAAAAAAAAAGAAAACGGCACAAAGCCGTTTCCATTTTATCCACGCAAAAGCGAGTGCTGACATGCCGTTTGCAAATCTCTCCAAATCCGGTTCACATCCGTGTCTTCCATACATGCTGACAATCCCAGCATTGGGAACAGCCGCACACCACAACCAAGCGAGGCTTTAGCTGCTGTGACACATTCACTTGAGATACGCAGCTCCATTTCCGGTGATAACCTACCCTTGTGTTCCAGCTCTTCCCAGGACTTGTCCAATACCATATAGAACGCATCCTGTTGATGGACGAACTCCTTCTTCTGCTCATCCAGCTCGGCAAGCACGCGCTCATTCCCCCGCGCCCGAAGCAGTTCTTCAGCAGCTTCGAGAAAATGATCTGCAAGCCCCATAGCTACACCGGCAAATGAGGTCTGTGCAAATGGTAAAAACGGATATCTATACAGCTGCTCATCTTCATGGGAACGGAATTCAGTGAATGAAAAAGTCATTTCATCCGGTATAAAAGCATCGGTCACCACCATACTGTGACTTGCTGTAGCTTTAAGACCAAAGGTATTCCAATCCTTTTCGATGCGAACCTGATCAGGCTGCATGATTAATGTGACAAGCTCTGGTGTCTCTCCGGAATCCAGACGGGTTTCTCCCTGATCGAGCACCGCGTTCGCTGTAAATGTCGTGGCGTGGGTCGAGCCGCTGCAGTACTTCCAGCGCCCGCTGACCCTATATCCCCCCTCAACTTTACGTGCCGCCCCCGTTGGTGCTCCGCTGCCCGCGATAACCGCATCCGACCTTGAAAATACTCTACGCCCGATCTCCATGGTCATAAAAGGAGCAAAGTATCCGCCTCCTGCACCAATCGTTACGATCCAGCCGAAGCTGCCGTCAATACGGGAACATTCATGAAAGATGCGGATTGCTTCAGGCAGCGGCGTCATATTCCCATCCAGATCATCAGCTACAAACAAATGAAACAGTTTTTTATCATATATGTACTGCAGAGCTTCCGGTGTGATCACACCATCACGCTCCATCCGTCCCGACTGCTCACGGATACGGATGATCTCCTGCTGTGTAAATCCCATGCTTCCACCGCTTTCCTCGATAGTATGTTTTCTTTATTTTAACATGAACGGGTTCGCAGGCGGCTTCAAAAGTTACAAATTAATATACAATCAGTTCATTATCTCCCAATGTGGTTAAACCCGCAATGTCCCGCATTCTGTCAACTGTCATCCGGCGCATAAATTTGCTGAACTTTTCTTTTCCTTTTGCGTTCGATTTATAGAAATCAATGATTCGTAAAATAATGGGGATGATTTGGCTTTCTTCCAGCTCGGCAATCAGGAGCTCGGCAATAGCAGTCTTGATTCCTTTCGGTTCTCCTCCGGCATAAATGCTGAACCTGTCTTTCATTTTCACCACACTTATATCTTTAAGCAGCGGTTCACTTGTCCCAAGGGCGCATCCGGCATAGCCGATTTTGAGAGGAGCCGGTGTTTCTATGCCCGCGACAGCAAGGTTAAGGGCTCTCGCTGTATTTAATCCGGCTGCCTCTGCCCCGTTGCAAAACTGGCAGGCGATCAAGCCTTTAATGACAGCGCCTGCCGGATAAACCTCCATTCCGCCCTTAACCAATTGCTCCTCAACATGTTTTTGATCCGCAAGAGGCACTTCAACATAAATCTGTCGAAACGGCGTGACTTCAACGCTTCCTTCCGGGCCTGCAGCCATGGCAATGATTGCAAGCTGTTCAGAAGTAAGAATGTTTCCGCCCACTTGAACGGGTGATGATACGGCAAGCTTGATAGTTTCTGTCATTATGATTCTCCCTTGTTTAATCTCGTTTTTTATTGGCTTTCAACCCAAGGCACTCTTCATCCGTTATTGGCGTATCTTAACCCTCTGCAGCCGCAGGGCATTCAGTACAACCGAAACCGAGCTAAGTGCCATCGCGGCACCTGCGATCCATGGAGCGAGCAGCCCAAGTGCCGCAATAGGGATACCCAGTGTGTTGTATCCAAGAGCCCAGAACAGATTCTGCTTGATATTTCCCATCGTTTTACGGCTCATATAAATCGCATCCGGAATGCTCGAAAGGTCCCCGCGCATTAGCGTAACATCTGCGGCTTCCATCGCAACATCCGTACCTGTACCGATGGCCATTCCGATATCGGCTGTAGCAAGAGCAGGCGCATCATTGATGCCGTCACCGACCATAGCAACCTTTTTGCCTAATGCCTGAAGTTTCTTCACTTCTTCGGCCTTTCCTTCCGGAAGCACCTCGGCAAGGACATGATCTATACCAACTTGTGCGGCAATTGCTTTTGCCGTGCGTTCATTATCACCGGTGATCATAATGACCTGGATCCCCATGTCTTTTAACCGGTCAACCGCTTCCTTAGATGTTTCTTTAATCGTGTCCGCAACGGCTACCATGCCGGCGTACTCATTATTGATTGCGGCCAACATGGCAGTCTTCCCGCTTTCCTCCATGTGAGCCATTACTTCGTATGCATGGGCAGCGTTTACTCCATATTTTTCCATTAATCTGCGTGTACCAACCAGCAGTTCCTTGCCTTCCACGACTGCTTTTATGCCGTACCCTGGGATGGCTGTGAACAATTCGGTTCCCGGAAGAGAGATATTACGAGCGAGAATTCCCTCTACAATAGCCTCGGCAAGTGGATGCTCCGAGTTTTTCTCTGCGGCTCCAACTAGTCTGAGGAATTCTTGTGTATCCCCTTCCGTGATGATATCTGTCAATTCCGGTTTTCCTTTTGTAACTGTTCCTGTTTTATCAAGGATGATCGCATCAATTTTATGCGTTTGCTCCAAATGCTCGCCGCCCTTGAAGAGAATGCCAAGCTCCGCTGCACGTCCGGAACCGGCCATGATCGAGGTAGGTGTAGCGAGACCCAGCGCACAAGGACATGCGATGACCAGGATAGCAATGGCCTTCTCCAATGCTTCAGCAAAATCCCCTGGTGTGACAAAGAAATACCATACAAGGAAAGCAGCTACTGCAATACCGACAACAATGGGAACGAATATACCGGAGATCACATCCGCTACCCGCTGAATCGGTGCTTTGGAGCCTTGTGCTTCCTCCACGACTTTTATGATCTGAGCAAGTGCTGTTTCTTTACCAACCTTGGTTGCCTTAATTCGCAAAACACCGTTTTTATTCAGAGTAGCTCCGATGACTGTATCCCCGGCTTTCTTCTCCACCGGTAGGCTTTCACCGGTCAGCATAGATTCATCGATGGCCGAAACGCCCTCCAGTACATCGCCATCCACGGGTACCTTTTCACCGGGGCGAATCATCACAATATCACCGGCGATTACCTCTTCAACGGGTAATGTCAGCTCCTGACCCTCACGAATGACGCGTGCTGTTTTCGCTTGAAGTCCCATGAGCGATTTAATGGCCTCCGATGTCCGGCCTTTAGCAAGCGACTCAAACAGCTTACCCATGATCACTAGCGAAATCAGAATGGCGCTGGTCTCATAGTACATGGAAGGTCCGTGATGCATTCCGCCTCCCTTAGCATACCAGTCAACCGTGAGGTACAAACTGTACAAGTATGCGGCCGAGGTTCCAAGTGATACCAGCACATCCATATTCGCGCTTCCGTTCCGAAGTGCCTTATAAGCTCCCACGTAGAACGGTTTTCCGATATAGAACTGTACCGGAGTTGCCAGAATCAGTTGAAACCATGGATTCATAAAAAGATCAGGCAGATAAATCCATGAAGTAAAGGAGAAATGTGCTACCATAGCCCACAATAAAGGGAAGGAGAGAATCGCCGAAATGAGCAGCTTTCGTTTCTGCTTTCTTATTCCCTGATCCCGGCTGTCCTTCAGGTCCTTTTTCTCCTCTGCAGTGAGTGCTTTATAACCAAGCTGCTTCACTTTATTTTGCATATCCGCTACCGAGACCTCACCTGGAGTATATTCTACAGTCGCGGTTTCCATCGCGAAATTGACAGAAGCATTGGATACGCCCGGCAGCTTGCTCAGGCCTTTTTCAATCCGGTTTGCGCAGGCCGCGCAGGTCATGCCTTCAAGCTTAAAATGGGTTACTTCCTTGGTGGTATCATAGCCGAGCTTCTTAATTGTTGCTTCGAGGTCACCAGCTTTCACCTTATCCGAATCATAGGATACACTGGCTCTTTCCAAGGCAAAATTCACGTTGGCGGAATAAACGCCCTCCATTTTATTCAAGCCTTTTTCAATCCGGTTCGCGCAAGCCGCGCAGGTCATACCGGTGATTTGCAATGTCGTTTGCTTTTTATCTTTTGCAATTGTTGTATCCACAGCTCATACACTCCTTGAATTCCTCAAGTTTTTTGTTACCGTTTATTGGCACTGCTTTACAAACTATTCCTTTGCTTTCCATGTTCGTAGTATACCCCCTCACCCTATATTAAGTCAACATAATTTTACAATACCCCTGTATCCTATATAAATATAAAGTAAAGAACTCAAATTATCTTCTATCCACCTGGGGCGTATTAATCTTTGAATTGCATTAAACAGTTCTCAACTTCATGTATAATAAGATTCATATCAAAGGTTGTTACCGCTCTTAGGAGGGATTCGATGACGAACGATATCATTCATTTCATCGTGGATTGTATGGCTGCAGGTAAGGAAATGTCCGATATTCAGAAGATTCAAACGGCCCACCGGATCATGCTCGCGGATTTCTGGGGGATTCATGAAGGAGCCAAAGTGCTTGAAATCGGATGTGGTCAAGGTGATACGACGGCTGTCTTGGCCTATTTTGCCGGTGAATCCGGCTTTGTTCATGGTATAGATATCGGTCCTCCCGATTACGGCGCTCCGATCACACTCGGCGATTCTGCCAAGCACTTGATGCAATCAGCTTTAGGCAAACGCATTCAAATGGAGTTCGAAGTGGACGTATTGTCGCCAGATATCGATTTTCCCGAGCATTCTTTTGATTTTGTGGTCTTCTCCCACTGCTCATGGTACCTTCGCTCTTCCGATGAGCTTATGGATATCCTAAGGAGAGTTAAGAACTGGGGCAGACAATTATGCTTCGCAGAATGGGATACGCGGATTGAGCGGATTGAACAATATCCTCATTTATTGTCGATACTTATCCAAGCGCAGTATGAAGCTTTTAAAAGAGTCAGTGATTCGAATGTACGTACGCTGTTCACATCAAGTGATATACAGCACTGTGTCAGACAAGCGGGCTGGACAACCCTCAAAGAGCAGTCTCTGATGGCAGGAGACCTTCAGGATGGCGAATGGGAAGTGAAAAAGGTTCTGCTCGATGCCGAAGTGGAATTGGAACTGGGTGCACTACATCATATGCCAGCCAAAAACAAAGATCTCATTCGTTCTCAAATCATGATGCTGAAGCAATCCATTGAAATGCATCCAATTAAGCCGCTTTCTGTTTATACCTTCACCGCCATTTGAGGAAGCTGCGGTTCCAAAGAAAAAAGCCGCCCATGGCGGCTTTTCTGTTTTACTTGATCAATTTGTTCATCGTGGTCATGAGTTCCGTCAGCACTTCCTGATCGCCTTCCTGAATCCGTTGCACCACACAGCTTTTCATATGATGCTCCAGCAGCAATTTTCCGACACCGTTCAATGCGGATTGTACGGAGGCAATTTGGTTGAGCACATCATCACAATACGTATCCTTCTCGATCAATCCCTTAATGCCGCGCACCTGTCCTTCAATGCGGTTCAAACGGCTGACCAGGCTGTTTTTAACCTTATCTGAATGATGGCTCTTCCGTTCCGAGTGGTCACCAGAGCATGTGTCTGCATTCTGTTCCGTATTCTGATCCATCGTATCCGGTATCGTATTCATACGACTCGCCTCCTTTTCCTATATAACTATTATACTCGGCATTCGGGGGTATACAAACCATTCCCTAAATAACTTCAATAAGATCAATCACATTTTATTTTTTTTGCGGATAAATTGCAAGCTTTGAGCCACCTGGGTTTCATGAAGTCCGTGAAGAATCAATGGTCCTTCATAGGAATGCTTGCGCAGTAATGAAAGGTACATATCATAATTCAGCATCCCCGTTCCTGCTGCCAGAAACTCGACTTCATCACCTTCCGCAAAATCCTTCGCATGAGCAATCACGATATGCTCCCCAAGCAGGCCGAAGGCTTCCTCGAGTACTTCCTTCATCCTGTCCGACTCTCCAGATCCGAATAAGTTGGCTCCATCCATTACAACTTTAAGCCGAGGAGACTCCAATGTATCGATAAGCCGCTTTCCTTTTGCCGCACAATCAATCACATTGGATTTTTCCGGTTCGAAAGCCAGCACAATGTCATAAGCTTCCGCGATGATTAGCGCTTCCTTCATACTTCGGATCAAATCCCGCCATGCCTCATCAGAATCATTATCCGGGTGGGCCTTCCACATATCTTCCAGATTCCTGGTGCCGCTGCACAGCGTGATCGTAGATGTCCCCATCTCATGGCTCATGGCCGCAAGGTAACCCAGACGCTTCAAACCTTCCTCCCGGACACGAACATCAGGATGAATCATATTAAAGGTTCCAGAGACAGCGGCGATGCTGATTCCCCGCTCATGGGAAGCCAACCGGATTCGGCAAGCCGCTTCCAAATCGATATGTTCCGGCATGGGGGTAAGCCCCGCGCATACAAGATTAAATTGTATGTTATCCAGTCCATAAGATTTCACGGTATCCAGCGTTAGTTCAAGAGAAGGACGTAAAAAGGTTTTGGAAAAGATGCCCGGTGTAATCATAATCCGCCGCTCGCATCATCTATCCTTACAGATTTACCGCTTTCTACGGATCTGGCAATGGCCACCATCGTTTCGCATTGCAGCAATTCCGTCATCCAAACCGGCCCCCTGCATGGGTGCTTTATGTAAAATCGTATCCGCAAAGCCTTCTACCTGCAGCTTATAAAAATGGGCATCCTCCCCCAATGGACGGTGATAACAGCCATCCCGCGTTGAAAATACTTCTACATCCGTTGCTTTAAACAACCATGGATTATAGGTTTTGGCAACAACGCTTCCATGTTCCCCATAGATCTGAAAGCCCTCATGCCAGTCCATCCGTACCGCTACGGTCAGATCCAGATGCCCGATTGCGCCGCTGGCAAATTCCGCCGTTACAAACCAGCAGTACGCACCGAACTTTTGAGTATTCCATGCCTTCACACTTACTATTTCTCCGCCAAGAAATCTTGCCGTATCCACCAAATGACTTCCGTGAGTCAGCATATAGTAACGCTGTTTATCCAGCTTCGGGTTTCCTTCAGGTCTCATGGCATTCGAACTTAGAACTACAAGCGGCTGTACATTATCAGTGACGCTATACCTATAGGTCGAATCGCAATACCATGCTTTCAGTGCCAGCATTTCACCCATCTCATCCGTCACAAAGCGCTTCGCATAAGCAATGCCTGGATCAAATCTTTTCATGTTTCCGATCTGGACTGTTAAGCCCGTTCGATTCGCCACCGCATGAAGCTCTTCACATTCCTCAACCGTGATACCAAGCGGCTTCTCGACCAGCACATGCTTACCTGCTGCTGTTGCCTTCAAGGCAGCCTGCACATGAAACTGATCGGCAATTCCTATAATGACCGCATCAACATCCGGATCTCCCAGCATCAGATCATAATCGTTATAGGACTTGGTCGGCTGGTGAATAGCTGACATTCGTTCGAGCAGATCTTCGGCTACATCACAAATAGCGTACAGATCAGCATTTTTTGCTCGTCTACAAGCTTCAAAATGAGCGGACTGCGAAATCGGTCCGCAGCCGAGCACGCCTACTCTCAGTCGTTTTCCCACATTATTCATCACGACTGCACCCCCTTTTTCATGGATGGCTACAACATTTGACCATAAATTATCATGATACATGAAGAAGTGTCAATCACTGAGGAGATTGCTCATATTGGATTCCGACATGAATTAAAATAGCTACCTCGAAAGCAACTATGGTATTAACTTCCGGATTCGAGGAATGGCTGATACATCATCAGTGCCCGATTCTCCGTGATGAATTCGTCCGAGACCAGCTCGCCTTCCTGATTATAAACTTTACGGTAAATACTATTGTAACGCTCATATCCACCCCAATGATGCTGGGAAATACGATGTTCCTTTTCATAAATTTCGTAGTTATGTATGGCCTGCTTGGTTGTTCTCCACTCACCGGATAAATTGCCATCTTCCATACTGAGTACCAGTTGATAGGGTTCATCCGTATTATTTTTGATTCTTAAATCCAGATAGTTATAGGCGCAGGTTGCCCCGCTTCCAAATGGCTGTGTCCGATTGGCATCAGGGAATACATCATAGCTGTGGCGATGTCTTTCAGCTACTTCAAGCGGTGTATGCAGCGTGATCCAGTACAAGAGATTTGACAGCTGACATAACCCTCCCCCTACACCCGCCTTGAACCCTCCATAAAACAGCACCATGCCTTCTACATAGCCTTTTCTGCGGTTCGGCTTGCCGATTAACCTCCAGTAGGAGAAGGTTTCACCTGGCATAATCGTTTACCTTGAATTCTCTCCACCGCGATCTTCAGGTTGGTAATCTTGTTATGCTGCAGCCACATGTCCACATCCTTCAGCTGCCGGAGCATCGGTGTTTGATGCTTCGATATTCGGTAGGGCAAATGCTCCTGGCTCTTCGTCCTCGCGAAACATACTGAACCGAACATCCATTCCATATAGCGCCTGCCCCTGTAAAATGCAGTACCAAGCAGCAGCCTCCATTTGGATCTGTGTATTGGTTTACGGATTACTGCCATTCCCCCACACTCCCTACCGTTTCTTAAGTATCAGGGTATGCAAAAGGGAACCTTAAACAAGGTTCCCTTTTGCATGTTCATGATGTTCTAATTATGATACCATAATCTTCATTTGTGGGAAGGTGAATATAAATATTTCTAGACTTCATTCGTAATCCCTCGCTTATCCTAGTTCATTTCACAGTTGATAGCCCTAATCCACGTGAACAAGGAACCCTGATTAATCAGGATTCCTTGTTCTTCAGTCATTCACGCTCATCGTTCTTATGATTGCTCATATCAGATGTAGGGCGATAGATAATTATGACCTCTGCATGTGGATCAATTTGCCGAATGATTGCTTTAAAACGCGGGATATCCAGGATATGAATCCTATAGTGCAAATCACTTTGTATCCTATTCATATCCGCATGGCTTCCAGCTGCAATACCTGCGTCCAGACATATTCTCCGTTTTATTTCATACCGGACTTCTTCGGGATTAGAAGCGGTTACCCATACCGTTCTGCGCAATCCATATAACACCAAAGCCGATGTTTCGTATGCTGCCAAACAAGCTAAAGCTGAGTACAAAGTTCTCTCCCATCCCATCAAGACACCCGCAGAAACGAGAACCGCCCCATGACATATCAGCAGCAGATATTCCATCGGAATAAGCTGGCTGGAAAGCATGATGGCTGGTGGCCGTACATGATCATGCTTTTCCAATCCCAGTGAATCCAGGAATCCGCCTGATTTAACGGCCAATCCTGCGCCGACACCCAAGCATAGGCCGCCTGCCAAGGCCGCAATGACGGGTTCGCCACTAACTGCAGGCAGCGGGGTAAGCAGAAATGCTGATCCCGAGAAGGATAGCAGTCCAGGCAATACTTTCATTACTACAGGTCTGTACCCAAGAAATGCATAGAGCAGCAGCAGTGGAAGATTAAATAGAAGCAGGAGAACCCCAAAGTGCTTTTCAGTGTAAAAGGACACCATCGCCGAGATTCCTGTTATGCCTCCTGCAATGAGCTCATGCGGATGCAAAAACAATTCCAAACCAATGGAAGCCGCAATCCCTCCCATTATGGACTGAAGAGCTGTTATTTTTCTCATGATGTGATTCGGATTACGTCCTTTCATTGGCAAACGGTATACATTTTCATATGGTTCATAACCTTCCCTCCTTCTAATTTCTGAATGGAAGTATCATGAGTGAATAGAATCAAAGCATCTCTTCTTTGTGCACACGCCTGTCTTTAAATTTGAACACCCTATTCAACAGCGAAAATACCGACTTGGATTGCTTCGTCAGAAGCGGCCCGAGTATGGCCAAAATCAGCACGTAGATCGCCGAGAAAGGCTGAAGAATATCCAGCAAACCGCCATCCTTCCCCAAATTGGCCATAATGATGGAAAACTCTCCTCTCGACACAATCGTCAGTCCTATATTTGCCGAAGCTTTCGGAGACAGGGATGCCGTTCGTCCGGCAAGCATACCTGCGCTAAAATTACCGATTAAGGTGACGATAACCGCTGCCAAGACCAGCCAAATTGCACTGCCGCCAAGTGACATGGGATCAATGGATAAACCGAAGCTGAAGAAAAAGACGGCTCCAAAGAAATCACGGAACGGCATGATCAAATGTTCGATCCGTTTGGCATGCTCTGTCTCCGCCAGCACCAGTCCGACAAGCAGTGCACCAATCGCTTCAGCAACATGGATAGTCTCAGAGAATCCCGCAATCAGAAATAATGATCCGAAAATAACAAGTGCAAACAGCTCATTGGATCTGATGCGTAGCCATTTGTTCAGCAAAGGAACGGCTTTCCGTCCGATAATAATGACAGCCAGCATGAATCCGAGTGACACGAGTGCCGATAACAGCACGCCGCCAATCGAACTGGAATCGCTCAGCACAAAGCCGGACAGAATGGATATATAAACTGCAAGGAAGACATCCTCGAACATGATAATTCCGAGTATCATCTCGGTCTCCGCGTTCGCCGTCCGTTTCAAATCCACCAGAACCTTTGCCACAATTGCGCTTGAGGAAATGGTTGTAATGCCCGCGATGATCAATGCTTCCGCAACCGGAAAGCCGCTGAGAAATCCGAGCAGCAGACCGAGCGTAAAATTAATCCCTATATAGATCGACCCGCCGACCGCAATATTTCGCCCTGACTTGATCAGCCTTCCTACCGAGAATTCCAGCCCCAGATAGAACAGCAAGAACAAGACGCCAATTCTGCCCATAAAGTCGATGAATGGGGCACTGTCGATAAACCGGAAATCAAAATGCCATAGCTCCATCGCATGAGGCCCTACAGCCATCCCGATTAATATATAAAATGGTATCACCGAGAACCGCAGTTTCGCCGAGATCAATCCGCCTAGTGCAATGAGTCCGAGCGCCAAACCAATTTCAAATACCAGATGCTCCATCCTTTCACCCGCTTCCGTTCATTAAAATTTGTTTGAAACGTTTTTGCTGATCCCTCTCGCCCACTGCCACAACCGTCGCTTCCGCGTTCAGAATACAGGCAGAGCCGGGGTTTACTTGTTTTCCATTCTTTTTATCCATAAGCGCAATAACCGACGCTCCTGAATTTTGACGGATATTGAGCTCGCCGATGGATTTTCCTATGCATGCATAATGCGGATCAATCCTATACCACTCAATCGTAAGTTCGTCAAAAGCCATCTCCACGCTTTCCAGCTGCTTCGGCTTATAAACCATACCTCCGACCAGCGCTGCAAGTTGCCTTGCTTCCTGATCCTCCAATGTCACCATGGATATGCTCTGTTCATCATCTTCATGGGAAAAATGATAGAGCTCACGTCTACCGTCATCATGTATGACAATAACAATCCGGTCGCCACTTGCTGCATCAATCTGATATTTCATACCGATCCCAGGTAAAATAGATTCACGAATGTTCATGAAAAATAGCTCCTGAATGTTTCAATTTTTATATTAGTGAATTTAATCACATATGGTTGGGTTGTTATAAAAATGCTGATGTGATTATTTTTTTTGGACTTAAATAAGCATTTTGGGGTATGAGAAATAAACCATTCCTGCAACGGGAATCGTTTTTTGAAGGGCAGATTAAACTAAATAACTCGAGGTGAATTTGATCGGCAAAAGAAGCAGATATTTTTTACGGATGAGTATGATAGGAATAAACGGTAACCGGGGTTTAGGCAGGCGCAGCAACAGCAGTAGCGGCATCACGAAGAGAAGCGGCAGCGCCGAAGCCAGCATGATCAGTCTTTGCAGAAAAGACGGGGTTTTACGAGCGAGCGGTTTACTTTGCGGGTCCATCCGGCTGTGCACCGTCTCGGTTTCACTGCTGTAGGGAGAGGTTACTTCCTCTTCAAAGGAAATGGGAAAGGATAGCATCTGGATACATCCGAGCACAACAATAAGCAGCATACGCAATCTTTTTGTCAGTGTCGTCATCCCATCCCTCCCTCTTGTGAAAATTTCATATATATTGATTTTAACATAAATAGCATAACGGTTTCAAACTGTTTAGTGCATATAAAAATAAAAATAACCCTGGGACCAGGGTTATTTTTATTTATGAGATTTCACTTCAATTTAAGCATGGAATTCCTGTCCGTCCCGAACCTCCTGCACGTAGCCTGCCCGGATGACGAAATCACCAAAATGCTCTCCCGTCTCCCGTTCAGTACCATATCGTGCAATGATGGGCCCAAGAGAATCCAATATCTCGGCTTCACCAATATTTTCTTTGAACAGTCTATTCAGCCGGTTGCCTGCAAATCCCCCGCCCAAATACATGTTATACTTGCCCGGCGCTTTACCGATAAACGCAAGCTCAGCCAGCATAGGACGGGCGCAGCCGTTCGGACAGCCTGTCATACGGATGACGATGTCCTTCTCTTGCAGCCCTGCTTTTTCGAGCATCGGCTCGATTTTATCCAGCAGAGAAGGCAAATAACGTTCTGACTCAGCCATGGCAAGTCCGCAGGTTGGAAGGGACACACAAGCCATCGAATTACGTCTTAAGGAAGAATAATGTGCTCCATCGGTCAAATGATATTGTTCAATCAGGGATTCGATCTTTTTCTTTTTCTGCGGGCTGATATTGGCGATGATCAGGTTCTGGTTAGGCGTCAAGCGGAAGTCACCTGTATGTTCTTTCGCAATTTCACGAAGCCCCGTCATCAGCTCATATCCCTCTTCGTCCTTCACACGGCCGCTTTGGATAAACAAAGTAAAATGCCACTTTCCATTGCTGCCCTTCACCCAGCCGTAACGGTCACCATTATCATGAAATTGGAAAGGTCTGGGTTCTTCAAGTTTCCACCCGAGACGCAGGGTAAGCTCATCGGTGAACCAGCCGATTCCACGATCATCGATCGTGTATTTAAAGCGGGCATGCTTGCGGACAGCACGGTCCCCGTAATCACGCTGAATCGTAACGGTTTTCTCGGCAACATCAATCATCTGCTCCGGTGTACAAAAACCGATTACTTTTGAAACCTGAGGATAGGTTTTCGGGTCTCCGTGTGTCATCCCCATTCCGCCTCCGACGGAAATATTGAATCCTGCCAGACGTCCATTTTCCACAATCGCGATGAAGCCGAGATCTTGGGAATACACATCGACATCATTGGAGGGGGGAACGGCAATACCGATTTTAAATTTGCGGGGCAGGTAGACGCGACCGTAGATCGGTTCCTGCTCTTCCCCGTCATTTTCACTTGATGCTACCTTTTCCCCATCCAGCCAAATCTCATGATAAGCGGTAGTCTTGGGGTCGAGATGTTCACTCACATGGCAAGCCCAATCATACACCTCGGTATGAATTTCCGATTGATGCGGGTTGGGATTACACATGACATTACGGTTCACGTCTCCGCAGGCGGCGAGCGTAGTTAACAAAGCTTCATTTACTTCACGGATCGTATTTTTGAGATTCCATTTGAGTACACCATGCAGTTGGAAAGATTGCCGTGTCGTCAATCGGATTGTACCATTGGCATAATGATGGGCTATACGGTCCATCATCAGCCATTGCTCCGGCGTAACCACACCTCCGGATGCACGGACTCTGAGCATAAACTGGTACGCAGGCTCCAGCTTTTGCTTTTGACGCTCATTGCGAAGATCACGGTCATCCTGCATATAGCTGCCATGATGCTTCATCAGGCGGTTATCATCTTCCGGAATCGAGCCGGTTATTGGATCTTTTAATGTATCCGTCAGGCTTCCGCGCAAATAATTGCTTCGGATCTTTATCTCCTCAACATCGCTATGCGGGGCACTGTTTTTCGACAACAGATTATTCTCAGACATTTCGTACTTCTCCTCTCGCTACCTAAGGATTCCGCAGGCTCAATAAACATCCCGCTGATAACGCTTCTCCTGCTGCATTTGAAGTAAATACTCCGCCGCTGCTTCCGGACTCAAGCCGCCCTCCTGCTCAAGAATGGCTGCAAGTGTGGCATGAACGTCATGGGCCATTTTCTTCTCATCGCCGCATACGTAGACACAAGCACCTTCCTGAAGCCATTCATAGAGCTCACGGCTCTGTTCAAGCATCCGGTGCTGCACATATACTTTTTTGTCCGTATCTCTGGAGAATGCGACATCCATGCGGGAGAGTACCCCATCTTTAAGCCAGCGCTGCCACTCGGTCTGATACAGGAAATCCGTAGAGAAATGCTGGTCACCATAGAAAAGCCATGTTTTCCCTTCGGCTCCGCTCTCTTCTCTATCACCCAAAAAAGCTCTGAACGGTGCAACACCTGTGCCTGGTCCGATCATGATAATCGGTGTGTCCGGGTTAACCGGAAGCTTGAAGTTTGGATTATGCTGTATGTACACCGGCAGGGAGTCACCCGATTGCAGTCTCTCTGCCAGCTGTACGGAGCAAACGCCATAACGGTCTCTTCCATAGGCATCGTAACGTACTGAACGAACAGTGACATGGACTTCATCCGGAAAAGCCTTCGAGCTGCTGGCGATGGAGTACAGCCGGGCTGGAAGCTTACGCAGAATATCGGCAAAACTTTGTGCTGGTATGCCTTTCAGCGAATAGTCCTGCACAAGATCGAGCAGATCTCTTTCTTCGATATATCCTCTGAGCTCCTGCTCATGTCCGGCTTCGAGAAGCTCATTGAGCTGCGGGTTAGAAGATATTTCGGCAGCCTTCAAGAGAAGCGGCTTGGTCAGAACGGAAATTTCATAATGCTTCAGAAGCGCTTCCCTGAGCAGCAACATATCTCCATGCTTATTAACCGTAATGGACTCATCCGGATTCCAATCCATCGCTCTGATCAGATCATCCACCAAATTCGGGTGGTTCTCAGGATAGATCCCCAGGCTGTCACCCGGTTCATATTGCAATCCTGAGCCTTCCAATGATATTTCAACATGACGGGTTTCACGATCGGAGCCGCGTCCGTTCAAATTCAAATTCTCCAAAATTTCCGCTTGAAAAGGATTGGTTCTTGAATAATCGGATTCTCCTTCACTTGGAGAAATGACTGCAGCCTGGGAACCGGAATTGCCCGCGGAATTCCCTTCATTAAGTGCTTGCAGCACGCTGTTCATCCACTCGGCAGCCGGTTCATCAAAATCCACATCGCAATCCATACGCGGAACGAGCCTTTTGCCACCCAGCTCTTCCAGACGCTTATCAAAATCTTTGCCTGTTTGGCAGAAGAATTCATAAGATGTGTCACCCAGTGCCAATACGGAGAAAGACATCCCCTCCAGCTGGGGAGCGCGTTTGCCATGCAGGAATTCAAAGAAGGAAATGGCATTATCAGGTGGTTCACCTTCACCGTGCGTACTCACAATAATCAGAAGATTTTGAACCTTTTTCAGGCTGTTAGGCTTAAAATCACTCATTGAGGAAACCGTAACCTGTGCTCCCTGATCCATCAGTTTTTTGGATATCTTCTTGGCGAGCCCGCTGCAGTTACCTGTCTGCGAACCAAAAAGAATGGTAACTTCCCTGGATCCAGTGGCTTCTGATACAGCAGCATTCCCTGCGTTTGCCTGTACCGGTATTGCCGTTCCTGCAGTACTGTGCAGAGCAGCCAAGTATCCGCTGAGCCAGCTTGCTTGCACTCCGGTAAGTGTCGGCAGCAGACGATTCAACACTTCTGCCTGCTCTTGATTAAAAGGACTGTTTGTTACTTGAAGCTCCAACCCCATCCACCTCACGTTGACATGCTTTTTTTATAATTCCGACTAAAACTATCCACTTAATATTATACTTTCTTGAATCTATCACAGCATGCGTATGAGGTCAACGAAGAATTTTCAGCATTTTACCAGAAATTCAGGTCTATGGAATAACAAAAAACCGCGCTACTGCGCGGTTTACCGGTTGTTTTATTACATTAAAGTGCTATTCCTGTGATGCGTTAGATTCCATTTTAAAAAACTTACCGCAGGCGGCTATCCGGATCCTGAGACATCAACCATTTTGAACCTTTTCTTCATTAAAAATAAACATAACAAAAAAAGCAGCCAAAACCCATGTTTTGACTGCTTCTATCCCATTTCATTAATATCCGTTTATCGGATCACCGAGCAGGCAATCCGGGCGCCTGAATTACCGGATGGATCTGTAACGTAGTCGTCGGCTTTTTCATGAATCATAAGCGAGGTACCGCCAGATTTCAGCAATGAATTGGCTGCATCCTTTTGAAGCGTAACTGATTTGCTCTCCAAATCTGCGATTACCGTTCCATCTGCTTTCACATGAATGTTGAGCAGATCACCAGCATGATAACCCTTCGGATTCTTGAATCCATGCTGTTTGCCTTGCGGGTTAAAATGAGCTCCTGCGGACGTGAAATCCGGTGGATCACATTTGCCGGTTTCATGGAAGTGAATGCCATGCTCACCCGGAGGCAGGTTCTTTGCTTCGATATGAATTTGGACGGCGTCGGTCTTTTGCGTCAATACTGCAGTGCCCACCTCAACTCCTTTAGAGTCGATAATGGTTGTTTTTACTTGCTGTTCCTCTGACTTCGCCCATACGGATGGACTCATTGGTGCAGCCCCGAATACCAAAGTGCTGAGCACGCTCAGGCAGATCGCTTGTTTTTTCATTATGCTGATTCTTCCTCCTGTAGATGTTTTCGGTTCCTCTACACAGGGTTGCCCTATTTGCGGAAAAAGATAACATTAAGCATCAGCAAAAATGTTGTTATACCAGATTCACGCCTTTGCGTTCTCTTGCTTGTTCACTTGCTCCTGCGGAAGGATGCGAAACAGCAATATGTACAAAGCCGCACTGAGCAGCGTGCATAAAAATATAATTCCGAATACGAAAGTCGGCGCAAGCCAGGAAGATAATAGCACGGTCATCGGAGCCAGAAAACGTCCCAAGGAATATTGTAGGTTGGATGCCCCCATGTACTGACCTCTGGCATGCACCGGAGCGTATTTGCTGACAAAGCTTTCCGTGACCGGAGAACGTGAAATCTCGCCGATCGTCATGATGATGATGAACAGGAACAGCAGCCATACATGGGTCGTCAAGCCGATCAAAAACATCCCGAGACCGAACAATACCGAGGAAATTATGAACACGTTGCGGTCGCTCGTATGCTCGAACAGCTTCGTAACCGGAAGTACGCCGACGACGAACAAAAGACCGTTAATGCCAAGCATCCATCCAAAGATATCCGTGCTGCTGAGCGAATAGGTCCAGTGCGCGAATGCCAGCAGGGATTGTGCCGGTACGTATTCCTTCACATAGGTGGCAAGATACATGTCCAGCTGCATAAAGGCAATCGTAACCAAAATCCCCGCAGCAATATATATGGCAAAAGCCTTGTCCTTGAAAATGACGCCATAGTTGGTAAATTGCTCTTTAACAAGTTGGGATATTGTCCCCGGCTTGCTCAGCTCTTGTGGACGATGCGGAAGCGTTTCCCGGATCTTCCACAGAATGATCAGAAAATACAGCAGCGTGACGACCGTGCAGGTCCACAGCAGCTCTGGTCGGTGGTGAATGAAAAAAATGGAGCCCAGAGCCGGTCCGAAAACAGCGCCGATATTTCGGCCAGTCACAAACGTCGCGAATACGAGTCTGCGATCCTTCTCGGCCGTCACATCCGCTACCATCGCCGAGCTTGCTGGAGAAAAGATGGAGCCGCCGAGTCCGATTCCGATATACGCGAAGTAATCGAGCCAATGATTCGAAGACATAGCGAACAGTCCGAACATCAGGGATTGAATCAGGTAGCCCGCGAGCATGGGTGGGCGCCTGCCGTAACGGTCGGACAGAAAGCCTCCAAGCAGATTGGCGAAAATGCCGACAAGAGGCGGAACGGCCATGAGCATGCTGGCCACGGATTTCCCGAATACCCCGCTGAAATACAGTGTCATAAAGGGAAAGTACATCCAGAACAGCATGTTGAACAGTGAATCCCCGATCAGCCTAATTTTGAGATTGAGATCCCATTTCAACCAGTACATGAAAAATAGTCCTCCTGATTAAATTTGCAAACCATCTTTGCAACGCGCGAGATGTTGGGAAAAAAGGAAGGATTTCTAATATACCATATATTTTCAAATTCACAAGAAATATTTAGCGAAAGTTTACCCAAATAAAAAGACCCGGCTCTTTGGATGGAGCCCGGTCTGCTGCGATATCTTCGGCATGCATTTTCCCAAAAATGACTTACAGCGTTTTGCATAGAATTTCTCCAGGCAACCCACCGATTTCGCAAACTTTTTCTGATATGAAACCCTGGCTGATTAGTATACTTCGTGAAGGGATATTCGCGGGATCAATAATAGCCGTAAGTCGGGTAACATCTGATTGTTCGGCACGATGCAAGAGTCTTCCCGCGATTATCTTGCCGTACCCTTTGCCCCATTGCTCCGGAAGCAGCATATAACCGATTTCCGCTTCATCATTTTGGTCTTCGTTCCTGGTCAAGCTCCCAAGCCCAATAAACTCACCGGTTGACTGGACAAGCACTTTGAACGTTCCAAAGTCCTCGAATTTCTCATTGCGTCTTAAAATTTTCTCGAAATTCTCTCTGGCCTCGTGAAGCGGTATGGCTCGTTCCGTTATCATGGCCATGACCTTCTCATTCGAAACAAGACGAAAATAATCATCAAAATCATTGGAACCGAACTTAATGAACTCCAGCTGATCCATCTGAAACCTCCAAATTAAGCGATGTTGTCCGAGCATGTTTGAACCGGAACATTTATCACAGCAGATAGACGTAATTTCATTTATAATCAGTTCAACGCTGAATCGAAATAACCTTTCACCCGGATTTCCATGCCGAACACCATCTCATCATTTATCCATAAAAAACAGCCTGCAAAACCCGATTATCAGGCTGCAGACTGAATTTTGCACATATTATAGATTACCCGATTTCCGGAATGTGAATTTCGACTTCTTTCTTGGTTTGGGCTGAACGCAAAATGCCGTCCAGAATAGCCTGGTTACGGAGTATTTGCTCCCCTGGAATCGGCGCAGGACCTCCCTCGCGAAGCGCGCGGACAAAATCCTTGATTTTCTCTTCAAACACGCTGAGCTTATGGTCGATCAAAGGAATAATACTTTCCGTGTGATGCCCTTGAATGTCATGAAAAATGGATACGGAGCCGACGTTGCCGTCCCATACGCCGCTCCATGGGCCTTTCCCTGCCGGAACAACCTTCATGCCCGCATCCGTTCCGAGGAACATGGTTGATCCAAGCGTATCCATGTGCATCGCCCAGGAGGTTTTGAAGTTCAGCACGAGGTCGCCTTCAAAACGGATCATCGCAACACCGAAGTCCTCCACATCAAATTGATCCGCTTGCGGATGATATTTCGGATTGGTACCAAAGTGATTAGAAGTATAGGCCGAAACGGTCAGCGGCTTTGGATAACCCAGCGTATTCAAGGCCAGGTCCAACGAGTAGCAGCCAATGTCGGCCATCGCGCCTGCACCCGCGATATCCTGGCGGATAAAGGTTCCTCCCGGCATGCCGCGGCGGCGTCCTCCTCCTGTTTCCACATAATACACTTTTCCAAGCTGGCCTTTCTGAACCAGATCCTTGATGAGGCCCATATTCGGGTCATATCGAGGCTGAAAACCAATATTGAGAATTTTACCCGTCTGCTTCGAAATTTGCACCATATCAACAGCCTGCTCCAGTGTAACAGACATCGGCTTTTCCACCATCACGTTTTTGCCCGCAAGTAAAGAATCGATCGTCGTATGGTGATGCGCTACGTTTGGCGTACAGATGCTTACGCCATCCAGCTCCATTTCCAGCAGCTTGTTGTGATCGTCAAAACCTTTGGCCTGCTGCAAATCCCATCGCTCAATAAATTGGTCTGCCCGACCCGGAAAAATATCAGCAACACCGACGATTTCAACATCCTCTATATTCTTGTAAGCCCGGGCATGCTCGCCCGCAATTCCGCCACTTCCAATAATTCCGATTCGCAATGTCTTTCCCACGTGATTGCCATCCTCCTATATGTTTGCGTTCATATTCCGGTATTCGGTGGGTGTCATACCTATTCTTTTCCGGAACACGGTATGCAGGTAACTGCCGCTGGAGAACCCTTCCAGACTAGCAATTGTATCAATCGACTCTTTGCTTTCTAACAGCCTGCGGCGTACCGCCTTCAATCGAATATCCTCCAGAATCTCACTGAAAGACCGTCCGTCGCCAAGTTCTTTGATAATACGCTGCAGCTGTCTTGCACTGATATGCAGCTTATCCGCTACATCATCGAGGATCACTTCTCCAGCAGAGTTTGCCTGTATGTACTCCATAGCGAGCTGATAACGGTAGGCTTTCATATCCCGGGAAGGCAATAGCGCCTCCATTGGCTCCGATTCGTAAGCTCTGACAGCCCGTAGCAGTATTTGGATCACACTGTGCTTGATCGTTGTGTACAGCCCCGCGTATTTCATTTGGGAAGCCTGATAAGCTTCGAGAAAAAAAGGCATCGCCCGATGCATATCCATCACCGGCTTTAGGGGAAGCCGTTCCAGCTTCTCCATACAGTCATGCGCCTCGGCCAGCTCCCAAGGATCTGCTCCCTGACGGGGGGATCTGCCTTTATTCTCTTTGTCAGCCAGATTAACGATATCGATATGCAGGCATAGCTCATACATTGATTCCTGTGCATCGGCTTCCTGGTAATGCATCACATCCGGTCCGGTCAAATAGAACATGCCTTCTCTTAGAGAGAATGGATCGTCTTGCAGAATGACCATACCTTTGCCTCTTGGAATAAAATGAAATTCATACTCGGCATGCTTATGAAAAGTAACCATTTTCCCGGGAGGAAACATTACCAAATGAAACCTTAACACCCGAATCTCATAATTTCCCCAATACACCTTCAAATCGAGTCGTTCCAATACGTCTTGACGCTCCATCATCACTTCATACGGAAAGTTGTTCATCATGCAGCACATTCCTTGATTCCATATTTTAAGTTTATGTCAGGCTTTAAGCCTGCAGATCAGATAGGCGTACTCCGCGATGTTCACGCGCCGATTGATTGGCTGCTTCCATCAGTTTTGTCAGTTCTACAGCAAATGCCAAATTCTCGTCGGCATTCGTATCCTCTTGGATATGGCCAATCCACTGCTGAAATGCGCTTTCCCGAGCTTCTGCAACCGGAAGCTCAACCCAATCGTTCTTAAATTCTTCCTTGCGAGTGGTCCGGATCAGCAGCTTCTCATTCGGTGTACCGTATAAAATGGTGCCGTCTGTTCCATGAACTTCAATGCAGAATGGGGAGAAGTTGTTAACAAAGCCTGCTTCTACGATTCCGACGGCTCCGGATGGCGTTGAGAGCGTGGCTACTGCATTATCCTCAACCTCTTTGCCGGTAACATATCCGAATTCTGCGTTCACCTCTACAGGCTCCTGTTGCAGGAACAGCCTAGTAAGATACATTGGATGACAGCCAAGGTCAATAAGGGCTCCGCCCAGGCAATCCTCAAGACTGTAGAAATGCTCCGGCAGCCAGCCCGCAGTTGCCCCGTTATGAGACAAACGGACACGAACCAGGGTCACCTTTCCAAGAAGCTCCTGATCCAGAATATCCCGGATCGCAAGAGTATAGCCGTCATTCAGTCTTGGCAGTGATACGGTCAGCTTTACCTTATTTTCGTTTACAGCATTCAGAATTTCGTTCACTTCCTGCAGCGTTGGCGCAAGTACCTTCTCTGTAAAAATATGCTTGCCTGCAGCTGCTGCCTTCAGGATCACTTCACGATGCATCCGCGTTGGTGCATCCACAATGACCGCATCAATATCATCCTGCGCCAGCATCTCATCCAGTGATGCATAGAACGTTACACCTTGTTTATCGGCAGCTTCTTTTCCCCGTTCCGGATTTTCATCCCACACTGCAACGATTTCAGCTTCCGGATGCTCCTGTGCTTGTTTTGTATAATCCCATGCGTGAACATGCCAATAGCTAATTTTTCCGATTCTTATCATTTTCAGCCACCTCATTATTTAATATTAGGACATCACGCCATTAATCTATCACAGGAAAAGGCGTTAATACAGTATAACATTGCGACAAAAGAATATAATTTTACGACACTCCATAAAAAATCAATAAAGAGAAAAAACTCACTCTCTCTTTTAAAAAGGGTGAGCTTCTTCCTATTCATCTCTATTCAAAATATACGGTTTTTCCAGTCCGGGCGGATTCATAGATCGCTTCTAATACCTCGGTCACGACCAGCGCCTGTTCAGGCAGTACCATCGGTTCAGTATCATTCAAGATGCTATTGATCCATAGTCTGCATTCTCTGGCTGCCTGGCCCTCCGATTTCCCGTCAAAATAAGCAACCCCACCTGTGTTCAGCTCTGGCTGCTTCGTATACAAATGGCCCAGCTCTTCGCCGTTAATCCGCAGCCCGTCACGCATATCTGCACCCGCTTCGGTTCCGCACAGCGTCGCCTTCGCCTCTCCCACATCGAGCGTATTAAGCGCCCAGCTGGATTCCAGCGTCACGGTTGCACCATTTTCCATTGTAATGAAGCCAAATGCTGAATCTTCGACTTTGAACTCCTCTGGATCCCAAGGTCCAAATGCATTTGCGGCATCTTTTTTACTGCCCAGCTTGTGATAAACAGTACCTACAACGCTCTTCACTTTGTAGTTGTTCATCAGCCACAGGGTCAAGTCCAAAGCGTGAGTACCAATATCAATCAGAGGTCCGCCACCCTGCTCTTCTTCGTTCAAAAACACGCCCCAAGTCGGTACAGCACGTCTGCGGATGGCGTGAGCCTTAGCGAAATAGATATCGCCAAGATCACCACGCTCACAAATTTTCTTAAGCAGCAGAGAATCCGGACGATAGCGGTTATCATAGCCAATGGTCAGTTTTTTTCCGGTCCGTTTGGCAGCTTCCAGCATGGCTCTTGCTTCCTCGGAAGTTTTGGCCATCGGTTTCTCACACATGACATGTTTACCAGCTTCCAGAGCGGCAATGGTAATGAAGGAATGGGATTTATTTGGTGTGCATACATGAATCACATCGATGCTTTTATCCTTCAGCAGCTCCTGATAATCTGTATAAATAGCAATGTCTTCCTTACCGATTTTCTTGGCGGACTCAATCGCCCGTTCTTCAATAATGTCGCAGAATGCTACCAGTTCGACGTTTTTCTGCGCATTCAAATTCGGTATATGCTTGCCGTTTGCGATTCCGCCGCAGCCGATAATACCTACACGCAATGTTTTTTGAACTTGTTCAGCCATTTTAAGTCATCTCCCTGATATTCATTATTTATAATATTTGTCGAAGGTATTTGAGACTGGCACCGATGCTTTCCAGCTGGGGAATCTCGTATTCCTCCTGCTCTACCGTGTACCACTCCACCCCGTAACGCTTGCCAGCCGCAGTAATCGATTGGAAATCCATGATACCTGAACCGATCTCTGTGTTCCGTTTATCCTGTTCACTCTTCATGTCCTTGATGTGCAGAATACGACAGCGTTCTTTCAATGTCTCAATCCAGTCCACAGAGCGGAAGCCGGCATGTTCTGCCCAATATGTATCCAATTCCAGAAATAGATGATCGGGCTGCGTATGGTTCGCAAGCAGTTCCAGGCCGGTGAACCCGTCAAACTTCTGAAACTCGATTCCGTGATTATGATATCCGAAATGAATGCCATGTTCCTTGCACCGCTCCCCAATCCTATCAAACGATTCAGCTGTACGCTTGTAGCTGTCAGCGCTTTCACGCATCTCCTCAGGAAGACCCGGGCAAATAATATAGGGGCTGCCGATCTCAAGCGAGTATTCAATGGTATGATCGAGCTGAAGCAATAGATCGGATATACCGATATGACTCCCCGCGGCCCGCAGTCCAATTGAATCCAATGATTTTTTCAATTCCGCCGCAGATGTCCCGAAATACCCGGCGAATTCAACGCCGTCATATCCGATCTCTGCCACCTTTTTCAGCGTACCCAAGAAATCTGTGCTTGTCAGTTCTTTAATGGAATACAGCTGAAGCGCTATATTTTCCATATGTAAGCCTCCTCCTGTGTAACAAGTAAAGTAAGAATACCAAAATCGCCGAATAAGTAATACAATGAACCTATCCGAAAATATTAAATATTTGTCATGGTGAAAATGAGGTGCTGAAATGATGCTTGAGCCGTATTTTGAATCCAACCGGTCTGCTGCCGGATCCATCCACTTTCCTTACGAAAGCATGATCCACTACTCCAGTAAGGAATCACGCTGCATTGTACGTCCGCACTGGCATATTTATATCGAAATCTTATATTTCCTATCCGGTAAAGCCAAGGTCTTTCTAGGAGGAGAATGCCATGTTGTCGGCAAAGGCGATCTCATTCTGATCCATTCGCATGAGACGCATTCTATCTACTCCATGGGTGAGGAAATCTCCTATATTGTCGTCAAGTTTGATCCTGAGATTCTGTACTCCACTTCACGGACGATTCTTGAATCCAAATACATACTGCCCTTTACGCTCGCTGATTCCAACGGACAGAGGGTCTTTACCGAAGCGGAAATCAATGATACTCCCATACCGGCTCTGATCAGAGAAATATATGATGAATTCAGCTCCAAAGGCTTCGGATTCGAGCTTGCTGTTCGTACGCTGATCTGCCGTGTTTTTTTATGGTTTTTGCGTAAGACCCATAACCAGCATTGGAGCTGGGAGGTGGCCCATTCGCTGAATGACAGCGACTACCAGATGCTGCAGAAAGTATTTGAATACATTGACTACAACTACATGAATGATATCAACGCCCAGACGGCAGCCGGCCTGTGCAATATGAGCTACAGTTATTTTTCCAGAAAATTCAAATCGATCATGGGCAAGACATTCACCAACTATTTAAGTTATATCCGAATCACCGAAGCGGAAAAGCTCCTGCTAACGACAGAAATGAGCATGACAGATATTGCTCTTGAGGTTGGATTTTCAAGCTCCAGCTACTTCATTCAGCAGTTCAGGCAGTATAAGAATATCTCTCCACACCAGTTCCGCAAAAAAGGAAAAGCCTGATACTTGTCGTATCAGGCTTCCCATGTTATTTATTGAGATGAAACGGAAACGTTGAGATGACCACATTCTTCTGATTAAACAAGTATGCCCGCAGGAGCAGACTGGTCTGGTTATGGAGAATATGCTGCCACCAATGCTTCGTAATAAACTGCGGGATCAGAACCGTGATATGGTCTGTCGCAGAGGTTTTCCATTCCACTGTATTGATGAACTTCATGAGTGGACGTATTACGCTGCGATAGCTGGAACGGAGCACGATCAGCCGTACGCCTGGATTCCAATCATCCCACTTCTTCTCCATCCGTTCAATTTCTGCATCATTAAATCCTACATAGACGGCAACGACGTTATCCGTAACTGATTTGGCATATCCTATCGACTGCTTTACCACCTGGGTGATCCCTGCGATCGGAACCACAATGGTGTTTCCTTTAATAACAGGCTTATCTCGAATCACGTCAATACGCAGCTGTTCCGCCGTATTCCGGTAATGCCGCTCGGTCTGATAAAAGATGTAGATAACGATCGGAAGAAATATAAATACCATCCAGATATGCGTGAATTTCGTAAATACAAAGATCAACGCAATCGTCAGTGTAGTCAGCATGCCGATCGTGTTGATGATAAATTTGATTTCCCAGCCGGATGGCCTAAGCTTCGTCCAGCGGATCATCATTCCCAGCTGTGACAATGTAAAAGGAATAAATACACCCAGCGCATACAGGGGTATCAAATTTTCCGTATTACCTTGAAACACAATAACGAGCAGCGCCGACAGGACGCCCAGATTAATGATGCCATTCGAAAAACCGAGACGGTCTCCCCGTACCATAAACATCCGGGGCATAAATTTGTCTTTGGCCAGCATAAAAGCAAGCAGCGGAAAAGCCGAGTATGCCGTATTGGCTGCCAAAAACAAAATGAGTGCCGTAATGCCTTGAATAATGTAGTAAATCACTCCCCTGCCGAAAGTGGCGTTGGCAATCTGGGAAACGACCGTTTCTTTCGGATTCGGAGCAACTCCGTACCAATATGCCAGCAGGCTGATTCCGATAAACATGGCACCGAGAATCGTACCCATCATGATCAGTGTCCTTGCCGCATTTTTCTCTGAGGGCTGCTTGAAGTTCGGAATCGCGTTTGATACAGCCTCCACCCCGGTTAATGCCGAACAGCCGGAACTGAAAGCTTTGAGCAGCAGGAACAGACTAACATTGGATACCGTGGTACCAAGCGCGGGGGCAGCCGCATGAATGCCTCCGAACGCATATTTGATAACCCCTGATATGATCAATACAAAGATGGAGATGACGAACAAGTATACCGGAATGGCCAACACAGAGGCCGATTCCGTGACTCCCCTAAGATTCATGATCGTAAGGAAGAGAATCATGACCAGTGCAATGAGAACCCGGTGATCATGAAGCGACGGAAAGGCCGATGTAATGGCATCCGTACCCGCAGAGGAACTGACCGCAACCGTCAGAATATAGTCAACCAGCAGGGAGCCGCCAGCCAGCAGGCCAACCGGGACGCCTAAATTCGTTTTGGCGACAATATAAGCACCGCCCCCGCTTGGATAGGCAAAGATGGTTTGGCGGTAAGATAAAATTAATATGAATAACAGTCCCAGAACTGCGATGGATATGGGAATCGAATACCAGACCGCGGCAAAGCCGGCTGCCATCAGCACAATCAGAATTTGCTCCGTTCCGTAAGCCACTGAGGAAAGCGCATCTGAGGAGAGCACGGCAAGTGCCTTCAGCTTCGTCAACTTTTCGCCTTCGATTTCTCAGCTTTTCATCGGCCGGCCAATCAGCACCCGCTTAAACTTGTTCACCATCGAAAAGTTCCTCTCTTAGTAAAAATCATCCTATTTGCGTTTAAGCGGTGCATTCTGTTTTAAGTTTCCTTATTTTATTTTTTTTTAACACTGTTTTGTATGAATAAACAGATGATAATATTAAATTTTCGGCAAAAAAATAACCATTCTCTCTCTAAGGAGTATGGTTATTTTCAAACTCGATATATAAAAAAACTGCCGGGAAGTCCCGACAGTTTCTTTCCGTTATTTCACATGAACTCGTTTGATGAACAGTGCACTCACAAAACCGATCAAAGCGACAATCATTCCGAACATAAATGCATCTTGAACACCTGTCGTCAAAGCATCGAGCATATTCGGGTTCGCCGCATGGCTCATATATCGCGTCTGCCCTGCTGTCATAATGCTGACCGCAACCGCGGTACCAATCGCACCGGCAACCTGCTGCAAAGTGTTCATGATGGCCGTTCCATCCGGATAATACTGCTGCGGAAGCTGATTCAAACCATTGGTTTGCGCTGGCATCATAATCATCGAGATTCCGATCATCAGACAGGTATGAAGTACAATGACTAGAAAAATCGCTGAAGTCGGAGTGACACTGGCGAAGAACCAAAGCATCACTGCAGCCACCAGGAAGCCGGGAAATACCAGCCATCTTGGTCCGTACTTATCAAAAAGACGCCCCATAATCGGTGACATGATACCGTTGATAATTCCTCCCGGAAGCATAATCAGACCTGCATAAAATGCTGTTTTGCCGAATCCTCTCTGCAGGAACATCGGCAGTACTAACATGGACGATAGAATAATCATCATACTGATGAATACCATCAGGACACCGAGTGTAAACATCGGATATTTGAATGCCCGCAAATTGATCATCGGCTGTTTCATCCGCAGTTGACGAAGAGCAAACAGCACAAGTGCTACCACACCAACAGCAAGGGCCACGATAACCTTGGTGCTTGACCAGCCTCCGCTTCCTTCACCTGCACTGCTGAAGCCGTACACAATACCGCCAAAACCCAGTGAAGACAATAGGATGGATAAAAAATCAATTTTCGGTTTCGTAATCTTCGAGACATTCTGCATAAAGAAGATACCGCAGACCAGTGACAATACCAGGAATGGCAGCGACAGCCAGAAGATCCAGTGCCAGCTTAAATGCTCGATAAGCAGTCCGGCAATGGTTGGTCCGATCGCCGGTGCAAACATAATTACCAAACCGATAATGCCCATGGCAGCTCCCCTTTTTTCAGGAGGGAAAATCACCAGGATGGTATTGAACATCAAGGGCAGCATAATACCTGTACCGATAGCCTGAACGACGCGTGCGAGCATCAGCATCTCAAAATTCGGTGCAAGCGCCGCAATCAGTGTACCCAAAATGGAAAAGATGATCGCTGTGACGAAAAGCTGTCTCGTCGTAAACCATTGTAAAAGCAGACCTGAGACAGGTACAAGAATACCGAGAGTAAGCAGGTACCCCGTCGTCAGCCACTGCACGGTAGCAGGTTCTATATGCAGCAATGTCATTAAATCACTTAATGCGACATTCAGCGCTGTTTCACTGAACATCCCAATGAATCCGCTGATCAACAGCGCAATCATGATAGGTATAACTTTAAACTTCTTTTGCTCATGTTGTTCATTCTTTTGATGTATGGTTGCTTCCAAAATCTCATCCTCCGTTATGTCTATCTAAGTTTGTGTTCTTCCAAGCATCTCGTTCAACAATAAACCGGCGTACTTGGAAATCAATAAGATATGGCTCGTATCTCTGTTGGTTTGAGCCAATATCAATGAGCCTTCCAGCATAGACAGAAGAACCTCGGCGGTTTCATCCGCCTGCTGCTTCTCCAGTCCCTCCTTCAAAAGCCTGCTGGATATAATAAATTGCCAGTCAGCAAGCACGGATTGACATGCCTCCCGCAATGAATTGCTAATTGCAGAGGTTTCGACCGCCATCCAAAAGCTGAATGGGATAAACCCTTCAAAATTGGATTTCAGCGCTTCATCCGCCATATTCTCAATAAACTGCCGCACGGCCTGAACCGGGTCGGGAACCTTCTCAAATACATCATTCCATTTATCCGCTACGATCAATTTTGTGCGGTGTATGCATTCGAGTGCTAGCTCCTCCTTCCCTTCGGGAAAGTAATAATAGAGAGATCCCTTGGGACAGCAGCTTTCTTTAACAATCTGGTTTAAACCCGTTCCATGATAACCCTGCTTGAAAAACAGCTTGGAAGCTGTATCCACGATGGATTCACGCGAATTGGGCTTGCCTGCCATTATTGTTCACCTCCCAATTATAACGATCGGTCTATATATTATAAAGGATTTTAGAGGTCAGTTGTCAACTATTTTTAATTGACAGTCATGCTGGTAAATGATGAAAAAAAAAGCCCATGCAGCGCATGGACGATATTAATCAAACTATTTAATAAGCGTATGTACCATTGTTATCAAGCCCTTTAGCATGGTTTCATGGGACAGCGAAGGCAGATTCGGCTTACTCGCGGCCATCTCTTCCGATGCCGGGAAATGGACAAATCCGCCTGCGATTGGAAGCTGATGAATTCGGATGTAATCAAGAAGAGCATACATCGTATTGTTGCATATGAATGTCCCCGCCGAATAGGAGATGGAGGCTGGAATACCTTGCTCTCTCATGGTTTCAATCATCTCGCGGACCGGTAAACGGGTAAACAAACCATCCGGGCCTTCCGGGTTTACATATTCGTTATCAGGACGAACACCTTTATTATCTGAAACCGTGGATTCCTTTGGTACTTCTTTGAGATTGATGGCTATTTGCTCCGGAGTAATTGAAGTCCGGCCTGAGGCTAATCCACAGCAAATGACAGCATCCGGTTGTATGGATTCGATCGAATGAATCAGATTCTCCGAACATTCATCGAAAACTACCGGCAGCATCAGGGTATAAATTTCTGCACCCTCAAAAGATTGCTTTTCCATGTCTTCGATCAATCTTTGCGTCGGGTTAATCGTATCGCCGCCAAAGGGTTCGAATGCCGTGATCAGAATTTTCATATAAATCCCCCCTTATTTTGTTTACAAAGCTTGAACCAATACCTGCTCTTGGTTGAGTGCAGCCCGCAGCATTTGGGCAAAAGAAAGAGCCTGTGTTCCATCTCCATGGATGCACACCGTATTCGCCTCGATAGCCACTTTTTTGCCGCTTACTGTGGTGACGCATCCTTCTTTCACCATTTGCAGCACCTGCTTCACCGCCAGTTCCGGATTCTCAATTAATGAACCCGCCATGCTTCTTGGCGTCAGTGTTCCATCATCCTGATAGGTCCGGTCCGCAAATACTTCCTGAGCCGTTTGCAGGCCGGTTGTTCTGCCCGCTTGAATCATCTCGCTTCCCGCGAGACCGAATAAAATGAGGGTGGGATCAATAGCATAGACGGCTTCTGCAATGGCTTCCGCGACCGTTCTATCCACCGCTGCCATATTATACAGCGCCCCATGTGCCTTGACATGCCGCATATTACCGCCTTCCTGCCTTACAAATGCCTGCAGCGCCCCAATTTGGTAGGTTACCATGTCAAAGACATCTTCCGGAGACACGTCCATCCGGCGCCTTCCGAATCCGGCCAAGTCCGGGAGTCCCGGATGAGCCCCCACTGCGATCCCTTTGCTGACAGCCAGACGCACTGTTTTTCTCATAACAGAAGGATCTCCCGCATGGAAGCCGCATGCTATATTGGCCGACGTAATCTCATTCATCATGTCCGCATCCGTCCCCAGGACATATCGTCCAAAGCTTTCGCCCATATCACAATTCAAATCCAGCCGCAGCATGGAACCCCTCCCTTAACCGGTAATCAATCATGCTTTTCATCAGCTTCATCTTACGGGCCTGTTCAAAATAGAGCCCTTCCGATTCGGACTGCGAAATTTCATGAAAGCGGATGCTCCCCCCGGGAGGCAGCTGGGCAACCCTTGACAGATCCACCGAAGCAACCTGCGCTATTTTCGGATAGCCTCCCAGCGTCTGTCTGTCTGCCATAAGAATAATAGGCTGCCCATCAGCAGGAACCTGCACGGTGCCTACAGCTACCCCCTCGGAAACATACTCGCGCGGCGTCACAAGCTGTAACTGCGGCCCTTTTAACCGATATCCCATCCGGTCTGATTCCGGTTTGACGATATACTCATCTTGAAATAATCGCTCTTGCGCCAAGCTGCTGAAATCACCATATTCGCGTCCTCTCGTTACTCTAACGATTTGATGAGGATGGCCGTAAGTGTAACGGGGAGATGCTGACCAATCCACGGATTGGAACGGATACTCCGCATTCCATACGGATGACCACATGCACCGGGTTTCAAACGCAGTGTGTTTCACCTGAAGAACATCCCCAGATTGCAACGCTCTCCCTTTCAAGCCTCCGATTCCGGCGCGCATATACGTGCTGCGACTTCCCATGACTTCAGGCACATCGATTCCGCCTAAGACGGCTACATACGAACGGCAGCCGGAAACCGGGCGTTTAAATGTAAGCTCGCTTCCTTTACGGAAGATCACCGGCCGCCACATCGGCACAGAGATACCACTACTTTCAGGAGCCAAATCCGCTCCAGTTATGGAGGCTAGCGTATCCCGAAGGAATCTTATTGAAAAACCGGACCATGTTATTTCCAGCAGCGCTTCTCCTCCATCATTTCCCGCCAGCCAATTGGCAAGGCTGCACGCATAGCTATCCATAGCTCCTGAGCTGCTGATCCCATATTTTCCGTAGCCCTTCCTCCCCAGATCCTGAACAGTTGCAAGCAAGCCGCGCTTCAATACTTCCAGGCTCATTTTCGTCCACCTGCCAAACGGGTATATTCAGAAAAACTAACGGCTTTGAAACGAATCCACTGACCACTCTTTAGAAGAACCGGCGGGTCCTGATCCGGCCGGAATAAAGCAAGTGGCGTTCGTCCGATGATCTGCCATCCCCCCGGCGTTTCCAGCGGATAAATACCCGTTTGCGTGCCGGCTATTCCGATGGATCCTGCCGGTATACGGAGTCTTGGGGTCGTCTTTCTTGGAGCAGCTATACTTTCCGGTATACCTCCAAGATAAGGAAAACCCGGTGCAAAACCTAGTGCGTAGACCAGAAGATCCTGCCCTGTATGAATCTTGATGACGTCCTCTTCATCCAGTCCATTCGCTTCGGCAACATAGGCAAGGTCCGGCCCGTACTCACCACCATAACAAACCGGAATTTCGATAGTCTCCCGCTCCGTTGCGGGGACCGTTTCCATGTTCTGCAGCAGCCCAGCCACTATTGTACGGACGAATTCAAAAGCTGTCCCGCCGTCAGCAGGTTGGTTTAGATGAAGCGGGTCATAATAGACGGTTAGCGTTGTAAAGGAAGGCACACACTCCTGAAAACCGGGAAACGGATGCTGCTCCAGACGGAAGGCTGCTGCCTGGACCAACGAATTCGTGCTTTCATCTATGTTCTCGCCGAATTGTATCAACAATGCCGAATCCCCCATGGCATCAATGATAAGCTGCTTCATCTCGGACCCTCGCTTTCTGTAACCGCATTTTGAAATATCCTTGCGTACATGTCTATTCTTCTATTTTAGGGTTGTTCTGCGGATTATGGCAATCCTTTGACGCAAATATAGGAGTAACAAGAATTATCCTGAACAAAAAAGACTGCCAGCAGGCAGCCTTTTCAGGGATAGTCCAATCATATATAGGAACAAAAAAGTCTGATGCTTATCAGGCTTTGCGTTCGAGACGTTGTCACTTGTTATTTTGCTAAATCAATAAATCCTTCACCAAAAACATCTCTCACATCATGGATCGTGATGAATGCTTCCTTGTCCACTGATTTCACGATTTTTTTAAGTGTCGGCACTTCCTGTTTGTTAATGACAACGTAAAGTACTTCTTTAGGTGCTTTTGTGTAATATCCATAACCCGGAAAAACGGTCACGCCGCGTTCCATCACGCAGTTAATCTCCTTGGCAATATGGTCGTATTCCTTGGATATAATCGTCACGGCTTTACGCGGATTAAGACCCTCGATAATAAATTCCATCACCTTCGTACCGATAAACAACATGATGATGGTCAGCATAAGGCTTTGAGCTCCGATGATGAAGAACGACGAGAACGCCACGATCAGATCAAAAAAGAGCAGTGCATAGCTGATATTCCAGTCCCAATATTTATGGGCAATCCGCGCCAATATCACGCTTCCCGCAGTGGTTCCGCCTGCCCGTACGATGAGACCAATGCCTACACCGGCAAAAACCCCACCGAATATGGCATTCAGCAGCAGCTCGTTTGATGCGAGTGTCCATCCTTCAGTCAGATGCAGGAACAGAGAATTGAACACAATGGCAATGACCGTGTATAAGGTCGTCTGTTTATCCAGAAACTTATAACCCACAAGCAGCAGGATTGCGTTCAGAATCAGATTCACCAGACCCGGCGACCATTGGAACAGATAGTAGAGAATAATGGTAATCCCTGTGACCCCACCCTCGGACAGATCATGCGGAATCACGAACAGATTGATGTCGAGCGCAAAAATAAATGAACCGGCAATAATTAAAAAGATATCTGCAATAATTTTTCTATTCATAGGATGCCTTCCCAACAGTTGATATTCTTATCTTAAAAGACGCAACCTTCATATTTTATAAGGTTTGTCCGAGTTTCGTCAATATGAAAGATATATAATAGATAAAAAAAATCCGCGGTAGCCGCGGATAACAGGATGAGTCCTCTATATTATTTTGGAGACGTGATTGATACGGTATTCGAAGTACCGTCCCATTGAACGGAATAACCTGAAAGCTCCGAGAAGTTTCTCAACGGGAGCATCAATGAATTTTCACGATTTTTTGAAGCCGTAATTTTCACATTTTTGCCGTTAACTGTTGCCTGTTCGGATAATGCTTTATGGACAATGGTTCGGGTTCCAATCTTTATGGTGGCTGTTTTTGTCTGGTCGTTCCACAGCACCTCCCCGCCCAGTAATTCAATGCATGCTCGTAAAGGAATATAAATCCGGGAATCGTACAGGACTATATCATTTCGCAATGCCGCTTCCCTGTTGTCGATCAACAGCCTCCCCTCAAATTTCTGCTCACCTATACGATAGCCAGATTTTTGAGCGATATCTTCAAATGAAAGCTTAGACGATGTAATAATGGCAGTAGTATGAACCTTTACCTGTGCAAAAAGCCAATGAATATCATCGTTATACATGCGGATACATCCGGCGCTGACATACTTCCCAATGGAATTTTTATTGCTGTTTCCATGGATTGCATATGTCGTTCCATTCGTTCCGTTTACATCCAGCCCGATCCAGCGGTCGCCGAGCGGATTTCTTGGATCTCCTCCCGGAATTTTTTCTTTGTAATACGGACGGTTTTTAATCTTATTGACAATCTCAAAGCTGCCTTCCGGCGTGAGTGACGGGGTTTTGCCGGTGGCTACGGGAAATTCCCTGATTAGGGATCCATTTTGAAAAAAAGCCAGTTTATTCGTTTTTTTGTTGACGATAATGAGATCACTGCCCACACGTTGTGTGTCCGCATGCACAGGCGCGGGGATGATCCAGCCCAATAGCAAAATGAGTAGCATGGCTGCGAATGGGCGAAGACGAGTATGCAGAGTGAGAGAGCCTCCTTTCTTCGTTCGGTTAATAGCCATTATATGGGGGACTAAGGGTGTCCTATCACTCATTCATGTGTAATGATGTGGAATTGTTTAAGACAGGAAAATTCTATGAGGAAAATGTAGTTTTCATGAAATGAAAGTAGTTTTTCTTGTGTTTATTCATATCGAGTACTAAAATATATACTTGTTCATTTATTAAGGAGGAAAAAGAATGTCACCTGTCCATTCAACTACCAGCCGTCCTCCAACTAAAAAAACATTTTGGTTGGCGATGCTGTTCGTTCTTATCGCGATCATCGGCCTGCTCTATGTCAAATGGTGGCCCTATTACCATAAAGCATTTTCGGCAGCTTCCAAGCATTCGATCGGCTCATCCATATTGGGTATGGAACAGGATGGACCATCCTGGCACTCCGCCCTGCAATATGCAAAGGCATACTTCAAATCCGTGTGGAAAGCCGCTGTACTCGGTATCTTGCTCGGGTCTTTAGTGCAGGTCCTTTTGCCAGTGCAATGGCTGTATCAAAAGCTCGGCAAAGCCGGCTTCAAGAGCACTCTGATCGGGGGCGTCTCCTCATTGCCTGGCATGATGTGCACATGCTGCGCAGCTCCTATTGCAAGCGGACTCCGCAAACGCAATGTTTCCATCGGGGCTGCTCTGGCCTTCTGGCTCGGCAATCCCCTGCTCAACCCGGCAACACTAATCTTCATGGCATTTGTATTGTCCTGGAAGTTTACGCTGATGCGGATTGTGTTTGGTCTTGTAGTTACGTTTGGCGTCAGCTATTTTGCCAATCGTTTTGCAGGAAAAACTGAGGTTAACGGATCCATCGCAAATATTCCTGATGAAACAGGAGAACAAGCTCCCTTTTTGACCCGCTGGCTTAAAAGTCTGGGAACGATGATTATTAGTGTCGTACCTGCTTATCTGATTGCGGTATTGCTGCTCGGAGCATTCCAATCTAACATGTTTCCAGTGTGGGTCAGCGGAGGTATTGCAGCCATTATTGTGTTCGCGATTGTCGGCACGTTGTTCGTCATACCGACAGCTGCAGAGATTCCAATTATCCAATCCTTCCTCATGCTTGGCATAGGGACAGGCCCGGCTGCAGCTTTACTCGTAACTCTGCCTGCAATCAGTCTCCCGTCCGTACTCATCGTCGGCAGGGCTTTCCCGAAAAAAGTACTGGCGTTTGTTATTGGCTCCGTCGTCGTTGCGGGGTTCGTTAGTGGTTTGATCGGGGCATGGATCTTATAGAATGTTGCCAGTCAGAAAAAAGGCATCTGCAGCGTCTGCCGCAGATGCCTTTTTAATTTTATAGTGAAATATTTATGGATAGTGTTGAGTTGGTAACCGTTACTTAAGTACTTCCTGCAGCTTTTGAAGTTCTGATAACATATTTGTCAATTCTACAAGTGATAAATTCGCATGATACTTTTCCGAAACTTGTTTATTAAATGCTTCCATTTCTTTTTTATAAAGCAGCCCTTTTTCGCCTAATTCAATTGAAAATATGCGCTTATCTTCTGCATGTTGTTTTCTAATTATATAGCCTTCCTTTTCAAGTTTTGCTAACTGTTGACTTACAGCACTTTTTGTAACATCCATTTTTTCAGCTAACTCTGAAGGAGAGGAGAAAGGATGCCGAATTGCTAATGTTAATAGCACATATTGCTGATTATTTAATTTAAAATTCGTATAGGCTCTTTCTTTCTTTTCAAGCGTCATCCATATATTTTCCAATGTTTGATTAATTTGCTCAGCTATATTTTTATCTTTCATGCTTTTGTCCCTCACCTTATTTTCGCCATTTTTTGGGGTTTAAATAGCTTTTAAATTTGGCTGCCACTTCCTTCCCAACAAGTAAGGCGCCTACCCAAAACATGATTTCCGACATTATTATGCTTCCTGTAATAACACCTGCTTTTATTTGAGTTGAAAGTGAGGTAAATGGTGTGGTCACTGGTATCAACCAAAGCAATAGAGAGATCATAAGAAGCCCTATTCCAAGTTTATAAAATAATGATTTTTTTTGCTTCTTTTCGACTGAAACCATCTCTTTTTCCAATTCTAAGCCCCCGCATTAAAATTACTATAGTTTAGTTAACTAAACTATATATCGATAGTAGTTTGAATGCAAGGGTTCTGAAATTTATCTTCAAACAAATACATTTAGCGGAATATGAAAAAAGCCAAGATCCCGCATGCCCCCGAAGCACGGAATCTTGGCTTCTTCCTATGAAGATTGAACCGGGGAATAATCTCCAGCTTTAGGCCGGGATTCAGAAGGATTGTCCTCCTCAATTGGAGTGGTATATTCCGCCGTTGCATCCAGTTTCGATTTGCCCATGAACAATGACGCCGCGAAAGCCAGCAATACAGGAAGTAATGCCCAAGCGAATGTTTGTGCAATGGAGGAAGACAAGGCTCCAGAAATACTTCTCAGCACATCTTCAGGTATGGATGATCGTGCCTGCTCGGTTAAAAGCACATGCGGATCATCGATCTGAAAAGACTGCGGTAAAGCTGCTCCACTGCTGAAAATTCGCTCCATCTGACCCGAAAATGCATGTTTCTGAATCATGCCGAACATCGTAATGCCGAGGGTCATCCCGAGTGAGCGCAAAAAGTTAAAGGTCGCGCTCGCCGTTCCCCGCTGCCGGTATGACAAACCGTGAATACATGCATTGCCCAGTACCGAAAAGGAAGCACCGATTCCGAGCCCGACCAGAGTCATGTACAGCGTAATGATGAGACGTGAGGAATCAGGGTTCAGTGTCGACAAAAGCAGGATTCCTGCTGTTAAAACCACCAAAGAACCACTCATAATGGATCGGTATGACAAACGATTCATCAGGCTGCCGCCCAGTGTCGCGGTGATGACCGATGCAACCATCATAGGGAGCAATACCATGCCGGAGTTTGTTGCCGAACCGCCCAGGACTCCTTGGATATATATCGGGATGTACACCGACGCCGCAATAAATGCCGCCCCGCTAAAAAAGCCCATGATTACACTGGAGGAGTAAATCCTGTTTTTGAATAGTGCAAACGTAATAATCGGTTCCTTGGCTTTGGTTTCACGGTACAGAAATGCTGCTGCCAGAAGCACAAAGCCTCCAAGCAGGCTTAGTATTTCCGCCGAATTCCAGGCAAGCTGCTTGCCGCCCAATTCCAAGGCAAACATCAAGCAAACGACGGCACCAAGCAGAGTCACAGCCCCCGCCCAATCGATCGGCTGCCTTGAATGCTCATGAGATTCCTTGTAATAAGCTGCAATCATGCAGAGTGCCACGAGTCCGATCGGCAGGTTGATATAGAATATCCACTGCCACGCGATATAGTCTGTAATATATGCACCCAACAGCGGACCGAAGATGCTGGAGATACCGAACACAGCCCCAAACAATCCGCCGAGCTTCCCTCGCTTTTCAAGCGGCACCGTATCGAACATAATCGTAAACGCAATCGGTACAAGCGCCCCACCGCCGATTCCCTGGACCGCACGATACAGTGCCAGCTGGGTTATCGATTGAGCCGTTCCACATAAGGCTGATCCGATCATGAACATAATGATCCCGAATATAAAAAATCTTTTTCTGCCATACATATCCGACAGCTTGCCGAATATCGGCATTCCTGCCATTTCCGCAACCATGTATGCCGAGGTGACCCAGACGAATTTATCCATGCCTCCGATCTCGCCAACAATATTACCCATTGCCGTAGCGACGATCGAATTATCCATAGACGCCATCAGAATCCCCAATAACAATGCTGCGATGACTAACGGTAACCGGCTTTGCTGCTGTTTCATTTACAGACCCACTCCTCTTCTCACATTCACTTTTTCTTGGCCTATAAGTATCTTAAAAAAAGAAGTATGACAACTGAATGTCATACTTCCCGATATTTTTCGATAGTTTTTTGCAGCATGATCTTGATCTCTTTTCTTAATTCCAAAGGCTCCAGAACTACTGCTCCATCTCCGAAACTGAGAATAATCGGCATTAGCCACTTCAATTCTTTTATATTTTGGTTCTGCAAATAAATATTCAAAGAACCATCCTCGTTGAACTGCCTCTCAACTCCAACAAAGAAGTCCAGTGCTCTTGCCATGCAATCCGAAGAAAATTTCAATACAATATTTCTGTCGCCGTCCTCTGAATTCGTTTTTCTAACATAGGTTCTAGCCGGCTTGGGTTCGTGCTGATGATGCTGAAAATGCTCTCCGGTGACCAAAAGCGACATCATTCTCGGAAGCTTGAATTCCCGGTATCCGTTTCTCAATCTGCAGTAAGCATACAAATACCATGTATCGTATTTATACAGCAAATTTACAGGCTCTACATAGCGTTTCACTCGCTCGCCTTTGGCGCTTACATATTCAAACTGCAGCACAAGCTGGTTGGCAATGGCATCCTTGATCAACCGGAGCATCTCATTATAGGGTCGCCAGCTGCCGATATCCAGCGACATAGCATGAGTCCGCGATTCTTTATGTACGGTTTGCAGCTTATGTATGGTTTCTTCGGCTTTTTCGTCCTCGAAAATTGCTGACATGCTCCGCAGCAGAGTCACAATGGAATTCACATCATGCGATCCGAGCAGGCTTTTGTCCATTTTATATTCTTCCATGATTCCGTAGCCGCCATTAACCCCTTGATAAGAGACGACCGGTATCCCGGCAGCACAAATGGCCTCAATATCACGGTAAATCGTCCGCTGCGAAACATTATATTTCTCGGCCAAGACCGATGCTGACAAAACCTCGTGATTTAGCAGCATGTAGATCATGGAAATGATCCGTTCAAGCTTCATGAATACCCGTCCTCACTAAATGAAATTCATAACCTAAAAGATAGAAATAATTACTTTAATAAAGATATCATATATGAAAGAATACAAAAGCTATTGTTGTGTCCAAACATATCATTCCTTCGGATAACTGGTGAAAAAGGAGCCCGCACAGACGATATTTATCGTACTGCTTCGGCTCCTCTTTTTTGGCAATCAATATGTTTACATTATGATCAAGTCGTGTATTCGAGTCCGGTTCTGATCCATTTTTCGATCACGTCCTGATTCAGGAACGGAGCAATCGGCCTTAAGGCCCCGAAACCGTTGGCTTCGAACGCTTTTTTGGCACATTCCTCAATCGCTTCATCGCTCATGAACGGAGCTAACGATTTCAACGATTCTATGCCCTCTGCTTCGAAAGACTTTCTGGCGCATTCGTCAATCGCTTCATCGCTCATGAACGGTGCCAGGGATTTCAACGATTCTATGCCCTCTGCTTCAAAAGTCTTTCTGGCGCACTCGTCAATCGCTTCATCGCTCATGAACGGTGCCAGGGATTTCAGCGATTCTACGCCCTCTGCTTCAAAAGTCTTTCTGGCGCACTCGTCAATCGCTTCATCGCTCATGAACGGAGCTAACGATTTCAGCGATCCTATGCCCTCTGCTTCATAAGACTTTCTGGCATATTCGTCAATGATCTCGGTACTGACAAACGGGGCAATCGAAATTATATCTTGGATTTCAATGTTCATTTTTAATTGCCCAAATACCTCATCAGCCTGCTCTGTTTTCAGGATCGGGGCAATGGTGGAGAAATCTTCGATCGAAACTTCGTTGTTTTTCAAAAACTCTGATGTATTATGGTTGACGAAGGTATGGATGATTTTGGTACTATGGTGGTTGTCGAGAATTTGATCTATGCTTACTTCAAACGTTGCTGCAAGTTCAGGAAGTTTGGAGATGTCAGGCATCGTTTCTCCCCGTTCCCAATTGCTGATCGCCTGATAGCTGACTCCCATTTTATCCGCGACCTCCATCTGCGTCATCCCTTTTTCTTTTCTTAGCTTGGCAATGTTCCTGCCGATTTTGACCATATCAAACATTTCAATCACTCCTTATTGGTTGATGCGTTTAGTGTATCGATGAAAGTAAATTCTGTATATCAAGCGGCGCTTGAGTATGTATAAAAAATGCATTTTATGAAACCTGATTCACAGTATCTATCTTCTCATTTTAAGGGTTATATGGATAACAAAAATTAAAATGAGCCGAATTCGTTAATTACGAATTCGGCTCTTTAAACGGATTGCACTACAGGCGACTCAAGCCCTGCTTGAGCCCCTCTACATCCAGGCCATCCACGGCAAAAGCCTGCCGAACAAGCTCCGGCGCGACAAATTCATCATACTTCCCGAGATAAGGTGCCTCATCCGGTCCAAGCAGCGATGAAGGATCGGTGCAATCTGCAGTTTCCTGCATAATTTGCTCTAGCAGCACTTGGCTGTCGGCTTTACCCGCAACGACAAAATAATAAGGCTCCATCGGTACAATGGAACGTAGCGACAGCCGCTGCGAAAGATTATTCTTGAGCATCCGTTCCAGCGTCCTGAACTGCTTGCTCCCCACCCACGGTAAAATGAACATCGAATCTCCGCCTGCGGGAATAACGACCGATTTTAAAAGCCCGCTTTCTCTGGCCAATCTGCGAGCCCGCTCCAACCGGTTAACGGCTTGAGGAGAGAGGTATGAGTAAATGGTATGCTCAGCGAGAACTTCGCGCATTTTCCGAACCACCAGCGTATGAACATCTCCGCCTGCACCAAGCCACAGCGTATCAACCTTCCCCAGCGCTGCTTTGACATAAACCGCCTTATGCTTGGTATCTACTTCCGTAACCTTCCACAGCTTTCCGGCCAATGAAAAGCAATATCCCGGCGGAGGAACCGTGGTGATCGACCCGATTTCTTCCGAGCCGTTGTATACGGCATGCTCTTCATCATCCTTGAAAACGGCATAAAAGCGGAAGTTGTTCACGATCTTCTCGCCTGTTAAGCCGATAATGAGACTTTGCTGCTCCGTCCACTGAACATGGTCCGTTTGCAGCAGATAATTCAGGAAAACCTTGTACGTGTCCGAAGAGATTTCACTGAAAGAAGGTAATGACAGCACATCGGATGCCAGCTCCGCAGGCGTTGCTTCACCCCTACTCTTCAGAATGCTCATCGTCTGGTGATATAACAGACCGATTGGCATCTGCCTGATATCCAGCGGCTCCACCCAACGGTCCCGCACATACAGCTCGATGACCGCGATCGCCCGCAGCAGCGTCCAGGGCATGCGTGCCGGCAGCATGGCATCTTCGTCCTCTTCTTCCGGACAGACAAACAGCATTTCCGAAGGAGCATCATTCCGTCTGCCCGATCGGCCAAGCCTCTGCACGAAACTGGATGCGCTATAGGGTGCTCCAAGTTGAACGACGCGTTCTAATTCCCCGAGATCGATACCCAGCTCCAGCGTTAACGTTGCAGCGGCAACGGCCGGGCCAGGGCCGTTCTTCAGAGCTGCTTCCGCTTCTTCGCGCAGCATCGCCGAAATACTGCCGTGATGCACATGAAACACATCCGGCTGATGCCGGTGCGCCGCTACTCTACGCAGTTCAAGCGTCGTCAGTTCCGCATCGGAACGGCTGTTGGTGAAGACTAGCGCTTTCTTGAGATGCGTACTGTCGTATACGAAGTCATAATAAGCCTTGCGCGCATTTTGCAAATGTTCTGCCTGCTCTTCATCTCGTGCATCCGGAAATGAAAAATGCTCCACGCGCAGCCGCAGCTTACGTCCACCTGGCACAGATATATCTTCAACCGGCTGCTTGCTTCCTGCACCAAGCCATGCCTTGGCTGCGCCATAGTCACTTAATGTCGCTGATAATCCCACACGCCTTGGAGAGCAGCCTGTCATACGTTCAATCCGGGCGATTTGACTCAGCACTTGGATCCCCCGGTCTGCCCCCATGAAAGCATGAACTTCATCAATAATGATATATCTGAGATCATGAAATAGCGCTGGAATCGCATTGGGGCGGTTCATTAGCAGGCCTTCCAGGGATTCAGGCGTAATTTGGAGCACTCCTGAAGGATTCCGCATCAGCTTGTTTTTTTCGGTTTGCGATACATCCCCATGCCAATGCCACACTGGAATATTTCCATCCTTAAGCAGCTCTTTAATCCGTTCAAACTGATCGTTAATCAGCGCCTTAAGCGGACCGATGTATAGAATTCCCACCGTTGCGGAGGGACGTTCGTGCAGCTCCGTCAAGGCAGGGAAAAATGCGGCTTCCGTTTTACCGGATGCGGTTCCCGCAGCAATGAGCATATGATGGGGAGAATCCATGCAGATTTTGAGAGCTTCCACCTGGGCAGGACGCAGGGCATCCCATCTTTTCCGGTAAATGAATTCTTGAATAAACGGAGCCAGACGGTAAAAAAGCTGATTGTCAGCGCTGCTCATAATTCAAACTCCGCCAGAAAATCATCCACATCATCCTGCTCCTTGCCGGCTGACGCCGGTGAAGCCATACGCTCACCCAGCAGCTGGCTGAAGGATGCTTCCGGATTCTGATGCAGCGTATGCAGCAAATCCATAAAATCCCTTACGATCTCACGAGGGGTAAGCAGTTCATCCGCTCCCATCCGTCCGACAGCCGTTTCCATAAACTGAATCAAATCCTCATCGTTCAATGATGGCGTATAGCCAAAATGGAGCCCGTGAATCTGCAGCAGCTTTTGCAGCAGAATCAGTATCTCTTCATGTGACAGCATCTCCAGCTTTAAAATGGGCCCCGTGTAATTACGATATCCATTCCCAGCATAACGCCCCTCCACGAGCCGTGAGCGCAATGCCTCGTAGCTGAATAATCCGCGCCGTTCATCTTCGACGAATTGGGGCGTACCTCCTAAGAATATTCCTAAATGCTCCGCTTTTCCCTGCATGGTATCATTAAACATTGTAAGCAGCTTCTCGTAATTGCTTGTCCGGGATATACTGTTTGATATTTTATATAAATTGACACCTTCATCAATAAAGAGAAGCAGACCCTTGTATCCGATCTTCGCCACAAATTCCGACCACAGCTTCATGTAGTCGTACCAATTATCATCATCAATGATGACTCCGACATCCAGCTCTTTTCTCGCTTCCGTCTTGTTCGGGAACTCTCCCCGCAGCCAGCGCAAAGCTGCCTGTTTCTTATCGTCTTCCCCAAGCTTGTAACCGTTCCAATACGCTGCCAGCACCCGCGCAAAATCAAAACCGTGCACCAAATTCTGCATCTCGGAAGTGACCGCAAAGATCCGCTGCTCCACTTCCTGACTTAATGCGGGGTCGCCCGCGCGCAAATCACATTCCTTCATAGCTTCCTGCTGAATCGTGGATATCCACTTTTGCAAAATAGCCTCAAGGGCCCCACCATCCGGACGGGTACGTGTAGATAAATGGGTCATGAGCTCACGATAGGTTCCCAATCCCTGCCCCTTGGTCCCGACCAGCCTGCGTTCAGGCGATAAGTCCGCGTCAGCCGTAACAAAATCACGGTCCAGCGCGTAGTTGCGAATCGTTTGCAGCAGGAAGCTCTTACCGCTGCCATACCGTCCTGTAATAAGCTTCATAGCCGCTCCGCCTTCAGCGATATTCTCCATATCACGCAGAATTGCCTCAACTTCCGGCTTCCGGCCGACGGCAATGTGCTCTAATCCGATTCGCGGCACAACGCCTGCCGTCAAAGAATTGACAAGTGCCGTCGTCAGGCGCTTTGGAATTTTCAGATCCGTCAAACCTCTCACCTCTTCAGTGTTTCAAAATAATCGATATATTCTTCCGTTATGCTCTCTCCATCGATCACCAGGTCACCAATCGTTTCCATAGCGGCCTGGTTAATCTCATCCAGCAGCAGCGCTGGCATGGTTCCATATTGTTCAGCGATCAGATCAAGCTCTGTGGATGATAACTGAGTTTTTAATGCAAATAGCGTATCCAAATGAGCTTGTTTCAGCTGCCCGGCGAACTGGATCCAATCTTCATCCATATCTGCCGTATCCCAAACTACAGTCTGACCTGCTGCCTGAATTTCAATTTCATGGGGCACTACAGAATGGGTTGTATCTTGTATATCTGCGAGCGGAGCATCAGATGTTGTGCCTACGATGCCTTCCAGGTCCTGAACAGGTGCCTCGGAACGCAATTCCACATCTTGTTCAGACTCATCCCATTCCTCCAGCGTAAGCATGCTTCGCACATCTTCACTATCCCTTTGCAGCTCAGCCAATCGGTCAGGATTAATAGATATCACGGGCTTGGAAGACTTTTCGGGTGCAAACTCTTTTTCCAAAAACCGTTGAATCAGTGTTTCCGTCTCGCTTTTCAGCGTCACGCCCCGTAAGCGGCCTTTAAAATGCTGAAGCTCTCTCAGCTTGTTTTCTGTGCAGCGCAAAAGCTGCGTGATGTAATAACGAAGCGGCGGACATTTCCGCAGGTGTGAAATTTGCAGGGTATATGTTCTCCCATACAACGAAGCATCATAGATGGCATTGCGGAATAAGTACCGCTGGGTAGCTTTACCATTCCCCTTGTAAAAGGTATTAACCAGCTTTTTACCGGTTGTTTTTTGTAAAAAAGAGTCAACGAGAGCTACAACTTTGGGTACATACTCCTCCAAAAGCGTACTCCCGCCTTCCAAATAAAACTTACTCCGCTGCATATCGTAATCAGAGAGTGTTAGAATCATCTCAAAGCTAAGTGAGGTTGGATGATCCGAGAATAATCTCATCAGCTCCATATCGAACAACTCGCCTGTCTGGGAAGCCGAGGAACGCGAGAGGATATCGATCATCGGGATGTCGAGCTGGTGGACAAGTACAAAATCGCAAATCCAATCCGCCATATATCCGTTCAGCTTTGGATACCTTTTCGCATACCCGTCCCAGATCCGTATCATCAGGTCGTATCCCTGCTTGGGATGCTCCCAGCCGACGCCATGAATCAGCTCATACAGATAAACGAAAATATAGGACAGGTCCGTAAAAAGATACTGCCCGCCTCTGACTTCACTTCTCCAATAAAAATACCAGCTGAGCTGCGATTCATTCATTTGCTCATAGATTGGCCAATAGCTCATGAACGGAACAAAGGATACTTGCTCACCTGTCCGATTCGCCAGAACCTTAGCCTGCTGCATAAACTGCTGTTCTCTCGTCAGGGCATTCACAAATGGAATGGATGCCTCAGCAGGACGCTCTTTCCGCTCCGGAATGCTCATTTCCTGTAAGGAACAGCTGCTATGCTCCGTATCATCACTTATATCAATTTCCGCAAAGTCCAGAGACTTATTATACGAATTCATGGAACTATGCATCACCATTTCATAGAATATTTGTTCTGTTTTTTCATTATAATACAAATCGCCTGCAGGTGTAATTGTTTCAGGCTGATCCTGCTCCACAAGATGAGAAAACCGCGCAGGGTGCGGCATTCTCTCATCATATCTTCGGCTTATCATAATCATCTGTTCCATAAAAAGGTAAAACCACTCCTGTGGAGTGGTTTTACCTCTCTAATCTAATGGCTGCTCTAGACAGCTCTTATAAAAATATACCAGGTTGGCCTTGAGCTCCTGTTCCCTCTCAAACCCGAGTTTCTCCATCAAGCGAATGGACCTTATGTTCTCCGGCTCCACAGTAGCATCGATTTTCGTCAAATCCATCTTTTCAAATCCAAAACGGATGATTGCTTGAATCGCTTCCAGCATATATCCTTTTGCACTGTCCATCTACTTCACCTGCACGGTAAACTCAAGCTCAGGGATGTAATTTTTCTGCCGTGTTTTTGTTACATAAACATAGGGTTTAACCGTAACGAACTTAGGTATGGCAGCAAAAGGCTCATAACTGGTTGTGTATGAATAATGATCTTCCTCTCCAGAACCACTGGCTCCAATACTCTTCTGCAGAACACCTTGATCGTCTGTTAGATCATAGTCAATTTGAATAAAATCCGTTATTTTATACTTTTCCGGAATCGCATTTGCTATGTCTCTAAGGTTCTGACCCTTTTCACCTGTAATCTCCATATCCAGTCTCGTGGTTACCGGTGTTATTTCCAGCTTAGCAACTTTCATGTGGATATAGTCAAATATCTTCATTTCCGCAGGAGTAATGACTACATTCCCGTCCTTTACTTTCTTTACCGGAAGTTTAAACTCGAATGGCTCCGGTACATCATCAAGTTTAACAAGCATCTTCAGTTCAAATTCGTCCGGAATATGCAGATTAGGAGAATTCAGAGCCGTGACAATGATTGCATTCGGTGCTTCCCCACCTCCGGACGCTAAGGACATTCCTGTATTTACCCATGAACCATTAACATAAAATTCGATGTTGTTTAAACCAAGCGTTGAACTCCGAATCCAATCCCTTCCAGAACCGGATGTTTTTTTAACCGGAAGCTTATCACGGTTCAGCACCAGATTTAATCGGCTTCCATCGTACATCACTTCTGACAAACTGATGGTAACTCCATTATGGGTTATATTTTGATTCGCATTTGTCGTAAATCCTTCCTCACTGGCTTTTTGCAATCCGCGGTCCCCGGCCTGCTTAAACACACTTTCAATAAAAGGAATTTGCTTCAGAGCCTGCGCCATAACCGGCGATACAAATCCGGATCCGATTAAAAGTACTCCAGCGGCCGCTGCTCCCAACGTAATCAGAAGTGACCTCCGAACCCAGCGCTTTCTTCTCCGTTCTTCCGCTTTCATCGGTTGAATGTCATCCAGCATCAAAAAAGTCTCGTCCAAACGCATGCGAATGGTGTGCGGCAGCTCTTGAACCGGTTCTTCTGTCAGCAGTAAAAGATCTTCATGATCTATAGCCTTCACAGCCTTACCTCCCTTGCTACAGGTTCCTTAAGCCAATGGGTCAGCCTTATCCTGGCACGATAAAGCCTTGTCTTCACCGTACTCTCGGACAGCTCCAATATGTCGGCAATTTGCCGTATGGGCATATCCTGAAAGTAATGCAAAATCACAATCGTTCGCTGAGCTTCTTCTAACCGATAGACCGCTTCACGGAGATCCATATGTTCATCCGATGCCTTGGGGAAAAAGACCGCTTCAGGCGGTTCGGCCATGGATACGGTTTTTGACTTTTTACGAAGCAGCGTATTGCATTCATTAATGAGAATCCGACATATCCAAGTTTTGAAATAGGCAGGATTTCTCAGGGTTGGAAGTGACTTATAGGCTTTTAAAATCGTTTCCTGCATCGCATCGGCACAGTCCTCATCTTTCTTCACAATCGCTCTGGCGATGTTGTACATTCGAACTTCCATCTTCTTAATCAGTGCTATAAAAGCATCCTTATTCCCTTGTTGTGCACGCTTAACTTCAGCCTCCAGAAAATCTATATTCAAACGGGGCGTCCCCCTTTCAATTATTCATCACATAGATTAGACGATGCACCCCATTCGCAGGTCACAAAAAAAAAAGAGCAGTCTCTGCTCTATTTCATATACCTCTTTATATCATTCGTTACGATGTAAGACAAAATGGTGTTTGCGGTGGGTATTAGAGCTTGCGATATTTTTTCAGAGCCAAAATATTGAGTACGATAAACAGTGCAGCAAACAGCACCAGCACGCCAAGATCCAGTGCAATATCACCAAACCCCAGTCCTTTATACATCACATCTTTGAGAGCATCTGCACCATAGTATAACGGCATAATTCTGGCAATGACTTGCACCCAGGCGGCCATATGGTCAAGCGGGAATATTCCGGCAAAAAAGATTTGCGGGATAATGACAATCGGGATGAACTGTACCATCTGAAACTCGGAGGAAGCAAACGTCGATAACAGGATTCCCAGGGAAAGTGCCACGAAAGCGAGCAGCAGATTGGTTAGCAGAACATACCAGATGGATCCGGCCATATTCATTCCGAGTACCATCGTAGCGTATATAACGATAATAACCGTTTGGATAAATGCAAAGATACCATACCCGACCAAATAGCCAATGATCACTTCGCCTCTGCGCACGGGTGTTGACATCAGTCGTTCCATCGTTCCGGTGGTGCGCTCCCTGAGGAGACCGATGCCTGAGATCAGGAAGACGAAGAAAAAGACAAAGAAGCCGATTAAGATAGGACTTAATGTATCGAAATAAGTTGTGTCGGCGCTGCCATATACATAATCCGTCGTGAATGTAAGATTTGGTGCAGCATTGCCCTGATTCTGACTGAAATTGCTGATGGCTGCCGCCGCTTGGCTGATTTTCATTTGAAGAGCTTTCGATTGGGACGGGTCGCTGTTTTTTAGAATAAGATGTATCTTGGAATCTTGCATTTCAAGCAACGCATCGAGATGCTCGTTTACCAAAATATCTTTATCTGCTTTTTCATATGAAATAACTTCCATTCCCTGCTGCTGCATCATTTCTACGATTTTGGGATTCAGGTTTACAGCGCCAATTTTTGCATCTGCCGCATTGCCGGTGTGATTGAACAAGTAGTACATTAATGAGAGCACTAGCAAAGGTGCAAGGAATAACAAAGCCAGTGTTCTTTTGTCCCGCAGCAGCTGCTCACAGATTCTGCGGATGAGCGCTCGTATTCTCATGATTGTTGGCCTCCCGCCTGCAGGAATACGTCTTCCAGGCTTTCAACCTGGTACTGCCTTTTTAACTGTTCCGGCGAACCGCTGGTTAATATCCTGCCTTCACGCACCATGGCCAGCATATCGCATTTATCCGCTTCATCCATGACATGCGTCGTAACAATAATCGTCTTGTGTTCGGAATTCTTCAGCCTCGTTAATTCATTCCAAATCGACTGTCTGAGCTCCGGGTCAATTCCGACGGTTGGCTCATCGAGAATCAGTACAGACGGGTCATGAATCAGGGCAATCGCCAGTGATAATCTGCGCTTCATACCACCCGAATAAGCCGATACCTTTTTGCCAAGCTCATGGGTGAGATTGACCAGGCCTGCCGCGTAGCTGATTCGCTGCTTCTGCTCCTCCCTGCCCATTTTAAACATAGATGCAAAAAACCTCAGATTCTCCCCACCCGTGAGTTCATTGTATAGTGCATCCGATTGAGCCATATAACCGATTTGCTGAAGCATGGACAGATTGGGCATTTTTGTATTCAACACTTCAATCAAGCCTTCATTGGGTGTATCCATGCCGACAATCATTTTCACAAGCGTCGTTTTCCCGGCTCCTGAAGGACCGATCATTCCGTAAATTTGCCCCTTCTCTATACTCAAATTCACCTCGGAGAGCACGGTTTTCTTTCCAAAACTTTTGCTGACCTGCTGAAGCTTTACGGTAGTTTCCATTTGGTTAACCTCCATAAGATAATAAACACAGCGTTGATTATCTTTCTCGCCTTTATTATAATCAATGCAGATTTCAACGACAATAAACAGAATCGTCGAATGTGATCATTAATCGGCGGCTTCAGAGAAAATATGGATGTAAAGGAGAGATCAGACATGGATCAGCCAACCGACCGGCGGGTTGTACGCACCAAAGCTGTCATTCGTCATGCGCTGACGGAATTGATCGAGGAAAAAGGATTTGAAGCCCTGACTGTAAAAGATATTACAACCAGAGCCGTTATTAACCGTGGAACTTTTTATCTCCATTACCGCGACAAATATGATCTTCTGCAGCAAAGCGAACAGGAGCTGATTGAAGGATTAATTGCGATCATCAGCACCATACGTCCATTTGATCTTGATTGGCATCTGTCCTTGGACAAACCCGTTCCGCAAATCGTAAACGTATTTGAATACATGAATGAGCATGCAGATTTTTTGAAGACCATACTTGGACCCAAAGGAGATCCGGCCTTCCATCCTTTGCTTAAATCCATGATGTGGAAGTATCTGTTCGAAAAAAATATCACGCCATTGATTAAAAAGGAGAATGCTCTCGTGCCCACGGAGTACCTTGTAGCCTATATCACCTCAGCGCATTTTGGCATCATTCAGGAATGGTTGATGCAAGGACGTAGGGAATCCCCGCACGACATTGCTCTGATCATGACTAAGCTCACCTTAAAAGGACCCTTATATGCCGCTGGCATTTTTAATGTAATGAAAGGTCCCGATTTGGGCAAAGAGGATTAACGCATTATAAAGAAAGAAGATGCAGGAGGTTGAACGTTGAATAAACAAAAATTGATTGAAAAGTTCGACAAGCAATCCGCAATATATGAAGAAAACACACGCAAACGTATGATGGGATCATGGCGAAAACGTCTCCTCGAAGGTGTACAGGGTGACGTACTTGAAATCGCTGTCGGTGCGGGAGCCAACTTCCCTTATTACGATATGGACCGGGTACGCCTAAGCGCCGCAGATTTCAGCCCGATGATGCTGCAGCGCGCACGGCGGATTGCGGATGAGCTGAACTTGCAGGTGACTCTGATCGAGAGTGACATTGAAACTCTCGATTTTCCGGCCCATTCCTTCGACAGCGTTGTCTCTACCCTGTCTTTATGCGGATATGATGATCCGAAGCAGGTTCTTCGTAATATTGGCCGCTGGTGTAAGCCGGGCGGACAAGTTTATCTTCTAGAGCATGGTCTTGGGAGAAACCCTTTTTTTAAGTCAGCCCAGCGGCTATTGAATCCGGCCGCACGAAAAATATCCGGCTGCAATTGGAATCGGGATATCGAGCAGATCGTACGAAATTCCGGACTCCAGATTGAACACATGGAACGGTACTGGAATGGCATGATTCATTTGATTTGGGCGCGATCCGTTTGAGAATAGAAAGACCTCCAACGATATTATCGTCAGAGGTCTATTCATGATTTTCACGCCAATAGAAATGTGACCAAACCTAATTTTATTCCTTCGTTACCAGCTTCAATGGAGCTGGAATAGATTTTTCTACCGTTTTGCCATGAAGTACATCATATGCGGCTTGAACTGCCATTTGTCCTATCAATTCAGGCTGCTGCGCCACGGTTGCAGTCAGCTTACCTGACTGGATCGACTTCAGGGCATCTTCGTTGCCGTCAAATCCGATAACCGGAATATCTTTACCGGAGCTTTTAATAGCTTCAATGGCACCGAGAGCCATTTCATCATTGTGCGCGAACACCGCTTGTACATCCGGATTCGCCTGCAGCAGATTTTCCATGACATTCAAACCTTTTGTACGGTCAAAATCCGCGGTTTGCTTGGCAATGACTTTCAAATCCTTGTCGGCGACTTCGTGGAAGCCTTTACCGCGTTCACGGGTAGCCGATGCCCCTGCAACGCCTTCAAGCTCAATCACTTTTCCGCCCTTGCCGATCATTTTTTCGATATATTCCGCTGCCATTTTACCGCCCTTCACGTTATCCGAAGCGACCAGTGCTTTGACATCTCCTTTATCCGAGGAACGGTCCAAGGTAATGACTGGAATACCCAAATTATTGGCCGATTGGACGACCGTCGAGATGGCTGCCGAATCGGTTGGATTGATAAGCAGTGCGTTTACGCCTTTTTGCATCAAATCATCCACGTCATTGCTTTGTTTGGCTGAATCATTTTGCGCATCGACTACAATCGTTTCAATGCCATGCTTTTTAGCTTCAGCGACAACGCCATCTTTCAGGGAAACGAAGAATGGATTGTTCAGTGTTGAAATGGACAGCCCGATTTTCATATTTTTAATATCCCCGCCTGTTTTCGGCTTGGCCCAGCTTGGCGGTTCCAGAGAACATCCCGTGGTTAAGATGAGCAGAAGCGCTGCCAATAAGAATGTTAGCTTTTTCATATGAGTCTCTCCCTTATGCAGATTTCTTCCGGTCAATAAGTACGGCGATGAGAATTACGATCCCCTTAACCACCATTTGATAGAAGGAGGATACACCGAGCAAATTCAGTCCGTTATTCAGAGTACCGATAATCAGCGCACCGATCAGAGTACCTACAATACGGCCGCGGCCGCCGGACAGGCTTGTACCGCCCAAGACAACAGCTGCGATCGCATCCAGTTCGTAAGAAGTACCGGCCGTTGGCTGCGCCGAGTTCAGACGCGATGTCAGGATGGCACCTGCCAATGCGGACAGCATGCCTGCCAGAGAATAAATCATAATTTTAGTCCGGGATACTTTAATACCGGAAACGATCGCTGCTTTTTCGTTGCCGCCGATCGCATATGTTTTACGTCCAAAGGATGTTTTGTGCAGAATCACCCACAGAATCGCAAATGTAATGATCATCGTAATCGCAGGTACCGGAATGCCGAGCTCATAGCCACGGCCAAACAGCTGGAATGTCATGCTGTCACCAAGACCCGTAATTGGATTACCGTCGGTGTATACGAGCGTCAAGCCTCTGAAAATGGTCATGGTTGCAAGCGTTGCGATAAAGGGTGCCATTTTACCTTTGGTGATCAGCAGACCATTAATCATACCCATTACGCCGCCAAGCAAGCAGCCGATGATGATGGACAGGATTGGATCAAAGCCTGCTACCATCATGTTCGCGACAAATGAACTCGACAGCGCCAGTATGGAACCGACGGATAAGTCGATGCCACCGGTCAAAATAACAAAGGTCATGCCAAACGCAATCAATGCGTTAATCGAAACCTGTCGCAGCAAATTGAGAATATTAAGCGGTTCCAAAAAGCTTGGATTCAGAACCGATACAATGATAATCAAAATAATCAGGCCGAGCAGCGGTCCTAACTTTTGTGTGATTTGCGAGACCTGAAAGCCTTTGGATGTTTTTGCTTCATTCATTGTTGTCATGTTACTGTCCCCCTGTAGCCAACGTCATTATTTTTTCCTGCGTCGCTTCATCTTTACTCAGTTGTCCCGTGATATGGCCTTCGTGAACAACAACGATGCGGTCACTCATGCCAAGCACTTCCGGTAATTCAGAGGATACCATGATGATGGCGACGCCGTGGCCTGTCAGCTCATTCATCAGCTGGTAAATCTCACGTTTGGCACCGACATCTACGCCCCGGGTTGGTTCATCCAGAATCAGAAGTCTTGGACCAATACCTACCCACTTGGCAATAACAACCTTCTGTTGATTACCACCCGATAAATTTCCGGCTGCGGTATCAGATGTATGGGTTTTAATTTGCAGCCGTTTGATCAGCGCATCCACGAACACTTTTTCTTTTTGCGATGAAATAATGCCTTTGGAAGTAAAGCCGCTGAGACTTGGGAGCACCATATTGTCCCGAACGGAAAAATCCAGAATCAAACCTTCATCCTTGCGGTCTTCCGTTATGAAACCAATTCCAAGCTTAACTGCATCAACCGGCTTTCTAATCACAGCTTTTTTCCCAAACATGCGAATCTCGCCGCTGTCCAGATGATCCAGACCAAATAGAGCTCTCATAATCTCCGTGCGTCCCGAGCCCATCAGACCTGAGAAGCCGACAATTTCACCGGAACGGACCTGAAAGCTTACATCTTCAAATAATCCTCTGCGCGAAGCATGCTCTACTTCAAGTACGACCTCTCCCGGATTCGGATTTCTTACCGGATAGCGCTCGGTCAGCTCTCTGCCGACCATTTTCTTAACGACCTCATCGAAATTGGTATGCGGAATTTCCTTCGTATCCACAGTCCGGCCATCCCGCATGACGGTGATCCGGTCACAGATCTCGAAAATCTCTTCCATCCGGTGAGAAATATAGACGATCGATACGCCTTCCTTTTTTAGGGACGTGATGACTTCGAACAGCTTCTGGATTTCCCTCTCCGTCAGTGCTGAAGTCGGTTCATCCATGATGATCACTTTGGTATCCGTAAGGAGTGCCTTGGCGATCTCAATCATCTGCTGCTGGCCTACCGAGCATTCGCCGGCTTCGCTGTTCAGCGGAATGTCGACGGAAAGCTTTTTGAACTGTTCTTTTGCGAGCGCCTTCATTTCCTTGGATTTCAGAATACCCCACGGTGAAGACATTTCCCTGCCGATAAACAGATTCTCAAGCACCGTCATATCCGGCCATACATTAAGCTCCTGATGGATAAAAGCGATGCCTTGAAGCTCTGCTTCCTTCGGACTTCCAAAATACGTTTCCTTGCCGTCGATGAGGATTGTTCCTTCATCCCTGGCATGCAGGCCTGTAAGTATATTCATTAAAGTGGACTTGCCGGCACCGTTCTCTCCCATCAGGGCATGTACTTCGCCTTCGCGCAGGTCAAAGTCAACGCCGGACAATACTTGGTTCGTACCGAAGGCTTTGTGTATTCCTTTCATTTGAATCTGCATAACGGTTCCTCCTAACAGTTTTGCGGAGCAATGCTCCTCTGATCGTTCTCCACAGCAAAATCTGACTTCGTAAGCAGATACTCAGTTTTGCGGAGCAATGCCCCTTGATCGTTCCCCACAGCAAAATCTGACTTCGTAAGCAGATACTCAGTTTTGCGGAGCAATGCTCCTCTGATCGTTCACCACAGCAAAATCTGACCTCGTAAGCAGATACTCAGTTTTGCGGAGCAGTGCTCCTTGATCGTTCTCCACAGCAAAATCTGACTTCGTAAGCAGATACTCAGTTTTGCGGAGCAATGCTCCTTGATCGTTCTCCACAGCAAAATCTGACCTCGTAAGCAGAAGCCTATTAACCAAAATAGACGCCAGCCTGTAAAATGATATTCGCAAAAGGTTTGGCTTCGCCTGTGCGAATCACGACTTTAGCCTTTTGGGTCCGCTGCTTGAACTCTTCATGAGGACAATGCTCAATAGCACACCCGTCGAATTTTTTCTCTATATAATGAAGTGCTTCCTGATTGTCTGTGCTCATCTCATTGGCAATGACGACCTTCTCAATCTCCATATCAGAGGCAATCGCATTGACCGTTTCTTCAAAACTTGGCGAACCCAGCGTGAGAGCCAAATCGATTTTGGCAACTCCCTCCGGTATAGGGAGTCCGACATCAGCAACTACGATCGTATCCGTATGGCCCAGATCGGCCAATACTTTGGAAATATGACTGTTTATAATCCCCTGTTTTTTCATCTCACATTTGCGCCTCCACTTCTTGACGTGTTGGCATGCCGCCCTGTGCCCCAAACTTCGTGACGGATAAGGATGCAGCGCGATTCGCAAAACGCACACTCTCAACAATCGGTTTGCCTTCAGCCAAGGCCACTGCAAATGCAGCATTGAATGTATCTCCGGCACCTGTCGTATCAACAGCTTCAACTTGATAAGAAGGGACGAGGACTTCACTTTCACCATCATAATAACGGACACCTTTACTTCCTTCCGTTACAAACAGCTTGTTCGGATACTTGCGAAGCGCTTCGGAAACACTCAGGTGTGAAAACAAGATTTCTGCTTCGTGCTCGTTCGGCGTGATATATGCAGCATTCTCAATAACCTCATCTTCTAATGAGCGAGCCGGCGCGGGATTAAGCAATAAAGGAATCCCAAGCTTTTGGCAAACTCTGCTAACATGAGTAACAGTGTCTTCCGGTATCTCCTGCTGGATCATAACCATATCCGCGCCACTATAAGCATCCATGGATTGTTCGATATAACCTGGTGTTACCTCATTATTGGCTGCTTTGATCACTACGATACTGTTATCACCCTCAGCTAATACAATATGAGCTGTTCCGCTCTCCATATGTGTAACCGGTTCCACATAGTCTGTAGAAACTTGATTGAATTTGAAATTGTTCAAAATAGCTTCACCAAAATGATCGTCTCCTACGCGTCCAACCATTGTTACGTCCGCTCCGAGTCGTGCTGCTGCAACCGCCTGGTTGGCTCCTTTGCCTCCAGGGACGGTTTTGAAGCTTTCTCCGAGAACCGTTTCACCGGCTCCCGGACGTTTCGATGATGTTACGACAAGATCTATTGAAGAGCTTCCTACCACAATAATTTTAGCCATGCTGCTGCTCCACCTTTCTGGTCGTTTCCCGTTCCGTAAACGTAACGGGCATTTGAATGGTATTATGTTCTATATTTTTATTGTCAATTAATTGAATAAGTAATCCAGCTGCCGCCCTGCCCATGTCGTAAGCAGGCTGTCTGATCGTCGTCAGAGACGGTGTCAACAAGCTGCTGAGCGGAATATCATCAAAGCCGATGATTTGCACATCTTCCGGCACCTTTTTTCCAAGCCTCAGTGCTTCATGCAGAACCGCTGTCGCCACGATATCATTGCTGGCAATCACGCCATCGGTATCAGGATGCTGCTCGAATAGTTCCTTTGCCCAGGTCCCCGCCTCTGTAAAGGAAAAAGAAGAGGTCACTATGATGTTATAAGTTATTCCTTGATCACTCAGTACATCCACCGCGCCTTGATAACGATCCTGTGCAGGCCGGATATGCTTGGGGCCTTGCATGACCGTAATCTGACGGCTCCCGCGGGCAATCATCTCATGTGCGGCAATTCTCCCGCCCTCACGCCCGTCTGCATATACCGATGGGCGATTATCCGCCGTCCGGTCGAGAAATACAACCGGAATGTTCAGCTTCCGGTATGTATCGGTATCCGGATGGTTCGTGGAGGCAATGACGCCAACCACGTTATTTTGCACAAACGTCTGGATGTATTCTTTTTCTTTCTTTATATTCTCATCACTATTGCCGAAGATAATCCGCAAATCGTTCTCCTGCATCTCATCCTCCACCCCGCGAGCAAGCTCGGGAAAGAAGGGGTTCGTGATATCCGGAAGCAGCAGGCCAATCAGCCTCGATTTGCGTTTATACAGAGATCTTGCGACCTCATTTGGCGTATAGTGCAGCTCACTGATAGCGGTTTCAACCTTCCTGCGGGTATCTTCATGTACATATCCTGTCTCATTCAGTACCCGTGAAACGGTCGCTACCGAAACCCCGGCATGCTTTGCTACATCTCTAATGGTTGCCATATCATGTTCTCTCCTCAATGTGGAACCGGTTACACATATAAAATACCACATGGAACTCATTTTGACAACAACGCTTTCAAAGTTATTTTATGGAAAGATCAAGAAACATGAAGCCGCACTTGGCCGGGGCTAGCATGGCTTCACGTCTTGTTTTATCGGTCGTCGCAAGTATTTCTTCGCAATTCTGTATGCTTACTTCACAGGAAATGACATCTCAAGTTCTGGTATAAAGGTTTTTTCTCCGGTTTGGTAATTATCAATAAAAGGCTTTATTGTGATTGAACTCGGAATCTTGGGTAAAGGGTCCAAATCCGTTGTCACGGCCATAAAATCGGTCCCCTTAATTCCGGTTCCAAAAGAAGATCCGGTGGTCACCACTTGATTGCCATCCTGATCCATCAACAGGTAACCAAAATGAGGCCCTCTCTCACTGAAATCTCTGACTCCATTATCCTCATGCATCGTCAATCGCGTCATGACGGGTGTAAATTCGATGCTTCCCAAGGCAATTTTGCATTTTTTCCATTCCTTGGCCGGATCATTGGATGTCACCACCCTGCTTGCGGTTTCATTCTTCTTTACGGGAATATCGAACAGAAACATTTCTTTCGACATATCGACCAGTCCAATTTTGAGATTCAGCGTAAACTGGTCCGGGAAGTTGTATTTTTTCCCGTCCTTGGAGCTGTATTCGGCATGGCTAATTGTAACGACCGTTGCAGAGGGCGCATTGGCACGGCCATAATTTTTCAAAGGACCACGGGACATCGTCATATCCACGGTCTCTCCGTTCACCTTACCGCTTATGCTGAAATCCCGGTTATTGAATTTATGGTCCGCAGTATCCTCTTCCAACACGAAATAAATACTCGATCCCGTATAGATCAGCTTCGTAATACGAATGGTAACACCATTTTTCGTGACACTTTGATTGATATCTTCGAGCATGCCTTTTTCTTCGGCAGTCTGAAGACCGATATGCTGAGTCAGCTTAAATAGATCGTGAATAAAAGGCAGCTCTTTCAAAGACTTGGCCATCGTGGGTGACACAAAAGCAGACGCCAGCAGAACAAGACATAGGATAAACACTGCTGCTGCAGTACCCCAGGCATATTTAAGCCCGCTTCTGCGTTTCACCCGCATAGACGGTAATTCTTTAAATGCCTCGTTCATCTTTCTTTCAACGATTTCTGGCAGTTCATCGGATGGAATCCATGCAATTTGCTTCAGCTCGGTTTCAAAATCATTCGGATTCATGAGCCACCCTCCTTTCCGGTGATTCACCAAGAATGTGCAAAAGCTGCTGGCGTGCCCTATAAAGGCGTCCCTTCACAGCTCCCTCCTTAATTCCCAGCACTTCACCGATGGAACGCATAGACATATCCTGAAAATAAAATAAATGGACAACCATTCGAAGCGATTCGTCAAGCTCTTCTACGGCTTCTCTAATCGCAATGGCTTCATATTCCGTTTCCAGCTTATGCTTTGCAATATGATCAAAGTTCTCAACAGGAACCAGCCTCGACTTGTTTCTGAGTAGCTGATTGCATTCGTTAATTAATATCCGGAATATCCAGCTCTGAAAATACTCAGGCTTCTTAAGTGTATGCAGTGATTTATAAGCCTTGAGAATCGTCTCCTGCATGGCGTCGGCACAATCATCATTACTGCGGAGTATAGAAAAAGCCAATCCGTACATCTTCATTTTCATGCTAAGCACAATCCGTGTAAATGCCTCGTGATCCCCTTTCCTGGCTTTTTTCACTTCCTGTTTGATATCCACACGTCACGGTCTCCTTCTGTTATTATTCATTACGAGTTATGAAAGCTTATACTTTAGATGTCGGCCCGATGTAAAAGGTTATATAAAAATGAATAATATTTGAAGATATTTGTAATCTCCCAAAAGAAAAATGATCCGGAGTCTATTGAATATGACAATGAAGTCATAACTTCTTTGTTCGATCGGACGTTTATTAGAGTATATAGATTGGCCAACAAAAAGAGAAAACCTATAAAATGATGCACTTTTAAAATCGAGGTGATTAGTATTTACAGACATGCAGGATGGATAGGGTTATTAATAGCTCTTGCCGTGCTTGCGGGCTGCAGCTCCAAGCAAGAAACAAAAATAGACTATGGGAAACCAACCAATAGCACGAGTATGGGGATCACTGACGAAGGGCTCAAATGGGATATCGACAAATCTGCCCCCTCCTATGATGACACCATCGGGAGAGTTTCCTTTAAAGTAAAAGAAATTAAGTCCCCTTTTCCTCCATCACATAAAGCAGCAAGTATCATCAAAGCCCCGTTTGACATGATCCAACTCACATATGCCAGTCTGGAGCAAGGCCGGCAGCTGATTTTGGTTGAAAGTAATTCACAGGATACATCCGAGCCCGAAGGTAAATCCGGTCCCAAGCTCAGCAACGGAGCTCCAACATGGATTCAAAGTGACTCACAGATGAGCGCGCTTTACTGGAAGCAGGACGGTTTGACTTTTCTGCTGATGTCCAACCAAGTGAAGAACAAAAAATTCATCCCCCTGTATGATGAGGATGAGCTGGCGATCATCGCTAATAGCATATATTAAACCCATGGGATCAATCGAAAGACATGTCCATTAAATATCAATCCGCACAAAAAAGCCCGTTACCCGGGATGAATCGGATAACGGACTTTTTCTTATTCCCATTCTAATTTGAAACAGTTGCCTTGCGGGCCACCTGGATACTTCAGAAAAACTGTCCTTGTATCCTCATCATATTCAAAGTCTATGGATGCTTGATCAACATATACATGAAGCGGCGGATGCGGAACCCATAGCCGGGTGCTGATTGTAATTCCTTCCGGAGATTCAGAAATCCAGGCATAGCTTTTTTCAGAATGTTCCTCATTCCTGATTCTTGATGAAGTGGCAAGAATACGCGGCTCATTCGAATTTCCGCTGAGAAAGCTCAAATCATAGAGAAGCGCATTGTCATTCGGCTTAAGCTCCACTCTCTTCCGCACCGGTAAGCTTGCGTCAAACAGCTGGATGAATGAGCCTTCAAGAACAACACTGCTGTCCGAATGTATAGAAGGCGTTTCGTCCAGAACATGAACAATGCGATAGGGACCACGCTGAATTTCAAGGATTCGATTCCCCTTGAAATCATCCGCTTCATCCCGGACCATTAGCGCCTGCCTAACACTGTCTATAACCAATTGGGCTCCTTCAGATGTTTCTGCTAAAGATGCCGGATCCTTCCTGTGCAGAATAATAGCTCCTGCCTCTACAGAATGAACCCCTTCCTCAGGAGTACGTCCAAGTCCAAGAGACTCGAAAAGATGCTCCTCCGGACGATTGTATGCGCCGCGCTTCGATTCCCGGTTCCACCATTCCCTGACTTGATGATAAGGGTCGCCCCCATCGCCAATATAGATAAGGACGCCGCCTTCTCTGACCCATTGTCCAATAACCTGATGAATGCCGGGATGCTCCGGCTTCATGAACTCATAGCTCAGCAATAGGACCCTATAATCATCGAGGTAACCAGGGAAATTCAATATATTATCATATTGAAGTGGCCGCAGCGGGATTCCATTTTTGAGCAGTGGCATTGCCATTCCATAGAATGGCGACCAGTCCAGCAGCTTCCGTTCTTCCGTCCCCATCTTCTCATCCGATTCCGTTCCATCATACCTGGCGCTGGAATCAGGCTCTACTCCGGGAATTTCCACGGTCCCCCGCTGGTACATCGCTGAATTGGCAAGACATAGTCCAATTCCCGATGTGGAAGGGAGATCTAGCTGATTAGCATCATACTGATGCATCTCCCCAAGCATATGCATGATGGTTAACAGCTGGGTGGCATACTGTGACGGAATCTTTTCTTTTCCATCCCCGTCTTCTTTCGGATATCTTCCTTCAAAGACACGATGCGGCCAAGGGCAGACCTCATATTGGCTTACACCCGGATGAAGTAATGAAGCCGTCACCGTCGCCAAATAGTTCTGTTCATAATCGGCCCAGGTGTGGGCAGGATTATCTTCAATCGGATCATGAAGGAACCACATTTCCCGCCCCGTTCCCCGGGTTAGCTCTTGCATCATTCCATATTCCAGATATGCTGTTTCAAACGTCCGTTCCCGGCGAACACCTTGGTACACATTTGGTGTTCGGCTCGTTCCCGTCCAAATCTGGGCGATGAAGCCATCACAAGCCGGCATGGAAGCAAATAACGCCTCTGGACTAATGATTCTCCACTGGGTGTAATTGATCAGACTATGCGTTGGAATATAAAAGCGAACCGTTCTGCCATATGTGGTAAGTGAATACTCCTTCATTTCGCTGCATATCCGATCCATTGCCCGGTAATACATTGCTGCTTTCAGCTTGGAAGCCCGATACTGTGCATCATGTGTAGCATGGGGTGGGCACCATTCTTCTCCATAGTAGTTGAGCCACTCCCGCTTAAAAGCATCCGAATATCCGGACACTGCCCAGAATTCGGGCTCTTCCATGTGAATGGCTTCTACACCGGCATCTATTGCCCTTTTGATGTGGGAAGACAGATACCCTGCAAAAGACAAAGTCGGAACCATATATGGCACATCCTCATTATGAAGCAAATGTCCTCCGTTTCGGTCCATTTGAGCTTCATCCCAATGATTCCGTCCATCATACCTGCCATAGAGATAATCCTGGTATTCTCCCCATGACACCCCTGTCATCAAATGGACCGTATAACCGGCCTTTTTCCATCCTTCAATGCGCTCAGGCAGATCATCAGTAATTCCGTATACCATGACAAAATCCGTACGCAGATCATAAGTCGGTCCATAGGGCTTCGCTTCCTGAAACCCCGTCCATTCCGGAGCAGCTTTCTTCTTACGGCTCACTTGAATATTCCTCCTTAGTTCGGCATGGAGAGCTTAACAACTTCTTTTCCCTTCAATTGTTCATTGACATACTGCATCGCTTCATCGTATCCGGTTTTCTTGATTTGATCACGCAGATCATTCAGCACTTTCAGAGCTGCATCGTCCGACTTCGTGAAGATCGCCTGCTTCCACACATCCGTCATTTGATCTATGGATGGCTTCAACGTTTCCCATACCGGTGCTTTGGTAATCACGTCGCTAGGATTAAAAGCGGAAATCACGCTGATACCGTTCGGACGTAAAATCTTGCGTGCATTGTCCATGGCCGCCAATCGGCCTTGGTCTGCCCAAATATCTCCTCCCCCTACAGAGTTTATGCGGTCCAGACCTGTCATATTTTCAAGCCCAATCGCGATCCCTTGATCCCGTTTCACTTTACCGGTGGTATCTTCGTAGAATTTATCAAACCATTCCTTTTTGGCGACAGGCTTGCCATCTGTCTTTTCCCAATGCACGCCTTCAACACCATAATGTACAAGCATGAATCCTTCATCTGACGCCAGGTAATCCAGAAGCTTGAGTGCCGCATCGACGTCTTTACATTTTTTCGTAATGACAGTTACATTGTTGCCCTGAATAGCTAAATCGACAGGACGATCCGGTTCTGCTCCTGCTCGCTCCAAAGGTCCGACAGGAACATAATCCGTGCCCGGATGGGATTTCACATAGTCCTTCGATGCATCAAGAATGGCAGGGTAATGTGCTGCCAATACCGCTATACGCCCCTGCTTGATTTTTTCGTTTGCGATCGGGTCGGTCTGCGTGAATACTTCCGGATCGAGCAATCCTTCGGAAATCAGCTTACGGTAGTAGAGCGTGTAATTCTCATAGGCTTTGGTAAAAAACACATTCTCCAGGCTGCCATCACCTTTGTCGACATAACTTGTTCCATAGAAAAGTGTGTTCCCGATGCCCACGGCCCAGCCATCATGGAAGCCGCCGAGCGGCATGACAGGCATGCCATTTTCAGTCAAATTCGCATCTTTGATTTTTTTCAGGAATTGGTACAATTCCTCTTTTGTTTTTACCGACTGCGGATCAACGCCCACTTTGTCTGCGATATCCTTGCGCACATAGAAGCCGTACAGCCAGTCATTCACATCATCCCCGGTTGCTGGCTGATTCTGATACATCATGTACTTCTTGCCGTCAATGCCTCCAATAGCTTTCTCATACAAGGCCGGCGGTACATTTTCTTTGGCAACCGCCTTGGCAAGATTCGGGTACTTGTCGAGTTTATCGCTCAAATCGACAAGCTGCCCTTCTTTGGCTGCTTTGATAATTCCGTCCAGCTCGCCGCCCCAAGCAGGGCCAGTGTAAATATCAGGCAGATCCTGTGTCGCAAAGATCGTGTTGACCTTTTCTACCTCGCTGCCTTTGGTATAGTCAATTTTCATTTTGATACCTGTCTTGTCTTCAATCGCCTTTGTAACAGGTGTTGTATCGCTGTCAGGTCCAGTAGAGCCATTCCAGTTATTCAGAATCGTTAATGTGGTTCCTTTACCGTCCGCTGAATCGCCACCACCACCTCCACATCCGTACAACAGCCCTGTCAGCATCATGACCCCCAACAGAGTGCAGGCCGCTCTTACACGTAATCTAGCCATATGATCCCTCCCCATCCAATAAAATAATATGATCAAGTTCCTTTTTGGAACCTGTATCCTAGCCTTTGACCGAACCGATCATGACACCTTTAACAAAGTACCTTTGCAGGAATGGATACACGCATAAAATCGGGAAAACGGTTATGACGAGCAGCGCCATACGAAGAGATTCCGGTGTTGCTCCCGCCATATTGACGTTTACAGTCTGTCCCCCCTGCTGCGCTGCTCGCTGCATGGATGAGGATAGTGCCTCAGCTTCCGTAAGCATTTGCTGCAAAAGCGTTTGAACCGGAATGAGATTTTTGTTAGAGACATAATAAGTCCCTGTAAACCAGTCATTCCAATGCGCTACTCCGATGAAAAGCGAGATGGTCGCAATCACAGGTCCGGATAAAGGCAATATAATCCGCATGAAAATTTGAAAATCATTTAATCCGTCGATTCGAGCCGACTCCTCAATCTCTTCGGGGATCCCCTGCAAAAACGTGCGGACGATGACAATGTGCATGAAGTTGAACAGCATAGGGATGACATATACCCAAAAAGAGTTGATCAGATGCAGCTTTTGAAGCGTAATGAAATAAGGGATAAATCCTGCGCTGAATATCGTTGGCAGGAAGATATAGAAGGTAAAAAAAGTGCGTCCCGGCAGGGTTTTCTTCGACAGCGCATATGCCATAAGTGTGCATAGCAGCACATGCAGCACGGTTCCGATGACCGTTCTCAAGATGGTAATTTTATAGGCCTGCCAGATTTGTTTGTTGTCGAACACTTGGATGTAGTTGTCCAATGTAAGCTTGCGGGGGAAAAAGTACAATGCGCCGAGCATCGAATCCTTCCCGTCATTTAGCGAGTAAATGAGAATGTAGATAAATGGATATATCATCAAGAACGCAAACAGAGTTAACAGGATGTAATTCAAGAGATTGAATACGGAAAAAGTATTTGTCTTCATACCAGCCCTCCCCTAGAACAGTGATACATCGCTGACTTTCCGGGCAATCCAGTTCACGGTGACGATCAGTACTAAAGCAATCACGCTTTGGAACAGCCCAACGGCTGCTGCATAACTGAGTCGTCCCTGCTGAATACCCGAGGTAATGACATGCACGTCCAGAACACTACCGATACTTGCGGTAGCCGGTCCATTTAACAGGAGCAGCTGTTCAAAGCCTGCACTCATCAAACTACCCGTGGCGAGAATAAACAAAATAACCGCAATATTACGGATTCCCGGAAGAGTCACATGCCAGATTTGGCGGAAGCGGCTTGCCCCATCAATTTTCGCGGCTTCATACAGCTGCTGATCGATGCCGGCAATCGCTGCCATATAAATGATCGAGTTCCAGCCGATATTTTTCCAGACATCGGATCCCAGAACCAAGGGATAAAACCAAGTTGTATTATTCATGAATTGGACAGGTTCTGCGCCGAAAGAGGACAATAGATCGTTTAGCGGTCCCCCATACATGGAGAGAAGGCGCTGCATCAGCGTTACGACGACGATCCATGAGACGAAGTAAGGAAGGTAAGATAGCGTTTGGATCGTTTTCTTGAATTTAACGTTGCGGATTTCATTGAGCAGAATGGCCAGGATGATCGGCATGGGAAAACCGATAAGGAGCTTCAACAAGCTGATAATGATGGTATTTCTAATAATGGCTGAGGACTGATAGTAATCAAAAAATTGATGGAAATACTTGAGTCCTGCCCACGGGCTGCCTGTAAAGCCGCCTACAAACGTAAAATCCCGAAATGCGACCTGAAGTCCATAAAGAGGAACATAGGAAAAGATAAAAAACCATACAATTCCGGGCATTAAGAATAGATAGAACAGCTTGTGACGCCAAACCCTTCTCCACAGTAAAGATGACTTCATAAACCTCACCTCTCTTCTTGATGATCAATAAAACCAGCCATTGTTTGTAAGCGTTTGCAAACTGCTCACTCGGTTGGTTCTTTTTATATTGCTTCCCCCCTTGTTGCTTCAGTTTCATCTAAGCTGAACATTTTGTATTTGCAAGAATAACTACATCGCGAATGTATATCGAAGAGGTTATTCTTACAGACTTAGGAATTATCATATATTATATATTCAATATATTCAATATGGTATTAACAAAAAAATTTGATGATTAATCATCCTCATGTCGACGTTTTCACAAAAAATAGAAGCTCTATATTATCTGAAGTTGCAACAAAACAGCAAAAAAAATCTTTTCCGTGAAGGAAAAGATTTCATTTTTTTTAGCAAAATATTAAGTTGTTTAGTGATAGGCAGGTGGGATACCCGTTGTCTGTCCGGGTACGAGTTCAGGCTGGAGCAAAATTTTACTGTAGGTTCTCCCCGGTTTGTCATCTCCGCTGCGAATCACTTCCAGCATCCTTGCTGCCGCCTTACACCCAATCTCATATTCAAACTGCTTAATGTGAGTGAAAATACTGAAATCATCCACGACAGAAGTCGGCTCATCAAAGCTTATTATGGACAAGTCTCCAGGTACCTTGAGACCGGCCCGACCGGCCAGCTGATACATTTGGACGCCAAGCCTGCCGTTTAAGGTAATATAAGCCGTTGCCATCCGGTTCCGCATATAGCGGAAAAGCGGGTGATTCTCGGCATCTTTCAGACTTTGAATGTGAAAGTCCGTAATGATATGAGCCGGATTGATCATCGCCCCCTTATTTTTCAGAGCTGTGATATAGCCTTCAATCCGTTCCTGAACCGTAACTGTCTGAATTGGAGAGTCCGAGCAGATCGCGATTTCCCGGTGTCCGAGCTCCCACAAATAATCCACCGCGAGCTGGGCGCCGAGCTTGCCGTCTGCAGCAATATAGTCGGTCTCTACCCCGGGCAAAAAGCGGTCCATCAGCACAAACGGATATCCAGTGAATTTCATGTTGAGGATTTCATCATTGTAATGCTCCTCATCGACCGGAAAAATTAATATACCCTCCGCTCCGAATGCGTGGAGTGTCTTCAGCGCTTCCTTTTCCTTCTCAATATCACCCTCAGATAAGAGAATCATCATCCGATATCCATGCTCATCAAGCGTTGTCTTAACGCCGTTAATAAGCCGGATGGCGAAATAATCCAGAATAGATGGAATGACCAGACCTATCAGTTTCGTGGACTGACTCGACTTAAGGACTGATATTGACTCAGAAGAAGAGTCCACTGTCGTGCTCCCTTTTTTGGGGTTCCCGCTCCCGACAAAGCTGCCCTTGCCAGGCACCCGGTCAATAATCTGCTCGTCAGCGAGGCCGGAGAGTGCTTTGACCACCGTGATTTTACTGACATTGAACTGCTTCATCAGTTCTTTCTCGGTAGGAATCCGGTCCCCGGACTGAAGTCCGCTGGTACGGATTAGTTCCAGTATGTAATGCTGGATTTTCTGATACAGGGGTACCCGAGAATTCATATTCATCAAGATTCACCATTCTTTTTATATATATTTGCTATATACATATTAAACTATTATGAACTACATCGGAATAAAAGTTGACTTTTTAAAGAATGATTTTCATTTAGATTCAAAAAAAAATAAAAAGCGCAGGCTATTTACCTGCGCAGCTTCACTCGAATCCATACGAATCTACATGACTTCAGGCGTAGGCGTTGGAGCCGCATATTCACCTGTAGAGTAAGTTTTATCAATGATATTGCGAATGTCCTTAACCGATTTCCCCTGCTTGCTTAGCTTTGATACGGTCATCGTGGTTTCCACGCAGACCCCGCAGCGGGTTCCATGATCATCCCACACTACGCTCCCGTCCGCATTCACTTCTTTAATAAAGCAGTTCAGGTTGCTCTGATGCCCGGCACTTTCTCCACAGCCGCAGTAGCACGGGATCGAGGTCAAAATGTCCTTCACGCTGGCTGCCGTAGAATATGCGGTCTTAAGAGCAGGATCAAGCGAATCCAGAAAAGTCGGGAGCTTGTCCGTTCCCAGCGTCATCTCCTGCAAATCCCCATTCGCAGCAACCACCTGGTGAGAATCCTGATGACCTTTCTCCGGTTCAGCCTCCTTAACTCCGCAGCCTGCCAACAGCATACTTGAAAGGATTACTCCGAGTACCGTAATACGTGTCTTTTTACCCAACATCATCTCTCCTTCTAAAGGATTCCTCTTTAAAATGAAGTATACCATGGAACCCTATATTTTTAATAATTTTACGTCTTTTCTGGCTACACTCCTACAATGATGCATACGTAAAACGGATTTCCTCTTTTTTCTTAACTGTAATCATTCCGTTTAAAGTGTTCTTTTGCTATAATTGGGATAATCAGCTTTAACACGGAACCGAGAGAAAGGTGATTAATCCATGGAACAGTCCGTCAATCCAATTGAAGAATGCGATGCAACCTGCATGGGTTCAGAGTCTGAACTAAGCAAAATAAAAGAAGGACTGATCGATGATCAAGCCGCCTCACAGGTAGCCGACTGGTTTAAGGCATTCAGCGATCCCACACGGGTAAAACTAATCAACGCACTCCTGCAAAGAGAGCTGTGTGTACATGATTTGACAATTCTGCTCGGTATGGGACAATCGGCTGTATCCCACCAGCTCCGTTATCTGCGGAATTTAAGAATTGTTAAACGCCGCAAAGATGGCAAAACGGTTTATTACTCGCTTGATGATACACATATCGAACAAATTTTTGTTCAAACACTTCAGCATACCCAGCACGGATGACATGAAGAAAGACTGTTCCAAAAGTCTGATTTTAGACTTGATGGGACAGTTTTTTTGTTTTCGCTCTCATTGTAATCGCTAACTGTAAAGAAACGATATGAATGATTTGAACATGTCACGTTGTTTTTCACCGTTTCAGCGGCTTTTTCACATTTCCTTCACAGTCTCACTTGCCAAGAGCAAGTTTTTTCAACATTATGCCATCTTTTGCTTTTATTGATTGAAACACTTAACCACACACTAAAAAGCCCGCGCCCTAAGCGCGGGTTTACAGAACTCTATTGTCAATTGGGCTTATTACTTCCCTGCAACAGAACCTTCTTCGTCAATCCATACGGTCAGTTCCTCGAAAGACTTACGTTTACCCTGAAGCTGCTGTCCCTCAACAGGTGCACCCAGATATATAAAACCAAGTACCTTATCCTTGCTGCCAAGCCCGAAATGTTCATTCATCTTCGAATGATATGTTGGCGCACCCGTTCTCCAGATGGCACCCAGACCAAGTCCATGGGCTTCCAGCAGCATGTTTTGAATCGCTGCGAAGACGGCTCCATACTCCTCCAGTTCAATGACCTTCTCATGCTCTTTGGGTGTCACGGCAACTGTAATCACAACTGGCGCTCGCATCGGCTTCGTTCTTGCCGATTCCGCTGCAGCCGCTGCTTCCGGTGATGCCGGATCTGCAGCCGAAGCCAGCGCTACATCCGCCAAAGCTTCTCCAAGTACCTTTCGTCCCTCGCCTCTAAGTACAAAGAAGCGCCAAGGCTCTGTCATCCGGTGATTCGGTGCCCAAGTCCCAGCCTCCAATATTTGCTCGATTTGAGAAACAGGAATATCCTCCTGTGTGACTTTTCCGATACTGCGACGTGTACGTATAGCTTCTGATATATTCATTCGTTATTCCCTCTCTCCAATTAAGAATCTTTCTCATTTACAAACATTGTATCAAAAAATACAGCTCATTTCCTGCTTATTCACATAAATCGCAACATTTTACCTTCCCCTGATTTTTCATTGACACCTCGTTAACACTCGGTTTATACAATAATCCATGATACATATACATATTTGGTCATCATTCGAAAGGGGTCATACATAACATGTCAAAAAAATGGTTTATCTCAGCAATCGCTGCTCTAACGGTTGGTTCCGCTCTTCTTCCTTCCGTTCATGCCGCATCACCGGAGGTCCAATATTCTGCTAATGGACAAGCATTCACACCATCAACGGCTGCTATTGAGGAACAAGGGCGTCTCTTTTTACCTGTACGTGACTTGGCAAATTTGCTGGGCAAATATGTAGACTGGGATGATGTCAGCAAAACGGCTTTATTCTCGGACAAACCAAAGCTGACGGGAACGTATACACTTCATCAGAAGGATCTGGCGGAAAACATCAAATTTGGCATCGGCTCTTCCCTTACCCATATTCCCGGAGACCCGGACAATGTGTTCTACACAACTGCTGACCGTGGACCAAACGGTGAAGTGGATGTCAATGGAACCACCCGCCGCACTTTTCCTCTTCCGAATTACACTCCAACGATATATAAAATCCAGCTGGAAAAAGGACAAATCAACATCCTTGACACGATTCCGCTGAAAATCAATGGCAAGGATCCAGTCACTGGAACGAATCTGATTACCGGACTGCCAAACCTGAAAACCCGTGATGAAGTGCCGTATGACACAGCTGCTGAAAAAGTTATCTCCTACGATCCGTATGGACTCGATGTCGAAGGACTAACGTATAATCCGCAGGATGACACGTTCTGGATTTCCGATGAGTATGGTCCTTACCTCGTTCAGGTAAAACGTGATGGCACGATGCTTCAGCGTATTGCACCAAAAGGTATCAGCGCCGAGCTTAATACCGCCGCCTTGCCGCTGAAGGATAATCTACCGGCCGTATATCTGACCCGCCGCCAGAATCGCGGAGCCGAAGCCGTTGGCATTACACCGGACGGAAAATGGATGTTCATGGCGATGCAGAGCCCTCTTCGTAACCCGGATAAAAACGTGGACAACTCCCGTACCTTACGCATTTTGAAAATTGATCTGTCCACATTGAAACCGGTAGCCGAATATGCCTATATTACAGAGGACGCCGATCAGTATAAGGATCTGAAGCAATCCGACATTGTTATTTCTGATATGTTCGTGGTAAATGAGAATACACTCCTCATCGATGAGCGCGACAAAAATGCCGGAGACGCCGCCCAGCTTAAGAAGATCTTTTCAATTGATCTGAAGAATGCCACGAATATCCTTGGGCAGTACGATGACACAGCCAAAGCTGGTAAAACTCTGGAACAGCTCAGCCTGAGCGAAGTCCGCCAGGCAGGTATTCAAACTCCTGTAAAACGGACTGTATTGGATGCGGTTGAATTCAAGTATCCCAATGAAAAAATCGAAGGAATTTCCCTCGTAAACGGACATACACTGGTGATTGTCAATGATAATGACTTTGGTGTAACCGATCCGGATTCCAAAGAAAACGGAACCGATTTGTGGACCTTCGAGCTGCCGTACAATATCAAATAAGCAACTTGTTAAATGCGAAAGGGACTGTTCCGAATCATCGGACAGTCCCTTATTTGATATAAGCTCTTACTTCATGCAGCTACCTTACCTTCAGTACCCGCATCGCATTCAGAACCGCAATGATCGTCACGCCTACATCCGAGAATACGGCTTCCCACATTGTTGCGATACCAAATGCTCCAAGAAGGAGGAAGATCCCTTTGACACCAAGCGCGAATATAATATTCTGCCATACGATACGGCGTGTTCGCTTAGCGATATGAATGGCTGATGCAATCTTGGATGGTTCATCCGTCATGATAACAACGTCTGCTGCCTCAATAGCCGCATCTGAACCCAGCCCCCCCATCGCGATACCAACATCCGCTCGGGCTAACACTGGCGTGTCGTTAATTCCGTCACCCACAAACACAATCTTCTCTTTTGGTGATTTTCTACGGTCCAGTTTCTCGATCTCTTCAACCTTATTTTGCGGTAAAAGTTCAGCATGAACCTCATCCAGCCCCAGCGAGCGTCCAACCTCTTCACCGACGCTTCTCGCGTCACCCGTCAGCATAATGGTCGTCTTGCCCATTTGCTTGAGTGTCCGGATCGCTTCAGCCGCATCTTCTTTCACTTCATCTGAAATGGTAATATATCCGGCATATTGATGGTCCACACTGATATGAACCGTTGTTCCCGCTTGCGCCGGCAGTTCAAAGTGAATGGATTCCTTATTCATAAGTTTCGTATTCCCTGCCAATACTTCCTTACCGTCCACCTTAACCTGAATGCCATGTCCAGGAATCTCGTTGTAGCCTTCAATCCTTGCTTCGTCCAATTCTCTGCCGAAGGCCGTGCGGATCGATTCTGCAATCGGATGAGTGGAATGATATTCGGCATAGGCCGCAATCTCTAGCAGCTGATCTTTTCCAAAACCCTCCAGGGATGTGTGGATATCAGACACTTTAAAAGCGCCTTTGGTCAGGGTACCTGTTTTATCAAACACAACATATTTAACGTCATTCAGCGCTTCCAGATAGTTGCTTCCCTTGATCAGAATACCCGATTTGGAAGCAGCCCCGATGCCCCCGAAGAAGCCGAGCGGGATCGATACCACAAGTGCGCATGGGCAAGAAATCACGAGGAAAATAAGTGCTCTGTATATCCAATCCGAAAAGGCGGCTCCGCTTACAATCAGCGGTGGTACAAGTGCCAGCAGCAGCGCCACGATAACGACAACCGGCGTATAGTATCTGGCAAATTTGGTTATGAAATTCTCAGTAGGAGCCTTTTTGCTGCTCGCATTCTGAACTAGATCCAGTATTTTCGATACCGTCGATTCGCCAAAAGTCTTGGAAACTTCAATGGTAAGCACGCCGTTCTTATTGATAAATCCGCTTAATACTTCTTGGCCTTTTTCAATTTCACGGGGTACGGATTCACCAGTTAATGCCGATGTATCCACCATGGAATTTCCTTCGATAACCATACCATCAAGCGGCACCTTTTCACCGGGCTTTACGACAATATGATTGCCAACCTGCACTTCTTCCGGGTCTACACGTTTGGTGTCATTGCCCACTTTCAGGTTAGCGTAATCCGGACGCAAGTCCATCATCGCGCTGATCGACTTACGGGAACGGTTCACTGCAATTCCCTGGAACATCTCACCCACCTGATAGAACAGCATGACCGCAACGCCTTCCGGATACTGTCCAACTCCAAAAGCGCCTATCGTCGCTACCGACATCAGAAAATACTCGTCAAATACTTGGCCACGTATAATATTCTTAACGGCCTGAAGGACGATATCGCCTCCGACAACCAAATAAGCTGCCAGGAAAATAACAAGCTCAACAATTGAATTCGCATGAACGAGCATTCCCACTGCGGTCAAAACAGCACCAACGGCCAGTCGTATCGCCATGACTTTGGTTCCACCGCTTCCATGATCATGGGAGTGGGAATGTCCCTCTTCTCCGTGTGCATCCTCGTGGCCATGTTCATGAGGATGGTTGTGATCATGACCATGTTCATGATTATGTCCGGCATGGTGATCATGAAGCTCGTGATGTTGTGTTCCCCGCGGCTTTTTATTGGGTTCCAGCACCTTTACATGTGGTTCAAGCTTCTTAATTTTATCCTTTACACGGGTCAGCAGCTGTTCGTTTTCTTCATCGGTCTCATAGGTTAACGTTTGCTTAACGAAATTGACGGAGCAGGAAGTGACGCCCTCCATCTTCTTCACACCGTCTTCGATTTTCATTGCGCAGCTTGCGCAATCCAATCCATCCAGAACGAGCTCCCGTTTCATTTTACCGGTTGCTTCAGCCATCGTAATGCCTCCGATCCAAACTGTAAATATAATATGAGCATATGTTCATATATAAACTTGTTAAGCATATTATATTCACTCTACCGGAAAGATGTCAATGAATTCTCGCCTAAAATTAGTATCATCGCCAAAAAAAACCGCGTTTATACGCGGTTCTTGCAGAAAAGTATTTTTTCGATAGGTCATCTTCTAATCTAAAGTCAAAGCTTCGGCCACTCTATCCGGCAGCATGAGTAATGATATGAATTCGTTAAAGTTGGTTTCTTTTCTCCATAATAACCTTAATAATGAGAGACAGAATGGAAATGAAGAGCAAAATAAGCTGCTTGCTGCTGAAACCTAACCATAATATATCATTCTCGCCAAAAAGCGAGACTGCGAACATCCCGATGGCTGACCACATTACTGAGACATCTAGATGGTGGAGGCTGTTCAACTGTTCTTTATGCCTGAATTGATACAGAATCACTGCTGCGGTGACAATTGCGGTGGCAATCGAGCTTATTCCCCCATCCGATAAGAAAACTTGAAGCAGGCTCATAACACCATAACTCGCAATCAGCCAGGTCAGTGCAGCATTGGCATGAAGCACCCACGGCTTGCGATGCCGGATACATTTATAAGTGAGAATCAGGATACCAATAATAACAGCCAGTATGATTCCCTGTGTGCCTCCCGTGTAATAAAGCAGCGACAGCGGTGAACGGATGACCGACTTGAAATCAAATACAAGAGTGCTGAATTTCCATACGAGGATACCGATCAAAAGCGCTGTCATCAGATCATCCAGTATGGGCTTTCGAATATCCGTTCCCAAGTATCTCGTACGAAAAAGCGTAACAAGGTATCCTGCCGCCACGGAAATGATCGTTATAAGCAGCGAATATTTCAGCATTAAAGGTCCAAGCATAATCACTTGCAATTGAAATGCTCCTTTCTTTCTATGCATGTAAATTCTTTTTCAGGGAGGCTTGCCTGTTGAATACGAAACTAACGCTTCTCCAGCAAAATGATACCCATGGATGTCTTGAAGCTCATCCTGAGTTTTTTTGGCACTCGGATCGGCCCGTTTACCGCAATGCCGGCGGCTTTGACCGGATTGCCTCCTATGTAAAACAGCTGCGGAAGCAAAGCAGCAATGTACTCTTTGTGGATGGTGGAGATGTTTTTCATGGCACGGCTCCGCTAGTACTGTCTGAAGGAAATATGATGACCGAGCTGCTGAATGCCATGGGGCTTGATGCCATGGTCCCAGGCAACTGGGATTATGCTTATGGACCCGAACAGCTGCACCGATTGTCCACACAGTTGAAGTTCCCGGTTCTGGCAGCCAATTTGCATAGCAATGATCCGAATTTAATGTATGAACCTTATGTCATCAAGGAATTTCAAGGCTGCAGAGTAGGCATCGTCGGATTGACCTATCCTCATGTTCATGAGACCATGCCTCCATCCTTTTCGGAACATGTAAAATTCACGCTAGGAACGACCGAGCTAACGACACTTATTCCGCGCCTCCGCACTGAAGAACATGTCGACTTGATCGTTGTACTCAGCCATATGGGTCTACCGCTTGATATCAAGCTTGCTTCGCTGGTTCCCGGTATTGATATATTGCTCAGCGGCCACAGCCATGACCGGATTGAAAGACCGATTGTCACGAATGGTACTTTTATCGTGCAGTCCGGAGCCAATGGTTCTTTTATCGGACGAATTGATCTGGAATATGACGGTACCCGCATTACCGATATCCGTCACGAGCTGGTTACGCTGTTTGAGGATGAATATGAATCTGATCCGGAGACAGCGGACATCATCCAGCGGATCATAAGTCCCTATGCAGATATTCTATCACCTGCAGCCGGCAAGCTGATGACCCCACTGCACCGGATGACGCTGAATGAGGCGCCAATGGACCGTCTGATTACAGATGCTTACAAGCATACCACTGGCGCAGATGTAACCTTCTCCCATGGCTGGAGATACGGAGCTCCGGTGCTTCCTGGAACGCTGACCACCAAGGATTTGTACAATATCATCCCTACCAATCCCCGAATATTCATGATGGAGCTGGAAGGTAAAGATATTTTGAACGCTCTTGAGACCAACCTCGAGCAAGTGATGGCTCCGGATCCCTTTCAGCAAAAGGGCGGTTATCTCCTTCGGTCCTCGAACCTTGCCATGGCGTTTAAGCCTTATAATCCGAGAGGTCACCGGATCCAGCATATTGAAATCGGCGGCCGGCCGCTGGACCTACACAAGACCTACCGCGTGGCTGGAGGCGGTGAGCAAGTGCTGAAGAAATACAAGGAGGGACGCAAGCTTCTGGAGATCGATGCACATGAAGCCATTCGCGCCTATCTGGACCATTTTCCACAGGGTTTGGCTGTTGATGACAAAATCTACATTCACAATATCTAAATTTCAAACCGAAATATAGCTTCAATAAAAAAACCTGGCGCAGTTTGCCAGGTTCTTTTATTGATTAACTAAACAGATCTACGGCTGCTCTCAATGCAATGGATCAACCGGTAATTGATATCAGCGGCACTCTTGCCAATTTGGATCACATTAGCGACTATTCATCAGATGCTCTGCGGCCTGCTTTTTAACAGCAAACACCGCAGCCATAGGCTCCTTTTCCACTTTGGGGTGCATATAACCGCAGAAAACCGTAACGCTTCAGCATACGTGCCGCTTTTTTGGTCTGGCGGCTGTTCTCAGCCAAAATGAGTATGGGTTCTTCAGACGCCAACTGTGTTTTGTGCACATATGGCAATCGCCCCATCGAGATATTGATCGCCCCGGGGACATGATGCTGAATATAATCCACAGCATCTCTAACATCGAGCATTTGCATCTCATGTCCTTCTGTATCGGGTCCGCGCAGTTCTTCCGGACTCACGAAGGTCAGCCCATTGACCGGCGAGATTTCCCGCACAGCCCACCAGGCCACCACTGCTGCGAGGACAGCTAACAACAACCACAGCATGAGTGTAGGTACCTCCTCGAATATATGTCTTGTTTAACTATATTTTATTAAAGAGCTTCATGGTCGATGCTTTCGACTTGGAATTTTCCCACATACCCTGCGGGGTATGAATAGATTATAGAGGTTGTTTACTTAAAAGTCAATATTGATCAGACTCCCGCTTGTGTGGAAGAATCTGCAATACGAAGCTGCTGATTGGCAAACTCCCGGTACATATGATGGCTGTCAACCAGCTCGTGATGCGTTCCCACACCGGTGATATGCCCCTTTTCAATAAATAGGATCTGATCTGCATCAACAACCGTAGACAAGCGGTGGGCTATGACAAGTGTGGTACGGCCTTTCATCAAGTTCTGCAGAGCCTTCTGTACGAAAACCTCTGATTGGCTGTCCAGACTCGAAGTCGCTTCGTCCAGCATCAAAATTTGCGGATTTCGCAAGAGCGCCCGGGCAATCGAGATCCGCTGGCGCTGTCCTCCAGACAGCTTGATCCCGCGCTCACCTACCTCGGTTTGGTACCCTTCCGGTAGATCCTCAATAAAAATATCGGCATATGCCATATGTGCTGCCCGTTGAACTTCCTCGTCGGCAACCTCCCGCTCCATGCCATAGCATATATTATCTCGGATTGTCCCTGCAATAATCGGGCTCTCCTGTGGAACATAGCCGATTTGTCTGCGCCAGGATTCCAATGAATATCCGCTGACATCCAGCCCGCCAACACGGATGATTCCGCTGTCAGGAAGATAGAAACGTTCAATAATGGAAAAGAGTGTTGTTTTACCGCCACCGCTCGGACCTACAACAGCCGTTACTTTACCGGGTTCCAGCTTGAAGCTGATATCATGCAGGACGGTATCGCCTTTTTCATAAGAAAAATGAACGTTTTCCAGCTGAATCGTCTGAATCGGTCCGGAGAGTGTTTTGCCTTCCGATACATTTTCTTGCCGGTCTTCCAATATGCTCACGATGCGTTCTGTAGCACCGACAGATTTTTGCAGCTGGGTGAAGAACACGGTAATCTGGTTCATCGGCATGATAATCTGCACCAAATAAAGAATAAATGCTACTAGATCACCCGCAGAAAGCGCTCCGGTGGAAACTCTCATGCCGCCATAGCCAATAATAAGCACCATAAGCCCCATCATGACAAAAGAAATGATCGGACCGATAAAAGCCTGAATTTTGCCTTCGCGTATTCCCAGCTTGAGCAGACCTGCAATGGCTTTTTGGCCAATTCCCGTCTCCCGTTCTTCCGCGTTCGAAGCTTTGACAAGCCGGATTTCAGAGAGAACCTGGTTGAGTATCGTTGTAAAATCAGCCGTCTCATCCTGCAAACGGCGTGAAATCTGGAGCATCATCCGGCCCAGAGGAACCAGCACTGCCGCCGTGACAGGAATCGCCGCAAGAATGATCAGCGTCATTTTCCAGTCCAGGAGCAGCAAGATGACAATAGCCCCGACCATGGAAATAACACCGTTAAAAAACCCCGTTACATGCTCGGATACAAGACCTTTAAGCACGGCTGTGTCATTGGTCATCCGGCTGATCGTATCCCCAGTACGGTGGTTGTCATAGTAGGGAATCGTCAGCTTAAGCAGCTTTTTCCATAAACGGTCGCGGAGCTTGGCCACAACCTCCTGTCCGAGCCGGTTCAGCAGATAAATCGATATACCGCCGGAAATAGCGGAAATAATGAAGCTCACAACCAGCATAACAATCTGGGAAGGCTTGATGCTGTCTACCGTAAAGCTGTCCACCAGCCCTTTCGTAAACAGCGGTACCACTAGACTGACCAAGGTGGAGATAATACTCAGCGTAACAGCAACGGAAAGCATCCAGATAGAAGGCTTGGTTTGCCGGACCAAGAGAATAAACGCTTTCCAGTTCCCTTTTTGATGACCTTCTTTCATTTATTAAAATCTCCTATCCATATATTCTTGTTATCTAAACATCTTATCTTACCCGATTATACATAGATTGCAGTATGAAGTCATTTCAAGGGAATTCTAGCCCATGTCACCTGCTTTTTTTCTGAGGCGCAGCATGGATTGGCACGACAAAAAGGTGGTGTCCTATAAGCCATGAAATGGCGAACACCCCTGTTTTTTGAGTAGGATGTACGTAAGCACTTGGAGTGGACGCTGCGTGAACGGACCGTTGTTCCAATCGCTGTGCTCTCCAGATTTTTTTCATTCTCCTCTACGGAGAAAATCCGGAGACCAAGGCGACCGCTGCCGCTTTTCCACAATCAGTTCGTCCTCTCCGCTGTTTAAGCGGAAAAGGATCTACAATCTTCAAAGAAACACAAAAAAAGAAAACTTCAGCTCCTATGACGATTGCTTCCTAAAGGAACGTTGTACAAAAGCGGCAGAAAGGACAATCGTAGAACAACCGGGGCTTCCGGCGATTTCTGCTTCGCGGCATGGAAAAAGTGGCGCATGAGGTCGGCTGGCTTTCGCTTGCCCATAATATGCTGAAGCAAGCCACAGTAGAGCAAAAGCGTAAAGGAGCGATTCTCCAATAACGGGAGAATCGCTCCTTTGCTGAGATTTTTCGGTTCCTATAATAAAAATTGAGCTGTCTCTGTCGTGAGAAATCCACTTATAAGACAGCGTCTTTTGATTTTAGGAGACAAACAGACTGTCGACCTTCAGATCGATGGAATCCCAGAAGGATTGAATATCTGCTTTCAGTGGACCTTGAATGCTGTCCGTTCCTTTTTCGTAAATAACATCCTTGTTTTTTTCGATGACTTCGAGATACTTTTTGACCAGTATCGTTGTCTTAGATTCCGGATGCTCGCTGACAAATTTTTGATAACTCTTTTTAACCGCGGGCAAGAGCTTCAGGGTCTTGTCATCGATTGCTTCATAACGGTAGTCTGTCAGGTAAGCGTTCAAATAATCTTTGTATATCTTCAGCACGTCTTTATTTTTAAGACCGTCCGGGTTTTCAACCAGATAATACTCCGCTTTTAATATCCGGTCTCCCAGTTCTTCTCTTGTGATGGCGATCGCTCCATCGCTGATATAGCTTTGTTCCGTCTCCTGGGTCTTTAGCGTTATATAGCTCTTGATGTCGTTTGATAAGTATTTACTGTATTTCTGCAGCGCCTTATAATCAACTTTCCAAAAGAACTCGCCTTCCGTATTCCCCAGCGCAAGCCCCCCTGCCTGCTGATCCAGCAGCCACTGTTTTAGCGTATCGTCATCTTTAATGTTGTTAATATCCATCGGATAACCTATTTCTTCATTCATTTTCTGCATCGTTTCCGGCTTGGACAGCATCGCGCTGAAATTATCATTGAGGCTTGGCAAATAACGGTCATAAAACGTCTCAAGCTCCAGAAATAATCGATCTGCCTGCTCCGGTGTCGCTTTTGGCAGATTGGAATCTAAATATTGAATAACCTCTCCCGCATCCTTCGCCTGTGAGGTCAACAGCTTGAACTTCTCCAATGTGTCTTTAGTAGTGTTTTCAGGCTGCGGAGATCCATTTTCCTTTTGCCCATCCTGTTTAACCGGATTCTGTACCGTAACATCTTTTTGCTTGCCGCAGCCCGTAACAGCAATTGCAGTCGCGAGTGCCAGCAGCAACATAATTGATTTCTTCATCCGAATCATTGCCCCTCTCTATATCTCAATTACTTGAACCGGTAGATTTCGGTCATCAGCTTGGTATGGGTTGTGGTCAGATTCATCTCCGGATTTTCCTGGCTCATCATCAGCTGATTTCCATCCGGACTCCATACGAGAAGACTTTGCAGGTTCGGATATAAGGACACCAATGTCATATGGCCTGTCAACGTATCCATAACATACAATCCGGAGCCACCCCGTTCAAGGTTAAACAATGAATAGGCAAGCTTGGATCCGTCCGGCGACCATGACATTTGTCTGGCAAGGCGGCCCTCAGCCAGCTTGGTCTCTTTTCCAGGTTTGCCGGCCGGAATCAAATAGACTGTATTCTTGTTATTCCCGGTTTCTTCAACAAGAGCCAGGTCGGCTCCATCCGGTGAGATCGAGAAATCCGCTATATTTTTCCGAACCAGCTCCGGGTCAGCTTCAGCCGCCGGACGATTAAATTGTCCATTGGCGACCTTAAGCTTGTAGAGTGCATCTGACGAATCCAAGAAGTATACCGTAAACCGATTGGGATCGGATGGATCTGAGAAAGCTTCGACTTTCATGACGCTCTGCTGATCCTTCATCTTGAGGATGGGTGTCACCTTTCCATTGGTTCCAGCCACACTGAGTCCGTATGCTGCCGCGAACACGTACGCCTTTTCCTCGACCCATGCGCCTCGCACATCACCATTTAAGATGGAATATGTTCCGTCGCTAACATCCAGAGGCGTTTCCTTCCCATCCGCCAGATTTAAGATCGATGCCTCCATCCGGTTACTGATGAACAAATACGACTGCTGCGGAGATGAATTGACCGTCAAGGCATGCTGAACTCCAAGCTTCCTGTCCGGATCTTTTTCCTTGACGAGAGAATGAACGTACAGATCTCCCTCCATCCATTTTGGCGCTTTGGTACTGATGATTTCGGAATCCGACAACCATGCAAGACCATAGGAATCACTCTGCCGGTCAATCCGTTCCAGCTCTACTTTGCCACCTGTTTCACGAACCGGAGGATTCTTGACTGTCACTTTCTCGCTCCCGGTACCGCTGCATCCAGTCACCACAGCAATCATGACAGCCATCGCCGCAAAGCCTAGTTTATTTCGCCATCTGTGTGTCATCAATGCGGCTCCCTCCTTCTCGCTAACTGCGGATTTACGCAAATCTGAACCTCTTTCTGTATTTGAGTATAGGGAACAATGATTTCTAAAAGTTATCGAAATGTTTCCAACTTATAAACTTTTTGCGGAAATCAACGGAAATGTAACGATAAATTCCGCACCTGTGCCTTCCGATGGGCTTTCCACTTTTATAACGCCATGATTTTGCTTCGTCAGCTGATTGACCAAAGCCAGTCCAAGGCCGCTTCCCCCGGATTTCCGGGCCCGGTCATGATTAACCGTGTAGAACGGTTCGAAGATAAGATCCCTCATGTTTTCCGGAATACCTACACCCGTGTCATGAAAACGCACCTCTACGTACTGACCGACTATCTGGTTTGAAATCGTTACCGAACCCTTGGCAACATTATATTTAATGGCATTATCGAGCAAATTGATGAAAATATGAGTCAGATTGTTGCGGTCTCCGATGATTCGCGCCAGCTGGAGCTGCTCATACAGGGTGATATCGAACTGATCCGCTTTGCCTTTCATCCGTGAGATGATATCGGCCAGTAATACTTGAAGCTCCACCTCTTCCGGATGATGATCAAACTCATATTTTTCCGAGGCAGCTAGATGAAGAACCCGTTCAACAAGATCATAAAGCCGGCTTGCTTCTTTGGTAATCGATTCGTATGCGTCCTGAATGAGCTTCGGATCGTCGGGATACATGTGCAGAAGATCGGCATATGCCCGAATGGAAGTCAGCGGCGTCTTGAATTCGTGACTGATATTATGGATGAAGTCCTTTTGCTGTTTTTCCAGCTGCTGCAGCTTTTCGAGGGTTTGAAGCAGCTTTTCCTGTTCCTCCTGCAAAGAAAACACATTCGCCTGAATGGCCTCGTTCATATCAAAGATACCGCTGCTCAGCTCCCCGAGCTCATCATTCCGCCGTAAGCTGGGCTTTTCCAGATACTCCCCTTGGCGAATCCGGTCCGTTGCCTTTTTAAGTCGGTGAATGTCATTGGCCTGCCTATTCATATAGATTAAGCCAATGATGAACGAAATACCCAAAACGACTGCGCCAGCAATCCAAAAGAGCCGCTGAATACTACGGTAAAACGTATGCTGGCTGCTGACCGATGACTGAAAATGAACAACCCCCAGCTGCTCCTGATCACTCTGAACCGGAGACAGGTACTCAAGGACATCCCCATGAATTTCATATGCAATTTTATTGGTTAGTGCGTATTGCAGAGCTTGCCGGATATCCGGTTTTTCGGCCATAACCAATGAATCCCCGGTCTCATTGCCCTTTGCATCATACAAAATAACTCTCATACCGCTGACATTCCCCAGTTCACGCGCCAAAGCAGGGCCCTGTAAACGCATGAATGTTGCTGCATCCACCCGGGTCCCTGTCACAAACAGCTGACGGATGCGGTCCGAAGCCACATCAGCCTGCTGCTCCATGCTTTGTTCCATCTGCTGCTTCTGATTGCTGGTTATTCCTTGCAATATAAGGAAGCTCAGCAAACCAATCGCAAATATAAGCAACACCGCAAGAAAGCCGGTGAATTTCCATTTTAAGCTGATTCTCATGCCATACCCTCCGCTTGTTCTCTGTACATCCATGATGGTTATCCATAAAAATGCCAGAGATATGATCTAAGATTAGCGGAGAGCAGGCATATTTTCAACATGGCGGAACTCAGCCTATAGACTCATCTCCTTGAATTCACTTGTTTTTTGCTTGTAATGATCCGGAATTTTGCCATAGGTTCCGATTCGCCATATCCATTCCAAAGGCCCCATGGCAAAGCGGTTCAGCCACATCACGCTGAAAATCATTTGGAACATTAAAATCTCAGTTGCCATCATAGCCAAAATCAAGTAATAAGCATGATTGCTTAGATCCAGCATCGCATCCATGGTTAAAATCAGAACGGTCTGCATGATGTAGTTGGTCAGCGCCATTCGTCCAAGCTTGCTCATTGGCATAAGCCACTTTTTCATACAAGGATACTGGAGCAGCAATGTGAGCGTGGTGACGTAAAGTACATCTTCCACCAATCCGCCGGCGGCCATTCCAGCATCCAGTAGGCCTGTTCGATTGATGATTTCATTTTGCGCCCATAACCCGAGCGGGATGAGAATAAGCGAAACCACTTGGACGAAAATCCATCTCTTTTTATATTGCGCCACATGTTCGAATATCTCGCATTGCCCTGCCCACAAGCCCAACATGAACATACTGAGACTCATGCCGATGGGTCCGAGCCAAACAATAGAGACTAGTAAGATGAGTCCCAAAGCAAGATTTATTGTGGGCTTTAGTTGATATAAAGGAAGAAGAAGAAATCCCAGAATGGCATATACGGTTAATGTTTCCCCAGGTTGAAATTGGTGATGGATGAAGCCAAAGATCAAAAGGATCAGGAGTCTGCGTGTAAACAGAAGATAAGCTCTATCACCTCTCGCCCTTGCGCGAGAGATGAATAAGTAGAATCCAATGCCAAACAAGAAGCTGAATATCGTGTAAAACCGCTCAAACACCGCATAATGAATGAACTTTAGCACTGCCTGCTCCATATCGCTCCAAAAACCGTATTCCGGGGGCACATGGATATAGGGTATCATCTGAAAAATATTAATAAACACAATGCCGATCAGGGCAAATCCCCGCAAATAATCAAGTACATCAATTCGTTTCATTTTGGCTCCCTTCCTTTACACCATCACCTGTTTCAGCTTCTGGATGTATCTCGTGCTGACCAACAGGAAATATAGAGCCTGAATAATCAGGAAGGCCGCCGAAGCGATGAGCACCGGCTGATTAACATCATCGAGATCAAGCACTTCCCGTACCCGGTTCAGCACCACCAGTGTTTGAATCGCCGAAACGAATATCGGTGTAAAAAACAATACTGCAATTTGAATGGATGATGATGTCCCCATCTCGGATGACCTCATGCCAATTTTGGACATCGAGGTGTACATTTGTTGATCTTGCCTCAGCTCGGAATGCAGCTTGAAATACAGGAAGCTGGCCGAGCATACCGACAGCAGCGAAGCGATAAAAATACCAACGAAACTCATCATGGATGTCGACTGATCATGTGAACCGTAGGTTCCGCCCCGGGTAGTCAGCAGATTAGCCGTTTTCCACTGATCAAGCTCCATGCCTACTTTATACTCCTGATCGTTTCTCCCCGGTACCGTCCCGTTCGACCAGGCAGGTATCATAAAAATATTTGCATTCATAACCCAATAGTTTTTGCTCTCCGGGATCTGCTTCTTTAATTCTTCAAAAAACGAATGGGTGACAATAAGCAGATTCGAATTGGGCATCGGCGATACTTCCTTATCCGTTCGAATCTCCTTGACGATTTGCAGCCGGGCTTCCGGATTGTTAAGCTTCACGGATGTATTCTTGCCCCAGCCTGGATTATTCCCTGCTTCTTTATCCGACTGAACCAGTATCGCCTGATTCCCCTCCAGTGAGCCTGCTGCTGGAAGCTTAAGAGCTTGCGAAATATGGATATAACTTTCCACCGGCATAATGGAGACATCCGGTTTTCGGCCGGTTGCTTTTGCAATATAGGATTCGGTTGTAAAGGTTTGATACTTTATGCCGTTTTCGCTCAGCTTCTGTTCGATGGACTGTAATTCACCCGCTCCATGTTTTGCATCGTTCATGATATAACGGATTGGGTAAGGATCTGATGCGTACATGTTTTGGTTGCGCAAATTCACCGACATGATGAAGGCAACAGCCATACAGCAGATCGATGTCACCACTGTCACCATGAACAGAATGCGCGCATTATCTTTAATTTTATAAGCCATTTCTGATATCCAGATCAGATTCGTTCCCCGCCACGTCAAACGCCGACTTTTCTTCAATAGCCGAAATACTAGCACTGTAATCTGCGTGAAAAAAAAGTAAGTACCCGCAATTCCCGTCACCGCGGCTAACGTCAGACTTTTATCTACCTCATAATAACCAGCTGCAAGCAGCAGGATGCCGAGCACTGAAACCAGGATTGAAGCTTTCGGTTCTTTCTTGGGCTTGCTTGATCCTGTGAGCAGCTCCAGCACGCGGTTACGGTTGATAAAAATCAACGTGAAAGCAGAGATGACCAGGAATAAGAGAAAAAATGAGCTTACGGTAAGCAGAAGCGCTTTTACCGGAAAATACAGGCCTAATTGCTCAATTCCGATCATCCGGGCACTCAGGGTCAAAAACAGCTTAGACAATAACATTCCTGCCAGCATCCCGGTGATGATGGATAATGCTCCGATAAGCATATTTTCAACAAATACCAGCTTACTCAGCTGTCCTTGCGTTGCTCCAAGGATTGTCAGAATGCCAAATTCCTTGTTCCTGGCCTTCAAAAAACTTCCAATCGAATACAGGACAAACAAAAACGCAAAAATGTATATTACGTATTCCATAATCTGCATCACCATTTGAACATTCGAACCGATCTCTGTTTTATCAATATCCGGATGAAATATAAATAATGCATAAGTGAAAAACACCATTACCATAAAGCTGCTGCTCAGAAAATAGGCAAAATAGGCCCGGGCATTGCGCTTGACATTATTAAACGCGAACTGTCGAAAGCTCATGCGCATGACCTCCCAAATACGAAAGCATATCGATAATTTTCTGGAAAAATGCCTGCCGGTTGTCACCTCTGCGTATTTCGCCGGAAATTATTCCATCCTTGATGAACACGACGCGATGACAGTAGCTTGCGGCCTGAGCATCATGTGTTACCAGCATCATGGTAACCCCATCCACTTCATTCAGCTTCTCCATGGTTTGCATCACGATACGGGACGAGTTCGAATCCAGTGCACCTGTCGGCTCGTCTGCTAACAGAAGCGAGGGTTCCGGAATAATCGCCCGGGCGATGGCCGCACGCTGCCTCTGGCCACCTGATATTTCATAGACCCGTTTATTCAGTATCTCTGCAATGCCGAGGCGTTCCGCAATCTTTTGCAGCTTCGCTTCCATTGATTTAAGGTTTTGTTTATCAAGCGTAAGCGGGAGCACAATATTCTCAGCAACCGTAAGCGTGTCCAGCAGATTAAAATCCTGGAATACGAATCCTAGCTCACGTCTTCTGAATAATGCCAATTCCTTTTTCTGCATGGCATGCGGATTGCTTCCGTTGATCAATACGGTGCCGGAGCTCGGTGTATCAATGGTAGACACCATATTCAGCAGCGTAGTCTTGCCGCTCCCTGAAGGTCCCATGACACCCACGAATTCTCCTTTTTGAATCGTAAGGCCGATGTCTGTCAATGCCCGGGTTGTCACTTTTCCCGGATATACCTTGCTTAGTCCGGTTACTTTTAAAATATCAGTCATCATCAATCTCCTTCCAAAACTGTGCTTCTCTATGTATCCACTTTATAACATTGCCTCTGCTCAAACTATGGATTCTCCTTACCTCAACCTTAAACATTTGTAAGGTTCTGTTCGGATATATATACGGATAAAACAAAGAACGCTGCGTTCCCCGCAGCGCCTAACAGCTATTTCATATCAATACTTATAAAAAGTAAACCTTACTGTCGTTCCTTCACCTGGTACGGATTCAATTTCAATCTTATGGCCAAGCTTCACGCATACTTCATGTACAAGAAAAAGTCCCATGCCGGTTGATTCATGATATTGCCTGCCTTGGTTACCGGTAAAATAGGGATCAAATACCCTCCCCAAATCTTCTTTGGCAATCCCGATCCCTTCATCGCTGATTTCGAGCACCGTATTTGCGCCATGCTTGAAACCAATGAACGTAACCTTCTTGCCCGTACCCGCCGAATAGTTTACGGCATTGACAATGACTTGTCCCAGCATGAAGGAAAGCCATTTGGCATCGCTGATCACGGTCAAATCGGATGGAACATGGATATCCGGGTAGACTTCCTTACGGATAAACCATTGACGGTTTCCCGCAACAGCTTTCTCTACAGTGTCCAGAAGTGGAATGCCCTCAACCTTGAAGTCCTGCTCAAACTTGTCTAGTCTCGAGGTATACAAAGCCATTTCCAGTCCTTTTTTCAGCCTGTCGATTTCCTCCTGCATACCGTCCGAAATCTCATCTTCAAGGTCCAGGTCCTGAAGCGTAAGCTGGATCACGGATACCGGCGTCTTCATCTGATGAACCCAGCGGTTAATAAAAGCCGTATGGTTATCAAGCTTCTGCTGCGTGCCGTGCAGCTCATTTTTATACAATTGGAACTGGTTACGGAGCAGATCGCTTACCGCATCAGCCATTGGTGCATCCCCGAGTTCATTCAATGACTGATCCATTTCACCAAGCGGAATCTCTAATCTCGCATACAGCTTTTTTTGGGTATAAAAGCGGAAGGCCAGGTAAATCAGCAGCATGACCAAGCTGAGTAAAGCGCCGTATAATACGGTAACAAGAGATCGGTCCTCTATTGCAAGCCAGTACCAAAGGCCAACAAGTATCATTTGGACCCCATAAAAAATCATAAGCGGCAGCTGCTCTCTTAAGAAAAGTCTCATGAATCCTCGTTTCCTCCCAGACGCAGCTTGTAGCCCGCACCGCGCACAGTTTCTACCGGCTCATCAAACCCCAGCTCCTTAAGCTTCTTTCGAATTCTCGTAATATAGACATTCAGGGTATTATCATCTATAAAATGCCGATCCTCCCACATCAAGTCGAGGAGGCGTCCGCGGCTGACAATACGGTTCTCTTTCTTCATTAAAGCCTCGACCAATACAGATTCTTTCTGTGTTAGTTCAACCGATTCTCCATCGTAGGTTAAAAGAAACCGTTCGGGATACAGCATCAGCCCCGAAGCTTCCACGGTACGTTCCTCCGTCTTCGAGGAATACGAACCATAAGCTCTCCGCAAATGGCTGCGGATTTTTGCCACCACGACATCATAATGAAAGGGCTTGGTTATATAGTCATCCGCGCCGTTTTCAAGCGCCATCACCTGATCCATCTCACTTTCCCTTGCGGAGATAAACAGGATTGGGCAGGTTGAAAGCGCACGGATCTGACGGCACCAGTAGAATCCATCGAAATTCGGCAAATTGACATCCAAAAGAACCAAATGCGGCTGCACTTCTCTGAATTCCTCCATGACGCGATCAAAATGAACTACCGCCGAAGCTGCATATCCGTATTTTTCAATATGGGTCTTCAGGAGGGTGGCAATTTTGGCATCGTCTTCAATGATAAGTATCCGTAACTGGTCCAGCTTTCTCATCTCCATTTCCACTGCATCTGCGGATTATCTTCTCTCACATATCAAATGGGTCAATCGGTTTTCCGCCACGGATGTTTGAATCCGGTTTGAGGCATAGGCTGCCAGCTAGTCAGCCATTCTTTTGCGGTGCGGATCAGTTTCTGCGTCGCTGGTGTGCTGCTTTTCGATGTATTCAAGGCAATGCCCAGAGAGCGGAAGCTTTGATCCTCCAGTTCAAGAGCCACAACCTTATTGGTTCTTCCCTGCAGAATCATCTCGGGTAAAATGCTAATGCCAAGTCCATTTTCAACCATTGCAATAATAGCATAATCATCTGCGGTCTGAAATGGGACAGGCGGCTTGATTCGTCCCTTCCCCAACACGCGCCGCACATCGTAGTCACTTCCTTCCTTGGGCATGATGAACGATTCATCTGCAAGCTGGCTGTAGCTCACAAAATTTTCCTGCGCCAAAGAATGATCCGGTGGCATAATGCAGAGCATCCGATCCTGTCGCAGAGGAATAATGTGAAAAGAATCCATGGTCGGCAGAGAGACAAATCCAAGGTCAATTTCTCCCTTAAGCAGCCACTCTTCAATTTCATGATAATCTCCTTCAAACAGCCTGACCTCAATGTTCGGATGCTGGCTCAGGAATTGCCTGATTATACCCGGCAGCCATTGCACAGAGATACTCGTGAAGGTTCCAATCCGAATCGTACCCACCTCAATGCCATTGATTAAGGCCACCTCCTGTTTCAGCTGCTCTTGAACCAAAAGCATATCCCGTATATATCTCAGTACGCGTTCTCCATTATCCGTCAGCTTTACACCGGAACGGCTCCGGCTGAGCAGGGAGAAGCCGAATTCCGACTCCAAACTGTGAATGGCGTGACTCACTCCAGACTGCGTTAAACCCAGAGTTTCCGCCGCTTTCGTTAAACTGCCCAGCTCAACCACCTGCTGCAGTGGCATGCTGACACTAAAACCGCATACCACACTGCAATCCGGTGATGCATGGTGCATTCTCGCCGCATTGCTGTTCGCAGTACATATCATCATGACCGGACGCGCTGCAAAAAGAACAGACTCTCTAAATGCAGGCATCCTCCAGCTTGGTTTCGCCGCTGTGTTCGGATTGATATTTTGCCTGCTTTTGGAGACACCTAGACTTCCCGCTACGACATCAGGTTGGATATCGGTACTTGCCCTTGGTATTGTATGCAGCGCGGTCGGCTTTGTCCTGCAAGCCATCGCACAGAAGTATACCACCCCTACGCATACCGGATTAATCTTTGCATTGGAGCCTGTGGTCGCCGCTGTATTCGGTATTTGCTTTATGAATGAATCGCTCACGCTTCAAGGATATATCGGAGCAGCTATGGTCCTGCTTGGGGTAGCATGGTCCGAGCTCGATGTCAGGAAGCTGATGGGGAACCGCAAGCTCACGCGAGAATCATCGTATACATGATGCTAAAGCAGCTTTAGGAATGACAAAGACGAAAGAGCAGCCCGGGGTCATCCTTGGGCTGCTCTTTCGGATTGGTTACAAATCGTGTTAAGCCTTGTTTAATACACTTCCATCAAGTTACTGCGAGAGGTCATTACTTCTGCAATCCGTTTTTCTTCAGCAAGCTCTTCAAATCCGCATTGATGCTCTGCACATCCGGACCGGCAGCAGATTTATCTGAAAGCCCATACGAATGCTTCAGCTTCAGGATGGCATAGACCCGGTTATTCAGTACATCCTCAGAAATCGTTCCATCTTTAACCGCGTTCTTCAAAGCATTGATCGCCATCTTTTCCTTACCGTAATCATGACCAACAAGGATGATGTTACCTCCTGCCAATATGGCGCTGACCGAGGCTTTGCCTATATCATAATTTTCCTCAATTGCACCCATTGTCATATCATCCGATATGACGACGCCCTGGAATCCCAGTTCATTGCGCAGAAGGTCTGTAATGACTTTTTTGGAAAAGGACGCCGGATGATCCGGGTCAATCTTCGGCATGAGCAGATGAGCTATCATCACAACATCCGCTTTATCCTCGATAGCGTCCTTGAAAGGGACTAACTCCATTTTACGGAGGCGGCTCAGATCATGATTCACAACAGGCAGTCCAATATGAGAGTCAACGGAAGTATCTCCATGGCCAGGGAAATGTTTGACTACCGGTACAACCTTCTCTTCCTTGATGCCTTCCATTGTTGCCAATCCCAAACGGCTCACCAGATCAGCCTTATTGCCGAAAGAGCGGTCTCCGATGACCGGATTCTGTGGGTTGCTGTTGATATCGAGCACAGGAGCAAAGTCCATATTCAGTCCAAATCCGGACAGCTCCCTGCCAAGTATTCCACCGATCTCCTTGGATAACTCTGGGCTGTCCTTTTTGCCGATCGCTTGGCTGGTTGGGATTTTCACAAAATCCTTCGGCATCCGGGATACGCGTCCCCCCTCTTCATCAACACTCATCCAGAGCGGAACAGGGTTGGATTGGTTATCCTGCTTTAAGTCATTGAATAATTTGAGGGCTTGCTTCGTGTTCTCAATGTTATTTTTATAGAAAATAAAGCCTCCGACGTGATATTTCTCAAGCAGCTCCTTTGTCGCTTCACTGCTTGTTGTCCCGTCCATGCCCACCAGAACCAGCTGACCGATTTTCTCTTCTGTACTCAGCTTGTTCAGCTGCTCCAAAGCCGGGTCACTCGGAACCTTATTCACATCCCCCGGTTCTGTCTCTCCGGTACCCGATGATGTATCGGATCCACCGGTGTTTACTGAGCTGTTCGAGTCTTGGTTCGTGTTCTGGTTCGACGATTTTCCCGTCTCCGGTTCCGACGGTTTAGCTTCGTTAGTGCCTCCGCCGCATCCGGCAGTCAATATTCCGGCAAGCATCAAGGTCATGCTGATCTGCCATATCCGTTTCACGTTTCATGTTCCTCCCTTACCGATGGCCTAGCATTTATTTTTTCTCATTGTCGGTTTCCGAGATATTGTTTTGTTCATGCGAAGTTCGATTTTGAAACAATAGATTTCGCCGTGTTGCAAGCGTCGTTCCTGGCGGAACGTTGATCAGATGGCTTTTGGATATACCGATCCGCTGCGACGTATAGATCCCGCTGTATCCTGAAAATATATAGCTGATCAAGCATGCGATAAACATATATATGGCTCCGTTTGACCCGAACAATTCAATGCCCATCAGAAAACATGCGATCGGTGTATGTGTTGCTCCGCAAAACACCGCGATAAAGCCCAGTGCCGCCAAAAAAGGTCCGTACATATGAAATAAATCTGCCAGCGTATGACCCAAAGTAGCACCAATAGCGAACAACGGTGTGACTTCGCCACCCTGAAACCCTGCTCCCAGTGTAACCGATGTGAAGACCAGCTTCCAGAGGAAGGCAAAGGTGGGTACATCCTGATGGAAAGCATCCGTGATCAGCGGCACGCTAAGACCCAAATATTCGCGTGAACCTACCAAGTACACGAGTCCGATTACGATCAAGCCGCCTGCCGCACTTTTCAGCATCGGATTCCGAAAAATAGAAGAATACAGCTTTTTGAGTAAATGTGTGAATTCACTAAAGCAGATGCTCGCCAAAGCAAATAACAGCGAAGCGGCTGACACTTTTAAGATGACCATCAGACTGAGCGCCGGAGCGATCATGAGAGGATAATGAGCATGCTCCACGCCCCACAGCTGTGTAGTTACAAGATGTCCGACAAAGCTGGCGGTAAAGCAAGGAATCAATGCTTCGTATTGGATAAGTCCGATGGCGATGACTTCAAGTCCGAAGACCGTTCCCGCAAGCGGCGTACCGAATACCGAACCGAACCCGCCGCTGATTCCGCACATGAGCAAAATTTTCCTGTCAACAGGCCCAGCTTTGATCCACTTGCCGAAACGCTCCGCGAGACTTCCACCCATCTGTACCGCTGTTCCTTCACGGCCTGCCGATCCGCCGAACAAGTGGGTAATCAAAGTTCCGAACAGCACCAGCGGTGCCATACGTAGGGGAATCGCTTCATTGCCATTGTGAATTTGCTCAATGATGAGATTATTGCCCTTGGAACTGTTTTTGCCAAATTTCAAATATAAAAAGCTGACCAGCGCACCCCCTAAAGGCAGAAAATACAGCAGCCAGGGATGATTGATTCGAGTATCTGTCACATATTCTAATGCAATCAGAAAAATCGCCGATGCCGATCCGCTCAAAATCCCGACAACCCCTCCAAGCCAGATCCATCTGAAAAAGCTCCGGAATAAAGCCGCATGCCAAAAATTTGAGACCTTTCGAGTTTTCCATTTCTTTATGTTCTTCATCTTTTCTGTTATGCCCCTTTTCCTGAACGGTATGTATGAATTCTCCGCGCACGACTTGGCAGGAGCGGCCAAAATAAAACAGACTCCTACCAGTGTGTGCTTCCTCTTCACTGGTAGGAGTCATCAGCCTTACGGCGGTTATGGCGAACTCCATCGCCTTTATTGCTTGCTTCATATTACTTTCCATATTGTATACGAATGAATTGCTATCAGTCAACAATTTATCATGTCCAATATAGTCTTTTCACAAGCTGCTAGCCTGTATCATCCGACGCATAGGCAAGCATATTTTCACGATATCTTCCCGGAGTCACCCCTTCAATTTTCTTAAAAGCACGGATAAATACGACATCACTCGTATACCCGACCAGTTGGGCAATTTGGACATTCGTCAGATCCTTATCACACATATGCTGCTTGGCCAGCTCAATCCTTTTTCTGACGATGTAATCACTGAGATTCATCCCGCTTTGTTTTTTATAAAACGTGGAGACATATTGTGGCGTCATATCAAAACGGTCGGCAATCATGCCAAGTCCCATATTCGCGTCCGTGATATGCTCCTCCAAAAACTGTGACATATCCTGCAGAAGTGCAGCACTATGGTCCGTCCGGTCCGTGACGAGCGATTCCGCCAGCATTTCATATAGCTTTTTCATCCGATTATGCATGCCTTCTGCCGTTTCATATGAAAAAACATCCTTCACCAGATCAAATTCCGGTCCGAGAATGTCATTCTGGTCCGTCCCGGTTGCATTAATGATCTTCAGAAAAGTACTTGTGATGTTGAAGAACAGGCATCTTCCGAGTTCAGGCGTAATACTCCCCGATTCAAAATTCATCATATAGATCGTATCCAGCAGCTTGAGTGCATGATCCGTGTCTCCGCTGCGCACAAAATTGATAAGCTGAACTTCGATATCAATCGGATAGTAATAGTGCGAGTCGACATTCGTAATATCCTGGAAGTAGATGATGGTACCTCCACCTTTAATAATACGGTATTCGAGAGCAGCTACCGCTTCAGCGTAGCTTTCTCCGATACTTTTGGCACCCGTATGAGGAAGGCCCACAGCTACTGTAATGTCAATTTTAAACCGCTGTTCGATCATGTTCTTGAATAACTCGGCCATGTCCTTAATATCCTGCTCAACATGATCTGATATCTCTGCAGAATAGTTATTCAATAACGCTATGCGATCCCGGTCAAGCTCTACGGCAAATGTCTTATGCGGACTTTGGATCATATCCATTCCGATATTGGAGACGATAAACCTGGCAAGCGCCCACTGTTCCTCGCTTTGTTCTTGATTAAATCTGGAGATGCTATCCAGCTGAACCACAATGACCAAGAAGTAATCGCTTACAAAAGAAATATCCATGAACCGCAGCGATTGTCCGCCTGCATGGGAAGCATCGACCTCCATTTGTCCCCGGATCAGCCGCGAGAGAAAATTGGAGCGGATGACAGGAGTCTGCTGGGCCAACAGGCTGCGCAGGTTTTTTTCCTCATGCAGAGAACCCTCAATCGACCGCACAATAAATTCATATTCATTTCCGGATAACTTACCGCTCCACTCCTTGCCCCCGAGAATAGTATTTACCGCTTTACGGAGCGGGCTGTAATTCCGGTAAGCCAAGGTAAAAGCAGCAGAAAGGCCCACGGCAAGACAAAGGCCAAACAGCATCAACGTCCATTTTTTAATAAGTATGACCTGCTGCATAAAGACACTTCTTGGCGTGACCAATACATATTTCCAACCTTCCTTCTTGGAAGGCGTATACGAGACCACCTTTTGGTCGCCGTTCAGGGTATGATTGAACAGCCCGCCACTGCCATTAATGCTGGACAAGAGGGCGGACGGGAGAGGCTCCCGGTCCGTAGCCATAATGGTCCTTCCGTCTCCGTCGACTATGTAAATCGAACTGTCGCTCGCGGATTCAATCTGGGCGAACATCTCTTTGATCTGGCTTTCATCAATCAGGATAACGAAGCTGCCTGTGATATCTTTCCGGTCGCGGCCAGGAAGAGACTGTGTAAACGTGATCACATTCAGCGGCGTTTTCTCAATGCTTTGCATCGGATCATATTCCGCACGACGTAGCAGGGTAGCGGAAGGCAGATATGCCATCGTATGGAAACTCGTTAATATTTCTTCACGCCACTGCTCGTAGGACATACCCTGGTAGCTGTAATACATATCATAGAACTTGCGGGAATCCGTCAGAAGACCAGACTTAAGGACCAAATCACTATTACGGAAGTAAACATAGTAATCCTGGATGAAATTTGTGATATTCCCCGGCCTCGACAGAGTATCACGCATAAACTCTATGAATTTATAGCGGTCCGGGCTGTTCTGATCTTCATTCAGCTTTAACAAATATTCGAGCTTGGGATCAAATATAATCTGTTGGGCCAATTTATCAACTTCGTTCAATTTACTGTCCAAAGACAGTTTAAGCTGCTCAAGCATCGCTTGATTGGATCGGTTTGCTCCATTTTCCAGACTCTCTTCCACTTTCGTATATAGAAATGCACCCATGGAAACAGGAATAAGCAGCAAAACCACATTCGAGATTAACATCGTAATCCATACACTTCTCAAATTACGGAAACCAAGTGATTGAAGCAGCCATTTCACCAAGCATCCCCCCTACCTTATTCATGCATCATACAATATGCGTGAGTATGAACGATTACGTTCATTATAATGTAACCGGGCAGGGCTGGACACTATTTTATTCTTTGATGGCACCAATTAATACCCCTTTGACAAAATACTTCTGCAGGAACGGATACAAACAAATAATCGGTAGTGTAGAAACGATAATGGTGGCATATTTAATCGTCTCCCCTATAGCGTATTTGTCATCGGCCGCAACGCCTGTGGACATGGAATCAGTCGAGTTCGCGATCAAAATTTCACGAAGCACAAGCTGAAGAGGATACATCGTGCGGTCGCGTAAGTAGACAAGCGCAGAAAAATAGGAGTTCCAGTGTCCAACAGCGTACCACAAGATCATTACCGCAATAACCGGCATAGACAAGGGAATGACGATCCGAAACATAATGGTAAACTCCCCTGCCCCGTCGATTTTGGCGGACTCTTCCAGAGATATAGGGACGGCCTGGAATGCGGTTCTCATGATAATCAGATTAAATGTCGAGATGGCACCTGGAATCAGCAGCGCCCATGGGGTGTTCATCATTCCCAGCTTATTGATCAGAATATAGGACGGAATCAATCCCCCGCTGAATACCATGGTCAGGACGATACCAAACATCAGAATGTTTTTGAAATACAGATTACGCCGGGAAAGTACATATGCTCCGAGAGCCGTCATAAGCAGGTTAATTGACGTTCCCGCGGCAACATAGAAGAGCGTGTTCCTGTAACCGCTCGTGATCATCGGATTTTTGAAAACCGCTTTGTAAGCATCTAAATTAAACCCGAGCGGTTTCAGCAGCATACCCCTATGCTGAATGAAGCTTGCTGCGTCACTTAAGGAGGCGAACAGCACATATAAAAAGGGATATAAAGTAATGAAGCAAAGAAGCAGCATGAGCAGTGTGTTGATGACGCTAAATACTTTTTCACCTGTCGTTTGCGCGCCCATGATTTTTCCCCCTTACCACAGTTTATTTTCAGAAACACGTTTGCTGATTGCATTGGCAGAGACGATCAGGATGAGACTGATTACCGAATTGAACAGACCGACCGCCGCCGTAAAGCTGTAGCTTGCTTCGAGTATCCCTTTCCGGTATACATAAGTCGAGATCACATCGGCTGTTTCGTAAGTGAGCGGATTGTAAAGCAAAAGCACCTTCTCGCTTCCGACGGAGAGCATATTGCCCATATTCAGGATCAGCATAATCACAATCGTTGGCATAATGCCTGGAATGGTAATATGAAAAATCTGTCTCCAGCGGCTTGCTCCGTCGATTTTGGCTGCTTCATACAGTGTCGGATCAATATTCGCAATGGATGCCAGATAGATGATAGACCCCCATCCGATGCCCTGCCAGATACCGGAGGATACAAAGATAAACCGGAACCAGCCTGATTCCTTCAGAAAATCAATCGGGGCAATGCCGAACATTCCAATCAGTTGATTGATGAGACCGTCACGGCTTAAAAAATCAAACATCATGCCCGCAACCACAACAATTGAAATAAAATGCGGCAAATAGGAGATAGTCTGGACGAAACGCTTGAACATCATCTTTCGGATTTCATTGAGAAGCAGTGCTAAAATGATCCCTGCCGGAAAACCAAAGATCAGATCATAAACATTAATCAGAACCGTGTTCCGGATCAGCCTCCAAAAATAAATGCCGTTAAAAAAGCTGTCAAAATGCTTAAAACCTACCCAATGGCTTCCCCAAATCCCCTCTGCCGGCGAATAATCCTTAAACGCGATTAACAGCCCGTACATTGGACCATAGTGAAAAATGAGATAATAGGCAATGACGGGCAGCGCCATCAGGTAAATGATCCAGTTGAGACGGAGATCCTTCCGGATCGTCTGTCCTGTGGAAAGATCCATATTGCTTTTCTGCGGACGCTTGTTCATAAGTTTCTTATTTGATACCTGCCACATTTGTCTCCCTGCCCTTCGAGTAAGAATCTTCCCGGGATAAGCCGGGAGATGACCTTGTCATCTCCTGCAGCCCAAATCCCTTTTTAGTGAGCATTAACGCTTATTAAACCGATCCAGAGCCGCCTGCTGAATTTTAATGGCATCTTCAATACCCATAGCCTCGATTTTCTTGACATATTTATCGAAGTTATCCAGTGACTCAGCGCCCATAATAAATTTCAGGAACATTTCGTCCTTGTACGTGTTAATGTCCGTCATGATGGAAGCATACTGCGAGCTTTCATCTTTCGTCGGTGTCACAAGCGGCATTTTGCGTTCCCCGGTTGGCTGAGACCAGACCGAAAGCGCATCCTTCTGGTTTGGCAGCGCCAAATACTGCATTTGGAAATCGTCAGAAAGGACAAATGGAGCACTCCATGTGGAACGGTTATGTTTCGCAAACGACTGCTGAAGGCTTACCCCACTCGGCGGGTTAAGCACTTCCGGTAGGAAGACAGGCTTACCATTTTCCATGGTGTAGGCTTCGCCTTCTTTACCATAGTTGAACAGCAAATCCCCCTTGTCCCCGTATGCGTAATCGAGCCATTTGACCGTTTCGACCGGGTTCGGATTACTCGCCGAGATGGCTGCCCCTATTCCGTTTGTCGCAAAATCCTTTTGACCCCAAATCGCCTTGTCACCTTTGTTCAGTACCGGATATGGAGCGGCAACGAGATTGAAGTTCGGGTCCTTGTCCTTCATCAAATTGGCATATTTACCGATACCGCCGCCATTATATGTCGGAGCTGCACCGAGCTGGTTGCCTGTCATTTTGGCGTCGAATAATTTATCGTTCGGAGCAGCGAAGTCCTTATCGAGCAGGCCTTCCTTATACCATTTGTTCATCGTGGTCAGAAATTCTTTATACTCTGGCTGAATCGGACCATATTTCACACTGTTATCGATCTGGTAGAACCCATAGTTGATACCCCAGGCACCCAGGAAAGGAGCGTCGATACCCATATCATCCTTGGTGATGTAGAGCGGGATTTCATCCGCTTTGCCGTTGCCGTTGGGATCTTTCTCTTTAAACGCCTTCAGCACTTGATACCACTCATCAATCGTCGTTGGCATTTCAAGTCCGAGTTTATCCAGCCAGTCTTTGCGGATGGAAGGACCGTAGAACACCCGGACCTTATCACCGCCGCGGAAGAATGGGAACATATATAAACTTCCGTCATCCGTGGTCACCTGCTTTTTCCAATCCGGATGCTCATCCAGCAGCTTCTTCAAATTCGGCGCATATTGATCGATAAGATCATTCAATTTAATAATTTTGTTATCCTGGATCGCTTTCTCCGGTCCTCCAGGGTAACCGATCCATCCCGTCTCTATTACATCCGGCAGCTTCTCGGAGACCATCATGAGATTGAACTGCTCCGACGCTTGAGCCGCGTCTGTCGGCGGGTGCTGGAAATCGACCTTTACTCCGGTAACGTTCTCAAGTTCTTTGTACATGCCCATTTCCGCATATGTTTTCATTTGTGCTGCAGCTGCAGAGTGCATGCTCACCCAATATGTAAGATGACTTAGCTTTGGAGGCTCGGCTGTCTTGCCTTCTGAAGACGTCCCTCCCTTGGCCTCATCTTTTCCTGAACCGCTGCCGCAAGCGGCTAGTGATAAAGCCAAGGCGGTTACCAAGAGCATTTGACCCAACTTTTTAACTTTTCTTTCCATGAAAGCGCCTCCCTTTTATTCATTTCGAATGTGCCGGACTTTCGTTTCATCGATCAGCCGGTATGCAAAGTATAGAGAATAGTCACAGCCGTTAGGAACTGGAACATTTTCATAAGCCCTGTATTTTCGTAAGATTACGGACTGACGATTCTAATGTTCACTTGCAATTTTAAATATTGTTGGTTCGCTCCATCGTAGAAAACACCTGTAACGGCGGGCTTTTTACATATTTCCGATGCCTTTTAAGCACTCGGATCTTCATCGACACGAACAAGCCTTACCGCCCGGAGCTTCACTGGGTCGGCATGCCATATTTCCGTAAACCGGGGAGACGGATCCTTGAGTTTCGACGAGATGAGTGCTAAAGAATATGTCCCTGGTGCATCCCAGCGTACCTTACCTAAACTGGACAATACAGCGGTATACGGATGCTGGCATGAAGGAGAATCCTGATCCGCTGCATCCTCTCTTGGATCAATGGCTATGCATTGCCCTGCGGTTTCCAAAACCACGGGTTCTGGATACAAATCTGCCCAAACCTGGTCTTGTCGTTTATAACTGACCAGAAAGACCTCATACGTTCCTGGATCAACAAGCTTAAAGGTCCATTTCACGCTGCGGAGTGCGGTAATTCCCGCCTCTTCATCAGAAGGCCGGACAAGACTATTTTGTGCAAGCGGTACATCCAGCTGAAAGGAACGATAAGGCAGCTGGGTAAGTGAACGGTCAAAGTCATCCTTACCTTCCAGCTCCAGCACAATCACGGATACATATGCGTCTGTTGGCTGTGGGGGCATTTGTAGACTCAATGTATGCAGATTCAGCCCCTCATCATAGGTCTGCACAAATCCAAGTTCTTCTTTGTTCGGATCGGCCAAGCTATAGGCACAGAGCACATGATTGCGTATCCCGTTGATCCGAAGCCCATTCTCTGGCCATTTGTTATTGTGAATATGCAGATACAACCGTCCAGGCCGGGTCGTAATCCCTCCCCACTGCAGCTCACATGGAAATGGGCTTCCGTCCGTTCCATAGATGGCTTCCGCATTCCGGTGAGTCCATTCGCCAACCTCACGCAACCGTTGCGCCGATAACTCAGGTATCTCACCTTCTGGAGTCGGTCCCACATTAAGCAGCAGGTTGCCACCTTTTCCAATTACATTCACAAGCTTATGAATCAATGACTCAGCCGTTTTCCACACCTGATCCCGGGTCGTGTAACCCCAAGACTGATTGAGCGTCATCGGTGTTTCCCAAGGCCTCCTGTCCTCTCCACTCATCCCAATTTCATTGTCGCCTTTGGACACATAATCGCCCATCCCCATAAAATGGGAAACCCTTGAATTCATTAAGCATTCCGGCTGGAGACTGCGCACATACTGAACAATGTCCTTACTGTCCTCCTCAGACAAGCCTCCCGCGGTATCAAACCATAATAACCCGATCTTCCCGTATTCGGTCAGTAATTCCCTGAGCTGAGGCTTTACTTTGCCTTCCCAGTATTCAGAAAACCGCTTCTCTTCCAGCTTGTAATCCCAGGTATTGTTATGCTCTTTATGAAGCGAATGCGGATGATGCCAATCAATGACATGAGAATAGTAGAAACAGAGTGTGATTCCTGCTTCCTGGCATGCCTCCGCCAGTTCTTTCATTGGGTCTCGGCCAAACGGTGAAGCATCCATAATGTTGAAGGGATCTGCCTTAGATTGAAACATGGCGAAGCCGTCATGATGTTTTGCAGTGATGACGATATATCGCATTCCCGCCTCTTTCGCCAGCGTTACCCAGGCTTTTGCGTTAAAGGCTGTTGGATTAAACTGCTCAGCCAGCTTCTCATATTCATGTACCGGCAGCTTCTGTGCATACATGAACCACTCGCCTTGAGCGGGGATCGCATATAATCCCCAGTGGATGAACATACCGAACCTTGATTTGGTCCACCATTCTGTTTTCTGATCCCGATCTGCCATCTTCACAAGATTTAGTCCATCCTTCTGTTTACCTTGTTCATCCATATGTCCCGCCCCTCTCTTTACCAATAAGGCTTCCAGTCTCTAGTTACACGCATGAGTGCTTCATACATGTAATAATCGCCCCAGATGCAGCATTCGTCCACACCGTTGTTTCCAGGTTTACTGTACACCGCATGAAGTAAAATTCCGTTTGATTCCGGCACTTCCTGCGTCATGTAATGATCAATCAGGGATTCCAGAATCAGCAAAGCCGCATTTTCATATCTGCGTTTAAGCGGATCCGTCATTGGAAGATGAGCAGACGTTTCCAGCAGTCCACATACGGCGATGGCAGCAGCCGAGCTGTCCCTTTCTTCCTTGCCTTCTGTAAATATCAGATCCCAGTAGCAAACATAGTCCTCCGGAAGCCGGTTCAGAAAATAGTTTGTTATTTTTTTCGTTAGATCGATCAATTGAGCATCGCCAGTATAGCGGTAAGAAAGCGGGAATCCGTATATCCCCCATGCCTGCCCCCGAGACCAGCATGAATCATCCGCATGCCCTTGTGCTGTTGAGCCATACTTCGGTGCCCCCGTCTCGGTATCCATATAAAAGGTATGAAAGCTTGAGGCATCCTCACGAATGAGATACTCAGCAGACATCTGAACATGGGATGCCGCAGCTTCATAATATTTACGGTCACCTGAAACTTCACTTGCCCAATATAATAGCGGTAAATTCATCAAACAGTCGATAATCATCCTGCCCTGCTGCTTCGGATCGCTGAGATTTCCCCAAGCCTGGATAATCCCGGCTTTCTCCAGATAACGGATGTACAGTAGGTCAGCAGCTTCCAAAGCGAGCTGTTTGGCCTCTTCATTCCCGTTCAGTTTGAACGCCGATACGCAGGAAAGCGTATACAAAAATCCGAGATCGTGGGTGTCTGTGTAACGGCGTTCCTCGATTCGCTGCCTGTAACTGCGAAGCTGCCTTTCTGCCGCATGCCGGTATTTCTCAGCACCTGTTGTCTCATAAGCGAGCCACAGCATCCCTGTCCAGAATGCCGGAGTCCACTCGGTATTGCCCACCTGCCGGTATATGTTCCCCGTACTGGCTTCTGAAGGAAAAGTGTCTGCGAACGTTTCAAGATTCCGGTCCACTTGTCCCAAAATAAATGTGATCGCTTCCTGGCATCGCTCTCTTGTGAGCCGCGGGGCTTCATCATACCTGCTCGTAACCTGAATTTCTTCGTCTCTGACCTGTTTCATGATTGCCATTCCTCCCAGCGATTGAAGAATCGTCTTGGGTTGAATTGTAACCAGTGCAAGCCCTTTATCACAATCGTTATATTTTCTGATGTACTGCTGTTTTTACTTCATTTAAGCTGAGGTGAAAAAAAGTCTGCCTTGTTTAAACATCGTTCCATAGCAAAAAAGCCCGCGAAATGTTCACCTCCTGTACAAGGGATCCATCTCAAGGGCTTTTTTTCAAATGCGTTACGAGGAAAAAATCCCCCACCAGATTTTGATTGCGGTGACTGCGATCAGTACGGCTAGACCGATACGCAAATATTTGACGTTTAAATGACGGCTCACCTGTGTGCCGAACGGTGCGCCCAGCACACTGCCTATAACGGTGAAGAGCGTAGGCAGAAAGGGGATTCCCCCTCCAATAAGTTTTCCAGAGACACCGCCAATAGCGGAGATAAACACAATGGCTAGTGATGAGGCTACCGTAACCCGGGTAGGGATTTGCAGCAAGGTCAACATGATCGGAATGAGGATGAAAGAGCCTCCCGCTCCAACGATACCGGATACGATCCCGACAAGCAGTGCCGCAACCGAGGCGGTGATTGGATTGAATGTGACGCTATCCAGCGTTACTTCTTCCCGGCTTCCCCTGTTTGGTATCAGCATCAGAATGACAGCTATAACGGCCAACACACCATACACGATGTTTATCGTATCACTGGGGAGATATCTTGAGCTAACACTCCCTCCCAAGCTGCCGATCAGAATACTGATTCCCATGTTTGTAATCAGGCCCATATGCATGAGCGGCTTTTCTGTCTTACTCTGCTTCCTGAATGCAAGCATGCCGGCCAACGAGGAAAAGAAAACCTGGAACATACTGATTGATGAAACCTCTTTGGCTGTAAAACTGCCCGCATGAAACAGTTCAGGAACGTATAGAAGCAGTGGATAATTAATTATGGCTCCGCCAATACCAAGCAGTCCCGAGAAGAAGGAGCCAATCAGTCCGATGAGAAACATAATGATAAATCCCGTTACTTCCATATAAGTGCACCTCCTCTGACGGTCAATTTCCGAATAAACTTTTTGAAATGCACTATACTAACAGCACAAGAAGCGTTATAATGAATAAAACCAAGTAATTCAATGGGAATAGGATGGTGGATGAGCATGCTGGCCAAAATTAAAAGCCTGTTTCAGGATCGCTGCCCGGATTGTTCCGAACCGCTCATTGCTGAATCAGATCATCTCCGCTGCATCAAGAGCTGTCCGAATCAACATTATACAGAAGAAACCTACTGCCATCTTAATGTCAGAATTATATATCACAGTTAACTGTTTCGATAAAATCACAAACACTCCGTGGTACCGGAGTGTTTGCTTTTTTATGAGCAGCTTCTTGAATCAATTTCATAACTCATTCAAACGATAAAATTGATTCCTCTTACTTCTTTTTTATCCAAAACGTATAGATGCCGTTTTCTTCTCTGTTCTCCAGCAGCTGGTGGCCTGTAGAGTTAGCCCAGCCGGTCAGATCATTTTTTGACCCCTTATCTGTCGACTGAACTTCTAGAATTTGACCCGTTTGCAGTTCCTCAATTGCTTTTTTGGTTCGTACGATCGGCATTGGACAGGCAAGCCCCTTGGCATCAAGCACTTTATCTGCGTTCATGAATATTCCTCCTTCTTGTCTCTCTTTAAGATTTCCATTTTATTTATCGTGCACGGCACAGCGGTTAGGACCCATTTCCATTTCACGCTGCTGCTCTTCATCCGGATTGATTCTGCCCATGTTCGTCTGACGGATTTCCTGATAAGCATTGGGCTGAGGCGGCAGATTTTCAGTTACTGTCTTTCTGAATTCTATTTCATCTGCCATATTAAGGCCCGGATTGTGACTGAATAAATCTCCCAGCTTCGCCGATACCTTCCCTTGATCGTCAAGCTCGGTTACTTGACCAAAATGGGCAGGCAGTACAACCAGCTGTTCAGGCAGGTTTCCATAGAGCTCATACAAGGAATTCCGAAGATCACTGACCCAATCCTCGGCTTTGCCGGCAAGATCCGGACGGCCGATCGAGGCGATAAACAGTATATCACCTGTCAGCAGGTATTGGTCATCAATCAGAAAAGAAGTGCTGCCGATCGTGTGACCTGGGCTGTAAATCGGGTGCACCTTTACTTTGCCGTTACCAATCAGAAGATCCTCATTCTCCACAAGCTGATTATACGGGTAGGTCACTTCATCCGCATCTTTAGGAGGCAGCCAGTAGGAAGCTCCAGCAGCTTGGGATAAATCCCGTCCTCCGGAAATATGGTCAGCATGAAGATGGGTATCCAGCACATGCTTAATCTGTACATTATGCTTTTTGGCAATATCAATATATGGCTGTATCAAACGCGCCGTATCTATAACTACTGCCTCATCTTCAGAAAGTACCATATAGGAAAGACAACCTTTGCCCATTCTGACAAACTGATAGATTTCCCCACCACTCTGCAGCTCTCCGACTTTGACAGGCTCCAGATGCTCACTCCACAGCTTCATACCGCCTTCAAGGTAATATATATTTTCACGTCCGGTTTCCGCAATCTGCTCTCCGATGTACTGGGATGAGCCTTCTTTGGCGCAAACGACAAGGAGACGCTTATGGTCAGGAATTCGGTCAAGCGCAGGATCTATACCATCCAACAGGTCAAAGTAAGGAATGTTGATTATTTCAATATTCTCGCCTTCGATTTTCCAATCGTTGAATTCAGTCTCATTACGCACGTCCAGAACAAACAGTTCCTCATGTCCTGCGACGATCTGTGTCAATTCATGCGGGGTCATTTTGGTAAGTGATGATTGCTTCGTCTCTTCAGACATGGTTACACCTCCTCTTTGTGTCAATACGATATTTAGAACGATAAGGAAATGTTAGCATCCTTGGCGTAATCGATAAAGGTCGCTGCTCCGCCCACTTCAATGCCGTCGATAAAATCTTCTTCATTCAGGTTCATCACATCCATGGTCATTTGGCAGGCAATGATTTTCACACCCAATTCTTGAGCCATCGATACGAGCTCCGGTATGGAAGGTACATTCGCCTTTTTGAATCCCTCTTCAAAATGTTCCGCACCCGCTGGCATAGGAAGCTGATGATGAGCTTGCTTGTGAATCAGGTTCAGACCTTCAAATGTAAAGAAGATGCCTACTTCTGCATCGCTTGCCGCTGCTGCCGTTGCGATATTGAATACCTTGTATGCGTCGAACATTCCACCGTTTGCTGCAATAATTGCTACTTTAGTTGCCATTTTTCTTTTCCTCCAATAGGTTAATTTAGTTTAATGGTTTGACTTCATCCCGCTCCACGGATCCTGTCCATTCGGACATACCGGGAACGACGTTTTTAAGGTTTTTGAAGCCTTTCTCCGTCAAGAGATTGGCCGCCAAGTTACTGCGGTTGCCCGTGCGGCACACAATATAAATTTCATCCTCCGGATTCAATTCGTCAGCACGCTGTTCCAAATCTCCGAGAGGTATATTCTTTGATCCTTTCAAGCGGCCGAAGGCATATTCAGCAGGCTCGCGGACATCCAAAATATGAATCTCCTGTTCCCCATCCAGCAGTCTCTCCAGCTCATCATTACGAACGGAATGCGGGAATGTGATTTCTTCCTTGATCTCATCCGGCTCCGATTTGCGGACATAGTGCCGATACACCTTATCTTCCTGTTGTGTACCCAAAAATTGATGGCCTGTAGATTTCGCCCACGCCTGAATATCTGCTACGGAACCTTTGTCTGTCGCCTGCAGCTCAAGCACCTGGCCGGCATCCAGTTCATTTATTGCTTTTTTGGTGCGGACAATTGGCATTGGGCAAGCCAGCCCTTTAGCATCAACAACGCGGTCAACTTTGATATCCATACCTTCACCTTCTTCAATATTGTATCGAGACAGCAATGGATCATTGCTTTTTCGGATGAGTATTCTCTCGCTTAATCTCTTGTTGTTTGCCCTTGCCAGTTCATCATTCCACCGGCCATATTATGGAGCTTTTGATGTCCATAAGATGACAGAAATTCGCAAGCCTGGCGGCTGCGATTGCCACTACGGCAGATCACGACAGTTTCTTTGTTTCGATCGATTTCATCATGACGCACTTCAAGCTGGCTCAGCGGAATCAGCTTAACTTCCTTAATATGTCCTTCCTGATACTCGGCCAATTCCCGTACATCAATAAACTGCAGGTCCTCACGCTGACTTTGAATCCATTCTTCTACTTCCTGTGGCGTAATGTCTGACCATGATTGATTCATCTGTGTGTCAGCCTCCTTCCTGTTTATTTTATTTAATACCCCTTAGGGTATTAAAAATTTCAAAAAAAAGATAGGACAACCCTCTCTCACATTTAATACCCCAACGGGTATAAATTCTATCCTGTTCTCCGCCTCATGTCAAGTTTAGTGTTTGTTATGAGTTCAATAGTAAATCGGGATATTGTTTGAATTAACAACCTGAGGATGCGGTTTAATCCATAAGCTTTGGATGCGTCTTCTTTTATTTTTCGATATAATGACGTCATACATATTAAACATGAAAGAAGGAATCACTATGGAACCGATCGTCTCTACTCGATGGCTTCTTGCAAGGTTATACGAGCCGGAAATAATTATAGTCGATTGCCGCTTTGTACTCACTGACCCGGAAGCTGGACGTAAAGCCTATACGGAAGATCATATTCCCGGCGCAATCTATTTAGATCTGGAAGAACAATTGTCTGCTCCAGTAAGCACGCATGGTGGACGGCATCCACTTCCTGAGGTTTCAAAGTTAACTACCATTCTTAGTGAGGCTGGCATGAATAAAGATAGTATTGTTGTTGCCTATGACGATCAAGGAGGCATCTATGCTTCTCACTTATGGTGGATGCTCCGATATTTGGGTCATGAACGTATTCATGTCATGGATGAAGGCTATTCTGCGTGGAAAAAAGCCTCCTTCCCGGTCAGCGATCACCAAGTGGTGCGTATTCCAAGTCAATATCAAGCTCATGTACAGCAAAACATGCTTGTTAGTATGGAAGATGTGCAAAATGTGGTCAAAAACGGCGGTCCACTTATCATCGATTCACGGGAATCACGCCGATATGCAGGTGTGGAAGAGCCTATGGATGCCAAAGCCGGACATATCCCCGGTGCAGTTAATAAGTTTTGGAAAGATGTACTGGATGAGCAAGGTCGGTGGAAAAACGCAGATACACTCAAAATTCAGTTCTCGGATCTAGATCCTGAGCAAGAAGTTATTGTGTACTGTGGCTCAGGCGTAAGCGCGTGCCCGAATGTACTGGCGCTTGGGAAGGCTGGATTTAAGAATGTGAAGTTATATGCTGGGAGCTGGAGCGACTGGATTTCGTACAAAGAGAATCCGATTGCGACGGGAGAAGAGTAAGAGCCACGAGGCCGCGTCCGTCGCGGTCTTTTTATTTTGATGATGTACCGAAACTCATGCAAAGAAAACGGGGGCTGATTGGCTTATGGTTGCACTGCCCGCCCATGCATATTTCTACCTCCCTTAGCAACTTATTCCGCCGATTTACGTCTATATGATGAGATGAAATTTAGAAAAAACACATCATTTGCATACATGAAGGGTGGACTATCGATGAAAAAAGTAACTGCACTTTCTATAACTATGGCGCTTTGTGCATCTCTAACAACTGCCTCTTTCGTTACCGGACCATCCTCGGCAAGTGCAGCACCCGTCAAGGAATGGGTGAAAATCTCCGAACAAACATCCTATTATGGTGAGGTTAAGAACGGGGTCCCTAACGGACGCGGGACAATGCTCTGGGGGGAACACAAACAGTATTCGGGTGATTTTATTGATAGTAAACGCGAAGGTACGGGAAAATATATGAATGAATATGGCTCCGATGGAGAAAAACATACAGTAGTCTACATCGGCGCATGGAAACAAGATAACATGAATGGAAAAGGAACGCTTACCCATAAAGTCACCATGGAAGACAGCGCGGTCCGTTCGAATGAAATCCTAATGGGTGCTTTTACCAATGGAACGCTTCAAACCGGATATGACGTGATTCACGCCCTGGCCGATCCAGATTACAGTTTCACCTACAAAAATTCGCAGGAAACGCTCTCCATCCTGGGAAGCAATATCAACATGAAAAGCTCGCTAAAAAAAGGCAACTTATTCAGTGTGGACTATCGCAACGGCTCCACGGTCAAGAGCTGCTCGATTTTTCCCGCTGAAACCAAGGCCAAACAACGCAAAAATGATGCAGATTTGAAATATTTGCAAAGCATCTCCCTCAAATTAAATCCTTACCTTGAGGAATTTGAAAAGTTATCCAAACAAGTTCCGCTGAAATAAATGCATGTATGATATGAACTCGTGAAAAAAGCCGAACCTTTTATTAAATAAGGATCGGCTTTTTAGCATTTAATGATCGACCAAAAATCCGATTATTACCCCATGCTAATCGATTTCACAGGGCGGGAGTATAAAGCACGACCGAGGAAAAGGCCCCCAATGGCAAAAACAACCGACATCCAGATTCCGATCTGGCTCGTTGCTAAATACGACGGAACCATTATATTTAATGTGACTTTCAGAACAACAAATACGATGAGTGTTCCAACTACATAGAGTACCCTCTTGCCCGATCCGATTTTCCCTAATTCTTTTTGAGCGATTGCCCACCCTTGAATCATCCCCGCCAACATGCCTATGACGACTACCACTAGTAACAACATCCATTCAATCTTTCCGATGCTGTTCGTTGCAATAGCCCACACGATCCCGGCAATAAGAAGCGTCAATCCGATGAAAAGTATTTTATCTAACCTTTTCATTATTCTTCAAACCCTTCTGTTTAGAGTATATTGTACGTGCAAAAACGACTTATCAAATTGGATATACCTTCTTCAAAAGCTCAATAACTTCTTCTATAGTGAGACCAAAGGATTTGTAGTATGAAGTGTCGCTAACCATTTGCTCCAAGATCATATCGTTGCGTTTTTGAAGCATCTCATCGGATGAGAGTTCGGCTACAAAACATCCTTTACCTGTTACTGTATTGATCAAGCCGCTTCGTTCGAGTTCTTCCCAAGCTTTCTTTACGGTGATGACACTGACACGAAGCTCCAGGGCTGCTTGTCGAATAGGTGGTAAACAATAGCCGCTTTCGAGCTCCCCCTTCAGAATTTGGGCACTGATTTGTTCGAAAAGCTGCTGATAAATCGGTTTTTCAGATGTGCTCGAGATAGATACGTTCATAAGATTTCTACTTTTAGGAACCGTTTGACTGCAATTCGAATAGCAATCATGGTGAACGCAATGAATATCACGATTCCTGCGATCAGAATGGATATTTGAAGTGCCATATTGTGGGCCCCGGTACCATTGAAAATGTCGGACACAAACGAACTTTGGATTCCGATCCATTGTGCGACTCCGCCAAAAAGCATAGCGCCTGCAATGGATGCGGTCGCTGCCCCGCCGAATTTATACGCTGTTTTGTAATACATGGGTATAAAGATCATGTTGAAGATCGCCAGCATGACAAAACAAAGTCCCCAAAAACCCATGTGCGGTGCGAAGAAATAGTATGTCAAATGCGGATATAAGCGAATCGTGATCATGCCATAGATCATGGCAATGACAAGATGCAATAATTCCAGGATGACAATAACGAAGACCCTTGCTTTTACCATGTCCTTTTTGGTAACGGGCATCATCGAGGTAAATATTAAATCGTTCTGCGATCTAAATTGGCCAAACATATTGGGTATCGTAATCCAACAGAAATACATAGGGACGAGAAAATAGAGCCAGCCGGGAACAAGCATTAAGGCGCCCATTAATAAAGGAAAGACGAAAAACATAGGATTTACGCCTAATTTCAAATCCTTCATCACCAAGTTATACATAGATATCCTCCTTTTTTGCGAAATAAATCATGATTTCCTCGAGGCTCGGCGTAATCGTTTTAATATCGGAAGAGGGATCAAAGTCCTTGGAATGAATCAATCCTGTAAATCCGAATGAATTGATTTTGTAGGAAATCAACTGTTCTTTCACGCGGTTTAGCTGGCTTTCGTTACCACTTAGTAAGCGATAGGACTCCATAAAGTCGTTTTTCTCCGAGCTGGCGATGATTTGCCCGTTTTCGATAAAGGTAATAAAATCCGCGCATTTTTCCAAGTCGGTTGTAATGTGAGTCGAGAAAAGAATGCTGATTTCGCCATCGACTACGAGCTCTTGAAAAATATCCAACAGATCATCTCTTGCGATCGGATCGAGTCCGCTTGTCGGCTCATCGAGGATGAGAAGCTTCGCGCCATGGGATAAAGCAAGAGCCAAATTATACTTTACTTTCATCCCCGTCGACAATTCGGCTATTTTTTTATCTTCATCCAATTTGAATCTTCTCAAATAGTTGTAATAGGTTTCATCATCCCAATTTTTGTAGAACTTCTTAATGACATCGGTCAACGTTTTCAACTTGCTGCGGGTATAGAAATCGATGCCGCCAAATGCGCATCCGATTTCCTGCTTCAATTCGGTTTCATGTTCGGCCGCGTTCTTGCCCAAAATACGTACTTCACCGCTATCGATATGAATCATATTCATGATCGATTTTATGGTGGTTGTTTTTCCTGCGCCATTGGCACCGATAAAACCCATGATATAACCCTTTTCCAGTTGAAACGATACATCTTTTAACTGGAAATTGGGGTATTTCTTATTTAAATTTCTAATGTCTAATGCCAGCATACCGTACCTCCTCTTTGAATTGTGTATGTTGTGTATGCACAATATATCATCCTGAAATTTCGATGTCAATAATTAAAAAGGAAAAATTTCCAAGATTATTACTGTGGATGAAGTTGATTGGTTATCTTATACCGGGCGTCTGATTGCTATGAGAGAGCAGTAAGAAAAGAAGACCCTGCACTAGGTGCAGGGTCTTCTTTTTTCGTAAAACTATAAGTTCATAAATTTATCCCTGACTATGCAATCTCTATGGCTGATTACAGAAACAGGTTCGGTTACGGCATATATTTTTCCGCTAAGCTGGTCACATAACCGTCTTTTGAAGTAATTGTGCATAGAACTGCGCATCGGCTTTCCCATGCTTCCTTCCTCGGTGATTAAACCATCGGTCATCCCTTCTGCCAGGATCCTCCCCTAATCTTCAAGCTCGTCCAGCTTTGCTTCCAATTCAGCCAACTTGTGATTCGCTTGATTCACTAATTCCTGAAGGCCTGCGGCTTCTGCTCGTTTCTTTTCTTTTTTGACAGCCTGAATCTGCTGTTCCAGATAGTGAATATCAGCTTCAATTCCCGAATTGTTCCAGATCTGCGAATAAGTCATATCCAACCCCTTTCTTATTATTAAAATATTTACATATGATTAAATATGTGCTTTCAAGTTCAGATTCAAGCGAAATCCTATTTACGTATATCCAGATTAATCTATGCTACCTCTTAGAGTCTAGCTCATTCTCTATCTATTCCTGAAAAAAAAGATCACCATTTCAATCTTAGTAGATCCCGCACCAGAATGAAAAATTAAGCAGCTGACACAATGAATAGGCCACTAGCGTATACGATAACACTTGCGGCCTATGTCATTCATTAATTCATAAAAATCAGATCCAGAAAAGAATCGATAAGCTGGATGGGACTATCCAATCCTTTCTCTGATTCAGAGAGCTCTGATATATTCAGTTCCACCAGACCATGAATAAATGCGTACATCATTGCAGTGGATTGATTTGAAGATTTCCGTATATTCCCCGCCTTTTCCAAACACTTCTCTACGGAAGTAAACATAAAAAAAGCGGAAGTAACAAGTTCAGGATACATTTCCTTATCCCATTGCTTACGGAACATCAATTGATAATGCTCCTGATTGTTGATGCCAAAATCATAATAAGCAAGCAAAATGGCATACAAAAGCGGCCGTGGTTCGTAAATCTTGTCGCTTAATTGCTGAATATTTCTATTCAGCAACTCGAAATTTTCAGTTGCAATGGTTGCCAGCAAATCATCCTTATTTTTGAAATGTCTGTATAGGGCACCTCGGGACAAGTTTATTTTTTTGCCAAGATCTCGCATATTAATAGCGTCTATTCCTTGTTGGTCAATCATTTCCCTTGTGACCTGAATCAGTTTTTGTTTTGTATCGCTATTATTTTTCATAATTCCCTCTTGTGAAATAGATTCACTTTCCTTGTATTTAAAATTTTACCCCTATATGTTGACAGTGTCAACGTTACGAGGTTATACTCAGTCAATGTTGACGCTGTCAACAAAACAGATGTCCTTTTACTTATATAATGATAATCCTAAGGAGAGTGTATGAAATGAGTTCACAGAAACAAACAGTTATTATAACAGGTGGAAACTCGGGATTAGGCTACGAATGCGCTAAACAGATTGCTAAATATAACAACAATTATTATGTTATTCTAGCTTGCCGCAATGCAGCCAAAGCCCAACAAGCCGTTAATTCCCTCATACAAGAAACCAGTAACAACAACATAACCTCCATGGAATTGGATCTTTCCTCTTTGGAATCTGTTAGAAATTTCATTGGAAATTTATCCGAAATGGATTACCCGCCCTTATATGCACTTGTATGCAACGCGGGTGTGCAATTTATTGATGATACACATTATACAAAAGATGGGTTTGAAATTACCTTTGGCGTAAATCACCTCGGTCATTTTCTCCTGGCAAATATGTTGCTAGAGCAAATAGCGCCTGGAGGCCGAATTGTAATTGTTAGTAGCGGAACCCATGATCCATTGAAAAAAACTGGAATGCCTGAACCTGTATTTGTGAATCCCCAACAATTGGCTTTTCCTGAACCAACTGGTACAAATAAAGCCATTTCCCATATTGGCAGACGGCGCTACACGACTTCAAAGCTATGTAATTTATATTTCACCTATGAGCTGGCCCGTAGAATAAAGCAGCAAACCGATAAAAAAATTACCGTCAATGCTTTCGATCCTGGAATGATGCCAGGAACGGGGCTTGCTCAAAGCTATACTCCTGTAATGAAGTTTGTTTGGAACTATGTATTGCCTGTTTTAACTTTGTTCTATCCGAATGTGAATACTGTGCGCCAGTCAGGAAGTGCATTAGCCAATTTGGTAACCGATAGTAAGCTTGACCAGACGACAGCAAAATATTTCGAAGGCAAGAAACAAATTAAATCTTCCGAACTTTCGTATAACAATGAGAATTGGAGTTCTCTATGGAAGTCTAGCGTAGAAATGTCGAAATTAACACAGGCGGAGACAATTCTGAAAGTCAGATGATGTAAGAACCGATGAATCTGAAAAGGGCCGGATAGTAAAAGATGGTGGATAAAGTTGTTACAGGAACCCTGTTGCCAGCGAAAGTGAGCCAATCACGCGTTGCTGTCGTTTGCGCTATAAGGATAATTCATTCCAAAGGGTACAAAAAAGCCGCCAAAGCTATGGCGGCAGTGATATCCGTATGTGGTCAATATATAGATGAATCACTTAGAGAATCATTACTACATCATCCGGCAGCAGTTCATGCCCTGTAAACTGAATCCTAACATAAATAGCACGATCTGAATTCATAACAATTACTTGGATAGAAGCTTACCCAGCTGGGAAGTTGTATCATCATTTAATGGTAGATTAATCGTAACGGTAAGATGGGGAGCATCCGATACAAAAAACGAAATCTGATCAAATTCGAGTAAGCCGGCTGTCGGGTGATGATTGATTTTCTTTCCTTTCAGGACCATTTAGAACATCATGCTTTGGCCACCATGCCCTAAATTCCGGGCTTGCTTGATTCAGTTCCTCAATGATCTCCATCCACCAGGGATCACCAGCGAATTTTCCGTAACTGGTGCGAAATTGAGCCAAACGGTGCCGGGCATGAGTTTCCCAATTCTCCTTAAGTAATTGCCGTACATACGGCGAAGTGAACGTCCGCCATACCGTATTTCGTTCACGTGTCGACATTGCCTCGTAATTCCCGTAAATCAGGTTTGCAGCCCTGTTCCATGCCACAATATTCAGTCGCTGATCGGTAACATAGGCCGGGCTTGATCCCTGCAGGTCAAGGAACCTCTGAAAGGTCGGACTAATATTGTTTTCTGCTGGCGTCAGATCAGCCGGCAGCTGCTGCAGTGCCAGCATAAATAAATGATTCCGTTCGTTGGAATCGAGCTGGAGAGCCCGTGCAATGCTGTCTAGAACTGGCGTGGATACCTGAATGTTTCGCGCTTGCTCCAGCCATGTGTACCAGTCCACACTGACACCTGAGAGCTGCGCTACTTCCCCTCGTCTGAGTCCCGGCGTGCGCCGCCGACCTCCATGAGGCAGACCCGCTTGCTCGGGTGAAATACGGGCGCGGCGCGTCTTCAAAAACTGTGCCAGTTCAACAAGCCTCGTTGGGTTTGATGATTCCATAACTCGCTTTGCCCCCTTGCATGTCTCCTATCCTAGGAGAAATTCTCCTAGGATAAACCCTCATCTTATTCTAGTATACGATCCATTATACAATTTCCATGAGAAGAAACGGCAAATACATAAACATTGCCATGGAAGGGGACTTACTTTGGAAAAGGCAATTCAAACACAACCCAACAGAACCGGCAAGTCTGCCAAAGCACTGTTGCTTTTCGGACTTTCGCTCGGATACTTTATGGTACTCCTGGATATGACGGTGGTGAGCGTCGCGCTTCCGGCGATTCGGGTCGATTTGGGCGGAGGGATATCCGGTCTTCAATGGGTGGTCAACGCCTACACGATCGTGTTTGCCGGTTTACTGTTATCTATGGGCGCGTTTGCTGACAAGCTTGGAGCCAAACATGTCTATTTGGGCGGTCTAGCCCTATTTCTCGTCGCATCTGCCCTGTCGGCAGCCGTTTCGACACTAGGCGCGCTTATCGGCTTACGTGCAATACTCGGCATAGGGGCAGCAGCACTTACGCCAGCCTCGCTCACTCTGATAGCCCATGCTTACCCGGTACCCGCTGAACGTGCTAGGGCGCTTGGCATTTGGGCAGCGGTTACGGGGGTAGCGATGGCGGCAGGACCTGTTATCGGAGGACTACTTGCGGACTCGTTCGGCTGGCGCAGCATCTTCCTTCTCAACGTACCACTTGCAGCCATTAGCTTGATCATGACTTTCCTGTTCGTGAGGGAAACGGATCTTAAGCCGCAGCGTAGCTTTGACTTGGGGGGGCAAATCACGGCTATTATGGCCATAACTGCATTGTCCTTTGGACTTATGGAGAGGGAAACGTACGGATGGGATTCGTTGGTTATTATTGCGGCATTTAGTCTGGCTCTATTGAGCGCCCTCCTTTTTTTGATTGTGGAAGCAAAAGGCAAGTCACCATTGCTTCCGCTGCGACTATTTAAGAATGCGACAGTATCGGCCGGAATGCTGGCAGGAATGGCGATTAACATCGGCCTGTCGGGAATTCTGTTTGTACTGCCTTTATTTCTTCAACAAATACGCGGATTATCGGCCCACATCGCCGGACTCGCGCTCCTACCCATGATGATTCCACTGGCCTTCAATCCCATTCTGACTGGTCGCATTGTGGGCAGAATCGGAGCGCGGATGCCGATGACTGTCGGCTTTAGCCTTGGGGCAGCGGGTACGCTGCTGCAAGTGTGGACGGGAGTGAACACGAGCTATGCGATTATGCTGGTTGGATTGCTGCTGATCGGTTTCGGAGTATCCTTTACGATTCCCTCGTTGATGACGGCTGTGATCTCTTCTGTCCCTAAGGAACAGACCGGTGCAATATCAGGCGCTCTTAATTCAAGCCGTCAGCTTGGCGCGACGCTGGGAGTCGCCATCCTTGGCACGCTTCTGAGTGGCAGCAAAACGTTTATTGCAGGAATGCATGTATCGTTTATCGTAACATCTGTTATTCTGTTCGGTGGCAGTTTACTGTCGCTCGTATTTATCGGCAGAAAACAATCATAGCAATAAATGAAGTCTTCTCATGGGCTTCATGTTCCTGAAAATAAAGAAAGCAGCGCAAGCTTTGCTTACGCTGCTCTGTGCTTTGATGACATGCGGCTCATTCATACCATTCCAAGCCGCTACTGAGCCGTCCAACCCCCATCTACCAGCAGCAGAGTACCTGTAACGAGATCGGATGCCGGGGAGGCCAAATAAATCACGGCTCCTGCCACGTCTTCAATCGTACCGATCCTGCCTGCAGGAATTCGGGCTAACACCTCGTCTCTGAATTCAGGCGTATCCAATCGTTCGGCTGTACCCGGCGTATAGATGAATGTTGGGCCAACGGCATTAATGCAGACACCACGGCTGGACCATTCCAAAGCGAGCACCTTCGTTAATTGATTCACCCCGCCTTTCGAAGCGCAATAGGCAACCCCGTCGGTGATCCCCACGATGCTAACCTGCGAACTGACATTAATGATCTTGCCGCTGCCCTGTTCCAGCATTATGCGCCCGGCGGCCTGGCAGCAGAAAAATACTCCTTTCAAATTGACGTCCATCATTTCATCCCAATATTCTTCCGTCACATCTTCTGCCGGCATCCCCTCGCCCAAGCCAGCATTGTTTACAACAATATCTAGCCTTCCGAAATCCTCGGCAACCTGACCGAATACGTTTCCGATCTGTTTCACATCCCTGACATCCAGCTCGTAGGCCTTTGCTTGGCCCCCCGCTTCAGTAATCTCTTCTACAAGTTGGTCAAGTGAGTCTCTGCTTCGGGCCATTACGGCAACGATCGCCCCGGCTGCTGCCAGAGATTTGGCCAAGCCATAGCCGATGCCTTTGCTTGCGCCTGTTACAATTGCTATTTTATTCTGGATACTGAAACTGGGCTGCATTCAAATACCTCCACTCATTTGTTCGTTCTCAACTCGTGCTTATTTTCATTAAAACATGGCTTCATAATAGAGACAATCATTTCCGGCATGCTTCAGTAAGCACTATAAACGATTTCCCAGACTGCCTATTGAACCTCAGCTATGTTGCAATCCATATCCGCATTGCATAATATTGGTAGATAGAACGTTTTCATGCGAGTACGAGATAGATTGGAGGAACAAAGAATGTCATTTATTCATGGGATAGAATTATGCCGCAGGTTTCATGCCGAAGTTGTTGAACCTTTGTTGACCGATTCCTTTCCTTCTCTGATGTATTCGGCGGCTTTATTGGGGCCTGGTAGTGAAGTTCTGGGCTATGATACGGAAATGTCAACGGATCATGATTGGGGACCACGGGTATATCTTTTTCTTAATGAAGAAGATATTGGATATTCAGAACAGATAGAAGCATCTTTGCGTGAGCGAGCACCTGCACAGTTTTATGGCATTCCGGTTGATGTAAAAATGAGCGTGATTTCTACGATACCCATGTTCATCGAAAGCTGCCTGGGTCTTCATATACATGAACCAATGGAAGCAGAGGATTGGCTGACGTTTCCTTCTCAGTCGCTTCTCGAGATCACCAGAGGAGCCGTCTTTAGGGATGATACAGGTCAACTTACCGCGTTACGCAAACAATTCAATTATTATCCACACTCGATTTGGTTGTACCTGATGGCATCCAATTGGCAGCGAATCAGTCAAGAAGAACATCTGATGCTTCGTTCGGGTTATGCAGGTGATGAGTTAGGCTCAGCGGTTATTGCTTCACGTATTGTCCGCGATATCATGAATAATTGCTTTTTATTGGAACGTCAGTATGCCCCTTATCCCAAATGGTTTGGTACTGCATTTAATCGTTTGGAATGCTCTGATCAATTAATGCCTTGTCTTTGGACTGCTCAAACGGCGGGTACATGGAGAGAACGTGAGAACGCATTGAATAGTGCTTATACGCACTTATCGAGCATGCATAATAGGCTCGGGATCACTGAAATGATTCCTGATAACGTTTCAACCTTCTACGATCGTCCCTTCAAAGTAATGCATGGCGAAGGAATTGCTAAAGTCATTTTGAAACATATTTCGGATAATAACATACGCCAGTTAGCTGAAAAACGCTTAATCGGTAACATCGATCAGATTACAGACAATACGGATTTCAGAAAGTTAAGTCATTTGGCTGGCGCTGAAGGAAAATATGCAAAAGATGCATTGAAAAGACTATTCAAGCCTTTCAATAGAGCATAATCTATCCGTTATGTTAACAATGTTGGTATAACATTGCGGTAAGCTTATCCTGTGAGCAAATATAGTATGACGGTCAACCGATGGTCTTTACCACGTTTCCTTCATTATCCTTAATGTTGGTTTTCACAATTTGAATGGCGATGCCTTGTAAAGAAGAAACCTCAAAAATGATTTCCCTAGGCAGTAAGCTCCGGCTAAACTCAGCCGCAGTCAATGCATCCAGCGTAATCCGGACCTCATTTTCTTGCATTGCATAGCCAGCCTTCTCCCCTGGTTCAAAAACAAGCCGGATTTCAGGGCCCACCAAGCTCAGGCTTTTCCCTTTCAAAATTCGTCCGCGGAGCAGCTTTCCAATGATTCCCGCTTGCTTCGCACCTAACTTGAGCATATCAGGAGACTTGCTTAGCCAACTTTTCTTCCCCGGAGCCCAAGCCAGCTGATCCACATATAAAAAGCCAGTATTCGAGCCTTCTTCTTCCATTCCCCGCTCAATCGATTCCGAGATGGAAGAAATTTAAAGAAGTGAGTCTCGCGTTAAATCGGTTATGTAAGAAGGCATATAACTTAAACCTGCGGAAAGCACTCCAAGCGTATTCCAGGTTTGCATCGCCTCAAGTTCATCACCCGTGATGCCAACCATCTGCAAGAACTCCACCCGTCCATTTGATGTATGAATTGCAGGTAGCTCAGGATCATGCACAAAGGCCAGCGCGGAGAGGCGTGTATCGGCATTCAGGCATATCGGACCGTTTGCATCCAAGTAATCACCTGATCTAAAAATATTTCCGCTATTAAAAACATATCTGCCCATATTTTGAAGCAGGTTTAGCGCCCATGCAGGCGGTTCCTCCTCTTCTTCCTTCCGGGCGAGTCTGAACGTCAATTCAAATCCATATCCACTGTCCTCGGTATGATCCGATTCCTTTTCATACAGCTCCGTGAATCCATAGGTTACGAAATGCCAGTGAGGAGCTGGTGTATCACTCTTATACGCACTGATTCCATCCAACGGATCCTGACCCCCAAGTGCATATGAAATGAGCGTTCCATAATGCTTTGGCTCCTGAACCCCGTAAATCTTCGATAATTCCTGATCAATGGCATCCCAACCGGATGTGTTTAGTTCTTCACTCATTTTAACGTTGCCTCCAATGTTTACTTATATATTCGTATCGTATTTGATATACACTCTTTTCGATTTAAATAAACTTAGGAAACAGCTATTTCATTGGGCTCTGCCGGTTTATGACTAGTATATGGATCATTTTTATGAAACGCATGGGACCATCGATGCATCCGTCATCAGCCGCCTATTACAAATCCCCAGAGTCGGAGAACGTGTCGGCCTGGGACAGTATCCAACCAACCCGACATAATTTATATCTATGGGACCAGCAGTTTAATCAATATCGACAAGACCATTCCGGCATATGATGCCCCCTGCAATGGTTATGTTTTTTTGCATGGCATTCCTTCATTGGCATGATTTCCACCCTCTCCTCCATGTGGAAAAAAAACACAGATATATATTGACAAACGATATATCGTATATTAATATATCGTCATACGATATATTAAACCATCATATCAAAAGAATGGAGGGGAACGGTTGGATAAACGGAAAGAGATGCTTCCATTAACCGAAGCCTTCTATTATATCCTGATTGCATTGTATAAAGAGCCTTCACATGGATATGGGATTATGCAAGATACCGAGAAATTAAGTCATGGCAGAGTCAAAATTGGAGCCGGCACATTGTATACCGCTCTTAACACATTACTGAATAAAGGATTAATCGACCATTTTCCCATTCCCGAAGGAACGGATAGTCGGCGCAAGATGTATGAAATTACGGAAGACGGAAAAATCGTTGTTGCAGCAGAAATTGAACGTCTTGAGGAGCTACTGAAGGCTGGGCAGCAAGTACGGATTGACGAAAAGGAGTGAGGTCAATGGTAGAGCGCTTGGAGAAAAGATACCGTATAACGATGAGCTGGAATTATGAGAAAGAGGAACAATGGATCAATGAACTATCCGAGCAAGGACTGCATCTGAAAAAGGCCGGAGCTTTAAAAAGCTTTTTCACATGTGACCCGACGACTCGATTCACGTATCGCTTGGATTATCAGCCTGGCCTTAAGAAAAATCGTACGATGCAGGATTATCTCGATTTGTATCAGGATGCGGGTTGGGAGTATGTAGTCTCCTACGGAGGTACTTGGCACTATTTCCGTAAGGAATTTATGCCGGGAGAACCCCCACGGTTGTATACGGATCGAGAGTCTCTCATCGCGCAATATAAGAAAATCCAACGTGTGATGGGCGGCGTGTTTATCGCAAATATAGTGATTTTTTCAGCCAATATGACCAATCTGCTGTCACGGTTTAGTGACAGGTTATGGGGAATTATTGTTCCTGTCATGGCGATTTATTTCATTCTCTTTGTATTGCTTGGATTTGGTTATGTGAAGACGGGCAATAAAATCAAAAAGCTTGTAAAATGATATCTTTTACATGACAACCTCCATTTTTCGGTATATAATACAGAACATACGTTCTGTTCATTTTATCAAGCAGGAGGGTTTACTTTGCGAATTCAGAAAAACGATTTTCGGGTGCTTATCAATCCATGGGATGAGACTAATCTTAATTTGTTGTACCGTTTGAATACGCCGCAAATGCTCGAGCATCTTGGCGGTCCGGAAACAGAGGAACAAGTCATTGAAAGGCACAAGCGGTACATCGGTATCGCAGAAACAGGTACAGGTTGCATGTTCAGCATCATATTGGCCCCTCATGACGAACCCGTCGGCAACGTTGGTTACTGGGAGAGCGTCTGGCAAGAGGAGACAATCTATGAAATCGGTTGGGGCATCCTTCCCCCATTCCAGAATCAGGGTATAGCTACTGCCGCGACAACGGCGGCCATTGCCAGCGCTCGCGAACAGAAAAAGCACCGATATATACATGCCTTCCCTTCGGTCGACAATCCTGCTTCTAATGGAATTTGCCGTAAATTGGGCTTCACTCTGATCTCCGAATGTGATTTCGAATATCCGAAAGGAAGCTTCATGAGATGCAATAATTGGCGCCTGGACCTAAAAAGCCACAGCTGATCCCATGCCCGAAAGTAACTCCTCCTACTCTCGGTGCCGGGTAACAGCTATGGCTTTCATCTCTTTTAACGCTTTATGATAGGCTATACCTTACTTCAATATGTTCTTAAATGCTTCCGTTTGCTGCTTGATACCAACCTCGGTGGCAAAACGCTCAATGCTGGATGCTCCGAAGAAGCCCTCCACTCCCTTGGTTTTCGACAGTACATACTCTGCATCCCCGGGCTCTGCAATCGGACCTCCATGACACAAGATCATGATATCCGGATTAACCGCTTTGCCTGCATCACAAATCGCCTGGATTTTTTCGACGCAATCATCAAGAGTGAGCGCCGTTTTGGCACCAATGGTCCCTTTTGTCGTCAATCCCATATGAGCGACCAGAACATCGGCCCCGGCTTCAGCCATCTTTTTCGCTTGTTCAACATCAAATACGTATGGCGTTGTCAGCAAATCCAGCTCATGTGCTTTCCGGATCATATCCACTTCCAGACCGTAACCCATTCCTGTCTCTTCAAGATTCGCACGGAATACCCCGTCGATCAGACCCACTGTGGGAAAGTTTTGCACGCCTGCAAATCCCTGCTCTTTAAGCTGTTTCAAGAAAATATCCATGATGCGGAATGGATCTGTGCCACATACGCCAGCCAGTACGGGTGTATCCTTCACCACAGGAAGCACCTCATTGCCCATATCAACGACGATTTGGTTGGCATCCCCGTAAGCCATCAGTCCTGCGAGTGAGCCGCGTCCAGCCATCCGGTAACGTCCCGAGTTGTATATAATGATCAGATCGACTCCGCCTGCTTCGGCACTTTTCGCTGAAATCCCGGTTCCTGCACCTGCTCCCAAAAGTACATGTCCTGCGGCAACCTCTGCTTTTAATTCTGCCAATATCTCTGTTCTTGTTTTCATTGTATGATTTCCTCCTCCAGTGTATTTAGTTCATGGTGTTCTGCGGTTGGTTTTGTCGTATCATCTCAACCAGTTTCTTGGCGGCGGCGACCGCAAAAGCCTGATCGTTGATATCTGTATCTACTTCGATCAGTTCAACGGCTTGACGGTCAATGTTCTGTTTTAATGTGTTAAATAGTACTTCGTCCTCCTCGATGCCACGGAAGGGCTCCCCTTCAACATCGAGCATCGACACGCCTTTCAGAGGAAGAATCAGCACGGTTGGGCCCTGCGCTTGATTTAATTTCTCAGCAATGATCTCCCCCAGCTGACGGTTCTCCTCCACCGTAGTCCGCATTAGCGTTACCGATGGATTATGCTTGTACAGATTGCGATCCTTGAACACTTCAGGTACGGAATCGTACGGTCCGAAGTTCACCATATCCAGCGCCCCTGTCGATACGACCTGCGGCACTTTGCAGCGTCCTGCTGCCTCAAGCCGATTCGGACCCGCAGCTAAAACGCCCCCAACCAGCTCATCGCACCATTCGGTTGTCGTGAGATCCAGTACGCCGTCAATGAACCCGCCTTCAATGAGGCTTTCCATCGTTTGACCGCCGGTACCCGTCGCATGGAATACAAGCACTTCATATCCTTGCTCCTCCAGAAATTCTCTTGCGTAAGTAACACATGGCGTAGTGACGCCAAACATGGTGGCTGCAATCAGCGGTTTTTTATCCCGGGGAGGCTCGGATTCAAACTGGACCATACCGGCCATAGCATGAACGGCATTGGTAAAGATTTTGGTTGAAAATGAATTCAATCCTGCCACGTCCACAATGGATGGAAACATGATAATGTCGCTTGTTCCCACATATGGGGCCGTATTCCCGGAAGCAACCGTAGAGACCATCAATTTGGGCACACCAATCGGCAATGCCCTCATGCCGGCAGTGACGATCGATGTTCCTCCGGTACCGCCAAAAGATAGAATGCCGTCGAACTTCCCTTCAGCATATAGCTGGGGAACGATTCTCTCCATTCCTTTTGCCAACGCCTCCGTCCCGGCAGCCCGGTCCTTTCTGGCAGCAATTTCAACAATATCAAGGCCAGCAGCCTCTCCGACTTCTGTGTTGGATACATCCGGTGTAAACATGGGCTCGAATACTCCACTATGGATCGTGAATGTATTTAGGCCCAGACTCTCAATGACGGATTTCACATATAAAAATTCAGCACCTTTTGAATCAAATGTTCCCGCTATAGCTATCGTTTTCACCGTATAACCTCCTTCATGAACTGCAATCAGGAACCGCCCCCAGCCCTACCCGGACCTTGACGTTAACCTCTACACCCCCATAATACAGCGCTTTCATAATAAAGTAATCGTATCCTTGTATGATCTTTATGTATATTTGTCTTCGATTTGCTTGCGGAAGTTTTGCGGGGTTAACCCTGTGTATTTTTTGAAGGTTTTGCTGAAGTGAACATAATCGGGATAACCTACCAGCTCCGCGATCCGAGTTAAGGAAAGCTTGGTATGCTTCATTACGTCCTGTGCCTTATGAATGCGGTATTTCGCGATGTATTCCGGAAAAGTGCAGCCCACTTCTTTGTTGAATAGAGCGCTTAAGTGCGTCCGTGATACATGGATCTGGTCCGCAAGATCGGTCAGTGAAATGTTGTTCATATAATTCTGAGCAATATGCTCTTTAACAAAAAAGACATAATCATAGGGCTCCTCGGAGCGGCTGAGCTTGTCCATCAACTGCTGATCCTGCTCCAGCTGGCCAGTAATTTTGAAGCGGTACGTCGCTTCCACGATCGCCTCTTCCGTTGGTATCCGTTCAAAACTCGAACCACCGACATATCCCATCGCTGAGGTATTGTCGTACATATACTGCACATCAATCGGCGTATGCACTGGACCACCATACACAAGCTTGATCGGATTCCGTTCCGATGCATCGCATACAGCAAAAATTTGTCTGGCGATCTCCGCCCCTTTTTCCAGCGACAGAACTTTCTTCGTACCCATTAATCCGCCTGCGCCAAGGTAAACATATCCCGTTTATGGGCCAGCCTCACAGCTTCTACCTCCTGAAGGTAAGACATCCCCTCTTCCTCCAGTGCTTCACGGAACTTGCCATCAATGAGTCCAAGCGTCGGATAATTAATAATCCCGGCAAAGCCGCTGTTTTGAATTATATTCAAGTAAGACGGCAGGTCGATTAACGGATCCGTTCCGCAAAGGCCAAAGACCACAGGGTTATCCCTGACCACGGACAAAATTTCCCGCGAGCCAAAATCCATCACCATCTCATTACTGTTTGCAAACGGCATAAAGCCGGCGATAGAGCCCAGCCCCATCTGTCTGAACCGGCCCGAGTTTAATGCCAAAATCAGATCCGCTCCGCCTTTTACGGCATATTTGGCCGAGAATCCCGCTCCCACAGCGACTCCGATAATATGTTCCTCTGCTTTTATCTGTGTATGTAAATGTTCCAATATCCGTTCTCTTTGTGTTGCCAAATTCATAATCCCCTTCGTTTAATGACTCCGCTGTTCTTAACTTACCCTGCGGTTCTCCTTCTATTATAAAGGATCGTCGACAGGTAATGTACTGGTGGCAATCTGCCGCTACCCTAACTAAAGCATACATGCCTGCAGCTTCTAAATTTGTGACGAATACACCCACATTCATGATAAAATAACTGCATGTCAAATACCAAACGATTCTATACGCTGATGCTAGCCGTCATCTTCCTATTTATCCTTTACATTGCCTATGTCCAAATCATATATGATCCGCAGTCAGCCGGTTTTTTAGGCTTCAAAACCAATCTGCTGCACCCGTTAAACACGACCATTTGGTTGGCGATGATGAAGGTACATGTAGTATTTGCCTGTATTACGCTGATATCGGGAGCCGTGAATTTCGCCAGCACGATCCGCAGGAAGCACCGGAAATTACATAAGCTGAATGGTTACATATACGTTGCCGCCGTCATGATTGTGGGACTTACATCGGGTTATATGGCTCCATACGCGACAGGAGGAAGATCAGTTAGTATCGCGTTTAATGTATTAACCATGATATGGCCCGCCTTTACCGTCATCTCGCTTATCCAGATCAGAAAAAAACAGATCCACAGCCACCGGAAATGGATGGTACGGAGCTATGCTTGCTGCTTCACCAATTTGACCGTACATCTACTTACATTTCTCATACGCAATGCTTCAGGATGGTCTTATCCGGCCAGCTATCGAATGAGTGTTTACATTTCCATTCCGCTCCTTTTGATTCTGGCTGAAATTGCGAATCGGACTGCCTGGAAGAAGCCAGAAGGCATGAATCGACCAGAGTCAACGTAAGACACAGATCACGCTCGTCATGAAAATAGCGCAAAAAGGCCGCCGTGAGGCGGCTCTTACTCCTAACTCTGTATAAAACTTGGTAATAGCTGTTCCAGTTCAACCTCAAGCTCAATAGAGATCGAAGTCATTGGCAGGCGGAGCTGATCGGAAGCAATCAAACCCTGTCTTGCAAGTATCCATTTTAAAGGAGCGGGATTGGATTCCTGAAAAAGCTTACGAATCAGTGGAGTCACCCGGTCAAAGGAATGTTGGGCTGCAATCACATCTCCACTTCGAAAAAGATGATACACGTCGATAAATGCTTGAGTATTTACATTCGCTGAAGCTAGCATCCCTCCGCTGGCACCCTGACTCAGCTTGGCATGAAATTGAAGATCATCTCCACACAGGACCGGACCCGATCCAGAACGCGCCAGCTCTGAAACGAGCTCCAATCGATCAGAACTGTCTTTGATCCCGATAACTCCATTCATATCCAAAATTCTTCTTGCGGTATCCATACTTAAGCTTACTCCAGTGCGGGATGGAATTTCGTAGGCAATGACAGGAACTCCAACTTGCGCGATTCTGCGAAAATGCTCTATGATCCCCTGCTGCGACGGTTTGCTGTAATACGGAACCACGACTAATACCGCATCCGCTCCGATTTCTGCTGCCATTTCAGTCCGCTGTACGGAAGAGGCCGTATCATTAGTCCCTGTGCCGACAACCACGGGTACACCGAGCTTCTTATTTTTCAAGAACTCTTGAGTAGATTTCGTAAGCTGCATAACCTCTTCCCATTGTACCGTCGGCGCTTCCCCAGTCGTCCCGTTAATGACCAATCCTTGAATATCATGCGACAAAAGATTACTGACATAGTTCCGATACGAAGCCAAATCCAGCTCCCCATCGAGAGAAAAAGGTGTAATGAGAGGTACAAAAATACCCTGCATATCCTGTCTTTCCATCATTTGGATTACCTCCTCGATATTGTATTAATTTTAATTTATCATAGGAATTGTCATCAGCGTTATCTATAATAGTTGATAGGTATTATCAATATTATTGATGGAGTGAGAATATGGATTTAACTTATCTTCTGACCTTTCGTGAGGTCGCACTTCGCCAAAGCTTTACACGTGCAGCTGAAGAACTCGGCTATGCCCAGTCCAGTGTGACAACACAAATTCAGAAGCTGGAGAAAGCATATCAAGTACAGCTTTTTGAACGCTTCGGCAAAAGCATGCGGCTTACTTCCGCAGGAGAAGTGCTTCTCCGAATCACAGTGCAAATGCTTGACCTATATCAGGAATCGAAGGAAAAGCTCAGCAAACAAGGAGGCGGTACCCTTTCCATCGGTACCATCGATTCGATTGCTTCCTACTTTCTTCCCCCGTTTATCCAAGATATCCGCAAGCGATATCCTGATCTCCATGTTCGTCTTCAGCCCGACCGCGAGGACTATATTCTAATGAAGGTTAAAGAAGGTGAGCTGGATATCGGAGTAATCCTGGAAAATAAACCAGCAGACTCGGCTCTCACCTGGCTTACATTGCGGGAAGAACCTCTCGTTCTAATCACCAAGCCGGAACATCCGCTCACACGAATGGATGAAGTAAGACTGGAGCACCTGATTGATGTGGAATGGATTATGCCGGAGGAAAGCTGCAATTACCGGATCATGCTGGAGAAGCTTTTAAAACGAAATCGTATTTCTTATGGGATCGGACTTGAGCTCGGCAATCCCGAGGCCATTAAAAGATGTGTTATGTCAGGTTCCGCAATCTCCATCCTGCCGCAAATGGCTGCCATTGATGAAATTAGAAGAGGAGAACTCGCAATGCTCCCTTTTGTCCATCCGGATTTCCATTTGAATTTGCAGTTGGTGATGCATCCGCGAAAATGGATTTCTTATGCATTAAGAGATTTTATGGAGTTGATAAGTGAGCGGCAGCGCATATTGCCAAACTAACGGTAGGCTACATAACTTTACGAATCGATATTAAAAAGAGAGCCCTAATTGGGCTCCCATGTCTTCCATCGTTTTTTTATTTCTTAAGTTCATAGAATTGGCATTCCCTGCGTGAATGATATGTCATATCGCTGACATCCTTTTGGGTAATGATTGTCGTATCCGTGAACCGGATAACGTAGGTTAATGAATCAATCAAATGATCATCGCGGAAGACGCGAATGGGAAGCTTCTTGTGCTCAGCCTCTTGAAAATCAGCATCGGTCAGAAGCTCTTGAATCGTTGCCATATGTTAGAGTTCTCCTTTTTAATTCTGTTGTTTTACTCATGTGTTTATGGAATCGAATAAAGTATGCCTGGTAGTCATTTTAACCCAACTTGGAGATGGATTCAAAGAGAGTTTAATTTTAATTAAAAATGCGGTAAGGTTATGACTGTATCTCTACCTATAAAGGAGCTGAACTGCATGTTGAATTCCAAAATTACACCCTTTTTAATGTTTGAGGGACAAGCTGAAGAGGCGATGAATTACTATACGTCTATTTTTGAACCATCCGAAATCACCCGCATTTCACGTTACGGGGCAAACGAAGTAGGCGATGAAGGCTCGGTTCAGCAAGCTACCTTTTGTCTCAAAGGACAAACCTTCATGTGCATTGACAGTAACATAAAACATGAATTTTCATTCACACCCGCCATCTCCTTATTTGTCACCTGTGATTCAGACGAGGAAATCAGCGAAGCCTTTGATAAATTGTCCGCAGGCGGTTCGGTTCTGATGCCGCTGGCTGCTTATCCTTTCGCTAACAAGTTTGGATGGGTGCAAGATAAGTACGGCATCTCTTGGCAGTTAAGCTTTTAAATCCAATAAATAAAAAGACTCGTGGTTTCTTATTCAAGAGCTGTCAGTCTTTTTTATTTATTATCTAAATCGCTGCATCAAGACGAATAATCAGGACGGAAGCTTCGCTTCCGCTGTCCTCAGCGTTTGTGTGATTTGTCTCTCCCATTCAAATATCTTCAACTGAGATGCATGAACTTGTGTCAACACTCCGACCATCAGCCTCATCCCCTCGGCAGCTGCTATGGCATCCCCCTGCTTCACGGCTGCTTTGTAGCGTTTATCCGCAGCCGTCTTTGTTTTGTTCACATCTGTAACTTTCAGGTTCTCCGAAGTGATATGCTTCTTCAAGGTCTGTACCTGTGTCAAGGTATCCTTAACAACTTTAGCTTTCACTGACGCTTGCTTCCTCGCGGTTGCTAACGCATCCTTTCTCGTCTTCACTTCCTGACGTGCAGCAATGGCTGCTGACTTGATATGGTTCCTTTTCAAATCATATAAGAGGGCAGCCTTTTGATCCTTGTGTTTCCTGGCTTCTGAAGCTTTCTTACCGAGCTCCGTATATTCCTTAAGCAGCGGCGCAAATTTCTTTTCAATCTGATCCGCATCGACCTTTAACTTGTCGATTTTGGCTTTATCAATCGACTGGACTTTAGTATTGATATCTTTAAGCTTGTCATTATTTTGCTTTCGTAACGCCTGTATTTGCTGCTTTTCCACTTTGTTGGACGCATCCAGGGAAATATAACTGTCATGCAGTTTCTCAATACAGGTTAAAGCACTGTCCCATCCCGTATCTGAGGCTTTTGCCCCCATCGGCCGAGCCGTGAACAGTGTAATACACAAAATAAGAATGCTAACGGTGATTCCGATTCTGCTATATTTGCTACTTCGTTTGATCAATGAAATCATCTCCAATATTAAAAGTTTACACGCAATGGCAGCGCAAAAAAGCACCTCACAAGAAAGGCCTATCGGCCCATCCTGCGAGGTGCTTCTCCCGCTCATCCCTACGATTTGCTAATAATATATCTCTGATCTACAGCAATGTCAACACTTTTAGGGAACGTTAGTTCCTATCAGGATCGTTTGAAGATCAAGAATCCGTCATCCACCAGTACAGTTTGGCCATTAATAGCGGAAGCTTCCGGTGAGAACAGGAAAGTCACTACATCGGCGATTTGCTCCTGTTTAATTACTGTCCCATCATCCCGCCGTCTACCGTGTACAACGATCCTGTGACAAACGAAGCTTCATCGGACAGCAGGAAATTCATCACAGCCGCCACCTCTGCGGGTTCACCATACCGGCCAAGTGGAGTTGCTGCTTCATTCGCTGCTTTATAGTCATCAGGTACGCCAGAGTTCTGTTCGATTTGGCGCATCATCCGTGTATTAATGGTACCCGGTAGTACAGCGTTCACGCGAATACCTTGGGGTGCCAGTTCATTCGCAGCCACGCGGGTCAACCCGATTACTGCATGCTTGGACATGATATACGGGGACATTCCCGGTCCGCCCATCAGACCTGCAAGAGAAGATGTATTCAGAATAGCTCCGGATTTCTGTTTTTTCATAACCGGAATAACATAATGCAGACCAAGAAATACACCGCGGACATTGACGTTATAGACCATATCGAGGGCCTTAACACTCTGTTCTTCCAAAAGACCTGTCGGACCTTCGATCCCTGCGTTATTAGCAAAATAGTCAATGGTACCAAACTTCTCTATCGCTTTGTTTACGTAATTTTGTACATCCTCTTCCTTGGATACATCAGCTGCGACTGCCAGAGAATTGGATTGATTCAATCCCAGTTCTTCAATGACCTGCTCCACGGCTTCCACTTTCAAATCCACCAGGACCAGATTCAGTTTACGTTCTGCGAGCCGGCGGGCAAGCTCTTTGCCGATACCGCCTGCGGCGCCGGTGATGACTGCTGTTTTCACTTGTGATTCGCTCATTATATATTCGCTTCCTTTTTAAGTTTTTGTTTACTTCAACAACGTGGAAGCGGAATCATTCCGTCCACAATCCTAGATTACTCCCATTTAGTTGTTTATACAATTATCATAATTTGAGGTATTGTCGCCTAGGCAACAGATCATCCTAATTTGTATCCGATCTTCGAGTTATTGAACAGATTGGTGCATTTTGTTGCTATCCAATAACCCGGGCATCGATTATTCATTAACAGTCAGGTAAGATAGGTGCATAGCAATTTTGGTTAATGGAGGTACAGAGGATACATGTCAGTGGAGAAACTAGACCGCAGAGCCCGAAGAACAAGACAAGCTATTCAAGCCGCGTTTGTTGAACTGGTTTTGGAGAAAAGCTATGAATCCGTAACGATTCAGGAAGTGGCTGACAAGGCAGACTATAATCGGGGAACCTTTTATAAGCATTATGTTGGCAAGGAAGAGCTTTTGAGTGAGATACGGGAGGGTTTTCTACGGGGCATCCGTGACTCACTGCTGAGGCCGTACAAAGGTATGGAGCAGGTGGATGCAACGAAGATTTATCCATCCAGCCTGAAACTATTCGAACATATCGAAGAGCATAAAAATGAATTCAAGGCTCTCCTCTCTGTACATAAAGGCATCAGCGAGGATTTGTATAATACCTTGAGATTATCCATGCGGGAGGATATGCATATGGAGATGGAACCAAGCGATCCCCCGCTGGACTATGAATTAATGCTGAGCTACCGCTTATCTGCAACCGTGGGCGTGATCATGCACTGGGCCGAAATGGATTTCAAATATTCCGCAAACTACATGGCTGACCAGCTGTTGGCACTCGTCAACAGTAATATTGATCGAATTGTTTTCAAAAGAAAACCCTAACAACCGCTGGAATAATCGCCCTGCTCCTTATACACCGTCTGGTTTGGACCTGAATTTGGCAATGGACCAAATGATAAGCATCAGCAGAACCGCCAGACATATCCCGATGCTGAACCGGTTTTGCTGATCAAAAAGAAACAATACGGCAATGACCGCCAGACACAAAACTACGGTACCTGTTACAATTGGAGATCCCCAAACTTTGAAGGTGGGATGAACCGGGTATGCTTTTCGAAGCTTCATCTGGGAAAGAACAATACAAATCCATACCAGAAGAACGACGAATCCCGGTACCGCCATCAGCACCCGGAACAACTGCTCCTGCGCAAACATCCACAGCATAGCACCTGCCAGCAGTATGACTCCGCATAACAGCAGCGTGTTCACCGGGCTGCCCTTTCGGTTTGTTTTTGCCAACAGCTTGGGAGCCTCACCGGCAGCCGCCATGGAGAAGAGCATCCGCGATGCCCCATAGATTCCCGAGTTCGCGGCCGACAGCACAGCGGTAACCAGGATAAAATTCATAATATGGGCCGCGCTGGGCAGTCCTGTCGAGGAAAGCACTTGCACGAACGGACTGCTCTCCGGCCCCACCTGATTCCATGGAATCAATCCGCAAATAATAAGAATCGGCAGCGTAAAAAACAGAATGATTCTCAGAATAAAATTACCGACCACCTTGGGTAATATACGCTCTGCATTTTCCGTTTCGGTCAGCGTTAAACCGATAAGCTCAGAGCCGCCATAGGAAAACATGACTACAAGCAGTGCAGAGAAAACCGATGTCCAGCCATTCGGAAAGAAGCCTCCGTAGTTTGTGAAATTCTGTAAGTAAGGCGTATGCTCACTTGGAATAACACCGAATATTAAACCCATTCCAAGAACAATAAATATAATAATCATGGCGATTTTGATGCCTGCCAGCCAAAATTCGAATTCTCCGAATGTCCCCACGCTCATTAGATTGATAAGAATAATAAAGGCCGCACTGGCCGAACTTCCGCAAACCAATATTGCAAAAAGCTGCCAGCAGCTATAATCTCAATCACGCATACCGATAACCACATGAAGCAGTACATCCAGCCCATAATAAAAGAGATTTTCTGTCCGAAAGCTTCGCGGACAAAATCCTTCATGTTTCGGCCAGGATACACGGTCGCCATTTCCGCCATCGCAGCCATGACGACCAGCAGCAGCAGCCCTGCAAATATATAAGATACGATAACCCCGGGCCCCGCCAGTCCAATCGTCTCAGCACTGCCTTTAAAAATCCCTGTTCCGATCACACCGCCCATCGCCATAAAGCTGATATGTCTAGGCTTTAATTTTTTCTGCAATGATCCTTCTGCTTGTCCCATCCATATCCTCCTGGTGTAATCATCCGTGATGACTATGTATTTTTATAAATGTATTTTTTAGTATAACCTATTGTGCTTATTTGTGAATATAAAGCATGCTCGGCTGATTCAAAAATTTAAACTAAATTTAAACATGATCAAACCATGAATATGTTATGATCATACTCGGCTGTTACAAGCCAGTCATAATCCATGTTATAAGAATGGCGGTGTGATGATGCTTCATTCCTATCTGTTTCCCATTTCCTATGCCTTTATGTCTTTTCCGTTTGCGGCTCTCTTGTTTACCCTGCCGTTTTTAATCGTTCAATACCGTAAATACGGATATATTAATAAGGTCCGCGCATTTGTGCTGTACCTGTTCCTGCTCTATTTGCTTAATGCATTTTTCCTGGTCATTCTCCCGCTGCCCGCAACACGGCATAACCCTGCACTAGCATCGGGGGCCATGCAGCTGCTGCCGCTTAACTTCATCAATGATATTTTGAGGGAAACTTCCGTCATCGGAGGAGATCCTTCAACATATCTGCATCTCCTGAAGGAACGCGCATTTCTGCAGGTCATATTCAATATCCTGCTCACAGTCCCTTTTGGTATGGTACTTCGTTATTATTTCCGTACGGGCTGGGTCCGCTCGATCCTGTTTTCATTCCTGTTGTCTCTCTTTTTCGAGGTTACTCAGCTAACCGGGATCTATGGATTATACGACCACGCTTACCGTGTCTTTGACGTCGATGATTTGATTATGAACACGCTGGGCGGCGTTTGCGGGTATCTGGCAGCGGAATGGTTATCTGGTCTTCTGCCACGAATCGAAAAGCTTGATGAGGATGTAAACGTATCTACTAAAAGGGTCACATACACACGCAGAGCCATCGCTTTTCTGATTGATTCTGTAATCTGGCCGATTCTGATGGCCATGTGTTATGTACTGCATATTCCCGCTTCATTTTGGGTGGCCACAGGCATATACTTCATATTGATACCCTGGTTTACCGATGGACTCACACCCGGAAAATGGGTGGTGCGTATCCGGTTGACTAAAATGGGAGACCGAATTACATTGGCCGCATTGTTCAAGCGTTATGGATTATTGTACTGGGTATTTTTCGGTCTTAACCGCGTGCTGGCCGGCTCGCTGGATAATATTCCGGAGATCGGCAGACTTTTCCTGGGAATCATCGTTTTCTTCATGAACGCCTGGTTCTTTGTTCACCTGGTGATCCATTTGTTTAAAAAAGATCCGATGCTGTTCTACGAGAAGTTCAGCAAGACCCGCCAAGTTGTCCTGTGGAAAACCCCCTCTGAAGAAACAGAAAAAGAGCCTGCTTAGGCTCTTTTTTCTTTATAAATCATTCGTACCGCAGAGCTTCAATCGGGTCCAGCTTGGCAGCTTTTCTCGCGGGAAACACACCAAAGATAATTCCGATGCAAGCTGAGAAGCCAACGGCCAACAAAACTGAATTCATGGAGATCGCTGTCTTGATACTCATCATATTACCTACCAGTTTGGAACCTCCGAATCCGAGTAAAACGCCAATGATACCGCCCAGTATCGCCAGCGTAACCGATTCAACAAGAAACTGGGACAGGATAGTGCCTTCCTTAGCTCCGATTGCTTTACGGGTTCCGATCTCACGAGTACGCTCTGTGACCGATACCAGCATGATGTTCATTATGCCGATCCCTCCGACCAGAAGAGAAATGGCCGCCACGCCGCCCAGGAATAGCGTTAATGTCTTCGTGACGCTTTCAGCGGAAGACAGAACATCCTCCTGGCTTTGCACCTTGAAATCATCCTCGCCGTTTCCCAGCTTATGGCTTTGTCGCATCGTATATTCCATCAATGCCATGGTGCTTTGGATTGTATTTGGATTCTTGGCCTCCACCAGAATTTGCCGGATCGAATTCTTGGAGCCGCCTGCCTGGAACCTCGCCTGAACCGTGGTGATCGGAGAGATCGCCGTATCATCCAGATCTGTGGTGCCTGACGAGCCCTTGGACTTCAATACGCCTATCACTCGAAAAGGGATATTGTTGATTTTGACGATACTGCCTATTGCATCAAAACCTGCTTTTCCGAACAAATTTTCAGCCGTCGAAGCCCCCAGCACTACCACCTTAGCTTTGTCCGTCACTTCGTCCTCTGTAAAGAAACGCCCGATATCCGTCTCCCAGGACTTAATGTCTGCATAGCTTGGTGTAGTACCAATGATGCTTGTGGACGTAATATTTGCTCCATTCTTAAACGACGTACTCGCCTGCATGACTGGAGCCACATATTTCACCGTGCTGATCTTCGAGATGGGTTCCGCATCCTCAAGAGTGAGTGTTCCCTCACTGCCCCCGCCCGCTCCTGACTGTCCGGAAGAAGAAGCGGTCACCGTAATCAGATTGGATCCAAGGCTCTGGATTTGACTGGTTACCTGATTATTGGTTCCTTGCCCGATGGATATCATCGCAATGACCGTTGCCACCCCGATCATAATACCGAGCATGGTTAAAAACGAACGGAGCAGATTGGATTGCAAACTTCGAAAGGACAACTTCAGCAGTTCACCTATATTCATACAGACACACGTCCCGTATTCAGCCGGTCCGATTCGATTTTTCCATCCCGGAACCAGATGATTCGATGGGTATGTACTGCGATTTCCGGTTCATGCGTGACGATAACAATCGTATTCCCGTTGTTATTCAGCTGTTTGAAAATGCCCATAATCTCTTCCGACGACGCAGAATCCAAATTCCCTGTAGGTTCATCCGCTAAAATAATAGATGGATCATTGGACAATGCACGGGCTATGGCTACCCGCTGCTGCTGTCCTCCTGACAGCTCGTTCGGCTTATGATGCATCCGATCCTTCAGTCCCACCAGCTCAAGACAGTATTCCGCCCGTTCCCGCCGCTGCTTCTTACTTTTTCCTGCATACAGCATGGGAAGCTCCACATTTTCAATCGCGGAGGTCCGCTTCAAAAGATTGAAGTTCTGAAATACAAAACCGATTTTTTGATTACGGACCTCTGAAAGCTGCTTGGCTGTTGCGGTTCCGATAACCGTACCATCCAATGTGTACATGCCAGAACTCGGTTTATCCAGGCAACCTATCACATTCATCATGGTTGATTTTCCAGAGCCGGACGGACCCATGATGGAAACAAACTCCCGTTCCTCAATATGCAGGGTTACACCTTTTAAAGCATGAACCCTCATTTCTCCTGAAGCATAAATTTTATCTACGTTATCAAAGGTGATCACTACCGGCCACCTCCGTTACCAGTGCTGCTTTGCCGCGTGCCTGTACCCCCGGTGCGGTTAAACTGTTCCCTGCCGCCCTGCATTTGACCGCCGCTGAAGCCGCCAAAGCCGCCGAATCCACCTTGCATCATGGATGAGGAAGCTGATTTGTTCGTTGAAGTCGTGGTCATCGTAATGCTGACCTTATCGCCTTCCGATAGGCCTGACATCACCTCCGTGCTGGCTCCATCATCAAGTCCGGTCGTGATTTCCTTTTGTTCCGTTGTACCGTTATTATCAACCATCACGATTTTTCTGCCGCCAAAGGATTTGATCGCCGCATCCGGTACGCTCAGCACATCCTTCTTGCCGTCTGTGATAACCGCAATCGTTGCGCTGAGTCCCGGAATCAACTTATCCGCATTTTCCTGTCCCGGAGTAATCTCCACTGTCACCGGAAAAGTCACGAGTCCACTGCTTTGAATTTCACCAAGCACGGCTCTACTGGTCACTTTCCCTTTTAAGGTCACTCCCGTAAGTGCGTCAAAGGTGATGTTCGCTTCCTGTCCAGCCTTCACATCCGTAATGTCGGTGTCATCAATAGAAGCCGATATTTTATAGCTTCCTTCAGTGGAAAACATGGAAACCGCCGTACTATCCCCTGTCGGATATTCGCCGGCTTTGATGTTCACCGCTGAAATCATCCCATTATAAGGAGCAAAAATTTTGGCTCCTTCGATATTGGCCTTCGCATCACTCAGATTAGCCTGTGCTTGAGCGACATTGGCTTTGGCCATCGCGAGATCACTTTCCTCCGGACCTTTTTGAAGCTTGGTCAGCTGCTCGACTGCCTGATCGTAAGTCCGTTTTGCGTTATCAACCTTGCTTTGGGCCGCAGTCACAGAGGATTGCGGAGAATCTTGGCCGCCGCTTTGCTGTGACGCTGCCTGTTTATATGCATTCTGTGCATTCTCGAGAGCCACCTGTGCGAATAAAACCTGCGACTGATCCGTTCCTTGTTTGACTTCATCGAGCTTCGTTTGAGCATTCACGACAGCTGTTTTGGCCTTGTCTACCTGCTGCTGCATATAAGTGGGATTAGCCAGTTTCTTGGCTTTTGCCAGATCACTCTCCGCGCTGCTGAGATCCGATTTGGCTTTGGATACCTGGTATTTTTGATCAGCTATTGTACTAGAATCCGTTCCGTCTTCCAAGCTTTTAAGCTTCGCAGCCGCACTGTCATAGTTGGCCTGCGCGGACAAGAGCGCATTTTGAAGTGCCGTTGCATCCATCTCGGCAATCAGCTGGCCTTTTTGCACTTTATCTCCTGCATTCACATTGACCTTGGTTACTTTGGATTTTCCGCTGAAGGATAAGTTGACAGAATCTGATGCCTCCACATTACCCGAGGAGGTAACCGTTTTCGATAAATTGCCCTTTTTGACTTCGTATGTAATCGTCGCTGTTTCCGTCTTGGGCTTCGCCGAGCTTTTCTGGACAAAATAAGTCCCTCCCGCTCCTATCACAACGACGCAGCTGCAGATGATTAATACGTTCTTAGTCACCTTATTCATTCATCTTCATTCTCCCTTCCCTTGAATAAGATGATCGTACCATCCTTCATTTAAAACAAGCTGAATAGGTGCTTAATACACGCTGAAAAGTTCATTAAAGGAAAATTAAATATTTTGGCATGAATTGTTAAAAATCTGCGATTCAATCCTAATTTACAGGCAGTAAATTTGAAAAAGCCGTCTTAGGCATAGCGCCCAAAACAGCTTTTTTGGCTGTAGACTTGAAATTGCTGGAATCATCACGAGTTATTGGTTCGTAATCGTATTCAGGGTGGCGAAAGCTAGTGGTACGAAACCCTCGGCAGCTTCACCCTGCGGTATATCCACATGAAAAATGTAGCCGTTACCGTCCAGTTCCTTGGCGATATATTCATATGTCCCCGTTTTATCCTGTACCATTAAGAACAGCTTTGAACCCTTCACGGTACCTACTAAGCCGCTTTCCTTCAAACGGGTAACCTCACCATGCTTCCCGAGTTCAGCTTTACCCTTCAGCATCAAAACATCCAGATTAAAATCGGATGTCAACTTCTCTATGCGCACCTTGAAACGAGGATCTACATGCATATACAACAGATTCTTCTCCCTATCAAACGCAAACTGTTCAAACATGTACATTGCATACCCGTCTCCGCGCACCAGCTTAGCGATACGCTGCTCCTCTTCACCTTCAAGCGTGACATCAAGCTTTTTATCGTCCGGGAGCGCTTTGTCCACACTGCTATTGTCATCCGATTTCTTCGCTTCACTTTTGGTGATTCCGGTTAGAATGAGCTGTTTCAACGTGGCATCGCCTTCAATGGCTTTTTCTTCATATTTAAATTCGACTTGTTGATCGGGTTTGATTTGTTCTACGGACTGCTTCAACGCTTCGCCAAATTGAAAAGACAACGGCTTACCTTCAACGATAATCTCAACGGTGTGTGGATCCGCTAATCCGCTGAAGCTGCCTGATCCCTCTTTGATGACTGTTGTCTGTTCAGGCTTCACAGGCTCTTGACTCACAGACTTATCTTGTTCCGGGGGGCTGGATGTCTCTTTTGAATGGCTCTCACATGCTGCCAATGACAAGACTAGCAGGAGCGTCAACAGAAAAGAGCAGATTTTCACTTTGTTTTTATTCATTTTCTAAAATCCACCTCCTTCATCTTTAGACGGTGGAGCACCAAAATAGGTTTCAATCTGAAAATGGATGATTTCATATAACCAAATAACAATATACTCTAACGGAAAGAGCCCAATCGCATAGCAGCGAGTGAGCTCTTTTCTGAAATTTCTATTCAAAAGATCCTTTTACTCCATCGAAGCCCTTCCCAGAATAGGCTTGCCTTCCGTGGGACCGAAGGACACGTTGATCCCTTGTTGGATCTCTAAGGTATCCTCATCCTGATATTGTGCTTCAAGTGACAAACAGAATGGTGTTTCGATTCCTCGAATCGTGAGAAGCAGAGCCTCGGTCGTTCTCCAGGTAAAACTTCCTGCAAAATATCCATCCTGACGGTTGAAAAACTGCGATTGTCCGATTATCCAATGATGTCGGCCAAGCTTCAGCACATGTTCGCCATCCAACCCCTGCAATGTCAGGACGGCTGCATCCTCATCGAACTCAATGCTCAGGTTATCAATTTTGAGCTCGTTCTCTTCAAGCTTATAGGTTCTTCCGCTGATTTGCGATTCCCGTAATGAATCCAATGCAATCTGAGGAGGCTCCAAATGAAGCTGCTCCAGACGCTCTTTCAGTTCACCTGACCATTCGTCCGCGTCCACCGCTTCCGGGAGAAGTGCATCCAGTAGATGCTCCCACACAACATTCAAAACGCCTTGGAGATCATTGGTTCCTGATGTCATGGCTATCACAGCATCATGTTCCGGCAAGACAATACAGAATTGACCGAAGGCCCCGTCTCCACGGTAAACACCATGGCGGCAGCGCCAGAACTGGTAACCATAACCTTGAGCCCAGTCGCTGTCTCCCCCATCACCATTGGAAATCTGCTTGCTTGTGGCTTCATCTATCCACTGCTCTTCAATTAGGCGTTGTCCTTGCCACATTCCCTTTTGCAAATACAATTGTCCGAACTTCGCAATGTCCTCCGTTGTGATGTTCAGGCCGAAGCCTCCTGTATGTATGCCGCGCGGACAGGTTTCCCAGGTTGGATGCTGAATGCCAAGTGGCTCAAACAAACGATTATGCAAAAATTGCAATAGATTTTGCCCGGATGCCTTTTGTAAAATTGCTGATAGCATATAGGTAGCACCCGTATTATAAAGAAAATGAGTGCCGGGTTCATGGTCGACAGGCAGACTCAGAAAAGCCTTGACCCAGTTGCCGTCCACTGCCTCATGGAGAGCATCCATCGTATCTGTGTCATGGCCGGTGCCCATCATGAGTAGATGGCGAATTTGCATGGCAGCGAGATGATGAGACACTTCCTCAGGCAGATCTTCCGGGAAGAAAGAAATGACCTGATCATCCAGCGTCAAAATCCCTTCATGCACAGCCATGCCGATCGCGGTCGACGTGAAGCTCTTGCTGAGCGAAAACAGCATGTGCGGAAGCTCCGGTGCGTACGGACTCCACCAGCCTTCCACAGCCACATTTCCATGCCGCAGAAACATAAAGCTGTGTAGTTCAATGTTATGCGCTTTCAAACCATCCAGAAACCCGATAACGTTTTTCGAAGAAATCCCCAATTCTTCAGGGGATTTTCTCGGCAGAGATACATCTGTATTCTGCATACATCCACTCTCCCTTAGTTTTAAAGTGGCTTTGCTGAGAAATTAACGGCGTTTCAAATAAAAAAAAAGCGATTAATAATTACCATTATACATAATTTAGGAAGTGTGGATAGGATTTTAGTCAACCTGCTGAAACAAGAATGGAGGCAAAGTGGATGGGAAAAACCCGCGTGTACATCTTCTGGCTGTTGATTGTCGTGTTCATGGTAAGTGGATGCTCCAGCAATTCATCAAACCCAAATCAGAAAACGCTTACATTATGGTACTGGAATCGCGGTCTTGATGACAAGCTCATTCAGGCCGTGCAAAAACAATTTCCAGATGTACGGATCAATGCCCAAAAGATCGGCGGTGATTTCAAATCCAAGCTCAAGACGACCTTGGCTGCAGGCAGCAGCGGCCCCGATATCGTAGCCTTTAACGACTGGGTTACCGAGCTGTTCCCGAGTGCAGACCGCTTTTATGATCTTTACGAGCTTGGCGCGAAGGATATCGAGCCGGATTATCTGGACTGGAAATGGCAGTTTGGTGTAACCCCGGAAGGCAAAATGATCGCTATGCCCATTGATACGGGCCCTACCGCTTTATTTTACCGTGAAGATCTGTTCAGTCAGGCCGGACTCCCTACGGATCCTGAAGAAGTCCATAAACAAATGGGCACCTGGGAGGATTATTTCAAGGCAGGTGAAAAGCTGCAGCAGTCACTTGGAAACAAGGTGAAGCTGACCGATAATATCGGCGGCATCTATACGCAAATCAACGCCCAGTCAGACAAAATTTATTTTGATAAAAAAGACGATTTCATAGGCGAAAATTCAGATTCATCGATGAAAAAAGCATGGGATTTAGCGGTGCAGGCTTCACAGATGGGGTTGATCGCTAACGCTAACTCTTTCACGTCCGAATGGAATGCCGCGATGAATAACGGAAAAATCGCCTCCTTCGTTGGTGCTGTATGGTGCAAGCAAATCCTGATGGATGCAGCACCTGATACAGCCGGCAAATGGCGGGTAGCCAGGGCTCCCGGCGGTGATGGTAATAATGGCGGCTCCTTCCTCGCGATTATGAAAACAAGCAAATATCCCAAGGAATCTTTCGAAGTCATGAAATGGCTGATGAATCCCGAGAATCAGGTCACAGCCTTTAAAGATATCAACCTCTTTCCGTCTGCTACCCAAGCGCTGGATGCACCGGTTATGAAAGAGAAGGAAGACTTTTTCGGCGGTCAAAGCACGGGAGAGATTTTCACCGAATCTGCCCGGAATGTTAAACCAGCGTACTTTGGAAGCAAATATGCAAATTTGAACGGGATTGTAACCCGTGAGCTGCAATCTGTATCCCTGGGCAAGGATCCAAATACAGCTTGGGATGCCGCTCTGAAACGATTAAAAAAAGAACTGCTTCGTTAAGAATTACACCAACCGGGGAGGTTGAAATGTATGGGAGAACCGCTACGCCAACCACTGGAGCCGCGCACGCCATATCCTGCCACTACCAAACGCAAGCTGTCTTCGGAAATATGGAAGCACCGCAAAGAATATATGGCAATCTCGCCATTCTATCTTCTGTTTGCCGTGTTCGGCCTATTTCCGATTCTCTTTTCCATGTACCTGTCCTTTCAAAGATGGGATGGAATCGGTGTAATGACCTTCAATGGAGTGAATAACTACCGGTTTATGCTGACCGATCCGGAGTTTTGGAAGGCCGTGGGCAACACACTGCTCATCTGGATCTATTCCACGATTCCGATGCTCTTCTCGGCACTTGTTGTAGCTTTTCTGCTCAATGCTTCCTTCGTAAAATTCCGTACCTTTTTCCGGATAGGTTATTTTCTGCCGAACGTCACCTCACTTGTCGCCGTATCCATCGTGTTCAGTACTGTCTTTTCCAATAATTACGGACTTTTGAATTACATCTTCACTTTGATTGGTCTCGATCCGGTCGAGTGGCTGAATCATACCTGGGGCATCCAATTGGCTGTTTCCTTTATGGTAATCTGGCGCTGGGTTGGATATAATGCCGTCATCTATCTTGCAGGTCTGCAGAGCATTCCGTCCGTACTTTATGAGGCAGCTAAAATTGACGGCGCGTCGGGTATCCAGTCATTTTTCCGCATCACGCTTCCCAATCTTCGTCCCATCATACTCTTTACCGTCATTACATCCACCATTGGCGGCATGCAGATATTCACTGAACCGCAAGTTCTTGTCGGCAACGACGGGGGAGTCAACGGCGGGGGATTAACCATCGTCCTCTATTTGTACCGCGAAGCCTTCATCAATAACTATTTCGGTTATGGATCGGCTGTCGGCTGGGGGATGTTCGTTCTGATTGCCCTCTTCTCCTTATTCAACTGGAAAATGGTTCAGGGAAAAGGAACGATGTAATGTTCAATACATACCGGGAGGGATTTGTATGGTACGGAGCAAAAACGTTTTACTATACGTGGGACTGATCGCGGGTCTCATTGTATCCGTCTTTCCTTTTTATTGGCTTGCCGTCATGGCAACCCGCACCACGCCTGAAATTTACAGCCTTCCGCCAAAATTATGGTTTGGAACACATTTGTTCGATAATATTTCACGGGTGTTCGAGAGCATCAACTTTTTCCGGACCCTGTTCAATACGTTGTTTGTTGCCTCTGCAATTACGATTCTGGTGTTGTTTTTTGATTCGCTGGCAGGCTACACTTTCGCCAAATTTACATTTCCCGGCAAAAAGTGGCTTTTCGTTCTTCTTCTGGCTACCATGATGGCACCCGCCCAGCTCTCCCTGGTTCCTTCCTTTGTCATTATGGCCAAATTCGGCTGGGTGGGATCGTTCAAGGCGCTGATTATACCCGGCATGGCAAACGCATTCGGCATATTTTGGATCAGGCAGTACGCTGAAGAATCCGTTCCGTCCGAACTGCTGGACGCCGGCAAAATGGATGGCTGCGGATTTTTCCGGCTGTACTGGAATATTTCGCTGCCAATCCTGAGACCTGCTTTATCCTTCCTTGGAGCATTTACATTTATCGGGGCATGGAATGACTATCTGTGGCCGCTGATTATACTCAATGATGAACGGAAATTCACGCTGCAGGTTGCCCTCGCTTCACTGAATGGCATTTATACAACGGATTATGCACTCGTGATTGCAGGCACGCTGTTGGCTGTGATCCCGCTCATTATTATGTTTCTGTTTGTCAGCAAGCAGTTCATTTCAGACATCGCTGCTGGTGCGATTAAAAGCTGATATGTTGTTCCCGGCAAATCCAAAAGCACCGATTTTCATTTCAGGTTATAATTGAATAGAAAATCAGGTTCTATATTCTTCAAGAGATTTCAAAAGAAACCGGAGGACAAATCGCAATGACAGATTTCAATCACATGATAGAAAAATACGCTGAACTGGTTATTAAAGTAGGCGTGAACATCCAACCGGGGCAGGTACTGCTTGTACAATCGCCATTGGAAACTGCAGATTTCACGCGCCATGTCGTATCTAAAGCCTATGAAGCCGGTGCCAAATTCGTACAGGTCGATTGGGATGATGAAAAAATAACGCGAATCCGCTATGAAAAGGCTCCTGACGACTCATTTGGATACTATCCAAAATGGCAAGCGGACACCATGGAACAGTTAGCTGAAGGCGGCGGTGCGGTATTACATATCAAAGTGCCGGATCCGGAGCTTTTCCGAGGTATTGATTCTTCAAAAGTATCCACTGCGGTCAAGGCTGCTGCTGTCGCCCGCGAGAAGTATCAATCTTATGTACGCAGCAATAAAGTGACTTGGTCACTTATCAAAGCCCCGACGAAAGCCTGGGCAGACAAGGTATTTGCTGATCTTCCCGAAGAGCAGCGGGTTTCGGCTATGTGGGAGGCTGTCTTTCAGATGAACCGGGTAACCGAGGATAATGATCCGGTCGCCGCATGGCAGGATCATATTCATACGCTCAAGCAGAAGCAGGAGTTCATGAAAACAACAAACGATACAAGGCTTTGCACTACCGTGCTCCTGGAACCGATCTCCATGTCGAAATGCCGGAAGGCTATCTATGGCTTGGAGGCGGTGATCATAATGAAGAAGGCAACTACTTTGTCGCTAACATGCCAACGGAGGAAATCTACACGATGCCGCATCGCAGCGGTGTGAATGGTACCGTTACGAGCACGCTTCCTCTTAATCTGAATGGACGGCTGGTGGAAGGAATCAAGCTGACATTCAAAGAAGGTAAAGTCATTGAATATGATGCAGCCTCCGGACGCGAGCATTTGACTTCGCTGCTTGAGACGGATGAAGGAGCATCGTATCTCGGTGAAATGGCCCTCGTGCCTTTTGACTCGCCAATTTCCAAAATGAAGCGGGTATTCTACAATACAGGTATCGACGAGAATGCTTCCTGTCACTTTGCCCTCGGCAGTTCCTATCCGGTAAATATCGAAGGTGGAACCAAGCTTAGCAAGGCAGACCTGCTGGCACGCGGTGCCAACGTCAGCCTGACCCATGTCGACTTCATGGTTGGCTCCCCGGAGCTAGAGATCGACGGTGAACTGCCGGATGGCACCATCGAACCGGTATTCCGGAATGGGGTCTGGGCTTAATTGATCTGATATACCAGAATGACAAAGGACTGTTCCTCCAGCAAATGGCTGTGAGAGCAGTCCTTTTTATCGCTTGCTTCACAATCAAACCAGCTTATCTTCATCCAGTTCCAAAATTACCGGACAGTGGTCACTACCCATCGTCTGCGAGTCAATCCGGGAATCAGTTAGTGCAGGCACGAGCCGCTGCGAAACAAGAAAATAATCGATACGCCATCCGACATTCCGTTCTCTTACCTTCGGCATAAACGACCACCAGCTAAATGCATCATTCCGCTCCGGATAGAAATGTCTGAATGAGTCCACAAATCCCGCACCCAGAAGCTCCGTCATTTTACCGCGCTCCTCATGGGTGAATCCGGAGTTACCTACATTAGACTTCCAGTTCTTCAAGTCAATTTCCTGATGGGCCACGTTCAGATCACCGCAAATAATCACCGGCTTCTTGGCATCCAGCTGCGTGACATAGCTGCGAAAGCGTTCTTCCCATTCCATTCTGAGTTCCAGCCGCGACAGATCTCTTCTGGCATTGGGAGTATAGACATTCACCAGATAAAATGGATCAAATTCCAGTGTGACCAGACGGCCTTCCGCTTCCTCATTTTCTTCCATTCCATAGTAGACCGAAAGAGGCTTCAATCTGGTAAATACCGCTGTGCCGGAATATCCTTTTTTCTGTGCATAGTTCCAATACTGGGTATATTCCTCGCCATAATCCAGGCAAATTTGCCCTTCTTGAAGCTTCGTCTCCTGCACGCAAAATATATCTGCATCCATTTCTTTGAAATAATCGTTAAATCCTTTATTCACGCAGGCTCTAAGGCCGTTCACATTCCAAGATACCAATTTCATTGTTTTGATCTCCTTGCCTTTAAGTTTCTATGAATTTCTTTTCATAGTGTACCATAAAAGGACATCTCAATTTCAACGGCCATGATCCGCAGAAAATAGTTGAGCTTTGTCTTTCCTCTGCACACCATAGCATCCGTTCGTATGGTAAAATAGCAAGGCTGCTGTTTTCATTCATCTTGAAGAGAAGGATATGAACAATCAATGAGATCTTCTGTAACCGTAAAATCTTTTAATTTTCTTTTCTTTGCGCTCCTCTCGATGTTCATCCCGTTCCTGCCGCTTTATTTCAGCGAACAGGGTCTGAACGAGACGCAAATCGGCACGATCATCGGGATCGGCGGTTTTATTACCCTGATTGCCCAGCCACTATGGGGTATGATCAGTGACCGGACGCGGACGATCCGCAAAGTACTCATCATTCTTGTCATATGTACTACCGTTACCGGTTATTTGTTGTACAGCACAAGCAACTATGCCTTGATTATCGTGTTTGTCATGCTGACGTATTTCTTCCTGATGCCAGTCGATCCGTTGACGGAAAGCCTGAACTTCCGTGTAGCGGAATCCGCCGGAATCAGCTACGGCTCACTTCGGACTTTCGGTGCTTTGGGTTATGCGGTCATGTCTCTGCTCGCAGGGTATCTGATGACAAATTATGGCGCGCACAGTCTGGGATACACCTTTGCCGGGCTTGGCATTATCAGCCTAATTGTGACATTTTTGATGCCTGATGCGCCGGTCTCGGGCAAGCCGGTAACCATGAACAGCCTGAAGAGCTTCCTGCGCAACAAAGAAACGCTGCTGTTTCTCGTCCTGGTCTTTATCAGCTCCGTTCCTGCCAGAATGAACGATACGTATCTGGGCTTGTATATTAAAGACTTGGGAGGCAAGCCGGATCTCCTGGGACTGGCATGGTTTCTGGCCGCGGGAAGCGAGATTCTGGTCTTTTCCTTAAGCTTCTGGTGGCTTCGTAAAAATAAGGAGCTCGCGATCATATCCATTGCCGGCGCGTTCTACTTTATCCGCTTTTTCATTTCCGCGTGGATAACCGATCCGGACTGGATGGCATATATCCAGCTTCTGCAGATTATGACGTTCCCGGTGTTCTACACAGCCGCGATCCAGTATCTGTACAGCATCGTCCCGGTGGAATGGAGAGCCACTGGACAAACCGTACTCGCATTGCTGTTCTTCGGTGTTTCCGGTATTTTGGCTTCCTTCGCCGGGGGTGCACTATACCAAGCCTTTGGGGGTAAAACGATGTATCTGACCATTTCCGTTATGTCGTTTATCGGAATGCTCTTCGGATTTGTCTTATATCGCGTGTATGGAAGGAAGAAATCGGGGGAGGTAGCTTAACCTTCATACCACCAGGGGGTGTTTACGTTATGGATCTATTCCAAGAGATTCTGGAGCTAGACGCGGCTTATCTCGAAACAATTTCGACCCGCATTCAAAGATCATGGGGATCCCTGTTCTTCAATGAACAGCAGGCTAATTACTATGATGCAAATCATGCCCATATCCATGAAGCATGCGAACATCCGCAGCAAATCATCGATGAGGTCGTTTCCTTTTATAAATCCCGAGGGATCGTACCCAGATTCTATATCTATAACCTGGAGCTGCAGACGGAACTTATCCGCACGCTCACGGACAACCTTTTTCGGCAGGAGGAACTGATCAGTCCCGTGCAGCTATGGAACAGGCAGTTGTCCGAGATGCCACTGGGTGCGGGAAATACCATTGAGACTGTGACACAAGCGAATGTTCAGGATGCACTGGATATCGAATGCGGCATCAAGGAGTTCGGCGGCAGAGAAGTCGTCGAAAAGACGTTCATGACGCAGTTTAACCATCCCTCCTTCACCCATTATCTGCTGAGAAGCGATGGAATTCCCGCTTCAACGGTATGCTTGATGAGACATCGCGATCAGGCCAGAATAGAAAGCGTGGCAACACGGGAAGCCTATCGCGGAAAAGGATTGGTTGGTGAACTCATCCGATTTATCCAGAAAGAAGCTATGGATCGTGGATACCAGAAGCTGTGGGTCTTTCCGATCAATGAATCTGTAGAAAAGATCTATCAAAAATACGGTTTTCAGACCATAGACCGGCTGAGAACTGTACATGCTTTTACCAGTGGCAGAAGTATTCGTGAAATTCACGGGAATGAATCTGAATAATATGAACGGCGTTAACCGGATTAGCTTTTGATCCCATTGTAACGGCGTTTACTGAATGAGAGTTAGTGCATATTGCCCCAGTAGTGAGCCAGAAAAACCCCATGCACAAGTGAGATGCGATGATCTCAATGCTCATGCCTGGGGTTCTTCATTCCTCATTAATAAGAGAAGTTAATTTGAAAAGGCTTTCCCTTGAGTAACACTTTGGACTTCATACATACTTACCTTCGTGCTGATCATATATGCTGGAGGCTCTTGTCCTTTTTTCTCGCGATGCCCCTGCAAATGCGCGTCGCTCTTCTCCCAGTTCTTCCAGGCATCACGTGATTCCCAGCGGATCATAACCACAACTTCTTCTTCTTCCTTGCTGAGCTTGGAGACCATAACCGTTTTATCGATTAACCCTTCCATACTGTTCAGGGGACTCTCCTTGCTAAATCTTGCTACTACTTGATCGGCGTTTCCTGTCACGACCACTATTTTTCGAAGCTGAATAAACATTCCAAGCCGCCTCCTTCTATATGTATGATGTGAGCAATCAGTTCACTTGATCCTTTTCATTTTAAATGATAATGATTATCAATGTCAAATATACAGGTGATGGCCATGTTTTTTTCAAGAACACTTCTCAGCAGGTTTGTCGTTTCTCAAAAAATTGATACAATAGAAAGGAGTATTTCTTTTAGTCTCATGATGTATTCTTTTATTGGAAGAGAGGAAATGTAAAATATGATTATTAAACCGAGAACACGCGGATTCATCTGCACCACTTCGCATCCTGCAGGCTGCGCTGCACAGGTTCAGGAGCAAATTGACTATGTGCAATCCAAGCCTGAGATTCAGGGTCCGAAAAACGTGCTGGTCATCGGCGCCTCCACAGGATATGGACTTGCAGCAAGAATTACTGCGGCTTTCGGAGCGCATGCCAACACCGTTGGCGTATATCGCCCAAGCAGCGGCTCTGAAAAACGTACAGCATCAGCTGGTTGGTACAATTCTGCGGCGTTTGAACTCGCTGCTCAGGAAGCTGGCCTTAAATCCTTCAGCGTTACAGGTGATGCATTCTCCAAGGAAACAAAGGAAAAAACCATCACACTGATTAAAGAAGAACTCGGCAAGGTAGATCTGGTCATCTATAGCGTAGCTTCCGCCCGCAAAACCGATGCCGAAACTGGCGAAGTGTATAACTCTGTTCTAAAGCCTATTGGGAATTCATACACGAATAAAACGGTCAATTTTCATACAGGCGAAGTTACCGAGATCACGCTGGAGCCAGCTACAGAAAAAGAAATCCAAGACACGGTTGCCGTTATGGGTGGAGATGACTGGGAAGACTGGATCCAAGCACTGCGCGGTGCAGAGGTTCTCTCGGAAAATGTTACGACCCTCTCTTATTCTTACATAGGATCTGAAATCACCCAGGCGATATACCGTGAAGGTTCTATTGGCCGGGCAAAGGATCATCTTGAAGCAACCGCTCTGAAAATGAACGAGCTGTTGAAGTCCACCGGCGGACGGGCTTATGTTGTCGTAAGCAAAGGATTAGTGACGCAATCCAGCTCTGCCATACCAGTCGTGCCACTTTACATTTCTTCACTCTATAAAATCATGAAGGAAAAAGGCATTCACGAAGGCTGCATCGAGCAAACCTACCGTTTGTTCACTGAACGTCTGTACACTGGAGGAGAAACTCCTGTAGACGAGTCTGGACGGATCCGCATTGATGATTGGGAGCTCCGTGATGACGTGCAGGCTGAAGTGGTTAAGCTATGGGACAGCGTTACATCAGACAATATCTATGAACTGACAGATCTTGAAGGATACCGGCGCGAGTTCTTCCAGCTCTTCGGTTTTGAGACCGAGGGTGTGGATTACGAAGCCGACCTGAATCCGGATGTAAAGGTTACTAACTCTATTTAATAACTACAGCCAGAGAGGTTCTCCGCTTCCGCGGAGGCCTCTTTTTGCATATTAAATCCCTTTGCTCAGGGTACTCTTTTACATGGTTAATCGCTCTCAACGGTACAACTGTATTTCACCTGTGGACATTACCGCCTTTTTTTCATTCTCTAATGACATAGGACTAGCAGTTCCTATTATTAACCCGTATAATGGTAGCGGGTCCGATATAATAAAGCGTTCTCATCTGACTCTTAATTTCCAGTTCACAAAACTCGGAGGAATGTATTCATGAGATTAGAAAAAGACTTTCTCGGCACCAAAGAAGTACCCGCAGAAGCTTACTACGGAATTCAAACGATGCGTGCAGCGGAAAATTTCCCGATTACCGGTCAAAGGATTCATCCAGAACTGATCCGGGCCATGGCCATGGTTAAAAAGGGCGCCGCCATCGCTAATATGGAGATTAAACGGCTGCTCCCCTCCAAAGGCGATGCGATCGTGCAAGCCGCCGATGAGATCATCAATGGTAAATGGCTGGATCAATTCATTGTCGATCCGATCCAAGGCGGTGCAGGCACGTCTATTAATATGAACACCAATGAAGTGATTGCGAACCGTGCCCTCGAGCTGATTGGCAAAGAAAAAGGAAGTTACGCCGATATCAGCCCGAATAATCATGTCAATATGGCACAATCGACGAATGATTCTTTCCCGTCGGCGGTTCACCTGGCTACACTAACGATGATCGAAAAGCTGCTCGCAACCATGATTGAACTGCGTCAAGCTTTCCAAGATAAAGCCGAAGAATTTGATTCTGTGATTAAAATGGGACGTACTCATCTTCAGGATGCCGTTCCCATCCGATTAGGCCAAGAATTTCAAGCGTATGCGCGTGTGCTGGATCGAGATATTCAGCGTCTTCGTGCGACCAAAAACAACCTGCTTCACATTAATATGGGGGCTACAGCCGTCGGAACAGGACTTAATGCAGACATCCGGTATATCGAGCATGTAGCTGAAGTCCTGGCTGATCTTAGCGGCTTCCCAATCAAGCCGGCAGATCATCTTGTGGACGCGACGCAAAATACAGACGCCTATACCGAAGTATCCGCCGTACTGAAGATCTGCATGATGAATATGTCCAAGGTCGCCAACGATATCCGTCTTATGGCATCTGGTCCGAGAGCAGGACTTGGCGAGCTGACGCTGCCATCAAGACAACCCGGCTCTTCTATTATGCCGGGTAAAGTCAATCCGGTAATGTGTGAGGTTATTAACCAGATCGCGTTCCAGGTCATAGGAAATGACAACACGATCTGCCTGGCTTCTGAGGCGGGACAGCTGGAGCTGAATGTCATGGAGCCTGTGCTCGTGTATAACTTGCTGCAATCTCTTGAGATTATGAATAACGGCTTCCGTGTATTCCGTGAGCATTGTATAGTAGGTATTCAGGCTAATGTTGAACGCTGCCGGGAATACGTTGAGAACAGTGTCGGCATCATTACTGCGCTTAATCCGCATCTCGGCTACGAAGTCGTTTCACGCATTGCCCGTGAAGCCATTACTACCGGCAAACCCGTGCGCGAGTTATGCCTTCTGTACAATGTATTGACCGAAGAAGAACTTAACCTCATTCTAGATCCTTATCAAATGACTAACCCGGGTATTGCCGGAGAAGAGCTCCTGAATAAGGAATAAGATTTTGAGCGAGTTAGGGGCTGTCCCAAAAGCCATGAAATGGCTGCTTGGGACAGCCTTGTCTTTTACGTAGGATATACTTAGACTTTTTGGGTGGACGCTGCGCGAACGGACCATTGTTCCAATCGCTGTGCTCTCCGGATTTTTTTTCATTCCCCTTAGCGGTGAAAATCCGGAGATCAAGGCGAACGCTGCCGCTTTTCCACAATCCGTCCGTCCTCTCCGCTGTTTATGCGGGGAATGGATCTTCAATCTTTAAAAAAACACAAAAAAGAAACCTTTCTTTTGGTAAAATGGAAGTGTGACCAACCATTTCAAAGGAGAGGTTTCTTTGTACATTCAATATACCATGGACCAACTTTGTTTGCCAATGGATCTGGAAGAAGATATTCCAGAAAACCACCTCGTTCGTGTCGTGAATGCTGCCGTCAATCGATTGGACGACGCCATTTTTGACGCTGCCTATCCCGGCGGCGGCCGTGACAGTTACCATCCCAAAATGCTCACCAAAGTCATCATCTACGCCTACACACAGCGCATCTATTCCTCAAGACAAATCGCCAAAGCCATCCGGGAACACATCCCCTTTATGTGGCTAGCCGGACGGCAACGTCCGGATTTCCGCACGCTTAACCGCTTCCGTTCTGAGCGGATGAAAGACGTCCTCGAAACCGTGTTCTCCGCCGTACTTCAATTTCTTGCAGATGAAAAGTACATCTCCTTGGAACATTATTTCGTAGATGGTACCAAGATTGAGGCCAATGCCAATCGTTACACCTTCGTCTGGGGTAAAGCGGTCAGCAAACACAAGACCAAACTGCAAGAGAAGGTACATGCACTTTTCTCCACCATCGAAGCCGCAGAGCATCAGGAAGAGCGCGAGCATCACGGCAAAGACCTGACCGAACTCGGTGAGGCTTCCGAGTTAGATAGCAGCAAGCTCGAACAAGTCACGCAGCAACTGGAAGCTCAGCTGCTGAAACATCCCAAGGATAACCCCTTAAAGAAAGCCGTTCGGAAGCTTCGGAAGGACTTGCTTCCAAGACTTGTGAAGTACGAACATTACCAAAAGTTGCTTGGAAATCGAAACAGCTTCAGCAAAACCGATACGGACGCCACCTTCATGCGGATGAAAGAAGACCACATGCGAAATGGACAGTTAAAACCGGGATACAATGTGCAGATTGGCACGGAAAATCAGTTCATTTTAGCCTACAGTGTCCACCAAAGACCCACGGATACCCGTTGTTTAGAGCCTCATCTGGAAATAGCACGGCGGATCTTGGGGCAACATCCACAGACAATCATTGCAGATGCAGGCTATGGAAGTGAAGAGAACTATGCCTATCTGGAAAAGGAAGAGATCACAGCAGTCGTTAAATACGGCAGTTACCATAAAGAAAAGAGCAAAGCGTGGAAAGCAGATGTGAGTAAAATCGAGAATTGGACGTACAACGCAGCCGAGGATAACTGGACGTGCCCCGCCGCGCAAACACTGCATTTCCACAGAGAAAGCAAGGAAACACTAGAAAGTGGATATGAGATTCGCAGGCGTCATTACCGAAGTCAAAGCTGTGAAGGCTGCCCGCTGAAAGATCGGTGCACAAAAGCAGCAGGGAACCGGGAAGTAGCGGTAAGTCTGGAAAGGCTGCGATACCAAAGTCAGGCCCGGGACCTCCTCCGAAGTGAGGAAGGCTATGCCCTGGCCGTACGGCGAATGATTGAGCCGGAGAGTGTGTTTGGCCAACTGAAAAACAACCGGGGCTTCCGGCGGTTTCTGCTTCGCGGCATGAAGAAAGTGACGCTGGAGGTCGGATGGCTTTCGCTTGCCCATAATATGCTGAAGCAAGCCGGAGTAGAGCAAAAACGCAAAGGAGCGATTCTCCAATAACGGGAGAATTGCTCCTTTTTTTGGATCCCAAAATAAAACGGAGCTGTCTCTGTCGTGGGAAATCCACTTATGAGACAGCGCCTTTTTCTTGTTTAATGTTCAAAAAACAAATTGATACACTTGATTTTTTGCTATTTTCGTTATGGACTCCCTTTTTCGAAATGTAAACACGTGGTTATGATGATTGCAGGGATCAGTATCTGGGTGCATTTTTTATTTACTATTATGAATTTTTCATATGGTGTATTTTTAAAACAATTCGATTGGTTGCTCCCTCTCAACTTTGAAATTATCCGTAAGCAGGAAGCTGATTTTCAAATGGACTATCGTTGGACTGCGTTATTGTACCGGTTTGATTCGACTCTCTTCCTCAGTTCTCGCTTCTACTTTCGTGTCAATCTTCTGTTTCCTATCTCTTACATATTTCTGGATGAAAAATGACAGAATACAAAAGATGCCAACAAACATTCTATAAAGCGGGTGATTGAACTCCCATGCAAAATATAACCAAGGTCAGCATTCCCCAGATTTGCATGCTACTAATGCTGATGAACGGTCTGACCAGCCATGTTGTCATAAATCCCATGGTACTGGATGCCTCAGGGAGAGATGCCTGGATCTCTGTTTTATTCACTACGGTCCTCCTTGTTCCATGGACTTTGTCGCTTGCCCTTTTCATGAAAAGAAGTAAGCAACAAAAACTCCAACCATGGTTAGCAGAGCGTACAAATCCCGTGATTTCCTGGATTTTGGTTGCCCCGATGCTTCTTCATCTCTACTTCATCGGAGGCATCACGCTGTACCATACCTCCAGCTGGACGATTAGCAACTATCTGCCGGCGACACCCAAAGTTGTATTGATCGGAACACTGGCACTTGTATGCTTTTATATGGCGAAGCTTGGCATTAAATCGATCGCAATCGGGGCAGGCATCTTACTTCCAATTGTCGTCATTTTAGGTATTTTCGTCGGTATAGCCAATGCTTCGGAGAAAAATTACAGTATGCTGACACCCATGCTAGAGCATGGCATCGTTCCTCCGATTCATGGGATGTTATATGTCGGCGGAGGTTTTGTTGAGATTCTCGTTTTATTGACGATGCAGCACCGGATCAAATCAAAAGTCAAACCATGGCAGCTTGTCGTCTATGGTTTGATTATTTCCTTTATTACCCTGGGGCCGATCGTTGGTGGAATCACAGAATTCGGTCCTGAGGAAGCTGCGAAGCAAATGGAATCTCCTTATGAACAGTGGAGACTCGTCAAAATCGGAGAATACGTAGAGCATGTTGATTTTCTCTCCGTATATCAATGGCTTGCAGGTGCTTCTGTACGAATCAGCCTGTCTCAATTTTTGCTCGTCGAAATGCTGCCCTTCAAAAACAGGGTCATGGCGAACCGTTTTATTCTCGCGGTCACGTTCAGTTATATTCTGATTGCCATGTTTCCTATAAGTCAAAATTCTTACTATCAAACGATGTATAATTATTATTTTCCCATTACGGCATTTACAAGCTTGTTCCTTTCTTTGATATGGCTCGGCGTTTCTTTTTTACCCCACAAAAATAAGGAGGGAGCCGCATGACCTCAACCGGTTCGAAGACGAATCATGATATATGGACATTACAAAAAATAAAAACCATATTTTCCAAAAGCTCAGATGTAATCATCAGGAATTACCGGATGGAACAAAATTCAGCCTCATCAGATGTTGTACTGGCCTATGCAAGTGGGCTTGCTGATTCAAGCCAGATTAGCCTCGTTGTTCTGCCTGAGCTGGAGAAATTGTATCAGAAGACGGGATATTGTATTCAGCAGAATAACGAACTTTATGGTCGGCTCCCCTTGGTGTTATTAGAAGAGCCTGTATCGTCTCAAGCATTAGAGGATACCGTCTTTCAAGGAGCACTCGTGCTGTTCTTTCCCCACACAAATGAGTTGTACTCGATGGATATCAGTAACGTTCCCAAACGCGCACCTGAAGAGTCGACGGTAGAGATATCCATTAAGGGTCCGAAGGACGGTTTTACGGAAGATTACGTTACAAATGTCGCGCTGATCCGCAAACGTATCCGAAGCAATTCTCTTTGCTGCGAGGAGTCAATTCTGGGCAGGCGCACAAGAACCAAAGTGGGCTTAATGTATTTCGATGATGTGATCTCTCCAAAAGTCCTTGAAGAGGTGCGTAAACGTCTTTCGAAGATCGACATAGACGGGCTTTATACCATCAATCAGCTGGAAGAATTATTATCCGATTCAAAGTATTCACTCTTTCCGCTTCTTGATTTTACGGGCCGCCCGGATTACGTCATCTCTTGTTTGTTAAGCGGTCGGTTCGTCATCGTTATTGATGGCAACCCGATGGTCTTGATTGGCCCGGGTTCGCTAGCACTACTGATGAAATCCCCCGAGGATGTTCATTTCAATTATATTTATGTTTCCTTTGTGAGACTCATCCGCGGCATAAGCCTCACATTGTCGATTCTATTACCTTCCTTCTGGGTGGCATTGGCGGCATTTCATCAGGATCAGATTCCATTTCGGCTTATGGCGACGATATCCACTGCCAGGTTGGGTCTTCCTTTATCCGCCCAGATGGAATTATTCTTGCTGCTGCTACTCCTGGAAATATTCCGGGAAGCGGGTGTCAGGCTTCCGAGTTCCATCGGTCAAACCTTGACGGTTATAGGCGGGTTAATTATTGGTGATGCTGCCATACGCGCTGGTCTGGTCTCCCCCTCCTCTGTCGTTGTAGGAGCCATTACTGCAGTTATGGGAGCCACCTTAGTGAATCAAACCTTAAGCGCCGTAGTCAGCGTCATCCGGTTCGGGCTGTTTTTCGTATCCTCCATTCTCGGCATGTATGGCATGATCCTTGGATTGATTCTCCTTTTGGCGTACATGTCAAGACTCCGGACCTTTGGAATCCCTTATCTGGCGCCATTATCCCCGATAATGCCAAAGGATGCCCTAAAATCTATTTTGCGTGCTCCCTGGAAGCTGATGCGTAATAAGCCAACTTTTCTGGATACGGTTGATTCCGATCATCAAGGAGAGAATCCAACATGAGAAAAATAGGAAAATTTTGCGTTTGCCTGGTTTTACTGATGCTGGTCCCTGGCTGCTGGAACTCCAAAGATATACAGAATATGGCATATGTAACCACACTCGGCATTGATTATGAAGACGGTAAATTCAAGAGCTATGCTCAGATATTAAATTTTACCAACGTAGCCAAAACGGAAAATGCGGAAGTTGGAAAGCCGGTACCCATATGGGTCGGAACAGGAGAAGGGCGAACCGTAACCGAATCTCTTACAACCATGTATTCAACATCACAGCTGAGAGTATTCTGGGGGCATATGAAATCTTTGGTCCTGACGGAACGAACCATGAAGCATGGCATGATGGAAATTTACGAAATGATGAACCGCTACCGTGAAATCCGCTACAATATATTAATGTATGGAACGAAGGAATCATTAAAAGACGTATTGACCCAAAAATCAATCCTGAACCTTTCTCCATTGGAAACCATCATGGATTCGCCGCAGCAAATTTATTCGCAAAGATCGTTTATTTTACCTGTTTATGGATTCAAAATTATTTCTCAGATGAACGAACCCAGCGGACTTGCCATGATTCCTTCGCTGGAGATTGAGAGCAAAAGCTGGTTTGAGGATACAGAACATCGTCCCATGTTCCGGCTCAACGGAGCTTATTTTTTTCAAAACAAGGAATACCGCGGACATTTGACTGAGGATGAACTCAAGGGTACGCGCTGGATTCAACGCCAGTTGGAGCGGTCCCCCATCAATATTCCGGATCAAGGACGACCTATAGCCACCTTAATTCTGGTAAAGCCGCATTTGTATATCAAGCCTGTCATCGAAAACAATAAGGTCCGCTATAAGATTCGCGTGTCCATCAATGCATATATCGATGAGCTGATTAAAGACACTCCGCAAAAAACCATGGAGAAGATGGCGAGCATAGCTGTCGAAAACGAAATTAAGAGAAGCTATCAAAATGGTCTTCAAAAAAAGGCCGACGTATTTATGCTGGATGAGAAGTTCTACCGAAAATATCCGAAGAAATGGCATGAGCTTCATCGTGCGAGACCGTTTATCCTCGAAGAAGACTCCATTAAATCCATTGATGTGAGAGTGAAGATTGACAGCTCGGGAAAATACAAACAGAGAGTGCAATAGACACCTATCCCATGGTAAAATAGAAGTGATTTGCTTGATCGTCACTGCCTTAAGGAAGGTGATCATGTATGTTGATGTATGGTCTTGTAATAGGGGTAGCCATTTTAGCGTTGATTACGACGTTTTTGGTTGGCTTTTCAGCAGAAAACAAAAAGAAAAATCCCAATTATGAAAAGAAAACCAAAAACAACATCGCTAAGCTTACATCGATTTATGCGGTAACTATTATAGGCGCGATTATCGCGTTCGTGGCTGTTTCGCTGAATTAAATTGTAAGTTGCATGAAAAAAGAGAGGCTGCAGGATGAGCCTCTCTTTTTTCGATTTATTTTGTTATTACTGTGCTGTCAAAATCTCGGGACCATTCGCCGTAATTGCAAGCGTATGCTCGTATTGTGCAGAAAGTCCGCCGTCCATCGTTCTGGCAGTCCATCCGTCACTGTCCATCTTACTACGGTAAGTTCCTGTATTCAACATAGGCTCTATCGTAATGACCATGCCTTCCTTCAGGCGAGGTCCAACATTCGGTGGGCCGTAGTGCGGAACCTGCGGCTCTTCATGCATATCCTTGCCGATTCCGTGCCCAATAAATTCACGTACAACCGAGAAGCCTTCAGATTCGGCATATACCTGAATCGCATGAGAAATATCTCCAATCCGGTTACCGATCACAGCCATCTCAATCCCTTTATACAATGACTCTTTCGTGATATCCAGAAGATGTTGAGCTTGCTCGGAAACATTTCCAACGGTATACGACCACGCGGAGTCAGCCAGCCAACCGTTCAGGTTAACAACCATATCTACGGTAACGATGTCCCCATCCTTGAGAGCCGTTTTCCCCGGGAAGCCATGACAAATAACATCGTTCACCGACGTACAAGTGGCAAAAGGAAATCCGTTATATCCCTTTTGCTCTGGTGTGGCTCCGTTTTTACGAATAAACTGTTCAGCGAAACGATCGATTTCTATAGTTGTAATTCCAGGAACAATCAGCTTTTTAATTTCACGATGGCATGCTGCAAGAATAGCCCCCGCTTCTTTCATGTGATCAATCTGTGCTCTTGACTTAATTGTAATCATCTAATCCCTCATTCCTGTCTGATCTCTATATTATACCCTGATATTCGGAAAAAGTCCTGATCTGGCTTAAGGATCAGGACTACAATTTCCCCTATACTGCTTCAGCCGGAGCTTGAAGCGCCTGTTTCTTCTGACGACTACGCCACACAAAGTATACTAATGTCAGTGTAAGGAAGATCACCGCATCAATACCCAAAATGCCTGCCTGTCTCCACGCGAGATCGAAATCACCGCTTGAAATAATCGCTTTATAGCCAAGTACGCTATGCGACATCGGCAGCCAAGGATTAAGAGGTTTCAGCCAATCCGGGATCAGCTCCAGCGGGAATGTGCCCGCGCTGGTGGTCAGCTGCAGTATAAGCAAAATAATAATGAGGAATCGACCAGGCATATCAAGCCAGGTTACGACTGCCTGCACAATAAACATAAATGTCAAACTTGTGATGAATGTGAAGAGGAAGAATAATGGTACGCTTTGTACCTTAAGCCCAAGTCCAAACAGAATGATAGCTGCAGCCATGAGCGATTGGAACAAGCTCATTCCTGCAAAAGAAAGAGCACGGCTGACGAACCGGCTGAATCCGGAAGCGCCCTCTACCGTAGTTCCTTTCAGCGAGATGACCAGCGTCGAAATCAACGCTCCAACGAACAATCCCAAAGACATGAAATAAGGTGTAAGACCCGTACCATAGTTTGGAATCTTACGGGATTCATTCTCTTCGGAATCAACCGGTTTAGCAAACATCTTAACCAAAGCGTCTGTCTTTTTCAGTTCAGAGGTTTTATCTGCCGCATCACTCAGTTTGGTTTGCAGCTCTTTCGAACCGTCATCCAGCTTTGTGATTCCCTTCTCGAGATCACCCGCACCCGTATTCAGCTTTTGCGAGCCATCAGCTAAAGTGGTCAAGCCACCTGACAGCTTGCTGACTCCGCCTGACAGCTGGGATGTACCATTCAAGAGCTGCTGCGAGCCTGTGACCAGTGCTTTGCTGCCGCCTGCAGCTTCATTCAGCTTCTCCCCAAACGTTGTCAGTCCTGCAGTCAGGGCAGATTGTCCTTCATTCAGCTTCGATGCGCCTTGAACCAGCTGCTCTTGTCCTTGAACCAGCTGCCCACTGCCTTCAAGCAGCTGCTGTTGACCGCTATGCAGCTCAGTCGCACCGTCAAGCAGCTGCTTCTGAGCTCCATGCAAGGACTGTGCGCCCTCGGAAAGCTTCTGCTGGCCAGCTGCAACCTTGGCACTTCCTTCAGCTACAGCCTGACTGGCTGCGATCAGCTTCTGAAATTGCGGATTATCCGCGAGCTCAGGACTCGATTTGGCAAACTGCTGAAGTCCGTCAGCAACACCCTTCGCTCCTTCAGATACCTTTGTCGTACCATCAAGTGAAGATTGCAATCCGGAGGAGAGATCCGCGCTGCCCTGCTCGGAGGATTTCAAACCCGCTTCTAGCTTGCTTGCCCCCTGCTCTGAGCTTTGCAGACCCGCATTCAGCTTCTTAGCTCCACCCAGCGAACCTTGGAGTCCAGTGTGAAGCTGCTGTCCACCCTGCTGAGCCTGCTGTGCACCATTGATCAGCTTACCTTCAGCTGCATTCAATTGTTCCAGTCCGCTTGCCAATTGGCTAGAGCCTTGGCTTAGTTGACTTGCGCCTTTGCTCAGGTCGCCTGCACCTTTTGCGAGAGGTGCCATGCCGTCTTTCGCTTCCAGTGTACCTTCAGCGAGCTTATTCAGGTTCTCTTTCAGCTTAACGGCACCTTCATCCAGATCACTGCTGCCGTTATGAATTTTACCGGCACCTTCGCCCGCATCGGCGAGACCGCTGGATACGTCTTCGAAATTGTCCAGCAGGCTCTCCGTATAGGATTCTGTCACTTTTGCGGACACTTTTGCTTTAATGTCCTTGATTGCAGTATTCCCGATTTGGGAAGCGATAAAGTTGTAATCGCCGTTAGGTTCATATTGAATCGTTGCAGGATGAGGTTGATCATCCATCAAGGTTGTTGCTTCGCTGGAGAAGTTTTCAGGAATCGTAATTTTCATATAATAGCGGTTGTCCTTAATTCCCTTTTCCGCATCCAGCTCACTAACAAACTCCCAACCAAAATCTTTGCTCTTCTTCAGCTCATCAACCAAATCCGAACCAATATGCAGCTTTTTGCCTTTAAACTCGGCACCGCTATCCTTATTAACTACAGCTACAGGCAAACGGTCCAAGTGACCGTATGGATCCCAAAAGGCTGCCAGATAAACACCGCTGTACATAATCGGAATGAACATGACGGCGATCACGGGGATCAGCACTTTCGGGTTCTTCAATGCCGCTCCTAGATCTTTGAAAAACACGGATATTGCATTCATATAAGTGATAGTCCCCCTTTTTCTAAGTTGTTAAATCTCTCTCAATATCTCTGACTGATTTCTTCATTTGGTCATACATACGCAAACGAAAGCAGCTTCGAAAGTTTTAGCCGTTCGAAGCTTTTCGTATATAATCGATTGGTTTGGTGGCTTCTAAGTTATGTTGAGTTTCCTGCTATGCGGTTACGCGTGCACAGCGAGACCATCTTCCAAAAAGAGGCGGATATGCTCTTTGATCTGATCTTTTGTCAGGGGTTCGTGATTCTTATTCCATTCAGATGTCAACGCAACGTACATTTTAAACATTAAAAAAGAAACAATGCAGGGATCACAATCACGCAGCTCACGTTGAGCAATGGCATGCCGGATCTCTTTTTCGATATATGTCAGAATGACGCTTTCTACCTGGTTCATCGCTTCCTGAGATTGGGGTGTACCAAAGTCCCGGACTTCCTGGGACAGCTTCATGAGGAGTTCGTGCTCACTTCGGAATTCCAGGAGAGAGTCCAATACGCGGAACAGATTATCAAAAAATGTTTTATCATGGTCAACTTCCCGCTGGATGATGGTTTTCATTTCAGAAATGACACCACGCAAAATTTCATCAAACAGCTGTTCCTTGGTATCAAAAAACGTGTAAATGGTTCCTTTCCCCACATTCGCGATTTTGGCAACCTGCTCCATCGTCGTCGCTTTGTAGCCAAACAAAGCAAATGATCTCGAAGCTGCTTCGAGCACCTGTTTTCTACGATCCACCGTTCCTATGCTTTTCCCCTCCCATCTAACACCATACTTCGTTTGCATGACCACAAATCAATTTCAGTCATAAGGTCATTTCCTACTTTACCACGTTCTCACCCATATGACAAAGTTTTAATATATTAAAATTATGATATTACAGAAATAAGATACTTAGCCCGGTCCGTTTCAATGCTCAGACGCTCCTCTTCAACAACACATTCGGACAATCCGTCCACGTATATCTGGAATGTATTTTGCGGCAGGGGGATTTCACCCTGCTCATTCAAAACACTGCCAGGACCATGCAATATCAGTGAACTTCCCTCGGCATAGTCATCAATTGTAGGGACGCTCTCCTTATATTCAACGCCTTCAATTTTCACCTTGGTCTCATCCAGATCCTCCTGCTCCTCCTTGCGGATCAGAATCGTTTCCTGCACATGCTTTTCCAGCCATTCCCTAACCGAATTCAGTTTCTCACTCATCATAAACCCTTCTTCCATTGTTTTTGTCGTTATAACTTGCCTATTATGAGTCTAACCATTATGGGTATACGCAAAACATTTGCAGAAACGGGGAACGGGCAAGAATGTACGGAATCGCTCTGAAAAAAAGAGGTACGCTTCGTCCGGCTGCTGCCGTATGAGCGTACCTCTTTAACTCTAATAGCCGAAATCTTAATCTGTTTCAGAACCGGATTGCGTTTCACCCGCTTCCGGTTCCGTTCCAAGCCAGCTGCGAATCATGGACAGCAGCTGTGCGCTGTTTACCGGTTTCGTAATATAGTCGGAGGCTCCTGCTTCCAGGCATTCCTCACGATCCCCTTTCATCGCCTTTGCCGTCAATGCGATGATCGGAAGATCCTTGAACTCGGGTTTTTCACGAATCGCCCGTGTGGTCTCGTATCCATCCATCACCGGCATCATGATGTCCATCAGCACAATCTCAATATCCGCTGTTTCTTCCAGCAGCCTGATTGCTTCATATCCGTTCTCAGCCGGAATGACCATCATATTATGGCGCTCAAGAATGGTCGTCAGCGCGAACACATTTCGGATGTCATCATCGACAACAAGGACCTTCTTGAATTTGATCATATCGTCGGACTGATACAGCTTCATGATGATGGCACGTGATTCATCCGAGAGATTTTCAGATTGGCGGTGCAGGAATATACTTGTCTCATCCAGCATTTGAACAGCTGTCTTGACTTCCTTGAGGACGGCTGATTTCTTCAGCTCCTCCAGCTCATCCTCCTCCGAATGGCTCCACTTGCAGCTGCGATTCAAGACGATTGGAACATGCTTGTTCTTCGGCATACGGATGATCTCACGGATCAGATGCAGAACATCCATATCCTTCAGATCATTATCCACCAGAACACAGTCATAGTCTTTTTGCTTCAGCTGAGCAAGAACCTCCTCTGCTGCATTCACATCTGTGATGTCTACATCTGAGCTGCCAATCAGCTCCAGGGATTCTTTGCGACGGTCTTCATCCGCTATCGCAATCAGGAGCCGGTGAACCTTTTGATCCGCGAAGCGGTTCAGCTTATCAAGTGTATTTTCCAGCTCTTCATTTGTTACCGGCTTGCAAATATAATCGTATACTCCTTTTTGCATCAGCTCGATCTCGTCTTCTTCCACAGTGATGACACAAACCGGAATATGACGGATATGGATATCGTTTTTCAAATGCTCGATAACCATCCACCCATCCATATCGCCGAGCCGCAAATCCAGTGTAATCGCAATCGGGTTGTACTTGCGTGCCAGTTCAAGCGCATTTGAGCCTTTGGTCGTAATGACAGCCTTAATATTTCTTTTATGGAGAATATCAAGCAAAATCTCATTGAATTTGATATCATCCTCGACAATTAAAAACACTCTGTCTCCCGGTTCGATCCGGTCGCGATCATCGTTAATATGGTCACTCTTTCGCGTAAAGGAGAGCTTCTGTTCCGGTGGCGTCACATCGATGACTTCCGGAACATACTTGGCAGGCTCTTCTTTTATCGGTACTTCAGCATCGACAGGCAGATATAAATTAAAGATACTGCCTTTGCCAACGACACTGTATAGTGTCAGCTCTCCGCCCAGCATGGCCGCAATCTCCCGGGATATGGCAAGACCGAGTCCCGTTCCGCCATATTCCCGGTTCGTGCTTCCGTCCGCTTGTTGAAACGCTTCAAAGATAATCTGCTGCTTCTCTTCAGGAATACCGATGCCTGTGTCGCTAACCGAGAAACAGAGTACAGCCGCAGCCTCATTAAGCAGTTCATTATCGGAATTCCAACCCTCGTCCGCCGTCCGCAAATGTACCTGAATCTGGCCTTCTTCAGTAAATTTAAAAGAATTCGAGAGAAGGTTCTTAAGAATCTGCTGCAGTCTCTTCTGATCCGTTACGATCACTTCGGGTACATTTTTATCAATCCTGATACCAAATTCAAGTCTGCTGTCATCAACCATGTGACGGAACGAGCGGTCCAGACCGTCCATCAATGCCTGTATGGAAATCTCGCTGTAATCCGGAGATACGGTACCCGATTCAATCTTCGATAGATCCAATATGTCATTAATCAGATTCAGAAGCTCAATACCGGAGTCTTGAATCGTTTTGGCGAATTTAACCTGGTGATCCGTCAAATTGGCATCAGGATTATCTGCCAGCTGTTCGGCAAGCAGAAGCAGGGAATTCAGCGGCGTTCTAAGCTCATGCGACATGTTCGCCAAAAACTCGGATTTATATCTTGAAGTCAAGGCCAGCTGCTCAGCCTTTTCTTCCAGGAACTTCTTGGCGATCTCCACTTCGTTATTTTTACTCTCCACCTCAGCCTTTTGAATCACCAGCATCTTGGCCTTGTCTTCAAGCTCATCATTCGTATGCTGCAGCTCTAACTGCTGTTTCTGAAGCTCTTCCGTTAAAGACTGCGATTGCTTCAGCAGCTCTTCGGTCCGGCGATTGGCCTGCATCGTGTTCACTACAATGCCAATGGATTCCGTCAACTGGTCAAGGAATGCCAGATCAATATCATTAAAAGCCCGGAAGGAGGCAAGCTCGAGCACACCCAGCACCTGCTCTTCGAACACAATTGGCAGCAGCACAATATTGAGAGGTACGGCTTCACCCAGTCCCGATGATATAACGACGTAATCATTAGGCACATTGGATAACAATATCCGCTGCTTTTCAATCAAGCATTGTCCGACAAGTCCTTCTCCCGCCCTGAAACGGTTCGAGAGATGCTTCCGGTTCTGATAGGCGTAACTTGCAAAGAGAGTCAATACAGGTTCACCATTCACTGGCTCGTTGATATAGAATACGCCATGCTGCATGGAAACAAGCGGTGCCAGCTCGCTTAATATCATACGGGTAATTGCATTTAGATCCCTCTGTCCTTGAAGCAGACGGGAGAACTTTGCCAGATTGGTCTTCAGCCAATCCTGATCTGTATTGATCCGCGTGGTTTCTTTTAGATTACGGATCATTTCATTCACATTGTCTTTCAGAGAAGCCACTTCTCCTGCCGCTGCCACATCAATAGTACGCGACAAATCACCATTCGTAACTGCCGTAGCGACGTTCGTAATAGCCCGGACCTGCGTGGTCAGCGTACTCGCCATGTAGTTAACATTATCGGTCAGATCACGCCATGTACCCGCGGCACCAGGTACGCTTGCCTGTCCGCCCAACTTGCCTTCCGCACCAACCTCTCTGGATACGGTTGTCACCTGCTCGGCGAACGTCGCCAGTGTCTCGATCATATTGTTCATTGTATCCGCAAGCTCGGCAATCTCACCCTTCGCCTCGACCGTAAGATTCTGCTTCAGGTTACCATTCGCTACCGCGGTGACGACTTTCGCAATGCCGCGCACCTGATCGGTCAGATTGTTCGCCATTCCGTTTACGTTATCGGTTAAGTCTTTCCAGATTCCAGCAACGCCGAGCACCTGGGCTTGTCCTCCTAGTTTACCGTCAGTTCCTACCTCACGGGCCACACGGATAACTTCGGACGCAAAGGAATTAAGCTGATCCACCATGGTGTTAACGGTATTTTTCAGCTCCAACAGCTCGCCTCTCACTTCAACCGTAATTTTCTTGGACAAGTCTCCGTTGGCTACGGCCGTTGTTACTCCGGCAATATTTCTCATCTGAATGGTCAGATTACGAGTCATATTATTGACGGTATCGGTAAGATCCTTCCAGGTACCGGACACATCCTTTACATCTGCTTGCGCGCCAAGTTTTCCTTCTGTGCCCACCTCGCGTGCAACGCGTGTCACTTCGGAAGCAAACATGCTCAGCTGGTCCACCATGGTATTCATCGTGTTCTTCAGCTCAAGGAGTTCACCCTTAACGTCAACGGTAATCTTTTTGGATAGATCGCCCTTGGCTACAGCTGTCGTCACATCTGCGATGTTCCGCACCTGATCCGTCAGGTTACGGGCCATGTTATTAACGCCTTCCGTCAGATCCTTCCAGGTTCCTCCGACGCCTTTAACCTGCGCTTGTCCTCCCAGCTTACCCTCGGTACCGACTTCATGCGCTACCCGGGTAACCTCGGATGCGAATGTACTGAGCTGGTCTACCATTGTATTAATGGTTATCTTAAGTTCCAGAATTTCGCCTTGTACATCGGCTGTAATTTTTTTGGACAAATCGCCATTCGCGACAGCCGTCGTTACGACTGCAATATTCCGCACCTGATTCGTCAGATTCGAAGCCATGTAATTGACGCTCTCCGTCAGATCTCGCCATGTACCAGCGACACCTTTAACCTGCGCCTGCCCTCCGAGCATCCCCAGTGTGCCAACCTCCCGCGCCACACGCGTCACTTCAGAGGCAAACGTACTAAGCTGATCCACCATCGTATTGATGGTGTTCTTCATCTCCAAGATCTCGCCTTTGGCGTCAACCGTTATATGCTTCGATAAATCGCCTTTCGCAACGGCTGTTGTTACTTCCGCGATATTGCGGACCTGGTCAGTCAGGGTGCCCGCCATAATATTCACGCTATCTGTAAGGAACTTCCAGGTTCCCGATACCCCTTTAACATCCGCCTGACCCCCGAGCTTCCCTTCTGCAGAAACCTCCTGCGCAACCCGGGTTACTTCGGAAGCAAAATTGCTCAGCTGATCCACCATCGTATTGATCGTGTTTTTGAGCTCGAGCAGCTCGCCTTGAACATCAGCGGTTATTTTTTTCGATAAATCCCCGTTCGCCACGGCCGTTGTAACGACAGCAATATTTCGCACCTGATCCGTGAGATTAGAGGCCATATCATTAACGCTGTCAGTCAAGTCTTTCCATGTGCCTGAGACGCCCCTGACATTAGCCTGTCCGCCGAGCTTGCCTTCCGTACCAACTTCTCTTGCCATCCGCGTCACTTCAGAAGCAAAAGTGGATAGCTGATCCACCATCGTGTTGATCGTGTTTTTGAGCTCCAGAATTTCGCCGCTGGCGTTAACCGTAATCTGTTTGGTCAGATCCCCTTTCGCCACGGCTGTTGTTACCTGTGCAATACTGCGGACCTGATTTGTTAAATTCGCCGCCATGTTGTTGACGCTTTCGGTAAGATCCTTCCAGGTACCCGAGACACCCTTAACATCGGCCTGACCGCCGAGAATGCCTTCCGTACCTACTTCTCGTGCTACGCGAGTAACTTCCGAGGCGAAATTACTGAGCTGGTTAACCATTTTATTGATGTTGTTAGCTGATTTTTTATACTCTCCAGTCAGTGGTCTTCCCTCAAATTCAAGCTCCACCGTCTGTGATAAATCACCCTGCGCAACAGCATTGATAACTCTTACCATTTCACTGGTAGGCTGTATAAGATCAGTAATAAGGCCGTTTAATGATTCGACGGATTGCTGCCATGAACCGCCTGTATTTTTATGTGAGAACCGGCGAGTAAGCTTTCCCTCTTTGCCTACCACTTTGGATACGGTTTGTATTTCGTTAACCAAGTTCTCCTGCATTTCCATAATTTCATTGAATGTATCTGCAACTTTGCCGGCAATCCCTGTTTGGTCATAGGGCATCCGATATGAAAAATCGCCCCTTTTCAAAGCCATGAGCGCATTCAGTAATTCTCCGGTATGTACCTGATCACTCTGCGAATCCCGATTGGATTTTTCGTCCGACATGGTCATTTTCCTCTCTCGACATTATTTTCAATATGTCATGAAATCGTATGTTATTACCTTTTATCATTTTACTATGCTCGAGAGATTCTGTCATTTTTCTCCCAAATATGAATGAATACAGCAAAAAAAGCGCCTGATAAACCAGGCGCTCCGTAAGGTATCCATAGAGAAGTCAAATGACTTCAGGTTACCAGCTTATATTCCTTATTTAAAAACTTTGATACGTTCTTCAAGCGGTTGGAATTGTTTCTCGCCTGCTGGTGCTTCCACTTTACCGAAAGGCATTTGAGCGAGCAGTTTCCAGCTTGCAGGCAAGTTCCATTCAGCTGCAACTTGTTGGTCGATCAGCGGATTGTAGTGCTGCAGGCTTGCTCCCAGACCTTCTGCTTCCAGTGCAGTCCAGATCACCAGTTGAAGCATACCGGAGGATTGCAGGGACCATACAGGGAAGTTATCCTTGTAGGTCTCGAATTGGGATTGAAGACCTTCGATAACGGAATTGTCCTCGAAGAACAATACAGTACCATATCCATTGCGGAAAGCGCCCATTTTCTCGGCTGTTGGTGCAAAGTTCTCAGCTGGAACGACAGCTTTCAGTGTCTTTTCTGTAATGTTCCACAGTTTGTCATGCTGTTCGCCCAAAAGAACGACAACGCGTGCGCTTTGGGAGTTGAATGAGGATGGTGTGTGTTTTACAGCTTCATTCACGATTTCCTGGATTTTTTCATCAGATACAGTTATATCCTTGCTGATTCCATATATGGAACGTCTTCCTTTGAGTGCGGAGAAAAATTCGTTAGACATTTTTATAGTTACCTCCAATAATCTATTTACTTACTTTTTTATTATATATTCCAATCTTCTCTGTTGCAATACTTTGTTTTAAAGTTCATGGATATTTAAACCTGTTGAAACAAAAAGAAACCTTCTCCAAGTAGGAAAGGTTTCTTTTTCAAGCGAATATACGTTGTTCAGTTCCGCCTATTTAACCACGACAACTTCCGGCTCCGGTTCAAAACCAAACGCCGTATTCACGCCTTCAATAATCGTGTTCATTAAATATTGGATCTCCTCAGCCGTGGCATGATTGTGGTTAATAATCATATTCCCGTGATAAGGGGATATCATGGCACCGCCATACTCCTTGCCCTTCAAATTCAAGCGGTCTACAAGCGCACCGACCGGCACGCCATAATCATAATTATTTTTGAACACCGAGCCGCAGGAAGGATATTCAAAATGCCGCTTGCCATTACGGTACTTAGCGATATCCGTCATGTCGGAGGGAATCATCAATCCCTGCTTCGTCAAAGCCGAGGCTTCAGCATCCATATACGAATAGAATGACGCCAATGTGGACATTCCTTCCTTCGCTTTCCAGCGCTTCAGCAGTTCATTGCCCGCAGCGATTTGCTGCGCATCCGGAACAGCCAGCATATCGGCCCCCAGCACTAGCCAAGGATTCATCTGGAAAATGGATTGCTTATAGCCGTACTTGCACTGGGAAACATCGATGGACTGCATGGAAAGAGACGGGTCGGACAAGTCCACATAATAAACCGTCTTGATAATATCGCTGATCTGATGGTGATTGTACTTTGCGTTCATAAATATACCCGCTCCAAGACCTCCAGGAAGAAGGTACGTAAATTCATAGCCTGGAATGTTGAACAGGAGTCCGCTGATCGCCAGCATGGACATGGGTGTTCCTGAGGATATAAACCACTTGGACGGCTGAATGTCCCAGTATACAAATTTTTTCAAGGAAATATAGAGAGTGTCCTCCCGCGGATTATCCGGAAACAACAAATTAGAGCCCATTCCGCAAATAAAATAGTCCAGTCCATGCGTTCTGCATCCCTGAAGTAGTGTAAGCAGCTCTTCTACGGTTTCCGGCATAGCAAAAAAGTTCGCCTTTCCGCCAATTTGATAAGAGGAATGATTGGCAAGGGGTTCATTTCGCATGCATAAATTTTCAAATGTCATCCGGTTATTCAACATCATGGATCCTTCTCACTTTCAACTTCATTTTGAGGGTTTCATACATCATTTCATTTTATCTTTTTTCACGTAGACCTATCTATTCTAATATATCGCCCGGCATAACGCCATGTGTCATTTCATACGAGCTTACAGAGTATGTAAACGGATTTATTTTAAATAAAAGGCCGCTGATCCGATGGAACGAGTATCCGTCACATGTTCCGGGTCAATAATGATCATTACTGAATGTAAAATATTTCCGAGGTGACACCCGTGAATTCACGTAAACCCCTGCTTTCTCAAGGCATTATGATCATTTTACTTTCGATAGGAATTATGAACCATGTGTTCATCATCCCTCTCCTGCTACAAACGACACGCAGAGACTCCTGGATTTCCGTTCTTATTTCCATATTGCCGCTGATGTTGTTTACCGGAATGATTTATTTTATAGCCAAACAAATGAAAGACAGAAAAATCGAGGTATGGCTGAAGGATCAATTTGGTGCGTCTGCAGCTGTGATTTTTAAGATTCTAATGTGTATTTTTATGTTTTCCATATGTTTCTATACACTGTTTGATACCACCAACTGGGCGAAAATCACCTTCTTGTCTGCGACTCCGGTTCTCGTTACTTCCCTTATTTTGCTGGCCTTGTGCTTTTATGCGGTAATCAAAGGATTTAAGGCCATTGCCAATGCTTCGGGTATCCTGCTGCCCTTCGTGATCGTGCTGGGTTTTTTCATTATGTTCGTCAATGTCCAGTATAAAGACTACACCCAGCTGTTTCCTGTACTTGAAAATGGTTGGAGCAATGTAGGTACGGGTGTGATGTATGCCTGCTCCGGCTCGTTTGAGATATTCATTTATCTTTTCATTCAGCCCAAGCTTGATAAACCCGCCAAAGCATGGCAGCTGCTTCTGCTCGCTCTTGTATTGATCGGGTTGACTCTGGGACCGCTTGTTGGAGCAATCACCATATTCGATCCTATGGAGGCTGAAAGGCAGCGTTATCCTGCTTATGAAGAATGGCGGATTGCGACACTGGGCAAATACATCGCACAAACAGATTTCTTTTCCATCTATCAATGGCTGTCAGGCGCGTTCATCCGCATTTCAATTGCTTTGTATTTAATAGTGGATATTTGGGATATTAAAATCAAGAGAATCCGGATCATAACCTATTTTGCACTAGTGGTCGTGCTGTACTTCTTAAACCTGTTTGGACCTGATGATATTCATTTCCTCAGATTTATGAAAAATTACTATTTCCCGGCCTCTTTCATCTTTTTGGCCCTGATTACCTGCGTTCTGTTCATCATGGCTTATATCTCATCCAGAAAGAAGGTGCAGGAGGATTATGGCACTTGACAGCCAATCACAGCCATTCGCGAACAATAATGAAACAGTTGATAAAGTCTTCCTGGAACAATATTATGCAGAGTGTCAGGATGTGGTCCTTCACCCCTTTTATGTAGGTGACTCCGAAAATAGACAGACCATTCTGCTGATTTATTGCGATGGCATGTCCAATGCCGGGCAAATCAACCAGTTTGTGCTGCCCAGGCTTGAAAGAATGTATGGAAAAACGGGATTCTCAAGCGTCACTGACATCGAGGATTGCCAGTACATCCCCCTTACCCGGCTTAACACCGATCAGCTTCTGAAAGAACTCGATATGAAGGTGTTCGGAGGCATGCTTGTCGTCTATTTCCAAGAAATCCACGCTTTCTTTACCATGGATGTCAGCGATCAGCCCAACCGGTCTCCGGAAGAGTCATCCACTGAGTCCTCCATCAAAGGGCCTCATGACGGATTTACCGAATCCCTAACCACCAACGTAGCCTTGGTCCGAAAACGCCTAAGATCGCAATCATTTTGTGTAGAAAATTTTGTACTCTCCGAACGCGGCCAAACCAAAGTTTCTCTTCTCTACATTAAAGATATAATTAATCAGGATATAGTAACTGAGATTCGAAGCCGCCTGAATAGCTATGAAGGGGATGCCATCATTGGCACATCCCAAATTGAGGATCTGGTTCAGGGGGATCTCAAGAGCATTTTTCCTTTAACTGATTATGTCGGCAGACCGGACTACGTGGCGGACAGTATCTTGAGCGGCAGATTTGCGGTCATATTTGACGGCTCTCCGATGGCTATCATAGCCCCCATCACCTTGTCATCCCTAATTAAGTCGCCGGAAGATACCAACATGCCCTTTCATATCGCTTCGATTCAACGAATTATGCGGCTCGCGGGCCTTGTGATAGCCCTCTTTTTGCCTGGCTTCTATATTGCCCTGACAAGCTTTAATATCGAACAAGTCCCTACCCCGCTGCTTGCCACCATTATGAACTCAAGATCGGGGCTGCCGTTTTCCATTTCCATGGAAACCTTTATGATGCTGTTTCTATTCGAGGTATTTCATGAAGCAGGCATTAGACTTCCCAAATCCGTCGGGCAGACCATCACTGTCGTCGGCGGTTTGATCGTCGGAGATGCAGCCATTCGCGCGGGCATTACCTCTCCCACGATGATCGTAATGGTTGCGGTCACCATTATTGCTACCTTCACGCTGGTCAATCAGGTATTGGCAGGGACAACGGCTATCATCAGACTGTATGTCCTTATGCTCTCTTCATTTTTGGGGATGTTTGGCTTCTTTATTGCCTTGTTTTCGCTTGTTTTGCATCTTGCTGCATTGGAATGCTATGGAGTTCCATACCTGGCTCCAATCTCACCGTATATTAACCGTGATGCATGGGAAGGGCTGTTACGAAAACCCGTAAAAAATATGTTTCGCCGCCCGAAGGTACTACGCACCCAAGATCCTACCCGAAAAGGAAGCGAATAGAGATGAAGGCCATACAAAGCATGATTTTGCTGCTCTTTTGTTCGGCTATGTTATCCGGCTGCTGGGATCAGAAGGCTGTTCAGGATATGAACATTATTACTGCCGTTGGTGTTGATTATATAAAGGGAAAATATGTTATTTACGGCAAGCTCTCGGATCTCAGCTCGGTAGTAGCGAGTGACAGCGGCGGCGGTACCAAGAAGGCAACCTCTTGGGTAGGTAGGGGTGAAGGCCCCACCGTGTCTTTGGCCTTCAATGATATGTACCCTTCATCACAGCATCAAACATTATGGACTCATGTGAAATCCATTGTTTTAACCGAGTCCGCGCTGCAGAATTTAACCGATATTTTCGAAGAAATGCTGCGATCAAGAGATATTCGTTATACGCCATGGGTTTTTGCTACCAAAACGCCCATCGAGGAAATTTTCAATGCGGAAACCACATTCAATCAATCCCCGCTTAAACTATTAATGTTCGAACCAAGAGAAGTATACAAACAATATTCTGCTGTGGAGCCCGTTCGACTGCAAAAGCTGATGAACGCCGTGCGTGAGCCGGCTACTGCAATCATGCTTCCCGATATCTCAATTACGACAAAGCATTGGAAGACCAATGGTAAAGACAATTCCATGATGGAGCTTAATGGTGTCTTTGTTATTCAACAAGGAGTCAATAAAGGCTGGGTCAGCCAAGAAGAGTTAAGCGGTGCCAGAGTAGTCAACTTCAGCCATATCATTCGTTTTCCGCTTATTTTGGACTCGAGCAAAGGTACTCCTTCATCGCTGAGTATGCATCACGCCAATTCTGCTTATCAGTTGAATCAAAAGAAAGGCAAACTGGCGTTTGATGTCACAGTAACCGTCCATGCGAATATTACCGAATTCGCATGGAAAAAGGGCATGGATGAAAAACAGATGAAAATGGCTGCGGAGCAGAAGCTGACGCGTGACATTCTTGAAAACTTCACCAAGACCCAAAAGAAAGGCATTGATCTGTATGGATTCGAAGAATGGCTCTACCGTTATCATTACAAGTTATGGAAACAAAAAAGCAGCGGAGGTCCGCTGCTTCCTGATCTGGAGATGGGTAATGTGAAGGTTACGGTGAAGATTGACCACTCCAATACCTATAAAATGTAAAAAGGGGCCTACTTTTTCTCCATGTCGCTCCGGCCCCAGTATGCTGTCATGCTGGTGATGAGTCCATTTTCATTAAATGTCATAACCTCTATGATATGAAAAATAAGCACGGAGCCTTCCACCTTAGTCTCTATATGTAACGCCATCGCACCCGAATTTCCGTGTGAGCCCCTGATCGGCTCTTGCCGGTGGATTCGGGTATTCCCGTTGACAACCTTCCGGTAAAATTCCGTAATAGCGGCTTTTCCTTGAACCGGGGCCGTACCCGCAGGGTCCTCCACCGTGGCCTCTTCCGCAAAAAGTGAAAGTAATCCCTCTAGGTTATCCTGATTAAAACTGTCGATATACGATTGCATTGCTGTCTTGATTTCCTGTTCTGTTGGCATTTCGTTTCCTCCTTCAGTACCGTGGACTGGTTTGGCTAGATTTGTTGTGATCGTACTTTTTATTATTTACCCTCAGTGTTTGCCTTGTCAAACGCCTGCCTCTATACCGGATCGTTCTCCTCTACGCTTTACATGATGCCCCGATCAGGATAAGGTTATATATTGAAGCCTTAAGAATACGGGCAGTTTACGAATTCGAATGAACACGGGTTTTGCGAGAGGAGGGTCTGCATGAAATCAGACTTGGACACAGTGCTTCATAGCGGGGTACCTGTGAAAGATACCCGTTTGGCCGGACGTGTACTCATTATGACGGCTGTAGAAGCAGAGCAGCAGGCTATGCTTCGCGGGATCGGCGATTCGGAAATTTTTGATGTAAAGCTTGCTGGATTCGGCCCCGCATCAGCGGCGGCACGGACTGCGGCGGAGCTCTCTGCATCCGACTATGGACTCGTCATCAGTGCAGGCATCGGCGGCGGTTTCCCCGGGAAAGCGGATGTAGGTTCTACCGTTATTGCAGACCGGATTATTGCGGCTGATTTGGGCGCAGAAACCCCGGACGGATTCCTTAGCGTGGACGAGCTCGGATTTGGCAGCTCTGTTATCATGCCCGAAACTGCCCTGGTACAAGCATTCATAGATGCGATGTCGTCCACCGGGATCACCGTAAACCGGGGCTCCATCCTGACCGTTACGACAGGAACCGGCTCTGCGGAAAGAACAGCGGCCTTAACTACAAGGATCCCTGATGCGGCAGCCGAAGGCATGGAAGGCTTCGGTGTTGCGACTGCAGCCAAGCTGTGGAATCTGCCTGTACTCGAGATCCGCACCATTTCCAACGCCGTGGGGCCGAGAGACCGCGCGGCCTGGCGTATGAAAGAAGCCTTTGCTGCACTTGAAGCCGCAGGCGCTATCTTAAGGAGGGTAATCACAGAATGAAAATCGCATTTTCTCCATGTCCCAATGACACCTTTGTATTCCATGCGTGGACGCATGGATTAATTCCCGATGCTCCGGAGCTGGACGTTACCTATGCCGATATTGATATTACCAACCATCTGGCAGCTCAAGCTGACAGCGACTTCGATGTCCTTAAAATTTCCTATGCGGCTCTGCCTTGGGTACTGGACCGCTACGGATTGCTGCCCTGCGGTGGAGCTCTTGGCAGAGGCTGCGGCCCGCTTGTGCTTGCAGCAGGGGGAGATCATGCTCCACAAGATCCTTCCGCATTATCCGGACGCCGTGTTGCCGTTCCTAGTGAACGTTCAACGGCATACCTTCTGTTCCGGTTGTGGGCGGCTCAAAATGTTCCGGGAGGCGTAGGTGAGATCGTGGTCATGCCGTTCGATCAGATCATGCCTGCCGTTCGAGACGGGCAGATCGATGCCGGACTTGTCATTCACGAAGCCAGATTTACATATCCCGATTACGGGCTGCAGCTGATGACCGATCTCGGCAGCTGGTGGGAACAAGACACCGGCCTTCCTATTCCACTTGGAGCTATCGTTGCAAAAAGGACACTTGATTTGAAAGCGATCTCGGGCTGGGCACGCGCATCTGTAGAATATGCTTGGACACATCCTGAAGAATCTCGCGAGTATGTCCTTAGCCATGCACAGGAAATGGATCCCAAGGTGGCAGACGCTCACATTGATTTGTACGTCAACAGTTTCACCGCGAATCTTGGGGATGACGGATATGCCGCTATTACATCTTTGCTCAGCCGTGCAGCTGATGAAGGACTCGTCCCTCACATCGATCCCAAAGCGCTCATGCTTCCCTAATTTAGCGGAAATCGTATTTACAATCCTTTTAAAATCAAAAGAAGGAAGAATCGCTGCCTTACTGAGTTTTTGCGTTCTCTAAAATGAAGAAGGGCTGTCTCTGTCGTGGAAATTCCACTTATGAGACAGCCTCTTTTCTTTGTTCAACAGAGAACTTTTATCCTAACGGAAATCCTTTGGAATTCTTCTGGCAACGCCTGTCAGAATGGCGGCCTGTACCACGGCTTTTCGCACTTCTATGACAACCTGTTCATTGAATATGCTTGGAATAATGTAGAGCTCATTCAACTCACCGCCAGTAACCACCGACGCGATAGCGCGTGCGGCAGCCAGTTTCATCGGTTCGTTGATGCAGCGCGCTCTGCAGTCCAGTGCACCCCGGAACAATCCCGGGAATACAAGAACGTTGTTAATCTGGTTCGGGTAGTCGCTGCGTCCTGTCGCGTAAACTCTTGCGTGAGGAATCGCCTCTTCCGGTGATACTTCCGGTAGCGGATTAGCCATGGCGAATACAATCGGATCGGGCCCCATACCCCTGATGTCCTCTCCGTTCAGCAAGTTCCCCCGGGATACGCCGATGAATACATCCGCACCTTTGATCACTTCTTTCAGTGATCCTTCCGTCGATTCAACTTGCGGCTGTTCTGCCAGCCACTGCCACATCGGATGCGAATACTCTCCGCCTCTGATAATCGCGCCTTCGCGATCTACAGGGACAAGCTTGGTCACACCTGCACTCAGCAGCATCTTACAGATGGATACACCTGCTGCACCGATCCCGTTCACGACGACACGAATGTTCTCAATGCGTTTGTTCACAACCTTTAACGCATTCAGCAGTCCAGCGATAACGACAACCGCTGTGCCATGCTGATCATCATGAAATACAGGTATCTCCAGCTCCTCTGTCAACCTTCTCTCGATTTCAAAGCAGCGGGGCGAGCTGATATCCTCCAGATTGATACCACCGAATATCGGACTCATCGCCTTGATCGTTCGGATCAATTCCTCCGTATCATGCGTATCCAGGCATATTGGAAAAGCATCTACATCAGCAAGCTGCTTGAACAGCATCGCTTTGCCTTCCATCACAGGTGCAGCCGCATACGGACCAATGTCTCCTAGTCCGAGTACCGCCGTACCATCGCTGACAACAGCGACTGTATTTCGCTTGATTGTCAGCGAATAGGCTTTCTCCGGATTTTCGTGAATGGCCGTGCAGACCTTAGCAACTCCAGGTGTATATACGCGGGACAAGTCATCCCGGTTTTTAATCGGCAATGTTGGTTGAATTTTGATTTTACCGCCCAGATGGACGAGGAATGTCCGGTCAGAGACGTTAATCAGCTTAATGCCTTCATACTGTTTAAGTGATTCAACCACCTTGTTCTCTTCGGTGTCCGCCACTTCTACAGTGATATCTCTCACGGAATAATCTTTACCCGGTCTGATGACGTCGATGGATGTGATATCGCCCCCAGCTTTACTGATTGCGGCAGCCACATCCCCGAAGGTGGCCTTCTCATGATTAAGTTCGACACGCAAAATGATACTTGTGTTTGCCATGAAACTTCCCCCTAATATGGTGTAATTCAATTGTAACCGATTTCAACACGCACATATCATAACAGGAGGAGGACTGCAAAACAAGCGTCTGAAGTCCATTCCTTTTCAAGTGAAGACTCCTCTTCACCTAAAAAATGATGTTACGGCATGCTGGCATGATGGGAATTCGATTCTCTTTTATTCGTTCCATGCACGCCCATCACAACAGCTACTAATTCATAGCTATTCAGATTTTCAGACTCATTCCGCAAGCAAAATGCGCCGGATTCAAACCATCCGTTGATTTTATCAAACTGGGCTACCGCGGTTCCATATTCATCCGTGATGCTGTACTCCTTGGAAAATGCAGGGGAAAAGATTTCATAGATTCCTCTGTCTTCGGTTTCGTATTCAAATTTCTTGGAGAAAAAGCTGAGTCGATGTCTCAATACCCCCAGCAGACTGCCATCAGCCGCCTTAATATCCCATTTATTGGATAAAATACGAAAGCTACCGCTGCACATCAAAGTCCCTTCTGCATTGTTCACATTCAGCGAAGAGCCAAATGCACTTTTCAAATCAAGACTTCCGGCATGCTCCTGCTTTGCATTCATAATCTCCGTATAGCCGGCATTGAAGAAGTTATCTTTAAAATACAGTTCCAGCTTGGACACCTTCTTTCATTGATTTATTCTTCTTTTATCGTACGGGAATAAGAAAGCCATGGACAATAATACATCCATGGCTTATGTTCATGCAAATTTTGCAACATTCTAATCTAGCGTTTTGGAATTACATTCACCGGAAGCAATGCCTTTTATAATTCAAAAATAGTTTATACTATTATTATCTTTTTTACCATATTTTTGTGTTAATCATTCAACAAGTATTTCATATGAACCTGATTCACGATCGGCTTAAAGCCGCTCTCTTCCAAAATACGTACAAGCTGCTGCTCTGATAACGGAAGATTTACTGTACGTCGCAAGACTTTTTTATCCAGAGGCGCATACACTTGAGTCAACAGTGCTTTCAACACCTCAGGAACCTCTTCTTCTGCAGTATTTACCGTCCGGCATTGGTATAGCGAGGTCGAAATATGTTCTCCTTGCGCATCAAAAACCCTTTTATAAAGAGCATAACCGGCAACCTGACCGTGATCATCCACCGCAATGACCGATTCACCGTTTACAATATTCTCCCACTGTGTCTGCCATGGCATATGACCAACATGAAGGTTCAGACGCTGTAGATCTTGAGGTAAGCCAAAACGGAATTGATATGTACGGACAGCATCTGTAGCGAATACTTCAGAATTAAAGCCATCTTTTTGCTCATAATATCTCAGGTTATCGATATGCTCGTAGCCCATTTTGGAATACAGCTTGATCGCAGGCTCATTCTCGCTTAACGCTTCGAGCAGGGCAACCTCGGCGCCTTTTTCCCTGTATACGTCCAGAGCTGCACCAATGAGCTGTTTACCATGACCTTTACCCCTATATTCAGGTATAATGCCCGTGCCACCGTTCCAGGCAGTCAGCCGCCCATCCACCGTACGGAAGCCGTTCATTACAAATCCGATCGGTTTGCCGTTATCACAAAGGGCTATCGAGGATTCCATGGATAAATGATTCTCAGGAATCCTTCTCACAAATGTGTCCACGCTCATCCTCATATCCGACGCATATCCTTTAAATCCCTCATTCCACAATTCGGTAAGCTCTGCAGCAGAAAAATCGCTAAACTTTTTAATTTCCATCAACGGTTCTCCCTCATAAATAGAATTTATTGGTATTCACTTCATAATGAACAAAATGTGAATTGAAAGCAATCATTTTGTAACTTTAACCAGATATCCATGTGATAATGTTAGTACCTGTGAACCACTTCATTGACAACATCATCTTGTACGGAGGCATCAAGGAAATGAACATAATTGAAAAGAGGATATCTACATACATCATTGGTTCCTCACCGGGCACAGCCTGTTTCGAAAGCAGGGTTTGTCTATATGTCTAATCAACTTTATAGCCCTAAGCGATATATGCCGGGACTTGATGGTCTGCGGACCTTGGCCGTGTTTTTTGTCGTCTTGTATCATTTGAACGTCAATTGGGCTCCGGGAGGGCTGCTTGGAGTCAGTATCTTTTTTGTATTATCCGGTTACCTGATTACAGATTTGTTAACCGCGGAATGGAGCCGCAACCAATCCATCGACCTCAAGGCGTTTTGGATTCGCCGCTGCAGAAGACTGCTTCCAGCCATGCTGGTCATGATGGCAGCTGTCATGGCTTGGGTCACTCTTTTTAACCCATCATTGATGTCTGTACTGCGAGGAGATGTTATGTCTTCGCTTTTCTATGTCAACAACTGGTATCTTATTTTTCATCAGGTTTCATATTTCGAAAAGTTCGGTCCCATCTCTCCACTGGGCCATATGTGGTCACTGGCAGTGGAGGAGCAATTTTATCTGATCTGGCCGATCCTGCTGCTGCTTGGAATGAAAATGATGAGGCGACGCGGCCCGGTTTTTCTGCTAATTCTCACAGCCGCAGCTCTATCCGCATTATCGATGCTGATGCTGTATAATCCGGACAGTGATCCAAGCCGGGTTTATTACGGAACGGATACACGGGCCTTTTCGCTGTTGATCGGTGCTGCTCTCAGCATCATCTGGCCCAGTCGGAAGCTGCCTGCCCAAACAACCTTCAAAGCGCGGCTTTGTCTTAATGGCATCGGGATCCTGGGTCTGGCATCTGTGTTCATCATGGTATGGAATACGAATGAATATGAATCTTTCCTGTATCCTGGCGGATTTCTGCTTTTGTCGATCATGACCACTCTGATCATTGCATCAGCGGCCCATCCTGCCTGCCTGGTAGGAAAACTGCTGGGGATGAAGCCCCTGAGATGGCTGGGCGTCCGCTCTTACAGCATATACATATGGCATTACCCTGTAATTGTACTTACGACCGGATCCAGTTCAGATCCTTCTGTATGGCGGGCTCTTCTGCAATCAGCGGCCAGTGTTGTCCTAGCTTCCCTTTCCTACAAATACATCGAGGAACTGATCCGCGGCGGATTAATAGGGAGACTATGGGGGAAACTTCGCAAGGGAAATGTAAAGCTATCTCGGGTCCCGCTCAAGGGTTGGCTTACATTCGGTTCGGTACTGGTTCTTGTTGTGGTATCATGTGCCGGCTTTGCGATGCAGACTCCGGTGAACGCTTCGATGCTGCAGCAGGAATCCACATCGGTCTTCGCTCCCGAAACCCCCTCTGTGAAAGAGGGAAATTCAAATAACGCAGCAGCGACTGTCAAGCCTCCACAGATCAAGGAGTTGCCGAAACAAGAAGATTCCCAGTCCCAGTCTGACGGTAAGCCGTCTAGACCTGAATCAAATGCTAGACCATCAGCCGACACCCAAAAAACAACACAGCAAACGGCTAAATCAGATGGATCTGACAAATCACCTCCATCAGTAAAATCCGAAACGCCAAATAAGCCCGATAAACCGGAATCATCTCAGGATTCTTCGGGCAAGAAAACCGATACAACCGATGCTGCCAAATCTGGCAAGAGCTCTGTACCAGTCACCGCTATTGGTGACTCTGTCATGCTGGATGCACAGCCTTTTCTGCACAAACGGATTCCTGAAGCTGTCATCGATGGAAAAATCGGCAGACAAATGACGGAAGCGCCTGAATTGATCTCCCGCTTACGTTCAGAAGGAAAGCTTGGCGACCAGGTCGTCATTGAACTCGGAACAAACGGGCCTTTCAGCAGCAAACAGCTGATGTCACTTCTGGATTCCCTTCAAGATGTACGCAAAGTCGTGCTGGTTAATTCCAGGGTGCCTCGGAGCTGGGAAAGTGTCGTCAATACCTCAATCAAGAAAGCGGCTTCCGCTTATCCCAATGCAGTAATGCTCGACTGGCACGCCGCAAGCAGCGGCAAGTCTTATTTTGAGCCGGACGGTGTCCATTTGAAACCGCAAGGCGGTAAAGCGTTAGCAGACCTGATTGCCCAAGAGTTAGGCTATAATAAATAACTGAATCCGCACTAATATTCGATGGTCAAAAAGAGGACTTCTTCCTTGAAGAGGTCCTCTTTTTTTACTGGTCTTTTCAGCAGGCTAATGATAGTGATTGGGGTTGTTTTATTTGCAGAGTTCAAAAGGAGTTGATCTGGTGATCCAGAGGAGGAGCAGTATGGGGGATATGGGGTACGGGGCATGGTTATACTCTTGTATTCCTTACAGCAAGCGATCCCTCAATAATTGCATCGAGTAGTCCTGCAAAGGTTATGCCCGCCGCCTGCGCGCTCCGCGGAAGCAGACTGGTCTGGGTCATTCCGGGCAGTGTATTCACTTCGAGGATATAAGGCATTCCGTCCTTCAGCATGATATCGATCCGGGCATAAACAGAGCATTTCATGGCGAAGTAGCTTTTTTCAGCTGCTTGCTGAATGCGCTCTGCGGTCTCCCTTTCAAAAGTAACAATCTGTTCTTCGCTTTGCCCCGGTTCATATTTCGACGTATAATCAAAAAATTCCGCGCCAGGCTTAATCGATACAATCGGCAGATGCTCACCGTTCAGAATACTGCAGGTGATCTCCTCACCGCGAATATACTCTTCGACCATAACCTCCTCGCCAAAGGAAAAAGCTGTATTCACTGCTTCAAGCAAGCTCTCTTCATTTCTGACGAGTGTGACTCCAATACTTGATCCGCCTGCATTCGGTTTGACTACCAATGGATATCCGAAGGAAGTTAATCGCCCATCGAGAATATCATCCATGCTGCGCAGTACCGCCCAATCCGGTGTATGGAGGCCCTCGTAACGCAGCAATCTTTTGCTCAGATCCTTATCCATGCATAAACCGCTTGAAAGAAGTGAACATCCTGTATACGGAATTCCCATGGTCTCGAGTGTCCCCTGAATTGTTCCGTCCTCGCCAAAACTGCCGTGAAGCGCGAGCAGCGCGATATCGATTCCTTGTGCCTGTTCCAAGAGATCCTGTTTCCGCTTAATATCAATCGGAATCACTTCATATTTGGCTCGATCCAGATGCGCCATCATTTCCTTGCCTGTCGTCAGCGATACTTCCCGTTCCGATGAGACGCCGCCCATGATTACGCCAACCTTCATTGTTATGCCTCCATTCTCTTTTTGACCGCTCTGCCGATAATTTGAATGCCCCTCAGAAGCTCATCATCACTCACTCGTGAAAAGCCAAGCCGAAGGGTATTAGAACCTCCGTCATCGGTAAAAAACACATCCCCGGCCGTATAAACAACTCCCTGCTCATAGCATTCGCTGAGTATCTCCCTTGCATTGCAATCATCTTCCAGCTCCATAAACAGATGCAGCCCGCCGGATCCGGTCAGTCGCTTGCAGGGAATGTACTCGGTACAGTACTGAACGGCCAGCTCATGCTTGCGTTTGTATTCCGATTTTGCCCTTTTTAGATATTTCTCGAAATTTCCGTTATGAAAATATTGGTACAGCACCGCTTGATCCAGCGTAGATGTGTGAATATTACGGGCACGTTTCACGCTGACCAGTGCATCGATCAGTTCCCGGTCCGCCGCAATCCAGCCGATACGGATACCAGGAAAGAGGATCTTGGAAAAGCTGCCCAAATAAATGATGCTGTTGCCCTCTCCGCCAAACGCAGCCAGTGGAGCCATATGTGAGCCAGAGTACCGCAGTTCCTCATTAAAGCCGTCTTCAATCAACGGAATCCGGTGTTCGGCAAGGAGACGCAGAACTTCGACCCTTTTCTCAGCCGACATGACAATACCGGTCGGATTGTGATACGAAGGAGTAAGATATGCAAGCCCAAACTCCTGCTCTCGCAGCGCCTGCTCAAATTCCTCCAGCCTTACACCGTCCTGATCCATTGCGATCCCGGTAATGTCGTAGCCGTGTAATTTTGAAATTTTAATCGCCGTATGATGTGTAGGATTCTCGCAGAGGATATGTCTTTGCGGCACCTCAAGTGACGACAGGATGATATCGTATGCTTCAGTAAATCCGTTCGTAATTAGAATATCCTTGCCTTCCATATCCACGCCCTTGGCTTCCATATATCCCGTCAAATATTGAATCAGGGGCTTGTAACCTTTGGCATAGCCGTAGTTCAGCAGTATTTCCCCTTCCAGTGACATCCGGTCCAGAAACGCGCGCTTCACGTTGGACAGATCGAACAGCTTCTCATCCGGCGCAATGCTGGCAAAGTTGATCATTCCTTTTTCACCGCGCAAATCACGCTTCATCAGGTCATATTCGTTTGCTTGCTGCGCCGTGGTATTCAGACGTTGCTGCCAATCCATCGACCAGGAAGGGACGGAGGCAATGCCAACACGGGAGACAAAGCTCCCTTTGGAATGGACGGTGTAAATAAATCCTTCCTCTTCAAGCTCTGAATATACCGTCACCAGCGTATTCCGGCTGATACCCAGTGTAGTACTAAGCTCCCGCGTTGATGGAAGCTTCTGATCCACTCTTCCCTTGCCTTTGGTAATCCACTGCTTCAAATATTCTTTAACCTGCACCGTTAACGGCCGGCCCTCAATGATTTTAAAATCGGTGAACATATCGCAATCCCTCCGTATACTATCTTTGCATAAAGACTGGACGGAAGAAAGAGCCACCACAGAGCTATTTGCTGGCAGTCGTGGTTCGGTATGGCAGAATGATAAAAAACCGCACAGCACAAGGCTGTACGGTCTCACTCATCAAATATGGAATCAGGCTTCGCCTTCGCCAGACTTTTCGATGCGCGGCAAGGTAGATAATGCCACGTTCCCGGCAATCGCGCGGGAGATCATGCAGGAGCCTTCTGCCTTTTCCGGCAGCTTACGTGCATGCTCCATATCCTTTTCCGAAGCTTCCGGCTTCAGCCGGATATAAGGTTTATGGGTAATGCTGACATACGTAAAAATATTGTTGGTGACATCCACGATGCCTTCCGACTCCAGCGACAGCTTCTCGACAGGCAGACTGCCCCGCTCCATCATCGCCGCGAGGGTAATCAGATAACAGGTCGCTGCAGCACCCAGGAGCATTTCATCCGGATTCGTGCCGACTCCCGGTCCGCCCATCTCCTTGGGGATGGATATGGCAGTTTTCAGCTGACCGGCTTCAATTCTACCCTCACTGTTCCGTCCTCCGTCCCATTCCGCCTGCAGAATAAACGAATGATTCATCACGCAGCACCTTCCTCGATTGTTATTGTGTCACGGCTTCCGGCTCGGCGGCAAACCCGTTGGCTTTATGATTAAACCGTTTCCGGTATCCGCATTTCCGGCATAGCTCTTCCACCACTTCCCGTCGTGAAAAACCGTCAACGATATTCGCTGCACGCTCGCCTTCAATAATATCCGTAAAAGAATTCTTATGAATATTACCCAAATTGATGACCCCTTCCCCATCCAGACAGCAAGGGATGACGGTGCCATCCACCAGCACGCCGGCCTGGTTGCGGAGTCCATGGCAGAACCCTGGTCCAAAATCCTCTTCCGCATTCAAATCAGGCCATTCAAATTCATGATCCATATTAATGAAGATCCGGTCCGCGATCTTGATTCCTTTGCCGGGCTCGACCATCTCATCGATCCTATAATCCAGGTCAAATTCTTTCTCGACGTACTCCAGCATTTCACGGTTGCGGCTGCGCTCTAGATTCGTTGCATTATTCATATCCAAATTCCATAGACGGAGCGATACGATCAGGTTCGATTGCGCCACTGCTTCCTTAACGAAGTTCAGCACCTTGGCGATGTATAAATCCTTATCCTTAGAGCCTTCATGCCCGTCAAAGCTGTGCAGGGAGAAGTTCATCTGCCGGAGTGCGGGCTTATTCATGAGCTTCGGTCCTGCTTTATGAAGCAGAGTTCCGTTGGACGTAATATTCACTTTAAAACCTTTCTCATGCGCTATGTCCAGCAGCTGGTCAATATGGGGATGGAGCAGCGGCTCACCTTTTACATGAAAATAAATATAGTCTGTATACGGCTTGATCTCATCAAGGGTATGGGTAAATTGTTCTATCGTAATATAGTTGGTAGCCCTGTGTGTTGGCGGGCAAAAGGTGCAGGCCAGATTGCAGCGGCTGGTCAGCTCGACATAAAACTTTTTGAATTTCTTCATTAATGTTTACTCCAGTCTGTTCCTAATAATCGGTAGTGCCTCACAAAATATTATATGAGAACCCTCCACATGGCAACCTTAATTGCTGCCTCCACCCGAATGGACATCCAAAAAATGCGTTCATCTGACATTTCTTAGGCTATGTGAGTCATATGCTCTACTTAGGCTGTGAAAGGAGCGTGAAACCGAAGTGATATTGATCGGTGATCAGGAGGCTGTGCTTGAGGTAGGAACCTGGCCTGCCCTATGGCAAAAAATTTATTTTTCCAAGAAAAACAGTCCTACTACCTACCGTTATGTCTCATTGGCACATCTGAAGTTTGAACTGAGGCTCAGGACGGCTATTGTGGAGGCGGCCAAAGCACTTAAGCGGAGTGGCGTACAGTTCGAAACCTTTGAGCATTCCCATTGTAATGAACAGTATTGGAACCTGAACAACAAAGGCGGATTTGAACTGAGGGAAAACGTAACTCCGGCGGAAGGAATTCGTGATATCTTTGTCAATGGATCACTGTACGGCTTTGAATGCGCAACTGCGATTGTCATTGTCCTGTATAAGGGAGTGCTGGATTCCATTCAGGAGAAGGACTTTAACCGGATGTTCGCCGATTTGCTTCTGTATGACTGGCATTATGACAGTGATTTACGCCTGATTGAAAAACATGGGGCACCGCAGTCGTTTCCGGGTGATGTTCTCTATTTCAAAAATCCGGATGTGAACCCCGCTCAAATTGAATGGCAGGGCGAAAATACCATCAAGCTTGAAGAAGATTTATATTACGGCCACGGAATCGGCATCGTGTCTTCTCAGTCCATTATCTCCAAGCTGAACAGACATCGAATTCCGGGAAGCAGTACCTCGGCATACTTGACCGATCAGGTGATCTATCCTGATTTTCTCTATTTATCCCAGTTTGAAGCAGGTAATGCAGAGGTGAATCCGGATGCATTTCAACAATCATTTATGCAGGAAGGCGGCATTGCTTCACAGATCGGGCGGCGACGTTATTTGTTTGCATGACAGGTATATGTCATTGGGCTGTCGCACGATGCGGCAGCTTTTTTCATATTTATAATGAGGGAATATCGAATCATGTCAAAAGATTCATCTATTTTAGCTTATTTTGTAAACGTTTATAGACCATTTCTCCGGGTCAGTGCTATAATATGGTAGAAATAGTACATATTAAGGAGGCCTATTTTCCTATGTCGTGGTTGAAAAATCTTCCAATGTCCCAAAGGGTCATTGCCGGGTGTTATCTGGTTGCCGCCTTGTTCGCACTACCAGCCCTCATTATTTTCATTCTGATTGGCGAGATCATCATCGGTGTGGTTTTTGTGGTCGTGCTGGCTGCCCTGACTTACCCTCTTGCTCGGTTTGTTGAGAGAACGCTTACATCCTCATTTGAAAGCATCGCAAACGTAACCGCAGGAATTGCCAAAGGCGACTTTACCAATCGTGTGGATGAATCCGGTTCCATGGGGGATGTCAGCCGCTCGTTTAACAGCATGGTAGACAAGCTGAAGAAAATTTTAACCGACGCATCCGGTATTACACGCAAAGTCATTGAAGCAAGCCGCGGCATTGCAGACAAGAACCAGGAACTGAAAACAGTCATGGCATCCGTCGCATCCGCATCCAATGAGCTGGCCATCGGTGCAAATGAAATTTCAGAAGACGTCGCTGGCATGACCGAATCGATCCAGGACATTGAATTAAAGGTAGGCAACTATGCCCACTCCACCAAAGAAATGAAAAAGCAATCGGAATTGACGCTGAGCTTTGTAGAAAAAGGCCGCCAGTCCGTTGATAAACAGGCCGAAGGCATGCGTAAAAACGTGGAAGCCACAGAGAATGTTGCCAAAACCATCGATGCCCTTTCCAAAAACGCTTACGGCATCAACAAAATCACCAAAACCATTTCGGAATTGGCTGAGCAAACCAACTTGCTCTCGCTTAATGCATCCATCGAGGCCGCAAGAGCCGGTGAGCATGGCAGAGGGTTTGCCGTGGTAGCTCAAGAGGTCCGCAAACTCGCTGAAGAATCCACGGCGTCTACCCAGGAAGTATTTGGGTTGGTGAAGAGCATTGAGCTCGGCATCCACCAGGCCATTGAGAATATCCAGGTTAACGAGGAAGTCGTACGCCTGCAAAATGATATGATTCGCGAAGCGGAGCAAATCTTTTCGCATATCGTGGAAAGCGTACAATACATAACCGAGCAGATTAATGCTTTCTCAAACGAAAGTGATCTGATGCTCGAAAGCGCTCAGAAGATTTCTGGCGCCATCCAGAATATTTCGGCTATTACCGAGGAATCCTCCGCCGGAACCGAACAGGTCTCTGCTTCCATGAATGAGCAGATGAAATCCATCGAAGCCGTCGTGGATGAAACCGAAGCCATGAGACAAGCTGTATTCCAGCTTCAGAAAACCATTCAAATCTTTAAATTTTAGGGCGTCGCTTCCCTGTCTGCCATATCTTCAGCCTTTGTCACATTGAACCGTCCTCTAATCCGGTATATGATGGTTAAACATGTATGATGTAGATGAGCCAATATCAGGGCTAACTGATGTGTTCATGCTATACAGCAGGATGTTTGGAGGAATTGAAGAATGACTTCCCATCAACAACGAATAGATCCACGGGTCGTACGGACGCAGCGGCTGCTCAAGAATGCATTGTTTGACCTCTTGGAGGAACGCGGCTATGAACAGGTTACCGTGCAGGATATAGCAGACAGAGCTACTGTCAAACGCGCAACTTTCTATCTGCATTATAATGATAAACAGGATTTGATCCATCAGTGTATCACCGATCTGCTGAATGAGCTGCGTGAGTCGATCAAGAACAAAAATGATGATACGCTACATTTTGATTTCCACAGTGGTAAGGCACATCCTATCTTCATCCGGATGTTTGAGCATGTCAGCGAGAACTTCTGCCAGTATCAGGCCCTGCTTGTCAACAACCGGATACCGGCCTTCACCTCAGGTCTCCTGGATGTGCTGCATAACTTCATCTCCGAGGGAATTAATATGACCGAACCGGATGACTCCAATCTGTCTGCACGCCGGGATGTAGTGATCAAGTACGTGGAGTCGGCATACCTGGAGTTAATCATCTGGTGGGTGGAGAATCAGATGCCTTACCCGGAAAAAGATATGGCCGAGATGCTGATGAATCTCTCCATCATGGGACCTTACCGCGTAAGGCCATATGAAAAGCCGAAGCCATAAAAAAACAGCCCTGACGGATCTTACCGTTCAGGGCTGCTTTTATGATTTATGATTTCATCATGTGGCGAGCTGTTGTTACTTCATTTTAAAATATTACAGGGCTGTCCAGCCGCCATCAATTACCAGCTCTGCACCGGTCATAAAGCGGGATTCATCGGAAGCCAAGAACAATACGCCATAAGCGACATCTTCCGGTTTACCGAAATAAGGGAGCTGCGTGAATGTCTTGTAATATGGCGTTGCATCCTGAAAGCTAGGTGCCGTCATTGGTGTTTCGATAATTCCAGGATGTACCGAGTTCACACGTACGCTTTCCTTCGCGAATTCCACTGCTGCACCTTTTGTTATTGCACGAAGTGCCCCTTTGGCAGCCGTATAAGCACTGGAGCCCGCCATACCAACAATGCCGCCGATTGAGGAAATATTAATGACTGAACCGGATCCGTTCTTTTGCATTTCCGGAATAGCGTATTTCATCCCCAGCATGCAGCCGTTCAAATTGATATCAAGCACCTTGTTCCACTGCTCCATTTCCAGATTGGCAATGGTCATCGTAGTGGATACGCCTGCATTATTGACGAGAATATCAACTTTGCCGAATTGCTTGACCGTATTTTCAACTATCTGCTTCCATTCGGCTTCCGAAGCTACGTTATGTTTAACGCCGATGGCTTCGCCACCGCTGTTTGTAATCTCCTGAATGACCTCGTTCAAAGCATCTTCATTAATATCGGTAGCTACCACCTTTGCCCCTTCACTTGCGAACAATTTGGCTTCAGCGGCCCCCATTCCATTAGCTGCACCGGTAATAATAGCCACTTTCCCTGTTAAACGTCCCATCTCATTCTTCCTCTCTATGATTTATATCATGATTGTTGTAATCGATTACAAGGAAAGTATACACCTATTCGTCTATTTTGTGAAGTATTTTACATCATGTCATTTAAGTCGTTTCAAATTTGTATGCTCATGGTCAAATTTGATACGTCTCCATCATCCATACACTCCATTTCAAATATTGCTCTTGATGCGTCCTCGTAATGCTGTTGACTCGAATGCGGCGGTTATATAAACACCTGTTTAGATAAAAAGAGCTCCCCTGCTGAAGCATCCTCACGATCATCAGCATATCCTCATACAATCGCCCACCGGCAGGATCATCGGTTTTCCATCCGCCCAGTTTCCGCAGTGCTTCTGTCCGAAATATTCTCGGAGCGAGCGGTGCTCCTGTTATCAACAATGATTTGGTATCCAGAGATGCCGGATATCTGTATACCCCACGGAACGAAAGCTTTCCAACGCTCTCCTGCTTCCATTCAGCATGGTTCCCATATAGAAGCAAAGTATCAGACCCGAGAAATGATATTATTTTTGATATTTCCTCTATACAGTTTGGTTCCATCCAGTCATCTGCATCCAGTTCCAGCAACCAAGGAGCATGAGCAAGCTGAAGAGCTGCATTTAATGCCGCTGCCTTCCCCTGATTGCAGGCATGCTTTAAGATATGAATCCGGGCAGGGTCTTCGGACGCGAGCTTCTCCATTACATAGGGTGTGTCATCCGTTGAACCATCATCAATCATAATCAACTCCCAGGATGCTGAGGTTTGGATTCTTACACTTTGGACGGCCCACTGCAAATATTCCGGTTCATTAAACACAGCGAGGACGATCGTAACCGCAGGATCAATTCCTTCCGCCGGAACTTCTATAGAACCCGCTGCAGGGCAGGCAATCGGGGCTAGCTTCCCCCACTCCTTCTCTCTGCGCTGCCAATTCAGGAATTTATATGTGGAGGGAGCCCAATTTGACGTCTCCAGAGATATTCCGGGAAGGGACCTGCTCATTTGATGCATGAGTAACCACTCCAGTAAGCTGTCGGAAGGTAACGCTGCAGATTCAGGAAATTTAATTCCTAATTCCTCCATTATTCGGAGATTCCACAGAACGGGCCCTGCTTCACCAGGCCGAAACCGAGATTGGAATGACATTACCTCCTGAGCAGGAACCAAATGTATCCATGGATAAGGTACCTGTTCCAGTTGAAAAATTGACTCCTCTAAACGTTGTTCAATACCTGGATACAATCGGCTTCCTGATCTAATGGTCATGCAAACCTGACCCAAGGTGAATGGAGTAGTATCGTTAATGATATGACTCTGTCCGGGAGAAACCGTGATTATCCTGAAGGAAGGAAGTAGCTCAGCAATGGAACAGATTGTTGTCTGTTCTTCACTTCCTCCGTCTGCCCCAAGCACGAAAATCATCATCGTTCCATTCCCCTCCGAAATGAATGATAAATAATCCATACATACGCTCTCTGTTCGCCATATATATCCATAGACGTAAATCCAATCATTTCAGCACAAAAAAACCGCCTTTCTCTGGCGGCCTTATCCCCAATATTCAATTTAATCATGCTTTTCAAGCCATACATCTTTAAAATCGATCCAGCCCAGCGCATTCAGACTGATTCCCCGTACAAACGGATGCAAAAACGTATTGAGCTGACGATGGTGCAGAAATATCACCGATGCCTCACTACGAAGATATTGCTCGATCTCCCGTAAAATCATGCGCCTCGTCTCAACCGAATCAGCACTTAACGCGTCATCGATCCTTGCTGTGATCCAGCTCAGCCGCTCTTCATCCAAATACTTCTTCAGTACGCTGCTCCGGTTCTCATAGGTCTCAATTTCACAAACCTCATCCTCGGCCAAGACAATACTTGTTAAGGTGAAATCAGCCTCTACCCATGTTTTATAATTTTGTATTTCCGTTCGAATTCCCCAATCCGCCAGACGTGATTGTATCCACTCCGCATCCTCCTTGTACTTTTCGTACACCGATAGATGCATGACTGTTCCATCATACGCCGCTTCCTTCAGTGCTGCCCTGACGCGTTCGGGACGGATCGGGTTAATGACCCGTGTATGACTCTCATCAGGCCGAAAGCCAAATGCAGGAAGTATGCGGGCTCCGCCCAGTTCAGCAATCATTTCTCCAGGATGGATAATCATCCGGACGGCCCTGCTGAAGGCCTCAGACTGCTGTGGACCCTTCCGGTTCACATTCCAGGACAGCATGGTGCAGGCCTGCCGTAATTTTTCAGAAGTCCCTCTTCCATCTGCATTCGAGTCCTGTTCTTCTTGCCTGAATCGCCCCCAAGTGTGCAATACCGCAGGATAACCAATGGATTCCGGATCACAATCTTCAGGCATAATGACAATTTCAACCCCATCCAAATAAGGACGGCCCTGATGATAATGGGTATGGGCGGCAAGCTCCATGCGATGCTTCGAATAGGACACGACACTGAAAGGTCCGGTACCGACAGGAAGGCTCCAAAAGACACTTTCATCTTGCCCCGCCAATCCGTTAGGAAGGATCGATGCCGCTACAGAGCACATAAATCTGTCGAATATCCGGTTTGGTTTTCGGAGCCGGATGCGCACCACACGCGGTCCCAGGGCTTCAATCTGCTGGACTTCCCGTAAAAGCCACTGATTCTGTGTATCCAGACGCAAGCGTTCAAAAGTGAAAAGTACATCTTTGGATGTGAGTTCCTGACCATGATGGAAACGGACTCCTTTGCGCAGGTAGAAGGTCCACTCGGTTGCATCCTTGTCAGAATTCCAGTGGTGGGCAATTCCAGGGACAATCCGGCCGAGCTGTTCATCGAATGATAATAGACGATCGAAGATTTGCCGCTGCAGATGCGTATCGAACGCATAGTTGGCTTCGGCGGGGTCAAGCGTTCGGGGTGAATGAAGCACCGGAAAGATCAACGTATCGCTTGCAGGCAGTCCTTCCATTCCTTCCTCTTTTTTGTATCCAAAATGTCCGTTCAGCCAGTCGAGAAACTTATCCTTCGCCAAGGTATCCTGTCCATAGCCGCTGAGCAGCTCAAAGGCTTGCTTATATTCACCATTTTTGGCGAGCCCAACGGACAGATCAACCAGGAGATCCTCTTTGGCTTCATTGAATGTAATTTGCGAATAATTCCCTCTTCCCCTGCCTGGAAGCCACTCAATCAGCTTCTCTTCAACAAGCTTTCGCAAGATCAGCTTCGCATTCCGAACGGTACAAAACAGCGCTGAAGACAGATCATCCAAGGTGACTTCAATCGGTCTCCTGCTGTCACTTCCATCGGAAAACCGGTTGTACAGCATGAGATATTGTTCATGTAATAACATGTATCTACCCTCCTTCCATAGCTTTTGCGCGTAAAAGGGGAAAATCATTTTCGCAAGTATACACTTTTTAGACCTTTTTGAATAGCTCATAATTGGAAACAAATAGAGGAAGAAGCGAGGGAGAAACCATGTTAGAGCTATATACGTTTGAAAAGCTGCTTGAGTACGATCAGGCCGATCGCAAAAATGCAGAGAAAATCAAAAGAGAACAAGAAGCACTGCTGATCCATCAATCGAACAAGGAAAATAACATTCATGAAAAATGGTATGAAATACCGCTGAGATTATTCCGCAGATCCTATCGACGCCAAAGATATCGAACCTGATGCAGCCAATATCAAGTATTATATGATCTGATTAATCTTTTTTTTCGCATGATAACAAAGCCAGGATACAAGCATCCTGGCTTTCACTGATAATCATCTTTACTTCGCGTCTTTCAATTCCTTGGCGCCGATCATGAGTCCGGTATCTCCAAGATCTTTTAGATAGATCTCCGAGATGGCCCAATAATCATCGGCACTGCCGCTCCCCTTTTCAATGATCAATGAAGCTTTTCCCGAATCTATAGCCTCACCTGAAGCAATAAGGGGGTAATCGAATGAAATCTGTACTTTGTCAAGCGATAATTGTTTGGTATCCATTTTCGTAACCTTACCCATATGCGGGCTGGAACCGCCTGTAACCCAGAAATTATCTTCGAATTCCTGCTTGGTGCTCTGCTGCATTGCAGGTGTCATAACGGTATACTGCAATGGACCGCTTCTTTTCTGAACCCCGCGTATCCAGGTATTCGCAGCTTCCTCAGGCGTTTCCGCCTGCAGCGCATTTTGGAAGCCGCTTACCTGATGGGATAAGTGGCTGGCTTCGGGTAAAGAAACATAGAGGCTGTTATCTTTATATGTAACTTCCCCTTTTAGCTGCTCCACAATCGCGCGAAGAGAAACCATCGCGGTTCCATTTTCCATTTTCACCTTCAAAAACGTATTCGCAAACTCTGCTTTGTTAATAAAAATTCGGGGACCGGCCGTTACCGCCAAGGCGGAACCCGATAGCAGCACAAATGCGGAGCAAGCAGCAATCATAATCTTGAGTCGTTTTTTCATCGTTCATTCTCCTAACGTTTCGCTGTTATATATTTATAGCTATATTTTAGTAGAATTGGAATCGATGAAGGTTACATGCGGGTTACGTTTTGGTTTAAAAATGCACATCACTCAAGCCGGAAGCATCTGTTCGAATTGTAAAGACCATGCAGGCTCCGCCTTCCTTCCGATTCAGTGCCCGGATGCTTCCTCCATGTTTCTCAGCAATAATTTGTGCCGTGTAAAGTCCAAGACCGGTTTGCCCCTTCTCTCCTCTGTAGAACTTCTCAAACAGATGGGGCATATCCTGATCCTTAAAACCAAGCCCATTATCACAAATTTCGAATCTCAGCGCTGCGGATTGCCTTTGAACCCTTACTCCAAGCCAACCAGCCTCAGAAGGCAGATAGCGGATGCTGTTGGTGATCAAGTTATCCAGAACCTGGCTGACCCGCTGCGCATCCATGTACACCGTCTTCATGGGATTCACCGTTAAAACCTCATATTCAAAGGAATATTCCACCCTGTGGGAATGGCAGATATAACTAACCTCACGCTCTTTATCACGGAGAAAATCCTCCAGAATGACCTCCTCACCTCGGAGTGGAAAATACTCCATATCTTTCTCAGTGGCAATCTGCACATCCTGAATCAGCCGGTTTACCCGCTGAATGTTATCCTCTATGACTTTCAGATGTACTTCGGCCCGGCTGCGTATCATGTCCGGTGTGTCCGTCAGCAGTTCCACATTCCCCTGAATAATCGTCATCGGCGTCCGGAAATCATGTGCAATGGCGTCCATCATATCCCTTCGTTCCTGCTCCAGCTTCCACTCTCTCAGCAAAGAGCTTTTAAGAGCACCACGCATATTTTCAAAGGATTCTGTCAGCATTCCCAGCTCATTATCCGCCTTGTAGCTCACCGTAAAATCGAGATCCTGGTTGCGAATCCGCTGCGAAGCCTCTATGAGCTCATGGACCGGTCTTGCAATCCTTCTGCCGAATTTGGCTGCAAACAAATAAGTGAAAATCGCGATGTACAAAAAAGGCGATATCAAAAAGATCAAAATCATTGCCAGATTGGCCCAGTTAAACCCTGAACCGCTTTTGCCTGATACTTCAAGCTTATATTGGAACAGGATTGCCCCTTTCAAATCCCCTTCTACCGATGTAACAGGTACGATCTTCAGAAAGCGCCCGCCAAAACCTATGGACGATCCCGCGGAAACCGTTTTGTTCAATCCGTTGATTAGGGCCTCCCGGGTTGGTATTTTCTGTTCATGAAGCGTTCCATAAAGCGGCTTTCCATCTACAGTAACGACTTGATACTGAATACCATCCGCCGGTACTCTCTTTTCCAGCTCAGCCCGATTGTCCGGATTTAAGATCAAGGCATGCTGCGAGCGAACATATTGAGCTATTTCGGGAAGCTGGCTTTCATATGTATTGGCAGGCTGTATCCAGCTGCTTTTCGACAGCCACCACATGCCGATACCTATCGTAATGATCGTGCAGACGACACTGAGGAGCATAATCCACACGAAGGTAAGAATCAGCTGTCTTTTGAGGGGCAGACGTTCTATGAATCCGATCTTTCCCATTTGTAGCCAACTCCCCATAATGTGGATATATAGCTGCTGCCGGGATCCTGGCTTGCCAGCTTCGCACGGATTTTCTTGATATGTTCCGTCACCGTACTGGTGTCGCCGCTGGCTTCAAGCCCCCAGATCCGGTCGTAAATTTGTTCTTTGGAAAATACTTGTCCCGGATGCAGCGCCAGCAATTCAATAATATCGAACTCCTTTGCTGTCATCGGAACAACAGATTGATTTACATGCACCTCTCTGCCTTTGAGATCTATCCGCAGGATTCCATAGCGAAGCAGAGAACGCTCACTTGAGCTTTCCCGCACTCTTCGGTTTCCCCGCAGATGCGCCGCTACCCTTGCTTTGAGCTCACGCAGGCTGAAGGGTTTCGTGATATAATCATCCCCGCCAATGGACAAGCCCTGGATGCGATCAGCTTCTGTCTGCCTTGCGCTTACGAACAGGATCGGACAATCCACTTCATCCCGGATCATCTGGCACAGCTCAAAGCCGTTCATTCCCGGCATCATTACATCAAGAATAATAATATCCGGCGCTTGTGATAGCATATCTATTGCTTTTGTCCCGTCTGAAGCGGTACATACCTGATACCCCTCGGCTGTCATAGCCTGTTCCATAAGCGATACGATATCGGCTTCATCGTCAACGATCAATATCTTTTCCTGCATATTCAACTCTCCTGCTGTAGGTTTATCTCACCCAGTTTCTTCGGCTCCACCACAACATTGTAAAGGCAAAACCAAGAGTGACACAAACAAAAACCGGTAAAAGAAAGGCATGCGTATAACTTCCGGCCATCCATTCAAAGATCGTGGATATACCAAACAGCAAGAAGCTGAACGTATTTGAAACATACATCGAACCCACCGCCACCCCTACCCAGCCGAGATAACAAATGATCGGGCTTGGCAGCAGAGTGCAAATTAATCCCGTCACGCTTAATTGCGCAAGCAAAATCAGCATGAAGAGCCCGTATGATTGCAGGCAGTACATGAATGCTCCGGTAGGATCGTATGAACGGTCAGGATTTAAAAATACAACCGTGTCCACACTGGGCTTAAGCAAATGTCCAAATACTTCCCCGATTCCAAAGGTTACAACCAGAAATATTCCCATAATCACAGCCAGATTAATCCACTTTGCGGCAAACATTCTCATGATCGAAATAGGCCGGATCAGAACAAGCCTCAGCTGGCCGCTGTGATATTCCCCGTTGAAGCTGTCGATCATCAGAATAGGGCCAATAATGAGCACCAGAAAAAAAGATACTTCTTTTAACAAAAACAATGAAAAATTTTGTGCCGTCAGCGGCACAGTCGAGACATTATCAAATGCCCCCAGACGTTGCATTCCCAAAAACAAGCAGTCAAGCAAAACAATACATACAAAGATCAGCAGGCTGACAAAGGTTTTTTTGCGTTTCCACATGCGCTGCCAGTCGCTTTGCATAAGCTGAAGCATCTCATTTTCCTCCTTATATCCAGCGGTCCGATTTGGTGAAAATCAGACGGGCGGCTGCCATAAAAACTGCTGCATAGACGACAAGGATGCATATCATCCATAGGCCCAGATGCAAGTCTTGCAGAGCTTTTGCGTTTGACAGCATAACGGCGATACCGCTGAATTGTATCTCTGTAAGAGACAGATATTTAAGAACACCCGGCAGACCCAGTCCAAGTACGCGGTTGGACATCTCATATATCAATGGAAATGCCAATGAGCAGAGTAAATAGCCCATGCCCAGGCCAATGGCCGCTGTCGAAGAACGCGATATGACCCCAATGGCAATGAATACCGAGGCTGTACCCATTACAGTGGTGTATGCCATGCCGTAATAACGGAGTGTGTACAGGATCATGTCTCCACTGGGTACGGTATGATCGTAGTAAAACAAAATCTGCTGGGGTGAAGATTTGAAGAATGTGTATCCTGCCATAACAGCGAAGAGTAAATAAATGATGAAAAACAGGGCCATCAAAAGTGCGAACGCAATCCATTTTGCCCAAAACAGCTGTGTGCTGCTATATGACCGTAACATGATCATACGAAGTTGTCCCGAGCGGTATTCTTCCGTAAATGACAAGGTCAGAAGCACCAGCACCAGCACATTAAACACGACGATTAATTGTTCGATCATAGCCATAACCGGAAAATTCTCCGCGGTTGTATGCTCAGGGCCTCCTGGTGGCATCACCAAATTATGTCCGATGTAATATTTGGATGTCGCAAGGATAATAAAAGGTATTGCGATCAGAAAAACCCAGGCAATCTTCCGCTTCCATAAGCGTTCCCATTCACTGTGCAGCAAGGCTATCATGAGGTCATCATCTCCACAAAATGATCCTCCAGGCTGCGGCTGCCGGCCATTAGCTGCCACTGCTCCTGCGTCCCCTGCCATACAAGTCTGCCTTCTTTGATGATGACAAACCGGCTGCATATCCGCTGAAGTTCATCAAGTAAATGGCTGGATACGAAAAAGGTTATGCCATGCCTCTCATTCAACTCCAGAATCAGATTCCGCAGCTCGCGAATCCCCATGGGATCTAGTCCATTGGCTGGTTCATCCAGAATGATGAGCTTGGGATCACCGAGAAGTGCCTGGGCAATACCAAGGCGCTGCTTCATTCCAAGCGAGTAGGTTTTGACCTTATCCTTGCCGCGTCCTTCAAGTCCAACTATTCGCAATACCTCATCCACGCGCGGGGCACGCTTTTCTTTTGAAATGTTGGGATGCAGTTTTACCAGATTGAGCAGGTTCTCTCTCCCGGACATATATGGAAAAAAGATCGGAGATTCCACAATCGCGCCTACCTGCCCGAGCGCCTTCATCCGGTCCCGCTGCACATCAAAGCCTTCAATTCTTATTTTTCCTTCTTCGGGTCTAATCAAGCCTGTAATCATTCGGATCAGCGTTGTCTTTCCCGCTCCGTTGGGGCCGACAAAGCCGCATACATCCCCCTGCATAATATCGAAGGACATGTCGCCAACAAGCGTCCGCCGTCCGGCTTTTTTGGTAATCTGTTCAATTTCCAGTACTTTCATGTTCAATCCCCTCCTGCGATTTATATTAGAGGGCAATTCTAAAGAATTTATAACGTCCGGAAATTTATATTACTTGTTCATAAAGCTCCGGTAGCGTTTCACAAAAGTATAGCTAATCTCTCTATGGATCATCTATAATACGGATAAGACATCTCATTTGACAAAACTATGTTTCATTATATGAAACCTGAAAAGGGGATTATATTATGCCAATGAACTTTCATGATCCAAGCAACCGTACCTCTTACACGACACGGACTGCGGATGCATCCTGGCTGGAGCTCATATCAAAACATTTGAATTTAAAAGGTAAACAAGCTGTGGATATTGGCTGTGGAGGAGGAATTTATACACGCGCTTTGCTGACACTTGGGGCTGGGCATGTCACAGGGGTGGATTATTCAGCTGAAATGCTGAATGGAGCAAAAAATAATCTCACGAGTACGGACGCGGTGTCCTGGATTCAGGGAAACGCATACCAGACCTCTCTTCCTTCCGGGCAATACGATGCCGTGCTGGAAAGAGCGCTGATTCACCACCTGAACAATTTGCCCGCATGCTTTGCCGAAGCGCACCGGATTTTAAAACCTGGTGGAACGCTCATCATACAGGACCGAACACCAGAGGATTGCCTGCTGCCCGGTTCATCAACCCATATCCGCGGTTTCTTTTCCGAAAAATACCCTCGCCTTGCTGAAATTGAGATTTCCAGAAGACATCCCTCGGAGGAAGTAATAAAAGCGCTGCAGATCAGCGGATTTCATGATATTCAGGAACTAAAGCTGGAAGAGTTAAGGGCTGTTTACGATCACTCTGAGGCTTTATTCGAGGATCTGCGCCGCCGAACGGGACGCTCGATTTTGCATGAATGTTCGGATATCGAGCTGGAGGAGCTTATATCGTATATATCAGACAAAATAGTAGGATCCAGCCCGATTGTCGAGAAGGATCCATGGACCATCTGGCTTGCGAAGGCTTGATATAGAGCTTATTTTTCAGGCAGCTCATCTTCAAACGGAAACAACAGCTTCTGATTTTCATTGGTATACATGTTGTATTTGGTAATGACTTTGGAACCGGTATCTACCATTTTCTCGACCTTTTGCCCTTTAATAACGCTGATGGCTGTTTTGACTGCCAAATATCCCATATTAAAAGGACGCTGGATCACCGTTGCCTGGATTACGTTCCGGTCGATCAGCCTGATCTCGCTGTTGGAATTATCGAAGCCGATCAGGCTGACCTTCGATTGAAGCCCCAAATTCAGTATCGCCTTTCCGGCACCGACCGTTGAAGGCTCATTCAGCGCGACAATGCCGCTAATATCCGGCTCTTTCATCAGCAGCTCGCGGGTTAATTCATATGACTTTTGAACCTGACCCTCACTGAAAATCGTATGACTGATATTGGAATACCCGCTTGCTCCAAGCTCGTCTCTGACGCCCTTTTCCCGGTCGAGAGAGGTTCCCGTTCCCTGAATATAGCTGACTATAGCAATTTTCTCAGCCGGCTTCACATGTTCCTTGAGCAATCGTGCAGAAATCCTCCCTGCTTCATAATTGTCTGTAGCAATGAAGCTGTTGGAAAGATCAACCTCCACATTGGAGTCGACCATAATCAGAGGGATTCCCGCTTCACGGATTTGCTGCACTGCCGGGATAAGTTTGATATAATCACTGGCAGCCAGCATGATCGCATCGGGTTTGCTTCTGATGGCTTCCTCCACGATATCGATTTGCTCTTCTACATCAAGCTCGGTTTCCGTGCCCATCATTTTGATGTCTGCACCGAATTCCTTAGCGGCCATCGTAACTCCCTGCTGCATCACCACCCAGAATTCAATGCTGGGATCAATGGTTTTCGGGATATAAATGATGAAAGGCTTTTTAGGATGAAGGGTATGGGACATTGTCCGATAACCACTCCAGCCAACAGCCAGCAGTCCGGTCAGAAGCAGGCTAATCAACGTCCATTTTACCGTTTTTCCCATCATCCTTCACCTCTCCTTCCATATATGGGATACGCAGAGTTACAATCGTTCCTTCCTCACGTTCACTCTCATAGTGCAAACCATAATCTTGTCCAAAATAAAGCTGAATCCGATGATTGACATTGGCTATGCCTACGCCTGTCCCCCCGCTGACTCCAGGCTTATCCATTAAAATGGTACGCAGCTTCTCCGGGTCCATGCCTTCACCATCATCCGCAATGGTGAGCAGAATGGAATCAGCTTCCCTCCACCCATGAATTTGAATATGTCCTTGATCGGGGTTTGGCTTGATTCCATGGTATATCGCATTCTCCACAATCGGCTGCAGGACAAGCTTTAAAATCGGAGCCGCAAGAATACTGTCCTCCACATCGATGGAGTAGGTGAATTTCTTTCTGTATCGCCTGCTCTGAATCGTCAGATAGCTGCGAATATGATCCAGTTCAACCGAAACCGGCACGAGCTCTTCCCCTTTGCTGATGCTTGATCGCAGCAATCTTGAGAGGGCTGTCGTCATTTCAACTACATCATCCACTTTTCCGGATTCCGCCATCCAGATAATCGAATCGAGCGTATTATAGAGAAAATGAGGCTGAATTTGCGACTGCAATGCCTTCAGCTCACTGCGTCTTTTCATCTCCTGTTCCTGCACAATCTGGTTCATCAGCTCTTTGATACGGGAAATCATCAGATTAAAGGTACGCGCAAGTTTACCGATTTCATGGGTACCTTCGATATCAACACGGACATCAAAATTGCCGCGCTCCGCTTTTTTCATATGCATTTCCAAATTTTTTAACGGCTTGGTCAAAGCATAGGACAATATGATGGAGATAGTTAACCCGACAATCAGGCATAAAACGCCCCATAATGCAGCAGATGTCTGCATCTGATGTTTATTCTCAATCAGCTCGTCGGGATAAGTGACTGCAACGATTTTCCAGCCAAAGGATGTGGTAGCTACGGTATACATTTTACTGTCTTCAGCTTTTCCCAGCTTGATGCTGCCCTCACGCATATCCAGCACCGTTTGCATCTGCTCCGATTTGAGCTCTGAATGAATAAGCTGCTGCTGCGGATGATAAACCAGATCACAGGATGGAGATACAATGAATACATATCCACGCTGACCAAGCTCAATCTGCCTGCACAGATCATTGATGACATTATAATTTAGATCAACGAGCAGCACGCCTTCCTGGGAACGGTCGCTCTCCGGAAGCTTACGGCTGATGGATACCACCCACCGGTATTGGTCCTCAAATATATGCTGCACATGCGACGGGGATACAACCTCTTCCGAAGACGTCAGCGCGAGCCGGTACCAATCCTGCTGTGTCCATTCCGATTTGGATTTCATGATGGCATGGGACTGGTCCGAGACAAAATCTCCTGATTTGTTTACATACAGAATAGAAGCAATATCCTTCCTGGACTGAACCACGGACCGCAAATACTGACTCGCCCCCCGTTTCAATGACTCATCCGACTCTCTATCCGCCTGGGTAGCATCCACAAACCGCATCACATCACGACTGGATATAACCAGTGAAGCGATGCTCTCCATGTTCCCGATATAAGTCTGAATGTTAATCTTGACCTGCTCGACCAGCTGGGATGTCTTCTGAATTGAGCTGCTTGTCACGGCGCTCGAAGATAAACGATACGATGAAAAACTCAAAATAGCAGTTGTACACACGATCAGACAGGAAAAAGCGATCGCAATATTCATATGGATGCTGCGGCGGCTGAACAGGTTCATCAGTCTCATCAACGGATGCTCTCCTGCTGCTGCCGGAATTCTTTTGGTGTTTTGCCTGTATTCCGTTTGAAGAGGACGCTGAAGTACTGAGGATCGCTATAGCCTGCCTTTTCGGCAATTTCATAGCTTTTCATACGTGTTGTGCTAAGCAGCTCTTTAGCTTTTTCCATCCGGATTCTCGTCACATATTCCACAAAGGTCATGCTCGTATGCTGCTTGAAGAGAGCGCTGAAATAGCTGGCGCTCATAAACAGATGACTGCAGACCTGCTGCAGTGATAAACCTTCATCCTGATAATTGGCCCGGATATATGCTTCTGCCGTATCCATCTGAGAGCGGATATGGCAAGAGCGGTGTTCCGTCAAGCTGATCAATATATCGCGGCCGATGCCTTCGATCCAGGACTTGGCTTCATCCAGTGTGTGGAAGGAACCCACCTTGGAAAAGGCTTCCGCTGGAATCAGACTGGAATTGCCAAGCCCCGTTTCTTCAGCATGCTTCATCATCGCAATCAAAATTTGATACAGAATGCTGTGACATCGTTCTACTGATACACCACTGGTTTTGAGCTCTTGGAACCAGCCCTGAAAGACGCTGGAAACCTGGCTCATTTTGCCTGTTTTCAGTGAACTGATGAGCTGCTGCTCCCAATCGGCCGTGTACGCGGGAACGGTGTGCCCGTATTCCACATCCTGTATGGATATGACTCTTCCTTCTCCCAGTAAAAACGTGTAATCAAGTGATGAGAGCGCTTCCTGATATGAAGATGAAATTTCCTCCAGCGATTCACTTTTCCTGCCAATTCCAATCGAAGAAGGGAGTCTGATGTATTTATCCAGAGTGCTTCTCACCTGATCCGCCACCCGCTGCGCTTTGAGTTCCAGATGCTCCCTGGTCCCTTGAAGAATGACGGCCAGACGGTCATCCCTTGTCCGAAAGGCAATGCCGATTCCGTCCTGCTCCAGTTGTTCCTGGACAATGTTATACGCTGCAAACTGCAGCAGCTCCTGCTCATCCCGCAGCTCACGCTTTCCCCTCGCCTGACCCATATCGATGACTAATGCGATATATGCCGGTCCGCTCAGACGGATTTGGAAATAATCAAGCTTCCGTTGCAGCATCTCTCTGCTGATGCGCGTGAATACCAGCCTTTCCATAAAACGTTCACGCAGGAGGGGAAGACTCTCGTTCAGCTGAATACGCAGCTGGCTTAAATTACGCCGCTGTTCACGTTCCGCGTCCAGTTCATTTTTCATCTGAAGCATAAGTGAAGTGAATTCACGGGCATTAATCGGCTTGAGAAGATATTCCTGCACCCGGTAAGTAATCGCCTGCTTCGCATATTCAAAATCTTCATAGCCGGTAATAATGACGACCTTCATGTCCCGGTACTGCTCACTGACTATACGAGCCAGTTCAAGCCCATCCATAAATGCCATACATATATCGGTGACGATCAAGTCCGGATGCTCGCAATCTATGGCATCCAAAGCGTCACGACCGTTGTCGTATTCGCCGATCAGCTCGAAGCCGCAGTCCTTCCAGGAGATTTTATTTCGGATTCCTTCGCGTACTTCATCTTCATCATCGATCAGTATTACCTTGTACACATGCGCTCCCCCTCAGTTCAGACATACAGCAGCAGACATGCAGTAAGTGTAAATAGCATAACAGAGACTGCCACTTTTGCGCAGCCTCTGTTATGCTATTTTCTTCCGTTTCTTAACTTCCTTTTCTAGGCATTATTCATACAGCAGCGGCTTGATTTCTTCTGAATCAATATTGGATTTGTCATACCAGTGGAAGCCGGTATCGATATCCTTCTCAACTTTTTCACCCTTCATGGCCATCACAGCAGCCTTAACTGCCTGGTAGCCGATGCCGATTGGATCCTGTGTGATCGCACCGGCCATCGTGCCATTGCGAATGGCATCCGTCTGCTGTTTGCCGGAGTCATAACCGATAACGACGATCTTTCCGCTCTTCTTCATTTCACTTACCGCGTTGGCAACGCCTATAGCCGAACCTTCATTGGCACCGAAGAAGCCTTTCAGATCTGGATGAGCCTGCATAATCGCCTTTGCCAGGTCGGTAGATTTCAGCTGATCACCAGCGCCATATTGGATGTCGACAATTTTAATATTCGGATATTTGCTCTCAATCTGTTCCTTGAATCCATCACGGCGGTCCACCCCGGTACGGCTGGTTTGGTCATGAACGACAAGCGCAATTTCACCGGAGCCGCCGATCAACTCTGCCATTTTGTCAGCAGCAAGCGCTGCGGCAGCCTTATTGTTGGTGGCTGCTGTTGCAACCGGAATTTCACTGTCCACGCCTGAGTCGAATCCGATGACTGGAATATTGTTTGACTTGGCTTTTTCAAGCAGAGGTACAGCAGCTTTACTGTCCAGTGCTGCAAAAGCAATGGCGCTTGGCTTTTTATCAAGTGCAGTCTGAAGCATTTCGATCTGCTTATCAACCTGTGTCTCCGTCTCCGGACCTTCAAACGTGATTTCCACATCAAACTCCTTAGCCGCTTTTTCCGCGCCGGATTTAACCGCCTGCCAGAACTGATGCTGAAACCCTTTGGAAATGACTGGAATATAGGGTTTTCCTGAGCTTGCACCCTTATCCCCTCCACCACTACTGCATGCACTTAGCATCAGAACAGCTGCCAGCATCCCGCTCAGCAAGATCAATTTCGATTGCTTCTTCTTCATGGTTTACCCCCTGTTTTCGTTTCAAATATTGGTTCTACACGTATGCAAACTCCCTACCGGGAGGCGATACCTCTCTTGTTTATGATTTGTTTTTTCGGCGGCGCAAAATATCCATATATACCGCAAGGATGATGACGAGACCAACAATGACGGTCTGCCAATCCTGAGCCACCGACAGAATCCGAAGACCATTGGTTAACACACTCATGATCAAAGCCCCGATGACTGTACCAAGGATCGTACCCATGCCGCCGCTCAGCGATGTTCCGCCGATGACTACCGCAGCAATGGCTTCGAGTTCATAGCCGCTGCCGAGTGCGGGCTGGGCTGAATTCAGCCGTGAAGCCATCATAATGCCCGCAATCCCGCTGAAAGTACCTGTCATGACATAGATAACGACTTTCCAGAATACGGTGTTCACACCCGATAAACGGGCCGCTTCCTCATTGCTGCCAAGCGCGAAGTTGTATCGACCAACGATTGTCTTCGTTAATATAAAGCCCGCTATGACTGAGGCGATCAAGAATATCCATACTGCATTTGGAATTTCCCATCCCGGAATAGAGCCCATAGTAAGCTTGTTGAATATTGGTTTATCGGTAAAATAAATTGGCTTCGTTCCCGAGATAATTAGCGAAAGCCCCTTCGTAATCATCATGACCGCGAGCGTAGCGATGAACGGCGGAATTTTCATTTTGGCGATCATCAAACCACTGACCAGCCCGCAAAGAGAACCTGCAAGGATACCTCCAATCACACCGACCCATACCGGCCCATTCCAATAAGTTATGAATACGCCGGCCATCACTGAGGAAAACGTCATAACCGTACCTACCGAAAGATCAATACCGCCTGTAATGATAACGAAGGTGGACCCTAGTGCAAGAACACCAATAACAGCGGTCGACAGCATAATGCCGACTAAATTATCAAATCGAAAAAAGTTACCTGACAACAAGCTGAATACCAGAATTAATATGATCAGGCTCGCAAAGGCAAGCACCTTCTGCCTCGCAGCTCCTTTGATTCCTGTTTTCTTGGCTTGCTGCCCGCCTACTGCTGTCTGTGTTGGTTGAAGCTTCACGAGTAATCCCCCTTAAAAATCGTATTACATGACCTGCGACCGCATCGTCGCATATTTCATGATCGTTTCCTGCGTTGCTTCTTCTGCACTGAGCTCTGCCGTAATCCGTCCTTCGCACATCACGATAATCCGGTGACTCATCCGAAGAATTTCGGGCAGCTCGGAGGATATCATGATAATGGACTTTCCTTCGGCCGCAAGGGTCTCGAGCAGCTTGTAGATTTCGCTTTTTGCCCCGACATCAATACCCCGGGTCGGTTCGTCGAAGATAAGCACATCACAGTCCCGGGTCAGCCACTTGCCGATGGCCACCTTCTGCTGGTTGCCGCCGGACAGAAACTTGACCTTTTGCCCAATACCCGGTGTCTTAATCGAAAGCGAATTGACAAAATGCTCTGCGGTCCGGTTGATATGCGCCTCCTTCATCCAGCCGGCCATATTCCGGTATCGCTTATAAGAAGCAATGGCAATATTGCTGGCCACATCCATATCTACCAGAACGCCGAATCGCTTCCGGTCCTCAGACAGATAGCCGATCCCCAGGCGTACGGCATCATGTGGACCGCGTATTTTCGCCTTTTTCCCACGGATGAGGATTTCACCATGATCCACTGGATCTGCTCCGAATATCGCTCTGGCTACCTCCGTCCTGCCTGCACCCATTAATCCGGCGAAGCCAAGAATCTCACCTTTTTTCACGTTAAAATGAATATTCTGAAGTTCCCTGCCCCGGGACAATCCTTTAACCTCAAGCACTTTCTCTGCATTAGGACTGAAAGATGTGGGGGATTCCATCTCATACAACTCCCGGCCAACCATCATGCGGATAATTTGGTCTACGTCCATGTTCATTGTTTCAACCGTATCCACATAGGCTCCGTCCCGCATCACAGTAATTCGGTCGGAAATCTGCTGCAGTTCTTCCATCCGGTGTGAAATATAGATAATGCCGACCCCCTGCTGTTTCAACTGGGTAATCATTCTGAACAAATCCTGAATCTCGGTTTCCGTCAGGGCCGCTGTCGGTTCATCCATAATCAGCACCTCCGAACGGAAGGAGAGCGCCTTGGCGATTTCCACCATTTGCTGCTTCGCCACACTCAGTTCCGAGACGAGCATTCTGGGATCCAGCTTCAAATTCATCTTTTCAAACTGTCGGCTGACTCTGGAATTCATCTCATGATCATCCACCAGACAACGAAGCTTTCTTGGTTCACGGCCCAGGTAAATATTTTGGGCTATTGTCAGATGAGGCAGTAAGTTCAGCTCCTGATGAATCATGCTGATTCCGCGGTCTCTTGCCGCACGGGTATTTGGCAGTTCAATTTCCTCGCCTTTATAAACCATCCGGCCTGCATCTTTTGTGTATACGCCGGTTGCAATTTTCATCAATGTGGATTTACCGGCGCCGTTCTCTCCAACCAATGCATGCACCTCGCCGGGCAGCAGTTCCAGCTTGCACTGCTTTAACGCATGTACACCAGGAAAGCTTTTTTCGATCCCTTCCAAACGCAGTAGTGCATTCATCCTTTATCCCCCGTTTCTGCTGTTTCTGTATGTTTGGGAAGCGTTTTCATAATTGTAGCTTCATTGTATCGGGATGAACCGGCGGCGAACATGGAATAATCTCTTCAAAAAAGTTGAAAAATCTATGATCTATTTCTTTGCAATTGAACAAAAAAAGCGGATGGCCGCTGGTCATCCGCTTTTGTGTATACGTTTGTGTTTGCTTAAGGCTTTAACACCACTTTAATACAGTTGTCATCCTTACTGTCAAATATTTTATACGCATGCTCGGCTTCTGATATAGGAAGCCTATGGGTAATGATGTCCGTTGCATCAATTTCACCGGCTTTGATCATCTTAAACAGCTCCGGCATGTAGTGAATGACAGGTGCCTGCCCCATCTTAACCGTAATGTTCCGCTCGAATAAATGACCAAACGGGAACATGTTGTACTTCAGTCCATAAACGCCAACAACCGAAATGGTACCGAATTTACGAACAATGTTAGCGGCCATATCGAAAGCTCCAAGAGAGCCGCCTTGAAGCTTGAGTGTGGTCTCAACCTTTTCCATCGGAGTCCGTTTCGCGTCCAGACCCACACAATCGATCACGACATCACCACCACCTTTGGTTAACTCGAGCAGGTACTTGTCGAGATCTTCCATAGCTTCAAAATTGTATGTCTCCACATGGTTGAATTTTTTGGCATGCTGCAGCCTGTAGTCCACGTAATCGACGGCAATGACACGCTTTGCGCCTTTCTTCCAAGCGAACTTCTGTGCAAGCAGCCCTACCGGGCCACAGCCGAGAATGACCACGGTGTCCCCGGGTTTTACCCCAGCGTTGTCTACACCCCAGAAGGCCGTGGGCATGATGTCGGATAAAAAGAGGATCTGTTCATCCTCCAGCTCCGCTTCTTCCGGCACGACAAAGGGAACAAAGTTTCCATAAGGAACCCGAAGCAGCTCAGCCTGCCCTCCCATATAACCACCGAAGGTTTCCGAATACCCAAAGTACCCGCCCGTATCTCTGGCATCGTTGGAATTATCACACTGGCTCTCCATCTGGTTTTGGCAGTAAAAGCACTGTCCGCAGGATACGTTGAACGGAATGATGACCCTGTCCCCTTTTTTCACACGGGTCACATCCGGACCTACTTCCTCTACGATGCCCATTGGCTCATGGCCAATGACATAGTTGTCGTACATACCGGGAATCAGACCATGATAGATATGGAGATCTGAGCCGCAAATCGCAGTTGTCGTGATTTTGACCAATATATCGTCTTTTTTCTCCAGCCCGGGATCCCGGACCTCCTTCACTTCAACCTTTTTGCGTCCTTGGTACGTCACTGCTTTCATGTGCTTTCCTCCACGGCTTTTCCCCTAGTTTGCCCGGAGCTTTGAAAGTTTATTTAGAGAGAGAGATCATCGACATATCGCTATTAAAAAGAATATGATTGCTTATTAATCTCTTGGATAATTTACGGACATGATGTCCATAAATGGAACCTTCGTGATGGCCCCATCTTGTCTGATATGGACCTTACCTGTCCGGGAATCCATCAGATCTATCTGTCCTCGCACGGTCTCTTCCCTACCCCACACCGTCAAAACGATCTCCGAATCCTCTTGAAATGCCTCAGTTAACTGATTCCCCAACTCTTCTAAAACAAATTCATCTCTAGTTGGTCTCTTTGGAACTTTTGATTTAGCCATATATATTACCCCCAGAAGTCATTTAACGATTTTTATAACACAGTAAACCATCGGTTTTAGAATAACTGAATAATAATGAAGCTGAATAACGGAATTAGTCATTTAACAATTTTAACTTATTATAAAATGAAAAGAAATGAAACTTACATAAAAAGACCGCCAAAATTGGCGGCCTTTTTATTCCTGTTACTTATCATTCAATTATATGGTCATCCATGGCAGTGGATTTTGGAATCTGGACCAGTCCGAATTCATCTCTTCCGGTGTAAGAATACATGCATCAAACTGATCTTCTATGGCTTCACGGTCCATATCCATGCCGATCAGTACAATTTCGTTCATCCGATCACCCCATGTACCGTCCCATTTGCGCTGAAGAGCCGGCTCAGACTCCAATATTTCTTTTTGTTCCGCTTCCGGCATTGCCGCGAGCCAGTACCCAGCAGGTCCAAATTGTATGGAGGGTCCCGCCTGGCTGAAGCTTGCAGCCACATCATCTTTAACCGCCAGCCATACCAAGCCCTTGGCACGAACGACTTCTTCCGGCCAATCCGACATCATTTCCGCCAAACGCCCCGGATGGAAAGGCGCCCGTTTACGATAAACGAATGAACTGATGCCATATTCCTCGGTTTCCGGCGTGTGGCTTTCCTTCTCAAGCTCCTGAATCCAGCCGGCGGACATGCTTGCTTTTTCAAAATTAAACAAGCCTGTATTCATAATGAGAGATGGTTTAACTTGTCCGTTCACGATGCGGATGCATGCTGCCGAAGGCTGAAGTTTGCGCAGCAGTCCCTCAAGCCGGTTCAGCTCTTCTTCTCCTACGAGGTCACATTTGTTCAGAAGCAGAACATCACAGGTTTCAATCTGATCGATCAGCAGGTCCACGACATCCCGGTCATCGCTATCACCTGAAGCCTCAGCCCGGTCCAGCAATGTATCACCGGAACCGAAGTCCTTCCAGAAACGGTATGCATCCACAACGGTCACCATGCAGTCGAGACGGGCAAACTTTGTCAGATCGATGCCGGATTCCTCATCAATATAGCTGAAGGTTTGGGCGACGGGTATTGGTTCGGAGATTCCTGTCGATTCAATTAGAATATAATCGAACCGCCCTTCTTCCGCGAGTTTTTTAACTTCAAGCAGCAGATCGTCCCGCAATGTGCAGCATATGCAGCCGTTGGACATTTCTACAAGCTTCTCTTCGGTACGGGAGAGACTGGAGCCAGATTGTACAAGCGCAGCGTCCACATTAACCTCGCTCATGTCATTTACGATGACGGCAACCTTCATTCCTTCCCGATTATTCAGCACATGATTGAGTACCGTCGTTTTGCCTGAACCGAGATATCCACTCAGAACGGTCACCGGTATCTTACTTTGACTCATATTTTCACAATCCCTTCATGTTTAAATGATTCGTTGAGGTCATCTGCAGCATTCTATTGTTAATAGCGAAATTTACTCATCCAGCGCTTTCTTCAATGCCTCCAGATTAGCACGCATGACAGAGATGTAATCCTGATGATTTGCCTGCTCTTCCTCGGTAAGTCCTTCAAGCGGATTCAGGACTGCGGTGGATGCACTGATCTCCCGGGCAATTGTATCCGCGACTTGGGAGGAAACCAGCGTCTCGAAGAAAATCGTCTTCACTTGATGCTCTTTGGCAAATTTCACAACTTCGGTCATGGCCGACGCAGATGGCTCCTGCTCAGGAGACAGCCCTGCAATCGGGACCTGTGTTAGTCCGTAGGTTTTGGCCAGATATCCAAACGCGGCATGCTGGGTAATAAAATCTTTGCGTTTGGTGCTTCCCAGCTCTTTTTGATAGTCCGCATCCAGCGCTTCAAGTTTAGCGACGTAAGTATCCGCATTCTTGGCAAACTCATCCTTATGTTCCGGAGCCTTCGCGATCAACGCAGCCTCAATATTACGAACTTCCTGAATCGCCAGCTTCGGAGATAACCACACATGCGGATCCAGCCCCCCATGTTCATGTGCATCTTCATGATGATCATGGCCCGCTTCATCATCAGCGTGTTCCTCTTCTTCAGCGCTGCTCTCCATGAGTTCGAGTCCTTTACTTGCCTCGACAATGTTCAGACCCTTATGATTCGAGCTGGCCAATACCTGGTCCACCCAGCCTTCCATCCCTGCACCGTTATAGATGAGAACATCCGCTTTCTCTATCTTTCCAATATCCTGCGGAGTAGGCTCCCAGTCATGAGGTTCCACGCCTGGCGGAATCAGCAGATGTACATCCGCCAAATCCCCCGCTACCTGGCTGGCAAACTCATGCATCGGGTAAAAGCTTGTTTCGATTTGAAGCTTACTTGGAGCTGAAGCCGATGCCGCTGGCTCTGATACCGGTGCGTTGTCTTCTTGAGTAGCTCCACAGCCTGTGATACTAGCAGCTAGAACAACCATTGTTAATGCTGATACGTATGGAATCCATTTTTTCATTACTTTAAAACTCCTTCATGTATGGTTTGGTTGGTTTGTTGACGTAATATAGCTTCTGTTTTACCCGTGCGACGCTTTTTCGCCAGTTTTACCGCACGCTGCAAGCCGATGCCTGCCAAAAGAATGATCAATAGAATCAGGGCAATGCTTCCTCCCGGAGGCGTATCCGTATAATAGGATGCCGTCAGACCGCTGAAGACTCCGGCCATGCCGGTGACAACCGCAAGAACGGAAGCAGAGACGAAGCTCCCAGCAAAGCGGAGTGCAAAAGCGGATGGCAACACGATGAGCGATGATACCAGCAGCACGCCGACAATCGGCATGGCAGCCGCAACAATCATGCCTGCCACGACCGCAAAAGCAAACGACAGCATTTTGACCCGCACACCACTCACCGCTGCGGTATCTTCTTCAAACGTCAAGCTGTAAAGCGGTCTGCGGAGTAGCATAAAGAAAAGAAGTCCGATCAATGTAACAACCGCAATAATGATGAGCTGGGAGCTGCTTACAGCTACAATTGAACCAAACAGATAAGAGCTGAAGCTTTTATTCAGTGTGGTTTTCAGGCTCATCAGCACCATTGCAAGTGCAAGGCCTGAAGTCATAATGATCGCCACCGGGACTTCGCTATACGTTTTGTAAGTCCGCCGCAGCTGTTCGATCATCAAGCCGCCCATAACGGCAAACAGGAAACCGCACAGGACAGGGCTCACATGCAGCACAGTTCCAAGCGCTACGCCAGCCATCGACACATGCGAGAGTGTATCCGACATCAGCGATTGCCTGCGTAAAACCAGGTACACACCGAGTAACGGAGCAATCAGCGCGATTAGACCGCCTGCCAAAAAAGCCCGCTGCATAAAATCATATTGAAACATGGTCGGTCTCTTCCTTTCCTTCCAAATAAATCACGCGGTCAAGATAATCCCTTGCTTCATCCAAACCATGGGTCACCATAATCACCGTCTTGCCTTGCGTCTTGACCAAATTCCGCATCCATTCATAAAAGCGAACCCGGCTTGCCGCATCCATACCTGTCACAGGCTCATCCAAAACCAGCAGATCAGGCTGCTGGACCATGGCTCTGGCAATACAAGCGCGCTGCTTTTGCCCTCCTGACAATTCCCCGATTTTCCGGTTCCGCAGCTCCCATAGTCCGACCTCTCTCAATATCTCTTCCACCAGCGCATGCTGCTCCCTATGAAACCGCCGGAACAAGCCAAGCTCCGTATAACATCCCGATCTTACGAGTTCAATCACCTTGCTGGGAAAGCCGGAATTAAAAGAAGAAGCCTGCTGGGGAACATAAGCCACAGAACTCCCGCTAAATTCCGGTGTGAACTGAATACTGCCGCTCCACGGCTTAATCAGACCAAGAATCAGCTTTAATAGTGTTGTTTTGGCCGCCCCATTCGGCCCGCTAACGGCGATAAATTCTCCGGCATGAATATCCACCGATACATTCCTGATGACAGGTTCATTCTCGTACCCAAAAACAATATCGCGTAATGAGCAAAGGATCATATGTATCCTCCTTATTTAATTAATAGTAATAATTACGATTAAAAAAGATCAAAAAAAATATTCTTTACCTTTTCGCTGATTACGCACATACAAGTACGGATGAATGAGCCTCTTCTGCTTATTCGTAATCATTACGTTTAAGTCATATTAAAACACATATCAAGCAAGCTGGCAAGTTATTCGTAATTATTACTATTAAATTTCTTCATAAAACATTCCTCTATTTTTTCTCTGGAGCGTTTTTTCTTTGGGTAGATACAGCAAAAAAGACACCCCTGAGGGTGCCCCTTATAATTAATTTCACTATGATCAAGAAACTGATTTCAGTGGTTCCGCCGTCCGTTTTCTTCTGGGCTTCCATTTTACGCGATTTGCGTTCAAGAACACGACTAAGCCTGAGATCGCCAACATACCGCCGATAATCTGAAACCAGGTCATCTGTTCATTCAACAGCAAAAATGCCAGAATACTCGCCCCGACCGGTTCCCCCAAAATACTCATCGATATGGTTGAGGCTGATACATACTGCAGCAGCCAGTTGAATAGCAGATGTCCAAAAACCGTTGGAACGATCGCCAAGAGCAGAAACATCCACCAGTCCTTACCCGGATATGCCGTAAACGAAATTCCACCAATCAGGTTATATACAGCAAATACGATCGTAGCAGATAGAAATACGACAAAGCTGTACACAAAAGAAGATACCTGCATCACCATTTTCTGACCGATCAGCATATGAACGGAAACCGCCAATGTGCCGAATACAGACAGTAAATCTCCAATCAGATTGATCCGGGAAACGCCAATATCGCCCCAGCCGATTAGAACGGCTCCGATTATGGCGACTCCCATGCCGAACATCGCAAACGATGACGTGCGTTCCTTATAAATGAAGAATGCACCGATGACGATAAACACGGGCTCCAGCGCCAGAATAATCGTCGAGCTCGAAACGGTCGTCAGCTTGAGTGAGCCCATCCACAGCAAAAAATGCAGTGCCAGGAAAAATCCGGATGCAGACAACATCAGTACTTTTTTCCAGGGAAGCGACTTCAGCTCTGCAAGATGCGGCCGGATAAACGGCAGCATAAACAGGGCAGTAAACAGAAGCCGGTACATTCCCTGGATGGATGCGGGTGCAGAGGACCACTTTACAAAAATAGATGAAAACGAAACGGCGATGATGCCGATAATTAATGGTAATGCGGTAGGTATCGGTGCAGTTTTTCTCATGATGCTTCCTTTCCGGTACAATGCTAACAACAATTTATTGTAGCACGGTCCAGCTGCGCCCGCCATCCTTCGTTTCTGCCACCCCTGATTTAATGTAAACCCATCCATGCTGTCCACTTGCTAAATGAATCGAACCACGAAAAAAAAGTAGGCAGACCGAACTATTTTTTGTTCGGTCTGCCTTAAATAAGGATACTATGATTAAAAAAATATATATGTTTTGGGTCAAGTTAACTATTGAAACTTAATAATAAACGGTTGATTATTCATGACGACACTTGGCTCCGGATTCCTTGGTTGTTTTGCCGGGGAATACATTTTTCGCCCATGGATCAGAAGACGGTCATTTTGAGCACCCCAATACATTCCCGACGGGTAGACACCCTGATACACCGATGCTTTATATAGGATGTTGTTTCCTTGAAGCTTGCCCGCAAAAATGGAGATTAAATCGTTCTCTTGCTGGGAGTAAGCAATATACTTCCGATCCTGCGATAATTGAAAGCTGAGTACGTTCTCCAGCAGGACGGAGAGAGCCATGTTTCGTCGATCGTACTCATATAACGTGCCTTCCGTTCCAAGGAACACAAACTGATCCTTATTAAGCCACGCAACCTGATCTTCCCCCGACTGATGCTCGTATTCGATTTTAATGCTGCTTCCTGTGATTGTCCCCATGCCGATACTTGCGGTCCGCTCGTTCTTCTCCCAAACGATCAGTATGTTTTGTCCATCATCTGACAATTTCACCTTGGCAAAAGTACCTTTGAGTCCCTTCAGCGGATAGAACTTGACTTGCCGGGCATTTGTGTCGTACACGGCAAGCTTGACGACAGGGCCAGTGGCGACATCGGCTTGTCCACTAACGGGGCCTGTGACGGCTTCTGAGGCGATGTCGGTGACGAGATATGAGATGTATCTGCTGTTATCCGACCAAGTGAGCTTTGTCAGAAGCATCTCATGACGAAATTTGATGGTGGCCATGATCGTTTCCTGTCCATCAGAAAGCGAGATCAACTTCAGTAAGGTGGAATCTTCTGAATTCTTGGGACCGGCGATATATTTTCCGTTTGGCGACAGCTCGAGATTCCAAGGATCAACGTCCACGCTTCGCAGCGTTTCGAATTGTACGTATGGCGGCGAGAGCCGCTGCAGAGATTGCGTGCGGCTCATTTTCGAGTCGGGGCCTTGGAACAGGCCGAGAATAGATTCGGAATCCGTCCAGCCAAGCAATTGATCGTTTTCCGTGTCCGAAATCGGAAGGCGATATATGGTTTTCACTTGGAACGGCTTGCTGCCGGATTCAGCAGTATGCTCATCTTCCGTGCCGGGAATGACAATCGTCTCCGACCGCGGCTCCCCTACACATCCGGACAAGAATATGATCGTCGCTAGGAGCGCAGGCAGTATAGCTAACCGTTTGAGCATCATGTTCCGTCCTTCCTGAAGTAAGGTATTTCTACGTAAACCATGATCTGTCCGTCCCGGCTGACCAGGGAGATTGTCCCTCCATGGTCGTCGACGATCGATTTGGCGATGCTAAGACCGAGACCGACACTGCCTTCTTCCTTGAGCTTGCGGCCAACCGAAAAAAACGGCTGAAACAGGTGTTCTAGTTGGTCAGGCGGGATCGGTTCGCCCGGATTGCCGAAAATAAAACGAACGAGTCCGGCCTCCAGCTTGGCCTTGGCTGAAATCTCCGATTGGGGAGAGCTGTATTTGATCGCATTATCGAGCAGATTGATAAAGAGCTGGCGCAGCCTGTCCGGTTGTCCATTCACAAACAAGGATTCGTCTGCCTGGTAGACGATGCGCTTCTTATAACGCTTGGCGCGAAAGGACATCGAATCGCAAACGTCGAGCAGAATCCGGCCCGCATCCACCTGTTCGAATTCATGGTCGTCCGAAGCTCTGCGAGATACTTCCAGCAGCTTCAGCACCATGCCGTGCAGGCGTCTGCTCTCTTCCACGATGTGATTCATTCCTTTATCGAAAAACTGCCGGTCAGACTCCCCCTTCTCCCGGATCATTTCGGCATAGCCAAGGATGGATGTCAGCGGCGTCTTCAGTTCGTGTGTGACATTGTCGAAAAAACGTTTTTCCTGATCGTTAAGCTCCTGAAGGCGGTCTCGATCCCTTTCGATGGTTGAGATCTGGCCGCTGATCCTATCGATCATATCGTTGAAGTTGACAGCCAGCCGGCCGATTTCATCCTTGCGCCGTGACTGGATGCGTACGTTCAAATTGCCGTTTTTCACTTCGGTCGAGGCTTTTGTCAGCTTCACGAGCGGGATCGTAATGTGCCTGGAAAGAATATAGGAAAACAAAAATGCCGCTGCAAAAATCGCAAGCGCGATATAGAAAATGATGTTCTGAATCCGTCCGCTTTGTTCATAGAGCAAAGTGAAATCCTTGGCAAAACGCAAAATGCCTACCTTTGTGCCATCAATGATGACAGGGTACGAGAAAAGGACCTCCCCCTTGTTTCGGTCATAGGTGACGTTATAAGCCGTCTTTCCTTTGATTGCCTGTTTGAGATCGTCTTCCGATCTCCCTGCGAAAACCGACTTATTGGACGAAAACAGCAAAACGCCATCCACCGTGTAGGCGCTGACGCTGCTTTCGGTCGCATGGTTTAAATCACTTACCATTTCCTCCGCCATTTGGCCGAAATATATCTTGTTGTTCGTAAAATGGTTGATTAAAAAGGCTTGGCGCACATAGACATTGCTGTTGTTTTTCATCCCGACCAAATCCGAAGCGACGATTTTTTGATTACTAGTCCGGATGATTTCCTTGACCGTCTGATTAAGCACGAGAAACGAAAAGGAGAAGATGATGAAAAAACCGACGATGAATTTGGCCCTGATCGTCCGGATCATCTCGACTCTGCCTGCTTCTCGAATTTGTATCCAATACCGAACACGGTCGTGATCAAGTCGCCCGCATCCAGCTTTTTGCGAAGCCGCTGAATATGGGTATCTACTGTGCGGGTGTCGCCTGCAAAATCATATCCCCATACGAAATCGAGCAGCTCTGAGCGCGTGAAAATTTTGCCCTTATGGCCGATTAATTTCATGAGCAGGTCAAATTCCTTTGGTGTCAGGTCGACCAGCTGGCCGCCTTTTTTTACCACCCTCTCCTGCGCCACAATCTCAATGTTTTTAAACCGGATCAGTTCATCTCCATCCGCTTCCCGGTCCACGACATTGGCGAGGTCCACCCGGCGAAGTATCGTGCGGATCCGGGCGACAACTTCGCGCAGATCAAAGGGCTTCGTAATATAATCATCCGCGCCGAATTCAAGCCCGAGCACTTTATCTGTGATGTCCGATTTAGCTGTTATCATGAAGATGGGAATGTTATAGTTCGCCGTCACTTTTTTGCATATATCCAGACCGCTTTGATCCGGCAGCATCCAGTCGAGCAGGAGAAGATCGGGTTTGAAGGATTCCAGTTCGCTCCACCCCGCTGCCCCGCTTGCTGCAGTTCTCGTGTGAAAGCCTTCCATTGTAAGTCCGTATGATAGAAGATCGGCAATGGGTTCCTCATCTTCGATAATGAGAATCTTCGTTTTATTCATGAGATCTCCATTCTTTATTCTTAATCAAGCAGCCGTAATACTGTACTTTTAAACGTACCCAGTACGTCACCTCTATGGAATCGATTTTAACATATACCGGTCATGGTTCGTAACTGATGAGCAAGGATACCATGAAATGCCTACATCATTTCCTATAGCGAGTCCGGCAGATGCAGCAGCTTCGGTACCGTTACGAAAGAGTATCCTTCCGCAGTTAACTCGGGAATCATCTGCTGCAGTGCCTCGATCGTATTGGCCAAATGGTTTTTCCCGTTGGCGGTATGCTGCAAAACGATACCTCCGGGCTTTAACTCTTTGTGTACCAGCCTCATGATCTCTTTTGAAGATACGCCAGACCAATCCATCGTGTCCACCGTCCAGTTAACTACCGCCAAATTCTTTTGGTGGATGGCATCCATTTGATCGGTTCCGAGTGCACCGTATGGCGGCCGAAACAGGATGGGGCGAAAACCTGCCGCTTGTTCTAGCGCGTCTTGGGTATCATCCACCTGTTTCATCGCCTCAGCCATCGATATTTTTTCGAAATTCGGATGAGACCAAGAGTGGTTGCCGATCGCATGCCCTTCCTGAACGATCCGGCGTACGATGTCTGGATGGGCTTTGGCCCGGTTTCCCAAAATAAAAAGGGTGGCTTTAATGTTGTTTTTCTTCAAAATGTCAAGGATCTTCGGTGTAACGAACCCGTCGGGTCCATCATCGAACGTTAATGCGACCTGTTTCCCCTCTTTTGCTGAACCGTTGAAATAGACTTTGTTTTGGATCGATTGTTCATTCTGTGAGTCCCCTTGCCGATACGTCTCCGTCATGGAAACGGGTGGCGGTACTTCTGTCATTTCATTCTCTATGGGCTGCTTATGGGGAATATTTTGGCCGAAATATTGTTTCAATCCCTCAACAATCGCATGCGCCGCCAAGTCTTGACCTTTGCTGCTGAGCAGAAATTCTTCCTCCTTCGGGTTGGTCAGGTACCCGGTTTCAACGAGCACTGCAGGCATTTGCGATAAGGAGAGCACCTTGAGATGTTCTTCCTTGACGCCGCGATCGGGAAATCCCAATGCCTTTACGACTTGATCCTGTATGGATTGAGCTAGCGGAATGCTGTCGTCATGCCGATACAATGTCTCCGTGCCGGTAATCGTTTGTTCCGTGTAGGTGTTCCCATGAATCGAGACTAGTGCATCCGCATTCCAATCGTTTGCAATCGCCGCGCGGTCCTCTAATGCGACAAATTCATCATCCGTCCTTGTTAGACGGAGTTCAAACATCGGTTCCTGATCCAATAGCTCATATACACGTTGTGCCAAAGAAAGGTTAAACCCCTTTTCGAATTGACCACTTGCCCCCGTTGCACCAGGGTCTTTGCCACCATGTCCCGCATCGATGACGATTCGGTACTTTGCATTCCCCAGAGATATATGGGGTACGGACACCGAACCCGCCGTATCTCCGTGCGTGAGTGCCGGAATTAATTCTTCCACCGAAGATCCGGTATGCCAGATGGTTTTGATTCCCAGTAAAATAACGAAGAATAATAGCAGAATATATATTCCTTTAATTGGATGTTTACACTTGCTGCGGTTAATCATAGTTCCTCCTCATGAAAGTTAGTTTCGTATATTGATGTGGTGGGAACTATGGCTGTCGTGCAAGTTCCTGATGAAAAATATAACTCATGAATGTGACAACCATTTCATCGAGATGTCAACAAGATGTGTCTATTCGGCTCGGAATCGCTGCCAGCATTCTGGTTACAGGCTGTACGCCCAATAACCATGTAACTGAGTGTTTTGCATAAACTTGATCCCTTGATACACAAGGATTTCTAAGCATAAAAAAGGGACTTCACCCCAACTTGGAGAAGTTTTTCGGTGACCAAACCAAAAACCCCAAGAACGGAGGAAGTCACCTTGTATATTCTACAAGAAAGTCTATTTTCCTTTGAAGATATGCTAAAAATGAATTCAAAAGATCGATTGCCAATCTTCTTTGGCGTCTTGGATCTTCGTCCTTACGCCAAACAACTGAGAAGTTGTTCACCCCGAGGTGCTGATGGTCATTGTAGAGAAGGGATTTTACGTGCACTCTTAGCCGCACCACTTGAGCATATTCAAACTTTTACGGGCTTGCATCATCGTTTGGATACCGATCTTCGATTTCGCTATCAGTGTGGACTTCCGCTAGATCGCGAAGTCCCTTCCATCTCGACGTTAAGCCGAGTCTTCAGCGAGCTGACTAAGAAAAACCTGGCTAAGCAACTCTTCGAAGATCTGGTCAAACGCTGTCAGCAAGACGGCATTATTGATGGCAGCCACGTTGCAATCGATAGCGCCGCCATCCATGCTTTCGAAAAGAAGCAGCCCAAACGAAAAAGCGAGCAGACCGGCAATGCGAATTGGGGTGCGAAATTTGACTCCTTCGGAAACAAGGTGACTTGGTTCGGTTACAAGCTCCATTTGGCTGTGGATGCAAAAAGCGAATTGCCGCTCGCACTGGAAGTCACGCCAGCGCATGTCAATGACGGGGAAATGGCACCGGGTTTGATTGAAAAGGCGGCTGTCAAAACAAAGGCGCGATTCTTTATGCTCGATGCGGGCTACGACCAAATGAAAGTTTACGAAGCCGCTCGAAACGTGAAGGCGCAAGCCATTATTCCCCTCAACCCCCGAGGAGAGAAAGAACCTCCTGCTGGGATGACATCAAACGGAACGCCTTGTTGCTCGATGGGATTCGCGATGACTTATTGGGGTGCTGACGGTGATTACTTGAAGTTCCGATGTCCTCACGCCACGGGTAAAGTTGATTGCCCGTTAGGAATGTCCGCCTGTTCGCCTTCCAACTATGGCATGGTCGTCAAAGTAGATGCAAAGGACGATCTTCGGCGATCTAGCAGCCCGCATCGGGATACCAAACGCTGGAAGGAGCTTTACAACGAACGTACCAGCGTGGAACGATGCAACTCCAGAATGAAAACCTATCTTACTGCAGATGACATGCATGTCTGGGGCATTCAGAAAGTAACGACTCACCAGTATCTGAATGCCATCGTCCTGCTTGTATCCGCTCTTTCTGCTACCACTAGAAAGAACCAAAACGCAGCTTAAAAATTTGCAAACGCTGAAATTCTGCAGGTCTGCCCATTTTTAGAATTGAGCCACTACAATTCCCCGGATGCAATTAGATTTTGCTGCCTTTCTAACAAAAACGGAATTATGCAAAATGCTCAACTAAAAGCAAGCAAGTGAGTTCAAATCCAGTCAATATTACGTCACATACTCTTTCTTTGTTGGACAACCCACCAACCGCCGAGGGTAGCTAAAGAGAAGCAAAACAATAAAATGTACATGTTATAGAAAAGTGAGTTGGTGTAAATATTTACGGGGCCAAGAACATGGATGAGTGACTCCTCGTCGCCGTTATGACGGAGGGAAGCAAGTGTAAGTTTGATTTTGCGCAGCTCCAGGAAGAGGGATAAGAAAAGTGTACATACGGACAGGATCGGTACAAGTGAATGATATGACAACTTAGCAATATAATCCTGCAGGATATCAAAATAGCGAACGGCAATGACAAACGTGAACAGCATCAAAATAATCAGCGTGAACCATCCAGGGTACAGTAGCAGCCAGCCCGGATTGCCGTTACCTGAATAACCTGTTCTTCGGACCACAGTAAATACATCGACGAGAATAGCAAATAGCGCACTTAGAAGCAGCAACGATAGATACATTATCCATGTCTTAGCGGACATCCAAGCATCCCTCCTTCAATGGAATGTGATACTCAACAAAAAGAAGCCATTTGGGATAGTTTGTTGCTCTTGCCTCCCAAAGGCTTCTACGTTGCTTTTACTTTAGCGCTCCTTTTTGCTGCTACGCCTGATATCAAAATCCCTGCACCGGAAACCAGGCAGATCAGGACACCTACAGTAGTACGCTGTATTACAGAATCGTCCCGGAAAATGTAACAGCCATCCAAGATTCCCGCTCCAAGTTCTGCTCACGATTCAACCTCCATCCGGGAGTTATTGTTCCTTATATTTCACACCCAGGAAGCGATGCAGGTCTTGATCATGATGATCCAGTGAGCTCTGGTTCCACGAATAGCTGCCATCTTTTACACGGACTAATCCTGCTCCTCGCAAAATGGCGAGATGATGATGTACGGTAGTCTTGCCCATACCCAGCAATTCGGTGAGTTCCTTGAGTGAACGGTCTTGCTCGCAAATGAGCTTTAACGCGCGCAACCTTTTATCGTCTCCCAGAGCTTTATATAATTGAACGAGCTCGCCGGGCGGCTGATATGGATCATTTTCTGGCGTCAGACTTGCCTCACTGACGGGATAATAGAAGATTTGAATCTCCTTCATATTGGCTTCGATCGTCCAAGGACGGTAGATCACATGCGGGATCAATAGCACCCGGCTGACACCTGCTTCAGGCTTATACTCGACTCCAGCAGCCCGCAGAACCACCTCTTCAGGTGTGCAGCTTCGCAGCAGATTCTTTTTCATGATCAAGTCACGTTCCAAAATCCCCTTCTTTTCTTCAGCCTCTGCAAGCGTAACTTCCTGATCCCAAAGCTGAAGCAAAGCCGTAAGATGGCGCTTTAAAGCGTTTACTTCATTTCCGGTGACCGTCTGAATCATTTCCGGGAAAAATGGATGTCCCTGACAGGCCCGGATCAACTCTTCGGCAGCCTCATGATCGCCTTGTGCCGACTTGAGCCGAGCTGCTTCCTGTCCGCTCTCCAAATAAGGAAGTACTAAAAATTTGAAATGCGAGTCCTCCAAAGACCAGACAAAATCCACAAATTCTTGTGTTGAAGCAAACGGATGTGTATGCAGCAGCTGAAGTAACATCTTCCACGTCTGATGCTTTTCACAGAATTCCAGCTCCTGTGCAAGCTCACCGGATGCAGAATCCCGAAGCTGCTGCCAGTAGGATGCAGGCTTATCCATAGATCCATGCAGCCTTGCGTTCGTAACCGCAGCAATACCCAGAGTACTTTCGAATATCAGTGAGCTGTATAACTCCACTTGATAGGTACTTCTTTTGAAAGACATATCCAAAATATGCATTTTCCCGAACCCCCATTTACCTTATTATCCCAATCCCTTAAATATATTCTATTTTAACTGAATAAATAATTCAATATATTTATAATATATTATCTTTCAAGATGAATCCTCCTTTGCAAAAGCAAAAAGACGTGCTTGGATTGACCGTTCGAAACGATCAGCAAATCCAATACACGTCTCTTGCTAACGATGTAATACTGCCCCAGTCAGGCAGTTATTCTGAAAGATAATTCAATAACCGGTACAGGAATACAGCTGTCTCAGCACGGGTCGTGTTATGGGCCGGATGAATCAAACCATGATCACCTTGAATCAGACCCTGCTTGATCATACCTGCAACACTGCCTTTGGCATAAGCGGATACTTGGTTAGCATCCTCGTAGCCATCAAGCTCTGCGAGATTCTCATCGATCTCTGCCGTTTTCCATGCCTGAACTGCTCGTGCTGCCATCACCATCATATCTTGTCTTGTAATCTTTGCGCTCGGTTCAAACCGCCCGCCATCCGTGCCTGTAACAATGCCCAGCTGCTTCGCTGCAGCTACAGCCTCATAGTAGTAATCCTGCGGCTTAACATCTGTGAAAACATCTGCTCCAGCCGCCTTCAAATCTAGCGCTCTAACCAGCATTAAGATAAAATCTGCTCTGCTCACCTGCTCCGCTGGACTGAATGTCCCCGCCGATGTCCCTTTGACGATGCCTAGAGCAGCCAATTTCTCAACCGCTTCTTTGGCCCACACATGGCGGTCAAGATCTGTAAACTGCGATGCAGGCTGTTCGTAAAACACGGCATATACGCCTGTATGGTCTGTTTGGAAGCGGATGTAATTGCCGGATTCGGAATAGGTTGTTCTCTGCATCTTTGAAACTATGCCTTGTTCATTCATCGACAAAACTCCGATTCTTGCCATGTCCTCCTGCCCTGCGGCAGGTAAATACGGTATCGTGACCGTCATGGGAGTCTTCTCATTCTTCCATGGAATGGATTTCCCGCCAGCCATAATCTCCAGCCCTATGATCGGTCTGCTGCCTTTTAGAGCTTGTGCTGCTTGATTCAAAGATTGTCGCTCCAGCTCACTAATGACAAGACGCAGCTGCTTGCCGATCCCTGTTGATTGTGCAAACAGCTCTCCGGATAGCTGCACGGATGCTTTTGGCGTGATTATCTCAAGGATCAAATGAGGATAGCCGGACAAAAATGCTGCAGGAAGATCCACTGCGTACTTTGCTGCATCTCCATATTTCTTAAGCTCAAGTGTCACCTTCAGCTTGCCATCAGGATCTGATTTTGCTAGTGCCAATGCCATTCGCATATCCTGCTCACTTAAAGTGCTGACAGCTGTCTTCCCATCCGTATCAAGTTTGGAGCTGAATACAGCCTTCACTGAACCATCCTTTTGCAGCTGAAATCCCTCTGAACCTGGAGCGGCCGGAATGTTTGAAGCCCCGCTGTTTCCACCTCCTCCACCGCTGTTTCCGGTATTTCCGGTATTTCCGGTATTTCCGCCGTTGCCGTCACCCCCTGCAGGGACTCTTTTGTATTCAAACGTGACTTTTACAGGCATGCTCATATCATCAGTGGACAAATTCGCTACATAGGTTCCCTCTACATCCCCGGTAAGTGTGAATTCGAAATGGAAGCTTCCGGCTTCTGAACTCGTTGTTTGAGCCGCGCGTTGAATCTTGCCCCGGGGATCAAGCACCTGTAAATTCACTTTGGCCAGTTCGCCATTCATCACAAGCCCATCAATGGTCACTTTTTTAGATGCTGCATCAATCACTGCTTTCATGCCTTCTATGTTCTTAACGTCCCCGCCACCCGAGAGGTTGTATATGCCAAATTCATAAAAAGAATATCCGTAGTCCGTGGCTCTTTCTATGCCTTGAAATTTCATGTATCTCGCTTTGATCGGGTCAAAATGAACCGTTTCTTTTCCATCACGCGCTGTAATGACTCCATCATGATCCTTCACTACTGAGGTCCAGTTTTGCTTATCGTCAGATACGAGGAGTCTGTAGGTTTTAGCGCGGGCATATTCCCAATCAATTCTAACCGAATCCATCTCCTTCACTTCCCCGAGATCGATCTGGTACCAGGTATTATCCTTGTAATCACTCGCCCATCTTGTGGCCGGGAATCCATCCACTGCCTTGCCGGGTGCATAATTCGGATTGGACCCTTCGACTGAAGATGCCTCCACAGCTTTATTCTGCGCCAGATTCCCAGCGAGGTAATAGACCTCCTCCTTCAGCGTGTTGTAGGCTTCATCTGAAATCATCTGATCCTTGTTCATAAGGTCCAACTTCGCATTAAATCCCTTTAAATAGGTGACAACTTGCGCTTGATCAACGCCCTCGAAGCGTTTCATCATTTCCAAATAATTATTCAGTGAGCGTGCCGCTTCTGCATTCTTGAACTGTTTCTTTTCCTCAAAGCGGTTAACTAACGTTTTCATGCCTTCAGCACTGGTTGACGCTTCGATCACATACGAGGTTTTTTGGGATTTTCCAGCTGCTACGGTAATGATCAGTTCATGCTTGCCTGGCTTCCCAGCCAAATCAATAACGGTTCCGGCAGCGTAGGCCTTACCATCAAACGTAGCTGTTACTTTAGTCAGACCGCTTCCATCATCATTTTTGACTTCCCATGCAAACTGAACCGGCTCCGTATCCGGCACGGTTGCTCCGGTTTGGAGCGTTTGCCCGTTCATGTGCACCACCGCCTCCGGCGGAGCAGCATTGTTGATTTGATAGGTCCCGTTCACGAACTGATACAGCCAATCATACATAATACGCGTTGCCGCATCCGTGCTCACTGCCGAATCATATACGGCATTATTGCCTTGATAGTAGGCTTTGAACCCGTTCTGCATAAGACCTGTTTCTACGCCGCTGTTCAAGTAATCGATATACCGCTCGCGGAATACACCATCGGTCAGCATCCGGTCATCAAATTCAAGTTCATTGGACATCCCGTACTGCTTAGCTATATTTGCAGCATCCTCCAGTCGGTCATAGCCCATTTCCTCGAAGAAATAGTTAGGTTGGAAGGCAACGGCATCAAACCCGACATCCTTCCACATGTAGCTTTTGTACGCCAAAAAGTGCGGAATCCAGAAAAATTTCAGATTCATGTCATGGACCTTCGCACTCACCGAACGAAGCAAATCCGGTCCCGTCTCACTCGTACTGATTTGTTCTTCCAGCCAGTACATGCCAACGAGCTCAAGATTGGAGTAATTCTCTTCCCCCCATCTCTTCTCTACTTCACTTAACCACCATTGAACTGCCTTCTCTCTGTTTGCAAGCGCCTTCTCTTTTCCGACTGCTGAATTGTTAAAGCTCTCTGAGACACCATCACCATCAACGTCGCCGAAATCATTAATGCTTTCGCCTGGATCCGGAATCATTAAGACAACCTTTTCCTTATGATTAGGCTGATTCAACTCGGCTCCGACTTCCTTAGTCGCTTCATTTAGCTGCTGCATATCGCCTGTTTCCGCAAATGTTTTATCCAGATACCATTTCCAGTCCTCCAAATTCGCGTTTCCGCCATAATCATGACCGGATGGTGACGTAATTCCGAGATAAAGGATACCATCAAAGAGCCAATCTGCGGGTTTCCCGGACTGATCCACATAACTGATGTTCGGAATAATCCGCTCCTTTGTCCAGGTTCCCTTATCATTCGCGTATTGTCCGTTATAAAGAAGTCCAAGATTATGAATGTCTGCCGTGGCTGCTCCTGGCTGTAAAAATCCCGGCTGCTCCGTAGGAACCGATACCGCCCCGTCAACCTCTCCGTCTGTACCCCAAATTTCGATCTCATCAATGAAGCACCAATTTGTAGGATGCATGGAGAAGGTTACTTTCACGTAACGGGCATAAGCCATCTGCGCGTTCAAATTCCCGCTTTTGATTCCATCCCTGCTTCCTTTCCACTCAAATGTCTCATCTCTTGGCGGTCCATCTCCCCAGAGAAGCTGGGTAGCATTGTTAGAAAGCAGCCCCCAATTTTCTTTGTCGTCAGAGACGTACATGGAGACCGTCAGCGGTACAAGGATCGAATTAGTCGGATAATCCTGCAGAAAATGAGCTTTAATATTCGCGACCGACTTTTTCTCGCCTAAATCGAACACAACCTCGCGTGTCTTCTTATGCAGCTGTCCAACCCAGGCTGGGTCTGACATGTTCAATTCGCCGTATATCCCATCTGTAAGCTTATTACCATCATCCGGATGTGCCGATTCAGGCTCTTCCGACCAATCGTAATGAAGCCCTGAAGCAAGATTGCGAAGCTCTGGCAGTCCTGCTTCTGCCAGCATTGGTGATTCTTCCGTTTGCGCTGGCGGTTCCTCCGTTTCCACTACCGGTTCTTCCGGCTCCTCCGGCTTTGCCGCTGGCGGCTCTGTCTCGGCTTCAGGTTCTTGTGTGGCTTCTGCCGGTTCCTTAATTTCCGTGCCAGCTGCCGGGTCAGGATCTCCAGTCTGAATGATTTGTATGGTTGGAATCAGTTCTTTCGCTTGCGCGGCCGGAACCCATGTCAATAATAGGACTACGCTCATTACAATGGCTCCCCATCTTTTATCCAATCTCATCAAGGCCAGCTCCCTTTCAATTCTTGAATAAGAAAAATGATTTGCAGAATTACACATCCCATAAAAAATTCCTTATTTAATGGGGTCTTTTCATTTATTCACTTGACGTCATTTCCTCCTTTCCAGGGTCAGCATAAAAAACGAAAGCATCATTCAGTGACTCTACTGTAACATTAGGTAACTTATCGCTTGCTTCAAAGAGATAATTGATTACTTTTAATATACTTTTGTTTACGCTTCCTTTTGGAATGAATGTTTGCGCATCAAAGCCGGCAATTCCAAGTGAAATAAGGCCCCGTCCTGAAATGGACGGAGCCTTACCTTATAAGCAGAATTCATGAAACAAACAACATATGGACTTATATTTTTGTTGAGATGTCTTTAGTATGACGCATATCGGGTCGCATTGGATAAACTCGCCCAAATATCATGCGTTTCTGCTCCGATATACCAATAGGCAAATCCCGCCACACCACGTTTTGCTGCCATCATCGTCTTTAGCCCGAGAGAACGGCCGTCTTCCACCCATATTCGATGCTGGCTGCCCTGACGAGTGTAAGTAACAACATACTGTCCAAGCTCTGCATCCCATATCCGGTTATAATAAACGGAACGAATACGCTGCCCCTGCTGAATCAGAGACAGCTCTTCGGATACAGCTCCTCCGGATTGCAGGGTCCAATCCCGTGTATAATAAGGTAGTGCCAGGATGGTTTTAGAGGCTGGAACCACAGAAAGTAAACGGTTGGTGGCCGATTCAACCCAAGGCAGCGATGATACGGATCCAGCAATTGGATCACCGTCCCAGTGTTCATCATAGCCCATTAACACCACGTAATCCGTATAACGCCCAAGTGCCTCATAATCGAAGGCTTCCGTCCAGTCCGTTCCCAGATCCGGAGATACATCGATGGACAATACAGCTCCGGCACTGCGCAGGCTCGTACCAAGCTCCGATATAAATGCCGTAAGGGAAAGCCGGTTCTCTGGACTGACATTTTCAAAATCTACATTGATACCAGACAATCCATAAGTCTTTACATAACTTGTCAGCTTCTGAATGACTGCTTTTCGTTTACTTTCATCTGAAAGTATCTGATGCGTCAAAGCCGAATCTGAATGATTCCCGAGCATCGCCCATATCTTTTTATTATTTTGCTTAGCCCAGGTTGAAAGGCTGTTGTCTGCATGATTCGAAATAGGAACCTGACCATTCTCCAGGAAAAACCAACGAGGAACCAGCGTATTGACGTTGGTGCTTTTGATTTTCTCAATAAATTGGGATGTAGTGAGTCCGTTCTGCCAGCCGACCTGGATGCCAAGATTCGTTGTCTTGTGAATCGCCTTCGACCAAACTTTATCCTGCAGCACTCTGTCCAGAACCGCCGCTGTTTCTTCACGGGTCATCGTATCCGACGGACGAAATTTGCCGCCAGCCCCTTCCATTAGACCAAGCGTTCGTGCCGCCAGCACGTAAGGAGCTGCCCAGGGTGCAACCTCACCGGAATCCACATATGGCAAGTTCCCTCCTGTGTTGGTACCGGGGTCGACCTTCAGGGCGCGAACAATGAGCACAGCCGCTTCCTGTCTGGTAATCCGGGCAGCCGGCATAAACTGGGTTTTGCTCTTGCCCTCCACAATTCCCAGCTGGATGGCAGCTTCGACCCAGCCGTAATACCAGCTTTTCGAGGAAACATCGCCGAAAGATGGCATATCGGCATCTACCGGTGCAAGTTTCAGCAATCGATCCGCCATAGTCACAAATTCGGCGCGTGTCACATTTTTCTTCGGCTCAAATTTGCGGTTGCCCGTTCCGTCCACGACACCTTCCTTTACAAGTTCTACGATTTCCTTTTTGGCAAAGCTGCCAGCGATATCGTCAAACGGCAATGTGGTTGATTGAGCTGCCGAAGAAACACCTTCGAACGCTCCGAATATGAGTGCTGACGCCATCAGCACAGTCAAAACTCTATTTTTAATTTTCAAGGGGAAGCCTCGCTTTTTATATAGAATAAAAGATTTCAGATTCACTTCTTCTATCCTATCAAAAAGGCATGACGAGGTAGACGCCCAAATCATGGAAAGCATAATGGCCGGCATGCTGAATCATAGATTTGTAATTTTATTGATGAGGGAATATAATTTTCTACCGGCATATTTTAATAGAATCGGAGGATAACTGTATATGCAAAATAACCGGAACGAAAAAGTTTATTTGCAGCACTTACATATTGAGCATGCTCAAGCACTGCTTGATCTCAGACTCCATAATCATGAGTATTTGCAACCTTTTGAACCGATACGCGATGCGTCTTATTTTACGGTGGAAGGACAGGAAAAAGATATTCAAACCGGACTCGGGGATAAAGATCTGATCTCATCCCAATTGTTCGGAATTTTCTTAACCGATTCAAACGAGCTGGTCGGCAGAGCTGCACTGACAGGCATCGCCCGCGGTCCATTTCAAAATGCAAATCTTGGCTATTTTATAGCTCAAGATCAGCAGGGAAAGGGTTATATGACTGAGGCTGTACGCCTTTGTGTTCAATATGCCTTTGAAGAGCTGGATCTTCACCGCGTTCAAGCCGGCGTGATGCCGAGAAATACGCCTTCGCTGCGCGTCTTGGAAAAATCGGGCTTCCGCAGTGAGGGACTCGCCAAACGGTATTTACGCATCAATGGAGTCTGGGAGGATCATCAGCTATTTGCGATCACTAGAGAGGATTGGGAATAAGCAAACCCCATGCTTTGAATAGAAAAACCCGGCCCACTTGGGACCGGGTTTCACTTTCAGTGACCTATATCTGTTTGACCATATGGTAATATACATGGCCGTTAATCATAATTTCTTTGTCCACTTCATAACCGAGATGAAGATACAATGAGTAGGCTCTGCTGTTATCCGTCACAACAGCCATGGCATTTTTCTTATAGCCGCGTTCTTTGGCTCTTTCTTCGGCCGCATGGATCAGCTTGGTCCCAATTCCCTTACCGCTGTATTTCGGTGAAACCGATAATGTGTCAATATAAAACTCATCTTCATCCGATTCTTTATCCAGCTCGAGATCCGGATCATTCTTCATAGAGCGCAGCCGCTCCAGAATGGGTTGGTCCAGTTCTGCGATTTCATCTCCGCCGTAGGCGATGATCACGCCAGCAACCTGACCCTCGACTTCCTGGATAATGGCCTGATGATAAGAAAGACGCCCTTGTTCTGCGGCAAAATACTGCTCAAGTACCTGAACCGCATCCTGTTCACGTTCTTCTCCTGTCAGCTGATGAGCGACATCATGCAGGGCATCATACAGCAATCTTGCCGCTTGCTTCGCATCTTCGCGTACTGCCGATCTGATCTTCATGTTGTTTTCCTCCCGTATTACCTGTCCTTCTTCAATTATAGTCCAGCATCCGAAGCGGAACAAATGGCATGGACGAGCTCCAAGACTTTTTCAACGCCTAATTGCTCTTTTTCACTTCCATTCAAACGGTTCAGCCATTCAACCTGTCCCTCTGCAGCGGCTTTTCCTACGATGATTCGCAATGGAGCACCGATCAGATCAGCATCCTTGAATTTCACACCTGGACGCTCATCACGATCATCCAGAATGACGTCGATTCCTGCAAGCTTGAGTTTCCGGTAAAGTTCGTCCGCCAGGCCCGTCTGCACCTCATCTTTTATGGATACAGGAATGATATGGACCTGGAACGGAGATAATGGAAGCGGCCATAAGATTCCAGTCTCCGATTGATACTGCTCAGCCACAGCGGACATCAGGCGTGATACTCCAATCCCGTAGCAGCCCATAATCATCAGCTCTTCCCTGCCGTCCGCATTCGTAAATTTTGCATCAAGCGATTTGCTGTATTTAGTTCCAAGCTTGAAAACATGACCAACCTCGATGCCGCGGCTGAAAAGCAGCTTCTGTCCGCAGTGCGGGCAGCTATCATCTGCTGTTGCATTCCGGTAGTCCCCCGACTTAAAAGCCTTGAAATCTCGGCCAGCTTTGATATGGCGAACATGATAGTCCTTTCGGTTAGCTCCTGCAATGCCATCAACGACAGATGCGGCTCCCAAATCTAAGTAAACAGGGATATCCAGGCCAGCCGGTCCCGCAAAGCCATGCGGTGCACCGGTCAGTTTCTCCACTGTCTGAAGATCGGCCAGCTCGACGTTTGATGCTCCAAGTGCATTCTTTAGCTTAAATTCATTGACCTCATGATCTCCGCGCACCACTACCGCGATCGGCTGGTTGTCCGCCATATATACCATGGTTTTCAGGAATGCTTGAGAATTCTCGTTTAGAAAAGCGCTTAATTCTTCAATGGTTCTTGTGTCTGGAGTGTATATTTCCTCCATGTCCGGAACCTTCACATCCATAGAAGCTGGACTTTCCTGTTGATAAAAGGTCGCTTTTTCCAGGTTCGCCGCATAATCACATGCTGAGCAGGTGACGATTGTATCTTCTCCAATATCGGCAAGCGCCATAAATTCAAGTGTCTCGCCTTCGCCGCCGATGGAGCCTGCCTCGGCCTCGACTGCCTTGAACCGTAAACCGCATCTTTCAAAAATCCGGCGGTATGCCTGGACCATGGATTGATATGCTTCGTCGAGCCCTTGCCAATCCGCATCAAACGAGTAGGCATCCTTCATCAGGAATTCCCTACCCCTTAGGAGACCAAAACGGGGACGACGTTCATCCCGGAACTTGGTCTGAACCTGGTATAACCGGAGCGGCAGCTTGCGATAGGTATTCACTTCTGCTGCCACAAGCGAGGTTATAATCTCCTCATGGGTTGGACCAAGCACAAAGCCACGGTGATGACGGTCCTCAAGCCGGATCAACTCCGGTCCGTACTCTGTATATCTGCCAGATTGCTCCCACAACTCGGACGGCTGCATGGCCGGCATCAGCAGCTCATCAAAATCGGAGGTACCCATTTCCTGCCGGATGATCTGTTCCAGCTTATGCAGAACACGATATCCAAGAGGCAAATAGCTGTATATTCCCGCAGCCAGCTGCCTTATATAGCCTCCCCGCAGCAACAGCTGATGACTCACCGCTTCCGCCTCGGATGGAGCTTCTCGGAGTGTTGGAAGCAGCATATTTTTTTGTCTCATAAATCCCATCTCCCTTATTTTCGGATACAAAAAAAACACATCCACCCCGGTCTAGGGACGAATGTGTTCGTGGTACCACCCTTTATTCAATAGCTCGCCTGCCCTTTGGCAGTATAAAGCTATCCTCTGGTCAACTTAACGGGGTTTTTCCCGGCCTGGAATACTCAAACCTGCAGATTCTTTCATCCGGCAGCTCACAAGATAGGGAAGCTCATAGCATGTGCGAAACCTTACAGCCAAGGGTTTCTTCTCTGGGGCACGATGGACTTTCAATGAACTATGGGTCTTGGTCACAGCTTTTCATTTATAACAAACTTAAGGTTGTTTTTCCATACCTTACAGGATGATGAAGAATGATGTCAAGTATTCACAATAAATCCCGCCTTTTCCGATATCGTCTATGCGATGAGAAGGCGGGATGTTTTAGTTAAGCTGCGAAATATTATTTTTGGTCAAACATCTTCGGCAGGCTCTCTTCAAATGGTGCGTAAGCAATACCGTTCTGTGTAACAATGGCTGTAATCAGGGAATGGTCCGTCACATCAAAGGCAGGATTATACACATGAACATCCTTTGGAGCCATCGGTTTCTCATACCACTGACTGGTTACTTCATCATCTGAACGCAGTTCAATATGGATATCATCTCCGGTCTTGCACTCCAGATCAATCGTCGAAAGCGGCGAACATACATAGAACGGGATGCCATAGTGTTTCGCCAGAATGGCGACTCCTGAAGTTCCGATTTTGTTCGCGGTGTCCCCGTTGGCTGCGACCCGGTCACATCCTACCAATACAGCTTGTACCTTGCCTTCCTTCATCACGATTGAAGACATGTTATCACAGATCAGCGTGACATCAACGCCGGCTTCTTGTAATTCCCAAGCCGTTAGACGCGCGCCTTGCAGCAATGGACGGGTCTCGTCTGCATATACTTTAAAGTTATACCCTTGTTCCTGACCCAAATATATAGGGGCCAATGCCGTACCGTACTTGGCTGTGGCAATCGTTCCGGCATTGCAGTGGGTCAGAATTCCCCAGTTTTCTTTCAGTAAAGACAGTGCATGTTTTCCAATGCTTTCACACACCTGCTCATCTTCCTCACGAATCCATTCAGCTTCCTGACGCAGTGCTTCTTTCACTTCGCTTAAGGATTTGCCCGCTTCCTGAAGAAGGCGGCTCTCCATACGGTTCAATGCCCAGAACAAATTTACCGCTGTAGGTCTTGAAGATGCAAGAAAAGACTTTACTTCAGCAAAATCCTTGTGCAGTTCCTCATAGGTTTCCGCTTGAGATGCTTTTGTACCCAGATACAAGCCGTACGCTGCTGCGATTCCGATCGCCGGTGCTCCGCGCACTTTTAGTTTATAGATAGCATCCCATATATCCTTCATTTCTTTTAAATGCAGGAACACCTTCTCATTCGGCAGAACGGTTTGATCCAGTATGATTAGCGTATCATTCGCATCATCTAACACGACAGATTGGATCATCTTGAATTCAGTCGAATTATTGTCCATTGCAAGTCCAACTCCTTACAGATCTGTTTCTTTCGAATCCATATATTTTGCAACTACCAGAATGAAATCCTCACCTGTCAACATGTCTGAGCGCCCCATAATGAACGCTTTCCCCATCCGCAGACACAACTTCTCCGCTTTCGCTCTGATATCTTCATCCACAATGCTGGTAATATCCTTTACATGAGCCAGTCCGAGTGTTCTGCGGATCAATTCCAATCCTGTCACAGCCGAGGTATCCTGAATGATCTGATTCAGATAGTATTGATCGAATCCAGGAATCCGTGCCATAGGGTCTGTTGCCCTTTCCTGGAACATCTTCAGAAATTTCTCGCGGAACATGTTAATGACATCCTTCACACTGGAAAGCAGCCATACCTTCTGCGCTTCCCTCGCCACCGGATTTTCCATCACACTGTCTGCATGGATATAGGCAAACAACAGATGGGCAATCACATTACCTATATCATAACCTGCCGGTCCATAGAAGGCGAACTCAGGATCTATGATTTTCGTTGAATCTTCTTTAATAAAAATAGATCCTGAATGAAGATCCCCATGCAGCAGTGACTGCGCATGGTTCATAAATTCAAATTTCAGCTTGGCTGTTTCGAGCAGCAGCGCCTCATCATCCCACAAAAAGGATTGTGCAAACTCACGTGTGGGTTCAAATATATCATTCCGCGGGCAGTCATAAAATGGCTCTGTGTAGACCAGATCCTCAGAAATTTCGCAAAGATCGGGATTAATGAAACTTTTCACCAGATCCTTCTTGGCTTTATGATCCATCACCACATCGGATGTCAGCAGTAGCGTATTCACCATGAAGGTGGAGATATGATCTGCAAAGAGCGGAAATTGTCTATGCTCTAGCAGTGCTTTTCTCATAATATCATGATCGGACAAGTCTTCCATTACGCAGCAGTTCATCACTGGATCATAGTTATAGATTTGTGGAACCAACCCCGGAGCCAGCTCATTCTGCAGCTTCAGGATTTCGCTTTCAATCCGGTTGCGGTCCGTCGATACCTTGATGTCTGCCGAAATTCGCGCAACAGGACCTGCTTGTTTGATAATCAAGGACTTGCCGCTGGCTGAATCAATGATACGGAACACATAGTTCAGGTTACCGTCACCAATTTCTTTGCAAGTAAGCATAGCATCCTGATCAAAGACGTTCAGCCGGGTCACCGCATAATTCAAAACATCGGTTTCGTCCATCGTGAAATATTCATTGTACTCACGCATAAGAATCGAACCCCCCTATACTATTTAGATTTGTAATAAGTAATCGCAAGTGCAAAGGCCAGCACCGTACCTTTGACAATATCCATCGCATAATAAGGAACGCTCAACATTACCAGACCATTCTGCAAAATCCCGATCAGAACGGCACCTACAAAAGTACCTATCGCATTGGGTTTGCCTGCACCCAGTACTGCGAATCCGATGTAGGCTGCAGCTACGGAATCCATTAAGTAAGGGGCTCCCGAATTCACTTCGGCAGTCATGACGCGGGCACCCAGCATGATCCCGCCGATCGCAGCGAAAGCCGCAGATAAAAGGTATGTAGCAATGCGGTATTTATTGACAGGGATACCCGACAGCTTGGCCGCCTCCATATTCCCCCCGATTACGTACATATAACGACCATGCTTGGTATACTTCAAGAATATATGAACGATAACAACCACAACTAGCATGATAATAATAATCCATGGAACTTGACCGATCTTCGCAAAGATGGGACTAATGATTCCCGTCGAGAAGGATCCGTCCGGCATAATCATATTTTGAGATAGAGTTGCTCCCTTTGTATAGGTCTGAGCAATACCCTGGAATACGAACATCATGGCCAGCGTCAGCAGCATATCCTGTATTTTCAGCTTGACGATCATAAACGAATTGATTATCCCGGCGGATAAACAGATTAATATCGTCAAAATAATGCTCATCCATACGCCTTGTCCATGCCACACGAACATCGAGATCACGAGTGCGTTGGCAAGTGAAGCCACCGAGCCGACAGAAAGGTCAAATCCGCCTACGGACAAGGAGATGGTAATCCCAATCGCAATAATGGTTACGATCGAGATGGAACGGAGAATATTAATGATGTTGGAAGGCTGCAGAAAACTGTCTGACATCACCCCAAAGACAATAATAAGAAGACCAATCGTGATCAGGGTTCCATATTTATATAGAAAATCAAAAAATCCAAATGACTTGGGAGTCTTTGAGGTTTGGATTGTTTTGGCTGTATTCATACTTACCTTCCTCCCGTTGAATAGAACAAGATTTCTTCTTCGTTGGTTTCGCTTGTCAACAGTTCTTTGGCAACCATTCCGTCATAAAGGACATAGACTCGATCTGTAATACCTATCATTTCCGATAATTCGCAGGAAGCGTAGATGATGCATTTCCCCCGCTGTGCAAGCTGGAATATCAATTCAAAAATGTCTTTCTTTGCCCCGACATCGACACCTTTGGTCGGTTCGTCGAAGATATACACCTCAGCATCCGTTATGAGCCATTTTCCGATGGCTACCTTTTGCTGATTTCCCCCGGACAGGTTTTGAACTTTCGTATTCTCGCTTGGTGTCTTGATCCCCAAGTTCTGAATGACTTCCCGGGCTGCCTTTTTTTCCTTTTTGAGGTTTAAGAATGTATTCATCGTACAGAAATTCTTTAGGTTGACGGCTGTGATATTGGTCGTAACCGATTCCGTTACCAACACACCTTCTTTGCGCCTCTCTTCGGGAACAAGAGCCATGCCCTGTCTTACCGCTTCGTCGGGACTACGCAGGCGCAGCTTCTTTCCATGCAGGGTTACATCACCGGAGTTCGTCTTTCCCATTCCAAACAGTGCTTTGCACAGCTCTGTTTTTCCTGCTCCTACCAGACCTGCTATGCCGATAATTTCGCCTTTTTTGGCATGGATGTGGATATCCCTGATTTTTTCTCCGTCACTAAAGTTCTTCGTTTCAAAAATCGTTTCACCTTTTTGGATATCTATCTTAGGGAATTGATCCCCCAACTTACGGCCTAGCATATATTCCACGACTTGATTTTGAGTCATATCCTGAATGCTCTCTTGTACAACAAATTCCCCGTCTCTCATTACGGTGATATCGTCACAAATTTCGAACAGTTCAGGCAGACGATGGGATATGAAAATCACGCCGACATTTTCCAGTTTGAGATCCCTGACAATACGAAACAGCTCTTCAGTCTCCGAATGACTTAAAGGTGCTGTCGGTTCGTCCAGAATGAGAAACCTGCAGGTTTTGGAAATGGCTCTTGCAATCAGCACCATCTGCTTCTCTGCCAGCGTCAGTTCACTGACCAGTTTTTTGGAAGAAACCTTGACATTCATCTTCTCCAGAATTTCTTTTGAGCGTTTATGAATTTGTCCCCAAGAGACAATTTGTTTTTTGCCCATATCATTCACGGTATAATCGAGCATAATATTTTCGCCTACCGTTAAATAAGGAACCAGTGCGGTATCAACTTCCTGATAAACGATCTGAATCCCCAGATCCTTCGCATCCTTCGGATTACGAATATGTACCGGGTCATCATCAATATAAATTTCTCCCGTATAATGGCCGTAGGCGCCGGATAAAACCTTCATCAATGTGGATTTCCCGGCACCATTTGCCCCGATCAATGCATGTGAAGTTCCTGTCGTCGTCAGAAAATCAACATTTTCCAGTGCTTTAACGCCCGGGAATTCAATGGAAATATTCTTCATTTGCAGCTTTACTTGCTTGCCTTCGCCCATCTCTTCACCTTCTAGAAAGGATTTCATCGCAAGTATGGGAAGTGCCGTCATGCAGCACTTCCCCATACCTGTCGATTGGCTTATTCAGCCCTGACTGTTATTCCTATTTGGCGTAAGCTTCTTTCAAGCTCTTCATCCAAGGTTCCTCAAAAGCATCGCTTACTCCCCACCCTGGCATTACTTTTGCAAGATTAACCATGTTTACGCTTTCGGCAGAGGTCTTCAGCTTGTCTTGAGTAATCAATGTGGCAGCAAGATCATAGGATTGTGGTACTTCTTCACCGGCGATTTTCTTCGCAAGCATACGGACATCAACTTGTCCGATTACTTTTGGATCTACGGCTGCGGTAGATACCCACGGACTCTTGTCTTCCTGCATCATCTGAAGATCTGCATTGGAAACGTCGATGCCATAGATTTTAATTTCATCGCGTCCTGCTTCTTTCACTGCACGCGCTGCACCGATCGCAAAGGCATCCCAAGTGGCAAAAATCGCACTGATTTCACCTTTTTTATGTTTAGTAAGCATTGCCGAAACGGCATTTTGCGTTTGTACGGATGTATCTGCTGACGCGATCCCGAAGCGCTCGATTTCCTGGATTCCTGGATTCGCAGTCATAAATTCCTTATAAACGGTGTTACGGCGTACCATCGGAGGGAAACCATCTACCCATAGGTAAATAATTTTGCCTTGGCCCTTAAGCTCATCATTCATTTGAGTCAATGCCAGCTTGGCAAGGTTCTCATCATCCTGGGAGGTAAGAGTCACACCTTGCACACTCGCGAGGTCGGGGTTAGAGTCAAATGCAACGACCGGAAGCCCTTTAGCTGTAATTTTCTTCACATCTTCAACCGTTGCGGCATCGTCACCATGAGAGATAATAAATCCATCATAATCTTTTTCAAGCGCTTGTGAGATCGCGTCATGGAACTTTGCGGTATCCCCGTTAGCCGAGAATGTATCCACCACAAAACCCATGGATGTTCCTTCCTGCTTGGCACCAGCCAGGAACTGAGCTGTATGGTCATCTCCGCCAATTTTACGAACCACCATGATTTTGACCTGATCGTCCTTGGCAATCTTATCAGGTACGCCTTCCACAACTTTCTTCTCTGGTGCCTTGCTTCCCCCGCTTGAGCATCCCGTTGCAACGACTGCCACCGCGAATAAGCTGATCAGCAGCTTGCTTAAAGTCTTTTTCTTCATGTCCTGCACCCCTTCAAATGATAATCCGCTTACTCTCTATTATAATTTTTAAGAATAGCGCTGAGCTTGTTAGAATTTTAGCACTGTAAAGCCTAAAAGACAATAAAAAACATAGTGCTTTTTATGGTTTATATCAGCTTTATATAAAGGTTGTGTTCACTTAGGTATGTAATGAAAAATAGAACGCTTAGAATTCCATATTTCGGGGATTTTATATGCAAAAACACATCCGTCCTTTAAGGGACGAATGTGTTCGTGGTAATACCCTGTATTTAATAGATTCGCGTGTTCATAGCAGCACGAAGCCATCCTTGAAATTAAAATAACGGGCTTCTCCCGGCCTGGAGTACTCGAATCTGCAGATTCTTTCATCCGGCAGCTCGCAAGTCTGGGAAGCTCATACCGTTCACATAACCTTCAAGCAGAAGGCTGCTTTTCTTGAAGCACAACGGGGGTTCAATGAACTTTGGGTCTTGGTCACAGCTTTTCATGGTGTATAGCAAACTCTCAAGTTTGTTTTTCCATACATTACAGGATGAAGAAGAATAATGTCAAGTATTCAGCACTGTTTAATTATAATTCACTGTATTTTTTGTAAAAGTTGCACTCTGTATGCTTCACTTTCTAGTGATTGGATCTCCTTGTATTCCGCATCCGTAAGCGCTTTTGGCGTACCTGCAGCTTTGGCGGCGAGATATATTTTCGCGCTCTCTTCAACAACCTCTGTACGGTAATAGGCTTCACGCAGATTTTTCCCTGTCGTGACAAGCCCGTGGTTCTCCAGCAAAATCGAATTATGCTGTCCCACTTTGGCAGCTACCGCATCAGCCAGCAGATCTGTGGTTGGCAGAACATACGGCACGAATGTTACTTCACCCACCAAAGCAGCCTGATCCGGGAATAACATCGGCAGCTCCTGGGCAACCAGCGTTAATGCGATGCAGTATGCAGGATGTGTATGCACAATAGCCTGGATATCCGGATTTTCACGGTAAGCATACAGATGCATCAGTACCTCCGATGACGGACGGACTTCTGTATCTAATACCTTTCCGGATTCGATCTCCACGCGAATCCATTGATGTGGTTCAATATCCTCCAAGGCAAAACCGCTTGGCGACAGCAGCATTAAATCACCTGCTTTCGCACTGATGTTACCTCCAGGACCTACGACAAGACCTTTGGCAACCGTCTTGCGGGCATACAGTGTCAGTTCTTCCCGTACTTTTTGTTCCAGTGATTGAGTCATCTCTCCATACACTCTCCTATCGTCTGTTTGCACGCGGACTCAGGTGGCTTCCGCTCTTAGTTCTTCATTTTCTGAAGCACAATCCGCCGGTAATACTGCTGATAACGTTCTTCCCATTGATCCGCATCTTCGGGAACATAAGTTTCAGGAGGGAAGGATTGACGGACAACCTCGCGGATCTCCCCCAAATTCTTCACTTCTCCGTGAGCCTTCGCCTGCATCATCAGATTACCGATGGAGGTTGCCTCCACAGGTCCTGCGATCACGGTTCTGCCGGTTACATTCGAGGTCAGCTGGCAAAGCAGCCGGTTCTGGATTCCTCCGCCGACCATGTAAATATGCTCCAAATGCTCCCCGGTCAGCTCTTCGATCTCAGTTAATGTCTGTCTGTATTTAAATGCAAGACTCTCAAGGATGCAGCGGATGATTTCCGGACGCGACTGCGGCACCGGCTGCCCACTGGTACGGCAGTATTCCTGAATCCGCTGCGGCATGCCTCCTGGCGTCAAAAACACTGCATCACCCGCATCCACATAGCTTGAATTAACCGGGGCATGCTGCGCCAATTCCGTTAATTCAGCATAACTGAGCTGCGTTCCTTCTATCGCCCAGGTACGTCGGCATTCCTGGAGCAGCCAGAGACCCATAATATTTTTGAGCATGCGGATCTTTCCTTCCGCGCCGCCTTCATTACTGAATAAAAGCTGCCTGCTGCGTTCTGTCAAAATCGGCTCATCCAGCTCAATCCCCATCAGCGACCAGGTACCGCTGCTGATAAAGGCATAACGGCTGTCTGATGCTGGAATCGAGGCTACGGCAGCAGCCGTATCATGACCGGATGCAGCAATCACAGGCATAGCATCGACTGACAGCTCTCCGCAGATATCTGAACGAAGCGCACCAAGCCGCGTTCCAGGCATGACAATCGGGTTAAACAGCGAATGAGGAAGCGAGAGCGCATCCAGAACCGGCATATTCCATTCTCTCTTCATTGGATCAAGCAGCCCGCTTGTGCTGGCAATCGTATATTCGCTGGCCATGACGCCAGACAGATAATAATGGAATAAATCCGGCATAAACAGCATCCGCCAGTCACTTGCGTTCTGGTCGATCCGCAGATGCTCTTCGGCAAACAATTGATACACCGTATTTATACTGGAAGATTGAATGCCTGTTCGTGCATACAGTTCAGACTCGGAAATCAGCTTCAGAGCCTCCTGCATTGCCGGCTCGCTCCGTAAATCCCGGTAGTGGTAAGGATTGCCGATCAGACGTCCCTTAGGATCAACCAAACCATAATCCACACCCCAGGTATCCACGGCTATCGAGGCGGGAGTGCGGCCAAGCTGCTGCTTGGCCTTCACAACCCCTTGCTTGAGCTCATGAAACAGTCTTAGGAAGTCCCAATGCAGTCTATCGCCCAACTGAACCGGTTCATTGTCAAAACGGTGAACCTCCTGAATAGACAGCCGCTCCCCGTCAAAATGACCAGTGACCGCTCGGCCGCTGCTTGCTCCAAAATCCACCGCCATCATCTGCAATGATTGTGTACTCACTTCATCACCTCAATTAGCAGGTTTACTTGTACATCGGTCCAAAGTTCTTGCATGCACGGTAATCTGCACCTTCCGGATCATTCGTTCCGAACATTCCCCATGCTCTTGGACGGAAAATTTGTTCATCATTTACATTGTGCATACTTACCGGAATCCGGAGTATGGATGCCAATGTAATCAAATCCGCACCGATATGGCCGTAGCTGATAGCTCCGTGGTTGGCACCCCAGTTATCCATAACCGAGTACACATCCTTGAAGGACCCTTCTCCCGTTAGATTTGGTGCAAACCAGGTCGTAGGCCATGTTGGATCCGTACGCTTATCAAGCTTATCATGCACGTCCTCCGGCAGCTCGACGGTATAGCCTTCAGCAATTTGAAGAACAGGTCCAAGCCCCTTCACGAGATTCAGACGAGACATCGTTACAGGCATGCCACCACGGGTCAGGAAGTCAGAGGAGAAGCCGCCACCGCGGAAATATTCGACCGCTGCAGGACGCCAGGACGTTGCCTTCAGGCAGTTATTCGCATCCTCCTCGGTAATTTCCCAGAACGGTTTCATCGCAGGCTTGCCGTCTATCATTTGCTCACCAGTGCCATCAAGTGCCGCCGGACCGGAGTTGATCAAATGCAGAAGTCCGTTTTCACCCAGACCTGTCAGCTCATGACCTGTTACGCGCTTCACCGCATCCGGACTCCAATAAGTACGGACATCCGCAAAAATTTGGGCTGTATTGGTCAGCAGGTTGCCGAACAGCATCGACACGCCGTTCAAGCTGTCATTTTCCGTTGCTACCAAATAAGGAGCACGGATGCCATTCCAGTCAAAGGAGGAATTTAGAATAGCTTCATGGAAATCACCGTTCGGAAAATGATCGGTCCATTGGCGTTGTCCCTGGAAACCAGAAACAATCGCATGATGTCCCATTGCTTCCTCTGCAAAGCCGAGCTCTTCCAGACGCTTGTTCCCTACCATCAAATCACGGACGATTTGCGTCATCTTCACAACCATTTCCCAATCCTTGTCTTTCTTCTCGCGCGAGGTTTGAATGTCTTCCGGATTGTTATCCGGGCCTTCCTTGCAGTTTTCCTTCACCCAAGCCATGGCGATTTTATATTCTTCCGGATCATAGATTTCTTCCTCAACCCGGCGTGTAATTTCCGACATATCCACGTACTCGTTCCGCATGCCCAGATATTCCTGGAAGAAATCCGGATCAATCATGGAACCCGCAATCCCCATAGACACGGAGCCAATGGCAAGATAGGATTTGCCTTTCATCAGTGCAGCCGCCATGCCCGCTCTTGCGAAGCGGAGCAGCTTCTCCTGCACATCCTCAGGAATGGACGGATCATTCAGATCCTGTACATCTCTGCCATAGATACCGAACGCCGGAAGACCCTTTTGCGCATGAGCCGACAGTACAGCAGCCAAAAATACTGCGCCCGGTCTTTCCGTACCGTTGAAGCCCCACACCGCTTTCGGAATAGCCGGGTCCATGTCCATTGTTTCCGTACCATAACACCAGCAAGGAGTAACGGTAATCGAAACGCCAACTCCGGCTTTAGCGAACTTATCAGCGCAGGCAGCCGCTTCAGCCACACCGCCGATACAAGTATCAGCAATCACGCACTCTACCTTGGATCCATCCGGGTAGCGGAGATTCTCACTCAGAAACGAAGAAACCGCCTTAGCCAGATTCATTGTCATATCTTCAAGCGATTCACGTACGCCCTTTCTTCTTCCGTCTATGGTCGGGCGTATGCCGATCTTCGGAAAATCCTGCTTCCATCTAGCGTCTTTTGTTGTCATAACTGTTTCTTCCTCCTCATGGTTAAGTTGATGGGAATCATGCCCTCTAAATTAGGGTTATCGATAACCCTATTACTAAAATGAATGCAGCATTCGTTTTGCTTCAGAAAAAATGATCATTAAGATTAGTTCTTTCGTCATATTCACAAAATGATAGCTGCATGGTTGCTGTAGTCTAATTTGCCTTTTCTATTGTATAATGAGGTTATCGATAACTTTAAAATAGCAATGAAAACGGTTGCTGTCAATCCGTATTTTCTTTAGGATTAGAACAATACAGATAAAAGAAGGGGTTATACATGGTCACCATTTATGATATTGCAGAAAAGGCCAACGTTTCCGCAATGACGGTCTCTAAGGTCATCAACAATACAGGACGAATCAGTGAACAAACACGCAAACGGGTCAAAAAGGTTATGGAAGAGCTCAACTACATCCCCAACTCTAATGCACGCAGCCTGGTGCTCCAGCAAACGCAGATTTTGTCCCTGCTAATTACGGATATTACCAATCCGTTTTATACAAGTCTGGCACGCGGTGCTGAAGACAGTGCCAAAAAGCTGGGTTACCGCCTGTTATTCGGCAACAGTGATGAGGATTACGACAAGGAGCAGGATTATGTAGACATGATTCTCTCGACCCGTGTGGACGGTGTACTGTTTGCCCCTGCGGGGGACCATTCCCTGAAACATTTAGAGAAACTGCGTGCCCATAACATTCCTTTTGTGATCATGGACAGGGCAGTACCTGGTATTGAATCCGATATCGTCTCTGGAGACAGTATGCAGGGTGCACGTAATCTTGTTGATTATCTGATCAGCCTTGGCCACCGCAGAATCGCTCTCGTTAACGGTTCGCTTGATGTATCCACCGCGCGTTTACGTTATCAGGGATATGCCGAAGCACTCCAGCTCCACGGAATCGCTCTGGATGATAGGCTCGTCATTCATAAAAGCTACCGTGAATATAAAGATGAAGACCAGCTCCCACATTTGCTGGAGCAGCCTTCTCCTCCGACTGCCATTTTTGCGGCAAACAACTTTTTGGCTGTTGGGGTCATTAATGCGTTGAGACAGCGGGGAATCCGCGTACCTGAAGACATGTCGGTCGTCTGCTTTGATGATCTGGATCTGTCCTCCGCACTGGATCCGTTTCTGACTGTCGCTGCCCAGCCTGCATATCAATTCGGTGCAATGGGGATTCAGCTGCTGGTCGAGCGTATTCAAGGAAGCGCTGTACCTGAAGCCAGAAAAATAATTTTACCTTCCGAACTCATCATTCGTTCTTCAGCCAAGACAATCGGCAAATAATTGGGTACAATATGGAGAATGCTTGTTGAAGAAGGTGACGTACCATTCAAACGAAGAAAATAACCAAAAGTATACTAACACCAGCCAAAATTCTGGTCATCGGCTTTTTTCTCATCATAACGCTCGGAACTTTTCTCTTGTCCTTGCCGATATCCTCCGTAACCGGAGTAAGGATTCCTTTCCTGAACGCCTTATTTACGGCAACCTCGGCCACCTGCGTAACCGGGCTGACCGTTTTGGATATAGGGACAGCATTCTCTACCTTCGGACAAGTCGTCATTGTAATGCTTGTACAAATTGGCGGGATCGGCTTTATGACCATGGCCACCCTGATTGCCCTGGTATTAAACAAACGGATTTCCTTGCGCGAGAGGCTGATTCTGCAAGAGGCTCTTAATCATGGCACGATCGATGGTGTGGTCCGGCTGGTTAAAAAGGTAATTCTATATTCCTTGCTGGTCGAGCTTGCCGGAGCGTTACTTCTCGCAGTTCATTTTTTCTTTTCGCTTCATCTATCGTTGGGAAGATCAGCGTACTTCGGCATCTTCCATAGTATCTCTATGTTTAATAATGCCGGGTTCGACCTGATGGGAACCGTAAACGGTCCTTTCAGCGGAATGGTGCCTTTTGTACAAGATCCATTCATCAATATTGTCATGATGGGGCTCATTTTTCTGGGAGGAATTGGGTTTATCGTGTTATCGGATCTCATTGACTTTCCGAATACACGTAAACTCTCGCTGCACAGTAAAGTCGTTCTTACGGCAACCCTGCTGCTCATCGTTATTGGCACGCTTGTCATATTCGCTATGGAATTTAGCAATCCAAGTACGCTCAAGCCGCTGCATGCCGGAGGTAAATTCCTTGCTTCCATGTTCCAGTCGGTAACCACCCGCTCCGGCGGTGTTGCCACTCTGGATATTGGGGCATTCCGTCAATCGACGCAGTTTATGCTGATTCTGCTGATGTTTACGGGGGCGGCTCCGGGTTCAACCGGCGGCGGGATTAAAATCACGACCTTTGTTCTCCTGTTGAGTGCGGTATACGCCATGATCCGGGGACGTGAAGACGTAGTCCTGTTCCGGAAAAGAATTGCCAAGGATGTCGTCTACAAAGCCATCACGCTGACGCTCCTGTCCTTACTGCTGATTATTGTATTCTCTATGCTGCTGTCCATTACAGAGCATCAGGATTTTATGACCATTCTGTTCGAATCCACCTCAGCCTTCGGAACAACCGGTCTTTCCATGGGGATGACAACGCATTTGTCCGCCCTCGGCAAGGTTTGGATTATATGTCTGATGTTCTTCGGCCGGATTGGCCCGTTGACCCTAGTATATGCCCTCTCCCGCGATCGGAAGAAGGATCTGTACAATTATCCCGAAGGCCGGATTATTATCGGATAGTCAAATCAGCAAACCCGTATTTATGAAAAGAGTCCCTCTTGACCGATTATTCGGCAGACGGACTCTTTGTCTTTTCAGGCTGACCCCGCCCTTCTTCCCCGCTGCTTTTTTGCTTTTTATTTTTCAAAGCACCTATTACCAGGAGCAGAACAGGAAACAGAAAACTTGGAAAAAATGCGAAGATCGGATATACGTAGCCCAGATAGTACTCAAGTTCGGCCGGGTTGTTTACAATCCATTTCGACATAGGCAGGGTCAAAAACAGGAAGGGTATGATCGCATACTTATAGGACGTAAGCTTAAATAACTGAACTGCTGCGATCGTGACCGCGTAAAAGCTCAGTGTTATTTTAACAAAAGTCGTGCTGATCCAAATGATTCCTACTAATGCTTCTACGCGTTCAAAGATCCGTTCAATTCTAATTTCTTTGGCTAAATCGTATACAACATAAGGAGCTCGTATGGTCTCCTCTATACCGAGAACCGATATCGTATACAAGGCGATGATTACTAGGGTAAAGGGTGCAGCAGCTGAAGTGATATAAAAGTATTTTCTTGTTTTTTTCTTGTCCACAATAAAACGCACTAGCATCAAGACCACGACCACATCCATGGTGGGGAATCCTATAATTGAGTAGAGGCCTTTAATCGAAGGCATAATCCCATCCGGAAAAACCGGCAACAGGTTGTCGACATCAATTTTCGGAACAAGCATGATTGAAGATACTATAAAAACAAACACAGCTATAGGAAGCAGTATCTCGGTCGCTCTGCCGATCACGCCCAGTCCCAAAAACACACCATACACCACTGGAATCATAAAGACCAAACCAATGATATCAAGCGGAGATCTGGGGAGGATAACGGATCCAAGAAACCCGCTTATCACACGCAGAATGTAAGCAACAAGAATAATAAAAAAGAGTAAATAAATGAAACCGAGCACCCACCCGGCCCCTTTTCCAAGAATACGCTGGCTGTATTCTATAATGGTCTCATCGGGGTATTTGAATGACAGTTTCATATAAAGCCATCCAAAACCAAGCTGAACGAAGATAGACAGGATCATGGTGAACCATTCATCTGATCCTGCAATGTTTGCTATCGTATGCGGTTGGACAATCGCTGCTTCCCCCAAAATATACATGTACATAAGGATCGCAAACTGAGCGGACGTAATTTTTGCTTTATCCATTTTCTGTCCCTTCCATGAGCCATTTGGCTACCGGTTTATATAGAGGCTCCAGCATCCAGTCAATTACATGCGTCAATGTTGGAATAGGTGCATCAAACAGCAGGAGCAAGTATAGTACGACACCTGCCGCAAGGATTAGTGTAGCAACAATAAAATCCTGGGACTTACCGTTCCGCCGCAAAAAATTCCCCTGAATAATTCCTGTCAGCAAGGCCGAAATCACAATACCAATCCATGAGCTCACTTCGGCCACCTCCAGTCACACGACATGTTCCCTGCTTTTATTTCTCACCAATATAGGTTCTGGTTCGGATACCTGTTCCAACGATGGTAATGCTCACATCTACCCGCGTAGGTATATCTTCGAAGATCGAATCCCAATGATCCTTGTTCTTCTTCCAGTACTTTGGATTTGCTTGATACACGTGTTTCGCATAAGCGGCTGGATCGCTTTTCATTTCTTGAAGCTTCGACATGCTTTTGAGAATAAGTTTGCGTTGAATTTTTTCCGCTTCTTTTTCCAGCCAGTGGATCTGATCGTTATCCTGTAATTTAACGTTGGCGCTCTTGTTGTCCAGGACAAAAGCTTTGTGTTCCACTTTAATCACGATGACAGGCTTATGATTCTGGAAAACGGCTTTCACTTTGGTCTGATTGTGTATTGGCGATATGTAAACTTTTTCGTTTTCGCCTACCGGGATGCTAATAATCATCCGCTCCAGCTTGTTTCTCACGATGGTTAATCCCTTCGAATCTTCTGTACCTAAAAAACCAATCATTTTACCATTCCTGAAAATGGACATGGAATCCATCCGGAGAAAGTTTTCAGGCTCAATTTGCGCCGTGTTTGATTTTTTTTGTGCTTCATTTGCGTCTCCGATCAGCTCAATACTTGGAATAGCCGGATCTTCTTTATCACTTTGTATGGATTGAATAAACTCTCTGACCGTAACCGGATATATGGCACCTACTCTTTGATGATAGGTTTTAATCATGCTGTAAATTTGCTGAACGGGTATTTTTTCCATGGATGTTATCGTTTTTAAAATATCTTCCGCTTTACCATTCTTAGCGACCAGCATATCGAAATCAGTCCGAATTTCCGGATCACGGTCAACCATATCGAACATATCCTTAATGCCTTTACGGGCCAGTCCCTCACCGATAATCATGACCTGATTATGCGAAAAATAGAACCTCCTTGAAGTAAGAGCCGACATATTCTGGAATGCATCAATTAGTGATCCACCCGTCCCTATATAGTTAGTCACAGGTATGCCTTCCTTACCTCCGCCGCTTTGGGAATCGGAAACCTGATTAGGAACCACTACCTGAAGGGTCACGCGGATATTCTTCTCATTCTTTGGATCCTCATCGATGCCTATGGCAACTACAATAGATAGATCGTCCAGATATTTGCTATCCCAGCATCCGCTCAGTGGCAGCAGCATGATAATAGAAGCCATGACCAGACATAAACGCTGCAGCATAGTGAAGGTCACTCCTTTGGTTGCTCGGATGGTCCAGAGTTCCTCGTATTGTGTTCAACAGTCGAATCAGAAGGCTGACCCTTGGAAGAGGATACATCTGCGGTATTCTCCGTCATTGTCTCACGATGCAGCACGTCGTTATCTTTACGGAAACGGACCGGGTTATTTTTGCTAAGCAGCTTAGGTCTGGTTTTCATTAAATTCATGGGGACACGAATAAATGTATCCTTCATATCTGAGAGAATCGAAGGTCCATATGGAGCCATGTACGGCACGTTCACGGATTTTAAGCTGCATAAATGCAGCAGCATAATCAGCAGTAAACAAGCCATGCCAAAAATACCCATGAAGGATGAGGCAAATAAAAACAGGAAACGCAGTATTCTGGCTGTGATTCCGATGTTATATGCAGGTGATACGAAGCTGGCAATCGCCGTGAGGGAGACAACGATAACGACCGCAGGGGATACAATCCCTGCCTCAACAGCCGCTTGTCCGAGTACCAGACCTCCAACGATAGAGATGGTATTGCCTACGGTTCTTGGCATCCGGACTCCCGCTTCACGGAGAATTTCGAAGACCATCTCCATAATAACGGCTTCTACGAATGCGGGAAATGGAACGCCCTCCCTCTGTACAGCCAGCTTAATCAACCATGAGGTCGGGATCATCTCCTGATGGAATGTAATGATTGCCACATATAAAGATGGCAGGAGAAGTCCGATGAAAAAAGAAATAAAACGCAGCACCCTGATCAGGCTTCCGACATCAAACCGGTTATAATAATCCTCAGCAGCTTGAAAAAACATATTAAAGGTGCTCGGTACAACCAGTGCAAACGGCGTGCCATCCACCATGATCGCAACCCGGCCCTCCAGTAAATTCGCAGCAATCACATCAGGGCGTTCGCTATGATATACCGTAGGAAAGACGGTGAAATTCGTGTCCTCAATCAGTTCTTCGATATAGCCGGATTCAAGGATGCCATCGATATGAATGTTGGACAGACGCTTTCGAACCTCTTCTACAGTCTCCTCGGAAACGATGCCCTGAATATACATGATGCCGACTTCTGTTTTCGTCACTTCACCGATTTGCATCTCCTCAAGCCACAGTTTGGGGCTCTTAATCTTCCGACGCAGCAGAGATGTATTGGTTCGGATCGATTCCGTAAAACCTTCTCTTGGTCCGCGAATGACCGTTTGGGAGGTAGGTTCTGTTACGGAGCGCTTCTCGCCGCCCCGGGTACCCGCGATAATGACTTCTTCACATCCGTTCAGAAAAAGAATCGTATCGCCTGAGAGGAGCTGCGCATAGATCTTCTCCCAATCAGAGCATTTGCTGATCTCACCAACAGAAAATGCTCTTTGCTTAAAATCCTTGATAAGCTCATCAATTCCAGGCCTTTCCTCAGACCCGGTCAGCATGATGGTCTCATCCAGTACCGTTTGAATCGTGAACTCTGATACTGATGTTGTATCCACCAGTCCATCTATATAAACAAAGGCCATTTGAAGTCCTAGATGCTCTTCTTCAATTTCCCGGATGATCAGATCCTCGCTATTGCCCATATCGTCCTTGATTTTTTGCAGGTTTTGCTTCAATTCCGGTGAAAGGGGTATGTTTTGCTGATTATCTGAGTTCTCTTCTTTCGGTCGTTTGTATTGCTGACGTAACTTCCTGGACATATGCCTCCCCCCTGTTGTTCGATGAGCTTATTATTTCCATATATGGACTCTTTCATCCAAATGAGCGGACGACAAAAAGGACAGAAAGCATGCGCTTTCTGTCCTTGCTGCGAGATAATATTGGGGGATTGTCTGATTTATTCCTTCCACAGCTTGGTAAACAAGCCCGGCTTACGACCGACGAGGCCTTTCTCCAGGGCATATCGTGTGAGTTGAACCCGATTCTCTAGATGCAGCTTTTGCAGAATGTTTTTGAGATGATTTTTTACCGTCTGATCTGAAATATGCAGCTCTGCGGCAATCTCTTTGTTGGTCAATCCTGAAGCAACCCAATTCAGAATTTCTCGCTCCCTGTTGGTCAGTGTTTCATGATGCTCCGGACTTTTCACCACCAGCGGAAATTCTCTTAGAATTTGCGTTGCCAGCTCCCGGCTAAGGGGTGCTTCGTCACTCATAATGGCACGCAGATATTCGATCCAGGTAGAGGGTGATAAATTTTTAAGCAAATATCCCTGCGCCCCCTGTTTAAGGGCCTCAAATAGATGTGATGCATCATCAGAGACGGTGATAATGACAATCTTGACGTACGGATACTGCAGTTTGATCTGACGGGTCGCCTCCAGCCCGCCAATTCCCTGCATCTGAATATCCATTAGAATTAAATCCGGCATGAGGCTTTCCGTCAGGGAAATCGCCTCTTCACCGCTTTGGGCCAGCCCTATGATCTCAAACGAGTCATCGGCAGCCAGGATCTCATGTACAGCTTCACGCGCATGTGCAGAATCATCTGCGATCAATACCCGAAAATAATTCACGATATATCAGCCCCTTTTCGAATTTCAACTCTGCTTCCCCGCTGCAAGGAAATAAAATTAACCTGCCAATGCAGCTCCTCCGCCCGTTCTTTCATGATCCGAAGACCGTATCTGTCCTTCATATGAAAAGGATCAAGCTTTGTGCCTCTTCCGTTATCATCAATCCGTACGGTCCAAGCGATTTCGTCTCCACTACCGATGACCGAGACTTGTTCTGCATGCGCATGCTTTTGAATATTGAGAAGCGCTTCGCGGATGCATGCGAGCAGCTCCACCTTTTCCTTGGCGTTAAAAGATTCGTCAGGAATGGACCATATAATGACCGGATGAAGGAAGGCTTCCTTTGCCGTATGCTCAATCCTTGATTTTAGAGAATCCTCATACAGCTTCTCATCTGTTTGTGCCGGGAACCTCAGATTCGCAATAGCCTGTCTAGCATACCTATTGACCTCATGGACCAGCTTCCGCATTTCCTTAAAGTCCGATTGCTCCTGCACACCTTTCTGACGAATTTCTGCACGATCCATCTTAACCGAAAGAAGAAACAGCGATTGTGCAATACCATCATGCAGCTCTCGTGCCAGCAAGTCTCTGGCGGCTAATGCCGCGTTCTCGGCCCTTTCCTTATTCAGCTCCTCCTGTACCTGCTCCAGTCTGCTAAACAGCTGGCTTAACAGCGTCATACTGATCAAAAATACGAACACCGGCGTCAAGAAATTCCCTGCTTCCATTGATATATATGGCATTAGCAGCGTATGCCGCAAATATTCCCATAAACCTACCGTCAAGGTGGGAACAAATAATATCATCCATTTAATTTGCTTATAAGACATAGCTTCCTCCCGAAAAAAAATGGCCTTAAGTTCCAGAATATTGTAGCATGAAGCGGAGAAAAATGCCTGCCTTGATGCGGCGGATGTATGTTTACGCATGGCATGTCGCATACTACCAACGGACTTTACGGACGGACCTATGTATATCACTTCATCAAGGAGGGATCGGAACCAATGCATATTTACATACGTCGTTCCCTGCTGACCGCATGTGCTGCCATCCTGGCTATGGAGATCCTCTCCCCCGCTGCCGCTGCAGCTCCTTCCGGAAATAAAGGGCGGGAATATTATGAGCAGCGCGGGGATGTAATCTGGGAGATACCGAATAAAGAAAAGGTGATTGCGCTTACGTTTGATGATGGACCAGACCCGGATGAAACCACGCATATTCTGGATTTGCTCAAAAAATATGATGCAAAAGCAACTTTTTTCGTTGTCGGAAAACAGGTGGAGAAAAATCCGGAGCTTGCGCGCAGAGCAGTAGCCGAAGGACATGAGCTGGGGAATCATACCTATGATCATGCCTACTTCAACCGCAGGAGTTCCGTAGAAAGCATCTCCAGCCAGCTAAACCGTACGCAGGATGCCATTTTCAAAGCAACGGGAAAAAGGTCTTATCTGTTCCGTCCGCCGGGTGGTTACTACAGCGATCGGATGATAGAGACCTGCAAAAAGGAAGGCTATCTGGTGGTCATGTGGTCCTGGCATCAGGATACCTGGGACTGGAATCGGCCTGGCGTCCGGAAAATTGTCAATAAAGTACTAGGTAATGCAAGGAATGGCGATATCGTTCTGATGCATGATCATGTTGAAGGAAAATCGCAAACCATTGATGCGCTGAAAGAAATATTGCCGGAGCTAAAAAATAGAGGCTACCGCTTTGTCACCGTTTCCGAGCTGGCTCGGTATAATATCCCTTGAGCAGTCTCTTTCACATTGCCGGAAAGTGTGAATACGGCAATAAGTGTGAACAGCAGTATATATCCTGCCATCCAAAGATAGGTATGTGAAAACCCGATATTATCATATAGTCTCCCGGCAATCGGTGACATGACCGAACCCCCAAGAGCGCCGGTAAACTGATACCCGACTAGATACATGGTGGATGAAACCCGCAAATCGAAGTGCATCCGGATATATTTGAAAATGGAGATCAGCATCACGGGGAGCTCAAAAGCCTGAATCAGCTTGGTGGCTCCGACCTCCAGCGGCCCATCAACAATCCCTGATGTAAAGATGCGAACGAACATGAGCATCCCGCCAAGCAGCAGGCCCCTTTTGGGGCCTATTTTGTTGATCAGGGCAGGTGCAAGAAACATACATAGCGCTTCCGCAAATACCTGCACACTGTTCAAATAGCCATACATGCGATTCCCGGTTTCACTGGATTCAAACAAAGAGGAAAAATAGACCGGAAATTGCTGATCATAAACCGGAACCAGGCACATTACACCCATGATGTACAGAACGAATGCCCAGAACTTCGGATTTTGAGCCAGGCGCTGGATATCGGTAAATCGGAACGGTTCGGAGGATTTGGCTGATGCTTGATTTCCTTCTTCTGTATCCGTACCAGCCACCGGGAGCTTAGTCCTGAACAGCAAAAAGGCAAGTAGGGTCGCAGTGCCTGTGCATATCCAAAAATTCCAATTGGGATTGAGATTGAAGGTCTGGCCAGCAAAAAACGTAGCGACCGCCCAGCCCAACGATCCGAACATTCTTGCCTTGCCGTATTCAAAGGCTCTTAGCCTGCTGATCTTCTCGATAAAGGATTCCATCGCCGCGTTACCCGAGCTGAAGGTAGCTCCCATGTAAATGCTGCCTGCGATCGCTCCAATCCATATGCTGTTGTGCAGCAGCGGGCCATAGACGAACTGGAAGTAAGGCCCTGCGAGCAAGAGCAATCCGATGATGATCGCTAACAGATGCTTGCGCAGACCTATTTTATCCGAAATATAGCCATACAGCAGGTGGAAGCACAGCGTCCCGAGCGAGTTGATCGCAAATACGATCCCTTTTTCCGTGCCATCGAGCCCCACGGCCTGTCCCAGCCATATGCCGAATAAGGACATAACCGACGAAAAACCGAAATATTGAACAAAGAAGAAAAGACTGAATCCCCAGTAAGACCGGTTCCATTTCATAGGTCCGCACTCCGTTCATGTCGAATGTAGCTCCTATTATAGCGGCAATGGGAATATTTGGGTACAGATTTTATAGAGCCGACCCAACCACCACCTGCTTACATTCTATACGCTTTCAGAGCGGGAGCCGTTCGGTCTACATTGAAAAAAATCTACAGATTGCGACCAATGTTATGATAAAGTTGTGAAAAATATCGTTTTGTTCGAGTCTCAGCCATATAGTAATAACAGGGCAATTGGGATTAATTAATGGAACCCACAATTATTGAGGAGGTACATGTTATGAGTTCAGATTTACGTTACCCGATCGGAGAATTTACAGCATTTGAAACAATCAGCCCGGCCGACCGCAGCTATTGGATTGATCAGCTTCGTGCGCTTCCATCTCAAGTCAGAGAAGCCGTTAACAGCTTAAAAGATGAACAACTGGACACCCCTTACCGCCCGGACGGCTGGACCGTGCGTCAAGTTGTGCATCATCTTGCGGACAGCCATATGAATTCATTACTGCGGATCAAGCTGGCACTGACCGAAGATGAACCTGTGATCAAGCCTTATGAAGAAGCATTATGGGCTGACCTAGCCGATTCAATTGCCCCTGCACCGGAGGTTTCACTTAAAATGCTGGACGGTATCCATGCGCGTATGGTGCTGCTGTTTAAACATATGAAGGAAAAGGATTGGCAGCGGAGCTATGTGCATCCGGTGAATGGAAAAACCAGCCTTGACCGTCATCTTGGACTCTATGCCTGGCATGGACGTCATCATCTCGCACATATCACCTCGCTTAGCCGCCGGATGGACTGGTAATCGTTTCGCTACTGCCTGGGATGGTTAACTTGTGGGTAACCGGGGGAAATGCAGCTTTTGGGTATGTTCCCTTCGCCCCCAAGAAATACTAACAAAAACCGTTTCGCAGGCGAGGTAGGAGACCCCATGAAAAATATTGCACTCATTTTTGGCAGAGACATACGTAACATTGTAACCAACTGGGCGGCACTGGTCATCATCCTTGGACTGGTCATGCTGCCTTCTTTGTATGCCTGGTTTAATATCAAGGCTTCCTGGGACCCCTATGGCAACACGGGCGATATAGCCATTGCTGTAGCCAACAATGACAAGGGAACAACGCTGAAAGGCAAGGCCATTAACCTCGGCAATGAGGTGATCGATTCGCTGAAAGACAACCATAAGCTCGGATGGCGTTTTGTCAGCGAGGGGGATGCCATGAGAGGGGTACGTCACGGGGATTATTACGCCAGTATCGTCATCCCTGAAAGCTTTTCGGCAACCATAGCTACCGTTCTTTCAGACAATCCCTCCAAAGCTGAAATTTTGTACTACGTAAATGAAAAGGTGAACGCGGTCTCCCCCAAGATTACTTCTTCGGGAGCGAGTGGTATTATTCAGGAAGTCAGCAAGAACTTTGTGAAAACCGCGAACGGTGCCATTTTCAAAATTTTCAACGATCTTGGCATCGAGCTGCAGGAGCAGCTGCCGACCATTGAAAAGGTCCGCTCGCTTGTGTTCAAGCTGGAGAAGAATTTTCCGGAGATCAACAATGCTGTCAATGTAGCCATGGATGATATACATAAAACGAATCAGCTTGTTGGTCAAGCACAGAAGAATCTTCCCCTCGTGACCGATATAGCCAAGAATGGTCAGGAGTTTGCCGTTGGACTCGATACTTTTTTGTCCAGTGCTTCCGATGCAGCCAAAGACATCGGTCCGAATGTAAAGCAGGATCTTCTGCTGCTTCAGCAGACTGCACTCGGGGCACAGCAGCTTACCTCTGTTTTGAAGGACCCCAATGTGGATCCCTCGGTGGTAACGGATACACTGGATCATGTTTCATCCAGGCTCGAGCTCGGATTGAAGGTTCAAACCCAGCTCATCAACTGGTTTGACCAGCTGAACAAAGTCTCGGGTAACCGGATCGGTTTTGTCAGCTCCAAGCTGAGGCAGGTGCAGGATAAAATGAAACAGCAGCAATCACTCGTCAGCAGCATCAGCAGCGCCGTAAAAAAAGGCGAGAAGCCCGCTTCCGATTTGGTTGACCGCCTGAATCAGGTTTCCGGAGATACCTCGCAGATCCTGGGCGATATCATAAGCCGGTATGACAGCGAGATTCAGCCAGCCATTCTAAGCGGGCTCAGCAAAGCCCAGCAAACTGCCGAGAAAACGCGTACCGTTCTGAATAATGCTCTGAAAAGCGTGCCGGATGTGAAGAAAATTTTGAATGATGCCTCCAAAGGACTAACTGTCGGCACACAAGGTATAAGCGAGATTAAAAAAGAACTGCCTGCGGTCGAAGCCAAGGTCTCCGAGCTGGCCCAAAGGATGCGTGAATTCGAATCCGAAGGGAATTTACAGGAAGTTATCGACCTACTTAAAAACAATTTCCAGCTGGAAAGTCAATTTTTTGCTGAACCCGTTGTTCTGAAGGAAAATCAGCTCTATCCAATACCGAATTACGGTTCAGCCATGTCACCCTTTTTCTCCACATTGGCGTTATGGGTCGGAGCTACCCTGTTAGTATCGCTGGTTACCACGGAAGTGCTTGGTGATCATTCCTATAAGAGCTACGAAGTCTATTTCGGCAGATTTTTAACTTTTCTGACCCTTGCTCTGCTTCAATCGATCTGCGTAACGACTGGAGATATGTTTATCCTTGGAGCCTATGTCGTCGATAAGCCCTGGTTTGTTGTCTTTGGATTGGTCAACAGCGCTGTGTTTATGCTGATTGTCTACACTCTGGTATCCGTATTCGGAAATGTTGGGAAAGCTTTGGCCATTGTTATGCTGGTGCTGCAGCTCGCAGGATCCGGTGGTACATTTCCTATTCAGACAACACCCGCCTTTTTTAGAGCGATACATCCCTTTCTCCCGTTTACGTACGGTATTAGCATGATGCGCGAATCTGTCGGAGGAATCATATGGAGTATCGTCAGAAATGATCTTCTCATCATGTGTATTTATGCGGGAATCACCTTAATTATTGGTCTTGCACTAAAAGGAGTTATCAACCAGCTTGCGGCGGGTCTGGTCAAAAAGGCCAAGGAAAGCAAACTGATTCATTAAATGAAAAAGACGCATTCTTGTTGGATGCGTCTTTCTTGTTTATTCCCGTGATGGTACCGGAATTTCCAGTATTTCACCGGTGCTTTTGATTTTGGTGTTCACTGTGCATCGAAAGGTAACTTCTGGGTAAAGCTCATCCCAATTTATGTTCTTCCACTCTTTATAGCTGATGCTGTTGCGGACTTGTTTACCGAGACCGACATTATCCGCCCGTTTGTCTTTCATGATATCCACCATATCCTCCATTTTGTTAGAGATATACTTGGAAATTCCGTGTTCAATCGTAATGATATCCTTATGATTACTTAAAAGAACATTTCCCGTATACTCCATGATATCCCCTTTGACTTCCAGAAACAGTTCAACCACAAAGCCTCCGCTTCGCTTTCGCCACACTTTAAATTTCTTATCACTGCTAACGGTGCCCAGCATAACAGCGCCATCTGAATCATTCTGATCGAGCTTGATATAAATTTCACCCTGTCTGTATTTGCCCCGGGACATTGCAAACAGCATATTATAATCCGGGCTTAGCTTTCCAACATACTTATCATCCTTAAACAATGCAAGACCGTCAACAATCACATTGTCTCCTTTTTTTCGTACAATAGGTGCTACAGGATCAACCCCGTCATCCAAATAATCTCTTGTAAATTGATATATGTTAACCTGTGGAATGTTTTGATTTTTCCAGTTTTTTTCTAATAGATGATCAACATATTGGCTGGTATTGGGGTGATTAGGAAATTTACTGCTTAATAATTCCTGCACAGAGCCATTAACGACCGTTATTTTAACCCGGGGTGATATCGAAGGATCCCGCACCAGATTTTCGATCAGCTTGCGGATTCCTTGACTGGCCACATCCATACTGTACATCGTGTTTCGGAGCTGCCCGGAAACAATATTGCGGCTGGTCTGTCTGGAAAGTTTGATTTTAGCTTCCTTGCTGGAATCCGCTTCCGCTGTAATCAGCTCCTGTTTAACTTCACTCCCTCCTTCTCCCTGGTTAATTATGGCCGCGGTTACGCTTAGTTTTTGTTCATCATCAAGGTCATAACCAATGGTATGGTCAATAGCCAGCTTTTCCAGAATTCTTTGACTTTTGTTGCAGCCAGTCATTTGAAGAACCGAACCCAGAAGTACTACACATACAAAGAACAGTTTTAAGCCGCGCTTAGACACGGTTCTTGACCCCCATTCGCCCTTGAATCAGCAGAAGCAGAATTAGAAATATAGGGAATGCAAATGAAAAAGCCGCCTCGCCATAGCTCAAAATCTTGAGCCATAATTCCAGTTTATACAGCGTGTCTGGTAAGATCGAGAGCAGGAAAGTGATAAAAACGATAAACAACGCCATTATATTGCGGTTCGCTTTGGGGAATACATGATGTACCGCTTCGCCCGCAGACCAGGTGTACATCGTGGAAGTCACTACAACCGTGAACAGCAGAAAGCTGAATAATATGTTCTCCAATCTTTCCACAAAAGGCAGCTGAATATATGCCAGCATGTCCAGCAGTGGGTAAATCATGATTTTCAATTGTCCCAGACTAAAAAAACCGAAGCTGATGAACACGAAAGAGAAATAGGTCAAGGTCGTCATGAGATTACCGATTTGGACGGATCTCATCCACTTTTTGGATCTGTCAGCGTATGGCATGACAAACAAAATCAGCTCGTAGCCCACAAACGCGGCAAACATGTCTACAGCGCCCTCCAGCATATCTCTTCCTCCCTTAAACACAAACGGGGTCATACGTTCAAACTCAAAATCATTCGAGAAGGCAAACAATAAGAACACCATCCACAAGATTAAAAACGAAAAAACAGTCGCAGCCTTGCTGATATTGTAAATTCCTTTGATCACGAGAAATAAAACCAGAACATCGAAACAGCCCTGCAGCATTAAAGGAGAAGCCGTCGGGAAAGCAATGAGCTGAAATATATGGATATATTGCTTTCCGACCAAACATCCAATGGCAGCCAGATAAGCAGCAAGTAATAAGTAAATGGGAATAACAATGAAACGTGGAATGGATTTTTCCATGATTTCAAATACCGACATGCCGTTGCCCAACCGATTTACGACAGAAATCAACACAATATTAATCGCAGCCACGCAGCCCAAGATCAAAATGGACAGCCATCCATTCGTACCAAAGTAGACGGCTGCCTTTCTGGACAAACTCAGCGCTGCCACGCCTGTTTGAATCATAAATACAAGCAAGGCGATATGGGTTGAATACAGTCTTTCCTTCATAGGACGCCTTCCTTTATCGTTTCATTTTATTACGCACCTTGTTATGAGTCCTTGATTGAGCGGGACGATCCTTCAGCATCCAGAACGGACCCCGGATGAAGCTATCCTTCCAATCCTGAAAATTCAGCGGCGCAATGGGTGAAATATACGAGGAACCCAAACTTGTCAGCTTGGAAAGATGTATAACCAGGATGGATATCCCGATCATGAGCCCGAAATTCCCCCAGATTCCAGCCAAAATAATCAAGAAAAACCGGGCGAAGCGAATGGAAGCACTCATCACATAACTGGGGATGACAAAGGAAGCAATCGCCGATAAAGCCACAGCAATAATCAGAATATTACTCGTAAGCCCTGCCTGTACCGCTGCTTGTCCAATGACGATACCTCCAACAATCCCGATCGTTTGGCCGATTTTACTGGGAAGACGCGCACCTGCCTCACGCAGCAGCTCAATCGTCACCTCCATAAGAAGCGCCTCAAACACAGGTGGAAACGGCACTCGGCTTCGTGATTCGATCAGGGTATATAGTAAATTCTCGGGTATCATCTCATAATGGTAGGTTGTAATGGCTACATATACCGCTGTAAAGGTAATTGTGATGATAAAGGCGATATATCTCAGAATCCGGGTTGCTGTGCCAATAATCCAGCGTTGATAATAGTCATCCGGAGAGGTGAAAAATTCAAATAGCGATGTTGGGCCTGAAATCACCGAAGGACTTTCATCCATAATGACCGCTACCCTTCCACCCGAAAGCTTGGAAACAATCAAATCAGGACGTTCCGTGGTCAAAAATAAAGGGAAAATCGTATTGGGATAATCATCGATATGCTGAACAAGCATATTACTGTCCGTAATGATGTCGACTTCAATATCCCGGATCCGCTTAATCATTTCATTCACAAATTCCATATTGACGATCCCGTCAATATACAACACAAACACATCACTTTTAGCCACTTCTCCCACAGACAGCTGAATCACCTTTAGATGGGAGCTTTTCAGCTTACGGCGGATTAAGGACAAATTGGTAAATGCAGATTCTGTAAAGGCATCATGGGGACCGATGATGACTGCTTCCGTCTCTGACTGCTCAATGGGCCGGCTGCTTGGACCATACAGTGATACCAGATAAACCGATGATTCATGAAAAATAGCTGCGTCACCCTTAAGTATCCCCTCGATGATTTCCTTGCTGCTAGAAGAAGGTTTGAACCGGGTGTCCTTCAGGAGATGATCCAGTTCATCGGCTTGGACATTCGCAAAAGGCTGAAGAACCTCTCTCTCCATGGCATCCTTGTCGATCAAATGGTCAAAATATACCATATCTGCGGATAACATCGGAAAATTCCGATGAATCAAATCGACGCACTGTTCGAACTCATGCAGCACATACTCCAGCGTAACCGGCTTGTGATTTGCCGTCATGCTGCCATCTCCTCCCTTGGAAACATTAGACAAGGTTAGTGTGCATTACAGCTGGAAAAATATACGTTTGCATTTGATCTCCATATCTCTTCATTTCTTATAAAAAAAAGACCGCAGCAGGGCTGCGATCTTTTACATAAGTCAAGTTCTATGCAATTTTATACCGTGGATTCATTCTCCAGTTCCTGAATGGTTTCAGTCAGAAACGTCCTATTGCATTCAAGCAAAGCCAGTCTGTGCCGGAAGGAAAGATTCACTCCAATTCCCTCATCGTGTGAAGGAATCGAGGAGCAGGCTTCGATCAACTGATTCATTTTCTCCAGTTTGATTTTAAGCAATTCCTTGGCGTCACTTCGTGAAAGATGATCTATAAACATTAAACCGATCTCTCCTGCAGGAGTTACATTTTCTGCATGGGCCAGAGATGAACGAAGCAGATCGTAAAAAAGCTCTCTGCCGCGATCCGTGATGGAATAAATTTGTCTGGGCGGCCGGTTACCTTCCTGTTCCACTGTCACATCTACGCATCCCTGTTTGTCCAACCGTTTTAAGATAGAATATGCCGTCGCTTTCTTCATATCGGACACTTGTCCCAAATTCCGTTCAATAAAATCATTAATTTGATAACCATGCTGGCTTTGAGTCATTAGCAGGCCCAAAACAAGCAATTCACGTTCATCCATATCAAAGACCCCTTCGATTCTTATGCTACTACTAGTATAGTCATACCTGACTAGAAGGTCAAAAATTTGTTGATCTAATCCCGGAATGTGTAGTCGCTTCCAATAAAAAGAGGAGCCGATGATCCATCGGCTCCTCTTTTAGTTCATTTTATTCCATTTGGGATTTGGTCATCCATACCTTCATCCGTGAGATAACCTCATTGATATTTAGCGGTTTGCTCAGATAATCCGAGGCACCAGCCGCCAAACATTTATCTTTATCTTCCTTCATTGCTTTAGCAGTTAATGCAATAATCGGCAGTTCCGTTAAGTCCAGCGTATTGCGGATATTTTTCATCGTTTGATACCCATCCATTTCAGGCATCATGATGTCCATAAGGATAATAGCAATATCAGGATCAGTTTGCAGGATGTCAAGGCATTCATAGCCATTCTGAGCCGTAAGAACATGCATATTATATCTCTCCAGCGCATTCGCCAAAGCGTAAACATTCCGTATATCATCATCAACAACAAGCACTTTTTTACCTTCAAAAAGCTCGGTCTCCTCAAGGAACAATGGTTCCTGTTCAACCATGCTTTGTCCTAATGGCCTGCCGCCAGTTTCCTCTGGCTTATAAGACCATGCCGCTTGTGACGCCGCGCCAGGAGCTGCTCCAACAGCAGCCTCGGACTGCATCAGGATCATAGGCGAAACATCGACATGCTCTGTTTCACAAGGCAGATACAACGTAAAGGTGCTGCCGATACCCGGTACACTTTCTACGGTCAGCTCGCCGCCAAGCAGCTTGGCAAATTGCTGGGATATGGATAATCCTAGTCCCGTGCCTCCAAATTTCCGCGCTGTCGCACCATCAGCCTGCTTAAAGGCTTCAAATATCATATTCTGCTTGTCCTCCGAAATTCCGATTCCCGTATCCCTTACAGCAAAAGCGAGCGTTTCTGTCGGAATAGAGAATCCTTTCGTTGTAACCGAATCAAGCTTGTATATACTTAGGCTGACTTCCCCGCGTTCTGTGAATTTGAAAGCGTTCGAGAGCAGATTTCTAATAATCTGATGAAGTCTGAGCTCATCGCTATAAAAAATATCAGGAACATTCGGAGCAATTTCATATCTGAATTGAAGTGATTTGAACTCCGCTGTTTTACCAAAATAACGTTCCATGGATTCCGGTAGTTCAGACATATTTACAGCAGATATTTCAAGCTGGATTTTACCCGCCTCTACCTTCGAAAGATCCAAAATATCATTGATTAGATGAAGAAGATCCGTGCCCGATGAATTGATCACCGATGCATAATTGGCCTCCTCTTCGGTCAAATTGCCTGTCCGGTTTTCCGCAAGAATCTGGGATAGAATTAACATGCTGTTCAGCGGTGTACGAAGCTCATGAGACATATTCGCCAGGAACTCCGATTTATAATTGGAGCTTGTTTCCAGCTGCCCTGCGTACTTCTCCAGCTCGACCGCAGCATTCTGTGCCTGATCCTTCTGGATTTCCAGCTTTTCATTCATCGATTGCAGCTCATCTGTCTGCATTTGCAGTTCCTCAGACTGTACCTGCAGCTCCTCCGTTTGAACCTGCAGCTCTTCCGACTGTGATTGAAGCTCCTCATTCAAGGTCTGCGCTTCCATATAGAGACGCTGAATTTCCATTCGGTTTATAACGCTGTGCATCGTGCCGCTTGCCGTTTCCACCAACTGTTTGAACATCTCCATCTGATGTGTATCCAGCTTGTCCAGCGCTGCAACCTCGACAACTGCCAATGTTGTTCCTTCATATATAAAAGGCGCCACTACCACAAATGAAGGCGCAGTACTGCCAAGCCCCGAAGATATCCGGATATAATGATCGGGGATATGATCTAATGTGATTATTTTCCGATCTTTGGCACATTGCCCGAGCAGTCCTTCTCCCCAGGCAATGGAGTTCTTCGCTGTCTTTTCATTTTGACCCGCATAAGAAGCAGAGATTACAAGCTTATCATGCTGAGCCGCGTATAATACGACATAAGGTACGCCGAGTACTGCTGCCAATCGGTCAACGAATTGCTCACTTAGGTCTCTCAAAGTGGATTCATTCTGAAGAAGAGTCGACATCGTAGCGACTTCATCTTTAAGTTCTCCTTGCTTCTGTACGACCTCTAGTAATTCGTTAGTCGTGCGTCCGAGATCTGCAATTTCATCATTTGTACGAACCTGTATTCTTGTATCCAGACTGCCACCGGCAGCCATTTCTTTAATCGTTCGAGTCACGTCTTTAATAATCGAAACAATATTTCTTGAGATGGTAACAGCCACCATAATGGAAAGGACAGCAACGATAACCCAAAGAATATAAATCGTCGTAATGAGCTTTTCATTACTATCTTCCAAGCTTTGTACTCGCTCGATGGTAAGTGCCTTTTCCGTTGTCAGGAAAGAATTGAACTTGTTACGTATCGAATCCATCGTATCCTTACCCGGGTCCTTGCTAAAAAACTGTTTAACTTCATCTTCCCTGCCGTTTTTCTTCATGTCAATTACGGGTTTACCGGCAGTATCTATCCATTTTTCTATACTCTGACGGATATCTTTAAGATTCTCCTGCTGAGAAGGATTATCAGTCAATAGCAGGTAGAGATTGTTATAATTCGTTTCCCAGGCAGAACTCGCCTCATTGTAGGGCTCAAGATATGATAAATCTCCGGTTATGGCATATCCCCGCTGACCGGTCTCCATATCAAGGAGTGATTTTTCCACGCTGTTTGCCAGATCATGAACCTCTATATCGTGTTGGCTTATAAAATCAGTCTCATGCTGCAGCGATGCAACCCTGTTCGTAACGACGAGCAGAAATACAGCGACACAGATCAATATAAATATATAACCAAGTGTGATCTTCGAGCCGATGCTCAACTTTATCTTCTTTCGCAACTCTAGCCCCCCGTCCCCCGATATCATCTGAAAGCTTACTGCAATATTTTAGTAGTTGTGATACGAATAATCAACAGTTATGTAATCTATGGCGCAAAACTGCTATATAGAAAGTCTACCACTGTTTTATATGTAAGTATAATTATATCTTCATTATAGTATAGAAAAAACCCGTTTAGGAGAAAGTCCCAAACAGGTTTGTTTTCTAATTCAATGATCTAGGCAAGTACCATCCTGTCATCAGATAGCTTATGACCGCTGATTCTTGCAAATTCACCGAGCAGCTCCTCAACCGTCAGGCTCTTCTTACGCTGCTCATCAATGTCCAGAATAATCTGTCCTTTGTCCATCATAATCAGACGATTGCCAAGACGGATGGCCTGCTCCATGTTATGCGTGACCATCAACGTTGTCAGCTTCATCTCGCGTACGATAGATTCTGTCAAACGTGTAATCAGCTCGGCACGGGCCGGATCAAGCGCTGCGGTGTGTTCATCCAGCAGCAGGATATCCGGCTGCGTAAAGGTCGCCATCAGCAGGCTGAGTGCCTGACGCTCCCCGCCTGACAAGAGGCCGACCTTGGCGCGAAGTCGATTCTCGAGTCCAATACCGAGCCGCTCGAGAGATTCGCGGAACATCTGTCTGCGGCTCGCTTTGATACTCATCTTGAGCCCGCGGCGCTTGCCTCTGGCGAAGGCCATCGCCAGATTTTCCTCGATCGTCATATGGGGTGCAGTTCCGGCCATAGGATCCTGAAATACTCTTCCGATCCACCGGCTGCGCTGGTATTCAGGAAGATGGCTGATGATTTTCCCATCGATCATGACATCACCCGCATCCGGTTTCATGACACCCGAGATGATATTCATGAGGGTAGATTTGCCGGCTCCGTTACTGCCGATCAGCGTAATGAAATCACCGGGACGCAGGTTAACGTTAATATGATTCAATGCGATTTTCTCATCGGGTGTTCCCGGATTAAATAGCTTCGATACCTGATTGATTTCAAGCATGAAGATCACCTCCCGCTGCACCTTTAGAGAGCACACCTGTCAGTTCGGCAGTACGTTTCTTCGCCAGTTTCTTCTGTTTTATGGACCGGCTTACTGTCGGGAATACCAGCGCAACAATGACGATAACTGCAGTAATTATTTTCAAATCCGATGCATCAAGCCATGGTACTCGAAGCGCTAATGCGACAACAATCCGGTAAACAATAGCCCCAAGTACGACTGCAATCGTAGCATGAATTACATTCCGGGCTCCAAAGATTGCTTCCCCGATAATGACTGAAGCCAGTCCGATAACGATCATACCAATGCCCATGTTGATATCCGCAAAACCGGATTGCTGTGCGATAAGGGCACCAGCCAGCGCAACCAGTCCGTTTGCCAGACTGATACCGATAATTTTGGTCGTATCTGTGTTAGCACCAAGACTTCGAATCATTCTGTCATTATCCCCTGTTGCCCGTAGAGCCAACCCCAGATCGGTGTGGAGAAACCAGTTCATGAGCAGCAACACGATAATGATGAAGATCGGAAGGACGATCCAAGGATTAATTGAGGTGAAGACAGTATCCACACTAATCATGGCGATGTTGGGCTTTCCCCTCATAATCCGCATATTAATGGAGTACAGGGCGATCATCATTAATATTCCGGATAGCAGACCATTAATTTTACCTTTTGTATGCAACAGACCCGTACATGCTCCAGCTGCGATACCCCCAGCGAATGCCACGATGCTGGCAAGCAATGGGTTATATCCATTGGAAATCATCACCGCTGCGATGCCTCCACCTGTAGCGAAGCTGCCGTCAACGGTTAAATCCGGAAAATCAAGGATCCGGAAAGTAATATATACCCCAAGTGCCATCAAAGCATAGAGAAAACCGAGTTCAATAGCACCCAAGACTGAGCTTAACATGATGAATTCCCTCCTTATGACATGAAAGGAGAGGACGAAGGATTCGCCTCTCCCCTATAACAATTCCCCACTGCTATTGAATAATATTTTTCTCTTTGTCTTCAACTTCGTTTTTCATCTCATCCGTAACTGTAATGCCTTGTGCCGCAGCAGCTTTAAGATTCAGGATTAAATCTAGCTTCTCCTGCATGGTGACCTTCATGTCCCCAGGTTTCTTGCCATTTTTCAAAATATCTACAGCCATTTGTCCAACCTGGTAACCATGGTCATAGTATTTGAAGCCTACCGTTGCAAAAGCGCCTTTTTCAACCGTATCACGGTCACTTGAGAAGAACGGTATATGATTCTCATTGGCTACCTGGATAATGGTATCTACACCACTGACCACCATGTTATCGAGCGTAATGAAAATCGCGTCAGCTCGTCCTACCAGGGATTGTGCTGCCTGCTTCACTTCAGAGGTATTCGTTACAGCAGCCTTCACCAGCTTGATGTTATGCTTGCTCAACGCCTCTTCCGCATTTTTGGACATTACCACTGCGTTTGGTTCGCCTTCATTAATAACCAGTCCTACACTTTTAACATTCGGGAAATTTTTAGCAACAAAATCCATGAGCTTCTGCACTGCTAATGGATTCGTATCCGAAACACCTGATACATTTCCGCCCGGCTTGTCCAGGTCAGATACCAACTTGGCATCAAGCGGATCAGTAACTGCTGCAAACAGGATTGGCTTGTCTTTCACCTGCTGAACTACAGCCTGAGCGGAAGGTGTAGCGATGGCCAGTACCAAATCATCCTTGTCCGATGCGAATTTCTGAGCGATGGACAAGTTATTGGCAGAGTCTCCCTGCGCGTTCTTGTATTCGACGTTCAGGTTATCGCCTTCAGTAATGCCCGCATCCTTCAGTGCCGCCAAAAATCCCTCACGTGTTGCATCCAGCGAAGGATGTTCCACGATTTGTGAAATAGCGATTTTGTACGATTTCTTCTCTGTCTGATTCCCCGATCCTTCAGATTCCGTTTTCTTGCCGTCTGAATTGCCGCAGCCAGCCGCTGCCGTAACCAGGAGCGCTGACATTACGACCGATAACAATAATTTTTTCTTCAACATCAAAGCCCCCTCCAAAATTTTCCTCTACATTGCTTTTGTGTTCGAAAGCGTTAAAGCATACGGATAAAAAAAAGAAGTGCCACTTTCTGTATAGAAATGGAATCATTCTATACTAGCGATTGATTATTCATAATCATATATGGGCACTCCTGCATCCGTCAATTGGTATCCGACAAAAAAATATAAATCTTTCATTTGGAACAAATTAGGATATAATTCAAAGTTTCCGAGCTATATCCCGCTTCTCCAGTTGCTTAACCAATTCCTTTAATTCAACCGCTTCCATGCTCGGAATTTTCATATCATAGAATTCAAACGGAAAAGTGCTTGTCATCTCATTGGGTACGATCACCGTATGTAAACCCGCTCTTTTGGCGGCCGTAAAACCGTTGAGGGAATCCTCAAAAGAAACAGCTTCCTCAGGCCTCACTTCTAATTTTTGCAAGGATAAGAGATACAGCTCCGGATCTGGTTTAACCTGCTGCACCAAATCCGCCGTATTGATTGAATCGAAATAGCCATGCAGATCAAATCTCGTCAGATAGGGTTCAATCCAGTTGAAGTAGGAACTAGAGGCCAGTCCGATTTTCAGCCCCATGTCTCTGGCCTCTTTCAAGTAATTCACCACACCGGGTCTTGGCTGTATATGCTGAAGCAGCTCACGATACTGCACATTGACTTGCTCACGGATGACTTCATATTCTACTGAATGCTGTAAAATCTCTACAAGATATGTATAAGGGTTAAAAACATCAAAGGAGGTACCTACACACTGAGCATACATTTCCAGCGGCAACTCTTTGCCGTATTCTCCATACACCTTGCAAAAGGCATGATATGCCGGCGTTTCCGTATCTACCATTAATCCGTCAAAATCAAAAATGACTGCCTTGATCAATTTGCTCACCTTTTCGTTGTTGTATTTGGGTTTTAAGTTGCGATGCCTATTGACTGCGTTTCTTGCGGAGCGTCCGGTCGGGATCACGTACAAAACCGTACTGTTCATATAGTCCATGGGCATCTGCGGTTACCAGGATTCCGTGCAGATTCCGTAGTCTCTCATCGTTCGTGACAGCTTCAACCAATTGTTTGCCGAGACCTCGTCCACGGTAGGTTTCATCAATGATTACATCGCACATGTAGTACATGGTAACCAAATCCGTAATGACCCTGGCAAAGCCAATCTGCACATCTCCATCATATACTCCAAAACAGATAGAGTTATCAATGGAAGTGCGGATTAATTCGGCCGGTCTATTCTTCGCCCAGTAGCTGCCTTTCAGAAAAGCAATGATCCGATCCATCTGAAGCAGTTCCTTGCGGTCGCTGATCCATATCTCCTGATCTCCGAGCAGCATAACCCCACTCCCTCCGTTTTTTTCGGTTATGAAAAAGTTCTCCGTACAGGGATGAATTCCTCCTTTTCGTACCGTGGTACAAGCTCAAAAGGGCCGGACGCTGCTGCGCCCGGCCAGGATCGAGTCATAAGTAGATGTTAAGCTATACTCGAGTAATTTGTACCTGATGACGCAGCTGCTCAAACTCTTCAGGATCTATTTGTCCCGCCTGATCTGTCATCGCATTGGAGGTACCGGCAGCCGATGCCACAGCGAGCCCTTCTTCAAGCGACAATCCTTTAGCCAAAGATACAGCCATCCCCGCGACAAAAGAATCACCGCAGCCTACTGTGTTTACTACCTTTACTTTTGGCGTCGTTACGCGGTAACAGCTTTCCTTTACTGCAACCAACGAGCCGGCTCCACCCAATGAAACGGTAATCCGGTCCATATCATATTTTTGCAGCAGCGTTTCAACCGCTTTTTGCAGAGCTGCTTCATCAGCAACTTCAATGCCAAGCAGCGCAGCTACTTCCTCTTCATTCGGCTTGATCATGTCCGGTTTCGCTTCCAAACCCAAACGCAAAGCGTCTCCGCTCGCATCCAAAATGACATATGCTCCAGCTTCCTTGGCAATCGTAACCAATTTCACATAAAAATCTTTCGGAGCACCAGCCGGCAGGCTGCCGCTGAAGCAGACGATCTTGGATTGCGAAGCAAGGCTGCGTATTTTCTCTTCCATTTCCTGCAGAGCAGCGTCGTTAACGGTCGGACCCGGCTCTAAAAGCTCTGTAGAAGTGCCATTCGCTTCGTCCAGAATATTCAGGCAAATTCTCGATTCCCCTTCAACGGATACAAAATCATGAGCAATCCCCATTCGAGTTAATTGCTGTCTGATGATCTCGCCATTCATACCGCCCACAAAACCGGTTGCTGTTACAGGTACTCCCAGCTGGGATATAACCTTTGCCACGTTGATTCCCTTACCGCCCGGTGCGGCATAAAAATGTTGTACCCGTGAAACCTTGCCCAGCGGAAACGAAGGAAGATAATATGTCTTATCGATGGCTGCATTCAATGTTACGGTCGTGATCATAAGTCTCCTGTCATCCAATCCCTAGCTTGTGTAAGTGAGCGTGCATCTGTATTTATGACCCGGGGAAGGTCTTGGTTCCCTAGGCTCACCAACTGCTATGTCTTCTCGGTGCCCCCTGCATCCATCCCTAAAAATCCGGCAGTGCCTTCCTGAAGGCTCATGGACTCACCGGCAATAACCAAAGTATACCTGCACTCCCTGGATTGCACAACGCTGCTTGACTCTGGCGGCAGGTATTTTATATTCAACATTTTTCCTCAATCTTCTTAAACAGACTTCAAGAATGCTTCCACTTTTTCTATTGAAGGCAGAGAACCTGTTCCGCCTACCCCCTGTGTGGAAATAGCTCCGCTCGCATTGGCGAACTTCACCATATCCAGTCCGCGCAGACCGCTGCGGAAAGCATAGATTAGCCCCGCGTTAAAGGCATCTCCTGCTCCTGTCGTATCTATCGGAGTAACCTTGTACGACGGGACCATCTCAGGTTCTTCACCCGACCTAATGAGCATGGCACCCTTGCTTCCGCATTTTACCGCTACCGTATTAACGCCCTCCGGAAGTTTTCCTCCTGCTTCCTCCACGTTGTTTACCTGATAAATATGCATGATTTCCTCTTCACTCGGAATGAATAGATCGGTATGCGGCAGCAGCCGGTCAATCCCATCCCGGTGCCACATCTGGTGAACATCCCAGCCTGTATCGAATGAAGTCGTAACTCCTTGATTGCGAAGCCGGGCAAATAACGCTTCCCAATGGGGACGCATGCCATCCTGCAGGAAATAGGAGCCAAAATGGACATGTTCTGCCTCCCTCAGAATCTCCTCAGGCAGGTCCTCCGGTTTAAGCAGAGGAATGCTGCCTGGATAAGTCATCAGCCCCCGGTCGCTTGGTGTTGAAAAGGACAAGGTAACCCCGGTTTTGAGCTGAGGATTCTGAATCACATGATTGGTATTCACCTGCATTCGCTCCAGCTCTTTCACGCAGAACCGACCAAAATCATCTTCCCCGACAACACTGATAAAATGTACTTCCGCACCCAGTCCGGCCAGCGCACAAGCGGTAATTGCCGACGATGATCCAAGAACGATATCAAAGGAATCAATCAGCTTTTCCCGGTTCCATTCCGGCATCAGATCTGTTCCCGACAAAATCACATCCACATTCAGCTCGCCGATAACCACTATTTTCACAGCTCTATCCCCTTCCACAGTGTTTTCATAACTTCATGTTTGGTATGTAGGTTTTCTCTGGCCAGTTATTGGCATAGAATCCGGTAGCCCCACTGTATCCGGCACTGCAATGCTTGTCGATCAAATCCTGTATCTTGCGGTAGGGGAATCTCATTGCAGACGTTTACAAATTTTTGCGCGAGTTTGCATTCTATTTCTTTTTTTTGCATCTATATCAACAAGAGTAATCGTTCCTCGCGCGCAGACCTTCAACAGTGATGATATCGATGACAACCTCATGGGAAAAGGCACTTCCAGCTCCAAAAATTCAAATCTCAGTTATGTGTTTCTCCCCCCTTTTTATATTTAATTCAAATATCATTAAATCTCTACAGGCAAATTGTATTCTTCGTTTTTTGCAATGTCAACCTTGTTTTTGGATACTATTTGCCGCAAATTATTTAATCTATTATGTGATAATTGCAGTACACTTTTCATTTGACCTCCAAACCGATATGCCTTAACATTAATAAATGTATATCTACATCATTAGCATACTTAATCATAAGGAAGACTTCACATCCTAGAACGCAAAAAAAGTTCTTTCACATGAAGTAAAAATACCGGAATGGTAAAAGATTTAATTTGCGGCAAATATTTTTTTCATAAAGGCGGTCAGACCATGGCTACACTGAAGGACATCGCGGATATTGTCGGCGTATCGGTATCTACCGTTTCACGCGTGCTTTCCAATGAAACCAACCGCTCCGTGAATTCAGAAACCAAAAAGAAAATATGGGATACGGCTCATGAAATCGGATATCATATCAAAAGTTCAGCAGCCGGAGCATCACAAACGAAACTTGTAGGATGTATAGTTTCCACTCTACAAAATCGCCGTTACCACCCCTATTTCTCGGTAATTCTGGACGGAATCGATCAAGAGCTTGCCAAAAATGGCTATAAGCTTGCTTTTTCATATACACAGGATGAGCTTATTAAACCGGAAGTGCTGAAATCAGCGCTTCACGACAGCAAAATCGAAGGCATCATCCTGATCGAAGGCATAGATGAGACAATTAATCGCCAAATCCGCAAATACGGCTGTGCCGTTGTTGGAATTGACGTGCCGGACAGCAGTATCCCTACCATTTCTTATGATCGTGTACATGCGGCCCGCACTGCCGTGTCGCATTTGACACAGCAAGGACATCGGGAAATCCTCTTTATCGGGGGAACCGGATTATCCGGCAAAATGGAACGCGAGAAACGTTTTCGAGGTTACAAGCAAGCGCTGGAAGAGGCCGGGATTTCCTATAACCCGGGACGGATCTTGGATGCTAAGTGGGAACCCGATCAGGCCTATCGAATGATGCTGTCTTTCCTGGAAGAACATCATGCGGATCTTCCAACAGCTGTATTTGCAGCAAGTGATATCATGGCCATGGCAGCGATGCGGGCGATTTCAGAAAAAGGATACCGTATCCCGCAGGATTTCGCAGTCATCGGCTTCGATGATAATGAACCTTCCCGGTATACCGTTCCTCCACTGTCGACCATTCATATTCCGACCTTTGAAATCGGAGCTATCGCTGTTAAAGCACTGCTGCAGACAATCCGTGATCCATACCCGCTTCCGGTGAATATTTCCGTTCCTTTCGAGCCGAAATTCCGTCCATCCAGTGATTGGAAAGTGAATAGCTAGGCATAGTCAAAAGGGCATTCCTTCAGGTCCAGCGACCAAGGAAATGCCCTTTTTTTTAATGCAATGTTACAAATTTACCGCATCCAAATGGCGGCGGCAGTTGTACAAATCGCAGACCCACTCTTCATTCATCTGACGAACCAGGGTAACAGAGGTGTTATGCAAATGCTCCCGTTCCTGCATATTCGGAATCAGCGCCGGCAGAAGCGTCGAGATCAAGGCCCCGTGGCTCACCACCAACACCCGCTGCTCCGGATAATGAAGGCAAATCTCCCGGACAACCTTCTCTCCGCGCAAGATCATGGATTCATCCGTTTCAACTCCCAGCTCCATTTCGCTCCAATCCTCACCCCACATGCGGATTCTTTCATCTTCCGTCGTGCCTTCCATTTTCCCACAAGCCATTTCCCGCAAACGCTCATCCACATGAAGAGGAATATTCAGCGCATTTGCTATCGTTTCCGCTGTCTCTTTCGCACGCAATAAGTCACTCGCATAAACAGCGTCCCACTTTTCATTTTTGAAACGCTCCGCCAAAGCCCGGGCTTGGGCACGCCCTGTATCGTTCAATGGCACATCCGTTTGTCCTTGAGCTCTTCTCGCCACGTTCCAATCGGTAATACCATGTCTTACCCAGCCAATCGTTGTCATAAGTATCCTCCTGTACGATGTTTATGTATAAAAACTCATATGATCTTTATCTGCTTTGTAATAGTCTATACGATCCTGCAGACTTCCGGTGTGAAGCTCAAATGTATGGCCGTCCGGATCCAGGAAATAAACCGAGCGTTTATCTCTGTCATCCCGTTCCCGGCCAGGCAAGATGCGAACGTTCAATTCCTTAAGCCTCAGGTACCACGGATCAAATTCTTCTTCTGTAACCGTAAAAGCGATATGGGTGTAGTTCCGAGGCAGATGGCCGCGTTCTACGTCTTCCTCATTTAACGCAATCCATAAGCCATCCAGGTCAAAGTAAGCCAGCTTCCTCCCTTTCACAAGCAGCCTCGCACCAAATACATTCTCGTAAAAGGACACCGATCTATCCAGGTTTGAAACCGAGAAACAAAAATGATTGATTCCCTGTAATTTCATTGCGGTTGCTCCTTTCATGGCTTCGTCAATCCAAATATGTTGTACTCCGTTTCATCGTCACAGTGGACTCCCGCACGATCAGCCTTGGTTCAAACTGTACCTTCTCGTATACGCCATTTACATTTTCACGTATTCGCTTCAAAAGCAGTTCCGTGGCCAGCCTGGACACTTCCACCCCCATAATAGACACCGAGCTGATCTGAGGTGACGTAATGGTCGTCCAAATATTGTTGTCAATACCAACCACTGCAACATCCTCCGGAACCCTCACCCCCAGCTCCTTAAAACGGTTGATCAAACCGATTGCCACCATATCGTTACCGGCATATACCGCATCCGGCATGTTTTTCAGACTTTTGAAGTAGTCCGCAGCCTTGGCCCCCGTGTTTAAGGAAAAATCCTCTCCAAAATAAACCAGGGAAACATCCACATGGCTCAACGAGTTAACATAAGCATTGTATCGTTCCTCAATAATATCCCGCGGGGCTCCCGCGTAAGCGATCCGGTTACGGCCTATGCCGATCAAATGCTCCATCGCCAGCCGCCCTTCTTGTTGGGACAAGCAGACCACATCCGCCTTGATATCAGGCGTGAGCTTCTTGCCATAATTAATGACAGAGATGGGTACAGGGGATTTATTGACCAGCTCCACGAACGATTTCGGGTAAGCCAGCGGCAGAATAATCAATCCATCGACATGCAGCTTTTTGACATCACGAATGGTCTCCAGCTCGATTTGACCAATGCCTGAAGTATTGATGTTTACAACACGATACCCGTGCTGCTTGGCAGCCTGTTCTACGGACCATGCAATTTCAGGTACAAATGCATTCCGGATATCCGGAACAGCAAGAGCGATCTGGTTCGTATTCCGAACTTTCAGGCTTTGTGCTGCAATGTTTGGAATGAATCCAAGCTCTTCAATGGCTTGAAGCACCTTGGCTTTTGTTTTCTCACTGATGCCGCCTGAATTGTTAATGGCTCTGGATACCGTCGCGATACCGACTCCAGCCTTTTTTGCCACATCTTCTATGGTTACTTTTGAGTTGTTTGACAAGCCGCCCAAATCCCTTTCCTTTATGGAATCGTTTCCCGTTTATTGTGAATTGTACAATCTATATTTATATTATACCATTAATGATTTTTTCGATAAATCAGATCTGGTTCACGTAACGATGGTAAGCGGTGTCAATCCTTTACATCTGCACTTTATATCTTACATTTTAGTTTAAATTTGAATTTGACAATCCCGTGAAGATGTGACATATTAGTTTTCGGAAACGTTTCCCTATTATGAGCTAGAAAAGCTCATCTGATCATAATCAGCATTCAATTTACGAACTGGAGATGACTTGTATGAAAGCACTTAGATGGCATGGACAAAAAGATTTACGTCTGGATAACATCAAAGAGCCCGCTGCTTCAAAAGGCAAAGTAAAAATCAGAGTGGAATGGTGCGGCATTTGCGGCAGCGACCTGCACGAATATACTTCTGGCCCGATCTTCATTCCACAGGCAGCTCCTCATCCATTGACGGGCGAAAAAGCACCAATCGTTATGGGACATGAATTCTCCGGACAGGTTGTTGAAATCGGAGAAGGCGTAACCAAAGTAAGCGTGGGCGACCGCGTTGTCGTTGAACCGATCTATGCATGCGGTGAATGTGAAGCCTGCCAGCAGGGCAAATATAATCTTTGCAATAAAATGGGATTCCTTGGCCTTGCCGGTGGCGGTGGTGGATTTTCAAGCTTCGTAGCTGCAGATGAGGTGATGGTGCATAAGATCCCTGATTCCGTTTCTTACGAACAAGGTGCTCTTGTGGAACCGTCCGCAGTGGCTCTTCATGCCGTTCGTTCCAGCAAATTAAAAGTAGGCGACAAAGCAGCTGTTTTCGGAACAGGTCCGATTGGCCTGCTCGTGATCGAGGCCCTGAAGGCTTCCGGAGCATCCGAAATTTATGCGGTAGAATTGTCCCCTGAACGTAAGCAAAAAGCAGCCGAGCTCGGCGCCATTGTGATCGATCCGAAGGAATTTGACGCTGTGAAGGAAATTCATAAGCTTACAAACGGCGGTGTAGATGTAGCTTATGAAGTGACGGGTGTCCCTCCAGTCCTAACACAAGCTCTGGCGTCTACCAAAATGGGCGGAGAACTCATGATCGTCAGCATCTTTGAAAAAGAAGCACCGATTCATCCGAACAATGTTGTCATGATGGAGCGTACGATTAAAGGCATTATCGGATATCGTGATGTATTCCCTGCTGTGATCAGCCTGATGGATAAAGGCTATTTCCCTGCCGAGAAGCTCGTGACTAAACGGATCCAGTTGGATGATGTTCTTTCTGAAGGCTTTGACACGCTTCTGAAAGAAAAAAATCAGGTTAAGATCCTCGTTAAACCGGAATAATTCAGATTATCCTATCATTTTCTATCTATCCAGTTTCATCTTCCTATGGCAAAGCCGGATTCTCTTCACAGAGAAATCCGGCTTTTTTTTATGAATATTAGATACTAATTCGGATGCATACACTCCATCAATATTATACTTGACAAATTAATTTTTATGTGTTATAATATAATATTTTACCTTTGACTTATACTTTTCACGGCGCTATGATAGTACCTGCTCAATGAAATCAATGATATAAATAATGGAGGGTGCTACATGAACCAAGCAAATCGGGCAAGTCAAATTCACATGCTGGATATTTCCTCAATCATCATGGGTAAAGTTGATACCATCCACCCCACAATCATTCATGATGATGAACATGCCATTCTGATTGATACCGGTTATCCCGGCCAAATCTCCAAATTCACTGAGGTTTTGGAACGACATGGACTTGGGATTCAAGATTTGACAAAGGTCATTTTGACGCATCAGGATATCGACCATATTGGCAGCCTGCCAGCGATGCTGGAACAGAGCGCCCATCAAATTGAGGTACTGGCCAGTGCGGAGGAGAAGCCTTTTATTGAGGGGGACGAGATGATTCTTAAGATTACTCCCGAAGCGCTCGCCGCGGCGGAAGCCATGATCCCCGCTAATGTTCCCGAGCAATGGAAACAGGCTTTTCTCTCGACATTAAAAAATCCGCCAAAATCACCCGTAAACCGAGTGATTCATGACGGAGAGGTCCTCCCTGTGTGCGGGGGCATTGAAGTAATTGCTACGCCAGGGCATACTCCCGGGCATATCAGTCTCTATCACATTCCCAGTAAAACACTCATCGCGGCCGATGCGCTTCGCGTCATTGATGGCCGTCTTTGCGGACCTGACCCTGAACAAACGCTGAATATGACTCAGGCCATGGAATCCCTCGAAAAATTAGCGTCTTATGACGCTCAAACCGTCATCTGCTATCACGGCGGGTTATTCCAGGATAATGTTTCTCAAACGATACGGGAGCTTGCACGCATCTAGAACATCTCAGGCAGCCCATCTTATCCCTTAACTTTTATTTCATGACATTCATAACATCCGCACAGCTGTGAAACCGTTCGAAGGCCTGCTGCATTTTCAGTAAGTAAGCCGGATCCTGGCTGGAGCATGCGAAACGGATATCCCCGTTGCCCTGATTTCCGAGGAGCTCCTTCTCAACAAGCACATGACGGAGTCTGCGGATGGTTCCGCGGCTGCCATCAATAATTTCGATATGTTCTGGCAGAATCCGGCTTAGCAGCGGCTTATAGAATGGGAAATGGGTGCAGCCCAGAACCAACGTTCTATAATCATTCAAATGATAAGGCGCTAATTTCTCGTTAAAATAAGTTGTCATTACTTCGGGATCAAACTGCATAGCCTCGCAGTATGTCACCAGTTCAGGCAGGGGAAGTGAATCCACAATACTGTGGTCGTCCACCCGGGATACCAGCTGCGTATATTTTGACTGATGGAGAGTCAATGGAGTTGCCGCCACCAAAACTCTTTTCCCTGTTTCACGGTTCATCTCAACGGCCGGCTTGACTGCCGGTTCCATTCCGATAATCGGAAAGCTGTATTCCTGCCGTAGCTCTTCCGCCGCAGCACTGGTTGCGGTATTACATGCTATCACCAGCGCTTTGATATCCTCTTTTAAAATTTGATCCAGCGACTCACGCACAAAGTCCTGCACCTGCTCCTTAGTTTTCGTGCCGTAAGGTACATGAAGTGTGTCGGCAAAAAATAAAAAGTCCTCTTTGGGCAGCTGCTTCACGGCTTCAGAAAGTACGGTTAATCCGCCTAACCCTGAATCAAAAAGCGCAATTCGCATGTTGTTCACCTGATTTTTCATAGATTCATTACAAAAAAAATGTATATTCCCTTATATGATGAAAACCAAATTTTTGCCAAAAGTCAAGAAACATGGCCATGGAAAAATAATACACCATCCTCCGGTTCCTTGAATCCATTCATAATATGCAGGAAATGAGGCCGTTTATCCTTCCCGTTGGATCATGCAGGCAAATTCAGTTTCCTGTCCGTGTACCTGCGAAGTAAACACGCAAGTTTGCTTAAAGCCTGCATTCTCATATGTTCGAATCGCACGTTGGTTAAAGGTGGCTACGACCAGGCGGATTCCTTTTTCAGGTAAGCTGCGCTTGACGTAAGCTATCCCCTCCTCAACAAAAAGGATTCCATGTCCCTGTCCGGTAAGCTCCGGCTTCATCCCCAGGCCGAAATCCACCAAGGAATCATCTTCATATATCCCTGCATCATAACCGCCCGGGACGCGTGCCGAAATGCCAGTACAATAAAATCCGATCAGACTGCCTTCAGCATCTCTTGCAGAAACATAATCTCCATTCATTAAATCGGCAATATCTTCTTCGCTTCCATCCATGCTGTATAAATCATACGGCTCCGGGTACCTCCAAGTCGCGATCACAACTGCATCTTCACGTTTCATGCTGCTCACTCGTTCCATTACTTCTGCACAACCTCTTCCTTTTTATAATATTGTAAGGTCTGCCTTCTCCTGAAGTAATGTCTGCCCCAATCCTCGGTCTATAAAATTAGCCGATACCCGCTTGATATCAAGCTCCTTCGCCCATACCGACAACTGGCCGATATGATGGATCTCATGGGCGATCACATGGCGGAGCACTTCCCCGTACACCAAAGGCTCATTTCTCCAGGAAACGCGAACAACGGTGCTCTCCTTGCTTACATCTGCATTCGAAAGAATGTCCAGTATTTGTTTACGGCAACCGTCTGATAAATCCTTTACTGCCTCCAGAGTTGGATAATCTTCATAGAGAGGTTCCCAGTCCTCCAGCCCTTCGATGGCTCTGATCCAGCTGAGCTCCACGTCCGCAATATGGAAAAACGTCTTCAGAATCGATCCGACACCTCCTGTTCTTTCTTTTATCAATTCTTCGGTTGGGAGCTGACTGTATACTTCAAACCATTCATCTCGGACCTGCCAGTTATATTCAAACCATGATTTCATGAGATTTCTCCTTCTTTATATAAAGTGAACTAAGGTTTAACCTTGCTTCTCCTTGATTCCATCCGGAATACAGGCGAGGTGCTTTCCCTCTCTTTAGTTCAATTTATGTAACTCATACTACTTAAAAATATATTCCGGATTCCTTCAATCTGACTGTGCTAATTTCTGATCCTTTGTATGCCACTGCAGCTGTCCTATGTAACAGTTATATGATTCTGGGAATCTTTCACAAAAGATAGTATAACACGGATTAAAGATGCGGGAATGAAGAAAGGCCGGGTGAGAACACCCAGCCTTTTACTTATTTAGCTGTTGATCAAGCTATATATCATTTTGGCAATTTCCGCTCGGGTTACTTTCCCTTTCGGATCAAATCGGTGATTGCCCTTACCATTCATGAGACCGAGCTGGTTCGCACGCTCTACCGCTTCTTTTGCCCAGGAAGCGACTTGGTTCATGTCCGCAAAGCCCACGCTCAGAGAGCCTGTCCGCTCTTTACCATTCAGAACATCGTTTACTTTCATCATAATGACAGCTGCTTCCTCGCGGCTGATTGTGTCTTGTGGCCGGAACTTGCCATCACTACCTTGGATAATACCAAGCTTCGTTGCCTGTGCAACCGCAGCGGCATAATAAGCTTCCGCAGGCACATCCTTAAATTCCTGACTGACCGGGGTCAATTCTACGCCGGCCGCGCGCATTGCCAAGGTTACGAAGTCAGCACGTGTTACATTTTTGCCGGGTCCAAAATATTCTTCAGTCAAGCCCTGGATTACATGTTTGGCTGCAAGCTTAGTAATGTATTCCTCCGCCCAGGAGCCCGGCACATCCTTGAACTGTTTGTGATACTCAAGGACTGCATAGGAGCCAGGCTGGTCTGCTGTGAAAGTCACCGTGCTGCCACCAAAGCTTCCACCCTTGTACACTGGTTCTCCTCCTTGCAGCAGATATACAACGGCATAATCTGTTTGAAGCTGCTTTTGCTGCTCAGCTGTGAGACTTCTTTCTAATGTTACCGGGCCTCCAAAAACAGTCACCGGCGTTTCAGTTTGCCCTTTGACCTGCGCCATACGCAGCGTAAATACGAGACCCCCATGCGAATATTCCTTCGAAGTGCCAATACTGCTGCTCATGATTTGTTTGATGCTGTCATTCATCGAGGTGTCAATTCGGAGGAGCAGCTGGTCCGCTTCATCCAGATGATCCGGCAATGAAGCCGGTGGCACTGTAACGGTAAGACCCGTTGTCACGATAATGAGAGACAGCTGGCTATCCTTTGCCTTTTTCAACGATGCAGCGGGAAGATACAATGCGGATTCTCCTGTTTGTTCGTTCTTCCCCGTTAAATGTATAACCACCTTCCCATTGCTCGTGCTTGTTATGGCTTTGTCGAGAGCCTTGGCATCCGCTCGATAAGCCCCCTCTGCTGACAACTGCAGTGTCATTTCTCCATTCCCGGTTTCAGGTGCAGGCTTCACAGGCACTGCCGGCGTTTCTGGAGTCACTACTCCACTACTGCCACCGCCGCTGCTTTCACCGCCTCCCGGAACCTCAGGATGTGTTTCACCGGTCTGCTTACCGGTATAGAATCCCCAAATATCTGATAATGTGCTGCCGCTGTGTTCATCTTCGGCTTTCACATACCATTGATCATAACCGTTTGGAGCCAAGCCGTTCCAAGCAGCTGTGGCTTCCGTGCCGCTCTTCACATTGGCCTGGATACCAATCTGCTGATCTGTATATACTCTTACTCCAATATAATCCGTTGCCACCCGCTTCGTGGTCGGCTCCAGACCAAGATTCAGACTGAACTCGTCTTTTCCCTTATCCGTTTCAGGATCATAGTAATTATAATTATCCAAATAAGGAGAATACGTTTTGATGTGGAGCTTGTTATTTTTCATATCGAACTGCATGAGACGGATATATCCAAGCCCACCTTCTGCTGCTCCCTGATAATCAGCCAGCATCTGATATACATTGCGGTCAGGAATCCCGTCACCGTTGTCATCCAGCTGATCAACCTTCAGCTCTGCATCATGATAATGTCCGGATAATGCAGCGATGACATTTTTATTCGGCTTGATGACCTTCTCAAAAATCTGATCGGCAATCGGAGCCCGGTTGTTCGATACCAGTAAGTATTCATGCAGACAGAGAATCGCTTTCCGCTCCGGATACTTGGCCACGATCTCGTTCATCCAGTCGATTTCCTTATCGCCGAGTCCCCACCCAATATAGACGATTACAAAATCATTTCCGTTCGATGAAACCAGGTCATAATGACCGCGGTTATTATCATACGATCCACCGAACACCTGGTTATTTTTAAAGCGCTCCTCGCCAAAATACTCCTTGAACTTGCTATAATCATTATTCTGGTGATCGACATCATGATTGCCTGCCAGCACGCCGTACGGAATATTGGCATTCTCCAGAACCTTCATATCCTTGTCAGCTTCGAGCCATTGATATTCCTGATAGGATTTATCGACGACATCTCCGGTATGAATAACATACTTGATGTTCATCTTTTCCTTCTGATCCACGATCCAGTTTACAATTTTTTGGTAGATCTGTGGATAGCTCTGGGAATAGTACTGCGTATCAGACATCCAGATAAACGAAAAATCATAGGGGTCCTGCGATTCCGGTGTCGGCTTGCTGCCGCTATCCGCCGCCTGAACTGCAATTTCATCCTGAACCATCACATCAATGACTTCACCGTTCATATAATCGCCGGCTTTGACTACAGCTTTCAGTTCAAAATCATCCGCACCCGCGATGACATGATCCAACTGTTCCCACTGCTTTTTCGTCTGGCTCCAGGCGTACAGGCTTACTTTCCGGCCATCCAGAGATTTTCCCTTCCAGTTCACTTCTACCCGGTCGGTGCTCTTCACGGAAGGATCTAGCTTTACTTCAAAGCGCTGGTATGGAAACTGTTCAATAGAATCATTGACGAGATACTTTCCGTCTTCAACGCTGATTTTCTCGTAATCCTCTTTAGTGAGCGCCTTTTCTCCGGAAGGTGTCATCTCCTTCGGAGGCTCCGTCACCGATGTGTTGGTATACCCGGTAAAGCCCTCCGCACGGTTTCCATCATATTTGTACCCTTTGTAAAAGGTAACCTTCATCGGATCCTGATTTGGGTCCTGTACCTTCACCGTCAAATTCGCGTTGGTGCCCACTTCGGTCTGTCCCTGCTTCGGACTGATCAACTGTGGAGGAAGCGGGTTTTCGTCCGGCACATTAAAATTCACTGTCTTTTCGGAAATGTTTCCGGCTCTATCCGCTGCCTGGATATACAGCTTGTGGGCTCCTCCCATCATTTGGCCGGATGATGTCTCGTAGGGCAGCTGAATCGGCTTGTCATCCAAGTTCACCGTGATTTTATCCAGACCCGCATATTCATCCTTGATATCCGCATCAATATCAAATTCTCCGCGGTACTCTTTACCTTCCTCTACGGTTGGCTTTATTACGGGCGGCGTGTTGTCAACGATGACATTGGAGCTGATCTGCCCTGTACCGTCAGAGACGCTTACTTGATGCGGCCCATCCTGCACCAAAGCGGTGTCCCAAACATAAGATTTAGCTTTCAAATGCTCCTGCTTCAGGTCAAAGTGGAAGCCTATAGATTCGCTTTTGCCAGCGGAATCGCCCATCTTGATCTGCTTTTCTTTCTCAGCATAGGCAGGGTCCCAAATTTCCGTACCATCCGCGAGCAGCAATCTTACATTTTTAATTTCAAAATCATCCTTATTCTCTTCCGGACGTTTATCGAAAGGCGATGTTTTCGAACCTGCCCGGACGTAAATAATGTTATCTCCTTGGGTCAATCGTTCAGAACGGATTGGAAAGGAGAGTGTCGTATATGTCGTGATCGGATCCATAAACGTATACAAAATCGACTTGTCCTCCAGCTCCGGAGGTCCCATCGTTACAGCATTTTTAAAATAATAGTCCACATTGACGGCGTCAAAGACGAAATAAGCGTCATTCTCAAGACCGGCAAAGGTATTGGCATCTGGCAGATTTTTCCCGTCAAGACTTAAGCTCACTCCAGCTGTTCCCGCTGCTTCAGAGATCCCTTTAATCGTATACTTACCTTTTAGAATCTCCTGGTCTTTCACATTCAGACGCAGTGGAGCATCGTTGAACCCTCCGGTAACGGTCACTTTAACGGACTGCGATTGTGTTTCGTTCACACCATCAGAAACCACGAAATAATATTCAATATATTTGCGTCCGATTAAATCGGCAGAAGAAAGGTTGTAATGGTACATCATGTCATTGAAATCTTCCTTCAACGGATGCCCGGTGAATTCAGTCTGTTTGTCTGAACGGACATAGACTTCCACGGAGGTAATCTCATGATCATCCTTTGAATCTGCTTTTAGCTCGAGTCCTTTCGACTGCTCCACTTCCGTTATACCTGTCCGATCCTGAATGGTAGGAGGGATACTGTCGACAATAACTTGAACCGGATCGGCAGGTACCTGAGAAGAAGTAACAGAGCCCGGTGATGGTGCTTCGATACCTGAACCGGCTTTGATCATCACCGTGCTTCCATTTCGCGGATAGCTGTAGCCAATAGCCTTGTCCTCTTTGGTTTCATCACCTTTGGTGCCGCCTTCGTAGAGTAGATCTGCATCATAATAAGCTGAAGAGATTTCTTTGCCTGTATTCGTTTTGATGACGACAGCGCGGCTGCCGGAGTTGGCCATCCCATCGCTTTGAATGGTCTGGAGCGTTTCATCCGGAACCAGATTTGTTTTATAAAAGCTGTTAAAATCGCCGGCCGTATAGGCTGTATTGGCGGTGTTCTTCACCCAGAAGACAACGGACTGTTTCGAAGGAATAACAAAATCCTTTTTGGCGGAAGGCCATTCAACATCCGCTCCTGTGCCTTTGTCCGGATAACGGTAATATATCTTATAATTTTTGAATGATACCGGCTGATCCGAATTGTTGTATACCTCGATAAACTCATAAGCATCCGATGAAGTCGTTGGTACATTCGTCGTATTCGGAACCAGTTCGGTTATGAGCAGTACAGGTGCTTTGGATGAATCAAAAGTTTCCATGTTCACCTGGGAAGTAAACGGCTTGTCCAGCTGCCCCGCCTGAATCCGGTATTGAAGCGTCGGTTCAATCAGTGCGGCTGCCGGAATTGTGGCGGTGTAATCACCTGTATTTCCGGAATCGGTCATCGTTGTGACGGTGTATCTGGATTGGGATGGTGTCTTATATAGCAGCTTCACAGGCATTTTCGAGCCATCCGCATTTGTACCCGGATTAACCACCTGCGCCTTAATCTCAAGATCCTTTACATCTATGGAAGCAGCAGCTGTATGATTGATTACGGTTTGGTTTCCTGCTTCAACAACCAATGGAACAGCCTGGTCAGGTTCGATGGTTCCAGGTGTTGCCGGCTGCTTTCCAGAGGAATCCATAACACTCATTAGGCTACTGCCAGCTGCAGGATGCTTGAAAAAGATTCCCATATTGGTTTTAACATGAGCAGGCTCATAAGAGGCTGTTATGACAGACTCGGTGTTTTTGCCCATAATTGTCAGGGTTCTGGCACTGCCGTTAGCCATACCTGCTCCGCCCTGAATACGAAATAGGTTCACATCTTTAATCAGATTGCTTCCGAAATTCTGGTTGAATTGCTCCTCTGTTTCCTGATTGTTTTTTCCGTTCATTATCCAGAATACCACTGGCTGCCGGGCAGGAATGATGATATCCGCTCCCGCTTCGGGTGTCCACGTATCCTTATTATTATAAAAGAAGGAGTAGTCCTTGAAATTCAGATCCTGATCGGTGTTATTGTACACCTCTACGAATTCAAATGCGTCCGTATTGGTTTCAGGCAGGTCAGACGTATCTGGTACCATCTCGGTAATCAGCAGTGCAGGCGCAGGTGATTCGGCGGATAAAGATTGCGGCACTTCCTCCCGGATCGCAGTGGAGTAGGATACAGACTCGATAACTTTTGATTCTGAATCCAGAATCTCGATCGTGTAGTTCAGTTCACGACCGATCAACAACTCACCCGGGATCACTCCTGTATATGTATCCGGTTGCTGTACTTCAGGTTTCAGTGTGACAGGAGGTTGTTCATTCCCATCCACCGAATAGCGGATTTGCCCGGTCCATGCTTGTCCATCACTGTACACGCCTGCTGTTACCGAATAATTCTGATGCTCCGGGATCCACTCTACGGGCGTATGCTGCAGCCGAATGCCGCTTAGCTCATTGCCCGTCGTTGTCTCTTGCTCTTGCTCTTGCTCCATAGTAGTGGTTGCCGGAGCCGACTCCGCGTGAACCTGTGAGATGAGAAGAGAGGGTGTTCCGACCGTAAGCATCATGCTGCTCAGCATGATGATCGACACACTCCGTTTGATTCTGTTTGTCCTGTTCAATGCAATTTACATCTCCTTTTACAAATACATTGGATTTTTGACATTTCATACCCATTGTATATAGGATGTGTTTGCTGAATATTAGCGTAGGGTAAACGGATAGTTAACATCATTAATAACATTAAATAACGGATAAGCGAATGATCACTTGAGATTTTCTGACAAGAAAAGACGGTTACCTTGTTAGATAACCGCCCGGAATGATATTCTGTTTTATCAATAAAGCCGCTTTTCATAACTCTCTGTCAATGACGCCCGTACCTCTCGGGTGGAAAGACGGAGTCTGCCGGCATGTTCCGCGATGATGGAGGCGGGATCCGGAAGCGATTCTCTGGAAGGCCAGCTATCCGGCTGCCACAACTTGGATCTTTTCAATGCCTTGGCACAGTGAATGTAACATTCCTCAACTTCAATCCCAATACCCGCAGCAGGTACTTTACCTTGGGCAGACATTTGCTCCATCAGATCCTTATCACGGATCACATATCCTCTCCCATTGATTCGCAGCGTCTCTTCCAGACCCGGTATAACGAATATTAGACCAATATGCGGATTGGTGAGAAGATTCCGGAGCGAATCATATCTACGGTTGCCCGGACGTTCCGGAAGTATGAGATGTTGATCGTCCAATATGTACGCAAAACCCGGGGCATCGCCACGTGGAGAACAATCGCATCTACCGCCTGCATCGCTTGTTGAAATAAAGACCAAAGGTGACAGTGCTATAAACCGCCGGCAGTTGTGATCCAAAGCAGCGATTACTTTATTGTTGGCGAGCTCCCCCGGCCTGCCAGCGAGCTGTTCCAATTCCTCTTCAGACTGTATGATATCCTTAAATTTACTCATTTGGTATTCCACCTCCATCAACATTATAGTACGTACCTATTAAGAAAATCATAATTTCCAAAAAAACAGCCGGAGCTCTGAGGAAAGAGCTTCGGCTGTTTTGGGCTCCCGCAGAGACTAAACTCTGCGGCTGTCCGCATATTCGGCCATGGCATCGCGCATGAATGCAGCGAGACCTTCTCCGAACTGATCAATATTCCGTGTAAAACGCTTATCATCCACATACATTTGACCCAACCCTTTAAAGGCTTCAAGCGAATAATTCCCCATCCGGTTCAGCAGGTGAAACCACTCGCCTGTCGCTTGCTGTGCCTCATCCGAAGCCGGAGAACCATGCCGGAGCTGTGCAAGCTTCCGATAAATAGCATTCATCTCTTCTCCCAGCTGCCCTTGTTCTTTTTTGGACATCTTGTTCAATCTATCATTGGAGTCGTCCACTGCTTTGTCCCCCCAACGTTCTCTGGCTTCCTGTTCATAGGGGTTGCTGCTAAAATCAAAGCCAGCGAATTTGTCCTGGTTCGTCATTCTGATCTCTCCTTTTTCATGCTTCATCGTCTTCTCCAAGGTTTCGATCATCCGCTCCAGCCGGACGCGCTTTTCCAGCAGCAGCTTATGGTGAAGCTCCATCGCTTCCTGCCTTTTAAAATCCGGCCGGCTGACGATTTCACGAATTTGCTTCAGCGGGAAATCCAGCTCCCGGAAGAATAGAATCTGCTGCAGCAGCGTCAAATCCTCATCTGAGTAAATCCGGTAACCGGCTTCTGTCGTCTGGCTGGGACACAGCAGGCCGATCTCATCGTAGTGATGAAGTGTACGCACGCTGATTCCGGCGAGCTCCGCGACTTCCTTAACCATCATGGATGTTCTCCTCCTTTCAACTTCACTATAGAGAATGACGTAACGTGAGAGTCAACAGGCAATTACAGAAACTTTTCACTAAATCAAAGAAGCTTATTACGAAGGCTTATCATCTTTGCTAGACGGCGAATGCAGACTCTCATCCCAATCCCTGATTTTCTCCTGCTCTTCATTCCAGTTTTCTTTAACCCGATCCGAATACTTTAGTAATAGCTTCTTAAAATCAGCAAGTACTAAATAAATAATACCAACAATCAGCGATAAAATACTGAGCGTCAACAAGGTGCCTCCTGTTTCTTCTAATACCATCCGGTAATACTCCCCATTCAAACCCGTATTCTCCGGCATCAGCACCGCTGCCGTCAAATATCTCATAGTAAACAAAAATGCCGCAATTGCGACAAAAACAACACCTGCACCTCTACGGTTCATAAGTTAATACCTCCAGTACATTTTCAATATTTTCATCCGGTTGAAACCACCCACCTATGTAATAAACGTCGTATATCCTGATGATGTTTTGAGAAATATCCCCGATTATACCATTTCCTGCCTGATAGCAGCCTCCCTGTGATTTTATGTTCTGTCCGTGATATCATAGAAATCAAACCGCATTGTACATAGGATTAGCAAAATACAAAGGGAGCTGACGAATATGAAACAGGAAATCATGGATCGCTTTATTTCCTATGCCAGAGTTGAAACACAATCGAATGAGGACAGTCCCTCTTGTCCTTCTACACCGGGTCAGTTGACACTTGCGCGAAAGCTGGTTGAAGAGCTTAACGTAATCGGCATGCAGGAAGTCACCATGGATGAACACGGTTATGTCATGGCGACACTGCCGTCTAATACAGACCGCGACGTGCCAACCATCGGCTTCCTGGCCCATGTGGACACCGCCACGGACTTTACGGGAGCAGGAGTTAATCCGCAAATCGTGGAAAATTATGATGGCGGTGACCTTGTCTTAAATTCCGGACTCAAGGTCGTGCTGTCTCCAAAGCAATTCCCCGAGCTGCCTGGGTATAAAGGCCATACGCTGATTACGACCGATGGAACCACGCTGCTTGGAGCTGATGACAAAGCCGGCATCGCCGAAATCATGACAGCCATGGCCTATCTGATTGCTCATCCGGAAATAAAACATGGAAAAATCCGTGTGGCATTTACTCCCGATGAAGAAATCGGCAGAGGCCCTGAGAAATTTGATGTGAAAGCATTTGATGCTACCTTCGCTTACACCATGGACGGAGGACCCCTTGGGGAACTGGAATATGAAAGCTTCAACGCAGCCAAAGCCAGCATTACGATTAACGGCACGAATGTCCATCCAGGCACAGCTAAGAACAAAATGGTCAATTCCGTTAAAATCGCCATGGAGCTGAACGGCATGCTGCCAGCTGAGCAGGCACCTGAGCATACGGATGGTTATGATGGATTCTACCACCTCATGAGCCAAAATGGCGACACCGAACGCACAAGAATGGAATATATCATCCGTGATTTTGACAAAACGGAATTCGAGAACAAGAAGCAAAACATGAAACGTATCGTGCATGAGCTCCAGGCCAAATACGGAGAAGAGCGGATTGTGCTGGAGATGCTTGACCAGTATTATAATATGAAAGAAAAAATCGAGCCTGTGAAAGAAATTGTAGATATCGCCTATGCTGCCATGGAAAGCCTGGGAATCAAGCCGATCGTCAAGCCGATCCGCGGCGGCACAGATGGTTCACAGCTCTCCTATATGGGCCTGCCAACACCAAACATCTTTACTGGCGGCGAGAACTACCACGGTAAATTTGAATACATTTCGGTGGATAATATGCTGAAGTCGGTGCAGGTCATCGTGGAAATCGTTCAACGCTTTGAGCAGCGCGGCGCATGAACATTCTTCCTGAGGGCAACCGACAAAGCAATATTGAGCGCTTCTCCGGCTATGAGGATACCTATGACCGGTACCGCCCCAGCGCCCCACAAGAAGTTGTAAATATTCTGACTGGCTATCTCCAGCAGAAGCCGGGCCTGGTCTTGGATATCGGCTGCGGCACTGGCCTTTCCACATTTATCTGGGGGAAACATGCGCACAACATCGTTGGTGTGGAGCCTAATGACGATATGCGTGGTAAAGCCGAGGCCAAGCTGAACTCGCTGCATCTTCAAGAAACTGACGGCAGCATCCGTTTCATGAGCGGTTATTCCAACCAGCTTGAATTTCCCGATGGAACCGCTGATTTGATTACCTGTTCCCAATCCTTCCACTGGATGGAGCCGGTCAGCACACTGGCCGAGGTAGCCCGGGTTCTGAGGCCGGGTGGCATCTTTGCCGCATATGACTGCGATTGGCCGCCAACCGCTTCATGGCAGTCCGAGAAAGCTTATGTAGGGCTTCTCGGCAATGCCGACAAGCTGCTCCAAGAGCGTCAGTCTCAACAGGATCAAGCTCTGAAACGGAATAAGGAATCGCATCTGGCCAACATCCTTCACAGCGGAGCTTTCCGCTATGCTCGGGAAATCGTTTTTCATAACCGGGAACTTTGTGACGGAGAACGATACTTCGGTCTTGCGCTAAGCCAAGGCGGTATCCAGACCGTGTTGAAGCTTGGGTTACCCGATCTTGATGAAGAAATTCATCGGTTCAAAGAGCTGGTTAAGGAGCATTTCCAGGACCGTACGCTTGAAGTGCTGTTCAGCTACAGGATGAGAATCGGGATTAAATAAAAAGAAGCGGGGCAAGGATATGATACCTTGTCCCGCTATTTTATTTCCAATATCCTTTTAGAAGATCCAAAAAAATGCTACTTCATGGCCATCATTAACCGCATCACATTCTCCGAAGCCCGTTCCATATTTGTAGGTCCTTGCCGCAGCGCTTCCTCCAGCGTAGAAACTCCAGGCATAATGCCAAAGATGGCATCAATCCCCTGTCCATACAATGTTTCAATTCCATCCCCGATCCGGCCGGCAAATGCGATAACCGGCTTATTCAGCTTTTGGGCTATCATGGCTACGCCGAGAGGTGTCTTACCGAATTGAGTTTGATAGTCCATACTTCCTTCCCCTGTCCACACCATATCAGCTTGCTTTGCTTTCTCTTCAAGCCCCGTATATTCGATGACCAGGTCGATCCCTTTTTTAAGAACACCGTTCAAAAACACCATCAATCCTGCACCCAGTCCCCCGGCGGCGCCTGCGCCCAGGATATTCGCAATATCCTTGTTCAGCTGGGATTTAATCACATCCGCATAGTGCAGTAAATTGGCATCCAGCTCCGCTATCATCTCCGGCGTGGCACCTTTTTGCGGCCCAAACACTTGAGATGCTCCCTTAGGTCCGCAGAGAGGATTGGTGACATCACACGCTATTTCAATCTGTACGTTTGCTATTCTCGGATCCAAACCACTTAAGTCAATGCTGGATAATTTCCCTAGTCCGCCACCGCCAAGCCCGAGTTCCTCGCCTTCTTCATTCAGCAGCCGCCCGCCCAATGCCTGAATCGCTCCGGCACCGCCATCATTGGTAGCACTGCCGCCGATACCAATCAAGAGCTTGTCTACGCCGTGATTCAATGCGGCATGTATCAATTGTCCCGTACCATAGGTCGAGGCCAGCATGGGATTTCGCTCTGATACGGGCACGAGACCGATACCGCTTGCACTTGCCATCTCCAGAACAGCGGTCTTCCCATCACCTGTAATTCCGTAAAATGCTTCTACCTGATTGCCTAATGGTCCCTCGACCATGAGCGAATGAATGATCCCGCCTGTCGCATCCACCAGTGACTGCATTGTTCCTTCCCCACCGTCAGCCATCGGGACATGAACGCATCGGACCGATGGATTCGCCTTGCGAATGCCACGTTCCATCGCCTCACAGGCCTGCTTTGCTGTCATGCTCTCCTTAAAAGAATCCGGAGCAAGCACGATAACCATCTCTTTATTCATATGGGTTCCTCCTCGCATGTACCTCCTATACGGTTGGATGACAACTGATTATTCACTGGTCTTGGAAGTCCGCATTTTCCGAATAACCTGATTGGTCACCTCTGACAACAGCAGCCCCAGCGCAATAGCCCCCGACATCATAAAAGCCTCTGCACCCGACTGGACTGCCTCATTATATTGATTTTCCACAGCATTCCGCATGGCGTGATAGGCCAATCCCCCCGGAACAAGCGGGATAATACCCGAGACGCTGAATACGATGATCGGCGTACGATAGGTTTTCGCGAAAATATAACTGATCATCGTGACACAATAGGCGGCAACCACAGTAGCAGTCAGCCGCTGAACTCCGATATCCTGCAGCCAGATATACAGCACCCAACCTACCATCCCCGCCAGTCCGCACTGGATGAGTGCCTTTTTCGGACAATTAAAAATCATGCCAAATGCGGCAGAAGCAATAAAACTGGTTACGATCTGTTCAATATACATAAAGTCCCCCTATTGAAACGACAGCATGAACGCGATGCCCGCGCCAATGGCAAAGGATGTGATAAAAGCTTCCGCTCCCTTGGACAAGCCGGAGACCAGATGTCCCGCCATGAGATCCCGGATCGCATTCGTGATGAGTAGTCCGGGAACGAGCGGCATGACAGAGCTGATAATGATGATGTCACGAGCCTGCCCAAATCCGTATTTAACAAAGAAAATAGAACTCAAACCAATCATCAGTGCCCCTGAAAATTCAGCGAAAAATTTAACCGGAACCAGACGATGCAAAAGCACCGAGCAGTAATAGCCGATTCCACCTGCCAGCATTGCCGGTATGAAGTCAGACCAGGTCCCGCGGAACATAATCAGGAAGCATCCGCTAGCGACCGCAGCCATGAGCACGTTAAGCCATAGCGGGTATATGGCCTGGGTACGGTCAATCTCCTGAAGCGCTAGATATGCCTCATCTATCGATAATTCACCCGCGCTAATCCGACGGGAAAGGCTGTTCACTTGATCTATCTTATGTAAATTAGTTGTCCGCTCCGTAATCCGGTTAAGCCTTGTCATGGGCTGCGGATCCTCAAGGGAGAAGATAATCCCCGTTGGGGTCATGTAGCTGTGTGTGTGGTCAATGCCGTAAGAAGAAGCAATCCTCATCATTGTATCCTCTACCCGGTATGTTTCTGCACCACTTTGCAGCATAATTTGTCCTGCCAGCAGACATACCTTCATAATTTCCCGTTCTTTCTGTAATGAATCTTCCAAAGCCTTCTCCTTTCGCCTATGCCCACTATGATGTCGAATTATATACAGTATAATGCCTTTTCCGATTAAAACCATAGATACAGGCTCTTTCTTGCCGAATATGTTATGTATGTCTTTCTACATTTAAACAGCCCGCTCCAGGAATGAACCCTGAAGCGGACGGCTTGATCATTTCACTTGTGCTCAAACAGGTTACATGTTGAAGCAGCAGGCTGTATTATGGCAGTAAACTCCACAATGCCGGTACATTCGATGGCTCCCAGCCTGCCAGTGAGGTATGCGGCTGCAGGCATTTATACACTTTGCCACTGTATGTTACCAGGTCATCTTTCACATAAGCCTTACCTGCTGCCCAAGCTCCCAGGGCAGGTATGGAGGAATCTGTTGTTACTGTCAAAGCATTGCTGGCCATAGACGCATTACCCGCGGCATCCTTGGCCACAACGATAAATGTGTAGGCTGTATTGGCTGTAAGACCAGTGATCGTGGCCGCTACCGTTGTGCCATTCACCGATGCTGCGAGTGAAGTTCCTTGATACACATCATAGCCTATAACGCCTACATTATCCGTGGATGCTGTCCACGACAATGTGACGCTGGTTTGAGTCTTGCCAGAAGCAGCAAGATTAGCTGGTGCAGTTGGCGGTGTAGTATCTGTTGAAAGCACATCCGTTGTAACTGTAGCTGCACTGCTGGCCGCAGAGACATTGCCTGCACCATCCTTTGCCTTGACCGTAAATATATAAGAGGTATTAGGCGTTAATCCGCTAATAACGGCTGATATAGTAGAACCATTCACAGAGGCTGCAAGCGCAGAACCCTGATACACATCATAGCCTGTAACACTCACATTATCTGTGGATGCTGTCCAGGTTAAGGTTGCTGACGTGGCAGTCTTCGCCGCGATCGCCAGATTACCCGGGGCCGTTGGAGGTGAAGTATCCGCAGCCCCGAGGGTAGCCGTAGCCACATTGCTTGCTGGCGATACATTGCCGGAGGCATCCTTCACCTTCACCGTGAAGGAATAAGATGCTGAAGGTGTGAGCCCTGTGACGGTATATGTTGTGGCAGTAACATTTCCTACAAGCGAGCTTCCTTGATACACATCATAGCCGGATACTCCGAGATTATCCGTAGATGCTGTCCAAGTCAATGTTACTGAACTGGCTGTTTGGGCAGAGACTGCCAGATTGGTTGGCGCAGTTGGAGCCTGCGTGTCCTGTGGAGGAGCTGATTGCAGCTGCCACAAGGTCGGAGCGGAAGGAGGCTCCCAGCCGACAAGTGAGGTATGAGCATACGTACATTTATATAGATTGCCGTTGTATGTTACATAAGCACCTACTGCATAAGCCTTATTTGACTGCCAAGCAGGGTAATTCGGATCTGTCGGCGTCGTTACACTAATGGTATTGCTTGCCGAGGAGGCATTTCCTGATAGATCCTTAGCTTTGACATAATAGCTGTAAGTCGTTCCCGAAGTTAAACCTGTCACAGTCTCAGTCAGATTTGCCGTAGATTTTACTAGAGAACCGTTCTGGTATATATCGTAACCTGCGATATCATCATTATCTGTCGAAACGTCCCATTTCAATGAAATGCTTGTTTTCGTCTTGGCAGTCGAGGTCAAGTTCGCCGGTGAGGTTGGCGGCTGATTATCAATAATTGGCGGGGCGGTTGTAACGCTCAGCGGGCTGCTCGCCGCAGAAGTGTTGCCCGCTGCATCCCTGGCTTTTACCGAGAAGGTATATGCGGTGCTACCCGTGAGTCCATTGACAAGAGCCGTTGTGGTTGCTCCATCAACTGTCTTTACCAGGGTAGCGCCTTGATAAATATCATAATTCATCACGCCTACATTATCCGTGGAAGCCGTCCAGCTGAGCGTGACTTTTTTGTCACCAATAGCTGAGGCTGCCAGATTGGTTGGTGCGTCCGGGGCTATATTATCCACTGGCGTTGTTCCTGTATTCAAATCGTTATACACCTTGTCCAGCAGCTTTGGACCGGTACAGCTGAATTTAGGGCTTGTCCGACAATCAGAGCTGAATTCCCAGAACATGGCGCCGCCCAAATACTTATTCTTGATATAATCAGTTTTATAACCGAGAGATTCCGTATCATCATAGGAAATGAAGATCTTGGTATTCGGATTGTACAGATACGGAACTTTGGCTGTACTGTTCCAATACCTTGTGTATCCGTTTTTGTTCACATAATTGGCTGCAATGTCACCATAATCAAACACACCGGTATTACCTGAATTGGAGTCATCCCATGTTCCAACAGGTGACCATTTATAGACTGCCCCTTGATCCGGCGTGCAGGTCTGGAATTGGCCGTCATTATCGGGTCCAGGTGGGCAGTTCTTCCAGCCTCGTGCCATGAATTCCAGGCCAAGTACCAGCTTGTTCATCGGAACCCCAGCCCTTTGGTAAGCCTGAATAGCACCGTCCACGAAGAAATTATTTGCAAGATATGGATCTTTCGGATCTCCGTAAAGTCCGGTGTTATGGCTGGTTGTTCCTTCCCATGATCCTCCGTGGAAATCATAGGTCATGATATTGATCCAGTCGACGATCTGAGCGATTTTTGCCAGCTCTGTATTATCGACGAAGGTTTGGCTCGCACCAGAAGCAATCGTAAGGATGTAATACTTGCCATCCTGAGCGCCTGCCGCATCAAGCTGGCTGCGGATTTCCTGCAGTAGGAGGGTATAATTTTGCTTATCCTCCGGACGGTAGCTGTTCCCCGGTATAGCCTCTACATTCGGATATTCCCAATCCAGATCCACACCATCAAAGCCATATGCACGCAGCGAATCGACAGCAGATTTAGCAAAGGTCTTACGTGTGGCATCCGTAGCCGCCGTATCCGAGAACCGATTGGACCAAGTCCATCCACCGACGGATAAAATGGTCTTCAGTTGTGGATTCGCAGCCTTCAGGTTGCGCAGGGCACCGAAGTTGCCACACGCCGCATCCGCCCAGCATCCTGTCGTCGGACCTCCAGATGTCGGACGAAGCGCATCTGCATCCGGATCGCCAAGCACGATGCTGCCGTTAGGAACATTACCTTGCTGGAGTGGTATTCCGGTTGTCGTGCAAGGCCAGGTCTGCTTGTTCGGATTGCCGGAATCCGTCGACGGATTGCCGTGCTTGCCATCCCAGCATATATCCGCGAAAGCATAGTTGATATGCGTCACCTTCGATACATCAATATTGGAAACGTTATAGCTCCTTCCGTAAATTCCCCAGGACGGGAAATAGCCGACGATTCTGTAATTACTTCCTGCTGCGGCTGCACTTACGCTACTTTCGTCACGAGCTGCATTTGCGGATCCCTGAAAAAATGGAACAATTGCAAGCAGAAAACATAACATAGCAAGCATTACCCCGTGGAAACCTTTTTTCATGTGCATGGCGACGCCTCTCTTTCTCACATCAGATTGGTGCTGCTTCTGACTGGATTGGAGTCATTCTACCGCGAGAGTTCACAGACCTGACTATTACCACCTCCCTTCCCGCAGGACCTTGTACGTCCGTGCTAACCTTGACCCTCTATTGCTCTAAAGGGAAATACTCCCGGCGGCATCTTTGAATAAACCGAAGAATGTATATGCGGCCTAAGCAGACAGTCCACTGATCGTAAATGTGGTGGAATAGGCCGTCGTAGTGATCAATCGTCCATCGTGCACGACGGGGAAATGCATGCTTGGTAAATGTGTTCCCTGGGTATACGACCATAGCCGGTGACGCCGATATTTATCGTGTGAAGTATCCCGTTTGAATGTTGTGGATGTTGAGGTTTGAGATGGCGAGATTAAATTGCTGGAGTTGTTGATGCGTTAGTATTCGTTGGAAGAAGAAGTCATTTGTAATCCGAGGTGTTTTTAATTTACATATAATGCGCTTACAATATAATATTTGTATTATGGACAGCCGACTGGCTGTCCATAACTGTCCTGTAACTAAGTTGTTTACTATCTGTTACTTATTTTAATACCATTTTTTGCCAACTTCAAGTCTAAATTTGGTATTTAATTGTAAATTTTTTTTGTGATACCCATGTTCACTCCTGGTTTTTCTTCAAGCGCCCCTCAACGAGTACAATCATGAGCGCTGCCAATAGGACAACTGCAGCCACAATGACAAAAAAACCAGTGGCACCCTGAATCCACAAACTGCTTATGACACTGATCAAAATCAGGATGATCCCCATCAGCATCATCAGATTGGCGCTATAGCTGTTACCCTGATTCCAGAAACGTTCATTTTTCATCGATTGCGATGATCTGTAGCCGTACCATCCTTTCCCTTCATGAGAGGGCTTAATTCTCATCGCAACGCCAAGTACGAAATAAATCACACCGATCAGAACACCTAAAATAAGATTGCCGATATCCATCTCAAGTCACCTCTCCTTATCCATTAACGGATATAATCTCATGGCCGCATGTGAAACCTCATGCTGATACCGCTATGTTTCTCCATTCAAGACATAACTCCGTTACAGATTCCCCGCCGATTTGCAGATCATCTTGCATCAGAAACTCTCCGCCCATTTTTTTATAAAACTGTACTGCAGGATTATCCTCAAGCACCCATACCAGCATGGAATGATATCCTTGTTCACGGAAAAAACTCGTCAAGCGATTCATGAGTTCGCGGCCATGCCCCTTCCCATGGGCTTCTTTTAAAAGGTAAAGCGAGTAAACCTCGGCCTCAATATCCAGTTCTGTTTCCCGGCTCAATCCTCCATTAATAAAGCCAACCACCTCACCAGATGGATTCTCCAGCACAAAAGTCATTGTCTTATTGGCAGGTTCTAATACCCTAGTCCACAATTCAATCCGTGATTCCAACTTCAGACCGTCCAGATAAGTATCCGGTACAATACCGCGGTACGTCGTTAGCCAGCTTTCCAAATGCACCTTCGCTAATCCGTGAATATCCTTCTCTTCCGCCTGTCTGATGATCCATTGTCCCATGACATCAGTTCCTCTCCCACTTATGCTAGCCATCCCATACAAACTTATTATGTTCGACTATAGTTTTCCCTGGCAGGAAAATCAAGAGTTAATATCCTGCTTCTTGACTTCCTTGGGTTTAGAAGGTTTTAGGATTAGCGAATCGAATATTTGTAACAGTGTCCAAGGATAAAGTGGAGGTGTTTAGTGGAGAGCAGCTCTTAGCCGGAGCAGACGAAAATAAAAAGGAGAATGGGAGATGGATCATGTCGAGAAGCATCTTATAAATGACCAGTTATCACATTTGCGCGTAAAGCTGCTTTTAGCCAAGCATTCCATTTGCGGCCAGCAGTGGCGCAGATACCGCTTTGTTCCCTGCTATGACAAGCTTTACTATATTTCCGAAGGGGAAGGATGGATTCAGGTTGGAAGAGAACAGCTCAGGCCCAAGCCAGGCGAGCTTGTCTTCATTCCCGGTGGTACGGAGCAATCCTATTCGGTGACTGACGGCATCCCTTATACCAAGTACTGGTGCCATTTCAAATCCAATCTTGATTTCATGAGGCTATTTCAACTCTTCGGCATTTCAAACGTGGTTAGACCTGGAAACTCGCCTGAGCTTCAGAAGTACTTCCAGCAGCTCACGGAATGCAGCGCCAAGCCCGGTCCGGCGACGTCCATCAAAATCCAATCTGCACTTCTGTCCATCATCGCCTTGTTCATCGATCATGCTGCCCAAGGCAGCAGGGCCAATGAGGCACCGGTATTCTCCCGCGAGCTGCTGGAAACAATTCATTTTATCGATAACCATCTGACAGAGGAACTTACGATTCAGGAGCTCTCAAGCAATGCCCACTTCCACCCCAACTATTTTATCCGGCTATTCAAACGACATTTGGGGATAACGCCGATGCGTTACATCCATGAACGAAGACTGGAGCAGGCACAGCGCATGCTTGGAGCAACCGATTATAGCGTAAGCGAGATCGCGTACAGAAGCGGGTTTAAAGATGTTTCCTACTTCTCAGCTGCCTTCAAGAAAAAAGCGGGTATATCCCCTTCGGAGTACAGACATGATTTTTTACAACGTTAGTTTTACAACAATTTAAGTTAGCAAGACTCATTCCTCATCTTATTGTAAGCGCTGTATTATGATTGGAACCGCTTCTTATCAAGCGGACTCTATCATTTGCGGGGTGGGAACATGAGAGTAACAACCGGTCTCAGACTTTTTGTAGCGCTATGCGTCATCTTGTGCAGCAGCCTGCCATTCACAATGGGCAGCTTGTCGGCACAAGCCCAATCTATGAAGCTGTATGTCTCAAAAAATGGAAGTGATTCGAACGGGGGCACGCTGAACAAGCCTTTTGCGACGTTAGAAAAGGCCAGGGATGCCATACGCGTCATGAAAAGCAAGGGACCGCTCCCTGCCGGTGGTATAACGGTCGTGATTCGAGGCGGCGAATACCGCTTTACCCAAACGCTTCAGTTCGATGAACAGGATTCCGGAACAACCGATTCTCCGATTACTTATCAAGCTTATGATGGTGAACAGGTGATATTTTCAGGCGGCGATTTACTGGATGCTTCCCGGTTTCAGCCAGTTAGCAATCCCGATACCCTGTCCCGTATTCCGGAGCAAGCCAGAGGCAAAGTGCTGCAGCTGGATCTTAAAGCACTTGGCATTACTGACTATGGCAAGCTTGGAAACAACCTGGCTGTTGCACCGGAGTTATTCGTGAATGGCAATGCAATGACGCTGGCCCGCTGGCCGGACAACGGATTCGCCACCATCAATCAAGTCGTCGAAAAGGCGGATGATTCGGCGGGTAAAGGCTATACGTTTACGTATAACGAAAACGGACTTCATTCTTGGAAGACCATCGATGATACATGGATGCTGGGTTACTGGGGGAATGATTGGGCCACCAATGATCTGCAGATCAAATCGTTAGATCTCAGTCAAAAGCGCATTGAGAGTTATAAGGGAACCAGCTATGCCATGAAAGACGGGCAAAGGTTCTATTTTTACAATATTCTTGAGGAGCTGGATGCCCCGGGTGAATGGTACCTTGAACGGAGTACAGGCTTACTGTATCTTTACCCTCCTGCCCCTGTGCAAGGAATGAAGCTTCAGCTATCCTTGTTTGATCAGAACCTGATTACGATGAACAATACATCCAACGTGGTATTTAGTGACCTGTCTATGGAAGTGAGCCGCGGAAATGCGATCGATATGACCGGTGGTGAGAACAATTTGATCCGCCGCTGTGAAATCAGCAAAATGGGCGGTTACGCGGTCAAAATTAACGGAGGTCAGCACAACGGTGTATTCGGTTCCAGCATATACAGCATGGGGAACGGAGGCATATCACTGAACGGCGGTGATGCCGTCACTTTAACTCCGGCAGGAAATTACGCTGACAATAATGACATATACAACTATGCCAGAATTAAACTCACTTACACCTCCGCCGTGGAGATTAACGGGGTTGGAAACCGGGCGACTCATAATAAAATGCATAACGCCCCCCATCTGGCGATCCAGTTCAGAGGGAATGATCATGTCATTGAGTACAATGAAATCTACGATGTGGTGAAGGAAACCGCCGATGCATCAGCGATCTATTCGGGAAGAAGCTTTGTCTGGCGCGGGAACATCATTAACTACAATTATATTCACGATATCGTAGCCAGCAATCTGCGGGTATCGACCGCGGCTATCTATCTGGATGACTATATGAGTGGTGTGGAAATGCGCGGTAACGTTTTTAACAATATCGGTAAACAGGCGTTCAAACTGGCTAATGGTCGGGAGAATATTGTGGAAAACAACCTTGTTATCGATTCCGGCACATCCATTGCTTTCATGGCCCGTAACTATAAGCCCGGTGAGAAGAACTATAACTCGCTGATGAGCAAATTCGACCAAGTGCCATATCAAAGCGAGATTTGGAGTAAACGATATCCCACCCTTCCGAATATCCTGAACGACGAACCGCTGCTGCCGAAACGGAATGTTGTTCGCAATAATATTTTCGTGAATAGCGGTCCAATAACCGGTGACCAGCAAAATATGGAACTGGGCACCTTTGAGAATAACCTATCCTTCAATACCAAGGACGAACTCGGGCTGCTCAACTCAGCCAAGGATAATTTTCAAATCAAAGATCAATCTGAAATCCTCTCCAGTTTACCGGAATTCAAGCCTATACCGTTCGCTGAAATGGGGATAAAAGCCTCAGGACTGCCTCCTGTTCAATCCGGCTTATCCGCCCGTTCAATCGAATACCAGCAGAATGTGAATGAGTCAAGTGTACATCTCAGTCTGAATGGCAATACCCTCACCTCGATCCGCGATGAAGCTGGACCTTTAACCCAGGGGACGGATTACGTCATTCAGGGAACGGCCGTCGTTTTCACCAAAGCATATCTGTCCAAATTGCCAACCGGTTACCATTCGATGGTCTTTTCGTTCAGTGAAGGAAATGATGCCTTTTTGAGCCTGCATGGTATCCCTTCCGCAAGCTAGCGATATTTGATTATTAATAACTTGAGAGAACAAAAAAAGCCCCGGGGTTAACCGAGGCCACTGAAAAAGTCCTCTCATAAAAAAAGGTACGGCTCCTCAAAAAAAGTTGAGGAGCCGTACCTTTTTTCGCGTATAATTAATGCATCATGAAGAGTAGGTGAGCGGATGATTCGACAACAACAAACCTTGGTTTTGAGTCCTTATGCGGGACTGTATGACATTGTTGTACCGAAGGACAATATGCTCCGTCAAATCAATGAACTGGTGGACTTCGCCTTCATATACGAGGAACTGGAAGAAAAATATTGTTTGGATAATGGACGTAATGCCATTGACCCGATCCGCATGTTTAAATATCTATTACTAAAAGCTATATTTGAACTCTCTGATGTAGACATTGTTGAACGATCTAAGTATGACCTGTCGTTCAAATTTTTTCTTGGCATGGCACCAGAGGACTCGGTAATCGATCCAAGTTCTCTAACGAAATTCCGTAAATTACGATTAATAGATATGAACTTGCTCGACATACTCATCGGGCAGACCGTAGCTCTCGCTATTGAGCAGGGTATCCTAAAGAGTACCGCTATCATCGTAGACGCCACACATACGAAAGCGCGCTACAACCAGAAGTCACCGCAGGAAATCCTACAAGACCGTGCGCGGAAGCTGCGAAAGGTTGTTTACAGCATGGATGAGTCGGTCAAAGCCAAAATGCCAATAAAGAATGTGAACAACGTGCTCGAAGACGAAATTACGTACTGCCAAAAACTTGTCGCTTTTATCGAAGAGGAATCCGGAATCGCCCAGGTGCCGAAGATCGTGGAGCAGCTGCGCCTTGTAGCAGATCCAGACGCGCGCGTGGGACATAAGAGCGCAGACAGCGCCTTTTTCGGTTACAAAACACATCTGGCGTTGACCGAGGAACGACTAATAACGGCCGCTGTCATTACGACAGGCGAGAAAAATGATGGGAAGCAATTGCGGACACTGATCGAAAAAAGCCAAGCCGCCGGGATGCAGGTCAAAACAGTAATTGGGGATACGGCGTATTCCGAGAAGGATAACCTGATCTACACGAAACAAAACGAGATTGAACTTGTAGCGAAACTTAATCCACTCATTACACAAGGTGCCCGTAAAAAAGAGGACGAGTTTCTGTTTAACAAAGATGCCGGCATGTACGTTTGTCCAGCCGGGCACATGGCAATTCGAAAAGCACGACAGGGGAAAAAAGGCGTCAGTAAAAACCAGCAAGATACCTATTTTTTCGATGTGGAGATCTGCAAACGCTGTCCAATTAAGGAAAACTGTTACAAAGAAGGAGCCAAGAGCAAGACGTATTCCGTGATAATAAAATCCGATGAACACTTGGAGCAGAAGGTGTTCCAGGAAACAGAATATTTCAAGGCAAAATCGAAGGAACGCTACAAAATTGAAGCAAAGAACAGTGAACTCAAACATGGACACGGGTATGATGTAGCTACATCCTCGGGTCTGCTTGGCATGCAACTGCAAGGTGCAATGGCCATATTCGCGGTAAATCTCAAGCGGATACTGAAATTAGTAGACTAAGAACTACTGTTGAATACAGCATGATGAGGACAAAAAGAAGACATTCACTCCGCATTTTGGAGATGAATGTCTTCTTTTTACACTATTTGCACAGCCTTTGAAGAAAAACACAAGTTCTTCCGTGGCCTCGGTTAACCCGGGGGCTTTTTCAGGTTAACGAGGAATTCTCGCAAACCCGAATTCATTCAATTAGATTATATAGTCCAGCACCGTTTCCCCGCCGATCACTTCACCGGTCTCTATAAATCCGAAGCCTTTATATAAACGGTTAGCGACTCCATTATCAGGAACATGGGATATGCGGATTTTGACACAATCTGAATGGCTTTTCTGCTGCTCCAGAACCGCTGCGAGTCCAGCTTTGCCATACCCCTTACCTTGATAGCGTTCATCAATCATGAACCGGCAAATCCAGAAATAACCGTCCTCAGGATAAACCTCCTCATCGAACAAAGCGAATCCAACCATTGTATAGTCAGCATAAATCCCATAAGGTCTTGAAGATGGTTCCCGCTTCGCCTTCTCGAGTGAATCGGAATTCGGGGCTACAAGCCGCTGCTGATCTTCCCTTGGCTTGAGCTGCAAGCATTCTTCCATGTTGTCATCGGTAATCAATTTCAGGTACACGCTTGTCATTTTATAAAGACCTCTTCTCTCGATTATAAGATTGAAAACAGGCCTGATGTATGATCTGGTTCGTTATTCTTAGGGCTGCTAGAGCTTCTTCACACTTTCCTTCAAGGTTACTTTGTTCTCCATGTCGTAGACTTCATAGATTTCGAATGTCCCTTCATCAAAAAAGAGCGGAAAACGGCGCTTGAACCAATCCTGCATAGGCAATGAGGTCGCTTCTTGAATCGGAACCCACCTCAGTTCGCCTTCAGGCGGATTTTCAAGCAATTCTCCTTCAAACGAGATAGCTAAATAGTTGAAAACCATATATCTATAGTTCGTCGAAGGATCAACGAACTCATCCAGTCCTTTATAGATCAAGTCATGTACGATCAGCCCCGTCTCTTCGCGCACTTCGCGGATGGCACCTTCAGTCAGACTCTCGGGGAAATCCACTTTACCTCCGGGGCCGATATAGCCGGGAAAGCCACGTTTACTGGGACGGTTCAGGAGCAATACCTTATCTCCATCCTGAACGAGACACATGGTGTACAAAGCCACTTCGATTGCCGGTGCTGATGTTGCTTGTGTCATTTGCCTCTCTCCTCTGGTTCATCTTTAATTTATTGGTACTCCATCACAGGTTGGAACACTGATCATTCTAGCATATTTTTCCGTAGGGAGTATATCATTCCCTGTTTCCTTCCATATCATTAATAACCCAGAAGAATCTACTAAGAGAACCATTGTATCTCGCAAAAAAAACCGTCCCATCCAGGAACGGTTTGTCATGTTTATCCATCAGCAATGCGATATGACTTTTTAAAGCCCGGAAACCACAACTCGTTTGCCGTCTTCTCCGGTTTTCAGCATAACTTCCTTATCACGCCAAAATCCCTTCAAAGCTGTAAAATCAGCTGTAGAGCGGTTTAACGTTACATCCAATACAACTTTGCCATTTTTCATAAAAACGAGCTTATGAAGAGAATCATCATCAAGCGGATACTCCCCTAGAAATGTCCGGTTCAGCAAATATCCAAAATAAGAATGACTGGTGGTCCATGATATTCCCGTGGCTTCCTCCATCTCGCTCTTCGTAACATAAGGCTGAAAAACATAAATTTGATCCCAATCAATAGACGTTAATTCAGATATTTTAAAGGGTTGATGATGAGCCGCTGCTTCCTGCAAACGTGTTGCAAATTCATTTGCCCCTTGATTGCTTATCTGTTGTGACTGAAATGAAAAATAACTGATTCCAAAAGGTATCAACAAAACGATCAGCAGTATGAACGGTATTACCAGCTTTTTTTTGTTCATCACAAGGCTTCTCCATTTAATTCATAGTAAATTCATTGGATATATAAGAATTTACTATATCATACCTTCTGAAGATCATTCTTTCCAGCTTTTTTTTGCTTTTTTTCAAAAAAATAACGGACGGGATTCAGCCGATCGAATCCCGTCCGTTATTATTTTTATAACTTCCTCACTGCTAGTACGAATTTAGAAATCCGACGTAGCCACCTCGATCGTACCGAAGGCTGCGCCCGCACCCGTCAGCAGAGCCGCGACTAATAATAGATTCACCGAAAGCGTGAGACTGTTTAAGGCAGGGATCTCATACGTAATGACCGGAGCATCTACGCGTGTAATCACCAAGCTCACAGGATTTTCCGAGTTGTTCTGTACGGTAACAGCCGCGTTAATGCCTCCCGCAAGATTTTCATAATAGGATTTGCCGACACTGGCTGCCAGATTGAAAAACTGTTGTGGTAATAAAATCGCCATGTCGATCACCTCCTTTCTCTCAAGGATAGTATATTCTATGACATAATCTATGAAATGAAGCGATGATTGTCATAGGATCAACACACATTTTGAGAGATTGGTAGATAGACAAGATAGCATCTTCCTCCAGCGCCGACTCGCTTGGTTTACTTATTTTCCTGAATCCATTCGCCTTCATACTCGCGAATAATCCCCTCGGCATCCGTATGTAACCGGGCGGTATACCCACTTGCTGAGCGGTATTCATATAACTCCTCTCCCAAGCGGGTATATTCCTGTTGAAGCGGCAGCACATCAAATTCGGGAAAACGCACCCAGGCAGCCGTCATCTGCTCCGATTCCCCGACCTCAAGCCGCATTCTGCGAATCGGAAGCAGGTTCGTTGATGGCGTAGCACCGATATCGATATCCTTAAGACCGTCCAGTTCGGGAATATGGATACCGTCACGCATCCAGAGATGATCCGCGTCTTTATGTAATTTCATCGTTTGAACCAAGTTGTGCTGGATGTAATCTATCATCACGGATTCTGTATTTCCCAACTCGTCACAAATCACGTTGTATTCTACAAAGGATACTTCCTCCTTCAAGGAACGTATCACTTTGCCCTCAATTCTTGTCCGCTCCCCAAAGGTATGGGTACAATACTCCATTCCCGTACCATCCACACGCTTCCAGATCAATGTATGCTGCATCATAGTCACTCCTGTAGTTGAACTCGTTTTCAGGCCAAAGCCTTATAGTGAATTTTCGCATTATAGGCGCAGAAAATAATGGTCGAACTCCATATCCTTCTTATAACCAAATTGTTCATACAGACACTTGGCAGATATGTTGTCTTTAGCAGTGGATAGCTCAAGGCCTTTGGCCTTGTTGACGGAAGCATAGCTCCGGGCAGCCTCCAGCAGCCGCTGCGCCGCCCCCTGTTTGCGGAACTCCTTTACGACGAACAAATCATTCAGAATGAACAACCGCTGCATGGAAACCGAGGAAAAGGATGGATACAGCTGGGTAAAGCCCAGAGCCTGGCTCGTCTTCGGGTCCCTTGCGACAAAAATGACCGATTGACTCAGGGCAAAGCGCTCAGACAAAAAATGCCGTGCCCCTTCAAGGTCAGACTCCTGCATATAAAAGATCCGGTACTCATTAAATAACACGGCGATATCTTCTAGATCATGGATCGAAGCTTGGTATACATTCATTACAGTCGATCATTCCTTTATTATGTATTCGGCATCCCACACATTTTACAGCAAACCCGTTACATCGTCACCGGATCTTGAGGTGGTGGAACTGGTGGCCCTTTAACCGAAACTGCAGGTATCTCATATTTGACCTCTGAGAAGTTATGTACCAGCAGCTCTTCAATCACTGTCAGCCCCGTTCTCTTATCAACCACTCTGCGCCAGATTTCATTCTCTCTGAAGTTTTTTCCGTCTCTGGAATGAAACTGATGATTTCTTTCTTCGATATGATATGCATACGGCCATTCCTGGCCACAGTGGAGGGTTCCTTTGAGATGTTCTTCCGTCAGCCAGATGCTGAATTGAAAGGATACTGAAGTCGGATTGTAGAAACGAAGATCCACATAGTTATAAAATACGCTCGCCCCGCTTCCAAAAGGCAGGACACGGTGATCATCCGGAAACGGATCAAAGCTGTGATGATGACGCTCTGCAACCTCAAGCGGCGAATGCAGAGCCAGCCAATAAACCAGATTGGCCAATTGGCATAAACCGCCGCCGACTCCGGTTCTCACTTCTCCGCGAGATAGCTGAAGGCCTTCAATATAGCCTTTCCTTTTCGTAGGTTTGCCGACCAGCTTCCAATAAGAAAAGGTTTCACCCGGCCGAAGCAGCACGCCGTTCATCCTGCTGATGGCAATGCCAAGGTTGGTGATCTTATTCTCTTGAAGTCTTGGATCGGATGAGCCAAGCTTTCTCCGGAGAAGCGATTGATGGCGTTTCATGTTGAAGGGAAGCGAAACATCCGAACGATCGACCGCAAAGGATTTGAACTTGTTCTGCAGACTTCGGGTTAATCTAAGCTGATGAATTCGCATGGTGTATGCATAGGGTAATTTGACGAGGAATCTCTTGAACATATCCATATTCACCATTCCTAATTGACGGCAATTTTAAATTTCCTTGTAATAATAGATCGTATCATCCAGCTGGCCGCTGGCCGAACGGGCAAAACGCGGTATTCTTCCCGCTTCGATATATCCAAGAGATTGATAGAGTAAATTTGATGGATCTCCGGCTCTAGTATCCAGAACAAGCAGCGTTCTGTTCTCGTATTTGGCCGCTTGCTCGGCCGTCTGCATCAGCAGGCGGGCAATTCCGCTTCTTCGGACATCAGGGGATACCATTAATTTTGCAATTTCAGCACGATGTGCTCCGTTAGCTTTCATTGCTAAATGCAGCTGGACGGTCCCTGCCACCTGTTCCCCTCTCATTGCGACCCACATCCGGACGCCAGGCTCAAGCACCTGCTGCCAGTATTCATGGGTATCCTGCTCCATAAGCGGCGGCAAAAAGCCGATTGATGCCCCGTCTTCAACCACATGGATCAATAGTGAAGACAGCTGCTCCAGCAGCTTGGGCTCCATCGACTTTACTTCCCAGATTCTGATTTCTTCGTTCACATTACATTGCCCCTTCCTATGTATTCTTCTTTGTTATGTACGCTGGCAGCTCCGAATTTGTTTCTTTGCTCCTAATAAGCTCCAGCTTCCTGTCCCTTCTGGATGGACATCTTCCATTTTTTGCTTCCCTCCGGGGGATCCCCTTGCTACAATGGGGAGACAAACTATGACAACGACGGAGGATCAGACAAAATGCATGTACTGCATGCAGTAACATCGGGATGGAAACAGCTCGGTCGCAATATCCGGCTCTTTTTTCTGGCAAACCTTCTGTACCAGATCGGTACAGGCATGTTTTCGGTGCTCTACAATTTATACATTCAGTCCCTGGGATATCAGGATACGATGAACGGAACGATCGTCAGCGTACAGTCCCTGGCGACAGCGCTCATATTTATTCCGATTGGACTGATTGCCGACCGCGTCAGCCACCGGCTTCTGCTCTTGTTTGGGGCCTTGCTGGCCGGTCTCAGTTTTATGGGAAGAGCCTTTGTCAGCGGGGAATCAGGACTCATCATACTCTCGATAGCCGCTGGCTTGTTTGCCGCGTTCTTTCAGGTTATCGCTGTACCGTTCTTGGCGGAGAATACAACTAAGCAGCAGCGGCTGAGAATGTTCAGCTATCATTTTTCACTTGTTCTCGCAGCACAAGTACTGGGAAGCAGCGGCGGTGGATTCCTGGCGGATCTGCTGCAGCAGGCGGGCTGGAGCAAAATCCACAGTTTGCAGGCCGTTCTCTTTGCCGGGGGCGCTGCCAGCGTGCTCGCATTCATTCCCCTTCTATTCGTAAAGAAAACGGTGAAGGACAAGGTCTTGATCGAAGCCGTGGTTCCTGAAGAACCCGTCAAGCTGCCAGCACAGGCCAAAGACGACTGGAAAGCAATATTGAAGTTTACACTCGCGCAATTAATTGTAGGTACAGGCTCAGGGCTCGTCGTCCCCTACCTTAACCTGTATTTTACTAACCGTTTCGCCGTATCATTGACGGCTGTGGGCATTCTGATCTCACTCGGCCAAGTGATGACCATCGTTTCGATGCTCATCGGACCTACTCTCGCAAGCCGGGTAGGACCTGTAAAAGCTGTCGTACTCTTCCAGATGATGTCATTGCCGTTCCTGCTGCTTACCGGCTTCACGAATCTATTCGTGATAGCCTCTATCAGCTTCCTGTTCCGTCAGGCCCTGATGAATGCAGCCAACCCAATCCAGTCCTCCATTATGGTGGACAGAGTATCCGATGCACGCAGAGGGATTGCGAATTCCATGACACAGACTGCTTTTATGATGGGCTGGGCAACGATGGGACCCGTGCAATCTTTGTTATTAACTACTTATGGAACTTATTGGGGTTATGCAATCACGTTCAGCATGACTGGCGTTCTTTATATCAGCGCTTCAGCGATTTATTATTTTATGTTTAAGGAGCGGAAAACCACGGCCACGGAGACTGCGATATCCATGTAAAAATGCATCGCCATTGATTGCCCCATGTTGACCCCAATAAATTCGTTCATTAAAAAAGCCTGTTCATGCATTAGTAGCATGAACAGGCTTTTCATATTACCCTTTAAATTTCATTCCAAATTCGCCGCAAATTATCAAGACCCAGCTTCGTGGCCTTGCGACACTCCTCCATACCCTCGAACTCAAGCGTAATATATCCGTCGTAACCGGATGCTTTTACCAAGCGCAGCACGCGACGGACATCGATATCGCCCTGGCCAAAGATCGCGCCCCGCAGATAGTTTCCATGCGTACTGCGGAACCAGTCGCCGCCGCCGGGATTTTCATCCGCGGGACGGATATAGAAATCCTTGACGTGAATCAACGAGGCAAAGGGTAAATTCCGTTTCACGCCAACCAGAGGCTCTTCGTCGACGCAGAGAAAGTTGCAAATATCAATCGTCGTTTTGAAATTCGGACGGTCCACCGCCCGAAGAACCCGCTGTACACGATCGCTTGCCTGAACGCTGACGCCATGATTCTCAATCGTGGTCGTGATGCCATAACCAGCCGCATAATCAGCAATTTGCCGGCAGCCCTTCACGATCTGCTCCAGATGATTCTCCAAATAGTCGATGCCCCATTTGTCGGGCGGCAGCGTGAAAGCGGTCACGTCGTGGCGCATATGCTTCATGCCCAGCCTGTGTACGGTATCCACATGCCTTTTGACCCTCTCCATCTCGGCCTCGAAGTCTTCGCGTGTCTCCTGCACGAAATTCGCGGGCATCGAATAATTGGACAACTCGATCCCCTTCGCCGCAGCCCGCTCGCGGACGGCATCCGCGAGTTCAGGCTGGTCTTCGAGTGTATACCCATAAGGAACGATCTCCATATGTTCTCCACCCTGCTCCGCAATCCAGTCGATGACATCAAGCACGGACATCTCGCCGGCTTTGATCGCATGAAGCAGGCTATAGCTGCTTACTCCTGGCTTCATTCCGTTTATCAGCTCCTTGCCATATAAGTGTCTTATAAACGCTTCATACCGCTATCTATTATTTATTCAAAAAGCTCCAGTTCAATCACCGTGTCCAGTTCATCCGGCAGATCTCCGCCGGCAATGTGAATAAAGGCGCCGCTTTCGGTATCGGAGTATTGATCCGCCATCCATGGCGTTTGCACATGAAGCTCACTGCCATCAGACAGCAGCCTTGCTTTTTTAATTTTACCTTTTAAGCCCTGGAAGTAGATGGGGCCGATGCCTCGGTCGAATACATGCGCATACAGCTTATTACCGCGTTGGGTGTAACGCCCCCATTCCGGCTTAGGCAAGCTAGCGATTCCACAGCCGTAAATGCTGTCGCCATTGCGCTGAAGCCACTTCCCGACAGCCGCCAGAATTTCGAGTGACTCTTCAGGAATCTCGCCTTTGGCATCCGGGCCCACGTTTAAGAGTAAATTGCCGTTCTTGCTGACGCATTCCACCAGGGCTCGAATGACTTGACGCGGGGACTTGTAATTATGATCGGTGGAATGGTATCCCCAATGATCATTCAGCGTAATACATGCTTCCCAGGGAACCGCCTCACCAGCCGAATTCACGATTCCTTCAGGCGGGATAATCTGTTCAGGTGAGAAGAAATCGCCTGCGTACACTTCAGGCTCCTCCGCCATAATGTTGCCGCCAAGACGGTTGTCAATGACGATATCCGGCTGAAGAGAGCGAATCATCTGAATCAGCTCGGTTGCCCGCCACTTCTCGGCTGTCATATCGTCATAGGAGAAGTCGAACCAGATGATATCAATCTTGCCGTAGTTGGTGAGGAGCTCCCGCACCTGGCCGTGCATATAGTCTAGGTAACGGTCGAACTCCGTTTCCTTGTCCTTGAAGTCTTCATTGCCCCTCATCGGATGATGCCTGTCATTATATGCCGGATAATCGTCATGATACCAATCGATTAAAGAATAATAGAAACCGACCTTAATGCCTTCTTCCCGGAATGCATCCACATACTCGCGGATCAAATCCCGTCCTGCAGGCGTATTGGTTGCCTTGTACTCCGTAAGCTGGCTGTCAAAGAGACAGAAGCCATCGTGATGCTTGGTTGTGAGAACAGCATAGCGCTGACCAGCCGCCTTGGCTGATTTCGCCCAGCTCCTCGGGTCGTACAGAACCGGATTGAATTCTTCGAAATACGGCTGATAATCCTCATTGGTGATGCGTTCATTATTCCGTATCCATTCTCCCCTTGCCGGGATCGCATACAAGCCCCAGTGAATAAACAAGCCGAATCGATCTTCCATCAGGGGAAGTGTTCTTTCAAAACGCGGATTCATGTCAGTCTTAACCTCCGTTTGCTGGTTTATTTTTTGTTCTTTTCATCATAAGCCGTTTGGTAAATTTCCAGATAACGTTTTAAGTTCATGTTATCCAGCTGGCTGACGTAGCTGTCCCATTCCGTATCCAGGCTCGCATCTCCAATGACAAAACGGGCAATCATCTCATCCACATAGTCATTGATGGTCTTGGCCAAATCGGCCACCTCGGACGCCTGTTCATTGGTCAGGAACAGCGGCGGCACTGTGCTGACATCTGTTGGTTTATACGGCTCATATTTATTCTTCGTCTCGTTGTACAGGATTACCTCTAAATCATCATCACCTTTTGCTACCGCCGACAGGCGGAAATCGTTAGAACGCATTGCCGGCCCGGTCTGAGCCCAGTTCACATTTTGAACCGTACCAAAGGATTTAAGCTCGGACCACACGGCAGGCTTGCCGTTAATGCCGATTTCGCCATCCTTGGCGTCACGCCATTCCTGATCGGGGCGGCCGTACACACTCCGCAGCGTCATTTCTTTCTCGTACAAGCCATCCGCCCAGCGCAGAGCAAGCTCCGGATTTTTGGCCTTCTTGGTAATGATGAAGGATCCAGGTGTCAACGCAGTGGTGTCCGTTGCGGCATACTGCACGCCTCCGGGTCCTTTCAGAGGAGGAACAGCCTTATACTCTTTCCATCGTCCGCTTTCACCCAGCAGCTGTGTGAATACGCCTTCATGGCCACCCGTGGAAGCGCCTAAAATTACCGTATCCGGATTTTCACCCTGCTGAATCAGCTGGTTCTCGTCCTGGGTAAATGATTCCGGAGCAATCAGTCCATCCTTGTAAAGCTTGTTGAGATAACGCAGGCCTTCGCGCCATTCCGGTTTGTTATACGCAACATCGAGTTTGCCGTCCTTAATGTACATATGTTTGCTGCTTGATCCGTACACCGGATTATAAATGAAGGAGTTCATCAGGAACGAATCTATGGTCGAACGCCATGACTTTTGAGTAATGGAAAGCGGTACTTCATCCTTTTTCCCGTTGCCATTCGGATCCTTCTCCTTAAAAGCCTTCAGAACATTGTAGAGATCATCTGTTGTCTTCGGCATTTCGAGACCGAGCTTTTTGAGCCAAGGCTCATAAATCCACATTTTCTGACTCATGGAACAGTGATAACAATCATTCACTTCAGGCAGTGCATAGATGTTGCCGTCAATGGCGGTAACCGTGTCTTTGATTTCAGGATTGTCCTGGAACATTTTCTTCGTTTGCGTGCCTTCCTTTTCAATCAAATCATTCAGCGGAAGGAATGCGCCCTGAGTTCCATAGATCATTTGCTGTGTAGGGGATACATTCAGACCCATGATGACGTCCGGATAATCCTCGCTCGCCAGTACCAGGTTCAGCTTCTCCTGCATGCTCTGTTCCGGAACGACCTCCCACTCAATGTGGACGTTGGTTTTTTCCTCATACCATTTGGTGAACTCGTTGGTTTCGAAATTCTCCACAAGCGGATTGCCGCGCACCATGATCTTGAGCGTCGTTTTATCCTTTACCAACGGGTAAGTTCCCGGTGCCGATAATTCTACCGTCTTGGCTGCGGGCGCTTTACTTTCTTTGCTCTCCCCGCTTCCCTCTTTCGAGCCGCCTGAGCATCCTGCGAGCAGCATACTGACAGCAATGACCAGACTTGCGATCTTGCCAGCTTTCTTGTACATAACAACCCTCCATGTTTTTTCAAAAGTTATCGAAATCTTTCATGACCCGCTATCAGCCCTTTATCGAGCCAATCATGACACCTTTAACGAAAAACTTCTGCACGAATGGATACACCACGAGCAGCGGGACAGAGGTCACAACAATCAGTGAATATTTGAGCAGCTCCCGCAGTCCCTGACGCGCCGCAGCGGTCTTCGCATCCCCGAGCATGTCAATATTGATTTCGTTCTGGACGAGAATATCTCTAAGAATCAATTGCAGCGGATACAAATCCGCCCGTTTCAGGAAAATCATTGCGTTGAAATATTGATTCCAATGCCCCACGGCATAGAACAAGGCGATAACCGCAAGGATCGGCCCGGACAGGGGCAGCACAATCCGAAGCAGGAAACGGAAATCTGTACATCCGTCCAACTGCGATGCTTCCAGCAGTTCGCCGGGAATCGTCGTTTGAAAATACGTCCGCATGATGATGACATTCCAGACCGACAAAGCCGCCGGAATCAGCATGGACCAGACCGTGTCGATCATACCGAGATTTTTTACCAGCAAATAGGTTGGAATAAGCCCTCCGTTAAACATCATGGTGAAGACGAACAGGAGCATAAATACATTCCGTCCGCGGAAATCTTTTCTGGACAGCGGATAAGCTGCCAGAACCGTAAACAGCAGGTTAATTCCCGTTCCCGCCACGGTGTAGAACAAGGTGTTCATAAAGCCGCGTACAACCATTCCATTTTTGAAAACAGCCCGGTACCCATCCAGCGTTGGTTCAACAGGCCACAACCACACGCGTCCTGACAAGACTGCACTGCTCGAGCTGAATGAAGCGCTTACAACATAAACGAGCGGATACAGCACGATAATCATAATCAGAGTCAGTACCAAATAATTCATGATCGTAAACAGACGGTCAGAGCCGGCTTCTTTCATTTTTGTCTTTCGCAAGGTTTCCGCCGCCTTTCTACCATAAGCTTTCCTGCTTCAATTGTTTGGCTGTCTGATTCACGATTATGAGCAGGATGAAGCCGATCACCGCTTTGAACAAGCCAATGGCTGTCGCATACGAGAAATTCATAGCCTGTGACACAAGCCCCACTTTATAGACGTAAGTATCGATGACTTCAGAGGAGCGCAGATTCAGCGCATTTTGCATCAGCAATATTTTCTCGAAGCCCGTTTCGAGCATTTGTCCTGTATTCAGGATCAGAAGAATGACCGCGATCGGCAGAATGCCCGGTATATCGATATGACGCATCCGCTGAACCTTGGTCGCCCCGTCCATCACTGCCGCCTCATGCAATGCCGGATCAATGCCGGAGAGCGCAGCCAGATAGATAATGCAGGCAAAACCAGTATTCTGCCACACATGCGACCATACATAGATCGAATTAAACCAGGAAGCCTGCGCCATAAAATGAAACGGTCCAAGGCCAAACCATCCGAGCAATGTGTTTATCAGTCCGGTCCGCGGGTCAAGAAACTGCAGCAAGAGCCCCACCAGGACAACCAAGGAAATGAAATACGGCGCATATGTAATCATCTGTACCGTGTTCTTGAAACGCCGATTCTTCACATAGTTCAGACCCAGTGCCAGGATAATGGGAAACGGGAAGCTCGCTAGCAGGGCATAAAAGCTGATCACCAGCGTATTCCGCAGCAATCTCCAGAACTCATGGGAGTGAAAAAAACGTTCAAATTGTGCAAATCCCACCCACGGGCTGCCTCCGATGCCTTTGGTTACGTTAAATTCCTTGAAAGCGATCTGTGCGCCGTACATCGGCACATACTTGAATATAATGATGTAGAGCAGCGGCAAAGCAAACAGTGCGTACAATTGCCATTTGCTTCTGATGTCCTTCCAAAGATTCAGCATAGTCACCCCCGATTATGTTTTTTATTCCGGCCGGTGACTGAAGTATAGACGAGAGCCTTTTCGGAGGTAAATCTGCATGTTTTGGCTGCTATACCGTACTTTAGAATGAACATTATTCCGCATTATGAGCATTATTCTTTTCTTTACATTCAGGCTTCCCGCGGCTGGTTTTCCTTCCGGAATTCCGTTGCACTGAAACCATTCGCACGTTTAAAAGCTCTGCTGAACGTATTCAGGGACAAGTAGCCGGTAAGTGCCGCAATTTCACTCACAGGCATGCCGCTATGGGCAAGCAGTCGCTTGGCCTCCTCCATGCGGACATTCTCCAAATAGTCTGAAAAGTTCATGCCCGTTTGTTCTTTGAAGAAAAATGACACATATGCTTCGGAAGTCCGAGCTTCCTGCGCAAGCACAGCAAGGCTGAGATCCGGCTCCGGATAGTGAAGGTCAATATATTCGATCAGCTTGCCTGCCAGAGAATCATTATGACTTCGTTTACGGTCCTCATACTTCTGACAGAGCTGCAGCAATGTCTGAAACAACATATGAATCGCTTCGGGGGAAGACAATGCGGGATCGGAAGCTTTCAGCACGACCTCCACTTCATGGCTTATCAGATCCTCACCCGAGCCGGAGGGTTCGCAGCATTTCATCAGCGTTCCGCACAGCTCTTGAGCAAGAAGCCGTTCGACGACTGCCGGCACCTGATGTTCTCCCCCATTTTTATCCCTGATCTGTTCCATCAGGCGGGCGGTCTCCGGCTTATTGCCCGATCTCACCAGCTGAATCAATCGCTGCTCAACATCCGCAGGATAAAAATAGGCGGGAACAGGCACCTGCGCATCATCGTAGAATAATAACGGTTGCTGCTCGTTCCATGCAGCATGAAGCAAGATGAATTCAGCTTCTCCAAACGCACGATAAATCTCCGTCAGTCTGGTTTGGCAGGTTCCGACAGCTAATAATAGACCTGCATTGCTTGCATCTTGTAATCTTCCATATAAATGATGGACGAGCTGCTTTACCATATCCATAAAATATTCGGAGGAACCTCCTTCACCATGGAACAGCAGAGCCAGCTTGTTTTCGCCCAAATCATGAACCTGTACAAAAACCTGTTCTGCCGTACTGCTCGAAGAGATAACATCCCGGATATTCAGCTTCACGATATCCAGCTCCATCAGCATTTCTTCATTGTACGGTGCATGGTAGCCCCGAAGCCGGATAATCGCGGCAGTCAGATAACTTCCGCAAAGCTCAATACGGGAATGCTCCATCGCCGCCTCAACTTCCTCTACTGATGTAAAACCGCCTTGTAGGAGACGGTCGAAAAACACATTTCTCAGCAGCGGCACTTGGGCCTCAAGCCGGCTGTTCAGCGCATCATGGCTCTCCACCAAAGCGGATACCGAACTCCGAATATCATCCATCAGATTGCCTAGCGGACGTTTCTCTTTCCCCCCAGGCTTTAGTGGCAGCAGCTGGAGCAGCTTAAACACGGGGCGACTGCTGCGGTAAGCCAGAAAACCAGCTACCAGCAGCCCTGCGATAAGCGCCAGAAGGAATACGGTTAACGTAAGATCCTTGATATAATTGGCCTTTTGCAGGACAACCGTTTCCGGTTGGGCAGATACATAGGTCCAGCCGTTATAGCTGGAGGTCGTTTGCGTGATTAGCATCTTCTTCCCGCTCCACTGAATTTGCGAAAACCCTTCTTGGATGGGAAGCGCTTTCAAATTTATTGACTGTCCCTCCAATCCCGTGTGACTGATGAGGTTTCCATTCTGGTCAGCGACATAAGCGAATCCTCCCTGCTCCGAATCTATATGCTGAAGCATCTCCTGGATCTGACGGTTGTTAATGAGCACGGTAATGACTCCGCCGCTGTCTCTTGTTCCAAACGACTGCATATAACTGACGACCGAATATGCCTTTCCTTCGTATATCACCGGCATACCGGGTTTATAGGTTTTATAATAATATTGATTAAAAAGCTGAGCGTACCATTCATCATAAGACATGTTGTCGTAACGAAGCTGGAGGCTGTAAAATTGCTGTGCGTTATACACCTTGCGCGGAGAAATAAACATGCCGCTGCTCTTATAGGCGATATAATAATCCACGATAAAATGGTTCGACATCCGGTAATCAAACAAGCTTTGCTCCAGATCCCATAATCGATATGGATTAGTGTTCTGGAAAGGGGCTTTGACGAATTGAAAGGACTGGATTTTGGACTCACTGGACATTTGCTCGGCAATGGTCTCCACTTCCGCAAAACGCCGGTCCAGCGCCTCCCGGATTTGTCCGAGTGCTGCCGCATTGCTTTTCTTCGTTTCACTCTCCACCAGAGCCGAGGTTTTATGATAAGCAAACCATCCAACAAGCAAGGAGCCCAGCAGAATAAGCGCATAAGGTATAAAAAAACGGAATATCAGTGTAGCACGTTCACCGGAAGCTTTCCTCAAAACAAATCCCACCCTTTGCCATTGTTTGCAATATTAATCCCAATATAGCAGAGATGTGAACCAGCGTCTTTACATCTGTCGTCACATAAACTTAATACAATTACAGACAAAAAAAGAAACTGACCAGATTCCAGTATCCAGCGCAGCTTCTATTTTCAACTTTTATTCCGCCCAGTATCTCGTAACATGCTTTAATTCCTTATCTTCAAAAGCCAGTTTATACACATCAGGCATGGATGTCGATCTCCAAAACTCAAAATCATACTCCCGGTTAAAATAATTCATGATCAACGTCATGATATCACCATGGGTGCCGATAGCTATTTTTTTACCGCGATGTTCTTCAAGAAGCTTCAATATGACCTGCGAACCTCGGTACTGGGCTTCTGAACTCGACTCTCCACCAGGAAGCGCAAAATGAAAATCATCGTAAAGCTGCTTTTTGCAGCTGAAAAAATGACCATCCGGCACTTGAAAATCCTCGCCAGCAAGGGTTCTTTCCTTCAGGTCTTCAATAAGAATAATATCCCCGCCCGCTTCACGAGCCGATGGTTCCACGGTTTGAATAGCCCGTTGATATGGACTCGAAAAAAAAGCGTCGATCTCCTCCGTACGCAGTATATCTCTAACGAAGAGGGCATCCATTATCCCTTTTTCGGATAGTCCCCTGGCTTCTTCCATGCCCGGTATGTACTTCGATTCCGCATGTCTCACCATATATATGACCGTTTGATTCACGACTACCTCCTCAGCGATCCGCGCTCCGTCGGTAACCACATTCAAACCTCCTGTCTCATATTGTGATTGGTGTACCACACCGGAACCATTTTTTCAAAATACCGATGATCCTCCAGCACCCTGTCGATTCTATCCATCATGTCACTTATTCCCTCCGGATACACTCTGAGTGTCCAAGCAACCGAACCAACCAGGTTCATGGCCAAATAGAGCGAATACAGCTGCCAAAATGTCTCGTCCGGCTCCTGCTGACCATGATATCCATGGATCTGTCCGATGGCAAATGGAACACTCAAATCGCTCGAGAAAAAGCTGATTTTCAAAAAGTCATGGATTGGATCCCCCCAATCGCACCGGTTAAAGTCAATCACTCCCGACAGATGCCCATCTTGGACAACCAGATTCGCCAGATGGAAATCATCATGCTGGAACCGGTTCGGACGGCTCTGCATCCAATGAAGATGCTCATCAATAAACCCGAAGAGTTTGGTGTCATCCTTAATTCGAACCCCACAGCTGCGGTACTGATCCCTATTGCGGTGATATTTCCTGACCTGCCTTTCGTACCAGGATGGAATGAATTCAGGCGCATGATACTGATGAACTTTCAACAGCTCCGCTCCCGCTTCCAGCCCGATGGCATACTGTATTTCAGGTGAATAATCCGATATTCCAACAGCGGCTTCCTCACCTTCGATAAAGGTCAATATCATATATCCCAGCTCAATGTCATCCCATCGGCCAAGCTCCAAGGGTCTTGAGCATTGAACCTGGTAATGCTGCATCCGTATCAAAGCTTCATACTCTACTCCTTTTTGCGGATACAGCTTGATGTCAAAGACCCGCAGCAGATATTTTCGGCTTCCTTTTGTCACCATGAATTTTTGATCACCGGAAAAGCCTTTGTCGATATGTATCATGGAATCGCTGCCGGCAAGCAGCGGGATCTGCTCCATTCGTGCTTGAATTTCGGTCATTTTCATCATCCGTTTTACCTGCTCCTTGTTTCATAGAATATAAAGAACCACACACCGGTATTGCCTAGGCCGTGTTGTGGTTCGGTGAAAAGCATTGATTGTCGGAATAATGCTTACTCTTCCACTTCAAAAATCGAATCAATGATGATCGGCAGGTTATCTCTCACGGACACGGCTCCAAATACAGACCGCGCATGTTTTCCCCGCTCACCAAATACATCCATCATCAAATCCGAACAACCATTTAACACCTTGTGATGCTCCTCATAAAAAGGCTGCGCATTCACAAAGCCTTGTATTTTCACCACTCGTTTCACTTTATCCAGCGTTCCGAGAGCAGATTTCACAACCGCCAAAATCTCAAGCCCGGTACTCCGGGCGAATTGATAGCCTTCCACGGTCGAAAAATCACTTCCCAGCTTTCCCTTCGGTTGACCTGAAGGACCCTTTCCCGATACGAACATCAGTCCGTTCACGATCACGCAGTTGACGTATCTTGCGGCCGGGGAACTCGACCCCGGAAGAATAATCCCAAGCGATTCCAACCTGGATTCAATACTTTCTGATGTCATACTCAGCACTCCATTCCTATTATATTCCAGCGGATTTCTACACTTATTAAAGAATCAATGATCTACTATATTCGCCCATATACCAATAAAATCCTGTCATGGAAAAGTCTTTAATCGCATGCAAAAGAACATACTTCCGTCGAAAACGCTAAAAATATTTGATTCTTCCATTGAAGACCGTCCCTTATCATGATTATAATATGGGTACAATCCGACATAAAAATGGAATAAGAGAGGAGATTATCGGTGTTACGTGATCATGTCCAGAGTTATGATCCCACCTTTCAGCATGCTGCTCTTGGAATGGCTCTCATCTCGCTCAATGGAACCTTTCTAAAGGTTAATCCCGCATTATGTGATCTTTTGGGACATCCACGGCACGAACTCCATTCCATCCCTTCCCTGGACATTACATATCATGATATGCTGACTGTCATTTCGGAATTCGGCAAGTCGCTCGAATCCAATCATCTTACATACGGAAAATTCGAACATCAAGTACTACATAGAGCAGGTCGACAACTGAATATGACCATTCATCTCACGATTATTTATGCTGAGGACCCTTTCCCATCGCATTATTTCGTGCAATTTGAAGATCGCACCCGTTTAACCGAGACGGAGGGGCTGCTTCATTCGACTGAAGTTATTTTGCTGGATATCCAAAATTCGTATTATCAGCTTCTTGAAAAAATGCCGCTGGCCGTCTTGATCACCAAAAAAGGGATCATCCAATACGTCAATCCGGCAGCACTCCGACTGGTTCATGCCAATGACAAAAGCGAAGTTCTCGGGATGTCTACCGATTCAGTCGTCGATACTTCCTATCATCAAGCACTTTCTGATCGCAGAAAAAACTTTGTTACACACCAGTCACTCCGAAGTATCAGCTATATGATCAATGCTTTGGATGGACAGCAAAAGTTTGTAGAAGGTTTTACGCTGATTATCAATTATGAAGGAGAGCCAGCCGCCGTTGGAGTTTTCAAGGATATTACGGATCAGCAGCAAAAAGAGGAATATATTATGCAATCCGAAAAGCTAAATATGGCCGGACAGCTTGCAGCAGGAATTGCACATGAAATCCGTAATCCGCTGACCTCCATTAATGGGTTTATGAAGCTGATGAGGTCATCAAAACGCAGTACCGAATCGTATTTCGATATTATTGAATCTGAACTCAAACGTATCGAGCTTATTGTCAATGAGCTGCTGGTTTTATCCAAACCACAGGGTAACCACATAAGTAAACCCCTGAATGTCCTGCCCATATTGGATCAGGTCATTACCTTAATGAGAGTTCAGGCTGCATTAAAAAATATCGAGATTACTTTTCATTGTCCGGACACTTCTCTGTGGATTACCGGGGAAATTAATCAATTAAAACAGGTGTTTATCAATCTGCTTAAAAATGGTATGGATGCCATGGGTACAAGTGGGATCATTCACATAACAGCCGAATTCAGCGATCTCGAGGTGCTAATCAGTGTTCAGGATGAAGGCAGCGGTATGACTCCGGAGCAAATTCAAAAACTCGGACAGCCATTTTTCACAACCAAAGAAACGGGGACAGGTCTTGGATTTATGATCACGCAAAATATTATTCATAATCATGGCGGCTCCGTTCAGATTGACAGCGTTCCGGATCATGGAACCACCTTCACAGTGAAGCTGCCCAGGATAAACGAACCCGATGACTTATGACAGATCGATTGGCGTTAAATGTTCAACGGATGCAAAGCCTGCAATTTTATACTTTCCGCTTTCATAAATTAGTGTTGTTATAGAACACTCGGGAACCAGCTCGCTTTGTACGGCAACGAAATTAGGATGCCAAACTTCCAGTTGGTTCTCGGGGAATGTATTCACCAAAAAATCAGTTATTAATCCTCCATGAGTAACGATTACAATATTACTTTGTAACGGGTGTTTCTTGGCTAATCCTGTTAATAAAGAAGATAAACGCTCACCTGCTTGCTTTGCTGAATCGCCTACGGGTGGTATATATTCGGGTTCAAATGTAGACCGCTCCCACATGGCAACAAACTCCTCAAAAGTTTGTCCTGGAAGGTCCCCCCAATTAGCACGTTCCCGCAAACGACTATTCATATTCATCGGTGATTTCGTCTCTAGTGCAATATATTCAGCGGTTTCTTTTGCTCTTCGAAGTGGACTTGAAAGTATGATTGTTATAGGTAAATCACCAAAATATCTTGCTGTCGATTGTGCTTGTAAGACACCTTTTGAAGTTATTGGAACATCCCCAATTGCCCCTTCTTTTATAGCATGCCTTACAAGATAGAAAGTCGTACTCATATTTCAGACCTCCTTCAGTTGTACTGCTGTCACATTTTACATATTTCAATTATATAGTAGCTCACCCGTACACTCCATATTTTCTTGGTTGTTAAATTAAGCTTCCCTCAAGAAAAAAGCCCTGGCTTAGCCAGGGCTTTTTCAATCAACATTTTATTGCGTCGTACCATCCGCCTTAGCGCTTGTCTTCACGATTCTGATATTGCTCATCGGTGACAGATTGCCGGCCGCATCATAAGCAGCCACAAAATACTGATAGGATGTGTCTGGTGTCAAACCCGTATCTTTAAACTGGAGCTCCTTCGTTTCAGAAATAACGGAGTTATTCCGGTATACCTTGTAGCCTGCAACCCCCATGAGATCCGATGATGGCGTCCACTTCAACTGGATAGACGTACCGGATACAGCTTCAGATTTCTCTAATGTCGGTTGAACCGGAGCTTGTGTATCTGTAAGGGTAGGTGACCACCAATTACCGGACACGACAATCATGCTCAGCAGCCGAAGCGTATTACCGAAATATACATCTTCCTCTGTTGAAACAGCCGCATTATAATCCCATAAACGGTTTAGCCAGGATTGATTGGAGGAATCGAGCATCGCCCCAACCATCAATGGAGCAGTGAAGGACAGATCAGGATAATCCTCAAGCGGTGCAGAACCGTCAAGCTTATAGCCCGCAAGAATCTTCGAGGGATCATCCTTGGTTGTCTTACGAATCCAACCTGTCAGCGTGTTCAGCTGTTCTTTTGCCCGCTCATCTCCTGTAATTAAAGCATCCGTCCCGATCCGCCATGGTGTGCGGGATGAATTATAGCTGTAATCCCCATCGGTTTCTGCTTCTAGAAACTCTGGATCAGCAGGAGCATAGCTGCCGTTCTTCTTCACCACAAAATCAGGAAGCAAACCTGCTTTCGGACTGAACTTCGTGAAGAGGTCACGGCTTACCTCGTAGGTCTTGTCAATGACAAGCTCCCAATTTCGATCACCGGAAACTTGCATGAAATCCTTGAGATGCTGCAGCATAAAATCGGAGGGGCGCGTCGCACTGCCGTATTTTACATCGTTATCCTCTGCCCAATCAGCCAGCTTTAATGTCCACTCGGTATGATTAACATCATTTTTCATAATGGCTTGAATCACTTTTTTGGCTTCTGCCAAATAATTAATCTTACCGCTGCTTCCCCATTGACTGTCCGCCAACAGCAGGGCGTATGCGATATCCATGTCTCCGTCTGTCGCGGAATCCACCCCATCCACATCTACGATGGCCTTGCCAGTGTCACCCTGTTTCCAGGCCATGAGGTCCGGGTTGATGCTGCTAGGATGGGCTCTGAAATAGCGATATAGTCCGTCAAAATAAGATTTGGCCTGAGGATCTTGCCCCGCCATGTATGCCGTAATCAGCATCCCGTAGCCATGCGCTTCAGAGACGGTTGTTGCATCATAATCTACATTAAGAGCATCGTCATGCTCTTTTTCGAACCAGTCGCCATCGGCATACCACACGTAATACTGTGACGGGTCCGATGACTTCAGATGCGTATTCGACTTCAAATATTTTTTCTTCCATTCGTTATAGAGGCGGGTTACTGTCGCATCGATTTGAGTCTCACTCTGATGATTCGGTTTGATCGAACCAGCCGCGTAAGCCGTATGCTGCGGGAATGGCTTTACAGCGCCGCTGCCCAGAAATGACGCTTTTGTCTTTGCAGCGATTACAGCCGTAGAACGTGATTCTGATCCATTTTTGCCGAAAGCCTTGACCGTATATTGATATACGGTTTCCGGCTGTAACCCGATATCCTGGAAAGCTGTGCCTTCCGCTGTACCGGCCAAATGACCATCACGATATACATGGTAGCCTGCCGGTTGCAAACCGCTCGATGCGTTCCAGGACAAGTTGATTTGGAACGGAGTCATACTCTTGCCTTCCAGCTCTGATGGAGCAGATGGTGGTTCATTTCCTGAAGCAATTCTCAGTGTACCCACCTCTACTTTATCCGAATTATCTCTTGCACCGACAGCACGGATTACCAGATGATACTGAATTGCAGTGTCGAGATTGTCAATGGTAAGACTATATTGATCATTGCCCGATTGAACCGGTACATACTTGCTCCAGTATTTGCTGATCTTATCGTCCTTCTCATAAATACGGAAGCCTCTGACCCGTTCTACCTCGGATGAAGGTGCTTTCCATGTGACGATCGCTTTGCCGTCTTTCACCTCTACCTCGGCTTGCTGCACAGGTGCTGGTTTAGTGTCAGTCCGTTTAATACCGTAATGATCATATACGCCAAGTCCGTCTTTACTATAACCAGCTTTGCCTTCATCCGCGACTGCTGCTGTCATGGCATCAAACTTCAATACCTGATCCGAGATGGAGACATCGGTGAACATTTTCTTCTCAGGCTGCTCGTCAATGGCTGCAAAATAATCATCATACGGAACTGGCTTGCCGTCCGCACCGATGATCTCTTCAGGCTCACCATCGGCGCCGGCTTTATACTGGTTGTTCTTGTAATAGAACTTGTTGCCAAGTGCATTGGACATGAGATAGACCGTTCCTTTAGGATCTATAACGTTACCTTCCCCGTCCTTTTGCAAATCCTTGGGATCAACCACTTTATCCCCATACATCTGGAACGATCTCATATACATATGGTCATGCGCTTCGAATACCATATCGATGCCAAGCTCATCAAATACCGGAATCAAATTCTTTTTATAGAATTGTATACGCTGATCTTCCCATTGGGCCGAATTATCTCCAGCGGCATATGGCGACTTGTGGAATGTGACGAACTTCCACTTGGCATCGCTTTTTGCTACTGTATTACGCATCCAATCCACTTGATTCCAGAACTGCTCATGCTTGTCATCATCCCAATCTACTGAGCCGTCTTCCTTCAGCTTGCCGTCAAACTCCGAATTAAAGACCATATACAGCGCATCCCCATATTCAAAAGAATACACGGACCCGTCATGAGTCGCCTTTACCACGTTGCGCGGCAGGTTGAAATGATTATAGAAATTATTGTTGGGCGTCGTTTCATCTCCGTCCCAATCCGAGACCTCATGTCCGCCCAGCACCGGTACAAAAGGCACATTGAGCAGCTGATCTTGGGCTACGCCCAACAGCCACTGCCACTGCTCCTCTAAGTCACCGTTATCGACCAAATCTCCTGAATTAATGAGAAATTTGGGGCTGCCAATGTGATTGTTCGCTTTCTTAAACGTATCTGCCCAAGGCTCAAACTCTGCTTTATTGGAAGCCTGCGAGTCCGAGCCTACGATAAATCGATATGGCTGTGACTTTTCTGTATCGGTGGTAAAAGAGCCGACTGCGCTCCACTCCGTTCCATTGCCCACGCGGTATTTATATGTAGTTCCTGGTGTTAGCCGGTCCGCAGTCACCTTATGACTGTAAAATTTCGTTTTGCTGCCGGTAGTTCTGTCTTCCTTCGTCATGTAGGTTGAAATTTCTTCCGCGGAGCCGCTGTATTCTCTAGCAGCAGTAGCCGAAAATTCATTTCCCTGCATACGGGAAGCTTCGATCACCTGAATTTTTGTCTCGGTCTTGATGTCCGTATACCAGGCAAAAGCGAGACTTGTTTTCGGATCTCCGTTAAACGTCATATTGATCATCTTCGGCATCGTCGGGGAATCCTGCACAGTAAAGCTCCAGGTAAGATCACGTGCCAGCAGATTTCCGTCCTCACCTTTGATGGCTGACTTGCCGATGAAAACTTTATATTTCGTACTGTATATCAGGGGGTTATGCTGAATCTGCAGCAAATTTCCTTCGGTGATTTCAAATTTGAGACCAGGTGCTGGTTGCCCCTGTTCATCAGTTACACGGATGTCCTGCTCATCTGCTAGATTCACCTTTTTGCTGAACTTGATCTTCAGCGGATCAGCAGCTGATGCTTTTTCTGCCTGATCCAGGGGGGTGTGGGTCAAATCCAGCGTTGGATGTATAGGCTGTTTTCCTTTGATGGGCTCACCTGTTACCTGAATACTGCGGATACGGCTGGATCCCCCTCCTCCAATGCCGGATGGATTTTCGTCCGTATTGGTAGCCTTATTGGCACTCACTATCCAGCGGATGTACAGAAGCTCCTTATCATCTGCTAATGGCAGGGCGAGATTCTTCAATTTGCAAGACTGCTTAGGGCAGTCATAGCTCGATGCGGTATTCATTTTCACGTTACCGTTCGGCACATCCGTCCAATTGGAGAGATCCGTACTCGTCTGAATCTTGAATTCATTCGGACCGGACCCGGATGAGCTTTGCTCAGAGGAAAGCTTAATTTGACTGTAGCCAGCCGTTGATAGGGTTGCCAGCCAGTATTTCTGACCTTCCTCCGGATCCCAGCCTTGATAGCTCAGATCATGTGCTTCATCATCATAGTATTCAAAGGTACCGCCCACATTTTGCAGAACGGACGAGGATTGGTATTTCCCACTGGTAGCCATGTGAACCCCTTGCTCACCCTTGTCCTTAAACATCCATTCAGCCAGAACTGCAGCGCTTTTGCTTATGGCTCCACTCTGGAGATTCCCCGTTCCATTCGCGTATATGTTTCCTTGAAATGGCCAGGCAAGCAGAGCGAGAGCGGTTAACAATAAGGCCGTCTTGCTCCAGGCAGTTCTGCTTTTATTCCTAGTCCTCATTTTTTTACCCCTTCCCTTTTATAATTAAAGCGCTTTAACTTTTGGGATAGCAAAACACTTGCCGTTTAACGATAAGCAACACTCCCTTCCCATGGCAGGACAATCAGATATCCCGTTATTGATAATATAGCGTATATGCTCAGTCCAATTCTCGATATATTGGATTCAGTTACATCGCTTTTCTACCTTTATTGTTGTTATTTTTGCAGAGCAAAATAAAAGAAGCAGCAGTAGGCCACTTCTTCTCTTTAGTAATCAGGTGAAATAGCATGCTCAAATCTGTGAATGCCAAAATCCTTGACTGATGATTGTAGAATGGCTTCCCGTAACGGGTAAAGATCTGGCGTAAACCGAACATCAATGCCTAAATTCATTAAGCGCTGTAAAGAATCCCGAATCTCGGTTTTTTCGACAGGTTTTACCATTTCCCTGGAAATAAAATAACCGGCTGTCTCATCAAACAGCTCAAAGGTCTCCCGCGGAAGCTCATATCGGTACAATGTGGTTTCCATGATTCTGCTGTACCAGCCGGTTTCCAGTGTTATAACGCTGTTAGATGATGTATGTCCAAAAAATCGAATCTCGTCTTCCTCTGAGATCCCATCATGCCTCGTATACACAATCCGAGGACAGTTTCGCGGAACAAAAAACGTGAATTCATGCGCTTCATCTATCGCCCACACGACAGACGGCATTTCTGTCCGATTGGCTTTGATCCGAGGATGAAATATTTCGATATTTTCTTCCTCGCTAAAATGGTAAAGTTTCATGCGCCCTCCATTTTTGTTGTTCTAACTGTGAGTTCTATCTTGAAATGTAGTTGTCAGGAGACGGTCCACAGCCCAACGAAAAATATGTCATGTAACAATCATTCCCATCCGATAGATATCTGTATTATGAAAATTTCACCATATCTATCTATAAGAAGGATCCTCTTGGTATCCCAGAACCTTACCCTGAATCATCTTGGCCGGCAAGGAACCAAAGTGCCTGCTGTCAAAGCTTCTGAACCAATCATCCCCTATCACGAATACATCCCCGTCCGGAATCTTGATCGGCCCCAGCTGCTCTGAGTCCATAGTCCGAATCATGTTTTTGATGTTTTGTTTCATCTCGGCACTCAAGATTTCCCCCTTCTCTTTCAGGCTCTTTTTCAGTGCAGGGATATCCGATCCTATGCGATGAGCGTTTCCATAAAATGAACTCAGCTTGCGGTCATTAACGTAAATCTGTCCTGCTGTAATTTTGATCGTTTCTCCAGGCAAGGCCACGATCCGGGATATACTCATTTCTTCGAGATGAACATTTGAATATTTATCATGATCAAAGTCCGGATTTATAAAATAAACAATCTCACCTCGCTTGAGCGGATTGTCCTTGTAATATTCAGGATCTATGATCGTAGTTTGCGCCTCAAAATCATGATGACCCCGGTCCATATTGTCGTAATTATGATGATAAGCTAGATACCCCTTTTTCATGGCTATTTCATGTATATCTGGTTCAGTAACCTCATCTGTAAGCGGCTGAGTCTCTCCGGCTTTGCATCCTGTAAGCACTACAAACAGTGCAGCAATCCATATGAGTTTTATGAATCCAACCATGCTCAGCCTGTTCGGCGTTAGTCCCGCCATCGATCAACCTCTCCGATCCAGCGATGATTTGGGTCCGACTATTAGATCTCACCGTCATCCAATCAATTAACCAACTTAAAATCCCTGCAAATACGTTCTTCAAGCAGATTTGCATCCGTTATGTTTTCGATATCCGGCTCTATACGAACGGAATCATGCCGTACCAATTCCCCATTTTGGTAGGTGCAGGTATGATCGTAGCAATGTTCATCAAACAGGATTTTTTCAAGGCTCTTTGGAATGTTATATACAATACCGCGGTTATCCGGATGCAAAATCCATTCAAGCTCTTTCCAGTCCAAAATACCTTCGTCTGTCTGGATCGGAGTCGGATAATGAAATTCTTCAGGCAGCTCTGCCATGTAGGTATACATACCGCCTGTTTTTCTGGATTCGGTTAACCACGTAACCAAGCCTTTGAAATGCAGACGTTCAGGAACAATACCCGTCTCTTCCATTATTTCTCTTAACATGGACTCTCTCGGAGTCTCGCCCGGCTCCAGTTTTCCGCCCACACCGTTCCACATGCCCATCCAGCTTGACTTGTTGCGATTGAGAAGAAGGATCCGGTCACCCTTTTTTATAAAACAAATCGTAAATGCAATCATAAGGATCTACCTCTTGGTTTTATTTATGTTATTCCTTAGAAATCAGGCATTTTTATATAAGAGCTCATAATGCTCAACCGTCGGAAACGGATCATAATAATGATGCAGCAGTGCTTTCCATTCCTTGTATTCAGGCGATTCTCTAAAGCCTACCGTGTGATCTGTAAGCGTCTCCCATTTGACGAGCAGAATGTATTTATTGGCTTCCTCCATGCACTTGTGTAGTTCATGCTGAATGTAGCCTTTCATACTGGAGATGATCGCTGACGCCTGCGCAAAGCTCTTCTCAAAATTCTGTTCTTCTCCCGGTATTACTTGTAAAGTAGCCACTTCAAGCATCATTGAACACCTCGATCTGATTTTGTAGCGTAAATTACTCCATAAATGCCTGTGGATATGTTAGCTCGCTTTAGATATGGCCCAGTGCATCTTCATGCAGCTCATTAAAGTCACTATTCAGAATCGCATACATCTTCTGGTCGATAAATACACCCTTGATCTTCAGCTGGCGTCTTAATATCCCTTCAAAGGTCATACCTATTTTAAGCAAAACCCGTTCCGAAGCCAAATTATCCGCATTACAGCGTCCTTCAATCCGGTTAAGTCCTAATTCTTCAAATCCGTACCGGATCATTGGCAATGCAGCTTCTGACATGATGCCTTGCCCCCACCAGTCACAATGAAGCGCAAATCCGACCTCCGATAGTCTGTGCAGTGTATCAAAATAAATAAATCCGACACGCCCAATGAATGTACCGGTCGCCTTGTCGATGATCCCCCAGTGAAAAGCCTGACCCTGATCCATTTTTGCCTGGAGCCCGGATAAATAAGAAATGGAATCTTCAATGGTGATGTGAGCATTCCATATCGTATGTTTTGCCGCCAATGGATTGGATGCTAATGAGAAATATTCTTCAGCATCCTCCACGCTCAATTTCCGTAATAATAAGCGCGGCGTCTCCATTAAAGGAGTAGAATCAAATATCTCATTTATACGCATCAGACTTCATCCTTTAATGTTTTTTCATAACCAGACAGCGAGCTAATTGCCAGCGTTCATCGCATAACACGACGGAGGTCTCGATCTGACGTTCCGGTACGTTCCAATATTGACGCAGCAGTATTTCCTTCTCTTCCTTGGACACCAATCGGAACCCATTCTTCACATAAAATCGGATTGCCCACTCCGCTGATCCCCAGGTTCCTATGAGGACAGGCCTATCCGATTGCGAGATAAGATGATGAAGCAGCTTGGTTCCGATGCCACCGTTACGCTGCCGGGTCCTCACATACGCATGTCTGATTAAGGATACGTCACCTTTATCCTGGATTCCCATCACACCAACGATTTCGCCATCTTCTTCATATCCCCAAAATACAACGCCATCCTCCAATTCACTCATTAATTCTTCAGCTGGCATATATGGCTCATGATAGCGATCTTCCGGGATAATTCCTTTGTAAGCTTGCGATGCGTCATTGATAACCTCATAAATCACTTGTTGATCTTGGCGGCCGCATAAACGAATCATGGTCATTCTCCTCCAAATTGAGATTCAGCGAATAAAGGACTGTCTATTTAGAAAATAAGCTCGCAGTCATGATGCTCCCATACATCAAATAAATTACCATCCGGATCTTCCAGCACAAAAAACTTACCATATTTGCCTTCATCCGCTATATTTCCGACCTTTACATTCTCCGAATTCAGATCGCTATGCAGGGATTCAATATCATCCGTAAAGAATGTGATGACCCATCTCTTTCGGTTATTCACTTCAAAGGTTGCTCTTGAATCGTTGTCGCTTTGGATCAGGTCCAGTATCGGGCGATTCCCCCGGAACAAGCTTAAGTAGTCTTCTCTCTGATTGCGGATATTGAATCCGAAATGCCTCACATACCACGCTGCGGAACGCTCCATATCAGAAACCGGGATAACATTATATGCAATCCCTAGAATCCTGCCTTCTTTCATCACAAATACCTCCATTAGTAAAAAATTACTGAACCTCTCATTCTGCTGCTGATTAGATCTTTCTCCTTATTATCACTTCATAATTATACCTTCATTTCCAAATAAGAGGAATGATTTAACGGGATAAAGACTGTCAAAATATGCTTCATTATAAGAAAAAGAGCGGCAACGACCGCTCTTTTATTACTCAAATCCTGTTCACCATCAGACGATGAATGCCATTGTCCATGCTTTTTTAGGACTGAGTCACGCTGATGTCTTCTTGAAATATAGATAAGTTTCTAAAAAAGTGCAGCTTATCGTTGATATAATCATCGCCATAATCAATGCTGCCATGGATATGTGGATCTTTAAGGCATAAGCCAAAGAGCCATAATTGGCGAATTGCCACAAATACCGGCACTGCATGAAGATCATTTTCGCTTAGCACTCTGATGGATTGATAGCCTTTGATAAAACCACTCCACAGGAGCTCCAGCTGAGCAGGGTCATGTCCTAATCTTACTTCCCGGGCGAGCCTGAATTCAGCAATATCATAAGCGCGCCAGCCATAACCGCATAAATCAAAATCATAATGCGTCATCGACAAATCATCCATGTAGCTGACATTCGTATTGCCATGCAGATCCCCGTGACAGATGCCCCAATCCAAGGTATCCAGCTCAAGTTCACGAAGACTATTTTCAAGCCTTGCTGCAATTTGTTGGAGCTCCTGAAAATCATCCAAGCGGTGCTGCATATGCGGTTGAACGGCTTCCATCGTTTGATGTATCAAATAATCCAGGGTCAGCTCTTGTCTGCTGCTGGTCGTATGGAAAGAATCGCTTTTCAGATGAATCCCGGCAACAGCTTGACCAAACCGTTCACTGATTTCCTCCGTATCGATTCCTCTTTCAGTCCCCTCCGCAAAGGTAAAGAGTACAGCATAACGGATTCCTTCCGGAGCTTGAAGTTTTTGTATAAGATTGCCCTGCTGATCCGGAATCGGAAGCGATACGGAAATGCCGTTCTGGTCCAGATGATGAAGCAGCTCCATTTCAAAAGCAATCTCAGACTCGTTTCCCCTCCAGTCACCGCGGTATACTCTGAACACATATTTATTTTCCGGGGTCGTAACGAGATAAGTATCATTCATGCCTCTTAAGAGGTAGCTAGTACGAGTATTATTGTTCAGATGATATTGATTTTTCAAATAATCATTAATAGCTTGATCAGATAACGTAGAATACGATACCGGGAACAACATCTATGAACACATCCTTCATTTAAGTGTCGAAACCTTGCTGCTTCCATTTCAAAATGATAAAACGGTTGACGACGGCCAAGACCCCAAAAATCACGGCAAAGGTTACGAAGCCTGAACTGATGAAACACAGAACAGCCGCTGCGAACAAAATAGCTTCAATGAAAAGCACAACAAATAATGGAACGCGAACCGAGGCTTTGGGTGATATGAATAACCCCCACGCGACTGCTGCAAGGACTGGTAATCCGAGACCCAAAACAATCTGCATGAATACGCCCAATTGGACATGCAATCCCCAATAACATAAGGAAAACAACAAAATAAGCTCCAAAATAAATCTCAATAAAAGGTTTAATATTTTTAACGTATGGATCACCGTCTCTATATTTTCTGGGCGCTGAAAAACAAAAACAAAGGAATTCTCATGCGCCGCTCGTAAGTTTCGTTATGCTGGAAGTTCGCTTCATTGGGCTTGGATTCTCTAAGGCTTGTTATATTAAAGCCCGCATGTTGGAGCGCAGAATAGATATCCTCAATCGTTCTGTGGTATTTTACTGCTGTTCCACCAAGCCACTCCTGCTTACGAATTCCCGTATGGAAATATTGGTCGACGATCCAATCCTGCTTCATGCCTTCCTCTCTTGGAAGTCCATAGGAGGATGTCATCACGGGATGCTCAACGGAGAAAACAAATCTACCACCGTCCACCAGGGATCGATATACCTTTTTTAAAATCGCTTCGACATCCTCTATGTAATGCAGAACAAGCCTGGAAATGACCATATCAAAATGCGAATCCGGAAAATCCCAATCCTCAATTGCAGTATGTATAATCTCGGTTTTTGATCTACGCATTGTCTTCTTTGCTTCTTCTACCATATTCGCCGAGCCTTCAATTCCGGTATACGAAACAGCTCCTGCATCGAGAAGCTCATTACCGAATGAGGCATCCCCGCATCCCAAATCCAGAATTCTCAGTCCGGACACACTGCCAATCAACTGAAGTATAATCGGCTTTTCTATGGTATCGTTGGCATTTTCAGTCCAGTTTCTTCGATCCAGATACCTTTTGAAAATCAACCCGTCGTCATAAAATTCGGAACCTCTGTGCTCCACTCGATCTCCTCCAGTTCAGGCAATTTCACATGAAGTGACTTGATTTTCCCGTGAGAAATATCCGATACACAACATAACCCGCAGAAGCACCTATAACATTTAATATGACATCATCAATGTCTCCTGTTCCTACCTTGAGTACGGTCTGCATGATCTCCAGAATAATGATAGAGCCGGTAAACCAAACAAAAAACATGCTGTACCTTGTTAATTTTTTGAAGAGATAGGGTAACATCAATCCGAATGGAAGGAAAACCCCCACATTACCGGCTAAATTAACGATCGTCGTTCCAATGTTATGCTGATTCACGTTAAAGATATAACTGAAAATGGTATTGAACGGAACCAGATTATATCTGATTTCGGTGTGAGTGGTTCGGCCAAACCCCCGGAACATCCAATATAGCAAGCAGGCACTGTATCCGGTAAAAAAAATCCATACGAATACTTTAATGATTTTGTGGTTGTTTCGATTCAAAGGCTATCACCTGCTACAACAGATTTTGAACGATCGATGTCCCTGCTTCCAGCCTATTACGGCTTTCTTGTATGTATTTCTGCGTCCAATCATTGAGGCTCGAAAAATCAAAACTCCGATACATTCCCACGTAAACGATAATTTCGCGCAGTCTCAGAAATAACTCCATATGCTTTAATGAATCTGCGTGAATCGAATGTTGCCTCTCGTATCCTTTCAAAAAATGCTTCATGAACCTCCGCGCTTGATCATGTCGCTCTTCTAATGAATCATCCAAAACAACATACACCATATAAAAAAGCTGAATGGCTATATCCTCCACAAACCAGCTGTATTGGCATTCGTCAAAATCAAAAAGGGTGATTCGATCACCATCGACAAGGAAATTTCCGATATTAATATCTCCATGGATGAGTCCGTAGCTGTCCGTTTTCGGCAGTCCGTGGATTTGCGTCTTTAATTGTTCCATGTTCGTAAATACTTGCCGCTGCGATGCTGGTATGAAGTGTTTCACATGGTTTAAATAGTAATTTCCTGTCCAATCATGGCGCTTCACTGAATGGATTGCCGGTACATAGCTTTTGGATAAGGCGTGAATTTGTCCCGTGATCTCCCCGCATTTTTCAGATAGTGAGTCATTGTTCATACAATCAGGATAGTTAATTTTTGTGCCAGACGCTTTTTCGAAAGATGTAACCATGACATAGGAATCATCCAAATGTATCACTTCAAGCGGGTTATCATGCCTTGATGTAACCGGTTTGCTGACAGACACCCCATGGCGATGGAGATCATGCACCCAATCAAGTTCGGCTTTCACTGAATCAATATCCCGGTGGGAGCTATGCGTAATCCTTAAAATATAGGTTTTTCCATTGTTAACATACTCATATATAAAATTCTGAAATCCGCCAATATATTTCAGATCCTGCAAAACAACGCCAAAGGAGAGCGCAGCCTCCTCGAGCAGATGATCATTCATCTGCTGTATTAATTCCTTCTCCATCGATCCAACTCCTGTCAGGCCTATCTTCTCAAGTTTTGAATGGGCTTCTCTAGGGTGTACAACTCATCATCGATTTGAGCCATTTTTTCGGTAATCAATGCTCTAGTATCTTCGATCGCCTGGTTATAAATATAGGGTCCGAGCTCGCCGATCATAAAATCGATTAATTGCTCCGCTCCCAGTTGTCCGATGCTTTCAGAACGTTCCTCTTCAAAATAAGCCTGGACACTTTGGGCCAGCTCTGTTTTTTGTTCTTTAGGCAATTTGATAGACATCATAAAATAAAACCCTCCTTATAAGTTAAGCATTTGTTTTTCCAATTTACGGGCAATTTCATAGGGCTGTTTCTTAATTACCCATACTGTATTTTTTAGCCTGTCTCAATACACTTTGCACGAATTCCGCCTTCTCGTCGGAGTAAGCCAGTAATGTAGTTATTCCCTTTTGAATGGACTCACGTTTATGCATCGAATATTGTTCTGCCACCTGAGGATGGGTTCTTAGGTAATCTCGAATTTGAATATTGTTGATCCACTGTTCCCCTTGAAAGATTACGACAGCCAAATTGAAGGAGTGTTCCGCGCGTTTACGAAAATACAGCCGCCCTTCTACACCCGCTTCGCCAAAACTATCATAGTTACGCTGCTGCAGCTGGTGGAGTATCGATTCATCCAGTTCAAGTGAAGAAACGCCAATTAGTATATCAATGATCGGTTTGGCAACCATGCCTCTGACCGAGGTGCTGCCGAAATGTTCGATTTCAACGGTATCAGAACCGAAGATATTCAGAAGTGTAGACTTTTCATTATTGAATACATCCGCCCACTGGTCGTCATAGGGGACCACCGTGATCGATTCGTCAATTTCCAAAGATCTCACCACCAAATAAATGCTCGATTTATCAATATCATTTCACTAATCCGCGCAAATATCTAATACCGCTTCATGCAGAATAGGCCGCAAATCCTTCAGCACATTATCCCTGCCTAAATGGACCGCATTCGTCAGGAACACGACAGTCACTTCATCTGCTGGATTAATCCAGATACTCGTACCGGTATAACCTGTATGTCCAAAGCTGCCCTTCGGCCAATGAGGGCCACATGAAAGCACTCCTTCAGGACTTTCCTGTACCTGCCAGCCAATACCGCGTCCATGAAAAACGGATTGGGTGCAGGCATCCACCGAAGCTCTGGTCCATAATGAGTACTGCTCAGGATAAAGCCAAGATTTTGCATATTTCGATATATCCTCGGCTGTTGCAAATAATCCCGCACTTCCTGCCACTCCTCCAAGTCGGTAACATGTTTCATCATGTACTTCACCAATAAGATACTTATTGCCATCCCACTCCGTCGGAGCTATCCGTTCACGTAGGTTTGCAGGCGGATTAAAATAACTATCTGTCATTCCAAGCGGCATAAATATCGCTTCCCGAGCAAATTCATCCAAAGGCTTTTTCGTCAACCGGGAAATAATCCAGCCGATAAGAACCAATCCCAAGTCACTGTACTGCACACGTTCACCGGGACTGAATTCCAGCTCCTGAGCCATAATCAGCTGCTTAATATCGCTTTTACTGTAACGTTCTCTGAAATCCGGAAGTACGGAAGGCAGACCTGATACATGTCTTAGACAATGCTCAATCGTAACTTCGGCATGGCGAAACTCAGGGATATGCTTCTGAACCGGATCCTGCAGCGACAGTTTGGATGACTGGACCAGCATCATGATTGCCGGCAGCGCCACTACAACTTTGGTCAGCGAGGCTGCATCGAAGATCGTGTCCAGCGACACTGTTCCATATGCCGCTTGCCATTTCATTTTATTTTTCACCTGGATATCCACGACAGCCCCGGGTATTTTCTTTTCTGCAACCCAGCCCTCTATCAATTGATGAATCGTATCTATTCCCTTCAAAATAGTCACCGCTCTCTCTCAGATTGTAGGTATTCCTTATGCCAGCTCAGACAACCTTAATCTTTTTTCACCATACCCATCAGACTAACCAGCATCCCCAGCAGAATCGTAATAAAACTCAGGATCGGCATCTGAAATTTAAAATCCAGAATAACATTGAACATGAATCCAAGCAGGATGAGCTCCGCACCAAAAAACATCATCTTCTTGCCGGATATCCGGTTGCGATAAACAAATAAAATAATGATACCGATTACAATAACAAGTATAAGCAACAAGCTAATGATTTTAAATCCCAATTCGTTTAATTGAAACAGCTGATAAAAGGAATCTTTGTACTCCATGAGTTCCCTCCTCTTTATTTCACTTTCGAATATTCCCTCTTCGAAATCAACTTGGGCCCACCTGGTAAAGTCCAACGCTCATTGTCCTTGTTCTTCACCATCAGAACTTTAGTTTTAGCTTCATTGGTTATTAAGGAATAAACGACATCTATACGGTGCATCTTGAATCCTCCCTAGTAATTAAAGCATATGCCCGTTATCAGACCTCATGAATGCCTGGATCTGGGCTATATGATGCCGACTATGCCATATGAATCGCTGGAGTGCTGTTTCTAACGTGATTTGTCCCAGCACCTGAGTGCTGAGCTTCTTCTTAAAATCATCCGGATCTAAACTTTTCAGTAGAATCACAAAGCGCTGATGCAGTGCTTCCATGAACAAAAGAGAACTCTCGACAGGTAAATCCCGGTAATCACCCAATTCAGCCCAGAGATCTTCCCGGTAAGAACCCGCCATCGGGCCATCCTCCGTTAATGCCTTCTTGAACCTTATGTATTCATTCATATCATTATCAGCCATATGATGGATCACTTGTTTAATCGTCCATCCTCCCTGACGATACGGGATATTCTGCTGCTCCGGTGGAAGTGAAGAGATCATTTCTCGTAAAAGCTTCGTGATCTCAGGAATCTGATGAATCAAGCCGCCCAGAGCTTCAGCAGAAGGATGAAGTTCTGGTTCAAACGGACCTATGGGAAAACGGTTTTCGTTCACGAAAAGGCATCTCCTTTTTATAACCTATCGTCCAAACAAAATATCCATCACTGTGCTGAGTTTCCCGGACTTGTATCCACGCAGTACATCGGGATTATATATTTCCACAAATCCGCAATGCGTGCATGATACGAACAGAAAATGATGATAATTGATATCCATAATTTTGCTGATTCCCGTGCCGCTCATTGCCACTTCATCCGTGATACACTCGTCATGCCCGCATTTGGAACACTTGAACTCATTCATAATCACCGTTTCAATATCCAAATCAGCTGTATCTGCTTCTACATTCCCAATAGCATTTGTTTCTCCATTGGAACCCATGAGATGTTCCGGTAATACTTCAGTTTTGCATTCTGGACATACCTGATCCACCAGTTCAACCTCTTGTCCGCACCAAGGACATAGAATCATTGGATTTCCCCCTTTGTTACCATTCATATGCCTCGGCCGCAGCAATCCACATCACACATTACTCTCTTCCTGTGGGTCTATAAATGCTTTCGGAAGCCCTCGGCCTGTTCGTCCCTGTACCCCAGCTTCTCATAGAAAATATGAGCCTCCTTGCGCTTCTCGCCAGACACAAAAATAATATAGGCACAGCCCTTATCTCTTGCAATCTGTTCGATTTCAGCCATCAGCTTCTTCCCGATGCCTTGCCTGCGGATTCGATCGGACACGATTACATTTTCAATCACCATGAATGGTCTGCACGTACCGACGAAATCAAGGCAAATAATACCCATCAGTGAACCGGCTAACTCTCCTTCATGAAAAGCGCCTAAGATATGATAATTGCCGCTGGCTTCAGCAGACTTGAATACTTCTTTCATGCGCTCCTCGTTGGTCGGTATTCCCATCAACTCTTCATATAAATGGCTCAATGCCAAAAGATCATCTTCTGTAATTGGTTTAACGGTCATTATGGATCTCCTGCTTTCTTGATGAATTCACTTCCATAATGCAAGTGTACCTGGATTGCTGGCAAGAAGCCATAATGCATAAATGAAGAATTTTCGGTATGATAGGTTTAAAGGAAGCGAGGTCACCATATGAACAACCAAGCTGAGCTGCTATGGCAGCAGATTTTTGAAAAGGGTACTTCACATACAGCGGATTTTAAAGATGCTCTTAACCTGCTGCCGGGAGCTGAGGATGAAGAAATTGCGTCCCTTGAGGTCAAGTTAGGGTTGACGCTGCCCGAAGAAATGAAAAGCTTCTACAAGGTACATAACGGACAGAATTGGTCTGCTGGTTCACATAGCTTCGTTCGAAATCTGACACTGACGCCGATTGCTGCAGTGATGGACAACTGGGCTTTTTTACAGGAAGAATTCGATCCGGATGATATGGAAAAGGATATCGAATCTGGAATTAAGCCGATGCTCTGGAACGCCAAGTGGATTCCGATTGCGGAAAACGGTGCAGGTGACTATCTCTGTCTGGATACAGATCCCACGGAGGAAGGCAATTACGGACAGGTGTTATATTTTTGGCATGACTGGGGTAACCGTTCTGTTGAGGCCAGAAATCTCTTTGATTTTATTGAACGCTGCCTGCAAGAAGAAGATGAGAAAGAGGATTAAACCGACGGTGATGTAATCACCGTTTTTTCATCTTGATCTATAAACGGCGGGAATGAACCTCAGTCATTGGATCTAACCCATTGGGTTGGCATTAAATAATGCCGAACTTTTTTAGCGCATAGGAAATTCCGTCTTCACTGGCTTTTTTGGTTACAAAATCTGCTTTCTCTTTAAGCTCTTGCTCCCCGTTTCCCATGGCAATTCCAAGTCCCACGTATTCCAGCATATCGATGTCATTTCCTCCGTCACCAAAGGCAACCGCTTCTGAACTGCTAAAATTGAAATGCTCCAGCACCTTTTTTATCGCAGATGACTTGGTGGCCTCGAATTCTTCATACACGTTCATCACATAGTTATGCCAGCGTTTGAATTTCAGTGTTGGGAATTTGTCTACAAATTTCTGTGCTTCGCTGTCATCGGCATATAAACACATTCCGTAAATCTCTTCTGTGACCGAAACCATCTTTTCCGGAAAATCGATAATCGACAATGTCTCTTTCAAGGTATGGATCACCCGCTGATTATCATGTCCTATGCCGTTCATCATGTATTGCTCCGTAAAATAGGAGAGGCTGTGTCCGTTGAGCTCCGCAAAAGCTGAGACCCCCTGTACCGTTTCCTCTGTAATGACCGACTTATGAATCGTTTGGTCATTCCATTTCACCAATGCCCCGTTGGCAGATATAAAGGTATCAAAACCCATCGATTTAAAATCTTGGCACAGACTATAAGGTCTTCCTGTCGCAATAACGACTTTTATTCCTTGCTCCATCAACTGAATAATGGCTTGTTGGGTGCTAAGCGGCATACTTCTGTCCGTTTCACTTAGCAGGGTTCCGTCTACATCAAAAAACACAATTTTATACATTGCTGTGCAAGCCACCTTTGTCATTACTATTCAACCTCTTCGGTTCCTCCGTAAGCGAATTGCTGAAGCCTTGTTAAAACTTGAGCAATCTTGCCATTTTTCGCGACAGCAATAAATAATCCTTCCATAAACCGATCACCTCGTACATAGCTGGTTACGAGCTTTCGCAAGGTCTCCATATCAGCATTCATGAGTTGTTCCTCTAAATCGCCGTCTATATTCTTATAGATCTCATGTTCGCGGAGCCATGCCCCCCAATCGAATACGATTAAGAAACCCGTATCATACAGCTCCTTACGGAATGCAAGCATGGTCTCCGATTCACATGTGTAGCCATTCACTTCCCTGTAAAAGGTGTCGGCAGGCCCCTCGAAAAAATCAAGATATTGGATTAATCTATGGATTTCGGTTTTAGTTATGATTGCTTCGTTTGGCAAAATGGTTCCTCCTCACCTGATCCCTTAAACTGTCTGTAGACGCTACATATCCGACCTACCTGGTCTCCATCCGATATCTTGGCTCCACTGACTTGCCCTTCTCATGATCTCCCATATGTATGGCTCTTTTTCTTCGACATACCGATGCCGATCCTGTTGATACATTCTCATGAGAGTATATTTGATTTCGGCATATTTTTGCGCGTCCTCTGCATGACTCCGTAAGTAATCCCTAAACAATAAGGCAAATTGTTCAGAGAAACTTCCAGCTTCTCTAATATGAATGTGGGTTCTTCGCATCCCGCTTCCTTCTCTAAAATACCTCTTAGTTCTTTCCGTGTTATCTGCTCTGAACATGTATCCCAAGCCTTCCATTTGTGTTTGGTAGACGTCTACCGGCTCTAATGCCCGGACAGATATTTGGATATCAATGATCGGCTTTGCATCCAGCCCAACTACCTCTGTGGATCCGATGTGATCTATTCGTAGTGCAATGTCTTGAAGTGCATTTCGGATTCTATATGCGATGTTATAAAACTCAATCGCCCAGTCAGGATTGTAGGGTGCAACAATGATCTCATGATTCATGGGATGTCCTTTCTTCGGATCATGGTCTGTTGATCATATTTGGACATGAGCTCGGACAGAACTTCTTGGATGCAGCTCAGAAGCTCTGGAGGATTCTCCACTGTAACTTTCAAGCCAAAACCAATAAAGAATTTTGCGAAGAACGGAATGTCGCTCTTTAAAATATCTCCTTCCAGCCAGCCCGTACCATCCTCACGAGTCTGAAGCTTAAGCACAGGCCATGGCTCAGCCTCATACGTCAGAACACCGTCTTTAGTCAGTTCCGCGAATAGATGGACATACTCCTGATCCACTTGGCGGATCAATTCTCTATTTTCAAGGTGGATATGCCGAAGATCCATCGGTTCCTTTTCTGATAGGTCAACAGAATGTATTCGGTCGCAACGAAACACACGGATTTCATGATTTCGATAAGAATAAGCAGGACAGTACCACAAACCATTCCTTGTATAAATTCCAATGGGCTGTATCTCCCTGCTCGTTTGGCTGTCTTTTGATTCATAATCAACGGTCAGGACTTTTTGCTGAATAGCAGCGTCGAGCAATATGGATAAATGCGGTGCGGTGATCTGCCTTTCCGGCGTCACAAAATCAACACGGTTTTTCATTTGATCAATACGATCCCGGATGTCGCCGGACATGTAGTTATAAAACTTGCTTAATGCCGCAGATGATTCCGTCTCAAAAGGAAGGGAAGCATAGTGACGTAAGGCATGGATCGCAAAAAATATCGAAACAGCTTCTTCCTCGGTGAACGCTATAGGTGGCAGGGTTCTCTCCCTCAACACTTGGTAACCCCCATGAGGCCCTACTTCCGAATATAAAGGAACACCCAATTCACTTAATTCCTGCAAATCCCTGAGTATCGTTCGTGATGAAACCCCATACTCTTGTGCGAGCTCCTTCACTGTAAACTTACGTTTCCGATTAACGGTCATCATTAGTTCCATAAGTCTTTTGGATTTAGACATCGTTTTTTACTCCGTTATCCATGATTATGACAATACTTGTCACTATTATCATTTAAAATGAATTTCAAGTCCAGTCTGAGCGCATTACATGAAGGGAATGAAAATGTATTCCCGGTAATATATAAAAACCAGATTGCAATCGAGTTAACTCTTACTAACTTACTAGGAGGTAATAACCTTATGCTACATGCTTAAAGCCATTGATTACCTGAGCTTGTTGATTCAGCCACCAGCTTTAATTGATTGTTTCGGTGCTCCAGAAAACGCTGCATGTATCTCTTTAATATTAATCTCTCCGTGATCCAGCCTATCATTCCAAATGGAGCTTCAAAAATCAACTTATCCTTCATTAATGTCTTCTGGTTAACGTCTTCAAAGGTATGCTCATGTCTTAAACTCTTAAATGCACCCTTCATCATTACATCCACGAAATAATAAGGTCTCTTATAATGAGCGACTCTTGATGTTAGCTTTTGTCTAATCAGAAAATGGGTAGCTTGGAAGGTTACAACTCCTTCTTCACCAATCATGCCTTCTGTCGTTCCTCCGATTGCCTTTTCCCTTGTATGTTTCCACACCGTTTGGGTGTGTACTGTGATATCCCTTGCTAGATCAAAACAAGCATCTATAGGTATATCAATGAGAATTTCAGTTTCAACGATGATCAAGCGGGACACCTCATTATGTCTGTGATTTCATTACTTTTCAGAAATAGTCTTATGCATATTCACTTCAAACTGTGGCTTGGTGACATAATCCATGTACTGGATCTGCCCATCAAAATCCAAATACACTTGATATCGGGTACGAATGGCAGGTGCAGTCACCATATCAAGCACTTTTCCTTTATCCATCCAGCAGCTTTCCGATGTTTCCTCTGAAGTACATAATTCTCCGCCCACTGGCTTACATACAAAATCCAGCATCAATTTCGTAGGCACATCGGTAATACCATCATGCCATTTATATACGCCCGTGTTTGAATAAACCCCGATCATGTGGGATACTATGGCAATAATTCCGCTTTCCTCCTCTATTTCTCTACATAATGCATCCATTAAATTTTCACCGACTTCCACTTGTCCACCGGGAAATACCCATCCGCCATGCTGTGTCTTTACTAAAAGAATTTGGCCTTGTTCGTTTTCAACGATTCCACCTACGGCTACGATATGTGTCGGCATTGTCATCCTTATTCCCCCTAGTCAACTTTTGTTTCTTCACTCTAGCTTCCAGAATCGGATATTTCAAGGATTTGTTATGTAAAGGTCCCCCATATTTCACGCGTATTTCGGGAATTTTGTGCGCTATGCAAGTGTCAATCATAACAAATCCACCTCTACGAACATAGAAGTGGATTTGTTAAAATTCGATTTATTTATTTCTATGTCTTTCCTTTTGATTTGAATAATCCTTATAGACTAAAACAGCAACAACAATAAAACTTAGACTTACAATACGAAAGATCATCTCTAAACTAACCCACTCAGCTAAAATACCTAATATAAATGCGCTAATTCCAATACCAACATCAAAACTGGAATAAAACGTCGCATTCGCTGCGCCACTTTTTTCTTCACTTACCCTTTGAACTGCCCATGTTTGTAAGCATGGAGACACAGTTCCGTAACCTGCCCCGAATAGGATCGCTCCAATAATAAGATGTAGATCATTTGTTGCATAAGACAGTATAACGAGTGACAAGAAACCTGACATAGCCGCCATGATGATGATAATCCAAGGTCCCTTTTTGTCATACCATCTTCCGGTAAACGGACGTAATAAAGTTGAAACCACCGCATTAATAAGGAAGAAGAGAAAAACATGCTCTAACCCCTTTTGTTTTCCGAAAAGAACTAAGAATGTAACAATCGCCCCATATGCAAATGTGGTAATGACCGACAATAATGCAGGAAACCATGCGTCTTTTTCAAAAATCATTTTGAAAAATTGAAATGGCGGTTTCTCTCTCTTTACTGGAGCAGGCGGATGCATAAATTGGAGCGCAATGACTGCCGTTAGACTAAGGATTACGGATGTCCAAATTAAGATGTCAAAGGAAAAAAAGTCATATATAAAGATACCTAAACTCGGTGCGATGATCGCCCCCACAGTCGTTGAAATAGAGAAATACCCCATCCCTTCTCCTAACCGTGTTTTAGGAATCAAATCGACTGCTATTGTACCATTGGCAGTTGTTGATACGCCCCACGCAATGCCATGAAAAAATCGTAACAATAAAAACAGCCATAATATATTCAGAAAAGGATACACGAGTGTAATAGCCATTAAAACCACACCAGCACCAATGGCTAGAGCTTTACGCTGGTTATCAATGAAATAGAATCCTACCAAAGGTCTGATGAGCACAGCCCCTACAGTAAATAACGTTGTCACCAAGCCGACTTGAATGGTAGTTGCATGAAGACTTATCAAATAGGCCGGCAAAATAGGAAGCAGCATTTCAAACCCAATAAAAACGGCAAAGTTGCTGATTAACAAAAAAAGAAATGATTTATTAAATATTTTTTGATTTTCCATATAACGTTCCTCGCTTCTAAATTTTTTTTTAACTTAGAAGCGCCTGGAACACTGAAACGTTCCTATATTGCCTAAGATTCTTAAACAATTGTCTCACCCTTTCTAAAATTAGATATCATCCAATCAGAATCCGTTTCTACATATTCATCTCAATTTTTCTTCTTTTAGAACACAAAAAAGACGCCTAATAAAACCAGCGCCTAGTAATTGCTTCGTATTTAATCAAAAATCCGTAAACAAATGAAGGATCTTCAAAAGACAAAAAGCTTCCGGTTGCTGTTTTCAATATGAAATTTGCTTAAAAAAGGGCAGACTAATCCCGTTGTTAGCAAATCTCCCAGATGTAAATATGACTTCACTTCTAATTCAATTCTTCTGAAAACAGTTCCCATGACTTTTTGCCTCCTTTCTTAACGAAATGATTTGGTCTATTTTAATAGATGTTGATAAAAAAAGCAAACGGATGCTTTGGCTTCATAGGAGCCTTTCCTACATACAGGTACATTCGTTATACTCCTTTGTTCATTGTTGACGTTTATTCTTATTACTTTGCTCATTTATTTTCATTTTCTCGACTATGATATGAATTATTCCAAGTATTAAACAACAAATCCCTAAAATTATCCCTATATACATTGAGGTATAAGCATAGTCAGGATAACCATCACCGTCACCCACCGGACCCACTCTCGGTTGATACAATGACCATAATTTATAGGATGATATTCCAATGATAAAGAACGAAAAAATAACGGATAGGACTCCCCGTTTCACTGTATTCTCCTTTCGTTCCCTCAAAATATTATATTGTACTCGACATCATGAACGTACATCTCTATATCACTTCAATCATTATTCTCTCATATTTACAATGGTGAGCTTCCTTGTTCATGTATTCTGCTAAATTCTTTGAATCTACTTCCTTGGAAGGTTAATTCTCCGATGTCTCCAACAACAATCATCCCGAATTGATTATCTTTTACATACAATTCTTTTCGGCTGTTATCCTCAAATTCAAAAGTAATATAGTAATTCGTGCTGGCACTCGATTCGCCCGATCCACCCCAAACTTCCGTTCTCTTATCAACGACTTTACATCTTCTTCTTACGACTTCAGAGTTATTGTTTGAAGTCCAAGTTTTTAATCCTTTAATGATAACAACCAAAAATGTTACTACAACAAATGTAAATATAAGCCCTCCGAACAACTTGAAAAACAAGGGTACTCCACTTATGAAGCCCATAAAACCATTCGGTACACCGTAATTATGCATAAGTTATCTCCTTCATTTGATACTCGCTGATATTCTCGCAAGTAATTCTCTATCTGACTTTCTCACCACTTACCACATGCCAGTGAAAATGTTTTGAATCTTGGTACGTTCCTAAGTTTGTAATTATTTTTGAGGACCCGGTTTTCATTGTCATTTCTGCTGCAACTCTTTTAATAACCTTCATTAATTCTAATAATAGGCTATCATTATTTTCTTCTTCTTCAGAAATGAATGATTGTACATGAATCTTGGGAATGACCACAATATGATGTTCATAGAACGGTCTGGTGTGATGGTAAGCCAGAACACGGTCCGTCTCAATTACTTTGTTAACTTGTGTTTTTCCGTTTAAAACTTCATCACAATAAAAATCATGAGTCATAATTACCTCCCGAATTTTCATTTATTCTCCATTACTGCTTGTTCAATAATTTTACGAATGAATGGCCCTTTAGCTTCTGTATACTTAGCCCGATCGTTCTTGTATCGTTTCTCTAGGTCCTTCTTGAGTTTAATATATTCATTCAAAGCTTCGGGGTGATTGACGAGATAATTCCGGAATAATAAATTCTCGTTCCAGTTATCACCCTTGTATTGATAAACGTGTAAATGATGTGTACCTGCTCGCCATTCCCCTCTGCGAAAAAATCTTCTATCCGGAAAGTTCGCATGGTTGATAAATTGATATCCTATTCGAGCTAAGTCAGTAATATGTGTTTGATTCAAGTCATTCAATTCGTTAATACCCACCATGATATCTATGATCGGTTTTGCTCCTAATCCAGGAACGGAGGTACTTCCAATATGTTCTATGCCCAATAAAAGTTCACCTAATGCATTCATGATTTTAGCTTTTTCTAGTACAAATTCAGTAGCCCATTGCGGGTCATATTCAGAGACTATGACTTGTTCCATTTCTTTTCTCCATTCGCATTCATGATTAGGCCTCCTCCATATCAACCCATTTCAAGGCAAAGCCATTCTATAAATGACCGTTATTAAATCGAAAAATCAACTTATATCCGTCATTCTTTGTTTCGGCGAACTCCTCATGGGATGATTCAGAAATATAGTTATGAATTGTCTTTCTCCAGAATGATTGAGCTCTCTTATTGGTATCTGTAGGATTCGTTTGTATTTCCCAAGCACCGATATGGCTATGAAACAATTGAACCGCTGCAGCTTCAGCCATGCCTTTACCTCGAAACGGCCTTAACATAAAAAACTCATTCAAGTAAAATTCACTCCCATGAGGGGTGTAAGGTGGAGTTGCTACAAACGCAAAACCTGCGGGAATTCCCTCTACTCGAATTAAATATGGATAAAGCACACCTGGTTTCTCCCACCATATATCGAAAACCTTATTCTGATCTTTTAAAGTCAACGTGTCATCATCTTCATAAACACCATATTTATTGGGTTTCCATCCCCATATCTCGGATAAATCATGCAAATATAACGGGTAAAGATTGTTTACAATAAATTTTGTGGAATGGTCAGTCAAACTAATCGAGACTTTCATAAAATCTTCTTTCCTCCCGTCCAGTCATAAACCGTTTATGTACTAAAATTATGCTGCTTTATTTCATTTCTCAAAGCATCTCCAATAATTCATTTAATTCTTCAATAGAATATAAAGGTCTAGCCATCAGTTCGTCTTTCCAAGGCTGATTGACTTTAATCCAGATGGTTTCCATGCCTATCTTAGCTGCTCCCTCAATGTCGTTAACCGGATGATCTCCTATGTAGATACATTCCTCAGGTCTTAAATGAAGTCCGTCTAGTGCAAGCTCAAATATCCGCGGATCAGGTTTCTTTACTCCTGCCTCTTCCGATACAATAATCAAATCAAAATGATCTCTAATTCCTAATGTAACAATCTTTCCATATTGTATGGAGGTCTTTCCGTTGGTTATTAATCCCGTTTTGTATTTTTTTCGCAAATGTGTGATAACTTCTCTTGCCTCATTCATCAATACCGCGCTCTTAACATACTCCGTTTTATAGAAATCCAGTAATTCGTTATGCTGAGGCATTGTCATCCATGGTAACTCTTCAATCAGCTCAGAAAATAACTCATTTTTGTCCTTATACCCATCTTGATCAAGATAAATGATTCGATCAAATACCTCTTGAGTTGATTCCAAGTGATTAAAATAAGTATTTAAAAATAAATTCGTGAATTGACTGAACGTACTCGTTCTATCGAGGACTGTGTTATCTAGATCAAAGATGATTGCTTTGATATTATTCATATTTTTCATAATGTTACCCCATAACTGCTTTATTTTCTTGGTACCATTCCGGAGGACCGCCATTACTAAAATCATGCGTTTCAATGATTTGTTCTATCTTATCCAGCGCCTCTTTGGTCCTATGATTCTGGAATCCGCCAATTAATGTTGCATGTTGATTCAGTGCAACAAATAAATTATATTTCAACCAAAAATCTTCCGGAATAGATCCATTAAAGTAACCTTGAACTTGCCCATAAGCAAATCGTTTACTAATGAAACAGGTATACTTCGGCAGCTTGAAAAATTCTTCCCAGGGATCACCCCAGTCAAAGCTGCTAAAATCGATAACTCCAACGAATTTCTTTCTTTTAAAAATCATGTTTGATGGATGAAAATCATCGTGTTGGAAACATACGGAGCTATTGCTTAGCAAATCAAAATTATTTTCAATATAATGTTCAATGTACGCCTGCTTATGAAATGGAATGCCTAGTTCTTTCACTTTCATTTTTTTCTGAATGTATTTATCATATCTTCGTTCAACCCAGTTTATGGGGATGACAGGAATAATCATATGGATCTTTTTTAACTCTTCCCCTGCGGCTATTCCTTGTTTGAATTGAGATTGGGGTGTCAAGTACGGCAGAACCTCTTCTCCGCTTTCTCCATCCGTATAGCTAAGCAATAAACAGCAAAGCTTCAGGTCATTGATAACTTCAAAAAATACAGGTTCCTGACAATTCACCCCATTATCAAAATGTTGTTGCAGGTATTGATACTCCTCAAGGCGGCGAGCATGGGAATCCAATTCATATACACGCAGTAAATATAACGGTTTTTCGGATTGATACAACATATACTTCCTTACGGTTGAATAGCCCTTATTAAGTAATTCAGCTCGATCAAAGTCGATTCTTTGCCGGATTATGTTTAAAAGCTCCTGGATCTTTTCGTCCATAATACCTTCAGCCTCTCTCCATAATCTTAATATTTCATTTTGCTTTAAAACTCAACTTTAATGTTTCCAGCAGTCCATGTTCATTCTGCTTTAACCATTCTGTTCTACTAACTAATTGATTCAGTATGAATCGAAAATGATTTCCTACCTCTTGCCCTGCATAATATTGCCCAATATAAATAGTTATTAGTGTTACATAGTACATCTTCATTAAAAAGGGCATGCATTCAATTTCTTCTTCTGTCAATGTCATATATTGAGCATACTCATCTAAAAATAGTTGCAGCTTTGGGAGTGAACTATCGTTAATTTGAAAAAGATGATTAATACAAATGGCTAACTCCAACGCACGAACATCATACGAAGCAAAGTCAAAATCTAAAACACCATTCATCGTTCTTCGCTTACGATCAATTAGTAAATTAAAAATTAACAGATCATGATGAATGATTTGCTTAGGTAAGGTGTCTATAAGGGATTCATTCTTTATCACCGTTTGAAAAGCATTTGTTAAAACAGACCGTTGGTTTCGATCTATTTCAAAAGGCGGTTGATTAAAAAAATCATATACAGTTCTTTCATTACATAATGGATGAAGGTTATATATATCATGAAATTGCAGCTTATTCACATTCGAATTCGTTTTGAAATCCTTGAATATAACCGAGAGTTCTCCTACGGCTCTTCCATATTCACGTGCATCTGTTATCTGTGTTAAGTCCGGGACTTCTCCCTCGATAAAGTACATCATGGACCCTAATTGCCCATTCGACAGCTTGACGTATTTCTCCCCGGTACTGGCTGTTAAAAATCCTGGAACCTTAAATGATAAATTACCCTGCTCCAAAAACGTTGTTAATTCGATTTCAAACTTTAGTTTCTCAAGATTTTTGGATTGCTTATCATATATTCTTGCAACATATTTTTTATTATTTATTGTAAGTACTTGAGAATAATTAGTGAGTCCAAATGGAACCGATTCTATTTTTTCTATTGATTCATTAAAATAATACGTCATCAGCTCTTTAATTAAATACTCCAATACGGTGTCCTCTTTCTTTGTGCTTTAATGATATTCTTATTCAATCAGCAGTCTCCCCCGACTCTATTTTATACCAATACATCCCTTAGAATGTAATTATAGTATAATAATGAGAAAAAATCGTATCTCATGATCATGGAAATTTTCTGTTGTATGACTCAAGGGGAGGGAGCGCTTCTACGATGCAGGATGAAATTGAAAAGCAGGAAATCGATGTGCACAGGTACGGGGATTTAATTACTGAACCTCCGAAATGGAGTAAGAAGAAGTTTAATCGAATGATGTGGAGAACACGAATGAATAAGCTGAGAAATGCAGCATCTGCAGTAATCCTATTATTTTTATTGTATACGGTCTATATTTCTGTCATTCACATCTATTTTAGTACTTCAGGAGGAAATGGAACTTTTATTAGATCAATTATTACGATCGTAGAGCTGCACGAAAATGGCGTTAGAGTGGAAAGGCCAGCAAATTCAACAATCGAGGTTTCCCCATTTCTGACACAAAAGGCAACACTTGAGCTTTATAGAAATGTAGGGGATTGGCAGGTCATTACAGGAGAGATTCGAGCGAAAAAAAGCGTGTTTGGCGAGCTAACCTATTCCATCGAGAATATGAGTACCTATTTGAATAAAAACAGTCATACTGAATTCATTTTGCCGGCATCCATTATGTTTGATAAACCAGTAAAAGACACACAACGACAGGTAGGCGATCTTGAACAATTAAGTAAAATTGAAGACGGAAACGTGGCAGAGTTATCATTTTCTATAAACACCTTAATGTCGCCAGAGCATCTTATGGAACTGCTCGCGCAGTATAATATTGTAGTGACGGGAATGCCCGTATATGCAGGTGAACTTAAAGCTTTCGACACTTCTCATTCGGTTGCTGGAGGCACGGATTATTACGTTCCATATTTAAACCTTAGACCAAAGTCTGGATATGACGATAATAATGAGCTTTCATCGTGGCAGCTATATTTTGCGACGGCAGATAGGGGCACAATGTCTGAGCATGTAAAGAATATGATGTCTGAACTTGAATGGGTGACCACCAACATCCAATATAACGGTGTGCACCAAGATAAAGAGCGACTTGCTTTTTTACTGAGAAATGAAGTTCAGGTTTACGGAGCGACTGTCACAGGTCCTGTGCGGGAGCTAGAAAAGCTGAAAGAACAACCGGAGTTCCGGGAATTCCGATTGGGGCGTATTGAAGTATGGAATTGGGATAAGAAATAAGCGGTTTTTTAAACGTCCATCTTCCTTATGTTGATCTTTAACTAAGGGAGATAGGCGTATACCTAATAATAGCTCGATCGTCATTTTGGGTCACACTCGTCATCCATATCTCCCTTTACACATTTACATTATAGTTCAGTTGGAGCTCATCCCCTGGTAATCCTCTAATTCCCCAATGATGTTTAGGCGTTTCGAAAATTGTTATTTCTAAATCGTTCATATCAATTTGAGCTTCATGATATATTCGCTCAAACAATAACTTGATCAACATCTTTTTTGCCTTTACGGATCTTCCTTCAAAAATGCTAATTTCGATAATCATATATCTGTCTGATCGGTCTTCTGGATAAATAAAGTCTTCCCTTTCCAGGTTGAAAAATCGTTGGAACTTCTTCTTCGCAGGATATTGAAATGCATCGACAATACATGAATGAATAACTTCCGAAAGAAGGGTTTGTTTGGGTTTCATAAACTCCTTCAAACCATATACTTTCACTTGCGCCATGGTCCTCGTCCCCTTTTAGTCATTGATTCCCTTTAAAGCCTGCACGGTCTTTTTCTTCCTACCTGAATTTATTTCATTTTTAACAAACATGGATCTTGTTACCTGGAATCTTCTTTATCCCATAATCTAAATAATCTCCATACACTGTAGAAAATCAGAGTAATAATACCAATGGTGTAAGCAATTCTTAAGTAATCAATTTGGTAAAGCACTAAAAATCCATTGACATCGGTACGATCAACCACAGAATTAAAAATGAACACATAGCTATATCCAGATACATTCTTCTCCGGTCCCCATACTTCAAAGCAAGGAACAAAAATAATACCCACAAAGAAAATTACAACAATATAAATGATCAAAAGAATACTTCTTTTTGATATGCTCTTATCGATTTCAATCACTCCTCATATATTTCAGTGTTCCATGTTCATTTCGGAATTTCCTACTGATTTTATAATGTATCGAATGGCATCTTCGAAATTATTTGCGATAAAGTCTGCTTCAATATTGGACCACTTATGTCTATATTTATGAAGAGCATCATTACCTGCTCCTGTTAATACTAATATCTTCTTACATCCAGCACGATTTGCAGCTAAAATATCAGACCATCTATCGCCTATTACTATGCAATTGGATAGATTTAGCTCGTTCTCAGTTGCAGCTTGATGTAACATTCCGGGATTGGGTTTCCGGCATTCACAGCCTTCGGTGTGTTGGTGAGGACATATGTAGACATCATCAAACCCAATTTCTTTCATTTCACTCTCAAAATCTTCTTTTGTCGCTTCCCTCCACGAGAGATTCCCGGTTGGTTGGTAAATCCAAAAAGCTTTATTCCTAATTTTTTTAGTTTTTCAATGCTGTCTTTTGTTTTAGGGAATAATTCAAAATCTCCTGGTAATACCACTTCATCTGTTCCACCAATTGTTCCATCACGATCAATAAAAACTGCTTCTATCTTGAACGTTTCCATGTGCGCCCCCCTCCATAGTTTTGAGCAAGCAGCATGATGACATTTAACCTATTACCGTTTTACTTATATCCTTTAAAATTTTCGTCTATTTCTTCAACTACTTCTTGAGTTCCATCTTTTTTCACTCTTTTCACTTCTGTATCTTTAACATCACTGATGGCATACCAAAACCTTTTGTCCCCATCAACCTCGACTATTTTTGCTGGTTCCTTACCTACAAGTACCTTTGAAATGGAATTATCATTGATCGTTCCCGAAAATATGTATGGTACATCTTGCATTGAAGACCATTGCACAAAGGAATTCCACTCTGCCCCTCTAGTATTCTTCCACTTCCATATACCATTCTCTCGCTCAAAATATGCAATGAATATTTGATCTCCTTGAAGATTATTTTCTCTAAAAATAGCAATCGCATCGTTTTCTTCAACAACATTTTCTTCCTTATGAACAAGAGTATACGAATAATGAACTTCTTCATCAAAGTCCTTTTTATGTTTTTCCATTTTCGCATAAAAAAAGTCATCAAAAGTTTGTTCGTTGGAACAAGCAACTAAAAACGCTGCAAAAATGAATATTAAAGAAAGCAGCCTGCTTTTCAACTTCCTCTCCCCTTCTCTAATTCACTCACAGAATCTTTTTAGATACAAAAGTAATACAGTCAGATGTCAATTTAACCGGTTGTCCATCTCGTACAATTTCGTACTCTAATTGTTTAACAATTCGCTTTTGAATTTCCCACCCATCATAATGACGATCCAGTAAATTCAACATTCTATCCGTTGGTATATTCACTTCAAACATCGGAACCAATTCCTTATTCGTCTCCATAGTTACTTCCCGTATGCTTGAGCCAATAATTATACAATTCACACCACCTCGTTTAGTCCCTAAAATCATTTCATTCATTTTTCTTTCTAATGCCTCTTCAGAACTTACATGCTCCAAAGAGGAAACTGCTATGATCATGTCATATTCATTTGAATGGATTGGGAAATTCTCAATATCAGATAGCTTAGCCTCTATTAAATGTTGAACTCCAAATTCTTTACTATAATCAAGCAGCTTCAAAATAGCAGACTCTAGCAGGTCAACACAGACAACTCTCCCGGATTTATTCTGCATCGATTTAGCTATGGGAATGCTATTTCTCCCAATGCCTGAGCCCAAATCAAGTACATCTAAACAATCGGAATTCCCGAATTGAATCAAAAGATCGATTACCGTTTTTACAGGTTTATGAAGCCATGATCCCGTTTCAAAAAGTTTATAGTTCTCATAACAGAAATCATGATATTTCTTTTCTTCCGCCCTAATCTGATCTATTTTGTTCATGCCTTCACCTCTGCTTTTAGCAATTAATAGTCCTTTATTTCAATTCTATTTCCTTCTGGATCAATGATCACCCCTATGGTCCCCCAAATATATTTTTGAACTTCGATGGCTATTCCACGACCTTCAAGCTCTATTATTGTTTCATCAAAATCCTGCACTTCTATTCTTATTACGGTTGGGTTTTGAGCTCTATTTTTTTCTGTGGTATTTGAAATTCCGTTATTCTCAACCATCAAATAGCTGCCACCAAAATCAAGCTTTGAAAGGCCTTCTTTTCTTTCTCTTATATTAAGGCCAAGCTTTTCAGTATAGAATTTTACGTTATCTTCATAATATTCTAAAAACAATATCAATCCTGATTCTTTTATTTTCATATAAATGATTCTCCCATAGGATAATGTTTTCTGATGCCTTACGTCTTTTACAAATCACTCACAAATCTCCTTATTTCATTAACATATACATCATTTCTTTCAAATCTTGGAAAATGGCCACTCTTCTCAATGAATACATAACTCTTTTGACCCTTTCCCTCAAGAAAACGCTGAACCTGATTGTTACTGGAAACCCAATCTGTCTCACCTTTGATCAGCAGCATAGGGCACTCCATTTCATCCAGCTGATTCAATAATGATTCAAATACTAGTCCCTCACTATATAATTTGTTTTGGTGTACGTTGGCTTTTCCCCATTCTTCCGGAGACAATCCAGAAGCAATGACTAAACGATCGAAAAAGTTTTTATCTTGACCGTAAACGTATAACTCATCTTTATGTGAACCTAACTGGTTTAGTGTGTTACTAAACTCATTCCATATTTCGCGTGGATCTTGTATCTCGCACACCCTGCATATCATTCGTTCCTTTCTTCCTCAGCTAATGGAATACATTATATTTCTTTCTTGTTCACAAACTCTTCTCTCAAGATACCCATATATACGACATCAGTGTATTGACCATTCGAAAAATGTTTTTGTCTTAGACGTCCTTCTTCTTTAAATCCGCATTTTAAATAGCATTTTTTTGCCTTTTCATTGTAATCATGTACCTCAAGTTGTAGTCGATTTAAATTTAGTTGTAGAAAAACGAATTTCTGTATTAATTGGATAGCTTCAGACCCATATCCTTTGTTATGTAATTTAGGACTACCAATAACAATTCCCATTTCGGTACTTCTATTCTTCCAATCAATGTAAAATAAATCGATTTGTCCTATATACTCTTCTGTTTCTTTATCAGCGATTACAAATCCTTTCTGCTCTGTTTTCCCCTCAAGTAAAGAATTTAGATATAATTCTGTTGCATTTTGTGAATGAGGATATAAAAATACATCAGATAAATTGTCCGTTATTTCAGGGTTATTCACCCACAACCTCATTGAATCTAAGTCTTCTTTCCTGTACTCTCTTAAAATGATTCTTGAGCCAATGATATGTGGCATATGTTTCACTCCCTTGTTATTTATATCTCTCCTGACCAAGGCGCTTGCTGACGCTTTAATTATCTGTTAGGCGATCCCGTTGGCCTCCTAGTGAACTATTTACAAAGTTCCTCTTGATCTCTCATGCTCTATAAACTCATTCTTAGTTAAACCAAATAGAATTAGATTGTGATATTGCCCATCTGTATAAATGACTTCACGTCGAATACCTTCTTGTACACATCCAAGTTTCTTCATCATGGTTGCAGAAGGTACATTTCCTTCAAGAACACAATCATTGAATTTATGAAGCCGTCTTTCGAAAAAAGCATATCTCAAAAGAATTCTAACAGCCCTTGTACCATATCCTTTCCCTCTATAATCCTGATCAACCTGTATACCGATACTAAAAGTTCCGTTCCTCTCATCAATGCTATTTAAGTTTATTCCTCCAATATTTTCACCCTGCAAACTTTCGATAGTAAACATGATCCGACCGTTCCCAGAATCAAAATCAGAGTATGATTCAGCAAATTCCTTCGCCTCTGTGATTGTAGGCGGTAATTCAACTGCACATTCCAATAAACGACGTGCCGGCGTATCAAAGCGATTATAATAATACCCTTCCCAATCTTCAGCCTGAATCGAGCGTAATCGGAGCACTTCATCTTGCCAAAAATAATGGGTATAGTTTATTTCTTTCATCGTTATTCCCCCATGACTAAGCGTTATTTTTAAATAGACTGCGATTATCCAAATCTCATCCACTCACAAAAATCACATTATTTTATTTTCATGGACGACTCCGAACATTCCTGTCATTCCATCATGTTTATTAAAACCATATTTATTATAGAACGGCTCTTTTCCCTTGGCTGCAAATAGACCTATAAAGGATTTTTCAGGTGCATTTTCGTTTAAATATTCCGAGATGGCTTCCATGATCATTTTTCCGATGCCATTGTTTTGATGCTCCGGCATGACTGCTACGTCTTGAATATAAAAATAAATCCTTCCGTCTCCAACAACCCTTCCCATTCCCACTATTTCATCTTTATATTGAATAACAACACCAAATAATGACTGGTTTAAGGATTCTTCTGCAACTTCAAAATTCATAAACTCTTTCCACCCAACGGCATGACAAAGGTTTGTATATTCTGCAACAGTAGGCATTCTTTTAAGTGTTATATATTCTTTATTCATTGATATCCCCTTTAAAATATAAAATCACTGCATTGATCTTTTAGTCATTTTCGCAAATCTAGGTCCTGCTTGAAATCCTGCTTTACTATAAAGTATTTCTGCATAGTTACCTACAGTAATGCATAATTTCACAACCTCCGTATAAGCGCTTGCAGAGTCTTTTATGTAATTTAGCATAAATTCTGCAATTCCCTTATTCCTGTATTGAGGAACAACGCATAACTCTCCAATTTCTGCAAATCCTAATGGCATGTTTTTACTGATACCCGATATACAAAGTCCAACGATTTCTTGGCTCTGTTCATTTACGACATATATCGAAAGATTCCTATGCTTGTAAACTTGCAAAAGATACGATATATCCTCCATTATCTCCTCATCATCGGGAACACCAAAGATCTCGTAGTCAATTCCCCCACGGTATCCTTCCTTCATAATTTCTTTAATCTTTGTTATGTCAAAAGTATCCTCTAACGTATAAAGAGAGAATCCCGCTGGAAGAACCGGCTTTTTACTTGTTCCCGTAGGACAGCACATTACCTGTCGGATTACATTTACTTTAAAACCAAATGACAGCAGTATCTCTACATCTTCTTGCAGAACTCCGTTGATATTACTTATGTCTTTGCAACATTTCAATAAAACCCTCCACATTTGTTGTCGATCAGAAAATGGAGGAATTACAAAAGGAAACATTACCGTATCTTCCATCTTTACCACCCCTCCAATCCTGTCATCACCACACATGATCCAAAAACATTGATCTGTAAACTTCGTATCATTCAAGCGAGTATTCCAGTCATACCACATCTCAATATCGGAGTTGGAATATATAACTTGATGAACCGCAAATGAATTTTTATCTGCCTGTTCTAATCTATATTGTTCCATAAAGATATTCCTCCCGGATTTAATTTGTTGTTATAGAAGCTGCAACTATCGTTCGGCATTCCTAATGCTCAAGCGGCTTAATTGACCAAAGGGAACATCAAACTTATCATAATCATGATTAATCTCTCCGGTTTATCAAATCTATTTTATTTTCTAATCTTTCTAATGTTTGTTTAGTTGTGTCAATATGTATCATGATTTTTCGAACAAATCTAAATAAGCTGTAAAAAAACAAAAAAATTAAGGTAATGAATATTAGTTGATACAACACAGTAGCCCAATGGAAAATCATGTCTTTCATCCTTTCACTATATATAATGATTATTTCAGGTGACTCAGATAACGTTATTGTATCTACGAACCCGAGAGATAAACCGCAATCTACCACGTTTTATATTATTCACAACCTTATTTTACCATCTCAAACACTCCCTTACACTCTTTCATTCCCCTCCACATAACAAAACTCCCCCACAAAAGCTTGCGCTTTCCTGGAGGAGTCCGTTATTTCATATGTAGGCTGCTGTATCAATCCACGAAGAAATCAGGTTCGGGTCTAATCTTAGTCTTGAGTTGTCTGAGATTGTACTCCATTTTAAGTACGATATCTTCAATTTGCTTCGGATCAATTGCGAAACGCTCGGGTTCGGGACGGGAACTTGTCTTCATATCACGCATTGCAATCTGCTGCTCCTGCCATTTATCCATCAAATCGGCGATGGTCGCGTAAAAACGTTCATAATCGCTAATAATTTCATCAAGGTAGGAATCCACCTCTTCCGGATCGTACCCTCTAAGCTTTGTATTGAACACCTTCTCGTGAATTGAGAGAGCATCCAATTGTATACCCAGTTGCTTAAACAGCTTTCTCTGTTTATCCAGTCGGCGCTGCATATGTTCATCCATTGCCAATACCTCCAAATCGGTTGCTACTTGAACGGGTAATCATTTAATTATATACATCCCCTTTATTTTTTATATCACAACCTGGGTAAATATGAAAATGGTTCCGCGATTTTTTGGAGGATGTTCCAAAGAAAACGTGCCTTGCCACTTGTCTTTTTCCAGACATTGACTTATTAGTGCATTGTGTTATTATTATATGAGTACATATTCATATGTTAATTAAAAATAATCATTTTCACATCTCACAGGAGGTCATTATCATGTCAGCATCTCATGCTCACAATCATTCACACGAAGGTCACAGTCACCAACATGGACCTGCCAGCTATAACAGCGCCTTTATGATCGGCATTATATTGAATACGGTTTTTGTCATCGTTGAAGCCGTGTATGGTTATCTAAGTCATTCATTGTCGCTGGTGGCGGATGCAGGACATAATTTGAGCGATGTGCTTGCGCTTGTTTTGGCATGGGTTGCCAGTCTTCTTTCCAAAAAGCTTCCTACCGAGCGCAGAACTTACGGTTATCGGCGTTCGTCTATTTTAGCGGCATTATTTAACGCCATATTCCTGCTGGCTGCGATATTCATCATTGCCTGGGAAGCTATTCAACGGTTTGCGAATCCCGAGCCTGTCACCGGTTCAACCGTCATATGGGTAGCCGCCGTAGGTATCGCTATCAATGCCGGCACAGCCCTGCTCTTTCTCTCCGGCAGAAAAGGCGATCTGAATGTTCGCGGTGCCTTCCTTCATATGGCAGCGGACGCTGGTGTCTCGCTCGGAGTAGTCATCGCAGGTGTCGTGATTATGTTTACCGGTTGGCAATGGCTTGATCCCGTAGTCAGTCTGCTTATCGTGGTCGTGATTTTTATCAGCACATGGAATTTGCTAAAAGACTCGCTCAATATGGCTCTCGACAGCGTCCCTCCGGAAATTGATGCAGCGGCCATCAAGAGCTATCTGGCATCACTTCCTTCCGTGACGGATGTTCACGACCTTCATATTTGGGGTATGAGTACTACGGAAACTGCCCTGACGGTGCATCTGGTGATCAGTGAGCCCGGAAGCAATGATCAGATCATTCAACAGGCAACACATGAGCTCCATGAACGATTCGGGATCGAGCATCCGACCCTTCAGATTGAAAATGGAACATTCCCTTGTCGTATGGCAGACGAATATACGATTTAAATGTAGAGAAAAATGCTCCTGTATAGCTTCCGTGATTGCCTCACAGTGCTTTAGGGTAAGGAAACAGTACAGAAACTTATCTTAAAACATACTGAAGGGAGTTTTACTCATGAGCCACTTAAGCAATGCTCAGCTCCAGGAGCTCCAACATACACTACTTGAAGAAAAGAAGGATCTGGAACATCATTTTTCCGCAAACGGAGAAGAAAATGCCGCTCTTGGCGAATCCTTAACCGACTCGACAGGCGACCTGTCCACCGTGGATAACCACCCTGGGGACCTGGGAACAGAGGTATTTGAGCGGGAACGCGACCTTGCGGTCAATGATACACTGAATGATGAACTGGACCAGGTCAATCAGGCTTTGAAGAAAATGGAAAAAGGAACGTATGGCGTCTGTGAGGTGTGCGGCCAGGATATCCCGTTCGAACGCCTGCAGGCTATTCCCTATACTGCATACTGCATCAACGATACACCAGAAAAGTCACTGCGAAATGACCGTCCTGTCGAAGAACAGGTCATCACCCCACCTCCAACCGGAGCAGGCGAGGGCCGTCAAGAGCATGACCGTCGTTTTGATGACGCAGATGCTTGGAAATCCGTTAAAGAATACGGCACCTCCAATTCCCCGGCTATGGCTGCCAAACGTGATATCGAGGATTATGATGATGGTATGTAACGATCCTGGCTCACAAGAAACCCCCGATTCTCATCATGAGAGTCGAGGGTTTCTTTTATATATGCTATGCCCGATCTGCTTCAATAGGTACCCAAGTCTTTTCCTTAGCAGCCTTCATGCAGGCATCAATGACCTTCATGTTGCTCACGGCATCATCCGGACCGAATGGCAGCATTTCATCTTCCAGCACCGCGGCGGCAAAAGCATCTGCTTCGAGTGCAAAGGAATTGAAGACACCCAGGCGCTCTTCCCTCCTAGTGTCCCCCTCGTATACGATCAGCTGCGGCGGTTCTTCGTCATGCTCCCAGCCGAAAGCCAGCGGCAGTTCAATTCGCCCTTTGCTGCCGAGCACTTGCAGCTCGCAGCGCGGAGATGCAGACATACCGCAATCGAACGTGAGTGCAACATCATCCGGGAATTCAATAACACCTGAGGCCATCAGGTCAATCTCATGCTCCGAGGAAAATGAAGCAAGTACTGCTGCAGCAAGCGGCTCCTGGCCGAGAATCATCCGCGCGGCTGAAATGGGATAGCAGCCTACATCATAGATGGAGCCCCCACCCATATGCTTCTGATATCTTACATTCCTTTTATCTTTCAGATCATTATAAGTAAAGCAGCCATGAATGGCCCTTATGGTACCAATCTCCCCGCTTTCCACAATCTCTTGAATCCGGCGGTGCTTGGGATGGTATCGATACATGAATGCTTCAGCGAAGATCACTCCTGCCTTGCTGCAAGCTGCAGCCATTTCTGCAGCCTCAGCGGCGTTCAGCGCCACAGGCTTCTCACATAACACATGCTTGCCCGCCTGAGCCGCTTTAAGCGTCCATTCCTTGTGCAAATGGTTCGGAAGCGGAATATATACCGCATCTACCTCAGGATCCTGGAGAAGATCCTCATAGCTGCCGTAGGAGGCCGGAATATTGAATTTCTCCGCTGCCTCTGCAGCCTTCTGCGGCTGACGACTTGCGATGGCCTGAACGATGCATTTTCTAGAATCCTGAACTCCAGGTATAAAAGCAGTTTGCGCAATGCTGGCCGTGCCGAGTATTCCCCAGCGAAGTTTCTTTTCCATCTCTCCTTCTCCTCCTTCAGCTTTTCGCTAACCTGTTAATAATTATCCTTGACCGCCTTGTTCAGCATGCCGAGACAGCGATCCAAATCCGTTTTGACCTGCTTCTTGTACAGCTTGGCCTTCTCAGGACCGTCTTGGGTAAAGTGGTACAGCACAATCTCCTGAAAATCCACACGTGGATCATTTCCCTTCAGCTGTTTGGTCCGGTAAAATACCCCTTCCTGAACCAGCTCATGCAGCGCCCGGTATATTTCACTTTGCGGGGGAGAATAACCGTAGCTTTTAAATTCCTGTCTCATCTCCTCCAGCATTTGATACCCGTATCCCCGATGTTGTTCAACCATCGTAATCAAATACGTTTTAATAAAAGCACGCTGGGCGATCATAAAAGCCACACCGTTTCCCCCTTTGCTTCTTTTCCTTCATTAACCAATTCAAATCCATTATAAACGACTATTTTCCATATTGCATAACATGTTATTTTCACCTTACATCGAATACGGTCTGTAGTGATTCAAAAATAGGTCGAAAGACATTTTTTAGACCTTGATAGGTAATATAAGGACGGTAAAAGTCATGTTCGCAGGTAGTGGATCAGATAGGATGGGTTTCCTATTATGAATTTTTCAGGTGTTGAAATAATATTGTAAGCAATAAAAAAATAACCCGCCTCAGCCTTACTGAGCAGGTTATTTTATCATTTGAAAACAATCAGCTTCCGTCCACTGAACGCACGGGGGTTTGTCCCTGATTGGGGACGTAACGCCGTTGCTTTTTAGGAAGCGAGGAGACCCCAACCGTCCATTTTCCAAAAGGAAGATAAGACATCGCTATCGTTAATCCATAGGATAAAATGATGCAGATCAGGAAGGTCATCACCATCCGCAGCGTCACATTCCAGCCTCCGAACAGCCATTCGTCGATCTTGTAGCTCTGTCTAAGCATCAATGCATGCGCTAGATAGGCTCCATACGAATATCTCCCAAGCGTGTTCATGAGATCCAGCCCAGCAGGTCCCGATTGCCGGGTTCTTCTTTGCGACCACTCGTAGAATACGAAAATGGAACTGACGAGAAACACGGTGATCAGCGGTCTTAGCAAATTAAGCTGGTTAAACGTAATATGAAGCCCGGCTTCCGAACCGGAACCAAAGCTTCGAACGGTAATATACGTGTAATATCCAAACAAGCCTATAAAAGCAGTCCAATACATCACCTTTCCTTTTTCCAGCCAATGCTTCCAACGATCCGGGTGCATACCGGCTGCAGCGCCAAGAATAAAATAAATCATGAAATACAGGAAATTCCGGTCCGCGTACTTCGTGAAAAATGGCGTAAGAAAAGGCAGATTTACCCGCGTCATGGCATCACTGATCCGAAATAGATTTTCCAACAGCAGCAGACAGAGAAGTCCTGCAGCAGCGAGTGCCGCTGGGCGCCATTTATAAGGAAGCCATTGCGTGCATTTTCGCATGAAGTACCGGAACAGAGGAAACAGAAGGTAAAACTGAAAAATCATAACGATATACCAGAGATGATAACTGTTTTTGCCGGTGAAAAGCATATTAACCCATTTGCTAAGCTGATGCACATTCCATATGGGGCTTACCAGGAAATATATAGCGGACCATAGTATATAGGGAACTAGGATATCCATAAAACGTTTGCGAACAAAAGAAAAATAATTGATCTGCCCGTCATAATTATAAAAGAGAACCAGCCCAGTAATAAAAATAAACACGGGCACGGCAAATTTGGCGGCCATCAGTAAAACCGTCATGATGACCCCATCTTCCATTTTAACGCCAGCCACTACGGAATAGTGGGCAATCGCATGCTGGAGCGCTACGGCCAGAAAGGCTAGCCCGCGAAGCAGTTCTATTTCTCGAATTCTGGCTTTTTTCGGCATAACCTCACTCCTGTCCTGCAAAATAGCTCATAAAAATATAAACTCCCATGCTTTCGCCTAAACAAAAACAAAAAAAGAGCGCCAGCCAGAATATATCATCTGACGCGCTCTTTTGACAAATGTTTTTAATATTTTTTGGGGATGAGCCCATAGTTTACCCGTTCAGGAACTTCAATCAGGAAAATCCGGACAGATTCATCTCCTGCCTGCAGCAATAACTCTTCGTCCTCGTCCGTAGAGAGAAGCATAAAGTCCCGCTCATGAAAGGCTTCATGATGTCCTTCGCCTGACTTCCAGCTTCCTTCTCCACTTACTGCAAGTGCAGCCAAAGCTTTGCCTTTGGTCAGCGGTTGACTGAATTTTTGCTGCGGCATGAGTTCAATATCCCACATCCGTGCTTCGGAGGTCAGATGAATAGGGGAAGCATCGCCTAGGATCTGCTTTACGCTCCAGCCCTCCTGCTCTTCAATCGGAAACTCGTCATGCTCATACTGCTCGTACGCAGGTTTCTTCTTGGCTTCTGATTGCAGATCTGGCTCAAACCAGATTTGAAAAGCTTCCATATCCGGGCCAAAAAAACGTTCCTCATGGCTTACGCCGCTACCGGCTTTGATGACCTGAGCTCCACCCTCGCCCACGGTGCTGCGAGTTCCGAGGGAATCCCCATGCTCGGCTTTGCCCTTCAGCACATACGTCATGATCTCGAAGCTGTAATGGGGATGGAGTGGAATATAGCCTTCCTCAGGAGTATGTGCCCATGCCCAATAAAACAAAGGACCGACTCGGTTGATCACTGAGCCTTCTCCCGGAAATCCAATGGGCTTTTGTTCCGTAATTTTACCACCGTCGAAAATTCCTTTGCCCTGCATTGCTGGTGTATATAAACGCATTTTCATAGGTAAACCCTCCTTATACTGATTAGACGGAATGGTTACGATTAAAACAAGTGATACGCTCCAGGGCCGGTTAATGCCACACCTACAACAACAGCAATCAGAATCAGGTTATATTCAAAGCCATTCGCTGTAGCCCAGAAGCCGTTTCTACCATGGACTGTCACAATGGCCCCAATCATCGTCAATGCAATCATGATTGCCGCAACAGGCGTCCACACGCCAGCTGCGAAGAGCAGCCCGCCCAGAAGCTCAAACAAACCCGTAACGATCGCTGTTGGTAGCGCAGGCTTAACATTCATGGAACCAAGCCAGCCGGCCGTTCCCTTAAGGCCTGGACCACCAAACCATCCAAATAATTTCTGTGCCCCATGTCCTGCAAACGTCAACCCAACAATTAATCTGATAATCAGTAAACCCCATGCTACCATTTTATATTCCTCCATTTTTATTATTCTTAATTTTACTTTTCTTTGATTTAAGATATATAAGCCAAAAAAAATTCAGCTAATATTTCGTTAGTCGTAACATGTAATCCCTCTCCTGTGCTCGGTGTTTTTATCTTGATTTAAAGATATATCATTTTCAGATTATAGTCAACCTTTTTTATAATTTTATTTTATCTGAGGATAGACCGCATCCCTACCGTTTATACTAAGCCGAAAAGAATGGAGCCCTTTTATGGATACACTGCCACCCGAATCCGGCAAAATCCTGGATGCCGCTGATTTATTGGCATGGCAAGCACTCCTCAGACATGAAACTCTGCAGATCATCAAATCCGGAACTTTTGTTCAACTGGTCTCCTACCCGGAACTGATGGATCTGATAGCTCAAAGCATGGCCATGAATAAACATATACTTCAGCTGCTGCATGACCGGTTCGATTCTGTAATTCCTTGACTTGAACAATCACCGGAGGTGAGGTAATTGAACCCCGTTGTGGAGAGTCTGCTCGGCTTCAAAGCATTTAACGATCAATTCATAGCGGAGGACCTGCTGCAGGATAACCGACAGCGCATGGGACTGCTTCTGGATTGTCTCAAGGCTTCCACCGAAGAGAATTTAATGAATGAAATGATACTGCAGATCAAACTGTCCATCCAGCTTGAGCAGCATCTGCTTCAGCTGGGTTTGATTAAAGATTGGCTGGCTGAAGATATTTGGGAGCAATTGGGCAGAGATTTGAAATGGGCATATAAGGCTCCGCGCATGATTCAGAAAAAATAAAACCGGACCTGCTGTGTGCAGCTGCCGGTTTTATTTTATATATCAATGAGGCTTGGGTTCATCATCGTTTATGATTCTCGTCGTGTCATCGGTAATCAGCCCCAGATCATTATTATATCGCTCTTCATTCAACGAGCGGTTTTCCCTGAAAATATCATAAATTTCATTGTCTCTCTCTTCGGCATTTACTATAACCAGAATTTTGCCATGGTCTACATAATTTTCGTAATCCTTGGCTTCATCCTCTGGAATTCCAAGACCGATCAAGCCACCTACCATACCGCCGGCTCCGGCACCTACAGCCAGACCAGCCAGTGTAGCTGCAATCGGGCCTGCTGCAAGAATTGGACCAATACCCGGAATCGCCAGTGCTCCGATACCTGCAAGCAATCCTGTGATGCCTCCCAGCATACCGCCCGTAGCAACACCTGCCGCAACCCCTTCAGGTGCCTTTGTCCCCGTATCCTCGGTAATGGACTCCAAATCTTCACGATCCTTCGTAATCACAGAAATATCCTTGGATGGAAAGCCATAGCGCTGCAAGCCTTCAATAGCACGGGAAGCCTCCTGCTCTGTTTCGAACACGCCTACAATCTTTTTATCCTCCATGACCTTTTCCTCCATTTCACTATTTGTTTTCATATTACCCGCTTCATCTGAAAAACAAACAATATGGAACTCGCATTGAAGGATCTTTATTGTGGGCGGGTGCGTCTTGTCGCTATAGCCTCCAGCGGATCGTCCGGCCAATAATGCTTTGGATACCGGCCTTTTAAATCTTTCCTCACTTCAAAATATCCGCTTTTCCAAAAGCTCGCCAGATCAGAAGTAATCTGGACAGGGCGCTGAGCGGGCGACAAAAGATGAAGTGTCAGCGGTATTTTACCATGACCAATCCTTGGCGTTTCATGTAGTCCGAACATCTCCTGAAGCTTGACCGCCAGGGCGGGTTGCCTCGGATCGCTGTAATCCACGGCTATTCTTGATCCGCTTGGAACCGTGATATGTGTAGGTATTTCTTTGTCGAGACGACTCTTTTTATCCCAGCCCAGCTTTTGCTCAAGGATCGCTGCAAGCTGCAGCTTTTGGAGATCTGTACGGCTCCTCATTCCATAAAGATACGGCAGGAGCCAATCCTCCAGGTTCCCCAGAAGCGCTTCTGCAGTCATCTCCGGCCAATCCGGATCCGCCAAGTGCATCAGATGCAAACGCTGACGCAGCTGTTTGGCCTGCTTGGTCCAAGGCAGAATATCCAGTCCCTCGGTCCGTATACCTGTCAGGAGAGCAGCGGCTACCAACTCTTGCGGAGGCTGCATGGCCTGCGACTCCCGGAGTATGATTGCTCCCAGACTCGTCTGATTCCGGGCCTTAACAGTGCTGAGCACCGAATCCCATTCTACAATCATTTCTTCCTCTATATCATCCTGATGATATCGCTGCAGGTCCTCAATGCTCAGTGGAGCAGCCAGCAAAATTTTACCCTCAGCACCTTTCTGATCATCCACCGCAGCCACCGTGACATATGATGAACGGCTGAGCAGCTGCGCTCCTGAGAGTTCCACTCCCCGGCCCGAGGTCAGCAAAAACTTGCCGCCGCCGCGGCTCTGACCAATCCGGTCAGGATAAGCAAAAGATAATAAAAGCCCGCACTTCTCTGAATCAACTGCTCCTCCATCCTTAATACCTAATTGTTTTCGGACATGCCGGCTTTCACGTGCAATACACTTTAATACGGTCTCTTCTGTATTTGCTGATGTTATACCTCTCTGATCCCATAAGGAAATAGCCTCGATCCGGCTTCGAATGTCCGCATCTTTGTCCTTGGGGCTGCCTCGGAAAATATCTCTCTCCTGCAGCAGAGCAGCTATGGCGGCAGCAAGCCCTCCCATATCCATCCCCACAGCCTGGAGCATCATTGCTGCCAGCCGGGGATGCATGCCAAACTCCGCCATCCGCTTCCCTTTATCAGTGATCATCCCGCCCAGATTAATTGCCCCGAGGCGCTGCAATAGCTCTCTCCCCCGCTCAAAGGCGGCCTCCGGCGGAGGATCAAGCCACAGCAAGCTTTTGGGCTCTTGAACTCCCCATGCCGCGAGCTCAAGTGCTAACGGCGTTAAATCCGTCTCCAGAATCTCCGGCTGATTCCGCTGTTTCAAGTGATCATGTACTTCATGGCTCCACAGCCTGTACGCCACTCCCGGAGCCGTCCGTCCCGCCCGGCCTCTGCGCTGGTCTGCAGAAGCCCGGGATACCTGGCTTGTTGCCAAATAAGGCATTCCTGAACGCGGAGAAAAAAGCTGTGTACGCATATATCCGCTGTCCACCACTATCCGAACACCGTCTATTGTTAAGCTCGTTTCCGCAATGGAAGTTGACAGAATTATCTTGCGCCGGTTTTCTGTATCCGGACGCACTGCGGCATCTTGTTCATTTTGCGGCAGCTGACCATACAGCGGCCTGACCACAAATCCGGATGAAAGTCCTGCTCTATCCAGCTCTGCATGCAGCCTGCGGATTTCCCCGGCTCCGGGCAGGAAGACCAGTATATCGCCGGGATGCGCTGCGGCAGCCTCTCGGATAACAGCTGCCAGATGCTGCTCGAGTTTCTGTCCGTTAGCTGGCGGTGTATATATCGTTTCTACCGGAAACTGCCGTCCAGGACAGTTCACGACAGATGCATGCCCCAGCAGCGCAGCGACAGGCTCTGCTTCAAGCGTCGCCGACATCACCAGAATCCGTAAATCCTCCCTGAGGACAGACCTGGATTCAAGTGCCAGAGCGAGACCCAGATCACCCTGTAAATTACGTTCATGAAATTCGTCAAAAATGATCATCCCGACGCCTTCAAGCTCAGGATCATTTTGCAGCATCCGGGTCAAAATCCCCTCCGTCACCACTTCTATCCTTGTATTTTTACCTGTCTTACTATCCATCCTTACCCGGTAGCCGACAGTTTCTCCGGTCTGCTCGCCGAGCATTTTGGACATATATTCCGCTGCAGCCCGCGCGGCGAGCCTGCGCGGCTCCAGCATAATGATTTTTCGGCCATGCAGCCAAGATTCGTTCAGGAAAGCCAGTGGAACCTGGGTCGTCTTCCCCGCCCCCGGCTCAGCAATGAGGACCGCCGATGTATCTGATCGCAATCGTTCAATCAGCTCTGGCAGTACCCTCTGTATCGGTAATTCATTCATTCTCTTCTCACCATGTCTTTCGATCGTATACTTGTCTTGCTTTCATTATAGAGCCTTGGAGCACTGGATATCCACGTCGGTTTGCTATAAAATGTACGAAGCTGCAAAAAGGAGACGATTGCATTTGAGCCCAAACAAACGTCAGGTGCGAGGCAGATTCGCACCTACACCTTCAGGCGAGCTGCATATTGGCAATGCATGGGCGGCTTTGCTTTCTTGGCTTCAGATCCGCAGCCGGCAAGGAACTTTCTTGCTGCGGATGGAGGATATCGATACACAGCGGTCCAGACCGCACTTGGCAAGACAAATTCTTGACGACCTGTACTGGCTAGGGCTGGACTGGGATGAAGGTCCGGATGTAGGTGGTCCTTTTGGTCCGTATACCCAAAGCGAAAGGATCGAGTATTACGATGAATCCCTGAAGCAGCTTGATGGCAAAGGATGTCTTTATCCCTGTTATTGCAGCCGCGCTGATCTATTAGCAGCTGTACGCGCACCCCACGGATTATCATCGGAAGGTCCTGCATATCCGGGAACTTGTCGCCATCTGACGCAAGAAGAAGCTGCCCGCAAATCCTTGGTTAAAGCCCCAGCATTACGGTTCAAAGTTGACCATGAAATGCTTATTTTCCGGGATGGTGTTGCCGGCCAGCAGGAGTTTGATGCCGCCAGCGGCGGCGACTTCATCGTGCGGAGAGCAGATGGAATGATATCGTATCAATTGGCTGTCGTCGTAGATGATGACCGGATGCATATTACGGATGTCCTCAGAGGATCAGACCTGCTGGATTCCGTCCCCAGGCAGCTCATGCTTTATAAAGCGCTTGGTATGCACGCCCCGGCTTTTGCCCATGTTCCACTGTTTATGGGTCCGGATGGCAAACGACTGGCCAAGCGGCATGGCGGAACCAGTCTGGCAGCACTTCGTGAAATGGGTGTCACTGCCGAGCAAGTGGTCGGCTGGCTCATGTGGATCGCAGGACTGACAGAGAAGCTGGAGCCATTGACAGCCAGAGAGTGTATACCTCTTTTCCATATGGAAAAGCTTCCTTCTAATCCGATCATCATCACCGAAAGGACGTTATCCCATCTGCATGGAACTAAAATCCCATAAAAAACCTCTATCTTTGCCTGAGCTGAAGGTAAAGATAGAGGTTTTTTTTGCCATACAAAAAATAAGCTCCTAAGAATCCTCCAAACGGTCTCGCATCTTTTGCTCATATTCCAAAAACGCCGTGCTGCCGCTTAATCCTCTCTGCTCCATCAGCATTTGAAAGCGCAGCTTCTTCTCAGTCAGCGTTTTTTTCAGCTTTTCCTTTTCGCCGGCGGTCACGCAAGCATGGATTAAATCCTGCAGCTTCAGCAGTTCTCCCTTCAACTGCATTTCCTCCGGAATGAACCCGGCATTTTTCATGATTTTATATGACATTCGGAGGTCTTCAGGGATCTGGGACGTATCTTCGAGCTCCAGCGGCTTTCCTTTACCTGCCAGATCCTCGAATTCACCCTGATTCATTGCCTGGGTTATTCTTTGTTCTGCAAGCCAAGACATGATACTCATGTGAGGTCAGCCCTCCTTATGTTCTAAAGTAAACTTTATTCAATGTAATCATGTACCACCGGGCATGTCAAACTAGAATAAGACCGTTTCCGCAGCTGCGGAAACGGCCATTATTTTCAACATATCCTACATTAGCAGAGTAGCGATTCCGCTCCGTCGATAATAATCTGTGCGCCTGTAATATGACAGGACTCATCCGAGCCCAGAAACGCCACAAGATCAGCCACGTTTTCTGGATCCCCAGGTCCATCAGCCAGAGGCTGACTTCCTTCCGGGAACTGTACCGGGATGACAATTTCCTTCAACTCTTCAGTTTTCTCCGTGCTTTGATCGATATTGGTTGAAATGGAACCCGGGCAAATGACATTAACACGGATTTTGAATTTGGCCAGCTCCAGCGCCGCCATTTTGGCAAAGGCTACTTGACCTGCCTTTGAGGTGCTGTAGGCAGACATACCAAAATTCGAGAACGTCCGGTTGCCGTTAATGGAACTCGTAATAATGACGCTGCCACCGTGCTTTTTCAAATGAGGAATGGCATACTTGACTGTCAAAAATGTACCGTTCAGATTCACGCTCAGCGTATGCTGCCAGTCCTCCAGCTTCATATCTTCAATAGGTGAAAGCACGCCATTGATGCCTGCATTGGCAAAAACAACATCAACCGAGCCGAACAGTTCTACCGTTTCGAGAACCGCTTTTTCCACACGGGCCGCATCCGAGGTATCCACATCAAAAGCGCGTGCGGAACCCGGTCGAATGGCATTAATCTCCGCTTCTGTCTGAGCCGTGCGGTCGTTTAATAAATCGAATAAAGCCACATTGGCTCCCTCTGTAGCCATTTTAATGGCAGCCGCTTTTCCAATGCCGGAACCGGCTCCCGTTACAATCGCTGTCTTTCCTGTAAAACGCAGTTTATTTACCTGCTCCTGACTCATTCGTATCTCTCCTTTGGTAACCTGATTCTAGTATGTTTCATCTGTCTCAAGATTACCCAAAAAGAGCTTATGCTTAATCACCTAACAAAAAAACTTTTTTTATTCCTCTAACTATTTTTAACCACTGTAAATTCTCGTTATTCCTGTTACCACTGAAGTTCCAAAAACGCAGCATCATCCTCAAGCCCGCCAGTATGCGGGGCATCAAGGAGAATCTGAATCTGTTCATCCGGCAGCAGCTCGCGGATCGGATCCAGATCATCCAGACCGTCCGTGTAGAGCTGCAGACGCATTGGTAATCCGTATTCCAGACGGGTCTGGTATACATGGGGCGAACCTCCGACCGGCCCCGTTAAGGTGGACCAGCGTTCATTCGTCAGCATCGTTTCGTGGAAATATTCGCTGATCTCCGCATTATTTTTCCAGAAGCGCAGCCTTGAATCACCCTGCCATGCCATCCAGATTCTCCCCTGTCTTTTTCTTGCTGTAGGCAGCTCGATACGACCACAAATATACATCGTCTGGCTTCCAAGACGCTGCTTGTCTTCCAGTACCTCGCGCAGCAGCGTAGGGACTTCTCCCGGAGGCGTCAGCTGTTTAAGCTGCTCGGAAGCTGATGCGGTGATTTCCTGCATGAAGCTTGTAAAAGCTGCAGAGGACCACTCGCGCGTGGTACCCAGCCAGTCCAGCAGCGTGTTGCCAAGAAATCGCGCAGCGAAATCACCTTGGTAGCTCTGTCCGACCCCGTCGCAAAGAACAAAATTACATGAGTTGCCATCCATATGAACACCAACAAAATCCTGCCCTTTCTCTCCCTGCACTAGACTTTCCATTGCGCGCCCATAAGCATATCTGCAGACAAAACGGCCTTGATATGTAGAAAGCCGATGCTCAGAGGACTGGGAACTGACAAACGTGAATAAGCCTTGAGTTGCAGCCGTATTGGTTTTCATAGAATACCCCTTCCTACGCTCTGACCGGCGTTGCCGCCGACATTTGGAATCCGATGGACACGAGCTCAGCACAACTTCCTGGAAGCATCATCAATGCTCCGGGGGTAAGTAGATAATCAGCCTCGGCCAGCATCTCCCGATAGCTCTCCGGCAGAGGTGAGGACATATTCCGCAGCTTTGCCGCATGCTCATCCTTGAGCTCGGTTTCCGTGTGGATTCCTTTCCAACGCCTTGGCTGCAAGATAGGCTCATCCAGCATATGATCGGAGATAAAGATATTTTCCACGAGCACATTTCCGTCTGGTACACTCATGCTCATAATCCGTTTGGCTATAGGCTCAGGATCATCTCCGGTTGCTACCCCATCGGTCATGTGACAAACCAGCGGGGCAGGACAATCCTGCATATGCGGAAGTTCGGACTGCAGTATACGTTCCGCCTGGCGGAAGGCCTTAGCTGAATCCGAGAATCTTCTCGGTGTCAGATCCGGCAAAGAACCCACTGCTGCAATTTCATCGATCCCCTTTATTCCATTGAGCAGATCGTAAACATCATCACTATATGCCAAGATGGCAATCCGGTAACGCGGCGTAAGTCGGTTACCTTTCGTTGACCGGAACACCATTTGCCGAATAGCGAGAGATAAGGCTTCATAAACGATATCGATACGCCGTTTATCCTCCATCAGCATATTCATGGATGCGCTGATATCGATTAAGTAGATAATAAGCGCTGGCGTGCGCTGGGAAGCCTGAATAGTATAATTCATCTTTTTATTTAACTCCCCTTTTTGGTTAATAAATCATGTCTAGACGTTAGGCAGCTGATAACCCGCATTGGCCAGAAATTTATAAATTCCGTTTGCGCGAGTGCTGGTTTTCCCCACAGTTTTAAAATAAGCTGCATCCTTCTCATACAAATTGACAAAGCTTTTAGCGTATTCTCTTGCTTTCGCCGTATTACCGCCCTTTTGAGCATTATAGGCTTGATTATAGGAAGCAATCAGCTGGACTACCTGGCTTGACCGTTTTTTCTGGAGTGTCTTGGCTTTCGCTGCAGCCTCCTTGCGTGCGGCTTCTTCTTTGGCCTGTTGAATCTTTAGCTGCTTCTGGTAAGCTTCAAACTTGGCCTGTTTGTCATACATCTGCTGCAGCTGTTGCTTCTCCGAATCCTTTTTCTCTTGATTTTGCATTTGCTGGGCAAGATAGGCTTCATACTTGGCCTGTTTGTTATACTGCTCCTGCAGCTTTTGCTTTTCAAGCTTCTGCTGAGCCAGCTTGATTTCTTCATCCTGCTTAAGCTTTTGCTCCGCTTCGGCAGCCTTCACCAGCTTTTCGTCCTCCTGCTTTTTGAGCTCTGCCAATCTGACTTCTTCCTGCTGCTTGGCAAGAGCCTCAGTGGCTGCGGCTTCCTTTTGACGGTTTTCCGCCCGGTCTGCCAATATCCGGTTTACCGTAAAGCCGGAGCCTCCGATAAGAATCAAGACAGCAATTGCTGTAGCAATCCATTTTCGGGAACGGTAAAAAGGAAGCTTCCCTGGCTCATCTTCCTGTTTCGGATTGAGCAGCTCCTCAATCCCCTTAATGGCCGCTTCCAGTTCCACCTGCAGCGGTGAACCTGATGGTACAAAATGATGTGCGGACCGGTAAACCTCAAGTGCGCCGTTGAGATTTCCCTTCTCCTCCATTTCCCTTGCCTGCAGGAATAACCGGTTGACTACGCCACTATCCTGACCGGTTCGGTTCGATTCAACCAAGACAGCGCCTGACCCCTGTCGTTCAGGGACGGATCCCGCAGCAGCCTCAGAGGCTGCCTGCGTAGGTATGATTGGCTCCTCCACTTGAATATTGGGAACTGCAGCGATTTCAATTTCATCCTGCAGCAGTTGTTCCTCATTAATGGACGACAAGATAACCAGCCATTCACCGAAGGTCGGACAACTGCTAACATCCTGACTCTCCCAAGCACGGGCGAACAGTTCCGCAACCTTAGTACCCCAGTTATCCTCGAGGGACTTCTTCAGCACAAAATACCGCTCGCATGGGTTTTGCATCTCATGCTGGTCGAAATAGCTTTCTCCCCAGGCCTTCCCCACTACCTGTGGATCACACCATCCCAGCATCTCAGCAAGAATAATCGCTCCGGCAAACCGATCTGCATAAGCACTCCACAGTCCACTCTGCACCGTACGATGGGCTGCATATCCAGGCGAGCCTGCCAGCAGTACATCAGGTCGGTCCATTTTAGGACTATACATCTGCTCAACATCAACCAATTCGACAGCCGAGCTCTTGTCCGGTAGATCGACTTCAGAAAAAAACGGAAGCATTACGTTCGGAGCAGATAAATCGCAATGGGCCAAGCCACGCTGTTCCATGCCCGAAGCAATGCCGGAAAGCGCCTTTGCGAGCGAGAGACTTTCCGTGCGTTTAAGCTGCCTCTGGTCGGCAATGATATCAAACCAGGTAAATCCGTGAACCCAGGGCATCAATACGGCATATAGCAGGTCCGGATGTTCGGCAATTATTTCTCCGTTTCTTTCGGGAGTGAGCACGTCTCGACTGCAGACCTGCAAGCCCGGGCTTCCACTGTAAATCTCCATCGTTTCAGACTGATAAACCATCGCCGGAATACGAAATTTAGGAAAAAACACTTTTAGAGCCTTCGCCTCATGCGGTCCGCCTTCTGCAGGGATCAGCTGATAGACAATTCCCTGCCTTCCTGCTTGGGCATACGCCAAACCGGGCGCGGCTGGATGCTGACCCACAGAGTACATTTTTCCGTTGATACGGATCATATCTCCCGGATTAGGCTGAAAAGACATAGACATCCCCTCTCTTTGTCAAAAAACTAGAATAGACTGCAAGAAAACCGGGAGTTCACGAACACCCGGTTTCTAAGCTTATAAGTGGATTGTACCAATCCCAATACTTTGGTCCTATCGAAATACACCTTAACGCGTTTCGTCGACGGTGCGGAATTTCTGGGCAATTGCAGTCAGCTCTTGGCTAATGCTGTTGAGAATTTGAACGAATGATTGCATCTGCTTGCCTGCTTCCTGGAATTCCTGGAAGAAACGCTGTTTGGTCATCCCTTCCCATTGTCCTTCCATGCCATGAATGGCTTGGGTCAAGCTGGAGACGATTTGTTGGCTTTGCTCTCCGCTTTGCTTGAATTGGTTCGCTACCGTATCGACTTGCTCGGGGGTAATTAAAATACGTCCTGCCATAATGTGCCTCCTTCAAGGTTCGATTATTTTCTTTTTTATTTTCGTTCTAGACTATACTATATTTTGCCAATTTCATCTAAAGTCGCTAGTCCTGATTCTTTATACCCGCTTCCTACTAAATTGAAACATCTTCCAGAAGCTTGTTAAATCTTTCTTCCTCATCATTCGAAAATCCGGTAAATTCGATCTTGTCGATATCCTCATGATTGAACAAAAAAGTATAGTTGGGGTCGATGTATCCTTCCGGATAGACAACACCCAAATAATCGTATAAGGTGTTACTTTCCATTTGGATCTGCTTGCGCCCGTAAATCATCAACTTCTTCTGAGCGCCCTTGAGCAGAACTACCGACCCGAGCGGAAGCAATGAATTCGTGTGTTCCCGTTCCTCCATCGTTTGTTCAACCTTCCTCTCTATTGACAATATGTACACGTCTTTCTGGGAAAAGACTGAAGTATTAGCCTCTCTTCTTCATCAAAATATATTTGTGAAGATTACCGGCAAGCATCATATATGCTAACGAAAATAGTAAAAGAAGCATGATAATCAGCATCACTTTGATGTTGTAGCCCCCAAAGGTTTTGACGAGCACACTCCCGATCAGAACTCCTGCCCCGGAGCATGCCAGTATGATGCCTTGTGACTTTCTTAGCCCATTGCCATTACCTGACACGGTCTCATTTTCATCACGGGAGTAATATCCGCCATATAAAAGCTTCATATGAATCCGATACAGAAGTCCGAAAACGAGAAAATACCCCGCCCCGGATACGATCAGAAACCAAGGCGATGTCATACCTAAGGTGGCATATGCCAGCTTGTTCGCAGCGGCCGTAAAGGCTGCTGAGCCCAGTATTCCAAGCACTCCCAGAAACAACAAATGGAATATTTGCATTCTGCCGGGCGATATCAGAATAAAAAGGCTCAAAACATCCAATACCGCCAGCGGAACCAGCAGCACCCACGCCCATAAAGGGGTAAATGGATCTGCAAAGGCTAAAATGAGCAGCAGCAGATTAGGGAGCAGTAGCAGACTCACGGTCTGAGATCGTATGATACGAAGCGGATAAACCCCGGTAAAATCATCTATGGAACTTTGCTTTTGCTGAGGAACACTGCTGTTCAACGATCCCTCACTCCTTTATATCAGGCAAACATCTTGCCCAGACTGCCGATCTTATTTTTCACCTGGTCTGCGAGTTCACTTGCTCCATGGGATACGGCTTTTACGGAGTCTGAAACGGCATGAAAGGTTTCCTGCGCTGCATGGCCAATCCCTTCCGCTGCAACCTTCGCCACTTCAACCGTTCCGTCGATCGTTGCATCTACTCCGTCCACTGCATAAGTTTTTAGCGATTTTCCGTTAATTTCGATATCGGTGACCGCCGATATGATCACACCCGAAGCCAAGCCTACTACCGCACCTACAGCCGTACCCGCTACGGGAACCGCGGAACCTACCGCTGCTCCAATCGCGGCACTGCTTGCCAAAGTCCCTAGACCCAAGCTTCCGTTCACCAATACACTGGCTGCCGCACGGCTTGCCCCTCCGCGCTTATAATCCTGAAATCCGGATACGCCTGTATCAAATAAAAGTCCAGCGTAACCAAGCTTTCCGCCAATCCCCTTGATCGATAGAGACTCTTTGGCAGCGATTTTGGGATCAACAAATTTCCAAACCTGGGGATTTTTCGCCGCATTATTGAGCGTGTAACGTGTTCCTTTAATGCCTTCATTCAGTGCATATGGTGAACGCGCGCCCTTGATCGTAGCAACTGCCCCATTATTTCTCATATTGACATTAAATCCGCTTTTGACCATCGTTCCCAGCATTAGAGCACCATAGCCTAGCGATGCCCAGCCTGCCGGAGTCGGTCCCTGATAGCCCCAGCCGACATCAACCCCGTCCTCACTTGATCCTTGTCCCTGTACAGCCATAACTGCAGAAGATGGATTCGAGATCGGGACATTGCGTCCACCATAGCCGGGGAGAATCGAACCGCTGCCTTGAATACCGGCAGCACGAAAACTGGCAACCGGAGAATTATAGAATACAGAATTGCCCATGATGGAATGCTGCTGCTGATCTGCGGTCTGAAACTGGCCTGCCTTATTAAGCACATTTCTTCCCATTTCGTTAAGCAGGGCATAGATCTGCTCTCCCTGTTGGTTGGCGGTTTGCCACTGATTCAAGAGAGATTGACGGATAGAAGTTTCCCATATTAACGATCCTAAAGCCTGATTTAAAGAAGCCGTAATTTGGCGGATTTGCTCGCCACTCTGCTCCAACTGACGACTTAATGCCCGGAGTGCTTCCGGTTCAACAGAAATACGCACGGATCATCACCTTCCATCTGATTCTGCGGACTGCTTCAGCCAAAGAAGCAGCATCTCTTGAAATTGTTGTTTGCTGGCAGGACTGGCTGTCAACCAGTCTTGATCCCCGCTCATGCTCATGCGGACTAGCCAATTCATTGAATCATTAACCACAAATGCGGCATTCTGTGTCTCCCAGCTGCTTCCATTCCATGTGGACAAGTGCATTTCACCTTCCACTGTACGAAATTTCATGCAGCGGGCAAGCGCAATGGAACCTTCCATATCATTCGTAGCCGCGGCAAGCTCATCACTCAGTTCATCCAAAGTGAGAGCCGAAGCGCGGCTGAGTATTTCCCCGAATTTCTTTTTGGAGAGCAGCAGGGCCGGTGTATCCGCAGGGGCATAATCCTTTAAATCCATCTCATCTATCAATCTGCCGCATGCCTCATCCACCGTTCCCAGCTCATCAAGTTTATATTGAAAATCCCTTTCGGATTTACAGACTTGAACGACACGTTCATTTGTAGCATGCAAATAACCTTCGAATGTTTCATTATTTTGCTTATACCTTAACCAGCAGGAGCGTTCAGCTAAACCTGCTATGGCCACTCGCGAGAATACCTTTGGAGGCATCGCAAGCTCGACGCCGTTGTCTTCCTCTATAAGGTAACCCTTTTCCAGAAGAGATTCTTTGACGACATCCCATTCTTCGGCAATTTCCTCCGCCAGATATCCTTGAAAAGGGTCTTCTATGCCTAAAAGGCGGTCCGAACCCAGAATTCCTGCCAGGAAAAAGAATTCTTTATTATCAAGTGTAATTGTATCCTGTTTGGAAGCATGAATCGTCAACATTATGAGCCACCTCCCCTCAAACAACAACATGCCATCGGTCACGAATTTCTGTGACCCAGTTATTGCTGTCCCATTGTTCATCGAACGGAATTGCAGCTTTAACCCTGGCAAATTTCCGTTTAATGTAGTACCCCTGTCCCGGTGGAAGAATTTTCAAGCTGCCAGGGGCATTACTGGACTCCGAAAAAGGAATCCGAAAGAACGATAAATCATTAGGGTCTAAAGTCCCGAATAGAAATCCGCTTTGGCAAGATTTCACATCATTAAACCACTCCACCCCGAACGTTGGAAAGTCAGCCGGAACACCCGATAACAGAACATGTACATTCCGGTCACGTCCGAGTCTCACAATGGCTCCGAGCTGTTCCTTTATAGTAAAGTCATTTAACTGTTTAGCTAGAATGTCGGCATCATCGATCACCAGCAGAATGGCTGGTCCTTCCGTCTCTTCACTTCCACGGCGCTGCACCTGCTCATATACTTGACCAATCAGAATAGAGAGCTCTTCCTCCCTCGCGGCGCAGCCCTGTATATGAGGAAGCTCTTTAACCTGCGACAGACCACGGCTTCCATAACGGGAATCCACTGTATACATAAGCATCTGTTCCGGTGAGTAATGATATGCCAACGACAGCATCCATGCAAGTAAAAAGGAGGTTTTCCCTCCCTCCATCGGGCTGGCAATGATGAAATGAGGTCCTTCCTTCAAGTCCAGTTCAAAGGGCTCCAGATCATCCGTAAACAATCCGACAGGTACCTTAAACGAAGATTTCCCCGAAAGTTCTGGCTTGAAGCTTGCCACATGCGGCATAAGCTCATGAAGCAGAATACGTTCCGGCAGCTTTTCAATCTTCGGCACTTGCTCATTTGGATAATGCTGAGCGATGTTCTGAATCTGGTTGCGGAGCGCTATGGAACGCACTGCTTCATCATCGCCCGCTGCCGGCAGCGCACCCTGGAACTCAAGCGGTGGTATATGTCCTTTCACTAAACCTCTGCCCGGAGGCATGGAGCCAGGGTTCCTGGCCGGTCTGCCAACGGCATAATAATAATCTGCAGCATCCGCGAGTTCAAAGGTTGCCGCATTGGCAATATTGCTCCGTACTTTTTCAAAAATATCAGATATACGGTTTGAAGTGATCATGAACGTGATACCAAGGTTACCGCCCTCACGCAAAATAAATTCCAGCATCTCATTTTCTTCAGGAAATGAATTCCGGAAATTCAAGTAACCATCGATGATCACGAGCAGCTGCGGAAGAACGGTCATCTGAGAACGCCGATAAGCGGCAGCAGTTTTTACGCCTACCTCGGCAAACATTTCTTTACGCCGGGAAACGGTCTTCACCAGAAAACGGAACAAGCGTTTAATCCGGTCATCCTCTTCTGCCATCATGACACCGCCAATATGCGGCAATCCTGTGAAATCACGCATCATACGACCCATATCCACGATGTAGCCATTCCACGCCAGTGGAGAGTAGCGGCCTGCCAGTGACATCAGCAGAGTTTGTATAAATGTCGTCTTGCCAAGACCCGGCATTCCATATACTGCCCAGTGTCCCTGGTGCATCGAAATATGAAGCGGTCTTTGGCTTTGGTTAGGCAGATCATCAATCACACCCACGATTCCTTCAAGCTCATGGGCCTGCAGGTTTCCTGTAAAGACTGCCAGATCCTCCAGCTCAAGCCTGTCCGGAAGCGGCGGCAGCCACGGTCCCTGAAGACGCTGGATTCCTGCCTCACTTGCTGCTTCGGCCAGTTTGTCTATAAAGACCTGCAGCTGCTTTGGCGGCTGCTCCATTTGCAGATTCGCTGCGGACATGCTGGTTGCCAGCAGGTTTTCACGTTTTCCGTTCAAAGAGATTTCCGTCGGGACGATCCGTCCCGGCGAATCCGTTTGTTCCACATAAGGTGCACCACTCCAGGCAAACTGCATTTCTTCAAAAGTCTCATCGCTGCCCACCTGTAAGTAGCCACGTCCCGGCTTATTAATCCAGGCTGCATTCGGAATTTTGAGCATGTCCCGGCTGTCACCTTCGTCCTGTACGCGCAGACAAATGCGGAAACGGGCGTTACTCCATATTTTATCGTCAACAACGCCAGCCGGTTTCTGAGTCGCAAGTATCAAATGAACACCCAGCGTTCGGCCTATAGCCGCTATGCTGATCAGTTCATCCATGAACTCAGGCTGATCTTTTTTGAGCTGTGCAAATTCATCAATTATAATGACCAGATGCGGAAGAGGTTCTCCCCCTCCACGTCTTAACTGCTTGTAGTATTCGTCGATATGCTGCAAATTTCCGGCATCATTTAATATTTTTTGGCGACGGACTAGCTCCGCCTTAAGAGATATTTGGGCTCTTTCCATCAAACTGCTGCTTAAATTGGTAATCGTTCCTACAACATGCGGCAGATCGATGAACGTATTGGACATACCTCCGCCCTTATAATCAATGAGCATGAAAGACAGGTCATGGGGATGAAACTCCGCGGCTAAGGAGGCCACAATGGACTGAATAACCTCACTTTTACCTGACCCGGTTGTCCCCGCGATCAGACCATGCGGACCATGCCCCTGTCTTTCTATTTTATCATGAATATTCAAATTGATCTTTTTACCGCCTGCACGGACGCCAATCGGGACCGGGAGGCTGTCTGGATAACGATTATTTTTCCAGCGCTGCTGCACATCCAGATCCGATACGGTTTTCATATTCATCATTTCAAACAGAGACAGAACATCCGGTATATCCGATGCCAAGGAACGTTTCAACCGGACCGGGGCCATGTAACGCGATAAAGCCTCTGCCCTTTCGAGCGTAAGGATATCCGGAACAAAACCCATCTGATCAAATGCCCCGTCCTCGCGCTTTAAAGAGTAATGCCCCTGCTCCCTGCTAACATCCACGATCAGATGGCATTGCATAGGCAGTGCTTCCTTGCGGTCCGACAAAATGATGGTGCAGGTGTCAACCTCTCCGGGTTCTTCCAGCAAAAGCGGAAGCAGCGGCTCCTCTTCGATCAATTGGCTGCTCGACAGTAGGACAAGCTGTACCGGCAATTCAACGGTTTTCTTCTTTTTCTCATTACGTGATGTTTTACGGCGCATCAGGCGCTGGAACAGTTCATCCGCAAGCTGGTGGGTACTGCTGCGCCGGTCAGACATATAGCGCTGGCTCCGGTTCTCATCCCATGTATGCGGGAGCCATCTCATCCAGTCCCAGTCCTCTGCATCCTTTTCCTCGTAAAAGGCGGCGAGCTTCACCTCGTCCGGTGAATGTCGGACAGCCATCTGGGCAATGATGACCCGCAGTGAATTCATGACCGTCTCCCGGTCACCCACGAGACCAATGACTTTCGCCTGAAACAGCGGCAGCGCTACCGGAGCATCCGGAACCGTTTCAAATTCATTCGCAAGCTCCTGCGCCGCTTCAATCAGCGGATCTTTTACATAACCATCCGGACGAGGAACCTTTACCTTCATATAAAAGGGAAGATTTCCGGTTCCAATACGCGTATGCAGAAAATCATCATCCTCAAAAGAACGTTCCCACAGCACGCTGCTCCGGTTTTTGACAACATGAAAACAGACATCAGGATCACCGTGAACTTCTAAAAGCACATTCACTTGTTCCTTATGCCCTATGGTTAATTCTTCTCTGTGTTTGTCCAGCTCCACATGATATAAGCGGATACGCTCTTTCAGCTGTTCCTTATATTTCTTCTTGTTGCCTAGATAGACGAAGAAAGGAATCGTGTAAGATGTCAGCATCATCATGACAGAAACCATCTGAAACATAATAAAGCTCGAATTGCCCATCTTTCCGGTCAGATTCATATATATATAAAATCCAATGCTGAATATCGTCATTACCGCCGGAAGTAGAATGGAAATGAGAGAGAAAGAAGGCTTGTTTGGCTCATTCTGCGGTCTCAATATTTCGATATTCTCTTCTTTCAGCGTTGGCTTGATTCTTGGCGAGCGTTGATACAACACATTCACGATGCGTCAGCTCCTCCTTTAGCTTCCAAAACGTTCTATGTATTTTGTACGTGTTTTTTTCTCCAAAGTTGCTCTCTTAATCCCCCATTACCCCAATAGACCTCATGTTGAAACAGGCTCCTCTTCCCATATACTGGAGCCTCTTCATCCGTTGTGGAGAAAGCGCGCTGAAGCCTTACCAGGCTGCCTTCCCGAAGGCCTGCTTCGGCGATATCCTGAGAATCACGAATCGTAAACCAGAGCCCGTCCGGAAATTTTCCTTCCAATATATATTGTTGGCCGGCTTGAGGCGCTTCCCCGTGCACCCTCATTCCCAGCATTTCCTTCAATTGAATGACGGGATAGTCGTCCGGTACATCTATATCAAACCAATCTCTTTGCTGGCGGCTTTTGATGACGGTCAGAATCAATATTTTACACCTCTCATTCTCTGTAAATCTATGATTCATAAGATACAATAACTTCTATGATAATGTATCACTCGTGCGTAAACATGTCAATTTGTGACAAATTAACTAGATTAAATCATTAAAATCAAAAATAGAATAGGTTCAGAGAATCATTTCCATTTATTTTTCATTCCTGTTTATGATAAAATATCCTTTTTCAAGTAAGATCAATATGACAATTTCACATCTTTTATATCCATGAAAATCCCTATGAATCTGTGAAAATTGTGTGCAATTTAAGTTTTTATAAGCTTTCTTTAAGGTATTTTTAATAATCGGGGTTTAGAATACAAATATGGAATAACACGAATGAGGTGATTTTTCTATGAGAATGTTAATTAGTTTCCAAAACAAGCTGGTCCCAGTATACTTCAGCAGTGAAAACAAACAATCCGTCCAAAAAATATTAAAGCTGCTAAGCGGCACCTTAGAAAATAAGTTCCAATACGGCAAAAGAGCATTACAAAAATGCCTGAATTCATTAATCAGCATCGAAATCGAAGGCTCTGAAGCCATTTTGCACAGCAAAAGTGAAAATGACACACTGGCACTGTCCCTCTATTAAGAGGGATTTTTTTTGTCTGCAACAAAAAAGGAGCCTTAATGTAAGACTCCCCATGATGGATACATGTGTATCATTATTTGAAGGAATACCATTCCACCGCGTTTTGTGCTTTCTGAATACGGATCTTGAACAACTGAAGCAAACTGGAGCGAGTATGTTCTTCCGGGCAGGAGTCCAGTTTTCTTAAAATAAACCGATCAATGGACATGTCCATCCTCTCCCTTAAGATTCATTCAGGAACTATTTTCCTATTTTCCTGTTTTACATATTTACCCGCATAAATGCTTTTTAATCACGCTGTTTACCTATGCAGTACCTGCTCTGCTTCTAACGTTAAAAGCATCATTAAAATATAAATAATCAGGGATGCCAGGATCAGGAGGATCCCCAGAATGACGGCAAGAAGCGGCGCGAGCGGCGCAATCAGCAGAATGAGAAATGTAGCAGTAATGACGATGATATACCATCTCCAGCGCTGAATCGCCTTGTTCTGAAATTCATGAAAACCCCTGCGGCCGGCAAGCTCGCTGATGCCATAACAAAGATGAAAAACAATGTACAGCTTTAGGATGTAGAGCACGACATTAAACAAAAAGTAAAACAACCATGACTGGAGTGATGCCCACGATATGACGAGAGACATAACCGAAAGAATGATCATAACAACCGACATATTTTTAGCCTTGAGAAAATGCAGCGACTTGCTTTCCAGTTTTACGAAACCGAGAAAGAAGAGCACATACCCGACCACATCCGGCAGTATGTCAAAACCATTAATGCGGATATCAATCAGAAACAGAAATCCCCAAAATAAGTGTAAAAAACCCACTCTCTCCACCTCCCGCAGCTTCCTTTATATTATATATTGGTAGGGCAAGCCTAATTATAACTTAAAAAGAAAGCCTTTACATCCAATATATACCATTTCAATTCCGCTCCGGTGATCCTTTCTCATTCCTCACTTATACGGCTGTTCCAGAACGCAGATTTCCGGCGTACCGGCTCCTTCGCAGATTGATCCTTCCGATTGACTTTCCTTTGGGTGCGCGCCTCCTTCTTAATTTGGAACTGAAGCTCGCGCTGGGTCTTACGGTAATTCTGCAATCTTTTTTCATCCAACTCCCCGTCAAGGACAGCTGCAAGAACGGCGCATCCCGCTTCATTCTCATGCTGGCAGTCCATAAACCGGCATCCTTCACCGATCGATTCGATATCAGCAAATACCTGCTCCCATCCTCCGCCGTCATCATCATAGAGCTGCAGCTCCCGCATTCCCGGCGTATCCACCATCAGTCCTCCCTGTGGCAGCAAAAACAGCTCCCTATGGGTGGTCGTATGCCGGCCCCGGCTGTCCTCCTCGCGGATACCCTGCGTCTTTTGCTCAATGGATTCCGCCAACCAGTTGACGATCGTCGATTTGCCGCAGCCGGATGAGCCCGTAAGTGCTACCGTCACCCCCTCCTTCAGATAACCGGTAACCGCCTCTTTTCCCATATTCTCAAGCGCACTAACCACATGTACCGGCACCCCAGGTGCAATCAGTTCCATTTCCGCAGCCTTCATCTCCGCATCATCACACAGATCGGCTTTACTCAGCAGAATGACCGGATTCACGCCACTGTTCCAGGCCATGATCAGATACCGCTCCATCCTCCGCGGATTGTAATCATCATTCAGTGAAGTCACCAGGAAGAGTACATCGACATTTGCAGCAATCAATTGTTCCTGTGCCGATTTGACACCAGCCTTCTGTCTGGAAATGCTGGTTTTTCGGTCGATAATACTGTGAATAATGACTCGGCCCTCGCCTTCAAGCATATGCAGCTGAACCCAGTCGCCAACGGCAGGATATATACCTTTACTCTGAAGCGTATGCTGCATTTTGCCGGACATTTCCCCCCACGCTTCTCCTTCTTCCGTGAATACCCTGTACTTTTGACCGTGATCCGCAATGATTCGTCCTGGTTTATGCTGACTGCGTTCCTCTTTGTTCCAATGGTTTTCCCAATACATATTCCAACCGTATTGCATCAATTTGTTCAAATAAAATCCCCCTAAAATGGTGTTTGTTATTTATGAAAAAACCCCGAAGCTTATCGCTCCGGGGTTATTGCATACATTCGCAATAAAAAAAGCCGCGGAGACATAAGGTCTCCGCGGCATATAAAAATGGTATCCCTCATGTTGTATTAGAACATGGGAACCTTCTTAAGCCGATGAAAGGAGACCGATATACATGCATAACGAACGACGGATACAAATAATGTGTTGTTTTTCATGTTTTATCGTCTCCCTTCCTGTCATATGCTGACATCATAACCAGTTTAGCAAATCATTGTCAAGCCCTTTTTATTTGACGTTCTCCCAATGTGTCCACAGCTCACGCGGATTAAGCTCATAGATTTCGTCTTCCCGGTACATAAACTGATGCATAATAAACTCTCTTCGGATTGTGGCAAAATCATCATGGTACTGCTTGATAAACTCATTAATTTCTTTCTCTGGATACTTGCGTCCCGGCTCCAGTTGTTCAATCATATGCTCGAATGCGATCAGCTTTTTCTTATATTGGGCAGGAATTTGGCGCAGACGGCCGTCCTTCGCAAAGAAATTGCGGATCACCGCTGCTTTCACATTTTCATTCACGGGTTCGGACATTTCCTTACCTCCTTCCTTGAAAATCAAATGAAGTGATGCCTCTGCATGCTGCTGGATAAAATAGCGGTTTTGGGCAAAATAAACCGTGTTCTTTTCACGTCGCTCTGTAATAAGTGCCTCCTCTCTAAGCTTGGCTGCATGATGAGTGACCGTCGGCTGTGAAATGTTCAATTTTTCTGCCAAGGTTTGACCATTCATCTCCCCTTCTGACAGCAGCAGCAAAATACGAAGCCGTGTCGGATCAGCCAATGCTTTGTGGTAATTGACGATTTTTTCAAGCTGCATCTCTTCACTCCCCGGGCATCAAATAGTTATCCGCCACCTAATTATATGTTTATCTAATTTAATGTATATCTAATTATATATTTATCAAATACTTTATGTCAATTCACATTTTTGTCATCCTTAAATCCCGGGTAAGCTGCTGGTTTTTGTCAGTAAATTACGATACGATGGTAAGTGAATTGTTTATAGTCAGAGGAGGAACAAACCATGCAAGACGTTATTATTATTGGAGCCGGCCCCTGCGGATTATCGGCCGCAATTGAATGCGAACGCAGAGGGCTGTCCACACGGATTATTGAAAAGCATTGCCTAGTGCATTCCATATTTCTATATCCGACTCATATGCAGTTTTTCAGCACGGCTGAAATGCTGGAAATCGGAGATATCCCTTTTCCTAGTTCAAATGAAAAGCCGTTTCGCTATGAGGCGCTAGCCTATTACAGGAAAGTGGCAGAACATTACGATCTTGCCATTTCACAGTATGAAGAAGCCCTGTCTCTTGAGCGTAAAGGAGATCAATCCTTTGTTGTCGAAACTGTGGACCGAACGGGAACTCATCATCAATATGAAGCCCGTAACGTAGTCATCTCGACAGGTTATTTTGATCATCCCAACTATATTGGCATACCGGGAGAAGATTTGGACAAAGTTACGCACTACTTCCGTGAAGCACATCCTTACAGCGGTATGAAAGTTGCCATTATCGGAGGAAGCAACTCTGCCGTTGATGCGGCCATGGAACTGATTCGCGTCGGCGCCAAAATCGATATGATCTATCGCGGCGAAACGGTGTCCGAGAATATCAAGCCATGGGTACGTCCAGTATTCGAAGCCATGGTACAGAAGGGCAAAATAACCGTCCATGTTCAGTCTCATGTTACGGAGATCTCCCAGGACTCCGTTACTATTGAAAGCAAAGACGGTGAAATCAGCAAGGTGGATAATGATTTCGTCCTTGCCCTCACCGGCTTCCGTCCTGACCGCAAGCTGTTGTCTTCCTGCGGTGTTGAACTTGACGGCGACATGGAAAAGCCGCTCTATAATACAGAAACGATGGAAAGCAACGTGCCCGGACTCTATGTCGCAGGTGTTATCGCATCGGGGCGCAATGCCAATGAAGTATTTATCGAGACAGGACGCGAGCATGGTGTCCGGATTGCCGAGCATATCACCGCTACGAAATAACAGCATCTATTATGAATTGCTTCCTGTAAAAGGATTCCTTACGGTTATAACCTCCTGCATATGGATATTTTCTGACTGCAATAAGAATACTGCTGTATAGAGGGTATTTTTTGTCAGTAATGAATGCGGGAGGCGAAGCTGGTTGGATATGACGTCATTGATTTTGCTGATTCTGGCAGCTCTGGGCATCATCAGCAGCAATTCACCGATTACGATCGCTATGATTGTTCTGCTTCTTCTGCGGGTGCTTCATCTCCAGCAGCTGTTTCCTTGGCTCGAGAAAAACGGACTGACCCTTGGCATTGTGATCTTGACCATTGGGGTTATGACGCCTCTGGCCAGTGGAAAAATGAGCCTGCAGACCATTGGTGAATCGTTTTTGAATTGGAAATCGCTGCTCGCTATTGTGATCGGAATGCTGGTCGCCTATCTTGGTGGCCGCGGAGCTTCACTCATGGCCGTAAACCCTACGATTGTAGCCGGTTTGCTGGTCGGAACCGTTCTTGGTGTAGCTCTTTTCAAAGGTGTCCCTGTTGGTCCACTGATTGCGGCTGGAATTCTCTCCCTTATCATCGGCAGAGTATAATCAACTGCTTGTACCTGTTTTTTACAAGAAAGATCATCGTATCATGCTTCCTCTGCAAGCTGGCGTCGATTCCTAATCGGCGTCAGCTTGTTTAGCTTCCAAAACCGATGCCTATGAAAAAGCTCTCATAAAAAACGGAAAAACATTGAGAAAATCTCAACAGTCACTCAAAAAAGAAGACATAGGCAGGCGCCTATTTACCTTACTTACCTTTCCTGGTAATGGAATTTTGGGCGAACATCTCCCTACATCAGGTGTTGAGAGTCATGTTGATTTTTTATCAACGATTTGATGTGGGATAAGCACTCCTTTCTCAACACTCCTATATACTGTCATGTAAACAGAATTTTCTACTTGAGAGGAGCTTTTGAATATGGTTTGGCTTTTGATCCTTGGTTTAGCGATTTCATCCAGCATCGATAATTTGGGGGTGGGAATTACTTATGGCATACGGGGGATTCGGATTCGTTTACTATCTAACATGCTGATCTCTGTCATTTGTTTTCTTTTCAGTGCAGCCGGAATTTATTTCGGACAATGGGTCTCTAAGGTCATGCCGGGGATATTCCCGGTGCTGCTTGGAGCTTTCCTGTTAACCGTCATCGGGATTCGCATCATTTTGCTCGCGATCCCGCGTCACCCGAAGAATATTGATCAGACCGAGAAAGACTCTGCAACAATGGCGAAAGGATTGAACGGAATACTTAAAAACCCCGAGCGTATAGATTGGGACCAATCCGGAGACATCGGCTGGGCAGAAACGGTTATTCTCGGAATTGCCCTCTCTGCGAATGCACTAACTAGCGGACTAGGGGCGGGACTTCTCGGATTACCGCCTTTTCTCATCGCAATTACCGCTGCAATCGCTAGTTTTATTACCGTGTGGTTAGGAGTTCTGCTTGGCAGAAAGGTGGCTCACTTGCGAATTGGTGCTTTCTCAGTTGGACAGTTCGGTACACTGATCAGTGGAATTCTGCTTATCATCATTGCTGCCAATTCTTTTTTTTAACAAGCCAAATTCCGATTTTCCATTCAAACAAAAAGAGGTTAGCAGGGAACATTCTGCTAACCTCTTTTTGGTTTAGTTTTATAAGATCTCAAACCATGGCAAATGTCTGTTACACTTCGAGATGCTGCACATTAAACAGTCTTGCATAGCTGCCTTCCATCGCCATCAGCTCCGTATGGGTACCCTGTTCGGTAATCGTACCATGTTCCATTACAATAATTTGGTCTGCATGGGTAATTGTCGACAATCGGTGCGCAACAATCAATGTCGTGCGATTGACGGACAGAGATTGCAATGCTTGCTGGATCAAATGCTCGGACTCCAGATCAAGCGCCGATGTAGCTTCGTCAAGAACGAGAATATCCGGATTTTTCAAAAACACGCGTGCGATCGCAATCCGCTGCTTTTGTCCTCCCGAGAGCTTGACGCCTCTTTCCCCAACCTCTGTATCATAACCTTGAGGCAGATTCATGATGAATTCATGGGCGTTGGCTGCAGCCGCGGCCGCCTCTACCTTGGATGAATCCGCATCTGGATTTCCGATCAAAATATTATCCTTTACGGAGCCGCTGAAAAGAAAGTTATCCTGCAGCACCATCCCGACCGAACCGCGGACACTCTCCATCGTTAATTTCCGCACATCCTCGCCGTTAATGCGTACACTTCCCTGCTGGATATCATAAAACCGCGGAATCAGTGAGATCAGACTGGATTTACCTCCGCCGCTCATGCCAACAAAAGCTACCGTCTGTCCATGCTTAATCTCTAGATTTACATCCTTAAGCACCCAATCCCCATCGTTGTTATATTTGAACCATACTCCGTCAAAAGAGATATTGCGTGCAGGCGTATTCAGCTTTTTGGCATCCGCAGCATCCACAAAATCATAAGGCTCGTTCATTAGCTCCATGACCCGCTCCAGAGAAGCAGATGCCTGGGTTAACACGGTTGAGGAGTTGATCAGCCGTTTGAGTGGAGCATACAGCCTGTCCAAATAACCGAAAAATGCGATAAAGGTACCAAGTGTCAGACTATGATTGATGACGCGATAGCCACCATACCCGATCACAAGCAGCGGTGCAATATCGGTGAGTGTATTAATAATCGAAAAGGTCAGCGCATTCCAGCGGGTTGCGGCAAGCGCCTTGTTCAGAAAGTTCTGGTTAATATTTTTAAACTGTTGATGATCATGACGTTCGAGAGTAAAACTGCGAATTACTGATATCCCCTGAATCCGTTCATGAAGATATGCCTGGATCCCGGCCAGTGCCTGGGAGCGGTCTTTGGTCAGCTTCTTGAGCCTTTTGTACAGCATTTTAACGGCAATGGCGTAAAAAGGCAGAATCGCAATGGATACCAGCGTAAGAACGGGATTGAGATAGAACATGACTCCAAGGACAAACAGCAGCGTAAACATGTCCAGCCAAATATTCATCATACCGACTTCCACGATGTTTTTCGTCTGCTCCACGTCATTAACAAAACGCGATATCGCTTCTCCTACCTTCGTATTCTGATAATACCGCAATGATAGGCGCTGCAAATGTGCATACAGCTTATTCCTCATATCGAACAGGATGCGACTCGTGATAAGCTGGGCAAAATACTGTCTTAAGTATTCAACGGGTCCACGGATAATGACAAACAGAAACAATGCCCCTCCAAGAATTAAAAACAGCTGACTTGCCTGCTCCTGAACTGTCAATTTGGGGTTCATGAGCAGATCATCGACGACATATTTCAGGATCATCGGCAGGGTGAGCGGAATCCCGAATTTCACCATCCCAATGATCAGCGTCAGGACAATCCACTTCGTATATGGTTTAACAAATTGATAATAAGCTTTCCAGTGACTCAATGCCTTGCACTTCCCCTTTCTTCTTCGAACACATGCCATTCGGCGGTAAATCTATATTACCCGAGTGAACAGCAGATTCACCCGGTTGACATTTCCTCCTTACAATGATTAGATATTTTTAAGTTACAACATCGTTCCATTGAACCATAAGCCATGTAACCAAAGACCCTGCCGCTATCGCAGGGACCTCAGGAGGCCCCAAATGCCAAAACAATTCGTTACGGAAGCGGTCATGCTAGCCATATACGGAGAACTGCTGCTGACTCCCGTGCCGGTTGAATATATGATACCGTATACCAGCCTGCTTGAGCTTTATGAATTTTTAGCAAGTGATGAGCCATTGATGAGCAACAACGAAGATGACAATCATGTAAAAGAGAAAATCAGGGAATTGGTTGATTATCTCGATGAGCCGCTAAATAAGAAGAAAATTCAAAAAGCTCTCAACGTGCCATGGGCTAAAAGCCCGTATATTCTGATCGGAGAATCCACACGCGTTTCCGTGGTCAATGCCATGGATACCGCTCCATATGGTGAATTTTTCGATCCTGTCGAAACCGAGCTGCTGCTCGTTTCCCAGCGGGAACAGGTACCTCTGCTTACGGATCAGCCGGAGCTCATTCACCGCATCATTGATGCCTCGGTACCCGTACAGGTATTTGATATTGATGACTTTCAGTTTGCTGTGGAAGCCGATAACTTTACCCATCATATTTAATCCGGGTTCACGGGATCGTATAAGCAGTCAAAAACTCCTTTCCTCATGGAAAGGAGTTTTTTGCGGCTTACACGGTTTGGAATTTAATCCGTAATTGATCGAAGGCTGCTCAGAAGAGTCATGGAGAGCAGATCCACCATCGACCATGGTTCTGTGAAAAAGCGTAGCGCCTTGTTTACTTCCGCCTTGAATTCCAGCTCGCTTTGAAGCCCTTTCGCTTCATATAGCGCAATGACTAAAAATTCTTCATCCCCGCTGCTGTTCACCTTTTTGAATTCAGGGCCTGAAAACATCTTCAGCAAAGTCATATCCTTCGCCGTCAGAGCGGTCTCCTCCCATAATTCCCTGCGGGCAGCGTCTTCCAGCGATTCTCCAGGTGTCATCGAACCGAGGGGAAGCCCCCATTCCTCAGCCCCCGCCCTCTGCTGCAGCAGCACTTCCTTGTCTTTATTCTTCACAAGGATGGCTACCAGTATGGTGATTTTGGACATTTTTTTAATGTATTGGCGGAAATCACGGTCCAAATGAGACAAGCTTCTCCCTCCTTCAACAAACCATATTCTTAATTACCCGGCGTTCGAAGTCGTATTTTCCTGATCTTCCTCATAAATATATTCAATGTCGTCCTGGGATTCCAGGTAACGAACTACCAGGTCATAGCCTCTCAAATACCAACCGTCCTGCTCCTCCATAAAAAAGATAATTCCTTCCAACTCTTCCTTAAGCAGCGGACGTTCAGGATCTTCTACCGATATGCCAAGCGAAAAACCGGGATGGAGTCCCCCACCCGAACTGTACCGGGGAAAGAAGCGCAGCGCGCTGCCATTCTGCAGCCCCAGTTCCTTGATGTACCATTTTGCCGCGTCGTTACTGATTCGAAGTTTCATCAGGCTTCATTCCCTTCTATCGATGTTGTGCGTGTTCAAAAATAATCTACATACAATATATCATAACATTAATCGATCACCTCCTGAAAATATAAATTGACATAGTTGTGAGGAGGGTGATAAAATTCTCTGCATACGAGGTCCAAATTCAAATTATTACCAAAGAAAGGGTGAGTAACATGTTCAATTTCATTCATGATCAATTTAACCAAACGACAATTGAATATCGGTGCAACCCTGCTGGTGGAATTGACTTTTGAAGCCTGGAAACAGACTTTGGAGCATTGAATATTAACCATTCCTAAAGACGCGGGTTGTTATCATCAACCGTGCGTATTATATATGTTAAGGATTGCAAGGCATATCGTCCGAATACGGGCGATATGCCTTTTTTAATTTCTTTGTACTCCGCAGCATTTACCGGGATTGACCCAACAAGAGAGGAAGTGAAAGTATTGTTTTCCGTACTTAAAAACCTGGGCTGGTTCTTCCGCCAGGAAAAGAAACGCTATTTAATCGGTCTGTTCATGCTGATTATCTGCGGAATTGGTGAGCTGTTCCCACCCCGGCTGCTTGGAAACGCGATTGACGAAATCGTCCGCGGCTCCATCACCTGGGCTTCACTCACGAAATACATTGGTCTCATCATCGTGACCTTGATCCTGATTTACATCTTCACGTACATATGGATGCACAAACTGTTTGGCGGTGCGAACCTGGTGGAACGCATCCTGCGCTCCCGTTATATGAATCAGCTGCTGCGCATGACTCCACCGTTTTTTGAACGGAACCGTACCGGTGACCTTATGGCCCGGGCGACCAATGATCTACGCGCCGTAGCCAATACAGCCGGATTCGGCATGCTTGTTATGACCGATTCAACAGCCTATCTGACCGTGATCCTGTTCGCGATGGGATTTCTCATCAGCTGGAAGCTGACGCTTGCAGCCATCCTTCCGCTGCCTTTCATCGCACTGGCCATGAAAATCTACGGCAAGATGGTTCATGAACGCTACACAGAAGCACAGGACGCCTTCGGTGATATGAATGACCAGGTACTGGAATCGGTAGCAGGTGTGCGCGTCATCCGTGCCTATGTTCAGGAAAGATCCGATGAGCGCCGTTTTCAGGATATCGCAGATGATGTATACCGCAAAAATATGCGGGTTGCCAAAATGGATGCACTGTTCGAGCCAACCATCCGGCTCTGTGTAGGCCTCAGTTATGTCATTGGCCTGGCCTTTGGCGTCTATCTTGTATTCAAAAACCAGATTACCTTGGGAGATCTCGTATCGTTCAATATGTACCTGGGGATGATGATTTGGCCAATGTTCGCCATTGGCGAGCTGATTAACGTCATGCAGCGCGGCAGCGCTTCTCTGGACCGTGTGGATGAGACCTTGTCCGTCGTTCCCGATGTAGAGGATGTACCGCATCCATCTCACGTGGATTCACCGGACACCATTTCTTTAAAAGATGTCACTTTCCGTTATCCTACCTCCACGGTTGATAATCTGAAGCATGTAAACTTGAACCTGCACCGCGGGCAAACGCTGGGTGTTGTTGGACGTACAGGCAGCGGCAAATCAACACTGTTAAAGCAGCTGCTTCATGAATATCCAACGGGTACTGGTGAGATTCTCATCTCCAATACCCCTATTGAACTGATAGCCAAGGACCGGCTGCACAGCTGGGTCGGATATGTTCCGCAGGAGCAAATCCTGTTCTCCAAATCCGTCCGTGAAAATATCCAGTTCGGCAAGCATCAAGCGGGCGATGAAGTTATTATGCAGGCCATCTCCACTGCAGCATTCGATAAGGATCTGCATACACTCTCTGACGGACTCGATACTCTCGTTGGTGAAAAGGGCGTGTCCCTGTCAGGTGGTCAAAAGCAGCGCGTATCGCTCGCACGGGCATTCATATCCGATCCGGACATTTTGATCCTGGACGATGCTCTTTCTGCTGTTGACGCACGGACCGAAGCACGCATTGTTGATAACATCCGTGAGCACCGTTCCGGAAAAACCACGCTGATCTCGACCCATCGTCTTTCCGCCATTGAACATGCGGACTGGATTGTGGTGCTGGATGAAGGAAGCATTATCGAAGAAGGTACCCACGCTGAGCTGCTGGCCAGAGGTGGATGGTACCGGGAACAATTTGAACGCCAGCAGGTCGAAAACAATCTGACGAGCGAGGAGGAATCATCATATGACTCCTAATCCCAGGACGGGAAAGCGTCTGTTTCAATACGCTCTTACCGCCAAAGGCATTTTCATTGCCGCCTTCATCGCCCTCGCCATCGGCGTAGGCGCAGAACTGGCCGGACCTTTTATTGCCAAGAGCATGATCGATGATCATATGCTCGGTATCGAACGGCCTTATTTTGAATCGACATCGGCTGAGCAAGCCGCCGAATATAACGGGCATTACTACAAGCGGGGCGACCGCTTTGATGCTGATGAAAGCAAGGGTTCCCAGATTCAGCTCCTACAATCCGGTCGCAGCTTTTACTTTATCGATCAGGCTGTGGCAGAGCCTCAAGGCGAACGGACCTTTTCGGACGGCCAAATGACGATCAAGTACGGTGACAAAGTGTCACAGTATCCGGCACAGAAACTGTCAGCCACCGATCTGTATTCCTTTTACAAGCCGGAAATCCCAGGGATTATAAAGCTGGTCGGGTTATATTGCATCTTCTTAATCATCAGCATTTTCACGGAATTCGGCAAAACCTACTGGCTTCAATCTTCGGCCAACAAGGTCATTCAGAAGCTTAGAAATGATGTGTATGCACATATGCAGCGACTGCCGGTTTATTTCTTCGACACGCTGCCTGCCGGTAAGGTTGTTTCCCGGATTACCAATGACACGGAAGCGGTCAAAGATCTCTTCGTAGCTGTTCTGGCCAATTTCAGTTCCGGAGTCATTTATATAACAGGCGTTTATATTGCGCTCTTCCTGCTGGATCTGCGGCTCGGACTGGTCTGCCTGTTCATCGTCCCGCTGCTGATTGCCTGGATCATCTTCTACCGGAAGTTCGCTACCAAATACAACACAATCATCCGGTCACGTCTTAGTGAGATCAATGCAATCATCAATGAGTCCATTCAGGGAATGTCTATCATCCGCGTTTTCCGCCGGCAGAAGCAGACCCGGGAAGAATTTGAAACCTTGAATGATGATTATATGAAGCATCAGAACAAAATGCTGAATCTGAACGCATTTACTACACATAATCTGGTCAATGTGCTTCGCAGTTTTTCTTTTGCGGTCATTCTCGCTTATTTCGGCTTTGGTTCGCTTTCAGGTGGAACTGCGGTCTCCCTCGGCGTCTTGTACGCATTTGTGGATGTTCTCGGCCGTCTGTTCCAGCCTATCACCGGTATGGTGAATCAGCTGGCGGCACTGGATTCCTCGATGGTATCCGCAGGACGCGTCTTCACGCTCATGGATGAGCCTGGCGAAGACGTAACCGATGGCACGATGCCGCGTTACAAGGGAAATGTCGAGTTCAAAAACGTATCCTTTGCTTATAAGAAAGAAAACTACGTGCTGAAAAATATCAACTTTGAAGCGAAGCAAGGACAGACGGTCGCACTTGTAGGCCACACGGGTTCAGGCAAAAGCTCGATCATCAATCTGCTGTTCCGCTTCTATGACCCTCAAAAAGGAACCATCACTATCGACGGCCAGGATGTCACGGATCTTCCGAAGCAATGGATCCGCCATCATATGGGCATCGTGCTGCAGGATCCTTACCTGTTCACGGGCACCATCGCCTCAAACGTAAGTCTCGGCGACGAGAAAATATCACGAGAGCAGATTGAAAAAGCACTTCGCGATGTAGGTGCAGAGCGGATTCTCGCCCATCTGCCGAAAGGATTCGACGAGCCTGTGGTCGAGAAAGGAAGCACCTTGTCTGCAGGACAGCGGCAGTTGATCTCCTTCGCACGTGCCTTGGCTTACGATCCTGCCATTCTGATCCTTGATGAGGCGACAGCCAATATCGATACGGAAACAGAAAGTCTGATTCAATCCGCCCTTGAGGTGTTGAAAAAAGGCCGGACGACGTTTATCATTGCACACCGCTTATCTACCATCCGCAGTGCTGATCAGATTCTCGTTCTGCATCGCGGCGAAATCGTCGAGCGTGGTACACATGATGAGCTCATGCAGCATAATGGTCGCTATTATCAGATGTATCAGCTGCAATCAGGTTCCTCGGAGACAAGTGATAAGGCTCAAACACAGGCAACAACGCCTTCTCTTGCTTAGTCCCACTGATCAATAATAGATGAGAACTAGATATAAAAAGACCCGTAAGATGGACACTTTACAAAAGTGACTCTCTTACGGGTCTTTTCTATTTATAGAACGATGCGTTTACAAGCGGCATCTCTACGAATCGAAACCTATAATACTAATTTTCACCGGTCAAAGCACGCAGCAGATCCAGTGCTTCCACATGATCAGGCTCCAGCACCAGCGCCTCGCGCGTGTATGCTATCGCTAAATCGAGCTGATCGAGCTCATAACTGCAAATGGCCAGGCAGTAGAGAACCGTCGGAACAGGTTCATCCTCATCGGCCTCAAGGGATGCCTCCAGAAAATGCTTCGAATCCTCATACATGTCCATTTCAAAAAGCAGAAGTCCAGCATCCAGAGCCAGATCATAGCGCTGCTCCATGATGTAGTAAGCAGACCACATATTGTGAATTCCCCGCTGAATATCGAGCATTTCTTCGTCATTGGCCTCAGGCAGTAGAGCTGAAATTTGCTTTGCGGTCTGAATAAAGAACTCCGCGTCATATCCGCCCAGCCGCCAAAATGCAAGAATTTGCTGCATTCCCATCGTATCCAGATGAAGATCTACCCATTCTTTCATACTGAAGAAATCATCCGGCCCGAAACGCTCGATAAAGCTCCGGTATGCCAGCCGGGTATTTGTGTAGCTCATAGGTGCTTCCATCATAAAAAAACAGCCTATATTTAAATTTTTATAATGATGCGTTGTGAATAGAGTATGTGCCCCTCTCTCTTCCAGCACATGCTGTATGGCATGAAAATTAGCCGTGAATGAAAAGCTTCCATGAATGATTAACTCAGGTGGCTCTGCAAATTTAAAGTTATCCAGTCGGTGATCGCCTTTATCCGCCGTAATAAGCATGAACCCTGCCTCAGACAGCTGGTTCAGACGTTCCAGGCAAGTCAGTCCTGCCACCGGGAACAGAATATGCGAATCCTCCAGCTCTTGCTGATATAGTGCAATCACATCACGATACGGGTATGATTCTTCTTCGTATTCATGCGCACGGCGGTACTCATATTCTAACTTCATTTGCTGCAGAGCTTCCGACACTGTAAGCTTTTCCGATGTATCCGGTGTTTCGACGATAACATCGCAATCAAAAATATGACCTTCACCGACATAAATCAGCTCTTGCGGGATACCGTCAAAAAAATAGTTGGCGATAATCAGCAAGGGCTGCTTTAAATCTCCCTGCCGTATCGTTGTACCTGATACCGTCAAATTCAGCTCTGTGTCATTCACTGCATCAAAGCGCGCGAAATCCAGCAGACCCTGCTTGATATAGCTCTGTAAAGCGGGATGCTGCTCCCAGCTCGTTACATTTTTTATGGGGAGATCGGTCATCACATATCGAAATGGGGGCAGTGGTATTCCCGCATAATCCCGCATCTCGCATAATTGATGAAGCACATGGAAAGCGAAGCGTCCCGCACCTGCCCCCAGCTCCAGGATCGTAACGGGTTCAGAAATATGGCCCTTTCCGGCCCGGTCTTGCAGAAATCCAAAGATCATTTCCGCATAAGCTGTGCCAATCATCGGGTTGCTCGTAATATATTGCGGAACCTGATCATTATTCCAAGCCTTTAATCCTAATTCTTCATAATATATCCGCTGCAAATCCCAGATCGGTGCTTCGCTGAAACGGAAACGCTGTTGTCTATTTTCTGTCATTCACTATAAACCTGCTCTCTTCTATCGATATCTTCAGGGATTATCGTACCACATAAGCTGCCTGTACCAAAACCCGCAAAAATGAAAACTTGAAAGTCTATGTGCTGTTTTTTCGCACCAACATTACCCGTTCCATTTCACATTCATCTCTGCAGATGCCTGTTGCTTTGCGCGCTGAAGTGGAATTCGGATAGACACCGTAGTGCCAATGCCTGGCCTGCTATGCAGCTGTACACCGTACTCCTTCCCGAAATAGAGCTTAATACGTTCATTCACATTGCGGATTCCATATCCTCTTCCTCTGCCGGAGCCCTTTGTCGTACCGGGATTATTCATAGCGGAAATCACCTGCTTCAGCATGTCTTGGCTCATTCCGTTACCATCATCCATGATCTCGAATAAAATTGAATCCCCAGCTTCTTCTAGTCGACCGCACACGCGGATATATATCCGATCCCCACACCAGGCATGCTGCAGCGCATTTTCCAGAAACGGCTGAAGAATCAGCTTTACGGTTACAAAATTGACGATGCTTGGATCAATGTTGAATTCCACATCCATGCGATCTCCATATTTCACCTTCTGAATATCAATATAAGCCTGCGTCTGTTCCAGTTCTTTATGAATAGCAATAATGGTATGTCCTTCATTTAGCGATAAACGGTAAAACTTAGCCAGGTTCATGACCATCTGATGCTGCTTGTCCACCTGTCCAAACTTGGCCAGCCGGCTGATCGAAGACAAGGTATTATACAGAAAATGCGGATTAATCTGAGCCTGAAGCGTCTCCAGCTCCGCCTCCTTTTTCTTCAGATTCGTCATGTATACTTCTTCAATCAAATGTTCGGTATGTTCACCAAGCTTGTTGAGCGAAGCGGCAATCATCGTGAATTCATCGTTTCCTTTGTAATGCACCCGTTTATGAAAATCTCCCTGTTGAAATAAATTAAGCACAGAGACCACTTTGGATACTCGTTTGGAAAAGAAACGCGATACACCCAAAGCTACCAGAACAATCACCACAAAGCTTGCCAGACAGATCACTAGTGTAAGTATATTAACTTTCCGGGTCTCATGCTGAATGATTGTATTGGGTATTAATGCGGTAAGCTTCCAGTTCAGTTTAGGCAGCTGTCCGCTGAGGACTGTATACCGGGAGACATCCATCAGCTTGTAATCCGATTGTATGTCCGGCACATGATCCCCGGAGCCATAGAGGATCCGGTTATTTTCATCCATAATCAACAGCATGCTGCCGCTGCCAACTTTATCAATATCGACACTCTGGAAGATTTCGGATAAATATACGCTGATTCTCATAAACCCGATCGTTTCAAGCTTCGTCGGATTTCTCGTATCCACCAACCTTCGCAGAAGCGATATTCTTCCAAACCTGCTGTCATCCTCTACCTGCTGCCATACCATGGTTTTTCCGTAGTTCTCTTCTGGAAAAGCCTTGTACCAGGATTTGTCCACGATCCGGCGCAAATGGAACAACCCCCAGTGCTTACCTTTCGCCAAGGCATCTGACGTCGAGTCATCATTGTTATAGATTTCCGGCAGTGTTTCATTTTTCAAATACACACTCATCCATACTTTCCGGTTCGTTGAATCTACCGTTTGCCTGAATTTCGGAATCAACAGCTTCGTCGTCGTCTGGTAGCTGACCCAGCCTTCCTCATATCGCATAATTTCAAGTGGCATGCTCTCATCAAAATATAAAATATCCGAAAGACGCTGGGTGTCCTCCAGCTTGTAGTTGATATTGTCGCGGATCTGCGTCAATGTTCCGGTCAAATTCGTGTTCATTTGCTTGCCATAGAGATCAACCAGTATGGCATTGGCCATGTAACCAAAAATGAAGATCGGAACAATGATGAGAATCAGGTAGGAAATAAACAGCTTCATGCCAAAGGGCAAAAACATTGGCTTGTTGGGATTCATCCGGTTGAACTTGTCCATAACTACATTTTTCTCCTGAATTCGCCAGGTGTCATGCCGAATACCTCATTAAACTGACGGCTGAAGTATGGCATATAACGATATCCAACCTGATCAGCAACTTCATATATTTTAATTCGCGGATCCTTTAGCAATTCACCCGCTTTTTCCATTCGCATGGTGATAACATATTCGCTGAAATTGGTTCCTGTAACCTCCTTGAATAAGGAACCCAGATAATTGGGAGAAAAGGATAGATAATCGGCAACTTCTTTGAGTGTGACATTATCATGTATCTGCTGCTTCACATAACGAATCATTTCCTCAATAAGCTTGGCACTTTTCTTCTGTCTTTTATTCTGGATGATTTCAGCGGCACTGAACAGCCGGTATCTAAGCCATGATCGGATATCATCTATGGTTTCATATTTCAGCATGATATCCGGTTTACTTAATCCGTCATGCTGCAAGGCTTGGAACATATTCTCACTGATGGATTTGAGCTGGCTTTCCAGCCTCATCCATATATTCATGACATAGAATTGAATCTGAGCTTTGGTGCGTATCCCCGCCGCCATCATGAACAAACGGTCCACTTCGTCACTGATCCTGACCAGATCATAATGAAGTACAGCATTCAGTAGCGGTTCCAGCGGAATATCCGTGTCCATCCTTTCTTCGACGTCTTCAAAGATAAGCTGATGATGGTCAATCACTTTTCCTTTGCCGAGAATCAGCTTATAATCCAGTGCGGTCAGAGCCTCCACGTAAGACTCCCTGAGTGCAGCCAAGTGCTCAGCAATGCCTCCAAGACCAACGGTCACAGAGAAAGGATGGAGCTCATGAAGATGATGGATTAAAGACTCCAAATCCTAATCCTGCATTCCACTCTCAATGAGGAGGAAAATCCGCTGTTTCGAAGTTCTGCACACATGATGGATTCCCTCAGCTTCAAACATCGGCAAAGCCGATTCATAAAACCTGTTAAACCATTCCTGCTTCAAATGTTCCGGTAATGGATCCAGCTTCCAGCTCAAATCATCAATTTCTATTGTGGCGGCTCGGGCCGGCCAGTTTACATTTTTCAGACCATAATGCTCCAAAAGAATGTTGGAGGTTTCGTTGGTGGCCCCCCCTTCAAGAAGCTGAAGCAGATACTCATTTTTGGCTATCATTCTGTAGGCTTGCTCGGTTTTCTCCCGTTGTCTTTCTCCGTCCAGCTCCAAAACAATTTTCCTTAAAGCATCAATCAATTCCGAATCATCCATAGGCTTCAGGACATAGCTGTACGCGTTCAACGAAATGGCCTGCTTCACATAGTTAAAATCCTGATAACCGCTTACAAAAATAACTTTAATGTCGCCATACAGCTCCTTTGCCCTCTTCACAAGCTCAAGCCCTGACATGCTAGGCATATGTACATCCGTTACTAACACATCTATCGCTTCTCTGTCCAAAGCGTTCATTGCTTCAAAACCGTTATTGACGGCATCAACGACTTCCAGGCCCAGTTCCGTCCAAGGGATGAAGGTCCTCATTCCCTCCAGATCGAGGATTTCATCATCTACAATCAGTGTTTTATACATGAAATCATCTCCTGACCGAATATTAAACTGTCTCATACACAGTACATGGAATCCGCCTCATAAAGGCATGAGCCGCCCCTTAGGCCGGGACGGCTTATGCTGAATACGTCTTAATTATACCTTTTTTTGTTATTTATCACCGATTTTTTTCAGGTTATCCTGCCATTTTTCTGTTTTAAATGCCAGCAGTTTGTCATAACCTACAGCCATTGCGTCCTTTTCTGCTTTATCCAGAATGGACAGTACTTCTTCGTCGTTCTTCGCATACAAGGCTTTCGCTCTCGATTCGGAGAAAATCTCATCCACACTTTGCTGGATAATGCCTTCTTCGGTATCCGGCATTGGATTCAGGTTTACAAACTGTGTTGCATTGTACTGCGTTTTCCATGTAATGGACGATTGATAACGGCTCTCCCAGTTTTGTTTTTCGGCCGGGAGCGTTTTTTCGAATTTCATCTTGGATTTATCAATATATACCGTATTACCATTCCATTGCAGGTTGACCGTTGCGTCCATGATTTTGCTGCGTCTTTCCACATCGTTGATGTACGTATCGGTAAATTTCGGATATCCTTCTTCATCGGTACCATTCCACAGAATGCCTTCAGGCCCCCACATAATGACGCGGCTTCCTTCTTCGCCTGTCAGCCAATCAAGAAAAGCGAAGATTTTTTCAGGATCCTTGGCCGATTTCGTAATCAGAGCCACGTTCCATCCCAGCTGGTTGTAGCTTCCTGTCCAAATTTTGTTCTTGTCGAGGCCTTCCTTATGAAACGGCCAAATCATCTCGTAGCCGGCGGTTGGATCCTTTTTCTTCAGTTCCACATCGCCTTTACTCCCGTATTCTGTTGGACTCGCGCCAGCAGCGATGGCGAAACGTCCTGTATATGCCTTCTCAAGCACCTGATCTTTTGTTTGCGTCAGCGCATCCTGTGCCATAAGCTTCTCACGGAACAACTTCGAAGCGAACTGCATAGATTCACGATAGACCGAATCCTGGAAAATCGAAGTCAGCTTGTCGCCGGTTGGTACGGCTCTTTCTCTCAGGTATACCGGAGAATGATCTTCACCGAAAGCACTGTACAGAATATCCAGACCCTGGCCATCCTTCGCCAGATCCGGTTCAAATGGCACAACATTCGGATACTTAGCCTTAACTGCTTTCAAATAATTGTATAAATCATCGGTCGTTTCAAGCTTCGGTGAACCAAGCTCCTTATACATTTTGCTGTTCATCAAATAGCCTGCATTCCCTGCCGGCTGCGAGGTATACCAGTTCGGGAACTGATACAGCTTGCCATCGCTCGAGCGGAGCATATTTAATGTTGAATCTCCCGCCCATTTTTTAAGATTCGGATACTTGTCGAGATACTCGTCATACGAAACCAGCATACCTGCTGCACGCAGACGCTCAACATCTGTGCCTCGGTCTGTCCAGATTACATCCGGAAGCTCCTTGGAAGCAATCATCGTGTTCAGTTTTTGCGCAGCGTTGCCGCCGGAATTAACAGCTGTAATATTCACTTTCTTTTGGTCTTGAATCCATTTACTTGCTTCATCCGCACCCCAGGCAGGCATGGTATACCAGTCATAGTGGCCGTAGAAGGTAAAATCGAGCGGTGAGCTCCCAAGCTCAAATTTCTCAGAGCCTGTGCCTTCCTTATTTTCCTTTGCTTCTTCTACTTTCGTAGTGTTGTTGTTCGAACCCTCGGCTGTCTTGCTGTTATTGTCGCTTTTGCTTCCGCAGCCTGAAAGGACAGTTGCTGTTGCACACAAAAACACAAGTGATACAATCAGCGATCTTCTCCAACTTTTCATACAAGATAACCCCTTTTCCCCATCATTCAATTTATATCAGGATTATGTAAGATTTCGATTAGCGAATATGCACAACCCTGATGTTTAAAGCAAAAGCTCTAAACGCTACTCTTTGAGTGATCCTACCAGCACACCTTTGACAAAATACTTCTGTACAAAGGGATAGACCGCAATAATAGGCAGTGTCGCAACCATCATGGTAGCCATCGACAATGACTTGGTAGTAACGCTCTTCATAGCCGACATCCGGCTTTGCGCAGCCGAATCCAGCTTGGACATCTGCTCGGTCATAATGTTCGTGCTCAGGATCTGCTGCAGCATGGACTGAATAGGCAGCAGTTTTTCATTGGTGATGTAGATACTAGGGAGGAACCACTCATTCCAATGTGCAACAGCCGTAAATAAACCCAGCGTTGCAATAACCGGACCGGATAGCGGCATAATGATCCGAAAAAAGGTGGACCAGTTGCCACAGCCGTCGATTTTGGCTGATTCCTCCAGTCCGTCCGGCAGCCCGAGAAAGAAGGTTCTGAATATGATCATGTTCCACACGCTGATCAAACCCGGAATAATGAATACCCAGAAGGAGTTCATGAGTCCCAGACCGCGCACGACCAGGAATGTAGGGATCAACCCCCCGCCAAAGTACATGGTAACAATACACATCAACATGTAATATTTGCGGCCGATCAGCTCTTTTTTCGTCATCCCATAAGCGAAAATCGCTGTGCATAGAACCGAAAGTATCGTTCCTACCACGGTCCTCATCACACTGATGGAAAAGGCGTTCAGAATTCGGGTATCCCGGAAAACAACATAATAATTCTCCAGAGACCATTTCCGCGGCCAGAAGGTAATTCCACCAAGAGCCGTGTCCATTCCTTCATTCAGTGAAACGACAAGTCCGTTCCAGAATGGATAAAAAGTGCTGAAGCCAAGCAATATCAGAAAGACATATACAAAAATGCTGAATACTTGATCGCCAAAGCTTTTACTATGCATCCTATTGCAGCCTCCCTGTCATCTCCCATGTCGTCAAAATCATGGATTCTACCACAGACTGTTACCTGATCTGCGCGCAAACATATTGGCGAATGTCAGCAGTCCGACACTGATTACGGCCTTGAATAATCCGACCGCTGTCGCGTAAGAGAACCGCTGGTTCGTAATACCCACCCTGTAAACATAGGTATCGATTACATTAGCCACATCCCTCAGTACCGGATTCGAACCCAGCAGGAGAATGTCTTCAAAGCCCGCACTCAGGAGATTGCCGATAGCCAGAATCATGAAGATCGCAACCACAGGTAAGATGGAAGGAATCGTAATCATAAATATTTGTTTGATTCGTCCCGCTCCGTCCATCGCTGCCGCTTCATACAGACTTGGATTGACGCCTGCGATGGCAGCCAGATACACAATGGAACCGAAGCCAATTTCTTTCCACACGCTTGTAGAGACAATAATGCCCCAGAAATATTCAGCTTGGCCGAGGAAACCGATCGGCTCCTTAATCAAATGCAGTTTTTGCAGCAAAATGTTCAAGCTTCCGTTATCTGTCGACAGAATTGACATGGTAAAACCGGCGACAATAACCCAGGACAGAAAATGTGGAAGATAGCTGACCGTCTGGATAATCCGTTTAAACACCATATGTCTCACTTCATTCAGTATCAGTGCCAGAACAATGGGTGCCGGAAATCCGATACAAAACTTCAGCAAACTGATGATGATCGTGTTACGGATAATGGGCCAAAATTCAGGTGAGTGGAAAAACATGCTGAAATGCTTGAAACCTACCCAAGGGCTCGCCCAAAACCCGTTAAAAATGCTGTAATCCTGAAAAGCCATTAAGACACCATACATTGGTATGTAAGCAAAAACAAAAATCAATAACAGTGCCGGTAAAACCATCAGCTGGATATCCCACTGCTTGGCCATCCGGTATGCGACTCCCCGCTTTTTCTTCACGTTCTCCACTTTTGTTATCGTTGCGAGCTGCGCCATATGCTTCCCCCCTTAGCTATTATTGTAATCGTTTGCAATAAGGGAATACTATTTGCCTCGTCAACGAAATCTGATACTTTTAACAGATGCTGAACAAAAAATATCAAAAAGCCCCTTCCCCTGAAACCGGAGAAAGGGCTCTTTTTGATATGCTACTTGAGTAAAGTTTCGTTTATCCCGGGGATTGATATCGGAGGTCCATCTTCGCCGGGGGTTCTTTTTACACTTACCTTATATTTGCTATCGAGATAAAATGATGCTTTTGCGGTAGAGATGACCTGCGGATACATCTTTCCAGGCTCCGGTGTCGTGAAATGATAGTATGCTACAGCCTTTTGCCCTGTAAGAAAGTCAATTCGGTCAATAGAGATACTATAACCTGGATTTGGCATCCCGGGCTTTGAGATTACGATTTTATTGACTTGATCATCGATCTTTTCTGTTTGGACGGAAACCTCATCTTCCGATTCACCCGGCTCCTGCTGATCGTTATGCTTTTGGATGTACTGAAGTGCATTATACGTCATTTCAGCTGCCTCCATACGAGTAATGCTTTGTTGGGGATGAAAACGATGCTGCCCGTCCAGCCCGGCAATACCTGACAGCAGTATATATTGCACCGCCGTTTTCGCTTCGGGCTGTATTTGGTCGTCATCCGCCACCGGCATCAACATTTGTACGGATGGATACGTTCCTGCTGTCACCGTTACAGCTGTATACAGCAAAAGAGCATATTGCTCTTTCGTTAGCTTGGCATTCCAATCCTTGATAGAACGAACAGGCAGCCCATTATCCTGCGCGATGCCTGCGGCTTTGGCGTACCAAGCATCGGGCGGTATATTATCGGCTCCGGTTTTTCCGTTCACAGCCTTCAAATCCATTGCTTTCACAAGGATCTGAATGCCCTGCGCGGCCGTCAATTTGTCCGATGGGGCAAATCGATCCGCGGACACGCCCTGTATAATGCCTTTGCTTTGCAGCTCTGCTGCTATTTTTTCCTCACGGGTATCCTTAATATCCGAAAAAGCATAAGCCGATGTCGCAGCTGCAAGTGAGCAGGCTGCCAACAATGCCACGGCCGTTATTTTCATGTTTCGCATAAACGATCACCTCCACTTTCTCAGACGGGGACGATCTTGTAAATGTTTCATATTATTGGAAAAAGAGCTACTGCTCATTCTCCAGCTAAGCATTCGTATGCGTGCCAGCCTTTTCCGTTTCCAGATCCAGTCCGAGCTTCCCGTACAAATCATTCGTATATTTCTGCAGCTTGCGTTCCAGATCCTGTGCCTGCTGTTTGAAGCTGGTGAGCTCCCGGATCATTCTTGACCGGCCAGCAGGACTAAATGTTTCCTGGATTCGCTCCTTAAAATAATCGTGAACGATGTAATTCCTCTGTTTCCAAACCTCTTTCAGTAGTATTGTTTCTTCCTCTGAGAAAGGGAAATGATGCTGGATTTCATTCACCAGCTGGCCAAGCGAGTTGCTCAGCTTCTGATGATACAGATCGGCAAGATCTTCCTCTGTCGGGACCTTTCCCTGCGAGATCTTCATCAGCATTAACAAGTTGACAAGCTGCTGCTCGAGCGCCTGAGAATAGTATACAGCGAGTCCGAAATAAGCAAATAATTCTTTGGAATGTTCGCTATCCAAGAGCCGTGTCTGTTTCATCATACCCTCCTACCCATATCCGTGATGAGATCGTATAGTTCCATGTTAAAGGATGTACACCCAATCATCAACCAGTAAAGTTATATCAGGTACTGATTCACATCAATTGCAGACTCGATGAACCTAGGTTCGGGCATCTCTTCGAACTGAAATAAACATGTAAATAAGGCACAGCAATAGAATATAGACCAGTCCATATCCAAGGGCTCCCCAAACTTGTCCAGGAGTAAAAACTGTGCTGTTTATCAAACCGTCCATGATGGGTGATACCGGAGGCAGGATCCAGCGTATCCAGGAAACCGGGAAAGGGAACCGAGAGATAATGGATTTGGCTCCAAGCGATACGATGACCACAATCAGCATCATCGCAATTGCTCTTGTACCATTAGGCATCCATGCGGTTTGGAAAAAGAGAGATAGCATGAAACCCAGTATGCCCAAAATCACATGTCCGCATATGGCCATTAGAAGCTCGCTAAGATAGACGGGTCTATTAAACATATGCGTCAAAATCGGAAAGACTATAAATATAACCGTAAATAAAATCACAGGGATGATGAGCGCCAAGATCTGGCTGAACAGGTACTTTTTAAGGCTGCCGATATGTATGATGTGCAATTGCTCCTGCTGCGGACTGACGTGATTCAGGAAGGTTAAGCCCATCCATGCCGCACCGATAAACAAGAATACAGAAGTGACCGCGTAGCTGTCCATTACGGGATTCGGTTTGTATGAATAAAGCAAAAACATAGCGATCAAGGTTGCCGCGAGTGGAGCAAAATAAGCATGCTTGCGGGTATAGCTTTTCAGTAAAAAGCGGGCCAATGCTATCACTAAACCTGATCCCCTTTCTCAGAGGCAGCAGGCTGCAGCCATTCCCCTAATGGAATGTTCATTCCCATGTTTGGAATCACCGACACGATTGAACCGCCGCTATCTAGAATTTGGCGTAATAACACATCAGCTGCTTCGGACCGTACCTCAAGCTCACAGTGATCTGATCTGACTGCCAAACCGACTATTCCCGGATGCTCGGATATTCGCTTTACCGCACTTGAATTGAGTCCCCGCAAGACAATTTGGGTGGTAGTTCCCGCTTCAAGATGCTTTCCGGATGTTTCTTTTATAATCTGTCCATTCTTCATCAGCAGCACACGGTCAGCAATCTGCTCAATCAGCTTGGGCTCATGAACCGACATGACAATCGCTGTACCGCTGCGTTTCAAACCAACCAGAATATATTCCAGGTTTTCCTGTGCCTTAATATCCAGCCCCGACAAAGGCTCATCCAGCACAAGCAAATCAGGACTACCCATCATCGCCTGGATTAAATTGATCTTTTGCAGCATGCCTTTAGAGAACTGGCTCATTCGGACATGCGCAAAGCTTTCCATACCAAGCTGACTCAAAAAGCCTCTTATCTCATTCTCTGCCGATTCCTTTTTCATCCCGCGAACTTCTGCACTACTAAGCAAAAACTCCCAGGGAGTAAAGGTAAGCGGCGGGAATCTTTCCGGAACATAGCCTGTAACCAGTCTTCCGCCGCTTACCCATCGTGTACCGCTTGTAGGGCGGGTAAGGCCAGCCAGCATCCGCAGAAGCGTGCTTTTGCCAGAGCCGTTCTTGCCCACTAAGGCAGTACATTCTCCTTTCCGTACGTTAAGCGAAATATCCTGAAGAACCTTACGCCTGCCATATACTTTAACGGCATCCTGCATAATCACAAGTTCCGCGGTTACTCCATTTTCCGTGCCTGCAATCGCCAAGCCTGAATGCTCCTCTCCGGATTAAACCCAAATTTACATACGGTCAGGTGTCTGAAGTCCAAGCAGCTGCAAAGTCCGTGTTAAAGAAAGTCCCGCCAGACGTGTCAACTGTAATCTTGCAGAACGGGTAGACACCTCATCTGTGACAATTCTTTCCTTATTATAGAATTGATTGAAGGACTGCGCCACATCCAGAGCATAACGTGCGAGAACGGAAGGCTCATTATTCCGGATACCACGCTGCAATTGCTCAGGAAATTTCGTCAGCAGCTTCAAAAGCTCCCAGCCTGAGTCCCCGAGTACGTCAACGCTAATGGATAACTCCACTGCATTATCCACTACCGCCGCTTGTTCTAGAGCCGAACCCTTGGCGAGCACACTTTGTGTTCTGGCATAGGTGTACTGCACATACGGGCCTGTTTCCCCGTCAAAATTCAGGGCGTCTTCCAACGAGAAATCCACTTCATTCACACGGTTATTCTTCAGGTCACCGAAAATAATAGCACCCATTCCTATCGCTTCCGCTACCTTCTCTTTATTTTCAAGCTCTGGGTTCTTTTCATCAATAATACTCATGGCCCGAGCTACTGCCTCGTCCAGCACCTGCTCAAGCACGACAATTTTGCCGCGGCGCGTAGACATTTTTTTGCCTTCAAATTTCATTAAGCCAAAGGGTACATGTGCACAGCTGCCAGCCCAATCCATACCCATGTGGCGAAGTATGGAAAATACCTGTTCAAAATGAAGCCTTTGTTCACTTCCTACGACATACAGAAGACGTTCAGCCTTCATCACATCATGTCTGTAGATCGCAGTAGCCAAGTCCCGCGTAGGATAAATGGTCGTTCCATCCGTCTTAATAATAAGACAAGGCGGCATGCCTTCATCATCCAGACGAACCACTAGCGCTCCGTCACTTTCCTCAAGCAGCCCCTTTTTCTTCAAGGTATCTACAACCGTCTGCATTTTATCATTATAAAAGCTCTCACCGAGCGTATGGTCGAAGCGGACATTCAGCCGCATATACATCCGGTTGAACTCCTTCATGCTGACTTCCACAAAATAAGTCCACAGTCTGCGAGCTTCTTCATCACCTGCTTCCAGCTTGCGGAACCAGTCCCTTGCCTCCGGCTCAAGTGTGTCATCCTGTGCTGCTTCTTCATGAAAACGCACATACAGCTTAAGAGATTCCCCAATCGGATCTTCTGACAGCGCTTTGTCATCCCCCCATCTTTTATAAGCGGCAATCTGCTTGCCAAATTGGGTTCCCCAATCGCCAAGATGGTTAACGCTGACAACATCATAGCCAGCCAGTTTATACATATTGTAGAGCGCTGCCCCTATCATGGTAGAACGCAAATGACCGATGCCAAAAGGCTTCGCAATGTTGGGAGAAGACATATCAATGACAACCTTGATCCCTTTTCCTGTTTCCGCAGCCTTGCCCTTCTCCAGTTCTCTCATGATTAGACTGCCATAATGCCCCCGGTTGAATTTCAAGTTGACATAAGGTCCAGCCGCTTCCGCAAGAATTAACGGATCTGTGAAGGCTTCAACAATCGTCTCCGCAACGGCCTGAGGAGCTTTCCTGAACTGTTTAGCCAATATAAAACAAGGGAAAGCAATATCTCCCATATTAGCCGAAGGTGGAACCTCAAGCAGTTCCATGATTTGTTTTTCTTCTAGCGGAACATATGCCTTAAGAGCATCCGCTGCCCATTGGTATAACATCATGATCAATACCTCTCTTTCATTTTCAAAAAGCAAAAAAGCCCTCATCTCCATAATAGAGACGAGAGCTTAAATTCCCGCGGTACCACTCTAAGTAAACGAAAGAGGCATAAAGCCGTTCTTGTCGTTTCTCTTAAGAACTTTTAACGGGGTCAACCGGACTGATCTACTTGCTTTCTGAAAAAAAGCTTTGGACCAGCCATCTCACGGGTGCGCTTCACGAAGGAACCATGTACCGGCTTTCACTCTTTCCGGCTCGCTATCCATGTTCTGCCTTCCTTACTCTCCCGATCCTAGACGTTCAATTTTCAATATTATACACATCATGTGAACGGGAATGCAAGGGCTGCTTCATTATCTTGCCGTTAATTTATCATGATTCATTTCTGTTGAAGACTGCCATGTCAGCAGCCCGTTTGCTTCAAGTACCTCCATGAATTTGGCTAAGCGTGGAAGCAAAGGCTCTGCTGCTTTACCAAAATGCTCATGAATCTCATCCGCAATTTCGCCTACCGTTTGATTGCCGATACAGCGGGCAACCACTGCACTGCCCAAATCATCCAGATGAATCTGCACGGCTTCAGGCTGTTTTAGCCATTTGACGGATTGCCGTTCCAGCCAGCTCCTTCTTGGAAGGACCAATGTTACACCCTCTTCAGCTTTTTGCATGACCGAAATACGGTTGGTTAAGACAGGAATCATATCAAGCAAATTTTGAGATCCTGGCTGAGGACGATTTTTCTTGGGTTTAAATCCGATCATCTAAACTACACCTCCCGCTTGGTAATCACGGACTTGTTCTTCCGCCCCATCGACATCCAGGTAAGCATGATAACGACAAGCATGAAAATAATAAAAGGCAGCCAATTGTTCTCAATCAGTACTTTGCCTGGGATCGGAACATTCAGCCATATGAGAATCGCGATAATGACGCCAATCAGCGACTCGCCTGCAATAAGTCCGGATGCAAGCAAAGTACCTGTTTCCACCCGTCTTTTGAGCAGGGCTTCATTTTTGCGTGAACACCATTCAACAAACCAGCGCACAATCCCGCCTACCATAATAGGTGTACTGACATGAATCGGCAGATAAATGCCTACGGCTACCGTCAGTGAATTCAAGCCCAAAAATTCAAAGACTACAGCCGAAGCCACTCCGATAAAAATCAGATCCCACGGCAGATTGCCGGACATAATCCCTTCAACGATCAACCGCATGAGTACTGCTTTCGGAGCCGGCAGATCTTCAGAACCCAGTCCATAGCTCTCATTCAGAACAGATAGAATAAATCCGATGACTAGACCGCTAACCAAAACACCGATCATCATGGCTACCTGCTGCTTCCATGGTGTTCCGCCGACCAAATATCCAGTCTTCAAATCCTGCGAAATATCTCCCGCTACGGCAAGCGCCACACATACGATAGCGCCAACGGTTAATGCCGCGATCATGCCGGTCATACCTGTCATGCCGGTCAATTTGAATATTATCGTCACAATCAGCAGCGTAGCGATTGTCATTCCGGATACCGGTGATGATGAGCTTCCAACCAACCCGACAATCCGTGAAGCAACCGTAACAAACAAGAAGCCGAATATGGCAATCGCGATGGCGCCTACAATACCCACATCCGTTAATGGGGCAAAAGCAATGACGATGACAAGCAAAGCGATCATAATGGTCACCCAAAAACCAGGAATATCAAAATGGGTACGATCGAGGGTAATCTTTTCATGATCTTTTCTTCTCAAGCCTGAGAGAGTAGCAGCCAGCGAGCTGAATAGCATAGGTAGTGATTTGACCAGCGTAATAAGGCCACCGGCAGCGACTGCTCCGGCACCAATATAACGAATATAGCCTTCCCATATCCCCCATGGGTCAAGTCCCGGAATAGGCTTGTCTCCAGGCGGAAGCACGGAAGCATCACCTGCTCCGAAGAAGCCGATCATCGGTATCAGGACCAGCCAAGCCAAAATACCGCCGGCCAGCATTTGTCCTGAAATTCGCGGCCCGATAATATAGCCCACACCAAGCAGTGCCGGATAAGTATCCATACCAATCAATGAATTTTTAAACTTGTAGATACCGGTTTCAATTTCTGTCTTGAAAAATTTGAATCCGTCTCCAAGGGCCTTAACCAAGCCGCCGGCCAGAAAGCCGAACACGACCATCTTGGCGCTTTCCCCTCCAGTTTCACCGGATATCAGCACTTCTGCGCACGCTGTTCCTTCCGGGTATGGCAGCGTTTCATGTTCATTAACGATCAAAAGTCGGCGGAGCGGGATCATCATGGCCACTCCCAGAAACCCGCCCACCAGAACTATAAAGCTGACTGTGCTCATATGCGGAACCTGGTTCCACATATACAGCGCCGGAATTGTAAAAATTGCCCCTGCCGCTACCGCCTCACCCGCGGTAGTCATCGTCTGGACAATATTGTTTTCCAAGATGGATTTACGCTTGAATATTCCTCGCAGCACACCCAGGGAAATAACCGCCGCAGGAATGGAGGCACTGACAGTCAAACCGATTTTAAGTCCGAGATACGCGTTGGCTGCCGCAAACACCACCGCGAGAATAATCCCCAAAATAATAGAAAGCAGTGTTAATTCTGGCAGCGACTTGGATGCTGGTATGTACGGTACGAATGATTCGGATTCCTTATGCTCTTTTGCGTTCACGAAAGTCTCTCCTTCCATTTATGTCTGAAGCTTCATGTAAACAACCAACCATATAGTACCCCATTCCAAAGAAACTCAAACCCATAACACAAGTATCACCAAGCATGAAAAAAGCCTGAAGTCCCTTGAGAGCGCTCAAGAAAACTTCAGGCTTTATGTAATTTATGATATGGAGCAGCTTAAGCCGTTGCTAACATTTGACGGCATGCATCAGCGCATCTGCGACATGCTTCCGCACATTCCTTGCAGTGCTCATGTTCATGTTTACCGCATTCCTCGGCACATGCTTCACATGCTTTCACACATAATTCGCAAATTTCATGGACAAAAGGACTCTGACGGATCATCGATTGTGCAGCAAAATCACAAATATCCGCACATTCCCGATCGAGACGAATGCATTCACGCAGCATAGCCAAGTCATATTCCTTCAGGCTAGAAACATAGCAGACATTACAAGCATTCATGCATTGCAGGCAAGCCTCGATACAATCTTTATATTGCAAATCCTGATTCATCATCATTTCCAACCTCCAGTTTATTTGTGGCTCTGTATTTCTATTAACCATAAACTGTGGAAGGGAAACCAGGAAAAATCAGTAATACGCCCCGTTGTTCAGCGCAGCTCCATCGCCCTCATGCCCTCTTCAATCGCCGACTTGGAGAAATGCTCTCCGATAAAAACGACCACATCCGGCACTTCTCCTTGGGGTCTGATCCGCAGGAAATCCGGCTCACGGAACGCATATTGAAACAGAAAGCGGCTTGCTGTATCGCTAAAGGTCAAAACACCCTTCGCACGGTAAACCTCACGGGGAAGATTGGCAATAAAGCTCTCAAATTCCCCGCTGTCTACTGGGCCATTTAAATAATGCGTATAAACCATGACATGATCATGATGAGTATGCTGATGAGGCGAGCTATGATCATGTTCAACAGTCGTCTGTTCGCTTCCGGCCACCTGATCGTGACCTTCTGTCTGCAGGGCCGTAAAGTCTAAGGGTTTATTTCCTAACGATTCAAGAACTTTGGTGATATCCACCTCACAACGGACTGAAGGAAGAACAGGAGCAAATTCGTTCCAGCGGGAAATAACAGAAGATAAGAGCTCTTGTTCTTCTGCACTAACCCGGTCCGTCTTGTTTAGAATCAAGCAGGAAGCCGAGCGTATTTGTTCCTGCATCAAACGGAATGTCTTCCCTTTCTGATTCCGGTATAAATCGAGTAAGTGGGCAGCATCCACAACCGTTATAACTCCCTTAAGATCAATTTTCAGATAAAGGGCAGCTTCGGTAACTCCATCTAAAATCTCCATGGGATTCGCAATTCCCGTTGCTTCAACGACAATGACATCGGGTGCTTCTCTTTGAATTAATCCGGCAATCTCCATACTGAGATCCCCGCGAATCGAGCAGCAGATGCAGCCGCTAAGCATTTCCGTCATAGGCACCTGCTCTTGAACAAGCAGACCGTCCAAATTAACATCGCCGACTTCATTCATGATGACTGCCGGAAGCATCCCCTGCTCCTGCCAGTAAGACACTAATTGCTGCAGTAAGGTTGTCTTTCCGCTTCCCAGGAAACCGGAAAGTATGTAAATGGGTGTTGTTGTTTGCTTCGACATAATCGTTCTCCTCTTCATTCTTTGCGCTATGAAATCTGTTTTTAGCAAAGTGTACTACACCCCTGGCTGCATCGCAACTGAGCATCATGATAAATAAATAACTCAAGTTATATAAGTGATTTGCATGTCAGTCCTCAAAGGATTATCCTATAAAGATACTCTAAAAGGGAGAGGAGAGAATAGAGATATGAAATCAGTAGACCAGCACCGCAGCGAAGCACCGGAGACCGTTTCCTGTATGATTGTTACCGTGTCGGATACACGCACTCCGGAGACCGATTCCGGAGGACAATTGATTAAATCCCTTTTGGAAGAAGCGGGTCACCAAATTGCGGGCTATGAAATCGTTAAAGACGATTATGAAGGAATACGCGAGCTTATTCATGAGGCAACGAGCAGCCCGGATGTGGAGGCTGTTATTTTAACTGGAGGCACCGGAATTTCACCGAGGGACACCACATATGAAGCCGTTTCCTCCCTGCTGGATAAGCAGCTTCCGGGTTTTGGAGAGATTTTCAGATACCTCAGCTTTACAGAAGATATCGGAGCCGCAGCCATTCTTAGCCGGGCCATTGCCGGAACTTCCGGTGGTAAGGCTGTATTCTCCATTCCAGGCTCTACCGGAGCCGTTAAGCTCGCCATGGAACGAATTATTGTTCCGGAAATCGGTCATGTCATGAGAGAAATCCATAAAAAAGAATAATATCCAAAAATGCCGGGAAGCGATAGTCTGCTCCCCGGCATTTTATTTGTTCTTTATTTAAAGTCCATGCGGTTCAGTAAGGAATTAAACACCTCATGAACCTGCTTGTCATACATTCCCTTGTCTTTACCTGATGAAGTATAAATCAAAGAAGCTCTGTTATGACTATAAATCACGGTGTGCATCTTTTGGGTATCAATCCGGTTTTGGTCTCCATACCAGTTATGGATCCGCTTGATGCGTTCCTGCTCATCGGTAAAAACATGCAGATTAATGTACTGCTGCGGATTTCCCCTGATATAAAACATATAGCTGATATTTCCCCTGCCATCCTCTGCATACATTTCATGGGTCAGCGGTATCTTCTTTGCTCCAAAAGTCAGCTGGAGCTCGTTTAGCAATTGACCGTTTAACCCCTTACCTTGAGATTGTGCTCTGATATTTCCTTCGGAATAGGAATCAAAATTATACAATTTGGTTTCTTTCTTGATGACGGTATGCTTGTCACAGCCAACCGCGGCAATTAGCAGCACACAGGCCAGCAGCAATGCTAACGGTTTGTTCATGTTGGTTCATCCCTTCCAGATTCCCTGATGCCGCTTCAAGCGGAAGACAGCCTGTTATGGGCTTAGAATGCCAACATTTCAAACGCATTATGCAGCACTATTGCGCAGGTGGGCCTGTTGCTTTATTCCAGACGGACGATCGTTCTCCCGACGGCTTTCCCCTGCAAAATGGCTTGAAGGATCTCTGGCAGCTCCTGAAGGGTGCAATCCTTAATCCCGCCTGCCAAAGCTCTTTCCGGCTTCCATTCCTGCGCCAGCTTGCTCCAAATTTCATTTCTTAATGTTTTCGGACAATATACCGAGTCGATGCCAAGCAGCTGAACACCACGCAGTATAAAAGGAAGGACCGTACTTTCAAACGATGTCCCTCCCGTAAGCCCTGAAAGCGCAATTGCTCCACCATACCGGATACTTTTTAGTATACCTGTCAGATGCGGTCCCCCCACGGGATCCACAACACCTGCCCAGCGTTGCTTAACGAGCGGAGCTGCTTCAGTTACCTCAACATCTTTCCGGCTGACAACTTCAGATGCTCCAAGGCTTTCCAGCCAGCTGCTTTGTTCATTTATTTTGCCGGTGCTTGCCGTTACTTTGAATCCTGTCCGCGACAGGATATCCACCGCAAAGCTGCCCACGCCGCCGGTTGCCCCTGTCACGAGAACCGGGCCTAAATCAGGTGTAACTCCGCAATGAAGCAAACGATGGGCGGACATAGCAGCTGTAAAACCGGCAGTTCCGATTCCCATCGCTTCCCGAGGAGACAGCCCGTCAGGCAGCGGTACCAGCCAGTCTCCTGAAAGCCGCGCATATTGGCTGAAACCGCCGTAATGATTGGTTCCAAGTCCATAACCAGTACATAAAACCAAGTCGCCCTCGTGAAAGTCAGAATGCTCCGACTGCATGACCTCCCCGGCTAGATCGATTCCCGGAATCATAGGATACTGCGGCACTACCTTACCTTCTGGCGAGCTGGCTAATCCGTCCTTATAGTTAACGCCCGAGAAATGCACTTTTATCAATACATCCCCTTCAGGCAGCTGATCGATTGTCAGCTCCTCTATCCTGCTTCTCAGCCCATCTTCTTCTCTGCGGACCATAAATGCCTGGAATGTTTCCATTTGCTGTTATCCCTCCCTCGGTATGCTTACACATTGATTATACAATACCCTTAACTGTCAAATCATTTTCCATAAGCGTCTATCCCTGTCGATCATACGAGAATTCCCGGCGAAATTTGGCGTTTTATGCGCTTTCCCGAGAAATAATTATGATACACATCGTCGTCCCTCTTCACCTGAAAATAAAAAAAGACCCAGCGCTTAATCCATGCTGGATCTATCTATTAATTTATTCTTCAAGCTGCATATATTCGGCCATTAATGTTTGCTTGAGCTCCCAGACCTTCTCGCTGATATTGATGCGGTAAATTTCCGGATTCAGCTTGCGCAGATATTCCGGCCAAAAAAGATCCATTTGTTCGCGGTGATACTGGCGAATTTCATCCAGCGTAGGCAAAGTGTAGACCTGCATTCCATTTTTGAAGACCTGCTCCAGCATTGGAATAGCATCGTAATTCTTTACGTATTTTTGCAAATAAGGATGCTGAGGATTAAACAGCTTTAGACGCATACCATCATGAGGCTGCTCTTCGTCCGGAAACATAATATAATCCGCTGTGGCTTTGCCGCTGACACGGTCCACAATACGGTAGATATCCTTTTTGCCAGGCGTCGATACCTTTTCCGGATTACCGGAAATCTTGATCGTAGGGACCATCTCGCCCTTTACTTCGCGTTCTACAAGCTTATATACGCCGCCAAGAGCCGGTTGGTCCGCAGCGGTAATCAACTGTGTGCCAACTCCCCAGGTGTCGATACGGGAACCTTGGGCCTTCAGGTTAAAGATCGTATTTTCATCCAGATCATTTGAAGCTACGATTTTGACATAAGGTAGACCGGCATCATCAAGCATCTTGCGCGCCTGGATAGAAAGATAAGCCAAGTCTCCGCTGTCCAGACGGATGGCAGACATTTTCTTACCGGCGGCCTCCAGCTTTTTGGCAGTCTCGATCGCATGAGGAACTCCGCTTTTCAAAGTATCAAACGTATCGACCAAGAGGGTCACATCATCAGGCATTACTCTGGCATAGGTATCGAATGCTTCCTGCTCCGAAGTAAAGCTTTGAACCCAGGAATGGGCATGCGTACCCTTCGTTGGAATGCCGAACTTCTGTCCTGCCAGCATATTCGAAGTCGCGTCAAATCCCGCTACATATGCAGCGCGTGCGCCCCAAACAGCAGCATCCGCTTCCTGTGCGCGCCGGGTTCCGAATTCCAGCAGAATATCCTTGCCGGCAACCTGCTTCACACGAGAAGCTTTGGTGGCAATTAATGTTTGGAAATTCATGAAGTTAAGCAGTGCAGTCTCCACCAGCTGCGTTTCCATAATCGTTCCTTCCACTCGGATCAGCGGCTCATTCGGAAAAACAAGCGCCCCTTCTTTCATGGAAAACATATTTCCGCAGAAGCGGAACTGCTTGAGCTCTTCCAGAAATGCAGAATCGTAGTTTTCTTCTTGTTCAGACAGATACTTGATATCCTCATCCGTAAAACGCAGATTGGCAATATAGTGAACAATCCGCTCAAGGCCTGCGAATACAGCATAGCCGTTTCCGAAAGGAAGCTTGCGGAAGTATGCCTCAAAGACAGCCTTCTGTTGATGCGACCGGTTTACCCAGTGCGCATACATCATGTTGATTTGATATTTATCCGTATGTAATGCCAATCCTGCTGTTTGCATGGCAGGCTTCCTCCTTTGTACTCCAGCCACTTAGGGCCTCTAGGTTTCTACAAGCCTTCAGTTTGGCCAACGATAGCGCGAGGACCAAGACTTCCCTGTAAAATCAATGACAACCAGCGCATTCACGACTTTTATCGTTGATTGGGATTACCCTATGTGTAAATGGATAACAGCGGCTCATAATCCGTAAATTTATATAATTGAGCCGGACGCTGAGAGTATTGGTTAGAGCTGAGCGGCTTGCCATCCTTGTCCCGTACTTCTTCCAAAATGCCTTGTCTGCTGCGGGTCGACGTAATTTTCCGGATAAAATTCGGTTCGCTAAACTCCGGCACAACCGTCTGAATAACCTGGTACAGTTCGCTGAGCGTAAATTGCTCTGGTAAAAATTGGCGAGCAATCGTGGAATGCAGCATTTGCTGCTGAATTCGAAGGTAGGCATCACGTATAATCTCATGATGGTCAAATGCCAGCTCCAGCCCGTTTAAAACCTCTTCTATGCCAAATAAACCCACTTCACCAGCATCATCTGCAGCCTGTCTGCTCTCCAGCATCCATTCCTCTACAAGGGCAAAAAAAGCATGGCTGATTATCCAACCGCGCGGATCTCTTCCGGGTGTGCTGTAAACCCCCAGATACTCCAGATGGCCTCCGTCAACGCCGGTTTCTTCTTTGAGCTCTCGTGTAGCGGCATCATAAATAGATTCGCTTTCCTGACAAAAACCTCCCGGCAGCGCCCACATACCAGCAAAGGGCCAGGATTTACGCCGAATCAGCATCACCTTGAGCTCTCTGATTGGCAGTGTTTTGGTCACGGTTTTTCTTTCCTTTTTGGTCAGTGTAAACATAACGATATCTGCCGGCACGCCGTCTGGCGTACGGTATTTTTTAGCCGAATAAGCTTGCGCTTCAGGTGAAATTTCACCTTGTTTCCCATGTTCGTTCATATCATCACCACATAATATCTTTTTGATACTTTCATTATGATTTATTAATATGAAAAGTCAAGTATTTTTAGAAAAAAATTCGTTATAGCTGTTTATTCTTCCGTTATTTACGGTTTACAACTCTGAAAGTAGCTGTGGCAAGGCATCCAAGGGTTCCCTCGCTGTTGTGAATACGGGCTTCCGTTGTCAGGGAACGGCCCGCCATATGAAGCACGCATGCTGTTACAGTGAGTCTTCCGGTTGTCATGGCGGACGTGAAGTGAACGTTGATGTTCGTCGTCACGCAGTTGTCCTGGTCTTTAGCCGCCGTCGCAACCATTCCCATCGCCTGATCCATTAATGATGTCAGGACTCCGCCGTGGATAATCCCCATGGAGTTGGTGTGATGCTCCTTCGCTTCAAGAGCAATAACAACTTCATGTTCATCGGCTGAAACAAATTCACAGCCCAGATAAGCCCAAAACGTGTTCTCGCCGCGGGCGATCATTTCTTCCAATGCCTTCATTATGCTTCCCCCATTGTTGTCTCTGAATATTATGCTGTTTCATTCTCTCCGGGCGTTGATTTCCAGGACGACCTGATCCCGGCAATGGATGCCATTTTCATAAATCGGTTCAGGATAGTTGTTCACAAAATAGTCCCGCTCTATCCGGACCATTCGGAATCCGCATTTCTGATACAGTCCCAGCTGATCCAGACTGGAATTCCCTGTCCGGACAATGATCTTCTGATAACCTTCATTCATGGCTTGTTCCAGGGCTCGCAATATCAACTGCTTGCCATAACCCTTACCCTGAAAATCCGGATCAACCGCTGCATTCATGATTTCCGCAGAGGAAGCATCCACAGGCATATATCCGCAGACACCTATAACTCGGCCTCTGATTTCAGCCATGATCCAGCTTGATCTATCCAGATATTTCTCCACTTGCAGCCAGTCCGGGTCCGCCAGCAACAGCAATTCCTTTGGAATGGCTTCATTTCTCTGCTTCTGCCTGGTTATCACCAATTCGTTCATTAGCAAAACTTCCTTTCCGCGTTCTGCGTGCATGCCAGATCTGGAAAGAGATATTTTCGGGCATCCACAAAAAAAGGCGCGGATACATGATCCACAGCCTTGATTCCATAAACTTAACCACAGTTTGAAGGAGGCGCGTCGGTTCCCGCTTCCACGTTAATCTTTTCCGATACGGTATCACGAATAACAGACATGACCAGCTGCAAAAGGTAATTGATATCGCTTTGGCTCTGCTGGAATTCAACCACCACCGGAATGCCGTCGATTTCACCCTGGAGCGTTTCCATTTCCTTTTCGATTTTCGTCACCATCTGCGGGTTTTGAAAAGATTCGAAAGCAACGATTTCCTTTTGACGCTTCTTCAATGTAGAGATTAATCTCTGCACATGCTCATGATTGCGGATTTTTTCTTCCGCCTTCTGAAACTGCTGTACCTCTTCACTGCCTGAAATCAGTTCTGCAAGTTCTTTAACTTTGGCCATGATATCGTCACGGATAACCAAATCCTTTGTATCGTAAGACATCATGCCCAAGCTGTTCAAATGGCCCTTTTCTGTCACCTTTCATTACCCCTATTCCGTTAATTTGACTCTAATGAGTTAGTGCAGGCGCTGCATTTGTTTCTGTAACGATCTCACCCTTAATGTACCAGGTCATCGCATCGGTGATTTTGACATGAACAAAGCCGCCGATCAGATCCTTATTCCCTTCAAAGTGGACCAGCTTGTTGGTACGTGTGCGTCCAGCCAGCACGGAAGCGTTATTCTTGCTCTCACCTTCGACCAGCACTTCAACAACCTCTCCACGAAGGTTCTCATGGCTCTTACGGCTGTGTTTCTCAATTGCACGGTTCAGCCGCTGCAAGCGTTCCCGCTTAACTTCCATCGGTACATTGTCTTCCATGACAGCTGCCGGTGTACCCTCCCGTGGAGAGTAGATAAAGGTATAGGCAGAATCGAAGCCGACTTCGTCCACCAGCGACATCGTATCATCAAACTGCTCATCGGTTTCACCCGGGAAACCTACGATAATGTCTGTGGTTAGTACGGCTCCCGGAACGGCTGCTTTAATTTTGCGGACGAGTTCCAGGTAAATTTCGCGTGTGTATTTCCGGCCCATAATCTTAAGTATTTCACTGCTGCCTGACTGTACCGGCAGATGAATATGTTCTACCAGATTGCCGCCTTTGCTAAGAACCTCCACGAGGTGATCATCGAAGTCCCGCGGATGGGATGTTGTAAAGCGGATGCGCGGGATGTCAATTTTCCGCATATCATCCATCAGATCGCCGAAGCTGTATGTGATATCGGTAAAATCTTTACCGTATGCGTTTACGTTTTGACCCAAAAGCGTAATTTCTTTGAATCCCTGACGGGCCAGTTCCCGTACCTCAGCTATAACATCCTTAGGGCGGCGGCTGCGTTCTTTACCGCGAGTCATTGGCACAATGCAGTACGTACAGAACTTGTCACAGCCATACATGATGTTCACCCATGCACGCAAGCCTTCGCGTTTCTTCGGCAGGTTCTCGATAATATCGCCTTCTTTGGACCACACCTCTACAACCATTTCCTTGCTGAGCAGAGCTTCCTTAATTAGATGAGGGAGTCTATGCACGTTATGGGTACCGAAGATCAGATCCACGAAGCCATGCTTTTGCATAATGCGGTTGACCACATTCTCTTCCTGGGACATACAGCCGCATACACCCAGCAGCATATCCGGCTTTTCTCTTTTCAGATGCATGAGATGTCCAAGTTCACCAAATACCTTATCCTCGGCATTTTCCCGGATGGCGCAGGTATTCAGCAAAATGATATCTGCTTCCTTCCGGTCCTCGGTAGATGAATAACCCATCTCCTCCAGCATGCCCTTAATGGTCTCCGAGTCATGCTCGTTCATCTGGCAGCCGAATGTATATACGATATAATGCTTACCTTTTCCGATCTCCTGAAGCTCTGCAGGCACGGCAGTTTCGTAAAGAACATTCACGTCCTCCCGGCGGCGCTTCTTGCTTTCTCTATGGTTAGGCTCCGAAATAATATGAATTTCCCGCCCTTTGATCCGGATGGTCTTGCCGTGTTCATCCTCGGACAGGACCTTGGCATCGGAAAAATCAAAATATTTGGAGTAATCCTTGGTTTCCTTGGCCATGCTGATGATCACTCCTTCAATTCCCTTGGGATAATCCCCTAAGCCTAAAAAGGCATTACAATAAATTATAACATGAACTGCCAGTGTTATCTACTTTTCTGGTGCTTCAAACACAATGTGAAATGACAAATTTCATGTTATAAAATGTAGTGAGATAAGCTAAAAAGGATGGGCACAGCAAATATCATTTGCCTTATCCATCCTTCTTTGTGTTTCTATTCAACAATGCAATTCTTATAAATCGATAATTTCAGCGGTATCTCCGGTTTTGACTCCAGCCGCATTGCCCTCATCGGTATCGATATGCATGTCCAGTGCAAATGAATCCGACACACGTGCGATGACGTTTTCGAAAACGACGCCGCGTTCTCCGCCAACACGCACCTTCAGCATTTGCTGATCGGCAATTCCCCATTTTTCTGCATCAGAGGTATGAAAATGGATATGGCGTGCAGCAACGATAACGCCTTGCTCCAGTTCAATTTCGCCCTTCGGGCCTTTGATTTTGGCTCCCGGCGTTCCCTCAATATTACCGGATTCACGAACGGGTGCTTTAACGCCAATTGCAAAAGAATCCGTGCGGGAAATCTCCACTTGACTTGCTTTGCGGGCTGGGCCCAGAATTCTCACCTTATCGAATTGACCCTTCGATCCAATCACCGCAACGGTTTCATTGGCGGCAAATTGGCCTGGCTGGGACAGAGGTTTAAACTCAGTCAATTGATAGCCTTCTCCAAACAAAGCCTCAATATGTTCTTGGGTAAGATGAATATGTCTTGCGGATACTCCTACAGGTACAGTTTTACTCACGTGGATCACTCCTTATTTTTTCTCTATGATCTGTACGCCAGACTCATTATACATCCTTTTACCCCAAAATAAAAAGGCGCTACCGCAATTGCGGGCACCTTTTCAGCTATTATTTGAATTCCGCTACAAGATTGTCAAATTGTTCTCTCGAAATTAACGGGTCCTGCTGAGCAAGCGGCTCGTCCCGGAAACCGGAGATCAGGTTCTCATAGCTCTTCTTGTTTTTGTCCTGATAGATCAGGCCCGTGACCATTCCGTTCGTTTCCATGAGCGTCGTCATCGCTGCAATCCGGCTGGATGGATCATAATCCGGAATGGAATCCAGCGAAACGATGTTATCCTTGAACCATTCATACGTGTTGATCTTGTTGAACGTGACGCAGGGACTAAACACGTTGATGATGGAGAAACCTTCATGTTTAATAGCTTCCTCCACAAGAGCCGTCAGCTGTTTAATATCGCTTGAGAACGACTGTGCCACAAAGGTAGCACCAGCCGACAATGCCAGCTCCAGAGGGGACAGCGTAGTCTCTACGGAGCCCTGCGGTGTACTCTTGGTCACGAATCCTTCTGCGCTTCGCGGTGAAGTCTGGCCCTTGGTCAGACCGTAAATTTGGTTATCCATGACAATATAAGTCATATTAATATTTCTGCGGATGGCATGGATGGTATGCCCCATACCGATGGCAAAGCCGTCTCCGTCTCCACCGGAGGCAATGACCGTCAGATCACGGTTAGCCAGCTTCACGCCCTGGGCAATGGGAAGCGAACGACCATGAATGCCGTGGAAGCCATACGCATGAATGTATCCGGAAATCCGGCCTGAGCAGCCGATCCCCGATATAACCGCCAACTGTTCAGGTTCAAGACCGGAATTGGCAGCGGCGCGCTGAATGGCCGCCTGAATGGAAAAGTCTCCGCAGCCAGGACACCAGTTAGGTTTGACATTATTGCGAAACTCTTTGAATGTTGCCATAGTTATACCAGCTCCTTACTTGCCTGACAGGCTTTTCTGCATTCTTCAACCACGATGGATGGCAGGAACGGGTTGCCGTCGTATTTCAGCACACTCGTTATTTTCTCTCTGCTCCCAACATGCAGCTTGATCAGATCAGCCAGCTGGCCTGTCGCGTTATGTTCCAGAACGATAACCTGCTTAGCTTGTTCCACATATGGCTTAACCGCTTCTGCCGGGAACGGATGCAGCAGTCTGATTGTCATTTGGTTCGTCGTAATACCTTCATTTTCAAGCTTTTCACGCGCTTGCTTAATGGTCCCGCCAGTCGACCCCATTCCGATGATCAACAGCTCAGGGCTATCATTCGGGGCATCCACATGGATTGGATTTTCCACCTTGATCCGCTCCATTTTCCCTAGGCGTTTATCCATCATTAGCTTCCGGTTCACAGCGCTTTCCGACGGGCGTCCGCTCTCATCATGCTCAACACCTGTCACATGGTGGATACCATTCTTCTGGCCGGGTAATACTCTTGGTGATATTCCATCCTCCGTAAGCTCATAGCGCTTGAATAGACCTCCAGCTTCGAGCTCAGGCGCTTCCGGTACCAGCTTGCCCCGGTCAATGCTGATCCGGTCATAATCCAGCAGCTCACAGGACTGCTTACCCAGAGATAACTGCAGATCCGTTACAACGATGACGGGAAGCTGATACTTGTCCGCCAGATTAAACGCTTCAATCATATCGTAAAAGCATTCCTCGATCGAGCTTGGTGCCAGCACCACTTTAGGAATCTCTCCATGTGTACCATGAATCAGTGCGTTAATATCACTTTGCTCCTGCTTGGTTGGCAGCCCTGTACTAGGCCCTCCACGCTGTGTATCAATGATCACAACCGGAGTTTCGGTCATACCCGACAAACCGATAGCCTCCATCATGAGCGACAGTCCTGGGCCTGCAGAAGCCGTCATGGAGCGGACTCCTGCGTAATTTGTACCAATCGCCATCGTAATGGCTGCGATTTCATCCTCGGTCTGAACGACGGTACCGCCGAATTTGGGCAGCTTCTTAATCAAATATTCCATGATCTCCGAAGCCGGTGTAATCGGATACGCACTCATAATGCGGCAGCCTGCGGCCAGCGCCCCCAGCCCGATAGCATCGTTGCCGATCATGAACAGCTTCTGCTTGCCGTCGGCAGGCTCAAGTCTGAAGTCTTCAAGCGGTCCTCCCGCCAGTTCGAGTACATAATCGGCACCGCTTTTCACGGCTTCGATATTCTTCTCAACAACGGCTGCACCTTTGCGTCCAAATTCTTCTTCAACCGCTTTATTGAATACATCCATTGGCAGACCCAAAAGCGCCCAAGATGCACCGGATGCAACCATATTCTTCATCAGAGATGTTCCCAGTTCCTCAGCAATGGACGTAATTGGCACTGGAAAAAGACGCGCATCCGCTCCATCAGGCAAAGCAGGTCCGAATTTAGCATCTGCGATAACGACACCGCCCGGGCGAAGTTCATGCGCATTTAAATCTATGCTTTCCTGGTCGAAAGCAACCAGAATATCCAAATCATCCGCAATTGCGCGAATCGGTTGTGTACTGATACGGATTTTATTATTGGTGTGTCCACCTTTAATTCGGGATGAGAAATGTCGATAACCATACAAATAATAACCAAGCCGGTTGAGAGCCGTTGAAAAAATACGGTCTGTGCTCTCCACACCTTCCCCTTGCTGTCCACCTATTTTCCATGACAATTGACTGATCAAAAAAGCCACTCCTTCTTCCCGTTCACCCGTGCCTTACTCATATTCTTGTTCCCTGGCACCACTTTGAAATGTACGGCTAATAATTATGTAAAAGTTTATGAGGTACCGGGACAAATAGCAAGCGTTTTTTATGTGACATGAATCATGCATTTGCCCCTGTCTTCCTCTCTATTTGGCATCTGCAGCCCCTTTTTCCGGAAGATGGATGTTCAGATAGGACAAAGCGTTTCCGGAAAACCAGCTCCGTACCAAACTCTCCGAATAATGCTTGCACAGCAGCTCAGCGAAATCAGGATACCGCCCTGGATGCTCCAAATCTTTAATCCATGAATCAATCCCGTCAAAATCAGATCCGATCATCAGGCTATTCTCCGCACCCAACGAGCAAAAATGCTCAATATGGGGCAGCAGCTCCTCTGGACATACCGGTCCATCTCCCCCTTCACGCACAAACCATGGCACAAAGGTCATTCCTATGCGTCCATCCATCGCGATGATCGCCCGGATCTGTTCATCAGTCAAATTCCGCGGATGCGGGCATATCGACTTTGCGTTTGAATGCGAGGCAATGAAAGGCCTTACTGTCCGTTCTGTCAGCTCCCAAAATCCAGTTGGGGATAAATGGGAAACATCCAGCAATAGACCGATTTCGTTACTCAGATCAATCAGCTTTTTGCCTTTCTCCGTGAATCCGCCATTACGCTTCTCGAGCACACCATCTGCTGCCCAGTTCGCATAGTTCCAAGTGATCCCCAGAAAACGGACACCCAGCTCGTAGCACATTTTCACATAAAACAAGCTGCCCTCAAACCCGTCTGCCCCTTCAACCGAAAGCAGCCCCCAGGGAAGCTGGCGGGCATTGTCCACCCTGCTTGCCGTTCCGATTTCTTTTTGCAATTCAGCCGCATCTTCTTTCCAGCGGAGCCAGCGAACACCCTCTGCGGTGGTCATGACTCTTGATTTGAAAACGTCGATCTGATCTAAAATATATTCATAACGCGGGATCCCCCAACGCTCGGACAAATAAATCGCGAAGCACTGCAAGGATACCTCACCCTGCCGCAAGCGGTCATATGTGACATCAAGCTTCGGATCATTCTGAAAGGCTATACCCGTGTCCTCCCTCATTTTGCTCAGTGCATCGCAGTGAAAATCAATGACGGGAATACTCAAGTTCCATTTCTCCCTTCTTCGTTATGATTCGGTCATTTTACCTCTATAGATGCAAAAAAACCTGTCTATCCCATATAAACTGAATGTAAGTCAGAAGGCGTTAGCTGCCTCAAAAAAATCGACTTTATTCAGCTTATATCAATAAACAGGTTTCAACAACGACGAACGCCTATCAACTCATCTAGGCTCCACAATCAGCTTGATTGCGGTCCGGTCTTCCCCATCAATCTTAATATCCGTAAAAGCTGGAATACAGATCAGATCAACCCCACTTGGTGCGACAAATCCCCGGGCAATGGCAACCGCTTTAATGGCTTGATTTAGCGCACCCGCTCCGATTGCCTGCAGTTCAGCAGCACCACGTTCACGAAGCACGCCAGCTAGAGCACCGGCAACAGAATTTGGATTGGACTTTGCTGAAACTTTTAATACTTCCATGGTAAGTACCTCCCCTGGGAATGATGATGGTTAGCTTCCACATACTAGATGTTATTCGTGAGTGGTAAAATAATTCCTTCTTTTTGTCAATTTTACCTGGAAAAATACATCCATAGTCTTATGCTTCCATTTCTCAATCCCTATAAGAGAAGATTCTTAGTCCATAATCCAGTCATCCTCAAGCATACGGATTTTTTCCATCTTTTTCGCTTTACCCGTGGCATCATCCAACTGGACAAATAGCCCGTGAAGCTGCCATTTTCCATTATCGACCTGAAAGCGGACAGGCAGCTGGGTCTTGAATTTACGCAGAACGGCTTCCCGTTCCATGCCCAAAATCCCTTCTTTAGGCCCGACCATGCCAGCATCCGTCAAATAAGCCGTTCCACCCGGCAAAATCGTGTCATCATTGCTCTGCACATGAGTATGTGTACCTACAACGATAGAAGCGCGTCCGTCCAAATGCCAGCCCATTGCAATCTTCTCGGAAGTTGCTTCGGCATGAAAATCAACCAGTATGCACTTATGCTTCTTGCGCAGCTGATCTATAATTTCATCACTTTTGCGGAAAGGACAATCAATTGGCGGTAAAAATGTCCGCCCCTGCAAATTGATAATAGCGAGCTCTTTACCATTCGCCTTGATGACTGTATGTCCGAGTCCCGGTGTGCCTGGAGGAAAGTTCGCAGGACGCACCATCCGCGGCTCATCATCGATGAAATCAAAAATTTCCTTATTGTCCCATGTATGGTTGCCCATCGTAATCCCATGAACGCCCCATTCAAAAAAATCCTTGGCGATGGATTCGGTAATGCCCCTACCTGAAGCGGCATTTTCTCCATTCACAATAATGATATGCGGGTTATATTTTGATTTCAGGGAAGGCAGTGTATCCTTTAACGCTTTTCTCCCTACACTTCCTACGATGTCTCCAATAAATAAAACGTTAATAACGTTCCCCTCCTATGTTTTCTGATTTCTAAAATATGAAAAGTGGCCCCTGAAGCGGCCACTTTTCATATTTAGCATTATTTAGCGTATTCAACCGCCCGGGTCTCTCGAATAACAGTAACTTTAATATGTCCTGGATAATCCAGTTCATTTTCGATCGTTTTCGTGATGTCCCGTGCCAGACGGAAAGCTTCCGCATCATCAATCTTCTCAGGCTGTACCATAACGCGAACCTCGCGTCCGGCTTGAATCGCGAACGATTTTTCTACACCCTCGAAGGATTCGGAGATCTCTTCCAGCTTTTCCAGACGTTTGATATAAGTTTCGAGTGTTTCCCGACGTGCTCCTGGTCTCGCTGCGGACAATGCATCTGCCGCGCCAACCAGCATAGCGATTACGGATGTTGCTTCAACATCACCGTGGTGTGATGCAATACTGTTGATAACCACCGGATGTTCCTTGTACTTCTTCGCTAGTTCCACGCCAATTTCAACGTGCGATCCTTCCACTTCATGATCCAGCGCTTTACCGATGTCATGCAACAAACCGGCACGTTTGGCGAGGACAATGTCTTCTCCAAGCTCTCCGGCCATCAGACCCGTGAGATAAGCAACCTCCATGGAATGCTTCAGCACGTTCTGGCCATAGCTGGTACGGAATTTCAAACGGCCCAGGATCTTGATCAGATCCGGATGCAGACCGTGAACTCCCACCTCAAAGGTCGCTTGTTCGCCATATTCGCGAATGCGTTCATCGACCTCTTTGCGTGATTTTTCCACCATTTCTTCAATCCGAGCCGGATGAATTCGGCCATCAGATACCAGTTTTTCCAAAGCGGTACGGGCGATTTCCCGGCGGATCGGATCAAATCCTGATAGAATAACAGCTTCCGGTGTATCATCAATAATGAGATCAATACCAGTAAGGGTTTCCAGTGCACGGATATTACGACCTTCACGACCGATAATCCGTCCTTTCATTTCCTCGTTCGGCAACGTCACTACAGATACTGTAGTTTCAGCCACATGGTCGGCAGCGCAGCGCTGAATGGCAAGAGTAACGATTTCACGCGCCTTCTTGTCCGCTTCTTCTTTGGCTTGCTGCTCGATGTCTTTGATCATTTGAGCGGTTTCATGCCGTACTTCCTGTTCCACATTGCTCAAAATAATGCTTCTTGCATCCTCCATCGAAAGATTGGAGATGCGTTCCAACTCAGTGACCTGGCTTTTATAAATCAGATCAATCTGCTGTTGTGTCTCTTCAATACGCTTCTCTTTGTTAGCCACTTGTTCTTCTTTACGTTCCAGCGATTCAATCTTTTTATCCAGCGACTCTTCTTTCTGCAACAATCGTCTTTCCTGCCGTTGAATTTCATTCCGACGCTCACGAGTGTCTTTTTCAGCTTCGGTACGGATTTTGTGGATTTCATCCTTGGCTTCCAATACCGTTTCTTTTTTCTGTGCTTCAGCTTCTTTCTTCGCATTTTCGACAATATGCAATGCAGCTTGTTCAGCACTAGAAATTTTAGCTTCTGCAAGAGATTTGCGAATAAAATATCCAACCACGAACCCCAAGAACAATCCGGCAACAACGAGAATGATCGATAGCGCCCATGTAGGCATAATTTCACCCCCCCGTTGGTTCCTCCAAGGTATTCCTTGGGATTTTTCTACAGTTTTTCATTCAACACGATCATCATCATACACAAATCGCAAATCAACGATTCTTATCTCCCGCGGATGGCGGGCATTATCCATATGAATTGGTGCTACTGAATCTTACAGAAACGAGCCTTTCTTGGAAGGAAAAAGGGTTTCTTTTCGGTACAAGATTCATATTCATTTTAGTATTTGTGAAAAGATATTGTCAAGAGAGTGCACTTCATAATATGTCAGCTTCTACCTCAATCAAATGAAAAATGCTCCATTTCCTCTTCCGCTTCACCATTTTCACGAATCAATTGATTAATTACCTTCCTCACCTGTTCGCCGGAAAAGCCTCTTCTCATTAAAAAAGAACCCGTTTTCCGCTTTCTGTCCATGATTTCTCCGCGCGTCTGATTCCATTTCTTTCTTCCTACAACTAAACAGCTTTCATATTCCTGTTCTTGACTTACTTCAGAGAGTGCCTCACTGATCAGCGCCTTGTCGACACCCTTCTGACGCAGCTCCTGCCTAACCCAGGCTTTCCCCTTCCGCTGGCTTGAAACCCGCTGTACAGCCCACTGCTTCGCGTACAGCTCGTCATTAATCAGGCCCTCCTGCTGCAGGCGCTGAAGTGCTTGTTCAATGACCGTTTGAGAAAGCTCCTTTTGCCGCAGACGGTCCTCCAGCTCCTTGCGTGTGCGCTGCTTTCGTTCCAGGTACTTAAGCGCCTGGACGTATGCCCGCTGCTTCTCATCAGCCAGAACAATTTCCTCAAGCTCTTGTTTTGTAAAAACATTGCCTTTCAGCATCCGGTACTTAATCATCACATCTTCATGTACGGACAGAACGTATTCACCAAATGAAATCAGGTAACGTCCCCTCTGCTTCGGCTCGCGTTCCAGAGCGGTGATTATCAGGTCTATATCATCAGGGAAACTAGAGATTTCCGACATTTCCTGCTCCCTGTGCAAATCTTCTTCCTGCATGATCTCACACCCTGACAATTGTATTTTTAATGAAAAAGGCGCCCTGGACAGGTTCCCAGGACGCCTTCTAAATAGGCTAACGTTTATTCAAGCTCCAGAAGTTCCTGCTCTTCCTTCTCTTCTTCTGCCAGTTCACCGGACGTAGGAGAAGGAACCGTAGTTGTAAGATTACTTGCTTCCCGAATTTTATTCTCAATAACATCGGAAATCTGCGTATTCTCTTTCAAAAACTGCTTGGCATTTTCACGGCCCTGACCCAGGCGTTCGCCTTCATAGGAGTACCAAGCACCACTCTTATTCACAATATCCAGTTCCGTGCCGATATCGATAATGCTGCCTTGCTTGGAGATGCCTTCCCCATACATAATATCAATTTCGGCCTGTTTGAAAGGAGGCGCAACCTTGTTCTTTACAACCTTGATCCGTGTACGGTTACCTACGACATCATTGCCCATCTTAATGCTCTCAATACGGCGTACATCAAGACGCACGGAGGAATAGAATTTCAAGGCACGACCGCCAGGCGTTGTTTCCGGGTTACCGAACATTACCCCAACCTTCTCACGAAGCTGGTTGATAAAGATTGCAATCGTCTTCGATTTCGCAATTGCACCGGACAGCTTACGCAGAGCCTGAGACATCAGACGTGCTTGAAGACCCACGTGGGAATCGCCCATTTCGCCTTCAATTTCAGCTTTCGGAACGAGCGCAGCTACCGAGTCCACAACAACAATATCTACAGCTCCACTGCGTACCAGCGCTTCGGCGATTTCCAACGCCTGTTCACCCGTATCCGGCTGGGAAAGCAGCAGCTCGTCGATATTAACTCCAAGCTTGCTCGCATAAAGCGGGTCAAGCGCATGCTCCGCATCTATAAATGCGGCTTGTCCGCCTGCCTTTTGAACTTCAGCAATGGCATGAAGAGCCACTGTCGTTTTACCGGATGATTCCGGGCCGTACACTTCAACAACACGGCCTCTAGGAAGACCACCTATACCTAATGCTATATCTAAAGCCAAGGAACCACTGGGAATTACTTCCACCTGCATGTGAGTTGACTCACCCAGCTTCATAATTGAACCTTTACCGAATTGTTTCTCTATCTGACGAAGCGCTATTTCCAGCGCAGCACGACGATCTGACAATAAACTCACATCCTTCACCGTTTATAATCATATCATACCTTGTTTTGGAACGTTTGCCAAGCATTTTTTCGAACATACATTCGTTTTTTTATCCCGATCAATCTCCTTCCGGCATTTCACCGCAGTACCCGGGAATGGAAAAGAACCGCAGCAAAATTCAAATTTGCACGGTTCTTCCGTATAAATATATTATACCTCTTTGCAGAGTTATTGTACAACTTCCCCTGATGAGGATTCAGGCTCATGCGTAATCAATCTGAGCCACAAATGATGGAGCAGGGTTTTGACGGTGCGGATTCGGATTGTTTCACGATTCCCGTTGAATCGAAGCTCAAAAACCTCCGTCTGCTTCCCGCGTTCCGCGAGTCCGACATATACCAGTCCGACAGGCTTGCGCTCAGAGTATGCCGGACCTGCCACCCCCGTTACCGAAAGACCAAAATCACTGTCTGTAATCATTCTGACATGCTCGGCAAGCACTTCAGCCACTTCATGACTTACGGCTCCCGGTGCATCTTCACCTTCAAGCAGCGCATGCGGCACATGCAGGAGCTTCTCCTTCATTTGATTGGAGTAGCATACAATCCCGCCAAGAAACATCGTTGCGCTTCCCGGTATAGAAGTGATGCTTTCCATCAGCAGCCCGCCTGTGCAGCTCTCAGCCGCGCTGAGTGTGATCCCACGATCCGCCATAATATCTACGATCATTTTCTCAATCGGCACATCTGAGCTTGCATACATATGCTTAGGAAGACGTTTCTGAATTTGCGACTCCAGCTTCTCCAGTTTCTCCATTGCCTCCCGTTCGCTCCCGGCTTTCGTCGATATGCGAACCGATACCTCACCTTCTTTAGCGTAAGGTGCGATCGTTGGATCGCTCTGAGCCTGGATCAGATCAAGGAGCTTATCCTCCAGCAGGGATTCACCGATTCCCGCAAACTTCAGCATTTTGGAGTAGATCGGCATTTCGCTTGTCAGGGCATGCTGCAGTAGCCACGGCTTAGCCTGACCGTCAAACATCGGCTTCATTTCCTTCGGAGGGCCCGGCAGCACGATGTAAAACTTCTCGTCCTGTGCAATCGCAATCCCTACAGCCAATCCCGTTTCATTCGGAAGCGGCGTGCTCCCATCGATCACAAGCGCCTGGCGCCGATTATTTTCAGTCATGTCAATGCCCCGGTTGACAAAGAACTTCTCCACATGATCCATGGCCATACGGTCAATGTGAAGAGAACGGCCCAGAGCTGCCGCAAGGGCATCTTTGGTCAGATCATCCTGAGTTGGACCAATACCGCCCGTCAGAATTAAAATATCGGCCCGCTGAGCGGCATGCTCTATGGCATGCTGAAGGCGCTGCGCATTGTCGCCGACAACCGTTTGAAAATATACATCAATCCCCATTCCCGCGAGTTCCTGGGATAAATATTGTGCGTTCGTATTCAGAATTTGCCCAAGCAGCAGTTCAGTTCCCACTGCGATGATTTCCGCTTTCATGCTGTCATTCCTCCTAAATTATGCGCATTTACTGTCTATCTATCATTAACACATTTCAGGCCGGATACAACCAAGTAACCGTAGTGGAAAGAAAAAGCAATAGGATAGCCCTATTGCCGTTTATGCATTATGCATTGGTTAGCCGAAGCAAATGTCTGTTTTTCACAAAATAATCGATTCCTGAATAAATGGTAATCAAAGCAGCCGCCCATGTTGCGATGATATCAAGCGGAACTCCGATCATTCCAAATGGGAAGTTGTTGATAAGCATCAACACAATGGCAATAATCTGAACCACGGTCTTAGCTTTACCCCACTTGCTTGCCGCAACAACAGAGCCGTCCAGAAGAGCAATCTGCCGGAGCCCAGTCACCGCAAATTCACGGCTGATGATGACGACAGCGATCCATGAATCGCATTTGCCCATCTCGACAAGAGATATCAGTACCGCTGCCACAAGAAGCTTATCCGCCAAAGGGTCAAGCAGCTTGCCCAAATTTGTTACCATGTTGTTCTTGCGTGCCAAATAACCGTCTATACCGTCTGTGCTGGCTGCCACAATAAAAATGAATACCGCGATCAGCTGATTCAGGGGCAGCTCGTAAGAATTCCAGACCAGAGGTTCCGGATAGAAACTAAAGTCCACCAGGAGAAAGACCATCATGACCGGAATCAGACAAATTCTTGCAATGGTAATACGGTTGGGCAGATTCAATGTACACCCTCCCCGGATAAAAACAAACTAGAAGTATAAAATCAATGGTCAGCACAAATGCACCGGAACAAAATATGTAAAAACGTCCCTTACTACACTTATCCTCACAAGTATAATATAACGTTTTATCACCTGTCAAAAACATGCAAGCAGCTTTGCCTTCGAAATTCCCGGTAAAAAACCCAACTTCTTTTTACTAGGATTTCAAATTCGTAAACTGCAAATCGAGTGACAAATCTGCCTTGCGTAAAAGCTGCATAATTGCCTGCAGGTCATCTCTGCTCTTGCCGGTAACACGAATCTGATCGCCTTGGATCTGACTCTTAATCTTCAGCTTGGAGTCACGGATTAGCACGTTGATCTTCTTGGCATTTTCCTGGTCAATCCCCTGCTTCAAGGTAATACGCTGACGTACTGTCCCCATGGAAGCCGGCTCGATTTTACCGTAATCCACATTTTTAAGCGAAAGTCCTCTTTTAATCATTTTTGTCTGAAGAATGTCAATAACGGCATTCAGCTTGTATTCATCGTCTGAAACGATGACCAAGGCGTCCTTATCCAGCTTCAGGCTGCTTTTGCTGCCTTTAAAATCAAAGCGGGTCTCAATCTCCCTCTCCGCCTGACTGATGGCATTATTCATTTCCTGCAAATCAAATTTGGAAACGATATCGAATGAATTTTCTGAACTCATATTCATCACGTCCTTTCTTAAAACTTCATGTCATATTATATGAAAATGTTGCGGACAAGTCTAATCCAAACTTTACAGAACGCAGTTAGCTACACCAAAAAGACATCCCTGACAGAAAAACCGGATCTTCAGGAATGTCTTTTATGGGCAACATGTTTTGCCATTTAACGATTATGCACAGGTTGTCTGAACATATCCAGAATTCCGAGCACAATATGCGCAAGTCCAAAGCCTAATATCCCGTACCCCCATGCATTGGGAGTCAGATAATAACCGAGAAGGCTGACAATGATACCGAGACCGGTCACAATCCAGCTGACTGTCATAATCCATACACCTCATTTCAATTGGAGATAAGACTGGATTTAAGTTGAAGCTAGTCCTATTGTCTCCTTACCGGTGCAGGCTTATTCGCCATCCTCGGATGGGATAAATCAGGGGTTGCTGCCTGTTGAGCTGCTGTTATCCGAGCTGTTTGAATTACCGTCACTTGATTGATCACCAGTAGTGTTCAAGCTACCTGGATCAACCGCTTGAAGCACCATACGGGATGTCGATTTGCCATCTGTAATGGTTTGACCCCCTACTGTAATCGTTGTGGCAGGCGAATATCCGGATTTAATGTATAAGCCCGAAGAATCGAGAGTAAAGGTCTTCGTATCACCATCTTGAGTGTTGCCAAATGATAGCTTCTCACCGTGAATATTTTCACCTTTATATACTTCCAACCAGCTCTTACCCGTAGCCTTGATTTCAACAGTCACCGGAGTACCTGAAGCAGCGGCAACCTTAAAGATGGTATCTTTGCCCTTTTTGCCATCCTTTTGAACTGTAACGGTCTGGTCCCCAGAAGGCGGCGTGGTGCTGTTATCCGGTGTAGTCGTGTCATCCGGTTTAGTCGTGTTATCCGGAGGTGTGGTGGTTTGATCTCCACCCGCTGTCCCTCCATCAGGCGTTTTATCGCCCGGTGTCGTGTTATCCGTACCTTCAGCGGTTTTACCCGGATCCGCTGGCGGATTCGTCACATCCGGAGTTTTTGAAGGATCCTGCTGTTTGTCTGTTACCTTCGACTGATCAACATTCACCGATTTCGTATGGGTCGCATTGTTTGCGTACCAATAAATAACAACGATAATCAGAATGGGAAAAATCCACATTAATGTCGTTGGCAGCCATTTGACATTGCGTTCTGTTGATCGGTTGCTGCTGCGCTTCTGAATAACCGGCTCCATCGTCGGCTCCGGCTCCGGAGGCGTCTCCTGCTTATGGCCCTCAAGGAGCAGATCCGGATCCAGACCTACCGTTTCAGCGTATGTTTTAATAAAAGCCCTCACGTAAAAACTGCCGGGAAGCACCTTGTAATCCCCTGCTTCGATGGCTTCCAAATATCTTTTGCGGATTTTTGTCATTTCCTGAACATCATCCAGACTCATGCCCTTCTGCAGTCTTGCTTCTCTTAACTGTTGTCCCAGTTCGGACATACCATCACCTCCTCATTATATGTTTTATTTAAATGTCGTCATTGTAGGAACTGGTAAAAGTATCATAAATGATTTCTTCATTCGGGTTGTTTCGAAGCTCAACAATGATATCAAAATCATCAAACGTATATTCAGATTCCTGGACAAAAACATCGGGATGTTCGATTACCTTCGTACAAGGCATGCCCATAATATCCTGCAGCAAATTATAATGGCGTTCGTTTGAGCGGATCGTACTGACGATCCCGTCGATAATGAAGACATTTCCCGGATTCATTTCATCTTCGGAGAGCTGGCTTCTGACCGTTTGACGGAGCAAAGTCGAGGATACAAACGTCCAGCGCTTCATAGCGCAAACACTGCCTGCGATGATTGATTCTGTCTTGCCGACCCGCGGCATCCCGCGGAGACCGATGACCTGGTTTCCACTCTTCTTAAATAATTCACCCAAAAAGTCAACAAGTAATCCCAGCTCGTCCCGGGTAAACCGAAAAGTTTTTCGGTCATCCGAATCGCGGTCGATATAGCGCCCGTGCCGTACAGCGAGAATATCGACCAATTTAGGTTCACGAAGTGCGCAAACCGTGATGTTATCAACCTTTTTCAGCATAGCCCCCATCAGGGCAATCTTCTCATCATCATTTGTCTCAAGCAGCATTCCCCGTGTCTTACCTTCCACACCGTTAATCGTTAATATATTAACCTCCAGCATACCAAGCAGAGATGCAATATCCCCGAGTAGACCCGGACGGTTCTTATGTATCCTGTACTCCATATACCATTGCTTCGTTTGTTTCGATTGATTAGCTTCCACCTTGACACCTCATCTGAACTTTTCCCACGTATTTCGACAAAATAAACCTGCAGCCCTTTCGGGAGAGGCTCATTAAACACTGCCATAATGTTGGGTCACGTTAATGATATATAAAATACTAGTGAAAAACAAGTTCAATACTGTAACCATTAGAGAAAAGCCCCCTAATGGGGGCTTTTTCCTGATTTGCAACATTCATCTTCTCTTTAGTTCAATCTGAACTACTATGCATTTTTCTTCGCCAGCTTGACCATCAAGCGGGCAATCGTATGACGCTCTTCTTTGTTTCCGACTTCCCATAACTCTTTCAGTGCGCGATTGGATAAGTTTTGCGGATCTACTTTTTCATCCAAAAAGTCACCAATTTCGTAAGCGAGGCTGGCGATGGTATCTTCGCTCATCCCCATTTTCTCGGCTTGTACGACGCGCTCTCCCAGAAACTTTTTCCAGGTATCGAAATTCTTGAGTACGGTCATTGATAAGTCCTCCCTTGGCTGTGGCGCATTGAGATTTAAAATCAACAATTGTAATATAACCTCTAACGCCTGAGCCTATACAAGGCGGATTCATCCAACCGTTAAACAGGAAGAAGCAAGAAAATCAGGTAATCCAGCCCCCATTGGGGCTGATCACCTGGCCGTTTATATATCCCGATTCAGGTAAAGCCAGGAAGTAGACAAGGGATGAAATTTCATCTGGTGTAGCCAGCCTTCCTGCAGGAATTTCCTCCTCAAGCATGCGCTTCTCCTCCGCATCGAGATGCCCAAGCATTTGCGTATTGACGGCTCCTGGGGCAACGGCATTCACCGTCACACCTGAAGGTGCCAGCTCCTTCGCCAATGCTTTGGTAAAGGCGTTTATGCCACCCTTCGTGGTGGAATACAACACTTCACAAGAAGCACCAGAGATGCCCCACACGGAGGACATATTAATGATGCGGCCATAGCGCTGTGAAATCATGTATGGCATAAATGCTTGTGTACACAAAAACAAACCCTTTAAATTTACCGACATAACCTCATCCCACTGCTCTTCTGTCACATCCGCCAGCATCCCGTAATGCGAGATGCCGGCGTTATTAATCAGAATGTCTGGCATAAGATCATGGCTTTCAAGTTTATCGCGCATACGCAGAATTTGCTGATTGTCTTTAAGATCCGCTGTGACTGTCAATACCTTGGCTCCATGCTGCATACAGCGCCGGGCTACATCATTGGCCGCTTCATGGGAAGCGCCGTAATGGATAATGACATTCATGCCGACCTGCGCAAAACGCTCAGCAATTGCAGCGCCGATTCCCCTGCTCGCGCCCGTGATCAAAACAGTCGTATCCTGTAATGCCTTTACAAAGCTTTCCTCTCCCATGCTGACCATTAAGGATTCACCACAATCGATACCGCCAGCTGATCCCAATCAATATGCTCATGCAGCCGGTCATTGACTTCTTTTAACGTGATGGACTCATACACTTCAACTACTGAGAAGAAATCGCTGTCGCGGAACTGATAACGGGTAAATTCATGAGCAATATTTTCCGGCGAGTTGAGCATGCGTAGATATCCGCCGATTTTCTTTTTGCGTGCCCGTTCAAAATCATCTTCCTTGAATCCGTTCTGGAGGATTTTATCGACTTCCTCACGCACTCTAGCCAGCAGCTTATCCGGATCCGCGGTGTCCCCGCCAGCTGCAGAGAACGCATATTGTGGCGAGCTGTTATATTCATGCGAGAAACTGTCGGAGATCAGATCCTCGTCATACAGCTTCTGGTAAAGCTCTGTACTCGAGCCAAAAAGCAGATCCAGCATAATTTTACTCGTCAAATCACGGCGAAGCAGATCACTTCCGGTAGCTCCCACATGCTTTTCCTTAAATCCGAACAAGCATTTCGGCATGGATACGGCCAATTTGGAAATGTGGCGTTTTTCTGCAACTTCAACCTTCTCCGGATCGAAAATGCGTTCAATGTCACCTTGCAGTTTATAGCTTTTGGCTGCCTGGTTAGAGCGCACAAGCTCGAATATTTCCTCTGGCTTCACACCGCCCACGACGAACAGCAGCATATTACTCGGGTGATAAAATGCATTGTAGCATGTATATAGCGTTTCTTTTGTAATGGTGCTGATCGATTCCACCGTGCCCGCGATATCAATATGAACCGGATGGATTTTGTACATTGCTTCAATTAAGCCGAAGTACACCCGCCAATCCGCATTGTCCAAATACATATTGATCTCTTGCCCGATGATCCCCTTTTCTTTCTCCACATTCTGGTCCGTGAAATAAGGGTTCTGCACAAAATTAATGAGTGTCTCCAGATTGGTTTTAATTTTCTCGGTAGCGGAGAACAGGTATACCGTTTGGTCAAAGCTCGTAAACGCATTGGCGGATGCCCCATTGGTGGCAAAGGTTGCAAAGATATCGCCTTCAGGCTCCTCGAACATTTTATGCTCCAGGAAATGGGCGATCCCGTCAGGTACTGAGATTTCTTCCTGTCCCTCCACGCGGAAATGGTTATCCACTGAACCGTATTTCGTTGCAAAAGTCGCATACATTTTTTGAAAGCCCGGTTTGGGCAGCACATAGACATGAAGCCCGTTGTCCATCACTTCCGTATATAAGGTTTCCTGCAAGTTATCGAAATGAAGTTTTTCCACCGTTATTCCTCCTTCTGCCCCTTCAGGAAATAGATCGTATCCAGCTCAAAGGTAGCTGCGGCAGCCTTAACGTCCTCAATCTGAATCGCTTCTACCTGCTGCAGCAGCTCTGCGCGCGGGCGGTCCTTGCCAGAAAATTGACGGTTAAAATCATATGCGATCATTTCGAAGGCAGAGTCATCGATTTCGAGCAGTAAATTACGAATCATCGCCTTGGTTTGCGACATTTCAAGATCGGTAATTTGACCGGAACGCATTTCGTCCAACTGCTTTTTAATGATCTCCAGCGCCTTTTCGTAGTTCTGTACTTCGATACCCGACTGAATCGTTCCGATACCTTTATGACCGTCGTAGCGGGAAGATGCGTAATACGCCAGACTTTCCTTTTCACGAACATTCATAAAGAGCTTGGAATGCGGATAGCCTCCCAAAATTCCGTTGTACATCAGCGCGGCCGCATATTGCTCATCGGAATATGTAATGGATGTGCGCAGGCCCATATTCAGTTTGCCTTGGCTGACCTCCATTTTTTCAACGACAGTCCGTACTTCATCCGCTTGACGGGTAGAGGATTCCTGCTTGTAGGACACATCATTTGAATCAGAGGAGAATGCAAAATGTTTATTTACGAGCTCCTTCACTTCCTCAAGCGTCGTATCGCCCGCCACATATAAATCCATGCTCGCAGTATCCAGCCACTGCTGATAAGATTTATATAGACTCTCAGGCGTGATATGGTCGAGATCCGAACGCTGACCGAGAGGATGGAGCCGGTAAGGCTCATGGCGGCACATTTCCTCAATGCATCGCTCGGAAGCATATCTGATTTTATCATTCACAATCGCCTCAAGCTTTTTGCGAACGTTCTCTTTCTCTGCCTGCACATAGCTGCTGCGGAAATGGCCATCTTCGAGTACAGGCCGCGTAACCACTTCCCCTAGAAAAGCAAAAGAAGATTCCAGCAGGCTGTCTTTACTTTTGACAAAGGAATCATTAATGGTATCCATGCGGAACTGAACCATCTGATAGTTGCCTCTTTTATATACATCAAAGCCAAAACCCGCTCCGTACATCTGCTCCAGCTGTTCACGGAACTGTCTTGTTTCCGGATAGGACTCCGTTCCGCGTCTTAATACGAATGGAGTCAAGGCCGTTGCTGTTACCGTATCCTCTGCAAGCGGGATGCCCGCATATAGCGATATGGCAAACGTTTTGAAGCGTTTCGTTGGCAGGACGTGAATCCGCATACGCCCCGTGTTTCCATGTTGAAATGCAGTTTTATTCAAGGTCCAAAACTCCTTTAGCCATGAATTTGTCTATCGTACACTTGTGAATATGTTCCATTCTATACCATTACAAAGTGAAGAAGCAACCGAAGACAAGCCCTCCGGTTGCTGTTTCTGAGCAGATAAAAGCCCCTACATACAGAAGATATGCTGTCCGATGGTTTTGACCTGCGGGCGGGACCAGATCCACTTCGAAGTCGCCGTTTTCGGGTTGAAGTAATACAGACAACCTCCTGATGGATCCCATCCATTCAGCGCCTGCTGAACAGCTTTACGAGCGGTCTCATTTGGCTCCAGGTAAATCTGGCCGTCGGCTACCGCCGTGAATGCTCCTGGCTGGAATATGACCCCATGAGGTGTATTAGGGAAGCTCGGCGATTTTACCCGGTTTAGAATAACGGCAGCTACTGCCACCTGGCCCTCAAAGGGCTCTCCTCTGGATTCCCCATATACAGCATTAGCCATAATCTTCAGATCATTTTCTGATAATCCCATTGTATTAGCGGATGCGGTTGGTTCTGTTTTGCCGTTCCCTTCATTTCCTTTATTTTCTGTAGCCGGTTGACCCTTGCCTGCAGCAGACTCGGAAGGCTTCCAGTTTTTCGTTGCGTTATACAGCTTCAGCTTCGTCTTCGCACCTACCGTGCCATCCACTTTCATACCAAATTCAGATTGGAACCATTTTACTGACTTCAATGTGGCCCAGCCATACTGACCATCAATCTTTCCATAATAGAAACCGAGGAATTTCAAGCGTCCCTGCAGCTCGTAGATATCCTGTCCGGAGGAACCATACTTCAGGGTCGTTGTTCCGAAGGTTGGAACGGCTTCATCTGAAACAGGTTGTTTATCGGCTATGGCCCTGTCCTCCATTCGAGGCTGAAGCCCTGCAAATACCGCAGCTGACAAAAGGACCAAGAGTCCAAAAATGATCCACAATTTTGCTTTTCTCATTTGGCAGCTCTACCTTTCTCTTGTGAGTTTGACTAGGATGGCTACGGTTATTATGACAAGAGCCACCATTAACTATTCACATTGCAAAAGAAAGGTTGGAAACTGTCGTAAGATGTGGATGAAACAAGGCTATGGTTGATGTCGACTGAAGAGGATAAGGCATAAAAAACCGCCCTGCAGAACAATTGCTTGTACGACAGACCGGTTCTTTTTTATCATCATTAAATTTCATATTTCAATGCAATTACCTTTCGGTTACAGGTTCTTGAGGCTTGTTCAATATGTTATCTTCAAGCACGATGAATTTATCTCCGTACTCCCTTACAATATGCCGTTCTCCCCATGCGCACAAAGAATCCAAAATGGACTGAAGACTCCAGCCATATTCGCTGAGCTCGTATTCGACCTTGGGTGGAACCTGATTGTATACGATCCTGTTCACAATCCCATCTTCCTCCAGCTCCCTAAGCTGCTGCGTCAGCATTTTCTGTGTGATATTCGGCATAAGACGGCGTAAATCGCTTGTCCGCTTTTTGCCGTATGTTAAATGGCATAGGATGACACATTTCCATTTCCCTCCGATCACCTCAAGCGTTGCTTCTACAGAAATATTGTATTTCTTCATCCAATCAGCCTCCTCACAATGTATGGGTACTTTTTAGTACCTATAGTACTTTAAAGTGCGTACTGTTCATTTTGCTTCTTAGCCCCCATAATAACACTCACCGGCCGGGATGACTAGACAGGAGTGAAGAGAATGCCACAAGGCAATAGTAAAAGCATGTTTGCACTTCTGGCATTAGCCATCAGTGCGTATGCAATCGGAACAACCGAATTTATCAGTGTAGGTCTGCTTCCCCTCATTGCAAGGGATTTGAATATATCGGTAACCTTAACGGGCTTAACGGTAACTTTGTATGCTCTTGGAGTTACTTTTGGTGCCCCTGTGCTGACTTCGCTCACGATGGGGATGTCCCGTAAGAAGCTGTTAATTGGAATCATGCTTGTGTTTATAGCAGGTAATAGTACAGCCGCATTATCAGGAGGCATTGCCATGCTGCTGGTGGGACGCATCATATCCGCTCTGGCGCACGGCGTCTTCATGTCGATTGGTACAACCATTGCTGCCGATATGGTGCCTGAAAACCGCCGGGCCAGCGCTATCGCGATCCTGTTCTCAGGACTTACGATTGCCACGGTGACCGGTGTGCCGCTGGGCACTTTTATCGGCCAACAAATGGGATGGCGTGCTGCCTTCTTTACCATTGCCATTGTTGGAGTCATCGCTCTGATCGCAAACATGATCCTGATTCCCAAGCATCTGCGGAAAGGCATGAAAACGCCTGTGAGAGAGCAATTAAATCTGGTCACGAACAGCCGGCTGCTGCTTGCCTTTTTAATAACTGCTCTAGGTTATGGGGGTACTTTCGTCGTCTTTACTTATTTATCCCCGCTGCTTCATAATATAACAGGATTTAAAGAGTCAACGGTAGCCTTGATCCTTTTGCTTTACGGTATTGCTATCGCAATCGGGAATGTTATCGGGGGTAAAGCGGCTAACCGGAAGCCATTATCAGCACTGCTGGTGATGTTCTCCCTGCAGGCTGTGGTCCTTCTGGTGCTCACTTTTACAGCACCCTTCAAAATAGCCGCCCTGATCACCATCTTCGTGATGGGACTGCTGGCCTTTATGAATGTCCCTGGGCTGCAAGCTTATGTCGTTATGCTGGCGGAGAGGTTCGCTCCAAAAGCAGTGGATGTCGCCTCCGCCGTAAACATTGCCGCATTCAATGCAGGAATCGCACTCGGAGCCTATTTAGGCGGAGTCATTACGGATACAATAGGTATCGTTCATACCGGCTGGGTCGGGGCTCTGATGGTCACAGCCGCCGTACTTCTCACAGGCTGGAGCCAATTATTGCAAAGAAAAGATGCTTGATCTGAAGTACAAAATAACAAGGAACCAATATAAGGAGGAAGTCAGAATGAAGCTCCATCTTCAAAGCACAACAAAACTTCACAACGGAGTGGACATGCCTTGGCTTGGGCTTGGCGTATTTAAGGTAAAGGAGGGTTCAGAGCTTGTTGAAGCAATTAAGGCAGCCATTAAACATGGATACCGGAGTATTGATACGGCAGCTGCCTATGCCAATGAGAGCGGTGTGGGACAAGGAATCCAAGAAGCCCTCGCAGAGAATGGTTTATCCAGAAAGGATCTGTTCATCACATCAAAAGTGTGGAACAGCGATCAAGGTTATGAAGAGACACTCGCCGCCTTTCACACAAGCTTGTCCAAGCTCGGTCTTGATTACCTGGATCTTTATCTTATTCACTGGCCTGTAGCGGGCAAGTACAAGGACACCTGGAGAGCAATGGAAAAGCTTTATAAAGACGGTCGCGTTAAAGCGATTGGCGTAAGTAATTTCCAAGTCCATCATTTAGAAGATTTGCTTCAGGACGCTGAGATCAAACCAATGATAAATCAAGTCGAATTCCATCCTTATCTGACACAAAAGGAGCTGCTTTCCTACACTCGTAAGCATGGGATTCAACTTGAGGCCTGGTCACCGTTGATGCAGGGAGAGCTGTTAAACCAGCCTGTTCTGCAGGAAATCGCAGGCAAGCATGGCAAGTCAGTCGCTCAAGTGATCCTGCGTTGGGATCTTCAAAACGGAGTCATTACCATTCCGAAATCAATCAAGGAACAACGGATTATCGAAAATGCTTCTTTATTCGACTTTGAGCTGAAAAGTACAGAGATGGAACAAATTGATGCTCTGAATCAAGATCATCGCGTTGGTCCAGACCCTGACAACTTTGATTTCTAAATCATATTAAGAAGACATTGCTTCGAAAAGATAAATGCTTATCATCTACTTCGAGGTAATAAAACGGGCAGCCTAGGAATCATCCTGGGCTGCCCGTTGTTTTGTTTATGAAAAGCTGATGCTGCTTATGAACTGATGCGGTTCTGCTGCTGATACTGCTCCAAGGAGACCAGCACTTCACGCGGTTTGCTGCCTTCATACGGCCCAATGACGCCTCTGGCCTCCATCGAGTCAATCAATCTTGCAGCCCGCGTATAACCCACTCTCATTCTCCGCTGCAGCAGGGATACCGATGCTTGCTTAGCTTCCAGAACAATCTGAACTGCCTGATCATAGAGCTCGTCGAGCTGCTCATCGCCATCCGGCTGACTTTCATCAATTTCAGGTACCAGCGATTCATCATACTTCGCTTCACCTTGCTCACGCACATAATTTACGATCGTTTCCACTTCCTGATCCGTCATAAAAGCGCCCTGCACACGAATCGGTTTGGAAGATCCCATCGGCATAAAGAGCATATCCCCACGCCCAAGCAGCTTTTCTGCTCCGGCCATATCCAGAATGGTTCTGGAATCCACCTGGGAGGATACACCAAAAGCAATCCGTGAAGGTATGTTGGCCTTGATAACACCGGTGATAACATCTACTGATGGCCGCTGCGTTGCGATAATCAAATGGATTCCCGCTGCACGCGCCATCTGTGCGAGTCGTGTGATAGCTTCCTCCACATCATGAGCTGCCACCATCATCAAATCCGCAAGCTCGTCCACGATAACAACAATGTAAGGCAGAACGGCAGGCAGGTTGTCCTTCATCAGATTATTATATCCTTCAATATTACGTGTACCTGATTTGGAAAACAGCTCATAGCGCTTTTCCATTTCAACGACGATTTTCTTAAGTGCAAGAGATGCCCGTTTCGGGTCTGTAACCACTGGCGCCATGAGATGTGGGATGCCGTTATATACATTCAGCTCAACCATCTTCGGATCGACCATTAGAAACTTGACTTCATCCGGTTTCGCCTTATACAGGATACTCGTAATAATTCCGTTGATACACACGGATTTACCCGAACCCGTAGCTCCCGCTACAAGCAAATGGGGCATCTTGGCCAAGTTACCGACGATCGTCTGTCCGGAAATATCCCTGCCAAAAGCGATGGACAGCTTGGACTGAGCATCCTGGAAGATGGGTGTCTCCATGACCTCACGCATCGTAACAAGGGATACTTCGTTGTTAGGAACTTCGATGCCAATCGCGGATTTGCCGGGAATCGGCGCTTCCATACGGATATCCTTAGCTGCGAGCGCCAAAGCAATATCATCCGTAAGGCTGACGATCCGGCTCACCTTCACGCCGATATCTGGTTGAATTTCATAACGCGTTACCGCAGGGCCGCGAACAACCTCCAGCACCTTAGCCCTGACACCAAAGCTCTCAAGCGTCGCCTCGAGCTTGCGTGCCGTCTGCATATAGTCGTTTTGATCTCCTGCTTTGCCTCCGTTTTGAGGTTTCGCCAGCAGGCGGAATGGTGGAAGCTTATAGGGTTTAGGCGGCGGAGCCGGAGGCTTATCGTCAACCGCTTCCGCTGTTCCCTCCCCTTCGATGGCCTGCCCGGCAGAAATATCTGCCATTCCATTTGCCGCAGACTGCAGATCCACTCCATCCTGAGTTTCCGTGTCCAGTACATCTGCAGGAAACTCAGTCACAGGCTCGTTTTCATCCCAATCCTCATCATCCGCATTCCCTTCCGATTTAACCTGTTCGAAGAAATCACGAATAATCGGAGATGGCGGATGATTTTCTTCGCTTCTCTCCCAGTGATCCGTTGAATGAGGAGCGACCTCTTGCTCTATCTCATGTTTGAACACCGGAGATTGAGCTGCTGTATTTCCAGATTGTCTGTTAGTAGGCTCCAGTATATCGCTGCCATCCAGATCATCGTCTTCGGCAGAAACCGAATCATCCGGTTTACCAAACTTGCTTCCGAAAAGCTGAAAAAATACGGGTGTTGAACGCTTGGCTTTTGGAGCCACAAAATCCTCCAGATCATCCTCTTCATCCTCATCCGGCAGCTGGATTTGCTGCCTTTTGCGGGAAACTGCCTTGGGAGCAGCCGCAACGGCCTGCTGCTTTTGGCTGGTCATTCTTTTTTGTACATTGCTTCCCGCCTGAACCACCCGCTTGCGTACAATCCGCATCAGATCCACATACGATAGGTTTGTGATCAGCATAAAGCTGATAATAAACATGACAATCATCAGCAGCTTGGTCCCCGGGTTTCCGAACAACCAGAACAATAAGGCATATTGGAGAGCCCCCGCATAACCGCCGCTGATATCCTTATTTAACATAGAATTATCTTGGGAAGCCGAAGATGAAAGCAGTGAACCCTGCAAATCATTATGTACTTGGGTTATGATATGTCCGGCGCTTAGACCGGGTACATGCGACAGCTTCTTTTCCAAAGAAGAAACACTGCTCATCAGCGACAAGGCCAGCACCAGCAGGACAATCCCGCTTTTTCGCGTGCTCCAGCGATTCGGCCATTTCCGCCCAATCATCACGCTGAGTCCCAGATAAATACCTATCAATGGAATCACAAAATAGAACCGACCAAGCAAAAGCCCGAACATTTTGGATAATGACCACCCTACTGCCGCTTCACCCGATAAGGCGATGACAGAAAGGGTGATCAGAACAATACCGTATATTTCGTATTTAAGAACATTGGTCAGCAGAGCCTTTTTCCTTTTTTTGCGTTTGGCCAAGAAATGTCACCCCCGGAACATCATTATACCATATAATACCGTGGGCACCTATGTTCTGTTTTTTAATTCCAGGTGTTTTTATGGAGCGGGAATATACTGAATAATTTGACCCGGAGCGTAAGCAGGATTCAGGTAATTATCCAAAGGTCCATCCAGCAGGCGGATAATCTGAACTCTGTTAAAATCCAGCGGTCTGACCTCCATAAGCATTCCCTGTATTCGTACTTCGGCTGAGGGATCTGCTTCTCCCTGCTTTTCCCATACCGCTTCAAGGGGCATCACCGTATGCAGTGTCATTGCTTGATCCCCTCCACTTCCTTCGCACTTTTCCAATCATCGATAAGCCTGTTCAGTTTGGCTAGCGCTTGCCCGATGCCGCCCACTTCGTCCATAAGGCCATACTTCACAGCATCAATTCCGCCGACCGGAGTGCCAACATCACGATTCAGTTCCCCCGTCCGGAACATCAGCTCTTTAAACTGCGATTCCGTAATACGCGAATGGGAAGTGACAAATCGCACGACACGCTCCTGCATCTTCTCCATATATTCGAACGTTTGTGGTACACCGATAACCAAGCCATTTAAGCGGATCGGGTGAATCGTCATTGTTGCGCTTTCCGCGATGATTGAATAAGTAGATGAAACCGCAATCGGTACCCCGATGCTATGTCCACCGCCCACCACCACCGTGACCGTCGGCTTAGTAAGGGAGGCGATCATTTCGGCGATGGCAAGTCCCGCTTCCACGTCACCACCAACGGTATTCAAAATAATAAGAATCCCATCAATATTTTTATTTTGTTCTGTTGCCACCAAGGTAGGAATGATGTGTTCATATTTTGTCGTTTTATTTTGTGGAGGTAAAACCATATGTCCTTCGATTTGTCCGACAATTGTCATGCAAAAAATATTTGACTCATTCGTTGCCGGAACATTCATTTGACCTAGCTGCTGTATCGCATCCAGCGCGGCTTTTGTTTGATTCTCAGGCTGCTGCTCCGGTAAAACGGCCGGCTCTTCCATATGAGGTTGTCCTTGTTCATGCGGCATGTTGAGTTACCCACCCTTTCACTAACCAAGTTAAATTCATTCTGTTTAGTATGGCGGTTAGAAGAGTGGTATTATTCCTTTGGACGCCTTTTTAGACAATAAAAAGCCCCCTTCCGCAAGAAACCGTCCATTATTGCTTGCGTGAAGGGGGCGACTGTGTGCTTTGTCGTCAAACCTTTATATTATTCAATTGATTTACACTTCCATAATGATTGGTAAAATCATTGGTCTGCGGCGGGTTTGTTCATAAAGGAACCGTCCCAGCGCATCCTTAACTCCCGTCTTCAGGGAAGCCCATTCATTTACATTCTCGCTCATCAGCTTTTGCAGTGTACTGGAAACAATGCGATTGGCCTCATCCAGCAATCCTTCGGATTCGCGAACGTACACAAACCCTCTGGAAATAATATCCGGACCGGACATGATCGTTCCATCCTGCTTGCTCAGCGTCACAACAACGACAAGAATGCCATCTTGGGAAAGCAGTTTGCGGTCGCGAAGCACGATGTTGCCTACGTCGCCAACACCCAAGCCGTCGATCAGTACGTTACCAGCAGTGACTTTGCCGGCTCTGCGTGCTGCACCGTTTTGAATTTCAATGACTTCACCAATATCGGTGATAAAAATGTTATCAGGATCTACACCTACTGATTCAGCCAAAAGAGCGTGTCTGCGCTGCATACGGTATTCACCGTGAATCGGTAGGAAGAATTTCGGTTTCATCAGGTTAAGCATCAGCTTGAGCTCTTCCTGACTGCCGTGTCCTGAAACGTGAACGCCGGAATTAGATCCGCTATAGATAACATTAGCACCTAAACGGAACAATTCATCAATAGTCCGGCCCACATATTTCTCATTGCCCGGTACCGGAGTAGCGGCAATGATAACGGTATCACCTGGCAAAATATCAACTTTACGATGAGTCGAACGCGCCATCCGGGTTAATGCGGACATCGGTTCACCCTGACTGCCTGTACACAATACTACGACACGGTCAGCAGCCATTTTATTAACTTCTTCCGGTTCAATCAGCATGCCATCAGGTACATTCAAGTAACCAAGCTCAGAAGCAATGGAAACCACATTTACCATACTGCGGCCAATCACCGTAATTTTGCGGCCGGTTGTTTCGGCAGCGTTTACGACCTGCTGGATCCGGTGAACATTGGAAGCGAATGTCGCGATGACAACACGCTGGGATGCTTTGCGGAAAATATCCTCAAGCACAATACCCACATTTTTTTCCGATGGAGTGAATCCTGGTTTTTCAGCGTTTGTACTATCCGACATGAGAGCAAGAACGCCCTCTTCACCGATGGCAGCCATACGCTGCAAATTCGCGTACTGTCCGTTTACCGGTGTATGATCGAATTTGAAATCGCCTGTATGAACAACATTGCCTTCCGGTGTTGCAATACAGATACCGACAGAATCAGGAATACTATGGTTCGTTCTGAAGAAGGTAGCCTTCAGGGTCGAGCCCAGTTCGATTTCAGAATCTTCGTTGATCAAGATCCGCTTGGTTTCACCAAGCAAATTGGCTTCCTTCAGCTTGTTCTCAACAAGTCCAAGGGTAAGCTTTGTTCCGTATATAGGAACATTCAGATGTTTCAACACGTAAGGCAGTCCGCCAATATGATCTTCGTGTCCATGTGTTAACAAAATGCCTCTTACTTTGTCGCGGTTTTCCGTCAAGTAGCTGATATCAGGAATGACAATATCGATACCAAGCATATCTTCCTCAGGAAATTTCAAGCCGGAATCTACTACAACGATGTCATTCGCATACTGAACAACATACATATTTTTCCCGATTTCACCGACGCCGCCCAATGCAAATATCGTCAATTTATCGCTATTATTTTTTTTAGACAAATGAATCTAAACCTCCTATGGTTTTGGACGTCGTACCATTTTATAGTATTTATATTTCAAAAATATACCGCACCCAGTCACTTGACCTCATTATACATGATTAAAAACGCAAAACACAAGTCACCCTCCAAGTAAGAGTTATCGTACCCAAAAAAAGTAGGCGTTATTTGCAAAAAAACAGCGCCCGCAACGGACGCTGTTCACCATTTTTTTGAGTTATTCGCGGTATTACAAAGAAGCTATCAGTTCGCGGATAAATGCTGCTTCCGATTCACTAGGATCAATCAGAGGCAAACGGACTCCCCCCACCGAATGACCCAGCTCATTCAGCGCATATTTCAGAGCCGAAGGATTAGGTACCGGTGCAGGGCATTCGAACAAACCCTTAAATACCGGGAAGAGCTTCTGATGAATCTTCGTTGCCCCGGCAATCTCACCATTCAAATACGCTTGAATCATATCCTTCATGGAGGCTCCGATGATATGGCTTGCTACACTAACGATCCCGTAAGCTCCAACAGCTAATGCAGGCAATGTTGAAGCATCATCACCTGAATAAACCCTGAAAGAGTCCGGTGCGCCTGCAGCAATTTGTGTTACCTGCTCGATGGATGCACATTCCTTTGTAGCCACAATGTTCGGAATCTCAGCAAGACGAAGCGTCGTTTGTGCACTGATGCTTGCTACCGTACGTCCAGGAACATTATACAGCATGACTGGAAGATTTGTGCTGCGAGCTATCGCTTCGAAATGACGGTATATCCCTTCCTGGCTGGGCTTATTATAATAAGGCACAACCAGCAAAGCTCCATCGACACCCAGCTTTTCAGCTTCCTGTGTCAGATGGATCGAATGCTCGGTGCTGTTGCTGCCGGTACCCGCAATAATTTTGCAGCGGCCTTTGGCATGCTCGAGCGCGAATGCAAACAACTCAAGCTTTTCTTCCTCGTGGAGTGTTGGCGATTCGCCCGTTGTACCGCAAATCACAAGAGAATCCGATTTTTGTTCTTCAATCAAATAATCAATGATTTTTGACGTTTCCGCCCAGTTGATTTTCCCGTTCTCGTCAAAAGGCGTGATCATGGCTGTAATCAGTCTTCCGAAATCCACTTGTATAACCTCCTCAAACGATAGGGCATGCTCATGAAGTAGTAATTTGATATTTAACGGTGAAGTTCAAATTTGGTATGAAGAGCACGCAATGCCTGCACCATATCTTCTTTTTTAACAAGCACCCATATCGTTGTATTTGAATCCGCAGATTGCAGGATTTGTATATTTTGTTCACTGAGTGACTCTACAATTTTGGCCATGATGCCGGGTACTCCATTAATGCCACCGCCAATGACTGAGACCTTTGCACATCCGGAAAGAGCTTTGGGGCTGAGTCCCAGATCTCGAAGAACCGTAACGGCACGGTCTGAATCGAAGTCAAACACGGTATAGACGGCTCCCGTAGGGGTTACATTTATAAAGTCAACGCTGATGGAATTTCCAGCCATCGCCTTGAAAACCTGAAGCTGAAGATTATGCCCTACCCCTTCACAATCCACCGTAATCTGCGTCACATTGCTTACATAGGCTATGCCCGTTACATAACGATCCATTATTCCCTGTTGAACGTCTTTGAAGCCTTCCGGCTGGGTAACCAGTGTGCCTTCGTCCTCAGAGAATGTAGAACGCACCCGAACCGGGATTTGGGATTGCATAGCGATCTCTACTGCCCGCGGATGAATGACCTTAGCGCCATACTGGGCCATGTTGCAAATTTCAGCATAGCTGACAACCGGCAGCGGTCTCGCATCCTCCACGATTCTTGGATCTGCGGTCAAAATCCCGTTCACATCTGTGTATATATCCACCATTTCAGCATGAAGCGCAGCACCCAATGCCGTAGCCGAAGTATCACTTCCGCCTCTTCCCAAGGTCGTGAAGTCACCTGATTCCGTTTGTCCCTGGAAGCCGGTTACGATCACAACTTGATGCGTTTCGAGTTCCGTAACAACCCGTTCAGGACGAACATCCTTGATTCGGGCATTACCGTAATGATCATCCGTGAGGAAGCCTGCCTGGGCACCCGTCAACACGATTGATTTTACTCCTTCGTGCTCCAAGAGGGTACAGAGCGTGGTTGCTGAAATGATTTCACCACAGCACAGCAGTAAATCCCGCTCGCGTGCAGGCAGAGCGTCACCGTTCTGGGCTGCCCAGTCCAGAAGCGTGTCGGTAGCATAAGGCTCGCCCTTGCGCCCCATAGCAGACACCACGACAACGAGCTGATATCCAGCGGAAAGCTCACGCTTGATGTGTTTGATGACAAGTTCTCTTGCCTGCGGTGTAGAAAGTGAAGTACCACCGAATTTTTGAACTAAAATACTCATTTCCATTCCTCCATACGACTAAGAACACGCGGAGCGTTTGGCTGCAATAATCTCAGCAATTTGCACAGCATTCCATGCTGCACCCTTTATTAGATTATCAGAGACAATCCACATGTTAAGGGCTTTGCTCTCACCAAGGTCTCGGCGCAAACGCCCTACAAAAACGTCCGGTTTTCCTGCGGCATCGGTCGCAAGCGGATAGATTTGGGAAGCCGGATCATCCATAACGGTTATTCCTGGCGATTCCGCCAATAGGTCTCTTACGTCTTCAAGTTCAAAGTCCTTCTTAAGTTCGACATATACAGATTCCGAGTGACCGTAAACAACAGGAATACGGACACAGGTTGCTGTTACATCAATCGATTCATCACGCATAATTTTTTTTGTTTCTCGTACCATTTTCATTTCTTCAAGCGTATAGCCGTTATCCAGGAACTTATCAATTTGCGGAATCGCGTTAAAAGCAATCTGATGCTTCACGGGTAGTGAACCCACCGGCAAAATATCCGGTTTAATCTCATTACCCTCAAGAACCTCTTTGCTTTGGCGAAGCATCTCGTCAATTGCACGAGTGCCTGCACCGGAAACCGCCTGATAGGTGGAAACGATAATGCGTGAAATGCCGTATGCATCCTGCAGAGGCTTAAGTGCAGCCACCATTTGGATGGTCGAGCAGTTCGGATTGGCGATAATGCCATTATGTTCATCAATTTGCTCCGGATTAACCTCTGGTACAACCAGCGGTGTGTTCGGATCCATGCGAAAAGCGTTGGTGTTGTCTATGCAAACCGCTCCAAGCCGGACAGCGTGGGGTGCAAGCTCTTTGCTGACATCCCCCCCGGCGCTGAACAGAGCAATATCAATGCCTTCAAAACTTTCAGGGGTTGCTTCTTCTACTGTTATGTCTTGACCTTTAAAGTTAATGATCGTGCCTGCAGAACGTACAGAAGACAGCAATTTCAGATTGAAAATCGGGAATTCCCGTTTATCCAACAGACCCAATATTTGCTCTCCGACTGCTCCCGTCGCTCCTACAACCGCGACATTAAACTTCTGATTGCTCATTGCCGTATCTCCCCTTATCAATGATGACTATTTCTCTATCATAGTAGCAATTAAGCTGAGAAAATCCGCTGAAGAATCATAGGTTGAAGCTGTCTTCCTTCCAGTGCGGCGTAACATGCCTCAGGAATTAAATCCATATGAGCTACCAGTGAATTTGGTTTCTGATGCGGACTATCCTGGCCGAAAGGAACAAAGTAAATATTTTTCGTCACTAAAAGCTTGGCGATATTGGCTGCATTCAGCCCAAGTCCGTCATTCGTGGAAATAGCCAGCACTAGCGGACGCAGGTTTCTCATCTGAGCCTTGGCGGCCATAAGAACCGGACTATCTGTCATCGCGTTTGCCAGCTTGCTTGTTGTATTTCCAGTGCACGGGGCAATCACCAGTACATCCAGTAATTTGGACGGTCCCAGCGGTTCTGCTTCAACAATTGTTGAAATAATATCACTACCCGTAATATCTTTCAACTGCTGCAGCCAATTTTTGGCCGTTCCAAAGCGCGTATCCGTCACTTGCACCGAATTGGATACGATCGGCACCACCTTGGCACCTTCATCCACAAACCGCTTCACCTGCGGCATAATTTCTTCAAGTGTGCAGTGAGATCCTGTGATCGCGTAACCTACCGTCTTACCCTGCCAATTCATTCTACATCCCCCCGAGTCTTGAACTCATCCGAAATCAACTGTACCAGCGTGTTGGCAATAATCAGACCAGCTGTTTTGGGAGCTACGATTCCGGGAAGACCAGGGGCAAGCAGCGCCTTAATCCCCCGCTTCTCCGCATACCGGAAATCGCATCCTCCGGGAGCGGAAGCAAGGTCAATAATGACGGTGCTTGTAGGCATTTTAGACAGGATTTGCGCTGTGACTATCATAGTCGGAATCGTGTTAAAAATCAAGTCAATATTGCTCACATGATCCGTCAAATCCCTTGTCAGAAAAGGCTCCCAGCCCATGACCTCCGCCCGCGCGATATCCTTTTCGGCACGGACTCCCACCTTGACTTTTGCTCCCAGACCCTGCAAACTTTTGGCCATTGTAAAGCCGGTTCTGCCTAGACCAAGCACCATGCAATCCGATCCATGTATCGTAAAATCCGTGTTCTGAATAGCCATAACAAGCGCGCCCTCAGCGGTCGGAATGGAATTGCTGATCGCCACTTCATCGCGGTCCAGCAATTCAACCAGCTTGATTTCATGATGCGCGCACAGACTGCGCAGATAAGGTTTCGCCATGCCCGTGTATACCTTGCAGCCCTTGCGCAATGATGCCATATGTTCATCCTGAAGCTTGAGCGGCTCATTCGAGAACTGCGTATGGATGATGCCATTATCATCGCAACCCACAACAGGAAGGACCAGGACATCCGCGGCAGCAAGCAGCTCAGCCGTCAAATGATCCCTGGTCACTCCCTGGAGCTTCTGCTTCAGATTGTCAAAGCCGACAACACTGACGGTGGCATCCATCTCCGAACATTTACGGATCACCTCGATCTGACGCGCATCCCCGCCTAGGAATACGATTTGGACTCCTGTCAGCATAAGGATGTCACTCCTTTCAAAAAGCACTGTTATGGAGCATCTTATGCTGCAGCCTAGCATTCGGTGAAAACGCCTGAACAAGAGGCGGAGAAAAACAAAAAAAAGTCTACCGGAAGTTCCATAAAAAGGAACAGGGCAGACCTCATCTTGTTATTTACCTGTATGACCAAATCCACCGGTACCGCGTACCGTCTCGGACAGTGTTTCCACTTGTTCAAACTGAACCTGTGGCACCTCTTGAAAAACCATCTGGGCGATCCGTTCATTGCGTACAATTGCAAAGGATTCCTGGCCCAGATTAATGAGAAGCACTTTCACCTCACCCCGGTAATCCGCATCAATCGTTCCAGGTGTATTCAAGCAGGTAATTCCATGCTTCATAGCCAGTCCACTTCGCGGACGGATCTGCGCTTCAAGCCCTTCAGGCATGGCTAGAGCAAAACCTGTTGGAATCAGCTTGCGCTCACCTGGATGCAGCACAATCTCCTCCTCTACGGCTGCGTACAGGTCGTAACCTGATGCAGAAGAAGACATTTTCTGCGGAAGCGGCACATCTTCATGACCGGGGAGTTTATGAATTTGAACGTAATGCAACAAGATCATCCCTTCTAAGTCCAGCAATCGCTTTATCTGATGCTCCAACCATGGCTAGTGCAAAAGGCTCGCTGAACAATCTGTCCAGCACAGCGTCGACATCCTTCATGCTGACATTCTCAATTTTTTCGATCATTTCATCCAGGGTATTATGCTTGCCCAGCATGAGTTCATTTTTGCCGAGACGATTCATCCGGCTGCCCGTTCCCTCAAGACTGAGAATCAAGCTCCCCTTCAGCTGTTCCTTACCCTTCTTCAGCTCGTCTTCCGTAATGCCGTTCCGGGCAATGTCAGACAGCACATCCTTGGTCAAATCCAGCACTTCTTTGGTTTGTTTTGGCGCTGTACCTGCGTACACGGTAAACAACCCGCTATCTTCATTAGAACTGTGGTAAGAATACACAGAATACGCCAGACCTCTTTTTTCACGAATCTCCTGAAAGAGCCTCGAACTCATTCCGCCGCCGATGGTGTTGTTCAGCAAAATCATGGCATATTGAAGCGGGTCATGAATGGAACAGCCGGGCAACGAGAGGCAGATATGGTTCTGCTCCGTCTTCTTTTTGTGATATAAAAGATTGCTGTGGAAACCTGGTGTCTCGATTTCTTTGACTTCACTATGGTTATTGAATTGGCCAAAGTGGCGCTCCAACAGTTCTACGACATTATCGTCAATATTGCCCGCTACGCTGACAACTGTATTTTCAATGGTATAATGCTCGTTCATATATGCTTTCAGCTCCGCCGGTCCCATTGGATCAAGCTGCTGCTTCGTCCCCAGAATCGGGTAAGCGAGCGGATGGTCGCCGTATACCGCTTTGGCCATCAAATCATGCACAAGGTCATCCGGCGTATCTTCGTACATGGATATTTCCTCAAGTATTACATTCTTTTCTTTGGTGAGCTCTCCCTCATCCAGTGTGGAACGGAAGAACATATCGGACAGCATATCCACCGCAATTGGCAGATGTTCATCCAAAACTTTGGCATAATAGCATGTGTACTCCTTCGACGTAAATGCGTTCACATTGCCGCCGATGGCATCAAACTGCTCCGCTATGTCTTTTGCATCAAAACGCTCTGTACCTTTAAAAAGCATATGCTCGATAAAATGCGAAACTCCGTTATTGTCGGGGTTTTCATGACGTGAACCCGTTTTAACCCAAATACCAAAAGAAACGGACCTGCATGTCGGTATTTTTTCCATTACAACTCTAAGGCCGTTGGTAAGCTTTATTTTTTTCACGCGATAGGCCCTCCTAAAATGATATCAATCCAATGGCATTTGACGCATTCCCTATCCTACCAAATAACATGTTCCCGCTCAACTGGTTGGCGGGATGATACGTTCAGGTGAAAGTGTTTGGCTGACCGTCCCCGGAACCAGACCTCTCTTCTTAATAACCCTGATCATGCCCTGCAGCGATTTGGACGAAGACGCAGTCGGGTGCATCAGAATAAGGGTGCCTGCCTGAACTTTGTTCGAAATTTTATTCACAACCGATTCCGGTGAGGGATTGCGCCAATCTACGGTATCCAGCGTCCATAAGACTGTTTTCAGACCGAGGCCGGCGGCAATCTTAACCGTTTGTTGATTAAAATCCCCCGACGGCGGCGCGAACCAAGTATTTTCCACACCCAGACTCTCCTTAAGGAGCTTCTGCGTTTTGCTGATTTCCATAGAGGCGCGATACTCGCTAAGCTGGCTCATATTGGGATGGGTGTAAGCATGGTTTTCAAGCTCATGACCGCGCTTTTGAATTTCCTTCGCCAGCTCCGGATTCTTTTTCAACCAGCTTCCATCAAAAAAGAAGGTAGCCTTTACCTTCTCTTCATCCAATATATCCAGCATCGGAACGATGAACTCGTTGCCCCAAGCCACATTGATCATAAGCCCAACCATGGGCTTATTGGGATTTCCCCGATAAATCGGCTCTGCCCCCAAATCCTCAAGACTTACCTTTGGGGGGATTTGACGGTATACATATGTAATCGGAGAGGAGGACCGGGCCGCCTTGGCCTGCTTATAAGTCTCTTCCGCATCAATTTCCAGTCCATTATAACCGGGAATCGCCTTCCATACACGGTCTAGTACCGCGTCCACAGGCTGAATCCGGGTCTGTTCTCTCTTTTCAAGGATCTGTTTATAGAGGGGATCCTGCTGCTTCAGATCATTCACCTTGGGACCCCATGTGCTGACTGCCGCCGGCTGTTGTCTGGCCTCCTGAATATATTCGCCAACAACACCGGTCTGGCCAATCCCCACCACGGTTGCAAAACAGGCCAGCAATACCGCACCCTTTCTTCCGTTCATAGCTCCGCTCATCTCCCTTACCCGCTTTGTCCCATCATATGAACAAGTCCATCGGAATATGATATGGAGAAGAACGTTCGGACACCATGCGAATAACAGAATTTTGAAAAAAAAGAGCCAGAAGTGGTTACATTCTGCCTCTTTCGCAAGACCTGTTAGTCTTGTTGAACTGTCATAAAATTGAAATGCCGAACAGCTTACGCTTTGGTTTCTGCTGTCAACACGGCTTTACGGGACAGGTTGATACGACCCTGCTGGTCGATTTCGGTCACCTTCACGGTAATCGAATCGCCAATAGCGACAACATCCTCAACCTTCGCCACACGCTCGGTGGACAGTTGGGAAATGTGTACCAGACCCTCTTTGTTCGGAAGAATTTCGACGAAAGCTCCGAATTTCTCAACGCGTTTCACTGTGCCGACGTAAATTTCGCCAACCTGCACTTCGCGAACGATGCCTTCGATAATGGAACGAGCCTTCTTGTTCATTTCTTCGTTAGCGGAAGCGATGAATACACGGCCATCCTGTTCAATATCAATTTTAACACCGGTTTCTTCAATAATCTTATTGATGATTTTACCGCCTGCACCAATAACATCACGGATTTTGTCCGGGTTAATGTTCATAACATCAATCTTAGGCGCATAAGGCGACAAAGATTCTCTTGGCTGCTGGATGGCTTCCATCATTTTACCCAAAATGAACATGCGTCCTTCTTTGGCCTGCTTCAGGGCATCCTGCAAAATCTGGCGGTCAATACCGTCAATTTTGATATCCATTTGAATGGCGGTTACGCCTTCTGCAGTACCGGCTACTTTAAAGTCCATATCACCCAGATGGTCTTCCATGCCTTGAATGTCTGTCAGAATGGACACATGCTCGCCGTCCTTGATCAGACCCATCGCAACGCCTGCAACCGGAGCTTTGATCGGCACACCTGCATCCATCATGGCCAGTGTGCTTGCGCAAATACTTGCCTGGGAAGTCGAACCGTTGGATTCCAGTACTTCAGAAACCAGACGAATGGTATATGGGAATTCCGTTTCAGAAGGTATCACCTTAGACAATGCTCTTTCGCCTAGTGCGCCATGACCGATCTCGCGGCGTCCTGGTGCACGGAGCGGACGGGCTTCGCCAACACTGAACGGCGGGAAGTTGTAATGGTGCATAAAGCGTTTGGTTTCCTGCAGGTCGATTCCATCGAGAATCTGCACGTCGCCAAGTGCTCCAAGCGTACATACGCTAAGCGCCTGTGTTTGACCGCGTGTAAACAAACCAGTACCATGCGTCCGTGGCAGAATGCTGGTATCACATTCGATCGGACGGATTTCATCCAGTTTACGGCCGTCAGGACGAACCTTATCATGCGTGATCAGGCGTCTGACTTCTTCTTTTACAATATCATGGAGAACTTCTTTTACGTCGCCTAAGAGCTCTGGAGTCTCTATGTATTGCTGTTCGAAGTAAGTTACGGTTTCATCGTTAATGGCGTCAATTGCATCCTGACGTGCATGCTTCTCAGCAATGCGCACAGCTTCAACCAAACGGGCTTCCGCAAATTCACGGACCTGCTTGTTCGCTTCAGCGTCAACCGCATGCAGTTTGACTTCCATTTTCGCTTTGCCAACTTTTCCAACCAATTCTTCAATCACTGCAACGATTTTCTTGATTTCATCATGGCCGAACATAATTGCTTCCAGCATAATATCTTCCGGCACTTCGTTCGCTTCCGCTTCAACCATCATAATCGCATCTTTGGTACCGGAAACAACCACGTACACGTCGCTGACTTCCTGCTGAGCGATGGTTGGGTTGATAATGAATTGTCCGTCGATACGGCCAACCACTACACCGCCAATCGGACCATTAAACGGCACATCAGAGACGCTGAGTGATGCCGAGGTTCCGATCATTGCCGCGATTTCCGGTGAACAATCCTGATCCACGCTCATCACCAGATTAAGGACTTGTACATCATTACGGAATCCTTCAGGGAAGAGTGGACGGATTGGACGGTCCGTGAGACGACTTGAAAGAATCGCCTTTTCACTTGGACGGCCTTCACGTTTGATAAATCCTCCTGGAATTTTACCTACCGCATACAATCTTTCCTCATAGTTTACGGTCAGCGGAAAAAAGTCCAGATCCTTAGGTTCACTTGAAGCAGTTACAGTACAAAGAACAGCTGTTTCCCCGTAACGGACCATCACAGCGCCATTGGCCTGCTTTGCGAGACGTCCCGTTTCAAGAATAAGGGGTCTTCCACCCAACTGCATTTCAACACGACTTTCCATGAAATCCCTCCTTTTCATTACACATTATTCCCAGCTTTGGGTGAATTCATATAAGGCCTGCATAAAAAGCAACCCGGTTGCCACCGCTGTCACTCCTAAAAGGACAAACGGTGAACAACCAGGCTGCTTTAAGTAGACCATACGGATATTAACGACGCAATCCGAGTTTTTCAATCAGAGCGCTATAACGTCTAACATCTTTGTTTTTCAAGTATGCCAACAGCTTACGGCGTTGACCAACCATTTTCAACAATCCACGACGGGAATGGTGATCTTTCTTGTGCGTACGCAAGTGATCAGTCAGGTTGACAATGTTCTCCGTAAGGATAGCAATTTGCACCTCTGGAGATCCTGTATCGGACTCATGAGTTTTGTGCTCTTCGATCAGTTGTTGTTTACGTTCTTGAGTTAATGCCATCCTATTCACCTCCTTAAAATATATAATCGCCGTTAGCCTCGTTACCGTCGGTGAGATCGAGTAACCAAGCCAAGGTTATTGTCACTGTCTCCAGCGACGTTTATCAGTATAGCACACTTCACCGGAAAAAGTAAATGATAGCCAAACACGATTAATTGGAAGAGTCCAAAATCCGTCTGGCCGTGTCGGCATCTGCCTGGATTTGAGCAACCAGCTCCTGAATGGAAGGGAATTTCCGTTCCGGCCGAATATATGAGATCAGTTCTACAGTCAACTGCTCGCCATAAATATCACGGTCGAAATCCAGAAGATGAACCTCAAAGCTCGGTGCAGTAACACCTTCTTGAAAGGTCGGTTTTACTCCTAAATTCATCACGCCGGACAACCATTTCCCCTGAACCAGGGAACGGACGGCATAAACACCCTTGGCAGGAACCACAAACTTGTCTTCAATCCGTAAGTTCGCCGTTGGAAAACCAATGGTTCTCCCACGTTTGTCTCCATCAATCACTTCGCCCCGAAGGCGGTATGGATGTCCAAGCAGTCGGTTTGCCTCTTCCAATTCGCCGGTTTGCAGTGCTTTGCGAATCGTAGAGCTGCTCACCTTTTCACCCTCCTGCTCGAAAGGAGGGATAATCTCCACGTTCATTTTCCCATTTCCAAGCTCGCGCAGCATCTCCGCATGTCCCTCGCCCTTATGTCCGAAGCGGAAGTCGAAACCTACAATTGCCGTTTGGACGCCCAATGTCAGCAGCATTCCTTCCACAAAAACTTGCGGACTCAGCTGGGAAAAGGACTCGCTAAATTCCACCACATAGAGAAGATCTACGCCCATTGCAGCAAGCAGCTCCTGCTTTTCTTGCAAAGGAGTCAGGTTGCCTTCATAATTCCCCTTCTTCATAACATCCTTCGGATGAGGATGAAAGGTCATCACTGCGGATGGAATTCCCTTTTGCTGAGCGAGCCGAACCGCAGAAGTTATGACACTCGCATGTCCCTGATGCACACCATCGAATTGTCCGATCGCAGCAATTTGCGGACCCGCATTCTCTTCGATAATGCCAGCAGTTAGAGGATAGGATAAATTTACAGTCTTCACAACGTTCTCACCTGCAATTCGATTTTGATATCCAGTAAGATCATATCTCCGGTAAAAATACCTTGACCGGTGCGATTGCCCCTGTTTCTTCCTGCTTTTCAAAGATGCCCAGGAATAGGCCATCACTATTATATAGCCGGATACTGCCTTCAGTTGTCACCTCTGGCGCAACGGCTCTGCTTGAAAGTCTCTGTCCCTGCATAGCCGCAGCAGACTTGTCATCCGAAACCGTGTGGGCAGGCAGATGCCTGATCGCATGGTCCACCTTAATCAGATGTTCCTGAAGCTCGCCAGCTTGCATGAACCTCTCAATTTCTTCAAGAGTCAGACATTCCGAAGTAGAAATGCCGGCAGACATCGTTCTTGTCAGCTTCACCATCGTCGCCGGTAGTCCGAGTGCCCGTCCGATATCTACACAAAGCGTCCGGATGTATGTTCCTTTAGAGCAAAGCGCTCTGAAAGACACATCCAGAAACGGCCCATTCCACTCATAATCCTTCATTTCTATTTCGTATATCGTCACTTCACGGCTTTTACGTTCAACGGTCTTCCCTTCACGCGCCAGCTCGTAAAGACGTTTCCCATCAACCTTAACCGCAGAATACATCGGGGGAACCTGGGAAATGGTGCCCAGAAACGTTTCCAGCACCTTCCCAACCTCTGCAGGCGTGACAGATACCTGATCGGTTTGCTCGATAATATTGCCCGTTAAGTCCTCCGTATCTGTAGCCAATCCCAGCCGGAGAGTTGCCTCATATTCCTTTGGAAGCTCCTGCATATATTCCACGACTCTAGTAGCTCTTCCAAGACAAAGCGGCAGCACGCCCGTCACTTCCGGATCCAATGTGCCCGTATGACCTATACGCTTCATTTTCAGAATCCGTCGTGTTCTGGCTACGACATCATGAGAAGTCATACCTGCCGGTTTATCGACGGCCAAAACCCCTTCAAGACTCATAATTGTGATTTCACCCGCTCTACTACCTGCTGAATAATGGATTCCAGAGAGCCTTCAATACGGCAGCCTGCTGCGCGGACATGTCCGCCGCCGTCAAAGCTTTGTGCAAGCGCCGCTACATCAACTTTCCCTGCCGAACGAAGACTTACCTTCACCGCGTTTTCATGAATGACTTTAAATAAAATGCCTACTTCAACGCCATGGATATTTCGGGGATAATTCACAATCCCCTCAAGATCCTCATTCACCGCACCCGTTTCCGCCATATGTTCAGGCGTGACATGAACCCAGCAAATTTTCCCGTCAGGCGTCATCTGAAGCGTGTTCAGCGCCTTCACAAGAACTTTCATTTGCGGGAAGGTCATTGCCTCAAGCAGATTTTCGGATAATTCAGGCCCGTTTACTCCGTACCCCAGCAATTCTGAGGCAATTCGCATCACCTTGGGAGAGGTGTTTGCATAGCGGAATCCTCCTGTGTCCGTCAAAAGCCCTGTATATATGGCCGATGCGATATCGGTCGTCCATCTGAATTCAAAGGCTTGAATCAAATCATACAGAATTTCGGCGGTCGCAGCAGCTTCCGGTTTGATCAGTGTCGCACTTCCATATCCGTTGTTCGTCGGATGATGGTCAATATTCAGGATCAGTGCATCCTCTTCAAAATACTGGGCTGTCTGTCCCACTCTGCCAAAGTCGGCACAATCCACACATATAACATGCTTGAACTTGCGGTCTGGCGGATCAAGCTCCATATTCACGATCTGATCGGATAACAACAAAAAGCGCATCCGCTCCGGAATGGGCCCTTCATTGATTAGAGTGAATTTTTTGCCCAGACATGAGAGAAGCCAGCCCACTCCAACGGTGGAACTGACTGCATCTCCATCTGGCTGAATATGCGACACTACTAGAAAATCATCAAGCCCCAGCAAGAATTGCTTCGCCTGCTCAAGCGACTGTTCATAGGTCTGCATTGCCTTTCTCCTTTAAAACCGTATTTACATAAATTGAATTAAAGACGATAAATCTTTTCTTCATTTTATTTACATAAATTGAACTAAAGACGGTAAATCTTTAGTTCATTTTATCTAGTTCGAGTCGTTCTTGCCAATCTCACCGAGGAGTTTTTCGATGTGACTGCCGTATGCGATCGATTCGTCGAACTTGAAGATCAACTCCGGTGTGTGACGAAGACGAACCCGCTTGCCGAGCTCAGAACGGAGAAAACCATTTGCTTTCTCCAGAGCTTTCAGCGAATTCACTTTTTGTTCTTCATCTCCCAGCACGCTGAGATAAATCTTGGCTTGGGATAGATCATTTGTTACATCCACACCGGTTACGGTCAGGAAACCGATGCGTGGATCTTTTAATTCACTTTGAATGAGTTGGCTCAGTTCCTTTTTGATCTGTTCACCAACACGCCCAACACGTATTTTAGCCATATCTGTTCACCTCTTTACCTACTTGCGCTCGACAGTCTCCATGATGAATGCCTCGATGACGTCGCCTTCCTTAAGGTCATTATAGCCCTGAAGGGTAATACCGCATTCATATCCTTGGGCAACTTCTTTAGCATCATCCTTGAAGCGCTTGAGCGTATCAATTTTGCCCTCATGAATAACGATGGATTCGCGGATCAGGCGCATTTCGGCATTGCGCGCAATTTTGCCTTGAGTGACCATACAACCAGCAATCGTGCCCACTTTACTGATTTTAAACAGATTGCGGACTTCGGCATGGCCGATCACAACTTCTTTATATTCAGGATCCAGCATGCCCTTCATAGCCTGCTCGATTTCTTCAATAACATTGTAAATGACGCGGTGCTGACGAATATCCACTTTTTCCTGCTCTGCTGTTGCTCCGGCTTGCGGATCCGGACGGACGTTAAAGCCGATAACGATCGCGTTCGATGCAGCTGCCAAAATAATGTCGGATTCGGTAATCGCTCCGGCACCACTGTGGATGATTTTAACGCGTACGCCTTCTACTTCAATTTTGGCCAAGGAACTTTTCAGCGCTTCAACCGTACCTTGAACATCACCTTTAATAATGACATTCAAATCTTTAATCTCACCGTCTTTGATGTGCTGGAACAGATCATCCAGCGTTACACGCACATTACTGCCCAGATCAGACTGGCGCTGTGTAATGGAACGTTTTTCAGCGATGGAACGTGCTTTACGCTCATCTTCAAACATCATAAACGGATCGCCTGCTTGAGGAACCTCAGTCAAGCCCGTGATTTCAACCGGTGTGGAAGGTCCCGCTTCTTTCAGACGACGGCCTTTATCGTTGACCATCGCACGAACACGTCCAAAGCAGTTACCTGCAACGAAGGCATCTCCGACTCTCAGAGTACCATTCTGCACCAGAATCCGTGCAACTGGACCGCGGCCTTTATCAAGCTCAGCCTCAATGACAGCGCCGCGAGCGCGTTTGTCCGGATTGGCTTTGTAGTCGTTGACCTCAGATACGAGCAAAATCATCTCCAGCAGGTCTTCAAGTCCCATTTTCTGTTTCGCTGATACGTTAACGAAAATGGTGTCGCCGCCCCATTCTTCAGGAACCAGGCCATATTCGGTCAGTTCTTGCTTCACTTTATCCGGATTTGCATCCGGTTTGTCAATTTTGTTCACCGCAACGATAATTGGCAGTTCTGCCGCTTTCGCATGGTTAACAGCTTCAACGGTTTGTGGCATCACACCGTCATCGGCTGCAACGACGATAATGGTAATATCGGTAATCTGAGCACCACGCGCACGCATTGCTGTAAAGGCTTCGTGGCCTGGTGTATCCAGGAAAGTAATCTTTTTGTTGTTGATTTCAACCTGATATGCACCGATATGCTGCGTGATTCCGCCTGCTTCGCCACCCGTTACATTCGTGGAACGGATCGCATCCAGAAGTGTTGTTTTACCATGGTCAACGTGACCCATAATGGTAACCACTGGTGGACGAGCTTTCAGATCGGCTGGATCGTCATTTTCTTCTGTTGTTTCGAAGCGGTCATCTTCAAGCACGATTTTCACTTCTACTTCAACACCGAATTCCCCGGCGAGCAGCAAGATCGTATCAATATCAAGCTCTTGGTTAATGGTAGCCATGACACCCATCAGGATCAGCTTCTTGATAACCTCAGAAGCGTCCTTATGAAGCAGCTTGGCTGTTTCACCAACGGTCATTGTACCGCGAACAATGATTTTCTTCGGTGTGTTATCAATTTTTTCACGTGGCGGCTGGTTGGACTGTCTGCCTCTGTTGTTCTTGCCTCCACGATTGTTATTGCGGTTGAATGAACCTGATTTATTACCGTCTTCAAAACGTCTGGAGCCTCCGCCTTTACCACGGTTTTGGTTTTGGTTCTGACCTTGACCACGGTTACCTCCGCGGTTGTCATTAGATGCGCCGCCTTCAGGACGAGTCCCTGTCTGCTGTGGACGGTTTCCGGATTGCTGCGGACGACCCTGGCTGTTTGCGCTTGGACGCTGTCCACCAGACTGCTGCGGACGACCCTGACTATTGGTGCTCGGACGCTGTCCACCGGACTGCTGTCCGCTTGGACCACGGTTCGCACCGCCTTGTCCTGTACCCTGAGGGCGTCCGCCTTGGGATGATCCCTGGCTGCGGTTACCCGCATTCGGACCTGCACCTTGGCTGCGGCCACCTGTTCCGTTTTGGCCTTGCGGTCTGCCGTTTGACTGTCCGCCTTGGCTCGGACTGGTGTTTGTTCTACGGGAATCTTGCCCGTTTTGGGTTCTCTGGGAACCAGTTTGTGTGGTTGTATTTGGTTTATTATTCATACTTACCTGCTTTTCCTGTTGTTTTTGGGATTGGCCTTGGCCTTCTGGCCTGCTGCCCTGATTATTTTCTGCCCGGTTGTCATTTTTTATAGAAGATGTATTAGCTGTCGTTTGAACTTCCCCGCTTTCTCTTTTCGCAGCGGCATTCGATTTGATATCTCGAAAAAATTGTTCCACTTTGGAAACCGAACCATTCTCCATCACGCTCATATGATTGTTGACGGGAATATCCAATCTTTTCAAAATGGTAATAATTTCTTTGCTGCTCATATTTAGTGATTTGGCATATTCGTACACACGCAGTTTATCTTTACTGTCTTGTTTACTCAATATACTCCACCTCCGACATTATCTCCAAGCTTTTGGAGATCATTTCTGCGAATCCTTGATCCGTAATTGCGAGCACAACTCTTTCGGGTTTACCGATGCTTGTGCCCAAACTTTCGCGGTCAAATCCGATCACCAGAGGGATGTTGTATGTTCCACATTTGTCGCGGAACTTTTTCTGTGTATTTGCTGAGGCGTCACCCGCAAGTATGACTAGCTTTGCTTCAGAGGACCGTATCGCTTTCAGCACAATTTCATCACCGGTTTTAATCTTTCCCGCTCGCATGGCAAGACCGAGACGGGAGAAGAACTTATTCATCGCCCGAACTTCCCTTGACCGCCAGGAACTCATCCTCCACCGAAATAAAGTCTTCGGCAAGCTGTTCATAAATCTCCGGTTTCACATGATGCTTCAAGGCACGATCCAGTGATTTGTTTTTTTGTGCCAGCTTAAAACATGAAACTTTACCGCACAGATAGGCACCTCGGCCCGACTTCTTGCCAGTCAGGTCAATCAGCACTTCGTCTTCTGGTGTCTTCACAATACGGATCAGTTCTTTCTTTGGCATCATTTCCTGGCACGCCACGCATTTGCGCAGCGGCACTTTTCTTTGCTTCATCATGGCGTGGCCTCCGTCCCTGTAATATTAATCGACGGAGACGGAATCCTGATGCATTTCAGCCGAGGTCGTTTTCGGTCTGCCGAATTCCTGTTCCGCCTGACTTTCACTCTTAATGTCGATTTTCCAGCCTGTCAGCTTGGCCGCAAGCCGAGCGTTTTGACCCTTGATGCCGATGGCCAAAGACAGTTGGTAGTCAGGCACAATGACGCGTGCCATTTTCTCTTCTTCGAACACGATCACTTCCAGAACTTTAGAAGGGCTCAGGGCATTTGCCACATATTCCTCAACCTCTTCCGAAAAGCGAACAATATCAATTTTCTCTCCGCGCAGCTCATTGACAACGGTCTGCACACGAAGGCCTTTGGGACCTACACAAGAGCCCACAGGATCCACCTCAGGATTGCGGGAGTAAACAGCGATCTTCGAACGGAAGCCTGCTTCACGTGCTACAGAGCGGATTTCAACCACACCGTCAAAAATCTCAGGCACTTCAAGCTCAAACAAACGCTTCAGTAGACCCGGATGTGTACGGGACAACATGATTTGCGGACCTTTTGTCGTGTTTTCGACCTTGGTGATGTAGGCTTTGATGCGGTCGCCATGCTTGAATTTCTCATTCGGCATAAGCTCGCCAATCGGAAGGACGGCTTCAACCTTACCCAGATCTACATAGAAGTTACGCAAGTCCTGCCGCTGAACAGTACCGGTTACGATATCTTCCTCTTTATCCACGAACTTGTTGTAAATCAAACCGCGTTCCGCTTCGCGGATACGCTGTGTAACGACCTGTTTTGCCGTTTGTGCGGCAATACGTCCGAAGTCACGTGGTGTCACTTCGATTTCAGCGATATCTTCAAGTTGGAAATGAGGGTTGATCTCCCTTGCAGCAGGTACGGAAATTTCAGTGCGCGGATCCAGCACCTCTTCCACAACCAGCTTGCGGGCATATACCTTAATAACCCCCGTATTGCGGTTCATATCAACACGTACGTTTTGCGCCGTATTAAAATTTCGTTTGTAACTGGAAATCAGCGCTGCCTCAATAGCCTCAAACAGAATATCCTTGCTGATTCCCTTTTCTCTTTCCAATTCATTCATAGCCTCAATAAAATCCATACTCATTGGAAATCAGTTCCCCCTTTCATCACAGTGCACCCAAGCTTAAATGGCTTCGCCGTCTTCAGCTAGTGAAGCTTACGTTTCGCGACAGAAATCCAGTAATCCACAATTGGTGCATGTCTTATCAATTCCTGGATTTTAAAAAATAATGGCCAGTCTGGCACTGGCAACTTTTGCATACGGAATGGTGTATTGCTTCTTGCCTGCAGAAATCACAAGCTCTTCATTCTCGAACGAAAGAAGTCGGCCTTCAAATTCCTTCAGACCGTCAACCGCCTCGTACACTGTAACAAAAACATCTTTGCCGACAGCTTTAGCCACGTCTTCGCTTTTCTTCAGCGGACGTTCGGCACCTGGGGAGGATACCTCCAGAAAATAAGCGGTTGGAATAGGATCATTCTCATCCAGCTTCTGGCTCAGATATTCGCTGACCATGCCGCAGTCATCAATGTCAATGCCGCCTTCCTTGTCAACATAAACTCGCAGGAAGTAATTACTGCCTTCCTTTACATATTCCACGTCAACAAGTTCAAAGTTATGCTCATCCATAAAAGACTGGACCATTTCTTCTACAATTTCCTTGATCTTAGTTGTGCTCAAAGATTATTACCTCCAAGACTTTCAATATCCTATATACCAAAGAGTAAAGAGTGGGTCGCCCCACTCTTTAAACAACGGTTTTATCTCCATGATTGCCAAAAAAATTATAACATAGTCTGGCAACACTGACAAGTATCTCTCCTTGACTGCCTCCAGACACAGCAAGGGATACGAGTCCTTTTTTTCTTGTCAAGCCCCAATAAAAAACGTCTGGATTTTCCGGTTTCCCTAGAAAAGAGAGAGCTGATTACTTTCAGGAAGACCCCGGAAGCAGCCCAATTGCGTAAGCAGTTCAATAATGGACTTACTTGCCTTGGACTTCTGCTGGAAGTCCTCAATGGAGAGATATTCTCCATGCTCACGGGCAGCCGCAATGTTGCGTGCCGCATTGTCACCGATTCCCTGCATTGCCGAGAACGGAGGAATCAGAGAATCACCATCGACGATAAAACGGGTCGCTTCCGAGCGGTACAGATCGATGCTCTTGAAGCTGAAGCCTCTTGCCGTCATTTCAAGAGCCATTTCCAGCACCGACAGCATGCTTTTCTCTTTGGTGGTTGCCTGGAAGCCTTTCTGCTCAATTTCATCAATTTGACGACTGATGGCATCATACCCTTGGCAGCAGAGTTCGATGTCGAAGTCCTCTGCACGAACCGAGAAATAAGTCGCATAATAATGAATAGGATAATAAAGTTTAAAGTATGCCGTACGAACCGCTGAAATAACATATGCGGCGGCGTGGGCTTTCGGGAACATGTACTGGATCTTCAAACAGGAGTCAATATACCACATTGGCACTTTGCATTTTTTCATTTCGTCGATCCATTCCGGTGTCAATCCTTTACCCTTACGAACACTCTCCGTAATTTTAAAGGCCAGACTGGCATCCATCCCAGCTTTATAGATCAGGAAGAGCATGATATCATCCCGGCAGCCAATAACGGTTTTGATGTTGCAGGTTCCATTCTTGATCAATTCCTGTGCATTACCCAGCCATACGCCGGTTCCGTGGGACAGCCCGGAAATCTGCAGCAAATCGGCAAACGATGACGGCTTTGATTCAATCAACATCTGGCGGACAAATTTGGTTCCCATCTCAGGAACTCCATACGTTGCGACAGGTGTCCGAATTTTACCCGGCTCCACTCCGAGAGCTTCGGTGGAATTGAACATGCTCATGACCTTCGGATCGTTCATCGGGATGGTCGTAGGATCAACCCCTGTTAAATCCTGCAGCATCCGCATCATTGTCGGATCATCATGACCCAGTATATCCAGCTTCAGAAGATTCGCATCAAAGGCGTGATAGTCAAAGTGAGTTGTTTTCCATTCCGCATTGACATCATCCGCCGGGAATTGAACAGGAGTAATATCCTCCACTTCCATATAATCCGGAACAACGACGATTCCGCCGGGATGCTGCCCCGTGCTGCGCTTCACGCCCGTACAACCTGCCGCAAGGCGGCTCAGCTCGGCTCCGCGCCATTTTTGATGATGGTCTTCCTCATACTTCTTCGTGTATCCAAAGGCTGTTTTCTCTGCTACCGTACCGATGGTGCCTGCCCGGAATACGCATTTATCACCAAAAATTTCTTTGGTGTAGTTATGCGCCTGCGGTTGATATTCCCCGGAAAAGTTTAGGTCGATATCGGGAACCTTGTCTCCTTTAAAGCCGAGGAAGGTCTCAAACGGAATATCCTGGCCTTCACCCTTCAGGCTGCTTCCGCAATGAGGGCAGGCTTTATCCGGTAGATCAAATCCACTTGGCACGCTGCCGTCGAGAAACCATTCACTGTGTTTACATTCCTCATTCTTGCAGATATAATGCGCCGGCAGCGGGTTTACCTCGGAAATGCCAAGAAATGTGGCGACGACGGAAGATCCAACCGAACCCCGGGAACCAACCAGGTAACCATCCCGATTCGATTTCTTCACCAAACGTTCCGATATCAGATAGTTAGCCGAGAAGCCGTATTTAATAATCGGTTCAAGTTCTTTTTCCAATCGTGCGATGACAACCTCCGGAAGATCCTCTCCGTAAATCGATCTTGCCGTTTCGTAGCATGTGTTTCGAATTTCCTCGTCTGCGCCTTCAATAATCGGTGTGAAGAGCTTGTCGGGGAATAATTCCAGCTCCTCAAAGCGGTCAGCCAGTTCATTCGTATTCGTGACAACGACCTCAACGGCTTTGCCTTTACCCAGAAACTCAAACTCTTCCAGCATCTCATCCGTTGTGCGAAAATGAGCATCCGGCTTCCGGATGTCCTTGAGGGGACTGAATCCGGTAATACCATGAATCGTAATATCCCGGAACAGCTTGTCCCGCGGATCAAGGTAATGGACATTGCCTGTAGCTATAACCGGCTTATTCAGCTTTTCACCAATATCGCAGATCGTTTTGATCGCTGACTTTAGTTCTGTCGGACTTCCTACAAGGCCTTTATCCACCAAATGCATGTACATGGTTAATGGCTGAATTTCCAATATATCGTAGAACTGAGCCACTTCAATGGCTTCCTCTACCGTTTTGTTCAGCACAGTTTCAAAAAACTCGCCTTTTTCACAGCCTGATATGATCAAAAGCCCTTCCCGCATCTCTACCAGCTTGGATTTTGGGATGCAAGGTACACGCTTAAAGTATTCCGTATGAGACATTGAAATGAGCTTAAAGAGGTTCTTCTTGCCGGTACTATTCAGTGCATAGATGCCGCAATGGAATGGACGCGTATTGGACAGATCGGTGCCGACATAATCATTCAACCGGTCCAGCATCGTCAAACCCTTGATTTTTTCAGCATCGGCTAAAAGTCCGTTCAATATGCCGGCCAAGGCAATCGTATCATCGATCGCGCGGTGATGACTTTCAAGCAGAACTTTATATTTATCCGCAAGTGTATTCAACCGGTGATTCTTCATTCCCGGATGAATCAAACGAGCCAATTCAAGTGTATCCAAAGCCGGATTATCCAGCAGAGGCATGCCGTATTCTTTCAATGAAGCCTGGATGAAGCCCACGTCAAACCTTGCGTTATGAGCCACAAGTACGCTATCGCCAACAAATTTCACGAATTCCTGCAGAACTGGTTCCAGATCAGGAGCGTCCTTCACCATTTCATCGGTAATATTCGTCAGCTGCTGGATATGATATGGGATTTTCTCATGTGGATTAACGAAGGTTGCATACCGGTCAATCTCTTGACCCTCATACATCTTAACTGCGGCAAGCTCTGTGATGTTGCTGTTTGTAATCGACAAACCCGTGGTCTCGATATCGAATACGATATAGGTGGCTGATTTTAGCTCAATCGGCTGCGGCTGCAGCACAACGGGTACCGAGTCATTCACCACATTTGCTTCCACGCCGTAAATCATTTTAATGCCGTTCTTTTTTGCAGCCTTCGCCGCGTCAGGATAGCACTGCACACCTCCATGATCGGTGATCGCAATGGCCTTATGTCCCCACTTGGCTGCCGTTTTGATATATTGATCAACAGACGTTACCGCATCCATCGTGCTCATGGTCGAGTGCAAATGAAACTCCACGCGTTTCTCAGGAGCCGTATCTTTACGGGCAGGTGGTGCCTGTACTTCTGCCAGATCAGAAGGAATCATGACGAGTTCAGGAATTTGCATAAAACGGTCATAATCAACCCGACCGCGTGCCTTGACCCACTTACCGTTTGCCAGAAGACTCATAATTTTCAAATCTTCCTTCGTCTTCGCAAACATTTTCATTTGCAAGGAATCACTGAAGTCTGTGAGGTTGAACATAAACAGCGTGCTGCCATTACGGAGTTCTTTACTGTCCAGGCCGAATATGGTTCCCTGAATCGTAATTTTCTTCTCTTCATCTTGAATCTCTTGAATCGGTACAGGCTGTTCTTTGATGTCATAACCGATCTGAAGCCGGACTTCTTCTCCATCCTCATCCGCGCTGCGCGCCTCAGCCTCCATGGAGTTGATCATCTTCTCGATAACTTCGCGCTCTTCCTGCAGCTTCTTCTGTTCAAACTCCTCATAGGCCTCTCTGCTGACTTCACCAGCCTGAACTTTCACACGCAGCGGAAGCGCAAAATACTGGTTATAAAAACGGATAATAGCCTGGTCAATCTGCTTCTTTCGCGCAAGCTCAAGCGAGGTGTTATCTGTCATCGTAACCATGAGAGTATCCCCATCAAGCTCATGTGCTGCTCGTCCCATCCAGCCGTTCACCGAAGGGATCTCTCTATGAATCCACTCCAGAAACAACTGCCAATACGTATTAATAATTTCTTCATGATCCACGGAAAGGCCATATTTGAAGATGAAGGATACCTTGGCGATATGCTGCATCTGATCCCGGAGCTTCAGACAGAAATTCCGGTACACCTCAGCAGGTACCAGACTTTCTTTGATGATGGAAATCACCCACTCCTGATTGCTTCGGCTCGTTTCAACTTGCTCAATATAGCCATCCAAAAAATAAGGATCGATCAATCCGGGGGGGATTTCACCCTGTTTCATCAGAAGTTCAAACCGTTTTCTTTTCTCATCGGACTTGTCCATGCTCTTTCCCCCTTGCGAAAAATGAAAAGCTTCTGAATCCAGTTATATATACCGGGTTCACAAAACACCGGGCCTATTTCTGGCAGAAGCTCCTCATTGTCTATTTCTGAATCCATTACAGGCTTTACCAACCTGAAGTGGATGTTTTACGGTTTAACTACTGTGAAAGTACATCGCTGTACATTTTTCTTAATATGCTCTCGCAAAAACGACAGTATGTTTGGCAGGCTGCCCACATACCAGGCAAGTATGTTTTTCTTCCGAAGGGCTGAATGGAATGTTCCGGCTTGTTGCTCCTGTTTCTTCCTTAACCTTGCTCTCGCATTCTTCGGAACCACACCAACCAGCCAGAGAGAAACCGCGTTTTTCTTCCATGCTCGTCTTCATTTCTTCCAAAGTATCCACGGAGTAGAAGTTCTCTGTCATAAACTGCTTCGCACGGTCGAACATTTCACGCTGCACTTGATCCAGCATCACATTGACCTCTTCAACAAGATCTGCCTGCTGAACCACCTTTTTCTCACCAGTTATCCTCGATACAAGCACGCAGACGCCATTTTCCATATCACGCGGGCCAATCTCGAGACGAACCGGCACACCACGCATCTCATACTCATTAAACTTCCAGCCTGGACGCACATCGCTGCGGTCGTCTACACGTACACGAACACCTGCTTTTTTCAATTCAGCAAATAGCTCGTCCGTGCGGCCAACAACGGCTTCCCAGGTTTTTGGAGGTCCAATCGGAACCATAATGACCTGAGTTGGTGCCACCTTCGGCGGCAAAGCCAAGCCACGATCATCACCATGCACCATAATCATCGAGCCAATCAGACGTGTACTTGTACCCCACGAGGTTGTATGCACATATTCCTGTTTATTTTCACGGCTCAAATATTGAATATCAAAGGCTACCGCAAAGTTGGTTCCGAGATAATGAGATGTTCCCGCTTGTACAGCACGACCGTCCTTCATCATAGCTTCAATGGAGAACGTGTCCACTGCGCCCGCAAATTTCTCGGATGGAGTCTTTTGCCCTGTAATTACCGGAATCGCCAAGTACTCTTCTACAAAGTCACGGTAGACTTCGAGCATTTTCATCGTTTCTTCGCGAGCTTCCTCTTCTGTTTCATGAGCTGTATGGCCTTCCTGCCATAAAAACTCACTCGTGCGAAGAAATGGCAGCGTACGCTTTTCCCATCTTACAACGTTGGCCCATTGGTTAATCAGAACAGGCAGGTCACGATAAGATTGAATCCATTTTGAATACATATGCCCAAACATCGTTTCAGATGTCGGACGGATAGCCAGACGCTCCTCAAGCTTGTCTCCGCCTGCTTCGGTTACCCATGGCAGCTCGGGATTAAAGCCCTCGACATGCTCTTTCTCCTTCTGGAAAAAGCTCTCCGGTATGAAGAGAGGGAAATACGCATTCCGGTGTCCTGTCTCTTTAAATCGGCGGTCCAGCTCTTTTTGAATATGCTCCCAAATTTCATAACCGTCCGGACGGAACACAATACAGCCGCGGACAGGCGAGTAATCCATGAGATCTGCTTTTTTAATAACATCGATATACCAGCGCGAGAAATCTTCTCCTTGCGGTGTAATCTCAGTCACAAATTGTTTATCGTTTGACATAAAAATGGATTTCCTCCCAAGAATGTTCTCCCCGCAAGCTGCGGCAGAGCCTTCATCATCAATTATCCGTTGATTAATCGTAATATATCATTATAGGTTACTGCAATCATTAATAGGAAAAGCATTGCAAAGCCCACAAAGTGAACCATGCCCTCGCGGCTTGGGTCAATCGGTTTCCCGCGAAGAGCTTCGACTCCGAGGAACACCAGCCGGCTTCCGTCCATTGCTGGAATTGGCAGCAGGTTAAAGATTCCAAGATACAAGCTTAAGATGGCCGCCCAATAAGTTAGCTGAACGATCCCCTGCTTGGCAATCTGACCTGTCACTTCAAAGGTCCGGACCGGACCGCCGATATCATCCATATTAAACTGTTTGATCAGCTGGCCAAAGCCCTGGAAAATAATCTTCGTCGTATCGACCATGGCAACGCCTGATCCTGTAAAGGTCTCACCAAAACCAGCCTTACGTGTAGGGAGCTGAGGTGTAATACCCACCTTGCCGCCTTCCTGACCTTCCATCGTGCGCGGCGTCAGGGTCACGTTGAATACTTCATCCCCGCGGCGGATTGTCCATTTCATCGGCTTGCCTTTAGACTTGGAAGTCAGATCTATCATCTTCTGATAATCCGCACCAATCTTGACTCCGTCGATAGTATCGACGATATCGCCTTTTTTCAGATTGGCTTCCGCTGCAGGCATATCCTTGGAGACTTCACCAATCTGCACATACGTCGGATTTTCCAGTGGAATCCCCGCCATTTGCAAATGAATTGCGAATAAGATAAACGCCAATATGAAATTCATCAGTGGCCCTGCAAAAATAGACATGGCACGCTGTCCCACCGTCTTGCTGGCAAACTGGCGGTTCCGCGGAGCAATCTGTGTTTCCTGCGATTTCGCCACAAGCATCGCCTGCGGATGAATCGGATATTGCTGGATTTCCCCATCGACATCCAAACGGATCTTCAGGCTGTCCGTCATATCAATGAATTCCACTTCACCACGGATCACGTTTTTCCGGTTATCCAGCTGATCCAGATAAATCTTTTTCACTTCACCGTCTTTCACCCTTATGGCAACGGTCTGACCCGCATGAATTTCCACGAGTTCCGGATCTTCACCTGCCATGCGAGCATAGCCTCCAAAAGGAAGCAGGCGAAGCGTAAATTGGGTTTCCCCACGTTTATAAGAGAATAGTTTCGGACCAAAACCGATCGCGAACTCCCGAACCAATATGCCGGCACGTTTAGCGAAATAATAATGTCCCCACTCATGCACAGTCACGATGACGAAAAACATGAGCACTGTCAAGAATACTACCTGCACCATTTCCAATTCGTCGCATCCCCCTTTATTGTCTGAGACCGAAGCTTCATAACCCATGAATCAATTGCAGCAATTGATTCTCATAGAATGAATTATTGTCCGTCGGGAGCTGTTTAAGCCCTCCTGCCTTCCGCAGCATTTTGCAATCAGGCTCGTCTGTGATTCAGTCTATATAGATTATCATTATTCTCCGGCCCCGCACAAGAGAATCACTTTTGAGTCATTTTTTAGATAAGGGAGAAGAGTGGGCATTGCGGTAAACCATATGCTATACGCTTAGGACAGCCTAGTGGCGGCATCCCGGGTGCGTTTGTCGCAATCTTCGATTTCCGCAAGTTCAGGTTCTGAAATATTATGATGCTGATCAAGCACTCTTTCGATAATATCCTCAATTTGCAAAAATGAAATCTCCCTGCGCAAAAACCGCGCAACTGCCACCTCGTTCGCGGCATTGAATGCGGTTGTGGCTGTACCACCCATTTTACCACATTCATATGCCATTCTTAAACAAGGGAAGCGTTCAAAGTCCATCTCAGCAAAATTGAGTCTTCCCACTTGAGCAAGCGACAGTCGCTCTGAAGGGGATTCCCATCGCTCCGGGTACGTTAGCGCATACTGAATCGGCACCCGCATATCCGGATTGCCGAGCTGGGCAATAATGCTTGTATCTTGGAATTCTACAAATGAATGGATAATGCTTTCCGGATGCAGCAGCACCTTGATCTGCTCATATGGAAGCCCGAACAGCCAATGAGCCTCTATAACCTCCAGCCCCTTGTTTACCATAGTCGCCGAATCGATCGTAATCTTGGCTCCCATGGACCAGTTCGGGTGCTTCAAAGCATCTTCCACCGTAACCTGCTTTAATTCATCACGCGTTCGGTCACGAAAGGATCCGCCAGATGCCGTCAGCGTAAGACTGGCCATATCTTGACGGTTCTCACCATTCAAGCATTGAAAAATGGCTGAATGCTCACTGTCGATTGGCAGCAGCTTGACACCCTTTTGCCGGGCAAGGGCTGTGACGATATGCCCCGCTGTGACCAGTGTTTCCTTATTGGCAAGCCCAATCGTTTTACCGGCTTCAATGGCAGCGAGCGTCGATGGAAGTCCAAGACTTCCCACCACTGCAGTAACAACCATCTCGGCATCCGTACCGGCAGCAATTTCGATCAGGCCCTGTTCACCATAAAACACCTCTGTACCTGCAGGAATTTCCGTCTTGATTTGCTCAGCCAGTTCACGATTCGCCACTGAAATTTTACGAGGTCTGAACTTCCGTACTTGCTCCAGAAGTAAAGAGGTGTTGGTTCCTGCCGCAAGGCCTTCGATTTGAAAATGGTCAGAATGCTTCGCTACCACATCCAGCGTCTGTGTTCCTATCGAGCCCGTGGAACCGAGCACGCTAATCTTCTTCATAACGAACCTTCTTTCATTTTAATAAGGCATTAGCATCATGATATGTACAAATGGAAAGACGATAATCCAGCTGTCGCAGCGATCCAGAATACCTCCGTGCCCCGGAAGCAGTGTACCGGAGTCCTTGATGCCATATACGCGTTTATAAGCAGATTGAATCAAATCCCCCAGCTGTCCGGCAACAGCGCAGGCGAGTCCGATTGCCAAGGCCCGTCCGAAGGAAAGAATCCCTCCAGACAAGAGAGAGAAAACCACTGCAGTAATCATGGAGATAACCACACCCCCAAGAGCCCCTTCAATGGTCTTATTCGGGCTGATCGCCGGCCAAAGCTTGTTTTTGCCGATCCACTTCCCTACAAAATAAGCTCCGGCATCGCTGGCCCAAATGGATACAAGCAGCAGGAATGTCCAGAATAGTCCATTTCCGTCAGGCGCATTCCGGGAGCCAGCGATATAAGAGAAGCCGACACCGACATAAACAGTACCTAAAAACAGCATAGCTGCCTGCTGTATTCCAATTTTATTCTTTGTTATGACTGTCACCAGCATGAACAGGAACATCAGAAGCCAGATGGCATGATCCCATGAAAGCGGAAAGTAGATATCCAGAAGACTCCAGGGAAACATAAACATCAAAACGCCCAGATATCCCAGCACTGCTGTACCGCCAAAAGGGGGAACCTTAGTCATTCGCACGAATTCATAATAACCGATCATCGCCATCGCCAAAACGATGAGATGGTACGGAAGCCCTCCAAGCAGGCAAAGTCCCAAAAAAACAACTCCAGCTATAATTCCGGTAATCAGTCGTTGTTTCAACGATCTCCATCCTCCATCAGGCTAAGTCAGGCCGCCGTATCTCCGCGTCCTGCGCTGGTATTCAGCGACCGCTTCATATAAATATTGTTCATTGAAATCAGGCCAGTAAATATCGGTGAACCACATTTCGCTATAAGCCATCTGCCACAGCATAAAGTTGCTGATCCGCATCTCTCCGCTGGTACGTATGATCAAATCCGGGTCCGGAATCCCGCTGGACAGCATATGTTGACCCAGTAATTCCGGGGTAATGTTGTCCGGGCTTAGCGTACCAGACTGAATTTCCCGTCCCAATTCACGCATGCAGTCAGTGATCTCTTTACGACTACCGTAATTAAGCGCAAAATTAAGCACCAAACCGTCATTGTCCGCCGTAAGACGGACAGCTTCTTCCATAGCCTTAAGTGTATAGGAAGGCAAACCTTCCCTGTCACCCATCATCCGAACCTGAACGTTCTTCTCGATCAGTTCATCCAGCTCAATAGCCAGAAACTCCTGCGGCAGACGCATAAGAAAATCGACTTCGTCCTTCGGGCGCTTCCAATTTTCTGTCGAAAAGGCATACAGCGTCAAATACTTGATTCCTAGCTTATCTGCAGCAATCGTGGTCCGTTTCACGGCCTTCATTCCATTTTGATGCCCAATAAAGCGCGGCAGTCCATGGCTTTTCGCCCAGCGTCCGTTACCGTCCATAATGATGGCGACATGCTCAGGAACATTGTCCATTGATCTCTCTGGCGGCTGTACTTTGTCTTTCCGTGTCCACCACGATCGAACTCGTTTGATCATTCTAGTTCCTCCATGCGGGTTTCTGCAAAAAAAGACACAAACCCCACCATAATAGGAGGGGCCGCAAGTCTCTTATACTTCCATGATCTCTTTTTCTTTAGCAACGAGCACTTTGTCGACTTCCGCGATGAATTTATCCGTCGTTTTCTGGATGTCTTCCTGATGACGGCGGGATTCATCTTCAGATATATCGGTTTTTTCCATTTTTTTAATATCGTCATTTGCGTCGCGGCGGATATTACGGATAGCCACTTTCGCTTCCTCGCCGAACTTTTTGGTCATTTTGACCAGCTCATTACGGCGCTCCTCCGTAAGCGGTGGAATAACAAGACGAATTGTATTTCCGTCATTTGCAGGAGTCAGTCCAAGATCGGATTTCATGATCGCTCTTTCGATATCCGATAAGGAGGATTTATCCCATGGCTGAATCATCAGCGTGCGCGAATCCGGGGAGTTAATGTTAGCCAATTGGTTCAGAGGAGTCATTGCTCCGTAATATTCCACTTGAATCCGGTCCAGCAGGGCCGGCGTTGCACGTCCGGCACGAAGCGTTGCCAGATCTCTCTTCAAAGCGGAGATCGCCTTATCCATGCGCTCTTCCGCGTGTTTTTTCACCGTTTGAGGCATTAATCTACACTCCCTTTAACGATCGTTCCGATTTTCTCACCTTGAACGACCCGTTTGATGTTTCCTTGCTCGGTAATCGCAAATACGATCAGCGGAATGTTATTGTCCATACATAGGGAGGATGCTGTGGAGTCCATCACACCCAGATTTTTATTCAATACGTCCAGATATGTCAGCTGCTCGTATTTTTCTGCCGTGCTGTCTTTGAAAGGATCAGCGGAATATACGCCGTCCACTTTGTTTTTGGCCATCAAAATCACTTCGGCTTCAATTTCAGCTGCACGGAGTGCGGCCGTCGTATCTGTCGAGAAGAACGGGTTGCCAGTTCCTGCAGCAAAGATTACAACGCGGCCCTTTTCCAGGTGGCGAATAGCTCTGCGGCGAATATAAGGCTCGGCAATCTGCTGCATGGCAATTGAAGTCTGTACTCGTGTAGGAACCTCAATTTGTTCCAGTGCATCCTGCAATGCGAGCGAGTTCATGACCGTTGCAAGCATTCCCATGTAGTCGGCCGTTGCACGGTCGATACCGCTTGAACTGCCTGCGATACCGCGCCAAATATTGCCGCCACCACATACAATTGCGACTTGAACACCCAGTTCCACAACTTCCTTCACTTGTTCAGCAATGGAGGCGATTGTCACCGCATCAATGCCGTATCCGTTTTGTCCTGCGAGAGATTCCCCGCTGACCTTTAAGACAACTCGTTTAAAAATAGGCTCTTTCAAAATGTTTACCCTCCACTTTAAGACAGCACCTGTCTGGTGCCAGTTTAAAAAACCGTCTTTGCTTCCTGCTCTGCCTTAAACAGAGCATACCAGAACTGATGTCATTCTCATACTCTAAAGAAAAACTTCCGAGGCATGAACTTATTCATGCAGCGGATGTTTTTCTTACGAGATCAGCAGGTATTTCACGGAAAGCGATACTCTCTGATCTCTGAAAAAAGAGGGAACACTGGCGTGTTCCGCTCTTTATCGTACTTGTGTATTCAAGCGCTCATCACGCTGGCTGGATGCTTAGTTCTTAACTTGAGCCATAACTTCTTCAACGAAGTTATCCACTTTTTTCTCCATGCCTTCGCCCAGCTCGTAACGAACAAAACGACGGATTGAGATGTTTTCGCCAATGGTGCTGATTTTTTCTTTCAGCAGGGTAGCGATGGTTTTGTCCGGGTCTTTAATGAAAGACTGCTCAAGCAAGCAGAATTCTTCATAGTATTTACCGATACGGCCTTCAACCATTTTTTCAACGATTTTCTCAGGCTTGCCTTCGTTCAGGGCTTGAGCCTTCAAAATTTCTTTTTCCTTCTCGAGCTCTTCTTGTGGCACTTCTTCGCGCGCTACATAACGAGGATTGGAAGCTGCGATATGCATTGCAATGTCACGGGCAAATTCTTTGAACTGGTCTGTTTTACCTACGAAGTCAGTTTCGCAGTTGATTTCAACCAGAACGCCGATACGTCCGCCGCCGTGAATGTAAGATTCAACAACGCCTTCCGTTGCTACGCGTCCGGCTTTATTAGCTGCTGCTGCAAGACCTTTTTCACGAAGAACTTCAATCGCTTTACTGATATCACCGTTTGCTTCTTCGAGCGCTTTTTTGCAATCCAGCATACCTGCGCCTGTTCTTTCACGAAGCTCTTTTACCGAACTAGCATTAACTGCCATGGAATATTCCCTCCAAAAAGTTGTTCATTAATTTTTAGTTTGTTAGACCGCGTTCAGCGGTAGTTTTGTTACGATATAAGGAAGTCGAAATTCTCGGAGTTCATCTTTCTTATATCTTAAAAAAAGGGCAGTGAGAGGTTATACACCTACCAACCACCCTTTTCATTTAATTCATGTCTATACTGCTTTGCTGCTGAACTTAGGCAGTTGTTTCTTCGCCTTGGTGTGCTTCCACCACTGCGTCAGCCATTTTGCCTGTCAACAGTTTAACGGCACGGATCGCATCGTCATTACCAGGAATAACGTAGTCGATTTCGTCCGGATCACAGTTTGTATCAACGATACCTACAATTGGGATACCCAATTTGCGGGCTTCGGCAACTGCGATACGCTCTTTGCGTGGATCAATAATGAAGAGGGCGCTAGGAAGGCCTTTCATGTTCTTGATACCGCCAAGGAATTTTTCAAGACGATCTTTCTCTTTGCGGAGAAGGATAACTTCTTTTTTAGGCAGGACAGCGAAAGTGCCGTCTTCTTCCCACTTCTCAAGCTCTTTCAAACGATTGATACGTTTTTGGATGGTTTCGAAGTTAGTCAAAGTTCCGCCGAGCCAACGTTGGTTGATGTAGTACATGCCGCAACGTTCTGCTTCTTCTTTCACGGAGTCTTGAGCTTGTTTTTTAGTGCCTACGAAAAGGATTGTTCCGTTTTCTTCAGACACGCTCTTAACGAAGTTAAAAGCTTCTTCGACCTTTTTAACTGTTTTTTGCAGGTCGATAATGTAGATACCGTTTCTTTCAGTGAAGATATATTTATCCATTTTCGGGTTCCAACGACGAGTTTGGTGACCGAAGTGAACACCAGCTTCGAGAAGCTGTTTCATGGAGATTACTGCCATCTTCACACACCTCCTAAATTTGGTTTTTTGTGTCCTCCGCTGTTTTCATTTTCCGTCAAGACTCTCCATCAGGAAAGCACCCTTTACGAAATCCGACAGCGTGTGTTTTAACACCGTCATTTAATATACCATAAGTGAATGACTGATGCAACGCCTATTCGAGGGTTTCTCGTTCTTAAGAATAAACATCTATTGATATCATTCCCACTACACAGTCGGAATGAGTTCGTTGAGATTAAGCGGATGCACCACAGCAAAAAGCCGTCCGGCTGTGTATATCCCATCAGCTAGGCGGTTTTGTCGTAATTTTGGCAATGATACTGCTAAAATCCTCTCCTGGACTAAACTCATATGTGCCATACTGAATTTTAGTGCTCATTTTCTGGCTTCTGCCTTTCTCCACAAATGAGGCCATGTCGGAAATAACTCCCGACTGCTTCAGCTTGGCGGCAACATCAGTCAAATTGCTTCCATTCGCGATTTTCACTTTTACAGATGGAGTCTCGGGTGTTGTTGGACTCTTTCCAGTTGCAGGAGCTTCCGTCTTTGGTGTCTGACCTCCGGCTTTGGAATCAGGAGTCGCTGGCTGTTCCGGTGTCTTTGGCGTCTCCGTCTTGTTTCCGGCTTCAGGCGTCTTAACTCCGCTGCCTTGAGGTTTGGAACTCTTGTCGATCATCTGCTGTTTCCATTCCGCTTCAGTCATCAGCTTGCCTTCAGCTTCAACTACCTTCAAATTCATGGCTTCTGCCTGTTCCTGCAGCTGTTCCTTGGTCAGCTTGTCCACTACTGTTGTTTCTGAGAGAACCTGTTGTCCTGCGCCCACGTTCATCAGCTGCAGCAGAAGGGCTCCCACCAGCAGACCGCTGCCCAGACCGATCATAAATGAACGATTTTTGATCACAGCGATCCCTCCTGTTTGGCCAACTGCAAAATAAGCTGCACCTCGCCGCTCTGCATGCCGATCACTTTCGCGATGCCATCCACGGATTTGCCGTGAGCATATAATTCAAACAGCTCCGGATAGCGTTCACGTATTGACGGTTCTTTCGTCTCCGGGAGGACTTCCTCCACTAGCGGCTCTTCCTGGTGAAGTATACTCATCTGTGCCGCTGCGGTTTCCTGAGCCTGCGACAGCAATACAGAGGCAGTCTGGTGGCTTCCTTGCTCTGCAGCATGTAAGCGTGCTTCATACTGAAGTGACTGCTGCTCCAATAGTAGCAGCCGCTGTCTCATTTCGGTCAGCTGTTCCTGCTGGGCAAGCTGCCTGGATGCGGTCTCCTGCTTCATTTGACTGATCAGCTCAACCAGCTCTTCATTTTCTCTTTCAATATCTGCCATGTAATGCTCCAATGTCGCTTCTACTTCTTGAACCATTTTATCTTTATCAGAAGAAGACTTATTGACTTGCCGTTTAGGCAGCATGAGAGCATAGACTATGGCGGCAGCGCCTAAAATAACGACAATTATCCACGGTTTCAAACCTTTAGTTCTCCTTTAATTGCTTATTTTCATAGCTACAGAATCTTTGCGAGTCGCTCGCCTAGAGTGAAACATCAAGATGATGCCCCTTATAAGGATGCTCTGCATCATGATGCTCTTCAGGCTCCTGCTTAGTCCGATGGGGGTGGGATTCGTCTTTTCTGGAGGAATGCTGATTCCCATCATCCCGCACTGCAGCATTTGCTGTTTCGTCAATGCCCGTGCTTCGCTGGCGGAGCTCCTGACTTTCCTTCAGCTGCTGTCCCGCCAGAAACTGCTGTTCTTGTGAAGATCTATGATGAACATCGTTTTGTATTTTACCCGCTTCCGTGGTGCGAGGTATGGCAATTTGCATCTCTACCGCTTTCATACTCACGAATATTCACCTGCCTTAGAGGATATCCGAGCGTTAAGAGCTCAATGTAGTCAACTAGATATATGGAACCATCGAAATGTCGCCTTCGTGATAGTAAAGAGAGACGCGTTCAGCGGGATCCTTGATAAATCGAGTGTATCTTCCGATGACGATTTTGGATCCTCCATAAATCATTTTTATGATGTCAACTCTAGCTTTAACCGTATCTTCAAGAGTTTTCTCAATTTCAAGTATCCGTTCTCTGGCTGCTATCTGCTCGCGTTGGGTAGACTTTTGAGTAGCATTCAGCTTCACCCTGAGAGCAACCTTATCCGGTGTCAGCTGCCCCGTGGAAGCCAGCTGATTCAGGAGATGGAGAGCCTTTTCCGTTTTATCAAGCGCATCCTTAAATTGCTTTGTTTGTACCCGCAGCTCGTTAAGCTCGTTACGGAGCTCCGGCTGTACGCCAACTTCAATGGAGGTCATGGTGGACATGCTGTTACCAATTGTCCGCGCCGTTACCCTCTCCCCTGCCTGGATACTGCCTCCGACAATCAGTCCCTTGGTCCCGTTGCAAATCACATTTTTGCCCGCCCGAATATTCGAGTGCATAATGCTTTGAGACACGATGACGTCTTCACCGGCTATAACATTTCCGTCCTGGATAAATGAACTTTTAACGTTTCTTCCCGCTTTTACGTAGCCTTTGTTATAACCAATGATACCGCTTGTAATTTCAATTGAGCCGTCAGCATCCAGTTCTGCCCCTTCAACTCCGCCTACGACACGGATATCTCCCGCTGCTTTAACACGGAATCCGGTCAGTACATTTCCCCGGATGACGACCGTTCCCACAAAGTCAATATTTCCGATACTGTAATCGACGTCACCATTGACTTCATAGACCGGAAATACGTTGATTTTACCTTTATCGGTTGTTGCAATCAGACCATCGATTGCGGCATACATAGCTGCTTGTTCCGCATCAAGGACCACATTTTTTCCAACCTTGAAATATGCTTCTTTACCCGGCTTGAATGCGATGATCTCACCGGTTACCGACGTACCGGGCTTACCTGGCTGAGGTGGAATCTTCTTGGCAATCAGCTGTCCTTTGATCACATTGTTTAGGCTAAGCAGTTCCTTGTAATCCACCTTGCCGTCCTCGATTTCCAGCGGCTTTTGCTCCCGCTCGTCGCGAAGCTTGAACGCATACTCGATATAGCCATCCTTGCCGCTGACAGGCTGTACGCCCATCGCAACCGGCGTACGGTTGAACATATATTCTTCGGGATGGCTCGCAATCCGGCTGATTATATCCCGCTCAATACCATATTGAATCTGTTGGCTGCGCAAAAACAGCATCAATTCGTCTTCTGTGCACTTGAAACCCTCTTCACGCTTTGAAAATTGTATATATGCAACGCTTTTATCATCTGAAAACGTAACACTTAAAAAGGTATCCAGTGCTAATTTAGCTGTCAATCCTTTTCCTCCCCTCTATTTCTACAGCGGTTTAATCGTTTTGCATCAGCAAATCACGATGTTTTTCCAGCGTTCCGCGCAGACGCAAAATCGCTTTGGAATGCAGTTGAGAAATTCTCGAAGGCGAAAGAGACATAACTTCGGCAATCTCGCTAAGTGATAAATCTTCATAATATAATAATGATACAACGGTACGTTCTTTTTCAGTGAGCTTTTCCAGCCCTTTAACCAATGATTCCTTTAAATAGAACTCATTGACCTTATAATCAGGATTCTTAGCCTTATCATCCACCATAATGGAGAGCCTTGTTTCGGACTCTTCCTCCCGAATGGGATCCTCGAGTGAACACAGCGACATGACAGCCACTTCCTGCAGCATATGCTGAAATTCATTCACCGAAATATTCATAAAGTCACTCATTTCGGTATCCGATACCGAGCGAAGATGTTTTTGTTCCAATTGCTGATAGGCATCTTCGATTTTTTTAGCCTTTTCACGGACCGAACGAGGCACCCAGTCTCCTTGACGAAGAGAGTCCAAGATAGCTCCCCTCACCCGAAAGGATGCATAGGTCTCGAACTGAAGACCGCGTTTGTAATCAAACTTGTCTACTGCATCTATCAATCCCATTACACCGTTGCTGGCCAGATCATCCTTCGACACATTCTTCGGAAGTCCGATAGCCAGGCGGCTGGATACATAATCAACGATGTGAAGATAGTTCTCGATCAATTTCTTTTTAGCTTCCAGACTTCCATGTTCTTTCCACTGTTCCCAAAGCTCGGCGTGATTCAGATGAGAAGTTTTACGCTCGTTCACTACCCTCACCCTCCTTATTTTTCTGTCAGGTGACGAACCGCTTTGGCCAATTCTTCAGGATCCTTTGTCGAGACCAGTTTCGGCGGATTGAGTGGTGTAAAATCATTACCCCGTTCATTGGAAAGGTCGGGTTTTTGTTTTAACAGCTCATTCAGCTCGTCACTTTCATCAGGAGTCGTCAAGTCAAAGCGGTTGCCCGTTAACTCGTCCTCCCCGCCCTCTGGCGCAGTATCCTCCTGAGGGGCACTGATAATAGTCCACGTCCATCTCAGCAGAAATGCCAAGAGAAACCATACAACAAATGATACCGCCCCTCGTAATACACTTGTCATGAACAAATTGTTTGTCAGAGAAAACAACAGGGTCAGAATAAACCCTATAACGCCAAATACCAGATTAAACAGCAGATTTCCCTTCATGGCTACATTTCCTTTACACCTGTTTGTACACTGCGGATATACAATATTCCCGTACTTACATCCAGTTCGATTGTACGCCCGTAGTTTCCGCCAGTGTCTTCTGCAATGAGCGGAATATGCAGCTCTGCCAGTTTTAATTTGCAGGACTCCACATTCCGCGGTCCGATTCTCATGGTGTCCCCTGTGCCAACAAATACGAACATCTGCGAGCCTCCTGCCATTTTGGCGACGATGCGTGAGGGGGAAGCACCTAACTTCAATAGTTTGTCAAGAAGAGCAGGCAAAGCTGTGTCCGCATACTTCGCGATGTTCAACTGTCCTTCACGGGCAATATCCGATGAAGGAAGCATGACATGCGCCATCCCGGCCACTTTCAGCTGTGGGTCATACATCGTAAGTCCGACGCATGAACCCAGACCGACCGTCCGAATAACTCCGGAACGCTGCACAACGTTAAGGTCGGCCATACCTACTTTTACAATGCTTTGCTCTTCAATCATGATCCACAGGCACTCCCAGTGATTGAAAAATCTTGGCGAACGAGTCTGGATCAGGAATCAGGAAAAATTGTCCCTCCACCTCATGATCGCCCTCTAGAAACGTTGTATCGATCAAAAGGGCATCGTCTCCCATTTGTCCGAACTGCAGCAAACCATAGCTCAGTATTGCACCAGCCATATCCATCGCCAGCGCCGGAACGGTAGGCGACATGGATAGTTGCGTAAAATCAGCCAACGAGGATAAATAGGATCCCGCCAAAATATTGCCGATTTCACTCAGAGCCGACAGCTCCATTTCATTGAATAAACCGTCGTCTTTCTCGGGAGGAATGCCGACCAGCCTTTTAAGCAGGCTTTTGGCAGCCTCCGGACTTAAGATGAAGAAAAGATTACCCGGCGCATCTCCCTCGACTCGGAGGAAGATTGCGATCACAACCTGTTCGGCACCCCCCACCTTTTCCGAAATTTCTTCAAAGGATAGAAGCTGTACCTTGGGTACTGCCATATCTACCGGTTTGTCCAGAAGCCGGGATAATGCTGTTGCAGCATTGCCAGCGCCAATATTTCCCACTTCCTTCAAAACATCCATTTTAAATTCTTTAAAATGTTTAAAGACCTCCACAGGCTACTCCTCTAAGCTTTCCAATTGGATAATTTCACTTTTATTAAGTACTTCGGCGAGGTTCAACATGATGAGCAGACGATCATCACCGATTTTCGCAACCCCATCCAGATACTTCGCCTTGATTCCGCCTACCACTTCAGGAGGTGTTTCAATGCGGTCTGTATGCAGATCGATAACATCATTTGCGGAGTCAACAATAAAGCCGACTTCCATGTCATTCACCGCAACGATAATGATCCGGGTCTGATCGGTATATTCCCCTTCCTCCAGCCCGAAACGCCCGCGCAGATCAATAACCGGAATGACCACTCCACGCAAATTGATGACGCCTCTTACAAATGTGTAGGTCTTGGGAACTCTGGTTATGGGAAGCATGCGTTCAATCGTTTGAACCTTGTCCACTTCAATTCCGTATTCCTCGCTGCCCAGTTTAAATACGATGACTTTGATTTCTTCTCCCATGAGAAAAACCTCCTTTTATGAATACAGGCTCGGTTGCGGCTAAAGCTTGTCTTATCTATCTTATAAACACATTTGGATCAAGAATGAGCGCAACCTGTCCATCGCCAAGGATCGTAGCACCTGAAATGCCTTTGATCTGCGGCAGATATTTACCCAAACCTTTTAGTACAATCTCGTTCTGTCCGATAAACTCATCAATCGCGAGCGCGGCCAGGCGTTCACCTTTATGGATAACGATAATTTCGGTTTCATTCTCTTCATTCTCATTAAAATCCTTAATATTAAAAATCCGGCTTAGTGAGATAAGCGGAATATGCTGTCCGCGGAACTCTACCATTTTATTGCCATGCACCGTTCGAATTTGCTCTTTGCGCACAATGGCTGTTTCTACAATAGATGATAGTGGGATTGCATATTTTTCAGAGCCCATTTTCACCATCATAGCCGCGATAATCGACAACGTCAGAGGAAGCTGTACCGAAAAATTCGTTCCTTTGCCCGGCGTCGAATAAATGGTGACTTGGCCGCCAAGCGAGGTGATTTTCGCTTTGACCACATCCAAGCCTACACCGCGTCCGGAAACATCGGATATTTTCTCTGCTGTACTGAATCCCGGAGCGAACAGAAGCTGATTCACTTCGTCATCAGACATTGCTGCTGCCTGGTCCTGCGTGACCACGCCTTTCTTAAGGGCGGTTTTAAGGATATTCTCACGGTAAATACCGCGTCCATCTTCTTCAATTTCAATGAAAACATGATTTCCGCTATGGAAGGCACGAAGGTTGACGGTTCCTGTCTCTGACTTGCCAGCGCTGATCCGGTCGGCGATCGGTTCGATCCCGTGATCTACTGCATTTCTCAGAAGATGGACAAGCGGATCACCGATTTCATCGATAACCGTACGATCAAGCTCTGTTTCTGCGCCGGTGATGATCAAATCCACCTTTTTATCCAGCGATTTGGCCAAATCACGGATCATCCGCGGGAAACGGTTGAAGACCGTATCAACTGGAACCATCCGAAGTTTCATGACAATATCCTGCAAATCGGAGCTGACACGGCTCATGTGTTCTACCGTCTCCGTCAATGCATGATTCTGAACCTCACTGGCAAGCTGCTCCAGACGAACCCGGTCAATCAATAATTCACTGAATAAATTCATTAGCACATCAAGCCGTTCAATATCTACGCGGATGGTACGCGAAGGCGTGGCTCCGCTTGATTTAGCAGGTGTTTTGGCCGCAGAAGATTGCGGTGCTTGTTTTTGTACAGCTTGCTCCGGCGCTGCTGATGTTGCTGTTGTCTCAGGGGCTTCCTCTTTAGAAGGTGCCTCCGCAACCGCAGCTGCTTCTTGCGATGCCATACCCATTTCGTTCATTTGCTGCAATGATTCCTGATCAAGCTCCATGACAGTGACCTTATCAATCTCGGACACGTTTAAAATCTGCTGTTCCAATTCGGCAGGATCCATCTGTGTTATGTAATAGAGTGAGAAACTGTGCTCAAACTTTTCCTGTTCAATGTCCTGCACGGAAGGAGAGGACTTGATAACCTCGCCCGATCTTTCCAGTAAATCAAATACCATGTATGCACGTACAGCCTTCAGCTGACAATTTTCACGGATATGCACATCCACATACAGAACACGGTGTCCGTCTGCGATAGATTGGTTCAATACAGAGTATTGGAATTCGTCCAGCTGGATAGCTGTGTTAGCGCTTGGATCGGATGCAGAAGTTTTAGCCTCGGCACCTGCTCCTGCTGCTGACAGATCCTCGCCCCTAACGATTGCCTGCAGCGATGCTACGATACCCGATACATCTGCTTTTCCCTCGCCGCCTTCGGTAATATCCTGTACCATAGATTCCAAGGCGTCCAGACCTTTAAACAGCGTGTCAAAAATAAAATCCTGCATAGCCAGCTTTTCGTTGCGGACCAAATCCAGCACATTCTCCATTTGGTGGGTAAGCGCAGCGAGATCCTCAAATCCCATCGTCGCGGCCATCCCTTTTAATGTGTGTGCTGAACGGAAAATTACTTGCACAATCGAGAGATCACTCGGGCTACCTTCAAGCAGAAGCATATTCTCATTCAATGACTGCAGATGATCGTTGGACTCATCAATAAACATGGATAGGTATTGGTTCATGTCCATTGTGAGACACCTCCTTTATAGGTTCACTTTCCGTTACTTCACAGCACGGATCACACCGGCTGCGATTTCTTGAAGTGGTAAAACATGGCTTACACAATTCAGCTCAACCGCTGAGCGCGGCATGCCGTACACAATACATGTTTCTTCGCTTTCGGCAAAGGTGCTGCATACACCCGAATCATATAGGCGCTTCATCATGCGTGCCCCATCGCTGCCCATCCCTGTCATCAGGACTGCATGACGCTTGAGCGCTTCCAAAGGCAGTAAAGATTCAAACAGCACATCCACAGACGGTCTATGACCATTAAGCGGCTCATCCTCGGATAGAATAAGCGAGAACCGTCCACCTGGCCCCTGTGTAACCCGCATGTGCTTGCCGCCTGGTGCAATGTAGGCACAGCCCGCTTTTAGCCCCATCCCATGCTCTGCCTCCATGACCTCCAATGAACTGAAGGAATTCAGGCGCTGAGCGAGCGATTTGGTAAAATTCGGCGGCATATGCTGCACTATAACTACGGGAGCGGGCAAATCACCAGGGATCTTCTCAAGTACGGCTTTCAGAGCTCTTGGACCTCCTGTAGAACAGCCGATTGCCACAATTTGATTAAAGCCATTCCTCTGTTCGCTAGAATTGGCCGTTGATGCTCCAGAGACGGTAATTTCTTGACTGGCAGCAGCCTCATGTTTGGACTTAGACAGAATTGAAGCAGGTTTTTCCTTCTTAGGTTCGATCCGGCTCTCCGGTTTCTTCACAACAATTTCTGTTTTTTTAGGAGGGACAGCTTGACGCTTAACAGGTTCTGTCTTTGGCTTGCGCAGCTTCGCCACATTCGATGGACCAGGTAATGGTTGTACGGATTCTGCTTTCTGCTGCTGCCTCTTCTCCTCCTCCGCCCGGAATGCCGCTCTTCTTTCACGTGCACTAATGGCGGCCTTCAACTGTTCGAGCAGCGCATCCCCGACCTGTTCAATATGCTGTGAGTAAGTTAAAGATGGCTTTCGGATAAAATCAAATGCTCCGGATTCCAGGGCAATGATCGTTTCCTTCATTCCTTCTTCATTGATGCCTGAGAGCATAATGACCGGTATCGGATGCTCTGCCATAATCAGCTTTAAAGCCTCTAGCCCATTCATTTCAGGCATTTCTACATCCATTGTAACAACATCAGGCTTTTGCCTTGTTATTTTTTTAACAGCTTCCCGTCCATTCGCGGCTGTGTCTATGACCTGAAATGCGGGATCCTTTTCGATCAAATCCGAAAATATTTTCCGCATAAATGCCGAGTCATCTACCACTATGACTTTATATGGCGTCATGCCATTTCCACCCCTGTTCCCTATTACAAAAGAATCATTTTGTACGACGAAGCCACTTTTGCATAAATCCTTTGATTCCTGTCAAGGCACCTGGTTCCGGGGAGGCCGGGACGAGCATGTAATGATCAGCTATTCGCTGTATATCCCGTGCCGCAATGCAATTCGGAAAAGCCATGGAAAAAGGAACTTGTTTCTTCACTGCCTGTACGACATGGTGGTCTTCGCTGATGTATCCGAGCATGGATACTTTGACGTTCAGGAATCTCTGCGCAGCCATCATAATTTTATCGGCTGTCTGGACAGCCTCCTTCTCATCCCCCGCCCGGTTCACAATAAGCCTGAAGGAGGTGTCATGCTCCTTGCCGCTGACCACTTTGATCAGGGCATACGCATCGGTGATTGACGTTGGCTCCGGCGTCGTTACGACCAGGCATTCGTCCGCCGAATGTATGAAACTAAAATTTTCTTTGGACAATCCGGCACCGGTGTCAAAAATAATGTAGTCCATCTCGCCAGCGACACTTTCAATTTGTTCCGTGAAATAGTCCAAATCATGCTGTGATAGAGAGAACAAATCCGACATCCCTGACCCTCCTGCGATAAAAGAAAGAGAGCCTGGACCCCGTTCGATGATTTCATCGATTCTTTTCTCTCTCCGCAAAAGATGATACAGATTGTATTTGGCGGTAATGCCCATGAGTACGTCAATATTAGCCATGCCAATATCGGCATCAAACACCAGCACCCGTTTTCCCATGGACTGCAGTGTAAGTGCAAAGTTCAACGTAAAGTTGGACTTGCCTACACCTCCCTTCCCGCTTGTTACCGTGATCAGCTTCGCGGTCCGATTCAGAACATCACTTGCCGTCTGTGCAGTACGTTCATGCTCATGCTTCATAACTAAATTCCTTAACGTCTGTGCCTGGTCTGTCATGTATTTTCTTCTCCCAGCAGCAGACCGCTAAGCGTCCGGTCCCCCGGAAGAAGCAGATCATCAGGAACGTTTTGACCATTCGTCATATATGAAAGCTGTAGAGGGTACTCATGGATCAGATTAATGATGGAGCCGTAACTGCCTGTCTCATCCAGCTTGGTGAAAATCACTTTATCCAGCCCATACTTGCTGAAATGCTCGGTGATTTTCTTCATATCTTGTGTCTTCGAGGTCAAGCTGAGCACCAGATAGGTTTCACTCTTTTCTACTGGTGAGAACAAGCTTTGGAGCTCCGAGACCAGCAGCTCATTTCGGTAATTGCGGCCTGCCGTATCCATCAAAATGAGATCACAATAATTGAGTCGCTGGACCGCACGCTGGATGTCTCCTGGAGACTGGACCACTTCAAGTGGAACATTCAAAATCGATGCGTAGGTTCTTAGCTGTTCAACGGCTGAAATCCGGTACGTATCGGATGTGATAAATCCCACTTTGCGGTGGTATCTGAAAAGCTGCTCGGCTGCCATTTTGGCAATCGTTGTTGTTTTCCCGACCCCGGTCGGACCTGCTATATAAACCATTCTGGTGTCACTGGATATTCCAGAGCCAAATCGATTTGCCAGGAACAAATGGATTTGATTACGAATAAAAACTTCCAATTCAGCTTCATCAGAAGCTTTTCCGTTCTCTTCCCAATGCTTATATGCAGCTTCGATCCAATCCTGAATAATGTCAGATTCAATGTCCTGTGCCAGAAGACGATCCTGAAGCTTTTGCAATCCGTCCGGAAGGGTCTGCTGCAAGGCGGACTGGCGGGAAATCTTGGCCATCCATGCCTTCATTTCTCGCAGCTCCTCCAACAGCTTGTCCTCTGCTGAAGGAGTGCTACTTACCTTCAAGACATCCCTTTCGATCGCCGGCTTCACGGGTGTCTGCTCGATCTCTCTGCTTGCATGAAGCACATCAGCTTCCCGATCGGTTAATAAAGTTTTGATAAGATCGGAATTCATAGGGTTTAATGATACTGCATGTTCTGCCGGTTCCTCAGAATTGCTCGGAGGAAGGATCTCGGCAGCTGCGGCTGCCTGCTCCGAGGCCGAAAGAACTGTACTGCTGTTCACGGCTGAGGAGGTTACTTCAACCGTTTTTTTATAAGCCTGTGGCACAGCCTTTTGCGGCACTACCATCGGTGGACGGACCGGAGGAGACTGTGGTTTTTTCGCCTTAGTCTGCTCCTCATTCTCCACAGCCGCAATGACTTCAATTTTCTTTTGTCTGAACATGCCGAGGAAACCGCCTATCTTGGTCTCCTTCGTACTGAGTATTACGGCATCACTGCCAAGGTCATTGCGGATCTGGAGCATAGCTTCAGGCATCGTATCGACCAGATATCGCTTCACTCTCATAAATTCACCACTCCGACACTTTGAATTTCAACATTCGGCTCGAGCTCGCTGTATGAAAGCACCGGAATGTCCTGCATCGTCCGTTCGATCACTTGACGCAAGTACATGCGTATCGTAGGCGATGTCAGCAAAATTGGCTGCTGTCCGGACTGCAGCAAACGGTTAACCTGTTCGCTGAGCTTTTGATAGACCGTCTGAGTAGACATCGGATCCATGGCCAAATAGCTCCCTTGATCCGATTGCTGTACACTTTCGGCGATTTTTTTCTCCAGAGTTGGTCCAACCGTAATGACTTTCAGCGTCTCCCCTTCCTGGGAGAATTGCTGGGTTATCTGTCTGGAGAGAGCTTGCCTTACGTATTCTGTGAGCACATCCGGATCTTTGGTATAATGGCCGTAGTCTGCCAAAGTCTCAAAGATTGTGACCAGGTCACGGATGGAGATTTTCTCGCGGAGCAGCTTAGCTAACACCTTCTGCACATCCCCGATTGAAAGCACGCCCGGAATCAGCTCGTCGACAAGCACTGGATAATTTTCGCGTAAATTGTCGACCAATGTTTTCGTTTCCTGACGTCCAATAAGCTCGTGAGCATGCTTCTTGATAAGCTCCGTCAAATGCGTTGCCACCACGGATGGCGGATCTACAACCGTATAACCCGAAAGCTCGGCTCGTTCTTTGGTTGTTTCATCGATCCATAAAGCAGGGAGACCAAAGGCCGGTTCCAGCGTTTCAATCCCGGAAATACTTTCGTCTTCATACCCGGGACTCATTGCCAAGTAGTGATTAAGTAATAATTCACCGCCGCCGACATTATTCCCTTTAATTTTTATGACATATTCATTCGGTTTTAGTTGAATATTGTCGCGAATTCGGATGACGGGGACGACAAGACCAAGCTCTAAAGCACACTGTCTGCGGATCATAATGATCCGATCTAGAAGGTCCCCTCCCTGTTGAACATCCGCCAGCGGGATAAGGCCATACCCGAATTCGAATTCGATCGGATCCACCTGTAGCAAATTGATAACACTTTCGGGACTTCTGACCTCTTCGATCTGCTGCTCCTCCTCCTGCTGCTCCACCTCAATCTGTTTGCGCTCCATATTCTTCTGCATATTGTAAGCTGCAAAGAGCATAATCAAAGCGAGCGGCAGGGTTGAAATGATATGGATCGGAGTGAAAAAACCGAGCAGGGCAATGGTTCCCCCTACGATATAGAGCAGCTTTGGATAAGACATCAGCTGTTCTGTCAGATCGCTGGCCAAATTGCCTTCCGAGGAAGATCGGGTAACGATCAGACCTGATGCTGTTGAAATCAACAGAGCCGGAATTTGGGAAACGAGACCGTCACCAATCGTCAGGACGGAATACGTGGACAAAGCATCCTGGAATGCCATGCCGTGCATCGTCATTCCGATAATGAAACCGCCAATCAGGTTGATGATGAGGATGATGATACTCGCAATCGCATCCCCTTTGACGAATTTGGTCGCACCGTCCATGGCCCCGTAATAATCGGCCTCGCGCTCGACCTTTCTGCGGCGTTCCCGCGCCTGCTGTTCGTTGATCAGGCCGGCGTTCAAGTCAGCATCGATGCTCATCTGTTTGCCCGGCATCGCGTCCAGCGTAAAGCGTGCAGCCACTTCCGCAACCCGCTCCGAGCCTTTCGTGATGACGAGAAACTGTACGACCACCAGAATCAGGAAGACGATAAATCCGATGGCAATCTGTCCGCGGGCGATCCAGCTTCCGAAGGTAGCGACCACTTCACCGGCATTATGATTGTACAAGATCAGCTTGGTTGTCGATAAGTTTAACGCCAGGCGAAACAGGGTAGTGATTAATAGCAAAGATGGGAAGATGGAAAATTGCAGCGCTTCCTTGGTGTTCATGGCCACAAGCAAAATGAGCAGGGCCAGCGAGATGTTAATGACAAGCAGTATGTCCAAAAGCCATGTCGGGATCGGAAGAATCATCATAAGAACGATGCCGATGACACCTAGTAATACCGTAAGCTCTTTTATTTTCAATGGCTTCTTTGCCTCCGATCCCAGGGGTTATTTAACCTTGCCTTTTAACTTGTATACATATGCCAATACTTCAGCCACAGCCTGGAACAGATCGGCGGGAATCGCATCCCCGATCTCCCCTCTCTGATACAAGGCGCGGGCGAGAGGTCTGTTTTCCATTGTAATTACGCCGTTTTCTTTGGCGATTTCTTTGATGCGCAGAGCTACAAAATCCTGACCCTTAGCCACAATCTGCGGAGCTTCCATTTGCGACCCATCATATTTCAGAGCCACGGCGAAGTGAGTCGGGTTCGTGATAACCACATCCGCTTTAGGCACCTCCTGCATCATGCGCTGCATGGCCATTCTGCGCTGGCGTTCCCTGATCTTTCCTTTAATCAGCGGATCACCCTCCATTTTTTTATACTCATCCTTGATGTCCTGCTTGGACATCTTTATACTCTTTTCAAATTCAAAGCGTTGATATAGATAATCCAGAATTGCCATGACGAAGAGCGCTGCTCCAATTTTGAGCCCCAGATTCATCGTCAAGCTTGCTATGAAATGAAAGGTTTTCTCAATATTCATTTCTGAGAGCTTGCCGATCTGTGGTAGGGCACCTGATAAAGTTTGGTAAACCAGCAGTCCGATAATCGTAATTTTGAAAATCGATTTCAAAAATTCTACTAAGGATCTGACCGAAAATATGTTTTTAAACCCTTTGATCGGGTTCAGCTTGCTGAACTTGGGCTTGATGGTTTCCCCTGACAGCATGAAGCCCACCTGCGCCACATTGGCGACCAGGGCAATAACGACCGTGGTAGCAAATAGTGGTGCAAGCAGAATTAAAATCTGAATGACATACTGCATCGCCATGTTCATCACATTTCCAATGGAAACGGTTGTGTTCAGACGATTAACAAACACATCTTTAAACATGTCGACCAAATGTTCTTTTATAAAGCCGCCAAACATCAACAAGCTTAAAAAAGAGGCAAGCAGCACGACGGAACCTGAAAGTTCCTGACTTTTGGCGACTTGTCCTTTTTTACGGGTATCCTGCCGCTTCTTGGGCGTCGCTTTTTCTGTTTTCTCACCGGCAAACAACTGTAAATCCAGTGGATACCTGTAGGACACTCCTGTCGTCCCCCATCCCGCTATGTCGGCCTGTGCCCCATAATCCCCAGCAGCTTCTGCATGGATTCAAACATAATGTTGAATAAATCTCCGAATATATAAGAAAATGTGGGTACGAGCAGCATCAGTACAACCAAGCCTACGATCACTTTAAGCGGCATTCCGATCACAAATACGTTAAACTGCGGAGCTGTGCGGGCAAGGAACCCGAGACCTAAATCCGTAAGAAATAACGCGGTGACAATCGGTGCCGACATTTGAAAGGCCAGTACAAAAGATTGGCCGAATGTTTTCACTAAAAACTCTGAAATGCTTCCATTATAAAGTTTAATGAAAAAATCATTGGATAAAGGCACCCAGTCATAGCTTCGTATAATGCCATCCAGCAAGTAATGATGTCCATTCATCGTTAGAAAAAGCAGCACGGCAAACATATACTTGAAGTTACCCAGCACCGGCGAAGATGCACCGGTCATCGGGTCAATGACATTCGCTATGCCAAAACCAATTTGAATATCCATAAAAGCTCCAGCCGTTTGAATGACCATAAACAGCAGATAAGCTACAAAGCCCAACAACAGACCGATAAGAACTTCCCGAATAATCAAGAGAATGTATGTCAGGTCAGCCGGAAGCTGCTGATGCACCCCATTGGTCAGAAACACAAGTACCGAAAGAAAAAAGCACATGCCGATCTTAAAGATATTCGGTACTCCTTTAGAGGAGAGCACAGGTGCTACAACAAAAAAAGAGGTAATTCGACAAAAAATAAGCATAAAGACCGGCAGGCTTTCCAGCAACATGTTCATAGACAGTTCCGCCTACCCGATATATTTGTATAGATTATCAAAAATATTAAAGGTGAAATCCACCAATGTCGTCAATATCCAAGGACCAAACAGCAAAATTGCCAGCAGTACCGCCACAATTTTCGGAATGAATGCCAAGGTCTGTTCCTGGATCTGTGTTGTGGCCTGAAAAATACTCACGATCAGACCTACAATCAGACCGAGCAGCAGCATGGGTGCACTGACCTTCAGCACGGTATAAACTGCCTGTCCCGCGAGTCCGATAATAAAATCAGAATTCATGGCCGGCCTCCTTCGCCTTCATCATACGTCATGTATTAAAACTCATCAGCAGTGATTTGACGATCAGATACCATCCATCGACAAGCACAAACAGCAGAATTTTAAAAGGCAGCGAAATCATGACCGGAGGAAGCATCATCATCCCCATGGCCATCAGTGTACTGGCGACGACAATATCTATAATGAGAAAAGGTATGAATATCATGAAACCCATTTGAAACGCCGTCTTCAGCTCGCTGATCGCAAAAGCAGGCACCATGACAGTCAGCGGAATATCTTTGTAGGTTTTTGGCTTTTCCGTCTTCGTGTATTTCATAAATAGCAGCAGATCTTTTTCTCGAGTTTGCGAAAACATGAACTTTTTCATCGGCTCTGCCGCTTTGTCCAGAGCTTGTGTCTGTGTTATTTCACCCTTTAGATAGGGCTGCAAGGCAACATCATTAATCGATGAAAACGTTGGTGTCATCACAAAAAGAGTCAGAAACAGGGCTAAACCGATCAGCACCTGATTGGGTGGCATCTGCTGTGTTCCTAGCGATGTTCTCACGAATCCCAGAACAACCACGATCCGGGTGAAGCTTGTCATCAGCACCAGCAGCGCCGGCGCGATGCTGATGACAGTAACCAGGAGCAAAATCGATAATGAGCTGGTGCTCGGTTTGCCTCCTGAATCGCCCACCTTGATATCAATATTGGGAATGGGATCAGCAAAAGCTGCTGTTATTGCAAGCAAACTAATAACCGATAATACGATGCAAGCTAGCAAAACCTTCTTTTTCATGGATCCCTCAACCGATCTGTAGTATTATCTTCGCGAAGAAGCTCCTCCATCTTTTCCTTGCGGTTCGACATTTTACGCAGCTTCTCATCGAAGACCTCGTGAAATGATGATGTATCCTCCAGTTCAATATCCTCCGATACCGGACCTTGTTTACGCAGTTTGGAAGCCAGCTTCTCAAGTAAAGGCGAGAAAGCACCCGACTGGGCGTTCGCTTCCTGCTCAAAAGCCTCCATGATAATTCTGACTTCATCCTGATCCGTAATCTTATCCACAAGACGAATGTCTTCCCCTACACCGACCAGATACAGGCTGCTGCCGATTTCTATGACTTGAAGGGATTTGTTCGGACCGAGTCCAACAGCACCCAAGGTCCGAACAGCACGACTGGTAAACCACGTTTTGTTTTTCTTGCCCAGAAAACGGATTAAAAGAATGATCAGAGCAACAATGACGGCTAGAACTACAGTGACATAAACCAGATACAAGGAATAATTTCCCGGGCTATTAATCGTTTCCCCGTCGGCAATTATCATAGGAAGCCTAAATGCCCAGAGTTTTGTTAATTGCTTCGATAACGCGGTCCGTTTGGAACGGCTTCACGATAAAGTCCTTAGCGCCTGCCTGGATCGCATCGATAACCATAGCCTGTTGTCCCATCGCAGAACACATAATGACCTTTGCGCTTGGATCAAGTTTCTTAATCTCTTTCAGAGCGGCAATCCCGTCCATTTCAGGCATAGTGATATCCATCGTGATCAGATCCGGGCGAAGCTCTTTGAATTTCTCGATTGCCTGTGAACCATCCTGAGCCTCTCCTACGACTTCAAAACCATTCTTAGATAAAATATCACGGATCATCATTCTCATAAAAGCTGCATCATCCACGATAAGTATACGGTTAGCCATTGATTAAAAATCCTCCCTAAATTTTGCTTATTGTAATTTTTGTATTCGGTCCCATTGGCTGAGAATGTCTGTGACTCGTACACCAAAGTTCTCATCGATAACAACAACCTCGCCTTTGGCGATTAGTTTGTTGTTGACGAGAATATCCACCGGCTCGCCAGCAAGCTTGTCCAGTTCGATAATGGAACCTTGAGACATTTCCAAGATATCCTTAATTTGCTTTTGGGTCCTTCCTAATTCTACGGTGACTTTAAGAGGAATGTCCATCAATAAGTTTAAATTATTTTGATCGACTGACCCGAATGTCCCTGATTGCAAATTTGAGAACTGCACAGGCTGTACATTCACGTTGCGGTTATGCGGTGTTCCGTAATGCTGTGGCATGCCATAAGGCGGCATTTGCTGGTTCGGATCATAGGCCGGCATATCTCCCGGGGCTCCATACCCTGCAGGAAAAGCCTGCGGCTGCTGATTTGGCGATGTCGGCTGCTGTTGTACCGGTGCTGGCTGTGCAGCCGCTGCCGGCATTTCAGGCGACTGAGCTGCTGCAGTCTCTTGAGCACTTTGTTCCACCGGTTCAGTCCCGTGAATCAGCATGTTTACCATATCCTTGGCAAACTGGATAGGTAGCAGCTGCATGATGGTAGAATCAATCAAAGTCCCGATCGTCAGCCGGAAAGAAATTTTGATGAGCGTTTGCTGATCCGGAAGACTGTTGACTCCATCACCGCTGACCATGTCCAGGATATCGATTCCAGGGGGTGAGATATTCACAAACCGGTTAAAGATCGTAGACATGGAAGTGGCAGATGATCCCATCATCTGGTTCATCGCTTCCTGCACAGCGCTGATATGGATTTCATTCAGCTCCTGATCTTCTGGATTGCCTTCTCCGCCCAGCATCAGGTCTGCGATCACCTGTGCGTCACGCGTCTTGATAACGAGCGAATTGATGCCTTCGAAGCCGTCTACATACGTGACATGAACAGCCACATGGGGCTTGGGAAATTCGGATTCGAACTGTTGGCGTGTAATGATCGAAACTTTCGGAGTAGTAATCTCCACTTTCTTGCCCAGTAATGTAGATAGAGCCGTAGCTGCGCTTCCGAATGTGATATTTCCGATCTCGCCCAGAGCATCCTGCTCCAAAGGAGTCAAATAGTCGTCAACTGTCGATCCGCTTGTGGTGCTGGCCCCCGCCTCGGACTGTTTTAGCAGAGCATCAATTTCCTCTTGTGATAAATAATCGTTACTCGTCAAATTCCTCAACTCCTTCACTGACAATCTCGTCGATTTGAACAGCCACCCGATCTTTGAGCGTGCCTGGACTTCCAATGAATTTGAGGTGGTCTCCTACCTTGATCGACAGCCCGTTATCTACTGTTTTATTGAGGCTGATCACATCTCCTACAGCCAGACCCAAAAATTCAGAGATGGAAATTTTCGAATCCCCAAGCTCAGCGATAATGTCTAACTTTGCCTGGCTGATCCGGTATTTCAAAGATTCAGCTTCCTCTGGCACACTGGATTTCTTTTCTGACACGAACCACTGGTGTGTTGACAGCTTGGACATGATCGGCTCCAGCACAACATGCGGTATACAAAGATTGATCATTCCGGTGGTGTCCCCAATTTTTGTACTCAGTGATATGAGCGCAATCGTTTCATTGGGTGATACGATCTGCATAAACTGCGGATTCGTTTCCATTGCTTCTAATCGAGGCGAGATATCCAAAACCGTCTTCCATGCATCTGCGAGACTCTCGAAAGCACGGCTGAAAATCCGCTCTATAATAGTCGTCTCGATTTCGGTAAGCGTATTGATCTTCGCAGGAGCATTGCCCATGCCTCCCAACAGACGATCCAGCATGGCATATGCTACGTTGGGGTGGACTTCCAGCACCATTCTTCCTTTTAAAGGCTCAGCTTCGAAAATGTTAAGGATCGTCATTTTGGGAATGGATCGTATAAATTCATCATATGGAAGCTGTTCAACCTGAACCACGCTGATTTGCACAAAGGTCCTGAGCTGCGCAGAGAAATACGTCGTCAAATACCGTGCAAAATTCTCGTGAATACGGGTTAAGCTGCGGATATGATCCTTTGAAAAACGGACCGCACGTTTAAAGTCATAGGAGCGGACTTTTTTCTGAGTATCCTCTTTCTTCAGTTCCTCCGCATCCATTTCACCAGACGAAAGCGCGGCCAGTAGGGCATCGATCTCATTTTGCGATAATACTTCAACCAATCATCTCACCCCCTTAAAGGATTGTATTGGGTTCACAAGTTTTTTGCAGAAATCCTTATTTTAGAGCGATGTTAAAATATAATTTGTTATTTCGATTTGAGTCAGTTTTCCTTCAGTCAGAGTTTTATTGATCAAATTGATCAATTTTGCGCTTAATTGGTCCTTGCCGCCTGAGCCTCTGAGCTCATCCGGCTTGGTATCGGCAAGCGTTTTGATAATAATCGGTTTGATTTTGAACTCCTTGATCTTGTCGAATTCTTCTTTGGACTTCTTATCGTTCAATTGGAACGCAAAATTCATCAATACGATATAATCCTGATCTGCAAGATTGGTCTTGATATCCGTAATTTCAGACGTCATTTCCACAAGTTCATCCGCCGATAATTTTTGAACCTCGATCGCCTGGGCCGCAGTGTTCGGATTGCTGTTGTCTTTTCCGAGCAGCTGAGGCGTAAGCAAAACCACTGCAACTACGATTAGTGTAATAGCCAGAAGTATAGTTATCAGCCAAGGCAGCATTTTTTTCATGAGTTTTCCTCCAATTGTTGCACTTTGATTGTAGAATTGTGAACGCCGATTTCCTGATTGTATTGTTTCACCAAGGAAATGACCTCAGCTGCTTTCTCCAAAACAATCATGCGTTTGCCCGTGACCAATGTAATATATGTGTCTGGCGTTTCTTCCACTGTTTCGATAAGCAGAGCGTTCAGCCATAATGGTGAACCGTTTAACCGGGTAACAGAAATCATAGCAGGCCTCCTATGGAAATTCGGGAGAGGCAGGCCTCTCCCGCGAGTTCAATCTATTAACGCTTCAGATTTACAATCTCCTGAAGTACTTCATCAGAAGTGGTGATGATACGCGAGTTAGCCTGGAACCCGCGCTGGGCAACGATCATTTCCGTAAATTCGCCCGTCAAGTCAACATTAGACATTTCGAGCTGGCCGGAAACAATAGCGCCTGTTCCATCTTCGGCATTGTTCGCTGTTGTAGCATCAAGCGCTCCGTCTGGATTGGCGTTGATAGTCATGCGGTACAGACTTCCGCCGATTTTCTCAAGACCTTCCGGATTGATTACTTTACCAATACCCAGCTTCACTGCATTATCAGTTGAACCATCGGCCTTCTTCTGTACAATGGATCCGTCCTGTGAAATAGAGAATGATGTTGTATCTTCTTCAAGCGTGATCGGTTCTCCGCCGGAATCACATACATAGAAGCCATCTGAGGTTAAGAGATTTTTGGCAGCATCGACATGAAAATCACCGGCACGGGTCAGAAAGGGTGTTTCCTGTGCATCGTTCAGCTTCACCAGAAAGAAGCCGTCTCCATCAATCCGAACATCCGTCGGGTTATTGGTTGTCAACGCACTTCCTCCGAGATGTACCGTATCGATTGATCCAACCGAAACGCCAAGACCAATTTGCTTGGAATTCACACCGCCTTGTTCGGTACCATTGGGTGCAGTAACTCCTGAAACCGTCTGACTCATCACGTCCTTGAACATTACACGCCCGGATTTAAAACCGGTTGTATTCACGTTTGCGATGTTATTGCCAATAACGTCAAGCTTGGTCTGAAAACCGCGCATACCCGAAACGCCTGAATACATGGATCTTAACATTGATTATATCCTCCTCTATAGGTCATGGACCGCATCTGTCGATCAGCAGTCCACTGGCTCTCCTGTCGGGCCAGCCAGGTCAAGAAATGACAACCGCGCTATCAATTTGAGTAAATACATTATCCTTCATGGAATTTCCATCCATCGCCGTCACAACTGTACGGTTTGCCACATTTACGATCAACGCCATATCCTTCATTAAGATCAGCGACTCTTTGCTTCCTTTGGCAGCAGCTTTCTCAACTGCACTCTGGATCCGGGCTAACTGTTCGCCCTTTAGTTCAATGCCTCTTTGTTCGAGCCTCTTGGCTGCATGATTGCTGAACTTTAGCAGCTCATCCTTAAAAATCTGGTTAAAAGAAGTTTGTGATGATTCCTGCTGCGAACTCCGCTGGGCTGCATTCTGAGCTGCCGGGTGGATCTTGGAGGGATACAGCTGCCCGATGGTCAAACGTTCGCTCATATGGTTTCACCGCTTCCAGATCCATCTGTTCCTGCGCTCTCCGTCTCCCCTTCAGCACTGTTTTCAGCCGGGTCTTGAACAGGAATCGTATTTTGATTCTCTGCAGGATTCGTTCCATCCGCAGGTGGAGCCGTTTCTTCTTTTGACGCTTCCTTGATTTCAAGGATTTTGGTCAAAGGAATCGCTACTGAACCAACTGACGCATATTGGACACCGTCTTTTACCAGAATGGAGTCCACAATACCTGATTTGAGCTGTGCCGTACCGCCGTTCTCCGCATCGCCCTCGTCCTTCCAGGTAATCTCTTTACCGATCAATCCTGAAACATTACCGAGCGACTGTCCCAAGGCGGTAATCTGATTCGAAATATTCATCAGCTGCTCTACGGATGAGAATTGAGCCATCTGGGCGATAAACTCTTTGTCTTCCATCGGCTGCATCGGATCCTGATTCTGCAGCTGTGTTATCAAAATGCTGAGAAACTGGTCTTTACCCAAGCTCTGTGTTTTCGAACTTGCTTTGGCAACGTTTGAAGCCGAGTAGTTAGGCCAAATATTCGATGTTGAAAAAGTATCAGCCATCTTTTTTTCACCTCCATTTTAAGCTTTTGCCATAAATGAATTTCCGCCTTGTGCCTCTTCTTGTCCAGCCAGCCATTCGTTCAGCTCTTCTCCAATCTCAGCGATCTTCAGCGCATCATCGGATGGGGCTTCCCTCTCCTTGGAGCGGCGGCCCGACTGCTGCTGTTGACCGGAGTTTGGCTGACGGCCGTCATGATACATTTGTGATTGAAGCGACTGGTTTTGACTGACTACAAGCTTTTCGACCTGTACTCCCTGCGTTTGCAGTGAAGAGCGCAGCTGGCTCATCTGCTGTTCGAGCAAATCCTTGGTCGCTGCATGTTCTGTCGTAAACTGAGCGACGAGCTGCCCATTTTGCATTGTCAGCTTGACGTCCACTTGCCCCAGGTTTTCCGGGTAAAGCGTTATACGTGCCTCAGACATTCCCTGCTGCTTAACGAAATCCAGCTTACTCACGACAAATCCAGTCATTTCCTCGGAAAACTTTTCAACGGGTACTGGAGCACCAGCTGTTTTCACGGATGAATTAATTCCTTGCCTCATCACCAGTTGGCCTGCCGTCATCGTGCTTTGTGTGCTGAAAATATCATTAACGGGTTCCTGCTTGTCCACAGCAGCGGCTGCTTGCTCTCCGCCGGCTGTCCCCTGCTCGCCTTTGAACAACGTGCTTACGGAAGCGTCGGCTGCAGTGCTTTTGGATAGAAGAGAGGGCGTCGCCTGGATGTTCTTAATAACAGTTGTGTTCTCGTTTTGCTGAATGAAATCCAGTAATGTGCTTAAACGCTTCACTTCGGTTCCAGATAAAGAAGACTCCGATTTTGCATGGCTTACCTGCGAAACCTCATTTGCTTGTCCGGAGGTAGATTGTTTCGGTTGTGCAGGAAATGCATCACCCAGAATATCCTGGAACGTCTGTAATAGCTTCATAGCCTCAAGCGGAGCATTGCCGTTTTCATCCGTCTTTTGCAGCATGGAGACAAGCTGGGCTAAACCGTCCTGTACTACAAAGCGGATCGTCGCCGGATTTTCAGTAAGCGGACCAGTTAATGCTTCCCCATTCGCCGTCAATGCCTCACTGCCCGCTGAAGTATCCTGGTTCAGAAGATTCTGAATTTGCCCTAGCCAGCCCTGAAGCGCTGCCAGCAGGCCCGGGTCGGTCGCAACAGCCTCATCCAGTTTATCTGTATCGCCTAGCATGCTTTGCAGAAGGTTCGACACATCCTGTCCTTCACCATTGCCCTCATCGCCAGAAGAAGATGAACTCAGCGCAACAAGCTTCATCAACCCTTCCAGCAGCGTACCCGCACCAATGATGGCGGCAGCATTTTGCTGCGTTCCGTCACCGGTCATCATTTGGGCCAGAGACTGGTTGAATGTACCTGCTCCTGCCAAAGCATTCGCACCTGACGCAGCAGCTGTTCCGGCTGCTTGTTTACCGCCTGCAGCCGTTGTCTTGCCGCCTGCACTACTGGCACCTGCAATATTCTGAAATAACAGACTCATATTTTTTCACCTCCTTTCAATAGAAGATCGGCAAAAATACTATTTGCTCATCAGTTTGTTTAAAATAACAGCGGTAGTTTTGGCATCTTGTGTACTCATGGCATCAAGTATTCCGGAACGGGTAGAATCATCCACGGAATTAAGAATAGTCAATACTTTTTCCGGTGAAATTTTATAAGTCGATAACAGCAGTCCCGCGGCACTCTTGGCCGGCATACTCGCGAAGGTTTGGCTGATCTGCGTCTTATCCAGTCCAGAGGCCGATGCCGCCTGCTTATCTCCCGTATCCTTATCTATGCGTGACTGCAATGCCGCAATAGCCAAATCACTCGAGGAAACCGCATCTTTGAGCTTCATACTCACGTCAGCTGCAACCTTGGGATCCATTTTAGCCAAAATGGCCATTCTGTTATCGTTCTTCATCACACTAAGGAGTTGAACCATTTCTTCTGTCGTCATATTCTGCATAATCGGCGCTGCTTTGCTCGGGCTCATGTCGGCATACATTTTGGCAAGATCCTTGATTTGCTTCTCATAAGGGTCTGCGTCAGTCTCCGTTCCTTTAGCAGCCGCTTCTTCTGCTGACTTTTGCGCCGAATCCAGCTGATCCTGAACGCCCTTAAGCTTCTGCTCCTGCTGCGTCTTCTCTTCCTTCGCCTTCTGAAGGTTTGCTTCCTGGGACGCCAGCTTGCTTTTTAGCTCATCAATCGTCGCATTTGCGCTCTTGACCTGATCCTTAGCATCCTGAAGCTTGGTTTTCTCAGGATCCTTGACAGGATCCGGCACCCAGTTTTTGACGACCGGAATTTTTTGGGCCCATTCCAGCATATCGTTACGGACATTTACATTAAACAAGGTCAGAAGGACCCCGAGTAGGACTATCGTAAAAATGATGGGTATCATAAAGAATAGAAACCTCTCAAATCCCCCTGCTGACTCCTTCTCTACCTCAAAATCATTCTCTGCCAAAATCAATCCACCCCCGAGGCAACAGCTTGGTTTCTATCCGGTTCATCTATCTCGCTTTCATGGCGAACCTTACTGTTGCCATTTCATCCAATTCATTCTGTTCCCTCAGGAGCATACTTTGCTGAAAAGAATCCTTGGCTTTATCCTTCGCCTTGAGCCAAACCTTTTCATCCAGTACCTTATGGGAAAGCTGATCTTTTTTCATTTCAACATTGACGTTTGCATGCTGCACATCGGTATGTTTTTTCTCAATGCACTGTTCCAGATGCTCCACATACATTTGAAATTCCCGAATTTTCGAAACCGGAACTCTTTGCTCAGCGGCCTCTTGAAGCTCGTTCGCCATCCGTTCCCTGTTATCCATGAGCTCGCCAAGTGACTTTTCCTCGGCTTGCAGTCTTCCGATTGCGCTTGATAGCATCCACTCAGCCTGTGTTTTCTCGTTACTTTTCAAGTCCACGATTTTTTGGAACGCATATTGAAATTTCATACCTTAAGGTCATCTCCTTGAAAATTCGGAAATCAAGCGTTCTTGCACCTGTTCCAGTGTCACCTTTTCATTCACCTTTTGTTTGGTGAAATCCCAGATTTGCTGAATATTATCAATCGACTCGTCGATTTGTTCATTTGAGCCTTGTTGATATGCACCGATATTGATTAGATCCTCCGAGTCTTTATAAACCGCCATCAGACGTTTCAAATTATCGGCGGCTTCTATTTGTTCTTCCGGTGCAATGTCTTTCATCACCCGGCTAATGCTTGCGAGAATATCGATTGCGGGAAAATGCCCCTTGTTGGCAATGTTACGGTTAAGCACGATGTGCCCGTCTAATATCCCGCGGACGGCATCGGCAATCGGCTCGTTCATATCATCACCATCTACCAACACCGTATAGAAAGCGGTAATAGAACCCGTTGGTCCTGTACCGGCCCGTTCCAGCAGCTTGGGCAAACTCGCGAATACCGAAGGCGTATAACCTCTCATTGCTGGCGGCTCTCCAACGGCAAGTCCTACCTCGCGCTGCGCCATGGCATAGCGGGTTACCGAGTCCATCATTAGCATGACGTTCATGCCCCGGTCGCGGAAATATTCCGCTATGGTCGTTGCGATCAAAGCCCCTTTAATTCTCACCAGCGCCGGCTGATCCGATGTTGCTACAATGACTACGGAGCGCTGCAATCCTTCCGGACCGAGATCTCTCTCGATAAAATCCAGCACCTCTCGTCCACGTTCACCGATCAGTGCGATTACATTCACATCTGCAGAGGTATTCCGGGCAATCATTCCCATAAGTGTACTTTTTCCGACACCGGAACCTGCGAAAATACCAACCCGCTGTCCTTTGCCAATCGTTAGCAGTCCATCGATAGCTCTTACTCCGATGCTGATGGGTTCCTTTACTCGCGGCCTATTCAAGGGATTGGAAGGTTCATTGTATGTGGAGCTGTGAGGCATCCGTGTCGGAATCAGCGATCCGTCGAGTGGCTGTCCAAGTCCATCAAGTACTTTACCCAGAAGCTCGGAGCCCACCTGAACACTCAGCGGCTTGCCAGTACCCACCACATCGCAGCCCGGGCCAATGGATTGCAGCTCACCAAGCGGCATCAGCAGTACTTTATTGTCCCGAAACCCGACTACCTCAGCTTGTAGCGGCTTTGCGCCTTTTGTCGGATAAATGTAGCAAACATCTCCAACACTCGCGTCAGGCCCCTCAGACTCTACCATCAGCCCAATGACCTGGGTCACTTTGCCATTCACTCTAACGGGATCTATGTTCCGCAGGTGCTCCATGTACCGTCCGCTATTAAGCATCTTCATCCTGTTCTCTACGCTCCTCGTCATCCAGTGCGATCCGGATAAGCTCCTTCTTGATCTCGGTCAACTGCGTATCAACTCTTGCATCCACGCTTCCAAAAGAAGAACGGATGACGCAGCCACGATCATGAACCGTGGAATCAGGTATGATCTGCAGCTCAGCCTGCGAATCGATCGCAGCCCCGAGTTCCTCTCTGGCTGCCTGAACAAATGAGAAATACTTTGGAGCCACGCACAGGGTAATCACACCTTGTTCCCGCTTGCGTGATAAATTGCTCTTGATCAAGTCAATGACATAATCAGATTCTAAAGTCAGCTGCTTATCAATGACTTTCTCGGCAATAGCACAGCTTAGCTCAACCAGAAACGGCTCCGCTTCCTGAATAATTTGTTCTTTCATCAGATATGCCTGCTTCAGCACCGTCTGAGCCTCTTCCATCATCTGTGAAATCTGATCCTGCAAATCTGCAAGAACCTTCTCGGATCCTTCACGATATCCCGTGTCATATCCTTCAGATTTAAGAGCCTCCACCAAATGCTCATCCTGCAGTCTGCGTTCTTGCCACCAGCCGTCAATTTGTTCATTCGCTTCCGCCAAGATACGTTCCGCTTCATCAGAAGCCTCACGTACCTGGCGTTCAGCAAATTCACGAGCATCCTCAAGCATTTCTTTGCTAAGGCGTTTGGATTCCTCATCCGCCTGAATTTCTTTGACTTCTTCTACGTTCTCTTCTTCCAACTCCTCATTCTCATCGGAAGAAGCATATCGATGCCCTAGATCCAGCTTTTTCAGCATTTCAACAGGCACATACTGGGAGGATTTAATCAAATTAGACAATGATGTCATCCCCTCCGCCGCGAGCAATAATAATCTCACCGGCTTCTTCCAATCTGCGGATCGTACCTACGATGCGGGTCTGTGCCTCTTCCACGTCACGCAGCCGTACCGGTCCCATAAATTCCATTTCTTCCTTGAAGGTTTCGGACATGCGCTTGGACATATTCCGGAAAATAACATCCCGTACTTCCTCGCTTGCCACTTTCAAAGCAAGCTGCAGATCTGCGCTTTCCACATCGCGGATAATCCGCTGGATCGATCGGTTGTCCACATTGACAATATCTTCGAACACAAACATCCGTTTTTTGATTTCTTCGGCAAGCTCCGGATCCTGAATCTCGAGCGAATCAAGGATCGTACGCTCGGTACCGCGGTCGACCCCATTCAGAATTTGAACGATCGACTCAATACCACCTGCATTGGTGTAGTCTTGGGTTACTGTAGCTGACAGTTTTTGTTCCAGTACCTTCTCCACCTGGGAAATGACTTCAGGCGATGTACTGTCCATCACAGCAATCCTTCTTGCCACATCCGCCTGCTTATCCTGAGGCAGTGAGGACAAAATGGCCGCTGCTTGTTCAAACTGCAGATAGGACAGCACGAGCGCAATGGTTTGTGCATTCTCATTCTGGATAAAGTTCAAGATCTGGTTTGGATCCGCTTTACGAGCAAAGTCAAACGGTCTAACCTGCAATGTTGCTGTCAACCTGTTAATAACCTCGAGCGCTTTCTGAGATCCAAGGGCCTTCTCCAATATTTCCTTGGCGTAATTAATGCCACCCTGTGATATATATTCCTGAGCCAGGCAGATTTGATGAAACTCTGACAGGATCATTTCTTTTTCCACACTATCTACTTTACGGACATTTGCAATTTCCAGGGTCAGCTGCTCAATCTCCTCATCTCTAAGATGTTTGAAGATTTGAGCCGAAACTTCCGGACCCAGAGTAATGAGCAGGATCGCCGCTTTTTGCCGCCCGCTTAAACCCTGGCTGTTTGGTTTTACCATTGGATTCACCTCTATTCGTCAGCAAGCCATGTACGCAGTAGATTGACAAATTCCTCCGGCTTTTTCTTCGCCAGCGTTTCGAGCTGTTTGCGTACCTGACTCTCGTTGGTCACACTTTCCAAACTAATGGATGGGAACTCTGTTGGAGCCGGCAATGGAAGATCTTCTTCCATCTCTTCTCTTTGTTTGCGTCGGCGGAATATCAGGAACCCGCCGCCTGCTAGCAAAGCGAGCGCGGCAAGACCAATGCCCCAAAGAACTCCTTTGGAAAGATTCAAACCTTTCGTTTGGGTTACTTCTCCACCAAATGGTTGCGAATAAACCGAAACTTTTTTAGCCAGGTCAGCGTCTGTATATGTAGCACCTGAATCTGCAAGGGACGCTCTGACAATATTCACCAAAATATTTTGAATGGCATCTTTTGTCGCTTGATCTACCGCCTTTTGCCCGGTAGGTGGTTCAACGGCCACATTAATGGTTAAATCTTTTACAGAATATGGGCTGGATATAATATCCTTAGTTATGTGATTCACTTCGTAATTCACTGTCTTCGACAGATCCTCGGAAGTCACATCACCGGTTGATGAACCGCTTGGATAGGTTGGAACTTGGGATTGTCCCGTGCCTGCCACGCCGCTGTCCGGATTAGCCTTACCTGTATAATTCTTGGAAATTTCCTGAACGCTGATTTCGATGCCTTTCATATTTTCGGCATCCACAGGTGTAACCATATTTTCTTTGCTTTGAACTTTATCAAAATTCAGTTTGGAGACAACCAGGACATCTACCTTATTCGGACCCATGAACTGAGCCAGAAACTGTCTTACATTTTGGCGAACTTCATTTTCGAATTTCTTTTGCAGTGCGAAGTTTTCTTCAACTGAACTGCTTAATGTTCCTTGTCCGCCTCTTGATGACGGTAACAGCTCAGTGTCGCCTTCCATCATCGTGATATTCTCAATCGGCAAATTGGGAACTGCTGTTTTGACGAGGTTGAAATATCCATCGACTGTTTCCTGATTCGGATGATATCCCGGCTTAAATTTCAGCACGACGGAAGCATTCCCTTTTTCCTGATCATCCGTTCCGGCAAACACACTTTCTTTGGGCAGGGTTACGAGAACCTTTGCTTCCAAAATACCGTTCATCCGTGTAAGGAGCTGTTCAACTTCACCGTTTAAGGCGTTGTTGTATTTGACATTGAACTCACTGTCTGTTGTTCCTATTGACGAAGATGAGTCAAAAGCACGGAATCCAATCGAACCATTCTGAACAATTCCTTGGGAGCCAACATCCACTTTGATGCGGGCGGCTTGCGTACTCGGCACAGAGATCGTTTTACCATCGGAACCCAGCTTATACGGAATGTTGTTCGTATCTAAATAATTCATGATGCCTGCAGAGTCGCTGGAATTCAAATCCTTGAACGCGACCTCATATTCCGTTTTGGAAAGCTGCATTGTCAGCATCACAATAGCAATGATGATTAGAGCAAGTGTAGAGAAAAATATTGTTTTTTGTTTTTTGCTGAACTGATTCCAATATTGGACGATCTTGTCCTTATATTGGGCGATTCTTTCATTCACAACGTCACCCACCCTACCCGAATCTTAGCAATCTACGGTTATACTTGCGTACGCATGATTTCCTGATAGGCCTCGATGACCTTATTGCGGACTTGAGACGTAAGCTGCAGACTCAAAAGCGCTTTTTCTGAGGAAATCATTACCTGGTCAACGTCTACCTGTCCGAGCATGAATTTGTTGCTCATCTCTTCGGACGCTTTTTCCTGATCAGCAATCTGGCTGATGGCATCTTCCAGGTAAGAACCAAACTTGCTAAGAGATTCAGAAGGTGTTGCCTCGCTGCTTTTGCTGCTTTCCAGCATCTTTAGCGGTTGTGTAGCTTGAGTGGAAAACATGGTGTTTTGAATCATTAATGTCCCTCCTTGCATAATTTTAATTTAAATAAAAGGAACTAACGTCCTATTTCTAGAGCCTTCATGACCATGGCTTTCGAAGCGTTCAATGCGGTTACGTTGGCGTTATAGGAGTGAGAAGCAGATATCATATCTACCATTTCTTTGGTGAGGTCTACATTAGGCATATATACATATCCTTCAGCATTTGCATCCGGATGGTTTGGGTTATATACAGGCTTTAAGGGAGTTGAATCTTCTTGGATCGCCGTTACTTTTACGCCACGGGCCGGAGAAGCATTCTCGCCGCCCATTTGTGCCTGCAGCATGTTAGCGAAATTGGATTCATTCGGAGAAAAAACGACCATTTTACGTCGGTAAGGAACGGCTTGTCCATTAACCACTGACGCTCTTGTCGTTTCGGCATTGGCTATATTAGAAGAAATAACATCCATTCTGAGTCGCTGAGCTGTCAGACCTGATGCGCTGATGCCAAAGCTGCTGTTCAAATTCATTTAACCTTATCTCCCCTCTACGGCTACACGCATCATTTTGATTTGTTCATTCATTTGCTGGATGTAAGAATTATACTGAATTTGGTTCGCTGCCAGATTGGCCATTTCACTGTCGACATCAACATTGTTAAGGTTATTATTCATAGCTGTGGACTGATCCACAGTAACGACCGGCTCAGGTATCGAGCTCATAGGACCTATAACGAAATGCCGGGGATTTGTAACCTTCCCCCGCAGTTGGGGTGTATTTCCATTCATTTCCTGCTGCAGCAGATTTTCAAACGACACTTCCGACCGTTTAAAGTAAGGTGTCTCTTCGTTCGCGATGTTGTTGGAAATGACGTTCTGCCTGAGGTTTGCCGCTTGCAGGCCAGTCTCCATGCGCTGAAAACTGGTACTGTTCAACAGATCCATTTTGCTGTCCCCCTTTTCCATATATTATATAAAGATTTTTCACGCTGCGGTTTTCTGAATCTTGTTTTTTTCGACAAAAGAAATCAAAATCAACAATATTTCTAGGTCTTAAGTAGAAAATTTTACTAACTTGTCATATATCCTAAGTTTCTTAAAGATTGGGTCATATTACAATAAGAAAAAAGCCCTATCTTTTGGGTAAAAGGAGGGCTTTTTTCTTATTTTTTGTTAAGATATTCCTAAAACTGCTCGGGATAAGGGATTAGAGGTTCATATCAGGCTTTCGCATCGCCACTTTTCGTCAAAACCAAAACCCAAGAGTCCCGGTTTTTCAGATTTGCGAAAGCTATTATCATGAAATCACTCTGTCTTTATAAAACTATTTTCAAATTTCCGCCTTTTTAGCTAAATAACCCGATCAGAATGTATGCCTTTAGGCTTCTGATCGGGTTATTTGTGTTTATCATGCAAAACAAACTGCAACCAAACTCAGTCCTTTTTGTGAAAATACATGAATTGAGTTTAGTCTTATAAGATATATTGACTCAAATCTCGATCCTGGGCGATACCAGCGAGCTTCTCACGCACATATTCCGGAGTAATGGTCATCTGTTCCAATGTTAGCTCAGGTGCCTCAAAGGAGAGATCCTCAAGCAGCTTCTCCAGAATGGTATGAAGTCTGCGCGCTCCGATGTTCTCCATACTGTCATTGACAGAAGCGGCAATCTTGGCGATTTCCTTGATTGCATCCTGTGAAAATTCAATTTCAATATTTTCGGTCTTGAGCAGATCTTTATACTGCTTCGTAATCGCGTTTTTCGGCTCCGTTAAAATCGAGACAAAATCATCCAGTGAAAGGCTGTTCAATTCGACACGGATCGGGAATCTTCCTTGAAGCTCCGGAATCAAATCCGAAGGCTTGGCGATATGAAATGCACCGGCCGCAATAAACAGAATGAAATCCGTCTTTACAGGGCCGTATTTGGTCATCACAGTGGATCCTTCGACAATTGGCAGAATATCCCTCTGTACGCCCTCTCTGGACACGTCAGGGCCCGATCCTTTGCCTTGGCTCGCTACCTTGTCGATCTCGTCGATAAAAATAATACCGGATTGCTCAGCACGGTAAATGGATTCTGCAATGACATCATCCATATCAATCAGCTTGGTGGCTTCATCTTGAGTCAGTACTTTACGGGCTTCCTTGATTGGCAGCTTGCGCTTTTTGGTCCGTTTTGGAAGCAGGCTTCCGAACATTTCCTGCATATTCATGCCCATCTGGTCATTGCCCTGACCGGCAAGCATATCCATCATGTTCGGCGCATTATCCTCTACGTCAATCTCAATCAGGTCATCCTCCAAACCGCCCGAAAGCAGCTTGAATTTGATTTGGCGGCGGCGTTCGACGATGGAGCTGTCCTGCTCTTTGTCTTCTTCCGGCTCCTGTTGATTATTGTTGCCGCCTCCGAAGATCATTTCAAACGGATTCCGCTGATTCTTGTTTTTTCCGCCAGATGGAACGAGAATGTGAACAATCCGCTCATTCGCAAGCTCTTCCGCACGGTCCTTCACTTTTTCCGTACGTTCCGTTTTCACCATACGTATAGAGGTTTCAATCAAATCGCGTACCATCGACTCCACATCACGACCGACATATCCGACTTCCGTAAATTTGGTAGCCTCAATTTTGACAAACGGCGCGTTTACCAGTTTCGCCAGACGTCTGGCAATCTCGGTCTTACCTACACCCGTTGGCCCAATCATAAGAATATTTTTAGGTACGATTTCATCGCGATCATCATCTGGAAGGAGATTCCGGCGATAGCGGTTACGTAGAGCAACGGCTACGGATTTCTTCGCCTGTTTTTGACCGACGATATACTTATCCAATTCGGCAACGACCTGTCTCGGAGTCAAGTTCTGGTTATCCATTTGCATCCCCCTCGCTTTTACAGCTCTTCCACGATGATATTTCCATTGGTGTAAACACAAATTTCGGAAGCGATTTTCAGGGCTTCGCGTGCGATATCCTTCGCTTCAAGATCCTGCGCATGACGTTTGAGCGCACGACCGGCAGACAAAGCGAAATTGCCTCCGGATCCAATCGCCAGAACATCATCATCAGGCTCGATAATTTCTCCGCCGCCGGAGATCAGCAGCATACCGCTTTTATCCATGACAATCATCAAGGCTTCCAACTTGCGCAGGACGCGGTCTGATCTCCAATCCTTCGCAAGCTCCACAGCAGCACGCTGCAAATTGCCATGATGCTCCTCCAGCTTGCCCTCGAACTTCTCAAACAGCGTAATGGCATCCGCCACAGAACCGGCAAAGCCGGCGACGACCTGGCCTCTATAGAGCCGTCGGACCTTTTTGGCGGTCTGCTTCATGATCATATTCTCACCGAACGTCACCTGGCCATCGCCGGCGATTGCCGCCTTTCCATTGTGACGAACGGCGCAAATCGTCGTTGCATGAAATGACATCTCCATACCTGTCAAGCCTCCTAGTCTAGACTTCCTGCCTGTACTGCAGATGCACCAAACGAATTTACAAATTCAGTGATGCTTGCCAAAGCGCGGTTAGCGAGTGCCTCATTTTTCTCTTTTTTGTTGCGGATTTTCTTTTCAAGCCCAGGCAGTAAACCGAAGTTCGCATTCATCGGTTGGAAATGTGCCGGATCTGCATTCGTGACATAATGTGCCATGCTGCCGATCGTACTGGTTTCGGGCAAAATGACAAGTTCCTCTCCCTTGGCCTTTCTAGCGGCATTAATTCCCGCTATGAGCCCGGATGCTGCCGATTCGACATATCCTTCCACACCTGTCATTTGACCGGCAAAGAACAGGTTCTCATTCGTTTTGAGCTGGTATGTAGGCTTCAGCAGTCGCGGCGAATTAACAAATGTATTCCGGTGCATAACTCCGTAACGAACGTACTCGGCATTTTCAAGGCCTGGAATCATGGAGAATACACGTTTTTGTTCGCCCCACTTGAGATGTGTCTGGAAGCCAACCAGGTTGTACAGTGTTCCGGCTGCGTTATCTTGGCGAAGCTGAACAACTGCGTGCGGAAGCGTACCTGTATGCGGATTCACCAAGCCTACAGGCTTCATCGGTCCAAAGAGTGCTGTCTGCTTGCCGCGTTGCATCATGACTTCAATCGGCATACATCCTTCGAAGTATACCTCTTTTTCGAATTCCTTCAGCTGGGCCACTTCGGCCGATACGAGAGCTTCATAAAATGCATCGAACTCTTCTTCATTCATCGGGCAGTTCAGATAAGCTGCCTCTCCCTTATCATACCGGGACGCCAAATATACCTTGCTCATATCGATCGAATCTTTTTCCACGATCGGCGCGGCTGCGTCATAAAAATAGAAGTATTCCTCTCCCATCAATGCCTTGATCTCAGCAGAGAGTGAAGGTGAGGTCAGAGGGCCAGTCGCGATGACAACAATCCCATCTTCAGGTATATGCTGAATTTCTTCATTTACAACCTCAATCAATGGATGGTTATGAAGAATATCCGTGATATCTCCCGAAAATCCATCACGGTCTACAGCGAGGGCGCCACCTGCAGGAACCGCATTTTTATCAGCTGATCCCAAAATAATGGAATTCAGCATTCGCATTTCTTCTTTAAGCACACCAACAGCATTCGTCAATCCGTTAGCTCTCAGTGAATTCGTACACACCAGCTCAGCAAACTTGTCCGTATGATGGGCAGGTGTTTTTACAACAGGACGCATTTCATATAATTTCACGGGAACGCCGCGGCTTGCAATCTGCCAGGCAGCTTCGCTGCCCGCCAGACCGGCACCGATGACGGTTACCTGTTTTATTTCTGTCAAATCCATTACCTCCTAAGCTTCTAGCAGCATGCTGTTATACAATCTCGTCATTGTCTTCATTTTCTTCTATTTCCTCTACATGGTCACAGGATGTGCACTGAAGTCTTGCACCCTGCTTATTCCGTTTCTCTACCATCCAGGAGCCGCATTTCGGGCAAGGTTTGCTTGAAGGACGGTCCCATGAAACAAAATCGCATTCCGGATAACGGTCGCATCCATAAAAGATCCGTCCCTTTTTGCTCCGGCGTTCCACCACATGGCCTTCTTTGCATTTCGGACAGGTTACCCCGATATCCTTCACGATGGGCTTGGTATTCCGGCAATCCGGAAATCCTGAACAGGCCAGAAACTTACCAAAACGGCCGAGCTTATAGACCATTGGCTTTCCGCATTTCTCACAAATTTCATCGGAAACCTCATCTTCAATTTCGATTTCCTTCATTTCTTCTTCAGCGACTTCCAAACGCTTCTCAAATGAACCATAGAATTCCTTCAGAACCTTTACCCAATCTTCAGAGCCTTCCTCCACATGGTCAAGGTCTTCTTCCATATGTGCGGTAAACTCTGCGTCAAGTATTTCAGGAAAGAACTGCTCCATTTGCTCGATAACCAGCTCGCCAAGCTCGGTCGGCATAAATTTCTTTTCCTCAATGGCTACATAGCCCCGCTTTTGAATGGTCTCCAGCGTCGGAGCATAAGTACTTGGCCGTCCAATCCCAAGTTCCTCCATCGTGCGCACAAGACGAGCCTCGGTATAACGCGGTGGCGGTTGGGTAAAATGCTGCTTCGGATCAATCTCTTCCTTTTTCAGCTTGTCTCCGGGAGACAACGCCGGCAGAAATTTCTCTTCCTCTGTCGTTCCGTCATCGTTTCCTTCAACGTACACTTTCATGAAGCCCGGAAAGCGTACTTTCGAACCCGTAGCGCGGAATACTGCACTGCCGGCAGTGATATCCACCGAGAGGGTATCCAGAAGAGCCGATGACATTTGACTTGCTACAAAACGCTCCCAAACCAACTTATATAATCTGAACTGGTCACGACTCATAAAGGACTTTACCGACTCCGGATCACGGAGCACTGAAGTTGGACGAATAGCTTCATGCGCATCCTGAGCATTCGCTGCTTTCTTCGAATACTCACGCGGTGTTTCAGGTACAAACGGGCTGCCGTATTTCCCATCGATAAATTCTTTGGCTTCTTCCTGTGCAGAAACGGCAATTCGAGTGGAGTCGGTACGCATGTAAGTAATCAGACCGACGGTACCTTCCTTGCCAAGTTCCACACCTTCATACAGCTGCTGAGCAACGGACATCGTTTTCGCTGCCCGGAAATTAAGCTTCCGCGCTGCCTCCTGCTGCAGGGAACTCGTCGTAAACGGAGGTGAAGGATGCCGCTGACGTTCCTTTTCCTTCAATTCTGCAACCTTAAAGGTCGCTCCCTTGATGGCTTTCAAAACTTCCTGGACATCCTCTTCCTTGGAAAGCTCTTTCTTCTGTCCATCCAGCTGATGAAACTTTGCTTCGAACACGGAGCTGCCCTTGGCAAGCTTGGCTGTGATTGACCAGTATTCTTCAGGAACGAAAGCGTCGATTTCATTTTCACGGTCCAGAATAATCTTGACAGCAACCGATTGGACACGCCCTGCAGACAATCCCTTTTTAACTTTCTTCCATAATAAAGGACTGATCTTGTAACCTACCAGCCGGTCCAAAATTCGTCTGGCTTGCTGGGCATTGACCAGATCCATATTAATCTTGCGCGGTGTTTTAAAAGCATCCTTAACGGCTTGCTTCGTAATCTCGTTGAACACGACCCGGCAGCTTTCCGTATTATCCAGCTCCAAGGCATGAGCCAAATGCCAAGCAATAGCCTCCCCTTCACGATCGGGGTCAGCTGCGAGATAAACCTTTTTCACCTTTTTGCTGGCATCCTTCAATTCTTTTAACACGGAACCTTTTCCGCGGATGGTAATATACTTCGGATTGAATTCGTTTTCTACTTCAACCCCGATTTGGCTCTTTGGCAAATCGCGAACATGGCCCATGGAAGCCTTTACGATATATTTGCTGCCTAAATACTTTCCGATCGTCTTCGCCTTTGCGGGCGATTCCACGATCACCAGTGAATCAGCCATCGGTTCATCCTCCTCTCCAACAATCAAAAGCTTCATTAAAATTAAAAAATCTAAAATTCTCAGCAGAGCTGGTCGATTCTTTAATCACAAGAAAAAATTCCGCTTAACGCGGTCTGGGTTCTATGGGAAATACATCGATAAACATTTTTCTTATATTGTCTTATATATAGCACCAGGTAATTGGGTAATCTGCTTTTTTATGATTAAAGATAACAGAACTGAATGCAAATGTCCAAAATCCCACCGGCTGTGCTGCAGCAGCTCATCCAGTGTGAACGGTCCCTGCTCCAGTATATGGTATAGTCGAAGTTCATCCGTTGTCAAATGACCTTCTTCATTCGATTGGATCTTTTTTACCTGAACTTCCCTATTGTATGTATTCTCGTACCCCTTTGGCAACCATGAAACATATTCCTCGAGTATGTCCGCGGCTCCGCATACCATTTTGGCACCCTGGCGGATCAAATTAAGCGCCCCTCGGCTCTTCGGCGAGGTCACCGGACCCGGAACAGCAAAGACATCTCTTCCCGCATCCAGAGCAGCATCTGCTGTAATTAACGATCCGCTGCGCTCATCCGCCTCCACAACAAGCGTACCAAGCGACAATCCAGCAATTATACGATTCCGCTGGGGAAACAACCCCGGATGGGGCTTCGTGCCCGGTGGATACTCTGTTACAATTAAGCCGTCTTTGATGATTTTGGCGAACAATGCCCTATTCTCTGGAGGATAAATGACATCCATTCCCGTGGCCATCACTGCTATGGTTCCTCCTCCGCATGATAACGCAGCTTCATGGCAAATACTGTCGATTCCTCTGGCTAAACCGCTTACAACGTTTAATCCTCCCGCACATAGTCCTTGTGCCAGTTCTCCCCCCATTTTACGGCCGTAGGCTGTTGGAATTCTGGTCCCCACCATTGCGATACCAGGCCGGGTCAACAAGTCGGAATTCCCCCTGACATATAAAACAAGTGGCGGATCAGGACTTTCTTTTAATAATGCAGGATAGCTGCTGTCTAAAATGGTCAGTGTCTGAATGAACGGATCAAGCTCTCTCTCCTCTATCTTCTGCCGAAGTGCTGAATCAGTAAGATTGTGAACCAACCTCTCCGATATTTCCGCAGAAAAACCGTAATCCTCCCAATCCCTTCCTTTATAAATCATGGTTTCCTCTGTCAACATCCCTTCCATCATTAAACGAGCAATGCTCTTTCTGCCAACCCCTTTCGTTTCGTGCAATGCAATGAGCAGCCAGCGAATATCCAATGAACTCACCTCTCAATCCCATGTTAATGAAAACACAAAAAAGCAACCTCTTATTCCCTACCGGAGGAAATAAAAGGTTGCTTACCTTTGAACCTATAATAACCCGAAATCGGATTAATGTGTCAAGCATTTCTCCAGCATGCCGCGTTCCTCAAGAACACTAACCAGCGTGGAGCCCATGTCGGAAGGTGTTGGAGCGACTTTGATGCCGCATTCTTCCATTTTGGCGATTTTCTCTTTGGCAGTACCTTTACCGCCGGAGATAATCGCGCCTGCATGGCCCATACGTTTTCCTGGAGGAGCAGTTACACCGCCGATAAAGCCTACGACCGGCTTGGTCATGTTGTCACGGATCCATTCAGCAGCATCTTCTTCAGCAGTACCGCCGATTTCGCCGATCATGATCACCGCATAGGTGTTAGGATCTTCGTTGAAGCGTTTCAGAACATCGATGAACTCTGTTCCCTTTACAGGGTCCCCGCCGATACCAACCGCAGTGGATTGTCCAATGCCGCGGGTAGTCAGCTGATGAACAGCTTCATAAGTCAACGTTCCGCTTCGGGATACTACGCCCACATGTCCTGGCGTATGTATGTATCCAGGCATAATACCGATTTTGCATTCGCCCGGTGTGATGACACCTGGACAGTTTGGTCCGATCAGAACGGTCTTTTTGCCTTCCATATAACGGGCTACTTTGACCATATCAAGCACCGGAATGCCTTCAGTGATGCAGATAACCAGTTCCATTTCGGCCTCAACGGCTTCCAGGATCGAGTCTGCTGCAAAAGCTGGCGGAACGTAAATAACGCTCGCTGTAGCGCCTGTAGCATTCTTGGCTTCTACCACGGTATTGAAAACAGGAAGGCTCACAGAGCTGCCGTTTTCAAGCTCAATATCCACGGTTGTGCCGCCTTTGCCGGGGGAAGTACCTCCCACCATTTGCGTTCCGTAATCAAGGGCGCCTTTTGCATGGAAAAGGGCGGTTTTCCCGGTGATGCCCTGGGTAATCACTTTTGTATTTTTATCAACCAAAATACTCACGATTCGTTCACATCCCCTGTTCGATTTTAAAGGTACCTATTTTACGAGCGAGACAATTTTTTGTGCACCGTCGGCCATAGAATCAGCAGGAACGATATTCAGGCCGGATTCAGCCAAAATTTTCTTCCCGAGATCCACGTTAGTTCCTTCCAGACGCACAACCAGCGGCCGGGTAAGGCCAAGCTGCTTCGCTGCTTCAACAACACCCTCAGCGATCACGTCGCAACGCATAATACCGCCAAAAATATTGACGAAAATGCCTTTAACCTGCTTGTCGGAGAGAATGATTTTGAACGCTTCGGTAACCTTCTCTGTCGTCGCACCGCCCCCTACGTCAAGGAAGTTGGCCGGGTCGCCGCCATAGTGTTTGATGATATCCATCGTTGCCATAGCAAGGCCTGCGCCATTAACCATGCAGCCGATGTTGCCGTCCAGAGCCACATAGCTCAGGTCGTACTTGGATGCTTCGATTTCCTTCTCGTCCTCTTCGTCCAGATCGCGCAGCTCCTGAATGTCCTTATGGCGGAACAATGCATTGGAGTCAAAGTTAAGCTTGGCATCCAGCGCCATGACGTTGCCGTCACCCGTTACAACCAGAGGGTTAATTTCAGCGATCGAACAGTCTTTGTCCACAAAAGCTGTATAAAGGGCCATCATAAATTGAGCAGCCTTATTTACCAGTTCTTTAGGAATGTTGATGGCATAAGCAAGTCTGCGGGCTTGGAAAACCTGCAATCCTACTGCCGGATCAACAACTTCTTTGAAAATTTTCTCGGGAGTCGCTGCAGCCACTTCCTCAATTTCCGTACCGCCTTCTTCCGAGCCCATCATAACGACGCAGCCGGTAGCACGGTCGACAACAACACCCACATAATATTCTTTGCGGATATCGCAGCCTTCTTCGATCAGGAGGCGTTTGACTTGCTTGCCTTCCGGACCAGTTTGATGTGTGACAAGCACTTTACCGAGGATCTCTTCGGCATATGCGCGTACTTCGTCAAGATTTTTAGCAACCTTAACGCCGCCCGCTTTACCGCGTCCACCTGCATGAATTTGCGCCTTTACAACCGTAACCTGGCTGTTCAGCGATTTTGCGGCTTCTACAGCTTCTTCCACCGTATAAGCAACCTTTCCGTTCGGAACGGCAACTCCATACTGTTTCAATACCTGTTTTCCTTGATATTCATGGATATTCATTTACGGAATCCTCCTATCAACATGACTGCTACAAGGCGGGTTATTCTCTTGGAAAATAATATAAACCCAAACTATTGTACCATGTTTTTAAAACGCTTACCTTAACAAACTGTGTTAACATCGACAGCTTTTTGATATCGATATAATCCGTTTGAGAGAATGCTTGGAATTTTATGGTAATTCCAACCTCTTAAATCAGCTGTTTTTCCCATCCCGCTGCACATTAATATTGTGAACCCGCTCCAATAGTCCCTTGAATTCTCCAAGCAACCGGTTAAACTCGTCGGCGTTCATACAGGCGTCATTTTGCATGGATCCCGGTACATCAATCGCTTTATCTCTTAGAAGCACACCTTCATCAGTAAGCGTAATAATGACCTTCCGCTCATCTTGGGCGGAGCGCTCTCTGTTGATCAAGCCGGCAGCTTGAAGTCGTTTTAAAAGAGGAGTCAGCGTACCTGAGTCCAAAAACAGAGCTTCACCAAGCTCCTTCACCGTACATTGCTTTTTCTCCCACAGCACCATAAGCACCAAATATTGTGAATACGTAACTCCCAGCTTCTCAAGATACGGCTGGTACATTTTCGTGATTTCACGAGAGCAAGCATATACAGCAAAGCACAGTTGGTTCTCCAGTTGAAGCTGAGGAACGATTTCCTTCGATTTCATGTTACTTCCATCACCTGCCTTCATTTGCTAATATTATCACATGGACCGAGAAATATTAAACATTACCAAGTTATCTGCCTGCAATTCAATTGTAGGCTTTTCTTTACTTTACAACTATTTCCGCCATTTCAAACAGCAATTCATCAAATCCGTATTCCATTCCTAAGAAATCAACTGAACCTTGACATTTGGCATCCGCAATCTTACAATTTTGTAAAACATATTACGAAAATAAGGAAGCACCTTTTTTCAATCGGAAGGAAAGCACTGCTATGCTGCAGCCGCTGACTTGATCCCGTGAGAAAGGGTGCTTTTATTGTATGTACGGAAAAATGTACAGCGCATGTTTATACGGAATTGATGGGGTGCTGATTCAAGTGGAGGTAGACATCTCTAACGGTCTTCCCCAAACCTCCATTATTGGTCTTCCGGATTCAGCGATCCGGGAAGCTGTAGAACGTGTTCGGGCAGGGATCAAAAACTGCGGCTTCACCTTCCCTCTGCAGCGTACGACCATCAATCTGGCGCCTGCCGATCTAAGAAAAGAAGGCTCCGCTTTCGATCTCGCTATTGCCCTGGGCATTTTGTGCACAAGCGGACAGCTCATCCTTCCCCAGGAGGATAAGCTTCTTCTCATCGGCGAAATGGCTCTGGATGGGAGCCTACGGCCGGTCACCGGCATCCTGTCGATGGTGGACCGTGCCAAACGTGAGGGCTTCTCTGCTGTTCTGCTGCCAAAGGAAAATGCTGCTGAAGCAGCCTTGATCGAAAATATGAATATTTATGCAATCAGTCATTTAAATGAGCTGTTCGCGCTCGGTCAACAGGAGGCAGGCCTTGCCTCCAGGGAAAAAAGCAGCCCGCTCCGCATATCATCCTTTGATGGTTTGCAACTGACTTCTTCCCATTACACAGCTCAGGAAGCTTACCAAATTGAGGATTATGCCGATGTGCTCGGGCAGCAGCATGTCAAGCGCGCTCTTACCATTGCTGCGGCCGGCATGCATAATATCCTGCTTATGGGGCCTCCAGGAACCGGGAAGACGATGCTGATCAAGCGACTCCCGACCATACTCCCCCCTATGACAGAGCAGGAAGCGCTGGAAACCACAAAAATATTCAGCGCCGCCGGCAAATTGAAAGAGCCCGGAGCGGGGCTGCTGCGGACCAGGCCTTTCCGTTCACCGCATCATACCATTTCTGCCGGCGGCCTTATCGGCGGCGGAACCATTCCGAAGCCGGGCGAGGTCAGTCTTGCCCACCGCGGAATCCTGTTTCTGGACGAGCTGCCGGAGTTTAACCGCCAGGTGCTTGAAGTACTGCGGCAGCCGCTAGAAGACAAGTCTGTCACCATCAGCCGAGCGAGAGCAGTTCATACTTTCCCGGCACGATTCATGCTTGCGGCTTCGATGAATCCTTGTCCGTGCAGACAACACCTCTGGCATAAGTATAGTGAAGCAGAAAACCCTTAATATAACAACTGCCCAAACAAAACACTCAACGCCTGGAGGAAGAATTCGTAATGCTCGGTTGGCTGCTAACCTTACAATCAGAGAAGTAGCATCCCAGATAGGACTGACGCCTGAAGCTATTTCGATGATTGAAAACGAACATAATCAGCCATCTTTACTGAGCTTAAGGAAACTATCTGACTGCTTAGATAAATCGTTATGGTATTTTGGTGGTTTTGAGAACCTTCCAGAAGCAACTTTAGGGGACCGAATTAGAAAAGCACGATTTTATAACGGTCTGCATGTTGATGAAGTTGCTTCCATTATAGGTGTTGATCCAAGATCTATTAGAAATTGGGAACAAAACAAAAGGACACCTTCAGCAAAGTTTATTAATGATGTTGAAATTTTTCTTACTATTATAGAGTGATTAAAAAAAGAATTGCGCGCTTTGTGCAGTTCTTTTGGCAAATAGCTGTTAATGCTATGTATGGGCAGAAATAATATCGTCAAATTTGATCCAATCCCAATCATCCTCATTGCGGAGTTTAATTTCTTTTAGGAACATATTGATCACCGTGACAAATCCGCTTAGTTCTTTTTCTTCGTAAGGATCAAATACTTTGATTGTAATGCGAGCATGTTCATTAAACGACTCACTTAGCGCTTCTCCAATCTGTTGCCATTCCTGCTCATCAATCACCGGCTTAATAATTGGGTCCTTGTGTGTCAGCTGATGTGAGTATGCTTCCCGACGCTCCGGCAGTAACCATCTAGACGATTCAAAAAGCCCATTGTCCTCCAGTTTCTTTGCCATTCTGCACGCCCCCTAATATTGAGTCCAATAATCTGTATTGCTCGTTGTGCTTGGTTTACGCTCCTCTTTCACTGTTCCGCCATTTTCCCAGCCATTCAAAATCCTTATCGATTGGACCAGGCGCTTATCATCCCAAATGATAAACATTTGGTCTTCTAAGTTGATCAGCGACTGCTTGATGTCCTGCTTGGACTTTCCCGTTTTGATGACTAACTCGTCCATGGATGGTAGCCTCCGCCGCCCACTTGAATAGTTGTATAGGATCCGGAGTATCTTACGATCAATATCTTCTAACACTCCTCATCGCCTCCTGATTATGTAATGACAAGAACAATTGTTCTTAATTATACCCAAACAGGCGTTCTATAATCAATGTAAATTTCACCCTTCTTAAGTAAGACTATTGGTAAATAATTGTTATAGTTTCCCATCGAATTCACTATAATTAGAATATAGGTTGTTTCGTGTTGATAAGGAGGTAATAAGCATTGTTTAAAAAAATATCTTTAACAAGTCTCTCTGTAATAATGTTGGTTTTTGGAGTAGCCATTACGGCACATTTTTTAGCTCATAATTCTACTAGCGGTATCCCTCCGAGTCCAACATTAAGCATTTCAGAAGAAGTTTCAGCGAATTTTACAACCACTTATACTGATAATTATCATTCAAAATTAAGAACTGTCAGGGATCCGGATATCAGTCCAGAAGTTGATCTCGATATTCTCAGGTATACAAGTAAAATTTCTACAAAATACGGCGATTTCGTTAGACAAGACAAACAAATCATTTCCAATGAGTCAGAGATAGCACGAGAATTAAGGCAAGTCGGGCCAGATACTAAACAATTAGTTCTTAATTATGGAATCTTTTTAAGAAACGATTTCTCAAAATAGTAACTCATGAAAAACGAGCAATGGTTTCTCGATAACCGCGACTGGAATAATTGAACTTGGACCGGGGCTGATGGAAAAGTAAGCTTTTTATGGAGTGAGCAAGGGGATTGTATCCGGAGAGGATAGAAACTTTGTTTACCTGGAGCCACGAATAAGAGCTCAGGTCAAAATGAGAAACTGGACTAAGTCAGGGCTGCTGCGTAGTCCAGTCTTCACTCAATTCATTATTTGATGTGTACTCTAAACTCATATTGACTACGCCTATAGTAGACACCTGAAATACGGACATATTCAGGGGTATACTTCTCCACTGGACCACTATGGGCAACCACATACTTATTACCTGCTTCCTGATCATCAAAGGCAATATAAATGCGTGATCCCAGAATAGCAGCAGCAAACAATTCTAAATCTGATTTAACTACTTGATACCGGTTAATCAACGTCATATCACTCCATATCATCATAGTAAAAGGCTCCCCGCAATTTGCAGGTGAGCCTTTTTACCGATGCTTTCGGATTGTATAACGGCGCGTCCGTATATGTTGAGTTTATTTTACAAAATATCTTTCTGACTGTAAACAATATATGAGAGAAAAAAGCCTTAACAACCACACTTAATGGTATAATATCCCTGCAATTACGATGAGTTCAGTATTTATTTTAGGGGGACGGACATGTTTAAATTAAAAAGCATTTACATTGAAGCAATTGGTGGTATAGAAAAACTATCCTTATCATTTAACCCGCAAATGAATGTCATATGCGGATTAAATGGGATCGGAAAGACTACAATTTTAGAGTGTATTGCCCAATCCTTCACTTATAATCCCAGTTCTTATATCAGAAAAAAGGCTGATCATGACAGGGGTTTCTGGGAAATCACAAATCTAGATAACTCCATATATAGACTCGAAAAGACGAACTTCCATCCATCTGATGATATGTACTTTAGAGGAGGAAATTTCAACGCAGCTAGAGAATTCGCCAAGGAAATAATTACCATAAAGACTTATAGAACTTTTGATTATATTCAATTAACTTCAATATCCAGAGACCCGCGAAATGTAGATCATGAACAATTAAGCATACAAGGCATTGATGCAACTGATGCAAAAAATTGGTTTATTAATCGTTACTTGTGGGAAAAGCATGAAGATTCAATTTCTAGCTCTCAGCGGCATAATTTAGAGGTAGCAAAGACCATTTTTCATAAATTAGACCCTCGCATAGTTTTCTCAAAAGTTAAGGGAGATACTTATGACATTCTTGTGAAACAAAACAACACTAGTGAGATATACTTTGAGTACCTCTCATCAGGTTATAAGTCAGTAATATTCATCTTACTAGGAATAATCAAAGAAATTGAGCAGAGATTTTCTGATTTAAATTTAAAAGTAGAAGAATTTAACGGAATAGTGTTAATAGATGAGCTTGATTTACACCTACATCCACAATGGCAGGCTAACCTGCTCTATGTTCTTAAAGACCTATTCCCTTATGCTCAATTTATTGTAACTACTCATAGTGCGCATGTTATTCAAGCTGCAGAACCAAACGAGATTATATCCTTGGGTTACAACGAAGAAGGCGAGGTCATAGTTAGGGAAACTGCTTCAACCTTGTTCGGTTTTCAAGGTTGGACCGTTGAAGAAATACTCACTGATGTTATGGGTCTAGAGGAGACTCGATCTTCTTTATTCTTAGAAAACATAGCAAACTTTGAAAGTGCAATTGACGAGGAAGATTACATTAAAGCTAAATCGGCTTTTGATTTACTAAACGATATGTTACACCCTAATAATCATATGCGAAAGCTTCTATCTATTCAATTATCAGCTTTAGGAAGTGGCTCTGAATGATAAAAGTAAATAAACTTCCAAAACCAACTGAGCTCACACCTGATGTTGTTTTAAAATTAACAACAGAATATAAAACCACAAAAAAATCCGTTTGGAAAAAAGCGTATATAGAAGAAGCACTTTTATCAAGTTCGCACTCTAAATGTGCATATTGCGAGTGTAAGCTCAATGTGGAATCAAAGTACATGGAAGTAGAGCATTATCAAGACAAACACACTCACCCAGACTTAGTTGTCGATTGGGATAACCTACTTCCAAGTTGTAAGCGGTGCAATGGACGCAAGCACAAACATAACACTGAAATCAATCCAATTATTGATCCATCAAAAATGAATCCCCAAGAACATTTAAAAATGAAATATTATAGACTCATTGGGAAAACTGATATAGGTAAAGAAACTATTAGTGTTCTTTTGTTAAACGATACAAGGAAAGTAGTTCAAAAAAGATTTGAAATTTCTCAATTAGTTCATGAGAAAATAGAAGAACTTCTGGAAAAGTGTCAAGATTACCATACAGGAAGCAAAAGCACCAGGCTTAGGAATAGAATTGTTCAGACTACAAAAAACATACTAGAAGAAGCGTCCCCACAGGCGGAATATGCCGCAACAGTTGCTTCTGATATATTAAACGATCCGCATTTTCATAAAATAATTGATATTTTAAAGTCTGAATATCTTTGGGATAGCGAATTAGATGAACTTTTTATTGCTACTCAAGACATTGCTCTTCTTTAGATAAAAAGGCCAATTAAATTGGCCTTTTTATATATTCAATTCCTTCAAAATAAACATAGTTCGTATCAAAGTCATCCTTCGAAATAACCTCGATCTTACCCGAGCCATCTTTAGATTTAATCATAACATATTTCCCATTAGGGGAAACGGAGATTAGTATATAAGTAATTACTTCTTCATTCATAAAAAATAACACCCCCATAAAATAACATTATGACCGTATTTATCCAAATTAGATACTTCTCCTTTCTTTATTTACGTAATATTTTAAATTTCAAGAGTTCGACTGTGTTGAATGTACCAAACTTCTATACTGACATCGTCTGTTTATTGGATGAAATAAGAACGATTTTCGATTGCCAAAAAATAATAATTATCATTAAACATACTTAACCTGCCAACACGTTATCCAGCAGGGTCTTCATATTCCCAATCGGGATTTATTTGTTTACTATGATGTTATTTTCTTTCCGGTAGTTGATCACAAGCTGCCTCCAAAAATCATAGCTTCCTTTTTCATCGGCAATATACGGTTTATAAAATGCATAAGCATCCTTCGCCCAAGACGGGCACGGCATTTCAGTCAGTTCCTTTTGTGATTTAATCCATTCGGCTTGTTGCTTGATGGTGCTTTTCAGCTCTTGAAACTCCTTCTGCTCTGTTGCTGTCATGGGTTGTTCACCTTCCTTTATGTCATATTGGTAAAGCTTGTACTGCTCGATAATATTGATCAGCAGCTGCGTGTAATTCGGATCAGTTGCATATCCACCCTTCCGGATCTCTGCAGCCGCCGTTTTATAATCAGCATTAAGCACTCCATGATATCGCATAGGTTTATCTTTGGTGCCATTGAGGATCAACTTGGAATGATCTGCAACGGACTCTGACCAGTTGTGATAAGCCCGAAATGCTGCATTTACCGTGATCTGTTTACCATTAACATATTCTTTTGTTGGCATTGTGCAGCTGCCGGCAGTCCCCGAACCCTTAATACCAAATAAGTTATTCGCCTGTTTAGTAAGTCCACTTGATCCCCATCCGGACTCCAGCGCAGCCTGAGCTATCGTGAGAGATGCAGGAACGCCTGTTGCTTGCATATCCTTAACAGCGCATGGTGCAATTGTTGCGATAAACTCAGCCTTTGTCATGCCTGATCAGCCCCGTTCTTCGCCTGTTTCACGAATTGATGCCCGAGTACCGCAAACGCCCCAGAAAGGATGCCCTGTATAAGCGACTCTGGCCCCCATCCAAGCAGCCATGCGGTCAGCAATACAGCAAACACCACCACAATATAAACGATGCTCCAATCAGGCACATGCGGCGTCCGCTTTAGCATATTGCCAATAATCCAGCATGCCGCAACCACAATCAACAGCCGTGGGTCTATCAAAGTCCAAATCATATTCCAATCCATAATTCTATACGCCTCCATTCATTTCTTCTTTGCGGTCCAATCGTTTGTGTGCTTGTTTGGCCGATTCCTCTACACGGGTCACTCGCTCCGAGAGAGCATCAATTCGTTGACCTTGTACACGCTGCTCGAGCCTAATGTCATCCACACCGCGTTTGATATAATCTACATCTGCACGTTGCAGCGCATCGGCCCCTGCCTCTTGGATGATGTCCTGTCTGTGGGATCGGGTTTTCCCCAACCACCCAAGAATAATCCCACTTATAGCGGCGATTAATGCGATCATAGTCTGGTAGTCCACCTTTCTTCCCCCTTATCTCTCACTATAAAAGAAGCCCCCGGACCACTCCCGAGGGCATAAAAATAGCGCTCCGTATTCGGAACGCTTGTTAAGCTACATATTCGACATTAGTGATCTGCTTATATTGCTCTACCGTAATCATCTTAGCGACTACGAAGGTTTTGAGACTCTCGTCAGTATAGGCCGGATGCCCATTGTCGTAAAATCGTTTGACTGTTGCATACCACATTATGCAGCACCTCCTTTCAGCATTGCGACTTCAAGCAACAGATTGCCCACGGTATCCTCCAGCTGCATGATCGTGGCCTTATCCATGGCACTTTCCATCAGCAAGTTCCCGAGGTCTGCTCCCATTTGATCAGTTTGCTTCTGCGGGTCCTTGTCCTCGTTAACAAAATTGACCGTTGAATCTTTGATGTCAATGTATTGCATTAGCCAACGCCTCCCAATATTTTATTTATCTTAACGTCATCAGACGTTGAAGATCGTTTCATAGTTAACCGGATTTCAGCCGGACCGGATACCGTCAACGCCTTAACGAATTGATCCTCGTTGCCTGCGGTTGTCTTGTCCATTGTCTGACCGGTCAGAGCAGCGGACACGGTTATTCCAGCGTCATGCTGTACCCACGTTACGGCTTCGTCGGTGTCCTTGACCTTAAATCGAATGTCGTTTTCTAGGAGTGGTGTTTCTCCCGTTGCCGTCCACGTACCAAAAAAGCCAACATTATTGGTTTGCATGTTTTTGTATATGAATAAAGGTTCCGAAAAATCAAAGCCCACACCAACCAAGCTAGACGGATTGGCCGCATGACTAGTTGTAGTACTCGTAAGGGTTGTAATACTACCCCACGAAGAGTTTTTATAAGAAATTTTTCTTATTTGAAAGTAACCTCCACTAGTAACCCCTCCATGAAACAAAATAAAAATTTCATTTTTTTGATTGTACGTTATAGTTGGGACCACTTGATTCATACTACCACTCGTTAACTTCTGCATAGCAGACCAAGTCACACCGCCATCGTCTGAATACGCGATTCTGATATTTTGAAGGGAGTCGCTCTCAATTCCGTACCATGCAACCCATATCCGCCCGTTCGGGAAGCCGTTAATGCTTTTTGGAACATATATTGCAGACGGAGAGTATTGACCCAAGGAGGGACTCCCGCTGTCGTAGAAGCTATATGCTACACCCAACGTCGTAATACTTCGCAGTTGAAATGTTGATCCAGTGGTGTAGGTGGAAATTATCTTCGAACCCATAGGAGTCCACACAATTGACGGGGTGTAGTTATTGTATGAACCGTTGTTATCTTTCGTTACTTGCTCAGCCGATCCCCACGTCACCGATCCGTCAGCATTAATAATCCCTTTTGCATATCGTATATTTGAGCTGTTCGGATATGAGCTGTTTTTAGAGGACCAAGCCGCGTGTAACTCGGTTCCGGCGTCGTTAATTGCGAGGGAAACAGACCCTATACTCGTTTGTAAAGGATCAATATCTACCCCTTTTCCGGTTTCTGCAATAGGATCAACCTCTAAATATCTGATCCTCTGATCTGCTGCGGACGTATAAAAACTTATTATAGCGTACACCGTGTCATTTCTAGCCACTAAAGCTATACTTGTTGTGCCGGACGTGTTCGTTTGTGTTTTATAAGCTATCTTAGACCAGGTAACCCCGTTATCAACAGACTTATAAAACAAATAACTAAGGCCGCTAACAGCAGTTGCTACCAGCCACCCATTACTCAGTCGAACCAATTTACGTCCGCCGTTACCGCTCGTGTCATACCCACTGCCGTTTACTACCGTCGCATCTGTAACGTTATTGACAGTCTGCGTACTCCACCCTCCAAACTTCGCGCACTTGTTAACCGTATCAATGACAGCAGACGTACGGGCAATGATGGCCTTTTCTTTGTACGCTTTTTTAAGTGGCGCAAGCTTTAACGTCGGGACACTTACAATTGTTTTCCATGCGCCATAGAATCCGACTTTGACAGAAGTACCTACGTAGATGAAAATAGGAACCGAAATATCCAACGACATATCGACTAGGCATGACGGATTATTAGAAGCGGCATTTGTGACGTTTGTTGTGCCACTCCAAACCCCATTAACGCACTTTGAATACCTGATAACGGTTGACGGGAACTGATCGGTATTTCCGTACCAAACAATATAGACATTCCCGTTTTTATCTGCCGTTAAGGATGGGAACAGTTGGTTGTTGTTTTCGTTCGTTACCCATAACGTGCTTGACCATGTAACGCCGCTATCATCTGAGAAAGAAGCCATAATGTCGTTGGTTGGGGATGTAGAGCCTTTTCCATGCCAAGCCACCCATATCCGTCCATTTTCAAGGCCGTTAATTCTTTTTGGTACGAATATCGCTGAAGGGGATAGATGATAATCGCTAAATTCTACACTTGGGGTAGTGTAAGTCCTTACCCAAGATGAATCAGTATATCTATGAACTGCGATAAAACTGGAAATTCCAGAGACAAGCGGCCTATTTGTAAATATTAAAGGCTGCCCGCTTCCATCTAAAACAATACTAGGGTTTAGATAATCAAAATTCGCTTGATTATCTTTAGATACTTGAGTAACAGCCGCCCATGTAACAGTACCATCAGCATTAATCGTGCCTTTGACATACCGGATATTAAAGCTATTCGGATACGTGGCGTTTTTAGACGAAACGGCAACATGTAACTCAGTTCCGGCTTCATTGATTGTTATGGATACGCCGCTATAGGCAGTTTGACTGTTTTCAATAACTGCCGTGTTGTTATCGATGTACGAAGGAACGTTCGTTGCATCAAATGCAACAAAACCCGTTCCCGATGCCGTTGTGGAATTTTTGACCATGTAAACAATAGTTCCTTTACAACATATGGCATTAAAATTCGTTAGCGATGGTGTTCTAGTTAAAAATGCCCATGTTTTACCATTATCTTTTGATACATAAAATTTAGGAGATTCTGTTGAATCATAAGCACAAGCCACTAACCACCCATTGCTTAACCGTACTAACTTTCGCCCACCGTTGCCGCTCGTATCATATGCCGCGTTTATAACTGTTGCATCAGAAACTGATTCATCCGCCACAGTGTCTACCGCCCCGGATTCCGTGACCTTCACGCGCTCAATATTCACGTCATCATAAACGGTAACTTCCATCCCGCTTTTTAACGTACCAATAGAATCGACAGGCATATCTGTTTGACCCACCGCAAGCGCTGTTTTCGTGGTCAACTGCGTTGTGTCGATTTCCATTCCGAAAGAGTCCGCAAAGTTGCTGCCGAAGGTGACTCCACTCGGTACCCGTTTGGATGCTTCGAGCTGTAGGTTGAGATTCGCCAGTTCACGCTCCAAGCCTCGAATGTCTTGCTTAGAGTCCTGCTGGATCTGAGCCTTGTTATACGCGATTTGAGTATCAGCGTACTTTGTAGCATCGTGAACAGCTTTCGGCGTTGCTGCTTCTGTTTCCGAGTCGCTGCCTATGGCATTTGATAGTTTGGCGATACCCTTTTGGGTAAGAGAGGCATCAGGGACTTTTATATTACCAACGGCAGCATCGATCTTGTCCCAGTTATCGTTAAGCACAACATCCACATTAAATGTTTCGTTCCCGTCCGTTTCTCCATTGACTTTATATAAATTCAAATTCGGTGTATTTGTAGGCACCTCATGCACCTCCTGTTCTTCTAAATGCAAGCTTAGAAAATGGCAGCTGCTTCAATTGGTTGAATGTCATCACTTTGTTGATATCTCTGATGAGCAAATAACTGAACTCGTAAATCACTTCCAGATGAGCCGGCTTTATTTCTTCTATAACAGACTTCAAATCATCGAGGTTGGGTGGAACCCCAACTGTGTCGATGAACTTGACTGTAAAGGACCACACCTCCGGTTGAAAGGAAACATCCACAGCTCCTCCATCATAGGCTTCAGCCACATTCTTAACCAAACGACCCGTGAACTTCCCAGCTCCACGGAGCTTTGATTCCACCAGAGCTCGCCGCTGCTCAATTGGCTTTGCAAGATCGGTTGTGATACCCAATTCGTATTCCCACTGGTCCAGTCCCCATGTTGCTGTCCGGACAAAGAACTGATCAAGTGAATCATTGATTGTAGCAAACAACGCATCCATTTCGGTCCCTTTGGCATTCATATCCGCCTTAATGACTCGAGACGATTCATAGTATCCAGGCAGATATGAGAATAGCTCAGCCCCTCTCGGGCTTGTAATCTGGAACTCAGGCATTAAGCGTCACCGTCCCCAAAACAGCTACCTGCCCAGGATTGATTTGGATATTGGTGTCCGACTGGCCGTTTACAGTCAAATCAGAATAGTCAATGATTGGTGGGATATCGAGCAGCACCGCAGCGATCCGGGTGAAGCGAACTAGTGGATCCTTAAACGCTAGAGATTTAAGATATATCGTCACACCCTCCTCGATCTGCTTTTGAATTTCACTTGGTACCGTCGTTATCTTGTCGTCGCTGACCAGCTCCACGCTATCCTCCCACAAAATTACACCTTCAATTAAACTGAACGGCCTTCCAGTCCATATCTCGACCGGCTGAATGCCGTCCCAATAAAATGGTAGCTCAACCCATGTCCAATCGGTACCGATTTGATTAGGGGAAAACATCAATTGCTCATCAGTCGGAGTACCCGATCCTTTGTGCTGTTCGAACGGTATGTTTGTTTGCGGGTTTTGCACACTAAGGACGAAAAATTGGGTTGCGGACGATGTATCACTGACTTTAACACGTGCGCGAATTTTGTACTGTCCGGCTTTCACAAGTATGTTCGCAAGCGTCTCGCCGCTAATCGTCGCTTTGCTGTTGCCGTTCGTTACATACGTGAATTTGACGCATTTCCCTCCGCTTGGCCCTTCTTGTGTGTCATCGACGCTGCCGCCATAACCGGTATTAATCGTCAAGTTTTCTGCTTCGATGGTTGATTGGACTCTCGGCTTTCTTGTGACCTGATATCCTGAAGCGAGCGTCAGCTGCACCGAGATATTAATTGGCACTTCATCTGCAGCCATGGCGGTAACAATCGGCCCGGCCGGCGCTTGTCCCTCTCCTTGCCCGTCCATAGTAGGATCAATATAATCCTGTGCTGCACGTACGATCGCAGGACTTGCTGCACGCTTATCCATATCGAGCAAATATATTCCCACCGTCCCCGGACCGTTCCATAGCGGAATTACCTGCACGCCACCAACGCCGGCCACTTCATTCGCCCACTGAACGTATTGGGCCTTGTTTCCACTTGTCCCTTGGTTCCGCACTCGAGTATAAAAGCGTTCCAGTAGGGACTCATCGGATTCGATATCTGCGCCGCCTGTTATAGTTCCTGGGTTGGTCACCGCCGATACACCGCTGATTGGATTGGATACAATGTCGATGACACCTGCAGGTACATTTCCCGTTTTGCCGGGGATAAGGGCGATGACTGGTGCTATACCCTCACCCGCACTGCCCAAGATCACTTCCTCAGTTGTTTTATACTCGATACTGGATTCCCCGGTGATTTCATCTGCAGGAGTAGCTACCACCGTTCCAGATGGAATTTGCTTTCCTGAAGTTCCTGTGAATCTTACGCTACCTGTGGCGGCTATCGCTTGACGCCGCTGTACTCCATGTTCTTCTACCCGCATGTCCAGATACTCGCCAAATGTCGTTCGAGCAAATCCACGTTCAACCACCTGCTGTGCCCATATCGCCGCCTCAGACAGCATAAAGGCAACCGGAGCCTGTGCATCCCAAATAAAGGAACCTTCAGATTTATCGATATCCGAGGGCACCCGATTCAGCATGCGTTGCATAATCTCGTCTTCCGTCTGCTCTTGCAAATAGATAGGATTGTTAGCCATTCTCCCCCACACTCCCTTCCAAGACATCTTCCTCGTCCTGAATGTTTGTAATACGGCAGCTGAAATAGCAAGAGTCACCTGACCAGTTATAAGTAAACCCGCCTACATCTGCAGTCCGCGGATCGACCATTAGCGTCTCCGTGACGATTCTCTGGATCTCACTCTCGATGACCCCGCGACTATAACCTTTCCCAATCAGGTTATCCAATTCTTCACCGTGGTTCCTTGAGTAAATCAAATGTCGGTAACGTGGTGTTCGGATCGCCTTTTGGCACCACATAACCCAAGCCTCTGTATCATGGATATTGGCCACCTTTCGCGTTGGAGTCATTACGAAGTCACCCAGCTCAAAATCAAACCGCCAGCTCCTCCCAAAGGCAACTTCTTCCTCAATTGCAGGTTCCTCTGCGTTTTCGTCTGTCCAATCTTTGGATGCATCTTCAGGAAACAAATTAGGCACTGCCGTTCACCACCCTACACATAACTACAAAATCGTCGCCACCATTTGTCGGGATCACTAGCACTCGTTCGCCTGGCAACAGACCGTCAGCCAGATTAACCCGAACTTCTTCAACCAGAGTTGGTTCAAAATCGAAACGCGTCCGCGGTGAAGGTGTACCTATCGGCTCATCTTCTGCGTCAGCTAACGTGGTGGTACCAACAATGAAGAACGGCGGCAGGTGCAAGGTTGTCAAAAAATCAGCAACCAAGAAATCCTGAATCTCATCTTTAAAGTTATCAAGTTTGAGTCCTGTGTCTGTGATTGTCCCAAGTTCTGCTGGTACTCCGGATAAAGCGGATCCCGCACTCTTCGACATTTCGACCCTTAGGGAAACGGCAAGATCTTGATATGGATCACGCATAATTCAGAAAATACCTCCTTCTTACATAGTCCATAGATGCAAGTTCCAGCGACATATGACCAGGGTCATCGAGTTCATGACTAACGGATGTGACTATCAGTTTTATACCGTTAAAATTAACCGCGTCCCCTGCTCTTATAGTGTTCAGGTCCAGGCATGTAACTGTAAAGGTCTCCTGTACCCCGCTAAGCATGGATTCTCCCAACTTCTTGGCGGCTGCAGTAGTCTTAACATCTTCATCTTGAACCATGCGCTGAAGAGTTCCATATTTAGCAGTCTGACCTGTTGCAATGGCCAATATCTTACTGGGTAGTTCCACTTTAGAGTCAGCTTTAACCTTTGCTTTCTTGCTGGTACCTTTTGTCTTCTTATCAACCTGGCCACCGTACAAACGACCGATTTCCTCGAGCGTCATATTTTCTGTATTTGGTGCTGGATTGGAAGTTGTTGGTTTCTTCTTCGACTTGGCCTTCTCTTTACGATCCTCTGTTCCGATTACCTTCACCTTCGTGATCGTTCCTTTGAGAGTCCTACGCTGCGTGGTTTCTTCGATACTCTCTAGAATCCAAACATCCTTATTGCTCCCGACCTTAAATAGTTCAAGTCCTGCCGGTGTCATCCGAGGAATGTACATATCCCCGCCGGATTTCACCGTCTCCTGCAAGTCGGAAGTTATCATCTTGTATATAGCCTGTGATCGATAGACGGCTTTCTTTAGCTTAGTTGATGTGTCTGGAATAGTAGATAGCTTAATTCCCCAATCAGCTGCATATTTCCGCAGCCTTTGACTTGCAGTTTGACCTGCAGGTAACAGATATTCATCTTCGGATTCGGCCAGATATATTGTACGATCATAAACGGTCATTGACATATGCTTAGTGGATTTATTGGAACTATCACAGTCCCAAACCACTCCAGGATTAAGTAGGTACACCATGTCACTCCCGCCAAAAGGCACGCCACTTACACGGATATCTTGTCCAGGCTCAAGATTAGGAAAATCAGAAGTAATCTTCATCTTAATGTCAGCCTGATACGAGATTTGATCCAAACTATCCTTCAGCGTGATACTCTCGATCAACTCCCTAAGATAGAATTTATCCTGATAAACGACTTCGTAACTCATGTTGGCATCACCAGCTTCATTCCAGGCTTAATCTTATTGGGATCCTTGCCGATCAACTTTTTATTAAGATTGTAGATAGCCTGCCATTTACTGCTGTTACCGAGCTCCAGCTTGGCGATCTTGGAGAGACTATCTCCTGATTTAACAGTGTATGTCTTAGGAGTTTTCTTCGTATCAGGACGACTTGTGGTAGCTGCAGCCTTCGAGGATCCTGTGCTCTTAGCAGCAGCTACCGCCTTTACATGGACCTTGGGTTCACGCCAAGTTCGAATTGTTAGTTCAAAGTAAATATCATCAGGCTCTCCACCTTTAAAGTTGGTTACATGGCCAGTTACAAGCACGAGAACATTGACCGTCACTCGGAGTACTGGATTTGTCTCTGTGCCACGCGGTTTATTGGTCATGATAAATCGTACTGGTGTCTTGGCTTGAATCATTATATTCAATTTATTCATTGCTTCCATTGGGTCCGGAATGTCTGGGTAGTTACAATATCCAGATTCATAAGTCTTAGGAAAAAAAGAAGAGAAGGTAATTTCTTTTACCTTCTCTCCAGACGGGAAATCAAACTCCCCGAATGATAAAATATTTACTGTTTCAATACCTTTTTCACGGCTTATCGTCACCTCTTCCGGATTAACGGGAAAATAGAGGTCATAGCCAGAAGAATCAATTAAATGAAACTCCATATGCGTCAATCCTTTGCAATAGTGTTTTGAAAACTACTACGAATTTTATTGGCTACTGTCGAGCCAACTTTATTTGCAACTTCATCATAGTCTATGGACTGCGTTGGCATATTAAGCTGTACAGCACCAGGGGTGACAGTTACATTGATTTCGTTTTTAACTTCCTGTTTTGTCTGGATGCTAGAGACAATTGAGTCTACTTGCTCAGGAGAAATTTTTACAATATCTTTGTTAATGGTCGTACTGTTGTTCTTGTTCGAAAATTGAGACAATATATCATTTTTGATTTTATTCTGCAGATCAGGTGTCATACCAGGTGACCCGCCTCTACCAGCCATGACACTGCTATAAATAGAATTCTTGTCTGAAGCTGCATTCTCCCATGCGGATCCACCGGAAATGATGTTATAGCCCACGCCAGCTAGACCAGCTGCCCCAAGAGCCACTGTCGATACCTTTGTTCCTATTCCAAGTAATTTCCCCAATGTTGGAATCCCTGGTGCAATCCATTCCTTTGGTGGGTTCATTCCTTTGGTTGGAGTACGATATCTTGGATCATACTTTGCTTGGTCACCTTTAAGAGATGTTTCGGCTGCTTTTGTCCCGTAATTAGTTGCTACATCCGTAGCAACAGTTGTTCCTGGCTGGGGAGCGGTTTTTCCGCCTAGTAAGTTCTTGCCAGTATCCAATACGTCCTTTCCTTTTTTCAAGACCTTAAATCCTTTACTTAATAACCAAGCATCAAGAGCGAGTGAAGCAATAGAACCGCCGGTACTTGAAGTATTTCCTCCGAGAGCCTCGGGTTGTATATTTTTGAACGTTTCTAAAAGTTTATTAAGGATTGCAGGAGCATCAAACGCTTCGATAAATGAATCAAAGAAAGCTTTACCGGCTTGCCTTCCTGCTTGTACATAGGGATTCTTATCGACAACTTGTTCTGAGCTTGGAGACAGTACCTCTAAACCACCCATAATCAAGCCATGAGCTCCTCCACCAAGTATGTCTCCTATTTTTGAAGCAAAGTTCTCAAGCTTAGCTGCTCCTTCAGTTTCTAACCACTTGCCTAAAGGCTCAGCAATAATTTTATCCCAGGCTATTTTCACCTTGCCGAAAAAATCTGCATTCTGAAAAACCGGATCTTCTGATAGATTACGGATTGTGTTATAGACGTTCTCGAATTTATCCATCACCCAAGTTGTTGCTTTCGATGCTGTTCGTTGCAAAGAGTCTCCCCAGCGTTGAATAGTGGTTTCATTTTTATCCAACCATTCAGAAAGTTTTAGCAGTCGCGGTTGGATGGCCAGACGTATTCCATCACCCCACCTCATCAAAAGCTTTGTACTGAACACGTCTTTCATGTTCGAAAATATACCAAGAAGGGATTTGGATTGTTTGTCCATCATATTCGGAAAGCGTTTGTTCATACCTTCGATCAGAGCATCGATTGTCTGTTTGGCTGGAATGACACCTTTGGAAGACAACTTCATCACTTCTGCAGTTGAAATTTTCATCTTGCTTGCCAAGATGTCCCAGGCGGGGATACCTGCCTCAGTCAATTGCATCATTTCTTCTGCTGATACCTTTTGCTTTGCCTTCATCTGACCCAGCGCAATGGTTATTCTGTCAATACCTTCACCGCCGAGTCCGAGTCCAGACGAGGCATTCCCGATAGCAGTCATCATAGGGATGATTTGTTTCGCTTCAAATCCAAACGCCAGCAGTCGTTTAGACGAATCACGAAGTTCTGGAAATTCAAAAGGCGTTCTATTCGCAAAATCTTGTAGATCCGTCAATAAACTCTTTGCTTTTGCTGCCGATCCTAACATCGTCTCGAATGCTATATTCGCCTGTTCCATCTGTCCAGAAAGATTCAAAGGAGCGACAACGCCTCCGTAAGCAGTACCTCCTGCAGCAAGCATTGACGGAAGTGAGAACAAGGTATTCTTAATCCCACTCAATACGCCTAAGGCTAAATTTTTTACACCTACAGTGATATGCCATGTCTTACGCGTCAAACCCGTCAGAGTAGAACTTATCTTATTTGTCGCTGAGGAAACACGGTTCACTAAACGAGCCTCAGGCTTAGCCACAATACGATCTACCTTGTTCATGGTAGTTGTCACTTTGTTAGCTGAAGATGTTGCTTTGTCCTGCAGAGAAACAGAGGGAGTTATCTTGGTTTTTCCAAGCGCAGCCGCCCGGCGCTGTGTCTGTTCAAGCAGCTTATCCATAGCCTTAACAGTCTTTTCGGTCTCTTCAACGCCATCAGTGCCTATCACTAGGTCTAGGCGATAAAACTCTTTGTTATCGGCCACGACTCACCCTCCTCCCTTTAGAGCTATTGCTTGGTGAGTTAGGTGCCGGTTTGGAAATCTGGTCGATCTCAAATAGTGTAAAGGCTGTAAGTAATGTTCTTTCGCCTTTAGGTAAACACCAAAAAGCCCCGGGACGCAAATGATGCCGTACCCACATATGGTACAGCATCGTAGTCGTGCTCCCGGAGCGTATTAGTTTTTTACATCTTCGATGTCAACACCGAAGCCAGAGATTTCAAGCACCTTATCACCTACAGCATCCAGCTCACCAGCGAGCAACATACGACGTACGGCTTCCTCGCCTCCGGACAGTTTCAAACGGCTAGTGATGCGGTCGTCACCCCAGCCAGACAGCTTTAATCCCTTAACTTCAAGAGCAGACGTTGCCTCCTTGATCAGAGAGGCATTAAACATTTCACTATCCACTTTCTCAGTAACTTGGCCCTTGACGGTCTTCCGGATCGTGCAGCGCTCTCTAATTGCATCAACTTTGCTGGAGGTCAGCCCGCAGAGTGTAATACGCAAGTTAAGCCGTTTAATTAAAACGGTCTCTTCTGGCAAATTTTTTGCCGTTTCGAAGAGACCGTCCAGAATTTCCTGTTCATTCAATTGTTCATTACTCATTAATTAATCATCCTTTCAAAATAGATTAAATTGCGATTGGGTCAAGCAGCTCGTAATCCTCGAATGTAAATGGTGTTTCTTCAGTAACCTCTTCACCAGCTGTCCAGTTTGCAAGCTGCACACTGTCAGGCATGCACCGGATCAAACGGACCCGTTCAAAGCCATACGCTTCTGGATCGTCAAGCTTTGAGATAATATCAAACTTGCTAAAATCGCGCTGAATCATTTTAGACGAAACCTTGTATCCGCTGATCGTACCTGTGCCGCGCTTTGCACCGATTTTAAATTGCACCCAGTTGTGGCCAACCAGGTTAAGCTCACGCTTATCGATCTCGACCTTTGCCTCAAGATGGTTAATATTCGTCTGCCACTCCCCATCTACGAACGCTTGGGCAAATGTACCGAGTATCGCCCTTGTGGGATCCATTCCTGTCATTTCAGGCATTCAAACTCACTCCTTTCTACTGCACGTAGAACGTGCCGAAAATTTGTTCCATTACATCCGTAAGACGCGCATTCCACTGTAAAAACACTTGATCTGGCGCTGGTTTGATCGCTGGAGACGAACTATAATAGGCTGGATCCAGAATCACATCATATCCAGTTCCTTCTATCACACTGCTCTGTGCTAGAGTTCTTAGATACTCTTTACAAACACCGATCAGAGCAAGTCTACCTTCCTCGGTATTGTTAACCTTACCGATGTAAACATCCTCAGCAGTGCGCTGCAAGTCTCCATTAATAGCGTCCATAACCCGGATTGTCCGAATCTTCTTCCAGCTGTTGTTCTGATCAAGCTGCAGAGTGACTAGACTGTTTATTCCACGTAAGACCTTCACCTTACGACCATCATGGATTAGCAAAAATACACCCCCGCGGATAGCCTTTTCCTGTTCCGAACGGGTCCAACGACGGGTGACATCATCAAATGGGGACTCAGCGTATGTCGTCGACTGGTTCAGAGACTGTCCAGCAATTAAACCTGCAACCCATGCTGCAACCTGTGCGGAACTATATTTCGTATCAGCTAGAATAGCTCCTGATCCGACGTTTACGACGCCTTCGTTGTTGATACTTGCGCTTCTGGTTACTGCCTTAGACACAGCGTCACTCGCGGTGTCATCTACCGCTGTACCTCCAAGGGTAACAATGATGCCTTTACCCTCTTTCCGAACGCGCCCGACCCATGCAACGATACTCGAGCGCAGGGCCGGATCGGTCACGCCATCCAAAGTCAGCACATGGAACTCCTGTCCTTCAAACGCTGCTGTGGAGGCAATATAATCTGAATTTGTAATACCGGAGATGCCGCTGTCTCCGTCGGCGAATGTTTCGCCGGAGACGCTAGCCAGGGTTCCATCAGCCAGTTTCTTCGCTTGGATCCACTTGTTGTCCTGGTCGTCATTGATGGCCGCAACAGCGGTGTCCACGCTGCCGTCACCGATCGCAAAGGTACGAAGCAGTTTCGTACCCTCATACAACTTCAGCTCCTTGGTGCCGGGTGCCGCCAAGCTATCGGCAACGGATACTTTAAATCCATTGCCGCGTTGTCCTGGATACATGGCAGCGATCTCCACGGCAGCAGCCGGGGTCGAAGCAGTATTGTTGATTGTAAGCTTTGCAGGTTTAGCCGCATCAGAAGCGACACGATAGGCGAGCAACGTCTTCGGCCCACCCAAAAGGGATAGGTACAACGTCGTAAAAGCCGTCGCCCCGCCGCTTTCATCTTCCGAAAACATTTCCTTGATTCCTGCTTCGTCCGAAACCTCCACAAACTGTCCGACTGGTCCCCAATGCGATTTAACAGCAGCGATCACGACACCGCGGGCGCCTGGCTGAATTGCATTACCAGCTGCCGCCACGAAATTCATATAAAGACCAGGCAGCACTGGCATATCCGTCGGACTCCAATTTCCTCCCGCCATCTATTTCACCTTCTTTTCTAAAAATTGTTTGACCAAGTTTTTTGCCTCAGCTACAGACATTTCATTTACCGTGACTCCGTGTAATGCCCCTACCATCACTTCTCGATGGACAGAAAAAAGAGCCTCGGCATTTGCCGTAAGCTCTTCGAGGGGATACTTTGATTTGGTTGAAGTCTCAACCTTTTTCTCAGGCTTTTCAGCCATGATTATCACCTACCTGATATTTGATTTGTAATTGACCGACCGTATTAATGGAGCATCCTCTTGAGGCCGTGCGACGCGACGTGAAAGAGTGACTGTAATCTGCCCCTCACTGATTGCATCTGCCCCTATATTAGCTTTGGGATCCGCAACTGTAAGATATCGACGATCAGCAAAGTCATAGGGGATTTTAATAGCACTTCCTAGCCCTTCAATTAGGGCAGCAACTCCAACATGCTCAGGATGCTGCCCATTCCCCAAAACATGGACTGTAAAGCGTTTGGACACGTTGTAAGAAGATAATCCCAGCAACTTCACATCAATTCCGGTCACCCGCCACATGATAGCCGGTCTAACATACCCCAGTGGCCAGAACCCGTTGTATATGGTCCAATTCGGCCCCAAGATGCCCGATGTCCAATCAGCTAGAGCAGGAACCCACGGATCTGATGTGAGGGAATCGTTCGTTCCGACCGGCTGCAGAGCCATGACAGCAAACTGAATGCCTCGAGTAATAGCGTCCCATTCTTCATCGACCACGTCCTGGCCAGCGGATCCGAGGTAGACGCAGGAAAAGACCTCACCGGCTTCTGTGGTCAGCATCTGCTTGTCCAGGGCGGTAATGATCTTCTTTTCCAAAGTATCCACCTTTTCAAAAGTCGAACGCGACACGTACGGCCAGACCTCCATGATTCGCCGGAAGCCCGCCCATGGAGTCTCGTCACTTTCTTCTCCCTGCAGAAGAATTGCATACGGCTTTTCGCTGTCTTTATCAGCAGCGTGCGGCTCATAAGCATCCTCTAGCTCCGGAACGCGCTCGAGCAATCTTTCCCGAATCGCATTTCTCATGGCATTGACCACCATTTAACCAAAGTGTCTTTTAATTTACCCTTATAACTTTTGGCTGTCGGCTGCACGATCGCTCGTGGTTTAGTTCCGGGATGATTAACTTCTTTCACCTTCACAAACCTTCCTCCTACACGAAATTGCAGGTATGGTTTATTCCTTGCTCTAATTTTATGTGGAGGTGTCCCTTCTTCTAAAATGCCGCCATATCGGACGCCATGGGCGAAATACATCCTGATCTTGTCTTTCCCAACTTGCTCGGCTCCAGAATGAAGAGATCCCCTGGCTATAGCTGTTTGGTCTTTCCATGGGGCAGCAAGCTTCATGTCACCTTCCGCTTTAAGACTCAGTTCCTCAATCAGTTTGAAAGTTCCAGCTCTTTTACGCCGCATATACTCTACTGCTCCTTGACCAAAGTCGCCCATGTCACTTCACCCTTTCCAGATCAGCCTGGTACCCGACAACTACACCTTGCACCACTTTTAGTTGTACAGAAATAATCTCAAATGTTTCACCGATTGCTGTAAACCGATCTGTCACGTTCGGGCCTGCCTGAATATCGGCGTACTCGTCGGCCAGAAGGCTGTACATTTTATCTGTTTGCTTCGTGCCGGCTAAAACAGATACGTTCTGCGATATTTGAGACCGAGTGATAAAAATCCGGATGGTGGCAGGTCGCAAGTCTGACTCGACCTCCTCATACCCGCCACCCTTCCGGATCTTCTCCTTGCGGTGGATTGTGACAGTAGTCGGATTTTGCGAGATGTTCCATGCGATGTGCTTACGCCGCATCGTTACAAAGTCCGTTATCTCCATCACAGTACCCTCGGCGGGCAGACACGGATCATAAAGCCGGAAACGTCCTTCGTAGCATCTTTAGTAACCTTATCAGCGTATTGCTGCGCCATTGAAAGAGCATGATTAAGCCGATCTTTCAAAGAAGTCAGATCATATTTTTCAGTTCCGTCTGAATAGCTTTCAATATCTCCCTGCAGCAATCCCGCTTTTTCCATCCAACCAACAGAGGCAGCTTCATAGAGGCTATCTGCTTCTGTCAGTAACAAATCGATCTCGCCATCTAAAAAGTTAGTGCTTGCCTCAGTGCCGCCGACAGGGATCACCTCATTAAGAAGCTTCCGGAGCCGAGTGCGGAGTATGATGCTTGGTTCCATTCCTATCCCCTCCCTAAGCTTTGCCCGGGAAAGTGATCTCCTGGACGTTCTCCTCGACTGCAGCGAACACGCCGCGCCACACGTCACCAACGATTTGAGCTTCAACAAGGCGAGTGAGATCACCAATTGTCGCCTGAATTTGAAGCGCCTGCTTGATAAGCTCCTTGAATCCACGCTTCGGACGGATCAGGTATGCCTTACCTGCAGGTACGCCGTCATATGCGTAAGATTTCTTGCTGCCTTGAGTCTCCCAACCGTCATAGAAGATGATGGTATCAATTCCGCCAAGCGCGCTGTACGGAGTAGCCTGAATTGTGAAGCTGCTCAAAGCATCCTTAATATCCTCTTGGTTAGCAGAGTTAGCCAGCAGGATGTTGCCTGTTCTCTTAGCTGTCCGGGTATCAGTCAATGCCTGACGAAGAGTCTCCCTCAGGCTGAGAATGTAGTGAGCTCCTGTGGAATTAGCAAGTGTTTTGCCCTTCTCATCCACATAAACAGCAGCCGTCTTGTTAGAAGATTTATATCCGTTCTTAATGATCGGAGCCAGGTGAAGGTGGTTCAGCAACGCATTATGAGCCTCGCCGAATGCCTTGTTCAACACCTCAAAGTTAAAAGTCTGATTAAAAATCTGCAGCTCTTTGGTGTATTCAAATCCGGCTGTAAAGCCTTTGATTCGTGCTATCGGACCTTGTTCTGCTTGCAAGCTGCCGAATTTTACTTCCTCACCTTCCAAATGCTCCAAGAAGATGACGGATCCATACTGCGCCCACTTTGCTTCGAACTCCTTCGGAAAGTTCGTGTCGCTGATCGTCTCGTAGATCGGACCATACAACAGGGGAACTTCTTCGCGCCCGAGCTCCACGTCCAGGACGACTTTCTGCAAAAGCTCCTTCCGACTGTTTTCGCTTGTTAGCATTTCGCCGATTGGCTGATCAAGATCGAATGTCTCCATCTCTCCGTTTACGATTTTCTTCGTTACCTCTTCTTGTTTACCGTTCAACAAAAAAGGAACCGTGGTTTCAACGGTCCCTTTGCGACGTTCCGATTTGATTGTATCTGCACTAATAAATTTTGCCATCAGTAGTTATGCCCCCTTATACAATTTGTGGTCCAAGAATGAACCAAATTACATTTTTTGCGTCCTTCGGTGACGTGACTCTTCCAACCTTACGATTGCCGGATGCTGTAGTCGTAAGCTGATTATTGGTCGCATCCCAATACACCTGATCGCCAAAGACAAACGCCTTGGTAGGATCGATCTGGTCCGTTTCAAACTCGGCCTGCTCGATATCCAAAATAATTTCCTCAGTCTCCCCTGCTCCCGTTTTGATGGACTGCATAGAAGCCCCAAAGAAACCACCGATCAGGTAGAACCGTTGTGCTACGATCTCGGTGTTTTCCGGAACCGGAACGCGTACGGATTCCCCATCGCTGACTTTGGCTCGGTACGATTGATATGTGGTGCTTGGCACCGGTTGACCTTTGTAAGACATTCAAATTCCTCCTTATTGTGGTTTGATTAAATAGATGCCCGCTTAACCCGAAGGTTCTTCGGTGTTTCAGACGATTTACTACTACCAGATGCGGCACCGGCACCAGCAGGTTTATCCGTATGCATCGCATCGACCATACCTTTTACAACCGGATCAGCCAGGAAGGTGTCCATCTCGCCAGCGATCTGATCCTTGGTAGCATCAGCAGCAATACTGCGTGCATGATAAGACCAGAGCTTACCCAGTGTAGTCTCTGGGTTCTTCAGTTCCTTACGAACCGCTTCGGATGTAACCTTGGTATCCATCATTTCTCCAACGATCTGATCGCGACCAGCTCCAGCCTCTTTATCAGCTGCAACCTTCAGGGAGGTAAACAACGCAGTAACGTCCATTTCTCCGCTGACGCCTAGAATCTCTTTTGCCTTACCGCTAATCTCCAGCGCGCGTTGTACATCTTTTGCAAACTCAGGTGTCAGCCCAGACAAGACCTGATCATTCGTTAATCCCATTTCGCCGGCAATCATGCCTAGCGTAATTGTTTTATTGCCATGTCGTTTCTTCAATTCCGCTACTACTTCAGCCCATTCCACTTGATCATCGTCTCCTCTCATTTCTCCTTCGGGACCGGTGCCTTCCGGATCCCACATCTCACCGCTAGCTGCTACAATGCGCGTCGGCATACCCATCCGATCGAGCGGCGTCCAATCAATGGACATTGGATCATAACCCACGACCTGGGTCTCACCGGAAACATTCTTCAATGATGGGCGGCCGTAAATACTTACCTGCTTTATGCGCTTGCCTTTGATCCAGCGTTTCAAGTCCTCTTCCTTCTTATCCACGACTCCTCGAAAATAAGCTGCCGTATCGGTCATCTTAGCCCCGATCCAATGCGTCGCCGGGTCGATAAACTGATTTGATACATCCTCGGGCTTCTGGTGGCCCTTAAACCCTGCAAGCGTGCGCGTGTTGACGGCTTCGACGATATCGTTCAAGGCTTTATGCGTATAGTTCCAGCCCCGCTTCGACTTTCCAACCGGGACCTCCACGACCACTTCCAAAGGATCGTTGTCGCCTTGTTTGATCAGATCGACATTGACGCCCGGCGCCGGAGGGATATCTTCAATGCTCATTTCTCCTGCAATCCCGCCAAACAAACTGAAAAGCTTATTCTTCTGCTCCGCCATCTCCCCGCAAATCATTGCTATCTGCATTCTGTTCACCCCCCTTCCGGTATAAATAGATCAGGCCTCGGCTGATAGCCTCGATCGCTTGTTCCTCTGCGATCAAACGCATTTCATCCTCACGATCTGCAAACAAAGGGAACAAGTGAATATGCAGAAGTTCATGAACCAATGAAAGCTCCATATCCTGTGGTTCTGCACAGTCCGGTGGATAATCAACAGAATCTAGAATTCGAACCGTTGCCATTCTCTTAGGCAGACAAGGTACAATCTCGGCCTGGGCGTTATCCAAATTCATATCTCGACTGCGAGAAATACCGATATCCACAATCCAGTCCTGCAGGCGTAAAATCCGCTGCCACTCAGCGCACTTTTCCTGAAGCTGCTTGTTGTCGAAGATCACTTCTTTCATTTCGTTGTTCAAGCGAACACCCCCAAGCTATTCAATACTTTCTAAATCTTCGAGCAATTCCAGAGTCCTCTCGCCACGATCATATCTTTCAATCGCACCAGCTATATGAATAGCTCCAAAAATACCTGCAGGTATTTTTTTATACTCATCAAACATAAATCTGGCATTATCTATCGCTTCATTCCAGCGGTTTTCATCCATTTCATTCCTTCCTTTCAGACAAAAGAAAAGACGCCTTATTCGGCGCCTTCCTCGCTGTCTATTAAATTTTTTCCCCCATCAATGACCTGCAACTTGTCCTTCGTGACTTCCTTGCTCATCTGGCGCAGCTCTTCCTCCGTTGGGATCAACGGGAACTCAAACTCTATTCCTCCGTCCACGTTCATTCCTCCTTCTACCAATCTATGAACCTATCATAGCGGTTTCGAAGGAGGAAATCTATGCCACCTCGGAATATACGTTCTTATACCAGTCTTCCAAATCAGGATGTGACTTCGGATCCTTCGTCCACTCGTTCAACCGCTTCATAAAGTCATCTGTATCCTCATGCACTGAAATCAGTACGCAGAGACAATTCGGATGCGCCGGCATAGGTGGTTCCTGTCCCGGTGGCCAGACTCCTTTTCCTAGTCCGTGATCAGCATTCGCCAAATCATCACATATGTCCGGGATAGGGTGAGAGCCGGATATAACCCACTTCATGCCGGTATAGGATGGCGACACGGAAGCCGCGGCGATCGTTCCTTCCCCGAATGCTGCTGCCGTCTCTGTTCGGACAAGCCGGAGCGCCTCATAGGAAATATCCTGCGGAATTCGATTGCCCATACGGTCCATCATTTCGGGGTAATCAACGGCCAACGTTTTTCTACCCCGGCGAATGTATTTTTCAAGCTGCCGGGCTGTCTCAACAGGATCCGCACCAGTGGCCACACCATCTTGAATGATCTCACTCATAGCCATACGATACTTTTGATCATGTTTCCAGATTCGGTCAGATAAGTGCAATCCATGCTGAGTCCTAGCCCAAATGGCTTCAACGGCCCGTTCATTCACACGAAAAAATGCCCTCTGTAACGGCTGCTTTACAAGCTTGGTCTTGCTGATCTGTGACATGGTCACTTCCAGACTGTAGGTGGATCCGGCATCAACCGCTTTGACAATATCCTTTGTCAGCAGTTCCTGAAGCGATTCACCAATACCATTGTGCTTCAGTGAGTCCCGGAGTGATGCCAGGTACCTCATGTTCATTTCGCTACCTGCACCAGTGCGTTTCAGCCTGCGGATCTCTTTGGCGATCTTGTCTGCAGATCGGATATAGATACTTCGGACTGCTTGATCCTGCCGCAACCGGAGGTCGACGTATTTCTTACGACCGCGGAGCGCATACTCGGCAAACGGACCAGCAATTAGCTTGAGTTGTTCAAGCAGCTCCTGTGCCGAAGGCAGCTTCCCCATAAACTACACCTCCGCCATTTCCTTGTTTTCCTGTTCTAAGCCTTCGCCATCTTCCAGGCGGGCCAGGAAAGTGGCCGTGTCAACAATCCGCTGCTTCTCTCCGGCCACATCTTCATCGTCTGATTCATATTCTTGCATCGTATCGATCCAAGCGCTGAGAAAGTCGACTGCAGCCTCCAAGCTGATGAATCTGCCGGCAAGCGCCTTATCCAACGCTTCCACGATGGTTTTGATTTCCGTGGCCACGTCCTTCGAGTCTCGCGGATCAATGGTCTCCCAAATTAGATCAGTTTCATAGCTGTTGAAAACGATGTTCTCAGCTTGTGAAATCATGGCTAGGACCATCCGACACATTAGCTGCCAGTTGTCAGCAAAGGCCAGGCGCTTTCGCTCGATCTTCTGAATGAAGACAGGCATCTGTTCCTGCGTGCTGGCCAGGGAAGACGGCGTATGAACCCCAAATACAAATTCCGGAGTTTCCGAAGCACTGACGATGCAATAAAAGACGAATTCCAGCAAAGATGTAGCGTCACCAGTGGATGACTTCGCCTCAATAAACGAAGCATCCTCGTCAGCTGTAACGATCAACATCTCGTGCCCATTAAGGTTTATACTCCCGCCCTTTTTGGCGAATTCAGCAGGATCACTCACCCCGAAGTTATTCCGGAGGAAACCAGCAACGTCCTTGAGCTTCAGCTTCAGCCGTGGTGTACTGTGCATTTTGGAGCCCTGGACCGCATGAAGGAATACATCGTGATAAACCTTGAAGAACGGCTCCACGGATTCAAGCTCTGACTTGCCAAAGGCCATGCTTTCATCAGCTTCATTCTTGAAATGAACAATCGGGATGAAGCCCCATTGATTTGTTATTTCTCCCGCCTCAAGGCCCGGCGGATTATCGCCTTCTATTTCGATTAGCCTGCGCTCAGCACTGACCCGCTGTTTGATGACGGCCTGCCGTTTTGCCCCGGATTCATCTGTCCATTCACTGGTTGATTCCAGGATGTATTCAATAGTCTCACCCGTCAGCGGATCTCGGTTAATCCCCTTAATCTGCTCGGGAGGGATAATGTTGTATACGATTCGCTTCCTTGTTTCGGGGTACAGCTTCGAATTGTCATCTTCCCGCGTGAGCCAGACAAAGCAGTCACCTTCGTTGATAGTTTTAAGCTGCGTTCGCTGCCGTTTGCTCTTGGTCTGTTCAAAGAATTCCTGCAGCCTCTTCGCAGCTTCTTCGTCAGTGCTTTTCACTTCTGGCAAGCCCATAAATCCTACGGTGGCGTTAACGATCTTCTTTGCGAAACCAGCGCCCAGCTTATAGTCCTCTGCAGTGTTTTCATAGAGTTGCCGAGCAAATCCATAATCCACTCGGGTCGTATCGAGCTTGTACGTCCCGCCGATCGTGCCGCCCGTTAAACTCCACCCTAGCCCGTTCATCAGATTCACAATGCCACCACGCAACCTTGACATTTCTCCACCGATCTTGCCCCAAAGTTTAGCCATATAACTTCCCTCCTCTCAATAAACCAGCCGCAGCCGGATCAATTTCCATTCCGGTTTTTGCGAATGCCAAAACAAGCGCGTCCGCCCGGTCAGGTGATCGGAGACCCCGCTTTTTCATTTCCTTTTTCGATTCCAAAATGATACGCCCTTTACTTGTTACGGTGTACTTCCGGGTCGAAAGTTGGCCGATCAAATCCTCATCGTTGGGGATTTGGATGTCTCCAGCCTGAAGCAGATCACGTACATGTGCCCATGCCTCGGTACCCCAGTTGTCATAATGCTCTGCATCATCTGCTTTCCCGCCGTTGTGGCAATCGACAACATCGATGTAAAGGCCCTCTTCACGAACAACTTCCCGGATTCGGTCGGTTACACCCCCGCCTACTCCGTCGTCGTCAATCTTGATCGTGCAACGTGGGCGGCCATATTCCCGCATGAGTTCCTTTGCCGTGTTGATGGCCCAGCCGGCCGTAACCATTGTGTCTTGCTTGGTATAGGTCCGTAAAAACGGCACGAGAAGACCAATGCGCGGCACAATGACGGTCTCGTCATCCCCAAATCGAGCAACGTCAACGCCAATTTCAATTTCTGCTGTATCAGGAACCGGCTGGCTCCATTGGCCAGTGTCCTCATCCAGGATCCGGACATATACTTCTCGTGCCGCTGCCGCTTCGGCCAGTTCCAAGGGGATAAACGTGTCCGGCTCTGCCCGAGGGAACTCACCATCTACCCGGACTCTGACGACATCACTATCCTTACCGTATTTCCGCTCCATCATTTCGATGTTCTTCTTATTCGTCCTGCTGCTGTCCCTGCTCGATACCCGATGGGATCGATAATCACCCCTGTCTTTATGGTGAGAGTCATAAAAGACGCCACTTGTCCGAGTTGGGTTTCCGCACATTAGAAGTTTATTATCTTCGCCGGAAAGAGTACCAATGATAGCCTCCATAATGTCATCCTTGACACCTGATGCTTCGTCAACGATGAATAACATGTGGTCTTCATGGAACCCCTGCATGTTTTCCGGTTTGGTCGCTGTGCGTGCCGTCGCAAACCAGCGTTTCTCATGCCCGATCATATAAACCTTGGTTTTGGTCCATTTCAGCAAGTTTTTGACCATAGAACGTTCCAGCCACTTCGCAACCTCAGCCCATAGGACATCATGCAGCTGCTGCCGCGTAGGCGCCGTACAAACAATACGCGGATTGGGTCGGCAGCAAAGAAACCAGATGACCAATGATGCCTCTAGCCCCGTCTTACCTACCCCTTGGCCGGAGCGAATAGAAACACGCGGATGCGCGGCCACGTCGGCCATCGCCACCCGCTGCCAATCGTCAGGGTCAAAGCCAAGCATATCCTCAGCAAAAGAGACAGGATCGTCCCAATATAAATCAATGAGGGCAGACAATGTAGACACAACTGCGTAGGGTTTACTGCTCATTGTCCATCACCTTCAATCGGCGGCGTTCTGCAACCTGGAGGATCGCATCCGTCCAGCTCGCAGTCGCTCCGCTCGCCCCTTGCTGTTTCTGTAGCTCAATTTGTAATAGAGCAGTTCGAATCTGCTTTTCCTCATCGACTGCGATCAGTTTGTTCATGAGCTCGATCGCCTTCAGCTTTTTGTCCTGGACACGGGTTAGAGCTTCCTCCAGCTTCACAATATCGTCAATTGCCCGGAACTCCGTCTCCTCGATCTGAGACTCAACCATCTCGGTCCTAGTAATCGGTACAGTCTTGGTAATACCTGTTTTCTCATCGTGGATGGTCATAACATCTTTGATTGCTTTAAGCTCGTTCAAAACACGGCGCTGCTTCTCACTAAGACCACTCATCAGCTTACCGATACGCTGAAGCATACGACGTTCCCGGATGGTAAGGAGCTTGATCGCCTCGTCAGCCTGTTGTACCGGATCCGTATCGACCTGATCGATCAGCGCTTGCTCGTCCTCCTCAAGCGCATCCATCCAAATTGATTCATATTCGCCAGTGGTGACGGCCTTCTTATTGCCAGGCGGTCCGCCAGAGCCGCCTCGATTGCCAGCGGCATTCTGGTTTCCGGGCTTCGCGCCGCCCCGGTTACCCACAGAATTTTTGTTCCCTTTAGGTGCGCCGCGTTTAGTAACGTTACCTTTAGATTCATTGGTAACGTTACTATTCAAATCTCCCGCCCACTTGTCCTGGGACTTCCACTTCCTGACCTGTGTCTCACCAATTAATAAAGCGGCGGCGATGTCCTTAAGCTTCATCGTCCCGCCGCTCTCCAGCCACATTTGTTTTGCCTTGTCCCGGTCGGGACTACGCTCTCTGGCCATTACATCACCACCACCCCCAGGCCTAGAATAAATTGATATGCTGGTTAATAAGATTAAACTGTAACTAAAACTTAATAAGGAGAAACCACATGAGAATCTTTTACCTTTCCCTGAAGGCGATGGGAGCGAAGATCGTTATCATGTGGATCAGTCCAAAAGATTAAGACTGTCCACACCAAGGGGAGCCTTCTCCCCAAGGTGGTACAGATGCCAAATAAAGTAGTAACAAGTTTTAGTTTTTATTACAATTCATCTTTCTGAAGTTCAATATCTATTTCAATGAGTTTCTTCAGGTCGTCTACGGTTTTGATTTCGATATTCCCAGCTTGAAAGTCCTTTACCCACTGAGCTATCCCAGCTTTAATGATCTTGCGGTACTGAGCCTTGGATTCGAGGATACCTTCCATCACCGCGATCTCATGTTGAAGCAAGATGTCTTTTTCATGTTCTGTTCCCATTGTGTTCCCCTCAGCTTTCCGTTATGATGGAATGCGAGATAGCGGATGTCTGCAAAATGCCACGCGTGGCGGGCCGCTATCTCAGCCGGGGGATGCCCTGGATGAATGGGAGGACGTTCCTGCGTCCTCCTTTTAATTATGTCGTAGGAACGAAACGATGAATAAGTACAGGCTCAATGCAGGTTGCTCCCTGGTACCGCCGTTTAATGACGTCACAGAACTTCGGATCAAGCTCCAATGTCCGACAAACACGTCCCATCTGGTCACACGTCATCAGTGTACTGCCGGATCCCCCAAAGAGATCGACGACCAGGTTTCCTTTTTGGCTGCTGTTCCCTATCGGAATGGCCAGTAGTTCCAATGGCTTCTGGGTAGGATGAACGTACTTGGTGACATCCCCGCGTGACACTTCCCACACAGTCGATGGTTCCGGTTCTTCCCCCGGCAACCCTGCACGCCATATGGTCGACTGTCGGCGATCGCCACACCAAGCCGGGGCCTTGCCTTTTATGTGGCCATAGAACACAGGCTCATGCTGCCAACGGTACTGTGACCATCCAAACGAAGCCGCGTTCTTCACCCAAACGCACTGGCTACGGACGACTATACCGGCCGCGTTCATTGCATCCTCGAACTCGCGCTGATATGACGAAGGATGAAATACGTAGATTGCTGCACTCGGATCCATAATGCCGCCGTATCTTTGAAATACAGCATGCAAAAAGCTCGCAAATTCCTCTGCAGGCATGTCATCGTTCAATATAGAACCGCGGCCATCTGCGGCCAGACGCTCCGAATCGCTCTCTACAGCAACGTTGTAAGGTGGATCCGTGACGATCAGCGCCGCCTTCGTCCCCTCCATCAGAAGTGCAACGTCTTCCGGATCCGTCGCGTCACCGCAAACCAGGCGATGAGGACCCAATTGCCAAACGTCTCCGCGGCGAGTTTCCGGCTCTTTGATATCATCGAGAGCCCGTTGAACATCGAATTCATCCTCAACAACTGGATCCTCTATGTCCGGTGAATCTGGCAAGCTGCTGATCAGCTCCTCAATTTCATCCCGGTCAAATCCGGAAAGAGATAGATCACTTCCACTCACCTGCAGGTCATCCAGCAGCCGGGCCAGAGCTTCTTCATCCCAGCGGCCTGATACCTTATTCAGAGCGATATTAAGCAGCTTTTCTTGCTGATCGTCCAGGTCGACGACGCTGACGGCTAATTCGGTATGCCCCAGTTCGTGGACCATGATCTTATACCGTTGATGGCCACCAACCATGTTGCCGGTGCGCTCATTCCATACAATTGGCTCCACGTAACCAAATGATTCGATGCTGCGGCATAGCTTCTCATATTCCGGATCGCCTGGCTGAAGGTCGATGCGTGGGTTGTAAGCAGCTGCGTTGATTTTGTCTATCGGTATGACTCTGATATCCATGATCTCACCTTTTCCTATTTAAGTTAGGTTCCTTATACGTGCACAAAAAAAGCCGCCTATTGGCGACTCTCCTTATTGTATTCCTGTGCAAAATGATCTGAGTTAGTTTCTCATTCTTTAATCTGAGTATGCAACAGCCTGAAAACTTTCGGGACCAACGCGAGTAGGGGCAACGTCTAATCCTGCTGGAATACTAACGAAAGCTTGATAAACAACAAAACCAGGATTGGTTGTTAATAAATCAATGCCTGAGGCTGTGAGAACTTCTGTAGTCAAGATCAATGTTCCGACTGGAAGAGTTTCTGTCGCTGAATAAATTTCCGTTGAAACACCGTCTACCACCCTGTTAATGGTTAGAGTCACAGGAGTAAGAACTGTTACAAGAGCACTGAGCGTGACTGTTGCCGAGAAGTGAACTGAGAGGTTTTCACCCGCCGCAGCTGTATTCAATCCTAAGCTCCCGAACAACGCAGGTGTAGTACTCGCAGGTATAGCTACAGATCCGGCCGTGGAAGCATTCTGAGAAATCTGACTATCAATTAAAACGTTTGGCATTTTTTATCCCTCCTTTATATATATTTATTCTCTTCTCGTATATTTCGTATGGACAATCAATTCAGGATAAATGAACATATTAGAAAACGGACCCCGAATTATTCAATTACGGGCTGATTATGGGCTGATTATAAACTAATACCGCTTTACTAAGGCAGCGGCAACCTCTGCGATCCACTCTTTAGCCGCTGCAGTCACGGCTCAAAGGAGCGTAGCCTTAAAGGGGGTCTAGCCAAGAGTGGAGTAATATATAGATATGCTTTTTCTTAGCTTTCGATAGGGATGATTTATCCATAGCTAAAGCACAAATTGAGTTGAGTTGGTTTCCTTTATACGTGTATGTAAACCAGGCCACACGGCTATTCTGCTGCCCCCTCCTGCCTGTTTCTTTCCCAATCCCTACATTAGTGAATACAGAGGGAAAATAGCTGAAGCAGCCTTTTAATTCGGTCTTGCAAGCAAAAGAAAAAGCCACCCTAAGGTGACCTTTATTATCCCATGCAACCGAATGAATACCCATCAACTGCATTAATTCTACCACGCCATAATCCAACTTGGTGTCTTACCGTTCCTTGAAATATTATCGCATCTTTTAAATGCACGAACTCAACACGCTCTGATTCATCTGATCCGTCATAAATGTTTGATGAGTAACTGCGGTAAAGAGTTGCTAATGTATCGCCTTGTTCGTTAATATTCTCAAGTGTATCAGCTATAGATTCCATGTACTCTTTCCCTGAAATCATATTTCCCGATACAATGTTTCCACCCACGGTTAATGTGATTCCAATAATAAGACCTGCATTCGCCATTCTGGACAAATTACCTAAGGTGAAATCCTTATCCAAAGGAGATACAACTGGAATATTTTCTTCCGTATCGTGTTCAATGCTCATCCTCTCACCTCCCCCCTTTTACCACAATTCGACATCAGGAAGGATTCCCCTGCTTCACACCTTCAATCATCACAAGCAACTAACGCTTCACAATTGACTTTGATGTTGATTTGCTATTTCCAACATTTTTACGAGTCCATTCTCGGGATAAGCGATCCCTACACCATGAAGCATCATATTTTTGGAGGGATCAAAGTTTAAAAAATGATTGACACTCTCACATTCATAAATAGAGCTATTTATTATAAATTCGGTCATATCTTTATAGGGTCTACCTAACAATTTAAACGCATGTATACGCCCCTTCGTATCCTTAGGTGCATAAATTTGCTGAAGAAAGACTAATAAATACGAATCAGAGAAGCGGTATTCCATTGTTATGTCCATATATCTTCCCCCTCTATTTACATGTTTACCATATATCAGGGTGTGAAGTCTTTTCAACTTTTTTTAACTAAAAAAGACGAGAAGAGTTACGCCCCGGTTATATGCCGCATTCATGCAGCCGTGCGTGTCATTCTCGCCTTTTTCTATGTTTCCATACTATCACGGGAAAACTGTCATGTGGTGTTCATCTTTGGGTCAGATTACATTCAGACAACGTTCACTTTAGGGTCATATTTTCTTGCACCTTCTAAACGTCCCCTGGAAGGTTGATATCCTCCCTAAAAATGTTCACTGAAGTATGATCCTTGCTCGTGTCCGCACTTGGTACAAATGATGTATATCCGATCTCCGCGCAAATTCTGAAACTTGCTTACCTTCTTGAGGAGTTGATAGTCGTGCTTGCAGAACAATCGCTTTATCCATCTAATCATGCTTCAGCCTCCTTATCCCCAAACCCAAACACCTTTATCGCACATTCTGATGAACATAACGGAGGTTCAATTGGTAGTCCCATACATCCACAAGGGTACTCCGTGCCGTAAGTATTTCCAAAGCAGCAGTATTCCGGTTCATAGTCAGTTACATCAACACCGCATACAATGCACTTCCAAATTGTCATTCCGTTGCCTCCTTCGCATTCCGTTCGGAATGCGCATTACTTCCTTGGTCCGACTTCCTCTCTTGACTGATAAAATTTAGTTTTAGGGAACACAATAATAAGAAAATGGAGGTCTAGTTATGATTAGAAAAGCCTTAGCTATAATTTTCATGGGATTATTTTTGTTTACAACAACCACATCAGCCAAGCCGAGCGAAGAAAATAATTATTCCGAAGCACTTCTGACTTCACTTAATCCAGCGATACAGAATGCACTTACTGGTTATTACGGTAAACCCATACTATATACGGAGCCAAAAATTTTAATGATTGAACGTTTACATAAAGGGCGTTTATCATTTAACGTCACAGTCCAGGTCAAGACATTTGCTGGCATAAATAATTCTCAATACGGTAAAGAGACGATGACAATAATAGTGACCCACGACTCACAGTTTGTTCAAAAGTTCCATCATGAGGATCAGAAGTAGCTTCGTTACTGCGTCTTCCCTCAATGTCGCTGCAGCAATATCGCATTATATGTCTACTGTGTCAGAACTCTGCATTATCCTGTTCGAAGAATCCCATCAGTTTCAGCGTATTGGCCATGCTTTCAGTTCCCTCAAGGATTTTACGACGTATGGTACTATCTGATAATCCACGCCTGAAAAACAGCAGCGTCTCATTGTATGAATATCCTTGAACGTACCTGTAATCGATAGCCCTTTTCTCATCTCCGTCCTGGATAAGCGCCCAAGCTCGCTGCAGCTGCTGAGTATAAAACTGGTACTGTTGATACACCCAGCGCTGCTTTTCGATCAGAATCGTCGCGTTGGCCGTTTTATCAGCATGTAGATCTTCCTGGTCAATCCGGCGAGCTGCTTCTCCATCAATGGCGACTTGCTTTAGATCCTTTTCGAACCGCTCAAAATCCTGCATCAAAGCAATCATCTTTGTATATTTACCGAGCAGGAATTTTGTCCGCTGGATCTCCGTAGTATTTGCTTCTGGAAAGAGTTCCCCTTGTCTCCATGCCATCGCCATTCCCCTCATTCCCCTTTGTATGTTAATATCGAGATGAAGGAAATGTTTTCCACGCTAGAACCCCCGCCCGGTCAAGGTATAGGGGGTTCTTTTATTAAATATCGTCTTTGTGTTCATCGTGTACATCATCCTTAAATACGGAATCAATCGCTCTGCTGATTTCATCAGGGATCCGCATATTCTCGGATACATACGGCATCACGAATGATAGTGCTCCCTTCAGCTGGCTAACTTCTCTTCGAAGTCTCTCATTATCAGCTGTGCAACTTAATGCAAGATCATTCAGATATTGATTATCAGCTCTTAAACGTTCAATTTCTTCGATTTGTTCTTGATTTGAATCCTCATTATTAGAAACAAGCTGAATCATTCGCGGACCGGTACCATTTTTCTTGATATATCGCTTTCGAACCAATAGCTCAAGTACATTGAACGCTGTTGACGTTGATTGATAATTCATGTGATCCGCTAGTTCCCGGATAGTTGGGGGATAGCCGTTTTTAGTAATAAAAGATTTTATAAATGCCAAAGCTTCAGCCTGACGTCGTGTTAATGGTTTGTTACTCATGAGGTTGACTCTCCTTTAACAAGCTGTGATTTATTGAACTGTAACACGCAACTTCCGTCGCTTAAAATCAAAGCCCATCCGTTCCAACTTCCCTCGGATCCCAAGAGCACTTTTTCCTAATTCTCTACCAATCGTTTCGTAGCTGTGACCCTGCTCTGCCATTTGCAGGAGCCTTTCCACTTCTGCAGGTGTATACTTTATGTGATTTTCTAACCTAGCTGGTCGGAGCTTTACCCCAAGATCACGAAGCCGTCTTCTGACTGCTGATTCCGAACGATCAAACAACCGAGCAACATCTGGATAGGTCATATCTTTGGTTTGAAGGACCTGAACCAGACGCTGGTCTTCTTCTGGAGTCCAAGGAATAGCCTGCTCTGTCTTCTGTGACTTTAATTGGTCAGCTTTTCGCTTTACCTTCACCCATTCAGGTTCAGCACCCAAGATATTGGGTTCCATCTTGGCAAAATTCATAAGCTCCTTGTATTGCTCTGCCCACTTCCAAAAGTCTGAATAAGAGATGATGAGGACCCGCGATTCTTGAGCGAATATTTTTTTCTTTACTGGCATGCCATACCTCTGCATCCACGTTTTCAAAGTGCTGTATTCGCGCCCTATCGCTTTCCCTAGCTGACATATCGTAATCCCTTCAAAATTCATTCGTGGATCCCCGAGACCCAGTCTCTGAGCTTTTAGCTTCACAGCATTTACACTTTTTTCAAGATGATTAGCTATAGCCCGAATGCTGATTACTCCCCATTTGTCCTGAAGGTAATCAGCTTCTTCTCGTGTCCAATTAGGCGCTCTGCCCATACTTACACCCCCACCGACTGAAGTTCAGCCCCTTCTGTATCATCAATTGTTATAGTGGTCATGCCATCCCATTGCTCCCGAATCTCTTTTGCCTTAGCCATTACCGCGGCCTTTTGTTTAGGCTGCAGCACAATATCCATTGCCTCTTGGTAATGTTGTTCTGCCTTGGCATAAGCACGAGAATGGATGAAGTTCATCCAGCTCCAAAATTTATCATTAGAATAAGTTTTCACTTTTTGAAAGGCGCGTCGACGTTGTTGTTCATTCATGTTCATCTCTCCTTTAATGAAAGGAAGGGCGGCTTACGCCGCTCCCCCATCAATCATTTGCTTTTTGACAGCTTCTCTATATTTGTTCAGTTTGGCATTCAGCTGCCCCGTGGTCATTCCGATTTCACGAGCAATGTTTCCCCATGTAAGTCCTTGATTCCGTCTCTTTTCGTAGAGATCTGGGAAGTCGAGAGGCAAGTCCGGGAACGATGGGCGATTCTCAAGGATGTATTGCTCGATCACTGATTTTTCGATATCGGGATCATGTTGGGCACCGGCATCAGGTTCGCCATTGTTTTCAGTACTCTCTTTTTTTTCGGATTGATCCGTTTCTTTCTCAGTCTCAAAATTCATTTCTCCGGAACCAGAGTCTTCCTTCTGGTCGTTGGATTCTCTCATCCATTCCGGAAGATCCGATTCAGCCCCAGCTTCGCTTTCACCCATAATTTCCTTTTCATAATCATTCAGCTCATCTTCTGCAGGTGGCTCCCCTTCTCGGTTCTCGCACTGTTGATCTTTTTGATCTCCGTCTTCCTCTGATTCCCCTGCAGAGTCAAATAACTCCACCTGGTTCTCGTCTTTGCTTTCTTCCGACTGCTGAATCGATGTCACAACACCAGAAGCATCAGCCGTAACTTGACGACCGCCGATGTAAGGCTTGTACATATCCTCTCCCTCATCGTCAAAATCGAAAGCTACCTGTGGATCACCGAGAATAACATGGATCTCCTTGTTCAAACTGCTGGTCAGAAATTGAAGGTTTGCCTGGGCAACCTTATGTGGAATAGTTAGCTTGAGCTCAACATCCTTATCACCAAAAACAATCTTCTTATCCGTAGTAGCCATGAATTTAGCAAAATCTTTCCCCATGTTAATCACTTTCCCTTCGATTTTTTTATGATAAGTCCTTAATCTTCACTTCAATGCGAGGACGGACGCTGTATCTCTTCTGTGCAAACACCTCAACAACTTGACTATCATCCTTCCAGATGACTCCTTTTAGGGCATCCTTCACACCCTTGAGATAGTTGTCTACGTCCGGTTTTGAAGTTGGCCGAAGCTCCCCAGATTCGGCCAAAACTACTTTCTTCTTACTGAAGCTCTTAGGCATCGATCGGTAAATGGTGAGCATCATCCCGACCGGGCCCTCAAGTAGTGCTGGCGGCGCATATTCACTAGCAGCCAGCCGAACATAATCTTTATAATCACGGGATTTAGCAGGGTCATAGAGCTTAACGAATCCGGTAGCTGTTGATGCTCTTGGTCTTCCTTGTGCGACCGGTTCGCCGTATACCGTGAACTGGATCATATGGTGTCGCCTCCTTCTTTGCTTTGCCGAGAAGTACATACACCTCTCCGATCTGCTGGCCATCTTCGTTGTAAACGATGTCCCAGGGAACATCTTGAAAGAGTGGATCAACCAGGTTATTACTGCGCACGCTGTCCGCCTCCAATCGAGATGGTAAGTTCAAATTCATCCATACCTTCTTTAATCTCAGCGAGATGAAGTTCCGGAAAATTATCCATTACCTCAAGCAGATCAGGCGAGCTGCCTACTCTCATATAGGTGTGCCGCATGTATTCATACACGCTCCACTTGCTCCATAGGCCACTCATGCTCCCCACCGGAGCCGGCGAACCTGTCCTTTCTCTCTGCTGACAACGACCAACAACTGACCAGTGTCGCGTTCAACAAGCCAACTTTCAGGCTTTAACTTCTGCCGGCGAATTTCTATCTTCTGTTTTTTCGTTGGATTCTTCAGCTGTTTCATCAGGCTTAACCTCCCCATTAAATTTCTTCCATTCTTCAGGAAATACGTATTGCCCATCAATCATTTGAACCACCATGAAATCTTCACTATCGGTTACCCGAACCTCTCGAAACATTCCGGTTTTCCCATGCAGTTGTGTATATCGATAAACTTCTTCCGTATCCTGCAGTGTGGCTTCTGGTGTATGCCACTCGCCAGGAATCGGAAAACAATAACCGTAAAAAGTCTCTTTCATCCCGTTACTCTCCTCACGCCCAGCGGCGCTGTTTTATACTCGTGACCTTCTTTGGCCCCGATGGTGGCTGTGGACCTTGTTCACCACGGTTTCGTTCATAATTCACGAATTTGTTGAACTGCTTCAAGAACACCAACTCGACGGTACCCACTGGGCCGTTCCGCTGCTTCGCAATGATGATTTCGATGATATTCTTCTTATCCGTCTCTTGATCGTAGTAGTCGTCCCTATAGAGAAAGGCTACAATATCCGCGTCCTGCTCGATCGATCCTGATTCCCGCAGATCAGACATCATCGGACGCTTGTCCTGACGCTGCTCCACACCTCTGCTGAGCTGAGAAAGAGCGATCACCGGAACATCCAGTTCACGAGCCAGTGTTTTCAGCGTCCTTGAAATCTCGGATACTTCCTGCTGCCGGTTCTCTGATCCTCGTTTGCTGGAGCCGGCAATCAGTTGAAGATAATCGATCACAATCAGCCCCAGGCCTTCTTGCTGTTTCAGACGCCGGCACTTAGCTCTGATGTCATGGACTGTGATTCCCGGGGAGTCGTCAATTTGTATATTCGTCTCGCCAAGAATTCCAGCAGCATCGGCCATCTTGGTCCAATCTTCGGTACCCATGTCGCCCATCCGAAGTTTGCTTGCTTCAAGGTTTCCCTCAGCACTTACCATCCGCGTTACGAGCTGCGCCGCCGACATCTCCAAACTAAATACGGCAACCGGTTCTGAAATGCTAACTGCAACGTTCTGGGCAATATTAAGGGCGAATGCCGTCTTCCCGACCGACGGCCTTGCAGCCACAATGATCAGGTCGCTGTTCTGGAGCCCGCCGAAAATGCTGTCCAGGTCTTTGTATCCCGTTGGAATACCCGATACCTTCCCGGTTTTGAAGACCTCAGATTTGTTTTCTGTCGTCTCGATGACCTCAACCAGCACATCATTGATCCGCTTGAAGTCCTTTTTGGGCGCTGTACGATCCGAAAGCGTGGTTGCAACTTGTTGTGCTGATGTTACAAGGTTCTGTATGTTCTCGCCTGCAGCTGCAGCTTGAATGCCAGCATAGCTGGACTGGATAAACTCCCGGGTTACAAATTTGGAATGCACTTCAGCGACATAAGACTCGATGTTTTTCGTTTTAGGCACTGAATGTGCCAGTTTGGAAAGATAAGTCACACCGCCAATACTTTCTAGCTCGCCCCGATCTTGCAGTCGAGTCGTCAAAGTTACTAGGTCGATTGGCTGCCCATCATCAGCGAGATCCTGCATTCTTCGGAAAATGGATTTGTGTGGTTCGTGGTAAAAAGCTTCCGGAGTTAACGCCTCCGCCTGCTCATATACCTCCGGCTCGATCAGTATCGATCCGAGAACTGCACATTCAGATGCCAACGAATTCGGCATGGGTAACGAAAAATCAGCAGCGGCCAAGTTTTGCATAGAGGGCCTCCTTCCAGCCGGGCGGCGGCGGGCAAGCATGCTTTCGAGCTTCCTCTCGCTCTGCAAAGTATTCTTCTGTTGCTGTTTTCATCCGGCTCCGCTCCATCTGCTCGCCGATACTCCCACGAATCTCCGCGATATTCGGTGGAAATTTACTCGTCCGGATGTGCTCGTCCAAGTTCTGCACGGCCCGTTCAAACGGAAAGTCATGCAAGTACTTGGAATGGCGATTGATATTTTCTTCGCTGGTGTCAAAATTCGGATAATTCTCTTTGATGATTATGAGCAGCTCAATAATCTCCGCTCTATCCATGCTGACGTGCCTCCTTTGCTCGTCTCCGCAACTCGTCAAGTTCGCGCTGCTGCTTGGTCATTCGTTTGGGCTCAGTGGGCTTTACTGGTCCAGCTGTCTGTGAATTATCTCCCGGTTTAGCTGAAGAAGCCTGATAGTTTTGCCAAGCCTCCTCGATCCCCTCCACGTAGTACAAGAAGCTCTTAGGCAACCTGAACTTATCTCCTTCGCGCGTTCGCTTTGCCTCAAAAAGGCTCTCCATAGTTCGGATGGTAAAAGGGTTAGGCGTACCTCCGGCGACCATCTTACCCATGGCTTCGCGTTCGTTTGCGGAAACGTGAATATCGAATTTGTTATGCAGTTTGCAATATGCGTTTAAAATTTGTATCATGCCATCTTCATCAGGCTGTTCATCTGGTTCGATGTCATTAGCAGTAGTAGTAGCATTAAGATCTTTTATAATATCTTTTAGATCAGACATTTTTGTCCGATCACTCTGTAAATTTGGATCGTGATCGGACATATTTGTCTGTTCACTATCGTTGTGATCGGACATTTCTGTCTTATCACTTCCTAGTGATCGGACATTTCTGTCCGTCCACTTTTTGGAGTTCTTGACTGAAAGGATTAATCCCCTGGGAGCCCTGGTCACTCGTATGTAGTGATGATCTTCTAAGGTGTCCAACCAGCGACTCACCGTTTTGTCGTTCACTCCAAATCTTTCAGATATGTCTGACAGCTTCATAGGCTTGTTTCCAAGGACGATGCCCCAGACAATTCCCTCCTCCTCATGCTCCTTTGTAGTGGAGCTGATGCACCAGAGGAAAAGCCATATCGCGCTGCCTATTTTCTTGTAGTGTTCTGGCTCCAGTAATCCGGAGTACATCGGAAAAGAGTAACTGTCTTTGGGCATTTGCTCATCCCCTACATCATTGCGATTCTTTTACGATTTTGATCATTGTTGCCTCTACGCCAGTTACCTGCATTGCTGTTTGAATACCGTCGGTCAAGGAATCAATCAATTTCATCGTCAGAGGACCATAACTCTCTGGATCGACTGAGAAGGGAACGAAGCTTCCCAATGCATATGAAACAGCGGTGAAGAAGTGCAAAAGTTGATCTTCTCCGGCATCGCGCGCTTCTTCCCATTTTTCTTTTAGGCAGTCCATGATCTGTTCAGTACGATGTTTTAATTCTTCTTGAGTCATTACACTCATATTGCACGCTCCTTCATCGTTTTTTCCTTCCAGTCCTTGTCCCCAAGACAGCGACCTGGCGTTATCTCAAAGTACCGGCTCCCGCAAACATAGGAAACAAATTTATTTGAAGCTCGTTCGTAATACATTCCGTTTAGGATGGGCTGAACCGCAGCCTCATCATCGAATAAGTCAATTTGAACTGGATCCATCAATTCTGACGCCCCCTATCGTCCCGTAGGAAAACAATCGGATATTTCACCTTTACAACCGTCCAGCCGGGATAACCCCGAGCAAAATACTCGCGCGCCTCCCGTTTGAATTCATCCGGATCGGATGACATTAGCCGCCAGATCCGCGCCCCCATCATGCTGCGCATTAAAGGTTTGCCATCGATCATCGCCCAGCCACCCGGACCAGCTTGCCGGTCGTCTCCTGGATCTCCCGTTTGAAACGCTCCTCATCGGCATTACCGTCCGAGAGGTGAAGCAGCCAAATCTCTTGGACTTTCCGGGTATCATTGGCTTTCAAGAAATTTTTTACATGTTCCAGTCCAAAATGTGATTTTAGTAGCCGTTTCATTTGTGCTGGGTGAAGGTGGCCAGTTGCTACTCGTTCTCTGACAATATCCATTGAATAATTGCACTCCACCATGATATGGGTCAGGTCCCGGAAGCGATGCCGGCAATAATATGTGTCCGTCAGAAAGACAAGCTTGTCACCGGCCGTATTCGCGAGAAGGAAGCCCAGCGGCTCCTCAACGTCATGCTGTATATCGAATGGTAGGATGGTCCAACTACCAATCTGGAACTGCTCCATCGCCTTAATCACCTTCAGACGATGCCCTGACAGCCCTCTTGCAGTCGCCGTGCCCTGGCTGGTATAAACATTGATTCCGGCCTTCATAACGTCTCCTGCAGCCTTGCTGTGATCCAGATGCTCATGTGTGATCAGGCAGCCGGCAATATCCGTCATGCGGAAGTTCAAGGCCCGTTGCAGGACTTTATAAGGAAGTCCGGCTTCCAGCAGAAGGGGCGTGTGCCCATCCGTTATCCGGTAGGCATTGCCCGCGCTGCTGGATCCGAAACATTGAATATCAATCACCAGGTCTCAGGGCTGCTGCCAGCCGACTCCATAGGTGGTACATCACTGCTAAAGTCCTCAAAATTCATTTCTGGCTGTTCCCCAGAATCAGAATTCTGCTGGGGTACACTACTTTCAGCATCCGAAGCAGATTCCTCAGGTTCACCAGGAGGTGTGATATCGATGACGTTTTTATTGGCATTGGCACCAATTTCCCGTTCAACTTCAGCCTCAGCGAATTCGCTCTCCATCTGTTTGAGACGAAGATAATCATCGTCAATCTTCTGGCTGTCGATGGTGATGTCGCTATGCGCTGCACGATATATCGTCTTCCAGCACATCTTGTCGTACCAACCCTCAACTTTTTCAGTGCCTTTCTTTACATTTTTGTTAGCCTTGGGATCCCATTCCCATTTGTCTTTCTCGCCGCCCCAAAATTCAGGGCTTGCGTGATCAGGCTTCCGCTTCTCAATCTCTTTGAGTGTCATCATGACCAGCTTGTTCTTTTCTGGGACCTTCGTGTAGGAGTGATAATAAAATCCTCCAAGGATCATTCCTCGATCAAAAGGGTTCTTGATTTCGAATTCGTAGCTATCTTGCGGATGATTCGCATCCTTTTTGATAGGCGCGAAATAATCGTTGGAGTAAACTAATTCAATCGTTACGTGATCAGGAACATCTAAACCGTATTTGACAGACTTAAGTTCGAGACCCCGGTACCCTTCGATAAATCCAATGTCGTACTTGCCAGTATTGTTGTTTTTAAAAGGGACCAGGTTGATATGATTTGGCTGTGCCGGATCGAATCCAATTCTCGCGTAGGCCACAACGTCTCGGGACAACTTGTCCATATTCACGTTCGCCCAGGTTACTGGCAACTGATCACGGTACTTCTCAGACTTCTTGAGCCGCTTTTCCTCTGTTGTCTTCAGCACGCTATCCAGCGCTATGAAGTAGTTTTGTGCCAGCCGCTTTTGGAAGTTCGTAAGAGCAACTTCCCCTACACTGGATCCAAACTCTGCAATTACCTTGGTCATGAAGCGTTCCGATTGAGTCGGCTCTTTCTTCGTCACTGCCTGCTGATTTTGGTCGGTCAATTAGATCGCCTCCTGCATGGTGTTGTGTGGTACGACGCGAAGCTTCTTATCTGCCTCAGAAACCACCAGGCGAATAACTTGGGCATCCGTGTCGATCAGTTGAGTAACCGCTTCGGCATTGTCAATAAAAATTGGTGCAGAGAATCCGTAATAGTCAGATAAGACGTTAATGATGTCTATTCCAACGTTGTATTGAGCTGCGCGATTAAGTCCTTTATCATAAGGGACTCCTTCGAACATCGTTTCACAAACATCCTTCAGCCCCCCGTTGATTTGATCCTCAAACAAACGAAAACGGGCATATTTGAATTTTGTCTGGATTTTGGAATCCATAAGAGCGACTTTTGTTCGTTTAAACTCTTCAGTAAGGAATAGCTCTTCCTGCAGCCTCTCATATTCCGCGGCCAACTCTCTTTCCTGGCGTTCGTGCTCTTTGATGCGTTGTTCAATTTTACGGACATGAGCAAATTTCGCCTTCTCCTCTTCAAGTTTCATGAGTTCAGATCGAAGAGTATCAATCTCTTTTTTGATAATTTCATAAGATTCTTTGGCGGAATCTCGTAGAGAGTTTATTTCCTTTTCAACCTGCTCTTTCTCCTCATTCAGGTTCTGATATTCCGGATTGCTCCGAGGATCCTGAATGCCTGAACGCAGGTTATCGAGCTCAGATTCAGAACTTTTAAGGTCAACCTGCAGAATGGCTGATCCGTCACTTAATTTGTTAATCTCATCCAATAGCCGGGTATTGGCAAGTTCTAAATGTCGCACTTCATCTTTTGCTCTCTTGCCCTCAGAACTGATTTGTTCAAGCCGATGAGCTTTCCCTCGGTTAAAATCCGCCTCTGCCTTGACGTGCGCAGCCTGCTTTTGCTCTCCGGGGAGAGTCTGGCCACATGTCGGACAATTCTCATCATGATGATGTTCAAAAACCTGTCCATTTACTTCAGACCATTTGGCTTTCAAACGCTCAGTATCCTGATTTCTGAATTCGATAGTGCGCTCGTTGTGCTGAATCTGATGACGTTTGTCCTCAATCTGCCGGCGAAGGGAATCGAAATCTCTCTGCAGCTGCCCTACCTCATTACGTTGGTGAGCCACTTTGTCTAAAACTTCCGATTGAAGCTTATTTTGAATGGAAAGAAGCTCACTTTCGATCTCACGGATTCGCTTCTCCTTTACAGCTGTTTCTCCGCCATTTCGGATCCGGAGTAGTTCTTCTTCTTTCGCCTGGACTCGAGAGCGAATGCTATCAATATCTTCCTGCAGCAATTCTTCATCCAAATCAGCAATGTCCGGCTTACTGTACATTGCCTCGTTGATTTTAGTTGGAATATATTTAATTTCAGCGTTGATATCCTTTTGGCGTGCTTTAACTTTTTCAGCATGCTTTTCTACCGTCCTATCCTCCAAGATCGAAAGCAGACGCTCGAGTTCCCTATTCGTATGAATTATTTCCGCATCCGTAATACCGCCGCATACTTCCATTAAGACTTTGCGGCGTTCATCCGCCTTCAGGACTTCATTGAAAAAGGTTGGGCTGGTCAGGAGCCTGAACAGATCCTCTTTGATAATGGAATCTACCTCTGCCTTATATTCCGATAGTTTAACCGGCACGCCATCGACGAAGTAGCTTGTGGTATGCCCCTCGAAGGAATCCATTGCGGATCCACGTTTCTTAGTCCACTTTTCGGAGTACACTCTGCGAAAGGTCCGCCGCCGGCCATTAATAAGAATGTCTCCTTCGACCTCGTGGTCAAGTTTATGCTGCTTCACCTTGCCCGCAGCATCGAGCTCCTTAATCTCAAATTCAGAACGATTCAGACTGTCTTTACCAAACAGCAGCCAAATGAAGCCATCAAATGCAGTTGTCTTTCCTGTGCCATTGTCACCGTAGGCGTCAACGTTCCCGCCATTGGTGGCGAGAACGAACTCCTTGAAACCTTTAAAATTGCGGAGCGTCAAGCGCTCCAGAATGATCTTCTTCAAGCGATCTCCTCCTTGATTGTGTATTTCAGTTCAACATCCTTCACAGTTTGTTGCGGTGCTTCCGGGTACCGGACGCTATCCAGATGCTGCCGGATCGTATATTCAATCTCAGCCAGCTGCTCATCGTTCAAATGGATCTCCACTGTGCCGCTTTGAGCTCTGACCGATAAGATCGTCGGAGTGTACATCCGCTTAGGCTGCACTGCTGCTTCCAGGCGTTCGCCAGTAATATCAAGTGACATTGCTGCTCCCATGACCAATCACTCCCTCTTGTGTGATACGCCCCCATCTGCTATAGTGGGGGCAAGAAAATTTATTAAGTACCAGACATGACCCTTCGCCAAGGGTCATTTTTCGTTTTCACAGTCCTCGCAAGTGCGGGGATAGCCTGGTTCCTCCATATCATCGATATAGCAGCCGCATACTTCGCACAGAAGTCCATTCAATATCATTTCTGCAACCTCACCCAATCGCCAGTACCTCCTCCTGCTCATGTTCAGCGACTTCCTGCCATTCCACGATTACTGGGCAGTTCTCAATGCTGATGATGACTTTTTCGTTTTCATCAATCACCCAAAATTCAGAAAAGTCAGCGTCACCTACTTGCTTGATTTCGATAACTTCCCGACCATTAATCTCGGTTCCAACTTCGTAGACATGATTCGGAACGCTGATCACAGTCAACTTTTGAATTACTTGCATGGCTTGACCTCCTTTCAAAATAGTTCAAGGTGGGCAAGGATTTGCACCCTGCATAGAAATATGCTGCTGTTAGCCGGCACTGTATAAACAGGACATGGGTTAATATTTTCAGCAGTTTATCGGCTGGATAGGTGTTGAGGTGTTAACCCGGCTTCTCTTGTACCTATCTCATCCCCACAGCCGTTCCTTTACCCGAATTATGCGTCTACCTATTCCGCCACCACCTTGAGTGGTTAGAGCACCACCGCGAGAGTTGCCATTTTTCCAACCAATCAACCCACCACACCGAATTATCGAATGAAGCAGGCGGTTGCGTGGCTAATGGCGAACCAGACTTTGGTCTTATTCCTTTTGTAGAGGGAGTCAACAAAGTCTAAAAATGTAACCCTCGCGCTAGTGCTCTGGGATGCGTTAGCCGCATCTTCCGACGCCGTACGGGAGAAAGGTTACGTTTACCGTCCGACGCCGGAAGACAGGGCCAAGGCCTTGTCTTGTTTCTATTCAATTCCTGCAGAAGATGCCATCTCTTGAATAACTGCCCTGCTGATCAACTTGCCTTTGAACAAAATCAGATCATCTTCCTGTCCTGTAAAAATGCATCCAGGAGCATATTTTTTGAGAACTATCTTGTCACCGTCCGAGTAAATTTCAAGAGGTGTGTGCTCGGCAATGTCCAATGTGGATCTCAGTTCTTTAGGGAGAACGATCCGTCCCAGTGAGTCGACGTGTCTTACAATTCCAGTGGCTTTCATATATGATCAATCTCCTTTTTATAAATTGAAGCGAATGTGTAGTGCTTGTATAACAAGTTTCGAATTCTGGGAATCCAGATGGTCCATATCCGAAAGGTTTACCTTGTTGCGCTCATTGAACAGATGGAGAGCCAGGTCAAGCATGAACTTTTCAGACTCAGACCAAGGCTTAGAAACCTCCCGCAGCTTACGAATGTGAACGATTCTTTTGTTCAGATCAATATATTTAGTGGTCAGGCAAGTGTTAAGCTTCCAGTTATTTTGGAATAGAAACAATAAGCTTTTCCAATGACGATCCATTATGCTGTCCCCTCCTTGCGTTTCCGGCGTTCATCGGCTAAAATGGACGACAAGAGACTCTTAAGACGTGTTCTCAGCGAGAGCGCCCGGCCTGCACGCCGTGCGTTTTTTTGTGCTTTCAGATCTGTTTTATGAAGACGGACCATCATTTCTAGGAACTTGATATTCTTGTCCAGGTCTTCTGGATTACAGATCGTTGGAGTACGCTTAATCAGTTTCAAATTGTGTTTGGCGTTCCTAGCTACAACACTCACTTGTTCCTCAATCCCCATTTTCATTTCCAACTTATTTCGCCTCATTTCATATATTTTTTTGATCTAAGATAAGCCCGATGTTCTTTCCATACATCAGTCCAAGAAAAGCGGTATTCATTACAGAGAATCGCCACGTAATGTGTCAATGCTGTTATTGCTTCGACACATTCCATCATAGTGCGCTTGATTTGCTGCAAATCAGTCTCCGCTAACTGCTCCTTTGTCTTGGTTATTGGGGCTAGCATAAGAGCATCCATTGCCTCATGTATTTCCTCAATCGTTTTCAAATGAACGCTTGACTTGTGAAGATCAACATTGTTCAGCCAAGGAACGAATGCACCATGGGTAACTTCCCCAGCGGCCGCTATGTAAAGCTGTCCATCATCGTAATACTCAGTTGTGGATGCCATCACCTCTTTGGATGGTTTTCTTGTACCCTTAACAATTTTCCCAATCAGTGAAGCATCCACATGAGCAGCAGCTCCTGCTTTATTCCGTGTATCCCCTGTACGTTTGAGCACCTCTTCAAGCGCGGGGCCAAATTGTCCAACTGCCATAACTAATTTCATCTCCTTTGTCCGTTATAAGGGATGAAGACGGACAAGGAGCTGCTGTAATATTGAGTTGTGAGCAAAACCTTCCCCTTATCGTCATCCCCTTTGCCGCTGGTAGCCGGTACAGCTCCGGCGGCTTTCTTCTATCCTTTTCAATTCCAATTTCGAATCTTTCAGAATCACTCGAGTCACCGTTGCTGACACGCATGCTGCTCGCGAAGACTCGCGTTTCCAGCGAAAGCACATATTATGCTCCTTCCTGAAGCTCATCTTCCTCTGACTTTTTTTCTGGGTTAGGAGCTTCATGTAAAATTCTCAAAGCCTTGACCATCTTTTCCATATCAGGCTCATATTCAGCTTGATAAGTTATTCCTGGAGGATTCTCCACAAGCAGCACCTCGCTCCATTAGAATTTAATAAGTACATAACGACTACGGCTTGGTTCGTGCTCGCGGAAGTCTAGAACCCATCCTTCTTGAAGTAGTTTGTTTGCCTCTTCAGGATCCCGGGTTTCCTTCACTGCCTTGATTTCTTGTAACGATTGTTCCAAGTTAGATCACCTCCTTCAAAGAATCATCTCAATCGCATCATCCAAACTGATCTGAAGCGCCTTACATAACCGAAGCAACGTTATCCCATGAGGGTTATATGAGCCCTCTGACTCGAAGCGCTGAACAGTATCAACAGATATGTTCGCTGATTTTGCAATCTGCTTCTGGCTGAGGTTCAGTTCCTGCCTGCGTTGGTGTACATATTGAGAGAGGAGCATTAGATCACATCCCGAGTAGTAAGACTCTTATTTCCCTGTGTTACCATTTCGGCAACTCCTTCGACAAAAAAAAGCTCCTCTATTGGCACCTTGAATTCATCTGCAACCTTTGCCAGAGCTTCCGCCGTGAACTTGCCGCGCCCTATCTCCAGATAATAATAACCATTAGGGCTCTCGTAGCCTAATAATTTCCCCATATATTCCAAAGACAATCCCGCTTTCTTACGGAGTTCCTTAATCTTTTTGAGATTTACTTTCTTCATGAACATCACCTCCGTTTATTACCGTTTCGGTAACTCTTAATGTGATTATATATTGCCAAATCGGTAATGTCAACTATTTTATTACCTTTTTGGCAAGTTGATTTTATTACCATATTGGTAATGGTATTATGAGTTTATATTTTATTGTAAGGAGAACGTCATAATGCAGAGTTTAGGGGAACGAATTAAACATTTAAGGGAAAAAAGGAATATAACGCAAAAAGATCTTGCCGTTAAAACAGGATTAACTGTTGTGCAACTTTCGCGTTATGAAACAAATGACAGAAAACCGGATCCTGACTCCCTCAAAATGCTTGCAGACGTTCTAGAAACGACGGGAGACTATTTATTGGGGAGAACAAACGATCCATCTACTCCTCATGAAATTGATCCAAATGATCTCGCTGAATTTGAAGAGTTCATAAATAACCCTTATCACAATGTTTTCTTTAAAGATTTTCTTGAAGCTCCAGAAGAACGTAAAAAGGAACTGTTGCAGTTTTGGAGATTTATTAAAGAAGCAGAAAAAGACCGGAAACCCGGTGATCGGCAAGGTGAATAATGATTAGTAGAAGAATTAACTGGGGCTGGCTAGGTCCAATGATCGTATTGATTCTCTTTTTATTATTTCTAAATCGAAATTCAATAACTGAATGGTTTTACCGCTCTTCAGATGATTTGGCACCTAATCCAGTTACTGGGGAAAGTCGTTCAAACAACTCTGAGGGTCTTGAAGAGACAAGCAACCAGCAAAAAATATCCGATATAGTTTTTTCGGATAAATTTTTTTCAATATCCTATCCTTCCAATTGGATTGTAGATACAAAAGAACAATCTGATTTAGAAACAAAGATTAAGATAATCGATCATGAACATTTAGGTCAGAGCATTTCTGTTCAAGTTGTTTTAAAACCATTGAATGTTCATACACCCAAAGAATATGTGGAAGTTTACAATAAATCAGTTGGAAACAACGATGATTACAGTAAATTCAAAATATTGTCGTATGTTGAAAATAAAAAGGACTTAATTAATACACCTATTTCGAAATTTGGAATTCAAACAACAAGTTATTTTGATGAATCACTGAAAACAACCATTACATCAAGCCAACTTATTGAATCAGTAGGGCAAAGATTTTTTTTGTTAACATATGCTTCAGCTAACGCCGATGAAGCCTCAACAATAAATAAAATTATTGATCTTATCTCTACAATACACCTTAAGAATGATTTATTTACGGCACAGGCTCCTTCGCCTCAAGAAATACTGACAACTTATATTAATAAGACTTTTGGTGATAAAAATGATTTTAATGGCGATTTAAGCATTAAATCACTGGATTATAACGAAAAGACTAAGAATGTTATTGTAAAAATATACGGAAAAGATAACTTAACCAATAATTTAATTAAGAAATCAATGTGGGTAAATATCACTGAAACCTTAGAATTGATAGACAAAAGCGACCAATTCAATAACATTCAGTTTATTATGATCTTTCCGGTAACAGATATTTACGGAAACAAAACCTACGATCCAGTAATGAAAATTTCACTTTCGAAAAACACAAGAAGCAAAGTGAACTACAATGATTTTATTTCCAGTAATATTCCTAAAATAGCTGATTCATATTGGGAGAGCCCATCATTTGAAAACTGAAACAAGCCAGCAATGGCTTTTCTTTTCACCACATAACAGAACATATGTTTCTACACTAGGAGGTAATCACCATGAAAATCAAACATTATCAATTTACTGCACTGGAAACGTGGATTGAAGAACTGTATATCAAGCATCAGATTGATTCAGTAGAACTCTTAAACATTGACGATATGGCCCGTCGATTTAATGTATGGATCTATTACAAGCCAATCAAAAGCAAGGGGCTAGAGGTTCACTCAAACATGTACACCATGATTATCGACAGTAGACTCTCCCCTACTCTGCAATGGTTGGCATTTCTTCATGAGCTCTGCCATCTCTTGCGTCATGTTGGTAACCAAACAAAGCTACCTGAGCTTTTTACAAAAGGACAAGAAGACGAAGCAGAGCAATTCGTCCTATACGCTGCCATGCCAATATTAATGATTTCAAAATTACATATGCCTCCCCAAAAGGATAAGGCAATCGAATATCTCTCCAGAACATTTGCTATCCCAAGAAGAATGGCCGAGCTACGTCTAAATCAAATCCATCGTAGAGAATTTCAAGGTGCCATCGATTCTGTTTTGGCTGAACAGAATAATGCTAGCGTTAGCGGATTTGCTTCGAAGGAGGAACCCTCTATTCAAAATATCAAATTGTTTTCTTATTATGACTCAAGCGCTGATGTGTCAGGTCCATCTCAAATCGTAATTGAGGTTGATTCAGCAACAATGAATTCTTCAGGGGAATTTTACTTTTCTGAAGATAGCCACTTCGATGAACTGGAGATTGAGGATTTTTACGGATATAAATGCACGCAGTTATCTGTCAGGGACCTGAAATATAAAGATGACAAGATCGGACTGAACTTTCCAACTCTGAGCCTATTATATGGACGGACTTCTAAACGTTTTGTGCTGCAGATGAAGGATGTTGAGCAATTTCTGGAGCTTGAAAGAGGATTTTAGGAGGGATCAAATCAATGTTCAATTTTGCTGAAAATCAATCCAAAGATGTTGTCGTATATCCTCGTGTATCTTCTGATGATCAACAAGAACGCGAAACTATTCAAAGCCAGATCGAATTCGCAAATAAATACTGTGAGCTCCATGGATTAAATATAATCGATTGGTACAAAGATGACGGAGTTACTGGTACGATCCCTCTACATGAACGCCCAGAAGGTAATCGACTTTTAGAGGATGCGAAAGCAGGCAAATTCAAAACCGTACTGATTTATAACATGAAACGCCTTGGTCGAAAGGCGCGGGTTACGCTCGATGCTATTTACCAGCTTGAAGAATATGGCGTAACCATTAAATCGATGACGGAACCTTTCGACACCAGTACTCCAATGGGCAGATTTGTTATTACGCTGCTAGCAGGACAAGCTGAATTTGACCGTGACACGTTGCTTGAGACCTTCTGGCACGGAGCCAATCGTGTTGCTCGACTTGGTCAATGGCTTGGTGGAATAGTGCCTTTTGGATACGTGGTTATCGATAAATTCCTACAAATCAATCATGACCCTCTCCCTGGTAAAGAAGAATTATCTGAAGCTGGCGTGGTTCAGTTAATGTATCATTTAGTCGGTGATGAGGAATGGTCCACCATCAAAGTTGCCGATTACTTTAATTCTCTTAAAATTCCACCGTCGTATGTTAAGGACGGTCGTAAAATTAAGAAAGGTAAACGTAAAGAAAATACAGCTGGCGTATGGACCCCTGGCAGGATCGGTTCCATGATAAAGAGCACGACATATAAAGGGTTGCATATATACGGTAAAAGATCAAAAAAGGAGCGAGAGCTTATAGAAAGAGAAGTGCCGGCGATTGTCTCTGAAGAGTTATGGGATAAAGCACAGATCGCGCTTCGAAACAACCAAATTGAAGCGTTCAGAAACCAGACCAGAGACTACCTGTTGCGTGGACTTATTAAATGCGGATGTTGTGGTTTGACCTATCACGGTACATCTTATACCGGCGCTGGCCGTAAACCGACTGCATATTACACATGCGGTGGAAAAACAGCTTACAAGGGACCTCTACAGGGCAAGTGCCAATCCAAGAATATACCTGCTAAATGGATAGAAGATATGGTTTGGGAAGAATGTGTTCAATTTATCCAACATCCTGGTGATGCGCTTGAACAAATGAATGCCGGGATGGAAATCAGAAAATCAAAAATTGGAGATTATCTATCGGAGAAAGAGATCGTACAGAAAAGCATCACCGACAAACAAGATGAGCGTCAGGGCATCCTTTCTCTTTACCGTCAAAAGATGATCACTGCATTTGATGTTGAAAAGCAGCTGCAGGAGATCATGACAGAAACAGCAGCACTTGAGAGTAGGTTGCGCGAAATTGATGTTTTAATACATGCCGAAGATGATCTTAGTAAGGATTTCACATCTGCTGAAGAATTACTCATAAACCTCCGAAGTAAATTAGGAAATGATCCTTCTTTCGAAATACGGCGTGGGATCATCAAAACGCTTGTTCAGGAAATTGTGATCACTACGATTCCCTCTCCATCTGGAGGAAGGCCTAAAGCATCAGTCAATGTTCGATATTCCTTTAAGCGTGCCAAAGGTAATAACCGCACGGTTGTCCGTGCGGATATCTGGGAAGCGATCATCCGGGTCATCACTGTACCTGCAGTCCTGCACGGATAGGACAGTACCGTTCCAAAATCTCTGGTCCGCTGCTGGACCGGATAGATCTTCAGGTCGACGTTCCCCGGCCTAAGGAATGGACGAGGGAGAAATTCAGCCTTTCTTCCGCAGACATGCGCGCACAGGTGCTTGAAACTCATGCAAGACAACTGGGGCGTTATACTAAACTTCCTCATATTGGCTGGAACAGTGAGCTGACGGGCAGCGCACTCCGGCGTTTTGCCAAGCTGGACTCAGGCACCTCCGACATGCTCCATCAGACTATCGAAGCGTTGGGACTCAGTATGAGGGCCTATGATCGCATCTTAAAGCTTGCACGCACCATTGCAGATCTGGACGGACATGAAGAGATCAAATCTATCCATGTCGCTGAGGCGATTCAGTACCGGAATCTGGACCGGCCGCAGGTAGAGATCTTCACCTAATGTTGATTTATATCCTAACAAACAAGATGAGGGCTCATGGAGTCCTCATCTTGTGATCTGCAGTATTCGTAACAGACAATCCATCCATTTCATGTCGTAGTAAATAGATTAGATGCTTGTTAAATTTCTCAGGTTCTTCAAAATTCGGACAATGCGCCGATTCCTCGAACCACTCCCATGTCTTAAGAGGTGCCTTTAGATTATTGAAAAATGCCTCCGCCAATTCAAACGGCGTATTGTAATCATGCCTGCCCATGCATAGAAATACCGGAATCTGCAGATGGGTGACTTTCTCAAGGTTGATATTGCATACTTCCGCCCACATATGTTTAATGGAAAATCGAGATCCCTTTATAAACCGGATCATATCCATAAGGTTTGTATTCCGATGAACGGATCATCCGGGGCACAATGACTTTTTCCATAGGCTGCCGATACATGACACCCTTGAAGCGTCCAAGCCATTTGCGCTGAGTGGCAAGCTTTCGGTAATCATAGAAGAAATCCTCTTCAAGCGCCAGGAGCTCCCGCTTTGCTTTCGCATGACCGGCCTCTTTTGCTTCACGGAGTGTATATTCGTATGACAACCGCTCACCTTTCACCATATGAACGACCTGACCAATTCCAATATAAGCATGATATAACTCCGGATAGCGCTCAGCCAGTTTAATGCCTAAAATGCTGCCCCAAGAATGGCCCACGATAAAAATTTTATTCTGGCGGAATTTGTCCTGAAGGTATTCCGTTACCTCGCGTGCATCAGCAATAAACTGATCTACGTTCATCGTATCTGTGCTTATATTCTTGCGGTATGACAGACCTGCTCCCCGCTGATCCCAGTTTACGACCACAAAGTGCTGCTCCAGTTCCCGCTGGAAATAAGGAGCAAAGCCTATCTGCGCAGAACCGGGCCCGCCATGCAGCCACAGCATTACAGGCAATCTGACGCTTTTCCCCCTCATTAAGAGCCACTGCTCCGTACCGCCGATTTCAATCTTTTCAAGACATGAAACTGATCGGGAGCTGCTGCTAATTTTAGGTGTCTTTCTGAAAAAAAACATATTTCTATTCCCCTCTATAGACAATTGATAAATCATTGCCGGGAATCATGGGGACTGTTATGGCGGGCTCCCGCTCTGCAAAAAACACTATGTATATAAAATCCATACCATACACAAAAGACTTCCTGTTACTGCTTGGGAAGTCTTTTCTCAACCGGTCTGTCCATCTAATCATACTATTCTTGTTACTGATGCTTCAGAATCCCGTCACTAAAAAGCCGCTTCGATATGCTGAAGGTTCGCCGTATTCAGACCCCCATCCAGTTCAATCGCCACGACATCAAAACGAAGCTCCCTTTCCTCCTCCTGCCTATAATGAAGGTAGGCCAAGGCCGTGCTCCGTACCTGTCTGACTTTACGATAATCGACGGATTCCGCAGCGGTTCCGTAGCGGGTACCGACACTCCGGCTCCGAACCTCTACGATAACCAATATACGTCCAAACTCAGCGACAATATCGAGTTCACCGCTGCGACAGCGCCAATTACGTTCTTTTATGGTATAACCCCGGGAAGCCAGATAGTCGCAGGCAGCTTGTTCTGCCACCGCACCTTTCTGGCGGCGGTTATCCTTTTCCCTGTTCATCCGTTCTACCATTCATTCTCCCTTTCCCGTACCGACCGGTCCGCACGGTAAATATAGCTTAGCACCTCCGCTACGAGCTGGTAGAGCTCAGGTGGAATCTGCTGATCCAGATCAAGCTTCGACAACACCTCTACCAGGGCGGCGTCTTCCTGGACAGGAACTCCATGCTCCTTTGCCTTTTCAAGTATCGACTCGGCAATTTTGCCCCGGCCTTTGGCAGCCACTACGGGCGCTTCGGCTTCACCCGGCGCATATTTGAGAGCAACAGCCTTTTTCATCGATAACGATGGTTCCTTTGTTGTATCACTCATACCTTGAAATCCACCCCTTTATAGCTCCGGGGTACATAATCATTAACCGAAGCAGCCCCTGCTGGACCTTGCCTCGAATCCGCCGCTTTCTCAGGTATGGGCTCTGCCTTCAATGTCAGCAGCTGGTAACCAAGTGATTCCATCGCTCCGGATATTTCCTCCCTGTGGTTCATCAACAGTTCTCCGGCCCAATCATGATCGTTATGCACCTTTAAGCTGACAATCCGGTCCACAACCTGTACATCCACCAGCGTTTGGCCCAGATGCTTCATCTGCAAATCAAACCACAGGCGGCAGTTGGAAGCATCCAGTTCACCTTTGGGACCACGGCGGGATTGGATCTGGACAGAGGCGGTTTCCTGACCATCCGGACCGTTCAGCGGCAGGAATAAAGTGACCTGGGCAAACGGTGCGGTCCGGTCCGTATTGAGCAGCAGCTGCTGGCCCGTCAGATGGGAAATCAACTGCTGTGCCGCGTCCTTCAGCGCTTGCGGTGCTTCATCATGGTTCACAAGCTGCAGCAAAATACCTTTAAGCGTGTCCTGCGGACTCGTGTGATGCTGTTCATGCTCCATGCGCATCCCGAAAGTTTCTGCAGCCGGAGGCGAGGCGGCTGCCGCCTGTACACCGGCAGCATGCAATCCGCGCGCCGGCAGATCATGCCCGGCCGCGAATTCCACGGCTGGTGGCTGCGGGCCTGAGCCGCCCGCAGACGAAGGCGCGGCCATCCGCGCAGCGGCTGCGGCGGCTGAGGCGGCTTCAGCCATGCCGCCGCCGCTCAAGGATGCGGGCCCCGGCTCCGCCTGGCCCGCTGCCTGCGGCACTGCACCCTGGCCGATGGCCGGTGCAGCCGCTGCTAGCCGCGCGTTCCCCGCCGCGGCTTCAGGCACTTGCGCGGGCGGCATGCCGGCCCCGCGCACCCCCTGCTGCTCGTGCTCCGCACCGAGCAGCTTCAGGATCCGCCCCACCCACGGCTCCGCGGCGTGGGTCTGGGGCGGATTTGGCTCTGGCGCTGCCGGGCTGCCAGAGCCTGCCTGCGCCGCCGATCCCTGCGGCGGCGTCACTGCGGCCGGCGATGCTTCGGAGCCGGCCGTTGCAGCATTGCCCTGCTGCGAAGCCAGGGCAGGCGCGCTTGCAAGCGGCGCGGTGCGAAGCTGCTGCAGCACCTGCTGCAGCTTCGCCATCAGCGGCTGCAGCCCGCCTGCATCGTCAGCCGCCATTGCAGATTTTGCAGCTGCAGCGCTCCCTGCTTCGGCTGCAGCTCCCTTAATAGCAGCCTCCAGCTGTTTGCCCGCTTTTGCCTGAGCCGAAGCTCCAGCTTGAGCAGCACCGTTCAGCACTGAACGGTTCATTGGGGCTGCTTCGCCCGCTCCTCCGCTTTCTCCTGCAGGTTTAGTCGGTATGGGCATCATCTGAGCTGTTTCCAGATGCTCATCGAGCACAGCCAACAGCTCATGAATCGGTGCGCCAAAAACAGCCTGCTGAAGTCCGCGTATACTCTCCGCCGTTACCGGCAATCCACGCTGCAAGGCGATTGCAGCGGACTGAATCCATTGCTCAGCCGGAACCGATGCCGGCTTTTGCAGCATCATACGACTGAACAGCTCCGCATTTTCCTTCGTAAGAGGTACCCCGCTGGATTGCATCACCTGAACCAATGTCCGGCTTTCATCCGTATCCGCCAGCCCTAATGAGCTCAACACATCCGCCAATGACTGGGTTGGCAGGGCTAGATACGGCGATTCTGCAAGCGGTTTGAGCACCATCATCCCGTTCTCTGCAGGCGGCTGTACTTGCAGCAGCGTGGCTTGACCGGCCTGCATAGGTGTCTCCAGCGCCGCCCTTACCTTGACGCCCTGGATCTGTACCACAGCCTCCTGACCATCCTCCGAGACGCTGAGCACCACACCTCTAACCACCTGGCCGGTCTTCATATCCAGCTGCTTCGCGTCACCCGCTTTCGTTTCACCCAGCAGGCCACGAATCAACGAACCGATATTCACGTCTCTTCCTCCTTCAATCGAAGCGAACCCTTTTCTCTATTTATCGGCACCAGCATCCTGCCAGTGAATAAATATGATCAGAACAAGGTTTGCTGGACGACCTCCAGATTTTTCAGAAAACTTCTGCGGTGCATCGGGGTAGGCCCCATCGCGGTGATCTGCTCACGATGCAGTTTGGTTGCATATCCTTTATGTATCGCAATTCCGTATTCGGGATATTTGGCTTCCCATTCACCCTTGCAAAGCCTGTCCCGCGTTACTTTGGCAATAATGGACGCAGCGGCGATGGACTGGCTGGTCGCATCTCCTTTAATAATAGCCAGCTGCGGCAGCTCCACATCCACCTTCTCCGCGTCTACCAGAAGATAATCTGCAGCTTCCGGCAGCCCCAATACCGCCTTTTTCATCGCCAGCCTTGCCGCTTGCTTAATATTGATCCTATCAATCGTCTCCGCATCGGCATAGCCGACAGAAATGGCAACGGCCTGCTCCATGATGAGATCATACAGTGCTTCACGCTTCTTTTCACTCAGCTTTTTAGAATCATCGACACCCTCAAGCACCAAGCCAACCGGTAGAATGACCGCGGCGGCTACCACATCTCCGAATAAGCATCCACGTCCTACTTCATCTACGCCTGCTATATATTGATAGGTCTGTGCCCAGCATTCCTTCTCGTACATCAACAAGTCTGTCATGTTGTTCCCCCTTGCTCTCCCCGGACCTCATATTCCCCTGTCCGTATAGCTTCTGCTCTGAACATTATACTTGATCCGGGGCTTCACTGCATGGCTTTTCCAGTAGTTTCTGCTATTCGGCATCAATACTCGAAGTATTTCTATTGGACGAAGGCGGCTCAGGTTTAGTAACCGGATCTTGCCCTGCTCCGGGTTTCCCTGTATTTTGCTTTTTACCCGTAGGAACCGCGTTATTTTTCATTAAAGTAATCAATGCTACCGGATCATTAGCCGCACCGCCGGCATTCACACGGTAACCGTTTAGGCCGCCGGGTCTGTTTATACCTGAGAGTACGGTGAAGGAAACGGGTGTATCCAGCTCCTTGCATACCCGTAGCAAAGCCGGAGAAAATGCGCCATACGGGAATGCGATGACATTCATGGTGTTTCCAAGCTTTTCTCTGAGAATCGCGTTGGCCTGCTCCAAGTCACTCCGCACGCGTGCGAGGTATTCTCCGCTCGTTTCTTTCCGCCCCAGATTTTTCACGTAAACCGGCCCCTTCAGCACAGCCTTGGAGCGGTTCCCCGCTGCGTCCAGAGGAGCGTAAACATGGGAATCAAAAGAATGGCTGTAAAAGTCCACCCCGTTCTCATGCATGGTTTGTATCTGTTCCCAGCTCAGTTTAGGAATCCCGATATGCTTGGGATTATCGATCGTATTTACAATCAGAAAACTTGTGGCCGGTACATGATATTTGAGCAGCAGCGGATAAACATATTCATAAAAGGACTCATACCCATCATCAAACGTCATCAGTACCGCATTTGGAGGCACGGGCTTGGCATGCCGGACAAAATCGACATATTGGTTCATCGTAATCCATTGAAAACCATTGTCTTTCATCAGGTTTAGCTGCTGCTCAAACTTACCTGTATTCAGGCTTTGCTTGTTCTTCTGGCCTGGAGTCACCTCGTGGTACATCAGTGTAAGAACCTTGTTGCGATAATAAATCCGGCCCGGCTTTTCATTTTGAAAGGAAGTATCCTGAAGAGATTTGGTTTTGCCAGGCATCGCTGATCCAGTCTGCAATCCACTAACGCCCGGATCTCCACCCGTTTTCTCATTTTTCGGGGGTTGAATAGTTGTATTTTCACGACTTACCGGCTGAATAGGAGCCCCTATTTTCATTTCGATCGGCTGCTTGGAAGAATACACTGTGGGTGCCGATCCCATGATCAACATTTCACTTACAACTGCCGTCAATAATAAACCAGCGCCCGTCGCCATCAGCCATTTCCGCTTCAAACTCTTCTCCCCTTATTCTATAAATCTGAATCTGCCAAGCGGTATAGAATGATTTCAAATAATGAACAATCATTTCAAAAGGTGGACCGTTACAATTAAAAATGATTCTAGTTCATTCCATTCGAGATTACCATATCTTAATATCGTTTACATCCATTTCCTTCTACATGTTACAGAATATGCTTCAAACAACAAAAAAGCCGCCTTTCGGCGGCTTTCTTATAACTCTTTTATTCACTTTATTTCATTCGCCAATTAATAAGGGGACTCCATGGAGAAACGGCCCATCTTACCGGCACGAAGCTCTCGCAGCAGTGTACGGGAAGCTTTTTCAAGATCAACCCTTCCTCCACTGATCAAACAGCCCCGTTTACGGCCAACCGCTTCCATGATCGCTACGATTTCATCGCTATCATCCGGATTATGCGGAGTGCTGTCTTCCAGCTCAAACCGGTCCCGGAATGAGTCCCAATAGTAGCTGATCAGATATTTCACCGCGAAAAAAGCAATATCCTCCACATTAAGGATCTCTTCCTTAATTGCTCCCGTCACCGCCAACTTGTAGCCCACATTCTGGTCTTCAAATTTCGGCCAGAGTATACCCGGTGTATCCAAGAGCTCGATCTCGCCGCCTACCCTGATCCATTGCTGGCCTTTGGTAACACCCGGACGGTCGCCTGTTGCGGCGATGCTGCGTCCGGCCAAGCGGTTGATCAGCGTGGATTTGCCGACATTCGGAATACCGACAATCAGTGCCCGAATGGCTCTCGGATTCATACCTTTGGCAATTTGCCGGTCTATCTTTTCTTTCAGGAGCAGTTTCAGCTGACCCGGAATATCCTTTACTCCGGTTCCTGTGGATGCGTCTACAGGAAAAGCCGTATGGCCCTGCTCCTTAAAATAATCCTGCCACTGCTTAGTGACCGCGGGATCCGCAAGATCCGCTTTATTCATAATGATGAGCCGCGGCTTGCCCTGCAATATTTCGTCAATCATCGGATTGCGGCTGGACAGCGGAAGACGGGCATCGATCAGCTCGATGACCACGTCAATCAGCTTCAGCTTTTCCTGTATTTGGCGGCGCGCTCTTGTCATATGACCAGGAAACCATTGAATCGTCACCGTCATCACCTCATTTTTGCCTACAACCAGCCGCTGCATCGGTGGATTGTTTAATGTTTAATTAAATGTACATCCTTGACCGGCCAGAAAATCAAATCTGCACGCCCTACGATGTCGCCAAGCGGCACGTATCCAATCATACGGCTGTCCGTACTGTCTGAACGGTTATCACCCATGACAAATATATGGCCTTCAGGCACTTTACCATCAGGAAATGCGCTGTTCGGGAAGTCTTTGTCGTTATACAGTTGACCTGCTTTATGACTCGTATCCATAGCGCCCTGTATGTAGGTTTCATTGACTGGTTTGCCGTTCACCAATACGGTATCGCCTTCCACCTTCACCGTATCGCCTGCAACGGCGATAACCCGTTTGATGAAGTCTTTTCCTTCAGAAGGAACATGGAATACAATGACTTCCCCGCGGTGCGGAGCCCGGATATCATACAGAATTTCATTGACGATGAGCCGCTCTCCGGTATGGAAATTAGGTTGCATCGAAGGTCCGTCCACAATAAACGGTTTAAAGAGAAGCCAGCGGATGAGAGCCACCAGAATTAGAGCAATCACAATCGCTTTAAGCCATTCCACAACTTCATTTTTCGCTTTTTTGGGTGGTTTACGATCCTGCTCCCCAAGTTCCACCCCATCATTCTGAATGTCCTGCTGCATACTTCACCGTCCTCACCTTGAAAACATTTGAATGCGTCCCACGCATTTTCATTTTTTGCCGAAAAGAAAAGCTCCTATACGGAGCCGTAACATTTCTTATCCTAAAACGAAAAGGGCTTGAAATCAAGCCCTCTGTCGTTGTCCGTTTATTAACGGCGAATTTCTTTAATTCTCGCTGCTTTACCGCGTAGTTCACGAAGATAATAAAGCTTCGCACGACGCACTTTACCACGGCGAGCCACTTCGATTTTCTCGATTTTAGGCGAGTTGATCGGGAAAGTTCTTTCCACACCAACACCGTAAGAAATTTTACGAACTGTAAAAGTCTCACTGATTCCGCCACCGCGACGTTTAATTACAACACCCTCGAACAACTGAATACGTTCGCGAGATCCCTCGATTACCTTAACGTGCACTTTTAAAGTGTCGCCAGGACGAAAACTCGGGATATCTTTACGAAGCTGTTCTTGAGTGATCGCTTGTAGGATATTCATCTAGGACTCCCTCCTTCCGTACAGGTGTTCTTGCCTCTTCCGGAAAACCAGCTGTTCTCCTTCATCATCCGCAGCGGACCACCGTATTCCACACAACAGCGTTAATTGTAACACACCCGTATTATAGTTTGCAACAACAAACTGGATGAGCCTATAGATACAGAAACAAGGCCGTTGAATAGGCAGGTCAATTTAACAAGCCATCTATTGCATCTTGATTCTCCTCTCTATATGAAGCTTTGTTTATCTATCCAAACCTGCCGGGATTTTGCAGACAGGCCTAGATACACAGCTTTAAAAAAAATCCCAAAAAAACCCTTGCAATTTATACGAATATGAATAAAATAAATTTATCGTTAAAATTATTTTAACGTTAACAAATGTTGAATGGAGTTGTCCCCAATGAGTGAAACGGTTCTGGTTCAACCGCAACCGCGGCAAGGTATTCGTGCGCTAAGCGCACACAGGTCTTATCTGATTATGATGGCAGCGAAAATCATATCGCGCTTTGGAGATTCGATCGATTCGATCGCCTACAGCTGGATGGTTTATGTGCTGACAGGCTCTGAAGTACTCATGGGGACCCTTTTTTCCCTCAACTTCATCCCCGGAATTGCGTTTAGTCTGTTTACGGGCGTATTGGTAGACCGCTGGTCCAAGAAAAAGATCGTGATTCTTGCGAACACAGGCCGGGGTATCATGGTATTGCTGACAGCGCTGCTTTATTTTTTAGGTTATCTGCAGCCATGGCATTTGTTCTTCTTCACTTTTATCAATTCCTCCTTTGAATGCTTCTCCACACCCGCAGAAATGTCACTCGTGCCGCGTATTCTCCCTAAGGAGCTGCTGCTTAGCGGTAATTCGTTAACTTCTTCAGCTGCCCGTACCGCCGAACTCGCCGGACTGGCAGCAGCAGGAGGACTGATCGCTCTGATTGGAGTATCCGGGGCCATGATCACTGATGCTCTCACCTTTTTGGTTGCAGCGCTTCTCTTTTTCCGGGTCCGTCCTAGATTTGAAGAAGAACCCTCTGAAGTCCCTCATCATGTAAAAACAGAAAAGCCTAAAAAAACCTATTGGTCCGAATTTAAATCCGGTCTGCTATTTGTTAAAGGACAAAAAATGATCCTTCTGACCATGCTCGCCGCTGCCTTCGTCAATTTCTGTCTCACACCTTACAATGTACTGGAGCCCGTGTATGTCAAAGAAATCCTGCATGCCGGCCCATTTGGGCTAAGCCTGCTTGGGATCAGTCTGGTTGTAGGCATGATCCTCAGCAGTTTATGGGTCAGCCAGCAAGGGGCTAAATACAAAAAGAGTACACTGATTGTTTTTGGATACCTATTGCTAGGAGTAAGCTATGGGCTTCTCTATGTTCCATCGTTGGTCACCTTGTATCCACTATATACAGCAACGCTATTCTGCTTCGGCATGGGTCTCGCCATCTCTTTTGTCAATACACCGGTCTCTACTTACATGATGGAAGTAACGCCGCATGAAATGCTTGGGCGTGTTGGTGCATTATCCAGCATGATCAGCACCAGTGCCATGCCGCTCGGCGGATTGATTGCCGGCTTTGCCGGTGCATGGTTCAGCGTGGATGTTCTATTTCTTGTCTTTGGTATTTTAATGATCATTCCGGGTCTAATACTCCTGACACAAAAAAGCTTTATGAGCGTGTGATATTTTGTTCTAAAAATAAACATTCTTTGTGCTTTATCAGTTCGAGCTTTATAATAAGCTTATTGAAAATGCAAGAAATGATGAGGTGCGTTTGTATTGGAGACGAAGGAACTGAGCACGATAGAAGAAATACGGATATATTCTGATCCCTACCGGATGAAAATATTAAATCATTTCCAGCGGATGGACCACCCGGCTACGATTAAAGAAATTGCCGATGACATGGGTGAAGTTCCCGCAAAAGTTTATTACCATGCCAAGAAGCTTGAAAGTATAGGCCTGATAACTTTGGTACACACGAAGGAAATCAACGGCATTAACGCCAAATATTATGAGTCATTTAAAGGTGCAGTACGGATCAAGCGCGATGATGGCGCGGACGAAGCTGCGAAGAAAATATTTTTGTCGGAAACGCAAAAGCTGCTTTCCGATCTATATGATGAGAACAAAAAGAATTTTATAAAAGCTCAAAGCAGCGAGAAGCCTTTCGGCAACCTGACCCATTCCGAAGTCTATTTGACGGAGGAGGAAGCCAAAAGTTTTTTTGAACGGATGAATCATTTTTTGAATGAGAATCAAAAGCGCAAAAGTCCCGATCAGTTAAAATACGATATTTTCACAACCATTGCCAAAACGTTAGATAATTAAACCAGCACAACCCAAAAGAATCCCCGGGCTATTCACCCAGGGATTTTTTTCTGCGTTACATTATTTTGATCCTGCTGCTTCCACTGCAGATTTTTCATCTGCTTTGTCCACATAGATGGAATACTGCATCCTTCTTGTGTGCGAGAATCCACGGCCGCCGTCCCAGTTTACAATACGCGACCGGTGGGGAATGCCACTTTGCTGCAGCCGGTTTTTGATTCTCGCGTAATCATCCTGCTGAAAAGAAGTGAAGATGAGCGTTCTCTCTCTGGGGACAAAAAATCTCCAAATTGATTTTAGAAATCCCATTACTCTTCCTCCTTTAGCAATAAAACGACTATTATAATGTCTTCTTGGCGAGATCATACCCTTTCCAGACCGAAAAGCCAAGCTTAGCATAGAAATCAACAATCTCAGTCCAGTCGATCACCAAATGCTTCATGCCGCGATTAGTCAGCTCCGCCACTCCATCCTTAACGATGGCAAGACCATAACCCTTTCCGCGGAAACGATCGTCCACGCCAAGCGGTCCGATTCCTCCAAGAGGACTGTCAAAAAGAGGCGCCCAATATGTGTTTTGAGCAATCAGAGGGGACTCAGCATCATTCACTCTGCAAAAACCGATCATTTCATCGCCTGCAAATAGACCAATGAACTCCCGGCCTTGTCCACCACGTTCCCAGTAGCACTGCGCCTCATAATACCAGCGTCCAGGAAAGCAGCGTTTGAAAAAGCGGAGCATCTCTTCCTTGTCCTTTTGTTCCAGCAGCCGTGAATATGCACCTTCCACGTATTCCTGCCGCTGCCCGTTTTCTTTGCTGGTTTGATTTACAAGGTCAAACACTTCATACAATACTTCATAGCCCTTGCGCTCAAACCAGGCCTTTGCGTCAGGCAGAGATTTCGGTATCCCAGGAATATAATGCCATGGGTCTCTTCCGATGTAAGCCAGCTCTGCCCCTGCATCACGGAGGGCTCTCTCTGCCTGCTCCAGCAAGCTGCTTCCGATTCCTTGTCCTCTGGCATCGCTCCGTACCAGGATAGCCTGAATCCAGCCACCGCCGTCGCCTAAGCGCATTTCACGCTGCTGCTCCTGCCATTTTTTCGCGATAACGAATCCTATAAGCTCACCATCTTCGCTGACCGCAAGCTTGGAACCTCCCAAGTAAACGTTCTCATCCTGAAATGTATTTTGCCGCATGAGCTGTTCACGCATAGGGAAATGATCTCCGAGCTCCTTATTCCAAAGCTCACACATTGGTTCAAGCCATTTCTCATCCAATGGAATAATGTTCACGATTAGTCCCTCCAGGAATTAGAATAAATATTTCAAAATAGTATTAATAAAATAAAATTTTATTTCATATATCAAAATTATATTTTAAATATGAGGCGGCATCAACCTTTTAAGAGAAATAAACAAAAAACAAACTGCAGGCAGCAAAGGAGTCCCCTTGCAAGCCGGCAGTTTGTTTGCCGTCGATATTATACTCTTTTGAGGAAATCTACGATGGTCAAAAGACCCTGGTCGAAGTTCTCCAGATTGAAATGCTCGTTAGGCGCATGGAGGTTCTCATCCGGGAGACCAAAGCCCATGCAGACGACAGGAGCTTCAAGCACGCGTGAGAACGTCTCTACAATCGGAATCGATCCGCCGTCGCGGGTGAATACGGGACGTGTTCCATACACCTGCTCATAGGCATCAGCAGCCTTTTGGAGAATCGGTGTGGAAGGATCAATGGTAAACGGATTACCTTTTTCCATTTGCACTACAGTCACCTTTGCACCCGTTGGCACATGGCTGTTGATATGCTTCTCAATTTTGTCGAGAATGTCCTGCGGGTCCTGATGTCCAACCAGACGGCAGGTAATTTTGGCATGTGCTTCCTTCGGAATGACGGTTTTGCTGCCCTCACCCTGGAAGCCGCCATAGACGCCGTTAAGCTCGAGTGTAGGACGGGCACCGGTTCTTTCCACAAAGGTGAAGCCTTCCTCGCCAAACAGCTCGTCCAAACCCAGATCCTTCTTCAGCTTGTTCTCATCGGTGGACTGCTTTTTGAATTCTTCCCGGTCTTCCGGTGTCAATTCAAGCACACCTTTATAAAAGCCTTCAACGCTTACCCGGCCATTTTCATCATGCAGGGAATTCAGCAGGCTGATTAGGGCATGCAAAGCATTGGGCACGCCGCCTCCGTAGCTTCCCGAGTGCAGGTCGGTGTTAGCCGTGTGCAGGGCAACTTCCAGAGAGCAAAGACCACGGAGACCCGTGCAAATTGCCGGTCTTCCTTTTTCAAGCAGCGAGGTATCGGAGATGAGTACTACATCCGCTTGCAGCATGTCTTGGTTGGCTTCAAGGAAACTCGGCAGGTTCGGGCTCGATACTTCTTCTTCACCTTCGATGCAGAACTTGATGTTGACAGGAAGTTCCTTTTCCTGCGAAAGAATGGCCTCCACTGCTTTGATATGTAGGAATAGCTGACCCTTGTCGTCTGTTGCTCCTCTGGCAAACAGCTTTCCCTCGCGGATAGCCGGCTCAAATGGTGGCGTTTCCCACAAATTCAGCGGATCTACCGGCTGTACATCGTAGTGTCCATATACAAGGACGGTCGGTTTGCCTTCAGCATGCTGATAGTCGGCATACACAATCGGATGTCCTTTGGTTTCGTGAATTTTGACATTTTCAAGTCCAGCGCGGGTCATTGTATCGGCAAGCCAATCTGCCGCTTTTTTGACATCCGGTTTGTGCTCGGAAAGAGCCGATATGCTTGGAATGGATAACCACTCCTTCAGTTCATTCAAATGCTTGTCTCTATTGTCCTGAAAATAACCTTTGTAATCCATGGGTATCCTCCTTAAATGATAATATCAAAAATACAGCGGGAAAGCTCCGTTTAACTGCGGCTTTCCTGCTGTTCCTGCTGCAAACGCTTGATGACCTTACGGTCCTGATCACTAAGTATCATTTTGTCCAGCAGATCAGGACGGCGCTGCAGCGTACGCTTCAATGCCTGCTCGCGGCGCCAAATCTCAATGTTGGCATGATGGCCGCTCAGCAGGATATCCGGCACTTTCCAACCCCTGAATTCTGCGGGCCGGGTATAATGCGGATATTCGAGGAGCCCCGTGCTGAACGAATCCGTTAAGGCAGAAGTTTCATTTCCTAAAACGCCCGGCAGCAGCCGCACGACGGAATCAATGACAACCATCGCCGGCAATTCACCGCCTGTGAGCACATAATCGCCGATCGACAGCTCATCCGTGACCAGATGCTCGCGGATCCGTTCATCATAGCCCTCATAATGACCGCAGATGAAGATGAGATGCTCTTCCGCAGAAAGCTCTTCTGCCTTCTGTTGGGTAAAGGTCTCTCCTTGAGGGCACATGAGAATGATCCGGGGGGCAGCGGAGGTTTGGGACAGCAGATCCTCGACAGCGGAAAAAATCGGATCAGGCTTTAACACCATGCCGCCACCACCGCCGTATGGAGTATCATCCACCGTACTATGCTTGTTCCCCGAATAATCCCGGAAGTTAACCGCATTCAGGCTTACAATGTCCTTTTCCTGCGCCTTCCCCAGAATGCTTGAGCGAAACACGCCATCCATCATTTCCGGAAAAAGAGTCAGCACATCCACCTTCATCATGCTACAGCAGTCCTTCCATAATATGAACGAGCACTTTCTGCTCTTTCACGTTAACATCCAGCACGACGTCATCAATGACGGGAATAAGGATGCTTTTGCCGCTAGTCGGCTGCACCACCCAAACATCATTTGCTCCAGGTATTAGAATTTCGGTAATGACACCAAGCTCTTTACCTTCATCCGTAACAACCTTGCAGCCAATAATTTGGTGGAAATAGTACTCGTTTTCAGGCAGCTCCACTACATCTTCCTGGGTAACCTTCAGCATGCTTCCCTTGAATTTCTCAACTTCATTAATATTATCGTACCCTTCCAGCTTGACGATGTACATGTTCTTATGAAATCTGGAAGATTGAACGATTACGGGCAGTGGTGCCTTTCCATCAGCGGTCACTAACAGAAGTTCATTCTGCTCTGCGAAGCGAACCTCCGGAAAGTCCGTATGGGGCAGCACCTTAATCTCCCCTTTGATTCCATGTGTGTTGACAATTTTGCCTACATTCATAAGTATTTGCGGCATATCTTCCTCCTGGCATTCGTTGCTATATCCAAACCTTCAGGTTCGGAAAAGAAAACGCTCCACCCGCTTCCCAGGGGCGGCATGCGTTTTCCTCTGAATATATAAGACCGGGCATACTTGTATCCCTTTCTTAATATATCAAAAAAGGGCTAGGAAATGCATCCTAACCCCCTCCGTATACCTTTAAGATATAATATCCACGGTTACGCGTTTATCCATTTTGACTGCTGCTGAAGTGACAACCGTGCGAAGCGCTTTGGCGATCCGGCCCTGTTTGCCGATAACCTTACCCACATCATCAGGATGCACGGTCAGTTCATATACAACCAGGTGGTCTTTCTCCACCTTCTTCACGGTGACATCTTCGGGATGATCCACTAAAGCCTTAGCAATAACTCCAACTAATTCTTCCATAGATAACCCTCACAATCAGTCATTATTTCTGTTGCTTAAGCTCATGGAACTTCTTCATTACGCCCGCTTTGCTAAGCAAGTTGCGAACGGTGTCGGATGCTTGTGCACCATTTTGGAGCCATGCAAGAGCTTTATCTTCATCGATTTTAACTTCAGCCGGTTGTTGAACCGGGTTGTAGTAACCGATTTCTTCGATAAAACGGCCGTCACGCGGGGAACGGGAATCCGATACCACGATGCGGTAGAAAGGAGCCTTATGAGCACCTATGCGTTTCAGACGAATACGTACTGCCACGAAATTCACCTCCTTCAACAAAATAAATAAAATCATGTATTCTCAGGCATTAACGGAACGGGAATTTCATTCCGCCTTTGCCAGCTAATCCTTTTAGCTGTTTTAAGGCTTTACCTTTAGGTCCTTTTGGACCCATCATATCCGAGAACTGCTTCATCATCCGGCGCATTTCATCGAATTGCTTGATCAGGCGGTTAACCTCGGCCAGCGAAGTACCGCTGCCTGTTGCAATCCGCTTGCGGCGGTTATGGTTGATGATGTCCGGACTCTGCTTTTCTGCCTTGGTCATCGAGTGAACAATGGCTTCAATACGTCCCATTTGCTTCTCGTCGACCTTCAGGTCCTTCGCTTGCTTAAGCTTGCCCATACCGGGGATCATATCCATAATCTGATCGATTGGGCCAAGCTTTTTAACCTGCTCCATCTGCTCCAGGAAATCGTCGAACGTAAATTCGGCGTTGCGCATTTTGCGCTCCATTTCCTTCGCTTTCTCGGTATCGATGTTAGACTGTGCCTTTTCGATCAGGGACAGCATATCGCCCATTCCGAGAATCCGTGAAGCCATCCGTTCTGGATGGAAAGGCTCCAGGGCATCAATCTTCTCACCCAGCGCGGCGAATTTGATCGGGCAGCCTGTTACAGCCTTAACGGATAAAGCAGCACCGCCACGTGTATCGCCATCCAGCTTGGTAAGCACAACACCTGTAAGTTCAAGCTGTTTGTTAAACGTATCCGCCACGTTGACGGCATCCTGGCCTGTCATTGCATCAACAACGAGCAGCACTTCATCCGGTTTAACCTCACTGTGGATCTGACGCAGCTCTTCCATCAGCTCTTCATCGACATGAAGTCGGCCGGCAGTATCCACAATCAGATAATCATGGCCGTTGTCTCTTGCATGCTGCAAGCTTTGCTTGGCAATTTCAACCGGGCTTGTCTTGTCACCCAGCGAGAATACAGGCACGTTGATCTGTTCACCCAGCACCTGAAGCTGCTTGATGGCTGCCGGACGGTAAATATCGCCTGCGACGAGCAGCGGACGATGGTTCTGCTTTTGCAGCATCTTCGCCAGCTTACCGGATGTCGTGGTCTTACCTGCACCCTGCAGGCCGACCATCATAATCACGGTTGGCGGCTTGTTCGCCTTTGCCAGCTTCGCCTGGCTTCCACCCATGAGCTCGGTGAGCTCCTTGTTGACAATGTCAATGATCACCATGCCAGGCGTGAAGCTCTCCATCACATCCGTACCGATGGCTTTCTCCTTCACCTTGGCAACGAAATCCTTGACGACTTTAAAGTTGACGTCGGCTTCCAGGAGAGCAAGACGCACCTCGCGCATTGCCTCGTTTACATCATCTTCGGATACCTTACCCTTGCCGCGCAGCTTGCTGAACACATTCTGCAGCCTGCTAGTCAATCCTTCAAATGCCATGGACCGCCACCTCCTTCATTTGCTTTATTCCCATGCTCCTAATACATCCACAATTTCATTTATGCTCGTTTTCTTATCTTGTTCCATACTGCTGGCGTTCACCAGCCCACGCAGCTTTTCCAGCTCTTGTATACGCCGGTCATGCTTTTTTAATAGTCCGAGCTTTTCCTCATACAGCTCAAGCACTTGCTCGGCGCGTTTAATGTGTTCATATACTGCCTGCCGACTGATTTCGAACTCGGCCGCAATTTCCCCAAGGGAAAAATCATCATGAAAGTAATATTTAAGGAACGTCTGCTGCTTCTCTGTCAACAAAAGTTCATAGAAGTCAAATAACTGATTGATTCGGTTCGTTTTCTCGAGCCTATTCTCCTGACTCATTCAGGGGCACTCCCTTCGTCAAGGAAAAACACTTTACACTTCATTAACGTTCATTATCATACAAAAAACAAAGAAAGATGTCAAGCATTTATCCTTGTCATCTTCCCTTTGATTTTTTCAACGGTCTCTTTCGGCTGTTTCACTGCTTCAAGATCAAGCTGTTATGACCATGGCAGCAAATAAATCAGTACCGCAAAAAAATGGACGATGCTTCCTGCCAATACGAACAAATGCCAAATCGCATGATGGTATGGGAATCCCCTCCATACGTAAAAAATGGTACCCAGCGTATATAAAAGACCGCCCACGGCAAGAAGGGCAATGCCGCCTGGCGCGATCGCCGCGGTCAACGGTCCCCAGACGATGACAATCATCCATCCCATCAGAAGATAAAAAACCGTCGACATGAACAGAAAGCGTTTTGTAAAGAAGGCTTTGAATATACAGCCCAGTATCGCGATGCCCCAAACCGTTCCAAACAGGGTCCATCCGAGCGGACTGCGTACAGCCACCAGCATAAACGGCGTATACGTACCCGCGATATACAGATATATCGAGGAATGGTCAAAAATTTCAAACAAATCCTTTATCTTACCCTCTTTAAAACTGTGAACCAACGTGGAATTCAGATACAGAATCAGCATGGTTGTTCCATAGACCGAAAAGCTGACGACATGCCAAGCCGTTCCTTTCATCGTCGAAAAGACAACAAGCAGCACAAGCGCGACTACGCTGAGCAGCGCTCCGATTCCGTGGGTAATGGCATTGGCCACTTCTTCCCTACGACTGTAGGTATGCGTATTTGCCATGAGTAATCCTCTCATTGTTTCTTTTCTTAACATTATAACCTTTCCTCCCCTTCCTTTTCCACTCTCGCAAATCCAGCTGCGCCAGGATGTCTAATAGAAGGTCAAAAGCAGAATATTCTGTACAGGCTGATCACTAAATCTATTAAAAATGGTCACTATATCCAAGCTAATCGAGCAGCAGAACATATATTGTTCAATGACTCACAAGATCACCTCACAAAGTGACGCCTTGCTCTGAAGGTCTGTTCAGGTACTTTGCGGGGACCCCCAGAATTTATATTTTCTGTATGTCAAGAAAGGAGGTATGTATACGGTGGCAATCATTATCTACCCCAAAACGATGAACTGGACCTATATGAGGCAGCGCCCGCAGCAGCTTCTCACTCAGCTGGGAGCCAAAGGGCATCAGGTTTTCTTTGAAAATCTCGCACCGCTGGACCGGGAACTCGTCGAAGTCGAGCCCAATGTGTTCTTGTTCACTGATCATCATGCCTTCGTCAGACAGAAGCTTCGCCATCTGAGGAAGTCACAGCCGGTCATCGGATGGACGACCTGGGCCAGACAACGGACAAGGCTTGCTTCCTTGTTCAGTCCCGATGCTGTGATCTATGACTGTTGTGATGAATTTCCGCAATGGGCTAAATACGAGCCTAAAATGGTCGATGCCGCGGATCATTTGGTATGTACAGCTGAGAATATCCGCATGAGACTCTCTCTGGCCTATCCGGATAAGCCGCTGACATTGATTCCCAATGGTGCCGATGAAGGATTCTTCAATATTCCTGCAGCAGGACGGCCGCATGATCTTCCTGCCGGAAAAATCGTTGCTTATATCGGTGCCTGGGCCTACTGGCTGGATCACGAATTGATGGCCAAAGCAGCAGCGGCCTTTCCGGATGTACAATTCGTATCCATCGGAGCGTCCTATGGTGACATCCCGGATTATAAGCGTCTGTCCAATGTGCATATTTTAGGCGAAAAACCCCATCAGGAGCTGAAGAAGTATTTGCAGCATATTGATGTGGCCATCATCCCTTTTCAATATCATCCCATTACCCTCGCAACAAATCCTGTTAAAGCTTATGAATATCTGGCAGCAGGTGTGCCTGTACTATCAACCGCTCTGCCGGAATGTATCCGTATGGAGCCTTACGTCACGACCGCAACAACACATGCTGATTTTATGGAGAAGCTCGGGGGCATGCTCTCCCATCCGGATGATCGGGCATTATGTGAGGAGAGAGTGGCGTTTGCCCGCGTTAACCGCTGGCTGGACCGGGGCGAAGCCGCCCATAACGTGATTATGGAGGTCTTGAAACAGAAAGGACTCTAAAGCTTAGAAACAAAAGGAGGAATGAATCCGTGAAGATTGCAGTTTGCGGGTACTACGGTATGGGTAACTTCGGCGATGATCTTTTCTTGCGAACCCTACAGCAAATCTTCGATAACCATACCGTCTTTCCGTGGAACGGTTATATGAATCCATCCGAGGTGGACCGGGTGATTGTCGGAGGCGGGGACTTGATTACACCTTATTCCTTCAATTCCTATTATTTTCCGAAGGAGCTTATCCATCATCCGCTTTGGGTTTATGGTGTGGGCATCGTAGATCAATATCCGGAAGAAACATGGCCTAAAGAACAGGTCGACCGTTACAGAGACTATATCGGCAGGGCGAACAGAGCCGTTTTCCGTGACAAGAGATCCGCCGATATCGCGACCAAAGCAAAGTTTCATTCCCATGTCCAGCATGCCCAGGATATTGTGTTTGCTTATGATGAACAGGATTACCCTGTCCGTGCTTATTCCAATCGTCCTACAATCGGGATATGCGTGTTTTCCTACCCGTCATTCCCGTTTGAAAACATGGTCCGGCTCTCGCAGCATTTGCTGAAAAAAGGGTATCATTTACTTTTTATCCCCGTCATTAATCATCCTACCAACATGTATTCCGATCTCTCAACCTGTCAAAAGCTGCTCGCCCGGATCAAGGAGTTGAATCCTAAGGCTTCTGCCGAGACGCTTCCCATGCTCATGGAGCTCGACTTGACCTATAACTATATCCAGCATGTGGATTATTTGATCACTTACAAGCTTCATCCCGCCATTGCCGCATTGCGGGCAGGCAAACCGGTTTTTGCACTGAGCAAGATGAATAAGGTTTGGAGTTTACTCGAGTCCTTTGGCATGGAAAAGTACTTCTGTGACTATCTGCTCCCCTTTGAGACAATCAAAGACCGGGTGGATGAATTTTTGGCGCATGGTGCTTCCCAAGTGAAACTGCAGGCTGCCTCGATCCGATCAGCAGAGCTTGACAGCTTGCGGCAGCTTACAGCGCTCAAAAAAGAAATAGAAGCTTTTTAGTAAAATAAGCCATTTATCGATAAGGAGGAGATATGTGGATGTGGTTCTTTTGGAAGAACAGTCATGTATACAAATCAATCCGGGAGCTTGAGCATCAGGTTCACCGTTTGGAGCATGAAGTCCAGCATCTGAAAAAACAGCTGCATCATGTTCAAGAGGGGCTTCAGCAGCTGCATTACCTGAAAGAACAGATTCTTCAGCTCTCAGAAAAGATCAAGAAACTGGAGGCTCTTGAGCTTCTCGTTGAACAGCTGGAAGATCAGCTCCTCACCGGGCTGACGAAAAATCCGGAGCTTGAGACTTTTCTTAAGCATAAAATCGGAATGAAGGTCCGGATTGAAACGGCCGGAACGTCTTTGCAGGGCATCATTCTCGCTATAGCTGCGGATGCGGTTGAGCTTCGTGAAGCAAACGGCGATCTGGTGATCATCCCGTTCAGCCATATTAATTCGGTTCAGTAAGGAGGTAAGCTGTTTATGGATTTTAAAGAGTTAGTTCGAGGCTTTACAGGGTCGGAGGTTGAAATCATGACATCTGGGGACCAGATCGTCGGTACACTGATTTCTGTAAACAAGGCTTCCCTGATAATGAAAATACCTCCCATTATGTATGGTCCTCCGGGGGAAATTGCTCTTATTCCGCTTCGTTCGATAGAGTTTGTACGGGTATTGACCGATTGAACAAAAGGATGGCATTCCTGCCATCCTTTTGTGTTTCCATAGACTTTTCACAATACCTCAAAAACCGGCTTCTCTCGGCATTTTCCCACTCAGACTCTTCTCCATATAGAATGAGATCAAGACTCTCCTGCTCATACAGCGGAATAGCCAGGGCTGTTCAAAAAAAGACTTTGCACCAACAGAGCGGTTCTCCATGAATGGAAAACAAGCTTCTCTATGGGCAAAGTCTTTTATAATTTACTACCAACTATTCCTGCTCATCCTGATTCTCGGTCTCAGAAACCAGCTCTTCTTCCTGGATCAACCCGGCAAAGAGAGCATGCACGAATTGCTGGGAATCAAACGGCTGCAGATCTTCCATTTTCTCGCCAAGGCCCACAAATTTCACCGGTAGATTCAGCTCTTGGCGGATGGCTACCACAATACCGCCCTTGGCTGTACCATCCAGCTTCGTAAGCACGAGTCCTGTAACACCACTCTTCTCACCAAAAAGTTTTGCTTGATTCAGTGCATTTTGCCCAGTGGTTGCATCCAGCACCATCAGTACTTCATGCGGCGCCCCCGGAATTTCACGCTGGATGACGCGGAAGATTTTATTGAGTTCTTCCATCAGGTTGGATTTATTCTGCAGGCGTCCTGCCGTATCACAGATCAGGATATCCGCTTGGCGCTGCTTTGCAGCCTGCACAGCGTCGAACATGACTGCGGCAGGATCCGATCCTGCATGCTGCTTAATAACCTCAACGCCTGCACGTTCACCCCATACCTCAAGCTGCTCAATGGCCCCTGCACGGAAGGTGTCGCCGGCGGCAAGCAGAACCTTTTTGCCCTCCTGCTTGAAACGGTGTGCAAGCTTGCCGATCGTCGTTGTTTTCCCGACGCCATTAACGCCAACGAACAGGATAACAGTGATGCCATCCGGGTTCATGCGAATTTCATTGTCGTCATCGCCGCGCAGCAATTCCATCAGCTTTTGGGAGAGTATAGGCTGCAGCTCAGCCGCATTTTCGATCCGCTGTTTTTTCACTTCAGCGCGCAGATCTTCGATCAGCTCCATTACCGTGTTCACGCCCACGTCGGCTCCAATCAGAATCTCCTCGAGTTCCTCGTAAAATTCCTCGTCGATCTTTTTACGGCGAACCATGAGGTCGGTCACCTTCTCGACAAACCCTTTACGGGTTTTCTCCAGTCCATCACGGAATTTGTTCGTGACGGATTCTGTTTTATTGGAAATGCTCTCTTTCAGCTTTTTAAAAAAGCTCATATGTCTCCTCCATCTCTATCGCATGTTTGCCGTTAGGCTATTTCAGCTTCTTCATTTTCCAGTCGGACGGATACCAGCTTGGATACCCCGCCTTCTTCCATCGTGACTCCATACAGAACATCCGCTTCTTCCATCGTGCCCTTACGATGTGTAACAACGATAAACTGCGTTTGCTCGGAAAACTCACGTAAATACTGGGCAAAACGAACGACGTTAGCCTCATCCAGAGCCGCTTCGACTTCATCCAGTACACAGAACGGCACCGGCTTGACCTGGAGAATGGCAAAAAGAAGTGCCATGGCAGTCAAAGCCCGTTCACCGCCGGACAACAGCTGCAAGTTCTGAAGCTTTTTGCCTGGAGGCTGTGCAACGATATCGATGCCCGTCTCAAGCAGATGCTCCGGATCAAGCAGCACCAAATCGGCGCGTCCGCCGCCGAACAGCTTCACAAATACGGTACCGAATTCATGACGGATGGCATCAAAAGTGACCTTGAAACGCTTGGACATTTCATCGTCCATCTCCCGTATGACTTCGTATAGCGTCGTTTTGGCTTCAACCAGATCCTCTTTTTGCTCACTGAGGAACAGGTATCGTTCGTTGACACGCTGATACTCCTCGATAGCACCCAGGTTTACATCACCCAAAGCGGTGATGCCCCGCTTCAGTTCACGGACTTCAGTCTGCACGCCAGGAACATCATCCGGAATCGGATATCTCATCTTGGCCAGCTCATAGCTCAGCTCGTAATCCTCGCTCAGCTTCCTGAGTATGTTCTCCAGCTCCACATCGAGCCGGTTCACCCCGATCTCCGTTTGCCGCAGCTGGTCTTCCACGGCTTTGAGCCGGGTACGCTGCTCTTTCGTTTCACTTTCATCCTGTTCCAGCTTCTTCGAAAGCTGCATGCGGGCAGCACGTTTGAAATCCAGCTGTTCGGAGGCTTGCTCCTTCTTCAGCTTGTACCGGTTAAGATCCTCGATTTGCTGTATGGATTCCTTTGCGTTGGTCTCCAGATCAGCTTCAATGGATGCCAGCAAAGTTTTCGACTGCCGCAATTCTTTATCCTGAGAGCTGAAGTCGCTTTGCATCCGCCGCAGCTGTTCTTCCAAAGAGAAGCATTCCTGATCCAGCTTGCCTTCGCGTACTTTGAGCTGGGTAAGCTCAGTTTGGAGCTCCTCCTTCGCCGACTCGCTTGCCTTGCGGGCGAACTCGGCAGCCTGTATCGCCTGATGTGTCGATTTCTCATCCTCTTCAAGCTGAGCAAGCTTCTTCACCGCTTCGTCGCGTGTCTTCTGAAGCTCCTGACTTTCCTCATTAAAGCCACTCTTTTCCTGTCCTGCAGTTTCCACCTGCTCAAGAACATGCCGAAGCTCATGCTCCAGCTGCTTTAGATCGCCGGATAGAGACTGCTCTTCGATCCGCTTTTCATCTCCGGATTGACGAAGCTCGTCCAGCTTTTCCTGTGTCTCGGTTAGCTGGGACTTCACATCCTGGATGCTTTGAATGAGCTTACGAAGCTGGGCTTCCGTATCTGTAATCTCCTGATCCAGCTGGTCGAGCTGGCGCTTGCGTCCGAGCAGGCTGCTATTCTTCTTATGCTGACTGCCACCCGTCATCGAACCACCTGCATTGACCACATCGCCTTCGAGTGTTACAACACGGTAGCGGTACTGGCAGCGGGCTGCGATTTTATTCGCGACTTCCAGACTTTCAGCCAGGATGACATTGCCAAGCAGGCTTCCGACAACCGGAGCATACTTGTTATCATATTGGACGAGATCGGCTGCGATACCGACAAAGCCCTCGATACCTTCCACCATGGAACTATCGCCGGAAGAAATATTCCGGGCGCGGATGACATCAAGCGGCAGAAAGGTTGCTCGGCCGAGCTGACGCTGCTTCAAAAATGCAATAGCCTGGCGTGATACCGCCTCATTGTCCATAACCACATGCTGAAGCGATGCCCCGAGCGCAGTTTCCACAGCGAGCTCCAGACGTTCCGGTACCCGGACCAATTCGGCGACTGCACCGTGAACACCGCTCAGTACGGATTTACGTGCAGCCTTCAGCACTTCTTTAACGCCCAGCATAAAGCCGTCGAAGTCATCCGCCATTTCCTTCATGGTGTCGCGACGGGAGATTTGAGCTTCCCGCTTTTGTTCCCACTTACGCAGCATGCCCTGACTTTCATCAAGCAGTCGCTGCATGGACTGATAGCGTTCGCTTTCGGTTATGTAGCTGCCGCGAAGATCACGGATCTCCTGGCCGAGCTTTTCAACAGTCGCATCCAACTGCTGTTTGCGGCCCATCAGCTCTTCCTTCTTACCTTCCCATTTGCCGGTTTCCTCATCAGCACGGTTCATCCGGCGGGCCAGTGATTCCTGCTGCTGATCCGTATAACGGATTTCGTTCCTGGCCTGAGCCATTTGGTTCATCAGCTCGAGAAGATTGCCCTTCAGGCTTTCTTCCTGCTGCTGGCTGATTCCCCCGGTTATGCCAACGAGTTTGGCTTCTTCAACAGAAAGCTGATCTCGCAGCTGCTTCAGTTCATCCTGGGAAGCCTCCAGCTTGGTTTTCAGCAGCGCGATTTCCGCTTTTCTGTCTTCAAACCTTTCATCACCGGTGTTTAGCGATCCTGCTAGTTGTTCCCGGTTGGCTTCCAGATTCCGTTTGCGTTCACGCAGCACTTCCGCGTAACCTTCACTTTTTTCATAGGCTTCGCTATATTGCAGCAGCTCACCTTGCAGCGTCTCTACTTCCGTCTCCAGCTTGCGCAAGGCCGCACGGTCACTCTCCAGCTTGGCATCATGTGCGGATACAACGGTGGATAGCTGCAGCTGTTCCTCCTGCAAAACGGATAACTTGGCGTTTGCTTCGCTCCAAGCCGCATGAATCTGCTCAATTTGGTAGACATAAAGTGAAATTTCTTTATTCTTGAGCTGCTCACGCAGCTGTTTGTAGTGGATCGCCTTTTCCGACTGTTCCTTAAGCGGACCAATCTGATCCTCCAGTTCAGTCACCAGATCATGGATACGAAGCAAATTCTGCTCGGTTTCATCGAGCTTGCGAACCGCATCCTTTTTCCGGGATTTATATTTAACGATTCCGGAAGCCTCTTCAAAAATACCTCTGCGGTCCTCTGACCGCGTACTTAATATTTCCTCAATCCGGCCTTGTCCAATAATGGAGTATGCTTCCTTGCCAATGCCGGTATCCATAAACAATTCCGTAATATCTTTAAGCCTGCAGGACTGCTTGTTGATAAAATATTCGCTGTCCCCGCTGCGATGCACACGGCGCGTAACCGTGACCTCGTTAAAGTCCAGAGACAAAGCATGGTCTTCATTATCCAGCGTTAGCGACACTTCGCCGAAATTAACAGCTTTGCGTGCATCGCTTCCTGCGAAAATAATGTCCTCCATCTTTCCTCCGCGCAGCGATTTGGCGCTTTGTTCTCCAAGAACCCAGCGGATGCCGTCGGAAATGTTGCTTTTGCCGCTGCCATTCGGACCTACGACCGCTGTGATGCCGCGGACAAACTCCATTTCAGTCTTGTCGGCAAACGATTTAAAACCCGCTAATTCAATCCGCTTCAAAAACATTTTTCCCAAATCACCTCTAAACCTTATAATACCATAACCCCGCGCCATGTAGGAGTTTAGCCGGGGTGAACAACGAAGAAAGAGCAAAAAGCAGTCTGAAGGCTACTGCCATTCATCTTTAGCGACTGCTCTTTGCTCTTTGTTTGTCCTTGACTATTTACAGGGAGCCGTCAAATTTCAGCCAGCTTCAGCTGCTTTAAAGCGACTGCAGCAGCCTGCTGCTCGGCTTCTTTTTTGGAGCGGCCCGATCCTCTTCCCACACGCTCATTCCCCATATAAACCTCGGAGACAAACTCACGCTCATGCGCCGGACCCCGTTCTTCCACAATCCGGTATTCCAGAGCGCCCATATTATGATGCTGCGTCAATTCCTGCAGTTCTGTTTTGAAATCGCTCATCTGAAGGTTGCCACCCGCTTCGACCAGTGGAAATATATATGCTTCCAAAAATGAACGGGCTGCTTCCAGCCCCTGATCGAGGTACAAGGCTCCAACAAACGATTCAAACACATCTGCAAGCAAGGCCGGGCGGGTACGCCCGCCAGTAAGCTCTTCACCTTTGCCAAGCAGCACATACTGCCCGAATTCCAGGCTCTCCGCAAACTTCACGAGTGACGGCTCGCAGACAATGGCCGCGCGCAGCTTTGTCAGCTCACCCTCCGGACGGTTCGGAAAAAGTTGATACAAATATTCGGATACCGTCAGCTCCAGCACAGCGTCGCCCAGAAATTCCAGACGTTCATTATCCTGCTGCTGGCTAAAGCGGTGTTCGTTGACATAAGAAGCGTGGGTAAAGGCCTGTTTCAGAAGCAGCCGATTGTGAAATTGGATATGAAGTTTCTGCTGTAACTGCTTCAGATCTCCACTCAACAAATCGTCCCCTTACTCATCGAATTTTTTTAAAATAATCGTGGCGTTATGGCCGCCAAAGCCAAAAGAGTTGGACATTACAACGTCAAGCTTGGCATCGCGTGCATGATTCGGCACATAGTCCAGATCACATTCCGGATCCTGATTGTCAAGATTGATGGTCGGCGCGATTTTTTGATTTTGCAGCGACAAGCCACAAATGACGGCTTCAACACCGCCAGCGGCGCCAAGCAAATGGCCAGTCATCGATTTAGTGGAACTCACTGCTACCTTGTAGGCATGGTCTCCCAGGGCCTTCTTGATCGCAATCGTCTCGGAACGGTCACCTACCGGTGTTGAAGTTCCATGCGCATTAATGTAGTCCACATCTTCCGGTTGGATTCCCGCGTCGCGTAAAGCCATCGCCATGCAGCGTGCCGGGCCGTCCGGATCAGGCTCGGTCATGTGATGAGCATCTCCGCTGAGGCCGTAACCAAGCACTTCTGCGATAATGTGAGCTCCGCGTTTTTGCGCATGCTCAAGCGATTCGATTACCAGAATGCCAGCACCTTCGCCCATAATGAATCCATCGCGATCCACATCAAATGGACGGCTTGCCTTCTCAGGTTCATCATTGCGAGTGGACATCGCCCGCATTGCACAGAAGCCTGCCATCCCAGTTGGACGAATCGTTGCTTCCGCACCACCGCAGATCATGACATCGGCATCTCCGCGCTGAATCAGCTTATATGAATCACCAATTGCATGTGATCCAGTCGCACAAGCCGTCACCGGCGTAGTGTTTGGGCCTTTTGCACCGAGCATGATCGACAGCTGGCCGGAAGCCATGTTGGCAATCATCATCGGGATAAAGAACGGGCTAACCCGTTTAGGACCTTTTTCGAGCAAAATATTATGCTGGTCTTCCCATGTTCCAAGTCCGCCAATACCCGATCCAATGGATATTCCCACACGGTTGGGGTCAGCATCCTTTTGGATGTCAAGGCCGCTATGTTCAAGTGCTGCTTTCCCGGCAGTCACGGCAAGCTGGACAAAACGGTCCATTTTACGCGCATCCTTACGGTCCATAAAGTCTTCAGGATTAAAGTCCTTTATCGAAGCAGCTATTTGTGTAGGGTATTCACTGACATCAAAGGATTCGATCCGGGAAACACCGGATTTACCGGTCATTAAGTTGTTCCAAAACGTATCCAGGTCATGGCCGAGCGACGTCATCACGCCCATTCCGGTTACAACCACTCTATGATTCAAATACTCTCACCTCTATATCGACTGCATGTACCAATGAACCATTGTTCCAATGCAATTATATTCATGTTATTGCTGTTTTCACTTTCAAAAATGAGGAGAAGTCCCGCCTGTAGAGCAGTACGGGACTTATCAAAATGACTTAGGTATGAGATTGTATGTAATTTACAACTTCACCTACGGTCGTAATTTTCTCTGCATCTTCATCAGAGATTTCCAGATCAAATTCGTCTTCCAATTCCATGACTAGTTCAACAACGTCGAGAGAATCAGCACCAAGATCATCTTTAAAAGATGCTTCCAGTGTTACCTCAGCTTCGTCAGCACCCAAACGATCCACGACGATGCGCTTTACACGCTCCAATACATCGGACATCCGGTTCACCTCCTCCTTGGTATTATACGAGAAAAGTTTTCAAAATGCCAGAGGCGATGAAAACGGTTCTCTTTCAGGCTTTTGGCCTGTTTTGGATGTTACATATACATGCCGCCGTCTACATGAAGAGTCTGTCCTGTCATATAGGATGCCCCTTCGGAAGCCAGGAAAACCACAACCTTGGCAATTTCCTCCGGCTGTCCAAGACGGGCGAGCGGAATATCCTGTATCATCTTCCCTCTCAGTTCTTCCGAAAGCTCGCGGGTCATGTCAGTATCAATGAAGCCCGGAGCCACGCAGTTCACTGTAATGCCGCGGGAGGCAAGCTCTCGCGCAGAGGATTTCGTCAGGCCAATCACTCCCGCTTTCGCGGCGACGTAATTGGCCTGACCCGCATTACCGAGCACTCCAACAACAGACGATATATTGATAATGCGGCCATAGCGCTGCTTCATCATCGGTCGACTGACCGATTTGAGACAGTTAAATACGCCCTTGAGGTTCGTTTCAATCACTTGATCAAATTCTTCCTCTTTCATTCGCATAATCAGATTGTCTCTGGTAATGCCAGCGTTATTCACTAGAATATCAATACGGCCAAAAACATTATTCACTTCTTTGATCAGATGCTCGGCCTGATCAGATTGACCCACATTCGCCTGAATGGCAAACGCTTCAACACCAAGCTGTTTGATCTCGTCAACCACCGACTGGGCTGCAGCCTCACTGCCCGAGTAATTAACGGCTACATTGGCTCCAGCCTCCGCCAGAGCCAGTGCGATGCTGCGGCCGATTCCGCGGGAAGCACCGGTCACCAGCGCAGCTTGTCCTTGCAATGGTTTAGACATGCATTATTCTCCTTTCTTCTTGGTATACGGTTTACCATCATGAAGGCTTAGAAGCTTTCGGAAAGACTCTCCAGTGTATTCACATTGATGAGCTTTACGGTCTTATCCATTTTTTTGATCAAGCCGGTCAAGACGTTACCCGGACCAATCTCAACAAATGTGTCGACACCTTCAGCGATCAGATAAGCAACCGTGTCCTCCCAAAGTACGGGAGAATAAACCTGCTCCACCAGTAGTCCGCGGATATTCTCAGCGCTTTCTGCAGGGCGGGCGGTGACGTTGGCCACAACCGGGATCGAAGGCTCCTGAAAAGATACGGCACCCAGCTTATCCGCCAGCCGCTGCGCGGCTTCTTTCATCAGGGATGAGTGAAAAGGTCCGCTGACTTCAAGCGGAATCGCTCTTTTGCCGCCCGCTTCTTTGACGCGCTCGCCTGCGGCGGCAACGCCTTCCTTGGAACCGGAAACCACAATCTGCCCAGGGCAGTTGATGTTGGCCAATTCAACCAGCTGTCCGTTCTCGGTAATGCTGCGGCAGAGTTCCTTAAGCGCGGCACGGTCTGCACCCAGCACCGCGGCCATGGCTCCCTGTCCCCCAGGAACGGCAGCTTCCATGTATTCACCGCGTGCACGCACGATTGCTACCGCATCCTCAAAGCTGAGAACACCCGAAGCAACCAGAGCGCTGTATTCGCCCAGACTGTGGCCAGCCACATAATCCGGGGTAATGCCTTTCTCACGGAGAGCCGCGAGTGCAGCAGTGCTCGCAGTAAGCAGAGCAGGCTGCGTATTGTAAGTCTTCTTCAACTCGCTGTCAGGTCCTTCAAACATCAGTGAAGAAAGTGAGAATCCCAGCGCATTGTCCGCGCGGTCTATGATATCACGCGAGGCGGGAACCGCCTCATAAAAATCTTTCCCCATTCCTACAGACTGGGCTCCCTGACCGGGAAATACAAATGCCGTTTTACCCATTTTCCGGCTCCTCTCATTGCCATGGTTCAAAGGAATATATAATGATTACCAGATTAGTACGGATGCTCCCCAGGTCAGACCTCCGCCGAAGCCGACCATCAGCACACAGTCGCCTTCCTTCATTCTTCCCTGTTCAGCCGCTTCCACCAGAGCCAGCGGTATGGAGGCTGCGGATGTATTGGCATATTTATCAACATTGATAACGCATTTGTCTACGGACAGATCAAGCCGCTCCATTGCGGATTGAATAATACGGATATTGGCCTGATGAGGCACGAACAAGTCGATATCTTCCTTGGTCTTGCCCGCCTTCTTCAGAACGGTTTCGGTTGCCGTATTCATCACGCGGACTGCAAATTTGAATACTTCGCGTCCGTTCATGTAGATATAATGCTTTTTGCCTTCAACGGTTTCTACCGAGGATGGAAGTCTTGATCCCCCTGCTTCGAGCTTCAGCAAGTTTCCTCCTGCGCCCTCCGCTCCAAGATCGAAGGATTGGAAACCCCGGCCTTCAGGTACTTCGCCAAGAATGACAGCACCCGCACCATCTCCGAACAGAACGCATGTATTGCGGTCAGTATAGTCTGTGATCCGCGACAAACTATCAGCACCGATTACCAGTGCATTGTTATACATGCCTGTGGTGATAAAGTTTCTTGCGGTTGCAAGACCATAAACGAAACCAGAGCAAGCAGCAGATAGATCGAATGCCGCAGCCTTTTTAGCGCCCAGCTTATCCTGCAAAATACAAGCGGTGGATGGAAAAAACGTATCCGGCGTAACGGTAGCAATGATAATCAAATCGAGTTGATCCGCCGTCATCCCTGCAGATGCGAGTGCCTTTACCGCAGCTTCATAGCATAGATCGGACGTTGCCTGGTCTTCTGCCGCAATATGACGTTCGCGAATCCCGGTACGTGATACGATCCATTCATCATTAGTTTCTACCATTTTTTCCAGGTCGGCATTGGTCAGAATCTTCTCTGGGACATACATTCCTGTGCCGATAATCCCTACTGGCCGTAAATTACTCATAACGTCACTCTCTTCCCGCTGATTTCGTTTGAAATACTTTCAACCAATTGACTTTGAATTGCGATTCTGGCTTGGCGTACGGAATTCTTAATCGCGTTACCATCTGCCGATCCGTGACTTTTGACAACAAGTCCGCTAAGACCAAGCAGAGGGGCTCCGCCGTGTTCCTTGTAATCCAATTTATCCTTAAGGCCACGAAGCTGAGGCATCAGCATCGCGGCACCCAGTTTGCTTTTGAAATTCTGGGAGAACTGTTCCTTTAAAAGCTTGAACATAGCTCCTGCAGTGCCCTCAATCGACTTGAGCAGGATATTGCCCGCGAAGCCATCACAAACTAAAACATCACAGGTACCGTTCATGATGTCGCGCGACTCCACGTTGCCGACAAAATGAATCGGCATCTGCTCCAGCAGCGGGAAGGTATGCTTCGTCAGCTCATTCCCTTTGCCAGGCTCGGTACCTACATTGAGCAGACCCACACGCGGACGCTCAACACCCATTACCTTTTGCCGGTACAAACTGCCCATCAGCGCATATTGCGCCAGATGCTCCGGCTTTGCATCCATATTGGCGCCAAGATCCAGTGCCAGCACTCCCGAACCGTCCAGAGTCGGAATCATTGGAGCAAGAGCCGGCCGTTCAATCCCTTCCATCCGGCCGACGACCAGAAGACCCGTTGTCATCAAAGCGCCAGTATTGCCGGCTGATATCATTGCATCAGCTTCTTTTTCTTTCAGCATGCGTCCAGCCACGACCATGGATGCATCCTTCTTGCGACGCACCGCCTTAACAGGCTCATCTTCTGGCCCGATGACCTCTCCTGCGTGGTGAACACTGAGATTGGAAGGAACCTGTCCACCATGTTTACTGAGCAGCGGCTGAATTTTTGATTCATCCCCCACTAAAACAATATGCGTGTCCTTCCATTCCGCAGCTGCGGCCAGTGCCCCCTCGACATTGCATTCAGGAGCGTTGTCGCCTCCCATGGCATCAATGGCGATCCGCATACTACATTCCTCCTTCAAAGTTTTCTTCCCCTGTTGACCGGTAAATGACAAAGTTGCCCTGGAACACCATTTCCTCGCCTACGTAAGTGAATACTTCCACCTTCGCCTTCCCCTTATGTCCGTTCATCGATCTGACATAGGCCTTCGCGATGCATTTCTCGCCCATATGCACCTGGCGCAAAAACCGGATGTCCGCCGATGCCGTTAGTGCAATCTCATCATTGATGAGGGCTACCGCAAGAGAGTTGGCCTGTGCAAAAACATAATGTCCACGAGCAATTTGCGTCCGCGAAAACACATGCTCATCCCGGATTTCAAAAATGGAGATGCCGCTCTTATCCAGCTGCAGGTCCACGACCTCGCCGACCACTTCATCCAGTGGCAGCGAACGCACCTGGTCATACGAGTGCTCAGCCATCTGCTTCATGCGCTCCCGCAGCTCCGGTATTCCAAGTTCCATTCGGTCCAGACGGATGGTTTGAATGCTGACCTTCAGCTCTCGGGTCAATTCGCGGTCCGTCACAAACGGATTTTCTTCAATAAGTTTCAATAGATGCTGATGTCGCTGTTTCTTGGGCAACCGTTCGATCAGAGGCACCTCCTGTGCTTCACCTTTTTATAAAACAGGCTTTATCAAGCCGTTATGAATATCAATAGTATACAGCAATTTTTCCGAATCATTTTAGAACCTGGTACTAAAACAGTATAAAGCATGACAAGCCAAAAAGGAAGAGCAGACAAAAAAAATAGCACCTCACCATAGATGAAGTACTACTTGATCTCTCGCATTATTGCGAAATAATTTCTCTTGATTTATACGTTCCGCACACTTTGCATACGTGGTGAGCAAGCTTCAATTCTCCGCATTGTTCACATTTCACCATGCCCGGCACTGCCAGTTTAAAGTGAGTACGACGCTTGTCGCGACGTGTTTTGGACGTTCTCCGTTGAGGTACTGCCATGTTCCCACCTCCTTATTTCAATCAACCGAGAGCTTATAGCCCCGGCAAAATGCTTGCATGCTCATTTGAAAAAATCTTTTAGCGCCGCAAGCCTTGGATCGACCAATTCCGTGTCGCAATCGCAGGTGCCTTCATTCAAGTCCGCTCCACAGTTCGGGCACAGGCCCTTGCAAGTTTCCTTGCAAACTGCAGTCATCGGGATATGAAGCACAAATGATTCCTCCACGTACGGAACAAGATCCACATTTTCATCATTCACGTAGTTGGTATCCTCATTCTCATCCTGAACCTCTTCAGGCTGCTTCACAAGCTTAAACTGCTCGTGGAATGGAATGTCCAGATGCTGGTGCACAGGTTTCAAGCAGCGGGAGCATGACATGTCCAGCTCTGCTGTGAGCTTTCCTTGAACATCTACCGTATCTTGACCGACATAAGCTGCCTTCAGTTCCGCTAAAAGCGGCTGAGGAATCTTGATGTCGCCAGTGCCTTGAACTAAATGACTTACATCCACTTGCTGACGCACCTGCAGCGGCTCGCTGCTGGCTGCCATTTTTCTAAATTGTAAGTGCATCAATATCACTCCAAACAAACAAAAATTATTATACCGATTTCCAGGAAGCTTTGTCAATAGTTTGACCTTTACTTTGCTTTTAAGTGATATATAAAAGTTTGGACTTTCTCCCCATATTTACATGAGCAGAACATCGTTTTAAAGCCGCCATCCTGATGTAAAGAAGCTGCAATAGTTATTGTTGCAGGGATGATAAGCTTTTATGATATATTTTATATGAATCAACATACGGATGGAGTTGAACTTTCTGTGTCTGTCGTCGGATTAATTGTCGAATACAACCCTTTACATAACGGTCATGTTCATCATTATACCAGAGCCAAGGAAATTTCGGGTGCAGATTATTCCGTGGCCATCCTTAGCGGTCCCTTTCTTCAGCGCGGTGAGCCGGGTATCATCAGTAAGTTCGCCCGAGCTGAAATGGCATTGGCCACGGGGGTCGATCTTGTGATCGAGCTGCCAGCTTCCTATGCCGTCCAGCCCGCTGAATGGTTCGCTTATGGCGGCGCTGCCCTTCTTCATGCCACAGGTGTCGTGGACAGCCTCTGTTTCGGAACGGAGAGCGGCACGCTTGATCTACTGCTTCCCCTCTCACGCATCCTTGCTGAGGAAAGCCCGGAGCTCCAGGAGCAAATCAGCTTTCATCTGAGCGCAGGAATGAACTATCCGGCTGCCTATAGCAGGGCCGCTGCTGCAGTAATGGGATTTCCAGGCGAAGAAAGCGAACTTCTCCAAGTACTTCAGCAGCCCAATCATACGCTCGGTCTTCATTATTTGATTGCTCTGAACCGTCTGAATAGCTCCATCCGCCCGTTTACCATTCCAAGAATCCATGCGGGCTATCATGATGAAATGCCTGCCCACTCGGCGGTTGCCAGCGCGACAGCTGTACGCCGCATGCTGCTTACGCAGGATCTAAATGCTGCGGCACCTTATTTACCGGAATCAACGCTTAGCATCCTCTGCCGTGAATTTGACGAAGCGCGCGGACCTGTGACCTGGGAATCCTTCCGCGGAACGCTGATGCATCTGCTCCTCACCAGTTCTCCGCAATATTTGGAAAGCCTTCACGAGGTCACAGAAGGGCTTGAGCATCGTCTGAAGCGTCTCATCTATTCCTTGAAGGAACCGCATGTGGACGAGCTGCTGCATGCGCTCAAGACCAAGCGCTATACGCATACGAAGCTGCAGCGGATGCTTGCTCATATTTTACTGCGTCATACCAAAGAAGAAATGTCCCCGTCCATGCTCTCCCAGGGTCCCGGATATCTGCGTGTGCTTGGGTTTAGCAGCGAAGGGCAAAAGCTCCTGAAGCAGATGAAGAAGACGGCAACCTTGCCGGTCATCGTCAAACCGTCTTCCATCGAGCATCCCCAGCTGGAGCTGGATCTGCGGGCATCTGCCGCCTATGCCAATGCCTTTCCAAAACCTGAAGTCCGTGACATCTTCAGAGATTATCTGGAGGGTCCTATTCGTCTATTCCATTAAGATTTAGCTTGGAGGGCATCCATATACTTGATGGCGTCTTCGAGTGTATTCACCGGCACGAGCTTCATGCCGGTTTTTATTTTATCGGCTTTGGCTTTTGCTTCGGCATAATTATCCTTCGGAACAAAGAAAAATTCAGCATGCTTCCGGTCGGCTGCGACAATTTTATGTTGAACTCCGCCGATCGGACCCACCTTGCCGTCCTTATCAATGGTTCCCGTTCCTGCTACCTGATAACCTTTGGTCAAATCTCCCTTGGTCAGCTGGTTGTAAATCTCCATGGTAAACATAAGCCCCGCCGACGGTCCTCCGACGCGGGTATTCGCAAAATTCACCCGAAGCCCCGGATCCTTGGATTCCACCTTCTGCATCGTCGCCATGGTTACACCCAGCCCCGGACGAGTCTTGTTCGTGTCCTTGTCCTTAAGCTCGATAAGATTCACCTTTTCCTCCAGCGGCTTGCCGCCGCGGATCAGCTTCACGGTAACCATGTCTCCAACCTTCTTTGTTTTAAGGAGACTGCTTAAGCTGTTGTTATCGGTTACGGATTGTCCATCCACTTCGGAAAGGCGGTCGCCAGGCTTGAAATTTTTCCGCGCTTCGTCTCCCTCAGGCGTTGAAAAAATAAATAAATACTGGGGAACGATGCTGTATGAAACATCAGCCTCATGGTATGCCGCTTCCACTGCGGAGGATTGTGAATCACTCATGAGATACACCTGCTCGGCTGCATATTCATCTTCGCTTTTGTTACCCAGTCTGGCTTGCTTCTGGTCGATCTCGGCATTCGGATTAAAAGCCGAAACAACAAGCATAACCAGATTGGCGTAGCTGGCTGACACCGTCGTCATCATGAATGTACCCTTTTCCTCATGATCCCCTTTTTGAACCGAAAGCATAGGCTTAACCACATCCGCGCTTCCCGGCTGATAAATGATATACGGCGTTGGCATATAAACCGTGACGTATACCAGCAAAGCCACCATAAAAAGGTAAAGGACCAGGCGTAGTCCTTCGCGTCTTTTCTTGTACTGCATCTTATTTCCTTCTCTCATTCCCATCCTGCTCCCTGGTCTTATGGTTGTCTCACCCGCATAGATTGGGTACTAGCTATGTTTACTCAGAAGAGGTGAAAATCATGAAAAAAAAAGCCCCTCTCCGCTTCAAGCCCGCTTCCGCTACTTTTTTGCTTGGTGCGGGTGCGCTTGCGCTGGTGGCTGCCGTTGTCAGTTCCCCCGCTCCTGCCTTTCAGGCATCGTTGCAAGGTCTTCAGTTGTGGTGGCAGATTGTATTCCCGGCGCTGCTTCCTTTTCTTGTGCTGTCTGAAATGCTGATCGCCTACGGCTGGATTCATGCCCTCGGGGCATGGCTAGAACCGCTGATGAACCGGCTCTTCAAACTTCCTGGTATCGGAGGCTGGGTACTCGCGATGGGAATGACTACCGGCTTTCCCGGAGGTGCCCAGGCTGCTCGTCAACTGTACGATCAGGGCGATTTAAGCGCCAAGGATTCGAATAAACTCGCGGCTCTCTCGCATTTCTGCAATCCAATGATGATTTTGGTCGTAATTGCTACAGGTCTGATGCATGAACCGGCGGCAGGATATATCATTCTAGGGGTTCACTGGATAACCGGAATCCTGGCCTTCCTGCTCCTCAACAGAAGCATGGGACATCCAGGTGACGAATCCGTCCAAAACATTTCCGGCAAGAAGTCCAAAGGCAAAAAAAGCCGATCCTTGGTCCATCGATCCCTGCATACAGCCAAGCAGGCCCATGCCAAGGACGGCCGCAGTTTCGGCAGACTGCTGGGAGATTCAGTAACACATGCCGTTCAAACCTTGATGATGGTCGGCGGATATATCATCATCTTTGCGGTTGTCATACAAATTGCAAGCCGGCTCATCCCTGATAGCTTCCCCGGATATTGGCTGTCCGGTCTGTTTGAAGTGCATCTCGGAGCCAAAGACGTCAGCACAGCTGCATTTGACTCAGGCAGACTGCAGTGGTCCGTCGTCTCTGCCCTGCTAGGCTTTAGCGGTATTAGCGCCCTGCTGCAATCAATGTCGGTCTTAAGAACAACCGGTATTCATTGGCTGCGCTTTACCTTGGTTCGTCTTCTACATGGAATTCTTGCCTTCACTGCAACCTGGCTCATCTGGCCGCTCATTCGATTCCTTCCGGAAAATGCCAGCTCGGTATTCAATAACAGAGGGCAGCTCCAGACTGAATTGAGTGGAGTTTTCAGCTTATGGAGGGTCATCCCGCAGCTCCTGCAATGGCAGGGCATCCTGCTGGCTCTAATGCTTGGATCATCCCTTTTGTTCATGCTGCTCCAGGTATATCGTCGGAAAAATACGCGTTAACCGTCATTCTGTATATTTGTTCCGCATGGCTTTCTCTACTTCGGGAGGCACCAAATCCTTCACATCCCCGTGGAACGCAGCAATTTCTTTCACGATGCTTGAGCTTAAATAAGAGTATTTCGGATTTGTCATCATAAAAACCGTTTCGGCATCCGGATTCAGCTTGTGGTTGGTGGACGCCATCTGCAGTTCATATTCAAAATCCGTTACGGACCGCACCCCGCGAACGATCGCCTGTGCATTCCGGAGCCTTACATAATTTGCGGTCAAATCCCGGAAGCTGTCCACTTCTACGTTAGGAAGATGAGCAGTAACCTGGCGGATCAAGTCCATCCGTTCTTCAATGCTAAAGAGCGGATTTTTGCTCCGATTGTTAAGCACTGCAACGACAAGAACGTCAAACTGCCTTGCCGCACGCTGAATGATATCCAAATGCCCCATCGTGACCGGATCAAAACTGCCCGGATATACCGCTACTCGTCTATTCGTCGATATCATGCTCGGCCTCCCCGGCGGCTTCATCTTCGGACAAGGCCGCTTCATTTTCGTTATATTTATATATGGAAACAGCCGTTTCCCCGTACACGGCATGACGAATGCAGGAAAATTGGCCGAATTCGCCAGGGTATTCATATCCGGATTCATGCTCGAGAACAATCGTTGCCCCGCTGTTCAGCATGCTTTTTTCATGCATCAATTGCATAAGTTTGTCCCCGTTTTTCATACGATATGGCGGATCCAGAAATACAACATCCAGAGAAATTCCCCGTTTTTCAAGCACCTTAAGCGCACGTTCCGCTTCATTTCGATAAACTTCGGCCTGTCCCTCCAGCCTGGCAGCCTTCAAGTTGGCCCGGACGGTTTCAATGCTTTTCGGATCCATATCAATAAATACGGCCTTGTCTATGCCCCTGCTTAGAGCTTCAATCGCCAGTCCGCCAGTTCCGGCAAACAAATCCAGAGCTGTTCCCCCGTCAAAAAAGGGACCGATCATACTAAAAATCGCTTCTTTCACTTTATCCGTTGTCGGCCTTGTGCCCATGCCCGGAACCGCTTTAAGCGGTCTTCCTTTAGCGCTACCCGCTACCACTCTCACGTTTATGATCACCCATTCTACATATAAAAATCTATGATTTGGTGCTGTCTATTTCTGACGATATCGTACCACAACCATCCCGAATTTGAAAAATGAAACCTTGGCTATCTTTTTTGGCAAAGGATGTATAAAACGGTTTATCCGGGGAATGCTTTAACTATCGACATCAAACGAATGTCGTAGACAACCGCGGAAAGCTTACGTTTCCCCATAAGCTCTTCGTCCGGTTTCTCCTCTCCCATGAAAGGGCGCCCCGAAAGGGGCGCCCGATTTTATTTTATTCCATTTTATATTCATCTTCTTGGTACCATGGATTGATGTGAACCAATACCTCTTCAACCAAACCAATTTGATCTTTAATGGAATTCTTTATTTCCTTACTGACATCATGACCCTGCTGTACCGTCAATTCATTAGGAATGCTCACTCTGACATCAACAATAATATAATTTCCCAGCTCACGTGCACGAATTTTATCAATCCGCTTGACGTTTGGAACAGTGCCGACAATTTCTTTTAATTGCTCCAATTCAGCCTCTGAAATGTTCTTTTCCATAAGTATATCTACGGATTCCCTCGCCATCTTATATGCCAGCCGACCGACAAAATAAGATACGATAATGCCTGCTATGGGATCACCGTATCGGGTAAAAGGAATATTATAGTGGTCGCCGACTAAGGCGATTCCGATGCCAAAGGCGGCTGCGACAGAAGCATACACGTCAGCAACATGATCGTAAGCCGTTGCTATTAAGCTTTTACTGTTTTCAGCTCTCCCGATGCGCATGCAGTATACATATAACCATTGCTTCCAAATGAGAGAGATCAAAGCCGCAACGAGCGCAATCACACTTGCTTCAGCGGCTGGTTGAAAAAGAGCCTCTATTGATTTGTAGACCATGAACAGGGCTGCCAAAGCTAAAATAATGGCGACAACGGCTGATGCGATGACCTCCGCTTTTCCATGACCGTACGGATGATCTTCATCCGCTGGCTTTTTCGATATTCGAGTGGAAGTTAGTGCTGCAAAGGATGCTACCACATCACCGGCATTATGTATTCCATCTGCTATCAGAACTTGGCTTTTGAATAATAGGCCCACCACAATTTTCAATCCGGTTAAGACCAAATTACTGACGAGACTAATCAATACTGCTAACTCTGTCTTTTTCCTGTACATTGACCTTTATACCTGCCTTGAATTTATTAAATGCTAAATCATCTTACATCATAGTTTTTGTGTGGGTCTAGAGAAACAGTTTTGTCCAGCCTCATAAAAACAAGTACATGCCAAACTTTATTGCACATGACCAATTTAGTTTCATCAGGTCATTTACTAGGGCGATCCTTAAGCTGGCTAGCTTCTCTTTTGGTCGCTGCAATAGTACAATCATCTAACAAACTTTTATAGAAGCAACAATCAAAAAAAGGCAGTTGATAACCATGATGATTCATATGACTTATCTCTCAGGTGAGTACAAAGTGAAGGGATACCTGTCGCTGCCATATGGCTATAAGCTTGATCTTGACGAGTTGAATGCGCAGATCCATCAGGTTTACGGTCCGGCGGATATGCCTATGACGGTAATCGCTAACAATTTGAAAGAGGAACAGCAGGATATAAACGAACGGAAGTGGCCTGTTCTCATTTATTGCCGGGGAGGGATCGGCAGAGTGGGCCAGGTGAAGACCGAATGGCTTGAGCGCTTTTCACGAAGCGGATTTATTGTATTTGCTCCGGTGTACCGCGGTACTGAAGGGGGCGAAGGCCGGGATGAGTTCGGGGGCGGAGATATGGAGGATGTTCCGGCAGCCTGCCGCTTGCTCTCAAGCCTTCCTTTTATCGATACTCAGCGCATGTCCGCAATGGGATTCTCCCGGGGTTCGGTGAATGCTGCTTATGCGGCATCCGAGACAGATTATATCCGGCAGCTTGTCCTTTGGGGCGGTGTATCCGATCTTGCCAAAACCTATGAAGAACGGGTTGAATTAAGACGGATGCTAAAGAGAGTAGTCGGTAATCCGGCGAAAGTTCCCGAGGCATATCAGGCACGCTCTCCCATTCATATGGCTGAACGCATCCACTGTCCGGTTCTTATCATTCAAGGAAGCGATGACGCGCAGGTTCATTCCAGCCATGGACTTCAAATGTATAACCGTCTGAAGGAAGCAGGTGCAGATGTGGATATGCACTGGTATGAGCATTACGGGCATCACATGCCTCCTGAAATGCATATGCGAGCTATTGAGAGGATGTTCAACTGGATACGTGAGCATTGAGTCGTATGCACGCAAAAAAAAGGCAGGTCAGGCGTTAAGCGCTGTGAGCTGCCTTTTTGCATTTTCTAGCAGAGTATTGTAAATCCAATCAGCGTCTAGGATCCCGGCTCCGCTTCATCAAGCCGGCAAGGCCAAGTAATCCGAACAATCCGAGAAAGCCCCAGTTCGTTCGATTAACCCCGGTATCATCGAAGGAGTTGGTACGGATGGTGTCCCGTTTCAGATCATGCTTCAGATCTCTCACATTTTCGGTCACGGTATGAGTCTGATTTACATCATTCATCTGGTTAACATCGTTCATCTGATGATGCATGTTGTAATCCCCTTCAGCCCACGCGGGTACAGCCAGAGTCAGGCAGATGCTTGCAGACAGCAGCAGCACCGCAGCAGCTTTTCTTCTCATGGTCATTTCACCTCCGGCAAAATTATTTTCCATGATAAGGTTCCCCAAGAGTTCTTTTCCTATGCAAAAGGCTCCGGGCAAAAAAACAGCAGCCATTCCCCAAAATACGCCGGGAGGCTGCAGATCTGAAGTGCTTATTCCTTAGCGTTGCTCATAAAATTCATTCGGCCATTCCAACTGTACGCCTGCCTCACGAAGGGTTCGCTGGAAATCATACAAAGCATTCGTATTTCCCCTGACCTCCGCTGGCTTCCGGTCATGCTGAATACAGTAGGCCGCCAGTTCTCCGCATACCTCGCCGATGTTCCATTCCGTCGGATGAAGGCGGTAGCAGCCGTTTGTTATATGCGTTGTTCCAATGTTTTTGTTCCCGGCAAGCACATTGTCCATATCCCGTGGAATGAGAGCTCCAAGCGGAATATGATAAGGCAGGGCTGGGATATCCACATAGCTGACGCCTGTAAAGCTCGGATGAAGATCAATACTGTAAGATCCTAGACCAACCCGGTCCTCATACTTTTTAGCGGATCTGGCAGGCTGACTGGCTGGTGATACATCCTGCTCTGTAATCGTGTATAAACCCTTGATCCTTCTGGACTCGCGAATGTAAGGCGCTTTGGCAAAGCCTGTCGGCGTTCCCACCACATCGCCTCTTAGCCGTAGTCCGGGGTACCCGCTGCCTCCATCCGGTCTCGGCGCTTCTGTCTGCAGCCAATACAGAAGAGAGAGACTTAGCTGCTGTGCACCATGCAGATGCTTCTTCTTGTCCTCCTCAGACATCTCGTAAATATTCCCGATAAAATAATCGTTTTGCGGCCAGTTCAGCAGTGTAACCTCATTGGCATCTGCGACATCATACTGATCCTTGGAATACACCCTGCGGTATTTCCACAGCGGGAACTTGCTTCCATCCGCAAACAAGGCATATTCCCGGCGTTCCAGCGTAACCGGATGCGGACCGACCAAACTAAGCATTTTATCAGGCCAATGGGCTGGTTGATATTCCTTCCAGAAGTCGTACATTTCAGGTTTAGGAATCACATGACTTCCGTTCTCGTCATATTCAAAGGCGAGTACATACGTAAAGCCTTGAATATTATTCGGATCAGCCTTCTCTGTCGCATGCGGTTCACCGGTTTCTTCACGGCTTTCAGAGCCTGTGACATATTCCATCGAAGCCATGGGCAGTATACCTCCCGTTTCGGTGGCATCGATAAAATAACTTCCTTCTACCGTCATGCGCTCACCGGTTCTCAAAGACACCAATTCAGCACTTTGGAGCGACCTTTCCGTTCTAGTCACCGAAACGGCAGCGGTTTCCAACAAAAGGGAAAGTCTTCCGGTCAGCAAATAAGGACTCAGCATTTCGTTCAGGACATGCACGGACACCCGCGGATCATGCGAGATGTTGCTTACGATCGCCCCTCCAGGATTGAAGCCTTTCCTGCTTACTGCACCGGCAACCGGCATATTTTTCAAATAATATGTACGAATTTCATCGCGGTATTGACGGTATCTCGCCGTGCAGCCAAACTCCTCTATCCATGGATGCTCATCCGGAGGCACGGCTTGGGAGGTGCTCTGTCCACCGATCCAATCCGTTTCTTCCGTCATGAGCACCTTAAGCCCTTTCGAGCAGGCAGCCATAGCTGCTGCACAGCCTCCCAGTCCACCGCCGAATATGATCAAATCAAACATGGTTCATCACTCCTGTCCCATTTTCAATCCAATAATGAAATATTTAATAATGTCTCCTAGTTAAACGCTTACAAAAATGCGAAAACAGTTCTATAAATTCGTCGTTTAGAGCATGATAAATTAGCATACTCCTTAAGTGTTATTGGTATTATATGATTATCTGGAGGATATGTACACCATTTTATACGAAATTGAATATATTCTCCACAATATGATTGTCTCTTCATAATAACTCCTTCTGGCAGTAGTAGATCATAGAGTTTAAAATTTTGTAACGGTATTTTGTCTAATTTGTCATAAATGGTTTATGTATTCCATTCTTGTTTGGGTTCTGATAGACTTTTTTATATCATGCTTTAAAGAAAGGGGGATGAAGTTGCAGCCCAGATCGCCTTTTAAGGTTATATGCATGATGATAGCCGCATGTTTCCTGCTGGCTTCCTGTTCACGTAATTCTGAGCCGGCCAAGGTTAACGTTGCGCAGAAAAAGGATGTCTGGTCCAATGCTGAAGTCACCCGCGAGAGCGTTAAGCTTGTTCTCGCCGGCATATCCGGCGATGGAGTCATCGGAATGAATCAATCCAAGGACATACAGCTCCAGGGAGCCAACAACAAAACGGTAACCGTGAACCTGAATCATGAAATTACAGATCCGGATCAATTGATGTCGGACGCAGCTGGAACGCTATTGGCTTATAGCGGAATGCTGTTTGAGAACAAAGGGATTGGCACGGTGGAAGTTTGCCTGCTTGGTAATCCGGAGCCAGCAAACGGGAAACCTGTCATTAAAGAACTGGTCAGAATTGCGATTAGCCGTGCGGATTGGCAAAAAGGACAGGACATTTTGAAGATCCCTGTGGAAAACTATACCGTTATCTTCAAGCATGCAACCTGGTACAAAATCCATCCGCATCTATACAAGTCGCTTCTCCACAGAGACCAATTAAAATTGAGAGCATATCAAAAATAGCAGATGAACAAACGGATACGTCCCATTGGGGTGTATCCGTTTTCCCATTTAGCGAAACGATTCTTCTGTATAACGGGAAGACAGGTATAAAAAAGAACCCTGCGGATTCCTCATCGGCAGGGTCAAATCCGTACATTTATATCAAAGGGGGTTATACATATAAATATACAGAACCAAGCCTAATGAAACATGAAAGATTCCTTATTCCCGCATTAATTTTTGTTAAAAATGTATTCCGTCCAACGAATGTCTTACAATCCATACAGCCCGTCCTCTTCTTTCTATCCTCCCCCTTATCCATATCCTTATTATCCGTACCCTTACCCCTCTCCTTACCCATTGGTGGTACTTTAATTATCCAGGTGGATATCATGGCGGACACGGTCCAGGAGGGCCTGGTCATCACGGCGGCGGACCCAGAGGCGTAAACAGTCGCTCAAGATCTTAGGAATCATCCGAAGGCAGCGCTTATCTGCCTTCTTTTTTGCCTGGATAAGTCAAAATTATGATCCATAACAGGAGTTTACAACATCCGATCTAATGTATAATCGTTAATTTAAGTCGCTTTTTGGATGTATATCATGTCCACATTTACATATTCTTGTAATGATCCCTATTTTATCGCATATGATTTTTACGTACCCTCATGTTGGCATTGATTTTAAACGGAGGTGTGTGGATGAAGTTAAGAAGCGTCGATAATACCATTGTCGCATTAATCGGTATCTGGTTTATTATGGCGCCCTGGATTACAGGGTACTCAGATGACAAGGGAGCTTTATGGACGAGTGTCATTGTGGGAGCAGTTCAGCTAATTGTATCGTTATGGGCTTTTTCCGGGTCGGGCTGGGGCTCGTGGCAAAACTGGATTTCACTGCTCGCCGGCGTTTGGTTTATCGTTTTTCCGTTTGTTTATACCGTCGAATCCAATGTAATGTGGAGCAGTATCATTTTGGGCGGAGTAACTGTTCTCCTGAATTTGATTACCTTATCTGCAAAGGATTAACGGTCAGGGTCGCCTTTCTTAGTAAGGGGTATAGTTGCTGTTAGCCAACAGGGGCGTCCATTCACCTGTGTACCGCGTAAGTTTCACAGTAAAAAGGGAGATTCCGGTCTTGAAGACGGAATCTCCCTTTTTTCAATTAATAATCGGCGCTATATTTTTTTTCAGTGGACGATGTATCTTTGGTATGATCCTTATTGCGCTCGTCCTTAACCTTCTCATTCAATTCTTCAACCGGAATAGGGTCCACGTTGCGTTCACTTTCAAAACGGTCAAACAAACTTTCTTTTTCCGTTAAGTATTGCTCAGGGTGATCCATATCCTTCTGTTCATGCTCTTCCGGACGGTTTACCGGTTCGTGGACAGGTTCCTTCTTTTCCATGTTGTTTCACCTCTTGGATAAGAATACCCCTTCATGATGAAATGAATCAGCAGAACAAGAAAAACCGCCTGCCGCAGAATTATGACGCGGGCAGGCGATTTCGGGAAAGCTGCGATCTATGGGAGTATCTAATTGATTACAACCAGAAAGAACGCGTGATAATAACCAGCAATATAAAGAGAACCAAAATGGCACCTGTAGAAGCGAAAGGATTAAAACAACCAACTCCGCCAACAACTCCGCTCATTCCATTCCCTCCTTCCTTGTAACATACTCTAAAATATGTGGATCCCGGGACATTTGGCATAGACTCCTCCCCATTTCATGTTTAAAAAGGCGCCTATTTTCATGAGCATCAGCCTGTCTTATTCATTCTTCTTGTTAACAACAGCCTCCGTATATTTGGACAAAATTGCCCCAAGTGTGCCAATATCCAGTTGATCGTCAGCCTTCCAGTCCGTGCTGATTCCCGCATAATCAATCAGCCACTGTCTTCCCGCCTCTTTCCAAGCAGGAATTTTCGGCTGTGACTCAGGCTGAGGAGAGTTATATGCAGCCATAAGTTCTGCCTCACTTCCTTTATATTCATCCAAATCCACATTGCCGCTAATACCGGGAACCCGGCCCTTATTCGTGTATTGAACAAACTCCCATGCAGTCCAACCGCCTTTATTGGCCGGGGTACCACTGTTGTAGTAGGCATACCATAACGGAACACTTCCGAATGTACTGTCGAGTGAACTGTCTATAAAGCTGTGAAAGGTATACATCATGAGCGTTCGGCCTGTCCGCAGCTTAAATTGCTTGATCCATTCATGTACGATTGCCGAAATATTCGCGCGCGCCCCGCCTTCCTTCGTCTCAATATCCAGCACAAATGGCAGCTTGTATGCGTCCAAACCTCCAGCACTTTCGACAACCTGTACGAAATGCTCCAGCTCTACCTTGACATCATCAGGCTTCTTAGCCCGTGTTAAATGGTATGCTCCCGTCAGCATCCCTGCCGATCTGGCGCCTTGAGCGTTTACCCTGAATCGGTCATCCACCAGCTTCGTTCCTTCGGTTGCTTTCATAAACACAAAGGAATAGCCTGCATTCTTGACTTGCTTCCAGTCGATCACTCCCTGCCAATGAGATACATCAATACCTTTGGCATGATTATCGCTTCGGCTTTGCACAGCAGCCACCTCCATGTTGTAACCTTTTAAACTGCATCAGGTTTTGATTATCCTCACAACTATAATTATGTATATGGGTAGCAGTGCTGCATGGACGATCCTCCCTGCTTCATCAAAAATATGCGCTTGGTACCGGTTATCGTCCTATAGAAAAAAGAAGCCCTACTAACAGGCTTCCTTCCCTTCATAGTATTCAGGCTTATCATCATTGCAATGCTTAAACATGAAGCGTTTCTTTGGAACGTCCCCGCTGGTCTATTAATCCGGAATCCCCCAGCTCTCGGTATTTTCTCATCCATACCTTTAAACGGCCGATATCAGCAATTCCCAACGCTTCGGCCACTTCCTTTTTGGTCATCCCTTGAAGACGCATGTCCACAGCCCTCTTCTTGGTATCCAAACTGTAAGAGCAGAAAGTCTGTCCCTTTTTGGCCATCCGTATCACCTCAACTAATTTATCGGCGGATGGCCTGCTTCTTTTCATCCCAATTATACAAATAGTTCTAAATACCCTTGTTTATCATGGGAAATAAATATAATTCCCTTATTGAAAATTATTATATAGTCAGTTAGGCTCTCTTTTGAGCTCGCTAAGGTAGTAAATATCCCTTGTCAACCGCATCATGAATCAATCCGGAAACAAGCGTATAAACATCCGGCAGCTCCGTCTCCAAGAAACGGATTCGGCCGAGCACCCGGTCACAGGTCACTCCATGCGCCTGCCATGCTTTTCCCTGTGTGTAATAATTGTGAAGTAGGGGCTGGATTCGGTCCATGGCCGCGGCATAACTTGATTCCATTGTTTCCCGCTGCTCGAATTCCAGCCATAGCTCCATCATTTCATCGAACTGATCTGGCGGCAAAAGACCAAAAATCCGTTCGGCTGCAAGCCGTTCCCTCTCAAACTTGCCCTCCTGCCCCATTGTATCGTAAGCAAACGTATCACCGGCATCAATCTCAACCACATCATGGATGAGCAGCATTTTCATCACTCGGGGAAGGTTCACCTTTTTCTCTTCCAGATGCTCCTCGAGCAGCCAGGCCATCAGGGTAATATGCCAGGAATGCTCCGCATCATTCTCATGCCGGGACGCATCCATCAGATAAGTTTGCCGGAAAATAGTTTTCAGCCTGTCCATCTCCCGGATAAACTCGATTTGACGGCTTAATCGTTCATTCATGTCTTTTTCTCCTCCCGCATTTAATCGCAAAAAACAAAAAAAACTTCATATTAAGTATAGCCAAGCAGGTCTCCAGGGCGCAAAAAAAGATGCCGCAATCCTCAGAGGGATGCAGCATTTTTTCCTGTTTCTATACTTTTAAGCCGTATACTCTTGCTTCGTACGGACGGAGTTCAGCGGCATTCGTTCCATCTTCAGGATAGTTGGTAATGATCATTCTGCCACCCTCTGTACGGAGGCCATCCGGAAGATCAAGCATAACCGGTTCACCCGAAAAATTCAGAACAATCAGCCATTTTTCCTGATTCAGCGTACGTGTGTAAGCATAAATTTGCTCATGATCCTGCATGATCAGCTCGTAATCTCCGTACACCATAACCGGATTCAGTTTGCGGCGGGGCAATCAGCTTGCGGTAATAGTGGAAAATGGACTCGGGATCGGCAACGGCAGCTTCGGCGTTGATCTCGGTGTAATTCGGGTTCACATCGATCCAAGGGGTTCCTGTCGTAAACCCTGCATTGGCTTCCGTGTTCCATTGCATCGGGGTACGGGCATTATCACGGCCCTTGGTTTCGATCGCCTGCATAATGGTGCCTGGATCGGCTCCGCCCTGCACGACCTTTTCGTTGTACATATTATGAATTTCCACATCCCGGTATTCTTCAATACTGGTGAACTTCACATTCGTCATGCCCAGCTCTTCACCCTGATAAATATACGGGGTTCCCTTCAGCGTATGAAGCAAAGTAGCCAGCATTTTTGCCGACTCACCACGATATTCCTTATCATTACCGAATCGGGATACCATCCGAGGCTGGTCATGATTGTTCAGATAAAGGCTGTTCCAGCCATCCTCTGCCAGGCCTGTCTGCCATTTATGCAAAACCTCGCGCAGCTTCGGCAGCGTCCAAGGTACCAAATCCCATTTGCCCTCTGCTCCCGAGTCTACGTCCATATGCTCGAACTGAAATACCATTTGCAGCTCGTGACGATCTTTCCCGGTATATTTGATTGCTTCTTCCACAGTGGCTCCCGGCGCCTCACCAACAGTCATGACTTCGTATTTGGACAGAACCTGCTCATTCATTTCCCGCAAAAATTCATGGATACGCGGTCCATTCATATAATAAGGGCTGCCGTCACTGAGTCCTTCTTTTCCGTCATCCGGAAGTCCCGGAACCTTCGAGATCAGATTGATCACGTCCATCCGAAAACCGTCTACACCTTTATCCAGCCAAAATGTCATCATGTCGTAAATGGACTGGCGCAGCTTGGGATTTTCCCAGTTCAGATCCGGCTGCTTTTTCGTGAACAGATGCAGATAGTACTCCGCAGTCGTATCGTCATACTGCCATGCCGAACCGCTGAAAAAGGAGGTCCAGTTGTTTGGTGCGGTTCCGTCTTCGTGGCCGGGACGCCAGATGTAGTAATCGCGGTAAGGATTGTCCTTCGACGAACGGGACTCCATGAACCACGCATGCTCGTCCGAGGAGTGATTGACCACCAGGTCCATCATCAGCTTCATATCACGGTTATGCAGACCTTCAAGCAGCTCCTCCCAATCCTGAACTGTTCCAAACTCATCCATAATGTCATAGTAATCACTGATATCGTATCCGTTATCATCATTAGGGGATTTATATACGGGAGACAACCAGATTACGTCTACGCCTAATTCCTTTAAATAATCCAGTTTCGAGTGAATGCCTTGAAGATCCCCAATGCCGTCACCATTACAGTCCTTGAAGCTGCGAGGATATATTTGATACACAACTGCTTCTTTCCAAAAGGCTTGTTCCATGATAACTGCTCCTCTCTCCTAAGAAGTACTTTCCGTTTGATTCCCCCTTTCATACTACGCCCGCTATCTCTTAAAAACGATAAACGATATTAACGTTTAAGGGGGAAAATATAAACCTGATCCTGTTAGAATGAAATAAAACATGGCATATTTTAACAACATAGACTATAGTTCTATGTGGACTATTTCTTGTGATATGAACCGGATACTCCATCCCAGGTTGAATCAACATGATATAATAAGAAAAACTTCTGCCTGTGTTATACACAACAAAATCGTTTGGTGGAAGTTTTTCTCGCGATTATAGAATTGCTCACGCCTAAAACTTTCAATTCATTAATCTCGAAAAAAAGTAATGGAGTGTTACATAAGCATATGACAGCAAAATCACTAAGAAATATAGGCATCTTCGCACATGTGGATGCAGGCAAGACGACAACAACAGAACATATGCTGTATGAGAGCGGAACCATCCGATCGCTTGGAAGCGTGGATCTGGGGACTGCACAGACCGACTCGCTGGAGGTCGAACGGGAACGAGGAATCTCTGTCCGCTCTGCGGCCACATCCCTCGTATGGAACGGAATTCATATCAATTTGGTAGACACACCAGGCCACGTCGATTTTCTGTCGGAAGTTGAACGTTCCATGCGGGTTATGGATGGTGCAATCCTGATTATCTCCGCTGCGGAAGGTGTGCAATCCCAGACCGAAACGGTATGGCATGCCTTACGGACCATGGGTATTCCTACATTAATTTATGTCAATAAAATGGACCGTATTGGCGTTTCCGTCATTCAGGTCATACAGGAAATTAAACGGTTGTTATCCGTTCATATCGCACCTTTACAGGTCCCTGTAGGGGAAGGCGAGCAGTTCGTAGGAATTACGCCGGTATGGAATGCTGACATGAATGAAGAAGACGACTTTGGTTTAACCCGCAGTCTTATACTGGAGACGATTGCCGATTTGGATGACGAGCTGCTGAATCGGATCATTGACGGCGAAGAGATTCCAACCCAAGAGCTTCAGGAAAAGCTAAAAGCTCTCAGCCGGGAGGCGAGACTGTTTCCGGTTTGCTTTGGCTCATCTCAGCGTGGGATGGGCATTCAAGAGCTATTGGATGCTGCTGTGGAATATCTTCCTGCACCGGCGGGAGGAGACGCAGAGGATTTGTCAGGCATCGTATTTAAAATCGAGCGTGACAAGCTGATGGGACGCACAGCATTCGTGCGTTTGTACAGGGGATCTCTGAAAAACAGGGATGCTATCACGAACCTCACCCGCGATGTTCAGGAAAAAGTGATCCAAATCCGTAAAATCAACGGGCAAAAGTACACCGACCTGGGTCAACTGTACGCTGGTGATATTGCTGCCGTGTATGGGCTCAGCCAGTCACAGATCGGTGACATTCTGGGAAGCTCAGCCGGCATACCGCCTTCCCCTTCCTTGGCTGTTCCCCTCCTGACCGTTCAGGTTCAGGCAAAAGATCAGTCGCGCTATCAGGAGCTGGTGCAAGCTCTACAAGAGCTTACCGAGGAGGACCCGCTTCTGGATTTGCAATGGCTTCCATCCGAACGTGAGCTGCATGTCAAGGTCATGGGTGCCATTCAACTGGAGATTCTGTCGAGCCTGCTGCTAAGCCGATTCGGGCTGGAGGCAGACTTTGGCCAGCCGTCCGTCATTTACAAGGAAACGCCGGCACAAGAGGGTCAGGGGTTCATCGCCTATACCATGCCGAAGCCTTGCTGGGCCATCCTGCGCTTTGCCATTGAACCCTTGCCTCGGGGCAGCGGGCTGATCTACAGCTCGGTCGTCCGAAGCGAGCATCTTCTTTCCAGCTATCAGAACGAAGTGCAGCGGCGTGTGCCCGAAGCACTCCAGCAGGGACTGCTGGGATGGGAAGTCACGGATCTGAAAGTGACCTTGATTGAGGGGGAACATCATGTGTGGCATACCCATCCACTGGATTTTGTCGTTGCCACGCCGATGGGCATCATGAACGGTCTGGCGAGCACGGGAACGACGCTGCTTGAGCCCATGCTCCATTTCCGCATTACCGTACCGGAGGAATTCGGCGGAAAAATATTAAGTGAGCTGATACTGATGAGAGCCGAATTTGAAGCCCCTTCAATCATGCATGGAAGATGTATGATCGAAGGTATCATCCCTGCGGCCACTTCACTGGAATATCCGGTAAGACTCCGTTCCATGACCGGCGGCAGGGGTGTGATGGCTTCCTCATTCTCCGGGTATCAGGAATGTCCGCCGGATGTTCATACGAAGAGGAAGCGTCACGGCGTGAATCCGCTTGACCAATCCAAATATATACTTAGTGTCCGCAGTGCATTATCAACATAGTTTAATATTTTCTATTTAATAAATAAAAGAGAACATGATTACAGGAGGGCATCAATGGGGAAGATTTTCGGATTTTTTCTGTTATGGCGACTGCTGGGAAACCCTTTCCTGGCCATACTCGTCATATTAGTAATCGTTTATTTATTGGACCGGCGTTTTGTCGGCGTATTCCCAAGCTTAACCAAGCCGTTTAAACGAATGGGGCAAAGCTCCAGACTGCGCACCCAGATCAGCATGAATCCAAACGATATCTCATCAAAGCATGAGCTCGCAAGACTTCTGATCGACCGCAAAAAGGATGCCGAAGCGATGAAGCTGCTGGAGTCCATAGAAGCACAATCCGAGGATTCCGCCGAATTCTGGGATGACCTGGGAACCGTGTATTTGAGACAGGGCAATACTCAAAAAGGCGAAAATTATGTTCTCAAAGCACTTGAGTTGAATCCCCGGGTTAAATATGGACGACCTTACTTGCGCCTGGCAGATGTGTATAAGAACAGTGACCGCGACAAAGCAGTGGATTATGTGCATCGTTTCCAGGAGATTCAATCCTCTTCCTGCGAAGGCTATTACCTGCTTGGCATGATGTACAAGGATCTCGACCGCAAGGAAGAAGCCCTTGCAGCATTTCAGGAATCGATAAATATCTACCGCTCACTACCAAAATATAAAAAGCGTCAGGAGCGGAAATGGGCCGTTCTTAGCATGATGAAAAAATAACTCCAACGCAGTCGGCTGATTATCGGGCTGTTTGCTGCAGCCTGTGATAAACATCAGCCGCTTCAGCCTGCGATCCGGCGGGGGCGCTGATAACCTGATAGAATTTCCTTTCCGTCGTCAAGCTTACCGGAAGGGGCATTTTAAGAGAGATATGCTGCATGTCTTCGTCAAAAAAGACTTGTCCCAGTATATTTCTCTTTTCTTTTACATAATAAATGGCGGATATCCCTGATATGATCATACATTTTTCATAGATGGTATCATTGATGATCAATCGTCCCTCATATGCTCTCTCATGTTTATAGTAAACGCCTTGCAATTCGATCCGGGATGCAGCGGAAGCCTTCGGGCCATCAACCATGTAATTGAAGCCTTCAAAAGATTTGTTTATTTTGACCACGTTGCGATCTACTCCAAAAAAGAACATCAGCCCTGCAAGCACCAATATCAGACCTGTAATAAAGAAAGCCCTTTTCAATCTGTCGCCTCCTTTGCAGTCAGTTGTATAATGAAATATTTTCCATTACATTATACAAAAAACAGACCTCTGCAGGTCTGTTTTGTTTGTTCTTCTCCAAAATGTATCATTTAGGCCAGCGGGTAATATCCGAGCCGGTTGAGCTGTTCTGCAATGACCTTGTATCCTCTGCCATTCGGATGAAGATGGTCGAAAGACAGCAGCTCATGCTCACGGCCGTAGAAAGCCGAGAAAATTTCCGCCGCCGCGTAGCTCCCACCCCAATTTCCGTTAATATAGCGGTTAAATTGTTGAACCCATTGTGTGGCAGCATCCACCTGCGGGAAGGGATTGTACAAGCCTACAGCCCTCACGATATAAGGAGTTCTGCTGCCTGATTTGAGTTGGTTAAGTGTCTGCATAATTCCGGAGAAATTGGATTGGCACTGCGATAACGCTTTGTTAAAATGTTGAGCGATATTTTGGGAAGATGCGCTTTTCGCAGCCCGAATCAGATCATTGCCCCCTATAGAGATCGTAATGATTTGGGCTTCCTTCAGTGAGTTGCGAAACTGAGAGCTGCGCTTCATATTTGCGTACAACTCGGAAGAAGTCAGCCCGTTAATTCCCAGGTTCTCATATGATACAAACTCTCCGACTCTCCGTTCCGCCATGCCCCGGTAGACTGGAACAAAACCATTTCCCGGCATGGCGCCAAATCCAACCGTCAGCGAGTCACCGACTGCCGTGTATGGGATCGCCACAACCTTCGCCTCCTCTCAGTTTTCCTTTACTCATCCATAGCAGTGTATGAATCAATTCAGGAAAATGAAAGGGACAAATCTCAGGGTGGAGTTAGAGAGCTGTGAAATTCAGTATATGCCTAAGCCCGGATTCAACCCACCATCAGCAGTGCATCAATAAATTTCTTCATGGCTGTATCATGTGTGCCAGCTGACGGTTGCCACTGCAACAGTTCTTGGTTCTTGCCCTGGATATAAAGTCCGATCTTCTCCCGCAGCATGCGGTTATAATCAATAACATCTTTGGATTCGCTCTTCATCTCAAGCAGCAAATCCTCCCAATGGACTGGATTGTTATACATCATCCGATCAGGATACTTTGCTGCCGCCTGTATTGCTTGATCCAATGAACCGCCACGGTACAGACCCAGAGCCATATAAACGCCGACGAAGCGGTGGCTTTTGTCATTCTCTAGCGATTGTTCAAAATAATTTTCTGCCCCATCCCATTTCCCTTGTTTCATTAGGGCTATGGCATGGGTCGCATCCGTATAACTGGTGTCTGTAATCCTGCTCAATGATCCGGCAAGCGCATAATAGCGGTTATATTCATTCCAGTTCTCCTGCTTCTGATAATAATCAGCCAACCGGCTATAATAATCAGCCGTAGGATGAAGTTTTACCAGCTGGTTCAACAGCCCTATCTGCTCCTCTTCAATGGCCATTTTCGCTTCGGTATTCGCATCTTCTCCATGCATCAGCATCAATTTGCCTTCCAGCAACGTAAACATCATTTTCAAACTATGAGCATCCTCCGGATTTCTCCGGAATGCGGCTTTATATTTGGCATCCGCATCCTCCATGTGACCTGCCAGCAGAGCACGGTCAGCATCCGTCATTGTCCGTTCCTTCAAGTAGAAGAAAGGAAGCTGGCCCGTCAAATCATTGCCCAGACGGTATCCGTCGCTTCGGGTCAGCAGTTCACCGTTCGCAGTGTAGGCCTCGACACTCCACATAAACTGATTGTCGGTGTTCGCGTACCCGAGTAAGGATAAAGGGTCAAGCTTTTCTTCTTCAGATCCATTGGAAGATGAGGAAATACCCGACATCTCATAGTACAGCTCCTCTGCGGCAATCTCTATGCGGGAACTGTGAATACCCTGCATGATCGATCTGCTTGAGGACCCGCCTTGCAATTTCAAACCTAGGTTCAAATTATAATAAGCAGCCCCCGCGACAGGCTCCCACTCAAAGGTGAGCTTTTTCCCTTTCACAACGGCTTCGTTAACAGGTGATTTCAGCTTCATCAGCGGCTGGAATACGACATCCTGCACCAATGATTGTTGACCTCTCAGATCAATCCAGTCGGCATCTCCTGATACAGGCCAGGTCCATCCGCTGATTTGATTCAGATCCAAACCGAGGGACAGCTTATAGCTGCCTGGAACAACTCCTTTAAACGAGTATTCTCCTTTTTCATTGGTCATTGTCTGATAGGGTTCATTCTCCCTAATGCTGTGGTAAAGATCGTCCTGCCTCCGCAGGAAAACACCAGCATAAGCTACCGGCTCTCCATCGGATTTGGTAATCGTACCAGACACGTCTGTCATTCCCTCCAAGCCGATAGAATCCATCTTTTTCAAACGGTCCTCGATCATCTGAAGCTGATCCATTTGCAATTGGACTGCCCGTTGATCTCCTTCGTTGAGCTCCTTCTGTTTCTTCATCTCTGCCTGAATTCGTTTCAGCTCTTCAGGCACTTTACCTTCAGCAATGGCATACTGCGCCAGCAAATTGGAAATTCGGATGTTTAAATCGAGATTGGTCGGGTTCTTATTCCCTTGCGTCAACTCCTCACACAGTCGAACCAGTTCTCCGTACTTTTTCTGATCTGCCGCCAGCTTTGCCTTCATGAATATTAGCTCCTGTCGCGCATAACTGTATTCCGTAAAATGCAGCTTCTTCAAGGCATCAGCCAGTATTTGCGATGCTTCCTCCCACTGTTCGGAACCTTCGTAAAAATAGGCCAGCAGTTCAGCGGCTTTTCCGACATTTTGATCCGAGCGGCCGTCCTTCACATACTGCTCCAAGTATGGAACCTTATCCTTCAAACTAAAGGCTGGCTTGGTTCGAAGTTCCATAGATCCACTAAACATGGAGCCGCTTGAGCCGATATAGGCCTCATATGCATGAGCCAGAACGGTATCACTTTCTTTGAGCATATATTCCTCGATCAGCTTCAGCTTGTTATCCGGCTTTGCTGTGTCGATCTTATTCAGCACCTGTTCTTTTGACTCAGCCTGCACAGCTCCCTGTTCTGCTTCAGCCAGCTTATGGCTAGGTAGGGCACCGACATTAAAAGCAATAACAAGAACAGTGAGCAGACCCAGAATGTACACCAGATGTTTAACCTTGATTCGGATTTTCATGTTGGGACAATCTCCTTTCGATTTCGTCCTTCCAATAAATACTTCCTCCCGCCTCGATCAACACCCGCTGCTCCGGCGTTCCGCCGGGTATGGGTTCAGGATGTGATTTGGGCTGTCGTCCCCCGTGATATAGAAATGCTGCCGTAAACAGAAGCGCAAAAGCCGTACCAAGCGGGATCACCGGCAGCTCCAGTTCTTTATTCCATATGGCTCGCAGACGGCCGCGCAGAGTCGTTGGATGTGTTGTTCTGATCACTTCCGCCTGTTTACTGAACTTCAAATCGGAGAGCTCCCGGTCCAGCTCCTGTTTTAATATTGACTGCTCTTGATCCAATCGAAATCCCCCTCCTTCTCCAGCGTCTGTCTAAGATAATGCCGCCCCCGGGCCAGTCTGGCTTTGATGGTATTGCTGTTAAGCTGTAAATGATCCGCCATTTCTGCAACGCTCATTTCCTGAAAATAATGAAGCGTAATCACTTCCCGGTAAATATAGCTCAAACTATGTATGGCCTTGGTAAGGCTTCCATTTCTCAACTCCTGCATAAGCTGTTCTTCGGGACTCGGCTGCTCTTCCTTTGCCAGCCACCTCTCCATATGGGCCGATGGGAATAAACTCCTGAAGCTCCAGGTTCTCTGTCTCATGCGGCAGCGGTTCACGACAATACGGATCAGCCAGCTTTTCAGCTTCGTATCATCCCGCAGCTGCCCGATCCGTTCAAAAGCAAGGATAAAGCTGTCCTGTACGGCTTCTTCTGCTTCATGCCGGTCCCGGAGCAGTAAATACGCAGTACGCAGCAGATCATCTCCATACATCCCCATGAGCAGCCCAAGCGCTTCCCCATCTTTTTGTTTCAATCCAGGTAAGATATCCAGTCCGCCTTCCTCCCCCCTGCTATAATGATGCGTCCAAACGCCGTTTGGTTGCATTTTTGATAAAAATAAAAAAACAGCTTCCTTTAGGAAGCCGTTCTTATGATACAGGTTCACTTAAAGGAACCGAATTTTTCAATCCTCTTCCACTTCTTCTTCAACCTCATACACGCATCGGAACCGTTCAATACCGGGATACTGCTCTCCCAGACTGTTGACGACGAAACCGAGATTCCGGTAAAAATCCACCGCCTCCTCATCCGTTTCCGCAATGACCTTTTCCGGCTTTTCTTTTGTCATGATCTCCAAAATCATCCCTCTGCCGTAGCCAAGTCCACGGTTTTCCGGAATGACCGCAATATGATGCAGAATCAGATCACCCCCTGCTTTTTCATATCCGGTCAATCCAACCAGCAGTTCTCCATCTTCATATCCGTACAGTTGCCATGCCTCATTATTTTCATATTCACTGACGGTCTTCTCAACCGAATGGTCATCCGGGAATACCGCATAGGAAAACAGCTCGGCAACCTCTGGTTTACGTATGTACGATTTAATATTCAACAGCATCTCTATAACCTCCACATCATCTTGCTCATACAAGTTTTCGTTTCGTTACTTTAACCTTTTGGGCGAGAAAATTCAACTTTTATTCGAACTCATAGGTTCCGGGCATGAATGATATGCCATACCGATATTGAAAAAAGTTTACAGATAGGCGTACACTTGGAACAAGAAAGAAAATGCTCTGTTTTCAAACTTTTTCAAAGAAAGAGGCATCACATCATGAGTTATATTCAGCACGGAACATCCGCTTTCCGCAAAACAAGTTTGGCTCTGTTCGCGGGAGGCTTTAACACGTTTGCCATTTTATACTATACCCAGCCTCTGATGCCCGAATTCTCCAAGGAATTCGGGATATCTCCGGTTACAGCCAGCCTTTCGCTGTCACTGACCACACTGTTTCTGGCCATCAGTATGATTATTGTGGGCTCTCTAAGTGAATCCTGGGGACGCAAGCCGATCATGACTGTCGCCATGGTTACGGCTTCGGTTTTGACGCTGATCACCGCCTTTGCTCCGAATTTCCATACCCTGCTTGTTTTCCGGATCATCCTTGGCGCTGTATTGGCTGGTCTGCCCGCCATCGCCATGGCCTATCTCGGCGAAGAAATTGCTCCAGCCAGTCTTGGAGCCGTCATGGGGCTCTATATTAGCGGCAATTCCATCGGTGGTATGGGCGGAAGAGTCATTACCGGTGCGCTAACCGACCTGTGGAACTGGCGAATAGCCATTGCGGCCATTGGCTTTCTCGGACTGATCTTCAGCATCGTTTTCATGATCCTGCTGCCGCCATCCCGTCATTTTGAGGCGCGTCCACTACGGTTCAAGTCCTTGCTGCGCTCACTCGGTAACCAGTTCAAAGACCCTGGGCTGCTCATACTATATGCGCTGGGATTCCTGCTGATGGGAAGCTTCGTATCGCTTTACAACTATATTGGATACCAGCTGATCGCTCCGCCGTATTCCCTGAGTCAGACATTGGTCGGTTTTATTTTTATCGTCTATATTGCAGGCACGTTCAGCTCTACCTGGATGGGGAGAATGGCAGACACTCACGGCAGACCTCTTATGCTCTGGGTTGGTCTGATGATCTTCCTCTGTGGTGCCCTGCTGACGCTTAGTCCGCTGCTTGGGATTAAAATCGCCGGTATCATCATTTTCACGTTTGGATTCTTCGGCTCACACTCCATCGCCAGCTCCTGGATCGGTATCCGGGCTGTACATGAGAAAGCACAAGCTTCCTCGCTGTATCTGTTCTTTTACTATGCTGGCTCCAGCATCGGCGGTACACTTGGCGGCATCTTTTGGAGTTCATACGGCTGGCATGGCGTAGTTGGCATGATTGTCTGCTTCCTGAGCGCCGCCTTGCTGCTGTCTTTACGGTTGTCACGGCTTCATCGTCAAAAAGCTGCCGCTTAAACATTACCAAGATTAAGATATAGCTTAAGGTATAACAAAAGCAGCCCCTGAAGGCTGCTTTTGCACATGTTTATTGTATTTTTTGAGCGACAAAGGTTATCAGATTGCATCTGAAGTCAATATGGCGCCCGTCCTTTTCTTCTTCTATGCTTTGCGGGACGGCTTGCTTGATGAGGACATTCCACTCCTCATAGCTTAGATCAAGCAGCTCCATGGCTTGCTTTTGCGGAATATTCAGTTCGATTAAGCCCTCAGTGCTTTTACCGGTCTTCCTGTCCACCTCTTCCACGTCGGTACTCATCGTAATACAGTGGATTCCACCAAGCTTGGTACCTTTTCTCATAGCCGTTAACGTATTCGTTAGCGCCTCCATGGATGAAGTGTGTTCGAGACAGGAGCATGCAAGAATATAATCATAAGCATCCTCTGCTATAGCAAAATGTTCCACATCTGCTGCTTCCGCTTCAACCAAATGATCAACTCCGAATTCAGCAGCGTTGCTCTTCAACATGTCTGCCGCATCCTCCAGCAGATCTACTCCTTTTACCTTGCTTAAAGAGTCTTTCAAACGTTCAGCTACCGGGATCGTGTTGCGGCCAACACCACAGCCCAGATCCAGTACCATCAAATCCTCCTTATGCAAAAGCAAACGCTCGAGCATTTCCATGACTACCGGTCCCGGCTCCGACATCCAGGTTCCATTTTCAAAAAGATCATTATCCTCGTAAAAGCGCTGATGATAGCCGGCTTCGGAATGCCTTGCCGCTTCAAAATGTTCGCTGTTCATGTGCATACCTCCTGTCCATCAGTTACTGACTACTAGAGATATACCCATTTTGAAGAGCAACTCAATCGCGAAATACGCTGAACCCCATTTCCAGATTTTAATGGGATAATAAAGGAATAAACACCACCCGGATCGCCCAAATAATCAAACTGACGAGCAGAATGAATTTTCCGGTTTCACGCTTGTCCTTATCTTCGCTGAATGCTATAACCCCACCGACGATCATTCCGACAAAAGGATACAGAATCGTCGCTATCAACAGCAACGTCATCAGCCCGCCGGATCCGCTTAAGATCGAAAACCTGGTTATAAACTGAGAATACTCGTGACCCGATGCTTCTGTTTTTTCATCTTCCGTGTCCGGACGCGTGCTGGATTTCAAGGTCTGAACCGTTCTGACCTGCTTCAGTGAAGCTCCGCATACTACGCAGTTTTCGGCTGTCTCCGGATTGGATTCACCGCAGTGAGGACATATCTTCACAGACATTCGTTTCTCCTCCCAACTTCCATTCATTCCCTTTATTATATAAGAAAAGGCTATATCCGCATAATATCGCAGAAGACAGACCGCTTAATACGGATGCTTTTCTTATGAAAATAGAATGACCAAAGTTATTACTGACTTTGTCTGGCAGGAGGGGGCGTATCACTAATTATTACTGCTCAAATTTCTGAAGAACAATGACGGCGTTATGTCCCCCAAAACCAAAGGAATTGGATATAGCGATGTTGATATCCTTCTCCCGGGCTTCGTTTGGTACAACATCCAGATCGCATTCCGGATCACGCACCTCCTGATTAATGGTTGGAGGAATTTGTCCTTCCTGAATCATCTGTACCAGCGCGATGGCTTCTGCTCCGCCGGCAGCCCCAAACATATGACCCAGCATTGATTTGTTCGCCGTTACCGGGATACGGTAGGCATCTTCTCCAAAAAGCCTCTTGATGGCCAACATTTCAGACCGGTCACCAACCTGTGTGCTCGTCGCATGCGCACTGATGACATCCACCTGTGCAGGCTCAACACCCGCTTCCTGAAGCGCCAGCTTCATTGCCTGATATGCTCCTCTTCCTTCCGGATGGGAAGCAACCATATGATAGGCATCGGATGAAGCACCGTATCCGGTGACCTCCGCATAAATACGGGCTCCACGTTTTCGCGCATGGGTCAAACTCTCCAAAACCAGGATACCGGCCCCTTCTGCCATCACGAAACCTTCACGGCCTGCATCGAAAGGACGGCTGGCCAGCGCAGGATCTCCGTCCCAAGAGGAGAGTGCGGTAGCATTCCCGAAGCTGGCCATGGAAATTTCCGTGATTGCCGCTTCGGCTCCTCCCGCGATGATGACATCGGCTCCGCCGGAGCGGATGAGCCTGAACGCTTCCCCGATCGCCGTATTGCCGATTGAACATGCCGTTACAGGCGAAAGAGTCGGGCCCTGCGCGCCTGTATGGATGCTGATCATCGAAGCAGCCATATTGGAGATCATCATCGGCACGAGCAGAGGACTAATCCGGGATGCACCCCGTGTGCGCAGCAGCTCTCCTTGTTCCATCAATGTTGAGATTCCACCGATGCCGGAGCCGACATATACACCCATTCTTTCTTTGTCCACCTGATCAAGAACAAGACCGGCATCCTGAATTGCATCTTCAGCCGCAGCCATTGCGAATTGGCAGAAGCGATCCATGCGCCGGGCCTCTTTTCTGCCAAAACGTCCGTCCGCATCAAAATCACGTACCACACCTGCCATATGCGTTTTCATATGCGAAGTATCCCAGGAATCAATCCGTGAGATCCCTGACTTTCCCTTCAGCATCGCATTCCAAAAGGTTGAAACATCGTTGCCCAGCGGCGAGACCAACCCCGCGCCTGTAATCACAACTCTCTCCATAACCACGTTCCTCCCTTTACATTTCTGATATGGTAATATCTTTTCACAGCTGTTATCCTATTACAAGTTGTTGTTTATCCTAGTATAATGAATACTATGCTGAACATTCGTTATATTTTCAGAAGGAAAGGTGGCCGTTTTTCATGAACCGCGATACCCGCTTACAGGCGCTTTCCACATTTCTCACATCCCAGCGCGCCAAAATCCAGCCAGAATCTGTAGGCCTTCCGCCCGGAGGACGCAGGCGCACACCCGGGCTTCGCAGAGAGGAAGTTGCCCAGCTCGCGGGAGTCAGCAATACTTGGTATACCTGGCTTGAACAAGGAAGGGATATCAGTGTCTCCTCCTCTGTGCTGGATTGTATCGCCTCGGCGCTCCGGCTGACCTCTGATGAACGGAAGTATTTATTTTCACTCGCCATGGAGGCTCCTTCTGGAGCGGGTCTAATTCAGCTGGAAGAACCCCAGATCAGCGCTTCCCTGCAAAAAATAGTGGACGAGCTTCATTACTGCCCTACGATCATTTCCGACCGTCACTGTCAGATTGTAGGCTGGAACCAGGCCGCATCTCATGTATTCCTTGAATTCGACCGGATTCCCGCAGAGCAGCGGAATATGATCCGTCTCCTCTTTACCCGCAAGGAGTTCCGCCGATTGGCTGTTAACTGGGAGCATTTTGTGATGGGCTTTCTCTCCATTTTCCGCTCCTATTACGGACAATATGTGGAGGATGCCTGGTATGAACAATTTTTACGCGAAATGGAACAGGTTGATCATGAATTTCTGTCTTTATGGAAGCATAGTCAGGTGAGCAGCGCACCCGAGGTCGTCATCGAATTCCGGCATGCCAAAATGGGGAAAATGCTTTTTGATTTGACTTCGCTGCAGGTTCAGGGCAGCGCTGACCTCCGCTGCAGTATTTATACACCTGCGGCAGGCTCTTCAACAGAAGCCAAGCTCAAACAGCTGATGAGTAAAACAGCGGATTCCATTAACTAATAACTTGGGGATGATGAACCATGGCGTTTGGCATTAACCGGCAGGAACTTAACGATTGGAAAAAGGAAGTCGAACGGGGTGAAATCGCGTATTTAACCCATTACTGGCTGGATCCGCGATTTCCCGGCATCACGACCGTCACCAAGGTTGGATGTTCGGATCTGCAGCGTCTGATATTATGGTGCGAACAGCATGATCTGCCCTCCCGTTATATACACAACCGCAATCCTTTTCCTCATTTTGATCTCATTGGACCAAGACAAAAGGAGATTCTGTTCCAGGAAGGACACGAGGATCAGGTACAGCGTTTCAAGCTATAGAATGAATACGAAAAACAGCCCTTTCATCCGCTTGAACGGTGACAGGGCTGTTTTGGATTTGATGCACATGCTCAAATCATAGAAAACTGTCTATTCTTACTCGATGGGGCCGCTCTTGAAGCTTTCTTCGGCGGAGAGTCCCAGCTTTTTCAGAAGCTCTGCCGCCTGTTTCTTCTCATCCATACTGAGGCCTTCGACGGCATGAACAAGCACCTGCTGATGATGCGGGAAAATCTGCTCGAAGAAGGCCCGGCCTTCATTCGTCAAATCCGCGAATATAACACGGCGGTCATCCGGAGATGCTTTGCGGACAAGCATGTTTTTTTTCTGAAGCTTATCGGCTACATAGGTAATGTTTCCGCTGGAGATCAGCACCTTCTCCCCAATCTTTTGCAAAGGCTGCGGGCCTTTATGGTACAGCAGATCCAGCACGCCAAACTCTGTGGTATTCAGACCATGACTTTGAATATCGCGGGTGGAGTGGGCTACTACCGAATTATAGGCGCGTGCGAGTACAATAAATAATTCCAGGGACATGTCGTCATTGTTCGTTTTATCTGCCATACAGGAAACCTCCAAACGTACTATCTTAATGCAAAGATAATCGAAAGCTGCGAAATTGTCAATCTCCATTATGTTATAATGCCAGATGAAGGCTTCTCTGACTTATGCTTCGCTCTCCACCACGGTCACGGTACCGTCACTTCGGCCAATCACGGCCCGGGTCGCAAGTCCGATAAAAAGACCGTTGTCTACCACGCCCGGCAGTGCCAGCAGCGCACGGTGAAGCTCCTTCGGATTCTCAATAACACCAAAACGGCAGTCAGCAATGTAATTGCCGTTATCCGTTACAAAAATATGATCATCCTCCGTTCTCAGCATGGGCCTCGCTCCCATCTCCTCCAGTGAGGCCATCGTCCATTCTTTTGCAAAAGGAACGATCTCGACCGGCAGCGGGAAAGTGCCCAGCTTGTCCACGAATTTGCTTTCATCCGCAATAATGATCAATTCCTTACTATGAAAAGCGACAATCTTCTCCCGCAGCAGCGCCCCGCCGCCGCCCTTAATTAAGTGAAGCCCCCGGTCCAGCTCATCAGCACCATCAATAGTTAGGTCAAGTCCCTCAAGCCTGTCAAAAGGGATCAAAGGAATACCCTGCTCCTGCGCAAGCTTTTCCGAAGCCTTAGAGGTTGCCACTGCCTGAATCGTCAGTCCTTCACGGACACGCTCACCTATCTTCCGGATTGCCCAATAAGCCGTTGAGCCTGTTCCAAGTCCAATGTTCATACCGTCCTTGACATATTCCACTGCTTTTTCCGCGGCCAGTTGTTTCAGGTTCATCCTCTCCACGCTCCTCTAACGAGATTTAAGTTCATACACAAGCGATTGTTATGGTTCCTGCCTATAACCTGCTATAATCAGACATATGATGACAACTCTTGGAGGAATTAAACATGAGAACCGAAAACCAGATTAAATCCAAAATCAATGAACTTACCCTGCAGAAAAAATCGCTGGTAACCCGCCTCGAAGCGGCACGTCCTGACAGCACAGTGCATGATTCTTTGACAGCGCAGCTGCTGCGCTTGGAAGACATGATCAGCATGCTCGAATGGGTGATGAATGATCCGAGCGGCAGCTATCATATGTAATGAGGATTAGGCTATACCTGTTGTATGATTCAGCCTGCTCAGCATCCCTACCCCTTCCTACTCTTCAATACCAGCCTTCCAACTTCTGCAGGAGATCGAAAGACATAGTCCGGCTCCGGTGTCAGGGATACATTCTGTACCTCTTCAAACCAATGAGCGCCACCGATTCGTGTATCCGCAGCCCGGCCAGCAGCCATATCCGCATTACTGTCGCCAATGAACAGGGTTGCTTGCGGATGGATACCGAGAGCTTCCATTGCCCGGTCAATGCCTTCACGGTCCGGTTTCGGGCGCTTCAGCTCATCTCCCGCGAATTGAACATCAAAATAATGCCTCATTCCCAGCTTATCGAGCGATATATCCAGACTCCGGCGACTTTTGCCTGTAATGATCCCCATAGGAATTTGATATTCCGCCAGCTCCTCCAGCATCATGCGGATTTCCGCGGACAGCTTCAGCATTTCCTCATGATGCTCATCATACAGACGGTAATACGCAGCGCAGGCTTCAGCCGAAAGTGATTCATCCTTTAACACGCCTGATATGATGCCATCTTCAGTCGGACCAAAGAGACTTACCAGCTCCTCATTGGTATATTCTCTTCCTGTATACTTCCGGAATACTTCCCTAAATGCGTGAAAAGAAAGAGGCAGCGTATCTGCAAGCGTCCCGTCAAAATCAAACAGCACACCATCGATCTCGCCTTGCTGTACATGAATTGTCATGTGGAACCTCCCTACTGTTTCTGAAGTGCTTGCCCAATCCGGATTAGCGCTGACTTTTCATCTTCATTCAGCAATGCTTCGTGATAAGAAGCGACATTGAGGGCTGCTCCTTTGTCCGCGAATTCAGAACAGGTATGCTCCATGATCTGGACGGCATGGTTCAGCTTTAACTCGCTGATTGTTCCATTCATACGGCACAAGCAGACACGCACTGTTCCTTCCGGTTCCTGATAAGTTGCTTCAAGGAGGATTGTTATGTTACCGGATTCCTCTAGTTTAGACTGGCGGGTAACCTGTACCGTATAAGAGGAAACTGCCGGTATGGCCCCCTTTGTTCTTCGGTCATGTTTTATAATCCTCGAATTTCTCCAGGCAAGTATACCGGAAGCTGCAAGAATCAATACTCCCAATACATATCCGATATAGACAATCAACTCTTCACCTTCATCCATTTCATTTATGAATCACATGATCATTGGATCATGCTACAGCTTTTTCAACATATGAATATCTTCGGGCTCCAGCCGGAACAGCTCTTCATCGACCTGATTCGTAATTTCACCGCCGCTGGACTTGTAGAAGTTAACCGCCGACTCCGTCTCCGTGGATGATATGTACAAATAGGACGCGCCGCGTTCCTTCGCTTCCCTGCCAAGCTCCCTCATAATACGTGTTCCAATACCTTGTCTGCGGTATGAACGGCTCACATACATCAGATCCACTTGAAGCTGGTCCAGATCGTCACCGCGGAAACGGTGTCCAAGCACACCAAAGCCCGCAAGCGTTTCACCGTCAAAAGCCCCATAGGCAAAGCCTCCGCCTGCAATCTCCTTTTCAAAACGCTCAATCAATTCTACCGTGTGAGCGTCATCCCAAGTCGGGCATTCATGTCCAGCCGCTACTGCCTCAAGTTCTCCGTCATTCATTTTATAAATTTTGCTGATCGTTTCCGACCTGTCGATTTGCCGGAGCAGCCCAGACTCGGTGACCTGCATCTGTCTAAAGATCATTTTGTTGTTTCCCCCATATTCTTGGATTTCAGCCCCTTTAGATTACCTCATATTGGAAATGCAGTCATCTCTTTTTTCCAATTATACAGTGCATGCACTTTATCCTATTATACAAAAAAAACAGCCTGCGGCTAAAGCGGCCGAGGCTGAAATAAGAAGAGAAGTCTACACCGTTACATTACCCTGCAGCGGGAAGATCAATCTCGATCCGGAAATAAAAACTAAAGATGCTCAGGTGTTTCTTGAGGCTCAATACCAGGTACCCTTTTTCTTCGTGAAAAACGGATCTGCGGAACAGCAATGCCGACAAAAATAAGCGCAATACCAAACCATTGCAGGCTGCTGACATGCTCATGGACCAGAAGCACCGATGCAACAACCGCAGCCGGCAGCTCGGCAGCTCCCAGAATGGCGCCCGTCCCGGAGCCTACCTTCGGCATTCCGATCGCGAAGAATAACACAGGAATCAGAATTCCTAGAATGCCCAAGATGACAGCATATTTCCATAGTCCCGCTCCCAGTGCGCCATCCCACATGAAGGCGGGAGAAAATACGGATAATACAATGATGCCTGAGCCCGTCGTCATGAAGAAGCTTTTATTAAACACAGGGACCGTCGTTCCCACACGTCCACTAACAAACATATAAAGTGCGAACGTAAAAGCGGCCAGTAGACCGTACACCACACCTTTCATATCCAGCGGTCCGTTGCTTTCACCAATGACGCCTCCTGCAAGCAAGGTTCCCATAATCAGAATAACAATGGATATAATTTTGCTTCGGCTTGGAATACGGCGGTCCGCTGCTGCTTCCATGAGAACACCAATCCAGGTGAATTGAAACAACAAGACAACAGCAATTGATGCGGGCAAAAGCTCAACAGCCTTGCCGTAAAAGACAGATGTCCCGCTCATGGTGATTCCAACTGCCAGCAGCGATAACCACTGCTTCGGAGCCACCTTTTTCCGGGAAAAGAGAAGCATGAGCAGAAGCAGAAGCAGCCAGCCAAAAACATATTGGCCGCCGAGCATCTGACTGACCGTAAAGCCTTCTTTCATGCCAACCTTCATAATGGAGGACAGCACACCATAACTGCATGCTCCAATCAAAATCAGTAGCGAGTATTTCAGTTTGTTCAAGTTAATTCCTCCTGAAGCTGTTTTTGCGCAAACAACCAAAAAGCCCCCTGTCTGTTAGGACAGGGGGCGAACGAAACCGATGACATATATTGCCCTCGTTAAAATTTCGCCACTCACGAACGAATCGGAGTTTATTAACGGATGCTGCGCTATCTAGAAGTTGATTTGAACCTTTCAAAATGAAATTTTAAAACATTATTCAATGAGCGTCAATGAGCTACGTTAACATAATAAAGTAACCGCCAGGTATCAAGCAGAGCAGCATAAGTCGTGCTTCTTCCATTTGCCATCCTTGTTTTCCCAAATGATCTGGTTGCTGCTGCCTCGGAAAGGAAGGGACAGATCCCGCTGCTGCAACTCGAATCTTCCATCCACGAGCGTATCGCAGCAGGCCAGCAGCTTCCTTTTATTACCGTCAAGGCTGCTCTGAAGTTCATCAAGTGTATACCCTGTATATGCCCAGATATGTTTCCCCTGCCGCTTCAGCTCAATAGCGACCTGGCTCATCCCTTCTGCCTGAAGGAAAGGATCTCCGCCGGATAGTGTGATATCTGTGAGCAGGTTGCTTCCGGCTTCACGTACAATATCCCCGATGCTGCGGAATTTGCCGCTGCGCATCCTCCAGGACTCCGGATTATGGCATCCTGCACAGTGATGCGAACAGCCCGCGCAAAAAATAACTGTACGCAAACCTTCCCCATCCACTACGCTATCATGGACGATATCCATAATCCACACCCCCTTCTCGTTTAGCTGGGACGCTGTCTTATCACGCATGCCATTCACAAGCTCCACGCTCCTTACTTTCCATGTATGATACGATCGGCTTCCTCCGCACGCTTGGCCGGATTCCATTTCTCCATGTCCCCCACCAAATAACCGGTAATGCGCCGGATTCGTTCGATCTGTTCATCCGGACCGCCGCAGACCGGGCAATCCTGGTCAATAATTCCGCTATATCCGCAAGATTTGCAGCGATCAACCGGATGATTGATAGAGCCGTACCCGATCTGATTTTCCGCCATGCAGCGGATAATTCGGTCCAAGGCTGCCGTGTTGTGTATGACAGATCCATCCACCTCCACATAGGTGATATGACCTGCATTGCACAGTTCGTGATAAGGGGCCTCTATACTGATTTTCTCGGCTGCCTTGATGGAATAATAAACCGGAACATGGAATGAATTGGTGTAGTAATCCCTGTCGGTTACGCCGGGTATGCTTCCAAACTGATCCCGGTCCTTTTTAACAAATTTGCCGGACAACCCTTCCGCTGGTGTGGCAATAAGGGAGAAATTTAGTCCTCTTTCCTTCATTTCGCGATCCATCCGTTTGCGCATCATGCCGATTATTTCCAGCCCGCGCTGCTGAAGCCCGGCATTCTGTCCATGATGCTCCCCGTAAAGCGCAGTCAGCGCTTCGGCCAAACCGATAAATCCAACGCTCAGTGTACCCTGCCTGAGTACATCCTCCAAATGATCACGGGACTGCAGATATTCTCCGCCTCGCCATACACCCTGTGAATACAGAAAGCGAAAGTTCCCTGCTTGCCTGCCGGCCTGGTACTCATAACGTTCAAGAAGCTGTTTGACTGCCAAATTCATGGTCTCCGCGAGCAGCTGGTCAAAGTCTTCGGAAGAAACGGACATCAGCGCCAGTCGGACCAAATTAATGGTGGTAAAGGAAAGATTCCCCCGCCCAATTGCGTTTTCCTCTCCGTTAACATTTCCCATGACACGCGTACGGCAGCCCATATAACAAACCTCGCTCTCACGCGTCCCCTGATCGTACATCTTGTTAAACCCGGTATCCAGAAAAGCGAAGTTTGGGAACATCCGGCGTGCCGTTGTCTCCAATGCCAGCTTGTACAAATCATAGTTCGGATCATCCGGCTGGAAGTTCACGCCTGATTTCACTTTGAATATTTGAATGGGAAAAATCGGTGTTTCCCCATTGCCAAGCCCCCGCTGCGTAGCCAGAAGAAGCTGCCTGATCAGCATTCTGCCGCATACCGATGTGTCTGTCCCGTAATTGACCGATATAAATGGAACCTGTCCACCCCCGCGCGAATGCATGGAATTCGCATTATGTATAAAAGCCTCGCATGCCTGGTACACATCCCGTTCGGTCATGCGCCAGGCCTCCTGTTCACGGTCGAAATCTTCGTCCAGAGGCAGTTCCTCGAGCATACGCAGCTTTTGATCATAGGTTTTCTGCACATAGGGTGCAAGATCCGCATCCAACTTTGGAAAAGCCTGTCCGCCATGCTGTTGGTTCTGATTTGCCTGCAAAATGATGGACGACAATGCCATAGCACTCTTGATATCCTTGGGCTCGCGCATGTGGCCATGTCCGGTGTTAAAGCCTCCCTGCAGGAGTTTACCAAGTGGAATTTGACAGCAAGTGGTCGTCCCAGCCGCATAAAAATCAAGATCATGAGGGTAGAGAATATTTTGCTCCATGGCCTCTCTTGTTTCCGGTGACAACAGATTGTCATAAGCATACAGCCTGGCACTCTCGCTGCCGAATTTGCCCATCAACCCCATCGGTGACTTCCCGTCCACGTTGGCATTCTCCTGCAGCAAATCCGGGTTGCTGGCGTGGATCATATCATGAAAGGAATGCCAAAGCTGACGGGTTCCTGAGTTTAAATCGTTCATCATCATTTCCTCCTTCACTGTGTTCATGCAAGGCAATAACGCCTCATAACACTATATATAGTATTTAAATTACATTAACATCACTATATACATTATCACAGCAAAAAAAGAAAACTTCTCCCAGGCTCCATGGGTTAGTTTGCCGTCATAGAACTAAACAAAGGACCGGGCATAAAACCAAGCTGACTGCACAAGGCTTCAAGCGGATGTCCATGCATGACCCTGATACGCAATAAAGGCTCATCTCGCTTTTTCAAAATGGTAAGTGCCCTCCGCAGCATCCCTGTCGCCACGCCCCTATTTCTGAATGATGGCAGTACGGCGAGCTCCTTAATGGACGGGCAACAGGCCTCCATACCGATAAGACATACGCCGATTAAGGCTCGTGTACCCGCATCATATACAAGACTTGAAGCAGCCAGGACATCCTCCGAGCTGCCAGCAGCATACTGCCGCAGCTTGATCAGTACGTCTGCAAAGGGAAATGCCTCCTGTGCTCCGCTTGCTCCTTCATTCGTATATTTGAACAGGAACAATCCGATTTCGCGCTCCAGAAGAAGCCTGCGTTCGCCATTTTCCTGAAAAGTCTCCAGAGAGCGCAGCGTTATATTATCATTGATAAAATGGTTGAACACGGCAGCAGGCCGCTGCATCCAGCGGAACCGGTGAGGGTCGGGACGAAATCCAGCTCTGATAAATACATCCTCTTGATCCGTTAGAATCTCATAAGCATGAAATGTCTGATCTCCTCCGGCAAGCTGGCGTATCGAATGGGTAAGCTGCTTGAGCAGCCTTGAATCCACGTGAAAGGGCGGAATGGCGAATAGGTAGTGGATGGCGCCTGAGGAAATTGCCGCACCTCCTGCAATCACTCCGTCGCATTCAATCCAACAGGGAATGAATCCCGCAGGAAGGAGGGATGGGAAGCCTGCCTGCCGGAAGAAGCCAATCACAGCCTGATTATAATAAATGGAGCAGTATCTCTCCCACTCTGCAGATTCCGCCCTGCATAAATGAAATGATTCCGTTAGTACGAGTCTAAGCGAATCTCCAAGCTGGTCCTCTCTTTTCATGCTGGACCTCCTCTTGCCTAAATATATAGGTTCCCATTATCAGTTTACGATCCGGCTGTCCGGTTTCATGCCAAGAAGCCCCGGAGAATCTCCGGAGCTTCTGTATATTTCACTTTCGTCTTATTTAAACTCTTGCCGTTCCAACATATCGGATAAATAATTGAGCACCGGCAAACGCAGTTCCTCACGCTGCAAGCTCATTTCCAGTACAGCATGAACGTAGCCGATTTTGTCACCGATATCAAACCGCTTGCCTTCAAGCTCCAGCGCGCAAATCCCTTCGCTGGTAACTAATCTGCGCAGGGCGTCGGTCAGCTGATATTCTCCACCAGTGCCTTTCTCGATTTTTTCGAGTTCAGGGAAAATGGAAGGATTCAGAATGTATCTGCCCATAACCGCAATATCGCTTGGAGCTTCAGCCGGATCCGGCTTTTCCACAAGATCAGTGACCCGGTAAATCCGGTCTCCGTACTTGTCATACATGATAATGCCGTATTTGCCCGTTTCGCTGCGGGATACCCTCTTAACGCCCACAATCTGCTTCTCGTGTTTTTCATACGCATGCATCATCTGTTTGAGCGCGGGCGGATCCGACATCATAATATCATCCCCCAGCAGTACGGCAAAAGGTTCGTTATCGATAAACTGCCGGGCGCATAAAATGGCATGACCCAGCCCAAGAGGTTCCTTTTGGCGGATATAATGGATGTTGACCATTTCACTGATACTCACCACTTCACTTAGCAGATCCCATTTGCCTTTCTCAGCAAGCAGCTGCTCCAGTTCAACGGAACGGTCAAAATGATCCTCGATCGATTTCTTGTTGCGGCCCGTTACGATTAGGATGCTTTCAATGCCTGCCTCAACGGCTTCCTCAACGATATATTGAATGGCAGGCTTGTCGACAATCGGAAGCATTTCCTTGGGCTGTGCTTTCGTTGCCGGAAGGAACCGGGTTCCAAGACCTGCCGCGGGTATTATTGCTTTTCTGATTTTCATAAGCTGCTCATCTCCTTAACACTTGCTGGTCCTCGGGCTTTTTGCTATAGACGGCGCTGACGATATAGAGCGGCCGCTGCTTGACTTCATCATATATACGTCCCAAATATTCGCCGATCACGCCGAGAAACATCAGAATACAGCCGCTGAATAAGATCTGAAGTGCGATGAGTGATGACCACCCGGGTACCGTAACATCAGTGAACCATTTTTCAATCAGCACCACCAGTAAGTAGATGAAACCTGCCGCAGCTATCAAAATGCCCATAATTCCTGCTGCCTTCAAGGGCTTGGAGGAGAAAGATGTCATTCCGTCCATGGACAACTTCAGCATTTTCTTCAACGGATATTTGGATTCACCCGCATAACGTTCATCCCTTACATACTCCACAGCCGTCTGCCGGAAACCTACCCAGCTGACCAACCCCCGCACATAGCGGTTCTTCTCCGGCAGCCGCTTCATTTCATCGCAAACTTTCCGGTCCAGGAGTCTGAAATCCCCCGTATCCAGCGGAATATCGATCTCGGTCATCCGCTTCAAAACACGGTAAAAGATGCTCGCCGTCTGCCTTTTAAACAGTGACTCCCCTTTACGCTCCGAACGCTTTGCATAGACGACGTCATAACCTTCCTTCCACTTGGCGATCATCTCAAGCATCAGCTCAGGAGGGTCCTGCAGATCGGCATCAATCACGATTACCGCTTCACCCTTGGCATAATCCATACCGGCGGTAATCGCCACCTGATGACCGAAATTGCGGGAAAACTGGATGAGCGTGACACTCGGATCCTTCTCTCCAATGCCCAGAATCAGCTCAGCGGTTCTGTCTCGGCTGCCGTCATTAACAAACAGCAGCTCATAGCTCGCACCGGTCGAGTCCATGACGTTTTTTAAGCGCCCATACGTTTCATGTATAACCTCTTCCTCGTTATACACCGGAATAACGACAGAATATCGGACCGCGCTTAAATGAATCACCGGACTCACTCTCCTTTCGCTTCCGAATGGATTTCATAAAGTGTTGTACTGCCTTCCATACCGCCCCGGAATGAACCACCGCCGGAGCTTTTGCCTGATCCCGATTGGCTGTTTTCCGAGCTGTCCTGCCAATCCTCCTGCGGCACTTCGGTCGCATTCGCTTTGATCCACTCGGTTACCTCCGAGCTTTCACCACGTCCCATGCCTCCTTGGCCGGATAGAAGAAAGAATTTGACTTTCCCCTCCTGAACCAGCTTCTTAACACCATCCAACGTCAAAATTGGATCTGAACCGGAATAACCGCCCATCGCCATTACTGCACTTCCGGTACGGATAATGTAAGGAGCAGCCGTCATCGCGCTGCTTGTGGCAAAGAGATATTCCTCCCCGGTGTTGTTCTGAGTGACATAACTTAGCAGGCTTTCATTCACCGTTCCGTTCATACGCCCCCCGCCACTTGATTCTCCAGGGCCTGCGGCCGGTAACTGGCTGGATTGTCCATAAATTATCGGTGTCGCAGACCAGTAAGCCGGAGCAATCAAAAGTACGATAAGTCCTGTGACAGCCAAGGATAGGGTTCTGCCTTCCTTCTTCCGCAGAATCACCAGAAGTATTGCTGATGTAACCCCTGTTACCAAAGCTATGATCATCAATGCTGAGCCGATTTGACTCGTATATGATCGAAGGATAAAGGCTTCGAAGCCCGTCGTAATGATCACAGCTGCCGGAAGCATCCAGCTTTTCCATCTTTCGCTGTGCCGGTAGTCCTTCCACATCCGGCTCCAGCCAGCACCGGTAAGCGCCGCAATCGGCGGCCCCATCATGACCAGGTAATACTGGTGGAAAAATCCGGCGATGCTGAAGAATCCCATGACCGGGATCAGCCAGGCCAACCAGAACAAAGTCTCCTTCTGTCCATCGGTCATGCTTTTACGCCAGCGCCAGCCTGCAAGGAGTCCGATGCATCCCATCAGGGCATACGGAAGCATCCAGCTTGCCTGCCCAGACAATTCCTGCTGGAAGAGACGAAATACGCCAGGTGTTCCGGTATTGAACATTCCGCCACCGCCGCGTCCATTCATGCCTGGCGGCATCCCGCCGCCCTCTCCTCCAGGGCCTCCGCCGAAGGATCCGCCGGATGCATTCCCATTGAAGCCAGACCCGGTAGAAGAATTGCCATCGGATCTACCGCTTGGTGCATTGCCGCTGGAGCTCTTGCTAGGAACCTGTACCGATCCGCTGCTGCCGATCTGGCTGCCTCTGTCCGTACTACTTTGCTCAGAGCGGTCATTCTGCCTGAAATCCATTCCTCCTGCTCCCGGATTACCGCCGCCTGTTCCCCGGTTTCCGGTCAGCCGCGATACTCCGTTATACCCGAAAGCAAGTTCCAATACGGAATTGGTCTGACTGCTGCCTATATAAGGCCGGTCTGCTGCTGGAACAGAATCAACAATCACAGCCCAGGAAACCGACACCACCGCCAGCGTAATTGTCGCCCCCGCAAGCGTAATCCATTTTTTCTTCCAGCCGGTTTTGAAGGCCAGCAGATAGAACAGGTAAAATGCCGGAACCACCATATAGGCCTGCAGCATTTTAATATTGAAGCCTACACCAATCATGGCGAAAGCTCCCAGAATCCACCCGACCTTCTTCAGCCGTATTCCCCGGAAGAGCATCCATGTGCCAAGCAGCAGAGTGAATACGAGCAGGCTGTCAACATTATTGGTTCTGGCCACGGCTGCAGCCACCGGCGTGCACGCCATGGCCAGGCTGGCTAATCTGGCTGCCCAAATACTAAACGTCGGTTTAACAAGAAAATAAACCAAAAGCGTCGATCCAATATAAGCCAGAGCCTGCGGCAAAATAACGCTCCAGCCATGAAAGCCGAAAATCATGGCGCTGATCGTCTGCAGCCAGAAAGCCACGGGCGGTTTGTCCACCGTGACGTAGCCCCCGGGATCAAACGATGCATAAAAGAAATTATGAAAGCTCTGAAGCATGCTTTTAACTGCAGATGTATAGTAGGCATTCACATACTGGTCGTCCCAAATTCCGAATACGCTGAAAAATACAGCGAGCAAAATTGCAATAACAAGAACGACATCGATTCTATTTTTAGATTTAGTGATGCCCATGGGCTTCCTCCTGTCTCCCTATTCGGTGTATGGATTCCTTATGGAGGTTATTATGAAAGTCCAAACTTAACCGAACCTTAAACAGGCGCCTAAAAATGGATTCATTTCAGCGATCCGGCTGGCAGATTGATTCGTGGAAGGAAAGTACCTTATAAAAAAGGGCCGTTCCAAAGTCATTATATCTGACCTTTAGGAACAACCCTTTATGGTGTTTAACCTGCTTCGGCGGCTTCATACCAGCTCAATCAGCCAGCAATCCCGGTAAACACCTTCATGCCATTCATGCTGCGGCAGCAGCTTTTTCTTCACAAAACCGCATTTCTCATATACATGGATCGCACGGTGATTCCATGCCTGCGGATCCATCACAATCCGCTCTGCCTGCATTTCCTCATGCAGGTATGATACCATCGCTTGAATCAGCGCTGTACCGATCCCCCGGTTCCAGCAGCCGGGCTCACCGATGAACTGGTCCATCCCGAAGATTCGTTCCCGGGGCTCCTCATATCCGTAGAGCACCCGCTCCTCTGCCCCAATCTCATAATATTGGATATACCCGATGGGCACATCCTGGTATACAACGATGTTACGGACAGAATCACTGTCTTCCCGGTAAAAATGCTCGATCACCAGCTGCATATCATAAGGCCGGTCACGGCCTCCATAAAATTCCAGAACACGTGGATCACTGAGCCATTTCAAAAGCAGTGCTGCATCCTCTTCCGTAAGGGATCTGACTGCCAGTTCCCCTTGTCTGAATATAATCATGATAGACCTGCTATGTATGTGTTGATCTGTGCCATATGATGCCGGTCATGCTCATAAAAATCCACAAGATACTCATCAATGGACATGATCCCGCCATGCTTGTGGCTGTATTCAGTCTCCGGAATGCTTTGCATAAGTTCAAGCAGCTGTCTGCGCATCTTCACGGTCTCGCCAATCAAAAACGGCTGGCTCTGCGTTAACCCATAATCCGCCGCATTGCGGTTGAATTCGTCAAAATCCAGGTTCTTCAGGGTCAGCGGATGATGCTCGGCCATTGGACGGACTGCATGCTCCAGAAAGTATTTGTCCCACAGCATGATGTGGCTGATAATGTCGCGCGGCGACCATTTTTCTTCTGCAATCGGGCCTGACCATTGCTCCTCTGATAAACGTTCCAGCGACTCGGTGAATCCGATAAGTTCAGCGAAGGCTTCCAGCTTTTCCTGCTTCGTATTCATTGAAGATTCTCCTTTTTATCATCCAAAATGGTATGTATCAATTCATTCCTGATTGTACCATTTCACCCTGTGCGAAACAAGAACATTTGTTTGCCTATAACCATTTGCTTTTCACCAGCTCCTGCAGGTTCTGGTAAGCTTCATGAGTGCCCATATCATAGCTGACACCCTCCGCGAAATAAGCCTTCAGCTCATTTACACGGGACAACCATTCGGGAAAATACCCGGGTGCGTCCGAATGATGCCCCGCGAGCAAATATTCCCTGAATAAAGCCAGTGTCTCTTTCCTGTACAAGTAGACAGCAAACACCCCGATATCGGTCTTGGGATACTCGGGCTTTTCCTCAAAAGACAACACCCGCTGCGAATCATCAAGCTCTACCACACCTACTCTTTTCAGCTCTTGGATATCCTGTAAGCGCTGGACAAGAATACAGTCCTTCTGCTGCTCCAGAAAAAAATCCACATACGAGGTTAAATCAAACGTAAATACGTTATCACCGGCGGCAACCAGCAAATCTTCCTCAATTCCTTCGTTTTCAATCGCAAACTGAATGTCGCCGATGGCTCCCAGCCGGTTATGCTCTGACGTAGAGCCATCATTGATGATCTTGACGGCCTTGCGGAATGATCGGGATTTAGCCCATTCCTCAAACGCTGTATAAAATTTGGCATTGGACACAATGATGATTTCCGAAATAGAAGCCACAACTTCCATCTTCCGTATGATCAAGTCCAGAATGGTTCCATCACCTAAAGGGAGCAGGGATTTCGGCATGTCACGGGTCAGCGGATAGAGCCTTGTCGCATAACCCGCGGCTAGAATGAGTGCTTTCATAGGGGCCTCCTGTACAATAGTTCTCCTGCTCCCTAGTATAGCTTGATTTACAGCAGCAAGCTCCTTTTTCTGAATATAGTTATTCCTGCAATAAACCCAGCCATTCCGATGGCAAGCAAAATAATGACAACCGGAGTCCAGCTCACCGTACCTTTGACAATACCGGCAGGATTAAAGAGCGAAAACAAGGAAATATGCTGCATCCATGACAATTGATCGCTGATTTTACCCACCAGGTTCAAGCTGAAAAAGCCGAATACCACGATACCCGCTATGCCCAGTGCCTTTTTCTCATCATTCGAGACGGCAGAGATGAGGAAGCTGAGGCCGCATACGGCGAAAAAGAGCAGAAACGCACCGAGGTTTAGCAGCAAAAAGCCGTTGGAGTCAAAATCGCTTAAGTTTCCAATAAACCAGGCATATCCTCCATATCCCGCCAAGGTAGTCACCAACGTAATCATCAGCAAGCCTGTAAGCAGAACAGCGGCCTGCGTTACAGCTACCTTAATACGGGTCGTAGGCGCAGACAGCAGGTAGCCCATCGATCCTTGATCAACGAGGCGCGCCATGAGCTGGGTGGAAGTCATGATGCTGAATATAGAGAGTATCAGAACGAACAGCAGCCCGTAATACTCGCCGGAAATGAATGCGTCAATGCTCCCAAAGCCATTTTCCAGACCGAACGCCTTGCCAAGTCCCTCGGGCATGGATTCAATGAGGGCATTCAGGCTCTCTGATTGCGTAGCCATGCTGGGGTATATCCAGAACATCAGCAAAATATAGAATGCTGATCCAAACGCATAACTCGTCATCGTCCGCATATGGTTTTTCAGCATTTGTCCGTATAAAGGCATATTCATGTCAGTCTCTCCCTTCCCGGTCGTAGTAGTCCATAAAAATATCCTCCAGATTCAGCGTAAACACATCGATGCTCCGAATCCGGTATTTGGCAGCCTCTTGCGTGAAACGGTCATAATCCCCCTGAACGGAGACTCGTACCTGTTTATCTTTAAAGGAGTCGATCTTCAGACCACTTCCGAGAAAAGCATCCCGATCTGCTTCATTCTCAAAGGTCACCTCAAACAGCTTCCGCTGAACTGCCTGCAGTTCATGAATGTTTTTGACGGCGATGATTCTTCCATCCTTAATGATGGCCGCCCGGTCACAGGTACGTTCAATTTCGGGGAAACTATGCGATGACATCAAAAATGTGGTTCCTTTCGCCTTTTCCTCGAGAACCAGCTCGATGAACACCTTTTGCATCAGCGGGTCCAATCCAGACGTTGGCTCATCCAAAATAATAACCTCAGGCTCATGCATGAATGCAGCCACGATCCCCACCTTTTGCTTCATGCCCTTGGACATTTTACGAATGGGCGTGCGGTCATCGAACTGCAGCCTTTTCACGAGTTCAGCTCTGCGCTGCTGATTCACGCCTCCCCGCAAGCTCGACATAAAATCCAGAAAAGACCTCCCGGTCATTCCCTCCATAAAAGCAATTTCTCCCGGCAAGTAACCAATCTGCTTTTGAAATTGACCTTGATCCTTCCATGTATCATAGTCCTTAATCCGGACGTATCCCTTCTCTGGTTTCATGAAGCCCATAATGTGACGGATCGTCGTTGATTTACCCGCACCATTTGGTCCGAGGAATCCGAACACTTCCCCTTTCTCAACGGTAAACGACACATCAAAAATCCCTTTACCACCCGGAAATACCTTTGTTACATGAGACACTGTAAGCATGGTCTGCGCCTCCCGCTTGGGAACATAATTATGAAATATATAAAGATAAATATTTCATGACCAGATCATACGCCGGAGGAATTACCTCGTCAATAGAATTATGAAATATCGTTATGATATAATTTCATTATTAGCCGGCCGGTGCCGTGAGATGGAGTTGACAGGTAAATGAATGGTTTTGAACGGAGAGCTCTGGAGATTAAGGATAGAATCAAGGAGAACACGCTGAAGATGCTTTCAACATGCAGTGTGAAGCAAATCCGTATCGCAGACATCGCCGGGGAAGCCGGAGTCTCCCAGGTGACCATATATAATTACTTTGGCAGCAAGGAAGCTTTGATCCGTGAGGTATTCCGGGATTACTTTCAAAAGAACATGGACGAATTTGAAGAGGTTGTTCGCGGGAGTTCATCATTGAAAGAAAAGATTGAGTATATTATTTTCCAAAAGAAGCAAACCTCCCACACCTTTCATCCATCTGTAATTGCGGAGCTGATGAAGGATGATCCGGAAATACGGGATTTCGTACAACAAAATTATGAGGAACGGGGCGTCCCCATAATGGTCGAGCTCATTACCAAAAGCAAAGCGAGCAGAGAAATTTCGGAAGGCATCTCCATTGAAACGGTGATTTTATATCTAAATATGCTGAATGACTCTTCCCACCGTCTGCTGGAGTCAACCCAGTATAGTGCCAATCAGGAAAAGCTTGTTGAAGAGATGGTCCAGGTATTTTTTTATGGTATTTGTGGTCCAGAGTCCCAAAAATGATTAACAGATTGTTAAAACTATGTTAATTTAGTATTTTCATTGTGTAAAAAAACTTATATAGTAGTGGATAGCAATACTTCAGGAAAAAATTAACAGATGGTTTGAAAGGAGTCAGAATGAAAGACTTTTCCATACGTTCATCACATTCAAAGACACCCGTCATCGGGATCTTTATTCTTTTGCTGCTGAAGCTGCTGCTTCTGCGCTACTTTTTCTTCGGCGAAATCATGTGGAGCCGGGTTGCGGCGGATGCTGCCTCTGTGCTTGTGCTGCTTGCACTGATCGAGCTTGTGACACCCTCTAGAGCGAAGGGGATCGTGTATTGGATTTTCAATTTGCTGTGCTCGTTCATCTTTTTCGCTTCGGCCCTGTACTTTCAGCACTTCAACACCTTGCCGACCTACACGGCGCTGTCCGAACTCAAACAGGTCGCGGGGATCAAGGACAGCGTGCAATCCACGATTGAACCGGCCAACTATCTCTTTTTCGTTGATGTGGTGATCCTCGCCGTGGTCTGGATTGGCGGCAAGCTTATGAAACGGAAGCCGAGCATGTCCACACCTCTGCGCAAAAGATGGCCAGCTGTTATCGGAATTATCGCTCTCGCAGCGACCATTTTCTTTATCCGTCAGGATCGTACGATAGCCAATGAGGTGCTGCAGGCCGAGCATCTAGGCTTCTTTAATTATCAGATCGCTGCGGGCATCAAAGCCAAAGAGGAAGCGGATATCGTCGCCTCAGGCAATATCGAGGAAACCGTGGACAAGATTAATTCGAAGGAAGAAACCTTTAAATATCAAGAAAATCCGCAGGACAAGCCCGAGTTTTTTGGTGCAGCCAAAGGCAAAAACGTCATTGTGATTCAAATGGAGGCATTCCAGAACTTCCCGATTCACCTGTCTGTCGATAATCAGGAGCTTACGCCAGTGCTGAACAGCCTGGCAAAAGACAGCTTTTACTTTTCGCGTGTGTTCCAGCAAATCGGTCAGGGCAATACCTCGGATGCGGAGTTTATGAGCAATACCTCCATCTATCCGACGGCTGCGATTGCTATGTCTACCGGATACGGCGACCGTGAGCTTCCGAGTATGCCGCGGCTGTTGGAGAAAGAAAATTATGAGGCAGATACCTTTCATGTGAACGATGTCAAGTTTTGGGATCGGAACAAGCTCTATCCGGCTTTGAATTTCACTCACTACTACGATAAGCCAAATTATAAAAATGATCACTTTAATGAATTTGGTGCTTCTGATGAAGAATTGTACAAATTCGGGATCAAGACATTATCCAAGCTTCACCAAGAAAAAAAACCGTTTTATGCGCAGTTCGTCACGGTATCCAGTCATTTTCCATTTAAAGTACCGGAAGACCGCATGAAAATAAAAATACCGGATAACCTGAAAGATACACAGCTAGGCAGCTACCTGGCTGCTGTCAATTATACGGACTATGCGATCGGAACCTTAATCGACCAGCTGAAACAGAACGGCATGTACGATGATACCGTGCTGGTCATATACGGTGACCACTTCGGGCTTCAGCCGCAGGATAATGATCCGGAAATGGTCAGCAAGGCGCTTGGCATTAAATATGATCCTCGCGTCACACGCTTCAATATTCCGCTGCTGATTCATGTTCCAGGTGAAAAGGGTCAAGATGTGAAACAGGTCGGCGGCCAGGTGGATATCATGCCTACACTTGCCAACCTGCTGGGAATTTCGCTGAAAGACGAGAATTTTACCGCATTTGGACATGATCTGCTCAACATTGACAATAACATTGTAGGCAGCCGTTATTATCTGCCAACCGGTTCTTTCTTTAACAATGAGATTATGTATGTGCCGGGCAAAACATTTGAAGAAGGTAGTGCTGTCAATCTGGATACGCTTGAACCTGTCACCGATTTCACCAAGTATAAGAAGGATTATGAATATAATCTGGCTCAAATGAAGCTTTCCGACGAATACGTCAAGCTTCTGCCAAAACGCTAATTAACACAATAAAAGCCTCAGACATCCTTTCGAGGGATGTCTGAGGCTTTTTAGTTACTCCAGTCTTCCTCAAACTTCTTCGGCAACGATGAGTTTGAGCTCCTTCTCCCGCAGCAGCCTGGCATCTCCTGCACTGATATGACTGTCCGTAATCACGACATCAATCTCTTCCCATCCGGCAACATGGGTAAAGGCCTGTACCCCGATTTTACTGGCATCGGCTAATATATACACGCTTGCGGCCTGCTTGATCAGTTTATGCTTGACCATCGCCTGCAGCTCGTTCGATTCACTGATCCCCCGCTCCGGATGAACACCTTTGCAGGATACGAATGCTTTATCGACATAATAGGCTTCCAGGCTCCGCTCAGCCATCGGCCCGACATAAGAAAGGGATTTGGAAGCCAAGCTGCCCCCGGTCGAGATTACCTCTATCTTTTCCTTCGATGATAGCTCCAGCGCGACCTTAATAGAATTGGTCAAAACCGTAAGTGGAATATCCGGCAGAATAGATGCCATATACCAAGCCGTCGAGCTGGCATCCAGCGCAATCCGGTCATACGGCTCGATTAATGCAACCGCCGCTCTCGCGATTCGCTTCTTCTCCTCCTGATGCATCACTTCACGCTCAAAATAAGGTGTTTCCGCCTGCGCCTCTTTAACACTGACGGCACCGCCATGGCTGCGGCGAACCTTGCCCTGCTGCTCCAAGCGGTCCAGATCGCGGCGGATCGTCTCTTCGGTTACTCCGCACAGCTCGCTGAGCTCGGATACACGGATACTTCCCCGCTCATTCACAAGTCCCACGATTTTATCGTATCTTTCCGCAACTAACATAGCTACCCTACTTTCATAGCCAGCCTTTCATCTGCCAGCTGGTATATTCCCATTATAAGAAAAATTGTTATCGACGTAAATTCTCAGAAGTCAGACCGCTTTTAAATGAAATTTTTCTTGCGATAACAGGATGTATATTCTCTGATGTAAATGCTCCCTGTTATCTAAAGAAAAATTGTTATCGGCGTAAATTCTCAGAAGTCAGACCGCTTAAGAACAGAAGAGCCCGCTGTCGGCGGCTGGCGCCAAACACAGCGGGCAGAACCCTTTATCCGACGATCAGGGCAAACGCCACGCCCGGACCGTGAACACCGATGGTCAAATCATTCTCAATATCCGATGACCGGCTTGGACCCGATATGAAGTGAACGCCTGCCGGAAATTGTTCGCCGGGTACCGAAGCGATACGGCTCATGACCTCCCCAAGACGGGTGTGCATGCGATCTGCCGGAATGACGGCAATCAGAATATTAGGCAGCAGCGAGACCGAACGCCCCTTATCGGTAGAGGAGGTAACGACAATCGACCCTGTGTAGGCTACGGCAAAATCAGCCAAGACGATTCCGGCATCCGCCTGTTCGGCTGTCCGCAAGGAATCTTCAGCGTCCAGACCATCCCAGGCTGCATGCCGAAGCTCCGGCAGCTGCTCCTCCAAACCGAGCTGCTCCAGCTCAGTCAGATTCTGCCGGATCATGGACCCGGCATTCTGCTCTCTGAGAATACGGGCAATCACCCCAGGCAGATCAGACATCGTGGCTAACCTTTCGGTAAAACCTCCGGCTGCTTGCCAATTGCCCATAAAACGGGCGATCTGCTCCTCACGTCCAAGCTCATAAGAGGTCCAGAACTCCGGTGCTCCCCGAAAAGGATGCTCTGGTGCCGGGCTGATGGCGGAACGCCCCAGCCTGGTGGCTATATTCCCGATAAACAGCTTCTCTGCTGCCTGCGATTCCCTGCTTAGCTTCGACAGAAATTCCGGATCGGATTTACTCATGCGTGACCTCCTCCCTTCCTGCGCGCCTGAACTATCTCTTCCATTCGCAACTCCATTTCACCTGACATAGGCTGTATCGATTTTTCGATCTCGGCGGACAGACCGGGCCACTGCTCACGGAACGAACGTTTCGGCAGTGCTGGAATATGCCGGTATGCTGTCCAGCCCTTCAGCGGACCGATCTGTGAGCGGATATAACCATCCCGTACGAGAAGCTTTTGTCCAATTTGACCTGCCTTTACCGCTTTCCGGAACAGCTTATGGCTTCCCATCAGCATTTTGAAGCCCTTCATCGCCATTTTCTCGCCAGATGCTGTATATCCCCGTTCAACTTTGCGGTTGCGCAAGTAGACAAGCATATCATGCAGAGGTATTTTGACAGGACAAGCCTCATAACAGGCACCGCAAAGACTGGATGCATTGGCAACATCATGCCATTCCTGCGTATTCTTATTCAATGCCGGCGTGAGCACCGCTCCGATTGGGCCGCTGTAGGTTCCTGGATAGGAATGTCCTCCAATATGACGGTACACCGGACAAGCGTTCAGGCAGGCTCCGCAGCGGATACAGTTCAGCAGTTCCTGGAATTCCGGATCTCCCAGCTGCAGGGAACGCCCGTTATCTACAATGATAATATGCATTTCCTCTGGGCCGTCTCCGTCATGCTCGCGTCTCGGTCCTGTAATGCCAGACATATAGACTGTCAGCTTCTGACCTGTAGCCGATCTGGGAAGAAGCGTTGCCATAACCTCGAGATCATCCCAGGAAGGGATGAGGCGCTCCATACCCATCAGCGTAATCTGTGTTTTAGGAACGGTGCTGACCATACGGGCATTGCCTTCATTCTCAAATATAACTACGCTTCCCGTTTCAGCGATTCCGAAATTACAGCCCGTAAGCCCGATATCCGCTTCAAGAAACTTATCGCGCAGCTTCCGTCTGGCAAAGCCCGCCAAGATCTTGGTCTCCGGCGGCAATGTCTCTCCTGCTTCCTTGGACAGCAGATCGGCAATCTGGTAGCGATTTTTGTGAATAGCCGGAATAATAATATGGGAAGGGGGCTCATTGGCCAACTGTATGATGTATTCACCAAGATCACTTTCGATCGATTCGATCCCGAGCTCTTCAAAGGCCTCATTAATATGGACCTCTTCCGATACCATCGATTTGGATTTTACGACAGACTTGGCTCCCCGGTGCTTCGCAATTTCAATGGCGATCCGGGCAGCATCCTTCGCTTCCGGTGCAAAATGAACATGCACCCCTTGTGCACGGGCATTTTCTATAAATTTGCTCAAATAGTAATCTAGATGTGAGATGGTATGCGCCCGAATCAGTCGGCCGCGTTCCCGCCATTCTTCCCAGTTGCCATGCTCTTCGGTTGCAGCCTTTTTGCCGTTCTTCAGCTTTTCCGTCGTGAATTTGACGGCGTCAATCAAAAATTCATCCTTGAGGGCTGACTTGGCACGTTCCTTGACGTTAGACCCCTGCGGTTTGCTCACGGTTCTTCACCCCTTCATACAGAAGTTCCGCCAGATGCAGCACGCGGACCGGCTTATCGTGAAATTTCAGATTGCCGCCGATATTGAGCAGACAGCCCATATCTAATCCAACCAGGACTTCAGCCTCCGTTTCCAGCACATGCTGGCTTTTCTCCTCTACCATGGCTCCGGAGATTTCACTCATCTTAATGGCAAAGGTGCCCCCAAAGCCGCAGCAATCTTCAGCATAGGGGAGCGGAACAAATTCCATTCCTTCTACATGGCTCATCAGCTGCATCGGTTCTTCCTTGATGCCCAAAAGTCTTGAACCATGACAGGATGGATGGTATGTCACCTTGTGCGGAAAATACGCACCGACATCCGTCACGCCCAGCACCTGAACGAGAAACTGTGTGAACTCATATGTTTTTTCTTTCAGGCGATTGCTCTTCTCAAATAATACCGCGTCGTTTTCAAACAATTTAGGATAATAATGATGAACCATGCCCGTACAGGAGCCCGAAGGCACGATCACAAAATCACTGTCGTCAAACGCTTCCAAAATCGTTTTGGCCGAGGCTCTCGCCTCATCCCAATAACCGCTGTTAAAGGCTGGCTGTCCACAGCAGGTTTGTATTTCGGGAAAATGAAGACGGATTCCGTACCGGGCCAACAGACCGGCCATGGCTTCTCCTATCGGCGGGAACAGCGCATCACTGATGCAGGTAATAAAGAGTGATACTTTCATCTCAAGCTCCTCCTCCTTTTGCCTCCATGTCTAACAAGAAGAAATCAATCCCCAATCAGTGAATATGACGGGGATTGTTTCCTTCCGAAAAATCGGATGATTGCAAATTCTTTATATTATATATTAGCGCGTAAATGCTGCCGGTACACCGCCATCAATCGTCAGCATGCAGCCAGTCGTTTTCTCAGCCTTGGAAGAAGCGAAGAAGGCGATGCCTTCCGCGACATCTTTCGGATAGATGTTAACCAAAAGTATCGTTCTGTTGCGGTAGTGCTCCTCAAGCTGATCCGGTTCGATGCCGTAAGCAGCCGCACGTTCATTGCGCCATCCCGAGTTCCAGATTGCGGAACCCTGCAGAATGGCATCCGGCAGAATCGTGTTAACCCGAATGCCATGCTCACCGCCCTCGGCGGCAATACAGCGGGCCAAATGTGCTTCAAGCGCTTTGACAGAGCTGTAAGCTGTTACGTTTTTGCCTGCATATACCGAGTTTTTCGAAGCTACAAAAATCATGCTGCCTCCGAGACCCTGTTCCTTCATTTGCTTGAACGCTTCACGGGCTACGAGGAAGTAGCCGGTCCCCAGAACGTTCATGTTCAGATTCCATTCCTTCAGCGAAGTCTCATCAAATGGGCTGGATGTCGCAAGCCCTGCATTGTTGACGATAATGTCTACGCCGCCATAGGCTATTGCTGTTTCTGCCATTGCCGCCACAACCATGTCCTCGCTCGTCACGTCCATCTTAACTGCTTTGGCTCGGCCTTCGCCGTATTGTGCGTTAATTTCGGCCGCGATTTTCTCGGCCCCCTCCAAATTGAGGTCAGCCAGAACGACATGAGCCCCTTCGGAGACAAAGCGGCGGGCCGTTTCACTGCCGATTCCACCTGCGCCGCCAGTAATAAAAGCGATTTTGCGGGAGAATTCCGCCTCTGCAGGTGCCAGTGTCAGCTTGTAAAGCTCCAGCGGCCAATATTCTACATTATAGGATTCATTTTCGTTTAGGGACACAAATTCGCCAAGAGCCGTTGAGCCCTTCATAACCGCAATCGCCCGGTGGTACAGTGCACCGCTTACTCCTGCCATGACAAGGCTCTTCCCGGTGTTAACCATACCGATCCCTGGAATCAGGATCACACGCGGTGCTGCTTCGAACATCACATCACCCTCATGCTTGTTGCGGTCGAAATAAGCTTTATATTCAGCTTTATAAGCTTCAATGCCTTGGCGGACGGCTTCCTTGAGTTCTGCTGCCCCTTCAGCGGATGGCGTCCAATCCACAAAAAGCGGAGTCCGTTTCGTATGTACCAGATGGTCCGGGCAGGCTGCTCCTACCTGAGAAAGCACCTTGGCATTCTTGCTGTTCACGAACTGAAGCACATCATCCCCGGCATCATAAGTACAAATCATTTTCTTGACGTCGCTGACCGCGCCACGTATGACAGGCATCACTTCCGAGAGAATCGCTTTACGCTGCTCTTCTGCGAGCGTTTCCACCCGGCTGCCACCAAAAACCTCAGGCTCCTGAATGCGGTCGTTAATGTATTGCTCTGCCTTCTGGATCATGGCAATCGTCTGATTGTAGCATGCTTCCGAAGTTTCGCCCCATGTAACCAGACCATGCTTCTCCATAAGTACGAGCTGGGCATTTGGATTATTGCGTACGCCTTCAGCGATCATTTTGGACAACGTAAAGCCCGGACGGATATAAGGCACCCATACAAAAGTGTCGCCGTAAATCTCTTTGGCTATCTCTTTACCATTATCCGCGCAGCAAAGACTGATAATCGCATCCGGATGTGTATGATCCACATGTGGATAAGGAAGGAATGCATGCAGCAGTGTTTCAATCGATGCTCTTGGATGTTTGCTGTCCATCATGCAGTGCGACAAATACGCGACCATCTCCTCGTCAGGCATTTCACTGCGCTCGATCAACGGCTTGATATCTTCCAGACGAAGTCCGGTAAAATGCTGAGCCTTCATTGTTGCCAGATCGGAACCGCTGCCTTTGACCCACATTACTTCCACATCACGACCACGGAAATCTTTTTCAATGGTCTTGAGCGAGGTATTGCCTCCGCCCCAGTTGCATACGCTCCGGTCACTGCCGATTAGATTAGAGCGATATACCAGTTCGTCTACCCCTGCTTGTTGTTTGGATGCTTCTTCGTTATTCCACTGGCTTTTTACCATGAATGATTTGCCTCCCGTTTTGTTTGTTTTTATTTGTTTATATTTGTTTTTGATTGAATTTATTTGATTATATCAGATACTTTTTTGTTTTTATACCTATTTTTTAAAATTTTAAAAGATAAAAAAAGACCGCAGCAGATGCGGTCTCTTGAAAGTGCCTATTTCAGATCCATTAAGTTACAGAATATTTCCCGGAGGAGCCGATGTTTTCGAAACTAGACTCCGGTTCTTTTTCTTACGGTTTGACCTCCAAATCATCAGCGACATGGTCACCCCGGTTCCGGTCAAAATAAACATGGCCAAGCCGCTAATCAATCCGATAACGCCTTGATGCAGGCTTCGAACGCTTATCCCTAGACTGCCGGAGTTCCCCGGACGTTGAAATTCTCCTGAACGGCCTGACGCAGCAAAGCCACCCTGATTTGAAGCCCCCATGCTTCCATTCGCTTGTCCAGAAGAAGTGCCGGTATCCATACCACTGGAAGAGGATGTTGCATTCGATGTACCCTGCTCAATTCGACCGCCACCATTAAAATTTCTGAATGTGTTCATCCCACCGGATCTCTCAATCCCTGATCGTTTTCCGCCTTCCTCAAAATACATGATCATGCCGGTTGCCGATTCGATCAGCAGAAAAACAGTAGCAATAATGCCGATCCAGTAATGAATTTTACGGACGTTTTTCATCACTCATATCTCTCCTAACTCTTCAACTTCAATTCATAGAGCTGATTGTAGAGAAAGAGTCTTAACCTTACCTTAAAAGGAAATAAGAATATACCAAAAAGCCCCAAATTTTCATTGGGGCTTTCGCTCGATCGAAGATGTCCCTCCCCTTGGAACAGCGGAAGCGAGTTCATCATTAACGATTGCTGCATTAACCGGCAATAAATGTTAATACGTTGTTTAAAGCAGATATTTCAGCGACAGCTAAGGCAATGTAATAAAAAACAGCGGCTTCAGCGAGCAATGCAATTCGAACGTTAAACGAATGACAAGTTTCCGGCCAAGGAGCTTCGGGCGGCGTTCCTCGGCTGCGACAGCTTTCCGAGAAACAATGGCGCAAGGGACAGGGACATCACTATATTGTATAGGCTTAAGCATTCAGACATGACAATCTTTTTCGTGCAAATTCATTAGCGGGCTTTAGCACGCTTCATCAACACGCCTGCCTGCGGCTTGGTTTTGTGTTCTGTCGGCTTATCCGTCTTATTCTCCTCAGGCTTAACGGCAAACAACGTCAGTAGACCACCAACGGCTCCTATAACCGCCATAACACCAAATAGTATCCAATGGTTGGTCTTCATCAGCAGGGATACCGCTGGAGGTCCCAATGATACGCCGATAAAACGCATGCTGCTGTATAGAGACGTAATGGTTCCCCGCTGCTTCTGCTCAATTCCTTCGGTAATCAGTGCATCCATACATGGAAGCGCCGTGCCGATCCCGGCACCGCAGAGTGAAAAAAATGTGACCACAAAATAAATCTGGCTGCTGAATCCGGTAATGACAAGACCGATGGTCAGAAGCGCCATACCTATAAATCCGGTCCACTTCATCCGCTTTTTGTTCTTCCCGATGATTTTACCGGCGACAAAGGAAGCCAGACAAAGCACCGCCAGCGGAATCGCAAGCACCAGACCCTTCACCACTCCATGCAGACCATATTTGCTTTCCAGCGTCTCCGATAAATAAAAAAGAACACCGAATAAAATAAACATACTAATTCCGCCGACGGCAAAGATCGCGTAAAGCCATCTTCCTTTTTCCTTCAGTATGCTTTTCGTGTCAGAAAGAAATTGCCGGATGGAGTTATCATTTTTGTTTTTCTTTTTCGGGGTTTTAACAAAAAACAGGACCAGCAATAGGGATATGACGCATAACACCGGAATGCTCAAAAACGGCAAATACCAAAGCACGCTGGCTAAGGCTGCCCCGAGTATGGGACTCAGCACCTTGCCGAACGTATTGGAGGTTTCGATGATACCAAGGCTTTTGCTGACATCATCTTCTTCCTTGAACATATCCCCGACAAGCGGGAGAACGATCGGGAAAGCACCTGCAGCGCCAATCCCTTGAAGGAAACGCCCGCCAAGTATAATCCAATAAGCGGCAAGCCCGTCCGTCATCCAGGCAGCCACACCGGACAACGCTCCTCCGGCAGCCGCGATAATGAGACTCGGGATGATTACGGTTTTTCGCCCAAAGCGGTCAGATAAGTAGCCTGCAATCGGTATCAAAAGAATGGCCACCACCGCGTAAACAGTTATGAGCATGCTGACCTGAAAAGCGCTGACATGAAGCTGCTGCGATATTTGCGGCAAAATGGGAATCAGCATGGAGTTGCCAAGCGTCATGATCAAAGGAATTGATGCAAGCGCCGCTAAGTCCCACTTTTTGTCTTCCATGACAAAACCACCTTTGCGTTCAATAATAACTCGTTATATTGTGGTTTCTTTTGCGCGCAACTATGCAGGTTTTAAATGTTAAGCGTTTCTTTCGCCCCAAATCTCATGAAAAGCTTTCAATTGCTGCAAGCCATTTTGCTTGCACCAGTCTGCATCATCCGGTTTGACGATCTGGACCTCGTATACAAACGCGCATAAAAAAGCCATCATGATCTGATACGCAACGCGCCGGGCCCGCGGACGAACCTCCATGGACAGCTCGTAGCCATACCCCTTCAAAAAGTCCGGTTGATTTTCATAAACAATAAATTCATATTCCCGATCCGCATATACAGCCCGGTCCGCATCAATCAGTGCAGCGATATGAAGTTCTCCATCTTTACCTCGGCTGACCAGCACATTGGGATCCCACAAATCATTATGTACGAGCGAAGGCACTGTTATGTCATCGAACAACGGACGGTTATCATTGAAAACGGCTGTGAATTCATTCAGGACATGGTCCTCAAAAACGTGATGCTTCCTGCATTTTTCAGCCACTTCCGCAGCCAGCTCCACCAGCATGCCGCTCCACTTATCATAGCCACGGATTGATCCGTCCGGCTGCGGCCATCCGAAACGGTCGGATGTAATCGCATGTAATTGCCGAGTATGCTCGCCAAGCTCTTTCTTCAGACGGCTGTACTCCGCTGGAGAAATCGATGGATCATTCAGTTGCACACTCTCGATGAATTCGATCAATAAGTACGGTCTGGCTATCGAATTGCCTGTAGCATCATATCGGATAACGCGCGAGCTCGGAATATCCTCTGCTTGAAGCAAGCCGTAAATATAAGCCTCTACCGCCATCATCTCTTTTTCAAAAGAGTACAAGTGCGCATGCTCAACCGGAGCCAGCCGTAAAACCCACTTCCCTTCCGGTGCCTCCGTTTCAAATACATAGGTTGTATTGAATTGCCCTCCCTTGAGTAGGGAGATTTGCTTTACTTTGCAGCCTTCACCAAAGGTATCCCGTGCGATTGATAAAATTTGTTCATCCGTTATTGGTGCATAAAGACTGGAAAATTGATTTTCTTTGGACATCGACATATTAACCCACCCCATATTTTCAATTACAAATACGGGCCAACGCTTCAAACTTACGTATGAAGGGTTGACCCGGTTACTATGGTTGAGTCTATACTAAAACATTCGCTTATTTCAATGTCACACGGAGGGTCGTGCTGCTTTTTTCCGGAATGATCTTAACGCCCCAATCACAAGACTCGGCATGACCGCCTTCCACCGCAGCCACTTGGGTTAATCCTCTGAGCACAAACGACCATGACTTGCTGCTTCCTTTCGTCATCAGTTCAATGACATCACCGGAGCGTACAGCTGCTGCAGTCATTTCTTTCTCACCCTTCATACTCACAACCTCCGCTGAAGCAGACGATCCATCGGCGAGCTCAAACAGATGGAATGAAACATCATTGGCAAAATCATAATCGGTACGGCTGTCTTCTCTGCCAACCGCAATAATGCTGCCCGGCTTGATCATCATTGGCAGCGTCATGTACCCATGCTGCTCCTGATGCCAGCGTCCACCCTCCCGCATTTCATTCGTGAGAAAGTTCGTCCATTTGCCTTCAGGCAGATAATACTCCACATCGCCTTCCTTATTAAAGATTGGAGCGACCAGAATCGAATCACCTAGCATGTACTGGGTGTCCAGCGCTGTACAAGTCCGGTCTTCAGGGAATTCAAGCATCATGGCACGCATCATCGGCAGCCCAAGCTCTGTTGACTCAACGGCAGAATGGAAAAGATAGGGCATGAGGCTGCACTTCAGCTTAGTGAATACGCGGACCACATCCACCGCTTCTTCATCAAACAGCCAAGGCACTCGGTATGACGTGCTTCCATGCAGACGACTGTGTGAAGACAGCAGCCCAAACTGCACCCAGCGTTTGTAAATATCCGGGGGAGCCGTGTTCTCAAAACCGCTGATATCGTGGCTCCAGAAGCCAAAACCGGATAATCCAAGCGACAGGCCGCCGCGAAGTGTTTCAGCCATTGATTCATAGGATGCTGAACAGTCACCGCCCCAATGAACCGGGAACTGCTGGCCTCCCACGGTTGCCGAGCGGGCAAACAGGGCCGCTTCACCTTTTCCCAATTTCTCTTCCAGCACGTCAAACACGGCCTTATTGTATAAGAAGGTGTAATAGTTATGCATTTTCTGCGGATCGGAGCCGTCGTAATAAACCACATCGGTCGGAATTCTTTCGCCGAAATCCGTCTTGAAGCAGTCTACACCTTGGTCGATCAATGTCTCCAGCTTTCCTTTATACCAGGCAATCGCCGCCGGGTTCGTGAAATCCACAAGCGCCATACCTGCCTGCCACATATCCCACTGCCAAACACTGCCGTCTGCTGTTTTTACGAGATATCCATTGTTCATTCCCTCATCAAAAAGATAGGACTTTTCAGCGATATACGGATTAATCCAAGCGCATATTTTCAAACCTTTAGCTTTCAGGCGCCGCAGCATCCCTTCGGGATCAGGGAACATATCCTTGTCCCACTGGAAATCACACCATTGATATTCCTTCATCCAGAAGCAATCAAAATGGAAAACGGCCAGAGGCAGATCCCGTTCAGCCATACCATCCACGAAGTGGTTTACGGTGGCTTCATCATAATCGGTAGTAAAAGAGGTCGTCAGCCAGAGACCGAAGGTCCATGCCGGAGGAAGCGCAGGCTTGCCTGTCAGCTTGGTATAGTTGTCGAGCACCGCTTTCGGACTGCCTCCGCCAATAATGAAGTACTCAAGGCTTTCCCCCTCCACACTGAACTGGACACGGGAGACATTCTCGGATGCAATCTCATAGGACACCTTTTCCGGGTGATTGACAAAAACACCATAACCTTTGCTCGATAAGTAAAATGGGATATTTTTGTAAGACTGCTCGCTGCTCGTTCCGCCATCTTCATTCCAGATCTCCACGATTTGCCCGTTTTTCACAAATGGCGTGAAACGTTCTCCAAGTCCGTAAATATATTCGCCTACACCAAGGTCCAACTGCTCTCGGTAATACGCTTTTTTATCCGAATTCTTGATATAAGCCGGCGCTCTCCATCCACTCCCCGTAATCCGTTTGCCGTCAAAGCGGAAATCCACATTCCAGCCCTGCTTGCGGTTCACGGTGACACTTAAGTTTCCGCTGGAAAGCTCTGCCTGATCTTCCTCAATCTCAATGTTCACATGTGTTTCAAGTTCATGGATGCCAAAGGCCGGACCTGAATTCACTTTACCTTTGTGGTGATTCAGCTTGACCTTAATGACATCCGGCATCGGGGAACTGAAGCTTGCTTTTAGCAGCGTACCGTTCAGCGTATCTCCTTTGGTCGCGATTACTTTGGTTGCCGCATAGACCGTCAGGGTATCGCCTGATTGTGTAATATCCCGGATGTCCGCCGGATTTTGCACTTCATATCCTTCGCGGGTCTGCCAATATCCGTCCGTAAATTTCATTTGAATCCCTCCTGCTTCATTGTTTATAATATGATAATATTGATATTTGCAGAGTAATTCTCATGATATTTTGATAATATATATCAGTATTTTGATATTACAACCAACAAACTATTCAAATATAACAGGGAGGTGCTGTCCATGAATCGTGAAATGCTCCGGGAAGATCGTGTTCATGGCCATCCCATGTATCCGGTCAGTATCTATCCTAATATCGAGCAGCTAAACGGAAACAGCATTCTGGACTGTCACTGGCATGATGAAATGGAATTTATCGTTATCCGTAAAGGCCAAGCGGTGTTTCAGCTTGATATGACGTATGTTGAAGCTCATGAAGGGCAGGCCATTTTTGTGAACAGCGGACAGCTTCATGCTGGTGTTCTTGACGATAATTCCCCCTGTGTCTTTTCCGCTGTTGTTTTCAGCCCTGATTTACTCACAAGCCCTGATTTTGACGTCATCCAGGAAAAATATATCGGTCCGCTATTGGATAAAAGCTTTCAGCCCGAGCCTCTGATCAAAGGTGAATGCTTATGGGAAAAGGAAGTGCTGGCCGCACTGAACCGCATTCTCGAAGACAATGAGAAGCGGCTGCCCGCGTACGAGCTGTCCACCAAAGCTCATCTTTATTTGATATTCGCAAGAATGTTCATACATCCACAAACCACAGACCGCGGGCTGCATCTCCCATCAGGCAGCCCGGATAAGGTCGAACGGCTTAAAACGGTTTTGAATTTCATCCACGACCATTATTCAGAGCCGCTGAGGCTGAGGGATTTAGCTGGTTTAATCAGCATGAGTGAAGGCCATTTTTGCCGTTTTTTTAAACAACTCACCCAGAAAAGCCCAGTGGAATACATCAATCATTACCGGATACTAAAAGCCTGTAAACTGCTCGAAAACAGCGGAATGAAAATCGTGGATATTGCCATGGAGAGCGGGTTTGACAATTTGAGCTATTTTATCACGGTGTTTAAACAGATGAAAGGCTGTACTCCCTCTAGGTACCGCAAGCCTTTTAACGAAAAGGTGGCAGTCATCCTAACCGAGCCGACATCCATCCGATGAGAAAGATTAAGCTATAGAAAAACCCCAGAGACTCAACGTCCCTGGGGTTTTTGCTCGCCTTCAGAATACAGCTATGACTGCAGCGTATACTTATCCCCGCTGACATCCTCAATAAATTTGCATGGTGCTCCCAGACTATAGATATGAAGCTGATGCATGGCACGGGTACAAGCCGTATAGAACAGCTTGCGCTCGGATTCCCTGCCGTAGGCTTCCTGAGAAGCATCATAAATGACAACCGCATCAAACTCGACGCCTTTTGCTAAGTAGGATGGAATGACCAGCGTACCCGTCACAAATGAAGGTGTTGTTTTGGCGATTCTCTTCAGTGGCAGCTCATCTTTGAGCGCTTGGTAAACATATTCGCATTCTTCAGCGGTTTTGCAAATAATCGCAGTATGCTCATAGCCCTGCTCATTCAAGCGGCGGATATCATCCACAATGCTGCTGTGCAGCTTCTCCCTGCTGTTTGCTAGGCAAACAAGCGGCTTTTCACCGTAACGGTTGAAAGGCATGATTGACTCGCCCCCAGGCATCATGCTGCGGGTAAAATCAACGATTTCCAGCGTGGAGCGGTAGCTGCGGGTCAGCGAGATGACCTCGGTCTCATCTGCCCCATACAGCTGCTTCAACGACTCCAGACTGCCACCGAGTACATCCGTGTGCGCATAAATCCCCTGGTTTAAATCTCCGAGGGCTGTCATACGGGCACGAGGGAAAATTCTCTTAACGTATTCCAGCTGAAATGGAGAGTAATCCTGTACTTCATCGATAAAGGCATGCCGGATCACGCTGTTTATCTGGAAGCCCTTCAATAGATCCTGCAGATACAAATAAGGGGTGACGTCTTCATATGCCAGTTTTCCCTCCTTCATCATCTGAATCGATTGAAGGCCCATTTCCTCCCATTCATCCGGGAGCCCATGGCCGCCACTGACACTCAGAAATAACTGCTTGTCGGTTAAAAGTTCTTCATACATTGTCTTAACATCCACAAACCGCATCCGTTTGATCCACTTGCGTACCGGCTTCAGCCATTCGTTCACAACCATTTTAGCCAGAAGGCTCCGTTCGCGGTCAAAGTCGTCAAAGGTCTCCTTCTTCTTCACGGACTGCTTGCGACGGATACGTGTGTAGGCTTTCTGGTATTCATCCGGATCAAGCAGTTCAATTTGCTCATCCACCCAAGGAGCCTGACGTTCATTTTTGGCGAACTGGGCCAGCTCCTTAAGCAGCCAGTCACGCATCAGTTCAACCCGGTTGGCCAGGCGCACGGAGGAATCATAACCATAAAACTTCTCCAGCATAACCTGTTCCGATACGATCAGTCGGCCTTTGAAACGAATCGGCTTGAATTTCATGCCGCTTTGCTCCAGATGATCCTTCAACCGGCGGATGGTTTCCAGAAACAGTGTTGAGGATTTATAGGCGATGGATGCCCGTTTGACCGTTAACCATGGGCCTTCCTCGGCTTTTAGAATCGATTCCATTTGGGAAAACACGTCCTCCAGATCGAATTCCCTGCCGATGCGGTGTTCCAAATAGGCCTGGAAAGTTGTCTGCAGCATATTCTCTTCCCCAAGCTCAGGCAGCACCGTCGAAACATAGCTGTTGAACATCGGGTTCGGAGAAAAGAGAAGGACCTGATCTGCTTTCAGAGTTCCCTTGTATTTGTACAATAAATAGGCGACCCGCTGGAGCGCTGCCGAGGTTTTACCGCTGCCCGCCGCTCCCTGAACCACAAGCATCCGGCTCTTGTCATTGCGGATTACCGCATTTTGTTCCTTCTGGATGGTCGCTACGATGCTCTTCATCTGGTTATCCGAGGAATGGCTGAGCACCTGCTGCAACAGTTCGTCGCCGATCGTGACGCCTGTATCAAACATAACCTTGATTTTTCCGTCTCTGATCACAAACTGGCGCTTCAGTTCCATCATACCGCTGATCTCACCGCTTGGCGTCTGATAAGCTGCTGCACCAGGAGCACCGTCATAATAAAGACTTGATACCGGCGCACGCCAGTCATATACCAAAAAAGTCTCCTGATCATCATCCAGAAAGGAGGCGATCCCCAAATAGATCGTTTCCTTCCCTTCTAGTCCCTCTTCAGTAAAATCGATCCGCCCGAAGTAAGGCGATTTGACCAGAAGCTTCAATTTTTTTAGTGTCTCCGAGGCCTGTAAATGCGCATGTTCCCGCTCAGATAGCACTTGGGACTGCTGACGCAAGCTGGTGGACGTTTCTCCCAGATCATCGGAGCTGCTGAAGTTGACTCTGACTTCATCCCAGAAATCCTTACGCAGCTCAACCACATCGCCCCGAACCAGGCCCACTTCCGCTTCAAGCGTTCCCTTGCGGGCAGCAATTTTTCCGGTTACACTGTCGACCCGCTGTTGTTCGTGCTGCCAATCCTGATCTTTCAAGTCCATGCCTGTCTTCATCCCCTTTATATATTTGACATTCTCTTTTCCAAATGTTATAATAGAAAAGGAATCGCTATGAACACTGTCCCTTTATTAGGGCCGTATGATCTATTTTATCAATAATGCACATGAAAATCAAACATTTTAAGGGGAGCCGACGGCTCCCCTTTTCTATTGTCATCATGTTTTATGTTACACACAAGTAATGAAGTTTATGTTCTGCATATTGGATATGTCTTATTTTCCGGTAAACAAAGGTACGATATCAATACCATCGGCAGATATCCGCACCAGTCCTTTGTCGGACAAACGGATTTCCGGAATGACAACCAGCGCGAGCAGCGACAAGGTCATAAATGCATTGTTCAGCGGGCATCCGGCCTGGATCAACGCTTGGCTGATGTCTTCAGACTGGCGGGCGACCGTTTCAAACGGCTCTTTCGACATGATGCCGCCAACGGTAAGCGGAAACTCAGATACCCCATCCTCGGTCAGCATCACGACACCACCCTGCATGTCGGCTACAATATTGCCCGCACGAGCCATGAGCTCATCATCATTGCCGATAACCGTCAGATTATGGCTGTCATGGGATACCGTCATTGCGATGGCCGCCGGTTTATTAAAGCCGATTCCAGTCAGAATTCCCAGCGCATGACCCCCGCCTTTACCATGGCGCTCGAAAACCGCCATTTTACAAAGGCCGCTTGCAGGATCAAGTTTTACCGTGCTGTTTTCCACATCCACCCAAACCTGTCTTTCAATGGTTTCGACGTGATTTTCCACGACTTCAATAGCACGGACCTCAGCTTTCCCCTCAGCAACCGGTGCGATAATGGCAAAATCTTCAGTACTCAGCTTGCGTCCTAAATTGACCGTGTTAAAAGCCAGTGCCGGGAGGTCATAGCGCTCCCATTCTGTGGTCATCCGTCCATGCTCTGCGACCACTTTTCCTGCGGCAATCGTCATGACTACTTTCACATCCGCCAAATTTCCATCCAGCAGAATCACATCCGCATATGCGCCCGGGATGATTGCGCCGATGTCCCGCGACACTCCGAACCGTTCAGCCGTATTGATCGTAGCCATCTGAAAGGCAGTGACCGGCTTGACTCCTTGCGCAATCGCATGACGCACAACGAAGTTCATATGGCCCTCATTCATCAGGGATTCCGAACTGCGGTCATCGGTAACCAGAATCATCCGCCGCGTATCCAGGCCGCCTTCCGTATGTGCTTTGATGGTAGCTGCGACATCATGCCAAGCCGAGCCTTGACGCATTTTAGCATACATACCAAGCCGGACGCGCTCAATAACATCCTCTGCAGTAACACATTCATGATCACCGTTAACACCGCTTGCAGCATAAACAGGCAGACGCCAATCATCTGATTTCCAGGTAAAATGGCCGTCTGCATATTTGCCCGCACGCAGTGTTGCCTGGATTTCTCCAATCATTTTATCGTCACCGTAAACCACGCCTGGGAAGTTCATGACCTCTCCAAGCCCGATCATATCCTCTCCCCAGCTCAGTGCCTCAGCCACTTCTTCCGGGCCGATAAAAGCGCCTGTCGTCTCAAGTCCCGGATGTGTCGACGGCACGCAAGAGGCAACCTGCATATACGCTGCTAACGGCGTCGATCTGGCTTCCTCCAGCATAAACCGTAGCCCATCCAGACCTAACACATTGGAAATTTCATGCGCATCAAAGAATCCTCCCGTCGTTCCGAGCGGCAGCACAGCTCTGGCAAATTCCGTTGCCGTCATCTGCGTGCTTTCGATATGACAATGTCCGTCCAACAAACCAGGAGCAGCATATTTTCCGTTCGCATCAATAACTTGAGTTTCTTCTCCTATCGCATGGCTGACATCCTTACCCACATATGCAATTCTCGCGTCCTTTACTGCAATGGACATCCCCGGCAATATTTCGCCGGATACCACATTAACCAATTTGACATTTTGGATCACCAGCGTTGCTTTTTTGTCTCCACGTGCGGCTGCAACCAATTCCGGCACACAATCCGCGAGAGGACGTCTTCCCCATGCTGCTGTTTTCATGTAAACCCTCCATCTCTCTATACCCATTCTTAGCTTGCCACGTCTTGCTTAGTTCAACCATCATACAACCGGTCAGGAATGAAAATCAAATCTTTATTGTTCTTAAGATTTTCTTTGTAGGCACTTAAAAAGTCGTGGTTATGATGTTAATAGTGGTTAATAAACGGTAATATAACGAACGGGGTATGATGTTGATGAGAGTGATTAAAAAGAAAAGGAAAAAGAAACCTGTTCTTCTGCTGACGCTGCTATTTGTCTTGGTCCTTGCTGTATCTGTGACCTTTGTACGCATCCCAATGTTTAAGATCGACGCGTCTGCTGCCGTTCTTATGGATGTAAAGACGGGAAAAGTATATTATGAACATAATGCTTCCGCGGCGTTGCCGCCTGCCAGTATGTCCAAAATGATGACTGAGCTGCTAGTGCTGAAAAACGTAAATGAAGGACATAACTCCTGGGATGAACCGGTTACGGCAAGCCGTTATGCTGCCCAGGTGACCGGCGCCAAAATCGGACTTCGTTCCGGTGAAGCGCTGCCGCTCCGGACGATGTTCGAAGCAATGGTTATCCATTCCGCCAATGACGCAGCAATCGCGCTTGCAGAGCATATCGGGGGTAATGAAGAAGCATTTGTGGAACAAATGAATGCGATGGCGGATCATATCGGCCTCTCTTCCCACTCTGTGTTTGCCAATGCTACCGGCTTATCCTCAGCCGATCTGCAAGCCTTTAAATCGGCCTCTTCCGACGGCGAGACTGAAATGACAGCCAAAGATCTGGCCAAGATGGCACGTTATTTGATTCGTACTTACCCGGAGATATTAAAAACAACCGAAAAAACGGATTTGTACATTCCTGAAAAGCAGCTGACACTGCATACAACCAACTCGATGCTGCCAGGTGAAGCATTTTCTTACAGCGGCAATGACGGCTTCAAAACGGGATATACCCAAAGCGCGGGCTACTGCTTCACGGGGACGACTGAACGGAATGGCAAACGGTTCATTGCGGTGGTTATGGGAGCAAGCAATACCGGTAAGCGCTTTGAGGATGCTGCCAAAATGTTCAACTACGGTTTCGACAACAACGGAGGAACCGGTATGGGCAGATGGCTGAACCGGGCGGCACTTATATTCCGTTAACAACAGTTCAGCTTGGAGGATAATTCATGAGAAATATATTAGTCGTAGATGACGACAAGGAAATAGCAAATCTGATCTCCATTTATTTAAAAAACGAAGGTTTTAATATTATCTGTGCCCATGACGGCGAAGAAGCACTGCAGCTGCTTAATAGCCCCGGAGCAGCGTTTGATCTCATTGTACTGGACATCATGATGCCCAAAGTGGACGGGCTGGAGGTATGCCGACAAGTACGTGATACAGCCTCTGTGATCCCGATTCTGATGCTGAGCGCTAAAACCGAAGATATGGACAAAATTCTCGGACTGATGACCGGTGCAGATGATTATATGATCAAACCCTTTAATCCACTGGAGCTTACGGTGAGGGTCAAAACATTGCTGCGGCGCACTTTTCAATACAATACGGAATCCCGTCCTGCCGATGATTCAGTGCTCCGAATCCAAAGTGTAGAGATTAACCGCAGCACTCATCGCGTTACGGCTGACGGTAAGGACGTGCAGTTGACCAGCCGTGAATTCGATATCCTTGGACTGCTTGCCTCACATCCGGGTCGTGTCTACAGTGCAGAGGAAATTTTTCAGCAGGTATGGAAGGAAAAGTATTATGTATCCAACAATACAGTCATGGTACATATCAGCAATCTGCGCGACAAGCTGGAGAAGGAGCTCGGCTATAAGCTGATTCAAACCGTGTGGGGAGTAGGTTATAAAATCGATGCGTAGTATCTTTAATAAATTGCAGTGGAAGATTATCCTGATGTTCTTTCTGAGTGTTGCCCTGACCTTTGGTACACTTTTTATTTTACGTTCCATACTGAGCAACCTGTATTTCGCGAATTTCAAGCAGCTGTATCCTCTTGTTAATAAAATCATCAGCCTAAACAACATTGTCGGCTTTTCGTTGTGGCAGTCGGTTGTGGTCATTTTCCTGTTTATCTTTTACGTCTTGTTGCTGAGTTGGGGCACAACACGAAAATTGACTCGCATTATCACCGGCGTTAAACGGATGGCGGGTGGCAATATGAACGAACGGATTCAGGTGCAATCGAATGACGAAATTGGCATGCTTGCTGATCAAATCAATACGATGGCGAAGCATCTGCAAACCTCCATTCAAGAGGAACGAATGGCTACGCAGGCCAAAAATGAACTCATTACCAATGTATCCCATGATTTGCGGACCCCACTGACATCCATTATCGGCTATCTGAGATTAATTGAAGAGGATAAATATAAGGATGAGGTTGAGCTGAGGTATTACGTTAATATTGCCTATGAAAAATCCAAGCGTATGAATCGGCTTGTGACAGACTTATTCGACTATACACGTATGGGCTTTGGCCAGATTCCATTAAACCGCACTTCCATTGATCTCGTGCAGCTCATCGGACAACTGACCGCAGAATTCAAACTCCAGATCCAAAACCACAAAATGGAAATTGAACTCATTTCACCTCAGGAGAAGCTACTAATCAACGGAGACGGGGATAAAATCATGCAGGCTTTCGAAAACCTGATCACAAACGCCATGCGCTACGGGATGGAAGGCAAACGAATCCAGCTACAAATCGAGAGGGAAGGCAAACAGGCGGTCATCAAAATCATCAACTTCGGATCCCCGATTCCGTCTATGGATCTCCCTTATATTTTTGACCGTTTCTACCGGGTGGAAAAATCCCGTTCCATCGATACAGGAGGCGCAGGACTTGGCCTCGCAATCGTCAAAAGTATCATCGAGCTCCATGAGGGAAGTATTGAAGCCGTCAGCAATCCCCAGCAGACCGAATTTATCGTCCGTCTGCCGCTTTAATAAGTGATCTTACACAGTAGTAAACCATAAGAGGCTGTCCCGAAAGTCTATTTTCAGACCTTTGGGACAGCCTCTTTCATTTAACGCTTCAGCCAGGATAACCACAACGCTTCATCATCTGTTTTGTGGTAATGCTCGACCAGACGGCTCAGCCGCTCCAGCTGATATCCATAGTCATACATGGTGGATGCAACGATCGAAAGACGAAGTCTGTTCTCCGGCTGCTCAGCCGCATATTCCAGTACCTGCTTGATAAAATCATCACTTTCTTCCAGCAGCATGCAGGAATCCAAGCTGCTTGGCTTCAGGTTATCGTCGAATTTAAGCAGTACATGCTCATGCAGTTTAATCAGCTTCTCCAGCTGCTGATCGAAATATGTATCCAGCTCCGGTGACCGCTCAGACTGGAAATAATGCTCCTCTACCGCATCAAGCACTTCCCGCCCTTTACGCAGCGTATTCAGCATTTGCTTGTACACGACGAGATGCCGTGTCTGGCTGAATTTGGCGCGCTTCAGCTTCTTCTGCTCTTCTTCCAGCAGCTTGTACTTATCCGACAACGACTTGATCGAATCTTCTAACGCCCTTTTCTTATCCCGAAAAATATTCTCTTTAATCTCATCGGAAATCGCCGTTCGCATCAGGAGTGACATCTGGTTGAAGGTCGACTGGATTTGTCCCGTAAACTGCATTTTCGGTTTCGGTGGAAAGAGCAAAATATTGATCAGGAACGCGGACACAATGCCGATCAAACTCAGTGAAAACCGGGTCAGGGCAAATTGCCATTGTCCCGATGCTTCCATGACAATGATCACTGTTACCAAAGTCAGACCAATGGTGTCCCCCATCTTCAGCTTCAAACAAATCATAATGACGATAATACAGACAAGTCCGACTGCTATAGGTTCATTGGAAAAAACGGAACCAGCAATCAATGCCAGCACGGCACCAAGTGTATTCGTTTGGAGCTGATCCAGGAAATAACGCCAGGAACGATAAATGGACGGCTGCATTGCAAATATGGCTGCTACAGCCGATATAACCGGCGAGGATAAATGTAGCCACTGGCTGATATATAGTGCGAGCGTGACGGCGATTCCCGTCTTCAGCATACGCGCCCCGAATGTCACGGCTGCATCTCCTCCTATCTCTATAATCATGAATAACAAGTTCGTGTGAATCAGGCCGCTGCTGTTTTCTTCCTACATACGGAATATTACCCGTTGTCAGTCGTAATGATACAAGCGCTCACAGAGGCTGTTTTGAAAAAAGAAGTATGATTTATCCAATTAGGCCCATAATAAATACAGAATATGAAAGAATAACCATAACATCAAAGAGGTGACCAGATGAACAATTTCAGAAAAACTTTAATGGCGGGAGCTCTCTCCTGTATCCTGACTGCAGGAGGGTTCTCCTTTGCGCATACAGTCAGTGCCGCTTCTGAAACCAATGTGACAACTCCCGCCGAGGTCACTCCTCCCGCCGAGAAGGATCAGCAGGATGAAAGCCGTCATAGACGCCATGGCCATCATGGCAGAAAATTCGTGCTGTTCAAGGATGCAGCCACCCTGCTTGACATGACAGAGCAGGATCTTAAGAAAGAATGGAAGCAGGGCAAATCACTCCAGCAGATCGCCAAGGAGAAAAAGAACTGGGACGCTGAAGTCTTCGTACAAAAGCTTACCGTTGTCCAAAGCGCTAAAATCGACAACGCGGTTAAAGCCGGTAAAATGACACAGCAGCAAGCAGATCAGATGAAGAAAAAACTGCCTGATTCCCTCAAACGCTTCACGCAGCATGTCTACCATCCGCGTCAGGATCGCAGATTGCCTGCAGCCCATTCGGAAATTTAGAAAAGCCTATTACCGCATAATAAAATCCTAACGGCAGCGTTAGGATTTTATTATGCGGATTTTTTTCATCAGGAATGTGTCTTACCCGCTAGTAGGCTTCGTTTCCTGCTGCTGAGCAGGCGGCGGATTCTTCGGCGGGTTGGAGACAGGCACATCGAGCAGATCCAGCAGAAACATAAACACCGGTACTCCGAGAATTAGCCCCCAAACTCCGAAGAAATGCTCGGAAATAATCAAAACCGCAAAGGTATAAAAAATCGGCAAATGCGTCTTGTCGGACATAAACTTAGGATTCATCACGTACGCCTCAAACGCGTGCAGAACAGCTACCATGATCAAGATATAAATGACCTTAGGAATGCCTCCGATGCCAAAAGCGATAGCGCACAGAGGAACCAGCGAGACGATGACACCCATAACCGGAATGAGTCCGAGCAGGAAAATCATCAGCCCAAGAGCAAACAGATTCGGAAAACCCATGATCCACAAGAACAGTGTAGAAAAGCCAGCGTTAATCACGGAAATCAAGAACTGCACCTCGATGACCTTGCCAAAGGAGAAGGTGAATTTTTTCCCGAAGTAAGCTAGCTCATCATATACATAGGATAACTTGCTCGTTCTGAATTTTTCCGTGAAGTTCGTCACCTTTTCCTTTTCAAGCATAAAGAACAAGCTCATGATGATCGCCAGGGCAATATTCAAACTAAATTTGCCGACATTCGAAATGGTGTTGGACAGCAGACCATAGCCCTGCTTGATATAGGCGGCGAAATCAATTTTGTGTATGTAATCCAAAATATAATTCATCACTTTATTATCTGTGAGCACCAGGGGATTGCTGTAGAAATAAATCACCTGCTTGATCAGAACGTTCAACTCCGCAATGAGCTTGGGTGCATATTGATATGTCCCGATCGACAGAGCAGCCACAAACAGAGCGTATATCAGAATGAGCGCTATTTTCCTGCTAATGCCCATCCGGTTTGTTAACCGACGGGTTATGGACGAATGGAGCCGGTTTACAAGGTATGTAAGGATAAATGTGATCAGGATCAGATTCATCATGCTTCTGAATAAGTACAGAACCAGGACAAGCAGAACGAGTACCACGCCTTTTTTTACGGCGGAATGTTGAAAAAAATCTTTCATAGACGTCATTGTTTCGCAACCAGACTCCTTTTATCTCCAAAATTTCTCTACAGTATGCTGTAAAATCCTCTATGACATCATATTACGCGAGCATACCATTTTCATGCAAGTTTTATGGCTTTCCAAAGCGAATTATTTCACAATTCCTGGTTGTCTCCAATATTTTTCGAACAAACCGATCGAAATCATCAGCCAGGTCGCGCTAGCAAGGTATCCTCCGAATACATCACTCGGATAGTGCACGCCCAGATAAATCCGGCTGATCCCGATCAAAAGTGTCAGACCGACACCAACGATGATCATGACCACTCTGCCCGCAAATGATGGAATATGTCTCCACAGCAAAAAGGTAATCGCACCATACAAGGAAAATGCCGCCATGGAATGCCCGCTGGGGAAACTGTAGCCGGATATTTCGATCAGACGGTGCGTATTGGGTCTTGCGCGCTGAATGATATTTTTGAGAACCACATTCCAGATCTCGGATCCTCCTACTGCAACCAGGAACATGATCAGCTCGCGGCGATGCTTCATGACGACCATCAGAAAGAAAAAAGCGAGCACAGACAAGATGGTGGCCATCAGTGAGGAGCCGATGAAGGTGAAGAACTTCATAACCGAGGTAAGCCAGTCCGTCTCCAGTCCTTGAACCGCCGAAATGACTGCATTGTCAAACCAGGCAATATGGCTTGTTACAATTAATATCGTTACGATTACAAATAATATGCCAAGAATCAGGCTGGTCATTGCCAGCTTTTTTAACCGACGATGCTGTATATCCATAATGTAAAATGTCCTCCCAACTATTGGATAAAGTATTTGATCCTTCCCTATTATCCACAAACCCCTTCCTTTTGTCACGCCTCGGGACACCGTTATATGTAAAGGAAAAAGCACCGGCAGCGCCGATGCTTTTCCTGAGTCATGTCTTGTATGTAACAAGACCCTCGTCAAACTAGAATCCTTTGTACTGCGGCTCTTCTGTTTCCAATTGCTGAACTCTGCTTTCTACTTGCTGCACGATTTGCTGGGTTTGCTGTGCTGCATTTGTAAACAGGTTCTTGGCATCTTGGTTTTGTGTGCTAAGCGCAAAAGTTTCCAAGCTGGCTTGAGCACTCTTCAAAGAAGCGAGGGTTGTTTTAACCTGGGATGAAACTGTCATATAAGTTCTCACCTCCTTTGCGTACGAAAATTAATCTAACCTGCATGGAATGAAAAAATTCATAAAATTCCTGGGGAAAGTAAATAATTTGATTATTAAGACTGAAATGGAGGTTATGCAAAATGCCGGAATGGGTTGAGGTCATTACCCGTACATTGGCATCCGTTGTTGTGCTGTTTGCACTGACCAGGCTGCTTGGCAAAAGACAAATTTCCCAGTTGTCCTTCTTCGAATATATAACGGGCATTACGATCGGGGACTTGGCGGCAACCATTTCACTGGACGTGAAAGGAACCTGGTATTTGGGTATTATCTCACTGTCCGTGTGGGTACTCGTATCGCTCGGAATTGAGTTTCTGCAGCTCAAAAGCAAAAAAGCACGCGACTTTATCGACAGTAAAAGCACGATCCTTATCAAAGACGGTAAAATATTGGAAGATAATTTAAAGAAGGAACGTCTCACCAATGAAGAGCTTCTGGAGCAGCTGCGCAGTAAGAGTGCTTTTAAAGTTGCCGAAGTGGAATTTGCGATCATGGAGCCCAACGGCGAAATCAACGTACTGCTAAAAAAAGAAAATCAGCCATTCACGCCTACTCATCTCGGTATCACGGTGGGCCCAGAGTCAGAGGCGCAAACGGTCATCCTCGATGGAAAAGTGATGGACGAGCCACTGGCAACCCGGGGATTAAACCGCCGATGGATCCATACCGAGCTGGAGAAGATTGGCGTGTCGCTTGATAACGTATATGTCGGGCAGGTTGATGCCTATGGGCAGCTCTACGTCGATTTATTTGATGACAAGATTAAAGTACCGCAGCCGCAGCTGAAAGTGACACTGTATGCTGAATTAAAAAAATTGCAGGCTGATCTTGAAATGTTCGGACTGTCCACAAACCGGCCTGAGGCCAAAGCCATGTATGAGCAATGCTCCATCTCGCTCGAACAGGTCATCTCTGACGTCAAGCCGTTATTAACACGTTAGGAGGGATTGGATTTCATGGTCAGTAAAGCGAAAAAGAAGCTTACCCCTGTTCAGCAGGAGTATCAGGCACTCGCTAAAAAACGTGAGCCAAGCAAGTTTACCTTTAAAAATCTGTACAGGGCATTTCTTACCGGAGGGCTGATTTGTCTTGTGGGAGAAGCCGTACAGCAAATGTTCGTCCATTTTGGAGGCTACAGCGTCAAGGAAGCTGCAAGTCCGACCGTTGGCGTTATGATTCTCATCTCGGTCATCCTGACATGCTTTGGGATTTACGATAAAATCGCCCAATGGGCCGGAGCCGGAACGGCTGTGCCAGTTACCGGGTTTGCCAACGCCATGGCCTCTGCAGCCATCGAATATCGGCGCGATGGGATCGTGCTCGGATTGGGTGGGAGCATCTTCAAGGTCGCCGGTCCGGTCATTGTATTCGGCACGATCGCGGCGTTTGCCGTCGGCATCGCCTACGTTATCTTTGATCCCAATATTGTAGGAGGTTGAACCGAATATGCTGAAAGGCCATCAAAGCTGGTTGTTTGAAAATAAGCCTTCCATCCTCTCCGCTGCTACTTCGGTCGGACCTTTTGAAGGAAGAGGCCCGCTCGCTGAAGACTTTGATATCGTGCATGGAGAGCTATATCTCGGACAGGACAGCTGGGAGAAAGCCGAGAGGGCTTTCCTTGAAGAGGCGGCCAAAATGGCTATCCAGCATGCCGGATTGACCGAAGGGCAGATTCAATTCCATTTCGGCGGTGATCTGATGAATCAGATCATCTCCAGCAGTTTTGCCGCCCGTACGCTGACGATCCCTTATCTTGGCCTGTTTGGAGCCTGCTCCACCTCAATGGAGAGCCTCGCCCTGGCTGCTTATATCGTCAATTCCGGAGGCGCCAAGCATACGTTGGCAGCGACCTGCAGCCATAACAGCAGCGTGGAGAAGCAGTTCCGGTATCCGACCGAATATGGATCTCAGAAACCGCCAACGGCTCAATTTACGGTTACCGGGGCCGGTGCGGCTGTGATCGGTCAGGAAGGAAAAGGTCCTTTTGTTACATCAGCCACCATCGGACGCGTCGTAGATATGGGTATCAAGGATCCTTTCAACATGGGCGCAGCCATGGCACCGGCAGCGGTCGACACAATGGAGGCCCACTTCCGTGATCTTCAGATTGAACCTGGCTATTACGATCTGATCGTAACCGGGGACTTGTCGAAGGTCGGATATGAAATCGCCTGTGATCTGCTCAAGAAGCATAATGTACCGATGCATCAAACAACGTATTCCGACTGCGGGATGATGATATACGACTACGAAACCCAGAACGTACAGTCCGGAGCCAGCGGCTGCGCATGTTCTGCAGTTGTCACCTATGGCCATCTGCTGAACCGTATGCGCCGGGGCGAGCTTAACCGGATTCTGGTCGTTGCAACCGGCGCTTTGCTCTCCCCGCTTTCATTTCAGCAAAATGAGACCATCCCTTGTATTGCCCATGCGGTATCGATCGAACGCGAAAAATAAGAAAAAACGTCTGAATAACAAAAAACACGGCTGTTCCCATCTTCCGATTGGGAGACAGCCTGTTTTTTGTTGATTCTTAAAACTGCATTAAAAATTTTTCTACACAATTTATTTCTTCTTAAGGATTATTTGTGCTGAATCTGGTAAAGTGAAACGCATAAGTGTTATTGTTCATATCAAAGGAGGAGTTAGATTTAATGTCAGACAAAGAAAGAGACACATTGAATAATGAAGAAGGCCTCACACCGGAAGAACAATCGGGGGACATCCAAGAGCAAAACAAACAGCCAATAGACCAAAACAAATCGGACGAGCCTTTTGTAGAAACAGAGAAGGAAACTCCGGTGCCTACCATGCTTGCTAAAAACAGTGCAGCACCAGCCAAATCAGCTGCAGTGCCGCCGACACCATCCCCAGCAACGGGAATGGGAAGTAAAGTATGGATGATCGTATCCCTTGTACTGGCGATTGTGCTGGTCATCGTGTTGATCAAGCCTCCATTTGCCAAAGGTGGAGACAACGAGGCTGTTGCTACAGTAAACGGCGACAAAATTACCAAGGACAAGCTCTACGGCGAACTGGTTAGTGCCGGAGGTACACAAACACTCGACGGCATGATTTCTGAAACACTGGTTAATCAGGAAGCTGACAAAAAAGGTATTAAGGTAACGCAAGCCGATATTGATAAAGAAACGGCATTTATTAAGAAAAACTATGGTTCGGATGAAGAATTCGAAGCAGCACTGCAACAAAACAACCTCTCCAAAGAAGAGTTCAACAAACAAATGGATATGCAGGTTAAACTGCGCAAGCTGATCGAGCCTGATGTAAAAGTCTCTGACGATGACGTGAAGAAGTATTTTGACGAAAACAAAGCTACCTTTGATACGCCAGAGCAGGTGAAAGCCTCCCACATCCTGGTTGCTACCAAAGAAGAAGCTGATGCGATCCTGAAACAGCTGAAGGACGGCGCGGATTTCGCAACGCTGGCTAAGGAAAAATCCACAGATCCAGGTTCTAAAGCCAACGGTGGTGATCTTGGATACTTCGGACGCAACCAAATGTACAAAGAATTTGAAGACGAAGCATTCAGGCTGAAGGATGGCGAGCTGAGCGGCGTGATTAAAACTGACGCAGGCTACCATATCATTAAGAGAACTGGCTACAAAGCAGCTCACACAGCAACCCTGGAAGAGAAAAAAGCCGATATCAAGGAGCAGCTGATCTACCAAGCTATCATGACCAAAGCTCCTACATGGCTCTCTGACATTAAAGCGAAAGCAAAAATTACGAACAATCTTGAAGAAGAACAAAAGAAAAAAGACGCTGACGCAAGCAAAACGGACTCCTCTACAACAGACGGCAGCAAATAATATGTAAAAAAACGGATGCACCCATGATTGGGATGCATCCGTTTTTTATTGCGAGTTCAGCTATAGCTTAAAGTCCGAGCGAAATATATTTGATCTCCAGATATTCCTCGATACCGAAATGGCCGCCTTCTCGTCCGAGACCACTTTGCTTAAATCCGCCGAACGGCGCCTGCGCTGTAGAAGGAAGCGGGTCATTTACGCCGACAATTCCATATTCCAGTGCTTCCGCAACGTACAGAGCCTCTTTGATCTGTTCCGTAAATACATAAGCTGCAAGACCATAAGGGCTGTGGTTCGCACGCTCTACCGCTTCCTCGATCGAACGGAACGTGGTAATGGGCGCCAGCGGCCCGAAGGTTTCCTCGATCATGCACTCCATTTCGTCTGTAGCGTTCATGATGACGGTTGGCTTCATGAAGTGGCCCTTGCCGTCCTCAAATGCTTCCCCGCCTGTCAAGATTTGGCCACCCTTGGCCTTTGCATCCTCAATCTGCCGCTGCACCTTTTCCACAGCCTTTGCATTGATCAAAGGGCCGATGTCTACTCCCTCGTCCATGCCATTGCCAACTTTGAGCTCGGCCGTGCGCCGTGCAGCCCGTTTGGCGAATTCCTCTGCGATAGACCCCTGAACATACACCCGGTTGGTACATACACAGGTTTGGCCGCCATTACGGAATTTGGAAGCGATGAGACCCTCCACGGCCTTATCCAAGTCAGCGTTCGCGGTGACAATAAACGGCGCATGCCCTCCCAGTTCCAAAGAGATTTTTTTGACGGTTTCCGCGGCTCCCTGCATCAGCTTTTTACCTACTGCAGTTGATCCCGTGAAGGAAATCTTCCGGACCCGCTCATCCTTCTGCCAGGCTTCAGCAATCGGAGCCGCAACACCAGTCACCACATTAATGACCCCAGCCGGAATTCCAGCCTGCTCCGCCAGCTCAGCCAGCTTCAAAGCGGTGAACGGCGTTTCTTCCGACGGCTTCAGCACAACGGTGCAGCCTGCAGCAAGCGCGGGTGCCATTTTGCGCGTAATCATCGATGCCGGGAAATTCCAGGGCGTTATTGCCGCGATGACGCCGACTGGCTGCTTTTGCACCCATATTCTTTTATTCGGAGAAGACGCAGGTATCGTTTGCCCATAGACCCGTTTACCTTCCTCCGCATACCACGAGATGAAGCTGTTGGCATACGCAATTTCCCCTGCGGCTTCCTTCAGCGGTTTGCCCTGCTCTGTAGTCATGATTTCCGCAAGCTCCTGTGTATGTTCTTCTATTAACGCATGCCATTTCATCATCAGCATACCCCGTTCATTCGCCGTCAGCGCTGACCAGGATTTCAAAGCGGCGTACGCTGCATCGACCGCACTCGAGGCTTCCTTAGCACCGCCATTGGGGATCGATCCGATGATCTCCATGGTCGCCGGGTTCCGCACGTCAATTTTCTCCGGACTTTCCTTCCACTCACCGTTTATATACATTTTCTGGATATACATCCCTTAAGTCACCCTTTCTTTGCTGAACTACTCTACTCTATAAAATATACCCTTAATCCGGGTAATCACGTCAAAAAACTCCCTGGCCCGGCCAGAGAGTTGTGAAGTCGGTTCTATTTTAGTTTACCTCTATTCTATGCATCCTTCAAAATCCGCCGTCCAAAGGTCAAGGACACCGCTATCATGGACACGCCCACAATAAGCTGCATCCCATAGATCTGTGTCCATACCGGCCAATGCTGGATCAGCCCATGCACATTGCCTCCAATGAGCGGTCCGAAGAAGGCTGCAACCCCTGTGATAGCAGCATACATCGCCATGTACATGGGACGTTCGCCCTTGGGCGTATCCCCGATCATAAAATTGAAAGCCAGCTGGTTAAAGCCCCCTACCCCAATACCGAAAATAATATGGGCAGCTGCCAGCACAAGCAGCATCGGCAGGACAGACAATAGACCCCATAACAGACAGGAAAGTGCGATAATCGGCAGTGTCCAGAACAGCAGGCGCCGATTGCTGAAGCGTGCATTCAGATTACCCCAGATGTAGAAGCTGCCCATCATAAATACCGTCTGCGCGACATTCAGCAGCGACAGCGTCTGATAGTTGATATGCAGCAGCTGAAGCATGACATAAGAATACAGCGGCACCACCAGATTTTGCAAAAACAGAAAGCCTCCCAAAAATAAGGTAGCCTTCAGGAAGGAGCTGTCTCTCAGCGGTTTCTTCAGCATCGGTACAAACCGGCTTTCGGAAGAACGCTCAAACGGCATATCCGGATAAAAGAAAAACATCGTGATGTTTGCGGCAATACATACCCATACAATGATGTACAGGATCAAAAAACCTTTTCCGCCAGGTTCATAGTCAAGTATAACACCACCCGCATACATCACGAGTGTGCCCAGAGCGTTCAGCATCGTGTTGCGGATACCAAAGTAACGTCCCCTCACTCGTGCCGGAACGATATCGCTGATGAGCGAGTTCCACAGGATGCCTCCAACGGTGTTGAACATGAACGCAAGCGTATACAAAATAATAAATGCCGTCACCCAGTACGGCTTGGGGAACAGAAATGGAATCAGTCCCGTACCTCCCCATAAAATCCGGTGAAACGCCACGAACAGTACCAGCGTCCATTTACGGCTCTTCAGCCGTTGGATCAAAAAGGCGGCGAAAAGCTGGGCGATATTCACAAACGTGGTTATCGCGAGTACAAATCCCAGCTGGCTGGAATTTGCCCCGAGATACAGCAGAAAGCCGGTGAGGAATTGTCCGCCGAGCAGGGTTTGGAACATTACGGCGGGAACACCCTCCATGGTGGCGATTTTCAAGTTTTTCCGCTGCACCGACGTCTTTCGTTGATACTGCTGCCTCGATCTCAATGAAATCATGATGTACTCTCCTTTGAAGCTACAGTTAAATAAATGAATCATTTTTTTCGCTTTTTATGCCAACTTTTTCTTCTCTTTGCTCAACATTCTACTCGCAAAGGAACCCAAGTCAATACGCTGAGCCAGCCTAGATTCACAAAAAAAATTGTGGAACTTCACGTAGAAATGGGAAACCGAAAACGTTATATTTTAGGGTCATAGTTACACCTCCGGAAGACTTGTCCGGCATAAAAAAGGAGCCTCGCAATTGCTGCGCAGCTCCGCTTCGTTATGCTATGATTTTAGTTTTGAAGAGCTATATTATATGAGTTAAACCTCAAGAACTTGGGGTGCGGGTGTTACGCCGAATGCCTTTGCTAGATCAGCAAGCTCTTGGTCGGTTATCGTCTGCTTGATGCCGTGACCTGCTGTGAGCATATACACCTGAGCTGCCTTTTCAACCGTTTCTATCAGTCCGAAGGTTTCATCCATCGTGGAGCCGCTGCCGAAGATGCCATGATGCGGCCAGATCACAACCCGCCGATCCTTCATTTTCTCTGCTGTTTTCCGGCCAATCTCTGCGCTTCCCGGTACCATCCACGGCAATACGCCAACACCTTCCGGGAAAACAACAATGCATTCGGTGCACATTTGCCAAAGTGTTTTTGTGAATTTTTTCTCATCCAAGTCATGGACAAACGTCATCGAGATCACATTCGTGGCATGGGTGTGCATGACGATCCGGTGATTGGGATCCACTTTCAAACGTTCAATATGGCTCATGAAATGAGATGCCAGCTCGCTCGTAGGGAAGGTGTTGCCGTTAAAGCCCCAAAGTACATCGACATGCTCTCCGTCGGCTGTCACGCGAATAACACCAAGGTTCATACCCGGATCGGAAATCACATTTCTGAAATACTTGCCTGATCCGGTCACGACAAAGATTTTGCCCGCGAGTTCAGGAACTGGAAAAGACAACGTAATGACGCGGCCTGTTCCATTCAGATCTATATGAGGGCTGACCTCCGCTTCATCCAAAATACGGCTGATATTTCCACCGTTGCGCTCATCCCAGCCGAACTTCCACATATGATACGTGATTTCCGCCATCTCACGGATAAACGGTATTTCAAGCGCAGGCACATCCCGGGTCATTTCCATCATTGAAGTGCTCACAGCAAGCCTCTCCTTTTGTGTAATCTGTATTTTACACCCTCATCGTACAGCGGACTCTGCTTGTAGTCAACATAAACAAAGATTATAATGTTGTTTTATATTTGTTTATGTACTTTTTATGTCCGTTTATGAATGTTGACCTATTATTTCTGATCATTTATTATGAGATAACGATTTCAGGATTGACAGTTATAGGCATATTCGATATATTATGATCAATTTAATCGATGATCCGCTTACGTTGAAGCACTCGTAAGAGAAGGCAATACATGCCTTTCTTTTTCGGGTGTTTTTTGCGTTTTATGGCATCCATTAATCAGCTCAGCCCACTTTCGCGTAAAGGAGAATTTCTATGAAAACATTCAAATGCTTTGCTCCCGCCGTCTTGCCTTTCATTTTCGCTCTGTCTCTAACTCTTTCCATTCCGGCAGACTCCGCAGCCTCCATGCAATGGTCCGCATCGCAGCAAGCCGCCGTGGATCATGCCACAGCCTCGGATGCTGCACTCCGCAGCAAGCTGGGGTCTTTGTACAGTACCTTTACAAGCCTTCAATCCCAGCTTCAGCAGGCAGACCAGAGCATCAGTTCACTTCATTACAAGAATGAGGATGCGCAGTCATCGTTGACCAAACAGATCAAAGTGATTGATGCGGACAAGATCGCGAAGCTTGATCAGGCGGTCAAACAGGCCAAAGACAAATACAAACCTCTTATATCCATGTATACAGCGCTCAACCAGCAGATCACAACAGCCAACAAACTCAAGAACAAGCAGCTAACCTCCGTCCTGAAAGCTCAAGCCGATACGATGAAAATTGCTGTGCAAATTGCAAAAGCGGATATTAAAAACAAGGAGCAGGCGCTTGCTTCCGCCAAAACCAAAAAAACGGCGTCGCAGAAAAATATCCGGGCAATCCTCGCGGGTGCCGACCCGCTCCGTATTAAAATCAAGGCTGAAAGAAGTACGGCAACCATCTTAAATAAAAATGTCAGCCCAATGTGGAAAGGCGTAACCCAGTCCATAAAGGTCGGGGATGCTAAGAGAATTAATAATGACCTGAATACCTTGGTCTCTCAGCTCCGTCAAATTCAATCCCAAAAACAAAAGATTCTCACGCTGGAAAATCAGATCAGCACCATCCTGCAAACCGCCAAAACCCAGCTAGCCTCTGCATAAGTAGAAATGTCGATATAGAGCATGTATATCCTTCGAAAATTTTGATTGCGGTTACAACCAGATTTTGGTATGATGAAACCCTTCTCACTCGTTCGCCTTGACTGAAGTTGACGGATTTCGTCACCACAGAACTTATCGGAGGTGTACAATGCTCTATTTCACTTTGGCTTCAAAAGCGTATGCCCGCAATCTGCATTATCGCGGCGCTCATATGCTGCACAACATCGCAAGCGCTCTTTTTGGCTATCTTTACGCCTGTATTTGGATCGGTATTGGTCAAGATCGCCCGCTTGGCGAGTATGGAGTGCACGGCATGATCGGCTATATTGCTTTTACACAGGCTTCACTGTGGATATCCGGCTTTATTACCAATGGGCTCGGTATTCCGCAAGCAGTCAGGACAGGACAAATCTCGCTGGATTTAATGCGTCCTGTCCATTTGTTTGTTTTATGCATGTGCAGGGAATGGGGACAGATCGCCTATCAATTTGTATACAAGTCTCTTCCTATCTATCTCTTGTATATGCTCCTGTTCTCACTTACCCTGCCAACCCACTGGACAACGCTGCTGTATTCATTGATCGCTCTGGCCTCTGCCGCCTATATGTCCATCTGCATGAATTACATCATTGGCGCCACTTCACTTTGGACAACCGAATCAAGCTGGCTGTACTGGGTTAATCATGCGCTTATCAATCTTCTCGCCGGTTTCTTTATTCCGGTGGAATGGCTGCCGTCTTGGCTGCAGACGATCAGCTGGATGTCTCCTTATCCCTATCTTCTGTATGTGCCTACCCGGATCTATCTCGGCTACGACCAGTCGGCCAGCCTGATAGGCTCCTTGGCATGGTGCATCGTCTTCACACTGCTCTGCCTGCTCGTTACCGTCATCGTTAGACGAAAAGTGGAGGTGCAGGGCGGATGAGCATCAAATATTGGCTTGATCTATATGCTGTTCTCATCCGTTCAAGTATCCGGAGCCGGATGCAGTACAAGCTCAACTTCATGTTGGGTACAGTACTCGCTGCTGTCATTCAGATTGCGGAATTTCTGATGATTGCGATCGTCCTGAACAAATTCGGCGCGGTCAAAGGCTGGTCACTGTATGAAGTGGGGTATCTTTTTGCCGTCATGACTCTGTCCAAAACGCTGTATCGCACCTTCGCAAGCGATGTCCACCATCTGGAAAACTACCTGACGACAGGTGAGCTGGATCAGCTGCTTACCCGTCCGGTCCCTATACTGATGGCCCTAATGTCGCAAAACATCCGCCTGATGCCGGGTGAACTGCTCCAGGGAGGGGCGATTCTCTACTGGTCTATGCATGGACTCATGTCGAGCGGTCAGATTCATTGGATCGCCCTCCCCTATACGGTGTTTGTTATTTTCACCGGAGCCATAATTCTTTTCTCCATCGGTCTCGCGACAGCTACGGTCGGTTTCTGGATCACGCGGATTAACGAGCTTCAAACCCTTACGGAGGATGCAGCGCAAACAGCGGTCCGTTACCCGTTAATACTCTATCCTTCCTGGCTGCGGTCCATCCTGCTCGTTGTGATTCCGGTCGGGTTCGTCAATTATGTTCCTTCCCTGTTCATTCTGCGTGGTGAATACGGTTCATGGCTGGTGTATGGTATTGCGCCTCTAGCCGGTCTCTTTCTCTACCTGGGCTTGAAGTTTTGGAAGTTCGGACTAACACGCTATCAAAGTACAGGAAGCTAGAATGAAAGGGGATATAAAAGAAATGAGTCATGCACAACCAATGATTGAGGTCAGCGGACTGAACAAACAATTTCGGACGCCTGTAGTCAAAGAGGGCCGCTTCGCCGGTCTCCGCACATTATTTACCCGGGAATACCGGATGAAGGAAGCAGTGAAGGATATCAGCTTCACGATTCACAAAGGAGATTTTGTCGGTTATATCGGCCCGAATGGGGCCGGCAAATCTACCACGATCAAAATGCTTACAGGCATTCTCCATCCTTCCTCAGGAGAAGTGAAAATAAACGGAGTGAATCCGCATCAGCAGAGGCGGCAGGTTGCCAAACGTCTCGGAGTCGTTTTCGGCCAGCGGAGCCAGCTGTGGTGGGACCTGCCGGTAAAAGATTCCTATGATATCCTGGCCCATATGTATAAAGTAACTGCGCAGGATAAGGAAAAGAGGCTCAAAGAGCTCGGGGAGCTGCTGGTTCTGAAGGAGTTTTGGCTTACGCCGGTCCGCAAACTCTCCTTGGGACAGCGCATGCGCGCCGATATCGCAGCCTCCATGCTGCATGATCCGGATGTTCTTTTTCTGGATGAGCCGACCATAGGCCTTGATGTGACAGCCAAACGCAGCATACGCGGATTTTTAAAAAAGCTGAACAGCGAGTATGGAAAAACCATCCTGCTCACCACCCATGATATGGATGACATTGAGCAGCTGTGTGAACGGGTAATGGTCATCAATCATGGGGAACTCAGCTACGAGGGATCGATTGAAAATCTGCGGGATAGGATCGGACTTCCTACGCTCATTAGGGTTACGTTCAATGGGGCCTATCAGCTCCCTGTTCCAGATGGTCTCGTTCTTCCGATTGAAGTCGCTCTTGATGCAGACCATACATTCCGTATTGTTGAAGCAAATAACCGTGAGGTACATATCGAAGCGAATAGGCAGCAGGTCAAAGCGATGGACATCCTGCGGCTGATCAGCGGCTGGGGCGAGGTAGCGGATATTCATATGGAGGAGCCTGATTTCGAGGATGTCATCCACCGGGTTTATTGAGGGAGCGGACCAATCAGTTCCGTACAAGCGGCAGCAGCCGCCTTTGTCCCCGAGATTCACCCGTTACTTATACATTCAGAAATCTCGGGGACAACAGCGATGGAAGGAATGATTTGTTCGTGGAGTGTCGTCTAACGATGATATTCAATAAGGGTTTGTGTTTATACGTAGGGAGCGTGCCAATGATCCATGAGGTCTTTGCAGCACGCTCCCTGTTTTGTCATCACACATGCAGCAGCTTTTGATGAAAAGGATTCCCCTGCACAGACTCGAAATGGTTGCTGAGCTCATTCAGAAACACAATTTTGCCGCAAGCGCCGCTTTTCATCAGTTCAAAAGCTTCCTCAAAGCGGTCCAGCGAACAGGTATGTGTCACGAGTTTGTCCAGCCCCAGATTTCCGCTGCGCAAAAGCCCCTTCATCTGGTACCAGGTTTCATACATTCGGCGGCCGGTAATCCCCTCCACCCGGATGCCTTTGAAGATGATTTGCCCGAGATCCATCGGCACATCGCGGGTAGGAATACCGAGCAGCGAGACACGGGCTGCACGAGCTGCCGCTTCAAAGCCATCCCGGATCGCTTCCGGATGACCCGACATTTCTAGTACGACTTCCGCCCCCTCACCTCCCGTAATATCACAGACTACCTGCGGCAAGTTTGCGTTCATGCTGTTGATGACAATATCCGCCCCCATCTGGTGAGCCATATGAAGCCGGTAAGGATGAATATCCGCTGCCATGACCAAGCCTGCACCACAGGCTTTGGCTACCGATATAGCCATGAGTCCAATCAGCCCCGCCCCAACGATCAGCACAGATTTGCCAACAATGTCTCCGGAAAGAACCGTATGTACGGCATTGCCTAAAGGATCCTGCAGACAAGCCAGCTCATAAGGCATATCCGGATCGTTTTGAATAATGCTGCCTGCCTTAACGACCGCATACTCCGCGAAGCATCCCGGTGCGGTAATTCCGAAGCTGCGGGTATGATGGCAGACATGCGCATTTCCCGTACGGCAGGCTTTGCAGGTACCGCATACCATATGACCTTCGGCGGATACATGATCTCCGACCCGTATCTTTTCGACTTGTTCCCCGGTCTCCACGACGATACCGGCAAATTCATGTCCGAATACGTTTCCGGTCACAACCGACTTCTCAGCCCATTGATCCCAATTATAGATATGTACATCGGTGCCGCAGATAGAGCTTGCTTTTACCTTCACAAGAACTTCATCCGGACCGATCTCAGGAATAGGTACTTCTTTATATACTGCGCCGGGAGCGCGATGCTCTTTGACAAGCCCGGTCATGGTTTTTTTCATGGATACGCCACCTTCTTATGAATTTGATATGATTAAGCGACAACGCATAGACAAAAAAAAGAACTGACATCAGCAGGAGCAACTCAGATAGCTCTCTGTATCAATTCAAGTCCGTTCTCATTATCTACGGATTCACGCTGACGATGTTGCCTGCGTAATCCCTCCAATTCGTTCCGTCGAAAAAAACCGGTTTTTTCTTCGTCGGATCATAATACGTGTCGCCTTCTACCGGTTTTTTTGTTACTTCAGTCGTTCTCTTTAAATTAATGAACTTATCCTTCAAAACCACCTCGGTATATTTACCGCTGGAACTGCTTGCTTTGCCGCGGAAAAAGAGACGCCCGGTCTGCAGTTGATACTGCATATATCCCGGAGCATAATCCGCGGATGGAAATCCTGAGGTACTGCTTTCATCAATGATCATCGGGGTCAGCATGGCTTTTTCATATCCTTTGAAGAAAAGTGCGAATTTGTTGGCGTTATACCACACGGAGCCCGGGTCTATGCCAGATAGGCTGCCATTGTTTATATCCCCCTGCAGCTGAGACATTCTCAGCATGGGCAGTCTCTCGGCAATCTGTCTTCCTGCCCAAGTCATATCAGATTCAACATGGTCATCCACCGCAAGATTATTAGGATTGACATTACCTTGGATGTGATGGCGTCCTTGTACAACCGATATGGCTTTGACCCCATACTTCCTGCCTGCGCGGGTATCGAGAAACAGATTGCCCTGTACAACGGTGAAATCCGCTCCAAACAAATTGATGCCGCAGATTTGATCATGGTTTGTTGCCGGGTTCATATCCTGGTAATTCCAGTTTTGAATGCGGTTATTAGTCAAAATAATGTTCGAGCATTTCTGTTCCGGATAATTCGAACCATTCACGGTGGCGATGCCTGAGGTGGGCACATTGTCGATTGCATTCCCGCTGACGATAATATCCTTGGAAGCATATATATTAATAGCCCCGAAGCTGTAATCCTTGATGGCTGGCGCACTGATGCTGTTGCTTTCCACGATGCACTGCCTTACACCCCATATTTCGATGCCGTCATAACGGTTATTGATACAAATATTGCCCGATATCGTAATGTCGTACGTCTCGAATTGGTTTGAGGAAAACGCTGTGATCCCTTCCTGTCCATTTCCGATGACGATATTTCCTGACGCCAGGTTACTAAAACATTTCCGGTCGGCAGCCGAGGTGATGCCGATATTCGTATCAAACGTAATGCCTTGTCCGCCACAGTTTTCAATATGGTTGTTCATGATGCGGCAATATTTTGAAGAAGATGCATTGATGCCGGTGTTTAAATTTCCTTCCACATTGTTGAACAGCGTTTTATTCTTGATCCGGTTGCCTTGAGCAAGCATGTCCGTGCATCCGCTTAAATAGATGATCCGTTCGGTCACATTTTTGGTGTTCATGATCTGATTGTTCAGAATCATGCCGTTTGTGCATGCTGTAAAGGCCCAGTTTCCGGCATTTTCAGACACATGCAGCTGCTGGATAATAAAATCGGAGCTTGAACTGATGTCAAAGCTGATTTTCCCTTCCAGGTTTTCGATTTCAAAAGACGAAATGCCGCTGCCTGTAAATAGCGTATCCGGAAAAGAAGATGCGTTTTGTAGCACGGCCCCTTTTTCACCGGAAAGCCGCACATTGGACTTCAAATAAATGGTGCCTGCGGTATAGGATGCCTGGGGGAAAACGACCGTTCCGCCAACAGAAGTCGCGATATTAATCGCGTTTTGAATTCCCTTCGTGTCATCATTTTTTCCATTTCCAAGTGCACCGAACCACTGCGGATAGAATTCCTTGACCTGAGGGGTACCCTTAATTTGGCCGTCGCCGGCAAAAATCTGCGAGATTCCGGCTTCGATTTTTCCGTTCAAGTTCACCGTTCTCCCTGCCGCAATGTTGAGTTTGGCTCCATTCATGAAATTCAGCGTAATACTCGGGTCAATGGTAAGGTCCGAACTTACTGGATAGGTTCCGCCCGGAAGAACAAGAACTCCTCCCCCGGATAATTTCATTTTTGCCACCTCATCCCCGAGCCGCGCGGGGTCCGTTACCGTAACAAACGGGATACTGTCAGCCATTTTATTCAACCTCCTTGTCCAATCCATCATCAACTTGTGAAGTCTTATAGCATTACTACACTATTCAGACGATTTCTTGTTTGCTGTAGTCATTCTGATTAATTTTAGGGATAGGCGGGTTGAAGATATTCGGCTTTACCGCAGTTTGCTTTCGAAGGAGCGTTTGATTGGCAACCAAGCCATAAATAATCCAGTTCACTGGATTGGTGAAATAACCGCCAGCGACCTGATAAACGAGGATGAAAGTCAGCAATCCTGATTTGAAAATTATCTCGTGCCTCTGAATTCTCATCACCAACATGGTATGGAATACTAAAAGCAGGAGTATCACCCCTATACCACCTTCGGCGATAACGTACATAAAAGAATTGGCAATAACCCCCACCAGTCCCTGGCTGTAGTAAGCATTCTGGACCGCATCCGTATTCAAGTTCCCCAGCCCGGTTCCAATGTAGCTCGAATGGACAAGAATCTGCTCCATAATCCGGGCACTAACGTTGAAACGGTAAAATACGGAGCCGTCCGTTCCACTTAGAATATCGTTTAACCTCATATAGAAGCTGTTATTGCTAATCACAAACCAAACCGCCGCCAACGTGCCTGTCAAAATAAGCAGTATCGTCAAGAGGAGCTTCTGGATACTTACTCTATCGCATAAATAGCAGAGGTACATCACGACGAAAGCCAGCCCGAGACTGAGCATTCCGCCCATTCCCGCGGAGACGATAACGATTAAAGCATTGGTCAGCATGAAAAAAAAATTCACGAGATTGCGTCTGAGGCGGGTTTCATTCAATACAAACATGCCCAAAATCACGAGCAGAATGCATACATGAAAAGACGCTTCGCTTGGTTCTGCATAAAATAGAGCCAACCGGACCTTCTGATACAGATTAACATCATCATCTAAACGCCACAGCAGCTTCGTCTTATGAACCATACCGATGCACAGAAGTGCCAGATTAATGACGGATGCGGAATAGACGATCCTTTTGAAGGAGCTCATGTTCATTTTCATTTCTCTTACTTGGAGGAATAGCATCACATTCAGAAAAAGCTTGGCGATGTTGATTGCGAGCCGTCCCATATCAATTTGTTCGTTTACGACAATTTGCAGAAATGCGTAAAGAATAACGAAATAGACATATCCTGCTGTCTTTAATGTCAGTTTTCTGCGCTGGATGATATCCCTCAAGATCAGAATAATCGACAAGAAATAGAACAAATCCAGGTTAGCCGTAATTCCCTGATGCAGCACATAAACCATAGCATATATGATTTCCATATGAATTCACTTACCCCATATTCATAGTTCTATTCTTTATCGCATTCTAACCGTTCACTGGCTTTGCTTCAGCTTCTCCCTGAAATATCCTGTAAAGCTTCGCGCACGCTGCGGCTTTTTTTGAAACAACTCAAAAGATTGGAATAAATGTTCATACATTTTAACGATCCTCTCCCAGGTATATTCCCTGGATATTCTTGCCTTGGCTTTGGTCTCCAGTATTTTTATCCTGATATCATCATATTGGTCCAGCTCGTGAATCCGGGCTGCCAGCGAACCAGGCTCGGCCGAAAAATACACCGCGCCATCTCCTCCGACTTCACGGTTAAATACCACGTCATACAGCAGGTTCAGCTTGGTTGACGCCAGGGCTTCAAGCAAGGAGGGGTTGGTCCCTCCCACTTCATGCCCGTGGCAGTAACCGAATGCAAGTTCCCTGATTTTCTTCAGAAGCTGTTCTTGATATACGGTTCCTACGAATTTAATCCGGGCGTCCAGATCAAAATGGCATTTTTGAAGCAATTCTTCAAAATAAGAATTTTGTTCGACACCAGTGATGATCACCAGATCCTTTGTCGTATCGGACGCCATGAACTCATTGATGATCAGTTCGTAATTGTTCTCGGGTACGAATCTCCCTATGACCAGGTAATACTCGCCCGGTTTAATGCCATGTGTCTCCATCCACAACAATAAATCAAGGTCTCTTGAGCTCGTTGTCGATGGTGTGAGATCTGCGCCATAGGCAATGAATGTCGTTCTTGGGCGATATTTTGCATAATCACTCTGAATATATGTCTCGATGCCTCTGGAATCACAGACAAGAAGGTCAGCATGTTTGACCATGAGCCTCTCCGATAACCTCCAGTATCGTTTGATCCACGTATTCCATTTGCCTCGCTTCCATTCATGCCCGTCCGGATTTATCAATACGGTGACTCCCATTCTTTCAAGCCTTCGTTTATACGGATAAAAAAAAGGCCCGATTCGACAGGCTAATATATAAATCACGCAATCCGTCAGCTGATGTTGCTCTATGTATCGAATGCAGATTTTCAAACTTTGAAGGTCGTACAGAACGGCACGAGCACTGCCTACCTTCGGCACTTGGACCTGAAAGCAGCGGGCGCCGTTATGTTCGAACTCCCCGCTTTGATCCGACAGGCAGGCAACGTGGTAACGGATCTCCTTATTCATTCTCCTCGCTGTCAGCTGCTCAACAAAGGTTTCGAAACCGCCATACCGGGCAGGGATTCCTTTGGAACCAATAATAAATATATGCTTTGTCATTCCCTTTACCTCTTCCATGAATTGTATTGTAAAGAAAAGCATTTCACGAAAAAAAAGACCCCGCAGGGTCCGATTAATCCGGTGTTTACATGTGATCTTATACGCTGAAATTCCGTGAAATCTCGATGATTTGCGATCCGTATACCAACAAGGTCATGCTGGATTCTGCTGGAAAGGTCACGTAAGAGCTGCTCCCCTTTAATTTAACGTTGGGGATTTGCCTCGATATTTTCAAATTACCTGTGTAGGAATAGATGACGACGATCCGCGGCAAAGACTCGGACAGGTTTTCCTTCGTCAATTGAGTGATAACGGTTGATTTAGAATAGGCAAAAACGGCAAGCGTAAGATTGGAAATATCGACCGCGGAAGCATTATTCGTAAATGCCGTATACTCCTGCGACAAAACGCCTTTGATCGGAACCGAAGGTACGCCCTCCGTGTTGCCGCTGAAATAAATGGTACTGACCGGATTAACGGAATAATAATCTGTATTTAATGAGGATTCGGGATAATTCGTGAATTGGTTTGAAGTCACGCTGATAGAGGTGCAGCTGGCCGGCGAGTCGATTTTTACAGGCTGATTTTTACCATATTGGCTTCGGGCGTTATTGCCAGTAATATTGATTAGGGAGCTGTTCTTAATCTGAATCGCATAAATTCCCGGAAAAAAGATATTGTTGCTGGAAATGTTGCCGATGAAATAAGGGCTGTTCTCGATGTAGATTCCGGTGGATTGGATGTCCTCGCCCGATTTCCATGTCAGATTATTGCCGTTCACAATGCCTCCAACGACCCCCGAGATAAAAACGCCGTATCTTTTGGACCAGGCTACGTTGTTATTGGCAATAACCAGATTAAATCCATCCTTCGCCATCACTGCACTGTCCACAGCTTCAAACAGATGGTTGCCTTCTATAATGACCCAGTTAAAATTTTCTATATAAATATTCGTCTTCTCAAACCCCGTATGACCAAAAAAGAATGTGTTTCCTTTACATACGAGTCCGTCAATTCCCTTGGCCCAAATATGAAATATGTTGCTGAATGACCCCTGGACATTGGTTCTGGACTCATACATATTGTTGGAAAAGTTGACGTCCCCGACCACATGCGTGCCACCGTCGTCAGGAGCCGTATAATCGACGTAAAGACCGTAATTGCAATCAATCAGCTGATTGCCAGTTATCGTGTAACGCGAACAGTGCTGCGTTTTGTTCACTTTTTCAAAATAAATGGCCTTGAGACAGTTGATGAATCGGACACTCGCAATGAGAACGCCGTAATACCATCTGCAGTTTATCCCGTTTCTCGTTTTTGCTCCCAGAATGGTAATCCCGTCTATTTTCACATTACCTGTGCCTGCGAACCTGTCGGTATTAGCGGTAGGTGTGCCATACAGGTTAATGCATCCATTCAGAGTTCCTGTCCCGGTAATATACACATTCGAGGTAGTGATTGTAATATTCGCATTATAAGTTCCATCAGGAATAACCAGCGTTCCGCCTGTCTGCGAGATACTGTTTAGCGCTTTCTGAAAAGCCTGCGTATCGTCTGCCAATCCATCCCCCTTGGCCCCATAAAGCCTTACATTTGCACCTGTGATGTCAGCCATCAAAGGCACCTCCTTTTTCCGGATAATCATGCCCCCTTATTCACTTGCATTATATTGGTGCTATGGTCATTTGGCTTCGGGTAATTTGCCGTCTCCAAAGGTCTATTTTCCTCAATCGAATGTCGTGGAAAAGTATCTCTCCGGGCAAAGACAAGTCCAAAAGCAATCATAAAAAAAGTATAGGTACAGAGGCTGTAATATTGGTTCGGATTAAAATTGACAACGATGAAGTTGCCGAGAAACAGCGCAGCCGGAAACCATCTCTCCCCTTTGTATTTTCCAAGACTCCAAATAAATAGGGCTGCATACACGAGAAAAAAAAGGATAAAGCCGAAGATTCCCTGTTCAACAAGAACATTGATAAACTGCGAATGCAGGGCAATATCGTCAATGCCATGATACGTCTGCATGTAAGGAACATACTGTCCCGCGCCAAGTCCGAACCAAGCATGTTCTTTCAGCAACCGGAAAGCCATATTGAATTGGACGAACCGGTGGGACTCGGTATCTCCCCGGTCCAGGAATAAGATTCGGAACAGCTGATCATAAAAGATTTGGTACGCCAGCACGGCCGCGAAGACCGCGACGAAGATCGTCCCCAGTTTCTTAAGCAGCCGGTAACGGGTTCCCATTCTCACATAAAAAAGAAATATCAGGAACTGTATGCTAACGGACAGATAGCCGATGCGGGTAAAGGTAAGGAACAGGAAAACGGTATTCAGCAATACGGCTGCCAGGCTGAACAAGCTTTTTTTCTGTATGAAATAGTACAGCAGAACAGGGAACAAAATCGCGCCGAGGTTGCCGGCACCGTTGCTCGCTCCGACAAAGCCCACGACACGCTTGGCGATTTTGACTCCCTCGTAATAATTGATCGAGTCCTCCGCTGAAAATAAAAGAAGCGATTTGTTCGTAGCATATTGAAGCAGCCCAAGTAAGGAATTACAGACCGAAAAACCAACGATACAGAGTAAAATCGTAGATGTTTGAGCTTCAAGCTTACTGAGTAAATAAAATAGTAACGCCAGAAGCAGCAGATTAAAGTACAGATTGATATAATAGATATGCAGACCGATTTCCGTGATTTCAAGGGTTGAGCCTTGTATTGTAATCAACAAAAGGATAACAGCAAACGAAATTATCACAAGTTGAAATTTGTTTCGGATTTCATTGTCTTTTTTAATAGACTGGTATTTGCTCTTGAACACTAAATGTACCAGTAGCGACAAATCCACGCTGAACAGAACGAAAACCGTCACATCCAGATAGACGTCCTGATAGCCGAGACTCAGCTGTATACTGCTCACCATCGCTAACATCAAAAGGCAGACCGGCATAACAGTCTTCCTTCTATTCGGTAGAATGTTCACGGCTGCAACCAGTCCCGCCAGCATCACCGGTATGAATATAAGCATTAAAATCAGCATGCTCAAACCTCTTTGCCTATCATATTAATTCCACCGTCCAGCGTAATATGGCCCAGAAACCCAAGAATACGCTCTGCCTGTAATTTTCTCGAATACTTGTGCCTGCCTGAGAAATCATAGCTGTTCTTGATCAGTTGTCCGAGTGAGGCTGCGATCGCCTTCGGATCATGCCCGGCACATTCTCCATAACGGTCCTGAACCAGTGATATCAGTTCCTGATCTTCGGACACGGCAAGAATCGGCTTACAAGCACCGATATATTCGAAAGTTTTACCCGGGATGGCAAAGCCGCTTCCGCGGGTATGCGTGAGAATTACGGCAACATTTGCTGCTTTCAGCAGTTGTACGGCTTTGTGGTGTTCCATACTTCCATATATGTGAATCCGAACCCCCGGCTCTGAATACTCCGTACGGTCGATATCCTCTACAGCCTGACGGTCAAGCAGCCCCGCGATATGAAGCGTAACGGCAATACCTGTCTGCCGATAAAATAAATCCAGGCCATCCATCAAAGCTCCAACATTTCTTCCTTTATAAATTGATCCGATATGTACTAACGAAATAGATTCTGAAGTCCCACTTAAACGCATAAAATCGGAATCTTTGAATAAATTCTCATCGTATCCGTTTGTGATAAGCTCCATTTCCTTCTGCGGATTCCGTATCCGGTAATGCTGGTAAATCCCTTCTGAAACGGCAATGACACCGTCCGCAAGCCTGCTTATCATCTGTTCGGCTTGCCTGAATACATACTTCGGGTTGCCTTTGCCGATGCTGTGGTTGATGATATCGCGAATTTCAATGACCGCCTGCATATGCGGCGACTTGCGTTTGATGTAATCGAGAATATATAACGCGTAAACATCCGGTACGGTGACAAAGACAGCCCCGATCGTCCGGTTCGTGAGAATCAGGTCAAGCTGCGCATAAAGCGCCGCATTCATCCGATCAAACTTAAACTTGCTGTATTTGTAATTCCTCCATGCGGACAAGGTCCACGGATTGCGGAGCAGATTCTCGGCAAGCTGGCCGAATACGCCCCGCTCATTTGCATCCGTATCCCCTTTCATCGATTGGGTAAGGACGCTGTCCATCGTTACATAGGGATAGTCTTCGACTGCATACCTGCTGGCGCCGGTACCATATTTCCCGTCATGAATGACGATCAGATCGTATTGCTCCCGAAAATGTTCCATGAGTCCCGCAAAGCGGACCGACGCGACTACCGGCTCTCCTTCTACGTAATCCGAGATGACAATAAGAGTCTCCCTCATCCTGCGCCCACCTCCTGCTCTTCCCGGCTCAGCAGCAGCCTGTAGCCATCCACGGTTCGTTCCGCCGCTTGCTCCCAAGTGAAATCGGAAATGATTCTAGTCTCCAGCCGCTGATTGTAAGGCGCGTTATAGGCGTCAATAATTGCCTTTTGGATGCTTTCGATATTCCCTGGCTCACAATAATAAGCATCGTCTCCAAAGTACTCCCTCGTCGTTCCCCTCGTTGTAACCACAATGTTGCACCCGCTGACCGCTGCTTCAAGCGACACTAATCCCGGAGTGTCATACCAACTGGGCAGGACATGGACCCTGGCACGGCTGTACAGCTTTTGCAGCTCACCGTGATCAACCTCATCCACAATTTCGACATTATTGTTTTGAACAGCCATTTGCATCGCTTTCAAATACTTCTGTTGCGTTTCATGGGCCCGCCCCGCCAATACCAGCTTGTAAGGAAGTCCATTGAAAGCCTTGATCAGGTTCAGTTGGTTTTTGCGAGGCTCGAATCTTCCTACGCATAGAACGATATCCCGCTGCGAATCCGCATCATATTTGAAAATTCCTGCATCTATGGCATTCGGAACCACCAAATAATTCAAGCTCATCCGGGGCTCAAAGATACTTTGAATGAGTTCCATCTCGCCCTCTCCGTTCGGAAGAAGGAGATCCGCCTGTTCAAGAATCTCACGCTGCAATCTCGTATAACCCTTTCGGATCAGCCTTGAAGTCCCTTCATGCTTTTCACCGTCAATATAATAGCGGTATAGCCCCCTTAATCTTTCCATTCCATCGTAGCTGATCAGCCGATTAACCATTTTCCGCAGACCCATCTGCCCCTGTCTCTCAAATTCCGTGCTTCTCCAGAAAATGGTGGACAATACGGCTTTTTTGTTTTGGGCCTTAGCATTTTCCAGAAACAGAATGGTTTCTTGTGGTCGCAGCATATTAAATATATGTACGAGGTCATATGAAGACAAGTCAGCCTTAGGGTCGCTGTTGATGTCTATTTGGATATTCGGGAATCTGCCTTCGATGAATTCCTTGGTTTTAAGGATTTGAACCGTATCTCCGCCTTTGCGCGTGAAGATATTATACCTGGTTTGGTAAAGTACCTTCATATTGTTAACCTCCCCTCTCCCCTTTAACTGACGGTAATCAATCCACGATCGAATATATCCCTTCCAGAACCGGAAGGTTGGCTACGCCATCGACCACATTCAAGGCGCTTCCGTCGGGAAGCATAATCCGGAAAGGCCGCGTTTCTCCAAACCGCAGCGACAACAGCTTCTTCCGGTACCTCGCTTCATGGCGCAGCCCAAAATGGTGCTGATCCCGATGCTCTATCTGTACATGATCACGAAGATTCACGTAATCAGCCAGTTCCGAGCAGGTACAGTACCACACCGTTTTCCCTCGGATATGCCGAAAGATTTGGAGCAAGCTCTCGCGGTCATCGAAAATGTTCGGGCTCTGTCTCTTTCCGTCATCGCGCGAAGGCGCGATATGCTCCTGCACGCTGATGACCAGCCGCCGCTTCAGCAGACCATCGATTTCGCGAAGCTTCCAGCGTATGAAGTTTTTTTTGAACGTCCGCTTGACGATGTCCTTTATCGTATTCCTTCCGTGATAAACGCCGTTCAACAGCGCTCCGTTCACGGTGGAAGGAATGTCTAGAACACCGCTTTTTCCGAAACGCTTGACGTCGTAGTTGGTAACGGGATCTGAGTCAGTCCCGCAGGACGGGTCGTTCGAACTCTCGGTTTTCCCGCGGTTCCAGTATCTGCACCACCACGCAAAGCCCGATTCATCGATGCTCTCATCCGAAAATGTGTTGCTCGTGTACCCGCAGTATTTACCGCCCATAGGCCTCGTACCTACGGCTTCCATGAATATATCCAGTCCCTCGCCGATACGGACGAGCGCTTCATTTAAGCTTTTGAAGGAAGCCCATTCTTGAACGAAATCCCTTGCCATCTCCCCTACGATACCGTGCGTTGTCCCATGATAAGCCAGTTCAAAATTCGGATGCTCATGGACTCTGCGAAAGAAGTTGCGGCTTGCCTCGTCCGCATGGATAGGCTTCGAGTACATGCTGCATACCGGATTCCGGATCATGCCTACTCTCTCTCCCACCGGTACGAAGAAGGTAACCTTTACCTCGGGATGATCCGCCAAAATCCGTTCCTGCAAAAAACGAAACGAGGACCGTTCCTCATCCTTGAAGAATCCCCAGTCCTCGCCTTCATCCACGGTTCCGTTGCCACTCGTATCCACCCAAGCGTTTGCCAAGTCATCGATCATGAACAGCACGGGCGAATCGGCATTGTTGTACCATTTGCATCGTTCAATCTGCATGAAGCATTCTCCTTGATTCGTCATCTGCCTACCCGGCGGTGCTGCGTTTTCCCTGGTAAGAAGGATTTTAGATGATTTTTGTTCACCTGCAGCAGTGTGTATGCCTTCAGCCATGTCTTCCCTCTCTGTCTTTCAATCAGGCGGATATGATTGTTTACGCGAACCGTATCCGACCAAAAAAATTTGTATTCCTGGGTGCCGCTCATCAAATCGATTTCCGTATTCCCGCTTTGCAAGTAATGCTCCATGACTTTGTTAAGGAGAATCAGCCCCACTCCATACTCCATGTATTGTTGGGAGAAGGACGTGATGTAAAGATATACCTTGCTTTTATGGCTAAAGGTCAGCATCGCTGAGGCAATGCTGCCGTTAATTTCGATATAGGAAATATGCACCCCATCCAGCTCATGAAACTTGGAGATGATGTCACCGTAGAAGCGCATCGTCTCCTGAACGCCAAACAGGCTCTGTGCCCACCGCTCCTTGTGCATTTCAATCAGGCTCTCCCATGTCCTTTCGTCGACAGGCACATGGATTTCGAGCCTCGTCTCAAGATCATTCCGCAGCTTCCGCTCTTTGCGCTCGATCGCCTTGATTCGGCTTCTGGCTAACTTTTCTTGATGAAACCGCTCCAAATTCACATACGGGGTAATGGACCTGGAATGGCTATATACATCATAATCGCTTCCGCATGCCTGCCCGATCAGACCCGTCACGGGATCCAGCGAATGGACGTTATGCAGATCGATACAGTCCCATTCCTGCCGATGGGCATGCAGCACATTGAGTATTTCCTTTAATCCCTTCATGTAGTGAACATATTTATGTATGTAGAAGCTGTTGGTCTCTCCCGTTCCGGAAACAATGAACTGCAGGGATCTGATTCTCATCCATTTGATAGACTGTTGGACGATGCACATCGGTGCGGCAGCGATGCATCGGTCCTGGTCGATGACTAGGATGACAAAGAGTTGTCGGTTTGGGCTGAACATATGAGACACGTAAGAGTGCAGCCATTCCCACGTGTTGAAAATTTCGGGATACTCCAAGTTTTCCGTCAATTCCTTCCAGGGCCGTTCCCATCGGCACAGCTCTTCCAGACTCCGAATCACTACCGTTTTCATGTCTCGTATTCACTCCATGTTTTTATTCATAACGCGTTTTTGAGCCCCTTGAAGGCCCGCACGATTTCCCTGGACTGGATCAGCAGCCGCAGCAGCCTGGACTGCTGGCTGGATTCATTCCACATGTTAAAGGAATAACTCACCGAGAACCGGTTCGTCCAGCGGAATTTCCACGAATACGTGCCCGCTCCGAAATCAATCTGCTTCGTGCAGCTGCTGTGGAACAGACTTTCGACCATCTCCATCAGAAGCACATCCGAAATGCCGTGATAGTGGGAGAACTTGGGCGAATATCCCGTGTTCCAGCCGTACAATACGTTCTGGTACAAATAGCAGCACTTGTAAATGATAATTTCGCCGTCTTCGGATTCGAGGTAAAAAAACAAAATCTTATCATTACCTTTGAACAAGCGCTTCAGGAAATGCTCGTTGTTCTTGTCTTCAAACAGGCTTCCCCGTTCATGTCTGCCCTTCACTTCATTCAGGTACTTTTTTTCAAGCTGGTGAATATGGGCGATTTTATCGTACATATCCTCACTTTGGCTGCCAGTGACGACTCTGAACCTGTACCCCGTATCGTCCTGCAGCTTTACCCGTTTGCGGCGAAGCTTGGTGCTTAGCATTTCTTTTTCAAAATCGGCATACGAGCAATAATCATCGCTGTTGATCCGGGCACAGGAGGTCAGGTATTCGGTATGCTTGCTGTACCGGTCATGCCGCATCAAGTACTTGAGAAGCTGCGTATCCATTCGCAGATGGGTCAGCTCGACTTTGTCCCATCTTCCCGAATGTTCCTCTACCGTATTCATCAATTCCCGGATGATCGTGGAGGGTTTGAACTTGCTGGAGTCGATAATGAAATTGAAATAGTCTCCTTTTCCAAGAAAGCTCAGCACCCTGCATTTGACGATTTTCTTGTCGATAACTCGGATCATCAGCGGTGCAATGGCAACCATAACATTATCCCGGTAATGGCAGAGGATGAACAGTTCTTTGTTTTTGTCGCCTCCGAACGTCTGCCACCATGAAAAGTTGAACTCAAACGTGCTGTAATAGGTCGCATCCGGATCCTGGTCGGCCAGTCTTTCCCAATCCTCCCGGATCGAGAGGAACCCGTCCATATCGGTGATGATTTTGGTGTTCATGACTCCGATTTCACTCCTTCCATGAGTAGGTTTTTGGATTTGCGGTTCAGTGCCGGCAGCAGGTCCCCGGTCAGTTCCCGGATGGATACGAATTTAAAGATCAGACTGCAGGCAATAAAGGCTGCGACAAGCAGTACGTTCAGCGCAATCTCAATCAGCAAGGAGTGCTCGATCCGCATGAAAAACGCATGCAAGGCGTAAGCAGGCAAATAAATAGCAAGATATTTATAAGGATAAAAAATACTGAGACCAAGCGGATAATATTTGGAACCGTAATGATAAAAAACGGCGCTCGTGACCGCATACGAGATTACCGTTGCCAAAGCCGAGCCGTAAATCCCGAGCCAAGGAATCAATACGATGTTGCAGGCGACGTTAATAAGGGCTGCCAACAAGGAAATCAGGTAGTTGATGCGCATTTTATTCGCGATATGAAGTCCCAGGGAGTAAAAAGCAAGACTGCCCGACAAAAAATACGTGAATGAAATGAGCGGTACCAACATGCCGGCGCTGCTGTATTCTTCCGTCGCCACGAGTCGGACCGCCACATGGGCGAACAGCGTCAATCCCAGGACGCATAACCAGCCCATGAAATTATATAGGCGGAACATCTTCCTTATTTTCTCGGGCCCATCCTCATCCTTATATGCTTTGAACTTGAAAGCCGTAAAAACGGACATAAACGGGGTGATGAAGGCCGGATTGATCAGCATGCCGATCTTGTACCCGATGGAATATACGGCAACTGAGGATAAGTTCATATACCCTTTGATCAAAAAACGGTCGCTTAAGCTGAGAACCCAGGCGGAAATGTCCCCGAGCAGGAGGCCAGAGCCATAGCCCAGCATTTGGCGGATCGGATCGCGCTTGATGATAAATCGGTATGTGCCGAGATTCAGCGCAAACAGCACGATAAACACCAGTACGTTGCTGAATAGCTGAGCCGTTAATATGCCGACGATGCCCATATCCCTGGAAAGAAAAAAATATAACGCAAAAAATAGCGTCGACAAAACGACCGAAAACTGGATGGAGCTCGATTTTAGCGCTTTAAACTGCATGGAATAAAAACTCGAATAAATCAGGTTAAGGCAGGAGAAGACCGAAATCATCACTACGTAAGGAATGTATAGGCCGGAACCCTCGGCCGCGTCAAACACGAATGGCGACACTAAGGGACTGAGCGCCCATGCGCCTCCAATACAGATGGTACCCCATACGAGTGCAAAGGTCAGTGCCGTATTCCGCAGCTCCTGTCTGTTCTCGAATTCGTTAAAGAAACGGACCATTCCGGAGTGGACCCCGAGGGTAATTATCAAAGACAGCAGCATTTGGACGCTGATGATCAGGTCATACTGGCCGAACTGCTCCTGAGACAGATTCCGGGTATAGAGCGGAATAAGCAGCAGATTAACGAGCTGCGTCAGGATCGAGGAGCAGAGATATACGGCGCCGCTGGACAGCATTTTCCGGTTATCGGTTGGCACGGGCTATCCCTTTACTTTCCGCAGGCATCCTTTCGCCTGACAATTTGTCATAGATTCCGATCAAATCGGCCGCGTAGTCCGTTGTCATGATGCCTGTGACTGCCTCTTTACAGGTATTGTAGTTATGCATCACCTGTCGCACCTGCCTAACCAGCCCCGGCAGATCACCCGATTCAAACAGGATTGTTCCCTCAGGTCTTCTGCATACGTCGCTAGCAATGGCAGGTACGTTAAAATGAACAGCTTCGGCGATCGATACCCCAAACCCATCCAGGCGGGTTGGCCGGATAAACAGATGGCTCTTTTTCAATAAAGGGTATAGCTCGGTATCCACGGCTTCATAGAAAAGTATCCTTTCCGAGAGGCCATCATCCGCAATCCTGCGTTTAAGCCGATCGTAATACGCCCGCTCTTCCGCGCTTTGATCTGCTGCGCCCAGCATGGCAAACAGGAGTCGCACCGCCCCCCCGTCGTCAACCAGTTCCTTCATCATTTCCACCAAGAGATCGATGCCGTACAAGTCGCCGTCCTGCAGCAGCCGGACGAAACCGTTCGCTGCGATTAGGAAATCGGCTTGTTCCATGAAGCGGTGGACTTCCGGCGGAATCTTCAATGCATCATCAATGCACTCCACAGGATGAATGTATGCCGGAATAGTACGCACTCGATCCGGATGGAAACCAAGCTGCAACAGCATCTGCGTAGTTGTTTCACTGACGCATATGATATAGTCCAACCGCTTCAGGCTTCCCAGCAGCAGCTTTTTGGTTAAGGGACTGGATTGCTGAAGCTGCTGCGACAGACTATCGCCATGAACCGTAAGCATGATTTTTTTGCCTAAGACCTTATAGACGCCAAGAAGAATTCGAATTCGCAGATCTATAGAATGAAAATGAAAAAGATCCCCTTGGATAAATGGGATCTTCAATAAAAACGTTTTGTAGCTGCCCATAGGCAGCATTTGCCGCTCCGCGTCGGCCACGTTCGATTCATTATAGATAACAAAGTCTGCCTGCCTTGCACGCAAGACCTCGGCCAACCTTTGAATATGAATGGATATGCCCCCAATCGGCGGAGGAACCGGTCCCACCAGAATCAGTTTCATACGATCAACGGTTCCTTTCCAACCAGAACCTCCACATTTTTGAATTTTCCGGTCTCCGTCCTGGTAATATGGGGGACGATCGTGATGTTAAAATTCATGTCGATGGTGAACAGCTTTTCCAGCTTCTCGACCACCATTTTAATTTCCTCCTGCACGACTTCCTCCTGCTGCGTCGATTCGACCATGATCTCAATCAGATCATAGCGGTGCTGAATCAGTTTACAGGCGCTGAACGTTTTGGTCCCACGGAGGGCGATGGCGATCAGCGGCGAGGGGAGCATATCCCCGTTCGGCTTGTACATGATCTCACCCATGCGGCCGTCGATGGAACGGATAACCGGAAAAAGATGCTCCTTTCCTTTTTGCGGCTGCTGGTCAAAACGCGCGGCGGCATCGGTCAATTCATAGCGAATCATAGGCATCACATCGTTCAAAAAAGAAGTGCCGATGATCGCGCTCGTCTCTTGATTTTGTTCTACATAGCTGTATAAAGGCAGAAAGTAGTAAGAATGGGAGTCATCAAGCCAGCCGCCTAATGCCACTTTCTCCGTCTGTCCGTAATGAGCAAATATGCGGGAGCTGGAAAACACGCTGCTGATAAGATATACCTGATAATCATGTACCATTTCGCAGGCGAGTAAAATGGCTTTAGGCTGATATAATTCAGTGAGCTGATGATCGACAAGAAATTTGGTGAACAACGCCAGTGCAGAAGGAAAGCCGTACAGAAATTCATAACCGGACGCCAGAATTGCGCTCACAATGTCCCTGATGTTGCTTTCCGTAATGGCAGTCGTGTTTATTTTCAAGGTCCTGGAATACCTATCCAGTATAAACAGCTTGTTGCTCGGCAGCGCTCCCCTGAATTCCACTCGCCCATCTCCCGGCTTATAGCCGACATTAGCCCACAGATAACAGATCGCAGCCCACTCCCGCTCTTCAACCGCTCGGTTCGAATAAAGGGTAAGCGATGTGCCTGTTGTGCCACTGGTTCCTAATTTTTTCAGCTTTTCCGGCGTATATTTGGACACCACCATATCATGGCCGTGCGTCCGCACATCCTCTTTATGAATCACAGGAATACGCTCCATGTCACTGAAGTCCTGAAGCATTTCCGGGTGAAAGCCGTGAGCGTCATATAACTGTCTGTAAAACTTTGTATGTTCATAAGCCAGCGTTATCATATCTTTCAAGGATTGAAGCTGAGCCTCGCGGATTTGTTCGTATTCCATACTTTTCATTTTTTCTAACTTATTCAGCCACAGATGAAACTCTCTGCCGACGTTCACGTACCGAAACGGGAGATACGATAAAATTTGTTTGGCGGCTATTTTGGTTATATTCATAGGTTCATCATTCCTTTTGATAATGATCGTTCTACTTCTAGCGCGATCTCCATCGCCTGAATTTGCTGCCATAGCGGAATCGGCCAATCGATTTGTCCCTGAACCGCATCGGCAAACCGTTCCAGCGTCTCCCGCTGTCCTTTATTGCTAATCTTCGTTTCCATTCCTTTCACTTTACTGCCTGCAACCGACAGCCTGCGGTAATCATCAAGAAAAATGTTTTTCCCATCTACGTATATATCCATCTGCTCTTTGGGATACGATTTTGATCCAAGGGCGGTGTATGTCACTGTGGCAACAGAACCGTCCGCGAACTCCATCGTCGCGACAAAATTATCCGTGTGTGAGTAATGCTTTGTCGAAGGTTGCAGATGAGATACATGAATCCGCTGTACTTTACTCCCTGTCAAATAAGTAAATAGGTCATAAATATGACAGCATTCCCCGCGGTTGCGCCCTCCGCCTTCTTCCGTCTGTGTCCAATGATCCAGCGGGAGGTATCCGGCATTCATTCTATAATTCAGAATCATGGGATTGCTTCGCTGTTCGACCATTTCCTTGATCTTCAACGCGTAGGGTGAGAATCTGCGGTTGAAGCCGGTAAGCAGCACTGGAACCGGCTTTCCTTCAGAGATGTCGTCATAAAACCGTTCTATTTCCCCTAGCTCAGACATGGTCAGAGCCAGCGGCTTCTCCACAAATACATGCTTGTCAGCCCTCAGTGCATCCAGAACGATTGATGCATGTGTATCATGACGTGTTGCAATGAGCACTGCATCAACATCCGGGTCCTGAAGAAGCAGCCGGTAGCTTGTAGCTGCATATACTGCTCCGAATTGTTTGGCTGTCTCGGCTGCATTGTAGCCGGTTTGGCTCATGATCGCTTGCAGCTCAAATTTGGCGGATAAAGCATTAATATTCGGAAGATGCATGTTTTTGGCAAATTCACCGGCTCCGATCAATCCGATATGTACTTTCTTATCCATTCTCTGAACGGTATGCGGCCGGGTATTTATCATTACCTTATGTGACAAACTGCGGACTTCGTTTTGTTCCGGATAAGAAAGCAGCACCATCATCGGTTTTTTCTCCGCATGTTGGATATATTCATAGGCTTCCGACGCTTCCCCAACCGGGAATATGCGGGAAATCATCGATTCAAGCCTCACCCTTCCTTCCGCTGCCAGCCTCAAGAACTCCCTCATATTCCGGTTTTCCGTCCATCGTACATATCCAAGCGGGTAGTCCTGCCCTTTCTCCTCATAGTTCCGGTCGTAGCGTCCCGGCCCATAAGATGTAGAAATATAGAAATCCAGCTCCTTTTCGTAGATGTCGGATCGATTAATCTCGAGACCCACATCGCCTACAACGACAACACGCCCTTTCTTCCGTGTCATCCGAAAGGCCTCGGAGAGTATTACACTAGATCGCGCTGCTGCTGTAATGATGACGCCATCCGCCCCCATACCATCCGTGAGCCGGAGTGCTGCTTCAACACCGCTCTCTTCCTGGGGCTGTATAGCCAACTCCATGCCTAAGCTTTTTGCAAGTGCAATTCGCCCGGAATCCAGGTCAGTACCGATGACCCTGCATCCGTTTGCCTTCAGCAGTTGTACTGTGAGTTGCCCCAGAATGCCTAGCCCGATCACAATAAATGTCTCCCCAAGAGTTGGTGCAGCACGCCGTAGCCCCTGCATGGCGATTGCTCCGAGCGTCACTGTACTGGCCTCTGCCAAGCCCAAGCCATCGGGTACCGGTGTAACTAAATTCCTTGGAACCCGGATAACTTCCGCATGATGGGCAAACTGTGCTCCCGCGCATGCGACAAGGTCACCTTCCTTCAGGTCCGAGACCCCCTCACCGACCTCGATAACGGTTCCTGCAGCCGAATAGCCCGATGGTTGTCCAGCACCGGCTTTCAATTTAAGCATATTCCGAGTATGGGATAACCCTTGTGAAGCGGCTATATTCATCAACTTCCGTACGTTTTCAGGCTGCTGAACCGCGCGTTTCCATAGCGGAACTCCGCTGCTTTTAAGTCCGCTGAGCTCGGTTCCTATCGATATACAGGAATGGTTCACCTGAACCAGCACGGTTCCCTTTTGAATTTCGGGTGCCGGAATTTGTTCAACCACAGCATTTCCTTGTCTAATAATTACCTGATTCATAGTCAATGCTCCCCCGTTTTAATCCCAGTGAATTGTAGTTCGCAGATATGGATGATGGGTATACACACGCAGCAATTGACTCGGTTCACGGACTCCATAATCCTTGGATATCCATCCTTCTTGTATCTGCACTTCGGCGGCATTTTCAAAGGCAACGATAGCCTTGAACCCCTCTGCTTGCAGTATCAAGTTCCTCTTGTCCGCATACACTCTTATACCTGCAGCCAGCATAAATGCTGCTGAAGCTGGGAGTACTTCACTTTGTGCAGGTGTCGCGTGCTCAAGTTTATCGATGATGACCAGCCCCGAGTCCTTCAGCAGAATTTCACGTCTATGAATGATTCCGCTCTTTTTCTCATAGCCGCGGTGATTCCCGGCAAAATACTCGTAAGAGAACAACTCGCAATACGCATAAGATTGCTCCCGCAGCAAAAACAAGTTTCTATCCTCCATATCATTTTGTTCCATATCGCCAACCTGTATCGTGTTATGAACAGCTGTACTACGAAAAAGGTTTCTTGCCCGATAATCCGCCGAGTAGATAAATGTACCCGGATCCACAATAATATCCTTACCCTTCACATTCAGCTCAAAGCTCAGTTGGTCGTTATGACTGTGCGCCCCATGTCCGTGAAAGGAAAGCTCTCCGCAGCGGATCAGACAGTATATCTCCGGGCTGCGGAGCACGTAGTAGCCGCCATCCGGATAAGCCACAGATCTTGGTTCATCAAGCTCTGGTATCCGGCTCGGCTTATTTCCGCCAGCAATCCACAATGCGTCTTCCCAGCTGCTGATGCCGGCTTTCCGAAAATCATCCCGTTCAAAGAATTCACCGGCTACAGCCAGCAGATGGCGGAAATCGCTGCGTACCCATCCGCTGTACTTAGAGACAATGAGATATCTTCCATCATCAGCATCGCCAATCAGTGGCGTTAATCCATCCGGTTTCATGATATTCAGCATAAACTCATGCATTTTCTCAAGACGACGCATATATACATCCGGGAAATGGAGTCCATTTCTTGAGCACCACATCGTTGTTATCAGAAACATTTCAGCGACGAGCCGGTGATAGGAGGTCGATGCTTCATAGTTGGTTCCATCCTCATTGACCTGCACAAACAGCTCCTTCTCCATTTCGTCCATACCGAAGGTCAGCCAGTCTGCAGGATTACCTAATTGAGGCTGATTCCCCTGTACGTTAAAGCTGCCGAAATAAATTCCAAGAGCAATCAGGCCAGCCAAATTAGCCGTATAATGATTTCCTGTATGTTCCCCGGTATTCTCCAGGTTACCGCGAATAAAGACACCATGCAGATATAATGAGGAATGGAAACTTTCCCAAAAGGACTCGGGTATGGATGGGCTTTTTCGAAAAAACGGAACGACGGCAATCCAATTGGCCGCGCGGATAGCAACATCCATGGCACAAGTCCAGTTGACAGACATCTCAACCGGGTTCTGAATCATCCAATCTTCAAGCTGTGCCTGAAATTCAAGGGCGTATTTCTCATCCTCCGTCAGCCAGTAGGCCTTCCCTAAGGTAAAAAAATGCTGAAAACGCGAAAGTTCCCAGGGAACCTTGACGTCCGCAGCATTATCCAGATCAACAATTTTTATCCATTTATAAAATTTATTGTCCCACCGAAATCCCGTTTTGAAATCCTCATGCCAAGGCAAGGAAGGTCCAAGACTTGTTTCGCCTGAACCAAGAAGATCAAAGACATGCGCGCAGATCCGTTCCGCATCATGGATGATCTCCTGATCCATCTCCTCTTTTTTCAGTAAATTCACATAATGTTCCCGGCTGAGCGGATCAAAAAGAAATGTGCTTGTCGTTTCAAATGACCGAAACAGCTCCGGCCGGAGCGTAATGGGCGAGCGGCTTATCCGGTATTGTCTGTACGCGAAACGCGCCTCCTGTATCGCTTTGCCGGCGATTTTCTTCATCGCAGCCCGAAAAGGCATTTCCTTCAGGCGCCTAATTTGGGTTTGAACTGAGGACATTCTTTACACTCCCACTTCCACACGGGGAGCCAGGAGGAAAAACCCTCTGGTATCCACAACAATCTTTTCCTGCAATTGATCCGGGCTGATGGAACGGAAAGCCTCATGGTTCACCAGCAGCAATACAATATCCGCCTTACGCACCGCCTCTTCCGCGTTTGACAGGAACACATTTTCATTTCGCAGATTATCAGGCAGCTGCTCAATATGAGGCTCAACAACATACATGGTGGCTAATCCCGTCTTAGCCAGATGCTCCACAATCGCCATCGACGGACTTTCACGCAAATCGTCAATATTCGCCTTAAAGGCAAGTCCCAGACAGGCAATGACAGGCGATCTCAGCTTCGCGGCAAGCTGCAGTACTTTCTCCACCACATACCAAGGCTTCTGGTCATTTACGATTCGGGCGGTATGAATTAGCTTTGCCTGCTCTGGAGCAGCATCGACCAGGAACCATGGGTCGACTGCAATGCAGTGTCCTCCCACCCCAGGCCCCGGCTGGAGGATATTGACACGTGGATGATGATTAGCCAAGCGGATCAGCTCCCAGACATCGATATCCAAGTGATCGCATATCAATGACAGCTCATTCGCAAATGCAATATTCACATCTCTGAATGAATTTTCCGTCAGCTTAGCCATTTCGGCTGTACGGGCATTCGTTTCAAGAATGGCCCCTTTGACAAAATGCCTATAGAAATCTGCAGTCCCATGTGTGGAAGCCTCATCAATGCCTCCAATAATGCGGTCATTCTCCACCAGTTCCCGTAAGATCTGACCTGGAAGGACCCGCTCTGGACAGTAGGAAACAAAAATCCGGTTGTAACCGGCATGAAGCGATTCCGAAATACTCAGATCCTCTCTCGCTGCTACAATCCAGTCGGCAATCTGCTCTGTCGTACCCACCGGACTGGTTGATTCAAGGATAACAAGGTTCCCCGGCTTTAGGTAAGGAATGATTGCCTTTGCCGCCTGCTCTACATAGGTCAAATCGGGTTTGTTGTTTTCCTTAAAAGGAGTCGGTACGGCCAAAATAAAGATGTCCGCTTCTGCAGGAGCTGTAGAAGCACGTAGAAATCCGCTCTGTACAGCGCTCTGTACGGCGAGGTCCAAATCTGGCTCCGTGATATGAACCTCTCCCTGATTAATCCGCTCAACTGTATGTATGTTAACGTCAACGCCATGTACGTAAAAACCATTCATTGCCAGCAGACTGGCAGTCGGAAGTCCGATATAACCAAGTCCCATTACACACACTTTCTTCACCATTTGAGCCCCTGCCTTATCATAAAATTGAAGGAAATCAAAACAATACCTTTCCCTGCTTTTCCGTCTGCAAAATACGATCCATCGCCGCCAGAAGGGAAAGTCTCAAATCCTCCTGATGCAGCGCAAAATCAATGGTGGTCAGAATATAGCCAAGCTTCTCTCCAACATCAAAACGCTCTCCCTCAAAGGTATATCCGATACAACCCTTCTCGACAATCAGCTGCTGGATGGCGTCAGTGAGCTGTATTTCTCCGCCGTATCCCGCCTCCTGACGTTCCAGATAACCGAATATTTCTGGCGTCAGCACATAACGTCCGATGATGGCCAGATTAGACGGGGCTTCTCCGGGGCTTGGCTTTTCCACAACCCTGCGGAGTGCATAGGCTGTGCCCGCATGATCCAGTGTATGTAACGGATCAATGACCCCATAACGGTGTGTCTGGTCAACGGGTACAGCACCAACCCCCACAACTGAGAGTCCATAGGTTTCGTATTGTTCCACTAACTGTCCTATACATGGCACTTCTGACCTTACGATGTCATCACCGAGCAGAACAGCAAATGGCTCATTACCGATAAAATTCCGCGCACACCATATGGCATGCCCCAGTCCTTTAGCTTCCTTTTGGCGGATATAATGAATTTCGACCTCCGAAGATCGGCGTACCGATTCGAGAACCTCCAGCTTGCCCTTCTGCAGCAAATTCAGTTCCAGTTCAAACGAATGATCGAAGTGATCCTCAATAGATCGTTTCCCTTTTCCCGTCACGATAATAATATCCTCAATACCTGCAGCTATTGCCTCCTCCACAATGTACTGAATAGTCGGCTTATCGACGATTGGTAGCATTTCTTTAGGCATCGCCTTGGTTGCCGGCAGAAAGCGTGTGCCCAGGCCCGCTGCCGGAATAATCGCTTTTCTGACTTTGTTCACTGCTTTCATCCCCCTTTTGGTATTCCATTCTCTTTGTTGAAAACTAAAATTAAAGTATGAGCTGTATGTCCGGCCTCACATAGCTCATACTTCAACCGAAGTATGAAACGGGCATCCAACCCGGCCTCACACCACACTCCCGACGATTTACGTCTAAGGTATTTGCATACCCACAGCATGATCGAGTGCCTACCATGATAAAGGTACAGTAGACATAACCTTCGGCTGCACAGCCGACATCGAATAGCTATTCGGGAAGACCGTAATAGTAATACTGGTTCGCTTCTGACTTGCTGTACTTTTTATTGTTCAGAACTACACCGAGAATGTTGGCCTTGGCGAGCTCCAGCTTTTCCTTGGTTTTCTTAATAAATTCCCGTTTCACCTTACCTGCGTATACAACCAGAATGACTCCGTCGCTGATGGAAGCCACAATCAGGCCATCTGCTACCGCCATCACTGGCGAAGTGTCAATCAGGATGATATCGTATTCCTCTTTCCATACATTGATGATTTCCTTTAATTTATCCGATGACAACAGCTCTGTTGGATTAGGTGGTACAGGACCAGCTGTGACAAGGGATAAGTTATCAATGGTCGTCTGATGCAAAATCTCGCCATAAGAGCACTGGTTTGCCAAAATATTGGATAAACCCACCCGATTGGAGACATTGAATACGCTTTGCAAAGAAGGATGTCTTAAATCAGCATCGATCAAGAGCACTTTTTTTCCCTCATGGGCATAGGCAACCGCCAAATTGCTGATGGTCGTGGTTTTGCCTTCACCTGCCTGAGTGGAAGTGACAGCCATTACCTGCAGCTTGTGGTTCCAGCCGGAAAACTGAATATTGGTTCGGAGGTTTCGATAGCCTTCTGAGATGTTGGATCTGCGGTTGGTATTCATAATGAGCTTGTTCTTATTGACTGAGCGGCGCATATTTTTCACCTGCCTGTTTTTTGGATCGGGCGGAGGAACGTGTTTTAAGATCTCTCTTTTTCATTTTCCGGATCGCCCCCAGCGTAGTCAGTTCCAGATATCTTTCTACGTCGTACTCGTTTCTCACCGTATCATCAAGGTATTCAAGCAACAGCACGATACCCACAACCAACAGAAAGGATGCGGCAAAAGCAAGAGCGACATTCACTTTAAGCTTCGGACTAACCGGCACCGGATTTTTCTGCGGCTTGGCATTATCCAGAAGAGTAATGTTATCGACCTTCATAATCCGCGGAATTTCTTCCTTAAATACCTGCGATACGGCATTGACGATTTTCATGGCGCGGTCGTAGGAAGGGTCCTTCATTTTAAGCGTAATAACTTGGGAATTCTGAGCCGTGATAACCTGCAGCTTATCGATCAGCTCCGTTGAAGTTATCTGCATGTCGGGATGCTGCTGCACAACCTTGTCCATAATGGATGCTGAAGTAATAATCACTTTGTAGGAATTAATCAGCATAATATTGGATGTAATCTCATTCAGATCCAGTCCCCTAGCCCCCTCCTGATCCAAATTCATCTTATTCACGATCAGCGTGCTAGAGGCCTCGTACTTCGGCGTGATCATATATTTGCTGTACAGTCCGGCTCCCGCGGTGCAAATCACCACAAAGATAACAATCAGCCACAGCCTTTTTCTAAGCATCTGTATCATTAACTTCAATTCCATTAGGACTCCCCCAATTCTTGTACGATTTGAACCCGGGTGGCTTTTTTCCCGGAACTAGGTATGCAGATCGCCAATCTTTCCTCCTAGGATTAATTGGGACGCATGCTGCTGCAAAGCTTGCAGATAGGCTGGCCCGCACAGCCGCTCAAGCACTTCATATCCTTCCTTTGTGTAAAAACTCCTCCGGTAGGTACTGTGAGCATCGCTTCCGATCAAGTGAATCCATCGTTTTCTACATAGATATGAAGCAGTTTTTTGTACCTCCTCACCGAAAAAACCGATAAGCGACTGGGTTGTCACCTGTAGCCTTACATCATGCTGTTCAATCCATGCAAACACCTGATCCGGGTTTCGTATGATGCCTAGGTTCCTTTCTGGATGTGCGATCACAGCGTGAATACCATGCTGTTTTATGTAAGCCAAAAATTCTTGGAAATAATCGGGTATGCCGCGGGATGGCAGTTCGACAAGCAGATAAGAGCTTTCAGCAAGTGTTTGAATCCGGCCAGCCTGATGTTCTGACCGGAAGGCATCAGTTAGGCGGAATTCCTGTCCTGGATAAATCTTCAGCGGGATATTGTTTTTCTTCAGCTTGCTGTTCAGAGCTTCCACTCTCCGCTGAATTTTCCGGGCTGTGTTAATGTATCTTTTTGTGGCATGATGCGGTGTAGCAATAATCGTATGGATTCCCTCCTTCACAGCCGCCGCAGCCATGCGAAGCGCTCCCTCGGTGGAGCTCGGACCGTCATCTACGCCGGGAATGATGTGGCAATGGGTATCAATCATCTTATCAGCACCTGTTTCTTCAGAACTTTTGTAACAATATGTATCATTTTAGATGAAATCGACAGCATTTATTGTTGATGAAGAGCGAAATCTGAAGGGACTTGATGAGATTTTGAATTACAGTCCAAACTTGCACCATTAGGCAAATATCAAGGGTAATCAAGGGAGTTTGGAACCTGATTTTTTAGGAAAATGGTTCCAAAATGCATATTAACTATTGACGACACTGTTAATTTACGATACATTTTGTATCATGTCAAGCGTTATTTAATTGGCCTTGGAATCGAATACGGAGGGTGGGAACGAATGAAGTACGGTCACCGGATTGCGGAGCTTCGTGAACAGAAGGGCTGGACACAAGAGGAATTATCCGCTTCGATTGGAATCAGCAGAGCCGCATTGTCTCATTATGAAAAAAACCGAAGAAAACCGGATTATGAGACTCTGAACCGACTTGCGGATCTGTTTCAGGTATCCATTGATTACTTACTGGGAAGGAGAGACTTGCCCAGGGCTTCAGCAGACCCCGAGCCGAAACTTTCAGAACCATAAAGCTGCAGCTAAGTCATACATACTCTGCATGAATCATTTTTCATAGAAGCTTTGCGCAAATGCAGGTTCAGCATGTATAATATGGTAGCAAACATATGTTTGCCTAAAAAAACATCTTAGTCAGTCAGAGGAGGAACAATGAAAGGTTCAACACATTTGGCCATCGGCGTTGCCATCGGAGCGGCCGCGGCCGCCCACTATCCATTCACGTTGAAACATGCCGCCCTCTATGTCGCGGTTTCCGCTCTCTCAGCGCTTAGTGCCGATCTGGATGGTCCAAGCATGCTGAGTTCGAAGATCGGTCAGTTTTCCAAATGGCTGCGGGAAATGCTGTATTGGTCCGGCCTGCTTCTCATCGTGATTCTTACCTGGTTGTATTTCACGGAGCATTATTTCGTCCTGGAGTATTCCCTGGCAGCGCTCAGCCTGTTTCTGCTAGGCCTGATTATCAAAGACGGTCTCTTACGAAACATCCTTGTCAGCGCCATTGGATGCCTGCTGCTGTATAACGGCTGGTCTCATCATATGATGTGGCTTGTAGGCTTCGGCATTTTCGTAGCGGCTGCTCCATGGTTGAAGCACCGCGGAATGACACACACAGTCTGGGCACTAGTACTATGGGCCGCTATCGGTTCGGGTCTTCAGAATCAGCTGCAGATTGATGGTATTATGCTGGTGGCAACAGCCGGATATGCTTCGCATCTGATTGCTGATACGCTTACGCCAAACGGTGTCAAATGGCTTTATCCGCTATTCAATAAGTCGTTCAAGCTGCCGCTCGCATAAGATGGTTAGTTCCTTCTTACCGGTCCGTTCGGTCGATACATTACTAGTGCAAGTCAAGACTAATTGCGCTTGAAGGCGGTTTTGCCGGCGCCCATAATAGAATGAGCCCGGACAAAACTGATATGAAGCGAGTGATCAGAGATGTACAAACGCAAGACAACAAGGACTGTGAGACGAACCAGAAATCTGTTGCTGGCTGCTGTATCAGCCATCTTACTTCTTCCCCTTTCAGCCCATGTGCAGGCTGAGCCTTCCATGCAAGCCCCGCCTGAAATGCTTTCATATACGACCATTCAGTTACCTGATGGCGCTGTATTTGAGCATGATGATAACCAGTTGGCCTTTGCCGCTATACGGGATGGAGAGGTTCAGGTGACTGCTATCGGAGCCTATGGGCAGATCAAACCCGTTGCCACGTTTTCCAAGCAAAAGCTCGAATATATCTCTTCATTTCATTGGACTCAAGATCATGGTTCCCTGATTGCCGGTGGAAGTTATATGATGAAGCTAGGTCCATCAGGGAAACTGGAATGGGATTATAATTTCTCTTCCACTGACCCGGCAAGCCTCGTTCGCTATGCCGTTCAGCTAAAGGACAAAAGCTACATTGCCGCTGTCACTGCACCTGCAGAAACACCTAATGCTAGTACGCTTCGGTTGGTTCATATTTCCAAGAACGGTAAGTTCATGAAGGATCAAGAGCTTTCCGGTGCTACTTTCGACAATGTGGATACGTTGACCGCGTTATCGGACGGGGGTTTTGTGATATCTGCAGAATCAGTAGCTGACAATAACAATGAACAGATTTTCGTCGCAAAATGGGATAAGAATCTGAAATCACTCTGGCAGAAGCGCTTCGATCCTGCGGAGGATACTCAAAACTTATGGATTACTGCCTTGTCCGAAGGAAGCAGCGGCGATTTGGCGCTTGCCGGCTACTATAATCATCCGAACCCGGATGGCGGATATCGCTATTTAACAACAGGCTATGTCATGGGTTTTCAGCATGACGGTTCTCTGCAGTGGGTACAAAAGCCGGATCCTTCTCTGGACCGTAGTATGCTAAACGATATCCAGCCTGCTCCCGGAGGCGGTTTCCTGGCAACCGGAACGGTCAGTCAGGATTGGCATGGTACGGTCTCGAAGCAGTTTGTATGGAAGCTTGGCAGTACCGGAGATACGGAGTGGAATAAAGTCATCAACCGGACAACCTTTAACAGCGGACTTATCGTACAGCCTTTGAATAATCCGGATCATAAGGATTCAGCCCTGCTGATTGGTTCTGCGGACGGAGCTCCCACCTTGATCAAAATTGGATATCCGGCCAGTCTGTAATCATTATTGCTTATCTGAATAAACTCCCCAGCGTAAAACAGCATTTCCTTTCTAAGTCATGAAGGAATCTGCAGCGCTTTGGGGAGTTTTTTGGTTTTGAGTCGAAAAATAGCCCGTCGCTCCAACCTTCATGAATATATTTTATTCTTATGCTGAATACTTTTAACTTGAGGAATTATACCCATCTTTTGTTAAAAGGCATCTTAATAAGGTTATGATATATAGAATGAAATCATATTTCACCCAAGGAGAACATTTACGTGGCGAATAAATCCATTTTTGCAGTATGGGTCAGTTTGATCAGCAATGTCCTGTTGACGATTTTAAAAATTGTTACCGGTCTTATTTTCAATAGTAAGGTGCTCGTGGCAGACGGTATACATAATGCTGGTGACGTTGTGGCTACCATTGCCGCCCTGACCTCTGCGCTTGTTAGCAGAAAACCGGCGGATGAGGATCACCCTTACGGACATGGGAAAGCAGAAGCCATCGCCTCCGGCATCGTAGCCATTATTTTGATTATGGCTGCACTTTTGATGGTCTATAAGTCTGTGGAGTCCTTTTTCGAGCCGCCTGCCGCAGCCAGCTGGATATCCCTTGTCGCAGCTTTGATCTCTTTAATCTGGAAACAGGCGCTGTATATGTACTGTATCCGCATCGGGAGAGCGGAGAACAGCCGCAGTCTGATCGCAACCGCCTATGATCACATTGCCGATGTATATGCGTCTGCGGCCGCTTTTGTCGGTATCGGCATCTCCTTAATCGGAGATCATTTCCATTTAGCCTATACCGAATATGGTGACTCTGCCGCGGGTATTATCGTATCTTATCTCGTAATCCGGTTGGGCTTCAAAATGGGCCGTGAAGCCATCGATATTTTAATGGACAAAAATATTACGAATGAGCAGCTGGCCGAGCTAAGCTCCATCATCTATTCTGTACCGAATGTTAAACGGGTGGATAGCATCCGCGCCAGAGAACTGGGAAATGCCATTATTGTAGATGTAAAGGTGAGTGTTCCCAATCAGCTGACGGTTAAAGAAGGCCATGATGTGAGCCGGGAGGTCAAAAAAACGATCATGCAGCGGATGAAGCTGGTCGGAGATGTCATGGTTCACCTAAACCCTTGGTACGAAGATGGCGAGCAGGAGCAATGAACTTGATGCCCATCTCTCTGTTTGTTTAAAATATGGACGATGGGTTAAGGTTTACTGTAGTCGTCAACATCAGGTTTAGAGAGGATGATCCCTATGAATTTCAATGAACGCCCTAAAAAATTTCCTGTAAAAATATGGTCCACCGCGGTTGTACTTAGCTTAAGTATCGCCCTATCCGCATGCGGCGATAGTAATAAAGTGTCGGACACTTCTACAAAAGCAGCCGAAACGGGGTCTGGTCAGCCGGCAGAAAACAGCGTCAATGATTCCAAAACCTCACCGGACGGCGCAGCTACCGACAGCAAGGAAACAACGGGGCCGGTGACCACGCCCAAAGTCGAGACGCCGGATAATCCCCAGACACCATCGAGCGGGGCGAATCCTTATGAAGTCGCAGGTATAGATAATCCGGATAAGTTTAACGAGATCTTCAAGGCCGTACAGACGGCTGTCGCATCGGGCAGCAAGGAACAGGTCGCAGAATATGTTCTCTTCCCGCTCCGCGTCAACGAAAACGGCAAAAGCAAAAATGTTAAGGATAAATCGGCTTTTATCGCCGACTACGATAACATCATGACCGACTCCGTCAAAAAGGCACTGGCGGATCAAAAGCTCAATACGTTGTTCGTCAATTACCAAGGTGTCATGGCAGGCAACGGAGAAATCTGGTTTGGCGCATCAGCTGATGAGAAGGACAAGTATGGCATCATCGCAATTAACAAGGATGAACCCGGAACATCGAAGTAAAATATAGACAAATAAAATACAGCAAAATAAAGGGGATGTTCCCAGGTCATTAAATTTGACCTGAGGAACATCCCCTACTTATGTTTATCCCAGATCCGGAGCATCCACAAGGCTGACAACCGGCTGGCTTGTTCCGTGAAGTTCGAAGATGACCAGCTCGTTGCTGCCGTCCTTCAGAAGAGGAGCGGGAATATACAGCGTTTTTTGCGGACCCGCTTCCCAATAGCGTCCCAGGTTGAAGCCGTTCACATACACAACGCCTTTTTTCCAGCCATCAAGACGGATAAAGGTGTCTGCTTTATCGCTTACCTCAAATAACCCTCTGTAGAATGATGGTGTTTCCTCTTGTGCGGATGCTTCCCCTTCCCGCAATGGCTCAAAATGAAGATCAGACAAGTCCTTCATCGGCAGCGGATGGATCGTCCAATCGTACAAGAACTGGTTGCCGAGGCGGATTCCCTCGGTGATCCCCTTAGAATCTCTCATCAGCGGTCCATAGTTGACACGCCCCATGTTTTCAACCAGTACATCCAGTTTCAAGCCTTCAGCCGGAATATCAAGGGGAATGGCTGCCGGATTCCAGCGTTCTACTGTCCCCCTATATTTACCGTCCGCAAACACAAGTGCACGGTCACGCACATCCTGAAGCACCAGCTCAAAGCCCTTTCTCGGACCACTAATCCGTGTGGAATACAGGATAAAGCCGTAGCTTTGTCCAACCTTCTCCATCGGTAAAGGACTGGCGTGGCGGATCGGCTGCGCAAGCTTTTCCAGATTGCTGAATAACCCGGCCTGCTCAGTCATGTTCACTTGGCCATATGCCTTTTTGCGGATCGGTTCAGGCAGCTCGAGCTCCGGCAGTTCCGTATACCTCGAAAGAATTTCACGTACAGCATAAAACTTCGGTGTCGGGTCTCCTGACTCGCTGAGGAGCGTGTCGTAATCATAACTCGTTACTGTGGGCTCATAGCGCTGGATATGATTGGCTCCATTGTAGAAGCCAAAATTAGTGCCTCCATGGAACATGTAAAAGTTCACCGAAGCCCCTTCCCGAAGCATCTCATCGAGGGCTTCTGCCACATCATCCGCCGGACGAGACTGATGCTCCTCCATCCAGTGATCAAACCATCCGTTCCAGAATTCCATGCACATCAAAGGGCCTTCAGGCTGATATTCGCGCAGCTTCTCGAACGCTTCTTGGGCTCGGGATCCAAAATTGACGGTTTCCAGTACCCCTTCCACCATGCCTCCCTGAAGCATATGATCCTCTGGACCGTCGGAGGTGAACAGCAGCACATCCATGCCGCGGCTGATCATTCCATCCTTCAGATAGTTCAAATACTGCTTGTCGTTACCATAGCTTCCATATTCGTTTTCGATCTGCATGGCAATAATCGGACCGCCGTTTGTACACAGAAGCGGCTTCAGTCGAGGAAGCAGCTCATCGAAATAATGATCTACCTTATCCAGGAAAGCGCGGTCAAAACAGCGAAGATACATCGAGGTGTCTGCCAGCAGCCAAGCCGGAAGTCCACCGAATTCCCACTCGGCGCAAATATATGGGCTTGGACGCACGATGACATGCAGATCCAACTCGCCGGCCGTCCGGATAAACTTTTCGATATCACCAAGTCCGTCAAAAACGAAGTTTCCTTCCTCCGGTTCATGAACATTCCACGCCACATACGTTTCGACCGTATTGAATCCGCATGCCTTCAGCTTCAGCAGCCGGTCTCGCCAATATTCCGGAACCACGCGGAAGTAATGAATGGAACCTGAGAAAATGCGAAGGGGACTCCCTTCATACATAAAATCGTTTCCTTGAACCTTAAGCTCTGCCATTACGTTCAACCTCTCCCTTTCGGTGCCCTGTTTTGGCCCTTTACTTGCCATTAGCCCTGTCCGGCCTATTATAAGCCAGAAACAGGGCTAATGGGATAGCATAATTTGAATATATTTTTGCCTTCTAGCCCTTAACTCCACCCAGCATCATGCCCTCGGTAAGCTTCTTCTGCAGCAGCACATAAATGATGACAGTAGGAATCAGGACGATGACCAGACCCGCAAACAAGGAGCCCCAGTCCGTGGCAAACTGCTGCACCTGCATCAGATTGCTGAGGCCGATTGGAATCGTCTTCTTCGCATCGCTGGTAACCAGCGTCATGGCGAGCACATACTCATTCCAGAAATCAAAAAAGCTGAACACAACCATGGTAATAATGCCTGGACGAACCATAGGCATGATAATCCGGAAAAGTGTTGAGAAATAGCCGCAGCCGTCAATCATTGCCGCTTCTTCAAAGTCTGGCGGGATTGACTTCATGAATCCCGTCAGCAGATAGACCGAGAAGGATAAGGTGCCTGTCGCATACACGGCGCTAAGCCAAAAACGGTTATCAAGCATATGCAGATCGTTCATCAGAATGAATAAGGGGACGATGATATAAACCGCTCCGATGAATAATCCCGCCATATAGATGTTCGAAATGAACTTTTGTCCGCGGAAACGCATCCGCCCCAATACATAAGCGGTAGGTACAGCCATCAGAATGAGTATCGCCATGGATAAAACGACAACAATGACAGAGTTCAGCATATAATCGCCGATTTTGGCTGAAGTAAATGCCCGGACGTAATTGTCCCAATGCAGCGACTTTGGAAGGCTCCAGGGACTTTCCATGACTTCCGCATTGGTTTTGAAGGAAGCCAGAACGTTCCACAGCAGCGGATAAACAACTGCCAGTGCCTGAATAATCAAAACGATACGGAGCAGCCAGTTTCGGATGATAATGATCGGTTTGACGGATTTATGCTCTTTACGGGAAGGAATAGCCGCGCTGGTCTGAATTTGTGACATATCAGCTCACTCCCCTTTCCGTAAGTTTGTTGCTGATCAGCGACAGAATCACGGAGAAGACGAATACAAATACACCGATAGCCATCGCATAACCGAAGTTCGAATTCGTAAACGCCTGCTGATACAGATAGGTCATGACCACTTCCGAGTGCCGATCCGGTCCGCCCGCTGTCATGATCGTTACGATTACAAAGCTGATCGTCAGGACGCCGTTGATGCTGAAAATAATCGTGATGCGGATAATCTCCCACAACATGGGAATCGTGATATGAATGAACTGCTTGAACGGAGTCGCGCCGTCAATGCCAGCTGCTTCATACAGATCCGGCGAAATACTGTCGATCCCAGCCATGTAGATAACCATGTAGTATCCGGCAGCCTGCCAGATCAGCGTGACGGCCAGCGCCCACAGCACGGTCCTGGAATCTCCGAGCCAAGCCATCGCATACTCCCCAAGTCCCAGCAGCTCCATCCCCGAATTCAGGAAGCCAATGGTCGGATGATAAATGAACGACCAAAGGATCGCAATCACGACAAAGGACAGGATACTTGGGAAGAAGAACAAGGTACGGTAAATCCCCTTCTCCTTGAGCTTTGTGCGTGTCAGAATCGACGCATTGACCAGGGCGATGAGCAGTGTAAAGACAGGAACGACGACAATGAGAAATCCGGTATTTCGGAGAGCCAGCAGAAACACATCATCATGGAACATGTCTACAAAGTTTTTCAGACCGATGAATTTGGGTTTATCCCCAATTCCCGTCCACAGGAAAAATGATTTATAAAACACTTGCATTGCCGGGTAGAGCTTGAACAGTATGAACATGATCAGGCCGGGAATAAGACAGGCGGCCATGAAGAAGCGCCGCCGTGCTTTTAAAGTCATTCTCTCCACTTCCTTCACTTTGGTTCTGGATTGTGCAAAGCCTGCATCAGCTCATGCAAGCAGGCTCTGCCAACCTCATTTGTCTGCCTTTCAAGTTTCCGTATGATGGGTGTGAGAATTACTCTGCCGAGTCTTTCAGTTCCTTGCTGACTTCCGAGTACATCTTGTACATCTTGTCACTGTACTGATCCAGAGTCATCTGCTTGTTCATCAGGGAAGAGATCGTTTTATAAACTTCATCCTTCGGACTGTATCTGCTGCCTTTGGCTACCGTCTTGAAGGTTCCGTTAACAAGTTCCATACCGTTGTCTACGGCTTTATATACGTTATACGTCGTTTCTGAAATGAATGGCTTCGCCAAATCCGCTGCATCCTTGACTGCCATAACAGCCTTGGACTTCTCCGCATTTAGCTTGATGCTCTTGTCGGTATAGATATATTTCAAGAATTCAGCGGCAAGCTCAGGATTTTTCGCTTTGGCCGGAATGACGATTTGCTCAATCTGGCTCATGGCTTTCACGCTGCTGCCTGAATTAAACGAAGGAATACCGAGGAAGCCGAACTGGAAGCCTTCTTCACGCGGTGCATCCTTCATTTCATCCTCAAACCAGGTTCCGTTTGGAATGAACATGGCCTTGCCTTGCATAAATGAAGTTTGTGCCTGGGTATGGTTCAAAGCGACCGTACCTTTCATCAGACCATTGTCTTCATTTGCGAACTTCTGGATATTGCCCCATACCTGTTTGAAAACATCACTTTTCCAGAACTCAGGATCATAGTCAAAAAATTGATCCAGCGCTTTTTGTCCACCCAAATCATAAATGGAAGGAATAATGACTTCGTCCAGGTATCCGGGATAGAGACCTTGGTAGGTGAATAACGCTCTGCCGTTATCCTTGGCTGTGGCATTCATTGCAAACAGCTCGTCCCAGGTTTTTGGCGTCTGGATGCTTTTTTGATCAAACAGAGTTTTGTTATACCACAGTCCGAGTACCCCAAAGTTGAAAGGTGCCAGATAGATTTTACCGTCACCGTATGGTGCCATGGAACGGGACTCCAGAACACCCGGGAGCATCTTATCCTTCAGGGCGCCACTGCCTTCATCGGTATTGAAAATGTCGCTGAGATCCGTCAGCGCTTTATCTTTAATAAGTCCGTCCAGAATCGGAAGATTGTCGCCACCTGCTATGTACATCAAATCCGGCGGGTTGCCCGCAACGATTTTAGGCCGCACGAGCTCAGCAATTTTGGGACTGGCCGTAATATTGATTTTGGTGCCCGGATGATCCTTCATGAATTCATCCGAGATCTGATCCCAGTACTCCCGTCCATATCCGCCCTGGAATACCGCGATATTCAGTTCACCGTTTGCAACCTTTTTGGAGCCTCCATCATTTGTTCCTGCAGCATCCGTACTGCCTGAATCCGAGCTGCTGCTGTTGCCGCATCCGGCAAGCAGGGATACACTCAAAGCGCAAGCGCTTACAGCCGATAGAATCTTATGCCATTTCATTTCATGACCTCCTCTATATTTGTTGTCATTATACCTCTGCTGAAGGCGCTGCCAAATGGATAAACCCGATGAATGTCATGGACGATTTTATGCGGTTAGCGAAAGCGTTTGCAGCTGAAATGGACAATCTTATGTTTCCTGCTTAAAATTATGCAGTTTCTGTTTATTTCTGCTTCAAAGCTGGAGTTTCTTGCGACTTGACCTGTTTTGGAGGTACGCCGTAATGCTTTTTGAACAGACGGTTGAAATAAAAAGGATCATGAATGCCCACTTCTGCGGCAACCTCCTTAACCAGTAGCTGTCCGGAAGACAGCATCTCGTATGCTTTGGCCATACGCAGCTCATTCAGGAAGGTCATCATGCTTTTGCCGGTATCCGTTTTAAAAATCTGGCATAGATAGGTTTCCGACAGATTCACATGCAGAGCCACATCATGGATCGTTACTGCTCTCGGATAATTTTCTTCCAGGAAGACAAGCGCCTTGCGGACTTCCGGCCGGGTAGCCCGTACGCCTGCCCCACTTCCCGCATGCTCCAGTACATCATGTGACAGCTCCTCCACAATCATCATCATTTCCGTATCCGTTCCGGCTCCGGTAATACGCTCCAGCCAGAGCGAATGATCGAAACTGCGCTGCTGCTCCAGTCCCAGCTTGCGGCTCAGGGTCCACATCCCTTCGCAAACGACCCGTTTGACGATCCGCGGATACAGCTGTCGTTTCGCGCCTTCCTGAATGATCTGCAGAGCTCTGTTCTCCCACCTAACGATAAATTCGGGCTGGCCTTTGCGAATTTCCTCCATCCAATCCGCCTCCAGCTGCTGGTAGCTTGGATCCTCATCTGCAGCTTCAGCATGGCAGGACAGACATATGGGGCCCGCAGATTTATAGAAGAGCAGCGTCTGGGCTTCCCGGATCAAACGGATTTCCTCCACCAGCTCTTTCCCTGATGAAGCCGCATTCCCGTAAATTATATCTGCTTTCAAACTGTAATACATGGCAGCAAGACTGCTGATTCTTCCGGCCATCTCTGCAGGCTCCGTCATTTCTAACGCTTCCGGATAGGCTGCTGCAAACATGAATCTCTGATCTTCTTCTGCCACGGTACACTGCCAGGCACTTCCCGGGTAAACATCGCTCCACAGCTGGCTAAGCGAATGCTTCAGAGAGAGTGTATCCCTCTTCTCCCCCACCGTATCCACCTGCACGCCAAAGATATGCACCAAATGATCCGGAGGAAATAATTCCTGAGCAGCATCCGGTCTTAATTCACTTGAGCCTTCCCCGGAAGATATAAGGGAAGTCAGAATATCATGAATGTGATCCGTTTTCTCCGACTGTGCCGATTCGGCAAGTAACTCAGGCTGCTTCTTCTTCGCATCAAGCTTGAGGGCGATTTCATTCAGGATTTGCATGAAGTTGTCGCTTTTCAATGTTAGCTTCAGCATATAATCATGCGCACCGCATTTCAGTGCCTCACGCACCAGTTCAAAATCATTAAAGTTGCTGAGGACCAGAATCTCCCCGTCAAAGCCGGATGCCGTTAGCTGCTTGATCAGCTCGATTCCGTCCATTTCCGGCATTTTGATGTCTGTGATCACAATATCTGCAGGCTGTTCCTGCATCATTTTAAGCGCCGATGTGCCGTTTGACGCTGAGCCTGAGTAGACAAACTTGCTGCCTTCCCACTGAATCAGCGTTTTAACCGCATGTCGCACAATCATTTCATCATCAATAATGAGTACTTTATACATATCGCTCTAAATCCCCCTCGCTTGTGTAGACCGGAAGTGTAATGACTGTCTCGGTACCCTCACCGACAACGCTGGATGTGACTAGACCAAAGACTGCGCCGAAATGCAGCTTGATTCTCTCATCCACATTCGCAATCCCAAGGCCTGACAGCTTGGAATGGGATTCGCGCTTCTCCTTGATATGTTTCATATCAAAGCCCTTTCCATTATCGGTTATGCGGATGGTCAGCACATGGTTTTGCCGGGTTGCCTTCACCCAAATGCCGACCCTTCTTTCATCATCACCAACTCCATGAAGAATGGAATTCTCTACAATCGGCTGTAAAATAAATTTTGGAACCAAATTAACGGCCAGCTCTTCATCCACTTCCGTATTCAGCACAAAAGAGTCACCGTAACGTATTCGCTGTATGTTGGCATAGTGAATCAAATTCTCAATTTCCGTTTGCAATGGAATGAACTCATCCTTCACCATGATCGTGCTGCGAAGCAGCTCTGACAATGATTCGATGCCATTCGTAACCGATTCGTTCCCGCCCAGCATGGCGCTCCATTTCAGGGAATTCAGGGTATTAAAGAGAAAGTGCGGGTTGATCTGGGCCTGGAGCATTTTCAGCTCCGCATCACGCTTCGCCTGCTGCTCCGATTGTACCTGTCCGATCAGCTGCTTGAGCTGCTCCACCATCCCGTCGATCGTTTCCGTCAATTTATCCATTTCATCCGGATACGCGGATCGGGTGCTCGTCGTTGCCTCAAGCCGCCCCATCCGGACCTGCTTGGCATACAACAGAAGCGAGCGCATGGGATTACTGATCGTAAAATAAATCCACATCGAAATCATACCGGACAGGAGAAGAATCACCAGGCAAATGTACACGATATTTCTCCGCATGTCTGACAGCTCGGACACAATGAATTTTTGTGGAATCATCCCGACAAAAAACCAATTTGCCGAACGGATATACGAGCTCGCCACAAGAAACTGGTGCTTGCCCACATCCGTATGGAAAGCGGTCAAGTTTTGCTCACGGTTAAATTGTCTGTTTATGGGGCTGAATACTTCCTTGTCCGCAAAATGTCCTCCTTTCGGAATGTCATCCGACAAGGACGATATCACCATTCCGTTTGCATCGGATATGTAAATGCTGCTGCCCGCTCCGAGGTTCACAAATTTATAAATATTGCGTGAAAATACCTTTTCATCGATAAAGATAATCAGATAGCCCAGCTGCTTGTTCAGCTTATCCTCGGCATATATTCTGCGGCTGAGGGCAATCGTATTGGTCCCGCGGCTGGAACGGAGGTACGTCCAGTAAGCGTTTCCAAAGGACTGCTTTGTCTCTTCCAGCATCGATTGGATTTGTTTCGCCGGGTACAGCTCAAAGCCAAGGTCAAAAAATGACTCTCCGCTGTTGGTCAGAATCATCACATTGCTGATATTGCCAAGCTGAAATATTTGCTGTCCCATTTCATCCCCGATTTGGGTTTGCAGCTGGTTTTTCTCGTAATCGCTCATGGCGTCAAACTGCGGCAGCCCATTTTGGATAAAATGGTTGATGATAATGTTCTCGCTCAAGGTTTCATACTGCTCAAGCTCACGCGTTGCATTCTGAGACAGCTCATCCAGAATCTGCATGGAGTAGGCACTGATTTTATTCGTAATCGAGTTTTCGTATTTCATATTCGAATACACGCTCACGAATACAACCGGCAGAAGCGAGGTGATGATAAAGGCTGCCAGCAGCCTGTTCTTGATCGACAGCCGCCGCAGCACGAAAGACTTGCTTTTGATCCGGGAATATAGAGAATTCATACGCATCCTTATCACCTTATGCATAATGTCATTGATCCGGGCGAGGCAGTAGAAATCCCGGGTAGTAACTATACAATACCTGCGCATGTCGAAATCAGTCAACGGGAACCGGAATAATGATCTGCGCCCGGAGGTTTGGAAGTTCATGTCAAAACGACAGAAAGTTTCTGAATAAAACAGAGAAAAACCGCAGTGGAAGACTTGCCTTCCAGCAGCGGTTCAACGACTGTATATGATCATTCAAAAGCATTTCAATCCGGTAAATGAAGACTAAGCGTTACAATTTCAGCTGGTCTTACAGCAACTCCGTTCAAAGGGGTCATATCCAGCGCATTCTCCAGAATATTGCTGTGTCTCGCCTCTTTGATCTCAAAAGCCGGCTGCGCAGACAGTGAACGTTCAGAATGGGCAGCGTTATACCAGCGGGCAATGATGCTGCCAGTATCCTTGGACATTTTAAGTGCAGAGAAGAAAAGGTCTTCTCCCGTCCAAGGGAGAAAGGAGTGAATGAGCGGGGTGCTGCCCGTGTGAACATCTGCCTGCTTCACCGTCCATGGCACCTGGAACTGCCGGGCTCGGATCATTGATCCGGTTTCTCCCATGTGAATGAACTCCTGTTTCGCAACGGCCGGGTCAAAAGGAATGATCTCAAGCCGAGTGGTATGCTTCCCATGACATTGTGCTCCCGGCGTCGGAAAGTATCCCCAATCTCCCATTTCGCCCACGGCTCTTAATAGCGTCACCGCAATGACTGCCGTATCTTCCTGGATAATCTCGTATTCAGCCAGTCCTTGGTTGGCAATCGTCAGACCTTGTCTTTCATCTCCAATCGAGACAAAAGCTTGCTGATGTTGGCAGTTGCTTGGGTTCAACCATTCCGCTGCGGGCGTATTGTTTCGTTCCGCCGTTTCAAATATAGAATCCGCCTTATGGGTCTGAGAAGAGATTCCCGACTCGAATAGAATCCGCAGTCTATGATCATCTGCTTCATTGTGGAACGTCGTTTTCACCTGAAGGCCTCTTCCGCTGCGCTCCAGGGTAATCCGGGTATGAACATGAAGATCCATGAGTGAGGAAGAGCGGGACGCAGTTCTGCCAGTAAACCAAATCAGCTCTTTCTGTTCTCGACTGAGGTTGCCATCAGCAGACTTTGGAATGCGCATCGTATGCATAATGTCAAAGGAAGCCTGGTACGCCTCATCTTCGACAAGAGTAATGGTCGCGATACTGTTTCGTGTTGTAACAGGCACATCCCCATCCGGCTGTTTGTACATGTACTCGTTGCCAATATCACCTGAATTCTCATAGATACACAGATTTCTAAAAATACGCCCTGTACCTTTATCCTGCAGAGTTACGGAGCCGTTAGCCTCAATCGTTACCGCCAGATATTCATTTTCCATGCTTCGTTTTCCGGTCACAAGGGAAGACTGATGCTTCTGAATCGGCCGATTCGTGGAGGATCCTCCCGAGATATGGACACCACTCTCCCTGCTGTTCTCCTGCTTCCCTTGGATAAGTGCAAAGACTTTATAGCCCAGCGCGGGCACATCCTCTGCTTCGAATTGAACTTGGATACGTCTTGTGAAATAGGGCTGGCGGAAACGGTCCTCCGGCAGATCATAGCCAAATCCAACACCCTGATCCTCCCAGCTGAACGGTATTTCGCTTCCACAAGGATCGAGAAGAATCAGATGCTCAAGCGGCAGCAACCGCAGCTTTTTTTTCATATCCGCAAAGCCCATACCGCTCCCAAAGTAGATTCGTTCCAGCTCCAGCTCCACTGTAATCACACCGGAACGCTCCCAACCCGTCGTGTTAAATACTGCAAGTGGATATCCATTTTCGCCTTCCCGGAAAAAATCCACAAACGAACGGGTATCGATGTTACCGGTTATTGCGGCCACGCTGTCCTCCACAATAGCTTCACCCACATGCCTGCTCTTGGCAAAACGGGTGACCATTTCATCATGCACTTCATCCACACTGCACCCGCAGATGCTGTCATGAGGATGGTTTTGCATCAGCGTTTTCCAGGCATACTCAAACAGATGATGCGGATATGCCGCTTTACCGGTCAAATGGGCAAAAACCGCAAGCGGCTCAGCAGCTTGTTCCAGCAGTGTCTGCCCTTGGCTATTAAGCTGCTTCAGATAAATCCGGGATGACGCAGTATTGACCAGTGTGGACCAACCGTCCGTATGCTGGCTGCGAAGCTCTCCGCGCACGGTAGACAGATGATCCGGCACGCTCGCAGCCGCTGCTTCGATATAATCGTTGAAATTGGAATGGACAAAACGATGCTCTGGTAATAGACTTTGCGCCACCTTGATCGCTTCAGATACATTCTGCTGTACCGGCTGATGGTCACATCCATTCATCATCAATACATGCGGCGTTGATGCATACGTATCCACTTCCTTCAGTTTCCGTTCCCAATATTTCTTCGCATGCTCGGGATCCACCGGAATCTCATTGCCGTTGCTGTACCAGTTGGCAAAGAGAATGCCCAGCACATGCGACCCGTCGGGAGCCTCCCAGATCATCTCGGAATAAGGAGATTCATAGGCTGCCGACTCGCTTACCTCATTGTTGAAACCGGTCGGCTTCACCCCGCGGCCGAACACCGCATTACCTATACCAGCCTGCCGCAGCAGCTGTGGAGCCTGCCCCATATTTCCGAAGGAATCGGGAAAATATCCGGTCTTGCTCACTGCACCGAACCGCTCCGCATCCTGATGTCCATACAGCATGTTGCGGACATTGGCTTCGCTGCTGGTCAGAAACTCATCCTGCAAAATGTACCAAGGACCGATATGGATACGCCCTTCACGGACGTATTTTTCCAGCAGATGCCGCTTTTCCGGACGAATCTGCAAGTAATCCTCCAGCATGATCGTCTGTCCGTCAAGATGGAAGCTTTTGAAATCCGGATCATCATGAAGCGTTGTGAGTAAAGTGTCCATCAGCTTGATCAAACGCACATGATGCTTCTCATAAGGCAGATACCATTCCCGGTCCCAGTGTGTGTGTGAAATGATATGTACGGTCTTTGATTGTGTCAATATTCTGCTCCCCATTCTCGCCAGGTTATTTGTCTACAGCAGCTGCAAGCCTCTACTTGGCGATTTCAAGCCGATTCATCACTGCTCGCAGGGTCTCGGCAATACCTTTGATGTTTCCTTTATCTTCATCAAGAGCACTCTTCCCAAGAAGTGCAGCCGCCAGTGTTTTACCTGTTGCATTCTATCCGGTCCAGCAAATCCAGTGCCGCCTCCGGCATTTTCCAGAACGAAGGCCAGATCGTAAACCCTTTATCCAGCAGATGACCTACGGACGGATATTGATCCAGCTTCCAGCTTGTCATCATGCCCGTCACATAAAATAATTTCCCGGGGAATGTAATCAACCACCCGCGCTTCTGCATTATCCGACAATGCCCGTTCGTTCAACGCTTTCCACAAAGTATCTCTGCACAAACAGGTACAAAATAATCAGCGGAGCGGTCAGCAGCAGCACACCTGTGTTTAGCAGCATGGACTGGTATACCAGATCCGGTTCCTTACCAAGTGCCGAGCCCATATCCATCAGCTGTGTGGAAAGAACCTTGACCTTGCTCAGGAAGAGCGAGACGTAATAGCTGTCATTCCACTGCCAGACGAATGAGAACAGTAGAACGGTCACGATCGCAGGCACTGCATTCGGCAGCATAATCCGGTAAAAGGTCTTCAGGACCCCTGCACCATCCACAAATGCCGACTCTTCGATCTCCTTCGGAATCCCCCGGAAAAACTGCCGGAAAATATAGATGTACAAACCATTTTTCAATCCCATCGCAGTCGCTGATGAAATAAGAAAAGGCCAGAAGGTGTCAATGAGATTCACGCTGGATTTGCCGGAAAGCAGCTTCACCAGACCAAATAAATCGAAATACCGGTACGTTAGGTATAAGGGGATCATGATGGTCTGAGGCGGTACCACAATCGTGAAAATCACGAGTCCGAACAACAGACCGCTTCCCTTAAACTTCAACCGGGCAAATGCATAGGCCGCCAGTGCGCAGGAAGCAAGCTGAATAATCGTCGTCCCCGCCGAAATCAGAAAAGTATTGAGCAGAGCCGAAAAATAATGGGTGGCCTCCATGGCGATTTTGATATTATCGAGCGTAAAATGCCGCGGAATCCAAAGCACAGTCGGGTCGTAAATATCGACTTTGCTGCGGAAGGCTACCGACAAACGAAGAAATAACGGGAACAAAATGATAAAGCAGAACCCGGCAATCAAGACGGTGCGCACAAGTTTCCACAGCCAAAGCTTGGATTTTTCCAGAGGGTTAAATCGGTACTGGATGATATCCGCATAAGCGGCAGGCGATTTCATAGCCTTCTCCTCCTTATCAGTCGTAGTAGAATACCTTTCTGGAAATGATCGCCGTCGAAATGCCCAGGATTGCGGTAACGACTGCAAAATAAACCCAGGACATCGCCGCGCTTTGGCCAAATTCGAATGATTTGAACGCGGTCTCGGAAATCAGCGAGTTGATCGAATTATGACTGAATGAATCGATAATCGAGTAAACCATATTCGTTAAAATGAGTGGCGTCATCATAGGAAACGTGACTTTCCAGAAGATTTCATAACCCGTCGCCCCTTCGATCCGTGAGGCCTCATATAAAGCAGGCGAGACGGACTGCAGCCCGGCCAGGAAGATCAGAATTTGAACGCCCGAGGAGCTGATGATCTCGTAAATCCGGTCCACCGCACCCGTAATATAATCGACGAACATCGGGGCCAGCCCCGATTCGGTCAGCATTTTCTTCAACTCGAAGCTCTGCATCAGTCCACCGTTTCCTTCACTTCCCCCGGACATGGTGGAGCCTCCGACAAAGCTGCTGATATCCAGATTCGCGATGGCTGCCGATGCCAGGATAACCGGCAGGAAAAATATCGCCCTCGCGAGCGCTCTTCCACGGAATTTCTGGTTGAGCAGCACCGCGGCGAACAGACTGAAAATAATGATGATCGGTACATTCACGATCATGTTCGTGACCGATTCCGTCAGCCTTCTCGGATAATCCGGATTGGTCGTAAACAGATTGCTGTAGTTGGACCAGCCTTTATAATCGACGGCAAAACCGCCTTCAACCAGATGTATGGAGCTTAGACTGAACCGGAACGACTGGATCAGCGGCAGCAGAAACAAGATAACAAGCCCCAAAATAAGCGGTGTTACGAACAATACGCCATACCATTGCTTTTTTTGGGACAAGGTGAGAGGTTTTCTGAACATATTATTCACCGCCTACGTGATAGCTCTGCGGCTGAAGCTGCAGGCCGTCCACGGCTACCGCCGTATGGTTGTAATTGATCGTTACGTTAAGACCGTTTTGGTATACCGTTCTGACAACGCCCGGAGCAAGCATGCTGTGAGCAGTGATGACCTGATCACGGACTTTGGACAGAATTACATTCGATTCCTGATACAGCTGCACCGCTTCATCAAACCAATCCTGGTAGTTCAGCGCGTATAAACCGTTGTAATCCGTATCCTTGACCTTGGAAGCATCGCTTGCAAACCACTGATAATACACGTTAGATCCGGTTTCCAGTGACTTCAGCATGGACAGCCGCGGATTCTGGAGTTCATTCATATTGTAAGGAGCGCCCGAGATATCAAAATATCCATGAAGTGCGATCTGGAAAAATGGAATTTCCTCATCCGTGATGTTCAACCGGCTGCTGCGCACAGGTGCATTGACGATCAGATCAGCGAATGGCAGGCTGTAGGCATTGCCTCCGTCGACCATAAGTGAACCCGTATTTTTCTGCAGTAGCCCCAGTTCTTTCACGGAGGCCAGGAGCGAATCCTCGCGGCTCACAGGATGGGAAGGATCAAAGTCCGAATTCACTTCTTTGCCCAGGTCCCGCAAGGAAAGCCCGGATATGCCAAGCTTGGTGTAATCCTGTAAAAATCCATCTACCTGCTTCGGCAGCTGACGCGGCGAGAGCACATAATGCGAAAATTTGCTTACATCCTTCGCATACGTAACCGGATTATAAGCATAAACTTCCGCTTTAGTACGGTCGAGTAAGGTAGCGGCTCCCGACGAGCCTTTGAATTTTTCCAAAAAAGCAGTATCCGGATAAAATCCAAATCCGTTCTGCTTCATATAGTCCGCCAGTTGGAGAAGTCCCTTCTTGCCTCCCAGGACTCCGGCGACAGACAGATCCGATGGAGAAGAGTGGCGGATGCCTCCGTTGAACCAGCCCACCATCCGTAGATCGATACTACTCACTCCCGCAGCCTTCAGCTTGCTCAGAATCAATTCTGCCTCATCAAAAGTCGTTAACGATTCCGTCGATTGATAAGGAATGCCGAGAATCGATTTGTTCTTACGGAATGCGCCTGCAAGCTCCAGCACAAATGGAGCTTTGGCTGAAGCCCCGAGGGGCTTAAGCTGGTATTTATCCGCCAGATAACCCCTGTATGCCGCTGCCATACCGGTATAATCCGCTGAAGCTCCGGATAAGAATGCATATCTAACCTGTAGATTCCCCTGGTATTTCCCGGCCTGGAACATAGGAACCGCACTTGTCTTGCTGCCGGATGACAAGGTGTAATAATCCATGGCCGTCACCTGGAATTTGCTGCTGACGGAATTATAGGAATCATTCCGCCCACTCACATCGGCTGCAATGCTGGCCCCTGCTTCTCCGTCCTCAATGATGCCTACCAGCGCATGATCGTTTTGCTTGAGCCCGAATACCGGCAGGCGTGAAACTTCGTTCGTCTGAATTTCCTCTTTGATGTCAAAGGTTCCGTCGTTGCCATAGACCGGCAGGCTGTAAGGCTCCGCGTTCAGCTTTTTATTGTTCAGATGAATCAAAGCGCCTGCGCCGTCGGGAACGAAAATATATCCCTGCTTGCCCGTGTCCGCCGCGCCGAAGAACTTCAGAACCTGTAAGGATGCGATTGGATAGGCCTTGTTCGATTTCAGTTCCTTGGCGGGAATGGATACTACCAGGCTGTCACCATCGAGGGAATACACAACCGGTACGGTAAATTCGGCCTCTTCGGAAGCCGCTGCTTCACCTGCTCCGTTCTCCTTGTTATCCTGCGCCGCATCCTCAGCCGTATAGCCTGCTGCCTCCAGAACTGCAGACAACTCTTCAGCTATGTAATCCTGCAGTTTGCGTACTTCATAAACCTGTTTCTGCTCATCCAAACGGAATTTGTATTTGACATCATCCCGCTGATTCGCATTCTTGATTTTATCGAGAATATTCTTTTCAAAGCGTTCCTTGCTGATGATTTTTGGTATGTTGGCAAAAGACTGTGCCACGTTACCCATCTGGTAGACCACGCGGATGCCTTGATCTGCGGTTGTGATTGTAAACTGCTTTTTGGCCACACTGTCATCAAAGCTGTTGAAGGCGTTAATCTGCCCTTTATCGTTATAGTAAGTGAGCAGTACCTGTGCAGCCAGCTCCGATTTGTACAGCGGTGAGGCCTGAGCGTCTTGACTGCGCAGAACCGGATTGGAGAACCAAACAAATCCGTTCTGCTTTTCCTGCACGGCAATCTCTGCTGTTTCCTTGTTCACGTAGAGGCTGAGCTGGTCATTTTCCGCCGCTTTCTCCATTGCACCCAGCGCTTCAAGCTCCTGCGAAGTGTTCTTACTCCATTGATCATGCTGTGGTTCCGCTGACGTTGTGATAATCTTAGACGAAGCCTGATCCGTCTCCGGTTTTGCAGCTGCCGTCTCCGTGACTCCGGCTTCGGAAGCGTCTGCTTCCCTGCCCAGAAATCCGCCGAAGCCAGCTCCCGTGATCCCCGCTGTCAGGAGCAGTGCGCACAGGATGCCTGCGGCTTGTTTTTTGCGTATGCCCACGTACCATCCCTCCTTTTGGCGGCTACATCCTGAATGAAATTTCCTTATAGATGGAGCTGACGAAATTGATCATCTGCTGCAGCATACTGAAGAACAGGACACCCAGGAAAATGATGATCCCCATGACTACGAGCGTAAGCAGCATCGTCACGATGGTTTTTCCGGCAGAATATTGATGTACCGTCATGGTCCCGGTAAACAGGAGCCATACAAACCAAATCATCGCGATCGTGTTCAGCAAATAGTAAAAAGAGCTCTCATCCGCGGTGATGACGTTGCTGTACAGCATCTGCGGAAAATAGATCAATACGAGCGGCAGCAAAGAATATGCCGTTGCAATCATAATTTCGGTGAACTTTCCCTCACCATCCATCAACGTCGTAAGCGACCAATTGGCCACGCACCATAGCAGGAACGGGAGCACAATAAATTTAAGCTCATCCAGGCTGTTCAACTGCTCCGGATTGTTGAAGTTAATGACGAAGCCGTTGAACTGGCGTTTGACGATCGTAGCAATCACAAGCAGCGCCATGATGACAAAAGCCACGCTGAGCCTGCCTTTTCGTTCATATTTCATCTCCCAGAACCCGTTAAAAGGATGCAGCAGCGTGTAAAACGGATTCCGAATGATCCCGAATTCCCGATAGAATTGCCCCTTGGTTTTCCGGTTAGCGAGTTTGACACCTGCAATAATGACTGCAACCGCCAAAACAATGAACAGCACGATCATACCGAAATGCTCGAATACCACTTCCTTGCGGTAGCGCTTGAAGGCTTCCGAATAATATTCACGGCTGTTGCCCAGCTTGAAGTAGTTCATGGCCTCCCGATTATCGCCTTGCTTCAAAAGCGATTTACCGATACCGATGTAGGCTACATCGAAGTTGGCATTGAGCTGGAGTACCTTTCTCCAATCGGAAGTAGATTGCTCCGACTTGCCTTCATTGAGCGCGGCCACTGCACTTCGGATCAAATCGCCGTAAGGGGTCGGGTTGAATACCGACAGGCGGTTGTTATCCTTATCGAGGACTAACATCCTTTCACCGAGCATCTCGATGGCTACCGGCGTGCGGAAATTCCCCTGCTGGCTGCCGAGACCGCCGAATTCATAGAGCAGGTTACCGTCCTTGTCATAGGTGAAAATACGCCCTCTCTTCGAATCCAATGCACTGTACATCCCGCCCTGATCGGGAATAATGTCTACAAATATGGAGCTTCCGGGCAAGCTCCCGCCCTCGAGATTCCCCACATCGCCTTTGGGTGGAAAATATCCTTTGCTGCGTAAAATGTCCGTGCCGGAAGGATTGAGGCGTTTCAACGGCTGCTCGGAATTTTCCTCCGAGCTGGAGGTATAAATAAAACCGCTGTCATCCACATCCAGATTATTAAATTCAATAGGGATAAACTGCTGCATCTGCTCACGCTGTGCCTTGGTGGAAATCCGCTTCCAGAACAGATCCACCGGACTGAATTTGACGCGGTTGGTGCCGATAAATCCGTTAAATCCCCCCTCCGAATCAAATTCCATAATTCCTTCGTAGCATCCCTGGCTGATTACATATAAGCGCTTGGCCTTATCAACGACCAGCTTGACCGGCTGATACTGAAAGCCCTCCCGGAGCAGTGTCGACTTCGGCTCATTCATGACCCGTACCGGCTTTCCGTTCTGACCGAACTCGACAATGCGGCGGTTATCCGTATCGGCGACATAAATATGCTGATCCGAATCAACGAAAATGCCCTGTGGATGATTCAGGCTGTCTTTCTTTCCATCATGCTCGAACTCCCCGATGACCTTCTCAAGCTGCAGGTCCCTGTTCAATATGACGATCCGGCTGTTACCTGTATCCGCAATGTACAGCCTTCCATCTTGACCTGCATACATATCCTGGGGAGAGGACAATGCACCTTGGCTCCAGTCGCTACCGGAGATGACCTGATCCAGCGAATAAGGATCCGGAGCGGGAACCGGAGTTCCCCAGTAGGAATAGTTATAGGTGTCATCCGCCGATACCGGAGCCGCAATCGTGCCGGAAGCCAGAAGCAGCACTATTATGAATAAAGCAAACCATCTCTTCATCTGCATGCCCCCCTGTTATTCCTTCAAGCCCGATGTGGACATCGTTTGGATGATACTGCTCTGCGTCACGATGAACACGGTAATCGGTACGATCATCATTAAAAGCGTAACAGCTGCTACCGGACCTGTGCGTACCAGACCGCCATTTGCGATTTGCCCGAATACATAATCCACCGTTTTCAGCTGTTCGCTGTAAATATATTTGTGGCTGGTTACGGAACCGTTGGTCCAGAGATTCTGCAAGGAAAAGATAATCAGCGTCAGCCAGGCAGGTCTCACAATCGGCATCACAATCTGCCAGTAAATACGGTACTCGCTGGCGCCGTCAATTTTTCCCGCTTCAAGCAGCGCATCGGGTATTTGCTCCATGAACTGCTTCATCAGATAAAGACCCAGCGTCATGCCGAAAGCGGGCAGCAGTATAGCCCAGTAGGTGTTGATCAGGCCCAGATAAGAGATGATCATGTAGTTCGGAACCTGGGTCACATAAACCGTAAACATGAGTGAAAGCACTACAATATTGAACAAAAGCTTTTTGCCCGGAAAACGGAGCTTTGCAAGCGGATAAGCTGCTGCCGAAGCCAAAATCACATGCCCCACCGTTCCGAAAATGGCAATGAAAAACGTGTTAAACACATACCTCGAAAAGGGTACCCAGGAATCACTGAAGATGCCGACAAGGTCTGTGAAGTTTTTTAAGGTCGGGTTCCGGACAAACAGCTTGGGCGGAAAAGTAAAGATTTCATCGATCGGCTTGAATGCATTGCTGATGGTGAATACCAGCGGCAGAGCCATAAAGCAGGCTACGCCACCCAGCAGTACGAACAGCAGCAGATCGACGCCCCAGGATCGGTTCAGTCTTTTCGGCATTTTAAGTACGAGTTTCATCCATTACTCACCTACTTTTCCAAGAAGCTTCTGGGTCATCAGGTTCACTGTGAGCATAATCGTGAACAATACGGTGGCGATCGCCGATGCGTATCCCATTTCAAAGCGGATTGAACCATAGTCAACCAGATGGGTTACGATCGTATGCGCGGCGTAATCCACGCTCGGGAAGCCAATGAGATAGATCGAAATTTCTGCGACCGAAAAGGCCGAGGCAATCTGAATGACAGCGCCGAACATCAGCTGCGGCCGCATGGCAGGGAGCGTAATAAACCACAGCTCCTGCCAGCGGTTGCGTATTCCATCGATGCTGCCTGCTTCATACATCGCCCGGTCCACGTTCTGCAAACCGGCGATAAAAGCCAGAAAGGATGTGCCAAGGCTCAGCCACAGCTGTACCAGAATCAGAATCATCAGCACATACCTGGAGTCTTGAAGCCACTGGATCGGCTCCATGATAAAGCCCCACTTCATGAGAAAAGAGTTCGCATATCCGTATGAGTCGCCTGCAAAGAGCAGCGTCCAGATCAAATACGTATTGCCCGAAATCGAAGGGGCATACAGGACCAGTGTGAGCAGCGCCCGCAGCTTCGGCGGCAGCTCATTAATGAGCCAGGCGAACATAAAACAGGCGATATAGCTGATCGGACCCGTGATCGCAGCGAACAACAATGTGTTTTTCAAAGCGATCATAAAAATATCATCCTGCACGAACAATCTCGCGTAATTCTGCCAGCCGATAAATCTAGGCGTCTCCAGGAGATTGAAATTCGTGAAGCTTAAGAAAAAGGATAAGAGCACCGGAATGACCGTAAACGTGCAAAAAATGATAAAATACGGTGCCATCAGCACATAAGCATGCTTGTTCTTTTTCATTTCCGGCCACGCTCTGGCGATTTTTTTCCGGAGCATACGCCCCGGTGTGCCGCCGCCTGGCATTTTCGCACCCGTCATGACGGGACGTTCTGCAATCTGCTGTTTCATTGAAGGTCCCTCATTTCTCGACCTCGAGATTAAATTCTTTTCGTTTGATCGTGATTTCCTCATTCATGGCTCTCACATAATTGTCCATCGTCTCACGCGGATCTTCGCCCTGTACAACCACCCGGCGGAACGCATTATCAATATTCCGTCCTGTCAAATACCCCCCTGGAATCTCCGGAATACCCCTTACCCACTGCATTTGATCCTGCAGCTTGCGAAGATCCTGAGTTGGCCATGGCAGCTGGGAGAGAGCATCTTTGTTGGCCGTCGGATAACGGGCGGAAGCCCCCATGCGGATTTCCATTTGCCGTCCATAAGCGATCTGCGTATCTTTACTGGTCCACCATTTCATGAACTCCCATGCTGCATCTTTGTTGGTTGTATGCTTGAACATGACGGTTGCCGAGCCGCTGCTGCCCACTTCATGGTGAAGCTTGCCGTCACTGCCAAGCGTTCCCGGTACCGGCGCAAAGGACCACAGGCCTTTGATTTCCGGCGCAAATACGCTGAGCTTGTTGTACATGGTGTAGTCGACAATGCCGATCGGCATTTCGCCAGTCCGGAAACGGTTGGCAAAATCAACAGCGATCGGGATCTTATAATTGACATAAAAGTCTGTCCACTGCTTGAATTCCTGTATCCCCGTTTCAGAATCCAGATCGACGGCCTTGCCGCCATCCTTGTAAAACTGCCCCTGATTCTGGTATAAGAACATCGCAAAGGCCGGACTTGGCGGCATTGTGGCGATATTGTTGGTTGACGATTCATTGCCTAAGGCATCAAGCGACCGCTGCGGCAGTCCGAACTGCAGGTTATGCTTTTGCAGCACAGGGAGCATATCATATACGTCATCCCAGCTTTGCGGCACTTTCAGATGCAGCTCATCTTCCAGGATGTCCTTCCGGTAAAAGAGCATCGGGAAGGTCTGCTGCTCCGGCAGCGCGTAATAGGATCCGCCGTATTCATAAGGAACAAGGGCGCTTGCATTAAATTGTTCTTTCACCGTATTAAAATCCGGAAAAGACGATAGATCCTGCAGCGCGCTGCGGCTGGCGTAATTCACAGGGAGATCGTTCCCGATCTGCAGGGCCACATCAGGTCCCTTGCCTGCTACAGTAGAAGGAAGAATGACATCCGACGCCACCAGCTTCAGATTCACATGTATCCCTGTTTTGGATGTAAATTGATCATCGATCAGCCTTTTAATGACTTGTGCCTGGTCACGCGCGGAGGTGACCCACACGGAAATGCTATTCTTGCTGTCATTCTCACTAGAAAAATCGTCATAGTTTTCGTAGAAGGAAGCGAAAAAAGATTCCGTACCGGATACCAGCTTCGTCCATGCACCGGCCTCTGGCTGCGGCAGCTTACTGCCCGGTGAGCTTACAATTAAGTAATCGAGCGAGAGAGGCTGCTCGTTCACCGTCAGCATCCACGAGCTCAGCGCACCTACATTAGTTTTGAAGGCTTCCACACGTGACGGCACAGATTCCGGATTATCCGCCATATCCTTCAACTGATAAGCAACCGTATTAATGATGGACGTTCGCTCATCGCTTTGTCCGGAAGGACCTTCAATCGCTTTGGAAATACTGTACAGCTGTTCGCTGGACTCCCGGAACACCTTCGTCATCTCCGGAATCCGCTGCTCCAGATTGTAGTCACGGAACGTATCCGGAACCGTACCGGTGTAGCTGATGATCTTGCGGTACATTGCATTCAAGTCCAGAATGCTGGATTCCACGGAACGCAGGATTGGGGAGATATCCCCGAGCGTAACCTCCATCCGGATCCGATGCTTGCCTTGGGTCAGATGAAAAAGATAGGGCTCGCTTCCGCCAGGTCCAATCGTTTTCATCTGCCACGCGCTGCTGTATGGAAACGTGACGGTCTGCATTTCCTTAAATGGCAATTCCCCGTCTATGTAAATCGAACGAAGCACGGATAGGCCCCGAAGATAGTTTTGCCGATTTTTAATTGCAATCTGGTATAAACCATCCTGCGGCACATCGACTTCCCATTCCATCCACTGTCCCGGAAGCCTCCAGGCATAACCGCCCATGGCGTTATTGCGCAGCTTGGATACATGATAAGGTTCCACAGCCGGATTGGACCGGTCGTTGTAGGGAAGAAGACTTGGTGAAGATTTATACAGAGCCTGCTCTGCCTGCACTTTAATGGATACATCCGAAACCGACTTCAGCCCTTCTTGTGAATATTGGGCAGCCATTTCGCTGTATGAGGGTATAACATCCGGTGCCGACAGCTTAATCTGCCGGATGACTAGCGGCTCTTTGACCGAAGTCAGTGACAGGCTGTGCTTGCCTGCGGAAAAATAAAATTGAAACGGATCTTCGTAAGCCCCGGTACTGTCTTTCAAGGCAATCTCCTGCCACAAATGCTCCTCGACCTGGTTGGGTGTCAGATCATTGCCACGTTCATCCTGATCAAAGGATCCCTTTTCATTTTTCCATACCCGGTTGAACACCAGGCTTTTGGCTTCTGTAAAAGGAATGGCGCCGTCAATGGCGATCTCACGCTCGATATCGGAATCCTTGCCCGGTTCGGTATATATATTAAGTCGTATGTTATACAGCCCTGCTTGCTTGATATCAAAATCCCATGTCACGCTGCCGGCATCCTGTGTGAGAATGGATTGGCCCTGCATGCCCTCATAGTTTTGCAGCACGGACACGTTCATGCCTTCAGCTTGGCTGTAGTGATCACCTTCGATCACAACATCTTTGGAAGGAGTGGCGGCCCCGTCATGTTTGGACAGATACGCTTCGTATCCACCAGTTTTCAATGATTTTTTGATACCGCTGAGGTCCAGTTTTTCCGGCGTTTGCACGGCCGAGGCTGAAGCCTCGCGGGAAGATGGTCCCTGCGCAGCTGTAAGAATACCTGCGGCGAGTGACACCAGAAGCAGTATGGACGCTGCCTTGATTATCGGTCTGTGCATGGGCTCCCCCTTTTCTCTTAGCAGTACCCCTATCCCTTTGCTCAAAAGGAACAGGGGTACGCGTAAGAGTTACTATACTGCCGGTCGGTTATTTGCTGTCCTGAAGCAATTTATTAATGTTGGCTTCGAACTGTGGCTTAACCTTATCCACGGCGGTGGAAGGTGAGATTTTGCCGGTTGTAATATCCTTAACGACACCTTCAAACATTTTCCCGCCATCAGGGATCGCATAGTAGGAAATGTAGTCAATACTTTCAGACATTTGCTTGCGAGTATCCAGGGATTCCTTGTTCGGATAGGAGCTTTCCCAAGATTGCTGTGACAAATTTCTGCCGACATCATGCAGGCTGATCTCATCCATAATCTTTGCCGCTACATCCGCATGCTTCGAATACTTGGCTACCATGAACATGTTGCCAAAAGGCGTATAGGAGACGTATTTATCCGATTTCGGACCTTTCGGGAAGAATACATACCCGATTTCCTGGTTTTTCATATTGTCGAGCAGTCCGCCGAGCTCCCAGCTGAAGCCGCCGTACATGACACCTTTGCCCGCCACAAATTCCTTGTTCGCATCATCCGGAATCGGCTGCATGATGGATTTGTCTTTGTTGTACAGATCGGAAACGAACTGCAGTGCCTCCATCGAATTTTCACTGTTGAGTGAGAATTTGATGTTGCCTTCGGCATCCTTGTCAACCGTGCCTTTATTGGAGTAGATCAACTGCTCCGTGAAAGAATTGATTTTACCGTAAGCGCCAGCAATACCATAAATATCTGTTTTACCGTCGCCGTTGGTGTCTTTGGTTGCCTTTTTGGCGAAATCGCGGAATTTATCCCAAGTCCATTCGCCTTTTTGCTGGAGTTCATACGGATCTTCGAGACCCAGCTTCTTCACGAGCGTTTTGTTGTAAAAAATACCGTATGGTGAAGGGGAAGAGTCGGTCATGCCGTATTGCTTGCCTTTAAAGCTGCCGCCCTTTTTCATCCAGCTGATGTATTTTGGATCATTCAAATCAAGTTTGTCGTCTACTGGCTGTATAAAATCTTTGTTGGCGAGTGTCGGGAAGGCCCAGAACAGCTCGAGGAGAACAATATCGGCAAATGGTGTGCCGGAGAGGGATGTCGTGGTGAAGTTTTCTACGTATTTGCCGTAATCGCCGAATTTCACAAATTCGATTTTGCAGTTGTATTTCTTTTCGACTTCTTCAATCAGCTTGATCTGCTCTTCTTCGGCAGGACCTTTTTCCTTGACCAGTCTCGGATCGGCATCATCATACCAGACGCCAATCTTGATCGTGTCTCCGCCCAAATCAGTCTTTTTCTCTTCCGGCGCAGCCGCCTGCTCTTTCTCAGGCTCCTTCTCTGCCTCTTTCGCAGGCTCTTGCTGCGTGGCTTTATTGCTTTCATTGGAACTGCCTTCTTTGGTGCCGCCGCCCGCGCAGCCTGCAATGGTGAAAACAAAAATCATGACTACGAGCAGCATGGAGAGTACCTTCATCTTCTTCACGCGTTCATCCCCCATTTTCCGTTTCGGATTAGAATTGTTGAACCTGAATACAGAAAAGACCAATGAAACCTAAAGCAATAAAACCGATCACCCCTCATTTGCTGAATTTCGCAGAAAAGAATGCGTTTACATAATATCTTTTTAACAATAAGCGATATGCCTTGCATCCTGAGGACAACAATCAGGATCTGCCGCTTCATATATCATATTAGATATATCTTATATACCGCTTACACGAGTTATTATAATCTGGCGCCTATATTTTGTAAATAGTGAATATATCTTATTATTTTATGATGATCTATTAATTATATCTAACATGGAGACTTACTTGAGACCCAGACTGTAAGCAAACGAGATGGACATATGCGTAAAAACAAAGCAAAAAGACCGGCCCCTTCTTGGGCCAGTCTTAATAAGTCTTGAGATTTTAAATTTGTTCCTGGGCGGTATATTCATCGGATAATGCTGATGTTGACGCTCTTTCAACGAGCCGGACCGGTACCAGGGCACGCTCGGGACTTTTGTCGCGCTCCTCAATCTGGCTGACAATCAGTTCGGCCGCCTTACGACCGATTTCACTGTAGTCCTGGGCAATCGTGGTCAATGGGACTTCAACAAGGCTGGATATCATGTGATCGTCGAATCCTGCAATCGACAGCTGTCCCGGTACCTGAATTCCCATTTCCAGCGCGCTGCGCAGTAGATCAACAGCAAGATGATCATGCTCGGCCTGGATCGCCGTCACTCCGAGTTCCATAATCCTGCTGATCATGTTTTTATAAAACATATTGCTCGTGTCCATGTCAGCTTCAAGGTAAAAATCAACAATGGTGAGCTCCGGGTCGACGGGAAGCCCGTGATCCCGCAGCGCTTTGCAGTATCCCTGATACCGGTCGCGTACCGAGCTCCGGAACTCAATAGCGATGCTGGATATAAAAGCGATCCGTTCATGCCCTAGCTCAATCAGCTGCTTGGCAATCATATAACCGCCGTTGAAATTGTCGGATACCACGCTTGTTACCGGAAGGCTTTCCACGTACTGATCAATCATGACGAGTGGATAATCATTCCAGTAGAGCACGTTTAGCACATCAATGTTACTGATCGTACTAATGGGATAGAGAATGATCCCGTTCGAGCCGTTTTTTGGAATGCGAAGCAGAAACTCACGCTCCCTCTCCTTGCTCCAGTTGCTGTTATGGATACTCAAATAATATCCTTTGGTATCCAGATAATCGGTGGCTCCCTTGATGAAATCCAGTTCGCTTGTAGCCATATAAGGCAGAATCATTGAAATAATCGGGGTGGACGTGCTCGCGCCCATTTCGCCCGGGCCGCCTCTTTGCTCCTGTTTTTTAACATAACTCCCGCTGCCCCGCTTACGGTATATCAACCCTTCCCGTTCAAGCTCAATCAAGGCTCTTTTGGAAGTAATGCGGCTGACGCCGGACTGCTCTGCAAGCTCCACTTCGGTTGGAAGCTGCTGTTCTTCTTTATATTCACCGGATAGTATCTTTTCTTTCAAATCTTCCATGATGACTACATACAATGGTTTTTGGTTTGACTGCATTATACTCACTTCCAGTCTGTCCCTTTATTCACATACACGAATTGATTATACCAAATCAAAGTTTGATTATGCAAACTAATATACCAAATTGAACATCCGACTCGAAATGATAGACTATAAAAAAAGCTGTCGAGATCCATCTCAACAGCCCCAAGCAGCATCTTCGTATGTTTTAAAGTTCAATTTGTCTGATTAGTCTCGCTGGATTACCGCCCACGATTGTATTGGATGGAACATCCTTTGTCACTACGGCTCCAGATGCGATAACTACGTTGTCACCTATCGTAACTCCAGGGTTAATAACGCTTCTTCCACCAATCCATACATTGTTGCCGATCGTTACAGGCTTTCCGTATTCCGGGCCGGCAATGCGTTCGAAAGGATTGATTGGATGAGTTGCCGTGTATATGTGTACGCCCGGAGCAATGAAGCAGTTATCTCCAATCCGGACTTCACAAACATCCAGAATCGTACAATCAAAATTGGCATAGAAATTTTCCCCGACATGGATGTTATAGCCATAATCGCAGCGAATATTAGGTTCCATGAATACATTTTCACCCGTAGAACCAAACAGTTTTTTTAGAAGCTCCGTCCGCAGTTCATTCTCAGTTTCGGTGGTCTGATTATACATCCGCATCAATTTCCTTGCGTTTTCCCGTTCTGCAGTTAGCTCGGGATCAGAAGCCACATAAAGCTCCCCATTTATCATTTTTTCTTTTTCCGATATTGTAGGCATGATCATATTCCTCTCCTCGTTCAATCTTTAGGTGTACGTTCACCAAATGTATTTGAAATAAATTAGCTTCATTCTATCCTTTTGTTCCTTTGGACTTCATCGGCTTAGCAATATAGGATAGACAGCCTGCGATGACAACGCCGATGAGTACGGCAATCATGGCTTTTAAAAGTCCGACATGTTCTCCTAATAAACCTAATCCCGGAGGACCCACCAGAAAAGCCAAATATCCGGCCGTTGCCACAGCGCCAACCCTGGCTGCGGCCCCACGCGGCTCATCCCCGGCAGCAGACAATCCCACCGGAAATCCAAGAGAAGCTCCGAGCCCCCATAACAAGACACCCATCGTAGCAACGATATAATGCTGTCCATAAATAACCAGAAGTATCCCTATCCCACCCAGGATCGCGCTCCCTCTCAGGACAGGAACCCTGCCGAATTTGTCCAGTATATATCCGCCTGTGAACCGTCCAATGGTCATTGCTCCAACAAACAAGCCATAGATATATGATCCTGTTAATGAATCGACATGATAACCATCAACCATGGTCAGAGGCAGCCAATCATTCGCGGATCCTTCTGCAAATGCCATGCCAAGTACAATGATACCAAGGAATAAAACACGCCGTTCTTTCCATACGGCAAGCTGCTGCAATATTAATGATTTGGAACCAGCCGAGTCGTCTACGATTTCTTTACCTGTATCCTTGGGGAGCAAACGATAGAAGTAAACCGTTGCAGCTGCAATGAGGACAGCTAAAGCTCCAAAATGTACGGCTATAGGGATGTTGGCTGCAGCTGCTCCCGATCCAATAGCCGCACCGGCAAACGTACCTGCGCTGAATGATCCGTGAAAGGCAGGCAGCAACGTTTTATTCAATCGTCTTTCAACAGCAGCTCCTTCCACATTCAAGGCGACTTCCGCTGCTCCATAGCCGCAGCCAAAGATGGCCAGCCCGCCAAATACGACGGTACCTGATGAGATCGCTGCCCCAATACTCACAATGACAAAACCAACTAATATCAACAGCGTGCTGCCCAGTATGACGAATCTCGCACCTGTACGTGCAATGATGTGGCTTGTGCTGAGCAGCCCCAATATAGAACCAGCCGCAAGTCCAAAAATAATAATACCCATTTCCGCGGTGGATGCGCCGAGGTTATCCCGAACCATGGGGGTTCTCGATACCCAGGATGCAAATGCGACACCCGGTAAACCAAATAACATGAATAGAATATTCCGGACGACTTTTGGGTCTCGTAAATGTTCACTTGTCATCTAAATGTCCTTACCACCGCTTCTCTACAAGCTGTAAATTATAGGTTAAGCTTTCGAGTGTGACTGCAATCAAACCGGTCATATAATCATCATCCGGATGATCCAATACAATAAGCTGAGGCATATGTTCCTCCGGTATCACATCCAGACATTTTTTGTATATATGCTCCACATCCTCTTCTTCAACCTGAGATCCGGTCAACGCGATCGTCTCCGGATTAATAACTGAAACTAAAGACGTAATGGTATGTGCTGCCAATGGAATAAAAGTATCATGATGATTAAGCTGCATAAATTGTTCGTCACGGGAAATGCCGAAGGGTAAAAATGAAATTTCTCCGGCAAATTTGGTATTCCCTCTGTGAATGTGGCCGTCTATCATAATACCGGAACCTGGAAAGTTATCCTTGGTGAAAGTAACCACTACAATGGTCTTATCCACCTCATAATCCTGTTTTTTATAAAATCCGTACACGGTCAAATTCATATCATTTTCAACGATGACTTCAATCTCGTATTTCTCTTTCAACTGAGCTTCCAGGGGAACATGAATTAACTCCTTGATATCACACACGTTAATAACGCCCTGGTGGACAAGCCCGGGAATTCCGATACCTATGGCTTTGATGTGGTTATGCTTTTCAATGAGTGTTCCGATCAAATGGTCAATGGCAGCAGCGTCAATAAGCTCCGCCTCGATACATCCATTGTCCACGGGGATTCCAACGGAATTAGCAACCGCATAAATTAAGGAATGAATACCTCCCTCTGCTTTGACATAGACGCATGCTATGTAGGAGAAATTCGCGTTGTAAATAAATCGCCTAGCCGGACGGCCTCCATTAGGTGCCTCCAATTCGGTTTCTATGACTTCACCTGTCTCAAGAAGTTCGTTAAGAATATTTCCACAGGTAGCAATGCTTAATCCCGTTTCTTTTGAAATCATGGATTTTGTTCCTTGTTTCATGGATCTCAAAGCTTGTTTGATGAGCTCTTGGTTAATTTTCTTCACCCGAATGGAATTGTTGGTTATCTGACTGATTTTAATCACCTTCTTACTTTTTATATGCATTATTAAAAGTATAATAAAAAGTATTATAACTAGGCAGCAAGTTATTGTCCAGTCTAGTTTCGATTGCCCTATATAAAAAGGACTCCCTGATTGGGAGCCCCTTCGAATTGGATATAAACATTCCCCTATTGGCAGCGGTTCAGAAACTCTACCATACGCGCGTAAGCAACCTTTTCGTTGGCCTTCTTCGTAATACCATGACCTTCATCATCAAATACGATATATTCCACATCGCGGCCTTGGGCCTGAAGCGCTTCGACAATCTGATCAGACTCAGCTTTGACAACCCGTGGATCATTGGCGCCTTGAATAATCAGCATCGGATTTACCATATTGTCGAGATACGTAATCGGAGTATCCTTGATGAACCGCTCGCGGTCGCGCTCCGGATCGCCAAGCCACTGCTCCATGATTGGCTTCCAGTGATCCGGAACCGAATTGTAGAATGTGAACAGATTGCTCACTCCAAAAATGTCGATTGCAGCCTTGAAGTATTCCGGATTCCGTCCGGCAAGCAGCAGCGTCATGTATCCTCCATAGCTTCCTCCAAGAACGAATAGCCGGTCGCGGCTGGATATGCCCTGCTCAAACAACCATTCCATCCCGGCCAGACAGTCCTTGCGTGGTCCTTCTCCCCAGTCCTGTTCCACCAGCTTCACGAAGGAGCTGCCATAGCCGGTACTGCCGCGGAAATTCGGACAGAAAATATTGTAGCCCTGTGCAATAATGTACTGGAACATCGCGCGAAACTGTTTACGCTCCGCAGCCTGTGGGCCACCATGCGGCCAGAATACCGTATAGCCGTTAGCCGTATGCTCTTTGGCACGGAAGAGGAGCGCTTCAATCTCCATTCCGTCAAATGAATTGTAGGTTACGACATCTGGGGCAACCAGATCATCCTCCGTTAAGCCGGTCATAACGTTTTGGGTCAGCATAGTCCAGCTGCTGCCATCATAACGGTAAATATTAGACGGCTTAACCGCTCCGCGTCCCAAAATATACAGATGACCGGAACGGGTCACCACAAGCTGATCGAGAATATCGGAAGGAAGCGGTATGGATGTCAGCTCGCCGCTGTCAAGTGCGTAGGCATACAAATGGTCTTCAACGCCCTTTTCCGTCACGATATACACGGTGCCCGATTCCTTATGCAGACGAAGTAAATTTACCGTTTCCCTTTCAATCTCGCAGAGCCTTTTAAAGGTTCCATCTTTGATATTGTAGTGTGCCATATATGTAAATTCCGAATCAAAATCCGTTGTGAAAATGACATTCTCATTATCCAGGAACTGTACATTTCCAGAAGTATGGACCTGCTCCGGTGATGGTGTAAGGCATACCTCTTCCCCGCCTTCGCGGATAATATAACTCACATAGTAGGTATTGGCATACATTTTGGTAATGGCTATCGTCTTCTCATCCGGGCTGACAGCGCTCATTTCTGTTGTTGTATCCTTCCCCTCCACAAGCAGCTGGTCTTCCTTCGACTCCAAATGGTATACACGGGAATTCAGGAAATTAGGATTGTCTTTGGAAGTCATATAGTAGATCCGTTTTCCATCTTCGGATAAATGCACGAATTCATGCTTATCATCCGGTGAAGCGCCTTCAAACAGCGGCATCGGCTCGCCGCCATTCCATCTCAGTGCGTTCAGCTGGTAATTTTCATTTCCATCACGGTCAAATGCCGTTAGGATCTGTCTGCCCTGAGGATCCAGCTTGATAAAACTGCACATCTGGTCGTTGTACGTAATCGGGAACGGATAGGAAGTTTCCCCTTTCAAATCCATAGCCCATAAATTGAATTTGCCACTGAGCGTAGTGCTGAATACAAGCCGCGACTCGTCGCTGCTTACGCCAAAGGATCGAATGATATACGTCTGGAAAAATTGCTCCACATCTGGCTTCGGAAATTGAATCATGGATTTGCATCTCCTGTCTCCCGGAAAATTAGTACCCAAGCATGCTTGGGTACATTCTTCATTATAGTTCACCCTCTGTATGCATGACCAGATATCGGGTGCGAGAAAACATCACTGCTCAGCCAATCTTTGATGAGATGAAAAGGATGTAATCATTAAAAATAGGCTGTCTGCGTTATCCAATTTCGGATAACGCAGACAGCCTATAATAAAACTCATATTGCAGATATAATATTCCCGTCTTCCTTTAAGCCTTCTTAGCAAGTACTTCCTTGGAACTCAGCTGGCTCAGCATATCCGATGTCATTGCATCCAAATCATATTTTGCCTTAAAGCCCCATTCCGAAGCTGCGGCAGAGGCATCAATGAAATTCGGCCAGCTTTCGGCAATAGCCTGTCTCTTCGGATCCACCTGGTATTCCAGGACGAAGGACGGCATGTTTGTGCGTATGGAAGCAGCGATCGCTTCCGGATCTACGCTCATCGCGGTCACGTTAAACGCATTCCGGTGTGTGAGCTTGGACGCGTCTGCCTCCATCAGCTGAACGATTCCATCCAATGCATCCGGCATATACATCATATCCATATAGGTGCCCTTATCAATAAACGAAGCATAACGGCCCTTGCTGACTGCTGCGTAATATATCTCGACAGCATAATCCGTCGTACCTCCTCCGGGTGGAGTCACATAGGAGATGAGGCCCGGAAAACGGATACCTCTGGTATCCAGGCCATATTTATGAAAATAATAGTCGCATAGAAGCTCACCGGACACTTTATTCACACCATACATCGTGGTCGGACGCTGAATCGTGTCCTGCGGCGTATTGTCTTTTGGCGTGGATGGCCCAAATGCGCCGATAGAGCTTGGCGTAAAGAACTGGCAGCCCAGTTCTCTCGACACTTCAAGCGCATTGACCAGACCGCCCATATTCAGATTCCAAGCCAAAAGCGGCTTCTCTTCGGCTGTTGCGGACAGAAGTGCCGCCAAGTGGATGACGGTGTCCACCTGATGCCGTTTGGCAATCTCAAACATGGCCTTATCATTGGTCACATCCAATGTTTCAAAAGGGCCTGATCTTGTAATTTCATGCCCCGACATTCTCACGTCAGTGGCAATGACTTGGTCAGCACCATACGTTTGTCTCAGTTTGGCGACCAGTTCCGATCCAATCTGGCCTAATGCACCCGTCACCAAAATTCTTTTCATCGTTATTCCTCCCCATTTGGCTTCCCCCGGCAGGCGGCTTTAGATAATTGACAATTCCTTGCCTACCTTTTCGTAAGTAGAAACAACCTGCTCAAGCATTTCTTTGCTGTGGGCAGCCGTAGGCATATTACGAATCCGCCCGGTTCCTTTAGGGACCGTTGGGAATACGATCGCTTTGGCATATACGCCTTCTTCATACAAACGTTTGCTGAATTCCTGTGTCTTCACTTCATCCCCGATAATGCAAGGGGTAATTGGCGTTTCACTGTGGCCGACGTTAAATCCAAGCTTTTTCAGCTCGCTCTTCAGGAAATCTCCGTTTTCCCAAAGCTTCTTGATCAAAGTCTTGTCATTCATCAAAATATCCACCGAAGCGATACATGCAGCCACCGAGGCTGGCGGCATTGCCGTCGAGAACAGGAACGGACGGCTTCTAAGCTTCAACCATTCAATAAGCTTCTTCGTGCCAGCCACATATCCGCCAACAACGCCGATGGCTTTGGAAAGCGTACCAATTTGGAAGTCAATCCGGTCGGACAATCCAAAATGCTTCACCGTTCCGGCTCCACCACCGAGAACACCTGATCCATGTGCATCATCCACATAAGTAATAAGATCAAACTCTTCTGCAATCTCCACGATTTCCGGCAGCTTCGCGATATCGCCATCCATGGAGAACACGCCGTCGGTAATGACCATGATTTTATTGTACAGACCTGATTCTTTGGCGGCTTTGGCCTGCGCTTTTAGATCCTCCATATCCGAATGCTTGAAACGGATGGTTTTGGCTCTGGACAAGCGGCATCCGTCGATGATGGAAGCATGATTCAGCTCATCGGATAAAATGGCGTCATTTTTGTCCATAACCGCGGAAATGGCAGCCATGTTACAGTTGAATCCCGATTGGTAGGTAATTACGGCCTCGGTGTGTTTGAATTCAGCCAGCTTCCGTTCCAATTCCAGATGCAGATCCAGCGTTCCGTTAATCGTTCTCACAGCACCGGCGCCTGCGCCGTATTTTTTCGTCGCCTGGACAGAAGCTTCGACCAGCCGTTCATCCGTAGCTAATCCTAAATAATTGTTGGAAGACAAATTAATTAGGTTTTTTCCTTCAATAAGAATGGTTGGTCCGTTCGGTCCCTGCAGGGGATCAATGACGTTGTATAAGCCCTTGCTCTTTAAATCCTCGATATTCTCTGTTAAAAACTGATCGAGTGAATGACTAGACATGGCGAATCCCTCCCAAATATACAAGTGTCCTTAAGTGGAGGACATTAATAATATTAAAAACCCTTACCATACAAGAGATTATTTATCTTCAATGTAGCATCTTTTAATTCATTTGTACATCCACCAAGGACAATGAAATACATAAAATTTTTAATATCCATGCTAAACAGGCTTATCAATAAGATAAGCACTTCTGTTTTTTATATACAAAAAGATCCAACTTCGGCCTTTAGCGGTTTGGAACGGGTCACTTCTACGAATATTTTCAGATCAGAAAGAGGTTGCTAAAAGCTTAAAAAAGATATAATGTGAACCTATATGAACGTATTGAACATAAATGAACCTAAAGGGAGTGTTTGTCTTGGAAAGAAGATATGCCTCACATCCACGGGAAGTAAAACAGTTTGATACTGCGCGCCTGCGCGAAGAATTTCATATCCCTAAGCTCTTTATCCCGAATCATCTGGAGCTCGTGCTGACTCACGAAGACCGACTCATCATTGGTGGAGCTTTTCCGATCGCGGAAGAGATCAAGCTGGATATGGATTTAAAAGAGCTCGGAGTCAGCTTTTTTCTGGAGCGCCGTGAAATCGGTATCATTAACGTAGGCGGAAAAGGTGTCGTCATCGTGGAAGGCCAGGAACACGAGCTTGATCACAAGGAATGCCTGTTTGTCGGCATGGGCAACCGGGAGGTTATCTTCAAAAGTCTGGACACTGAAAGCCCTGCAAAATTCTATCTGAATTCCGCAACGGCCCACCAGTCGTATCCGACTCAAAAAGCTACCCTTGCCGAAGCCGAATCAGCGGATCTGGGTGCAATCGAAAATTCCAACGACCGCACCATCTATCGGTTCATCCATCAAAATGGCATTCAGAGCTCACAGCTTGTCATGGGTATGACTCTGCTTAAAACGGGTAATATGTGGAATACGATGCCAGCCCATGTACATCCACGCCGGATGGAAGCTTATATGTATTTTGATCTGCCTGAGGATGCGGTTGCCATTCATCTGATGGGTGAACCAAGCGAAACACGCCATATTGTTATGCGTAACGAACAGGCTGTCATCTCTCCAAGCTGGTCCATTCATAGCGGCGTCGGTACGAGCAATTATACATTTATCTGGGGTATGGCCGGCGATAACAAAATCTATTCCGATATGGACCCCGTTAATATGAAGGAATTATTATAGAGAATAGAATAGTGATTTATATTTTCCTGATTTGAAATGAGGCTTGTTTATGAACCCGATACTGCGGCACGAGAAGATTATGGAAGTACTGCTGACAAACAAAGAGGTCACCGTGACGGATTTGAGCGATACATTAAATGTTACGGGCAAAACCATCCGTGAAGACCTGACCCGGCTGGAGGAACAGGGATTGATTCGCCGCATTCATGGCGGCGCCGTGCTTGCCCAATCGGATCAATTTGGCATTTTGCCATCGAAAGAACCGATCTCCAGACACTTGGAGATAAAAAGGAGCATTGCGGCAGCAGCCCTGACAAGAATTCACCCGAGCGATATCATCGCGCTTGACGGCGGCAGCACCACGCTGGAAATCGCCAGGCTTTTGCCTAACCACCAGCTCACGGTCATCACTAATGACGTATATATCATCAGCGAGCTTTCCAAAAAAGATAAAATCAATCTCGTTGTTCCTGGTGGCTACCGGGTCCGCAATAGTCTGACCGGTCCAGAAGCCGTAGCGTATGTGAAGGAACTGAACATTCAAAAAGCGTTCATATCGGCTACGGGTATACATCTTGAGCATGGACTTTCCATCTATACCGGTGAGCTCATTGCATTCAAGCGTGCTCTTATCGACACCGCCCGGGAAATCATCGCGGTGATCGACCATCATAAATTTGGACAGACCGCACTTCGTACCTTCGCGAAGCTGCATGAGCTGGATCATTTGATTACGGACAATGGGCTGCCGGAAGCGGTTCTATCGGAGTACCGTCAAGCCAATATTCCGGTTGAACTGAGCGGAGAACATTGATCCCTATTGTATATAAGGGGCGGATGATTACATGAATCTGTTTAATCTGAAAGGTAAAACGGCTCTGATTACCGGAACCTCCGGCGGACTCGGTCAAGGCATAGCCATCGGCCTGGCCGAAGCAGGAGCCGATGTGGTTTGCGTTGCACGCAGCTCTTCCCAGGAGGCTGTGACCCAAGCTGAGGCATTGGGACGTAAGGGCAAGGCGATTGAAGCAGACCTAAGCGATGCAGCGGGACTTCAGAAGGTGTTCGAGCAAGCCCTGTCATTAACAGGACAGATTGATATTCTCGTTAATAATGCGGGTACGATCCGGCGGACGCCTGCCAAGGACCACAGTGAAAAAGATTGGTTCGATGTCATAGACTTGAATCTGAATAGCGTCTTTTTGCTCTCGCAGATTGCCGGCAGGCATATGATTGAGCGTGGCAGCGGGAAAATCATCAATATCTGCTCCATGCTATCTTACCAAGGTGGCATCAATGTTCCGGGATATACAGCCAGCAAGCATGGTGTAGCCGGTCTGACCAAAGCATTCGCCAACGAATGGGCCGCCAGCGGCGTTCAGGTCAACGGCATCGCTCCCGGTTACATGATTACCGATAATACAGCTCAAATTCAAGCTGACGAGAAGCGCATGGCCTCTATTACGGAACGTATCCCTGCCGGACGCTGGGGAACGCCGGAGGATCTGCAGGGCGCAGCCGTCTTCTTGGCCTCCTCCGCTTCGGATTATGTTAATGGTCATGTCCTTTGCGTGGATGGCGGATGGATGGCAAGATAGCTTGATTGTTCAATTTTATATTATCATGAAAAAAAGACCGCGTTCTCTTTGGAGAGAATGCGGTCTTTTCATATATGAATAGAAATCATGTTATCTCTTGAAGAGTACTTCCTGCTCGTAATGCTTGACCTCAGCCAGCCAATCTTCTCTTACCGGCGTATCCGCCTTGGCACAGTAATAATCCCATATCGCTCCGAATGGATAGGACTTGAATTCTTCCACGAGTGCCAGTCGGGAGGTGAAATCCCCCTCGAGCTCAATCTCTTTCAGTTTATCGACAGGCTCAAGCATTGCCCGCAGCAGCGCCTTTAAGGTGTTTCTTGTTCCAATGACCCAGGCTGCAACATGATTGATGCTTCCATCGAAGAAATCAAGACCGATATGTGTCTTATCAAGCAGTTCTCCGCGAACCAGCTCCCGCGCAATATCCAGCAGCTCATCATCCATCGTCACCACATGATCGCTGTCCCAACGTACCGGACGGCTGACATGCAGGAGCAATTGATCTCCGAACAACAGCCATGAGGAAAGTTTATTGGAGATGGTTTCTGTCGGGTGGAAATGTCCCGAATCAAAGCATACCGTTTTACCGCGCGTCAGAGCATATCCCATATAAAATTCATGCGAGCCGACAACATAGCTTTCAGAACCGATACCAAACAGCTTACTCTCCACGGCATCGATATTATATTCCTCGCTGATCGGCTCGCTGAAAATATCATCGAGTGACTCCATAAGCCTTACGCGCGGAGACAAACGATCGACCGGCGTATCCTTGTAACCGTCCGGAATCCAGAAATTCGTTACGCACGGCTGCCCCAGTTCCCTGCCAAAAGATTCCGCGATTTTGCGGGAAGCCTTACAATGCTTAATCCAAAATTCCCGAATCTCAGGATTAGAATGGCTGAGCGTAAAACCATCCTTGGCTTTATCATGCGAAAAACAGGTTGGATTAAAATCCAGGCCAAATCCCTTTTCCTTCGCCCAGCTCACCCAATTCACAAAATGCCTGGGCTCAAGCTCATCCAGGTCAATATGCTCCTCCGTGTCAGCATAAATCGCGTGAAGGTTGACTTTATGCTGTCCAGGTATGAATTCGAATGCCTTCTCCAAATCCTGTCTCAGTTGGTCAGGAGTACCTGCACGGCCTGGATAGCTGCCTGTAACAGCAATGCCGCCGCTCAGCTCCTGTCCTTTATTCAAAAAGCCCCTCACATCATCCCCCTGCCAGCAATGCAGTGAAATCTTGATGCGGGAAAGCCGTTCAAGTACGTCCTCTACGTCTACGCCATGCTTTTCATAAAGCTTTTTAGCTTCGTTATAGCTGTTTTGAATGTTCGTATCCATCTGTTACACCTTCCTCCTCCAATATGATTTATGGAACTCAATTCCGCTCTACTGAATTCTTCAGCTTATTCTATTGAAATGGAGCGAATGAAATTTTGCACGCAGCTCTGACAGCACTTCCGGATCCATTGGCCGAGGCTTGTAGGTTCGAATGGCAAAAGAATGCCGGATGATAGCCCGCGCCTCCTGAATATCCCGGATCGCTCCTTCCGCGATCATCTGAATCGCGAGGTTGCCGAGAACGGTTGATTCCGTTGGCCCCGCTTCTATATCCATGCCAAGCAGATCGGCACTTAGCTGGCATAAAAACTCATTATTCGATCCGCCGCCGACAATATGCAGCTCTTCAAGGTTCTCTCCCGTCATCTTTTCGATTTCATGAACATAGGCGTCATAGGAAAGAGCCAAGCTGTCGAAAATGCAGCGGGCAATTTCTCCCGGCGTATTCGGCACCGGCTGCCCCGTTTGGGCGCAGAAGCTTCGGATTGCCTCCGTCATATTCGGCGGATTCAAAAACCGGTCGTCATTGCAAGGAATAAGCGAGCGGAAAGGTTCTGCAGCGGTTGCCAATTCCGCAAGTTCAGCAAACGAGTAAGCGTTATCAACTTCCTTGCGAACCTGCTGTATCAACCACATGCCCATCACATTTTTCAGAAACCGGTATGTACCGAAAGCGCCCCATTCATTGGTATAATTACTCTCCATCGCCAAATGGCTGGTGAGCGGCTGCTTCCGCTCCACGCCGATAAGCGACCAGGTTCCGCTGCTCAGGTATCCCCAGGATTCTCCCCTTGCCGGAACTCCCAGCACAGCCGAAGCTGTATCATGGGTGGCAGCACATATTAGCTCACATCGAGGAAGATGATAGTCCTGAACCAGCTCCTCCCGGATCGGCCCGAGGCGGAATCCGGGCTGAACCAGCGCCGGGAACTGATTTCTTTGAAGTCCGAGCAGTGCAAGCAGATCAACGTCATAGTCTTGCGTATGCAAATTCAGCATCTGTGTTGTCGAAGCGTTAGTAACCTCACTCTTGGAGATACCGGTCAGCCGGTAATGCAAATAATCGGGCACAAGCATAATTTGTTCAGCTTTCCTCAATTCCTCTTGCTCATGCACCGACAGCTGATAAAGCGTATTAAAGGATAATTGCTGAATACCTGTCTTCGCATACAGCTCCTGGAAGGAGATCTTCCGGTGGAGAAGATTTGCAGCGCGATCCGTTCGAGGGTCCCGGTAAGAGTACACTTCTCCAATCCGCTCTCCGCTGCTGTCGACCAGTACATAGTCCACAGCCCAGGTGTCGATGCCGAGTGTGCATTCTTCGACACCGTGTCTTTTCGCCTGCTGCAATCCCTGAATGATTTGTCTTAAAAGATTTTCAATATCCCAGTAAAAATGTCCTTCCTTTTCAATAAATCCATTGTTGAAGCGATGAATCTCCTGCAGCCTAAGGACGCCTTTCTGAAGGGTCCCCCAGATTACCCTCCCGCTGGAGGCGCCGATGTCAACGGCCAGATAATTGTTCATGTCGATGACTCCTGTCATGAATTATTGTCCTGCTGCAATTCCTCACATGGTTTAGAGCGCCTCACTCTGCCAGCGTTATGCCCTCGGGCAGCCGGATAAAATCCCGGCTATGCTCCCAGCCTGCTTCAATCTGGCCAAACGGCGTTGGTAAGGATGCCTTGCAAGTACCGATACCGTTCAAATGCTGAGGACGAAAGTTTATCCTGCGATAACCGGGCTCGACCGGCTGAACGCCAACCACACGCGACATCATCCAGTGGATCGGCGTGCCGGCCCAGCTGTGGCAAAGGCTGATCCGGTAAGAGTCATAATTCGTATACGTTGTCAGCGCATCATGAAAATCGCCTTCATGCTGAAGCGTTACACTCTCCCAGCAGGCCGTCGCATCTTCATCCAGCATTTTCCCCCATACGGCCGATATGGCTGCCCATGCCTTTTCTGTTAGGCCAAGCTGGGAACAGCACTCTGCAAGCCAATAGGCTGACAACGGCGTGATAGGATCCTCAGGCTGGTAATTCTCCAGAAACGACGTAGCCTCCTGCTCTCCGACATATCCACCCATAATTCCCAGCAGCTTCGTAATCAGCTGCTTTCCGGACAGGAAGGCCGCCGCATCCATTTGCGGATGCCCCCACTTGGATATACCCGGCAATGATAGCTCCGGAATATAGCTTTTGAGCCTGCGCAGGTTGTTTCCCGTCATCCGGAACAAGGCCTGCATGCAGAGTTCGCTCTCGCCTTGCTCCATTGGAACCCATTCAATCAGGTTGGACTGGATGTTTGACAGCGCATGAGACACGGGATCAATGAGACTCTCTACTTGGCGGGTATGCCTTAAGATTTCATCATTCAAGGATAATACGAATGCCTGGTCTCCGGTGTGCAGGTAATACTCCCACACATTATTCAGCCACCAAAGCGTATAAGAGGCAAGATCATTCATCCAATAGCCCTTGGGTGTTCCGCGTCCCAGTTCCTCCATCGATCGGCGGAGCACAGACAAATCCCCATATAATACATAATCCGCCTTGCCAGCAAGATAAAAGTCATAAGTCCAGTTCAGCCTGTCGCGCTTAATCCCGTCCCATAATCCGATCTGATGGCAGACCTGGTTGGTATGCAGGGAAATATCAAAAACTTGCTTGAGCCGCGCGGAATCGGTTTGGAAATATCCGGTTTGCTTCATCGGCACGGATACCTCTTCAGCCTGCCATATAAGCTCAAAAGGCGAGCCTTCCTCTGCCAGCACATACATGCGTACATAGCGGACACCCTGCGGCAGCGTGAATTTCGTTTCACCTGCTGCCAGAGCAAAGGTTTCCGTCATCAGCCCCTCATAGTTCTCCAGCTCATATAGGGACTCTGCCCCATTCCACACCATCTCAAGTCCGCTGCCAGTCCGGTTTTCAAGACGAAAACGCATATTGTATTCCTTGCCCAAATCCAGCACGACAAAAGGCATATTGGACAGTTCCGTCTGCTGCAGCAAAAGATTGGCTTCCCGCCATTCAGTCTGTTTGCGCACATGGTAGAAAATATACTTGGCTGCCCGCTCCGGTACCGGAATGGGAACCGTTCCGCGAGCATTGCCTTTCATATGAACCCTGCCATCCTGAAGAGTTACTTCTGTACGATGTGCCGACAACAGGGATGTCTCATGCAAAAGGGAAGTTTGTATATCTCCGAATCCCCCGGCAACAAACCATTCCGGCCCACCTTCCAGATCCCCGTACGGTTCCTCACCGAGCAGGCAAACGGACGATGCCGTCTGTCCGTCACCGGTAAACCAAGAATCATCCGTACTGAGCCAAAACGGTTCTGCAGACAAGTAAGCAATACAGCCGGCAAGCCGCCCTTTCAGATGAATATTGATCGGCACGACCGGCATGACCGATTTGCAATGAATGCGAAGACGAAGAGTATGCTCCCCCGCGTCAAGACGAGCCGGAAAGGCTGCAATTCGTTGAAAAGCACATATATTCGCCGCACTTTCCCCGAGCACGTCAATGACCCTTCCGTCCAGCTCGATTTCGACCGCACCCGTCAGAGCCATATTAAATTCAGCATTCTCCACCGCTTTTTCCAGTACGAAGCTCTTAACAAGCTCAAACTGCTGCATGTTTTCACGGTCTTGATGCCAAATCCACTTCGGAATTCTCGTTAAAATATCATTCATATGATGACTGCCTCCTCCTCATTCGTCTCTTTACATCTTGAGCGCGCCCTGTGTCATTCCCTGAATGTAATATTTCATACCAAAGGAGAAGATGAGAAGCAGGGGTACGGAGGAGATGGCGTATGCAGAAAACTGCATGCCCATATCCACTACGCCGAACTGTTTGGTAAGGGAAGTCAGTCCTACCGCTATCACCTGCAGGTCCCGGTCCTGAATCGTAAGAAGCGGCCAAATGTAGTCATTATATACACCCACTGATTGCATGATGAACAGAGTGGCCAGAATCGGCAGCGACAACGGGATAACAATCTTGAAAAAAACGCCAACTTCGGTTGACCCGTCCATCCGCGCCGCTTCAAATAACTCACTGGGAAGACCGGCCATATAACTGCGGCAGAGAAATGTTCCGAAAATTTGTCCTCCGGCGGCACCTGCTATGATAATGACCCATGGCGTGTTCGTCAGTCCCATACTATCGTACAGAACGTAAGAGGGAATAAGGGTAAGCACTCCGGGAACCATCATCATGCCAAGCATGAGCAGAAACAGCAGCTCTTTTCCCGGAAAAGTCTTTTTCGCAAAGATATATCCTGAAATAGCAGAGAGCATCATAACGAGGATACTGGCTGCGACGGCATATCCTACGGAATTCAGCATAAAACGCCATACGGTTAAAAAGGCTTCACTGTAATTGCTCCATTTTATCGGTGCAGGCATCCCCCAGAAGTTGCCCATAATTTGCGAATTGCTTTTTAAAGAGCTGAAAAGCATAAACAGAATGGGAACCAGCGTCAGGAATACCAGCAATCCGAGCAGAACGATAATGATGATTTGGGAAATCGTCGCTTTTAGACCCCATTTATTGCCTTGTTTGGGTTCGCTTCTTGCATCTAAAGTATCAGTTGCCGGGCTCGAATACATGTTTTCCCCTCCTCAATCATTTTCCGTCCGGATAAATTTCAAGTTGATGATTGTGATGATCATGATGACCACAAACATGGAAACACCAAGCGCTGACGCATAACCCAGATCGTTGAATTTGGTCGCTGCGTAATACATCTGCAAGGCAGGTACATATGTTGAATCCATCGGTCCACCGCCGGTGACAATCAGAATTCCATTAAAGTCCTGTACGATGCCGATCAGTGCCAAAATAATCAGAAACTTGAATTGTCCGGCCAGAAGCGGCAAATGAATGGAGCGGATAATCCGCGGCAGACCGGCACCGTCTATTTTGGCTGATTCGACCAGCTCAACCGGAATGGATAAAAGTCCCGCATAGAAGACCAGCAGCTGTAAAATACCGACAAACGGAAAGCCCATGAAAATGAGCGCCCAAAGCGCTGTTTTCGGATCACCAAGCCAGCCATGGGCCCATGATCCAAGACCGATCAGTTCCAGAAAATTATTAAACAAGCCCAGGTTGGGATCATACAGGTTCTGCCATACCAGCAGCATCGCCACTCCCGGAATAACCATCGATGCCGTAAATGCCGTACGGAATCCATACTGCATCCTTTTGCTGCGTAAGTGATATATTAATTCCGCGACAATGAGCGGAGGAATAATCGTCTTCACAAGTCCGGTAATAATCAGAATCAGCAAATTGCCGATTCCATGGACGACATATGGGTCATGGAACATACGCCGGAAATTATCGAGACCGATAAACGTCGTTCTTGTGCCAGGCTGCCATTTATATAAGGAATGAAAAAGTCCCGAGAATGCGGGGAAATACAAAAAGGTAAGCAGCAAAATGAATGTTGGAGCAAGTCCGAGATACACCCATTTGGATTTCCAGATGTCCAGGAACACTCCAAGCCGGTTCCGTTTCTTCATCATTCGCAGACCGAGCCATATCGCGGCAATAACAACCAAACTGGCTGCAGCCCAAAGTCCCATCCTCACTTTGCCCTGTTTTTGGGCCTTACTGACGATTGCACCTACGTCATACTTCAGAACCTGTCCATCCCCTGTACCTGCATACAGGATCCTGCCGTCTGTATCGAGCTCCACGTTTCTGCCTTGACCATTGATTTTGGTTTCCCACAATTGTTTTCCTTTATTGTCCAGCAAATAGAAATAACCGGATAAATCCGATACCGCCAAATATTTTCCATCTGCCGTGTAAGATACATGCGTAGCCGAATCCCTTGTTGAGATGGAATGCTGTCTCTTGCCATCCTGATCAAACCATTCGACCCTTTTTGATTCCGTGCCAACCGCTGTCTCTCCTTGATCGGATACGGCAATCGACATGATTTGGCCGCTGGCCCCGAACTTCCGAAGAACCTCGCCTTGCTCATTCATGAGATGAATGTAATGATCTGATGATGCTGCAGCTACCCATTTTCCATTTGGCGATACCTTAATCGTTTTAATGATTGCTCCAGTATTCGCCTCGTTCTTGGGATCTCCGGTGGCCGGGTCTATAAAAACCACATTTTCGCTGCGCTGGGTAAAAACAGCCGTAACTAAGCCGTCCAGGGAAGCAGATATGCCCTTGATCTGCAATTTCATATTTTTGTCCCAGAGCTTGGTGCCTTTCGCATCAAAAGCGTAGAGATGACGATCATCCGATGACACAATCAAGTCTCCATTTTTCATAAGCTGGACCCCGGTGACAACATTTTTGGCGTCAAAACCGAAGATGGGTTCGCCATCGCTGCTGTACACATTAGCCTTGGCTCCATGACTACCAATGGCGAGCCTGCTGCCATCTTGTGCTATGGATATGGAGGTGATATCACCAGCACCGTCTATAGACCACTTGTCTTTTGCCAATGCAGCCTGCGGAAGGAGTCCAAGAATCATCGTCAGCATTAAAAACATTCTAAAGGTTCTTCTCATATCCGGCCTCACTATCCTTTCCTGCCTACGTAAGCTTCCAAGTCATAAAGCAATGAATTCCAGTCAGCGCAAACATCCGCTTGCGCCAACTGGAATGCCTTCTGTTTATTTGCGCTCAGGTGGACGCCGGTCCGGATGTTCCAGATCACTCAATTCGAATTTCTTCTCTTTAAGTGCGGCCTCGAAGTTTTTGTCTATATTCGCTTGAAGCTGTTTTAAATACTCATCTGTCGTAATTTTGCCTGCAAAGAATTTTTGTACGGATCCTACCCACTCCTGTACGGAAGGTTGATAATCCCACAAACCGCGGGCCAGTATGTTCCCCGGCATATCGATTCCCTCTGTGTTACCGATTGGCTTGAAATCAGCAAAAGCTTTCGTCATCTCTTCCGGAAGAGTAATATCCTTCAGGGCCGGAGAGCCGGACAAGGAAGCATCCTTGCTGTTTTGGATGGCTTCAGCATAAACCCTGTATCCTTCCGGACTTGTCAAATACATCATGAAGTCTGCATCAAGCGCATTTTGTTCTGCATCTTTGGATACGAATCCGTAGAAACCGATTGGAATCTGAATAGTACGGGCAGGAGCCATGACTTCGGCGCCTTCCATCGTTGGCATATTGAAAAATCCGTATTCAAACGGTTTAACCCCGCCTTGGGTACCAGACTTCGTTCCATCAGCGAAATCTTTGGGCAGCTGCCAATATGACGCCGGGGTGCCGAGCATTGTCGCTGCTTTTCCTGTGAGGAATAATTTATAAGCCTGTTCTTCCTTCACGCCGAAAAATCCTTCAGGAGTGTATTGGAACAGCTGCTTCAGATTATCCGCATATGCTTTCCATTGCGGGTTGCCCTCAATTTTATACGGTCCTTCCTTTTCCTTGACTGCCTTCCATTGGCGAAGCGGATCCTTGGTTACATTGCTGTTGGCATCGTTATACGGATCTGACAGATCATATTTCCATTTGTCATCCACCTCCGGCAGGTATGTGAAATCCTGATCCTGCGAACGAACGATATTCACATAATCACGCAGGTATTGATCCGCGTATACCCGCACCAGCCATCCGGCCTGACCGCTCCACATGGACTGGGAATCTCCACCGAGCGCAAGCGGCATATATCCTGCTTCCTTCAGCTTTTTAAAATCATCCATCATTTCATTAAAGGTTTTGGGAACTTCAGAAATGCCTACTTTTTGGAAAATCTCCTTATTGTAAGCCCATACAATTTGAACCGACTCAAAATTCAACGTCCAAATATGATCCTCAGCGCCCATGGCTTCAATATTGGTGCCCATGGCCTTAAGATCCAGCGAATCCTTCCAGGCTTTATTGGTGTATGGATTGTTCTTATCGAAATAAGGAAGATAATCCATAAACTTGCCGCTTGCTTGAAGCGCAGCTACGGAGTTGTTCGCTACAAGGTCCACATCCGGTTGACCTGCCGCAAATTGTGCCGTGAGCCATTCGGTATAACCGTCAGCCGGTTTGTGGTCGACCTTGACGGTGACATCAGGATTTTTCTTCATATAAGCATCCGCAACCGCATTCCACACCGTAGACGATGCATTCGGAAGAGAAATGATAATTTTCCCGCTCAGCTTGGAAGCCGCCGGTTCATCCGTTTTCTCTTCATTTTTTGTTTCAGCGGGCTTCGCCCCCGGGTCTACCACCGAAGCGGTATCCGTAATCCCACTCTTGCCGCAAGCAGTGAGCATGGACACCAGTATCACGACACCGACAAAAACAGTCATACCTTTTCTTTTGTTCACCTGAATCCCCCTCTGGAATAAAATAAAAGAATGAGAATAAAGCGCATTCATGTCTTCGCTAAGATGAACCCTGTCATAATTAAAGTAAAAATATATTTTCTTTGTATACTTTTCATAATTAAGTATACGGTATACTTTAGCCCAACGCAATCATTTTTTTCCATATTAGACCTGAATTAAGCCATTCCTGATATGTAAACATGCCATTAGAGTATACTTATTGTATAAACTTGGCGACGGAGGCTCCCTCAAAGCCTGTAATTTATCAAAAAACTCCCCGCAACGCAGGGAGCTCCATTTATTCCAATATGCAATTTACTTTTTGAAAGGTTTCGGCGATGCGGGCGCCGCAGTCGTGTCTCTCAGAATCACGGTCGGAACGATTTCATCCCTGACTGAACCATTTTCTTGATCCTTAAGCTCGAATAAAAGAATCTCGGCCGCACGTTGTCCCAGCTTCCGCGTATTTTGGTTTACCGTCGAAAGCCTAGGGTACGTAAATTCACTAATCTCCACATCATCATAGCCCATAATGCTGACATCTTCCGGGATCCGGATGCCCATATCCCTCGCAGCATTCATTGCTCCAATCGCCTTGAAGTCACTTGTTGCAAATACGGCTGTAGGAGGCTCCTTCAAGGCCATCAGCGACATGAACCCACGATAGCCCATGTCTCCCCGCTCATCTTCGCCTTGAATCACAGCAATCAGATCCTGATTGAACGGAATCTGGTGCTGAGCCAATGCCAGGCGGTAACCCTGCAGGCGTAATGAGAATTCCTGATTCAATTCCAGGATCGAGTTCCCTGTAAGGATCACCCCGATATTACGATGTCCCAGCGATATCAAATGCTGTGTAGCCAGATATCCGCCAGTCAAATTGTCAACAATGACATACGGAATGCCCAGATGCGGATAATAGAAATGAACGGTCACGATACGCCGCTTCTCTTCCTGCCACGCTGTGAGATGCGAAATATCAAATGAATGATTGGTTGTCAGCAAAATAATTCCCGCCTGCGGGTCATCCGGCAGCTCATAATTTTCCCCGAAATTCCAGAGGTAGAATTCAATCCCGTTCTCCTCGCATACCTCCTGGATCCCCTTGAACATATCCGTGAAAAACGGATGGTTGAAGGTGCTTACCTCCTGATTTTTATGAGCAAAATAAATGGTCCGGATCACCTGTGAAGCCGGTGCCGCGACATTCTCATTCACGAAACTTCCCTTTCCCCTTATCCGGTATATATAGCCCTCTTGTACCAGATCGGAAAGAGCACGACGAGATGTAATCTCGCTGGTGTTATACTCTTTAGCCATATCAATTTGTGTCGGAAGAGGATCATGCGGCTTCAATTCCCCGTTTTCAATCTTGCGTTTAATATCATTCATAATATATTGATACATCGGCGTCTTATCCGATTTTTCCATTACCATACTAATATCACTCCCTATAGAATGAGTTAAGTATACTTTAAGGTGCCGTTTTCCGCAAGTTTAAACCGTTTTTTCATGAAATCTTCGGCTAAAGAATAGAATGGCGCTGTAATTACCTTTCAAGGTTTATTCGTTGGTGTATTCTCTCTGAAAATAAAAAGGCAGCATATGCCCTATGGGGGCTTAAGCTGCCTTAAAGTATCCGTCGTGACGACTACGGGGTCAATGAGAGGTACTTTCCTTAACGGATGGCGATCTTATCTGTTTTCCCGTTGATGCGAACCGGTATTTCTCCTGAAATACATATCTTGCCTTCCGTTTGAACCACATCCATATGATCCAGGTCCGGCGTGCTCCAGGTAACTTCGGCAGGAAGTACAGCCTTGAAATGGATTCGTCCATCCGCTGCTCTCTCCCATCGGGCATGAATTTCTCCATATACACTCGGCACTGTAGCTTCCGCCCAGTCGATACCATCAACGATAGTCGGATGTAGTGCGATGGCTCTTATGCCGACCTCAGACATATCAATGCCAACCAGTTCTCTGCTCAACAGATAGGTAGGCGATGCTCCCCATCCATGGGAGAGACTTACCGGAATGGAATCCTGCAAATAAGTTGGCGTGTGACCAAGGTACGGACTAGGCGTCGTGACAAACGGAAGCGACGGATCGAATGTTTCCCACCAGGTCGTCGCTCCCCGGTCCAGCATCTCTCCCCAGTAACTTCGTATCTTAGTGATGGCTTGCTCCGCAAATCCATAGCTGAACAAGGTTTCAAGTACGATAAATTGAAAAAATGCGCCGCGGATCGGCGGTAGCTGTTCCTGAAGGTAATAATCCCTGATAAAAGCCTCCGCCTCCCCGTCTTCCATCACTCCCGACCAAGCGGCTGCGAAATTCGTCTGTGCAGTTATGCTGGTCGATAGTCCCTCATCCGTCATGCAATCCGCGAAAACGAATGTTCCCGGCACACGCAGCTGATGACGGATGGATTGACGCAGGGCTGCCGCTTGCTCCGCGAAAACTGCCGCAGTTTCAGCTTCATTCAGCTCCGCAGCCATCAGAGCCGCCGTAGTCAGGAACTTATAATAGAAGCAGGATACGGCTGTCACCCTGTCCTTTCGTTCAATATCATCTGTCCAATCGATAAAACACCACCAGCTGTCCCGATTCGCATTCGCAAACAGGCCGGATTCGTCCTCCTGAGCTTTGAACCAAGAGACAAGCTTATCCACATAAGGCCATACTTCATGTAAAAAGGCTTTATCTTGCGTATATAAGTAGTACTCCCAGACCCCAAAGAGCCAATGTGCGCAAAAATCAGGCAGCAGAAACGAGTTCCGCTGCGGACCTGTACCTGCAATGGAGCCGTCAGTGTTCTGTATCCGTGCTGCCTGCATCAGCGATTTGCGGATCAATGCCGTATCGCTGAAGGTTTGGTAGACCACCTTCGCCATAATGACGGAATCGGCAACCCATAACGCTGCTTCTCTATGCGGGCAATCTTCGAAATGATTTTGACTGTTGACGATGGTGGTATACCTTCCCGTCTCCCAAATACGGTTAAGCCGCTCATCACTGCAGCGGAATTCACCGCCCCCGCTGTACGGATAATGTACAAACCGAATCTCAAGCCGTTCAATATGCAGTGGAACCGGGGTTGCCATCACTGCTGCCTTCATGAATCGGAACGCTCTTCTTCCTAGAGGAGTAAGCTTGTTGCGGCCTTTTCGCAGCAGAAATGTATCCGTCAGAGCCAGCTCGAGCGACTCGCCGTAATACAGCTGCAGGACACCACCCTGCTCAGCGTATACTTCAAGCTCCGGATATCCCACCATTTCTTTTCCGAAATCATATGTGATTTGCGGGTACGAGCCCGGTACCGACGCATCCACCTCGACGGCCTTTATCCCATCCTTCCGTTTCTCAGCTAACAGACCTTCTGGCGATAATATGCCTCCAAAGTAAGACTCCGCAGCCACAACTGCCACCGGGCTTACCCAGGTCTCCTGCAAAAACGGTATTTCACGCGGAAGTAACCGGGGCCAGACCGAATCCGGATGCTCCGCCTCGGAGACCGTAACAGCAAACGGCCAAGCCGAATCATCATATTCCGGCTCTTCCCAGCCGTCATCCTCCGCCATATCAATCATTTCCCGGTATCCACCCCATAAGTGAAGCCGGCTAACGCCTTCCTTCCAACGCGGGGAACGTCTGCATTTCCAGTCTGAACCGCTTGCAATGCTCCGGATCACGATTCCTTGAGAGCCATCTGCCTCGCTAAGGTCAAGCTGGCAGATCAGACCGCCTGGACCCTGCAGCTGATGGGTTACAATCGGATCTTTGCCGAAGTTATGAGCGACCAGCGCAATTACATTCACGCCGTCACGTAAATAGTTGGCTGCATCATAAGTGTCATAGGACATCCATTTCAAATCTGCAGGTGCTGGCCCCCTGCCAACCTCCATGCCGTTGATATATAGCTTATAGGATTGGTTGGCGCTTACGCGCAGCATCGCGGATTCAACCGGCTGATTGATTTTAAAGGTTGTTCTCGCCTCCACATAAACATTGTTAGCGGAAGCCGTGTCCGGCGCCCATATCCATTTGGCACTCCAATGCTCTGTTCCCATGCCTCTATCCTCCCTGTCTGTCATTCATTCCATGTAGATGGATCATCAGCCGCCTGTTTGGCTGTAATACACAAAATTCAATCTACCCTCTGGCGCAGTATCCCCATATTGGTAAAAGTCAGTGATATCCCCTTCATGCTGCATGTGATCTACCCATTTGAACTCAAAGCGTAAATCTGGCGCCGGGTGATTGAGACCTAGTACGGCGCGTGGAAGCTCAAACTGGATTTCATGTTCATGAACCTCATAACGTATCTCGGCAACCAGCTCCCATGCCCACCCTCCCCTACTTCGTTCAAGCAGGGTTGTGGAAGCATCCTTTACGCAGCGGTTAACAATGTAGTGATAACCTTCCCATCCGGTATTCGATTGACCATCCAGGCGGAGCAAGAGCATCATCCAGTGGCGGCCGTTATATGGCGTGATCGGATCCCTCGTCTGTGCGTAAAAGCAGAGACTCTGCCTGGTATGCGCCGCTTTGAACCGGATAAAATCATTCCGGCCTGTGTCATGGGAATAATGAAGTCTCCCATACCCCGGATGGCTGCGAGGCAGCGTATCCCCTACGAAATCCCTGTAAGGCTGAACAACATGTTCCCATGCACTGAATCCAGGCTTATTCCATATCGAAACATTCATCGCATGGCTGCATCCCTGAAGATCCGGCATTCCTTTAAACCTCCGGATGTACCCGATCATCTGCATGTAATAAAGATCGGAATAGCCGCCAGACATCGGCTCGATATCGCGGCTGAAATTCAAGGTCGCTTGGTCCACGAAAAGAACCGGACGTTCCGGCGTTCCCTTTAGCCGCATCGCAATCCACTCATTCCAGCCTGTAACGAAAATAATCTGCGGATCTTCCGCGAGGGCGAATTCCCATTGTTCTGCCACATTCATGCCCCGGTAGATAGCATCCAGCCCACTGCTGTCTTCATCATCCGCATCTTGATGATACCCTCTGCCCCAATTGCCGCCGTATCGGTAAAAGGGCGTATCACTCATCGCAACGCTGGGATGCTGTGCAGTGGATACACTGATAACCTCCTTCTCGCCCGCGGCATTACGAAACACTCTCTGCGGCCGTTCGAACTCAATCCATGGAAACCCGTTGACTTTGGCTTCTTCATTAGGCCACTGGTTCAACCGGAACGTAAAAAACTCTTGTAATGGAGTATCGCACTCATCGGGATTTCCTATCACTAACGGCTTGCCATTCCATTGGAACCACAGATGCTGATACCGTCCAGGCTTATAAATGTCCTCGTACAGCTTCTTAATCGTTTCTCCGGAATCCGTATTCGTATAAAAAGCAAACTTCGGTACCTGAAAGCCCTGCTTGCTTATTTCATCCATTATGCTGAATAACACATCAGAAACCTGCTTATAAACCTCGGCATTCGTGGTGTCGAACACCAAAAAATCAATCCCTGCGCTGGTTAGCAGCTGCATGTGCTTGCGAAGTACCCAGGCATCATCATTCAGATAGTAGCCATATAGCGGTTCTCCCCAGAAATGGAATGCTTCCTCCGGACCCCATGCCGGATGATCCGGATCATCTACTGCTTCCGGCCACTTTTGCAGGATCTCTGTATTGTCAAAAGGGCCTTCCATTCCGTGCTGGCCGAGCCACAAAAAATAAAACAGCCCGACATAACGTCCAGGTCGCGGAGCACCTGTTTCATTACTGCGCGGCAATTCCCTGCCAAGTCCGTCCATGCCTCCGTATGGAATAACATGAAGTTCATCATGCTGCTGCATCGGCTGGCCCTCCCCTCTCTTCAAACCGAATTTGCAAAAAATATATGTTATTACTATTTCCATTCAATTAAGTATTCTTATTATCATTATAATATACTTTATAAACTTTTTCTAGAAATAAATATACGATAAACAATAATGTTCTTCTGAACGTTCTTTATCTAAAAAAAGACTGCCGGGCTCATCATAGCCTGGCAGTCTTTTTTTATTGGATCATTCTGTTGTTATCATCGTAAAATCGCAAAAGCTTCATAAGGCCGCAGCATCATTTTATTCGATAATATGATCTCCGGATATACAGACACCCGCAAGTCTCCATCCAAGAAGTCAGGGTTCAAGTCAAAATCAAGAGATTCCTTGCTCCAATTGGACACAATCAAAAAACGTTTCCCATCCAGGCTTCGCTCATAAGCGAAAACTTGTGCATGCTCAGCCGCGGCGAGCTTAAATTCCCCGTGAGCCAGCATTCCATTAATGAGCGCATCTTTCCGGAGAAGTGTTAATTTCCCATAGAAATCAAGCAGCGAGTCCCGACTGATGGCTGCTTCTGCATTCTTCGGGTCCACCAAATTTTGTTTGTATTTCGCTTCCGACTTATATTCATTCACCACAGCATTATTGTCAATGTCCGGTTCATCCGCCGGATCTTGCACTGGACTGCCCTGCATCAACTGAAGCGTCAACGCCATGCATTTGGCTGATTCAAAAAGATAGGCTCCATTCATAACAGCACCGTTACTTTCGTAACAGCAATCCCTCCCCGTATTTACTGTAAAGTATGAGCTGCCGCACCATCGGATTTTTTACTGCGTGCCTTCCATTTGATCGACATCAACGCAGAACCCAGCGCTAACACCACGAAAATAACTCCGACCCAACCGTTGTAATAAACAGATGAGTTTTCAATGACAATACCGCCGATCGCGGAACCCAGCGCAATGCCGATATGCGATGCTGAACTGTTCAGGCTTTGCTGGATATTAGCCGACTCCGGCGCCGATTTAATCAGATAGCTCTGCAAAGACGGAGAGATGGACCAACTCAAGGCGCTCCATACGATCATGACGATCAGGCAGACATAAACAGAAACCGTTGACAGCGGCATGAGGAACATGACAACGGCAAATACACTCACGATTGCCAGAATGCTCTTCTCTGCTCCGAATTTATCTGTAACCCAGCCGCCAAGGCCGCCGCCCATGACCGCAGCAATGCCGAAGATCAAATAAAACAAGCTAAGTGCCGAAGCTCCCAGATGCAAAGTATCCTGCAGGAAAGGTGTCAAATAAGCATATAATGTTAAATGACCCGTGAGCATTAGAACCGAAATGAGCTGTCCAAATATGATTTTCCCGTTTTTCAAAGAGGCCAGCTGCTGGCGAAGCGGAATCGCTGCCTCCGGCTGTGTCTTGGGTATGAAAATCTGAATCGCGATTAACGATAGGACCGACAATGCCGTAATCATGATGAACGGAGCACGCCAGCCGAAAGCATTCCCCAGCATCATCCCGAATGGAACGCCGAGCACGAGCGATCCGCTTACGCCCATAAAGATCACTCCGATCGCTCTGGCCTTATATTGTTCTTCCGCCATCCGCGAAGCCATGGTAATCGACATCACCGTAATAAGCGCGCTGCTTGCTGCCGATAAAATCCGTGCGATGACCATGATCATAAAATTAGGACTTAACGAAGATAGCACATTACCGATAATGAATACCAGCAATGCATATTGGTACAGTCTTTTCCGTTCCATCCGGGCAGTTGCCGTAAGGAGCAGCGGACCCGACAGAGCGAAAATAATAGAATACAGCGTAATAAGCTGACCCGCTGTGCTTAAAGAAATATGAAGATCTCTTGAGATCAAATCGAGAATGCCGCCTACAATCAGTTCCACCATGCCTGTCACAAAACAGGCAATCGCCAAAATGTAAATTTTAAAATTCATATGCTTCATTGTGCTCCCTTCTCTGTGATGTCACTCATTCATTGGTTATCAATTTGGTTACTACCGTAATAGTAACTTATAACCAACCTATCATCAAGCAGAAATTTCAGGCACAAAAAAACGGACAGAGCATTCTCTATCCGCAAGCAATCCGTCCTAATTTTAATACCGCAGCTGCAGGAGCTGCGCCATAATCTCCTTGTCCTTCATTAAGACATCGTTATATTTGGTTGTGATTTTGCTGAGAAGCACATCATGATAGAAATAATCCGTAAACACTCGCACAAACGGCTGCGATCTCGTTTTAATGGCCTGCCATGCGTTATTTTCTACTCCGGCAAATATCACCTCGGCATCATCAACAATAAGCAGCCTGAAACGTTCCAGAGAAACATGTTCCTCATTCGGTTCCATGATTACCAAATGATTCAATCCACTCCGGATTTCTCCGACTGCCAGCGCTTCTACGGAAATCCCTTCCCGTTCCTTCTTCTCAAGAATGGGCAGATATTTGTGAAAATCATCCTTCCAGGACGAGTACCTGATCGTGCTATTGGCGTCAAGGATCATCTGCTTGATCTGCGAATCAATGGAGGTATCCGCTTTCAGGCTCCATACCCGGTCATCCACAATCTCTTTCTGCAGCTTTTGCTGCTCCAGCTCCTTGATATCGGACTGGAACTCTGCAGTCAGCTTTTCGATAACCAGCGGCAGAGCCAAAGCCGTATACAGCTTTTTCTTTTCCGAAATCGACTCCATCACCATCCCCTTCTCCACCATGCGGGAAATGACTTCGTAAATTTTCGCTTTTGGCACGCCGGAATGCTTCACAATCATCGTGGCGTCCATAGGCTGCATTGTAGCAGCAAGTGCTTCATAGACTTTGCTTTCATACTGGGAAAATCCGAATTTATGCAACAACGTCTTCCAACCCCGATCTATCGAACTTGCTATTAATGTATCATAAATCAGGGTTCTGAGGAATCTTCAGCTCGTCCACCCGGGACTTCGTCAGGTAGATGACCAGACACAGAATGATAATAAGGAATGCCATACTCGTCACAGTAGATCCGAGTCCCAGTCCACCTTCGTCTTGAGGCTGGGATAAGTAATCGCCAATGGAAGCTCCGAAAGGCCGGGTCAGAACATATCCAAACCAAAAGGCAAATACCCCATGTAGCTTAAACCGGAAAAAGGCGAGGGTAACAGCTCCGATCAGAGCAGCAAAAACAATGGCCGATAACGCGTAGCCCAGGTTCAAACCCTCTGCCATGAGATCCCCGGCAGCAGTACCTAAAGCAAAGGTGAACAGGATCGTCAGCCAATAAAAAAGCTCACGTTTACGTGTGTTTATCGAGTGAATGGAAAGTGTCTTTTCACTTGCGTACCAGGCTGCAAAGGTTGCTAACAGAGCAACCGTGAAAATAATCGTGGCTGTTGAGAGCGCCATACCCAGATTGTCGACCAGGTTATCGGTAACCAATGTGCCGACCACGCTGATCAGAACAACCGCCAGCCAATATAGTGACGGGATATACTTTTCACTCCTGATCTGGAAGAATAGCACCAGCAAGAGCAGTACTGCCATTAATAGCGATGTACTCGATAACCCCCAATTCAGGTTGAAATTCAAAAAGTCAGCAGCTGTCTCCCCTACCGTGGTAGCCATGATTTTAATAATCCAGAAAAAAATCGTTACTTGCGGTACCTTGCCCAGCAGCAGATTGTCCTTTTTAAGACTAACATCATTCATTCGCTAATCCTCCTCATGTATCTCAGCATTTTCCTAACCATACATGCTTTGTATGAGAACTCCATGAGAATTTACGTTAATCTGAAATGACTGAGCTCACTGATCCGGGACCTGTCTGCGTATCCAAGGGCAATCTCACTTCAAATAGCGTACGGATGGGGCTGCTTTGAACGGTTACCGTTCCTTCATGCTGCTCCACAATGTTTTTGGTGATAAACAGGCCAATACCTGTGCTTCCCGATGGATGCGTTCGGGCTTGATCGCCGGTATATAGCATATCAAAAATATGGGGCAGATCCTTCGGGTCAATACAATCTCCGTAATTGATGACCTGTACAACTACATCTTTCATATCTACAAAACCATGAATGTCAATAAACCCGCCGTCACTTCCATAGCGAATCGCGTTCGTTAGGAGATTCTCGAACACGCGAGCCAGCAGCTCACCATCTCCGCAAATGTTCAACTCCCGATCCACGGACAATTTAGCTGTTACATCATTTTTCTCGAAAACAGGGTAAAACTCTTCATTTAACTGCATCAGCAGCTCGCTGAGATCAAACGGCTTTTTATCGAGGTTCAACCGGCCGTAGTTCATCCGGGTAATTTCAAACAATTCATCGATCAGCTTTTGCAGGCGCTGCGACTTGGTATAAGCAATCGTAGTATAGTGCCTGGCCTGTTCCGCTGACATTTCATTATCCTTCAGAATAAAATCCAGATACCCGATAACCGAGGTAAGAGGTGTACGGAGATCATGAGCCAGGTTCAGAACCAGCTGATCCTTGCTGTTTTCCGCATAATCCCCTCTCTCTACCGCTTCCTGGAGCTTTTTCATCGCCAGATTGATGTCTGTTCCAATGGCTCCGAATTCATCCTTGGAGGAAATCCGAACCTCATGGGTAAAGTCCCCCGCCGCCAGCTGGTGAATCCCTTTGGAAATTTTCTTGAAATACGAAGCGTAGGACTTGGTAAACAAGAAAAAAAACAAAATGGCTAGTGGGATAAAGATGATCAAAAAGGAGTTCACATCGCCAATATCTCTCATAAAGTACCGGATTCTTGCCAGCGGATTCTCGTAAAGAACCTCTGACCGGTAATAGTGCTGAAGTACTTTATAAATCGCAAAGGTGATACTGCCGGATACCAGCATGCTGGCCATCAGCAGCAGAATCATACGAGTCCGAAAGCTGAATAATATCTTACCCATGGAGCGTATAGCCTACCCCCCACACCGTTTTAATAAATTTGTTCTTATCTTCGCCGAGCTTTTTCCGTAAGGTACGGATATGCACCATCACTGTATTTCCGCCTTCGAAGTAGTCCTCGCCCCATACCTGCTCAAATATATTTTCAGCGCTGAACACTTTCTTGGGATGTCTGGCCATCAGGTACAAAATATCGAATTCCTTTGGTGTGAGTTCAATGGTATCCCCATACAGGTCCACCGTCCGCTGTTCGGGATAAATGACCAATCCCCCCACCTCAATAACCGGCTTGCTTGTCGGAGCCATTTGGGTCAGCTGCATGATCCGGCGTAGATGGGCGTTCACGCGGGCAACCAGCTCCATTGGATTAAACGGCTTGGTCATGTAGTCGTCCGCCCCGCGGACCAGCCCTTCGATCTTATCTAAATCTGATGCTTTTGCGCTCAAAAATATGATCGGCATATAATACTGTTCCCGGATCTGTCTTGTTACTTCATAACCGTCAAACTTGGGCATCATAATATCCAAAATCGCCAAATCAATCGGCTGCGTATGAACAGCCTGGATGGCATCCTGTCCGTTATGTACTGTAATGCAGTGATAACCTTCTTTTTTCAGATGTAATTCTATCAATCCCGCAATTTCCTGTTCATCGTCTGCGATTAAAATCGTAATACGATTCATTTCATCCCCTCCACTACCAACTTAACATAAGATGTCCGGAAATGACAAAAAGCGCCGGTATGCGGCGCCTTTGTATTGATTTGAAGCTTGTTTATTTTTTAAGGTATCAATAAAATCTTCCCAGTACTCTTGCGGCTTTCTAAAAACCGGTGCGCCTCTGCACCTTCATGCAGCCTAAAAACAGCCGGATCTCCCAATCTTAACCGTCCTTCTCTCACCTCAGAGAAGAGAGATTCAGCACGTTGGATTCGCTCACTCTTCGTAGTGACATGATTCCACAAATCCCCTCCCGTTAGCGTTTTGGAGGTATCCATCAGCATTCTTGGATCAACGGGCTGCGGGTCACCGCCGGACATGCCGTAAAATACGACCGCTCCTTTGGTTCGGACAACCGCAAAGCTGTCCATCAGCGTTGAGCCGACAGAATCATATGCAACACGAACGCCATCTCCGTCCGATGACCAGGCAGGAACTGCTTTCGTCCAGGCTTCCTGATACAGCATGACTTCGTCTGCACCTGCTTCCAATGCCACCTTTTTCTTAGAGTCGGTTGAGGTCAACCCGAACACCCTGGCACCTTTAGCTTTGCATAATTGTGTCAGAAGCTGTCCTACCCCGCCTGCCACCGCATGGATAAGAACCTCATCCCCAGCCTGCACCCGGTAACTGTCATTCGCAAGATAATGTGCAGTTAATCCCTGCAATAGCAAGGAAGAGGCCTGTTCAAACGATATATCATCAGGTAGGGGGATTACTTTCTCATCGGGAACGGACACCTTCTCCGCATTTGCAAACGGAACATCTGCAAAAGCAATTCGATCGCCTATATGCAAGCCGCTGACACCCGGTCCCACCTGCTCAATTACACCTGCACCCTCATAGCCAAGAATATATGGAGGCATTCCTGTTAAATGATAATTACCTTTTCTACGATAAATATCAGCGAAATTAAGACCAATCGCCATCATCTTGACGATAACATGACCGGCAGAGATCTCCGGATCTGGAATATCCCTGTATTCTAACACTTCCGGTCCACCGAACTGATCAAACACCAAAGCTTTCAAGGGCTTACCTCCTTTTTCTTCTATTTTGACTTACTTATTGTAACATATACCAGCATTTCTTCTTAAACGACTGGCCGGTTTCAGTCAGTCACCCTAAAAAAAGAGAAACCAGGAATTTTTGCTCCGGCTTCTCTTTTTCTAATAACGTTCGTTTGAAATTCTTATGAAAATGGGTACCAAAAATTCTTGAGCAATTTGACCTTCAACCAGATGCCCACCCCAAGCAAAACGACACCGAGGACAGCAAATATCCAGTCCATGGGCTCCATATCTTTGCCGTTGTACCAGGTCCGGCGCTTCTGCGTGCCAAATCCGCGCAGTTCCATTGCATTGGTGACGGAATCGATCCGGTGAAGGGCTGACTGCAGCACAGGAACGACGACTGCCGCCAGATTGCGAAGACGCTGCATGATGCTGCCATCCTCTTTGGATATCCCCATTCCGCGTGCTTGCATCGAATTCAGGGTGCTGCGGAACTCTTCCGTCAGATCCGGGATGTACCGTAGGGCAATGCTGACCGCATATGCGATTTTATATGGAATGCCGATCCGGTTCAGACTGCTGGCAAAAGCGCTGGGCTGCGTGGTGAAAATACACAGGATCGTTATCGGCAGCAGCGTCAAATATTTCGCCGACAAAGTCAGGACATAAAACAGTGTTTCCGTATTGATCGTATTATAGCCGAGCGGGATGACGGGAGTATTCGTACCGGTGAGCCTGGTTCCAAACGTCGGTGTAATAAGCAGGATAAAGATTCCGTTAAGCACAGTAAAAATAATCATCAGCCAGAATAAAAAGGCCATTCGTTTAAAAGGAATACCGGCAGTAACAAGCAGTGTAATGCCAACGATCAGCATGAGCACAAACACACGCAAATCCAAAAACATGTAAGTCATGACCGTCCAGGCCATAAACAACACCAGCTTAACAGCTCCATCCAGCCGGTGAAACAGCGAGTTCCCCGTCACATAGAGGCTTCCCGTTCTATTCATGGCCTTTCCCCTTTTTCTCTTCGTTGATAAATGCCTGCACGAACCGCTCCGGGGATGACAGCCCGTTCGCTTTGGCAAACAAGGACAGCGAGGTCTCCTTCAGGTGGGCAGCTTCGGTAATCTCCGGACTGCTTAGCACATCCGTAACCGAATCCTCGGCAATCACCCGGCCTCCGCTTAGAACGACTGCCCGAGCAGCATACTCCAGCGCCAGGTACATGTCATGAGTAATCAAGAGAAATCCCATGCCGCGGCTGGACAAGGATTCGATGAAATCCATAAATTCTTTATAGTGATGATAATCCTGTCCGGCGGTTGGCTCATCCAGAATGATTAATTTTGGCTCTAATACCAGTATGGAGGCAATGCTGAGCCGTTTCTTCTGCCCATAACTGAGCGCAGAAACCGGCCAATTGCGGAACGGATACAGCCCGCAAATCTTCAGCGCATTTTCTACACGTTCCTTGATCTCGGCAGCGGGTAGTCCCCTGACTTTAAGTCCAAGTCCAACCTCTTCCGCAATCATATGCTGCGTAATCATCCGGTTCGGATTCTGCATCACATACCCGATAGCTTCGCCCCGGCGGCGGATGGACCAAGTGCTGATATCCTGTCCGTCATAGAATATTCTGCCGGACTGCGGCTTCAGAATACCCGTAATCAACTGCGACAGCGTAGATTTTCCGGCTCCATTATTACCAAGCAGGGCAACAATTTCACCCGCTCCGATCTGCAGAGAAACATCCTGAATGACCGGATGCATCGGATCATAACCAAACTTGATGCTGCTGACCTCCAGTAAGGCATGCGAATACCCCCGCTCCTGTTTGACTCCCGCTTGCTCACTCCACGTATCCAGCTTGGGTTTCAATCCGGGAATATCCAGAAGCCGGGGAGAACCCAGTCCTTGTACGTCCCTAATCGGAATGCCTGCATGTTCAAGGGCTTCCACATAAAGCGGCGGTCTGAGGCCATAGCTGCGGAGGATCCCGGATGATAAAATTTCATCCGGTGTACCCATGGCTGCAATCCGTCCTTCATTCATCAGCACGATACGATCTACAGCTTGCTGCAGCACGTCCTCGACACGGTGTTCGATAATGATAATTGTCTTGCCGCTCTCCCGGTGAATATCGTCGATGAGCTGCATAGCCTTACGACCGCTGGCCGGATCAAGATTCGCCAGAGGCTCATCGAAGAGAAGCACATCTGCATCGGTGGATAGAACGCCCGCCAAGGACACATTTTGCTTCTGTCCTCCCGACAGTTCATACGGGCTATGCTCGATATATTCGAGCATGTCGACCATATTCAGCGAGGCCGCTACCTTCTGTTTCATCTGCTGGCGCGGCATCGTTTTGTTTTCCATGACAAAGGCCGTATCCTCGGCGACCGTAAGCCCCACGAACTGCGAATCCTGATCCTGCAGGATCGTCCCTACCGTGCGGCTCAATTCAAAAATGCTTAAGTCAGAAGGGTTTTGGCCGGCAATCTTTAAGCTGCCTGCGGCTTCTCCCCCGTATGTAAAAGGAATAAGCCCATTGATACAATGGGCCAATGTCGATTTGCCTGAGCCGCTAGGTCCCGCAATCCAGATCTTCTCTCCCGGATAAATATCCAGCGTAATCTCTTTTAGCGTGGGCTCTGACTGGTTTTTATATTTAAACCCATAATGTTGAAACGAGATGATTGGCTGCATAACGTTTAAAACTCCTATCCCTTCAGTGCTCTCCACACTTACTCGTTGACGCTCAAATTGCTGACTTTGGCGTTTCTCTTCGCGAAGCCGATTACGGCCGGAACGCCTAGCACCAGAAACACAATCATATTCGAAATCGAAGCTGCGGTTACCTGTACGACCAGTTTATCAGACGGCTCTCCCATGAAGGCGATATCAAACCATCCGGAGAACAGTAGCGATAAAATGATGCCGACAATGCCGTAAATAACGAAAAAACCGATATGCTTCCCTTTATAAGTACCATTCTGCGGATCGAATCCCTTGGACAAATAGATAAGTCCCATAAACGCGGCGGTAATGCCTGAGCCGAGAGCCCACCCCCACCATACCGTGCCGCTGGTTAACAGATCATTCAGCACATGGCCGATTAACCCGGCAACAAACCCGACAACCGGTCCGAACAGAGCACCAAAAATTGCCAGCAGCGCAATCGCCGGACGCAGCGAGGTATCGGGTCCCACAGGAATTCCAATAAAGCTGGTGGCTCCATACAGGGCCGCACCGATGCCTATGGTCACCACAGTTCTTGTGTTTAAATGAAAAATGGATTTTTTCAAAGCAGAGTCACCTTTCTCAAACGTGATATTCAATAACTTCAATGTCCAAATACGAACATTAAACATTAATGGTACTCTAAATATAAGGGCATTTGAGCATGAAGGCAAAACTTTTTTGGGAAATAGACAAAAGATTTTCTTCAACAAAGTGCGAACTGACGCGAAAATATCTCTTCATACGCAAAAAATACCCATTTCCTCTATCGGAAATTAGGTATTTTGAATATTGTTTGCTTTTTCATTATCAAGGCCACCCAAGAAGATACGGTGGAGATTATTCTCCCGTTGATTTCCACACCTGCTCATAGACCTTTTTCAAGGGGATGCCATGCTGCAGGGCAATACGCTTGCAGTCCTCAAATTCCGGTGCCCATTGCACGGCTTTCCCGCCGTATATTCCCTTTTTCACGGTTACCTGTCCCCATTCCGTAGGTACCTGTTCAAAGGTTCTCTCCAGCCGATGCACGGTCAGAGGATAATACCGTATGCCCAAGGTTGTGGTCTCCCTGAATACAATCTCTTTCATCCGGTCTACATTTTCTTGGGAACAAAGTAATTGCAGCATCGTTCCCGGTCTGTTTTTTTTCATATAAATGGGAGTATAGTAAACATCGTTTGCTCCGCTTTCCAAAAGCAGGTCCATGACGTGTCCGAGCCATTCTCCGGGAATATCATCAAAATTCACTTCCATTTTCACCATGTCATGATCCAGATGTTCATGATTCGGAGGAAATCGGGAATCCATGGGCATGCTCCTCTCCTATGAAGGGAATTCTGTCATTCTAATGGTACTTCATTATGCACAGACTATTCACCAATAATGACCCGCAGCACATTCGGATGATCCGGAAAGGTTTTGGTTCCGGCCCCATATCCTATGGACTCGACTTTAATAGAAGGAATCGGCCCGAACTCTTCCGCTAATACGGAGACAATCGCCGCTCCTGTTGGAGTCGTCAGTTCCGCTCTGACATCCGATTGTTCAAGAGGTGTTCCTTTTAAAATCTCCAGTGTGGCAGGTGCAGGAACCGGATAAATGCCATGATCGATACGGATTTTCCCTTTTCCCACCGGTACGGGCGATGACTTGATTACAGTGATGCCCAATTGATGAATCAGGATGGCGGCACCCACAATATCAATAATCGAATCTACTGCGCCCACCTCATGAAAATGTACCTTCTCTAAAGGAACGCCATGAATACGCCCTTCCGCTTCTCCGATTTTTCTGAAAATCTTAAGCGCAATATCTTGTACCGGATCTTCAAATCCAGCTCCCTCAATCATATGAACGATATCTTTATAGGATCGATGATCGTGATCATGATGATGCGTGTGCCCACCATGGCTATGACTATGCTCATGCGTATGAGACACATGCTCGTGACTGTGGCTATGCTCATGATCATGATCATGACTATGACCGTGGCTGTGACCGTGATCATGGTCGTGCTCATGACTATGACCGTGACTATGACCGTGATCATGGTCGTGCTCATGACTATGATCGTGACTGTGGCTATGTTCATGATGATGTTCATGCGTGTGGGAATCTTCAACTTTTAATAGCACGTCGAATTTGGTTGCAGTGATCCCGTTCTTATTGACATTCCCCCACTTCAAATCATACTCTTCCTCGATATGAAGCTTTTTCAGCTCCTCCTTTAACTTGTCGGGATCAGCACCTGCATCAATAAGAGCACCTATAAACATATCCCCGCTGATACCGGAAAAGCAGTCAAGATAAAGTGTTTTCAATTCTTTTCTCCCCCTTTTGTACAAGCTGGTGAATCAGGGCAGCGTTATACCCTCCGCCGAATCCGTTATCAATATTGACAACACTGATTCCTGATGCGCAAGAATTTAACATCGTCAATAAAGCAGAAAGGCCATGAAAGCTTGCCCCATATCCGATGCTTGTCGGGACAGCGATCACAGGATGTGAGACGAGTCCGCCAACAACGCTTGGCAGAGCTCCTTCCATTCCGGCAACCACAACAGAGACCGTTGCATTTTGTATCTCTTCCGCATGGCTTAACAGTCGATGAATCCCAGCAACGCCCACATCATAGATTCGGTGTACCTTGCTCCCTAACACTTCTGCAGTAACCGCAGCTTCCTCCGCTACTCTTAGATCAGAGGTGCCTGCGGCAATGACAGCGATATACCCCTTGGAATTCTCTTCGCTGCCTGTCTCCTCTTTCCAAAATAAAATCTGTGCAGTCTCGTCATAGCTAAAATCCGGACAAGCCTTTTGGACGATCTCAGCCTTGTCACTTGAAATTCTCGTTACTAGAACGTTGTTGCGTTGTGCTTGCAAAGCTTGCACTATGGAAATGATTTGCCCGGCTGTTTTGCCTTCTCCATACACGATCTCGGGAAATCCTTGGCGTTTTTTTCGGTGATGATCCACTTTTGCAAAACCCAAGTCTTCAAAAGTAGCTAATTTCTTCTTTGCTTCTGCAACACTCAGGGTCCCTTTTTGAACCTGCTCCAAAATTTCATCAAGCATTTTTTTCAACCCCTCGAATTCAAACTGAAACTAAAACAATTCAACGATCTTTTTAACTAGTTTTTCATAGTTGTCATAGATCAGTTTATATCGTTTGCTGTTTTCTGGATTTGGAATGATGGGTGTTCCCATGGGGATGTTCCGTTTAATTTCTTCGAAGGAATCTACTTTCCCCGTGGCCACCAAAGCCGTCCATGCCGCACCCCAAGCAGCGCTATGATGGTTCTCTGAAATATAAATCTCTGCTTCAAATACATCCGCCATCATCTGCAGCCATTCCGAAGATCGGGACAGGCCGCCATTAACATATATTTTCTTGGGTTCCCCCGCTATTTTTTCCAAAGCTTTACCGATTTGATAGAGATTAAAAGTGATGCCCTCCAGCACGGCGCGGATGAAATGCTCTTTTTGATGTGTCACCGCAATACCATAAAAATTCCCCTTTGCTCGCTGATTCCAAATAGGCGCTCGCTCACCATTTATATAAGGAAGAAAAAGAAGACCTTCAGAGCCCGGTTCAACATGTCCAGCCGCCTTCAGAAATGCTTCAAAACTTCCTTGATCATTCAATAAATCCTTCAACCATTGCAGGGCGATGCCTCCGTTATTCGTCGGCCCTCCGATAATGGCTGTATCCTTGGTGAATGAGTAGCAGAATGTTTCTTGATTTTCACTTACCTGAATATGGCTTGTTAATTGCCGGATCGCCCCGCTCGTACCCACGGAAACCGCAACTTCACCAGGGAGTATCGCACCGATTCCCAAATTAGCCAGCTGTCCGTCTGCAGCACCGATAGCAAAAGGAATGTCTTCTTGAAGTCCCATTTGTTCCGCAATATCCTTTTTGATTCCGCTGAGTATCGTTGTCGGAGGAACAATGGTTGACAGCTGATCCTCGGAGATACCCGTCATTTGCAACAATTCCTCATCCCAGCTCAGCGTTGTTGGGTTAAATAATCCGGTTGCAGATGCCATCGAATAATCAATCATTCTCTCGCCGAACCAGCAATATATCAAATACTCCTTAATCGACATCAAGTATGCGGCATGCAGGAAGGGTTCATAACGAGTTTCTTTCATCCATAATAATTTCAAAAATGGTGTCATCGGATGAACGGGTGTTCCGGTTCTTGCATAAATTTCTCTTCCCTTGCTTTCGCTAACCCAATCCGCCTGATCGGAGCTTCTTCCGTCGGCCCATATCAACGCAGGAGATAACGGCTTGCCTTGCTCATCCACAATCGCAAGTGAATGCATGGCAGCAGAAAACCCGAGTGAAATCAGCTCGTTTTTGCCGATTTCGGCTCTTCGGACCGCTTCCCTGATCGCCAGCACGGCGGATCTTTCTATGGCAGCCGGATCCTGCTCGACCCATCCTTGCTGCGGATAATGAAAAGCGTTCATTTCCTCGGCTTCCGCGATTAAATTTCCTTGAATGTTAAATACACAAGCTTTCACGCTTGTCGTTCCGATGTCCAGTCCAATGACAAGCTCTCTTGACATGCTTCATCTTCCTTTTCATTAAGCCATAAATAATGAATCATATGAACGATTTGGTCTTGCGCTTGTTAAACGCTTATCCGTGAAAAATGATTATATAGAAAGAACCTTATTCATGCTGCCGCTTTGATACCCAAGTAAATCAAGGGTCACGTATTTATATCCGTAGTCCTGCAGCTTGCTTACGATCAATTCATGATTCTCCAAGATGATGCTCATATCCTTCGGCTCCACTTCGATTCTTGCCGTTTCCTGATGTGTACGAACCCGGACTTGGCGGATATGAAGGGATTTTAAATAGGCTTCCGCTTTTTCCACCTTTTTCAGCTTTTCTTTGGTGATAAAATCACCGTAAGCAATTCTTGAGGACAGACAAGCAAATGATGGCTTTTCCCATGTAGGGAGTCCAAATTCTTTTGACAGCTCCCTGATCTCCTCTTTATATAAACCGGCTTCCAAAAGAGGCCCACGTATTCCCCGCTCCTTTGCTGCCTGCATTCCCGGGCGGAATTCATTCATATCATCGGCTATGACACCGTATACAATATTTTCGAAAGCTTTTTCGTTTAATACAGACACCAAATGGTCAAACAAGCTGCTTTTACAGAAATAGCACCGATTTTTAGTATTTTCCGCATAGCCGGGAATTGCGAGCTCAGAAGTTTCAATGACCTGATGTTTTGCACCAATCAATTCAGCCAGCTCAATGGCTTCTTCAAGCTCAGTTGAGGGATAGGTTTCCGAATCAGCCGTTACCGCCAGCACATGGTCAGCCCCTAAAGTGTCCACTGCAGCTTTTAATAAAAATGTACTGTCTACTCCTCCTGAGAATGCCACTACGACAGAGTTCATTTCTCGAATGATGGACTGTAATTTTTCATATTTTTCGGTCTGCATTGTCTTTTCCCCCTCCAAATTCATTCATTTGCTAATCTGCGTATCATTTTTAGATCGTCATACTTCCAAATCCGCCGTCAACCCGAAGCAATGTGCCTGTGATAAAGCTGGAAGCCTTTTCCGAAGCCAGCAGAATGGCTGCTCCCTTCAGCTCCTCAGGTGTACCAAACCGATTCATCGGAGTATGCTTCATGATGGATTCAATGCGGTCCGGACTTAGTATTTTTTGATTTTGTTCAGCCGGGAAGAATCCGGGGATAATTGCATTGACACGAATTCCTGCAGGCGCGAATTCCCGGGCTAAAAACTGGGTTACGCTGTTGAGCCCTGCTTTGGAAACGGAATAGGTAAAGACCTTGGATAATGGTGTAGTAGAAGAAACAGAAGAAATATTGATGATGCTTCCGTTTCGCTTTTGTTCGATCATACGCTTGGCAAAAATTTGGCAGGTTATCACAATGCCTTTTAAGTTCACATCCATAATGTCATCCCACTCTTCCATACCCAGGTCGAAGAATGGTGTGGAACTGTTTTTGCCGGGGGCATTTAAGAGAATATCCCAGCCACCGGACCATTCCTCAATTTCCGAAGCCACCTGGATGAGCGAATCCCGCGAACTCACATCTGCCTGAAAGGCTTTCGCCTCTCCGCCATTGCTTTGAATGCTGTTTACAACATCCTGTGCCTTTTCGAAATTACGGCCCACAATCGCAACTCTTGCCCCTTGCTCAGCGAAGCCGGCTGCGATAGAAGAGCCCAGCACGCTGTTCCCTCCAATAGCAACCGCTGTTTTCCCCGTCAAATCAAATAAATTCGTCATGTTTCAGCTCTCCCTCGGTTTATGTTAAATTCCCATGTTCATTAAAGGAAAAATCATACGGTTCAGAACACAGCTCCATCTGCGGATGCTGCTTCACGTATTCGAACAATGCCTCTGACACTTCAATTTCACTCAGTACCAGCGTGTTTTTGATGCGTACCATTTTGGCCTGGTTAAAATCCAGAACATTGCTTGTTTTAATGGCCGCTTGAATCGTTTCGCGGTCATTAGGCAGCGTTGTTGCGATCTTGGTCGGCGCGACGACAGTCGATGTCAAACCATTGGCATACGTGACTTCCAGGTCCATCTTATCCACCAGCCGCTGCGTCGTAAAATCCGCCGTTCCCACGCCGTTGGCGTTCCCTTCGGTTTGGGGAGTCAAATCCAGGACCACCATTTTATTCACATCCGGCCCTCCGTGCGCGTACGGTGTGGGATAACGCCCCGTGATGTTGGGATCCATGCCGTCGCCGCTGATGTTTTTGCCGATTTCATCAATGACGAGCACCTCGAGCTGATCAAAAAACAGCTTGGGCAGCAGCTCCTTGGCTTTCATCTGCAGGTCCGGTTCTTTTTCGATAATCTCTTCAGGTGTAAGCACTTCAACGACAGCTACTTTGTCAAAAGCATTCTCCACAGTAGCGACGCCAAACAGCACCGGCTTCTGGTCCATGATCATCCTGGCCATGGCCGGAACATTTTCCGCCATATATTTAAAACCCAGCTGATGACAGGCCTCCGCCCCTCTTTGCTTGCCCAGGCCGATGCTGATCATCTTCATGATGCCGCTTTCAACAGGTCCTCTAAAAGCCGTATGCGGCTTCACGCGATTAATGACGACAATGCCGTCTGCCGCTGCGGCGTATTTGTCCAAATAGACGGGAAGTCCGTTAGGCAATTCTCCCAGCTGAACGACTTCCATGGAGGAACGAATCTCGCAGCCGACGCTTGCCTCGGTGACGCCAAGATGCGCAAGCACTTCACGCTGCCCTTCTGCTGTTGCGCCTCCATGGCTACCCATGCTCGGGACAATGAAGGGCTCCGCTCCGGCATCCTTCAGTGCCTTTACGGTTACTGCCGTTAATTCCACGATGCGATCAAGCCCTCTGCTGCCGACCGCGATTGCAATCTTCATGCCAGGCTTGATCGTTGCTTGAATATGCTTCTGCTGCAGCTTAGCCCCAAGCTCACTTCCAAGATCATCGATCATGTTATTTTCGAAAATCACTTTCACTTTGGCCATTTTCGGGATCGGAATATCCTTTAACAGCTCCTGAAGAATTCCCATACTTTCATTCACTCCTTTTCATTAAATGCTGATTTCTATGAATGAACTGCTCCTTTTTAAGAATTATCTATGCAAGAAAAACTTATCGGCATTATAGTAGCCAATATTTTTAACCATTTGCTCGAGAAACTTCATATCATTCGGAATGAGTCCCTTTTCCACCCAATCGCCCAAAATATTGCATAAAATACGGCGGAAGTATTCGTGACGGGCATAGGAGAGAAAGCTCCGCGAGTCAGTCAGCATTCCTATGAAGTGGCTTAGAAGACCGACATTCGCCAAATCCCGCATTTGCTTCTCCATTCCGTCAATATGGTCGTTAAACCACCATCCGGAACCGAATTGGATCTTGCCTGGCACATCTTCCTCATAGAAATTGCCCATCATACCGGCAAGAACGGCGTTATCCTTGGGATTGAGATTAAACAATACAGTCCTTGGCAGTGCGTCTTCTTGATTTAAGGCGTCAAGAAAGCGAGACAATCCTGCCGCTAAATTCGTTTCGCCGACGGAATCAAAACCGGTATCCGTTCCTATAAGGTTTTTCATTTGGGTATTGTTATTGCGAAGCGCGCCCATATGCAGCTGCATGACCCACTGTTTCCCGGCGTACATCTTTCCTAGCTCTTTGAGCAAATACGAGCGGTAGGCAGCAATCTCAGCGCCTGAAAGCTGTTCATCCTGAAGTCTTCTGCTAAAAATTCCGGAGACTTCTTCTTTTGTCGATTCAATTTCCTCCATATTCGGAATATCATGATCAGATGCACGACCGCCATTTTCATGAAAGAAGTCTACTCTGCTGCTCAATGCGCTTAAAAAGACGTCGAACGAAATAATTTTCTGGCCCGATACCTCTTCCAGCTTTTCAATCCAGCTTACAAAGGCTGGACGCTCAATGAAAAGGGCGCCATCCGGACGGAACGTAGGAGCAATGATTGTCCTGAAGAAATCATCACGGTTTAGCAGCTGATGATATTCAAGTGTGGACAACGGGTCATCGGTTGTGCCGATAAACTGGACATTAGATCTTTCAATCAAGGCTCGTGGCAGGAACTCAGGCTTTTGTAATTTCTCATTACATTCATCCCAAATTTCACGTGCTGTGGCCGGACTGAGTATTTTTTCAAGTCCGAATACATTTTTAAGTTCCAGATGAGTCCAGTGATACAGAGGATTGCCAATTAAATGAGGTACCGTTTCGGCCCAAGCCATGAATTTCTCCCAGTCCTCGGCATCTCCCGTAATGAATCTCTCACCGATTCCGTGCATCCGCATCGTGCGCCATTTATAATGGTCTCCGCCGAGCCAAAGCTGGGTAATATTTTTGTAAGGCTCGTTCTCCCATACCTCTTTAGGGTCCAGGTGACAATGAAAGTCGAAAATCGGTAAGTCTTTTGCCGTATCTTCATATAATCTGATCGCCGTATCGGTATTCAATAGAAAGTGGTTATCCATAAATTTTTTCATTCGTAATCTCCTCCTAAATGAATGTTGACTCTCTGTAAATTCTTACGTATATTTAATTTGTTTAATGAACTAACTAATACAAGAGTAACTTATCAATTTCATTACATTTTGTCAATTAACGATTGTATAACCGTATAGACGTTCATTCTAGTGATAAAATGATATAATGAACCGTGATTTTATATTCGTTTACATTGGAGGATTTTGATGATTACAGGTGATGCCTCATATATAAAAAAAATCAATCGCTCTTTAATCATCCGTGAGATTTTAAGAGAAGAAATGATATCAAGAGCGGATCTTTCCAAGATTACAGCCTTAACGAGAGCTACCATTTCGGCACAGGTGTCTGATTTACTGGAAGAAGAACTTGTCGTTGAAACGCAGCTTGAGCATAATTCTGTGGGAAGAAAGCCGATCATGCTCTCTCTGAACGGTCATGCAGGGTATGCTCTCGGTATTGACCTTGATTTTGGACAAGTTTCTTTTACACTCTCCAATCTATTGGGTAGTCCGGTGTCTTCGGAAATCATCCGTATTCATACGAACAACTACGCGGAAATTCTTGAGCTTCTCATACTAAATATTACAAAATACCAAAAAGAATTCTCGGATAGCCGTTATGGAATTGTAGGGATTGTTGTTGCCATTCATGGTCTGGTCTCTAATGATGAAATTATTCAATATGTGCCCCGTTTCCATTGGAAAAACGTCAATTTGAAAAGTGATCTGGAAAAAGCAGTCGGCGTCGAAATTCATTTGGAGAACAATGCTAATCTCAGCTCTTTTGCAGAGAGAGTATTTATTCACCATGAAACAGATAATCTGTTATGCACAACGCTGTATTCCGGCATAGGCCTTGGAATGATGATGAACAACAAGTTTTTTCGCGGACATGACGGATTCGCTGGTGAAATCGGCCATATGATTATCGTACCTGGAGGCAAACCCTGCACTTGCGGCAATGAAGGCTGCTGGGAAAAATATGCTTCTGAAACCAGCGTTTTTGAATATCTGTCCGAAACCAAAAGCATGAGTAATATTACATATGAGCAAATTCAACAATGGATGAATGAAGACGACTCAGATGTATATGAAATCATGGAGCAATTTATTTATTACCTTTCGATCGGTTTAAATAATATGATTAATATATATAATCCTGATGTCGTTGTAATTGATAGCGAGCTGCTGCGAATCTATCCGGATTCCTTAAATAAAATCCATCAAAATCTGCATTCTCAAATCAGCCATTACCGTGAACTGACCCTATCCACTATTGGAAAAAAATCTTGTGTCTTAGGTGCATGCGCATTGGCGATAAGCCATTTTTTAGATGTTCCGATTCTCAATTTACCCTATAAGGATTAATCCACTGTGTTCATAATGGCTTCCTGCTTAATGGAAGTCATTTTTTATTACAGTAAATCCCTCAAATCATCGCTTTCGGTGCCAAAAACAAACAGCGCGCACCGATTGAGTATCGGTACACGCCGCGATTTGTTTGGTATGGAATGCTTTGACCTAAGCTTCTGGACCATTTTCCTTTTGAGTCATGGCAACCCGGGAATTCCCCATCATGATCACGAAAATGATAGCGATGGCGATTGGAATGACTGCGATGAGAAACACATGTGTAATCGAGCTGGACATCGCATTGACGATTTTTTCAAGGATCGCAGCCGGAATTTTTGCACGCACGCTTGGTTCAAAGATTTGTCTTGTGTCACCAATATTGGACATTGCAGAATCCGCATTACCGCCCATCCCTTTGAAGCCTTCAGCCAGTTTATTGGCAAACACATTATTTTGAATCGTGCCAAAAATCGTAATCCCCATCGTCATTCCCAGCGAACGAAGGAATTGGTTGGTCGAATTGGCCGTACCACGGAAGCGAGGCTCCAGATTATGCTGGGAAGCCGTCGGCAGCAGCGAGAACGAGAAGCCCATGCCAAAGCCTACGATAATCATAAACAGCGTAAGGAGAATCCGTGCTGAATCCGGGGTCAACGTGCTGAGCAGGAACATGCCTGCGATATAGGCAATAACCGAAACAATCATCAGGTTACGATAGCTTGTCTTCGCTACGAAAATACCGCCAATGGCGCTGCCCGCAACGGATCCCAGCATCATCGGTGTCAGGATAAGTCCGGCATTGGTTGCCGAGCCCCCATATACCGCCTGAACAAAGATAGGAATGTATACGGTCAAAATAATAAAGGTACCACCATACAGGAAGGCTAAGATTTGTGATGATGCAAACAAACGGCGCTTAAACAAGAAGAACGGGAGGATTGGTTCCTTGGCCCGAAGTTCTACGAAGAAGAACACGATAAAGAAGACCGCGAAGCTGACAAACAATGAAATAATCAGCGACGAATTCCAGTCGTATTGCTTGCCGCCAAGCTCCAGCGCGAACATCAGACTGATAACAGCGATAACGAGCGTCGATGCACCCCACCAGTCGATCTTCTGCTTCGTATGGACGGGAGATTCCTTGTAATTCTTCATAATGAGCGCAAAAGACACGATTCCAATCGGCACGTTAATATAAAACACCCATTCCCAGCCAACGTAGTCCGTGATATATGCGCCGAGCAGAGGACCAACCACACTTGCTGCACCGAATACCGCGCCAAGAAGGCCGGTCATTTTACCGCGTTTCTGCGGCGGGAAGATATCAAATATAATGGTGAATGCAATCGGCAGCAATGCACCGCCGCCAATCCCCTGAATCGCCCGGTACATACTGAGCTGCTCAATGGATTGTGCAAAACCGCATAACGCCGAACCGATCAGGAACACAGTTAAGCCAAAAATAAAAAATCTCTTTCTGCCATACATATCGGACAGCTTGCCGAAGATCGGCATACCGGCCATCGTCGTGACCATATATGCGGACGTGACCCAGACAAATTTATCCATTCCTCCAAGCTTGGATACAATCGTACCCATTGCTGTCGCAACAATGGTATTGTCAATGGCTGACATAAAAATGGCAAGCAATAAGCCTGCCACAACCAGCTTTATATTACTTTTTGCAGCCTCCATCAGTGAACCCCTTTACAAATTATTAATGATTTCGATAGAATGAAATTAATTAATTTACATGTCTATCAAATATCTCGATGTTCAAGATATTGATATTTTAAAAGGAGGTTTGTCGTTTGTCAAGCGAACAACAAGACCAAACTACAGATCCGAAAGAACGTTTCGTCTCACTCATGCGTGGATTAGGAACACGTACGATATTATATCAGCAAAATGTAGCTGCTTCACTTGGCATGTACAATAATGATTTGAAATCCGTGGATATTCTGAACGAAACCGGACCGATTACCGCCGGGGAGCTCTCAAAATTAACCGGCCTTGCTACGGGCAGCGTTACCGCATTAATTGACCGTCTTGAAAAAGTAGGCTATGTCCGCAGGGAAAATGACCCGAGTGACCGACGCCGGGTGATTATTGTCCCTGAGTATGAATCAAAGGAAGAAATCAGCAATACGTACCTCCCGCTTCACACTGCGATGATTAACCTGGTCTCCTCTTATACACACGAAGAGCTAGCGCTCATTACCGAGTTTTTAGGAAAAGCAAGCTCCGTCCTTGAAGAACAAATTGAACATCTCAGCACCGCGACGCGCGGCAGAACTTCTTCATGAACCCTATACTGATCACTTAAATGGATGGTTACGTAGAGTCGAATGACTTCGTGTTGCTTCTATTATAATTGATCATTGAAGCCAGCAATAAACTCTGTCTTGAAGAAAGTTCGATTCGTCAACAAATGAAGAAGCGTAGCCATAGGGCTGCGCTTCTTCATTTGTTGCTATGCATACGATTACATACCTTTGATCCAGTCGATGCTAAACTTTATGAAATAAATATGGAATTCGTCACCCTCATATAACAATCCGAGTTCACCGCTTGGTAAAACGGTCAAACAAGAGTAGTAATACGGGCCAGCATTCACAGTTCTTGAATATGTCCATGTGTGACCGCCATCTTCACTTAGCCTTACCGTTCCAAGGATTCGGTTATCCGGATCTGCAGGATTAGCCCAGATCAGACGCAGTTTTCCGTCTCCAAGATCCGGATAATTAATCACCGTCGCCTGACAGATGGGATCGATCAATTCGGAAGCAAAAGAGACCTCACCCCATGATTGTCCTCCATCCTTGCTTACGGCAACGGCTGTTCTCTTCGTTGCCGCGTGATTCCGCATGAGAATCTTTAAGTCCCCGTTATCCATTTCAACGACTTGAGACTCTGTCAATTGTGCGGAGAAAGATTTCATCGTTTCTGCCGACAGCATCTCTCCCTCCCACATTCTCCCGTCATTTGGGGATTCCCCCATCTGCCAAGTTTGCCCATGGTCATCGCTGTAGATGATCGAATTAGACATAAACATATCCTGATTCGTAAAATAAACGGGGAATACAAGCCGTCCGCGATGTCTATCCGCCGTAAGTTGGAGTCCTCTTCCCGGTCCTGCTCCGATAAATTTCATCCAGGATTTTTTCACCTGTGCATTCAGTTCAATGGGTTTCGACCATGTTATTCCATCGTCCTCACTTTTAATCACTTGTAAAAAGGATGTTCTTGCCTCAAGCAAGCTCCGGGGTTGTATATCCTCCTTCAAGTAGATGTTTCCGCTGTATTCCCCGTTGAACAACACGTCGCCATTATCCTTCACGACATAATTTGTGTTAGCACCTGTCTTATCCGTAACTTCCCCGTTCACATTCAGAATATATTCTTGGCCTGATTCGTCGTACAAGAGACGGAGCCCATCCTCGTTAAAACCGAGAGACTGCTGCGACGCCCATAAGCCTATCCCGCCCGGCGTATGAGAATAAAGCATCCAGAGCGTTCCCGTTATCCGATCTTCCAGCAGTGCCGAATCGATCGCTGCCGCTCCGTCTGCCCCTTCGCCCGGATATTCGACAAGCAGTTGAATATCACGCCAGGTTTCCCCTTCATCGGTACTGCGCCGGATAGCGAGCGAGATGTGATTGGGATTATCTTGGGTTCCGGCCCATCTTACATCAATACCCGCAATGAGGGTCCCTTTTCGAGTAGTTAATAGTGATGGAATACGATATGCAGCCGAACCAAACATCCCTGGAGCAAATACCGTAACAGGCTTCATTTTAGTGAATGAATCGTTCTTGATGTTCATTTTTATTCCCCCTATTCGTGAGTAAGTTCAACGAAACGCAGAATTTTATCATTCAGTTGAGCAATCCGGTTCATTTCCGAATTCGGGATAGGCAATAACGGCAACCTGACCTCTCCGCAATCCAGACCTCGTAACTTCAGTATCGCTTTACATCCTCCATAGAGTGAAGGCATAGTCAGCAGTTCGGTAATGACTTCATTCACTTTGAACTGCCACTCCAGCGCTTCGGCCAACCGACCTTCAACGAAACAGCTTTCTATTTTCAGGAACAGCTCTGGCATAATACCGTAGGTTCCTCCAATTCCTCCATCAGCCCCGATGCTCCGACCCGCCAAATATTGTTCGTCCGGTCCGTTAAAAACGAGAAAGTCTTCACCACCTGCCGCCTTAAACTGCTGCAATTCGAACGTACTCTCAGCGGATATTTTCACACCAATGACCTTTTCTTGAGCAGCCATCTCGATCAACAGTTCTTTGGACAAGTGAAAGCCTGTCGTTTGTGGAATATGATAAATGATAAATGGAAGAGAACAGCTGTCAACAATCGCCTGCCAATGATGCCGAACACTCCGGGGTGATAAACGATAATAAATAGAAGGTACTGCTGAAATGGCATGAGCGCCCGCCATCTCTGCATGCTTCGCCAATTCCACACTATCTCGAGTCGCGGGTGCCCCGATGTGAGCAATAATCGTGAGCTCATCACCCACTTCTTCAATGACCGCTTCCAGCGTTAGTTTGCGCTCCTCAAGCGACTGCAGCATGCCCTCCCCGGAGCTTCCTCCAACATACAGCCCTTTTACTCCGATATCGGCGTAGTAGCGAGCCAATGTTCTGGCCGCATTCTGACTAATATTGCCGAATTGATCATAACAAGCATACATAGCGATGATAATCCCCTTAAACTTCTCCGGATCATATGATCCCAAGTCTTCCACACTCCTTTTCATTGAATTGATGATGGACTATTCTTCAGGTCGCTATATCGCTATCGCTTCCAAATTTCTTAATCTATTGGCTTCTGTGCTAAGTTGGGGCCTGTCGTTAAAATAAATTCTTCTTCTTGCAGACTGTATCCTCGGATTTGACAATTAGGAGAATCGTCTGCAATATATTGAACGATATAGATTTCGCCATCATCAAATTGGACCCAACCGGAATATCCGTTATCCGCGAGCGGAGAGCGGTCATAGTCGATCGGCAAAACGCGGATCCATTGTTTTTGATAATCCGTTTCCAATACGGTTTCTGCATCCATCCAGGCAGCGAACAAATTTTGATTGCTGCCATAACCCGTTGGTCCTCCCTGATAGAACCTGTGGGTCATCATAACCTTTCCGCTCTTCAGTATCCGTGCAACTGGTCGATGGCAGCCCGGGAGCGGCATGCGGTAAGGGCCATCCCAGGTTTCGCCTTGATCCTTGGATATTGCTTTGTATCCGTCATAGCCTTGATTCGAGTTCTCCCTTAGAAAAGCAACCAGCGTCTGGTCCGGCAGCGCCAGGATAGATCCTTCGCATAGATGAAGCCCTTCCTGACTGGCAACGGTGACCGGACCAAACCAATCTTCCCCTTGGTTATCCGTATACCAGAGTATCTGCTCCAGATAACCTTGCGCTTTACTCTTCCAGTGAGACGATAATAGCCACCTTCCGTTCGTCAGCTCACATAAGGTATCCGGCACGAGTCCTCTTACTGGAGTCTCCATCGGACCTTCCCACTTCTCTCCTTCAGGAGTCCCTATGTACATTTCGCTGACGGATTCATGAAAATATCCCTGATCCGTGTCATCGTTCCGGAAGACCTTGTTCGTAACAATAACGAGCCGGTTGTCCTTCAGACGCGATATACTGCAACAATCGTAAAAGTAATCCAGTCCGGTGGTGCCCTCGGTCAAAGGGACTTTCTCCCCCCAGGTTCTGCCGCGATCAAGGCTTTCTTTATAAACAATGCGGGTAAAGCTTCTGTCCGTATGGCTCGTGCATTCCGTGAAAACACAAATTAATTTCCCCTTTTCCGTTAAGACAAGCGCTGGAAATGCCTCATAAATTCCATCATCCCGGCTGACAACAAAGTTTTGAATCGACAAAATATACCACCTCCATTACGTTTCACTTCATTTGTTCGCCATTTCGAGCCGTATTGCCCAGTATCAAAGACAGTGGGATATGCCTCACCCTCAACCGGTTGAGACATATGTTGTCTTCGGGCTCTCCCGCACAATAAGCGAGAAGAACCGAATCTCTCGTGAAGTGGATGGCAGTATAACAATAACCACCGCGTTCATCTTCTCCTTCTACGGCAAAATGTCCCTCCCAAGTCCGTCCGTTGTCCTTGCTGATGGCACCGACGAGCGGCGTTCGTCCCCACGAATGCTTCTCGAGCGGCCTTGTCGCGTAATTCGGAATCGGATTCCATACCGCCATCAGAAAATCACAGCCCGGTATGCGTTTCATCGATAATGGCGAATTCGGTGAGGTAAAGCCGGACGCCCCGGCCTCGCTCCACGTCTCTCCCCCGTCAAAGGAGAACATTTCATATTGGCGGCTCATATCGGTTCTTGCCCAGGCCCACAAGACGTCTTTCCGCAGCTCGATCAGCCCCGGTTCTTGAAGGCCGCTTAACGAATGCGGAGAGATCAAGGCGCAGAAATTTCTGGATTCCCGCCATGTCAGGCCGTCATCATCGGACAGAAAGAAACAGGTGATGGCTCTTCCGTCAAAAGATTTCCAGTCTGTCCTGCTTTCCCCCTTCAGTTTGTGGTATCCGGCTGGAACGACGAGCCTGCCGGAAGACAAACGTACGACCCGATCGTTATTGGTTACGAAATAACCCTTCCCGGGAACGCAGCAGATCGGATTGCTCCAGGTTTCACCTTCATCTGATGATCGCCGTAAATGCAGGCGAAGATCATGCCAGCCGTATCGAATCAGGTAAAACAACCCAATGTCGCCATTTCGCATATGCAATAGAGAGGTGCTCATGATGTTCATCGCGTCATGATCTTCCGGACGGGCTATGACGCGAGGTTCCGACCAGCTGTTTCCTTCATCTTCTGAATGACAGATGGCAATGCTGGCCTTGGCGGTATCATCGTAAGAATCTCCCGTGAACCGGCTGTAAGCGAACAATAAACGGCCGTCCGTAAGTTCGAGAAAAGCCCCTTCACTATTTCGGGGATTCCCCTTCACTGGAGCTAAATCCAAAACAATTTCCCCTATTGGATGCATCTCGTCGTTCCTTCCTCATATCTAAGGTTTGATTTATAACGATCTGGACCAACCATGCCGAGAGATTTAAAAATAAAGACAGCCATCTGAACCATGCCTTCTTCATTCGGATGAATAGGATCATTTAACCATCGGCTCTTCAGATCTCGATTGTTTTTCTCCGCCTCTGACCAATATTGATAATGATCTATAAGCAAGACGTCCTCTATCTTGGAAACCTTCCGAATGGCATTGACGTAAGCCGGGAGGTTTGCATACCTGCTCTCATCATCTGACTTTATCGTATTTACCGTTTGCAGGATCGGTATAGCTCCAAACTTTCTGATTTTAGCTATGGCCGTCCTTAGATTCGCCTCAAACCTCTCAATAGGCACAAGTCTGCAGTCATTCATGCCAAAAGCCAAAAACGCAACATTCGGCTCGTTCCAGGCAAGCCATCTGTCAAAGTTCGTCAAGAGGTCTTGGGTTGTCATGCCAGACACCCCGGTGTTCAGCACGATATCTTTAGCCCTTGCCGGCTGTTCTACGGCCATTTCCTTTCTAACCCGCTCTTCGAAAAGCTCCACAAAAGACTTATGGCCCATCGTATGAAGAGCTCCGTGCGTGATGCTATCCCCGCTGAACAACCAGGTTACCGGCTTACTGCCGTGAATTAGCTTCGATATTTCAGCTGGAACGCTAATGATTTCTTGACCTGTACCTTGATGGATCGGTTCTTTAATACCGGTGAAGCCGCTAATGTTCCATGTAAAACCGCTGCCGCCTACTCCAAATAACGTCATTAGCTCTTTGGCAAGCTTCAAATGGCCGAGTTCGCTTAACTGCATTCGATCCGGACCCATGCATGAACATAGCTTGGGATTTGATCTCCAGGTATCGAAATGGTTTATAAGAACTGCTTTATCGTGGAGTGAGACAGCTTTAATGGCTTCGACATACGGGGATACCATCGCCACAAAGTCCGAATGAATCGGAAAAATACTGGTTTGCAAAACAGGAACGGCGCCGATTCCCCTTATTTCAAACACCATAGCTTTCAGCATCAGCTTGAATTCATCAATAGGTGTACTTTGAGCTGCATCCTCCATGCCGAGCATGATAAAAACCACTTGTGGTCTCAGTCCGATTACACGCCTTCTGAAATCCGACAAAAGCCCCTTCGCGGTACAACTCTTCAAGCCCGTGTTAAAAACAAAATTTTGTCTTCTTACCGCGCTTGGGCCGTCAGACTCCGCAATCTCCCAACGGATTCTTTCCTCAAAATGTTGTATATAATTTCTGTAACCGCTAGCTGAATCGGTGCCAACGGCGATGTCATCACCGGTAAAAATAAATGTAGCCGGAGCGCCAGTGGTTTGGATAAAGGACTTCAAATGTTCAAACATATCATTCTCTGACTTCATACGATTCACGTCCTTTCAAAAACGGCGAGGACCGTGAGAGCCTCGCCGCCGCATGTGAAAGGTTATTTTATATTCAACAAATCAGAGACTTTCGGCGCCTTGTCTAATTCAGCCAATATTTCTTTTCCGCCGTTATTCAAATAACTCTGCACATATTTGTCCCATTCCTTATCAATATCGATCTGTCCGGTGATTGCCTTCATGCGGAATTCACTGACGATCGTATCCAGCTGCCCGCTATATTTTTTATTTAATTCCGAAGATTTTGTCTGGTTCATTAAATCATACTTGAACGGCTTGATTTGCATCTTGTCCAGTACATCCTGTCTCCCGAAGAAGTCATTTTTCAGCTTCATCGTATCTTCAGACGTCAGCAGAGATGCCCGTTTACTGTCGTACGTTCTAAAGTTGTATGCATAGAAGCCCATATTGCCTTCCGTTTCCGGATATTCCGGTTTGATCTTGAGCGCAGATTGCTCCGGCGTGCCTTCCCAGTTAGAATGTGTTCCGATATCCCCGTACAAGGTCCAGATCGCGTCGTCATCAAAATTGATATAATCAAAAATTTGTAAAATACGGGCAAGCTGTTCATCGGTTACTTTCTTGGAAATATAGAAGGCGTCACCCAACATATTGACAGGTGTAAAGGAACCTTCACCTTGTTGTCCGTCCGCTCCGATTTCCGGCGCAGTTACCAGCAGCTTCACATTAGGGTCCTTAACGACCAGGTTTTGCGGCGCGCGTCCTTTCGTCCAATCATCCATTCCGACATATGCAGGTTGGGCCGGATAATAGCCGGTTTGGCCCAGCAAATATTTATCCCAGCTTTTGTTCACGTCAATCGTTGTCCACTCGGGGTCGATCAAGCCTTCTTTATTCCATTTGGCCATCAGCTTGAGAAACTGCTTATACTTGTCGGAAATTTCCGCTGCGGTCAGTTTCCCGTTCTCTTCGAGATTATACCCGCTGGCTACCCCGAAGGCCCCCATCAAAGTGCTCGCCCAGTTCGAAAGATTGTTGTTGAATGGTAAAAGTCCATACGTGTCATTTTTTCCGTTCCCGTCCGGATCATCAAGCGTAAAGGCCTTCAGGATATTTTCCGTCTCTTCAAGCGTATACGCTTTTTCCGTGAAGAAAATCCGTTCTTTACCTCCGCTTGTTCCCACAGGCTTTATGTCCCCCGGCGGTTTGATTCCTAACTTTTCAAGCCAATCCAGCCGGAAGGTTGGAGCCCATATTAAGGATTTGGTATGGCCTTGGTACCCGAGGAGCTGTAGATATTGATCCTTCGTTCCCGGTGCCAGATTCTCTTCCCAGCCCGGCGGATTTTCATCCAGCATTTTGGTATAACGAGGAGCATACTTTTGAATCATGTCTTTCGGAATGGTCCGGGTCAAACCGTTATCCAAATAATCTTGAGCTGTCATACTCGCAGCGGTAAAAGCGAACGTGTCCGGCAAATCACCAGATGCGATCATCAGCTGTACCTGATCCTTGTTAAAGGTGTCTACCTTTACGTTGTCAATTTTGATATTAAATTTGTCTTCCAGCTTCTTCTGGACCCAGTTCCCGTCTTCAATTTTCCCCCTGGTAAAGGATCCTGACAGCTTCAGCTCAAGATTATTAGTGAAATCCCCCGGAGCAGGCAACCCGCTTGCTTTATTTCCGTCAGTCGTACTGGCGGAACCATTCCCGGCCGCATTATCGCTGCTGCAGCCCACCATACTAAGAGAAAGCGCACCGACCAATAATACGGGCAATAAAACTTTGATACGTTTGTTCATCAACCTTGCCTCCTCTATGTTTTTTGAGATTTTAACCGGATAGAATCAACCTTTTAACGAGCCTATCATGATACCCTTGATAAAATATTTCTGTGCAAACGGGTAAATGAGGATGATCGGGCCGATCGAGATCATCACCGTCGCCGCGCGAACGTTGCTGAGCAGCAAATTGGCATTCGTCATGCCGCCTCCGCCGAATTGGGTCTGGGATAAATCCATATCGACCATCATTTGCCGAACGACCATCTGCAGAACCGTCTTGGACGGATCGCGGATATAGATCATGGCGTCAAACCAGGCGTTCCAGTGCCCTACCGCAGCCCAAAGGGCAACCGTGGCAATAACGGGCTTGGATAACGGCACGATGATTTTAGTCAATATCGTAAAATAACCCGCACCATCCATCAATGCCGACTCCTCAAGCCCTTTCTCAATCGTCATTAAATAGTTGCGCATAATAATAATCGAGAACACGTTAACCGCCCCAGGCAAAATTAATGCAAGGCGATTATCGAGAAGGCCCAAGTTTTTAATCAATAAGTATTCAGGAATCATTCCTCCGGAAAAAAACATCGCGATCAGAAAAAAGATCGTAAAATAATTCCGGTACGGAAGATCCTTCTTGGATAACGGATAAGCAACAAGCAAGGTCGTACACACGATGATCACGGTGCCGATTACCGTTCGGAGAATCGTATTAAAATACGCAGCCGCGATATCTTGATAAGAAAACACAAAACGGTAGGCGTCTGGAATCCATTTTTCCGGCCAAAGGTGAACACCCAGGCTGGATGCACTGCTCGGGTCCGAAAACGAAAGAATGACGGTTTGCCAGAAGGGGTACAAAATCGCAATCGACAAAACACTGAGCAAGAACACATTCAGTACATCAAAAAGAGAAAATCTCTGTTTATTCAATTTCCTTCAGCCTCCTTCCTACCAAATGCCATGTTCACTTCGTCTTCGGATGATGGCGTTAGCGCTCAAGATGAGAGCTACGCCGACAACATTCTTGAAGAGTCCAACGGCAGTGGCATAGTCCAGTTGAAACTGCTCAATCCCCCTGCGGTAAACATAGGTATCGATGATATCGGCAACGCCGTAAACCATCGGGTTGTACAGATTCAAGATTTGGTCGAATCCCGCGTTCAGTATATTTCCGAGGCTTAGAATAAACATGATGACGATCATCGGAACCAGGGATGGAACGGTGATGTGAATCATCTTCTTAAACCGGGTGGCCCCGTCAACATCTGCCGCTTCATACATATCCGTATTGATCGAAGAGATCGCCGCGAGGTAAATAATTGCCCCCCAACCGATCTCCTTCCAGACATCCGTCAGGACCAATACTGGAATAAAGAAATGGGTATCCGATAAAAAATTGATCGGCTGTCCGCCGAACAGCTGGATGACGTAATTCACCACGCCCCGTTGCGGGGAAAGGACCTCGCCCACCATCGAAGCGAGAATAACCCAAGACATAAAATGCGGCAGATATGAAATCGACTGCGTGACTCTTTTGAACATACCGTTCTTAATCTCGTTCAGCAGCACCGCCAGCACAATCGGAGCCGGAAAAGAAATAGCCAGCTTCAAAATACTAATGATCAGGGTATTCCTTAAAGCGCGGGTAAACAGAAAATCATGGAACAAGCCTTTGAAATGCTCGAAATGATTCCAGGGGCTGTTCCAGATGCCAAGACCGGGAGAAAACTTTTTAAAAGCCACCATGATGCCGTACATGGGAACATAGTGAAAAGTAAAAAGCAAAATCATAGGCACCAGCATCATCAAATACAATGCCTTCATTCTCTTGGCCCGAACCCAGTTTTCGTTAGTTTTGCGGACGGACGGTCGCTCTGCAAGCGGAGTCACGGTGCTCATCGTGATGTCATCCACTCCTTTCGTCAATATTGGGAAACGCTTTCATTGCTATTATAGAAAAGCGGTCATCCGAAAAGTGATACGATCTTTAGGTGTTGTATCACTATCTTTAGATGTTTCCTTGCATACGAAAATGAAGGCTGCCCGAAAGACTAAGGGGCAGCCTTCATTTTAGCTCCTGATCTTGAAATCATCTGCTCGCATGGGCGGGAAGCAGCAAGGTGACGACGGTGCCTTCCCCAACCTTGCTGTCGATGCTTAAGCCGTAATCCTCTCCAAAGTTCAATTTAATCCTGGCGTTCACGTTGAAAATGCCGACTTTTTTGATTTCGGGATTACCGAGCTGCTTCCTGACCTCCAGCAGATCCTCGTCCCTCATGCCGAGTGCATTATCCTTAACAACCACGCGGATTGCATCATCATGCCTCCGATAGGAAATTTCAATAGTTACCTGCTGTTTTGTCATCCTCGCTCCATGATGGATGGCATTTTCAATGACGGGCTGCAAAATCAGCTTCGTGACCCTGCAATCCAGCACATCCTCATCCGCATGCCATATGCATTGAAAGTTATCATACCGCGAAGACATGATCCCAACGTAGGTTTTCGCATACTGTATTTCGTCGCGCATCGGAATGATCTGCTCCCTGTTCGTGATATAACGGAACAGCCGGCTCAGCGAACTGATCATATCGACGGCTTTATCCACTTCATGCGTTTCGACGAGGTAGGTCAGATTTTCCAAAGTATTGTACAAGAAATGAGGATTAATCTGCGATTGAAGGGCAATCATTTGAATTTCCTTTTTCTCGTATTCGAGCTTGATCCTTTCTTTGTTGGCCATCAGCGACTCTTGCATCAGATCATCCATCCTGCGAATCATCTGGTTGAAGTTACGGCCGAGCAAATCGACTTCGTCGATTCCGGACGCCGCCTGCAGGATTATCAGATCGCTTTTCCCAAGCTCATATTCGTTTAGTCCTTGACTCAGCCGGCTGAGCGGTTTCAGCATCCCCTGCGACATAAAATAGGCGAAAAGAAGCATGAGCAGAAAAATCAGAAAGATCAGATACGAATCGCTCAAAAATAGATTGATGACCTGCGTCTTCACATCCGAATAGTTATAGCTGGAAACAAATCTCCAGGGAACCCCGCCGATTTTCTTGGCAGAAACAAAATAATGTCCCCCGAAGGGGCCAGCCTGCTGTAAATTCCCTTCAGGAATCGATAAATCCATGAACTTTCCAATTTGGCCGATCACCGGATGGGAGACGATCCGGCGATTCGCATCGACGATAAAGGCTTCACTGCCGTTCTGCTTGAATTCAGCATATAAATTGGACAGCTCTTCGCTGGGCATTTCCACCGTGATGAACCCTATCACCTCGCGAAATTTGTCCATGGACATAATGGGCATGCCGAGAACCACGGATGTTTTCCCCAGATCATCCTTCGTCAGATTATAACTGATCAATCTGCCCGAGGATTTCATCCGATTATAAAATATCGCCTCCATTTTCCCGATTTGCTTATACCGGTTCGAATACATCAGCGTTCCGAATCGGTCATAGATCCGTACCGATTGCTGGTTCAACCCGAGCAAATGGTTCTCATCGAGCAATTTTTCTTCCAGCTTGTCCGGATCCTTCGCTAGCATGTCTGCCTGAACCGTTTTATCCAACGAAATCCGGGACATCAGCACTTCGATTTGATTGATATTATGTTCAAGCTGGCTCGCCGTTTTTTCAAACAATGAATAATGGGTTTCCTTCAAATCGTCAGCAACAATTTTGGAGGATTGCCAATAAAAAATAGCCATGTACACGATAAAAGGCAAAAAAATCGTCACGATGAAGTACACCAAAAAGCGGTCGCGCAAATTCAAACGGCTTTTCTTGGTGAGCAATTCCTTGTATCCCTGGTGCCGATCCTCCGTAATATCGTACATGCTGAACAATTTGATGAGCTTATACACGGGAAGCAGTACTTTGCTGGAAATGACCCGCGAAGAGACGAAGGTGACTAGAACGCCCACCATAAAAATGACTGCGAGCAGCCGGAGCATCATAAGGACCTGTTCGCGGTAAAAACCGACCCGATCCACATAGATCAAGCGAAATTGATGAAACGGGATCGTGATGTAATGCGCTTCAAGATTATGATTAGGCAGAAAAAAGCTTCCTTCATCACGGGTGACGTTATTTTTCAATTCGTCTATAGCGGCAGGCTCCATCTCTCCCCCGCTAAAAATCAGATGGCTAGAATCGTCCATGAGCGAAATATTATCATTATAGGAGATGCTGTTTTGATAGTAATCGGAGTCCAGCAGGATCAGGATGACCCCAAGATAGGAGCCGTCCTTGCCCGTTATGTTAGCGGCAAAAAACAACCTTTTGTTCAAGCTGTTAACCGCTTGCGACAACCCGCCTCCGGAGGAGCTCCGGTCCGGGAAATCGAAATTTGCCGCCGCCTCCCCGGGCAGCACAAGATTCAGCTTCTTCTCCAGCTTGCTAGAGGCGCGCATGCCATTCAGGCTGAAATCCAAATATGTATCGTCCGAGCTGAATTGGTTGGTCGGCGTGATTACTAAAACCGAATCAATGCATGCATTTTCCTGCCTGACATTATACAATAAGTTGTCCAAATCCAGTGTCGTGCGGTACTTCTCCAGATTGTCCGTACGGCTGTCGCCGAGTTGCTGGACATCGCTGATTAACTGCCCATTGGTCTTCAAGTTATTTAACGTATAGTACACATTGCTGAAGCTTGTGCTGATTTCAAAAGAAATCTGATTCAACCGGGTGTTAATGATGAACTGCTTCTTATCATCGATAAAGTGCTTGACTTTAAAAAACAAAAAGCTGCTTAGAAGGAGCAGTAACACCAGCATGACTCCCAAGGAAAACAACATCAGAAAATTGCGGAACGAAATCCGGCCGAATCCATTCAGCATTCGCATAGGGCATCCTCCTTCAATGAATCGAACGGAATACGGCAGGCTTCATGCCCGTCACCTTTTTAAACACCTTATTAAAGTAAGAATGATTATGGAAGCCAGTCAGAACCGATACATCCTTAATTCGATAATCCGGATTCTGGAGCAGCTCCATCGCTTTTTGAACCCGAATCTCATTCACATAATCAATGAAGTTTTGACCGGTTTCCTTTTTGAAAATCGAGCTGAAATAGGCCGGATGAATAAACAACTGCCCCGCTAGATCCTCCAGCGTCATTTTCTCCGAAAAATGGTGATGAATATGTTCCTTAGCCAACATCACATAACGGTTGCCATCCCGCTCCTCTTCCGGAGCATTCATTATTTCTTCAATGGTTTGAGCCAGCCATTTTTTCAATTCGAGAGCGGATTCTGTGTCATGAATTTGTTCCAGTGCCGTTTTTTTATCCAGGGTAGGCAAAGAGAATCCCTTTTTTCTCGCTTTTAACAGAAGAAACAGGAGGAACTCCGAAAACGCCATTTGAATCTCGGCAAGGCTCAACCGGTTTCCCTGCGTCAACGCATCCGTGAAGTCTCGAAGGCTGTGCGCGATATCGTCCTTACGCCGGGAAAAGACTGCCTCGGCCAATTGGTCCATCAGATTGTTCAAAAGCTCACGGAGCCTAGACTCCTCACCTTCAGATGGCGCGGATATATCCTGATAATAAACAACGGAATGTTGATCCCCGAAATATGTATAGGCGTTAGCATATACCGCTTGATTAAAAGACGTATGAACGTCTGCCATATCCTTCACCATATTGCCGACGGCAATGGATAATCCGTATTCTTTGCCGAAGGCCCCCGATAGTGAAGACTTTAAGAAATCGGCATACCGGGTAAGCTTCGTCTGCAGGTCATATTTGCTGAGCGGATTGACGTGGTGGGCGAACAGGACCAGACGATTTCCGTAAAACAAGACGGGAAACTCGCTTTCCTTCCAATATTCCGTCGACACTTCTTGGATGAACTGCCGGGTAGATAAGCCCAGATCTTTATCAAAAGCCTTCGAAAAGGAACATACGATCACCCTGACATAATCTCGAAGCCGGGGTGCCTCGTTCTGATCTGTGCGCTCCCCCTTAAGCAACTCAATCCATACCGATTCCTCGCGAGCACCGGAGACCCCTTTCGTTCGATCACTTTCCAGTTCCTTATCTTTCTTCAGCTCGATCGCCAGACCGCTCAATAAACTAACAAACTCATCCTTCACCAGCGGCTTCAGCAAATATCCTTTGATGCCGTACCTGATCGCCTCTTGTGCATATTTAAAATCATCATAGGCGGAAAGAATGATCGTTTTGATCTCGGGGTAAGTAGATTGGAGCGTATTCGCCAGTTCGAGGCCATCCATTTCCGGCATCATAATATCGGTCATCACCACATGAGGCGGATCCTTCTGAATCAATTGAAGCGCTTCCAATCCATCGCCAGCTGCACCGATGACCCGGAATCCGACCTCATGCCATGGGAAGGTGTTCGCCAATCGATCTCTAATATTCTTTTCATCGTCCACTACCAGCACTTTATACATGATGTCTTATCGCCCCTTTGTCCTTGGAGACTTCTGTCGATTTGAATTCAATAAATTAAAGCTTATTATATCAACAGGTTGCTAGAATGAATATCCTATGTTTTTCTACTAAATTTATATCATTAACGCAGTATCGAATGGAATTCATATCATAAAAAAATAGCTGCCGAGTATTCTCGGGCAGCCTGCGGAACGCTGTGTACGTAGATCGTCATTGCTTAGAAGCTGCTGCCGGCAGCGGCGATTCCGCTGAAGCTCCGCGCTCCGACCGTCACATCATAATTTGTTATTACGCTGATCGTGTAATGAATCAATCCGTTCATCACTTCGGAGGCCGTGGGAAAATCCACTGCCGTGATTGCGGCCATTTCGTAGCTTATCTCGGTTTGGCTCACCGCTTTCTGATACGTCGTGGTGAATATCGGATTCCCGTTACGAGAGATCGTAAAAGTGGCATTGGGAACGAGGGTCGGAGCAGCGGTAATACCCATTTGCAAGCGTGCGTACGCATTTAATGTGACACGCACCGAGCCGGCATTAGCCGGTAAAACGCTCGCTGTTTGCAAACCGATATCTCCAAAAACATAGGGCTGGGAAGAAGACGTGATTTCCACTCCCGGCGTATCCTGCGTGCTGTCCAGCGAGATTCTCATATCTATAAATTGAATGCTCATGCTGTTCACTCCTTTCCTATCAGATGATTCATACTATGATAGGATCGGGGAACCCGAATAGACGAAATATAGAGAGCCGAACCCAATCTCTTCGCATCCGATTGGATAGAATCTATCCATCCATTCCATTTATAACCGTTCTATGCTCAATCGGCCGTCTCGAACGGCCCATGCCGATGCCAGCAAAGCAAGAGCCACAAAAATACCCGACTCACCCGTCCATAGCAGCACATTTTTACCTTTGGAAAAAGAGTCGAAGACGTCCTGGATCACGGCATTCCAGCAGGCATGCAGAAGGATCGCAGGCCAAATGCTGCCGGTTGCGAGTCGCAAGCGCCCGATGATGACGCCGAAGGATGTGACCGAGACCATAAACAATGCGATGGAAAGCGCCGGATAGGGACCTGAATAGTAGAGCCCTTCCAGCATCACAGGCAGATGCCATAATCCCCAGATGATTCCGCTGGTCAGAATTGGGTATGGTACGCGGGCGTCGATTAGCCGCGTTAGCATATAGCCGCGCCACCCCAGTTCCTCCCCGCTGCTGCTGATCACCCCTACGGCGGTGCCGCCAATCAATTGCACGAGCAAAAATCCCAGGAAAATGACGGCAGGCGGTGCCTTGATGAACCTGTCAGGGGCGGCGAACTGCACCAGACCCGTCATCCAGGCGATTCCATAGGCAACCAAGCCGATTGCTGCGGGGAACAGAAGAATGAAAGGAAGCGACTTCAGCAGCTTCTTTCCCTTCACCCGCAGGGAAATATCACGAATCCCTTCGCGCAGCAGCCATCGGGCAGCGATGGAGGACAATCCCGGCGCCCACATCAAGAGTAAAATAAAGAGCGATGATTTCGGTATCATCACATAGCAAAGCGTCGAGAGAGGGACGAGTATGGCGAAGTATACGAAAAGCCCACGCCTTGCCGAACGGATGCGTTCCCTCTCCCCTCTCGTTGCTGCGGCTGGCCTGCCGCTCCTGTTTGTTTTCATCCGAATAACCTCTTTTCACATGTATGTATTTTCCATCTAGAAGTATAGCAACAGCCACCCGATGATCAGAACTAGCCCGAGTCTAGTCTTTCGCCCGGACCAAGGCCCAGGAATGAATCGGTCTTCAGAATGTTTTATTTCGCCGGATGCGGCAGGCAAATAAAAAAACGCGGGAGCTTTCTCCCGCGTTTTCTATGGCTTATATTCAGCAGATACAAGTTTTTCATTTAGACACGATCATGTCCGCGGCCGAAGATATCAATCCTCTGCCGGCGGTTTCCCGCTTACCGGGCCTCTATAAGAAGAAGCGCAAAGCCATGATTGAAACCATCCCCGTCACGACCGTTCCGAGCAAGCTTTTCGTTTTCATGGCGACGAGAACCGTAGGGATGGCTGCCAGCAGCTCGACATTGTTTAGCAGGGAAAAGCGTCCGTCCTGCACGAACAGCTCCTGGCCGACCAATGCCGCCATCACGGAAATGGGAACATAGTTCAGCCAACGAATTGCCCATTCTGGGAGCTCCATCCGGCTCAAGACCATTAGAGGCAATACCCGCGGCAGGAACGTCACCAATGCAGACCCGAAAATAATCAAAAAGACATCCCATCTTACTTCCATTTATCTATCACCATCCCTATCGTGGAAGCGACGACCGTAGCAATAATAACCCCCACGTTTCCCGGATAAACGATCGCAACGGCCACCGCAATGACGATCGCGCAAACGGCCACGATGATATCGAGCTTCACTTTTTTCCGGCTGACGATCGCCAAGATCAACAAGCCGATGAACATGGCAGGCAGAGCAAAATCAAGCCCGTACTTTTCCGGGTCCGAAATCCATTGCCCGAGATAGGCGCCCGCAATATTGGCGATAATCCAATTCAGATACGCCGTCAGATTTAACCCGTGCATCCATTTTTCATGGATCTGTTTTCTTTTCGCTGCTTCATGGATGGCAACGCCAAAGGTCTCATCCGTCAAAAGCGAGCCTACCAGCATGTTCTTGAAAGGGGTAAGATTTCTAAAATAAGGTGATAATGCCGCACTGAGGAGGATATGCCGTAGGTTCACGAAGAAAATCGTAATCACGATCGCCGTCGGTGAGCTCCCCGTGGCAATCATTCCGGCCGCGATAAACTGTGCGGAGCCTGCATACACCAATACGCTCAGTAGGATAATTTCCATGATGCTCATGCCTGCGGTCTTTTCCAATACACCCGCCGCAAACCCGATGCTTAAGTACCCGAGCAGGGTGGGGATGCAATCCTTCACCCCCTGCATAAAGACGCCTTCGTCCCTTGGAGTCGCAGATGTTTTGACCCGAAGCTCTTCCTGACTCACTCTTTTCCCTCTTCTCCTCTTTGTCTAATTAGATGTTAGATAAATAACGACTATAAAAAATAAGGAAGAAAAACGGTTCACGTCTGCATGAACCGCTTTCCCGTGACCACATGATAAAGATCCGGCTTGTTTCTCCACAGGGCTTCGACCTTTTCCGGGCCAAGCTCCTTGGTTACTTCGGCAAACATAATGTCATGGCGGATGTACTCGATGGCCACGAGGACGAGTGCCGGGTCCTGGGTTTTGACTGCCCACGCTTCCCGATTCGGTCCGAAGTTCGCGATCAAGACTTCTTCCTTGTCCCGCGCCACGATGGTCAGATGGCCGCCCATGCGCTCTTCAGCAACTTCCGGAGCCATATAATCGTGATGGTAGGTGGTACCCACCAGTGTTTCCGCCTTTCCGAACAGCACGGAAAAGACGGGGATTCCCTCCTCCGCGCGTCGATTGATCCGCTCCCGGATAAAAGCGACCTCGGGCTCCCATACGGACAGCCAGAGTTCTTCCTTCGCGCTTTCGATTATCTCATTGATTTCCATGAGGACATGCTCATCGCTGCTGATGCGGCGGATGACGTCGACCTCCTGCTCACTTTCCAGCGCGGTCAGATTTTTTTCCAGATAATCGAAGGATTGCTCAAAGTTGTCGCGCAGTCTTCCGATCAGTTCCTTCGCTGGCAAGGGCACGTACGTGACCGGCTCGGAAGGAACGGTATGGACCGCCCCTTTGTCGAGCAGCTTGCCGATGACCTCGTAGATCATGGAGCGCGGCACGCCCGAGCGCTTGCTGATTTCGTATCCCGTGATCGGCGAGTGCTTTAACAGTCCGATGTAGGCTTTGCATTCGTATTGGGAAAACCCGAGCTTTTGCAGCTCTTTATAGATATCATCCATATTCAACCTCGTAGTAGTTATTATTATACCTACTCTAAAATGAAGTGCTATTTGAAGTCAATAGTTAAACTCGTTTATATCCGATTTCTGAGTAGATAAAATAAAGGAGAGCCTTTTTACAGGCTCTCCTTCGATTTCTTCCACTTGCTTCAGATTTCCGGTATCCCACCGTTCTTGCTCTATCCAATGCGTTGTCCCGTCAGGAAACTTTGAGTTTAATTTTAGTTTTGATTTTGCTCCCACAGCCGCAAATGATCGTATGCTTCAAATTTTTAATTGGCTGGTGGCACACGGGGCATACACTTTGATACAGCGTCATCCCAGATCACCCTTTCCATTCATTCGTTCGCGCCTCGATCCATGCGGCTCATGCCGCGTCGATGATCGTAGACCGAAAAATTTAATGAGGTCATATATAAATGATAACATTTATCATTTTAAAGTCAATACTTATTTATAATAATTATAATTAATGATGGAATTTGGCACTTTTGAATAAACGGCTAAACTTGCCTCCCTCGTTATAACTTTCGGGAACTTAGGTATAACCAGAAGCGTGAGGGTAGTTTTTTGATTTATGAGGCTGCAAAAGAGGAATGCTGTGATATTACTCTAGAGTTCACAAAATCTGGTATGCTTGAATCGATATTACGGAGTTTTAAATAGGGTTGAAAAGGAGAAAAACTCCTCCATTTGTTGTGCGCCGTGTTATAATTTTTTTAGGTAAAAAAATACAATACTTTGAATTTCTTGAGGGGATTTGAGGTGAAAAACAGCTATGAAAAATAGAAACGTAACAGGTATTGTAGTGGCCGTAATTTATTGTTTAGTCCTTGGTGAGATTTTAATGGAAGCACCCCCTGGTGAAGCTCCAAATAATCCGCCATGGGCATACTTAATGATTCCACTTGGAGCAATTGCAATTACGGCTCTCTTTGATTTTGTGATCAAGTACGATTTCTTCAAAGAAAAGAAATAGCCAGTATCACAAATGGAACACGCTGAAAGTATCACAGACCTAGTTAAAACACAACCAGTAATTCTGTCACTTTTACAGATGGTTCTACATTAGTTCAATACGACAATTACTATATTGCAACAGATTCAAATGGAAAAGAAGAGTTCAAAATCACAAAAGTTGATGATAATAAAGTAAAGTATGAAAACCTGCAAACCGGCGAAGTGAATTATGCAATAAAAGAAGTTGAACCCATTCAAGAAAAACTCTCTGCACAGCTAGCAGCAGATGGTTTTGAATATAAAAAAGTAGAAACAAAAAAACGGAAAGCATTTCATGCCCGGTTTTTTGCTTATAATTTAATGTTATCTTGCGTAAATTTGCTGCAATAATGCCCTTTGCATGGGCTTAATGTTGATGACATCTCGGATGCTTTTCGCTTTTGCTTCAGCATCCTCGAAAGTATCAGAAAGCCCTAGCTCTAATAAGGTACCAGCAGCAACGGTTCCTGTTCTTCCCTTGCCTCCACCACAGTGAAAGGCAACTTTTTTGCCGTCTTTATAAGCTCTAACAACCTCATCAATTGCTTGTTTTAAGAGACCCGCTTCCGTTTCTTTAGTTTTATCATCAAGTGGAACTTTCACCCAGCGTACATGTTCCGCCGGATAAGCACACCCCTCTGCTTCCTCTCTTAGATCCACGACAATTTCAACACCTTCATTTAAAACCATAGTTTCTACATCAGCAGCTCCGCCCATGAAGATTTTATCCGCAATGAGAGCATGGTATTGCTTTTTGCTATTATGCATCTTACTTGCCCTCTTTCAAAAATTGCTCAATTCGATTTTTAATTGAATCACGAACTTCTGCAAACTTAGCTGTAATTTCTTCTTCTGTACCCGTCGCTTTTGCTGGGTCATCAAAGCCCCAGTGCCATCTTTCTGCTTTATCGTTACGGACGACCGGACAATTATCGTTGGCATGACCACAAAGCGTGATAATATAATCAGCTTGTTTTAAAATTTCAGGATCAATGACATCCGAAGTGTGATTCGAAATATCAATTCCCACTTCTTTCATCGTTTGAACAGCCCGTGGATTTAAGCCGTGAGCTTCTAGGCCTGCGCTTTTCACTTCATACTTATCGCTTCCAAGTGCCTTTAAAAATCCATCAGCGATTTGGCTTCTGCAAGAATTTCCGGTACACAAAAAGTAAACGAGTGGTTTGTTGTTCATGATTTAACGATCTCCTTTATTTTCTTTTTGGCTTATCTTAACTGTCTCTTCTTGAAACTTTGCCTTGTCTATTTTCGAGCTAACCAGAGCTTTCACAAGCAGGGCGATTACAGCAAGTACGATAATTACAGCAGCAATTAAAACCCAAACATTGATGCTTGTTGAGTCAATAACGTATAGCCAAATATATAAGCTTGTTAATGTGATAAACAATGTCGGAACCGTGAGTAGAATACCGGTTTTAAAATAACTGCCCCATGTAATTTTAATATTCTTACGTGACAAGACGTGTAGCCACAACAGGGTAGCAAGCGATCCGATCGGCGTGATTTTCGGTCCCAAGTCACTGCCGATCACATTGGCATATACGAGCGACTCCCGAATTATGCCTTGCGTCTCTGTTCCTTTAATGGCAAGCGCATCAATCATAACCGTAGGCATATTGTTCATAATCGATGACAATACAGCGGCTAAAAAGCCCATACCTACCGTTGAGACATACAGCCCCTGTTCTGAAACAGCTTCAATGACTTTCCCCAGCTCATCGGTCAGCCCCACATTACGAAGACCGTACACAACGACATACATGCCAATGGAGAAGATAACAACTGCCCACGGAGCCCCTTTAACCAGCTTCCATGTATGAATAGCAGGACTTTTGCGTGCCGCCAGGATAAAGAGGATGGCAACCACACCAGCAATCACAGAAACCGGAACTTTTATAAACTGGCTCACCAGATAGGCAACAAGTAAAACAGCTAAGATGACCCACGAAATTTGGAACAGCTTCTTGTCTTTGATGGCTTCTGCCGGTTTTTTAAGCTGTTTTAAGTCGTAGTTACCTGGAATGCTTTTACGGAAGAAGATAAACAAGACCAAAAGGCTCGCCAATAGTGAAAAGAAGTTCGGAATGATCATCCGGCTGGCATATTCGACAAAACCAATACCAAAATAATCAGCAGACACAATATTAACAAGGTTACTGACGACAAGCGGAAGTGATGTCGTATCCGCTATAAAACCACTTGCCATAATAAAGGGCAAAATCATTTTCTGATCGAACTTGAGCGCTCGCACCATCGCTAGCACAATTGGTGTTAAAATAAGCGCGGCGCCATCATTGGCAAAGAAAGCTGCGACGGCTGCTCCAAGTAGAACGACGTACACGAACATTAGCTTACCTTTACCTCGTGCAAGCCTCGCCATATGCAGCGCTGCCCATTCAAAAAAGCCGATTTCATCTAAAATGAGTGAAATCAAAATAATGGCGACAAAAGCAAGCGTGGCATTCCATACAATCCCTGTAACTGTACCTACATCAGAGAAACTTACGACTCCAAAGATGAGTGCAAGAACAGCTCCTGCGGATGCCGACCAACCGATATTGAGCCCTTTCGGCTGCCAAATCACAAAAGTAAGCGTAAGTAAAAAAATGAAAATGGCTATAACTGTCATACTTCCTCCTGAGGACTGCAGCAGTTGTTATTAAGACAAGCTACTTTGTCTTTCATAGATGGCAAGTGTTCATAAATGCACTGCACATAAGCTTCTGCTGCGGGATTTAACGAATAATATACCCACTGACCTTTTTTCCTTTCATTCAGAAGACCAGCTGATTTTAGTTTTCGCAAATGCTGGCTAGCATTGGGCTGCGACATACCAATAATGTCGGTAATGTCGCAGACACAGAGCTCCTGCTCTTTAAGCAGTGCTACAATTGTCAGCCTCGTTTTATCAGCTAATAACTTATAAGCCTCCGCCATTTCCTGTATCTTTTGTTCCATATGTAGCACCTCCTAGCGTTTGTCTGGTTGAGTCCAATATTTACTGATATAACTATATAATGAATTACTTATATAATCAACGACGAATATATTGGGGAAACCTCCACCAATTACAATGGCGTCATACAGGATGTTCTTTATATTTCTTACCCGCAGCACGAATTAGACTTTGAGGGTTCTGATGCAGAGCAACTTGAAGAAGTTGTTTCTTCCACTTTAACAGGACCACAGCAGCTATCCCCGCCGCCAACACCAATACCGCAAACACCTGTCTCAGGAAGTTCAAGCTCCACTTTACGCGCCGACTCCATATCACCAACCAATGCTGCAACAATGGATCTAACTTGCTCATAGCCGGTTGCCATTAAGAAGGTCGGCGCTCTGCCGTAGCTTTTAGCGCCTACAATATAAAAATCCTTTTCCGGTTGGCGCAGCTCTTGTTCTCCGTGAGGTCTAACTGTACCACAGCTGTGCACATTCGGATCAATTAATGGTGCAAGCTCGTAAACACTTTCCAAGCTTGGATCCGTCATGACCCTAACTTCATGAACAATCGATAAATCAGGTCGGGATCCAGTGTTACCGACAATTTCATCAATCTCATCCATTACATTTTGTTCACCATTAATCGTTCCGACAACCTGAATTTTCCCGCTCTTTGGTACTAGCTTTTCAATATGAAATGGCGTCATCACCTTTACCGCACCGGATTCAATGACTTTCTGGATGCGAATACCGAGTGCCCCTCTTGCAGGCAGCCCATCTAATTCCCGTCCTCCGTAAACTTCGTCAAGATTCGCTTTACGAATTGCCCAGACGATTTCTGTTGCGTATGATTCCTTTTGCAGCTCCGCAAGTTCTAATAAAGTGTTAATCGCAGAATGCCCGCTTCCTACAACAAGAACTTTTTTGCCACTATAACGCTCTTTATCTGTGCCTAATACATTAGGAATGCCATAGTTAATTCGATTTTGAAGGGCTATCTCATCTTGACCATATATGCCATCCGAACGAAGCGGGTTGGGATTAGACCATGTACCAGACGCATCATGGATAACAAATGGGAGCTGCTCGCGTCCTTTTGTTGTCACTTTGCTTAGCCCTTTACGACTGATCCCTGTGACTTTGCTATTCAAATACACATAAGGACTTACTTGGGGCAGCGCCGCTAAAGGTTTTAAGTATTGTTCGACAAGCTCTTTACCTGTCGGAATCTCTGCATTTTCAGGTGCGATCCAGTCAGTTGCAAGCAACAACTCTCTAGCCGCTTTATCGATGTTATACTCCCACGGTGAGAAAAGTCGGACGTATTCCCATTTTCTAATATTCGCTCCGACTTCATCGCCAGCTTCAAATATGATAAATGACTCGCCTTGTGAGATGAGATGTGCCGCCGCTGCTAGCCCTACCGGACCTGCTCCAATAATGGCTACAGGTAGATGACTCTTTTCCTTAGCCGGTGTGTCGCAACAGCTCGTTTGGTTCACAGGAATACTTTTAAACATGTTAGTTCCCCCTCAATATTATTTGCATTTTACAAGTTTTTAGTTAAACAAAAGGGATAAATAATTATCCCAATGGTGTACAACATACTGAAGATTTTGCCATGCTTTCGTTGAGCAGCTTGATAGCGTTAACGACCATATCTCGTTCAAACTCAGACATATGTGAAAATACTTCTTTTAAGTAATCATTCATTTGTGTATCAATAACCGTGGCAATATATTTACCTTGTGTCGTCAAACTTAAAATATAGATCCTACGGTCTTCAGGAAGCGGCGTTTTTTGAACTAGCCCTAGTTTGACCAGGCTTTGTACCTGGCGGCTAAACGTTGTAATATCCATTGCAAGTGCATCTGCCACCTGCTGAATGGATGGATTATGCTTGCGATCAATTTCATAAATAATATGACTTTGAACGAGGGAAATATCCACGCCTCCTGCCGTGCAGCAGTTTTTATCCAAAAGTCCAAAACGACGTGTCATGATTTGAAAGATCTCTCTTAGGTTTTCCATTTGTTTCACCTCTTGATTCATTTATACCTTAATCATTTGCAAATTACAAATATTTTATAAAAGATATAACGGATTGATGATGATGGACTAGGTTATGTACCCAACTCTCATGCTCTTCTCCACCCCAGCTATAACTCACAAAAGCGGTCGGTCGCCGAATATCCAGAGTAACATCCCTTCCTTCAATAATTTTTATATCCCCTATAATTATAGAACAAACATTCGCTTTTAATTACCCAGAATCTTACAAAAAAACGAAGCGGTTTCGTTTTTTGTAAACCTTTTTCAATTAGTGAGAAAAATATGTGCAAAGCTTTTCCAATCTTTGTGATTTTAGATAAAGCTTTTTCAACTGTCTAAATTTCCAAACTTTATTTTCGTTGTTTTTCCAAACCTTTTGAAGGATATATTCCTCCAGTGAAAACTGCGTCGGAAATAATACGAAGCCTTAGCTTAATAACTCTTCGGGTGCAGTGAATCAATCAGCAAGAATGTAGATAAATGGCAGCATACATACCGGCGCAAATGCAGAGAGAATAATCAACTCCTCTCACATTTATGATGCCCCTTTTGTACATAAGCTATATGGTTTTATTCTCATTCTGTAAACGAAAAACGTCCCTTGTTGATTCTATGAAAGATAACATGATGGGTGAAAGCCACTTGTCTTTGTGCCACAACATCTGTGTATAAACCTGTAAGTCCGGAATTAGCCATGGAAGAACAACCAGTTCTCCGCGTTCAACTTCGGATTGTACAACAATTTCAGGAAGAAAACCGATACCGATTCCCGAGATCGCACATTGTTTAATGGCTTCAGCACTTTGAAACTCTAGATACGTGATGCTATCAATGCCCTCTTTCTCAAATGACCGGTCAAACATCGTTCGATATGGACAACCCTTTTCATTGGTCAGGAACACTTCTTCATGAAAATCTTCCAACTGCAGCATATTTCGCTTAGCAAGTGGGTGATCTGGAGCTGCTAACAAACGGAAATTTTCTTCTACAAGTGATTCCACGACAAGGCCGCTTGAGCGAATAGGTTCGTCTAGCATATAAACGATATCCGTGGTTCCCTCAAATAACGTTTGCTTGAGCACTTGATTAGGAACTGAGCGAAAGATTAGGCGAACTCCCGGATGTTGCGAACGGAACCGTTGGAAGACAGGAGGAAGCCGATAGGAGCAGATAACCTCATTCGCACTTATCGTTAGGGTACCACTTAGTTTTTCATTGTCATGGACAACACTGCGAGCTTCGTCCAATTTTTCGAGTACGCCTTGGGCATGCGTTAAAAAGCGTTTGCCCGCAGTTGTAAGAGCGAGTTGCTTGCCCAACCGATCAAAGAGGCGAACACCCAACTCATCTTCCAATGCTTTAATTTGCATCGTACGTTGGAAGGAACGTAGCTCAGCACTTCTGCTGCCCTCGTGAAATTTAATGTTGCTGCAACCGTGCAAAATGTATTCAGTTGGCGCAATTCCATCCGATGCTCTCCTTTAATCTTTCAATTTTATTGAATGCTATCTTGAATTATATTCACTTTTATTGAGAGTACCACGGCTTTATACTAAGCACAAGAGATCACACTGAACATGTGGTTTTTCATTTTGAAGGGAGCGACCATACGATGGATTATGAAATTTTTAAATTGGGTGATGTCATTTTACAATCAGGAGTGATGTTACCAAACGCTTTTATCGCTTATAAAACTTTTGGAAAATTAAATGAACAGAAAGATAATGTTATTGTCTATCCTACGGCTTTTGGAGATCAGCATGTTCAAAATGAATGGTTAATTGGCGACGGGATGGCGCTGGACCCAGAGAAATACTTTATTATTGTTCCAAACTTGCTGGGCAATGGACTCTCTTCCTCTCCCAGTAACACGCCTCATCCATTCGATCGAGCTAACTTTCCACAGGTAACCATCTATGACAATGTTCAATTACAGCACCAGCTGCTGACCGAGAAATTCGGTATCCAAAAGATTGCTCTCGTCGTAGGGTGGTCCATGGGCGGCATTCAAGCATTTCAATGGGGCGCAAGTTACCCAGAGATGGTCGAACGAATTGCACCTTTCGGAGGAATCGCCAAACCATGGCCTCACACCTATGTGGTGCTGGAAGGTGTAAAAGCTTCACTGCTATCTGCAGTCGGTTTCGACTCAAGTAAACTAAATCAATTAACTTCTGCAGATATGCGCGCCGTTGGCCGGGTCTATGCGGGATGGGGATTATCCCATGCGTTTTATAGAGAGGAACTTTATCATGAGATGGGTTTTGAATCATTGGAGGATTTTGTAGCTGGTGTCTGGGAAAATAGCTTTATGAATATGGATCCGCATAATGTTCTGTCCATGCTATGGACAGGCCAGCATGCAGATATTAGTGACAACCCCTCCTATAACGGAGATTTTGATAAAGCGCTTAAGAGCATAAAGGCTCTTGCCTGCATCATGCCAGGGAGCACAGACCTCTTCTGCACAGCGGAAGATAATGAATATGAAGCGGAGCGTATTCCTAATGCTACCTTTAACCCAATACAATCGCTTTGGGGTCATTTTGCCGGTCGTGGAATCAACAGTACCGATAATCAATTTATTGATGATAATCTAAAACACTTGTTGTCACTTAGCACAAAAAAATAGATCGTAACTTGCATTGGCTGTCTATCAGGCATAGAAAGATTCCCTTTTTATATCCCCTTTAATTATAGAACGAACATTCGCTTTCAGTCACCCAGAATCTCACAAAAAAAACGAAGCGGTATTTAACGCTTCGTTTTTTGTAAACCTTTTTCAATTAGTGAGAAAAATATGTGCAAAGCTTTTCCAATCTTTGTGATTTTAGATAAAGCTTTTTCAACTGTTTAATCGGAATTAATCCTTTTCAAACTTTGTCAAAACAGCCAATCTTAGAACCCATTAAAATTTCAGTGGTTTGCAAATTATTATTACGCTGAAATCAACAAACCCAATTGTGGCGCGGGTTTAACTAGTCTAAATTCCCAAACCTTTTGAAGGATTACATTAGCTCCCACACACGCCTCTATCATCTCTTAAAGTCCATCACTGCAGCTTCCTTACGAGCACTTACTGTAACCGCAGTTTCCGCAGGTTTTACAGCCTTCGATATTGATCAGCGTTGCGGATCCGCAGGACGGGCAAAGATCTCGCGAAGCTTGTGGATCATCGTAGCGGTGATCATGTCCGCCGCCGTGATCTACGGTTTCTGGTGCCAATGTTGCAGCAACCGGTGCCGGGTTGTGATCTTCCTCGTAGCCTGACTGCACATGGGTTTCAAGCGCCTTCGCCACAGCATCTGCGATGGATTCGACACGGTTGGCGCCAAAGCCGATCGCGCCGGAACCTCCGATACCCTTCAGATGCTTGATCAGCAGCTCGACCTTCTGACCATGATCTCCGTAACGCAAGAACAGGGAACATACACGCCCCAAGGCTTCCGCCATCGCAAACACATCAGAACCGGCTTTGCCCACGTTCAGAAAAATCTCACTTGGAATACCGTCCAAATCATTGATTGTGATATATGCCATGCCAAATGGCGTATTAATCTTGTATGTTGCCCCGCGCAGCACTTGTGGGCGGCGCTTATACTGCTTGTCAACGACTTTTGTACCGGACTCATTCAGAACAGCCGGCAGTGTTTTAGCGGCTGCAGGCTCCGCATATTCTGCTTCTTTCGTGCTGGCCGCTTCATTTAGGGCTGCCTCCGGCTGCTTGTCTTCCTTCTTCTCTGTTTGCAGCACCTGCACATCGCGGCTTCCGTCACGATAAATGGTTACGCCTTTGCAGCCAAGATCGAAAGCCAACTCATAGAGACGCCCTGTTTCTTCGACGGTGAAATCTGCCGGGCAGTTCGCAGTCTTGGAGATGGAGCTGTCTACCCAGCGCTGGATTGCTGCTTGAGCGCGAATATGATCCTCGGCGGACAAATCCATTGCGGTTACATAGTAATCCGGCAGTTCTTCGCCAGGATGGGCGTCCAGCCAGTCCTGGGCAATCGGCACGAACTGCTCGTCAAAGCCCAGGCGGCTCTGGCGGAAGTATTTGAAGGCAAAATATGGCTCGATACCTGTTGATGTGCCTACCATGGTTCCCGTGCTGCCCGTTGGCGCCTGAGTAATAACCGTAACGTTGCGCATGCCGGTTTCCCGAACGGCTGCTTCTACCTCAGGGTACACTTCGGTCATATTTTTCATAAAGCCGCTTTGGAGATACAGCTCCGCGTCGAACGCCGGGAAGGAACCCTTCTCCCCTGCAATTTCAGCCGATGCCAAATAGGCTTCACGGGCGATAAATCCATACAGCTTATCCAGAAATTCCATGGATTCCGGACTGCCGTAACGGATATTCAGCTTGATCATCAGCTCAGCCAGACCCATGGTGCCAAGGCCAACGCGGCGCTCTTTCTTTTGGTTCTCTTCATTTTCTTCAAAATGATACGGCGTCTTGCTAATGACATTATCCAGGAAACGCACGGAATAACGCGTTGTCAGTGCCAGATCGTCCCAAGCCACATCATGCTTTTCTTCATTGTAGAACTTGGAGAGATTCATGGCGGACAGGTTGCAGACACCCCATGCAGGCAATCCTTGCTCACCACATGGATTCGTGCAGATGATCGGATTGAAGTACCAGCTGTTGGACATCTGGTTGTAATATTCCATGAATACGACACCCGGTTCTGCGGATTTCCAAGCCGATTCAATAATCGTATGCCAAATTTCACGCGCCTTGACGGTGCGGTAATGAATTACACTGCGACCTTCCTTCTTCCATTTGTCGAGGTCGCAGTCCCATACTTCGTTGTAATCCGGCTCTGTTGTATCCGGGAAGACCAAATCCCAGTCGAGATCCTCTTTGACTGCCTTCATAAAATCATTGCTCACGCAAACGGACAAGTTTGCATTGGTGACCTGTCCCATCGTCTGCTTGACGGTGATGAAATCCAGTACATCCGGGTGCCAATCATTGATCATCAGCATCAACGCGCCTCTGCGGCTTCCGCCCTGCTCAATGAGTCCAGTCGTGTAGCTGAACAAGCCTCCCCAGGATACTGAGCCGCTGGAGGAACCGTTAACACCCTTCACTACCGCTCTGCGCGGACGCAAAGAAGACAGGTTAATGCCAACGCCCCCACCGCGCGCCATAATTTCTGTCATCTCGGACAGTGTGGACATGATCCCGCCGCGGCTGTCTTTTGGCGAAGGAATGACGTAACAGTTGAACAGTGTCAGTTCCTCGCTCGCGCCTGCGCCCGCGGCAATACGGCCGCCCGGAACCAGCTTCCAGTCGTCCAGAATGTAACGGAATTTTTCCTGCCATCCTTCTTGAAGCTCTGGGGTTTCCTCCACGGAAGCCATCGCTCCCGCCAAACGGTCCCACATCTCTTCCGGTGTTTTCTCTATATTTATAGTCAATTTATCCACATGAGATTCGACCAGCTCACCCCGACGGGTTTTGACAGTCACGATGCTGCCTTCACGGTTCACGATCTCGCCGACTTCCTTGGTAGGAAACTTCGGATCGTCCTTGGTCAGCACGAGAACAACGTCCCCAACCTTCGCATGGCTGGTATCCGGGTCCTTCCAGGCATAGCGGTCCAAAAAGATTTTTTCACTCAATCCCTCAAGCTTTTGTTTTTGCCGAATCATACCCAAATGAAACAACCTCCCATAAAATAATTGGTATTATTTCATACACTAAATATAAGCCATTTAATCGATTTTTCGATCACCACGTACAATATATTGTGTTCGCTACTCATTATACTATACCACATATTGTAACACTACAAAGCTGCCCTGAAATTTAAGGCATGTAAGCTCTTCAATAACGGACAACCTCATTTTTTCTCCATCAATCTCACTTTTTTGACACCCGATCTTTGAAAATATTCATGAAAAATCTTTCCTGTTCTTACGGTTACCATTCCTTTCAGCCCTGTTATGAACTCTTTCGTTTACGTGCATACTACACATACGTATGTATACGAAAATGAAGGAGGTACGGGCATGAATACTTCCCAAATCAGCGGGAGCGGACAGTCTCAGGACCTTCCGGTTCCCTTGCACATCGACCGCAGCTGGCTTGAGCAGCTGAATAATCGCCTAGAAAAAGGCGGCCCCTGGGGAGACTGGCGGCTCGCACAGCTGGCGATACAGGGAGAAGAAGCGCGTCTGGTGACCAGCTTTGATGAGCTGCAATGCCTGAAACATTTGCAGGGTCTGTCCCCGCTTCCCCATCAACTGGATACAGCTCACAAGGTGCTGTTCGAAATGTCCGGCAGAGCTATTTTGGCCGATGAGGTTGGTCTTGGTAAAACAATAGAAGCAGGAATGATTTTAAAAGAATATATGATCCGCGGACTTGTGTCCAAAGTACTGATCCTCGTCCCGGCATCTCTGGTATTGCAGTGGGTGCGGGAGCTAAGCAGCAAATTCGGCATCCCAGCCGTAGCTCAGAAAAAGGCGTATACCTGGCATTCCGATGTCGTGGTAGCTTCCATAGATACGGCCAAACGCGATCCTCACAAGGAATTTCTGCTGAAGCAGGAATATGACATGCTGATCATCGACGAGGCCCATAAGCTGAAGAACAAGAAAACGACAAACTATCAGTTCATTCAGAAGCTTCGCAAAAAATACTGTCTTCTGCTGACAGCCACTCCGGTGCAAAACGATATGAGTGAGCTGTTCAATCTCATTACTTTACTGAAGCCCGGACAGCTTGGCCGCCAAGGCGACTTCGCTACCAATTTCGTGGTCGGAAAACGCCAGCCCAAGAATCAGGATCAGCTCAAAGACGAGCTCGCCAAGGTTATGATCCGCAATCGCCGGGGCGAGGGACCCGTTCATTTTACCAAGCGGAATGTGAGTAATGTCAGCCTACAGCTTTCGCCAGAAGAACAAGCTTTATATGACGGTGTGACCGCTTTTGTCAAAGACCAGTATAAGGCTTCCGGGGGGAATCTGAGCAGCATGCTGTCGCTCGTGACCCTGCAGCGTGAGGTATGCAGCAGCCGTGACGCCGTGTTCCTCACCCTTGTGAACCTATCGAAAAAAATTCCGGATGAGTCGCCGCTCACGGCCAAGGTATGGGAGCTGGTGACCGCCATTAAAGCCATTAAAGCGAATACCAAGGCCGAGAAAACGATTGAGCTGATCAAGCAGATGAATGAAAAGGTCATTGTATTCACCGAATACCGGGCCACTCAGGAATACCTGCTTCAGTATTTTCAGACACATGGCCTGATCTGTGTTCCATATCGCGGCGGTATGAACCGGGGCAAAAAAGACTGGATGATGGACCTTTTCAGAGGACGCGCCCAGGTTATGATTGCGACCGAGGCAGGCGGCGAGGGAATCAATCTTCAATTCTGTCACCATATGATCAACTTCGACCTGCCATGGAATCCCATGCGCGTGGAACAGCGAATTGGACGTGTTCACCGTCTCGGTCAACAGAAGGATGTGCAAATTTACAACCTCTCTACTTCCGGAACAATCGAAGAACATATCCTGCATTTGCTCCATGAAAAAATCAATATGTTCGAAATGGTCATAGGCGGTCTTGATGTCATTCTTGAGCGTTTCGAAAAACAGGAATCCCTGGAAAAAAGCCTGTATAAGCTATTCTTGGAATCTGATTCCAATGATGAAATCCGGCAGAAGGTGAGTACACTCGGCCAAACACTGGATCAGATCAAGCGCCAGGTCGATTACGAATCCGAGACAGTTAGGGAGGAAGAAGCTTAGCATGAGTATGTCACCGCAGCACGTTCAAGAGCACATGATGACTTATCTTGAAAGTACAGAATGCCAGATTATTGAAAAGTCGCCGTTCCATGTGACAGTCAAGCTGTCGCCGCAGGCAGACAAGCAGCTGACCAACCGGCCTTATTACTGGGGATTTGTCGAAAGAACCGGCGTAGAACCGGAGACTCTTTCTTTCACCTTCGTCTTTGACCCCGAGCAATACGACAAAAACGAACAGACACACACCGATCCGCAATCGCAGCCTCAGCAGGACGGTATTCTATCACGTTACTTCGGTACGGCGCCCATGGTGCCGCGAATCGGTCCGGGACGAATCCAGCGCGAGGATGTGACTTACGGCAGCAGCAGGCTTCAGCAAATCTGGAACGCCGCCCGGCAGGACGGCTCCGCTCTTTATCTCTTCGAGCAGCCCGCTGCTCTGCAGCGTGAAACGCTATTCTCTGCCGCCTATGAGCCATGGCTCGGGGTATGCTTCAAGGCGGAAATGGCCTGTGATGTGAAAAAGGAAGAGCTTCATTTTGTCGGAATATCGCTAGTCTCGGGCAGAATCGTCTCCCATTTTCCTGAACGGTTAAAAGGCCTGACCATGAGCCCCCGTCTTCCCGAGAACATCCATATACAGCCGGCGTCGATATCACTATCTCAGGCTGCTGGCTCGCTGGAATCCTACATGACCCGGTTGCTTGCAGAAATGGATTATGGTTGGGCTGAGCAAGCCAGAGAACGCCTGAGTGAGGAGCTTGCTGTGATCGACATCTATTATGAGGACCTGCTTAAAGAGCCGGATGAGGAAAAACTGGTAGGGATCCGTGAGCAATACGGCAATAGGCGCAGTGAAACGACATGGCAATACGAGCCCAAGGTACATTTGTCCGCCATAACCTGCGGTCTGTTTCACCTGCGGTCTGCCCGCTAGATGCTATTAGACCTTCCTCGCTAAAAGAAGGCAAAAATAGAACCCCATAATCATACGGCTGCACGACAGCTTGCAACAGCCTTTTCAGGGCTTGTCCCCTACAATTAACATTAACTTTGAAACACAAGAAAGGTGAAATGAATGAATATTCTCTCCTTCACCACGAAAACCGCCGTAGTCCTCCTCCTTGCAGAGTGCCTTCTATCGAATGGCATGGGTACAGCGGAAGCAGCGGGCAAAGTCACATCAACCAAGCAAAGTGTCTCTATAAATACAGCATCTGCTCTGAAAAATATGGTCTTCGGTCAAAAGAAGGCTGCCGTCCCTTCCTCACTGCAAAGCTTTACGAAGGATGTGGTCAATGAACTGTCTGGACAAGATTCATTTGGCAAGTGGAAAAATGCGAGTATCTCTTATGACCCTCTGGGCCCGGGCACACACAGCTGGCTGGCTACGGTAAGCCAAAACGGCAAACCCATCGGTTATCTGATTTTGACTTCGACTGATGATGGGAACTATATACTGAGCGAGTACGGCCGGGATGAATCCATGCCGTATAACTCTCAGGCCCTTTATAATCGTTTGAAGCAGCTTGGCATCCTGACCGCAGGTTCCAGTCTTCCGGCTGGCACAAATATCGATGCGCAGTATTCTACACTGCTGCCGGTATGGAGAATCTCAGTGCCGGGCAAAAAAGCGGTCTATATTCATGGAATAACCGCTGAGGAGCTGCCTGTCGAAACAGCCTCTGCTTCGGATATGGGAAGCGGCGGCTTAACTCCCCATCCTGGAATTCACCTCACAAGCACAATCCTGCCTGAACAGCAGCGGGACAGCGATCCATACGACAACCTATTATGGCTCAAATCGCCTAAGCTCTCATTGAAGGGAACGACTGACTTGATGCAGGCTGTCAAATCAGAGCAAAGCAGTCTTGTGTTTACCTCCCCTGGCCATAATGCAAATTATGGAGCGCCTTTTGCCATTACCGGTCTCCATTCTTGGTCGATAGCAGAAAATAAAGAAATTGTGCTCTATGCTGCATCAGGAGCGGCCGGCACCCGTTATTTACCGGCTTCCGCACTACTTTCGCATGGCGAGTTTCGCAGTATGAACTTATCTCATATGTGACAAAAGAAAAAAGGCGCCAAGGCCGGTTGAATCCGGTCATGGCGTCTTTTTGATTTGTCCTATATTTTCTTTTTCTTTCCAGGTTGCCGCTTCATCAATGTCAATCCTAACGGTATCATACCAAACCATTTTTCACCCCAAGGCTCTCTCGGCTTGGTATGGCGAAGCCGCTCTTCCTTAGGTGTCTCGATGAATGTCACGACTCGTTCGGTAATGTATTTTACAAGTTCATCTCCGCTGGCCATTGTGCATCCCCCCGAAGTTTTGATGCTTATAGCTTGTGCAAATCCGCAGCTTTTTAAACGAACCGAACTTTGGACGTATTCTCTATTCCCCTGGGGATGCTTCATTTTTAGTTCCGGTAAATGCATTTATTTCCGATTTCTGCACATTATAATGCTGTACTAGAGTTTTTTGGAAATCCACATCTTTGAACACGAACTTTAATTCATGAAAGGATGGCCTTTACGTATGAATAAGCTTCTGCAGCTGACCATCTCCGCCCTTATTGCGGCATCTCTTGTCCTAACCTTTCCTATACAGGCCATGGCGAAATCCGGCCCGTCCGAGGAGGTTAAAGAACATCCTGCATTCCCTCGGGATGTCATCATTGTTGATGCAGGTCATGGCGGTATTGATGGAGGAACCTCGTTTCAGAACATTCTGGAAAAAGATATCAATCTCGCGATCGCGCAAAAGGTATTCATGCTGCTGCGCAGTCAGGGTTATCATGCTGTATTAAACCGGACAGGCGATTATGCCCTCAGCGATGATAATCACTGGTTAAACAGCCGATCCAGACATCAACGTGATTTGGCCCAGAGGAAGGAGCTCAGCCAGCAGATCCCTACGCTGGTTGTCGTGAGTCTGCATGTAAACTGGGGACGAAATACATCGAAGCGCGGCGGACTTGTCCTCTTTCAGGATGAAGGTCGCAGCGTCCTGCTTGCTTCAGCCATTCAGCAGCAGCTGGATCAGCTTTACGGGAATAAAGGGTCCATCAAACACGGAAGACCCTTTTACTTGCTTAACCAGGTAGCCGATCCAGCAGTCATTGTCGAAACCGGTTTTCTGAGCAATGCCGAGGATCGCAATATGTTGACAGACCGGAGAGAACAACTGAAGATTGCCAAGGCCATTGCAAATGGAATCAGTTATTATTTGACGGTAATATAGGAGAAGGCTGCCAGCCCCAGATATCCCGCACCAGGTCACTGATGCCCACAAAGGTCACACGGCCCTGCATGCTGGCGGCACTGCTTCTCAGTACCTCGGCCGTTTTTTTGCCTTGGGTTCCAACATGCCCGATGGTCACGCAGTTATCATGCTCTTTGGCAAAGTCCTCCACTGCCTTCATCTGCTTGCTGATATGACTGGCGGTATGGAAATCATCAAGGAAAATATGATTGGCAACCGGCGGCATTCCCATATTTACAGCAAGTTTGCCTACAATCGAGTGGTAGTTCGTTTTACTGTCAACAAAAAAGAGACCTCTCTCCCTGCATACTTTAAGCACGATGGACATGATCCGTTCGTCGCCTGTAATTTTCGATCCCATGTGGTTATTCATGCCAATGGCATATGGAACGTTATCGATGGCATCCTCAACCTTTCTGCGTACCTCATCATCGCTCATATTGGCTGTGATTGCTCCTGGACCCAGCCATTTGGGATTGCCCTGCTTGGGTTCCATCGGCATATGAACAATAACATCATAGCCTTTCTTGTGGGCAAGCTCTGCATCACTGCGAGTTGTTGGCAGAAAAGGCATAATCGCTACAGTGAGCTTAATAGGCATAGAGAGCATCTCTTCCGTCCCGCCTTGTCCATTTCCAAAGTCATCAATAATAACAGCGATCCTCTTTTCCTTCTTCACAGGGTTTTGTTGGCTTGGCGAGTTCTGTTCTTCCCCTGAGGGTATTCCCATGTTCAAACTGTACTTATCTGATTCGGAAAGTTCGGCAAATGCCGGAGATACCGATGCGGTTGTGAGGAACAGTGCCAGTCCTGCCGCCTTTATACAGACGCGCCATTCGTATATATTCCGTGATTTCAAGCGCCTTCTTCCTCCTTCTTGTTGCAACCTTTATCGTTTACCTCATTGTTTGAGAAAGCAGAAGTAAATATGTATTCACATGAAAAAAGACGTTTTGGACTTGATGTCCAAAACGTCTTTTTATAGGATGCGGTCGAGAGGACTCGAACCTCCACGGGGGTTAGCCCACACGGACCTGAACCGTGCGCGTCTGCCAATTCCGCCACGACCGCATATGTATTATGTCGCTTTGTCGTTACAAACTCTTTCGCGGCGACAAGATATATCTTATCACGCCAATAAAATATAGTCAACACTTTTCCTCAAAAAAATTATTAGTGGATAATTTGGGAGAAAAATACCAATCAAAAAAGTATTGATTAAAATGCATTATAACGGGTAAAATAAGAACACAAGTTCGTATAAGGCGGTGATTTCATTGACTGCTCCAGGCATAACATGTGAAGAATTGTCGCTAATCAAAAGCTTCCTGCTCCTGCAGTTCATTCATAAAGTATTTGAGCGGGACCTACGAATTATGAAGGAAAGCGGTGTGTTTAAAACTCCGGAGCTGTACATGGAAGTACTCGCTGGGGGTGACCGTCAAACCTTGATGCTTCTGACCGAGGTCAAGCGTGAATTTAAAAACCGCAGAATCCGAGTATATCAAGTCGCACAGAATGAGCGTGGAATCGAGGCCGAATATGTATGCAGAGGATATACAGGAGAAATGAATATTTTATGGCCCGCTTTCCGCAGTGAGATGTTCGCCAGAATGAAGGCTTATTTAGGCCTGCAGCCTTCTTCTATGCCAATTGGTTATGCGCCTGAACCTCTTTCCACATTCACCATTTCTCCTACGTAAAGATTGTCAGCGCTCAAAAAAAGCCGCCTAACCATCAAGCGAGGCCTGATTGGACAAAGCGGCTGTTCGAGCTTTACATTGATTGAATTGTATTGAAAAGGCGGGCTTTGGAGCGTGCTTCATTAAGCTTCAGGATTCGAGCGGGGCTCGTCCACTGGCTCATAGATGTAGCTGCGGTCAAGCTTAACCACTTTCCGGTTACGGCGGCGGATCATCACCTGCTCTTCGTTCCAGGCGACCACAATACCTTTAACATCATTGTCTTCCATGTTATCGCGAACCACCCTAACCATCTCTCCGGAAAGTCGGTACTGGTTTAACTGCTCATCGGTAATCATCATCCCAATCTCCTTTCCTTTACTCACAAAAAAAGACCTAAATGGGCTCATTTAGGTCATATCTTTTGCAGCAGGTTCCTGCCTGAATTATTATCTAAACGGCAAATTAACGTTGTGCATGTTCTCTGCTGTCATTTTTCTCAAACCAAAAATCGAGAACGGTCGAAGACATCACCCGTTTTTCTACATACTCCACTTGATGAGGGTTAAACAATTCCTTCCAGGAAAAGTCAAGCTCATCACACATACGCACGATGGTCAGCAGCTCTGACCAGGCGACATAGCGTTTGTACCAGAAAAATTGAGGATGCTCCATAATATAGGGATAAAGATCATCAAACTCCGTATGTTTACAATCCAAAGCGCGTTCAAAATGATCCTTAGCTGCAGCCAGTTTATCGACAAAATACTGCTCGGTTACCGGTTCTTTCCCCATTGTACTGCCTCCCCTCTTCGTGATCTCAAGTATATTATAAGCGAAAATAACGCTACTTGAAAGGAATTGTTTATATTTGGACGATTAGTCGGCAAAGGTTATCGCGCCGTTATCCAGCGACTCGATCCGTACCAGCGATTCAAGCCGGATGCCTTGATCACGGATGGCACGTGCACCAGCCTGGAAGCATTTTTCCACAACGATGCCAAGTCCAACCAGTTCCGCACCTGAACGGCCGATGATCTTCACGAGTCCTCTCGCTGCATCTCCGTTGGCGATAATATCGTCGATAAACAATACTTTATCCTGTTCTTGGATATATTTACGCGAAAGCATAATATCGGTGACTATTCCTTTGGTAAAGGACGGAACACGCTCACATAAGGCATCTGGATCAGCCAGCAGCGTTTTTTTGCGGCGGGCGAACACCAAGGGCACACCCAGTACCAGCGCCGTGGCAAAGGCGACCGCAATGCCGGAGGATTCTACCGTAATCACCCGGGTAACGCCCATCCCTGCAAAACGGGCGGCAAATTCACGGCCCATCTCCATGGTCAGCTCAGGATCGACCTGATGATTCAGCAGCCCGTCCAGATTCAGCACCTGCTCCGACATGACGGAGCTCTCTTCAATAATTCTTTGCTTTAATTTATCCATATCCATCAACCCCCAAGACAGCACTTCTACTTTTTTTCGTAAAAATAACATAACCCTTGTTCACATATCAAGAATTAATAACACAATCACGAATGTTTTTAATCAACGTTTTTTCCACCAGACAATGCCAACACTTGCAAGTACGATCAATGCAATGATAAAGATACCAATCCGCAAGGTTGATCGCTCCATCATGACAGCAATCTCATTCCAGTGGTACCCGACAGCATGACCAATCAACAAGAAAGTTGTGCAGAACAGCAATGCACCTGATGCTGCATAAAGCAGGTAACGACCAAACGGCACTTTAGAAATCCCTGCCATGTAGGAGGACAAGTGACGAAGTCCTGGAACAAAATAACCAAGTACAATACTCCAGGAACCGTAGCGCTTAAACCAAGCTTCCGTGGACTGAAGGCGGGACGGTGTCATTCGAATCCATTTGCCGTAACGGTCCAGGAGCGGTTTCCCTAGTTTCCGGCCCAGTGTGTAGCTGATCATCATACCTGTCATACTGCCTAAAAATGTGACCGTAAGCGCTCCTGCAAAATGGAAATGTCCCTGCGCAATCATTCCGCCGAAGGTTGCAATCAACGTCTCATCCGGAACAGGAATTCCCAATATCCCTAAAGCCAGCAGCACAAACAGTGCGATGTAACCGTATTGTGTCAGGTAAACCATAATTTCTGTCAAGCGTTATACCTCTCTTTTCTCTTGCGGTTGTGCAGTTTGTCTTTTCCATCCGAGGTCTAACCGTTTTTTGGACATGTAGAGTCATGTCCTTCCTGTCACCATCATAACCTGTACTAAGCGAAGTACACAATAGCGCCGCTTTAAAGCAGGGAGGAACATATGAAAAACGGAATACGTATCTTTCAAATCGCTTTTACATACATCGGTACCATCGTCGGAGCCGGGTTTGCCACCGGACAGGAAATCATCCAATTTTTCACCCAATACGGCAAATGGGGTGCCCTGACCATTATGGTCGCTACGGCCCTGTTTATCTGGCTAGGAACGAAAATGATGCTCATGTCGCAGCGAATTTCAGCCCGATCCTATGAAGATTTGAATAAACATCTCTTCGGACAAAAAGCAGGCGCTGTCATTAGTCTCATCATGTTGGTTGTGCTGATCGGAGTGAACAGTGTTATGCTCGCCGGTGCGGGCTCGGTATTTATGGAGCATCTCAACATGCATTATCAGACAGGACTTCTATTAACGATCATTGGAACCTATCTGCTGCTGAAGCGCGGTATTCATGCCATCATGCAAATCAACAGTATCGTTGTGCCTATGATGTTAACCCTTTCTGTTGTTGTGGTTATGAATACGATCAAGCTCCCCACGGCAGATCGCTTCCTCAGCCTGTCTACAGATCATAATATGATTGCAGTCTGGTTTTCTCCCATTGTCTATACCGCCTTTAACCTGGTGATGGCTCAAGCAGTGCTAGTGCCCCTGGGAAGTAAGACGGAAAGCAAAACGGCAGTAAAATGGGGCGGCATTGTGGGAGGCATCGGCGTCGGGCTAATGCTGCTGTCTGCTCACATCGCGATCTCTGCGCATATGCCGGGCATCCGTCAGTATGAAATTCCTATGGGAAGCATAGCATCCCATCTCGGTGCAGTCGTCCAAACCATTTATGTGGTACTTATTTTCATGGAAATATTCAGTACATTTGTGGCCGATATATATGGAGTCACACTTCAGCTGCAGCAGCATATCAAGTTATCACCGAGGATCATTTCAGTGATTGTCATGTTCATTTGCTTTATGCTCAGTCAATTCGGATTCAGCTCACTTTTGTCCATTCTCTATCCGGTGTTCGGTTGTCTGAGTATCATCTGGGCTGTAAAACTGATGCTTAAATCCGAATGATCTCAGCCTGTGGAATTCTACTCTGAATATGATCCACGAGGTATCGATGGCAGGTGAGCATAATGATTTGCCGGTCTGCCGCCAGCCTGCCTGTCAGGTTCAATGCGGCACACATGCGATCCTCATCAAAATTGACAAATAGATCATCAAACAGCATGGGCACCACAGCTTTGCTTTTCATGCTCCCGGCCAAAGCGAACCGCATGGCGAGATAAAGCTGTTCTGCCGTTCCGCGGCTTAGCAGCGAGCTGTCGATCAACCCTTCATCACGATGCTCTGCCAGCAGCTTCTTCTCACCCATTTTCATGATAATCCGGTTGTAGCTTCCCCCGGTAAGCTCCTGAAAATAGGTTGAAGCCAGCTTCAGTACCTGAGGCTGTTTTTCCTTTTCGTATATACTGCGGGTTCTTGTAATCATCTCAGCGCATATCGAAAGTACCGCATACTCTGCAGCAATTTCTTTCAGCGACGCCTTTTGCTCCTCCAACTGCTGCAGCGCCGTGTCATGCGAACACAATCGCACCAGTTGATCTCTTTCCTGCAGAAGCCTGCCTTGCTGCAGCTGCAGATCATTCCACTGCTTCTTCGCCTTCTCCGATTCTTCCTCAGTTTCCCGGCATGCTTTATCCAGCGCAGCAGCGTCTTGATGATTCAGAATGTCCAGTAATGCTTGCACGCGCTCAGCAGACCATCCGCTGAACATGCTTACTTCCAGATGCCGGATGCTGCGGTTCAGTTCCTGTACGCGTTCTGAAACGGCCCCCAAACGCAAAAACGCTTCGCTGTCAGCAGCCTGTCCTTCATCAAGCAGAGACTGTACAGCCTTGGCAATCTGATTCATTTCCCTGCTCAGCTTGAAAATCTCTTCTTTAACCGGCTCCAGCTTCGAATGGATTGCTTCCTTTTCGCGAAGAAGCTGCTGCTGCTCTGCCCAAGCTGCTTTTCTATTTTCCAGCTGTGACAGGATACGGATACCACGCATTTCCTGATCCACAGCCAATATCATACGGCATTCCTTCTCAAACGCTTCGATTTCCTGATCCAGTATCTGCTGTTTGTGTTCAAGCCCATCCAAGCGCCGGATCAGTTCCATCCCCTGTTCTGCGAAGCCAAACATATCCATTACCGTCTCGGGCGAGGTGCCTGCCTCGAGCCTGCGCTCTGTCAGCCAGAACTGCCACTCCGTATCAAGCTGTTCAAAAATGCCCTGCTCCCCATCCATTTTCCGGGTTACAGCTGACACTTCATGCTGCAGTGTTTCGACCCGCTGCCTTGCTCCCGCTACCTCGGATTTAGAACGTTCCAGCTCGTCCTGCCACAACAGCCATGCCTCAACCAGTTTCCGCAGCTCACGCAGCGAAGACTCCATGTCTTGCTCGGAGAAAGAGTAGCCGCGCTGACCTGATGCAGCCGCTGATGCCGTAAGCGGATCGGAGATCAAGGAAGACATCAGACTGGATAAACGATCTTCCTCATCGGCAGGATCATGTATAAAGCGTTCCTTCTGTCTCCGGGAACGGCTATTAACAGATGAAGCCGAGCTTCCGCGCCATAACATCACATCCACGAAGATGAAGATCAAGAATGCGGACAAGGCCCCCCAGGTAGACTGCAGCAACCATAGGATGGCTGGAAGTATCACTGTAACAGCAGCACTTCCCCAGAGGAGCTTCCGGTACAGATCCTTCATCCGTCCGCTGACCACAGCATCACGCTCTTCCAGACCCTTAAGCGAAAGTCTGTCCAGCCTGGTCTCACGCCACCGCTCCGCTTCCGATTGAAGTTCATTCCAGACAGACAGCAGCTCAGACTTGGTTTGCGGGATGATCATACCGAAACGTCTGATACCTGTGTCCTTACGCTCTTTAAAAGCTGCTTCTGTCCTTCTAAGCTCATATTCAGCCGATTCCAGCTGCCTGCTCTTCTGCTCCCTCTCAAACGCCAGCCCTTCCATGCGGCGGTCATATCCTGCAAAGCCGGCAGCATAACGCCGAACCGCTTCTCTTTCTGAGACCGCTCCGGAAAATGCCCTCAGCTCGGATCTTGTCCATCCGGAATGGATCTGCTGGAGGAGCTGCTGAAGCTGCTGTCCCACGGCTGCCTTCTCACCGGAAAACTCCTGAAGCTCTTTCATCCTCATTTCCACATACTCATGCCGGTTTGCCAGCCTCTCAAGATGTGGTCCCTGACGTATGAGCTGCTCATCTATCTGTATCAGGTCCAATTGCTTATTCCATTCATCCGAGGCACGCTCAAGCTCCTGCAGTCGAAGAAGTATCCGGTCCTGCTCATCCCGCAGCCTCTCCCAGCGCTGGATACCTTCTCCGGGAAACGATATCCTGTCTGGAAGTCCGCCACGTTCAGCGGATGCTTCTTTCCATTCAAGCCATTGCGGACGTATCTGCAGCGCCTTATGCAGCACAACTAACTGACTGGATAAGGCAGTTCTGTTCTGATCCGTTTCGGAAATTCTGTGCTTTATCTCTTGAAGCTTGGATTCAGCATCCATAAATTTTGAAAGATAAGATCGGCTCTCCGATATTTCACGCTGCAGCTGCTCCATCGCATGCAGTACCTTGGCACTTTCCTGTACACGTCCACGTGGCTTGTACAGCTTATCCATGTCCTGAATGAGCTTTCGTTCGGCGCGCATGATTTCTCCTCCACCACCAAAACCCGCGTGGAAAAGATAACTGCCCATTTCCTCGGATTGCAGCGTCCGGATTTCCTGCAGCTCCGTCAAAGTAACCGCAAACAGCTGCTTAAACATATCCCTCGACAGGCCGCCCAGAAGCTCTCTTTCCAAATCATTTTGAGTCATATGTACGGCAGTTCCTTGCATATCCGTTTTTACAATGGACAACTGCTCGCTGCGTCCGGCTCCTGCTCGCTGCTCTGAAGCGGTATATCTTGTGATGGTCCATTTGGAGCCGTCAGCTGCCCTCGCAGTCAGCACACCGCCGTGGCGGCCGCCTCCGGGTGGTTCGTACCGTTCAGACGGATAAGCCCGGCTCGGTATGCCATAGAGCATCGCCCTTACAAACTGAAGGATGGTGCTTTTCCCGGCTTCATTCGGACCAGCCAAAACGGTTATGGGGGCATTGAACTGTATTTCCTGCTCCTTAATCCGGCCGAAGCCATGAATTTGCAGGCGCTCAATCTTCATCCGTACTTTCGCCTCCCCCTTCTCCAGCCAATAACAGCACAGCCATTTCTTCGGCACGATGCAGCCATCCAGCGCATTCTTCATCATCCGTTTCATTGAGGAGCATCCGCAGCTCACGATTTGCCATCAGGGGATTCAGTGCACTCCGGAGCACTTCAGCTCGGGTAGTCATGTCTCCTCTCGCCTGCTGTCCATATCGCAGCAGCTCACCGAGAAAGCTGTCTTCTTTCAGCAAGGCCTCACGATCAATCCATGGACCTGAACGGACATCAAAGCTTTCCACCCAGACAAGACCAGCCAATCCACTTGGCTCCGAAGCCGCTCGGATCGCTCTGCGGTGAAGCTCATGCAGCAGTTCCACTGCGATCCTTCCTTCTTCCAGCTTCTCATGCAGGCTGCCCCGCCCGGTAAGAACGAATCTGACGATGCTCATTTTGCCGGGACATTCACGGCGGATTTCCTGCATTCTTTCCTCCACCTGCGTTTGAAATGCTTCTTCGCCTTCCATGCCATCGATAGGAACCGTTTCATGAAACCAACGAATCGTATCCAGGTCATGAAACCTCATGTTCACGTCCCCATCTTCAGCTACCTGTACCACATAACATCCCTTCACTCCGGTCTCGCGGATGCTTCGACCCTGAATATTGCCCGGATAGACGATATGGGGAAGCTCATGCAATATCTGCCTTTTGTGGATATGTCCAAGTGCCCAGTAATCATAGCCGCTTGCAATCAAATCCTGATGGGTGCACGGAGAATAGGTTTCATGGGCAGGGTCGCCGTCAATATTCGCATGAAGAAGCGCAATATGGAACAAGGAATTATCCTTGTCCCTCTTAAATCGCAATGATGTGTTTTCAATGACTTTTGCTGTCGGGTATGAAATGCCGCCGATAACAGCTGCCGCTCTTTGATCCTGCCTCCGGTATGCGGTCACCCGCTCAAACTCAGGACCAAAAACATGCACATGCTCCCTTTTTCCGGTTTTCATGCGTGGACTGTCCAGCGGATCATGATTCCCATGAATCACATACACGCCAATACCGTGCTTACCCAGCCGTTCCAGCGCTTCATAAAAACGCAGCTGCGCCTGCAGCGACGAATCCTGTGCATCGTATACATCCCCGCTGATTACCATAAAGTCCACCTCCTCCGAAACAGCCAGCTCAACCAGCCGGTCAAGAGAAGTAAAAGTGGATTCGCGTAAAAAAGAGCGGATACCATCCGACAAGCCGCTGATCCCCTTGAACTGGCTGTCTAGATGGAGATCCGCTGTATGAATGAACTTAAAGGAAACCATTCAATCACTCTTTCATGAAGAATATTGTAAGTATAATTTCTTAAGTTCATTGACAGCATAGGTCAGGGAATAATGGCTCTTCGCCTTATCCCATGCCGTACGTGCCAGATCATAGCGGTAAAGCGGATCTGTAATAACCTTCTCCAGCGCTTCACTGAGTGCGATATAATCCTCAGGAGGCACCAAGAGGCCGTTGACACCATCCTCAATTTGCTCGGAAATCCCTCCGATATCCGTTCCGATCAGTGCCAGACAGCTCAGCGCAGCCTCGGCAAACACGGAGCCAAATGCCTCCGCTCGGGAAGGCAGAACGAATATATCAAAGAAAGGCATAAACTCCTCAGGATGAAGGGTATATCCATAAAAAATAGTTTCATTATAAATGCCAAGCTGCTTGGCCAGCGTTTCAAGCTCTGTGCGGAAAGGGCCGTCGCCAATGATGTGAAGCACATAATCCAGACCGTTCTTCTTGAGCTCCGCGCAGGCTTTAAGCAATATATCGAGTCCCTTGGCAGGCACCAGCCGACAAACGGTGATCAGCTGCGGCACCTCATTCTCATGGGGAACAGGCTTAAAACGTTTTTCATTAAATCCGTTCGGCGTCACAGCTATATTTTCCGGAGAGTCCACATAAGCCCCCAGATAATCAGCGAATGACCGGGACACGGTTAGCATGCGTTCACTGCGGAATTCAAGCTCCCGGTACAGGGAAACTAGAAAACGGTGCTCCAGTCCGCCAGATTCAATCCTCCCATTTAAAATCAGCTCTTTTTCATAGCTGGAGTGAATGGTCTGGATGAGCGGCACATCCGGAAATACCTGCTTCATGGCCAGCCCTGCAATGGGATGATGTGCATGGATCAGGTCATAAGGCTTTTGAATTCGAAGCTTTGTCCACCATAAGTAATCTCTGTAGGTTTGAATATATTTCTGGACTGTAGGGCTATCCCCGTATTCCGTCCAGTCGAAGGTTTGAAAATGGATTTCTTCATGACCTTTGTTGCGGATGCGCTTGGGCAGCCAGAACATCTCCATATCCCACCTCGATGATTGAAAACGCTCCTGCATATATGGAATCATCGAGGAAACACCACCTGGTTGTTCAGGTGGAAAAAAGAGTGCTTGCAGTAATCTCATTTGGAGAACCGCCCCTTTCCGTATTCTCTTTTGTCCAGGATATTGCAAAATACGGTTCCCAGCACTTGCTGGATTTTGCAAATCCCTCTGATTTCAGGATCTTTAAAAATATGATATATTGGAACATATGTTTCAGTAAAGGAAAACCATTTTCGGGAGCCGATATATGATTATGCCTTATGCGTCTGGATCATCATCTGCCATTCAGGCAGGTATAGCATCCGCTTGCAATCTTTACATCATACTCATCATGACACTGATGTGCCTCATTATGTTCAGCAAGCAGCGAAAAAAAGCGTATTTGTCGATGGTTACTGCCTTTCTTTTCATTATGACATATGAAAGTCTGAACATCCATTTCGCCTTTTCACCTGCAAAAGATCCAGCCGGCGGGTTCGGATGGACCGCTTATTTGCAGACTTTTTCTCTTCTGCTTCTAAACCTCTCGGTTTATCAGCTTTATAGGCGCATGAATAAGGCTTCCTATACGATATTTGCGATTCTGACAATGCTGCTTTTGGTACCGCTGATTGCAAGTTTCATTCCATTTGGAGGGACAGGGTGTCAAGAGCTTTACTTGGATCTCTATCCACTTGGCATACTATACACAGGCGTTTCCTTTATCTTGCCGCGGATCGGACAGCGTGTGAAGTATTTGACGGGAATCTGCATTTACCTTGTCGATATGGCGCTCGGAATGCTGGCACATTATACAAACCGGCATGGACCATGGGTCGATACGGCGCTGATATGGATGCCGCTTCTTTACTACACGATCGTGTTTCTGATCTTGTTCGAGCGGATTGTCGAGCTGATGCAGTCGATTTACCGTTCTTCCATCACAGATGGCTTGACGAATTTGTACAACCGCCGCTTCTTCACAAAGCAGCTTAACCGCTATGTGGAGCAGGGCGTTAAGGTGTCGATGATATTTTGCGATATCGATAATTTCAAAAAGCTTAACGATACACAGGGGCATCATCGCGCAGATCTGGTATTGAAGCAGGTTGCAGCCATTATTGAGGAAGAAGTATCGGATGTCGGTCTCAGTGGAAGATTTGGCGGTGAAGAACTTGTCGCGCTCATTGTGGACAAGCGGGTCAAGGCGGCTCAAATTGCAGAACGCATCCGTGCCCGGGTAGCTGAGGAATCCATCGTGACCATAAGTGTCGGTTACAGCACCCTGCGCAAAAACGTCACCGCTGAAGAGCTGGTATCACAGGCCGATCAGGCCATGTATCGCTCCAAAACGACAGGCAAAAACAAGGTATCCCCTTACCATACGCCGTCAGCGAAAAAAGAAGCGGAAGAAACAGGAACCTAACAGTAAGACACCCTACATAAGTTGTATAAAACTTACTACATGAGGATTGCATAAATCCCGTCATAAATGATCAATAAAGGAGTTTGAATCATGGGCAAAGAAATGCTGCCTTCCGCGTACATTGAACAAATGAAATCTATTCTTGGCGGGGACCTCCCCGCCTTTTTGCACAGCTATGATCTTCCACGGACCCAAGGACTTCGCTTTAATGAGCTGAAATCCACGCCCGAACTCAAGGAAGCTGTCATTTCCATGTTCGACCTGAAGCCTGTTCCCTGGTGTCCTAATGGTTATTATTATGCTGAAGGATCAAGACCAGGCAAGCATCCTTACCATCAGGCCGGACTCTACTACATTCAAGAGCCTTCAGCTATGTCAGCAGTTGAGCTGCTTGATCCGAAGCCAGGTGAGACCATTCTAGATCTGGCTGCCGCCCCTGGAGGTAAAAGCACGCACATCGCTTCCAAAATGAACGGCCAAGGACTTCTGGTTTCCAATGAGATACATCCCGAGCGCGCTAAAATCCTTGCCGAGAATATAGAGCGGATGGGCATATCCAATACGCTAGTCACCTGTGCTGCACCCGACGAGCTCTCGCGCAGGTTTCCCGAATCCTTTGACCGGATCATGCTGGATGCTCCTTGCTCAGGTGAAGGCATGTTCCGCAAAGATCCCAAGTCTTTGGAAGAATGGTCTCCTTCTATGGTTGATATGTGTGCGACCCGTCAAGCCGATATTCTTAACCATGCCTATCTGATGCTGAAGCCTGGAGGCATGATGGCTTATTCAACATGCACCTTCAATCGCAGCGAAAATGAAGATATGATGGAACAATTTGTCCGGATCTATCCGGACATGGAGATTGTCCAAATGAAACGGTTATGGCCTCATCAGGAGTCTGGGGAAGGACATTTCGTAGCCCTGCTGCACAAGAAAGAGAGTCTGGAACAAAAGGAACAAAAGAAGCGCTCCAGCAAACAGCAGGACAAGAGCAAAAATAAAGCTGAACAAGCTGCGCTCCAAGATTTTGTGGTATGGTCTGCAGAGGATCTTCCCGGGTACACTTTGCCTTCAGGCATTCCTATTCTGTTCGGGGAATCCTTGTACCTGCTTCCTACACAGGAACCTCTTCAAAGCAGCGGACTTAAAATCCCTAGAGCAGGGCTCCATCTGGCGCATTTGAAGAAAAACCGCATTGAGCCTGCTCATGCCCTGGCGATGGCACTCACACCAGAACAAGCCAAGCAGCATGTCCGGCTCGAGTTAGATAACCCGCAGGTAGAAGCTTATCTGCGCGGCGAAACGCTGCCAGTGGATTCCTCTCTTCGCGGATGGACGCTGGTAACCGTTGATGGCCTGCCTCTCGGCTGGGGCAAAGCAAGCGGAGGCCAGCTTAAAAATCATGTACCCAAAGGTCTTCGCCAATTCTAATAAAGCACAGAAGGTTGAATCATTATTTTCCACAAAAAAGGGTACCCTGGTCGAATGCCGATCAGAGTACCCTTTATCTTTTTTAGGATAAGCAGTATTTAAGCAGTGCAGCGTGGACGCCATCCTCATTATTGGATGCTGTCACTTCGTTTGCGGCCGCCTTAACTTCCAGTGGGGAATTGTCCATGGCAATACCCAAACCGGCAAAAGTGAGCATCGTGATATCATTAAAATAATTTCCGATTGCAAGCACCTCTTCCGACTGCACACCGCGGCGCTGGGCCAGCTGCTTAAGGGCGTTGCCTTTTGAAGCGTCCGGGTGCATTAGATCCACGAAATACTCGCCACTGCGCAGAATATTGAATTCCGGAGTCCACTTCCCGATCTCCTCATGAACTTTGTCCAGCACGTCTGCATGATCAAATGCGGTTACTTTGACAATGGGTTCACTGAATTCCTGAAGGGGCGGCAGGTTTACAGGCAGCATCAGAAAATTCTCATACATGCTGCGCACCTCAACGGCCATACCATCTACGCTGTCCACATACATGTTGAAAGCCGTGTTTACGTCAAAATGTACGCGTTGCTCGCGGAAATAATTCATGTAAGGTAACATCGCTTGAGTGTCCATTGCATACTGATGAACCACTTCCTTCGTTACCACATCCACGGTGACCGCTCCATTATGGCTGATAACATAGCCTGTCAATCCGATTTGTTCCATAAAAGGGATCGAATTCTGCGGACCTCTACCGGTGCAAAGTACAATTTCGGCTCCACTGCGGGATACTTCTTGTATGGTCTTCTTCGTTTGTTCGCTTAATTCATGGTTGTCATTCAGCAGGGTTCCGTCAACATCCAGAGCAATCAGTTTGTATTTCACTTCTCCATCCATCCTTTGAGTCATTTTATCTATAATTTTGAACTAATCATAAAGTTACTTCCGATTATTGTAACTCATAATTGTTATCAAAGTGTAAGCCGTATTTTTATTTCCAGGTTATTCGTTTCGCTGCAGTAAGCCAAGCTCATCATCCGTTAATTCACGGTATTCGCCTAGTTTCAGAGATGCATCCAGATTCAGGTTGCCCATGCGGAGCCTTTTCAAATAAATGACCTTTTTGCCAACCGACTCAAACATCCGCTTAACCTGATGAAATTTACCTTCATGGATTGTCAGCTCTATCCGGGACAGCACATTATCCTCCTGCCGCTCCTGCTCCAGAATAACGAGCTCGCCAGGAAGCGTCACATAGCCGTCATCCAGCGTAACTCCCTTGGCAAACTGTTCTATGTCCTCCCCGTTAACATCACCGGAGACCAGCGCCAAATAAGTCTTGGGCACATGTCGCTTAGGAGATAACAGTTCATGCGACAGCTTGCCGTCATTGGTCAGCAGCAGCAGTCCTTCCGTATCCTTGTCCAGACGTCCAACCGGAAAAAGTTCAAACGCCAAAAGCTCCGGTGCCAGCAGATCCAGCACCGTCCGGTCACGATTATCTTCGGTAGCCGATACCACCCCTGGGGGCTTGTGCAGCATCACATAAACAAACTCTTTGTATATGACCCGCTCCCCGTCGATCAAGATCATATCCGTTTCCGGATGAACATGCAGCCCGCTGTCTTTCACACGAATATCATTTACCATAATCAATCCCTGTTTGACGTACTTCTTAATTTCGCTACGGCTGCCGTATCCCATATGGGTCAGCACCTTATCCAGTCTCAAGGTTGTTCTTCCTTTTCCGCTCATACCGAGGTCCACCTCCACCCTGCCGGGTAATCGTTTTTCAAAAATCCGTCCTGCCATTTACCAAAGCCTGCAGAATAGCCATCGATGCACACAAGCACATATCCCTTGACGTTTATGCCTTCGAAACATGTGATGCGTTCAGAATCCACGTTCAGTGTCTCACCTTTTAAGTAGTGTACTGCCTCACCCGTTTCCGTTGATAAATGGAGTACACGGCAAAACTCATGAGAGTTCAGAGCGGTGGCTAACGGATGGCTGGGAATAAAGCGCCCGTTCTTCGCGTCCCCTGTATACCAGCCTGGACGCACAACCTTCAGCCCGTCCAGTGCATCAGAAGGAAGCGGCGATTGATATATATGCTGACCATACACAATCGTGTACCCTGCCGGCTTAAAAGACAGATGGCTGTTGATAAACTGCTCGTACGCCTCAAGCTGTCCCGTCGTCTGATCCACCACGGAAGATTTTGAAGGAGCTTTACCTTTTTTACCGCCGCTTCTTACTCGTTCAGAACGTGTGTTATCCTTGCTGCGCAGACGCCCTTCTTGCGAATCTCTGGATGCTGAAGTAATCGTCAGAACGCGGGGCTCATTCTCCTCTATATCCTCTATACCATCATGCTGAAGCACCGCAAGGTAATGTCCTTCACCTTCAATAAGATGCGGCCACAAGCGTGCTGTGTACTCTGTCTGCTCCCAGATTCCCTCCGGGATTGCCTGGTCTATCTCTGCATTTTCACGAACCCAAGCCGTTTCTCCTTTGGCAAAAAGTCCGTTTTGCGTTGGTGCAAGAACATGGAAATGCTCGTGACTCGTGAGGAATTCAGCAATAATTGCTTCGTTTTCTTCAGGAGAGAAGGTGCAAGTGGAATATACCATCCGACCTCCTGGTTTCAGCATGGCCGCCGCCGATTTCAGAATGTCACGCTGCATAGCGGCATACTTGGCAGGTGAATCAACGGTCCATTGACGGACCATATCCTCATCTTTACGGAACATGCCTTCGCCGGAGCATGGAGCATCCACAAGGATTTTATCGAAGAAGGAAGGGAATTTGCCGGCAATCCGGTCCGGATGCTCCTGAAGCACGATCCCGTTTCGCACACCGTACAGCTCCAAATTTTTGGCAAGTGCTTTCGTCCGCTCTGAATTCAAATCATTGCTGATCAACATACCTTGACCTTTAAGCTTGGCCGCAATCTGGGTTGATTTCCCTCCAGGAGCTGCGCATAGGTCCAATACACGTTCACCCGGCTGAACATCCAGAAGTTCGACCGGAGCCATTGCACTAGGTTCTTGTATATAATAAAGACCGGCATGATAATACGGATGTCTTCCAGGTCTTTCACCTGTTTCCGTATAAAATCCCGTGGGGCACCATGGAATCGGCTTCAATGGCCACGGACTTAATGCAAGCATGTCCTCCACGGAAATTTTCAATGTATTGACCCTGATTCCACTGTATGGATTATGGTCATAAGAAGCGATGAAGTGATCGTAATGCTCCTGTAAAAGCGACTTCATGCGCTCCTCAAAAGCTGCCGGCAGCTGCAGTGCCATGTTATTCATCATCCTGTTCTGTTTCGAATAAAGTGAGTTCGTCCATTTTAACACACTTAGCGAAATCTGATAAACAAAAAACAGCCTGCTGTCCATTGGGCAGCAGGCTGAACTTCTATAACAACTAATCTTCGTGCGAATCTTCCTTGCGGTAAGCCGCCATCATCTGTTGGACATCTTCCAGCAGCTCTTTCATTTCCTCCATGTCACGCTGGGCACCCTGATTGGCCCAAATCCGGTTAAACCGTTCCTGGAATTCCATCGCCTCATTGACAAGATGGTAAAAATAAAGCTGATGAATCAAGATCAGTACCCGGGAAGTCACGTTTGAATCATCTTCGAATTGTTTCTGGGCTATCAGAATTTCTTCGCGTATGCTGGACATCTCGTTATCCAGCACCGCGGCGGCTTCGGCTGCCTTCTGCAGCCGTCTGCGCATTTCATCCGGCAGACTTTCGCGGTATTTGTAGCTTAAGGAATGCTCAATCGTTGCCCAGAAGTTCATGGCAAGCGTCCGGATCTGAATTTCAGCGAGCACCTGCTTTTGACCGAGTGCGGTTTGCACAGGGTATTCCACGATCATATGAAAGCTGCGATATCCGCTTTCCTTGTAATTCGTAATATAGTCTTTTTCAAATAAGAGCTTCAGGTCTTTACGCTTGCGAATGTATTCAGCTACACGCCGGATATCCTCCACAAACTGGCACATGATGCGTATTCCGGCGATATCCTCAATTCCGGTTTCCAGCTGGTCCATCGGCACGTTTAATCGTTTTGCTTTCTCCAAAATGCTGGATATCCGTTTCACACGACCCGTAACAAATTCGATGGGCGCGTACTCTTCGCGTTTCTTCAGCTCCGCACGCATGGTTTTGAATTTGACTTTAAGTTCTTCAACGGTTTGCTCGTACGGAAGTAAAAACAATCCCCAATCCCTACCGTCCATTCACATGCCTCCTGTCTGTCACCCTCAGCGATGGTCAGCCCCTACGGCTTCGGAAATATGTGTTAATCCGTCACGGCGCAGAAGCTCCCTGAGGCCGGCATGAAGCCGGCGGTTCACTTCGGGCCCTTCGTATATAAGTGCTGTATAAATTTCGACCAGGCTTGCTCCGGCCCGAATTTTCTCGTAAGCATCCTCAGCGGTGAATATGCCCCCGGATCCGATGATCGGCAGCCTCCCGCCGGTCTGTTTGTATACACGGGAAACAACCTCCGTCGATCGTGCCCGCAGCGGCCTGCCGCTGATTCCACCTGTTTCCTTCTTATTCGGGTGGGTTAGGCCATCCCTACCAATCGTTGTATTCGTAGCGATAATTCCAGAAATCCCGCTCGCAGAAAGGGCATCTATCATCATCTCAAGCTCCTCATTGCTTACATCCGGAGCAATTTTAACCAGAATATGCTTGGATTCACCATGTATTCGGGCCTGTTGCCGCATCTCATTCATGATATGCGCGATCAGCGAGGAAAGCTCGCTGCCATACTGCAAATTCCTTAAATCCGGGGTATTCGGCGAGCTAATATTGACGACAAAAAAATCGCCGTAAGGATACAGCTTCCGGATGCATTCCAGATAATCGTTATAAGCTTCCTCGTTGGGAGTCACTTTGTTTTTTCCGATATTGACAGCCACAGGAATGGATCTTGATTTCAGCCGGGACAGCTTCTGTGCCATAGCTTCCGCGCCTTCATTGTTAAAGCCCATCCGGTTTAATAGTGCCTCATCCGGAGGCAGACGAAATAAGCGGGGCTGGTCGTTACCGGGTTGTCCCTTCGGTGTGACGGTCCCAACTTCCATGAATCCGAATCCGATAGAGGAAAAGCCTTCAACCGCTGCCGCGTTTTTATCCAGTCCTGCCGCCAATCCAACGGGGGTTGGAAAATGAAGTCCGAATAAATCGACTGCCAGATCCGGCGTTTCGCTCACGCCGTACATACTCTGCAAGAGGCTGGAGCCTCCCGGCAGGGATCCGGCTGTATGTAAACCTCCGATCACCATATGGTGCGCTTTTTCCGGGTCCATCTTAAAGAAAAACGGTTTTGCCACATTTCGGTACAGCACTTGATACTCTTCCTCTCTATCCACAGTTGTGTTCTCTATCCTTAAGTTTATCCTTTTCCGGTGTAAAAGGAAAGTTTTTTACCTTGTCCTGGTACGTGTTTCTTTCCCTTGTCCTGCTGGTATTTTAGGGATAAACCCATTACAATTGAGGTATCCACTGAATTTGATAGAAAGAGGGTTGAACTCTATGGCAACCAAGCGCAAGCCTCCGACACTTCAGCAAAAAAAGGAAGAAGTGAACAGAAAGGCGATTTTTTGGTCCGGCCTCAGTTTATTGCTTCTCATTCTGCTGATTGTCGTGCTGATTATCTTTAACACCTGATTACAGCCAGTGGTACGTCTTTTGGGGGTTTGTCTGATCCTGTTCCCGGTTCGTATGGAATCTTTCCGTCGGAACGAGCACTTCATCAGGCAAAGCCCCTTTACTAATGAGTACCGGGGTTCCCATCGGTACCATGTCAAACAGCTCCTCGACATCTGTTTTACTCATGCGTACGCAGCCCTGGGACTCGTCGGCACCTACACTGGCGGGTTCATTTGTTCCGTGGATGGCATAATTTGTTCCGGAAAGCTGCATCCCCCTGCTACCGAATTCCCCGTCTGAGTGACCATTCGGATTCATCACTTTGTCTGTGATTACATAATTGCCTTCCGGCGTGCGTATGCCTCCGAGTCCCACCTTATAATTCCGTAGAATTATACGCCCGCTGACAACTGCCAGCCGGTGATTGCTTTTGTCCACGACAATTTTCAGCGGCTCTTCAAAAAACGGCCTGTTGCCCCATGTCTTCGAAAATGGCCCTTTCCCTTTTGCGCCGTCAGCTGCTTCGTTCGTATCCGGCAGCTCCTGGCCAGCTGCTTCCGTCTTGACTCTCTGCAATAGCGGCTGAAAAGCTTCCTTCATGCCTTCCGTCGTACCCGATACCCAGTTACCCGGAAATGGGCGAAGCAGATCACTCATTTTTTCGGGAAACCCGCCGGTATTGTTCTTATATGCTTTAATTGCGCTGTATAACAGTGCCTGCTCTTCTTGTTCCCCCGTCCAGGCGAACGCAGCTCCCGACAGATTGCTTCCATCCGAAGGCTGGCAATTGCATGTTTTGGGATTATAAGACTGGTAGGCTAAAGCGCCAGGACCGTTATTTTTCAGTGTATAACCCAAGGGCATTTCTCGGTTCCACATCAGCCATTTCCCCTGTTTTTTCAGCTCCAGTACAGCAAGCTTCCCCTGCAAAAGTTGCGTATGGGTAAAAGGACCCGGTTCAATCTGCTGACCACCTGCTCCAAAGCCGCCTTCCTGCGCCGCCGTAAACATAACCAGATCTTCATCCGGCGCTGCATGCCCGCTGCCCTCATTCCCGGCATTCTGTTGTTGATCTTCCGCAGTCGCTCTTTCCGGATCATTGTTAAGCAAAACCTCTTCTGCCTTCTTGCTCTGGCCCGGCGCATCCACCGACGGAACCAAAGCAAGCAGCAACAGCATGAATACGATGAGAGCACGGCGAATTCGAACAGATCTGCGGTCTTTATCTTGAACCTGCTGCAGCAGCTTGGATTCATACTCTTTCCATATATCCGAAGGCATTTTGCTGGTTTCGAACGCCTCGAATATTCCACCGGATTGATTAAAGCAATAGTTCGCCTTGCCGTGCTGCCCGGCTTTTTCATATTCCTTGCCAAGCAAATACCAGCCCATTTTATTATCCGGGTGCATCTGCACATATTTTTTAAGGTAATGCGAATTTGCCACGGGATCCTCCATCATTACAATTGTCTTTTTCTATATATATCGGTTGAAGAAGAACAAAAAAACATCCTCCATCGGGCCTATCCGATGTAAGGATGTCTTCTTGGTTTCTCTCTATTGTTCAACTACGACCCGAAAAGGAGTATCTGCTATCTGGATGGAATCCGTCGGGCAGCCGTCTGCCGCATCCTGAAGATCATCGAACATTTCCTCCGGAATCTCGGTTACGCCCTGGTTGCAGTCACCATCATACACGACTTCCGCAAGCCCCTCATCATCATAGTCGTAAATATCTGGCGCCGTAGCACCGCATGCCCCGCAGGAGATGCATGTATCCTTATCAACCCAGCAGTATTTTGCCATGATGTTCTCTCTACCTCCTATTGCAAGTAACGAGTATTTCATCCGACCTTGGTACGGCCGCAAACCTAATCGTATCCCATCTACCCGCGAGAAGCCTATGATAAAAATCACTTACATTTCATGTTCAGCCTGTATATATTGAATGATTAAGGAAGATCAAGGCCTTCTTTGTTTACAAAATCCATTTGCAGAGAGGTTCCTCTTACCTTGTGATTACGGAGCAGAACCGATGGATCATCTCCCAGCATCCCTGCGGTGACCACTGCATTTTCTCCGAACTTGTTGCGGAGCATATCCATCGTTTGCGTTAATGACTCCTTTTTGGGATGCTTTTCATATTCGAAAAGATCCAGCTGGATCGCCGCTTCGCTCTTAGGCGTCAAATGCTGAAGCGTAATTCCCAGGAGCCTTACTGGCTTATCCCAGCTCCAGTGCTCCACATACAGGCGGCGGGCTTCTTCATAGATATCAGCCGCATTCTCAGTAGGTGTAGCCAGCGCATGGCTGCGCGTAATGGTTTTCATATCCGGTGTGCGGATCGTAATCTGTACCCCACCCGCTACAAGTTCCTGACGCCGCAGCCTCCGTGCGACCTGATCACTGATATTCAGCAGGACCCGGTTTACATCCTCACGCGCCTGAATGTCGGTCGGAAGCGTCGTTGTATGTCCGATCGATTTGTTCTGCTCCCGCTCTTCCAGGACGGGGGAGTGATCGATACCGTTGGCCGCCTGCTTCATCCAAGCACCGACTACACCGAAAGAACGGATCAGTATCTCTTCCTCGGTTTTTGCCAGCTGCCCGATCGTGTAGATTCCGAGCTTGCGCAGCTTTTCAGCTGTTTTGCCGCCGATGCCAAACAGTTCACCGCATGGGCGATCCCATAATATACGGGGCACATCGCGGATTCGAAGGACGGAGATCCCCCGCGGCTTTTTCATATCCGATGCCATCTTGGCAAGCAGCTTATTGGGTGCGATCCCTACCGAGCATGGCAAACCCAGCTCCTCTTCAATTCTCCGCTGGATTTCCTCCGCGATCTGCTGCGGCGTGCCGAACTGCCTCGAACCGGTTATGTCCAGGTAGCATTCATCAATGGAAGTTGCCTGCATGAGCGGTGTATAGGAATACGCTATTTTCATAAATGCGGACGAGTATTTACGATATAAATGGAAATCAGGCTGAATGATGATCAGATCCGGACACAGCTTCAGCGCCCGGTTCACATGCATCCCGGTGGATATTCCGATCTGCCTGGCAGCATAGGAGCAGGTCACAATGATTCCTTTGCGCAGCTCGATGCTTCCAGCCACCGCCGTTGGCTTGCCACGGTATTTTTCCGGCTCTTCCGCCTCATGGACCGAACAGTAAAATGCATTCATATCCACATGCAAAATGACCCTGCCGTTCGATGGATAATAAGCGTCAATGTCAGTCTTCATTATCCTTCACACCTTCGCAAAATTCATTATTTCCAGCATAACGTTCCTTGAAAAGGAGGTCAAGAAAACAACATGACGGTAAATCACGGAATTCTTTGTTACATTCCCGCGTAAAAATGCTATAATAATTTACTATAAATAATCGAATTCAAAAGACTTCCAAAGGAGGACGCTTCATGTCTAAGTCCATATCCATCTTCGACACAACCCTGCGCGACGGCACCCAAGGCGAAGGAGTCAGCTTGTCGGCGGACGATAAACTCAAAATTGCCAAAAAGCTCGATGATCTTGGTGTTCAATATATTGAAGGTGGGATTCCGGGAAGCAACAGCAAAGACATTGAATTTTTCAAAAGAGTGCAGCAGCTCGGACTCAGCGCCAAAATCACGGCATTCGGCAGCACCAGACGCAAAGACAGCCAGGCAGACCAGGACGCAAACCTGAAGCGGATGATCGAGTCCGGTGCCCAAGCCGCAACGTTGGTCGGCAAATCATGGGATTTCCATGTGCATACCGCACTTCAAACAACGCTCGAAGAAAATCTGGCTATGATTTATGATTCCATCGCTTATCTGAAGCAGCAGGGTCTTGAGGTGATTTTTGATGCAGAGCATTTCTTCGACGGATACAAAAACAATCCCGAGTATGCAGTCTCCGTATTGAAAAAAGCCCATGAAGCCGGAGCGGATTGGCTCGTTATGTGCGACACCAACGGTGGAACGCTCCCACATGAAATCAGCGGCATCGTCACCACCCTTCATACAGGTCTGCCGCAAGCAAATCTCGGCATACACACCCATAACGACTGCGAGCTTGCCGTTGCCAACACGCTAAGCGCGGTACAGGCCGGTGCCCGTCAGGTACAGGGGACCATCAACGGCTACGGAGAGCGCTGCGGCAACGCTAACCTCTGCTCGATCATCCCGAATCTGCAGCTCAAGCTCGGATATGAGTGTATCGGCGAAGAACGCCTGAAGCAGCTGACCAATACCGCACGTTATGTGAGTGAAATTGCAAACGTAAATATGCCGGTGAATCAACCGTATGTCGGAAATGCAGCTTTCGCCCATAAAGGCGGTATCCACGTATCTGCAATTCTCCGGGATTCCAGAACCTACGAGCATATCGTTCCTGAGTGGGTTGGCAACAAGCAGCGGGTGCTGGTATCGGATCTGGCCGGACAGAGCAACATTGTTTCCAAGGCACATGACATGGGTCTGGACTTCGACTCCACAAATGAATCGTCCCGCAAGGTCATTGACAAGATCAAAGATCTTGAGCATCAAGGTTATACTTTTGAGGCTGCGGATGCCTCCCTGGAGCTGCTGCTGCGCGAAACTGGTGAAGAAATGAAAGAGCTCTTTACTTTCGAATCCTTTAAAATGCTGGTTGAAAAAACAGCTGGGCGACCGGTTGTCTCCGAAGCCTTCGTGAAGTTAAATGTAGCGGGCAACAATGTCTACACTGCTGCTGAGGGCAACGGTCCGGTCAACGCTCTGGATAATGCGCTGCGGAAAGCCCTGGTTCAATATTTCCCAACCATTAAGGAAATGCATTTGTCGGACTACAAGGTTCGTGTGCTGGACGAAAAGGACGCAACAGCGGCCAAAGTACGTGTATTGATCGAATCACGCGATATTAACAACTCCTGGAATACGGTCGGGGTATCCGAAAATGTCATCGAAGCAAGCTGGGAAGCGCTTGTGGACAGTATGCGGTATGCTCTGCTCGGGCAAATCCTGAATAATGAACGAGACTTGGATGGGCCGTCAGCAGAACAGCGGGGTCTCGTCAACCATTAATCAGTAACATCAAAAAACCTCGGATGTCCTGTCAGGACACCGAGGTTTTTTATCATGATTTAATCAAATGCTTCAATTTCTTCTCCAAATCTTTGGGTGGCAAAATACCAAGCACAACTTCCTGGACGACTCCGCGCTTGTCGATCAGCACATTGGTCGGAAAGGCGATCCCCTTATACTGTGTTTCGTAAATATCAGCTTTCAGATCCAGCATCACCGGGAAATTCAGGCTATACTTTTCGATAAATTTTTGGGCATTCTTTTTATTATCGTATTTGGTAACGTTAACTCCATAGATGTTTAGGCTGTCTTTATATTTCTCGGCAAGAGCGTTCAGCTCAGGAGCTTCCTGCTGACATGGACTACACCACGACGCCCAAAAATTGAGCAAAATCGCCTTATCCTGCTGTCCGCCGACATGATAATCATTTCCGTCCAGACCTTGTGCTGTAAACGCCGGGGCAAGCAGCCCCGCCTTGGGTCCCGTCTCCGTCGGCAACGCCTTTTCATGCTGGAATACCGACTGGATGCCGGGTCCTGCATTTTGATAAACCGCGATACCGATTAATACGATCACACCAAGAAGAATATATAGATTACGCTTCATAGTTGTTTTCGTTCCTTTTCATAGAGTTTCTATTCTGTATTGTACCCTCTTTTCACCGTAACTTACAAATGGTTTGCAGGAAATTTGCAAAAAGAACAAAATAACCCTATAAAAAGAAAATTACACACCGAAGATCTATTTCAGTGACTTTGTAACGTCCAGGAATAATCATAAAAAAAATGCCTCTGCTACTTAGCAGAGGCCATACGAGAGGGGAGAACTACGGTTGACAGTGCCTCATGGAACCAGGCAAGAAATTTCGCTCAGCGCCTTGTGCGGAAGGCAGATAGCCGAGCATCTGTTTCTCCGATTACCATATGAAGCCTGCGGTGTATTGCGGGGTAAAGCTACAGCGGGCGGCATGCGGATCGATACCTTCGTTCCAATGCGCAACGTAGCGCCTGACCCGCTGCACCGTTTTGTCCTACATCCCGAGGATTGGATAAAAGAATGCTTGCGGAGTGATGGCCTCATCGGCCTTTTCCATTCCCATCCCCACTCACTGCCCTTTCCCTCCGAAGAGGATCTGCAGCAGCTGCCTCTATTCGCGGATCTGCTCAGGATCTATATGATCGGCAGTCCGGACGAGACGAATGAGAAAGTACAGTTAAACGGGTATTCTATCTTGAAAGGAATGGATGGTCTGTACACGCTGCAGCCTGCAATGGTTAAGCATGGCTGAGACAGGCATATAGATCACCCAGCGTATCGGCCATTCTGCTCTCTGCAATTTCCTTAAGATATGAAGTCCAGAGCTGAGCCGTCATCTTCGCATCTTCTAGCGCATGATGTCTTCCTTCAATCGGAATGCCCTTCCCTGACAACAACGAGTCCAGCGAATAGCTCTGACGGTTAGGGTCCAGCCATCGTGCGATCATCATCGTATCAATGAGGCGATGACTGAGATTAACCTTGGATGTTTTCCAGAGAGCTGCATTCAGAAATGATTTATCATGCGCACTGGCATGAGCTACCAACACCCTGTCTCCGATAAAATTCATGAAATCATGCAGACCGCTAATGAGGGGCGGCGCCTGATCAATCATCGGCTGCGTAATGCCTGTCAGCTCGGTGATATGCCCGGGTACCGGCCGTTTGGCTTGAACCAGCGTGTAAAATTGTTCTTTTTCCATGATGTATTCGCCGTCTGCCTTCAGCGCCCCAATAGATAGTATTTCATCCCCTTGCTGAACATGAAACCCGGTGGTCTCCAAGTCGAAAATGACCGTTTTAAGCTTATGCAGTGGTGTATGAAGCGTTTCCGGTCTGCGCTGTTCTCTCATCAGAGAGCGGATAAAGGCCATCTGCTGAGCTGAGGTACCTCCCATTACGGATGATATCGCAGATGGTACCCCTCCCTGGCGCAGCATGCTCCAGAAGCCGCCATTTCCGCGCTCCGGTGTTCTCATGACCTTCTCCTCTCAGCAAACCGCAGACGTCTCTGCAGCGCCCGATGAGTGCGCCTCACGGTCGTAAGGCTATCTCGAAGGTTATACAGCAGCGGTTTTTTCTTCAACTCGGACTGCGGCAGGTATCCACTGCTGGAGTAAACGCCGTTCTTTACAGTAAAGCTAGCCGCTGCGCGGAGCGTCAAAGCTGTCAGAAAAGCACGCTGGCAGTTTTCAAACAGCATGTTCCCCCCATCAAGCAAAGATAATTTTTCCAGACGCTTCAGCGTGGATGTCTCGCCAATTCCTTCCTGTAAAGCCATGTACCGGATACTGTTCACCAGCGGGATATACACACCATATTTCACATCGAAATCCCCGGCATGCTCTCCAAAACGTTCGGTTACTACCTGTCCAAGAACATTCAGCGTCGCCTTATGCCTGACGGTATTCCTCAAAATAGCTGTCGCCATCTCAGGGGATTCATTCATGCTGCGTTCAAAAAACTGTTTCCATGCCAAGACAAGCGGACGTTCTCCCGAAATAAATCGCATATCCGAAGCAATCATCAGGTTGCGAACAGGTTCCCAGCTGAAATCCTGATGCCAGCATGTCATTTGCTGCTTCCATTCCCCTAGCGTTTGGCGCCATAGCGGCTCGGAGCACATGACTTTTCCTTTGCATTTTTCATATCCCAAATATTCCAGCAAATTGGACAGATGACGTCCAAATGTGTGAAAGTACATCTCCTTTTCTTCGTGGGCTTCGTCACTGATGATCAGTCCGTTATCCTGGTCACTCCAAAGTGTGGATTCACGGCGTCCAGAGCTTCCAAATACCACAAAAGCATAAGGAACAGGGGGCGGGCCGTAACCCGCCGCTTCCAGTTCATATTCACATATCGCCGCAGCTCTGGCTGCAACATCATCATGCATGTCATTCACAAGCGAGGTCCAGGCCTCAATCGGCAGAAGTGTATACAGATGCTCCAGCTGCGTTTGGCATACCTGTCGTTTATTTCTCAATTGTTCACGCGAAGCTGCATATCTGATGCCTTCCAAATCCGGCTCTCGTTCAGCGTATTTCATCGGCTCCATCGCTGCACCTCCCTGTCAAACCACTGCTGGAGCTTATGATTTAATGTAGCATTTCGGGATATCCTCAATTAAAACGATTCGTTTGTTCCAACTGCAGGTTTGACGGATGAGAGCTCAGGTCCAGTCTTTACTGAAGCAGCATCGGCAATCAGCTTCATTTGCTCCGGATAACCGTATGTGCCGTGCTCACTGATATCCAGACCCATCATTTCCTCTTCCTCCGATACGCGGATACCCATCGTTACTTTCATAATACCGATAATAATGAACGAGATAACGAAAACGAAGACGAATGCTCCCAAAACACCCAGAAGCTGAACACCAAGCTGTTCAAGTCCGCCTCCATAGAAGAGCCCAGGTTTACCTACACCTGTTGTTTCTACCAGTTTAGGAGTTGCAAACAAGCCCGTGGAGATGGCACCCCAGATTCCAGCAATACCATGCACGGAGAAAGCGTAAATCGGATCGTCAATTCCCGCTCTTTCGAACCATTGTGCAGTAAAGAAGGTTACAATACCTGCGACTGCGCCGATGACTACGGCAGCCCATGCATCCACGAAAGCACAAGAGCCTGTGATGGCCACGAGTGCAGCCAGTACGCCATTCAGCATGCTTGGAATATCTGCCTTGCCGAATACAGCCCAGGAAATCAACAGGGCGGCGATGGCGCCCGCCGCAACCGCAATATTGGTCGTAAGTGCTACATAACCGAAGAAACCATCCATCATCGCCGACAGCGTGCTTCCAGGGTTAAATCCGAACCAACCAATCCAGAGAATAAAGACGCCAAGGACCGACAAGACCTGATTGTGACCCGGAATGCTGTTGGGCTTTCCATCCTTATTGTATTTACCAAGCCGCGGTTTGAGCATATAGGTAATAACCAGGGCTGCTGTAGCTCCAGTCAGATGCACGACTGTAGAGCCTGCGAAGTCCTGCATTCCCAGCTGTCCAAGCCAGCCGCCGCCCCATACCCAATGCGCCACAACCGGATAAATCACCATCATAAACAATGCACCGAAAACGATATATACACTCAGCTTGGCACGTTCGGCCATCCCGCCGCAGGCAATCGCAAGCGATACAGCCGCGAAGGAAAGCTGGAATAAAAACTTAACTGAAAGGGAGACATCGGATGCCGAGAGGGCATCAAACGATTTGGCCATGGCATCACCTGTCATGAAGAAGCCGGTCGTTCCGAACAGACTGTTGCCATTACCGAACCCAAGCCCGAATCCGAAAGCCCAGAATACGATAATGGATATTCCCAGCGTCAATACGGTCTTACCCGCAATATGACCTGCATTCTTCATCCGCACCGAGCCGGCTTCCAGTAACGCGAAACCTGCCTGCATGAAAAATACGAGCATGGCTGCCATGAATACAAAGAAGGTATTGAGTCCCGCTTGCAGCTGTACATTCGTCGGCCCATCGTCCGCAAACACCGTAGCCGGAAAAGCCATTAATGCAAGAAATGCCAAAGCACCGCCGAACCACTTTCTTTTCATACTCCCCACTCCTCTTTAATGTTAGTTTACTTAACACATAACGAAATTATTAATCACATTATAAGCAAAAGGGAATGAAAATGACAAGACTATTTTCGTAAAATAAGTTTGTGTAACTTGTCTTTACATTAATTGTAATATAATAAAGCGTGACGTTTGACTGTATGGTTAAACTTCATGTATCATATTTGCATAAATCTCATATTAAAATGAGTTACATAGATTGAACTGTAGTTGTCTTAGGTCTTTAGTTCACTCTATACAAAATCGTATATTTTCCGGTGAGGTGATTTTAGATGGGGATATAAAGCTGTATCGTATCGGTGAATTGGCTAAAGCTGGAGGTGTCAGCGAACGAACGATTGATTATTACACCAAACTGGGGCTCATTTCTCCTGAAAAGCGGACTCTTAAAAATTATCGTTTGTACAGCCATGAAACCTTACTCCGTCTCCAACGTATTAATGATTTGAAACAAGAGAAATATACTCTGGAAGAGATACGGCAAACGCTTGACAAGTGGGATGCGGGACCTGAAGTCCATCAGGTTTCCGACAAGCTTACCTACCTGGAACTGCATATGCAGCAGCTTGAACGCGAGGTAAATGAGCTCAGCCCCCTTATCCAAAAGATGAAACCCGGGCAAGCTCGCCATCTGCTGCTGAATTTGCTGCCACAGGGAGCGGCATGCATAGAAGCAATCAGACTCTTCCTTGAGCAGGGGCCTACACTTTAGCAGGTCTCATCATAACGGGTATCATTTTATGACAAGCAGGAGGGTGTAACATGGGAATGTATATTCTAATTATTATTGCATTCGGATTTTCCTTGTGGGCTCAATTCCGGGTCCAGGGAACATTTAAAAAGTGGTCTGATGTACCGGCAACCAGCGGTATGACCGGTTATGATGCAGCGCGGCATATGCTCGACAGCAACGGCCTGCATGATATTCCGATCGAACCGGTAAGAGGCGCATTATCTGATCACTACGATCCGATCAACCGTGTTGTCCGTTTGTCTGAGCCGGTCTACTATGAAAGCTCAATTTCAGCCATCTCAGTAGCCTGCCACGAGATCGGACACGCAATCCAGCATAAGCAGCATTATCCAATGCTCGTGCTTCGCCACCGGATCTTCCCGGTCGTGAATTTCGCTTCAGGAATCGCTCCTCTGCTAATTATCGCAGGCTTTTTGTTTCAATGGATGGGGCTGCTTGGTATCGGGATTATCTTCTTCTCCGTCGCCGTAGCCTTCCAGCTCATTACCCTGCCTGTCGAGTTTAATGCGAGCAATCGTGCACGGGACATCATGGTATCCGAAGGTTATATCTCCAATGATGAGGAAAGAGGCGTCGCCAAGGTTCTGAACGCTGCCGCGCTTACCTATGTGGCCGCCGCCCTGATCTCCGTTCTGGAGCTGCTCCGCTATATTATGATTTTCACGAACAGCAATCGCGACTAAGATTCTCACAAAGAAAAAACACCCTGATCGGTTAAGAACCGACCGGGGTGTTTTTTTGATTTCCATTTTGTTGTTGCAGTCCGAAATAGCTAAGCAGAAAGGAGCGAAAGGCTTGCGCAACCCGCGGCAGCTTGTCATCGGAACGGTGTATCAGCCCAATGGTGCGTGTCACCTTTGGTTCCGAGATACTTACTCTCGCCGGCTGCAAGGGATTCGTCTGGAACAAAGCCATCTCCGGTAAAATACTGACGCCCATACCGGCAGCCACCAGCCCGCGGATGGTATCTGTCTCCTCCCCTTCAAAAGCGATTTTCGGAGTAAAGCCGGCCTCAAGACAGGCATGCCAAACAATCGGCCGCAAGGAATATCCTTTGCTGAACAGAACGAATTTGTCTTCCTTCAGCTGATTCAGAGTAATACTCTCTTCCCCGGCAAGCGGATGATTCGGAGGCAGAATCGCGTAAAGCTCCTCTGTCAGCATAATTTCGCCTTCGACCTGCTCATGCTTCTCCGGGAACGGAGAAATAAAAGCCAGATCAACTTCTGCGGAGATCACATCCCGAATTAATGAAGGAAACATACCTTGCTTGAATCTGAACTTCACGTTCGGATACCGCCGCTTGAACTCAGAAACGACCGACGGGATAAGATGGATACCCAAACTGTGCGGAAAACCAATCCGAATCTCTCCCTGCTCCGGGTCCAAAAATTCATGAACCTCTAAGACAGCCTTATCCAGATCCTTCAGAATGCTGTCCACCCGTTTACAGAACAATTGTCCTACTGGCGTCAACTGCAGGTTTCTGCCCTTTTGCATAAACAATTGGACTCCCAGTTCTTCCTCCAGCTGATGAATCTGGCGGCTAACCGCCGACTGGGCCACATGCAGCTCCTCCGCCGCCTGGGTGACATGCTCTTTCTGCGCTACCTTCAAAAAATACTGCAACTGTCTTAATTCCACCTGTTACTCGCTCCATTCTGCTTTTACGCTATCCGCTGTATAAAATGAATTAAAGTTTAATCTTCCTTCTCCTTGAATTCATTAGAATACAGGAGATGACTTCACTCATTCTTTAGTTCAATTCATGTCGTTATGACCGTTTAATCCGTTTCTTCACAATTCTTGCCATTAACCCATAAATAAAGAATCCGCCGACGAGTCCACCCAGATGGGCCATCCAGTTGATGTTCATCCCCGGTGATACCAGGGAGAAGATGATACCGAACAGCAGAAGGGCATACACCGTTTTTCGTGAGGCATCATCCATCCAATTCCGCTGCAGCAAGGCAATGTACAGAAACGCCCCGTAGACGCCGTAGATTGCTCCTGACGCTCCGATCGTAATCAGCGTCTCTCCAATCCGGTTGTAATGCGCCACGGACAGGATATTGCCAATTACGCCGCTGAGCAGATACAATAATGCATATCTCCAGGCTCCCAGAAGCCGCTCGAGCGGCGGAGCAAACACAAGGATCGCAAAATCATTAAACAAAAGATGCGAAAAGCCCCCATGCAGGAACATGGATGATACATACCTCCACCACTCGTTGTACCCGTCAACATTGGTCAGAGCTCCGAACTTGACGAGCGTTTGATTGTTTGAGGCGCCCCCATTAAAAGCCAGGATAAGAAACATAATGATATTAGCCACAAATAATATCGTCGTTATGGGATAATATCTTAAATAACTTTTCCAGTTTTCATAGCGTACAAATAACATGTTACACTTCCTTTGCTTTACCTAGTCAGGATTTGCGCCAATCTTGAATGATCGCTCACCTTGTTTTTGCAAAAACCACTGGTAAACCAAGCAAACAGATTGGACAATGCCTTTTTAAAAAGATTATAATGATCCTTGGCACGATTCACCAATTTCCAATTACCGAAAGGAGAATCATCATGGCACAAGAACGTACAGGCGTTGCTACTTTTAAAGGCAATCCGCTTACATTGGTGGGACCACAGCTTCAAGCAGGCGACCAGGCTCCGGATTTTACCGTCAGCAAAAATTTGGTTGAACAAGCTTCTCTTCAGGATTTTGCAGGCAAAATCAAATTGATTAGCGTCGTTCCATCCCTCGATACCGGCGTTTGTGACGCACAAACACGCCGCTTTAACGAAGAAGCAGGAGCTCTGGGAGACGAAGTCATCGTATTGACCATCAGCGCCGATCTTCCGTTTGCACAGGCACGTTGGTGCGGTGCAGCCGGCGTAGACCGCGTGGTCACTCTCTCCGATCACAATGATATGTCCTTCGGACAGGCCTACGGAGTCCTGATCAAGGAATTCCGTCTGGACATGCGCTCCATTTTCGTTGTCGATAAGAACGACAAAATCACTTACGTGGAGTATCTGCCTGAAATGACAGAACATCCGGATTATGAAAAAGCGATAGCCGCTGTGAAGGAACTGCTCTAGAGCTTTCCCTATCGGTAGTATATGCTTTAAACCGCTTTAGCAAAATCAAACTGAAAATTTTATCAAGAGATCAGGGAAGCTGATTCGTGAAGCGTACGGCTTTCTGATTCCTTAAAAAAAGCGGGAGAAAGAGCCTTGTCCTTTCTCTCGCTTTTCCATTCATATTATTGGTTCGTTTTGTATTTAGCCAACTTCTTGTCGAGTGCTGAAAACAGATTCAATATAATGCGGTAGTTCGCACCCAGATCTCCCATAGAGCCTCTGGAAGCCGAGTACATGTCAACTGCGCTGCGTACCGGACCAACCGACAACACGGATACCGTGATATCTACCGTGCGTCCGAAAGACGTTCTTTTCTCCAGCGTAATCTCTCCGACGGAAGAAACCTCATGAAGCACCTTATATCCGGGAATCTTCTTCAGTGTCGAGGATATTTCCTCCCATGCCTTGTCTTTCGATAAATTGTAATAGCGCGTCTTCATCTTAGGATCTTTCGCCCGGTCGCTTGTACCCTCCTGGCTACGAACGATCCCCACTAGAACTCTCTTTAACGACAAGACCTTTCCCCCTTTGTAGTAAGCATCATCAATACTTAACAGTGTATCATTGTTAGGGGCAGAACAAAAGAGTAAGTAGGGTAAAATGTCCCGTTATAGACAAAAAACACCCCAATTTCCGGAGATCTTCCGCAAATGGAGTGTCTTGTAAATTTAATAAGGAAACCCGCCTATGCCGTCCGATTAAATTGTCTTCTGAACCTGCTTGAGCAGGTGGGTGACCTCGGATGCGCTTTTGAAGTCCCCATGTCATGTAGACAGGGCTTTTCAGCTGCGCTTCGTAATGATCTCCCTAGACATTATCATTGGTTCAAAACAACGATTAACCGTGGCGAACATCGCAGGATGTAGTCTTATTATAGACCCATTTTATCAGAATGTAAATGTTGCTGGAGAATATTCCACAATGATTGGATATCCTGTTAGTCTTTTTTAACCGCTTCCTTATTCCATGAATCATCATCCGGTTCAGCTTGCGAATCCCCTTCAAGCGCAGCCGCTTCCTGCTCCTCCAGCTCCTTCTGCTTGATACGTTCAGCCTGCTCCTGCATCTTGGTGAACGTCGCGTAGAAGTTGAAGAATGCCCAGAAGGCGATCAAACTACCGCCAAAGAAGAAGATCAATGCCGGATACTTGGAGCCTACAAACAGCACGACAGCACTTCCGAGAACCGTCGTTATGACACGCAGCGGCCGTATAATTGTGATCAGAACCGCATTTTTCAGGATTTGCAGGATTCCCATATGATAATGCACAATCATCGAAAAGAAATTAAATAATGATATGAACAGTACAATCAGCAAAATCAACATCACAATACCGATGATCTGCAGATTGCTGAACTGCGTCATATAAACGGTATAATCGACCAGCATGATAACCAGCAGAAGTACGTAGAATACGCCGCCGATCATGCTTTGCTTGTAATTTTCCTTATAGGACCTAAAAAACATGCTGAAGATTTTCACGTCGGTATCGCCCATCACCCATTTGCGTACAACCGCAAAAAGTGCGGCCGTGGCCGGGAACAATGTAAACGGTGCCACGATACCCATGGCCCAGTTCATTTGAAGCGATTCATTTGCACCGGTTACCAACATTTTGGTTACCAGGAAAAAGAAAAACGGGGACGAACATAACATCCAGAGAATGTTACTGTAAGCAAAGCGGGTAATCCATTCTGTAATTCTGTAAATACCGCCCATTGCACCTTTAAATTCCAAGAAAAAGCCTCCTCCTCCACTTTCATGCCTGTACATAATAATATACCGCATTTTAGCCTTAGATTGCCAGAGCCTAATTTCCGGGATATGGGTAAAGGTCTATACCACTAGTCATCCCTCCTCATAAGATACACAGTAACCCAAAGGAAACAAACACTTAAGGAGGTAATTCTAAATGTCTAACGTTGGCGGATACGGTTATGGTGCCGGTATGGGTATGTGGGGTTCCACTGGAGCGATACTGGTATTGTTCATCTTGCTGGTCATCATCACCCGCGCATTCATTTTCTAATTGAAGGACGAAGAGCAATATGCCCTCTAGAGAATTAGGTTCATCATATGAATAAAAAAGAGACGAAGTGTGCTGTGCACACTTCGTCTCTTTTCATCTATTCAATCGTTTTATTTATTGTAGGAATCATCACGTTTGGAAGGGCGTCTTCCTTCACCGCTGCTCGTGCGGGGTTTGCGGTCTCCATAAGAAGATGATGATGACGATGAAGTTTCACTGCGGCCGCCGCTGGTGCTGCGGTTGTATCCGCCACGTCCACCGTTATCACGGTCACGGTTATATCCGCCTCTTCCGTTACCACCACTGCTGTTACCGCCGCGGAATCCACCGTAGTTGCCGGAAGGCTTGCGACCGTTGCGCAGATCAGGTTTGCCGCCATTGTTGTAGCGACGTTTCACACGGATCGGATCCTCTGGAGTCAGTTGGATTTCGGAATCGCGTTTCTCGCCTGTCAGCATTTTCATCGCAGCAGAGAGAAGCTGTACGGAATCGTACTGTTCAAGCAGCTGGATAGCTAGACCTTTATATTCGTTAAGCTCGCCAGATTCAATCGTCTCCATCAGGCGTTCAGCAATAATCCGTTGTTTTCCTTCAATAGCCTCAGCCAGTGTAGGAAGCGGTTTGCGTGTAATACGGTGACGCGTAACACGTTCAATCAGGTGCAGATGATCAATTTCACGAGGCGTTACGAAGGACCATGCAGTACCCTCTTTACCCGCGCGGCCTGTACGGCCGATACGGTGAACATAGCTTTCAGGATCCTGTGGAAGGTCAAAGTTCACAACGTGAGTCACGCCGGATACGTCGAGACCACGTGCAGCAACGTCGGTTGCTACCAAGACATCAATGCTTCCGTCACGGAATTTGCGCATTACAGTATCACGCTGGTTCTGAGACAAGTCACCATGAAGGCCGTCAGCAGAATATCCGCGTTTTTGCAAAGCTTCGGAAAGCTCATCAACACGGCGCTTAGTACGTCCGAACACGATTGCAAGCTCAGGAGATTCCATATCGATCAGACGGCAAAGGGCTTCGAATTTTTGACGTTCAGGCACTTCAATATATGCTTGGTCAATCAGCGGTGCGCTGACCTGTTTAGGTACAACAGATACATGTTCTGGATTTTTCAAAAATTGCTGAGCCAGTCTTTGAATGTTTGGCGGCATTGTTGCGGAGAAGAGCATCGTTTGGCGTTCTTCCGGAACCAGCTTCAGGATGGATTGGATATCCTCCATAAAGCCCATGTCCAGCATTTCATCAGCTTCGTCCAAGATAACTGTTTCGACGTCGTCAAGGCGAATGGTTTTGCGGTTGATATGGTCAAGCAAACGACCTGGTGTACCGATGATGATTTGTGGTTTTTTCTTCAATGCGCGAATTTGACGGCCGATATCCTGACCACCGTAGATTGGAAGCGAGCCAATACCTTTGAAGCGTGTCAGCTTTCCGATCTCTTCTGCAACCTGGATGGCAAGCTCACGGGTCGGTGTCATAATCAGCGCTACGATTTTATCCGTATCCTTGGAAATTTTGTTGATCAAAGGGATACCAAAAGCTGCAGTTTTACCTGTTCCGGTCTGTGCTTGGCCGATCATATCGCGTCCGGACATGGCAATCGGAATCGATTGCGCCTGGATCGGTGTAGCTTCCTCAAATCCAAGCTCTGTGATGGCCTGGAGAACCTTTGGTTCAAGGCCTAATTCTGCGAAATTTTTCAAAATATTCATACTCCTTCTATATAGTGGACATTCCACAATCTTGTCTGTATTCTTAAGTAGCGGTAAACATTATATAGGTTAGCCAATCTTCAAAAATAATTGCATGGCTTATATTCTCTATAGCGTTTATCCAGGGCAAAAACAGCCTACAGATTTTAGTAAACGGTAATTTTTCTCCTGAAACAATGTTAGAATAATACTATTGTACAAGCCTACTCAAGAACATCTAATACATTATATCACAAATCAAAATACAAAAACCAGCGACTTAGAAACAAAGGTGAAATCCCCCTTTATCAAACTACATTACATATGAAATAGAGGTGTAACATTTTGCGGCTCAACAATATCTGGAAATATCTTGTAGTCATCCTAGGCGCCGCGTTAATCGCTTGCGGGTTCAATCTTTTTCTGGTTCCCCATCAGCTCCTCAGCGGAGGCGTATCCGGCCTATCCATGCTAGTGAATTATTTTACACCCGTGGATCTCAGTATTTTGTACTTTGTATTTAATGTACCTATTCTGGCTGCAGGCTGGTTCATGCTGGGCAAACGCTTTATTGTGCTCAGCATTTTGTCGGTTGTGGCAACCACATGGTTTATCGCCATTGTTCCGGTAAATGCTCTGGCCTCGGATTCGCTGTTGGCGTCAGTGTTTGGAGGCGTCCTGGTCGGTGTCGGTGCAGGCATTTCTTTCAGGGCAGGAGGATCATCAGGCGGTTTTGACATCGCCGGCTCCATCGTTACACGTTATCGTGATTTTCCTGTCGGCAACGTGCTTGTTGCAATGAACGGACTCGTTATCCTCGCGGCAGGCTATTTGCAGAATGACTGGAATCTCGCCTTGGCCTCCATGGTATCGATTTTTGTGACGGGCAAAGTCGTTGATATGATTCATGTCAGTCATTTCAAGGTAACGGTTTACATTATCACCAATGAAACTGAAGCAATTCTAGCCCAACTGCTCGAACGGCCCCGCGGCGTAACCAAAATCAAAACCGAAGGTGCATTTTCCCATGAGGCAAAGGATATGCTGATGACGGTGACCACACGTTATGAGCTTCAGGAGCTGAAGCGGATCATCAAGCAGACGGACCCGAAAGCTTTTGTCAATATCGTCGAAACGGTCGGCGTAATGGGCTCCTTCCGCAGAAGCTGATTTTTAGGACCACCGTGTAAAAAAGATGTGTTTTGTGGTATATTAATGGTGCGCGGTTCCTACATTAGTTCCATGAGATTAGGATTGATCCGGTTTTTCCTGGCACTTAAACGCTTTTCCGATTCTCCTTGGCTTTAGAGTATTCGTCTTATAATGAATCTCGAGAGGAAAGGGTGATTTTTGTGGAAATGGAAACGGTAAAATTGTCCCAAATCGTCATGAAGTGGTTTCCCGATATGATGCCTTTCTTAAAGCACAATGAGTTGAATTCACTCATTGTACTACGGGACGGACTCGGTATTCTGGAACAAAATGATGCCATGGAGATTATTCAGTACAGTATCTGTGAACATCAAAGCTCTGCGCCTCTCCAATAATGAAAGCTGCTTGGTAACACAATGATTAATCATGCCGTCCGTTTTTCAGTCCCTGTATCATACTGAAAAGCAGGCGGCATTTTTGTTTCTTCCTATGTTCGCAAAATTGTAAAAATCTTGCCAATCCCTTGCTGCATATGTATTTACCTAGGATACAGGCAAAGCTACATCATATATATCGGGTTTAATCACGTGTCGATCCGTTTAAAGACAAGGAGGGTTGTCACTATACGCAGAATTCCGCCAAATTGTTACAAACCTGTTGTTTTTAAGCTAATTTGTTCTTATATAATCATAATGTGAACGCTAACAAGGGAGAGAAATGTTTATGAATATCATCTGGGCTCTGCTGATGATTCTGGGCAGCAGTGCTGCTCATCATCCGCAGAACGACAATCATCAAGTTGCAAAAATTATCGAGTCTTCCATTAATTCAGCCATCATCGCTTCTCAGCAAAAAGACGTGGCAGTAAGTGCGGATCATCCGCCCGCCAAAGTAGATCCCCAGCTGAGCGCTCCCAAGGTAAAAGGTGTGTACGTGACTGCATACAGCGCCGGAGGCTCCAGGATGACCCAGCTTCTCGATTTGCTGGACAATACGGACCTGAACTCGATGGTAATCGATATTAAGGATGACGCCGGATACATAACTTATAAGACGGACAACCCCGACTTAATCAAAAAGGGCAATCCACAACCCTTTATCCATGACATTAACGGACTAATGGACCGTCTGAAAAAACATAATGTTTATCCGATTGCACGCGTCGTCGTATTTAAAGATACGGTTCTTGCCAAAAAACGTCCTGATCTTTCTTTTGTTAAGAGCGATGGAACCGTATGGAAAAACGGCAAAGGCGATAGCTTCGTGAATCCGTTCAGCAAAGAAGTTTGGGATTACAACATCGAAATTGCCAAAGAAGCGGCCAAGCTTGGGTTTAAGGAAATTCAATTCGATTACGTTCGCTTTCCGGAAGGATTCGAGAAACGTGCTGATTCGCTGAAATACATCAAAAATGGCAAATCCCGTGTCGATACCGTAGCCGAATTCGTCCAATACGCCCGTAAACAGCTGACACCACTCGGAATACGCGTATCGGTCGATATCTTCGGTTATGCGGCATCCGTACCGGCTGCCGAGGGGATTGGACAAGACTTCAATAAAATTTCCGAGAACGTGGATGTCATTAGCCCGATGGTTTATCCAAGCCACTACACCACAGGCTGGTTTGGAGCGAAGGATCCGGATAAAGAACCGTATAAAACGATCAAAGGCTCGATGACCGACACTTTCAAGAAACTGACTCCGCTCGCGGATCAAAAACCGATTGTGCGCCCATGGATTCAGGACTTTACCGCCAGTTGGCTTGGCAGCGGGCACTACGTCAAGTATGGTAAGGCTGAAGTTGAAGAGCAGATTCGCGCCTTAAAGGATATGAATATTGATGAATACCTGCTATGGAATGCAACCAATCGCTACTCCCAGGGTGTAAATTATAAATAACCGATTTTCTACACCGCCATATGAAAACCCGGCTGACAAAGCCGGGTTTTCTCGTGTTACGAAAAGAAATCATACTTTCACACGCATTGTAAGGTTTTTCGGAGTTATCCCTGTTCAAATGCGAGCTTATGTTCTACAATAAACTACTATCACGATGATGTGAGAATTTAATTACTGCGAGGCCTGCCTGCTATGAAACAAACCTTAACTCTGCAACAAAAATCAAAACAGTTTCTGGTTATACTACTGCCCATTTTGATTACCCAGATTGCCCTTTCTGCAATTACCTTTTTTGATACGAACATGTCGGGTAAAGCCAACTCCACCGATCTGGCCGGCGTCGCCATAGGCTCCAGCCTGTGGATACCGCTGCAAACCGGACTAAGCGGAATACTGATGGGCATGACTCCCATTGTTTCCCATCTCATGGGAGGTGGCCAGACGAAAAAAGTAGCTTACCATGTCATGCAGGGATTATGGCTTGCACTTCTGCTGGCCGTAGCTATTCTTGCGCTGGGAAGTCTACTGCTTCCAACAATTCTGGACAGCATGAATCTGGATGCTGATGTCCGCATCATTGCATTCCGCTTTCTGAGTTATCTGTCGATTGGCATTATTCCGATGTTCGGATATACGGTACTTCGAAGCTATATTGACGCTCTTGGTCAAACGAGGATTTCCATGTTGGTTACGCTGATATCGCTACCGATCAATATCTTTTTGAACTACCTGCTCATCTTCGGCAACTGGGGATTTCCGCGTCTCGGCGGCGCCGGTGCAGGCATTGCTTCCGCCATCACCTATTGGTGCGTTTTTATTATTGCGGTCGTCTTCGTCACACGGCTCAAGCGCTTTGCAGACTTCGGTCTTTTCCGAGCTTTTCACGGTGTTTCCTTAAAGGTATGGAAGGATCTTCTGAAAATCGGAGTGCCAATCGGCTTTTCCATTTTCTTTGAAACAGCCGTCTTTGCCGCCGTTACATTGTTGATGAGCCGCTTCGATACGCTCACCATCGCTGCGCATCAAGCAGCCATGAATTTCGCCACAACGCTGTACATGATTCCACTTAGCATCAGCATGGCGCTGACCATACTCGTTGGCTTTGAAAAAGGTTCGGGCCGGCTGAAGGATGCGCGGCAGTACAGCATTCTTGGCATCCTGTCCGCAGTGGCTTTATCGCTTGTGACAGCTGTCGTATTGCTTGTGGCGGGCAAATACGTGGCAGGTCTCTACTCCGACGAAAGCAACGTCATCACACTGACACAGCATTTTCTGATCTATGCGATATTCTTCCAAATATCTGATGCCATTGCGACGCCCGTTCAAGGTGCCCTGCGTGGATACAAAGACGTAAACCCGGCCTTTATCATTACCTTTATTTCATACTGGGTCATCGGCCTTCCTGTAGGATATCTGCTGGCCACCAACACATCGCTTGATGCTTATGGATTCTGGATCGGGCTGATCACCGGACTTGCAGTCGGTGCCACACTTCTTCTCGGAAGACTGGTTAAAGTCCAGCGGAAGAATCAAGGTGTATCTGACTCAGCCGCGTAGAATGTTAAACTCAAAAAAGCCTTGCAGAGAAATTCACTGCAAGGCTTTTGCTTTAACTTATGAGGACATCTGATTATTGAGAAAGCCGGGATGCCAATTCATAGATTTCCATATTAAACTCTTTTTTACTGTTAACCACCTTGTCAATATCCGTAAGAACAAGCTCACCTTTAATGATGCCGCATGCTTTATCAGACTCGCCTTCAATAAGCTTGCGCACTGCAAAATCTCCAAGACGGCTGGCAAGATTCCGGTCAGCAGGCGTCGGCGTGCCGCCGCGCTGGATATGACCGAGCACCGTAACACGCGGCTCGAGCGTCGGACAGCGGTCTGTGAGTGCTTTGGCCACATCTTCACCGCTTCCTACACCTTCAGCAACGATAACGATACTATGGCGTTTGCCCAGAGCAAAATTCTGTTTCATCCGTTCTGTAATCTCGTCCATGTCATGCGGAACCTCAGGCACGAGAATCGTCTCCGCTCCGGAAGCGAGACCTGCGTATAGAGCAATATCACCGCAATGTCTACCCATAACCTCAACGATCGAGGAACGTTCATGAGAGGACATCGTATCGCGAAGCTTGTTCACAGCATCCACGACAATGCTCACGGCAGTATCAAAGCCAATCGTAAAGTCCGTAAAAGAAATGTCATTGTCAATCGTACCCGGCAGCGCCATGGTCTTAATCCCGAGTTTACTCAGCTTATTCGCACCATGGTAGGAACCGTCGCCGCCAATAACAACAAGGCCATCGATACCGTGCTTACGCAGAATCTCAGCACCCTTTTCCTGACCCTCTGATGTCATAAACTCCTTGCAGCGTGCCGACTGTAAAACGGTTCCCCCGCGCTGGATGATATCACCTACACTGCGCAGATCCATAGAGAAAATATCATCATTTAAGAGTCCTTGGTAACCACGCTGAATGCCATATACTTCAAGGCCGAAGTAAAGTCCGCTGCGAACAACCGCGCGAACCGCCGCGTTCATCCCTTGGGAATCCCCGCCACTGGTTAGTACTGCAATCTTTTTCACTGTCATGAAAAATTCCTCCTCGTAATCACTCATACAAATGTTTGCGGATCCAGCGGCTGTTGACGAAAAAGAAGAGCCTGGTCAGCGGGCTTCCCTTCATCAAGCGTCTGGACACGGAGCGAACCTCCTGCTGCTCGCTGACTTTCGGATCGGACAAATAGATTGCCAGTAGTCCCTCAATGATCATCCGGTGAAACGGCGGCACGGGAATGGATAATACATCCTTGCGCGCCGATTCCACAATCAAGGCAATCCGGTCCAGCATGACTTCGGGAGATTCATAATAATTGCAAAAATTAAGGTCTCCGCCAAGCCGATCCTCTTCCTGATCAATCAGGTAATCCAGCATAATGTGCAGACAGCAAACATGTGGAAAATATGACGCATGAATGGAGGCCGCAGCCGTATCGTTCAAGTGCCTGTCACTCGCGGCAAGGAACAGCATAAATACGCCCAGTGTCGAGCCAGTGGCTGCAGCGAATTCATTCCACTGAAGATGGGGCGTCCGTTCACGGTGAAGCTCCCACCAATCCAGCAGCGCCTGCTCCCTTAATTCGGGCTTAATATGCTTGTAGACCTGCAGGTCGGTATACAGGCCCGCTAAATCCCGGATGTAAGGCATAGCAGCTGAATAGCCTGGAAGCTGACGGATACAGCTCTGGCAGGTCATCACCAGGTTTCTGAGATAACCTCCGTCATTTTGCTCCTCACGCAGCGCATAATAATTTACCGGTTCTGCTTCCGGATCGATGGCATCCAGCATGGATTGATGAAGAAGCCTGAAATCATCTTGATCCATGGAGGTACTGCGATCGCATAAATTATCCAGATAGTCGCTGATCGTCTGATAGGCAACAATCAGCTTGATCAGAACAAGCCTGTCCGGCAAAGGGACAGCAGCATATATACCACCGCCTTCACAATGAAACTGCTTGGTTTCAATGCTGGCAAGTGCCTGCTTTCGAAGCTCCGGATCAGGAATCTGGGCTGCCGCCCTGCGCCATCCGTCCAATGCCTTCCGTACTTCAGGCAGAATATGCTTATACACTCGTCCCATTAAGCTTATAGGGTTCCGGGGAACTTGATATTGACTTTGCCCATTTTCATTCAAGACGGTGCCTCCACATTGTTGTCTACTTGTATCTATCCTAATGCTCTTTATTATAATATGGACCATAAAATAGCACAAATAAACTAGATCACGTCATGGAAGGTCTGCGCCTGTAATACATTATTATGAAAGGGGTTACATCACCTTGGACACTAGGTGTAAGCGTTCCCATAAATAAAAAAGGATTCTTTTCTCTTCTTCTAGAATATATTTAAAATTTGACAGATTTCAGAGCCCAAGGAGGACTAAAGTATGATAAAACGACTGCTACCCATTATTATTCTGATCATGGGACTGCTGTATATTTTCCTGCTGCACAGCATGTTGTTCAAACTCATCCCTATGTGTTTGATTCTGATTTACGCTTATTTGCGTATGCCTGCCTTCAAAAAAGGATACGCTTTGCTGGTATTGCCAGGGCTCTTCTTCTGCATGCTGGGAGACGGTCTTTTACACTGGTTTTTGATTGGTCTCTCCGCTTTTCTCATAGGACATCTATTCTACCTTTCTGCATTTATTACCCGGTGGAGGTTCTCCTTCATCCGCTTGTTCTCTGTTGTTCCCATTGCTTGTTTTGCAGGCTTTATGGGCTGGAGGCTGCTTCAGGGACTGGAGAACGGTGGCAATGCAGGTATGGCTGTTCCTGTCCTTATGTATTTGATTGTGATCTCATTGATGGGCTTCTTTGCCGTCATGTCAGGCAATCTGTCGGCCAGCTTCGGCGCACTCCTGTTCATCGCTTCCGATTCCATTTTGTCCTGGAATATGTTTATCTCCGATATCTCACATTCAGGCGTTTTGATCATGACAACCTATTATGCTGCTCAGTTTCTCATTGCAAGCAGTGTCCGGAATAAGCCCGCGTTTTCTGACCTTGGGAACGAAAAAAGAACGGGGCTTTAGGCATAATTTCCGCTCTTCAAAAATGACACAAAAAAGCACAGTTCTCATCAAGAACTGTGCTTTTATAGGCTTTTTAATTAACCAAAGCTATAAGAAATCCGTTAAAGGAGTCGATCTTATAATTTAGTTACGTTTGCAGCTTGAGGGCCACGGTTGCCTTCAGTGATTTCGAATTCAACTTCTTGACCTTCGTCCAAAGTTTTGAAGCCGTCTCCTTGAATTGCGGAGAAATGTACGAATACGTCCTCGCCGCCTTCAACTTGAATAAAGCCATAGCCTTTTTCTGCGTTAAACCATTTAACTGTACCTTTCAAATGAACAACCTCCTAAAAATACCGCCATATGTGGCGAATAAGTACATTATACTTCATGCCATTTGACAATGCAATCGCTCTTTTGGGTGAAATCCATCTTTTCATTTGCTTTTGGAGCTGCCTCTAGGGTATCATTTTACCAAAAGACTAAACGGAGAATGCATATGATCAAAAAACATGAAATATACAAAAAAGACAAATGGAACATGATGACTGTCGAAGTACAAGGCAGATATATCGTCCTTCGGGAAATCTCCGATCAATGGGGCGAGGAAACCCACACATTCATGAGCCGCCCGGCTCTCATGCAGTGGGCAACTACGCGCTTTCCCAAGGAAGAATACGAAGATAATATGGAAGAATGGCGCTCAATCATGGCCGCTTTTAAAGGAGTATAGTCCATCCAATGGAATATAACAGCACTCTTATTTTTATCATTTCCGCTTTCTGTCTCGGAGCCGTTCTCATCATGATGAGAAACTCGGTTCCTCAGAAGCTGAAACGGGGTCTTGCGAGCATTGCAGTCGTCATGATCCTCTTTGCCTTTTTTCTTATTCTATACAGTCTCTTCACCATGGGTTCCAGCCCTTGAGGGAAAGTATAAATATTCTTGCGGGGAAAAGTTCATACTAAGGGGGATATTTCCTTAAGAAAAACGTCCGAAGGACCTTCACAGAAGATGGACCATGTTTAGCGGATGTTTTTCTTGCGAAATATAGAATTGTTCAGCTTCGCTGAAAGCCTATACATTCTATTTTTTAAAAAGGAGTCCCTGCTTGTGAACTTCAACAAGACGTTCAAACTTGCCATCGTGTTCACGTTCACCGTGGGTGCGGTTCCCCTCTTTCCTCCGGCGGTTTCGTCAAATGGAACCCATACTTATTCATCCCACAATTTAAGGAGGATTCCCATGGAACAATTATTGAAGCGCTCTGAAGTAGCAGAAGAGAACAAATGGAATGTGGAGGACTTGTTCGACGGCCAGAAAGCCTGGGACCAGACTTATGCCGATCTTCAGCAGGAAGTGAAGAAAATGGCTGAATTCCAGGGCAAGCTTGATCATGCGAAATCTGTAAAAGCTTGCTTCACCCTAGAGGACGATATCTCTCTCAAAACCGAACGTCTTTATGTTTACGCGCATTTGCATCACGACGAAGATACAGCAAACCCTACATATCAGGCTCTTTCTCAAAAGGCAAAAAAAATGAGCGTACAAATCGGCGAGGCATTATCCTTTGTTACGCCGGAAATCTTGTCCCTGCCTGACGACAAGCTGGATGCGTTCATTGCCGATCCTGAGCTGGCCGCTTATAAATTCACTCTGACCGAAATGAAGCGTGAAAAAGCGCATATTCTTTCCAAAAACGAAGAAGCGCTGCTTGCTCAAGTCGGAAACCTTGCCCAAGCACCACAGACGATTTTCGGTATGCTCAACAATGCCGACTTCAAGTTTCCAAAGATCAAAAACGAAGAAGGCAAAGAAGTCGAGCTGACGCACGGCAACTATATCCAGTTCCTAGAGAGCCCGAACCGTGAAGTACGGGAGCGCGCTTTCAAAGCGGTATACGCTACCTACGCCAAACAAAAGAACACCATTGCCGCAACACTAAACGCTAACGTTAATAAAAACATATTCTATGCGAATGTGCGAAAATACCCTTCCGTACTGGAAATGTCCCTCTATGGCGACAATATTCCGCAGGAAGTGTACACGAACCTGATTGACACCATTCACGAGAGCCTGCCGCTTCTCCATAGATACATGAACCTGCGCAAGAAGCTGCTGGGCGTCGACGAGCTGCATATGTATGATCTGTTTGCTCCGCTCGTGGATGAATACAAAATGGATATCACGTATGATCAGGCGAAGAAAACAGTCTCCGATGGACTCAAGCCTTTGGGTCAGGACTATCTGAAGTCCCTGCAGGAAGGCTTTGACAACAAGTGGATCGATGTATATGAAAATGAAAACAAACGCACAGGCGCATACAGCTGGGGAGCATTTGGTACGCATCCGTTTGTGCTGCTGAACCATAAAGATAACCTGAACAGCATGTTTACGCTTGCGCATGAAATGGGTCACGCCCTGCATTCCTACTACTCTGACAACACGCTTCCTTACCGGGATGCACAGTACACCATTTTCCTCGCAGAAGTCGCATCAACGACGAATGAAGCACTGCTGATGGATTACTTGCTGAAGAAATCGACGGATCCGAAGGAAAAAATGTATCTGCTTACCTACTATGCAGACCAGTTCCGCACAACGGTGTTCCGTCAGACCATGTTCGCCGAGTTTGAGAAGCTCATCCATGAGCGCGCTGAACAAGGTGAGGCATTAACACCTCAAGCTTTGTCGGAGATCTATTATGATTTGAACTTAAAATACCACGGCAAAGGTATGGCTGTGGATCAGGATATTGAAATGGAATGGGCACGGATCCCTCACTTCTACAACAGTTTCTATGTGTATAAGTATGCGACCGGATTCTCGGCAGCGACCAGCTTCTCCAAGCAGATTCTTGAAGAAGGCCAGCCTGCAGTTGACCGTTACCTCGGCTTCTTGAAGAGCGGTGGCAGCGACTTCTCCATTAACATCCTGAAAAAGGCCGGCGTTGACATGTCTTCGCCTCAGCCAATTCGTGAAGCGATGAGCGTTTTCGAAAATGTAATTGAACAATTGGAACAATTGACGAAATAATGCAGTGAAGTGGTATAAAATCCCTTGTCCGCGGCGGCCAGGGGATTTTATACTGTCTGTAGAGGAGGTGTCCGTATGAAAATCCAGTGGTCACTTATTGCCGGACTGGTATTTGCGCTTTTGACTGCGATATTTGCTGTCATTAACGTGGATCCAGTGAAGGTTAATTTTATGTTCAATGAAGTCAATATTCCGCTGATTCTGCTGATTGTCGGCTGTACGCTCATCGGTGGAATCATTGTCGGGTCTTACGGTATCTTCAGACAATACAAGCTGCAAAAACAGATCAAGCTTCTTTCCGCACAGCTCACTCATATCCAGAACGAAACAGGTTATGTAGCACCCGTACCGGAAGAAGCAAGTATCAACGATTCCAAAGAAAACGATCAACTACCAAATTAACGCTGCAAGGAGGACAAGATCATGTCAATACAACCAAATGAAGAATACATATTAACCTTTATGAAAAAACTTCTCGATACTCCAAGCCCGAGCGGTTTTACCGCACAGGTGATGAAGCTCGTTGAACAGGAGGCCTCTTCTCTCGGTGTTTCGCTGTCATGGAACCAAAAGGGCGGGGTAATTCTGGAGGTCGATGGCGAGGACAACTCACGTACCATTGGCCTCAGCGCTCATGTGGACACGCTTGGTGCCATGGTCCGAGCAGTGAAATCCGAAGGTACGCTGCGGCTCACATCCGTTGGCGGATTTATGATGAACAGCATCGAAAATGAATACTGCATCATCCATACACGCAGCGGTAAAACGTATACAGGTACCATCCTAAGCACCCACCCATCGGTTCATGTATACAGTGATGCCCGTGATTTCAAACGCCAGGAGGACCATATGGAGGTCCGTATCGACGAGCTGGTTCATTCCAAGGAAGATGTGCTGAAGCTCGGCATTGCCGTCGGTGACTTCGTCTCGTTTGATTCCCGCGCGGTTATTACCGAGAGCGGTTTTGTAAAGTCACGCCATATTGATGACAAGGCGAGTGTTGCAGCCCTCTTCGGTCTGCTGGAGTCCATGAAGCGCGAAAACTGGAAGCCCAAAACTAAGCTCAAGTTCCTGATTTCGAATTACGAGGAAGTTGGACATGGCGCTGCCTACATCCCATCCGACATTGATGAAATGATCGCTGTGGATATGGGCTGCATAGGTGATGACCTCAGCTGCAAGGAAACCGATGTTTCGATCTGCGCCAAGGACTCTTCCGGACCTTATGATTACGATATGACCAGCAAATTAATCGATCTGGCCAAAGCGGAGAACATTCCATTTGCAGTTGATGTCTACCCGCATTACGGTTCCGACGCCTCTGCAGCATTATCTGCAGGAAACAACATCCGTGCCGCCCTGATCGGACCCGGAGTTCACGCTTCCCATGCCATGGAGCGTACCCATAAACAGGCCGTATTCAACACAACCAAGCTTCTCGCAGCATACGTAAGAACATAATCAGAGTATTGCATATACCTGCTGATCGTATTTCCAAAAAAACAGCTATCCTGGTCACGATGACCGGAATAGCTGTTTTTATTCATCTACTGATTATTTCACCGAGCCTCCCATTGGAGCTGCTGCTTTTGGTGAGTAGACCGAAATATGATCAAGCCGCTGTGTTTTATGCGGGCCAACGAATTTAAGCTCGTATTCTCCCAGCTTGTAGGTCAATATATCATCCGTATTGTTTGTCTTTATGGAACTTGGTTTACCAAGCGTTTTTTTGATCTCTGCAAAGTTGATCTGATTAAAGGCCTGGTTTTCATCCATTGGAGAACCAAAGTAGCGGATATCGTAGACAACCTCCCCTCGGCCGATACCAAAGGCATATGTGCCTCTACCTGCCCCCGGCGAGTATGAATCATATGCGTAGCTGTCTGATGGCTGCCAAGGACGGTCAGGTTCACCCCAGGAAGTGTGAATGTCATCGATAATCGTCTTGCCAGCCACGAAATCGGCACCTTTCACTTTCCCTTTCTTGGCCAGCGCTGCAATATCTTTGATTTGCTGTTCATGTCCTTTTGTTTCAGTCACTTTTACGGAAGCTTGTGCAGAGTTCCCCGAAGAACTGCCTCCTTTGTTGCGATCAGACGGTTGGGACTTCGTATCGGAATCCGTGGAAGCTGTAGAATTCACGCCTGTTCCGGAACCGTTCTTCGTATCATCGTTTGATGCGGTGTCTCCGGACTTATCTCCGGCGTTATTTGGCGCAGTAGTACCCGGTGTGACCGTCTCTGCAGGAGTCGTCTCCCCGGCAGCCGGAGTGGTTGTATTGCCGTCAGATGCTGTTTTCCCATTGGTAAGCGCACATCCGCTTAATGCTACCACTATGGCAAGCCCAACCATCGTCCAGCCTATTGATTTACGTTTGAAGTTTTTAATCATAAGAATCCTCCTTTTCAGCTGCTGCTTGGAACCAGACAATCCTGCAGCACCCGGAACATATCCTCGAATCTTCGTTCTCTCCAGAAGTGTAATAATGGTATACCCGTACTCGGATACCTGCGATGGATGAATCTTTCGAAGCGCGAGTGCATCCGCTGAAAGCTCTTGATCTTCTCTCATTTTGTATAGCGCGTACCAGAGCAGCGGATTAAACCAATGCAGAACGAGCAGCAGATGCATCAGCCAATTCACAAGAATGTCGGCATGCTTCATGTGTGCGAGCTCATGCAGGTAGATGTGGCTCTGACGCTCTGCATCGAGTTCTCTGCTGCTTGTGGGCATAATCAAATGAGGGCGAATCCAGCCAAACAACGTCGGTGTGGATACGGCAGGGGAGAAGCTGAGACGTTCCCGTCGTTTAACTCCCATACTTCTTCTTGCCTGTGCCAGTAACATGATATCCGCCTGCTTCGCAGCAACAGCGTTTCTGCGGAGCTTCATAGAAAAACGGATGTTCACAGCCAGGAGGCGGATCAGCAGCAGGACAGCCCCAATCATCCATATCCCTATAAGCATCTGTTTAATAGACCATGTACTGTCTTTGCTTTGATCTGGATACACCGCTCGCGTTCCGGAATTTTCCGAATCAATGGATGATAATTCCGGATGTTTGGAAGATGCTGCAGTATCATCACTCCCTGCGGTGTTTAGATGCGGAGCAGCTGTGTTTTCTGAAGCGGCTTCCGTCCACGAAAATAGATTATAAATGCTAAAAGCAGTTTGCGGTCCGGCTGGAATGAGCAGTCTCAACATCAAAAGGAGCCATAAGGCATAATGCCAGCCTGGCTTCAGCCGGTTTTTCAGAACCGCCTTAATCACCAGAATAAGACCGGCCATGATACTGGCCAGCAGGGTCGTCTTAACTACCCAATCAAAAAAAACGTTCAATGAAGGGTCAGAGAGGAGTTGCATGTCTAGCCCCTCCTTTTCGGATCCGACTTTTCATCCAGCAGCTTCCTAAGCTCTTCGATATCGGCAGAAGACAACTCTTCCTCTTTCAAAAAATTCACCATAAGCGGTTTGAATGAACCGCTGTAGATCCGTTTCAAAAAGCTCTTGGTCTCTGCCTTCTGGCACTCCACCTCGGTAATCAATGCAAAATAGGAATAAGGCCGGCTATCGGGATGATAGGCAATGGCTTCTTTAGCAACCAGACGGTTCAGCAAAGTTCGTACGGTCTTCGGACTCCAGTCCATATGGGAAGCAAGCGCATCAATGACTTCATTGGCTGTCATCGGAGAACTCTGCCATAATATTTTCATAACTTCCCACTCCGCCTCGGAAATGACAGGCAGTTTATTCAAACGTATTCCCCCTCACTTGATTACAGTTGTAATCCATGTATCCAATATTACACATGTAATCTCGTATGTCAACCAAGCATGGGTCTATATTTCTGATCCTGTCTGAAGCTTCAGAGTAATAAAAACACGCCGAATCTGCAGATTCAGCGTGTTTTAGGTAGTCTATGGGTGAATAAGACCCATTCGCATATTCTTAATTCTTGCTTGCTTCAATTTTCTCTGCAAGCTCGTTCAAATACGTCCAGCGCTCCATCAGATGCTCCAGTTCCTGCTCGCCTTCCTGCTGCTTGAGCATCAGCTCCTGCAGAAGCGCCGAATCGCTAAAGGATTCCTCCATTTTGGTCTGTATACCGGCCAGTTTATTTTCGCAAGCCTCAATCATGGCGTCAATTTGCTCATACTCACGTTGTTCCTTATAGCTGAATTTCAGCTTTTCTCGCGGAGCTGCATCAGATGAGGCCTGGGGGGCCTGTGCCGACTTCTCAGACAACCGGACCGGAACTGCGGGTTCCATGTTTTTAGTCATCCATTCGCTGTATTCCGTGTAATTGCCGACATGGACGCGTATGCGTCCTTCACCCTCAAAGGACATGATTTTATCGACAGTCCGGTCCAGGAAGTAACGATCATGGGATACCACAAAGACCACACCCGGAAAATCATCCAGGTAATCCTCCAGGACGGAAAGCGTCTGGATATCAAGATCATTGGTCGGTTCGTCGAGCAGAAGGACATTGGGTGCAGACATCAATACCCGCAGTAAATACAGACGGCGTTTTTCTCCTCCCGAGAGCCTGGAAATCGGCGTCCACTGCGCAGCCGGCGGAAACAGAAATCGCTCCAGCATTTGAGAAGCTGTAATACTGCTGCCGTCTTCGGAACGAATGACTTCAGCCTCTTCCTTGATGTATTCAATTACCCGCATGCTGCCGTCCATATCCTGATGCTCCTGGGTGAAGTAGCCGATTTTCACTGTTGTACCTGTGATAACCTCTCCTTCATCCGGCTCCAGTCTTCCGGAAATCATATTCAGCAGCGTTGATTTCCCGCTTCCGTTCGGGCCTGCAATGCCGACTCGGTCTCCGGGAACACTGATATAGTTGAGATCGTGGATCAATATCTTGTCTCCGGCCTTTTTACCGAGATGCTCAAGCTCAACAATTTTCCGTCCCAAACGCGAGGAGGCAGCTGACATATCGACAGTACCGCTCCGTGTCGGTCCCTGCTGATCCTTCAGTGATTCGAATCGGTCGATACGTGCCTTTTGCTTGGTGGATCTGGCTTTCGCTCCACGACGGATCCAGGCCAGTTCATTGCGCAGCAAATTCTGCCTTTTTTGCTCGGATGCCTCTTCACGCTCTTCTCTCTCCGCCTTCAGCTCGAGAAATCTGGAATAATTGGCCTCATATCGGAACAATCTGCCCTGATCCAGCTCCAACATCACATTCGCTACCCGGTCCAGAAAATAACGATCATGTGTAATCATCAGCAGCGCCCCACGGCGCTTTTGCAGGTACTGCTCAAGCCAAATGACAGAATCATTGTCAATATGGTTCGTAGGCTCATCGAGAATCAGCAGCTCGCAGGGCTCTATCAAAGCCTGTGCCAGGGCAACGCGCTTGCGTTGTCCTCCTGATAACATGTCCATGGCTGCCTCAAAGTTGACAATCCCGAGCTTGGATAAAATAATTTTGGCTTCGCTCTCCATCTGCCAAGCCTGCAACGCGTCCATTTGCTGATTCAGCTTCAGCAGCTTCTCCTGCAGCCCGGTATCCCCGGGATTCAGTTCAAGCAGCTCCATCGTCTCGGTATAATCTCTTACCGCCTTCAGCTTGGGATCATTCCCCTCAAACACCTGCTGCAGCACCGTATTCCCAGGATTAAACTCCGGATTTTGCGACAGAAAACGGACTCTAACCTGGTTCCCGATCGAAATTCCACCTCCGTCAGGCTGCTCCAAACCGGCTATGACGCGTAAAAACGTGGATTTCCCCGTCCCGTTTACACCAATGATGCCGATTTTGTCCTGATCCTCCATACCGAAGGAGGCATCTTCAAACAGGATTTTTTCGCCGTAGCTTTTGGATATATGTTCAACAGTCATAATATTCATAAGTGTTTTCCCTACTTATCTCTCTGAATTGGAATGCTTAATACTATTTTAGCATACGGCCCGCTTCAATATAAACATGCAGCGGCACGTTAAGATCAACAGCAACTCGTTTCAAACAAAAAAACCGTCTCCAATAGACGGTTTTAATAATCATGGATTCGTCAAGCTAGACCTCATTTGCCGGCTTGGCAGACATAAATCCATGGATGAAAAGACTTGAAGCGAAACGGATTCTTTTTCTCAAATCATCCTCGTTAAAATTCGTATCGTATAAAATATCCATTTTCAGCCGGTCCAGCATTCCGATGTAGGTCTGAGCGAAAAGCATCGTATCCTCACTGCTAACCGTTTCCAGGACATCGGCGACCATTCGGGTGTACATTTCCATAAACTGCTTTAGATACTCATTCAGCTCGGCATGATTGTTGGGTGCCATAAAAAACAGCTTGGTATGCTGCTTGCAGCGGTAATAGTATTCCAAATGATGGGCAGACACGCATTCCAGCTGCTCCTGGACAGTCTCTAAGCGATGTAGCTCCGCTTGCAGCCGTTCCAGAAACTCATCGCAATCCCTGCGTGTGACGGCCAGGAACAGGTCTTCCTTGCTGTTGAAATACAAATACAATGTACCTTTGGCGATGTCCGCTAACTCGGCGATGTCGGACATTTTCGTCTCATAGAAGCCATGGGTTCCAAAAAGCATATAGCCCGCATCCAGAATGGCTTCGTGCTTGTCCCTATGTATACTGCCCATGGTATCCCCTCCTACTGATATGATCACATCGTTCCGACTGAGCGCTCTACTTATATATTCAGGCTAAAAGAGCCAATGCCCAAGCAGCAAGCCCGCCAACGCATGACGACAAGAAATTCACCGCGTCATTGTTCATCCAGTGCAGCCCCCGGATACACCGGGTAGGCTGTCCGCAATGTATCAGCACTTCGACATCCTTGCCGCATACATCGCATCTGTACATAACCTGCAAGGTCGCTCCCAGAAAAGAGTCGGCAAATGCGCCAACAAGTCCCCCGGCGATGCCTGCCAGCATGAACGCAACAAACAGATTCTCCATCCCTGATAAATCTGCAAACAGCCACCCGAACAACGCAATCATGAGGCCCCCGAGCCCTGCTGCCGTACTTCCAAGCAATGTGACGCCCCCAGAGGTTCCCGGTGGTACCACTTTACCCGTAAGCACGGACCGCGGCTGTCTGCGGCTGAGTCCTCCCCATTCGGTGGCCCAGGTATCAGCGGTTACCGCCGCCATCACGCCAATAAAAGCGTACACCCATCCCGGATGCGGCCATATCGCGTTCAGGATACATAAAAGCATCCCGGCTCCGCCATTCGCCAAAACCTGGCCGGCGTCCCGCGTACCCGTTTTGGCATAGGACTTCTCAAGCTCTGACTTGTTCACCTGCTTGAACTTCGACAGCAGCGAAGAGCTGATAAAAAATACAAGCAGAATACCAAACCATAGCAAATTTCCCGCACCAAAGTAGACCGTACCCATGATAAAAGCTGCTGCCGCTCCTGAAATTGTAAGCGAACGTTTCCAGTACGCCCCTCCGGCGACAATCAGGGCACACAGTCCACCGATGAGCCAGGCCATAATCAGCCGATCACGCAGCTTCCCAGAAGCCGTTCTCCCCAGTAGAGTTTAAACTCGTCCCCTTGAACGCATGGACCCACACCGGCAGGTGTACCTGTGAAAATGACGTCGCCTTCACCGAGGCCGTAGTTCATGCCGATATAATCGACAATCTCCTGCAGCGGAAAAATCATATCCTTTATATTTCCGCGCTGTACCTCTGAACCGTTTTTATGTACCGTAAAGTCTTGAGTCCCTGCTGCCTCTACGCCAGGAAATTCGATAAATTCGGATATTGGTGCTGAATTCTTGAAGCCCTTGGCAGCTGTCCATGGATGGCCTTTTTTCTTGATCACCGTCTGTACATCACGCAAGGTAAAATCGATGCCTAACGCCATTTGATCTACCAGATCTTCCACCTTGGCACCCGGTTCATAGGAACGGCCCACGCGCAGAACCAGCTCTCCCTCATAATGAACCTCTCCCTTCTCCTTCGGAAGGGTCAGGACCTGCCCCCCAAGTGCAACAGCCGCATGGGACGGTTTCATAAAAATCATCGGTTCTTCGGGTACGTCGTTTCCAAGTTCAGCTGCATGAAGTTTGTAGTTACGGCCGACACAATATACGTTATGAATCATCGTCACATCATCCTTTTGTCGTTTAGTATGCTGTTACTGCGCATGAATGTTTTTCCCCACACATCGGGACGGTTGGTACAAATCAAAATTTCCGGCGAAATATCGGCCAGTCTTTTCATCCGTCTGGCATCATCCACCGTCCAGCCCATAACTGTAATTCCTGCCGCTCTCAGCTTTTCGGCAAGATCATGATCCAGATTAGGATGCCCAATCGACAAGAATGAGCATTGCAGCGACTGCAGCCGCTCCACCAAATCCTTCGGCCGTGCATCAATAATCAGTCCAGTTTTGATATCCGGATTGATTTGTTTCACCCTGACCAGCGCTCCCGAGTCGAAAGAAGTCAGAACGACATCCTGCTCCATATGATAGGAAGCGACCCGGTCGATGACCGCCTTTTCAAGACCAGGGTACATATTCCCCGAAGTTTTAAGCTCAATGTTCAGGCGCACGCGGCCGCAGCTAAGACGGAGCACCTCTTCCAATGAGGGAACACGCTCCCCAAGAAAGTCTCTGCTCTTCCAGCTTCCCGCATCCAGTCGGTGAATCTGCTGCCAGGTATGATCCTTGACCTTGCCGCTGCCGTTCGTCGTTCGATCCAGACTAAAATCATGTATGACCACAGGAATCCCGTCTGCGGTAAGCTGCGTATCAATTTCCATCCACTGCACAAAAGGTTCAGCTATGGCCATTCGAAAAGCTGCCATCGTATTTTCCGGGGCTTTCCCGGAATAACCGCGATGCGCCACACATAGATTATTCATCCTTCTCCCCCAAACTTTGTATGTTCGTTATTTTAAATTATTATCGCTTAAGAGCCAGGTGTAACAACACCATCACCGGAAATCTTCACACCGCCGACGGAAAGGCTCTGCAGCTCTTTCATCAGCTGGCCGCCATCTTGCGCATTCATTGGCACGGGCTGCCCTAGCTCTGCATGGTACGGCACCAGCTTCATGCTGCAGCCGGTCTTTGGTTTACAGTTCGCCTGGAATACAGCCGTTTTCCAAGTGGATGGGGTGCTTGATTTCGTGAAAATGAAATTCCCGGTACTGTATGCGATCCATTTACCTTTATACTGTTCCAGACCCTGCAGGACATGCGGATGTCCACCGATAATCAAATCTGCTCCGGCATCAACAAAATCATGTGCCAGCTTTTTCTGATTGCCATCCGGTGTAAGGGAGCGTTCAATGCCCCAATGGGTCATAACAATGACCAGATCAGCCTTCTTACGGGCGTTTGTAATGGTGGAAAGGACACGATCACGATATCCCCCTCCATTGTACGCACTTGCTACACCAGGTTTATTATCTCCTGCAGCCCAGCCAGGTTCAGGATATACCCGGCTGCAGCCGACCACGGCAATGGTCATGCCTCCCCGTTTGATAAACAGCGGCTCATAAGCGCGTGCTGCATTTTTACCTGCGCCTACGTACTGAATCCCGCTTTGATCCAGGTATTTGATCGTATCAAGCAGTCCTACTTCGCCCTGATCGAGTATATGGTTATTGCCCAAATTGACCACATCCATGCCAGCTGCGCGCAACGCCTCGAGCGCTTTCGGCGATGACTTAAAGACATACTGCTTGTTCTGTGCGCCTACGCCACCTGTTGTAACCGGAGTTTCAAGGTTTCCGAGCGTAAGATCATCCTTCTTGAAGGTATCTCCCAAATAAGTAAAAGGATATGAATAGCCTTTCTTCTCCAGCAAAGTTTCCACCTTGCCCGAGAAGATCATGTCACCCACGAAATTAATGGTGACTGCCTTACCGTTATCTGAAGCTATACTATGATCATCTGGACTCTCCGAGTCCTCCTGCTTGCTATCTTCTGCCGTATTTCCATCTTCTTTGGCCGGGGGTTGATCCCCGGCCCTGTCAGGTACTTGTAATTTTCCGTTCTCATTCGATCCCTGCTCCTTGGAATCGACACCGGACTTATCAGGATCTTTTGTTGGTTCCTCTTCCGGCCCTTTTATCGATTGATTCTCTCCAGTACCATTGTCGTCTGGCTGCTCGGAAGAATCAGGAGTCGTACCTTGATCTTGCGGTTTGTTCACGTTGTTCTCTATATCAGCAGGAGCCGGTTTTGGCGGCTGAACCCCCGCTGCATTTTGTCGGTCGTTAATAAAATAATAAGAGAGTAAAATGACAATTAACAAAAGCAATGCGGCATTCATGGTCAGCCACAGACGCCTTTGCCTTAATTTCCGGTTCTTCTGACCGGAACGTTTTTTCTGTGATCTCGGCGGATACATCGTTCCTCCTTAATGATTTTCATATTTTAGTAGATTCCCTTCCAGAATCCATACTATTATATCAGCTTCCCACAAGCAAATAGAACCCCCCGCTGCCGCGGAGGGTTCTAATGTTAAATGGCCAGACCTTAGGCCATATTTGATTTTTGGAGCTGATCTATGACAGTATCACACAGCGTCTCCATATACAACGGGTCACTGTTCAACATGTCGATTCGCATCAGGCGCATATCAAGTTCCTTCGCAACTTCCTGAGCTTCAATATCGAGATCGTAGAGCACTTCAAGATGGTCGGAGACAAAGCCGATAGGAGCCACCAATACATTCTTGACCTGCTCCTTGCTGAGGTTACGGAGCGTGTCCAGAATATCCGGACCGAGCCAAGGTACGGACGTGCGGCCGGCGCTTTGCCAAGCAAACTGCCAGGAAGTAATTCCAGCCTTCTCGGCAATCGCACGAGAGGTTTCCAGAAGCTGCTCAGGATACGGATCACCAAGCTCCAGAATTTTTTCCGGGAGACTGTGTGCACTGAATAATACGCGCACCTCATCACGCTCCGCCCCGGATTCCTTAAAGAGATCAAGTTTCGCACTAACCCGGCTAGTGAGCGCTTCGACCAGCTGCGGATGCAGGTGGTAGCTCTTCACGAAGGTGAATTCGATCCCCTGTTCATCGGCCTTGGCCTGAGCACGTTTTACGTAACTTTCTACGCTCATCGTCGAGTAGTGGGGAGCCAGCACGATGCCGACTGCCTTTTTGATGCCGTCTTTAGCCATTTCCTCCACACCATCTTCAATGAACGGACTTGCGTGCTTCAGCCCCTGGTAGCAGACAAACTCAACATCAGGCAGACGGGTATCATCATTCAGCGCCTTTTGCAGGCTGTCTACCTGATGATTTGTATTTTCACGCAGTGGGAAAACACCGCCTACGATAGCTTTATATCGGTCAACCAGCTCTTCGAGCTGCTCTGGAGATGGAGCGTTTCCGCGGCGGATATGCGTATAATACGCTTCAACGCCTTCAATGCTTTCAGGAGTTCCATAGGACATAACGAGCACGCCTACTTTTGTTTTCACGAAACGATCACCTCATTATAAGTGTTGGTCTTGGCTTTTTGTTCTTAATTATTTCCCGTTGTTCAATGCAGTGGCCGAATATTCATGGATATACGCCGTGAGCTCCTTCAGCTTGTCCAGCGATGCTTCAGGGAACAAACCATGACCCAGATTGAAAATAAACCCAGGCTCCTGAATGCCTTCATCTATGATGTCTTTGGCATACTGCTTGATGATATCCATAGGAGCCGTCAAAATATACGGATCGAGATTACCCTGTACCGCAAATTTGCCGCCTGTACGCTTGCGTCCCTCTGCAATGGAAACTCTCCAGTCCAGACCAATGACGTCAGTCTGAAGCTGTGTAAGTGTCGGAAGGAGCTCGCCGGAGCTTACGCCCGGGAAATATATTTTGGGTACATTCAAATCTGAAAGTTCGGCAAAGATACGGGTAATGGTTGGCAGCACATACTTTTGGAAATCCTTCGGCGCAAGCGCCCCGACCCAGCTGTCAAAGAGTTGAAATGCCTTGCCACCGTTCTGGATATGGGCACGAACATATGTAATGACCATGTCGCCCAGCTTGTTCATCAGCAGATTCCATACCTCGGGTTCGCTGTACATCAGCGTCTTTGTCAAAATATAGCTTTTGGAAGGACGTCCTTCAATCAGATAGCTGGCAATCGTAAATGGCGCCCCCGCAAATGTAATCAGCGGAACCTCCAGCTCGCGGTCCAAAATGCGGATCGTCTCCATAATATGAGACAGGTCCTTGTCGATGTCGATTGGACGCAGCTTCTCTATATCGGCTTTACTGCGGAGCGGGTTGTCAATCACGGGTCCGATATTTTTGACGATATCAAAATCCACACCAAGCGATGCCACCGGATTCATAATATCCGAATACAAGATAGCCGCATCCACACCCAGCTTGCGCACCGGCATCATGGTGATTTCCGCTGCAAGCTCCGGCTGCCGGCAAATTTCAAGAAGCGTATATTTTTCTTTGATTTTGCGGTATTCAGGGTCGTACCTGCCCGCTTGTCTCATATACCAGACCGGAAGATGATCCACTTCCTGTTTATAGCTGGCTCGTATAAGTGTATCGTTGTAGGTCATGAAGAGGCCTCCAATGTTTTTTAGAATTTCTCTAATCTATATTATGCCCTTTTTAAAAGTAAGTAACAACTGGCTGACCCTTACATCCCATGACAATAGTATGACATCTGCTGGTCAGACGGCTTGGGTAAATATGTTATACTGGTGTAATCTGTGTTTTTCATCACGCTATATTTCAGTCACAAGAAAGGAAGTGAAAAGCACATTGAAATCGTGGAAAGTGAATTTAATTGTGCTTTGGGTTGGCCAATTTCTGGTTAATTCCGGAATGACGATGATCACTCCGTTCCTGTCCCTGTATCTGGCGAAGGATCTGGGAGTTCAGGGTGAACATCAGATCGGCATGTGGGCAGGATTGATATTTGCGGCGAACTTTCTGACCTCATTTATTTTTCAGCCCCTATGGGGCAAGCTCTCTGATCGATACGGGCGTAAAATTATGCTGCTGCGTTCCGGCTTCGGGATGGCGATAGTCATTACGCTGATGGGCTTCGCCCGAAGTCCCTGGGAACTTCTGCTGCTCCGGCTGCTGAACGGTACAATTTCCGGCTTTAACCCTGCTTCGATCTCGCTGGTATCCAGCACAACCCCGAAAGAAAAGATGGGTTTTGCGATGGGTATCATGCAGTCCGGCTCCGTGGCAGGGACGATCCTCGGACCGCTTATTGGTGGCGGACTCGCGGATTTATTCGGTTTCCGCCCTATTTTCTACATCATCGGTATCTTGATCTTTGCAGCCTCGCTTCTTGCACTGTTCATGGTTAAAGAGAACTTCAATCGCGAAGAAGCAGCCAAAACGCCGCAAATTTCCGTTCTTGCGGGTTTCAAAGAGCTGACTCAAATTCCTCAGCTTCCGGCTCTCTTCGCAGTGACCTTTCTGCTGCAGTTTGCCATGATGAGTCCGATGTCGCTGCTGCCGCTCTATGTCGAAAAGCTGCATGCCTCCTCGGTTAACATCGCCTTCTGGGCTGGCATGGTGAGTGCCGTCACAGGCTTGTCCAATATGATTACCTCACCGATTCTCGGAAAAGTAAGCGATAAGGTCGGAGCGCACCGTATTTTGACCTTTGCCTTGATTGGCGCCGGATTGATGCTGATTCCGCAGGCTTTCGTGCAGTCGGTATGGCAGCTCATTATTATACGTTTTCTGATGGGTGTCTTCATGGGCGGCTTGCTGCCAAGCGTCAATGCACTTATCCGCTCCTACACGCCTGACGGCATGGAAAGCCGAGCCTTTGGCTTCAATACAAGTACGCTTGCACTAGGTAATATGCTGGGGGCACTCGTCGGCGGATTCCTATCCGGCTTTATCGGTATCGAGGGATTGTTCATCATCTCCGGCTGCCTGCTCCTGCTGAATATGGTGTGGGTGCGGCTCAAGCTGTACAAAAATCGTAAGTCTCCACAATTCCGTTAAACCGCACAATAACCCTCCAAAGTGGAGCCATGCCCCGAAGTCCATTCAGGTACTCTGCGGGGACCCCGGAGGCTATAATGCAAAAAAGGTGGGCAGGATCAAATCCTGTGCCACCTTTTTTTTGATCCGGGACTCACTTCCCCTGCGGTTTGACCATCGCTACAGCCAGTCCGTCGTAAGCCGGCAAAATTGTTCCGATCAAACGTTCATCGGTCGCCATCTGTTCGTTAAAACGGCGGATCGCCTGGACCGAAGGTCCATTTTTGTCCGGATTGAGGGTTCTCCCCCGCAAAAATGTATTATCTCCTGCAATCATGGCTCCAGGATTCGCAAGCTCTATCGCATATTCGAGGTAAACCGGATAATTCTCCTTGTCCGCATCGATAAAAAAGAAATCAAACTTCCGGCCTTCGAGCTTGAGCTTTTCCAAATTGTCCGCCGCCTGGCCAATCATGTACTTCACCTGATCTCCAAATCCGGCCTCGGTCAGATGCCCCAGCGCCACATCCGCGAACTCCTGTTTAAGCTCGAGTGATGTTAGAAGACCTTCGGATGTCAAGCCTCTGGCCAGACAAATGCCGCTGTAGCCGCCAAGCGCACCGATTTCCAGCACCTGTGATGCTTTGGTCGCCGCCACCAGCATCGTCAGCAGACGGCCATAACCCGGTGCGATGGATATCTCGGGCATGCCCTTATCGACAATATTTTGTTGTACCCGGGCAAGCAGCCCGTCATTTTCGAGAAAATGGTCCGCATATTCTTCAGGACTCATCATTTGACTCCCCTTTACATTCCTCATCATTTAATGATTGATGGTGTTAACTTTTGGTTTGTTTCTGAACTCACATTCACCTATACTATTATAGAATGAATTGAAGACTTATTCGAGCTTCAATCCATTTGTTAAAAAGAGGCACAACATTAGTATTAGTCCATGACAATAATGCGGCGAGACCGCTATGGTTAAGGATCGTTCTTCCGATCGATTCCGTCCCCTCCGCTGCCTTCAGATCTTGTCAAACACTAAGCAGATGTTAACCTATAATCGTACAAACTGAAATAAAGGCTGAAAATGGAGTTGAAACTACTTATGTCCCGCTTGCAATTGATAGCAACCGCACCGATGGGCCTTGAGGCCATCGTCGCGCGTGAACTTAAAGATTTAGGCTACAACGACCTGGAGGTTGAGAACGGCAGAGTCACTTTTGCAGGAGATCTCAAAGATATCTGCCGCTGCAACCTGTGGCTGCGCACCTCGGACCGGATACTCGTGAAAATCGGAGAGTTCCCGGCCAAAACCTTTGATGAATTGTTTGAAGGAACCAAGGCCCTGCCTTGGGAGGACTGGATTCCCGCAGACGGGGAATTCCCTGTTGAAGGACGCTCGCATCATTCCCAGCTCAGCAGTGTTCCTGCCTGCCAAGGGATCGTGAAGAAAGCCATTGTGGAAAAGCTGAAGCTAAGCTATCACACGGATTGGTTTCAGGAAATTGGCGCACGTTATGTCATCGAGGTTAATCTTCATAAAGATATGGCTCTGCTTACACTGGATACGACGGGTCCTGCCTTGCATAAGCGTGGCTACCGCAAACTCGTGACGGAAGCGCCGATCAAGGAAACAATGGCCGCTGCGATGCTTCAGCTCAGCCGCTGGAATGCCTCGCGTCCACTATATGATCCATGCTGCGGTTCAGGCACCATTCTGATCGAAGCGGCTTTGATGGGCTGGAATATTGCACCGGGTCTGCGCCGCTCTTTTCCTTCCGAGCATTGGCGTATTATTCCTGAAAATTATTGGGCTGAAGCGCGCGAGGAGGCTTTTGACTCGGTTCAGGATGACGAGCCCCTGCAGCTTACAGGCAGTGATATCGACCCGCAGGCCATTGAGGTTGCCAAAGCGGCTGCCAAAAGCGCCGGCTTCGGACGGGAAATCACTTTCAACGTCCTGCCTGCCGCCAAAGCCAAGCCTGAAGGCGAATATGGCTGCTTAATTACAAATCCGCCGTACGGGGAACGTTTGAGCGAGAAAAACGAAGTCGAGAAGCTGATCCGCCAATTAGGAAATACTGCCGCGCAGCTTCCAACCTGGTCCTTTTTTGCGATTAGCCCGACCAAGCAGTTCGAGCATTATTTTGGACGGAAAGCGGATAAAAGACGTAAGCTTTACAATGGACGAATTGAGTGCCAATATTTGCAGTTCTTGGGACCTCTTCCTCCGCGCAAACGATAATATGATTGCAAACTCCCCAAATTTGTATAAGAAAAACCCGGCTCGCCATACCTGGCAAACCGGGTTTTTTGAATTTAAAATATCAGCTTATCAGGATCCGTACCGACCCGCTTGTTGCCATTAAGCGCATCGATTTGTTTGAGCTCATCCTGGGTTAATTCAAAATCAAAGATTCCTGCATTCTCACGAATTCGTGAAGGCGTTACGGATTTCGGAATAGTAACGATTTTGTTCTGAATGTCCCAACGCAAAATGACTTGTGTCGGCGTTTTTCCGTACTTCTGGGCAATGCCGAGGAGTGTGGTATTATCAGTTAATTTCCCTTTCATGAGAGGGCTCCAAGCCTCGATCTGGATGCCCTGCGCACCGCAATAATCCTGCAGCTCCTGTTGAATCATTCCGGGATGCAGTTCTACCTGGTCCACAGCCGGCACCACATTGCTGCCGCTCATGAGTTCCTTCAGATGATGCACATGAAAATTGCTGACGCCAATCGCGCGGATGCTGCCTTCATCATACAGCCGCTCCATCGCCTTCCATGTATCCTTAAATTTATCTTTTCCCGGCCAGTGAATCAAATAAAGATCAATGACATTGAGTCCAAGGCGTTTCTGGCTTTCTTCAAAAGCACGCAGCGTGGAATCAAAACCCTGATCATCGTTCCATACTTTGGTCGTGACGAAAATTTCATTTCGGGCGATGCCGCTTTCGGCAATTGCCTTGCCTACTTCCTGTTCATTACCATACACGGCAGCGGTATCGATACTGCGGTAGCCTGTCTCGAGCGCAACCTTGACGGCTTCATACACTTCATTGCCTTTCGCCTGGTATGTACCGAAACCAAGCCATGGCATGGTAACTCCGTTGTTCAGAATGGTGCAATCTGTAATATGTTTCATGTTCTTCACAACCTTCCATGTATAATGAGATGCATGATAAAGAAAGCATGTCCATTATAGCATAGTGAGGAATAATTCCCAAAAAAGCCCCTCTTGCAATCATGCAAAAAATCCTGCAAAGAGGGGCTCTTTGCAGGATTAGACAGGTCACTTATTTCGTTAGTTCTCCATCCGAGTCAGAGGTTAGGGAAGCCAAACGGCCCTTCTCCTCTGCCAGCATTTCTTCTGCCAATTCGACGGCTTGTACATTCAAGCTTTCACCAGCTTGTTGTACTGCTTGTTCCGTACGGGCGAGCCGGCTCTTGGCCTGCTGCAACATTTGCTCATTGGGATGAGACAAAGCCTGTGAAACCGCGTAATGCAGCTTTTCCACCGAATTTTGTGCTTGGGAAATCGGATTTTGCGATTGCAGACTGGAATCATATCTGGATACCATGGGCTGCTCTCTCCTTTACTCGAAAGTTCCTATCCACCTTGTAGGATGGAGCTTCCTGTAAGGATCTATGCATGGGTATTCCGTAAGCATTTTCCAAATGTCACCTAGGACTTGATAAAAGGCTCCATCTTCGTGAGCACTTCCGATTCCGTCGGCGCACTGACATAACGCCCGTTCACATAAATAAACGCTCTTTTGCCGCAGGGACCGCAGTATGATTTGCATCCGATCTTGATTTCAGTATCCGGGGCCATTTTCTGCAGCTTCGGAACAATGCTTTTCAGCTTTATATGGTTACACTTGTCACATATACGGATATCATTGGCCATAAGTCGCACCCTTTTCTTCAAATGTCCGAAAAACGGTTAGTGGTCCCCGTGATTCCCTTGGGAAGGGTTAGTGATGACGAAGCCCTCATTAGGAAAATACAAATAATCGACTTTCACTCCGTCCAGCAGCGGTTCGCCCCGGTCCAGAAGGACATCGATATCCTTGTCCGTGCTTACAATCTCATCATTTTCACCGGGCTTGTCCATGTCCAGTCCATAATGGGCATGATCTCCATGTGCATGGGTGACCAGCACACGCAGCTTCAAATCGCGGTTTTCTTCTTTGTCCAATTCTTTTTGGAGCACCTTGGCAGCATTTCGTGTAATTTTGCATTTCATATGCAACTACATCTCCTGTTTTAAGTGATTAGGATTTCTGCAAATCCTTCGTTTCAGTTCACTTTATATAAAAGCTCCTTTTATTGTAAAGAAACCCGCAGCGCTTCGCAAGACAGCTTTATTTGTTTCTCCCCTTTGGGGATGCGGGCAGGCTCGGTGCAGACAAAGAAGGATATTTCTTTTCCATACGGGAAACGAACCATCCCATAACGATCAGCGTGACTCCTATATCATCAATCGGAACAAAGGGCATGACATCCGGTAAAACCCAGTACAGCAGCACTGGAACCAGAAAAAGAAGCTTGTCCCCAATGGAAACTTGTGAGGATTTGAGATAAAGCCACAATTGGCCTGTCATCTGTGACCAGCGCCGGATCGAAAGCAATCTTCTCCATTTCATGCACATCCACTTCCTTCCTGTCATTCAAATATGAAATTTTCGTGAAAAGAGGAAACGATCGTGAAATGAATTCGACGGCCGTTCCTCTATTGTATTATACGTATATTTGCAGAAAATGTTTCAAAGTGTTTTCATAACGATAACAGTTCGGCCACCACAAGTCCTGTCTCAAGACTTACATTCTCAAAATCATCCAGAGGCAGCGGATTCTTGCCTAGACCAATCTCGACCGTAAAGCCCGGGCGCCGAAATTCCTGAATGAACCAATCCTTGTACCCCGCATCACTGCCCTCCAGCTTAACGGGACGGTATCCGCTTGCCTGGCCCAGCCTACGCGACCATTCCCGGCTTTCCTTCGGCTCGTAATTGCGGTAGTTCCAATATATCTCCTGCCCCTGGCTATGGAGAGAAATCGCTGCATCCGGTGATGTCTTCACGGTAAATGCTGCGAGCGCAGCCGCTTCAGGTTCACTGAGCGGCGAAGTTCCCGCATAATCTCTTGGCCCCGGGCTTTTTTTTCCTCGGCGCTGCACCTCTTCATCCCAATGTGCCGGGAACTGGTCCCCCAAGTCTACCCCGTTGATATTGGCCTTCCAGTGGCGGTAATCACTGCGTCCTCCATTCCATTCCGTCAGCTGGTCATAGTATGGGTTATTCGGCTGGACACCTTCCTGCACAAGCTCAACGCCATCCGGGTTTACCATCGGTACGATCCATAGTGTACACTGGGCAAACCAAAGTCTTGGATCATAACCGTTCCAGCGTTTGCCTTCCTTAAGAGCGCAGGCGTATTCTTCGACAAAACGCATAATACAAGGGGTGGTTATCCATTCATTGGCATGAATGGAAGCGTTCACATGAATGTTTCTGCCGCCCTCACCTATCCTCAGATATGGAATCGGCTTGCCCAGTACACTTTCTCCAATCATACCCGCCGTAATCTGCGGATGAGACTGCGTCAACAAGCTGATGTCATGACTTAAATGTTGGTATCCATATTCACCCTCGGGGTACACGATCCGGTTCCTCTCGGCATGGGGCAGCACCAGCACTCGCCCTTCAGGGAAATAACTCGCGGATAGACCCGGGTTCATTTCAAGCAATGAAGTTTCACTGACATGAAAAGCAGCTGCGACCCTATCCAGATTGTCACCAGCCTGTATAACATATCTTCTTCTCGGGGAGGACGGTAAGAAAATTATCTGTCCCGGTACCAGATACGGCTGCTCTCCTGCCCAAGGATTGGCATTGATAATATGGGCCCGGGACAATCCCCTGTTTGCGGCGATCCGCTCCAGGGTATCCCCTTTACATACGGTATATTGCTGCATGGCGTTCTTCCTTTCCCGCGGCTCAAACATCGACCGCTGCTAAACGTTGCTCTTTTGAAGATTCTATGATGCCGATGCCTTGGCCCATGCGAAAAAAAAGAACCCCGATTCATCCGGAGTCCCTCTTACATTATGTTTCAACAAATCTGGAAACCTGCCATACCACGGGAGTTCGTTGAATTTGCTCTCCCAGCCATGCCTTGGCTATTCTTTGGAACATATCCGCGTCTCCGCTGCAAAAAAATTGATGGACCGGACTTTCATTGCCGCTAGCCAGCTGTCCCTTGTCGTACAGGATTGTACTCACTTCCCGCGCGGTTTCATCTGCCGAGCTGATCAGCTTCACCTTTTCACCGATAACCTCTTGAATCGTGTCTTTTAAAAACGGATAGTGAGTGCATCCCAAGATCAGGCAGTCAATGGAGGAGTTTCTCATGCCGCGGAGAGAATCTTCAACCACAGCCGTCGTTTCCTCCGATCGAAACTGCCCCTGCTCCACCAGAGGAACCAATGCCGGACAAGCCTCACTCACCACATGCACATAAGGCGAGAGCTGCTGAAGAGCTGCCGTGTATGCCCCGCTGCCGATCGTGCCAATAGTACCGATGACACCGATATTTCCGGTCTTCGTCGCGCTGATTGCCGCCCTCGCTCCCGGATGAATCACACCTATAACCGGAATGGACACCTTCTCTGAAATATAATCCAGTGCTGCCGCCGTTGCTGTATTGCAGGCGATCACAATGGCTTTTGGATTGAATTGGGCCAGAAAATCCACGATCTGTTCCGTAAATCTTCTCACTTCTTCGGACGTACGGGGTCCGTAAGGTGTGCGGGCAGTGTCTCCAAAATAGATGATTTTCTCCCGTGGGAGCTGTCTCATTACTTCTTTGACAACGGTTAAGCCCCCTACACCCGAGTCTAATATTGCGATTGCTTGCTGCACGAACACACCGCTTCCTTCTTGTCGATTTATGCTCTCTCTTTTGCTAATATATGAAAAATCAAGATCAAACGTACCTCACATGTTAAACCAATTCCACACGGCTATCAATGACCGAAGCCTGAATTTATACGCGCAAAAGCAGGCCCTGTCTTCCTCCTAAGAGGAATAAGAGCCCGCCGGATTAAAGTTGCGTTTTACAAATCTCCTGCATCCTGCTTGGAGTCCTTTTCAAAGAACAAATCCTGTTCCCCGTCGTCCCCGAACGAAGAAATTTGAGCCATCTCGAAGGCTTCATCGCTATCCTCTTGGTCTGCTTCCGACTTGCGCCAGCCGCGGATATCCTGAATCACGCTGCCGGCCGTATCTTTGACCTTTTCAATCAAAATGGCACTCTGTTCTCCGACCTTACCTGCCAGCTCTGTCGTTTTACTGCCAACCGTCTTCGCGCCTTCAGCGATATCCTGACGAAGCTCCTTGCCGGATTTCGGCGCCAGCAGCAGAGCTGTTACCGAACCTACCACACTACCGATCAAAGCGCCCCACAACAAGCTTTTGTTCTTTTCCTTCATCGCTCATCTCTCCTTCGGCTCAGGCATGATCGTCCGCAGAGGGCCCAGACTGACGCTTGAAGGAATGCCATACCGATATTCCGGCATCCAGCCACCGGAAAGCCTCCGCAAAGCGGAGCTCATTCTCCCGGTGGGCTCTTTCCAAGCGTTCCATGGCGGAGTCGGTTACGACCTGTGTAATGGAATCGGCCCGCTGCAGCGTATTCGACAGACTTGCTCCTGCCAGTCTTAACGATTCGCAGAACGGCTCCACTTCCTCCACTCTGTCCTGAAGCAGCGACAATGTCGCCGAAGCCTGCACGAGCAGCTCTTTGGATTCGGAAGCCAGCTGCGATATCTCAAGTCCAGCTTTCCCAAGTACGTCTTCTGTCCGCAGCAGCACTCTTCTCAACGTATGTAGAAGAATCATTGCTACAGCGGCAAACATGATAAATCCGCAAGCGATTAATACAGCGCCCCATTCCGCCATGGTGTGTCACTCCCTTCACCCTTACGGGCTAATGCCTATTTGTAGGATATTATAAGCAGGGGGAGCTTGTCCTGACACAAAGGACAGCATTTTATTTTTTTAAGAATATGAGCACGCCAAAAAAACAACAAGCCCAATCCGACATTCAGAATGGGCTTACAGATTGAACAAACCTGAGATTCAATTAAAAATTACAATAGGAGCTCTTGCTGGATATATTCCCGAACCTGGACTGCAAACTTGTTCAGTATATCGGGAAGAACCGGTGTCAGCCGATGAAGTTCACTTCGGTTCCACGAATAATATTCCTGTGCCAAAGGCTTGCGAAGACTCACCAGCTCAAGAAGCACGCTGTAAATCTCCCCGTCAAACACCTTTTCTTCATGATTGATCTCCATGATATCCTCATAACTGCTGGCGTCACGCATAATAAAGCCGTCGATCAAATAGCTCCCTACATCTGTTACAACCTCAATCGCCAAATGAAGTGCCCGCTCCTGCGCCATACCGAGCACGACGCCTCCATCCCAAGACTCGGCTGCTTCCGTTAAGCCTTGGACGATTTGCGGAATCGCATCCAGCCGGTGTTGAATCTGTTCCTGATTTACATAATACAAGGCCTGTTCCTCCAAGCTGCAGATATTATTTGCCTCTTTTACCGCGGCGCTTCAACCAGAAAAACATCACAAAAATAGCCACGATAAACACGACAAGCAAAGTCAATGTTTCCATTGGGTATTCCAAATCGCTCATAATCAGTCTTCCTATCTGCTAGATTTCGTAATCAACGCTAACGGATAACTCTTTCACTTCGTTCAAATGAAGAACGACTTCCTGATGAACAGGATGCACCTGATAAGCCTGCAAATCTTCCAGAGAGGATACCTCGGTCACAAGTGCAATATCAAATGAACGCTCCGAATGAATGACATCCACGCCAACCTCGATGGCAAGCAGCTGCGGAATCCGACCTTCCATAGCGCGCAGTACCGCTGCAGTCTTGTCAACGCTTTCCGGACTTCTGTCTTTTAATTTAATGAAGACAATATGTTTAATCATGGCATACATTCTCCTTGTCCAACTCGTAAGGTTACAAAAAAAATATACCATATCCATCCGCGCAGGAAAAGAGAAGTATATTAATCTAGCTCTCCGGCTTATCGTCCGATTTATCTTTATTTTGCAAGACAGCGATCATCCGGCGCAATTTCGCGGGCATGGGCAGACCCAGCCGTCCGTAGTTTTCAGTGATTGAAATCAGCTCGTTGGACATGTAAAAGTATATGGCACTCGATTTAATCACATCTGTACCGCCGCTAAACAGCAGATCCATTTGGTGGGCCAGCACAATAACCACAAGCATGAGCGCCTTGCGTGTCAGACCCCAAAATCCAATTTCACTTTTCAGTCCGGTTCCTTCCTTGATCGAGGCGAGTACACCTGTTGAATAATCGATAACGATAGTGAATAGAAAAACCCACAACAGTTGATCCCATTTTCCAAACGCTATTGTGATAAAACCTCCGGTGAGGGCACTTATACTGCTTGCTACAGGTGAATTCATTATCTACTCCCCCTTCATACCTTCTGATTTCATAGTATGAAAGGATAAACAAGACGGCGAAGCCGGACGTCACCCGTTTGAAGCCCATTTCATAGAGTTGAAGCAGCTATGTAAAAAAGCCCCGGAATCCGGAGCCTTGAAAACATCTCTTTTAACGCTCGTCTTCCCAAAAATTCTTCGGTGTCATTTCATTCGTAATCGGCTTGAACGTATAGCCTTCCGCCTGAATTGCTTTGATCAGCTTGGGAAGAATGGTAACCGTTGCTTTTTGGTCATGGAAAAGGACAATCGGTGTGACTCCTTTTTTCTCCATATTTTTAATATCTCTCATTACATTATTATAAATCGTTTGCGGGCTGTTCTGATATCTCCAGTCATTAGAGTCAATGTTCCAGTCCCACAGATGGTATCCGTAAGCAGCGGTCTGATCACGGTAAGCTTTTGTAAAATAAGGCTTGCTGCCGTAAGGCACGCGTATCAGCTTCGTATATACCTTGGCTGCATCATGCAGCTTGTTGTTATCCATATTCATCTCATTCAGCGCCGAATATGGCGATGCATAGAACTTGTTCTTCTGATGTGTCATACCATGCAGACCTGCACCATGCCCATCTTGAACGATACGTGCTACCGAAGCAGGATGACTTGCGATCTGATTGCCAAGCATGAAGAACGTTGCCTTCACCTTATACTGATCCAGAACATTCAGAAGCTGCGGTGTATATGGGGACGGGCCATCGTCAAAAGTAATATATATCGTTTTGGAGCCGGCATTCGGCTTGGATGGCGTCGGCGTTTGAGCCTTATGCTCCTGGATGTAGCTGCTGTATTTATCAGCAAACTGTGCATCTGACAACGACGCTCCGCCGTTCAAGGCACGATATACATTTTGTTTGGGAAGATAGGATAGCTGGAATCCGAATTTCTCACTAATAACACGGAACGAGATGAACGTTCTGCCGTTTTTCACAAATGTATTCTTGCCATCAGCCGCCAGTGTTACAGACTGCCCTCCGCTATGCGTCAGTGTGACATTTCCTTTCGCATACTGCACGGTCACATTCATGGCTGCCGCTGTTTGAACGGTAGGAACATATAAAGTGCCTTTATGTATGACCGGTGACATCGGATAAGTGACAAGGTTGTCATTTACGGCAGCAAATACGGAATATTTAGCCGAATCCGCCGAGCTTCCTTCTGCAGTTGCGTTGTTTTTCCCTGTGGAAAGCACGCAGCCGAAGATAAGTACAAACGATAAAATCCATTTGGAGCATTGCAATATCTTTCTCAATCTCATCTACCAACCTTTTTCTGCGTATTTTGCATAGATTTGCCGGAAGAGAAAACCTTCTCCTCTTTTCCCTATCAAATCTATTCAATAGAATCTAGTAATCTAGTATAAAATGAAATAAAGCTTGTTCTATGATCATCATAATCCGTTTTGTTTTCTACGAGATGGTCTACTCTATGCTTTATATCAATTTATAATAGTTCCATTGCATTGTACCTTGAATCCGGGAGCCGTTTCAATTTCAATTCAGTAACCATTTTTGTAACCTATTCGGTAATTTAAGGATATAAAGGAGAATGATAGGGGGTGGCCTATGCCAAACAGCCTGGTTTCTGCGTTGTAACCTGCATTTTGCTAGGAGTAAAGGTGGATAAATGGGCGATAGTTACTATTGAAATAAGAGCTATAAAAATGTAGAATTTTAAGAAAAACTTCGGAGGAAATATGCCTAGACAACAAGAACAGCATTCAATTCAGGCGTGGTCTCTGATCAACCGCAAATATTTGGGTAAAGGTATACGTGTCAAACGCTTTCGCAAGCCTTCCCGCTGCCAGATCCGCAACCGGGTACTATTAGCAGTATTGATGGCAAACGATATCAAGCTTTCTCAACTGGCAGAGGAGCTCGGCGTTTCATCACGGAGTGTCAGCGCTTGGGTCTATGAGGGACGGGTTCCCGGCAAAAAGAATCTCGATAAGGTTTGCCAGTTCCTCGGCTATCCGCATCATATTCTCTTTAACCGCACCGTTACAGCAAACAGTCCGATCATTTGCCAGCCGTCTTCATCCCGGTTTATGCGCAGAACTTTGACACGTTCGCCTGTGGATAACAAGATCCTGACCGGTCTTTGCATGGTGCATGATCTGTCAGTAAGCGATGTGAGTGAATGGATGCATATCCATCCCGGAACTTTCCGAAAGTGGCTGCACCAGGGAACCCTGCCTTCACCAAGCTTTCAGGACCGGGCAGAGCTTTTTTTCCGTATCCCAAAATTCATCCTGTTCGCGGATTGCATTCTTCATGATTCATGATTCATCAGCATCCTGCTCCATTAGCCATAACATGGCAAACAGCTCTATGATCCGGTACTGATCCGGCTTATAGAGCTGTTTTATTTTGGGCATAGTAAGCATCAGCCTGTATCAATAACCAATCACAATGGAGGCAGATGTGCCGGTATGAGAATGGGAAAAGACATTGGACTTGCGCTTGGAATGCTGGCAGGAACAACGATGGCAAGCGGGATCGCATTTCTATTGGGCTTAGAGCCCTTTTCACTGATTTGTTCAGTGAGTATTGGCGGAGCAGCCGGGGCAACAGCGGGAATAGCTGCTGCTGTACTTATGAAAAGTGAATAATTTATCCGAAGTTAACGTTGACGTTAACGTTAATCAGGAATAGAATAGTGTATGTCATAAGAAATGACGTCCGATCGACGTTCTTTTGCAGAAATATTTCATTTTATAATTTGAAAAATATAAGCAAGGGAGGAAGGACATGGATGAATACAAAATCGATGACGTAGCCCGGGAATGCGGCTTGACCAAGAGAACGATACGGTATTATGAAGAACTCGGCGTCTTTCCTGCCCCTGATCGGAGCGAAGGCGGCATCCGGATTTATACCCGGGAGCATATCGATTATCTAAAAAAAATCGTCACCGCCAAGGAAATCCTCGGCTTCAGCTTGCAGGAGCTTGTACAGTATCTGTCCGTTTCTGATGCGTACAAGATGAATCACCAAGCTTATCACGACGTGAAAAGCCGTGAAGAGCAGAAAAGCAAGCTCACGCACATGGAGCAGATGTTGGATGAGCAAATTGAAATGATTTATAGCAAGATCGAAAGAATGAAAAACATGCATAGCGAGCTTGAAAATACCAGAGTCCGACTGAAAGATTTCATTCAAAAGTTTGTAGAATAAGCTGCCTCAACCGATTGAAATACGAACTCACAACCGTAACGATGTCTTCCACCGCCACGAATGAATTAGGACGGGCGTATTTTTGATGGGCAATCTTGAAAAAATAAAAATAACTTACACAAATGGAGGTAATTAATTATATGAAATCCCCAGACTCCCAACCCCTAGAACTTGAACAAAGGAATTCAGGGCTATTGTCTCAGCCTAAAGCCGTATGGGCTATTGCCTTTGCCTGCGTTATTTCCTTTATGGGTCTTGGCCTCGTTGACCCGATCCTTCCGGCCATCGCTGAACAGCTGAACGCCACTAAAAGCCAGGTATCGCTGTTGTTCACCAGCTATAATCTGGTTACGGGTATCGCGATGCTCATTACCGGTGTCATTTCCAGCCGGATTGGCATTAAGAAAACACTGCTTGCCGGTATCCTTCTGATTATTATCTTCGCTGCACTTGGAGGCATGTCCGGCTCTATTGGCCAAATTGTGGGCTTCCGCGGTGGCTGGGGCTTGGGTAATGCTCTCTTTATCGCAACTGCCTTGTCCGCAATTGTAGGCTTATCCACTTCCGGCACAGCCAAGGCTATTATTTTGTATGAAGCCGCACTGGGCCTTGGCATTTCCGTTGGACCTTTACTTGGCGGTGAGCTTGGTTCCATCAGCTGGCGTGGCCCTTTCTTCGGTGTCGCCGTATTGATGGCGATTGGCTTCATCTTTGTCTTCTTCATGCTTCCTTCTGTTCCTAAGCCTAAAAAAGCCAGTACGCTTGCTGATCCGTTCAAGGCTTTATCGTATCCGGCACTGCTGACGCTTGGCATTACTGCATTTCTTTATAACTTCGGCTTCTTTACATTGATGGCTTATTCACCGTATGTAATGGATCTGGATGAACATGGACTGGGTTATGTCTTCTTCGGCTGGGGCATTCTGCTTGCCTTCACATCCGTTTTCGTTGCACCAAGACTTCAGAAGCGCTTCAGTGTAGTTAAATCGATTTGTACCGTACTCACCTTGTTTACCATTGTACTGATCATCATGGGGATCGGAACCTACAACCATTCACCAAAAACCGTTATTATTAGCGTCATCGTGGCAGGTATCTTTCTTGGTACCAATAACACGCTGATCACCATAGCAGTGATGCAGGCGGCTCCCGTTGAACGCTCTGTGGCTTCGGCAGCATACAGCTTCGTCCGTTTCCTTGGCGGCGCGGTCTCTCCTTGGCTCGCAGGTAAGCTGTCAGAATGGTACCATGCAGAAACACCGTTTTATTTTGGCGCATTGATGGTATTTTTAGGTGTAGTTACATTGCTTGTCCGCCGCCGCCATCTTACTCATATTGACACAGCGGAAGGCCACTAAGGAGGTAAACAAAATGTATAATCGAATTCTTGTTCCTGTCGATGGTTCCACGCACGCCCAGCGTGCTCTAGATGCAGCCGTAGCCCTGATTCAAAGCTTGAAAAATGAACCGGAGCTTGCGGTACTACATGTAAATCCCTCCATTTCGATTAACGAGCCCCCAGTTGGCATAGATCTGGAGGAACGCATTCGGGAAGAGGGTGAGAAAATCCTGGTTCCAGCTACGGAAGCTCTCTCCAAGCTTGGCATCTCCTTTCAGACCTTCAGCAAGACGGGAGATCCCTCCTCTGCCATCTGCAAGACTGCAGAGGAACAGCATGTGGATCTCATTATAATGGGCAGCCGCGGCATCGGACTCATGTCCGAGCTATTGATCGGCAGTGTCAGTCACAGTGTCGTGCAGCATGCCCATTGTCCGGTTTTGATTGTCAGATAACTGCTCATAAGACGTTACAAAAAAGGGTATCACTAAAGGTTGAATGAACCTTTGAGGATACCCTTTTTCTTTCATGCAGCATGACCTGATCATCCGGCAGCTGTTTATCCATATGGATTTAGCCAAACCGTCCAGAAATATACTCCTGGGTCATCGCATTCTCGGGATTGGTGAAGATGATCTCCGTTTCATTATGCTCCATCAGAGTGCCGAGGTAGAAATAAGCGGTGTAATCCGAGATACGTGCCGCCTGCTGCATATTATGCGTTACGATAACAATGCTCAGTTCCTTCTTCAGCTCGACAATCAGTTCCTCGACCTTGGAGCTCGATACCGGATCCAGCGCCGAAGCAGGCTCATCCAGAAGCAGAATGCGCGGCTTTACCGACAGTGCACGCGCGATGCAAAGGCGCTGCTGCTGACCGCCGGAAAGAGACAGCGCGGACTGCTTCAGACGGTCCTTGACCTCATCCCACAGAGCCGCTTTGCGCAGGCTGGACTCGACGATTTCATCAAGCTGCTTTTTTTGCTTGACCCCGTGATACTTAGGTCCAAAGGCGATATTTTCGTAAATGGATTTATAGAACGGATTCGGCTTCTGCCATACCATTCCGATTTTTTGGCGGAGCTGGATGACATCAGTGGATGGATCATTGATATCTTCCCCTTCTATCCAGATACGCCCCTTAATTTTGGCTTGCGAGATCTCATCATTCATCCGGTTGAGCGAGCGCAGAAATGTTGATTTACCGCATCCGGATGGACCGATCAGGGCCGTTACGCTCTGCTCCGGAAAGTTCAGGCTGATATTTTTAACCGCTTCATATTGTCCGTAAAATACACTGAGATGCTCTGTACGAAACGATGTTGTTTGCATGTTGATATCCCCCTATCCCATACGTTTGGAAGCTGTCATGGCTCTGTACAGCACGCCGCCGAGCCATCTGGCGAACAGGTTGAACAGCAGCACCAGAATTACGAGTACAGCCGAAGCTCCAGCTGCGATTTGCGCGGCATCCGGGGCCAGACCTTCACTGTTGATTTTCCAGATATGCACCGCGAGCGTTTCCGCTGGACGGAATGGATTGATTGGTGAAGTCGGGCTAAGCGGATTCCAGTTTGTAAAATCAAGACGCGGTGTGGACATCCCTGCTGTAAAGAGCAGTGCAGCCGCCTCACCGAATACTCTGCCTGCCGCCAGGACCGTGCCTGTCACAATGCTTGGCAGCGCAACAGGGAACAGGACTGAGGAAATAATCTTCCACTTGGTAAGTCCGAGCGCAAGCCCCGCTTCTTTTTGCTCCTTCGGCACGCTGCGGAATGCCTGCTCCGTAATACGTACCATCAAAGGAAGGTTAAATATCGTCAGGACCAATGCACCGGAAAAGAGCGAGAAGCCAAAGCCGAATGTATTCACGATTAGCAGCAGGCCGAAAAGGCCAACGACGATCGACGGAAATGAAGACAGCACTTCAACGACGAGACGGATGGTGCCGGTAATTTTGCCGGGTTTCGCATACTCAGCCATATAAATGCCGGCGCCAAGTCCCAGTGGAATCGTAATGATTAATGTCAGAACCAGCAAAAACAAGGAGTTGAACAATTGCGGCCCGATGCCGCCTCCCGCGCGAATCGTTTGAGGCACTGATGTCAGGAAGGACCAGTTAATATGGCTCAAACCCCGCACCAGGATAAATCCGATGAGTCCCACAAGCACGGCTACGATGAGTAAAGAAAGCACCACGATGAGGAAGGTTGCAATTTTGTCGGTCAGTTTCGCTTTCAAATCCGATGTCTCCTTTCCAAGAGCCTAACGATGAGTACAAAGATAAAGGTCATAAACATCAATGCGAGCGCCATACTCCACAGCGCATTGCTGTGCACGGAGCCCGAAACCGTGTTACCCATATCCAGTGTGATGACACTGGTCAGCGTCGAAGCAGATTCGAACAGAGACCGAGGAATATGCGGCGCATTCCCGATAACCATCTGTACGGCCAGCGCTTCACCAAACGCCCGCGCCATCCCTAGAACAACACCGGTAAGAATAGAAGGCAGTACGGTTGGCAAAATAACTCTGGAGATCGTTTGCCAGCGTGTAGCACCGAGTGCAAACGAAGATTCCTTCAGGCCACGCGGCAGCGATGACAAAGCATCCGAAGCCACGCTCGTAATCGTTGGCAGGATCATGACAGAGAGCACAAGCGCTCCCGCTGCAATCCCGATCCCTTGTCCCGGGAAAACATTGCGCATGAAGGGCACAACGACTGTCAGTCCGATAAAGCCGTATACAACCGACGGGATACCTGCAAGCAGCTCAATGACAGGCTGCAGAAGCTTTTTCCCCCAGCCGGGAACAATCTCGGTCATAAAAAGTGAAGCACAGATGCTGAGCGGACTTGCGATCAGAGCAGCCAGCAGCGATGTGGCAAAGGAACCAAAGATAAATGGCAGTACGCCGTATTGCGGCTCTCCCTGATTGCCCTCCGGGTCCCATGTGGTACCAAATAGAAAATCGCCAAGACTAACGCCATCACGAAAGAATGTCGCCAGTCCCTTGGACGCGACAAAATATATAATAGATATGATGATGACAATGAGCAAAGCCACACAAATAAACGTATAGCTCCGGCCCGCAAGATCTTCAGCATGATGTTTTTTCCAGCGGGCAGAACGTGCTGGTTGAACCTGAACAGGCCCTTCATCTATAACTTTCATCGTTGTCCTTCTTTCTAAAGTGAAAATAGAGGCAGAATACTACTCCGCCTCTTTCATGCTTATTTAGAAGTTCACTTAAGGCTTATTTCGAAACGTTGCCGTCTACATCACGTTTTACTTCCATTTTGGAAACCGGGATGTATCCAAGCTCAACCACGTCACCATTTTGAACAGCATCCGAAGCGATGTAGTCAAGGAATGCTTTTACAGCTGGCTTAGGCTCGCCTTTTGTATACATGTGCTCGTAAGCCCATACCGGATATTTGCCGGATGTTACATTTTCGACAGTAGCTTCCACACCATCGTATTTTACGACTTTAACTTTATCATCAAGGTAGGACAGTGCCAGGTATCCGATTGAGCCAGGACTTTCAGACACGATTTTCTTAACCGTACCGGAGGATTCTTCTTGAATTGAACCCTTCAGATCTTCTGTCGATGCACCCAGTGCATATTTTTCAAAAGTTTTGCGGGTACCGGAGCTTGATGGACGGTTTACGATCACGATCGCTTCGTCTTTACCGCCAACTTCTTTCCAGTTCGTCACTTTACCTGTGAAAATATCTACCAGCTGTTGTTTCGTCAGGTTATCCACGCCTGCATCCGGATTGGTCACCGCAGCCATAGCCACGACAGCTACTTGATGATCAACCAGCTCTTTCGCTTCATCCTTCAGCTTCTCTTCTGCAAATACGTCGGAGTTACCGATATCAGCTTGGCCGCCGGATACTTGAGTCAAGCCAGTACCGCTGCCGCCGCCTTGCACTTGCACTTGAATTTTGGAATACTGGGATTCAGCCATGAATTTTTGTGCCGTTTGTTCAACCAGTGGTTGAAGTGCCGTCGAACCTACTGCCAATACAGATCCGCTAAGCTCAGAAGATTTATCGTTATTCGCCGTTCCCGAAGCGCTGCTGTCCTCTTGGGTATTCTTGCTACCACAGGCTGCCAGCATAACCACCAGTGCCAACGTACAAATCATAAGTAATGGTTTTTTGAGTTTCATAATCTTTTGTTTCCCCCTGTTCTGTGTTTGTCATGGCAACTCTATTACGTTACCGACAAATTCATTGTAGTTCTCTATCATTTTGTAAAATGACGGGTTTTGTAAACTGAAAAATAAAATTCTATACAAAATGTTTATATAAACATAGATTAATTCTATAATTGGGTTGTAGGACGTGATTTGGGGAGGGAATATCATTGAATTTGTTAAAACTACAGATTCTTGTATTAATAGAGAAGCTAAAAAAGGTCACGGATGTGGCAAGAGAACTGGATATGAAGCAGCCCACCGTTACCTTTCATATGAAAAGCCTGGAGGAAGATCTCGGAGTCGCGCTGTTTGAGGCAAAAAGAGGCAGAATTTTGTTAACGGAGGCCGGCAAAGCGTTGTATCCTTACGCAGTCAAGATGACTGCCATGGCTGCTGAGGCCAGAAAAGCCGTACAGGATTACACGGATCTGAACAAGGGGCACCTGCATATCGGGGCAGACAGCATGATGGGCACCTATATCCTTCCCCCTCTGGTTAGCGGCTTCTGCAGCCAGTATCCGGGCATTCAGATCGAGCTCAGCATTAAGCCTACCCGTAGGATTCGGGAGCTGCTGCTGGGCCAGGAAATCGATTTGGCTTTCTATTACTCAGGGCATTCCTCAACGGATACGGTAAAAGCATTAACCGAAGAAACGATTATAAAAGAAGATATCGCCGTAATTTTTTCCGAAACGCATGCCTTTGCCGGTCTCAAATCGCTGACGCAGCAGCTGATAGCCCAGCAGTTTTTCGTTCAGCATGGCGAAGGATCGTTTATGATGGAGTATGCACGCTCCTATGCAGCTGCATGCAACATTCATCTGTGGGAGCGGGCGGTCTCCGATTCTCCGGAGATTATTAAAAGCATTGTACAGTCCGGTGATTTTATCAGTATCTTCCCGGTATCTGGCATACAGCAGGAACTCGCAACCGCAGCCCTTAAGTCGCTGCCGCTGCCCGGACAAGCCGAACCGGCTGTGCTTGGTGTACTCGCGTATGCAGAAGACCAGCCGCGCTCTCCGCTCCGGGAACAGTTCAAACAATATGTGCGTCAATTTGTAACAAACGATTCCACAAATAAGGGGCATTCTCATCAGATCACTTAGATCCTGAAGAGATGCCCCGTTTGTTTTATGACTATGTTTACAAAACAGCCGTGAGCTTGTTCGGGCTCCTCTCATACAAGTTCTATGTATAATAACAAAAACTGCCGTATCCTATTGGATACGACAGTCTTGTAAATCATATTATGCGGTCGAGAGGACTCGAACCTCCACGGGGGTTAGCCCACACGGACCTGAACCGTGCGCGTCTGCCAATTCCGCCACGACCGCATATCGGCGAATGTCTTTGCGAAAGTATTCTTTCGCGGCGACAAGATAGATCTTACCATGGCAAGCTAGTTAGCGTCAAGCATTTTCACGAAAAAAATTTCAGAGATTAAAAACGGCCCCTTCGGCTCGAAAAAAACGGCATAAGCCTGTTCATGACTGACTGCGTTATTGCCGCATGATTGGCTATGCCGTTCTGATCTACTTTCTAACACGTGATCTAGGATCCGATTTCGATAGTTTCCTTCGCTGATAAGGTTATCACTTCTCCTTTGTGCTTGAACGAAACGGAGCCCTCTGAAAGAAGCGTGTAGCTTGTCTTCTGCCGTCCCATGCTGACCTTGAGCAGCTGCCCTCGGAACGTCACTTTGAAGCTGCAGCTATCCCACTGCGCCGGAAGCACAGGACTAAAGCTGAGCGAGCCATCCGTCAGACGCATGCCTGCAAAGCCATGGACGATCGACATCCATGAGCCTGCCATCGCGGCGGTATGCAAGCCGTCCTTGGCATTACGATTAATGTCATCCAGATCCATCCGTACGGTCCGGTCGAAGTAGGCATATGCGTCCTCCAGATCACCTATTTCCGCACATACAATGCTGTGTATGCAAGGAGACAGCGATGAATCATGGGTGGTCAGCGGTTCGTAATATTGGTAGTTCCTGATCTTCTCCTCCAGAGTGAACAGCTCGCTGAGCAGGAACATCACCATGACCGTATCCGCCTGTTTAAGCACCTGATGCCGGTAAATGACGAGCGGATGATAATGAAGCAGCAGCGGATACTTGTCATCCGGTGTATTTTCAAAATCCCATTTTTTCTTCATTAAAAAGGTATCATCCTGCGCGTAAATCCGTAGCCGTTCATCATAAGGCACAAACATGCGTGAGGCGGCTTCTTGCCAGTCATCCATTTCGGCTTCCTTCAGGCCGATGGCCTGCTGGATTCGCTCATACTCTGCCGGATAGTCGCGGCGCAGAAGATTTGCTGTTTCTGCTGCATATCTTAGCTGGCTTTGCACCATCAGGTTCGTGTAGGTATTGTTATTGACGATGGCTGTATACTCATCCGGGCCCGTGACACCATCGATGCAGAAGGCTCCATCCCTGGCATCATTGAAGTAGCCAAGATCAAACCAGAATCTTGAAGTCTCAAACAGGATTTCAGCTCCCTTGCTCACCAGGAACTCTTCATCTCCCGTGGCCTGAACGTACTGTCTGATCGCGTACGCGACATCCGCATTGATATGCATTTGTGCCGTTCCCGCAGGGAAATAAGCCGAATTCTCCTCACCATCAATCGTACGCCACGGATACAGCGCCCCTTTTTGGGACATCACGGCCGCGCGGTTGCGCGCTTTATCCAGCGTGGCATAACGAAATTCCATAAGCGAACGGGCGATCTGAGGCTGGGTGTAAGTGAAGAACGGCATCATATACATTTCCGTATCCCAGAAATAATGCCCTTCATATCCTTCGCCGGTCAAACCCTTGGCCCCGATGTTCGTCTTACCGTCACGTCCCACCGACTGCAGCAGCTGGAAGGCATTAAAGCGGATTCCCTGCTGAAGCGCGGGATCACCCTCGATTTCCACATCGGCATGCTGCCAGAAGGCGTCCAAATACTTCTCCTGCTCGGCCAAAAGTCTCTCAAAGCCCAGACTGGATGCCAAAAGATGTGTCTCGGCAGCCAGCTTCTCCAGCTCCTCGCCTGCCTCATCCCTTGAGGTGTGATAAGAAATATACTTGGTTAAGGATACTTTTTCACCAGGTGCCAGTTTGACTGTGTAGCTGGTTCCGATTTCTTCCTCGCCCATCACATTTTCGCTATCAAAGGCTGCACCCGCTAACTGGTGACTGATGGCGGTAAGCAGCTCAAAGCCGGTATGACGGGTACGCTGCTTCAGTAGTGACAAATCACTGGCATGCGCCAGCTGTTCCAGGATTAGACTTGGCTCACCGCCTCCAGAACCAAGACGAGGATCATCTGTTACTTCTGCTTCCTCGATTTTCCCGTCCATGATAGAGTTCAGGCGGATATCCCCCGTATAGCTGATAGATTCGATTTCGACCTGTATCGCAGCCAAATGCTTAAGCGGCAGTGAAACCAGGCGCTTGAAGCTTAGCAGCACATGCCCTCCTGAAGGGGACTCCCATTCCACCTGCCGCTGCAGGAAGCCCCGCTTCATATCCAATTCCCGCTTATACAAGATCACGTTTCCCGAGTGAAGATGAAAGGGATCGTTCCCAACCAGCACCCCAATACGCTGTGCATTGGTCACGTTCAGCATGGATTGATTCCGGGAAGGAAAGCCGTAGGCTCCTTCTGGATAAACAATCGGTTTGGAATCGTAAAATCCGTTGATGTAATTGCCTGTGACGGATTTGCCCTTTTCCCCCTGGTAACCTTCCTCGAAATTGCCGCGCATTCCGATATATCCATTCCCCAGTGCGAATACGCTCTCACTTCTTTGATTATTTTCATCATCATAGGCTTCCTCAGCCAGGCTCCACGCCTGGTAAGGATACATTGCCTCTGGACGCTGGTATGCTTTCATTTTCATCTGTCTTGTCCTCCTATCTAAAAAGGGCACTTTATATGGAGCGCAGGTATTAACCTTTGACCGATCCACCCATCAATCCTCTGACAAAATACTTTTGCAGCAGGAAGAAAATAGCGAGCGGCATCAGCATGGAGATAAATGCAGCGGATGTGAGCAAATGCCAGTCGTTTCCGCGCGAACCCACGAGATCGGCAATTTTCATCGACATGACCTGCACGCCAGGCTGGTTGCCGATAAAGATCAGGGATACCAGGTAATCATTCCATACCCACAGGAACTGGAAGATCCCGATGGAAGCTAACGCTGGCACCGAAAGCGGTAAAATCAATTTACTGAAGATGGTAAAATGGCTAGCTCCGTCCATAAAGGCAGACTCGAACAGATCCTTCGGCAGCTGGCTGATAAAGTTATACATAAAATAAGTGACCAGCGGCAGTCCAAAAGCTGAGTGTGCTAGCCAAATGCCAAGATAACTTCCGTTCAGTCCAAGCGAAGTAAAATCTTTGAGCACCGGAATCAGTGCAACCTGAAGTGGAACGACCAGCATCGCAATAATAACGACGAATAATGTTTTTCTTCCCGGAAAACGAAGCCAAGCAAAAGCATAAGCGGCAAAGGATGCGATCAATATCGGAATGACCGTGGCCGGTATAGCAATGGTCAGCGTGTTCCAGAAAGCTTGCGAGAGACCTGTGCCCTTTTCCTTTGTTTCGCTGCCGTCTGCCCCTTTCAGCGTGTATTCCTTACCCGAGATCACATTCTTGTAGTTGTCCAGCGTCAGCGTGGAGCTGGCAACCCAGCCTTGCTCTTGTACACTAATCTCCCGGTTTCTGCGATTTTCCCAGATCAGGCGGTCATCCCCCGCCTTCACGCCGGCTTTCAGCTGATCATCGGTATACGTCTTGCCCTTCACCTCGATCGGCTGGCGCAAATCAACATCCTTGGACAGCTTGATCGTATCCGCTGCCTTCCATTCCTGATGAGGAAATACTTTCCACCAACCGGTCTGCAGTATATCTGCAGCAGGCCTGAAGGATGAAACCAGCAATCCTACAGTCGGTATCAGCCATATCAAGCAAATGACGCCCAATACAAGATTTACGATCCACTTTTTCCCTTTTTTTCTTTTTCTTCCGGCCATTAGAATCCCCCCTGCTTGCGGATTTGACGAAGATTAAAATAGATCACAGGCAGGACCGCAATCAGCAGCACAATCGCCAGCGTGGAGCCGTACCCAAAGTTGCGGTACATGAAGAACTGCCGGTAGAATTGTGTCGCGACAACCTCGGTGTCGTACTGGCCGCCCGTCATGACCATAACGACGTCGAATATTTTCAGCGTGAATACAATTATCGTTGTGGTAACGGTCAGCAATGTCGTCGAAATAAACGGTATGATAATACGGAAAAAGATACGGATTTCTCCGGCGCCGTCAACTCGTGCAGCCTCCAGAATATCCTCCGGAACGCCCTTGATTGCCGCCGAGAAAATGACCATCGCAAAGCCTGTTTGCATCCAAATTAAAATCAATATGAGAAAAAAATTGTTCCACGGCTGCAGCATGGTCACCCAGGCCTGCGGTTCTCCTCCGAGTGCAATGACGATTGCATTCAGCAGGCCAATCTGCTCGGTTCCAGGCTGGTAATAGTACACGAACTTCCAAATGACGCCAGCGGCCACGAACGAAATGGCCATCGGCATGAAAATGATGGATTTTGCGATCCGCTCATAACTGCTCCGGTCTGCAAGAATGGCAATCAGCAGCCCGAAAGCCACACAAGCCAGTGTACCGACGAAAACCCACAGCAGGTTGTTGCGCAGAGCAGTCGCGAGCAGCCGGTCGCTGAAGATTGCAAGATAGTTCCCAAGACCGACGAACTTATCAGAAGATGCATTGAAGAAACTCAAATATAATGTCCGCAGCGCAGGCAGTACCAACAGCCAGCCAAGCAAAAGAACAGCCGGCCCAATAAAAATATAAGGAAGAATCTTTCGGCTGATCTGCTGCGGAAATTGTTCCACAGCCCAGCTGAATGAGAGATACAGAAAATAAACGCCCACAACTCCCCATATGACCGCAGCCAGCGCTGTCAGCAGCGGATTGAGCGTGGAATCCCGGAAGAACATGAAGATTGCTCCATGAACGATAAGGTTAAACAGCAGCACAACGAGAAAGATCAACACCGCTTTGAAACCGGATTTGGTTTTGGCTTGTGTATCCATAGGTAATCCCTACCCTTCAATATCTGAAAAAAAGGGGCAGTGCAGGTTCTCGGCACTGCCCCTTTCTCAGCCTATAAAATCAATTCAATAACTTCGCTTAGTTATCCCAGCCTTTTTGAATCTGCTGCAGCGCATCGTCCAGCTTCACCGTTCCACTGACATAGTCAGTCATGCCTTTCCAGAAGGAACCTGCGCCGACTTTACCCGGCATCAGATCGGAGCCGTCAAAGCGGAGCGTTGTAGCGTCCTGAACCAGCTTCGCCATCCGTTTGTCGGATTCGGAATTGTACCAGTCAAGCGATGCATCATTCATTGGTGCGATGACACCACCGGATTGTACCCACTTCTTAATGGATTCACCTGTAGTGAAGAATTCCATGACTGCACGAACCTCTGGGCGGTCATTAAACATAGCATAAATGTCGCCGGCTACCAGTACAGGCTTACCATACTTCTCATCAATGGACGGCAGGTAGAACCAGTCATAGTCCTGATCCACCTTCGCTGTTTCAGGGAAGAAGCTTGTAATGAAGTTGCCCGTCAGGTTGAACCAGGCCTTCGGAGGATTATCGAACATTGGCTTAGGCGCATCACCGAAAGCAGTCGTTACGATCGACTTGGTTCCACCGTATACATAGTCCTTGTTCATCCAGATCTTGGACATGATTTCAACCGCATTTTTCACTTCAGGCGATGTAAAAGGAAGCTCGCCTTTTACCCATTTGTCATAGTTCTCAGGTGTTGTGGTACGCAGCATGATGTTTTCAACCCAGTCGGTTGCAGGCCAGCCTGTTGCCGCACCGCTCTCAATGCCGATGGCCCAGGCAGGATCGCCGTCCTTGGCGATTTGCTCGGTCAGACCCATCATGTCATCCCAGGTTTCGGGCACTTTATAACCGGCCTCATCAAATTGCTTTTTCGGATACCATACCAGACTCTTCACGTTGCTGCGGTTCCAGATGCCGGCCATAATTTTGCCGTCCTTGCCGTCCATCGTACCCATGTCGAGCCAGCTCTGGTTGTAGTTTTTCTTCAGTTTATCCTGATCCAGAACCTTGGTCAGATCCACAACTTTCCCGGTCTTGGCGATGGAAGCCAGCAGACCCGGCTGCGGGAAGTCGGCGATATCCGGAGCGCTTCCGCCATCCACGCGTACGTTGATTGTCGCTTCGAATTCCTTGGAGCCTTCATATTGAATATCAATCCCGGTCTTATCTTCAAACTCCTTAATGCTGTCCTCGAATTTCTTCTGGTCGGCATCCACGAATGGACCAAACATCGTTACTTTGGTACCTTTATACTTGCCTTGCATAGCGAGTTCCAGCGGAGAGCCGGCATTGTCATCGGCCGGTGTGGTTGTCGCAGTTATTTCTTTGGTGTCGCCGCCGGAAGCAGCAGGCTCCTTCGTAGGACCTGCATCACCCGATCCGCCGCAAGCGCTGAGCATCATGGTAAAGGACAGGCACAGCGAGAGCAGCAATGATGTTCTGACTTTGCGTGCTTTTGTCATACAAATACATCCCCTTTTTTTATAATGATTAAAAAAGTTCATTTCGTCCCAACAAACACCAATCAACGGTTTCAGCGGGTGTGCGGATCACCTCCTTACAGAATCAAGATTTTATTCAAAATACAGCGTTTTCAAAAACAGGCTAAGATGATATATAAGTTTGATTTCTTGTTGTTATATGAATTTAATTCATTACCCATAGCTGCTGCTAAGCAAACCATCGGACAAATTCTGAAAAGCTTTTCAAATTACCGGAAATGAACCCCTCATCTTTGACGCGAGGACTCCCTGACAATCAATTTATGCGACATTCGCTCCCTTAGAACCTCGACAGAACCTGTCGTCATCCATTCATGCAGCTTTTCTGCCGCACGGTATCCCATATCATACATCGGTTGGGCAATTGTCGTCAGCTTCGGAATGAACATATTCGCAACTCGCAAGTTGTCAAAGCCGACAACCGATACTTGACCCGGAACCAGAACATTGCGATCCTTCAGGTAGGAAATCACCCCCATGGCGAATTCATCTGCGACACAAAATACGGCTGTCAGCTCAGGGTGTTCGGTAAATAACTCATGAGCCGCATGGTAAGCATGCTCGAATCTGTGGGTAGCATTCTTGACTTTATTCCCGTTATGCTCAAGCCCGGCCTCGCTCAAAGCTCTGATGAAGCCCTGGTACCGGGGCGGTCCGGAAATGGAGTTTTCATGATTGAAGCCGATCATTCCAATATCCTCGTGACCGAGATCAATCAGAAATTTCACCGCATCGTACGCCGCTGCTTCATCATCAATCTCCACGCTTGGAACGTCGTACTCATCGGAATGCGTCGACAGAAGCACGAATGGAATTCTGCAACGGACCAGCTTCTCGTAGTATTCCGGAAACATAACGTCGCTTGCAAACACAATTCCATCCACCTGCTTCTCATGAAATGCATCAATGTACGAGAGAAGCCTGTTTTTGTCCCTGTCGGTGTTGCAGATCATCAAACTGTACCCCAGCTTAATGCACGCATCCTGCATCCCCCGGATAATTCCGGTGTAGTAAAAATTCTCGATATCCGGAATTAGCAGTCCCAGGGTAAAGGATTTCTTGTAAATCAGCCCGCGCGCAAACGAGTTAGGCTGGTATTGAAGCTTCTCAATTGCCTCCAAAACGCGAACCCGCTTGCTCTCGATGACCGATTCAGGCGCATTCATTACCCGCGATACGGTGCTGATGGATACCTCCGCCATTTTGGCAACATCTCTAATTGTTGGCTTCATAGTTAAAACTTCCTTTTCAAGAAAACCTTTTCAAAGCGATTATAGCAATGGTTATTTCAATTGGCAAGAACTTTTTTTGAAGCGCTTTCATAAAAGATTGGATCTGCTTCATAGCCCTTTTATTCCGCAAAAAAAAATCCCAACTTCTCGGTCTCGACCAAGAAATTAGGACCCTAAACACGCATGAAATACGTCTTTCTTCACGATTCCTTACGACACCGTGGACCTGCGGAGCAAACCGTAGGACAGCAGCGCGTAGACCACGATCAGCGGGATCATCCAGACGAACAACCCCAAGTAATGATGCGAAATCCAGATGAACAGGTCCATCCACCGCTCATAATAGGTCATCGCAAAGCTGCCGATCGTGCAAAGCAATAACATGACCGTAAAAAATACGTACAAGCCGTTTCTTCCGAATCTGCGGTGAATGCTCGTAATGACAAATCCGAGAAAGAACATATGCATCATGACGATGAAGAAAATTCCGTACCGAGCGATCGGAGATAGATCGCTCATAAACGGCAGGGAGAAGTAACCCAGATTCACTCCCCATCCGTCCGACAGGTCCTCCACCACCGACAGCAGAAGCAATATCGCGCTTGAACCGGCGCTGACAAGGAGGCACATCAAGGACGTGCCTATGAAGTAATCCGTTCTGCGGATGTTCATTCCGAGCGAAAACGGGAACGTCTGCGCCTGCACGATGGCGATAGCGATGAACATATACACATAAATAGAGGCGATGCCGCCCGAGTTAATGTTCTCCTGTCCATTGATCAAGACCCCGATGATCACGTTTATCGCGAAGCTGAACAATAATACGACCCACGGCACATAAATCCAAACCCATTTATCGCGCCAATGCATTTTCAATACGCCTGCCGTTCGATTCATCAGCTTTCAGCCACCTTTCCGTTTCCTTTGTTGCCTGTTAGATGAACAATGAGCTGCTGCAGGGAGACTGGGACAATTTCAATGCCCAGCGTCGCCGCTTCGCGTCTTTGCGCTCCATTCAAGCGCTCAAGCACCGTCGTGGTCATCATGCCGCCAATGGATTCTTGGTGAATGATCTTTTTGCCTGCCGTAAGCTTATTGACTTGCTGTGCCGCGCCGACGGCCGTATAAGCTTTTTCCCGGATCTCATCGGCATCCTCATCAATCAGAATCTTTCCGGCGTCAATCAGGATGACATGCTCCAGCAGATTGCTGACCTCATCGATCAAATGCGTAGATAAAATGAACGTCCTTGGATACTCCGCGTAATCTTCGATCAATTTTTCATAGAACAGATTTCTGGCGACCGCATCGAGGCCCAGATAAGGCTCGTCGAAAATCGTCAGCGGTGCTCGGCTGGCCAGCCCGACGATAACACCCACGGAAGAGAGCATCCCCCTGGACAGCTTCTTCATTCTTCTTTTCAGCGGAAGGCGAAAATCCTCCACGAGCTGCAGCGCATACTTTTGATCCCAGTTCGGGTAAATGGACGCGGCGACCGCCAAAACATCCACGATTCGGAAGCTATCCGGATACTTCTGGCTCTCTTTGATGAAGCACAGCCGGCTGAGCACCCGGTTATTTTCATAAGGCTTCTCCCCGAACACCAGCATGTCACCGCTTGTCGGGAACAGCTGGGCCGTGAGTATATGCATGATGGTCGTTTTGCCTGCGCCGTTTCTGCCAAGCAAGCCGTAAATTTTGTTCTGCTCAATGACAAAGCTGACATCCCGGATTACCGTATCCTTGCCATAGGTTTTATTCAGCCGATTCACTTCGACGATCGGATTCATTTCAAGCCATCCCCTCTCCGGACCATGTCCGTTAATTGGTCGGTCGTAATCCCCAGCTTCTTCGCTTCGTGGATCATCGTGATGACATACTGCTCATAGAATTGTTCCTTCCTCTTCTCCACCAGCTTTTCTCTAGCCCCCGACGCTACAAACATACCGATCCCCCTCTTCTTGTACAGAATGCCTTGATCAACCAGAAGATTGACTCCCTTCGCTGCGGTCGCAGGATTAATCTGATAAAAGGATGCAAACTGATTGGTCGAAGGGACCTGGGTTTCCTCTGGCATGCCTTCGCCAATGATGTCGTCTTCGATCTTCTCCGCGATTTGTATAAAAATAGGACGCCCGTCATCCATAATCGGCCCCACGTCTTCACCACCCAACTGGTTAATTACTCAAGTAACTAACCCCAATATATGCGAATGCTTCTCCTTTGTCAATTCGTTTTCAAAGAAATTTCCGGCGTCTTATCTGTCTGAGGATGCAAACAGGGCTGAAGCCCCCGTCTACCGACGTTTGGCCCAGCCCTGATTACCGATAAATCCAATAACAAAAGCAGCCGATGCGTTAAGCAGGCTCGTTCGGCTCTGACGTCTTCCCGCTGAATCGTTCGACCGGCAGTACCATTAAAAGTCCGACGAGCAGGAATAAACCGCCCAGTGCGTACACCCATTCCAATGACAGAAGGTCCTTCAGCACGCCTGAAAGCGACATCATGATCAGCATGGCTCCCGTCATGAGCGGCGTGCGGATTCCCGTGACCCTGCCGATATACCCGGCGTCAGTATGCTTCATCACGAGTACATTGTTTCCGATAAAAATGGCCGGCTGCAGCAGCGCGATGATAAACTGTGCGAGCATCGTCAGCCATAATGCGTCGGATATTCCCGTCACGATGATGCCCGTGGCATTCACGCCCAGGCCGAGCAGCAGCAGCTTTCGCGGAGATATTCTGCTTACCAGTCCGAACGTAATCATCCCCCCGATGATTTCCCCGATTCCGTATGGAATGAACAGCCATTTCAGCTCTCCCGCAGGAAGGCCCAGCTTTTGCGTGACCACGAATATCCCGAGTGGCGAAATCACCCCCACGCCTAAGCCTACTGCAAAAAAGCTGAGACTCAGCATCAGCAGCGTTCTTCGGCTTGCCACATAGTAGAGCCCGTCTTTCATATCCTGCATCAACGAGGATCAGGCAGACGGGCTGCCTGCGTTCATGGGACGATCGGATGGAATCAACACCAGCGATGCGGCCGAAAGCACGAAAGCGGCGCCCGTAATGCCGATGGAGACGGCGATTCCCCATGCCTGGTAAACGAAAGTTCCGAGGATCGGTCCCAGAACCATAAAAACGGCAAATAACATCTGCAAAAGCGACATGGCCGGCTGGGCAAGGTCATCGCTTACGTGGTTTTTAAACAGCTTCATGCCCGATGGCTGTGCGAACTGGGACAGTATCGCCGAAAGCAGCGTGGTGAATTCCCAGACGCCTGTTTTCAGGACCGAAAACACGACGAAAACCGATGCCGCGCTAAGTATATCGCACCAGATTAACGTTTTCCGCGGCAGCCAGCGGTCTGCGAACACGCCTCCGATAAACGCGAAAAAAAATATCGGTGCATACTCGGCAACGGAGATCATGGATACGGCCAGGGCATCCCCGCCAGTCCGCTCCATGACGAACAGCAGGATGGAAAAATTACGCACCCAGATGCCGAACTGAGAAAACAGATTCGAAACGAGGATCGCCCGGATAAAGGGATGTCGAAACAGCTTGAATGAGGATAGCACGACTTTCTCTCCTTCCTTTGTTGAGACGCTTGATCAAGTTCAGGACCTTATCATGCAGCCTCCTCTTAGGGGAGAGTCAATGCTTTTATTCAAGGGGTATCACTATCGCAGGAGAAATTCAGATTTTTGGGGGTCCGGGACATGAAAAAGAGCAGCCGGAAGGCTGCTCTTTGTTATCCAACAATCCTATGATAACGATCATTCATCATTTCGCATCAGGGGCTGAGCCCTTGGCATCGGTGGCCGGCGAGCTTTCTGGCTCACTCCGATTCGGACTCGATGCCCGCATAACCTGTACGTTTGCCGACACAGACTTGCCTTTGTATGAGGCATAAATCCGGGTCGTCCCGGCGCGGTATCCTGTCAGATTCCCTTCCGCGTCCACATCGGCGATATCGGGATGATCGCTGCGGAACGATGCCTTCTCGGTCACATTCGTTTCCTTGCCAGAGGCATCGTCCTTAAAAATCAGATGGACATCAATCAGGGCACCGGCCGCAAGCGAGTACTCTTCCGAATCAAACTGGATCCGGCCATACGCCGGCTCGAACTCCTCGGAATTTTCCGGGAGTACGGTCACCTTCAATGATGCGCTCCGGTCTTGGTAACTCGCAACAATGTTGGTATCCCCCGGCGAATGGGCCGTGACGCGTCCTGTCGCGTCCACGGTGGCTACATCCGGATTTTCGGAACGGTAAGCTGCTGCGCTCGACAGGTCCTCTTTCGATCCATCTGCGTATTCCGCCTGCAGCACCGTCGGCACGCTTGTGCCTTCCTTCAGCTTTTTTGCCTGTTCCGAGAAAGCGATACCCGTGACGCTCTTTTCTCCCGCAGCAGGCTGGTTGCCCACCGGAGCCAGCTTCATCAGCTGAAGCTTTGTCTTTTCCCCGAGTTTCACCGTCCCCGTAAAAATAAACCCTCCATCATGTGCAGCACTTCCCTTACCATAACGGGAAATCTGCGCGCCTTTGAAAAGCGTGCGCTGCAGCTCTTCTCCCGAGCCATTAACGCTCAGCAAGTCGTATTGGGTTTTCCGGTTCCGATAATCCCCGGAGGCATTTCCTCCGAGGAGGGCATATCCGTCTCCCGTTTTGACAAGACGGTTGAACACTTCGACGTCAGCGCCGGCCGTATACGTTTTTTGCCACAGCTCCTGCCCGTCCGCATCGGTTTTCGTCAGCACCGTGATCCTTTGTTGGTTGATTACCTTTTGGCTTCCAACCACATAGCCGCCGTCACCGGAGGCTGTCACTGCGAACGCTCCCCAATCGGTGCCCGGATCGCCGATTTGTTTCATCCAGAGCTGTTCGCCTTCGTCACCGATTTTCATCATCAGGAGCGCATCTTGGTCACCCGGCTCATAATCGGGGCTGTCAATGCCGCCGACGGCAATATATCCGCCATCTACCGCGGGTATGAGATCGTTGATGTATTGGCTGTCGCCAAAGCGGTATTTTTTGTACCACATCTCTTGCCCGCTTCCATCCACTTTTAGAATATAGGCTGTGCTATAACTCATGTTCGAGATCCCTTTTCCGCCTATTAAAAAATCTCCGTTCTCCGCTTCGATCACCGCCTGCGGAGTGCTGTGAATCCCGTCCTCTTCTTTTGACTGCTCCCACAATACCCGGCCAGAACCATCAAGCCTGATCATAAGCAGCTGGCTGAACGGCTGGCCCGAGGTGCTCGTCGTGGAACCAATCACGAAATATCCCCCGTCTTTGGTTTCTATCGCCTGATAGGCCGCATTCGTCTCGGAGCCTGCATGGGTCAGCTTCTGCTCCCACTCGGCCGTTCCTTCCGCATCCAGCTTGACGACATAGGCCTTCTGGGAATAGGACTCCCAGTCCCCTCTCATCTCCTGCTCCGTCAGGCTTCCCAAAGCCAAATATCCTCCATCCGTCGTCGGAATGACACCTTCGCCCGCAGACCAGGCTCCATATTCCTTCGACCAATCGATATCAGGCCGCGGGGCGCCTTCCCCGTGAGTCGTTCCGGCTTGTACGGTGAGCGCTATCATAAGCGCTATGATTAAAGGCAGTAGGCGTGATCGTATTCTGGACACTGATATTCTCCTCCCGTATTTGCATCGATACTGGCTTCGTGAAACCTTTCAATATATTCCAATTATCGATGGAATCGGTTTGGATTCCTATCCCTCTAATTTCATAAATACGTATGCCGATTGAAGGGTTTTTGACTCGATGCAAAAATAACGAAAAGCAAGCGATGGGTCTTAAGCCGCGGATCATGAACATGGTTCTATCATGAACCACAAATAAACGCGGATCCCCGAAAATTCCGGGCTTCCGCGTTCGCATAGTCGAACAAGGACTTCCGTTCCTGCTCTACACTCCTATCCCTTTACAATCCCGATCATAAAGCCGTCATATCCCTTGCTGCCCACCGTTTGAATGGCGGTTGCCGAAATGCTGCCTTCGGCTGCGATCATTTCATGAAATTGTCTGACTCCCTGTACTCGCGGATCGGTGCTGTGTTTGTTTATGATCTCCCCTTCACGGATCACATTATCTCCGATAATGACGGTTCCGGGACGGGAAAATTGCAAGGCCCAGTTCAGGTAATGCGGGTTATTCGGCTTATCCGCATCGATAAAAATCAGATCGAAGGGTTCGATCTGCTCTTCCTTCATCCGTGCCAGCTGCTGCAGGGCATCCCCGATTCGAATCTGGATCATATGGCCTAATCCAGCATGTGCGATGTTCGCCTCCGCCACCTCAGCATGATGGGGATCCAGCTCCAGTGTAATGACTTTTCCATCTGAAGGCAGGCCTCTGGCCATCCAGATGGTGCTGTAGCCACCGAGCGTTCCGATTTCCAGAACCCGCTTGGCGCCTTTCATCTGAATGAGCAACTGCAGTAGCTTGCCCTGGTTCGCAGTGACATCAATCTCCGGTAAATCCGCTTTCCGGTTCGCTGTCAGCACATCATCAAGGATAGGGTCATTCGGGCAAAGCAGATCCGTAATATACTCATCAACTTGTTCCCAGGTTTGTTTCATTTCAATTCACTCCTTATTTGGTATTGATGTTTCTGGTTCTATTGTAGTTGGATTATAATGATATTAATAATATATCTTTATTCGTAATTCATATATAAAATATATAATTAACTTAAGGAGCAAACCGATGAACCTACATGCCCTGCGCTTGTTTCATGTGATTGCATCTACCGGCAGTGTAACCCGTGCCTCAGAGCTGCTAAATATCAGTCAACCAGCCATTACGGCCCAGATCAAGAAATTCGAAAAGGAAATCTCCTTGTCGCTCCTTATGCCCCAAGGCCGAGGGATTGCATTGACAGATGCGGGGGAGCAAATCGCTGTGCTTGCCAAACGCTTATTTGCAGTCGAGCAGCAGATCGAGCAGTTCGCAAGCGACTATGGCCACGGAACCTATGGTCTTATCCGGCTTGCAGCGACCTATCTGCCGGCACATTTTCTCCTTCCATCCTGGCTGGCCAAATTCAAACAGCAGTATGAACATGTCGAAATGTCCATCACGACAACCAACTCCAGTGATGCATTGAAGCAGCTTTTGAATGTGGATGTGGATTTGGCGATTTATGGCGGACTGCCGGAGGCGTATCCGGGTACGGTGCAGACCGAGGAATTATTTCAAGATGAGCTGTGGTTTGTCGTTGCCCCGAATCACAAGTATGCGAATCAGCATGTTTCGCTGGAAGAAATGATGAAGGAGCCTTTTGTCATGCGTGAGGAAGGCAGCTCTACAAGAGAAAGGCTATTCGCACTGTACAAGACGTATAATGCGACCGAACCAAAGATCGCCTTGCAGTTTAATGGATTGCATGAAGCCATTACAGCGGTAATCGCCGGCTACGGAGCTAACTTTGTTTCCTCGCTGGTCGTCCGCGAATACGTATCCCGTGGCGAGTTATGCCGTGTTTATGTGAAAGGCATCGAGCTCCGGAATGTGATCGCCATCTGCACTCGCAAGGATGAGCCGCTAAGTGCAGCCGCCCGCAATCTGGTTGAATTGATCCGGATGCATCCGTATTAAAACAGCTCGATGAGTGGAGAACCCGGAATAATAAGTAAGCTTTGTTTCGACGAAATAAAAAGCACCCTTACGGAAGATGGCGGCTCAACCATCAAGGTTGAACCGCCGGATTTCCGGAGGGTGCTTTTATTTTCATTATCCGTTACGTGAAGCTACCTGCCTCGCATTTTCAGGATCGAATACATATGGGTATGATGAGATACACCCGATTGAACCATATAATTCCGCAGGACGCCTTCCTTCTGAAAGCCAAGCTTGATCAGCATCTCATTAGAGCCATCATTTTCTGTGAATACAATGGCCCCAATGCGGGCCAGATTCATAAATTCAAACCCATACGTCAGAATGCTTGCCGCCGCTTCCGTCGCATATCCTTTTCGCCAATGCTCCGGATGAATTTCGTATCCGATTTCAGCTCGTTGATGCTTGGGAGACCAGGCATTAAATCCCATCGTGCCTATCAATCCAGGCTTTCCTTTCCGCTCTATTCCCCACCGGATTCCACGATTCTCACGATAGCAGTCTGCAAAGAATGAAACGAGTTTTTCAGCCTGTTCGATATTCTCAAATACCTCCTGGCCATAATACCGCATGGCTTCATCATTGGAGAAACAAGCAAAAATACTTTCCGAATCTTCCTGCGTAATCTCTCTTAAAACTAATCTTTCGGTCTCGATTTTCGGGAACATTCCGCAGCACATCCTTCGGTTTATATTTTTCAGATCTATTTCAAAACGGTACAATGCGGACTTCACATAGGCAGTGTTCGCCTAATCACTTCATCAGGGGCTTTCGTCCATGGTCTGATCCATTGATCCGCATAAGGAGACTTTACAACCACGTTGCAGACTAACTCATCCATCCACAGGTCATACGAAATGGGGCTGGCCAGCTCCTCCAATTTTTGCAAGGAGAGCAGGAGATTCTCACCGGCTCCTTTGTCGGCATAGTATTTCCTGCTTTTCTCCGAGCCCCATTCATCAAGCTGTACCATAACTTCATCAACGCTCATCTTCGTTCCTTCCATGGTTCGTCCACCTCCTATCCTGCAAGTTTGATTATCGTAATGATGCCATCAATTGCCGGATTTTGCAAAGGATAGTTTATTGGAGAAATGCCAATGTGCTGACAACAGCTTTAATGTACATCATAAAAACCAAGCCTAAACTCATACATATCTTTAGATATACCCTACGTATAGTAAACACATTTCAAATATGGAGGAATCGATGCTATGAAAAGCTTTCCCAGGGATCATGAAGGGAAGCCCATAAATATCCCCCAGCCTATCCGCAGCGACGGTGCCGGCGGTGTGGACTGGGGCCCTCGCGATGTGCTGCGAGATATGGAAAATCCGGACATGTTCGTTCCCCCTGCCACCGATTCAGGGCTGCTGCCAAACCTCAAATTTTCTTTCTCTGATACCCACATGAAGCTTAATCAGGGCGGCTGGTCAAGGGAGGTCACTGTGCTGGAGCTTCCGGTTGCGAAGACGCTCTCCGGCGTCAATATGTACTTGGCACCGGGAGGAGTCCGCGAGATGCACTGGCATCAGCAGGCGGAATGGTCTTATATGATCCGGGGTGAAGCCCGGGTCACTTCTGTGGACCAAAATGGCCGCAATTTCATAGCCGATATTGGCCCGGGAGATCTGTGGTATTTCCCTGCGGGGCTGCCGCATTCCATTCAAGGGCTCGCGGAAGGCTGTGAATTCCTGCTCGTATTCGATGACGGAAGTTTTTCCGAATTGAACACGCTATCGATTTCGGATTGGTTAGCTCACACGCCCAAAGACGTGCTTTCCGCCAATTTCGGCGTTCCAGCGGATGCTTTTAACAGCCTGCCGGATCATCAGGTTTATATGCTTCAGGCTCCTGTTCCCGGTTCCCTCGAAAGTCAGCGTGTGGAGTCCCCTTATGGTACGGTTCCGCTCAGCTTCAAGCACCGGCTGCTGGCGCAAACACCTATCGTAACGCCTGGAGGGAGTGTGCGGATTGTTGATTCATCGAACTTTCCCATCGCCACAACCATTGCTGCCGCTCTGGTTGAAATCAAACCTGGCGGCATGAGAGAGATGCATTGGCATCCCAATCAGGATGAATGGCAGTATTATCTGACGGGTCAGGGACGGATGACTGTCTTCTCCGGTAATGGGGCCGCACGGACCTTTAATTACAGAGCCGGAGATGTAGGTTACGTACCGTTTGCCTCCGGTCATTACATACAGAATACAGGCACGGAGGCCTTATGGTTTCTGGAGATGTTCAAAAGCGACCGGTTTGTCGATGTTTCCTTAAATCAGTGGATGGCGCTCACTCCGCGCCAGCTTGTCCAAGATAATCTGCATGCGAGTCCCGAACTTCTTCACGCACTTCGTAAGGAAAAATGGCCTGTTGTTAAGTAAAAAAACGCGGCCCAATAGGCTGCGTTAGTTCGTATACATCATTTCTACTTGATTTCATAGTCATACCCATTTAAGAACGGGGAAAACCGCCTTCTCCTATATCGAGGTATCGCCGTAAACAATCGCATACCGGATTCGCCTCCACTTTTGTGAACGCCAGCGCAGCATCATGGCGATTCCCCGCAGCCACTCATCTGCTATAAAAGCCATCCATATGCCGGGAATACCAAGATGACAGACAATTCCAAGCAGATAGGCAAGCGGAATACTGATTCCCCACATGGAGATCACTCCAGCATAAACCGGAAATTTAACATCCCCTGCTGCATTGAGAGCCCCGATAACAATGACATTGCAAGCTCTGGCTGCTTCCAGAACAAGAGACAACAGCATCAAAGTCTGACCGAGATGAATCATGGCAGGATCGGATGTAAACAGCCCCAGTAGTGGCTTGGAGAAGATGACGAGTATACAGCCCACCCCGGACGTAATCAGCAGTCCAACCCAAAGATTACGGAAGCAGGCATGATAGGCTTCATCCTGCCTCCCCGCTCCGATCAAGCGTCCGATCAGTATGGATGTGGCTTGTCCGATGGATATCGAGAAGAGGAATACGAATGTGGTGATATTCTGTGTATAAATTTTAGTTGTTAGCGCAGACGTCCCTAATATGGTCACCAAATACGTGATGAAAATTTGGGATATATTATACGAGATGTTCTCCCCGGCAGAAGGAATCCCAATCCGGAGCAGGTCCCATGCGGCTTTACATCGCATCCGGATCATGTTCCGTATAGACAATGGATAGCGCATGATTTTAACAAGCATATATACTGCAATAACCACACCAATCAACCTGCTGATATCCGTGGCAATCGCAACTCCTTTTACACCAAGCACCGGAATGCCGAAAGGACCGTACAAAAATAAGTAATTTATGAAAATATTCAGGAAAATGACCGTAAAGGTCAGCGTTAACATTTGCTTCACGAAACCATGCATCCGCAGGATGGTATCTACCGTACTGATAAACGCAGCGGTAAAAGAAAACATACCGATCATGGTCAGGAAGGTAACACCGTCCGCCATCAGTTCCGGGGGCAGCTTCAGCATATTCAGAAGCGGTTTGGCGAATACAACCAATATGATACTGACCACCACACCCATAATCGTATTCAATCCGATGGATAATGAGGCCATTTGGGCCGCTTCCCGGTCTTTGCCCGCTCCGAGAAGCTGGGAAATCAGTACACTGAGTCCTACATTCACAAATCCGAACAGGAAATATGCCGCAGTAATGATTTGATTCGCTACGCCCACGGCAGCCACCGCACTGTCTGCATATTTGCTGAGCATCAGGGTATCGATATTTAAAATAATGGTTTGCAAAAACTGTTCCAGAAAGATGGGCCAAGTGAGTCCTAGTAATGTTAAAGGTTTATCCTGTTGTTGTTTATCCATTAAGCCCGCCTTCAATCTTTAGAAGGGACTCTTCAAGGCTCATAAGCACGACAGCTGCCTTGCTCCACAAGTTCATGTTCCAGTACGATCGTTCTCATCGTGTGCGTACTTGATGATTGTTCATTCCCCTCGATCATTTCCAGCAGCAAATCGACGGTGCACTCGCTGATCCGATCCACTGGCTGCTTGATTGTCGTGAGTTTGGGCCGTACAATATCGGCAATCTGACTGCCATCAAACCCGATGACGGATAGATCGCCGGGAACATGCAGCTGTTGGTCATGGATACAGTTCACAGCCCCAGCAGCCATATCGTCACTCGCCGCAAAGACGGCGGTGAATTCCCCGCGCGACTCTCTTAGCAGCTCGCTCATCAGTCTGTAACCACTGGACAGCTTATAATCACCATACCGAATTAAAGCTTCATTGACCTCTATTCCATGATCCATGCATGCGGCAGTATATCCCTCAAGCCGTTTCAGCCCCGCACATAAGTCCCTCTTATCTCCGGCAATCATCGCAATTCTCCGATGGCCTTGTGAGATCAGATAGCTGGTCGCATCATAGCCTGCTTTAAAATCATCAATGATGACCGTGGAGAGATTCATCCCCAAATCGGCATGAACGACAATCGGAATCTGCGTTTTGTCCAAGAAAAGTCCGATATCCTGATTTAATTTTTCATGCATCAGGACAATGCCATCCACACGCATTTCCTGATAAATATTTAAATATTTCACGACTTTCTCGGTATCTTCCACGATATTGGATACAAGCAGGTTATAGCCTCTATGGCCTGCGATCTCCTCAATCCTGCTTAGAATCATCGCCTGGAAATTGGACGTAATATCCGGAATGATGACACCGATTAAATACGTTTTATTCCTTTTTAGACTTTTCGCGATTAGACTTGGCGAGTAATTTAGCTCCTCGATCGCCCTAAGCACTTTCTTCTCCAGCTTCTCGCTTATATGCTCGCTTTTGTTCAGGACACGCGAGACGCTGGTCACGGAAACTCCTGCTGCCCGTGCCACATCTTTAATTTTCACACCCATAATGGTAGCTTCCTCATTAATAAAAGATAGTTAACGTTGATCCTGCTGCATCTGGTTTCGGATCGCAACCAGTCCCGATACATCTAGCGTCGACACCGCATCGACGTTCATATCGGCGAAAGTCTCGAAGCCCGTTCCATCAGACAGGGTATATATCCATACCTGCAAATCATGTTCATGTGCAATCTGCACCAGAGATGCGCGGCAGGAAGAATGATCCACATTAATTCCTGCGCAGCCTGCCTGCTTCACCCTTGCACATATGTCATGTGCTGCAGCTTCGTACTGAGCTGATTCCATCTTCCCCAGCTCTGATGGGGTATTCCACATGATTCTGGAATGAAATGGCATAGCCATAATCAGCTCTGTTGCTCCGGTAAAATAGATTTGATTCCACATATTCAAAAACTTAAGCAGCTCTAACGCAGGAAGTGCAGCATCGTTATTTTTGATATCCAGGTTGAATGATACGGGATTCCCTTTCCACTCGAGCAGTACGTCCTCAAGCCTTTCCAGATGTCTTCCCACCTCAAGCTGCAGCGGATTGTGCTGCATGAGCTCCTCATATGTGAATGATGAAAATGCCGGGTGATTATCATGGAACAGTACACATACCCCGTCTTTCGTTGCCTGGACATCCACCTCCAGAATGTCGCACCCTGCATTTTTCCCGGCCAGGCATGATTCCAGAGTATTGTCCGGCATGCCCTCGCAGCCTGTATGAGCAATGATCAGCGGCTGTTTCAATGGATCTCCTCCTCAAAATAGACTGGATTAGTAAAAGCAAGCGTCGACAAGGCCCCGTTCAGCATCCCATGAAGACGGACCCGCATCCAGAGAAGTCCATCTCCGCGAAATGAATGATGGATTTCGTCTTGCCCTTCCGCTAAAGAATAGCGTCAATTCTCCAAGGTTTGATTCGAAGATGATCAATAGCCCTTGTTCATCCGTTTCTAATTGCCGATCCGGTTGATTGGATGGAATCACCCGCACAGTCATCTCGTGGTTTCCATTCTATCCCTTAGTTTCCACTTCTACCCTGTCTCCAATCCCGTACCTGTTTACACCCCGCTCAATCTGAAGCTCAAGCCGCGGTCCCATGCTTACACAGATCCTGCCGGAAGAAATCGCATCTACCACAGACTCCGTACTCGGCATACTATCTTCATTCTCCAGCCCAAGGTAGGTATATGCCGGCAAATCATCTTCCTCGCTCGAACGGTGCCAGTCCCGGCCCGCTGTAGCCGAAATCCGATATCCCTGATTTAACAGGCTGGTCCACTGTTCAAACGCAGGTGCGTTATGATTCCGCATGGGAGGCAGCGTCTCATGCCATACCTCCATGTAATCGATATCGTTCCAATCCTTGACGACATATTCCCAGTGGCATCCGGTGCATATCGGGCTCCCCAGACTGAACGGATGTGCAATCCCGACAATACCACCCTGCTCATGCACCCTTTCGATTCCTTTATGAATATCAGAAGGCCCCAAATCCCTCCATTCGGAATAAGGCACGCCAAGGGTCAGCATATGGCCGTAAAAAGTCGTCCATTCCAAACCTGGGATAATTGAAATTCCGGTCTCCTCCGTGGCAGCAGCCGCATCAATCATACCGGATGTCGTGTTGTGATCGGTCAGAGCGATGCCGGAGAGGCCAAGTTCCCTGGCCTTAATGCACATTTCGAGCAGCGTATGCGTGCCGTCACTATGCGGTGTATGGGTATGCAGTTCAAACGGTAGCCATTTCATGACTCACTTCTCCTTCCCGGATACGCAGTTGATACATTCTTGTGTCACAATGCAATGAACGCTTATCGTCACTTTCCATACGCCACTCTGAATCGGCCCGGAGAAGAGCCCCGGAGAGCTCTCAAGCAGTGATAGGATATGCTTCTGATGATTGGGATGGCGGTGCGCAGAACCCCTGAATCCATCCGGATCATCGACGGAGAGCGTCAGCAGGTTTTGCAAGGGATGAAATTTCTCCCAATGTTCTAGATACACACTTTGAAGCGCCGGATTCACGTATTTGCGAATCGCTTCCTCAATCATCTGCTTTGAGGCATTCCGATCATCCAAAGTTTTCGGACCGTATTCAAACTCAGTGTGCAGGGCATTCATCCCTTCGGGAATATACAATTGGTATGTGATATGAGTCTTGGAGCTGAGCGGAGTCAATTTGCCTGCAACAGTCAACAGTTCCCTCATGTTCATTCCACCTCTCTACCTTTCTTCCTTCATCATGTTACGAATGTAGAAGTATCCTACAAGAGAACAAATGGCAAACATAAATACGGCACAGGCGCTTGCAATCCCGGTTTCAAAGTAAACCGAGAACTGCTGCTGCATCGCCACGCCGAGCACCTGCGGCGCGTTCGGTCCGATAAGGAATGGCGCGGTGAAGCTGCCGATCACTCCCATTACGACAAAAGTTGCCGCAACGAGCATGGATTTAAAGGATAACGGAAAGATAATGCGGAAGAAAATTTGGATTTTACCTGCTCCGATATCCTTGGCGCTTTCGATGACGGCATTCGGTATCCCCGACAAGGCCGAGCTCAACAGCATGGCCGCAAAAGGGATATTAAACCACAAATTGGCCAGCAGAAGTCCCTTGTAATCGTAGAGTACCTTCATGAATGGTGCATCCGTAAAGTGCAGCATAATGCGCGCCAGCCAGCCGTGATTGCCATACATATTGATAATGCCGTACGTTGCGATCACCGAAGGAATAAACATCGGAATGTAATACAGCTTCTCGATCCATTTTGCAAGCTTGCCGGTAGAGAATCTCAGGAATACAGCCAGTAAATATGCGATAACCAGCACGCTCACCGATGACACCACAGTCAAGTTCAGTGTATACATGATGTTCGCCTTCATCGCAGGATCGGTGAATAAATACTTGTAATTATCCCGGGTGAACTGTCCGTCATTTCCAGTCAGGCTCTCTTGAATCGAAGTAACAATCGGGACAACAATCATAAATAACAGTAATAAAAATGAAGGGATCACCATCAGCAGGCCCAGCGCGGAGTGCTTGACTCCGCGACTGTTCCAGGTCGATTTCAGCGGTTTGCGCGTTTCCAGAGACGGACTTAATCCTTGTCCGCTCATTGACCCGCTACTTCCCTCTGCCAGCGTTTCATCGCTTCGGACTCCAGCTCCCCAAGATTAAAGGAACGGTAGCTCACGGAAACACCTTTGAATTTATCCTGCAGCTCGCTAGGCATATGAGACCATTCAATACCCGGGAATCCATAAATTTTGTTAACCACTTCCGCTTGGGCATCCGGGCTGAGCACGAAATTAATAAAATCATAAGCGGCCTCTTTATGCTTGGACATGCTTGGAACAGTAAGAAGTCCCGGTCCTCCGGTAAAAGCAGGCTCAATCTGGGCCAGCTTGGTCGTTTCAGGCAGAAGCTTTTTGTTGATTTGCTCCAGCGCCATATCTGACCAGGCCGGGACCATATCCACTTCTCCGTTCGAGAGAAGATCCAGCGTTCCCTGGTTTTTCTTCGGATACACGCCCTGCTGGTACATGTCTTTGCTCAAAGCCTTCAGCTGTTTGAATCCTTGATCCCACTGCTGCATAATGCTTTTATCCTGATTGTGGATCGCATCGTCCGGCAGGGATTTATACAATGTCGTCAGCACAAAGGATTCTCCGGAACCTCCTGTTGAAGGGTCATTATAGGCAAACCGCCCTGGATGCTCATGGATCCATGTGTATAGGTCATCCAGCGTTTTAGGAGGTGCAGGTACTTTCTCACTGTTATATGCGAGAAGAACGGATGAAGAACGGTAAGGTACGGCTTTATTGTCCATATCCTTCATGTTCACTGGATTCATCAGACTAAGATTCGGAATTTGCTGCTCACTCAGTGACTCAAACACCCCGTCTTTCTTATCGGCGGCCATATCGGAGCCTCCGTTTGCCTCATACAAATCTACATCGACACTGTCCTTACCCGCACGTTTAGCTGCAACGATACGGTTCATCGTCGCCTGCTCACCTTGACCGGAAGGAATATACACCAGCTTAACCTTCACTTTATCTTGTTCCTGTTCATACATTTCCTTCAAATGCTCCCACAGCTCCTGCACATTCTGGGAACCGCTGAAATAGAAAGCAATTTCCGTCTGGCCGCTGGCACTGCCGCCTGCCGTATCCCCTGCTGCTGAGGCGTTCGGTTCACCTTTTCCTGCACCTGAAGAACAGCCGGCAAGAAGCGTAAAGACAGCCAGTGAGGTAAGAAGCAGCGTTTTCCCTTTATGTTTGAATCCACGGTTAATACTCATGTGTATTCCTCCTAATCGCTCTTTTATATGGATGATTTTGAATATGCAGTGAGTTTGGTGAAAGTTAAAGAAACCGATTGTCCTCCGGATAACTGGCCCGACTCCTCACGGGGCAAGAACATTCTGACTAAACCAGCTTCCGTCAACAGCGTAATCTCCGCGTAATGCCCCAAGATCATAACCTGCTTGACCACAGCGGCCAGACCAGGAAGAGAAGCATCATTCCATCTGATATCCTCAGGGCGTACCGCAACAACGACCTCTCCCCGCAGCTCCTTCGGATTGGACAGCTCAAGATGGTTCAGCCGGATACAGCCTTCGTCTGCAGTACCATTCAGCATGTTCATGCGTCCGATAAAATTGGCCACGAAAAGGGATTGGGGTGCGTCGTAGATTTCCTGAGGTGATGCAGACTGCTCAATATTTCCCCGGTTCATGACGATGATCCGGTCCGACAGCGATAATGCCTCTTCCTGGTCATGCGTCACGAACATCATCGTCAACTTCGCAGCAGACTGAATTTCGCGCAGTTCCTCACGAAGCTCGCTGCGCAGCTTGGCATCCAGGGCAGAGAACGGCTCATCAAGCAGGAGTACCGCCGGCTCCAGCAGCAATGCCCGGGCTACTGCCACCCGCTGCTGCTGCCCGCCGGATAGCTCTCCAGGACGTTTCTTCTCCGATCCTGGAAGCCGTACCAGACGAAGCGCACGGTCCACGGCTTCTCGAATCTGCTCCTTGCTCTGGCGCCGGATCTTCAGGCCAAAGGCCAAATTTTCATAAACGGTCATATGCGGCCAGAGATTATAGCTCTGAAATACCATCGCCGTCGGTCGTTTCTCCGGCGGAAGATGCAGCACACTTTTGCCCGCGATTTGAATATCACCCGAATCCGGCTCCAAAAAGCCTCCGACCGAACGGAGCACTGTCGTCTTGCCGCAGCCGGAAGGCCCCAGCAGCGTTACGAGCTCTCCATGGGCGATATCCAGCGATATCCCGCTCACGCCATCGCCTGTTTTGTAACGCTTCGTTAAATTTTGGATCGATAATTGAACTTGTGCAGTCATTTCCTTGCCCCCTTGCTATTTCATGGTGAAGCCGCTGGACATTACGTCCGCGCTGACAAACCGCCGCGATACGAACAGCAGAATAATAGTTGGCAACGTGAGCAGGATCGAGAACACAGCGCCCGCTGTTGCCGGATAATCCTGTACAGCCCCGTACATGATCAGCGGCATTGTTTTATAATCGGGCATACCAACCATAAATGTCCCCTGCGCTTCATCAAGCGAAGAAAGGAACGTAAAGATCGAAGCAACGATAATACCTGGCAGCGCCATTGGCAGCGTAACATTCCAAAATACGCGCAGCGGTCCGGCACCCGCATCCCTCGCAGCTTCCTCCTGTGCTTTATGCACGCTTTTGAACGAGGCAGCCGGAATCCATGTCATATACATCAGCGTGTTAACGATATGAATCAGGACGACGCCCATAAAGGTATTCATCAAACCGACTTTGAAAAAGAGCACCGCAATGGCAACATATAAGCCCATTTTGGGAAAAGCATTAGTCAGCAGGAACGAGAACAGAAACCATCGGCTCAGCGGAAACCGTAAACGCGCAAAAGCATAAGCTGCTGGCACACAGATAATGATCGACAATGCTGTAACCACAATCGCAATCAGAAAGGACAATCCGATCGATTTCAGAATTTCCGGCTGGGATAAAACGTACTTCCACCAGGTCAAGGACCAGCTTTGGGGAAGTGCCGCAGGAAACTGCCATTTCCCTGAAAAGGCAAGCAAAGCCAGATTGATCAGTGGCCCAAGAAAAAAGAAAATAAAAAGGGCAAAAATGATAAACTCTATGATTTTTCGGCTTCCCAGCCTTTTAAAATACCAACTCAACAAACGTCACCTCCGGAATCCGAATTGGTATCGATACCAATTTGGACAATAATGATTTCTTGTCTTCAAAAAAGCCGAGCACGCTCATCATTGGTATCGATACCAATTTAGCGATGATGAACTGTCATGTTGTCTTAGCCCCCTTACCTCGCTTGTACTCTTCTAGCTTAAAGACCAAATGTTAATTTTGTTCCGGCTGAATGTTAATGGAGAGGAGTTCTTTTGTTTCATGAACGTAAAAAAACGTCGATCGTCGTACTCTCAAGAAAACTGACCACATTTAACGAGAGTTTTTCTTGCGGTTTCAAGATGTGCCTCCGTGGAGCCTATACTTTCGGATGCCAAAAAAAAGATTCCATGGAGTTTAACCTCCATGGAATCTTCTCTTCGCCTATTTTATAAAATCACTTCAATTTTACGCCGCTTAAACTGCCGCCTTTAGCAAAAACTCGCTCTACATTCTTTTCCACTGTCGGATCGGGAATCAGAGGCGGAGCCTGGTGCGGCTTGGTCCGGGCATCGATCATCATATTATCGCAAGCCCAATGCTTGTTCTCATAGCCGCTGTTCACACCATAAATATCATGTGATGGATTGCTCCGTGTAAAAGTAGCCCATAGAAAGTTATTGATCGTTTCACTAAGGAAGGTGCTGTCATCACATAAAATGATCATCGGGCATGTCTCGAGCGGCCCCTTCTCAGCAATGGCTTCACTTAAGCCCTTCAGCTCCTGCTGCGCCGTTTCGTAATCTGCAAATGCAGAGCCTTGAATCGCTACAACTCCCGGCATGACCAGTCGGGCATTTTCAAATCCGCGCAATGCCTTCAGCACTTCCGGCACCTCGCGGCATAATTCCCGCTTCTTGTCCCCATAAGCCGCCAAGACGACTTTACTGCCGCTGTTAAGCCCCGTGCCTGAATAATCCAGGGTATCGATTGTCGTATTCGTATAAAAGTGAATATCCCGGCGAAGATCCATTCGCTCCAGAATATAGTTCATAAAACCGACGATATCATGGGAATCCAGCGCTTGGCTCTCTTCGGCCGTAATAAACAAATATTTGGCGAGACTCAGCTGTCCTGTACCCAGGATCCGGTTAGCCAGCGTCAGAATCTCGGTCGGCTGCTTCACCCGCTGATAGGGGGTGTAGCGTTCGCTGCCGATGGCAAACAGCAAGGGATGTACCCCTGCAGCATCCACGGCATGAACTTCCTTGACGCCTGGAATTTCCTGCTTGATGGCATCGCCCGTCAGCTCATGGATGAGCTCTCCGAATGAGGTATCCTCTTGAGGTGGTCGCCCGACAACGGTAAAGGGCCAGATCGCATTTTGCTTCGCGTACACTTTATGGACCTTCATAACCGGAAAAGGATGCGTCAGGCTGTAATAGCCCAAATGATCTCCAAAAGGTCCCTCCGGTTTGGTCGCATCCGGATGAATTTCACCCGTAATCACAAAATCGGCATCATGACTGATACAATATCCATCAACATAGCTGTACCGGAATCGGCGTCCGGAAAGTAATCCGGCAAAAAGCATCTCACTTAGTCCTTCCGGCAAAGGCATAATGGCCGAAAGCGTATGGGCAGGTGGACCGCCAATAAAGATACTCACTTTTAACGGCTCGCCTTTCTTACTTGCCTTCGCTTGGTGCACGCCGATACCGCGGTGGATCTGATAATGCAATCCGATTTCTTTATTCTTTTCATACTCATTGCCGCTGAGCTGGATACGATACATCCCCAGATTGGAATTCATCAGTCCCGGCTTTTCCGGATCCTCCGAATATACCTGCGGCAGGGTAATAAAAGCCCCCCCATCCATAGGCCAATGCAGAATTTGAGGCAAATCTGAAATCTGAATCTCTTGAAATGCGCTGGGAACGCGACCCGGTTTTTTCATAGGCAGGGCCTTAATAGCCCCAAGCCCGTTGCCGATATTTTGAAAAGGATGTTTAACCGCCTTCATCGGGTCATCGCGCAGGGCGATAATGCTCTGTGTTCGGTCCCAGGTGCTCCGGAAAATAAACTTGCTGCGCTCGATATCGCCAAAAAGGTTGGAGACCGCTTTAAACTTCGAGCCCTTCACATTTTCAAATAACAAAGCAGGGCCGCCAGCTTCATAGATTTTCAGATGAATGGCAGCCATCTCCAGACAGGGATCTACCTCTTCTTTTATGCGAACCAAATGGCCGTGCTTTTCAAGGTCTGTTATACATTCTTCTAGATTCCGATACAATGGTTTAACTCCAATCTCCATGTGAGTTTGCTATAGCTTATTGGTCAAGCACGAATGATGATGCTGAGTACTATTTAATATAGTTAAAACAAAACTCATGGTAGATGTCAAACGATTATCGCATATCTAATTTTTAGGCATGACTGGAGGAACTTGATATCGCTTCTCCAGCATTTCCGGTTTGGGGGCAAATACCCGCAGAACCAGATTAAAGTTACCGTCAGGTGCCGGAAGCCAGTTTGACTGCTTGCCCTGCGGTGGAGCCCGCTGAATATAAATATCCAATGAGCCGTCCGGGTTATACTGCAGTTCTTTCGTCAGATCACCAATGGCATATCGCTGTATCGGGTTAGGCACCAGGTAAAAATCAGCTCCGTACATGGTCAGCGACCATAATCCGTCCGCAGCTGGGAGCTGATCCTTGTCAAAATGAAGCATGTACTCATGCGAGCCGTTTAATGGCTTCCCTTTTCCATCTTCAAAGGTGCGGGCATACAGCTCTTCAGACGGAACATTGGCGGCGAGACCGGAATAAGCAACCAAAGCGCGCACGAGAAAATGATCCCCATACATGCCAACGTCGTAACCGACAACCCATCCGTTTTCTTTGGGAACCCAAGAGCCCGCCTTTTCAATGATGTTCTGTCCATCCCACACCGCCCGTTCCAACCCGGCGATGGTGGCCGGATCCAGCCCTGTTGCATCAAATCCCTTCGCTGCATCGATTCCAATGAGCTTGAATTGATCCAGCAGGACCTGTTCGTTTGGAGAAGGCGGATTTTTCTTCATGGCATCTGTCATGATTTCGAAAAATGCTAATGGATGCTTCTCTAAATCTGGTAAAGAGACTCCTTGCTGCTCTGCCTTCAACGGCTGATGAGACAAGGGGTTGAGCGTAAATAGCTGTTCAAACGCAGCTGCCTTGGCTTCGTCCTCCTTGCCGTTCACCTCAACACGCCCGACCAACCAGACCGTATTCGTTGGCGCAATGATTTTCGGGTAACTCGTTTTCCAATGCCATGATGGCCCGGCAATGACAACTTTTCCTGCCTTATCCATGGTCATGCGGTTAGATACATTTTGGAAGGTGTTCGTATAGGCATCCATCATTTGGACGGAGTAATAGCGGTTGTCAGGGTTTGCCGGCAGTTTCAGTACTACAGGCCCCTTGGAGAGATCCAACCAGGAGGTAAAATAAAGTGTGGAGCTATTGGGTGTGACGATGTCTTTATACGCCGGTGAAGCCAGCGCAGTGGAGTAGTAAAACTGATTGAGCGGTGCTCTCGTTCTCAGCATTTTTTCCTTTGTTTGTTCCATCACGACAAGTGGATAGCCGTATATGTATGCCTGGATGCCGAGGGAATGCGACAGCTGCTCGAGTTCTGGCGCTCCCATGCCGGTTTGAGCCTGTGCCCGATGAGGCTGGTCTGTCGTCGGCTCATGGCCGAGCTTTTCTATATACGAATCCGCAAAAGCAGTTGATAAGCCGCCGGACAAGGCTCCAAAAGCCAATACCGCAGCCACCAGCAGCCCTTTTCCTATCCATGTACGCCATTTCATCACATAGCCCCTCTCCACGTTCAATAGCCATTCCTGGTATATTTTTCATACCATTGAGGTTAGGGTTAGCCAATGGAAGGCGCATTATTCCCTCGTTTTAACGAGATTCATAGTCCTGATAACGGTCCTTGTCGTCCCACATCCGGTTAAAGGTATCCTCGAAAGTCCGAACGACCGTGGCATCATGGATGATCAAAGCGACGTCGTCGTTCTCCTTCACGGAAGACTTCAGGTAATTGAATGAGCCGGCCTCCACGCTTTTACCGTCCGCGATAAGCATTTTTAGATGCATTTTTCCCTTATGGCTGCTGACCTTGACCGGAACGCCTGCTTTCATGATCTGTTTGAGCGCATCCTGCTGCTTCTCTTTCCCATCCGCATGCTCCTGGTCCGTGATGAGGCGCACGCGGACTCCCCGGCCGGCGGCATTCGCGATCGCATCGACGATCGGGTCGTAATTCAAGCTGTATATCGCCACGTCAAGCGTGCTCTTGGCATCGTTGATCAAGCCGATGATGGCCTGCTCCGGATGATCCCCGTTTTGAACGAAATACGTCTGAATGGAGCTCTCGCCACCGGACGCCTGCTGCCCGGATTTCGCCTGCTCCTGCGGTTCCAGAGGCTCGTTTGCTGCTCCGCTTGCCTGCTTGTCCGCCTGCCCGTCTGCCCCGCAGCCGGACAACAGCCCGCAGATTAAGGCTGCCATAATCCATGGGTTCCATCTTGGCATGAAAATACTCGCTCCTTCCGGCTGAAATGATTTGCTTATCATCGTAACAAATTCGGAGCGTGATCTCCAATATTCCGGTCATTAGGCGATAAAGGATGCTGAGCTCCTGAAAACATGCAAAAAAAAACGGCCTGTTCCATCAGGCCGTTCTCTCCATACAATTGTCTTTTGCTTACGATTCAATGGGTGTCATACAAGCTTAAAATCCGTTAAACGTCACGAACTCTCCTACAGGCTTGCGGTAACCGCGGGGTCTTTGTTTGCCGGTGTCCTCTTTGCCGATCGTAATCAGCATCGCGGGAACGTAGCGCTCCGGAATGTTTAATGCCCGGCGCAGCTGCTCCGGATCAAAGCCGATCATCGGGCAGGTATCCCAGCCTTTGTCCTTAGCGATCAGCATAAACAGCATCGCGGACAAGCTTGCATTGCGGATGGCTTCGTCTCTTTTGAACGCATCGCCTCCATCCTCGTACATGCCGATGACACTGCTGACCGTTTCGTCGAATTCGCGCTGGTCGATGACCCCGAGATTCAATAAACCTTCGTTGATCGGCCCGATATTGTGGTAGGCTTCCAAATCTCCCAGCACGACGATTACCGCGGAGCTTGTCAGCACTTTATATTGCTTGAAAGCCGCTTCGTACACTTTGCCCTTTAGTGTTTTATCCGTCACCGCTACGTAATGGGTATGCTGCAAATTGAAGGCGGAAGGAGCGAACTTCACGAGGCCGAACATTTCGGCTAGCTCCTGCTCGCTGATGTTGACATCGATTTGGAACTTGTTGGCGGATCTTCTGGCTTGGACTAGCTCCTGAAACTGGCTCATAATTATATCTCCCCTATGTATGTATTTTTCAATCGTTATTGTCTCTTTAATTATTTTATATTAGTTGCTTTAAAAAAGTGAGTTAAATATATCACACCTCTATCCTTTTTCGCAACACTTCCGTCCAGCCTGTAATAAAAAAAGACGCTCAGCGTCAAAAGCAGCTAATCGGCTGCCTTCACCGTAAGCGTCCCGTTGGAATTTCTGGAGGGAATTGCGATATCATACGTGCCCGGCTGCGGGTTGCTCAGCACAAATATGTTTTCGCCTTCTTTCAGGTCTGCGTCAACGTTCAGGTTTTTGGATACAAGCTTTAATCCGGCGCCGGCCCTGGGCTTCACGTCAATGACAATCTTGATCATTTTCTTCGCCTCAAAGTCGGTGTTTGCCGGGGTGAATCCGGCTGCCGACACCTCGATCATGGCCACCTGCATATCGTTGTCTTCGTCGATGGCGGCGGCTTGGAATTTCGGCTGTCCGATCGCGCCAAGCGCGATTCGGTCCTGCTGCAGCAGCATGCCTCCCGCGATTACGGCGAGTGAAGCCCCCAGCACGATCGTGCTCACAACCGATGACGACTTGCTTGTCAGGTTCGACTTTTTCCTCGGAGGACGGGACGCATGAATCAAATGATCGCCCGCTTTTTGCGCGATAAACGAACAAATAATGAACAAAACCGCAACCGCCATGACGATGAGCCTGGATTCAAAGAACAATCCTCCCAGCATCGATCCCAGCGATGCCCCGATCACGCCGGACATGAAGCCGTTAATCGCAGGCTGCCATCCGTAAGCCATGCCTAAGGCAGTGCCTGCAGCAGCGGCGATGAAAGTGATCAAAGCGAAAACGCCCCAGCGGAAATCAAAAGCCTGCACGCCTTCGGCTCCAAGAGCCATTCCCGACAAAACCGCGAAAACGGCGGCAAGAGTCATGCCGTTCCTTTTAGATAGAAGTCCCTTCCTCCGGAACATCAAAAACATATGGTAGCCCGTCAACAGCAGTATCAAAGCAAAACTGCCAGCATGAAGCAGCATCATTCATCTCTCCATCTTTGTTGGTGTAGAATAGCATCGTTTAAAGCTTTTTAGCGAAATCCCAATCCGGATAAACATAAGGAATAGTTGGAGCCGCTGCCGGCTTTGTATCAGAGACGACGATTTTGATCACCTGTTGACCATGATAAGTCGTTGTTGTGATGGTGCCGGTGAGTTCTACCCATGCATCGTCGGCAAAGCTTCCAGCCTGGGGACTTTCGGCAATGATGCCATATGGCGAAATATCCGCGATGCAGTGGGTCATGGCCATCCTCCCGATGATGAATTGGTTCTCGCCAAGCCCCTCCTCGCGATAGATAAAGCCTTTGATCCGAATCGTTTTGCCTTCAAAATTGCCCGCAAAGGCATTCAGCGCTTGCAGCTTCTCAATAAACCATTCGTCTTTCATCTCAATGACGTCCTGACGGTATAGAAGCATTCCCAGTTTGGCATAATCCCGGTTATATTTGTCGGACTTGAACCGCTCTTTCAATTCGGGATCATCATTTCCCGCCACTTGAGCCAAATCTGCCGGTATGCCGCCGGCAGATTCTCCGACTTGAATCCCCCTGCTCTTGACCAGCGATCCGGCAAAGGCCTGATTGGGCAGGAGAGCTCCAAACAGCAAGGGCAAAATAAACAGACCATACATAAGGGCATTTTTCGCCACCGACCGCGAAGGCTCATGGCTGTGCACATGGTTATGATCGTCGTGAGCATGATGATCGTGATCGTGATGACCACAAGCACACGCTGCGGGGAGCTCTTTCGTCCGGGAGCGGATGAGGAAATAAAGCTGGAAAACGGCAAACAAAAACAATCCTGCAGCAGCCAGTTCTGTATATTTGACGAGATGGGGAGCGATATACAAGAGAATTTCTCCCGTGAATGCCAAATAAGCGATATATCCGGTAAATCCCATCAAAATAAGCAGCTTGAGTACATGGTGAATGATCAGGTGCGGATTTTTCATGCCGTCCCTCCTCTCTAGGCAAGCCATAATTTTTCCAAAAGCCAGGTGCCGCCGTATACGAGAACGATCACCAACGAGCTGTACACGATCACGAACCGGGCCTTGAATACGGCCGTCATCATCAAAATCCCTTTCAAATTCAACATAGGCCCGAGCACCATGAACGCCACCAGCGCGCCCCCCGAGAAAGTCGTCAGAAAGGACTGCGCCACAAAAGCATCGGATGTGGAGCATAGCGAAAGCAGAAATCCGAGTCCCATCATCAGTACATTTGCGCTGACTGGACCTTGTCCCCATTCCACCAAGCTTTCCTTGCCGACAAAAGCAAGAAGCACGCCGACCAATAACGCTCCAAACATCAAATATTTGCCCATTTCGAAAAATTCGCCGACCGCGTGGTTCATCACTTCCAGCAGCCGCTGGCCAAGCGGAGGAGCAACAGCGGATTTATCGACCGGCGAAGGTGCCGCATGGGAAGAAGCTTGTCCCGAAATAGCTTCCTGCTGCCGTAATTGATTCGGATCAACGAAACGGTAAACGATGAGACCAAGGATGAGTGCCGTCATAAATGCCAATCCCATGCGGGAATACGCGATATCTGGCCTGCTGCGAAACGCCGTGTACGTCGACCAGAAAACAATCGGATTCAAGATCGGTCCGACCGCAATGAACGTCGTAGCCACGTAAAGCGGCATTCCCTTCTGGATCAAACGTCGGACGGCGGGCACCATGCCGCATTCGCAGATCGGAAAGATGATGCCGATCACGCTTGCCGCCACGATCCCCAGGATCGGATGTTTCGGAATCATCCGCTGGATTGTCCGTTCCGATACGAATACCTCCAACAGGGCCGAAATGACGACGCCAATCAGAATAAAAGGCATGGCCTCAATGATGATACTGACAAACATCATTTTGAAGATTTGCAGCTTGGAATGGTGCAGCAGCGTTCCCGGATCCTCCGTAGAGAGCAAGTACAGCACGATCATCGCAGCCAGGGAAGCTCCTGCGACGAGATAGCTATTCGATTTCAACGTCTTTTTTCGCAGTGCCGTCTCTTGCATCGATAAACTCCCTCTCCCTCTTCATTCATGGATTATGAAAAAAACAGACGCTGAACCAGCCAAATTCCACCCAGCGCGAAGGCGACTGCGGAGCATCCCAAAACCGTGCGTCTCGAATATTTCCAGCGATGCAAAAGCGCCAGGAGCGGCAAAAGAATGGCGATCATGATGAGCTGCACGGTTTCGATGCCCAGGTTGAAGCTGACCAGATCCACGGCTAGCTCGCTGCGGGGGATGTCCATCTCTTTCAGAATATCGGCAAAGCCCATGCCGTGAATCAGGCCGAAAATAAAAGTTAACACCCAGCGGTAGCTGACCCGTTCGCGGATCATGTTGTCGATGGCCACAAAGCAAATGCTGAGTGCTATGGCAGGTTCGACAATGATGGCAGGCACGTTGATAAAGCCGAGCACCGTCAAAGTCAGCGTAATGCTGTGGGCTACCGTAAAGGCAGTAATCATCGCAGCATACTGCTTGAAGGTTTGCCTTGCAATCAGCAGGGAAAACAAGAAGAGCAAATGATCATATCCAGATAAAATATGATTCATCCCCAAGGTAAAAAACGAAAGCCAGCCGGTGTAAGCTTGGGAAGTGTCGCCGGCATTCTCAACCGCTGGCTTCTCTCCGTCCGGGGCATTGGCGGTGTCTTGCTGCGCCGTCTGGCCATCCTGGCTCAGATTCGCATACTCGTTATCCGTCAGCTGCATGGCCCACATCCGGTTGCTTCCGGATAATGCCGCCGTGCTTTTTTGGCTGCCGTAATGGATCGTCACCAGATCAACGTAATTGGCCGTCGCTTTGTTGTTGACGTACAGACGGTCCGTTAAGGACATCGGCTGCGATGAAGTCGCCGAAGGAAACCTCAATTTCAGAATTGCTTTGGTCGCGTCTCCTTGACGGTCCATGACCAAACTTTCGACATCCGACCAAGCTTGGGGCTGGTTGTCTATTTTAAACGCGATATCTTGTTCGAGTACTTTAAGCAGCCGCTCCTTCACGGCATCGAATTCCTGCTCGTCCAGCATGCCGTTTTGGTCCATGTCGCCGCCAACCAGTTCGATGACGGAAAGTTCATCAAGTGAATAGGTCATTTCAATACGGGATTTCGAGATGTCCAAGGTGGTGTAGCTGGCGCTGTAGGCGTGAGCATCGGCTTGCCGGTTAAAAGAACCCAGCGCGAAAACAATTGCTATTGTAATCATCAGGGATACTCGCAGTGCCTTTTGATGCCTATGCATGAGTTGCCTCCTCTAAAATGAACAGGATGCCGCTCCTCTGTAGAAGGGCATCCTGCAATCCATCATGTTCTGCTATCTTGTCGTTTGAATCAATACATTGTAAATGACTTGCGCCGATTCGGCCCGTGTCGTGATGCCTTTCGGATCGAATTTGCCCGCCGATCGTCCTTGCACCAGCTTAAGCTCCGTCGCCGATTTGACGAACGGCAAAGCCCAAGCCGAAACCTTGGCCTCGTCGGAGAACACCGCTTGACCCTTCAAAGCTGGCTTGCCATAGGCGTGCTCATATCCCCGCATCAGCATGGTGACCATTTCCTCGCGGGTAATTTGTGCATTGGCGTCGAAGAACATCGGGGTTCTGCCCTGGATGATGCCTGCTTTCACGGCCATGGAGACCGCTTCGGCGTACCAATCGCCGTCCTTGACGTCCGTGAATGCCACAGGTCCTGTGTCGGTAAGCTTCAGCGCCCGGACGAGAAGTGCCGCAAATTCAGCGCGCGTAACTTTTCGGTCCGGCTCGAAGGTCGTGTCGCTGGTGCCATTCACCAGCTGCTTGGCCACCAGTTCCTGAATGACTTCGGCTGCCCAATGGCTGGCCGGAACGTCAGCAAATGCCTTCATCACTTCAAACACGGCATATTTGCTGAAATGGCTGATTTGCGCGGTCATATAGCCGTCTGCGTACGTTCCGCCAACATATTCAAGCTTTCCGTTGTCGGCAATATAGTAGATGCCCGCATGCTTCGGATTGATGGACCCATCAACCTTCAACTTGATCGTGATCGGCTTGTCGAAGATGGACAGAATAATGGACTGGCCGTCAGCCGACTTGATCGAAAGCGTCAAATCATAGATGTTACCGCTCAGCTTCAAGTTCGCATGAGCTGCTTGGCTGCTATTGTTGACGACATTCTTGGCATCGGCATCGTTCAGAGGAATAAGCTTGAGCGATATACTGCTGCCCTGCTGTTCCTCTGCCGACAACTTGCCGGTTAACTGCCTGAGCAGCTCTGATGGTATGGTCAACGTAATCAGATCCGAATTGATTTGCAGCGCATTCTGCTTGATCAGATCTGCGGTGTTTCCTGGAAGGTTCAATTCCGACGTATGTGCGGGAACTTCGACGGCAGTGATGCCGTTCGAGCCGCCGGAAAGACTTCCGGAAGGAATGGTGACACTGGAGCTGCCGGTGTTTCCGGTGTTTCCTGCGTTACCTGTATTGCCGTTGCTTCCTGTATTACCGCTATTTCCGTTGTTGCCGCCACCATCATTTCCATTATTTCCGTTATTTCCGTTATTTCCGTTATTTCCGTCATTGTTGCCGCCGTTTCCGGAAGAGTTCTGCTTGGTGACTGTTACGACACTGGTCGCTTGAAAGCCGCCATCCTCAGTCGTGACCGTAATCGTCGCCGTTCCTGCGGCAATGGCCGTTACCTTGCCGACCGCATCGACCGAAGCGACGTTGCTGTCGCTCGAAGCCCATGTTACGGCTTTGTACAATGCCTTATCCGGGGTGATGATCGCTTTCAGCTGATCCGTTTCTCCCACTTTGAGGCTCAGTGCAGGTTTGTCCAGCGTTACGCCGGTTACCGGCGTATGATCGCCACCGTTGGAATCGTCTTTCGTCACGGTAACGGTGCTGGTCGCGGTAAATCCGCCATCCTCCGTCGTGACCGTGATCGTCGCCGTTCCTTCGGCAATGGCTGTTACTTTGCCGACCGCGTCCACCGAAGCTACATTGCCGTCGCTCGTCGTCCATGTTACGGCTTTATTCGCCGCCGTATCCGGAGCAACCGTCGCCGTCAATTGGCTTGTATCTCCCACTTTGAGACTCAGCGCAGGTTTGTCCAACGTTACGCCCGTTACTGCCGTATCGTCGCCACCGGTAGAATCGTCTTTCGTCACGGTGACGATGCTGGTCGCGGTAAATCCGCCATCCTCCGTCGTGACCGTGATCGTCGCCGTTCCTTCGGCGATGGCCGTTACGTTACCGGCCGCGTCGATCGAAGCTACATTGCCATCGCTCGTCGTCCATGTTACGGCTTTATTCGCCGCCGTATCCGGAGCAACCGTCGCCTTCAGTTGGCTTGTATCTCCCACTTTGAGACTCAGCGCAGGTTTGTCCAACGATACGCCCGTTACTGCCGTATCGTCGCCACCGCTCGTATCGTCTTTCATCACGGTTACGGTGCTGGTCGCGGTAAATCCGCCATCCTCCGTCGTGACCGTGATCGTCGACGTTCCTTCGGCGATGGCCGTTACTTTGCCGGCCGCGTCCACCGAAGCTGCATTGCCGTCGCTCGTCGTCCATGTTACGGCTTTATTCGCCGCCGTATCCGGGGCAACTGTCGCCGTCAGCTGACTGCTTTCGCCTACCTTCAGACTCAGCTCCGGTTTGTCCAGCGTCACGCCAGTTACCGGCGTCTCCGTACCGTCAACCACGATCAATTCTTTCGTGTCGCGAACACGGATGCGGTCGCCCTTGGAATATTTGCCGCTTAGGCCGGTTGCCTGCAGCGTGTCGCCGACTTTAATGTTCGCTTGAGCGCCCGTTTTGTTGGCGATGTATCCATCCACGAAAACCGTCACTTCACCGGAGCCGTCATCGACGATATAGGTGCTTTCATCCGGGATCGCTTTTACTTTCCCTTTTACCTGTACCAATTGCCCCTGGTTGGCCTCCGATACCGATTCGGCTGTGCTGACCCGTTTCGGTTCGACCGGAGGACCGGAATCAATCTTCACGATGCTGTTGTCGAATCTGTCGAATATGAGTTCCTTGTCGTTCTCGAAAGAACCGATACGTCCATAAACCCGTACTGTATCGCCAAGCTGAAGCTGTCCTTCCGGAACCTCGCCAAAGGCTACCATGCCGCCCGTATCGTCTTGGATATATGCGGAATCGTAGAATGCGGTTGTCGTCACTTTGCCCTGCACGACAACGTCCGTACCTTCTGGAAGCTGGCGAACATCTTGAATCGGCGTGATTTTCGTTTCGCGATTCGCAAGCCAATTGACGATCTTCAATCCGAACGGAACATTATTGGTTGGCCCGTCGTTCTGGGTCATTTGCTTATCATTGAATATATTCATGCCCGCAACGAAGATTCGGCCCTTTCCGATTTGTTCCGATGCCACGAGTGGAATGGCAGTTCCGCCTGTTACATTCGTCAGGGCCGGCCCGGTTTTGCCGTTCGACGTATAAACGTTGTATTTTACCGTATCCGCCTTCACTTGCGGCGAATCCTGGAACGTCGTTTCGTTCCCGGTGGCCAGGATCGTCACCGTACTGCTGTTGGCAAGCGGAACTTTGTTGCCTGAACCGTCATTGCCCGCAAGGCTTGGACCGCTGTAATAGTCAAGCAGCGATACGAAATCCGTCAATCCGTTGCTGACCGGCGATAAATGAAGCCTTACCGAGAAATTGGAATTGAGCGGAGTCGACCAGAAGTTTCCGGCCGCCGTCTCGTCAAATACGCCGTCATTATTAATCAGGATCGTTGAACCGACCCCAGACAAGAGGCTGTTCAAATTTTGCGGCGTACCGCCGAAATTGCTCTTATCCGTCAGCAGCAAGGAACCGCCGCTGTTCACAAAGTTTTTCAAAACGGCAACTTCGCTTGCCGAGTAAGCGCTGCTCGGATGCGTCACCATCAACACGCCGGTATCTTTCAAGATCTGATCCGTCAGCGTGGTTTTATTTTCCACCACGGTATAACCCTGCTGCTTCAGCTTCAAGGTGAGATCCGTCAAGTTGTTGGCGTACGTGCCCGTGTCGCTTGTCGTGTTTTCATTGTTGTGCGTGGCATCGATCATCACTTTAATGCCCAGCGGAGCCTTGACGTCGATCGTCTGCTGGTACTGGTTATCGCCGAGATCATTGCCGTCACCGGCCGCAAGCACGACGATCAGCTTATGGCTGCCTGACACCGGATTCGCCCACACCACGCTCGCATTCACGTTTTGGTTGGACGTGAGCGAAGGAATGGCCGCATCTCCAATCCAATGACCCGAGTCGATGCTGTCGTAATAAAAATGAGCGGTCAGGTTCGTCAGCGCGATCGTGCCCAAATTGGAGATTCCCGCTTTCAGCGTCGCCGGAATGCCTGCAATGGCTGCCCCTTCCGTGATCGAAAGATCGTTGACTTTGACGGACAGTGGATCGGCTGGAGACCAGATCGGCGACGAATAGGTGCGGTCTCCGTCCTTTTGAGTGACTCGGACGACGAACCACTGCTGGCCGCCCACCACATTGACCGTCGGTTTCCAGCTGAAGGAAGTCGAGTCATCCGTCGGCGTAAAGCTATCGATGACCCGTCCTCCGTTCGTCACCAGTTCTACCTTCGCGATGTTGTCGTTGGAAGGCGTCTTGATGAAGCTGTACTTGGGATCGGAAGAGCTTTCCGATACCGGATCGTTGCCCGTAATATCGAACTGGAGATTTTTGGAGTCTACTGTAGCTCCCATGTAATATCCGTTCGCGAGTACGTCCAGCGAAAAGTTTGGATCCTCGCTGAAGTAAACGTGCATCTTGCGCATCGCGTCCAGAAGGGATTCCTGGGAAAGATCCTTCGCGACGATGACCGTGCGTTTTTTCGTTTGTCCCCAAGTGGCGTCATGGTTGTCCTCCCCGTAAGTCGGAGCCACATGCCATCCCAAGTCCAGTGCGCTGAAAAACTTGTTTTCGGCGTTGACGTAAGAGTAGTTGCCGGAGCCGTTGCCGACTTCAAGCATCGTAAACAGCCTGTCCACGTTTTTATCGTAAGGGATAAAATTGTCGAATGCGTTCGCGGACATGGCCGGATGGTTGAATTGGGCTACGATGTTGTCGTAGGTCAGCGTCCAGGCATAATAGTTTTGCAGATTTTGGTATTTCCCGCCGTTTTGGATCCGGTCGATGAAGTTGGTCGTTCCGAACACGTTGGAATGTCCCCACGTCGTCGATGTCATTTCGAACGCCGGGAATACGACGAAATTCCCATCTTTCGTATATTTATTGGCCAAGTCTTTCGTAAGCTGCCAATCCGCGCCGCCGGTGCGCTCCGGCATGCCGTTATGGTCCACCGAATCGGAGCCTGCGAGACTGGAGTCGATATCATGCGAATGATCGGAGAACGCGAAATAGTCGTATCCATGCGCCTGTGCCGCCTGCAATGCCATTTCCGGAGAACCTTTGGCATCATGGGATATTTGCGTATGGTTATGCGTCGTGCCGCGATAATGGTTTCCGCCGGTGAAACGCTGAACAATCTGGAACGTCCACGACGTGGTCGACGGGTTGCCCAGCTTATCTTTAGCGTTTACCGTTACCGCGTGCTCGCCGACCTTCAAATCATCTTCGCTCGTCAGCACAAGCTTGATCTGGGTTTCCGACTTTGCCGCTTTGGCCGTGAAGTCGTTGCCGTCGATGGAAATGCTGAGCGAAGCTACATCGACTCCGTTCGGATCATCCAGATCTACGGATACCACCGGATGGTACGATTCGATGCTGTCCATCCGGGCAGGCTGCTCGTTGGCATAAGCCGGACCATCCTTATCCTCGACGATATCAACCCCGTTCGGATGATCGGCATCTCCAGAGGTTTTAGACGTCTGACCCACGCTTTGAGCCACGATGTAATAATAAATTTTGGATGCCTTCACGTTGTCTTTGGCAATTTGGGCATTGTAATTGATTTTGTCTGCCGATTCCATCGGGATGGACTGGAACGCGGATTCCCCTTCATTTTTATAATAAAGAGTTACCGAGTCCGCGTATTTGGCCATCGCCTTGACCGAAACGTCGAGACCGGTATATGCCTTGGTCAAAGGAATGTGAGTAAACTGCAGATCCCCTTTGATGTCGGAAGCATTCCTTGGCAGAATAAAATACCCGCTGGTATAGGGCGAAATCAATTTCGATTGACTCACGATGCCTGTGAAATTGTACGTATCGCCCAGGGCAAGAGCGGTGTTGATGTCGATGCCGGACGTTTTCAGTACTTTAACGACAGCGGTATTTCCCTTATCGTCGGTAACCGTAACGTTATAGTCGGGACCTTCCGACGGGATATTGGTCACTTTGCCTCGGATCGAAACCAATGTCCCTTCCAGCGGCTCCGCCTTGGCATAAGCGCTCAAATCGTCAAGTTTGTGGACGGTGGCGCTTGGCACTGCATCCATGCCCTCATCCGTGATCGCGGCTGCAATGAACTGCGCGGCACCCGCTGAAGATACCAGCTTGCCCGCCACCTTCACCTTGCTGCCCACCGATACGGGGAAGGAAGGATTTTGTCTGCCGATGACTTGGATGCCACCCGTGGTATCCTGGATGTAAAAGTTCGTTTTTTCAGCTCCCAATGCGTTGTTGTCGGATGTCACGATCCCTTCGAGGGTCGCGGCATATCCGGCGTTCAGCAGGAAGCCTTTGTCGTCGTTCTGGCGAAGATCCCCGATCGGAACGACAGTTCCCGGGTTGCCTGCCGCGTCAATGCGTGCATAGGCGCTTTCTTTCAGAACCGGTTGAGCTATATCCTGATGCGTGACATAAACCGTCTGATTCAAGCCTGCATTCGCGAAGCTCAGCGAAGAAGATCCGTCGGCACCCGCATCGATCTGAGCTGCACTCGTAAGCTTTCCGCTATTCAGCACATATGCGCTTACTTTGGATGAATCCGGCACGGATCCCGCGGAGCCTGTGAACGTTCCATTTCCGCCTGTGTTCGAAAAGCGGATTTTGGCCGCGTCGGGTGAGGTCATGTATTTCGAATTTCTTACGAAAACCTCTTCCGGATTGCTGGTGCTGCCCGGCGCGTTTAAAACAAAGTCATTCGATGGGTTTTTGGAAAAGAATCCGTTGCCTGACCCGAATGCACCTTTAGGATCGGAACCGGCATCGGTTTTGCGAAGTATTGTTCCGCCTCCAATGCTGGAGTGATAGAACGGCGTACCCCAATGGTCGGTTTTAAGCGTGAAATTGGTATTCGTTCCGTTGCCGTACGTCACGATATCGATTGCCTTTGGATCATCCTGGCCGCTTAAGGCCGAGACCGAATTCGCAATCCAGAGGATTCCCCCCGTCGATGCGCTGGGGTTGATCGTTGTCGTCATGTCAGCAGTAACCGGAAGATCCTTGCCGGTGGTAGCTTTACTGCCTGCAACCAGATAGTATCCATGGGCTTTGATCGTTCCCGTCAGCTTGGTGCCAGCCGTAAAACTGGTTGCGGCCGAGGAAGAGTAGTTGATGCTCCACTGGTTGTTGAAGTTAATATCCTGATCCGTCGTATTGTACAATTCAAAAAACTTGGTATTGTAGAATGCTCCGCCGTTACCGCCATTGACGTACATCTGGCTGATAACGACGTCCCCCGGTTTATACATGCTTGCCGAGAAGCTGACCGGGATCTTGTTGCTGATGATTTTTCCATTCTCTTGGGCGGTAACATAAAAAGAGGCTTGCGAGGATGGATTGCTGAACGTCAGATTAAACGATCCGTCCGCGGCAGCCGTTGTCGATCCTGCGATGGTGTTATCCGTAAAATACAATGTAACCGCCGAATTGCCCGCTACGGCACCGATGGTCCCCACCACGTTCGTCAGGCTGGTCGCTGTCATTTTGGAAGCAGCCGGATCCGCGGTTTTGGCTTGTGTCACGTTGACCGAAGCCGTCGCCGTGAAGCCTCCATCGACGGTGGTAACTGTAATCGCTGCAGTTCCCGGCCCCTTGGCCGTCACTTTTCCTTGAGCATCCACGGCCGCAACCGTCTCATTGTCTGAAGCCCAAATCACCTGCTGATTAGCCGCCGTCGCCGGTTGAACTTTTGCGGTTAACGGGTCGGATCCTCCAACCGTCAAATTTGAGCTGCTTTTATCCAGCGTCACGCCTGTGACCTGAACCGGTCCATCCGTAACATTTACTTCCGCCGATGCTTGAAAATCCCCATCAACCGTCGTTACAGTTATCGTCGCTTGTCCAGCGCCTACTCCGGTCACAACGCCGTTATCCACGGTCGCTGCCGCTGCATTGCTCGACGCCCAGGTCACGGACCGTTCCGTCGCGTTCGACGGCTTGACGGCAGCGGTCAATGCTGCTTTTCCGCCGACGGAGATCGGAAGAACGCTTGGATCAAGCGATACGCCCGTTACGCTGACTGGCCCGGGAGGTTGAGACAACCCTTTGACGGCAACGTCCGATATTCGGCTGTTACCATTCGCCGGCGCCGTGGTTCCCCCATTGATCGAAACGTTCGTCGAATTCAACCATCGAATATATACGGTATCCTGATTGTCTACGACTGCAGGTAAGGAAAAGTCCTTTTGCGCGATGGTTGTGGTTAGCGCATAGGTTTCGGAAGCATCCGTAAAATCAGTACCGTTGAGGCTATACTGGATTTTAAAATCCCTTGGACCTGTTGCCGTTCCATATTGTTTGAAGGAAAGGGTCAATCCGTAATATCCTAACGTGCTCAGTTGTGACTGCCAATACTCTCCGGAAGCCCAGTTGTCTTTATAAATCGTGTTGCCTGTTGAAGAATAGGTAGGCGTTCTTCCGCCGCTTAGAATCAGCTTCGCTTTATTGCCGCTATTCGCAGTGTCCAGATTCGCTGCCGAGAATGTCCAGCCCGCAACGACTTCCGGGGCCCCGCCATCTGCCTTGACCTCCAGGCTGCCCGGCATGACCGATGCGGCCATAATCAACACGATCAATGCAGCGCTGACCCACTTCCTGTACTTACTCATCCGCTTAAACATTTGAGCATTGCTCCTATTCATAATGTCGTATTTCCGGTTTTTTCTTCAGAAAGCATCCTACGAATGATGTCCGCCTTGACACAACCGGGTTCCCGCTAATGATTCACCAATAAACATCCCTCTTTCTTGAGCTCCTCTTCGATGTACCAACTGAATCCGCACGCACACTCAGCCGACATTGTTAATTATATTAACTTTTGTAAACACAAGATTATCGCTCTGTTAAGTCACTATAAACATATGTAAAAAAAAGAATATACAAAAATACCCAAGCGGCAGGCCAAACGGTTCGCCAAGCCCTTTTCTGGAGCAGACACTGAGCGCTTGCCTTATTTTTACTCGGTATAAAATTGTTGGCCTTGCGAAACATTAATGCACGTACCGATTCTTTTGCGGGAGGCTGCCATGTTCTATGTATACTGCGTTTCGCTGCTGATCGGCGGCCTGTCGATCGTCAATACCGTGTTCTCCTACCAAAGCAAGCATATCGACCCCCAATTGTGGTCCACGTTCAAGTTCCAGCTGCTGATGCTGCCGCTCATGCTGGCCGCAAACTTATGCATCGGCTACGGCATCCGTTTCGGCTTCAAAGCGTCGGGCCAGCTGAGCTTCATACTGGTCGCCGCCAAATGCCTGGAAATCTTCATCTCCGTCGCGATGGGCTTCTTGTTCCTGAAGGAAATTCCGTCCTGGAAAACATGGCTGGGGCTTGCGGTGATCATCGGCGGCGTAATGTTGACCAAGTTGAAATAAACCCCCGGGCGTAAATACGGTTATAGCCGGACGCAAAAAAACGGCCTGATGTGATCATCAGACCGTTTAACTTATAAAATATGAACATAGATCGAATATGATCATCCGCCGGACCTGCGCAAGGAACCGGACAGCGTGACCGCGGAAAGCAGGAAAACGCCGGAATACAGCGGACAAAATCCGTTTTCGACGAACATGCCGGCGATCCCCGCCACCAGGAGTCCGGCCGCATTCATGACCGCCACAAAAACGGCGGTGCTGCGAAATAACCGCCCGGATCCGTAATGCAGCAGACTTAAGCAGATATAGTAAGGAAACAACACGAGAAAGACAAGCACGGCGGGAATGAAAGGCCCCATGTCCGTGAGGGAATCATTCTCCATCCGCGTTGCAGCGAGCGCCCATGTCAGGGCAAGGATCGGCGAGCAGACGAACAGATTCAGCAGCAGCTGTTTTCTCGGATCGCTCATCGGATCGATCCCTCCTCATCCGGTTAGTTTAAAGCCAAATGAAACAGTTTCAGCGCTATATAGACGGCCACACCCCAAATGACCAAGGCGGACAGCTTGTTGATCATTCCCAGCACCTTGCCGCCGCGATCCGCGTCTCCGACTTTTTTGCCGGCAAGGGCCAATGCGAAGAACCAAATCCAGGAGACGGCCATCGTGGAGACCGTAAATGCCAGCTTGTCCATCCCCGCATAGCCGAGCGAGCTCGTGCCGATGATGCCGATGGTATCCAAAATCGCATGCGGGTTCAGAAGTGACACCGACATGGCGAACAGGATTTGCTTCTTCGCGGTCAGCGACGCCTCGCGCCGGTCCAGCTTGGCCGGCTTGCTCTTCCGGATAGACCAGCCCATATACAGTAAAAAGGCCAGACCGATGATGAAAATCGTCGTTTGCAGCGCGGGAATCGTGAACACCACGACAGACACGCCCAGCACTGCAAGCAGGATCAACAGCGTATCGCAGCAGGCCGCCGTAATAATGGCCGGGATGGCCCCCTTGAATTTGGGCTGTGAAGCCCCTTGATTAAACATAAACACATTTTGCGCGCCGAGAGGCAAAATCAGGCCGAGCGCAAGCAGGATTCCATGTATGATTGCAGCAAGCATATCCGTAAAACCTTACCCTTTCCGTCAAAATCTCAAATATTACTCATCCGTATTCGGACTTAGCCGAGGAATGTATATCGTATCATGAAGGCCGGATTCTGTGAATGGATTCTTGGAGGATGCTATTAAACAAAAAAACACCGGAACAAGCATCCGGTGTTTTCTCTCTTTATTTGCTCTTAAATGTCCGCCGCTTCCCCGATCGCCCGCTGCGCCAGCATCGCGCCGACCGCGTCCTCCATCGGCGGGTTATGCAGCCCTGCGCGGACGTCGCGGTACATCCGCTCCAGCGGCAGGGTGCGCGACAGGCTCGATCCGCCCACGATCCGCATAGCGAGATCGACGATGCGCAGCGCCGCGTTCGTCGCCACCGTTTTGGCGAGCCCCAGCTCCGGTTTCATCGACGGGCGCGCATCGGGCAGTCGGTCCCAGCGGTCGGCCACGCTGTACAGCAGCGTACGCGCCGTGATCCTCTCTGATTCCATCTCGCCAATTTTATGCCGGATATGCGGCAGATCGGCAATCGGTCCCGGCAGGCTGCTCGGGCGGTACTCCGCGGCGAACCTCACCGCGAAGTCGCGCGCAGCCCACGCGATGCCGAGGTAGCAGGCCGGAATATGCAGCAGTGCGCCGCCATGGTCCGACTTGCTGGTTCCGAGAGCGGATCCGTCATTCCCTTCCCATTGGTCGAGGCGCTCCTCTTCCGGCACGAACACGTCCGCAAGCAGCAGGTCGTGGCTTCCAGTCGCCCGCATACCCATCGTGTTCCATGTCTCTTCCATGCTTATGCCGGGTCCCCTGCGCACGTAAAAGGTACCAATCTTCTCCTCGTCCTCTACATAAGCGGTAACGGTAAACTGGTCCAGGACCGGAAGCAGCGAGCTGAAGGTTTTACGTCCGGAGAGCAGGTAGCCGCCCTCTGTTCTGACCGCGGTCGTCTGCGGACGCCCGCCTCGGCTCGGACTTCCGGTCGAAGGCTCGCTTGCGAACTGGTTGATCATCGCCCCTTCGTCCACAGCCCGCCTGCAAAATTCCTCGTACAGCTTGGGTGGCCACGACTGCTTGATGCGCAGCTGCAGCATCTGACTCACATGCCAGCCGACTGCCAGCGCCGTTGAGCCGTCTCCCTTGGCAAGCCGCTCCTGCGCAAGCAGCATTTCGTAGAGCGAGGCTTCTTCACCCCCGAAGCCGGCCGGAACGGTCAGCTTCAAATATCCCGCTTCCCGCAGGTCGTCGAAATTTTCAAAAGGAAACGATCCGTCGCGGTCATGCTCGGCGGCACGCTCCGCGAACGTCATGGCTAGCCGGTCGGAACGGACGGCGATGTCCGCTTCGCGCTCGGATCGTATGAACGGATCCATGTGAATGGAATTCATGCGGCAAACTCTCCCCTCTGCAGCTTTCATTCCTTTATTGTATACCTATTTGGTCGGAATTGTCCAAACCGGATCGCTCTGGAGGTTAGCCTTTGGAAGGCGCTTGCTTGCGCCGCACCGAATAGGCATGGTACATCCGCCATCCCGTCAGCAGCGCAGCCGCCAGACAGATGCAGGAGGATACCGTGAATACGGTGTGCATGCCGCTCAGAAAAATGTCCGGACGGTCCGGCACAAGCCCGGTCACCCGGTGTCCGGCTTTGCTGCTCATGACATGAAACAGCGTCGTAGTTGCGATCGTAATCCCGACGACCATTCCCACGTTGCGGACCAGCGAATTGACGCTGCCCGCCGAGCCCAGCTGGGTGCGCGGAACCTGCGACATCACCAGGGAATTGTTCGGGGATTGGAACAGGCCGCTGCCGATGCCGAGCATAGCGATCCATATCCCCACGATCCAGAGCGAGCTGCCGTCATGAAGCGCGGCTAAGCCGAACTGCGCGATGACCATGACGATAAGCCCGGCAAAGGTCAGAGGTTCGGAGCCCAACTTGTCGGAAAGGGCGCCACTGATCGGCGCGACAACGACCATGCAGATCGGAAACAGCATCAGCAGGAATCCTGCCGAAAACGGAGACAGGTTCAGCATGTTCTGAGCGTAGAACGGCGCGATAATATTAAAGCAAAAGTTCGCCGAAAAGACGAGGAAACCACATAAAATGCTCACCGAGAACAGCGGATTTTTGAAAAGCGACAACTCCAGCAGCGGCTGATCGCGCTTCAACTCAATGCGGAGGAACAGGATAAACGCCGCGGCGGCCAACACCAGCGACAGAATGATCCAGAGATTTCCGTAGCCTGCCTGCTGTCCCAGCAGCAGACCCGCGAATAAAGCGACGATGAATACGGCGAACAACAGGCTGCCGGGCGCATCCACCTTCGCTTTGACTTTGACCAGATCCGCCGGGAGCACCTTCCAACCGATGAAGACGGCAATCAGTCCAATCGGCACGTTGACCCAAAATATATATTCCCAACCCAGCGAGGAAATGATAATACCGCCCACGCTTGGTCCGGCAATGCTTCCGAGTGAAACAAACGTACCGATAAGTCCAAGTGCCTTACCGCGTTCCTTGGCGGGGAAAATATCCGTAATGATGCCCTGGCTGTTCGCCATCGTCATGGAAGCTCCAAGCGCCTGGATGATCCGGGCGATAATCAGAAACTGCAGGGAGCTACTGAATCCGCACAGCAGCGAACCAAGGATGAATATATAAGTGCCCCATCGGAAAATCCGGATTTTCCCGATCATATCCCCCAGCTTTCCGAAAAACAGGATGACCGTGCAAATCGCCATCAGATAACCGGTCGTAACCCATTCGATCTGCGCGATCGGCAGCCCGAGCTGCTTGGACAGCACCGGCAGCGCGATGTTGACGATACTGCCATCCAGTGTGGACATGAACGTAAATAAATTAAGAACAACAAGAATCAGCCAGCGCTTCTTCTGAATGACCGCGTCTTCCTGATAAGATGCAAAAGTCGAGCTCATAACAACCTCCTGATCTTCGAAGTAGTATTAGTTGCAGGCGCAACTAAATGATCGTAACCAGTGTAACCGAAATTAGTTGCACGCGCAACAGTATTGAGATAAAATATTTTTATATCTGTTTTTTACCCGATATCATCACGGACTATCCTTACATTACCTGTTCCCGTGACTACTTAACCCAAAAGAGGTGCCCCTCGTGAAAAAGGAACCTATCGGCAAATTAATGTCATATATTCACCGAACCCATCAAAAAATCCTCGCCAAAGAGTTTGCGCCATACGGGATCGGCAGCGGCGGACAGCACAGCTTTTTGAAGACCGTACTCTTCGCTCCTGGAATCAATCAGGATCAGCTCACGCAGAAGCTGAAATTCGATAAAGCGACCACTGCCAGATCCGTCAAGCAGCTGGAGCAGCAGGGTTATATCGAGCGTATTCCCGATCCGCAGGACCGACGCTCCCTCCTGCTGTATCCAACATCCAAAGCCAAGGCATTTGCGCCCGTGTTGAGCTCCATTCTGGACGATGCCAATAAGAGACTCGCGATGTATCTAAGCGAAGAAGAAGAAGAACAATTGCTGAATCTGCTGCATAAAGTCGGCATGAGTCTCTCCGGGTCGGAGGATTGAATATAAAAAAAGCCGCTGACACATCTTGTGTCCTGCGGCTTTCTTCGTCTTCGATAAAAATGTGTTACTCAGCCGATATGTCAGTCAACGAGCCTGCAACCACATTCCCCTCATACAAGGTTGCGGTTCTTTTCGCTCGTCTCGCCACGGCTTCTGCCGAACAGGAAGCCTCGACCAGCACCAGGCTTGCCGCGTCTCCGACCTTCGGCCAAACCTGAATGCCGGCTTGATCGAGCGGAGTCCGGCCGTCAGAAATATACCCGAGCGTCTGGCCCAAGGAGCGCTCATCCACCCAATGCGAAATTTCGGCAAGGCGACCCGCACGCTCCAGAATATCCCCGTTGCCAAACGGAGACCAGATATCGTATACGTTATCGCATCCTACTGCGACGGATACGCCATGGTTATGCAGCAGCCGTACGGGCGGAAATTTCCGTCCCATCGGAACGCTCGTAATAATCGTTATGCCGGCTTCCGCCAGCAGCTCTGCCATTTCCACCGCCTGCTGCGCAGGGACATCCCCCAGGCTGAATGCATGGCTGACAGCCACCCTGCCCTGCAGCCCTGCTTCGACGGTCAGCTCTGCCAGCCGCTTGATCGTGAAGATGCCCAGTCGATCCGGATCATGCAGATGCAGATCGATGCCCGCATTTTCCTCGGCGGCGATCCTCACCATTGTCTGCAAGGATTGTTCCATATCTCCATCCACTGTAGCCGGATCCACACCCCCAACCATGGAGGCGCCACGACGTACTGCCTCTCTTATCAGCTGTTCCGATCCGGAGCGCAGCAGTCCCTGCTGCGGAAAAGCCACGATCTCATAGGACAGCTTGCTCTCATACATTCGCAGGGCTTCCTGTACCTCTTCCAGATGCTTCAGCCCCACTTCCGGAAAGATGTCCACATGCGTACGGATATGCGTAGCTCCTGATTGTAAGGCTGCCTCCAAGTAATTCACAGCACTATCCCGTATGGAAAGGGCACGGGACGGATCGAAATTCATTTCCTCATCAAGACGTCCGAAAATGGAATCTACAGGCGTAACAGCTCTCCACCTGCTGCCAAGAAGTGTTTTATCCAAGTGGCAGTGCTTTTCCACAAACGGAGGGAGTACCAGACGGAATTCCGCATTCTTATGCGGCAGTGAATCTTCGATAGACTGATCGGCCGGAATGATTTTCGCAAATTTGCCGTCCTGAATCAGCACATGACATACTTCCGTCCGTGTCCCGATAATTACATCATCGCTGAGCTCGTAACCTGTTTCCAGGCGTGCATTGATTAGCCAATACGCGTTATGCATCTTTCTTCATCCTTTCGCACTCATCATTTATCTTTGATTCTTCCCAAACGATATTTCCATTGTGGATGACTGCCTTACGTCTCGATCTTCTCGCCACGGCCTCCGCCGAGCAGCTTGCCTCAACCATAACCATGCATGCTTCATCCCCCGGACGCGGCCAGACCTGATTCCCATCGGGATCGAGCGGCGTAATTCCTCCTGTGATAAATCCGAGGGCTTCTCCCAAAGCCCGTTCGTCCGCGAGATGAAAACGCTCCGCTAGAGTCCCCGCCTTTTCGAGCATGTCTCCTTTTCCGAACGGCGACCAATGGTCCGTAATACTGTCATCTCCAAGTGATACCTGCACACCCCGGGAACGCAGCAGCGGTATGGGGATCGTCCGGCCTAACGGCACCGAAGAAGCGACCGATATGCCAAGACTCGCCAGCCGGTCAGCCATTTGCGCCGCTTCAGCCGGCATCACATCCGCGAGCGCCAGCGCGTGGCTCAAGGTCACTCTTCCCTGCCAACCGGCTTCTTCCGTCAAATCCGCCAGCCGCTTAAATGTAAACATGCCTAAATGACCGCCGTCATGCAAATGCAAATCGATGGGGGCATCCGCCTCTACTGCCAGCTCCATGATCGTGTGCAGGGATCTTTCGATGTCGCCGTCTACCGTCGCCGGATCCACGCCGCCAACCAGCGATGCGCCGCTGTTCAAAGCTTCCCGCATCATGGGCACAACTCCGTTCTGCAGAAGTCCATGCTGCGGGAACGCCACGATTTCAATCGATGCCTTGCCTCGGTGATCTTCCGCCGCAAGCAGCAACGCCTCCAAATTGCGTAGTCCGATAACCGGATCAATGTTGCAGTGGCTGCGAATCCGTGTCGTTCCGGCTCTATTCAGCAGCTCGATCAGCTTGCCTGCACGCTCCCGCGCCACGGGAAGCAGCTTTGGCAGCAATTCCCTTTCCTCTTCAAGCCTTGTGAAAATGCCATTCGCGGGGATGGTCGGAGCCTTCCATGGCCCGCCATAATAGGTTTTATCCAGATGGATATGCATGTCTCGGAACGAAGGAAGCATGAGATAACCTTGCATATCCCGTTTGGGGAGCATGTCCTCCAGAACGGTGTCGACACTGACAACCTCTGCAATTTTTCCATTTTCCACTCTGACGTGAAACAAGCTGGTTTGCGTTCCCGCTACTGTCCCCTGATTGAGGAGGTAGCCTGTTTCCAATCGGACATGAGTTAACCAGTAATGCGCATCCTGCATCCTCCGTACCTCCGTTCGTTATCATGGATCTAAAGGTGATTGAGCCTTTAAGACTCTGTACCAAATATGCTAACATGGGAGTAATTATATGAAAAATATTAATAATATTTCTTTCATTAATGTTTTACATATATAAGGAGGCGATAAATTCATGGATATCAGACAACTGCGGTATTTTATCGCGATCGTCGAGGAACGGAAGATCTCCGCCGCAGCCCAAAGGCTTCATATGTCCCAACCGCCGTTAAGCCAGCAGCTGAAAGCCATGGAGGACGAGCTTGGAACGATACTGGTGGAACGAAGCGGTAAGCATCTGGAAGTGACTGAATCCGGCAAATCGTTATACCGGTATGCCTTGCAAATGACGCAGCTGATGGATGAAGCAGTAACGGAAGTCAAAGAGGTCGGCAATGGCGTGAAAGGAACCTTGAAAATCGGGATCAATACTCTTTCCTCCGTTGAATTGCCGGGACTTCTGCACCAGTTCAAAGCAAGATACCCGCATGTCACCTATAAAATCCAGCAAAATGAATCCTCAAGGCTGTGCGAACTTGTGAAGAACCGGGTGCTGGAACTCGCCATCATCCGTCTGCCGCTGGAGCTGGACGACTTTTCCGTCCTTCATTTACATGCCGAGCCCTTTTATTTCGTCACTTCCAAATCGCTAGCGGCAGCCAGTAACGAGGTGACCTTGTCCGATCTAGAGGATCAGCCTCTTTTGCTCCCCAGCACGGAAGGTTTAGGAGTGCATTACACCATTCTGATGGCTTTCTCTGCCCGGCATATCAAGCCGAATATCGTAGCCGAGTGCTCGGACATCCCTCTTCTGCTCCGGCTTGTTTCTTCCGGCTTCGGAGGTGCCATCGTGCCCGAAACCGTCATCGCCCAGATGCCGGACAATGCCATGAGCGCATACAAAATAAAGGACACGCATCTGTCTGCGGCAACCGCTTTGATCTGGCTCAAAGGCCACCATTTATCCGCGGCAGCTCAGCATTTGATATCGATGATTCAGCAATCTTCAGCAGCAATAAAGTAAACTACCGAAAAACCTGCAAATTAATTTGAATATGATCCACTGCTACGCCTGCCAGGATTCCCTTCACTCTTCCCGCGGACGTGACGACGGCCAGCTCCTGCCCTTGATGGCGGCTGATATGCTGCATAAACACAGGTTCCAGGTGGGTTGTATACCCGGACGGCTGCGGAACGCCTGCAACTGGAACAATTTGCGTATGAACCGCAGGCTGAGGTTATCTAGTAAGATGGTTATGCTATGATATTAGGTGGCTCTGCATCGGCGTTATTATTTCGTTAGCGGCATAAATTTATCGAAAAAAGGGGTTGATTCTTCTTGGAAACAAGCGGAATTCTAGCGGTTATTGCCATTGTCATTTCCCTTTGTCTTTTTATCAAAGTCATTAGCTTGCAAAGCCAGATGAATACCATCAAAGCCGATCTGGAGTGGATGCGGAACCGGGCGGGTTCACAGGCCGTTCCCTCCTCCGCAGTAACTTACCCCACTCTCTCTGAAAAGCAGGAAGCCCCCGTTTCTTCAGATCTTGACGAAAGACTCCTCAGCCTGCTTCGCGATCCGGTCAAAAGATAAAAGCCATCAAGGAACTCCGGGAAGCCCGTCCTATGGGCCTCAAGGAAGCGAAGGAATATGTGGAGGCTTTGGAGCAGAACGTATTGTAAAAAAAAGCCACTGACACATCACCTGTGTCAGCGGCTTTTTTATGAACCGTGTGTCCGATTAACCCGCCCATAGGTACATTCTGATGGATATCCGACTCCGATCGTTTATCATTCCGATCTCTATTTCACCGCAGCCTGCACAAATCTTGCTGTTATTTCCTTCGGTCTCGTAATGGCACCGCCAACAACGGCTGAATAAGCTCCAAGCTCCAGGCAGCAGCTGTACATTTCCGGCGTGATGACATTGCCTTCGGCAATAACGGGAATGTCCACTTCGCGGAGAACCGACTTCAGAAATTCAAAGTCGTTATCGTACAGCTTCGTTGTCGACGTGTACGGCGTATACCCATGCAGCGTCGTGGATACGCAGTCAAAGCCTAACTCCTGCGCCATAATTGCTTCTTCCACCGTGGAGATATCAGCCATCAGCTCCACGGCCGGATTTTGCTCCCGGCAGTAGGCGACTAGGTCGGCGATTGTTTCTTCGTTCGGACGATCGCGCTTCGTGCAATCCAGCGCAATCATTTCACAGCCGCTTTCCAGCAGCTCGCTGATTTCCTTTTTCGTCGCTGTAATGAACACTTCGCTATCCGGATAATCACGCTTTACGATACCGATCACAGGCAAGGATACTTCCTGCTTGATCGCGATGATATCCGCCTTGCTGTTAGCCCGGATGCCGACTGCACCGCCTTCCATGGCCGCCAAAGCCAGCTTCGACATAATAAACGAGCTGTGCAGGGGCTCATGATCCAAAGCCTGGCATGATACCACGAGACCGCCTTTAATTTGTTCAATCATTGCTGCTTGCCTCCTCTATACTCCCGTGTAATGAGCAACTGTTTCCTCAATCTCCTTGTTCAGCTCGGCCAGGGAATCATGATGCTCCGGACAGACCGGCAGCAGCGGCAGACGAGGTGCGCCTGTCTCGATGCCGCGGAGACTAAGGATATATTTGCAGGCTCCGTACAGGGATGGATAGCCCAGCAGCTTTTTGATGATGCCGTTGATCTGCGTCTGCAGCGCCTGAGCTTCTTCGATGTGATTGCCGATGAACAGGCTGTTCAGCTTCACGAACAGCTCCGGCATCACGCCGTATGTTCCGCCGATGCCGCCGTCGGCACCCATGATGCGGCCCGCGAGGAACTGCTCATCCGGTCCGTTGAACACGAGGAACTGGCTGCCGCCGGTTTCCTTGTACTGCTGCAGCTCGAAGGTGCTCTCCCCGGACATCTTCACGCCGATGACCTTATCCTGTTTCGCCAGCTTGGCCAGCAGGCTCGTGCTCAGCGTAAAGCCCGTCGTTTGCGGAATGTTATAAATAATGAATGGCAGGTTCGTGCTGTCGATCATGTGCTGCCAATGCTTTTCCACCGCCGCCTCCGGCAGACGGTAATAAATCGAAGGAACTGCCGAAATGATATCCGCGCCAAACTTCTCCGCATGTTTCGAAAGCTCCACCGCTTCCCGGGTCGAGTTCGCTCCGACATGCACGATGATGGTCAATTCGCCCTTCACTTCTTCCATAACCGCTTCAAGCACCTGCTTACGCTCTTCTGCGTTCTGCAAAATGCCTTCGCCGGAGCTGCCTCCGACATATAGCCCTTTGACGCCCTTGCCTACATAATATCTTGCAAGCTTTTTTACGCGGTCCTGATCCACGTTGCCTGCTTCGTCATAAGCCGAATACATGGCGATATAGATGCCTTTATATTGAGAAATGATGTCTGTCGTCATGGGTATGCACTCCATCTCTTATTCAAAGTAAGGATACACCGCGCCGTATAACGCCGCTTTATTGCCAAGCTCCGCCACGACAAGCTTCGTTTGCGAAAAGCCCGGCGGCAAATAGGCGGCCAAATGAGCGCTGATTTGATCCAGTAAAAATTGTTTCTGTTCTGAGACGCCTCCACCAATGACAATGATCGAAGGATCCGCGTATAAAATCATTTCCGCGATGCCCCTCGCGATTTCCTCCGTCCAGCTGCCTATCAGATAACTGCTTGCCTTGTCACCCTGTCTAGCCCGCTCGAACAGTTCAAAGCCGTCGCTGGCAAAGCCTTCGATTTCCTGCGGAGCTCTTTTCATCAAAGCGGACATCGATGCCCGTTGTTCATACGTGGTGCCCGTGCTCTTGTCATATAAGCTGTGTCCGATTTCGCCTGCTCTGAAATGGGCACCCTCCACAATCTGCCCGCTGCTGAACATGCAGCCTCCGATACCCGTGCCCAGCGTCATGCAGAAGAAGTGATCGCTGCCGCGGGCAGCGCCCTTCCACCATTCGCCGCGTGCTGCGGCATTCACGTCATTAGCAATGGCGACGGAAATTCCATAACGCTCCTCAATCAGCTTTTTCAAATTCGTGCCCTTGTAGGAAGGAATGGTTCCGCCCGCATAAATAATTTCACCGTTGCGGGTGTCCACGACGCCTGCCGTGCTGATCCCGACTCCACGGATATCCCCGTATTGGCTCAGCAGATTGTCCATGATACCGAAGACGGCCTCAGGAATTCGAATGTTGGCTTCCCCTGCAGGTGTCGGAAGCTTTTGATGATGAATAATTTGCGCATCCGGGCCGAATACGGCTGCCTTGATCTCCGTACCGCCCACATCAATGCCTATGATATGCTCCATCCTTTTAACCCCGCTTGTATCCTTATTCCTTCACAGCCCCGCCAGCAATCCCTCTTGTAAAGTATCTCTGGAACAAGAGGAATATCAGAAGCATCGGCACGGCCGCCACGGTTGCACCTGCCATTTTATAAGCAAAGTTCGGATTCAAATCCTGCATCAGCGTCGCAATGCCGACCATCAGCGTTTTGACGTTTTTGTCCTGACCGATAACCAGCTGCCACAGATAATCATTCCATACCTGAACGAAGTTCAAAATAAACAAGGCGCCAATGCCCGGTTTGACGATCGGAAGCAAGATTTGCAGGAACGTCCTCATTTCGCCCGCGCCGTCGATTCGGGCTGCTTCCCGGAGCGCATCCGGCACACTGTCGAAGAAGCCTTTAAGCAGGAACACACCAAAGGCCGTGGCGACGTTGGGCCAGATCATACCCCAAAGCGAGTTCACCATGCCAAGGTCCTGCGTAATCCGGAACAATGGCACGATCATGACCTCTTTTGGCACCATCAAACTTGAGATAAAAACGACGAACAGCATGTTTTTACCGAAGAAATTCAGCTTGGAGAATGCATATGCGGCCATCGAACTGGCTATGACGACCAGAATGGTGCTGACTCCGGCGACGAACAGGCTGTTCAGCGTCCAGCGCAGAGCCGGCTGATTATTGAAAACATCGACGTAATTGCTGAACGAGAATGTTTTCGGCCACCAGTCCGGCGGCATTTTGATGACATCGGAACTGTTTTTGAGCGAGCTGGTAAACAGCCAGTACAAAGGAAACAAATTCAGCAGGGCGAAGACGATAATGATGATATTCGAGACAACATCGTACTTCTCTCGCTTTTTCTTTTCTTTCGTTTGAAGCATGATTTATCCCTCACTTCTCCTTGAACATTGCTCTGAGCTGCGGAATGGACAAAAGCATCGTAATCAGGAACATGATGACGCCCACCGCGGAAGCAACGCCCAGCTGGTTATACTTGAACGCGTTGTTGTAGAGATAATACATCATGGTGACGGAAGCGTTGTTCGGGCCGCCGCCCGTCAGCAGCTGGATAACGACGAAGATTTTCAGCACAGCGATGATGTTGATGATCGTGATGTAAATCGTGGTCGGCTTGACCAGCGGAATCAGAATCTGGAAAATGATCCGCACCCGGCTCGCCCCGTCCACCTCGGCTGCTTCGAACAAATCTTTCGGCACGCCTATCATCGCCGCAATGTATAAAATGATCGCCTGACCGACGTTGGTTGCGAATGTTACAAATATGATCACCGGCAGAACCGTGTGTTTATTTCCAAGCAAATTGACGATCGAAAAATCCATTTCCCTTGCCGCATACGAAATGAGACCATTGGCCGGATTCAGCAGGAATCCCCAAACCATACTCATGACGACCATGGAAACCATGACAGGGATGTAATAGCTTCCCCGGATAAACGAAACGTATTTCGCGTTTTTATCGAAAACGGAGGAAGCAACGAATATCGAAAAACCGACTGTTAGGAGAACAATGAAGACGACAAATATAACTGTGTTGTAAATCGACTTGAAAAATACGGGATCATGGAACAACGTTACGTAGTTGTCGAAACCGACGAACGTTTCCTGATTGAATTGAACCTTGTACAAACTGAGCCTGATGCCTTCTATGATTGGATATACGATAAAAATCAGGAACATCAAGAATTGTGGCAAAATGAACAGATAGCCGGTCACATTTTCTTTCCAGTGATAGTTTCTCAGTTTCATGGTTATCCGTTACCTTTCCAATCCGGGTTCCTCTGCCGCCAGCCTTTGCTAGTAAGCGGCAGGGACCGAATCTTGTTTATATGTCTGGATGGATTATGCTGCCTTCTGGTTTTTTAACGTTTGCCGATGTTACTTTTTGAAAATAACAGAGCTTTCTTTGGCCTTCTGAATGACCGCATTGCCTTTCGTCTGGTAATCCTTGATCGCTTGGGCAGGCGTCTTCTCGCCGATGTACATCGCTTGCAGCTCCGGATACAGCACTTGTCTCAGCTCGCTGTAGCCAGGTACATTGCCCGTGAAGTTGAACAGGTTGGAAGCATTGGCATCATATGCGGCAAACAGCGGGTATTTATCTTTGAATTCAGCTGCCACAGAGCTTCTTACAGGAATACTGTTCTTGGAAGATTTCACGAGCTCTGGATCGGTGGAGAAGAATTTCACGAAATCTTTGGCCACCTGGGTTTTCACTGCATCCCCCGTTTTGAATACAGATGCACCAATGACATAAGTGAAGGAAAGCGGCGATCCGCTTGAAGACGGAATGTTCGCAAGACGGATATCAAATTTTGGTGCTTTGCCAGCTTCCATATCTGCCTTCGAGTTGTTGAACAGCACCGGATTGGTGAAGCTGATCGCAAGCTGCTGGTTCTGGAACATTGCGTTGGCATCGTTCGAGGATACGGATTCCGCACCCGGGTTCGTATAGCCTTCACTGTAGATCTTTTTCAGCCATTCGGCCGCCTTGATGCCGTTCTCGTCATCCACGATGATGTTGCCCTGGTCGTCAAAAAACTTGTTGCCGAACATCCGGAGATAAGCCAGGTTCCAAGTATCGCCCTGATTGTTCAGCGCATACAGCCCCATTGGGTAAGAGCCTTTCGGCAGCTTTTCTTTTAGAGTCTTCAGGATCTTGTCGTAATCGTCCATCGTCCACGTCTGGATCGCATTCGCGTCACCTACGTAGCTGTCGAGGCCTGCAGCCTTGAACATATCCGCATTGTAAGCCAGCGTACCCGGATTATGGGCGAACGGATAGAAGTACACCTTGTCGCCGAAGGTTACGTTGTCCCAGTACTTCTGATCGATATCCTTCTTTGCTGCGTCGTCGACGATATCATCGAGCGGCTCCAGCGCTCCGCGATGCACGTAATCGCCCATTGCGAATACGCTTTCAAAGAAGATGTCCGGCGGCGTTCCGCCATTCAGGTTTACGTTCAGCATTTCATCACGCTGGTCTCCGGCGATAACCTGAACATTCACCTTCACGTCATGCTTGTCATACTGCTTCGAGAATTTGTCTGCCGCGTATTTGAAAAAACTGTCATAATCCGCGTTTTGCTCCGAAGCGTCCATAACGCCCTTCCACTGCGGAGTCAGCCACAAATTCAGCTCCACTTTATCTTTTTTGCCGGAGGAGCTGTCCCCACCGCTGCTGCTGTCTGCATCTTTTTGTCCGCCGCCAGAGCATCCAGCCAGTAGCGACATCACGACCAGCAATGCTGTTGTTGCCGATAACATACGTTTTTTTAACATCGAATATTGCCCCCTTTAAATCTTTGTCGTTTACGTGTATTAGACTTTAAAATAAGTTCCGATTGATCTTGATGACGACCTTTCTGACATCGGATGGCTCGGCATCGGTCAAGCCCGGCCGGTGAATATCCTCCGGAAACAAGACGGTGTACATACCTGGCTTCAGCCTGATCACGGATTCGGATTCCAGCTCCGCAAACAAGGAATAATCTTCTTCCGGACTGCTCTCAAACGGCTCGTTTTGATTATTCTGAAGCTGCCAACCGATTGTTTCCTCACCTTCAATCACATAATGAATGTCGAGGAAGCACTCATGTTTCTCTGCGAATTGCATCGAAGCAGGCTTGGTTTGGATTCTCGAAATGATGGCAAACATGTCTTGTCCCCAAATCGGATATTTTCCTTCTTCGAGAATGCTGTAGTCCGTGTCTTGCAGATAATCAATCGCCTTTCGAAGTACCGGATGCGCGAATTCTCGTTCCTTTGCCCAATGCTCTAACGATCCGACGATCATGTTGCGGGATTCCTCCTTCTGGCTGAATTAAGGGCCTTTCAGGTTCTGCCTTTGAGGTGAAAGGCTTATAGGAAAAGTATAGCCGTGAAGAAAACGAACAAACAGGAACAAAATTATCAGCTTTATATTCAAGATTTTTAAAACGCTTACATGGAGATGACGTGCGCATTCACTTTTTTAGGATGAAATGTTCATTATTTTTGGATAGGTGATAAAAAACAAATCCTCCTGCGGATACAGGAGGGTCGGAGAAACGCGCTATGCTTTCGTTTTTCGAAACTGGGAGCGGAATTTCTGCGGGCTCACGCCCTTCAGCTTTTTGAAAATGCGCCCGAAATAATTGATGTTCTCGTAGCCCACCTGCTCGGCAATCAGGTAGCTCGGAAGGCTCGTTTCCATCAGCAGGCTCGTCGCCTGATCAATGCGCATCGTGTTGATCCAGTCGGTAAATCCCATGCCCGTTTCTTTCTTGAAAATCGTGCTCAGGTAGGTTTCGCTGATGTTGATCCGTTCGGCCGCCTCCTTCAGCGAAATATCCCGGGTCAGATTGTCCTTGAGGTAGGTCAGCAGCGAATTGATATCCTCGCGGGATGTCAGCTGCATGCCCTGTTCCAATATGCCGGACTTTGCCTTATTGTAGGCGGCGGGAAGTTCCTCCCATGCCGTGAGAGGACCCGCCGTTTCTGCCCGGAGCGTAATGCCGAGCAGCACCTGCGCGGAGCTCACCAGCCCGCTAATCTGCCTTCCCAAATCCGGCAGCTGCTCTTCCGGCACCGTAAGCAGTGCGGCGATGTCGCGATTGTCGAGTGCGAGCGGATGGCTGTCCAGCAGGGTTTCCAGCTCGGTTTCGACCAGATGCCCAAGCAGCTTCATGGCGGATGCTTCCGGACCGCCGTCACGCGTGTTGAGCACATGCAGAAGCAGCAGCATGCCATGCGGCCTCAGCTGAAGACCCGCAGGCACGGCGGCATCTGCCAGATTTCCTGAGAGATAGCCGCGGACACATTCCGTTACCTCATCCGGGCGTGAATCCAGACTTTCGGCGGCCCGAATGGCATCTGGTTTCGCTTTTCCGCTGCCGCGCCCGATTTTCCCGGCAGATTCCACTAAGAGGTTCAGCAGCTCATCCGGCTTCATGGACGTTTTCAGCATGTAGTCCTCGACGCCGAGCTTCATCGCGCTTCGCACGTAATCGAATTCGTTATGGCTGCTCAGCACAATGATCAGCATGCTCGGGTATTTGGCCCTCACCTGTTCGATCAGCTGCAGCCCGTTCATCCGCGGCATCACGATATCCGTAAGCAGAATATCGGGCACGTTCTGCTCCATCAGCTCCAGTGCCTTTTCCCCGTCAGGAGCGTCCCCGATAAATTCGAAATCATGTTTTTCCCAATCGATCAACGATTTGATTCCTAAACGGACCAGCAGTTCATCATCAACCAGCATCACTTTAAGTGTCATCGCCAATCCCCTTCTGAACTTTTCTTATCGGCAGTCTGTACTCAACGGTCGTTCCTTCGCCTTGTACGCTATCTAAACTTATTCCATAGGAATCTCCGTACTGGAGCCGGATCCGGTCATGGACATTTTTGACGCCGATCCGCTCTGGCAGGGGATCCGCCGAACCGGCTTCGAGCCTGCCGCGGATCTCCTCCAGCTTCTCCGGCTGAATCCCCGTGCCGTTATCCGCGACCCGGAGCACGAAATCATCCTCGTCATGCCATGCCCGTATCGTGATCAAGCCCATTCCCGTCATGTCCTGCAATCCGTGTACCAGACAGTTTTCAATAATCGGCTGCAGCATGATATTGATGACTTCCTGATCCATCAGCTCGTCCGGAACATCGATATTAAGGGATATTGTATCAGGATGGCTCATTCTCATCAAAGCCATATAATTCTCGATATAATCGAGCTCCTGCCGCAGCATGATCAGGCTGCCTCCCCTGCCAATGCTTCCTTCCAGGATGCCGCCCAGGCTCGAAAGCATGTCGCCCACGTCCTTGTCGTTACGTATATACGCCATCCACTTGATATTATTCAGCGTATTCAGCAGAAAATGGGGATTGATCTGAGCCTGAAGCGCGCGGAAGCGCATGTCTTCCTTCTGCTCGTATTCATCCTTGACCCGTCCCAGTAATCCGCGTATTTTTTTAACCATTTTGTTGTAGGTCTCAATCAGGGACGAAATCTCCTGCGGACCGGTAACGGCAATGTTCGAATAAAACTCTTTGTCCTCCAGTTCCCTCATTTTCTTTCGAAGCAGCTTTAAGGGCTTCGATATGCTGTACGCAATCGAAATCGTGATAAAGGAAAAGACGACAAAGATCGCAAAGAAGATCAGAATGTTCGCTTTGCGGATATCAAAAATCTCTTTAAATACCGTATCATAAGGAACGATCTGAATGATCTTCCAGCCGTTGATGCGTACCGTATCATAGTTGACGATCCACTTTTGCCCTTTTTTTTCGATAATTTGCTGGCCCCGTGTGGACTTCTGCACTTTCGTCATATAGGCTTCCTTTAGCAGGCTTTGCCCAATTTGATTCTTCTTCGGACTGGAGACGATCGTTCCGCTGCTGTCCACCAAGTAGGTGTCCCCTTCAAGTCCGGTTAGATACTTGCGGATGTCCTCTTCCCTTACGCTGAACACGATCATGCCGGTATTTTTGTTGGTTTGAAGCTCGGTAATGGTCTTCACCAGCGTAATGAGCGGCTTCCGGTCGGCATACATCAAATCCTTATTGTTAAACATCCATTTCTGTTGATATGGCTTCCCCATCATGTCCTGGTACCATTTCGAGTCCAAGTAACCATGCAGCAGCGGATCAAACATATAGCTTGTACTGATCCAGTTGCCTTCCCGGTCGAAAAGAGTCACATACGTATTGGAAAAATAAGAGCTGAACAGCCTGTTCAGTACAGTGTCATTCAAACGGAGCTTTTCATATTTACTGTAGGATTCAGGATCCTTAAGCAGCTTTGTGATACTCGGATTGATCGTAATATTAACGGAGGATTGCAGCATCTCCTCCAGAAACAGCTGGACGTTAAAATTCACCAGATACAGTGCGTCTTGGGCAGAGCGGCCGATTTTGCTTTCAATGACCTTTTCCAGAGGCTTATCCATAAAATAGAAGGTTAGAAGAAAGGGGATAATCAGAAACAGCAGTATGGAGAAGAATATCTTATTACGGATCGAATTCAAACGGCTCCATGTTTTTTTCAGGTTTCCCATCGTACTCGCTCCCTTTGACTTGCTGCAGACTGAACTTTAATGAGTTGTAAGCGATATCATGCCAGATTTCAATTATAGGGGCAGTATAATCTTTTATGCAAGTGTACTTCAGTTCCATTATGTACTAGAACGATGCACCTCCGCACATAGCAAAAAAAGAACCGGGGTTCCCCCGATCCTTTTACTTTCGAATTTACTTCAGCACGCTGCCTCCATATAAGAAGCGATACTTCCATGAATTCGTAAAGTCCGTTACCACGACGCCGCCGGCTTGCTTGGAGTATGTATGCAGGAGCTTACCGTCTCCCAAATAGAGAGCTACGTGCGTGATCCGCTGCTTGGACTTATTGATACCCTGGTATGCTGAGCTGCTGGAGCCTTTATAGCTCATGAAAAAGACGAGATCGCCGCGCTTCAGCTGATTCGTGGAATACACGGGGCTGCGGTTGTCCTTGATCCACGAGCCCTGCTGGCGGGAATCGGCAGGAAGCGTAAGGCCAACGCCTTCCTTGAAGATCTGGCGTATAAAATCGGAGCAGTCGAAGGTCTTCGTCGTATTGCGGTCGGATCCGTATTCATACGGCGTTCCCAAGTATTTCATCCCGGTCTGGATCACTTTCTCAATGGCGGCCGAAGCCGATTGAGCAGGCTTGGAAGCAGATGAGGAGCCGTTACTTTGCGAATTCGAAGATCCTGAAGACGAGTTCGAAGACGATGAGCCTGAAGATGCCTGTCCGACGCGAATATATTTATCGGCCGTGCTGATGTATCCGGTTTTGCCGGCCGCGGTTTTGATTTTATAAAAATAAGCGTTGCTCTTCTCCAGTATTTTTACCTGCTCTCCAGTTTTGACCAAGCCGAGAACATGGCTGGACAAAGAAGGCTTGTCTCTTAAATTTACCGATGATTGGATGACGCCCGTCTGCGAAGCCGATTGTACGACAGCCTTGGAGGCTGCTGCGTGAGAGGGGGATGGAAGAATGAGGGCTGCCGACACCGCTGCGGTAATCGCCAGACTGCCGAGCAGGCTTTTCTTGATGTTAATCATGTTGTTCCTCCTTAAAAATTACATTTTTGTAACCAAACAGATATACCTCTGCCAAAAGCAGGATAGTTACCGTTCTATGTCCCTCATTATCTCAAAGTTGAAACATGTTTTCATAGGTCTTTTTCAGCTTAATACCGCTCCAATTTATGGATAAACATAGGTCTTTAGTCCTTTTTATTCCTGTAATATGGATTTTTAGGAAAAATTACGTTTTTGTCATTTTTAATAATCATTCACGCAAATACAAAAAAAGCACATCCGATTCGATGTGCTTGACGGTTGGAATTGTTTTGCTTCTCTTCATCTATTACTCTGTACCCTCATAACGGAAATAGGAGAAATCGGCATGGCTTTCCCGGTATTGATTCATGTCATGGGCTGCAATTCCTACGAAGTTCCCCGTAAAGCCTCCGCACAGGAAGCTGATATTTTGTGTTTCCTGCAGCGGTCTCCACCCCTTTTCATTGGACATGCGGTAATGAAACTGCGCCTTCGTTCCGTCGACGTCGACCGCCAAATGCACTGGCACATCGTTTTCAATCGGTGTCATCTCAGGCAGCAGAACGAATTCATCCGCTGCACATCGCATCATCCGCAGCACCTTCCCCTGCCCTTCCTCATGACTGATATAAGCATATAAATAATTGTCTTCGTTCAAATACAGTATTAAGCCGGACATCTGCAAATAGCTTGCGGGTGCATATTCAAGCGCCGTTTCAGCACGGAAACGCTTGTCTGTTTGCCGGATTGCCAGCAGATGATGGCGAAAAAGGCTCTGGACCGATTCGCCGCCTCTGATCCGCAGAAATCCGGGGCGTTCATGAAGCGAGCACCAGCTGTCCTCCGCCAGCATTCGAAGCGTATTCCACTCCCTCTTCAACCGCGCGCCGTCAAAGATGTCCTCGAATATCGTAATTTCTTCCTTTACTTTTATTATGCTGCCCAGCGGTGCCGGCACCTCCAGCTGCGGAGTGCTGCCGCCTGCCGTTAAACGAAGCCAGCCGTCTTCATTCCAGTACACCTGCTGCAAAGCCGTCTCCCGTCCCAAAATGGCAAATTGGCCCTCAATGGGACGCGTGCATAAATGTGCCATGTACCATTCACCGCCTGGAGTCTGCACCAGACTGCCATGTCCCGCGCATTGAAGCGGCAGGTCCGGCTGGTCCCGCGAGGTTAGCATCGGATTCTGTGGATCTACCTCATAGGTTCCCAGCAATTCTTTCGAACGGGCGACAGTCACGGCATGTCCAGAACCGGTCCCGCCTTCTGCTGTAATCAGATAATAGTACCCGTTTTGCTTATAGATATGGGGTGCTTCTGTTTTCTTGAGCCACGTACAATCGAACAGCTTCTGCGGCTTGCCTACGAGGTGCTGAAGGCTAGGGTCGTATTCCTGGATGACAATGCCGCTGGATTTGTTGCCTTCCGTGATGCGGTAATCCCATAATGCATTCAGCAGCCACTTGCGTCCATCTTCATCATGAAACAAGGAAGGGTCAAACCCGCTGCTGTTCAAGTAAACAGGCTCTGACCAAGGCCCTTCTATGGTTGGCGCCGTCATCATGTAATTATGTACATCCTTGAACGGACGCTTGGTGCTTTTTACATCCGTATAAACCAGATAAAATAAATCGTCATGGAAGCTGAGCTGTGGAGCCCAGATGCTGCAATTTTTCGGATTCCCCCGCAAATTGACCTGTTCGGTCAGAAGATCCGTGCAGTGCACCCAATGAGCCAAATCCCGTGACTGATATACCCGCAAACCCGGAAGCCATTCAAACGAAGACACCACGATATAGTAGTTGTCTTCTACACGCAGTATGCATGGGTCCGGATTAAAACCTTTCAGGATCGGGTTCTGAATCATACCGCTTTTTGTTATGACTGCCATGATCTACTGCCTCCTCATTTCCAAAAATCCGTGCCGGAAAACACATCCTCCATATCCAATGGTACATCCTCTGAATCCAAACATACCGCCCATGGAACACGCTTCTCCTGTACAGCTCCTGTGACATGAACCATATTCCCGGTAACGAACCGTTTGTTCATTGCCGGGATCATTCCAGTTGTCCCAGCCAAGCGGATGAATATGCCTTCCCAAGCGGCAGTTCACGAAATCCGTCTTGGCATGCTCTCGCCATGGGCGTCCCAGGTAAACGTCGGTCACGCCCTCCTCTGCTGTCAGAAAGCAATCCCTGAACACATAACCAAACGCTTCCCCTCGGGGCGTGGATGCCGCTGTAATATATCCTGCGCTATGATTCCCATGGAGCAGACTGCGGATTTCACATTGATCAAAATAAGCTGTTGCTCCGCCGAATATATAATCGACCGTTCCTTCGATGCAGCAATTGTGGTACAGCTGGCGGTACTGGGCATGGCTTTCTTTTATAGGAACTCCGCCAAATGTCTTCCTCTCTTTGGGAGCCGGAGGCAGAGGACCTGTGAACAAGGTATCCTGATGTCCTTTGAAGGTACAGCTGCGAAAAATAGTTTCGTCGCAGTGCGCATATACCGCAACCGCCTGACCTACATGTTCTCCCTGCCCCGCTGAATTTGCGATCACGAGATTTTCCAGAACCAGCCGTCTGCCGCCCAGGAATAAGGTAGGCGTCGCAAACGTCCCGATTTCTTCGCCCTTACCATCCTTTTCCTTGGCGTAACGGTCCATGGTGATTTCCACCTGTCCAATGCCGATGATCCGCAGATTTGAACGATAGATCCGCACCGCCTCTTTATATACGCCAGATAAGATGAACAATGTTTCTGTCACACCGGAAGGTAGCCGCTCCAGTGCATCTACTGCCTCCCGGATCGTATGAAAATCGCAATAGGCTTCTTTTCCTACGAGCATGGCTAAGTTCCTTTCTTTAACACAAATCACTCTTCGGTAATGTTGCGGGTTCTACAGATGCTTTGCTAAAAATTGCTGCCACTTTGTCCGCATCTCCAAGGTTTCCATGTGTCCGCCGGTGGCGATTACTGGCTGCCAATGCTCCGGTTTCCCTGCAGCCTGATATGCTTTATGCAACCCGTCTGCCAAATGCTCTACGCCGTCGATGGGACACATCCGGTCGCTTCGTCCGACCAGACTCATCCGCGGACGGGGCGCAATTCTAGCCTGAATGTCCAGCGTTGTAAAATGCTTGAGCAGTCCCGGAACATAGGAATAGAAGCCATGATGGTCCAGTCCCCTTTTGGCAATTAGAGTATGGGCGTCCACCTGTCCACATATATCAATCGTAACCTGAATCCGCGCGTCTAATGCTGCCAGCCACCATGCCATGAGTCCGCCCATGGACATGCCCATGGTCGCAATCCGCGAAGCGTCGATATCGCCCCGTGAACACATATAATCGACCATCCGGCGGTTGTCATACAGCATCATGCCCCACATCACTTGGCCCTGCCACAGCATCTCCTTCACCAGCTCGCTCTCCGTCTTGCCGCCGCGTTCGTTAAAGCCCCACATGTCGATGCAGCAGACGGCGTACCCCATGTCCGTTAACACTTTGGCAAAGGAAGGCTGCTGCAGATATGAGCTGCCATGAAGCATTTCCTTACGGCCATTCATGTAATTCCCTCCATGGGAATGATTAAAAACAACTAACGGAAAAGGTCCTGTGCCTGATTGCGGCTTGGCGACATACGCCGGTACCCGCTCCATACCGTTTAGATCCAGCAGCAGCGATTCCAACAAGTATCCATCGTACTCTTCCCGCTTCAGCAGCTCTGCTGAAATGGGGCTGTCTTCCGGCTGTTCACCTAATAGCAGCTTAAGCTGATCCTGTCCCATCATTTATGCTTCCTGTTCGCTCAGGTCTTTGTCCGAAGGAGCCATCGTGACCCGTTCCACGAGTGTTTCAGCCCTGCGTGTGTTCCGCGAACGGCATTGAATGACCTCGACGGCTTCCCCGTTTTCGATATAGAAAGCCGGACCCTCGTGATTCTCAATCGTCACCTGCCGGAACTCCACATCCCGCACATTGCCCAAATAAAAGCCCCGGTTCTTCATGTCCTGAATGCCTGACATCATCGCTGGACGTCCCGGAATCGCATTCTTCGCCATGGAAATATCAATATCCGAAAACGTGATTTCAGAAATGTATTGCTCAGCCAGACCATAAATGAAGCCCGCTGCCGCATGGACATTCCGTGCCGTTATATTAGCAAAATGAATCCGCCGAAACGCCGGAGTCTCACCGGTAACCGGATATGGATGCTTATCCCAGACGTATTTGTCTTTGCCGCGTGGACCGCAGAAATAGTAAAGGTTCAGGATAAACGGGCAAATGACGTCTTCCATCACGATATTGCTAATCCGGATATCCTCGACGATTCCTCCGCGGCCGCGTCTGGACTTTAATCGGATACCGCGGTCGGTTTGCTTGAAAATGCAGTTGCTGATCGTGACATTACGGATATCTCCGCTCATTTCACTTCCCATCACTACGCCGCCATGCCCGTGGACCATGGTACAGTTGGTAATCGTAATATTCTCGCAAGGGATGCGTTCTACTGTATCCTCGGTTCCTGCTTTTATGGCAATGCAGTCATCTCCGACATCGATATGACAGTTGCTGATACGGACATGGCTGCAGGATTCCGGATCGATGCCGTCTGTATTCGGTGAATCGGCGGGATTCAGAATCGATATATTGTCAATTGTGACGTTGCTGCAGCAGATCGGATTCACGGTCCAGCTCGGGGAATTCTTCAATGTTAAATCCTTGATCGTGATCCGGCTGCAGTGATCCAGACTGATTAATTTAGGTCTTGGATAACGCAGCTCCTCCGGCCGGTTCCGTTTCTTATCCCACCACGGCTGGCCGTTCCCATTCAGAGTACCGCTTCCGGTAATCGATACGTTTTCCAGGCCCTTGCCGTATATACAGGAAGCATGCACTTCCTGCAGAACGCCTTCCCAGCGGGATTCCACAACGGGATAGTCCTCAGGATTCGAGCTGAAGGAAAGCACCGCGCCCGGACTCAGATGGAGTTCAATATGATCTTTCAAGAGAATAGCTCCTGTATGGTAGATGCCCGCCGGGATGTATACTGTACCGCCCCCTGCTTTGCTTGCCGCTGCAATCGCCGCTGCAATGGCCTCCGTGACAGGCTCCGTACTGTCCATTCGGGCCCCGAAATCCGTAATATTGTAAAAATGCATGCCCGTTCCTCCTATTCCTCAGAATTGAGTCATGACAATCGTTTTATCGTTTCAGCGCCTCATATTCACCGCATGCCTGCAGGAAAGCTCCCAGGCCCTTTTGATCATTGGTCACGATAGGCTCACTAATATAATAGGCATAGGTGCCATCCCGCTGATCAGCACCGCCCAAACCTGCTACCTGGCAGTTTTTATTCAGATTCACCCAGCCTTCTTTCGTTTCGAGCACAAATTCCGCAATCAGTCCGTGGTATGCCTGGTCCAATATTTCATACCAGCTTTCATCAAGCACTCCCAAGCGGATGCCTTTGGCTAAGGCATACACGATCATGCTGGAAGCGGAAGCCTCCAGGTAATTTCCTTTACGGCCACCTTGGTTTAGCACCTGATACCAGACGCCGCTGTCAGCATCCTGATATTTTCGGATTGCGGTCAATGTATCATTCAATATACGGGACAGCTCCTTATAATCCCGATGACTCTCCGGCAGCAGTGCTAACACATCCGCCAGCGCCATGACGAACCAGCCCAAGGAACGCCCCCAAAAATTTTCCGACAGTCCCGTTTCGGGATGACACCACGGCTGAACCCGCTTCTCATCCCATGCGTGAAACAGCAGCCCTGTTTCCGCATCCTTCGTATGCTGTTCACAAAGGATGAATTGCTTCGTGACATCCTCCACGTTCTTACCTTCTTCAAAGGCGAGTACATACTCCAGGTAAAATGGTGAACCCATGTAAAGACCATCCAGCCAGATTTGGTATGGATAAATTTGCTTATGCCAAAATGCCCCTTCCGATGTCCGGGGATGCGACTGCAGCTGCTTCCTTAACAGGGCTGCCGCCTGCTTATATTTCTCCTGCTTCGTTTCGTTGTACAAGACGAACAGCATTTTCCCGTTATTGATATGATCGATATTATATTCATCCAGGCGATAGCCCTTAATCATACCGTCCTCCTGAACAAAATAGTCCATGTTGTCCTGGATAAACTGGAGGTATCTCCGATCGCCGGTTTGATTCCACAACAGCTCAAAGCCTTTGAGCACCACTCCGTAATCATAAGACCATTTGCCTTGATAACCTCTGTCCTCGTACAGCTTGGGTGTGCGTTCCATAATGGATTCGGCCGCTCTGACGGCCCAGCTTGTTTTTTCCATGATGACCTCCTGAGTGAATAAATAGGTCCTAACCCCAAGCCAGGCGGATAGGACCGTATTTTCCAATTTGGCATTAGTAAAAGTGACTGCTACATTTCCTCTTACTTCTTCACAGCTTGGTAAGCAGCCTCATATTCGGAGATGATTTTGCTCCCGCCGGATTTCTTCCAGTTTTCTACGGCTGCCTTGAAATCATCGATTTTGATTTTGCCGAGAATGTATTTATACGTAGCATCGGTGATGATCTTTTGCAGCTCCGAGCCTTGGGTTGTGTACGTTTCTGATTCCAGGGAATAGGCCGGGTTGAGAACCGCATGCTCTGCATTTTCCTTGATGAGCTTATCCGACTCTGCTTTTAACGGATCCGCATCATGAATCTTATAGCCGGTTTCGTTTGGACGGGAAGAAGCAAACGGCTGTACTTCCTGCTGCCACAGATCCTGGTTGGTGATCGTTGCCGCGTCATTCGCATCCACAGAATAGTGAATTCCTTCAATGCCGTACGTCAGTAGGGAATACATATCGTCATCCATCAAATCGTTTACGAATTTCAGAACCCGCTTCAGCTCCGCTTCGTCCTTCACCTCGGATTTCGGGAAAGCCAGCAGGCCTCCGATTCCATTGTTGGCAGCCCAGATCGCACGGTCAGCCTCATTGCCGGTAGGGGTAATGTTATTGACCAAGACCAGCTCCATGTTATCTTGAACGCCTTTGGCCATGTTCTTTAGGTTTTTACTGTCAAACAAGGCTCCAACGTAAATTCCGGCTTTGCCCTGCGCAAATTTCTGCTGTTGATCTGTCTTCGCAGTAACGGCAAAGTCCTGATTGATGTAGCCGTTATCGTACAGCTGCTTCATGTAGTCCATCGTTTGTACATATTCCTCAGTGTCAAACTCCGGCGTCATTTTACCGTCGTCACTCACTTTCCAGTTGTTTGGGGTGCCGAAGTATGAACTTAAGGTTTTGAATGCGCCATAAATCAAATCGCTGCGGTCCATGAAGCCGGTTGTATCCTTTTTACCGTTGCCGTCGGGATCCTGTTCGGTAAATGCCTTGGCTACCGCCATCAGCTCATCCGTCGTTTTGGGGATGGCAAGGCCAAGCTTATCCAGCCAATCCTTCCGGATGACTACCCCGTTCCGGGCCAGATCCTTTTGGAATGGTACCCCGTACAATTTACCGCCAATGGAAGCGGACGTCCGGGTATCCTGCGATATTTTTGCCAGGTTAGGAAACTCATTGAGATAAGACTCAACTTCCCAGAACATACCTGACTTCAAAGCATTTCTCACCGAGGAATTATCGAGAATGGTCAATGTAACAATATCTGCAAGGGAGTCCGAAGCCAGCGATGTATTGATACGTTCCTCTTTGGAAGCATCCGGAACCCAGGAGAACTTAACTTCAGCGTTTGTCTTTTCCTCAATTTTTTTAATGATTGTGTCTGTCGGGGGTGAAGCCGTATGTAGAATATTCAACCAAGAGATATTTGCCTTTACGTTGGGATCGGCGGCATTGCTGGAAGCTTCACCCGTTTTACCTTTTTCTCCACAAGCAGTTAACAGCAGTCCGCAGCAGATTGTGAGCGCTGCCATTTTTTTCACCATGAGTTTCATTTACGTTTCCCCTTTTCTCAGGATTGTGCACAATCCTTTTTATGTGAAGCAAAGTGAATCCAGTTATTAGTACACGCCATCTTCCCCAAGTTTCTTGGCAAGCTTATTGGAGGCCATCACCAGAATCAGGCCCACTACGCCTTTGAAGAGACCCACGGTCGTACTGAAGCTTAACTGGCCATTTTTCAGACCGGCGGTGTAGATGTAGGTATCAAAAATTTCCGCAACCTCGCGGTTTAAGGAATTGAGCAGCAGATACATATGTTCAAAGCCCAGATCAAGCGTGCTGCCAATCTTCAGAATAAGGAGCGTAATGATAACTGGACGGATCGCAGGCAGTGTCACATGCCAGGTTTTTCGGAGCCGCCCTGCGCCATCCATCTCTGAAGCTTCATATAGCTGCGTATCTACGACCGTGATGGCCGCCAGGTAGATTATCGTTGACCACCCCAGCTCCTTCCATATGACTTGTCCGATATATACGGTCCGCAGCCATTCGGGTGAAGTCAGAAAGCTGATCTTGTGAAAGCCGAGTGCGGCAAGCCCTTCATTTAACACTCCGCCGTCTACTGTCATGAATACGTAGGTAATCGAAACGATGATGACCCATGACATAAAGTGAGGAATGTAGATGATCGTTTGAATCGCATTTTTAAACAGCTTGTGCCTGACTTCGTTCAACATTAAAGCCAGAATAATCGGAAGCGGAAAGAAGATGACAATATTCAGTGCAAATAGAACTAATGTGTTGCTCAGCAGCATGAAGAAGGTTGGTTCTGTAAACAAGCGGATGAAATGCTTGAATCCCACCCACGGGCTGCCCGTAATTCCTTGATAGGGCTGGTAATCCTGAAAAGCAATCACGAGTCCTCCCATCGGCAAATATTTGAAGATAATAAAATAAAGCACGCCAGGCAGAATCATAAGATACAACAGCTTATTCCGTTTTAGCCCTTCCAGATGTGTAAGACGTTCCTTTTTCGCGGGTTTAATGTTCATGTTCACTGCGGCAGTACTTGTATCCTTCACCAAGCCGACCTCCTTGTTGTTCTGTACGATTCCTAGCTTAGGCGGTTTTGGATATTCCGTACATAATCATTTCATGATAGCGATTACAAAACTGCATAACCACGCCGTTTATTACATCCTCATCTCATGTAATGATCACGATGCAAGATAATGATTATGTTCCTGATTCACAGAATTCATCCTCGGATTTGCCCGATCACCAACACCTCAGAACGTGATTATATACGTAACTCCTTCTCCTTGATAAAGTTGCCATGTAATCGACTACAAGGAGGACAAACACATGCCACAATCCTTACGAAAAAAAGAATCCACAGGCAGTATTCTATTTACCATTGTAAATACCACGTTATTGATCCTGATTGCTCTGGCTTGTCTCTTGCCCTTCATCAATGTACTGGTCAGCTCGTTTGCCTCAACCCAAGAAGTAGTGGCCAAAAAGTTTATATTATTTCCTACCACGTTCTCTTTGGATGCTTACCGGTATATTCTCTCTACGCCGACGATTTTTAAAGGATTGGGAGTTTCGATTGGAGTTACCTTAGCAGGTACGATCGTGAGTATGTTTTTAACAGCCCTCATGGCCTATGGTTTATCACGCCGGTATCTATATGGAAGAACTGCGATCAACTTTATTGTCGTATTCTCGATGCTTTTCAGCGGCGGAATGATCCCTACATTTCTGGTTGTCAAAAGCATGGGATTGATCGACTCCTATTGGTCCTTAATACTACCTGTCGCGATTAATGCCTTCAATATGATCATCATGAGAAACTTCTTCCAGGCGCTGCCGGACAGTTTGGAGGAATCGGCCAAAATCGACGGCTGCAATGATTTCGGAGTTTTCTTTAAAATCATGCTCCCGCTGGCGCTGCCATCGATTGCCACCATCTCTCTTTTCTATGGTGTGGCTTACTGGAACACCTATATGAACGCCATTCTCTATATTACAGACTCCAACAAATGGCCGATTCAGGTTCTGCTCCGTCAAATCGTTATTGTCTCCAGCGGTATGCAGGCAGAGAGCACATCCGTCGATGTGGTGCCTCCCGCTCAAACTATTAAAATGGCGGTCATCATGGTCGCAACGCTTCCGATGCTGATCGCCTATCCTTTTGTACAAAAACACTTCGTCAAGGGGGCTCTGCTTGGCTCGGTCAAAGGTTAAACTCTTTAAAAACAAAGAGGTCTTGGTTTCCGCGGTCTTTTTCTGCAGAAAACAAGACTTCTTCGTGATCCGGCATTGCTCTCCTACTGGGCCTGCTTCACTTTGCGGTAAGAGCCGGGAGTAACCTGCTCCTTCTTGCGGAATGATCGTATAAAGTTTTGGGAGTTATGGTACTGCAGACGTTCGGCGATATCCTTTATAGTCATATCCGTCTCAATCAGCCACTTTTTGGCCATTTCAAGCCGGTAATTCATCACATATTCACTGAACGTCATGCCAAACTCTTTCTTAAAAATGCTGCTCAAATAGTTGGGATTGTAATGAAGGCGGTCAGCTATCCACTCCAGCGAAAGCTCCTGATCGTATTCTGCCCGGACGATGGCAGCTATTTTTTCTGAAAGGGAACGGAACTGCTGATTGGTTTTTTCCTTCATGCTTTTGACCATCGGCAAAATGACTTCCTGCACCAATATGCGCTCAATTTCCTCCGGATTACGAATATCGAGCAGCCGGTGGTATAAAGCATGGTTATCCTGCGTCATCAGCACTTCTACACCCAAAAGCTGCTCCAATTGAATCAGATTATTCACAAAACGCACCAGCGCCACTTCAAAGTTCATGGAGTTTTTGTTCTTCGTCATCATTTGAGCCAGTAATGGATAGAGGAATCGCGGAACCTGTTCTTCGTCCCCTAACCGGATGGCATCAAACAGCTGGGACTCCAGCTCAGCCGGATAATGGAGAAGTACCGGGCCGGACACGACCATCGAAATATCTTCATAGAATATAATGGATTCCTTGCCTAAGTTTAAACGGTGATGCAGCGCTTGCTTGCTCATTTCACAGGCTTCCCTGCTTTCCCATAGATGCTCGTACGTTTGACTAATGCCAAAACTGACGGATACCTTCAGGTATTCCCTCACCGTTTTCATAATCGCCTTGGCATCATCCAGTACCTGCTTTCGGATCTCCTGTTCATTGCTTCCGGCGAACACCAGGATGGTCGCTTGCGTTTTGTCATTCAAAATAATCGGCAGCAGCCGCGACTCTTTCGGCACGATTTCTTCTATTATTTTGTTAATGGCCAAAAGCAGCAGGTCCTTATCAGACGCTTCACGGTCACCATAGCTGTCCATTTGGATCAGCATCGTTACATAACGGGGATCCCTGATTTTTTCATATCCAAAACGCGGCATGATCCGCTCCAGCTCTTCAGGTGAAATCCGGTTCCGGAACAGATTCAGAATCAATTGGGTTTCCAGCTGCGGCAGCTCAGCTTCAATGAGGCTCTCCAGATTTTCCTTTTCGGTGACAATCGTATCGATGGAGTGAAGAATCCATTCGACTTCATTTTTAAAGGATGAATGCGAATTTTTGGGCAGGCTCCGCTGAATTTGTTGTATGGGCTTATTAAAATAAACGGAGATCAGATAAGCGATCACAATAATAAATACCGTGATGACAAGTCCCATCATGATTAAACCGAATTTGGTCGTTACAAGCGCTCCCGAAATTTCCTTCTGATCCAGTAATGTGACATAAATCCAGTTGTTATAGGTGGATCTCGAGTAGATGGCTTTGACCGACTGGGATTTGGGGCTGCTGATCGTCACCATGCCTGTCCGGTGCTCTGTGCCGATCGAGGCCAAGATGCCTTGGAGCTGCTCCCGGGTTAGCCGTTTATCGTCTGGTCCTGTTTCATACATCAGATCTCCCTGCTTGTTCAGAATGAAAACAGGCGTGTTCTCTTCCGTTTTGAGCGTATGGTCGAGCGTTTGCAGTGAAATATCCGATAATGCTATCGCCTGCTTTTTCTTTGAAAACACAGGCAATGTGTTCACAAAACGGATGCCATTATTTGTTTTCATCCAAAATAATCCCCGGTCCTGACCGTTAATATAGGTTTCATATAAGTTCTTCCGGTCATTATCTGTCAAATAAGATAGCTTGCCGTCCGATATTTTCCAGCTCTGATCCAAGCTGATGAGTGAATATTCCGTTCCCTCAAGACCCATGGTGGCGATATAATTCAACTGCGTATTCACGTTACGATAGGCTTCAAAATCCTGTTCTGTAATAGGGTTCTTTACCACGGACTCAAACGAGCTGGTGGTGCTGTATGTATTGAAGGCGTACTCAATCGTTTGGATTTTCTGTTCCAGCGTGTTCTTCGTTTGGGAAATAAAGCTCTGCTTGCTATTCGCGACCCGCTCGATGACCGAATGGGTGGTATTTAGATAAATATAGCTTCCGAAACTGACGACAAGTCCGATTCCCAGTACAAGAATAGGAATGAAGGTTTTGTAAAACATGCGCCCTTTTTTCATCAGAAATGCTCCTTTAACCCGTTATCATTATCCAATTATAGCGTTTACATTATGAAGTTGACAAACATTTTTCACGTGTGCATTTTTATTGGAATTTCTTGACTTCGGAAAAATCAGAACTTAAACTGAAATCGTGAACAACATTATTTCTTACAAGAGGTCAAGATGATTACGATAAAAGATATTGCGCGCGTCGCCGGAGTTTCCCATACTACCGTGTCCAGAGCGTTAAACGGCAACCCGCTCATCAAGAAGGAAACCCGGGACAAAATTGAAAAAATTGCCGCCGAAATGAATTACATCCCCAATTACAGCGCCAAAAGTCTTGTGATGAAAAAATCGTATACGATCGGATTGTTCTTCTCCAGTATTGATCAGGGGACCTCCGCCAGCTTTCTCGTCGATGTCATCAAGGGGATCCATCTTGTCTTGGATGAAAACTACAGTCTGACGGTTCATGGGATAGACGGGATTCAGCATTTCGATGCAATTTTGCCCCAGCGATTTGATGGAATTCTGGTCATGAGCCAAAGTGACGCGGATAATGCCTTTATTTATCACGTCAAACAAATGGGCATTCCACTCGTCGTATTGAACCGTCATTTGGAGGATCCGGGCATTATGAATGTCGTGGCCAATGACCGCGCTGGCGTGAAGGAAGCCATGGATTATGCAATCACGCAGGGTCACCGGCGTTTTGCGATCATTGAGGGAAAAGCCGGCTTCAAATCATCAACGGAACGCAAGCAGGGCTTTATGGACAGCTTAATTGCCCACCGCCTTCCGCTCGTGCCTGAATATTTTGCAGCGGGGGATTATGGTGTAGAGAGCGGTTATGCGGCGATGTGCTCTTTACTCGCTCTCCCAGAGCCCCCCTCGCTCGTGTTCTGTGCGAATGATGACATGGCGATTGGTGCCATGAATGCTTGCTATGCCAAGGGAATTACGATTCCATCACAGCTGTCGCTGATCGGATTCGATGACATCTTATTTGCCCGTTACACGAATCCCGCTCTTACGACCGTTCATAAACCGGTTGCCGATATCAGCAAGCTGGGCACGACGAAGTTGATTGAGCTCATGCAAGAGCCGTCCGCCGTTACCGGGCAGCTGTTTGTAAAAACCGCATTCATGGTGCGTCAAAGCGTGGCCTCGGTATGACACCAAGCTCTTATAAGAAAAAGAGGTACTCCCTCTTTTTTTAAACAAAAATGTTAACGTGTGCAATATATCATAACTTCATGAAAAGGAGATTATGCAGGATGTCACAACAACTTTCTAAAAGCACTTATCCCGACTTCCCCTCTTATTCGGAGCGCATCATTCAATTTGGAGGCGGGAATTTCATGCGGGCTTTCGTAGACTGGCAGCTGCAGCAGATGAACGGCCAAGGGCTTTTTCTAGGCAGCGCCGTTGTCGTGCAGCCGACTGAACATGGGCTTGGCGGGCTGATGGCAAAGCAGGATTGTCTGTATACCGTGCTGTTAAACGGCATTTTCCAGGGCGAGCCCGTGAGTTCCCATGAAATTGTGACCAGCGTCAGTCGTGTGATTAATCCCTATACCCAATATGATGATTACTTGGCATTGGCTGAAGACGATGGGCTGGAGTTCATCACATCCAACACCACCGAGGCCGGGATTTCCTATCATGCCGGGGATCAATCAGGGGATATGCCTCCCCAAAGCTTTCCAGGCAAATTAACGGCGCTGCTGTTTAGGCGCTTCGAGCTCAAAAAAAAGGGATTCGTGATCATCCCCTGTGAATTGATTGACCGTAACGGCGAAAAATTGAAGCAGCTTGTACAGCAGTATGCGCAGGATTGGCAGCTTGGGGAAGCTTTTTCAACCTGGCTTGATGAGGAAAATACCTTTTGCTGCAGCCTGGTGGACCGGATTGTCCCTGGCTATCCGCGGAATACCGCCAAGGAACTGGAAATCGAGCTGGGATACCTGGACGAACTCATGGTCACCGCTGAGCCTTATCTCTTATGGGTCATTGAAGGTCCCGATTGGATGTCCGAACGGCTCCCACTTCATAAAACGGGGCTGAACGTGATTTTCACCGATGATATGACGACTTACCGGGAGCGAAAGGTTCATCTGCTAAACGGCCCTCATACGGCTATGGTGCCCCTTGGCCTGTTAGCAGGACTCGAAACCGTGGAGGAAATCATGCAGGATGAATGCTTTTCCCGTTTTGTGCAAGAGATCATGGAGAACGAGCTTGCTCCCATGCTGGATATGCCGCGGGAGAATGTTCTCTCTTACGCCAAGGACATTCAGGAGCGTTTTAAAAATCCCTATATCCGGCATGAATTAACGTCGATCTCGCTGAACAGCATTTCCAAGTTCAAAGCCCGTCTGTTGCCGGTTCTTCTCCGTTATCAGCGGGTAAAAGGAGAGCTCCCTCCCCTCATCAGCCTCTCCTTTGCCGCATTACTGCTTAGCTACCGGGGAGATCGATTGATCCGGCAGGATGTTCCCGAAGTTCTTGCAATCTTTGATAAAGCATGGGGCGTCCCTTCCTCCTTCGTCATCACAATTTTGAAAGAGGAACGTCTGTGGGGAGAAGACTTGTCGGCAGTTCCACATCTTGTCCAGGTGATCGGGGAGCATATCCATCAGCTGGATCATGCAGGCAGCCGTGCTGCCCTGCAACAACGGGTTTAGGAGGATTCATATGAAACTATGGCTGAAAATGAACCCCCGGGACACGGTCGCCGTTGCCTTACGACCTATTGCAGCCGGGGAACAAATGATTGTCGATGATCATGCACTTACCGCCGTTTCGGACATTCCGCAAGGTCATAAATTCGCGCTGATCCGCTTTGCACCCGGAGACATGATAACCAAATATGGTTACCCGATTGGTCATGCAACGGGTGCCGTTGAACCCGGTGAGTGGGTGCATACACACAACATTGCAACCAATCTGGCGGGAGAAGAAGAGTATGAATACAAGCCGGAACTACACCCGGTTACCTATCCGGTCCGGAGCTTAACCTTTGAGGGGTATCGCCGTACAAACGGCAAAGTCGGTATCCGGAACGATCTGTATATTGTCCCGACAGTTGGATGCGTAAATGGCATAGCCGAGCAGATTCTCCAGGAATTCAAAGCACGGCATCCTGATTTGGGGACTTTCGATAATATTACAATCCTCAAGCATCCATATGGCTGCTCACAGCTCGGCGACGACCATCGCCAGACCCGCAGCATACTGCTCGATGCGGTGAACCACCCTAACGTCGGCGGTGTATTGGTCTTCGGACTTGGCTGCGAGAACAATATCGTCACCGAATTTCGCAGTATGCTGGGAGATTACGATGAGGAGCGCGTGAAATTTTTGGTGGCGCAGGAGGTTGGCGATGAAATCGAGGCGGGGCTGAACCTGCTGGAAGAGCTCTACGTGACCGCACAAGGCGATCATCGTGAGCCGGTTCCCGTGAGTGAATTAAATGTAGGCCTGAAATGCGGCGGTTCTGATGGATTTTCCGGCATTACGGCCAATCCGCTGCTCGGTGCTTTTTCCGACTTTCTCATCTCGCAGGGTGGCTCAACGATCTTAACCGAGGTGCCAGAAATGTTCGGCGCCGAAAAGATGCTGATGGCACGCGCGCAAAACCAAGAAGTTTATCATGACATTGTTTCTTTGATTAATGATTTCAAGCAATATTTCCTGTCGTATGGTGAACCGGTATATGAAAACCCTTCCCCGGGCAATAAAGCAGGCGGCATCAGTACCCTGGAGGACAAATCGCTAGGCTGCACACAAAAGGCTGGCAGCGCGCCGGTAGTCGACGTACTGCAATACGGCCAGAAGCTTCGCAAAAAGGGACTTAGCCTGCTGCAAGCCCCAGGCAATGATCTCGTAGCCTCTTCCGCACTGGCGGCATCCGATTGCCATCTGGTTTTGTTTACAACCGGACGCGGCACGCCTTTTGGCAGCTTTGTCCCAACGGTGAAGATCGCGACCAACAATGAGCTGTTCGCCAAAAAAGGCCACTGGATGGATTTCAATGCCGGTCCGCTGCTGGAACAACCGATATCCGAGATTTTGGAGCAATTTATAACTTACATTATTGAGGTCGCCAGCGGCCGGAAGACCCGAAATGAACACAATGAAGTCCGCGAACTGGCTATTTTCAAAACCGGAGTGACTCTATAAGGGAATGTCTAACGGCGCTCTCATCGCAGACAGGACGCTATGTTCATTTTACCAATCCTAAAATCCCATCATGCAAAGGAGCCATCCATATGTTTTTAAACGATGACTTTCTATTATCTACTGACACAGCTCGTACCCTGTTCCATCAACATGCCAAGGATATGCCTATTATTGATTATCACTGCCATCTGGATCCGAAGGAAATTTATGAAAATAAGCATTTCCGCAATCTGACCGAGGCCTGGCTCTCCGGGGATCATTACAAATGGCGCCTCATGCGTGCCAATGGCATTCCGGAGTCACATATTACAGGCGACGCTTCAGATTACGATAAGTTTATGGCGTGGGCGGTAACCGTCCCCAAGACAGTAGGCAATCCCTTATACAGCTGGACGCATCTAGAGCTCCGTCGTTTTTTTGGTATCCATGAGCAGTTAAATGAGGAATCGGCACCACGAATTTGGGAGGAAGTCAATGCCAAGCTTGCTACCTCTGCATTTCAGCGCCGAAACATCATTAAGAATGCCAATGTCAGAATCGTTTGCACCACAGATGATCCCGCGGATTCCCTTGAATATCACCAGCTTCTGAAAAAAGAAGAGCAGGATTTCCAGGTACTTCCCGCGTTTCGTCCGGACAAGGCGCTAGACATCGATGCCCCTGGCTTCACCGACTGGCTGCGGCGTTTAGAACAGGCTACCGGAAAAGAGATTCTATCCTACGCATCCCTCGTAGATATTTTACAGCAGCGAGTAAACTTTTTTCATGAACAAGGCTGCCGGCTCTCCGATCATGCGCTGGATATTTTACGCTATCAAGCAGGGGATTCCGAAGCTGTGGAGAAGATTTTTGCTAAGAGACTTGCAGGGGTGGAATTATCCCAGGAGGAGATTTCCATCTACAGAACAGAGCTCTTAAGCACGTTGATCGGATTCTATCATGAAAAAGACTGGACGATGCAGCTTCATCTGCATGCTTACCGCAACAACAATACTCCGATGTTTAATCGGCTGGGACCGGATACAGGCTACGATGGTTTGAATGATTTGCCGCTAACCGGGTCATTATCACAGCTGCTCGACCGCGCCGAAAGCGGACCGGGGCTGCCAAAAACCATTCTCTATTCTTTAAATCCTAACGATTATCCTTCGCTGCTGGCATTAATGGGCTGCTATCAAAAAGACACGCCAGGTAAGCTGCAATTAGGCTCTGGCTGGTGGTATAACGATACCCGAAACGGCATGCGCCAGCAATTAACCTTATTTGCCGACAACAGCCTGCTCGCCCATTTCGTAGGTATGCTTACGGATTCCCGCAGCTTTCTGTCTTATACGCGCCACGAGTATTTCCGCCGGGTATTATGCGAGCTGATCGGTGAATGGACAGAACGCGGCGAAGCACCCGACGACATGGAATTGCTCGGTCAGATGGTAGAAGGCATCGCATATCACAACGCTTCGGTGTACTTTCGATTTCAATCCGCTGATTAAGGAGGAATACAAATATGCTGCAGGTTTGTCATTTCACGGACGGAGCATTGGAAGAACCTGTTTCCCGAAGCTCCTCTCTTCTCACTCTTTATCCGGTTGGTGAGACCAATAGAGAAATTCTCCCCTTTATACTCGTTCTGCCTGGAGGCGGATACCAAAACTTGGCTCATCATGAAGGCGAACCGGTTGCCAGGTGGTTAAACGGACTCGGTATTCATGCTGGCGTGCTCCATTATCAGCTTGATAATTTTGAGCCGGCTGCCTTGATTCAAGACGTGCAGGATGCAATCACCTGGGCCCGGCAAGCTCCTAAGGAATGGGCTATAAACCCGCAGCAGGTCGGTATGATTGGATTCTCTGCCGGCGGACATTTAGCTTCGATCACTGCCGTTACCGGAACCGCAAAACCGGATTTATTGCTGCTTGGATACCCTGTCATTACTTTCGAAGAGCCTTATACGCACCAAGGGAGCCGGCTGAATTTCTTGGGTGAACATCCGGAACCGGAGAAAATTCACTCCTTTTCTTCCGATCAGCAAGCAGGTTCCGCATCACCGCCAACCTTTATATGGACAACGGCCAACGACGCGGGTGTTCCAGTGGAGAACAGCCTGATGTTCGCAGGTGCACTGTCCAAAGCGGGAGTTCCTTTCGAACTGCATGTGTTTGAGGATGGCCGTCATGGCCTTGGGCTTTCAGATGACAATGCCCATTGCCAGCAATGGCTTGGCTGCTGCGCGAATTGGCTGCAACAACATCGCTTTGTAGAGCAGGGAATCTAAATGACGCATTCCCTGTTTATCGCTGGCGATTCCACCGCAGCTCGAAAGGAAGATTCCAAAAAACCGATGGCCGGCTGGGGAGAATATCTTCAGGGATACTTGGAGCCGTCCATTCGTGTAGACAACCGGGCGATTAACGGTCTCAGTACCAAATCTTTTCTCGCGGAGGGTCACTTTGCTGCCATAGAGCAAGAGCTTCAGCCTGAAGATTACGTCTTCATTCAATTCGGACACAATGATGAGAAAAAGGAAGATCCTTTGCGGTATACCGATCCTGCTGCAGAGTATCGTTACAACCTGCTGCATTTCATTGAATCGACCCGCCGCTGCGGAGGTATTCCCGTACTGCTGACCTCGGTCAGCCGGCGTCGTTTCACCATCGATGGGTTTCCGGATCCTTCTGCCGTTGGGCTTTACCCCGCTGCCATGCGAGAGGTAGCGAAGGAATCCGGGACCCCCCTGCTTGATATTTTCGCAGCATCACAACAGCTTTATCGAGATTTAGGACCTAAAGGATCACAGGAACTGTTCATGCATTTACCAGAGAAGGTGCATCCCAACTATCCCGAGGGCATTTCGGATGATACCCACTTTTCAGAAGAAGGTGCGCAGCGTATAGCCGGGCTTGTGATACAGGCGATTGCACAGTCCAGTGCGTTGTCTCATCTGCATAAAAAGCTCCGTGTGAAGGAGGCTGAATGATGAGTGTTCCGCTTCAATTGGGCATCCGTGCACATGATTTTGGGCAGATCCCGTTGCATGAGCTGACTTTAAAGCTTCAGAAATATGGACTTTCATATATTCAATTCGCCTTAAAAAAATCCTTTCCCGAAAGCGCTCCCCGTCTGTCTGCCCTGAGCCCAGGTACGGCCGCTCACTATGGCGAAGCGTTCCGACAGGCGGGAATTCGGATTGCAGTGCTTGGATGTTATGTCAATATTGTGGACTCCGTTCCACATAAGCGTGAGGAGGCATTGTCTGATTTCAACACCCATTTGCGTTTAGCAAGAGATTTTGGCGCCAGTCTGGTAGGCACGGAAACAGGCAGTGTGGGAAATGGCTATACGTCAGACAACTTTACGGAGGATGCATTTCAGAAGGTTATTGCTTCTGTGAGGGTCATGGTTGCGGAAGCCGAGCGTTTTGGCGTGACGGTGGGTATTGAAGCCGGCTTGAATCATCCCCTGCATACGGCTCCATTGACCCGCAGACTTCTCGATTTGGTCCCTTCACCTAATCTGCAGGTTATTCTGGACTGTGCCAACCTCATGAGTCCAGACAATTACTTGGAGCAAGAATCAGTGATCGAGGAAGCACTTGAGATTCTGGGCAACCGGATTGCCGTGATCCACCTCAAAGACTTTGAGATGAAGGAAGGCCGCATTCATATCGTCCCTGTCGGTCAGGGCTTGCTTCAATTCGCACCGATTCTTCGTTATATGAAATATCAGCGTCCTCATATTCAAGGCATTCTGGAAAGTACTCCCGAGATGCATCTGGAAGAAAGCATTGCTTTTTTGAAGGGGATGTATGAAAAAGTGTAATGAATAAGTGCTTAAACAAGCAAAAAAATCGCCTTTTACAGGAATGGTGCGAAGGATCATCCATTCCAGCAAAGGGCGATTTCATTATTAAATACAATCTATGAAGGTTGTATACTATCCATTACATAATAATCAATATAACTTTGCCATCCACGAAAGAAACGACGTCGAAATTAGAGTAACCCCACGTTTCGATGGTTTTGCCTCCACCGGACGTAATATCCTTGGCCACAGGATTCCCCCAGGAGAGCTGTACTTGTTCTTTGGTCATCCCGAGAGAAACGCTGCCTGCTTTGATCTGTTTCCAGACGGATGCAGACCATTTGAATTTTTGATAAGGGTCGTAATTTAATAACGAAGATCGGTCCGCAAACAGCTGCATAACTTCTGACGAATTCATGGAGTAGCTTCTCAGTGTCTGACCCGCACCCGATTTGAATACAATGGAGAACTCTCCTTTGTCGTCTGGCAGCACATCCGTTACCGTAATCTTAGAGAAACGTTCCCAGCCCTCAAAATCATTCACCCAGTAGGTCTTACCGATAAATTTGGCTAGGCTGCCCTGCATCGCTTTTTTGATTAATCCTGCAGTTTCCGAGGATACGATGGTCATGCTGGCATCTCCAAAAGAAATCTGTGCTTGCTTCCATTTGGCATCCCAGCTCACGTTTGCCCCTAGCGCATCGGTCAACAGAGAGGCAGGAATGAGCAGTTCTCCCTTATCAAGGATAGGAGAAGCCTTTAACCGGATCATATTTCCGTTTAGTGAAGCTTGACTGCTGCCCGCTTTGAATGAGATCGCCGTCTCACCGAACTTTGCATCCATGCCTTCGCTTCCGCCTGAAACAGTGCCTCCCAGCGCCTGGATAGCAGCTTTGGCTGGAACAAATATATTGCTATTTACCTGCTTAGCATATTTTAGATTATTACGGAGACTGGTGGATACCGTTACTGTACTGGATACTCCACTTGAAGTTACGGTGACCTGTGTCTTGCCAACTCCAGCCGCTTTCAACGTTCCGTCCGGCTGCAATTTCATCAGGTATGGTTTTTCGACATCCACCTTGGCATCCCTAACGGGGACCTTAATCTTCGCTTTGTTCGAATAGGTTTCCTGGATGTCCACCTTCAAGCTGTCCCCTACAAAAGGCTTTGTATCGGATATTGAAACCGCCAAGTCCGTAACGACCGGCACATCAATCGGCGAAATGTCCCCATCTTTGTACAATACCCAGCTCCCGTCGTTACGCTGGGCGTAAATCCCTTCGGACAAATCATCTTTATACGAATCCACAGCGGTTTTTACGATTCCGCTAAGACTGGCTATTGGGTCCTTAAGCTTCCAGCGATCCTTATATTCTCCCGTCACCCACACTGTACCATCCTTAAGCGTAACGATGAGGGCATCCGTAGGATATCTTGAAACATACACCATATGAACAGCATCCTCTGCGACTGTGACCGGTATAATGCGGCCGTTATCATCAAAGTTGGATGTTTCATAGACAACAATTTTACCGCTGTCATACAGCAAGGCAACACGTCCATCATGAACCGCCATAGACTTGATTGAAGATGCTTGCTCCACCATGCCAAGCTTTTTGAACTGTCCTGGTTTGTAAGGTTCTTCAAAGAGCACATCTCCATTGGAAGACAACGCTGCAAAATTCTTATCGCCATCAGCAATGAGCAATATGCTGTTGAGATTTTTCAATGGCTTGTCTCCGGACCATACTGTACCGTCCGTCTTCAGCCAGTAGCTTCCTGAAACCTGCTTCACCCCTGTCTTGCCTTCGAGAACATCCGGAGCACCAAATTCCCATGAAATCAACCGGCTATCCCGGGTTATTCCCATACCATGATACACATTGCCACTAATTGCAGATATGGTTCCGGGTGTATGGATGATTCGAGCCCCGTCGATCGTGGACCACATCGAACCATCACTCATTAAATAGGTATCCTTCCCGGCGATGTCTTTAATCTGGAGCTGGCTTTCTTCAGCATAGGCTGTGCCTGTTGTCCAATTGATTAAACTGAATCCACAAAATACGCTAATCAGAGCGATAAAAAATAATGTCTTCTTCAACTTCATGACCTCTCTTTTTCTCTAATACAAGCAAATTTTTCCAAACATTTTGTTGATTTCGACAACTTCCTTCTTATTCCTTCTTCTTTCTAAAATATAAAAATGAAAGGGAAATCTCGTTGATCAAAACAAAATCCGCTAAATATTTCCGGGGAAATTGTCACATGGTTGAATAAATCTATTTTCGACGGGATGGTTTGGTTCTATCAAGCAGGAATCCGGCAGCCAAAGTAGAAAAGAAAAAGCAGATGATTAACGAATTAACGCTGCTGCAGCTGCGATAAAGGAGTTGTTACATAACGGATGCATCATCAAATCGGCGTTACTATTGAGCAAGGGCCTCAGCCGTGGACCATCATTCAGCAACAAGAAGGCTTTGCCTCTTTAGAGCTTCACGGAGCCTGGAACCCACCTGGGGATGGGAGTACGTATGGCCAGGTATATGTAAGGATTGTTAAGGAGGACTCCTCAGAAAATGTGATGGGATGGACTCCTGCCCTGACGGATCAGGCATCGCATACATGGTCGCTCCACCTGGTGAATATTCCGGCCGGCGGCTTGTACCGCCTGGAAACCTCTCTTCAGATGGACGGCAAAGCTGCAATGGAATGGTTTACGCGCGGCGACATGGTCCATCACCTCGGCGTAGGCGATCTCTGGGTCATTGCCGGGCAGAGCAATGCCGCAGGTTATGGCAAAGGTCCTGTAAACGACCCGCCCGAACTCGGAATCCACCTGTTTCGTCATAACGGGCAATGGGATCTGGCAACACATCCTTTTAACGATTCGACTCAGTCCCTTCATATGGAGAACCGGGAGAACGCCAATCCGGGTCATTCCCCGTTTCTCTCCTTCGCCCGGATCGTCAAAAGGGAAACGGGATGGCCAATCGGTTTAATCCCGGTGGCTCACGGCGGTTCTCCGCTCAGTAAATGGAACCCCGAGGAGGATGGCATGTTGTACCGGGTGATGATGGATACGATCCTGTCCACTGGCGGCAATATTCGCGGCATCCTATGGTATCAGGGCTGTACAGACTGTACACCGAAGGAGTCGCCGACGTATTTATCCCGTTTCCGCACAATGGTCGAATCGATCCGGAGAGATTTGGGCCAAGATACACTACCGGTACTGACAGTTCAACTGAACCGTCATACCTCGTCCAATCCGTCGACAGAAGGAGATATATCCTGGGGAACGCTACGTGAGCATCAGCGCCTGGCCGCTCACGAAATTCCTCATGTGACGGTTATTCCGGCTCTCGACTGCCCGCTCTCGGATGAAATTCATAATAGCCCGGCGGGTAATCTTCTGATCGGTGAGCGGTTAGCACGTGCTGCCCTGTCGGAGGTTTATGGTATGCCTGTTCACTATCAGGCTCCGGAAATCCAATCCGCAAGGCTGCTTCCGGTAGTATCACAGGATATAGCAATCCTTGAGATTGCCTTTAATCATGTCAAGGGCAATCTCCTGGCAACCGGTCCACTCCAACCGGTCTTCACCGTAGAGGATGAAGAAGGTCTGCTTCATGCATCTGAATGTACCCTTACCGGCCCCAATACCATCCAAGTTCAGCTAAATCGCAGCGTGAGAGGCCATGCCTGCTTACATGGTGCCTTTGAGGAGAATCCTACCGCTCATCTACCTCTGGACAATGCGACGTATCTGCCGATGCTTGCATTCTATCAATTTCCGATAGAATAACAGACCGTTAGATGACCGCTAAAAGAATAAAGAGATGGCTTCTGATTGGATCAGATGCCATCTCTTTTATGTATTCGCGGTTTGTGATTACATACAGCAATTTCCGCCTTCTAAAGTGCAGCTTGTGCCGGTATGCACAGCTGCATCCGGTTCAGCCTCTCTATAACTGATTGCAATATGAGGCCCCACGGTCCGCAAAACCTTGCAGTTGCTTTTGACATGCGCAAGCAGTTCTGCTTTCTGCTGTGCGGTCAGATCCCCTGCAAAGGTCACTCTAAAATCAATCGCAGATATATCGCCTTGATCATCTACCGTATCCTCAGCCGTTACGGAGACATCCGTCAGAAGAAGCTCCTTCTGTTCCGCGTACCGGAGCAGTGTCATCACCGAGCATGACGATAATCCAACAAGCCAAAGTTCGGTGGGGCGAAAGCCCATGTTGCCGCCTCCCCGTTCTACGCTTTGGTCAATCGTAACGGTACGGCTCTGAGCATGGGCCAATTGTAAAAATCGACTCACCCGTTCAACAAATACCTTCATATCTTCCCCCTATATGCTTGTTTTACGCCTTCGACTCCCAGGAAGCAAACCGCTTCTTCAGCGGATGAATGAGAACAAATTCGAAGAACATCGCCAAAATACCGATGGTAATAATCCCGACCATCACCAGTGGTGAATTGCCGATCTGCCCGCTGGATGAGATTAGCCAGCCGATTCCTGAACTTCCCCCAATCATTTCCGCCGCTACAAGGGAGCGCCAGGCGATCCCGAAGCCGACCACGATTCCGGTGAACGCAGACGGCATGACCTCCGGTAAATACACATGCCAGGCCAGTTGAAGCCGGCTTGCGCCAAGTGTCTGGGCTGCGCGGATATGCGTTATTTTAATGCGTTCCATGCCCTGAATGACATTGACGACAATCGGGAAAAAGGCAGCGATCACAATGACTGCGATCATCGGCGCATTTCCCAGATCCAGCATCAATATCAGCAGCGGGGCCCAGGCCATTGGCGGCGTTGCTTGGAACAGCGCCACCATCGGTGTCAAGAACTGCCGGAAAGCTTTACTGATGCCTGCGAGCAGCCCCAATACAAATGCCGACACAGCTGCGATCACAAAGCCAAAGAACAAACGGTACAGGCTGATCCCGATATGATGATAATAGTCCGGCGACATAAGCTGTTTCTTCAGCTCCAGCAAGGTACGCCAGGGTCCCGGAAAAATAATGGGCGGGTAATGGCGTGCCGCGAGCATCCAGACCACGATAATAAAAGGGACGGCAAGAATGCCAAAATGAAATTTTTTCATATCTTTCCCCCTGCCTTCGTAGGCTCGGTTATTTGACCCAGGTGGTATCGATAATGCTGCTTACATCAAGTTGATTCTCCAGCGATTTGATTGTATAGCTGTTATCCGCGATCTCCTGGTAATATTTCAGATCTTCATCGGTAAATTGATAAGAGAATGTATTGCGTTTCAAGGCCTGAGCCATGACCTCACCAGGTGTATACGTTTTGTCAGATCCTTTGATTTCGGGCACGTTAAATGCTTTGGCCAGTACCTCAGCATCCTCCTGCACGTTTTGATTCAAATCATCAATCGAGGCGATATGTCCCTGGATGAATTTTTTTGCGGCATCCGCATGATCCTTCAAGAACGTGTTCGAGCCCAAGACCACAAAGGCCGGATCCGGCAGCTCCTTCACCACTTTCAATCCCCGAAGCTCTGCAAAGGTTAAGAAGGGCTCACCGGCTACCGCCGCATCGATTGTCCCATTCGTAATTGCAGTCTCCATATTGGCTGTCTCCATCTGCACCAAAGTGACATCCTGATCGCTCAGCTGCCCTTCCGGAAGCAGAACCGCACGGATCAGGTAATCCACGCCGCTGCCTTTTACCAGATTACCGATCTTTTTCCCCTTCAAGTCTGCCGGCTGCTGTATACCTGAGGAGTCCTTGGTCAACACTCCGTTTTTACCATCATCCACTTTGGCAATGATCTTGAACTCCGCTCCGCGCGAGCCCCAGTTCACCGCTGCAGGCATACCCGCATAAGCCACATCCAGCTTGCCGGAAGAGAGGGCCTTGTATAGATCCGGGCCATTGGCAAAAGAGAAAAACTCCGCTTTTAAGCCCTGCTTGTCAAGCAGATTCTTTTCCTTCGCAATAACTGCGGGAGCCGCTGCGAGCAGATTCACATACCCTACCTTGATTTCCTGGACCTGCTCTTTTTGGCCTGTATCGGCTGCACCATCTGATGATTGGGTCGTATCCTTGCTTCCGCATCCTGCGGTCAGCGCCGCGGCTAATACAAGACTTCCCGCCATACTGAATATTTTGCTGTATACCGATCTCTTTTTCATCGTGACATTCCCCTTTTTTTATATCCCTGAGCCTTCCGACTCGTATTGAATTTGAAAATCATATCGCAGATCCTGCATCAGCTGCTTCTTATATTCATTAAAATACGATGAAACACGAATTTCCGGGATTCTCGGCTTTCCAAGCCCAATATGAATCATATTGTGGATACCGCCCTGATCATCAAATACAGCGACCCGGTCCGACAGATAGATGGCTTCATCAATGCTGTGGGTCACTAAAATGACCGTCATGTCTGTCTCCTTCTGAATTCGCAGAAGTTCTTCTTGGAGCGATTCTCTGGTTTGCTCATCTAAAGCACTAAAGGGTTCATCCATGAGCAGGATATTAGGCTTGGTGACCAGTGTCCGGGCAATCGCCACCCGCTGCTTCATCCCGCCTGAAAGATCGCTGATACTCTTGTTCTCGGAACCCGATAGTCCAACCATTCGGATCGCTTCCTTGCTGCGTTCCAGTATCTCCTGTTTGCTCACTCCTGCCATTCGCAAACCGAAAGAGACATTGTCCAGGACGCTGAGCCAAGGGAACAGTGCCAAATCTTGAAAAACAAAGCCGCGATCAGGCCCCGGTTTGGTGACTTCTCTCCCTTGGACCGTGATCTTTCCGTGCTTCGGCTTTATGTATCCGGCAATCACATTCAGCAGCGTGCTCTTGCCGCATCCGCTTTTACCGATAATACTCACGAATTCACCTTGATTGATCGTTAAATGAATATCGTTAAGAATGCTGCGGTTATCCTGATAAGCTACTGAAATATGATTTATTTCCATTAAGGGAGTACTCTTTTGAACCGGCAAAATGATCCCTCCTTTTAAACACCAGTAAGCCGATATGAATTATGATATAAGTTAGCACTAAAGCATTGAAGCGTCAAGAAAAAAATGCGTTCCGTTGTAAGCAGAACAGCACATCATATCAACGATGCGATGCTCCATCAACATGGATGAGCGGCGATACAAAAAAAGCAGCCCAAAGGGCTGCTTGGTCTTACTTACTTAATCCGGAATTAACTTCAGCTCATTTCCAGCATTTCGGTAAATGGCTGGCACGATGCTGGTCATATGGTATTGCCCCGTTGTCCAATCATCTACCTGATTGTGGTACCACTTGCTCAGCAGATGACCGGATTGACCCGGCCCGACCACATTAAACGACCTCTGCGGATCTGACAGATCAATCACTGTTCTCCACGGAGCGCCGTGGTTCACTTCACCGGTTGCCGAATCCCAACCTGCCGCGCCAACGGTTACCCGGCCTCCGCCCATCGGAACGGCCTTGGCGTTGAATATCAGGTTCAGCGGCTTCACCGAGCCAAGCGGATGAGGGAAGTCTACCTGATGGAACTTTCCCCACTGCCATTTGGATGGATGCTTCCCCTGCAGAGAAACAGCCTGATCGACCGCCAGCTGAAGTGCCTGCAGCGCCACCTTTTCCAGTCCGCCCTTTTCATCCATCCATGGCTCCTGCTCGCCCTGCAGCGATTTACGAAGCATTTCATCCTTTACGATGGCTTTATTATTAAACAGCTTCATCGTGTCATCGCTGATTTCAGGCTTGAACAGCACATCATCAAATTTCTGCATCCACAGTTCATAAGCCATAGGTGCCGCTTGATCCGGGTCATTCACTTTATTCCAATTTTGCAGCAGCCCCAGTACTTCTTTATCTACCGGACGAAGATCCGAGTTATTTTTGACCTTGCCGATCAGACCATCCAAAAGCTCCTCAGCCTGAAGATTATTGCGGTCAAACTGCAGCTTCTGCATGTCCTCCACGGTCAGCTTATCCTTACCGGATAACACCTGCTGGATACGCGCTTCGCGGTATGGCTGAGCCCAGCTGTCGGTCAAGTGAAACGGATAGCTGTCATCGATGACTTTATTGTTCGCGGTCGCAATAAACCCTTCTTTTGGATTCACAGTCGTAGGCAGATCATCCCAAGGAATATATCCCGTCCATTCATATTCATCCGTCCATCCGGGTACAGGAACCGAGCCGTCGCCTTTTTTGCGGATAGGAATCAGACCATTTCCCCGGTACGCGATGGTACCATCTGTGGAAGCAAAAACGAAATTCTGTGCGGGAGCATCAAAAAACTCCAGGCTTTTCTTAAACTCCTCCCAGTTATGTGCTTTGGCGAACATCTGGATGGCTTCAAGCTCCGTCGTTGAATCCAAAGCCGTCCACCTCATGGCGAGAGCCGTATCCTGCTGCTGGTCCTTAGCGAACTCGGAAATAATGGGTCCATGCCGGGTCACCACGACATCATAGGATACCGGCTCCTCACCTTTTATTTTTATTTCTTCCTTGTACACCTTGGCATCTTCCCACTTACCCATGTATTCAAACTGATTCGGATTCTCCGGATTTCTCTTTTCTATATAAAGGTCCTGGACATCCGGTCCTAAATTTGTCACTCCCCAGGCAATGTCCTGGTTGTGTCCAAGAATGATTCCCGGAACCCCGGCGAAAATAACACCGCTCACATTCAAATCTGGTGCCGAAAGATGTGTCTCGTACCAGATCGACGGTGCATCCAGCCCCAAATGCGGATCATTCGCCAGCATCGGTTTCCCTGAAGCCGACTTCTCACCGGATACGACCCAGTTGTTGCTGCCATTAAAAGGATCAGGAGTTACTGCGGCGGCAGCGAGTGCGGTCAGGTCAACCGGATTGTCCTTTAGTGCCTGAATAATTGTAGCCCCGTCCTTCGGATAAGTCGGCATTAAAGATTGAAGCTTCTCGGGCGATAGCTTCTGCGCCATACTGTATCGGAATGCCTGCCCCTCCCAATTGCCTGCCAGATCATAAGCCATATATTTGCCAATCGTTAAGGAATCAATCGGCTGCCACTCCGTTGGCTGGTATCCCAGGATCGTAAACTCAATCGGCAGTGATTTGGATTCTTTTGCTTGCTTTATGTAATTGTTGACGCCTTGTGCATACCATTCCAGTACGTTCTTAGATTCCTCCGAGTAGGCAGCTAAGGATGCCTCAGCCGCCCTACGCAGACCGAAGCTGCGAAAGAATTTATCGCGGTCAATCGCTTTTGCCCCCACCACTTCACTCAGCTGTCCGGAAGCCTGCCTTCTGCTCAGATCCATCTGAAAGATGCGGTCCTGCGCTGTCACATACCCTTGGGCAATATACAGGTCCTGCTCACTTTGCGCCTCGATATGCGGCACGCCGGATTCATCCCTCCATACCGTTACTTCCTTTTCCAGTCCGGAAATTCGGAGTTCGCCCTTAATGACCGGCAAACTTTTATTCACTAGCCAGTACACGTATCCACCTGCGCAGGCAATCAAGAGCACAATAATCAGAACAATGATTCCGACGACGCGCGGCCAGCGTTTTTTGCGCGGTTTGACGCTCGGAACGGTCACTGCGGCCAAAAGCTTCATGCAGGACTCCCCCAGACTCTAATGGTTATTTATGGATTACCATCCATTATAGGGTGTAAAGCGCTTTCATACAAGATAACGGCGGATACACCTAAGAACTTACATAAAGTGACTTTAACGTACAATGTTGTTCCGAATCGCATATACAACAGCCTGCATGCGATCCGGATCACATACCTATTCAACCACTCATTCTGCTTTCATGTTAACTGCGGTTAGATCTCAATGAACGGCGTCCACCGCCAGATTGACTTTTAGCAAACCCGATCCACCACTTGATGCAGGCAAGAATCATTCACATGGTAATTTATGGTCATTATTCTATCATACTTCAGTCTAGGCTCTGCAAAAAGGCCGTTATCTTACCGGAACAGGTTAAATGTAATATATGCATGGCTCGGGTACAAGCCACATACAGCAGGCTTCGATCCAGCTCAGTCTGATACGTCAAGCCGTCAACGAATGGGACAATCACCTGGTCAAACTCCAGTCCTTTTGCCATATGTGAAAAGGTAACCGTAATGCCTTCATGGAATGATTCACTGCGAAAATCCAGCAAATGCACGTCTGGGTGAAGCTCCCTGATCGCCTCATAGACTTGATTAGCCTGGATACCGGTTTTGCAAACAATTCCCAAGGTGTAATGCTTCGATTCCAAAAATTCACGGGATAGCTTCCGTATACCATTCAGCTCATCCATCAAGCTGCTGAATTGGGAAACCTTAGGCTCCTCTCCATGGCCGCTCGACAGGAATCAGTCTGTCGTTCCGCCTGATCCTCTGGGCAAAATTCGCAATCTCAAGGGTAGAGCGGTAGCTTTTTAACAATTCTATGGTTTCTGCCTGGGGAAATACGTTCTTGATCGCAGGGAGTGAGGTAGAGGAATATGGATTTACCGATTGGCTGCTGTCACCTAAAATCGTCTTTTTGCAGGGAAAGCATGCGGCCAAAACAGCATACTGCACCGGAGTATAATCCTGCATTTCATCCACAAGCAGATGCTTCACCATTTGCATTGGCGCTGCCCCTTCAACCTGAAGCTTCAAATAAATAAGAGGAAAAACATCCGCAAATTCCAACTTGTTTTTTCCGGTTAGCTTCAACATCCCGGGTTTGCCTAAATAATTGTAAAATTCCTTATACAAGGTGAGTAAGCTTGGATATCTGTACATTTTCTTGATGGCTGCTTTGATTTTTCTCGCATCGGCTGGTGGTATGCGTTCCCCGTCTCGGGTTTTGCTCTGCCCACTTATTATCGTTGCCGTTTTATCGAGCCGCTGTTTCAAGGGCATGCCGGTAATCGATTGATAACAATCCAAAATCTCCTTTTTAGAGATAAAGACTTGCTCCAGCTCTATATTATCAACCTCGAAGAAATGCAGCTCGGCATGTTTCACAAAAATATCCAGGTCTTGGATCAAGCTCATACCGGCTTTATAACGGATACGTTCAGCGATTTCTTCATCCTGACCTTCAAGCAGCCCTGCAACCTGTTCGTAAAACGTTTCGAACTTACATATTCCCGCCAGCTCTTTTTCAGCCAATTCCTCCATGCTCACTTCCATGATTTTCTCTTCGCCAAGCTCCGGCAGGACATTGGATATATAATCGGAAAACACTTTATTGGGAGAAATAATCAGCACATTGCTTGAGGTTAAGGTATCTTTATAGCGATACAGAAGATAGGCAACCCTATGCAAGGCGACAGATGTTTTACCGGATCCCGCCACACCTTGTATGATCAGCTCGCTAGACGTTTCGTTACGGATGATTTTATTTTGTTCCTGCTGAATGGTGGCTACGATATTTTTCATTTTCTCATCCGAGGTGCTGCTGAGCTCCTTTTGCAAAACATCATCATGAATGTTGAAGGAGCTCTCAATCACATAATCCAGGATCCCGTCTTTGATTTTATACTGCCTTTTCGTTGTGATATCGCCATCCACTTTTCCCATTGGGGCCTGGTAAAACGCTTCTCCGACATTAAAATCGTAAAATAGGCTTGCCACGGGTGAACGCCAATCGTAGATCAGATTATGCTGACTTTCTTCTTCGCTGAATGCATGGACACCTATGTAGTAAGCATCCACCTCTAATCGATCCACTGCCTTAAAGTCTACTCTGCCAAAGTAAGGCGTGCTGACCAGCTTACTTATTCTCTGACGTTTGGCCGCGGTTTTTTCCCCGGTATCGATGGATAAGGAGATATCTACACGGTTCGCCGCCCACTCCGCGGCATCCAGCTGGGCCATGTTCACCCAAAGGTATTTCTTCGCCTCTATGATGTCCTTGTAGGAATCCGACAGTTTATCCTCAATTTCTCTCAGTGCCATCAGAAGCCTTCCGTGGATGTCATCCAAATGCTTTCGCTCCGCTGCTTCACTTTCATTCAACATCGTATTTCTCCACTCCTTCTCTTAAGAATAGGTCTAAGTATAGATAAAAACTAAAAAAAATATAGACTTATTCTTTCCGCTGTAGTATTATATTTTTATCGTGGGTCCAGAAATAGGCATACGAATAATGTCAAATGATGAGTAAATACACATATAAAAACCAGGCTGCTGATGATCAGCAATCCTGGTTTTTTTGTTCTGTCCTATGAAAAAAATGATCATTTTAAAATACAATGCTGATAATGGTTGCCGACAAAAAGCTGACCAGGGCCGCACCGTACAGCAGCTTCAGACCAAACCCCGCCACCACATTACCCTGCTTCTCATGAAGGCCTTTAACAGCTCCGACAATCGTTCCAATGGAACCGAAGTTCGCGAAGGAAATCAGGAACACCGAAACGATCGCTTTGGTGCGCTCGCTGAAATCCCCTTGGATTTTCACGAAATCAAGCATGGCTACAAACTCATTGGCCACAATTTTGGTAGCCATAATGCTTCCCGCTTTGATCGCTTCATGCCAGGGAACTCCCATCAGAAATGCGAATGGTGCCAATACATAGCCCAGCAAATTTTGAAATGAAATGCCGAAAATGCCACTGAAAATACCGTTGATCATGGCAATCAAGCCGACAAAGCCGACCAGCATGACGCCAACGATGACGACCACTTTAAAGCCGTCCATGATGTATTCGCCAAGCATTTCGAAGAAGGTCTGTCTGGTCTCTTCCTGTACTTCCAGAATATCCTCTTCCGGCTGGACCCGGTACGGATTAATGATGGAAGAAATAATGAAGCCCCCGAACAGGTTCAGTACAAGCGCAGCCACGACGTATTCCGGTTTCAGCATCGTCATGTACGAGCCGACAATGGACATCGACACCGTGGACATCGCCGAAGCGCACAGCGTATAAAGGCGTTCACGCGGCAGCAGCCCGATCTGCTTTTTGATGGAGATGAACACCTCGTTTTGCCCCAAAATCGCCGAGGCTACCGCATTGTAGGATTCCAGCTTGCCCATGCCGTTGACCTTGCTCAGTGCGAGGCCGATGTATTTGATGATGAACGGCAGAATTTTGTAATGCTGCAATATCCCGATGAGCACCGACATGAATACGATCGGCATCAGCACATGGAAGAAAAACGAATGAATGCCTTCATTCACAATGCCACCAAACACGAACTCTGTACCCGCATTCGCAAAATCCAGAATTTTAGCGAATCCGTCCGCAAACCCCCTTACCAGAAATTCGCCGACATTTGTCTTGAGAAGAACCAACCCCAGCACGATCTGTAGGATAATCATCACGAGGATAGGGCGGAATTTAATATTTTTCTTATCAGAGCTGGCCATCCAGGCAAACGCCAATACGACGGCCAGTCCAAGCAAAGCGATCACATACTTCATGTTGCTCCCCCTCCGCACACGTGAATATAATCACAATTCTTTTGAGTTTGAACCTTACGCCTCCGCAATAATGGTGTCCAGCGCGATCTCAGCCATTTGATTAAACGACTGCTCGCTGTCTTTATGTGCGGACCGCTCGTTCGTCAGCAGCTGGCTCCCCACCGTTAGAATCGACAACGCTTTAACCCCATACTTTGCAGCCAGGGTATACAGCGCCGTACTTTCCATTTCCACGGCCAGTACACCGAACTCCATGAATTTATGCAGCCTTGCCATGGTTTCCCTGTAGAACTCGTCGGAATTGTAGACATTGCCTACGAATACGTTGGCGCTGGTGGTCTTTGCCTGCTGGTAGGCCTTCATCAGCATGCCAAAATCGGCTGAAGGCGCGTAATTGCAGCCCATAAATATTTTCTCCGTCATGTTGCTGTCCGAGGAAACCGCCTGGGCGAGAACGATGTCCCGGATTTGCAGCTCCTTCTGCATGGCTCCGCAGGTACCGATCCGGATAAGCTTCTTCGCGCCGTAATCACGGATCAGCTCCGTAACGTAAATGCTCATCGAAGGATTGCCCATCCCTGTCCCCTGCACCGAAACGGAAACTCCTTTATATAACCCGGTATAACCGTACATTCCCCTAACCTCGTTATAGCAGCGGGCATTCTCCAAGAAATGCTCGGCAACGAATTTGGCGCGAAGCGGATCGCCTGGCAGCAGAACCCGTTCCGCGATGTCACCGGACTTGGCTTCCATATGAATACTCATGTTGTGTTTCCCCCTTCAAGATGACTGTCTGCGAATCGTAATCGCTTACAATATTCATCTTAAAAGGAGCCGGGCGAGGAAACTAGTCCAATTACCGCCGTTGCAAACGGAAGAAAAAGGACCAAGCTGCTCAGCTAAGCAGCTCCAGTCGGATATTTTCCAGATCTCTTTTCGTTGGAATCGTTGAAATAATGACCGTCGGAATGCGGGTCAAGGAAACGGGGATCGTGCTGATAATGAAATCAATTTGATGCTGCGCAACGATCTCGTCGGTTAATCCGTGCAGAATCGAGGTCTCGATCGTCAGATCATCGCCGATTTCCCTCTTGATCAGATTCGCGACGTAATGCCGTACCGAAAATTCTTCACCGACGATGAGGAAAGCCTTCTTGCTCTTATACCGGAGGCTCGAGCTGATAATAAACGCAAGTTTGGTCAAGTGGTAATCGTTGCATGACATGGCGGGGAACTGCTTCTGCCAGCTGTGCATACAATCCGAAACGGTTTTAAAAATGGGCTGTTCTTCCTTCAGGATGTAATCGGTCAGATGGCTGTGGGAGACGGCCATTAATTCGGGAATGGCATGGTCAATCCGCAGCTTGTCGATAAATTCATGGATTTCCGCCCGAAAACGCGGGCCTGCATTTAATGTGGGAAACGCTTTAGACAACAACGGAATAAGCTGCTCGGCCATGCGGCTCTCCTCTTCCGTGATCCGCTTTTCCCCGTCTTTAAGATGAATCCCGTCCCGCTCGTGATATTGGCTGAGGCTGAACATCGACTGCAGAAAGTAAATCTCATCGCAGGTTAGCTCAACTTGGTAACGCCGCATCAGTTTTTCGGCGAACCGATTGATCGGCCCGTAAAATACATTATTCTCCCATGCGTAGCTTCCGCCGTTCAATGAGACGCCATGCCCGCCCCGTACCCTTTCCAGTACAATGGCCAGCAAAAAAGATAAATTGCGCTTGGAATTCAAAAAGTAGATCATGCCGCTCTCCTGCTCGATCTCCGTCACCCAGCCGTCCAGCTGCCGTTCGTCCATACCGGGAAATGGCCAGCCCTCTGCCGGGTAGGCCTCGGTAAATAACTTCCATAAAAAATACCGGACATGAATCTCGCTTCCTTTAAGGGTGGGCGAGGAATACGTCATTCGCAGGTGAAAAGGACGAAGATCGTCCCGATTGAGATGTATGATCCACTTTTTAAAGGACGAGAAGCTCATGAAAAGGGCTTCAGCCATTTCTTCGGCGGACCTCTTCCCGTTATGCGCAAGAACAAGCTGCATCAGGCGGAAATAGGACGTTTCCCTGAAAAGCGCCGCCAGGACTTCACGGACGGTCGCTCCATGCCTGTCGCGGTGAAAACTGATCCCTCTCCCTCTCGACACCTCCACATGCATGGACCCGGGGAGCAGCGGAGCGGCCTCCTCCACGATTTTCTTGATGGATTTGCCGGATACGCCCAGCTCCCTTTCGATCTCCGCCAACGTAAACCAGCGTTCTTCCCGATCCAGCATACCCAGCAGCGACTTTAATTGTCTGTATTCCTTGTTCATTCCATTTCACCTGCACCCTAAATTCAGATCAGCTGCTTTTCCACCCTGAAAATGCGCTGGTCGATCAAAAAATCAAGCAACACTCGGTTGAATTGCTGAGGTTGACACAGATGGCTCGGATAAATCGCATCCTCTATGACAGCCTTCTGCGCACAGGCGAATCTCTCCGCCGCCTTGTTCATCTGATTGACAAACCATTCGCTCTGTCTTCCGGCTACGCATAAAATGGGCATCCTCAACCGGGATGAATTCGAATCGATGTCGATTTTCAGCAATGCCATCCGCTGTTTGATCGATTCCGTCGGCCGCTTGTGGAACAGTTCATCCCTTAATATGCTGTACGCAGGTACCCAACGATTATACGTCACCCGCAGCGAACGGAGGAAAAATTCGGCGGGAAGATAATAAGACAACCAGCTGCATGCTTCGATAATTTTCCAAATACCGTTTTTTGTCCCAAAAGGACCATAAGGGCCATAAAAATAGCTGTCCACCAGAACAAGCGCGTTAACTCTATCCGGGTGGGAAGCTGCAAATTTTTGCACAAGCAGACTGCCGCTCGAGCAGCCTACCAGGGTAATCTTAGGGATATTAAGCTTTTCGAGCAGTTCAGATAAATCTTTACACTGGGTATCTATAATGTCCTCAACTTCCACATTTAATTTCCCGGAATTTCCATAGCCTCTTAAATCCAGCACAATGACTTTAGCTCTTTTGCTGAAATATTCGACCTGCGGCTCAAACATATGGTGAGTCGAAAGATGTCCATGAATAAAGACGATAGGCACGCCGCTGCCATGTGTCTCATAATATAATGTTGTTCCGTTCACTTGGATGTTGGGCAACTTCCTTCTCCTCTCTACCTAGCAAGATGTACATAATGCCTTCCTTCAGAAAGATAAAAAACAACAAAAAAAGAAGCATCGAAAAGAGGACCTCTCTTCAATGCTTCTTTGGGCAAGACTAAAAAAGCCTTGTTCAAAAATGCATATATACAGGTTGCCTCTCTTTAAACGCTTGCGAGGTTAGCTGACGGATTCGGACTTAAAAGAGTAGCCCTACTCAAATGCATGAGATTCACCCCATGTGACAATATTCATAACATCATCACGGCCGGTTCCCCCGCTTTCCGCTATCCAGCGGAAATTCAGCGAAATAGACATCAATTCAATTTGCGCACAGAAAAACACAGAGCGGTTACCCTGTGCTGTAAGTCTAAAAATTCACAGTTTCACTCCTCTCTCATAGCAACGCTTACGAGGTTAGCTGACGGATTCGGGCAGTGAGAGTTGCCCTACGAAACCAGTTATGTCATAGACAAACCTGATCCGATTCACCCCTTGCAGTGACATCATCCCATACTCTGACAGGATGATCGTTCAATGCTGTTGTGGTTCCCCCGCTTTTCACAATGAAAACTCAGCGTAATTCAAAGACGTACCTTTAAAATTGTTAATAATGAACTGAATATACGCCTGAGCAGGCGAACTGTAAAGCAGGGGTAATACAGAATTCGGGGCTTTTTTGATACCTTTGATTGAATACCAATCACTTATCCGGTTTTGTCATTCAATTGCTTCCTTTATCTCTATTTCTCTTTTGTTTATGTTCCTTGTGTATCCAAATCACAGCTTTATGGCAAAATCAACTGACAGTATTTCTAGAAAACCTATAAAAAAACCGCCTTCTGAAGTGTTTTCAGTGGCGGTTTTCATGTTTTTTACTACTAGTATCGTAATCTTACTTATATTAAAGTGCTGAATGCTTTAGGCACAGTATACGATCAACTTTTGGGCAGGAAGGAGACAATATATTCGGTTTTTACCCAATGAAGGCCACTCCCGGCGGGGCGGCCCAAGTTTGTCGTATACAAAATGTTGTAGTTTTATCAAAAAGATTGATAATTAAGGTTTAGTAGTTGTGGTACTTCTGACCATTGCAAAAAGGAGATTAGGACATTCTAATCTCCTCTTTCATTAACGGCACACAACATCCTTTACTCGGAAATCGCGTCATGAAGCGCCTCGATATAGGCTGACCCCAGTTTGGACAAGGCCGCATTTTGATGACAAATCCAGCCGACATTGATGGTTTCTTCGATGTCCAGAGGAACGGGGATAATCTCATTGCCATTTAGATCGGCACTCAGAACTCCTGTAGAAATCGTATAGCCATTTAGTCCGATCAGCAGATTAAAAAGTGTAGCCCGATCATTGACACGAATGCTTTTGGGATGTGAAAGGGTGCTCAAAATTTCCTCTGAGAAATGAAACGAATTAAACTCTCCCTGCTCAAAGGACAAATAGGGATAATCCTGAAGCTGATCGATGGTTACGACGGATTGCTTGGCGAGAGGATTATGGATACTGATAAAAATATGCGGTTTCGCAGTGAACAGACTCGTAAATTTCAAATTCGCATCCTTTAGAAGTCTGTTTATCACCTTGCTGTTGAACTCATTCAGGTATAAGATGCCAATTTCGCTCCGCTGGCTTTTGACATCCTGGATAATTTCATGAGTTTTGGTCTCTCGCAGGGCCAGTTCATACTCATCCTGACCATACTCTCCCACCAGGTTCACAAAGGCATTGACGGCAAAAGCATAATGCTGGGTCGATACGGAAAAATGCTGCGGCGAGGGCTTGGCGTTCAAGTAGCGGCTCTCCAGCAGCTCCGCCTGCTCAATCACCTGCCGGGCATACCCCAGAAACTCCGCTCCTTCCTTGGAAAGAGAAATACCTTTATTGGTACGCTCGAAAATCTGGATACGGATTTCTTCCTCCAGATCCTTGATTGCATTCGAAAGACTCGGTTGGGATATGAATAGCCTTTTGGCTGCTTCATTCATAGATCCGCGGTTGGCGACCTCGATCACGTATTTCAGTTGCTGTAATGTCAATGTTCTGATCCCTTTCTCTGATTCAATGCTATTTTCATTATAATCTATCAGATGATCGGATTTTGCAAATGTAATTTCAAATCGCGAGACCTACATATTCGTCTGGCTTAATTCCTTCATATCGGATAAATGCCCGCTTGAAAGAATAAAGATTTTGGTATCCTACCCGGCGGGCAATTTCATTCATGGCGCATGTTTTCTCTCTCAGCAATTCTTTGGCCATTTCCATGCGCAGCCGGCATAAATAGTCGTAGAAGTTGATGCCTGTCACCTCTTTGAATATTTTGGAAATATTGGATACCGACATTTGAAACATTTCCGCCAAATGTTTTAACGATATGTCCGCGCATGTATAGTTTTGATTCACGTAGAGCAGCAATTGGCCGCCAACGGCAATGGTTGATGATGTGTTAGAATACCGGTTTCGCTCGCATATTAATGTGCCTACTTCAAATACGTAGCTCCACATCTCTTCGATGATCGCCGCCATAGCCCTGCTCTTGAATTGTCTGGCGTAGATGCCCGTATCAAGATTCAACTCGTGCAGCACCCTCAGCATCGTCTCCATTAATAGAGACACCAGTTTGACCGTGCAGGCATCGGGCAGCTGCCGTTTCCTGTTCTCCGTGCTTATTTCGTGGAGGATTTGCATGGACATGTCGAGATTCCCGATCTTCAAGTTATTGATCAGCTGAACCTCCCAATCCGTCGGATAATAATAATCCACTCCTGCCTGGATCGATTCCTCTTGCAAACCCTGAAGATGCTCTCGTGAAAATAAGGTATACTGCAGACCTTCATTCGCTGCATAATACGATTTGCTGATACCGACAAGCCCCTTTTCTACCGTTCCATGCAAGACATCGGGTTGAAATCCGCAGGTCTGTTCAATTTCCGTCGCAATTTCGGAAGCAATTCGCTCCATCATTCCATCGTCTCCAAATGTGTTTTCGGAAGACATAATCAAGGCTTTGTCCGCATTGGTCACCTCGAACAGCTCATAATCCAGTCGGTAACGGCTCATCACCTTTTCAACAATCACGATCGTCATCATTTCGATCTTCCGGATTTTCTCGAAATCAGAAAAATCACGAATGACGTGAAAGCTGACAAGCATCGTGCCATAATGCATATCCTCGGTATAGCGGATTCCGAATTTTTTCAGTCCGTTCATGTCTTGATCGTCCGTAAAATATCCTTTAAGCAAGCGGTGAAACAAGTTCGCCTTAGCAGCGCTTTCGTAGTCCTGCATGGATTGTTGCAGCTTCCGGTTTTCATGCAGCAGCCGGTCGAACGAATTTTCGATATAATTGTATTCTGAACCAAAGACAAGACCCGGTTTGGCATCCTCGTACCGAACCGAACCAGACAGCTTGTTCAGCAAGGTGCCGAGAGGACGATAGCTGACTTTGGCCAACAAGAAAGCCGAGCACATGCCAACGGCAATAGAAATCATAATAGCGAGAAGAGAACCGAATAGATTGTTGATCCCAATGACACTGGAATCGAAATAGGAAATCCTGTATTGCAGATCGCTGGCCTGAGACGGCAGAACAAGCTCGTAGCTTCGCCGATCATCAAGAAGCCCTTCAGCCGCGTTCCGCGTTTGCTTGTAAAGGGTGGAACCGTGAGCGGAAATGATGATATCCTTGGATTTGATACTTCCGAAACGGCCGATATATTCAGAAAAGTAAGCGCTATCAATAAAAAGAACCAAAACCGCACGCGGGTGATTGACGACCTCCAGGCTTTGAAGTACGGGAATCACGCGCTTGCTGCCGCCCCAAAGCTTCATGGTCACCAGTGGCATGATTTTAAAATACTGCTGTTCCTGAAGGGAGCTTTCGATCATTTGTCGGGTATCCGCGTCGAAGACGGCTATTGTGGAAAAGAAGTCACTTTCCGGATAGGTGCCCAATGAAGACAGGACCTGCTGCTTTTCGGGAAAAATAATCGTTCCGAAGGAGAGGATATTCAGCGAACTCACATCATTTTCCAAACTCTTTCTGATTTCAAGCATCTTTAATAAATCAAATTCCTCATCGTATACGTTCGTATTTTGCATCAGTTTATTAACCCAAGGTTCGCTGCTCAGCACTTTACCTAAATTTTTAAGCTCATTTAATTTGTTGTCCACGATATCCGCAATCCGTTTAGCATCCAGAGCATGTTTTTCGTACAGCTGCTGCTTCTCCTCCATGATGTTTCGCTGTACGTTTAAGACGCTGAACACAATGATGGGGATGATTAATATCGCGGTATAAGACAAAAAGATTTTTCGAAACGTACCGCTACCGAAGCTCCTGTTACGCAAAAGCCGTCCCCTCCTTCGGATTCGATCCCATAGTATCATGAAGCAAAAGGAGGAAAATGGCAGATCATCCGGCATCTGAAGCGGAGACTGCCACTTTCCCAATACATATTCCTGCTTGGAATCAAATTACTGGATGCTGTTGTATCTGTCAAACAATTGCTGATCGATTTCAATCAACTGGTCCAGTCCAACCTTTTCATTTCAGCGATATACTCATCCCAATGATCAAGTGATTTTTGACCCAGAGCCAGTTTGGTGGCTAGCTCCGTGGAATAGGTGGACAGATTGGTCAGAATTTTGGTCTTTGTCTCCAGCTGCTTATCATCCGGAATTGCCAAATAGTTGCCGTTCATATTGACAAAATACGGCTTGTATTTCAAAATACTTAATTCGTTATCGGCTTTGTATTTTGGTACGCTGGACAGTTCAAACTCAAGATTGGCAAATTGAACTCGAGGAAAAACCGTATCCCCAAACAGCTTGACTCCGGGGGTTTGGCCTATTTTCGCCAAATCTTCGTCTGATTTGTTGTTGATATATACGTTTGCACCATTATCATCCTTTTTGTATGTTTGTCCTTCGATTCCCCAATACAGAAAATCGGCGTATTTATCCGAGTAGATCGTGTCAAAAAACTTAATGGCCGCCTCCACATTCTTGGCGTCTTTGGTAATGGCGTACTTCTGCCATACGAGAAACGGCGGTTCCAGCTGTGCTGCCGGGGTGATGCCATCAACCGCTTTGAGCGGCATGAGCGGCAGATATTCCCCGCCTCCCTGGATGGTCGGCTCCTGGTATGTTTCAAGATTATAATCGCTCAAGGAGGTAACCTGATTTTCGGTCATTTTTTGTTGTTTTTGTTCGGCTGTTCCGCCAATGAGACTCGTGTCGAGAATCCCTTCTTTCACCAGCTGCTGCAAATACCGGAAGTAATCCTTGATTCCATCCTGATACCAAGGAGACACCACTTTTTTGCTCTCCACATCCACAGCTGTGATGTCTGTGCCCAGCCCGAACCATTGGGCAATGGCTCCATCGAATTTACTTGGATCATACACCAGCACTTCGTCTTTCTTCCCGTTCCCGTTGGCATCCTTATCCCGCACCGCCTTTAATGTTTGCAGATATTCTTCAGCTGTGGCGGGAACCGGAAGATTCAACTTTTCAAGCCAGTCTTTGCGGATCAGCATGGTTAGAGAAACAGGCGCCGGATCTTTTCCCTGGTATGTTTTTTTATGAAGATCGCTGAACCAGTACATTTTGCCGTCAGGGGATGTTGTTGACTTCTTGGCATAAGGGAATTCTACGTCATACATTTTTTTAATATTGCCGTTGCTGTACTTCTCGATCAGGGGCTTCAGGTCAAGAAGCACCCCCTGCTTCGCGAGATTCAGTACCGTCGTATTATCCAGCGCGGAAATATTCACGATATCGGGAAGGTTGGTCCCGGAAGCCATTCTGGTTTTGATAACGACACTGTATTGCTCGCTCGGTACCAGCTCGTAATCGAGCTGCAGCCCGGCATCACTGAGCAGCTTGTCGACTTCACCCCAAACAGGGTACTTTGCTCTGTCATCGAATTTGATGTACTTGTTCGAACCCGCGGGGCCAAGCAGCCGAAGCTTGCCGTTCTGCTGCCCGGATGAGGCGGAGTCGCCGCTTTCCTTCTTTGTACTCTCGCCGCTGCTGTTGTTACATGCAGCGACAACACCGATCACGAGAACTGCCGCCATAGCGGATACGATTGTTCTTTTCCATCGCTTCATATTTCTAGTTTCCCCCTCGAAATGAGAATATCTTTATTCTTTTAACGAACCGAGAAGCGCTCCCTTGATGAAATACTTTTGAAAGAATGGATAGGTGAAAATAACGGGTAATGTCGTAAAAACGATAATGGCATATTTCAGTTGAATGTTTGACAGCATGTTGGCCACCGCATTCTTTGTATCCTCCAGCGATAACATCTTTAAATCTACCGATTGCTGGACGACGACCCGGTATAAATACATTTGCAGCGGATGAAGTTTCTCGTTCGGCAAATAAACTAGCGCATCGAACCAGCTGTTCCAGATGCCAACAATCGAATAGATCGCAATGACGGCAAGAATCGGCTTGGAAATGGGAAGGATGACTTTGAACAGCAGCTGCCAGTGGGATGCGCCGTCGATAAAAGCGGATTCCTTCAGCCCATCCGGAATTGTCGTGAAGAACGTTCTGACGAGGATGATGTTCCAGATGCTGACCATCCCGGGGATAATGACTGCGAACATGGTGTTATACATCCCAAGCTTGTTCACAAGCAGATAGGAGGGGATTAATCCGCCCCCGAAGTACATGGGGATCAGCAGAAAGGCGATCACCCATTTTCGCCCCTTGAGATTGCGCACGGTTAGCGGATAGGCGCCCAATACGGCCGTAAAGCAGTTTAATATCGTACCAGCCACAACATAAATCAATGTATTGGAGTACGCCCACCACATTTTCGAGTCCCTTATGATCAATTCATAGGAATCGAAGAATAAACCTTTCGGATACCAAAAAACGTTCATGGCCGCTACTTCCGAAGGCGAGCTGATCGACATGATCACAACGAAATAAAAAGGATACAGCGTGATTAAGCAGATGACGAGTGCGATCGCATACAGAATAATATCGACCGCCACTGAGCCTTGCTTGATCTTGTTCGGATTTCTCCTGACCGAGGCCATCATATTCCCCCTTACCACAAGGCATAGTCTGAATATTTGCGGCTTAGCGTATTTGCAATATACAGCAGTGTGAAATTGATGAGTGATATAAACAATCCGACTGCCGTTCCCGAGCTGAAATTCCCGCCAAGCAGACCGTCGCGGTACAGATAGGTGCCTATGACATCCGCGGTTTCATACACCATCGGGTTATAAATCAATAAAATAAACTCGCTGTTCGCCGAAAGCAGATTGCCGATGGCGAATATAAGCAGGATGAAGATCGTCGGACGTATGGATGGCAGCGTAATATGGAGCATTTGTTTGAAGCGATTCGCTCCGTCCATTTTGGCTGCTTCATATAAGTGCGGGTCGACGGATGACATCGATGCCAAATACAAAATACTGCTCCAGCCAAATGCTTTCCATATGCTCGTAATGGTATAGATCGCCGGAAAATAACCCGGTTCCGTATTTAACGCCACCGCTGTTCCGCCGAACAGCTTGACGATGGCATTTACGATGCCGTCCGTATTAATAAAAGACAACACCATGCCCGCAACAACGACGTTGGAAATAAAATGAGGCAGATAGCTTGCCGTCTGCACATACTTTTTGAAAATGCCGCTCTTCAATTCATTAAGCAAAAGAGCAAACAAAATCGGCACCCAAAACCCGAACACCAGAAAATAAAAGCTGAGTAAAAATGTATTGCGCATCAATCTGCCAAAATAAGGTCCGTTAAAAAAATCGATGAAGTGCTGGAATCCGACCCAGTTAACGCTTTCATGAAAAGAGATAAAAGGTTTTCCCGGGTAATAATTCTGAAATGCGATGACAATTCCGTACATCGGAATATAACTGAAAATAAAAATATGAAGTAGAACGGGAAGCATTATCAAGTACAGCTGCATATTTTCACGTAAGCGAAAAGATGATCTCTTGCGCGGTTGACTGGTTGCTCTCATGATCTTCCCCTTTCACTAAAGCCTTGCGGGAAATGTGGGCCCATTCCGCATGCTTCATGATATAGGGGGCCTTATATTCAAAGCAAGCAACATTTTTTGATCAGCTGCGCAATATTTTCTCACCCTTATCCTGCCGCATAAATAGGGCCTTTCCATGGAATAATTAGGAGAAAACTAGATCGAGCTGGCAGGAAAGGAAGATGAATGAACTTGGAATCCAATGACAACAAAACGTTTAAAACCTTCCTTCAGCTCTTAACCTTTTCCGGTCATCATCCCCTGCTTCCACAGATTGAGGAGGCCTTCCAGAACGCCGCTGATTTCCAAAAGGTCTGTATCGGCACTTCAGACTCCCGGCAAATTTATCTATGTTATCTGACGTCAATAGCGGGCTCCGATCACCTGAAATTCCAGCTCCAACCAACGCTGGATGATGAACTCCAGACGAATTTAAGCAGCTATTCCGGCAAAAAGTATTCAGCAGGAGACTTTGAAACCTGTGAGAAGGCAATCTGCAGCGGCAAAACGATCCTGTGCACCATGGATTCCTGTAACGGCATCATCCTCGAAACGGGAAATCCACAGCAGCGGGGGCTGCAGCAGCCGCAAACCGAAAACGTGATCCAGGGTCCGATGTATTCGTTTAATGAGAACTACCAAACGAATATTGCTCTGGTTCGGCAAAGAATGCAGACCTCCCGTTTGAAAATCTGGGAGGTCTCGATCGGCGAAATCACAAATACTAAAATCGGCGTGCTGTATCTGGACGGCATTACAGATCCGGGACTTATCCAATATACCTGCGATAAAATCAGCCAGATCCATACGGACGGCATTCAGGAATCCGGAGAATTGCTGCGGATGCTGAACGAAAAAACGGGTTTGTTCCCCGCTGCCGTGACGACGGAGCGTCCGGACCGGGTGTCGGCCTCCTTATTAAACGGCAAGATTGTTATCGTTATGGACGGAACCCCGTTTTCGATCATGGCCCCGGGTTCCTTTTTTTGATTTTTGGGAATCCGCCGAGGATCAATATTTGACGCCGTTTATTGCGGTCTTTCTAAGAACTCTGCGGTTTATGGCATTAATGCTAAATTTGTTTTTACCGGGCTTTTATGTCGCGATTACCTCTGTAAACATCGACATCAGCCGTCTGGAAATCAGCCTGGCAGCGGCCGCCGGTAGAGAAGGCGTTCCATACCCCGTATGGATTGAATCCATGCTCATGCTCATTTTGCTCGATTGCATCGTAGAAGCAGGCGTCCGCCTGCCCAGATCCATCAGCTCAACAGTAACCATGGTTGGTGGTGTGGTGCTTGGCCAAGCGATCATTCAGGCGAACATCGTAAGCAATCTGCTGGTCATTGTTGCAGCAACGACTGCTTTAACGAATTTTATTGTTGTGGATTATCAAATGGGATTGGTTCAGCGCATATTGAAATACTTCATTTTGATCGGAGCCGGTATATTGGGTGTCCTGGGGATCGTATTCTGTTTTGCTATTCTGGTCATTTGCATTGCGCGGGTAGAATCCTTTGGGATCTCTTATCTGACGCCGATAGGTCCGGGGGCAAGAGTTCGATCCAGAAGCCTGGGTCTTCTCGGAAAGTCCCATCATTTTTCGCTCACGAATTGGATAACCTTCGGAAAAGGGATGAGAAAATGAAGCAGGCGGCAGCAAATCCGCAAATTTCCATGCCCCAATATTTTATTCTGCAGATTATGGTATTCGGGGCGATTTCTTTTTACCTGTATCCATATTTCATTATCAATGCCACCAATCAAAGCTATTGGATTCCGATCCTGATTTGGATGATGCTGGGTCTGCTCGGAGCATGGTTGTTCAGCCGGATGATGGCGCTGCACCAGGGCATGGATGCCTTTGCCATTACCAAGCAGGAGTTAGGATGGCCAGGGATGATTCTATTCATCCTGCCCATGATGTGGTTCATATGGCGATCGATGATCATTATGATCCGGGCTCATACCGAAATTATTTCGATGACGATCCTGCACACAACACCGCAATGGTGCTTGAATGGAGTCATCCTGATTTCCGTATTTTTGGCAATGGGAGGGCTTGTCCCCATTGTACGGACGGCCGGAGTCTTCCTTCTGGTCAGTTTACCCCTATCGTTTGCTTTAACCCTTCTTGGCCTAAGTGATATCCATCTCTATCTGGGCAAGCCTTGGATACATACGAACGGGGATTTCATCACCAGCTCCAAGTTTTATGCATCGTCCTGCATTTGGTTAGGTTATCTGTACTATGCGGCATGCGGCAAATACACGAAGAAACCGGACAAGCTCTGGAAGCCCTACATGATTGCTGCAATTTGTTTTTTGCCATTAATCGCCGGATCGGTGTATCTGCCGGTGCTTACGTTCAGTGCAGAAATGTCCCGGAATTTAACGCTTCCTTATATATCCAAAATGGATTCTGTGAATCATTATTGGCTCGTCGTTGAAAATTTGACCGCCGTATTTATCTCAACTTCGATGCTGTATCTTATTTTGGTACTGTCGCTTATGCTGCACTGCTTCGTCATCGCCCTTAAGGCGATGATTCCGAGCTGGAACGAAAAACTGCTCTATTTGCTGATCGGAGCGGTGACTTACGCTTCCACCTTTTTCATTACCTCCTGGAATGGGATTGAGAAATCGGTCGAATGGGATTCGCCTTTTCGCTTGTATTTGATGTTTTTGTTCCCGTTAGCCGTGATTATTAAATCCTTTATGGCGGAGAGGATGAAATCACGTTCATGAGAATAAAAATACGAAGAACATTTCTCACCTTATGTCTTGTTATCCTTGCGTTTCTGCTGCAGGGCTGCTGGGATGTAAAGGATATCGATAACCGGCTCTTGGTCACGGCCATTGGAATTGAACAAGCTCCCGATAATAAGATTCGGATTTGGACAAGGTTTCCGATTCCCCAATCCCCCCAATCTTCCTCAAGCGGACCCGGTAAAGACTTTTTCACTACCAATCAGCTCGGGAATACTGTCGTTGAAGCCTTTGACAGCCTTCGGTTGAAGCTGCCCAAATATCTCGATATGTCCGGAACCAGAACCATATTTCTGGACCAAAGACTGGCGGAAAAAGGCTTTCTGCCTTACCTGGAGTTTACCATTCGGGATCGGATGCTGCCTTTGGATACTGTCGTTGCCTTAGTATCCGGTGATATGGAGCCGATTTTCACCAAGCCAAACCCGTCGGGTGAATTATCCGGCGTTTACACGAAGCTTTTTTTCGAACGTTATGCAGGAGGAACGGCACAAAAAAACATGGTGCCTCTGTGGGGGTTATTCAGCGGATACTTTAATCCCTTAGAAGAAAACCTTGTCCCGTTATTAATCAGTGATCCGGTCACCTTATTTAAACTAAAAGGCAACGCTTTTTTTCAAGGGGATCGGATGATCGGCATGCTCACTCCCGAAGAGACGTTAATCTATGAAATCGTAACGAACCAAATGACTCCCTTTGAAATCGAAACCGCTCAGGAAATGAATGTGAAAATCCTTGAATCGGAGGCAACCATTCATACCCGTATGAAAAACAACAAACCGGTCATCCGCATTCAAGCCAAATTAACCATGACATTAATGGATTCTGCTCATGGCATAACCATAAAGCCGGACAAGCTGGAAGCTTCCATTAATCGCCTTCTGGAAAACCGGGCCGTTAAGATTTTCGAACAAACCCAAAAGAAAAAATCAGATATCTTCAAGCTTGGAAATCACTTCAGAGGCAAGGTTCCCGCAAGTCAGTTTAACCGCTGGCCTGAGCTCTACCAGCATGCAACGATTGAATTTAAGCTGGATTCCAGGCTTAAGAACACAGGACTCCAACTCATGAGAAAACCATTTATTAATCCTCCAAAGGAAGGTTAAGATTGTCACCCCTTCAATGAAATAAACCCATGAGCTGCTTATTAGCGGATCATGGGTTTTATTCATTATTCATGAAATGAACGGGTAATTTAGGTCTGACTGCCCCGCTTCATTATCATTACATCAATCCCGAATTCTTGACCACATGATAAAAATCATGGAACTCCGGAATATTCAGCTGCTGCGCTGCGTCCGATAAAGCTGTTGCCGGGTCTGGATGAACCTCGACCATCACACCGTCTGCTCCTGCGGCCAGAGCCGCTTTGGCGCATGGTGCTAATATATCCTTGCGTCCTGTTGAATGTGTGACATCGACCAGTACCGGAAGATGCGTTTCCTGCTTCAGAATCGGTACTGCCGAGATATCCAGCGTGTTGCGTGTCGCCTTTTCGTAGGTACGGATACCCCGTTCAATCAGCATAACCTGCGTATTTCCGCGGGATACGATGTACTCCGCCGCGTGAACGAATTCATCGAGCGTTGCTGCCAAGCCGCGTTTCAGGAGGATTGGAGTTTTGACATCCCCTGCCGCCTTCAATAGCTCAAAGTTCTGCATATTTCTCGCACCGATCTGAATGACATCAATGTATTCGCAAGCAAGCTCGATATGGGCCGGATCCACGATTTCACTGATCGTTTTCAGACCAAACTCAGATGCAACTTCTTTCAGTATCTTCAGACCCTCAATGCCAAGGCCTTGGAAATCATACGGTGAAGTTCTCGGCTTAAACGCTCCCCCACGCATGACGGTAATGCCAGCTTCTTTCAGTGCAGCTGCGACGGTTCGCACCTGCTCGTAGCTCTCTACAGAACAAGGTCCAGCGATCATGATTGGCTTGGCGCCACCGATCGTCACATCACCAAGTTGTATAAGCGTGTCTTCCTGCTTTTTTTTACGGCTAACCAGCAGATGCTTCTTGTGATCCACCTGCTGCAGTTTTAGGGATGCTTGAAAAATTTGCTTGAATAAATGCCGCACAGTCTCATGATCAAACGGCCCTTCATTACTCGCAACCAGCTTTTCAAGCATTTCTTTTTCACGTACAGGATCGAATTTCGGAACACCCTGCTTCTCTTTCTCAACCCCAAGCTCTTGTGCAATTCGTGCACGCTCCGATAACAGCTCCAGCAGTTGAAGATTTACCTCATCCAATTTCGTACGCAGCTCTTCTAATCTTCCCTGACTCATCTCGTATCTCTCCTTTTTATAGTCTAATAAAAAACAAAAAGACTCCTGTCCGTCAAGGGACGAGGAGTCGTGGTACCACCCTTATTAGACATGCCCGAATTGCAGCATATCTCACTTGAAACCTTTTAACGCAAGGGTACGGGTATTCCTACCATCTGCAAGCAGACATTCAGATACCGGCTCAGGAATGAACTTCGGCGGACAGTGTTCCTCGGATGCTTTCAGTCTATCGGCATGCCGTCCCTGTCAGGAGCTTACTCCGCTTACTCTTTCCTTCATAGCTTATGGATTATGGCGTGAACGTTTAAATTAAAAGCATTGTATTACAATCGGTAAACTGGTGGCAAGAACCTGTTGTAACGCTTTATAGCTTTATTCTAATAAAGAAGTCATTGCTAAATACACTCCGGTGTGTTTAGCGGCTTCAATTTATGCCCTATACATTGCTGCGCTTGTTTGTCCTATTAGCCTTTGACGGCACCCTCTGTTAACCCTTTTTCAATAAATTTGGAGATGAACAGATAGATAAGTAAAATCGGCATGACGGTGAGTGCAACCGCGGTTGCCATAAGCCCGAAATCCGTACCGTACTGCGAGCTGATTTCACTGAGCAGCGCCACAATAGGACGAACCGTTTCTTTATTCACAAAAATCAAAGCAGAGAACAAGTCATTATACGACCAGAGGAATACGAAAATACTTACCGATGCAAATGCTGGTCTGGAAACGGGAACGAAAATTTTCGTGAACATCTCCCATCTGTTGCATCCATCCATAAATGCCGCTTCTTCCAGTTCCTTGGCGATGGTCGCCATATACCCGGCAATAACTAATGTCGCAAAGGTTAAATTCCCCGCTGTTTGCGGCAAGATCAAACCCCAGTACGTATTCACCAAACTTGTCTTAATGAGAAGCTCATACACCGGAACGACCGTAGCGAATGCCGGTACCAGAAGCGTCGCATATAGAATGGAAAATATTATTTTTTTCCCTCTGAAGGTAAATCTGGATAAAACATATGCGGCTAATCCGCCAAACAGCAGTACGAATAATACCGTCCCGCCAGACATAATCAAACTGTTGATGTAACTTCTTCCTATATTGATTCGATCAAATGCTGTCGTGTAGTTGATCAATACAGGGTCTACAGCTAATGAAAATGATTTGTTCATGACATCCCTGGATACCTTAAACGAGTTATTCACGATCCAGAATAGCGGATAGATCGTCGTTAATGCCCAAGCTGACAATACAATATACATAAAGGTCGTTCCTAAACTAAAACGGCTTTTTGTTTTCGTGTGCCGGATTTGTTGTCCATTGCTTATAGCTGGCTGCATAACAATTACACCCCTAATAACAGCTTAATATGTGATTTCTTCGCTTTTTAACAAACGGTTGGCAAGCAAAGCTATAACAACCCCGAGTATGACCATGTAGATCGCAACCGTGGAGCCGTAACCGAAGTTTTGATCGACCATCGCTTTTTTATACATATAGGTGCCCAGTACATCCGTACCGTTTTGAGCTCTGGAAATAACCCACACAAAGTCAAATACCTTCATGGTACCGGTAATAGCTAATGTAATGACGACCTTGATGTCGCTAAGTATCAAAGGAATGGTAAGCTTTATCATTTTTTTGAAGCCGGTAATTCCTTCAAGCTTGGCCGCATCATAATAATCCTCAGGGATTTTTGACATCGCTGTCACAAACAATACAAAGTAAAATCCGACGTAATGCCACACGGTGGGAACCGCAATGGCTTTAAGCGCATTGGTCTCACTGAGCCAGAGCACTTTCTCCAAACCCAAATTAACCATGACATTGTTAAGTAGACCGAAATTATAGTTATAAAATAAAACAAACAGCAAAGAAATGGCTGTACCGGAAATTACGACCGGAAAGAAAAATACAGCCCGGAAAAAGCTCTTGAATTTGCTGATATTATCAACCATTACGGCGAGTACCAAGGCGATGCCGACCTGAAAAACAAGGACATACAGCATTATTTCCAAGGTGTGGAGTGTTGCAGCACCCAGTAGTTTATCCGATATTAGACGGTCATAGTTGTCCCAACCAATAAACTTTTTATCAAAGAATCCCTTCGTACGGTAAAAGCTGAAATACAAACTTTTAAAAAATGGATAATATAAAAAGATGGACAAAAATGCAGCCGTAGGGAGTAAAAATATCCAGATATACTTTCGATCGCCCTTCATATTTATCACCACTTGAGTTTTATTTTCTCTAGCATCCATGTAAAAGATTACGCCGCCTCAACAAGAGGGCGGCGTTTATTAACTAGAATCAGACTCTCTTTTTAAAAAAGATGATTACTTTTTGTTCGCATCCTCAATAGCCTTTGCTTCTTTAAGCACATCAGCCGGTGCTTTCTTGCCAGTGACTACCGATTGCACGCCTGCACGGAGTGTCGAGAATGTCTCTGGTGATACCATCGTATCGATTGGATTGTTTACGGAAGTAGCGTTTGCAGCCATCGCAAAACCATCCGTCGCCGTTTGGTTTGCACCTTTAATTTCAACACCGGCAGCAGCAGGAGTACCACCGTTAGCAATTGCGATTTTTTCAATAACTGCTGGAGAAGTCATGTTTTTCAGAAGCTCAATAGCAGTATCTTTCTTGTCAGCATTGTCAAAAGTGGATTTGGAAAGATAGAAGCCACTTCCGAAACCACCGATAACATCTTTACCTGTACCCACACCGCCAGGCATTGCAGGGAAAGGAAGAACTGTTGTGTTATCGATTACTGCAGCATCTTTCCAGTTCCCCATTGCCCAAGAACCTTCCAGAATCATTGCAGCTTTTCCTTCACCAAAATAGTTGGATGCCATGCTCAGATCAATCGTTGCAGCATCTTTAGGGAATGCGCCAAGATCATACAGCTCCTTCATAGCAGCGTAGCCCTTTTCCCAGTTTGGATCGATTCCATCAGCCAATCCGGCGTTATGGCCTTTGTCACCTGCAGCAGAAAGTATGAAGTGCTCAATCACATAGTGAGATTGGTCGAATGGTGCAGCCAAAGGAATGATACCTTTTTTGGACAAGGTTTGAACCGCAGTTTTCATCTTATCCCAATCTGTAGGGAGCTCAAGGTTGTTGTCAGCAAAGATTTTTTTGTTGACGAATAATCCTTCGTAAAAACCAGTCAAAGGTGCGGCATAGATATTGCCGTCTTTCTGTCTGGTGTTTTCAAGAGCAGCCGGAGCAAATCCCGCTTTCCAATCCGCATTAGCATCCAGGATATCGTTCAATGGAACGACTTTGCCTGCATCAACAAAGCCTTGTGCATCAGCACCGACAAAGTAGAACAGCAGGTCTGGCTCATTGCCGGATGTCATATCTGTGTTTACTTTCGTTCTGAAACCGTCATCATTTGCTGACATAGTGTCATTATTAATCTTCACGTTAGGATTTTTAGCCGTAAACTCATCCAGTGCAGCCTGGAAAGCTTCGCGGGCGGAGTCTGTGCCGCCGAACGTGGAGAACACGCGAAGGGATACGTCTTTTTTCGGAGCTTCTGTTTCTTTTGGTGTTTCTGTTTCTGTTTTTGGTGTTTCCGGTGCTGCATTCTTGTCCTCTGTTTTACTACCGCAAGCGGCCAGGAACATCGTGAATACAACCAGCATGCTTAGAAGAAGTAAAGATGACTTTTTCACTTGTAAATCCCCCTTAAATGGTTTTATTGTGATTTGTTTCGTCTTCTGCTGTCTGTTCTTATCATACATTAGTTGGAATTTATGTAAGGGGATACATTCCTCTAAATGACGGGGAAATATTCACAATCTAGCCTGAAGGGTAGAAGAACCATATAAAAAAACACCCTCGAAATGAGGGTGTTAACTAGGATCCATGCATAAAAATGATTAGTTCAAAAACTCGATAAACTGCAGCAGCTGCTTAACCATAACCGCGGCTTGCGCCCTTGTAACAGGGGCATCCGGAGTGAAGCTGCCGTCAGGATTCCCTTTGATAATTCCGGACTCGCGGCAGGCTTCTACCGCAGCCTGCGCATAACCGCTGATCCGATTAGAATCCGTGAACAATTGAGCCGTACCGGAATTATGGGAGGCATCAAGCGGCTTTCCTGCCAGTTCGGCTGCCTTAACGATCATCACTGCCATTTGTTCACGGGTAACCGCTTCGCCCGGTTTAAAGTCCCCCTCGGGGAAGCCGGTAATGATGCCAGCTTTGTGCGCAGCATCAACCGAACCCGCGTACCAGGCCGCTCCAGGTACATCGATGAAGCTTGCCGATGTAAGATTCTCTTTGAGCGCAAACGCTTTGCTGAGCAGCGCCGTGAACTCTGCTCTGGTCAACGTTTTATCAGGTGAGAACGTCTGAGCTGCTGTACCTTGTACGATGCGTTTTCCCGCAAGCAGTTCAATTTCACCTTTCGCCCAATGCTTGGAAATATCAGTAAATGTTTGCGGTTTGGCATATGCCACCATGTAAACACTGTTGCTCATGCTATACACCGTTGCTTTTCCATTCACGAAGGTTGCCGGAATCATGGATAACGTTCCATCTGCATTGACTCTCAAGGCAACGAGTTCATTCACATTTTTCTGCGATGTGTAGGGAATTATCTTGGCAACATAATGCTTGCCAAAATCGTTTATATCTATCTGCTTCCCATTCACTTCTGCCTGAATTCTAAACTCGATTGGAGTACTTATTCCTTCCAGATCAGCGGCTCTCAGACTCGCTTGAAGAGCGGTTTCCTTTTGCCTGCTTAATTGACTGATCTGAATGCTTAAGGTGCTTGCTGATGTGGGAACTCCTAAACTTTTAGCGATACTTTCAAAATCGATCGCCTGGATTGGCAGGCTGTAGCTGGCCACATCGGTGTTCATGGTAAGCATCAGATCCGGCATCAGCTTGAAAGCTTCCTGCAGCTTACTTAGCGGAATCTGCAAGGTCAAATCCTTAGCCTCATGATCTGTCACGTTGAAGATCAGACGATGCTCCTTTGGACTGCCCGCTTGCATTTCTGACCATGCTGCTTGGAACTTACTGGCGTCAATTACAGCCGTATAGCTCTTAGCCTCCTGGTTACCAGCACCTGGTTGGGTTACAGTGCCTGTACCGGAGTTACCGTTACTTCCACCACTTCCATTATTCCCGGTATTACCACTACCGTTACCGTTATTACCTCCGCTGTTTCCGTCGTTACCACCGCCAGTGTTACCACCATTGTCACCGTTGCCGTCATTGCCGCCGGTGTTTGAATCCTGCTTTTGAACCCGGACGGTATATGTTTTACTGGTTGTTCCATCCTGAGCGGTCACAATTACAGCGATCACATTAGCACCCGGATGGAGTGCAATTGATTTCGATGTACCTGTGCTATAGGTTTCTCCATTGATTGACATGGATGCCTTACGATCCAGGGAAGCAGCTTTCACATCAATAGATGACATATCACTGCTTACCGATGCGGTGTAGTTAAGCTTACCCTCGTCGAATACCGGCGATAAAGCTGCTCCGCTGAGTGTCAAATCGTTCAAATCGGCCACATCAATTAGTTTTCCTCCGATCAAATCAGGCTTCATCAGCGCATAATCAGATTTGACCTGTTGATAGTAATCTTCGCCAAGATTGAGGAGTTTCGTTTGGAATTGATCCCACACTTCACTGCTGCCATATATTTGATCGATCACGCTCTTTTCAAATGTGTCGCCTGGATATTCCGATGAGCGTGCATGTGCATAAGCATAGGCTTTAGCAGCGTAGCTTACATAATCCGCAAGGTTTTCCTTGGTCTTAAATGTCCCTCCGGATGCATCCTCATAGTCACCTTTGTAGAGCGATATTTTATGAACAAAGAAAGACCGTGTATTGCTGTCAAAATAACCAAGGAAATTTTCTGCATCCAGCGATAATTTTTCATAAGCCGTTTTAACTCTGGCCCCGTCTCCTCCCGGGAAAGTATCATAAGGGGTCGTTTGCGCGCCTTCCGGGTTCTCAAACATATCGGGCTTAAATGCTTGTTTGACATCTAAAATAATATCATCATCATGGCTCGCCGTAGGGCCTTCAATCAGCACATTGTATCTTTGGGAGCCGATGCTCCCCAGACCTTGATAGATGCGAACCGCGACATCCTTTATTGCAAAATAATCGGCATTTTCCGCAAGCTTGGCACGGACAAAATCTGGAGATAACGTGTCCACATACTTATGCCAATTCTGTTCTACCTCTGCCCTTTCAGCCGCCGCAGGCTGGCGGTACTTGTCCGGTTTGCCTGCAACGTTCAGAACGCCGGTAGAATGCTTTCCGTCTGCTGTTGGTACGGTCCACTTGATTAAATGATCGAGCTGTGTCTTCTTCGCCAGCTTGGTCATGATCGTTTTCGTGAAGCCGTCGCTTACGTTCATCATATCTAATTTTGATGTCCCTGTATTCTTGTTGTTATTGCCTATTAAAGATTGAAGCGACAGCATATATTGGTTCAGCATATTCTTAGCCATATTTCTAATTTCCGCATCCGAAACGCCGGAAAGCCCCTCAGAATCGCGGGTCAAATACAGACTTGATGTCATTCGAAGCAGATCCAAATAAAATGGTGCTGTATATGCCCCGTCGAAGTCATTCAAATCAAAAATAATGTTACCGGCCTTATCATCGTAAAAGCCCACATTGGCGATATGTGCATCCCCTTCAATCCATGTATTCACATTAGTGAATTTCTTCCAGCTCCCTGGCAGTGGAATGACAGTGCCCAAATCCTGATACATCAAATACGGGGCCCCGCGGTAAAAAGCAGCCGACGTAGCCGCCATCCCGGTCGTTCCATATTTATAACTCTTGGCATCCGGATCGTTATAATATGAGTTTCCTTCTTTGAGGCGCTCTGCCAATTCAGCCTTGCGTGCTACGTCAGCCTGAACAGGCGTTTTATACCGATCCAGCGCGGCTCCCTCGATAGGATCGGAGTCAAGAGCCCCTTCGGAGACAACAGAGGAAGCTTTCAATGTAACAGTCAGCGGAATAGCTTGGTCAACTGGCGAGATCGTTGTTCCACTTATTGAAAAAGTGATCTGGTTAGCTGAAGCATCACCCGATGCTTGAACAGATAATCCATTTGGAAGACCCGTCATTGAATAATCGGCTTCTGCTAAAGGTCCATCTTTGACAGCTCCTGCCTTTACATGGATTAAGAACGATCCCGCAGCCTTCGTTGGTTCCGTCATGGCTAGCGTGCTTGAGATGACCTCTCCTGTAATTTTAGGTGTGTTGTTTTGTAGGGTGATACCCTTTACCGTGCGGGAGTCGTTATAGGCTCCAGCCGTAATGGCAGATTTCCGGATGATGACACTGAGCTCCTGATTCGCTGTAACGTCGGCTACCGCAGTACCCCCAATCGTGAAGATAATCTTTCGATTTAGCGGATCGGCTTCTGCCTGAACTACGGTCATGCCATCCGGCAAACCGCTTACTTCATAGTCTTCCGGATTCAACGCTCCCGATTTCACCGTACCGGTTGTCATGAATACGGCAAATTGATTATCTGATGAACTGATTTCCCGCAACGAGGACATTTTAAGAACATGGTTTTCGCTGTCAGCTTTTACCGAAAGCGGCGTTAAAGACATAGCATTATTAGGGGCAAAGGTTCCCAAAGTCGCTATATCAAAATCAGCTTTGTTATCGCGGGTATTCCACCCATTTCCAAACAGTTCAGCATCACTGCCGATAGTACTTGGCACCCCTGTTACAAGGATCGGGTCTTCCGCTTTGCGGACAAGAGTCTTTTGTGCCGAAGGGGTCGGTGCCGCCCCTGAACCGTAAAAGCTTTGCGCTCCTCCATACCCGACAAAGTCAACAATTGAGGGAGCGGCCGGTTTTGCCGGATTGACCGTGGTTAAAGCCGTTGAATCCGATACCAAGGCCACTTTTCCGTCTTTGTTGTCCATGTCGATGTTCCCTGTATCATCCGGCGCGGGCAGTTCCGGACCCTGAAGCGAAGCTTTCCCGGCCTCTTGAATCAAATAATACCCCTTCGCGGGAATCGTCCCGTGAAGCGGCGTTACCTGCCATGAAGTGCTGTCCGTTTTGGCCGAACTTACGGCATATTGAACGGACCAGCCTGACATACTTACGTCTGTATCCGCCGGATTATATAGCTCCACAAAATCGTATTTGTAGAGAGCATCCTCGTTTTGGCTGCCCCCGCCGAAGATTTTACTGATGACGACGGGCTTGTTTGATTCAGACACCTCATTGCTCTCAAAGGTAGCTAACAAATCGGCCTCTTCTGCGGCCACCGCTGGGACTTCAGGGCTCTCCGGAATTTCAATGCTGCCTGCGTTATCATCGTTCTCTTCCATATCTTTAGGATCGCCAGTTTGTTCCGGCAACTCAGCCGGATCGGCGTTACCGTTCTCTTGAGCCGTATCGCTTTCCTCTGCATGAGCTGTATAGCCGCCCCAATCTAGGCTCGTTGCAGCCGGTTGAAGCAAAAGCGCAGCCATCAATGCGATCGTTATTTTTTTGAACCAAGGGTCCTTGCGGTTAAAGGTTGACATTCAAATCCTCCAATGGATGTAGTTATTCCAATTTTATGTTCATTATGTAATCGGAGGATTTACGGAATGTTAATTTTATGAATAATGCAAAAAGCATGGTTCACGGATGACGTGACCATGCTCATTGCCAAGGTGGTATTTCAAGCCGAATATTCATTGAATCGGTGAATTCAAATCGAAATGTAATTTTTCTCGTCAGCTCCTAGCTTGTGCTTTTCTTTATAGTTCGAGCTGTAAGTAAAAACCTTCGATTTCTTCTTCAGCATCACGAAAAAGCTGCAGTAAAAGCTGGCTGTATTCCCCAAGCTTCTCTTCACTTTCCTGATAATGCAGCCAACGAATCATAAGCGGCATTTCAACCCACCCCGTCAGACAATCCCATAAGGCGTCTAAATTGTTGCCGTAATAGTCGGGCAGCTGCAGAGCTTCCTTTAAGACGGCATGCAGTTGATCTCTATTATCCACTTTTCCGCCATCTAATATGATATTGCGCATTTTCTGATCCCTCCAATGTTTCACTTTATAGGTTCAAACGTCTCGTAGTGGTTTTCCGTCTTGTATATTAAACCATCATTGGAAAACAGGATTCGGTCCTTTCCCCGATGGCCGGATGTGTAATGAATATCGGCTTCGTACCATATCCTCCCCTTTTTATAGGGTAATTTTTTTTCGCGATTTTGGAAGACATCGCCGCCGATGCTTTTGCCGGGCGCAACATCTTGCAGGTTTCCACCCTGAGGATCCCAGCCGAGCTTTCTCGCTTCGGCTTTCGTAATAAAATTATCCGGCAATTGTTGATGAGCCTTGATATAGCTTGCTACCCCTTCAAACGTGGTTAAGCCTTCTGGTTGTGACTGTTCCTCATTTAATCCACAGCCGACCAAAAGCAATATACTACTTAACAATACAAACAATACAGACTTCATGACTTTCAAAACGTTTCATCCTCACTTCTTTATTTATGGGTCACCTGATATGGGGACAATAAATAAGCCGCCTCATAAGGGCGGCTTATTTACGTTATTATAACATAAGTTAATTGCTCTTTCTGCCTTCTTCGCGGTGTTAACACGAAGAATGATCCATCGATTTCCCCTGAAATAGATATATATTTATTTGGAAACGGACTTAAACCATTCGTTAACTTCCTTCGTTACTTGATCGCCGCCATTCGCCTTCCAGCTTGCGACGAAATCGTCAAATGCGCTTACCGGCAATTTGCCATAAATGATTTTGTTGAAGGTTTCAAGCTCGGACTGACGGAGCAGGTTCCACTTTGAAATCATGGTTGGTGTAGCTGCACCTGTAAAGTAGTTTTGCTTGCGGACATCAATTTGTGACATTACCACTTTGGCTGCATACCAGTTTTCCGGTTTACGGAATTGGGCCTGCTGCTTCTCATATGGCGTTTCCGGCTTCGCGCCGTCAGCCAGTTTAACAAGTGTATTCATATACAGATTCGGAATGCGAGCCGGCCCTGTAATGAATGGGAACTTATCGAAGAAATCTTTGATCTTATCTTTGTCGCTTGTTGGTTGTCCGTCAACCTCATCCCAATCATAGCCTTTGGCAAAGCCATATTCGTACGGGCTGCCCACAGCAGGATTCGCCAGATTATCAAGCAGATAGTTGTAATACAGAATAATGGCTTCCGGATGCTTGGCATCCTTGTTGATCATGAAGCTGCTGTTCACGCCTGAGTTCTGCCATTTCGTACCGATCAGACCATCTGGACCTGCCGGAACCGGATATGCTTTATATTTCGATCCAGGTACATTTTTGAGCAGATCAGGAGCTGGCCAGTCCGGAACCCAGTTGGCGCCTGGCAGAACACCAGCATCGCCTTTAGTCCAGAGCTCAGCCGATTTACCTTCATCCCACAGCGCAGAATCCGGATGGATATAGCCCTTCTCCATCCATTCTTGGAGCTTGGCCAGTGCCTGTTTGGCGCCAGGATTTACAGATCCGTATTCAAGGTTGCCGCTGGCATCCTTATTCCACTGCTCTTCTACAGATCCATAGGCCCCAAACAGCCAATCCAGTCCGCCCATCCATGTATTGGTATTACTCTTCAGGGAAATTGCGAGCGGATAAACTTGTTTCGGAGTCAGTCCGTCCGGGTTCTGATTTTTAAATTTATCCATAATGTTTTCGAGATCGGCAATCGTTTTTGGTGCTTCAAGCTTCAGCTTTTCCATCCAATCTTCCCGAAGCCACAAAACCGTGTCATCATTGTCGGTATATTCCATAATCGGAAGATTCCATTTCTTGCCGTCCTTTGTGAACGGATACCAAAGTTCAGGATTCTGCTCCGCATGGTCTTGCCACACTTTGTTCGCGTACTTCTTAAATAAGTCATCGATCGGCATGAACTGGCCGGAATCAATTAATTGATTGGTCAGCACCGCATCCGTTGGAACCATAACGAAATCGGGCAGCTTTTCACCGGATGTCAGCGCGAGTTGAAGCTGCTGCTTATACTGGTCACTGCCTGCCGGATACCATGTATCCTTGTGTTTGATGCCTAGCGTCTCAAGCATCCAACGATCATGCACGTTGTTCTCTTTCGTTTCGCCTTTCGTATAATCCCTCGGCATAATGACCGAACTGATTTCGATCGGCGGATCATATTTGCCGTTTTTGAATGCTTCATCTGCTTCGGACACTGTTTCGGTTTTTGTTTCTGAAGTTTTAGTGGAATCCGCATCGGTGGCAGTACTGCTGCTGCCTGAATTGCTGCTGCATGCTGACATAAACAGCATCATTGCAACAAGCGGCATCCATAGCTTCCTCATTTTCCCCATATTGATTTACCCCCTACGTTGTAAGATTGTTACAAGAGTTACTTTACCAACGGGCCTGGGAGGTCATCTATATGAATTTGTTAGTTTCCATAGGACTCTGTCATGTTGTTATTTTCCTTCCCGGTATTCTTGCGGGGTAACCCCGAACTGCCGCTTGAATACCTTGATGAAATACGCCGGATCCAAATAACCGATCTCCGAGCTGATCTCGTACACTCTTTTCTCTGTCTTCTTCAGCATATCGCAGGCTGTCTCCATCCGTAGGCGGAATACATAATCACTGACTCCTTCGCCTGTTTCAATCTTATACAGCTTGGATAGATGCGTCGGATGCAAATTGACATGATCAGCCAAAGCGCGAAGCGAAACATCAAGATGCAAATTCCCCTCGATATAGGCCTGAATTTTTTTGACATATAAGGATCTCATATCTTTCACTTCGTTGGATGTACCATCTCTCAGCTTATGTAAACATCCGAGCGACCAGCTCCGCAGCTTGCTGATGGAGGCAAAAGCTTCAGGGCTCTGAAGCAGGGTAATATCCTCTCCCAGTAAACCGGCAAGCGTGTGTCCATTGCGATGGGCAAAATGGGCGAACGAGGCAGCGATCATATACCCCGCTTCCAGACAATGCTCCCAAGAGTCATACCACTTCTCATCCAGCTCGGCGAAGATCGCATTCAGCTTCTCTTCCGCCGTATCCCAGCGTCCCGCCTCAAGCAGGTTTTTGAGCCCAGGAGGAGCATGAATAACATCAAGAGGTCCTTGAGATACCCGCTGATCCAGATCGCCTGCCCGAATGACAAATTCGCGTTCTTCTCCGACAATCTGCCGAAAATAAGCCAATGCATGACTGTAACGATCCGAAAGCAGATCAGGAAATTGAAAAAATTCCGTCATGACGATCGATAGCGATCCGTCCAGAAACTGCTTCACTTTCGCTTGCAGCTGCATTGCTAATCTCTCAAGCAGGGTCTCTTTGATGGTGGAGGGATCCTCTTCTCGGAACTGAAGCAGAAACGCCAGATATCCATGCTCCTCCTTAACCCCCCAAACGTTAGCGAATTCCCCGAGTATTTCCTCCGCCATGTTAATGATCGCATATTCCATCAATTGCAGTCCGTTATTGCGGTACTTCCCGAATTCATCCTCCATGCGAACAAGCAGCAGTGCGCATTCCCCGAGACGGAAAGGCAAATGATAGTTTTCAAGCTTCCGTGTCCATTCCTCACTCGTCAACGACTCACCGCGCAGTCCATTCAGGAGCAGCTGGCCCCGCAAAAGCGGGAAATTTTCCCGAAGTGTAAATTCAGTCCGCTCATAAGAACTGACACTTTCCCATTCGGCTTTCATCTGATCTATCGCTGTCTTTACCGCTCCCAGCAACTCATTGTCGGTCGGCGGTTTCAACAAGTAATCGACCGCATGATGCCGTAGTGCTTCCTTGGTGTATTCAAAGTCGGAATGCCCGGACAGGATAATGCATTTTATTTTATTGTCTCGTTCACGAATTTTTCCAATCAGTTCAATTCCCGTCATTTCCGGCATAATGACATCAGAGATGATCAGATCAATCGGATGCGTTTCTAAAATTCGCAGTGCTTCCTGTGCGGAATATGCTTTATGAACCTGCTCGATACCAAGCGTATGCCAAGGCTTCGTTGCAGATAGGTTATCCACCCAATGGGCTTCATCATCAACAATGATCATTTGCATGTGTGCTGATCCCCTTTTTGAATATTAGGTTCGTCTTGCTCTTCTACCGAAGCAGTTACCCAAACGATTTCCGTGCGAAATCCACCCAGATCCGATTTTCGGAAAATCATTGACGATTGCTCCCCAAATTGATGAATAATGCGTTGATTCGTATTCCAGAAACCGTAGCCCATATCTTCCTGAATGGGTCCCCGCATTTTATGGTTAAGCGTATCCAGCTGCTCCTCAGTCATTCCCGGTCCATCATCATCCACACAAAGCCTGCAGAAACCGTCCGACATCTCGCCTTTGATCCGGATTTCCCCCGAGCTATAGGTTTTTCCAACCCCGTGTATGACGGCATTTTCCACAATCGGCTGCAGCATTAACCGCGGTACCTCCTGCTTCAGCATCTCCTCCGGAATGTCGATATGATAATGAATTCTGCCGTTGCGAAGCTTCTGTATATCCAAATAATTAATAATCAATTGGACTTCATCGCTAAGCAATGCCAACGGCCTCTCCATGCGTGTAATATAACGGTAATATGCACTCAGGTTGTAGCCCATGGATACGACGGCCTCCTCATCCTTCAACTGAGCCATGTTAATCATGTAACCAATACAGTTATACAAAAAATGCGGGTTAATCTGGGCCTGTAATTGCTTTAATGTGGCTTCCCGCGTACGAAGTTGCTCATACAGCACATTTTCGATTAAGTGTTGGATTTGACTGGACATATCATTGAACCTGTAGAACAGGAACGAAAACTCATTGTTGACGTTGGAGTCAATTCTTACGGAAAAATCCCCCTTTTGCACGCTTTGAAGCCCGCGTATCAGCTTGCGGATAGGACGCTGTACATTTCGGTACAACAGTATAGATGCAGAAATGCCGACGACAAAGAGCAGCACCATCGTTAGATAAAATAAGTTACGGCTGAATGATATCGGTCCCAATATCTGATCTAGCGGAACAATATCCACCAAATACCAATCCAGATAGAGAGATTTCACTGCACTGATCAGGTAGCTCTTGTTGTTCAGGGTAATGACTTGCTGGGATGTATCCTCCAGCTTATTTTTTTGCAAATACCGGACAAGCTCATTAGTCAGCTGCTCGCTTGCCGTGCGGTTCAGGATCGGTGTTTCTCCCTTGTGATAAAATATCGGATTGCCTTGTCCGCCTGCCTTATACGTGTCCAGCAAGTTCTGGATATTCTCATGCCCAAATGTGGCTTGCACGACCAAATTGCTCCCTTTCAATGAGACCTGCTGCCCAATCGAATCCGTGTAAAACCAGTGAAACGTCGGCTTCTCCCCACTAAAAAGGCTCTTCCCGTCACCGTAATTCCATTTTCCCGTCATGTTTCTTCGCAGGTATTCCTCATCATAATCCGCCATCGTACTTGCATTCGTTATCGCCTCTTGATTCAGCTGTGAGTAGACGGTGAACTTCACTGGCCAGATGTTCGTAATCCCAGACTGCAGCATCATTTTTTCCTGTATGACATATCTCGTCTGCATCCGGTCATAACGGTCATCCCATATGTTTAAGCCATTAAATTTGCGCACATTCGGATCCTTGGAGAACGTGAGCACGAAATCCATGGTTTGATTGATCCGGGAGTCGATCTGGCTGGATAGAAAAGAAAGCTGCTTGATATTCGATGCTTTCAGTTCTTTATCGATTACGTTAAACGCAATGCTGTTCGAGTAAGCAAACATGGCGATCATCGGAATGAACAACATCAGGATCAAAATGTTCATTTTCTTGGACAAGCTGAACTTCGCACCTATTCTTTTTCTAAATATGCTAATACCATGTCCTAGCTTCATTTGCGTTCCCCCCGGGGCAATATGCCTAACAAAACCCTATCGATCCTAACAATGTCTTATAGTTCAATGATGATCCGCGTTGCTATGATATAGATCAGAACTTCACCTCATACAATCGAGATTTTTATGGAACGGGAGAGAGCTATGGAACAAATGATGAGTCCGGAAGTAAACCTCAAGACTAAGCGGATAGCGAAAAAGAAAAAGAGAAGCCGTGTGCCCTGGATCCTGCATCTGATGGTACTGCCGGCTGCGCTGTTGGTCTTCGTTTTTTCCTATGTACCCATGTCCGGCATTATTATGGCATTTCAGGATTATAAGGCTCCGCTCGGCATTACCGGATCCCCGTTTGTCGGCCTTAAACATTTTCAGTACATGTTCGAGAATGATTATTTTATGAAAATTACCTGGAATACCGTCCTGTTCGCTTGTTCCAAAATTGTGCTGAATTTAATTATCCCTTTCACATTCGCCTTGCTCTTAAACGAGGTCAGACACATGGGGTACAAAAGATCCATCCAGACCCTCGTATACCTGCCTCACTTTCTTTCATGGGTAACTCTCGGGGGAATCCTGATCGATTTGCTCGCCCAGACCGGTATCGTGAACCAATTTCTAACGTATTTGTTTGGCATCAAACCGATCTTCTTCCTGGGTGATGGTACCTGGTTCCGGCTTACCATCATTTTCAGCGATGTCTGGAAGGAATTTGGTTTTAACACCATCATCTTCCTCGCCGCGCTCGCCGGTATTAATCCTTCGCTGTACGAAGCAGCCGAAGTCGACGGGGCAAGCCGAATCAAGCAAACGATGTATATTACGATTCCTTCGCTTGTGCCGATTCTCATCGTGGTCGCCACACTGGCACTGGGCAATGTGCTTAACGCGAATTTTGACCAAATCTTCAACCTGTACAGCCCGATGATTTATCAGCAAGGTGACATCATCGATACCTTCGTATACCGGGAAGGACTTCTGAGTGGACAATTCAGCTTCGCGACAGCTGTCAGCTTGTTCAAATCCGTAATCAGCTTAATCCTGATCGTTATCTCTTACCGTCTGGCGTACAGATTCGCAGGCTACCGGATTTTCTAGTAACGATTAGATAGAAATAGACTTTGGCGGATGCTGCCGACCGCCGGGATGGCGCATCCGTTTTACTTGAAAGGATGACTGGATTATGTATCACAAAACGCTGCCTTACCGGATATTTAGCATATTTAATTACGTCCTGCTCGCGGTCATCTCCATCGCCTGCCTGCTGCCGCTTTTCCATTTGTTGATGGTTTCCCTGAGCTCGACAGCTTCTGCCAATGCCGGTCTGGTTACATTCTGGCCCATCGGCTTTACGGTTGAGGCATATACCAAGACATTTAATAACATCAACTTTTTGACTTCGCTATGGGTATCTGTTAAACGGACCGTCATCGGAACAGCACTGGGCTTGCTCGTGAACGCTCTGGCCGCATATGCCCTTTCGAAGGATAATCATGTGTTCCGCGGAAGGAACTCCTATCTCTGGTATTTCGTCATCACCATGCTGTTCAGCGGCGGTCTCATTCCGAGCTATATCTTAATTTTGAAGCTTGGTCTCATGAACCATCTGCTCGCGCTCATCCTTCCAGGTCTGGTAGCCGTGTACAATCTGATTTTGCTGTTGAATTTCTTCCGTACCGTGCCCAAAGAGCTTGAAGAAGCCGCCTTTATCGACGGTGCAGGTTATCTCCGGAGCTTTGTATCCATCTTTTTGCCGGTATCCATGCCTGTTATTGCGACTATTGCTTTGTTTACCATGGTGGGGCACTGGAACTCGTATTTCGATGGACTGATTTATATTAAAAATGCCGAGAATCTCCCGCTTGCCAGCCTGATGCAAACCATTATTGTACAGGGGAACACCACGAGCTTCGATCCGGCTGTCATCGCCAACATGTCACAACGGACGCTTCGCGCCTCACAAATTTTCATTGGTGCGCTACCCATCCTTATCGCATATCCTTTCCTGCAGCGGTTTTTCGTGAAAGGTATTGTCATTGGAGCAGTTAAGGAATAATTGCCGGATCCCTGTAATGGAGGCTGTCCTTTGAACCAAGGGGCAACCTCTTCCTTGGTTATCAGCATATAAATGCGCTGCTTTCATTGTATCGAAACGTTTCAATTTATTTTCAATATAGATTATAAATACTATATGTAACCGCTGTCAAACGTATTTTTTGTTGAGCTGATGGTTATTTAACCATGTAATTAGATCATATCGAAACGTTCCACTTTTTGACAAATTCATTCAAGGAGGCTGTCCCAAAAGCCATGAAATGGCTGCTTGGGACAGCCTTGTTTTTTACGTAGGATATACTTAGACTTTTTGGGTGGACGCTGCGCGAACGGACCATTGTTCCAATCGCTGTGCTCTCCGGATTTTTTTTCATTCCCCTTAGCGGTGAAAATCCCGAGATCAAGGCGAACGCTGCCGCTTTTCCACAATCCGTCCGTCCTCTCCGCTGTTTATGCGGGGAATGGATCTTCAATCTTAAAAAAACAAAAAAAGAAACCTTTCTTTTGGTAAAATGGAAGTGTGACCAACCATTTCAAAGGAGAGGTTTCTTTGTACATTCAATATACCATGGACCAACTTTGTTTGCCAATGGATCTGGAAGAAGATATTCCAGAAAACCACCTCGTTCGTGTCGTGAATGCTGCCGTCAATCGATTGGACGACGCCATTTTTGACGCTGCCTATCCCGGCGGCGGCCGTGACAGTTACCATCCCAAAATGCTCACCAAAGTCATCATCTACACCTACACACAGCGCATCTATTCCTCAAGACAAATCGCCAAAGCCATCCGGGAACACATCCCCTTTATGTGGCTAGCCGGACGGCAACGTCCGGATTTCCGCACGCTTAACCGCTTCCGTTCTGAGCGGATGAAAGACGTCCTCGAAACCGTGTTCTCCGCCGTACTTCAATTTCTTGCAGATGAAAAGTACATCTCCTTGGAACATTATTTCGTAGATGGTACCAAGATTGAGGCCAATGCCAATCGTTACACCTTCGTCTGGGGTAAAGCGGTCAGCAAACACAAGACCAAACTGCAAGAGAAGGTACATGCACTTTTCTCCACCATCGAAGCCGCAAAGCATCAGGAAGAGCGCGAGCATCACGGCAAAGACCTGACCGAACTCGGTGAGGCTTCCGAGTTAGATAGCAGCAAGCTCGAACAAGTCACGCAGCAACTGGAAGCTCAGCTGCTGAAACATCCCAAGGATAACCCCTTAAAGAAAGCCGTTCGGAAGCTTCGGAAGGACTTGCTTCCAAGACTTGTGAAGTACGAACATTACCAAAAGTTGCTTGGAAATCGAAACAGCTTCAGCAAAACCGACACGGACGCCACCTTCATGCGGATGAAAGAAGACCACATGCGAAATGGACAGTTAAAACCGGGATACAATGTGCAGATTGGCACGGAAAATCAGTTCATTTTAGCCTACAGTGTCCACCAAAAACCCACGGATACCCGTTGTTTAGAGCCTCATCTGGAAATAGCACGGCGGATCTTGGGGCAACATCCACAGACAATCATTGCAGATGCAGGCTATGGAAGTGAAGAGAACTATGCCTATCTGGAAAAGGAAGAGATCACAGCAGTCGTTAAATACGGCAGTTACCATAAAGAAAAGAGCAAAGCGTGGAAAGCAGATGTGAGTAAAATCGAGAATTGGACGTACAACGCAGCCGAGGATAACTGGACGTGCCCCGCCGCGCAAACACTGCATTTCCACAGAGAAAGCAAGGAAACACTAGAAAGTGGATATGAGATTCGCAGGCGTCATTACCGAAGTCAAAGCTGTGAAGGCTGCCCGCTGAAAGATCGGTGCACAAAAGCAGCAGGGAACCGGGAAGTAGCGGTAAGTCTGGAAAGGCTGCGATACCAAAGTCAGGCCCGGGACCTCCTCCGAAGTGAGGAAGGCTATGCCCTGGCCGTACGGCGAATGATTGAGCCGGAGAGTGTGTTTGGCCAACTGAAAAACAACCGGGGCTTCCGGCGGTTTCTGCTTCGCGGCATGGAAAATGTGACGCTTGAGGTCGGTTGGCTTTCCCTTGCTCACAATATGCTGAAGCAAGCCGGAGTAGAGGAAAAGCGCAAAGGAGCGATTCTCCAATAACGGGAGAATCGCTCCTTTGTTGAGACCTTTTCGGATCCTAAATTAACAAGGGGCTGTATCTGTCGTGGGAAATCCACTTATGAGACAGCCCTTTTGGTTCGTGCCGACTATCATTTTGAAACATGCCTTTATTCTCCATTTCGCATTTAATGTTACTTTAATGTTAAATTGGTATACTTGCGCCTAACTGCAACTGAAGGAGGATTCTATTTCATGGGCAAACCGCGTATTGCAGAGTGGACCCAGCTCCGAGGGCTCGCTTTCCTAGCGATCGTGATGCAGCACTCCATCGCTGAGTATATTTACAGGGCTGATATTGAACCGGCCGACTCCATCATACTGACGATGATTTATCATTTGACCCGTTTTGGCACCCCGACATTCGTTTTTTTGTCCGCTGTATTAATGTTCTATAACCATGGCGGAAAACTTCATTATTGGCGATTCATCCGCAAACGATTTGAAGACGTCTACGTCCCTTTTCTGATATGGACCGTTGTGTATTGGCTGTATGTCCGGGTGTTTACACCCGCTTTCTGGCAAAATGGCTGGCAGGATTGGTGCAGCTTGCTCCGGGAGTTTTTCGTCCCCCAAACCGGTTATCAGCTGTGGTTCATTATCATGATTATTCAGTTTTATATTTTCTTCCCCGTGATGGCTGCCCTGTACAGATTCGTACGCGCACGGCTTGAACCGCTGCATGAACGAAGCCGGGACAGGTATGCGTTTGCGATCATCGCCAGTGCGGGCTTGTTTTATATAGCACTTCTCTATCTTTCCTATCATGTCATGGGCTCCTGGACCGCAAAGCTCGGCAGTCCCTGGACGGAATTGATTCAATACCGCAGCTATTCGTTTGTAATGTACGGATTCTATTTTGTAATCGGGGCTGTTTGTGCTGCCGATACGGACAAATGGCGGATGTGGTGTACGCGGCTGCTGCCCTGGAGCGGATTGGTTTTCCTGGGGATGTACTTCCGTCTAGGATATGACGTTATTCGGGGTTCAGGAGAAGTCGTCAATTTGAATATATCCACTTATCTTAAGCCTTCGACATTCTTGATCATTGTGGCGCAATTGCTGCTGTTATACGGTCTTCTGATCATAATGCAAGGACGCAGCCAAGTGTTTTTGCGATTGCTTGCATGGATAGGGAAATATTCCTTCGGCGGTTATCTTGTCCATGCTCTGCTGATTTATGTGATTGCCTACTTTACCCGGCCTATGATACTTGGAGGCAGACATGTATCCTATACGCTGCTCACCTTTATGCTGACGGTTGTGGCTGCGCTTGGAGTAAGTTATGCATTGTCCCGATTGCCCGGGTCGAGGTGGACGGTCGGGAATCGCAGACGTAAGCAACAGGTTTCCTTGGAAGAGATGGATTACAGGGGGAAAGAGGCGGTTTGGCTGAATGCCGATATGCGGAGGTAGACGGGTTGCCAGTAGCAGATTACTAATCGCTGACAAAAAATGCTCCTGCGGCGGACTTGCCTCCACGGGAGCATTTTATATATATTTTTACCCCTCCCCTTCTCCTCCGTTCCTTTTCGGGACAGTTGTTGGGATGTCCCTCGAAAAGAGCTAGTGAGGATGTAAAGTTTGTGAAACCGGATCAGAAAGTGGACGATACCAAAGAAAAATATATTGAACCCAAACGAAAGTATCATTAAAGAACAACAACAAAACCCACAGAAGATGCTTTTCTCGCGGGTTTTCCATCACATGGGATATCAGAATACAATCTCTTTGAGCGCTTCGAAAAAGGCGGCCTGGGCGCTAACTCCCAGATTGCGGATGTTGCGGAATTGGATGACCTTCAGATTCAGAAAATCCGATACCGTCTCGCACTCGCATCTTTTCAAAGCTTTTGCGATCCTGTTATTGATGACCGCGTTGGTCGGATCTCCATACATGGTCATCAGATCCTGGATCTTGAGCGACTGCATGTCTTCCTTTACCTTGACGAACATTCGGATGGGAAAGTAAAAATACTTCGGATTCCCGATCCAGCTCCACTGATCGTTTGAATAGATCTGAACGTTTCCCAGCGCTCTTTCCAGCTTGAATTTTAAATCCGTATCCTGAACATGATCCAGGTTATCCAACAGCTCCTGCACATGCGTTTCGGTTAAATAGAGATGAATCAATGTTGAAAACTCCTTTTTTGCATAGAATCTAAAACTCCAGCCAACTTATGGAATAAATATCCCCTCGGTGCCTCGTACCCGAGGGGATGCTTCCTCTTCTTATGATTTAAGCTTCATGTACGATTAACTTTTGTTGATGAACTCAATGTATACCAGCATGTTCTTCACAAATACCGCCGCTTCCGCGCGGGTGGCCTGCTTGGACGGCTGGAACGCGCTGTCCATCACCTTAGCCGTCAGTCCGAGCTCGGCTGTCATCGCAGCCGCGTTCTTGCTCCAGCTGCTGATCTTTGAAGCATCGCTGAACTGGTTCAGGATTTCTCCCTCATGGCCGGATACATCCTTGCTCTTGCCCGCAAACTGAATCGCGTTCGCAACCATCACGGCCATTTGTTCCCGTGTCACGTTGGCGTTCGGCTGGAAGGAACCATTGTCATATCCGCTGACCAGTCCCGCTTTGACCGAAGATCCGACATAACCGTCGAACCAGTTTCCGGATTTCACGTCGCTGAAACGTCCGTTCGAAGCTTCCGGCTTCAGGCCGAGGGCTTCGACGAGAATTTTGGAGAACTGGGCGCGGGTCAGCTTCGCATCCGGATCAAACTCGCTGTCCGTCATGCCCTTAATGAGACCCTTCGAGCTCAAGCTTTCGATGTCGTGCTTCGCCCAATGTCCTCCCAGATCGCTAAAGGTTTTACCTGCTTCCACGATCACGTACTGGCTACTGCCATTCTGCTTGATCTCGACCTTGGTTTTGCCGTTGGCATCCGTGGTGAATACGGATGGTATAAAAGCAAACTCCCCGGTTTTGGCGTCATATGATACGGCTGTCGCTTTGGACGGCTCGACCATTTGGTCCAGCGTGATGGTGCTGGTCGCATATATTTTGCCAAAGCTGTCCACCGGTACGGATCTTGCGCCCGAACCTACGGAAATGCCGATCTCAAACGGGCTTCCCACCGGATTCAGACCCTTTTGCTTCGCTTTTCCCACGATCCCGGACAGGCTTGCGCTGCTCTTCTCGATCTTCGCATAGACGGATGTTACATTGTTAAAGGCAATGGCGCTGACCGGCAGCTGAAGCGATGAACCCTCCGACGTAATCGAGATGATCGCGTTCGGGAGCTGCTGCGCCGCCGTGACCAGCGAGCTTGCGGGAAGCTCCAAATTCACGGATTTGTTGTCTGTCATTTGCACCGGGATTTGAATCATGGATGCCTGGGAAGTACTGCTTCCAAGCTTTTCGATAGCCCGGTCCAGATCCGCATTGTTCACTTTGAGCTCTTCGTTGGTCACACCATTGTCACCTTTGACGATGGACACCTGAACAGGCTCCACCTTAACAAGATTGACGTCCTGGCTGCTGTTTGAGCCAGTGTTGCCGGTGCTTCCAGTACTGCCTGTACTGACTGTGCTGCCCTTACCGGAAATGCTGCCGTTACTCGAACTGTTGCCACTACCTGGCGACGGATTGTTTGGCGTCGTGCCTGGCGACGGATTGCTTGGTGGCGTGCCTGGCGACGGATTGCTTGGTGGCGTGCCTGGCGACGGATTGTTTGGTGGCGTTGTGCCTGTCGACGGATTGCTTGGTGGCGTGCCTGGCGACGGATTGTTTGGTGTCGTTGTGCCTGTCGACGGATTGCTTGGTGGCGTTGTGCCTGTCGACGGATTGCTTGGTGTTGGTGTTACTTGATCGTTCACCGGCATCTTCTCGCTACCCGAAATGTTCAGCTCGGCAATGGCTAACGCCGTATCACCGTGCAGAATGCTCAAAGACTCGAATTTCACGTATCTTGCCTTCACCGGCTTATCCAGCGAGATGTTGTTGTAGTTATTCCCCCTTGCCGCCGGATTCGGCATCGTGCCGTTCGAAATCACCTTGCTCCAGTTCTTTCCGTCGGAACTGGCATAGAAGTTAAACGTCTTAACCATGCCTGCATCATATTGATCCTGTGGTCTCGCGACGTAAGAGAAGCCTTGCACGTAGAATTCCTTTTTCATATCGATCGTCACGGACTTGTTACCGACTGGCTTTAGCGATTCGAAGAAGGTGCCTGTATTCCTATCGAACGCGTTTTTAAGTGGGTATGCGCCTTGGGCTGCAGGATCCGATGTATACGTCCATTCTGATGAGAAAATATCCTTGTTTTTACCCGAAATCATGTACTTATCGCTCGCCGGTGAAGCCACCGCTTTGCCGTCATAAGCGATTACTTGATACTCATAAATATTATCCGGTGCTGCCGTCGTATCCAGATACTCATTACCGTAGGTAATTCCCAGCAATTTTCCATCCCGGTAAATTTCATAACAAAGCACAGTATCACTCGGTTCATTGATCTCCAATTTAAGTTGTAATCCGGTTTGAAACCGGCCAATAGATGCAATCGTTGGCTTGGTATTATTCTTGAACGATCCTGTCTTTGCGGATTTGTCGGTAATCAGCCAGGTTTTGTCCTTGAGGACAGGCAGTCCTTTAACTAACTCCTGTACCTTAGGAAGATCCATATTTCCAAACCCATAATGTTTAAAATGCGGCGTAAGGTCTACCTGGGCCACCTGGCTCATCGCAATTGCCATCCGCTGCCATTGATTTTGGGTCCCCTTGAAATAACCCTCATTTGATTTCTCTCGCAAGAAACGATTGACCTTAGGATAAAAATCATTCAAACCATATTTATACTCTAATTGGTTCAAAGACGCCGTTTGCTCAAACACGCTGAATCCCTGTTCTTTTCCTTCGTTAAAATTCTGGATCGTTTTCCAGCGATTCTCTGATGTGATTCTTGATGTAATACCGAATTCACGCTGCATTCGCAAGGAATACAAGTTGTTCGTCATTTCTGCGATTTCGATATTGTGATTATCATACATATGGCCCCATTCATGGGCCACGCCCCAGCCCCCTCCAGGACCGCTGACGGAAATAACCTCACTTGCAAGGCCTCCTGCGCGCGGATCGTTATCCGGATCACCGTATGCGTTATATCCCGTAATTCCTCTCCCTGCCCAAGCATAAGGTCCAGCCGTAAATACTCTGGACATCAATCTGCTTAGTCCTGGCCGGTGGAGCGGATTCGGATCATTTTCATACAGACCGGAGTACTCATTCATGACCTTCACGAACCGTTCCCAGTTATCCATGGAATCTTTAACCGTAAGACCTTTTTTCTGCTGTTGATTCAAAGTGGCCAATGCACCTCGAGCACTTGTCGTCACAGTAGCATGATCGGAAACGAACTCCGCCAAGTTGTAGTATTTCGGATTGGCGATTGTGGTTACTTTATCATAATCGAAATACGTATCATTGTTCTCGACATTGCTTACATATGCGGTCAATTCCTTCAAGAATTCGTTTGGATCGGTCTTGCCGTGAATATACAATGGAAACTTCGTTCCTCCGACAAGACGGAATTTCGGCGCATAAGCTTGCTGGTCCGGATAAGCGGGGTTGTCCAAATAAATGGCCGCAGGCCGCATTTTTCCGAATTCCTGCTTAATGGCCAGTGGAGGCGCTTTAATGATGTTCGTTCCTGGCTTCAACGCATACGATCTGGAAATTTCACTCGCATCCGGATTGGTTAGCGCCTGGAAGAATACCAGCTTCGGCATGATGCCTTGCGTGTCTGCGTCCAGATAAACCGTGATGGTTTCTCCCGGTAATACATAATAACCTGTGGAAGAAAGAGAGGTTCTTCCATCCATTTGCGTCCTGTCTGCTTCCTTTCCGCTGTTTCCTTTTTGCTCACCGGTAAATACGCGATTCGAGAACTTATTCGGGTCATTAACCAATGAAAGAGCATCGTTCAACAGCGGTATGTATGTGTTCTTGCTTGGATGATTCGCCGCCATGCTTTTGACTTGTTCAACCGCAGCTTTGCTATTATAGGGCGGACTCAGTTTGGTATAGGTTTTGTCAGTGAACATCTTGTCAAACTCAACCATGAACGGGTCGGGTTTGTAGAAGGACAGTTCTGCAAGGGATGCCCAGTCTTCCTTCGCTTCCACGAATTCAAAACGGAATGTGCGGATTTTCGTATCCGGAAAATCGATTCTCGTCAGTACCGTTGAACCGGATTTAAAATATCCTGTCGTCAAGAGTTTCATATCCTTGTCGCTCTCCTGATCGCTGTAGTACAAGTTGTATTTCAACGGAAACCCTTTGCCGGGCGATCCCGCTTGTCTTGGCAGAAATTCAATATGCGACAATTCGTATGCATCATCAAACGTCACCGTGAGGTTGTTTTTAAAATCGGACTTGTTGTTTTTCCCCGCCTCCCAATGCGTCTGGGGATTACCGTCTAAAGCGAAGGAAGGAGCGCTGTTGCCGTACTGGCCGCCGTTCGCGACGATGCTTTTAATTTGATCGCGGGATATTTTAAATACATCATCGTAGGTTGCGGCTACCTTTTCCGTTAAAGTTGCGAGCTCAGGCGCTTCAGCCGTTAACGATGCCCGAGGGGCATCCGTCGTTTCCAGAGATTTTTCGGCAGACGCTGCTGCGGTCGATGGTGCAGTCGATGCGGCGTTTGCAGGGACCGGCTGCAAGGATAGGCAAGGAACAAGAATGGCTACCGCGCTTGCGGTGCTGATCATTTTTTTGATGTTTCGCTTGGATGCAGACATGTAATGAAGCCTCCTTTTTAGATAATAATTTTCATTTTTTTTCAAGAATGTACGCAAGAAGATCATTTTTATGAATTGAAGCTGATGATACCCATATACCAGCTCATCATGTCCTGTCCGTACAAATAGGCTATCATCCCGCCAATCGCAATGAACGGACCATAAGGAATGAAAGATTTCCGGTCCATTTTCCCGATCGAAATCAATACGATTCCGATGACAGAAGCAAGGACCGCCGAGAAAAAAAGCGTAAGCAAAATCGACTGTACCCCGAACGCAAGTCCGAGAAGCGACATCAGCTTTATGTCTCCGCCCCCCATGGGGGCTCTTCCTGTCCATATCGCTCCGTAAGAAATGAGGAGCAGCACCCCGCCGCCGACGAGAAATCCAAGGAGGTAATCCCAAAGCGGCAGCGGTTGGTGCCATATGCGCAGTAGGAGAATAATAAGCATGGACGGGAAAATGATTTTATTCGGCAGCAGCCGGTATTTCAGGTCGCTGACAGATAAAATGGCAAGCATGGAAATGATGAATATCGCGATCCAAAATTCCGGCACAAAGCCAAAAACCATATAGGCAAGAAGAAAGCAAATTCCTGTCAGCCATTCGCCAAACCAGTAGATCGGGGAAATTCTGCTTCCGCAGTAATGGCACTGACCACGACGAATGACGTATCCCAGGATTGGAATCAGATCCAATAGGCCAAGCCTGTGTCCGCAGTCCTTGCAGCTGGATGGCGGGGAAACAATCGATTCCCCGGCCGGTATCCGCAGTCCTACAACGTTATAAAAGGATCCCAGGATGCCGCCCCACAGGAACACCATGACTAGGATCGCGATTTCCATGGTCAAGCGTTCCCCTCCATATCCATCTGCAGCTTCGGCTCGATCCACTTCACCAGCTGCCGCAGGGCGACAATCGAAATGTTAACCGTCTGTTTGCTCTGATTCATCGACATCTTGATCGATAACCGTTCTTCGCCCTCCCGGTACAGCACGGTGTAATCCGCATGCTCCTCGCCTCTGAACAATTCCTGCCACTGCAGCTGGTAATGGGTTGAAAATCCTTTCATTTCAAAATCTCCTCCGGTAAAGTTAACTTCCTGTTCCTGGTGATTACCGGATCTCATCAGAGTTGAATGATCATGCTCCTCATAAATGCCTTTGTGAGCATTCATGTTATTGGAATCCGGCATCGGCCTCTTAGCAAAAGCCGGTTCTTTCTGCATTTCATCTTCTATTTCTGTGTACGTCACGCTTCCCTTCTGCCATGCTTTAAGATCTTCCATTGCCGAAGGCGAAAATTTCATAACGGCCTCGTCCACAGCTTCCTTTTGCAGCACAGGTTCAGGCGCAAATGCTTGTAGTATGGGTGCAGCCGAAGACAGATCTTCCGCTGAATCCTTACTCTCCAGTAGAATGGACAACTCTTCCGGCAGCAGAGGCGTCTCCAAGTTCCATTCCTCTGAAACAGTCTCGAGCTGCCCTTCAGTTGATGACACCGGTGTATTCATAACAAGAGAGGCCAGTTCGATCAATGAATCATTCTCAGCTTCATTTTGCACCGGATATACTACCTGCTCCTCACGCTGTACCTGTGCTTGAGTCTGTATCTCAGCCTTCTTTTCCACCGGTAGTAAAACGTCCTGTTTCACCACAAGCTTCTCTTGGGAAACCTGCTCCTCTTCTACCTGTTGTTTGTTCTGCTTGGCCTGTTCCATCGGTACGATGTTCTCTATAAATTTCTTGGGGGGAGCCGGCTTCACCATCAGCGCCGGCGGATACATCTCATCTGCATCCCCGGTTGTCATGATGCTTCCGATCGCATTTGGCATCTGATGTACCTGAATATGCGGCAGCGCGTAATTCGTAATCGCTTCCTCGACTTGACCAGGCTGAAACGGCTTCATAATGTACCCTTTGGCACCTTTATGAACGGCTTCAGAGATCAATTCCTGCTGACTCATAACGGAACAAATGATAATGATCGCTGACGGATTGATACGGAGAATCTTTTCCATCGCGGCAACCCCGTCAAGCTCTGGCATGGTAATGTCCATAAATACCACATCCGGCTGCTGCTTTTCGTACATTTTAACGGCCTCATGCCCGTTCACGGCTTCTCCTACCACCTGATGGCCGCCTTGCTCTAGGAAATCACGCATCAGCGTGCGCATGAATTTGGTATCGTCAGCCACCAGAATACGCAGTTTCATGATATACCCTCCTTCAAGGTCTAACGTATTTTACTTCATTTACGAATACCCTAGCCGTGTTCGTCGTTGCGATGCCGGCAGGCGGATCCTTATACAAGTTATCGTCATAATAGATTTGGATGCCGGCCTGATCCGGCTGAAGACTTGACTGGTTAGGCGTAAAGTTAAAAACCGTTTCTTCTCCGTTCATGCTATTGTTATACTCTGTATCTGTCAGACTATCAGGATTTATTCCTACCGAACTAAGCATAACGTTATCCCCATGAACTCCCCCGGTCACATTTTGTCTTGACAAGATTCCGTACAAAACCAGATTTTGATTTGAATAAAAGAAAGCCCGGATTTTCTGATCTGCACCCGCCTGGTTGTCGGAGAATATGAACTCTCCGCTCGCCATAAGGATCAACGGCCTTGTATAAGACTCACCCGGATTGAGCGAAGTCTGGTTGATCGAAGCCATGTTCTTTAATTCAACGCCACCGTCGACATAAATCGCTCCATCGATATCCACGCTGCCAATGATTTTAAGGTCGCCGCGTACATACATATTACCTGTCATTTTAAAACCGTCATTTAACGTGACATTTCCGGATACGGCCATGTACTCTCCCTCATCCAGCATAATCGTTCCCGCTAGATCAGCTGCCACCAGATCGTTATCATTGAAGTCAACCCGCAGGCTGCCATGATGAACAGTAAGAGACACAGGTTTATTGCTGTCTCCAATCATGTTCAAAGTACCGTCTCTGATCCAAAGATCATTGTCTCTATCCGTGCTGTCTTGATTTCCAATCTTAACGTTGCCTTCTAATGTGACCCACTCATTTTCAAAGAGGGTTTTTCCAGCAATTGTGCTGTCGGTAATATTTCTGCCAAATAAATCCTCAGACGGACTCATGGCTGCACCGGTATCAGGACTGGCATTTACTCGATTGTTTACGATACCGCTGACGTCGATATCTCCGGGATCGGGATCAAGGCTGTTATCCACAAACGGCGTATACACGGAAAAATTGTCCGCCGAAATGGAATCACTATTCCCTTGCACATGAATGAAGCCCTTGATCGCAGGTTTGTTGGTTTGCTTCGTATAACTGCTGCCCGGTATACCGATAAAGCTAGCTACATCAGATGTCTTAATTTCGTTGTTAACGGCTATATCTCCGACGATATAAGAGAAACCATTTAATGTCAGATTGCCCTTTGAGGACACCGGATAACGAAACACCGGATGCACCGTGCTGACGTACAACTCCATTTCTTTCGTAACTGATCGTTCCGGCCTGGTTGGAATTATCCCCGTCGATTGAATGACAATGCGATAGGAATACGGATAATCGGGAACGATGATCGGATATTGATTCAAATTTTTCCAATTCGTGCTACTTTCTTTGATTTGGATGTTGTATGTGCCTTTTAGCGCCTTGACCTTGTCACTATTGTGATCCAAACTTCCCAGCAGTGACTGAAGATTATTGTCTAACTGCTCCATCCGCTCGCGATAAGGTTTATCCGGATCCTTATTGCTTTGGACCACCACGCTTCGGATGGCGGACACCGATTCGTCCAGCCCTTTCTGGGCAAGCATTTCCGCTTGGACGGATGCCTCAGATGCCGTTGCTTGAATCATGCTCCCTCTCAGCACATCCAGCAGCACGAGGCCTAGTATTGCCATGACCACGACGGTCAGCATCGCCAGGATCAACGCGGCGCCTTTCTCTTCCGAAGTGGTTTCTCGCAAAATACTTCGGAGCCCCGGCTTGCGCGAATGGTTTGTCACTCCGTCACCTTCTATTCTTCTAATCGTGAACATGCTCATTCAATCCTGAACAACGGGATGTTAGTATTGATCTCAAACTTGGACTGCTCCGCCGGCAAAAGCATCCTCGATTCATTGCGGCGATACGCCAGCCGCACATGCACCATTTTGTCGCTCGTTGCCGAGAAGCCCGACACGCGTAGCTGGTTCGCATCCTTCAACTCCAGCGTGAACATCGACGAAAGATCAATGGTCTTCTCGATGGTGCGGTTTCTGACGTTTCGAATGACGATTCCGTTGTTATTCTTTTTATAGGGCTCTTCGTCCCCCGTCAATTGGCTCAAATCCTCTACGGTCATACTGTATTCGTCCACATATTCCTTGGGATTGTAATTGCCATTTTCATCGACAGCCCTCTTCACATAAATAATCCCGCCGGTATCCTGACCATTGTCCTTCATGTTTTGCGCGTATACGGCGTCCTTCAGTTCGGTAATGACCTGGCTGAACATAATATCACCTTGATTTCGAATCTGGGTATCCACCGTTATGCGCTTGTACATGGATATTCCCATGAACAGAAAGGCGTACAGGATGGTCATGATCATGCCAAGGATCATCAGCGCCACAACGACCTCGATCAAGGTCATACCTTTTTCATTCCTATGTTTATGCAGTGGTAATCTGGTCGCCAAATGAGTCACACGCATCTCATTCCCCCCGATTCACGATATACGTGTCCACATGTGTCGATTTGGCCGGCTTGGCCAGATCACCAGCCCAATGGACTTGAACAATCATCCGGATTTCATAGTCGTTTGGATTGCTTATCATTGTCTTTAATACTTGCTCCCTTGAATTGCCTTTATTGTCCACTGGACCTTCCGTCGCAAATTTCAAAGTATATTGATATTTGCATCCGTTGATTACTGTCGGTTGAACCCAGTCCTGATACCTTCTTCGTTCTTCCTCGAACTGGACTTCGCTAAATTGATCAGCTGAACGAATATCTTGTCCGACCAGGCTGCTGCCACCACCGTTCAGCCATGAGGCGAAGTTGCCAAAATCCGTCTTTGCCTGCAGATCCTTGCGGATCTCCGCCGCTTTCAGGCGTGCCAGATTGGAGGCGATGATCCGGCTGTTCTCTTCCGCCGACTTATCCATAGCCGACAGGAAGTAGCCCATAAGCGACACGCTGATGATCCCCATAATGGAAACGGCGATCAGGATCTCGATGAGAGTCAGGCCGCTCTCGTCCGCCAGCCCTTTCCGCCAGCTTGATTTGCTTTTCACGTGTATCCTCCTTCGTAAAACTCATGTTGCATTGCCCGACTCTCTCTCCTAGATCAATAGCGCTTCTGGTTGTAATTGATGGTCACCTTGACTGGATCCGAAACGATTTTTATATCGGCTGCTCCCGACAAGACGGAACTTGTATTGTCTTGCAATATAAGATAGATATAGCTTGTGTTCGTCGCACTTACTCTGAACTGTTTAGACCCCAGCTTTTTCAGCCCATCCTTTTCGGATTTATTCTTCACATCGCTTGCCGCTTTGCCTTTACTGATGTAATAGCTTGCACCTATGACCCTAATAGCCGGCTTGGTGATATCTTGTGTTCTGCCGTTGGCGTCGACATATTTAAAGGCTTTTTTCTGTATGACTACTTCTTCAAAATCGGCTTTAAGTGTTAACGGCGTGTTTTGGGTTGTCGATACCATGATCATGCCATTGTCTTTGCTAGATGTTGCCCCTACCTGCAGCTTGCCATCCGGCCCCGGGTTGACCAGGAAATAGAAGTACTCTGTCAACTCGTCCCCGTTCACATTTTGCGCATAGACCATCACCTGATGCCAGCCGATACGGTTTGATTGGGAAATGATTTTGTCTTCCAGTTTGAATCCGTAGTTTACGGTCTGGGCAACTCGATTGGTTATGGCGACAGGTACACCGTCCAGTTCAATTTCCGTTTTATAAACGTATCCTTGTTGTTTGCCGCTTTGATCATCCGTTACCTTGACATTTAGATCTGCTGTCGACTGCGGATTGGAAATGTTAAGGTTGTTGTGACTGAATGAGATGGAAAGTCCCGTCGTAACTGGAAGTTCGGTAACCATCGTCTCTTTTTGATTGCCGACATTATCCGTCACACGGATTTTCACCTTTCCGTCTTTCACTTGCTGTTTAGTCGCGTTAAAGGCTTGGCCGGAACGGTAAACTGCTGGTTTCCCGTCAATAATAACCTCATAAGAATTGTCTTTAATGCCGCTATGATCATCAACAATATTGTCGACGTCATATTCAAACACCTTCAATTGAGGCGTAAATGAAGGCTTCTTAACCGGTGTCTTCGGATCGGTTACGTCAACGGATACCGTCCTTACTTCCACCGCACCAGGAATCAACAAACTCCCTGAGTTGCTGATCGCTGCTGTTTTAGCCCGAACTTCAACCTGCATGTTTTTACCCGATTGGTTGATCGATGTACCCGGATTCAGAGCTGACCAATTCCCCCAGTTACCATTTTGCTGAATCCGGTATTCATAACTATGGATAAACTTATCTTGAAAATCATTATTTCCATATACTGTATTTCCGGGCAGCTGATTGCTTGATCCCGAGGCCAAAATCATCACGGGACCTTTTTTATAGTTCGTGTCTCCGGTAGCGATTTTTTGGCCATTTCCATCCTTGAGTTCTACGATCGGTGCCGTCGGCCGCAGGTTCCATGTAACCTTTTCATTATTTCCGTAGGTCACCTCGACGCGCCCATGGTCATCTTCCAAGAAAGTTATCTCTTTTACAGGACCCGGTTTATTCTCCTTGATCTCCCACTGCGGTATGTCTTTGTTGCCTAGCTTATAACGGATTACGGTACCGTCTACCTTGCCCACATACACGTTCCCATATTTGTCGGTACGTTCGATATCCCGCTGAATGACGGTTACATTCAGTTTCACATCAATAGGAGTTTTACGCTCTTTACTGCAGGCATCTGTATAACTGACATACGCATCTTCTATGGAATATGTCCCGCCAGCTTTAACCTGCTTGATTCTCACTTCCAAAGGAATTTCGTTGATCTGATACGGGTAAGGAATGTTCGCAACTGTAATGACGAGTTGATTCTGCCCATTGACCTGCTCAATCTTCATATTTTGTTGTTCGCCATCGAGAACGAAACCATCAGGCAGCGGCTGAATCAGCTTGATATTTTGGAGTTCTGCAGGTTTCTCGATTTCTTTTGTAATTCTGCCAAATACATCTTTCAATGACTGCAAATCCGATGCGTCGAATTTTTTTCCACCGGATTTTTTGGAGATATCAACGAGAAGGTTGTGGTCAACCTCACTGCCTCCCGGATTTCCAAGCGCAATCGTGTATACGGGAATGTTTCTCACTCCAAGCTCGGTAGCATGATTTAATGCGTACGTTTTGGGGTAATTCGCATCCCTCCCCCCCACTTTTGGACTTACACCATCTCCATAGTGTGTTGCAGCACCATCTGTGACGAGAATAATATAATTGGTGTTCAGTTTATTTCCAGGAAGCATTTCACTAGCTAAACCAAGAGCAGCTTCAATATTTGTCGAACCCTGAAGTTCAAGATTATTTACCGTTTGTTTAAGCTTCGCATAATTTGAAGAAAGCCCCATGATCGTTTCTGCTTTGGATCCAAAATGCACAATACCCATTTTGTCTTTAAGATCTACTTGCTGAATAGATGAAATAAAACTGGTAGTCGCATCTTTAAGTACAGTTTGTCTATCTGGGTTGCTCTCGCTAGGTGTATAGCCAAAGACATTTCCATCTCTCATGGAATACTGCATGCTTGCAGACGTGTCTAGCACCAAACTGAAATTCACCGGTTCACGCTGTATATTTTCAGTAAACGTACCGCTGGGCTTCAGCTTATACTTCATCGTCAAAGGTTCACCGATATCGATGGTAACATCCTTTTTCTCAAAGCTTCCCGTTAAGTTTAGACAGCTCGGCTGGGTCCCCTCTGCTTCAGCCACCCCGATGTTGATGGACCCGATAATCAGTAATATCACCGTATAAATCAATATAGTTTCCCTTAAAAATTTGTTCCGCAAAGCTTCTCCCTCCACTTCCCTTGTATTGATTAATTAATCCTCGTCAGCGTGCATCTCGTATTCCTTAATCGAATCAGGGCTAATTAACCCAGCTCCAATGAGCTCCTTCAGACTGGAATACATCGTCTGCATGCCCAACTGTCGGTTTGTTTGAATAACGGATTTGATCTGGTAAATCTTCTCTTGCCGGATTAAGTTAGACACCGCCGGCGTGTTGATCATCAGCTCGAGTGCCATGACGCGGCCGCTGCCGTCCATCGTCGGGATGAGCCGCTGCGACATGACGCCGATGAGTACGGACGCCAATTGTACCCGGATTTGACGTTGCTGGTCCGTTGGAAACACGTCAATGATCCGGTCGACCGTCTGCGGCGCATCCGGCGTATGCAGCGTTCCCAAGACCAGGTGACCCGTCTCTGCGGCCGTAATGGCCGTCTGAATCGTCTCCAAGTCCCGCATCTCACCCACCAGAACCACATCCGGGTCCTGACGCAGCGCCGCGCGCAGGCCGTTCGAGAAAGAGAGCGTGTCCATCCCGATTTCGCGCTGCACGACAAGGCATTGCTTGCTGGTGTGAATGTACTCGATCGGATCCTCCAGCGTAATGATATGCTTGCTCTGCGTCTCGTTAATGTAGTTGATGATGCCTGCGAGCGTAGTCGATTTGCCGCTACCTGTCGGACCCGTAACGAGGAGCAGTCCCTGCTTTTTGGCCGCAAACTGACGCACAATATCCGGTAAATTTAACGATTCCAGTGAAGGAATCCGGCTAGAGAGTACGCGGAACGCCATATTGACAACACGCCGCTGGCGGAACACATTCACCCGGTACCTGGCAACGCCCTTAATCTCATATGACAAATCTACCTCGCCGAGCTTCATCAACCGGTTCCACTGATCCTCGGTCAATATCTCCTTCGCCATCCGAATCGTGTCTTCAGGCCGCAGCACCGTCTCGTTCACCTTAAGCAGAATTCCGTTCAGTCGCATTTTCGGCTCGTCGCCGGTGCTTAGATGCAAATCTGACGCTTTCGCTTCAAATGCAATTTGCAGCAGCTCGCGAATGGACATATTCGTCCTCGGCGATGCTGCCTGGGCTAACAATTCGCCTCCCATACTCTGTCTCCTTACTCATACGGATTGTTCCGGTTCGGGACCGGCTTGTAATCGACGTTCATGTCTGTCTTGACCAGACCCTGAAGCGATGGTGCGTAATAGGCCAGGAACGTGACCGTGCCTTCGATTTGAGCTTGGGGGCTCATCGTCAGGCCCGGATTTTGCTTGGAATTCAACTGCATTTTGTCGATCGCGACGATCCGGTCCAGACTTTCCATTTCCTGCAACATCGTATTGATTTGGCTGTACTTTCCACTAAAAGCAGTTGTGATCCGTATCGGGACTAACAGGCGACTTGCAGCGGATGCCGCATTCCCCTGTCCTTCCTGTCCTGCGGTTGTTTCGCTACCTTCTGTCGGAGCTGCAGCCGCCGCGGATTGTTTCGTGTCTACCTCGATCTGATACTGCTTGAACTGAATATTACTTACGACTTCTAGACGACGCAGATCACCCAGCAGAGCCTCCGTATACGGCTTTTCAGGCACTTGGCGGCGGACATTCTGGATGCGGATTTTATCCTCATCCTTCATTCGTTCCGAAATGTTGGCCCGGTTTTGCAATTCTTCGAGCACCTGCTGCTGTGAAGCCAGCTGCTGGCGGGTTGAAGCCAGTTCCTGCCTTTTGGGAGAGATGATAGTGACATAAATCAGAACCATAAGCAGGATGCCTACAAGCAGGCTGAAGAGCATGATTTTATAGTTCATCAGGCTTTTCATGACGACGTCTCTCCTTTGGCTGCTTCTGTGGCTTCCTTGTTTTCTGGGGCTGTTTCTTTATAGGCGATCTCGAAGCTGACCTGCTTGCTCCAGAGCATGTCGACCGCTGCGCTATTCTCCTTGCCGTTTTGGTTCGACATCACGCTGTTAATCGTATCCATCTTCTTGATCGTAAAGTTCAGCGAAGCTTCGACGGACTGCGTGAAGGTCACAATATCCTCAATGGTTGCGAATAATGCTGTATATTTAAGGGTATTGTCACTTCCCAACTCCAACACCACCGTATTTGCATACTCAGGCAGCAGATGTCCAAACTGTTTGAGCAGGACCGTCGTCTGCGGCTTCATGGAACGAGCATCTCCGGGCAGTTTAAGCAGCTGTGGAAGACTGCCGGTGAACTGTGATTTCTGAAGCTCTGCCTCCATTTGGCTAATTTGCGACTGCACCTGCGCGAGATCCTGTTTCGCACCCACGAGTTTGCTATTCGTGCCGATCCATATCCAGCCCACAATAATGCACATGAGCAGGATTACCCCACCTGCCGCGATCATCGGCGTTCTGATTTTCCGTCCGGCTGGTTTCGTATTAGTAATTTGCAATAAGTCAATTTCAATGGAAAACGGCTCAAATTGCGCTTTCATTCTATCAGGCACCTTTCAACGCCAAGCCGATCGGTACGGCAAACGATTGATAATTCATCTGTCCTTCTTGCAGCAGCTCATCCAGCGGGATGGCTTGAATGGGTCCCTGAAACACGTCCGCCAGCATGGAAGGAACGCCATTGATGAACGATTCCTCTCCCATCAAGAATAGCTCCTGCAAATCCTCCTGGTTTGCCGACGCTTTATTTTTGAAATACTGCATCATGCGTTCCAATTCCGTAGTCAAGTTGCGTCCGTACGACGTCATCCGATCTTGGTCGGACCCTAACATGTAACTGCTATTCATAAGCGGCATCGAACGCAGGAAAACAGGCAGCCCATTCTCGAACATGCTGAACTCCACCTGATCCGCCTCCATATTGACGAACATGAATCTTTCCGGCAAACGGATGCCCGTTAATTTGTGGTACTTTACCAGCAGCCGGTAAGCGGCAAGCGGGGCGATATCCACCGAAGCAGGCTCGAGACCGGCCTTCTGCATCGCTTCGACATAACTCGAGATAACCTCCGAAGGCGTCGCGAAGATCAGGACTTCGACCTGTTTCTTAACTCCTTTGGATTTTTCTGTATCGCTCGCTTCGATCGTCTCCAGGCGAACAAAGTCGAACACCGGATCCTTAAAAGGCAGACTGTTGCTGCCGTTCAAATCGATATCGATCATGTTGCGGAGTTCTCTTTCATTCACCGCAGGATATGTCGCTCTGCGCATCACGACGCTGGAGGATGGAACCGACAAATGGATGTCCGCTCCCCCTGCGCCGCTTTCCTGGGCAATGGCTTCCAGCGCCTTGACGACGGCTTCTTCATTCATGATTCTGCCGTTGCGGACCGCTCCGTTCTGAAGCGGAAAAGCGAAATGATACGCCAGATTAATCGATTTGGAGGAATGATTCACCTCAACGAATCGAATTTGCGTATCCGTCACCTGAAGCCCGTAGCTTTCGCGCCCCCGTTTGAATTGAAACATAGGCCTTACTCCTTTGAGGTAAAATGCTTTAGGGTAAAAAATGTTAGGTTATTCCAATACTTTTGCTTTGCCACTTTTTAGAGCTTCCTCAGTCCATACACCGATTGAACCTTTCCCAGCTCTCACCAGATTAATTGTATATTTGTAAGTGTGGTTCGATTTATAGGTGATTTCTACGGATGTAGCATCTTTATCATAGGTTTGGCTTTTGTCTTCCGGGTCAATGGGTGGGTCAAGATACCCTTTCTGTACTAAGTCTGCATCAAGAAAGTATTCCATGCTTTGCTCTGGATTTTCAGCAGATACTCTCAATCTTGCAGCATCAATAATAGCCTGGGCGTTAGCATAATGTGACTTTTCTTTGGTGTGCTTGATGATGCCTCCAATGGATGGAATGGCTATGGCTGCGATTATGCCTAAGACGACGATGACCGCTAGAAGTTCGAGTAGAGTTAGACCTTTCTGGTTTTTCAGGGCATATAATCTGATCATCGTATGTTCCACTTTCTAGATAGATACCCCCTCTTGGAAAACATGGACAGCCAAATATAATCCGTCTCCCCTTACTGGTCTCTAGTCTCATTAAGGGGAGAACACTACCTAAACCATATTTCAAAAAACTAAAAACCTACTATTCTTGTCTATTTACGGTTTATAGCGGCTGCTTTCCCGGACTTTAAGTCATCTTCTTTCCAAGTCCCTAATGTCTTTGCACTTGAACTAACTAAAGTTATTGTGTAATCATACTTTCCAGTGGCATCGTCGTAGTTAACCGAGACTGATGTGGCATCATCATATTGAGCTTTAGAATCTGGATCTGTTGGTTTAACATCCAGATAACCTTGGCTTACAAGGTCTGAAATTGGAACTGTTTCAGTTTTCATTGGTGATGTATTTGTTGTATATAATCTAGTAGAATCGATTATCAACTGAGCATTTGCATAATGAGCCTTATCCTTAGAATTCTTGATAATCCCCCCGATCGATGGAATCGCGATCGCAGCAATAATGCCGAGGATGACGATAACCGCCAACAGCTCCAGCAGGGTCAAACCTTTCTCGTTTCGCAAAACATTTTTTCCAAGTACACTTTTTCTTGTCATGACAGCTTCCATTTGATAATACCCCTCTCAAATAAGTTCATTTTGGTTAAAAGTTAAGTATCCATTCACTTTCTTAAGGACGCTGGGAAGTGTTATCTGCAATAACGCTTCACCCCCTTTCATGCTATCCAAGCCATCCGGCTTAGCTTGCTGCCACCTCTTGTTACTTAAGAAAATTGTCATACATCTTGAACATCGGGCTCATAATAGCCGCTACGATAATACCGACCAAACAGGCTACCAACAACAGCATCATCGGCTCGACGATTGCCTTGAGCCTGTCCACACTCTGATCGACATCGCTCTCAAAAAAATCCGCGACCTTGCCCATCATGCTGTCGAGTTGTCCCGTTTCTTCCCCTACGATGACCATCTGAATCACCATAGGTGGAAACATACCGCTCTTCGCGAACGGCTCAGACAGCAACTTTCCTTCCTGTAGACTTTGCTTGGAATCCAGCAGCACTTTACTGATAACCTTGTTACCCACGACTCTCGACGTAATGTCAAGCGTTTGGAGTACGGCCACACCGCTCGTATAGAGCGAGGACATCGTGCGGGTAAGCCGGGCAATGGCAGCCTTTTTGAATACCGGACCGAAGACCGGAATTTGAAACTTGAACTTATCGTATTGATACCTGCCCTCGTCCGTGGACAAGTAAAACCGGATACCTACAATGATTCCAACAACTACAATTAGCACCGCCCACCAATAATGCAGGATGATGTCCGATGCGCTCATAACCGCTCGCGTGATAAGCGGAAGCTCTTCTCCCATCTCGGCGAACATCGATGCGAAGGTTGGAACTACGCTCATCAAGAGGAAGATCACAACGCCAATCGCGACGAAGATCAGAATGATCGGATACGTCATCGCCGATTTGATCTTCTGGATTGTCTTGTTTTCCTTCTCGTAATGATCCGCCATTCGGTCCAGCACGTCGTCCAGATGTCCGCCGCTCTCGCCGGAATTGACCATGTTCGTGAACATGTCCGGGAAGATCTTCGGATGCTCCGCCAGCGCCTTGGATAAGGAATGTCCGTTGCGGATCTGGTCATGCACGTCGATGATCGCAGCCTTCAGCTTCTTATCCGTCGTCTGATCCTCCATAATCGACAGTGCCTGGTCCACCTGGATGCCGGAACGGATCAGCGTGGCGAACTGGCGGCAGAAAATGACGAATTCCTGCAGCTTCACCGCGCGTCCGATGGAGATTTCAGTGGAGAGGGCAGTCTGCTTCTTCTCCACGATACTGCGCAGCGTAAAGCCCTTGCCTTTCAGCTCATTGATCGCGGCCTGCTTGCTGCTCGCCGCATAAAAGCCCTTGATCTTCTTCCCTTGGCTGTCCGCAGCCTCATAATAAAAACTAGGCATGCTTTCTTTCCTCCCTGTTAATCATCCGAAACCGCCTTCAGCACCTCTTCGATTGTCGTCATCCCCTGCTGAGCCTTGATGAGTCCGTCATAGAGCATTGTGCGGTAACCCCGTTCGGTGACATTTTGCAGTATTTCGTCGATAGGCCGATTCTGTACGATCAGCCGCCGAAGCGGCTCGTCGATGGCCAGCACTTCGTGAATGGCCATACGACCCTTATAACCGGTTTTATTGCAGGTACTGCAGCCTCTTCCCTTAACAAGGTACAGGGTACTTTGAGACGAAGAAGTGAATGTGGCACCAACCGCGCTCTGAAGCCCGCTGTTTTTACCGAAGGCGGCAAGCAGTCCATGCTCCTCGAACAACCGGTATTCATTTTCCTGAGCCGCAACTTTCTCCGCGCATTCGGCACACACCCGCCTCACGAGTCGCTGACCGACGACACAGACGAGCGACGAAGCGATCAGGTACGGATCGATATTCATATCGATCAAACGGCTGATGGTGCTGGCGGCGCTGTTAGTATGGATCGTACTGAGCACCATATGACCGGTCAACGAGGCGCGAACCGCGATTTCTGCCGTTTCCATGTCCCGGATCTCCCCGACCATAACGATGTTCGGATCCTGACGCAGGATGGAACGAAGCCCGGATGCGAACGTAAGCCCGATCTGACTGTTCACCTGCACCTGCGTGATGCCGTCCATCCGGTACTCGACCGGATCTTCGACCGTGACGATCTTGACGTCCGGCTGATTCAAACTGCCGAGCGCGGAGTACAAGGTCGAGGTTTTACCGCTGCCGGTAGGTCCGCTGATCAGGATAATGCCGTTCGGTTTTGCGATCACCCGGCGAAACCGCTGCTCGTTCAGCTCGCTTAAGCCCAGATTGGAGATTTGGCTGACCCCGCCCGATTGGTCCAAAATCCGCAGAACGATGCTCTCTCCGTGTACGGTAGGCAGCGTCGATACCCGGATATCGATCCGGCGCCGATCCACCTGCATCTGAATGCGTCCGTCCTGAGGCAGGCGACGTTCTGCGATGTTCAGATTGGCAACGATTTTAATCCGGGCCGTTAACACGCCCTGCATTTGTTTCGGTACCAATTTCTCGGTCCGCAAATGACCGTCGACGCGGTACCGGATCACCACCTGCTTCTCCTGCGGATCAACGTGAATGTCGCTCGCTCTCACGAGCACGGCGGACTGGATCATCTGACTGACGAGCTTCACGATCGGAGAAGACTGGTTATTCGCTTCCTCTTCGTCATTCACGACTTCCGGAAGTTCGAATTCCTCGATCATCTCTTCCATCGTGTCTTCAATCCGGTAATGCCTGGATATCGCTTCATTGATCTCGGATTTAATTCCGATCAACGGCTGCACGTTCAACCCTGATGATAGTCTCACTTCCTCGATCGCATCGTAGTTCAGCGGATCGACGATCGCGATGCGGATCTTGCCTCCGCTAATACTGATCGGAATCAGCTGATGCTTGCGAGCAATGGATTCCGAAACGGTCTGCACCGCCTGGTACTCAATTTGTGTGTCAGCCAGATTGATTGAAGGAATGCCAAGCTGGAATTCCATCGCTTCGATGAGCTGCTTTTCCGTTAAAGCGCCTGTTTCCAACAAAATCTCCCCAAGCTTCTTCTTGCTAAGCTTCTGCTTGGCAATTGCTTCGTTGAGCTGCTCCTGCGTAATGACCCCACTCATGATCAGAAGTTCACCCAATTGCATTCGCGTCTCTCTCCTTTCAAGTGGCTACTGCGAAACTTTGACTATACCTTTCATAACGACGGCCGGCTGAGGTGCATAGAAATCCCGTGAAATGTTGCGGATACCATCGGTAATCTCAATCAGCATACCTTCGGTGCCGGTACTTTTTACCGATATGGCATTCGGCGCCAGATTTACGTCTGTGACCTCGAAGTTTTTCGGTGCGTATTTCTTGGTTTCCACGTTAATCTGAGGCTGCTTCCAACCTGAAACCGGCTGTCCTTCGAAAGTGATTTGCGGCATCCCATCAATGGTCTTTTTCACGCTGATCAAGATAGAACATCCAAGAGAATTATAAAAAGTCAAATCATGATTGACCGGCTCAATATATACGTCAAACCCTGGCGCCGCATATGGAGGAAGCTGCATATGAAGATGTCTTTCCCCAACCTCCATGCCCGCTTTGACAGCAGCTTCATAGAGCAGGGACGCTGTATACGCGATGTCCTCCCCCTCTTTTCCAAGCTTCTTTTCAAATTTATTGAGCTCTAGCCACTGATTCATGGAAAACTGAGTATTCGGCCTGATTTCGACGTTTTGCAAGCGACCGAGAACATTCAGCATCCGGTCATTCATTTCTTTCGTTCCTAACGATTTCGAAATCACATTGTTATTTGAACTAGATGACGTTGTCTGTACAGCATTTGTGCCTTGACCTTCCAGCTTGGTTTCTGCCTTATCTGACGGGTCCGGATTTTTGGCTTGATTGTCTTGATTCGGTTCTTGACTTTGTGGGGTTCGGTTCACAGACTTCGGTTTCTCCGGCTCTCTCACATCCCCCTTCGAGGCTCCATTCTTCGGATACGAGCCCGCCGTATGGGCCACCGGTTTTTGCTCTGTGGCAGTCCCCGTTTGCTCCACCACTGATGGTGTAAATCCATTACCTTGGATCCCCTCAACAACTGATACGATCAGACCCGAAAAACCCTGCTGCTGGTATATCGCCCATGGCTTCCAGTAGTTAACCCCAACCGCAATCACAACGAGTGCTAGCAAAACGACCAGCTTGCCGACAATGCCTCCACCCCCGCGATTTCGACGCGCTTTCCTCATGTGCTAAATCTCCTTTAAATCCATCTACAAATTCTAAATCCATCAACAAATTCAGTCATATTTTTACAAATTGGTTTGTCGAATCTAATTAAATCACATATTTCCGAGGATAAATATTACCCAGATGCATTAGCACATACAGACTCATACAAATGGATTAGTTCAATACGATGAGCCTTCTCAGTAATTTTCAGCAGCTTTATTTCGTATGGTAGTCCTAAAAGACTATGTTATTGAAAAATCACTCACCCCCTTCCCCCCCTTAAAGTCCCAGAGTTGGGTTAAGGAGTTGACAAGGACCACGGAGTTGTTCATCATACTCTAAAATGACACTATGTTTCCTCGCACAAGAAATCATGCCTCTACCGAAAACACAAAAAACCAAAACAACACATTAGTCTGGACAGACATATTCATATGCTTCATGTCAATATGCAATCTACTTTTAATGAAAGTAGTAAAAAAAGAGGGATAAAATGACGTTTTTCATTTAGTAGTGTAGGATTCTACTTAAAAGAGTAATAAATGGTGTATATTCAACCCACATAATGTCATCTATACTTAAATCTTAGATTAGGCGACATGTTCTGCCATCCGCAATAGGTTTACAGAATGCTTCCAAAGCATATCCTGACTGACTTCTGCTTGTTTACATACGTACAAACAGCAAAGTGAGCGAAATTACAAAAAAAGGGATTGAGAAAAATGATATTTGACAAAATATCAAATACTGCACAGTACATTTTCTGTTCCAAATTCACTCGGGTCTGCGGGGTGCTATAGAGGATATGCTCAGGAATAACCATGATAGGCCGATCAAAACGAGTCAATACAAGAAAAATCTGAACGTGTTCCAAACGACGCCAAACTCCATCTTCGACACGAAGCCCACCGCAGGTATATTGATATTCACGTGGTTCTGGAAGGGCGGGGATACGTGGAGATCAGCAATCTGAACTACTTGAGCAACTTAGCGGAATACGATTCATCTCGCGACATTGCATACGGTGACATGAACTCGGAATTTAAATTCTATGGGTACCTTGAGCCAGGATATTTCCTGATTTGTTTCCCTGCGGACGCGCATTTGGTTGGCGGGCATATAGATAAAGAACAAACGGTGAAAAAAGTCGTATATAAGGTTGCCCTCTAGCATGAGTCTATTTAGGAAGGTTGTAATCGTCGTTCTGAGAAGTGTGGAAGACAACACACTCCTCATATCCAACAATATAACAATGGGGGCTTTTGAAAGTGATGAAAGCATTGTCGATCGATGAGTTGTTTGAGGTGAACTCCAGTAAGTTCAATTTGACAGAAAGAGAAATGCAGATCGCGTTGTACTGGATTAAGGACTTTAGTTATCAGGAAATCGGCAGACTGCTCGGGATCAGTCCCAATACAGTGAGGTCCCATCTTTCAAGAATCAATATCAAGCTGCAGGTCAACTCGAAGGCATCCCTAATTCTGAAAATCATTGGAATGGACTAACAGCATCATGCTGTCTTGTAACTGTCCTGTTTAGTTCATAAAGGGAAGCACTTTAACAATATTAAAAGCCGTCATAATCCTGGATAATCCATGGGTTTGATGGCTTTTCCATCGTTTCTCTGATGGTAATGATTTGTTCAATAAAAGGCTCCCGCAGTCTCATTGGCGGCAATCACCGTGACATATCCGTGCAAATCCGCTTCGGAGCCAGTATCCTTTTACTTTTACCAGAATAAAATTTGGGCCATTTCGTATCGATATGCTGGACAAGCCCCGTGAACGGCCTCAAATAAGCCTGCGTATTTATAGAATGCCCAATCGACAGAATTTATCAGGTCAAAGCTTTCTCCTGAAGCAAAAGCAAGCGCCAGCTAGATTGAATGTTGCTGTATCGCTAAAGGGAATCCAAGGTACCGCTGCCCAATTCGCAGCATATGGTGAATCTCATCTTTGAAACACGGTCAACAGCATCTGGATCAGATCCCGTTATGGAAAGATTAACTGTGCTGGCATTTGTCGCTGCTCCTTCAACAATCATAAAGGAACCCACAGGAGGATTATTATCAAGTACCCTAGCGCCGCTATGCGGATCGGATTCATTAATAAAATAAGTGGCCGGCGGCACTTCATCCATGCTCGAACTCCCTGCCGCATCCGCTCTACGAGATTCTAATTCAGGTGTGATGATAGATATTAGAATTACTATATAAACATATAAAACTCCGTCTCATAGTGATCGTTGTCATCAATTCTGTCATGTGACAAAATGTATATTTTTATAATATAAACAAACACATCCTAAGAAAGACTCAGTGAGCAACATTCCATATAATCGTGATCTCCCAATCTAACAAAATGTATGCTTGTACATAGAAGTGCTATAATGAATAAGATTCAAGATGTCATTCAGTCCATAAAAAGGAAGGAGACGCATTTATGAATACAACACAGCTTAATCGAATCCGTACGGGAAAGGGCTTTATCGCAGCCTTGGACCAAAGCGGCGGGAGTACTCCGAAAGCTCTGCTGCAATATGGGGTTAAGGAAGACAGCTACGCCAATGAGGAAGAGATGTATCAAGTGGTTCACGAGATGAGAACGCGCATTATAAAAAGTCCGGCGTTTGATTCCCAGTATATTTTAGGTGCGATTCTTTTCGAGAATACAATGGATCGTTCCATTGACGGGCAGCTTACCGCCGATTATCTTTGGGAGAAGAAGGGCATCGTGCCTTTTCTCAAAGTCGATAAGGGGCTAGCCGACCTTGAAGACGGGGTTCAGCTCATGAAACCCATTCCCGGTTTAAACGACCTTCTAAAGCGGGCGGCCGAACGAAACATCTTCGGAACGAAAATGCGCTCCGTGATCAAAGAAGCCAATCCTGCCGGAATCAAAAAAGTCGTGGAGCAGCAATTTGCCATCGGCAAACAAATCGCAGAGATGGGACTGGTTCCGATTATCGAACCGGAAGTCGATATCAACAGCGCGGATAAGGAAGCATCAGAAAAACTGTTAAAAGACGAAATTTCCGCTCAATTATCAGCTCTTGGAGAAGACGTAAAAGTTATGCTGAAGCTCTCCATTCCAACCGAAAACAATTTCTACAGCGATTTGATGGAGGATCCACATGTCGTGCGGATCGTGGCTTTATCAGGCGGCTACACGCAAGCGGAAGCGAATGAAAAGCTTGCCCATAACCACGGGCTCATCGCCAGTTTCTCGCGTGCTTTATCGCAGGGATTAATCGCCGCACAAACCGACGAAGAATTCAACACATTGCTGTCCAAATCCGTCCAGGACATCTATGAAGCCTCTATAACTTAAAGAAAGTAACGAATTCTGCTGAGAATCGGATACTTTCATAGCGACCGCGAGCGTATCCAAGCTCGCGGTCGTTTTTTGCCCGTCAGAATGAAAGAAAGCTGTCCTTTGTCTGAACGTAAATTCAGATCATCGGACAGCTTCTTATGCAAAATCTTTTTACTTCAGCAACGGAAATTCGCCGATTCTCAGTTTGGCGCTCCCATAAGGAACGAGCTCAAGTGATTGAAGGGGTGAACCGTCTACGGCTGGATTGAGCGGTGGCGCATCCGCATTGTTTCCGGCCATCCGCCAATTTTTCACCAAGCGCCCTCTTGTCTTTAATCTTATCGGCGTGTCTATAGCTTTGAACGGCTGAGTCGGGATATCGGACATGACCACTTCAAAATCTTCCCCCGCCTGAAGGCCATACTTCCAAGGAGTAGTAGGATAAATCTCCCAGTCATGAAACAGCTTGCGTTTGACATGCAACTGCCAGCTTTCACCGATCGGAAGTACATAAAGCAGTGGCCCCCTCTCGATGCTGACCGCGTACGAACCTCGCGAAAGGGTCCGAACCTCCATCGGAAGACGGAGCTGAATTTGCTCACCGCTCTTCCATTCTCTCAGAATGATGGTATAACCGTTCTCGACATTTACCTCTACCTGCTTCCCATTGACCGTCAAAGCGGGGGAGCCGCACCATTCAGGAATCCGAAGACGAATGGCGAAGGTCTCCGGATGACTCAGTGTCAATTCAATTCGAACGGTATCCCGGAACGGATAATCTCCGCTCACCGTCAGTTCCGCGTTCACTCCCTGCCCGACCTTGGTCTTCACGCGGCAAGGCGCATAGGAAACAGCAGCGAGACCGCCGCTTCCATCTCCCATCCAGAGATGAGAAACAAGCTTGGGCCATCCTTGATGCATATTTGCCGTGCAGCAGCCGAAATTCGGCTCGAGTCCAAACAAGTTTGCATCATCACTGTTGCTCCAATTCCGCTCCGCCACATTGCACATGATTTGATTCACTTGCTGATCATATTGATGCGACTTCCAATCGGCTGCAATCGCGGCTGGCAATGCGTTGAATGCAATTTTTTCAAGAATGTCTCCATAGGCACCATCGCCGAATACCCGAACCAGCTGCTCCATCGTAAACATATACTCAACAACTGCGCACAGCTCAACGCCTTGGCTCGGATGTGTGCCTGACAGCCATTCGTCTCCAGAGAATAGTCCATGCGCCTGTCCGTGATAGTTCATCAAACTTTGGATACCCCGCTTGATCGCTTCCTTCTGCCTGGAGTCACCGGTCACTTCATAGAGAATGCCGGGTGTCTTGATCCCCATCGCCACATTCACCACATGCGTACGGTGATCCCAATGCTCGACCTTTCGCCAAAACGGAAAATCATATAAAATTCCGGTCCAATCCATGGTCTGAGAGGCGACTTCCTCCGCCAGCTTGATCAGGAAGTCGTCGCCGGTACGACGATGCAGCCAATAGATACTTACGAGCATATCAGCTCCCCGTGCCTCAGCCCAATCCCTGAGCGGACTCAATTCAATATGATCCATGGCGTACCGGAAAAATCCAGTCATAAAAGGAATAACTCTGTCATCTCCGGTAGCCTCTTCATACTGCGTCATGACTTTGAGCATAATCATGTAATGCCACCAATCGAAACGCTTGTCAATGTCATTGTTGACGGTGACGATTCGTTCCGGACCGAATAAACCGTTATCCTTCTGGCTGGCAAGCGCCCATTCAATCCATCGTTTCGCTTTGGAAATCAAACGTTCATCCTCCAGCAAATAAGCCAAAGGGATCAGCCCGTCCAGATAATAGGGGCCGCGTTCCCAGCTTTCTCCTTTGCCGCCAAGCCAGCCGTTGTCCGGACCGACATCGGGCCACTGCTCCTCCAAATGTCCTGTCAAACCGTCCGCTTGAATTTGCAGCTGATTTTTCAGCCAGCCGAGCGGTTTGATGCTGCCGAGCGGCAAGGCTTTGAATGCACTGTGATACAACGTCAAAGGAATGACCTCCCCAGGAATGAAAAATCATGAACCGGAAATGAATTCGATATATAATCCATGGTTGAGCATAGCTTAGCTCAGCTGCAAGCTCATTCCTTAAATGACTTCGCGGCTGTCGTTATTGGGCATATCAGGAAAACGGGAATGCGGTTCGGACTGATACCAGAACGCCGTGGAAGCGATATCGCTCTGCTGCGGCAAGTAACGATGATCGGAACGCCAGCCGAGATCCTGAATCGTTATCTTTAAATCATGTTCGAAGCGGATCGGATCGAGTACATGCCAACGATACATTCCGAAGCGCTGTTGACTGCGGTACAAACCATCCGGTTTAATAAGCTGATGCATGCCAAGAAATGCCGTGGAGTAGGTGGAGTATTGCCCGCTCGGCTGTTCCCAATTCCATGCCCCGCCGAAGTAATCCTCCGTACCGGTTCCACAGATCGTCGGGAACTCCTGATCTCCATCCATGAAAAATTTGACTTCCCCTTCTCCCCACCAGCCGTTATTGTTAACCTGCCATGCCAGATAAGTTCCGACATAATGCCCTTTCCCCTTCACTTCATCAAGAATGGTATGCACTTCTTTATAGGCCACGGGGTTGCTTCTTCTCCACTGAGCATGGAAATATGCCATATTTTCAGGTACTTCAGTCAATGTGTAATTCACTTGATAATAGATGACCGCATTTTCCGCTGATGTATTCTCCATCGTGATTTTCGCTGCTTTGCGAAACGGCATCAGCCAATAGCTGTTCATCCCCCCGGCCGGGTTCACGGCAACAGGGAATGAGTTGACGTTGCTTCGTTCCTGCCAGCCATTGCAGAAGAAATCCCCAACCGGTACTTCAACCGACGGCTCATCTTCTTCATCCCAATACAAGCGAAAAATCAGATTACGCCAAAAGGTAGGAAAACACGTCAGCCATATATGCTGAATTGCTCCAGGACCTTCAATGGCCGCCATCGTAAACATGGCTCCAGGCTCGATTTCAACCGACGGCGATACCTTCCAGCCGGTTCCCAGGTCACGTGCGCATCCGGCCCCCGTTCCTTCGGTCGCCATACCTCCCGACCCCTTTGATCCGGTGAAGTTTTCCGGACTAATCGACCTTGTTTTGGCATCTGAAAGCTGAGGTAAATTTCCGAGTCCCATGTTAAGACCGTTAAATCTGTCCATGATTGCGATCTCCTTTGGTATATCCGAATTTATATTACGGGAATGCCGCCGGCTGCACATTTGTCGTCTTCCATTCTCAAGTGGGATACAGTCGCCCGAAGCCACGGTACTAACCGGTAATTACGCCAAGCTTTTAAGGCGAGTCCATTTCTTCAATCGCAGCCTGCCGGGAATTAATGCGGCGAATCACTTCCGGATTGAATTTCGCTTGCCTGTCATACGTATACAGTCCATTCACTTCCTGCTCGACATCATATAGCTGGGTATAGCAGAAACCGAACATCATCGGGTGATCCAGAAGGGCATTCGTTAACCCTTCATAACGTTCGATAAACTCTTCCTCAGATACCGGTCTGTCACCGTACCCCCAAGATTTTTCGTCCTTCTGATCCGGGTTCCACCAAATCCCGCCATACTCACTGATAAAATAAGGCTGTCCCTCATACTTCTGTCTGTCCGGAAAGGTATTGTATACCTCCCCGCCGGTTTTCATCGCTTCATATCTTGCCCGGAACGTCAGCGGATTCTGGTCATAATCATGAAGATCGAAGATATCCGTCACGACATGGAAATTACCGCTGGTATCGATGACGGGACGCGTCGGATCGAGCCGTTTCGTAACCTCGTAAACAATACGCAGCACATCGTTATGCTGCTTGGTACCGTCTTGATCCCATGTCTCGTTAAAAGGACACCAGCCGATGAGTGCTGGATGGTTGAAATCCCGTTCCACCCCTTCAAGCCACTCCGGCAAAAACGAAGCCAGACTTTCCGTTGTCGTAATATCCAATCCCCAATTGGCATGCTCTCCCCACACCAGATAACCAAGTCTGTCAGCCCAGTACAAAAAGCGGGGTTCAAACATTTTTTCATGGAGTCTCGCACCGTTAAAGCCAAGCCCCATCGAAATTTCGATATCTTTGCGGAGATCCTCATCACTCGGGGCGGTATAAACGCCCTCTGGGTAAAAGCCCTGGTCCAGCACAAGACGCTGAAACACGGATTTTCCGTTGATCCGGAAAGCCATGCCATCGAGCCTTACCGTCCTGAGTCCAAAATATGATTCGACAGTATCTCTTTCCTGACCCTCATGATGCAGGGATAACTTCAGATCATACAACCTGGCGTTACCTACCTCCCACAGGTGAATTTCAGATAGCGGAAGCGTAAGCTTGACGGAAGGCCCGGAGACAACGGCGCTGACATTCCCTGCAGGATTACCTTCAAAAAAGGCTGAGGCGTTAAGCGTTCCTCCCGCTGCGTTTCCGCTAATCTGCACCTCCAGATGCGCACACTTATTATCCGGATCAGGCACCAATTGCATATCGGATAAATAGGACTCTGACACCTGCTCAAGCCATACGGTCTGCCAGATCCCCGTCGTACGCGTGTAATCGCAGCCGTGTGAGTAGAATCTTCCGCTTTGTTTGCCGCGGGGCTGGCGTCCGGAACGAACGTCGTCTTCCGCATAGACCGTAACGACGTTTGTACCCGGCGAGACGGCTGAGGTAATATCAAAGGTAAATGAACTATAACCTCCGCGATGCTTCCCTACGGATATCCCGTTCACCCATACTTCGGTTTCGTAGTCGACAGCACCAAAATGAAGCAGAATTCTGCCGTTCGTCCAGCCATCGGGGACAGAAAATTCCCGTTTGTACCACACCGCTGCCATAAAATCTTTATACTCTACACCGGACAGCTTGCTTTCCGGACAAAAAGGAACCGTTATCGTTCCCGACAAATTATGGCCGGATTCCTGGTATCCGCGTTCTTTTCCACTCTTGCCATGGTCAATTTCGAATTGCCATGGGCCGTTTAAATTGATCCAGTCCTGCCGGACCCATTGGGGACGGGGATATTCAGGACGCGGAAGTGCTGAAGGATGCTTCATTTTAAAAACTCCTTTTACGATTTTTTGAGATAAAAGTGCGTTTATTTATCTTTATTGAAAGTATAATAATGGCGCTAAAAACTGTCAACGTTTTCATTCAGATTTAATGTAATTAATATATTTTTAAGATGTTCTATAAATCTTTCTCCAGCATGATTTCTTACAGATTCAGCTTAGGAATATGGCTTTCCACCCTTTATATAAAACGGGTATTTTCAAATTACGCCCTTATATATATGCTAGATACGCTTAACTACTGTTCATGAGTAGAAAATCCATTCATTACAGCTTTTATGTAACTAATAGGTTTATTACGATAGAAATATGCCATAAGGCTCATTGAACCCGAAGCCAGGTCCCTATGGATTCAACAGGCGGTTATCTGTGTACGCAAAAAAACAAGAAAGGCTCGTTGATGCAAGCTTTCTTGTTCACTATTCGCCATCAAGCACGTCCCGTTTAAGCTCGCGGTGACGTTACTTTTCTGCAGGTTTTTGTTCGTCTGAATCGAAGGTGTAATTGACTCGCATAACAATATGCTGCTCATGATCGCCAAACCCTTGGCCAAACAGGTTTACGCCCCCCTGATGAACGGCATCCGGTTGGATTCCGATCCGCAACCGCAGTTTGGGGCTTTGGGCGAAATTCACATCATGTAACGTTACATCCGACACCTTCTCCATATCCAGCATCGTCTTTTCATAGTCCATATGCCATGTTTTCAGAAGTCCGTACTGCGTCGCCCAATCAGACCACCATTCGGGATTCAATTTCCCCCGGCGATCCCCGAAATCTCCGGGACACGTCCACATCCCGATCTCAACACCATTGATCCACAAGGAAATATCAGAGGGCCAATCATTATTATAACTCGATACCTCGGAGCACATCTCCAACGACAGCTCCAACGATTCTATTCTGGCTTCGGGAGGAATCTCCATTGGCAGCAAATACTCCACATATCCCTTGCGAAACCAGATGATTTGCGCGTGAATATGCTCGGGATGATAGAAAATGGCCGGTTCATCTTCATTTAATATTACGCTTTTCGCGCTTGCCATTCCACAGGTCGGCGATACTTCGCAGTCGCTGTAATGACCAATCGGCATCTCTACTTCATAGTGGTTTAATTCCCCCTTGGGAATTCTCCTTTTCATATTCAATGCAATGTGGATTCCCTCATAGTTGGGGCTGCATACCTTCATCGCACCACGGGATGCCGGAAGCATCTCCGTGTGAATCAGTTTTGCGCCCTCCAGCACCTTGATGTGACTCGCCACCGTTGAAACCGGGAGATTCAGCGCTTCAGCAATTTCGATCACATTTAATTTGTGTGAAACTAAAAGCTGGAGAATATCAATCCGGGAACGGGTCGACAAGGCGTGGGCAACACTTGCCAGCTTGTCCGGGTCGTTAAAGCTAAGTTCCAGCACTCATACGCTCCCCTTTAGAAAATATAAATTACACCAATTTTACTGAATAATGAACATAAAAACAATCATGCATGAGTGGCATCAAAGCCATCGCTCTCGATTGTAAAGAGAATGGTTTTTGATTTTGCTGTAAGAACCTTACTCCTGCAAAGGCAGCGTAATATCAAACGTAGTTCCTTCATGAACAACGCTGTGGATGTTAATTCCGCCTTTATGATCTCCGATGATCTTGTAGCACATCATCAAGCCGAGTCCCGTCCCCTTTTCTTTCGTCGTAAAAAAAGGCTCGCCCAACCGAGAAAACTGATCTTCGCTAATCCCAACACCCTGATCGGCAAAGCGAATAAGAGCCTTTCCTTCCTGTACACAGGCATGGATACAAATAACCCCTCCCTTTGGCATAGCCTCGATGGCATTTTTTAAAATATTGACGAAGACTTGCTTGATCTCCATTTCCGAGCATTCAACCAAGGGGAAACATTCTTCAACATTAGTCACCACTTTGATATTATTTAACACAGCCTGAGCCTCCAGCAGGGTAACAACACCTTGCAGAATACCGATGAGATTGTTTTTTTGAAAGTTTGAACTGTAGGGCTTGGCAATCACTAAAAATTCATTCACGATACTGTTGATTCGATCGATCTCAGATAGCATAATGTCAAAATATTCTTCTTTGTTAACCTGTCCGGATTGCATGATTTGCAAAAATCCCCGCAAGGAAGTAAGCGGGTTTCGGATCTCATGTGCGAGTCCGGCGGCCAATTGGCCAACTGCATTCAATTTATCCGCTTTCCCGTAAAAGTCCTCCATTTTTTTGCGTTCGGAAATATCCCGCGAAATGCCAGTCAACGCAATAATATCATCATTCGCATCTTTAATAGGAGATAAAGTTAAAAAAACATGTATGTTTTCGCCGTCTTTCCGCGGTCTCACGGTTTCCAAATGAATTAATTTCTTATCGGAATACAAAAGCTTACAAATTTCCCCAGGACGATTCCCCAAATGTGCAGGAAACATGGGTGCCGGTTTGCCAAGGAGTTCAGTCTCGGACCAACCATATATTTTCTCAAAAGCAGGGTTAATGCGAATGACATTGCCCTTTGTATCCATTATGCAAATGCCGTCGACCGAGCTCTCATATAAAGATTCCAGCAGCTCCTTCGTTTCTTTCAGCTCTTTCTCGCTGGTCCTTCGCTCTGTAATGTCTACACAAGAGGCGATCACTTCTACGACCTCCCCCTGTCGCTTAATCGGCCGCAGCGAAGCTAAATAGGACACGCCCTGCAGTTCACCTTCGTAGCTTACTTCTTCCCTCCCTTGCCATGCATCCCGGTAAAACACTTCCTTTTCTGCCGCCAAATCATCAGGAAGAAAATCCTTCAACTGCTTGCCGATCACTTCCTGAGACGTTAATCCGATTTTGGATAATAATTGACCCGCACAAAATGTATGTATGAACTGGCCTTCGATATTCTTGAATTTAAACGTCATGCCTTGCTGCTCCAATAACATTCCCATCAGTTTCTCATGAGAATATTCTAAGAGGTCAATCAGAGGTTTACCCATATGTACACACTCCTACGGCCAAATTTGAATACACAAAATGTATTCCATTCCATTCGACGAATGTACACGAGCCTCCTTCCTGGAGCGAGGTACGTCTAATCAAAAACTTGAAGCCACACGGGCATGGAGGACAGCAGTCTGGAGAAACGGCAGCAACTTTTATGGAAAACGGAACGGTTATTTTCTAGCTTGTAGTGCTTACGGCATGGTGAACGCTTAAAATCCGGTGTAAAACTACTCCGGGTTTTTCTTTCTTTCGTACAGACTGCAGATCAGAATGTTGTGATTGATTTGACAGAACAGCTCAAATCATATATTTTTTTGTTTACTCCGACTGATCAGTATAAGTGGAGAGAATTATTTTTTCCTGAAATAGGGCAGTGTATTCTTAGAGTGGTACATGACGTAAAAAGCAGAATGCACCATTTAATGACTACTGCAGAAATAAACCGAAGGAAGGATACCATATCGTCGTATCAAGCCCGGGGAATTTTATAAATTTGGAGGGAAATGATTTGTTCACAACAAATAAAGCATTGCGTTTAGGAATGTTCATTGCTTTGCTACTTTTAATCATCTTTCTAGTGTACAAGGTAAATTTTGTATTTCACCCGTTCATCGTGCTCGTTCAGGTCGTAGCGATTCCGCTGCTTCTATCTATATTTTTTTACTATCTGCTCAGACCGCTGGTTCAACTGATGGAAAAAAATAAAATTAACCGGACCCTTGCTATTTTGATTATTTATGTCATTTTTTCTGTAGCCCTGGTTTGGTTCTTATTTAGCAAATGGCCTTTGCTTTATGAACAATTGATAAGCTTCCTGGATAGTGTCCCAAGTCTTCTAAATGCGGTCGGCGAACAACTCAATAAGCTGGAGAAGAGCGGGTTCCTCTCATCATTATTATCACCTGCTGAAAATCATGGTACCTCTACGATCACAGATTATTTAAATAAAGGCTTTTCGTTCTTGTCGAATTATTTAGGAGGTTTATTTTCTTTTATATCTGGTTTTGCGGTCATACTATTCACATTCCCAATCCTCCTGTTCTTCATGCTTAAGGAAGGGGAGAAGTTTGGTCATTTGCTTGTTCGCGCAACGCCGACCCGTTATCAGAAAGATTCCCGGGATATCATTTCAGGGATCGATCGTATGTTAAGCGGATTTATTGTCGGACGAGTTATCGTTAATATTTCATTAGGCATCTTGATGTACATCGGCTTCCTGATCATTGGTTTGCCCTATGCTTTCTTGCTGACAGCCATTTCGGTCATTGCAAACTTTATTCCCTTTTTTGGAGCCATCTTGTCTGCGGTCCCGATTCTTATCGTCGGGCTGACACAATCACCTGCGATTGCATTATGGTCGCTTGTTATTATTCTCGTTGCTCAGCAAGTACAAGATAACCTTATAGCCCCCTACGTATTTGGCAAGAAATTGGATATCCACCCTTTGACTACCATTATTCTTGTACTAGCTGCCGGCAATATCGGGGGAATCATTGCGATGATTATTATCATTCCAGTCTATATGATCATCAAGATCATCACACTCCGTGTTTTTTCACTGTTTTTCGCGGAAAAATGGATGCAGTTATAAAGGAAATCTGGATTGGATACACTAAGTTGGACAGAAAAAGTAAGGGTTTGTAGAATAAACCTATCATGTTAAGGAGCGAATTTCTACAATACCATAACAATAACGACGTACCTATACAGCAGAATTCAAAAGATGAATGGTGGGACTCTATGATAACGGGAAATCGCAAGATGTACGTTCTACTACTTAACAGCTATGCAACAGAAGACCGCCAAACACTTGGAAATCCCTGTATTTGGCGAGTCTATTTATCATGCCCCCGATCAGTACAGCAGTGATAACGGGTACGCTTATTTCGGCGTATATGAGTTTGAATCAGCCCTAGAGAGAGATAAGGATAGATTTTACATTGTATTAAAATTTATCTTTATAAAATTAAGGTACATATTTTTAACAAGAAACTATATTTAAGTAGTAAAACTTGCTTTTCCTCATTGCACATAGTAACATTTTATCTATTAACCCTGTGTTTTTTTGAAACAATAACTTTCAAATTGGATGTTGAAAAAAAGGAGATAATTAAAATGAACAACCCTTTAGTAGTAATTGTTGGGGCTGGTCCTGGGGTCAGTGCAGGCATTGCAAGAAAATTTGGTAGTAATGGCTTTAAATTAATTCTACTCGCAAGAAGGAAGGAATCATTAGACTTGCAAATTTCTGAACTTCAGAAGAAAAACATAGAGGCATACGGAATCATTGCTGATGCATCGGAATCCGTCTCACTAATAGACGCATTTAACCAAATAAAATCAGATTATGGAATACCGGACGTTTTAGTTTATAATGCGGGTTCCAATACTATAAATAATCCTTCTAATTTAAATGGAAAAGATTTATTAAATGATTTCAACGTGAACGTAGCAGGGGCATTGATTAGTTCCCAGCAGGTTCTTCCAGAGATGATCGAGCGTAAAAACGGAACCATTCTATTTACTGGTGGTATGCTTGCATTAAATCCTGTTGCATCGAGAGCCTCTGCCTCAATAAGTAAAGCAGGTTTGAGGAATTTAACTTTTACTATGGCAGACGAACTGTCACCATACGGTATTACGGTGGGTACTGTCACTATAGGTGGTGTAGTACAACCGGGAACCTTTTTTGATCCGGATTTAATTGCTGAATCCTTTTGGGAACTTTTCATTAAGAAAGATAAAAGAGAAATTTTATACAAACAATCATAAATTAAATTCAGGTTTGAGATTATTTTCTGATTGAGTTCGCGATTTCATTCAGCAGTTCCAAAAGCTGTCCCATATCAACCACGAGAAGATACATTCGTTGTATAGCAAATGAGCGCCAGCGTTAAGGGACTGGTCTGTCGAAAGGATCGCGAGCTATTCCTTCTTTCCTAAGAGGAACTTAGAGCAGTCACAAAGGAGTCCTCTTCCCGGTTTATATACTTTTTGATATGAGAGCTCAACATCCAAGTTGGTGAATAAGCTGATTCACCCAAACAATATTTTACTCGTTCGCAAGAGTCCAGAAGCTTTTTACAGATATCGATTCGAAAACTGTAAGATTAGCTACACAATCATTCGCGCGTCCTCCCCTTGCGTTATTCCTCTTCAACACCAATATTCCATAAACTTGTAAAAAATCCGAAAGACTTAAATCATCATTATATCACCATCTCAAGAGGGATTCCCCTGAAAAAAAGGTACACTCCTACGGACACCATTTCATCATTGCGTCAATTCTTCACATATATACACATTAAATTGACTTGCATTAGTCAGGCTGATACAATTTTTTCACCATCAGTTGTACGTTGCACTGTAAGCGTTAACATTTTAGCGATGTTCCCGGAGAAGAAGGAGGATATGGTGTGATCTCTCGTCTTGTGAAATTCAGAAAACTAAACAGAAACATGACCCTTAAGATTATACTTTTAAATTTAATTTTCTCACTTCTTTTCTCTGGAATTCTTCTCCTGTATTCCACTTATCTTAACCACAACGTCAAAAGCAATGTCGATCGGGCAAACCATGATAATTTACTTTACATTGCTGAAAATGTAGATAAAGAGTTGGCTAAGATAAAACAAAGCGTATATTCCTTAAGTATGGATATGAGCATGATTCCCCTTAATAACGCCGATTTTGATTCCCCAAGCTACATAATGGATTTGCGCAGATTTAATCTGAAGCTTTCGGAGCTAACACGGCTGCTTCCATTAGATGTGACCATTTTCGTTTATTTCAAAGATGCAAATTTTGTAACAAGCGCTGACGGAACTCGGAAGCTATCCCTCTTTTATGAAAACCTTCATGCAGAGAGTTCTGATTTTTCATGTAATTGCCTCCATAACACGGACCAAATAGATTCCTTTCATAATTATGGTCGATTCATTACCTACGTTCATCGAATTAACACAGTTGGCTCCGTCATTGCCAAAGTAAACAAATCGGCTCTGGAAAACAGTTTCCAAAAATACTCCAGTCTGCTGAACAATATAATCATTGTGTCTACTGATTCCGGAGAAATTGTAGCATCCAATCATAACTCGGCCTATAACATGGCACAAAAACAAATCGCCGGTAGTCAGCCAGTTGTTGTCGACGGCAAGCCATATACCCCTATTCACCTTTATCTCAATGGATTAAATTACTACGTGTTGTATCCGGAGAGTTCTCTGCAAAAAGATCTTCAAACAGCAAACCGATATTCACTTACTCTTCTGATCGTATTCTTAATGATCGCTGCTGGGTTGCTTGCTGCAAATGTCAGTATATATCGTCCCGTGAAGTCAACCATAGCAAACCTTCACTTCGCCAATCAATCCATGATACAAACATTAGATCAACAGCAAATGATTATGGAGCAGAATGCACTTCTACGACTTTCTTCCGGTAATCCGCAGGATGTTTCATCCGATATGCTTGAAGCGCTTCAAGTCAAATATCAGGGGGGAGTTATCCTCACAATTTTCTTTGAGTTGAATGACGGTACAACGTCGGAAAAGGCCTTGGAAGCGTTTGAGCATCAATTGAGGGAAAATTATCTATTTTGCAAATTAATGTATCGATTCGATTCGCATACTTACATAATCCAAGAAAGCAATTATACAGATTTCTATCAAACCCTGTGTAAGGTATTGGAATCCAAGCCATTCGAGAATCATTTTGTAATGTGCGGAATCAGTTCATTCATGGCCAACATTCGCGATATGTATTGTGCAGTTCAGGAAAGCTTTCATTCGATCGATCAATATTGTTACGATTTTGACGCTCCTTATCACATTGCTTATTATCCAAACGTCACGGTTACCGAGAATCCACATGTGTCCATTACAATTGAGAAGGAACAGGAACTCATCACCTATGTATTGAATGGCAGCCAAGAGGGAGTACATCACTTCTTTGCGGAAACGGTTCAAACAAGGATACGGAAAATGTCCTACGGGCAAATCTGTTCCCTCTTCCGTTATTTACAAGATGTACTGAATATTTTAATTACAAGTAAGAAAATCGGGAATTTGCAGACGACCGGGTCATCCCTTACCGATTTAAGTCCATTGAGAAATCCCGACATCATGTATGAAAAGTTAATCGAGAGATTCATATTCGTCACAACATATTCCTTTACTCAGAGCAAATCGTTATACGAAAAAATCGTAGAATTTATTCATCAAAACTACCAGCAACAAGACTTATCCCTCACAAGGATCGCTGACCAATTTTCGATATCAAGCGTATATTTGTCAAGCTATTTCAAGAAACACTCGGGGTACAATATCAGCTATTATATCGTGCTCGTTCGGATCCGAGAGGCCAATCTACAATTGCAACATAATCCGCGAATCACGCTCAAGGAAGTTGCCGAACAGGTCGGGTTTACAAGCGAACGAACCTTTACCCGCAACTTCAAGAAAGTAAACGGTACGACTCCGGGGCAATATGCCAAGCTTCCGCCTGATCATTCTGGCATGTCACAAACATGATCGCATCATCATTACAGACACTGCCGATAAAAAACATGATGCCAATGGCAATCATTGCTGCCGTTACGATACGTTTACTGCCTTTTTGCTCTTAAAGAATCAAAGCACCGAATAGTTCAGCGAATAATGTCCAGCATGAACCCCGGATTCGAAGATCGAAAAAGCGCTAAGGCTGAAGAATACCTTAGCGCTATTTTTATCGGTAATTACAGACGAAGTAACGCACAGTCCAACACCGGCTTGGGTAACTATGAACAATAAGAGCCGCTAAATAAGCCTTCAGGAAGCTTGGCATCCCACGCATCCGGAGCTTTCAGATTCAATGCATAGGCAACGACCGCAGCTGTATCGGTTATCGTAACATTAGAAAGACGTGTGCCCGGCTTGATGCCAGGACCTGCACAGCCCCAGGCAGAACGCTGTCATATCCTCAGGGTGACCGCTTCCCTGGCTGTGACTATCGGCGCCTCCTCCCCCATGATCAGTCAAGATGATGATGAGGCTGTCCTCGTCTAGTCCTAATGGCTCCATCTTGGTTAATACCCTGCCTACTAATTGATCCGATTTAGTAATTGCCTGTAAGTAATCAGGGGAATTAATACCATAGCCGCTTCTATGACCTGTCCCATCGGGTTCATCCAGTTGCATGTAAAGCAGCTTCACATCGCGATTATCGTCTAAATATGACTCCATGGAGTTTATTAGCTCTTCATCGGGCAGATTAACCTTATGGATTCCTAATCCATCCTCAACAATCCCTGATACAAACGGGGAATCTGTATTTCTTATAAGTTACCCGCCCCATCGATCCCGAGAATAAACACCCTTTGATAAATTTCTTTGCCTGTCACCCACTTCATCTCCTATCTACATAAATTCATCCTTATGTCGTTCTGTCTTTCATGAAAAGATAATATCATCCGTTGCGTCCCAGCTCAATTTCCCTGTCCTGACCTGCCCCGAAACGAGTCATTCTCATCACATGATTATGCAAATCCCATGAAACAACATCAAATGCCGTTTCGGTGACACTATAATATTGTCTGGACGGTGCCTCTTCAAAGTCGGAATAGGAAACAGCGTTCAAGGTCGATATCATTGGAATGCCGTTCTTTACCACAATTTGATCAAAGTGAACATGCCCAAACAAACAGGCAGCCACATTAACGGGTCCCTGCTTAGTAAAATCAACCGTCACTGAATAGGCAAATTCTCCATCCATAGAGGAACGGTACTCCGAGCCTTGTTGAAAAGCTACTATGAGTTGCCACAATGCCTCATCATTTGCAATACAATGGTCTGCTCCAAACACGCCGTCCTGCAGGATAGGTACATGAGAGACAAACAGAACCTGCCAATGCTCACGTTCATCAATCTCCTCGAAATTAAGGGCAACTTGTGCAATCCAGTTTATTTGTTCATGGGAAAAGGCATATTTCCACTGACCAGGATACTTTAATCCTCCATCTGAATTTGAGACATAGGGAATATCTATACAGTCAAGCGCAATGACACGTGCTCGCTTACTAGGGAAATCAACATAATAGTATAACCCATTTGCTTGGTTCGGGTTCCCATTCACCTTTCCCGTGAGCGGTTTAACGAGGTACTCATACATTTCTTCTGGATAGATGACATTATCCGTGCGGTTAGGAGCATTGTGGAAATCTTGAATCGAATTGTCATCGTGATTGCCCTTAACAGCAACGAGCGGGCATCCTTCTACGGTAAGCGCGCCGAGAATCTCCCGCTGGGCCCCGACCACATCGTCCTTCAGTCCATTGGCCGCAAAATCTCCTCCGTGCACAATGAAATCAACATGCATACTTTCGGCTATGGATCGTACTGCTTGAGCGGCAAACAATTGATTGCCTCCTATGGAATGGTGGGTGTCCGTTATAAATACGAAATCAAGCGTATCCTCACCCTGCCGCGGCCGGGCAAGCTCCAACACCCGAGAGCATTCAGCTTCAATATACTTCGGTATACCATTCATCTTAATCAATGTGCTAAACAGGGCATCTGGCAGTCTTGCATCCATTCGTTCCCGATTAACGAGGCCTAATGCATGAATAATGGCATCCGAGGTAGATTTGATTACATACTTCCCTACGGGCACACCTGTCTCAATCCCCATACCGACAGCACCCCAAACGATCATATCCCCATCGCTAGAACTATCATAAACGAAATCCAGATCAACATCATCTTCAGGACCGGATACGACAATGATTAAACTATCTTCCTGCAGATTTTCCGTTTCAATCGTTCGTAGTAAAATGCCCATATTATCATCTGTTTGCTCTATTGCTTGCATATGCTCAAGCGAATTGTATCCATGAAGACGACCCGATTCAGCAGCCATATTCAATTTAATTTTCATGAGCCGCATCTCGGGATGCTCTTGTAAATACTTTACAGCAAACTTAATCGTATCGTGATCTGTTACTGACGCCTCATGAAGCCCTACAATACCCTCGTTGGAATGATTCCATGCACTGATTACAGCTAACTTTAAGTTGGGAAATGCGTCCTCAATCATTTGGTAAATGGGTAGGTATGGCGATGCATCCGCATAAATTTCTTCCTTGCTGTTGCTATTCTTAGACTGCGAGGCTGATAACGTATCAACCCCAAACCTTCCCTTTGCGAAGATTCTATCCAGATTGGGTGTATTAACAGACTGAATGTAGCCCCCTATCCCACTTATACTCATGATAATAACTCTGGTGATTTCCATTTGTTTACTGCCTCCTCATAATTCAGTTAAATCTCCAGGGTATACTCTGTATTCCTGACCTGACTTGATTTCAAAATCGCTCGCCTGGTTCTGATACACAATTGTTCCCTGGTTTGGGTCTTCCTTCAATGAACGCACCTTACATTCCACTAATCGTCCATACTCCCATTTAATATCTACTTCGAATTCCCCCCGCGCTTTCAATCCTTTAACATAGCCATGCTGCCAAGCCTGGGGAAGAGCAGGCAAAATCCGTATATGTCCTTCGTGGCTTTGCAGAAGCATCTCTGCAATTCCTGCCGCAGCCCCGAAGTTCCCGTCAATCTGAAATGGAGGATGATTATCCAGCAAATTCGGAAGGGTGGATTGCTTAATTAATATCTCCAAGTGTTTATAGGACTGCTCTCCGTCTTGGAGTCGCGCCCATAAATTGATAATCCAAGCCCTGCTCCAGCCCGTATGCCCGCCCCCGTGAAACAGACGATATTCAAGTGATTCTCTTGCTGCTTTCATCATTTGCGGACTAGACGAATATGAATATTGCTGCCCTGGGTACACACCATAAAGATGTGACAAATGACGATGCCCACGCTCTGCTTCTTCGTATTCCTCGCACCATTCCATTAGGCGCCCGTCCTTACCAATTCCCGGCATAGCCAGCTCCTGCCAGACCTTCTGTATTCTCTCGATAAACGCATCTTTATCGTTTAACTCTTGTGCCGCTTCAACAACACTCGCAAACACATCCCATATGATTTGCTGATCCATTGCCGGTGCCATGCATAAGCTCACTTTATTTCCATTGCGTGAAAGGAAAGTGTTCTCAGGCGAAACAGAAGGCCCTGAAATCCATTTACCTGTAAGAGGATGCCGTACTAACCAGTCCAGAAAAAATGCTGCTGCCTCTCTTAGAATCGGATAAGCCCGTTCACGCAAAAACCGGGTATCTCCTTGGAATCGATAATGTTCCATAAAATCGCGAATACACCATCCTGCTCCCATCGGCCACATTCCGTATTGAATATCCCCAAGTGGAGCCGTATGCAGCCAGACATCTGTCGTATAATGCGCCACGAATCCGCGACATCCATATACTTCTCGGGCCGTATCCACTCCATTCTTAGCCAATCCCTCTAATAAATTGAAATAGGGCATTTGACATTCCGATAGATTGCCGACCTGAGCAAGCCAATAATTCATCTGCAGATTAATATTAATATGATAATCACTATCCCACGGAGCGATCAGGTGGGGATTCCATATTCCTTGTAGATTAGCTGGCAGACACCCCGGCCTGCTAGAGGCAATCAGCAAATAACGGCCATATTGAAAATATAGGGAAATCAACTCTAAATCTTCATTCCCCTGGCGATAAGCTTCTAGTCTTCGATCCGTTGGTAACGAAGAGGTGGGCGGGGATTCCAGTGTATGCGTTCCAAGAAACAGTTCAACACGTCGGAATAGGCGCCTATGATCCTCGATATGTTCCAATCTCAATTGTTCATAAGGTTTGGCAATGGCTTTCTGCAGATCGATTTCACATTGTGTGATCAGATTGAGGTCCAGTGGTTCGAGCGGATTCGCAAAATGATAATCTGTATGAACACTCAGATACAAGGTCAGAGCATTGGCATCGGAAACCGTTAGTGATCCTGCATCTGCATGTATTAATCCGCCATCCGTCATCGCATGCAATATCCCGCAAAACTTAACACCTGGATGAGTTCCTTCGTGATCAGCTTGTCCCGTTAGAACGAGAGAATCCATTCCTTTCGTCTGCACGGAGGCTCCGTCTTCCCTAGTCAGTTCAATGCGGGTATTGATCTTGCCATGGCCCTCAGTAGTCCAACGAATAACTAACACCTGATCGATAACACTTGATAATGCCTCTCGAGTATTGTGGACACCCTCATGAAAATACGATACTTGCACAATTGCAGTGTCTAAATTCAAGCTTCTTTTGAGCTCTAAGCTATTTTCTGCTATCACTGTATTCCCTGAATTCAGGTGCGTTAATCGAACCTCGCCGAAGGGCTGATAGCTCCTTGGGTTTGTATGTGGGTGAAGCACATACTCCCGCACAAGCTTCTCCGCATCTTCGTGCTTCCCGGCCAGAAGCAGCACCCTAGCTTGTTGGATGGCCTCCTTAGCCCCTACCCTGTTCCTAGGAACAGGAGGACCTGCCCATATGGATTCCTCGTTTACCTGAATCAGATCAACGGGCCAATCACCGAATACCATTGCCCCAAGACGCCCATTGCCGATCGGTAGTGCCCTATTCCAACCCTCTTGTTTGCTCATTCCTGTCAGCGTAGCTGGACGGTCGTACCAAACCGTCATATCCGCACTCAACTGGGATCACAACCCTTCACTTCAAAATTACACAACTTGCCTCGGTTGTATATTTACTACCTTGCCGCCTGCTCGCATGGAAGCTGCCGCAGCACATCCAGCAGCAACACTCATTCGACCAGCAATAGGTGTCGCAATCGGATCTTTATTGTCAAGAATCATATCAACAAAGTCACGGCAGATGTTCGGATCCGCCCCTCCGTGGGTTCCTTCTCCAGCTTTTATATCATAGATGCGATCAGACAGACTATGCCATTTGTTCGAGCTGCGCGACTTGACATACACTTTATTGTCATTCTCGGAATTCTCAATTCGGCCTTCCGTGCCAATAAGTGTATAATTACGATGGTAATCCGGCGTAAAATGACACTGCATATACGTCGCTTTAATCCCATTATCAAGCTCCATAATGACTACGTTATTATCCTCCACATCAATTTCCTGTCTATAGACACATTGATTCAAACGACCGAATCGTGCCTCCGTGCATATATCTTTTTCATTGCAGTTTGGACAAGTCAAGTCATTCGGTTTATCTCCTCCGTAGAAGTCTAGACTACCGAAGGCTGCAACCTTCTTTGTATATTGACCCGTCAAGTAATGGATCATATCAATATCATGTGCGCCTTTTTGCAGCAGTAGGGATGTGGTATTCTTGGAATTACCATGCCAATCGTGGTAGTAAAAGTCTCCACCATACCCAACGAAATGTCTTACCCATACCGCTTTTATCTCGCCGATGTCTCCGGAGTCGATAATCCCCTTCATTGTACGGAACATATTCATATAGCGCATATTGAAGCCCACCATCAGCTTTTTTCCAGAACGCTCCCAAGCTTGCAGAATCCGGTCACAGCCTTCTACCGTAATGGCGAGCGGCTTCTCACAGAACACATGCTTCCCTGCTTCGAGCGCAGCAATAGCATGCTCTTCATGGCAATAATCCGGTGAGGTAACAGCGATCGCATCGATGTCTTTGCGCTCTAGCATTGACTGATATTGATTGGTAACAAATACATCGGTACTTGCTCTCTTTTTAAATTCAGACAAGTATTTCTCATTAATGTCTGCCCCAGCAACTATAATCGAGCGCCCCTCCGGGCGGTGCCAATATTGCGCTATATCTCCGCGCCCGCCAACGCCAATCATCCCAATTCTCACTTGTTCCATCATATTCCCCTTAAGACTGTCGTATTATTAGTTCTTGCCCAGGCAGGATTTCCACATCATTCGGAGACATCGAGCTAATAACAACGTTAAGATCCGGATTCTGCCCCTCCAATACATTGTTGCTGACCGAAACCTCACTGCAAGCCAGTAGTTTAATGAAGGGCTGGTCAAACTTACTACTAGTACTTTGAATGTGATTGCTGGATACTTTCAACACCTTCACACTTCTCGCCGCTACAATGCAATTACCGATAGAATTAAATGTGTTATCTTCAATTCGAATATTGCGATGAACGGGAAGCTCTTGAGAATACTCCATGTTCTCTGGTTCAATCCATATAACGGGATGACCACATCTGCCGCATTCAACAAAACGATTTCTCCGGATCAACACATCGCGTACCATGCCCGACTCATACCAATGATTCGCATCGTTGGAGATCAGAATTGCGCTCATCTCCAGCCGCTCGAATAGGTTATCTTCAATTACTACACAGCGTCTGGTCGTTACTAATATCCCCCGGGTCGGGATCCGGGAGAAATGATTACGACGAATATATACCTCTGGAGTCCATGTTGCATTCTCAATGACATCGTTCATTTCGAGTTCTAAAGGCACTGGCTGTTCCAGAGTCAATATACATTCCCTGGGATTAAGCTGCTTGGCATCTATTACCTTGTTAGACGCATACACGATCAATGTCGACCCACGTACAAAATCTATGCTATCTCCGCTACGAAAGGCTTCAAACCCATACGTTTGTCCATGCATGAATCGTACCCGGATCTGATCAGGCGCTGGTCGGCCGACGATGTGGAGATGCGTTCCGTGAACATTAATAGCATCATCGTGAGCTCCCTTAAATTGGCTGTCCTCTACTGTGATTTCTCCCCTGCAACCTGAAAAATGCATAAAGTCACAAAAAGATGCTGACGTACGCCCATTTCCTTGCTTCGGACTCATGTCAAGGTGCTGAAATGTAAGGTTTTCACTACACTGTCCAACGATGCCCAACCCGTGCATATAATGAATTCCGGCGTCTTGCCATGTCACATTCGAGCTGCAGTAGATAAAGATGCCAGCCTCATCCCGAATACCATCTCTCATTTGATAGACTCGTCCGGCACAAGTATCTATCGTTCGCAGGAAATGGAACCTCAACCTTCCCCCTGAAAGCTCCTCTACCCGATCAGCCGTCTCTATGGGATTGACGGTCCGCCATGTTGTGTTGGAGGGGGGATCATATTGCTGCGCTGGTCCATTGTGAAATTTACCTTTATCCCCAAGCCAGTAAAGCTTGCCCTCATCGATAGTATGCCTTGAATCCGGATGTACAAGAACGTCAATAATGTTTCCTTCAACTTTCTCAACCGTCATTTCAGCAATCGTCGGTTTGGAGTGATCTAGACTTAGATTCCTTATCACGATGTCTTGGCAATCATCGAAAACAAACATCGTCATTTTGCCATGAAACAAAAGTAAGGATCCGTTCCCCTCCACCGTTATTCCTTTCATTTTCCGGAAAAGCAAACCTATTGTTTTCGTTACATCCGCATGTTCCTCTTCCGAGACTGTATTCGAAATATGGAACCGTTCACTTAAAGCATGTTCCGGAAAAATATCGTACCTGCCGTGTGGAAACTCAATAACGCAGGTGCTATTCTCCCTTTTCGCCGCTTCAAGTGTCCGTTGAATAGCAACGATAGCATTTTCTCCTGAGTTTGGTTCTGCACCGTATTCGGTCACACGAAATACTGTCGATTCCACCGTTGTTTCGCCTCCGCCATGATAATGCTTAGAAACCCCTGTCATGTATCCCAAGGGCCTCTAAGCCATATTCAAGCTTATTTTACGGCTACAGCATCGTTCATCATCTTAAGTACTAATGTATAGTCTCCCATTTTATTGATATCTGCCAAGTACTTATCCCACTGGTCAAAGCTTGTTGCTCCAGTGACAAACTTGATGACAGATTCACTTACATATGTTTCAATTGGAGTCATGATTTCGCTTTTTGTGGCCTCTTGCTCTTTATTTAAGGTAACATTCGGTGCACGATCATTCGGTGCGATAGATTCTTTACCACCATATTTATTTGTTAACTCTTTGCTTTTTCCCGTCATATATTGTCCGTCAGCGTAAAAAGGCATCGGTTTGTATTTCGCTATGTCGGAAGCAAAATCCTGAGGAGTAAAAACAAATCCTGATCGATTCGACCCGGAAGAAGACACACCGAAAGGTTCGAGTTTCTTGGCAGGAATCGGATCATTCGTGATCTCAGGCAGGAATTGTTTTTTTCCATCCTTGACCTCGTATGTCACCCCTTCGATACCCCAATTTAACAAATTAACCATTTCATCAGAATATTGATAATCAATCATCTTCACCAGAAGTTCCGGCTCTTTTGCCTTGGCGGAAATCAGTACTCCATTATTATTGGAGAGCAATTTACCAGGTTCAGCCGACCATCCCTTCCACGCCTTCCCATATTTTGGATTGTTAGGGAGAAGCGCTCCTCCCCATTCCGCACCTTCATTTGACATCTTGTTGAGTTCATCCGCATTCCCATACCATGTCAATGGCATCATAAATGATTTGCCGGTGGCCATTTTTTGTTTAACTTGATCATCGGATTGCGTAGCAAACTCAGGATCGAGAAGCTTTTCTTTATAAAGCTTATTCAGGAACATGAGTGTCTCTTTGAATGCGTCCTCGACCGGGCCATAAACGTATTTCTCTCCATTCCAATATAAGCCAAGGCTTGTATGGTTTGAATACAAAAGACCTTCGTGAACAGCAGGCCAGGAAGAATACGTGTTAACGGGATAGGAATCCGGATATACCCCCTTAAGTTTCTTTGCAGCGTCATAGAACTCATCTAGTGTTTCCGGAATTTTAATATTATGCTTCTTAAACAAGTCGAAGCGGTAAATTGATCCGTATGCCGTTCCCTCGTTTCCTTCTTCGTTCCACCAACCATCACCGAAATAATACATATTGCCTTCCGGGGTGTACAACTTGGTTTTTGCATATGGCGTGTTATCCACATACTTCTTATAATTCGGCATATCATTCATATACTTTGCAATATCCAGCACGATGCCTTGACGACCATATTGAATAGCCAGTTCTCCTCCGAAATTGGTCATAATATCCGGTAGATCGCCGCTCGCAAGCGTCAACTTAAATTTATCACCGTACTCCCCCCAAGGAACGTAAGTCCAGTCGATATCTAATTTCCTTCCAATGTACGATTCCATTCTTTTTTGCCATTCCTCTTGTATCAATGTCCCTTTAGGAGTCGCCCCGAATGAACCAGCCATCACAGAAATTTTAAGAGGTTTCTGATTGTCAGCGTTTTGTCCTGCATCTTCGGAACCTTTATCTGCGCCTCCTCCACTCTTCGAACAACCAGCCAGCAGTAGCACGAGCGAAACGAATAACATAAAGATAACAGTAGCGAGGGGCCTCTTTTTAGTAACCAATAAGTTCAACCACCCTTTTCATTTGATTTAAATAATTCTAACCTAACCTTTAACAGAACCAAGCATGAATCCGGTTACAAAATATTTTTGCAAGAAGGGGAAAATGAACAAGATCGGTATAATCGTAACCATTACCGTCGACATTTTGATATTTTTACTGTGTACTTTCATGGTGGCCATCATCTCAAACGTCTGTGCATTCATTGAAGAACTGTCGGTCTCCATAATCATTTTGCGCAACAACATCTGTATGGGATACTTTGTCTCATCATTCAAATAAATCAAAGCATCGAACCAACCGTTCCAAGCGCCTACGATTCCGAATAACCCAAAAGTTGCAAGCAACGCCTTTGATAACGGCAAGTATATTTGAAACAGAATTCGAAAGTCATTTGCACCATCCACATATGCCGATTCCCATAAATCCTTCGGTATTGACTTGAAGAATGTTCGAAATAAGATGACATTATAGGCAGATATAGCTCCAGGAATAACCATGACCCAAAACGTATCCAGCATCCCCATCTTGCGGATCAGTAAATACGTTGGAATCAGGCCTCCACCAAAAAACATCGTAATCAAAATAAAAATAGTAATAAATTTTCTTAATACAAAACCAGGTATAGCAAGCGGATATGCCGTTAAGGAGGTGACCAAAAGCATAATTAGTGTACCTACCAGCGCATAACCGACAGTGTTGCCGAATGCGGTCCATATTGAGCTATCCGCGAAGACATATCGGTATCCCTCTAGATTGAATCCACGTGGGAACCAGCCTACTTCCCCTCGTATAATCTTATCCGGACTGCTTAAGGATACGGCCAAGGTATTGGCCAACGGATATAGCATCACAATACATAATGCAGTTAAGAATACATAGTTACATGCATCAAAAACCTTTGAACTTAATCCTCGATCATAATGTCTCATGTTTTAGTCTCCCGAAATTATCTCTTCTACAGTAACAACAGCTACCACAAGCTAGTCTCCGAAAATTTCCTGGATATCCAGTTGCCAATGGTCACAAACAAGAACGATATAACCGAGAGCATAAGACCTACAGCGGTACTGTATTCGTATTGTGCTCCCAAGATGCCTTGACGATATACGTACGTATCGATCACGTCAGCCGTTTCGTATATACTAGGGTTATACAACAGAAGTACCTTTTGGAAGTCAGTGCTTACGATGCCTCCCAGCGACAATATCAACAAAATTGTAGTGGCTGGTAAAATAGCAGGCCAGGTTACATTCCACAATCGTTGCCAACGATTTGCACCATCAATGATGGCTGCTTCATGTAAAGCCTCGTCGACGCCTGAAAGCGCTGCCAAATATATGATTGTACCCCACCCCACGCTTTGCCATATACTTGAGCCGATGAATAATGTGCGAAAATACTCTGGCTTGGCGAGTAGCGGGGCCGCTTCTGCTCCGAACCACCCTCCGATCTGATTAAACAGTCCGTCCAGCGCAGCAAATTCTTTAAGAAAACCGACAATAATGACCACGGACAAGAAATGCGGGAAATATACAATCGTCTGCACCCAACGCTTGAAAAATCTCTTTTTCACTTCATTTAAAAGAAGAGCTAAAATAAGTGGTGCCGGGAACCCCCAGAAAAGCGAATATAAACCTAGTAAAAATGTGTTTTTTATGATCCTCCAACTGAACGGATTGTTGAAGAAGGCATAAAAATGCTTAAGGCCAACCCACGGACTTTGCAATATTCCGGCGGCTACATCGTAATTTTTGAAAGCAATTAATATTCCATACATCGGAAAATACTTAAAAATTAAAACAAGTAGCACCCCTGGAATTGACATAAGCAACAAATAGCGTTGTCGGTACCATATCGTCGATCTCAATGTTCCACCTCCTTTCCTTGTGAGTTGAAGTCTGTTTGATCATAGTTCCCTTTGAGGGCAGTGGGCAACACTTGTTTTTTTACATGCAAGCCAATATTTCATATTTAGTCCGAGACAATATTTAATCGTTGCGACAATCCTTCACATTAGAGTCCTTTTTGTATAAAACAATTGACTAATAGCAGGAATCCCCCTATGTTTGTACTGACTAGTCAGTTCTATGTATCCATAAAGGAGCGAAGATGATGTACAAAATTAAAGTACAAGGTGATCGTTTTGTAGACGAATTGGGCAGGCATGTCATTCTTCATGGAATCAATCTGAATTGTAAGAATAAAGACAGAGGTTATATCGGGGATTGGTGCTCAAGTGACTTTCAAAAAATGAAGCAATGGGGGTTCAACGTTATCCGGTTGGGAATAATTTGGGACGGAATTGAACCCTTTCCGGGACAATATGACGATGCATATTTGGAGAAGGTGAGGACATTGATTCGACTTGCACATCAGCAAGATCTGTATGTGTTTCTTGATATGCATCAAGACCTTTACAGCTCACTTTTCTCAGATGGTGCTCCCTCTTGGGCTACCATAACCGATGAAGAAGTGTACACACCAAGTGATCTTTGGAGCGAGGCTTACTGGTCCAATGGCGCAGTACAGCGGGCATTCGATCATTTTTGGAATAATTCACTTGCTGCAGACGGTATTGGCATACAAGATCATATTATTGCAGCTTGGGCTCATGTCGTGAAGCAGTTGGGTAAGGAGCCGAACGTGATCGGCTACGATCTGTTGAATGAGCCTTCGATGGGCTCAGAAATCCAAAAAATGATTGAAGCGTTACTCTCCTCCTATGCTCGAATTAGTGCAAGTTATACAGGTCAAGAGCCACCTTCTCCAGAAGATCTATCTATAATATGGGACGACCCTGATAGAAAAAAGGATATGTTCCTTTTTCTGAATCAACCCGCCTTTTTTGCTAAATTAATGGATAGTGTAGCCCCGATGCAAGCCAAATTTGAACATGAGACCCTTTCGGAATTTTATAGAAAATCGGCAAGAGCGATACGTGAGTTCGATCCCCACGGCATTATTTTTCTTGAAACTAACTATATGGCTAATGCGGGCATATCCAGCGCAATTACTTTTATTACAAATAAACAAGGGGATAAAGACGGGCAACAGGCATATGCGCCTCATGGCTATGACCTCGTTACAGATTCCGATGAGGTACATGCTCCGGATAACAGACGGGTTGATTTTATCTTTCAGCGCCATGAAGAAACCCGAAGCAGACTGGAGCTTCCGATGCTGATCGGAGAATGGGGTGCTTACATGGAGTCAGAAATGGCGGAAGAAGCCTCCTTGCATGTAAAAGGCATATTTGAACGCTTGTTGTGCAGTGATACATATTGGCTATATCATCATCCGAATATGGACCAATACACTACCATCAAAGGAATATGCAGAGGATATCCGATGGCTGTGTCCGGAAAGCTCATCTCTTATTCTTATGAATCTGCCGATTCCTGTTATACAATGCAATGGATAGAGGATGAGAACACTTCTAATCCAACGAAAATATACCTTCCGAACATTGTTAATGTAAACTTACATGTTGAAAAGAACACCGGTATCCGTTATTCCATTGAGGAGATCGAAGGATGCCACGGGGGTTACTTATACATTGAGCCATCAAATGGAGGAATGCGAACGTTGCAGATAGGTTAATCTAATAGAGCAATCCCAAAACGAGATTGCGCCAAATATGAAAAGGAATTACGAAAGCAAGCAGGAGCACCTGGCATAGGTTAAAACCCATCTTCGACTGGCCAATCTTAGGGTGGGTTTTACTTTTTCTTGTTATTGTTATTTTTGATGTATGTTAAAGAAGCAAGAATAAATGCTTTGTTCCCAGACCAACCAGACCAGATAAGAAGGCTGTTAAACCGTTGTTGTTACCCAAGATTGAAATCACAATATGATTGCATTGACGTGGTGATCCCTTTATAACTAACGAAGCAATCTTAAGCATTATTTCTTATTAGCAACGGCTTTTTTGCGTCAATAATGATAGATACCATCTTTAATTCATTAATGGAATTCCTTGTGTCAAACCGAAATGATCTCCCTATCTTACCGTCCACTTCGTTCCAGTATGTATAATGAAAATCCCCGTTCTCCTCGCAATACTCCAACAACGTTACTTCAAACCCTGCCATTTCAAATACTGTTACAAAAGTTTCTGCATCATAAACTATTTTATGAGATGCCGCAGGATGATCGGCTGACCCAGGACCTCCGACTTGAACCATCTGTTGATACCAATCGTTACGGAAATTTCCATCGGGAACTGCACAACGAATGTACCCACCAGGTTTTAAATACTGATAACAATGCTTCGCAGCCGTAACCCCTTCCTCGTAAGTTAAATGTTCCCACACATGTTCAGCCAAAAGTGCATCGATACTCTCAGGTTCAGATAATTCGTTCCAACTTTCTAAAGAAAGTAAATTCAATTCATCTTCTTGGGTACTAAGCCAATCATCATACTTTGTCTGCCCTGATCCAATGACCACTTTCAGTTTTACATTTCATTTTTATGCATATGAATATCTTTGAGCTCTAGTTTCTATGGATTCCAACTCATCAATCACATTCATTAACAATTTTTGTTTGATCTCTTGATAATTCGGATCGTCATAATAATTTGTTACTTCACCCGGGTCGTTTACTAAATCATATAGTTCTCCATAATCCTCTCCAAGATAATATGTTAACTTATATCTTTTATTAATGATCGTTTTTAAACGTAATTTCTGCGGGTCATCAACATATTCTACAAGTGCATGTTCTCTGACTTCCTCGATATCCCCTTTCCATTGCATTGAGCAGTCAAGTCCATTCCATTCATTTGGAATGGGGATATGACATAAAGAGAGTAAGGTAGGGGCTATATCCACTAAACTACTAATTGAATCTACTTCAGTCCCTGCTGGCAAATGATTTTTCCATTGAACAAGCAATGGTACATTCACTAATTGTTCGTAATGGAACGGACCTTTCATCCAAATACCATGATCCCCCAGTAATTCTCCATGATCAGAAGTGAAAACTACGATTGTGTTTTCGGATAACCCGAGATGATCTAATGTACATAGAATTTCCCCCATTGCTTCATCTATCATCTCAACCATCTTATAATAGTATGCTTTTCCCAGTTGGGCATCTTCATCATCAATATTTCTATAGTCAAAACCACTTCCCTGCCCGGACATCACATACATTCCTTTCATGGGATCCTCATTCCAGCGACCTTCCCTAACCGATTGGTAATGAGGAGGTTTATCATCCAACTCTCCGTCGCTAAATTTCGGTGAAGGAATGTTGCTTGGTTGAATTTCTCCTACTCTTTCTTTGGGAACTGCATGGGGATGATGTGGATCTTGAAAACCTATACTGAGGAAGAATGGATTCTCATCATGTAAGCTCCTTTTTAGAAAATCATTAGTCCGTTCAACGATCCAGCTATTATTATGAAGCTCCATTGGTAAATCCCAATCATAGCCTTCTCCTCCAAAAGACCGATTAGCCTTACGTACACTATCAAACTCAGTTTTTCCTGATTTGTTCTTGACCCATAATCCATAATGCCCTTTAACCCCGCCTGTTGTATGGGCAACGGAAAGCTCTACTTGATCAAAACCATAATATGGACCATGGAAGTTTCTAAAATGTTCCTCCCAATCCTTATCCGGTTCTTTAGATTCCTCGAAAGTACCATTATAAGCGTTAAAGTGAGCTTTCCCTATCAAATGGGTATTATATCCATTATCTTGAAAGCATTCAGAAAGAAAACGTTGATTTTTCGGTACATTCATACCAATATTCCATGCGCCATGTTTACTTGCGTAGCTCCCCGTATATATAGTTGCCCGGCTTGGTGTACAGACCGGGCTCGTACAGTATGCACGATTAAATAATATACCATGTTGGGCCATCTGATCCAGGTTGGGTGTATTTACGAAATCTGAGCCATAACAACTTAAAGAATCTTTTCTTTGTTGATCCGTCGTTACTAAAATAACATTCGGTTTAGATTTCATTTTAACCATCTCCCAAAAATTGGTGGATTTCCTTGTTTTGTCACTCTTCATGGTATTCAGAAACCTTTATTAACTGTTTTCCAAAACTTTTACTTTGGAAGAGATTCGCAAAGGCTTGAGGTGCATTTTCCAATCCTTTAATCATATTTTCTTTGTATTTAAGTTGGCCTGTCCTAATCCAACATGCCAATTCAGAAATAGCTTCTTCGTTTTTATCCGCATAATCGTATACAACAAATCCTTTCATCATGGCACTGTTTTTAATGAGTAGGTTAAGGTTTCTTGGACCAACTTCAGGATTTTCTAGATTGTATTGGGAAATCTGTCCACACAATACAATACGAGCGTGATAATTTATCAAATTTAGTACGACATCTGTAATGTCTCCACCAACATTGTCAAAATACACATCGACACCATTTGGACATGCCTCCTGCAAATCGGCTCTTATGTCAGTTGTTGTTTTATAATTGATAGCCACATCAAATCCTAATTCATTGATTAAATACTGGTTTTTATGATCTGATCCTGCAATTCCAACTACACGACATCCTAGAAGTTTTGCAATTTGACCGGCAATCATTCCAACGGCCCCAGCAGCTCCTGAAACGACAACAGTTTCACCGGACTGAGGCTTACCAATTTCAACCAAACCGAAATATGCACACAATCCCGGGACCCCAAGTACGCCCAGATAGGTTGAGATTGGCGCTATATTGGGATCAATTTTTTCTGTATGTTTCCCATCGGAAATTGAATAATCCTGCCAACCAAGTCTTTCATACACAATATCACCTGGTACAAAATTCAGATTCTTAGACTGTATGACTCTCCCAATGGATCTTCCGGTTAACACTTCATTTAATTGAAACGGCGGAGTATATGATTTTTGATCTTTCATCATCTCCCTCATCCCAGGATCAACAGATAAGTACAAACTTTGAATTAAAATCTCCTCATCTTTTAGATCAGGTACAGGTGCTTCAACCATTTTGAAATGAGTAGCATCAGGTTCCTTTTCTGGCCTCTTTATTAATAGGATTTTTCTGTTTATTAATTCTCCCATTTAACATACTCCTTTCGTTTATTTTTATTAACTCAACCGAAATTAGGCCAGCTTTTAAAACGGAAAATCATGGTGGGATTCACTTTATATTTAGAGGCAATCCCGTTCACCGTCTGCTCTTCATGCAAGACCTACGGGCCCTATGTTTTAAATATTGTTCCACTTATTTCATAGCTTTATTATAACTTAAATAACTTATTAATTCTCTTCTATGTCTCAACATATTGGAGCAATACAGTTCCAGCTTGCTCGGTACACAAATACATCATTGGCGCCACGATCAGCTTTTATTTTTGGTAAGTTCATCTTCAGATGCGATGATGTCTACGGGAACACTTAGCGAGATTCATTAACCCGGGTGTCTTCTTCGAGAGTTTAAGGCGAGCGCTGTATGGTTCCGGATTGTAATGCATGAATCCTCTCAGCTTCGGGCTGATGGGTGGAAATGACGTTGTCATGGTTCGTCTTCTTTTCTCTTTTAGAAATATTATGATATACAACAAAAAAACGTTATCGTCTACGATCCGTTTTTTTGCGAATTATTTATGGATATTACTTACTCCAAGGGAAGCCTTGAGGACAAACTTCAGGTTACTTTTTCCGGTACCATGGCAAACGCTCCAGTGGGGCATCAACCACCAGTTTGCATGGCCCAACAACGACAGAATCATCATCACCAACCCAATCTCCCGGAGGGAAAAGAATTGTCCGGCGGGCGATTCCCTGTTCTAATACGGGCGCGACTAATATTCGATCCCCCAAAAGAAACTCGTCCATCACCGATTCATAACCCATATCCGGGTACACATATGCCAAATGACGCATTATAGGCTCTCCCGTCATTCCTGCATGAACAGCCAATTCCTCTATATACCCGCCCATTTCAACGTGCAGCTGTGCCGCCTTGATGCATATGGCTGTATGCTTCGAATCAAGAACTCGCCATGGAGCCGTTGAAAACTGCATCATGGGAAATAAAGCAGAACATTGTGCATAACGCACGAATAGCTCCTGGTCCACTTTAAAGTCCGGTCTAATTAAATCCTCATATTGGCCGCCGCCCACCATATCAGGGCAGTTAAAAGCAAAGCCAAGAAGCCCTTGAGCTAGGCCATTCGGAATGAGGCTGCGAAGACCATCAAGTCCCCAGCTATGATTCTTGTCGCTCAGGCGTTGCACGAGCGGTTGTCCACCCATTTTCCAGCAGGCACGATATTCGTTGTATCGGTAATGCAATCCCAAGCGTGCCCAGATTTCACTCTGCTCATTGGGTGTGGTTGGTCTATAAGTTACGTCTTCCGGTGCATAATATTCCGGGTCACCGGCATCCAGCTTGAAACCATCAATGCCATAAGACTGCATCAAATAATCCAGCTCTTCCCTGAACCATTGCTCCGCCTCTGGATGGGTAAGGTCGATAATCGCGCTAAATCCATTCCACCATTCACGAATGACGGGGTGGCCGTTCGCTTCCCGGATCAGGTAGCCTTTTCTACGCAATGCACGGAATACGGAGCTGTCCGGACTAATAAAAGGACATACCCACAGCATCACTGTAAAACCAAGTCCATGCAAATGTTCCACCATTTTCTTCGGTTCCGGGAATCGTTTGCTATCAAAATCTAGCACACCGTAATCTATGTGCCAGTTGTCATCGATCATTAATATCCCCGGCGGCAGACCGTTCTCAATAATCGCTTCCGCATACTCTATAACTTTCTGCTGTGTGCAATCATATGACATTTCCATCCACGTGTTATATTGCGGGACGTTGAAAAATCTTCGGTCCGGAGTCGTTCCATGTGAAGGAAAAAATGAATGTGATGCATAGAGAAAGGCTTCTCTCAAGCTTTCACCGCTTCGTCCTGACTGGACTAAGTCCGTTATTCCGTTTATCTTCAGCTCATTATTTTTTATTTCGAATCTGAAGGGCTGTTCAGACCATACATATCGGCCTTTGCTTGACAAAAGAAGCGGGGACCCTTGATTGTATGCTAAATGGCTGTTTAAATCTCTTTTCACTCCGCTCTCAGATGAAAAGGGCATGCGAACGCCGTCATTCACAACACCGCCCCACCATAATTCGTCAGGTAAAATGTCCACTACCATTTCCTCTTGTTTCATGTCTTTATTTACTCCTCTCTTTCTCCATACCATAGGGAACGAAATGCTACTCTTTAACCGAGCCTAATGTTAATCCGCTAACAAAGTACTTTTGCAGCAGCGGATAAATGACCAATATTGGAATCATGCTGACTAATATTTTGGCCGAGTTGATCGTCTGGTTCGAAAGTTTCGACATTCTTTCAATTTCGTCTACCGTCATATTGGCACTTGAGTTGTTGAATTGAACTACGATCTGATTCAAATAGGTTTGCAGAGGTTGATTCGACGGATTGTTCATCAATATCAGCCCGTCGAAGAAGGAATTCCAATGAGTTACGATGCTGAACAATGTAACGGTTGCCAGTGCCGGCAAGGACAGCGGAAGATAGATCTGCATGAGTGTACGCCAAGGTCCAGCCCCGTCCATTTTGGCGGAATCGTCAAGTTCCTTTGGAATTCCCCGAAAGAAGTTCATCAATATAATAACGTTAAACACAGGAACCGCACTAGGAAGCACGAGTGCCCAGATGGAATCAAGCAGCCCCAAGTCACGAATTGTCATATACCAAGGAATCAGACCGCCACTAAACAGCATTGTAAATACGACGAACCACATATAAACATTTCTCGAACGAAAAACATGAACTTCACGTGAAAGTGGATAGGCCATAAGAATGGTTAGGACAAATTGAATCCCCCCTCCCAGCAATACTCTTTTCACGGAGACCCAGAATGCCATAAAAAATGCTTTATCCTCGATCACCGCCCGATATGCCGCCACATTTATGCCTTTAGGCCATAGGATTACAGAGCCTGCGGCAACGGCAGATTTATCGCTAAATGAAATGGCGAGAATGTGAAGCAACGGGAACAAGCTGCATGCCGTGATGACACATAAAATCACTAGAATGGCTCCATCGATAATCCGATTGAACGGTCCCTTTCCATAAACCATCGTTATATTCCTCCTGTCCTGCTAAAAAATACGGTAATTTGCAAATTTTGAGGCCAATTGATACGAAATATAAATCAGAATCAGACTCACAATGGATTTCAACGTACCTACCGCCGTCGCCAATTCGTACTGGGACTCGATTAAACCCATTCTGTACACATACGTGTCAATGATATCGCCTGATTCATATACGAGTGTGTTGTATAGATTAAATACCTGTTCAAAACCTGCATTCAGGACATTCTGAAGGCTTAATGTCGCAATAAGAATAATGGTTGCCGAGATTGCGGGTAGAGTCACGAATCTAAGCTTTTGCCACCTGGACGCTCCGTCGATCTCCGCCGCTTCATACAGCACCGGGTTGATCCCCGTTAAAGCTGCCAAAAATACGATGGCGGAGAAACCGAATTCTTTCCATACATCCGTCCCTACAATGACAAACGGAAACCAGTTGTTATCGCCGAGGAAAAATATGGGATCCAAGCCAATGAGCTTCATGCCTTGATTGACTACGCCATCCAGGGATAGCATTTGACCAACGATACCGCCGATGAGTACCCATGAAATAAAGTGAGGCAAGTAAACAATGGTCTGAATAAACCGCTTTAGAAACCGGGTCCGAAGCTCGTTCAGCAATAATGCAAAAGTCAGCGCAGCGACCAAGCTGGCGATAATCTTCATGACCGCGATAAAAATCGTATTCAGAAATACCCGCTTACTGTCGGGGATTTCAAGCATATACCTGAAATTGTCCAAGCCGACCCAGTCCGATCCCCAGAATCCCTTAGCCGGACTGAAATCCTGAAACGCAATGACAATACCGAACATAGGATAAATGCTGAATATGAGCAGAAGCAAAATACCCGGAAAGAGCATCAAATGGTAATGCAGCGATGTTCTTGTCTTCATCTTCGATTTCTCCTTCTTTTACAGATAGCTAAGAGCCGGGCTTAACCGGCTCTTAGCTGCTTATCGGTGGAATTATTTCAGTTGCTCGCGTACTTCCTCGGTAATTTGACTGCCACCCTGCTTGTTCCACTCTTCAACGAATTGGTCAAAGTAATCCAGCGGCTTATTTCCAAGCACAATTTGCATGAATGCGGTGTCTTCTAACTTCGACAAGTTAACCCATTTCTTTTCCATTGTCTTGGTCTTACCGTAAAACTCACTGTATACGCGTCTTATGTTCTTCTCGGCCACAAGTGGTTGTACGCCGATAACACGGGACAATGGTTCTCCGTATTTGTCAGAGTTTTGTTTAAGCCAATCCTCTCCCTTTGTCCACAGTTCTGCCACTTTCGTCGCATCTTCAATTAAATATTTAGGGCCATCGTAAGTCGCTTCATCCAATTTTTCACCCGCTGACAACTTTACCACCAGTTCATGCAGTTTTAGTACTGAATCAGCTCGCCACAATTGGAGATTAATCGGCAGGGCATTATCATGTACTGGCGGACTGGCGCCCTTGTAAGGATCAATGGATTGATCTTCATATTGCATTTGTACTTCCCAATTCAATATTTTTATGGCAGCCTCCGGATGAGAGAAACCCTTTTTAACAACCAGTATATTGCCGATTGGTCTTTCTTGCTTTGCATAATAAGGGCCGTCTTCCGATTGCTTCAACGTATACGCACGCCATACAGCGCTGGGATCGTTTTTGACCGAATCGGATAGTGGCGACCATCCTGCCCACCACGAGCCAAAGAAAATACCGGATTTATTACTTGCGATTAACTGAGATGCCTGGTCACTTTTCATGGCTCCGAATTCCTTATTGATGAGCCCCTCTGCATACATATCCCGAAGTATTCTGAGTGCCTCTTTGGTTTCAGGTGTTGTGGAACCGTATACAACCTCTCCACTTTTATCCTTTATCCAGTAACCTGGAAAGGATTGGTTTTGGTTAAAAATAGCGTCAAATGAAAGCATGTCTGCTTTGAAGAACGTACTCTGGCCTGGAATGCCTACGGTATCCTTTTTGCCATTACCGTCCGGATCTTGTTCAATAAATGCTTTGGTCACTTTCTTCAAACGTTCTAAATTGGTTGGCGCCTCCAAATTAAGTTTATCCAGCCAATCTTGCCGTACCCAAACTTCAGCCGAGTTGTTATCAATAGTGCTCATAGATGATATGCCATAGATTTTACCATCCACATCCAACGTTTCAAGCGCTTTACCGCCATCGGTTGTATACATCTCTTTTAATCCGTCTGAAGCATATATCTTATAGGTGTCCGTCAAATCCTCTATCATATCATTCTTGATAAGCTCAAGATACTCATCAAATCCAACGAGAAACATATCCGGAAGATCATTGCTGGCAATAGCTAATTTTAATTTTTGAGTGTATGGATCCCCTCCTTTTACCGTCCATACATAATTTAAATCAGCCTGCAATTTCTCTTCTATGAATCGTGTCCATGCATTATCATTCAGTGTATCCCCTTCAGGAAGATTGAGATTGATATCTCCCTCGCTTTTCGCCAAGTTAATGGTTACTTTCTCCGGAAGAGGAGCGAACGGATCTTTCGTCTCCTTCTCAGAAACCGTGCTGCTCTCTTTCTTTTCGCTTTCTTTTGTTTCAGAGGTACTGGAACAAGCAGTTGTTAACAGAAACAAAAGAGACAGTATCAATATGGATCCCCTCTTATTCATCTTGAAACCCCTTTCATATGATTAATGAATTGACTTCTTACTTCATCTGCAATCAAATTATAACACCTCTTTTTTACAGTCCGGGAAAGGCAAATGTACTCTATAACTATGTTTTTTGTATTTAAATGTTTGTATTCCGAAAAGAACTTCAGACAATTAACTCACTATTAACAGATCATTTTCCCCGTGAGCATAAAAAAGAAGCGGCTGACTAACAACAGCGCTTCTTTTATTATTCCGAAACTCTCAAATCCTCTGGCTCGAGCGGTATTGGCTTGGCAGCATACCTGTCCGTTCCCGAAAAAGCTTACTAAAGTATTTTTCATCCTGAAACCCTACTTCCTCAGCGATCCGGTAAACAGGATAATTGGTTTCTAATAACAGCAATTTGGCATGGTTTAATCCAACATTTTGAATGTATGAGCCAAAAGAAACCCCTACGATATCCCTGAAGCATTTGCTGAAATAACTACGGCTCATACCTATATGCACACATAACTGAGCTTGCGTTAATTGCCTGCCATTACAATGATGGATATAATCCACGGCAAGTAATATTTGTTTAATAACATCCTCTGTATAGTTTGTTCGGATCAGCCGGCTAACAGCAGCTTTACGAATGTCCCCTAGAATGTGCTCTTCATTCTTCTCTTTGTCGATCGTTTCTTTAAAAATATCGCCACAAACCGGAAGACATATTGCCCAATAGGTGGAGGCTTCTTTACATATTGTAGAGCACTCATCCAATTTTTGAAGCTTAAGCATACCCGTCATTTGTGAAAGCAATATGTCATCCAACAGCCAACTGATCTGGTACCATAGCTTCTTCAAATCTTCTCTAGACGGGGCTGGAGTTATTGGCTTTATCGTTGATTCTTCTTGATTTGTTCGGGCCTCACTTACGCGTGATACAATTCGTTCTAAAGCTTGTTCCATTACGTCCAGCTCCAGTTGTGTTTTCACTAAGTAATCCACTGCTCCGAAGCGGAGTGCCTTTTGCACGTAATCAAACTCCTGGTGACAAGTGAGGATCACCGTTGAGATTTCGGGATACTGCTCTTTTACCAAACTCACAAGGTCAAGCCCGTTCATACCAGGCATCGAAATATCAATGAACATTAGATCATATGATTCCTTTTCAAGCAGCTTAAGCGCTTCCTCTGCGGTCCGGGCTTCACCTGACACTTCGATTTTAAATTTTTCCCATGGCATCGTCATTCTTAATCCGACACGGACTAAATGTTCATCATCAACGATCATTGCTCTTATCATCCAGTGACACTCCTTCAATCTTAAGCGGTAAAATTAATGAAACAACCGTCCCCTTGCCTTGTGCGCTCTTGATATCAAATTTAGCTTGTTCCTTATAATAAACCTCCAGCAGCTTAATCACGTATTTCAATCCGATCCCAAGCCCCGACTTCTGTTTCTCAAATTCATGATTGCTGAACAAGTGCTGTAATTGATCCTGATCCATGCCCGTGCCATTATCGGATACTCTCATTTCAAGCTGATGCCGGTTTTTGGAGCGGATTGAAACCGATATCTCCCCTTTATCATCTGGCAGGCCATGGTATAAAGCATTCTCGACTAATGGCTGTAAAATAAAACGTGGGATAGCTATGTCCATTAAATCAGGATCAACATCCACCTTTACCTGGAATACATAATTATAACGAATGTTTTGCAGTTCGATATAATTGGATAGGGCCTCTACCTCTTGTTCCAATCGAACGATGATATTCTGCTTACCCAAATTGTAATGCAAAACACGTGTGAAAATGGAGACAAGCCGGTCAATCTGCGGTTGATGATGTATCCGTGCCAACCATTGAACCGTGTTTAATGTATTATGCAGAAAATGAGGGTTGATTTGCACCAATAGTTTCTCAACTTCCATTTCACCTCTGCGTTTCTCTTCCTGTTTAATCTCACCGATCAGCTCAATCAGCCTGTTGCGCATATCGTAGAATCGTTCCAGGAGAATATCGAACTCATTCAATCCCGTCTGAATAGACGATGATAGGATCGGCTCTTGGCCGGTAAACGATCGGACTTCCTTCGTAATAAGCTGCAGTGGTCTATTGACCATCCGCCAGATAACCGTGGCAAACAGTAGGCCAAGACTGAGCGACAATGCCGAAATATATGTATATTGCCGCAACCATTTATTGGTTTCCGCTGCATATTCAAGCTTGGACACGGCCATCACCAGCGTCCATCCATTCCGGTTAGCGGACGCATAGGATTTAAATTTTTCGTCCAAGCCGTTCATGTCAGACACCTGCTTACCTAAAGGTGCAAGCTTTATATCATCGCTATATGCTATCTTTCCATCAGGATTGACCAGGAAATAAAGCGCCTTCATTCCTAGTTGATTAGGAGAAAGTATATCTTTAAAATTATCAGCCCTTGTTTCAACATATACGTAAGTGTTTGGAAGATCGTCACCAGCCTCCCGCATGATAGAGAATACAAGCCGATCTTCTGCTCCCTTGACGACAGATGGATGCGGCCCGTAATAAGAAATGCGATTGGCTTGATAGAATATCGGCAGTGATTTGAGATTCAAATTCTCTGTAATCGGCAAGTTTTCAAACCGATAGGCCGTCTCTTGCCCCGGAAAATAATAGAATATTTGCCCCAGACTCGGATTGGATAAATTAATCAGGTTCACAGACTTATTGATCGATTTAAAAAGTACAGCCCGTTCATAAGAAGTCTTTGCCTGAAGAAACTCGACTACATCTTGTCCGGTGCCACTGTCAAATGTAAGCATTTGTGATGCATCACTCAAATTGTTCAGAATTCGTTCAATCGATTCTCTTCCTAACTTGACACTACTCGTCAAATCTTCATCAATCTTAGTAGTTTGGACTACAGACATCCATTGAAAAGATATAAATCCAATCATTACGACAGGTATCAAGACACTAATGACAAGAAGAATACTGAGCCGCGCGCGCAATGTTTTGGGCCGAAGACGTTTAGGAACTGCCACGCTATCGTGAATTTGCTGCATGAATCGTTCTCTCCCTTAAATACGGCTGTCTTTCAGAATGATGTAACTGAAATGCGTATGACCCCAATATAACAGAGGAAGATTACGAATACTACGCCAACGTGCCCAAAACATGGATAGATAGACCCGGAATTAACGAATTTACAACATACCTGCCAGCACGGACGCCGATGCGATGCGGTTCCATATGTTCATGCTGATCGCCTTGCTCTCATCTTCAAGCTTAGGGACGTTATAGTAGAGCATATCCTGCTCCAGTTCATCGAGCCGGGATACGTCGCCTGCCAAATAATCCTCGATTCTTTGTTTCGCCGTATGCATCCGCTGCAGCAGTCCGCCCATCCGCAGATCGAATACATCGAGCCCGAAAATTTTATTTTCTTCATGCCATTGATGCGTATAGTGCTGCATGAACCGCTTCGTCTTGCCGATTAATTCGGGAAGAATCTCTTCGGCATAATGCTTCAACGCTTTTAGATCGTTCATCTGGTATGCCTCACGAAGATCGATGCCGATCCGTGACTTGATCTCAAGCACGTCGCAAAGCGACGCCTGTGTATCAAACAGGCCCCTCCATCCGGGATTCCGCTCGGCGGCCTGTCTGAATACGCTCGCACTATGCCGGTAATGCTCGGCATAGGGCCCAGGCGACACATGCTTGTCGAACAATCCGCACAGGATGTCCTGATACAAGATATACTTTGGAGGATTAACGGAGCAGCCGCCGGGAGCCGGATTATCCGGAACCAGCATAGGCAGGTCAAGCTGCATGAAATCATCATATCTTCCCTGCGTACAGGTTTCGAATCTTTTGGCCAAATGCTCATGTTCCGAATGATTCCGGTAGCATAGCTCCGCCCATAATTGAAGCGCAGGCAAGATCGCATATACGGAGCATTCTGCTCCATTATCTCCCCATCCGGTCAGCAGCACATTTCGGACATGGTTCTTCCGGCAGCTCTCGTGGGCGATCTCCCCGACATGCTTGCTAAAATGGTTGTTCGGAGAGAATCCCATCCACTTCCAGGCCCCTCCCGCGAAAACGACATGATCGCATAATTGCTTATGCTTGGCCATCATCCCGTCATATATGGCCGGATCCTCGCTGTAATAATCCCAGTACACGAGCTTGACATCGTTCGGAATCATCCGGATCACGTCTTCACGCAGCTCGCAAGAAAGATCGTAATACTCTCCCCCATTGGCCAGCCGGAAGAACATGTCGCTCCACATCATCGGCTTATAACCATACTTGCGGGCGATCTGCATGACTCTGTCGAAATGTCGCAGCATGATCTCCATGCGATCCTGATAGCCGTGCTTGTCCAGATGCTTGCCCAGTCCGAGCATATGGGCTTCATCCATCCCGATGTTGATCTGCCTGCTCGTCAAATGCCCGGACAATGTCTTGAACATGGCGTCTATGAAATGATAGGTTTCTTCCTCGTCAACCAGCAAAATATCGTTACAATCGAGAAGATGGGAGAAGGCCGGCCAGCGTAAGGGCTGCTCCAAATGTGCAAGTGTCTGGATGCAAGGCACGACTTCAATGCCGAACAGGCCTGCATACGCGTCCATCCGTGACAAGGCCTCGCCGGAATAGCGGCCTCTCATATGACCGAAGTAAGGATAGTCTTGCAGCTCAAACGTATCTTCCATATAGAGCTGCACTTGCGAGTAGCCCATGAGCGCCAAATGCCTGATCAACCTTTGATAGCCTGCATCATGCAGCACCGCATTGCGCGAACAATCCACCATGAAGCCCAGGGTATCGTACACAGGCTCTTCCTGAACATGAAAATCTGCCCCCGACCGGAGTCCTTCAGCGAACAGGCTTAGCGCCCTGAATAGCTGATGATCCTGTTCGTACCGAATCATGCCTGCCGATCCACCATATTGCACCTTTATACCTTTTCCGCCTTTCTCGCAATGGACCGGAATGCCGCCGCCGGAACATTCGATACCTAAATCTCTTGATAACTCCATCAGGCCAGCATGCTGTTTTTTATCCAATCCGGTTACACGAAGAGTATGCTTCATCTCTCATCCGCCTCCATATACAATCAAGTTTTCGTAAAATATAATCACTTAAACCGCTAATCCATCGTGCCAGTTCCGCGCATACCCGCGAAGAAAAAAGCATGTCGGGCACCGAGTCGACATATGGAAAGGCTTATGCCGTAGAATGCATAAGCCTTTCTTGTTTGGCCATGGGTAAGCATGGCCGTGTTCATTCATGATCCGATCCTACGATTACTATATCGAATTCATCGTCGCGCCGGCATGTAGAAAACTTGAATATCGTATGGATTTTTTAGCTTTTTTTCTCGGCAATGCGAATGGCATCTATGCTTGCGTTTTCCGGTCCCGGATTATCCATGTAGAAGACGGCCGAGTGAACGCCGGAGCCTGTCGTAAAATGGAACGTATAGCTGCTCCATTCCGACTTGGCAATCGTTTCTTCCGTTTGTTGACCGCCCTGAGTCACACCAACCAGCAGCCGGCTTACATCTGACTTCCGGTCCGTCTTGGCGCTCAGCGTGACCTCATATTCCGTGTTTGGCTTAACTGCAATGGATTGCTGTATTTTCCCGCCGGCAAGAACAGAGGCGTATCGCCCGTGGTCGATGGTTTGTTTGATGGCAGCTTTACCCGGTGTCTGCTCCCATCCATCCAGATTGCCCTGGTTAAAACCGCCATTGGAAATCAAATTCTCCACTGGGTCCGTTACCGTCACTCTCCTCGTCCTAGTCGCGCGGTTCCCTGCAGCATCCAGCACCGTATACGTCACTTGGTAATCGCCTTTTTGGCTTCTGTCCAGCCCGGTTTCATCAAGCTGTATTCTTCCGGTGATTTCTTCCCGGTCATCCCGGTTATCTAGCGCATATACCTTTTCCAGCAGGTCAAGGGAGGTGTTCAGCGGAATCTGGATATCCTTCACCCCATATAGAACCGGGGCCGTCGTATCCGGCAGCGGGTTCGGATCCGCTTTCTGATAAGCCCTGAACCAGTCTACCTCCGAAAAATAAGGGAGTTGGGCGTTATCGATGTTCCCTTCGCCCCAGCCGGGCGATCTTGCCCATCCGCTCGACAGGATGAAAATCTCTTTGACCCAAGGAATATTGGCTTTGTTGGTATACGTCCAGGTCAGCTTTCCGTCGAAGTAAAATTTCAGCGCATCCTCGCTCCATTCCAGTCCATACACATGAAAGCCGTCATGAATATTCGGGGCAGGCTTCTTGCCGCTGCCCGTGCTCTGATGGTCCTGGTCGTAACCGTCCCAATGCAGCGCCGTTTCCGTATAATCGCCTTTCCATACCGTTTCGGTCACGTCGATTTCCAGTCCGTCTTTTCCGGTTCCGTCGATATTAAACACGCCCGGATAATTAAAGGCCCAGAAGGCGAAGTAGGTTTTCTCGGTAGGCGGTATTTTGGCGCTGACTTCGAAGAAACCGTATTTCTGATCGAATTTGGCCTCGTTAGTCTGGCGGTCCTCGCCGTGCGTATCGACTCTGCCCAGCACGACATTACCGTCCGGTTCCCTGGCGATTTGCAGTTTCAGCTTGCCGTCGGAAACCGACACCATGTCATCGCGGTGGTAGGTCGCATATTCCTTGCCTCTAACCGACCATAGATTCGTATCGAGTTCGGTTCCGTTAAAATTGTCTTCCTTGGTCAGCACCCATGCGGTATTGCCGTTATCAGGGTACCAAGGCTTTTTAGCCGCCGTTACGGTCACATGACAAACCGCTTCATTCCCGCCGGCATGGGCAGTGACCTTGATGTCGGCAGTTCCCGGCCCCTTAGCCGTAATGACTCCCTTCGAGTCAACCACGGCAACCGTCGGATTCGTGCTGGTGAACGTCACCTCGCGATCAGGCGCATCTGCAGGGGCCACGTTTGCAAGCAGTTCATACTGATCGCCGTTGGCAAGCTGCAGATCTTTCATATTCAAACTGACGTTGACGCCGGCGGCTCCGGCATACTCGGTCACCTCGGCTGCATCGATGTAAGCTTTTTGATTCGTGCCAAGGAGTCCGCCAGACCACAGATAAACCGTTGCAGTCGTCTGATTTCCCGTATGAAACACGATCTCATGCTGCGCGTATTCCGTTCCCGTAACCGGGAGTTTGATCTCCTCCGCACCTGTTTTCACGCCCAGAATGGCTCCGGCTCCCGGGGCGCTCGTCTTCACGTAAGCCGAAAACTTATAAGTCGTATTGGTTTTGAGGCCGGACAAATCATAATTCAGCGATCCCGTCGACGGAATGAACCCTGCACGATTGCCTGCATAAACCAGCGGCTTGTCCGTCACGGTCTGCGGAATCTCGCCCTGGCTCGGCCATACGCGCCAGTTCACGGGTCTAAGATCGCCTGTCGTTTGTTCGAAGCCCGGATTGGCGATCAGGTTCGTTCCCGACGCAGCGCCCGTTTCTCTGACGGCGACGTTATCGATATAGGCCTTTTGCTTACCCGATAGGCCGTTGGAGGACCAGAGAAAGACTTGCGAGGTCGTCTGGTTTCCGGTCGTAAACGAAACCGTGTACGCTGCATAATCGGCTCCCGTGACGTCCTGAACGATATCCAGCTTGCTGCCGTCGTACCATTTCGCTCCCAGCTTCGCGCTGGCGGATGCATCGCTTAACTTCACGTACGCGGTGAAGGTGTAGCCTGTATTGGCTTTCAGGCCAGTCAGATTATACGTCAGCGAGCTTGACGGCACGATATACGCAGCCTTGTCCCCCGCATAAACCAGTCCGGCGTCATGGACAATGCCGGGCCGCTCGGATTGATTGGTAAAAACCGACCAGTTAACCGCCTCTTCTTCCTGATAGACCTGCTCAAACCCCGGGTTGCTCAATACATTAGCCGCCTGTGCAGACGCGCTGCTGCCACCGGCGTTCAAACCTCCGCCGATCAGAGCCGCAATGAAGCAGCCAATCATGTACCTGCGTATTGTCCTCGTCATGTGAACCGACCTCCTTATGGATATCCGTTAATAACCGAGTTTTTTGTGGTTCCATTCCATATATTCACGGGCATGCAGCGGGCCGCCCTCTCGCATGACCGTCCAGAGCGGATCGACGTCGAATTCCATTGTCATCATCATCTCATCATGCCATTCATTCAGCAGATAAATCGCTTCCCTGCACAGATCGCGTCGATGCTCCGCAAGATTATGCTGCTGGTGCCTGTCCTCCTGCAGGTGAAACAGCATTTCTTTCGGAAAGCCATGGTACCCGTCATGGTAAGACCGGATATACAGCCATTCTCCGAACCTGACGCTCCGCTGGCATACATGGGCGCACTGGGTCAGGACCAGGTATGGCCTGCCCGAGGATTCTCCGCGCTGTATACATCCGGCATAGCTGCTGCCGTCCCAGCGCGCGGGCTTGCTCGCTCCAACCAGGTCGGCAAGCGTAGGCGCAAGGTCCAGGTGATAGTACAATCCCTCTTCCCGTACTCCCTTGGCGCCGTCCGGCCAGCGGAAGATCATCGGAATCCGGCAGGTGGCCTGATCGGCCGTGCCGTGTTCGGAATATATGCCGAGCTCGCCCAGGTTTTCCCCGTGGTCGGCACTGATCAGAATAGCTGTATCATCCATGATCCCCATCCGTTCCAGAAGAGAAAAAACCCTCCCGATATGCTCATCCATGTATTTGACCGCGCAATCGTAATTATCAATGATGTGCCTGAGGCCTTGATAATTCTCGATAGCGTGTTTATGCCTGGACCATTTGCTGTAGTGCGTCTTGGCCAGTGCATTCATATCCGCAATGCTGTGCTGCCCTTCCTTTGCCAGGTGAGACTCGAACACGTCCTCTGTCAGCCATTCGGGAAGCGGAGCTTGCTCGAACGGGTTGCCGTAGGACTCGGGAACCCGGTACGGCGTATGCGGATCCCAGAAATTCAGATGAAGGAACCAGTTGTCCGCCGCCCCGTTCTCCTCCAGCCATTTCAATGCGACCGGCAGCACTTCATGCGCCGATTCTCCGCCGTTCTCGCCGATATTAAAGATCTCGTGAAAACCGGCGTTGAAGGTCCAGGCCGAATGACGGTCAGCAAACGTGCTGATCGACGCCGTCTTATATCCCGCATTCCGCAGCACCGCCGGGAGGCTTTCCGATTTCAGGCGGTCGGCGAACCCTCGGTCCGGTCCTTCCCGCCGGAAATCGGCTGCCGTTCCGCCATGCCCCGCAATGCCGGTATGAATGCCGAATCTACCTGACATCATGGCAGATCTGGACGGCAGGCATGGTGCGTCGGAGCAATAGTAATTCGTAAACAGCACTCCCTCTGCCGCCAGGCGGTCGATATTGGGAGAGGTTTTACGATGATACCCGTAACAGCCCAAATGGTCCGGTCTCAGGGAATCCAGGTCAAGATAGAGAATTTTCATAGATGATATGCCCCCTTCATCATTGCGATTGCGCGCTGTACCACTCCGAAAACTGCTTTTGCATTTCCGCGACATACTTATCCAGGCCCGCATCCTTCAAGGCCTTCAAGGCAGCGGGGAAATATTTGTCGTAGTCGTAAATGCCGTACTCGATCGGGACGATTTTCTCGGAATATACCGCCTGGATTTTGGCTACCTCCGCCTGTACCGGACGCGCATCAAACGAGAATCCGATATTTTTGGCCTGGATGGAGCCTTCATCCGTTTTCTTGTAAGCTTCGATAAAGTCGTCCGGAACGTTGTTGAAGTATCTGCCGTACTTCAGATTAAAGATTTGCCACTCGTCGAAGAAGGAGTCGGAAACCAATTTTTTCACTTTGCCGCTGCTATCCAGCTCATAATCTTTGCCCTGCACCCCGTAAGCAAGGAAATCATAATTTTCCTGGCTGCCGAACATCCAATTGAAGAGCTTGAGATATTGATCCACGTACTTCTGTCCTCCGATGGAGATGGAATATTTCGTGTTGTCTCTGACCGAAGACATCAGCGGCTGATCGCCGATCTGGTAGTTCGCCAGCTGTCCGGTCGGCACTTTGGATACCAGGTTCGGCAGCTGCTCCATCGGATAAGCCGAGGTCCCCCGGTTCAGGAAGGCTTTGCCCGCATTCCAGTCCGCAAGTCCAAGCTCCGGATTTGTGATCACGGAATCATTGATGTAGCCTTCCTTCTGCCATTTGGCCATCAGGTTGGCCGTATTCTTGAACAGCTCGGATTCGTAAAAGCTGTACACTTTATCATCCTTGGCCAGCGAATCCACGTAGGTGTATGTCCAGGCCGTCGAATTTCCTTCCATAGAGGTAAACAGCTGATCAGGCATCAAGGCGGCTCTGAACATTTTTTTCACATGCGAGGCTTCGGGGATCATCGTATAGTCAGGGTGCTTTTCTTTCACGAGTTTGAAAGCCTTTTCAACATCATCCATCGTCTTCAGTTCCTTCATGCCCGCTTCTTCCAGTAGGTCTTGGCGTACCGTCACAAGCTGAAAATCGCCGGCATAAGGCTTATTGCCAAACGGCAGGGCATATATTTTCCCTTCCAGCTTGCCTGCTTTCCAGGCATCCTCGCGCGTCATCTCTTTCAGCTGAGGGGCATTCTTGTCGATGCTCTCCTGCGGGATTTCCGCGAGAAATCCTTTATTCACCTTTTCCCCCAGTCCGCCGGTGCCTGCATATGTAGCAAAGTTCTCCCCGGAGGCAAACATCAGGTCGACCTGCTGGTTGCTTCCCCAGGGCAAGAATTTGAATGTCAGATCAATATTCAGGTCCTTCAGAACCTTCTCGTGAAGATCCTTCTCCAGAAATTCCGTTCTTCTCGGAGTCAGGTCTCCGAAATTGACCAGCGTCAGCTTTACGGCATCTTGTTGATTTTCTGCCTTGGTTGCGTTTTGCGGTTCAGCACCTGTGGCGCTTTGATCTCCCGCTTTGCTTCCGCATCCGGTCAACACCAGTGTGGAACTCATGAATACGGATAGCAGGATGGCAAGACTCTTCTTTAACATACATTTGACCTCCTTGATTGTCTTCATTTTTTAATTGCCCGTCCTAGGTACGGATCTATATAAACTCTCTGCCCCGGCGGATTGCTGCTTTGGCCGAAGAACAACCCGCTCTGACTGCCGGCAGGGAACCTATAAACTAGTGTTTAATAAATCTTCTAAACCATTATCCTTTTACGGCGCCGATGGTAATTCCCTTCACGAAAAACCGCTGGGCAAAAGGATAGACCAGAATGATCGGCCCAATGGTAATGCATGTCAAAGCCATTCTTGCCGTCATCGTCGGAATGATAACCTGGCTCGCGCCTTGGGCGAAAGCGTCCGAAGCTCCTCCTCCGCTCGTAAGGAAAGAGATATTCGACATCATGTTATACAGCAATAATTGAACCGGATACAGGTTGCGGTCCGTAATCAGCATCAAAGAAAGGAAGAAGTCATTCCAGTAGCTTAATGCATAGAAAAGCGTAATGGTCACGATTCCTACTTGAGCCAGCGGCATCATGATCGAGAAAAAAATCCGGAAATGCCCCGCCCCGTCGATTTTCGCTGATTCGGCCAGCTCCTGCGGCAAGCCTTTAAAGAAGTTACGCATCAAAAACATATTGAACACATTCATGGCGTAAGGAACGAATAAGGCCCACAGATTGTTGTGCAGGTGATAGTATTTCGTCGTCAAAATATACCAGGGCAGCAGGCCGCCGCTGAACACCATCGTGAACCAGGCGATAAAGGACAGCGCACTCGCATATTTCATCTCTTTCACCGAGGCGACATAGGCATACGACACCGTTACCGCCAGCGAAAACAGCGTCCCGACAACCACCGTGAACAGCGTAATGCCATAGGATTTAAGCAGCATGGCTCCCTTGCTCTCGAATAAGTATTGAAACGTATACGTTGTAATCCCTTTTGGCAGCAGGGAAAAGCCGTGTAAGGCTACCTGCTGGTCGTTCGAGAACGATGCAGACACCACCATAATAAAAGGGATTAAGCAGACTGCCGAGAATAAGGCGATCGCAATGTAACTAATGAGCGTAATCACTTTGTCTTGATCATTGGATTTGATTTTCATTCCATTTCCACCTTCCGGCATCAAAATAACGCGTATTCCTTGTCATAACGCTTGACGATCCAGTTCGAGAACATCACGAGCACAAAGCCTACAATGGATTGATAGAGCTGCACGGCGGAGGCGGATTCGAATTGTCCATTTTGCAGGGCAGTCCGGTATACGAACGTGCTGATATTATCCGTCGTCTCCAGCAGCATCGGGTTCAAGTTGGTCAATCCGAGAATTTGCGTGATATCCCCGGCCAGAATGCCGCCGACAGCAAGCAGGAACAAAATGACAATCGTAGGCATGAGCAGCGGAATGGTAATCTTCGCGATTTGCTGCCATTTCGTCGCTCCGTCCACCGTAGCGGCCTCATAATAGGAAGTGTCGAATCCCGTTATGGAGGCAAAGTAGATGATGGAATTAAAGCCAGCCGCTTTCCAGATGCCGAAGAACACCAGGAGGGGCCACCAGAGCCATGGATTTGAATACCACAGGACCGGGTCCATGCCGACGGAGACGAGAAGCTTATTCAAGATCCCTTTCTTCTCGTCCAGAAACGTGATGGCAATCGTCCCCACGACGACCCAGGAAATGAAATGGGGAAAGAACATGACGGATTGCGTCACCTTTTTAAACCATTTTCTGCGGATTTCGTTCATGAATACGGCAAGGCTGACGGCCACCACCGTGGTGAGGATAATGCTGAAAATGTTCACGACGATCGTGTTCCGTGTCGCCCTGAGAGCGTTTTCCATATTAGAAAAGAAGAATTCGAAATTTTTCAGGCCGACAAATTCGCTTCCGAACAAGCCGCCTTGGTACGTATATCTTTCGAATACAATGTACAAGCCGGCCATCGGGATATAAGAAAACAATAGTAACGCGGCCAGCCCAGGCAAAGACAGCATGTATAAGGGCCAATGTTCTCTCAGCGTTTTGCGCCATTTGCCTTTCTGCAGATTCATCATTCGTCACCAGCACCTCCTAAAATTAACTCAATCTTAAGCGGAGGCTGGGCCGGAAGTATATTTCAAATTCATCTATTCGTTGCAGAAATGCCTATATCCCATTAAAAAGAGCCCGGAGCTCTCCCTCCCGGCACTTCAACATTTGTAAATTGCAATTTTAAATTCAAGTTTAAATTTTATGCACTTGCCGGATTTTGGAGGGAGAAAACCCGTACTTCTTTTTAAAAGAGGTCGTAAAATACGAATTGCTGCGGTATCCTACCTTTTGGGATATTTCCGTAATGCTGAGTTCGGGATATTCCCGGATCAGCTCCTTGGCCTTCTCCATGCGTAGATGGTTCACGTATTCGGGAAAAGTATACGCCGTGGATTCATTAAACATTTTACTGAAATAAGAGACGCTGATATTCAAGAATCCGGCAACTTCCTGGACGGAAAGGGATGCATCGCAGAAATTTTTGTTGATGTATTCCATCGCGGCAGGAATGAAATCCTGCGATTTCTTATGGTTGATTTCCCGGATGACCTCGCTGGACTGCGAATACAGCTCCTTAAACCAAGCCGTCAGTTCATCGAAATCATTAATTTCCGATACGCGTTTGTGGATATCATAATTGCTGATTTTGGCTGTTGCGGTATCCTCTCCCGGCAAATCCTGCGACAGCATCAGGATGGAAGACGCCAGACCGGCAAAAAAACGGATGATGCTTTCATAAGGATACGCACTGCTAAGGCTGGCGAGTCTGTGCAGTTCCTGCACGTATTTGTCCAAATCCCCCTGTGCGACAGCGCCCAGGATATTCTTGACCGTATGGTCCGGGATATTTCCATGCTGAAGAGTTCTCAAAAAAGAGGCATCCGAAATGAAGCGGCTTCCCCGCACGATACGGTGCCTGGTTACTTCATAAGCCTCTTGGTACGCGTCCAAGACCGAAGCCGGTTCATTCATGATCGTGCTGATACCAATCGAAATGTCCATATTCAGCATATCCGAAACGTATTGTCCTGTTTTCTCCGCCGTTTTCCTCAGAAAATCCTCGCCTAAGCCTTGACCTTCCCACGGTTCACTTATGATGCACACGAGTTGATCCGCGACCACCAGCATGACCGAGCCGGCAGCTTCGGACGTCAAATTTTCATGAATAATCGTAGCCAGGGAATCCAGCCGGAATGAGACGGTCTCAACGTTTCCGGTCCTGCTGAAGCTCTCAAAGTTGTCAATCCGCACGACCCAGACAGCATATGGGGCACCGCTTGATGGGACGGCACCTGTATTCAGGAAGATATCACTGATCTCTTCCTGGGAATAATCGGCACCCGAACGCAGCATTTTCGCAAACGTATGCGTGTCATTTTCCCTCTTCAAACGATGAATGCGATCCGCGAACCGGTGAAACGTGTTGGAGACATATTGAAGTTCGCTGATGTCCTTTTCCTGCTCTCCCCCCTCTGTTATGCTGCTTCGGATGTTTTTGACCACGGTCCCGAAAGGCCTGTAGAGCAAATACGAAATAAAGCCTGCAATCACCAGTGAAAATAACAGCATCAATGCGGCGTACATCACAATGGCATTTCTGGTGTTCACCCAATCTGAAAGCGCATTCAGATTATCCATTTCTGAAATAATGAAATACCGGTCATCCGCGGTGGCTAAATAAGCGTAATGGACCGGGCCATGCTGACCGTCAATTGTAAATGTTCCGTATGGAGCCCCGGCTTGAGTGATTTTGGCGAAAAAAGCGTCCCCGGATATGTTCTGTTTATACGGGGACATGTCGTTATGTATGATGATTTCTCCCATACGATTGGCTATGAACATTTTCTGATGCTTGTTCGAGTTTTCGTCCGCCAGAATCATTCTCGTCAAGCTATCGACGTCGATGTTGACGGCTGCTGCGCCGCCCAGGCTTTCCGGAGTACCTTTATGGAAGAAAAATGTCATCGTTTTTTGCTTCTGCCCGTTATACTTGTCGCTCATATTCCACAAGACCGGGCTTTCGTACGGCCGGAGTTCTTTCACCTGCCGGTATAACTGCCGCTCGCTGGCCGGTTCGGAAAACTTCTCGGAAATGTTCAGAATATTGCCGGTGTCGTTCAGGATATAGACGGAATTCATCATGTCCCGGTTGACGAGCAGGATATTGCGGATATGCTTGACTGCATTTTGCGTGCCTGTATCCCATTGCAGCGTGTTCATAAACATCAGCTTCTGAATGTCCGGATTCTCATACAATTCAATCGCGTAATTCTGGAAACGTTTCATATACCCCGAAAAGACGGCTTCGGTGTTCTGCAGGGACATCTTGTTCACTTTATTGATTTCCTGCAGCGATTTATCCTTCATCCAATAAAAGATAATGATGGACAGAGCCGAAACGATCACGAAAGAAATGAAAAAAAGCCCGACGAAGATTTGTAGCAGAAATGATCTCTTTTTATAGGGAAGCTTTCGCAGCAACAGCGTTCTCAATGTATCACTCACCTCCTTGAATATTAATAACATTTAACATGCAAATTGAAGAAAAGTAAATGATTAGATGTGAACCCTTGATGAGAGTGGAAAAAGGCGCTTGCCGGAAATTCACTCCGTAAACGCCTTTATCTCTTTCATTCTACTGCTGTTTACCGACACCGCTAAAGGAAAATGCGAAATGATACTCCCGGTTTGCATACAGCCGATGCTCCGGATGCGGCTTAGCGCCCCAGCTGTCATCGCCGCCTACTCCCATTTGCTTGAACATGATCCGTATGATGGTTTTGTCCGAAGATGGCAGCTTGTATGCGTGATCGCTGGCTTCGATTTCAAACGGCGTGTAGGGCAATGCATTGCATTCGAAGGTGGACTGTCCTTCGAATCGCAATCCTGTTCCCTGATCATTCTCTATTTCGGCCCAGCGGACCTCCGTCTTGTTGCCGCATTCCTGCGGACGGAGATAAGGCACCCATTGATCCTTCACAAGTCCGGCATACTTGCCGATCTTCGCCCCACTTTTGCGGTCAGAATATGTTTCGACTGGTCCCTTTCCATACCACCGGATACGGCCGAAGGTGCTCTCCATCGTAAACAGCATCCCGACTTCCGGAATTTCCGGCAATCCTTTCCCCGGCATCAGACTCATGCGCGCATCGAGCGTTCCATCACCATGGACCGTGTACTCCAAGGCACAATAAGATTCCGGCACAGTCGGAAGAGCGTAGCGAACGGAGACGATGGCAAACAGCTCGGTCGACGTCGAAGCAAAGCTGAGCAGCCGCCGTTCTTCACTGGCTTTGCGCCATATTCCGCTGCGCTTCTCCAAATGGCTGCCGCGGTCATTATCGACCATGGCTCTCCAGAAGTTGGGACGCGGCGCTTCCGCGAACAACTCGTTACCGGAAACCGCGTAGGAAACCAGCTCGCCCGTGCCGCAATCAAAGGCTGCTTTAAAGCCCACGCCTGTAATGCTTAACGTATTTCCTTCCGTTTCCACCGTGACCGTCTTGTCAGGTACGCAGTGGCTCACCTTCGCAGGATGCTTGGCAGGAAGCAGAAACTGCCCGAAGGCTGCCTCATGTCCCTTGTCCGCCCAGACGGTGCTTTCCTTCAGCAGAAAACGAACCGTTGCGATAAATTCATCTCCGGCAGAGCCGGCAGCTGCCGTTTCGAGAAGCGTGGCGGCGTCGATCACAGCCGTTTCGCCCGGCGCGGCGCCGATGTCCTCACGGCCTTCAGTGACCGTATCGCCGTTTTTCATGACGCTCCATACGCATTCAAATTCGGACAGATTCGTAAACAAATATCGGTTCGTCACTTTGATGCTGCCATCCGCAAGCCCGCTTCCGTCAAAGCGGATGTTTTCATAGCATTTTTTGACTTCAACGATTTTCGGAGAGAGCGAGCGGTCCGCGAAAATCAGACCATTCCCGCAGAAGGTGCCGTCATGCGGCGACTCGCCGAAATCACCCCCATAAGCGAGATATTCCACCCCATCCTGGTTCTTGGTCCATATCGCCTGGTCGATCCAGTCCCAGATAAACCCGCCCTGCAGAACGGGATAACGGTCGAACAACTCCCAATAGGCGCTCAGCCCCCCGCTGGAATTGCCCATGGCATGGCTGTATTCGCATAAAATAAACGGTTTGGGCGGATGGTTGCTCGCGTACTTCTCGATCACGTCAACGCTTGTGTACATATGGCTTTCAATATCGGATGCCGCATCGCTCCTGCGATGATGGAATACTCCCTCGTAGTGGACCAGACGCGACGGATCCGTCTCTTTGAAATATCGGTACATATGAAGGAAGTTATCGCCGCCGAACGATTCGTTGCCGAGCGACCAAATGACGATCGACGGATGATTCTTGTCCCGTTCGTACATGGACTTGGCCCGGTCGAGCACATTTTCAAGCCATTCCGGTTTGCTGCCCGGAATCGTGTCCTCCTCCTCTTGCTGGCCGTAGCACCACGTGCCGTGCGTTTCCAGGCTTACCTCGTCAATGACGTACAAGCCGTATTCGTCGCATAATTCGTACCATTGCGGATGATTCGGATAATGGGAGGTCCGGACCGCATTTATGTTGTGCTGCTTCATGAACACGATATCCTGCAGCATCTCTTCCAGTCCGATCGCGCGGCCCTTGGACAGAGAAAATTCATGCCGGTTTACACCCCGGAATTCAATGGTCTTCCCATTGATTTTCATGAGCCCGTCTTCCAATTCGAAACGGCGGAAGCCTACCTTACAGCTCACATACTGGATAGGCTGCCCGTGCTGATTTTTCAATGAAACGACCAGCGTATACAGATTCGGCTTTTCCGCGCTCCACAGCTTGGGCGAAACGATGTCGCCAGATAACGCAGCCGTGTGCTCCGGCCCGGAGCTGATGCTTAAGTTTTGGGATTGGGCCGTCTCCCATACCGGCTGGCGTAGGTCATTGTACAGCTGCATTTCAAGCGCGAATGCTCCCTGCTGCTGTTCGCTGTAATGGTTGATCCGCGCGGTAACGGACAAGGAACCGTCCCGGAAATCGCCATTCAGTTCAGGCATTGCCTTAAAGTCGTAGATATGGACATCCGGCGCCGTATACAGATAAACATCCCGGAAGATCCCGCTCAGCCGCCAAAAATCCTGGTCCTCCAGCCAGCTCGCATCGCTCCAGCGGTAAACCTCAACGGCCAGCTTGTTCTCCCCTTTCATCAAATAAGGCGTCAGATCAAAATCCGCGGGAGTAAAAGAATCCTCGCTGTATCCGACCAACTCTCCGTTAAGCCACACATAAAATGCCGACTCGACGCCCTGGAAGCTGATATAGACCGGCTGCCCGTCCCAATGCTCGGGGATCGTAAACGTACGCACATAAGAACCCACCGGATTGTACTTCGTCGGCGCAAAAGGAGGCCTCAAGTCTTCCTGCTCCATCCAGGGGTAGCGCACATTGGTGTATTGAGGATAATCATAGCCATGAAGCTGCCAATGCGCAGGCACCGGAAGGTCTCCCCAATCGCTGGTATCGTAATCCTCCTTATAAAAGCCGGCAATCCGCTTGTCGGGATTTTCCGCCCATGCAAATTTCCAAAGCCCGTTCAAGCTGAGGTAGCTGCCGGATTCCGCGAATTTCCCGTCCAGCGCTTCCTCCAAACTGTTATACGATATGAAAGTCGCATGCGCTTCCATGCGGTTCAATTGAAAAATGTCAGGATTGTTATTCCACTCAGGATACCCGTTAGCCGGAGGGCTATAAATCCATTTTGTCTTACCCACAGACAGGTCACTCCAATCCGCAATGTAGTATAATTATATTCACATTATAGATTTGCAGTTTCCTTCTTTTCCATAAAACAATTTTCATCATATTTAAAAATATGAAAGTGTGGTTTTGTTCAACATGGATATCATTCGTTTCTGCCATCTCAGCGACATGGATAAGCGGCTTCCCGTTTACGTTACGATGACGGGACAATGGGACCATCAGGAGCCGGTGCATCGTCCGGACGGCTTCGCTTATTATCAATGGCTGTTGATTCTATTGGGTGAAGGGGTTCTTGATGTGGACGGCCTTATGTATAACGTTAAGGCAGGGCAGGCCATATGCCTCTTCCCCGGCGTCCCCCACCGCTATCATGCCGTCGACAAGCCTTGGGGGCTCATGTTCATCTCCATGGAAGGAAGCCTGTGCGCCCCGTTGCTAGAACAAGCCGGAATGACCTGTTCTCATGTCTATACGATTCTGAACGCTGAAAAAATGAAAACGGACATATCGCGGTTAATTACATTGGCAGGCTCTTCGGACAGCTTTACTGGCGCGGAATGCTCCAAATGGTTGTACTCCTTTCTGCTCGATCTGCCGAAGCATATTTATCCGAGCCAGCATACGCAGCATTTCGAGCGGCTGCAGCCGGTGGTCCGTTATATCAGGCAGCATTGCCATCTGCCGTTGACCATCCAGCTGTTAGCCGAACAAGCGCATGTGACGCCCCAGTACCTATGCATGCTGTTCAAAAGGGCGTTTCACATGAGGCCTATGGAATACGTCAACCGGGAGCGCATTTATATCAGCAAGGAATTGATCGCCATGGAGCCCCATTTAAAAATCCAGGAGATTGCAAGAAGATCCGGATTCGAGCACACCAGCTACTTTTGCACGGTGTTCAAGCGCCTCGAAGGCCTCACGCCCCAGCAATTTAAAGAGTCCTACTTCCAATAAATTTCACCAGGCTGGTTGCCGGCGCTTGCTGGCATACCTCGCAATCTCTATGCACCATATCGTATCAATTCAAAACGAGAAGGAGCTGAGGGCTTCCCCCACTCCTTCTCATCCATAACCAATACCAAAAGTAAAGAGCGTTTGGCCTTGATACAACTTGTAAGCCATTGAATCTCGATACGGAGATAAGATATGCTTTTTTAATTTTATTTATAGCTGTATCAACAACTTGCTTACTATGTTAGCAGTACAAGCTGAATTTAGTAATCAAACATTTTCCTGATCATAAGTTAACCATTAACCTTCTGACGCTTCAAAACCTTCACACCATGAACCGGAAGAATCACCGAGCCGGATTCCGTCTTCTTATTGCTCATATTCATGAGTCGGGTATCCGTTAGCTGAATCTCCTGCTCCTCCTCGCTGAAATTGAGCAAAAACACATACTCATTTTCTTCGTCCGCACGCAGCTGCGCCGTCACTCCTCGAGGTAAATCGGTCTCAAGGACTCGATCGATCCCCGCCTGCTCAATTACTCGGCCATAAAAGTCTTCATAGAACGGTTCCTGCGCCCGCGTCGCGAGATAGTAAGCCTTGCCTTCTCCAAAGGAATGAACCGTTAATGCCGGACGGCCCGCATAAAAATCATCCCGGTATTCCGCCAAGATCTCTGCTCCTTCCGTATGGATCAGCTCACATAAATCATACGTAGCATAGCTCCCCTTCATTTTCAATGAACTGTTACCATTACACACGAGGACATTCCCTTCCCCTTGATGCAGCCCGTCGATCTCCTCGGACCAGATGCCTAGCGTTTGGCGCAGCGGTCCCGGGAATCCTCCGAGATGGCAAAGGTCGCTTTCATTTACGATTCCTGACCAATACGTCGCAACAAACGTGCCGCCGTCTGCAACAAAGGCTTCGATACCCGCACCCGCTTGCTCGGTACACAAATACATCATTGGCGCTACAATCAACTTGTATGGGGTAAGATCATCTTCCGATCCAATAATATCTACCGGAACGCCCAACTCCCAGAACGCACGGTAATGCTGTATGACCGTATTTTCATAGTCGATTCCGCGGTTTAAAGGTCCCTGGGAGTCCTTGACCGCCCAGCGGTTATCCCAGTCTGCGATGATCGCCGTTTGTGCAGGGACGGTGCTTCCCGCAATTTCCGCGATCTTCTCCAGCATTTCTCCCAGCTCTGCTACATCACGAAACACCCGCGTATGTTCATGCCCGACATGATCAACGACAGCTCCGTGCAGCTTTTCGCTGGATCCCCGGCTCTTACGCCACTGAAAGTACTGAACAGAATCCGACCCATGGGCCACCGCGTGAAGAGACGACAACAAATGCATACCGGGGCGCTTCAGCTTGCTAACAGCCTGCCAGTTGGTCATACTCGGCGTGCTCTCCATGAGCATAAACGGCTGTCCGCCTTTTAGAGACCGGAACAAATCGTGGTTGAACGAGAACCAAGCAGCGACCTGCCCGAGATCCTGAAGATCATGCCAGGTCGGATAGGCATCCCAGGAGATGATATCCAGTATGTTCGCGAATTTCCGGTAATCCAGACCTTCGAACCAATCCATCATATTGGCTGTGACAGGTAAATCTGGACGTACCTCCCGAAGCGGAGTGACTTCATGCGCACAGAAATCCACTGTGCAATCGGTAACAAATCTTTTCCAATCCAGATTATGACCATGAACAGCGGTTTCCCCATGCGGCGCGGGTGACTCGATCTGAGACCAATCGCTATATGTATGACTCCAGAAGGTTGTCCACCACGCCTGGTTCAACTGCTCCAACGTGCCGTATCGCTCCTTAAGCCATTCACGGAAGGCTTCCTGGCAGTGTTCACAGTGGCAGTCGCCTCCATATTCGTTCGAGATATGCCACCCGATGACCGCAGGATGATGCGCATATCGCTCCGCCAGCTTGGAATTGATTATACGCGTTTTCTCCCGATAGACCGGCGAGTTGTAGCAGTGGTTGTGGCGTCCTCCGTGCAGGTTACGAACACGGGAAGCGTTCACGCGCAGTACTTCGGGGTAACGGACAGACATCCATGCGGGCCTCGCTCCGCTCGGGGTTGCCAGCCAGGCGTAGATTCCGTTCTCGGCGAATCGATCCAGAACCCGATCAAGCCAACCAAACGTAAAGTGTCCTTCCTCCGGCTCAAGCGCTGACCAAGCAAAAATACCCACCGCCATCACGTTGCACTTGGCAAGCTTCATTAACCGAATGTCTTCTTCGAGAATTTCCGGCGAGTGCTGCCACTGGTCCGGATTGTAATCGGCTCCATGCATGAATCCTTTCAGTTTCGGGCTAATCCGCGGAAATGACGTTATCATGATGTTGTCCTCTTTTCTTTGATCAGAAATGTTTATTAACATATTACAACAAAAAAACGTTATCGTCTCCGATCCGTTTTTTTGCGTTTATTATTATCTTTGAATACACTTACATTAAGGAAAGTATCGAGGTTAAATTTTAGGTTTACTTGCTCCCGGCAGTTATACGATTGTCGGACATAAAGCGGCATACTGTGCATAAACCGCACGAGATCCGGGCCTTTTGGCGATCAATTGCATCTCTTTCCGCTCCACGGCATTTCTGCATACATAGCAACATCCGGTACGACTTACCCCTTGATTCCCGACATCGCGATGCCCTGCACGAAATACTTCTGCAATACCGCGAATATCGTAATTGGAATGACCACAATTAGACACGCCCCCGCCATTTGCAGCGCATAGTTTTTACCTGCTTCCAGCTGGAAGTATTCCAGGCCTACTGTAACCAACTGCTTATTAATGTCATTAATAAATATGAACGGGCTGATAAAGTCGTTCCAGGTCCATATGAAGGTGAAGAGCCCCATCGTGATCAGCGCAGGTACTGCAAGCGGCAGAATGATCCGGAAGTAAATGCCGAAATGCGAGGCGCCGTCGATGAGCGCGGATTCCGTTAAATCCTTCGGAATGCCCATGAAAAATTGGCGCAGCAGGAAAATGAAGAACACGTCAAAAGCTGCGGGAAGAATGATGACCCAGTGGGTGTTAATCAGACCCATGTATTTGTACAGCATGAACTTGGCCACGATCGTGGTGTCATGCGGGATCATCATCGCGCTCAGCAGAAACAGGAAGATGATATTTTTGCCTGGAAATGAGAGTCTGGCAAAAGCATAGGCGGCCATCGTAACGAGCAGGCCGCGCAGCAGAACCGTCATAACGACCGTGCTGAACGAATTCCAATACCAATGAAAGTAATATTTGTGATGAAATATCGTCTCGTAATTGAGCGTGTAGATTTTATCCGGAATGATCTGCATCGGGTTGACGAACACTTCCCCCGGCGCTTTTAACGACGCTGAAATCATGAACACAAAGGGAACGACCATGATGACGCCGAGGAGCAGCATGAACAGGTTGAACAAGCTTTTTCTTAGTAATGTACCCATCGTTTTTGTCCTTTCCACTGAATAATCGTGATGACCAGAACAATTGCGAACAGTATAATCGCTTGCGCCGATGCGTAACTGTAATGATTCAAGGTGAAGGCTTCTTCATAAATATTCAGCGAAATCACGCGCGAAGACGTGCCCGGTCCACCGTTGGTCAGCATTCGAACAGAGGCGTAGTTTTGGAACGATCCGATGATGCTCGTAATGACCAGGAAGAAGGTCGTTGGCGATATCACCGGCAGCGTGATGGACCAGAGCCTTTTCCAGCGGCTGGCTCCGTCGATATCGGCGGCCTCGTACAGCTCTTTGTTTACGCCCTGCAGCGCAGCCAGAAATACGATCGTCTGGAAGGCCAGGCTCTGCCATATATTAATGCCTGCAATCGTCGGAAGCGCCGTTTTCACGCCGCTTAGCCACAGCGGAGGGTCCATGCCCAGCTTCGTCAGCAGTTGATTCACAGGACCGCCGAACGGATCGAGCAGGATCGACCAGACGATCGACACCGCCACCACGTTCGCCACATATGGCATGAGAATCAGCGTCCGTGTCAGACCCCGCAGCGCGAACGCCCGGTTCAGCAGAGTCGCCACCAAGAAAGAAAGCAGAATCAATCCCGGCACATAAAACAAGGTGTAAATGAAGCTTTTAACGAATGCGTTCAGCGCGATCGGATCATGGAACAGCCGGACATAGTTGTCGAATCCGATGAGTTTGATGCTGTTCAGCGCTTTGAACGAGTTGTAATCCATGAAACTGATATAGACCGAATACGCCATCGGGATGATATTAAAAATGAGAAAACCGATCACAAAGGGAAGCACGAATACCCAGGCTGCGCCTTTCTCGCGATATCCCCATTGGGTAATGGAGGAGAAAAAACCACGTCTCGATGCCTTTGCATGACTTTTCATTGTTTTGGCTCCTTAAGCTGAGAAGGATTCCGGCGGGGCTTGCCACTCGGAATCCTTCGAAATAGGTTGGTTTATTGAGCGGCGTCCTTAATCGCGCGGTCAGCGCGCTCTTTAATCGACTTGATCGTATCGTCCAGCGATTTTTGTCCGACCAGATACAGCTCCGCTTCCTGCAAAATGATATTGCTGTACTCGGTCGATCCCGGTCCGATAATTTTCTCGTCCACGAATCCGAGATTGTTGGAGATCAAAGCTTTATCCATTTCATCTACCGTAATTTCACCGTTCAAGTCATCCGAGGTTTTCTGGAACAGGGCCTTGATGTCTTCATCGCTCAGATCGACGCGGGCCGGCAGGTTTCCATTGTATTTGTAGCTGTTCTCGGCCATCCATTTGACGTAGGTGTACGCATCATCCAAGTGAGCGGCGTTTTTGTTGATGCCGTATCCCGCTACGATGCCGAAGTTGTTGTTCCCTTTACCATCCGCAGGAACCGGTATTTGCGTAATGCCGACCTTCCAGTCTCTTGGATATGTCGTCTTATCCTTGAACTGGTTCGTATACCATGTGCCGATAAAATGCATGCCGTAATCGCCGGACATGAAGCCGTCCCAGGAAAGCTTTTTGGATTTGAACTCCAGCCAGCTTGGCTGAATCTTTTGAACATTCCCGAGGTCTCCGAAAAATTGCAGCGCCTTCTTGAAGGCAGGGTCGTCATAATTGGACGTACCGTCTTCTTTATAGCCGCTGACATCATACTGTCTGGCCAGCATGTACATATAGTTGTCATAGTCCAGCATGTATGAGCCGTAAATGCCTTTGGCCGGGTTCGTCAGTTTTTTGGCCGTTTCGATGTAATCGTCCCATGTCCACTCGCCCGTAGGGTAAGGCACACCGGCATCATCAAAAATTTTCTTGTTGTAATAGACGGCCCATTTACCTGCCTGGTCGGGAAGAACGTAGGTCTTGCCGTCCTGGAATTTCGGCAGATACTTTCCGTATATTTTATTCGCGTCATAGTTTTCCTTGGCCATCAGCTCGTCCAGCGGGTACAGCCAGCCGTTCGAACCGTATTTATCGGTCAGGATCGGATTGGTCAAACGAATGACGTCCGTCTTTTCGCCGGAAATCATGTCGACGTCGATTTTCTTGTAAATTTCGAGGCCATCGCCGGGCACGATATTCAGTTCGACCTTGATGCCGGTCTCCTTCGTGAAGTCCGCGATCTTCTTTTTCATCTCTTCGCTCTCTGCACGTTTGGCATCCTCATATACTGTGACGACTCTTTCTTTGGATGCGCTGCCGTTATTCTGGGCTTCATCCGTTTTCCCGCCGCCGGAATCTGACTTGCTTCCGCATGCGCTAAGGAGCAGCATCATCATCAAAAGAACGATGGTGTACTTTTTTGTTTGTCTTGTCACCTTAACCCCTCCGTTATCAAAATCACTTTACATTTCCATTATAGAGTCTGGCCTCACCTGTTTTACATGCACATCTTATAGATCTAATATCTTAATTTGAGAGTGAGCATTTTTTTCTCCCGGCGGACGGACGAGCAACTTGCACGAATTAAAGAAATGATGCACAATTTCCGGATTGCAGGTTCTCCGGCACGACTGATGCGCACAAAAAAAACGCAACCGGTTGATCAGGTTACGTCTTTCCTCGGGCCGGCAGGCCAGAATTACGGCAGGCATTCATGCTCGCATTTATATGCTATAACGTGGTATCCGATTTATAGTGAAGGGGCGAGCACCCGACGACTTTTTTAAATACCCGGCTGAAATAGTGCTCGTTCTCGTATCCGACCGCATGTCCAACCTCATAGATTTTCATTTCCGTCGTGCGCAGCAGAATTTTGGATTGCTCGATCCGGAGACCCGTGACATAGTCGATGAAATTCTGCCCCGTTTCTTTCTTGAACAAGTTGCTGAAATAGGAAGGCGACAGCTGCAAGTATTCCGCCACCGTTTCCAGGGTCAGGCTGCTCGCATAGTTTTTCCGGATATAGCGCTTGGCCGAAAGAATGAGCCGCGAGGAGTCCGTATCCCCGCTCATACCGTCCATCCACTCCTCCTGCACCTGCCCCAGCCACTGGATGGCGTCGCTCTTCACCGTCCACTTGTCCATCTGCTTCAGCTGCATATCCATCCATCCGGAATCATCCCCTCCCCGGCTGGAGGACAACAGATAAGCGATCGGCGCACTGTACATTTTGAAGGTATCGAGCGAATGGCCGTGCAGATTCATCAGCAATTGCCGGATGCTGCCCAGCGTCCTGTACACTTGATTATCCTCGTATCTCTTCATAAAATGCCCCAGCTTTCTCATTTCCTTGGCGATATCGGCAGCTTCGGTGCTGCCGCCAAGCGTTTGGAGTTCCCTGTAATAGATGGTGCTTCCCCCGGGAAAAGCATAGCTGAGCCCAAGCGCTTCCATCGCCTGCCGGTAGCTTTGCTTCACTTCCAGCAAGGAGGACACTGGCTCGCTGATCGCCATGGAAACCGTAAAGTTCAGGTACTGCTTGAGCGCCGCCTTAATGGCGTCCGCCAGGTGCCCGGCTTGCTCCAGAAATAGGGCAGGATCGAGTCCGGGACGGCAAAAATACAGGATGACGAATTCCTTCGGATGGACCGACACCGGGAAAGCCTGCTGGTCATGAGTCATTTCATTCAAAATGTTCACAATGGCATAATTGAGCAGATGGATTTCATCTTCGCGGTACCGTTCGTAAATCTCCATTCCGTCGGTTTGAAACATGATCGAAACGACCTGTCCGTCCGGAAGCTCCATCTCCGCCTCTTTCATGCGCTGCCGATATTCCGTTTCCGAGTGAATCCAACCGTATATCAAATCTTTTAACAGCTTCTCCCTGATGAGCGCGAGTTCCTGGCTCCGGTTCGTTCCGGATTGGGATTCCTGCTGCTTTTGTTCGAGCTCCAGCTTTTCCGCCACTTTAACTAGCTGCCCAAGCAGCTGCTCCGGATTCATCTGCAGCTTGATAAAATAATCCTCCGCCCCGTTTTTCAGCGCCTCGCGCACATATTCGAAATCGTCGAAAGAGCTCAATACGAGAAACTTGACACCCGGCTTCCGCTCGCGTACTTGGCGGATCAACTCGATGCCGTTCATGATCGGCATTTTAATATCTGTAATGACGATATCCACAGGATTCTCCATAATCCATTCGAATGCCTTTTTCCCGTTCTCCGCCTCTTTCACGACCACGAACCCGCTTTCCTCCCAAGGAATCAGCGACTTGATCCCGACTCTTGCCAGCATTTCGTCGTCCACGATCATGACTTTATACATCTTTTATCTCCTCGCTTGTTTCTCCGATCCCCTGTCCTGGCGCGGCTGCGGGAATCATCATTTCGATTTCGGTAAACTCATTTTCCTCGCTGCGGATTCGAAACGAGCTCTCTTTTCCGTAAGTCAGCTTCAGTCTTTCCATCACATTGAACATGCCGATCCCGCCATTCTTCCGGGGAACGGCCATGCGCCGGTCAAGCTCATTCAGAGTTTCTTTAGGGATGCCTACGCCATTGTCCCGCACTTTGATGACGATATGGTCTCCAGCACGCCGAATGGACACAGTAATGATTCCTCCGCCCTCCTCCTTCGGCTCAATCCCATGGAAAATGGCATTTTCGATGAGGGGCTGCAGAATGAACTTCACGCACGGCAGCGGAAGAACTTCCGGCTGGACCTCATACCTGACATCGAATTTATGGCTATAGCGCAGCTTTTGGATATAGACGTAATCCCTCAGGTTGGCCAGTTCCTCCTCCACGCTGACGAAGGGCCCCTCATGCTTCATCGTGTTTTTCAACAGGCGCCCCAGCACCTCCACGACTTCACGTATGTTGTCAGATTTCTGGATGATGGCCATCCACCGGATCGTATTCAGGGTATTGTACAAGAAATGCGGATTGATTTGCGACTGGAGCGCGCGATACTCCGCATTTTTCTTCTTTTCCTGCTCCTCCAGGTTTGAATGAAACAATTCCTGAATCCGCATAATCATGAAATTAAAGTGCTTGTTCATCATCCCGACTTCATCCAGCCGCTCGATGTCCACCCGTACCGACAGGTCGCCTTCCTGCACTTTTTTCATCGAGTTGGTCAGCTTTCGGATCGGGCGCACAATATGGGAGGATACGAAATACCAGATGACGGACGTCACGCCGAACGAAATCAAAAAGATCGCCATGGTATTGCCGAAGATGTCATTCGTTCCGTTCGTCAGCGATGCATAAGGAACTGATTCGACCACCTTCCAGTCATACTTCGATATCGACACATGGGCCATCAGCATCTGTTTTCCGTCCGGGCCTTTCGTCAGAAAGTATCCTTTCGGCCGGTCATCCTTCGTCGGATTCATCCCCGGAAATGCCTCGTTCAAGAGCTTCATTTCTGAATCGAAGACGACATGATCCCTGTTGTCGACGATATACAATCTGCCACCCTCGGTTAGTTCGATATTTTTCAGTAATCCGGTAAAATACGATTCCCGGAAGGTTAAATAGAGCGTGCCGATGATTTGGTTGTTCTTCTCCCCTTTGATGGCCCGGCCCAGCGCAATGACGCTTTCATTTTGCACCCGGTAGTTGGCAATGTTTTTATGAATTCCCAGCCACATGACCCTCCCGTTCATTCGATTCACTTCGCTGAACCACTCCTGCTGCTTGATCCGCCCGATGTCCAGGCTGTTGGCATCCTCGCCGTACAACAGATTCCTTCCGTTGTTCCCGACGATGACCATGGAAGAGACATAGGCGAAAATATTCGTGTTGATCGAGTAGGTTTCGAGCTGCTCATCGACCTTCTTCATGTCGTAGTAAAAGTCCAGATCATTGCTGTAAGAGCGCATCAGCACGTTCCGGATGACCGGATTGGCATTGATATATTTGGAGATCTGCTCCCATTGCTCCAGCTCTTTTTCGATATTATCACCGATGAACGTCAGGTTGGCCAAAAAGGAATCGCTTACTTTTTCCTCAAGCAACTGGACCGATATCCGGTAGGACATTATGCTGATCAGCGCCGTAGGCAAACATAGTACAAGCAAAAAGGATAGAATCATGGTATGCTTAATGCTTTTTTTCTTCATATGTAACTTGACCTTCCTTCCGGTTCTTCCCATAAGGCTCTGTTTGTTGCTAAAGCTTCCCGCATCTATTAAGAATAGAACGATCTCACGTTCGGTTGCAATAGCAATTGGAGATAGCCGACGTCATTGGCAATCTGGTATATTTTTTCATCCGTATACAATTAATTGCTGCTTCGCCTCCTCCAGCCGTACATTCAGCAAGTAATCGTTGAAGGAGACGCCTTCCATCGTTTTGAATAAATGGCTCAGGTAGACCGGATTCATGAATATTTGCTCCGCAATATTTTTGAGACTGATGTTACTCACATAATTCTTCTTGGCTATCTGCTTCAATCGCGTTCGAAGAGGGCGGCTCCTCGCTTTGTTCTATCCGCTTGATGATGTCCAGGCATTTCTCCTTGGCATAGCGAAACAGTTCCCGGATGGTCGAGGCGCGAAAGATTCGGGTATATTCATCCGAAGGCAGTCGCAAAGCATCGTCTTATGTGCTCGCGCGTTCGTGCTATATGCTGGAGAATAAGTCGAGAACCACGATCTGGACGACCGATTTCGGAGCCAATTGGGAAATAAAATATTCCATTTGGTAGTCCAGCAGCGAAACGATTTGCGGCAGTTTCTCCTACCTGATCATTTCCTCGAATTGCCGCTTCGCGTCGCGGATCGTCATGATCTCGCGAGGATTCAAATCCGCTGGTACATCGGTGTCGCAAAATAATCGGAGGCGTCCCAAGCAAAAACTTGCGATCCAGCGCCAATTGTACCGAATAAAAAGAATGTCTCCGATTCCAATAGTTAACGAAACTTTTACAAACCGCAGGACGCATTCTTGAATCTCAGTCCCGAATCCGGACGAATCGTTTGAAATTCAAAAGCGCGGGATCGCTGTACATCAGGATTCCGTATCGCTCTCTCGATATTTCAAAGAGAACGCCGTGGTCATCCAGTATCTCCTTCATGATATTCCTTACGGCAAACCGAGTGGTCTCGACATCCTCATCGGCCATTTGCGTATCGGCGTGTTCATGAAAGTCCAATTCCACAAGTATGCAGCAATAGGAATCATGCTCTTCCATCTCGATATTCAGCATGCGAAGATGCTCTGTAACCTGTTCATTCCGGCCTTGCACCCAGAAATTAAAGATTTGATCCTTGAACGCCGCTATGCCCATTTGCATCCTTATCTCCAGTTTATCGCAAAATTGAAGATCATCGGCAATGTGAGACAATAAACGGATGACATCTTCCTCATTCACGGGTTTCAGCAAATGATCCTTCACCCCGTACTTCAAACATTGCTTCAAATACGCAAATTCATCGAATCTGCTTACGGCGATGATCGGAATATCTGAACGCGATCTTACGGCGGAAACCCCGATCCGTATCAAGCGGATCGTTCAAGGATACAGCAAGTAGATTAATAAAAGGATACAAGGTAATAAAGCCTAATAACGCGAGTAAGATGTAGTTAACGATATCAAAGCTAATATCCCGAAACCGAAGTCGAATTTTCATTGCAGCCTCCCCCTCCATGACATTTAGAATTAGCGAATACTGCTCGATTTCTTGGCGATGAAATTGACTGGAATGACAATCAGCAAACCGACGATCAATTTGAAAATGCCTAGCGCAATCCCAACCGAATATTCATCGGAACCGAACGACAGATTCAAAGCGTACAAATCCAGGATTCCGAATAATCCAAGTTAAGCGGATTTCCCAGCAGGAACTGTGACTCGTAACCAACATTGATGATATTACCCATCGACAAAATCAATAGAATAGTCGACGTCGGCATCAGACTCGGAATGGAGATGTTCCACATTTTCTGGAATCGTCCCGCTCCACCCACGTCGGCGGCTTCATAGAGATCCGGGTTAATTCCTGCCAAGACAGCCAGATAGATAATGGTGCTCCATTCAAGCTCTTTCCACAGACCAACCAACGTATTGATGAACCAGAACAGTTCGCCATTCCCCATTATGAAGACAGATTCGTTCAAAATGCCCAGCTTGATCAACAGCGCATTGATAAGGCCTTTCGGCGCCAGAAACGTAAGCACGATCTTCGCGATGACAACCATCGAAATAAAATGGTGAATATACGTGACCGTCTGAATGGTACACTTGAAGAAGGAATGTCGTACCTAATTCAGCAACAAGGCAAGCTGGATCGCTCCGACGAACCCCGTGACCAGGCTTAGTCCGCTCATGACAAGCGTATTGCGTAATACGAGGAAAAACCGCTCATCGTGAAACAAGCTGACAAAGATATCAAAACCGACCCAGGGGCTGTTCCAGATCCCTTTGCCGGAAAAATATTTCTGAAAAGCAATCAGCCACCCCCCACAACGGGATATATATAAAAATAATAAGCAGGACCATAAAAAGCACGGACCTGATCAGGAGCTGCTATTGTGATCTTACCTTGATGATAAGCTTCTTACTCGTCCGCGGCAAAGTTGATAAACTCATGAAGATTGCTCACACCTTTCTCTTCGATATATCCATTGTAGAAATCAGTGTAAGCGCACACAACCACAGCGTCTACAGATGTTCGCACGATTAGACTGCCATAGCTCTAAAAAACAGTATGCATTTAAGCTGGAGTCCCTTGGCGTTATTCGCATGTTAGAAAAACAGAAAAAATGGGGCTGTCCCAAAAGCCATGAAATGGCTGCTTGGGACAGCCTTGTCTTTTACGTAGGATATACTTAGACTTTTTGGGTGGACGCTGCGCGAACGGACCATTGTTCCAATCGCTGTGCTCTCCAGATTTTTTTCATTCCCCTTAGCGGTGAAAATCCGGAGACCAAGGCGACCGCTGCCGCTTTTCCACAATCCGTCCGTCCTCTCCGCTGTTTATGCGGGGAATGGATCTTCAATCTTAAAAAAACAAAAAAAGAAACCTTTCTTTTGGTAAAATGGAAGTGTGACCAACCATTTCAAAGGAGAGGTTTCTTTGTACATTCAATATACCATGGACCAACTTTGTTTGCCAATGGATCTGGAAGAAGATATTCCAGAAAACCACCTCGTTCGTGTCGTGAATGCTGCCGTCAATCGATTGGACGACGCCATTTTTGACGCTGCCTATCCCGGCGGCGGCCGTGACAGTTACCATCCCAAAATGCTCACCAAAGTCATCATCTACACCTACACACAGCGCATCTATTCCTCAAGACAAATCGCCAAAGCCATCCGGGAACACATCCCCTTTATGTGGCTAGCCGGACGGCAACGTCCGGATTTCCGCACGCTTAACCGCTTCCGTTCTGAGCGGATGAAAGACGTCCTCGAAACCGTGTTCTCCGCCGTACTTCAATTTCTTGCAGATGAAAAGTACATCTCCTTGGAACATTATTTCGTAGATGGTACCAAGATTGAGGCCAATGCCAATCGTTACACCTTCGTCTGGGGTAAAGCGGTCAGCAAACACAAGACCAAACTGCAAGAGAATGTACATGCACTTTTCTCCACCATCGAAGCCGCAGAGCATCAGGAAGAGCGCGAGCATCACGGCAAAGACCTGACCGAACTCGGTGAGGCTTCCGAGTTGGATAGCAGCAAGCTCGAACAAGTCACGCAGCAACTGGAAGCTCAGCTGCTGAAACATCCCAAGGATAACCCCTTAAAGAAAGCCGTTCGGAAGCTTCGGAAGGACTTGCTTCCAAGACTTGTGAAGTACGAACATTACCAAAAGTTGCTTGGAAATCGAAACAGCTTCAGCAAAACCGATACGGACGCCACCTTCATGCGGATGAAAGAAGACCACATGCGAAATGGACAGTTAAAACCGGGATACAATGTGCAGATTGGCACGGAAAATCAGTTCATTTTAGCCTACAGTGTCCACCAAAGACCCACGGATACCCGTTGTTTAGAGTCTCATCTGAAAATAGCACGGCGGATCTTGGGGCAACATCCACAGACAATCATTGCAGATGCAGGCTATGGAAGTGAAGAGAACTATGCCTATCTGGAAAAGGAAGAGATCACAGCAGTCGTTAAATACGGCAGTTACCATAAAGAAAAGAGCAAAGCGTGGAAAGCAGATGTGAGTAAAATCGAGAATTGGACGTACAACGTAGCCGAGGATAACTGGACGTGCCCCGCCGCGCAAACACTGCATTTCCACAGAGAAAGCAAGGAAACGCTAGAAAGTGGATATGAGATTCGCAGGCGTCATTACCGAAGTCAAAGCTGTGAAGGCTGCCCGCTGAAAGATCGGTGCACAGTAGCGGTAAGTCTGGAAAGGCTGCGATACCAAAGTCAGGCCCGGGAACTCCTCCGAAGTGAGGAAGGCTATGCCCTGGCCGTACGGCGAATGATTGAGCCGGAGAGTGTGTTTGGCCAACTGAAAAACAACCGGGGCTTCCGGCGGTTTCTGCTTCGCGGCATGAAGAAAGTGACGCTGGAGGTCGGATGGCTTTCGCTTGCCCATAATATGCTGAAGCAAGCCGGAGTAGAGCAAAAACGCAAAGGAGCGATTCTCCAATAACGGGAGAATTGCTCCTTTTTTTGGATCCCAAAATAAAACGGAGCTGTCTCTGTCGTGGGAAATCCACTTATGAGACAGCGCCATTTTATAAACACTGATGGACTCTCAGGGATTCGAACCCTGGACCAATTGATTAAGAGTCAACTGCTCTACCAACTGAGCTAAGAGTCCATATTTCTTGGTGGAGCCTAGGGGGATCGAACCCCTGACCTCATCGCTGCCAGCGATGCGCTCTCCCAGCTGAGCTAAGGCCCCATACAATGTAGTCCTTTTTCAAAAATAGAACTCCTATAATATAGCATATCAGACACGCTTACGCAACACTTTTCTATATAAGACGCATCATAACCTGACAAGCAAGGAATCTATCGTTTCTATCAGGTGCTTATTGATTCGCTTCATAAATTGGCTTACATGAAGCTTAATCTTATAGAATTATTCAAAATAGACTTGTAAACCACATCGGCCTTTCCCTCTCCCTGGTGATGCACTTGCCCGGCTTCATAGTTAATCGCACCATACAACTTGGCTCCTTCGTGCTTGCCATATGTTGGCACTTTGCGTTGTCTGCCACGAGGTTGTATTGCAGCACTTGACTGGAGCGAATCATCGATACATCTTCAATGAGAAAATAATCGATCTTTTCGTCCTCCACCTCCTTCTTAAGTTGTGCGAAGGTGTTCCTTTTGAATAAAGTTTGGGCCTGCTTAATCCACTCCGCTACCGCCGGAAGTGTTTCAGGTGTACCGAGCTTCAGCCGGTTGTTGCTGCTTTAGCATCGTGGCTAACCTGGCGATGCTGCTCCTCTGTAAGTTTTGTCGGTTGTCCGGGGAATGATCCGTCTTTAGGCTGAGAAGTCCCTGTGTTTGGTAGTTTTCCCAATAGAGGCTGATGGTTTGACATGCACGGCTTAATAGATCACCGATTTCATCAAACGTATCCCTTACAGACGAAAACGAACCGCCAGATCCTTTCATAGAGTCGTTAAATCTGCTATTTCCTTCATGGCAATGCTGTCTTGGTTTCTCCTATTTGTTCTATTTCCCATCGCTAACTACAAAAAAAGGACAGTTACTGAAATTGTTCCGTATGAACAACCAGTTGAAAGTCCTTTTTCACCCCTATCTTACATCAACACTAACACTTTGGCACCGAGATTAATCACCTGAATCAGGCATTGTATTTTTGGACAATAATCCTTTGAGCTCTTTCATGAACATATTGATATCCTTGAATTGCCGGTACACGGATGCGAAGCGCACGTAAGCCACTTCGTCCACGGGATATAGCTGCTCCATAACCAGTTCGCCGATCTGGCGGCTTTCCACTTCCGCTACGGCTGTATTCCGCAGCGCCTTCTCTACCTCTGAGACGATGGCTTCCAGCTGTTCCACGGAAACAGGACGCTTCTCACAGGCACGGATGAGACCGCGCAGAATTTTATCCCGGCTGAATTCCTCACGGCTTCCGTCCTTCTTGATGACGATCAACGGCGTTTCCTCCACCATTTCAAACGTCGTAAAGCGCCTGCTGCATTTCTCGCATTCGCGTCTGCGGCGAATCGATTTATTATCATTGGCCGGACGGGAATCCAGCACCTTGGTGCCTGCATAATCACAGTACGGGCATTTCATGCAAACTCACTTCCTTTATCATTCACAATGGTATTTACATTCCGGCTTAATCACACTTAAAAGACGGTAAAGCCGCCTCCTATAAGGCCGCACGGGAAATAACTTATATTTCCAATCAAAAATATATAAAAAAAGTTATGAAGATTCAAATTTTGAGACATAATACTTTTACCAACAGCGAGGAGGTGAACATCAATGGCTCAAAACAACAGTTCTAACAACCTGGTAGTAACTAAAGCTACCGCAGCCCTCAACCAAATGAAATATGAAGTTGCCCAAGAGCTGGGTATCAGTATTCCTCAAGACGGATACCAAGGTAACATGACTTCCTATGAGAACGGTTCGATCGGGGGATACATCACAAAACGTCTTGTAACCCTGGCTGAACAACAACTGGCTGGTCAATTCAAATAATACATCTGTATTCAAGGAAGTATTGAGGCGGCCCAAAAGCCGCTTCAATACTTCTTTGCTTGTCTACTCAGAAATCGCTGTAAATACGTGTATATTGATTATAATAATAAACTACCCGTTGTATGTAGTGCCTCGTCTCCCCGATCGGAATGTTCTTCACGGATTCCAGAGTCCCATCCCAGACTCCCTTTTTAAGCCATCCGTCTACTTTACCAGGCCCCGCATTATAAGCCGCAATAACCGCAATCCGGTTTCCTTTGAACTGGTTAGTCAGGTTATTCAGGTACCAGGTCCCGATTTCGATGCTGGACTCCGGCTTATGCTTGATGTGATCCATCGTAACTTCCGGAATCCTAGCCTGTTCCATTGCCCATTGGGCTGTATCCGGCATAAGCTGCATGAGACCAAGTGCTCCCTTTTTCGATTCTTTACCTAGCTTGTAGTTGGACTCCACCCGGATGATGGATGCAATCAAAAAAGGATCTACATTATAACGCTCGGATTGCTCTCTGATATTTTCCTTATAATAAATGGGATAAAACCAGGACATCCAGTTGGTGCTGAAGAAGAGGACAACGACAAAACCGAGAAACAGTACGAGAAGAACTCTCTTTTTGCGTAAAAATTGTAAGTACTTCATGCGTATCCTGACTGAATCCAGAAATCATCAATTTGACGCTCCGTTAGTTCAGCATCTCCGCTGTTATCAATCACAATATCGGCCTTCATCTTCTTTTCTTCAATATCCATCTGCGACCCGATCCGTGCTGAAGCCTCATCTTTGCTCAATTGATTGCGCTGCATTAAGCGCTCCAGTTGAATGACCCGCGGGGCATATACCACCATGACACGTTCAAACATATGCTCAAGTCCCGATTCAAACAATAAGGGAATATCCACAACCACAAGCCGGTTCGGGTGCTCCCGTTCCAGAGACTCCATCTGCTTACGGATTTCACTGCGGATCGCCGGATGCGTAATATCATTTAAAGCTTGACGCTGGGAAGGATCATGGAAAACAATATCCCCCAGTTTTTTTCTGTCTAAAGTACCATCCGCAAGAAGCACAGCTTGTCCAAAATGATCGGCAACGGCCGTCAAAACGGGATGACCCGGGAGCATAACCTCCCGGGCGATTACATCAGCATCAACAAGCAGGGCTCCCTTGTTTATCAAGAGAGCGGATACGATGCTTTTTCCAGTCGCTATACCTCCGGTTAACCCGATATTCATGCGCTAAACTCACCTCATAACAGCTTTATTATTCCCATGGCTATTAATAATAACGCCGGAAGAGCCGTAAAATGCCGCATCCATGATCTGGACGCAAACCGGAAGCCGGTCTTCATGCCGATCACTAAAAAAGTACCGCTGAACAGCGCGATGACAAGGGCCGTCCAGATAGGTGAGAATCCGAGCAGTGCAGCCCCGAGGCCCGCTCCGAATGCATCCAATGAGAGTGCAATCCCGAGCCACATCGCTTCAAAACCCGAAATACTTCCAGATTTGTCAATATCGGCTGATGACGGCGTCCGCAGAATGCGGATCACAAGTCCAAGCTTGCGTATTTCCAGTGAAAATACGGTTTGCTCAGTCTCCTTCACTAAGACTGCTGGAATCTGTGCAGCCTTGATCGTTACGGCATCTTTATCCTCACGGCTCTTTTCTTTCTGAATCAGAAGCTGAATCAAAGACCAGGAACCCATAATAATCAATATGACAGCTCCGACGATGGATGCGGCATCAGGTGATACCACCCTGGCCAAAAGCACGCCCACCTGCATCGATATATAAATGATGACACCGGAACATAATGAAATGATCACTACGGACAATGGTGAGATCTTCATCTGCCTGAGTCCATATGTAATCCCGACACCAAAACTGTCTAAGCTTAAAGCAAATGCAAGCAGGAGCAGTGTAAAGACATGACTGAGCACCCCTGGTTTCCCTCCCCTTGATGAAACGGTCCAGTCCGAGCCTGTTTGGAAAGAGAGGCCCTTGACGTTCCGATTCCCTGAAGTTCAATTCAATCTTAGTATATGGGAGGGACAAACAAGGGGTGCACGCCCATGCTTTAATTTACTTTTAAGATGTGGTTCAATTACTTTATCGACTGGCATACCGGACAGTAATGAGTTCCCCGGCCGCCGACAACGGATTTTTCGATGATCGTTCCACAGGTCTGACAAGGTTGGTTTTGACGTCCATAAATCTTGAGCTGATGCTGGAACATTCCCATCTCACCTTGTCCATTGACATAGGACTTAACGGAAGAACCTCCGACTTCAACCGATTCCGCCAAGGTCGCTACCACAGCCTGATGCAATTTACGGTACTGCTCGTCCGTAAGCGTGTTTGCCAGCTGCTCGGGATGAATGCCGGCTCTGAAAAGAGACTCATCCACATAAATATTCCCGATGCCGACCACATATGCCTGGTTTAACAATACCGCTTTGATTTTCGTTGTCTTGCCCGCCAAGACTGCTTTGAACTTCTCGACGGTAAACTCGGGATCCAACGGCTCAATTCCCAGTTTTGACAACGGAGGAACGGTAAACTCCTCCCCAGGATTGAACAGATGCATCGTACCGAATTGGCGCACATCCTTGTACCTTAGCTCGGTTCCATCGTTAAAATGGAAAATAACATGCGTATGCTTCTCCACTGGCTCGGAGCTTTCGTATAAACCATAACGTCCTTCCATCCGCAGATGTGAAACCAGGACCAAATCGTCCAGCAGAATACGCAAAAATTTACCACGGCGCTCCACATTTTGAATGGTATGTCCTGCAAGCATAAAAGCAAACTGATCTATATCGTCAGGGCGCTGAATAATCCGCGCCAAATTTACGGTAACATGGTCAATGACTTTACCTTTAACCAATTGGTTTAATGTTCTTTTGACTGTCTCGACTTCCGGTAATTCCGGCATGATGACTTCACCTCATCCCCATTATAACGGAAGTTAGTGCTCTATGGGGCATTATTTCGCTTCGTACCAATTCATTCCATAGCTGACATCCGCTTTCAGCGGCACAGACAAGGCCAGCGCCTTTTCCATCGTTTCAGGCACAAGCTTTTTCATCAGCTCCAGCTCATCCGCTGGCACCTCGAATACAAGTTCGTCATGCACCTGGAGCAGCATGCGGCTCTTCAGCTTCTGCTCTGCGAGTGCAGCATCCATATGAACCATAGCGAGTTTAATAATATCCGCCGCGGTGCCCTGGATCGGTGTATTCATCGCGGTACGTTCAGCGAAGGAGCGGAGATTAAAATTGCTGGCATTAATTTCTGGTAAATAACGTCTTCGTTCCAGCAGCGTAGTCACATAGCCGTCCCGCTTCGCGTCTTTTACGATGTCGTCCATATAGCGGCGCACCCCGCCGAACGCATCAAAGTACTGGTCGATAAAGCGTGCGGCTTCCTTCCGGGTAATGTTCAGGTTCTGGGACAATCCGTAATCACTGATACCATAGACGATACCGAAATTGACGGCCTTGGCCGAACGGCGCATGTTCGAATCCACTTCCTCGGCTTGAACACCAAATACATCCATAGCCGTCTTCGTATGGATATCCATATCATGCAGGAATGCTTCCTTAAGACCCGTATCATCAGAAATATGTGCAAGCACGCGCAGCTCGATCTGCGAATAATCGGCTGCGAGGATATACCAGCCCGGCTCGGATGGCACGAATACCTTACGGATTTTGCGGCCTTCCTCAAGACGTATCGGAATATTCTGCAGGTTAGGGAATTGACTGCTCAGGCGTCCGGTGGCAGCAATCGTCTGGCGATAGTACGTATGCACTTTGCCTGTTTCCGAAGAAATCTCCTTCAGCAGACCTTCGACGTATGTCGATTGAAGCTTCGCAATCGTCCGGTACTGCAGAATCAGGCGCACAATATCATGATAGGGCGCAAGTTTTTCCAGTACTTCGGCATCTGTGGAATAACCGGTCTTCGTCTTTTTGACGACAGGCAGACCCAGCTTTACGAACAGGATCTCTCCAAGCTGTTTAGGGGAGTTCAGATTAAACTCCGTTCCGGCAATCTCATAAATCTCTTCAACCAAGGTTTTGATTTGGGATTCAAATTCCTTGCCCAGATCCGTCAGGTCATTCTTGTTTACGGATATCCCTTGCTTCTCCATATCCGCCAGGATACGTGACAATGGCATCTCTAAGTCATGAAAGAGCGAAGCCATTTCATTGCCTTCCAGCTCTCTTTCCTGCAGTGGGATCAGATCCAGAATGGCAGCGCCCTTGGCAGCCAAATGCTTGCTTAGCACGTCCGCTTCAGGCACCTTGTATTTTGCACCCTTGCCAAAGACATCCTCATCGGCAGCCAGCAATTGCAGTCCATGCTTGTGAGCAAGAGCGTGGATATTCTGATTGGAATCCGTCGGATCCAGCAAATATGCTGCTAACTGAACATCAAACGATGCACCCGCAAACGCAATGCCCTGCCAATGCAGCGCCAAATCTGTACGGTGCAGATCATAACCGCGCTTTGGAATATCCTGATCTCCGAGCCATTTCCGCAGCGGTTCCGCCGCTTCAGCCTTCAGCAGCTCGAACGGAACATAATAGTGCTCCTCTGGAGAGGAGAAGATCGTACCGATCACCTCGGCGCGGTGCGGATTCTCCCCGTTCGTTTCCACATGCATGACTTCTATCGTATCCAGCGCATCAACCAATACACGGATATGATCCATATCCATGACTTGAACCTTAATCTCCTTCGCAGGAGCCTGCTCCTGTACCGGTTGATCACTACTGCCGCCGTCTGCCTTGAAGGACAAGCGTTCCAGTAGAGATTTGAACTCCAGCTTTGCGAGCGCAGGACCTGCTGTATCCTCCTTCAAGCCATCAAAATTCATGTCGTCAAAGGACTTGTCCAGCGGAACTTCCCGGTAGATTGTCGCCAGTTTCTTACTCATCACGGCGTCGTCCGCATGGGTTTCAATTTTTTCTTTCATTTTACCTTTGAGTTCACCGGTATTAGCCAGCACTTCCTCGACCGAACCAAACTGATGAAGCAGCTTAAGCGCAGTCTTCTCACCAACTCCCGGAATACCCGGGATGTTGTCAGAGGCATCGCCCATAAGCCCTTTTAGGTCTATGATCTGCAGCGGTGTCAGGCCGTATCTTTCTTCGATCTGTTCCGGTGCATAGGTCTCAATCTCCGTAACGCCTTTACGCGTAAGTCCAACCTGAACATGATTCGAAGCTAGCTGCAGCATATCCTTGTCCCCGGTTACAACGAGAATCTCATGCCCTGCTTCCTCCGCAATTCTTGATACCGTACCGATAATATCATCCGCTTCGTATCCGCTCAGCTCAAACTGCGAAATGCCAAATCCCTGCAGCAGCTCTTTCAGCAGCGGAAACTGCTCAGACAGCTCCGGCGGAGTCTTTTCACGGCCACCCTTGTATTCCTGGTAGCCTTCATGGCGGAACGTAATTTTCCCGGCGTCAAAAGCAACCATCATATGTGTAGGTTTATGATCCTCAATAAGTCGCAAAAGCATATTTGTAAACCCGTACACGGCATTCGTGTGCAGTCCCTTGGTGTTCGTTAATGGGGGCATCGCAAAAAATGCCCGGTAAATGATACTGTTTCCATCAATAAGAATCAGTTTGCTCATATAGCACCTTCCCTTTTTAAACTTCCTTCATTCATGAAAACTTTCAATCGATGTTATACCTTTTAATATCTTAACACATGACCCTTCATTCTAGAAAAAAATCAGGCAACGCATCTGCTTTTTCATTACAGTTCCTAAAACACAAAAACACCGGAAAGAATGATTCCGATGTCTTCATGATACTTCAACTATTCAAATACCGGATTTACCGGTTTAAGTCGGGGCGCTTTCCCGTTACCAGGTACACGGCGCTTTCCCCAATATTGGTCGCATGATCGGCGATCCGTTCAATATAACGTCCGACCAGCGTAAGGAGTAACGCTTGCGGCATCGAATCGGGATTGGATCTCATATGACCGTATAATTCCGTTAAAATCTGGCTGTACAGATGATCAACCTGATCATCGTCCTGGGCCATTTTATAAGCAAGATCCGTATTTTCATCCAAATAAGAAGTAATTGCCTCTTCGATCATGACTTTAACAATGTTGGCCATTTGCGGGATATCAATCAGCGGTTTAATCAGCTTCTCCCCTTGCAAACGCAATGTCACTTTGGCCACATCCAATGCCAGATCGCCCATACGTTCCAGATCACTGGATATTTTAAATGCAACGAGTATTCTGCGAAGATCCTTGGCAACGGGCTGCTGGGTGACAATGAGCCGCGAACCGATGTCCATAATTTCTTCTTCCATTAGATTGAGCTGAGCATCTGCCTGCACGATTTCCTGCGCTTTGACACAATCCTGTGTTTTCAGGCTTATGACCGCGCCATCGAGCGCTTCAACCACATGCTCTCCCATTTTAACAAGCAGCGAGCGAAGCTGCTCCAGATCCTGATCCAATTCTTTTCTCCGAATCATGGCTGATGTTTCCCCCTATAAAATGTATTGTTTCTTCATCTATCAGCCGAAACGACCGGAGATATAATCCTCTGTTCTGGAGTCACGCGGATTACTGAACAGAGCGTTGGTCTCATCCGCTTCGACGACCTCCCCATTAAGGAAGAACACCGTGCGGCCGGAAACACGGGCAGCCTGATGCATGTTATGCGTAACCATAACGATCGTGTATTTCTCCTTCAGCTCCTGCACCAGCTCCTCGATCTTAAGCGTGGATATTGGATCGAGTGCTGAAGTGGCTTCATCCATCAGAAGAATATCCGGTTCTACCGCAAGTGCTCGTGCGATGCAGAGGCGCTGCTGCTGCCCCCCGGACAAGCTAAGCGCAGAACGCTTCTGATAGTCTTTGACTTCTTCCCAGAGCGCTGCTTGACGCAAGCTCTCTTCGACAATCTCATCCAACGTTTTTTTATTGCGGACGCCGTGAAGACGCGGACCATAGGCAATATTGTCATAGATGGATTTCGGAAACGGGTTTGGCTGCTGGAACACCATCCCGACACGCTTGCGAAGCTCCTCCACGTATATATCCTTACCGTAGATACCTGAGCCGCCAATTTTGACGGACCCTTCGATCCGAGTGCCGGTAATCATATCATTCATTCGATTCAACGTACGCAGTAGTGTGGATTTTCCGCAGCCAGATGGGCCGATAAAGGCTGTAATCGTCTTTTCAGGAATATCCAGATTTATATTTTTCAAGGCATGGAACTGTTCATAGTATAGGTTCAAGTCTTCGATTTCGATGATTTTTTCCATTTCCTAATCAGGTCTCCTTATCGTTCAATGGGACATCCCTTTGTTCTCTCGTCAATAGTGCTGGACCTGTGACTCTATTGATTGTATAACCTCTATGTAAAAGCTGTGTGCCACAATTGTAAACTCTGTGTAAAATGTGAGCTTCTTCTCTTCCTTTTACTTCCTTTATGTTAGCGTGCGCTCCAACTCCACCTTCACACCAAGCGCTTGTTTGGCGGTATCTCTGGCCATTTGATGTACCGATCGGCCGGTCTTTTCCACATGCCCGACGGCTTGCTCCAGCTCGCCAAACATACGGCTCCCTTCGGTCAGCTGCGCTGCTCCTGTCTGGATCTGCCGGACTCCCGAAGCCGTTAATGATCCGGTCTCTGTGGCCGATTGGCTGATGCGCTCCAACAGTCCGGAAATATCCGCAGCCAGCCGCCGGGTCTGCGCTGCGAGTGATCTTACCTCGGCCGCAACAATCTGAAACCCTCTGCCCTGGCTGCCTGCATGAGCAGCCTCAATGGAGGCATTGATGGCAAGCAGGCCGCTTCGATCCGCAAGCTCAGCAATACCCTGGGTAAGAGAGGATATCTTACCTGCATCCTCGATCAGCTCAGATACCTGCTTTTGATTCCGGTTCATATGTATAACGGCTTCCGCATAGGATTGGCCTGCTTCATCCAGCTTCAGCCTTCCCTCCGTCGTCCATTCCTTCATACGGAGGCACTCCTCAAGCGTAAGGCTGGCCGCTTCCGCAACTTTACCCAGCGACTGCTCCATGCCGCTCACATGGAAGTAGTTCTCCGAAATGGTGTGCTTGCGCTGCTCCTCCGCCTCGGTCTGCAGCAGTCCCGACATCATTAATAAATCCTGAACAGTTAGGACACCAGCGAACCGGCCCTCCTCCGTCACAATCACGCAATCATAAAACCGGGCTTCAGGTCTTTCCAGTGCGCGCTGAATCATATATGCCGGATCTTCACCGATCTCCACAATCAGAATATCCTCTTCAGCGAATTTCTCCACAGAACGGTCAAAATATAAATCCGCGGCAAAACGGCCCGTCAATCTCCGGTAAAATGCATCTTTCATCACCAATCCTTCCGGATGCATATCTTCACCACAAACGACCAGGCATGGAATATGAGGCTGCTCCTTCAGTATACCTAGTGCTTCCCTGCAGGTGACTTGCGGAGTTAATGCAGGCACGGCTCGGCAGCTCCCGGCGGCAGAAAACCCCCTCTCTGACGGCGCGTGGGCAGCTGGCACTGCTGTTTCCTTCCGTATGGGGTCTGTGATCAAGTTCATTACGGTTGATTGCTTTTGTTCATTGATGTTGGTTCTGTTCTCAGCTTGCAGAATGCTCAAGATTGACTCCCCCTCAGAACTCCTCTTTAGCCGCATCATAACGCTGAATTATTAAGGGTGGATTCGGCTGGGGTAAATGGTTTGTAAAAAAAAGAAGCTCTCATCATGATTCCTGGGGATGAGAGCTTCTTTTTTTATTAATAACCAGTTTATATCCCACACCGCGTATGGAATCAATATGCACAGATTCCGGATCAAGCTCGAGCTTTTTACGGAGCGAGCTGACATGGACATCCACCGTCCGCTGGCCTCCAATATAATCAAAACCCCAAACGGCATTCATCAGATCATCTCTGGTCAATACCACTCCCGGCTTGCGTGCAAGGTAAAGCAGTACTTCGAATTCCTTCGGTCTTAAACTGATGCTGGTGCTGCCTAGCATGACCTCGTACTTTTCCGGATAGATCTCCAGCTGTCCAAGCCGAATTGCAGAATCCGAGGTTTCAGGAACCTCTTCTTCCTTCGCTCCCGAGACGCGCCGCAGTACCGTGCCTACACGGGCGAGCAGCTCAGATACGCCAAAGGGCTTGGTGATATAGTCGTCCGCACCCAGCTTGAGACCTTGTACGACTTCTTCTTCCGCATTTTTCGCAGTCAAAATGATGACCGGAGTCGCGATGGCTTTCGCTCTCAGCTTACCCAGAATATCAAATCCATTCATTCCCGGCAGCATCAAATCCAGTACGATCAAGTCAAATGGCTCCTGTACAACACGCTCAAATCCGGATGTTCCGTGATCCTCAATGGTGACTTCATAACCTTCCTGCGTCAGATTATAGGATAGCAATCTGGCCAGGGTCGGTTCATCTTCAATAACCAGCAATCGCTGTGTCATTTAATAAATACCCCCGTTCTACAAAAAACAATGGTTTCGGATACTGACAAGCCCATCGTAACACCCAAATGTTAACCCTGTGTAAACATGAGCAGGCAGTAAGGCACCTTTTTTAAAAAGTTATGAATTTGTAATCGCAAGTTTAACGGCCCTTGTTAATCTTATTCCTGCAGCATCGGCAATTCAACCGTAAATGTGGTTCCGATGCCAAGTTCACTATCCACGGATATTTCTCCACGATGCTGATCAACCAGATGCTTAACTATCGAAAGTCCGAGTCCGGTGCCGCCTGAGCTTCGCGACCTCCCTTTATCGACCCTGTAGAACCGTTCAAAAATACGCGGCTGGTCTTTTTTCGGTATGCCAATTCCTGTGTCAGACACTTTGATAACAACCTTTTCGGAACCCTCAGTGTCCTGGAGGTCCTGAACGGTTAGATCTACTTTCCCGCCATCTTGTGTATAGCTTACTGCATTGGATAACAGATTAATGAGAATCTGGCGCAGCTTATCCTCATCCGCCTCCACAAAGAGCTCTTCCGGAATATCGGCATGAAGCGTAATCCGTTTTTTCTCGGCGACTGTAGCCATCGCATCGATGATAGACCCGCAAAAAGAAGCTAAATGAACAGGCGCATAATCCATCGGTGAGCGTTTGGATTCAATTTTGGACAAATCCAGAATATCGCTGATTAAACGGTTCAGTCGCTCGCTTTCATCGTATATGATTTGCAGGAAGGATCTGGCCGTTTCTTCATCCTTCACACCACCCCCGAGCAGCGTCTCGGAAAATCCCTTGACAGCTGCCACCGGCGTTTTCAGCTCATGGGATACATTTGCCACAAATTCGCTGCGCATATTCTCAAGCCGGCGGATTGCAGTGACATCCTGCAGAAGAAACAGCATTCCCTTAAACGCCTGTTCCTCCCCGTACATAGGCACTCCGTCCAGATGAAGAATGGTCTCCTCCGGCCGAAAGACGCTCCGTTCCTCATGGATAAATTTCCGCTCGGTGATGCCGTCCTTTATCAGCCGGGTCAGCTCGTAGTATTGCTTAAGCTCGTTAATGGAACGTCCATTCAGCTGGCCGCCTCGGACATTCAGCATTCCTTCTGCTGCCGGATTGATTAAAGCAATGCGGCACTCCGCATCTAACAGAAGAATCCCGCTGGTCATGTTGTCCATGACGCTCTGCAGCAAATCCTCATTATCCCGTATCGTTTGCAGCTGATTCTGAAGGCTGTCGGCCATGCCGTTAATCGCCTTGGCCAGCTCTCCAATTTCATCCTTTCGGTGCATGTTGACTCTGGCATCATAATCCAGACGAGATATTCTGCCTGCCACTCTTGTAATCTTCTCAAGCGGTGAGGTCAGCCCAGCCGCTACACGGTAACTGACAAGAGCAGCCACGATGAACAAAACAGCCAATCCTCCGGCCATCAGCGTCCATCCCTTGCGTACGCCCTCATCAACGGATGCAAGGCTCACGGATAACCGGATAAAACCCTCGTATTTTCCTGCTGAAACGACTGGCACCGCAACGTACAGCATGTCCTCCTGAAGCGTCGAGCTGTAGCGGATGGCATGTCCTGAACCGCTTTTAGCCGCATTAACGATCTCTTCACGTGAACTATGGTTATCCATATGAAGTGGATCGCTTTCCGAATCCCCGATGACAGTTCCATCTTTCGATATAAAAGTAACCCGTGAGTCGGTAAGTGCAGACAGCTCTCTGGATTGTCGGGTAAAATAAGTCACTGCATCTTCTCCAGCTTCCGAACGAAAATCAAAGGTATGGCTCAGCAGCTTGATCTCCCGGATCATATTATCTTCCAGCACGGAAATATGGGATTTTTTAAATACCTGGGCCATTGTAATGCCTGCGCCCACCATGGAAATCCCGATCATAATCATTAAAATCAGGGTGAGTCTTATACGAAAGGGTCTCATTATTGCCGTCTTCCTTTTCATGAGTTTTCATTTCATTTTTCTTCTTTTATCCTATCTTGAAACTGTAAGGATGAAAAGTTTATTTTCCCTTCAGGTGATTGCTGCTTAGAACAACCATTCACTTGCGGTAGCCCGTTAATCCGGCATAAGAGTATAATAATAGCGAAATGTTAAGACTGGATAAATCCTGCCATATTAAAAAGGAGAGAATTTCATTGAACTTCCCGTTAGCCGCTTATATGTACCGACTGCAATACATCAGGCGCTGGAGCCTAATGCGCAGTACGACAACCGAAAATGTAGCAGAGCATTCCTTTCATGTTTCGCTCTTAACCCATATGCTCTGCCTGATCGGCAATACTTATTATGACCGGAAACTGAATGCGGATCATGCTGCAACGATTGCTTTGTATCATGATGCTGCTGAGGTATTCACTGGTGACATTGCCACACCTGTCAAGCATAATAACCCGAGGCTGCTTGCAAATTTTCGTGAGATGGAGAACATTGCGGCTAAGCGACTGGCTGCGATGGCGCCGCCTGAACTGCAGTCGATATATGCCAATCTCCTTCGCCCCGATTCCGAGGAGGAAGAGCAGATGGAGCTGCTTCGCTACGTCAAGGCTGCGGACTGCCTGGATGCATATCTGAAATGCGCCTTTGAAGTCGCTTCAGGCAATCGGGAATTTGCTGTAGCCAAAGAGCAAACCCTGGCCAAGGTGAAACAGATGCAGCTCCCTGAAGCTTTCTGACACATATGGCTCCGAGCTTTGAGATGTCTTTGGATGAGCTGTCCCAGCTTACTTCGGATTCAGACTAAAAAGGTTGAGCAGATGATCTGCTCAACCCTTTTTTCTATAGGGGGATATTCCAACGAATCAACCGTTAACAATTTCCCCGCCATTCACATGGATGACCTGGCCGCTCACATACGAAGAATCATTGGAGGCCAGGTAAACGTAGGCAGGAGCCAGCTCTTCCGGCTGTCCCGGACGCTTCATCGGCTGTGTTGAACCAAATTCACTTACCTTCTTGGCATCAAACGTCGATGGAATGAGTGGTGTCCAAATTGGACCTGGGGCGACTGCATTTACGCGAATGCCTTTTTCTACAACGTTCATGGACAAGGAACGTGTAAAGCTGACGATAGCTCCTTTGGTAGACGAGTAGTCAATCAACGTCGGGTTGCCTTTATAGGCTGTAATCGAGGCCGTATTGACGATAGAGCTTCCGCTCTTGAGATGCGGCATAGCCATCTTCGTCATATTGAACATCCCGAAGATATTGGTCCGGAACGTGCGCTCCAGCTGTTCCTTCGTGATGTCCTCAATTTTTTGCTGCGGATGCTGTTCAGCTGCATTATTGATCAGGATATCCAGTCCGCCGAGCTCTTTCACTGACTGATTGACGGCTTTTTTGCAAAACTCCTCATCGCCGATATCACCGGCAATCAGCAGACATTTTCGTCCCTCCTGCTCCACTTGATGCTTCGTTTCCTTCGCATCCTCATGTTCATTTAAGTAAATGATCGAAAGGTCAGCCCCTTCTTTGGCAAAAGCCACCGCAACAGCGCGTCCGATGCCGCTGTCACCACCTGTGATGATTACTTTCTTACCTTTAAGCTTACCTGCGGCCATATAGTCACTCGGCTCATATTTCGGGAGCGGATTCATCTCCGACTCGATTCCTGGCTGTTGATTTTGATGCTGCGGGGGCAGTGTTTGTTTGCTCTGTGAATTTCCTGACATCATTCATTCTCCTTCCATGCTTTCTTATTTTTTCCGATTCCTATAGCGTTGCACAGGATTACATTCCCATATTAGGATGGCATAAATTAATTCCTTTATTCTTCTGACGGTTTTTACTTACCACATTCAGCTGAATGTCAAACAAAAAGCGCCTCTCCCTTTGTAAGGGAAAGGCGCTTTTTCATATGAATCTATCCTGTGAGGTATTAGATAATGTCTCTGTACACCATGAAGAACAGCATCACGAGGACGCAGATGGCAAGCAAAGCGCTCAGTGTACGGATTTTTCCCGTCTCTACCGAGATATCACGTTTATTTTTAATGCCGTCCATTGCAAGACGAAGCGGTTTACCCATGATACCGCTGATGGCTCCAATAGCCAGTAACAAAATAACGATAACGATCATCCAAGGTACCGAATAGTCACCTTTGCTCATCAAATATCCACCGGTAAGCAGTTGAATGACCAGAGCGATTTGAGCATACGTGTTAAAGCTGCGAATCGCCGCGGCGCTACCTTCTTGTGCCGGCAAAGATAACTTGGTCACTTTTCCAACAACGAAAGGCAAAATCAGATAAAATCCCAGAGCTGCAGCGCCCAGAATATGTATAAATAACATTACCATTGCCATGAGCAAAATCCCTCCACTATTACTATGATTTAGATTACATGTATTATCATTCTACACCAATTAAAAGAAAAGAAAACCTCTAAATATGAACAAACTTAGAGGTTTTCCCTGTAAAACTATTGATCCGGCTTAACGCTTCTTACACGTTTATAACGGAAATAACATTGCGTACGGAATCAGCGGACTTATCCAGAGCCGCTTTTTCCTCAGCTGTAAGCTCCAGCTCGAAAATTTTCTCGATGCCATTGCCGCCAAGAATTGAAGGAACACCCAGGAACAGATCATTGTAGCCATATTCGCCTTCAAGAAGAGCGATAACAGGAATAATCCGTTTTTTGTCTTTGATGATCGCTTCAGCCATTTGTACGAGAGATGCCGCTGGTGCAAAGTATGCACTGCCGTTGCCAAGCAGGTTAACGATTTCGCCGCCGCCTACGCGGGTGCGTTGAACGATTTCCTGAATGCGGTCAGCAGGGATGAGCGTATCGATCGGAATGCCGCCAACGTTCGAATACCGAACGAGAGGAACCATATCGTCGCCATGTCCACCAAGCACGAAGCCGCGAACATCTTCCACAGATACGTTAAGCTCTTGCGCGATGAATGTGCAGTAACGGGCGGTATCCAGTACGCCGGATTGGCCAATTACGCGGTTTTTAGGGAAACCCAGTGTTTTGTTTGCTACATAAGTCATAGCGTCTACTGGGTTGCTCAGAATGATAACGATGGATTCCGGAGCGACTCTTTTCACATTTTCACAGACGGCTTTCATGATACCTGCGTTCGTGTTCACGAGGTCATCACGGCTCATGCCTGGTTTACGGGCTACGCCAGCTGTGATGATCACGATGTCAGAATCTGCAGCGTCATCGTAATTGGAAGTACCGGTAATTTGGCTGTCGAAGCCTTGTACCGGACTTGCTTCCAGCATGTCGAGCGCCTTGCCCTTTGTTGGGTTCTCAAGCTGAGGAATATCCAGCAGTACCACATTGCCAAGTTCTTTTTGCGCCAGCATCAAAGCCGTAGTAGCACCGGTAAAACCGCCGCCTACCACAGTGATTTTTTTACGAGTCAAAGCCATGTCCAAGTCTCACCCCTACTACATGTTTTTGATTACTTGGTCTGCAAACTCGGAGCATTTTACTTGCGTTGCGCCATCCATCAGACGGGCAAAGTCATAAGTAACGGTTTTATTGTTAATGGAGGTTTCCATGCCTTTGTAGATCAGGTCAGCCGCTTCCTGCCATCCCAGATGCTCAAGCAGCATAACGCCGGACAGGATAACGGAACCAGGGTTAACTACGTCTTTGTCCGCATATTTAGGAGCTGTACCATGCGTAGCTTCAAAAATAGCATGTCCTGTTACATAGTTAATGTTGGCCCCTGGAGCAATACCGATACCGCCGATTTGTGCAGCCAGTGCGTCGGACAGATAGTCACCATTGAGGTTCAGTGTAGCAATAACGTCAAAGTCGGTAGGACGAGTCAATACTTGCTGCAGAGCGATGTCCGCAATCGCGTCCTTCACGATGATTTTGCCTTCAGCTTCAGCGGCGCTTTGAGCTGCATTAGCTGCATCTGTGCCGTCTTTTTCTTTGATGGCATCATATTGTGCCCATGTGAATACTTTATCGCCGAACTCCTGCTCAGCCACTTCGTAGCCCCAGTTTTTGAAGGCTCCTTCAGTGAATTTCATGATATTGCCTTTGTGTACCAGTGTTACGCTCTTACGGCCATGCTCAATGGCATATTCGATAGCTGCGCGAACCAGACGCTTGGAGCCTTCGGACGACACAGGCTTGATACCGATACCGGAAGTTTCAGGGAAACGGATTTTGTTAACACCCATTTCGTTTTGAAGGAATTCGATAACCTTCTTCACTGCCTCGGAGCCTTCTTGATACTCAATACCAGCGTAGATATCCTCGGTATTTTCACGGAAAATAACCATGTCTACCAGCTCAGGATGTTTAACCGGAGAAGGAACACCATCGAAGTAGCGTACAGGACGCAGACATACGTACAAATCCAGTTCTTGGCGAAGTGCCACGTTCAGGGAACGGATACCGCCGCCGATTGGCGTAGTCAAAGGTCCTTTAATAGCTACGATATACTCACGGATGGCTTCAAGTGTATCGTTAGGCAGCCATTCACCGTATGTATTGAATGCTTTCTCACCGGCAAATACTTCGTACCAGGCGATTTTTTTGGAGCCGCCGTAAGCTTTGTCCACTGCAGCATCCAGAACGCGTTTGGAAGCTTTCCAGATATCACGGCCAGTACCGTCACCTTCGATAAAAGGAATGATCGGATTGTTTGGCACCTCTAGCTTGCCGTTTGTTATTTCAATTTTTTCACCTTCGGTAGGAAGTGCGAATTTCTCGAGTTTCATTAGTACGTCCTCCTTGTAATTAAAATATTTTTTTGATTACCTTGAACAAACAGTCACATAGGGGCGCCGGAGCATCGCATGCATGAGATGTTCCAGTTCCCCTAATTCTGTATTGTCCATTAAGAGCGTTGTTCAACCGGTACATACTTCTGATCGGTAAGGCCTACATATTCGGCACGCGGACGGATAATGCGGTTGTTTTCGTACTGCTCCAGAATATGTGCGGTCCATCCGGATACACGGCTGATCGCAAAAATCGGGGTGAAGATCTCATGATTAAACCCTAGCTGAGTATACACAGAAGCGGAGTAGAAATCCACATTCGGCTTCAAACCCTTTTGGTTAGTAACCAGATCATCAATCTTGACGGACATTTCATACAGCTTCGTGTCGCCCTTCATTTCGCCGAGCTCGCGGGACATTTTTTGCAAATGCTTCGCGCGCGGATCGCCGTTTTTGTAAACGCGGTGTCCGAAGCCCATGATCTTGTCACGGTTATCCAATTTTTGCTGGATATAAGGCTCGACATTTTCCAAGCTTTCGATTTCGTTCAGCATTTTCATAACCGCTTCGTTGGCTCCGCCATGCAGAGGTCCTTTCAAAGCGCCGATTGCTGACGTTACGCCAGAGTAGATATCTGAAAGCGTAGCCACAGTTACACGGGCTGCAAAAGTGGAGGCGTTCAGTTCATGATCCGCATGAAGAACAAGCGCCTGATCCAATGCTTTCACTGAAACTTCTTCAGGCTTTTCGCCTCTCAGCATATACAGGAAATTCTCGGCAATGGACAATCCCGCTTGCGGTGCTACCGGTTCTTTGCCTTCACGGATGCGCGAGAGAGCAGCGATTACGGTAGGCAGCTTAGCCTGAAGGCGGATCGCCTTGCGCTCGTTCGCTTCACGGCTCATATCATCGGCTTCATCGTCATAGAGGGCAAGGGCCGATACCGCAGAACGGAGAGCAGCCATGGTATTTGTATCTTTAGGGTATGATTTCATTTGCTGGATCACTTGATCCGGAATCGGAGCTTCGTTGCTCAAATCCTTATGGAGCTGTTTTAGTTCTGCTTCATTAGGCAGCTTTCCGAACCACAGCAGATAGGCTACTTCTTCAAAACTTGCATGGAGTGCAAGATCATCAATATCATAACCGCGGTATGTGAGCACGCCGTCCACGATGGAACTGATGGAAGAAGCTGCGGCAACAATTCCCTCAAGGCCTTTAGTAGCTGTCATCGTACATCTCTCCTTTGTAAAACGGATTTATAAACAAGATAAACGAGCCGTGAAAACATTTACATTTTATTCAAAAGAAAAAAGACGGCCGTCCGCCATTCTACCTTGGCATTCACACGCCAAGTAATGGAATCACTATTATCATAAAGGATTTTGTCGGATATGTGAACATAAGTGCCCCCTATAAAAGCATCAAATTGTTTTATCAGACACATAAAGATTTTTTTATCACCCGGCAGAATCCTTCACTTAACGGCGGTGAATCGTGATATTCCCTTTTTTGATCTTCCGCTCCAGCCATTTCAGTATAAGGATACGATAGAACGGACGGGTGAGGGGAAAGGCCATCGTAAAGCCAATAATGTCGGTTAGGAAACCGGGAATGATCAGTAAAATACCACCTATAAAAACACAAAGCCCATCCACAAGACTTCTTCCGGGGATCTGTCCGGAATTCATTCGGGCCCGCGAATCCTCCAGCACCTTGCGACCTTCAAAACGCATGATCAGCATACCCATCACGGATGTAACAAGGGTGAGCAGAAACGTATTTCCTCCGCCGATCCTGCCCGCAACCAGATTAAATCCGTAAATTTCAGCGGTGGGAACAATAATAATTACGATAAGCAGCCATTTCCACACTACCGATCTCCTCCCCCGGTCAGTGATTGCTCCAATGCGCTGTAAAGCCCTGGAGCGCCTGTATCCAGCCTTACAGGCTGCCATTCACGATTTACCCACACATGGCTTGTCGAGCCTGACACAAGCAGCACTCCGGGCAGCTCCGGGCTTTCTGAGTGCTGCACCAGATGTTCTCTCTCCTCGCTCGAGAGTCTTCTGATTTCATATGCGTATTTGATCCGTAATTTTGAAAATGCCGTCATTCGTGTAAAAATTGTGATTTCATCGTCATAACGAGCTGGTTGGCTGAATTTCATATCCAGATCTGTGACGGGAAGCAAAACGCCTTGCTCTTCCATGCTGCGGTATGTAATGCCAAGCTCACGGATCATTTCGGTCCGTCCAATCTCAAACCAATTCAGGTAGTTGGCGTGGTACACCACTCCCATCTGGTCGCTTTCCTGATAACGAACCCGCACAGAAGCCGTATACCAGCGGCTGAGCTTGCCCCTCACGTCTTTTTCCATGCCTGCCAAAGTCTCCTTCTTTGAAAATATAGAGCTTGGTATTAAGTATAACATAGGGCTTCACAACTCTCGAATTTGAGGCTAAGGCACCCGGGAATGTGTCATATATAGTTATTTTGTGCTAGATTCCGTTTATCCATTCAGAGGCGGATGCTAAGAGGACCCTGCAGCCAGTATCTACCAAAAAAGGCTGGCAGGGATTCCCTGCACAGCCTCTTAATCAAAGAATATATAACGTTATCGGTTAAATCAGACCCTTACTTTAGACGTTTGGAATCTGGCTGACTTTTACAAGGTTCGTCGAACCGGATTGTCCAAGCGGAACGCCTGCTGTGATCACAACTAGATCTCCCGGTTTCACAAGTCCGGATTCCAGACCGCCTTGCAGGGAGTTCTCGAACATTTCGTCCGTAGAGCTTGCTGTTTTGCCTTGGATAGGTGTTACACCCCAAGTCAGGGCAAGACGGCGCAGCGTACGCTCCTGTGTCGTTACAGCGATGATTGGAGCTTGTGGACGGTACTTGGATACCATACGTGCAGTGTGACCGGATTCCGTGGAGGAAATGATCGCTTTTGCATTCAAGTCCAGTGCAGAGATCGCTACGGATTGGCTGATTGCTTCGGTTACCGTTGTTTCCTGAGCAATTCTTTGCTTCAAGAAGATTTCACGGTAGTTCAGCGCGGATTCCGCTTTTTCAGCGATGCGGGACATTGTCAGAACGGACTCTACCGGATATTTACCGGCAGCTGTTTCACCGGAAAGCATGATTGCGTCAGTTCCGTCGAAAATCGCGTTTGCTACGTCACTTGCTTCTGCGCGTGTTGGACGCGGGTTGCGCTGCATGGAATCAAGCATTTGGGTAGCCGTGATAACCGGTTTACCTGCAACATTACATTTTTCGATCATGCGTTTTTGTACCAACGGCACTTCTTCAGCAGGGATTTCCACGCCAAGGTCACCGCGGGCAACCATAAGGCCGTCCGATGCTTCCAGGATTTCATCCAGGTTGTCTACGCCTTGTTGGTTTTCGATTTTAGAAATAATTTGAATTTGTCCTGCGTTATGTTTCTCCAGCAATTGACGAATTTCTAGAACGTCACTTGCTTTGCGGACGAAGGAAGCTGCGATAAAATCGATGCCCTGCTCGATACCAAACACGATATCATTTGCATCTTTCTCCGTAATACCTGGCAGAGAAATGGCAACACCCGGTACGTTAACGCCTTTCTTGCTTTTAATTGTACCACCATTGACAATGCGGCATTTGATTTCAGTGCCTTCAACACCTACAACCGTCAAACCAATCAGACCGTCATCGATCAGAATGGTGGAGCCTACTTCCACATCACTTGGAAGATCCAAATAAGTGATGGAGATGCGGTCCTTGTCTCCCAAAATTTCTTCGGTTGTCAATGTGATATATTCGTCTTGAACCAGCTCAATCGGTTCCACAGCCAGCTTGCCCGTACGGATTTCAGGTCCTTTGGTATCCAGCAGAATAGCTACTGTTTTGTTAAGCTCCTTGGCAGCCTGACGGATATTTTTAATCCGGTTGCCATGCTCCTCGAAATCGCCGTGTGAAAAGTTCAGACGGGCTACATTCATGCCAGCAAGAATCAATTTTTTGGTGTTTTCCAACGATTCACTGGAAGGTCCGATAGTACATACGATTTTTGTTTTACGCATTAGGGTTTCCTCCGTTTTTCTTAAAATCTCTCTATCCAAACATCTTTATCCAAAAATTAAATTTACTACAAATTAAAGATTTTGTATAGGAACTTTGTCATATCCATCTTTGACAATAAGGGTTTATTCTATCACTCCAACAGCAGAAGATTGCTCAAACGCGAACTTTCCAATTTTGCGAAATTTCTGATATCTGTCTTCTTTTAAAGCCGCGCTGTCCATAAGAGAAAGCTCCTGCAGATGCCGGGTCAGCACCTCTTTGATCGAGGATGCGGTCCATTCATAATCCCTATGGGCGCCACCAACCGGCTCCGGAATGATCTCTTCAATAACTTCAAAACCAAGCAGATCCTTTGCCGTAATCTTCATCGCTTCAGCTGCCTGATCCGCTTTGGACGCATCCTTCCAGAGGATGGATGCCGCTCCGTTTGGCGAAATGGCCGAATAAATGGCATGCTCCAGCATCAGCACACGGTTGCCTACTGCCATCGCAAGAGCACCGCCGCTTCCACCTTCGCCGATGATCACACAAATAACAGGAACTCCAAGAGCCGACATTTCCCGTAAATTCCGGGCGATGGCTTCAGATTGTCCCCTCTCTTCTGCTGTATTACCCGGATATGCTCCTTTTGTATCGACAAAAGTAATAATCGGGCGTTTAAACTTGTCCGCCTGTTGCATCAAACGCAGCGCTTTACGGAAGCCTTCCGGGTGTGCACTGCCGAAGAAACGGGCAATATTATCCTTGGTATCCTTACCACGCTGCTGACCGATAACCGTAACCGGTATCCCGTTCAGCTTAGCGAGTCCGCCGATCACGGCAAGGTCATCACCAAACAGACGGTCACCATGCAATTCAATAAAATCATTGAAGATCAACTGAATCAGGTCGAGTGAGGTAGGGCGCTGCTGATGTCTCGCCACATGCATTTTTTGATGGGGAGAAATATTGGAATAGATTTCGGTTTCCAGTTCGGCATAACGTTCTTCCAATCTGGAAATTTCATCAGTGAAGTCAATCCCCTTGTCCTGTCCGAACTGCTTCAGCTCATTGATCTTTTGACGCATCTCAACAAGGGGTTTTTCAAAAGGCAATTCTCCTGCCACTTAATATCCCCCTTTCACGCTGTGCATCTCGAGGAGCTTGTACAACATTGGACGCAGCTCCTTGCGATGGACCACCAGGTCCAACTGGCCGTGGGCCAGGTTAAATTCTGCAGTTTGAAAATCGTCGGGCAGCTTCTGGCGGATGGTCTGTTCAATAACAATTCTGCCGGCAAATCCGAATACGGCTCCAGGCTCCGCAATATTAATATCACCAAGCGTGGCAAAACTGGCAGAAACACCGCCAGTCGTAGGATCCGTAATTACAGAAATATATAGACCACCCTTTTCGTTTAACCGTGACAGGGCAGCGCTTGTTTTCGCCATCTGCATCAGACTGAGAATACTTTCCTGCATACGTGCCCCGCCTGAAGTGGAGAAAATAATGAGTGGCAGATCCTTCTCAGTTGCCACTTCAATCGCGCGCGTAATTTTTTCGCCTACAACCGAACCCATACTGCCTGTAAAGAAATCAAAGCTCATCACGGCTACTACCACAGGCAATCCTTCGATCGTTCCCTGTCCGGTAATTACAGCCTCGCGCAGACCCGATTTCATTCTCTGCTGTTCCAGCTTCGTTCCGTATCCCGGGAACTGCAGCGGATCCACAGACACCATACCGCTGTCAAATTCCTCAAAGCCTTCTTCATCCAGAACCATGTGAATACGTTCCACAGCGTTCAGACGCATATGATATCCGCAGTTCTGGCAGACCTTTAGATTTTTCTCCAGCTCTTTGCTGTACTGAATGGTACCGCATTTGCCGCATTTATTCATGAGCCCTTCAGGAATTTCCCGTTTAGGTCTCTCGCTTTCACCAGGCTCGCTGCCTCTTCCTGCACGATCTGAAGGAATGGTCGCGTACTTTCTTTTTTTCTGAAACAAGTCTTTAAACACAACTACACCTCTCCAGCCGTTAATTTGCTCAGCCGCATCTTCGCTCTACCACGTATAAACGCACTCGCTCGTTCTTCCGGAGATTAAGGATGCAAGATGGAATTCAGCACTTCTTGGACTTCCTCCAACTCTCCTGAGGGCACCAGAATTTCGAATTGCTGCTTGGATAAGTTGACCGGACGGCTTTTCACCAAAAATCCTTCTTCCGTTAATTTGGCCTGGATCATTTCCGCTACCTTCGCGGTTGGCGCGATATAGATGACCGTCCACATTCCTTTCAGAACCCCCTAATCTCATGTTCTGAGCCCGTATAATGAAACAATGATAACATAACTCTGTTTTTTCCCGCAACAAAGGGCTTTGAAACAACCCAAGAGATCAAGGGGTGTCAAAAGGGTTGGAAAAGGGTTTCAGGATCCGGAAAGCTCAGAGCCGAGCGGGTACGATTTCGCGCCCTTATACCGGTGCGCTATACGGGCTGAAGCCGCCGCCGCAAGTCCTGCCACTAGATCATCCAGAAAAACATGTATTTCATTTTTTTTATCATTAAGCTCCGCGATAATTCCGGTTTTTTCCTTATCGAGGTAACCAAAACTCGTTAATCCGATCATACCATAAACATTGGTAATGCCAAGTGCCAGTGTCTCGTCCACGCCATATAAAGGCTCATCCGCTTCCATGATCGCCTGCAGCGGTTGCGGCAAAAGCCTGCGCTCTGCGAGCTCATCAAGCGCCATTCCCGTAAACAATGTGTACTGCACTTCCCGCTTGCCAAGAACCGCTTTGACGCTGTCAGTACAGTCCTGCATGGTCAAAAGCGGATGATACACCAGCTGGAGCTGATATACAATATCAGCAATATCTTCTACCTTGACTCCCCGGTGGTTCATCATGGCCACCACTGCTTCATACGACATTCGCTATTCCCCCCGTATGCGCGCCCCAAGAGCTATATTAAAAAGTGGAGCCGCATAAAATGTTGTCCCTAGGATAGGTGTTCCTAAGTGTATGCGGAAGTCTGGGGAAACGTTCGTAAATTCTCGGTTAACCCCCTGCACCGGGGAGCGGGCATGTCCAGCTGTGGTCATATGCCGGGACTTTTCCTATTTTCACTTGATTCTTACGGTGTCTTTACCGAGAATCCCTTCCATCCTTTCAAATAACTGCGGGGAGGGCTTGATCCGGTAGCTGTCGCTTAGCGCGAGCAGCTTCTGGTTCTCCTCATAGAACAACACAGTCTGTACCGGACCCGGATGCTCCTGAAGAAGTACCTTCAGACGGGTTAGCAAATCCGGACTGCGTTCAGCCTGCGGTGTGATCTTGACAAACACACGCTGCTCAGCAGGCTTATTCCGTATTGGAGTCGATGCAGCTCCAGCAGCACTCGTCTCGCCCGCACCCGAACCCGGAGAAGCCTGATTTACCTCCGTGGCTGCGGTAACGGATGCAGGCTTTCGCTCAGTCTTTTGCACAGTTTGCTTGGTGTAGCTTCTGCCGGCTGCCGGCTTGCTCCGGGTGCGCTTCACCAGCTGCTCAAGCGCCGCAGGATCCAGCCTCAGCAAGTCCTCCGCAAGGAGCTTGAAGCCTTCATCCTGCTGCTGCACCTTAGCGCGAAGCGCGAGCAGTGCTCCTTTCTCAATATACTGTGAGCTTCGCTTCCATACCTCTGGAAAAAGCACGACCTCACAGCGCTCAATCTGATCCTCTACTTCCATGAAAGCCATGGCTTTTCCCTGCTTTGTCGTAATCGTCTTGACGGATACAACCATACCTGCCACAACCGTGTACGATTCATCTTCGGCCTCGGCAAGATCCATCAACCGGTCAACCCCGGGAATAGTGAGAGCTTCGTCATAATCATCAAGCGGATGTCCTGACAGATAGAGTCCAAGCAGTTCCCGTTCAAGCTCCAGCTGCTGCCCGGCAGAAAAAGCAGGGATATCCGGATATTCAATATCCCAGTTCGGGGTTTCGACAAAATCAAACAGCTGAATCTGCAAATCATCGCGTTCCTTGCGCCACTTCACAGCAGCTTCGACCGTCTCATCAAGCATCGCCAGCAGCTGCGCCCGGTGACCCGGGAGCGAATCAAAGGCCCCCGCCTGAATCAACGACTCGATCACCCGCTTGTTGCAGACTCTCAAATCAATCCGGCGGCAGAAGTCAAGCAGACTTTCGAAGGGCTTCTCCTCCCTGACCAGCATCATGTTCTCGACCGCTTGCGTGCCCACATTCTTGACGGCGCCAAGTCCAAACCGGATATGTCCTGGTCCCGCCCCCGGTGTTGCCTCCACCGATTCTGCCACAGCAACCGGGGTAAACAGCACGCCGCTCTCATTGACATCCGGCGGCAGAACATGAATGTCCATCCGGCGGCACTCCAGCACGTATTCAGCGACCTTGCGGTGGCTCCCCATCACGGCAGTCAGCATAGATGCCATAAATTGCACGGGATAATGCGTCTTAAGATACGCCGTCTGAAAAGCAAGCACACCATAAGCCGCAGCATGTGCCCGCGGAAAGCCATAATCGGCAAAGCGGACGATCATGTCATAGACCCGGTTTGCTTCTTCCTCACTGTATCCCTGCTTCAGACTGCCTGCGACGAAGTGGCTCCGCTCCTGATCCAGCACCTCGCGTTTTTTCTTCGATACGGCGCGGCGAAGCAGATCCGATTCCCCAAGAGAGAAGCCTGCCATCAGGGAGGCAATTTTCATAATTTGTTCCTGGTAAACAATAATCCCGTAGGTATCCACAAGAAGTGGTTTCAGGTCCTCATGGGGATACTCCACATCAATCTGGCCATGCTTGGCCTGAATATATTTGGGGATGAATTCCATCGGACCCGGACGATATAGCGCCACAACCGAAATAATATCTTCGAAAGCAGAAGGCTTCAGATCCTTCAGAACCCTCCGCACGCCCGCGGATTCCAGCTGGAATATCCCCGTGGTCTCCCCGCTTCCCAGCATGTCATAGGTCAGCTTGTCATCATCGGGGATGTTTTGAAAATCCGGCATCTCCCCTGTCATTTCGCTAATCCAGTTCATGCAGCGCTCTATGATAGACAAGGTTCTAAGTCCAAGAAAATCCATCTTAAGCAGGCCGATACTTTCCAGATTTTCCATCGAGTACTGAGTCAAGGCGGTGTGCTCGCTGCCTTCCTGCAGCGGCACCGCATCCGTCAGCGGATCGCGTGAAATGACAACGCCCGCGGCATGTGTCGAAGCATGACGCGGCATGCCCTCCACTTTCATCGCCATATCTAATAATTCGCGGATTTTCCCGTTCTGTTGATAATTTTTTTGCAGCTCTTCACTCAGCTCAAGCGCCTTCCTAATATTGATTCCATGGGAACCCGGAATCAGCTTGGCAGCCTTATCCACATCCCCGTAAGGCACATTCAAGGCTCGTCCCACATCACGGACCGCTGCTCTCGCAGCCAGCGTACCAAATGTAATGATCTGTGCCACATGCTCATGTCCATATTTACGGGCGACGTATCGGATAACTTCATCCCGCCGCTCATCACTGAAATCGATATCGATATCCGGCATCGTCACCCGCTCAGGATTCAAGAATCTTTCGAAAAGAAGATGATATTTGATCGGATCCACATTCGTAATCTCAAGTACGTATGCCACCAAGCTGCCCGCCGATGAGCCCCTTCCGGGTCCTGTAGCGATACCTTGGCTGTGGGCGTAAGCAATGAAATCCCAAACGATGAGGAAATAATCGTTGAAGCCCATGCTTCCAATGACGCTGAGCTCATAATCCAAGCGCTTGTTCAGCTCTTCCTGTCCACCGGGCGCTGTCCACAGCTCTGTATTTTCATAGCGCTTAGCAAGGCCTTCCTGGCAGAGAGAACGCAAATACTGCGCGGAATCCACTTCTTCAGGCAGCGGACGGTATTCCGGAAGAATAGATCTGCCGAATTCCAGCTCCAGATTACACTTATCCGCGATTGCAGACGTATTTTCTATTGCCTGCTTCACGTGCGGAAACAGGCGGTTCATCTCTTCCCCGCTCTTAAAGTACAGCTGGTCGGTCGGAATCTGCACTCTTTCCTCGTCTTCAACCGTCTTGCCTGTCCCGATACAGATCAGCACATCCTGCATGGCGGCATCCTCACGCTTCAAGTAATGCACATCATTGGTGACCGCGAGCGAAATCCCCAGCTCTTCGGCCAGCTGAATCAGCTGCGGATTGACACGTTTTTGTTCAGGCAGGCCATGATCCTGAAGTTCAAGGTAAAAGTCTTCCCCAAAAATATCGCGGTAACGGATGGCTGCCCTGCGCGCTTCATCTGTTCTGCCGTGCAGGAGATGCTGCGGCACTTCACCGCCCAGACAGGCGCTAAGGCATATAATCCCTTCATGATGTGCCTTCAGAGCATCCATGTCGATCCGCGGTTTATAATGATAACCCTCCAAGTGTCCTATGGAGCATAACTTCATCAGATTACGGTAGCCGGTCTCATCTTTGGCCAGGAGGATCAGATGGTAAATCGGCTGATCCTTGCGGCTTCCGCGCTCTTTGCGCGAGCCGGCAGTCAGATATGCCTCGCAGCCGATAATCGGCTTGATGCCGGCGGCGGAGCAAGCTTTATAAAAAGGCACGGCACCGTACATGACCCCGTGGTCCGTAAGTGCCAGCGCCTTCATCCCGTATTCGGCGGCTTGGCGGACAAGGTCCGAGATCCGTGCCGCTCCATCCAGGAGGCTGTATTCGCTATGCACATGTAGATGCACAAATGAACTCATATCTCTTCTCCTTTTTGTCCGCTTTGATTCGGAAAGTAGTCTTCATCTCTTTATATTATTTTATCATATTACGCAAGGCACCGCCCATAGAATGGAATAGGAGATCATCGGACAGGCGGTATGCAAGCATACCCCTCTGAAAGGACTGGATATGATGAGTGCATTTTTATCCAAAGCGATTCTGGATTTCTTCATTGCCTTCGGGATTGTCATCGGGGGAGCGATGGTCGGTGGCGTAGGTGCTGTCATTTCCCTGCAGCCGCCAACCCAGACTATGCTTGATGTCGCAGACCGGATCAAAATTTGGGCCCTGGCTGCAGCTGTTGGCGGCACAATCGATCCGATGCGGGTCATAGAGAGTAATTTTCTGGGAGGAAATATGTCTCCGGCGATCAAGCAGATTTTATTTCTGGTATCTGCCTTTCTCGGAGCACATATGGGCAGTGAGCTCGTAAAGTGGGTTTGCGGCGGTAAGGAGTAGCCATGAGGATTCCTCCATTCAAGCGTTACCGTCATATTTCACAAATCGCCGCTGTATTCGTGCTCGGTGCCATTATCGGCAGCGTTGTCTATAACGTTGTCTTCCACTCAAGCTACAATACACTCTGGTTGTCCAATCTGGATTTGCAGAGCCAGATCAAGCAATATGAAGAAGATATCAAGACGTTGAAGAACTACAAGAATCAGCAAACCGTGATCCGAGAGATTAAAATCCGCAATGAGCGGCAGGATCCTCCGATCGATCCGGTTGTCGTTAAAGCTATAATCGTTCAGCTTGGCGAGGATTTAGGCGTGCTTCGGGGGCAAAACGTATTCGAAATTGACACCTACAGCAAAGTTGTGCGCACGCTCCTTGAGGAGAAAATCTATAAAGTGAGGGAAAAGGAATATTCGGTTGAAATCAAGACGATGCTGCTGATGGAGGGCATGCTCCAAATCTGGGTGGAAGTGCATACCGTTCAAGTGCGAAATCCATAGATTCATGGTACAATATTGCTATTAAACTACCTCTATAATGGATCGAAAAGAAGGAGCTGCAGCATCTGATGGTTTCTGTCATCCGCTATTTGCTTTATGCGCTGCTGGTCATCGCCTGCATTTGCGCTGCCCTCTACAGCAGCCGTTCCCGGCGCTCGAAGGACGCCCGTGAAAGAGGCCTGTACGGGGCTGTTACGAATATTTTCATGGGAATCATGCTAATCATGCTGGCATTGATTTTCATGTTTATCTTTCAAGGCTCGACGGTTGCCATTATCATTGAAGCCATCTTCCTCGTACTCGGCGCTTTTAATATTTTTGCCGGTATCCGCAACCGCGGCTACTACAGCCGAATGAAATCAAACAACATGTAAACATGAACAGCCGGGCACTCCCTAGGGAGCGTCCGGCTGTTTTCGTTCGTGAAACCTCTGATCTGCCCTCGCATCGGGTTGCCTTAACCGTGTTCTATAGATTGCAGCGTAAGCACGGCCTTCGCGACCAGGCTGTCCATATGCGTCATCTCAATTTCAAGCTTGCATGTCCTGCGGCTTGCCTCCAGAAGCCGAGGAATGACGGCAACTGGATCTTCAATCTGGACGGGACGTACAAAGTAGGTTGACATGTTGTCCAGCACGAAATCATTGCCGGTCAAATCCTTGGCCGCGCGCAGCGCAGCCTGTGTCATCACAGTCGTCAGAATCCCTTCAGAAATGGTCCCCAGATCCGTCGCCATCTGCGGCGTAATGAAGCCGTGAAAAAAGAGGCGTCCCTCCTCATCCCGCTCATCCGCAAAACCGTTCCAAATGAGGTGATCAAATGTTTCTCCAAGCTGAGGCTGCTTGCGGGCATCTCTCATCGCCTGAAGCACTTCCTTGCGGGAAACGGTCGCCACCAGCTTGCGGTTGCGGTCCACAATCGGCAGGAAATCAATGCCCTCCCACATCATCAGCTGCGCGGCTGAAGCCAGTGATGTCTGGAGTGTGGCTGTAACCGGGTTACGGATCAGCACCTTCTCAATGCTCTGCTCTTCCGGCAAATTTCTCATATCACTACGGTTTACGATTCCCAGTACACGATTCCACTCATCAACGACAGGCAGCCGCGGATCACCTTTCTGTTCGGAAAGCGCCATGCTCTCTCCCACGGTACTGGACAGCTTCAGGGCGTGAATCTTAGGCTTGCTGCCCACGATGTCTTCCACGATCATTATCTTTTTCTTGATGAGCCGATCAAAGATTGCCCGGTTAATCAATGACGCAACGGTGAAGGTATCATGACGCGAAGAGAAGATTGGCAGGTTAAGCTGGTCCGCCAGCATTTTGACCTCTTTGCTGGTTCCGAAACCGCCGGTAATCAGCACACCTGCACCCTGCTCAAGAGCCAGCGTATGCGCATTGTCACGGTTACCGACAATGAGCAGGCTGCCGGCATCAATATACCGAACCATCGCGTCCACCTTCATGGCTCCAATCACATATTTATGCAAATTTTTATGCAGCCCGTCCGCACCTCCAAGCACATGTCCTTCAACGATGTCAACCACATCGGCAAAAGTAAGCTGTTCGGAGATATTACGCGGTTTTTTCTCCACCCGGACGGTCCCAATACGCTCCTTGGTAATAACAATTCCCAGATTCTCTGCATCTTTGAGCGCACGGTAGGCCGTACCTTCACTGACTGACATTTCTCTGGCCAGCTTGCGGACGGAGATTTTTGTTCCCACTTTCAGTCCTTCAATATGAAGCAAAAGCTGTTCATGCTTTGTAATCGCATCATCGCGGCCTTCCAACTGTTACACCCCCACACATCCAACTGTACTATTCTGTATCTATATCATAGCATTCTATTCCATACAAAAAAAGCTGAAGCAGCAGCCGCCCCAGCTTTTTTTAAGCATTCACTGTTACATATTTTCTTGTCTCTGCTGCTTCTCTTCCGGCCATTTCATCTGCCATTGACGCAGCTTGGCTGCTTTGATGCGGTCGAGTGCCTTTTGCTTCTCTTCATCCACACCAAGCAAGTAATGCAAATGCGCTCCAATCACCAGAAAAGCGAACAGGGCCCACGCTCCGCCGAAAGCCGATGCCCATGTCCAGCCTCCGCTAAAAGAAATTAAAGGCAGGGCGTACATCAGCATGGCCAGCGCCAGAATCAGATACAGGAAATGTTTGAATTTGTTTCTTTTTTTCATTTCGGCAGCTCCTTCACAAGTGAATCTATATTTCTACTCTATGAAGGTCTGACGAAAAATATGAGACAAGTTAACAGAAAAATCCTGCGATATAAAATTTATATCATTACAGGCTTTGTCCTCCATACAGCCCTTGAAGACTGTCTGAGATCATTTTATTAATATCCTCAATGATCGTGCTGAGGCGGCGTTCGGCATCAAACAGACGGCGGATATTCAGGTTCAGGCTGAGCACGTCAAAGAGCTTTTCCATCTTTTCCATCTCTTCCTGGGAAGGCATATCACCAGACATCATCCGCTGCTGAATCTCCATTTGGCGGTTGCGGAAATCGTCGAGCATGATTTTGCTCTCTTGATCCTTTTCAATCAGGCTCATCGCTGAAGTAATATCCTGAACCTCCTGGCACTCTTTAAGGGCTTTCGCCAATTCATTCGCTTTGTCGTAAATATTCATGTGTGTCCTTCCTCCTCTGAAAAATGAAAGCTGCAAATCCCTTTTTTATAAAAATGGGTCAATCACCAAGGGATATATGTCCTCATATGATGCATTACATGCAAAATGCAGATGCTCCTTATCTGCCCTGTTGACATCAAGTTGCTGTTGGAAGGAGATCCACGATGTCCAAAAAAATGCTACCGGTCCAAATGTTCACTCCGGGCGCTTTTAAGGAAAACGCCATTGTTCTCGGAGAGAAGCTGGTCAAACAGTGGAAGATTCCTACCGACCGTCCTCTGCAGTTGGCATTTGGTTCCTTCAGACAAGAGATCACCGTTATCGCCGCAGCCAAAACCCGCGGACTGCGTATCAGTGAGCCTCTGGCCCACCGAATGGGGCTTTTTTCTCGTCCGGTACTGAGGGCGACTTACAATTCCTCGAGCCGTACACTCAGGCTCGGACCTCTGATCAGCGTGCTTATCAGCAGAGACAATCCAGATCAGCCCGATAAACCGTTCGGCTCTATATCCATGTTTTGCCGGGAGCTTGTTAACGCCTGCCGAAAGCAGGGTGCATATGTATACTTCTTTACACCGGATCACATCCAGGAAGGGTCAAACAGTATACATGGCTGGGTATATGACGACGGATGGCGCCAAACGGCAATGCCCATCGCGGATGTCATCAACAACCGTCTCACAACACGCAAAATGGAGAATAAACCTAGCGTACAGTATTTTATGAAAGAAGTAAAATCCCGCTATGGCGCTCATGTTTTTAATGAAAGGTTTCTGGACAAAAATGAGGTTTTCGACACACTTAAAGCCGATTCCTCCCTTGCCAAATTCATGCCGGAATCCCATTTACTGAGCGGCCTTACTATCCTTAAAAAAATGTGCTCGCAATACCCTGTCGTATTTCTAAAGCCAATACGAGGCAGCCTTGGCAAGGGTATCATCCGCATCGCAAGACAGCCTGACGGAACATACCAAACGCTGGCTACATCCACGGGAGGCGCCCGCAGGCAGGTATACCCGAGCATAACCAAGTTATTTGCAGGCATATCCGGCAAAATGAAGACGACTCGATTTCAGATCCAGCAGGGACTTACCCTGATTGATCATGGCAAACGGCCGATCGATTTCCGGGCCCTCGTACAGAAAAACGGGATGGGTAACTGGAATGTGACCTCCATCGTGGCAAGAATTGCCGGAGGAAACCATTTTGTTTCCAACTTGGCCCGGGGTGGTACGCTCAGTACCGTCAAGGATGCGGTGAGCAAATGCATGCTGCCTTCAGAGGTCAAAAATACCGCTTATGTAAAGCTGCACCGCGCATCGCTGGATATTGCGAGAGGGATTGATAATTTGATCCCCGCGCATTTCGGAGAACTGGGTATCGATTTGGCAATGGATAGCTCCGGTAAAATTTGGATGCTCGAGGTGAATTCCAAGCCTTCCAAAAATGATAACACACCGCTTAACGAGCAAAAAATCAGACCTTCGGTCAAAAGGCTGCTGGAATACTGCTGCTATTTGTCCGGCTTTTAAGGAGGGATGTCATGCATGCCATAGCGATTGGAACACTTGGCATCATGTGCTGCAGCCGTCCCGGCAGTCCGCCCTTTTCAGATGAAGGCTACTGCAGGAGACTGACCATACTCGGAAAAAAATACGGAATACGAGTCATCGTTTTTTGCCCGGCAGATGCCTCGAAGGACCGCAGCTTCGTTGAGGGCTACACTTACAAGCAAAGCGAATGGCGTAAAGACCGGTTCCCTTTTCCCGACATTGTATACGATCGTTGTCTGTTTCACAGGGGAAAAGAATTCATGGATGCGGCAAGTCTTCTTTCGGAGGCGCGCTTTGCGAAAAGGTGGGTGCTTTGGTCCCGGGGACTTCCGGGCAAATGGAGGGTATACCAGGTCTTGAAAAAAGAGCGCTCCCTCCTCTCTCATCTTCCGGTTACCGGGGTTTTCCGGGGAAATGAAAGCCTGATCAGCAGTTTAGAGGCTTTTAACAGTGAAGTCTTCCTGAAGCCCAGAGGCGGTTCTCAAGGAAAAAACACGCTTTATATACGGAAAGATCCGGAATCAGGAACCATGCTCATTAAGGGCAGAGATTCTCTCAACCGGTTCATCGAAAAGAACTTTGCATCAACGGCCGGCGGTTTACAGTGGATTCGGCAGTTTACTGAAAACCGCGAATATATCATCCAGCCGTTTCTGCATTTGTACAGCAAGAACAACCGGCCTTTTGATGTCAGGGTGTTAATGCAGAAAAATGAAAAAGGGTTGTGGATGCGAACCGGCATGGCGGTCCGGGAGGGCGCCGCGGGGAGCATAACCTCCAACCTTCACGGCGGCGGAAAAGCCCTTCCCGTACTTCCGTATCTAAGCGAACAATTCGAAGCTAAACAGGCAGAACATATGACGGAAATCCTCGGGCAGATATCTGAGACCATTCCGCCGATTCTGGAAAGTCATTTTGGCAGGCTTGGAGAACTGGGCATCGACTTCGGGATCGATACGAAAGGGAATTTGTGGCTGCTGGAGGTCAACTCCAAGCCAGGACGCACCTCCATCCGGCATGCCGGTGATCCAGACAGCGCTGTTCTCGCTTCGGAAAATCCGCTCCGTTATGCCCGCTATCTATTGCTTCGACAACTTAGGAGGGTAAATTGATGAGTTTGACTTTTTGTAATGTTCATTTTTCGCAGCAGCCCGAGAAAGTCGTCTATATATCCAATACACTTATGAAAAGCTTGAAGCTGTCCGGCAAGAAAAACATCCAGCTCCGTCTCGGCAATGACACCATTCATGCTGCCGTAAAATCCATCAAGAAGCCGGGCAAACATCTTTTTCTCGGCTCGGCTGTCCGGAGCGGTATCCATATTCCATCCGCCGGCGGCATCTATATACGAAACCTGCAAGAAGATGAGGTTCAACTCGGACCTTTGATTGGCGTGCTCTCTGATGGACCAACGAACACCTCGCAGCCATTCTCATCCCGCACGGGATTTATCAAACAGCTGCTTCGCGAGGGTAAAAAGAAATGCTATATTTTTGCTTTTACGCCGAAGGACATCAACTGGCAGAAGGATACGGTGAACGGCTATTTTCTGGGTGATAACGGCAACTTTTACCGAAAAGCCGTACCTCTGCCCGATGTTGTCTACAACCGTCTTCCCAGCCGAAAAGCTGAAACCTCATCTTCGATCAACCAGCTAAGAGAACGTCTCAGCCGTAGAAGAATTCCGTACTTCAACTGGAGCTTTTTTAACAAGTCGGATATATACCGCCTGCTTGAAAACGACAACACCGTTAACCTGTATGTACCGGAATCCCACATGAGCCCGACACCGGAAAAAATCAAGGAGATGCTGGAAAGACACCAGTTTCTCTACTATAAGCCTTCAGCGGGAAGTTTAGGGAAGGGGATTTACCGCCTGACCTATCTGCCCAAAAAGGGATATTTTGCACGCTACCGCAAAGGAAGCGGCAATGTACTGCTTCGGTTCAGCACATTCAACAGCATGATGAAGATGCTGCAATCCAGGCATGGCCGTACACTTGATTCTTATGTGATCCAGCAGGGCATCCGCTTGGTTGAAATCGACAATTGCCCGATCGACTTCCGGTTCCATATGCATAAAAACGGTAATAACAAATGGGTTGTCGTCGGGGTAGGTGCGAAAAAGGCAGGACGGGGCAGCGTTACAACACATTTAAAAAATGGAGGATCACTACTGACTCCTGAACAGGCACTGAGTCGTACCTTTGGTTCCAAATCGGATGAGGTACTGCAAAATGCCAAAAAAATCGCTATTACGCTTGCCGAGGGTATTGAGTTCCACCACCAGCATCTGCTTGGAGAAATTGGATTTGATCTCGGGATTGACCAGGATGAAAAGGTATGGATGTTTGAAGCCAATGCCAAACCCGGCCGCTCCATATTCAGCCATCCTTCCCTGCGGTCGGAAGGGAAAGCTTCTGTGGAACATATCCTCGAACACTGCCTTTATCTGAGTAAATTCCGCAGGAGGGATTCTGAGTGACGAATGTAAATGCTGATGAGAGCAAGCCCGTCGTCGCAATCTTAACCATGCCGGGCGGGCCCGGCTTTTTCCGGGGAAATCAGGCCAACTTTCAGGATATCGTCAGGACAGGACAGGAAATGGGATTTCCTGTCTATGTCGTGACTCTCAGGGATCTCAAGCTAAACGGAGAGAAAATCAAGGGATTTACGCTGAATGCAAATGACGAGTGGGAACAGCAGCTTTTCCCACTCCCTCAAGTCATCTACAATCGTATTCCGCAGCGCGAGGATGAACAGAAGCCAGCCGTACGCCGCAAAATCAAGGAATGTCTGATGCATCCAACCATCAAATTTTACAACCCTTATTTTTTTAATAAATGGCATTTGTTTGAATGGCTCAAAAAATCAAAATCAACCCAGCATCTCGTGCCGAAGACAAAAAGATTCCGCAGTGATCCTGGACTTCAAAAAATGCTCGAACGCTATCCTTGCCTCTATTTGAAACCCGAAAGCGGAAAGGCCGGAAAAGGTATTATGATGCTGAAATACCAGAAGGACAAACTGCTTCCCTATCGTCTGAAGGTACAGCATCATAAAAACAGCACCACCTACAAAGGAGCGAATATACAGCGTCTATGGGCGCGCATTAAGATCGAAACCGGGGTCAGCCCCTATATAATACAGCAGGGCATTGAGCTGGCTGCCGTTGACAATCGTCCGTTTGATTTGCGGGTCCTGCTGCAGAAGACGGAGAAAGGCCAATGGGGTGTTACAGGAATAGGCGCACGTATGGCCGGCTCCAAAAGTATAACAACTCATGTCCCGCGGGGAGGCACAATCGAAGATCCGAACAGAATGCTCGCAGTCGTTTATGGTTTCGATAAAGCGCCTGGCATCATGAATCGGGTGAAAACGACTGCCGTTGTCATCGCCAGACAGATCGAGAAGGCATCCGGCTACGCTCATGGTGAAATGTCCATGGATCTTGGGATGGATGCTGCAGGCAGCATATGGTTTTTTGAGGCGAACGCCAAGCCTATGAAATTCGATGAGCCCCATATCCGTCAAAAATCGCTCGAACGTATTTTCCAATACTGCCAATACCTCGCGAGCCACTAGAAGTCGTCATGTCAAAGGAAGTGATTTTAAACATGCAAGTTGCATCCCTGCTCTCCTTTCCCCGTAAAGAATGGAGCCGCAAGCACGCCCAAGTGATGCGGTTCCTGTTCGAGTATGGTGGAAAGCAGACGTTAGGTAAAGATTATATCAAGCTAGCTCAAGCAAACGAATATACCTTGCTGCAGCCCGGCACCTCCTTGCTTACGGCAACCGTACGCGGGGAGACTGGCCCTGTTTTGATAGGCGCATCTTTTATTCAAGATTATGGTGAAGAAGCCTTTCTGATCGCTGTTCATCCGCTTTATCGATGGAAAGGAATCGGCTACTCCCTTTTATCCAAGCAGCTTGCCCTGCTTGGGAAAATGCAATGCCATGCAGGTCTAAATCAGCTTCCCTTCCTGAACCTTTGCTTCCGCGCAGGACTTACCGCCTCCTCTCTGACAAAAGATCCATCAGGAAGAACTCTCCTGAAACTTGAAGGAGATTCGAACAATACGGTTCGCCTTCAGGCGGCCCCGATTAAAGAAGGTGAAACGTTGTGCCGATTCCCGTCTTAGGTATCTTGACGCTTTACATGAATGAGCAGAAACATCTTGAGGAAAAGCCCGTTTACCAAAAAATGATCATTGAAGGCCGTAAAGTGGGATTGGATGTATTCGTTTTTACACCAATGGACGTCAATGAGAGCAAACAAAAGATCTACGCACTGGAGTATGATACCAAAAAGGGTACTTGGGGGCGAAGCTGGCGCAGCTTCCCTCATATGATTTATGACCGCTGCCGCATCCAGAAGGGGTACCGGTTCACGCAGCTCCTCCAATTCCGGCGCCGCTACAGCCATCTATTATTTTTAAACCGGCCGCTGCGAAACAAATGGACGATATATGAGGTGCTTTCACGTAAGCCCGAATTCAAAAAGTATCTTCCGGAGACACATCTGTATCATGGACTTACTGATGCACATCAAATGCTGAAGAGAAGGCCGGTTATCTTCTTAAAGCCGATTAATGGAACTGGTGGTCGCGGGATTTTACGGATAGAGCGGTTGAGGGAGAACTCCCAATACTATATTCAAGGGAGAAACCAGCAGCGGAAAATCATTGCACCTCAGAAAATACACGCTTCCCGTCTGGGGGCCGTTTTACAGAGCTGGAATATGAAAGACCGTTATCTGGTGCAAGAGGGCATCCCTATTGACCTTCCGGACGGCCGCGTCCATGATTACCGCATGCTGGTGCAGAAAAACAAAGAAGGCATCTGGCAGCTCACCGGCATAGCCGGCAGAGTGGGAGCTCCGCGAAGCATTACCTCAAATTTGCATGGAGGTGGGCATGCGGTAACCATGAATTCCATACTGGATAAATGGATAGAAGATGCGGAGAACCGTCAAAAGGTCGAGAAGCGTGCAGAGAAGCTGGGCCTCGGGGTAGCTGCTTTTCTGGAAGGACAATACGGCGCATTATGTGAACTGGCTCTGGATTTGGCGATAAACAAAAAAGGGCATATTTACCTTCTGGAGGTAAATCCCAAACCCGCAAGGGAAGTTTTTTCGCAAATCGGTGATGCCGACATGTACCGACAGGCCATAGTGAGACCGCTGGAGTATGCCGTTTGGCTGTATGGGCAAAGAGAGGAATCTAAAAAAACCAACAAACCGCAGTAAACCTGCGGCCTGTTGGCTTCTTTCATTTGTATTCAAAATCATTATGTAATCGATACCGCTTCGGCTTCATCATACAGTTTCAGAAGCTCCGAGAAAGAGGATATCCGTACATCCGATCCCTTTAGCTCGTCATGATTACCAAATCCGGCATAAGCGCAGCCAATTACACCGAGATCATTTTTCTTTCCGGCTTCCACGTCCGAAGAGCGGTCTCCCACCATCCATGCGGAATGAACCTGTTCCTGCTCAAGCAGTATTTTCACCAAATCCACTTTGGAAAGCGTGCCTTGCTTGCCTGCGCTGTACAGTCCATCAAAAAGATTAGCCAGTTCATGTGTATCCACGATACCGCTGATATAATGCTCCAATCCGTTGCTCGCAACATACAGCTTTACACCTTGCTTATGCAATGCTTCCAGCGTTGCCTTGACTTCCGGATACAGCAACGTCTCACCGCCGGCCAATCCCTCCAGTTCAAGCTGAAGCAGCAGTTCATTGGCCCGGTTATGGGCTTGTACACTGCCATCTGGCATAACAACCTTCCATATATCTTCCAGAAGCATACCTAGGCTGCCCAGCATCCGTTCTTCCGGAGGTGTTGGCGACGTATACAAGCCTTCACTTCGCAGCGTGTCGAACAGCTTGTGGTATGCAGGCAGAAGTACGGATTCAGTTTGAAATAATGTTCCATCCATATCAAAAATCATTGCCTCAGGCCTGGTCAGTTTACTTGGGTTACTCATCAATTAGCATCGTCCCTTCTGTCACTTCGGTGTGCGCATACGGTCTGGCGCCTTGCTTATAGCCTATCATAAGGGAAGCCCTACCCGGTTGTAAACCAAACAAACAGGCGCCCTGTGGCAGGAACGCCTTATTCTACCCAAGCCTTTTTTTCATTTGTTCAGAAGATTCTCTTCTGAGTACGATCATCCTTAATGATCTCCACCGCTTCCCTGAAACGGGTTGCATGAACAATCTCACGCTCGCGCAGAAACTTCAAGCTGTCCTGCAGATCTACATCATCCGTCATATCGATCAGCCATTGATATGTAGCCCGAGCCTTCTCCTCCGCTGCAATATCTTCATACAGGTCCGCAAGCGGATCACCTTTAGCTTGGATATAAGCTGCTGTAAATGGCACTCCAGAAGCATTATTATAGAAAAGGGCCTTGTCATGAGCGGCATAATGGGCGCCAAGGCCAGCGCATTCAAGTTGCTCGACGGTGGCATCCTTCGTCAATTTATAGACCATCGTCGCAATCATTTCCAAGTGGGCGAATTCTTCGGTGCCAATATCGTTCAATACGCCAATAACTTTATCAGGAATGGTGTAGCGCTGATTTAAATAGCGCAGGGCCGCTGCCAATTCACCATCAGCGCCTCCATACTGCTCGAGCAAATATTTCGCCATTGTCGGATCGCATTTGCTGACACGAACCGGATACTGCAGCTTCTTCTCATACACCCACATGAGTTTGGACAGCCTCCTTTAAGAATAAAGTCTCGTTATACCTGCCATGGCCAAGGTGCTTGCGGCCATTCAAACGGAAACCTGGAATAGGCATGCCCAAAATTCATCAATGGTCCGTACAGCTCCTGAAATTGTCTGACGAGCGGAATACGTTCCTGGGCAAGCCGGTTATACTGTTCAACGCTTTTCAAATCATCCGGATGGGTGTCCAGATACAGGTTCAGCTCGACCAAAGCAAAATCAACGACCTGGATCTTTTCCAAAAGCTCATAATACCGCTGATCGATCGCTGCACCCTTTTGCGTTTCCGGTTTCATATTTGCCGGACTTACATGTTCAGGATTCAGATTTTCCGACATCAGGCTTCCCCCTCCTGTACGCTCCGGTTCGGACTGTATGGGCTGTACAAGTTAGGCCACAGCGTCCCTCTAGTTAAAGCTTCCTGCAGACTGAACTGCGGCCAATCCAGTGGTTGAAATGTGATATATTGGTTTGGCGGAATGACATATGTTCTGTAAAGCATTGGCGGACATGGATCAAACGGCCCTATGAAGGGCTTATAGACTCGCACCTGGTTGTTCACATTCACCAAAGGCTCCTCCTTCTGTATCAAGGTATCAGGCCGATGACACGAAAAAGCCATCAGTCTCTTCGTAACTAACATATGAGGCATTCGTGGAAACTGAACAAAAATTTACGAAAAAAACAAAGAACTCCCTCGAAACAAGCCGAAACTTGTCCAGGGAGTTCTTTATCCTATAACTTGATTTTGATCTGAAATAATCCAGCTTTGCGGACAGCCGAATAGATAATAACCACCAGGGGGCCGATGAATACACCAATCACCCCGACCAATTTAAAGCCAATGTACATGCTTACCAGCGCTGAAAGCGCTCCGATCCCGACGGAATCGCCTATTACCTTCGGTTCGATAACCCGCCTTGCCACAGTAATGACAATAAAGAGAAGCGACAGCCCGAAGCCTGTATAGGAGTCCCCTACAATAAACAAATAGACAGCCCATGGAATGAGGACAGAGCCAACGCCAAGTATTGGCAAAATATCCACGAACATGATCAGCATGGCGATCGCAAGCGGGTAATGAATGTTTAGAATGAGCAGACCTGTCAACGTGACGACATACGTGAAGGCACTGAGTATCATCTGGGCCTGTATAAAACCGAAAATCGATCTTTTCAAGCTCTGCAGTACCTGCTGAATCTGCCCTTGCATCTCCTCTTCAAACAGGGATAGCAGTCCTGAGCGAAGCGTGGGCAGACCATAGCTGAATAAGTACACTGCGACAAAGAATACGACGAAAAACACGAAAGTACCGGGAATACCTTTTGCAAAATTCAAGAACGTGGAGGATAATGTGTTCGCAAAAGACTCCGCGTACTGCGTAACATTCGAAAGAAAGACTCTTAGACTTTCAGCCAGATCAGGTTGAATGCGGTCAAGCCACCCCCGGGCTTGTATCATGGTATTCTGCGTAAATTCGTTGGCAGCCGCAAAATACGAAGGGGCGTTCTTCCAGTAATCCACAAGCTGACCAAATACCTGCAGTCCCAGCATGTACACCAGAAGCAGAACCAGAAGCAGAAACAAGGTACATGTGAAGGAAGCGGCCGCAACCCGGTTCCATTTCAATTTGGACATTATCATGCCATGAATAGGCTCCAGTGAAATGGCAACCAGGGCAGCCAGCAGAAACGGTGCTCCCGCCGTAAACAGAATATACAGCAGTAAAAGCCCGATTCCGATGAGAAGCAGCTGTTTCCCTGACATTAATCACCTCTTAATCCTCGTTGTCCGCCCCTTCTCCTTCGCTTGTTGTGTCGGCTGCGGCAACGCGATGGATGTTGACCCGGGTAATCCGGAGTCTCGTAGATTCTTCGACCTCAAAAATAAAATTATTCATTTGAATCATCATGCCCTTAACCGGATTGCCTTGCAATTCCTTGAACAGCCAGCCGCCGATGGAGTCCACTTCATCATCCTCGATAATAACGCCTGTCAGATCGTTCACATCTTCAATCAGCATACGTCCGTCGACGGAGATGAAGTCCTCCTGAATCTCTACATCAGGCCGCTCATCTTCAAATTCGTCATACAACTCGCCTACGATCTCTTCCAGAATTTCTTCAGCGGTCAGTATCCCAGCAGTACCTCCGTACTCATCCACAACCAGTGTCAGCTGGGCATGCTTCTTCTGCATCAGACGGAGTACATGGCTGATCTCCATTGACTCGGGTACATTCAGGATCGGCCGTACGAGCGAAGTGAGTTCTTTCTGATGCTCTTCATCTGCAAGTAAAAAATCAGTAATATGCACAAATCCGAGTATCTGATCCTTGTCCTCCACGGCAATAGGATAGCGGGAATGCTTCGTTTCATTGATGATTCTGAGATTCTCTTCAAGCGTATTGTTCGTGTACAGGCAGTCCATATCCGTACGGGGCAGCATGATTTCGCGCGCCAGCAGATCGGAGAATTCAAAGATGTTGTCCATCAACTTCATCTCATCCTTGTCGATCACTCCGCTTTTGGCACTCTGATTCATTAATATGCGGATTTCCTCTTCAGAATGCGCAGCTTCTGATTCCGTTGCCGGCTGTACGCCGAATAACCGCAAAATCACATTAGCGGATGCGTTAAGCAGCCAAATGAACGGGAAAAATATTTTATAGAAAAGCATCAACGGAGCGGATAAAAGCAGCGCTGCCCCTTCTGTTTTCTGAATCGCCAGAGACTTTGGTGCAAGCTCTCCAAGAACGATATGTAGAAAGGTAATAATACAGAATCCGATAATAACGGACACCGTTGCAATCAACGTGCGGTCCGTAATCCCTGCTTTATACATGAGCGGCTGTACCAGGAGATGCGATATGGCAGGCTCGCCAATCCAGCCCAGTCCCAGGGATGCCAGCGTAATCCCAAATTGGGTAGCGGATAAATAGGCATCCAGCTTATTGTTTACTTTTAAAGCATAAGTTGCCATGCGGTTGCCTTCGCTCACCAGCTGCGTCAGCCTGGACTGGCGCATCTTTACAAGCGAGAACTCCGCCGCGACAAATACTCCGTTAAAGAATACAAGCAGCAAAACCAGGAAAAGGTTGTATAATAGCTTGCCTATTTCTAACTCCCCGTCCAAATGAAACGCCCCATTTCTTATAATATGTTAGCTTGCCTTATGCTAAAATCCGTATTCTTATAATACATGTCCTTCACCAGTAAATTCGGTCCGCAGCATCCTGCCGCATCACAATGGCAGTTGATCGTTTTGTTCAGCGGATGATCCATTTGCCAAGCATTGAAAATATCATCAAGCCGACTGGTCTGAATATTTCCGAATGGAGGAACATCTGAAAAGTCGGTCACATATATATCTCCGGAAAACAAGTTGACATTGACACGGTTGCGCCCATCCGGATCATTCCGGACGGTTACATTCGGCTCCGACGCTAGACGGCGGATAAGCTTCATTTCATCGGGATTACTGCTGCACGCAAAAAACGGCAGGGTTCCAAACAGCATCCACATCTCCGGGTCACGGACGTCCAGCAAAGAATCAATAGCCTTCCGAGTTTCCTCCAGTGAAAGCACCGGCAGGGTGCTAGCAAAATTGGAAGCATACATCGGATGAACTTCATGACGCTTGCAGCCCATTTCCTGTATTAGTTTGTGAATTCCAGCCAGCTTTGTATGCGTACGATAATTAATCATCGACTCGGCTGAAATAAACATCCCCGCTTCGCTGAGTTTGACGGAATTCTCCATCATTTTATCGTACATACGGTAAGCCGTTTCCTTCGGAACTGGATGATTGCTGTTGGCAAAGCCCACCTCATGGAAATCGTCGCCATTTAAATAATTGAATGAAATATGCATCACATCCAGATACGGAAGCATCTTCTCGTACCGGCTAATATCCAGAGTCAGATTGGAATTAATCTGCGTCCGAACGCCGCGTTCTTTGGCGTAGCGGAGCAGAGGCACAATGACCTCATTCACAGTCTTTTCGCGGAAGGACGGCTCGCCCCCTGTCAGACTGATCGTTTGTAAATGCTCAACCTCATCCAATTTTTTCAGCATCAGATCAAGCGGCAAAAAATCCGCTTCCTTCATAACGAGCATATCTCCTACGGCGCAATGCTCACAACGCATGTTGCATAAATGAGTGACTGTCATTTCCACACTCGTCAGCACATGACGTCCATATGCTCGGAGCGAAACAATAGGATCCCAAGGATCATTGATAGGCGACAGTTTTACAGTATTCATTCTATTCCTCACCTTATTTCTTTATTTAACCCATCCGAATCAATTTCATAATACCTTAAGCAGCTTCAATCAAGGCTATATATAGATCCAAACGGTTTTATTGGTATATATATAGTTTCAAATTTATCGTTTGAGTGAGTTATGAAATTGATTCATCCAAGCAGGCAATTATTGCAGACTGTTTCTCCAGACGTGTTCCGGTTTGGAAACACAATTCGGCAGATACGCTTCCTTTTATCATACCATGAAGTGAACAAAAACTCTCCGCCTGCTTCCCTTATCGATCAGAGTCTCCCTGCACGACTTCGTGCTCGGACCTCTCAAAAAAGGACAGCCAGCCAGGAAGCCACCAGTTGGCTTTGCCTAAAAGCTTCATCAAAGCAGGCACCAGCAGAATCCGGACGATTGTCACATCAATCAGAACAGAGGCGGTTAGACCAAGCCCCAGTGCTTTCATTAATTCATTGTCCGTAAACATGAACGCACCTGCAACAACAGCTAGTATAAGGGCCGCCCCGGTGATCATCCCCCCGGTTCTCTGCAATCCTATGGCTGTGCTCCGTTCATTATTCCTTTCCTTACTGTATGCCTCCGCAATCCGTGACAGCATCATCACTTCGTAATCCATCGAAATTCCAAATACCACACAGAAAATGAGAACGGGTAATACGGCAAACACGCTGCCGGTGTAACTGACTTGAAGCCAGTCAGCCCCATACCCTCGCTGAAAAACAAGTGTAACCAGTCCGAAGCTGGCTCCAAGGCTCAGCAAGTTCATCACAACCGCCTTCAGCGGCAGCAGAACCGACCGGAAAGCAGCAAAAAGAATGATATAGGTCAGCAGCAGAACAGTGATAAGTACATAAGGAATTCCGCTTTGGATTCTATCCATAATATCCAGCTTATAAGCCGGGGGACCGGTTACATAGATACTCATTTCTCCCGGTGGATGCTGCCGAAGCTCTTGCACCAGCTTCACCGTAGCCGGATCCGTTTCGCCGCCCTCCGGCACAACGGCAATAACCGCAGCATTCCCCCTGGCAGCATGACGCTTCTCTATCTCGCTCTGCAGCTGGGTGCTCATGACATCGGAATCTTCCTTGAGGAAGCTGGCGTAGCTTTCAACTCGGTGGACCCCGGAGAGTTCTCTGAGCTTGGACATATATAATTTCATCTGCCAGATAGACTCCGGCTCCTTATAATCCTGATTCAATTCGACAGCGACCGTGATCGCGTTAGCTTCTTTCATATCGTAGGCCTTTTTCATCAGTTCTGCACCATACCGGGATTCATACGACGGCGGAAGCACCTCTGCTGAAGGAATCCCCAGTTTCATATGCAGCGCTGGTAGTATAGCTGCCAACAGGGCAACCGTAACCACGGTGGCGACTACGACCGGGCGCGCCATAATGAGCTCTGAAATCCGGATCCAGGCCTGACTGCTGACACGGTTATGTTCCTTCTTTTTCCGAAATCTGACCGGCCAGGCAAATATCCTGTATCCTAGGATGCCAAGCAGCGCTGGTAGAAGTGTGCTTGCAGCCAGCACTGATGCAAGCACAACCAGCATCCCCCCCAAAGCAAGAGAACGGAAGACAGGGAGCTGGATGAAATTCAGTGCGAGCAGGCCGGCCATAACAGCCCCGCCGGAATACATCAAGGATCTGCCGGCAGTCTTGCATGACGTATTCAGCGCATCCACTACCGTCCTGTTTTTCAGTTCCTCCCGGAAACGGCTCACCATAAACAATGCATAATCAATACCTACAGCAAGTCCAAGCATAGTCACCATGTTCGGCAGGAAGTTGCTGAGCGGTACGTCTTGGGCCGCCACAAAATAAAGGCTGCCCATCGTCACGGCAACACTTCCAAGTCCGACCGCGATGGGCAGGAGCGCAGCGGGAAGCGTGCCGAACAAGAGCAGCAGAATCAGAAGAGCTGCCGGAATCCCGAAGGACTCGGCCCGGACAATATCATGCCTGACTGCGCTGCTCATATCGTGATACACGGCAAGATTGCCGGTAATATATGTATGGGTCCCCTTTATCTGCGGTACAGCTGCTTTAATCTCTTCAAAATGACCTAAAGCTTCATTTGATGTCTCATTGAGCAGTACGGTAAAAGCTGTAACAGCGTCTTCACCCGTACGCCTGGAGACGATACTTGCATACATATCCTGAACGAACAGTTGACCGCGTAATGGAGCAAGCTCTTCCCATATTTTCGCCTGTGCTTCGGAAGTGGTCAGATTTTCACCGGATGTGCTTTCCATCACGATATCCAATGAAGCAGCCGACATCCCCAGCTTTTCCTCCAGAAAAACAATACCGCGTTCAGAAGAACTTCCGGTGGGTGTAAAGCCGCTGTCTTGAAGCAAGGAAGGCGTACGAACGGCAAAAAAGCCGAGAAAGCAAATCAAAAAGACCCATGCAAAAACGACAGCCCAGCGGTAGCGGAAAATAATGCTGCCCCACTGCCGAATCGGTGCTTTGATCTGTCGCTCCTTCATGGATCTGCCTCCTTAGTGCTCCAAGGAAATGGGCTGTGCATCCGCTGCATCCACTTCTGTAATAATGACAGACAGCGAGCGAGCCAGGTCCATTTCATAAGGCGTATGCAAAGTTTGACCTTCCGCATCGCCAAAGATTCGAATGACAGGACGATGCGGCGTACTCCGATGGATTCTGGATACAACGCCTGTTTCGCCTGTGCTTAATTTTACGGTCAATCCCGGCGGATAAATAACTACCCTGTCCCGGAACAGCTCCAGCTTTGTTTGTTCGTACAAAGTACCTGAACCCGCATACAGAACCTCTACGGCCTGATGCGGCAGCATAGCGGGTCTGTATACACGATGTGAGGTCATGGCATCATAGGAATCCGCGAGAGCCACCCACTGCGCGTACTCATGGATGTCATCCCCCTGAATTCCACGCGGATATCCGCTCCCGTTCAGACGTTCATGATGCTGAAAAGCACAGTGCGCAGCAAGAAGAGGGATGTTCGGCTCATCCTTTAATATCTTATAGCCGATATCCGTATGGGCCTGTATCATCCGAAACTCTTCATCTGTCAGCTTCTGCGGCTTGACCAGTACACGCTGCGGGATTTGCGTTTTTCCGATATCATGCAGAAGTGCCCCGAGTCCAAGCACCATCAGTTGCACCTCCGTATATCCGTTGGCTATGCCGAGAACGAGCGTATACACGCATACATTCAGGGAATGTTTATACAAATATTGATCCGCTGTATTCATATCCATTAGCAAAATCATGGATTCCTCCTGGGAGCTGACATCACTCAGGATGGATTCCATCACTTTGCTAAAATCTTTTCCCAGATGAAAATACCCCTTTGTCATCTTTGAAGTTTCAGACAGGCGCTGAAAATTCTTGCGAATATTCTGCAGGGCATTGCGGCGTGTTTCTTCTTGAAGCATTTCCGGAATATGTATACCTTCTGTCAAACCGTCTTCTATATAAATATAGCCGATATCCAGCTCAATGAGCCGTCGGATCAGCGGAGCTGTCAACACAACACCATCGGCCAAAAGAATGACTCCTTCGTCACTATATATCTTTTTGCCGATCCTCATTCCTTCCTGAAGCTTACGAACGGGTACCAAACGCAAAGCATATCCTCTCCTGCCCTGAATAACGGACTATAGGCGGCCAAGGCGCCGTTATTCGCTTTAATCTGTATACTTTTAAACCTATACCACATTGTATAATTGATGTTCAGATGCCAACACCGTTATTCCGAGCTAACCTTCCTTGGCCAGGCAAAAATCGGAATTACCGCATAATGAAGAGCCAAAAAACAATGGCCAAAATGAACCGGTACACTGCAAAATGGGTAAGCCTTATTTTTTGGATCAATTTCATGAATACAATCACGACAATATAAGCAACGACGAAAGCCAAAATGAATCCGATGGCAAACAACCCCAGCGTATCACTGGTCAAGTTTTTATATGAATCCAGCATCTCATATCCTGAAGCTGCAACCATAATTGGAATAGCAATCAGAAATGAAAAATCCGCCGATGCCTTGTAGCTTGCTCCAGACAGCATTCCGCCGGAAATTGTTGATCCTGAGCGTGAGAATCCCGGCCACAGTACGGAAAGAATTTGGTATATACCAATGAGAAAAACCTGCTTGTAGCTCAGTTCATCCATGGTTTCGGCTGTAATTCTAGCTTTAGATTTATTAAACCATTCCGCAAAGATCATAAACACGCCACCAGCTATCAATGCCCAAATAACGGTGCTTGCACTGAATAGGCTTTTGATAAAATCTCTGGCGAAAAACGCAACAATGAGTGCAGGTGCGATACCAATGATGACATGCAGCAGATTCAGACGCTTGGCCGGAATGATGCTGTTTGGTGATGAATTGATCCTTTTGATACCTAACAAATCGAGTATGCGCCGCCAGTATACCAATGCGATTGCAAGGATCGCGCCTAGCTGAATGACCACCTCGAAGGTTTTCATGGTCGGATCCTGGTCATTGTAGCCAAGCAGCTTCGATGTCAGAATCATATGACCGGTTGAAGAAACCGGAATGAATTCCGTAATTCCCTCCACTATCCCTAATATGACCGCCGTAATTGTATCCATTTCTTCCTCCCCCAGGAAATCTTAATGGGATATCTCCCATCTGCACTGCTCACTTTGGTCAAGACTTCCCGGATGCTGGAGCTCAAGGCGCAGCAGATCACGCAAAAAGTCAGGCAGCATAAACTTGGGACTTTGTCCCAAAGCAATACGCTCATAGCCAATACCAAATGTAAACATGTCTAGCGTTCCAACCTCGTATTCTTGTTCGTCCTCCAGCGGCTCTCCCATGAATGAAATTTGGACAATCCTATCATAAGGGATACGGCCTACATCATACAAGACTTGCAAGCCATCAACCGCTAGATTTCCCAGGATTTCACCGCGGAAGCCAAAGCCCCTGATCTCACGGCTCCAGAATTCGGAGAGCAGACTTTGCTCAAGGGAATGACGAATATCCTGCCCTTTCAGCTTAACGACACAGGCATTAATCGGTGACGGACACAACATGTGCAGCATTCCAGCTGAAATGCCTCCCTGCGGAAGCTCACCAAGAAGTTGTCCCGTGTTCACAATCGAGATATCCGTCTTCGTATATCTCCTTACAGCCTGCGCCAACAAGTTCCCAAACGGGGATTCCTCTGTATAACTCAGAGGCAGTGTTCGGTCCGTAACCGCTACGGTCTCGCTCAACGCCTCAGCGGCATGCATACGATGTCCTTCCAGTGCGCCGCTGACTATTTCATCCAGAATGTTTGTATCTACGGGCACGCAGTTCCCCTCCGTTACACGGAAGCTCCCGTCAGCCTGCTGCTCCATCCGTATTTTACCGACATAGCTGCCAAACTTACCTGCTGCGCAAACCGCCGTATTGCCAATCAGAAGCGGCTCTTCAAGCAGATGATGGGTATGACCGCCCAGGATTACATCAATGCCCTGAAGATGCTCTGCAAGCCGTTGATCGGTCGCAAGCCCGAGATGAGATAATACGATCACAATATCCACTTGGGGACGAAGCTCCTCAACCTCCCGTTTGATTGCAGCTTCCGGCTCCAATGCCTTAAGACCCAGCAGCTCATAAAATGCAGCAAACGGAGCTGTAGCCCCCGTGATACCAATTTTAATATTTCCTTTTTCGATGATCGTATGTTTCTTCATCCAGTGCGGGGGAGCATCAGTAGCTTCCTCTATAATATTGCAGCATACCACCTGCGCCAGAAGCCCTGCATAGGCACTGCTCAGATCTTCAGGCGTAAGCGTCAGTCCTTCATTGTTGCCTATCGTAATCACGTCATAGCCGGTCAAATTCATAATATCGACGTTTACCCCGCCCATCGTACCTTCTGTTTCCATAGCCGTCCGATCCATGTGATCTCCGATATCCACCAGCAGCAGAGGACCTTCACCTTCCGCATCGCGCTCGCTGGCAATAAATGCTGCAATGGAACTTACCTTTTCAAAATGGCTGTGTATATCATTTGTATGCAGTATGGTTATGGATTTAGATTTAGGCTGGTTCCCCTGCATTGCTAAAGTCCTCCCTTTCTTCCCGGGTGCAATTGGGCCAAATCACAAGCTGGCCTCTAGGGCATAAGCATAACATTTTCAAGGCGGATATGGTATATTGAAGAGACTAACATCCATGTCCGAGGTGAAAAATTATGCTTCTCCGCATTCAATTATTCGCGGGTCTTGCAGAACGTTTGCAAACATCCGTTCTTTCCTATTCTGTTCCAAAGTCTGAAATTACTGCTGATGAACTGAAAATAGCGTTGTCCATATCCTATCCGGAGGCTGCCTCGCAGATCTCCGTTTCTTTTGTAGCCGTAAATCAGGAGTATGCTCCAGGGGACTACCTTATTACGGAAAATGCAGAAATCGCCCTTATTCCTCCTGTTTCCGGAGGTGACGGACAAGCATCCGTTCATGTCCTGTCTAAGGACGGCCGATTCTGTATTACTGACCAGCCATTATCTGTTGATGACGTGACGTCTAAGGTGCTGGATCCCAATCACGGAGCCACCCTCTCCTTCGTTGGTACCACACGGGAAATGACAGGTGAGCAGCGCACAGTGCATCTTGAGTATGAAGCCTACATCCCCATGGCGCTCTCCCAATTGGAAGCCATCGGTAAAGATATTGATACCCGCTGGCCCGGCACCTTATGCGCGATTTCACACCGGATCGGCAAGGTGGACATTATGGAGACCAGCGTGATCATTGCGATCTCTACAGGACACCGAGATGATTGCTATGAAGCCAGCCGGTATGCCATTGAAAAGCTGAAACAATCCGTCCCGATTTGGAAAAAGGAGATTTGGGACGATGGTTCGGAATGGAAGGGCCATCAAAAGGGGCCGTGGGACCCAACTGTAAGGCTTTAGCTCTGGGAATATTGGCATTGTCAATCCATTTTTTTCTTGATATGATAGTTGATAACAGATGTCGAATTTTGAAGAAATGGAGTGACGTATTGCTTGAAAGTGCATGTCACAGACTTAAAACCAGGCGATCGGCTGCTGGCCGATACTTTTAATGAACTGGGTCTTCACGTTTTGCAAAAAGGAACGGAACTGAATGAAATAGGGATCAGAAAGCTGATGCAGCACGGCGTGGACTATGCGGACATTGAGCCTGCTGTTTATCAGCCTGAGATCACTATGATTCATACACAGCAGCATGAGCTTTTACATAAAACTAAACCTCTCCTTGAGCTAGCCGTAGACGGATTCGAGTCCATGTATTTGGAAGCGTTAGCAACCGGCCGCTTTAATGAAACCGTGGTAGACGATATCATGGAGCCCCTGGTCGATCAATTGAAGGAACATAAGGACATTGTGTCTCTCATGCTCTGCATTGATCAGAATGATGATTATACATACAACCACTCGATGCAAGTGGGCATTCTATCCTATTACATTGCATCCTGGCTCGGATTCTCCAAAGAGGAAGCCTATGAAGCAGGAAGAGCTGGTTATCTTCACGACATCGGCAAGTGTCAAATCCCGGGGAGCCTGTTAAACAAACCAGGCAAGCTTACCCCAGAAGAGTTCGAAGAAATGAAACGACATACGATATACGGACATGACATCATTCGAGCGTCCACAATAGATTCCATCCCTGCACTGGTTGCCCTGCAGCATCATGAACGTGATGATGGCAGCGGATATCCCCATGCAATCGACAAAAAAGAAATTCATCCATTCTCACGAATTACCGCCGTAGCCGATGTATTCAGCGCAATGAGCATGAACCGCGTTTATCAGTCCAAACAGGAATTGCTCACAGTCATGCGTGAACTGCACAGTATGAGCTTCGGCAAGCTGAGCGCCAACGCAACCCAGGCATTTATTCGCCACATGCTGCCTAATTTCATCGGCAAACATGTTATTCTCTCAACAGGAGAAACAGGTACCATTGTTATGACCAACCCGGCCGACTTCTTTCGTCCATTAGTCAAAACGGAAGACCGTTTTGTCGACCTGTCTTCCGAAGCAAACATTGGTATTGAGCAGATCTTTTTATAATTTTATCGTTTTCTTATGACATATCCCGGTTGATGTGACCAGCTAGCTTGAGTGATGTGAATAAGTATGATTATAAACACGAAACGACCGCCTTCCGGTAGAAATACCGGGAGGCGGCCGTTTTTTGTTGAATAAAAAATACGTGTCCGTGCGAGATGTACACCGGAGTGTATAAGCCGCAACAGACACGTATTTCGTAAGGTTAAGCTCTTGAAGGAAATCCGGAAACCCAATGAAACTAAGGTTAACCGATACTTCCTTCCATTTCGAATTTGATCAAGCGGTTCATTTCTACCGCATATTCCATCGGCAGTTCTTTCGTGAACGGCTCGATGAAGCCCATAACGATCATTTGCGTCGCTTCTGCTTCGCTCAAACCACGGCTCATGAGGTAGAACAGTTGATCCTCAGATACTTTCGAAACCGTTGCTTCGTGTTCAAGAACGATGTTGTCATTCTTGATCTCGTTGTAAGGAATGGTATCCGAAGTGGATTCATTATCCAGAATCAGCGTATCGCATTTAATGTTGGCTTTCGCGCCTTCCGCGTTGCGTCCGAAGGAAGCCAGACCACGGTATGTTACTTTACCGCCATGCTTACTGATGGATTTCGATACGATCGTTGAAGTTGTATCTGGTGCCAGGTGGATCATTTTCGCACCGGCATCCTGATGCTGGCCTTTACCTGCAACTGCGATCGACAATACCATGCCTTTCGCACCGCGTCCTTTGAGCAGCACCGCAGGATATTTCATGGTCAGCTTGGAGCCGATGTTACCGTCAACCCATTCCATGGTTGCATTTTCTTCGGCAACGGCACGCTTGGTCACAAGATTGTAAATGTTAGGTGCCCAGTTCTGGATCGTTGTATAACGGACGCGTGCATCCTTTTTACAAATGATCTCAACAACCGCGCTGTGCAGCGAGTTCGTGCTGTAAATTGGAGCGGTACAGCCCTCAACATAGTGAACGAAGCTGCCTTCGTCTGCAATGATGAGCGTACGTTCGAATTGTCCCATGTTCTCGGAGTTGATCCGGAAATAGGCTTGCAGCGGGATTTCGCATTTCACGCCTTTAGGAACATAAATAAAGCTTCCTCCGGACCAAACTGCACTGTTCAGAGCTGCAAATTTGTTATCGGATGGCGGAACCACCGTCGCAAAATATTCTCTCAAAATTTCAGGATGCTCTCTGAGCGCCGTGTCGGTATCCGTAAAGATAACGCCTTGGTCCTCAAGATCCTTTTGCATATTATGGTATACAACTTCGGACTCGTACTGAGCAGATACACCAGCGAGGAACTTCTGCTCCGCTTCCGGAATACCCAGCTTGTCAAAGGTTTCTTTGATTTCGGAAGGAACCTCTTCCCAAGTCTTGCCTTGCTTCTCAGAAGGTCTTACGTAGTACTGGATATCGTTAAAGTCCAGCTCGTCGAGATCGCCGCCCCATTTAGGCATTGGCATTTTCTCGAACTGCTCCAGGGATTTCAAACGGAAATCCAACATCCATTCCGGTTCGTTTTTGATTTTGGAAATTTCGGTAACAATTTCACGGGTCAAACCTTTACCCGTTTGGAAAACCGCTTTGTGTTCGTCGCGGAACCCATATTTGTACTCTTCAATATCAGGGGCCTTTTTAGCCATGGGTTTGAACCTCCCTATCATTTATGATTATGCTGATCCTCGTCAATTCCTTTCCGCAGTGCATTCCACGCCAAGGTGGCGCATTTGATGCGGGCAGGGAACTTGTTAACTCCGGACAGAGCTTCAATATCCTCGTAATCGTCGAATTGGACGTCTTCACCTTGCATCAGCGAGGAGAAACGGGTAGCCATATCCTGTGCTTCCTCAACCGTCTTGCCTTTAATGGCTTCGGTCATCATTGAAGCGGAAGACATGCTGATGGAGCAGCCTTCACCAGTATATTTGGCATCCTGTACGATTCCATTATCCACCTTGAGCTGCAGCGAAATCTTATCGCCGCAGGTCGGATTGTTCAGATCCACTGTAACGGTTCCGTCTTCGAATTTACCCCGGTTGCGTGGATTTTTGTAATGATCCATAATCACGCGCCGGTACAAGTCATCAAGTTGCATTAGCCAAAATACTCCTTTGTCTGGATTAATGCGCTGATCAGACGGTCCACATCTTCTTTGGTATTATACAGATAAAAGCTTGCACGGGCCGTTGAACTTGCCTCCAGCCAGCGCATCAGCGGCTGGCAGCAGTGATGTCCCGCACGGATGGCGATGCCGCTGGCATCCAGAACCGTTGCCACGTCATGCGGATGAACATCACCCAGATTAAATGTCACCAAGCCCACTTTACGCTCACGCGGTCCGTAAAGCTGGAGTCCCTCAATCTCGGACAAACGGCTTACTGCATAGGAAGCCAGTTCATGCTCATGCGCTTCGATGGCATCCATTCCGATGCTTTCGAGAAAATCAATCGCAGCTCCAAGCCCGACGGCTCCCGCAATAATAGGTGTACCGCCCTCAAACTTCCAAGGAAGTTCCTTCCAGGTGGAGTCGTAAAGACCTACATCGTCAATCATTTCACCGCCAAATTCCACAGGTTCCATGGATTCTAGCAGCTCTTTTTTGCCGTACAGCACACCAATGCCGGTAGGTCCACACATTTTATGACCTGAAAGAGCATAGAAATCGCAATCCAGATCCTGCATATCTACCTTCATATGCGGGGTGCTTTGAGCTCCGTCAACCACCATTACGGCACTATGCCGGTGTGCGAGAGCCGCAACTTCCTTCACCGGATTGATGACACCCATAACATTGGAAACGTAAGCCATGGATACAATCTTCGTTTTGTCCGATACCACTTTCTCAACTTCAGATAAGGTAACCGAACCGTCTTCTTGTAGTTTAACATATTTGAGCACGGCACCGGTGGCTTTTGCCACCTGCTGCCATGGAATGAGATTACTATGATGCTCCATTGGTGTCAGAACAATTTCATCACCTTCTGCCAGTACGGAGCGCGCGTATGACGAAGCAACCATGTTCAGTGCTGTCGTTGTTCCGCGTGTAAAAATAATTTCCTTGGTACTCTTGGCATGAATGAACTTCGCCACTTTTTCGCGTGCGCCCTCATAAGCATCGGTAGCACGGCTGCCGAGCGTATGCACACCACGGTGCACGTTCGCATTATCATATTCATAATAATGACGCAGCGCTTCAATCACGGCCAGCGGCTTCTGCGAAGTCGCAGCGCTGTCCAGATACACCAGAGGATGACCGTTGATCTCCTGCTTCAGAATCGGAAACTGCTCGCGAATGGCGTTGTTCATTGTCCCAGCTTCCCTTCAATGACAGCCTGAAGTTGCTTTTGGAGGCCCTCCAGCGGGATTTGGGAAACAACAGGAGCCAAGAAGCCATAGATAATGAGGGATTCGGCAACCTCGCGGGAGATACCACGGGACATCAGGTAGTAAATCTGTTCCTGATTGACCTGACCAACCGATGCTGCGTGACCTGCTTTTACATCATCTTCATCGATGAGCAGAATCGGGTTCGCGTCACCACGAGCTTTAGGGCTCAGCATGAGCACCTTTTCCGTTTGCTGGCCATCGGATTTCGTCGCACCCTTTTCAATCTTCGTAATACCGTTGATGATCGCCGTTGCTTCTTCACGCATCACTGCACGAGTGATCATTTGGCTTTCGGAAGATTTACCAAAGTGATTCGCACGAGTCGTGTAGTTCAGCTTCTGAGAACCAGAGCCGACTGCGATAATCTTGGAATCGGAAGTCGAACCGTTTCCTTTTAGAATCGTATACGTATCACTCATGGTGTCGCCGCTGTTCATTTCCCCGACGATCCATTCCATGGATGCATCATTGTCGATTACAGCTCGGCGGTAGCTCAGATCCGTTACATTCGTTCCCATTTGGTGAATGGTTGCATAACGTACCTTCGCACCGGACTTAGCAAAAATCTCAACCGCTCCGTTATGGGTAACGGCTTTTGTGCTTTCGCCGGACACATAGTTATCTACATATGTGACAGAACTGTTCGTGTCAGCGACGATAAGGATATGCGGGGCAAAGGTCGCCTCTTCGTCGTCTGTCAGCAGTACAGCCTGCAGAGGCATCGATACTGCTACGTTTTTCGGAATATAGAGGAAAATGCCTCCGTTCCAAAGTGCGGCATGCAATGCGGCAACGGAATGCTCATCCGCTGTAACTGCCGTATGCAAATGAGCTTTAACAAGCTCCTCATGCTCTTTTATAGCCGTATTCAGATCTGTGAAAATCACACCCTGCTCAGCCAGTTCAGAAGCCAGTTTGGTGTATATTACACCAGAGTTGCGCTGGATAATCAGGCTTCCGGATTCCTGATCTTTCACCAGTTCTTGAATGGAGGCAGGAACCTCCGCCAGGGATGAAATACTTCCACTCTCCTTGGAGCTTCCGTAATTTTGGATATCCCAACGCTCAATTCTCATTTTCTCGAGCTTAGGCAGTTCAAGACTTGCCGCAAGCTCCAATGCTTTGAGACGATTTTCCGTAAGCCAGGTTGGTTCTTGTCTTTGTTTGGACAATTGACTCAAGCCTTCAGCGTTGACCGGAAGAATGGTTTGTGTTGTCATAATGTTTTCCTCCTTCCGTTTTTTTACGCTTCTTGACCTACAGTCTCGTCTTCAATGCCAAGTTCTTCCTTAACCCAGTCATAGCCTTCTGCTTCCAGACGTTCAGCAAGCTCAGGACCACCGGATTTAACGATACGGCCCTGCATCATCACATGGACAAAGTCCGGTTTAACGTAGTTAAGCAGGCGCTGATAGTGGGTAATAATAAGGAATCCGCGATCCTCACTACGCATTGCGTTCACGCCGTTGGCAACGATTTTGAGAGCATCGATATCCAGACCGGAGTCGATTTCATCCAATACTACGATGTTCGGCTCAATCATCATCATTTGCAAAATTTCATTCCGTTTTTTCTCACCGCCGGAGAAGCCCTCGTTCAAATAACGGTGTGCAAATTCGGGATTCATGTCGAGTTCTTTCATTTTAGTTTCCATTTGACGGATAAAACGAATCAAGGAGATTTCCTGTCCTTCTTCGCGGCGGGCGTTGATGGCGCTACGCATAAAGTCAGAGTTTGTTACGCCCGTGATCTCGCTTGGGTACTGCATAGCGAGGAATAGGCCTGCGCGAGCGCGCTCGTCGACAGCCATTTCCAGAACGTCTTCTCCGTTCAACGTAACACTGCCTTCAGTTACTTCATATTTTGGATGACCCATAAGCGCAGAAGCGAGGGTACTTTTACCGGTACCGTTTGGCCCCATGATGGCGTGGATTTCTCCGCCTTTCATCTCCAAATTAATTCCTTTGAGAATTTCTTTGCCTTCAATTTCCGCCTTAAGTCCTTCAATGGTAAAGTGAGTAGCCATATACGTTATTCCCTCCGTTTTTTGTTTTACCGAAATCAGAAAGTCTATTTAAACAGGGATGACCTACCCTGATTTCAAGCAATTATAATTATCAATTTAAAATAAATCTAAATTGATTCTCATTGATTATCACTAATTCTATATTAAAGTCAGGCTCATATCAACCGCCCCTGTCTGCAAGAATTCAAATAAATGAAGAAAGCAGGCTCAGCTTACGAAAAGCCGAGTCTGCTTTAATATGGGTACTCTCCTATTCCCATAACTGTCATGCTTGCTGAAACCTGCACTTTTTTACGGATATTTGCGCATCATCCGGCACCGGCATTCATTTGCTCGTCACCAGCTGGCTTATTCAATATCCTTCAATGCTTAAATATTTGCTTACGCATAGACCATATAAAGGAAATAACATTTTGTTTATTATTTTTATACAGCAACCATGAAGCGGATCCTTTCGAAACCGGTGAAGGCGCTCAGCACAAAAGAATGAACTTAGAATATAAGGTCAAACCTTATGTATCAGGATAATAATGAGGAATGGATCCGTATTCCTGCGTCCAGTACATGATGCCGATTCTTGCCTCGATTTTCCCGTATTCAGAAACACCGGTCATCAGATAGTTATGTTTCACACCAAAAGGCGCTCCGGAGAAAGACCGGCGCACCCGCTTCGGTGTTCCTTTTCAGCTATCCGGTAAATAAGCGCCGCTTCTTATCCCAGATAAGAGCGCAGCATCCACATATGCTTTTCAAGATCATTTTTAATTTTAATGAACAAATCTCCTGTTGGATGGTCTCCTGCTTCCTCCGCCAGATGAATGCCTTCATGCATTTCCTCAGAGACGGTTGCAAAGTCCTCGATCAGGGTTTGTACCATTTTACGCGCGTCTTCCTTGCCGGAAGCTTCTTGAATGGTAGCCAGCTCCAGATATTCCTTCATCGTTGCGGCAGGGCTGCCTTTAATAGTGAGAAGGCGTTCAGCCACTTCATCCATTTTCAGGGTGACATCATCATAGAGCTCTTCAAATTTCACATGCAGCGTGAAAAAATGCTCCCCTTTTACATACCAGTGGAAGTTATGGATTTTCACATAAAGTACATTCAAGTTCGCAACTTGCTGGTTCAATATTTGTTCGAGTGTTGTTGTTTTGGATTTAGATGTTGTTTTAGCCATTGTTTAATCCCTTCCTTTTCTCTAATAGTAAGAACCGGCCTTCTGTAGACCGCTCTGAAATTATGCATTAAGTGGCTTCAATCAGCGGTCTTAACCGCCTCAGGGGCTCTGTTTATATTTTACCCTGTACACCTTGGTACGAAACAAAAACGCATCCCAATCTTCATGGAAATCCATACATGTGACATAAGAGTGAATAACTTCAACCTATGGGTGTTACAACCCTGGTCGTTTTCCGGCAGATACAAAGCTGAGCGATCAGGAAATTGGCGATTGCAATCTGAATTTAGTATTCCATATTACAGAACACAGCAGCAGTGATAAAAGTATCATTGTCAAACAAGCTTAGCCTTATGCGAAGGCTCTTGTTTTTCATCATTCCAAAAAGCTGTTCTATGATTTAACTGGAAGAAACCCAGTCCCTGCAGGGACTGGGTTTGCGAGGTTCTGTTGAAAAAAGCAGGCTCAATCATATGTCCATCTAGAGCCAACTACAGCATTTTAAGAAGTGCTTCATATCCGGGCATTCCCGGGGTAATTCCAAGGACGGCTGCTTCCGTAGTTACAGATTCGAGCGGCGCCTCCAGCAGTTCCTTCAGTGTCTTTACGCCTACCGCCCTGCCGGCAATGATTTTACGGTCGCCCAGGCGGTCATTCAAAAGTCCTACATCAAGCGCCCCGCACATGATATACCCGCGCGAGGTACTGATTGTCAGTAATGTAGTCTTGGGCAGCTTTACCTCTACTCCGACAAGCGTATGTTCTCCAACCGGAATGGGCTCCATAGTCACCATGGGCTCACACCTCCTCTTTGGATAAAGTGTTCAGATTATGTGTATTCCTTCTAGGGGCTCAGTGTGTATGAAATAAGGGATAAAAATAGAACCTTTTTCTAGGAATAAAGATATGCTTCACTCCGACATTAGGACTATCCAGCATTACATGTTCATGATATGATTTATAAAGTTCAAGACTTATTTTTTTGCACATGTTATAGGCTGGGGGATTTATGGAAAACAAACAATCTAATGAAGAGTCAGGATATTTATTTAATGTAGATATTCTGGTTAAAAGCCGCTCGAACGCACTCGCTCTGCAGGCTATAATTGAAATGCTGAATGAAAATGAAAACATCGCTGATTTCCGGATTAAATCAGGAATGGAACTTGGACAGCTTATCGAGTCCATGCTGCAGGTTAAACGGAAATCTCTAATTAACAAATCGGGCGCTTCTACGGTAACGCCATCGCCTTTATCTGATTATAGAACTAAACTCAAGGCAAAGACCGAACAACCGGCCGCAAGCACCAGCTCCCCCGCTGAGAAAAAGATGAACACCACTGAATACAGCTCCCAGCTGCATGAATGGATCACGGACTGCATTCATGATAACCGGCTGATCCGTTTGACAGCAACCCGCGGCGGACAACCAACCAGCATGCCCTGTCGTATTTTGAATTTCGACGAAATCAATCAGCTGCTGAACGTTTATCATGTGGATGAGAAGCAGGTATATTCATTCAAGCTTAATGAAATCATTGAAGTCGTTTAATACGATCAAAGCCCTTGTCGTCCGGTAAAAGGACAGGCAAGGGCTTTTTAATGATTACTTTTTCTTTTTTGAAATGGCTTCAGCCATTAGGCAAATCCAGCCGATCATGAAAGCCACGCCGCCAAACGGGGTAATAATACCTAAAGGCTTGATTCCCGTAATGGCCAACAGATATAAACTGCCTGAGAACAAAATAATACCGGCGAACAAGAGCCAGCCAGCCCAGGCCAGTTTCCGCGAATCTCCCCAGAATCCGGCAGCAACGGCAACGAATATGATTCCGAGTGCATGCACCATATGGTACTGAACGCCGGTTTCATACACCTTCATCGATGACTCGCCAACAATCGGCTCTAGTAAATGGGCTCCAAAAGCACCGATCGCCACGGAAAGCATGGCCATCAATGCACCAATAATCATAAATTTACGCTGCAAGACTTTATCACTCCTTATCCTGTCATCTCGTTTTGTCTATTCTGACAATCATATTACCCTATACAGTATATCATTTTCCACTGTGAACGCTCTGTGAACGCTTTAAGAAGCATCCATTCAGCTTGATTTTTGATTCATAATATGGAAGAGTAATAACCATACATATTTCATTTTGTAAGGAGAGACATAACCATGGAATCACAACAGCCTCCCCAGCATCCGCCGCAGATTAAGCGACACTCCGGCCCCGGGATTGCTTCATTTATTATCAGTCTCGTATCCATGCTGGCTTATATCATTAGTGTGGGTGCGATGGGAGCCATATTTTCTTCCAGTCTAGATGGAGAAGGCCTTTCATGGTCGGATAGCTCGACGACTGGCGTCACGATTATTACCATCATTCTGATCGGACTGTTCGCCGCCAATATAATTGGCATTGTCCTGGGAATTATCGGCACAGTACTCCGAAACCGCAAAAAAATCTTCGCGATCCTTGGACTAGCTCTGAATACAGTAATTATTTTAAGCTTTGGTCTGATGTTTGTCATTCTGATGCTTAGAGCCGGAAGGGGATAGATATGTCCAAGGTTAAAGTTTTTGCCGACAGCACCTGCGATTTGCCCAGGGAATGGCTTCGGGATTATGACATTGGACTTATCCCTTTATATGTAACCTTTGGCGATCAGACCTACAAGGATGGATTGGATATCACAACTCCGCAGCTATATGCTGAAGTGGACAAAACAGGCAGCCTGCCGAAAACTGCCGCACCTTCACCAGCGGACTTCATTCAAGCCTTTTCCCCTTTTATAGAAGAAGGCCGGGATATCGTATACATCAGCCTGTCGTCGGAGCTTTCCTCCACATATCAGAATGCCGTGATTGCCGCGGAAGAATTTCCGAAAGGAAAAGTCACGGTAATCGATTCACTGAACTTATCCACGGGGATCGGACTTCAGGTCATGAAAGCCGTCAAGGCAGCTGAGCAAGGAATGTCTCCACAGGAAATCGCTGCTTTGATTGAGCATATCAAGCCGCTCGTTGAAACGGAATTCGTCATCGACTCCCTGGACTATCTGTATAAGGGCGGACGCTGCTCAGGCATGCAAAATCTCGTCGGCAGCCTGCTCAAAATCCGCCCGGTCATTAAAGTGATCGACGGCAAAATGACTCCGGCCTATAAGGTCCGCGGCAAGAGGGAAAAGGCACTGGAGCAAATGCTGAGCAACGCCCTGGAAAAGCGGGATCACATGGACGACGATCTTATCTTTGTAACCCATTCCCTGGCTGAAGAGGATGCCCGAAAGCTAAAACACATTCTAGAAGAAAAAACCGGTGCCCGCGAGGTGGCTATCTCGGATGCCGGCTGCGTTATCTCCTCCCACTGCGGAGCAAAAACGATCGGTATATTGTACGTGAAAAAGGAATAGCTCTAGCGAAAAAAAACATATGGATCGTCAGCCTTCATGAAGACTCGTACACCTTGTACGATGGACTCATGCGGGCTGTTTTTCTTTTATAAATGGAGAGTGCCCCTTCCATTTTCCCGCTTGTCAGAAAATTAAATATCCATTAAAGTAATATCCAATCAGAACGAATACATTCTGACCTAAAAGCAACATACGTTTAAGGGAGATGTTCATGCCAAATCTTAAAGTTTTCACGGACAGCACCAGCGATCTGCCGAAACAATGGGTCGACCGGTATGAGATCGGAGTCATTCCGCTGTATGTCGTGTTTGGGGACGAGCAGCTGCGAGACGGAGTAGATATCACAACGGCCGAGCTGTATGAACGAGTAGCCCAAAACGGAAGCCTGCCTAAGACGGCTGCCCCTTCTCCCGCGGATTTTATGGCTGCATTTGAGCCACATGTCCTGCAGGGAGATTCAATTTTGTACATCAGCTTGTCCTCTGAGCTATCCGCTACCTACCAAAATGCGTTGATTGCTGCAGCTGAGTATCCGGATGCTTCAATTCGTGTCGTCGATTCCCGCAACCTGTCAAGCGCTATAGGTCTGCTTGTCATGAAAGCAGTTCATGCCGCCAGTGAAGGCAAGGGCTTAGATTCGATTGTCAGCATGCTGGAGACCGTTCGTCCACAGGTTGAAACGGAGTTTGTTATCGACACGCTCGAATACCTTTATAAAGGCGGACGCTGTTCCGGCGTACAGAATTTGCTGGGAAGTCTACTAAATATCCGCCCGGTCATTAAGGTTATTGACGGGAAGATGACACCTGCCTACAAAGTACGGGGCAAAAAAGAGAAAGCAATGAATCAGATGCTTCAGAATGCCCTCGAGAAAAACGACCTGATGGATAATGATCTGATCATTGTCGTCCATTCCTTTGCTGAGGATGAAGCCAAATATCTGCAAAAGTTGCTTCAGGAAAATACCAATGCGGGTGAAGTGGCTATTTCAACCGCAGGCTGCGTTATATCCAGCCACTGTGGTCCCAAGACCATCGGCATCATGTACTGCAAGAAAGCATAAAGCTATTTTTATTTTTTTCTGATCCGAAGACTCTTTAGCAGAGCTCGACATATATGCTTATAAAAAAGCAAAGGACAGCCATAACGGCTGTCCTTTGCTTTTATTTCTTCTTGCCCGGATCGATATCCTTTGGATTCAACCCCGCCCAGACATTGGGAATATTCGCTTCTTCCGGATTTTCAAATACAAGAAACGCCGTCGGCAGATAACGCTCCCCATATTCGGAGGAAGGCTTATTGAGGATTTCATTGTTCTTCACAAGCACCGTAGATGATCCACCGTCGAGATTGGCAGCAATGACGGCACCATGCTTCAGCATGATTTGCTGGACGTCATACAGATTCGCCCCGATACTATAAGTTGGCTGGCGGCCGTCGATCACGACGAACAGAATGGCACCATCCGCCCGCTGACCCATGGCCGTCCGCGGTGCAATGCCCCAGCCCTCGCTGGCATTCTTGATCAAGCCTTTGCCGTTAACGATAATACGCGGCTGAAACGTAACAGCCTCTTTAACTCCCATATTGTTCAAATCTTTCAGGGAATAGTGGCCGGCAATCATTTTACCGGTCTTATCAATCCCGACAACCTGAGTCGATGAGTTATTGCCCAGACCGTTGTAATACAGCTTCCCTTGGGAGATGACAATACCAATGGGCTTAAAGCCGTTTCCTTTCCAGTTCGGATCGGCAAAACCGCCTCCGTTGACTCCGGCAATGGCTCCGGTTCGCTTCACCATGCTGGAGACCTTTTCGCCCTTGCCGCGGGCCTGAGGCACGCCAAGGCGAATTTTCGTCGGATCATTAACCGTCATTACGTATCCATGATAGCCTTTGCCCGAAATCTCCTCCACTTCGACGAGCTGCTTCTTCGTTTCAGAGGTTTCAGAAGAAGTCTGCGTCGGAGCCGGAAGCTGAATCTGATGGGTATCCTTCTCCTCGCCCATGGATTCAAACCGTTTATTATATTCTGCGACCCTGCGGTCGAGCTCGGCTTGCCCGATAATATATTTAGCCAAATAACGATGCTGAGTCGTTATTAATGTATCCGCTGCTAGAAAACGGTATTGGTTGCCGGACGGTGTCAGAAAAAACCAGCCTGCCCCTATCATTCCCACAATAAGCATGGTCCAGATCAGCCTGGAAAAGAACCATCCCAAGCCCTTTTTACGTTTTTTACGCTTCTTGTTTTTAACGGGTTGAGTACTCTTTTGCTGCCTTACCGTGGATCTCTTTGGCAGTGATGCTTGCTCCATCGTTTAATTTCCCCCATAGCGATGCTTTTGTAGAATAGACGCATTTCAGGAAATAAATGTTTCAAAATTCTCGTAAAAAAGCCAAAATAGGCTATTTTTGGTCTATGATTTGCGCCAGATGCGGAATTCCAAGCTCTCATATATATTGATAGCACCGGACAGCATTTTCCGCGGCCATGCAAGCTTCGTGAACAGCTGATAAACCACCACGGACGAAAAAATACCGAGAATCGCGCCGCTCAGAACATCGGTTGGATAATGGACTCCGTTCCAAATCCGTGAAAAGGCAATCAAAGCCGCGAGCAGCATCCAGACAACTCCATCCTTTTTACGGAACAGAAAAATCGAGAACGCAATCACAAAAGAACCAATCGAATGGTCACTCGGAAACGAAGCGTTGGCCGCATGCTCAATCATCTGGTGAACCTGATGGGCAACAAAAGGACGATCCCGATAGAACAGATGGCTGAGAATAGTTCCAATCACAAAGGCAAGACAAGCGGAGGCCAGAGCCTGCACAACCATCTTCCGGTTCTCCCTCTTCCGGGTAAACCAATACACAATAACGGCCAGATAAAATAAATATTCCGCGTCCTTGGACAAGAAACGCATGATCGCGTCGATGGCCGGATGATTGCCCGCTGCGTTATTGATCCAGCTAAACAACGAGTAATCCCATGATAACAAAGAAATAATAATCTTCTCCTCTCCTTGCAGTAAATGCTCATACAATGTCAATATTTCTACCAAAAAGATGATGGTATGATGTCCAGTATAATAGATTTTCGCTGTCGCATTCAAATCCAGCTCTTGTACAGCAACAAAAACGCCCGCCCCGTAAGGGCGGACGGCTTCATGACTTCTCTACCAGTTTGCGCGGGTATTGATCTTCTTCATCTCGTTATCAGTCCATTTTCCATAAACGAAAAATGCGAGATTCGAGATGTCAGGGAAATTCGAGCGGATTCCCTGCTGCACATTATGATATTGCGCATCGGTTCAGTCTGTGTCCAAAGCTGCAATGATTTCGGCGCTGCCAATTTTCTGCCGGGTCTGGCTCAATATGCCATCGCCATCATATACCCAGCTTTGAGGGAATTCCCAATCATCAAAATAAGCCATCGGTGAGATGAAGTCCATATAAGGCATGAATTTCGCAACATCCTGTCCGCATTCCACAAACTCAGGCGGTAAAATATAGGCTCCGAAAAAAAGTCCCGGTGTAATACCATTCAAATCACTTCTCACATCGCGAACATATTCTCCGAGCTTAGTCGTTCTCCATTCATTCCATTCCTTACGCTTTGCATTATCTGTATTAAAATTAATCGTGATCGGGTCATAGCCGTATGTGTTTTTGTACTGCGTTCTGGTATAGCTGCCCATATCCATGTTGTAATCATCGAAGCGGATCCAGTCGAGCACAATCCCGTCGACATCATAGTTCGTGGCAACCTCCTTTATGATGGAACGCTCATATGCCTGCACATCCGGATGAAGCGGATTCACGAAGTATTCACTGCCATTGGACCCTGTAAAAGGCTTTACCTTACCGTTGACAAGGGAACGCATTTGCCAATCACTATTCTTGTCAAAGGCTGCTCTATCATGGAACTGCGGAATCCAGGCCCTTACTTGAATGTTCTGTTTATGCGCTTCGGTGATGACATCCTTGACCGCGTCAAAATTGGAGTATCCGGAAGCGATCGGAGCGATTTTGCTCTTATAAAATACATAACCTGACGGGACTTCATCATCCTCATCCTGTTTCACGCTCAGATTAATGACAGAAATGCTGCGCTTGGCAGCATTGTTCACAAAACTGACGACTTCATTATGGTTCTTAAAATTAGCGACCGTCCGCACGATAATTTCAGAAACGAAAGGACCGCTCTGCGCCGACGTTGTCTGGGCCGGAACGGACAGCATAAAGCTCATCAGCAGCGCGGGCAAAGCCAATAAGAGCGCCCGTTTTCTCTTATGTTTAATCATTGTTCGTCCACCTCTCAAATGGGATTCGTTTGGTTTTGTAGGGAGCCTGACCAAGGTGTCTTTTGATCCTCCTCCTCTCGCAGCCGTTACTGGAAAGCTTCAAAAGCTCTCCTCATCCCTCCGTCCGGCCGATGTCTTTTGATTCTGTATGATGAAAATAGGGGATGGTCAATTGAACAGTTGTCCCGATTCCAAGCCGGCTGTAGAGCATAACACCGTAAGAATCGCCAAACTGCAGCTTAATGCGCTGATCGACATTGCGGATGCCGTAACCCATCTTAATACCGCTTGGTGAGAAAATCTGCCGGATGGTTTCCGCGTTCATGCCGATACCGTCATCAATAATTTTAAACTGGATTGCCCGCTCTCCAGCCTCAGCCGTCATGCGGATATGGATGTTATCACCGTAAAAAGCATGCTCCAGAATATTCTCCACAAAGGGTTGCAGAATCAACTTTACAGTATCGAAGCCAAGTACCTTCTCGTCGATATCGATGTTGAAGGTAAGCCGGTCCTCATACTTGATTTTTTGAATTTCAATATAGGTTTGAACCTGCTGCAGCTCCTTCTCGACCGGAATCATCATTCGGCCTTCATTCAGTGTCAGCCGATAGAATTTTGCGAGCCCGCTGACCATCGATCGGATTTTGCTAATTTCTCCGAACTGGGCCAGCCGATTAATGGAAGAAAACGAATTGTATAAAAAATGCGGGTTGATCTGTGCCTGAAGAATTTCCAGCTCCGCCTCTTTTTTCTGCAAATTGGACAAGTACACTTCCTGGATCAAACGATTCATATTCTCACCCATGTCATTAAGCGCCAGTGCAATTTGGTTAAATTCATCCTGCCCTCCGTAGCGGAGCCGCTTATGCAAATCTCCCTCTTGAAACGAACGAAGCACGGAAACGATCTTGACAACCCGTCTGGAAAAGTATCTGGAGAGCAGCCAGCCTGCCGCGGAAAATAAAATAATCATGATGATACATACGATGATCGTGACGCTTTTGACTTTCTGGATATCCTGCTCCATCACCCGGTTTGGGATATTGGCAGCGAGCGTCCAGTTCAGACCCTCAATCGGCACTTTAATTTGCAGATAGTCCTTGCTTTCCAGCAGCGGAATTTGCTCCTGCCTCATGTTTTTATCCGCCGAAGAAAGATAGATAATGTCCTGCTTGTCATTTTCTATGTACAGAGTACTTCCGTTTCGGAACTTGTCTTCATTTACACTTTCCAGGAGATCAGCAATCTTAACGGTAATACGCACAAATCCGAAAGGCTTGGGTGCGGTTGGCTCATAGGTGTCCATCAATCTCCGGAGCAGTGAAATGTTCCCATACCTGTCATCCTCCTCAATCTGGTGCCACTTCATGGTCACCCCATACTGTTCCTGGGGCAGGTCTTTAAACCACGCTTTGTCCACAATGCGTTTCTGATGGAAAAGCTCGTAGAATCTTCCTTTACTCAGCGGGTCGATGCCTTCATAGGAGTAATAGACTTCCGGAATGGTATCATTTTGAATAAACACAGACAACGCGATATTGCGGTTTGTCGCATGAATCGTATTTTGCAGCGTCGGCATCAGATAGCTTTGCAGTGTGTCGAAGCTGTACCAGCCATCATCATAACGCCTCAGGGAATCTGCCAGCGTTCGGTCATAATACAGCAGATCCGTTAAACGCTGAATATCCTCCACCTTGTAATGAATATTGTCCTGGATCTGCTGAAGAGTGCCGCGGATGTTGGCCTTTGTTTGTTTTCGGATGGATTCTACGGAGGTGTTATAGGCGAATATGCCTACAAAGGCTACCGGCACAATCAGCAGAACAATGTATGAGATCATCAGCTTATAGCCGAATGACAGAAATCGTTTCTTCCGCATCATGGGAAATCCTACTTTCTTTCTTTCTTTCTTTCAGCACTGCTTGCGGTATTCGCCAGGCGTCATGCCGTATTTGTCCTTAAACTGCCGGCTGAAATAAGTCAGATTCTTGTAGCCCACACGCCCAGCAACCTCAAATATTTTATAGTGAGGATCGCGAAGCAGTTCGCAGGCTTTCTCCATCCGCCTCTCTACGACATAATCACTGAAGTTGATCCCAGTTCCTTGCTTGAACAGAACTCCGAGATGATTCGGGGAAAAAGAAAATAGGTTACTCACATCCCTGAGCGCAATATTCTGAGCAAGATGCTCCTCCACATAAGCACAGACCGATTCCAGCAGTTTGTTGTTTTTCTTTTGCTTCTTCACATGCAGCATTTCAGAGATTTCGAATACTCTCCGGCGCAGCCAGGACTGAATATCATCCATCGTTTCGAATTTGAACAAAATGTCCAGGTTTTCCATCCTCATGCCGAGCATCTGGAACAAGTTCTCATGGAGCCCTGCCAGATAGGCATCCAGTCTGGATATAATTTGGATAGCGAAGTTATACACGGTGGATTTGGACTTCATCCGGCGGATCAAGGTGAAAACATGCTCAAGTTCATCATGTATCTGTACAAGCCTGTAATTCGACATTTCAGCGAAAAGAGCATCAAGACGCATTTCCAGACTTTGCATCTCCTCAAAACTGCCCGACTCAAGCTCAGCAAACTGAATCAGCCTACTCTTGCCTGCCAGCATCTTATAATCCAGCGCCTGCTTAGCCTGATGATAGGACGCCTGAATAGAATCGAGCGAAGCTGCTGTGCTGCTCAGTCCTACTGTGATTGTGACAGGAAAATGGACTTCGATGCATTCAATTAATCGGCTCAGCATGTTCTCGCATGCAGTGAGATGCTCGGCCTGCAGTACAAGGGCAAATTCACGGCTGGATAGCTTGCACAGCGATCGAACCCCGTGCTCGGTGCTATAATCCAAAATCGTTTGATAGAGTCGATGGATGATCTGCTTCGCTTCGATTTCGCTGCAAGTGTTCAGTTTCCAGGCCACATCATCGATTTCAATGACAGCAATCCGGTGCGGCATGAAAGGACTGATTCCACATTGTTCAAGCAGCAAGTCATCTGAGTGCGTACTCTCACTGCCATGCTGTCCGTCCAGCAGTCCAAGCAGCAGATCATTCTTCAGCATAGGCAGTGTTTTATAGTAATCGGATTTCAGCCTCGACTGCTGCTCCTCAAGGTCAAGCTGGCATTTCACCTTCTGAAGGACCTCGATCATCTCATCATCCTCTACAGGCTTCAGGACATAGCTCTGCACATTCAGCTCCATCGCCTGCTTGGCATAATGAAAATCCTCATATCCGCTCACAAATATGATTTTCAGCTGCGGGAGCAGCTGCAGCGCTTCACGGGACAGCTCCAAACCTGACATAATCGGCATCCGGATATCCGTGATCAGAATATCAATCGGGTGCTGCCTGATATAATCCAGCGCTGCGAAGCCGCTGCTTACTACCGCCGCCACATTCATCTGAAGTTCCTTCCATGGAATAAACCGCTCCATCCCTCTTAAATCCAGCACTTCATCATCTGCCAGCAATACGTTATACATGCATGCTATTCCTCCCGGGTCACCCGCAAGTTCAATGCTACCGCGCTCTATTGAACCCATCATATAACATTTCATTTTTAACATGTTGAAAACGCTGCAACTTCATTGCAGAAGTCTATAAATCGTTGTTCAAGTCAGTATTTTTGCAGGGAAGGCTCCTATACCATAAATTTCAGCAGAGTAAATTTGCAAAGGAAGTGCTCACATGAAAAAACGCACCACATCCGTTTCGCCTCCGGGGGCCGATCACAAATCATTCTGGTTCAGGTTCTCCAGGCAACTGGACCTCCAACTGATGGTCATCCCGGCGATGGCTCTTATCCTGATTTTCTCGTATCTGCCGATGTACGGGGTGCTGATGGCTTTTCAGGATTATGATATTTTCCAGGGCTTTCTGCATAGTCCCTGGGTGGGACTCAAGCATTTCAAAATGTTCTTCGAAGCCCCTGAATTCTGGACCGTGATGCGCAATACGTTTGTGATCAGCGCGCTGAGGCTGCTCATCGGTTTTCCGGCACCGATACTGCTCGCGCTCATTTTAAACGAGATTAGCCATCTACGCTTCAAACGGATTATTCAGACCGTTAGCTACCTGCCTCACTTCCTGTCATGGGTCATCGTATCCGGCTTTGTGGCCTCCATGCTCGCGACTGATAACGGAAGCATTAACATGCTGCTGCAAAGGCTCCACCTGGTGAATGAACCGGTCAACTTCCTGTCCATACCTGAGTATTTCTGGGCCATATTGATCGGAACAGGCGTCTGGAAGGAGATTGGATTCTCCGCCATCGTTTATTTGGCTGCCATTGCCGGCATTAATCCGGAAATTTACGAAGCAGCTTCCATTGACGGCGCAAGCCGATTGAAGAAAATCTGGTACATTACCCTGCCCGGCATCACCGGCGTCATCACAATCTTCATAATTCTCGCGGTTGGCGATATCTTAAGCGCAGGCTTCGAGGACATTCTGCTGCTCGCCAAAAACCCTGTACTGCAGGATGTATCCGATGTCATCGATACCTACGTTTACCGCGTTGGCATCCGGAACTCGCTCTTCTCCTACGCCGCCGCCGTCGGGTTGTTCAAATCCGTGATCAGCGTCGTACTGCTGACGGCTGCCAATATGATGGCCCGCAAGCTGGGCCGAAGTCTGTGGTAGTACCCAGCAAGGCAACTACATTATTGAAATGCAGGTGATATCGACATGAAAATCAGTTTCTCCGATCGCATCTTTCTCAGTCTGATCTATGCATCACTTTTACTTATGGCCTTCGCCATGCTGTATCCCTTCTGGAATTCTATCGTAATCTCATTGAATGTTGGCTCGGATACGACCCGTGGCGGGATCACCTTCTGGCCCAGACAGTTCACGCTTGAGAACTACAATGTTGTGTTTCAGGATAAGCGGTTAATGACAGGCTTCCTTATTTCTGTCCTGAGAACAGTAATTGGCACGATTCTATCCATCGTATGCACGGCAGTCTTCGCCTATGGTATGTCCAAAAGACAGCTCATGGGACGGAAATGGTATATGATCCTGTGCATCATCACAATGTACTTTAGCGGTGGGTTGATTCCCTCCTTTCTGATTAATCGCGAGCTGGGCCTGATGGATAATTTCTGGGTAATGATTGTACCCAATATTATCAGCGTATGGAACATGATCATTTTCCGCACCTTTTTTCTGGAGCTGCCGGAAGGACTCGAGGAATCTGCGAAAATCGATGGCTGCGGCCACTGGGGCATCTTTTTCAAAATCGTCGTCCCGATTTCGGGTCCGGTCATCGCCACTCTCTCCCTGTTTTCTGCTGTCTGGCACTGGAATGACTGGTTTACGGCCAGTATTTACATCACGAGTGAGCATCTGCTTCCGATCCAAACCCTGCTTCAGCAAATCTTAAGCTCCAACATTATGTCCGAGCAGATGATGCAGACCAACGCTGCAGCACGCAGCCACATGTCCCAGCTTCAAAGCGTCACTACCAAATCGCTTACCATGTCAACCATGCTGGTAGCGACGATACCGATTCTGCTGGTTTATCCATTTTTACAAAAATATTTTACCAAAGGCGTCATGATCGGTTCCATTAAAGAATGAAGCCGGATATGATCGATGTAAAAGTCTTCTGAAAGGCTTGTACATATAAACAACAAACATATGGGGGTATGAAGATGTCAGCCAAAAAAACGTCTGCCCTGCTGCTAGTCTGTATGCTGGGCATGAGTATGATGCTTGCAGCATGCAGTGGAAGCAGCGGAACTGACGCAGCAAAGCCTGAAGGAAAGGACACTGCTCAAGCAGACCCATCCAAACCTTTTGTGCTTGGAGAAACGCCGCTAACCTTTTCCTTTTACGGCAATTATGACTGGTATACCATGAATCCGTGGGGCCAGGACCCGGCAACCAAATGGATACAGGATAACATGAAGGTGAACGTCCAAGCGATCCAATCCGGTGGCGCCGCCCTGCAGAAATTCAATACGATGATAGCCTCCGGCCAACTGCCCGATGTCATATGGGGAGACCGTGGAACGGATGTGGAGAAACTCAGAAAAGCAGGCAAGCTCGTCGCGCTGGATCCGTATCTTGAAAAATACCCCAATCTGAAAAAATGGGCAGGCGAAAAAACACTTAACATGCTCCGCTCCGAGGATGGAAAGCTGTATCAGTTTCCGAACTGGTATACAAAGAATCCGATGGGTAACGGCGGTTATGCGATAAACAATAAGATCTACAAGGAGCTCGGATCACCGAAGCTTGAAACCTTTGATGACCTGTACGCCTACCTGAAGCTGGTGAAAGAAAAATATCCAGAAGTGGTCCCATTCGAGGTTGGCCTGCAGGGGCAAGGTATTGATTTCCTATATGCAGGCATGGCGGAAGACCGGAATGTCGGTCAGGTCTCCCTTCGCGTGGTTCCTGATGGAAATGAGCTGAAATCACTGTTCAGTGATCCGGTCTACCGGGAGTCGATGATTTTTGCCAACACATTGTTCCGGGAAAAGCTGATCACCCAGGATGCCATCACACAAACCCGCGACCAGGTGAAGGAAAAAGTGAATAACGGACGCGTAGCGATTTATGGAGATTTCGATACCACTGTTCTGGGCACGGAAGCTAACAGCATGCTGCGGGCCAAGGACCCTGAAGGCGGGTATACCATGATATGGCCGCTTCATAAAGACGGCGTCGATCCGAAAAAGGTGTGGGTTAACGAATTCGACTCTCTCGGCTGGAACGTCAGTGCCATTACAACATCAGCCAAGAATCCTGAAGGCATATTCGCCTATCTTGACTGGCTGACGGGCGAAGAAGGGGAGCGTGTTATTTTCTGGGGTCCTGAAGGCATGTACTGGCAGGGTACCAATGATAAAGGTGCACCGGTCTACACGGATAAATACAAAAACGAAGTTGAGGAGCGTTCCAAGCTCATGGCTATCTGGGATACTTTCCAATGGGCGGGTAATACAGCGTTTATTGACGGGTCCAAAGCCGAAAATGAAATGAACCTTCCTGAGGACAAACGTGACTGGGCCACTGTCTCGCAAACCGGAATCGCTTGGAAAACCTCCTTTGATGCGACGGAGTTTGGCAATATCCAGCCCCTTCCGGATTCGGATGAAGGCATGATCTTGCAGCGCGTATCCGATATCGCCGATAAGGTGCGGGCAAAAGCCTTGTTTGCCAAAGATGAGCAGGAAGTTATCTCCCTGCTTGACAAGGCTGAGCAAGATGCCCAAAAAGCCGGGTATGAAAAGCTGCTGAAATTCGAAACTGCTAAATGGCAGGAAAATCTCAAGAAGATCAAAGGAAATTAACCCTTTGGTTTCAACGAAAAAAGAGAGGCATCCCCTATCCTGGGAATGCCTCTTTTTATATTCCGCTCCACCCGCTGATCTTTAGTAGGTTTTCACTTTTAACGTATCCAGGCTTTTAAATTCATAACCCTGCTGCCTTGCTCCATCGATAATGCGCCCAAGTGCTTCCGTATTGTCTCTGGAGATCGAATGCAGAAGGATGACAGCCCCCGGATGAAGCTGAGCCATAACCTGTCTGTAAGCATAATCCGAACCCTTCTGGTCGTTCACGTCCCAATCTTTGTAGGCTACCGACCAGAATACACTGACATATCCTTCTGAGCGGCTCAGGGCAAGCGTACGGTCATTAAAAATCCCGCGCGGTGGACGTACGAATGCCATGGCCTGCTGCCGGGTTGTATCCGTCACAGCCTGCTTCACCTTCTCCAGCTCTTCCTTTAGCTGCATGTTGGATATTTGCGTCATATCAGGATGAGACCAGGAATGGTTGCCGATGAGATGACCTTCCGTGACCATTCTTGTCACAAGCTCGGGCTTATCCTTGACATAATGACCGGTGAGAAAGAAGATGGCCGGAACCTTCTTCTCCTTCAACACGTCCAGAATCTTGGGTGTAAACCCATTCTCATAGCCGTTGTCAAATGTCAGGAACAGTTCCTTCCTGGCAGTGTCCCCCAAAAAAATAGCATCATTTTTCTGCAGAACGCCCTTAAAGCCCTCCTCGTTAATGGAAGGAAGCTGTCCGTTTTTGCTTTTTTTGAAGCCGAAATGGTAAGGACCGTCCGCAGACGCCGTTTGCTGGAAACCACAGCACAGGAGCAGAACCGCAGCCAATACGATTACAAAGCGCTTCATGTGGATATTCACCCCTCCATCAATGAATTGTCTGAATTCACAAACTAGAGGTAATATGCCACAGCGCAGGCAAAATTATGTGTATTTTTCGTGCCCCTCATCCCAAATGCTCTATTTCTATTGTTATATGAATGTCTGGGGATTATTCTTCCAGACTCACAGCTGCTTCTGTCTCTAAGATCAGTTCTCTGACTCTGCCGAGAAAAATTTTCAAATCAATTGGCTTGGTAATGTATTCTGCGAAGCCGGCTTTAAGACCGCGGGCAATATCTGAATCCATCGCATAAGAGCTGACAGCCATGATTGGAATATGGCGGGTATCCTTTTTGCTTTTCAGATAATTCAATGCCTCATATCCATCCATTCCTGGAAGCTGTATGTCCATAAGGATCAAATCCGGCTTTTCCTCTTCTACGAGTTCGAATGCTTGTTCAGCTGAGTCTGCTTTTAATAATAGAATTTGGGGGTATTTTTTGAATATATGATGCATAAGAGCCATGTTGATCGGGTTGTCCTCGACGCATAATATGGTGTAATGATCTCTTCTCATCATTCTCCTCCTCCCCACAAAAAAAAGCCAAAGAAAGAGCTGACAGCTCTTCCTTTGGCTTATGTTCAGCTCATGGATAACTACATGTCTGAATCATTCCTGCCAATCAAAATCTAATCATGAAATAAACATACAATCACACTTTTATCTCGTTCAAAATCCCAATCCACATAGAGCTCCGACAGCTTACGGCCCACGGCTGTGCTAATCGCAGCTTCCTCTTCAAAATATCTTTTCTCCAGCTTACGTTTCGTGGTGCGAAGCACCTCATCGTATCCTAGATGAATCATTTCCTTTTCAATCAAAATCAGAAGACCTTCCCGAATCACAACCAAACTCTTCGGATTAACCCACCAGGAGTAAACCGTTTCCGGCCGTTTCTGCACGATACCGGTCACCCGGTTGATCTGATTATGTACTTCGTCTCTTCCATTGTATACTTCCGATGTATGCGAATGATCTGCAAAAAGCCCAACGATGATTCCGGATGCGTCATGCAGTCCCCAATCATAGTAAAGATCGTCCAGTTTAATATCCATTTCACGCTCAAGGTATCCGGTCAGCTCAGGAAGTAAAGACTGCATCATCAGTTCCCGCGTATAACGGAAGACCTGCTCTTCCTTCTGATTTAGAAGAAATTGTTCCACAGGGCCGATAAAATTCCGCAGATGCATCGTAATACACTGCTTGTTTACAGATACATATATCGACTCAGGGCCTTTTCCAAATCTATCACGGAGAAGCTTGGCGGTGTAAGAAGCAATCTGGTTGGTATGATCTGTTGTATACATAACTAATCTCTCCTTCTTATAATAGTGCAATAAAGTTGTTAAAGCAATTAATTTCGAAGGATCACCACTTATATAGCATGCTCCGTCTCTAGACGTATATACCCAAAAAATAACCGTACACAATCATATTGCGTACGGTTATTTCGATATTTAATATGATAAGACCCATGATCACTGCTCATCCTTTGGTTCTTCGCTTATACTTGTTTCACCATTCGGCTCTGCCTTTGAACCAGCATTCAGTTCCCTTCGCCTTTTGGCCGCTTCCTCCTGGTTACGATGTCTCGATCTTCTCACCAGCCAAAGGACAAGCAATACGATTGCAGCGATAATCAGAATAGGCATAGATCCCGAGAGGATAACAACGATCCACTGAATGACCTGAGTGATGACATCTATACTTCCCTGAAAAGCAGTAGAAGCCCGTTTGCCAAGAGATGCCTGAATCTCATTTTCTTTTTGTTTTTCAGGTTCCTTAACCTCTTCAAAGATACGGATTTCTACGGTTGAATAGGATACATTCTGGTTGATATAACGCATCCGTCCCTTGATTTGCTCGATTTCTGATTGTATACGCTCGAGTTCATTAGCAAAGGACACAAGGTCATTGGTCTTGGTTGCTTTTTTCATAAAGGCGACATACTGTTCCTCCATGATCTGTTTGGCCTTGAGTCTGGACTCCAGATCAACATATTCTTCGCTTACATCCTGACCCTCAATATTCCGCTGAAGATTCTCATGCTTGATTTTCTCAAGGCTGTTTAAGAAAGGAGAAAAGCCGGTAGCAGGCACCTTGATGACAAACGTCCCGCCTTTTTCACTGATTGACTGGGTTTCGCTGAAATTGACGATATATCCGCCGGACAGCGTAACCATATTACGGATCTCCGACTGCGCCTTTCCGTAATCCAGAATCTCCATCACAATATTGGCCCTGTACATCAGCTTCTTATTCAGCCCGCTGGACAGGTCCTGGGAATTAAATCCTGCTGTCCCTTCCATGGTCTGAGCTGATGAATCAGGAAGCTTGGGATCTGGACTGGCAGGCGCTTCTTGCTTGCTTGCGCTATCCTTACTTGCAGCTTCATTTTTACTCTGAGAGTCTCCTCCATCTGCTTTACTGGCCGCTTGGTCCATGGAGGTCTCTACAGCCTTCGCTTCAGTTCCGCTGCTCTTGTCCTGTGAAGCCGATGAGCAGCCGCTAGCCAGCATGACAATAAACATTAACCCTGCAATCCATGACCCCCACTTTTTCATAAATAGCCCCCCTGAATATTTGTAGTTTTCTCTTATATTTACTAACGAAACCAGCATTTGGAAGGTTGCAGGGATATAAAAAAAGCCCCCCGGGAACATCCCGAAGAGCTTTGCTTATTATTAAAGAGATTATCGTGCAGACACGCCGCCGTCGATGGCAAGCTCAGCGCCCGTGATAAAGGAAGATTCATCGGAAGCCAGGAATAATACGCCTTGCGCGATGTTTTCCGGTTTACCCAAACGTGGGAGCGGAGTGTTGGAGATGAACCATTTGGTCATGTTGTCGTCAGCGAGCAGGTCTTTTGTCATTGGAGTTTCGATATATCCAGGGTGAATTGAGTTACAGCGGATGTTGTCCTTACCGTAATCAATTGCTACGGCTTTCGTCAACATGCGAACCGCGCCTTTACTTGCTGTGTATGGGCCAGCGCCGTTGCTGCCTGTCAGACCAGCGATCGAAGAAATATTGATGATAGAGCCGCCGCCGTTCTTTTGCATGACAGGGATCACATGCTTCAGTCCGAAGAATCCGCCAGTCAGGTTGATTGACATGACTTTGTCCCAATCCTGGGCAGTTGTGTCTACAAGCTTCTTAGCCAGAGAAATACCGGCATTATTAACGAGAACGTCAATTTTGCCCCATTTTTTCACGGTTTCGTCAACGATATGCTGCCACTCTTCTTCGGAGGTAACGTTATGACGGAATCCGATGGCTTCGCCGCCGTTTTTGTTGATTTCCTCAACAACCTCGTTAACCTTGTCTTCCTGAATGTCGGTTACAACGACCTTTGCTCCTTCTTGAGCCAAAATCATAGCGTCCGCTTTACCCATGCCGCCTGCTGCGCCTGTAACGATTGCTACTTTGCCTGATACTCTACCCATTATCAAAAACTCCCTTCAATGATTAGAACTATTGGTTAGGTTTACCTGTCTATACCGAAATATTTGTACAAATTTTAAGGATCCGGGTACAATATTCCGGAGTCGTGATATAATGACTATCATTACGATATCGATTATATCACCACATCAAAACAATAGCAATGACATAACTCGGCGCAAAACAGGGGATAATTTACAATTCATTGACTTTCAAAAATCTGTCTGATAGCATTCTACAAATCGAGCGCTACGTCAGGCACTGTATTATAATAAGTAAGAATTCATTCCAAAAGGTCGTGAACGTATATTATGGATCCAAAGAGCAGATGGGAGCAGGAGCGTCAGGAAGCCAAGCAGCAGCGGGAAATCAGCATTATCGAAGCGGCTGAACGTGTTTTTGTCAAAAAAGGCCTGGATAAAGCCACCATGCGTGACATTGCTGCCGAAGATAATGTTGGGATTGCCACGGTCTTCAGATACTTTCCCAAAAAGGATCGAATTGTGGTAGCTGTAGCATCAAGGATCATCGACATGGAGGCCGAAGCCTTTAAGTCCATATCTGAACAGTCCGAAATAGGTATCAAAAAAATTGAGATGCTCTTTGATCACTTTATTGCAGATACCTCCTCAGCATATCTTAACCGCAACAAACTGACCGAAGCATTTGAAAGCTATGCCGCCCAGCAGGCTGAGCCGCTGGATGGAATTGAAGATTACCATGAGGCTACCCGCAAGGTTTACCTCATCTTTAAAAAGATCATTCAAAACTGTATCGATGACGGCTCTATCCGTTCCGATATTCCAGTACACGAGACGCTGGCCACCTTGGTGAATGCTTTGGGCATTTTCTCCAAAAAGCTGTCTCTTCAGAGCAATATTGTCATGTTTGAGGCTGATCCGGATATGATCATACAGCTCACGATTGTGAAGAATATTTTTTTGGACTACCTGAAGCCGCAATAATTTAGTGTAAAATGGAAAAAGCCTGTCTCGCCCTGATATCGAATCAGGATGAGACAGGCTTTTCTTACAATACCATGCTTTATTTTTGATTAACGGAAGTCGCTAGCGCGTCCGGCACAGCCACAAAGCTGCATTTTTTCCATAGCCGCTTTTTTCAACGCCTGTTTTGCCGGCACCATATATTTACGCGGATCATTTTCCTCCGGATTTTCAGCAAAGACTGCTTTGATTGCATCCGAGAAAATGATGCGCAGCTCGGTTGCCACATTCATTTTGGCCATCCCCAGCGATACAGCGCGCTTCACCTGCTCCTCAGGAATACCGGAGCCGCCATGCAGAACGAGAGGAACGCTCACCACATCGGCAATGCGTTTGATACGGTCAAAATCAATGTTTGGCGTACCTTTATAAATGCCATGCGCCGTTCCGATCGCAGGAGCAAGCGTATGCACGCCTGTACGTTCCACAAACTCTGCACATTCAGCCGGATCAGCGAGCAGTGCGTCTCTTTCGTCCACGACGATATCATCCTCTACGCCGCCAACTTTGCCAAGCTCAGCTTCTACGTTGATACCAATCGCATTCGCGGCTTCCACAACCTTTTGCGTGATGGCTACATTCTCTTCAAACGGTGAATGGGAAGCATCAATCATGACGGAAGTATAGCCGGCACGGATACAGCTCATGATCACAGCAAAATCGGAGCAGTGGTCAAGATGCAGCGCGATGGGCACACTGGCACGATTGGACGCTACGGTTGCTGCGGCAGCGATATAGTCCGCTCCCAGATGCTTAACCGTACCTACCGTGGATTGAATGATCAGCGGAGACTGAGCTTCTTCAGCCGCTTCCACCACAGCCTGCAGCATTTCAAGGGTATGCACGTTGAACGCGCCGATTGCATATTTATTTTGTCTTGCCGTTTGCAATAAAGAAGTAGAAGAAACGAGTGCCATGTTAATTTCCCCTTCATGTTTGGATTCGTTTATATGATAGAACTACTTATATTGTTGTGCTGATATGCTTCTGCTTGGCATACATGGCGCTTCCGGTCACACCGGCATCGTCATTATTCAGAGCTGTTACCACTTTCAGATGATCTCGGTAGTCCGGCAAAATCCGGCTGAAAAGCTCCTCTTTCAGCGGCGACAGCAGACGGTCCCCAGCCAAGGCACCGCCCCCGCCCACGATGATCAGTTCCGGACTGACCATTGAAACAGCATAGGACAAGGCACGTCCGAGCAGGGTTCCGGCCTTTTCCATGATGGACTTGGCAAATGGATCACCAAGATCATAGGCGCGTGAAAGATCCGCTGCGGCAAGCTCCTCCAGTTGTTCACCCGGAAACCAGTTCTGCAGAATAGATGCTTCCCCACTCCGGAGTCCCTTCTTGGCCTGACGTACCATACCGGATGCCGAAGCATACGTTTCCAGGCATCCATGCAGACCGCATGGGCAAGGATCGGTAAGGCCTTCCATCACAATGTGTCCGAGTTCTCCGGACATATTGCGGAAGCCGTAAAACAGCTTGCCGTCATTCACCATAGCAGAAGCGATGCCGGTACCCACAGTGATTCCGAGTACGTCATTGTAGCCCTTGCCCGCTCCATACATGGCTTCTCCGTATACGTATGTGCGTACATCATTGTCGATATAGACCGGTAGATTCAGTCTGGCCTGCAGCCTCTGCACTGCCGGCAAATTCCGCCAGCCGAGATTGCCTGCAAACCGGGCGATTCCCTCATCAGGATCCACGAAGCCCGGCAGGCCAATGCCTGCTGCGACGACAGAAATATCCGAACCTGATTGTTCGGCATAACCAACCGCCGCCTCTTCAATCATGGCTGCGATTTTTTCCAAAACCGCGTCCGGTCCCTTCGAGACTTCCGTTGCGCGTTTGATTTGATACATGACCTCGCCGGAAGAGGTGACCAAACCGCATACAATGTTGGTTCCTCCAACATCCACGCCAGCATATACTTCCATCTTCACACCCGCCCTGCATTGATCGATATTTTATTTGGCTGTCACAAAGACTTTTACTTGCTCCGACGCGAGCCGTTCGCGAAGCTCTTCTCCGGGCTCCTCATCAATAATGATCCCGTAGAGGGCTGTCACCGGAGCTACCTGGAACAGGGAATTACGTCCGGCTTTCGTATGGTCAAATACGGCGATCGTTCGCTCTGTCCGCTTCATCATCATTTTGGCCGTATTGGCTTCGAGTTCCGAGTACGTGCTAACCCCTTGTTCAACAGAAAAGCCGTCAATGCCCATGAACATCGTATGGATATTCAGCGCTTCCAACGTCCGCTCAGCCAGCGGTCCGCATAACTCAAAGTTCTTACTGCGAAGCATACCGCCGGTCAATACGACTTGGACATCCTCATTTTCAGACAGTTCCATTGCAATATTCACGGCATTGGTTACCACAGTGATGTTGCGGCGGTTTTTGAGGGCACGGGCAATCAGATAGGTTGTCGTGCCCCCAGTCAAACCGATCACATCCCCTTCTTCGACAAGGGATGCCGCCAATTGGGCAATGCTTTCTTTTTCCCGATAGAGCTTGTTTTGCTTTTCGTGAAATGGAATCTCCCTTCCAGAGACCAGTCCCGCAGGCTTCGCTCCGCCGCCCATCGTCCGGATAACCCTTCCTGCCTTTTCCAAAGCTTCGAGGTCCCGTCTGGCCGTCGCCTCCGAACACTCAAAATGCTGGACGACCTCCTGAAGTGAGATAGAACCGTACTGTAGGATATATTCAAGTATTTGTTCCTGACGTTCTTCTTTCGATCCATTTCGTTCACGCAAAACTGTTCCGCTCCTTTAATTTAGATTTTGACCACCTGGGTCAAATTCCGCGGGCTATCAGGATTTCTTCCTTCCCGCAAAGCTGTATAGTAACCGATATATTGAACCAGCGGCATATTCAGAGCCGATCTGGCTTCATCGCTGAGGCTGCGGCCGCCTGTAGCAAAGACCAAATCGGCAAAGGATGTGTCTTCTCCCGCTTCGGCTGTCACAATAACCACAAACGCACCATATTCTTTCATTTCTTGTGCTACTTTCACTTCATAGGCTCTGGCATTCTCAGAGAGGAACAGGCATACCATCGTACCCGGTTCCACAACGGATTTAGGACCATGCCGGAATTCCATTGTACCAAAGCTTTCCGTCCATACACAGGACATTTCCTTCAGCTTAAGGCAAGCTTCCTGAGCAAGACCGTTATAAGCGCCCATACCAAGGTAGATAAACTTGTTAAGCTCCGGATGACCGTCAATAACCGCCTTAGCTGCTGCATCTCCATTAGGCACGATATCCTTGCTGAGCTCCAGCACTTCTTTCAGTTCGGCGAGATGAGCTTCGCTTCCGGCTGCCTTCGCCATCGCTGCCTGCAGCATGAAGGTCATACTGCTGAAGGATTTCGTCATGACGGTACTTTTTTCCTTGCCTAGCGGAGATACGAGACATGGCACATTTTTGGCCATTGTGCTCTCTTCATCACAGGTCATGCCGCAAGTCGTCCAGCCGGCAAGATCCTTAACCGAATTCAGCGCCAAAATCACTTCAGAGGATTCACCGGAACGGGAAATTCCAACGAGAAGCACTTCTTTCTTTGCAGCCACGGCCTGCTCTCTAAATAGATAAATTTCAGAAGACGGATGCGCGCTTGCGCTCTTTCCGGTCCATTTGCGGAAGGTGCTTGCCGCAGTCAATGCAAGATAGTAAGAGGTCCCCGATCCGATAAAGAGCACCTCGTCATATTTGTCGCTCTTGAAATATTGGTCTACCCAGTCCTGCTGCTGCTCCAGCTGCTTCCAAGCGGCAGCCAGTGCTTCGCTTTGTCCTCCGATTTCCGGATACGTCAATACACCATACTGTTCTGACACTAAATATCCACCCCAGTCTTTAATAATGTAATGATGAGTCGTTATAATGACATTATATTTCATCATTATGAAATATTCAATCATAAATATGATTTATTTTTGCATATGAAGATGAAAAGTGACCTTGTTGAACACTTTCCTAAACAATAAAAAAGGAAGCCGCAAGTTATGAACCCTTGCTGCTTCCTTTTTTGGTCATTCAACTTTATTCAAGCTTGTCATGAATTGATGTTGAATTGATGATTAATCAACAAATAATGCTGCTGCACCGATAATGCCCACATCATCACGCAGCTCAGCCGGTTTGATCGTACATGTTCCCCGGTAAGGCTCCAGGATCAGCTCCTCCGTCTTACGGATCAGCGGTTCAAAGAATGCATTCCCTGCCTTGCTGACTCCACCGCCAATGACGATCCGATCCGGGTTGAAGCTATGAATAATATTCATGAGTCCGAGCCCGGTGTAGTGGATAACCTGTTCCAGTGTTTCGGCAGCCACCTGATCTCCTAGCGCGGCAGCCTGAAACACATGCTTCGCACTGAGCGGCACTCCTTCCGCTTCAGCCAGCACCGTCATATGCGTTTCAATTCCGGCTTCCGCAATAGCTTCCCGGGCGAGGCGGGCAATAGCTGTGCCCGAGGAATAGGTCTCCCAGCAGCCCCGCTGGCCGCAGCCGCACTGAACGCCGGCTGGGTTAATCACCGTATGCCCCAATTCCCCGGCAAATGAGGATGAGCCTGTAAAGAGTCTGCCATCCAACACAAGACCCGAGCCGATTCCCGTGCTCAGCGTCACATAGACCATGCTCTGCGATCCGCGGCCCGCTCCGTATACATATTCACCCCATGCAGCGGCATTTGCATCATTAATCAAACAAACCGAAATGCCGAGCCTCTTCTCGAGCTCCGATTGCAGGGAAATCCCATCCCAATCTGGCAAATTGACTCCATTTGAAATGATGCCATTCTTGCTGTCCACCATACCCGGTGAAGCCACACCTACACCGGCAATATCTTGCTCTCCGCGTACTTCATTAATGGTATCTACAATCGTAGAAATGACTTCGTCAGCGCTTTTCAAGCCTGCTGTTGCCTTCTGGCTGCGTGCCAGCAGGCTGCCGGACTGATCCAGCATTCCCGTCGCAATCTTTGTTCCTCCCAAGTCTACACCGATAACCGCTCTGTTCTCTTTTTCCAATGTTGTATTCACCACAATAGTCATCATTTTTTTATCTATCCTGTCATTCCCTGTAGTAAGTCATTAATGATCTGTTTGGCTGCTTGGACCCGGAAAGGATCTACCGGCTTCAAGTTATCACCGTCAATGCGCAGGGCAGATCCGAAGTGAACTTCCTCCACACCTGTCGTTTGTACAAACTTCTGAAGCACCGGCACGCTAAGTCCATATCCAGCGAGAATGCGGATTCCCGTCCCTTGGGCTGTTTCTACAAGCCTCTCAATCTGCGGTGCAGATTTCGGAGCCGGCAGAGGGCCGCCAGAGGTCAGAATGCGGTTGATTTGCGGATAGCGGGAGAGAACCTTTAATGCGGGCAGTTGATCTTCTATCTCGTCAAATGCCCGATGAAAGGTCACATTCAATCCCGCCGTATCCTGAAGCAGCAGATCAAGTGCCTCTGTATCCACCGCTCCCGCAGGAGTCAAAGCGCCAAGTACAATGCCTGCCGCTCCGCTCTCCTTGATAAAAGCGATATCCTCCCGCATCGTTTGCAGGTCATGCTCATCATAAACAAAAGACTGACTATGAGGACGGACCATGACATGAACCGGAATATGTAAATGACGCACCGCTTCCTTGATTAGCCCAGGTCCCGGGGTGAGCCCTCCCTCCATAATACCGGTCACGAGCTCGATCCGGTCCGCACCGCCCTGCTCAGCTAAGATTGCATCCGTCAAATTCGTTGCAATGACCTCCAGCTTCATGAATTCCCTCCTCTTTCACCTGCCGAAATCTGTTCACATACAAAATCGGCAAGAAGTCTTACTCCATAACCTGTTGCTCCTAATACTTTATAGCCGCGGGTGGAAGGCACTTGTGCCGTATTAGCCATGTCAATATGGCACCAACGCGCTTTTGAATCTACAAAACGGCGTAAAAACAGCGCAGCCATATTCGCACCGCCATATGGATTGGATGCCAGATTGGCCAAATCCGCGTAAGGACTGTTCAGCAGCTCTTCGTCTTCATCCACAAGCGGCAGTCTCCAGATCCGGTCGCCGTTGCGTTCACCGATCTGCATCAGCTGTTCGGCATATTCCGCATCTCCCCACACGCCGGCAACCTTCAGCCCCAGCGCATGACCGACAGCGCCTGTTAATGTAGCTACGTCAATGACCTGCGTTGCGCCGCTGCGGATGGCATGCAGAATCGCATCTGCCAGAATCAGCCGGCCTTCAGCATCCGTGTTAACCACTTGTACAGTAAGTCCATTCGGATAGCGGACGACATCGGAAGGAAGAAATGCGCCTCCATCCGGCACATTGTCCACAATCGGGATGATGGCACTGATCCGTGCTCTAACCTTCAGGCGTGTTAAAACATCCATTGCGCCGATAATGGCTGCCGCACCGCCCATATCAAACCGGGCATCACTCAAATCACGGGCATCCTTCAGATTCATTCCGCCCATATCAAACGTGACGCCTTTGCCGATCAATGCAAGATGTTCAGCATCAGGATCACTTGTATAGCTAATCTCGACCATGGCAGGAGGATACTTGCTGCCTGCACCCACGGCCAGAAGTCCATTCATTTGCCGCTGCTTCAGCTCTTCGCCTTCATAAACATGAATCTTTACGTCGCGACCGGCAAAAATATGCTGGATGCGCGAAACAAAGGCTGCCGGATTCAAATCACTTGCTGCCTCGTTACACAAATCACGGGCCAGGGATGTCGCTTCGGCGCGGATTTGTCCCAGCTCAGCGGCATTGGCATAATCCTGCTGCTGGTCCGGGCTTAACTGAATCCATTCAACCGGCGGCTGTTTTTCGACGGACTTATATTTATTGAAGAGATACGTCCCGAGCTGCCAGCCCTCCACCCATGCAGTAACCGCCTCTTGCGGCCATAACGTGGAGCCAAAAAGTTCATGAAGACATGACGGATTTACCACAGCCGTCTTCTTCCCGATATCTTGAATCGCGCGGCCTGCACTCCCGGCGGCCTCGCGCAAAATTTCCATACTAAACCGATTGCGGGCTCCAAGCCCAATAATTACAATATCCTGTTCACCGGGACTGCGGCCGTAAAACCAGGCCTGAGCCCCGCGTTCTTTCATTTTTGCGGAGACCGGAAGTTCGGGCGCATATCCTCCATCACTGAATACCAGTTCAATCAGCACTTCTGCCTTCTGCTCTGTTCCCGTTTTAATTTCCATCATCCATGCATCCCTTTGCAAAAAGATTTGTTATCCCAAGCCTAAAGCTTCAAATTCCCGAGCTCGCTCACCGCTCTCGCATAAATGGCCGTCGAGCGAAGAAGCAGTTCAATTTCTATATATTCATTGGGCTGATGTGCCGTAGATTCCATCCCCGGAAATAACGGTCCAAAGGCAACACCCATAGGGAAATGGGCAGCGTAAGTCCCGCCTCCTGTGGACAACAGTTTCGCGGTTTGGCCGGTTTCCGCCAGATAGGTCTCCTGCAGCACCCGGATCATCGGGTGATCCTCCGGCACATGATGCGGCTTCTTCAGGCTTGGTGGCTCCATCTCCAATTGATGAACGGCGATTTTTGCTGATATCTTCTTCAGAAGCTCATCATAGGTGCCGCAGATCGGAAATCTCAAATTGATATGAAAGAAGCTCTCTCCATGCGGATCATACTGAAGAAGACCGCTGTTAACCGTGAGTGGGCCGCTGATGTCATCCTCCATGGCAATACCGAGTGCATGTCCATAGACATCATCATATAGAAGCGTATCGACGGTATTCAGAAAATGACCCGAGCCTTCGTTCCATGAGTAGTCCTTCAGAAAATGGATTAGCGCAAGGCCCGCATTTATTCCTAAATGGGGTTCCATGCCATGAGCTGCTTTTCCTGCCATATGCAGCACAATCTTTTGATCTACTTGCTCCATGCGGCCAATAAGCTTCATTTCGCCGCAGTAAGCGTGATATGCCTGCTCCAATGCGTTCAAACGATCCGCCTGGCCAGCCACAACGGCCTCAGCCGCTTCCGGAACCATATTAGCAACTACACCTGAATGAAAAGATACCAGCTTGTAGTCTCCGTTTATTTCTTGACCCTGCTGTGTGGTTGGGAACATGATCCTTGTATTGATCTGTCCCTTCTCGGCACATACAATCGGGAACTCGGCGTCCGGTGTAAAGCCGCATGCCGGCATCGGTTCAAGCTCCTTGTATTTCTCCATGCAGCGGTGCGTTCTTTCCTCATCGGTGCCAAAAATCAGGCGTATCCGGTGCTTGAGCGGCAGTCCAAGATCCTTCACGATTTTCAATGCATAAAAGGAAGCCATAGCCGGCCCCTTATCGTCAATGGCACCGCGGGCATATAATTTCCCATCCCGGATGGCAGGCTCAAAAGGAGGCGTTATCCATGCACCTGACACAGGCACCACATCCAAATGACTCAGTACTGCGATGTAATGCTCCGCATCTTCCGGTCCGTACTCGGCATACCCGACCAATCCATCATGATTGCAGATCCTGAAGCCCTCTGCTTCGCACAACCCCAGCATAAAGCGCAGAGCTTCGGCAATTCCCTCACCCATCGGCTGCCCTGGAGCTGCTGTTTCCGGATCAAAGATGCTTTTAATGCCAAGCAGTCCTTTGAGATCATGCAGAATGGCGGCTTCACGGCTAACTGCCTGCTCATACCAATTCATGTACGTCAACTCCTTGCGCTACCGGTTTAGAAGCCTTTCCATCCAAGTCGTTATTATAAAGATGACAGGCTACAAAATGTCCCTTGGCTGCCTCCTGCCACTTCGGCGTCTCAGAGGCACATACCTCCATAGCAAACGGACAGCGGGTACGGAAGCGGCAGCCGCTTGGTGGATCGATCGGGCTTGGCAAATCGCCCTGCAAAACCATGCGTTCCCGGCTTCGCTCAAGCTTCGGATCCGGCAGCGGAATAGCTGACAGCAGCGTTTTCGTATACGGGTGAAGCGGGTTATCGAACAGCTCGTCGCTTTCGCACAGCTCCACCATTCCGCCCAAATACATCACACCGATCCGGTCGCTGATATGCTTGACCATGGATAGATCATGCGCAATGAAGAGGTAAGTGAGACCGCGTTCGCGCTGAAGCTTTTTCATCAGATTGACGACCTGAGCCTGGATGGAAACATCCAGCGCGGAGATCGGCTCATCGGCAATGATAAAGCTCGGATTCACGGCAAGCGCCCGGGCAATCCCGATCCGCTGACGCTGTCCGCCTGAAAATTCATGCGGGAAACGTTCGGCATGACTGCGGTTAAGCCCTACCGTATCGAGCAGTTCATGTACCATTTGAAGGCGTTCCTTGCGGTTTTTGGCCAATCCATGGGCATCAATGCCCTCCGCGATAATATCGGTAACCGTCATCCGCTGGTTCAGCGAAGCATACGGATCCTGAAAAATCATCTGGATATCCCGTCTCAGCTGTTTCATCTCGGACTTCGATTTATGTCCATGTATTGGGCTTCCTTTAAACGATGCCGTACCGGAGGTAGCGTCATAAAGCCGGATGAGCGTGCGACCTAGTGTCGACTTGCCGCAGCCGGATTCACCCACGAGGCCAAAGGTCTCACCCGGGTAGATTTCGAAGCTGACATCGTCGACTGCCTTGAGAATCTGGCCCCTTCCGACATCAAAAAAACGTTTCAGATGGCTGACTTCCACCAGCGGTTTCTTTTCCATATGCATTACCGTTCACCTCCTGCAAGCGGACGCTCCACCTTCGGTGCTCTGCTGTCCTGCAGCCAGCACGCGGCTCGGTGGGTTCCTGAATGTTCTGTATAAGACGGCATTTGCTCATAGCATATTTCCATCGTGTATGGACAACGGGCCGCAAACGGACAGCCCTTTGGCGGATCGCTTAAGTCCGGAGGCGTACCCGGAATGGCCAGAAGCTCTTCGCTTTTCTCATGCAGCTTCGGCATGGAGGCCAGCAGGCCCCAGGTATACGGATGTTTCGGCTCATAGAATATTTCATCCACCGTGCCTGTTTCCACAATTTTGCCCGCGTACATGACCGCGACACGCGAAGCCATATGAGCTACAACACCAAGATCATGGGTGATCAGAATAATCGAGGTTTCCATCTGCTGCTGCAGCCGGTTCATCAGCTCCAGAATTTGAGCCTGGATCGTTACGTCAAGTGCGGTTGTCGGCTCATCGGCAATAATCACTTTAGGATTGCAGGCCAGCGCAATGGCAATAACGACACGCTGTCGCATCCCTCCTGACAGCTGGTGAGGGTATTGTTTCAGACGTTTTTCCGGATTCGGAATTCCGACCTGGTTCAGCAGCTCCACGGCTCTTTTCGCAGCTTCGTCCCTGCCCATGTTCCGGTGCTTGCGCAGGACTTCGGTAATCTGTCTGCCAATGGTCATCGTCGGATTCAGAGAAGTCATGGGGTCCTGAAAAATCATGGAGATTTCTTTTCCCCGAATGCCCTGCATCTGTTTCTCCGGGAGAGAAGCAAGCTCTTTTCCTTCAAACCGGATCGATCCATTCTTGATCTTCGCGGACTTGGCCAGCAGTCTCATAATACTTTTCGAGGTGACCGATTTACCGGACCCCGATTCTCCCACGATAGCCAGTGTTTCTCCTTTGCCGAGGGAAAAGCTGACGTCACGCACCGCCTGAATCTCGCCGGCATATGTGTAAAAGCTTACCTGCAAATCTTTAACTTCCAGCAAGCTGTTCATGGTCATTCCCTCCTATTTCCGCATTCTTGGATCGAGTGCATCCCGTAACCCGTCACCCAGAATATTAAATGTCACCATAATCAGGACAATGACGATTGAAGGATACAACAGCAAGTAGGCCTGCGTATTGAGTGATGCGAATCCGTCATTAATCAGCACGCCCAGAGATGACATCGGGGACTGAAGTCCGAGACCGATAAAGCTCAGAAACGCCTCTGTGAAAATCGCCGACGGAATCGTAAACATCGTATTGATGACAATAATGCCGATTGTATTCGGAATCAGATGCTTCCATATAATGCGGGTATTCGATGTTCCCAGCGTACGGGCGGCAAGCACGAACTCCTGGGATTTCAGCTTCATGATATGGGCCCGTACCAGGCGCGCCATATTCACCCAGCCCGTAATGGACATAGCGATCATAATCGTGATAATTCCGGGCTTCATAACCATCATGAGCAGGATGATAATGATCAAGCTCGGAATACCGGTCATGATTTCGATGATGCGCTGCATTACATTATCCGTCCGGCCTCCAAGCAGCGCGGATACCGCGCCATAAGCCACGCCAATAACCAAATCCAGCGCAGCAGCAAGCACCGCGATTAGGAGTGATATCCGCGTGCCCTGCCAAATTCTTGCCCACTGATCTCGGCCGAATTTATCGGTACCAAACCAGTGATCCGCGTTTGGCTTCTGGTACACCGCATCATAATCCGTAGCGTAATAATTGTGATGGCCAATCCATGGTCCGATGATAGCGAGAAGCAGCATAACTATTAGAATGACAAGACTGATAATTGCAGCCTTATTTTGTCTGAGACGTCTCCAGCTGTCCTGGAATGCCGTGAGAGATTCACGGGAGATTTTCTCCTTATCATCAGGCCGGGCTGCAGCTGGTTTAAATAACGCATCGATGTTTTGTGTGTCCTGCGGCATAAGCTTACCCCTTTCCTGAAGCCAGACGGATCCGCGGATCGACAAGGCCGTATAGCAAGTCTACAATGAGCATGACCAGTACATAGAAGGCACTGTAAAACAATGTAATGCCCATGATCGTCGAGTAATCATTCATTTTAATCGAATCTACGAATAGGCTGCCAATTCCGGGAATACCGAAAATATTTTCAATAACGAGCGAACCTGTCAGCAGATTGACAACGATGGGTCCGAGAATCGTGATCACGGAAATAAGCGAGTTACGAATGACATGCTGAAACATAATCCGTATCGTTCCGAGACCTTTAGCCTTGGCTGTCATTACATAATCCTGATCCAGCACTTCCAGCATTTCTGTCCGGACGAAGCGTGCAATCAGAGCAATTACGCCAACACACAAGGCAATGGACGGCAAAATCGAGCTCGGATAGCTTTCCCAAAATGCTACAGGCAAAAGCCCCCATTTCAGGCCGACATAATACTGCAGCAGTGCAGCAAGCACAAAGTTCGGAATCGAGACGCCCAGAACCGCGATAATCATTGTGGCGTAATCCCAGCCGGTGTTATGCCGGTAAGCGGCTACAATTCCAAGAATCATGCCAATGGCAAGACCCAGCAGCACGGCCTGAAGACCGATAAGGGCCGAAGGGAAAAGTCTGCCGGAGATGATGTTCGTAACCTTTTGTCCCGTATAGAAGAAAGAGGTTCCCAGATCACCTTGCGCCACGTTTTTGATATAGTTGACATACTGCGTGATTACCGGCTTATCGAGGCCGTAGCTCGTTAAAATCATCTGCTTCTGTTCCTGCGGAAGCTGGGCCAGCTTCTCCTCGTCAAATGGCGTACCGGGCAGTGCTTTCATCAGGAAGAAGGTTACGGTCGAGATAATAAACAGGGTTATGAGCAAATAAATAATTCGGATGCCGATATAACGTTTCAATGTCGCACCTCCCGGAAGATGGGGAATAAATCATACAATTCATAAGGGGTGGGAAAGGAAAGAGAGAAGCAGCGCTTCTCTCCTCTCCCTGAACCCTGAAACCTGCGTTATTTTACATCCGCATATTTGAAATCAACAGGGTTGCCATACGGATGATATTCCAAGTTTTGAACTCTATCGTTTAATAGGAAGGAGTAACCGCCGAAGTAGATCGGAACAACGACAACATCGTCATTCAAGAGCGTTTTCTCAGCGGCGAGAAGCATATCCAAGCGTTTCTTCTCGTCGGTTTCTTTCTTCGCACCGATGATCAGCTTATCGTAATCGGCGTTTTCATAGTTACCGCGGTAAGGCGTATGATTCGCCCACAGATCGAGATAAGTCATAGCATCATCGTAGTCAGCGCCCCAAGCGGTAATCGCCATCTGATAGTTGCTGTTGTCCATCAGTTGACCCCGTGCTTTGCTGGTTTTGGTATCAATGGTAACATCAATCCCGAGGTTCTTCTTGTATTCACTTTGCATGAATGTGGAGACGTCTTTTACTTCCGAAGTATCGGCTACCAGCATCGTGATTTTCGGAGCCTTACCAAGCTCTTTGACGCCTTGATCCCAGTATTCTTTGGCTTTGGCCGCATCGACGCCAACCAGATCCCCTTGTGTTTCGCGGAAAGACTTGCCGTCGATCCCGCTCATCTCGTCAGGAATCAAGCCTGTAGCTGCCTTGGAACCATTGTTGAGGACCTGATCTGCAAGCAGCTTGGAATCGAATCCAAATTCAAGCGCTTTACGGATATTAACATTGCTCACACCATCTGCTTTCAGGTTGAACTGCAGATACGTCGTTCTGAAATTGATTCCTGTTCCAAAGCCAGGATCCGATTTCGATGCATTCACATCCGAGGAGGCCAAGAGTACACGATCCAGCTGGCCTGCTTTGTAAGCGTTAAGCGCTGTACTTTTCTCTTTAATGACCTTAAGGTCAACTTTATCAACCTTTACATTAGCCGCATCCCAGTAGCCCTGGTTCTTTACCAGAACCGCGCCGCTGGCCGCATCAACCGAAGACAGGGTATAAGGGCCGTTATACAGCATGCTGTCAGCACCAAGTGCGTAACCTTCCCCTTTGGACTTCACGAAATCCTCTTTCATCGGGAAGTATGGAGCCAGCGAAGCCAGGCGCAGGAAGTAAGGCGTCGGTTGAGTCAGCTTGACGACAAGCGTTTTGTCATCCTTCGCTTCAATACCAACCTGATCTGCGGAACCTCCGGCTGCATAATCGGCAGCACCCACGATGTAATCGGTCATAATGAAGGAATAACCGTTGGTTCCGGTTTTCGGATCCATTTCACGAAGCCATGCGTATTTGAAATCTTGGGCTGTTACAGGCGTTCCGTCACTCCATTTTGCATTGTCGCGAAGCGTAAAGGTGTAAGTCAGCTTGTCCTCGGAGAGGTCCACCTTTTCAGCCATGGCAGGCTGCGGCTCATTTTTCAGATCCAGACGGTAAAGACCTTCATTGACGTTGTTCAGGACTGTAAATGACACATCATCAGATGCCTTCCACTGGTCCAGATCCTTGATCTCGTTCTCTACATACAGCTTTAATTCTTTGGCTGATCCTGCAGATGATGTCGTTTGACCGGACGCGCTGTCCGCCGTTTTGCTGTCACTGCCCGAAAACGAGCAGCCCGTAAACATTGCGGATACCACAAGCAGCGATACCAGTAAGCCCACCTTTTTCTTTTTCATAACATGTCCCACTCCTTTTGTTCCCCTTTAATGTATGATTGCACCGTCACTTCCGTTTACGGAAACAACGAACGAACCCATGTACAAGAAATCAAATCAGAATATAAATGATGAATGAAAGTTAAAAAGTAAAAGCAGCTTTCCGCTCGCCGACAACGATGTGATTGTCATTTTTGATTTCCTTCGGCACAACGGAGTAGAGTCTGTCGATCGTTTCTTGGTTACTGTAACCGATCTGCTCCAGAATCGAAGCGACAACAATCGGCCATGGAATTTCCGAACCATCAATCACCTTAAGTGCAAAAGCAACGCGTTCCCGGATTAAAGAGAAACAATACACGCCTTTGGCTCCACCTTTGGCAACGATGTTGTCGTCACGCAGCAGCTCGGAACAAATAAAGTTATGGCTTGCGATGCTGTCTGGTGCGGCATGCATGTAAGCAGTCATTCTTTTGACAGCTTCGCGGGTTTCTTCATCCTGGATCAGATCCGGGCAAGCGAGCTTCAGATAAGCCTTTGCAATATTTTGAAGTGGAAGCGCAAAGATCGGGAAACCGCATCCATCTACACCGATTTGAATTTGATCCACCGGATAGTCTGCCATATCAGCCAGCGTATGCAGGATATCCTGCTGAATCGGATGGGACAGCTGCCAGTATGTCTCGGTGTCATAACCCATCTCTTTGGCCGTGGCGATAATGCCAAGATGCTTGCCTGAGCAGTTATGATAGAGCTTTCTCGGTGGTTTGCCTTCTCGCATGCAAGCGAATTTCGGCTCGTCATTCAGCGGATATGTAGGACAACACAGCAGTTGATCCTCTGTCAGGCCGATCTTGGCCATAATAGATTCCAACGCTTCAATATGATAGGTCTCTCCGCGATGCGATGCTGCGAACATTGCCGCTTCGGTGTCGGTCAGACCGTACTTCCCAGCAATATTCTGCTTCATTACCGGAATCGCTTGAAATGGTTTTGCAGCGGAACGCAGGAAAGTCACATGCTCTGCGCTGCCTACTTCATGAATCAGCTCACCTTTGTCATTCACACCGCATAACACGCCCAAATGAACATTTTCGAGCACACCTGCACGAAATTCTTCAACTAATGGTTTGAAATACATCTCTATCCCCCGCTTTTGATATTATTCAAGATGATTTACTTCCTTAGACTTGTTCCACTTGCTCCATTTGACTCCCGATATCCAGGAACCGGCTTTGCGCCAGCAGGCCCGAACCGATCACGACACCATCGTTCTCAAAAGCCGAATATACGATTTGGAAGGTGCCCCGCAGCGGTTCCCATACGAATTGCTCCATACATTTCTCCGCAATAAACGCTCTGACCTCAGGAAATCTCTCTACGAGCTTACCTGTTAAAATCACGGTATCCGGATTATACATGCAGGCAATATTGCTGATCGTAACCGCAACAAAGGTCATTGCCCGGTCAAGCATGCTCGAAGCCCAAAACTCTCCATTATGCTTAGCCTGAAACAGTTCATCCAGACTCGTGATCGGTTTGATTTTATTGGATTGTTCAATCAATGATGCTTCAGCGATATAGGTCTGCAAGCAGCCCACTTTACCGCATTCGCATAAAATCCCGTTAGGATCAATGACCGTATGACCAATCTCCCCTGCACTGTTGGATTCGCCCCGGTAAATCTCACCATCAATAATGAGGGAAGATCCGACACCACTGCCGAAGCCAATTAGAACCGAGCGGTTCGAACCCTTGGCCGATCCATACATATGCTCTGCTAGTGATTTCACCTTCAGTTCATTGTCCACGGCAACCTCGAGTCCGGTATGTTTCTTCAGCACTCCGGCGATATCAGTCTGCTTCCAGCCCAGCTGTGCTGATAAAACGGCAGTACCGCTGGCGTGATCGATAATGCCCGGAAGTCCTACACCGATCCCCACAATTCGGCGGCGGTCAAAGCTTTCTTCTTCTATTAATTCATTAATTCCGCCAGCAATATGCTCCAGCGTAATTTCTGACGCTTCGCTCTTCTGTCTTTCTATCATCCTGCTGCCAATCACTCTACCATCCAAATCTATGACGCCGATCCGGATGTTGGCTTTATCAATTTCCACTCCGACAGATAGAACGGATCGCGGATTTACCTGAAGAAAAACCGCTTTACGTCCTACACTTGTCGTCTCCTGCTCAATTTCATGCATAAAATCCAGATGATATAGCTCGGAAACAATTCGGCTTACCGTGGTAGGGCTCATACCAGTCAATCTGGCAATGTCTGCACGTGACAGGGGTGAGTTGTTTTTGATCATCTCAAAAACAGTCGATCTATTTTTTCTTTTAATAAAATCCTGATCGTGCTTTTGCATCTTGTGGATTGCTCCTCCACTATAATTATTTTCACCCATGGAGAAATATATCTGACATAGGATGATATATTCACTATAAAGCTACTATTTTTCCGCTATTTCATCACCGAAACTTTCATTCCATTTTTAATTTCTCCAGTGATGTTATTAAAGAACTTTAATTGTTTTTAATAGGCCTGTCAATAACTTTACGGAAATATTGGTTCTTGAAAATTTTCATGAAAAATACAATAATTACATTAAATAAATCACGCCCGTTTGCAGAAAGGTTGGACCCACAGCATGAATCAATCACAAACCCTCCGCGGAAAGGCCCGAACCAAAGATCCCTTCCCGGTTTCCATTCTCTCACTGACGGTAGGCGCCTTCGCCATTGGCATGACGGAATTTGTCATCATGGGCATTCTGCCTAATGTCGCTGAAGACCTTCATGTCAGCATCTCCACCGCCGGGCAGCTCATCACCAGCTATGCTCTGGGCGTTGCCATCGGTGCCCCTATTCTCACGGTCCTCACCCACCGGCTCCCTCAAAAGCTGCTGCTCTGCCTGCTCATGGTTCTGTTCATTCTCGGAAACGGCATTGCCGTCATCGCTCCGAATTATGCCATACTCATGGGAGCCCGCTTGATTACCGCCCTTTGTCATGGCACCTTTTTCGGGGTCGGGGCCGTCATAGCCTCCAATCTCGTCAAGCCGAATAAGAGGGCGGGAGCGGTCTCCATCATGATGGCGGGACTCACCATCGCTAATATTATCGGCGTCCCGATTGGAACCTTCGTTGGACAGCATCTTGGCTGGAGAGCTTCATTTGCCGCTATTGTGCTGATGGGGATTATTGCCCTGATAGGTATTATGATCTTCATCCCCCGGATCCGGCAGGACCAATCTGCCAGCCTCACAAAGCAGTTTAAAGCTCTCGTTCAACCTAAGCTGCTGGTGATTCTGCTGGCCTGCGCTATCGGCAACTCCAGTCTGTTCGCGGTATTTACGTATATTGCACCTCTTCTGGAGCAGGTTACAGGATTCCACGAGCAAAGCGTAACCTGGATTCTAGTATTGTTCGGCATCGGAGTCACCCTCGGCAATATAGCCGGAGGTAAGCTGGCAGACTGGAAGCTCATGCCTTCGGTTTTGGGCATCTTTGCCTCCTTATGCGTGCTGCTTACCATATTTACATTTACCGTGAAAAGTCCCGTGCTTGCTGTCATTACCATCTTCCTGTGGGGGGCTGCTTCCTTCGCGGTTATGCCGGGCATCCAAGTAAAAATAATGAATATGGCGCAGGATGCGCCGGCTCTGGCTTCCACGTCCAATCATTCTGCAGGTAATTTAGGCAATGCATTTGGTGCTTTCTGCGGCGGGTGGGTCATCAATAATATGGGGCTGACCTCCTTGCCATGGGTCGGCGCGGTGCTGGTCAGCATTGCATTTCTGATCGGGCTGGCCATTTATCTTCAAGAGCGCAGGCAGCAAATCCCTCTGCCATTGCATGCTTCGGGCAAAGAGATTTAACGTACAATACCGGCAAACATTAAAAAACAGGCAGCACAAGGATATCCTTGTGCTGCCTGTTTTTGTTATGAGTATCAGCATTCCTTATATTCGTAAATTGTTCTTCCTTGTAAAGCGCTTCTTTCAAAGGCATGAGTCAGCAGTCCATCATGTTTGGAGAAGCTGAATGTTAGCCTTTTTTCACATGCAAATCGGCGATCCGGTAGAAGGCAGGCTTCGGTAGATGCTGCTCATCAAATAGGAATGGCCAGTTTTTACGCCCTTGTACAGGGAAGTTATCCAGCCAGGTATAATCGTCCGCCGCTCCCCAGAACGTTACAGAACTGATCACATCACGGTATTCCTTCAGCAGCCGAAACACGGATTCATACCTCTCTGCCTGCTGCTCCAGCATGCCATTCGTCGGCTCCTTCAGGTCAGATCGTTTGTCCTCGAAGCGGAACATCGACATATCCAGCTCCGTGAGCTGAAGCTGCATACCTAAGGAAGCATATTTTTCGATCGCTGTTCGGATATCATCCAGCGAAGGATCAGACAGATTCCAGTGTGCCTGTAAACCAATGCCATGAATCGGCACGCCCTGCTTGATCAGTGACTTGACCAAAGTGTAAATTTTATCGCATTTCTCCGGATGGGACTCATTATAATCATTGTAGAACAACTGGGCGCTAGGGGCCGCTTCATGTGCATATTCAAACGCTTTGGCTATAAAATCGGGCCCGGCAATATCCAGCCACTTCGACGGTCGGAGAAGCTCTGCTCCTTCATCCGTAATGACCTCATTCACGACATCCCATGCGTAAATGTCATCTCGATAGCGGCCAACCACCGTATGGATATGAGAATGAAGGCGTTCCAGCAATATCTTTTTGCTGACCGGCTGACCCTGATGATCCTGAAACAGCCAATCCGTCGTCTGATTATGCCAGACCAGTGTATGGCCGCGCATGGCCATCCTATGTTTGCGGGCGAAGGCAGCCAGACGATCGGCATCATCAAAGAAATAGATTTCTTCCTCCGGATGTATACTGGCGAACTTCATTTCATTTTCCGCTGTGATACTGTTGAAATGATAGGCAAGCAGCTCCTCCTGCGACCGGATCGTTAACGGATTTACAGCAGCTCCAATCTTGAAATCATCCGAAAATATACTTTTTAATGCTGTTTCTGTGCGTGTATTCATAGGGTTCAAGTCCATTGCCTCCTGCTTCAAAGTCTAATGCCTGACAAGCCACGCAAAATCGGATTCGTGTACGAAATAGATGAGACCGGTATTTACTCCTTAACGCTCCCCACATTCAATCCGACAACAAAGTACTTCTGCATAAACGGATACACCAGGAGGATCGGCACAGATGCTACGACCGTCACGGCGGCACGGATCGAAAGCGGAGTCACAAGCGATATCGCGCTGTCCTGAGTCATACCTACGCCTGCGGCTACATTCGGATTGTTATTGGAATTCATGCTGGAAGATAGCAGCTTCATCAGCTCATATTGCAGCGTGCTGAGCTCCTGCTTTGAAGATGTGTAGAGAAACGAGTCAAACCAGGAATTCCATGCCCCTACGGCCACAAAAAGGGCAATCGTTGCCAGCACCGGGGTACACAGCGGAAAGATGATCCGCATAAAAATTTTAAAGTCACCCGCGCCGTCAATTTTGGACGATTCAACAAGGCTTTCCGGAATCGTTCCAATATAAGTCCGGATGACGATCATGTTGAATGCGCTAATCATGGACGGGAAGATGTATACCCAGAAGCTGTTCAGCAAATGCAAATCCTTAATAAGAAAATATCCCGGAATCAGACCGGCGCTGAAGTACATCGTCAGCACAAAAATGATCGTGATCGGTTTACGAAAAACATACTCACGGCGGCTTAGCGTGTACGATAGCATCGTTGTCAGAAATATGTTAAGCAGCGTGGAAAGAACCGTCCGGGCAACCGAGATCCAGAAAGCGTTATAGATCGTTCCCGAGGCGAATACCGCCTTGTAATTCTGTATGGTCCACTGCCGTGGCCATAAGTAAATTCCGCCGCGGATCGTATCATTTCCCGCATTCAATGAAACGACGATCGTGTTCAGAAAAGGATATAGCGTCACAATAACCAGAACAATCATGAACACCAAGTTAAATGTATTAAAAAGAATCGGCTCAATCCGGCCCCCTCCGGGACCTTTTTTCAGTGCAATGCCTGTTGTTTTTTGCGGGCTGAGTTGATGATTTCCCATGATTATAACAGCCTCTCTTCCCCTAGCCGTTTCGCAGTCCAATTTGCAAGCAGCAGCATGGTCACACTGACGACCGTTTTAAAAATGCCCCCGGCAGTAGCAAGTGAATAATTTCCTTGAGCGATCCCGTATTTCAAAACGAAGATATCAACCGTCTCCGCCCAGTCCACAACAAGTCCGTTGCCGAGCAAATACTGCACCTCAAACCCGGCATCCAAAATATGGCCGATGGACATGATGAGCAAAATGACGATGGTGGATTTAATGCCAGGTATCGTTACGTAAAGCATTTTTTTGTACCGGCTCGCGCCATCCATTTCCGCTGCTTCATATAGCGCGGGATCAATGGATGCCATGGCTGCCAAATAAATAATCGTGTTCCAGCCGACTTCCTTCCAGACATGCGAGGCTCCAACTACACCCCAGAAGTACTTTCCTTCGCTGAGCCAAAGGATCGGCTCTTTAATGATATGCAGCTTCAACAGCATATCATTGATGATTCCATCCGAAGCGAGAGATGTCGCGACAATCCCGGTTACAATGACCCAGGACAGAAAATGCGGCAAGTAAGAAATCGTCTGCACGGTTCTTTTCAAAAAAACTTTCTTGATTTCGTTAAGCAGCAAGGCCAAAATGATCGCTGTGACAAATCCCAATACGAGATTGATCAAACTCATTCCAAGGGTATTTCGCAGCACTCTTAGAAAGTCGTCGTCCGTAAACAGGAATTTGAAATGCTTAAAACCAACCCATGTTTGTTCACCAAAGCTGCGCGCAGGCTTATAATTCTGAAAAGCCATCGTCCATCCCCAGACAGGTACATAGGCAAAAAGAATAATATATAGCGTCAAAGGAACCGACATCCAGATTAGCTGCTTCTGATTTTTAATAAGGGACCAGGTCATCGGATGTTTTTTTTGTTTTTTTGGATTACGGACGGCTCTTTTTTTCCCTAAAGTCTCCTCCATGCAAGTTGCTCTCCCCACAAACCTTTATTTCAGTATGCTGTATGATCCTTTACCGCATCCTGATTTTAGAAAGTGGAAGGCGAATGACGCCTTCCACTTTCTGCAACAAATCAGCACTTATTTACTCCAGTTATCGATTCTCCACTTGATCTGTTCATTGATCCGATCTTCATAGGCTTTGACATCCACCTTGCCGATTTGCGATGTATAGTCGGTCCATACAGAATCAAAATCAGCAGGTTTCGCCAGGATCGCCTTAGGCAGGAATTTAGTGGACAGATCATTAAGCTTCGTATTGACCACTTTTGCTTCCGAACCTTCATTCAAATCAATGGTCCAGGCTGGGTAATATACAGGGTTTTCAGGCGGGTCGCTGAAGAAATCAACGTAGCTGTTGTAACCGTAGGCTTGCAGGAATTTCTTGTCGTATTCTTTCAGGCCTGCTTGATATTCCTCAGGCTGGGCGGCGGCATCCGTCGAATTCCCATCGCTGAAGCTGCCTTCCATTTTCGGTGCAAAAGAGAAGAATGCGTCGGCTTTATTAGCCAGCTTCCAAGTGCCGTCCGTAAATTTATCCCGCTGTTCCTGTGTTTTCATGAATCTGCCTTTTTCATTCACCACGTAGTCTTCGCCTTCAACACCCCAGGTGAAGACCTTTTGCCAATCTTCCGTAATCAGCTTATCCAGCAATTTAATGATTTTCTCCGGATCCTTGGCGTTTACGCTGATTCCGAAACCATTATTTAAGTTGAGCGGTGCCCGGTCACGATAATAATCTTTCGTGCTTTCATCATAGACCAGCGGCAAGCCTACAAACGTTCTGTTATCTTTCTTTTGGGTAATCAGGGAGTTCTCTGCATTTTGGAAGTTCCAATGCTGGTCAAACATCCCGAGAACCGCTCCGCTGGACAGCTTAGCCAAGTACTGGTCATAGTTCTGTACGAAGGTTTCTTTATCGATTAAGCCCTTATCATTTACTTCGTTCAGCTTTTGATAGTACTGCTTGGCATAATCCTTATCCGCAAATATTTCTGCGACACCGTCTTTGACGACAACTCCGCCATCATTCGGGTGGCCGATCAAATGCTGCGGAGCGTTGAAGAGGCCCCAGTTTCTCCAGTCATAGTTCAGAATTTCAAATCCGATCGTCGGACTGCCGTCAATCTTCGGATTTTTTTCTTTATATTTGGCGATTAAGTCAAAGTATTCGTCGAGAGTTTTGACTTTCGGATATCCCGCATCCTCGAGCACGTCTTTCTGGATCCAGAAGGCTGGTCCCGAATACCATGTGCTGTTCAGCTTCCCGTTATATACCCCGTAGTTCGGCAAAATGTAGATATGTCCGTCATTCGGGTCCTTCATCATGTTCCAGTAATCCGCATAATGCTTCTTCAGGTTCGGTGCATACTTTTCAATCAAGTCCTCCAGAGGAATATAAGCCCCGGCTGCTGTCAGTTTGGTGTTACCGGTCATCAGGTCAGGATAGTCGGAACCAGCGATCATAACGCCCAGCTTCTGGTTAATGTCCCCTGCCAGAAATTCAAAATTAAAGGTTGCTCCCAGCTCGTCTTTGATCTTTTTGTATATCTTGTTGTCCGGAGTCGGCTGCTGACCGGCTTCCCCGATAAAAACACTGACATTAAACGGTTCCACCTTATCATCGTTATTCCCGGTTGCTGCCTGCTCTGTGGTGTTCTTATTGCTGTCGCTGCCGGAACTCGAACTCGTATCCTTGCTTCCCCCGCATCCCGAAAGGACGACGCTGAAGGTCAACAACAGCATCAAGCCAAGCCGGAACAGCGTTTTGGACTTACCCCCCATGTAAAGCACCTCCGTCAAATTTTAGCTACAGCAAGCTTTTGTAAGCCTTTTCAGTAACCTATCCTTATTGTAAAAGCGCTACCAAACTTGAAACTATAGCACAATTAAAGGAGTAACCCTAAAAACCTTAGAACATGGTCTTTTTGTATTCATTCGGAGACATATGCTTTCTTGCTTCGAATTGTTTGAGGAATTGGCTGTAGTGGCTGTAGCCCACTTGCTCCGCAATTTCGCTGTTTTTAAGCCTGTTCTCTCCAAGCAAACGGATAGCTTCCTCCACACGCAGGTCATGCAGCAGCTCATGAAAGCTGATTCCGTTCTTCTTCATAAGCAGCTGCCCCAGATAAACCGGATGCAGATAGAACACTTCAGCCAGCTTTTTGATGGAGAGGGGCTCGGCGAAATGTTCACGGATATAGCTGTTGATTGCATGAATAATCCCTTGTGAATGCTTGAGCTGCTCACTCAGCAGCCAATCGATGCATTCCTCACCGCAGGACAACAGATCACCCATGACATCATTCAGCGTCAGAAGCGAGCCCGAATTGCGCGACAGTCTGTATTTTTCATTGAGAGACTCTGCCTGTACTTCATCACTTGCTTCCCTCACGATCTCTATGATTCGGTACAGCATATGGATAGCAACCTTTTTTACAATTTCAGGTGCAATAAGCATTTCCCGAAAACTGCTGGCTGCTGATTCAACGGCCTTCTGAAAACCACTCTTATCCAAAAGGGTGATCGCTGCGATCATGCCTTCCATCAGCTGCATTTGGTCGTAATGGTAATGAAAGGGCTTATTCCGGATGCTCTTGAATGAGATCATGCGGTGATCTGCCTGATCATAAAATTGGTAACTTATCGCTTCTTTTGCAGTTTGATAGCATCGTTCGATCTGAAGCAGGGTGCTCTCCCCGGTACCCGTAGCCAAGAATACCCGGTATGGGGAAAACAAATGTTCTAGCTCATACATGATCCGGTATGAGCTGCCTTCCCTATTTGCACGGCCATCATAACCACAAACAATCCCGAAGGTATTCATATCCAGATCAACCAGATAGGCTCTGTCCTCTTGCTCCAGCATTGACGCCGCTCTTCCCCGCAGTTCTGCAAATGATGACGGCTCCATCTGGATCAGGCAGAAATTCCATTCCTCCATGTCCGCTGATACCTTGCTCAGAAGCGAGCGGTCGGACTCCTCGATCAACTGTTTATTCAATAGCCTTTTGATAAGAGAAACTACTTCTTCATACGAAGCAATCCGTGTCAGGCTTTGCTGCGCAGACGCATCCATCAGTTCTTGATGAATCTCCCTCAATTCCTCTTCGGCTTCTTCCGGGATAACGGGCTTCAGCAGATAATGATTCACGCCGAAGCGCATGGATCTCTGTGCATATTCAAACTCACTATATCCGCTTACAATGGCAAACCTGACCGGTTTGGACTCCATCTTCTGCCAAGCTTCTATCATCATCAGCCCATCCATCAGCGGCATATTCACATCCGTAACCACGAGATCCGGCCCAAGGTCCTGAATCATCTGCAAGCCTTCCATCCCGTTATTACAGGTACCACAGACTTCGAAGCCGAGCTCCTGCCAATTGATCCACATCTGCATGCCTTCAATAGCCCCCGGCTCATCATCAATTAACAGCACTTTGAACATCACGAGTTCCCTCCTGTTAAACGACCTGATCAAGATACTTAATCGGGATTTCGAAGAATACCGTTGTTCCTTGATTCGGTGTGCTCACGATATCGAAGCGGACCTGGTCGTTATAATACAGCTCCAGTCTCCGATACACATTACGGATACCAATACTTATTCCGGTAGAATTCTCCTTGCGTACGGACATGATGATTTCCTTGAGTCTGCTGGAATCCATGCCCTTCCCATTATCCGAAATCACTATACGAAGACGGCCATCGACGACAAAAGCGCAGATCTTCACCATGCCAACGCCCTGAATCGCCTGAATCCCATGTTTACAGGCATTTTCGACAAGCGGCTGAATACTCATTTTAGGAATTTTATAATGAACCGCATCCTCTTCAACCTCAAATTGATACTCAAATTTATCTCTAAAGCGGAATTTTTCTATTTTGAGGTACATCTCAATGAACATCAGTTCTTCCTCAAGCGTAACGATATCTTCTTTCCAGCTGAGCAGTCGGCGGAGAAGCTTGGATAAACTTTTAATAATATCCGTGACATCCGTATAGTTGTTTTTCGTGCATACAACCAAAATCGCATTTAGTGTGTTAAAAAGAAAATGGGGATTCATCTGGCTTTGCAAAAAGTTAAGCTCGGCGCGCACTCTTTCCATCTCCAGATTTTTCTTTTGAATTTCCAGTTTGTAGACGTTGTTGATGAGGAATTTGATTCTGGTGGTCATCATGTTGAAATTCTGAATCAGCCCGCCGATTTCATCACGGCCTTCATCAATTTGGATAAGATCAAATTTTTCGTTGGTGACCTTTTGCATGTGGCGGGATAAACGTTTAACCCGATAATTATAGGATCTGAGCATGATAAAGATAAATGTCGTAGTAAACAAAGTAACGACAGCCGCTAACGCACTTATGTATAGTCTCATTTCCATCATTGCCTTGGATATCCGGACGCCCTGGGTGATGCCGATCAGTTTCCAGCCTTTGACGTACTTCGCGCTGCCGATGGAAAGAGTATGAACATCCTGCTGATTGTCACCTTCCGCCAATTGAAAAACCGGATATGCATCCACTTTCCCTCTTTGGTAGCCGCTATCGGATGACATAATAATCTGGTTGTTCTCATTGACCAAATAGAGATTCAAATAATCCTTTTCCCGCATAATAACATCATAGATTTTACTGAGATCAATATCGATTCGGAGCAGCTTTTTGTATGTGTCAAAATAATCATAATAGTCCATTCTTTCGATGACGCTTAGATAGGGTACCGTTGAAGCCGTATTATTCGCCTCAGCCGCTCGATATGCCGCTACAAATACCGGATTGCTGGAGTTTTCCCACATTTTGTACCAGTCACTGTCCAGCACTCCTTCATCGATCACATGGTAATTCCCTCCGTTCACGATGGATTTATTGTCGGTGAATATGCTGATTCTCTGAATTTGATTATTCACCGGAATATAGCTGGTAACCCGGTTTCGCAGCTGCTCATCAAAGGTTTCATAAAAATCCAGTTGATCCTTATACTCCCGATCAAGCATTTCATAGAGTGTCTTATCCGTATTTAAGGCATGACTGACCGCCACACCTCCATCTATAAAATCGTGAATATCCTTTCTGGCTCTCTCCAGCGATATTTCCAGGTTTTGCTCTTCCCTCGCTTTGATCAGTTCCGACATCCGGTCCATCACCAGCAAATGAATCACGACGATCGGGAGCAGCACGCCAACGAAGAAAATCAGAAAAAATTTGTAATTCAAAGGGATATCATTAACGAATTTTCTAAGTTTAAATTTTCTTTTGAGCATTTGGAGCTCCTCCCGTTTTTACATCTGCTTGTTTCCGGCGTCATTTTTATAGACCGATGGCAGTACACCGGTTTGCAGCTTGAATTTATTAATAAAATAATCCGTGTTCGGATAGCCAACCTGGACAGCAACATCGGATATTTTCATCTGGGTCCGTTTCAGCAGCCTTTTTGCCTCCTCAATCCTTCTTTCATTTAGATACTCCTTAAACGGTTTCCCGGTATTTTTCTTAAATAGCTGTCCCAGGTAAGTAGCGTTCATATGAAAATGTCTCGCCAAATCCTGCAGCTGCAGTTTATTCCGATACTCGCGGTCTACGTACTGAATAACATGAAATATCGTATTACTCTCATTTTGCTGCATTAATTCAGACAAACCCTCAGCTGCCTGTGTACATAACCGGCATACATATTTCTCGAGTACCCCATATTCGCCTATACTGTCCAAATTCCCATGCGTATTCCGCAGCTCCTCCATTAACGCATCCGGTTTCCCATTCATTTCAGCAATCAGCCGGCAAAGCGAGAATTCCAGATCAGCCACATTCGCCTTCACGAATTCGATCTCAAGCAGACTATCCATCAAGCATGTAAAGGTTTCCTTCACACAAAAAGGGATATTCTCCGTCTTTCCAGCCTGCACCGTCTCATACAGCAATTTGAATTTATCCTTATGCAGGTCTTGTCTCTGCTTCGTTCTCCTGAGATCCTGAAAATAAAACACGCCGCCTCGCTCCTGACGGCGTTTCATCCTTCCAACCTCAAGGCCTTGCAAATACATCTCCCGGATGGAACGTATACCGCTCATTTTATTACTGACTGCGATAATAACCGGCTGGTTGGACATTTCCGACAGTTCCTTCTGAAGCCCATTGATTGCCTCTTCAAGCCGTCCTTCCGAGAACAAGATAGACGACTGAAGGATGATTCCCGTTTTTCCATCACGATCCTGAAAGCCAGTATCTACCCCAAAATGCTTTAATAGTTTCGGTCGCAATTCACGATAATCGAAAACGTTTTCAATTAAAGCGACTCCAATTTCCTCTTCCCATTGAAGCTTTAAAGTTTCATCAGCCTGTCCCTCTAAGTCCAGGTTATATTCTCCCTGCAGCAAGCGGTTGATCACATGATTTACAGCAAGAAGCTGTGTCTTCTTCTGATCCTCTTCTGCAGTGATTTCGTCATGTATTTTTCTGCTGAGTTTATGTAATAAAGCTCCCATTTCTTCATCATCAACCGGTTTGAGCAAGTATCCGGCTGCACGCTGGCGCATGGCTGCACGGGCATAGCTAAAATCATCATATCCGCTTAGAACAACAAATTTGGGAGGTTTTGATAACATCTGATTGGATTGCTCAATCAGTTCAATACCATTCAGAACCGGCATATGGATGTCCGTAATGACAAGCTCCGGATGGTATTCCTGTATCTGTCTGAGTGCATCGGTACCATTCAAGGCTTCTCCACAAACTTGAAAGCCGTATTTCTCCCAGGTAACCATTGTTCTTAAACCTTCCAGAACCCATGGCTCATCATCGACCAGAAGTACGTTCAGCATGCCTTTCGCTCCTCTCCGTCAAATCCCCAAACTGTAAGCGTATTCATTATTTTCGGAACATTCCCGTTATTAACTGCAAAGTAATCCTGATTTTAGCAGAGAAGCAACAAAAAAGAAGCTGTTAGTCATTCACTATATCATGCCGGACTCCTGCTGTCATTTGAAAAAAAAGAGTGGACAGATGGACGAAAATAAGGACAATGACAGATAACCGGAATCTGAAATTACATACGCAATTAGCCCAAAATAATGCATGGCAACAGAAAGGTTGATTCAGCGTGCTGAGAAAGATGAACAGGTTCAATACCCTCCGTAATCAAATGCTCCTCGGGTTTCTTTTTGTCATGCTGATTATCTTGTTCGTGGTCGGTATCGTCAACTTCGATTCGGTCTCCAGACTGCTGAAAAACAATGCGGAAAAACATATTCAGCAAACCGCTGTTCAAGCAAACGGCAGACTGGAGGCCATTCTGAACCAGATCGATTCTCTAACGATGCAGGTTGCCACAAATCAGTATGTACAGCAGGTTCTGCTGAATGAGCTTGGCGGAAAGCAAGCCACGTTCTCTGAACGCCAAGCACTGTTAACCAGTATCAAAATCGTGCAAACCTACGCCGATAGCGTCAATTCCGTCGAGCTCTACAGCAGCAGCAACCGTCGTCTCTTCCCTCTTGATGAGGGTGATCTCAACAGCAAAGTCAGTCAAAAATGGATACAAAGCGCCCAAGAAGAAAAAGGCCGAATCGTATGGATCGGCATCGATCCCTTGGATCCGGAATCCGTACTGGCCATTCGGAGCGTCAGTCTCATGGACCAGTGGTTCAGGCCGGGTGGATATCTGCTCATCCGGATGAAACGGGAGGTATTTAAAATCAACGAATCAATCTCGGGAGAGAACGGCCGTGAGACCATGCTTGTGGTTGACCGAAACTACAGTCTGATTGCAGCCAATGATGACCAGTTCACGCCATCCGAGATCAAGCCTCTGATTGAAGCCGATGAGCCGGTGGTGTCGATCGATAAGAATAAATATATGCTGGTTAAGCAGCAATCCGCAGTCACCGGCTGGACACTATTGATTCTTACGCCTATTCGTGCCATCACCAGCGGAATCTCGGTTTTGCGTACAGCGATTTTCGTCTCTGCCGGCATCGGAACGCTGCTCTTTATCCTGCTATCTTTTCTGCTGTCCACCATCATTACCCGCCCTGTATTCAAACTGATCAAGACGATGCGAAGTGCGAGGCTTGGCGGCCTGAAGCCGACAACCCAAATTTCCTCAACCATTGAGATTAACGAGTTGAACCACTCTTACAATCAAATGGTTGAACATATGAACGAGCTGATTGAACTGGTCTATGAAAAAGAAATTATACAAAGCCGTACAGAACTCAAGGCGCTTCAAGCGCAAATCCATCCTCATTTTCTGTTTAATACACTGGAAGCCTTGTACTGGTCTCTGCAGGAGAAGCAGGAGGAGGAGCTAGCCGAATATGTGGTGGCGATGGCTGACCTGTTCCGGTATACCATCACGGGGCCTAACAAAGAGGAATGGGTTACGCTCGGGGATGAACTTGAGCATATCGAACGTTATTTGCTGATTATGAAAATGAGGCTTGGCGAACATATGACATGGTCGATCTCTTCCCCACCTGCCTATGCTTCTGTCCCCATGCCCAAGCTGCTGATTCAGCCGCTAGTCGAGAATGCCGTACTCCATGGGGTCGAAAGCAGGATCGGACCGGGAGACATATCCGTTAACGTCGTGCTTTCCGAGGATGCCAAACATTTGGTGGTCACGGTAGCCGACAATGGAAAAGGCATGGACGAGGACATGTTGAACAGAATTGTCACCGCGCTCAGTACCGGAAAGATGCCGTCCACCAAGGGATCCGGCTTGGGCATTTTTAATGTTCAGCAGCGGATCAGGCTCTACTACGGCAGAGCCGGGCGGGAACATCCCGGTCTAACCATCCATAGCGGACATAACGAGGGGACAATGATCAGTCTTACCATTCCAATCCAGATGGGAGAGTTTCATGTTGTTTAAATCCAAAACGATATTAATCGTTGATGATGAGCCCCGTACAAGACGGGGTTTAAAAACGATGCTGGATGCCTGGAGCGGCGGATGCTGTGAGATCAGAACGGCGGACAATGGCAGGGATGCTCTGCAGATGCTGATACAAGAACCGGTCCACCTGCTCATAACGGATATCCGGATGCCGGAGATCAGCGGACTGAATCTGGTTCAGCTGCTCCAAACAACGTCTCTGGCCACAAAACCGTCGGTGATTCTCATTTCGGGATATGCCGAATTCGATTATGCGCATCAAGCCATTCAACTGGGAGTCGTCAATTACCTGCTCAAGCCTATCCGCAAGGATAAGCTGATTGATGCTGTGGAGATAGCTCTCGGGGCACATGAGGAGCGCATGCGGATCACTAAGATGCAGCGGATCGTCGATAGCAAGCTGGTTCAAGTGACGGAAGATCTGGATAACCGGAGCGAACCGGTTAAAGAAGCCATCCGCTATGTGGAAGAACATTTGAATCAGAGCTTCGGTCTTCGCGAGGTGGCCGATCATGTACATTTGAATCCCAGCTATTTCAGCGTGCTGTTCAAAGAACAGATGCAGATGACATTTATTGAATATGTGACCCGTATGAGGGTTCAAAAAGCCAAGGAGCTTCTACTGCAAACCCGGCTGCCTGTCGTCGAAATTGCCGAGCGTGTCGGCTACCAGACAACCAAATATTTCAACAAGGTCTTTAAGGAATATGAAGGGAACAGTCCGGGTCTTTACCGGAGAAACAATGACCCAACACCCAAATAAAATGGAATAATACCTAAACGCTGTACCCTTATGTCTCTATGCAAGGGGGTGCTACACTTGTTCCAGAGAGAGAGAAAGCGCATACATCTCTCGCAATGATGAGAAGGGGGAACGGCCCGAATGAAAAGAAAAACGTTTTCTGCATCCATGCTTCTGCTCGCATTGACGCTGGTGCTGGTAGCTTGTGGCGGTGGAAGTAAAAGCAATACTGACGGAACAAACAGCACCGCCTCCGGCGATGAAGGCAGCAAAGCATCGTCTGGTGAAAAGGTAACGATCAAAATGATGCATCTGTGGCCGGATGGCAGCAACTCCGCACAGAATAAATTGGTCAAGCAAATTATCGGAGAATATGAGCAGGCCAATCCGAACGTGAAGATTGATACCGAAGTACTCGAGAACGAGCAGTACAAAAATAAAATCAAAGTACTCTCCGCATCAAACAGCCTGCCGGATGTCGGATTTACCTGGGCTGCCGGATTTCTCGAACCTTATGTCAAAGGCAATATGTTCGCCCCGCTCGATGATCTGCTACAGGGCGACCTGAAGGATAAATTCGTATCCGGAACCACAGAAGCTTATGCCGTTGACGGTAAAACGTATGCGCTTCCCGTAGAGCTCAATATCGTACCAGTCTATTACAACAAGGAAATCTTTGCAAAGTATAATCTGAAGACGCCTCAGACCTATGAAGAATTCAAAAATATTATCAAGACGCTGAACGACAACAAAGTAACACCGATTGCGCTCGGCTCCAAAGATGCGTGGACCGGCTCTTTCTGGTACATGTACCTGGCAGACCGGATTGGCGGACCGGATGTACAAGATCAAGCCGTTGCAAGCAATACATTCAGCGATCCTAATCTGATCCAGGCAGCCAAGGAAGCTCAGGAGCTGGTGAAAAGCAATGCCTTCGTTAAAGGCTTCAACGGTCTGTCGAATGATGAGGCCAAGTCTGAATTCATGAATGAAAAAGCGGCCATGTACGCCATGGGGACCTGGGAAGTGCCAAACTATACGACCAACCCGGATATTCCGCAGGAGTTCAAGGATAAAATCGGCTTCTTCAAATTCCCTGCGTATGATGGCGGGAAAGGCAATATCAATGATTGGGTAGGTGGCGTAGGCGTCGGATTATTCGTATCCGAGAACTCCAAAGTGAAGGAGGATGCCAAGAAATTCGTCAGCTTCTTCGTGAAACGATGGGGTGAATTGTCGGTGACCGATGCCGGCATTATTCCTGGAACGAAGGTCGATACCTCCAGTGTCAAATTGCCGCAAATGTTCATTGATGTGCTGAACGAACTCAACAATGCCAATAAAGTCATTCTTTATCTGGATGTTCAAATGAAGCCGGTTGCTTCCGAAGAACATCACAACCTGATCCAGGCACTGCTTGGGAATGCCGTCACACCGGAAGAGTTCGCAAAGAAACAGGAAGACGTGCTCAAGGCCGGAAAATAAAAGCTGCGGCAGTAGAGCCAAAGGACGGACCTCGGTCCTGTCCTTTTCTCTATCCGCTAGGTGAGGAGGCAACGCCTTATGGATAAAGTCATGTCCCACAAAGGAATCATCGCCCTGTATGTGCTGCCATCCCTGCTTCTCATTCTGGCCATCATCTATTTTCCAATCCTGTTAACTGGATATTATGGCTTGATGAAATGGGATGGCGTCAGCAGTATGTCGTTCATTGGGCTGGAGAATTACGCCGCCTTGATGAAAGACGGGGCTTTTTGGAACAGCGTATATCATTCCTTTTTATTCGCATTACTGTCAACCTTGAGCCTCGCTGTTTATATGCTGGTTGCGCTTGTGCTCGCTGGCAATATTAAAGGCGCAGGCTTGCTCCGGAAAATATATTTGATACCCATGCTGCTCTCTTCGGTCGCCATCGCACAGCTATGGCTTAAAATCTATCATCCGACCAACGGAATTCTGAACTCTTTTCTCGTTTCGATTGGCGTTGAAGATCCTCCTGCCTGGCTATCCGATCCCAAGCTGGTGTTGGCCGCATTATTTATTCCGATTCTTTGGCAGTATGCGGGCTTTTACATTTTGATCTATTACGCCGCCCTGAAGAACATTCCAGCCTCTTTAGTGGAAGCGGCCCGTATCGATGGGGCAAATCCATGGCAGATTGCACTTGGTATCAAGCTGCCGCTGATTTCAGAAGTTGTTAAAGTCACGATCGTGTTAGCTGTTGTGGGATCGCTGAAATACTTCGACCTGATCTACGTCATGACGGACGGAGGGCCCAATGGATCTAGTGAGGTTATGGCATCCTATATGTATCATAAAGCTTTCCGGGGCTTTGATTTTGGATACGGAAGCGCCATCGGCTTCTTCCTTCTAATCATCTGCATGGTCGCGACATGGGGAATCCGGAAGGCGACGGCCTCCAAGGACACGATCCAATATTCCTAAGACAAGGAGGTGCATCGTATGAAAACCGTAAATCAAGTCGTCTTAAGTACCGGCATTCCGTCTCCGTTCCGGATAGCCAGCTCCAGAATCGGCTATGGGCTCCTTTATTTCATTCTGATTTTCGCTGCCGTGATTCAAATTTTGCCGCTCATTTGGCTGCTTCTCTTCTCGCTGAAGAGCAACCAGGAGGTGTTCAATCTCCCTCCATTCGCCCTGCCCAGTCATCCGAAATGGGTAAACTATGAAAATGTATGGCTGCAAGGAAACATCGGGCGATATTTTATGAACAGCGTCCTCATCACCATGGTTTCCGTGATCCTAACCATTCTTTTGGCCAGCTTTGTTACCTTCGCCATTACGAGAATGCGCTGGAAGCTTCAGTCGATGGTTCTTGGATTATTCATGATCGGGATGATGATCCCGGTTCACTCCACATTAATTCCGCTGTTCAGCCTGTTCCAAAAGGTAGGGTTGACGGACTCTCAGCTCAGCCTTATTCTTTCTTATACGGCCTTTAATCTGCCCATCACAATCATGATTCTGCTCGGGTTCTACTACGCCCTGCCGCGTGAGGTAGAGGAGGCCGCCATTATGGATGGCTGCTCCGTGAACCGGATGTTTTTCGGGATTATGCTGCCGATGACGATCTCGGTTATTGTGACTGCAGCGATCATCAATATGATCTATAACTGGAACGAATTTATTTTCGTCAATACCTTTATCAGCTCCGATCATTTGAAGACACTTACCGTAGGTGTGCAGAACTTCGTCGGTCAATACACAACGGATTGGGGTGCCATCGGAGCGACATTAATGATTAGCATTTTGCCGATCCTCATCGTATTCCTGCTGCTCAGCAATCGAATTGTGGAAGGAATCGCTGCCGGATCTGTGAAAGGCTAATAAGGAGATGGACTAGTATGCTGAGCAATACAGTAATCAACCGGATTGAAACGGAAGAAAAAGCCGTTGCATTCACTTTTGACGATGGTCCAAATGCAGAGTACACGCCGCAGATCCTGGATATTTTCCGGGAGTCAGATGCGAAAGCAACCTTTTACATGATCGGTACTCAAATGCAGCACAATCCTGCGCTCGTGCGTACGGTCTATCAGGAAGGGCATGAAATCGGGAACCACACCTTTTCCCATCCTCATTTAACCGAGCTGTCTGAACAAGACTACATGCATGAAGTTGTGAAAACTGAAAATTTGTTATCGGATATCATTGGAATCAAGCCTGCAACGTTCCGGCCTCCATACTTTGATCACAATGAGCAAGTTGACGGTTTGGTGAGTGGTCTTGGATACCCGATGATTGGAGTCGTAAATTCGGAAGCAAATGATTGGGATCTGCCGGGTGTCCAGCATATTTTGGACAAAACCAGAGCTCAGGTTAAGCCTGGCAGCATACTCTTGTTCCATGACGGATTCGGAGACCGCTCGCAGACGGTTGAGGCCGTTCGTATTCTGGTCTCCGAGCTGGTGGCTGACGGGTATAAACTTGTTACGGTTAGCGAGCTATTAAAGCTTGCAGCTGTTTAGCTACAGACAATAAACCCGTACCTTGGAGGTACGGGTTTCTCATTCTTGATGCACTTTTATTGTGGTAAGACTAGCAGGTTCAATATTTTTTTGCAACCGTTTACATTTATTTATAAAAAGCAATCAGGGCATTGTAGCAAACCATGCTTAACATGCTCTGCTCCAGTGATATTGACCCGCCTCCAGACTGTTTTCAACAATCTGTCTGAATGTCATCCGATCCTTTTCCGATGCAAATGATTCTTTGGGAACAATTAATGATCTGCTGGTCGATAGGAGGATAAGAAACAGATTGGGTGATTCGCGGACCTCGTAGATATCTGTCCAAAGCATATTCCCGGTTTCCGATTCCGAGGAATAATGAATATCTCTCCCCGTAAATACAAATCGGTAGAGCTGCCGGATTAATTTATCACTGACGAATGCTTTCATTGATTTCTGACGAATATTCCATCGATTCACAAACCATAAAACAACGCTGACGAGCATATCCAGCAGCATGATGATCACAAATTCAGTTCCTGTTCGCTTCCCGTCGACCAATAGGACAATCCCAATGAAAACCATAAAGAATATTACGGCCAGCATCACTCTGGATGTTCTCGTAAAAAAAAGATTAAGTTCCTGAACATCCTTGAGCTCCAGGGTGGCTTCAACGATGATTTCATGATCCAAACGGTTCTCCTCCTTTGGTTCAAAAATCCCCCCTCTTCTAGAACAGCATGAATACCCAAGAGGTTATGGATCATAACGAAGAAGTTTATAGCAAACCTGTGGCAAATATGATAACCACAGGTTTGCTGCCTTCATTGGTGCCTTGCTTAATGCGGAACCTGGGAGCTGAAATCATCCCGGCTGGATTGATCCGCGTTGTAGAAAATGATATCGCCATCCGTTACCTTGAATCGGTTGCCATAAGCATCCTGGATATCACGGTTGAAGCCTTCCATCTTCCACTGATTCATCAATGGTGCATAAATGTACTGCAAATGAGGCCTTTTTAGATCTCCCTGCTGAATGGATTCAATATTGAAATTGACGATGATATAGCCGTTTTTGAGAAAGATCGGTGACTTGCTGTCCAGCCCGCCATGTGTTCGTCCATACTCAGCCACGTTCGTTCCTGCTATTACGACGAACGGTTCTGCAGGTAAACTGTATTCGCCATACCATTTTTGAATGGAGACATTCGCACGTTCCTGATCCACCGATGCCGGGATACTGCTTGTAAGCCTGAGGAATGTCCTTACCTGCTCCGGAAGAATCATTAGACTGTAACTGCCGACCGGCGTTTTTTGCTTCGTAAAGACATTCATATAATTTTGGACGTATTGATTTTTGCTCAAGCTGCCCGTTTGGCCGTAATGATTGTATTTGTAGCTGGCCGTATCGGTCAATTCTGCAGCAGGTACATTCCGTAAACGATCGTTCAAGATCACGTAGCGTTGAACCTTATCCTCAGCGGAACCCACCTTGACGAAATTATTTTTGCTCGTGTTGTAGTAAAGGTCCACCGGTACACGAGAATCGCCATTGGCATTTAAGGTCTTGCCATCCTTGCTGACATAAAAAAAGCTTGGCGTGATCCGGATACCATCCAGTGCTTCAAACATATTTCCCTTCGTTTTAAAATCGAATTTGAAGTGATATCCCGTTTTTACCGACACATTTTTATACCCCTGCAGCGGATTGCTTCCCGGTCTGATCGGCAGGGTAAATGTTGCCTTGTTCCCTCGGGGATCGCCATCGATAAGATTTTGGCCTACCCAGTAGGACATGCCTGTCTGATTAGCACTGCCGGATTGTGTACGGAATACCTTCTCCCAATTGTAGTCGGCAATATCCGTGATATGGAAGTCGTACAGCCGCCCTATGACCTCTACAGGCACCTTCAATTCAGCCGCATGATGCGATAAATTCGTGTTGGCGTTCGTTTGGGAGGTAAATCCATTAGGCGCATTTTCAGCAATATTGCGGAATGTAACCTGATAATCCCCTTCGTTCACCCATACTGGTAAATAAAAGGTTGTGTCGAGCTGACCGACAGGAATATCCACCCATGTTTCTTTGGGTATAAACTGTGTCTTGTTGGCGTTGTAGACGTCAAAAGGGAATTGCACCTGCTTGATCCGAAAATACTTTGCGTAATCACGATTGCCATAACCAGGATAATTGGTATGCTGCCCGCTGGTTGGAATCGATACCGTAAATGGACGCTCCAGAATCAGGGCAGAGCGACTCCCATTCGGATAGGTTTTCTGGTTATGTGCTGCGTCATCAGAAACCGTGGAATAGTTCACGACAGGTGTGTGGACCGTCACCGGATTAATGCCTTGGATCGAAAAATCCTGGTCTGTTCCGCCGTTAATATTGCCAGTCATTATGTTATAAAAGATTTGTCCGGTACTTTCCTCTTTGCTTTTATTCGTCTTAGAGCTGCTGATCATATGCCCGGGACTATAAAGTACATTGTCGTTAATAAGCTGCGGAGCAGGTATCTGCGATGGGGTTGGTCCCGTTTCCGGTGTTCGCTGGTTGTTCATGATCTTTTGTCCGTTAAAATCCAGTGAATCATTCTCAACCTCTACCTTGCCAACGGATTGTTCGGCCATCCCTTGGAAAGCTCCTTGTTCATTAGGAACGGTCGGCCTGGACTTGCCTCCATTTAGCGTTTGCGACGGCGCTTCCTGATCCTCCGGCGGATCAGGCGGGTAATATTTGCCGTCCTGGTTGGCCTGGAATACAGGCGGATTATAACCAGAAGGATGAATGGATATTTCATCCCAGGCATAATTTTTAAGCGTTGCGTGGTTAATATCGTATACTTCCAGATTATCTATTTTCCAGAAAGAATACGGCCGCTGAATGCTGTAGCTATATACTTTTTCATCTTTATCATGCTGTGGGTCCGGCTCGGTATGTGTTCCTTTCCCATCGGGATTGGCTACTGTTTTTCCAGGATCCCATTCCAGCATATATGTCTTTTTTACATTTACCGTATAGGTGCATACGCCCTTCATCTGATTGAACTTATCCTGGTACAAATACTCCTTCGCTTTCACATTTCCATACAAGCTCTCGGAAGTCGGAATTCCCTGTAGAACATCAAACTTCTCGCTGCCACGGCTGTCTGCCTTGATCACAGCTGTCACGACCGGATCCATGTATTTGCCGCTTATCGATTGAGCAGGCTGCGGCTCCGTGCATGTTACATCTCCTGGTTGAGGCTCGGGGTCTGTTGGAGGAACCTCTCCGTCTTCTACTGAAATCAAGATCTTATCGTACAGCGTATACATGCCACTTTCCCACTTCACGGTGATCGTTGCCTTCCCTTTGGCCTTTGCCTTGACCTGTCCGGAATTAGGGTCAACGACTTCCACCACCGCTTTGTTGTCTGAACTCCATGTGGCTTCAGGACGAGTGGTAACATCAACGGGAGATTTAAATCCGGTATCACTTGGCTCGGAAAACGGCTTGGTTTTCACCGCGGCTGTGAAGTTTTTGGTTTCGCCAATAGCCATTTGGTTGGAGCCGGATAAGCTGATTTCTTTGATTTCTTTGACGGTGCCCTCCCATACAAAATCAATTGCGACATTATAGTTAATTTGATATTTCACGTAACCATTTGGCCTTGGTTTGATATGACTAAGGGCAACTTTATCAGAGAATGGCTCTCCACCTGTAGTAACGGTGAATTTCACATATCTTTTATCAGGTTCAATTGTAAGCGATCCATTCGAATAAAACATTTCATCGGATCCGGGTTTAAATATTGTACTTTTCGTTAAAGAAGATTTAACAGAATCAAAAGGGTAGCTCTCAACATCCGTAGGTATGCTATTGTTGTCGTCAAAGGTTCCTGGCTTATAGTTGTAAGAATCTACTCTTCCTGTAACTGCCTTTTTAGCAGGTATAGGATTATCTCCATTGTCTCCAATATTTTTAGTTTCTACTTTAGTTCCATCATACTGATCAGCTTGGAAGCCTCCATCATCCATCTGATACCAATAAACCCCAGGCCTACCTGGATTCGTAGCTTTTACGGATTTCGTTACTGTTTGTTTCTTTTGAAATCCTGTTGGATTAATCTTGGCATCATATGGATATCCTTTAGATTCGTTAGGATTTTCTCCGCCAGCTGCCGCAGCTGCATCAACCGACAATAAATTATTGGATTGATCGTATTGAAAAAACAAGAAAATGAGAGCGAAGGATAGTAATGTTAATAATATCCTTTTAATGTACATACCGACTTTTTCACTTCCTTGTAATTTCTATTTTTTATAAACAATTCTTATTGTTGTACCATCATTAGCTGTCACAGCATTAGAGTACCGATCTTCATTGTCATTAAGTGTCTTCATAAACATACCCGCGGACCAAAATCGGATGCCTTTACCTTTATCAAAAAAGTGGGAGCCATCGTTCGGAGGGGTTTTGTAACCGAATTTCTTAGTAACATCACCATCGATTCTTAGCCCGGCTTTTAAATCATTATCGATAGCCCCTAGATATCTTTGATATGTGAAATTGTCCGCATTAGGAGTTAAGGTTTCATCAATTAGCACAAGATAAGTCTTTGGATTAACCATGTATTCTTTATCTACAAACATTTTTCCATACACACTTCCAAGATCGGCCATACTTGAACCAGGAATAAAGATATAGTGGTGAATTTGAAGTACAGCAATTCCATTTCTCAGATTTATATTCTTGTTATAGATTTCTTGAAGACCCCCATCGGTAATTGAGAGTTTCGGAGCAACCGTCTTCACATTCGTGCCTGTTAATCCTACCTCTCTCAGCTCACTCAAATCCCGAAAAGAACTCGCAGCCTTCTCCTGTGTCCCCTCATAGCGCTGTAAAATAACTGCTACTTCCGCCCGAGTTGTCGTCTTACCAGCCCCGAAACTATCATCCGGATATCCGGACATGAGGCCGGTCCCAAGAACAACGGATACATATGGATAGTCAGCCTTGTTCAAGCCGCCTTTGTAATACTCCGTAACCGGCACAATCGTCTCCTTGGTATCGGACAGTGCCGTTTTGTAATCCTCATCTTTGGCCGCCAAGCCGGAAGCCATCCATTTCGCCATTTCCACGCGTGTCAAAGCCGTACCTGGCTTAAACCCATTGGAATAATCGCCAACACTCAAAAAACCTTTTGCTGCAGCTTCGCTTACTTCTTTTTCGCTCCAATGACCTGCCAGGTCTGAAAAGGAACCCATATTCGCTTTCGCTTCATTCGTGGATACCCGGTCCAAAATGGCGGCAAATTCCGCCCGCGTAACAGCCGCGTTCGGTCTGAAGCTCCCGTTTCCTTCACCTTTCAAATATCCCTTAGACACCGCATAATCAATAGCTTTTTTAGCCCAGTGATTGGCTGGAACATCTTTAAATGAGCTTTCCGCTGCTGATGCGGGTTTCCCCCATCCAAGACAAGCGCCCAAAATTAGTGCTATAGCCAACAAAGTGATCATTCTCTTTTTCATATGTACACTCCCTATCAATCACATTTTTTCGTCTCCGCCCACGTCTATCGACGTAACTTCCCAGAAGATAAACCGCGCTGCTTCCTTCCTCACAATCCACTTCTTCTTGTCTTATCCTACGGGACTGCTTGCCCACGTGAATGATCTGGAGCACACCTCCCTCAAAACATATGTATTAGAAACTATTACTGCGAAATCTCTCATCCTTTGTAACTAGGACAATTGCAGTATACTATAACATTTTTGAAATATTTGTCATAAACAGTCGAATACTCACTTGAAAATCCTGAATATGGATTAAATTACAATCAATTGAACTCGTTATTTTACTTCATCCTCATCACATATCATCCCTGCGCGTGAATATACTTGATTAATAATGACTCATGACTTTTGAAGCTGATTATGCGTATAGGGGAGGTGCTGAACATGCCATCTGACGATCATTCGCTGTTTGTCGTGTCCAAGGAGGACTGGTCACTGCACCGTAAAGGGTATCAGGATCAAGTCCGCCATCAGGAAAAAGTGAAAGAAATGATTAAGCAAAACCTGCCCGATCTCATTACGGAAGAGAGTATTGTCATGTCGGACGGTAAACAGATCATCAAGGTACCCATCCGGAGTCTGGACGAATACCGTTTTATCTATAATTTCCAGAAGCAAAAGCATGTGGGGCAGGGTGATGGTGACAGTCAAGTAGGTGATGTACTCGGACGTGATCCGGCTCAGAAGCCTGGTCAGGGCGAGAAAGCTGGAGATCAGCCTGGCCATGATATCATGGAAGCCGAAGTCAGCATGGAAGATCTGGAGAATATGCTCTTTGACGAAATGGAGCTTCCTTTTATGAAGCCGAAAGAGCAGCAGGATGTGGAGACCGAATCCATTACTTTTAACGATATCCGCAAAAAAGGAATGCAGTCCAACATCGACAAAAAGCGTACCATTCTGGAAAACCTGCGCCGCAATGCCACTTCCGGAACTCCCGGCATCCATCATATCAGCCCTGATGACCTGCGCTACAAAACCTGGGAGGAAATCGTGGTGCCTCACTCCAGCGCTGTCATTATCGCTATGATGGATACCTCAGGCAGTATGGGATCCTTTGAAAAATACTGTGCGCGCAGCTTCTTTTTCTGGATGACCCGTTTTCTGCGGCGGCAGTATGAAAAGGTAGATATTGTTTTCCTGGCGCATCATACCGAAGCGAAGGAAGTATCCGAGGAGGACTTTTTTACACGCGGCGAAAGCGGCGGCACCATCTGTTCTTCTGCCTATCAAAAGGCGCTTGAAATCATCGACCGGCGCTACCCGCCTTCCAAATACAATATTTATCCGTTCCACTTCTCAGACGGAGACAATCTAACCTCGGATAACGAACGCTGCGTGCGCCTGATTGGGGAACTGCTCAAGGTGAGCAATATGTTCGGATACGGAGAGGTCAACCAGTACAACCGCAGCAGCACACTCATGTCGGCCTACCGCAATATTAAAATGGAGCATTTTATGTATTATGTCATCAAGGAAAAAGGAGAGGTCTATCAGGCCCTGCGCACATTCTTCCAGAAACAGGAAGGAGCAATCCAAACATGAGTAACAGTGATGAAATCAAGCAGCTTGAATATGCCATCAGCGAAATTATGGAGATAGCCGATGGCTTCGGGCTCGATTATTATCCGATGCGTTACGAGATCTGTCCTGCTGATATTATCTACACTTTCGGCGCATATGGCATGCCAACCCGCTTCTCGCACTGGAGCTTCGGAAAAACCTTTAATAAGATGAAAATGCAATACGACTTCGGACTCAGCAAAATTTACGAGCTGGTCATCAACTCCAATCCCTGCTATGCTTTTCTGCTCGACGGCAACTCGCTGATTCAGAACAAGCTGATCGTCGCACACGTTCTTGCCCATTGTGACTTCTTTAAAAATAATTACCGTTTTTCGACCTCCAACCGCAATATGGTCGAGAGCATGTCCGCCACAGCTGAACGGATCAGCCATTACGAGATGGAATATGGAACCGAAGCTGTCGAGAGTTTCATTGACGCCGTCCTGAGTATACAAGAGCATGTGGATCCCCAGCTGGCTAGACCACAGCATCTCGGCAAGCAGCGATACATGGAATACAAGATCAAGGAACAGAAAGACTCTCACAAACAAGAGCCTCCAGCTGGCGACTATGATGATCTTTGGAATCTGGATGAACCCAAAACCAAAGACAGGGACGCAGTGGCTTCACGCCATTTCCCTCCCGAACCGGAAAAAGATATCATGTGGTTCATCCAGGAATTTTCCGAGGTGCTGGAGGAGTGGCAGCGGGATATCATGAGCATGCTGCGCGAGGAAATGCTGTACTTCTGGCCGCAGATGGAAACCAAAATCATGAACGAAGGCTGGGCTTCCTACTGGCATCAGCACATCATCAGGGAGCTGGATCTGACCAGCGAGGAAACCATTGAGTTCGCCAAACTGAACTCCTCTGTCGTACAGCCATCCCGCAACAGCTTGAATCCCTACTACCTGGGCCTTAAAATTTTCGAGGATATCGAGCGGCGCTGGGATCACCCGACGAAGGAAGAGCAGGAACGTGGCGGAAGAACGTCCGGCCGAGGCCGAGAGAAAATTTTCGAGGTGCGTGAGTACGATTCCGACACCTCGTTTATCCGCAATTACTTAACAAAGGAATTAACCAATGATTTGGATTTGTATGTATTCGAGAAAAAAGGACCCGAGTGGAAAATTACCGACAAAGGTTGGGAGCGTGTCCGAGATCAGCTGGTTGTCTCCAGAGTGAACGGCGGTAATCCATTTCTGGTTGTATCCGATGGTGATTTCATGCGAAACGGAGAGCTGGTAGTGCGGCATGAGTATGAAGGCACCGAGCTTGATCTGAAATATATGGAACGGACCATGCCGCATGTCTATCAGTTATGGGGCCGGACCGTCCATCTGGAAACCATTATCGAAGATAAAAAAGTCATGTTCACCTATGATGGCAAAAAGCTGCACCGCAAATTTGTTTGAAATTGCCCACAAAAAAAGCGGCCTTTCACGGTGCTCTACCGGAGAAAGGTCGCTTTTTGCACTGAAATCTTCGTTGTTATCGTCAGATGAACTCGCATATCATTTCAATCATTTATTTTATTGCTGCTCAAACCTGAATAATCTGTTCATAGACACCTGCAGGCCTTCAAATAGAACGGATTGGATCTTTTCCTTCTCCATGTACAGTTCACGCACAGAGTATGTGCCATTCTGCAAAGCATATACATGAACCGTTTGATTGCCGGGGTCGACGATCCAGTATTCTTGTACGCCATAATTTTGATATAGGTTGAATTTCTCATTGAAATCCTTAAGTGCTGTGGATGGTGACAGCACCTCTACTATCAATGTCGGTGCGCCATGACAACCACTTTTAGAGATTTGGTCTTTGGAGCAAACTACCGAGAGGTCCGGTTGTATGACGTGATCAGGAGAAGTATAAATATCCCTCTCACTGAAAAATACATCAAATGGAGCCACAAACACATAACAATTCCGATTTTGAAAAAAAGTCCGCAGCGCAAAATAAAGCTCTCCAACAATAAATTGATGCAGTGAGGTCGGAGCAGGAGACATATTATATGCTCTGCCGTTAATTAACTCCCATGGACCATCCCATGTCAGCCACTCCTCATACGTATGAGTTTTCTTTTCATCCGGATTTGACACAATGTTCGACCTCCTTTGAGTACAAATAAACATAATTTATTATATTGTAGCATGGTCATACAGATTATTGCTCATATTCATTCCACATTATAATAAGCACGATGCCGGAGTAAAAGAAGATCGATCTATGAAGAATAAATGCCAAGAAATATACAGCGAAAGCTGATTTTCTTGACACCATATTTAGTTTCTTAGGTAGCTGGGCTCAAAACTGTAACTTGCTCTCTCTTCTCCTCTAAATGCTGCAACCATAACTCCACCAGCTGGGTTCCGTTAATAAGCTCAATATCTAAACCGCTTGCATAAGTATAGGCATTGTGTGTAAATTTACCTGTTGTAATCACATAGCCGCCGACGGCATTTTGTTTAATCATCTGAGAATGGACTATCGCGATAGGTGTATAGCCCAATGGATTCTGGTCATGGTAACATTTAACTTGTCCAAGATAAAGCCCTTCCTCAGTATGCTCTTCAATATCAATGCCAAAGTCACCTGAGCTTTGAGTTACAACAGTCCTTCCACCACGTACAGATTTTAGAATGTCGGCGACAAAATGCTCGAACAACCATGGATTCTCTTCCTTATCTTCCTCCAAATCTCGTTTAAATCGGTTATATAAACCTATTCGCAGTGTCTCCTTCATATCTTCATGCGACGAAAAAGCATCAAGAGCATTAGATCGATATCTTTCCACCTGTTTCTTATAGTCGTGCAAAGAATACAACAAAGCAAAATTGATGATGATCGAAAAGCTTAATAGAATAGCCATGAATATACCTCCTCCTTCTATTTCTAATCATTTCCAACTTGCTTTGATTTCAATACAAAAAGACCCGGGAACCCACCGGGTCTTTTCATTACCTCTTATTTACCAACGTACTCGTATAGAACTAATTCTAACCTGCTCTGTATCTCTTACCTGTTAAAGCGAGAAACTCTTCCCTAGCGCAATTCATATGTTATACCGCAAATATATCCATGATATTTCAAAGTGTTTCCAACTTGTAAATTATTTTTCCATCGCTTTATATCCAATGCCGTACACGGTCTGGAGAAGATACTGCGCATCCCCCAGCTTCTTGCGCAGACGCTGGATATGAATATCGACAGTGCGAGTCCCGCCAAAGTACTCCATCCCCCACACGAGTTCAAGCAAATCCTCGCGGGTATAGACACGCCCCGCATGAGAAACCAGCAGCGCCAGCAGATCGAATTCTTTAGGTGTCAAATCCATGGACCCGTCATTAATATCCGCCGTACGTCGTACCGTGTCGACTTTAAGACCCTCAAGACGATAAACCTCCGAGTCAGCAGATGGCGTTGGATCACTGCCTTTTTCTAATCGGCGAACAATGGATTTGACCCTGGCCACCAGCTCCCGGATATCAAATGGCTTGCTCATAAAGTCATCCGCACCGAGCTCCAGTCCCAGCACTTTATCTACAATATCGTTTTTAACGGTCAGCAAAAGGATACCGATCCCCTTGACGTTTTCTAGCCGGCGGCAAACATCATACCCATTCAGCTTTGGCATCATTACATCCAGGACAAGCATGTCCGGCCGGAAGGAGGCTACCTTCTGCAGTGCTTCCTCCCCATCCGCTGCCGTTGATACCTCAAAGCCCTCGCGTTTCAAGGCGTACGTAATAGCACTTCGAATGCTTTCTTCATCGTCGACCACAAGTACTCTTCTCTGGTCCATATTATCACTTCCCGTTTCAAACCGAAGTTTTTCTAATTTCATTTATTATAAAGAATAGTGCCCAGTGATGAAACAGCAGCCAAAAATAAAGAGCATGCCTTTACAAGCATACTCTACCATTTATTATTTATTCACAATTGTTCCGAATAGCGTGCCGTTGATTCGCGGATAACCAGACTGGAAGGCTCGGTAACGACCGGAGGCGGATATTCAGTGCTCTTAATCATCGAGATCAGCTCTTCAATCGATTTCACGCCGATGGTGTGAATATTCTGGTTAATCGTCGTCAGGGCTGGCTTGAACAGCTCAGCTTCATAAATATTATCAAATCCCACGACTGAAATATCACCGGGAACGGAAAGCCCATGAGCTTCAATAGCGTGAATGACTCCAAAAGCAGCCATATCAGAAGTACAAACTACGGCCGTCGGCGGCTGATCCAGCTGCAGCAGCATTCTCATGCCTTGAATACCGCTATCGTAGGAGTAATCCCCGTTCACAACATAATCCTCACGATATGGAATGAAGGAAGTCTCAAGACCGTCACGATATCCCGCCAAGCGGCTTTCGTTAACGGGCTGACCTGGTACACCTGCCAGATAGGCAATCCGTTGATGTCCAAGCTCGTATAAATGCCGGACTGCCATATGTACGCCATTACGGTTCTCCGTCGTTATATTGCCTGCCCGTTGACCGGTCACATCCATATCTACAAACATGGTTGGAATTCCGGATTCGATCAGCTCCTGAATGCTGTGATGATCCTTTTCCACTCCGAACACGACCACTCCGTCCAAATTACGGCTCTGACAGTGATCAACGAAAGAGTAACCGGGATCATTCAACCGGGCCGACAACCGCATCAGATCATATCCGCTGTGTTCCAGTGCCGTCTTGATGCCTTCCAGCAGCATCGACACATATGGATTAGTAAAAGGTATATTAATGAGGACCCCAACGGTCCAGGACCTCCCTGTCACCAGACCCCGTGCAATGACATTGGGTCTGTAACGAAGCAGTTCGATCGCATTTTTTACTTTTTTTCTCGTCTTTTCACTAACATCCGGATAGTGATTAATCACTTTGGACACCGTTGCTACCGAAACTCCTGCTTCTTTTGCTACATCATGAATTGAAGCCAAATCAGATCACCTCGGACTACGGATTGCATATACATGCTCAATCAGTTCTTCTATCCCTATAACTCATGATGTGTCCTCTATTATACTTGAAATGATAAGTCAGAGATATAGAATTTTCTGCATGAAAATGGAAAAAAGGGTAGTCCGTTGAAGGAATCTAGCTTTTATTTTGAATTTCCGCCAGATCCTGCGTCAGTTTCTCGATCATCGTCACAAATGAAGCGAGTTCCTGTGAGCTGCTGGCCTGTTCTCTGGCATGAATAGTCGTTTTTTCCGTTTCATTCTGCACGCGGCTCAGCCGCTGCATAATGCCGGACACCTTGTCCTGAATCTGCTCCAAGGCTTCACGCGAATGCATCGCTAGTTTACGCACTTCTCCTGCCACCACGGTAAACCCTCTGCCCATATCTCCCGCATGCGCAGCTTCAATTGCGGCATTCAGACCAAGCAGATGTGTCTGATCTGCGATCGCTTTAATGAGTACACCCATATTTTCAATCTGCTTCACATCCTCGTGAAGCTCGTCCATCAATACATGAGCCGTTTCCTGTGAGTCCGCAGTGACCTGTGCAGAAGTCGCGATTTGGCCTGCGCTCTCATTCAGTTCCGCAACCATGCCCGTTAATTGCTGCACAACCTCTGTAACCGCTTGCAGCACATGTTCTTTTTCATCGGCCAGGTCTTTCAGTTTTTCTTTCTCTTTCAGTTCATAGGCTTCCAATACGAGCTGTGAATCAAGATTGAACATTTTGCTGAGTGAATGGATAACTGAAACCCATTGATCCGGCATCACCTGGCGCATCAAGTCTGTTGCGATATCCAGGTATGTCATGTAGCTGCCAAGATAATATTCGACACTCAGGCCCACGCGAGAGTGTACAAGACCGATCGCAATTCTTTTCTCCAGATATTCATCATCAATTTTACCGTCAGCCAGTGACATCCAATATTCTCTTTGCGTTTCCTTTAATCTCTCAATCGTCGTGGTTTTCCCGATAAGCTCCATCAGTTCCGGTTCGGTGGCGATATGCTTGTAAAAATAGTTCACGACTTCCTCTACTACTTTCGCGAATACCGGACGAAATTGCAGAAGATTCTCCAAGTCTTTCTCGGTCAGCCTGATATAATCAATCTGTTTCTGCCGTTTAGGGGATACATTAATCATGTAAAAAGGCACTCCTTCTTTATACCTAAAATTTTCCGTTGATACAGCAACTTTGTATATTATAGACTATATCGACAGCTTATCCACTAGATTTGACCTGTTTTTTTATATTTTACAGCAAACAGCGAAAAACCGCCCTCTTCTGAGGACGGTTTAATTGTTTATCGGTTCAGCAGGCTTCCCACATATTTCAGCAACTCATTCGCACAGACCGGGCAGTACCCGTGATCATCCATAAGACGTTTGCTGACCTCATTAATTCGCTTGAGCTGGTTCGCATCCGGGGTTTTCGTGGAAGTGGTGATCTTGACGATATCCTTCAAATCTGTAAACAGCTTTTTCTCGATGGCTTCACGCAGCCGGTCGTGATTATGGTATTCGAATTTCTTTCCTTTACGTGAATAGGACGAAATGCGGATCATGATTTCTTCCCTAAACGCTTTCTTGGCATTTTCCGAAATGCCGATCTGCTCTTCAATCGAGCGCATCAACCGCTCATCCGGATTCATCTCCTCGTCTGTCAGCGGATCACGAATTTTGGACATATTGCAGAATGCCTCGATATTATCTAAGTAATTTTCAAACAGCGTCTTAGCAGACTCATCGAAAGAGTAGACAAACGCCTTTTGCACTTCTTTTTTCGCGAGCTCGTCGTATTCCTTACGCGCAACCGCGATAAAATTCAAATAACGCTCCCGCTCCTCTTTGGTGATGGAGGCATGCTGATCCAGTCCGTCCTTAATCGCTCTCAAAATATCCAGTGCGTTAATGCACTGAAGGTCCTGCTTAATCAAAGCACTGGAAATCCGGTTAATGACATAGCGTGGATCCACGCCGGACATACCCTCTTCCAGATATTCGGTCTGCATTTCCTTCAGATCTGCTTCCTTGAACCCCTCAATCTCTTCCCCGTCGTACATCCGCATCTTTTTGACGAGATCCATTCCATGCTTTTTCGTTTCCTTCAGACGTGTGAGTATGGAGAAAATAGCAGAGGATCGAAGCGCATGCGGCGCAATATGCACATGCTTCATATCACTTTGTAAAATCAGCTTGTTGTAAATTTTCTCTTCATCTGAAACTCTAAGGTTGTATGGAATTGGCATGACAATCATCCGTGATTGCAGCGCCTCATTTTTCTTATTGGATATAAACGCCTTGTACTCGGATTCGTTGGTATGGGCCACAATGAGCTCATCCGCCGAGATTAACGCAAATCGCCCTGCCTTGAAATTACCTTCCTGGGTAAGTGACAGCAGATTCCACAGAAACTTCTCGTCACACTTGAGCATTTCCTGGAACTCCATCAAGCCGCGATTGGCCTTATTCAGCTCTCCATCGAAGCGGTATGCCCGCGGGTCCGACTCCGAGCCAAATTCCGTTATCGTTGAAAAATCGATGCTGCCCGTCAGGTCTGCAATATCTTGCGACTTTGGATCTGAAGGACTAAATGTACCAATTCCAACACGGGCATCCTCGGATATGATCACCCGGGTCACAGGTACCTTTTCGATATCACCGCCGTATTCCTGCTTCAGCCGCATTTGGCAGGATGGGCATAAATTCCCTTCAATGCGCACCCCCAGCTCTTTCTCCACTTCTTGCCTAAGCTCGAGCGGAATCAAATGCAGTGGTTCCTCATGCATCGGGCATCCGTCAATCGCATAAAAAGCCCCCTGCTCTGTCCGTGAAAACTTTTCCAATCCTCGCTTCAGGAGTGTCACCAGTGTAGATTTACCGCCACTTACCGGACCCATCAGCAGCAATATCCGTTTGCGGACATCGAGCCTGCGCGCGGAAGAGTGGAAATACTCCTCTACGAGCTTCTCCACAGACCGGTCCAATCCGAAAATCTCCTGTTCAAAAAATTTATAGCGTTTATGGCCGCCCACCTCCTCCACACCGTACGACTTGATCATGTCATACACGCGCGCATGAGCAGTGATTGCCGCTGAAGGATCTTGACGGAGCAGTTCAATATAATCTTTAAAAGTGCCGTTCCACGCAAGTTGATCGCTTTCTGCCCGATAGGCCGCTACGCGTTCGAAAATATCCATGCTAGTACCTCCTATGACTACGTTTTGAGTTGTCAAAAATTCGATCAAAGCGTCAAGGGTCAACTTCATCCCATTTGATCCCGGTTTTCACATAATCCTAATCAAAAAGTGTATTACATACCTATGCTGATTATGGGGATTAGTTGACCTATTTTTTCGCAAAAGGAGGATTGTCTTTTATCAAATGTTATAATATAGGAAACGAAAAATAACCCCACAAAGTGGGAACTTTGCTTCGGAGCTAATTCAGGTACTTTGTGGGGGCCCCGGAAATTATAGATCTAGATTAAAAAAAGACGAGTCTTGGCCGACTTTTAGCAAAGGGGAATGTTCATGACCGTACAGCATGAAACCGAGCTGTATGAGCCGTTGAAGGCTTTTTTCGAACAGCAAGGATATGAAATCAAGGGAGAGGTTAAGAACTGCGATCTCGTCGGGGTTCATCCGGAGAGAAGCGAGCCTCTGATTATCGAAATGAAAAAAACGTTCAATCTCGCACTGCTTCTGCAGGGGATGGAACGTCTACAAATGAGCTCACAGGTATATTTGGCGGTAGAACGCAGCAGAACCAAGCGCGGAGCAGTGAACCAGCGTTGGGGCGAGATCACGAGGTTGTGCCGCAAGCTGGGCTTCGGACTGATTACCATTACCTTTTTCAAAACAAAAAAACCTTTTGTCGAGGTTCTATGCGAGCCGGATCAACAGGAACCAGCCAAAAGCATCAAGAAAAGACGTAAGGAACGTCTCTTATATGAATTTCATGAACGCAGCGGCGATTACAATATCGGCGGCAGCAGCCGTGCGAAGCTGATGACCGCTTACCGTGAAAAAGCACTGCGGGTTGCGCTCGCACTGGCAAGTGCTCCGCCGGAAGGCGCTTCTCCCGCTTCACTGCGGGATCTGACCGGGATAGGGAACACAGCAAGTATCCTTCGAAGCAATTATTACGGTTGGTTCGACCGGATCGGGCGCGGACGTTATGCACTTACTTCAGCCGGTGCGGAGAGTCTCAATCTGTATGCGGGGGTACTCGAAACCGCCCCTGCATCTCCTGCCGTTGAACAGAAACCTAAAAAGCGTTAGCTTCGGGCTGTGAATTCTGAGATAGCCTCTCCGATCAGATTCATCCCCAGGAGCAGTTCATCCCTGCCCGGATGGGTAAAGTTCAGCCGGATATATCCGCTGCCTTCCCCTTTTGCATAGCAAAGCGTTCCAGGTAAAAAGGCCGCTCCCTTATCCAGAGAGCATTTTAACAGAGCTACACTGTCCAGTGCCTCCGGGAGCTTCACCCAAATGAACATACCGCCCTTGGGCACATCGAAACGGGCACCTTTCCAGGCCGGACGTTTCAGAAGCTCTGTCATCAGCTTCAGCCGGGTCTCGTATTCACGGTTCAGCATCTGAACATGCTCGTGAATATCAAACGTTGAAGATTCGAGCAGATAATGCAGCAGGCACTGGTTAAAATGGCTCGACTGCCAGTCGGCCAGCTGTTTGGCCATGACCATGGTTTCGATCATCGCCTTGTTCCCCGCAGCCCAGCCTGTACGGAGCGCCGGAACCACCGTCTTGCTGAAAGAGCCGATATACAATACTTGACCTCCATTACCCGAATCATCAAGCGAGAACAAGGAAGGATACTCGGTATAAAACTTCTTCTCGGTTATTCCCCCGAAGTGTAGATCTCCATATGAATTGTCTTCCACAATCAGAAGCTTATGTGATTTGCAAATCTCCAGTACTTCCTTGCGCCGCTCAAGACTCCACAGAACTCCAGTGGGATTCGTGAAATTTGGGGATACCAGCAGCAGCTTGGGTCTTAAACTCTCCAATTGCTGGAGCAAATGCTCCGGACTGATCCCGTCCTCATTACCTTCCACAGGAACGATGACAGCCCCCTGCATTTTCAGAATCTGCAGAAATCCCGGTGATGTCGGATGTTCGACCAGTACAGGATCCCCTGGCTCCACATATACACGGGCAAGGAGATCCACAGCCTGCTGGCTGCCTGTAGTGAGGAGAATCTGAGCCGCATCCACATCCATATGTTTCATCTGCTTGAAGTTTGTGCATAGCCACTTCCGCAGCGGCAAATAGCCCTGAGGCTCGCCGTACTGCAGCGCCGCAGGGCTTTTCGATATGACGGCTGCCGCAGCAGCCTCCAGTGATGATACCGGGAACAGCTCCTCCGCGGGAAGCTCCTCCGCAAAAGAGATAAATGAATCCCGTGTAGACAGTGATCTCATGAAGTGAAGCGGTGACGACAACATAGCCTTCGTGCGTTCCGCAAAGGAATACTGCATGATATCTCCTCCTTCTTCCAGTTCCAATCCACCGTTTTCTGCTTTGTATCTAAAGCCCCATATCAGGATTCCGTAAAATCCTCACATGTATATATATCGTGGTTTAACTGAAAACAGGACTTTTTTGACGCGTGGTAAGAGCAAACTTTTCAATGGCCTGCGCCCGGGTGGATACTCCCAGCTTCACATATATCTTACGCAAGTAATTATCGATGGACCGCCGGCTGACCGCAATTTCTGTCGCAATCTTGTCATAGGTAATCCCCTGAACGATCCGCTCCATAATGAAAATCTCCGTATCTGTCAAATGATACAGTCCACCGTCGATAACCGGTTGCTGGACCTGCCAAATACCATTCTTCAGCCAATCCATCGGAAGTGTTGCGAGTCCTTCGCGCAGACCGTCAATCATAAGCATCAGCTGAGCCGCGGACGCCTGTTTCGACAAAATACCGCTTCCTCCGAGATTTACCACCGAATGCAGCAGCTTGATTCCATCTGTATCCGTCAAAATAATAATATGGCTCGATGGGGATGAATGCGTCATTTTTTCAAGCAGAGTCTCTGCTGTTCCTTCCGGCATTTGGTAGTCCAACAGCACCAATTCCGGCTGCTGCTCCATGACGAGTATCAGTCCTTCATCCCAATTTGAAGCCATGCCTGTTACTTTTAGCTCTTCTTTTTCTTCCAAAATTAATTTGGTTCCCAGCATACTCGTGGGGTGACTGTCTATAATCACGACCCGCCAAACCTTCGTCATTTCAATTGAAACCCCCTGCTAAATAGAGTGGAATGATTACATAAACGTATAATTCAGCTATGTTGAAAAACGCGTTAAATGCTTGTTTCAAGACGTATGAAGTGTATAAAATGGTGTCGGAGGTGTTTTTTAGTAAATTTTGTTAAAGTTTCGCTTTTTCATGCCTTTGCTGCAAATAATCTAACAAGATTGTATCGCAACGCTTCCATATGGTGCAATCTCTTTTTAGGCTTTTCTGTGACTTTAGATTCATTTTTGCGAAAAGAGCAGGGGAATGTTAGAATGAGGACTGGCAGAAAAGGCTCTTTTAGGAAGTTCCACAGAAGACAGGGCGCGTTTAACGGAGTTTTCTTGCGATACCAGGATGTCTGGTCAAGAAGTGTATAGTTCTGATATTTTAAAAAATCCAGTTGTACCCGAGGTGATGATAATGCAATCTTCGACACAGCCTTCCGCATCTTATCAGAACCGGACAAAACGGGAAAGATCCCCTTCGGTGAAGTTCGTTTTACTTATTTGGATATTGCTCATAGCTGCAGGAATTACAGCCGCTTATTTATACAGCAATCATGTAAAGCATGAAATGCTCCAGCAGCTTCAGGCAGATTCACATAAACAGATGAATGAGCTGAAGATGAGCTACGAAGCAAAATTCGAAGCTTTGTCCGGTGAAGTAAAGGAGCTTGAAAGCAAGGTGCAGTCGTTTAATGAGCTGCTGACGTTTACCAAAGACAATGCCACCAGCAAAACGGATAACAGCAATAAGCTGTACACGCAGCTGAATGAAGTCAAGAAACAGCTGAATACATTGCAGCAGAAAATGGATCTGCTCAAATGAACTTAGAAATGAAACAGATCAACCGTTTTTTCCTGCTCGCGACTGCACCCTTTTTAGGACTTTTTCTATTTCTATTATTCAGCTTTAAGCCCGTACATGTTGAGGTCGATACCGCAGCCTATGTTCCTGATGTTACATTAAAGGATCGGACTGCAATACTTAAGCAGGATTTGGACAAAGCTGACCAGTCTGTAAAGGTGACCATCTCTTCCATACGCAAGACATCGGCACTTTACAAGCAAACGACCACAACCATGAATTCGATCGTCACGAATGCAAAAACACAGGCGGTTCGCCCAGAGTACTTATACAACCGGCGGATTACTGCCAAGCTTGGCGTTCCTTTTGAACGGGTGGAAAGCGACCGCATCCGTATCGAGTTGTATAAGGTGAATCCGGGTGTTTACAAAGGTTACGCCATGAAGGTAAAACTCAAGGATCCTGCCGCTATGCAGATGAGTCTGGGGCGTGATAACATAGGCAGCTCTGAAACCACGATGCAGGCCGTGAGTAGACACGGAGCCGTAGCAGGCATCAATGCCGGGGGCTTTGCCGACAACGGTGGTAAACGCTATCCGCTCAGCACCACGGTCATGAACGGAGAATACTTGACCGGTTTTGAATCAAGCTTCAAGGATCTGTTCTTCGTGGGTATGGACAATTCCGGCAAGCTAATCGGAGGAAAGTTCAGCAACAAAACAGAGCTCGACAGCCTGAAGCCAAAATTCGGAGCCACATTCGTACCCGTGCTTCTTAAAAATGGACAACCTATGCCGATTCCGGAAAAGTGGCAGGTTTCGCCGAAGCGTGCCCCTCGTACCGTCATTGGTAATTATAAAGATGATCAACTGCTCATCATCGTGGTTGACGGGTATAGTGAAAGCGGAAGCTCAGGCGCTACGCTCCAAGAGCTGCAGAACAAGATGTATGGACTGGGCATAAAGGATGCTTATAATTTGGATGGCGGTGGTTCTTCATCCCTTATTGTAAACGGAAGAGTGGTTAATAATCCGTCAGATGGAAGTCTGCGGCCGGTTCCAACACATTTTTTATTCTACAAATAAAACAATACTCATTTATTTTTTGTGAAAGTCTGGGTATAATATTCTTAATGAGCATGGTAGTATAGCGGGAGGTGGCCTTCATGTCGTTCTCATTAACTTTTTGGATTATTGCATTGGTGCTTGTTATGTTCCTGGCTGGCATCTTAACCGCAGGTTTTAACGAGGATAAAACCAAAGGTCTGTAATTTTAGGCCAAGAAGGCTTCCTGAACAAGGAAGCCTTTTTTTCTTGTCTTTTGTACAGGTCATCCGATACAAAAAAGAAACACCACGAATCATCGTGATGCCTGAAATGATGGTTATGCGTGTTTTTGAAGCTGCGCCATATCGACTTGGCATTGACCGCAGATATAACGTTCTTTAAATTCGCTCACATCATCCATGGAGCCGCAGAATACACATTTGGGACGATAACGTTCCAGGATGATATGATCTCCCTGTACTAAAATCTCGACAGGGTCCCCCTCATTCATCTGATACCGTTTTCGCAACGATTTGGGCAAGACAATTCTTCCCAGCTGATCGACTTTGCGAACTACACCAGCAGGTTTCATAGACCAACTACACCTCTCCTATTAACTAGTCAACTTCTTTTATGATTAGAAAGTACTCCCTGGCATGTTAAAACGTCTTTCCAACCAAAAAAAATGGGTCTTTCTTAATAGTTCTATATGAGGATGTCGAATCCTGCTAACATTTTGAATTTTTATTTCTTTCTTTTAGAAGCTTACTTCATACCAGGAAAATCCAGCTGGCGCAGTGCCTCAAAAGCGATAATGGCTGCCGAGTTGGACAGGTTCAAGGAGCGGACCTTATCGGTCATCGGCATACGGATACAAGTCTCGGGATTCGCAGCCAGCAGCTCAGGAGGCAGTCCTTTTGTTTCTTTTCCGAACACAAGAAAATCCCCGTCCTGGAACTTTATATCATTGTATCTTTTGTCGGCTTTTGTCGTTGCGTAGAAGAAGCGTCCTTCCGGATATTTCTCCTGAACCTCCGCGAAGGAATCATGATATTCAAGATTAACCGCGTACCAGTAATCAAGTCCTGCTCTCTTCAGCTTCGAATCATCCGTACTGAAGCCCAGCGGCCGGACCAAATGCAAATGGATCCCTGTTGCCGCGCAGGTTCTTGAGATATTGCCGGTGTTTGCCGGAATTTCAGGTTCTACAAGCACAATATGCAGTGCCATATCATTCACTCCATCCTTAAGTTGTAATTCAAATAAGTTTTTGCTTCTTATCGTAACGAAAAAGCCTTTCACCCATAAGGCGAAAGGCTTTGCGTTCAACATGCTGATTTTTCGTCAGCTTGCATTATCCATGACTTTTTTGGAAATCGGCCATGAAATCCACCAGAGCTTTGCAGCTGTCATAAGGTACCGCATTGTAAATGGAAGCGCGTAACCCGCCCACACTGCGATGACCCTTCAGACCTACGAATCCTGCCTGCTCCGTTTCCTTGATGAACTGCTTCTCGAGTTCTTCAGATGCCAACTTAAATGTAACGTTCATTATAGAACGGCTGCCGGCATCGACAGGACCGCGATAGAAGCCTTCGCTGCTATCGATTATATCATAAATCAGGCCAGCTTTCTTGCGGTTAGCCTGCTCAACCCCCGCAAGTCCGCCCTGCTCTTCAATCCATTTCAATACCTCGTTCACCATATAAACAGAGAAGGAAGGAGGGGTGTTATACAGAGAGTCATTCTTTAAATGCGTACTGTAACGCAGCATCGTTGGAATATGCTTCGGAGAATCGGCCAGCATCTCTTCACGGGCAATGACAACCGTTACCCCGGAAGGACCAAGATTCTTCTGAGCCCCTGCATAGATGAAATCGAACTGATTTACATCCAATTGACGGCAGAGAATATCGCTCGACATATCAGCAATAAGCGGAACGTTGCCCGTTTGGGGATACTGCTGGTACTGGGTACCCTCGATGGTCTCGTTGGAAGTCACATGCAGGTACGCAGCGTTCTCTGGAATCTCAATGCTGCTGAGATCAGGGATGGACATAAACTTATCTGCCTCCGATGTGGCAGCAATATGCGTTTCACCGATCAGCTTCGCTTCTTTGACCGCTTTGTCAGCCCAACTGCCTGACAGAACATAACTTGCCGTTTTGCCTGCGGACAGAAAATTCATCGGGATCATGGCAAACTGCGTGCTTGCCCCACCCTGTAAAAACAGCACCTTGTACCCTTCAGGATTGCCTAGAAGAGATAAAAGACGGCTCTCTGCTTCATGATGAACTTCCTCATAGACTTTGCCCCGATGCGACATTTCCATAATGGACATGCCTGTTTCCCGAAAATCAACAAATTCTGCCTGTGCGCGCGTCAGAACTTCAAGCGGCAGTGCCGCCGGCCCCGCATTGAAATTATAAGCTCTCTTGCTCACGATAACTCCCCATCCTCTCTCTGTAACCGATTTTTATAAAATGATAGCAGGTATCTCGCGGAGCAGCAAGTACCAAAATGCACAAGCGCTTGTCCCGGAAATGTATTCCCTTTCCATCCACTTTAGCATATTTCTTTTACTCAAATAAAGCTTTACAGAAATAAAATATATAGTTTATCCGGCTCAAAAAAGAGCTCAATATGTATTTTCCAAATGAGATGATATTAATCCGCTGATACACGAAAAAATACCCGTCCGCCAGGGCGGACAGGCAATAGTCATCATATTGACATTAATAGGGATCCGCTTCATGGCCCATGCGCTCTGCGTCATGCACCGCTTCCTCCCGCTGATCACCGGAAGACTCTTTCCGTGCTTTTTCCAGCCCCTCCGCAACACGGCGTCCGTACTCTTCATCCGCTTGCTTGAAATTCCGAATCATCTGTTCCTGAATGGACGGATCGCATTGTTTGAGGGCATTCACGAGATTGTTAATGAGATCCTCCCTTTCCCAGTCTTCAAACGAGCGGTACGTATGTCCTGCCTGTTTAAAATCATTGGTACGCTCGATTCTCTGACGCTGGAGCTTGGTATGATACTCTGGCTCGTGAGGCGCCGCGTTCTGCTCAGCTTCGACCAGACCATCCGTCATCGATGGCTCATAATCCACATGCGGACTCTGCTCGGGCGCCATATCTACAAAATACTGCATCTGACCCCCACGCTGATTGGTCGCCACACGCTTCTTAGGGGCGTTTATCGGCAGTTGGAGATAGTTGGTCCCTACCCGGTAGCGTTTGGTGTCTGAGTAGGAGAATGTGCGTCCCTGGAGCAGCTTATCATCCGAGAAGTCGAGTCCGTCGACAAGCACTCCGGTACCGAAGGCTGACTGCTCTACCTCGTTATAGTAGTTTTCCGGGTTTCGATCTAGCACCATTTTGCCCACTTTCAGAAAAGGAAACTGATCTTCCGGCCATAGCTTGGTTGGATCCAGCGGATCAAAATCAAGCTCGGGATGATCATCATCGCTCATGATCTGCACGCAAAGCTCCCACTCCGGATAATCCCCGCGTTTGATCGCTTCATAAAGATCCTGAGTCGCATGGCTGTCATTCATCCCTTGAATGGTATTGGCTTCATTCTGCGTCAAATTTTTGATGCCCTGCCGAATCGGCTCCCAATGATACTTCACGAGTACCGCTTCGCCTTCCGAGTTAACCCACTTATACGTATTCACGCCCGAACCCTGCATCTGCCGGTAATTGGCTGGAATGCCCCATGGTGAGAAGATAAACGTAATCATATGGGTCGCTTCAGGTGATTTGGATACAAAATCGAACATCCCCACAGGTCCAGGCACGTTGGAAACCGGATCCGGCTTAAACGCATGTACCATATCAGGGAATTTCAACGGATCGCGGATAAAAAAGATTTTGAGGTTGTTGCCGACGAGATCCCAGTTTCCTTCCTCGGTGTAAAACTTCACGGCGAAGCCGCGCGGGTCACGAAGCGTCTCAGGAGATCCCGTTCCATGTATCACAGTGGAAAACCGCACAAACACGGGGGTACGCTTACCTTTGATCTGAAATAGCTTGGCGCGGGTATATTGGGATACTGACTCTTCCCCTACTGTTCCATAGCTTTCAAAATAACCGTGCGCTCCTGCTCCCCGAGCATGAACGACACGCTCTGGTGTACGCTCACGATCGAAGTGGGTGATCTTCTCCAGGAAGTGATAGTTCTCCAGCGTGATCGGCCCACGGCTGCCCACCGTCCGCACATTCTGATTATCCGATATCGGATGACCCTGGCGGTCGGTAAGAGTTTTATCCCGTTCCACTTCCCCCGCTGTGCTGCCGGCATTTGCACTCGCCTGATCCACCGCGCTGTGGTCGTGTTTATTGTCATTATGCTCTATCACTGTTCACATCTCCTAATTATGTATTATTCATTTGGCTAATGTGCCCATTGAGAAAGGGAGGTATGCAGGATAATAGGGATGATGTGAGCCTATCGGAATAATTCGTTAATAACACGGCGTTTAGGCGGACACTCCGAGAATGAACGTTGCTTGGGTGCAATTCCTTACATTAGGCTATCGTAGAGACCATAAAATATTCGAATACTCTTGAACATAACCTGCATTCTTTAATGGTGCACCTTAAATAAGATGGAGAGACATACAAAATCTCCTGCTGTAAGAGCGAAGTAGCAATCAATGCAAAACTAGCGGAGAGGACGAAGCAATTCCGAAAAAGCGGCAGTGGTCGCCTTTGTCCCCTAGTTTCTTCCACTAAGGAATATTCCGGAAACTCGGGGACAACAGCGATTGGAGGAATGCTTCGTAATCGTAGCGTCCACCAAAGCTCATGTGTCAGATGCCCCTCCGTACACAAAAAGACTGCCCCATATTTCGGGACAGTCTCTAGAAGTGGAATTAGCAGTCGAAGTACAAACCGTATTCATGCGGATGAATGCGGATCGCAACGGCTTTCGCTTCGCCACGTTTCAATTCGATGAAGTTATCGATAAAGTCTTTTGTGAATACGTCGCCTTCGAGCAGGAACTCGTAATCGGCTTTCAGTGCGTCAAGTGCTTCGTCCAGCGTACCAGGCACGCTGCGGATTTGCGATTTTTGATCATCGCTGAGCTCATAGATGTTTTTATCCATTGGACCATATCCGAGCTCGACCGGATTGATTTTGCGCTTGATGCCGTCCAGACCGGCCATCAGCATGGCAGAGAATGCCAGGTAAGGATTCGCTGTGGAGTCCGGTGTACGGAACTCGATGCGGCAGCCTTTTGGCGTTACAGCAGCTACCGGAATACGGATTGCCGCAGAACGGTTGCCTTTGGAGAATACCAGGTTCACTGGCGCTTCATAGCCTGGAACCAGACGTTTGAACGAGTTCGTCGACGGGTTAGTCAGTGCCAGAAGTGCCGGAGCATGGTACAGGATTCCGCCAATGTAATGAAGGGCCATCTCACTCAGGTTGGCATAAGCGCCTTTTTCATAGAACAGAGGCGTATCGCCGTCAAAGATGGATTGGTGAACGTGCATACCGCTTCCGTTGTCCCCAAAGAGAGGTTTCGGCATGAAGGTTGCCACTTTACCGTATTGGCGAGCTGTATTATGCACGATATATTTGTAGACAAGCAGGTTATCTGCTGTTTTCTTCAAGGTATCGAAACGGAAGTTGATCTCTGCTTGACCTGCAGTTGCCACTTCATGGTGATGGCGTTCCACACGCAGTCCAGCTTCTTCGAGCAAACGGCACATTTCACTGCGGATGTCTTGCTGGGTGTCGACAGGAGCTACTGGAACATATCCGCCTTTAACGCCCACTTTAAAGCCAAGGTTGCCGCCTTCTTCCTTGCGGTTCGTATTCCATGCGGCCTCTTCGGAATCCACATAGAAGGAAGAGCTGTTCATGGAGCTTTCGTAACGCACATCATCGAAAATAAAGAATTCGGACTCTGGTGCGAAAAATGCTGTTGTACCCACGCCGCTAGCTTGCAGGAACTCTTCTGCTTTCGCTGCTATGCCGCGCGGATCGCGCTCATAACGCTCGCCGTCCGGTGTATATATGTTGCACATAATGTTTAATGTGGGATGTGCAGTGAAAGGATCTACGTATGCCGCATTAGGATCAGGCATCATAACCATGTCGGATTCTTCGATGCCTCGGAAACCGGGGATCGAGGAGCCATCAAACGCTACTCCGTTCACAAACGTTTCTTCATCCACCTCTTTAGCAGGCAAAGAAATGTGATGGGCGCGCCCAGACAAATCTACAAAGCGAAAATCTACCCACTCAATTGCATTATCCTTGATTGTTTTCAACACGTTTTCAACCGACATGATCTCTTCCTCCCAATATCCGAACATTAACCCACATATTCAACGTGAACGTTCAGTATCTAATATTTATGTCGTCATTATAAAACGGAAAACCTGACATCGTCAATATCCATGTCAGGTATTTTTTTAATTTGTGTTAGGTATCCTCACACATCGGGTGTTTGCCTATGAAAACAAAAAAACAAATAGCCCGCTAACGGTTGTGGAACCGTCAGGCAGGCTAATATATGGTTTGGTTATGAATAAACGGTTTAGACTACAAATGCCCCTGCAGGCGCCTTTTCCGTATTGAATGAACGACCGACAATCGGAGCAAGTTTTTCCAGATCCTTCAGCAGAGCGGCAAATTGATCCGGGAAAAGGGATTGTACGCCGTCCCCCGTCATCGAGTTGTCAGGATCGGTATGCATTTCGATAATAAGACCATTGGCTCCGGCAGCGACAGATGCCTTGGACATCGGCTCCACCAGTTCGCGGCGTCCCGTACCGTGACTCGGATCGGAGATGACAGGCAAATGGCTCAACTGCTGCAGCACAGGAATAGCCGACAGATCGAGCGTATTGCGAGTGTAGCTCTCAAAGGTACGAATACCACGCTCACAAAGCATCACATTCGGGTTGCCTCCAGCTAAAATGTACTCTGCTGCATTGAGCAGCTCATCATATGTCGCGCTGAAGCCGCGCTTGAGTAGAACGGGTTTGCCGCAGGTACCCAGCTTGCGGAGCAAATCGAAGTTTTGCATATTACGTGTGCCCACCTGCAAAATATCCGCGTACTCCGCACAGATATCAACATATTCCGGCGTCATGACTTCGGTGATCGTCAGAAGCCCATGCTTTTGACCAGCTTCCGCCATCATAATCAGACCTTCCACGCCAACGCCTTGGAAGCTGTAGGGGCCTGTACGCGGTTTAAATGCACCGCCGCGAAGCACCTGTCCGCCTGCCGCTTTTACCAGCGCTGCGATCTCATCAATTTGGGCTGGAGATTCCACTGCACAAGGACCACCCATAACAACGAGCTCTTCACCGCCGATTTTCACACCTTTAATATCAATAACCGTATCTTCCGGATGGAAGTCCCGGCTTGCCAGTTTGTATGATTTTGTAATCTTCACTACATTTTCAACGCCTTTCATCTGCCGCAAATGCTCTGCTATTGTTGGATCCACCGCGCCGACGAGTCCGATAACCGTGCGATCCGAACCTCTGGAGATGGAAGCTTGCAAACCGTTTTTCTCAATGACGCGGACGATATCTTGAATTTGTTCCTCCGGTGTCGTGTTGGATGTAATAACGATCATGATTACCATTCCTTTCTGTATCCAAGCGCAGAGTCTGCTGCGCAGCTTTATATTTTCATTTTTAATGAAAGCTTGCGGAAAGAATATAATATTTGTCTCTTACCCATTTACTTAAACGCGTTTTAGCTTTTATGCTTTTAATCACTAAAGTAACTATATATCATTTGCCTCCATGCGTCAAGACCAAGTCCTTATTTTTCTTATGGCAGTCTCCGATTCGTCTCTTTCTTAAATAAAAAAACAGGCCTTCCATTAGCGGAAAGCCTGTTCTACGTTTTATCTTTTTGTTTTTACCGGAGGCAGCAGCTTATTCATGTTCACGGTCCGCTGGAGATCCCAGGTTTCCGGATTATTCGGATCATACTGCTCCAGATAGTTAATGACCTCTTTGGTAATCGGTGTAGGGGTGGACGCCCCCGAAGTAACGGCAACCTTCGATATGCCCTCCAGCCATTCGCGTTTGAGCTCGGTAATATCGGCAATCCGGTATGCTGTGACATGGGCAATCTCTTCGGATACCTGGGCGAGACGGTTAGAGTTATTGCTTCTGGGGTCTCCGACCACGATGACCAGATCAGCCTGCCCAGCCTGCTCCGCTACTGCCTCTTGGCGAACCTGCGTTGCAAGACAGATTTCATTATGCACCTCAGCCGAAGGAAACAGCTCCAAAAGTCGCTTCACGATATGCTTGATATCCCACTGGCTCATCGTTGTCTGATTCGTAATGATGATTCGGGAAGAAGATATTTTGAGTTCGGCGATTTCCTCTTCCTTCTCGATAAGATGTACATGATTCGGCGCGATACCAATGGCGCCTTCCGGCTCCGGATGGCCTTTCTTTCCGATATAAATGACTTCATACCCATCGGCCACTTTGTCACGGATCAGATCATGCGTCTTCGTCACATCAGGACAGGTCGCATCGACTGTAGTAAGCCCCTTATCTCGGGCAATCTTACGTACTTCAGGCGAAACACCGTGAGCCGTGAAAATAACGGTTCCCTTCTCCACTTGATCCAGTATATCCAGACGGTTCGCTCCATCCAGAGTAATAATACCTTCATCCTCAAAAGAGTTCGTGACATGGCTGTTATGAACAATCATGCCCAGTATATATATAGGCCGCGGGAGATCCAGATTCTGTGCAGCCTGGCGCGCAAGCACCATGGCATCCACAACACCGTAACAGTATCCGCGCGGTGATATTTTAATGACTTCCATGCTTTGACTCCACCTGCTTTCCTCATGCTTAAGCTATCAATTATTCATTATAACCTATTCGAGAGGTGTCGGAAAGACGATCGGCAGCCAGATGACGAAGGTGGTTCCCTCTCCTTGACGGGTTACAACCTCAACCGAGCCTTCCAGTTCATCGATGATCCATTTGGCGATGGATAAGCCAAGCCCGATACCTTCGGTAACACCGCGGGATTGATCCGCACGGTAAAAACGATCGAAGATATAGGGTACTTCCTCCTTATCCATACCAATTCCGGTGTCTGCAATCCTTATTCCCACCTGGTTTTTGAATATGAAGGCATCAAACACCACTTCACCTGCAGGCGTGTATTTGAACGCGTTCTCAATAAAAATGAACAGCATCTGCTGCATATAATCTTTGTTACCGTTAATATATATACCATTCAGTACGGAAAAATCTCCGGTGATCCACTCTGCTTGACGCGGCAGCATTTGGGCCCGGCGGGCCACTTCCTCAACAAGAATTTCTAGCGGGACCGGCTCTTTTTCAAAGGTTCGTCCGGTATCCGCTCGGGCCAAGGACAGCATGTCGCTCACCAGCCTGCTCATCCGCTTGGACTCATCCGCTATATCGCTGACTGCTTCCAGAGACATCGTATGAAGGGTAGCCTCATCAATATTAGGGCGGTCCGAATCATCCTTGGACCACATCTTTTGCAGCAAATCCACATTGCCGCGGATCGTGGTCAGCGGTGTGCGCAGTTCATGAGATGCGTCGGATACAAACCTGCGCTGCGCGGCATAGGAATCTTCCAGGTTTTTATAAAAGCCTTCCATCCGTCCCAGCATATTATTGACCGTATTGATCAGTTGGCCGACCTCATCCTGAGGACCGTCATAAGCAATCCGTACGCTTAGATCCGAACCGTTTTGGATTTGGTCTGCAGCTTCAATGACTTTGCCAATCGGAGCTATGGATTTGCGTGCCAGGAAGAGGCCGAAGGTTGTTGCCATGAGCAACATAATGGTGGCACTCATAATTAAAATACTTCGGAGCAGCCTCAGCAATTCTTCCTCATGTCCGGTCCAAACGGCTAGTTGCAGAAAACCAATCAGCTGATCTTTATAAATCAACGGCTCTTGATATACCAAGAATGGATTGCCGTTCAGCTTATATCTTTCAAACTGCTTCACCTTAGTTGCATTTGTTGTCGCAGGTACGGGAAAAAGCTTTTTCAAATCCGCCAGATTATTCGTGACAAGGTTTTGGTTGTTTTGATAGTTATGAAGCTGTCCGAAAATTTGCGAAGACTGAAAATCAGTTGTCGTCTCAAGTCCGAGATCAAATTTCAGCTGTCCTTGAGATATTCCTACGATAATATTTGTTTGCATTTGTTTGCGCTGATCCGTAATTTTCTTCTTGATTTCGGAGTACGTATTATAATGAACCACACCGTATACAGCAGACCCAAACAAAATAAGAGTTACAGCCAAAATGCATGTATACCATGCGGTTAGCCGCCAACGTATGGACATGTTTATGAGTCACCTCTCAAAATGTAGCCCGCTCCACGGATGGTTTGGATAAGCCGTTTACCTCCATGCTCTTCGATTTTTTGACGCAGCATGGCTATATATACTTCAAGGACGTTAGATTCGCCGCTATAATCATAACCCCAGATCTTGTCCATAATGAGATCCCGCGACAGTACTCGCTTCGGATTCTGCATAAATAGGTGCAGCAGCTCAAATTCTTTGGCTGTCAGCTCCAGACGTTTGCCTCCACGCAGCACCTCTCTGGAATCGACATCCAGAATAATATCCTCAAACGCTAAACGGTGATCCTCAGCATCCTCTTGTCCCGGTTTCCGGCGTAAGAGCGCCCGGACCCGTGCCAGCAGTTCTTCCAGCGCAAACGGCTTAACGAGATAGTCATCCGCTCCCAGGTCCAGTCCTTTGACCCGATGCTCGATTTCATCCTTGGCTGTCAGCATGAGCACCGGCACACGGATTCCACCTTCGCGCAAGCGGCGGCATACCTCAAAACCATCAACCTGAGGCATCATGACATCCAGAATCACCAGATCCGGTTCATTGTTCAGGACACTCTTCAGGCCTTCCGCCCCATTATTGGCTGTTATAATATCGTAGCCTTCAAAAGCCAGCCCTCTGCGCAGCATGGAAATAATTTTTTCGTCATCATCAATAATTAATACTTTCGATCGCATATACGGATGGCTCCTTCGTTCCTGTACTCTATACTTTCACAAAATAAGATGTTACTTCTATTGTAACAGTGAATATTTACCTTTGCATCTTTGTACAGCAACAGCGGAAGGGAGCTTCCCTTCCGCTGTCAAAGTGGGCGCAGCCTTCTGATTATTCTTGATCGGTACTTTCAGAAGGAATATTATATTTGTTCTTGTCGCCAACGGTAACTTGCAGGTCCATTTTTTTACCATTACGGACTACATTCAGCGTGACGTTGGAACCAACCTTTTGCTTCTGGATAAATGATACGAGATCCGAATTAGTCTTGTAGCTCGTGCCGTTCACACCGGTGATGATGTCATACGGACGAAGATCCGCTTCATATGCCGGGGATTTGAAGACAACCTCTGCCACAACACAACCTTCGGTAATCGTAGTTCCCATTTGCTTGGCAACCTCATCGGTCAAAGTCATCAACGTTGCACCAATGAATGGTACGGGATCCTTTGGAATCGATTGATTGGTTTCCAGCTTTTGAACAACATTCTTGATCGTGCTGGTAGGGATCGCAAAGCCGATGCCTTGGGAATCCGCACTCACGGCAACGTTCATGCCGATGACTTCGCCATTCATGTTCAATAATGGTCCACCAGAGTTACCAGGGTTAATGGATGCGTCGGTTTGCAGCAAATGCTGGTATTTACGTGTGCCGGAACCTGTTTCTTCCTTGATATCGATGGAGCGTTCGCGGGCACTCAGCACACCGCTGGTTACGGTATGGTCAAAGCCTTGAGGGTTACCGATAGCAACCACCGGTTGACCGACTTTCAGGCTATTGGAATCACCAAGTGGAACCACTGGGAAGTTATTTTTGCCTTCGATTTTCAGTACGGCCAAGTCTAGATCCTTGGATTTACCTAGAAGCTTAGCTTCGTATGTCTTGCTGTCATTCTCGATTGTGACCTGAATAACATCTGCATTCTCGACCACATGCTCATTCGTTAGGATGTAGCCATCTTTATTGTAGATAAATCCGGATCCAATTCCGTATGGCACCAGCTTCGATTGGTTTTGTGACTGGGATTGGGAATCACTGTTTGATTGCGAATCGCCAAAGTCACTTCCGCTTCCGGATTGGTCACCGAAGAAGTAAGAGAATGGATCGTTCGAAAATGGATTCGTTTGCGATTGGGAGCTGCGGCTGCTTTGCTTCACGAGTGTTTCAATCTTAACGACTGCTGGTCCTGCTTCCTGAACAACACCGGATACATCTGTCGGCTTGCTCAGAGGAAGTGAAGTCGTTGATGTATTTCCACCGTTGCCGCTGCTTTCCGGTGCGGCGGATACTGTTGTACTAGGCTGCTCTGCCGATGACATTGCCGCATTTGGAGTAAACAGGTTCATCCGGTCCGAAGTAAACATCAGAGCGGATATTACGACTACACCGGCAAGAAAGGAAATCAATACGGTTTTGACCGATGTCTTGGGCTTCTGGTTGAACTGCCAATTACTGTTGCCGCCATTTCCTCCTGTTCCGCCACCGTTTCTGCCGGCATTGCCGGGATCCGTGGAGGATAGATAAGGACTTACGGTCGGGAGCGGCCGGACCGGATTCGGAGGTGTGATTTCGACATCCTCCTGATTATGACTCTCCACTCCATGCTGCTCGGCATTATCTTTTCCAAGCGATTGGAACGGTCCGTAGGAATAGTAATATGAGGAACCCGATTCAGAAGAATCTTGACGCTTCATTGTGTCGTTTTCAAATTCATCTTCAGGCTGACCGGATCTGTTTCTTTCGTCCATGTTTTATGCCTCCTGTACCTTTATATCAATTTCCGTGTGGGAATTGTTTAACTGTTTATATCATGTACTATAAACCTTAATAGCAGATTAAAAACAATTAAAAAGGAGATAAGAAAACACAAAAGTCGATGTAAATCACAGAAGACAGACCGCTTTTAGTGGTATGTTTTCTTGCGAATACAGAATTGATCAGCTATGCTGATAACTTTTAAATTCTGTATTCTAATGAAAAACACCTATTGACGTAATTCGCAGGAGACAGACCGATCACCATCAAACCTTACTCGGTCTGCACCCATCCTTTGCGATGTGCATATATAGCAAGCTGCGTCCGATCCTCCAGATCACATTTCATCAGCAGGTTACTCACATGGGTTTTAACAGTCTTGATGCTGATGTGAAGCTCTTCTCCGATATCCTTATTGCTCTTGCCTTCAGCAATTAACAGCAGTACTTCCTTCTCACGCTCCGTCATTCCGGTGGAATCTCCTTGAACGGTACGCTGGCGAATCCCGCGCGTAAGTGCCTGCGACACATCACCGGTCATGACAGGCATACCACGGTTTGCCCCCTGTAGAGCATAAATCAGCTCATCTGCCGATACCGTTTTAAGCACATAACTGACAGCGCCTGCTTCCACGGCATCCACGACTAAGTCATCCTCTAAGAAGCTCGTCAGAATAACGATTTTCATGGATGGGAACTCGCCAAGCACAGCCCTGGTTGTTTCTACCCCATTCATGATCGGCATCATCAAATCCATCAGGATCAGATCAGGGAACTGCTCAGGAGCAGCATTTTTGAGCCAGTCTACAACCTTTGAACCGTTATCAGCTTCACCAACGACTTCAATGGACGACTCCAGCATTAGATATGTTTTAAGTCCCATCCGGACCATTTCATGATCATCCACAATCAACACTTTAATGATGTCTGTCATTATTCCTCTTCCTCTCCCATCTTATGAACCTTACCGGTTATTTCTTCTTCAAACTTAGGTATATGTACGCGAATCGTTGTTCCGGAACCCTGACGGCTGATGATTTCCGCTTTACCGCCTAGTTTTTCGGCACGCTCCTGCATCGTTGACAATCCATAAGATCCCGTTTTATGTGGCACTTCATTAAATCCCTGTCCGTCATCACTGATGCTCAGGACGACCTGTCTCTGCTCCTCCCGCAGCGACATACTGACAAGACGTGCATGGGCATGCTTCACAATATTGGCCATAGCCTCCTGGATAATCAAAAATAATTGATGCTCGATCGCTTCAGACAAATTCCCCTGCAGCTCCACTTCCTTCATACCCTTCAGCCCGTTCTGCCGGCAGTAGTCCGGGAACCACATTTCAAGTGCTTCCGCCAGATTCTTGCCTTCTAGCTCCACCGGCCGCAGTTGCGCGATCAAGGCCCGCATTTGCTTCTGAGCCATTTGCGACATCGAAATTAGCTGCGCCATGACGACTTGCCCCTGCTCAGCATTGCGCTCCAGCACTTTAGGCAGAGAGGAGGCGGACATATGAATGGCAAACAGCTGCTGGCTTACGGTATCATGCAAATCACGAGCCATGCGGCGGCGTTCTTCCAGAACTGCACGCTCCGCTGCCTTCTCCTTCTCTACAACCTCCTGCTCGCCCATCCGCTGCAGCAGCATCATTTTCTTTTCCATGGCTTCCATTAAATTATTGAACTCATGATACAGCCGTGTAAAGGTCGGGTCATCGGACTCCTCAATCCGAACGGACAGATTGCCCTTCGCCACCTGCAGCATATTGTATTCCAGGATATCTATTCTACGCTGAATCCGCTGGCCGGCCATGTAGCCAATGACGATAGATAACAGCAGGAAGCCCAGGCTTGTGTAGACCCAAACCCAGGTTCCTTTGACGACCAGATATCCACTGTCCGCCCCGATATATAGAACCGCGCTCATCAGGAGACCGGTCAGAAGAAAATACAATAACAGCACCCATTTGGTATTCTTCAAAATATTCCGCATGCCATCAACCTACTTTATTCACTTTGATGTCGCCAATAAATGCGCTGACATTAATGCGTATTTTCTTGCGGGCATCCTTATAATGTGGAGTCTTCATTTGACAGCTGCTCATAAACCCGCTCCGCGATTCATTCAGGACGAACATATCCCCGATAAATGAGCTTGAATTTACCGAAATACCGAGATCCGTATCCTCAGGAACATACACCTTGATGTCACCGATAAAAGCGGAGATGTTAATCTTGGTTTCACCGTAGGGAATGTGGGCATTCGTCAGATCCAGCACGGTATCCCCGATAAACTGCGACAGATTGGTTGGTTTGAGCTCGAAGTAATCACGGCCCAAGTGAATGTCTCCGATAAAAGCAGATCTGTTGATCTTACCACCATCATAATGTGTCTCCCCATGCTCTTCCCACTCTGGTCTGCCATGACGCCGATCATGTCGCATCTGATGCTTCATGTGCTGATGATGCTTTCTCTGCTGCTTGTATTTCTTTTTATATTGCTTGTAGCGATCCTTAACATCATCATCCATATCATCGAACTCCATATCCTCGTCATCTTCATCGACTTCAATATGGAAGCCTTTGCGCTCGGCTTCTTTCCGCTCGGTATAAGGGATTCCGAATTTCTCCTCAAACTGCTGGTCCAGGGTTGACTTTGCGGTCAGATCCTCCGGTTCAGGCGGTTCCGGGGTAAACGCGGGTGGTTCATGATCCCTATTCGGACGCGGGGGAGGCGTATGATCATGCGGCTTAAATATGACATACAGGCCAGCCATGATCAAAATTGCCGGAATAATGATTTTGAAGAAGCTACCTGGCGTCAGCCAATCCCAGCCTTCATTTCTTCCCAGAAAATATGTCCCGATGAGTAAAAGCACCATCGCACCAACAAAGGATTTTCTTCCCTTTAACAGCTCCTTGATTCCCAAAACGATGAGAATCACCGGCCAGTAATGTCCGATTACATAACCGAGACTGACATCGATTACCTCCAGCTGATTCAGAAGGAATATCATGCCGATGCCAATCAGCACAACGCCTCCGAAAAGCCTGTCTAACCATCGCTTTTTCATGATTTTATCTCCTTTAAAAATAAACTTTGCCTTTTAGAAATGTCCACGTATCTGTGGATTTGATATTAGTGTACAACAATATGGCATTTTACGGATAGCGGCGCGGGAATGATGTTGTACTCCGTCTCGAGACCGAGTCTTATGGATAACATTTACAAAACAAAAAACACCCGCTCTTTAGAGCGGATGCTTTTGTCAATCATATGATGTTTCAGAGATTAATTTTTTTCTTTGAATTCCTCGTTAAATTTCTCATTTGGTGTCTTGTAATTGCTGTTTTGAGCGTTTGTGCTCTTTTGCGAAGAATTCTCTTCAGCAAATTCAGCATTGAACTTCTCGTTTGGTGTTTTATAGTTGCCTTGATTTTTTTGCTTTTTCATCTGGTTTCACCTCCCTGGGTTCTTCTCAATACGCGAGCCTAACGCTTGCCTGGGGAGACGTTGTTCTTTGCCCCAGTCCGTAGTATGTGAAAAGACATAAAATTTATGCAGCTCAATCTTTCTGCTTAGCATACAAAAAAAGCCCATCCCCAAATAAAGGGAAAGGCTTATATAGGTGTTAAATGGCTTCTTCCAGTAACGAGGCAGGTACGGACTTGTACGTCTGGATCGCCTTGCCCAGTGTATTTATCAGCTTCTCATTGCATTTTCCGTTACCGCGCTTGATGACCTGGACCTCAACTTCTTTTTTGCCCCATTCCTTGTAAACCTGTTTGGTTGTGGCAAAATAAAGATCGATTTTCCGGCCCTTAATTGCGGAACCGACATCGGCTACAACAGCATATCCGTATTCTGGAATATACAGAATGGTGCCGAGTGGAAATACACGCGGATCAGCGGCAATGGTTGAGATCGTGTTCTTATCCCTGCGTACTTTTACACCTGAATACGTAATCCCATATTGCGGATGTGTAGGCCGCTTCCCCGTCGATTCATAGCCGGCAGTATATCCGGTCGCCATCACTTTTACGGTATGGATAATCTGGTCCTGCTTGGGAGCCGTAACTGCAACCACTCCCTGCTTTTTAACCGTTGGACTGACCTTGGTTTCCGGTTTGACCAGTGTCGGTAATGCCTTGGAAGTGAATTTGGGCATAAATTCATTTTGAGTTGCAGCAGCAAACTGATCCGCTTTCTTTTTGTTGATATCAACGATTTGGAACATTTCCGGTTTCGACGCATATTTTAATGGTTTGAGATAGTAATCGTTCGTTGAAGTGATCATCGAGTTCGTACTTTTATTTCCCGCCGTATTATCCGGTGTCATTGAAAATGCAGCTGCATACAGGTTTGGTGAATCCGCAAGCAGCCCAAACAAAAGCATACATAATAAAATCCTCTGCCATGTTTTTACCTTTACCATTTGAAATCCTCCCCCTTACTAGCGAGGATGTCCAGATGATTTAGGAATTATACATGTTTTATGAACACAGGTTCATAGCAGAGGATTGAATAGGGGTTCAAAATAATCAAATTATCATGTTGAGCCCACTTTATTTTTTAGAAAATTACGCGATTTACGATTTGCTCTTTCAGCATAGAAACCGCTTCGCCCAAAGGCATTGCCCCTAGATCTCCCTCACCGCGTTTACGGATGGAAACGGAGCCAGCATTCATTTCATTTTCGCCGATGATGAACATATACGGGATTTTCTCGAGCTGTCCCTCACGGATCTTGTAACCCAGTTTTTCGTTGCGAAGATCGGCTTCCACGGCAACACCACTAAGCTGAAGCTGTTCAGCGACTTGCTTCGCATAGCTTTCAAAAGCAGTAGATACCGGAATCACTTTAACTTGCACCGGAGACAGCCAAACCGGAAGTGCACCCGCAAAATTCTCGAGCAGGAAGGCAGTGAAGCGTTCCATAGTACCAAGAATGCCACGGTGAATGACGACCGGACGGTGCTTCTGACCATCATCGCCTACATATTCAAGCTCAAAGCGCTCAGGCAGCAGGAAGTCCAGCTGTACAGTCGATAAGGTTTCTTCCTTACCAAGAGCCGTACGGATCTGCACGTCAAGCTTCGGTCCGTAGAAGGCTGCTTCTCCTTCCGCTTCGAAGAACGGAATTCCCGTTTCCTCAACAACCTCACGCAGCATGCGTTGGGACATTTCCCACATTTCATCATTCGGGAAGTACTTCTCAGTATCCTCCGGATCACGGTAAGACAGGCGGAAACGGAAATCGTGAATGCCGAAATCCTCATATACCTTCGTAATCAGCTGGATCACGCGCAGGAACTCTTCCTTGATCTGGTCCGGACGGCAGAAGATATGGGAATCGTTCAGCGTCATTGCGCGCACGCGGTGCAGACCGGTTAATGCGCCCGACATTTCGTAACGATGCTGCATGCCAAGCTCGGCGATACGGATCGGCAGATCGCGGTAGCTATGCATGGAGCTCTTATATACCATCATGTGATGCGGACAGTTCATCGGACGAAGTACGAGTTCTTCATTGTCGAGCTCCATCTTAGGGAACATGTCTTCTTGATAGTGCTCCCAGTGACCAGAGGTTTTATACAGCTCCACGTTACCGAGTACAGGAGTATATACATGCTGATAACCGAGGCTTTCTTCCAGATCCACAATATAACGCTCCAGCGTGCGGCGAAGCTTGGCGCCTTTTGGCAGCCACATCGGCAGGCCTTGTCCCACAAGCTGGGAGAAGGTGAAGATTTCGAGTTCCTTGCCTAGCTTACGGTGGTCGCGTTTCTTGGCTTCTTCAAGCATATGGAGATGCTCATCGAGCTGAGCCCTTTTAGCAAAAGCTGTTCCGTAAATGCGCTGCAGCATTTTATTCTTGCTGTCTCCGCGCCAGTATGCGCCGGCTACGTTCATCAGTTTGAATACTTTGATTTTACCGGTGGAAGGCAGATGCGGTCCGCGGCAAAGGTCAAAGAACTCACCCTGCTCATAAATAGTAATGATACTGTCTTCCGGCAGTGCATTGATCAGTTCCAGCTTGTAAGGATCCCCTAGCTCGCCGAATACGTTCAGCGCTTCCTGGCGGCTTACTTCCTTACGCACGATTGGCAGGTTCTCGCCTACGATGCGTTCCATTTCCTTCTCGATCTTTTGCAGATCTTCCGGATTGAGTGGATGCTCAAGGTCCATATCATAATAAAATCCGCCTTCAATGACCGGGCCTACACCAAGCTTCACTTCTTTGGCTCCAAACAGGCGTTTTACCGCTTGAGCCATCAAGTGCGCTGTGCTGTGACGCATCACTTCCAGACCATCCTCCGAATCCAGCGTTACAATCTCAATCAGGGCTCCGTCTTTGAGCGTAGTGGACAAATCTACCACAATGCCGTTCAATTTGCCGGCAGCCGCATTCTTCTTCAGACCACTGCTTATGGAAGCAGCCACATCCTCAATTGTACTTCCTTCTGCGTATTCCCGGACCGATCCGTCCGGAAGCTTGATACTTACTGACACGTGAATTCCTCCTTCAATTTTCCAAACCACACTCATACAGCATTTTCCAAAAGAAGCATACAAAAAAACACTCATCCCTCATACTATAGGGACGAGTGTTTGCACCCGTGGTTCCACCCAAATTTGATACATGCCTCACCTAAAATCCAGGAAAAAAGAAGCAGCTATCCTTCATCAGCATCTCATAACGGAATGACCCGGCGGTTCATTGGTTATCCACGAATGGAGAACGTTCCTAACCACAGCTACAAAGGGGTAGACCAAAGGCGGAATAACGTGAGGAAATTTCAGCCAGCGTTCCCTCTCTCTGCACCGTCCATCTCTTGGGTCCATATCTTTGTCGAAGCTTTTATCGAATTATGAGTTATTATATAGTCCCTGTTCATCCGCCGTCAAGTTTTATATCTTCCCTGTTTCCCGGAAATAGGCGTGACAATCAGGGCAGTACCTGCATATCTCGATCCTTTGCTCAAAAATCTGTGTAAGCGTCCGGATCACCGTCATATGAGGCTCCCTGGTATGGATCACGATTTTAGCCGGAGAAACGGAAATCAAGGTTGTGACAACGGCATCCTCCATCTGCAAATCCTGCTGGTCCAGCCGCTCCACGACGACGCCTTCATCATAACGGTATTCAAGTGGATTCAGATCTTCATCCAGCAGCAGCAAATCCTGCCCGCCCTTATGAATCACATGTACAAGCGGAACCTGTGGCTGTTGAAAATAGACGAAATATTTCAGCATCCCCACAAATTCCTCATACTGTCGGTCCATTAAAAATTCATCCACCGCATATTCCACAATTTCCTTCAGCTCTTTGACGTACTGACCGGAACGGAAGGTGAGAAACCCATCGATATGCAGCAGCGGTCTTTCGGTCAAGCACTGCTTGACGCCCTGCATCAGCATGTCGAAGCGGCGGTTCCAGGATTCGCTCAATTCAGGATCTCTCTCCAGAATCATCCTGCAGTGCTTCAGTATCTGCTCATGCTCCTCCGGCTCCGGGAAGTCAAAATCCTCCTGCAGTATATGTTCAACCAGCTTCTGCTCTTTCTCCTGCAAAATGTATTCTGCCACCGTGTTGGCGGCAGTTTCGTATACCTGTTGTAGTTGGTTCCCTTTGAAAAAACGCGGGTCATCCTCACGGCAGCTCCAAAGCATGATGCCTTCATGGACCGTACAGCTGATGGCTAAAGATTTGTATTTTTTATGTAAAACCTGATTCGCCTTCGAAACCATGCGGCTATATTGCTCCGCTTCCTGCGGAGTGGAGGTTTGGGCTGCAATGCTGAACAGTTCCATGGAGTTCACTCCTTTCAAAATCCTTCTTACAAAGTATATGTCTATGCAGAGGGGATATACGGGAGTGATCAATGGAAAACAGACTAACATTTCTCAGGTTAAATCGACATGTTGTACATGGCAGATTCAGAAATAAGATGGGTTTAAAAAAATCCCGCTTCATCATAGAAGCGGGATTGTAAAAACGAATTATTAGTAAATAGATTAGTTCTGCATGACAAAATCGCGTTCAATCTCAGTTCCCTCTTCGAACACCTTCAAAATATCGTAGCGGGTATTACGCTGTGCCGGAATTTTGCCTGCTTCGCGGATTAATTGCAGAATCGAAGCGATATTGACTTTATGCACCGCGCCTGCGGAAGAAACAACATTCTCCTCCATCATCGTGCTGCCAAAGTCGTTACAGCCGTAGCTAAGCGACAACTTTCCGACTTCAGGTCCCATAGTTACCCAAGAGGATTGAAGATTCGGTACATTATCAAGCACAAGGCGGCCGATCGCGACCGTTTTCAGATAAGCTTCCGGTGTTTCACGCTCACGCTTCAGGCTCGTATTGTCCGGCTGGAACGTAAACGGAATGAAGGCAAGGAAACCTTTAGAGTCATAGCCGTTAGCCACGCACTCATCCTGCGCCTCACGAACACGAAGCATATGCAGGGCACGCTCTTCCATCGATTCACCAAAGCCGATAACCATCGTTGCGGTTGTATTCATGCCGACTTTATGAGCCATCTGCATGACATCCATCCAATCGCGCCAGGTGCCTTTATGACGGCTGATTTTTTTGCGAATGCGGTCATCCAGAATCTCGGCTCCTCCGCCAGGCAGCGAATCAAGACCCGCCGCTTTAAGCTCTCTCATAACCTCTTCCAAAGGCAGCCCGGATACTTCCTGCATTTTGCGAATTTCCGCCGGAGAGAAGGAGTGCATGGTAATATTCGGGAACCGCTGCTTGATACCACGAAGCAGATCCGTATAATAACTGAATGGCAAGTCCGGATTCGTACCTCCCTGCATCAGGATTTCGGTTCCGTCCACATCCTCGGTTTCTTTGATTTTCTGAAAGATAACCTCGTCGTTCAGCAGGTACCCTTCGTTATGCCCCGGTCTGCGGTAAAATGCACAAAAGGTACAAAAGGTATCGCATACGTTCGTATAGTTGACATTCCGTCCAATCACAAATGTCGTAATCGGATCCGGATGTGTTCTTTTCATCATGATATCGGCGGCATGGCCCATTTTTTCAATTTCGTCACTCTCAAACAGGGTCACGCTGTCTTCCAAATTCAGACGTTCACCCCGCAGCGCTTTGTCCAAGATCTGATTTACTGTGCTCATCTCCGGCAGCCTCCTTATCATATGGCAATTCCAAAAATTATATAGAACTTATTTCCTTAAACCATCCATACCATCTTATCATAATTTCCCTATGAGAAAAACTTCACTTTCTTTTTTCTCTTTCCTATTTTAGCCTAAATCCCGTCAGTTCAAGGATGTTCTATCCTCTTTTTCACAAAATAGACACAAAAAGAGAGCCCGTAAGAAAACGGTGCTCTCAACATACATTACCCTTGCAAAGCCTGGTCCAGATCTGCGATCAAATCATCGATATCTTCAAGTCCAACGGAGAAGCGAAGCAAACCGTCCGTAATGCCGCGTTCGAGTCGAACCTCGGCAGGCATCGCTGCATGGGACATCATGGCCGGATAAGAAAGAATGCTCTCCACCGCACCCAAGCTCACAGCCACGAGCGGAATGCTTACCTTGTTCAGCACCTGTTTGGCGCGTTCGCCGGAGCCTACGTCGAAGGACACGACAGCTCCATAACCGGTAGACTGCTTCTCATGAACCTCACGGCCAGGATGATCCAGCAGGCCAGGATAGTACACTTGATCAATGTCCGGGCGTCCCTTCAACCACGCGGCCAGTACAGCCGCACTTTGCTCACTATGGTTCATTCGTGCCTGCAAAGTTTTCATCCCCCGTATGAGCAGCCAGGAATCCTGCACCCCCAGCACAGTGCCCAGTCCATTCTGAAGCTGCTTGAGCTGTGTGCCAATGGAGTGAGTTCGCGCTACGGCCAGTCCTGCCAGCACATCACTGTGTCCCCCTAAAAACTTGGTGGCACTATGCAGCACAATATCAACCCCAAGCTCAATCGGCCGTTGGTAATATGGCGTCATAAACGTGTTATCCAGCATCGTCAGGAGATCATGTTCCTGTGCCCAGGAGGTAACCGCCGCAATGTCGGTAATTTTCAGGGTAGGATTCGATGGTGTTTCCATATAAACAGCTTTGGTGTTCGGCTTCAAAGCTGCTTTAACCTGATCCAGATCCGTCATATCCACAAAGGTGCTTTCAATGCCAAGACGGCTCAGAATGCTGGTGAGCAAACGATATGTACCGCCGTATACATCTTCCGTCACAATCATATGGTCGCCTGCGGACAGCATCATGAAAGTGCTGGAGATGGCGGCCATGCCGGAGGAATAGGCAAACCCGCGGACTCCGCCTTCGAGCAGAGCGATGTAATCCTCAAGCGCCTGCCGCGTCGGGTTGCCGGAACGGCTGTAGTCATGAACCGGAGGATTGAACACATCCTCATGGTGAAAGGTTGAAGCCTGGTAGATCGGTACGCTTGATGCTCCGGTGGTACTGTCAATTTCGGAACCAAAATGCAAAAGCTTGGTTGCAAACTTTAATTTATTTTCATGGTTGTTTTGCTCTTTACCGTTATCACTCATGATGCTTTCCCCCTTCAATTTCCTCTATAGCAGCGTCCAGCGCCCCTCCGAGATCTGCAATCAAATCATCGATATGTTCAATACCGACCGAGAATCGCAGCAATCTGTCGTCCACGCCAACCGCTTTACGAATTTCTTCTGGAATATCCGCATGGGTTTGAACGGCCGGATAGGTCATCAGAGATTCCACTCCACCCAGACTTTCGGCAAATGCGATCAGCTGAATGTGGCGAAGAACGGGCTCCACATAGCGGGCATCCTTCACTTTAAAGGAGAAAATCCCTGTATTCCCGCTGGACTGCTTGTTTTGAATATCATGTCCCGGGTGATCCGGGAAGGCCGGATGAAACACTTCGTCAACTGCAGGATGTGTCTTCAGGAATTCAGCAATCACCTTGGCGTTACTCTCATGCCGCTCCATCCGCAGCGCAAGGGTCTTCATCCCTCTCATCAGCTGATAAGAATCACTGGCTCCCAGTACAGCGCCGATGGAGTTATGCAGAAAGAACATTTCTTCCGACAGCTCTTTCCCTTTGGTCACAATCAGACCTGCCAGCACATCATTATGTCCGCCCAAATACTTGGTTGCGCTATGGATGACAATGTCGGCTCCAAGCTCGATCGGACGCTGGAAGAACGGCGTAAGCAGCGTATTGTCCACAATGGTCAGCAGCTGGTGTCGCTTGGCCCAGGCTGCAACCTTTTCAATATCCGTGATCATCATCAATGGATTCGTTGGCGTCTCAATAAATACGGCCTTCGTTTCCGGACGTCTGCATTTCTCAAGTTCATCCAGGCTATTCGTGTCGATGTATGTCGCAGCAACACCGAATTTTGAAAAGATTCTTTCGAGCATGCGATATGTACCACCATACAAATCCAGGGATACGATCAGATGGTCACCTTGCCCGAACAATGAAAAGATGGTTTGCAGCGCAGCCATACCGGAGCTGCACGCAAAACCGGCGTCTCCAGATTCCAGCTGCGCGGAGGCATCTTCCAGAACCTTACGGGTCGGGCTCTTCGTTCTTGCATAATCAAACCCCGTGCTTTGACCAAGCTTGGGATGACGGAACGCTGTCGCCTGATAAATCGGAAAATTCACTGCTCCAGTCGCCGGATCTTCGAGCGAGCCAATCTGTGCAAGTCTACTTTCAATATTTAATGGTTTCTTCTCCATAACGGTTTCTCCCCCATATTCTCTTTTAGATGGATGCTTTGATCAGATCTGCGGCCAAACTTCTGCAGCCTCTTCAATGTCATAAGGTGTTTCCTGATATACATAGTAATTCAACCAATTAGAGAATAATAAGTTTGCATGGGCCCGCCATACCGTAGGAGGAATCCGGCTCGGATCATCATTCGGGTAATAATGCTTTGGAATTTCCATCTCCATGCCCTTGGCAATATCGCGTTCATACTCCCATTTCAGGGAATACGGATCATATTCTGAATGGCCCGTCACGAAAATCTGTTTGCCATCGTTGGTAGCCACCAGATAAATTCCGGCTTCCTCGGATTCGGACAAAATTTCCAGCTCATCAATGATCTCGATGTCCTCGCGCCGTACCTCTGTATGACGGGACTGAGGTACATAAAAGACTTCATCAAATCCGCGCAGAAGCTTGACGTTTTGCTGATTAATTGTGTGTGGAAATACGCCGAAGCATTTTTTCGCCAGATCCCATTTCGGCACACCAAAATGATGATACAATCCTGCCTGCGAGGCCCAACAGATATGCAGCGTCGAGGTGACATTGGATTTGGACCAGTCCATAATTTCCTGAAGCTCATCCCAGTAGTTCACATCTTCAAAATCCATCTGCTCCACAGGGGCTCCGGTAATAATCATGCCGTCAAAACGGCGGTGGCGTACCTCGTCAAACGTCTTATAAAAAGCTTCAAGATGCTCCTGAGAAGTATTTTTGGATGTATGCGAGCTTGGATGCAGCAGTGTGATCTCGACTTGGAGCGGTGAGTTGCCCAGAAGGCGCAGCAGCTGCGTTTCAGTCGTTTCCTTGGTCGGCATAATGTTCAGGATCGCGATCCGCAGGGGACGGATATCCTGATGATAAGCCTTGCTGTCATCCATCACGAAAATATTTTCTCCGCTTAGAATCTCTTTGGCCGGCAGGGTATCCGGAATTTTAATCGGCATGATTCAACACTCCTTTTTTGTTAAGGTGGCGAAAATCATTCGGGGAGCAAGGTGTATATAACAAAAAATGACCTTCTCATTGCATAGAGAAAGGTCATCACGTTAATTCATACGCCTCTCTCATCTGTCAGGAATCAGCTGCTAGCTGCATCATGTTCCTGCAAGAATTAGCACCGTGCGTAACATACGCCGGTTGCCGGGTTTCATCGGGCTAGTCCCTCCACCTGCTCTTGATAAGATTTCGCAATATTAAATTTTGATTTAAATATTGATCTTGTTCCTTACTTTAATTCATATTCCTATCCTTCGTCAAGATGCTCACGGTCTGACCTTAAACTTATTTTTTCTTCACCGATTTCCAGCCTTTGTCATACGCTGTAAGCGGGATCGCCGGGCGAGCCATTTTCTTCTTGAAAGGTCCATGGCCCGGCGTTATACTAGACAAGTGTTTAAACCTATATGACAGAGGTGACATGTAAGATGGAAGGCGACCCGAGCCCGAAGCTGAATGCAAATGAACACAACTGCATAGAACTGATATCAGCTTGCCGGCATAGGGAAGTTTTCGTTGCTTTTGTCAATGTACCCCTTCTCTAACCCTCTATTTCTGACCGGTAATGCTGATTTCTTTCCTATGCTCTAAACAAGCGTTCCCCTGATCATGCATCGCGTGAGGGGATGGAGGAGTGAAATCATATGAAAATCCGGTTGGTGAACGACGGCGTTTTCAGCCCGATCGACGACATTCAAACCGCACTAACAGCCCCACCCGCAGGATTCTACTGGATCGATGCGGATGTTGACGACCTTACCCTTTTGCAGCCTTTGTTTTCCCTCCATGATTTAGCGGTGGAAGACTGTCTGAGTGAGGAAGAACAGCGTCCCAAGATCGAAATTTATGAAAGCCACTATTTTATCGTTGTAAGCTCTATACGTTTTGATGACGAGGAAATTTTCATGCGTGCACTCAACGTCTTTTTGGGCCGCCATTTTATCATTACGGTGACCAAGCAAAAGATCAATGAGCTGCGTTCCCTGAAGCCGATTTTGTGGGAACAGGAAGTCAGCACTCCGGACCGCTTTTTATATCTGCTGATCGACTTGGTTGTAGACAATTACTTTACAGTCGGCGACCGGATCGAAGCCAAGATTGAGAAGCTGGAAGAAGACATTCTGATGCATACGAAAAAATCCCATCTGAATGAAATTATCGGTCTGCGCAGCGAGATTTTATGGCTGAAAAAGGTACTGGTCCCTCAGAAGGAAGTCATCAATACGCTGAATAAAAGAGATCTCCGGCTGATTGATGATCAGCTGCAAAAATATTTCAGCGACATTTACGAAAATGCCGTGAAGATTTCCGAAAACTTTGATACATTCCGCGATCTGATGGGCAACCTTCGTGAAGCCTACCAATCCAGTATCGCCAATCGCGCCAACGAAATCATGCGTGTTTTTACTGCCATTACGACGATATTCATGCCGTTGACCGTCATTACCGGGATTTACGGGATGAACTTTGATTATATACCTGAAATACATTGGAAGTACGGCTATTACTCCATCATCGGCGTCATGGTTTTACTTGGTATCAGCATGGTGCTCATATTCCGGAAAAAGGACTGGATCTGAAAGAATTCGGATTCCCACATACAAAGGACGAAGTTATGCTTTTAACAATAAAAGCTACTTCGTCCTTTTTGCGTTCCAAGATGCTTGGACTTCAATGACCCTCTGCTGATTGATTATCCCGCGTTTCTTCTGCTCTCGCCTTCTCTGCGGAAACGCATCCGGATCAGACGCAAACGTTCATAACGCAGCTCCATCACAGAACCTGCCGCTGTTTCCTGACCGTATACCCGCTGCAGGATTGGCTTCAGAAGCGCATCACCCAGTTCTTCGAAGGCGTTCCAGATCTCTGACTGTTCTGACTGCGGCATCTCCTGCAGTTCTCCTGCGATCAAAGTGTCCACATCATAGCCTTCCTTCTCCAACTGTTCCAGCGACTCCACCAGCTCACGTCTTGTCAGACTGCTTTCCTGCTCCATCTGCTCCAGACGTTTGCCTTCACTAATGCCTCTTAGCAGCATTTGCTTGGTCCGGTATTTATCCAGGTCCTGTTTGTATTTCAGCTCCTTCTGCTTGTAAACCCAGGATTCATAGGTATGCTCATCCAGCATGTCCTGAACCCAGTCCAGCGGGAAGTTATGGCTGCGTTCCTGGCCTAAAGTCAAGTTCAGAATATCCGCACCATATTCCACAGCCTTGTTCTCTCCCACACCCGGAAGCTGCAGCAATTCCTCCACAGTCACCGGTACAAAAGAACTGATGAGCCTTAAAAGCCTGTTGGTAGCAATAAAATAGGGTGCCTTTCGTTCTGCCGCTGCTTTTTTGCGTCTCCAGGCACATAGCTCATTGTATAGCGCCTCTTGGTAGTTCAGTTCACTATAGCAGTAGAGCTTCTGGATGGACTGGCTTCTCCCCTTCTGACCCTCCTCATCAAGCAGCATGCCATCGATTAATGGCCTGAATCCTTGGCCGAGCTTAACGGCGAGCTCATGCCGGTAAATGTATAGCATTTCATTCCACGAGCTGCCTTCATACCAAATGCTTTCCTGAACCCCACCGCTGTCATGCATATCCCTCCATCCCAGTTTCCAGGCACCTTCTGCCTCTTCAATCCATACTTCTGCCCTGCTTTCGTCGCTCCCGCTTTCTTTAACCAAACGATTCATAAAAACAATCTGCATTCTTATGACCTCCACGATTAAAAATCAGCACAACAAAAAACACCTCTCTTAAAATGCAAGAGAGGTGCTTCCCCGAAATGAGATTATGCTGTTATTCAAGATCATACCACATCATCATAAATGGTCAATGAAAAACTGTGCTTTTTGCTTTATAATAACAGGAAGATGAAACCCTAGATTCAAGGAGTGATATGAACAACATGCCTCAGCATGGAGAACTGGATTTTTTAGCGGACAACACGGAGCAGACCTCTACAAGGTTTGTCACTTTTTTGGGCCCATCCCTCAAACGTTTCGATCTCGCCGTAACCAATACAGCGTTATTCTATGGTAAAAGCCTTGTGGCTGATTTACAGCAGGGAATCAGTGCCGTTATTGGTGCGGATGATGTGGAGGAGCCTGGATATCTCGAATCCGTCTTCAAGCTTTCTGAAGCGGAGGCAGCGGAGCTCCGGGAGTTTCTGAGCATGGTCGTCGGCATACCGTATTTTACGGATTAGGACAGATATAAAAAGGACAAGGCCCCCTTTGAAGGGATCTTGTCCTTTTTTTGTTTGCTTTTTATCAGCTTATACAGAAACGGCTGCCAAGGCCTTTTTGGCCAGTGCGAGCGCTCCGCATAATCCCGCATTGTCTCCAAGCTGCGGAGAAACAATGTAATCAGCAATTTGATCATGAATCGCAGGAAGCTGGACATAACCGTTCAGCAGCTCCTGAAGTTTGGAATGAATCAGCGGGAACAGCTGCTGCTGCTTCATCACGCCGCCGCCCATAACAATTTTTTGCGGGGACAGGATCAGGATATAATTCATCAGAGCCTGCGCGAGATAGTAGGCTTCCATTTCCCATGCAGGATGATCTGGGGTTAGTTCCACGCCTTGAACTCCCCATCTTTTCGACAAAGAAGGACCCGCAGCCACACCTTCAAGGCAGTCGCCATGATACGGGCAAAAGCCTTCGAACTTATCGTCCGGATGACGGCGCACCAGAATATGTCCCATTTCAGGATGAGAAAGCCCGTGAACCAGCTCGCCGCCGACCACAGCTCCAGCTCCAATGCCGGTTCCTACTGTAATATAGAGACAACTGTCATATCCTTGCGCTGCGCCCCATGTATATTCACCAAGCGCTGCTCCATTCACATCGGTATCAAATTCGATAGGCACCTCAAAATAGGATCCCAAATGCCCTACAATATCAAAATTGCTCCAATGTGGTTTGGGTGTTGTTGTAATCCGTCCGTATGTAGGACTTCCTTTGACGGGATCGATCGGTCCGAACGAGCCGACACCAATGGCTTCCACGCCTTTATTTTGAAAGAACGCGACCACCTGTGCCATCGTTTCTTCCGGTATTGTCGTTGGAAAACTTACCCGTTCAAGCACAGTTCCGTCTTCCTTGCCGATTCCGCATACAAATTTAGTTCCTCCAGCTTCAATTGCTCCCAGAATACTCATCGTTTGTAAACCCTCCTGCACCATTCTCATTGTCTGTTTTTTATGAGGTATCAAGTATGAATCCTATCCATAACCACGGGCATTATAGCCCAGTTTATCAAAAAAAGTCAATTCAACCGCGCACATCTTAGGTACTTAACCATTCGAATGATACCACAGAAAAATACAAATGGAGATGCCGGCGTTGATGCCAGCATCCCCAGCGCATGGTTTTGTACCGCAATATTCTGCTTAGACAACAACTCCGAGAAGATGGCAAAGGCTCTTCATCTCGAGTTCCTCGAATTTATCCGCTACCATTTGCTCGTCAAGTGATAGCTCGCAGATATCCAGCTCGCATGCCACAGGCACACAGCAATGAATTTCCGCCAGTTTACGTGACAGATGCAGCATTTCGAGATCCGTTTCAATTTTGACGCGGACACTCTTCGTTACCTGATCCAGATTGTCCAGAATACCTTCAACAGATCCATATTCCTGAACCAGCTTATGGGCTATCTTCTCGCCGATGCCGCGGACGCCCGGATAATTGTCGCTGGCATCCCCCATCAGGGCTTTTACATCTATAATTTGGCGCGGCTGAAGCTGTTTCTCTTCATACAAGGATTCCGGTGTGTATACCTTATAATTGCCATGGCCTTTTTTCATGATAATAACCGTCGTACGGTCACTAACAAGCTGCAGCAGATCGTGGTCGCCTGTTAAAATCATGACATCCATTTCTTCACTGAACTTCGTAGCCAGCGTACCGATGCAATCATCGGCTTCGTATCCTTCGGCGCTGATATTCGGTACCCCCATGCTATCCATGACATCACGGATGATGGAAAACTGCGGCACCAGATCATTCGGCGCTTCCGGACGGTTTCCCTTATATGCGGAAAACTGCTGACCGCGGAAGGTCGAGCCTCCAAGATCCCAACAGCAGATGACATGACTTGGGTCAAAATTCTGAACAGCATCCCAAAAATACCGTATAAATCCGTAAATCGCATTCGTCGGGATTCCTGATTTGGTACGGCGGATATATCCGCTTGTGGCGGTCGCATAATAAGCTCTGAATAATAAGGCCATCCCATCAACGAGCAAGACGGATTGGCGTTTAGCATTAGGTATCAATCTTCGTTTCTCCCCTTGTCTGCCCTATTCCCTTTACAGGGTCCGGCAATTCTGCCTCTAGTATAACACAACTACGGGGAGCATTTGGGCTCTTTCCTGTTATCTCCAAGTGGATTCGTATTGGTCTTCTTTATACCCAACCGTCACTTTGCTGCCATCCGTTACGATCGGACGTTTGATCAATCTGCCGTTCGATGACAGAAGCTCAATCTGTTCCTTTTCGTCCATTCCGGCAAGCTTGTCTTTCAGACCCAGCTCCTTGTAAACCTCGCCGCTCGTATTAAAGAACTTCTTGAGCGGAAGTCCGCTCAGCTTAATCAGCTCAGCCAGCACTTCCGGTTTGGGCGGCTCATCGAATATATGATGAAGTTCCAGCTCATGTCCGTGAGCCTGAAGCCATTTCACAGCGCTGCGGCATGTACCGCATTTCGGGTATTGATAAACTTCTAGTTTGCTCATCGTAGTCAACTCTCTCTGTCATATTTATACGGGTGGACAGCTCTTTTACCTGGAATCCAGCCTGCGCTGCAGCTCTTTCATGTCCTCAGGTAACGGTGCCTGAAAAGTCATCATCTCATGCGTTACCGGATGCTCAAAAGAAAGCTCGAAAGCATGCAGAGCCTGCCGCGGCATGGATTGATCAAGCCGGACAATTTCCTGGGCGGATTCAGTCAATGAGTCCAGGAAAGCTTCATCCGGGAGAATCGGATCAACGGTTCCTTCAATCTCCTCATAAACGGAGTGACGATACAGTTTATCACCGATTAAAGGGCAGCCGATGCTAGTCATATGTACACGGATTTGATGCGTTCTTCCCGTCTCCAGCTTGAGCTGAACAAGCGATCCCTTGCTCCAGCTTTCCAGCACCATATATTTCGTTAGCGAAGGATATCCGTCAGATGTGACAATCCGGCGGTGAGGCTGTTCCGGATCCCGGTCAATCGGGCCGTCAATCTCTCCCTGCTCCGGATTCGGCGTACCATGCACCAGTGCCAGGTACTTCTTGTCCACGCGATTATCAATCATCTGCTCGGAAATATGCTGATGCACATAAGGATTTTTGGCAATCGCAAGCACGCCGGTTGTCTCTTGATCCAGGCGGTGAACTGCGCGAAAACGGAATGCTTCCTCTTTTTTAAGCCAATAGTCCACGACTCCATTCGCGAGCGTGCCTGTATAGTGGCCATGTGTAGGATGGACAATGATTCCCGCTTCTTTATTTACAATTAAGATATGCTCGTCTTCATATATAATCTCAAAAGGGATTGGCTGCGGCAGAATATCCTCGGAGGTTTCCTTCTCCATCCTGATTTCCACCACATCTCCGGCCTGAACATGCACACTGATGTATACCCTCTGGCCATTCAATGTAATGCCTTGTTCTGTCAGCTTCAGCCGGGACTGCAGCTTGCGTGACACATGCATGCGCCGAAACAGGATGGTCTTGAGGAGCCAGCCATCCTCAGCCTCGGGAATGATATAAGTAATGGGCGGATAGTAGGATGTCATTTCTTGTTGCCAAACACCTTTTTACTACGGATATATTCGATATCCGGGACGTTGCTGCGGACATTGGCCGTACGGGCAATCACAAAGAAGTAGTCCGACAGACGGTTCAGATAACGGAGAACCTCCGGATTAATGTCCTTCACTTGACCCAAGGTTACAACTCCGCGCTCAGCGCGGCGGCACACGGTTCTGCACACATGCAGAGTAGACGATAACAGAGTTCCTCCCGGTAAAATAAAACGTTCCAGCTCCGGATTCTCTTCCTCATAAGCATCCAACCATTGTTCCAGTCGCTCCACCATTTCAGCGCTTACCTTATATTTGCTTTCACTTAATTTAACAAAGGCAAGATCCGATCCGCAATCAAATAATTCATGCTGTATCTCCAGCAGATTCTGGCGCAAATCTTCGAACGTTTCCCCCTCCATAAGACTGACAGCCTGTCCGACATAGCTGTTCAGCTCATCGATCGTGCCATAGGTCTCTACCTGCTGATCATCCTTGGATACACATCCGCCAATTACGGATGTCTGGCCTTCATCGCCTGTTCTTGTATACACTTTCATTTTTCAGAACCCCCTATGCAAAAGATACCGTTATTTATTCCGTCATAGCCTGAATTGCCTTCAATGCGTCGTCCACATGTTTTGAAGAGACAGGAATGGTGACATACAGTTTTTCAGGCGTATATTTCAAATCCTGAAAAACTTTCAATTGTTTTACGGGGATGCCATACAGATGCTTTGTATTATCGATGGTCTTATCGTCCTTTTCTTCCTGGCTAGCAAAAACGCCTTCCGGATACTTTTTGGCATCGAAATGGTCATCCAGTGCGACATGGCCGCCAAGTTTACCATAATTTTTCATGTCATCTTCAGGCAAAATCATAATATCATGTCCGCCCGCAGCATATTCAACCATCAGCTTCTGCGGATTATACAAAGGACTTGCAACCACTTCAACCTTGATGTCAGGACCGAGTTTATCCTGAAGAGTCTTCTGCAGCTGCTCAGACACCTCCGTTGGGTCGGAATTCTGATCAATCATGAATACCGAAACACCTGGTTTGTCATCTTTCCCACAACCTGCAAGCATAAAAACAGCAAGTATAACCAGCATCAATTTACCGTATGCCTTCAATCTCTGCTCCCCCTCTTTTCTCCAATAGGTTCAATATATCACACCTGGCAGAGACAAAAAAGAAGAGCCCGGATCGATTGCATCCGGACTCTGTTATTATATATCGTATTGCTGCAAAATTACTGGTTTGCCTCACGTATGCGCTGGAGCTGACGGATATGAGTTGTCTCATGAATCGCGATAAAATGCGCCCACTGCGATGCGTTCAATTCAAAACCGAACGGGTGGGGATAAAGAAGCTCATCTGTATTCCGCTCGGCCAGTTTAGGAATCAGTGCTTTTGTTGCTGAGCGTACCTCATTCAGCTTTTCAATAGCATCCTCATAACTGAGTGTTCCGCTCGGGCGGGTTGGAGTAGGGGCTTCGATCTTTACACCAATAATGCCGCTGCTTTCACGATATCCATGACATCCGTCTTCTTCTCATCCAGCGGCTCAGAAGGAAGAACCGGTTCCTTAGCCAACAATTGCTTGATTTGATATTGAATGACACCTTCAAGCTTTCCGAGATGCTCAACCACTTCTGTTACACTCCAGCCCTCCGGCTTCTCGCGTAATTGCTTTTCTTCCGGTCCGAAGGCGTTCAATACTTGCATGAATTGTGCTCGAACTTGATCCATATAGGGGATAATATCTTGATACTTTACCATGGCCAATCCCTCCGGGTTGTATTTGTATATATATTTGCTCTTTCTTATTTTTGAGACAGATTAATATTGTATCATGAAACTTATCCCCAAACCAAATGTGGATGAACACAAAAATCCCCACCGGCCAGCAGTGCCGAATTCATCACATGAACTCTTTGCTTACTGCCAAACCGGGGGGATTGTAACCCTATATGTATTTAAGCTTTACTCTTCTTAGGACATAATTTCATATATTCATTAATCTTCAAATCCAGCAAGCTGCTAATTTCAATGACGATTTCCGAAGTGAAGGATTGTTCCTGCAAAAATATCTGTTCCATCTTTTTGCGAAGCATCAGAATTTCATCTTCCAAGGATATATTCTTGATAGAATCCGTCGTTTTGGTTGACCAATCACCGCGTTGATCGCCTTCGGCAGTGTAGTCACCGCGATATGAGGGCATATCATATTCAGCACAAAACAAAGGTAATCCCTCCCTGGTAAGTCTTTTCTTGCTCCTAAAGCAAAATTATAACATACAAATCCATAAAATAAAGTGAATTTTTTGTTAAATTATACAAAAAACAGATTAAAACGTTATAAAGAATGAATAAACTGGAGCTCTTAATAGGCTCCAGTTCATTCTTAAATCATGATTCCTGTTTAAGCTTGTGAAGAAATGTTCCGATCCGATCCAGAGCTTCAGTTAATTGGGCAACGGAAGTCGCATAGGAACAACGTAAAAATCCTTCGCCCCCTGCTCCGAAAGCCGTACCCGGTACAGCGGCCACCTTGGCTTCAAGCAGCAGCCTCTGGGCAAATTCATCCGAGCTGAGTCCTGTTGAAACAATACTTGGGAAAGCATAAAATGCTCCCTGAGGCTCGTGGCATTGAAGTCCGATATCCTGGAACCCTTGAACGATCAGCCGTCTGCGCTGGTTATAGGATTCAACCATACGGTCCTTCTCCCCCATACCGTTCTTCAGTGCCTCCAGTGCGGCAACCTGCCCCATCACCGGCGCACACATTACAGTATACTGGTGAATTTTGAGCATCGCGGCAATGATATCTGGATGGGCACATACATATCCCATCCGCCAGCCGGTCATAGCGAATGCTTTGGAGAATCCGCTGACCAGAACGGTACGATCCATCATGCCAGGAATCGCCGCAAAGCTGACATGCTTTTGGTTATAGGTCAGTTCTGCGTAGATTTCATCGGAGATGACGATCAGATCATGCTTTTCCACTACCTTGGCAATGGGGAGCCAATCTTCATAGGTCATAGTCGCGCCAGTCGGATTACTTGGATAACAGAGAATTAGCACTTTGGATTTCGGTGTAATTTGAGCTTCAAGCGCTTCCGCTGTCAGCTTAAAATTATCCTCTGCATAGGTTTCAATGCCTACAGGCACCCCGCCGCCAATCGAAGTGATCGGAGAATAGGATACGTAGCAAGGCTCAGGAATCAAGATTTCGTCGCCTGGCTCTATGAGTGCGCGCAGCGCAAGATCAATAGCCTCACTGCCGCCGACCGTTACGATAATCTGATTCTGCGGATCATATCCAACCTCAAAGCTTTCATGCAAATATTGCGAGATAGCTTCACGAAGTTCAATCATTCCGGCATTCGAGGTATAGGCGGTTACTCCCCGTTCCAGGGAATATACACAGGCCTCCCTCACATGCCAAGGAGTCGTGAAATCGGGCTCACCTACCCCGAGTGTAATGATATCCTTGCTGCCATTGGCCAGATCAAAAAATTTGCGGATCCCGGATGGAGGGATATCCCTGACGAGTGGGGCAAGATAAGAATTCATCGATTTGACTTGCTGCTGTTTGGTATCTTCATTCACGATCATGACAACATCTTCCTTTACGGTGAGACCATGAGACGGTTATCTTCTTCACGGTCTTCAAAAATAATTCCGTCTTGTTTATATTTTTTCAAAATAAAGTTTGTTTTCGTGGACAGCACAGAATCAATCGGGGAAAGCTTCTCGGAAACAAAGTTCGCTACTTCCCGCAAATTACGGCCTTCTACTTCGACCAGCAGATCATATGCTCCGGACATCAAATATACGGATTTGACCTGTGGATACAAATAAATGCGTTCGGCAATTCCTTCAAAACCGCGGCCGCGTTCTGGGGTAATCTGCACCTCAATGAGCGCTGTAACCGTTTCTTCTTCGATCTTGCTCCAGTTGACCACGGCCGCGTATTTTACAATGACATGGTCCGCCTCAAGCTCGGCAATCGCCTCTTTTACCGCTTCCTCCTCAACACCAATCAGCGTTGAGAGAAGTTGGGGAGACCGTCTCGCGTCTTCATTCAACAGGTCGAGAACCTTTAATTTCAATTCAGTCAGTGCTTTCATACAGTATCCTCCAGCATTCATTTCACGGGTTGCTTACAGATCATGTCACACCCGGGAAAGAGATTAATACTAATATTACAATACTTTATGAAGCATGCAAAGAAAAACCGTCTCTACGGCGTGGGCCGAAATAGAGACGGTTAAAAAGTGCCATGCTTCACCGCAGGTACCTGAGGGTTACATATATTATAGCTATTTTGCTTTTTGGGCTGCCCGCAGAACGGCGGTTACATATAGTACGGATTGTGAATATTTGGCTGATGAAGCGGGACATTTGGAGTTTGGGCGTATTGACCCATGCCCCCCGTTTTTTGTTGGACAAACTGCCTTGCCTTTTGCTGCGTATTACGCGCATCCTGGATCTGCTTGTCCACGTCCTGGCGCAGCGCCTTGGAAGAAGTAGAGTACATGTTCATCTGCTTCATTAAATTATAGAGCTCCCCTTGCATCCGTAGCGTATCGTTGGTCAATTGTGTAAATAATTGGCGTACTGTCGGACAGGATGATTCCGTGGTAGCTGTCGTATATTCTCTGACGGTTCGTTTCAAATCCGCGAGGATGGTATATAGCAGGTCTTCATCCTGCATGAATGCAGAGTTATTTTGATTTTGATTTTGATAATACATGATTTACGCGTACCTCCCGTAATGGATTATTGTTGAGGCTGGTTCGGAGCCAGCGACTGATGCTGCTGCAGAGCCTGAACCAGCATCTCCAGATGATGGTCCATAGAACGGATATATTGCTGGCATGCCTGCTGGATGGCTGGATTTTGACTGGTTGCAGCCGTTGCCGCACACTGCTTAATCAGCAAATCTTCATTGGAAATCGAATCGACAATATACTCGAGCTCTTTGCCCGTAATTGCCTGCATTTGACCGGATTGCATATATGTTTGCCTCCTTCTTGGGGATATTTAACTCATCCATATTATGTCCCGGGCTTTTTTTTCTATGTGCCTACCAATAAACAGCTTTTAAATAGCAAATACTGAAGATGAATGAAGAAAAGGAGCGAAGTACGATGATCTTGAATAGTGGAAAACTGGCTTGGCCCCATACGCTGAACCCCGTTCCTGAATACCCTTCACTGAACCAAGATCTGGACTGCGATGTTCTCGTCGTTGGCGGCGGCATGAGCGGAGCAATTTTGAGCTATGAACTAACCCATCGGAAACTGAACACGGTAATGATCGACAAAAGAAGCATTGGAGGCGGCAGCTCTTCAGCGAATACAGGCCTACTGCAGTTTTCCAATGACAAAACGCTCACCTCCATTATGAACACATTCGGCGAAGAGATCGGTGTTGCTTTTTACAAGCTGTGTGAACGCGCAATGCAAAAGCTGATTGATACAGGCAGCCGTTTATATACGGATCCTCATCTCATCCCCCGCAGCAGCTTCTACTATGCCAGTCATGAAGATGATGTGGCTATGCTGCAGGAGGAGTATGAGAATTTCAGAAAATACGGGTTTCATGTTGATTACTGGGATCAGGCCAAGATTGAACAATATATGCCTTTTTCGAAGCCTGCAGCGCTTTATACCCACGGAGATGCAGAGGTTAATCCGTTTCGAATGGTACATGCGTTGGTTGAAGCGGCTGCCCGGCATGGAGCACATGTATTCGAGCATACAGAAGCCGTTCACTTTGATTATGATGAGAACGGCGTTACATGCCATACCCAAACCCATAAGATCTGTGCCAAAAAGGTCATTTATACGACGGGGTATGAAACCCAGGAAATCAAAAAGGACAGAAATGCTGTGCTTAAGGTATCCTATGCCGTACTTACCAACCCTGTAGAGGATCTTTCCGACTGGCATGAGCGCTGCATGATCTGGGAAACAGCCAGGCCTTATTTGTATATGCGAACTACACCGGATAATCGTATCGTTGTGGGTGGACTGGACGAGCATCCTCCAGCTCCCGAGGAGCGTGATGGCCGCGCTCTGCATAAAAGCGAGGCTCTGCTGGACGAGGTAAGAACGCTGTTTCCCCGTTATAAGGAACTTAAGGCTGACTACGCCTGGGCCTCTATCTTCGGCTCAACACATGATGGACTGCCGATGATCGGCACACATCCAGGTTACCCAAACAGCTATTTTATCGAGGCGTACGGCGGAAACGGGACGGTATACTGTATGATTGCTGCGGATATTTTGAGTGATGTGCTGACCGGAAAAGATCGGCCTGAGCTGGAGATGTTCTCTTTGCAGCGGACCAGCAAACCATCGCCTCACAAGCCGCTGACTTTGATATAACCCAAGCAAAAAGGCAATGTCATCCGCTGACATTGCCCTTTTGTGATATTGAAAGCCGTATTTCAATTTCTGTTCCTTGACTCAGCTCGCTGTGGACTGTAATCTCTCCACCATGGGCCTCGATAATATCATGCGTAATGGCCATGCCGAGTCCTGATCCCTTATGCACCTCACCAGTGTTGGTGCCTCTGTAATAACGGTCAAAGATTCGTGCAAGCTCTTCCTGTCTGATTCCCTTCCCGCTATCCACGACACGCACATAGACGATGTGCCCGCTCTTCACCACACTGACTTTAATAACAACAGCTTCGTCATTATGAACGATCGCATTATAGATCAAATTACTGACCGCTCTACGGATCAGGAGTTCATCCACATCCATTCTAATGATCTCATCGCTGCATTGAAAGTCAATGTTCCGGTTGGCATAACGGGAGTCATTCAGCGTGTCGATGACAGCATTCCGGACCAGACTCACAAGGTTTACATTCTTTTTATTGAGCATCATTTCTTTGTTTTTCAAACGGGTGGACAGGTTCAAGTCTTCGATCAAATCCGTCAAATACAGTGACTTGCGTTCAATAATCTCAGCATAGTCCCTCATTTCATCGATAGAGAAATGATAATCCTTATCCTTCATCATTTCTGCATAACCCTGAATCGAAGCTAATGGTGTTTTAATATCATGCGATATATTGCCGATCCATTCTTCCTTCATCCGGTCCAGCTTCTTTCTTTCCATTTCGCCGGCCCTAAGCTCCTCCGACAATAAATTAACATTATGAAAAACATCTTTATAAACACCCGCAGGCTTGTAATGTTTATTGTATTTTTTGTTGGCCAGCTGTTTGATCCCGTCAATTAATGTATGAATCGGCTTCGTCAGTATTTTACTGAAGATGTAGCCGATGCAAAGCGCGATGAGTCCATCAATAATGATCAGGATTATACTCCCCATCTTAAGTGCCTGTCCGACTTTCCGATAGTCGAAGGTTAGCACCTGCCTCTGTATATATCGACTTTTGAACCCTACCAAATAACTGTATTGGTGATTCTGCGCTATTTTCCCTCCAACAAACACAGTCGAAAGTAACTCTTTTTCGAAATACTTATACGTCTGAATCATGTCCAGGGGGGTGTATTTTACTTTCGCTCCTTTAGGGACAAGATAGCCGTACGCCTGCTTGCCGTCCTCATCCAAAACTTGAATCCATGCTTGGTTCTCCTCAAGCACCTTCTTACCTTTTTCCGTAATGCTTATCCCATCCGGATTGATGACGATGTCGTTTTGAAAAGAGCGTGTTATCGTATCAGCAGAGGTTTCTTGGCTGGGAATCTGGAGATCTTTGTTTACCATTTGCAAGATATACAATCCCAGTATAACCATGATATTGATGACAATGACGATCACGACAATAACTACAACGGATACCAGATACCTCCCGGTTAGCCTCCATTTCATCCATTACTCATCCTCTACAGCAAGCTTATAACCAAGTCCCTTCACCGTAACCAGATACCGCGGATTTGAAGGGTCTCTCTCGATCTTTTCCCTAAGCCTCCGGATATGTACCATCACCGTATTGTCAAATCCAAAAAACTCTTCGCCCCAAACATGGTCATATAAGCTTTCCTTGCTGATGATTTGGTTGGGATGCTTCAATAAATGGGTGAGTAAGCCAAGCTCCTTTGGTTTTAATTCAATGATACTTCCGTTCTTTTTCAGCTCGATTTTTTGTTCATCCAATTCGAAAGGTCCAGCCTTGATGATATGATCCATTTTCTCCCCACCTTGGGGAATATCATTTCTTCTGAAACGGGCTTTGATCCGGTAAGCCACCTCTTTTGGGCTAAAAGGCTTCGTGATATAGTCATCCCCGCCAATGGCAAAGCCTAGAATTTTATCAATCTCTTCTGTCTTTGCGGATAAAAAGAAAATAGGAACATTGGAAACACTGCGAATTTTTTTACATACATCATAGCCTTCTCCATCCGGAAGCATGATATCCAGTACGACAATGTCGGGCTGCCTCTTCTGAAACTCGATCCATCCTTCTTCCGCCGTAGCGGCTGCGTACACCTGCTCGATGCCTTCCTTGATGAGTACGGTTTGCAGCAGTCTCACAATATCCGCCTCATCATCCACAATGAGTACCTTTTGATTGAACGTCAAAACTATAACCCCCTTACTGTGGGTGATCATCCGCGATTAACTGCCTTAACCGGAGCAGCATAAACAATACTCAGATTCCCCACCACCAAAATTACTATACAAACTCTTATCGTAACACGAGCCCTGCTTGTTTACTCCTCAGCGAAAAATTTGGACATCGGGTTAGCCGTCTTCTGATCTGAAGTTACTTTCCCTGTCTTATTCATCTCATAATATTGATAGAAATCAGTGGTAAAACTGAGTGCATTCAGCACTTGCTTCCCAAACGGCTCAACCGTTCCGTCCGCAAGGGTATCCCCGTTCCAATAGAAATGGAGCAATAAACGGTTATGGTTAAACGGATGCTTGATGATATAAGCGCCCGCTGCGCCTTTTTTATTCATCCTACTCTTCCAGTCAAAACCTATATCCTTGGATTTTTGAATGATGCCGGGCTTCAGCGCCTGGATCAGCCCATTCGTTTGAGCGCTGCCGATCACGATCAGATTACTGCTTCCAATTTCCTTTTCCAATTTCTTTTTCAATACCTGACGCTCCGTAATAATGACAGGCTTAATGCCCGCAACCTCAAATGTTCCTTTCAGCTGATTGAGAATGATCTCCTGCTGCTTTTTCGCCTTGCTACTCACCTGGTCGCTCAGTACAATGGTCAGCGGTTCGCCCTGAAGCGCTTTATCCTCAATCCGGCTCATCGTCTCGAACGGAAGTTCCGGGATCTGTGCGAGAGAAGAACGGTATATCTCTTTGAACTGCTCATGAAAATAGGCGGCTGTTTCTTGCTTGCTCAGGCGGTATTCAGGCTTCAGGACAAAATTCGGCTGATGCAGCGACTTGTCCATCTCATTTCGGGCTTCTTTCCCCAGTGTATCCCCGATGGTTTGGAGGAGTCCATCAATCGTTGCATTTTTAAATGCATACCGCTTGAAATATTCTCTCATGAAAGCATCAAATTTCTCTTCGCCAACCATCCGATACAGCTGGTAAATAGCCTGGCGGCCCTTATCATAAAAGACAGGACTGGCATTGTCGCCAACCTCCTGATTGGTCGAAGCGATGGGCGCATCGAAGGAAGTGTCGTCAAACTGGAGCGCTTTGAACCCGTTCAGCATGTCGCCTTGTTTCTCGGAGAAATAGATTTTTGAGAAGTCGGCAAAGCCTTCATCCAGAAACGATTCCTTCTCCGAGTTGTTGCCGATCAGGGCATGGAACCATTGATGAGCGATTTCATGCACGAATACCGAATCATGCACCGGATCCGCGTTATTACCGATCATGCCCATCTGAATCACGCGGGCAAATTCCACCGCCAATCCCTCCACATACGATTCAGCGAGGCGAAATTCAGGATACGGATATTTTCCGTATTTGTCATTGAAGAATTCGATCGCCTTGAAGGCCTGATCCACGTATTCGTCAACGATCTTTTTCTTGTTCGGCATGCTGTCAAAATAATAGTATTCGACGGTCAGGCCATTTCGGGTCACGCTATCTACTTTATAGTTCGGGCTTGCGAAAAAGACAAATTCCCGCGTGTTGTTGGCTACCGTGGAGACGATTTTGCGACCGGCTTCCTTATCTTCCTGTGTGGTGATCGTCCCTGGCATCAATACTTGATACGCTGCGGGGACATTAAAGTGAACCTCAAAGTCCGAGGAGGTGTAATAGTCGGTTTCAAAAGAAGTGCTATAAGGCGTTTTATCCCACATATGCTTGGTTTCGTCATACACGGACATGACCGGAAACCAGTGAGCGCCGTTGATGATGTCTTTATAATAGGATAATCGTTCGGAGCCATATGGAATTTTTACATCAAATTCTACTTGGAGCGTTACCGCTTCACCGGGCTTTAGTCCCTGCAGAAGCTGAACGGTCAGCGCCTGGTTGGTATTAGTGAATGCTAAGGATTGCCCACCTGCCTTCACAGCCTGGATATCAATGCCGCCAAGAAAGGCCTCCGGCTTGAGGCCGGGATTGTTCTTCAGGATTTCTGCATTGGTTCTCTGGAACATGCTGGCCTGGGTAGATTTAGAGCGGTTAGCATCGGCAAAGGTATGGAACACCAACTCCCTAAGCGTGTCGCTCGAGGTGTTGCGGTACGTGACCGTTTCGCTTCCCTGAATATGCATATTTTTCTCGTCCAGGCGAGCATTGATCCGATATTGAATTGGCGTATGCGTCTCGGCGCTGTCTGCAGACTGCTGGGAAGCAGAGAATGGATCTGCCGCCAGTGCATGTCCTGTGCCAGCTACCATAGGACAAGCTGCCAGCGTGAATGCCAGCGAGTATGTCATTGCTTTTTTGGATATGGATGTCCATTTCAGATTGTTCATTTGGTTCTCTCCCTTTGCCATGTAATTCAACTCAACAAACTTCCTCTTACTTCCGCTGCGATGCCGGTTTCCGATCGCTGGTTACACCGTGATGACAGGCCGCACTACTTCCCTAGCTCTTCCAGCTTCTGCTTCGCTTGGTCCGGCAGTTCGCTTGTTTGCACCTCTTGGTAGGAACCCGCTTTATCGCCCTTCATGTAAACACTCAGGTACGCTTCCTTGCGCAGCTCCTTGTTTGCTGTAAAGGTTACGGTCTTTTCCTTCCCGTTTTTGTCGAACCCTTCCAGAGTGTATTCGTAGTAGATATACTTTTTGCCGTCATTCGTTTTGTCTTCCATTTTCTTGCCGTCCTGAATTTGTACATAATATTGATCCGCGCCTAAACGGTTGAGATTCACATTTTGTATGAATACAACACCTCCGATAAGAATAACTAAGATTACGACACCAACAATAAGTCCTTGTTTCATCGTTCTACTCCTTATGTTTAAGTTATTTTGTATTCGTTACGATTTTGTAGTAAGCATTCACGGTTATGAAGTAATAGATCAGATAAATGCAAGTGTAGATTCCCATGCAAACAACCACCGGGATGACCAGGTTCGTTTGCATCAGTCTGGATAGTGCAGATAAGGCTACCGCGCAGTGGGCGATCCCGGCTATCAGAGGCAGTGCAAAGATAAATAGAACCTGCTTAGCAACCGTTTTACGGATTTCTCTTTTCTTCACGCCGATCTTATATAAAATCTGATATCTCTCTTTATCGGAATTGGCTTCGGTTAACTGTTTAAAGTATATGATGCTGCCTGTCGCAGCCAGAAAGACAAGTCCAAGGAATCCGCCCATAAAAATCATCAATCCGGATGATTCCATCCCCCGGGCGTAATCACCGTAAAAGCTTGAGAATTCAGCTTTCTCGGGTAAAATGCCTTTCAGCTCCTTCGTTAATTGCTTGGCTTTGTCCTGATGTGTGATTCCGTAAGCCTCAATGGCCATCATTTGGGACTTGGGCTTCAGTTTGGCAAACAGTTCATCACTAACAACAATGGTGGAATATACGGTGCCTTGGTTCAGAACACTGTATTTTTTCAGTTCCTTAAACTTGATCTTTTCATGGACCGGGTTTCCGCTTAGCGTAATCGCCGAACCTACATACTGTGGTGAAATCCCTTCGATATACACGGGATCCAGTGCAGCGGCTTCGTCCGCCTGTAGGCTCAATGAATCATCCTTTCCCTGGAGCTTAGCCAGTTCGTTGAAGTCATGATTGGACAGGACGGTGAAGGTTTGTTCATCCGAGCTGCTGTTTTGATCCAGTCCGGAAGTGTTGGCATCTACCCCAAGCAGATGAAGCGAAGCATGGTAAAGAACCTTGTGATCCGGAGAATCCTGGATGACTTTATCGGCTTGGCTCGCTGCCTTACGATCTGTATTAATAAACATCATGCTGTTCGGGTTGACCTGTGAGACAGCGTTTCGGTTGCTGTAATACAAGCTGTAGGCTGTTCCAACAGCGGTTAGTGTCGTTGCACTTAGTACGGCGATGATCGTTAACGTACGTGCATTGCCTTTAATCCGGTACAAAAGCTGGGAGGTCCCGATGATATTGAGACCTTTCCAATAACTTTTCTTGTTTTTTCTGGACAGCTTCAGTAGAGTCACTGTTAACGTATTGAACAGCAAATACGTACCAAGAATCACGGTGATCAGAATAACGAGCGGTGTGATCATCAAACCAAGTGCCGCCCATGCTTTCGAATTCATAAGATTTTGCAGAGCCAGCCAGTAACCTAGGCCTACGAAAACCAGAGATAATAAGGCGGTCAGCAAGGAAGCCTTCGGCTCCTTCTCATGCTGCTGGTCTGCATGGAAGAGTTCAATTAATTTGAAACGGTAGATCAGCCGGTAGCCCTGAAGCGAAGTTATGAGTGTAATGACCATGAATACAAGGAAAGTGTTCACGATCGCTGCCGCAGAAATAGAGAAATGGCTTATGGCATCGTACCCCATTACCTTCATCAGGATCGATACGAAAAACCGGCTTAGCAGGGAGCCAAGAGCAATCCCCACAATAAGCGCAAGTACGCCCATCAGGAAATTTTCATAAAATAACATGCGTCCGATCTGCTTTTTCCGAACCCCCAGCAGGGAATACAGTCCGACCTCTTTCTTGCGCTTTCGTGTAAAAAAGGAATTCGAGTACCAGATGAAAATCGCAACGAAAATAATAAGCACAACGGCAGCGCCGCTAAAGGCTGAGCTGATTTTAGGCGATCCGTCCGATGCTGATTGGATGGTGCTGTCATACTTCAGTGAAACAAAGGTGAAGTAGATCACAATACTAAAGATCATGGATGCAAAATAAAGGAAATAGTTAGTAAAATTCTTCCGGATATTCTTCCCGGCAATACTAAACAGCGTCATGCTGCCCACCTCCGAGTGACGCCAGAACCTCTAGGATCTGCTGAAAGAACTCTTTCCGCGTCAAATGCTGCTTATGCAGCTCCTTGAAGAGCTGACCATCGTTGATAAAGATGACACGTTTGCAGTAACTGGCGGCATACGCATCATGAGTAACCATCATAATAGTCGATTGGTTAGAGTCATTGAGCTTGCTCAGACTCTCCAGCAGGCTAGTTGCCGATTTCGAATCAAGTGCACCGGTCGGCTCGTCTGCCAGGATCAGACTGGGATTGGCGACAATCGCCCTTGAAGCCGCTGCCCGTTGCTTTTGGCCACCCGAGATATGGTACGGGTATTTATCAAGGATTTGACGAATACCAAACGTGTCGGCGATTTCGTTTACCCGAGCCTCGATTTCTGCAGGTGGCACTTTGGACAAGGCAAGCGGGAGCAGAATATTCTCTTTGACCGTCAATGTATCAAGCAGGTTATAATCCTGAAATATAAAACCCAGCTTATTCCTGCGGAAATCCGACAGCTTCTCTTCACTCATAGTTACAATATTTTGACCGTCGATTGTGATCTCACCGGATGTTGGTGTATCAATGGTTGAAAATATGTTTAGTAGCGTGGATTTCCCCGCCCCGGATGGGCCCATGATGCCTACAAACTCGCCTTCCTGAATTTGCAGGTTAATATGCTGCAGAGCCGTATATATATTTCCTCTTGTACCAAATGTTTTGTTAACGTTGATTGCTTGCAAAATGTTTTTCATATGAGAATCTCCTTAAATGGCATGTATTAACGAACACAGATGTAATCATAACGTCTGTACCTTACAGCATTTTAATGCAAACCTTACATAAACCTTAAATATGAAAAATATGAACAACATGATATCAATGCCCCTTATTCGGCAGCACAAAAAAACCCTCAGGGCCACTTTAAAGTGCCACCCTGAGGGTTCATATTTCCCGTTATTTAAAATGGTTGCCGGCCAAGCTTATGCTGATCGTCCGCTCTGCAGTAGTTTTCTTATGAAAACCCAGCTTAAAATCGGCGATGCTCCAAGGATCAGCATGAGTATCGTAATCGTCAGAGGTGTTTTGCTTACCATTAATACGATAATAAAAATGAAGGTGCCTGCCAAACGCCCAACCATCAAGCTAAGCTCCCTCAGCACGACAAGCTCGACGCGCTTATCCACAGTTTCATCGCTGGTTCCCATCAGATCAAAGCCGGATGAGATCATTGGCAAAATATATAGCGGCATAAACAACGAAGAACCGATCCCGAGAATAAGCAGTGTTCCATAGGTTGTTTTCCAGAGCAACGGAATGATCACAATCCACAAAAGCAATGCACCGACAAGCATTCCCGGGCTTCTGAATTTAGGTTTGTACCATTTTCCTGCTAACCAGTAAGTCAGCAGTGATATGGCGGATGTGATCAGCGTAAATTGCCCTAGTCTAGCCTCTTGCTTGGTAGCGACAAACACCAACAGACCGATCAGAAAAGCAAATACCCCTTCACGAATCCCTTGCGCCACAAGCCCTAGAGACATAAGACGCCATGGGCTCCCCTTGCTCCGCAGCTGCGTGATTGGTTCCATCCAGTGATAGCTGCTGCCTTTCTCCCTTTTTTTAAGAAAAAAGCTGAATACCACACATATCGCATAAATGACCAATGAGATCGTAAATATGAGCCTGTACCCCTTGTCACCCTTCAACCATGTGATCAAGGTTCCTGAGAACCATGGACCCACAATTCCGGTGAATGAGCCCAGCAGGCCTACCCAGCCATTAAATAAATCACGGTTCTCACGGTCTGTCACTTCAAAATAAACGACATTGAACGCGACCCAAAACAGACCGATCGATATGCCGAGTAATATCCCCAGCGGCCAAATAAAGCGAACCACATCCGAACCGACCCATAATACAAGTAAATAAAACAATCCCGAGAGAACAATCCCTGCACGCAAGGTGTTCATTTTGTTGTATTCCTTTACCCACTTGCCACCCAGCCAAAAAGTAAGTCCTACGGCAACCTGTTGGGCTACCGTAAACCAGCCGATCATGGTATAGTCCTGTTTGCTTTTCCATAAGTACACATTCAAAAAGGTACCGGAAAGGGCCCCCGCCAGAACAATCAACCCATTAACAGCCAGCAGCAGCTGCGATTGGCGGTCCAAATGTGCCGTCGTTTTCATAAGTCCCCCCTTGCTTACCGAACATGTTCTGTCTTAACATGCCCCAAAGTAAGGGATATCATTTTTAGGCAGCTTAATTCCCGTTACATCTGCTCAGGATTTTTGACGGCTCAGATGATCGACCATACGCAAACGGTCTTCTTCCATCAAATTGGTTTCCACATGAAAACAACCTGTGCAGATATACACATTGACACGGAAAGGAGGCTGAATAACCGGCGCTTTAAGGGCGCTGAACTGAGTTGGGACAAAGCCTTGACCCGAGATTTCCTGCGCTCCTGCAAGAACCATGAAGTCGCGGCATTTTGGACATTCGGGAACCTCTTCCTGTTCATCCAAAATCTTTTCCACGCTCTCTTCATAATTCATCAGGTCATGGCTTTCTTCAAATTTATCCAGTGTTCGGATGGATGGCGGAAGCTGGTGCTGCATATCCTCTTGTGCCCAGAATGATGAAGACTCATCTCCTTCTTCGGCATCTTCTTCCCAATCCATGCTTTCTTCCATGCCCTCTTCATCTTCCTCGTCACCGATTTGAACACTCAAGGTGCGGTATCCCTTCAGCTCATTGTGACAGTAAGGGCAATTCTCTTCAGGTCCAATTTCTTCATCCCAGACAATCTCTGTCTGGCACCATGGGCAAACGGTCGTTTCCATTGCCATTCATCTCCTCAATGTTTCATTAAATAAACGATGCCGACTGCAAAAAAGATTACAGCTACGACAAACAGAATTCTCGTCAGATTTTTCATGCCTTCCTCCCAGAAAAAACGAGCTCAATGATATTCCTAAAAAATACAAGCTCCTATGACATAGGACAGCGATACGGAAATCAGCAGGGAGATGATCCCTACCGCCCGGTTATCCTTCCGAATTTCCTCATCAACCGAAAAGACTGGAGTTAAAAACTCAAACAGTACATACGCCGCAAAAAGAAGAATAAAGCCGAAAAATGCCCATTTCATCGTGTCGTAAATGGAGGTTTTCGCCTCTATACTATACCTGAGCACATTGCAAATGGCGAAAATTTTGCCGCCGGTAGCCAGAGAAGCCGCGACGTTTCCGCGGCCGATCTCATTCCAGCAATTATACCTGGCCACGAGCTCAAACAGGTACAAAAATACAATCAAGCCCAATATGGCCACCGAGAAATAACCGATCAGCGTTCCCAGGGGATGAGCCAGCAGCTGATCAACCCAATTCTTCATGTTCCTGCCCCCTTCATATCTGCCCTGAGCATATTCGCAGCTTTACTTCAGTTCTGCTACGGTTACACCTGTGCCGCCTTCGCCATAATTGCCTAGACGGAAGCTTTTTATATGCTTATGCTTACGAAGGTAATCTGTAATACCGTTTCGGAGTATGCCTGTTCCTTTTCCGTGGATCAAATATACCTGGCCTAAATTGCCAAGGAAGGCTTCGTCTATAAAGCGATCCACCTCAATTAATGCTTCCTCCAAATTCGCTCCGCGCAAATCCAGTTCACTCCGGATGTTCTCGTCTCGTGTACGTTTCACGATCGTAGCCTGCTTCTGTTCTTGCTTGGCTATAGCTTCATGAGATTGGACGAGTTCCAGATCATCCAGTCTGACCTTCATTTTCATAATGCCTAGCTGCACGACTGCTTCCTTCGAGCCTGCGAGCTCTACAACATTACCTTTCTGGTTCAGGCTGTAGACCATGACTTCATCCCCTGCTTCAATCTTGCGAGGCGTCTTGGCCTTGTTCCGTGCAGGTGTTTTCTTTCGCTGCTGCGGCTCGGCTTCATCCAGCATTCTGCGCGCAGCAATCAGCTTATGCTCCTTGACGGAAGCTCCTTCTTCTTTTGCCAGCTGCCGTAGGTCACTGATGATCTCCTCAGCTTCACGCTTCGCTTTGGCAATGACCTCTTTCGCCTCTGCCGATGCCTTTTCAATCATACGCTCTCGCTGCTGCTCGAGTTTCTCCAGCTCCTGCTGGTGCCGGGTGCGCAGTTGTTCCATTTCTTGACGCAGTTTTTCCGCCTGCCCGCGCTCCACTTCAGCACCCAGGCGGTTTTCTTCGAGGGAAGCAATCATATGCTCAACGCGCTGATCCTCTTCATTGACTTCTCCGCGCGCATAATCCAGGATTTGGTTCGGCAATCCGAGCCGCTCGGCAATCGCGAACGCATTGCTTCGGCCTGGTACCCCTACAAGCAGCCGGTAAGTGGGGCTTAAGGTATTGACGTCAAACTCCATGCTTGCATTAATGACCGCTTTCCGCTCATAAGCATAGGCCTTCAGCTCACTGTAATGGGTCGTAGCGATCATGCGGCAGCCTGTCTGATGAATATGCTCCAGAATAGAGATGGCAAGCGCGGAACCTTCAGCAGGATCCGTACCTGCACCAACCTCATCCAGAAGAACAAGGCTTTTAGGCGTCATATTTTTCAGAATACGGATGATGTTGGTCATATGGCTGGAGAATGTACTCAAGCTCTGCTCGATACTTTGCTCATCCCCAATATCGGCATAAATGGCATCAAATACACAGAGCTGGCTGCCTTCTTCGGCCGGTACAAACAATCCTGACATCGCCATTAAGCTCAGCAGACCGATTGTCTTCAGCGTTACCGTTTTACCACCTGTATTTGGACCTGTTACGATAATAGAAGTATACGAATTTCCAAGCTCCACATCGATCGGAACAACCTTGTCCATCTCAATGAGGGGATGCCGCCCCTTACGCAGCTTTAAATATCCGCGGTCATTCATTCTTGGCATTGTTGCTTTCATCACATGAGCCAAACGGGCTTTGGCAAATATAAAGTCAAGCTGTCCCACAAGATCCAGATCAAATACAATCAGATCAGCCTCGTCGCCAACTAATGCCGTCAGCTTCTGCAAAATAATTTCAATTTCGCGTTCTTCCTTCATCCGGGTCTCGCGCAGCTTGTTATTCATGGCCACAATGGATTCAGGCTCGATAAACAAGGTTGCGCCGGAGCCGGACTGGTCATGCACAATTCCGCCAAAATAAGAACGGTACTCTGCCTTTACAGGAATAACGAACCGGTCGCCACGAATGGTTACAAGCTGATCCTGCAGCATTTTGGCCACAGAGGATGAGCGAATCATGTTGTCAAGCTTTTCACGAATACGCACTTCACCGGAGTGCAGCTCACGCCGGACTTGAGCAAGACCAGGGCTCGCCGAATCGAGCACCTCAGCTTCATCCGATATACATGCTTTAATGGCATCCTCAAGCGCTTTTTGTTCCGATATATTTTCGCTGATGTCTATAAGCAGCTTTAGTGGCTCATCTTCATTCATTTGGGTAATAAAACGTTTAATACGTCTTGACCCATTCGTCGTGTTACCAACTGCCAGCAATTCATGAGGGTTTAATGTGCCGCCAATCTTTGCCCGTTTCAAGGCAGCTGATATATCACTGATCCCACCGAAGGAAGGCGTTCCCTTCAGCCGATCCACAGTATAAGCTTCATCGGTTGCCTGCAGCAGCAATTTTACCGATTCTAGATCCGTATCAGGTTTCAGACTTTCCGTTATTTGTTTACCCATGGAAGTTTGGGCATAACTGACACATTTATTTAAAATCTTGCGGTATTCCAGCGTATGCAAAATCTTATCGTCCAAGAATTTCACTACTCCTCTCATACATTGCCTTTATTATATACGAAACTTCTGTGGCTTCGCTATTTACGAAAGCCAGTCTTATCAAATTCCAGCAAAATCCATCATTCTGATACATAAGATTTCACGATTTGAATACAATAAACCTTGCATATAGAATCATTTCATAATGATAAAAGCGGGCGCATTATGACATGATATTAGAATCATTCCATAATGAATGTAGCGACGCATTGTGAAATGATTTATCAACGTATCTTTTACACAAAAGGAGGCCAATTGCATGCATTTTCTAGGGCATGTTGTACGATTTATCGTTTCCGCGATCGTGCTTATGATTGTCGGCTGGATCGTTCCGCAATTCTCCGTGGGCGGATTCTGGAGCGCTTTACTGTTGGCTCTGGTCATTGCTTTGCTCGGTTGGGTTGTGGAAGGAATCTTCGGAAAAAGGGTATCACCATTCGGTCGAGGCATTGTCGGCTTTATCGTAAGTGCAGTGGTCATATACATCGCCCAGTTTATCGTTGGAGGCGTTAGCGTCACCATCCTAGGTGCCGTTCTCGCTGCCCTCGTTATCGGGATCATCGACCTGTTCATTCCGGTAACTCCTTTCAATGCAGCCAAAGACCATAAATAACCAGCCCGGCTGTATGGAATGGGTATCACCATCTAACGAAGCTGATATCCGCTCCAAAAACCCCCTGTTCCCACGGAACAGGGGGTTTTCATGGTTAGCCTGTCATGGATCAGATAGAAGCAACCTTGCCCTCAAGCGAGTCCGAAAGTATCGAATCAGAAGCTGTCACCACTTTATTTTTTCCTGTTCGCTTTGCTTGATAAAGAGCGCTGTCCGCCTTGCGGAAAAGGGATTCCTTATCATCTCCAGGCTGGTAATCACATAAACCGATGCTTACCGTAACCGGCCTGCCTTTCATATTCGAATGTTCTACAATGGAAATCCCCTTACGCAGCTCTTCTGTTATCGACTGTGCTTCCGCCAAAGTTTTATCTGCAAAAATAACCGCGAATTCTTCTCCGCCATAACGTGAGGCAAAATCATTCGGCATCATAATCAAAGTAATGGTAGAGGCCACTTGCTTGAGCACCAGATCTCCCACCCAATGTCCATATGTATCGTTTACCTTTTTAAAGCCATCGATATCAATTATCGCCAGCTGCAGAGGCAGATGATATTTTTCTGAGTGCTCCAGCAGAGCATCAAGGTATTCATGAAATGTTTTATGGTTATAGAGTCCGGTCAAAGCATCCATCTTCAGGAGCTTGTCCGATATGGTTTTCTCCACAAGCAGCTGCTGCTCGGATTTCATTACAGACTTCAGATAACTAATAAATTCCTTTACCCTGACCAAAATAGTACGTCCGATAATCAGACTAACTATAAATACACTTTCTATTTGAATAAATTCCTGAATAGGCTTGTGATACCATGGACGCTCCATCAGAAAATATAAAAATCCATAGCTCAGAATCGTAAACGCACCGAATCCGTACAGCATCTTCCGATCAAAATAAACAATAGAAATCAACACAGGAAGCAGCAGGGCCATTTGTGCACCGTCTGCTGACGGTTCTATAATAAAATAGAACATGTAAGACAACAAAAAACCGCAACCCACAATAGCTTTTTTATGATGCTTCGGCCAATATCTCAACCACACTTCAGTTGCAACCAGAATCAGCATGGTACAACCATTGGATCCTGCCAGTCGGGTCCATGAGCTTGCATCCTTTCCTACTGTATCAGGAAAGACTCCGCCCGACAGCAAAAAAACGGCTTGTGCCGTAAGGAACATTAGCATGACGATCCAGTAGGCATTTAGAATTTTACGGTGCCACCGGTCCTCCAAAATAACATTTTTCCTGTCCATTGAAAAGTCAATCCCCTACTCTAGGAAAGAATAAATTTAAATGACAACAATCAATATAAACTGTGATTATAATTATATCTTAATGGAAAAACAAATACATCATTAGATCTGTAAGGAATTTGAAATATCCCCCTGTTATGACTGGTTTGGTTGAACGTTACCCGGCAAGTTCACCAATTATTCAAAACAGTTATGTTCCGGAATTCCATTTTTGGGGTATGATGACTACTAGAATTGTCACAAAAAATTAAGGTTTGAGGAGGATCACATTGAAGAAGACCCTAGCTTTTGTTCTCTCCTGCATGCTTCTTCTGGTACTTTCCGCTTGTGGGGCAGCAAAGGAAGACGCTTCGACTGCAAGCAGCGGTGTCAGCGACACGGGCGTTGCCCCTAGCGAAGAATTAGTCATCAAAGCGAAGAACTTTGCGTTTGATAAACAAGAATATCATCTTAAAAAGGGAGTTCCCGTAAAAATTTCGCTCGACAACGAGCAAGGTACCCACGGCGTATTGATTCCCGCCCTTGAATTACAGCTCGACAACAAACATAAATCCATGGTCGTTACGCCCGAAAAAGCCGGCACTTTCGAAATGACCTGCTCCGTCATGTGCGGCGCGGGACATACGGCCATGCTCGCCAAAGTCATTGTGGACGAATAGTCTCCTTGCCTAGCAACACAGCAAATCCCCTCCAGCTCCGTCAAAAGGAACGATTGCCTTCATGTTCCTGCCTTTCGGTCTGTGAGGGGATTTTTTTAGTCTGTTCTGCAACAGCAATCAGCTTTGATCCTGCTCAATAAGCTCGATCCATTCGTTATACTCCGTTTGTAGCTTGCCGTATTCATCCTGTAGCAGGCTGTGTTCTTCCTGCAGCTTATCTGTCTTTTCCTGCTGAAGCTCGAGCTCCGCCTGAAGCAGTCGGTACTGATTGGCCATCAATTCAAAGTTCTCGCCAACCTCTCGAAGCTGGGCAGATGTCTGTTCCTTCTCATTTTGCAGATTATCCAGCTGATCTTCGCCGGCTGCAATTTGACGTCTCCATTCCTCCAGCTCATCCTGCAGCTCCTGTTCCCTGCTGTTCCAGTTTTGCTGACGGTTCATCATATCCTCCAGCTTTTCCTGGTAGGACTGCATCGAATGCTCCGCATTTCGCATCAGCTCACGCTGTTCATTTTCCCTGCTCGCAGCATCATCCAGCATCCGGGCAAGCTCATTCACCTTCTGCTGTGCCTGATCCTTCTCCTCCAGTACCATCAGGTACTCGAGTTCGGCATCCTCCTGCTGGCGTTTCATATCGCTGCCCTTCTGTTGAAGCTCGTCATACTGCTTTTGCAAGCCATGATACTGCTGCTTCAAATGTTCGTACTGTTTCAGATGCTCCTGATAGAGCCGGTCCATATTCACATGGTTTTGTTCAGCTTCCTTAAGTTGGCGTTTGGCCTCCTGATAAGCCGATTCCCGCTCTGCGAGCTCTTCGCCGAGCTGTTCGTATTTCCGTTTGTTCTCTGCAATGCCCTCCTGCAGTTCTTCATGTTCGAGCATATGCAGCTCATATTGATCTGTCAGTACCTCATGCTGCTGCAAAATTTCGCCATGCTGCCGCTGCAGTTTCCGGTACTGTTCTTCCTTTTCTTCCATGGACCTCTGCAGCTTCAGAAGCTGGACTTCTTTCTGTTCTGCTGTCTCCTGCGCCTCTAGATACTGTTCCTCTGCAGCCTCTAGCGCCTGCTGCAGCTCCAGAGTTTGTAATTCGCTTGCTTCCAGCGTCTGCTGCAGCTCCAAAGATTGCGTTTCGCCTGCTTCCAGCGTCTGCTGCAGCTCCAGGGTTTGCGCTCTGTTTGCCTCCAGCGCCTGCTGCAGCTCCAGCGTTTGCAATTCGCTTGCCTCCAGCGTCTGCTGCAACTCCAAAGATTGCAATTCGCTTGCTTCCAGCGTCTGCTGCATTTCCAGGATTTGCGCTCTGCTTGCCTTCAGCGCCTGCTGCAGCTCCAGCGTTTTCAATTCGCTTGCTTCCAGCGTCTGCTGCAGCTCCAAAGATTGCGTTTCGCTTGCTTCCAGCGTCTGCTGCAGTTTGAGATACTGCTCTTCTCTATCCTCGAGCGCCTGCTCTAGCTGCTGTAAATGGTTTTCTTTCTCCTTCAAGGACTGCTGCAACTGTTGTACCATTGCCTCATTCGACTCGAGTTTGGCCTGATTCTCCTGAAGCTGCTTCTCCTTCTCAACCAGAAGTTCCTTCTGTTCTTCAATCGAAAGCTCCTGCAGTTGCAGCGTTTCATCCAGATCTTCAAGCTTCTTGTTCTGCGAATGGATCAGCTGCTGCTGTTCATCAAGTCTGCCTTGATATTCCGAGGCTTGCTGGTCTGCGGATGCGAGCTTCTGCGAATCTTCATCCGCCTTTTCCTTCAATACGCTGAGCTCGTCATGAAGCGACTTCATACCGGCTTCAAGTGCATCGTTCTGTTCTCCCGCTTCCAGAACGCGAAGCTCCAGCTCACCGATCTCTTCCTTCTGCTTGTCGACTTGAGTCCGCCAGGAAGCCGCTTCGGTGTGTAGCTTCTCAAGCTCAGACTTTTGTTTATTGGAAGAAGTACTGTATTCTTCAAGCAGCTTCTGCATCCGGCGCTGCTCTTCTTCCGAATGTACAGCTTCCTCCTTCAAACGGCCAACCTGCCCATTCAGACGGATCTGCTGCTCTCTGAGCGTCTTCAGTTCGGTCTGGGAGACCTCCTCTTTCTTCAGTGCAGCCTGATGCTGCTCCTGAAGCTTGGCATATGCATTTTTCGCCTGCTGCAGCTCCTCTTGCAAACTCCGAAGCTTGCCTTGCAGTTGGGAGCTTCCTCCCCTTAGTTCATCAAGCTGCTTGTTCAGTCCGTCAACAGCTGCCTTATGTCTATTCTCCGATTCCTGCAGAGAAGACTCGTACTTCTGCTGGGATTCTCTCAATACGGTTTGATGCTTCTCCTCCGTACTCTTCAGAAGCTCTTGATGCTTCTGCTGTGCTGACTGAAGTGTCGCGGCATGCCCGCGTTCAAGCTCTTGCACGGCCGATTTATGCTTGGCTTCCAGGGACTGCCTGTCCCGCTGCTGCTGTTCTGCGGCTTGCTTCTCCTTGCGCTGCAGGGACTCCTTTAATTCCGTTTCCTTTTTCAATAAAACGCGGGTATCCTCGAGTTCTTTACTCAGCGTTGTCCGGGTTTTCTGAAGCTCTCCCGTCAACGATGCCTTCGTGTCCTCGAGCTGCTTCTCAAGTCCCGCTTTCTCGAATTCCCACCGTTTGCGGAGCTCTTCCTTCTCCTTCATGCCCGTCGAATGCTCTTCCTCAAGCTTCGCATACAACTCCTGCTGTTCTGTCCGCGCAGCCTGAAGCTGAGCCAGCTCACTCCGGAGCTCACTTCTTTCTCCGGTCAGCATTTTGACTTCGTTGCGAATATCCTGTATCTGGATCGCTTCCTCAGCCATATGTACTGCAGCCAATACGGCCAATTTCGGCGTATCCAACCGGGAATGACTCTTGGATATAAGGTTCATTCGCTCATCGACATAAGTGGCAACCTTTTTCATATAGTCGGCACTGCTGCCTACCAGTTTATAAGAAGTCCCGTAGATTTCTACGGAGACGCGTGTACGATCAGGTGTAGTCACAGTTGTGCCCTCCTTCATATGTGTGTGTTGACTCTGAGATGTCTGTTATTCTGCAAAAAAGCCACATCGAATCTTTATGTACATGGATTCGATGTGACTTCATTCAATTCCTGCTATTTTCTCAATTCTGCATGAAAAGTTTGCTCAAGCTGGCTGACTACGGCTGCATGCGCGGATGAAACCTCTTCATCCGTAAGCGTGCGCTCGTTATGGCGGTACACAAGAGCGATGGCTACACTCTTTTTGCCTTCACCCAGCTTGCTGCCTGTGAATACATCGAATACCTGTACAGATTGCAGTAATTCCCCGGCAGCTTCACGAATGACGGATAACATCGCACCCGCTTCAACGCTGTCCTCAACGACCACGGCGATATCACGCTCGGAGGCCGGGAAGCGAGGTAGTTCACGGTACCGGATATCTTTGCTCGCATAGTCGTAGAGCGGCTGAAGTAGAATTTCCGCCGTATACATATCGCTCAGTCCACGGTCCTGCTGAAGCTGAGGATGGACTTGACCGAGTGTACCAATCAACAGCTGCTCACCGCCATCATTGGTCAGATATACAGATGCTGACCGGCCTGGATGATAGCCCTGCGGCTTGTTGGCCACATAGCTGACCGAATTCTGGAGTCCCAAATATTCAAACAATGTTTCCAGCGCACCCTTCAGATCGAAGAAGTCCACTTTTTCCGGTGTTTGATTCCACTGCTTTTGCCCACGGCTGCCGCAAAGAAGAAGGGTCAGCACTGAGATCTCCTTCGGCTGTGCAGTCAGCTGCTCCTCTTGACTGTAGAATACATTTCCCATCTCGAACATCGCAAGATCATGCTGCTTGCGGTTTGCGTTATAAGCAGCTACATCCAGAAGCTGAGGGATAACGCTGGTTCGAAGCACACTCCGCTCCTCGCTCATTGGCATCGCAAGCTTGACCGCATGGCTTCCTTCTGTCAAAGCAGGGAAAAGAGCTGTCAAATCCGGATGCGTAAAGGAATAGCTGATCACTTCCTGCCATCCCCCATGCGTGAACAATTTACGGACATCACGGCGCAGAGCCTGCGGTTTCGTGTAAGCGCCTGGCGTCGTCGGTCCTTCGATCGCTGTTGTCGGGATATTGTCATATCCGTACAAACGGGCAATCTCTTCAATGAGATCCACATCACTGGTGATATCCCCGCGGCGTGTTGGCACCCTAACCTCCAGAATACCTTGCGCTGTATCCGCACAGCTGAAGTGCAGACGGCTGAAGATGGTTTTCACTTCAAGCATCGAAAGCTCCGTGCCGAGGAAGCGGTTCAGCTTGTCAAAGGAAAGTACAATCACCTTTTCTTCCACAGAAACCGGCTCGGATTCCACGATGCCTTTATGAACGGTTCCCGCTGCATAACGTGATATTAATGCAGCTGCACGGTTCAAAGCAGGTATAACAGCCCCCGGATCTACTTCTTTCTCAAAACGAAGGCTCGCTTCGGAACGGAGACCCAGCTGTCTTGAGGTCTTGCGTACGGTACCGCCATCAAATTTGGCTGATTCCAGTAAAATATTCACCGTATTATCCGTCACTTCGGAATTCAAACCGCCCATGACACCGGCAAGAGCAACGGGCTTCACGCCGTCGGTAATCAGCAGCATATGCGGCTCGAGCTTACGTTCCTGGTTGTCTAGTGTAACCATCGTTTCGCCTTCCTTGGCAAGACGGACATCGATGGCTCCGTTCGTCAGCTGGTCCGCGTCAAATGCATGCAGCGGCTGACCGTATTCCAGCATTACATAGTTGGTAATATCAACGATGTTATTAATCGGACGTACTCCTGCGGCCATTAAACGGTTCTGCATCCAGAGCGGCGATGAACCGATCTTTACGCCGGTGATATATCTGGCCGCATAATGGCTGCAATGTTCCGGGGAGCTGATTTTCACAGAAATATGGTCTCCAGCTGCATCGCTGACTTCCACGAGCTCCTTCTCAATATCCGGCAGCTTGACATCGCGGCCCAGGATCGCTCCGACCTCGTAAGCCGCACCAATCATGCTCAAGCAGTCCGAACGGTTCGGTGTCAGATCGAATTCCAGCACCTCATCATCCAGTCCCAGCACCTGGCTGATTGGCGTTCCGATTTGAACCGATTCAGGCAGCACCAAAATGCCCTCCTGCTGTTCCTTTGGCAGCAGCTTATCATTCATTCCAAGCTCTTTGGCCGAGCAAATCATGCCTTGGGAAAGAGCACCGCGAAGTTTGGCTTTTTTAATTTCCAATCCACCCGGAAGCTTCGCTCCCACAAGTGCTACAGGCACCTTTTGGCCGGCATCCACGTTTTTGGCACCGCATACGATCTGGAGCTCTTCTTCCTGACCGGCATCAACGATGCAAATATTAAGCTTATCTGCATCCGGATGCTTTTCTTTGCTTTTCACATAGCCGACAACGACCTTGGTTACCCCTTTATTGCGGTTTTCAATCTCGTCGATTTCGATCCCCGCACGCGTAATTTTCTCAGCCAGATCCTCGGCTGCCACATTTTCAAGCGAAACATAATCCGCTAACCACTCTGTTGATACTTTCATGCCGATCCCTTCCTTCTTTCCTTATTCGCTTGCCTTTTCGAGGTCCGCTTTACATGCGGGCAAACTGCTTCAAAAATGCCAAATCACTGCTATAGAAATGACGGATATCGTCAATGCCGTATTTCAAGATTGCGATCCGCTCCACACCCATACCGAATGCAAATCCGCTGTATTTCTCCGGATCATAGCCGCCCATTTCGAGCACTTTCGGATGCACCATGCCGCAGCCCAAAATCTCCAGCCATCCGGTTTGCTTGCACATCCGGCAGCCATTGCCGCCACATTTTACGCAAGTGACATCCACTTCCGCGCTTGGTTCGGTGAATGGGAAGAAGCTGGGACGAAGGCGAATTTGCGTATTAGGTCCAAACATTTCCTGTACGAACTGAAGCAGCGTGCCTTTCAGATCGCTCATGCGGATGTTTTCGCCGATAACCAGACCTTCAATTTGATTGAACTGGAAGGAATGCGTGGCATCATCATCATCGCGGCGGTAAACCTTGCCCGGACAGATGATTTTCACAGGCACTTCGCCCTCCATTTTTTCCATGGTACGGATTTGCACAGGGGAAGTCTGCGTGCGCATCAGGAGCTCTTCCGTAATATAGAACGTGTCCTGCATATCGCGCGCAGGATGGTTTTTCGGAAGATTCAGTGCTTCAAAGTTATAATAGTCTGTTTCCACCTCGGGACCCTCGGCAATGTGATAGCCCATCCCAATGAAGATTTCTTCGATCTCTTCGATAACCTTATTCAGCGGATGAACGCCGCCTTGAGCCATTTTGCGTCCTGGCAATGTAACGTCGACCTTTTCCGCCTGCAGGCGCTGCTCGGTCTCAGCCTTCTGAAATGCATCCTGTTTGGATTCAATCAATGCTTCAATTGCTCCGCGCACCTCGTTGCCTACTTGGCCGATCACAGGACGTTCTTCTGCGCTCAGCGCGCCCATGCCACGCAAAATTTCAGTCAATGCGCCCTTTTTACCCAAATATTTAACGCGCAGATCATTCAGCTTCTGTACATCCTCTACTCCTTGCAGCTGATCGAGGGCCTCCTGCCGCAGCGCTTCGAGTTTTTCCTTCATCTCTTCCTGCCTCCTTCTCAAAGTAAAACGTACCGCATATTCAGAGCTTCAAGAAAGCGAATCAACAAGTGAACACTTTAGCTCCAAAGCTTTGCAGAAAACAAAAAAGGCCTTTTCTCCCGAAAAAGGGACGAAAAGACCGTGGTACCACCCTTGTTAGACCAGCATGATTCCCTTAGTCGGTAAATATGCATGTTCTCACTTTAATCGTTGTAACGGTTCGAGGACCGGTATCCCCTACTGCATTTAAACCGATTATGTCGGTCAAAGGGTTCAAGGAACTGCTCCGGAGGGAATTTCAGCAGCCTGTTACTGTAGAAACGCTCTCAATCTGCGGCGTCTCCTCCCTGTAAAGTGGTACTGCTTACTTGTCTCCATCATGGCATTTATATTGTTGTTAAAACTCTTCCTACTTGCGTTATATTCATGCGACACACTATAGTCAACTATTATAAGTAAAAAAGGCGGCTCTGGCAAGTCATCCTGTGTACCTGCTGCTGGATACTTACAAGCCCTCCAATTCCTTTCTTAGCTCACGGATTTCCAGTATGCGCTCTTGGCTGCCTTCCGGTTCCTCTACGCCAAGCAGCCTCGTAATTTCCCACTCCAGCGCAAGTCTCCGGTTCTCCTTCTCCGTATCTTCCTTTAAACCGCCGCGATGCCGTATCAACCGTTCCTCCTCTTCCTCCACCGTGCCTTCAAACAGCTCCGGCTCTTTTTTTCGGGGCGCTAGCGTCAAAAGACGGTTGGCCAGCTTGCGGACGAGCATACGGTCATGCGACACAACGAGAAGTGCCCCTGGATATGCAGCCAGCGCTTCCTCCACTACCTCACGTGTCGAAATGTCCAAGTAGTTCGTCGGCTCATCCAGTACGAGCAGGTTGGCGCCGCTGAAATATAACTGTACGAAAGCAGCCCGGCATTTCTCACCCATGCTGAGGTCACCAATCTTTTTAAACACATCTTCCCTGGAAAAGAGAAAGCAGCCCAGAATTGTACGTGCATGTGTCTCCGTCATATCAGGCAGGCGAAGCAAACTGTCCAGCAGCGTCTCGTCTTCCCTCAAGCCTTCAAGCTCCTGCGAAAAATACCCCGTGCTTACGCCAGGATGCATCCACACCCTGCCTTCGGCTGGCTCCAATTCGCCAAGCACCAGCTTCAACAGCGTTGACTTCCCGCTACCGTTCGGTCCTCGCACCGCAAGCCGGTCCCCGCGGGACAGCTGCAGATTCAAGTCCTTGAACAGCTCCCTTTCCTCATAACGAAAAGAGATATGTTCAAGTCGCAGCAGTACGCGGGCGGCGAATCCTCCTTCGCCCAGCTGCATGTTCATGGCGAGGGCAATTTTCGGCTTCTGCACGCTGCTTTGCTCGAGACGTTCCAGTTCTTTTTGCTTGGCGTGATACCTGGAAATGTTTTTCTTGGCCTTCGCTTTATAATAAGGAATGGCGGCTTTGGTTTCGGTATTTTTATCTGCCGATTTTTCGGCATGGTGGAACCATTCCTGGTATCGGCGAATCGACTCCTCCAGTGCTTCCCTCGCCTGCTTTTGCTTCTTGTAAAGCGCCTCCTGTTCCTTCAGCTCACGTTCCCTTTCCCGTTTGTAATCCGAATAACCGCCTTTATATTTCTTTACCCCGCTATCCGTCAGCTCGCAAATTCCCGTCGCGACATGATCCAGAAACGTCCGGTCATGCGATACAAACAGCACGGTGCCTTCATAGCGGTTCAGCCACTCTTCAAGCCAGGTCATACTGTCTCCATCCAGATGGTTGGTCGGCTCATCAAGCAGCAGGAACGCTGGACGTTTGACGAGCAGGGCTGCGAGCCGGACTCTTGTCTTCTGGCCGCCACTCAGTTCAGAAAAGGGCACATGCCATAATTCCGTCCCGATGTTCAGCATGTTGAGCACCTTCTCCACTTCTATTTCCCACTGGAAGCCATCCAGCTGTTCATAACGCTCGAGCGCTTGACCATAAACTTCCAGCAGCTTACTGTCCTCCGAAGCTTCGGGATCCGCCAGTTCTTTTTCCAGCCGGTTAAGCTTTTGCTTCACCTCATACAGCTCGCCGCTATCAAAGCCAGCCGCCGCAAGCGTCGTCAAGGAAAGTAAGGACTCGGAGCTTTGCTCCATCATCCCCCACTGCGCCAGCGGCAAAACACGTTCCACGGTTCCTCGATCCGGCTCCAGCTGCCCGGTCAATACCTTTAACAGCGTAGTTTTCCCTGCTCCATTAACACCGAACAGAGCCAGTCTTTCACCTTCATATATTTCAAAATCCACCTGTTCAAAGATGGTTTTACCTTTAAATTCTTTGGCCAAATTTTTCGTTTTTAAAATATTCATCATAAACGCATCACCCTTTTGAGTAGAAATGGAAAAACCGCAGGCAGGCTGCCTACGGTAGGGATTTGGAATTTAGATGTCTATGATTGAACAAGCAGACCAGCGGCATTCATCGCCTTGGCATGTTAAAGCCTAAGACAATCCGCTGAAGAACACAGAAAAAAAAAGCATTCCCGCATCCATGAACAAGGTCCACGAGTTTCCTAAAATAGACATAACAATCCTCTTCCCTACGCAAGCGCAGAGCTGCCTGTTTGCAACATTTTGATGTTGGCATGCAGATTAGAGAGAACAGTCATGTGTATCCATCGGATGTGTGGTTACCTCTTTTCATTAGGATGAGATGCTTGATGACATTCTAACAAATTTCCCCGTAGATGGAAAGCCCACATTTTTTTTGAAACTTTTGAAAAGAAAAGACCATCCCCGATCAATCAGGTATGGTCTTGATATATTAAGCTTTATCCGTCTTGTTTATTCAATGCCTTCCAGAATCATTACTCCCCGGCCAGGAAGATTGGCTGTCCCCTGCAGTATTTCTCCGGACAGGAGATCCCGGAGCTTGCCTTCTCCAATATTGACGTTTGTATGCTCGGCGTTATGGTTCAGCAGGAACAGGAATGATCGTCCCTCTTTTACCCGTTTAGCGGCTTCGACCCCTGCAGGGACATCCTCTACCAGGGGCTGAATCCCTTGGTCAGAGCACAGCTTCGCCAGGAATGGCTGCAGGAAGTCTGCACATGCACTAGTCGCCACGTAGTAGGCTTTGCCTTTGCCAAATGAATTGACCGTTACAGCAGGCATGCCCTTATAAAAATCGGAGCCATATTCAGCCAGCACCTCGGCGCTTTCCGTATGGATAAGGTCGAAGAGAAGCTCGCAGTTATAGGAGCCCTCCAGTTGGCCTACAGGCTCTATCATCACGATTTGGTTGAATTGACCCGCTGGCAGTGCATCGATCTCCTCTGCCCAGATGCCAAGCAGATTGCGGAGTTCTCCTGGATATCCTCCCAACGTAACAAGGTCGTTTTCATTGACAATACCGCTGAAGAAGGTCGTTACGAACGTCCCGCCCGCGGCAGTAAATTCTTCTGCTTTTTTGGCAAAGCCTGATTTAACCATATACATGACCGGCGCAATCACGATATCGTACTTGCTGTAATCGGCTTCCACACTAACCATGTCTACCTGGATACCCAGCTTGAAGAGTGCATCATAGTATTTATGCACTTCGTTCGCATACTGCAGCTCGACGGTTGGTCCACTCGAAAGCTCGATGGCCCAGCGGTTTTCCCAATCATACACGATGGCTACCTTAGCATCGGAACGTGCATCCAGAAGCGTATCGCCAAGCTGCATTAACTCCTCGCCAAGCTCAGCCACTTCGCGGAATACCCTTGTGTTCTCATGCCCCGCATGCTCGATTACAGCGCCATGATACTTCTCGCATGCACCGACAGAGCGGCGCATCTGGAAGAACATCACCGTATCCGCTCCACGCGCGACTGCCTGATAACTCCAGAGGCGCATAACCCCGGGACGCTTCAAGGAATTGTAAGCCTGCCAGTTCTGCTGGCTCGGCGTCTGCTCCATCAGCATGAATGGCGCACCGTCCTTAAGTCCGCGCATCAAATCATGCACCATCGCGGTTTCACTGACAGGTGTCGTAAGCGAAGGATAGTTATCCCATGAAATGATGTCCATTTCTTTGGCCCAGTCAAAATAGTTCAACTGCGGGAATGTTCCCATCAGATTGGTTGTAATCGGTACATCCTTGCTGTACTCGCGGATCGCATTCGCTTCGATTTTATAGCAATCCAGCAAACTATCTGACATAAAGCGCCGGAAATCAAGTGAAATCCCTTGAAATGCGCTGACATTGCCTTCGCCTTCCTCGCTCAGCCCGTTTGGAAGAACGATCTCATCCCAATCGTAAAATGTATGTCCCCAGAAGCGCGTATTCCACGCCTTGTTAACGGCCTCCAGTGTGACATAGCGCTCCTGAAGCCATACGCGGAAGGCGGCCGCGCAATGATCGCAGTAGCAATATCCGCCGTATTCGTTCGAAACATGCCACAGCAGCAGAGCCGGATGGTCTTGATACCGTTCTGCCAGCTTGCTGGCCATCCGGCCGGAATATTTGCGGTAAGTAAGGCTGTTCGGACAGGAATTATGACGCCCGCCAAAGGACCGTTTACGCCCGTAAAAATCAACCCGGGCCACATCCGGATGGCGCTTGGCCATCCAGGCCGGATGAGCTGCTGTACCGGTGGCCAGAACCACTCCAAGTCCCTCTGCATGCAGCCGGTCCATCGTTTCGTCCAGCCAGGCAAAATCATATGTATTCTCGCCGGGCTGATTAAGCGCCCAGGAAAATACGTTGATCGTCACGACATCGATGCCGGCCAGCTTAAACATGCGGTGGTCCTCTTTCCACTCCTCAGGTCCCCATTGCTCCGGATTATAGTCTCCCCCGTACCACATTTTCGGCAGTTTTTTATTGATCAAGCTCAGCACTTCCTTCCCCTTTATCCTTCAGACCAATCAGCTAGACATCTGTTGGATGCTTCTTTGATGTATCCGGCAGTTATTCCGCAGCATTGAAAAAAGCTTATCTGGTTTCTTCGGCATGTATTGGTGTAACCGTAAATATGTCACCGGCCATTGTCGCAAATTCTGCTTCAGCTGATATGGCGATGCCGTCAGGCCTATGCACGATCAGACCCGTCCCGTTTAGCATACGGAATGTCTGGCCATGTACAGACGTAATTCGGGCACATGTCAGCCTGCCGTCATCCCATGAGATATCAACGGTAAACCCGCCGCGCGCAGCCAGTCCGTTGGCTTCGCCGGCCATCCAGGCGTCAGGCAGTGCTGGCAGCAAATGTATTCCGCCTGCATGGCTTTGAAGCAGCATCTCGGCAATGCCTGCCGCTGAGCCAAAATTACCGTCTATTTGAAAAGGCGGATGATTGCCGAACATATTCGGCAGGCTCGAATCGGTCAGGATCCGGCGGACACAGCGGTAGGCACTGTCTCCGTCACCAAGCCGGGCATACAGGTTGATCAGCCAGGCTGCGCTCCATCCGGTATGGCCGCTTCCCGCTGTCAGTCTGGCTGACAGTGAGCGTATAGCGGCCTTCGCAAGCTCTGGTGTTTCGTGCATACTCACGGAACTGCCGGGGAACAAACCGTATAAATGAGAGACATGACGGTGGCCTGGCTCATGCTCAGCGAAGTCCTCGCTCCACTCCCGCAGTCGTCCATCAGGACCGATTCCCGGATGAGCAAGGTGGCCTGCACGAGCGATCAACTCGTCTCGTAACTCCTTGTCGGTATCCAAAAGCTCCGATGCCTGCACACAATTTGCAAACAGTTCCCCAATCAGCGCCATATCCATAGCAGAGCCTGCGGCTGTACTGCAGGGAGTTCCGTCAGCTGTTTGGAAAACATTTTCCGGTGACGTGGATAGCGGCGTAGTCCATTTCCCGTCCGGACGCATCTCAAGCCAGTCCAGACAAAAGAGCGCGGCCCCTTTCAGAATCGGGTATGCGGTATCTCTTAAAAAATCTTTGTCCGGACGGAATGCGTAGCGTTCCCACAGATGCCTAGAAAGCCAAACGCCTCCCATCGGCCAGAACGCCCACATCGCATGTCCGTCAGACGGCGTAGACATGCGCCATAAATCCGTGTTATGATGCGCAGCCCAGCCCCGGCATCCATAATGGATCGCTGCCGTGCGGCTGCCGCTGATACTCAGCTCACGGATGAGATCCAGCAGCGGCTCATGGCATTCTCCAAGACTGCAGACTTCAGCAGGCCAATAATTCATCTCGGTATTGATATTGGTCGTATAGTTGCTGTTCCATGGCGGCTGAAGATGCGGATTCCAGATTCCCTGCAGGTTCAGGGCTTGCGTTCCCGGACGCGAGCCGGCAATCATCAGGTATCGCCCATAATGGAAAAGCAGGCTTTCCAGTTCCGCATCGGCTGCTCCGTCCCGATAGGCATTCAGCCTCTCATCCGTCGGCAGCTCCTCAGCATTTCCCTGCCCCATTGCGGAAAAGAGATTCAAATCGCATCGGTCGAACAAGGACCGATAGTCCATAACATGGCGTTCCCGTACTTCCTTATATCCAGCTGGCACGCTCCGCATAATATTCGAACACACGGACAAAGGCTGAATGCCATCCTCCCCAGGCATGACATCATAGCCCGCAAAATCGGTAGCGGCCGTGATAAGCAAAGTTACCGACTCCGAATGACGAATGCTTAGGCGTCCTTCCCTCAATTCCGTTTCTCCGCCTTCATTTCGGACCATCAGGAGGGCCGAGAAACTGAGTCCCAGCTCATCCTCATAAAGAACGGAACGTGGATGATCTCCCTGGTAGTTATTAGCCACATGTGATGGCGAGCGTCCTGTCATAACAAGCCTGCCGGCATCTTCGCCTTCCACATGGCAAGGATGCGGTGACGACAGCCATACCTCCATGTCAGGTATCACTGCAGCTCCGTTTCCGTCAATTCTCTCGGCACGGACATGAACGGCCAGCACATCATCCGCATGGCTGGCCAGCATTTCACGGATGACTCTGACATTTCCTATTTCATAGCTGACTGATACGATGGCTTCTTCCAGATCCAGCATACGGCGATAGTTTCGGTAGGTCCCGTCTGTATTCCAGACGATATGAAGATCAGCGAGTGGCTGATAGGATTCGCTCCGACGCCCAATCATTTTCGCTTCAATCAGCGCTTCAGCCTCTGCATACTTGCCCTGCACCACGAGTTCCTTAGCCGGAGCCAGATAACGGAGAGCTTCGTAGTTCATCGTATCTCTTGGATAACCGGACCATAGCGTATCCTCATTCAGCTGGATCAGCTCTTTACCGGCACCCCCGAAGACCATACCTCCTATTCTGCCGCTTCCAATGGGCAACGCCTCTTCCCATACTTCAGCAGGCTTGGCATACCAAAGCCTTTTTCTGCTAATGTTCATGCTGCATCTCCTTCCCATGTGAATTGAGAACTCAGGATACTACCATGAGTTTTCCATAGGAGTGTGAGGGTTTCCTGCCTTGATTCATGGATTCTCACTCGACAATTCTTATGGGTTTGGATGAAAATCAATACTGTATCAACAACTCGGCGACCCCGGAATTTGGCGTTACCAGCAGTCCCTGATCTGTGCTTTCCGCAATGCCTCCTTCTATGCTTGAAGCTTGCTTACTGCTGCGAAGCAGCACTTTCCAAGCCCTCGCCCCGGCACCCTCTACTTTGACAGAAAGCTTACCCGTGGTTTGTACTGCAGCCACTGTTAATGCTGGCTGCCCCTTCATATCAGGTACAATCACTCGCATTTCCTTTCCTTCCTCCGGAGCGAAAATGTGAAGCACTACACCATCTGCATAGTCATAGTCCGGTTTGTCTTCCACTGCGCCAACCGGGATAATGCTTCCCGGACGCACATAAAGCGGCAGGCTCATAAAGCTATGCTGCTCAGATAGCCAGCTTCCTCCCTGCACGGTCTCACCAGTCAGGAACGAAGTCCACGTACCCGATGGCAGATAGAAGTCCACCTGTCCGTCTCCGCTGAAGACCGGTGTAACCAGCAAGGAATCCCCGAGCATATACTGGCGGTCGAGCGTATGACATCCATGGTCTTCAGGGAACTCGAGCACCATCGCCCGCATCGCCGGCAATCCGAGCATAGATGCGTCTACAGCAGTTCCGAACAAATAAGGCATCAAGCGGCATTTGAGCTTCGTGAAAAGGCGCATCACATCCACCGCCTCCTCACCGAACAGCCATGGTACACGGTACGATTGATTGCCGTGGAGCCGGCTATGGCTGGATAGCAATCCAAAGGCTGCCCAACGCATGTACACATCCGCGGGAGCCGTGCTCTCGAAGCCGCCAATGTCATGGCTCCAGAAGCCGAAGCCGGATAAGCCTAAGGACAGGCCGCCGCGGAGGCTTTCCGCCATCGAATCATAGTTGGCCGAGCAATCGCCGCCCCAGTGTACGGGGAACTGCTGTCCGCCGGCTGTAGCAGATCTGGCGAACAGTGCAGCTTCACCTTTGCCAAGCTTTTCTTCCAGCACCTCAAATACAACCTTGTTGTACAGCTGTGTATAATAATTGTGCATCCGGTGCGGATCGGAACCGTCGAAGTATGCCGCATCGGTCGGAATCCGCTCACCGAAATCCGTCTTGAAGGAATCCACGCCCATATCCACGAGCTCACGCAGGTAATCCCCGTACCAGCGGCAGGCCTCGGGATTGGTAAAATCAACGATTGCCATGCCTGGCTGCCAGCGGTCCCACTGCCATACCCCGCCATCTTTGTTTTTCAGGAAATAGCCATGCAACTCCCCTTCATCAAACAATCTTGACTGTTCACTGATGTACGGATTGATCCAGACGCAAATTTTCAGTCCCTTTTCCTTCAAACGCTCAAGCATGCCGCGCGGATCCGGGAATACGGCTTCGTCCCATTCAAAATCTGTCCAGTGAAGCGGCTTCATCCAAAAACAGTCGAAATGGAATACATGCAGCGGGAGATCACGTTCCTTCATGCCATCCACAAAACTCATAACCGTCTCTTCATCGTAATTCGTCGTAAAGGATGTCGTCAGCCACAGACCAAAAGTCCAGGCCGGAGGCAATGCTGGCTTTCCAGTCAAAGCCGTATAATTTTGCAGCACATGACGCAGCGTCTCACCACTGATGATAAAATACTCAAGCTTCTCGCCTTCGACGCTGAACTGAACCTTTGAGACTTTTTCAGAACCAACTTCAAAGGAAACGAGCCCAGGGTTGTTCACGAACACACCGTAGCCCTTGCTTGACAGGTAAAATGGAATATTTCTATAGGCCTGTTCCGTTCCTGTTCCGCCATCACGGTTCCAAATATCCAGCGATTGCCCATTTTTAACGAAAGGCGTAAACCATTCTCCAAGCCCGTATATATTTTCTCCTACACCAAGATCCAGCTGGTCGCGCATAAAAGTCTGGCCATCTTCACGTGTAATATAGCCCAGTGATTTTAAACCACTACCTGTTATCCGCTTGCCGTCTTTATAAAATGAAATACCCCAGTCGCCTCCGCGACGGATATTTGCTTTCAGACTTCCACTTTGAATCCACAGTTCTTCCTCATTCAACCCCGTTTCTACCGGAACGCCCTCTTCTTCATGAATCTGAAATTCTGGCTTCAGCGGTGCTCCGCCTTTGTGATGATGAACGGAAACGCGAATAACGTCCTCCATTGGGGACGATAAGCGGATCGTTAATAAAGGAACATCGAGCATAGCCCATCGGGGCTCCAGATCACGCGGCGAAGCATATACACTTACCGCTTTTTCCTGCGCTCTCGGATCATAGGCCTGAACAGGACTCATAATCTCAAAACCGGGCAGAGTTAACCAGTTGCCATCACTAAATTTCATTTCAATGTCACCTCAATAATCGGCGGGAAGCTTCGGCGCAAGCCCCAAAACTTCCCGCCATATGGTTTTTTGCGAATTTCAGAGTATCAATGAATGGTATTATTCATTCCACAGTTTAACGCGTTGTTTTACTAGTTCTTCGCGCAGTGTTTCCGCTTTGGCTACGCCTGCTTTATCCAGATCATTCATATAAGAATCCCAGACCTTATCGAAATCGGCCGGTTTCGCCAGAATGGCCTCAGGGATTTTCTTCCATGTGATGTCTTTCAGCTTGTTATCCAGCACAACAATTTCGCTGTCTCCAGGAATGTTGATGTTCCATGCAGCACCCCATGGTCTAACTTTAAACTCGTCTTCTTTAGGGAACAGCTCTCTCCATGAGGTTACTTTATAAGCAGCCAGCGTTTTCTTCTCCACATCGTTGAATTCGGTAACGATTTGCTCAGGGAAGTTCGTCGTGTAGTAGTTTCCAGTCGCATCCTTCACACCATCGCCGTAGTGAACGCCAAGTGTTTGATATAGACCGATGCCTGTTTCTTTCATGAAGTTCGTTGCATCATTCACTTTACGGTCACTAACTTCTTTAGGAATAACACGCTTGCCGTTCTCAACGTTGTAGTCTTTGCCTTCCACGCCCCAGTTCATCAGCACTTGGCCTTCTTCGGAAGCAAGGTAGTCGAGGAACTTAATTGCACGGACCGGATCCTTGCAATCTGTACTGATGCCGATACCGTATCCGGCCATGAAGCCAGTAGGCCAGAAGGAAGTTTCTTTGTATTCCTTGGACAGGGTCACAGGATAATGGCCATAACCTTGATCGAATTTCTTAGCTGTTTTCAGTGCCTTCTCACCATCGCCATAAGCCCAATCCTGATCGATCAGACCAATGACACGGCCGGTTGCGATTTTGGCTTTATACTGGTCGTACTTTTGCACGAAGCTTTCCGGATCCAAAAGCCCGATATCATTCATGTGATTGAGCCAGCGGAAGTATTCTTTTTCCACAGGGCGTTTGAAGTGATAGGTTACTTTTTGGGTGTCCACATCAATAGCGTATTCGCCGTCATCCGGAGATCCGGTGGTGTAGAAGGCCGGGTTGGTTACCGTAATATACATGTACCAGTCATCCGCATTCAGGGTCAGACCGATGTTTTTATTGCCATTTTCATCCGATGGATGCTTCTCAATATACGATTTGATAACGTTCTCATAATCCTGCACGGTTTTGATTTCAGGATATCCCGCTTCAGCAACGGCGCGGTGCTGAAGTTCGAATCCGCCGCTTACTTTAAAGTTCTGTTGATCCACACCGGCATAAGTCGGGATAGCATAAATGGCATGGTCATCATCGCTATAGCGGGCACGCTTCATGGAATCGCCCAATACTTTTTTAATATTCGGTGCATACTTGTCGATCAGATCTGTCAAATCCAGCATGGCGCCTGCATCCACAAGCTTGCTGATATCATTTTTGGCGCTGATAAGATCCGGATATTGACCGCTCGAAGCAATCAGGGCCACCTTTTGCTGCGGATCGCCGACAGCGAATTCAGCATCCAGTGTTACGCCCGTTTTTTCCGTAATAATCTTTCCGACTTCATCTTTCATTCCGGTCCAGTTTGGACTCGGGTCGGCACTGAATAAGGAGAACTTAATAGGTGAATTATCATCTTTTGTTGTGGTTTGGTTACTGCTTGATCCGTTATCCTTTTCCGCCGAATCACTATTGCCGCTGTTTCCGCCGCAGCCGGCAAGCATGCCGACGAACAAGGCAGAAACGAGCAGTAAGGCGGAAGCTTTTGTTTTTATTTTTCTTTTGCTTTCCATACTTACACCCCTCCTGATGGAATTGAATGATTGCGAAATCGATCAAATCTATTCGTATAACAGGGATATCCCGGAAACACCCCTGGTGATACCACATTTAGCTTTTTACCGCACCAAGCGTCATGCCTTTAACAAAATACTTTTGCAAGAAAGGATACACGAGCAGGATCGGCACCGTAACGATGATCGTGATTGCCATTTTAATCGATTCCGGAGATACCTGATTCACAGCTGAAGATATGACATTCGTACGATAGTCTCCACCGCTGCCGGCTGTCGTGCTCTGCAATACTTTCATCAGTTCATATTGAAGTGTGGTCAGTGATTCACTTGAACCATTATACAGATAAGTATCTAACCAAGCATTCCACTGTCCTACAGCCAGGAACAGCGATATCGTCGCCAGAGCCGGCTTGGTAAGCGGCAGAATCACACGCCAGTAAATCGTAAAGTCGTTAGCCCCGTCGAGCTTGGCCGATTCCTGAAGCGCGTATGGAATACCATCGATAAAGGAACGGATAACGAACACATTAAACGCACTGACAATGCCTGGCAAAATGTAAACAGCGAACGTGTTCATCAGCCCCAGGTCTTTCATCAGCATATAGGTCGGGATGAGCCCCCCGGAAACGTACATGGTCAGTGCAAGAAGTGTAGAAACAAATTTGCGGCCCTGAAAGTCTTCACGGCTGATCGTAAAAGCCAGCATCGATGCGCTGAGCAGTCCGAGCAGCGTACCAAAGATCGTACGGAGCGCAGAAATTTTAAATCCAGTAATCAAACCGCTGAATGTAAAAATTTTAATATAATTGTCCCAGGTAAACTTCCGGGGAAAGATGGTAATTCCGCCGCGCACGCTGTCTATGGAATCGTTTAATGATATGGCGAGCACGTTCAGGAACGGATAGACAGTGATCACGACAACGAGAAGGATGACAATGTACACCAGCGCATCAAATATCCGGTCAGACCAGGATTTGCCGCGTACCAACGCTGTTTTGCCCACAGTCACGTTCCCCCCTTTCCATAAATGTTAGATCAATGATGTGATCTGTTTTTTTGCAAAATCCTCGTTATAATAGGCTCTCCTTGGTTGTGCGCTTGAATATGCCGTTAATGGTGAACAAGAGCACAACGCTGATCACCGAGTTGAATATGTTAATGGCCGTACCAAAGGAATACCGTGCCATACCGAGTCCGTATTTCAAAGAGTACATATCGAGCACCTGCGAATAATCTGTCACCAGATTGTTGCCGAGCAGGAACTGCTTCTCAAAACCGATGTTCAGCAGGTTGCCGACAGACATAATCAGCAAAACGATAATGGTCGGCCTGATTCCCGGGATTGTAATATGCCAGATCTGACGCAAACGGCTTGCTCCATCCACACGGGCTGCTTCGTACAGCTCAGGGCCGATTCCCGCGATAGCGGCGAGATAAATAATTGCATTCCAGCCTGTTTCTTTCCAGACATCCGACAAGGTTACAATTCCCCAGAACAGATGTCCTTGTGCCATAAATTGTATCGGCTGATGAGTAAAGCCCAGTCCCATCAGCAGATCATTGATCAGACCGTTATCGGTAGACAGCATCTTGGTGACGATGCCTGCGGCCACGACCCATGATACAAAGTGGGGAAGATACGAAATCGTTTGTGCAAAACGTTTAAAGAAGCTGATGCGCACCTCATTCAGCAGAATGGCGAACAGAATCGGGAAAACAAATCCCGCAATCAGCCCCATGGTGCTCATCGCCAGCGTATTGCGCAATGACAATAAAAATTGATCATCGTGGAAGAGTGTTTTGAAATGCTCGAAACCCACCCATTCCTGCTCAAAGAAGCTGCGCGCAGGTTTATATTTTTGAAATGCCATCGTCCATCCCCAAAGAGGAAGGTAACTGAATACAAACACCCAAATGACGAATGGTAGTGACATCAAATACAAATACTTCTGATTCTTAAAAGTCCTCCAAAAACGTTTTCGTGATTTAGGCGATTTTCCGGGCTTTTCTCTGTTGACCGGAGTGCTGTCTGGTATGATTGTTGCCGCTTTCAATGTGAATGCCCTCCTCTCTATGCCCTTATTCTAAACTCTTGTAAGCGATTGCAGTACCCTCAAAATTAGTTATAAAATCATATTAAAATTAGACATTTCACAGGGTAAATCACATCCGTCCCCCTAAAATCAGAAAAACCCCTTACCGTCATTTTCCCTTACGGTAAGAGGTTGGGGATTCCCCGACATATTTACGAAATTTCATATTAAAATAATCCGGATTCATATAGCCGATTTTTTCAGCCACCTCGTAGACTTTCATCCCCTGCTCCAGGTATTCCTTCGCTTTCTCTATCCGGACCTTGTCCAGATACGTATTGAAGTACTCACCTGTTGTATTTTTGAACATTTTCCCCAAATAAGCGCTGTTATAATTAAACAAATCGGACAATATTTCAAGCTTTAGATTCTCATGAAAACGCCTGTGGATCAGCTCAATCATTTTCTGAATATCATTTCCCTTGCTTCCACGGTTGATCTGTTCCGAGACTTGCTGCAAAAAGGAAACCGTCTCTTCCATCAGATCACGGATATGCCCGCTTTGATAAAAGGCTCCGACCGGAGCCGCATGCTCGGTCAGAAAAGGACGCAAATCCGAATGTGACGACTCCAGCCTGGCAAGAATGCTCCCGACCATCCGGATAAGATTCTCCTTCAGCTTCAGCTCATCCATCCCGTCTAGCGCCATCCTGCGGCAAATGTTTGCAACAAGCGGTTCCAACTTGGACGAATTTCCAGTTTCAAGAACAAGCAGCAGCCTATTTTCCGCTTCGGCATAATCCAATATCTCCTGAAAATCTTCTCCGGTATCGACGCATGCTTCCACAGAAATGTCGCGAATGAATGTATCCTTCGAGCAGAAAAAACTCATTTTGAGCGCCTCGCTGGCTGCAGACAAAGATCGGTATGCTTCCTGAGCTCCTGAAACAGCACCTCCTGCCGCCGCACTGAATTCCAGATGCTCCCGGTGGATAATCTGCGTAAGTTCCTGATACAACTCCAGCTCCGCCTCCTGCAGCGGCCGGATGAGAAGAATACCAATATAGGAGGAGTAATTAAAGACAATACCGAGATTCTTACGCTCGATCATTTGCTCTAAAGTCTGGCGGATATCTGACAATCTGTCCTCGCTGATGGTATTCATCCGCTTCAGCTTGAGCAGCACCACTTCGCACGGACCCTCTGGAATACCCAGGGATTCGGCATAGCTGTGCATTAACGCCGCATCGCCTTTGCCGGCTTCCGGCTGGAGTAACTCCTTGAGGATTGCTTCCCTGTTGCGGGTAGGCTCCGCCTCCTGCCACTGGCTGAACTGATGCTCCTTCGCAAGGGTATCTCTCAACTGATCAAGATAGGAGATCAATTCCTCCTCATCCACAGGCTTCAGCAGATAACCATCGATACGATACGTGATGGCACGCTTCGCATATTCAAAGTCGGCATAACCGCTCAGGATGATCACATGGCTGTCTGCCCCTTGTCTGCGAAGTTCCTGGATCAGCTCCAATCCGTCCATTCCCGGCATGCGGATATCGGCAATAATCAGTTCCGGCTTATACAAATGGTATTTTTCCAAGGCCTCATGTCCGTTGGCAGCCGTATCCACCACCTGATACCCCTTCTCATTCCAGGGGATTAGCGTTCTTAATCCTTCACGAAGCTTGGGTTCATCGTCTACAATTAACACTTTAATCATCGGGTATTATCCCTCCATTGGAATGCTGAAGGAGATCGCCGTCCCATCGCCAGGGAGACTGTGAATGGACAAGCCATAGGGTTCTCCATACGTGAGCTTTAATCTGACATGCACATTTCGCAGCCCGATCCGTTCACCTTCACGTTCCTCTGAATCTTCCAGCGTACTCATGACCTTGTTCAGTCTCTCCGTTGTAATGCCTATACCATTGTCCGTAATCGTAAATCTGGCTTCATTGCCATTCCTCACAATTTCAACCTTGACGAGTGCCCCTTCAGCATTGTTATCCAGACCGTGTACAACCGCATTTTCCACAAGCGGCTGGATGATCAGAGGCGGGACATGCAGGGATTCAAGCTCCGGATCGACAATGAACTCGTAACGCAGCCGCTCTTCATAACGGAACTGCTGGATATCCAGATAACAGCGGACCATCTCGAGCTCCTGCTTGAGCGGAATTTTGCTGTTGCCAACCTCCAGATTATTCCGCATCATTTTACCAAGCAGACGGACGACCCTCGCGATCTCTGTCTGACCCTTCATATGCGCCTCCATACGAATCGATTCCAGCGCATTAAACAGGAAATGGGGATTAATCTGACTTGCCAGCATTTTGAAACGGATCTCGCTTTGTTTTTGCTCAAGCAGTCTGTTCTTTTCATTGGAGTGCGTAACTTCTTCCATCAGGTCATGAATGCTTCGTACCATGGAATTAAACTGCCGTGACAGCAGACCAATTTCATCCTTGCCATCAATTTGCAGGGTCGTATCAAAATCCCCGAGCCCTACTCGATTGATATGTCTGCTGAGTCTGAGCATCCGCCGCGAGAAGAGGGAAGAAACTCCGTAGATGAGCAGGAAGGCAAGAATAATGCTGATCACAATCACCGTGAGCGCAAGTCTGATAATTTGATTCGGCTCTTTGACAATGCTTCCAATCGAAAACACGGAAATGATACGCACTCCGTTTTCGCTGGAAACTGGCTTAAGCTCGTCTATTAATACTTTAGAAGGGATCCCGTTTAATGTAGCTTCGAAAGTTCCGCTTTTTTGGGTCATAATGTTTTTGTCCAGCGAGATATCTGTCAGCTTCTTATCATTCCAGTCACTCCGGTTCGCCGCAATAATATAATCCTGGTCGTCCACGATCATCGTATCGAAGGTTTCCTGGTTAAGAATGGAGTTCAGCATACCGGTATTGACATTCAGCACCAGGACGCCGTACTTTTTCAAGCTTTCCAGCTCGATGTTCCGGACCAGGCTCAAATATTTATGATGGTCCCGTTCATCCTCAATGTACCTCCAGCTGACCAGGCTTTCATGCCGCATCGCGTTCTGGTACCATTCACTGGTCTTGATATCATCCGAAGCATTGATCAGCTCCCAGTTATTCAGCAGTGTCGCATTGTCCGTATACAGCCGGATATTCGATATTTCCTTATAAAGGCGAAGGTACTCCCGCATGTCGGGATAATCCCTGTAGGCCTCGACCACATCATAAACGCTTTCATATTGCTTGTTGGCAAGCTTTTTGAGTCTGGCATCATTGGATAACCGGTACGAAATATCGAGAGAAACGCGAATGACTTCTTCCGTTCTTTTCTTGATCCGATCCACGTTGGTTGAAGCCTGCTCCATCGCATTGCTAAACGCCATTTGCTTCATTTCAATGGTCAGATAACCGCCGACCAGAAGCACTGGCAGCAGTGCTGCCAGCAGGAAAGACAAAAGCAGCTTGTTTCGTATTTTGATATCATTCAGCAGCATGACGATACGGTGCCACATGTCTATCTTCCCCCATGGCCTCTATTCAGCCGGAAGCTTGCAACCTCACAGGTATTGTCACTTCAGCTCTCTCAACTGTATATCCTACTTGCGGTAAGCTGCAAGTCTATCATTCAAATCTTTCGTCTGCCCGTACACATCCTGGTAAATTCCAAACAGGCCGGAGTACACTTCTACCTGTTCGGGATCGGGGGAATAGGTCTTGGCAGGACGGATAAACACTTCGGCGCATTCCGCCAGGGACGAAAACCATTCGCAGCCGTATGCCGCCAGCATAGCAGCGCCCATAGCAGGTCCCTGCTCGCTTTCCAGCTTGATGATATTTGCGTTGAAAATATCCGCCTGCATTTGCAGCCAAACTTCATTCAGCGCTCCGCCACCGATGGCCGTCACTTCGGTGATATCCTTGCCGGATTGCCGGATGATATCAATGGATTCACGCAGCGAGAAAGTAATGCCCTCCATGACCGAACGCGCAAAATGCTTAAGTGTATGGCCCGAATCCATTCCGATGAAGCTGCCGCGGATATCCGCATCCGGATGAGGCGTGCGCTCACCTGAGATGTATGGCGTGAACAGCAATCCCCCGCTTCCGGCAGGAACAGCTTCAATGCCTTCAAGCAAACGATCAAAGGAAGCTTCCTTGGCAAAGGTATCCTTGAACCAGGAAAGACTATGCCCCGCGGCCAGTGTGACCCCCATAACGTAAAAGGCATTCTCTTCGCCATGGTTAAAGAAATGCATTTTACCTTGTGGATTGATATCCTTGCGGCTCTCATAGGAGAGGACAACCCCTGACGTACCGATACTGCACATCGTTTTTCCTTCTCCAAGAATTCCCGCTCCGATCGCGCCGCAGGCATTATCCGCGCCACCTGCAAACACCCTGGTCGATGGGAGCAAGCCGGCCGCTTCAGCCACTTCCGGCAGCAGCGTTCCTGTCAGTTCAGAAGATTCTACCAACTGTGGGCATAAAGACAGCGGCAGATCAAAGGCCTGTGCAATTTCAGAGCTCCATACCTTATTCGCTACATCCAGCAGAAGCGTACCTGCCGCATCCGAATAATCCATGCCCAAGCTGCCCGTTAAGCGGTATCTCACGTAATCCTTCGGTAGCAGGAACAAATCCGCCTGTGACAAGATCTCAGGTTCATGCTCCTGTACCCATAGGATTTTCGGAAGCGTGAACCCTTCAAGGGCACGGTTTCTTGCAATATCCAGCAGCTTGCTTCCAAGCGTCTTTTCAATCTTGCGGCACTGCTGCGTCGTCCGTGTGTCATTCCAGAGGATGGCCGGACGCAGAACTTTGCCTTTCGAGTCTACCAATACAAGCCCATGCATCTGTCCCGAGAAGCTCAGGCCCTCCACATCAGCTGGATCAGCTTCGGATTTCTCCATCAACCTGCGAAGACTTGCGATGGTTCGATCCGCCCAATCTTCCGGATTTTGCTCACTCCAGCCCGGTTCAGGCCTGTGAAGCGGATAGCTCTCCGAATGCTCGCATACCACCTTGCCCTCCGCGGAGACAAGCACCGATTTAACCGCACTCGTTCCGATATCGATTCCAATTACATATTTCATATTCCGCCTCCTAAGGCTCAAGGTGTTGTATTTCAGTAACCCAAACCGGTTCCATTAAACAAGCAAAAGGTTGCCGAAGAATGCTGTCTTCAGGCAACCTCCGCTGCTTGTTACTTGTACGATGTGCTGATTATTCAGCCAAAATATATTGATTCAGCATCCCCTTCAGCATTTCCTGGCGGCCGGACTCATTTTTACGCGGTTGATTATTATTCAGAGCGTATTCAGCCAGAGAAGCCAGGGTTGCTTTTCCGGATACGATATCGGCGCCAATGCCTTCCTTAAAGCTGCTGTAACGTTTTTCAACAAAATTATCGAACGCGCCGTCCTCCAGCATTTTGGCAGCTACCTTAAGCCCTTTGGCATAGGTATCCATGCCTGCGATATGAGCGTGGAACAGATCCTCGGGTTCGAAGGATTGACGGCGTACTTTGGCATCGAAGTTGATGCCGCCTTTGCCAAGTCCATCATTCTTCAGCACTTCGTATAACGTCAGGGTAGCATCATAAATGTTAACCGGGAATTCATCCGTATCCCAGCCCAAAAGCATATCGCCCTGATTGGCATCCAGTGAACCGAGCATGCCGTTAATACGTGCCACACGCAGTTCATGGTCAAAAGTATGCCCCGCCAAGGTTGCATGGTTAGCTTCCAGGTTCAGCTTGAAATGCTGGTCCAGATCGTATTTTTGCAGGAATGAAATCGTCGTAGCTGCATCAAAATCATATTGGTGTTTAGTCGGCTCTTTCGGTTTCGGTTCGATCAGGAACTGAGCATCAAAGCCGATTTCCTTCGCATAATCGACTGCCATGGAGAACAAACGGGCCATATTGTCCATTTCCAGCTTCATGTCGGTGTTCAAAAGGGTTTCATAGCCTTCACGGCCGCCCCAGAATACATAGTTTTCCGCTCCAAGCCGTTTACCAACTTCAAGGCCTTTCTTGATCTGGGCAGCTGCATGTGCATATACATCAGCATTGCATGTCGAACCGGCACCATGCATATAACGCGGATTCGTGAACATGTTCGCTGTGTTCCACAGCAGCTTTTTGCCCGAGGTCTTCATTCCCTGCTCGATCAGATCCACAACGGTATCAATATTGCCGTAGAATTCGTTCAGACTGCTTCCTTCCGGTGCAATATCAACATCATGGAAACAGAAGTACTGAAGATTCATTTTATCCATAAATTCAAAAGCCGCTTCCACACGTGCCTTCGCTTTGTCCATACCGCTAAGATGATCCCAGCCGCGGACTGCCGTATCCGTACCGAACGGATCTGATCCGCCTGCGGTCAATGTATGCCAGTAAGCCATGGCGAAACGCAGATGCTCTTCCATCGTTTTTCCGGCTACCTTTTCCTCCGGATTATAGTATTTGAATGCAAAGGGGTTGGTAGAACGACTGCCCTCGTAATTGATTTTTCCGACGTTTTCAAAATATGCCATGTGTATGCTCCTCCTTAAATTTCCTTGAACGCAAACGTTTACAACAACATCCTAACACAATGCAATCACTTTGTATATTGGTTAAACAAAGTTTTTTATCTGACTTTTATTTCCATTGTTCAAAGTATTGGATCACTTGATACCTTCGCGTTAGCCTCCGTATTCTATATTGCAATTTGCGGAAGAAAACTCTAGACTAGGGGTCATATGAAAAATCGTAACGTTCCTGAAGGATGTGTTATACGTCGTGAAAGTCACTGGTGACCAGGCGCTCGTCAAGAAAATAAACAAATCGTTAATCCTGCATACCATTCGCAAACATGCCGAGCTGTCCCGCGCCAGGATATCGGAAATGACCGGCTTGAACAAAGCAACCGTGTCCAATCTAGTTGCCGAGCTGCAGGAAGACCAGCTTGTGCTGGAAGCCGGACCCGGTGAATCCAGCGGCGGACGAAAGCCGCTCATCTTGCATTTTAATGCCATGGCCGGTTGCGTGATCGGTATGGAGCTCCGCGTCAAACAGCTTACCGCTGTGCTCTGCGATCTGAACGGATCCGTGCTTCGCGAAGCCGAATCCCCTCTTCTCCAGCATGATCTTCCATATGTCTTTGAGGCCATGCAGACAATGATCGCCACGCTTATTGACGCGGCTCCATTAACTCACTACGGGATTTTAGGCATCGGTGTCGGTGTTCCAGGCATGGTAGATGAGCATGGGCTTGTACTCTTTGCCCCCAATCTCGGTTGGGAGAAGACTCCGCTGCGTGAGCTGCTTGAGGAAAAGTTCTCGATCCCCGTTATTATTGACAATGAAGCCAACAGCGGTGCTCTGGGAGAGCTCAATTTTGGCAGAGGTGAAGATGTAAGGCATCTGCTCTATGTCAGCGCAGGTTCAGGAATTGGCTCCGGGATCATTATCGGCGGAGAGCTCTACAAGGGCTCCAGAGGATATGCTGGTGAGACCGGACATATGTGCATCGAAGCGGAAGGAACACCGTGCAGCTGCGGCAGCCGAGGCTGCTGGGAATTGTACGCATCCGAAAAAGCCTATGATCTTGCAGCTTTGGAGCTGCCTGCTTATCATACACGCGAGCTTATCCGTTACGCCGATCAAGGTAATGCCGCCGCATGTCAGCAGTTCGCCGTAATGGGCACCTATTTTGGCATTGGACTGACCAATCTTATCAACAGTTTCAATCCTGAGCTGATTGTCATCGGAGGCGCGCTCTCCGAAGCCCGGGAATGGTTAGAGGGTCCGATGCAGCAAGTTGTAGCAAGACGAACGCTTCCCTATCATAAACAGCAGCTTGAAATCGCATTTTCTACGCTCGGCAGCCGTGCAGCAATGATTGGTGCTGGCTTTTCAGCAGCCATGCATTTTCTGGGACACACACGCGTTATGATGTAGCTTTACACGGACGACACAAAAGGGCCTTTGGAATGATAACTCCACTGGCCCTTTTTATGATCTAATATAAGCAATACAAATAAAAAAAACGCCTTTCGGCGATATGTTTTATGTATGGAGCGGGTGATGGGAATACTCAACATTTTGATTTAAATGCGAGCTTCCAGCTCGCGGTATAGAGGAAATGTTGACGCGCGTCCTCGGTGGGACTACCCGGTGAAGCAGGCTCGGACGGTCGCCCCCACGCTGCGTGGGTTCTCTCCCACACAACCGCTCAAATAAAAAAAACGCCTCTCGGCGTTATGTTTTATGTATGGAGCGGGTGATGGGAATACTCAACATCCTGATTCAAATACGAGCTTCCAGCTCGCGATATAGAGGAAATGTTGACGCGCGTCCTCGGTGGGACTACCCGGTGAAGCAGGCTCGGACGGTCGCCCCCACGCTGCGTGGGTTCTCTCCTACACAACCGCTCAAATAAAAAAACGCCTTTCGGCGTTATGTTTTATGTATGGAGCGGGTGATGGGAATCGAACCCACGCTATCAGCTTGGAAGGCTGAAGTTCTACCATTGAACTACACCCGCATCGAAAATAAAGTATCGGGATGACACGATTTGAACATGCGACCCCCTGGTCCCAAACCAGGTGCTCTACCAAGCTGAGCTACATCCCGCTGATACTCACGACTTCATGGTAGTGAAGACAAGAAATAATATATCATGAGTAAGCGAGATATGCAACTCCTTTTTTTGCTTGGACATCGCTATCAGGGCTAATGCAGTAGAAATGTCTTCTCAAAATCCTTAGGAAGGATTGGCTTACTGAAATAATAGCCCTGTCCCTCATGACAGCGTTGTTCCCTCAGAAAACGAAGCTGCTCCTCGTTTTCCACCCCTTCGGCAGTCACTTTAAGCTGCAAGTGGTGAGCCATGGACGTGATGGTGGACACAATGGCAGCATCGTTATGATCACTCATCACCTCATGGACGAAGGAACGGTCAATCTTGAGCCTGTCGATCGGCATGTTCTTCAGGTAATGCAGTGAGCTGTAGCCTGTGCCAAAGTCATCGATGCTGATAAAGACGCCAAGCTCTTTCAACCGACGCAACTGCTCGAAGGCCGTTTCCTTATCAAACGTCATGCTTTCTGTAATCTCAAGCTCCACATACTTCGGTTCCAGCCCGATTTCATTCAATATTTGACCAATTTGGTCTGCCAGCTGCGGCTGCAGAAACTGGCGCATGGACAGATTGATGGACACGCAAATCGGCTTGTAACCTGCATCCTGCCACTCTTTATTCTGCTGACAGGCCGTCCGAAGCACCCACTCACCGATCGGGACGATTAAGCCGCTTTCCTCTGCCAATGGAATGAATTCCACCGGTGAGACGTTGCCTCGTTTGGGATGCTTCCACCGCAAGAGCGCCTCCATGCCGACGATCTCCGTTGTTTCCAAGTGTACCAGCGGCTGATACTCCAGATAAAACTCTTTCCGTTCGAGAGCCTTGCGAAGATCATTTTCCAGCTTGAGTCTTTCCTTGGCTTTACGCTGCATCGAAGGTACGAAATGGCGCACATCTATACCGTAGTCCTTCGCATGATGTACTGCAGTGTCTGCATGCTGAATAACCTCTTCTGCCGTGTCTCCGTCTTCCGGATAGATGGCCATGCCAGCGCATAATGAAATATGATAATCATAATCGTCAATCGTTATAGGCTTTTCAAACAACTCTAGCAGTTCTCTGACCCGGCTCATAGCTGATTCCACATCGACAAGTGAAGGAATGATCAGAGCAAACTCGTCACCGCCCATGCTGAAAACCTCCTCCCTAGGAAGAGAGTTACGCTTCAGTCGGTCTCCCACCATCTGCAGTAGCTGGTCCCCGGCCTGATGTCCAAGCGAATCATTGATATTCTTAAACCTGTTAACATTGAATACCACAATTCCTGACTTGCCGTTGTCCCTTCCCTGCATCAGCTTGCCCAGACGTTGGTTCAGCCGGCGCTTGTTGGGCAGTCCTGTAAGATCATCATGAAAAGCAAGATAATTCATCTTGGCCTCGATGCGCTGCTGCTCACGGAATGGATCCTCAATAGTCAGCCGGTAAACACCCTTCAGCATCAGATAATAAGACACGCTACCGCAGAGAACGCCTAGTAAATAATTGATATCGTATGTATTTTCGGCGCTAATAATCAAACCTTGACCGATGGTAATGTAAATCAAAGCACGGATAATAATCAGAAGCGAAGGAGCCCGTTCCTTTCGGCCTCGATATACGATGGCAGCCATGCCGCTCAGACAGACAGCCATAATCACAAGACCCATGAGCTTCATGAGATTGTTCATGCTTCCACTGCTTGTCAGTGGCGGTAAAGCATGGTTCCATATCGCAAAAGCAGCAATGCACATCACTGTCAGCAAACTTGTCGCCGTGAATACAATGCTTTTATGTGCGAGCGAGACCATGGAATCCTTCAAGCTGTAAATACATAAAATCCCGGTTGCAAATAGGAGCTTCGATAGAATGAGCAGCCACAAGCCGTCATTCGCTGTAAGGGTATAACCAAAAAGCGAAACTCCCATCAGACTTAAGGTCTGTAAAAGATCACAAACCGCCACGCATAAAAATAACGCAGCCGTGTATAGTCTGTAGCGTGATAGCTTGTGTGAAAACAAAAGCCAACCCTGTGAGAAAATAGAAAATCCCATTGCTACACAGCAGCTGCTAAGAAGAATAAAAACTGTTATAAATGCATCTTTATCCAATACTTGAAATGCAAACGCTGATTCTGCCAATTGTAATGCTGCAAATAACGCTATCCCCCATAGGGCTGCTTTGATCGTTCGTTTCTCCTCGACTCTTGTACGCATAAAGCCATCTGACCCCCGGGTTATCCTAAAATAATGAAGATGGTTTCACGCTAAATAATTCCACATATTTCCCCCTTTTCCTGCTAGGATCAGACAATAATTTTACAGCCTCTGCCACTCTTCGACAGAAGACATGGATGAATAAATATTTGAATCCTTTTTCGCCTTCAATCGTAAAATAAGATATCACACTGAAGGAGTGAATATGGATGATCGTAGTTACGACAGAGCACATACATAATCATGAGGTTGTTGAAGTGCTGGGCACGACATTTGGTGTCGTTGTCCGGGCTCGGGGAATCGGTGGCGATATTATGGCATCATTAAAGGGACTGGTTGGCGGAGAAGTGAAGCAGTACACACAGATGATTGAGGATGCCAGACGGCAGGCCATGGACCGGATGGTGCAAAATGCGCATGCCATGGGCGGAGATGCTATTGTGATGATGCGCTTCGACAACGGGGATATCGGTAACAATATGAGCGAGATCGTCGCATATGGTACCGTGGTCAGAACGAGACCTATCGGTTAATGTGGACATTCATATGGGTGCAATTGTGGGTATCATCTTGATTTACGGTCTGCAGCTTGTCGTATTTTTACTTCTGCTCTGGCTCAGTTGGCGCTTCTTCGATCGCAGGTACCGCCGCAAAGATGAAGACGCTGTACAAAGGGATCTCTTGAGCGGTAAGTTCACGCCTACTTCTGAGATATTTGTAGACCCGCGGGACGGTTGCAAGTATCAGGTATATTACAATAAGGAAACAGGAGAACGGGAATATGTCCGCATCAAATAGCTTCCGTTATAAAAAAAGGCTTGGCCGCAATTTATGCGGTCAAGCTTTTTCACTCTTCTGCTGATTAATTCGTGTCGAAATTAACTTCCGGCGTGGTCAGCTTGTCATAGAATTCCACATATTTATCCTTATCCTTCGATGCACGCTGTGCCATGGCCGAGCGCGGATGCTCGTCCAGCGTACCTGTAATCATGTAAGGAATGAGATAACCCCATTCTTCCTTCTCACGAAGCGGAATCATGAAGCGTTCGATGATATCCAGCACCGGGCGCAACGTGTAGTGTGTATTCTTCAGATGCGTTACAAGAAGCTCAGTCGGACAGTTGCCCGCAGCGCGTCCCATACCGAACACAGACGCATCCAGCAATTCCACCCCGTGCTCAGCAGCAGTCAGCGTGTTGGAGAACGCAAGCTGCATATTGTTATGCGTATGTACCCCTAAGCGTTTATTCGGCAGATAGTTTTTAAACTTTTCTACCAGATATTCAACATCCTTGTGATCCAGACTTCCGTAGGAATCAACGATATACACGACATCGACCACGCTGTCCTTAATCATTTCAAAAGCTTCAAGGAGCTCATTCTCCATGACATTGGACAAAGCCATGATGTTCAGTGTGGTCTCGTATCCGCGGTCGTGGAATGTTTGAATTAATTCCAACGCCTTGTCCACGTCTTTAATGTAACAGGCAACACGGATCAGATCGAGCATGCTTTCCGTTCGCGGCAAAATATCATCCACATCTACCCGGCCAATATCGACGAGAGCGGATAATTTAGTTTTACCCTTTTGAGGAATTACCTGGCGCAGGAAGTCATCATTCAAAAACCGCCATGGTCCCGCTTGATCGGCGCCCTTAAGCAGCTTAGGGGAATTTTTATAGCCAATTTCCATATAGTCAACGCCAGCCTCATTCAGTCCGGCATACAAGCTCTGTACAAATTCAACGCTGAAATCCCAATTGTTCACCAGTCCACCGTCACGAATTGTACAATCCACAATCTTACAGGGATTTGTCTTCAACAAAAACTTCCCCTTCCATGATGAAATTTATTATTTTATCATACTTGAATTACAGTGCTAAAGTAAAGATGATTATACATTTATTCGCATTCCAGGCATAATTCAAAATATATACATATTGGAAGAAGGATATATATTGTAGCCTCCCCCTCCTTCATGCTATATTACAGAATGAAATGAGATTGATTATCACTCTCTTCTGGGGGAATACAGCGAATGAATCAGCCAACTCAACTGTTGAATTTAAAGCCTGGTACAGCAGGCTCCATATATGCAATCAAAGAAATGAATCCAATTCTGCGCCAGCGCTTGTATGATCTTGGCGTTCATGAAGGCTCCACTGTTTTCATGAAGCAGCGTGGTCCCTTCGGAGGTCCAATCACGTTGGAATGCAACGGGCAGCTTTTCGGCATCCGCCTGAAAGAGGCGAAAGAAATTGAGGTGTCGATCTGTTGAGCTCCTTTGCGCTGGTCGGTAATCCGAATACTGGTAAAACTTCACTTTTCAACACACTGACGACCTCCTATGAATATGTAGGCAACTGGGCTGGAGTCACCGTAGAAAAAAAGATCGGAGACTTAAAAAATGGCGGCGGCCAGCTGGTCGATCTGCCGGGCATATACTCCCTGCATCCCCTATCCAGAGATGAGAGTGTCGCTGCACAGTATTTAATGGAAGAAACCCCCTCTGCTCTCATCAATATTGTGGATGCCTCCCAGTTGGAGAGAAATCTCACACTTAGCATTCAGCTGCTGGAATATGGGCGGCCGATCATCCTTGGGCTAAACATGATGGATGTGGCCGCAAACCGCGGTATACATGTGGATATTCATAGGCTTCAGGAACAGCTCGGAGTTCCCATTATTCCGCTCGTCGCCCGTACAGGCAAGGGCAGCTCGAAGGTTTTGAGTACGCTGAAGGAAATCCCGGCTGCAGCGTCGCCGGAATTAAAACTGGACTATGGAGCGGCAGAAGCAGCCATAACAGACATTGAAAGCCTGCTCGCAACCACATCCTGCCTGCCGAATCACCGCTGGGTTGCACTACAACTGCTCGCACAAAATCCAGTTATTCTTCAAGCATTATCCTCCAAAATAGATATGAATTTAGTGAACGACATTAGCAAAAACTGTGAAGAACAGCTCCAGCAGATGGGACTTCCCTCCTCCTTGCCGGATTGGATACGTTCAGTACGCACCGAATTTATCGAAAAACTATGCTCTTCAGCCATGGATCGTTCTTCGCAAAAGCCGCATAATTTGACAGAACGCCTGGACAACATTTTGACCCATCGTTATTTCGGCATACCGATTTTTCTTATATTCATGTTTTTGCTCTTTAAAGTTACGTTTGACTGGATCGGCAATCCGCTGTCGGATGTGCTGGACGGATTTATATCAGGACCGGTAAGTGACGGAATCAATAAAGCGCTGGATCTGGTAGGAGCTTCATCCTTCACCCACGCTTTGATCGTAGACGGCATCGTGGCCGGTGTGGGCGGAGTACTTGTCTTTATTCCGCAAATTTTCATCTTGTTTCTCATCATATCCTTTATCGAGGATTCGGGTTACATGGCTCGTGTCAGTCTATTGATGGACAGCCTCATGGAGGCCGTCGGCCTGAACGGCAAGGCATTCATTCCTTTTATCATCGGGTTTGGCTGTAATGTACCCGCCGTCATGTCGGCACGCAGCATTGAACAGCCCAAGGATCGGCTGCTGACCACTCTGCTCATTCCATTGATGTCCTGCTCAGCAAGACTGCCGGTATACGCGTTGTTCGCAGGCGTCTTCTTCCAGAGCCACCAGGCACTTGTCGTTCTATCCATGTATGTACTCGGCATTGCGATGGCGCTGCTGTTGTGCAAGGTATTCTCATCTTACTTGCTGAAGAATGAATCCTCCGTGTTTATCGTAGAACTGCCACCATATCGGTTACCTCAGGGACGCACCCTGATGCGGGGTACCTGGGAAAAGGGCAAAGGATTCCTGAGAAAAGCCGGCACACTCATTCTTGGCGGCTCAGTGCTGATCTGGCTTCTCTCATACAGCGGACCGGGAGGCTTCGGTGTGGAGATGAACAACAGCTTCCTAGCCAAAATTGGCGGGCTGATGGCCCCGCTGCTGGCACCACTCGGTTTCGGGACCTGGCAGTCAGGTTCTTCACTGTTGACCGGATTTTTAGCAAAGGAAATCGTCGTTTCAACCATGAATATCATTTATCACGTCCCTAATATGGAAGGCTTACAAGGACAGATCGCGCATAGCTTTACATCCCTTCAGGCATTCAGCTTCATGGCATTTGTGCTGCTGTACACGCCATGTCTGGCTACCGTGGGTGTGATCCGCAAAGAGACCTCCTCCTGGCGCTGGACGATATTTTCCATCGGTTATGCAGTCGTTCTTGCTTATCTTATATCTCTGATTATTTATCAGGGCGGCCATTTGCTGGGCTTGTCTTAAGTTGCAGCCCGACCTTACAGAAACGAGGTGCATATCCTTGATTGATATTTTGATTATCGGCGTTATTTTCGCCTATGCTGCATGGACACTTTTCCGTTATGTAAAAAAGAGTAAGAAGGGTGCCTGCGCTTCCTGCTCCCTGAACAAGTCCTGTCAGTCAGCCTGTTCTATTCCGGAAGCAACCATGCCCCACATCAATAACGCAAGTGGCATCCGTTCCAAAATCCAGCCAAAAGAAAAATAATCATCGTTGCACTTTCACAGCTGACAGAACGCTTCTTGAAGAAAAATAATGGGCAGTCCCAAGTTCACAACGGAACTAGGGGCTGCCCATTTTTCATAGTTATTTTTTCATTGCTTCCTGTGATAGAATCCATTCGGTAATGGTGCGGACCATGACCCCTGTCGCCCCTTTCGGATTGACACCCCGCTCCTTATTCACAAAAGCCGTACCTGCGATATCCAGGTGGATCCAGGGCAGCCCCTCAGCAAAGGTACCGATAAATAGGCCTGCGGTGATCGCAGCCCCCCTAGCCCCCGTACTGTTGCTAAGATCAGCCACATCGCTTTTCAGCATATCCCAGAATTCCTTGTAAGCGGGCAGGGGCCATACCTTCTCACCGGTTCGTTTGGAGGCAAGAATGAACTCTTCGAGCATGGTATCGTCATTCGTAACCACCCCTGTGGCTATGTCTCCCAGAGCCGACAGTACAGCTCCCGTGAGCGTAGCGACATCAATGAACTTAACGGCTCCCTGCTGCCTCGCATAGGTCATGCCGTCCGCAAGCACGACCCTGCCTTCCGCATCGGTGTTTAGAACCTCTATCGTCCGCCCGCTGAGACTTTGAATAATATCACCCGGCTTGAAGGCATTGCCTCCCGGCATATTTTCAGCCGTTGGGATAACCATCACGACGTTAACCGCAGGCCTAAGGATGCCCAAGGCATTCATGACCCCGAGTACAGCGGCGGCACCGCCCATATCGCTGATCATTTCCTCCATCCCAACCCGCTTTTTCAGTGAGATGCCTCCTGTATCGAATGTAATGCCTTTACCAACCAGGCCTGTAACATCGTCCCATTCAGCTCTGCCTTGATATTTGATCATTATCAGCCTTGGCGGATGCACACTGCCCTTTCCGACAGCAACCAGTCCGCCCATACCCAGCGTCTCTAGCTGCTTTTCATCCAGAACAGCTGATTCGAATCCATGCTTTTCCGCGATCTCCATGGCGGCCTTGGTCAAATCGTCAGGTACCAGGAAGTTTCCTGGCAAATTGGTTAAATCTCTAGCCAGACAAGTGGACTCAGCATATGCCTTTCCGCGCTGAATGCCAACCTCCCAATCCAATAATTCAGCAGCCGAAACCTTACCTTTTCGCAATAATATCAGCTGCTCAATTCCCTTGTAGGAGGAAGTATTCTTTTTATACTGCTTATGGCGGTAGGAGCCTAAGATCATTCCCTCCGTTATTGCCTGGGCGGCTACAAGAGCATTTTGCTCCACAGAAAAAGTAAGCAGCGGTGAGCTGAGCTCCCATGCCAGCTTTTTTGCCCTCATTTTTAACGCCTGCCTTGCTGCCTGAGCAGATGCAACCCTTAATTCCTCTGATGTTAGAGGGCGCTCGCCAGCACCTACGAAAATCACCGTCCGGTATTCTCCGCGTCCCGGAAGCGGGACGGCATACGTTTGAAAAGGCGCAGCCTGAAACAGATGACTCTCCATCAAAGGCATAAGCATTGAATTCCACACCTGCTGCATGCTTCCATCCTGAATACCCTGGGGTGATACCAATACAATAAACGCATCAACATCATACTGCCCTGCGTCGAGATCTTTTTTCCAATCCATTGATACCTGTATATGTTCAGAGCCGTAATATCCATTCATGGGCAATCTTCCTTTGTCTTGAAGTTTTCGGACGTATAATCATATATATTATTCCACGTTTGTCCAAAGCAACTCCAAAGACCGTTTCTTTTGCCCAAAAAACAAAACTAGATCATCTCCACAATCGGCAGAGAAATCACAAATTCAGTTCCTTTGCCAGCAGTGCTGTTGACTGCGATATACCCTTTATGATTTTTGATGATCCGATAGCTCACCGACAGTCCGAGGCCTGTCCCGCTTTCCTTGGTCGTAAAAAAAGGATCAAACAGATGGGAGAGCGTATTATGGTCCATCCCTTTACCATTGTCCGAAATGCAGATATGCACGTTCTTGTTGTCGCGATACGTCTGGATTTCAATCAGCCCGCCATTTTCACCGCTTAGGTGATCAATCGCATCCATCGCATTTTTAACCATGTTCAAAATCACCTGCTTGATTTGCTTCACATCAACTGAAATATGTAGAGGCGGGATGTCGTCATGCAGCATCACTTGGCAGCCTTTCATCAGTGCCTCGCTCTCGGTCAGCAGCACGACTTCCTTAAGCAAGGAAAGTACCGGAATAACCGTGGTCTGAGGGGCGGAAGGCTTTGAAGAATTCAAAAATTCATATATGATATCATTGGCTCTATCAATTTCCATAAGGATAATCCGGGCATATTCGTCTTTTCCTAATTTAATCAGATGGGGTCGCAGCAGTTGAATAAAGCCCCTGATTGCAGTTAGCGGATTTCGGATTTCATGTGCAATGGAGGCGGATATTTTCCCAAGCATGGCAAGCTTGTCGTTCCTATAGGCGGTTTGTTCAATTTGCTTAAAATCCGACACATCCTTGACGCTAAACAAATAATCTCCATCCATTTGATCGCCGTATGTTACGGTAAGCAGCCACTGCCGACCGGATTCATCCGTCAGCTCATGGTATTTTTTGCAGTGGAAAATCGTTTCACGATAAATCCGCAGGATTTTCTTTTTCTTGAACCGGCTTAGCTGTGGATGCCGCAAAATTTGCAGCAATGTACAGCCCGTAAGGGATTTACGGGACACTTCCAGCAGCCTGGCCATCTGCACATTAATAAACGTCAGCACACCTTCGCTGTCAAACAGCATTACACCGCTATCCAAGTGCTCCAAAATATTTTCATACTTGTTCTTCACCAGCTGCGTAGATTGAAAAGCCTCAAGGGACTGTAGCAACGTCTCCTGGATATCGCTCAACACGATACTCCCCCTTTTCAAGAAAATGAAAGATTCATTCTCTCCCCCATCTCTTATTCTTACATCTATAGACAAACAATAAGAAAGATAGTTTTATCATAGACAAGGTAGCCGGAAAACTCAATCGGAGAAACTGTCGAAAAAACAAAATTATGGTTAAATTTTCTAATTAAATGGCCGCTGCCTTCATATTAGAGGAATTCCTTTTAGCTTAACATATGAAACCCCTCCATTGAATGAAAACAAAAGCACCAAATACATGAATCCACATGTACCGATGCTTTTAACACCTATCATTTTAGGGATTGCTCCCTATTACAATAGATACGCTATGATGATCATGCCTTATGCTGCAATCGCAGCCTCCGCTGGCTCATAACGGCCAATCTTTTCTTTAATTCGCCCTCCCATTTCTCGTCCTGCATTTGTTTGGCTATGGTCAACAAGTCCAGCGCCATATCAATTTGGCTTTGTACGATGTCCTTGGGATCCTCCTTTTCGCAATTGACGACATTTTCGAAAATAGTCTCGTCATCTTCCACGACATAGTCCTGGAAATCAATTTCCCCAGCTCCGTCACCATGCGCATATTCAGCTAAAATTTCATATTCATTCTCAACCCTGTAATGAACTTCAACCCGGTGGCACACGGGACAGAACAGCAGGGGAACATTGTGGACCTGAGTGCGATAATGTTTTAATGTTCCCTTTGTTCCAACCATACTCGCTCCGCAGCAATAACTCATGCTAGTTCACCCTCCTCTTGATTCCACCGTATTCTTCATAATGTATTCGCTTTATTCTATGTCAATTCCTTTTTCAGTTCAACGAACAGCATAAAATTCCTGAATTTATATTAACGTATTTCCCTGGGTTTAAACGAATTATTCAAACCGCAAGGTATAAAAAGCCCCCGTTGCCGGATATGAGCTACTAACCTCACACCCGGCAAAGGGGGCTTGTCCATATTTAATGTTAAGCGAACAGGTTCTTGTCGCCTGGTTTCCAGTTCATTGCACACAATCCGCCGGATTGCAGAGCTTGCAGAACACGGAGAGTTTCTTCAACGCTGCGGCCGATATCATTGTGGTTAACCACTTGATATTTCAGTTCGCCTTCAGGGTTGATGATGAACAAGCCGCGCAGTGCTACGCCTTCTTCTTCGATGTATACGCCGTAGTCTTTAGCAACGGATCTAGTGATGTCCGAAGCCAGCGGGAAGTTGATTTGTCCCAGACCGTTGGAATCTCTTGGAGTCGTGATCCAAGCTTTGTGACTGTGGATAGAGTCTGTGCTTACGCCCAAGATTTCAGCGTCAAGTGCTTTGAATTGGTCAGCAGCATCGCTAAGTGCTGTAATTTCAGTTGGGCACACGAATGTGAAGTCCAAAGGATAGAAGAAGAATACGAGCCATTTACCGCGGTAGTCGGTCAGACTTGCTTTACTGAAGTCGGATCCGTCACCTGTTACGGTTTCCATTGTAAAATCAGGAGCTGCTTTACCTACTAAACGTTCTGCCATGTTTAAAAATCCTCCTTTGAGATATATATAGAATGATTGAAAAGCTAACCTTTCATTCCATTCTATATGAAAGAAAAACAATAGTTTTTCTTATTTCATAGTATATGTGATCCATGTGGAATCTACATTTAAAATGGTATCATTCGTCCTTTTCAAAGTCAAGACTATAAACATTATTTATTTATAATAATTATAAATAAGATGTTTCCGTGAACAAAAGCTTCCTATTAATATGTAGTTTCTTTGAAGCTCCTCTACATTCCGATTTTAAGTATGTACTATATCCCATCAATACATACAACAAGCGGGTATCACTTTAATAAAGTGACACCCGCCTGCTATGTTCATTTCAGTCATCTGTACGTATTACTTCTTGATGGCTGCTACAATCAGATCTCCCATCTCACGCGTACCAATCGCCTTGCTCTTATCCACAGCGATATCGCTCGTACGATGTCCTTCGTTCAGTACCTGGGATACCGCTGCTTCAATGGCATCCGCCGCATCTGCATAATTGAATGTCAGACGGAACATCAGGGCAAGCGACAGGATCGTTGCAATCGGGTTAGCCAGGTTCTGGCCAGCGATATCCGGTGCAGAGCCGTGTACCGGCTCAAACAATCCGAATGCCCCCTCGCCCATCGAAGCTGATGCCAGCATACCGATGGAACCGGTCAGCATTGCCGCTTCATCACTGAGGATATCTCCGAACATATTTTCCGTTACGATCACATCAAAGCTTGCCGGACGGCGGAGCAGCTGCATAGCGCAGTTATCGACGAGCACATGCTCCAGCTCAACATCCGGATAATCTGCAGATACACGGATGACGACTTCACGCCATAGGCGCGAGGTTTCAAGCACGTTAGCTTTGTCGACGGAAGCAAGCTTCTTGCGGCGCTTCTGGGCAATTTCGAAGCCTTGGCGCACAATGCGCTCCACTTCTGCTACGTTGTATACACAAGTATCAACCGCTTCTTCGCCATGCTCACCCTGGCGTCTGAACTTGTCTCCAAAATAGATTCCTCCGGTCAGTTCACGAACGACCATCAAATCCGTTCCTTCAAGCACTTCCGGTTTCAGTGTCGAAGCATCCTTCAGGCAGTCGAACACAACCGCCGGACGAAGATTGGAGAACAATCCGAGTGCTTTGCGAATGCCCAGGAGGCCGGTTTCCGGACGCAGCTCCTTGGAATTGCTGTCCCATTTGGGACCGCCTACAGCGCCAAGCAGTACAGCATCGGCATTTTTACAAACGGACAATGTCTCTTCCGGAAGAGGTGTGCCTTTCTCGTCTATGGCAATACCGCCAAACAGAGCATGCTCTGTTTCAAAAGAATATCCAAACAGTTCTTCTGTACGTTTAAGCACTTTCTCGGCTTCCGCTACGACCTCTGGTCCTATTCCGTCTCCGCTGATTACGGCAATTTTCTTCACTTCTGGCATGTTTTCCGTCACTCCTTATGGTTACTTCTCACTGATCTAATTATCTATCTATTGTTGTATCACATTCTCAAGGCTGTTGACCAAGATATAGAATCTATCACCTTTATAGTATTTTCCTATAAGCAGGTGTTATGCCGTGATCATTGGGCTAACAATCGAATCTCAAGTTGCCCTATCCTGATTATTCCAGTTAAAATAGTATTGTGAATCAATTTCATAACTCACTAAAACGATAAAATTGATTCTTGTATAGTCCAAAAAAATTCGCCGAAGGAGTTGAACGATTTTGCAATACACCTATCTCGGTAAATCAGGTCTGAAGGTCAGCCGTTTATGTCTGGGTACGATGAATTTCGGCCCGGCGACGGATGAAAAGGAAGCGTTCCGCATCATGGATGCTGCCTTGGATGCCGGAATCCAGTTTTTTGACACCGCTAACATTTACGGCTGGGGTCAAAACTCCGGTCTTACTGAAACGATCATCGGCCGCTGGTTCGCTCAAGGCGGAGGCCGCCGCGAAAAAGTTGTACTCGCTACCAAGATCCATGGTAACATGCATGATCCGGCTGACGGTCCGAACAGCACGGAAGGTCTGTCTTCGTACAAAATCCGCCGTCATCTGGAAGGCTCTCTGAAACGTCTGCAAACCGATCATATTGAGCTGTATCAGATGCACCATGTGGACCGCAATGTATCCTGGGATGAGCTGTGGGGCGCATTCGAGCTCGCAGTGTCGCAGGGCAAAATCGGCTATGTCGGTTCCAGCAACTTTGCGGGCTGGCAGATTGCACAAGCCCAGGGTGAAGCGCAAAAACGACATTTCCTCGGCCTCGTGGCTGAGCAGCATAAATACAACCTGAACTGCCGTCTGCCTGAGCTCGAAGTCCTTCCTGCCGCAAAAGCGATGGGACTCGGCGTGATTCCTTGGAGCCCGCTGGACGGGGGCATGCTTGGGCGTAATGCGCTGAAAAAGCTGGAAGGCACCCGCAGCGGCAACAACCCGAAAAAGATTGAGAAACACCGTGCACAGCTGGAAGCCTTCGCAGAATTATGTAACGAGCTTGGCGAACCACAGGATAATGTCGCTCTTGCATGGCTGCTGACCCATCCTGCAGTCACAGCGCCAATCATTGGTCCACGCACATTGGAGCAGTTTGAAAGCTCGCTGCGCGTAGTTGAGATTAAGCTGGATGAATCCTTATTAAAGCGGTTAGATGAAATTTTCCCAGGACCCGGCGGTGAAGCTCCGGAAGCCTACGCTTGGTAATTGTATTTGAAATTCATTGCTTAACAAGTAGGAAAATGCCCTGATATATAAATAAAGGCAGGCCGCCATCTGCGGTCTGCCTTTTAATATGTCTGCCGGCAAGAAAATTCAATCTTCTTACAAGCTTGCCCGTTCTCTCTTGCTGAATGTTTTGCGTTTCTCGATAAGCTGGTTCAGTGCATCCACGTATGCACGCGCACTGGCTTCCAGAATATCCGTGCTGAGCCCGCGTCCTTGCGCGGATACATCATTTTGGGTCAGGACTACATGCACCTCACCCTGCGCATCCTTACCACGAGAGACCGACTTGATGGAGTAATCGGACAAGGTAACCTCTTCACGGGTCGCTTTATCGATCGCGTTATAAATCGCATCTACCGAACCATTACCTTCCGCTTCCTCTTCAAGCTCCTGATCCTGATCCTTGATAATACGTACCTGGGCTGTAGGCACCGAACGGTTACCATAGGTAACGTAGATCGTTTCCAGTTGGAAGACTTCCGGTGTATCCACCAGCTTCTCTTCTACCAGAGCCATAATATCGTCATCGGAAACTTCCTTCTTCTTGTCTGCAAGCACTTTGAATCTGGCAAAAGCCTGGTTCAACTGCTGTTCATCCAACTCATATCCCATGTCGAGCAGTTTTTCACGGAATGCATGGCGTCCGGAGTGCTTGCCTAGTACCAGCTTGCTTTCCTTCAGACCGATGGTTTCAGGAGTCATGATTTCATACGTCGTTTTCTCTTTCAGCATGCCATCCTGGTGAATTCCGGATTCATGGGCGAAGGCGTTCGCACCGACAATCGCTTTATTGCCCGGAACCACCATACCTGTAAGCTTGCTGACCAAGCGGCTTGTGCGAGAAATTTCCGACAAATTCAGAGAAGTCTTGGCACCGAAAAATTCCTGACGGGTCTCCAGTGCCATCGCAATCTCTTCAATCGCCGTATTGCCTGCACGTTCACCGATTCCGTTAACGGTTCCTTCAATCTGGTCGGCACCGTTTTGGATAGCGGCGAGTGTATTGGCTGTGGCCATTCCGAGATCATTATGACAATGAGCGCTAAGCTGCACCTTATCGATATCCGGAACATTTTCCTTCAGGTATTTGAAGATCGCACCATATTCCGAAGGGTTCAGGTATCCGACCGTATCCGGAATATTAACGACTTTCACACCTTCATTCACTGCCATTGAGACCATTTCCACCATGAAATCCAGCTCAGTACGTCCCGCATCCTCCAGAGAAAATTCAATCTTGGAAAAATACTTCTTCGCATACTGCAGAGCGGATTGCGCGGTTTGGAGCACCTGCTCCTTCTCCATACGCAGCTTATGCTTCCGGTGAATCGGCGACGTGGCCAGAAAGATGTGGATGCAAGGATCCTGTGCACCGATCAGTGCTTCACGGACAGCATCGATGTCCTGTTCTCTGGAACGGGATAAGCCGATGACGGTTACATCCTTCACCGCTTTAGCAACCGCGTTCACCGCTGCCAAATCTCCAGGAGATGCAGCAGGGAAGCCTGCCTCCATACGGTCAATTCCTAATTTTTCCAACTGGTATGCAATCTCAAGCTTCTCACGGGTATTCAGGTTTACGCCAGGAGACTGCTCCCCGTCGCGTAATGTTGTGTCAAACACATAAATTTTCCGCAAGTCCAAGGCACCTCCTTCATCATACAAAACCTCTTAAAAAAACCCCCACAACGTGGCGCTTCTGCTTCGAAGCCTTCCAAAAACCTTGTGGGGACCCCGAATAAATAATCTCTTAAAACTTCTGATGCGGCTCACGCATATGCACGGCCGCATCAAAAGGGAATAATATCGTATAAATATGAATTATTTCTTAATCCAATGCATCATTTCACGCAGCTGGGCACCAACAACTTCGATCGGATGGTTAGCTTCGTTGCGGCGAGTCGCATTCAGGAATGCGCGATTCGATTGGTTTTCAAGAATAAAGTCGCGTGCGAATTTACCTTGTTGGATATCGTTAAGTACTTCTTTCATTGCTTTCTTCGTTTCATCAGTTACAACGCGAGGTCCAGTTACATAGTCACCATACTCGGCAGTGTTGGAGATGGAATCACGCATGTTAGCCATGCCGCCTTCATAGATCATGTCGACGATCAGCTTCATTTCGTGCAAGCATTCGAAGTATGCCATTTCAGGAGCATATCCTGCTTCAACTAAAGTTTCGAAGCCGGCTTTGATCAGGGCAGTTACACCGCCGCAAAGTACAGCCTGTTCACCAAACAGGTCGGTTTCGGTTTCTTCACGGAAGGAAGTTTCGATAACCCCTGCACGTGTACAGCCGATACCTTTTGCATAAGCAAGGCCAATTTGCTTGGCTTGTCCGGTTGCATCCTGCTCGATTGCGATCAGACCCGGTACGCCGAAGCCTTCAACGTAAGTACGGCGAACCATGTGACCAGGGGATTTTGGAGCTACCAGAAGCACGTCCGCATCCTTAGGAGCCACGATTTGTCCGAAGTGGATGTTAAAGCCATGGGAGAACATCAAAGCTGCGCCTTTTTTCAGGTTTGGTTCGATGTCATTTTTATAAACCGAAGCTTGAGTTTCGTCCGGCATCAGGATTTGCACGATGTCCGCTTTGCTTGTTGCTTCAGCAACGGAGAGAACTTCAAAACCATCATTTTTTGCTTTATCAAAAGATTTTCCTTCGCGAAGGCCGATAATTACTTTCACACCACTGTCACGCAGGTTTTGTGCTTGGGCATGACCCTGGCTACCATAACCGATAACCGCTACTGTTTTGCCTTTCAATACGCTAAGTTCTGCATCCTGTTCATAATAAGTAGTAACTGCCATGTTAATAAATCCTCCTTTATTTTTAAAAAGAACCCTTATGAAGAGCGGGTGTTTCAAGAGACCCTGACCTGCTTCTATGCCGATCTCTTCAAACCCCCGCTCTTTAAGCGGGTATTTTATTTAATCTGCTTTCATTGCATGATTATACATTTCCGCGAATCATCGCAGTAACGCCGGTTCGGGATAGCTCGCGAACACCGTATGGCTTCAAGAGCTCAATCATTGCGTCAATTTTAGTGGTATCCCCTACCACTTGCACCATCAGGTTGTGGCTGCCGATGTCAACCACCGATGCCCGGAACGTTTCAACAACCCCCATAATTTCAGGACGGTTGACCGGTTCGGCGTTAACCTTGATAAGCGCCAGCTCCCTTGCCACCATAGGATTAGAGCTAAGATTGATGACTTTAATGACGTCGATCAGCTTATACAGCTGCTTTTCAATCTGTTCCAGTGTCTGCTCATCACCAATGGTCACAATGACCATCCGCGAGAGTCCTGCTTCTTCCGATTGTCCTACTGTGATGCTTTCAATATTAAATCCGCGTCGGCCAAACAGTCCGGAGACCCTTTGCAAAACGCCCGGCTGGTCATTAACTAGAACGGCGATGGTATGTCTCGTACTCATATTTATGCATCTCCCAACAACATTTGATCAATGGTCGAGCCTTGAGTTACCATCGGGTACACGTTTTCACCCTTGCTGACCACGAATTCGACAACGACAGGTCCAGGTGTTTCAAGCGCTTCCGCCCAAGCTTTGTGGGCTTCTTCCTTGTTGGTTGCCCGGAGTCCTTTAACACCGTAAGCCTCAGCCAATTTCACGAAATCAGGACTGCCTTCCAGATCAATGTGGCTGTAACGGTTGTCGTAAATCAACTCCTGCCACTGGCGGACCATGCCCAGCACCTGATTGTTGATGATAACAATTTTGACCGGGATGTTGTTTATGGCACAAATAGCCAGCTCTTGCGAGCACATTTGCATACCGCCATCACCGTTGATCGAGATGACCAGGCGTTCCGGATGAGCCATCTGGGCACCGATTGCAGAAGGCAATCCGAATCCCATCGTCCCCAGTCCGCCGGATGTAATCCATGAACGCGGTTGGTTGAATTTGTAATACTGAGCCGACCACATTTGATGCTGTCCAACGTCCGTCGTAACAATGGCTTCGCCTTTGGTCGTATCGTTCAGCATCTCGATAACCCATTGTGGTTTGAGAACTGTATCGGAGTCCTGATAACGGTAAGGCTGTTCCATTTTCAGCTGCTGAATCCGGGTTCTCCATGCATCCGCCTTAGCCGCACGCTTCACTTCCGGATTAAGCATCTCCAGAACCGTCTTCACATCACCAACAATCGGGATATCCGTCGGAACGTTTTTACCGATTTCCGCCGGATCAATGTCGATATGCACGATCTTGGCATGAGGGGCGAATCCGTCCAGTTTGCCTGTTACCCGGTCATCAAAGCGGGCGCCGATGTTGATCAGAAGATCCGACTCCTGAATGGCAATATTCGACGTGTAGGTTCCGTGCATTCCCGGCATTCCGGTCCAAAGCTCATGACCGCTTGGGAAAGCTCCCAGTCCCAAAAGCGTTGTCGTGATCGGAATCTCTGTCCGCTTCACGAATTCGAAAAGCTCATCATGACCTCCGGAGTAGATAACCCCGCCTCCTGCCAGAATCATCGGACGCTCGGCATCCTCAATCGCCTGTACCAATTTATCCAACTGCAGTTTGTTTGGCACCATCCGTGGATTGTATCCGCGAAGGTTTACCGCGTTGCTGCTTGGCTCAAACAAAGTCAATGCTGCTGAAACATCCTTCGGAATGTCGATCAGTACCGGACCTTTGCGGCCAGTTGAAGCGATGTGGAAAGCTTCATGAATGACCCGCGGCAGATCTTTCACGTCTCTAACCAGGTAGCTGTGCTTCGTAATCGGCATTGTAATGCCGGTGATATCGGCTTCCTGGAAAGCATCCGTTCCGATCAGTGTAGTGGCCACGTTGCCTGTAATGACTACCAGAGGAACGGAATCCATGTAAGCTGTGGCAATTCCTGTGACCAGGTTTGTCGCCCCCGGTCCCGACGTTGCAATACATACGCCGACTTTGCCGCTTGCTCTTGCGTAGCCGTCTGCCGCATGAATTGCTCCCTGCTCATGACGAGTTAGCACATGCTTGAAATCCTCAAATCCATACATTGCATCGTAAATATACAGCACTGCCCCACCTGGATATCCGAAAACACACTCGACGCCTTCAAGTAAAAGGCTGCGAAGCAATATTTCCGAACCGGTAATGACTTCCGGCTTCATCCATTTCTCACGTAGTTGTTCTGTAGACCGCACTTCAGGAATTTGCGCGCTCATCAGTCATCCTCCTCCTCATAATTTACATACATATAACATTCAAAAAAACAAAAAACCTTCCGTCCTCCACGCAGAATGATTCTGCGTGAGGGACGAAAGGTTGTGCTTCCGTGGTACCACCCATATTTGCCATGCATCTCGCAATGCTAGGCCTCACCAGGTATAGAAAATAAGGATCGACACTCTAGAGAGTCAGCCGTTTCCATACCCAAAGTCCGTAACGTGGACTTGACGATTCTCCCTAATAAGCTTTAGTGCTTTTCAGGAGAACAGCTCCGAGGTGAGCTCGTATAAAAGGGATTTTGGTGGAGGTTACAGCAATTCCTCACACTCTCTGAGCAAAAGGGCCCTTTAAACTTCGTCCTCTTCATTGCCGATCACGATATATTCGTTAAAATGTTTAGACACATTATATGATTCATCGAACTTAAAAGTCAATACCCTTATTTTTAAAAGTAGAAAATCACCATCACAATAGACTACACACCTACTTCTGCCTTCCCTCATATGATGACATGTATTCATCTTTGATGAAGCCCATCTTGAAGGGAGGACAGACGTGATGATCAGGTATCGGAGACCCAAACAAGACGACGCGTTCATTATGCGATTAATCGATTCCCAACTTGTCCCACTCTCACATTTAAACACGGTTCAGCTTGAAGCTGTTCGCAAGGATATTCCCAAGAGATTGGGCCGCGGGATTACCTTGATAGCATGCCAAAATTACGAGGATAACCCTTTTGGCTTTGTCCATTACATCCTGCATGGCGACCTTTTGTACATCGATATGTTGGCCGTTGCACCCGAATCACAGCGCAAAAGATGGGGCAATACGCTGATGGTTCATGCTGAAAAATTTGCAGTGTCACGCGGGTGCAAACGGTCCAAAGTGATGGTTGATGCCGGTAATGCCAGCGGTCTATCTTTTTATAAAAAGCTGGGATATGTTACAGTGCGGTACCACACACAAAATCATTGTCATGAGCTGGAAAAAACGTTGTGATCGTTCAAACAAACGGCGGCATTTTACAGCGAACAGGCACAGTTTTATGGGGAATATTCTAACGAGAACAGCGCATACTGCCTGTCGGATTAATCCTTACCGCTCTCTCTTAGTAAAATCCTCCCGGGTAACCTGGTTGGCCTCCATAGCCGATTCCCGGAGCACCGAATGGAACGGGGCCGAGGCCATGACCGGGGCCAAATCCTGGTCCAAATCCGGGTCCGAATCCTGGTCCGAATCCGGGGCCATAGAAGCCGCCGGCAAATGGAGCCGTACCGATGGCCAATAGATCGAACAAGACGAGAGGAATTATCGCCTTGGTTTGTACTTTTTTCCCTTTGCTGCGCTGTAGAATCAGGCGGTTGCCAGATATGCGAACAAGTTTACCGGTAACGAAGTTACCGTCTTTTTTGACAGCCACTATATGTTGACCTATCAGCTTTTGCGCTTGTTTACGGGTAACAGACTGTTGCATGAGACCCCTCCTCCAAATGTGTTCACTGGCAGTCTATTCCGCAAGTTACCAATGCGCTTGTTCCATAGCCCGGTGTACCTCAAGTTTGATGCCCAGTCTTAACCGATTAGCTACCGCCCCACAAGAAAGAGGCCGCAATCCCAATTAATGGAATGCAGCCTCTTTGACATGATTGTATAGCGTTTGATGATTATCGTTTGCCCGGATCGTACGGTTCCCCCAGTGCGGCAGGTGCGGAAGATTTCCCGACTGCAGCCACGAGTACAATAACCGTGAGCACATAAGGCAGCATGTAGATAAATTCTTGAGGTATATCCTTGGACCACGCGAATAACTGGAAGTAGTTCCCGATCGCCTGTGAAAAGCCGAAGAAAACAGCCGCGCCAAAGGCTCCAAGCGGATTCCATTTACCGAAAATCATCGCGGCGATCGCGATAAAGCCTTGACCGGAAATCGTATTATGCGAGAAGGTGTTTGTCGTCGTTAAAGTGATGGTTGCACCACCGAGAGCAGCAAGTGCGCCGCTCAAAATAACGCCGATATAACGCATCCGTAGTACTCTTACACCTACCGTGTCCGCAGCGCTTGGGTGTTCACCGACAGCACGGAGACGAAGGCCAAACGAAGTTTTGTACAACACATAGAAAGCTACCAGCACCAAAATAATGGCCAGATAGGTTGTCGGGTAGTTGTTAAAAATACCTTCCCCGATAATCGGAATTTTCGACAGGAACGGGACAGGCCATTTCTCCAGCCCTTCCTTCAGCAGCGTGGTTTCGCCTGCACCGTCAAACAACAGTTTAACCATGTAGAGCGTGCTTCCTGCTGCCAAAAAGTTAATGACGACACCACTGATGACCTGATCCGCCTTAAACGTAATTGAGGCGACAGCATGAATCAGGGAAGCGATAATGCCCATGACCAGAGCAGCTAGAATACCAATATATGGAGATGCTGATCCCATACCTGCGTCTTCCGCATAAAATGATGCTACACCTGCGGCAAATGCACCGAAGGTCATCAAGCCCTCAATACCAATATTGGTTACACCGGAACGTTCAGAGAAGATGCCGCCGATGGCAGCAAAGATGAGCGCCGTAGAAAATACGAGCGTCGTATTAATCAGCTGGCCGATTGTTGTCATCCAATCCATTTACAACACCTTCTCTTTCTTGCGCTTAAGATACAAGGGCTTGAGAACCCAGCGCACAATGCCTTGCGCAGCAATGAAGAATATAATCGAACCGATAACGATACGAATAATTTCCGGAGGAACGCCAGCACCAAAACTCATGCCTGCGGATCCGTAAGTCAACACGCCGAACAGCGATGCGGACAGCAGAATACCGAACGGATGATTCATACCGATCAGCGCAACTGCGATTCCGTCGAAGCCAATGCCAGGAGAGCCTGTAAAGATCGCTTGATAATGGAATACACCCAGTACCTGAAAAGCGCCTCCCAAACCGGCAAAGACACCACTGATGAACATCGCCTTCACGATATTCTTCTTCACGTTCATACCGGCATATTTGGCTGCATCCCCATTGTGTCCTACCGCTCTAAGTTCATAACCCTGCTTACTCTTCCACATGTAAATAAAGAAGAAAACGGCAGCCAAAATAGCAATGATCGTCCCCCAGTGCATCCGCGCATTGTCGAATGCAGTAGACAGCCAGCCGATGGAAATCGAGGCGGTATCCTTAATTTCCTCAGATCTTTGCTGGCCCTTCTGGAGAAGGAAAGATCTCACGATATAGTTACTGAAATACAAAGCCGTCCAGTTCAGCATAATCGAGATAATAACCTCGTTTACGCCCCGTTTGGCCTTCAGGTAACCGGTAATACCAGCCCAAATCCCGCCAGCAAGTCCGCCGGCAATAATAGCTACCAGCGCATGCACAACGATGGGAAGGCCCGTCAATTTAATACCTACTGCAGAGGCTGCAGTCATGCCCATAATGTACTGGCCTTCGGCACCGATGTTAAATAGTCCGGCACGGAATGCGAACGCAACTGCAAGGCCAGTCATAATCAGCGGCGTAATTTCGCGGACGGCTTCGCCGAAATCATACACATTACCGAAAACAGTCGAAAATAAGGAACTGTATGCGAGCAACGGGTTATAGCCGCCAATCAGCATAATGATTGCACCTACAATGAGACCAAGAACAATGGCTACCAAAGGTACCAGGAGGCTGTTTAGGGAAAAGATTTTAAATACTTTACTCATTATGCTGTACCTCCCGCAATCTTGCTGCCCGCCATCATGAGACCAAGCTCCTGGTCATTGGTTTGCTCAGGCAGAACCTCGCCAACGATTTGTCCTTCATAGATAACAGCAATCCGGTCGGATACGTTAATGATTTCATCCAGCTCGAAAGAGATCAGGAGTACGGCTTTGCCTTGATCACGTTGTGCAACAAGCTGCTTTTGCACGAACTCAATGGCGCCAACATCCAGACCACGAGTCGGCTGTGCTGCAATGAGCAGATCAGGATTCTTATCTATTTCCCGGGCTATAATCGCCTTCTGCTGGTTACCACCGGAAAGGGAACGGGCTTTCGTCTCGATGCTAGGGGTTCTGACGTCAAAATGCTCAATCAGGCGCGATGCCTGTTTGTCTATCGCACTCTTATTCAAAAAGCCGCCTTTATTATACGGTGACTGATAATAGGTTTCGAGCACCATATTTTCACTCATGGAGAAATCAAGAACGAGTCCATGCTTATGTCTGTCTTCTGGAATATGGGATACGCCACTTTCTGTGATATGGCGCGGATTTTTATTCGTGATATCCTTGCCTTTCAACTCGATAATACCGTTATCCACATGACTGAGACCGGTTAAAGCCTCAATCAGTTCACTTTGTCCATTCCCGTCGACACCGGCGATTCCCAGAATTTCTCCCGCCCGGACATTCAAATTCAGACCGTTCAGCACAGCGATTCCGTCCTTGTTTTTCAAAGTTAAGTTTCTAACTTCAAGCACAGTCTCTTTCGGCGTCGCAGGTTTCTTGTCCACTTTGAAGGATACGCTACGTCCGACCATTTTCTCCGCAAGTTCATTCGGATTGGTCTCTGCTGTTTTCAAAGTATCGATGACCTTACCGCGTCGAATGATCGTAACCGTATCTGAAATCTGCATAATTTCCTTAAGCTTGTGTGTGATGAGGATGATTGATTTACCTTCCTCAACGAGACGTTTCATAATTCCCATCAATTCACTGATTTCTTGAGGTGTCAGGACAGCTGTTGGCTCATCGAAAATGAGAATGTCAGCGCCGCGATAAAGCGTCTTCAAAATTTCGACACGCTGCTGCATGCCGACAGAAATATCCTGAATCTTGGCATTCGGATTTACTTTGAGACCGTACTGATCGGAAAGCTTCTTAATTTTGGCAACCGAAGTTTTATAATCAAGATGGACTCCCATTTTTTTAGGCTCCATGCCCAGTACAATATTTTCGGTTACGGTAAATGGCTGTACGAGCTTGAAATGCTGATGCACCATTCCGATGCCGAGCTCAATCGCCTTATTAGGACTGTCGATCATGACCGGTTCGCCATTAACTTCGATACCGCCCTCATCCGGCTGGTACAATCCGAAAACAATGTTCATCAAGGTTGATTTTCCTGCACCATTCTCACCGAGCAGTGCATGGATCTCGCCCTTGTGCAGCTTTAAGCTGATGGAGTCGTTGGCAACGATGCCGGGAAAGCGTTTGGTTATTTGCTTCAACTCAACGACAGGGGTTGCTGCATCCATGAGATCACCCTTATATCATAATTTTGGCCAAAGAACGTAAGACAAGGCTAGTTATATCAACCAGCCTTGCCGTTTAATAAACACATTAAATTCTCAGATGATCAGAGCGGATAATATTATTCCTCTGGAACTTTAATTTCGCCGCTGATGATTTTTTCCTTGTAGCTGTCAACTTCCTTCAACACATCTGCAGGAACGTTTTTAGTCGAAGTATCAGCCAGGCCAACACCGTTTTCTTTCAGACCCAGAGTTTCAGATCCGCCTTTGAACGTACCGTCGATTACTTCTTTAGTAACCTTGTCAACTGCAGTGGATACGCCTTTTACCATTGAAGTCAGAGTTACATCATCGCCAAATTCCAGGGATTGGTCTTTGTCAACACCGATAACCCAAACTTTGCTGCCGCCAGCTTTATTACGGGAAATAGCTTCGTTAAATACGCCAGTACCGGTTGCGCCGGAAGCGTGGAAAATGATATCTACGCCGTCATTGTACATCGTAGCTGCAGCTGCTTTACCTTGGTCAGGCTTATCAAATGCGCCAGTGTAGTTGATTTTGAGTTCAGCGCTTGGATTGGCAGCTTTCACGCCAGCCTTGAAGCCTGCTTCAAAACGTTTGATAACCGGAATTTCGGAACCGCCGACAAAGCCGACTTTACCTGTTTTCGTCATTTTACCTGCAACGACACCAACCAGGAAAGCACCTTCATTTTCAGCAAAAGTTACGGAACGCACGTTAGGAGCATCTACAACAGCGTCGATGATCGCCAGTTTTGCATCCGGATTTTGGGTTGCAACGGTTTTCATATCTTCGCCAAGGTCAAAACCGATACCCCAAGTGAGGTCATATTTGCCTTTAACGTATTTGTTCAGGTTTGTAACATAATCTTCCTTGGACTTACTTTGCAGATATTGAACTTCGATACCTTTCTCCTTCTGCAATCCTTCAAGAGCTTCCCAAGCGGATTGGTTAAAGGATTTATCATTAACCCCGCCCACGTCAGTTACTAGACCTACTTTAACACTGGACTTTGCAGTCCCTGCAGAATCTCCGCCGGATGCATTTGTCTCTTCTTTCTTTTTACCGCAACCAGCGAGTACGACTGAAAACGCGAGCAGCATGATCAGCGACAACTTGAACATCTTTTTCATTGAAATTTGTCCCCCCAGAATGAATTCTTTCCTATCATTCGTACAGCTTAGCCAGCAATTGATCTATGGTCAATTAATTGCGGGAATGAGCTTGTACAAATGTTGGACTTTTCACATTTCAGATTATACCTTCTCGAAACGTCAAAATCCAGCACATTTATATCAGAATCAAAAACTTTTTTTGGATAAAAACGAAAGAAAGCGCTTTATTTAGACGAATAATGACAACCTGCGTAAGCAAGATGTCACGTTATATGACAATACACGTTGATGCGTTAAAGAATCACCACATCATCCGGGTATAAAATGCCATCTTTTCAGATGATTGCCTCTGATTCATGTCAGATTATTTACTACAAGTGCAACCATCGTTTTTACTCCATAAAAAAACCGCCGGTTAAGGCGGTTTTTTCTATAAAATAACGCTGTAATTAAGCGTTGATTTTTTCTTTAGCAACAGTAGCGATAGAGTTGAATGCAGTGATATCATTCACAGCAAGATCAGCCAGCATTTTGCGGTTGATGTCCACTCCAGCCAGTTTCAAACCATGCATCAGTTTGTTGTAAGACAGACCGTTAATGCGGGCAGCCGCATTGATACGAACGATCCAAAGTCTGCGCATGTTACGTTTTGTTGTACGACGGTCACGGTATGCATATACCAAAGACTTCATCACTTGTTCGTTAGCTGTTTTAAAAATGCGGTGTTTGGAACCGAAATAACCTTTTGCAAGTTTCAATACTTTCTTATGTCTACGACGAACAACGAATCCGCCTTTTACTCTTGCCATAATAATAAACCTCCCAAAAATGTGTTGTTAACTATTTCAAGTTAGCCAAGCCTTGTTTCAAGCGTTTTACATCCCCCGGAGCCATTTCTGGGTTACCTGCCAATACACGTTTAGCACGTTTGGACTTGTGGGAAAGCAAATGGTTTCTGTAAGCTTTGTAACGAGTTACTTTACCGGAACCAGTTACTTTGAAGCGGCCTTTCAGGCTGCTGTGTGTTTTCATTTTAGGCATTGAACTTCCTCCTCAGGACTATTGGGCTTTAGGAGCCAGAATCATAATCATACTGCGGCCTTCCAGTTTCGGTTGGCGTTCAACCGCAGAAATTTCAGCAACCTCTGCTTTGACGCGTTCCAAAATTTTCTGGCCAATGTTAGCGTGAGTGATTTCACGTCCGCGGAAACGGACAGAACATTTCACTTTGTCGCCTTCATTCAAAAACTTGACGACATTGCGAAGCTTGGTTTGGTAATCATGCTCCTCAATGTTAGCTCGGAACCACACTTCTTTGATATCAACGATCTTCTGGTTCTTACGGGCTTCCTTCTCTTTCTTTTGCTGCTCATAACGGAACTTACCGTAATCCATAATGCGGCACACCGGAGGCTTAGCCTGTGGTGCCACATTCACCAGATCAAGATTCAAATCCACTGCCATCTGCAGAGCTTCACGAGTTGGCTTGATACCAATTTGTTCTCCTTCCGCTCCAACAAGACGAACCTCTTTTGTCCGAATTTCGTCATTAATCATATGTTCCTTACTGATAACCGTCCACCTCCAGATCAAATGGTTATTCTTTGCAAAGCAAAATAAAAAGGGATACCGGTGTCATCTACCAGCATCCCTATGATCAATTCTTCATGAAATTTCGCATTCATAAATCATCGGACCATAACCCGCAGACTTTCGTCAGTCAGGTGAGAAGCTGGTGCTTCTGCTTGAAAATCCATTTTGTTATTAACGTACTTGAGTACTTTAACACATGAGTAAAGCAGTTGTCAACCTCAAACCACAAGTTTATCCCTGCTTGCTCTGTACTTCCTCCAGACGAACCACACGCGTATGCTCGGTATGGCTCCACTGCTTGTTGTTCTGCGTGAAGAACGCATAGAACGTAATCGGATACCAGGAAATCAGGTAGATCGGGAAGAGTATCAGATATAGATACACCTTCTTGTAAGTAACCTTTTCCAGGAACATGGCTGCCAGGAATGTAAATACGTTCGCGGCAATAGCTGTAAAGCTGAGCCATACCGGCAGGTAGCCGTACAGGTTCGCGATATGCGGACCGTGGAAGAACGTGCTGTCAAGCCACATCACTGCTGTCATCAGGAAAGTCAGTAGTACGATGTATACGTTAGCTCCATACAAAGCAAGATCCAGCTTAACGATACTGCGTTCCTTGATGCTCTGCCACAGCAGAGGGAAGAAATAACGGCGCGCTACCGTAAAGTGTCCCTGCATCCAGCGCAGACGCTGTCTTGCCGAGGCTTTGAATGTCAGCGGCTTCTCGTCAAATACTTTGGCATCGTAATTAAACTTCGGATACACACCGCGTTTGACGCTGCGCATCGTAAACTCCAAATCTTCGACCAGACTTGTTGCTCCCCAGCCGATTTCCTTTAGCAGGTTGGTTTCAAAGCACATTCCCGTACCGCCAAGGAAGTTAGCCATATTCATATTGTGGCGTGAAAGCTGCCACAAACGGTTAATGTACCAATACGAAATACCGTAAGCGGCTGTGATCCATGAATCCTCCGGATTCTTGGTATCAATGTATCCTTGAATGACGCGTGCGCCGGAGCACAGATCGTCGTTCATTTCCTTCAGGAAGTTCACATCCGCCAGGTTGTCGGCGTCGAACATCACGACAGCGTCATACTGGCGAGGCAGAGCCCACAATTCTTTAAGCATCCATTCGATGGCATAGCCTTTACCGCGAAGATTATTGTTCGTGCGTACGCAGGCATTCATGCCATGCTCCCGAACGATCTTCGCCGTATTGTCCGTACAGTTATCGCAAATCACGAAAACATCATACAATTCCTTCGGATAGTCGAGCTGCTTCAAGTTCTCCATCAGCGCTCCGACGACCTGCTCCTCATTATGGGCGGCCACGAGCACCGCGAAGGACTTTGTTGCCGGGTAATGCTGTTTTTTCTTTTTCCTGCGCAGACCCAAAATCGAGAACACAAACTGGTATACACCGATCGCAGCCAGAATAATTTGCAGCGCGATAAATATGGCGTCTATCATGTTTCTCAGAACCCCCCTTTTTTACCCCTCATAATCGATTTTTCTCTCTGTGGATTACGGATTCTTTTTACGGTTCTTTTTCTATGACCCTTAAGACCCTTTGCATTCGAAATTAATTATACGGTATGTCTTCGAACGACATATCGATTTTCCACGGTTTTCAGCTTTTTGTCAAAAGCGCAATAACTCCTCATCTTCCTGAAAAGCGGAATAGAAGCGTTATTCTGGCCGCCTGAGGTACTCCAAGCTTATATTCATGACCGTTAGTTCTTATTTTCAGCTATTTAGCGAGTTTTTATTTCTTTAGTCCCCCCTTTTTTAATCATCATTTCACTAATCAATTGACATCATAACCGTATTGCATATTTATAAACGAGATAAGTCCACAAAAAGTTGATCCTGAATATCAATTCTTTTATTTAAGAAAACATCAATCTGAGTACCCTAACAGAAGACTAACCGCGCTTACGCGATAGTTGTTCTTGAGGAATTAGGACGCCGCCTTTGAAGAATTACTTTCTGATCTCTTAAACAGTTTTCCGCTGTTTGAATCATTGTAAAGGTTCTGTAAAGTGAAGTCAAAATTACCTCCCCCTCACTCGAAATACAGGACTTCCGCCTTGAAAAAGACACGAATAGAAAATATGATTAATAAAAAGTGGAAGCTATCCGGGTCCGCCGCGAGTTCAAATACAGCCTGATCAAGGCATTAAACGGGGGAATGGAATGAGACGTTTGCTCATGAGATTCATACTGATCGACAGGAAGCTTTTTCAATATATCAATGGACGTCTCCATAACCGTTTTCTCAATTTCTGGCTTTATTATCTTACAAATCTGGGAGGAGCCACCTTTACCATTGCCTCCAGTGTACTTATTTGGTACTTCGGCTCTTCTTCCTGGAGCAAGTCCGGTGCACAGGCCGCCATTTCCCTGGCTGTCAGCCATGTTCCTGTCGCGGCTGCTAAGAAGCTATATCCAAGGCTGCGCCCCCATCTAGCCCTGCCGGGTACGCGTACTTTCCGCAATCCGCTTAAGGATCATTCTTTCCCGTCAGGACACACCACGGCCGCCTTTTCTCTGGCCATTCCTTTGATCCTGGGACATCCGGAATGGGTATATTTGTTTCTGCCCCTGGGCCTTTTGGTAGGGGTGTCCCGAATCTATTTAGGTCTACATTACCCTTCAGATGTGCTTGCAGGCGCTATAATCGGTACATCTGTAGCCGCAGTAACAGTTGCATTGTGGCCCTAAAGCCGATAATCTGGGGTATATGGAAAAACATGCAGGAACAGGTGAACTGAGAGTGATAAAAAAGAGAGTATTGTTATTATCTGAAGGCTTTGGCGCTGGACATACTCGAGCTGCGTACGCACTCTCAAGCAGTCTACGCAAACTATCACCGAATGTTCAGACGAAAGTCCTTGAACTTGGAAGTTTCTTGAACCCAAAAGTCGCACCTTTAATCATTACAGCATATAAAAAAACCGTGCTTTCCCAGCCAAGGCTGGTCGGGATGATGTACCGCCATCAATATAACAAATCGCTGAATCGGTTAACCACTCTGGCGCTGCACCGCCTTTTTTATACCCATACGAAAAATGTCGTCAACCAGCTCAGACCGGATATTGTCGTATGCACGCATCCGATCCCGAGTGCCGTCATATCACGTCTGAAGCGTCTCGGTGAAAAGATTCTGCTGTGCACGGTCATTACTGACTATGACGCCCATGGAACCTGGATCAGTCCCGAGGTCGACCGGTATCTTGTCTCCACCCAAGAGGTGCGCAATAAGATGATCAACCAAGGGGTGCCAGCAGCTAGGATTAAAGTGACCGGCATCCCGGTACATCCCAGCTTTTGGGAGCATCCGGAAAAAGAAGATATCCGTAAAAAATTCCAATTAAAGGATATGCCGACTGTGATGGTGATGGGCGGCGGCTGGGGTATCATGAGCGATGAGGTGATCAATGACTTTCTGACCCGCTGGAGGGATGATGTTCAGATTCTTTTCTGTCTTGGTAATAATGAAAAGGTATTAAAGAAGCTTGAACAGGACCCGCGTTATAATCATCCCAACATCCGTCTGATCGGCTTCACGCTCGAAGTGGACAAGCTGATGGAGGTATCCGATCTTCTCGTAACCAAGCCAGGCGGAATGACTTGCACCGAGGGACTAGCGAAGGGAATCCCAATGCTCTTTCATCATCCCCTGCCGGGCCAAGAGGAAGAAAATTGTCAGTATTTCACCGCCCAGGGTTTGGGTGAGCTTATTTCTTCCCTGGAAGTCATCGTTAAATGGATGAAAATGCTCACGAACGAGCTGGACGCCTTACGTCAGCGCAGGGAGGAACAGCTGAAGAGCATCGCTCTTTACCGCCCCATGGAAAGCGCTCAAAGCATCATCGATATGCTGGAATCAAAGAAGGTGCCTTCATAGGAAGGCACCTTCTTTTTTATAGACGGATAAATAGCTTCTCTTAAATACAGACATTATTCTTGGTCTGGCTGCTGCTCCCCCGCCCGCGGGTTGTCCTGCATGCGGTATTTGTCGAGACGGTGCTCCTGATAACGCTCAAGCGCCTCATCCCCCACAATCGCCTCACAGCGGTGGATATGAACGCCTTGTCCGAAAAATTTCGTTTCGTATTCGGTCATGACATGTGCTTCATTAGGGCCTTCCCGGTGAAGATTAAGCGAAATATTCGTCATTTGCAGACCATAGTCGGCAAAAGCATTCAATGAAAATTCAAATAAAGTCTGCGAGTCCGTCTTCAGATGAATTTCACCGTTTGCATTCAATAAACTCCGATATTTCTCCAAAAACCGCGGATGAGTCAAACGGCGGCGTGCATGCTTAGCTTTTGGCCAAGGATCACTGAAGTTCAGGAAAATCCGTTCGAGTTCCCCTTCTGCAAAAACTTCCTCCAGAAACTCCACATTTGCCAAAGCCAAACGCAAATTCGGAGGATCCTCGACATTACGCTCGGACCAGGCCAGGCGCGCCTTTTCACTAGACCGGCGAATCAGCTCATCGTACATATCGATACCTATAAAATTAATGTCGGGATTTCGGAAGCTCATTTGGCTGATGAACTGTCCTTTTCCCATGCCAAGCTCTACGTAAATGGGATGATAATTACCAAATAATGTATGCCATTTTCCTTTATACGACCGGGGATCAAGAATAACGAAGCCTTCCTGCTGCTCCAGATTCTCCCGGATTCCTTTTCTGCCGCGTAAACGCATGATATACCTCCGCTTTCATACTAAACTGACTGATATCCGAGCAATGAAAGGAATTCTGCTGCGGACAGCTACTGCAATATTGTGCCGAAGATGCGGCCAAATGTAAAGAGCTCCTGCGAATAAATTACAAATAAGCGGGCCGTACCCCCGAAAAAAAGAAAAAGAATCCCGGCCTCTCTGTAAGCAGAAAGGCGCAGAATTCCTTTTCCATATCTATTTGGAATTGGGGTCCAACGAATTCATTGTTGCTAGTCTAACCTATCTTGACACTGAAAATCAAATGTCTTTTCGAAGGCTTTTCGAATTTTGCGGCGTGCCTCCGCCGTCACCTCTGGATTACCGTTAAATTTGACGCCTGTCAGCGCAAGCGCTTCGTCGGGAGTCAATTCCACGGCAATTTTACCCTTACCTAAAGCTTCTGATGTTAAAGAATTCATCATTATCACCTCACGGATCATATGGTAGCCGAGACGTCATGCTTTTATGAATTCTATAATGTATTTACCCAAGATGAGAGCTGCTGACGCTAAAATAAATATAACATTCCGTGTAAGTTATTTCAATAAATCATATGCCCGTTTTTCGCCTATGATGACTTGATTCTTTGGCGCTCTCATACCTTTTATAGTTTTTTTTTGCTACAATAGAGCAAGTGTAAGAGAAAACGTCTTTCGGGCGTACTTGCACAGAAGTTCCGTACCGCTTTTTGATGTTATTTTCATTGCGGATATATCATCTAAAAGCCTGCCAGGTTGCAGCCTGGCTGACATGCAAAAAAGGAGTACCTCGAATGAAACCAATAACTGACGCTCCGCTTCTGTGGGGAGATAAAAGATTTCATACCTGGAATACCGAAATGCGCGGGGTGTTTGACGAAAAGGTCTTTAAGGTCATGCTCGATGCAGGCTTTACCTGCCCCAACCGCGATGGCACAATCGCCAGAGGCGGATGCACCTTCTGCAGTGCCAGAGGATCGGGTGATTTTGCCGGCAAACGCCGTGATGATCTTGTTACCCAGTTCAATGATATACGCGACAAGCAGCATCTGAAATGGCCACATGCCAAATACATCGGATATTTCCAGGCATACACCAATACGTATGCTCCAGTTGAAGAATTAAGGGAATATTACGAGGTTATTTTAGAGCAGCCGGGTGTCGTTGGTTTATCCATCGCTACCCGTCCTGATTGCCTGCCGGATGATGTCATCGAATACCTGGCCGAGTTGAACGAGCGGACATACCTATGGGTAGAAATGGGGCTGCAGACAGTTCATGACTCGACATCCGAGCTAATCAACCGCGCACATGACACACAGTGCTTCATCGATGCCGTTGAAAAGCTCCGCAAGCACAATATCCGGGTATGCGCACACATCATTTACGGTCTGCCTCAGGAAACTCATGAAATGATGCTCGAAACCGGTCGTGCCGTGTCAAAGATGGATGTCCAGGGAATAAAAATTCATCTGCTGCATCTTATGAAGGGTACGCCGATGGTACGGCAGTATGAAGCCGGCCTCCTGCGCTTCTTGGAACAAGATGAATACATCAAGCTGATTGTCGATACACTGGAAATGCTCCCTCCGGAAATGATCGTCCACCGTCTCACAGGCGATGCTCCGCGTAAGCTGCTCATCGGTCCGATATGGAGTATGAAGAAATGGGAAGTGCTCAATGGCATTGATGCCGAGCTGAAATCACGCGACTCATGGCAGGGTAAATACTGGAGGAACGCATAATGGGCTTTCTATCCGTGCTCAGCTTCGCGCACAAGCAGATTGAAGGCCGCTTACAGCCAGGTGACTCTGCCATAGATGCCACGGTGGGCACAGGGGCCGATACGGTATTTCTCGCCAAATTAGCTGGCTCTAAAGGCCATATCTACGGCTTTGATATCCAGGAGCAGGCACTTGAGCTTGCTAAGGAACGTATCTCCCGGGAGCCGGCTGACAGCTTGGCTTCCGTTTCCCTGTTCCTTGCCAGTCATGCTCGGATGAAGGAATCCCTTCCTCCCGAATCCCAAGGCAGCATCGGCGCCATCATGTTTAATCTTGGGTATCTGCCTTCGCAGGAAGCCGATAAGAAAATTATTACGGAGACCGAAAGCACCCTCCGCGCTTTGGACGCAGCGTTATTACTGCTTCGACCGAAGGGTATCATTACGTCGGTGCTCTACCCCGGCCATGCCGGCGGCGAAACAGAAGCTGATGCTGTTACAGCATGGGCTTCCCGTCTGCCGCAAGATCACTATCAATCCGTGATATACAGACAGCTCCAACGCAGCGATTCACCTTACGTTATTGCCATTGAGAAAAAGCGGTAGACCGCAGTGACACATTCATCATGTGCACCTTAACATATATAGATATGCGGTTTAATTCATTAATCAGATTATTTGACTATGAAAGGAAGATGCATCTATGACACAACCTTATCCATTACAATTCCAACCTGAATTCAAAGAACGCGTTTGGGGCGGCCGCGCCCTTGAGCAATTTGGACTCACCCCTCCCGAAGGACATATCGGTGAAGGCTGGATGATTGCCGATCATCCAAACGGAACGACTTCTGTCGTGAACGGTGAGCTGGCTGGGCAAGGACTCGACCAGATTCGTGAGCAGCTGGGCAAGGAATGGTTCGGCAGCAAGGGCTTTTCCGAAAAAAACGGACGTTTTCCGCTGCTGATCAAGCTGCTGGATTGCAATGACAATCTTTCAGTACAAGTACATCCAACCGATGATTACGAAGGCCTTCCAAAGGGCGAGCTCGGTAAAACCGAAATGTGGTATGTGCTGGATGCCAAACCAGGAGCCAAAATCATCTATGGTTTGAAGGATGGCGTCACACGCGAAAGTATGAAAGAGGCTTTGGAAAATGGAACCGTAATGGATACGCTGCAAGAGGTATCTGTTGCAGCCGGAGATACCTTCTATATTCCGGCCGGAACGGTCCATGCTCTCTGTGCAGGCGTAGTCGTAGCGGAAATCCAGCAAAACTCGGATACTACATACCGAATTTACGACTACGACCGTCCTGGACTCGACGGCAAGCCACGTGAGCTTCATATTGAGGATTCCTTAAATGTAACCGCATTTGAAGGCTCCGGCGCCACCACCATGAAGACAGACGGGCTCAACGCCGGGGAATGGCTTCAGCTTGCCCAGTCTCCTTATTTTATTGTTGAAAAGGGAATTGTGGGCGGATCCTGGAATCTTGAGACCACGCCGGAAAGTTTCACCATTCTTGTTATTTGCGAAGGCGCTGGTACACTGAGCTGGAACAACGGCTCTATGGAATATAAAGCGGGCCAATGCTTCCTCCTTCCGGCGAATCTGGGTTCCTACACATTGGAAGGACAGGCTACAGTACTTCGTTCTTATTTACCGGAATGAGATCGTCCCTTCCTGAAAGAAGCATAGATTAAAATATGGGTTCCGATTGGATGATGAGGGAGTGATGGTATTGCTCGAGCAAACCTTTACGATGACTGACCCGCATGGAACAGAATTACATGTGTATAAGTGGCTTCCCGATCCGGGAGTCTCCATCAAGGCAATATTGCAGATCGCACATGGCATGTGTGAGACAGCGGAGCGTTACGTTCGCTTTGCTTCTGCTCTGACTCAGGCAGGCATTGCCGTATATGCACCGGATCAGCGCGGTCATGGGCTAACTGCCGGCTCGATCGAGCGGCTTGGAGATATTGGAGAAAACGGCTTCCAGCTGATGGTTGAGGATCTCGCGCAGCTGGGCAGGATGGTGAGAGTCAATCATCCCGGGATTCCTCTCTTTCTGATGGGACACAGCATGGGTTCATTCCTGGTCCAAAAGATCATGATGACGAAGTCTGAAGGCTTCGACGGCTTTATACTATCCGGAACCAACGGACCTCGCGGCATGCTGCAGGCCGGCAAAGTCTTGTCTTCGATCCAGCGCTCGTTTCAGGGAGATACCCACCGCAGCCTGATGATGAATGCCATGGTCTTCGGCGGATTCAACCGCTCCTTCTCCCCGTCTCGTACGCGGTTTGACTGGCTGTCACGGGATCCGGATGAAGTCGACCGTTACATTGAGGATCCATTCTGCGGGGCAATCTGCACAACGGCCTTTTTCAGGGATTTTTTCGGTCTGCTTCAGGAAATACAGCAGCCTACCAGATACGAGGGCATTCCGAGGAATAAGCCCGTCTATCTCTTTAGCGGTGAGCGGGATCCTATCGGTATGAACGGTAAGGGCGTCCGCCGACTGGAATCTGTGTACCGCAAGCTTGGCGTCTCCGATGTGGAATGCCTCCTGTATCCGGAAGGGCGTCATGAAATGTTAAATGAGATTAACCGGGACGAGGTTACAGCCGACGTACTGGATTGGCTTGAGCGACATATCCCGGCTAATGTGTGAATGAAATCATCATCCATTTAGACGAAAAAAAGAAAATGCTCTTGGTCCTGTGAAGATTTCCCTTCACGGCCAAGAGCATTTTTTGCATGCATTGAATGATCAGTTATTTTTACTGGGCAGCAGAGCCTGCAGATGACAGCCTCATGGTGTAATAGATCGGTTGTTCGCTTTCATCCTGCTGGTAAAGCACCATCAGCAGCTGCTTCTCACGGTCCCCTTCTTCCAGCGGCTCTCCTGTTCCCCCTGTCAGCACATCATTCAGAGAGAAAGGAAGCACCTCAAGCACCGCATGCTTCTGCAGCTCGCGTTCGCTCAAATGGAGTTCAGCGAAGTTACCGGATACCGCCTCCGGCTGCTCCACAACCGTACGCATAAACAAGCTCCACTCGTCTTTTGTAATCGGTGTATCCCACCAGATTTTACGCGGTTTATATTTATGGTTGAGGAAATAATCCAGCTTCATCAGTCCGAGCACCACATCCATCCGTTTCACTCCCCGGTACGTCAGGAACGCAGACAAACGGGTGAACAAATCCTCAAGCTGGTGGCCGATTTTCTGCCAGTCCTGCCCTTCCCAGTAATCCCCGAACTCCTGGAAGAAATCGAATGGCGATTCAAACTCATGTTTCATTAAATAATTTAATGTGTGATCCAGGCGATGGGCGTTCCAGTATTTCTCCAGCACATCCTCCAGCCGCTTCAAACGGACAATATCTCCGAAAGAAAGCTTATGGCTGCCCAAAATTTCATACGGGGCTTGGTCCATATACGTATAATCGTACTTTTCAGCATTCATTCTGAGCCCGGTTCCCCGCAGCATCTTCAAAAATCCAAGCTGCAGTTCCTCCGGTCTGAGCGCAAACACATCATTAAAGGTTTTACGGAACGTATCATAATCCTCTTCAGGCAGACCGGCGATAAGATCCAAATGTTGTGCGATTCTTCCGCTGTTCTTGATAATATTGACGGTCCGTGACAGCTTCTCGAAGTTCTGCCGGCGCTTCACCAGTACATTCGTCGGATCATTCGTAGACTGAACGCCGATTTCAAACCGGAAAATGCCTTCCGGCGCGTTGTCTGCCAGATACTGAAGCACCTCGGGCCGCATAATATCCGCTGTTATTTCAAATTGGAATACGCAGCCGCGATTATTTTCAATCAGGAATTTAAACATTTCCATGGCGTAGGTATGGTTGATATTAAAGGTCCTGTCCAAAAACTTGATAATCTTCGCCCCGTTATCGATCAGATACGTGATGTCAGCCTTGACCCGCTCAATATCATAATAGCGCACGCCATTTTCGATACTCGACAGGCAGAACTGGCATTGGAACGGACAACCGCGGCTCGTTTCAAAATAAACGATACGCTTGCCGAGATTCGAAATATCCTCCTGAAAACGATGCGGTGTCGGAAGCACATTCAAATCACTTTTCGGACGGGGAGGATTGATGATGACTTCATCGCCTTTCCGATAAGCGATACCGTACACAAAATGATATTTCCGGTCTCCCTCGATCACCTGCAGCAGATGATGCAGCGTCTCTTCGCCTTCTCCCATGACGATGAAATCCACGCCACGCGCGCGATCCATCCAGATTCCTGTGTCATAGGAAACCTCCGGTCCGCCGAGGATAATCTTCACCTCCGGCATGACCTTCCGGACAATGTCGATGACTCTTAGCGTCTCTTCAATATTCCAGATGTAACATGAGAAGCCGATCACGTCGGGTTCCCGCTGGAACAAATCCGAAACAATATTCATCACCGGATCCTTAATCGTATATTCAGTCAGCTCAATATCAAACTCATGCTCACTGTAAGCCTTCAAAAGGCGGATCGCCAATGAAGTATGAATGAATTTGGCATTCAGTGTAGTTAAAATGACTTTCATGGATTCACATTCCTTCTGTTATTCATAATCGCTGTCGTCTTGAACCTCGCCCTGTTCCCGGAAAAAATCAAGGAAGGGCTGGCCATACTTGCGGAATTTCACTTCACCGACACCTTTAACATTCAGCATTTCTACTTCGGTCTGCGGACATACCACGCTCATCTCCCGCAGCGTTGCATCATTAAAAATAATATAAGAAGGTACATGCTCCTTGCCCGCCAGCTCACGCCGGATCAGACGAAGCTGCTCGAATACCGTCTCATTGACAGCTGATGGCGAATGGTCATGTCTGCGCGAGCCACCGGAGCGGCCACCCGCTGCCTCCGTAACTCCCTTGGCAGGCATACGCTGCATCACGCGGCGCTGCCCCTTCAATACCTCTGCCGCCAGCGGCTGCAGCCTCAGCACCGGGTACTGCCCCTCGGAGAGTACCAGGTAGCCTTCTGAAGCCATGACATTGATGATTTCAGATATTTCCTTTTCCGTCCGGTTGGACATCGCCCCGTAGGTCGACAGATCATCGAATCCATACTGGAGCACCTTCTTATTGCGGGAGCCTTTAAGCACTGAAGCCACCATGGATACGCCAAAGCGCTCACGCATGCGGTGAATGCATGAGAAGACCTTTTGCGCGTCAATGGTCATATCCACCAGTTCACGCTCATCCGTGCACGAACTGCAGATCTTGCACGGTTCATCCTGATGCTCCTCACCAAAATAATCCAGCATGGCATTGCGCAAACATCTCGTCGTATAGCAGTAATCCACCATCTGCTGGAGCTTGCGGTAATCATTCGTTTTACGTTCCGACTCCTGCGGGTTCTGCTCAATCAAGAACTTCTGTGTCATAATGTCCTGGGCGCTGAACAGCAGGATGCATTGGCTGGGTTCACCGTCACGTCCCGCACGTCCGGCTTCCTGAATATAAGCCTCCATGTTTTTCGGCATATTGAAGTGAATGACATACCGCACATTGGATTTGTCGATTCCCATGCCAAAGGCATTCGTCGCCACCATAACCCGAATATCATCATACAAAAAGGCTTCCTGGCTTGCAGCCCGCTCATCATCGGTCATACCGGCATGGTATCTTCCTGCCGCAATACCAGAGCTTCTCAGGCGTTCATATAAATCATCTACGTCCTTGCGGGTCGCGGCGTATATAATCCCCGGCTCATGTGCATGCACTGCGGCGTACTTCAGCACAAACTCGCGCTTGTTCTCTCCCCGCAGCACCGACATGGCCAGATTATCACGGCCCAGACCCGTAACAAACACTTCCGGCTGCTCCAGACGCAGAAGGCGAACCATATCCCCCGTAACTTCCTGTGTCGCCGTAGCCGTAAAGGCCGCTACGATCGGGCGCACGGGCAGACTCTGGACGAATGGGGCCACCGACAGGTAGCTTGTCCGGAAATCATGCCCCCACTGGGATACGCAGTGAGCCTCATCGACCGCTACGCAGGAAATGGACAACATGTTCATCTCGTCCCGGAACCAGTCCACTTCAAGCCGTTCAGGCGCGACATAAAGCAGCTTCAGATCCCCGCGTTTAGCCGCGCGAATCCGTTCGTTAACCTCTTTGCCGCTCAGTGTGCTGTTGATATACGCAGCCGGGATGCCCATCGCGGTCAGCGCATCCACCTGATCCTTCATCAGCGAGATAAGGGGCGAAACGACCAGCGTCAGTCCCGGCAGCATCAACGCAGGAATCTGGTAACAGATCGACTTGCCTCCGCCCGTCGGCATAATACCCAGTGTGTCGCTTCCATCGAGCAAACTGAGGACGATTCTTTTCTGGCCTTCCCGGAAATCCGGATAGCCATAATAGGTTTGCAGCAGCTGCTGTGCCCGTTCCAGTGTCATCATCTCTACACTCATAAACTTAAGAACTCCTAACGAAATCTATTGGAAAATGGTTTTGAAATTTTCAAGAGAATACGATCGCTTCTTAAAATCTTATGAAAACGACTACCCTTAAGTTTAACGGGCTTTACAGGAATGAGCAACTGCATGTACATTTTTTGGAAACATGCATTATGGCATGCAAAAAGCCGGCAGTTCCCTGCCGGCTTTCTTTTGCAGATCGAGACGTCTATCCTTCTTCTTTCGGTTCCCCTGCCACATCCCACCGGCTCCGGTATTTCTCCAGCAGCGGGTGCAGATCGTCCGGCTTGTCCGCCAAAATGATGCGCAGCTTTACGATCCATTCGGCAAATGAAGAATAGGAAGCAAATAAATTAGCCATCTCAGGTGTGAGGTAAAGAAAATGCGGTGCAGGATATTTCTCAGTCAGATGCCGCAGAGCTGAATCCATCGGGGTGTATTTTTTCCGTTTCGCTTCAAAACTCTCAATAACCGCTTGAGAACCGCGATCCTTCTTCCAGCTTTCAAGCTGCTGCTCCCTCTTGTAATAAGCTCTGACCGGATGCTTAAGCATACGTCTTACCGTTTCTTCATGCAGCGGGTACAGCACAAATCGCGAGAAATTACGTTCCTCCGCTATGTTCTCCGCCTTATCCAATTCTTGATCGCTTGTATCCTCAAAGATGTCATAGTAGATCAGCGTACCTTTGTACTGCTCTTTTGGCGGTTCATACCCATAGGGCACGGTCGTAGCAACATGCTTCATTCCTCAGCATCTCCCAGATGATCACGACAGAATGCCTCGATCACCTGTACCTCATCGTCCTCCAGGTCAAAATCGAGGTAAACCTCTGTTGACTTCTCATACAAGTCGTATTTAACGAGTTTGCCTCCATCCTCCTGATCACTGTATAAAGCCCGTACAAACAGTCCGTTCTCCGAATAAAGCTCATCATCCTCCGGTACTTCAATATCCAGCTTATACTCATAACGCTTGCCCTCCAAAATGCGGAATGGGTCCTTGATATGTTCTACCTGAAATTCCGTAATCGTCAGCATCATGTCATCCTTTCCAAATTCGGCTTCTTTTCTTAGAAGGTCATATTTTGCCATTACTTCTTATTCTAACAGACATCAAGCAGAACATTCACGTTTCTGGGCATCTGCTGCATATATTAACCCCAAAAAGATCAGACGGGAGAGCTTTTAGATGATATATGCAATCATGCAGCTTATTGGCGGGCTAATCCTGGCCGTTGCCTGGATTCCACAAATCATTCAAATTCTGCGGACCAAATCCGTTAAGGATCTCAATAATAAAACATTCCTGTTTCTTGTGGCCGGTATTGCACTCATGGAGGTGTATGCCGTTCATATGGCACTCGGAGGCGTAGGGTTTGCCTTTCTGATTACGAACTCCGTATCGCTTCTCATTATGCTCACGATCCTCGGATGCATCCTCAAATACCGAAAAGGATAATTTAAAATTTTTTCTACATGAGGAATGACACAGCGGGCTCCCCCACCCGCAGGTATGATGTGATTAGAAGAAATGACGAAGAGAATAAGAGCCATGGGGGGATGGATGATGAAACGAAAATGGATGATAGGGATGCTTGCATTGGTGCTCATCGCAGCCGGTGGTGCGGCCGTTTTTGGACGGGGCAGCCTTCCTTTCTTATCCGGAGCCGGTCCAGAGGCCAAAGCCGAGGCTAAACAGGCGGCAGCCATTTCAGAAACCTACTTTATATTCGATACCGTTGTGAATGTGAAGCTGTACGGGGAGCATGCATTGCCTCAACAGCTTGATGACATTAAGAATCTTTTGGAAACCATGGACCAAGAGCTGAGCCGTACATTGCAGACCAGTGAGCTGTATAAAGTCAACCAGAGTGCGGGTAAGCAAGCGGTTCATGTATCGCAGGATACGTTTGATGTGGTGAAAAAGGCTCTGGATTACGCCGTACAAACCGGCGGCTTGTATGATCCCACTGTCGGACCGCTGGTCAGCCTCTGGAATATTGGCAACGAGGGGGCGCATGTTCCGGCCAACAATGAGCTTGCTTCGGCTAGGAGCCTGATCGGGTATAAAAATGTTCTTCTGAATTCTGAGGAGAGAACGATTAAGCTGACCCGGCCTGGAATGGCGCTTGATCTCGGGGGGATTGGCAAGGGCTATGCCGCCGACCGCGTGGCCGCATATCTAAGGAAACATCAAGTGGAAAGCGCGATGTTTAATCTTGGGGGAAGCAGCATTATCGCTTTGGGGAGCAAGCCCGGTGGGCTTAGCTGGAATATCGGTCTGCAGGATCCCGACCAAAGCCGTGGCACTTCACTTGGCAGCATGCAAATCCATAACAAAACGATTGACTCATCCGGCGTTTACGAACGCTTTTTCGTGGAAAACGGAGTCAAATACCATCATATTCTCGACCCGCGGACAGGCTATCCAAGCCAAAGCGGGCTCAAAAGCGTGACCATCATTTCCGATTCGGCAGCGGATGCCGATGCACTATCCACCGCCGTGTTTATTATGGGGCTTGAAGAAGGTTTGAAATATATCGAGAAACAAGCAGGTGTAGAGGCTTTTTTCATCACGGATGACAACCGGATCTACAAATCGTCTGGTCTGAAGGATCAAATCCATTTTAACAATCCGGAGTACACGGTAACCGCGCCGTAAGTAAATGTCAGGAAAGCCAGCCAATCATGAGCGGCAGCAGGATGAACGAAGCCAGTGTGGTCCATAAGATACAGCGTGTCACAACCTTCGGTGCTGCATCGAACTGCTCTGCCAGAATGACCGCATTTACCGCAGCCGGCATAGAGCTGAGAATCAGAATAACGTTAAACAGCGTACCATGTACACCCATCAACAACAGAAGCAGCATGGATGCCAGCGGGGAAAGCACCAGCCGGAGCGACATACCGGCATAAAATGCCTTTTGCGCCACAGCTGAATAAACGGCCTTCGCAGCGCCACCGGTATTCACACTGACCATCTGCGCACCCAGGATAAACAGGGCAACCGAAGAATAGGCTCCCGATACCATGGATACTCCCTGCTCCAAGCCCTCTGGCAATGACCATCCACTCATACGAAGTAAAACGGCCAGCGCAGCGGCGTACACCGATGGTAGCTTGAAGATGGACAGTGCTGCCTGCTTCATGGAAAAATGTGAACGTGCCGCAAAATATACCCCGATCGTATTCACAATGATAATCTGTAAAATAACATACACCGAGGCCTTATCCATTCCGGCTTGGCCGAAGGCCAGCAATACAAGCGGCAGACCGTAATTGACGCAGTTGGTGAAGAGGGCCACCAGGGTAAGACCCGAACGTTCCGCCGCAGGCAGGATCAACAGCTTGCCAAGCCCGGCCGCGAGCGCCCAGAGCAGCAGCATGTTCAATATCGTAAACAGTACGGTCTGAGTTACATCTCCATATGAAATATCCGCGTGCATCAGCGTCTCAAAAATAAGCGCAGGGCTGAGCAGATACAGGGATAGTGTGGAGAGCGGCTTGGTTTCCATTTTCTTAAAACGCTTAATCAAAGCCCCGCCGATCACAGGCAAGGATATAGGAAGAAATACTTGATATATGGTATGGACAAAAGTAGACAGCATGATGCCCCTCCTCAGTTGCAGCGTTCAGCAGTATAAATTGGATAGCAGCTACAATACTACAAAAACAGCTACCATCCGTCCAACAGTTAATTTCTATAAGCTTATAGGCGAGGAAGATGGTAGAACGTTTGAGGCAAAAGAAAAACTGCTGCAACAGGCAGCAGTTTGATCAGATATATTCATCAATCGAATACCGGAATACGCTGCGGATTCTTCAGGAGATCAAACATGAGCTTAATCTGTTCTTCAGTATTCCGGTTTTGTGAAAGCTGCGGCAGCTCGTCTTTGCCAAAAAACGCTACGCCGCTGGTTTCGACTCCTTCTTGAGCTTTACCGCCGATAATTTCGCAGTGAATAAACAGCTTGTAAGCATGATAAGGAGCGGGCGGGTTATGCTTGTGATTATCCAGCACAGCAAGCAGGTGCAGCGTCTTGACCTCATAACCCGACTCTTCTCTGACTTCCTTTACCGCAATTTCAGACGGGGAAAGCAGCAGATCGGCCCAGCCTCCAGGCAGTGACCACTCTCCTTCCTCTTTCTCTCTCACCAGCAGAATCTGATCATCCTGAATCACAACGCCGCGGATATCCACCTTCGGTGTAGCATAGCCATATTCGCCTGCGAAGAGGTCCAGCAGCTTGCTGCTCTCCACATCCGTGTATTGTCCCATGATCTCCAGACTGAGCGCACGGAGCTGCTCATAGCGTTCCTTGTCATAAACGTCTTTGGTATATGCCAGACCCGTCTGAGCAATCCCCTGAATTTGTTTGGCCCAATCCAGCCATTTTAACGTTGCTTCCATCATATGCATGTTCCTCTCCAAAAAAAATTTATGTTTTTATTGAGAAAGATTATCATTGAGAATGAGTTTATGATACAATGATTCTCAGAGAAGCAATTTACAATCAACGGTTAAGGAGTCGACGAGCATGGTGAAAACATCGGCGCAATGCGCAGAGATGCGGATTGACGATTATTTGGATCTTCTGAATCTCGCAAAACAGCTGAATGACATCCGATGGCAAAAGGAAATCATCCGAAAATTGGAACGTCTTAACGATAGACTGCAAACCCCTGCCCTGTACTAGAAGGAATGGTCCCCCTTTATATATAATCCATTCTAAGCTCATTTGAAAAGACGGCACATCAAGTCGTCTTTTTTTGCTGCCTTGATGTTGAAAAATATCGGTTGCTGGCGATTGACATGAGCCCATGTGTTGATTTTTTTTAAGAGAATACTATAAAATAGTTTAATAGCATAAGAAAATTTTGTAAATTGTTGTCCAGCAGCTTGACCCATGACGAACCAAACAGGAGATTTAGATGGAAAATCAAGAGCCGCAAAGGCTGACACGCCCCCGAAAAAAAAAGAAAAAGAAACGCAAAGGAACCTGGCTGCTTATCACGCTTGTTTGCCTCCTACTCATAGCAGGAGCAGGTTACATATTCAGGAAGCAAGCCGCATTACTCGCTTTTGATACCTTAATGAAAGATACCGTTACAGAGACATTGGATCAATCCTACGAAAAAATCGACGAAGAGGTTAAGCCGGATAAGGTTCAAAACCCATTTTCCTTACTCCTGCTTGGAACGGATGAGCGCAAAAATGAACCTGGACGCTCCGATACGGTCATTTATTCTGTCGTACGCCCAGAGGATAGCAAGATTCTTCTTATTTCCATACCACGAGATACATACACCGAGATTGCTGAAGAAAATAAGAAGAGCAAAATTAATGCCGCTTATGCGCGCGGAGGAATTAAACGAAGCGTGGATACGGTTGAAAATCTGGTTGGAAATAATGTCGACTTCTATGCCACCATTAACTTTCAAGGCTTAAAAGACGTGGTCGACAAGCTTGGCGGTGTGCATCTGCCGATTACCAAGGTCATTGAAAACAAGCAGAAGATTCATGAGAAGCTGCGGATCGAGCCTAACAAATCAATTTATGACGGTGACGACGCACTAAGTTATGCCCGCTATCGTGAGGATTCTGATTTTAATCGAACCATGAGACATCGGGTTCTTATTGATGCCGTCATGGCCAGAGCGCTTGAGATCAAAAACATTACGAAAATTCCGGACCTGATCAAGGTCGCCGGAAACAATTTCAAAACCAACATGAACTCCACGTTCATGATCGACCTGGCCAAATCCTTCTATGAAGGCAGCATGCCTACCTTCAGTAACTATATGCTTAAAGGCAAAGGAGCCATGCGTGATTCCATCTGGTATTACGATCCGGATGAGGAGGATATCGAATATATCCGCAAGCTGATTACCAACTGGCATGATCCAAGCACGCCTGCAGACCAGCTGATGCAGCCGTCGATGGAGGATGGTTCAAATGCCAGCGGCCAGTAAATGAAGACAATACCGCTGTGATATGATTAAAAAAGGGCATCTCCAGATCCGACTTACGGAGCTCTGGGGATGCCCTTTTAACGTTGAAGTGTATTCTAACGGATACGTTTTCCAGTCCAGGAAGATATACCGCCCATTAGGTTGTTCACTTCCGGAAAACCGCTCTTCAGCAGCATTTTAGATGCTTGCTTGCTTCTCATGCCGCTCTGGCAATAAATGAAAACATCACTGTCCTTGGTGATTTCTGAAGCTCTGCTTCCAATTTGGGACAGGGGAATGTTGACAGCGCCCGGAATATGCCCTGATTTGAATTCATGGACTTCCCGGACGTCAATCAGATGCTTATGTTTGGACTGCTCCAGCTTCTTGCGAAAGGGTTCGTCACGAAGCTGCACAAGCCCCTTAACAGGTGCGAACATGCGATAGAGCATCCATAAGACGAAGAGTGCCAGTACGATATAAAATATGGTTGATGAAGTCATAAATAATCCCCTTTTCTTCTCTTGGAGCAAAAATATGTGTATGAATTGGCATACCCTATAGGGTATATAAACAGCATAATTCAGTCCTACAGAAAAGTCAACGGATGTACGTTTTTAATACATAGCAAAAAGCCGAACCGCAATGTACGGTTCGGCTTTTTTCATATGATATCGATTGATCAGCCTTCAAGCAGCAAGGATTCTGGATCTTCCAAGAGTTCCTTAACCGTCACGAGGAAGCGGACAGCTTCACTGCCATCCACGATCCGGTGGTCATAAGACAACGCAATGTACATCATCGGACGGTTCTCCGAGCGTTCTGCGTCAATCGCTACCGGACGAAGCTGGATTTTATGCATACCTAGAATACCTACTTGCGGCGCATTCAGGATTGGTGTAGACATCAGGGAACCGAATGTACCACCATTCGTAATCGTGAACGTGCCTCCTTGAAGCTCAGACAATGCCAGAGAGTTATTGCGTGCTTTCGAAGCAAGCGAAGCAATTTCCTTCTCGATTTCGGCAAATCCCAGACGATCCGCGTCACGAACGACCGGAACGACGAGGCCTTCCTTCGCCGATACGGCAATACCGATATCATAATATTTCTTCACGATGATATCCTCACCGTCAATTTCAGCATTCAGATGCGGGAATTTCTTAAGTGCACCCACAACAGCCTTCGTAAAGAAGGACATGAAGCCCAAACCGATCTCATGCTTCTCTTTAAAAGCATCTTTACGGCGTTTGCGGACATCCATGATAGCCGTCATATCCACTTCGTTGAAGGTAGTCAGCATCGCAGCAGTGTGCTGTGCTTCAACCAGGCGCTTCGCAATCGTTGCCCGGCGGCGGGACATGCGTGTGCGCTCAGCCGGTTTGCCTGGCTGGCTTACTTCAGCCGGTGCTGCCGCAGGGGCTGGAGCCGATGGGCGTGGAGCCGGTGCTTCCGTATGACTCTTCACGTTATCCTGGAAGATGCGTCCCTTCGGATCACGGTTAACCTGTTCCAGATCAATGCCTTGCTCGCGTGCAAGCTTGCGTGCTGCCGGTGATGCTGCAAGGTAAGAATCCCCTTCTTTCGCAGATTCAGCCGGTGCAGGAGCACTAGGAGCAGCTGGTGCTGTCTTCTCTTGTGCCTTCGGCTCTTCTTTAGCTGGAGCAGCTGCAGCCGCTTCACCGCCTGCAGAAATTCTGCCCAGAACTTCGCCGATTTGAACGGTGTCACCATCGTTTCTCAAAATCTTCTCGACCACGCCGGATTCCTCGGCACTGATTTCAAGATTGACCTTATCTGTTTCCAGTTCCAGAAGAACATCCCCCTGGTTAACTGCGTCCCCTTCTTTGACATGCCACTTAAAAATAGTTCCCTCTGTGATAGATTCACCCATTGCCGGTACTGTAATTTCGCTCACTGCCTGCTACCTCCCCAGTGCGATGTTATGCTTAATAGATTTTTGGTTCAATGCTGTAGATACGATTTGTTGTTGTTCAAAGCTGTGTATCTGTTGGAAGCCGCTGGCGGTACTCGAACGTTCCGGACGACCGTTGTAATTTACTGGCGTACCTTGTGGTGCCACTCTGCGGAGATGAGGCTCGATATAACGCCAAGCACCCATGTTTTCCGGTTCTTCCTGTACCCACAATATTTCCTTAACATTTGTAAAACGTGCGAGAATCTCACGAACTTCTTGTTCAGGGAATGGGTAAAGCTGTTCTACACGGAGGATATGCAGCCAATCCTTCGCTTCTTCTTCTTTATCGAGTGCTTCCTCAAGCTCCACGGCAATTTTACCGCTGCAGAGAACTAGGCGCTCAACACGCTCAGGATTTCCGCCAAGACCTTGTTGTTCAAGCACACGCTTGAAGTGTCCTTCGCTAAGCTCCTGTCCGTTTGATGCAACACGCGTGTTACGGATGAGGCTTTTCGGCGACATCACGATCAGCGGGCGTGCATCTTCACTTTCGGTCAATGCTGCCTGACGGCGAAGCAAGTGGAAGTACTGAGCTGCACTGGACAGATTAACAACGGTAAAGTTCTCTTCGCCGCCAAGCTGGAGGAAACGTTCCAGACGTGCACTGGAGTGCTCTGGTCCCTGTCCTTCATAACCGTGAGGAAGCAGCATTACCAGACTTGATTTTTGTCCCCATTTAGAACGTCCAGCCGAGATGAACTGGTCCGTGATCACCTGCGCGCAGTTCGCGAAATCACCAAACTGGGCTTCCCAGATGACAAGCGTCTCTGGAGAATATACGTTGTATCCATATTCAAATCCGAGCACCGAAGCCTCGGAAAGCGGGCTGTTGTAGATCGCAAAGGATGCCTTCGCCTGCGGAAGCTCGTGAATCGGGCAGAAGGTCGAACCGTTCTTCGTATCATGCAGCACCAGGTTACGGTGTGCGAACGTCGCACGTTCGGCATCCTGGCCTGTAAGACGGATCGGCTTACCGTCAGCAATAATGCTTGCGAAGGCCAGCGTTTCCGCTAGACTCCAGTCTACCTTTTCACCATCGTTTAATGCGGATTCGCGGCGTTCCAGAATACGCTGCAGCTTCGGATAGACATTAAAGTCGGCCGGACGTTTCAGCAGATCCGTATTGATTTCACGCAGCGTGTTCAGAGGCACGCCCGTCTTAATCGCCTTGATCCGGTCTTCAGCAGGTGTTTGCTGATGAGAATTCGCCGGCTCCTGCTCTAGATCCTTAATCTTGTCGTAAGCATCCTTCATGCGGTTTTGAACCTGCTGAATCATATCATTGGACTGCTCTTTATTCACCACGCCTTTTTGGTTCAGTACATCTGCATAGATGCTGACAACACGCGGGTGGCTCTTCACTTTGTTATAAATGAGCGGCTGCGTAGTATCCGGATCATCCGTTTCATTATGTCCGTATCGGCGGTAGCCGACCAGATCAATCAGGAAGTCCTTCTTAAATTTATTGCGGTATTCGCTCGCAAGGCGGATGGCGGACATACATGCTTCCGGATCATCAGCATTCACATGGACGATCGGAATCTCGTAGCCCTTCGCCAGGTCACTTGCATAATGAGTCGAACGGGAATCCCGGCTTTCGGTCGTGAAACCGATGTTGTTGTTGGCGATGATATGGATCGTACCGCCGTTTTGGAAGCCAGGAAGCTTGTTGAAGTTCAGTGTTTCCGCCACAATGCCTTCGCCAGGGAAGGCGGAGTCGCCGTGAATCAGAACTGTCGCGGCCTTGTTCACATCCTGCTGCGGATAGCCTGGCTGCGTGCGGTCTTCCTGCGCTGCGCGGGCAAAGCCTTCAACAACCGGATTGACAAACTCAAGGTGACTCGGGTTATTCGCAAGCGTAATCCGGGTCTGCACGACACTGCCATCCTTCAGGACACGTTTTGCGCCCAGATGGTATTTCACGTCGCCGGTCCAGCCGAAGTTGATGCCCATCGAGCCTTCCGAAGGGAACAGCTTCTTGTTTGGCGAATGGTGGAATTCAGAGAAAATCTTATCGTATGGCTTGCCGAGTACATGAGCCAGAACGTTCAAACGGCCGCGGTGTGCCATACCCATCAGGATATGCTCTGCGCCTTCGTCGGACATGATGCGTACCATTTCGTCGAGCATTGGAACCAGCACGTCATTACCTTCAATAGAGAAGCGTTTCTGTCCTACAAAGGTACGGTGCAGGAATTCCTCGAACTGCTCAACTTCGATCAGTCTCTCAAGCAGGTTCGTTTTCTCCGACTCACTCAGGGGAGCAGGGAAAATTCCGCTTTCGACATGACGGTTCAGCCATACGCGCTCTTCCGTGTCATGCACATGGCTGAATTCAAAGGCAATGGTTCCTGTATATGTTTGACGCAGCTTCTGGATGGCTTCCCAACCGGTTCTAACATTCTCAGGCGCCCCGTCCCAGATCAGGGATGCAGGGAAAGCCGTTAGATCGGACTGACTCAGTCCGTATTGTTCAGGTTCAAGTATGCGTGTGTCCGGCTTCGGAATGATGCCGAGTGGATCGATGTCTGCAGCCAGATGGCCGTATGCACGGATATTCCATACAAGCTTACCGGCATCCACACCCTTCTTCAGCATGCTGCTGTCGATTGGCGCGCTGGCGGATGCTGCGTTTACCGGTGCCAGTGCAGCCGGCGCAATTGGAGGTGCGCCCCACATCTGAAACACTTTGCGGAACGTTTCATCCACAGAATCAGGATCTTTCACGTAACGTTCATACTGTTCCTGAACATATCCCAGGTTGGGGCCGTAGTAGTTTTCCCAGGCTCCCTGCGTTTGTGTGTCATTCTTATTGGTTATCATCGCTAAAGTGATACCTCCGCCTTGATTTTTTAATAGTCATATAGAATGAGTTGACCTTCGAACCATTCTTCTATGCGTTGGACGGAAATCTGAAAAAATGATTCTTGTAAGCCGTTTCACCATAAATGAAAGCGGCTCAACTTCTATTATAAACATATCTTCTCCATACCTGAAATAACCATTTAATATAGTTATGATCTAAAAAACAGATCAATCAGGACAAAAGGGCATTTTACATATGACAATGTTTACAACACGGGTCATATCTTCCATAAAACTTATAGGTTCTTTAATCTTCAAAAAGCATCAATTGGTCTGGAGGCAGCTCGGGAGCATCCAAATTCAATAAATTCATCAGCTGTATAGCATTACCCGCAGCGTCACCGCCGGAGTTATTATTAAATATGACCCAGCAGTTTTGGGTCGATTCGAGTAATTTGTTAATATTTCCCTCCCATTCCATAAGTTCTTGCTCATTGTACCGGTACAGGTATCTGACCTCCCGCCAATTGGGCTGTCCGCTCGAATGCCACCCGGCTGCATTCCGGCCATGAAGGCGGACGAGTGTGAAATCGTCCCGAGTCGGTTCAAGAATCATCGGTACGGACCCTTCGCCAGCCTGCGGTTCATCGCAAATCGAATGAATCCAGCCTTCCTCCCTCATAAAAGCGAGTGTCTTGTCCATCATTTCCCCATGGAACCAGCTTTGATGCCGAAATTCGAGAGCCAGCGGAAATCCGTCCATCCATTCCCGGGTTCTGCGCAGCATTTCAACATGCTTCCGATCACAATCAAACCATGGCGGATACTGAAACAATATCGCCCTCAGCTTGCCCGCCTTCTGCATCTCTTCTGCCGACTCCCGAAAAGCCTGAAACATGGACCTGGTGTCCGCAAAGGGGATTTTCCCACGGGCATGTCCCGTCATTCCCTGATATGCTTTGACAATAAAACCGAAGGAATCGGGCGTCTGTTCGCTCCATTTCTGCATTCTTTCCGGTGAAGGCACAGCATAAAAGGAGCTGTCAAGCTCCACAATCGGAAATCGGTTGCTGTATACCTGAAGCTTCTCTCCCGCTTTGGTCCCTTTTGGATAAATTTCATCATGATCTCCCCAGCCCGAAAGGCCGATTTGAACATTTTTATCATCCAGCTCTGTATGGTTCAACGGCAATCGACTCCATCATGTCTTAGTATGACCAACTATTTTCTTCCAATAACTTTATTCCTCTATAATACCCTTTAACCTTAAACAGCCATAATCCATCATAAAATGCGGAATTCGTGTTATTTCATGCTCCGCTCAGTTCCTTCCAACATATAATCGCCTTCTGCAATAGTATACATTTTATTCGCATGCAGGTTCATATCAGCCGTTATGATGCAATAATTCACAAAAAAAGAGCCCGCTGTTTTGAAAGCGGACCCTTTTATCGGCATTAGCTTAGTTTTACTTCATTTCCTTAACCGGTGCATCCGGAGCCGGAACACCGAAGTCTGGCATCCCGTCCTCATTCCAGGTAAACATCTGAGCTCTGGTATGGCGGTTTGGATCATACAGCGGATCACCTGTAATTTCTTTATAATTACGGGCATGATACACGATCACATCTTTTCCATCCTCCGAAACCGTAAAGCTGTTATGCCCCGGTCCATATTGACCATTTTCTTCCGATGTCTGGAATACGGGCTGAGATGATTTCACCCAGGAAGCAGGATTCAGCAGGTCGGACGATTCATCCGCATACAGCAGGCCCATGCAATAGTTGTGATCCGTAGCACTGGCTGAGTAACTGATATAAATGCGCCCATTCCGCTTCAGAACCGCTGCTCCCTCATTGACTTTAAAACCAATGATTTCCCAAGGGTATTCCGGAGTCGAGATCATCACCTGTTCCCCCGTTAACGTCCACGGATTGCTCATGACCGAGATATACAGATTCGAATTCCCCTCGATTTCCGGATCCTTTTGCGCCCATACGTAGTACAGGACGTCATGATGTTTAAACGTGGTTGCGTCCAGAGCGAACGATTCCCATTTTGTACGAATCTGTCCCTTTTCAACCCATTGCCCTTCCATTGGATTGGCCGAGTCATTCTCCAGCACGTACATCCGGTGATCGAATAAGCCAGCTTTTGTCTCCGTCGTCCGTGCAGCTGCAAAATAGATGTACCATTTGCCGCTTATATAGTGAAGCTCCGGCGCCCAGATATTCGCGCTGAGCGGGCCGCTGTCATATTTTCGCCATGCCACTGTTGGCTCAGCTTCACCCAATCCCTGCAGGGTTCGGGATCTGCGAATCTCAATCCGGTCATACTCTGGCACGGAAGCTGTAAAGTAGTAATAATGATCGCTGTGCTTATACACCCACGGGTCGGCTCGCTGCCATACGATAGGATTGTTGTATTCCTGGTTTGTATTCATGTTGGTTTCTCCTTTATGTAGCACAGTTTAGTCTGGATTGGAATTCACAGGGCTGCCGACGAATCCCATTTCGGAACGAGAGGAAACGGGCAGACAGACTCCTGCAAGCGGGCCCTTACGGCAACCAGGCAGCCGCAATAGCGGCAGGTGGTTCCATACTGGAGGCCAGGGCATTGCTGACATTGCTCCATACGCCATGCGTATTCTTCGTCCGGCACGCTTTCTCTGCCACGGGTCGCAATTTCCACAAGCCGTTCCAATTTTTCAGATGAGATCTGAACACTCTCCATGCATCCTCTACACTGATTCTGACGCTGCTCCATCAAAGCCACCTTATTTCAGATCCAGAACAACTACCGAGGCAGGCGGAAGTTCAACAATCAGCTCGCCTTCTTCCAGCTTGGCCCCGGTAAATGTCACCGGTGCAACCTCGTTAGGATGTTGGAATGTGTTATGGGCATTCAGTGAAGAATGTGCAAGGATGGTACCTGTCACCTGCTTGTCTTCCACTCCTTCCAGAAGGCAGCGGACTGAAACACTTTCCGCATGATGAAGGTTACAGATGGACAAGTGAATGACGCCATTGGCATCCACAGAAGCGGACATGTTAATCTGCGGAATCATCTCTGCTCCATGTTTATACATTGGACTATCAAACGATACATCCAACAGCTCGGCATCCTGATGTACTTTATACATATGAAATACATGGTACGTCGGAGTGAGCAGCATCTGATCTCCCTCTGTCAGCACCATGGCTTGCAGCACATTGACCACTTGGGCGATGTTTGCCATTTTCACGCGTTGACTGTACTTGTGGAAAATGTTGAGATTGGTACCGGCGATCAATGCATCGCGAAGCGTATTTTGCTGATACAGGAATCCCGGATTCGTGCCCGGCTCGACATCATACCAGCTGCCCCATTCATCAATAATGAGCCCGACTCTGCCTTCAGGATCGTATTTATCCATGATTTTGGAATGCTTGACGATGAGTTCTTCCATATACAACGTGTTCTTCATCGTGGAGAACCACGCATCCACACCGTATTCCGTTGCAGAACCTTTGCTTCCGGACCACTCGCCCGTAGGCAGTGTATAGTAGTGCAGGCTGAGACCATCCATCAGTCCTGCGGCTTCACGCATCAGGACCTCTGTCCAGTGATAGTCGGCGGTATTGGGTCCGCAAGCGATTTTATATATCCGGTTACCGCCGTAATTTCGGACATAGGTAGAATAGTGGCGGTACAGATCCGCGTAGTATTCCGGCCTCATATTCCCGCCGCAGCCCCAGTTTTCGTTCCCCACACCGAAAAAGGGCAGCTTCCACGGCTCCTCACGCCCATTTTCCTTACGCAGGCTGGCCATCGGCGATTCTCCGTCAAGAGTCATATATTCCACCCACTGCTGCATTTCCCGTACGGTGCCGCTGCCCACGTTTCCGCTGATGTAGGGCTCGGTTTGCAGCAGCTCGCATAAGCGCAAAAATTCATGCGTACCGAAGTGGTTATTTTCCTCCACGCCCCCCCAGTGATTGTTAATCATCCGTGCCCGCTTTGATTTGGGGCCGATGCAGTCCATCCAGTGGTATTCATCCGCAAAACAGCCGCCAGGCCAGCGCAGTACCGGTATATTCAGATTCTGAAGTGCCTTCAGAACATCATTGCGGTAACCCTCCGTATTCGGGATGGGCGAATCTTCTCCTACCCATATGCCTTCATAGATGCATCGGCCGAGATGCTCGGCAAATTGTCCGTACAAATAACGGCTGATCGTCCCATGGGTCTGCTGCTTGTTAATATGCATTTTAATCATCAAATCTTCCTCGCTCTCTGCCAGTTGTTTTATTGAAAATCATTTTTTTAAAACGGTCTAGCCTTTAACCGCACCTGCCGTCATGCCATCGATAAAGTATTTCTGGAAGGCGACGAACAGGATGAAGATGGGGATAATCGAAAAGAAGGACCCTACGATAAGCAGATCATAGTTGTTGCCGTAAGGAGTAAGCAGCGTCTTCAGACCAATGGGCAGCGTGTACTTTCTATCATCGCTGAGAACCATGAACGGCCACAGGAAATTGTTCCAGCTGTTCATTCCGTTCAAAATCGCCATGGCTGCAAACGACGGCTTCATGATCGGCAAAATCAGACGAATGTATATTCCGTATTCGGAGGCGCCATCCACACGGCCTGCCGAAATAATTTCCTTGGGAATGCCACTGAGATATTGTCTAAAGAAGAAAATCGTGGCCGCACTCGCGACCCCGGGCAAAATAATCGCAGAGTAAGAGTTCATCAGTCCAATGTTGAAAATCAGCGTATAGAGCGGAAGCAGCAAAATCTCAAATGGAACCATCATAATGAGTAGCACACATATAAAAAGAATGTTTTTTCCCTTAAATTCATATGCCGAAAAGCCATAGGCCACCGTCGCGCTAACAATCAGCGTCAGAGCAACCTGAGCAACCGTCAAAAATAAGGAATTAAAGAACCATGTAAAATAGGCATGATCTCCCGTAAACAAATAAGCGAAGTTATCCAGGCTCATCACGGACAGATCAAACCGCAGGTTAAGACCGTAGCGGATGAGATCCCCGCCTGGCTTAAACGAGGCAATCGTTACCGCATAGAATGGAATGAGAATAAGAAGACCCACAACCGCAAAAAAGATAAAGAGGACTGTTTTCAACACCATATCCTTTTTCATGCTTAATCCTCCTTCTTAAACATTCCGGAGAATGCCAGTTGAGTCAGGTTGATAATCATCGTGATGGCAAGCAGTACAATGCCGACTGCCGCCGCATAGCCCAGATTATTCTTCTCGATCCCTTGACGATACAAATACCCCACGATGGTAAGACCGATATTTTTGGGGGAGTTGTTTCCGTTCCACAGCATCATGCTCTCGATGAACATCGCAAGACCGGCGTAGATACTTATCGTAAGGACGTAAATCGAAGTGGGTTTAAGCAGCGGCATCGTGATTTTCGTGAACTTCTGGAACCTGGATGCACCGTCAATCGATGCAGCTTCGTAATAGTCATCCGGAATATTCTTGAGCCCCGAAAGGAAATAAAGCATATTCACCCCGGTCCATCTCCATGTGGCGAGCGCCACCAAAGCAATATATCCTGTTACCTGTCCTTTCAAAAACTTCATGGGTTCGATGCCGAAGAGGCCGAGGATGCTGTTGATCATCGAGCCTTCCATCTCACCAAACATCAGCCGGAAAATCGTACCCGCTACAACAACCGAAGTGAGCGCCGGGAAGAAGAAGGAAGATTTAAAAAATTCCCTTGCCCACATCAGCTTACTGTTGATCAGTACGGCAAACAGCATTGGAAACGGAATCAAAATGACAAGTGTCAGCACCATGTATATCGCGCTGTTAGCGACTGCTTTGAAAAAGGTCTTGTCACCCATGAGCTTGGTATAATTATCAAAGCCCACCCACTGCGCATCCTGTCCAAGCGTCACCTTTTGAAAGCTCATGCTCAGAGAACTCCCTAGCGGATATACCCAGAAAATAAGAAAAATCAAAATGAATGGCAGCACGAACACATAAGGAGCAACTTTTTGCGAATACAGAAATCTTTTTATCATAGCCTCCTACCCCTTTTGGAAAGAGAGCTACTCTGGTACAGAGCAGCTCTCAAGTTTTGGTACCATGATTGCTTATTTCAATTCTTGCTCGATTTGCGCCTGAGCATCATCCAGTGCTTTCTTGATGTCTTTTCCGTCCTCAAAGATCTCGTTTAGGGTCACTGTGCAGAGTATGTTATTGATGGTAGGACTGGCTGGAGTGGATTTGATAAGCTTAATTTCACTTTTAATGTCATTCAGTACGTCAAACGGGTTGTTGACGAAATACTTAACGAACTTGTTTTCCGGATTATGGGTCACATCCTTCATATCCCATACGTCCATATTGATCGGATCAAATCCGAGCGTATTCCAAATTTCAATATTGGCATCAAGGGAGAGCTTGGCATATGCAATGAATTCTTTAGCCAGTTGAACGTCTTTGGCTGTTTTGGTTACAACGGTTGCCGTACCTCCACCGCCATAAGAGCGCGGCATGCCCTTCTCGATGACAGGAATCGGTGCAATGGCGATTTTGCCGGAAAGGTCAGCCATGTAGTTGGTGTAACGGGACATCTCCCATAGCGGCATGAATGCGGTAGCATAATTCCCTGAATTGAATTCGCCATAAGCCTCTTCAGTATCCGGCTGGCCGCCTGCTATGGTTGCAATCACGTTGTTGTCCTTCAGATCCTTCAGGATGGAAAGCCCCTTGATCATTTGCTCGGAATTCACTTTCGGATTACCAGCCTCATCGGTAAAATCAGCTCCCTGCTGGGCAAGCATCATGGATTCCTGCCATGTGGCACTGGTGTCTGCAGTTCCCATGTACTTGCCGGTTTTCTCGTAGACCTGCATGCCCGCTTTCTTGAAATCATCCCAGGTGACGATGGTTTTATAATCAACGCCTGCTTCCTTCAGAATTTCCGTGTTGTAAAAAGCAACGGAGGCTCCGACATGCGTGGACAACCCGTAAACGGTCCCATCTTTGCTGTACAGATCCAGCTGTGATTGGACAACGGTGTCTTTGTACGGTTTCACCACATCGTCCAGAGGCTCAAGCTGCGGAGTGCCCTTCATGAAGTCGGGGTATTTGCCAAGCTCGATGTCCGCAATATCCGGCGCGCCTACCCCGGTCTGAACAGCAATCGACAGCTTGTTGTGCATGTCATCGTATGGCATAACGGTTACATTCAGCTTGATCTGGCGGTCCGGATTTGCTTTGTTCCATTTTTCAAGCATTTTCTCAAAGTGCTGTCCATGCAGTTCTACAAATGTCCAATAAGATAATTCCGTTGCGCTTTCCCCCGCCCCGGCGTCCAGCACCGAGGTTTCCCCTTTGGAAGACGAGGACGACTTGGCGCCGCATCCCCACAAAAGCGATGTCATCGTAAGCACCAGCAGTGTAACCAACCATTTTTTCTTCATACTTGACCCTCCTGCATTTTTATTTGTCGTCATAAGTCTTTTTCAAACGTATAACATTCCAGGAAGCTGCGGATAAGCGGGCGTGGAGTAATCCATCCCTGCATACTGCCCCTCCTCCGGAATGAGGTTTAACTTTTTCTTCGGCTGCGGTATTTACCGCCTTCAAATCCTCGTGCTCCAGAACGATATGTTCAACCAGCTGGTAGCCGGCGAAGCTGCGGACATCGCATTCCAAATCCAGCGGATCGGTCAGATTGCGGTTCAGGGCAAAGATAGTCAGTTCTTCCTCGGCTTCGTTATGAACAACAGCACTATCCAAATAAGGAACATCTGTATAGTCCTGAGCATCGTATTTCGGTGAGTTGATGATTGGCTGTAGTGATGTGCCGCGTCCAAACAGCGAAGCGTGAAGGTATGGATAAAATATCGTCTGCTTCCAGGCCCGGCCGCCAGCTTCCGTCATGATGGGTGCGATGACGTTGACCAGCTGCGCCAGACAGGCCATTTTGACACGGTCTGCGTGGCGGATCATCGTAATTAACATACCGCCGACAAGCAGAGCATCTTCAAAATTATAAATATCCTCCAGCTGCGGAGGACCTACGCCCCAAGGCTCGATTTGGGTATCCGCTTCGTTCGAATGGTACCAGACATTCCATTCATCGAAGCTGAGATACATCGTTTTTTTGCTGCGTTTTTTCGCTTTGATATAATCACATGTGGCCGTAACCGTCCGGATAAAATGCTCCATATCCATCGTTCTTGCCAGGAAGTTTGCTGAATCTCCATCTCTATTGCCATAGTACTGGTGTAAAGATATGTAATCGGCAACCTCGTAGGTGTGATCGAGTGTGACAGCTTCCCATTCTGGAAAGGTCGGCATCCCGGTACTTGAGCTCCCACAAGAGACAAGTTCGATATTGGGATCAACCAGACGCATAGCCTTTGCGGTCTCATATGCCAATCTCCCGTATTCTACGGGTGTCTTCTGTCCGATCTGCCAAGGACCGTCCATTTCATTGCCGAGACACCAGGTTTTCACCCGATGAGGCTGTTCGTATCCATGACTGCGGCGCAGATCACTGTAGTAGCTTCCGGAAGGATGATTGCAATATTCAAGCAGGTTGCGGGCTGCATCCACACCCCGGGTTCCCAGATTGACTGCCATCATTACCTCTGAGCCGACTTCCTTCGCCCAGCTCATGAATTCATTCGTTCCTACATCGTTCGGTTCCGTCGTTCTCCAGGCCAATTCAAGACGCTTGGGCCGAAGATTCGCTGGACCAACGCCATCTTCCCAGTTATATCCCGACACGAAATTGCCCCCAGGATATCGGATAATCGGGACCCCCAGCTCCCGGACAAGCTGCTTCACATCTCCGCGAAAACCAAGGCTGTCTGCCATTGAATGGGAAGGCTCATAAATTCCGCTATATACCGCCCGTCCCAAATGCTCTATAAATGATCCATATATGCGATTATCAATTTCTGCGATTCTAAAGGCCTTATCTACGATAACCCTTGCCTTCTGTGCTGTGGATGACATTTAATCATCACCTTTCCATTTAATTTATATTTATATAAAACATTTTACGTTTTATTAAATGAATCCGCTTACAGGTATAAAATAACATATGGAAAATGGAATGTAAACGATAAAGTATAAATCTTTTTAGGTTTTTATAAAATTAATTTTTATTTCAATGGATATAGTCATGAAATTCTTGCTAAACTCTCGAATTAGGCTTACTTTTCACATTATATTTCAATTTAGTTTAAAACAAACATAGATAATACACATCTAGACATTAACAAATCGTGATATTCTAGCAAAAAAAGATTGAATACTATCTTTAACGACTACGTTAGTTTATAATTATCTAAAATAAATGAATGCAATTTTATCCATTACCTACCGGAAGAGGGTTTCGTTTATATGATCTACATCAAGGATTTGATGAGCGGTATTGATATTTTTAAAGCATTGAGCTCTGAAATCAGAATCCAGATCCTCGAATTGCTTGCCAAAAACCAGACTCTCAACCTGAATGACCTTGCGGGTAAGCTTAATTTGAGCAATGGAGCCATTACGATGCATGTCAAAAAGCTTGAGGAAAGCGGGCTCATTGAAATCAACACCAGTGTTGGCAAACATGGTATTCAGAAGATATGCTACCTTAATAAAGACAAGCTGATGGTGGACCTGCGCAGCAAAGATGTGAAGAATTTATATGAAGTAGAGATCCAGGTAGGACATTATAGCAACTATCAAGCATTGCCTACATGCGGCTTGGCGACCAAAGACAGCATTGTAGGAGATTTTGATGATCCCCGCTATTTTGCTGATCCGCAGCGGATCGATGCCGAAATCATATGGTTGACGGAAGGGTTTCTGGAATACCGGATCCCCAACTATCTGAAGCCTAACCAGACATTCCGGGAGATTCAGTTCTCGATGGAACTGGGCTCTGAGGCTCCCGGCTTCTGTGACAATTACCCGTCGGATATTTACTTCTATATCAACGGGATTGAGATCGGCATATGGACCAGTCCCGGAGACTTCGGGGATGCACGCGGCACCTTCAATCCGGACTGGTGGCCGCCTCATCTTAACCAGTACGGTATGCTGAAGCTGATCCGGATCAATCATGAAGGCAGCTTTATCGATGGCTGCCGGATTTCGGATGTTACCCTGGACCAGATCAATCTTGACTATAAAAGCGAATTGACCTTCCGCATCGCCGTTACGGAGAAGCCCGAGAATAAAAGAGGCTTGACCATCTTCGGCAAAAACTTTGGCAATTACGGCCAGGATTTGTTGGCGCGTGTGCTTTATGACGTGAAGGAAGGTTAATCAAGCCGCAACACGGCAAACGCCAGCTATCGAATAGGGACCTGAAGTATGCGGTTTATGCTTCAGGTCCTTTGTTGATTTTCTTGGACTGCTGACTCTATATAGATAACAGCCTCCTGAACTAAGCTTCATTTAATGCGCGCAGCATCGTACGGCGTTCGCGCACATGATGTGCTTCCCGCAGACTTCGTTCTAACAACGCATTGTCAATTCCGAGCTCTGCCTTGCTTACAGGACCACCAGCACGCTGGAGCAGCGAGCGGATCTCTCCTTCTGAAGGCACCTCTTTCAGCCATTCCCGTATGATTGCCCCATGCTGGCGCAGGGCTTCTGGCTCTTGACCCGGATAGAACCCGCGATCAACCGCATTATGGTAAAGGCGTGATATTTCAGCGCAGGCGACGCCTACCTTGGCACCATGCAGCAGCGCCCGGCTGCCTCTGCGCAAATATTCCATCTCCCAATAATGGGATACATGATGCTCTGCACCCGAAGCCGGATGGGACTGCCCAAAGATCAGCATGGCAATTCCGGATTCGATGAGAGCTGTCATGAGAATACGAATTCCTTCCTCTGTCCGTTCTCCGATATCATCCACATGCTCCACACATGAACGAAGCGCTTTTTCCGTCATCACTGCCGACGGTTCATGATAAGGCTCATCTGCTGTAAGATGAGAGAACTTCCAATCAAATAGCGAGGTATATTTGCCGAGCATATCCCCGAATCCCGCAGCGACCAGCTTCTGTGGAGCTTTAACCAAAATATCCAGATCTGCGAAAATTGCCACAGGTGCTGATGCCAGAAATGTCTTCTTGACGCCGCGAATAATCAGCGGAGCTCCTTTTGAAGTAAAACCATCTACCGACGGGGCTGTAGGTATTGAAATAAAAGGCTTGCCCGTCTTATAGCATGCAAAGCGGACGATATCATGAATGGTGCCTGAACCCACAGCAATAACGGCGTCTGTCTTTTCAGGATCAACCTCGATCAGCAGCTGCAGGAGCGATTGTTCATCTGCAACGACATCTCTCGCAGCTCCCGGATCAATGATACACAAGCTGGTCCTTCGGATCGTCTTCCGCAGTTCCTGCTCCAGCTGCTTGCCCGCAGCCTCGTATGTGTTTGCATCGGCCGTAATAATCACTTGCTGATACCCTTTTTCCTCCAGATACGCAGCCGATTTCTTGATGGCGCCCTTTTCCAGTACTATTTGATCCAGACCCTGTGTCTCCATGCCCTTGTTCATGCTTATCCCTCCCACGAACTGTTCACCAGCAATGAGGCCCCATTCCTGCGAAATAATCGGTGTTTCATCTTTATTCAACGGACTTTTTAATGCTCTTCAGCCGTTTCATTACGTCATTTTCACCGCGGCCAAAATAATCATGGAGAAGGTTGTACTCCCGATAAAGACGATCATAAACCTCAACATTTTCCGGAATCGGCTTAAATGTCTCATCCTTCACCCTTGCCATGTTCTCAGCTGCTGCAATGACCGTGTCATTGCCACCCGCAGCCTCACCGGCCGCCACAGCTGCAAAGATCGCCGCCCCCAGCGCAGGCGTCTGTTTGGAATCCGCAACGAAAATCTCACGGTTGGTCACATCGGCATAAATTTGCATTAGGAGTTTATTTTTCTGCGGCAATCCTCCGCATGCGTACAGGGCATCGACATGAACGCCGCTCGAATGGAAGGCATCCACAATTTTGCGCGTGCCAAAAGCCGTTGCCTCCAGCAATGTCCGGTAAATCTCCTGGGGTTTCGTCAGCAGCGTCATGCCCAGCATCAAGCCTGTCAAATCCGTGTCAACGAGTACGGAACGGTTGCCGTTCCACCAATCGAGCGCCAGAAGACCGGTCTGTCCCGGTTTATAAAGTGCTGCTTCCTTCTCCAGCCACGCATGAACTCCCAGCCCCTCGCTTTCTGCCGCTTCCTTCACATAGGCCGGAAGCGCTTCCTCAACATACCATTCAAAAATATCTCCTACCGCTGATTGCCCCGCCTCATAGCCGAATAATCCAGGTATAATGCCATCTTCTACGACTCCGCACATACCTTCAACCTGCTTCTCTTCCGTACCGAGCAGCATATGACAGATCGATGTTCCCATCGCCATCACCAGCTTTCCGGGTGTAACGACTCCTACGGCAGGAACTGCGGCATGGGCATCGACGTTGCCTACCGCTACAGCTATGCCAGGTTTCAGCCCCATCATCGCCGCCATCGGCTCCGTCAACCCACCGGCATTTGTTCCGAGAGGAATGACATCCCCGCGAAGCTTGGTCTCTGTCAGGTGCTCCAGCCGCGGATCAAGCGCCTTGAAATATTCATTGTGGGGATACCCTTCCTGCTTATGCCAGATCGCTTTATAACCAGCGGTGCAGCTGTTGCGGACGATTCTGCCCGTCATTTGCGAAATAACCCAATCCGTCGCCTCCAGGAACAGATCCGTCTGCTCATAAATCTCCGGTGCCTCATCCAGAATCTGCCACACCTTGGCGATCATCCACTCCGATGAGATTTTGCCTCCGTATCTGGGAAGGAAGGCTTCGCCGCGCTGCGCGGCAATCCGGTTAATTTTATCCGCTTCCGGCTGTGCCGCATGATGTTTCCACAGCTTCACCCAGCTGTGGGGATGATCCTGAAGCTCCGGTTTCAGGCATAGCGGCTCCCCCTTCGCATCCACAGGCAGCATGGTGCAGGCTGTAAAATCAATGCCGATCCCGATAATGTCTTCCGGATCGATTCCCGATTCCCTGACGACGGCAGGCACCGAGCTTCTCAGCACCTCCAAATAGTCATCCGGATGCTGAAGTGCCCAGTCATGTGCAAGCTTCTTCCCCGATCCCGGCAGACGTTCATCCATCACATGATGCGGGTAAGCGGTAACGTGGTCGGCCACTTCCTGACCGTTTGACAGCTCAACCAAGACGGCACGTCCGGACTGCGTTCCGTAATCCACTCCGATGGTATACTTTTTGCCCATATGAATCCCTCCAGATCGCAAACGAGTTATGATTGCTGACTATGATTATCGATTATCATTTCTGTCCATAATACGCATTCACTCCATGCTTCCGCAGGAAGTGACGGTCCAGCAGCGTTTGGTCCATCGGCTGACAGTCCGGATTCAGCTGCAGCATCCGTGCGGTTATTTTGGCAACCTCCTCCAATACTACAGCATTATGGACCGCATTATGTGCATCGTTTCCCCAGACAAAAGGCGCGTGGGCATGCACAAGTACGCCCGGAACCTGGCCCGGATCAAGCCCCAGCTCCTGGAACCGCTCCACAATGACATTGCCGGTCTCCAGCTCGTAAGCGCCCTCAATTTCTACTTTGGTCATTGGACGCGTCACCGGGATTTCCCCATAAAAATAATCCGCATGCGTGGTCCCCGAAGCCGGTAGCGCGCGCCCCGCTTGTGCCCAGCTTGTTCCCCATGGCGAATGGGTGTGTACAATCCCCCCGATATCCGGAAATGACCGGTATAAAACCATATGCGTAGGCGTATCGGAGGATGGACGCAGATCCCCTTCAACAACGCTGCCTTCCAGATCAACAACCACCATGTCCAGCGCTTGTAAATCCTCGTAAGGTACACCGCTTGGCTTAATGACGAACAATCCGCTTTCCCGGTCAATGCCACTTACATTTCCCCATGTAAAGGTAACGAGTCCGTGTTTAGGCAGAGCCAAATTGGCCTCCAGCACCTGCTGTTTTAATGCTTCCAGCATCACAGCCACTTCCTTCCCTCTTCGATTGTACGTACAAGTTATCGTATAAGAGTCCGCATCCGGCAGACTCTGTTCACTTACCCTTTATTTATCTTCGCCACTGAATCCCGTTCGATCAGCTCAGGCTCATAAACCATGTCTTCTGCCTGCTCTCCCTGCTCAATCATGGCTATAAGCCTGCTTGCGGCGGTCTGTCCCATCACCGTTTTGGGATGCGTCAGCGTTGTCAGCTTGGTACCCGAAGCGGATGCCAGACTGGAGTCATCAAAACCGATGACTGATACATCCTCAGGAACTTGAAGTCCGCTTGCAGCAACAGCTTCCATCAGCATCACGGCAAGCTCGTCGTTATAACATACGAACGCCGTTGGACGCTTCTCTCCTTCAGCGAGCATCTGAAGAGCCTGCTGATAAGGGAAATCCGACTTCTGCTCAGTCGTGTATGTAACGACTCGTTTGGGAGAAGCACTGATTCCAGCCGCTTTATGTGCTGCCAGGAAACCCTTCAGCCGATTTACGCCCTGAAGATCATCACGTTTGAAAAAACCTGCGATCTGCGTATGGCCTTGCTCGAGCAAATACTGCGCTGCTTTATAGCCCCCGGCTTCATCATCCACCTTAAGACAAGCGCATTCCAGTTCCCGGTACTTTTCGTTGATCATCAGATAAGGAATGCCTTTTTCTTGAAGCTCCAGAAAGTATGCCAGATTCGGATTGCCTTCAGCACTCTTTGTCGGCTCAATGATCAGTCCGCTAAGCGGCTGACTCGTCATCAGCTGAAGGCTCTCCATCTCTTTCTCCTTATTGTTATCCGTACTGGACAGGAGGAGTCTGTAGCCTTGGCTGCGCAGCTCTGCTTCTGCTCCCCGCACGATATGCGGAAAAATGTAATCCGATATATAGGTTGTAATAATGCCAATCGTCTTCACCTGCTCGCCTTCGCGGCGTTCAGGACTCCGGGCAAAGGTTCCCTTCCCCTGAATCCGCTCAAGCCAGCCCTCCTTCTCCAGCTCTCCAAAGGTCTGGCGGACCGTCTGGCGGCTCATGCCGAACTGCTCTGCGATTTCGTTCTCCGAAGGCACCTGTTGTCCGCGCTGGAGCTTTCCCGATTCAAGCCAGGACAGCAGTTCATTTTTTAATTGAATATATTTAGGAATTCGTCTGTTATTCATCATTCACCTCAGCGAAACGCTCTAGATTAAAACCTTGCCGGATCTTGCAAACAGCCGATATCGGAAGGCTTTTCTTATTATGGTTATTGTATCATAGGCTGGGCGAATACAGACAAGCAGTTACGATCGTAAGCGGTAAGCCGCATCGCTCCACAGAAGCTCGTTTTTGAAGCGTTGAACCGATGTATTCTTATCGATAATGACGGCTTCGATTCCGGCCATTTCGGCAAAGTCAGCCAGATTCTCGGCAGTAATCGCATAAGACAGAACCGTATGATGTGCTCCACCTGCCATAATCCATGCCTCTGCTGATTCACGCAAGGAGGGCTGGGGTTTCCATAGCACACGCGCTACCGGCAGCTTAGGCATCGGCTTTTCGATCTTCACGCCGTCGACCACATTCACAAGCAGGCGGAAACGGTGTCCCAAATCGACGAGGGATGCGTTCACAGCCGGGCCATCCTGACCATCAAATACAATACGGGCCGGATCTTCCTTGTCACCGATGCTAAGCGGATGAACCTCGACAGATGGACGTGTAGCCGCTATTGTCGGACATACCTCCAGCATATGTGCGCCAAGAATCATATGATTCCCCGGTTCAAAGTGGTAGGTGTAGTCTTCCATGAACGACGTGCTCTTATTGTCCGCCAGCACCTTCAGTACACGGGTCAGCGCCGCTATCTTCCAGTCTCCCTCTCCGCCAAAGCCATAACCGGCTTCCATCAAACGCTGTACTGCAAGTCCCGGAAGCTGCTTCAATCCATGGAGATCCTCGAAGGTGGTCGTAAAAGCACCGAAGCCGCCCTCCTCCAGGAAACGTCTCATCGCAATTTCAATACGGGCCTGATACGCTATTGCGTTCCGCACGGGTCCGTCGTTGAGCCCTGCCTTCGTGATGCTGTACTGCTCCGCGTATTCATTCAGAAGCGCCCTCACTTCATGATCGCTGACTTCATTTAATACCTGCACAAGATCCCCTACGCCATAACCGTTTACCGACCATCCGAGCTTGATTTGTGCTTCGACTTTGTCACCATCCGTTACCGCTACTTCACGCATGTTATCGCCAAAACGTGCCACTTTCAGGCGGCGGCTCTCGGCATATGCTGCTGCCGTACGCATCCAACCGGCAATGCCTTCCCGCACTTCACGATCCTCCCAGTGTCCAACGACTATTTTACGGGCGATCCCCAAGCGTGCGCCGATATGGCCATATTCTCTGTCACCGTGTGCAGACTGGTTCAGATTCATAAAATCCATGTCCATGGTCTCCCACGGTATATCCCGGTTAAATTGCGTATGAAAATGAAGCAGCGGCTTCTGCAGCTGCGACAGCCCTGCGATCCACATTTTTGCAGGAGAGAAGGTATGCATCCACGTCATAATTCCTGCACAGGTCTCATCGCTGTTCGCCTGAACGATCAAATTGTATATTTCATCCGGCGTGGTCACAATCGGCTTGAATACGACCGGATAGTTGAACAAAGGATCCTGATCGAGCTGCTCTGCGATAATCCGGGAATGCTCGGCTACCTGGTCCAGCGTCTCTGGTCCATATAGATGCTGACTGCCTGTTACAAACCAAAATGAGTGCGGTTTCAAATTCATCTTGTTAGCGCCTCCCAAAGTTATGTGTATGTCATCATCACCTTGTACATACATATTCTATTTATTTTATAATATTAATTAATGGTACGTACAAGTTGTATGGCTACATTTTATTCCTGGCTTTTCAAAAATGCAAGCAAAAATTTGGAATCAACAATGAAATCAGTTTGCAGAACCGGCCGTTCAAATACTTCGCCTTGCGTTCATCCATGATATGGATATCATGGTAATATAAATATCTTTCAGGAGGCATGACCATGAGCAATCCGTTTGTCCTGTTCTCTTCTCCCCATCTGCTCGCACTCCTGCTGCTCGTTGTTACTTCGCTTCTGCTCTATGCATTCAGGCACCGACTCCAACGCAGCCCCCGGAACAAAAAGATTCTCCGCTATACGCTGGCCGCTATTCTCGCAGGCTCCGAAGCCGTTCTCGATATCTGGAATATCACTGAAGGTACGTGGAGCCCCAAATACACATTACCTCTAGAGCTCTGCAGTCTGACGCTGCTGCTATCCATCATTATGCTTCTGTCAAAGAGCCGCCTGCTGTATGAAATTCTGTTCTTCGCCGGTATTGGCGGAGCTTTGCAGGCACTGATTACGCCTAATCTCGGTTATCCCTTTCCGCATATCCGTTTCTATCAGTTTTTCGCCGCCCATATTTTGATCATTCTAGCATCCCTCTATATGACCTGGATCGAAAATTACAGGCCGACATGGAAGTCCATCGGATTGACCATGATTTTCTTGAATGTCGCAGCTCTTTTAGTGGGTATTACAGATTACTATGTAGGCGCAAACTATATGTTCCTGATGCATAAGCCTTCAACGGCATCCATACTGGACTGGCTTGGCCCCTACCCCGTTTATTTGTTAGCAGAAGAAGGCATTGCCCTATTGATATTTACGATCATGCTGCTCCTGTTTTTTGTTATTCCGGAAAAAATATCCCGAACGGGTAAATCTCGCGATCATTCCGCGATATAAAGACATGGTTTTATAGGCTGTTAGCATCAAAATGAATAAGTCTGAGAAACTCTTCTTTAATTGTGCATTCGACTTGGAAGAACTATAATAAACGGAGAAGTCTATCGGTTTAGTGTGATATAACATCATAAAGGAGCGCTATTAACCATGACACAACCCAAAGTAGTACAAAATATAACTGAGCTAATTGGCCATACCCCTGTCGTCCGGCTTCACCGCCTGGTTGGTGCAGAAGATGCCGAGGTATACGTAAAGCTCGAATACTATAACCCAAGCGGAAGCGTGAAGGACCGCGCTGCCTTCAATCTGATAGAACAGGCAGAGAAAGACGGACTGCTCGCGCCCGGCTCCACGATCATTGAGCCTACCAGCGGCAATACCGGGATCGGTCTGGCCATGAATGCTGCGGCTAAGGGTTACCGCGCCATCATGATTATGCCTGATAATATGACGAAGGAACGGATCAATATTCTCAAGGCTTATGGCGCAGAGGTTGTGCTGACTCCTGCCGCCGAGCGCATGCCGGGAGCCATCCGCAAGGCTGAAGAGCTGAGCAGGGAGATTCCTAACAGCTTCATTCCGCAGCAGTTTGAAAATAAGGCCAATCCAGACATTCACCGCCGCACCACGGCACTGGAAATTATCGAGCAGATGGAAGGGCGGCTGGATGCCTTCGTTGCCACGGCAGGAACTGGCGGTACCATCACCGGTACCGGTGAAGTCTTGAAGGAGCGGATTCCCGGCATCGGCATCTATGTCGCGGAGCCCAAAGGCTCGCCAGTGTTGTCTGGCGGCCAGCCGGGACCCCATAAGCTGGTGGGTACAAGCCCGGGCTTTATCCCTGCCATTCTGAATACCGATGTGTATGATGAGATTTTTCAGGTAACCGATGAAAATGCCATTGAAACAACGCGGAGACTTGCGAGAGAAGGCATTCTGGTAGGTCCCTCCGCCGGCGCTGCCGTATGGACTGCTCTGCAGGTGGCCCGGCGTCTTGGTCCCGGTAAGCGGGTGCTATGCATCGCACCGGATACGGGTGAACGTTATTTAAGCATGGGAATTTTTTAAAACAAGTAAAAACCGCATCAGCCAAAAACGATTACCCGTTTTTGGCTGATGCGGTAACTCTAAATTATGATCTGATTGTAATCCCCTTACCTCTCCATAAAACCGGAAACTCCATCCCCCTATTTGACGCTATTATAGCGATCGTAAGCATCCGTACGGATTTTCACCAGCTTTTCAAGTCCCATTTCATTCAGCTTCTTAACATAAGCATCCCATTGCTCGTCAATGCCGCCTTTCGTGACCCACTGGGCACGGTTTGTTCTTACATAGGTGTCGATATCTGTTGTAAGCGTCGGCAGCTCCTGGAATTCTTCCGATGTATACATGACATTCGGGAATGGTGTTGTCACATATTCTTTGCCCAGTTTATCAATTTCAAGCTTCAATCCGTCTCCGTTGGCAGGATCCAGAACGATATTCTTTTCAAAGCTTGGATTTACATACTTCGGACCAAAGTCACGGAGGGAGCTATCCCAATACCAGGCGTCCGCACTGGTACCTGCTGGCGGATTCATAAGTGTGAAGGTACCGTCGTCATTCTTTTTAATTACCGTATCCATCGCGCCCCAGAAGTTCTGAATGCTGGCTTCATTGGTATAGAATTGATCTGCCCATCTGGCTACTACCTCTGGATTCTTGCAGGAAGTCGTAATAAGCAGCTCGTTACGTCTATAGCTGAGTCCATTCGGGTCACCCACTTGATAACGCTTTCCATCCGGCCCGGCAATGGTCGGGATCGTCACGTATTGATCTTTCCATTTGCCGAATACAGCATCAGGCGTCCACTGATTCGTGAATCCAACCAGCGCGACATCCGGATTTTGCTGTTTTGCAGTCAGCATGGTGTTATCTTGGGTGAACAGCTCTTGATCAATCAAACCCTCCGAATACAATTTATGAACCCATTTGATCGCTTCTTTATACTCGTTAGAGGTAGGAAAATAAACCGGTTTTCCGTCCTTGACCATCATGCTGGTTGCGTTCAGATCCGTAATTCCGAAAGGAGCCAGCAGATCTACGCTGATATCTTGTGAACCGCTGAAGGGGATTTCATCCTTTTTCCCGTTACCGTTCGGATCATTGTCCTTGAAAGCTTTGAAAACGTTGTAGAGATCATCGATCGTTTCAGGAACCTTCAGCCCCAATTTATCAAGCCAGGCTTTATTGATTACCGGCTGATTCTGCGTCACCGGCCGGGACGGCAGTCTTGCCGGCAGCGAATACATTTTTCCATCAGGGAATGTGCTCAGCTTCTTCAGCTCCGGTGATTCCGATATGGCAGCCTTAAGGTTCGGCATGTACTCATCAATATAATCATCCAATGGACGGAAAGAACTGAGGTTATTTACGATATCCGAGTCGGAGAACGCAATATCACCAAGCACAACATCGGGCATCGTACCGCTCGCGAGCATGATGGATTTCTGCTCAGCCCAGTCATTGGAAGACATGACCTGCCAGTTGATCTTCACATTCGTATCCTTTTCCAGATTTTGAAGCCATGTATTTTTTGTAAAGGTATCGCCCATGTTGCCCCAGCGGACGGTTAATACATTCAATGTAATCGGTTCTTTTACGATAGGAAGGCCCGTTTTGTTAAAAGATGAATCCGAATCGGCGGATGATTTACTTGCGTCTTTACTTCCGCTGCATGCGGTCATTCCAACCAGAAGTGTCGAAATAACGCCAAGCGTAATCAAAAATCTGGCTATCCTTTTTTTACCCATTCCAGAAATCCCCCTAATATTCATTAAATTATAACCGGTTATTTATTCCTTGACCGCTCCGATCATCACCCCCTGGTTAAAATACTTCTGCACAAATGGATAGACACACATAATCGGTATCGTGGACACGATAATGACGGAATAACGCATCATGTTGGCAAGCCGTAATGCAATATTGGCCGCTTCGCCGCTCCCTAGGCTGGACTGCATCTGGTTGGTGATGAGGATATTCCGCAGAATTAACTGCAGAGGATACAGATTCGGATTTTTCAAATAGATCAAGGCGTTAAAATAGGAATTCCAGTACCCGACAGCGATCCATAAACCAAGTACCGCGATGATCGCCTTGGAGAGCGGCAGAACAACGAGGGCATAATACCGGAGGTTACCGCATCCGTCGATCTGCGCCGCTTCCCACAGATCACCCGGGATACTCGACTGGAAGAAGGTTCTCGCCACAATGATGTCATAAACCACAACCGAAAACGGAAGCACCATAACCAAAAACGTATTGTACATATGGAAATCGCGGATGGTCAGGAACGTCGGAATCAATCCGCCGCTGAAGAACATCGTAAAGATAAAAAACAGGGAAATGAACTTGCGCCCAACCAGGTCTTTTCTTGACAGCGCGTAGGCTGCCGATATGTTGACGACCAAGCCGATCGCTGTGCCTGCAACCGTGTACAGAATCGTATTTCTGTATCCGATCCATATATTTTCATGCTTGAGCAGTTCCTTATAACCGTCGAATGTAAAGCCTTTAGGTAACAGCCATACCTGTCCATTGCCAACGGCCGAAGGGTCACTGAAGGACGCGATGATGATGAAATACAGCGGATAAATAAGAATGAGCAGTAAAAATACAGCAAAGATATAGAGCAAAACCTCCATGACGCGGTCGGAAGACCGGTTGTTTACTTTCCCCGCTGCGGTGCTCGCTATCACTTCCATAAGATCCCCTCCCCCGCTACCATAGACTGTTGTCGCTGAGCTTTTTCGAAATTTGATTCACTACAATCAACAATACAAAATTAATCAGCGTATTGAAGAGGTTAATCGCCGATGAGAAGCTGTACTGGCTGCTGAGCAGGCCGATTTTGTACACATAAGTGGAGATCACTTCGCTTGATGAAATGTTGAGATTGTTCTGCATCAAGTATACTTTTTCAAAGCCTACGCCCAGCAGTCCGCCCATACGGAGAATGAACAAGGTTACCGCCGTGGGCACAAGCATCGGAATATCGATATAACGTATTTTCTGCCACCGGCTCGCACCATCGACCGTCGCTGCTTCATACAAGCTCGGGTCAACCGCGGATAATCCGGCGATAAAAATGATACTGTCCCATCCGGCATGCTGCCACACATCCGACCATACATAGACACTGCTGAAAAGACTGGCGGAACCCATCAGGTTTGGGGCTTCTCCGCCAAATAGCCGGTAGATGTTACCGATCAATCCATTGCCTGGTGAAAACAGGATCAGCATCAATCCCACCATAACAACCGTAGAAATAAAATGCGGCATGTAGGTTACCGTCTGAAATACCCGTTTGAACCGGTTCACCCGCATTTGATTCACCATCAGTGCAAGTATAATCGGGATCGGGAAGGTGACGATGCTGTATAGACTGATAATCAGCGTATTTTTGATCGTTACTGAAAATTGATACGAATGAAAGAACTTTTCAAAGTACTTCAGTCCTGCCCAGGGGCTTCCCGTTATACCAAGTGCGGGACTATAATCTTTAAACGCAATCACAACACCGTACATCGGCTTGTAGGAAAATAATAGCAGCAGTACGACCGCCGGCAGCAGCAGCACATATAGTCCCCAGTTTCTTCCGATCCGCCCGAACGTACGCTGGATTGTGCTGCTGGATGAATTCAACTTCAGAAAGACTCCCCCTTCCCACTTTTTCTTCTGTCAACCGCGCTTTAGTCAGATGCTGATTCTCTAAACAAGATTTATTATATCTGCTCCATTCAAGCTAAACCGGACTTCGTAAAAGCATTATCCGGACCCTCTTGATCCAAGGCCTATCCATCCATGGGAAAACCTAACAATATCCAGACTTTTTGATAGTACTATCCGGACTTTTGGAAAAAAACATACCTTCACACGTTTTGTTATGATCGGGGGATCGATATAATATCAATTAAAGCGCATTCATTTTCTTAGGAAGAGATAAGAGAGGTTTTTTCATGAGGCTTATGGCGAAAAAAACGGGCAAACCGTATCCGGTGAAACATTATGTTAACATTATGCTCTTCACTTTATTTACTGCGCTGATTCTGGACTTCATCATTAGTGATGCTTCCATCTCGATCGTCAAGCAGCAGTCTACACGATATTTGAAGGACACCGCCGATCTGTATATCAACCGAATCAATCATGATTTTGCCTACATCAACCACTACATGGGCTGGACCCTGGCCAACGATGAGATCGTGAAAAACATGAATAAGTACGACACCCATTCCACTGAATTTCTAAAGTCAAACACGCAGCTTCATCAGCGGTTTACCGAACTGCAGAAAAATTACGGCCAGGAGTACAATTTTTTCTTTTATTTAAAGAAGAAGGATTTCCTTTTGAACTGCTCCCCCTTAAGTATCCAATATCCCGATTACCTGGATTTAAAAAAACAGGTGATATCCTACGCCGAAGATAAAAACGTATATGAAAAGTTTTATTCCGATTGGACTCCCGTTCTTGTCAAAGACAAATATTACATTATCAATATTGTGCCTTACCATGACAGCTATCTGATTTGTCTGATCTCCGCAGATGATTTGATCCGGCCGCTCAGAGCCATCAATCTTGGAGAAAACGGTTCCGCTTCATTGATGAATGAAAACCGTGAGAGCATCTCTACTCCGATTGGAGTCAGTGAGAAAGAGCTTCAACTCAACACTTCCAAGCCGGCGCTCCTCAGCTTCGTACAATCCCAGACAACGGTCAGCCGGCAGTTCTCTAACGCTTCGTTCCGTGTACAAATGGTCATCCGGTTCGGGACGTTCGAGAAAATTATGGTAGCCCAGCTGTTGATTATTTTACTCGCGTTGTTCATTGCTTTTATTCTGTGCGTGGTCATGATCTACTTCAACAAACGGGTGCTGAGACCAATCCAGACTTTCTCGGATAATCTGACCCAATTGAATGAGGACAACGAGAACCTGGATTTTCAAAGCAGTAAGATTATCGAGCTGGAACAGGCCAATCTGCAAGTGAAGGATCTGATTGAGCAGATCCGGAGATTTAAGATCGATATTTACGAGCGGGAACTGGATAAACAGCGAATTCAGCTGGACTATATGAAACTGCAAATTAAGCCCCATTTCTTTCTGAACTGCCTCACGAACATCTACAGTATGGCGCAAATGCAAATGTACGAGGAAATTGAACACATGACTTTATCCACTTCCCGGTATTTCAGGTATATCTTCCAGAATGGTCAGGATTTTGTCAGGCTAAAGGATGAAATTGATCATGTCAGAATCTATTTGGATATTCAACAGCACCGGTACCGGAATGCATTCGCTTATACCATTGAGGAGAATGTGGATACGGAGGACATCAGCATTCCCCCGCTTGTGCTCCAGACCTTTATCGAAAATGCGGTGAAATATGCCGTTTCCAGAGTAAACCAGGTGCAGATATCCCTTTCGGTCTGCCGTTTGATCGATAAGGACGCAGAGATGGTCATGATAAAAATATCCGATAGCGGACCCGGTTTCCCTGCCCATATCCTGGATCAGCTCACCCATGGACATCCTTTGGATCAGAGCGATGGAACGCATATCGGCATCATGAACACCCTGCAGAGACTAGATCTGCTCTACCGCCGGAAGGCAGAGATCCAATTTCTTAACCGTGAAGAAGGCGGCGCCTGCGTTACCATCTGCCTTCCATTTCATCCGCTCGAATCATTGTGAAGGGAGAGATCCAGATGAACGCTTTGCTGGTCGATGACGACTATTTTGTCGTGACAGCGCTTGAAAAGAAGATTGATTGGAAGGCGCTCTCTATTGAAAATATATTTACGGCCTATAACGTTTCCCAGGCAAGGGGGATTTTGCAGCAGCATCCTGTTCATATTCTCATTTGCGATATCGAAATGCCTCAGGGCAATGGACTGGAGCTGCTGGCGTGGATCCGTGAGGAAGAGTACACCGTTCAGACCATCTTCCTAACCAATTATGCGGATTTTAATTATGCCCAGAAGGCTATCGAGCTGCAGAGCTTTGACTATTTTCTGAAGCCGATTGAGTTCGATAAATTGACCTTGATCATCCGGAAGGCCGTGTCCAAAGCATATGAAGAAAAGAACATCGAGAAGGCCATCAAGGAAGGATACTTGTGGAAAAAAAATCAAAATAAAATTGTTGAGCATTTCTGGCGCAAACTGATCTCGGGTAAAACCTTTCCTTCCGATCCAGCTGTCATCGCCCATTCCATTGCTGACCAGAATCTATCCTATCAAATCTCGGATATGTTCCTGCCTGTACTCATCAAAGTATTTCCTTATGACACCAGCCTGGCAAGGAAGATAAGGATCTGTTTGACTATGCGCTTCTGAATGTACTATATGAACTGTTTCAGAGTTCCCACTATTCCGTTGAAACTATCCTGGAGTACAAAGATTACAACTGGATCGCCATGCTGAAATGGAATCTGCCTCCAGAGCCGTATCAAATGGAAGAGATATGTACTTCATTTATTCAAAAGGCCAACCAATTTCTAAGATGTGATGCCTGTTGTAACATTGCAACCGTTTCAGCCCTGCCGGCTGTGCATCCCGTTATCAGGCAATTAATCCATATGAATGAGGAGTTGATCAACAGCCGCAATCAAATCTTTTATCTGGAGAAATACAATTATCAAGAGGCGGCTTATACCCCTCCTGATTTGGGACTTCTGGAAGAGCTGCTGAACCAGTCTAATCCTGCGGCATTTTTCGAAGAGATCCATCGTTACCTGTATAGTCTAGTGAACAACCAATCCATGAATGCATCGCTGCTTCGCTTGTTCCGGCTCGACCTGGTTCAGCTCGTCTACTCTTTTCTTAAGAGCAAAGAGATTGAGGCCCATAAGCTGTATACAGGAAGAACGAATGATCAGTTGTTTATACAGTCTCTGAATTCGATAGAAGATATGGAGAAATACCTCACCTACTTGGTGAATACCGCCACGAAGTATCGGGATTTCGCAGAGCAGCCAAGGTCCGTTGTCGAAGAAATCCAGCAGTACATCAGCAGGCACTATGGAGATGACCTGACAAGGATGAGTCTGGCGGAAACCGTCTACCTGAATCCGGATTACCTGGCACGTCTGTTTAAAAAAGAAACCGGGGTATCCTTGGGAACCTACATTATTGAAGCCCGTATCCGCATTGCAAAGCATTTGTTAAAAACGACCCCTATGTCGGTCAATGCGATTGCCAGCAAAGTCGGATACTCTAATTACTCCTACTTCTCCAAGCTGTTCAAGCAGGAAACCGGCTGTACACCATACGAATACCGGAATCTGCATTAAAAAGGCGCTTTGCCGTAGAGAGCTCCGAAAACGATACAGTTTCAGGAAAAAACTCAACCCAGTACCATGTCGGTGCTGGGTTGAGTTTTTTATTTGATCTGCTCCTGCAGTGGAGCAGCGCTTTGATCGGCTGCCTGTTCATTTTCTTTCACTCTTTTCAACTGTGCAACGATGATAATGCTGATCACCACGAGCAGGAACCAGGAGCTGATTTTCCCGATGTGTACAATTCTCCAGACATGATCCTGGTCAGGGTACTGCCACGCTCCAAAGAAGGTGGATATGTTCTCTGCTACCCAGATAAAGAAGCCAGTCAGCACATAGGACAGTACCATCGGCATCCGGTAGGTTTTACCTGCAACATCGAAATATACGACCGTTCTAAAAAAGATGATTGCCAGCAGCAGCGTCAGCCACCAGCGGATATCCCACAAATAATGGTGGGTGAAAAAGTTCAGATAGATGAGGATACTAATACCCACGGTCCAAAAGGCATGCGGCCAGTTGGTGATCCGCAGATTCAAATTCCGCCAAGCCTGGCAGATATAGCTGGCTACGCTGGCATACATAAAGCCGCTGTATAGAGGAACGCCGCCAATTTTGCTCCAGCCTGCTTCCGGGTACGACCACGAGCCCATATGTACCTTGTATAATTCGAGCAGCAGCCCGATGATGTGAAACATGCAGATCACCTTAAACTCATCCCAGGTTTCCAGTTTGAATACCAGCATCAGCACCTGCGCAAGGACGCATACCAGCAGAATAAAATCATATCTCGGTAAAAACGGGATATGCAGCAGCTTCGAAGCGGCCAGCGTCAAGAAGATAACCGCCGGAAAAATGCAGGAACGGGCTTCCAGCAAGCCGAATATGAGGAATCTGTATAGGGGACTAACCCTTTTCATAGTGCTTTGTTCCAACTTATCACCTTCATTCATATCATTCGTTCAGGAATTGCTTCAATATTTTAACACTCATCATAACAAAATAAAATCCGCCATCCAGAAGATGACGGATCTTTTTGTTTAAGGGATATACTGCTGTACAATTTTGACGACTTTGCCGTCCTGGATCGTCAGGTGATACGGAAAGCTTTTCATGTCCATCAGCTTGTCGTTGTTCATAATGGCCAAATACTTGTCGAGCGATACGGCTTCGTTCCACTTGATCTCCATACCTTCGTAGGTTCCATCATGGTCATAAAGCTGCATCAGCACCGTTGCATCTGGAGCGATTTCATAGGTTTGAAGCGTTTTATCATCATTCACAATGTAATAGCCGTCAGGTGCTCCGCCTAATTCCTCAGCTGCATCCTTATCTTGTTCCGCAAACTTCTGGTCGGCTGCGGCGCCTTCATACCAATCAATCGGATCTGCCTGAATACTCAGGCGTCCGTTATCCTGCTGTATTGTAGAAATCAAGGCTGTTACTGTGTCCTCGCTCGGAGGAACCGGTGTGTATTCCTTATCCGTTCCGACTGCACTGGCCGATGTGATAAAGCTCAGCAGGGCGACGATCATGAGGGTAGCAAGCAGCGTGATTTTTTTCATTGAAAATATCTCCTTTATGGACAATGTATTTCATTTCCATATCATCCATTACCCTGCTGAGTTTTTTTCAAACGAGATTGAAGAAAAAATCCCGGAATAGCTCCAATCGGGCGCGGTGATCTTATAGATTTACTATAAATCATCCCTTGCGCCAAATCGTCACAATAAGGTTACAGCCACGTCAAATTGTTGTCATGAACGATACGCTTTCATATATCAATTAGGCTCTGCTGCGCTCCAGAATCTCTTTCAGCTCAGCCAAGTCATGGATCTCGTAGGTTGGTACAATGCCTGTTGTGTTCGGAAGACGGTTCGGGTTATACCAGCACGTATCTATCCCTACATTGTTTCCGCCTTGAATATCCGAGGTCAGGGAATCTCCGACCATCAGCATTTTCTCTTTCTCCGCGCTTCCAATTTTGGAAAAGGCATGCTCAAATATGCCCGGCTGCGGCTTCTGAAAGCCCGTATCCTCGGAAACGATCACCGCTTCGAAGAAATCCTTGAGTTCTGAGCGGCCAATCCGCCCAAACTGTACCTGCTTGATGCCATTGGTGATAATCGCCATGCGATAACCGTTCTCCTTCAAATAGAGGCAAAGATCCAGCGCCCCGGCCAGAACAAACGCCTGCTCCGAGAGTGATTCAATATATCGGTCGCTGATAATGCCTGCGTCTTCATTCAGTCCCTGCTCCAGACAAAATCTCCGGAATCTTTCCACCCTCAGCTCGGTCGAATTAATCAAACCCTGCTCCAGCTCCTGCCATAGCCCGTGATTAATCCGGTTATAGCAATCCGTTATCGCCTTATCCATCGGATCAAGTTTCATGCTCGTAAGTACGCTGGACAACGCGAGCGATTCGGACATTTTGAAATCATACAAAGTTTCATCTGCATCTAATAAAATCCATTCGTAAGACAAATCGTAGGCCTTCCTTCTTCGTTAAAATAGGCTTTTTTCTGCCCTGTATCCCATTAGTGTAAGTGAAGCGCCACATTTTATCCACTTTTCCAAAGCAGCTTAACAAGACACTCAGGTTGAATATGAAGCTATTTTAATGATCTTTCAGCTTGACCCGATATGAAGCATATTTACGCCAAAAATGAGGGAAAATAAGCAACCACTAACGAGATTTGAGTTTTCGGTACTTTTTATCTCCGAACCCTATATTTGATTTTCTGAATTTAGCAGTGATATAATGCTCAATGCTTATTATACTTCAGTTTTAAGGGACTAAGCTGTTAAGTAAAAAAAAACAATTGAAGGGTGGCATAAATATGGGACGTGTACAAGGTAAAGTAGCCATTATTACAGGAGGGGCATCCGGAATTGGTTTGGCATCTGCTCAGCTGCTAGCCAAAGAAGGTGCTAAAGTGGTTCTCGCTGACTTTAACGTAGAAGGTGCGGAGAAAGCGGCTCAAGAACTTGTAAGCCAAGGGTTTGAAGCTAAAGGCATGTTCCTCGACGCTTCCAAGGAAGCTTCTATTAAAGAGGTTGTTGAGAAGACCGTTGAAGCTTACGGCACAGTGAATGTTCTGTTCAATAACGTCGGCGTAACCAATTTGCAAAAGGATCTCGACATCGTGAACATGGACATGGATGAGTGGGATCGTCAAATGAACGTCAATCTGAAAAGCGTGGTATTCGGTTGCAGATACGCGATTCCTCATATGATTAAAGCCGGCGGCGGATCGATTATCAATACCGCATCGATGTCCGCATTCGCGAGTGATTCTGTCCGTACTGCTTACGGTACTACGAAAGCTGCTGTAGCAAATTTAACGAAATATGTAGCGACCCAATACGGCAAGCAAAATATCCGCTGCAATGGCGTAGCTCCAGGCTTGATCTTGACGCCTGCTGCCCAAAATAATCTTCCTGAAGCCATGAAGCATATGTTCGAAAAGCATAACGCGCTTCCATACCATGGTGAACCCGAGGATATTGGTTATACCGTACTGTTCCTCGCATCGGATGAGTCGAAGTTCCTAACCGGACAAACGATCCAGGTTGAAGGCGGCCATTATCTGGCCAACCCCACCGTTCCTGAAATGCGGGAATTCGCAGCCAAACAACAACAATAATCACCGTTAATTAAAAGCACACAACCACCGCAGATGCGCGGGTGTTGTGTGCTTTTACTCGTTAAGCTGCCCATTGTTCCATCGTTATTCAGCTCCTTTCTTATTTGGAATGGCCGATAACAGCTCCGAAACCCACTCGTAGCATCGCTGCAAATCCTCATCATTGACCAAATCTGAACGGTGTTCGAACTGGATTTTCACATTCGGATTCTCTTCCCTGATAATGTGGAGATATTCGGCGATCGGCGCCCAGCCGTCGGACTCTAGCTGCTCAGGCAGAACCGGATATCGCAGCTTGATAAAGCCGTCACCGTACTGCAAATTCCATAGATGGATGACTTCCGCATATTTGGCGTATTTCCGCATGATCGGGATAGATTGAAATGATGGATCCCTTCTCTCCTGCAGGTACAGTCTTCCGGTATCCAGACAAAGCCGGATCAGGTGGTACCTCTGCAGCAGCTCCTCTAGAACATCTGAATCATACACATATTTGTTCAGTGCATCGAATTCCAGTACAGGAACGAAGCCGTATTGTCTGCTTCGCTCTGTCAGCCACTGAAAAAGCTCCTCCGTCCGCTGCTTATACTCTTCGAAGGGATACTCGCTTTCGTAAACATATTCCCTGCGGTCGCTGAAATGCCATCTGCTCCAGTCCACCCGATCATCCAAAATGACCGGCTTGGGATAATGAAACAGAATATAGGCGGGATCCAGACCCATCCGCAAAATTTCATCCAGTTCTTCCTGAATCAATCGGTATGCTTGATTCCGTTCCTCCTCATCAGGCGAGAGAAACAGGGCATCGCGGATAACGAGCCCTCGATCCCGGAGCGGAAAATGAATGCCCACCTGGAAGGAATGCTTCTGCGCTGCCTGGATTAACTCCAGAACATCCTCCTCCGTTTGGAGCAGGCAGGCTTCGATTCCGTAAAATTCATCGCGGAAATCCCGGTCGAATTTATGCTTGTCAAATGTACCATACTGCCCGATCAGAAACCGCTGCATGCTCATTTTCTGTCCCATACTACGATAAATAGCGTTGCCAAAGGGCCGATTAAAAGCGAGATCAGAAACCAGTTCAGTCCGCTCCGGTTTTTCCCCTGAGCCAGTCCGGCATTGATTAAGGCCAATGTCCCCCATCCAACCACGTAACCGCCTGAACCATTATTCATATTCATAGCCCCCTCCTAAAAATATAAAGCCGCTGTCACTACATATCATGACAGCGGCGGATTGTCTTGCTTCCTAACCCTTCTTGCCCGATCCAAAGCCAATGGAATAGTTATCCGGATCCGTAATGGAAAATTCCTTCCAAGCTCCCCAATCCGCTTCCGTGAGAACAGGCTCCTGAATGAATTGAGCTCCTTTGGCTTTCAGTTCTTCATACAGCTGATCCAAATCATTGTGCGTATCGACATACGCATATGTATCCCATGCTGCCGCCTGATCCTTCCCCTGCTTGTTCGGCTGCACATCTCCCGATTGTACGGATTGCAGCAGTTTGAATCCAAGCGCAAATTCATCACGCACAGCCCAGAAGTCATTCACCTCGCAGCCAAGCACCTTTTCATAGAAATCCTTGGATGCGGCGAGATCTGACACCAATCGAACCTGAACGGAGTACTCAATTTTACTCATTCTATCATCCTCCAACGAATTGTCAAACCAGGCCAGGCATATCATCAATGCCGCAGCACAACACATTTTTTAACAAAATTATACCATTTTCATTACTGTAATCTATCATAATCTATGGGATTTTTCAGCCAAATAGATATCGAGTGCTTTAATCGCCCGTACAGCGAAACGGATAAATAAAATCATGCAGGCAATCCCCAAACCAAAAAATCCCAAACTAATGATTAATGGAATAATACCGATAATTCCTGTTCCAGTATCCAAATTCATCTTCCTCTCTTATTGAGATCTCAGCGCAAAAACTTACTCGGACGCTATTCCATACTTTCGTACTCTTCTGCAACCGACATTGGTATTTTCTCGGTATGCATATTTCCCTGATTGTCTTTCCAGCTCATCTCCATATACGAGTATCCCAGATCTTCCTTGGTCTCTTCGAGCTCCCAGAAATATGGCGTGCCTTGAATCGAGGCTATTTCTTTCGTGTTCTCCAAAAGACTGACTGTCCCGTTAATAGATGATTCGGTGTGACTGAGAACCGCTTGCGGCTTTTCTTTCGCAGGCTGCTCATAAAATGAATAGCTGAAATAAGTGGAATCCTGAATATTCCCGGGGGCGCCCAAATAGGTTAAGCTTCCTTTCCCCCGATAGGTGGAAGATGCCGTTCTAATGATCATGAAATTATTCACCTGCCAATGTTGGCTCTTCCCATTCAGCATGAAGGCTTCCCAAGCCTTACCGCTTCCCGAAAGCTTATCCTCACTGGAATTCCTCATCAGCAGCAAGCTTAGCGTCAACCCATTGGTCACCAGCAAAACCGTGATAACAGCTATGCACCACTTTTTAACAGTCATCCGATGACTCCCTCCAGTTTTTGAACACAAAAAAACCGGCAATGTACTCAGCCAGGTCTGTCTGTACTCGGATGTGAATATCTGCGGCCACAGCAATCACCCACTATTTTACACTAAATCCTAATTCAGGGACACATCTCATTCTATCATTTTACATAAAAATACCCGAATCCCGGCAAGACCGGAACTCGGGTATTTGCAGCAACTGAAGCGGATCAGAAGGTTTCCTTCAGATAAAACGGCTTGCATTGACTCTCAAAATAACTCTCCAGCCCGGAGCTTCCATTCAGCTCAATGAATTCTACAGGCGGGAATTGCACCTGTACCGATTCAGCCACTTTGCCAGCCTCGGCAATAATGTTGTCGCCTTTGCCGATATAGCTAACCGCAATCAGGGTACGCGGCGCTCTGTCGGTGCGCGGGTTAAAGGATTGGGCATTATAAGCGCAAATGACATTTTTCAACCGCTCAAAGAGGGTGCTGAGTTCAGCCAACAGTTCTGCCGGCGGCTCTGATGGCGGGCCAATCATGGTTTGGGTATTCTTTTCCACCACATAAGCCTCTGGAGCGTTAAACACGGAACCATCCAGGATCGATTCAATTTCCCGTGCACTAAATTCCTTGCCAAAAGGGGAACCCGGGTTAAGAAGGATATCCGCGCCTTTGGTCAGCTGGAAAAAATGCAGTGCATTGATCGCCAGGTATTGAACCGGCTCTTTGATAAAATCCTGCATGCGGGTGAGTGAAGAAAAAATAGGTACGTATCTTTTTCCATTCATTTCAACGCTCAAAAGCTGTACGGACTGCCCCGCGGTCAGCTCCGTTTTTTCTTGCACAGGGGTTGTCCCGCCCTGAATCGTGTAGATTTCGGAATTTCGCAGTTCGTTATAAAAGTCAGGTCTGGCAGAGGGCTCGTTAACTGCTTTGGCAAGCTTCTCTTCCAGCGTATTTGTAGCTTCTAAAGACATGGTTGAGGCTCCCTTCAGGAAAGTATCGGATAAAGGACCAATATAAGTAGTGTACCTCTCTTTTGCAATTAACTAAAGCCCTAACCCCAATATTTATGAGGGAATGATTTCGTTGAGAGCTTCCTTCAATGTAGGATATTTGAAACGGTATCCCGCCTGTTCCAGTCTCTCCGGGATGACCCAGCGGCTTTTGAGAATCAGTTCGGTTTCAGTTTGTATGACACCGGCGCCCATTTCCAGCATCCAAGCTGGAGCAGGCAGGCCAAAGTGCATTTTCATCGCTCGGCGAAGCTCCTGCATCAACTCCCGATTGGTAACCGGGTTCGGGGACGAGACATTAACAACCCCACTCAGTTCCGCATGGTCTCTCAGAAATAGAATAATACCAAGGATGTCATGCAGATGAATCCAGCTGAATTTTTGGCTGCTGGGTCCCTGAATGCCGCCGAGTCCAAATCGGACCAGATTTTGGTAAGGAATCATAACACCTCCGCCCTGTCCGAGAACGATCGCTATTCTGAGTGCTATCTGACGGGTCTGGGGAACAGAGAATGAGAAAAAGGTTTGCTCCCATGCCTTGGCCACATCCACCGAAAAACCGGAGCCGATCTCTCCGTGCGCTTCCGTCATGGGCCGGTCCTCCGCATGCCGGTAAATGGTTGCTGTACTGGAATTGATCCAAAGAGCCGGTGGATGCTCACAGGCTAGTACCGCTTGTCCCAGAATCATGGTTGTTTCCGTTCTGGAGTTCATAATTCCGGCTTTATTTTCCGCATTGTAACGGCAGTTCACGGACTTACCCGCCAAATTGATCAGCATGTCAGCATGCTCCAGCGCTTCCCGGATCCCATCCGTATCATCCCATGAAATATGGCCTGCTCGTCTGGAAATGATAAACACCTCATAGTCAAGCTGTTTACACTGATTTTCCAGATAGGTTCCGATAAAACCCGTTCCTCCGGCAATGACAACCTTATGTTTCATTCTTGTTGTCTCCTTTCCCATGGATCGTAGGGGTTCATTGTTTACGCCTGCTGCGGCGATTGTATACGACGAAGACGACCAAGACGACCAAGACCAATAGGGCAGCTCCTATCATATACATCCACCATAATCCGTTATTTTTTGGTCTTTCATCAGCAGCATATGTTCGTTGATATACGGCTTTTACATACGTATCGGCATCCGTTTTTACAGCAATCTGCTGCTTGAAATCAATGCCATTGATCGCATAGTAAGGTGTTCCTTTCGGATACTGATTGGAGAAATTCCCGCGGTATGTGCCTTCCTTATCGGAGAAGCGGGTTACTTTTCCAATTTGATTGCCGATAAGCTCCGAACTCACCTCTTCCATTGTAACCGCATATACGCTGCTATTATATACCACGAATGAATAAGCCCAACTTGCCGATGCCTCCGTATGAACGAAAAGAAAGAAGATGCACATGAGTGTTGCAATCTTTTTCATGATATCCTCCATCCTCAGACGCTTCTCACTTTCTAGACTCTGGATTTCCTACTTGAAATGATCCTTAATTTCATCCTGAGGGTCCCACTTCGACCAAGCTGCTTCCAGCAGATTGCCTTCCGGGTCTCTGAAATAAAAGTATTTCGCCTCGCCCTCACCTAACGTATGAAGCTCTTCCACCGCAACTCCTGCATTCTTCAGCTTATCGTATGTATACTTAATATCAGGGCAGTTTAGAGCCATAACGGGGAATGGTTCACCGTTTCTGGTGATTTCCAGCTGCTGCTTATCATGTGTTTCAATCAGAAGCATCGCGATGGAGTTCAAATGCGGATGATGAAGCACGGCCAAAAGGGAACCGCGGTCTTCAAATTTGTCCATCAGCTTAAAATCCAGATGCTCGGTATACCATGCAATAGACTCATCGATTCGGGTCGTAGGTATGTAAACATAACCAATACGCAGAAAGGAAAAAGAATGTGTCACCGATAAAACCTCCCATTTTTTTTAAAAAAACTGCTAGTACTACATATCATTCAGCTTGAGGATCTTGAAGTTTTGAACGAGATAGTTGATTCCCGAAATCAGCGTCAGGCATACCGCAAGCAGCATTAGGATGTTATCCACCTGAATGGATGTGAACCACTGAAAAGGATAATTTCCGAGCAGCACAGCCACGATCGCTATCACCTGCAGGACCATTTTCCATTTCCCAAGCTTATCCGCGGCCAAAGCGATGCCTTGAGCGGAAGCAATCATGCGAAGACCTGTGATGACAAACTCCCGGCTGATCATAATCACAGCCACCCACGAAGCAATCATATCTGCTTGTACCATCATGATCAGCGCGACGGAAATCAGCAGCTTATCGGCGAGCGGGTCCAGCAGCTTTCCCAGATTGGTGATTTGGTTATATTTTCTCGCGACATATCCATCTAATTTGTCTGTACCGGAAGCAAGCACGAAGATCCCGATGGCTATGTATACACCATAATTGTTCAAGAACTGGATGATCCCGCTGACTTCAGCCAGCCATGCCGGCCATTTTGTAAAAAACAGCATGAAAAGCGGAATAAGCGCGATCCGGGCCATCGTAATTCGGTTGGCGGTATTCAAGTGGAATGGCTCCTTTCAATAACCGGTATTTTGAAGGGTGGGAGGAGCCGGATTAGTCCCGGACCTTCCATTCACTGTAAAACTGCTTCAAATACAGCTCCATAAACGCATGTCTTTGCTCCGCCAGCTCTCTGGCGTATGAGGTATTCATCAAATCTTTCAATTTCAACAGCTTTTCATAAAAATGGTAGATAGCCGTTTTATTGCTCGACCGGTAATCCTCCTGTGCAAGAATCTCCTCACTCAGACCGGGATCATGAATAATACGCCCCTTGGCACCCGAGTATACGAATGTTCTGGCTATTCCGACTGCGCCAAGCGCATCCAGACGATCTGCATCCTGAACGACCTGGCCTTCCAGCGTCTTCATCGGCGGGTTCTTGCCACCGTTATAAGACATGGTCGAAATGATGTCCATCACCTGGTCGATCAGATCCATGTCCGTGGTATGCTCTAGCATCCAGGAGCGAACCTTATCCAGTCCCGCTTCTTTGCTATCGTTCAGCTTTTCATCAGCCACATCATGCAGCAGTGCCGCCAGCTCGCATACAACCGCATCCGCATGCTCTTTGCCGGCGATTTCCAAGGCCGTGTTTCTCACCCGCTCGATATGCCACCAATCATGACCGCTCGCCTCACCGGATAACTCCTGTTTAACAAATTGTTCTGCCTGCTGAATGAATTCGGAATATTTCGTCATGATGCCCCTCTTATTCTCCCGTTTCACCGGATAGTATTGATCTGCTGTAGAGACAACAAGGCCCGGCTTAAGAATCACGCATATATTCTTAAGCCGGGCCACAGCGTTGTCTATATAGAAATGAAAGGTACGTTGGTTTCTATGATTATACAACAGGATCACCTGCGGGCAAAGGCCCTGACAACAAACGAAAAGAGGCTGTCCCAAAAGCCATGAAATAGCTGCTTGGGACAGCCTTGTTTTTTACGTAGGATATACTTAGACTTTTTGGGTGGACGCTGCGCGAACGGACCATTGTTCCAATCGCTGTGCTCTCCAGATTTTTTTCATTCCCCTTAGCGGTGAAAATCCGGAGACCAAGGCGACCGCTGCCGCTTTTCCACAATCCGTCCGTCCTCTCCGCTGTTTATGCGGGGAATGGATCTTCAATCTTTAAAAAAACACAAAAAAGAAACCTTTCTTTTGGTAAAATGGAAGTGTGCCCAACCATTTCAAAGGAGAGGTTTCTTTGTACATTCAATATACCATGGACCAACTTTGTTTGCCAATGGATCTAGAAGAAGATATTCCAGAAAACCACCTCGTTCGTGTCGTGAATGCTGCCGTCAATCGATTGGACGATGCCATTTTTGACGCTGCCTATCCCGGCGGCGGCCGTGACAGTTACCATCCCAAAATGCTCACCAAAGTCATCATCTACGCCTACACACAGCGCATCTATTCCTCAAGACAAATCGCCAAAGCCATCCGGGAACACATCCCCTTTATGTGGCTAGCCGGACGGCAACGTCCGGATTTCCGCACGCTTAACCGCTTCCGTTCGGAGCGGATGAAAGACGTCCTCGAAACCGTGTTCTCCGCCGTACTTCAATTTCTTGCAGATGAAAAGTACATCTCCTTGGAACATTATTTCGTAGATGGTACCAAGATTGAGGCCAATGCCAATCGTTACACCTTCGTCTGGGGTAAAGCGGTCAGCAAACACAAGACCAAACTGCAAGAGAAGGTACATGCACTTTTCTCCACCATCGAAGCCGCAGAGCATCAGGAAGAGCGCGAGCATCACGGCAAAGACCTGACCGAACTCGGTGAGGCTTTCGAGTTGGATAGCAGCAAGCTCGAACAAGTCACGCAGCAACTGGAAGCTCAGCTGCTGAAACATCCCAAGGATACCCCCTTAAAGAAAGCCGTTCGGAAGCTTCGGAAGGACTTGCTTCCAAGACTTGTGAAGTACGAACATTACCAAAAGTTGCTTGGAAATCGAAACAGCTTCAGCAAAACTGACACGGACGCCACCTTCATGCGGATGAAAGAAGACCACATGCGAAATGGACAGTTAAAACCGGGATACAATGTGCAGATTGGCACGGAAAATCAGTTCATTTTAGCCTACAGTGTCCACCAAAGACCCACGGATACCCGTTGTTTAGAGCCTCATCTGGAAATAGCACGGCGGATCTTGGGGCAACATCCACAGACAATCATTGCAGATGCAGGCTATGGAAGTGAAGAGAACTATGCCTATCTGGAAAAGGAAGAGATCACAGCAGTCGTTAAATACGGCAGTTACCATAAAGAAAAGAGCAAAGCGTGGAAAGCAGATGTGAGTAAAATCGAGAATTGGACGTACAACGCAGCCGAGGATAACTGGACGTGCCCCGCCGCGCAAACACTGCATTTCCACAGAGAAAGCAAGGAAACACTAGAAAGTGGATATGAGATTCGCAGGCGTCATTACCGAAGTCAAAGCTGTGAAGGCTGCCCGCTGAAAGATCGGTGCACAGTAGCGGTAAGTCTGGAAAGGCTGCGATACCAAA
>NZ_STGQ01000001.1:0-396982 GCF_004916975.1 Paenibacillus dokdonensis | reverse complement strand
GTAAGTCTGGAAAGGCTGCGATACCAAAGTCAGGCACGGGAACGCCTCCGAAGTGAGGAAGGCTATGCCCTGGCCGTACGGCGAATGATTGAGCCGGAGAGTGTGTTTGGCCAACTGAAAAACAACCGGGGCTTCCGGCGGTTTCTGCTTCGCGGCATGAAGAAAGTGACGCTGGAGGTCGGATGGCTTTCGCTTGCCCATAATATGCTGAAGCAAGCCGGAGTAGAGCAAAAGCGCAAAGGAGCGATTCTCCAATAACGGGAGAATCGCTCCTTGCTGAGGTTTTTTCGGATCCCAAAATAAAACGGAGCTGTCTCTGTCGTGGGAAATCCACTTATGAGACAGCCCCTTATGATCGTTATGCTCCCCAGATGCGCGGCATGGGCATTGGTTCTTTGCCGAGCTCAGCCCACGCATATTTTAGAAGCAGCTCGCTTTTGAGTTCTCCATAAGCCGGATGATCCCATAAATTGTTCAGCTCTTCCGGATCATTCACGAGATCGAAGATTTCGCCGTAGGTTTGGCGGTAATACACCGTTATTTTATACCGCGCATCTATATACGTCTTCTGGTGAATGGTGGTTGGCTCATGTCGGAATTCACAAATAGCATGATCACGCGCCTGATCCTGAACGCCTTTCCATACCCCGCTTTGATCGACCCCTGTCATGATTGCCGGAACCGGAATATCACATAAGGAGAGAAACGTTGGGGCCAGGTCTACCAGAGACTGGATGGCAGCAGACTGTTTACCTGCAGGCACTTGGCCCGGATATCTTACAAGAAAAGGAAGTTTGATGAGATCCTCATAATGGAAGCCGCCCTTGTACTGCAATCCATGCTGCCCGAAGAAGTGTCCATGATCCGTTGTGAACACGACAACCGTGTTATCGGTCAGACCCAGCTCATCGAGCTTATCCAGGATTTTGCCTATATATTTATCCATCAGGCTGATCATGCCATAGTAAGTTCCTACGAGCTGCTTGCGCTCTGCTTCAGGTAAAAGATGAGAGTGATAGCCATGAATGCCCTTACCCGTTTCCATCAAATGGCTAAAATCCGGCTTCTCTTCCTGCGTCAATCCAAAATGCGGCGGATTCATGTCATGCTCGCCTGGAGCCGCACTTGGAATGGTCAGCTGTTCCGGATCATACATACGGTCCCACGGCTCGGGTACCAGATAATCAGGATGCGGATCAAAGAAGCTCGACCATAAAAAGAACGGCTCATCCTTCTGCTTATGCTGCTCCAGCATCGCATTCGTCCGCTCCGCGATCCATGCATCGTAGTGAATCTCTTCCGGGATCGGCCATGTATGCTTGATTGCCGGATCCATATTTCCTGTAGGTGCCAGGAAATAATCCCGCCAGTTATCGAATCCCTTCTCTTCCATCCAAAGAGCGTAATGCTGTCCCACATGTGCTTCATTGGTGTGGTTGCGGGTCAGCTCCACATGTTCAAAGCCATAAAACGGCCCATGAAATGAGTTCCAAAAATCAAGATCCTGAAGCAGCGGGTATGCCTCAAGCGATGGATGCTCCTCCGTTCCCCGCAGAGGCTGGAAATGCGCCTTGCCGATCAGTGATGTCTGATAGCCTGCCGCCACAAAATCCTCCGCCACGGTTCGGCGGTCTTCAAGCAGCTTTGTCCCCAGACTCCAGGCTCCATGCTGGCTCGGATACATGCCGGTTATGATGGAAGCCCGCGTAGGCGTACAGGTCGGATTCGGGCAATACGCTCGAGTAAATGACGTTCCCTCCTTGACGAGCCGATCCAGATTGGGCGTATGTACTTCACTGCCCAGGGCACCGATCGTGTTCCAGTGCTGCTGATCACTGGTAATGAGCAGAATGTTTGGATGCTTCAATGCTGCCTCTCCCTTCTAGTGGTAGGGTATTCCTGATTTACTACTTATCTCTTGAAGTTTATCTTGTCTTGAAAAAGAAGTGAATGCCATAATGTATTTAACAAAATGTTAGGTGGGATGGAAATGAAGGAATATACCGGAGAACTTGCGGACCTGTGGCATCATATGCCTTCCGGATATGAACGTACTGGCGGCTTCTGGTTTGTCAGGGCCGGACGTAATGACGCAAAGCCCCATTATCATGTCGGCCCGAAGCAGATCGACAGCTACGGTCTTCATTTTATCGTAAGCGGAGAATTACAGTTCAGCTATGGCAGCAGGCAAGTCATTTTGGGTACCCATGATATTTTCTGTCTGTTTCCGCACCAAACGTATGAATACCGGATTCACTCTGCAGAACCGCTCCGGATGGTATGGCTCACCATGGAAGGGCCGCAGATGCGGGAGTTGATGCAGATGATCGGTCTCAATGGGAATCTTCCTTACCGGAAAGAGGCCATGACTCCGGAGTCCCTGGAGCGTTTGCAGGCCATCGAAGAGATCATTTGGCATCATGATCAGCTGCACCTGTCCACCATGAAACTGATGTCTGCAGCCTATCGTTTGTTTGAAGAACTGGAACGAGAGCCCTTGTATGAAGCACCTGCCGCTAACACGTCAGAAGTCCATTGGGTGGCCGAAGCTGTAAGCTTTTTTCAGCTGCACTATACCGAATCACTGCGTGTAGAGACCGCTGCCCGGATGTTCGGCCTTCATCGCTCCCATTTCTCACATGTTTTCACACAGAAGGTGGGCCTATCACCGCAGCAATATGTGCAGCAGCTCAGGCTGGAGCGTGCGGGCGAGCTGCTCAAGGATGCCGCATTACAGATCGGTGAAATCGCATTATCGGTGGGATATCCTGATCTCTACACATTTTCCCGTGCCTTTAAACGCTTGAAAGGATGCTCCCCCAGTGAGTACCGGAGGCTTATCACAAAACATAAACCTGATTCCGGTAAAACCCGCCATGAGGCCCGGGACTCCTCTTCCTTATAAAAAACTGGAGACAACGCAAAAAGCCGGAACTTATCGATGTGATAGATCCGGCTTTTATTGAGGCTTACAGTTTTCTTTTATTCTTTGACGGCCCCTGCGCTAAGACCCTTTTCCACTTTCTCCTGGAACAGTAAATAGACAACAATGGTCGGCACAATCGTCAGCATGATGCCTGCGAAGGTTGGCCCCAGCTGAGAAGATCCCTGCTGGCCGACAAAAGACATCAGCGCCATGGAGATGTTATTCATGTTCTGATCCGATATGAGAATGACGTTCCACACCAGATCATTGTAAATATCGAAGAAGCTCAGTATTCCGGCAGTCGATACCGCTGGCATCGTAAGTGGGGCAATGATTTGGAAAAGCAAGCGGATCGGTCCGCAGCCATCTATAATCGCGGATTCATCCAGTTCTTTACTGATGCCCTTCATATATCCGGTAATGAGGAAAATCGCAAGCGGCATCTCGAATACACCATAGAGCACAATCATCAGCGGATAACTGTTGAATAAATGAAGCGCCCCGACAACCTTAGAGATCGGAATCATCAGGGAGAAGACGGGGATCATGAGTCCGATAGCAAAGTAATTGTATAGAAATCCATTCATACGAAGCTTGTACCTGGATAACACAAAAGCAACCATAAGCGACAGCACCAGACACAGGAATGTCCCGGGAATCGCATAGATGAAAGAGTTTAGAATCGCCCGACTGATTTTGGCATCGACGAGTGCCATCTTATAGTTATTCCAGCGCCATACATCCGGCAGCGAGAAGACCGAGTTGTTATAAATTTCCACGTTGTCCTTCAGCGAGGAGAAGAAGGAATAGAGCAGCGGATACAGGAAAATGACAGCTGCAATGACGGAGAAAACATATACCGGAGTTCTTTTCAGCTTAATCATGCCTGCACCCCCTTCTTCTTGGCACGGCTTCTGGAGCTTGTCAGGAAGTTCATGAGTACCGTTACAACAAGGGCGGTTACGATCATAAAGGTACCGATACTATTTCCGACGCCAAAGTTATTGAACTTAAAGGCTTCATTGTACAGGAGCGTCGTCGGCACATCCGTCGCGCCGTTCGGGCCCCCGCCTGTAATAACGTAGATCTGTCCGAATACACGGATCGACTGGGTAACGGCAAGAACAGCGAACACCTTGAAGATCTCCTTCATTAAAGGAAGTGTAATATGCTTCAGCTTATGGAAGCTGTTCGCTCCGTCCAATGAAGCTGCCTCATAGATTTCATCCGGAATGGCAACCAGCCCGCTTGCGAAAATAATCATGTTCTGCCCGCAGTAGATCCAGGCATTCACGACGACCACCGTATAGATGGCAAGCGCAGGCTCGCCCAGCCAGTCATGCGTCAGTGAGCTGAGGCCGAACATTTCCAGCAGCTTATTGACCAGGCCATCGCTTTTTAGCAGAAACTGCCACATCAGGCCTACTGACGTGAGTGGCAGAATGGAAGGAATGAAGAAAGCGACTTTAAAAAAACGCTTGCCCCTCATCCGGCTTGTCACAACCAGCGCCAACGAGAGCGCGATAGGCAGAATCAGGACAAACGATGCAGCAATGAACAGCCCTACATTTTTCAGCGATCTGTAAAAGTTCGGGTTATCCAGCATCTCCTTGTAGTTGTTGATTCCATCGAAAGTCAAGGGAACATTAAATATGCCGTTCCAATCGAAAAAGGATTGATACACCGTTTGAATAGCCGGGTAAATAAAGGCTATCGTATAAAGTAAAAGTCCGGGTAAAAGCAAAATCGCTATCGCCCCGTATGCTTTTCGTTTGTTCACGCGATTCCCTCCGCTTCGTTCTTAAGCTGTGAATGATAGAGCCGCCGGGACTCTCTCCATAAAGGTTGTGAGCTGCCGGCGGCTGTGTTCATCATTATCGTAAGTAAACGATCAGTGATTCGAGTCAACGACCTTCTGTACATTGTCAGCGGTCTGCTGCGGGCTTGAACCTGCAAACATCCCTTGAATTTCACTGCGCAGCTTGTCTTGAAGCGAAGGTATATTATCGTAAGTTTCGATTTCAGACAGGAAGGTCTTGGCACTCTTCTGAGCTTCCATATACTCCTTCGTCACCGGATCGATCTGGGAGGAATCCAGCTCCACATTCACCGGATACGTGCCTCCTTTGGTCGCTTGTGCAAAATACTTAAATGCATCCTCGTTCGTTAAGTATTTCAGAAGTTTAATCGTAGCGTCCTTCTCGGCTCCCGAGATGGACTTGGATACCGAGTATCCGCCGGCTGTTCCGAACCAGACGTCTTTATTCTCCGGATGATCTGCAAAATAAGGGAATGGAATGACGCCGATCTTATCAGCTATATCCGAGGATGACAGCTGGGAGATCGCCCAGTTTCCTTCAAACAGCATCGCACTCTTTCCTGCAAGGAACTGCGCTGTTGTGCCATTGGAATCGAGTGTGACGATATTGTCCCCAAGTACTCCGGCAGACTGCCAGTCCTTCATGAGCTGGAACAGTTGAAGCATGTCGGGATCATTCCATTTAGCCTTGCGGCTGATCAGGTCTTCTATCTTCTGGAAGCCAAACCGCTTGAAGGACAGATTGTTGATCAAATGTCCACCACGGAAGTTTTCCTTATCTCCCATCAGCATCGGTACGGCTCCAATTTTCTTGAAGGGCTCTACAAGTGCTGTCATCTCTTCAATCGTTTTTGGCGGCTCTACGCCTGCCTTCTTGAACAGATCCTTGTTATAATAGATCGCTACGCTGCTATCTTCCATGGGAACCGCAAAGGTTCCCTGAATATCGCTGTACTGCCATCCGCTGAACAGGGGCTTAAACGCACCGCTCCATGCCTTGTCCTCGTCAAGAACCGGCTGAAGGTCCATCGCGATATTCTCGGCATACACCTTGAAGGACTGACCGCCATAATTCATCCAGATGTTCGGAACATTGCCTGTCGCAACGGCCGTTTTAAATTTGTTGTTATACGAGGTTTCATCATTGACCGATTCGTTCACAACCTCGATGTCCGGATTCTCCTTCTTGAACTTGTCCAGAAGTTCATTAAATGCTTTGGATTTCAGATCAGAACCGGAAAGACGCGTCATAATCCGCACCTGCGTCTTTTTGCCCCCCTTCCCGCCGTTAGACGAGCTGTCTGATCCGCCCGAACTGCCGCAAGCTGATAGAACTAAGGAACATATAAGCAATAGTGATAGTGTCCAGTGGGTTTTTTTTATTACCTTCATAAGATTACCGCTGCCTCCTTTGATGTGTTCTGGATTAGCTTTCTTACTGGAAATTATAGTTGGTAGCGGTTTCAAAACGAATGTAATATCCCCACCTGACCGGGAATATTATGACTTTTCAGCACAGAAACATTCCGTAATGGCTTACACCGAAAATTTAGAAGGAGGCACGCGGTAATGCTTTTTAAAGCACTTGCTGAAATAGTGAGGGTCCGCATATCCAGTCTGCGCTGCAATGTATTCCACATTCCGATACCCCGATATAAGCAGTTCCTTTGCCCTGTTCATCCGGCATAGAGTCACATATTCGGTCACAGACAGGCCGCTTTCAGCTTTGAATATACGGCTTAAATAATTCGCGTTAATATGGAGGTTCTGCGAGATTGCCGGCAGATCCAGTTCAGCATTGCTGTAGTTCGCATCAATATATGCCTTCGCCGTCTCGACAAGCCTGGCCGAAGAGGATTTCTTCTGTGACTCCGAACGGGCATACAGACTCATCAGCCTGGCATTAATCCAAACTTCAATCCGATCCGGCATCTCCAGATGATCCACAGCCGCTGCCGCATTGAGAGCAGCCGCTTCATCCTCCGTCATTTCGATCTGCTGCTCTTCCGCATATACGTTCAGCATTGCAGTAAGCTCATACACGATATAATACAGCTGGTCGATATGCGTAGGGTTGGCCGTAAAGCGGGAAAACAGCTCGCGGATGCGCCCGGCAGCATCCTCCGGATTACCAAGCCGCAAATCAATGAGCAGCTGCTCGCGGACTCCCCCCAGCTGAAATGGTTTCCACTCGGTCGGGAGCTCATCATACTTAATGATCCTTCCCCTGCCGAGCACCGCCTTGTGACGCATGGCCAGCACCGCCTCCTGATAACCGCGGTCTGCATCCGCTGTGCTGCAATTGCTGCTGATCCCCACGGTCATCAGCACGCCTGCGGTACGATGGATTCTCTCCACAGCTTTGCGCCAAGCTTCCACCAGCTGGATTTCAGGAGAAGCCAACACCACGAGCCGCCCGCTTGCGTCATAGCAGATCTCGGTTTTCTGTTGGGACTTGATTACCTCTGCCAGTATGGCCAGCCCGTCCTTGGCTTGTTCAGGAACCTGTTCAGCATAACTGCTTGGATAGCGATCGGGATCCCCATTCACTTCACTAGGCCGGTCGACACTAGCCACAGCAATAATCAGGGCCCCTTCGGAAATCTGAGGGCAATACCGATTCAGTCCTTCTTTCCGTTCCAGCTCTTGCATGGAAGCGGACGAATCCAGAAGACGCATCATAAAGCTGCTTCTGCTGCTATCATAAGCCACAATGAGTTCTTCAGCTAAGGCAGTGGAATGGGAGAGTTTGAGCTCCTCTTCCCGGATTGTCGTACGTACCTTTATAAGCGTTTCTGCCAGTTCATCCATATCAATCGGCTTCAGGATATAGTTGGCAGCTCCCAGACGCAAGGCGGTCTTCACATAGTCAAAATCGCTGTAGCCTGTGAGAAAAATGATGTGCAGGCCGGGATGATTCTCCTTTGCCCTTCTGGCAAATTCAAGTCCATCAATCATCGGCATATTGATATCTACCAGCGCAAGCTGCATAGGGATAGCTGCTTCTTCCAACAGCTCCAGAGCCTCTTCTCCATCCTCTGCCTCTCCTGCAAGCTCAAAGCCAAGCTGCTCCCATTCAACAAACCGCTTCAACCTCTCCCGGATCAGATATTCGTCATCTATGATCATGGTCTGTATCATCGGGTTCCCCCTCCATTCTTAGCAGCGGCAGCATCGCCGTCACGGTTGTTCCTTCTCCATATACACTGCTGATCCGCAGCCCGTATGAAGTTCCAAAATGCAGTTTGATCCGCTCATCCGTACTTTTTACTCCAAAGCCGCTTCCGTGAGCTGAATGTTCCCGCAGGATGGCATTCAGCTTGTCCGGCTGCATACCGATTCCATTATCCGTAACTTTCAATATCAATAGATTGTTCTCGCTGTATACCCGAACACCAATGATTCCCTTTCCGCGTTTATAGCGCAGGCCATGATATACCGCGTTCTCCACGAGTGGTTGCAGAAGCAGCTTAATGGACCTGTAAGGAAGCACTCCGGGCTCCACTTCAAATTGACTGCTGATCCGGTCTCCATAGCGTACCTTCAAAATATCCATATAATTGCGGGTAATGTTCAGTTCATCTTCCACCCGTATGATGGGGCTTCCCTTACTGAGAACGCCACGGTAAAATGCCGCCAGCTGTTTGACCAAGCTAACGATATCTTTTCCGCGCCCGAGATCCGCCAATGCACTGATGCTCTCAAGCGTGTTATACAGAAAATGGGGATTGATCTGCGACTGCAGCGCAGCCAGCTCGATCTCCTTGCGCTTCTTCTCATCCTCTACAATCTGCTCCATCAGATGCTTGGTCCGGTTTGCCATTTTATTAAATTCGGCTCCAAGTGCACCGATCTCATCCCTTGACTCGATATCAAATACAACGTCCATGTTGCCTTCCTTCATCTTCTTCACCGTTTTCTTCATGGCAAGCAGAGGTCGGGTAATCGATTTCGAGGTAACGTAGGTGAGCACTGCAGCCAAGACGATGAACAGCAGAGAGAGTGCAGTAAATCGGCGGATCAACATCTGATTGTCTTTTGTCACCTCTTCCACCGGAACGACTCCGAGAATAATCCAGTCCAGCTTGGGAAAATACCGGGACACCACAATCTGCTTCTGTCCGTCTATCTTGAAAATATCACCGGCTTGATGATTCAAGGACCAGTTATAATAAGGCTCATTCTCCACCGATGTATACAATCGGCCCTTGTTGTCATCCGAGACGATTGTTCCCTTTCGATTCATAATAAAAATGCTTCCGCCCTTGCCGATGGAAATATTCCCGTACTGCTTGCTAATGCTCTTCTCATTGATCGACAGCTGGATTAGCCCGATCGGCAGGCCTGTTCTAGCAGAATAGAACTTCTGATACAGGGAGATCACATTCCTCGGTCCATCCTCCCGCTGATAGTTAGCCAGCGTCGTATCCATCCACTGCGAGGTTGACGTGGATGAAGAGAATTTACTCATATAGGGACGACTTGTATCCGTAATGTTCTTCTCTACCCCTGATCCATAGATCCCTCCAATCTGGTCATAAACGATAACGGAATCAATCATGGTCTTCTCCGTCATTCCGAAAAGCGCGTTCTGAATGGCAATCTGATCATTATAATGGGCCAGGTACTCTGATCTGGGGCTGGTGATAATATCCTGCACGTACTCATCGGTAATAGCCATCTGTGCAAAGGTCTCTGCCTGGCTCAGAACCATATCCAGCTTCTCGGAAGCCAGTTGCAAATTTTGCTGCATGTTAACGATTGATTTGTTAATGAGGATGTTGGATGAAATAAAATACGTAGTGACCGCCAGCAGAACAATCAGCAAAGCGAACAGCCAGATGTAAGCAAAGGTTATTTTGGTGCTAATGGAAGAACCGGGAAGCAGTTTATGTGACAGTTTGCGCAGCATGACAACCTCCTTTCCGTTAATTGCTTCTATCCTTTGAAATCGGTTACAAATATAGTTTACGTGTATATCGAATATTTTTCGACACAGATCTACAATTTTCTAATTCTGTCAGCGGACTCCAATATTTTCTGCTATGCAAAACAGACTGCTTTCGGGCGAACTTGTCCGTCCGCTCAAAAACAGCCTGTCTTATGTTCAGTTCTACGTCTGCTTTGCCCGCCCTTACTTCAGGTCAAGTACAACCATCTGATGGCTTTCCAGCACAGGAACGGTATATTTCACATGATTTCCGCTTTGCTCAAACGCCAAAGGCGTTTTCTGCGGAGCCAGATATACCCCTGTTATCTCCTTGCCCGGCAGATGCAATTCAACCTTCACATCATGTACCAGTATGATATCTTCAATGATCTCTACATTCGTTCCACGCTTCACTGGGGAAGCATACAGCAAATGATTCACGAGGCGGCTCTCTTCTTTCTGGTGCTGAAGTGTAACTACGCCCTGAGCCGGCAGAGTGGTAGAGAGCGTCGGATCAGGCAGCAGCCTGCGGATTGATTGATGAATGAGCTCCTTCACGGGAAGGCTGCCATTAATTGCATAATCCTCGCACATATTCCAGGCGATATATATACCTGCTTCACTCTCGACAACCCCAGGACTTTCATCCTTGGCATCAAAGGTGAACGGAGTATGCTGATGTCCGCTGAACTTGAACGCATCCCGGTTGAAGTAAGGATCAACCCGTTTGGCGATCACCTTACCTCCATCGGTAAGCTCAATACGCTGGCCGCGGGCTTGAATCAGGAAATTGGCCTGTCCTATACTTGGCAGATCGAACTCCGGACGGAAATAATCCGGTTTATAAAGGTTATCCCCCGTGCGGCGCACACCCAGATCGAGCACAAACTGCTCCCCTTCCAGGTCCATACCTGATTTGCCAGTAGCGAGAACTTTACCCCCTTGGGCAATAAATGCTTCCAGTTTAGCCTTCAGCTTGTCATTCACAAGCACATGGTCTGGCATGATGATCACTTTATAGGCAAGAAAGTCGGAGTCCATATCTACCACATTGAACAGGAATTTACCTTCCAGCAGCAGCCGTACCGCACCTGCATCAAACTGGTTCGTAAACATGGCGGAGGCATGATCCTCGTAGCCTGTGCTTTCGACCGACAGCAGCGCGATATCCGCTATATTCCGCGTATTTGAACACCAAGGCTCCTTGGCTTCAACCTCACGGTATGCCGCTCCGATCAGATCATAGGTTGCCGGATCCATGAGTCCCTCCGGATGGAGGTGATCACCGATGGAGCAATGCGCACCATGAGCCAGGCTAAGCGCTGTTTCATAACGCAGGGCATTCGGATGCTTGTATCCCCCGAACTCTCCCCAGAACTTGTGGAATTTCCCGGTCATACCGAGGAAATCCACGCCCAGAGGCTGCACATAACGCGCAGACAGCGGGAAGTGATCATATCCCCATCCTGCTGTCGGGAGCGATTCCAGCTCCAGATGCGTATTCACGTCGATTAAATCACGGCGTCCATGCGGGAAGTGTCCCGAGTTCTGCGTAACCGGAAGCCCTGGCTTAATCGCATGGATCGCATCACGGATGCGGTTGGCATAGTTCGCATAGACCCTTTCACCCAGCTCGACAACGCTTTTCGTATCCCGTGGGTCCTTGCCTTCAGCCAGCAGCTGATTAAGGCATGTCGGACAGTAGCATTTACGTACGCCGACGATGTCCAGGAAGATCCCGTCTGCATCATATTTGCGTACGACTTCCTCTGTCTGGCGGATGATATGATCCAGGTATGGCGTGTTAAGGCAGAACTGATGCCAGCCTGGCACCATGAAGCCGTCCACCCAATTGGTGCGATCCTTCTCGTCGCGCATCAGCCATTCCGGATGAATACGGGCGATCTTTTCTTCAAAGCCTACGGACAAATATACCGGAGTTTTGACTCCGATTTCATGAGCCGCTTCGATCTGGGCTCCGAGGAGATCAAAGCTCAGGTTCGGATGCTGTTCATTGACTTCCGAAGGGAAATAGGCCCAGCCATGATGGCATTTGGCAAAAATCGTTATGGAATCGACATGTCCCCGCTTCAGCATTTCTTGGAACTGCTGCTTGGAAAACTGCTTGCCGATACCCGGGATATGCTCGGATGTATGAAAATCTAGATGAATTTGTCTGAATCGCATGCTGTTCACTCCTTATGATCACTATGTCTGGATTTGCCCTTTAGTGTATCATGGAAGTATTGAAGTGTATTTGAACGGCATTCCGCTGTTTATACGCCATTCCACCAACATGTTAAAAGGATGATCGATCTATGAGCAGCTTGCTTGATCTTACGCCGTTTGTGCGCTCTGCCCACCGCTGGGTATACGACGGAGGTATACATGAGCATACAAGAACCGGCTATGCCTTTGCGATCCACTACTTCACCGCCGGAATGGGCAGCGTCTGCATCGAAGGAACCGAATATAAAGCAGAGAAAGGAGCGATGATCTTCATCCGCCCCGGAGAAGTTCATTCCTTTCATCCACTGCCGCGCCAAGCACTCGAAGCTTACAATGTGTATTTTGATCTATGGTCTGTTCCGCGTCCTCATCAGCCCAGGTTCGCCTTCGCCCCGGATGAGCCGGATCCTAAATATATGACACGAGTAGAGAAATGTCCGGAGCTAGCACATATACCTTCCTGCACTGTCATGGGGGCTTCCTCATTACCCGCGGTTTGTCTGCATCAGCTATGCCAGATGGAATATATCGTTTATGGCGAGGAGATTGCTTCCAGTCTGTTGCGGGCCATCCTGCTTCACGCAGCCGGCAGTCCATTTAATCAAAAGGTCCGCGATTACCGGATAACCAGGCTTATGCAGCAGATCGAGCTGTATCCTGACGCCGAATTCCAGGTCGAGCACTGGTGCGAGCAATCCGGGCTGCGAAAATCGCAGCTGTACAAGCTGTTCCGGGAAGAGACAGGCATGTCTCCGATGGCCTATCAGTCCAAAATGAGACTAAAAAAAGCAGCACTATTGCTGCTTGAGTCCACACAGACGGTTACTGCCATTGCCGAGCTGCTCGGGTACAGCTCCATTCATCACTTTTCCAAGCAGTTTTCCTTTGAATATGGGAAAAGCCCTACTGAATATAGACAGATGAACCGGATGGATACCGGTCAGGGGGAGTCACAGTTCATATTAAAATCAGAAAATTTTTAATCTTAAAAAAGCAGCCGCCATGTTCATCATGACAGCTGCTTTAATTGGATGGACAGGTCATCAAGGATTTCACTTCCGCTTGATAAACTTGCTTCTCCATTTGTATAGTGCATACGTTTTGAAAAGCGGCTCTGTGCTGCGGTGCCAGGCTGTGCGGGAAAGAAAAATAAAATCCTCCGGACTCACCTGCAGCCGCATCATCGGCTTAACCGGTTGTTCACTGATCCATTCATCAAAGTAAAGCTTGCCTTCCTCTGCCCTCCGAAAGGAGTCTCTTGGCAGGATATAAATCATTCCATCCGCCCACGGAAAGCTGTCTTCTGTCTCTCGGCTTAGCGAGAAAAAGTAAAACCGTTCCTTTTTTCCAGCTGATACAATACATCCGTTCCGGATATTGCCTGCCAGTTTACTGCGGTTCAACACCGCATAAAACAAGGGCCAAATCCCATCCGCAGATGAAAATACGGCATTCGTATACGTACCATCGAACAAGGTCTGACGGCGGGGCTCAAATTCTTCAATTTCCGGATGATTGGAACCGTGAAAAAGCACAGGTTTTGTCTGTGTTATGTATTGAAGAAAACGATATTTCGGATAAGAGCTGTCATAAGACATGATCCCGCCATCCTGCACAGCTTTTTCGTACAAGTGGTTGAATTCCTCCTGTTCCTTCTCTGAGAAGACAGGATGAGTGTGACGATATAATAACAGGCGCAGCAGCCAGTATCTCATAGAATTAATTCCTTCTCATACACGATGATTTCCTTCTGATCCTGATTGATCGTCAAATGACTGTGAAATTCACTCCATAAAAGGACAAGGCTGATTTTCTTGCCACGCGCTGGGATGCAAGGTTCTCCAACAATGTACTGTATAACGGAACACACTCCATCTTACGCACCGCCATAGCCCAGCCAGCAACAACTGCCGCGGCATACCCTTTGCCACGAAAGCCGTCCAAGGTCACAAGCCCAGCTTCGTGTGCTCTCGATGTAACGCGAACGCTGCGGCAGATCGAGACGACCCGGCTTTCGTGCACGAGGGCTATGCATGGCTGCACATATTCAATTTCAGAGATCAGCCACTCGAAACCGTCGTACAAAAACTCCTTCATATTGTCCCGGGTAACGCTGACCACCTGCATCGTCGGCTTGGTTTCCTCAGGAATAAGATAACAAGGTCCCATCGTGAAGCGTTCACTTTGAAGGAGGTTCATGTAAGCCTCGAAATGTTTCGGTTTCGTCTGAAAATCACTTATGATCGGTTCGTCAGCGCATAATTCCTCCAATTGCCTGGCAAGCATCCCGGGAACATCATACCGAAACCGGCAGAGAGCCGCTCCCTCAATAGTCCGTCCCAGAAAAAACCGGGGAGCCGGATCCTCTCCGGGCCAAGGCTCGTTGATCGTGCGCAGCCGCATGTTCTCGTCATGTGTAAACAACGCCTCAACATGGAACTCCATCAGCTCACGGGAAGTTGGTTTGACATTTTTTCGGTCACTCATGCTTCCATCCCCTTTTTCCTGTTAACTATTTGTGCCCCGCCAGTTCATTTACTGGCAGATGCAAGGCAGCTTTATCAAGCTTATAGTGGTTGTATTTCTGGACTTCGATCTCGATCTGATCCACGTAATCAAATCCGCTTTTCTGAATGACCTTGTTGGAAGAATGATTATGGGTCAAAGCCACCGCGTTAAGCATGATGATATCCGTATGGGCAAACAAATACTGCGCAAGTGCACGAACAGCCTGGGTTGTGTAGCCTTTATTCGTATGCTGATTGGAAATGGCGTACATTATTTCTCGGTTCGGTTCAGGCAGCTCCTCCTTGATTGCAGTATTGCACCAGCCGATGAACTCACCCGTTTCTTTCAAAATGATCCCGAGTCGCAGCATCATATCACCAACATGTCCGCCTGAAGCTACAGCTTGAAGAAAACGCTGGTTATCCACGGTTTCGTAATTGGTTATCCAGTCCACCCTCTGTTCAAGCGGCACATCCCAATCCGGTAAAAAGGTCTTGATCTCGGGCTGCCGGGTGAGCGCACACAGTGCCTCCACATCCTCAATCAGATATTCCCGCAGCAATATATCCTTGCAATCTATTGTAAAAATATCATTCTTAGTATTCATCAACGTAAGCCTCTTTCATTATATGAATGTTGATTTTCCAAATATGTTACGCTTAGACATCGGTTCCCCTCCCATTTTTTCATATAAAAATGAAAGTTTTCTCCTCAATCTAGCATTTGCATACCATCAGCATATTTCCGTCGGGGTCTTTAAAGTTAAACCACTGGCCATGCTCAATTCCGGTAACAAGCTCGACCCCTTTTTCCTTCATATACTCATAGGATTCTTCGATGTTATCCGTGAGCAGCTGCACGGCAGGAATGCGGAATACATTCTCCGGAGCATAAATTCGGCTGTCCAGAACAATGCCTGCAGATCCCTTCATAGGCAAAATAAACAAATGTCCATGCAGAATTTCTCCTTCAGTCGGGACATCCAGAAGGCCGCAATACCAATCCCGCGCCTTTTCAATGCTGCTTACCGGAATGAACACGGTTTGAATTTGATTTTGAACAGGGCTGCTCATCTCATAAATCGCTCCTTTTTTATTCTCATGAAGTATCAGGGTAAGTCTTGTTTAGCTCAAACCGGCAACTTCATGCAAGCCTGCTCCAGATTCGCATGGATATAACCTTCGGGGAAAATGAACATGTCCGCATTCGGATGCACCATTAACTCTTCTTCTAACTGCTTCAGTTCCTTCTCCATCTTCGGTTGTCCGATTACAATTTTCATTTCATTCTCCTCCGGTAAGTCAGCATATTTGTTAGACTCGCATCTCAATCCACTCTAGAATCTCTTTGTTTTTCTTCACGATCCTTCGCTTTGCCTCATACGGCTTGGTAAGCTCCAGGATTTCCTTCATCGTGTCCCGGTCAAAGCCCTTGTTCCATACAAAGGTCATCACCAGCAAATTTTTAAAGGACTGCTTGTAGTTGGCATGCTCGAGGCCAAGCCGGGTTCGGATAAACCTTCGAAAAACCCTGAAATCCCTGACAAGCTTGTTAGGAGAGATGATAAAAATGAGATCAGCATGCTCGAAGCTCTCTTTTCCCCATTTATGATGCACGCCTTCGATGATCCATGCTTCGGTGCTGGCAGCTTCTTTTACAAGCCTGTCCCTCGTCTCGATCGGAAATCTGCGCTGTTCCTGACCGCGTTCCCACACGAAATTATCCGTTTCATAATGAGGAATTCCAAGTCTCTGCGAGCACTCGCGTGCGATATATGACTTTCCGGTTCCACAAGCCCCAATAATTCGGATTTTAATCGGTATCGTCCCTTTCCAATGCAAAAGTGATTCGAAAAAATGTTTGCAGTCATAAGATGTAAATCACAGAAATAGCCGTTCTAAGATACTTCCTCCGAACCAAATTATATATTCCAATATTAGTCTATATTGGTTGCAATTGTATACGTTATCATAGAAAATAGAGGTTAGTCTTGAGCCCGAAAAAGGAGCGGTTAAAATGAATAAATACGGAGCATATGTGAAATTCACGGCAAAACCTGGAGCGCGGGAAACACTGGCAAACATTCTGCTGGAGGCCGCTGCGGCGGCCCAAACCGTTGAGGAATGCGAGGTCTACATTATCAATCTGTCGGAAACGGAACCCGATGCCATCTGGGTAACCGAAGTATGGAGCAGTGCTGAAGCTCACCAAGCTTCTCTAACCCAGCCCGAGACCAAAGATTCCATTACCCGTGCCATGCCGTTGATTGCTGGAGTGGAATCTATTCCTGTAGTGCCGCTTGGCGGCAAGGGCTTATAACGGTAATACAGCATCTATGAAAAAAGAGAGCCATCAGGCTCTCTTCCTGCCGATATAAAGCAAATGCGATGCAGACCCCAGCATATACGGATTTTCAGATTCCTTCATTACGATGTGCATGATTTGCTGGAATGCTTCTTCACCCTGCTGCTGCCAGTAATCCCACTGCTGCTCTTTCATCGCACCCGCAATACTGCTGGAGCCCACCAGTTTGACAGTTTCGAATCCATGGGACTCCATAAACGGGTTAATATCATCAATGTCAAAGTAGTACGCTCCGGTAAAACGCCCTTCATCCTGATGGTCAAACGTTCCCGACTCCAGGAATTCCGCAATACCCTGAACCGTATGGTTCGGCTTCCAGAATTCTGGATACATGAGCGAAGTTGTTAAAAACTTGGTTTTCGACATCAAAGCCACAAATACGAGCCCCTCCGGTTTTGTGACCCGGTGCAGCTCCCGAACGGCCTGTACCCGGCTCTCCTCCTCTTGCAAATGATACAGTGGCCCAAGCATCAGCGCAGCATCAAAGTGATTTTCCGGAAAAAGGCCCAAGTCCCTGGCATCTGCTGGATAGAACCCTGCAAATTGACCTTCGACCTGGAATTCCTCGGCTTTTTTCTTCGCGATATCCACCAATCTCGGAGTCAAATCCGTTAATGTCACCCGGTAGCCTAGCTTGGCGAGCTCCATCGCGTATTTTCCCGGCCCGGCTCCGTTATCCAGAATATGCCCGTTAGCTGGCAGAAGACTTTTGATGTGATGCAAATTAATAATGAATTCGATAGGCTCTCGGTCCAGCCGCCCCCATTCATCGAATGCATTGTAGTATGTAATGACTTTATTCATCAGGATTACCTTCCTTTCTCAAATGGTATTTATCTGACGATAATCTCTTATTTTACCCGTGCCACAATTGCTCTTAGATTCACAGTTGAAATTTCTCTTTAATCATCTGTGCGACGGTTTCCGGACTGAGCTCCGTGTTGTTGATTCTTAAATAATTGGCATGCCCGATTTCACCCTCCATGGAATTAAGCCGGTGATTTTCCATGGTCACCCGAAGGTCCCTTTCGGAGAACTCAATATTTCTCTTCGTCGCTTTATGACTTAATCGATGCGGACTTTTATTGCGTTCCAGCCGCTCCTCCATATCCGCTTCCAGCTCAACCAGATATACTGTACCGCCTTGATTCTCAAATATACAACTGATTTTCTCGATATAATCCCAGTCGTTCTGCAGGTCAAAAGCCCATACAAACGTGAAAATCAATCCTTCCAGATCACTCTTGGCCACTTCCTCAAAAATCTCCTGACGGAACAAGCTGACCAAGCGCTTCCCTGGGGCCGAACCATAACTAAAATACGGCGTTACCAGCTCGATCGTCATATGATTGTGAAAAAGCTTTAAATCCGTAATTTTCTCCAGTTCTTGACCCACCGTCATTTTCCCGACTGCCTGGGGCCCGAAGATAATGATGAATTTCATATCTCCACCTCATTTTTTATAAAACACTGATCAATGTCCAAATACCGGAAAGAATAATCACCCATAAAGCCAACCTTCTGAACAGATGTTCATTTAATTTTTTGATTGCTTTGATGCCAATAAAGACGCCGATAAGCATGCTGGGAATCAGCCACAAAGAGTAGGAAAACACCTGCTTTGTCAGCATGCCGCTGTAGGCATATGTACATATGGTGATGATATTCAAAATGATGCCGTAGGCTGTGATATTGGCTCTGAACGTATTTTTATCTACTTTCTGATTGGATAGAAACAGCGCGACAGGCGGGCCGCTCATGGATATACTACCATTCAGGAGTCCGCTGATGATGCCTACCGGCACGAATGCGAGCTTTTCATTTTTGACGGGAAAGGACTTACCCAGCAGGAGCAGCAAAGCAATCAGGATGATGAATATCCCGGTAAAGGATTTTAAAATATGCTCATCCAGAAAAAGAAGCAAATACGTCCCTAAAGGCGCTGCCAATAAGCTCGACACGATCAGGATCCAGATTTTTTTCAGATCAATGTGACGCCTCGCGTCTATGATTACTATCAAATTCGTACAAAGACTTAAGATGACGACAATCGGAACAGCCTGCTGAAGTGGAATGATCCTTGCCAGAAAGGGCATCGCGATCAAAGCAAATCCGAAGCTCGTCAGCCCTTGGATAAAACCGGCGGCGATTACCACGATAATGCATATAACCAAAAATGCTGCAGATCCCATAGAACCCTCTTTTCTGATGTCTGAAATATATGTAAAAGATGCTGATTACAGTATTGTTTTGCTGCGATACCAATAGGAGTAAATTTCACGGTAGCCCAGCTTTTCGTACAGACGGTTGGCAGGCGCATTGTTCTGGACAACCTGCAGATAGCTATGTGTTGTCCCGTTTTCTTTTGCCCATTGCAGTATATTCAAGATAAGCTGTTCGCCGTAACCTTGGTTCCGGTGCTGCTCGGACGTGACGATATCAAATAACCCGACAACCTGATCCTCGATCACACCAAGTCCGCAGGCAACAGGCATGGACTCCTGATACAGCGTAAAATATCCCGTTTGCAGCACCGTTTGGGACAGCATCTTCTTCATTGCCGCTTGGTTTCGCTCTGACAGACCGTTATGAAAAGAAGTGAAGGTATCCACCCATTTCGGAGTTAGTGATTCCGAGACCTCGACATGGGTCAGCTTCGGCATAGCTGCTGTGTCCAGTTCCAGGATCATGACTGTGGACGGATCGGCCAGCTTATAACCTCTTTCCTCTAAAGTCTGATCCAGAGACGCGGGAACAAATGGCGTAATCTTAAATACCGCATCGAGTTCCGCTTTCCGGTACAATTCCTCGCATTTGATTATTTTCAGTGCCAGATTGTCTCCACTCATGTTGTAGATCGCATTCACGGAATTGGAGCGTTTCGTATAACCATCCGCAAAGCGCAAAAGCCATCCGTCATAGACTAGCGTTTGCAGTGTCGGCCAGGCATTTAATGCGTATTCCTCGATTCTTTGATACAAAGCATACCAACCCCTTGTTTTGAATTGGTATGAATATACAACCATATTAATATTTATTCAACATATTTCACTTTAGCTCAAGTTCCACTCCCTCATGGCTGGCAGTAAACAAAAAGCCGTTCATAGAAAGATTACACCAGCCTCTATTGAAAAAATCGAATATGGCTGACCTGCGTTTTTATCCTGTCATACGTTTTCCGCAGTTTCCCGCGGTTATCGGGCAGTAAATGGATATTCAAAGCCGCCGCAATGGTCTCAACCACCTCAGAGGTTGTCATTGCATCCGTGTCCACATGCCGTTCGAACACCGGAAGAGATAGTCCTTCAATGCATCTTTCAATTTGCTGTGCTGCCCAGGAACGCTCATTCTCCCCCCGGCTGCGCAATCTCTTCAGTAATGTCTCCCTTGCTGCACAGAGCGCAAAGTGATGAATGACGACCCCGTCTCGCCTTAGTCTTCCGACAATGTCGTCAAAGTACTGCGGGTTGACGATCGTCATTGGAATGATCAGGGTTCCATCATACTGTTCATCGATGTGCTTAATCATGCCGTAATTCATTTCGCGCCACATCGGATAATCCTGAAAATCACCTTTTTTGATGCCTTCGGGGATATTTTTGCGAATAAAGTATCCCGCGTTCTCCGGATCGTAAATAAAAGAATGCGGAATCCGCCGTTGCAGCTCATGCGCCGTTTGCGTTTTCCCCGCTCCAAAAGCGCCATTAACCCAAATGATCATCTCTCGTCACCTCAAATCTCAACCATTCAACCTATGTATTAGGATCTTAAAATCCCTTCCCGTTCTGCCCTTAAGTCTTCAAAAACAGGTCTTTGCACCGAGCTGATCCGCTGTCCGCCGATTTCATCCAGAGATTTAAACTCTAGCTCGAGCGACTCACCGCCGGGATCACGGAATGTAAGACCCCTCCCATTTCTTGCCATTTTCCCCCGAAGATCCACATCCGCATAAAAAATAAACATGACAAATACCACTTCGTTTCCATCCGGATAGGTGTACTCCATCCTTGGGCCGCTGTATACGCCATAGAGTTCAAACCCCGTTACTTCGAGTCCGGTTTCTTCCCAGACCTCGCGTTTCATCGTGTCCTCAATGAGCTCCCCCGGCTCCATTCCCCCACCCGGCAATCCCCAATCCCCGTAATCTGAACGCCGCTGCAGCAGTATACGCCCTTCAGCATCCTGAATAATGGCTCCGCCTGTAACAATAATCCGCATAAAGTCTCCTTTGCCAAGCAGGCTTGCTGCTCTACTCCATAAATAAGTTCAGTGATATCAAATCCCTCTGTTACCAATTCAAAATAAGAATTGCTGCTGTACATCGGCGACCATCGTTATGGACGTATCTACCATGCCAACCTCTTCGAATCCAAAGCGTTGGTACAGCTTGACTGCAGCGGTATTATTGGGATCTACGCTCAGCGATACCCGTGTTGTTCCGTTATTTTTCAGCTTCTCAAATAGCGTCCTCAAAAGTGCCATCCCGATCCCCTGACCCCGAAACGCTTGAGACAGAGCCATCCCCAGCTCCGGAACATCGGATCCTACATAGCCATACCCTGGGTTGTTCTCCTGAAACAACCGTGCTGTAATCGTGCCCATTGGCTGTCCATCTTCTGTTAAGGCAATAAAGCCGATATCTCCATCTCGGCCCCATTGCTCAGCATACTTGGCTATCGAGGGGTCCTGAAGAATATCCCTGCTGAATGGCTTTTGGCCTGCAGGAACATACATGGATTCATATAACATCTCCCACATAAAAGATATATCCTGATCCGTAAGCGGCCGGATTGTATAATTCATGATTAGTCCTCCTTTCCCCCTTCTCCCAGAAGCTCCTGCTGCATGATTCTCACGTTATCCTTATGGCACTCCATCGTCGTTTCGGATAAAAAGCCGTGCGCAAGCTTCAGCTGCTCCAAAGCCTGCTCGTCGCCTGCGAGAACCGCCTGTTTCAATCGTTCCAAATGATCCAGCGCCATGTTCACTCTCCGGTCCATTTCAGCAGGGCTTGTCGTGTACTGTCCATGGCCTGGAATGAGCAGCTGAATCGGATAATCGATTAAAATTTGCGTGGCTTTGCGGATGGTCTGTTCATACGCACTTGCGCTGTGGTAAATGAATGGAAGCTCGAAATCGGATAAATAATCACCAGCCACGAAAACTCCCGCAGACTCGATCACCGTGAACAAGCCGTCTTCCGTATGACCCGGGGCCAGGTAAAAGGTAAGTGTGGTAGAGCCGATCGTAATCTGCTGACCGTCCTCTTCAATGACAATATCAAGCTCAGGGAATTCCACCGGATAACCGCGCGTGACATAATAGGTAGCATCAAAATCACGGATTAGCTTAAGCTTATGCTCTCTTTTCGGATGATGCTGCAGTCCCGCGCTCCCAATCGTTTTGGCATCTGGAAAAGCCTTATATCCAATGATATGATCGTAATCCCCATGCGTGAACAGCAAATAACATGCTTTGTTCCCTTGGACCGCATCAACATGTTCCTTAATCTCCTGAATTTCGCTGGGGAGCCAGTTCGGATCCACCACCAGGATAAACTCATCCAGCTGAATAACAGTGGAGGTCGTTTGAAATAAAACGCTTTGGAACACAGTCACTTTTCCGTTCGAAAATTGGATCATCATCTGCTCACTTCTTTCTTCCGCATTTCGTTCTTAGCTTATATTCCTGATTCGAATGACCCGATTATTTGAAACCAGCAACCGTTCATCCTCATTTCTTGGCAAAAGAGAGCCCCTTCTCTTGCAGTGCCTGCCGGAGAGTTTCCAACGCATGAGGTCCGATTCCGTGCAGCTTCTTCAGCTCATCCTCACGAATGTTAGCAATATCCTCCAGATTCAATAAACCGGCTCCGGTCAGCGCGCGCTGTGCTGGTTTAGATAATCCGCCCGGCAGCTCGTTTTCCTGATTAGACTGTTTCTGTACCATGCTGGTTCCTCCTTTGACTCCAAAACTCTGAGATTCGTTCTACAGCTTCTTGATCAAATAAAGGATCAGATCATCATCTACCATCACGGGCTGGCCAGCGACTACCTTCTGATTCTTGTAGGTCATGCCTTGTCCATCCAATATATATCCGCGCGTTGTATACATTCGTTGTGCGTTGCCATAATCCTCATAAAGCCCAACGCCCAGGCCAATATGCGTATAGGTGCGGGCAGCGATGCTTTCGAATTCATCAAATATTTTACTCGCAATATGGTTGCGGCGAAATTCCGGAAACACGTTCAGATCATTAATCTCCGGAATGTTATGCTCCTGAAAATAAGGATACTTCGAGCGGTGCAGCAGATGGCAGCATCCCGCCAAAGCATCTCCATAAAAAGCCATCAGGGTTTTCCGGGTGCCTTCCTGGTTCTCTTTCAGACATCTATCGTAATAATCTCCCTGCCTGTACCATCCAAAGTGATTGGAAAATGCCTCATCCAACTTTGCTGCCTCTGATGGATCGGACAGCTGTTTTAAAGTAATGATCTCTTTCATTCCTGCACCTCGATTCGTTGTTTCGGTTGTTGGCCAATCGCTATAACCAATATCATCTTCACAGTCTAAGGCTTGCAATACATAAATTGGAAATGCGTATTATTCAAAGTTTACCATAGGATATACATGTTGAGAACAGACCTACAATTCTCCCAAACACTCTGGAAATTCAATATCCGTAAAAGCTATAGTTATCGCATCTTTATGATATATTTTGATCGGCGTGCTTCTTTTCTGTTTACTCTTCAGAAGACTTGCTATGGTAAGCTTTTAACAGGTCACTTACGAGTATGCCATCTATGCTCATGCCATCGGTATGACACCCGGTAATGGTAAGATTACTTAAATCCGAATTCGAAATCGTACTATTCTTCATTTCACATCTCTCGATGACGAGCGGCTGCTGTTGATCACCCTTTTTCAGATGAATATCATGAAGATAAGCACCTGCGAGCGAAACATGGCAAATTTCTACGCCGCTGAGATTCGAGTCGCCGATAATGGAGTCACTCATATTCGTATTCGTAATACGCGTGCGCGATAAATTGATATTTTGGAAAGTCGTGCTACCCATATTCACATTGGAGAAGCTTGCTTGGTGCAAATTCGCACTATAAAAATCCGCTTCCTGCAAATTACACTCCCTGAAGTTATGTCCGCTGTAATTCTTCTCTCTCGTAAACTCGCCCGAATTTAATGGTTCATCGGGTTCTGCGACTGCCTTTTCATAATACCTTTCGTCCTCATCTTCAGCTGCCACGGTATATCCATTTTTCTCATAAAAATGATGATTTCTCGGACTCTTTTGAGGGGTATCCAATGTCCAAAGCCTGACCTGCGGATAGAGGGATTCGATAAGCTCTAAAACCACGGTGCCGATGCGCTGACCTTGAACCGCAGGATGAATATAAAAGCGGTCTATTCGTGCATGCTCCCTTCCCGTGGTCGAGATCAGGATAACGCCTGCAAGAGCTTCATCGAGCAGGATTTTATAGTATCTTCCATCACGTGCATGATACTTTTGCATATCTTCAGAATCATAGCCAGGGATATAGGGTCTTTCACCATTTTCATACCATTTCGCCGTCTCATCACCTTCTACCACGATCATTAATTCCATGATTTGCTTCGCATCCTGCTCGGCGGCTGTTTCCAATCTGATTCGTTTATTCATACACGGCTCCATATTCTTTTATTTTATTGGGGATTTTGATTACCCACATTAAAAAAAGGCCAAAGACACAGCATGTGTTGTTCGTCATCATGCGTAAGTCTTCAGCCTTTTCTATTGTGCAATATCTTAAGTATTATACTCTAAGTCCGCGGTACATCGCATCAAGCAATTGATGCGTCTCGTCACAGCTGTATTCCCAGAACATGATCCCTGCCAGACTGTTGTTTTTCACATATTCACACTTATGCCCGATCGATTCTTCATCGTCATAGGAAATCAGACTAGTTCCGTTATAAAGGTACGGAGCGCACGCCTCCTCATCCCAGTAGCGGGTGTACCCATTCTTGTTGATATACTCTGCGGAGAGCGTTGAATAGTTCGGTCCATACCCGCCAGTGCTGCCAGCCATCTGGTAAAGGCCGTTATTGCGGTCAGGCACCTGATTCCAGACGCGGGAGTAAAATGCGGCACCGATGACGATCTTCTCCTTCGGCACGCCTGCACGAATGAATATATTTACGGAAGCATCCGTACTAATGCGGAACAAATCCCCAGTCGGCGTATACAGATTCGTATGGTGGCCGGTCAGAACCTGAAATCCGCCGCGCATATCATAGGTCATCAGCTGTACAAAATCCAAGTACTTTTGTACCTGATCCATTTCGGTACCGTCCACGTAATACTGGTCCGCTCCAGCAGCGATTGTGAGCAGGTAATGCCGTCCATCCTGCGCACCTTTGCGATCTAGTGCTTCCCGAATGGTCTTGAGGAGCAGCGTAAAGTTCGTCTTATCATCCGGACTCGAGGCAATCTCTGCCTCACCATAGCTGGGATATTCCCAATCCAGATCGATGCCGTCAAATGGATGATTCGTCAGTACGCGAACCGCCGAATCCGCCATGCTTGTTCTTCCCTCTTCGGTCGAAGCCGCTTCGGAGAAGCCTCCTGCACCCCAGCCGCCGACGGACAGCAAAATGCACAGCTCTGGGTGCTCACGTTTAATTTCCTGCAGATGTCCCAAGTTTTGCAGATGATCCGTAGAAATTTCATCGCTGCGCACATGGCCGAAGGCCACATTAAGATGGGTTAATTTCGTCAGATCTTCCCGCGTCATCTCTGGAAGTTTGGCGTCGACGGCATAGCCCGCGACAATATGGTTGTGCTTCGTCATTGTCATTTCACTCCAATCCGTTGATTACTGCCATACACCGGTTAATACCTGCAGTGCTTCCTTGCCCGTTCCAATTTTATATCCTGAAGCCGTATAACGGATTTGATCTTGAGCATCCAGCACGAAGAGATGAGGGAAGCCCGCTTCATGAGCCGGAGACTGTGATATAAAGTCCGGTAATGAAGCATATGTGGAATCACGGACAAACATCGTCCGGGACGGCAGCTTCGGATAATTGGACGGATCAAATGAAGTGGTCCATTCGGAATCACCGACGATGAGAATAATCGGAGCGGCAATTTCCGCAAAAGGCTCGGCAAGCTCGCTGAGTTCACGGAACAAATGCTTGGTTGGCTCCCGTTCCGGCTCGATCCAGGCTGCAATCGCACCACTCATGCCTATCAGCTCTCCAAGCGTTCTGCTTGTTCCGTCCAGCGTCATGAGCGTGTTGGCACGATCCATGGTTCCCAGGACTGGAATATCTTGCACCGCTTGGCGGTATGTGAGCATGACGTCTGTCTGTTCTCCAGCGCTCACCTTAAAGTACGCAAAGCGTGCTTGCACCGTGCCATCCTTGAGACGCACGCCTGATGTTAACCGGTATGAGCCCGGTTCCACCTCGAACGGCTCATCGTATACATCCGTTTTACCATGTGGGTAAAAGAGCGTCTTATATATTCCATTTTCCAATCGGGCAAATGTAAAATTCTCGGAGTAAGAAGCGTCCGGTGTCTCCGGTGCTGCTTCGGTATCCCGCACCAGGCGGAGTGAACCCCAATCTTTCGCCTCCTCATGCTGCGTGAAGGTTGAAGCAAATACCGCATCCTCCCAGCTGCCGCCGGTCATATATTGCGGTTTCAACTCGCTTGGATGCAGCCGCGCCGGAATACCCAGACTGCGGCAGATCGCGACGAAAAAAATATCCAGGGAAACACGGTCCCCTTTCAGCAGTTTGTATGTGCCGACCGGGTTCCCTTTCCCCTTCATGTTCGGGAGATCTTCCCATAATTCAAATTCGCCATCCAGTTTCCGGGCTAGCACGGAGGGATCTGCCCTGAATGTTTCGGTTTCCGCATCTGTGAATGCATCCTGGAAAAAACGCCTGTACGGCACGATCATCTCATATAATACACGCGGACAAAGTACATACTGTACGAATGTATCTTCCGTGAGGTTTCCACGCTGCGATAGGGAACCGATCAGGTGATCATCAAGTGTTTCGCAGAACGTATCCACCAGATCTTTCTCATTCAGACTCTCCAGCAGCCGCAGCGGCCACTCTCCATACTCGCCAGCACGTTCACGCAGGAAGGCGGCAATTTCGCGGCTGTTCCCGCGGGCCTTGCTCAGCACATCCCATACCCGCTCTGCTGGAAGTCCGGTCTCCCCGGCAAGCTCCGCAGCCTGCGCTTCATTCAGGAATGTGTCCTCATAACCCGTCCGGATCTTCGTTCCTTCTTCAAGCCGGGTGTTATGTCTTTGAATCTTCTCTTCGGTTAGCGGTTCTGCTGCTTCTCCTTCGCGTTCCGGCGGAGGAACCATATCCAAATCCAGCGTTCCAGCCGGCTGCTCCGTACGATCCAGAGTCATCTCATAGCGGTCACTGTCAGCTACAGTGATCTTCTGTTCACCCCATTTGCCGGCATATACTGCCCGAATCAACAGGTCACCGAAGCCCGTCTTGAACGATGCTTCTCCCTGTTCGTTCGTCGGCAATGCTGCAATCGGATAAAACTCAGCCATATTATACAGTTCAAAAAATACTTCAGCCCCGCTGACAGGGTTTCCCTGCTCATCCTTCACAAGAACGGTAATCGTCCGCGTAGGTGCATAGTTTTCCAGCAAATTGATTTCGGTGAACCATTCATCGGCAAGCGTAATGTCCTCTGGTCCCGGATAATCCGCATAGATCCGCGTATTAATGAGCATCGCCCGCCGTGCAGGCGGACTGAACCAGCCTTGATTCAAGCGGGCCTCAGGCTCGCAAGCGCCGATATAATACCATGTTCCATCAGCCCATGCCTCCACCCAGGCATGGTTATCATCGCAATGCGCCCAGCGCGGCGTGTAGACCTGACGGGCAGGAATACCGATACTGCGCAGCGCAGCCACGGCAAGCGTTGACTCCTCTCCGCAGCGTCCGCGCGCGTTCCGGATCATCGTCAGCGGTGAGATCGTCCGCAAATCGCTGCCAATGTAGGTCGCCTTCTCATGACACCAGTAGTTCGTTTCCAGGATGGCGTCCGCCATGGATAATGACTTCGTGCGGTCTGCCAATTGGTCGTACAGAATCCCGCGGGAATCCTCGATGTTTTCCGTATTGACACGGTAAGGCAGAACAAAATGCAGGAACAAGTGATCAGGCACCCGTTCTCCCCAGGGCATCTGCTTGCGGATTTCCAGCGTCCGGCGTACATGGCTTAAGAATAGAGCCCCGTCGTAATCGGCCATATCATTCACCGGCATATAGGCAAACAAATACTTGAGCGCCCAGGTCTCTTCATCCGTCAGTTCCTCGTGAAAAACCCCAAACAGCTCCTGTGCTCTGGCTTGTGCCATCCGCTGCTTGTCGCGGAGCTTATGCTCGATCCGCTCCATTGTCTGTTGATCCAGTGAGAATGCAGAGGTCTGCATGGTCATTACTCAGCACTCCTTCCATAGCTTTCCGTCTTCGCGGATGCAATACAAAGCAGTTCCGTCCGATGAAGAGGCCGAAATCTGAAACAGACTTCTCGTTGTTTCGATTGCGGGTACGATACTCCATGATTCCTCGCCCATCAACAGCTTCGCATCGTTGGTGAACTTCCCCTCAGCCTCAAAATAATTCCGCTCGCGGTAGTAGAGTCGGCGCAGTTCCCATTTGATGCGTTCATCCTGCGGCAGTTCAAAGGAATCCGGACCTTCTCCGTCTGCAAACACAACATAGCCCCACAACTCCGGATAATGCATATTGATAATGCCCATCGGTGACCACACCCAGTTGTCTTCCGGAAACGGCTTGCCGGTCTCCGGATTCAGAACCTTGCGGTATTCACCATCCTGCACCTCGGTTTGCCACTCGACACGGGAGAAGTTCACCCGCCAAAACTCACCTGCCACTGGTGGACGGCTCTCGGCTGCGCACTCCTTCAGGCTGCTCCACGGGATGGCCACTTCAACACTCCACTTCCGGTTCGCAGCTCCGGGATGATTAAGCTCACCATCAATATGTACAGCCGTCTTCAGCCCGTTAATGTCCCAGCCGTTCACCGGTGGTCCACCATCACGATAGGGCTTTACGAGCAGCAAATCCCATACCGTATTCAGCGCGTTGATCTCGAACTCGTAATACTGATGCGTATCCCCATCCGGATCGATAAAGATTTCGAAGTCATTATCATAAAAAATGACTGAATCCCGCTCCGTAAGCGTCGCCCAGATCTGGTCCTCCATGAGCTCCGCTCCAAAATAAAAATATTCATCATCCCACAGCATTTTAATCCGGGTCTGCTTTGCAGGCTTCGGACGCAGATCCCCTTCAATATCAACGAAATCATCCGACCAGTCTGCCGCCTGCCAGAACGGCTTGTCGATCCGCCCGTCCAAGACGGGGGGCTCTCCTGCGCGCCGACATATATAATGCTTGGGATCATACTCGATCTTAGGCTCAGGTACTCCACTTCGGTTCATGTTGTTCCCTCCGGACATCCTTTAAATTATGCCAGAACCTTCATCCATACGATGAAGGGCGGCCTTATAGAATCCCATCTTTCATCGCCTCATAGACAAGCTTGGAGAATAGGCTGTTGGACCATGCAAACCAGGATCTCGTGAAATTGGATGGATCATCTGCATGGAAGCCTTCATGCATGTATCCCGTATCTGCATCTGTTGATTCGAGCATTGCAATCATGGCAAGCTTCTCTTCCTTCGTTGATGCCGTAATGCCCTGCATGGACAACGCCATATGCCAGATGAAACCGTCCGGGGTATGCGGACTGCCAATTCCCTTGGCTTTTGTTCCTTCAAAATAGAACGGGTTCTCCTTCGATAGCGCAAACCGTCTCGTGTTTTGGTACACCTCATCATCCGCCGACACATACCCAAGATACGGTATCGATATCAACCCTGGTGTGCCCGCGTCATCCATCAAACAGTAGTTGCCATACCCGTCTGTCTCGTAAGCATAGATGGGACCAAACTCCGGATGGCGATAGATGCCGTACAATTGGATTCCGTGATCAATATCCGCTTCGAGCTTTTTGAGCTCCTTCAGGAAATCCGTATCCCGGAAAACCCATTCGGCAAATTCCTGCATGTAGCGAAGTACGACAACCGCAAACATATTTCCCGGAATATTGTAGTGAAAATCACATGTATCATCGCTGGAGCGAAAGCCCGACCAGACCATTCCTGTATAATTGACCGGCATGCCAAGGCCATCGTTGCCCAGCGTATCCGTCCGGATGCCGTTATCTCTTTCGAAGCGGTACGGCGACTGCTCAAAATGCCGCTGCTCTGTCTTGAACACGTCGTAGATCAGACGCATCGCCGATTTGAATCCCGCATCGAAAATATCCGTCAGGCCGGTCTCTTTCCAATAGGCATAAGCAAGACGCATAGGGAAGCACAACGAATCGATCTCAAACTTACGCTCCCATACCCAAGGGGACATATCAGTAATATCCGCCTTATTCCAGTGCCAGTCATTCGCCGATTCATTAAAGGCGTTGGCATAAGGATCTATATGAATGTATTGTATATGCCGCTTGATCAAGCCGGAAAGGATGCGCTGCAAATCCTCATCATCCTTCGCCAGCGATACATAATGCATCACCTGCTCAACCGAATCCCGGAGCCATGAGGCAGGGATATCACCCGTAATGACAAATGTCGTCCCGTCATCCAGGAGCTTCGTTGTCGTTTCCAGCGTATTCGGAAAACAGTTCTTGAACAGCTGCAGCAGCTTCGGCCGATGCGCCAGCTTCTCCTCAGCTTCCTTCAGGACATTCTCTACAGCTTCTGGGAGCTGGATTTCTGGCATCTTGATTTTGGGTAATCTGAATTGTTCCATGTTAAATCTCCTTTACGTTCAAAACGAACATTTTAATTATGCGTTACAACAGCTCCGGAGCCGCCGTACATTTCTACTTCTTCGTCAAATTCCAGCTTAAGCACCGTGACCTGCTCATGCGTATCCTCAGCCGTCATATGAATCCAAGTCGTTCCCGGGATGTTGAACCAAGGAACACCGCCATGAATTTCATGTGTTAGCTCTTTGCCCGAGTGGAGCACCGTGATTTTTTTGATCGGATTGCATAATCCCTTAAGGCATACATTTTCTTTCGGATCGTCGTAGACAAAGAGGTACAGCGTCTTTTTATCTTTGGAAAGCGTGCTGCCTCCCAGATAATAGCGAGTCATAATCCCTTCCTCAGTTCCAAAGACCGCTTCTTCATGCGTACGTATCCATTCGCCGAGACCGAGCAAAATATCCTCCTGTCTCTTATCTATGGTCCCGTCTTCCTTCGGACCGATATCCAGCAGCATATTGCCTCCCAGAGAGATACAATCACAGAACATCCGGATAATCTGGTTTAACGATTTATACTGATTGTCTGTCGGCACGTAACCCCAAGAGGTATTGATGGTGGTGCAAAATTCCCATGGACCTTCCGGTCTCGTAATCGGAATTCCCTGCTCCGGTGTTTTATAGTCCCCGTGGCCTTGAAGGCGTGAGTTGATGATGATATCCGGGTTAAAAGACTGGAGATACTGCTTGAACTCCGGAAGGTTCCACTGCTCGGCGCTCCGTTCCCAATCCCCATCGAACCACAAAAGATCCACTTTACCGTAGTTCGTAAGAATTTCCTTCAGCTGGTCATTGTTAAACTGCAAGAATTTCTTCCACTTCTCCTCATCCTGAACGCCGTCCAGCGGACTCGAAAACGGATTCGACTGACTTGGATCCTCGGGAACCTTTCCGCCTTCATACACGCTTGGATAATCCGGATGCGACCAGTCAATTAGCGAGTAGTACATTCCAAGGTGAATACCTCTTTTCGTAATCGCTTCGGCATATTCCTTGATCAAATCCCGCTTGACTGGCGTTTTCTTCACTACGTTCAAATCGCTGTACTGCGTATCCCACAGCGCCACGCCATCATGGTGCTTGGTCGTTAACACGGCGTACTTAGCACCTGATTTTTCAATCAAATCGGCCCAGTGCTCTGCATTAAACTTAGACGCAGTGAACCCGTCCAATTGCTTCATATATTGATCATACGGGATTCTCCCGTTATAAAAAGACCATGATTCTGCAACGCCGTCAACCGCATAAATACCATAATGAATGAAAATGCCTAGCTTCGCTTCCTCAAACCACTTTTGCATACTGGTCAGCACCTTCCCGATCTATATTAATTCATTTTATAAGGTTAAAATAGAGCTCTTCTACCGGATCCGGAATACATGCGCGATTGGAGCTTTGGTCTGACGCTCCGTTTCCGGAAGCTGGACGATAACCCCATTCTCTGTCCGGCGGTATTCGAGCTTATCCTGTCCCCCTACCAAATCGATGCTGGTGAAGCCTGTCTGCAGCGGGAGATGAATTTCCTCTTGAACTGCCTCATGCTCATCCTTGTACAAATAGAAGGCATAGATGGTGTCGTCTTTTCGAGTAAACTGGACATTGCCAACCGAGAAAGGTTCACAGATTCTTGTCCCATAGATGGCCTCGCCGTGAACCTTCAGCCATGCGCCCATACCCTGAATTCTGGAAATAGCCGTCTTCGATATTCTTCCGTCTGGCTGAGGTCCGACATTCAGAGCCAGATTGCCCCCTTTGGCCACAATTTCAATGAGCAGGTGAATGAGCTGACGCACCGATTTATAGTTATCCTCATAGCGGAAAGAGAAGGCGGATCCCATCGTAATGCAGCTCTCCCATGGTACATTCAGCGCATGCTCAGGAAGCGTTTGCTCCGGGGTAATCAAATTCTCGTAAGGACCGCCAACCGTACGATCCGCGGAGAGAAGCCAAGGCTGGATTTTACGGGCCTTTTCCACAACCTCACCCAATCTGATGTTCTGGTCACGGTAGTCATTGACCCATCCGGCATCAAGCCATAGCACATCAATCCGGCCGTAATTGGTCATCAGCTCCATGATCTGTTCATGGGTGAATTGGACGAACTGCTCCCACAGCCAAGGATATTCCTTCGGATCATAGGTCGGCCCCCGTGATGTTGAGGTTCCCGGCTGCATTCCCGGTGTCCAGTAGTAAGGCGTGTGCCAATCGGCTTTGGAGAAGTATGCAGAGATCCCGAGGCCTTTGGCACGGAATGCGTTGAACAGCTGCTTGGTGATATCCGCATATTTATGCGTATGAAATGGACAGTCCGGACCTGTAACGCGGTAATCGGTTGTATGCGTATCCCACATGCAGAACCCGTCATGATGCTTGGTTGTAAAATTCAAATACTTGAAGCCATTCTCCGCAGCGAGATCTGCCCAAAGATCAGGCTGAAAACGGAGCGGATTGAAGGTCTTGTTCAAGTCAAAATACTGCCGTTTCAGTTCTTCCGCATCAATATCCCAATCGATCTCATTGCGGGACCATTCCTCATCCTTGTCACTTAATGCCCAGGACTCCACAAGGCCGAGCTGGGAATAAGGTCCCCAGTGCATCATGAGACCCAGCTTTTGGTCCTTGAACCATTCCAGCTGCTCGAGCAGCAGCGGATCTTCCGGTTTCACCCAGTTCTCTTCGCTGCTGTAATTGTGCACCCCTTGTTCAACGACGTCGACGGACTCCAACTCATCCTCTATTAATTTGTTCTCACTCATATGTTATCCCTCCAACACTCAATTTGGTATACCTTTTTCTTAATTTCCATATTTTTTTGATGAATTGTTATATTTAATCCACAATTTTCGACAATTTCCACCTTGCTGTCTATGTCCAAACAGCCGTATTGTTGGTATCATTAGATAGATCTTAAAGAATACGCCAGCAAACAGGAGGCAGAATAATTGAGACCGAACTACTTTAAATCGAAGCTATTCTTAAAATATATCTGGTCCTACTTGTTTATTTTACTTATCCCTTTAGTGCTTATGACCATTTTTATTTATGAAAACGCAGTCACCAATCTCAAATCCGAGATTGAACAATCCCGTCTTGCCCAGCTAACCCAGGCCAAAGTGATTATTGACGGGCGGATGAAGGAGCTCAGTGAAATTGCTTCCCGTGTCTCCTATGACGAGCGGCTGACGCCGTACCGGGTTCATGACTCGATTTACAGCGGAGAAGCTATTCGAGCACTGGATCAATACAAATCCACCAGTTCTATCATTGGTGAAATCTATTTGTATTTTCATAAGGATGATCGAATCTACTCGGGCAAAGGCCTTAACCATTTTGACGTATTTACGAATAATCTCAGCTTTCAACATTGGAATAAAGATGCGCTTTTCCGCGACTTAAACAATGTCAAATATCCGACGATGCGTCCGGCGGATATCGTAAGCACTCCGTCAGGACTCCATGAGACGATGCTTGCATACTTAATTCCGATTACGCCCAACAGTCCTAATCCACACGGTACGATCATGTATCTGATCAAGGAGTCTGAGCTTACAGGCCTGATCGATTCGATTCTTGGAAACTACCAGGGGATGACTTACATTCTGGACAACGATGGCCATATTCTGGTAGACAACCGTCAAGGAGAATCACTGACGAGCGCTGAAGAGAAATCCTTATTTAATAATCTCTCAGTAGGGATTCACGACAAAACCCTGAATGGAATGGCACATTCGATCGTCTCCGTAAAGTCGGAAAATAACGGCTGGACCTATGTGACCATCATGCCAAGCGCCCAATTCTTCAGCAGCGTCCTGCATGTGCGCAGTTTCATCATTTTGCTGTTCATCATCGTCATGGTCGTTGGCGCTGCGATCGCACTCGTACTGGCCAGAATGCAGTATCAGCCGATCTCAATGCTGGTCGAATTTGCAGCGTCCAAATCTCATTCCAAGCCTTCAGAAGATGGTTCTGCTCCTCCCGGCAATGAGCTTGACCGTATCCGGACTGCACTGCAGGAATACAGCTCACGGGTAGACTTGCAGGAGCCTTTTGCCCGTAATCATTTTCTGTCCATGCTGCTCAAATACGGCAGCGCCCAAAGTCTTACTCCAGAGCTTCAGGAAGCCTTTAATCTAGAGTTTGACCGGTCCCATCACTTCGTGATGGTCATCGGCTGGGAAGAGAATGAACACAATGAAAGACAGGATATGCTTGAGCTGCTCAATCAGATTGAATTCCCGGAACTGGCTGCCCATGGGTACGGCGTTGAGCTGTCGCAGCTGGATCAGCTTGGACTCATCATCAGCTTCAACCTCAGCGGCAAGATGGACGAATTCTCACATATTCAGCAGATTGTCGAAGCCGTACGCAGCAATATGCTCGAATCATTCGATGTTGCTCCAATGATTGGCGTTGGAACCTGCTATGCAAGCCCGGATCTGCTGAATCAGTCGTTCATCGAAGCCTGTTCTGCGTTTGAGCTCCGTGTATCTACCGGTCATGGTACCATCACTTATTTTGAAAAGCTGTCATATACACCGGATCATGCGTTCTGGATTCCGAACAACACATTGCTGAAGCTCTCGCAAAGTCTGAAGCAAGGCAGTTACGATGTAGCAGCCCAAATGATTCATTCAGCCATTCAAAGCCTGCAATCGTCTGAGCTCTCAGCGCTGCTCACACGTTGCATATGCTTTGATCTTCTGAATACCATCCTGAAAACGGCATCCGAGCTTGGCGATCACAGCATGATGCAAAAAATTGCTCCACATATGATTTACAGCAATTCCCTGGATGAACTGGAGCGCAGCCTGCTGAATCTCGCCTCCCAGATCTGCAATCAGGTCGAGCAGGACAATCAGAAGGAAGAGCAATCGATCATCGATCAGGTTGTTGCTTATATTGACGAGCATTATATGGACAATACCTTAAGCCTCGAGACGGTAGCCTTTGAGTTCGGCATCTCGCCATCTCATGTCAGCCGTTCGTTCAAGGAAAAGATGGGACTTAATTTCATTCAATATATCTGGCAAAAAAGAATGGAAGAGGTTATGCACCAGCTTAAAACGACGAATGACCCACTCAAAGATATTATCCTTAAGGTCGGTTATCTGGATACGCCTAACTTCATCCGTAAATTTAAGAAGGAAACCGGTTATACGCCAGGCCAATACCGCAAGATGTTCGCGTCGCAGAGCAGCGAGCCTGGTAGTGGTATGGATGACGAATAATTATGAAAGCCAACACCCGGTCATGGTGACCGGGACATGTTGGCTTCATTTTTTTATGCGTGAATGGGTTTATTTCTCAGAGTTCCAACGATCGTATGCCCCTTGATACAGCTCAACGATCCGGTCTCCTCCCATTTTTTTGATTTGTGCCACATACTTGTCCCAATTGGATAGCGGCTCTTGTCCTGTTACGAATTTTGCTTCCATCTGTTTAACATACGTATTTAGGTCTGACAATAATGCCGTTGCTTCGCTTTGCTCCTCATTTGTCAAATACACGTTAGGGAAAGGAGCCTTACCGATCGGCGTAAGCTTCTCCGCATTTTCTTTATCGATCCATGCATCGAAATCGGTCTTGAGTCCTTTGGTAAGTTCGCTTGAATTCATGCCCGGCGTCAGGATACCATAGTTCGGCGTAAGCGTGCCGCGGAATTCATCACGTTCTTTTCCGCCTGGAACAGGCAGCCATTCTTTCTCATGGGTTTCTTTATTGGTGTATTTCCACAGCAGATTTTCAGGTCCCTGCGCAAACAGCGTCGCGCCATCGTAGCCGTACTGATAATCGATCCAGCGCATGGTTGCTTCCGGCGCCTTGTCACTACTCGTAATGGCAAAGGTTCCGTTCGCGGAAATGCCCGGATGCTTGCCGTATACCGGAGAACCTGGAACCTCGCTCTTCACCGGCGTCATAAGCGGGTTGTCGCCGCTTGGTTCGCCACCAAGTGTGAAGTAAGGATAGTAATCATTGAACAACGCAATTTGGTTGTTTTGCCCTTTGGCTTTCTTCTGTTCAGGCGTTTGCGAGAAGGTTTCATGATCGAGCAGATTATCCTTCCACAGGCGGTTCAAGAAGGTTAAGTAACCTTTGTATCCCTCTTCCTGCGGCGTATAGTGAACCTTACCATCCTTGTCGGAGTAAACCGTCTCGTCATAAATGCCCCAGAAACCCAGGAAATACATCCGCAAATCATCCAGCTTCACCGAAGTCAGCGGAATTTCGTCCGCCTTGCCGTTGCCATTTGGATCTTCGTCCTTCACACGTTTCAGGAGGGTATACAGCTCGTCCGTCGTCTTCGGCAGCTCTGTCACTTTCAAGGCTTTCAGGAACTTACCGTTGTACCACATTGGACTGCGGTACCAAACGGCCGACAAGTCGACATTCGGAAGCGCGTAGATATGTCCGTCAGGCGTCGTAAACGATTTGCGGATGTCCGGATGCTCGTCGAATATTTTTTTGATGTTCGGCGCATATCCTTCATCAATGTATTTTTCCAGAGGGATGAGTACACCTTGCGTACCGTAAGTCACCTGATCTGCCGGTTTAAGATCTGCTCCGTAGAATACATCCGGCAGGTCTCCACTGGCAAAAACGAGGTTCTTCTTAGTCTCAAAGCTGTCAATCGGCGCAAGCTGATACGTCAATTTGATTCCGGTCAACTTCTCCATTTCCTTAAGTACGGGCATCTGGTTCCAGTCCGCAACGCCGGCGTCCTGTGACATAATCGAGAGCGTTAGCGGCTTGTCCACAATCGGAAAGCCTTCTTTCTTTATGCCTTCCACTTCGGCTGATCCGGAAGCATTTGAACCCCCATCCTCTTTCGATGAACCACAGGCTGCGAGCATCGTTGCGGATATTGTAAGGCAGAGGATGATGGATGATACCTTGCGAAGATTTTTCATGGATACAACTCCCCTTTGTGTTGTTTATGGCAAAGATCAGCCCTTTACGGAACCAATCATAACACCCTGGACAAAATATCGCTGTAGGAACGGATAAATAGCAATGATCGGAACCGTCGCTACAATAATAACTGCATATTTGACCAATGCTGCAATTTCCGCTTTGCTGTTCATCGCTGCTGCTGTAGAAGCATCAATGGCCCCGCCGCCCTGAGCGGCCATTTCCTGCAGAACCAGGATTTGGCGCAGCACGAGCTGCAGCGGATATTTCGCTGAATCATTCAAATAAATGAGAGCCGAGAAATAGCTGTTCCAGTTACCTACGCCATAGAACAATGCCATTACCGCGATAATCGGCATCGACAGCGGCAGGATAATCTTGATGAACAATCTCATATTGGTACAGCCGTCAATCTGGGCAGCCTCCTGCAGCTCCTTCGGAATAGAGCTCTGAAAGAATGTACGGGAAACAATGATGTTCCAGATGGATGCAGCCGATGGGATCACAATTGCCCACATCGTATTAATCATGCCCAGCTGCTTGATCAGCAGGTAGGTTGGCACCAGGCCCCCGCCAAAGAACATCGTGACCATGAACATGGCCATAAAAAAGTTACGTCCAACAAAGTCCTTGCGGCTTAATGCGTAAGCTGCTGGCAGCGTAACAACCAGATTTATGGCCGTTCCCACCACGGTGTAAAGGATGGTGTTCCCGTACCCCGTCCAAATGCTGGAGTTCTCAAATACTCTTTTGTACCCGTCAAAAGTAATCCCTTTCGGCCACAGCCACATTTCCCCGGAACCGACATACTTCGGATCGCTGATCGACGCACTGATCATATAGACCAAGGGATAGAATACGACAAGGAAAGCAAGTAATACGTAAATGTAATTGCATATCAGAAACAATTTATCGCGTTTGGTTTCTCTGACACCTGAAAGCATCCGTGTCCCTCCTTTCTACCACAAACTATTCTCGCTCGTCCGGCGGACGATCTGATTGACGACAACCAACAGTACCGCGTTGATCACGGAATTAAACAAACCGATCGCTGTCGAGAAGCTGTATTGGGCATCCACTAGCCCTGAGCGGTATACAAAAGTGGAAATGACGTCTGAAGACCCCATGTTCAGCGGGTTTTGCAGCAATAGAATCTTCTCAAAACCTACTCCCAGCAGACTTCCCATATTCAAAATGAGCAGGATGGTCATCGTCGGGATAATCGTTGGAATGTTAATATGACGAACACGCTGGAATCTTGACGCTCCATCAATGATCGCTGCTTCGTGAAGCCCCGGATCCACGCCCGATAACGCTGCCAAGTAAATGATCGTTCCCCAGCCTGCGCTCTGCCATACGCCCGAGAAGACATACATCGTCTTAAACCATCGTGGATCCGTTAGAAAATCAGGAGCATTAAACCCCAGCCCTTCAATCAGATGAACGACAATCCCGGTTGACGGAGACAGGAATGTAATGATCATCCCGGCCATGACAACGACGGAAATAAAGTGAGGCGCATACGTGACCGTTTGAGCCAATTTCTTAAAGAAGCCCGTTCTCACCTCATTGAAGGCAAGTGCCAGAATGATCGGAATCGGAAATCCGATAGCCAGTTCATACAAGCTGATGCTTAATGTGTTCCATATCAAGTCCCAAAAGTAATAAGAATCAAAGAAGCGAGTAAAATGATCGAAACCGACCCAAGGGCTGCCCGTAATCCCTTTTGTTGGAATGAAGTTTTTAAACGCGATTTGAATTCCATACATCGGTCCGTAAGAGAAAATAAGAAAGTAGAAAAATGCGGGTGCAATGAAGATATACAGTTCCCAGTTCTGAATAATTCTCTTCCATACACCTTTGTCTGCCTTTCTCGGTTTCAGCATCGCACTGTCCGAGATGGAAACTTTAGTATCCTGCATAGGATCACCCCTTCCTGTTTTAAATGTAATTTCTCCAGCGCTCGCTCTCACGACATCGAGTTTTGCTAGCGCTTACATACTTAACGATAGATGACGCCATAATCTTCGTAAATATGTCATTTTCCGTATCCCCTGAAAGCGCTATACATCAAGGTTTTTGAGACACTGACAATTGAAAATGACAAGAAGACAATATGTTATTTTTGCTCAAAGTAAGGGCTTTCATTTTAACATCAATTTTGACCAACCATCATGAAATTGGAAAACATTTCAAGTAAAACACCCGCGTAGTGATCATCTTTGCACAGGGATGTTAGCGTTTGTTTAAGTAAAAACGAACATCAAACAGACCAAGGGATGGCGGTGTCCTTTGGTCTCGTTAACTTATCAATATGAACTTTTGAGCTGCCGCTTTACTCCCTAGACCTTCCGGAATAGGAGCCCCATCATGATGATTCCTAAAATCAAACCCGATATGGGCGAAACGACAAGAACTCCTGGTAAGTTCGTACTTGCTGTAAAAAGCAGCTTACCCAGCGTGGTTGCCATGGCGATGACGATTACGCCTGTCCAGTATCTCATCTTTCGGTTCATGGATATTCTTTTCAAAGCTGTGGTTGAACAGGTCGCACTGTTCAATAGAAATAACATGATGAGCAGTTCAGCCAAAATACCGCAAACCGACAGCGAGTATTGCAGCAGTTTAAAGGCCGGAAGGCCGAAATACATGCTTTGCAGGGCCGGGAACCTCAATACAAAATATCCGGATTTATGAGTAAATGCATCAATAAATACATGGCTGTAAAATCCAATGACAACGGAAACCAGAAAAACAACCCAGCTCTTCAGCCGACGATAGTCAAAGGCGTTGATAAGTCCGGATGTCCTTACATCCAGGTTAAACATAGACGGCAAATGTAAGGCGAATGGCTTCATGATGAGCTGCAGCAATAATAGAATCACGGTGCAAATCGGGATGGCTTGCAGCAGCAGCCCTTTATGCGTATGCCCAATCCACTGATACGGCTCCAAAGCGATGAAATATTCAAAATCCGGGGCCATGCTCCCAAGAATAAGCCCGGTTATGCTGATATAGCCCGGTTTCATAAACCTGGCCGGAATGATATATATGGGATGTGCGAATGTAAATGGCATAAGTATCTCCTTGAGGGTTACACAGGATTATGACCGCAGAAAACGGACTACGGCATCCACTCTTTCACTCACCGATTGATCCCCTTCGATTCTGAGAACCGGGCAAGCCAAATCGGACATCCAATCTTCATGCAGGGCCCTGCTTCTGACTTCTTTTCCCGCTGAATCATATAGCGCTGCCCATTCCAAAAATGCCTGCGATTGCGAATACATACGGCCGCCAGGAAGAATTTCTTCCCCATATCTATGTAATTCCCGTTCTCTCAATCTTTGAAGCCGAAGCTCCTGCGAAACATATAGAAAAACAACCAGGTCGAACGCGGTCTTCACTTCGTCTCCCCAACCGCAAATGGCTCCAGATAGAATCCACTTCTCGTACTGCGAGAGGTCTTCTTTTAAAAGCTTAATTCTCTCCTCCGGCTCCCTTGGCTTGCTGAATTTTTCGATCCAGAAATATTCATCTCCATCCATATTCACATGAGGAAGATGCAAGCTCAGTTCTTTTCCAAGAGTCGTAGCTCCGGTACCTGATGCGCCAAATATATGTATCCGATTGTACATGCTAACCTCCAGCCTTTAAACTCAGTCCTTCTCTCACCAATTGCAGCATCTGTTCTTGATGATCGGGATGGCATGCAATCATGTAGGGTTCGTTGCTCATGCCGTCAAATGGATTGCCATCAAAATCAAGGACGACTCCTCCAGCTTCCTTGACCATCAAGATGCCGGAGTACAAATCATCTCCTTCCGAATTGTACAAGACGATTCCATCCAGATCGCCCTTGGCGAGCATACACCACTGCAAGGTTGGCGCCCACAGCCGCATCATTCGCTTAAATCTTATATCAATAAACTGCCGCAGTTGAACCGCCTTCGGGTCATTTTGTACTTTGTGGCCTTGAATCCATCCAATGTTCCCCCTGAGGAAGTTGGGGCTATTTTTAACATGAACCGGCTTATCATTGCAATACGTTCCCTCACCAGCCACAGAGACAAACAGCCGGTCTGTTAATGGTTCATAAACGACGCCAAGAACGGGGTGTTTTTTATACATCAGCGTTATGGATACCGAAAAAACCGGAAGCCCAATGGCAAAATTATTCGTTCCGTCGAGCGGATCGATCAGCCACAGCCAATCATTTTCCGATCCAATGACTCCGGCTTCCTCGCTGTGGATCTGATGATCCGGGAAAACAGCCTGAATCTGCTCAAGGATGATTCCCTCAGCAAGGTGATCCACCTCGGTTACGACATCTCCAAATTCGTCTTTGGCTTGTATATCGGCAATATCATCAAATTTTTCCTTGGCGATTTGTCCAGCCTGCCGTATGACTTGAATGGATAATTCTTTTGCGGTTTGGATAACTTGTTGATCCATAATTCACCTCTGTACGTTAGATTAACAGCATAAAATTGGGGGTAATGAACTCTTTCACTTCACAAAGTAAGTCATCAATTCTTCGTCAAATCCTTGTTCTTGATAGATTAATGCATCCTTCTCGACTCCATAGGTGACAAAACCCAATCTTTTATACAGCTCTGCCGCTGCATGGTTTACCGTGACGACCGAGAGCTGGATTTGCTGCAGACCTTCGATTTCTGTCCCTCTGTTGAGTATTTCCTGCATAAGGTCTCTGGCGATTCCTTTTCCCCGGTGTTCAGGAGACACATACACTCCCCAGATCATTCCTTTATGCCGGACTTTCATGCCCTGTTCCCTCCGGAACCCCGCGATCCCCATCAGCTCGTTGTTCTCAGTGAATGCTCCTAAAATATAATTGTCAGGTTCATTGTTAATTTTCAATATAACTTCATTCATCGGCGTGTGCACGTAATCCTCATAGGAAGAACCGAAGGCCTCCGGATTGGATTGTAATGCTTCCAGCCGCAGCTTCCAGAATTCATTCGCCTGCTCTCGTTTTATGTTTCTGATATGCATCATCAATGTATGAAAGCCTCCTCTCGGCATCCATTCCCCATTCATGAAATAATACAATTAATTCATTCGATGTATTTTCAATAAATGTCTTTACTCTATCTTCATTAAAATAACGGGTTTCGATTGCCGGTTCATTCCGTGCATCTTGAAGCCATGCTCTCTTAATATCTCTGTATTGGCTTACTTCCTGCTGTGTCACGAATGGGGCAATAGGATAGGCATATGCCTTCTGCAATCCGGTAATTACATGATCTGCCCATTCTTCAGATTGTAATAGATTAAATTCAACCTGGCTGACTTCTAGATTGTAAATGTTCCTTATGTCGCCCTGTTCTCCTGAATATTCCTTCTCAAAATCAGCATAAACCGTATGTGTCCATCTGATATCCGCATAAATATGAGCAAAATACCCCAGCACAAATTCCTTCCATTCCGCTTCCGGGTTCTTATCTACGTATGCAGCACAATTCGTTTTAAGCGTTTCATGGCTTGGAAAACGGCCATCACTCATCAGATGAGTAGCACCCTTTTCAATTCTGGTTACATGATCTCGCGCATGAATGGCATCTGGTGAAATACTGCCTAATAGAAATCCAGGTGAAGGATTGGAAAGACAAAATTTTTCTGCTATTGCAAAATGAACCATTGGCCAAGGCATGATATACCTCCATTCATTCAAATTCATAAAGTCACTGATATTACACTGGTATACTCACAGTTTACTATAATTACATAATATAGGAAGCGAATACTATACATCTGTTTTATCATTTTCAAGCCCTATTCCACGATTATGGAGAAATTTCTCATTGATGAACAGCTTACAGAAAGAAGGAACCCGGGTTCACACCTGGGTTCCTTCTTATTAATCGAAGTGCATGATATCTTTACGGCAACAGTCTTAAGTTTTATTTAATTGACTGAAAGCGGTCATACGTATTTTGATAGATTTGAAGGAACTCCTCAAGTCCACTCTTCTTTAATTGTGCCAGATATCCGTCCCATTCCGCATCAATATTTCCATCAATGACCCATTGTGCCTGCTTCTTTTTCACAAATGTAGATATGTCAGTGCTCAGCACGTTCAAACGGTCCGAATCCTCCACGGTGAAGAACATGCCAGCTGGCAGCGTGAATTTCTTCATGAATGGCTGGTAAATATCCAAATATTCCAACCGTGTTTTTATTTTGGACGACAGTTCAATTTTTTTGTACGTATCCCCCAGAATTGCAGCGGTTCCGCCGTAACAAGGACTTTCCGAGCATCGGAAATCATCATAGCTCATTCCCTCCGGAGTCGGGAGGAAGTCATATTTATCTCCGTTCGTTTCCTTGAAATTAACACCTACGGGGCCGAGTTCCCATTCAATGGAATGGCGCTCTTCATAGATCGTATCGATCCAGCGCATCGATTCCTCTAAATGCTTATTGGCTGAAGTAAGGGCAAATCCACTTTTGGATACGGCAAGGGTTTCATACATATTAACAATCTGCTGACCCTGCGGGCCTTTTAACGGCTTAATCGGAACATAGTTTTTCGCATTCTCCGACCCAACCACGTTTTCAGCATTATACCCCGTGAATGCCCCCAGAATCGGACCGCCTGTACTGTGGCCTTTAGCAAAATAGAGATTACGGTCCTGGGTATAGGCTTCGGGATCGATCAGGCCCTCTTTGTAAAGGGTATTCAAATATTTGATGGTTTCCTTAAATTCGGGTGTAATGGCTGTATAGGACACTTTACCGTCTTGAACCATCACATGCGAGCTATTGTCCGGAAGCCCGAATGACCCGAACAGTCCAAAGATGCCGTTAAGTGTATTTCCGTTGGAGAAGCTGAATGGAATCTCATCCTTTTTTCCGTTACCGTTCAAGTCTTGATCCTTGAAAGCCTTCAAAACCTGTTCGAATTCCGCTGTTGTCGTTGGTACGGATAGTCCGAGCTTATCCAGCCAGGTCTTGTTGATGAAATACACTTCCCCCAGTTCATTAGCACCTTCTGTTATCACATTCGGAATCGAATAGATATGTCCGTCAGGAGCTGTAACCACCTTCTTGATGTCCGGGTTTTCTTCCAGCAGCTTTTTGATGTTGGGTGCGTATTGGTCGATCAGCTTCTCAAGCGGAATCAGCAGTCCTTGCGTGCCGTACTTGAGTATATCCGCATCCGTCAGACTGCTGCCGCCAAAGAAGGCGTCCGGCAGGTCACCGCTGGCAAACATCAAATTCTTCTTCTCCTCATAGCCTTGCTCGGAAGCGTCCCAATCAATGTGTATATTCGTTTGTGCCTCCATGTCCTGTACGACCTTCAGCTGATCCATGTTCTTTTTTTGCTGGTTCGCCTTACTAATCACAAATTTCAGCGTAAGTTTGTCTTTTACGATGGGATAACCTGTTAGATTGAAATTACTCGTCGGTTGAGCCGTTTGCTCATCAGAAGAAGAAGTTTTGCTGCAGCCAGAGAGGATCACCCCCATAGTTACTGCTAGTAGCAGAGCAGGCCGAAGAATACCTTTAACATTCATCTCAATAATCCCCTTTATCTATCCGATTATTTTAGAACTCATTAGCCTTTAATGGATCCGATCATGACTCCCTTTACAAAATACCGCTGCAAGAAAGGATACAGCACAAGTACCGGCAAGCTCGAAACAATAATCGTTCCATACTTCATAATCTCTGCGATTCTAAGCATGCTTCCGTCATCGGATGCTCCCAGGGTCGATTCCGCCGGAGCCTCATTCACAATTAAGATTTCACGCAGTACCAGCTGCAAAGGATATAGACGCTCATCCCGCAAATAAATGAGACCCTGGAAATAAGCGTTCCAATGAGCGACAGCGTTAAACAGCACCATCACGGCTACGATCGGCATGGATAAAGGCAATACGATTTTAAGAAAAAAGCGGGTAATCGAGCTTCCATCGATTTCAGCAGATTCCTGCAGCTCTTTCGGGATACTCGATTGAAAGAAGGTACGGGTAATGATCATGTTATAAGCCGTTAAGGCGCCCGGAACGATTTGGGACCAGATGGTATTGGTCATTCCAAGATTTTTAACTAACAGGTAAGTGGGAATCAGCCCACCGCCAAAAAACATCGTGAAGACGATCATCAGCATAAAAAAGTTACGTCCCATCAGATCAGAGCGGGATAGCGCATAAGCACCCGGCAAGGTTAAGACAACACTCAATAAAGTTCCGAGAAACGTATATATCAGGGTGTTTTTATAACCGTTCCATATATTCCCTTCCATGAATATCCGATGATACCCCTCAAAGGTAATGCCCTTGGGAAACAACCATACGCTTCCGGTATTCACGCTGTCCGGATCACTGAATGAGGAGATGACGACGATGTAAAGCGGATATATAATCGCCAGCAAGATCAAGGACATCAATGTGTAATTTGCGATATCGAACACACGGTCGAACCCGCTTTTGCGAGTATGTATACTCATAATGGATTTCCTCTCCCTTACCAAAGACTATTCTGTTTAAGCCGCTTGGCCAGCTCGTTAACCGAAATAAGCAGAATGAAATTAATACCCGCATTAAACAACCCGACAGCGGCACTGTAGCTGTATTGGGCACTCAGCAGGCCGGATTTGTAAACATAAGTTTGGATTACTTCGGAAGCGTCGATATTCAAGGCGTTTTGCATCAGATATACCTTCTCGAAGCCCACGTTCATGAAATTCCCGATATTCAAAATAAGCAGAATCATGACGGTTGGCATAATGGAGGGCAAATCGATATGCCAAATCCGTTGATATTTATTGGCGCCGTCTACGGTGGCTGCCTCATGCAGATCCGGACTGACATTCGTCAGTGCTGCGAGATAAATAATCATGGACCAACCTGCATTTTGCCAAAGGCCGGAGAAGACGAAAATCGTCTTGAACCATTCAGGACGGGCCATATAATAGACTGGATTCCCGCCAAAAAAAACAATCAGCTCGTTGATTAGCCCATTCCTTGGGGACAGGAACACAAATAACATGCCCACGATGATGACACCCGAAATAAAATGCGGTGCATAGGTAACCGTCTGGATCAATTTTTTGAAGCGGACATTGTTAATCTGATTCAGCAGGAGCGCCATAATAATCGGGATGGGAAACGACACCGCCAATTCGTACAGGTTGAGGAGCAATGTGTTTTTCAAAACAATCAAAAACTGCGGTGAATTAAAAAACCGTTCAAAATGCTCGAATCCTGCCCAGGGACTTCCCCATATTCCTTTGACAGCAATGTAATTCTTGAAAGCGATCTGCAGGCCGTAAAGGGGTCCATAATGAAAAATAAGAAAGTAGGCAATGGTCGGCAGCAGGAAAAGATATAACTCATACGATTTTTGTATCCGCTTCCATTTTGAGATTTGCAAACCTGACCTCGCTTGCAGCTTTCCTTGTTGAGCTAGTTTCAATCCATACCCTCCTTTTCCCGTTTGATAAACATTGGAACAATTCAACTTTATCCATGAGCTGGTATCAGGTAAATATGCGAAAGCAACAACCGATTGGTGAATTGAATTCAAACCAAAAAAACCTTGATAAACCAAGGTTTTTTAGCGCTCACCTTACTTTTCTACAGGGGGGGTACGGCACTAGAACTCAAGCTCAACCTTGTCTTGCACGTACAGTTTGCGAAATTCACCCGGTGTAATCCGGAACCGTTGCTTAAACTTTCGAATGAAGCTGGATACATCGTAGTAACCAATCATCTGTACAATATCCTTTAAAGGGAAATCACTGCTGACCAGTAAATCTTTGGCCTTCTCCATTCGGTAATAGTCCAGAAAGTCCACAATGGTTTGACCGGTATACTTTTTAAATGAGGAATTCAAATAAGAACGCGATACGGAAAAATGATCTGCCATACGCTGAACGGAAAATTCATGCTCCGCATAATGCTCTTGAATATGGGAAATCCAAGCCTCGGAAACTCCCTCAAGGGGGTCCTTCGATTCTTGAACCAACAAGCAAATATGACGGACCAATGATACCAAATCCTGCATCGTATCAAATTTTGCCAGGTTGAATACATCAGGATAGGGCTCCTCATACTTGTAGGGGTTGAGTCTAAAATGCGTTTTGATCATGCAGCCAACAACGTCATAGCAAATGCAGCGGGCGATATGCAAGGGAATGGGATTCTGCTGCATATAGCTCTGCAAGCTCTGCAAAATATCTTCGACCTTCGTTGAGTCCCCTTGCTGCATATATAACATCAGCTGTTCCATTTCCTCTTTGGGATACCAGTTGACCGAAAAATTCTCTGCTGTGATTTCCCCATAGGTTATTAGTGTGTTGTAGCCTCTGATCAACTTGTAATCTATGGAGGTAGAAGCCTCAATATACGATTTCCCCACTAGGCTGATATCACCATAAATTCCTCCTACCCCCATGGTCACTTTGTTTCCGTAAGACTCGATCAGCTTACCATGTAAGTTAAGCAAAAGCCGGTGCCAATTACCTTTTTCTTCTTCGGTGACCGCGCATATGAAGGTACTTTTTGCTTCATCCATCGTATCCACATGATAGCTCTCGAAGTAAGCTCGGAAAACGACTTCTAGGTCAGGAATCTCCTGCTCGTCCATTCCAGCGGACGGAGATTCAACCGTTATTTCCAACATGACCACAAAATAAAGGGAGTTGGTAAAAGCTACTCCAACGTCGTTTCCATCTGCCTGAAAAATATTCTTATCGAAAATCCTCCCTCTCAGCAAGCTGAGAAGCAAATGGTTACGTGCCGCCGCTTTGTTATTGTGGAATTTAATTTTCAACTCCTGATGGTCTTCCGCTAACTGGCCGATCATCCCATGTGCATCATGGAGCGTACGGGCGGCGCCCCCCCACTGTTTGTTTATAAAAGCCAGCAATTGATCAATCGGCTTATAGTTCAGTCGCATGAGCAAGAAGATTAGCACGCTGCCAATAAGCAGCAAAATCAAAATGGAGAAGAAAAACTGCGTCTTCACCAGACTCGTTTTATTCAAAAAGTCGCTTTCAGGGAGCATCGTCACGTAAGTCCAACCATCATTCTGCACTTTAAGGGTTGAAATGGCGTAATATTCATTGTTGATTGCCGTGATCGTCATGCCGCTTGTTGCGGACTTGATCGCTTGTCTGAATTCTGGGTTTTCCAGATATGCTTCATGATGCAGCGCAGCTACGATTCCCCCGTCGCTATTCAGAATCAGGGAATTTCCATTCCTTTCTTCCAGCGTGCCTACAAGCAGCTTTTTCACAGACTCCTCTTCCACAATGAATATTAAGACACCGGAAGGAGTTGAGCTGTTATAGGGGATGGGCACCATATAGGTTAGTACGTGGTCCGTGTTCAGTTCTTTTGAATAGATGGGTTCAGCAGGCCTTAATTGAGGTTTTTTCAGATTACGAATGTCGAAAAGAAATTGATCGGAAGGCCAATTTTCATACTGATAAATGGTCTTGGCAAATGTGGAAACCGGGTACGTCGTATTCGAGGAGAACATGTATTGATTGTCCTTTAAATAAAGCACAACATTATGAATAAACTGATTGGCAGCCGTATAACGGAGAGCATCCTTCGCATCGAGTGCATAAGACATGGATTTGTTGAGTTTGTATGGAGACAGCTCGGGTTTGGAGGAAACTTCAATCGCAATTTTATTCATTTCGCTGATTTTACCTTCAAACGTGCTTCTGGCCTGTTCAAGAACATGGCGATGTCCAAGGGTAATTTCCTCTTGTAGAATGCCAACAAACTTTTGATAATTGAGAAGACCGATTAGAAGAATCGGAATCAGCAGAAGTACAACATACGAGAGCAAATAGCGATAAAATAATAGAGTATCCTTTCTTCCCAATAGAATAGCCCCTCTCTTCATCACATCGTTGAAATGCAGATAACCCGCATGAAATGCGGGTTATGATTTTCAAACCATAGATAAATTATAAGAAGCCTTCTATTAAAAACAATGATAAACGGTTGTCTTATTTTTGCATTTTGTAAGGTGTATGATCCTGTATTGAAAAATGGCGCTCATACTATTTGAATTCTATTTTCTTGGCGGTAACGATAGGCTGATAATAACCGGATTCCGAAGGCATATGCCACCTGATATCTGTAAAACCAGCGTCGCTTAAAAACGCACTTAATTCATGCCTCAATAATGCTCTATAGGATGTACTGTTTACTTCGGTCTGCCACACTCCATCGATCTCCTGCATAATAAATTGATGGGTTATATAGAAGTTTTCATCCCCCATCCAATCCCAGACTTGAAAAGAAATACGTTTGCCTTTGTCCATGACTCGCGGAGAAGTCGCGCGCTGCTTATCTTTGATTTCGTTATCATAATCCCTCATGGAAATGATCAGCAGGCCGTTGTCTAGAACCTTGGAATATAGATTGCGGCATGCCGCTTTTAAATCTTCATCTGTAAGCAAATGGGGGATTGCATTGTCAGCCGATAAAACAACCTCAAACTGCCCAGGAACGTCTTGTTCAAGACTTCGAAAATCTGCAGTACCAAACTCGATATGAACTCCTGCTTTTTCAGCCTCCCGCACTGCCCGTTCAACCGACTTAGCGCTAAGATCCGTAGCCGTTATGGTAAACTTATGCTGAGCCAAACCCAGCGACTGCGTTCCTATACCACAAGAAGCATCCAAAAGCTTGATCAAGCCATCACCTTTATGTTGATATTGGGAGCGAATGAAATCATTAAAAAAATCACCTTGCCAATGAATCGCTCGGTACCAGTCGTGAAAAATCAGATGGTACGTTTCCGAAAGCTCATTATAAAAATTCAGGCTAGAGTTCTTCTCCAATCGTATCCCCTCACTTTATCGGATGTATGTTGAAGCGAAATTTCTTTACATGCCCTTCCCAGAGCGTGCAGATTTTATTGTTTTGATAAGAAAATTGATTAGAAATAGCAGTAATGCCTGTACGAGTCCGAAAAAAATTGCTTCCAGAATGACCAAAACCTCCAGAATATTATCAAAAAAAGGGGCCGTATCCGGAGGCATGTAAACATGAACCAGTACGCTGGATACGATACAAGACAAGAGAACAAGCATGATTAAATGCTTGGATTTTCTGATGAATATCACCGGGAATACAATGACTACAAAATAAAAAGCGGCATATTTATAAAAATAATCTATATACATGGCTGCGAAAATCAAAGGTGAACTCAGCAAACAAATGAATGCCGGCAGCATGAATCCCTTCTTGATTTTCACGCTGTAAGTCTCTTCTTGATTATTCTGATCTGGCCTCTGTGATTGATTTCATCTTCAAAGACATGAAACCACATGAAATAATGATTGGCCTGTTTTTCATTCCAGAACTCTTCTTCTTGTTCTAACCAATCATCATTCACCGTTTTAAATAATTCAAATGTCCGATTTCTGACTTCATTTAAGTTATTCAAATAAAAGTCCAAATCATTTCCCCGAATCCCAGCTCGCCCTTCTTCGCCAAGATTCAGGGCCGCTCCCCATCTTGATTCTTCCTCTTCATTTAGTTCTCTTTTTTCAAAAGTATACACTTGATATACATATTCAACTGCTGCAAAATGCAGTAACAATGCACCAATCGAATTACTCTCAGGATCCATTAAAAAATCCAATTGATCTACAGATAAGCTGTTTACCACTTGAAGGGTTGTGAACCGTGCGTAATTCATCATCGACAGCAGGCGGCTAATTTGAGGCGAATACCCAGGTATATCGGTAATGAGATAGATTTTGTCCATATCTAGCATTTGTTTTCCTCCAATGGATGATTTGATTTGCCTGCTGCTCGCAATTTCAATTTCATCTAACATATAATGCGCAAAATCGAAAAGGATCTGGTTGTTCAATTCTATGTATTCCATCTCACCATTATATTTAGCAAGGCATTGGTTAATGACATCAGCATATTGATCAGGCACTACGTTTAAGGCCCATTCACCGCCTTCTCTCTTTGAAGAGATAACGGATTCCTTCATATAACGAAGGGTTCTGGATAAATTTAATACGTAGTACTCGGGATTGTCAGCTATTCCTTCAAGTGTACCTTCGATATCCGACATAATGGAATGTATAAAATACTGTTTATCTATTGGCTTGAAGACATCCCTGATCGGTTTGCCGTAAAGGACAACTCCGCGATCATAGATGAGAGTAAAATGAGCTGCGATATCTGGATCCTCGAATCCTCCACAAAAGTAACTCGTATCTGCTTTATAATTTTCTCTATGAAATGCAGAGAAGTGAAATTCAAACGGAGTGGGATAAACAAATTCATCCGCATACGATTCCAACACCACGCTCAATTCAATGCCCTTTATGATTTCCAGCTCTTCTTCAATCAAAATAAGCTGGGATGCAATTCTCTTATAGGTGTCCACCTCATGCTTTTCCTTAACGATGATTAACAAATCGATATCACTATGGCCTGGATTAAAGCCTCCCAAAGCCAATGATCCATGAAGATATATTCCTGTGAGGGATTCCGATAACTCTTTTTTGAAAAGATCAACAATACTCTCCAGATTAATCTGTGGTTTCAGACCATCACCACCTTCGGTAAGATTTTCAACGGGTTCATCGCACTCCCATTCAAATCTTTCTATTATTTATTACTGAATGCTTGAATATATTTTCGGGTTATTTAGTTGCATATATCGATAACCATTGAGGAAGGGCTGCCAGAGGGTTCGATTTCCAATTGCATAAGCTGTCCAGCTCTTCCTGTGAGCGTTTATCTTCTTCCTCTTTTGATTCATCAACCCAAAATCTACTATCCTCTGCATACATTTCTTCTATATGCTTCACGTTTAAGCCAGATGAAATCATAGCATTCATGATGTCTTGTATACGCCATTTATACGTTGGCACTTCACCAAAAGGTCCTGTTAAGTCATATGGCTTTACGACATGTATTTTCTCAGTTGGACTTGTACCGAACGGGCGCATAAAAGGGTGAATGTCAAACATGATATAGGAACCATTACTTTTAAGAATTCTGTGTATATTGTGATACATGGAATTCACATCATTGATCCATACATGAACTCCGTTGGACGTATATACCAAATCGTATTCTTCGCTTTTAATCTGGCTTAACTTCATGGTGTCGTCACAGATAAATTCGATATCCCATCTGTGTTTACGGGCTATATTTGAGCTATATTCCAACTGCTTTTCCGAAATGTCGCAGGATGTTACTTTTGCACCCATCAAACAAAAGGCAAAAACAGCATGATTATCTCCGCTTGAAGGCACACAAATTCGTTTACCCTCCATGTTGGGAAATGCCTTTTTGATGATCGAATAGGTAGTGTGATGAAATGCTGATTCTGGATGAGCTATTATTTTAGAAATGACTTCATCGGTCCTATATCCTACATACCAGGTATCCGACCATTCATTCCAGGAGTTTTTAATGAGATCTTCATGGTTTACCATTCGCATACCTCCATCATTGCGTAATATGAATACTCAATAGACAAGAGTTAATGACTCGGATATTTTTCCTTCAAGAACGCAACAGATTGGTTGATTAATGCTTTTAATACTTCAATATCAATGTCTGCTACTTTGTTGATGTATACACATGCTTTTCCTGTTGTGTGTTTTCCAAAATCCTTTAATAAATATTCCCGGTTTCTGTCATCTCCTACTGCAAAATACAAACTGATTTTCGCTTTGCGAGGTGAAAAGCCCACCAGTGGTGCATCGCCTTCGTGACCAGATTCATATTTATAATGATATGCACCGAATCCAATAATACTTGGTCCCCACATCTTCGCATCATAGCCTGTCGTTTCCGTGAAAATATCCAATAATTTGTATGCGTCTTCACGTTTCTTTGGACTATCCACAGTTTCAATAAACTCAATAACACTATGGTCTGTTTCTTTTGTTTTTAATTCGTACATAGATCAATTTCTCCTTTTCTCAACCTCAGGTATTCTATTTCATTAATTATAGCCGTGATTGATTTACTAACCAATGAGCCGCTTCTAAAATGTCTCTCGCAATAAAATCCGGTTCTGTTTCTTTCCATTGATCCCGAAATTGGCCTAAAGACCCTTCTCCCCATCCTGTTTTTACAAGTATCTTTTTGGCACCGACCTGATGCGCGGCTAACATATCCGTATCCCCTACATCACCAATCACTGCACAGTTGGATAAATTCAGCTGAAACTCCTTAGCGGCTCTTAACAGCATTCCTGCTTTGGGTTTTCTACAAGTACAATCTTCATTTATTCCATGCGGACATATGTAAGAATGTTCAAATCCATACTGTTTAAACTGCGTTTCAAATTCTTCCATTGTAGCTTCTCCCCGCGATATCCGATGCTGATTCGTAAAAGCAAATACTTTCATATTATTCTTCTTCAACAAATCAATAGCCAATTGTGCATTGGGAAAAAGCTCAAAATGATTAGGATGAATAAAATGACCATTCCCACCTATTGTTCCATCACGATCTATAAATACAGCTTCTATTTCTTGCTTCATGTGTTGTTCTCACATCCTTTAGCTAATTTTTCATAAGGTTTCTTAAATTCACCAACAACCCTGCTTTGATTCGTTCATTTATCATCAACTGTTCGATCAGAAGACCTGTTTTAATATTTTTCTAAAGGGAAATGGATGCGGTGGCTCAATCACTTGAGTATCTTCGTATAAATAGCTGGAGCATTTACACATGTACTATTCTGATATTTTCATATCGCTTTTGGTTTCCAACTTGTAAGTCCTATGGGCGCATACTTCGAATACCATTCCATGAACTCTTTATATGTTTGTATGTTGTAGTCAATGACAGCTTCGTAAATTCGAATAGAGGCAATACTCTCTGCATTCAATGCGATCTGATTTTTAATAGTAAGAATGGATTCTCTGGATTCATCCGTTAATACTCGATTCAATGGTTCCACGAGATCTTTTGCACAAGGGCCCGGATGATCATGGGCTAACAGCCACATATCAATCTTCCAAATTAAATCGTTCTCGTCTTTGTATCTCAGCTGAAAATATATTCCCTGATCTTCTCCATCTAGATGGTTCGCATACCTTGCTCCAATAACTTTCGGATTCTTAACACAGCTCTCGAGAACTCGAAATCCAGAAGCAACCTCCGGTTGATCACAATATATTTCCATATCAATATCACGGTTAAAAATCAAATTATAGGCAGCTGCTCCGACTAACACCGGTTCCCCAACGACACTCCATAAATTCAGTAAATCAAGTTCATTTAAAATAAGATTTGCTTCTATTAACTTTTCGGTAGCTTGTTGTATAGAATTCATTTTTTGTTCTCCTGATTTTTTGAATTTAATACAGGTTCCCTCTTCTCCAAGGTCCACTCTCGACAGCCTTCACTACTTTTGAAGCACTCCGCCTTTTGATTAGCACAATATGCATCTACTTTTCATTTAATATAAAGAACTATAATGAAAAGAGGTGATCCGAATGGCTCGCGCGAAAGCTATTTTACAGCATGATTTGGTATTGATCAGTTGGTCAAGAAACCCTCTGGTTCCCGGTTCAGCACGCCGAATTGTTTCGGCAAGGGTGATTGGAAATGCGAAACCCTGTACGTTTACTTTGGTACCCGGTGCTTTGGTTATCAATGCCTTAAACTGCTTATTGGACCATGACATTGGTTTTAAAGTCGTATTCAGCAAAAAAACCTCAAAAATCACCGGATTTTTGTTACTGGAACGAGAACGATAATCCTTTATCAAGGAGCAGTGAAAACACTGCTCTTTTTTCGTCGGCTCAAACTATTCAAGATTCGTTGTATAACCTCGATATTAAGTTATAGGAGGGATTTACTTCCCATGTCTCATATGGTATAAAACACTTTGCTTTCATTGCATCAAGCGTACGAGATTTTTGTTGTGGCCGTGTTATGTATTCGTCTATATTCGATTCGCTTAATTTAATATATCTGGCTTCTTGAATTTCATCGGGTTGAATGTTGATATCACCACTAACATACTCAGCTTTAAATACAACCGATAATACTTGTTTTGTTGCGTTAAAATACACACCGGTGACACCTATTGGGCGGATTATAATCCCGGTCTCCTCGAGAAACTCCCTGCAAACAGCTTGATCCAGGGGCTCCCCTGCTTCGACATTTCCTCCAGACATTTCCCATGTATCTGAACGCCAATGAGTTCTAAGTAATAAAACCTCATCCTTTTCATTCATCACGAAAGCAGAAACCGAAACCATATGCTTTGGATATTCAATTTCCATTGTCATTACCCTTTTCTATTATATTGTTGGATGTACGACCTGAGCTTTGTTTTCCCATCAAATTGATAAACCCAGCCTTAGAAGTATCTTTAGCTGGGTTTAATAATTGCATGGTATGCTTTGTTTGTCCTCTTAATTTTTCCTTTTTCTCATATTATTTTTTCTTATTGTGATAGTGATACCCTGTGCAAAGCCCTTTTTGTTTTGATTTTGCAGAACAATTATGTCCACCATTTTTATCCGTTCTTCCTGAATGTGCGTAAGCAGAAGATGCTGTTCCCATTAATACTGCCAGAGAAATGACCACCACAATAACTTTTTTCATTTATTCACCTTTTATTTAACCCTATGCTTTAGGGATTATTAGAATCTATCCCTATTTTATAACAAATTCCATATTTGGGATATATAGATCTTGTGATTTTCAGTATTCTCTCTGTTATATAGTGGTTCAATCTTAAGACGTCCTCAGTCCGATCGCTCAAACTGTATTTCCAATTCATTATCACTGATTATTAACTGTTTATTATCGACATCTACCCTATAAGTTTTACCATCGAGTGTAATCTCATTTTTTGATTTCCAATCATATTTATATTTCACTTTATTCTCATCATCAAATTCTTTGACTTCTTTTCCGCTTTCAGTTTTCAGTACATATTTTGATAGTATAATTTCACTCTTCTTTATTTCCCAATAATTATACTGAATTAAATCAAAGTGCTTCCCTTCTACCTGTGAAACTGGATTGTCAACAGTAAATCAGACAACTTTTTTAAGGGCTTCTTGGCGATACTGAACAGGAGTCATATAACCTAATGTCCCATGAATACGATGCTTGTTGAACCAATTAACGTAATCGTATAATTCCAGTTCCAGATGACGAAGACTTTGGAAGTTCATCTGGTTCACGAACTCTGTTTTCATGATTTTGTAGGTAGCTTCGGCTACAGCGTTATCGTATGGACAGCCTTTCGCACTTAGAGATCTGCCGATCTCAAACGTCCCCAGAAGCTCGTCTATCTTTTGATTTTTAAACTCGCTGCCGCGGTCCGTATGAAACCACTGAATCTGACGTAAATCTCCCTGGACGTTCGCAAAAGCGCGGGAAATCAGAGCAGCGTCTTTATTCGTACCTGCACTATGGCCAATGATCTCTCGATTGAACAAGTCGAGCAGCACACATATGTAATGCCATCGGTTCTGAACCTTCACATAAGTCAGATCGCTGACAACGAAGCGCTTTGCTTCCTCCTGCTCGAACTCACGGTCCAGAACATTCCCTGTCGTTGCTTCATTAGAAGCGGTTTTATGGGGCTTATATTGAGCCACAGTGTAGGTGGAAACTAGCCCTTGCTCTTTCATAATCCGCCCAATTCTACGTCTGGAAACGACGAATCCGCGTTCTTGGAGCTTGACCTTGATCTTTCGTGTACCGTAAGCTTTTCGATTGTTGTGGAATATCTCAAGAATCGCTTCGGTTATATCGTCTTCGTTCGGTTGTTCTTTCGCGTCATAGTAAAACGTACTTCTTGCGATTTGCAGGACGTCGCACATTGCTGATACCGAGTATTTATCGAGGTTGTTCTGGATGATAGCTACTTTCGTCCCATGATCAGCGCGGCTTGCTTTAAAATATCCACCTCCATTTTCAGACGTTGGTTCTCTTTTCGTAATGCAATTAACTCGTTTTCTTCTGACGAGCGATTGTCCTTCTCCTTGAAGGAGCCCGTTGTCTGAGCTTGTTTGATCCAGCGGTCTAAAGCAGAGGCTGTGAGATCATATTCCTCCACAATGGCTGCTCTGGATTTCCCATTTTCATAGAGTTCCACCAGTTGCTTTTTGAATGCTGAGGTAAAGGTACGTCGTTCTTGTTTTGGCATTGTAGAGTTCCGCTCCTTAATGATGATAGGTTTATTCTACAAGCCCTTATTTTTTCTGTCCAACTAAGTGTAGACGATCCAATTGCTCGATTAAAGCATTGGAAAGTGGTTGTCCCTTAAGCCTGTAAACCCAGTTCAGGTCAACATATGTGAGGTGTTTGATTAACTGAGCGGTACTATTATAGTTGCTTTTTGGCCCCTTATAATCTACTTCTTTTTGCGACATCCCCTCGGTTATACTTTTTAATCGTTGGTAGTTTTCTTTGACAGCTGAAAATAACATACCTACAATGGGCGACATTTTATCCTCACCTTTTAAATCGTAAAGCATATTGGAACCCTCCATGTAAATTAGAATTATCCGATAAGGTTTAGCTGCTGTTAGATGTGAAAAGATGTGTTGCGCTTCTTCAATTTCTATTGAAGCAAACTCATTATGTACTACTCCCCCCTTATTATTTTAATAAATTGCACCCGTTTTATATCGTTATTGCATTCACGATGTCTCACCTACTTAAGGCTGTCAGGAGCCGGCTCGACGCGCAGAGTTATCCGCCTGGATTATCAGCTTCCTCGAAAATGCTCGGGCAGACATGAGGGCTAACTGCCCAGACACCTGGATATGGTGTTTTATTTGACGTAAATCTATACTATGAATTAGCTATAAGCTCCTTCGTTAAGTTAAACTCATGACGGCATTCATAATAATAACTTTTGAGTTTATAGCCCCCTGCTTTAAATACAGGCTTATTTTGATACCACACTATGATTAACGTTCCTTCAAATAGGCATCTACGAAGGATATATACTATTCTGTTAAAGAAAGCACTTCTATTTTTAGAAAGTTTATGAAGTGTTTCAGATTGAAACTGAACATGTTTCCCCTCGTCACATAAAATCTGATCACATAAATCTATTAACACTTTTGAATTTGTAGATTTTTGCAAGGCTTTATAGTATATCTTCGCGATGATTTCAGCGGTTACTAGAACTATAATCGATTGTTCTAAACTCGCATTTCGACGAAATCTTCTAAATATATTATCTACCCAATGTTTACGAATGTGAGGAATCCCTTGCGCCTTCATAAATCTACCAAGATCTCTAGCATGCCTCTGTTCTTCTTTAATAAATTCTATAAGTGCTTCATAGTAATCCTCATCTTGTGTCTTTTGTACATATTCTTGTGCGCGTTTAATTAGATGTTTGCCTTCAGAATTCTCTCCTAATTGAAACTGTTGAATCGATTTTATTATTGTTTCTCTTTCTTTTGTTGTTAATTTATAGTTGTCATCCCAATGAATATATTTGAGGTTTTGGTTATTACTTTCAAAGTATTGTACCCATCTCGAAGTGATTTTCATTGTTTTCTCCTATAATGTATTAGGTTTATGTCATATAACGTTTCCGTGTTCCTGAACCCGTGAGACTTAAAGAAGCGTATGCGATTGGGTCCAACGGACTTAGCCTCACAGAGTTGTCTGCATGAATCCACTTCATCGAAAACCCTCGGGTAGACCAAGGAGTGTCAGCAATGCAGCTGGAATACTGTGTTAACTGAAATCAACGACCTCTTCGAAGTACCCCAGAACGTCGTCTTTCAACTTAATTCTCTGAATTGCCTTCAAAACATTCTTCTTCAATCTGTATCCTCCAAAATTCACTCACTTTTTTATCGCTTTTAAATGTTGAATATGTACTCCGATATGTCCTATACCAAGTATGATATCAAATGCAATCAACCAAATAACTTCCCCATAAATGCCCAATAACAAAAAAGCCATAACAGGCAGACTCGCAAGAGGTACGGGAATCCCATAAAAACTACGATAAAAATCTCTCTTTGTATGCTCATTAGTAAAATATCTAATCCAACAAGTTTCATAAAAAACCATTAGTAAAAAAGATGATATTAGCCACCAACTCCAAGCCGAAAACGCTGCAATGTTAAAATCACTAAAAATTAGCACACTGCCCGTACAGCCTACTTGTCCAACTCGTTCAAACAATATTAATACTTTGTTTTCATGAGTTTTTTCACTATCAATTGGTTGGCTCTTACTCCAAATGATATTTGGAATAAATAACATTAATAAATAAATCAGACCTACATATGAGAAGCCTAAATGTCCTAACATATAATTTCTCCTCAATATATTACTCATTTATTATATCTGTCTTTTTCCATTGATTTCAGTTAACATTCTTGTGTTCACGAAAACCGAGAGCCTTAAATAACGGGGCGCCAGATTTACTCGCAGTGATTGTCCGACTGTTATATGATGGGGATGCCACTTCGTTTAACCATTCAACATATTTTTTTATATTGTCACTTTTCATTTTATTTCACGTTTTGATACATTTTTTTCTTTGTGTTATTATATACGTAATAAAGACCAAGTGCTGTGAACACTTGGTCAGTACAATTGGCTTGGATGGTTTATTCCCTTCTAAGTCGAATAGGAACAAAACCCACCTCTGGCCTTAACCTTTGGGTGGGTTTTACTTTTTCTTGTTGTTATTATTCATGTATGTTAAAAGAGCAAGAATGAACGTTCCAAAGAGGAACATGATCGTTAATGCATCTTTCACCTCCATGGCTTCACCTCCTTTCGAAGGGAAACCACGCCCACCCAAGATTCAATTGTAGTTATATTTTACCTTTATTTACATCTGCGTACAAGCGTTCTCAATTTGTTTTTGTAGTATATATCTTGCATCTATTTCATATAACGTCCCATAACCACTACGCGAGCCGACACCTTAAATAGCTCCTAACCTTCTGTTTCTATTTTCACTCTATTAATTTATATTTCAGTAAATGCTTTTTATAAACCGTCACCTACTTATTTGTTACCGAGTTGTTCCGCCAAACCGATTAGAAGTCCTTCGATTCCTCGAATGTAGCAGAGCCGATACGAGTCCTCGTACTGAACCACTTCGCCAACGAGCTGCGCACCATACTTAGTGAGTCTGGATACCATTTCGTCAATGTCTTGAACTGTAAACATGACGCGTAGATAACCGAGGGAGTTTACAGGAGCAGTCCGGTGATCTGATATAGTAGGTGGGGTGAGAAATCTCGAAAGTTCAAGCCGGCTGTGTCCATCTGGGGTAACCATTACAGCAATCTCTACGCACTGAGAACCTAGTCCGGTTACGCGACCAGCCCATTCACCTTCAACATTGGCTCGCCCTTCGAGGTTCAAGCCAATCTCCTCGAAGAAAGAGATTGCGTTATCAAGGGATTCTACAACGATACCGACATTGTCCATTCTTAGTAATTGGTTTTTTATCATGGATTTATCTCCTCGTGTACAAATTTGCTATTGATCATCTTCATTCATTATGCGCAAATATGTTACATGACGTACCTGTCTTCATGAATTGCCGACATTTTCTTGATCTCAGCTCTTCATTTGTTGATAATTGTGAACTTTGATAGTCATCCGAACTTCTGCCGTATTACACGTTCTTCCTCGTGATCAATGGCGAATACCCGAAGTAGGAATGCTGTGTTATCCGAAGTAACTGACTCCTCTGAAATACCTACAATCATTTTTTAACCTATACTTAACAATCGTTTTTTGAGCAGCATTATCTGACCAATATGATATGCATTATGAATACATAAATTTGATACGACTCCCCACCAAGGAGCATTGAAATACGAGGGAATTTCTTTTATAAGTTTGAGATCTTCGCTTTCCTCAAGTGCCTTATTCCAATTTTTAAAGATTGTTTCAAGTCTCTGTAAGGTCTTCTTCCACTCAAAATCATTTATTGTATGTGGATTCACGTAAAAAGTATCATCATTGTTTATTGAACTTTCTAATTCAAATTGTTCGACGTTATATCTCTCAAGCCACTTCTCATTCCAAAATATGAGATGATTCACGATCGACCAAATTGATTGTTCACTATCATTCTCCCATGCAGCTTGTGTAGCATTTAAATCTTTCAAAATTTCATGGAGCGGAATGAACCAACTCTTATCGTTATAACAAGCGTTTAATTGGTCTATGAGAATAGATCTATAACTCATCCTTGTACCTCACTTTTCGATTAATCTTTCGGTTATTTCGGATAACGTTATTGTATTTTTCGACGTCCTACCGACTGAAACCACTTCCTCGCTACTGAGCTGCCACTCCGAATCCGGCCGGACCGAGGGCGAACTCTGATGTAAATATGGAGTTATGCGTAGTTACTGTCTTCTTGAGATGCTTGACCACAGCGTGAATATTTCGTTATAAGATGTTGCTGGCTTCTTCGACTATACTTTCAAATCCTTCTTATTACTGACTATGATTTATTAAATGAGCAATTTCTTTAACTCTCTCCATTGTAATTCCTTCTCTTTGTTCAACCGCAAGTGGATGATTCGTTTGTTCTAATTCTATTAACGGAACAGCACCAACTTCTTGCGTATGTACCATTGTCTTTAGCGATAATGTAGTTAATGGATATATTGAAAGAAAGTTCAGTCGATAGCCATCCAAAATAAGGTTTTTCATGCTCCCTTCCTTCAACATGCAATAATTCATTAGATTTCAAAAAGTTTTCTTCGCTAAGTGTAACCCAAACACTCCATATAAACTTCTCTTTATTATCAATTATTGGTATTTCAATATGTCCTCTAATAAAAAAATGTTGTTCATCAATTACACAAAAATCTCTAATTAATTCTGTTCTTTTCTCCTCTGGTACAGTGTAAAAATAATAGGGTGCTTCAATTCCGTAACATAAAGGAAGTTCATTTAATTCGTTGTTACAGTGAGGGCATTTCATGTTTTCTGCTCCTTATCATTTTCGCCGATTTCTCTTTCCTGATTATACCATTAAAGTCCTTTCTTTCTTCTAATCAATTCAGATATCTCTAAGACGATATCATCAATATTTCTATTTGCATTTATGATTAAATTTGAGTTAGCTTTTACTCTCTTTCCGATTTCACTGTACATGTCCTTGACTCCCTGATATAGGTAATCAAATAAAAAATGATCCAGCAAGTTTACTAAAACTTCTGAATCATTTCTTAAATATTGAATTAAATCATGTATCCTTCTACCAAGAGCTATTTCAGGCTCAATATCTAGGTAAATTACAAAATCAATTAGATGCTTCAATTCCTGTCGTTCTCTTCCAAATGGTTCTTCAACGATTATCAACGGGCTAGGCATTATGATCTGTATTTCTCCTTCCGTATGAATTATTCCGTATTCTTCCGCCCAACCATTTCTTTTAACTAATTCAATTGGTTGACCACTTATTAATTTTATTAGGTGGTTGTAGAATAATGGAGTCGTAATATCATTGGGATCTCCTCCGTCTCTTAACCACGAGGCTAAATCATTTGGAAAATCCTTTCGTGATGCATAGTCATCAAAAAAAAGGGCTGCGCAATTAAATGTCCTTGATAAACGTGACACTACCGTACTTTTACCTGCCCCGGAGTAGCCGCTTATTGCAATAACCATGGTTTTCATTTAATAATCATCTCCTAAATAAAAATATGAGTCAGGACTCCATTGAAGAGTCCTGACTCATTTGCATTCATAATACCATGGAATTCTCATATTTCAAGTCCCTCGATTTAAATCACTCTAAAGTGTATTTCATCTAACGTTTCCGTGCTAGGATCCTAAGAAGTCGATCGTTCCTCCATAACTCTTCACCCCATTCTACCAAATAAAAAAGAGACGGTCTCTCGACCGTCTCCCATTCTTGCGGAAACATCGCGCTTCCTATTTAGTTTCTTTCAATCGTTACGATTTGCTCTTTGGCATCCCAATATCCTTGCGCACCAAGCGCTTTGGTAATGAAACGCATAGGTACGTAGGCGTAGCCGTCAATATTTTGCACCGGCTGGGTCAGTGTTTCGCTTACTCCGTCGATGGACGCCTGCTTCGAGCCTATTTTCAGGACGATTTTGGAGCCCGTCAGGTCATCGGTCAGCGTCATTTGCTTCGTTGCCTGATCCCACAGCAGCTGGGCGTCGAGCTCATCGGCTACATATTTCACCGGTACCATCATGATATTGTTCACAATTACCGGCTCATATCCGGCGTCATACAGTACGCTAGGATCTTCGTCCGTATACATCGTGAAGGATTTGCGGGTAATATTCATATCATCCTTCAGCAAAAGATACAGGTCGGACTGACGGTCCAGATGACGCAGTACCTCGCCTGGTGTTGCTTCAATCGGATTCACATCCCAGATTCCTTTGGAAGTGTCCACCGCATGAATTGTAACCGGCTCGTTAACTTTCCAGGTTTCCGATTCGGAATGAACCTTGACCTGTTTGATCGGCAGATCTTCGCTAGCTGGAAGCTGCACGGTCAGGTCCATGTTTTGCTTGCGGATATTCAGTTTGCTGTCGAGCAAGAAATCGAGAGAAAGCACGGTGTTTTTGCCCAAAATCTCACTAAGTTCAGGCGTTTCCCCAAGCAGCTCATCTACATTCTTGTCGTAATCGGGAAGCAGCTCATCCAGCATGCCCATCAGCTGATCTACTGCATCATTAATGTTTTTCTCTTTCTCTGCAGCGTCTGGAGTAGCTGTAGCTTCTTCTGGAGCTCCGGCATAAGCTTCAAAAATCGGATAATACGTGTCGTACAAGCTGCTGATCAGCTGCTTCACGCCTTCTTTATCCTTGGATAGGCTCGTCAGGAAGCCTTTGGCCAAGCCCACAAGCTCATCTCCGCGGATGTCGATATGCAGCTTTTGCAGGGAAAGCGACTCTCCGTTCACTTTATCGGTTACTGGTGTAACTGAAATGGATGACGGATTCGGTGTATGCTTGAGCAGGAATCCCAACACATCCTTGTATGTTTGAATCAGGCTTTCATTCGTCATATTGGGACCTATCAAACCAAGATCCAAGTTTTCGAGCTCAAGCGGAACGGACACGGGCTGCGTCATGCCAGCAATCGACAGGGTCAACGCCTTCTTGTCCATAGACAGATGGAATGGAAGCTTCTTGCCCTTAAGCTGAACTGTACCTTCCATCGACGCATGATTGGTATCCTGCATGATGGCCTGATCGATCGTCACAGAAAAGGAATTGAACATCTCGATAGCCTTCCGGTCCTCTTCCTTCAAATTACCCTCTGCTGGAACCAACTGCAGGGACAGGGTCTGCTTGGACATGGATGACTTTACATCCAGCGTGCCAAGAGCTGCCTTACTAACATCCACGCCGCCAACAGCCTGACAGCCCGCGAGCAGCACCAAAAGCAGGGACAACGCCGCGGCCAGTCCCAGTTTGAATCGCTTCATCATTATATTCCTCCTATGTATTCTTGATTAGTTCTACTTCAGTAACTCACCCCGGAATTATTCCGATTGAATATAGTATGCCAGCGCTTGTCTGTTCATGTAAATACATTTTTTCATGAATTTGGTATCTTCTTTTTCCAAACTGCATTTCCCATATAAAAAGCCAACCCTTGCGCGGCCTGTTACAGACCACCTTGAGTTGACTTTATCTCCGTTCCATATCCGTATGATTTAAACTATTGCTAGAGTCTTTCCCTTAAATCTCTTACTCCGAATCCCCTATCTTTTTGCCCACAATAACGAGATCACGCTCAATTCCATCCAGCTCAGCCACGCCCGGCAGGAAGCCCCAATCCTCAAAACCATACTTCCGCAGCAGCTTTAGACTCGGATCATTGTGACCAAAGACAAAGCCGACCAAACGCTTAATTTCTAGACTCGGACAGGCTTCAAATGCCTTTTCCAGCAAAATACCGCCCACGCCCTTGCCGCGGCAGGCTTCAGATACATAGATGCTAATTTCAGCTGTCCCATTGTATGCAGCGCGTCCGTAAAAGGATTGAAAGCTCAACCAGGCCAACGTTTCTCCCTCCGACTTCATAACCCACAGCGGACGGTGATGATTGTTATGCTCTTCAAACCAGCGCTGGCGGCTCTCCACAGTCACTGGCTCCAGATCCGCGGTTACCTTTCGTCCGGCGACAGTTGTGTTATAAATATCAACGATGGCAGGCAGATCTGCTGCTTGTGCATTTTCGATCGTATAGTTGTCCAGTTTCATGATGTATTCATTCCTCCTGCAGGTATCCGATTGGTTTTGTTTTTATTTTATAGGAAGAATGCCGGATGCGCCATCTGGAATCATGCTTCATTAAATCCCACCTGCTCGCAGCTCCATTCCCACAGCCGCTTCGCATTCTCTTTGCTTTCTGCTTTGGACGAAAGTTTCTGCTGCTTCCTCTTATAAAAATACTGCCCGCTGACCTTCGCAAGCTCGGATGCCGAAGCCAGATACACCGCCGTGTCCGCTCCCTGCTCAGGGGACAAAAAGAAAGGCTTCAGCATCGCCAGTACCGTTTTGCCAAAACCGGTGTCACGGTTCACCCCGATTTGTGTGCCTACAGCCCCCGGATGAACGCAGTTCGCGGTTACATTCGTGCCTGCCAGGCGCGAGGCCAGCTCCCGCGTGAACAGAATATTCGCCAGCTTGGACTGCGCATACGCTTTGGCCGGATTGAATCCATGCTTCAGGAAAGGATCGTCGAAGTGAATTTTGCCAGCCTTATAGGCACCGGAAGCCACCGTCACCACTCTACCTTGACTGGAAGCCCGCAAAGCATCAAGCAGCAGATTCGTCAGTAGAAAATGGCCCAGATGATTCACACCCAGATCCATTTCGAAGCCGTCAGCCGTCTCCTGTCGTTTGATCATCACGACGCCCGCATTGTTGAGCAGCACATCCAGCCTGGAATAACGCTCCGTAAAGGCCAGCGCAAACGCCCGAATGCTGGACAGCCTGCCTAAATCGCAAAGCATTAGATGAATCCGTTCCGAGCCGCTTTGCCGGATGGCCTCTGCCAGAGCCGCCTGTCCACGTTGTTCACTGCGGCACACCATAACGACTTCTGCTCCCTGCTTGGCGAGCGCTACCGTAGAAGCCAGCCCCATGCCCGAATTGGCTCCGGTCACTACCACAATCTTATCCATCGGTTTTCATCCTATCCTACATTTTGCATATGTTATGCCGGCATCCCTATGATCATGATACGGTCCATAGTATTCTTACTTGTACTTAAACATTTCAGAGTTAAGAAATCAATCGTTAATATTTCCATGTTCATCTTCATGTTTTCTCAGCGTATTTTAATCTCATCCCATTATGATCGTTTTGACAAAACTTATTTGATATAAGGAGGAAACCAAATGAGTACACCGCTGCATCCCCTGATCGTTCATTTCCCAATCGTGTTATTGTTTCTGGCAGCTATTGTACAGATCCTTGCCCTTTGGCGACCACGGCTGTTTGATTGGCCTGCAAACGCCCTTTTGGGGCTGGGATTCATCAGCGGTATCGCAGCCTACATGACGGGTGATGGCGGAGAAGATTATGCCAAGACCGCATTCGGTGCAACTGGAGCCATGATTCACAAACACGAAAATATTGCTTTCTTTACCCTCGTGGTCTTTGGAGTCCTGCTTGCTATAAAAGTGCTGGTTCGGCTGCCTTGGATAAAGAAACATTTTGCAGCAGGGATTCGCTGGATTGCCCCTCTGCTGCTGATCATTTCCTTAGCCGGGCTTATACTCATTTATTATACCGGTCATTATGGTGGAGAGATCGTCTATCACAGCAGCATTGGACAATAGGACATGTTTAAAGGGCATGCTTCACGCGGCGTTATATCCCTATTTCCGACGAGCTCAAACGTTGCCCCACCCCATTTGCACACTAAACACCTGTCTGCATTAAATGCACACTGGTGTTTTTTTATTTTTCCAGTCTGCAGCATTATAATAAGAAGGAACATAATCCCCAAGGAGGTGCACCGGATTATCATCCGGGAATATATGAAACTTGGACAACGAATCGCTTCTATAGAATTGTTTGCGCAGCCTGGCTCTGCCGAGCCTGCATATCAGCCTGTACTGTTGTGGGATGAGAACGGGGCAACGCTGGTGGACACCGGCAACATCGGACAAATGGACCAAATTACGAAAGCCGTGCAGGAAATCGGACTTCAGCTTTCGGATATCAGACGGATTATCGTGACGCATCAGGATATCGACCATATCGGCAATCTGGCCGCATTAACGGCGGCATACCCGGACATCGAGGTCTGGGCGCATGCCGACGATATTCCCTACATCACCGGGGAGAAGCGTATGATTAAAATGACAGATGAACGGCTCTCTCAAATGCCTGAAGCTGCCCGGACAGCGCTTCACTCGTTTTTTAACCTACTGCCTTCCATTCGCATCAACCGCGAAATCAAGGATGGAGAAATGTTTGAACTTCACGGGGGAATGCGCGTCATCCATACGCCAGGGCATACACCCGGACATATCTGCCTGTACCTGCCCCAGGAAAAGCTGCTTCTGGCTGCGGACGAATTGCGTGTCGTTGACGGCGAGCTGGTCGGTCCGGCGGAAGCTTTTACCCCGGATATGAATGAAGCCGTACGGAGCCTGCATAAGCTAGCGGATCTACCGCTGGAAAAAGTGTTCTGCTACCACGGCGGTTTATATGATCATGAACCATCCGCGCGCATTGCCGAGCTCATTCGCATTCTTGAACAGGCTTAAGATAAATTTCAAATCCCATTCAGGCTCACAGAGTTGGAATGCTATAATCAATGTATGAACGAGAGACCTTGCCTAGAAAGGAAGACCTGAATATGAGTATCCGTATGGAACAATTGGAACAATCCATGAATGAAAAGGGACTGTACAGCCTGCTCGTTACCGATCCCAAGCATGTGTATTATTTAACCGGATTTGCGAGCAATCCGCATGAACGTTTTCTCGGGCTGCTGCTGGTCCGCGGCGAAGAGCCGCTTCTGATCGTGCCCGCACTTGACGCCGAGGCTGCCGCGGCCGCATCCAGCGTACAAAAGATCGTAACCCATAGCGATACAGATAATCCGTACCTGTTGCTGCAACAGCAGTTTAAGGGAAGCATCGGCACCCTCGGCATTGAAAAAGAGCAGCTCACCGTGGCGCGTTATGAGGAGCTCGTGGAATCTGTACCGGCTAAGCAATACGCCGATATCGGCCCGCTGCTGCGCAGCATGCGTGTCAACAAATCTCCGGAAGAGATCAAACGCATGAAGCATGCGATGGAGCTCATCGAAGAAGTACTGCGTCAAGGACTGAAAAGAGTAAAAGTAGGCGTAACCGAAATTGAAATCGTCGCCGAGCTGGAATATTTAATGAAGAAACTCGGTGCGCAGGGTCCTTCCTTCGATACGATGGTATTATCCGGACCTAAAACCGCGTTGCCGCACGGTACGCCGGGTGACCGTAAGATCCAGCATGGTGACCTGCTGATGTTCGACATGGGGGTATATGCGGACGGTTATGCCTCCGATATTACCCGCACCTTTGCGGTGGGTGAGATTTCACCTGAACAGAAGAACATTTACAACGCCGTACTGGAAGCCAATCTGCAGGGTATTCAGGCCATCAAGCCTGGTGTAACGCTTGCCTCGGTCGATCAAGCAGCCCGCGCTGCGATTGAAAAAGCCGGCTACGGCCCTTATTTCCTCCACCGCCTGGGTCATGGACTCGGCATGGACGTGCATGAATATCCTTCCGTTCACGGCAACAATACCGACCTGGTTCAGCCGGGCATGGTATTTACCGTCGAGCCGGGGGTCTATGTGGCGGGACTTGGCGGCGTACGGATCGAGGACGATATTTTCGTAACGGAAAACGGCGTCGAGGTGCTGACCTCCTACCCGAAAGAGCTGATCACGCTCGAAGGCTGATGGTCGTATTGACTGCCTAAACCATCAAAAAACCGGAAGCTTCATCCTGTTACGGGGATGCTGCCTCCGGTTTTTTATTGCAAACTTATGATGAATGAGTCAAACCATCTATTCCTTATCCTCATCGGCAAATTTGAAGTCGCGTGCAATGTATAGGAACGGTGTACCTACCGCTGTGAGCACGAATTTGATAATATACGTCGTCACGAAAACTTCCATCCAGATGGTCAAAGTAAAGCCTTCTCTTCCCGCAAAAGCGATAACGCAAAAAATGAGCGTATCCACCAGCGAGCTGATCATCGTACTGCCGTTGTTTCGGATCCAGAACTGATTACGTTTGCCGTAGAACTTTCGGATCCAGGTGTACAGCTTCACATCCAGGAACTGGCTGACAAAATATGCGGTCAGACTTCCCAGCGCAAGCCGCGGCATCAGGCCGAATATATTCTGCAATGCCTTCTGAATCTCATCATCACTTCCGCCCAGCGGCGAGAAGTACAAAGCCATTTGCATGAGTACCGTGGTCATAATCAAAGTGAAAAAACCGAACCAGACTGCCTTCTGCGCTTCCTTCCTGCCGTATTTCTCGTTCAGCAGGTCGCTTGTCATATACAGGCTGACATACATCGTATTGCCGAGCGTCATGGCGATGCCGAAAATATCAATGGTTTTGGTCACCTGAATGTTGGCAACAACGGTCGCCACCCCGATCCAGGCATACAACCCCTTTTTGCCGAACAGACGGTAGCACAGCAAATACAGTGAAAAATTCACGAGTACGTAAACGATACCCCATAGTAAATTGAACATGATGACTTCCTCCTAGTTTTGATTACGCGGGATGGTTACGAACCGCGGTGTCCAAGACAGGCTTTGCCGCTTGAAAAACATGATCTAATGTAACATAATCTCTTTCCTGTGGCTACGATTTTTTTCTGGACTGCATATATTGCCAACTAGGGCTGAACAGAAAAAGAGCCCCGGCATCCTGCCGAGGCTCTGCTTTCTATCTTTTAATGAAGAAAACTTCCGTCTTATTCAATTCTTCTTAGGCTTGAACGGCATTATCCAGATCCACATTGTTATTGAAGACATCGTGGTCGTTTTCTTTCAAAACCTTACTGGATACAAGCCCTGCCACCATCGAGTCGTTGACGTTCAGCGCCGTACGGCCCATATCGATCAGCGGTTCAACCGAGATCAGGAGACCGGCAAGTGCTACCGGAAGGTTCATCGTAGAGAGTACGATCAGGGAAGCGAAAGTCGCCCCGCCGCCTACACCGGCTACTCCGAAGGAGCTGATAACCACGATCAGGATCAGCTTCACGATAAAGCCCCAGCTCAGCGGATCAATACCAACCGTTGGTGCGATCATGCAGGCAAGCATAGCCGGATAAATACCCGCGCAGCCGTTCTGTCCGATCGTAGCGCCGAAGGTAGCTGACAGGTTGGCAATCCCTTCGGATACGCCAAGCTTCTTCGTTTGCGTCTCCACGTTCAGCGGGATCGTTGCCGCACTGGAACGGGAAGTGAACGCAAAGGTCAGAGTCGGGAATACTTTTCTCACATATTGGATCGGATTGAATCCGAAGAGAGCAATGATAATCAAATGAATGATAAACATAACAATCAAGGCAACGTACGATGCACCCACGAATTTGATCAGCTTCAGGATCTCATCGACATTGGTGGTCGCCACCGTCTTCGTGATCAAGGCCAGGATACCGTATGGTGTCAGCCTCAGCACGAGCGTAACGATCCTGAGTACAACGGCGTAGACCGCTTCGACCAATTTACGGAAGGTTGCAGCCTGTTCCGGTTTTTTGCGGTCAATGCCAAGTACGGCAACGCCAATGAATGCGGAGAAAATAACGACAGCCAGCGTGGAAGAACGACGCGCGCCTGTCATATCCGCAAACGGATTGGTCGGTACAAATTCCAGAATCTGTTGTGGAATCGTTTTGTCCTGGACATCACCGAGCTTCTGCTCCAGCTTTTGTCCTTGCTGTGTTTCACGGTCACCCGCTTTGATATCAATGGCTTTCAGGTTAAAGCTGATGCTGGTCGCGATACTCACTGCGGCAGCGATAGCTACAGTAATCAGCAGCACGGCGATAATCGATGCACTCATTTTGCCGAGATTCTGTCTGCCCTTCAAGTTCATAATCGCGGAAATGATCGAAACCATAATCAGTGGAATAACCACCATTTGCAGCAAGCCGACATAACCGTAGCCCGCCAGGTTGAACCAGTCCGTTGACTTGGAAATGACGGCGGAATCAACGCCGAAGATCAACTGTAAAATAACACCAAACACGACGCCGAGTCCAAGTCCGGCAAAAACGCGTTTCGTGAACGATACATGCTTTTTCTGCATCCAGAGCAGCAAACCGATGAGAGCCAGCATGACGATCACATTGACAATAACCCATAATGTATTCATGTTCTTTTTTGCACCCCTTTATTGTAAGGCTTGTGCAGATCATCCAGTCGCAGCCGATCGGATGTCCGCATGACCTGATTTAAAATTATGTTGCCGGAAGTGAATTTAATCCTTGGAAATAGTCAAGCTTCACATATCGGCTGTGAAACTGTTCTTTCCAGAAAAGCTTCTGCTAAACGCGGATTGCCGTTGAAAATATGTCGAAATAAGTTTTTTTTTCATATTAGCATAATTCATAGTATTTGGATAGGATTAATTTTGAGAGTATATTTTTGGAATAAAATTGAATAACAAACGAAAAAACCATACATTCCGAATCTAAAAAAAGAAGCCATCCCTTGAATCACTTATGGATGGCTTCTATTCACTTTTTACCCGTTTTTATGAAATTATAACCTATTCAATGCGCATTTCGAGCAGCTTGTAAATTTCGTCCAGCCGGAGATGCTGCCGTACTGATGATGCCACACGGTCAAATTCCTTCTCTTTCAGCTCTTTGACCGAGAAGGTGCTGTCTTCCTGGGGCATTCCTTTGGCCTCCCGAATAGCATTAAGCCAGCCTCTGCGGAACTCATCATTATGAAAAACACCATGTAAATACGTTCCCCATACACGCCCGTCTTTTGCTCCGCAGCCCTCCGCTTTGAGCTCGCCACCAGCCTCCTGAATCTGAAACAACGAAGATACGCTAGCTCCCGAGTCATCAAGTACTTGCGTGCTTCCCATATGAATCTCATAGCCTTCTACAGGCACAGAAATGCTGCGATCCAAGCCTCCCAGACTTAACGGAGACTCCGCCAACAGTGTACCACTGACGCGCACCGTTCTCTTTTCCTCGGCAAAAATCGTCGTGATCGGGAGGTACCCAAGTCCCTCCATTTCCTCCGTATCAGAGCTCTCGAGGCCATGAGGATCACTGAGCCTCCGGCCAAGCATCTGGTATCCGCCGCAAATACCGATCAGCTGTGTTCCGACGGACTGCATCGCATGCGTGATCGCTGCCTCGAATCCTTGATTCCTGATGTATGCAAGATCTCCGATCGTATTTTTGGTGCCGGGCAGAATGATCACATCCGGATTCCCAAGCTCGGCGGATCTGCTCACGAAACGTACAGAAACGCCGGGCTCCTCCAGCAGCGGATCGACATCCGTAAAGTTCGAGATACGCGGGCTGCGGATCACGGCAATATCGATTACAGCGGATTCTGCCGTTCGTCCAATCCCTGTCCGGTTGTCTAATACAACCGAGTCCTCCGCTTCGAGGCGGATATCATGGATGTACGGCAGCACACCCAGAACCGGAATGCCTGTCCGCTGTTCAAGCCAGTCCAGCCCCGGCTGCAGCAGTGACAAATCCCCGCGGAATTTATTGATAATGAATCCCTTTACTCGCTCACGCTCATGCGGCTCCAGCAGCTCCAGGGTTCCTACCAGAAAAGCGAATACGCCGCCGCGGTCGATGTCCGCCACCAGTACGACGGGTGCATCCGCCCAGCCGGCCAGATTCATGTTGACGATATCCCTGTCCTTCAGGTTGATTTCCGCGGGACTTCCCGCGCCTTCCATCACGACAATTTCATATTCGGAGCGAAGCCGTTCGAGCGCTGCCATCACTGTATCCTTGGCTGTCGGAAGATATTTGCTCCGGTAATCCGCTGCACTCATATTCGCCAGAGGACGCCCGTGAACCACGATCTGGGAATGCATATCATGCGTCGGCTTGATCAGGATGGGGTTCATATCGGTGGTTGCTTCAATTCCGCAAGCCTCTGCCTGCATGCCCTGAGCCCGCCCTATCTCTTTACCGTCAGCCGTGACATAAGAATTCAGCGCCATATTTTGTGATTTGAAGGGAGCCGTCCGGAAGCCGTCCTGCATGAAGATACGGCAAAGCGCGGCTGTAATGACGCTTTTGCCTACATCCGAGGCCGTTCCCTGAAGCATCAGCACAGCCGCACTTCCGGCGCTCCTGTTTTCTTTCTTTTTCATGATGGCTGTTCCTCCTCTACTTACAAGCGATATTGAATGATTACAAGAACGAGCAGAAGTACGGTTTCGATCCCCTCATTCAGTGCGCCGTAGGTATCTCCGGTCAGGCCGCCGAGCTTTCTGGTCATCCGCCGTGCGGCCCATGTTCCCACAGCCCATGCGGCTACCGGAAGCACCAGCCAGGACAAGCCCGCCTGCAGGAATGTAAAATCCCCGATTCGTAGCCATGGAAATAATGCGGCTATTATGCTGGTCAAGAGTGCTGCACCCGGCACCGCCAGCAAGCTGTGACGCTTCTCCATACCGTTAAAGTTCTTTCCGGCCAGGCCTTCCTTGCCCCGTGCCATCGGCCAGGATGCCATCGCATGAACCATGAACCAACGGCTCCATATAGGAGGCAGTAAAATCATCAAGGGAGGCCAGCCGCCGGTCAGCAGAGAATAAATCAGCGATGTCTTGAGCAGCAGGAGCAGCACGCAGGCGAGCACCCCCATTGCACCAACACGACTGTCCTTCATAATCTCCAGCATCTGCTCACGCGATCTATAGCTCAGCAGTCCATCCGCGGTATCCATCCAGCCGTCCAGATGCAGCCCGCCTGTCAGGGCGACCCACAGCGCAAGAATCAGTACCGCCGCAGGCAGCGGCGGCAGCAGGTAAGACACCGCAGCAGCGAAGCACCAAACAACCGCGCCAATCGCAGCACCAACCAACGGGTAGAAACGCGTGCTTTGCCGGAAAAGCTCCGGCGTATAATCCAGCTGCGCTTTCACAGGAAATCGGGATAGAAATTGAAAAGCGGCTGCCAGCGCCTGCGTTCCCTTGTTCATAGCCGGTACTCCCTGCTCTTCAGCTCCACGGGTATGCCGACGGTCACGAGAAACACCTGGTCGCATACGCATGCCACCAATTGATTCAATATACCTGCGTAGTCCCTGAACAACCTGCCGAGGGCATACTCCGGCACAATACCGTCTCCGACCTCGTTAGTCACGAGTACAAGGGGTCCTGGGTAAGCCTTGATCTGCTCCACCAGGGTATCGACTTCTTCACGAATACGAAGCTCCATGTCTTGCTGCCCTTCAACCGCTAAAATTACATTGGACAGCCACAAGGTCAGACAGTCCACCAGCACTGCTGGTGCTTCCGACCTCGAATGCCAGGACTGAAGCAATTCAGAGAGATGCAGCGGTTCTTCTACCGTTCGCCAGGTAAAGTCGGTCTGATTCCGCTGCTCCTGATGCAGGGCGATCCGTTCCTTCATCTCCTGATCAAAGGCCTGGGCTGTCGCCACATATACCGCCTGATCCGTATGCGCCATGATCCACCGCTCCGCAAAGGAGCTCTTCCCGCTCCTGGCTCCGCCTGTCACCAGAATACTCATAGCTGCTCCGGCGCTTCGCTTCCGGAAATCCCTGCGCTCTCAAAGGTGGCCATTTCGCTGACGATTCGGCATGCTGCATCAATCAGCGTCAGCCCGAGCACCCCGCCGGTTCCTTCACCAATACGCATATCCAAATCCAGTCCCGGGCGCAGATCCAGCGCCTGCAGCAGCAAACGATGTCCCTGCTCGTGAGAAGCATGGGATGCCACCATATACGCGGCAACCTCCGGAGAAATAGCCCGCGCCAGAAGTGCTGCTGCACTAGAAATAAATCCGTCAATAACGACAGGACAACGGTTTGCTGCGGCACCCAGAATGACTCCTGTCAGGCCGCCGATTTCGAGCCCTCCGACCTTGGACAGCACGTCGATGGGATCTGCTGCATCCGGCGCATTGAGATTTAGTGATTTTTCAATCACGGCGATTTTATGCTTCAGGCGCTCATCATCGAGACCTGTGCCGCGTCCGGCTGCTTCGCTGGGCTTCGTATTGGTCAGGGCGCACATCACTGCCGCGCTGGCCGTCGTATTGCCGATGCCCATCTCCCCGGTTACAAAAATACGAACGCCGCGCTTTACCGCTTCCTCTACAACCCGGATGCCGGTCTCAATGGAGCTTTCTGCTTCCTCACGTGTCATTGCCGGTCCTTTGGCCATATTGGCTGTACCGAAACGAACCTTGCGGGAGACCAGATTCGGATGCGAAATATCATTATTTACGCCGATATCCACACACACCACTTCAGCTCCGGCTTGTCTTGCCAGCACATTGACCGCCGCACCGCCGGACAGGAAGTTAAAGATCATTTGCGTTGTGACTTCCTGCGGAAATGCACTGATCCCTTCTTCACATACACCGTGGTCTGCAGCCATGACGATAACTTCCCTTTTCTCAAAGGAAGGCTTGATTTCTCCCGTTATTCCTGCCATCTGCACAGCGAGTGATTCCAGCTTCCCAAGGGCACCGGGAGGAACCGTCAAATTACCGATATGTGCTGCTTCCGCGCGGGAAGCCTCAATGTCGAGGCCCGTGATCCCTTTAACATATTGTTCTAAAAATGAGTTCATATGTTTTCCTCCCAAGGTCAATCATTTCATTATATATCTACAGAATATCTAATCTACAGAGTCTGCCTGGATAAAAGCACCTGCGGCACGCCGCTTGCGGGATGGGCAACGACGACAGGCTCCACCTCATAGACGGATCGGATGCGATCCGCCGTCAGCATTTCCTCAGGTGTGCCCATGCCAACCTCTCTTCCGTCACGCAGAACAAGCAGCTTGTCGCAGTATAACGCAGCCAAATTGAGATCATGCAATACGGCAATAACGGTTATTCCCGTTTCTCTCCGCCAATTGGCCACCAGCTCCATGAACTGTTGTTGATATCGGATATCGAGAAAGGTTGTCGGTTCATCGAGCAGCAGAATTTGCGGCTCCTGGGCCATTACCTGTCCCAAAGCCACACGCTGCCGCTGTCCGCCGCTCAGCTCATCAAGGGGGCGTTCTGCGAGCTCATGCAGCTCCAGCTTATCCATAATACCTTCGAGGAGTGAATCCACATCCTCCTTGGAGTCGCGTCCGAGCCAGTCCAAATACGGATAACGCCCCATCTCAAGCACTTCTCTCACGGGATAATGAACGGGTGCGATTCCTTCCTGCTGAAGCACGGCCATCATCCGCGAGAGCTGCTTGCGGCTAAAGTCTGCGACATTCCTGCCGCGGATGTTAATCATACCTGAACTTACCCGCTCAACTCCCGAAAGCAGATGCATTAGCGTTGATTTACCGCTCCCGTTCGGACCTATGATGCCCCACCACTCGCCTTCGCCAATGGTCCAATCCAGGCCATTCAGCGCGGAGATGCTCCCAAACTGTTTGCCTGCGCCCTTTACCTCGATCAAGAGCTTCTCCCCCTTCGCTGCTTCTTGCTGCGGTACAGCAGATAGCCAAAGAACGGTGCGCCTACGAAGGCAGTCACTACGCCTAGTGGAATCTCTGTTGGGGCCAGTACGGAACGCGCAAGCGTATCTGCCCACACCATAAATATACCACCGCCGATTGCCGAAAGCGGAACAATATACCGGTAGTCGGGACCCGTTATCAGCCGGATCGCATGCGGGATGACCAATCCTACAAAGCCGATCACCCCGGCCATTGACACGGCGGCAGCCGTCAGCAGCGTACTGACCAGAAGCACAACAATCTTAAGCCCCTCTACATTCACACCCAGATGTGCCGCCTGACGCTCACCGAGAGACAGCAGGTTAAGAGAACGTGCCCGGCTCCAGATGAGCAGGAATCCTACCAGAAAATACGGCAAAAGGATGGCCGTATACGACCATCCACGCAGGCTTAAGCTGCCCATTGTCCAATATAAGATTTCATTGACCGTCTGCTTGGACATCGCCGTCAGAAAAGAAACGATCGCCCCAAGAAAGGACTGCATCACAACACCTGAGAGAATCAGGCTGTTCGTTGGAACTTTGCCTCCCTCACGGGCTAGAGCCATAACGCTCCATAATGTCACTGAACCGGTGACAAAGGCCACCGCAGGCAGCGTCCAAGCCCCGATCAACGAGTACTGCATACCAAAAAAAATGAGAAGCGACGCGCCGACCGCCGAGCCGGAGGATACCCCAAGCGTAAACGGATCGGCAAGCGGATTCCGCAGGACCCCTTGAAATCCGGATCCCGCTACCGCAAGGGCTGCACCGACCAGCATGCCTAGCAGCACGCGGGGGAGCCGCACCTTGATGATGATTTGCTCAAAGGACGGATTCCATGTCGGATGAATCGCATCTCCGATCCAAGGCAATCGGTGAAGCACAATGAGAGCAATATCCTTGATCGGCAGTGCGACCGAGCCGATCCCCAGACAGATCAGCAGGGTCAGCAGCAGCAGTACGATGCCAATCCCTCCGTAACCTGCCAGTTTTTTGCTCATTATTTAAACAGCTCCGGATAAATGGCTTTCGCGACTTCCTGAAGACCTTGAGTTACACGCGGACCTGGGCGGCTCAACAGGTTGTCATCCAGTCCGATAACGGCCCCGTTCTTCACGGCTGTAATCTGGTCCCAGCCTCTGCGGCCCTTAATGATGTCTCCCAGACCCTTTTTGGTTTTGTCATCGATGACGCTTTTAGCAAACAAAATCACATCAGGATTATCCTTAATAATCTTCTCTTCGCTGATTTCATTCCAGCCCTGAGTATCTGCGGCCACATTGATTCCACCGGCAAGATTGATCAGTTCGTCCATGAACTCACCTTTACCTACGGTCCAGCCTGGAGAAAACTCGATATACACTTTTTTCTTCTGATCATCAGTCAAAGATTTGACAGCCTCTACAACCTTGCTCTCTTCCTCTTTCATCTGATCGACGACTTTTTTAGCCTCGGCCTGATGATCTGTAATTTGTCCGTATGTCTCCATATTCTTAATGACATCGTCCACGGTCTTCGGATCGGTTTTGAAAATCGGGATGCTGAGATCACGCAGCTTCTTCACCGCATCCTCGCTCATCGAGATACCTGTAAATACCACATCCGGCTCGGCTGCAATAATTGCCTCCTCATTCGGCTTCATAATGCCGCCCATCTTAGCCTTGGACTTTGCCGTTTCCGGATAATCATCGTAATCGGATACACCCACGATTTCATCATTCAGTCCAATCGCGAATAGTGCCTCGGTTTCAGCCGGGGACACCGAAACGATATGCTTCGGAGCTTCCTTGAATGTAAAGGATTGTCCTGTTGCATCCTGCAAGGTTAATGGGTATGTGGTTTTCAGACTATCTGTCTGGGCCGGCTGGGTCGTTTCCTGTTTGGCAGTTTCCGGCTGCTGTGCCGCTTGGCTATCCTTGGATTCATTGCCGCAAGCCGCAAGCGATAATGCGAGCAGCAGCGCTGCAATGCCGGTTGACCATCTTTTTACTGACGATTTCAAGTTCATGTACTGGTTCTCTCCTCTTTATGGTTTCTGTTTTTGTTGACACAAAAGAGGCCTGGCGGTATGGATTACCATGAATACTGCTTGACGGAATAATCACAGGAAAAACAAGCCTTCGGCGTGAAAAATACCAAAAGAGCGCATAAGCTTTCCCAACAAAAAACCCTGATTCTTGTATCAAGAACCAGGGATTACGTCTGCTCGGACTTTTGAGGCAGCAGCCGCGGTTAGACCGGTGCCACCAATCTGCACGTGAATTCGGCAGTGTACAAAAGTGCTAGATCGTAATCCTTTCCTCGAAGGACCGTCATTATTCTCATGAGGCAGGTCTCCTGACTTACAGGCTTGGCAATATCATCCCGGCCTTCCCATTCCTCCTACAGGCGGAACAGTGGCGTATGGGGATATACCTGTTTTACAGTGGCGGGACCGTGCCGGATTTGCACCGGCTTCCCTTTTCACCCGGAAAGAAATAAGCGGCATCAGCCGTTTTCCAGGACCTCATCAGTTATCATTATTCATTTATTGTCCAGGCAATGCATCTCTAGTTTCTGATTATAGGTGAAATGCTACATCCTTACAACGACATATTTCATAACAACAGCATGTTTGAACTAATGTGTGGCTGCCCCTCACGAGGAACCTTCATGCCCACGTCAGATCATCCGAAGATCCACGCCCGCCCAGCTCTCTCCTCTATGTTCCATCGTTAGAATGAGGAGATTGCCCGGCTCTACTCGGATATCCCAAAAGCCCTTGCCGGGCATGAGGAGGGATACGATTTGCCGGATTACGCCGCCATGAGCCACCAGAAGCACGGAGGCTGGTGAAGCGGATTTGTGCTTCTTTTCCCGTTCTGCTGAGTTCAGCATAAATTCCAGAAACGCTACAATTCTTCGTTCAAACGATACCCAAGCCTCACCCTCCGGAGGCGTAATATGCTGCGGATCATCCAGCCATTGCCGGTACAAGGCCACATCCTTGAGCTGATCATAGGTATGTCCTTCCCAATCTCCAAAATCCATTTCACGTAAGGCACTATCGTATGTGGCGCCTGCAGAAAGATCCGGGCGCACTGCATGTAAGCTTTCGCGGCAGCGTGCAAGATCACTGCAGTAGACGCTGCAAAAGGACATTCCTTTTAAGTTTCTCCGAGCAGAAATCATCTCCTCACGGCCTTGAAGGGTGAGGCTAAGATCCGTGTGTCCCAAATATCGCTTCTGTTCATTCCATAGGGTGGAGCCATGTCTCATGAGTACAAGCTCCATCCGCTTTATGTCCATAAGGTGCCCCCTACTCCCCAAACCACTAGCAGTGCAAGGACGACGAACAATACTGAAACCGTTAACAGAAGCCGGTTCGTGAGCCGGATATCCCTGGCTTCCATGGGTCTGGTCGCGTCGCCCATATACGCCCGGAACGAAGAAACGCCATGATACACATTCGTTCCCCCGAGCCGGATACCCAGCGCACCCGCAACAGCCGATTCGGGAAAGCCGCTGTTCGGGCTTGGATGCTTTCTTGCATCGCGGCGTACCATGCGGAAGGCGCGTTTGTATTCCATTCTGAGAATCAGCGCAGATAACGTAAGCAGAAGCGCCGTCAGCCGCGCCGGAATCCAGTTGGCGATATCGTCGAGCCTTGCCGATGCCCAGCCGAGATGAATAAATTTTTCATTCTTGTAGCCTACCATCGAGTCCAACGTGTTCACTGCACGGTATGCCATGGCTAGTGGAGCCCCGCCGATCAGCGCATACAAAAGCGGAGAAATCACCGCATCCACGATATTCTCAGCTACCGTTTCCACCGTCCCGCGTACTATTTCAGGCTCATCCAGTTGGGAGGTTTCCCGTCCGACAATCATGCCAAGACTGTTTCGGGCAGCCGGCAGATCACCTTTTTTCAAATGACGGTATACCTCCAGCCCCGCGTCCTTCAGTCCTTTGACGGCGATCGTCGTGGCGATCAGCACCACTTCTGCAGCCCAGGCAAGCCAGGGATGAATCAGGCTGAGCAGCTTTAGCAGCGCCCATGTGATGACGAGCGAGCCTCCAGCCACCAGCACCGGAAGCAGGACACCTGCCCTTTTCAGATTTTCAGGCTGAAAGCTGCGGCGAATCCATGCCTCCAGTTTTTTGATCGCTTTTCCCATGCCAATGACCGGATGCGGGATCCACCGTGGATCGCCGATCAGCAGATCCAGAATAAAGGCTGCTGCCAATATCACAATCGCCGTTAGCTCTGCTCCGCCCATGCCGTGATGAGTCCCTCCTTCACCGCACCATATACGGTTCGTCCAATCATTGCGCCGAGATGCGTTGCCGTTCCAGCATATTGATGCTCCACCGGACAGGCTGCGCTCTGGCTTACCCCCAGGATGATCGCATCCGAGGTTGTGCCTGTAGCCACCTGACCGTTCTCCGCATCGCGCACATTCAGATCGGCAAGGGCTGCCGCCTTGGCCTCCACGGCTGTCATCACCGCATTGACCATTGCAGCCTGAGTCAGTTTGGCATCAATGAGCAGCATAATGTTGACCGTTCCCGGGCTGTACGCCGGAAATGTTGTCCGCTCCGAGCCCGCTCTTGCGGCGTTGGAGGTCCCCGAGGTTACGCAGCAAAAAACAGCGGCCTCATCATTCTTCTCTTCCATCACGGATGCATTCCGCAGCTGTACTGCGGTTAATAGCCCCGCTGTCGTATCAATGGGATATCTCCATTCCCGCAGCCACTCGATCACATCACGCACCGGATCGGAGCAGTCATAAAAGCGGTCCACATAAATGTTGGTCATTCTCCGGAGCCGTGTCACCCCTCCGCCGTGAACCGCGCTTCCCATCGCTTCCAGCATCGACGGTGATTGCAGCAGCAGATGGCGTTCCCCCTGCTTCAGTACAAGACCGGGCCATACTTCAGATGCGTATTCCGTTCTCTCTCCGTCTAAAAATGGTGTTGTCACTTCATTTTCCCCCTTATATCTAATCAGAAATTAGCCAATGACTTCGTTCATAACCTTTAGCAGCTGCTGGTTGGCTTCCTGCGCTTTTACCGCAACCCGAATATATTCTTCTCCCAGTCCGGGATACATGGCACAGCTGCGGATCAGCACTCCCCTGCGGCCCATTTCTGTCTGCATGCTCTCCGCAGTCCATGGGGCCGGTAGACCGACCAGCAGAAAATTGGCTTCACCCTCGCTGACCTCACATCCCAGCTCCCGCAGGCCTAATGTGAGCCATCGCCTCTGCTCCGTAATCAGTCCAATCGTATCATGTTCATAGCTTTCGCCACTGTTCAGGCATGCTTCTCCTGCCAGAAGGGCAAGCCCATTGACACTCCAGGTCACCTGCTTGCCCGTCATGGCCTGCACCAGATCAGGATGTGCAGCCGCATAGCCAAGCCGAAGTCCCGGAATCGCATAAAATTTCGTCATGGACCGTACCAGGATGGTATGTGGATATTGTCCAAGCACCGGCAGCAGTGTCTGTCTTTTCTCTCCAGGAATAAAATCGATAAAGGCCTCGTCCACAACCAGATATGTACCGCAGCGCTCGGCCTCCTCAGCCAAATAGCGCATAATGTTCAGATCATACTGAATCCCGTTCGGATTGTTGGGCTGTCCAAGAAACAGGAGGTCCACCGCCTTCAGCAGTCCTTCTATCTCTGCAGCATCTGCCCTCCAGCCATGCTCACGGGTTCCAAACACCGACTGGACCTGTGCACCAAACTGTTCAGACAACTGCCTATATTCCGAAAAGCATGGCTCCACAATCCCAACCCTCCGGGGATGAAGTCCAAGTAATATTAATGCCATGCACTCCGCCGCCCCATTACCAATGCACAGCTGATCCGGACGGAGATTTATTTTGGCACTGAGCTGTTCCTTCAACCCGCGATGCCCCGGATCCGGGTATCGTATGATTGAAGGCAATGCCTGCTCCAACAGCTTCATCACTCCGGGAGGCGGCCCCAGCGGATTGATATTGGCGCTAAAATCCAAAAAGCCGCTCCGGCCATATGCCTCGGCAGCACTCTCCAAATCTCCGCCATGTCCGTATCTCTCAAGCATGAATGCTTTTCCTCCTGTCTTTTGACAAAGGTCATGATTGACTCCATTATTGCGTCATCCTTTCGACCCCGTCAATCCAAATTCTTTTTTGTTTCTTGCAATTGATTGGTTTACAATGGTATAGAGTGAACGAAGAAACAGATGTCCACCCCACTATTAAACAGGCCCTTAAACGGAGGAATCAAGCCATGCTGTTTATTGATAATCAAGGAATCACAGATCCGGCCATCAACCTGGCCATTGAGGAATTTACCCTGAAGCATTTGCCTATGGAGGAAGACAGCTACCTGCTGTTCTACATCAACCGTCCTTCCATCATCATCGGCAAGCATCAGAATACCATTGAAGAAATCAATCAAGAGTACGTAAAGGATAACAATATACAAATCGTGCGCCGTCTTTCCGGCGGTGGAGCGGTCTATCATGATCTCGGCAACCTGAATTTCAGCTTTATCACCAAGGATGACGGCCAGTCCTTCCATAACTTCCTGAAGTTTACCCAGCCGGTCATCGATGCGCTGCACGGCATGGGCGTGAATGCCGAATTGAGCGGACGCAATGATCTGCAGGTCGGCGAACAGAAAATCTCCGGAAATGCCCAGTTTGCTACCCGGGGCCGGATGTTCAGCCACGGCACGCTGATGTTCAACCTTAATCTGGATGATGTACAAGCTTCCCTGAATGCGAATCCCGAGAAGTTCAAATCAAAGAGCACCAAGTCTGTCCGCAGCCGGGTAGCTAATATCAGTGACCTGATGGATGGCAAAATGACCATTGAGGAGTTCCGCTCCGAGCTGCTCCGCGCCATTTTCAACATGGATCCCAAGGACGTGCCACAGTATCACCTGACCGAAGCCGATTGGGAGAAGATCCATCAAATCTCCAAAGAACGCTACCAAAACTGGGAATGGAACTACGGGCAGTCCCCTGAGTCCAACGTCAAGCATACCAAACGTTTCCCTGTCGGCATTATCGATCTCCGGATGGACATCAAGGATGCGCGCATTCAGGATATTAAAATATACGGCGACTTTTTCGGTGTGGGCGATGTAGCGGATATTGAGGACAAGCTGCGCGGCAAGCGCTATGAGGAATCCGAGGTTCGCGAGGCTCTGGCGGATATCAATATCAAGCATTACTTCGGCAACATCGAAATGGATGATTTTATCGGGCTGGTATTTTTGGAAGAATAGCATTACCTTAGGCGAGAGGGCCATGGCGATCATGGTCCTTTTTCATGTTCAATAATCCATATTTTAGAATGAATAATCATTTTTCAGAAACTAATCCGGCCTCCCTGTCGTCTAATCATTAACCAAATCAAACAGAGGAGCCATACCATGAAACGAATGACGGGCATTTCGGTCCTGCTGGTTCTGATGCTGTCGCTTGCCGCATGCGGAAGCGGAGATAAATCTTCTGCAGATCAACCCGCGGATACCGCAAAGACGGATACATCAGCAAACGACAACACTTCAGATAACAACGATACGAAACCAAGCGAAGATGATAAGGAAACAACCGGAGCGAACGCCAAGGATAACGAAAAGGACAGCCCTGCCGCCACGGCAGATCCCATGGATTTGTCCCAATACTACACGAGCGATAAGCCCATTGAAAAAGAAAGCGATAAAAACCATATTATATGGAAGCAAGGCAGCGTGACGCTCAAAGCTTCCCTCGGCAAACCGAACGAACAGGAAAGACCGGAAACGTCGCAAGTGGTCTCCTCCTTGACCGTGGATCAGAAGGATCACCATATCGAGGTCAAGCTCGATCCAAGACCATACAACATCCCTATGGCTGCGCTTTCGGCTGATGAGTCTTACCTGGCCTTAAGTGCCGAATACCATGAGACCAGCACGCTCGTCATCATCGATTTAAAAAACGAAACCTATTCCACCCTGAATCAGCAGCTCGAAAAAAAACGGCAAGAACAGACTCCAGATTCTCCCAACCTTCTCCTGGTCGCCTCAAGGCAACGTGCTGGCGTTCAGTTACGGTCTCATTTCCGAGCTCTCCTGGGGACTTTATGATGCGGATCAGATGAAACTCACCTTTATGCCTCCGGCGGAAGGCGTTCAAAGCTTGATCAGCACCTCCTACGTCATGTGGAGCAAGGATGGCCAAACCGTCAGCTATATCAGCGAAAATCCTTCGGATCAGATGAAGCTCTACCGTTACAGTATTGCCGATGATTCTACGGTCAAGGTCAGGGATCTGACGCGCGAGGAGTTCGACAAATTCCTGAAGTTCAGCAGCTATATTCTCAATGCATCCTAAAGTTCAATTGCAGGAAACCGCCAGCTGCCTGCTGCAGACCAAATGGCGGTTTCTTTTTTGCATCATGGATCATCCATGAACCAAGACAGCAAAAAAGCCGCCTTTCGGCAGCTTCGGAAATACGGGTTTATTTGTATTTTTTCCAGTCCATGCCGCTGTTCTCGAGCAAATACTCAAAGTCGTTGTCGCGGCGTTTTTGCTCCGCTTTACGCTCTTCCTCTGCTTTTTTCAGTTGGGCATCCTTTTTCTGCTGTTCCTCAGCCTTCAGCTCTTCCGACTGCTGCTTCAGCTTATTCAGGACATCGCTGCTCAGAAGATCCTTCAGCGTTGCCGGCTTGTCAGCCGCCTGCGGCTTCACGGCCGAATCCTGTCTTTTTTTCTTGGCCATATGATCAACTCCGTTTCACCCACATTATAGCAGGTTTATGCTAACACGTCAGGTTCAGCTGCAGCATAATTCCTTGTCCACTTCCCGGATTTGCGATACAATTTGGTCACTTGCTTCAAGATTTATGCAAAGTCCTCGCTTAACATGAAGGGAATGACCTCATTGAACCGCTCTCGTCTTGCCGATCTCAGCCTGCTTATAGTCGCCATGATGTGGGGATGCACTTTTTTAATCGTACAGCATGCGGTCAGAGTCCTGCCTCCGCTTGCTTTTAACGGTATCCGCTTCATAGGTGCAGCTATTTTGCTGGCTCTGATCATCACGATTCTTTACCGCAGCCAGTGGCGTACCATTAACCGCCGGATGCTGCTTCATTCCTGCCTGCTGGGCCTCCTTTTATTTATGGGCTATGCTTTTCAAACGGTGGGCCTGCTGTATACCACGACCTCCAATACTGGCTTTATCACCGGACTGTCGGTGGTCCTGGTGCCCTTTCTGGCGTTGATTCTGCTGAAGCATCCGATCTCCAGGTTTACCTGGCTGAGCGCGCTTCTGGCCGCCTGCGGATTGTATCTGCTAACCTTTGCCGGCACAGCGCTTGTCTTTAACAAAGGGGATTTCCTCGTATTTCTATGCGCGATCGCTTTTGCCCTGCATATCGCTTATACCGGAATTTTCGCGCCAAAATATCCCGCGCTGCCACTGGCTGCGCTGCAAATGGCCGTGGTCGGCGTTCTGAGCTGCATCGGTTCGCTTCTGTTCGAGGATATCGGCCCCATTGCTCAGACCATGGATCGGCTTGCGCAGCCGGAGGTGCTGTGGGCGCTGCTTGTGTCCATCGGACCGACCAGTGCTTTCGCGTTCTGGATACAAACCGTCTGCCAAAAATACACCAGTCCATCCCGGGTTGCCGTTATTTTCGCAATGGAACCGGTATTCGCTGCTTTGACCGGCCTCTGGTTTGGTGGAGAAAGACTGGGGATCGCGGCAGGCCTCGGCTGTATATGTATCTTTACGGGTATGATCCTTGCCGAATTGAAATCTGCGCCGCGTACGGTACAATAGAATGACCATACTTAGAGAAAAAAGGGAGAGACAACCATGTACAAACTGATTGCCATCGACATTGACGATACGCTGATTAACGACGACAAGGAAGTAACCCCTGCTACGCAGCAGGCTTTGGAGCAAGCGGTAGCGAAGGATGTAGTCGTGACGCTGGCCACCGGCCGCGCTTATGCATCCGCCCAGAAAATCGCCCGTCAGACCGGACTAAACGTGCCGATCATTACGTATCAGGGTGCCCTGATCAAGAATCTGATGGATGAAAAAGTACTCTATGAACGTTATGTTCCTAAAAATGCCGCCCACAAGCTGTTCGAATACTGCATCGAGCGTAATCTGCATCTTCAGGTATACATTGATGATAAGCTGTATGCCCGGGAAGAAAATCAAAAGCTTAAAGACTACAGTGAGCTGAACCGTACGCCTTACTATATCGAACCGGACTTCGAGAAGCTGATTGCGCAAAAAACACCGAAAATGCTCATCATCGATGATCCGGCATATTTGGACGAGATCGCCCCAGTGCTGCGCGAGCTGCTTGGCAGCGAGGTTCATATCACCAAATCCAAACCGCATTTTCTCGAATTCATGCACTTCGAAGGCACCAAGGGACATGCCCTGACCTTCCTCGCCAACCATTTCAATGTTGATATGGCGCAGACGATGGCGCTTGGCGATTCCTGGAATGACCATGAAATGCTGGAAGCTGCGGGACTGGGCGTCGCCATGGGCAACGCCATTCAAGCGCTGAAGGATATCGCGGACTTCGTTACGCTCAGCAATAATGAGGACGGCGTGAAAGCTGCCATCGATAGGTTTGTATTGAATGCTTAAAAAAAAGACAGCCCGGCCATTCCAGGACCTATCCCTGAATGTGCCCGGCTGTCTTTTGTTCATCCGATTAATTTGCAGCCTTCGCCCGGTCCTTTCCTTTGTCGGATTCGCCGGCGTTTTGGGTGGCCGCATCCCGGTCAAGCTGCATCTCTTCAACGGTCTTTGCCTTCAGACGCGCCGCACCCGGATATCCTTCCCTCGTCGGAATCAGATGACCTGCAGCTAGCCGAACGGAGGCTTCGGCAATCGCTTCCCCGAACTGAGGCAGCCACCGTTCTTGCGCGACAAGCATTTCGTCGACCATCTGCCAGATTTCCTGCGGATTGCAGACGGCTCCCACCAGCGGATCCATCATAAACGCTTGCCGCAGCAGTTGGTCATTGCCCTGAACTGCCGCCTCAACAGCCAGCCGCTGTACCGAAATGCTCGCACTGCATACGGCTGCCGGACCCAATGGAAGCTCACCGACGACGGGCATGGAAATTCCGTTGCGGTCCACATACCCAGGGGCTTCAATCACGGCATCATCCGGAAGATTCGTAATGATTCCGCTGTTCACCATATTAAAGTGACCGCGGTATACGCGCCCGGTCTCGAGCCCTTCAATAATGTAAGAGCCATGTTCATGGCTGCGTTCTTCCTGCCTATAAGCCAACGGTTTATCCTTCATCCAATTGGGAAAGTCCGTTTCAAACCAGCGGCGTCCTTCGGTGCATACACGCAAATATCCCCCGGTTTCCCCGTTGATCCAGCTTCCCAGGTCGATCCAGTCGCCAATTTCGTCTGCCCGTTTGCGGTACCACGGCACATACTCGCTTAAATGTCCATTGGACTCCGTGCTGTAGTAGCCGAAACGGCGCAGCATATCGATTCGCACCTTTTCGGTGCGGCTGAATTCCGGATGTTTCTCGAAAGCCTCCAGCAGCTTACCGGTCAAATCCTCCCCGTTGTGGCGAATCCGGATATACCAAGTCTGGTGATTAATGCCCGCGCAAATGATATCTACTTCCTCCTGTTTCAAGCCGAACGCCTCGGCGATTTGCCAGTGTCCGCCTTGAACGCCATGACAAAGCCCGACCGTGCGGACGCCTCCATACTTGTTGCACGCCCATGTCAGCATCGCCATCGGATTCGCGTAATTGAGCAGCAGAACGTCTGGGGAAGCCGTCTCCCTGATATCCCGGCAAATGTTCAGCATCTCCGCGATACCGCGCTGGCCGTACATGATGCCTCCGGCGCAGAGGGTATCGCCGACGCATTGATCCACGCCGTATTTCAGAGGAATGTCCACATCCGTCGCAAACGCTTCAAGCCCGCCGACGCGAATCGTGCAAATCACATATTTGGCATCCTTCAACGCTTCTCTCCGGTCTGTTGTTGCTTGTATGGAAATATTCAAGCCGTTCTCCCGGATGTCCCTCTGGCACAGTTCGGTAACCATTTGCAGATTATGCGGATTAATATCCGTAAAAGCGACTTCCACATTATGAAATTCAGGAACGGATAACAGATCGCGCAGCAAGCCACGGGTAAACCCGATGCTTCCTGCCCCGATAAAAGAAATTTTGAATGACATGGCAAAACAGCCTCCTTCTAGATAAGTTGCCGGGAACACCCTGCATAGGGACATTGTAGCAACCTATCTTTGGAAAGCGTTATCAAATTCATAACCACTTTGTCTGCCAAGTGTCAACGATTCTCACTTTTCCCCTTCATCCAAATAACCTGATATACGGGAAGCTTTTCGGTATTCCACAGGAGTCCTTCCCGTATGCTTCTTAAACAGCATGTGCAAATACTGCCTGCTGCCGATGCCCACGTAATCAGCGATATCCGCGACCGGAATCTCGGTTTGGCGCAGCAGCATCGCCGTTTTATCCATCCGGTAATCCTTCAGGTATTCCATGATGGACAATCCCGTTTTTTGTTTAAAAATCCGCTGCAGGTAACCCGGGTGAAGCCGGACATGCTCGGCGACATCCTTCACCTGAATGCCGCGATCGTAGTTTTGGTACAAGAACTCGATACATTGCCGGACATACGTGCTCGGAGCATCTAACCCGGCTTCCGCAAACTCCTGATGCAGTCTAGCGACCCGAATCAGAAGCTGCGCCAGCATGAGCTGCGGCATAAGCTTCAGACCTGTTCCTGCCGCATCCAGTTCAATGACGAGACTTTTCAGCAACTGATGCACGTCATGAAATTCCCGGAACACCACGAACGGGGCCGGATTCCGGAAAAGAGCCTCCAGCGCAATCTCACGTCGCGCCAGTTCCCTCATCGAAGGAAGCACGCCCTCCCGTTCCACAAACCGGAATTCGATATTCAGCATCCGGCAGGAATCCGGTACGAGTAGACGGTGAGGAACGGTCCCATCAAGCAAAATAAAGCCGCCTTTCGCGAGCCGGACCACCGCTTCGTCTTCACCGGAAGGTAACAGTCCAACGGAACATTTCCCGTCGATCACGTACATAATTTCCGAGGAATCATGCGTATGAAATGCCATATCGAACCCGTTCCATTCTTTGAAATAATAGGCGCTGACTTCAGGACAGCAGTCCAAAAACATCAGCTTGCCAGGGAACAAACCACAGCTTGGCATGACGTATCCTCCTTCACCGGAAAGCATGGGAAGACTTTGTGCTTCTCCTTCGTTTTCATCTCCAGCCCCCTGTGCAGCAGCCAAGCTTTTAACGTAACTGAACCATTAATCCGCTGCGTGCCAGCATCACATTCGGCGGCAGCGCATAATCCGCCTCGATATCCACGTTATGGGACATATGCGTGTAGACGATCTTTCCCGGAGTCACCTCGGCGATCAGCTCCGCAGCTTCCACCATGTCATACACCGAGCGCGACGAATATAGGGCTGTTTCATGGTAAAAGCTTGTCCCGAGCACCAGCAGATCGAGATTATGCAGCGGCTTCTTTTCTTCCTCATTCAAACCGATCGAATCGGAGCAATATACCCAGCGGAAGCCTTCCTTTTCAAGGCGATAGGCATAGGAATACCCGTTGGCGCCATGGCATACCTTCCATCCGGAGATATTCCAGCCAGACAGCGCGATCCCCTCATCAACTGCTATTATTTTCATATGCCTCGCAAGCCATGGGAACTGCTTCAGGATCGTATCGATGACTTCCTGCGGAGCGTAGAGCTCCCCTTTTCGCCCCAGCCAGCGGCAGGCATCCGCCCACTCGGGAAGTCCGCCGATATGATCAAAGTGGGCATGTGTGACTAGAATCTTTTCAGCAAAACGCAGGCCCTGCATCTCCATCTGGCTGCGCCAATCCGGACCGCAATCGATCAAAAAATCACCATCCTGCCCCCGAATCATCACCAGTGAGCGCAGGCGGCGATTGCTTCCAGTCGTTCTGGCTTCCCCGCACACATCACAATCGCAATAGACCCGCGGTACCCCCATTGCATCACCGGTTCCCAAAAAAACTAAGGTATCCATGCTTCCATCTCCTCATCCGTTCGTCATTCTACTTCTCTATAGACTTTACCATCTGATAGTTGATGAGCGAAACCCCGCTGCGGATCACCGTTTGTTCCTTCACTACGCTGTATCCGTGCCGTTCAAAGAAAGGTTTCGCCGTAATGCTCGCTTCCGTAAACAGCTTAACCGCCCCAAGCCGGATTGCTTCAGCTTCAAGTGTCTTCAGGAGCGCTGTGGCAATCCCTTGTCTCTGATAACGGTGATGAACATACAATCTGTCAATATAACCTTCGTTTGTCATATCGCCAAATCCTGCGATGGTACCGGCAATTTCGGCGATATATGTAATATGACTTGCTAATGACCTTTCCCATACCAGCCGTTTAGCAGACTTGTCCCCAAGCGGTGCCCATGCATCAAGCTGCTCCCTGGTATAATCACGTGCGTTTATGGTATGAACCGTTTCATAGAATAGGTCGAGGATTGGGCCGGCATCCTGCACCTCAAATTTGCGAATCTGAATCATCATTTTATGATCTCCTTTACTCCAATCCCCTGGATGCATAATTTACGACCCGGAAATCACTTGGACTTTTCCCCGTGTGATCCTTGAATTTTTTATAGAACCAATCCAGTTGCCGGTATCCAACCTGCAGCGCAATTTCATATACCTTTTTCTCTGTCGTTTCCAGCAGCCGTTTGGCCTGCTCCATCCTGTATCCCATCAAATAATCATTGAACGAGATCCCTTCGTATAATTTAAAGATTCTTCCTAAGTACGAAGGGGTAATATAGAGCTGCTCCGCGATGCTTTTTAAGCTTAAATTGCTGCCGTAAGCTTCATTAATCATCTTTTTGACCTGCTGGACCGTCCTAAGCGGAGGAGAAGAGGGCGACTTGGAGGTATATTCAATAATATTCAAGCATTTCTGCTCCGTAAATTCAAACAGCTTTTCGATGGTTTTATACTCCATGATACTCTGGTAATCTCTTATACCTTCTTCAAAAAGACGATCTTCCTCACGTGCCTTCTCTTGGAGAAACTGAAATAGATGCACGAATAATTCAATGATCAGCGACTGAATTCTTTCTTTTGATACTTGCATGTCAATCAGTTCATTCATTTGCTTGAAAAGCAAGGAGTGGACAGCTGATGGATCACATTGGTTCACTGCTTCGAGTATAGAGGGAATCCACTGCGGTTCATTGTCTTCATATTTAGCACAAGTTACTGTTAACGAGTCATATGAAAGAATGGACGGGCCACCAACCATAAATTTCCTGTTGAGCACATTTTCCGTGAAATGGTAAGCTTCCATGATACAATCCATCGAATTAAAAATATTGGAGACACCAATCGTAACCGGTACTTTTGCAAACTTCGCCGTGAACTTATGGATAGACTGAGCCATTGCCAGGAGTTCTTCCTCACCAAAGGTCTCAGATTCTCCAAAAAGAACAATTCCATAACGTTCAGAGCTCTCCTCAAACAGCAGCCCTCTATGATGAAGCACCTCCTCAATAATATTACGGACTGCAAACCAGGCGACCCTGATTTCCGATTCGGTCCAATAAGCATCCGTAAGATCCGGATATTCCACTTCAATAATCATGCATCCAAATTTGCAGTATTTATCCAGCTCTATATTTATAAATCCAAACTGTTCTATGATTTCATTTTCTTTTAGATATCCTCTAACCCAGCTTTTAAGCAGCTGCTCTCTCATGGCGGGAATGCCCAGTTGCAGTTGTTTTTCACGTCTATGCTCATTTACCTGCTCATTTTTGACGCTCGTAATGACCTTGACCAGATCTTCCTGGGTCACGGGCTTGAGCAAATAATCCTTCACGCCTAGTTTAACGCATTCCCTCGCATACCCGAATTCCTCATAACCACTGACGACAACGACAGGAACGCTGGTGACTTGGCGCAGGGCTGCAATTAATTCCAAACCGTTGATCACCGGCATGAAAATATCCGTTATGACGAGCGAGTAATGGAAATGAGCCAGCATTTCAAGGGCTTGCGCCGCATTATTCGCCTCCCCCTTGATGGTATATCCGAACTCTTCCCAGTTGACCAAATGTTTCATCGCCTGTAATGCGCCAGGTTCATCATCAACCAGTAATACATTCATCATGATCGATCAACCCCCTGTGATTTACTTGGAGAGGTAATTTCATCGTAATCTTGGTACCGATGCCTAATTCACTTTCAATCTCGAGTCCATAATTCTCCCCAAACAGAATTTGCAGCCTGCGGTGAATATTACGGAGCCCAATATGCTTGTCTCCGGCTAGTTCCGGTTCTTCATGCAATTTTTCATAGATAAGCTGCCGAATATCATCAGAAAGACCTGAGCCATTATCTTCAACCGAGATCAGGCAGTCGCCGGAGCTTGTACTTGTTACTTCGATGGAAATCACGGTTATACCCATTTTTTTCTCCATCACATGAATGATGGCATTCTCCACGATCGTCTGCAGGGATAATCTCGGAATCAGAAGCTGGTCGGCTTCTACCTTTACATCGATTTCATAAATAAGTCTTTCTCCAAATCGTATTCCCTGAACGCGTAGATACGTATCTACAATTTCCAATTCCTCGCTTAGAGGTACAATCTGATCCTTCTTTTTCAGCAAATTCCGGAAGGATTGCGCGAACAATCGGACAATTTCCGCATTCTGCTGATCTCCCTTTGCTAACAAGCTTCCGCTGATGGCATGGAGCGTGTTAAACAAATAATGAGGGTTAATTTGCGCCTGCAGGGCATAAAGTTCGGACTCTTTGGTCTTTAACTGAAGCTCTTTTCTTTTCAGCTCCGATTTATAGTCATCTTCAATCAAGTTGTTTATCCGTACAATCATATCATTAAAAACACGGCCCAAATAACCGATTTCATCGTTCCCTTGAATTCCCCGAAGCGGCTCCAGCCGTTCCATATTCATCCGCCTGATCCCGTTAGCCATCAGAAACAGCCGCTTCGTCAAGCCGGTTGATACCATGTACAATAGGGCCAATGAGATCAATAATGCAATCAAGAACAGCCATATTGCAATTTGCTTCAGCTGATTGACCTTGGACAATAATCCATCCACCGGTATGATGGAAATCACTTGGATTCCATCCACGCTCCTGTGAGAATGCAAAGTCTGAAACATTAATAGGCCGGACTGCTCCTTCTCCTTGAACATCATATTACCGGAGCTCTGCCCCTTTAATGCATCGTAAAATGGTTCATCCTGAAGTTTCCCGCCATAATTCAGATTCTGACCCTCTCGATCCAATAATACCGTGCCATCCGATAATGAAACCATAAATCGCTGTGTCATATTTTCCTTTGCTATCAAATTATAGATAAGCCGGATATCGACATCCAGCGTCATATACAGATTAGCTTCGGGGTCCAGGTTATTCAATCGCTGCGACAACCGGAGTACTTGAGTGCCATTTTGTTCTCCCATTGACCAGCTTCTGAATTGCTTAGGATGTGACTTAAAGTCCAAGTACCACTTCTCCTGCTGTACATTCTTATCAATAGGACGAATGATACCAAGCTGCACGGTTGGATTATCCGAATATATCATCAATCTGCTTACTTCCTTCGAACCGCGAATCGACTTGGATAAAGGCTCAATAAAGTCGGCATACATGTAATAGGTTTCAGGCAAGGACGGATAATGGATCAATAGACGGTCTTGAAGTTCCTCGTTGGAGTAAATAAAATCAGCGATCTGCTCATATGACTGCAGCAAATTATCCATATTTTGCGATAACTGGGATACAGAATAATAAGCATTTTTTTCCGCTTCTTCATAGATGATGCGGCTGCTGTACTGCTGCATAAAATATGCCAGGGAAGCCAGCAGAATGGTAACCACCAGCATGTTAATGAAAAAGAATTTCGTCCGAATATTCATGATGTCATCCATCCTTCCTGTCCTCATGCGAAAATGCCCCACGTTTATTTACAAACGTGAGGCCGAGTTCATATTTATTTGGTTCCTACGGATTGATCATACTGATCCATATATCCTTTCCATAGTTTCGTCCATGTTTCTTCCACCTTTTGGCGTCCAGCCGCATCCACTTGTCCCGTATAACCCGTCCACATTTTTTCGAATTCCTGATCATCTTTGGCAAACACGATCTTCGGAATCTCCTTTAAATAAATTTGACTTATGCGCTTTAATTCCAATTTATGTTCTTCTGGTTCGTTCAATTGCCAGATATAAGCAGGAACCGTCTCCAATTTGGGAAGAAAATCTGCCCAAACCTCTTTACCGTATTTCGCCAAAATTTCTTTTGTATCCGGATCGTAGTTGCTCTTGACATAATCTTTTGTTAATGGTGTGGCATAGTCCCCGTCATCAAGCAGAGAGCCATTGCCGAAGGAAAATACAGTATACGGACCCGAAGGGCCATCCTTGATGCCGGCATCCGGATTCTCCTTGATTTTTTTCAAATAGTCATCTGTGCGAACGCGTTTGCCGTCCTTCACTTCATAGTTCTCACCCTCCACTCCCCAGTTGATCAGCTTTTGTCCTTCATCACTGAACAAGAAGTCAATAAATTCAATAATCCGTTCAGGGTGCTTGGCTTTTTTCGATATTGCCCAGTTATTATTAGAGTTCGTTGGCGTTTTCGTATTATTATGATCTACCGTTTGTTCGTCGAATAAGAGAGGAAGGCTTGCGTACTGCTTGTCTCCTTTACCGGAAGAGCGCAATGCTGTTTCCGAGTCACCTAAAGTCCATGCTGGAAAAAATCCAGCCATCACCGAACCTTGGGCTAATTTTGCTTGCGACATTTCTGCATTCATCGTGAAGAATTCTTTATCCAATAGGCCCGCATTAAACACTTTGTTTAAAAACTGAGTATACTTTTTTATCGAATCCGATACTAGGCTAAGAGATACAGTATTGTCGCTGTCCACTAAAAAATTTCCATTGTCGGGTAATCCCGCAGCCGTAAAGGAGGGATTATTCGTTAAAAAGCCTGGTTCGGCAGAGCCACCGTATCCTGAAAATGGAATATTGTTCTCACCGTCTTCTGTCTTTGGATGTTTCTGATAATAATCCTGAATCAGCGTATAGAGTTGATCCAACGTTTTAACCTCAGGGTAACCCGCTTCTTTTAATACATCATAACGGATGATAAAGTTCGCTTCTTTATTAGCCGAGGTTTCCGTAGCAAGGTTAGGACTGTACAGGGAATAGATATGACCATCCGTATCCTTTAACAGATTATAATACTTGCCGAATTTCTTTTTAATATTAGGGCCGTATTGATCAATCAAATCCTCCAGCGGTATGATCGCGCCGGCATCACGATATTTTCCAATATGTCTCGGCTGTAAATAAAGCACATCCGGATAATCTTCACCCGCGAGCCAGAGATCCATTTTCTGACTACGATCCCCTACGATGGGAACATAGTCAAAAGAGACTCCGGTTTGCTCGGTCAATTTCTTGGAAACGTTGTTATCCCATGTCTCTTTGGAACTCAGCACATCGATGGTGTAATGAATCGGAGATTTGTCTCCGGCTGCCGGGTTTCCACTGGTCCCGTCTTGCTTGGATTCCTTGCTTCCCCCACATGCGGCAAGAACACTTGCCATTAAGCATAAGCTGAGCAGAATCACATACGTTTTTTTCATCCAAAGTCCCTTCCTTCTCTGCTTTTATTCTTTCATGGCTCCAACCATAATTCCCTTGATGAAATACCTTTGCATAAACGGATACACGAGCAAAATCGGAATCGTGACGATGATCGTCATACTTGCACGAATGGACTGTGGTGTTGTCACCTTCAGCATTTCCTCATCCACTTTGCCAGAGGCGCTGGCGCTTGCCGAAATTTGCTGCGTGGACTCCGTTAAAATTTTCATCAATTCGTATTGCAGAACCGATAAAGACTGCTTGCTGTTATACAAATAATTATCAAACCATGAATTCCAATGACCGACTGCGACGAACAATGTGATGGTTGCGATCACCGGCATACTGATCGGGATGATGACCCGAAATAAAATACTGAAGTCATTGGCTCCGTCGATCCTGGCCGATTCCATCAACCCTTCAGGCAACTGCTCAAAGTAGCTGCGGATAATAATCACATTAAAAGCCCCGATCAATCCCGGTATGATATAGACCCAAAAGGTGTTATTCATGTGGAGGTTCTTAATCAGGACATAAAACGGGATCAAACCGCCGTTCACATACAAGCTGAAAATAATAATAATGTTAAACAATTTCCGTAGTAAAAACTCACGTCTGCTGAGCGTATAAGCGAGCATCATCGTGCATATAAGCGATAAAAACGTACCGACGAGTGTTCTGATAACGGATAAGATCGCTGCTGAATACAGCTCATGATTCTGAAATATGATTTTGTAATTGTTTAACGAGAACACCCGGGGAAATACATATATGCCGCCTTTGATCGCATCGACAGAATCATTCAGGGATATTGCGAGCAAATTGACGAATGGATATAAGGTTATCACGCCAAGCAGCATTAAAAACAGGTAGTTCATCGTTTCAAACCAGAAATCGCCTGCATTTTTCCGGATTAGCATGGATGGCCCCTCCTTTCTGCGCTTAAAATACGTGGGATTGTCCAAACTTTTTGGCGATTTTGTTCACGCCGAGCACGAGCAGGATGCTGATGACCGATTTAAACATGCTGATGGCAACGCCGTAGGAATATTCCCCAATGCCGAATGAATAATCGAGGGCATACAAATCAAGAACCTGTGAGTAATCCTGCACCAGACTGTTCCCCAGAAGCATCTGCGACTCATAACCGCCAGCAACCAGATTCCCCGTGTTCAGGATGAGCAGCATGACGGCTGTTGGCATAAGTCCAGGTATCGAGATATGCAGCATTTTCTGAAATCGGTTCGCTCCATCAACCTCGGCGGCTTCATAGGTTTCCGAATTTAGTCCTACGAGAACGGCCAGGTAAATGATTGTGCTCCAACCGAGCTCCTTCCATAACCCCGCCAGCGTATGTATGACCCAAAACCATTCTCCCTTGGCCATAAAAGAGATGGGCTCCTTCACGAATCCCCATTTCATAAGGAGATCATTCACAATTCCCCCGCTTGGAGAGAGTGTGACAAGAACGATATTCGCAATAACGACCCAAGAGACAAAATGAGGGATATACGTGATGGTCTGAATGGTCCGTTTAAAAAACCGGGCTCTCACTTCATTAAGAAGCAGCGCTAAAATAATGGATCCAAAAAAACCGGTAATCAGACTCATCAGGCTCATCGCCAGCGTATTTCTCAGCACTTTAAAAAAGGTGCCATCCTGAAATAATTGCGTGAATTGGTCGAACCCTACAAACTTGCTTCCAAACACGCCTTTACCCGGAGAGTATTGTTGAAACGCCATAATCCAGCCCCATAAAGGCACATAACTAAATAAAATCAGAAGCGCCACAAACGGTACGGACATCAGTAAAAGCTGATATTGCAAGGCGAGTTTTCGGAAATATCCTTTTCGGATGACCCCTCGCTGACTCGTTAAAGATGAATGATGCGTATTACTCATGTAAGCTCACCCCTTTGAAATGCCATTTTAAGTCTCCCTAACGGACAGAGATTATGACGTCCTTTGCGCGGAATTGAGAACACTGTGCCGAGACCGTGATCAATCCTTTGCCCTGTGCCCGAATCCAAACGGCGATGCATCCGCCAATCAGAGCCGTGCGATGCGGACCGATGATCTCACCCGGACCACTGATCGTAAAATCAATGTATTCGGGAATAAAGGGAAGCACATTATCCACTTGATCGACCAAGGTGTAGACGATTCTTGTCGCGTCCGGACGATCCGAATCCAGTTCCAGATCATCCGCCTCAGCTCTGAGTTTCGTAGGGACCGGATCCCGGCTGAATTTTCTTCGAATGATTTCTTTGCCTGAGACATATCCGGCGAACTCAGCGTCATGCCAGTGGTCGCCCCATTCGCCTTCAATTCGCGAAATCACGACCGGGGGATAATCAACGCCTGGATATTGCTCCCGTTCCGGTTTAAAGGTCCCTTTGTATGTCCCTCCAATGTACAGCAGGACTTCATCACAGTTTGTGAAAATAACAAGCGGTCTGATTCCGCCTCCGCTTCGCTCGCCTCTTGTCCATAGTGTCATGGGTTCAAGAACGGCTTCTTTGCGCGGATCGTCTTGGCTCCGGTAGAAAGCCGCAGCAAATTTGGGAATTCTGAACATGTCCATAACGCCGTGGTAGCAAATACGGTCACCGGAACCGAATCCGAAATGCGTATTGTAATCGAACGCGCACCAGCCAATGGCACCGGAAATATGCGGGTCTTTCCCGGCTGCGTGATGAACCCAAAGGTGGCGCATCGCGTGTTCAACCAGTCGTTCTTCCTGGTCAAAGCGTTTCGTTGGATACATATGGCCATTGAACTCCGTTACCAGATAAGGCACATATCGATCCAGTCCGGTAACTTCTTTCTGATCACGAAGAGCGATCTCTTCTCCGGTATGGATAAAATCATTCATGGAGTAAACATCCTCCAACAGTTCGCTCGATGTGATGCAGCGGACTCCCGTGGTTTGCCGGCTTGGATCCAATTCATGGGCAATCCGATTTGTCTCACTGTAAAAATCATGATCGTCTCCGGACTCATTAATGCGGATCCCCCATATGAACACGGAAGGACGGTTCCAGTCCCGTTCAATCATTTCCCGGACATGCGTGCAGGCAGCCTCTTTCCACTTCTCATCCCCGATATGCTGCCATCCGGGGATTTCCTCGAATACCAGCAATCCGATTTCATCGCAGCGGTCCAGGAAATGCCTGGATTGCGGATAATGCGATGTCCGGACCACGTTCAGCTTCAGCTGGTATTTTAAAAGTTCCGCGTCTTTTTTCTGCACTCTTTCAGGCATCGCATATCCGACATAAGGAAATGATTGATGGCGGTTTAGTCCCCGCAGCTTCAGGTTTCGGCCATTCAAATAAAAACCGTCTTCTCTCATCGCCACATCGCGAAAGCCGATTCTGGTCGTATAGATATCGCTTGCCACGCCCGGAGCCGAACATTCGAATTCAATCTCATACAAATGGGGATGCTCCAGATCCCATAATTGAATATGTCCTAAATCACTGATCGAAAAGTCAGCCCTGCTATTCCCTTGATCCGCCTTGACGTTCACTCGACGCTCCAGCAAATAACCTTCAGGCCCTTTTAAACGAACGTTAACCAGCATGTCTTCTGCCGCTGCCGTTCCATTGTTCATGAATAAGGAAATATCCAATTTCCTATTTTCATCTAACACATCTGCTGCTCTCACAAATACATTTTCGATAAAAATGGGATCTACGATCCGAAGTGCTGCCTCGCGGTAGATTCCGCCATACGTCAAATAATCAATTTCATAACCGAAAGGGGGGATATCATCCCGTTCCCTGGAATCGACAACGACCGTCAATTCGTTTGAAGCTGTATAATCAACGCAATCGGTAATTTCAAATGAAAAAGGCGTGTAGCCACCTTTATGATCACCTACATTGTGACCGTTTACATAAACGTCTGCATAGGATGCAACCCCTTCAAAATCAACAAAGACTCTCTTCCCTTTGTATGCCGGCTGTATCGTGAATTCTTTTCTATAACAAGAAATAAATTGATATAAGGTCTCATTGAAATAATTGTAAGGCAGCATGATATTCGTATGCGGTAAGCTTACTGATTCGTATTCCGCAGCATCCCATTCATTCAATGAAGTACCCTCATTAAAATGGCTGCAATATTTCCAATCCTTGTACAAATTAATGATTGTTCTAGTCATGTCTCTTCCATCCTCCTCCTAACACTCCTATTATCATCTACGCTGTATAGGGGGACAACCATATGGATTATCACTTCGTACCCTAGTAAATGCACCTTTTGCAGAGAGTGACCACTTATCCGAAATGATTCTAGAATAAAAAAAGAAACCCTGAGTCCGTAAAAGGACCGGGTTTCCCGATATGTTAAACTTAGCAAATCCATACCTCTCAGATCACTTACAGTCCGGCGAGAACCTGATACCATATCCCTTTTTTGGAGTACAGGGTTTGACGAACTTGATCCCAGCCTCCCAAGTAGGAAATATCGAAGAGGCCGGCAGGAACCTGGAATCTTCCTTCATTCGCTTTCAGGATCTCTTCATTCACCGGGCGGAAGCCGTAATCCGCAAAGACGGACTGCGCCTCTTTACTCCGGAGATAGTTCACAAAAGCCTCAGCGACCTTGCGTGTACCATGCTGATCGGCATACTTATCGACAACCGCTGCGGGATTTTCAATCTTGATGGTGTACTCCGGGGTAATCACATCATATTTTTTCCCCTGCCTGATCCGGGCAAGCAGTTCATTCTCGTATGTAACCACCACATCGCCTACGCCATATTCAAAAGCAGCCATCGACGCTCTACCGCTCTTGTCCAGCGACTCGACGTTCCGGTGGACCTTCTCCAGAAAGGTCTTGGCGTAAGCCGGATCCTTCGTTCCTTGCTTCTCCGACAGTTTGAGTCCCGCACCATAGATGGCGTTGATATCCCACTGTGCCCCGCCTGATGTTTGGAGGTTCGGGAAAAGCACCTTAACGCCCGGTTTGGCCAGATCCTCAAAGTCATGGATGCCAAGCGGATTGCCTTCCCGCGTGCCCAACACAACGATAGAACGCGTAACCATGCCTTGATCCGGTGTTTCCCTCCACTTTTTGCTGATGAGACCAGCCCTTACCAGCTTGTCGACATCGCCCTCCATCGCGAGCAGCGTCACATCCGCCTCGAAGCCGCCGATAATAGCCCTTGCCTGGGTTCCGGAGGCTTCATAGGACTCCTGAAATTTTACCGTTTGTCCGGTCTTCGCCTTCCACTCCTGCTGGAACTTCGGCAGAATGTCCGCAAGTGCATCCTTGGCGATGCTGTATGCACCAATGACGAGCGTGACTTCCTTGCCGTCTGCTGACGCGGCCGACGCCTGCTTGGCAGGATCTCCGCCGCAGCCCGAGAGGATGACGGACATCAGCAGAAGGAAGCTGACCATACTTGCCATATATAAGTTAAACCGGCCTCGGGATTGTTTCATATGTGCTTCCTCCTGTGAACCAATACTTATTTTCATAACAATTGGCCAATGAGTATGCCAAGCATGATCCTCTGAAAGCTTCGAACGATTTATTGGCCATGTGAATGAGGCCGCTCCGCGTACGGATCATTCTTCCGATCGCTGTTGTCTCCCAATTTCTTGATCTTATTATAAAAGGTAGGAATTCTGAGACAAAGGCGAACGCTAACGCTTCTTCAGAACGATTCCGTCCCCTCCGCTACGATTGCGCAATGAATGATAACTTCGAGCATAGAGATTATTACGCCCTTACTACTTGCTTCATACACAAATCTATTTCCCTATGTTCAGCTTATTCTAAATCCAATCAGCCAAGCATTGCCTAAATAATCACAGGCATCGGATCGACCTTAAGCCGATTCTCCTCCATCCAGCTCCGCTCATTATTGAACAAGTACGCACGATGCACCAGCACTCTTACATGCTGTCCCGGCGTCAGCGCAGGCTTCTCCAGCGAACGGTAGGTCATCAGCTTATGGCTGCCGACCTCAACCTCTACCATCCACTCGCTTCCGCGGAAATGCAGTCGATGCACGACGCCTTCCTCCGTGACGGAGAGCATTTTGAATTCATGCGCCTCCCCTACCTCGATATATTCCGGCCGAATCAGCGCCCGCATCTCTGAACCGGAGCCCGCTTCCTCAAAGCCCTTTAGCTCAGAGACATCATCGATCATCGTGGATTCGCCGATAAATGAAGCGACAAATGGTGTTTTCGGCTCCTTGTAAATATCCCATGGCGTTCCCTTCTGTTCCAGACGCCCATGGCTCATGATCATAATTTCATCGGCAACCTCAATCGCCTCATCCTGGTCATGGGTCACAAAAATGGAGGTGATGCCTACCCGCTCAATCAGCTCGCGCAGCCAGGAGCGCAGCTCCTGCCTGATTTTCGCATCGATGGCGGCAAAAGGCTCATCCAGCAGCAGCAGCTGCGGCTCGGGTGCAAGCGCCCGGGCAAAAGCGACACGCTGCCGCTGTCCGCCGGAAAGCTGATGGGGATAACGCTTTTCAAAGCCCGATAGACCGGTCAGCTCCACCAGCTCCATCACGCGTTCCTTTAAGGCTGACTTCGCGACCTTTTTTACCTTCAGCCCAAAAGCGATATTATCGTACACCGTCATATGCTTGAACAGCGCATAGTTTTGAAACACAAAGCCGATCCCGCGCTCCTGCGGCAGCAAATGATTGACCAGCTCACCATGGAAGCGTATTTCCCCGTCGTCTGGCTGCTCTAGTCCGGCAAGCATCCGCAGGACGGAGGTTTTGCCGCCTCCGCTTGGACCAAGAAGACCGATCAAATGGCCTTTCGCAATGTCGAAGCTCACATCATTGACAGCATGAAACTCTCCAAAATGCTTGTTTAAACCACGGACCTCAATATGCATATCAGTGCACTCCCCTTCTTTTTTTCGCCCATTCCATCATCTGCATCAGCCCTATGGAGAACGCCGCCAATACCAGTGCCGCACCGTTGGCTGAGGTAACATTAAAATTCTCGACATCCTGATAGATCAGTGTCGTCGCGGTCTGCGTACGGTTAATGATGTTGCCTGAAACGACCAGCACGGCACCGAACTCCCCCAAGGCACGGGCAATCGTCAGCACCACACCATATATAACAGCCCAGCGGATGGAGGGCCAGGTGACCTTCCAGAACGTTGTCCAGCTGTAAGCGCCAAGCGTTGAAGCCGCCTCCTCCTGCTGGGTTCCGATTTCCTGAAGGACAGGCATGACCTCGCGAACCATCAGCGGAAAGGTAACGAACAGCGTCGCAATCACCATTCCCGGGAATGCATATACAATTTTGAATCCGATATGATCGAAGAAAGTTCCCGCCGCGCTTCCCGGACCAAGCAGCAGCACGATCATTAAGCCACCGATAACCGGCGACACGGCGTATGGAAGATCAACGATGCTGTTCAGCAGTCGTCTCAGCCCCCTGCTCATCCAGGTGCCACGCACAAGATAGACTGCGGTCATCATCCCAAGCAGCGTATTTAACAGTGTGACCGTCACAACAACGAGCGCTGTCATCATAAATGCATGCAGAGCCTCTGGCCGCGACAATGCCGCACCGAGCTCACCCAGTCCGCCGCTGAAGGCGGCCAGCGTCATTTTACCCAGCGGAATAATCAAGAGTACGGTAAAAACAGCGTAGGTTAGTGCAATCCAAAGCTTGTTCATAGGTTTTTCCCCCGTGTTTGTACCCAGTTCACGACCCATAGAATAACAAAGGAAAGCGTCAAGAGCAGCACCGACACCGCCGCCGCTCCCGCTGTATTATCGCTTTCAACCTCTCCGTATATATAGACCGAAGCGACCAGCGTCCGGCCCGGAATATTTCCGGCAACCAGTACCACCGCGCCAAATTCGGCCAACGCCCTGGAAAAGGCAAGCATACCGCCGCTCAGGATACCGGGCATCATGGACGGAAGCACCACTTGGAAAAAGACCTTCACGCCTGATGCTCCAAGCGTTCGTGCTGCCTCTTCCTCGGAAGGATCTATCTCCTCCAGCAGCGGCTGAACCGCGCGAATGACAAACGGGAAAGTGACGAACACCATCGCGATAATAATTGCCGGCGGGTGGAATACAATCTCAAAACCCAGAGCTTCAGCAGCTTTACCCACCCAGCTCACAGGTCCCAACAACAGCAGGATCATTAGCCCTCCCACAGCGGTAGGCAAGGCAAAAGGCAGATCCACTAAACTGTTCAGCAGTGATCTTCCCGGAAAACGGCAGCGCACCAGCACCCAGCTAATCATCGTGCCGATCAGGATATTCGCGACCGCTGCCGTAAGAGCCAGTCGGACGGTCAGCAGGACCGCCTTCCAGGCAATAGGATCCGTGATACTATCCACAAACAAATTCCAGCCTTCGGAAAGGGAATGGTAGTATACACCCAGCAAAGGAAGGATGACCAGCAGCATAAAATACAACAGAAGGGTGCTGCGGAACCCCCATGTCCAGCCTTTATGACGCAGCAGTGTATTCATACGCCTCTCCCCCCGCCTACTTGAATCGGTCATACACAAATCAGTCATTGTCAAAACGATTATTTAATCTTACAATTAAGTTAATTCCTATTTGTATACTTGGTTTTATACTTGCTTAAGAGATACTTTACCAAAAACTGTCTGTCATCGTCAATATATAAGTTGGAATGAATTATTCGTACTTTGCAGCGTTTAAAATGGGGTATACATATATTAGCGGCTATTTTTAGAAAATAACGTCATTAGGCGTATTCTCACTGAAGGATGCATTCTGTATTCCTTAATCATAGGATTGGGTTCGAGAATAAGAGAGGAGAATCTACATGCTGTATACACTTGAGCTGGCCACAACAGGCCGTGATGAAATGAGGGATATTACGCGGGAATTGATATCACTTGTTCATAAGAGCGGAGTTAAGGAGGGTACCGTACTGATCTATTGTCCCCATACAACCGCCGGGATTGCAATTAACGAGAATGCGGATCCGGACGTAAAGCGGGATGTGCTGATGCGCCTTGATGAGGTATATCCATGGAAACACCCCAAATACCGGCATGCTGAAGGTAACACCGCCTCCCACCTGAAGTCCATTACCTGCGGTCCCTCCCAAACCGTTATTATTACCGAAGGTGAATTGCTGCTGGGCCGCTGGCAGGGCATTTATTTTTGCGAGTTTGACGGCCCCCGCCGCAGACAATACCATGTAAAGATCATGCAGGGATAGACAGGTAGTCAAATAAGCTGGACAAAACAAAACTGGCGTCGGGGTTCAGGCAATCCTGCCTATCCCCTTCACCATCCAAGAGGTATGCTTTTACGCAATACCAATTCAACGCTATAAAGTATATATCTGCAAAGAAACGGCTACCGCAGACCCTCACAGCATATTTTCACATGCGTTATCGCTGCGGGTTTAACTTCCTCAAAGGTGACTCGATCCTGAATGTAATAGGATATGAAGCCGTGCATGGCCAAAAAAAGTGTCAGCGGCAAGTTTCGGCAAAAATCCGGACCGTGCGTGTCTTCATTCATGTAACGGCGCACGATGGATGCAAACAATTCCAAACAGCGCCCCTGCTCTGTCCGACAATAGGACAACAGCTCCTCATCCCGGATCATGAACATAATTTCATACTGGTACGGATGATCCAGACCGAAACGAATAAACTCGATCATCAGCTGCTCCACCTTCGTTAAATCCTGAACGGGAGAAGCCTTGATGACTTTGTTCAGCTGAACCGCAAGATTGTTGAAGTCCTCCACGACAATGGCGTAAAACAGCTCCGCCTTTTCCTTAAAATGATAATACAAGGAACCATGACTATAACCTAAATGCTGACCTATACTGCGCATGGAGATTGCCCTGTAGCCCTTTGTGACGAACAAATGTCTGGCTGCTTCCAGAATCCTCTCCCTGGATAACTCCTGTTCCACTGCTCTTCTTGCCATAGACCTTATTCCCCTTCAGTAAAATAAAGCTGCTCACCCTCCGTAACCAGAGATTGACCCTGAGTCAGATCAACCATCCACGACATAAACTCCTGAGTCTCCGCATCGGGCGGCAGGCATTCCAGCGTCACCTTGTCGGTAAAGCGGGTTTCCCCCATACGCACCTCGCGATTCCGAAGCTCATTTTCAACCTTGCCTAGCCACGTATAATCTAATTCTACAAAAATTTGACGATGAAGTACACGAGTAATCGCTTCCCCTGCCTCAATGGCTGCCACAGCGCCATCGGTGTAAGCACGAATGAGTCCGCCGGCACCCAGCATAATTCCGCCAAAGTAACGGGTGACTACAACTGCCACATTTTTCAGGCCTTGGTGGCGGATCACCTCAAGAATCGGCTTGCCCGCAGTTCCGCTGGGCTCCCCGTCATCCGACTGTTTCTGGATTTCGTCACGCTCACCGATCATGTATGCAAAACAGTTATGCGTCGCGTTCCAGTGCTTTTTCCGGATATCCTCGATAAAAGCGTTTGCATCCTCTTCGCTTTCTACCGGCATAATGTGACCGATAAACCGCGATTTCTTGATTACGATTTCCTTGTCGCCGCTTTTTCGAACGGTACGGTAACGATCTATCATCCCTTAACCCTTTCCCTGTTTGAAAAGAAAGCAGTCCCCCGTGTAATCCTCAACCGGTGAACTGCTTCCTTCAGCCTTATGTCTATTCTCAGTAGTCTTCGTTATTCAGAAAGTCTGGCTTCCAGATCAGCCTTCTCTTTTTCATAGCCTGGTTTGCCAAGCAATGCGAACATATTTTTCTTGTAAGCTTCAACGCCCGGCTGATCGAATGGATTCACGCCTGACAGATAACCGCTGATGCCGCAAGCTTTTTCAAAGAAATAAACCAGATATCCAAAAGAATATGGTGTCAGATCAGGCACAGTTACAATCAGGTTTGGAACCTGTCCATCGGTGTGAGCCAGCATGGTGCCTTGGAAAGCCTTTTTATTCACGAAATCCATCGTTTTGCCTTCCAGGAAGTTCAATCCGTCCAGATCATCGGGATCACTCTCGATGGTAATTTCATGAGCAACCTTCTCCACCTGAATGATGGTTTCGAAAATATTCCGGCTGCCTTCCTGGATGAATTGACCCATGGAGTGCAGATCTGTGGAGAAATCAACGGAAGCTGGATAAATACCTTTATAATCCTTGCCTTCGCTCTCTCCGAAAAGCTGCTTCCACCATTCCGATACATAATGCAGGGCAGGCTCGTAGTTTACGAGAATTTCAATCGCTTTGCCTTTACGGTACAGGGCATTACGAACGGCAGCATATTGGTAGGCTTGGTTCTCAGAAACATTCGGGTTGCTGAATTCCTTGGAAGCATCAGCCGCACCCTTCATCATATCATCAATATTGATGCCGGCAGTAGCGATTGGCAGAAGACCAACAGCTGTCAGTACGGAATAGCGTCCACCCACGTCATCCGGAATAATAAAGGATTCATAGCCTTCTGCTGTTGCGAGTGTTTTGAGCGCGCCTTTTTCCTTATCCGTTGTTGCGTAGATACGTTTTTTGGCTTCTTCCTTACCGTATTTCTTCTCCAAAGCTGCGCGGAAAATGCGGAATGCGATTGCAGGCTCTGTCGTTGTACCGGATTTGGAAATCACGTTAACGGAGAAATCCTTGCCTTCCACCAGATCAAGCAAATGTGTAACATAAGTCGAGCTGATGTTGTTGCCGGCAAAATAAATTTCAGGCGTTTTACGCTTGTCCTTCGGCAAGTAGTTATAGAAGGAATGCGACAGTGCTTCGATGGCTGCACGTGCACCAAGGTAAGAACCACCGATTCCGATGACAATCAGAACATCCGAGTCGCTTTGGATTTTGCTTGCTGCTTTTTGAATCCGTGCAAATTCCTCTTTATCATATGCGCTTGGAAGGTCGATCCATCCGAGATAGTCGGAACCTGCACCGGTTTTGTTATGTAGCTGCTCGTGAGCCAGCTTGATCGGTTCTGCAAAATAGTCCACTTCATGTTGGTTGATGAATTCGAGGGCTTTACTGTAATCAAATTTCAATGGGTTAGACATCTGTCGTTACCTCCTGGTTTCATCTCTACTCTACACTCCGAAAAAATAGCTTTAGAATAGGATACTGTAATTTCCTGATACTAGCAAGCATGAGAAAAAGTCTATCGGCGCGTATTCACAGCAGGCAGACCGCTTTTGACGGAGCCTTTCACGGAAGCAGTCCCTCATGGTGTACCCGCAAGCCTCATGGTAAAATAGACAAGGCTACTAAATTTCAGGGATTCACACATACTTTTTCAATAAAAGAACTGTGTGCGTGATCCTCATTCTGATAGAAAAGGTGATCACATGAAAAAGATAGGCTTTGTCGGACTGGGAACCATGGGAGCGCCAATGACTTCCAATCTGCTTAAAAAAGGTTTTGAAGTGACCGTATACAACCGCACAGCTTCCAAATGCGAACCGCTTGTTGCAGAAGGCGCAGCATCGGCTGCTACTCCGCGGGAAGCTTCCGCAGGCCGCGATGTTGTCATCACGATGGTCAGCAATGACGATTCCATCCGTGAAGTATTTTACGGTGAAAACGGCATCCTGAATTCGCTTGAACCGGGCATGACGGTCATTGACTCCAGCACGATTTCTCCGGGACTCGTCAAAGAGCTCGCCGCTGCTATCCAGGAAAAGGGTGCTGAATTCCTCGATGCGCCGGTAACCGGCAGCAAACCGGCGGCTGTGGACGGGACACTCGTATTTATGGTCGGTGGCGAAGCTTCCACCCTGGAAAGCTCTTCCGACATTTTTGACACACTTGGTAAAAAGGTCATTCATATGGGACCCAACGGCAGCGGCTCCGTAGCCAAGCTGGCGCATAATACCATGGTCGGCATCAATAACCTGGCTTTGGCCGAAGGTTTTGCAATTGCCACCAAGTCAGGTATTCCTGCAGACAACTTCCTTGAGCTCGTTCAGCTCGGCTCTGCAGGCAGCAAAGCAGCTGATCTCAAAGGCCGTAAAATTATTGAAGCAGACTTCAGCAACCAGTTCTCTCTGGCTTTGATGCTGAAGGATCTGAAGCTTGCTTCTTCCCTGACCGATAGCTCCGGGATTCCAACCCCTCTGCTCAATCTGACCAAGAACCTGTTCCAGGCCGGTCAGACCCAAGGGTATGGCGACGAAGATCTCTCCGCCGTTGTCAAATGCTATGAGGCTTGGATCGGACAAACTATCGGCGGCAAGCCGCTGCAATAAGTTTGACTTGTATCGATCTAAACTATTCATACAGCAGGTAACGATCTGAGAAAAACAGCATGCAGGTTCAAATCGCTGTGTGCATGGATGATAAGAAGGGTAAGATTGCCGTTTCGGCAATCTTACCCTTCTTCATTATTCCGCCGGATAGGAGCAACAGTAATCCGTTACACTGAACACTTCCAGAGCGAACTTGGAACGGGCAGGCACATGGAAAGTTGCCGATCCGTTAATTTCCTGCCACGTGTCTGCACCGGGCAGAAGAACCTTTAGCTGACCGGAAACAATCTCCATAATTTCCGGGCCGTCCGTACCGAATTCATAAGTGCCTGGAAGCATGATGCCGAGCGTTACCTTGCTTCCGTCTTCTTGGATGACGGTCCGGCTGGTTACCTGACCGTCATAATAAATATTCGCTGCTTTGACAATCGTTGCGTTCTTCAATTGCGACATGAATACTCACTGCTCCTCATCTTCTGGAACTTGATCTATGCAGGGATTAAACGCTTAGAGCAGCGCTTTGACGCGGCTAACGACGTTTTCCACCGTAAATCCGTATTCTTTGATAACTCTGTCCCCGGGAGCGGATGCACCGAAGGTCGTGATGCCAAGAATATCGCCTTTGTCGCCAACATAACGTTCCCACCCGAAGGTTTGCGCCATTTCAATAGCAAGACGGGCTTTCACGTCAGGAAGAATGACGGAATTCTTGTAAGCTTGATCCTGTTTCTCATACAGGCCCCAGCTTGGCATACTGATGACACGTACTTCAATGCCTTCTTTAGCAAGTTCTTCCTGAGCTTTGACAGCCAGTTGAACTTCGGAGCCTGTTGCGATAATTTGGGCAACCGGTTTGCCATTCTTCGCATCGGCTACCACGTACGCACCGCGTTTGATACCTTCTTTTGCACCTTCAACCGTGCCAGCCAGGATTGGAAGGTTTTGACGAGTCAATACCAACGCCACAGGGTTCTCTTTGTTTTCTACGGAATAAGCCCATGCAGCAGAGGTTTCATTGCCATCAGCCGGACGGATAACAGTCAGACCCGGAATGATACGCAGGGAAGCCAGCTGTTCAATTGGTTCATGCGTTGGTCCGTCTTCACCAACTGCGATACTGTCATGTGTCAACACGTAAGTAACAGGCAGTTTCATGATGGAAGCCAGACGTACCGCTGGACGCAGGTAGTCGGTGAACACGAAGAATGTGCCGCCGAACACTTTAACGCCGCCATGGAGCATCATACCGTTCATGGCTGCAGCCATACCAAATTCGCGTACCCCGAAGTAGATGTTACGGCCTTCGCGGCTTTGCGGTGTAAAATTGGTCAAACCGTTTAGATGAGTCATGGTGGAGCTTTCAAGGTCGGCAGAACCGCCCGTAAGCTGAGGCACGTTGCCTACAAGACCGTTCAAGGCATTACCGGAAGCCACGCGAGTGGAAACGGCTTTGTCTTCTACGGCATACTTCGGCAGATCAGCATCCCAGCCTTCTGGTAGATCGCCGGCAACAGCTGTATCGAACTGGGCTGCAAGTTCTGGGTAAGCCTTTTTATAAGCTTCGAACTGCTCGTTCCATTCCTTGTTCACTTTCACGCCATGCTCCTTCACTTTAGCGAAGTGTGCACGTACTTCATCCGGAACATGGAAATCTTCCTCGTATACCCAGTTGTAGAATTCCTTGGTCAGCTTGGCTTCGTCGGAACCCAGCGGAGAACCGTGCGTACCACCGTGGCCGCCTTTACCCTGCTTGTTCGGGCTGCCGTAACCGATGATCGTTTTCACTTCGATCAGGGTTGGTTTTTCCGTTTCAGCTTGAGCTTCAGCAATCGCTTTTTCGATGGCAGGAAGATCATTTCCGTCTTCAACGCGCAGCACTTGCCAGCCATAAGCTTCAAAACGCTTTTGAACATTTTCGGAGAAGGAAAGGTTCAATTTTCCATCCAGGGAAATGTCATTGGAATCATATAGTGTGATCAATTTGCCGAGCTTCTGATGACCAGCCAGGGAAGCTGCTTCAGAAGAGATACCTTCCATCAGGTCGCCGTCGCCGCAAATTGCGTATGTGTAATGATCAACAACATTGAATTGATCTTTGTTGTATGTTGCAGCCAGCTGTGCTTCAGCCATAGCCATACCAACCGCCATAGCAATACCTTGGCCGAGAGGTCCGGTCGTTGCGTCAACGCCTGCTGTATGTCCGAATTCAGGGTGACCTGGTGTCAAGCTTCCCCATTGACGGAACTGCTTCAGCTCTTCCATTGGAAGATCGTAGCCGCTCAGGTGCAGCAAGCTGTACAGAAGCATGGATCCATGTCCTGCAGACAATACGAAACGGTCACGGTTGATCCAAGTTGGATTTTCCGGATTGTGGTTCATCGTTTTGGCGAACAATTGGTAACCCATTGGCGCAGAGCCCATAGGCATGCCGGGGTGTCCGGAGTTCGCTTTCTCGATGGCATCGATAGCCAAAGTACGAATGGTGGTGATCGAAAGATTATCGATAGTCGAATTCTCTTTTTTGTCGATCGCTTGATTCTTGTCAGTCATGTTTATCCTCCTTAAGTATTCTGGGAAATTTAAAAGCGGCAGCGATGCTGCTTCATAATCCTGGTTAAATCAACTACAATGAACACAAAAGAAAGGCATCAAAAGCCTTCTCCAGCCTGCGGATTATGAAGAAGCTCCGCTTGAATGTTTCATTTTGACTTATTGTAACACTTGGCAGTCTTCTTTTCCATATCCTTTATCACCATTCCCTGCCGGGAACGTCATTATGCGGCAGCATTTGTCAACATTCAGAATGATAAAAAATCGTAATATACCGCTGATTAAAGCGGTCACATTTCGAGTATTCTTTTCTTTTCTCCTGAAATAATTTGTCACAATTTTTTAGCTGCCCAATTCTTTTTACGGGAGGTAAGCCTTTCTGGATAACCGTCTGAAACACCTCGTCCTGTCCCCTGCCTTCTGGATCAGCGGGCTCATCTGCGGTCTGCTTGGCGGTATCATTCTCGGTATCTTCCTCAAGCTCGTGGAGCACATAACCGGGCATCTGGTGTACCACCTGCTGCTGAATGTTGATTTTGTAAGCTTTCTGCCGCCGATGATACCTGAGTGGGTCGAGTTTGCTCTGCATCTAATGATGTCCCTTGGAATCGGGATTCTTTATTCCGGGTGGAACATGCTCAGCCCGAAACCGCATAGTCTGCTGAGAGCCCTGACCTTGGGCCTCCTGTCATCGCTGCTGTTTTTCCCGCTGGCAGCCTTGTCCGATCGAGTGCCCTCGCCTATTGATATGACTGCTTTTACCTGGTGGTTTACCGGACATCTATTGTACGGCTTCATGCTCTATGTCTCAGCAAGAACATTGAATCCGTCTTATAGAATTGCCAAATCCAAAAAGGCATAGTCCTATTCATTAACCGCAATGGGCGAAAAACATGCAGCCCGGAATAAAAATTGCAGTGGATATGTTTTGGGATAACCGCAGACACTTTACGTCTAAAGAAAATTCAGCTAAACACGCGTACCTCGTTAATGGATCGCATTTACCAACAAACCGGAACGCAAAAAGAGACCCGCAATGGATTCATCACGGGTCTCTTTTACTGTATTCTTGCTAGACGGCCCGATTAGCGCGTGTTGCGCTTGCGGGCAGCCAGCAGGCGGTCCATCGAAGCGGACCGCTCCTCCTGCGGTGGCTTGGGCTCAGCCGCCGCCTTCTTGCCCGGCGCAGCCACCGGCTGCCGGGCTGCCTGCGTCCCGCGCGGCTCCACGGCGCTAGCCGCTGTTGGGCGGGACGCCCCGGAAGCCGGACGCTTCGTTCCGGCTTCCTTCGGCGCATCGGCGCGTGCCTGCGGCTGCGCCGCTATTTGCGGCGGTGCTGCAGAGCCGCCGCCGTAGAAGGCCGCGGCGCGCTGCTTGCGCGCGGCGAGCCTGCCGAGGCCGGCGTCTGCGGGCTCCGCCCCGCCGGCCGGATGTTGTGGCCGCCTGCGGAGCAGGGCGGCCAGGCGTGCGCCGATCAGGCCCCATGGGAGGGCCAGGCGGCGCACCGCAATATCCGCGACCCAGAGAATCAGGGCCGCGATGAGCAGCGCATAGCTGAGCTCATGCAGCTGCCGGCTTGGGCGCGGAGCCGCAGCGAAGAGCTGCTCCGGCTTGTCCCAGGAAAGCACGCGGCCGCCGGTCAATTCGGCAAGCCGCCCCAGCTCCTGCTTCGCGTCGCCCGACTCGATCCGGTACTCCGGCGAATACGGGACGATCAAGCCGCTTGGCATGGCTAAGCTTTTCCCATGGCTATCCTGAAGCGACATCAGAAAGGAGCCCGGCTGTTCCACCGTAATTTCCCCGCTGTAGCTTCCCGGGGATTCCTGAACCAGATCCACCGTGCTCGGCTGCAGCCGATCGCCGGTAATCACCGCCTGCAGCTGCTCCGGTCCGTCGCCTCCGGCGGCATTCACTTCGAACCGGACCTTGTTACCTTCCACTTGTGTTCTCACTTCATAAGGCGAAGCGGTAAACTGCGGGAAAGTCCATTTCACCATCTGTGTCAGCACATTCGAAAAGGCCGGCCACGATACCCAATCCTTCGACCATTTGCCCATCAAATCGCTCGTCCAGGCTACCGTCCTTCCTGATCCATATTGCCAGCGGACCAGCAGCGGATCAGGCTCCGGACTGGATAACACCGTCTGAGCGGCCGGTTTTGCCGTGGTCGCTACATAACCGTAGATTTGTGGTACCCCGTTTTCAAACAGCTTTCCCCAATCGCCCGCGTCCTGCAACGCAGGAACAAACGGTTTATCCACAATATAGGATTTTGAAATCATCGCGGCTTCCCGGCTGAAAATGGCCGGAATCGTCGTCTCATCCTCCGCCATGTAGAACCGGCCCTTGGCACCATCGGCAAGACTCTGCAGCAGATTCACGTCTGAATCTGAACCTACGGCTACCGTAGACATGGTGATTTTTTCATCCACCATTTGCGCAAGCAGCGATCCGTACGCGTCATTTCCGGCCGATTGGCCGTCCGTCATCAGGATGATATGTTTGCGCTGGGCCTGAACCTTCAGCATCTCCTCAACAGCCGAGGCTGCCGCAGGATAGATATCCGTTCCACCTTCACTTTGGATGGATTGAATCTGATCAATGACTTCTTCCTTTTTATTATCCAGCTTCATCGGCGGTACGACCCACCAGTTGCTTGAATCAAAAGCCAGAACGCCGACGGTATCCCTGGAACGCAGCATTTGGACGGTACGTATGGCGGCTTCCTTGGCCATTTCCATTTTGTCTCCGGACATACTGCCCGATCGGTCAATGACCAGGATCAGCCCGAGCGACGGGATTTGACGCTTGCCCTCCAGCTCCATGGATACCGGTAGAGCGCGTTCGATCGGCGTTTTAAAATACCCGCCCATGCCGTAGCTATCCTCACCGCCAGCCATCATAAAGCCGATGCCGTAGCTCTTCACAGCCTGTTCAATCATTTCCATTTTACGCTCACCGACCTGGTCGGCGGATACGTTGTTAAAAATAATCGAATCATACGCTGCATATTTAGCCATTTCATTCGGCAGCAGCGCCGGACTTGGCATGACCTCATACTGCACCAGCCCTGACGACAATGCCGATGTGATATTCGCAGAGGTTCCCTTCTTGCCTTCAACAATCAGCACTTTCGGTGGACCATCAACACGTGTAAAGGCATATCCGGCATTGTTGGCCGACTGCTGGTCACCCTCCATGAAGATCTCTGCCCGGTATCGATGCAATCCTGTCGTTTTAGCCAAAGCTTTGACAGCATAGCGATTTTCACCTGCGTCAATATCGACCGTTTCTCTGCCGATTTCACGGCTGTCTTCATAAAGCCTTAGCTCTCCACGGCCTTTGTAAGTACTTTGTACAAGCACTTCAATGGAAAAGGCTTCTGCCTGATAGAGCTTCTGAGGCACGCTCACTTCTTCTACCGACACATCCTTTACCTGCCGAGAAGGGGACTGGAGCACGTCTACGGCGATGCCCTGATCCTTCAGCATTCGGCCGGCCGCAAGCATGCTCCCGACATTTTCCTTGCCGTCGCTGATCAGTACGATCCGGGAATCAGAGCGTCCATCCAAAAGATTGCCAGCCAGCATGAGTCCCGATTCCAGGTTAGTAAAGTCAGGATTCTGCGCCGCATTCAGTTTTAAGCTTTCCGGCAACCGGGGCAGCAGCTTCTGTTCGTAGGCTGCTTGCAGCGAAGAGGAGACGACCCCGATGGTATCATCCTCTTTTTTAGAAGCGGCTGATTTCACCATCCATGCCTCTGCCTGCCCTGACTCAGGCATACTTGCAGATCTGTCCACCAGGTAGACAACCTTTTTCTGCTGAAGCACGGTATAAGACTGCAGACCCGAAATGGCCAAAACCAACAGCAATAGCACAGCAGACCTTATGATCACAGCCCCTTTTTTCCGCGCACCGGATAAACGAAAGTCGGAACGATACGCATAAAACATAACCGCTGCCAGCGGAATGAGCAGGAGCAGCAGCCAAGGGTGATTAAATTGAACGCCCACGCTGATACACCCCCCATTCCACTAAAATAATCAATAATGCTAACGAAGCAAGCAGCGTGATAAGCGATACTTGGCGCTCATCGCTATGGCTTTTGGCTGGAACTGAGTCTGAAACCGCAGTTGGAGGCGTTTCTTTCCCATCCTTCGCAATCTGGCCTATAGCAGCAAGCTTGGCATTGGTCTCGCCCCACTGCGCTTCATACGGATCCGCAGCGGATTCAGCGAGATATTCCAGCTTCTTCCCGGCGCTGTTTTTCTGTTCAAAAGCATACAGTCCAGGAACAGAAGGTACCTGCTGCAAGGCATTAATCCCTTTGTCTCCGGTTTCCGCCTCCAGATTCTGCACCTTCATTTCTCTGGCCATCCCCTCTTTGGCGACCCATTGTGCTGAAACGGTATCCGCAGCGATCGGAATTTCCACACGCGTTCCCGCTGTCAGACGACCCAGGCTTTTACCGCCGCTCTCTGTCAGCCATGATACGGCTTCATGGACCACAATCGGAAACTCCGCCGATAACGGAAAGTCTGTTTCCTGCAGATTGAACAAGAAGGTCAAACGCTGCTCCCCTTTTTCGGTCCCCGCAATGATAGCAGGATGGTTCTCAATGCTGACGATCGGCTCCGCCCAGTCCGGCAGCTTGCGATCCAGTACACTGCCGATATAAACACCGTTATAGCTTGCATAGCGGTTTACCGGATGATTGGCAAGCCTCAGCTGCCCTCCGTTCACATTGACTTTGTTTCCATCGCCTCCGAGCGTCCATACCGGTGTACGGTCCAGCAGCTTCTTCCACTCTCCCTGGGCAGTAAAAGCTGGAGCTGCTCCGTCAATGACGATTAGATCAGGCTGATTCTCAGGAACAGCTGTCCCGCTGGTGTCGCCTGGATTGGCGTCTGTGCCGCCTTCCTGAGGCAAGGCCATTTTAACGACCTCGGCACCTGTCAGCTGAAGCCCCTTCTCCAGAAACAGATTGCCTTGGGTCATCAGCAGAATCCGCGGTGTCTCGTTATGCTGCGAAAAGGCATAGGCCTCATTGTCCGCTTGATAATCGTCGCTTCCCTCCAGCTCAGCCCGGTATACCTCCGCTGCGGGTAAGTCCCGGAAGGTCAGCGTAAGCGATGCACCCGGCTTGATCTCTGCAGAGGATGTTGTGAGCAGCTTGCCATCCCCGTACAAATTAACTTCCGCCTGCTTCGCAGCCTTGCTGCTATTTTTCACGACGGCTACGGCTGTCTTTCCGCCTGATTCATCCTTCACGCCAAACTGCTGCAGACCCAGGTTGAAGCCTGCTTTTGAATCCAGGGTTACGACCTTTACCGGCGCTTGAAAGGGAATCGATGAAGGATCTCCCTTCCACTGTCCATCGGTAAAGACAACCACCTCCGCATCGGATTCATCCCGTGTCAGCGCCGAGGCGAGCGATAGCGTTTCATTATAGGAGGCTTTGCCAAAATAGGCCTGCAGTGAATCGATAGCCTCGTTGGCACGTCCATGATCTTTTTCCCGGGAAATGATTAAATTCGGCTCCGTATTCATGCTGAGGAGGGTGACATCACTGTTCTTGGCCTCCTGCTTAATATAATCTTTCATCTCCTGCTTCATCTGTTCCAGACGCTCCTGAGAAGGCTGACCCGATACCATGCTTACTGCACTCATACTTCCGGATGTATCCGCCACCAGCACAACATGCTCTTTCCCGCCCCCTGAAGACCACAAATACGGCTTCATTAGAGCAACCACGAGGAGTGCAGCGGCAAGCAGCTGGAGCCAAAGCAGAAGCCTGTTCTGCAGCTTTTGCCATGGCCGGTTTGCCTCCAGATTCTTCAGGACTCTCTGCCATAGCAGATGGCTCGGCACTTTGGTGTCGAGAAATTTGCGTTTGAGCAGATACATGGCCAGAATCGCCGGTATGCTAAGACCGAACCAGAGCCCGAGCCATGAACCGATTCCCACTTGGATCCCCCCTTTCCTTACGTTCTCGAATCGATTAGACCCGTACCAGACCGGATCCCGCTAACACGCCGAACACAGCTTCCTGCAGCGTCATATCGCTTGACAGCGTGACGAATGAAATCCCTCGTTCGGAAGCTATTTTCCGTAATTCATTCTGATAGCGTTCCAGCTCATCACGGTAACTTTGAAGTACACGTCCAGTGATGGCGACTTCCTTGCCGGTATTCAGCTCACTATCCACAAGCCGCAAATCTCCACTAAGATCTGGGTGGATCTCCTCCGGTGACAGCACCTGCACGAGGACAACCTCCTGGCCGGCACCCGCCAAACGGGAAAGAATGCTGCCCATCGCAGACTCGCCTTCTCCAAGCCAGAAATCGGAAAAGACCCAGGTCATTCCGGAAAGGCGCGGCATGGCACCGGGCTCTCCCAGCGCAGAAGATAGGCTGCCTTCTCCTCCCGGAGGAGCATCATGCAAAAATTGAAATAGCCTCATGGTAGAACCCCTACCCCGCAGTAAAGGCAATCGGCCATCCAGCCGGTCGCTGTAGCAATAAGCTCCGACCCGTTCATACGAGCAGAGCGCAATATAACCGATGCTGGCAGCAAGCCTTTTGGCAAAAAGCAGCTTATTCCCGGCTCCCTCGCGGGTTGGCTTCCCATCTAATGACGAACCGCCGAAGTCCATTGAAGCGGAGCAGTCCACATACAGGCTGACCATCAGCTCCTGCTCGTCCATAAACTGCCTTACAAACGGCTTTCCCGTACGGGAATATACGCCCCAATCAAAGCGGCGGATATCGTCTCCGGGTGCATATGAACGATAATCGGCGAATTCGAGTGAAGCGCCGAGCCTGCTGGAACGCCGCTTGCCCTGAAGTGTACCAGCAACCCGTCTGCCTGAACCGAGCGTGAGCCTTTCCAGGCGCATCATCCAGTCCGGGGGCAGCAGATGGGCGCTGCTCATGACCGCCCTCCGAGCGCCTGGAGCATCTCGCTTACGACCTGATCTGTCGTAATACCCATGGCCTGTCCTTCAAAGTTCAGGAATATCCGGTGACGCAGTGCAGGTATGGCTACAGCGTTAATATCACTTTGAGCAAGATGCATTCTTCCCTGGCATACCGCACGCACCTTGCCGGTAGAAATAATAGATTGAATTCCGCGTGGTCCGGAACCGAAGCGCACATATTTCTTCACGCCCTCCGGTGCGGATTCTTCTTCGGGATGCGACATCATCAGCAGCCTTGCCGCATAGTCGAGCACCTCGTCAGCTACCAGCACTTCTCTTGCCCCATGCTGGATTTCCAGCAGCTCTTCCGATCCCGCCTGCTTCACAATCGAAGGCTGGTGGTTTGAAGTCGTTCTCCTCACGATTTCTTTGAGCTCCTCCGCTTTTGGATAAGGCACGAGTATTTTAAGGAGAAACCGGTCAAGCTGTGCCTCTGGCAGTGGATAGGTCCCTTCGTTTTCAAGCGGATTTTGAGTCGCCAGTACGAAAAACGGGTTCGGTAGACGGTGCGTCTCATTCCCGACGGTCACGGTCTTCTCCTGCATAGCTTCCAGCAGCGCGCTCTGGGTCTTCGGTGTGGCACGGTTGATTTCATCCGCCAGTACAATGCTGCTGAAGAGTGGTCCGCTTTGGAACGTCATCGCTGTCTCGCCTTGTCTCCCGAACGATAGAATCTGTGTCCCGGTAATGTCGCTTGGCATCAGGTCAGGCGTAAATTGAACGCGTGAAAAGGACAGGTCAAGAGTGTCTGCAATCGTGCGGACCAGCATCGTTTTCCCCAGTCCCGGAATGCCTTCCAGCAGCGCATGTCCTCCGGCAAAAATGCACCAAAGCATCTGCTCAACAACCTCCTGCTGGCCAACAATGATTTCACCAATCTGATTGCGCACGCGAGATATCGTTTCTTTCCAGGCCTCAGGCCGGATTTGGGTTTCCTGCATCTTTACGCTCCTCCTGGTTCCCTTAAATATGGATATATTCGTTACCGCGATCTTTTACATCTCACGGATTCGGGTTAATTCCGGTAAAATAACTCTCGACCAGGCCCTGCATCTGCTGCGGCAGCTCTTGCCGCCCCAGCGACTTCTTGGCCTCGGCCTCGTATTCCTTGTACACTTCCTCGTACGGTCGGCTGGCCCCATCGACGGCTGGAGAAACTCCGCCTTTCTGGATCGTGCCGCCTTGCCCCTTTAGTGGTCCCTTGTCATTTTGCTTATTCCCACTGCCTTCAAACTTGCGCGGCGTCATGACGAGATCGCGTCCTCCTGCCCCCATACCGGCACCCGGCCCTTGGCCAGCTCCCTGGCCGCTTCCAGAGCCGCTGCCGTTGCCTGAACCGCTGCCATTACCAACACCCTTGCCTTGTGTTCCGCTGCTACCAGGAGAAGCGGAACCGCTATCTTCCGGATCCGCTTCGCCGGACTCTTCGGCCATGGCAAGCTCTTCTGCGCTGCCGCCGCTGCTCCATGCATCCGATACCTGCATGCCTGATGCGGTCATTTGCGAAGCCAAACCAAGTCCCTGGGAGGCCAGCTTGGAGCTCATGCTGGAGGCGGCCGCTGACTGGCTCGAAGCGGCTGCACGAGCCGCTAACGCTTTGGCCATTGCTGCTTCAAGATCACTGAGAGCTTCATCCACTTCTTTATCCTTTGCCCCTTCTGCCAGTGCCTTTTCCGTCTTTTTCAAAGCATCCTTCAGTGCCTGGGTCTCCGGGTTTTTAGCAGCTTCATCCGCCAGCTTGCTCAGCGCCTCCTTGAGCTGCTTCTTTTGCTCTGGGGAAAGCTGCTTCACCTGCTGCTTGAGATTCTCCATTGATTTTTTGAGGTCTTCCGATTTTCCCTGAGCAAGACTATTGCCCAGGGATGACATATTCGGAGTGTCCTGCATTTTCTTTCCGAGCTCAGACAATTTCTGAACAGCCGCTTCTTGCTTCGCAGCTGTTTTTTCCATCTCTTTCATTGTTTTCTCCAGCTCAGCCAGTGCTTTTTCCGGATCCTTCTTCCCATCCAGATTTTTTTGCAGCGCTTTTAAAGAATCCTCGAGTGATTTTTTCACAGCTGGATCAAGCTTTTGTGTCTGAAGCTGCTGTGCCAGCTGCTCCGTCTTCTGCTTCTGATCCTGCACCCATCCCTTTTGACGGGCAGCCTCAGCAAGCTTAGTATCCATGGGACTTGGCAAGATAGAGAGCCCGGCCCCAACGACAAGAAGAATGCAGCTCGCAATCGCTACTTTTTTATAGCTTGGGTATGGAAGTCTGCTCTTGAGATGAGCTGTGAAGCTGCTTCCATATGCCACCGCCTGCTTGCGCTGCCACTGGGCTGCGGGAGTTTCCTGTTCAGCAAAAGAGAGCGCCGTCACCATCATATCGCTCCGCTCGGCTCCACCGGTGGCCGCATCCATGGCCTGTGCTGCCTCTCTTTCCTTCACGCGGTATAACAAGCCCCAGGCAGCCCCAGTAATAAAGCCGGCCAATACAGCTGCCAATGCCAGATAACGGTAGAATGGAATTGGCCACAGCCGGGCCGCTAGCAGCAGAAGGATGGCTGCACCAAGTCCGGCGGCAATTCCATATAAAGAATAGCGGATGAGCCGGAACTGCTGGAGTCGTAACTTCGCTTTGGAAACCGCTCTCCGAATGGCGTCCATAAGCTGTCCTCCTTTGTTCGTTCATTTTTTAGATGCATCATTTTCTTAGCAAATAGGGTTATGAATGATCGCTTGCACTCGTTTCCAAAGCCGGAGCCTGATTGTCCTGATCTTTGGATTTACGTCTTGCCACCGGACGAATCCGGCGGATACTAATCCATAAAGAAGCGATGATTACCACGCTGTATACCAGAACAAACTCCTGCCACAGCTGAATCGGCGCATTCGAGTTCAGGTTACCGTTACGAAGCATAAAGGCTTGCTTTGAAAAGCTGGGTTCAAACAGACTAATCAGTGCCCCCGCCGGGTTAAGACCCAGAATATAACCGACAAAAGAGTACGTTGTCGCTGTGCTTGGCATGGAGTAATAGCTCCGCTGAACAATGCTCATGATGAATAAATACAAGAGGCCTGTCAGAAGAAAGATGCATAAAGCGACGCCATATGTCACAATGACCGCAACCATCGTCCGTTTAAACAGCGTTGAGAACAGCACCCCAAGTGACCCCAGAAGCAGCATGACGAATAAATAGAACAAAAAGATAAAGATCATTTGCTTCAGGGAAATGCCTCCATATAAGAAAACGATGCTGTAGATCGGCATGGTCGCTACAATAATGAGGGTCATGAAGCTTAAGGAAGAAAATAGCTTGCTCAATATGATCGTTGACGAGCTTTGCTGGGTCGTCAGCAGCATGCTCAGCGTCTGCTTTTCCCGTTCCCCGCTGATGACTCCCGCCGTCAATGCCGGCGCCATAAACGCGATCAGCACCAGCTGCGCGAAGCTGAGCACATAGAACATCATGCGGCCTGCGCCTGAATTGAAGGATTGATTCCCCTGGTTGCCCAAATAAAGCGTAATATATATGAATCCCAACGCAATCAGGCCGAGTACCAGAATATAGGCCAGCAGGGAAATCGACGATCGCGGTGTACGCATTCGCAGTCGGAATTCTTTGTCCAGTACCGGATTTATCCATTTGCGGCTCCAGTTCATACGGCAGGCCCTCCTTTGGTGATTTCGAGGAATACATCCTCCAGATTGGTTTGCGCCTCATGAAAGGAAATTACAGCATATCCCCACGAGATGATCTTCTGCAGAAGCTGTACCTGCTCCAGGTCTCCGCCGCCAAAATGCACATGGATGCCTGTATTATCGGAGAGCACGGCTGACACCATGGCCTCATCCTGCAAGCGTGCAGCAAGCTCCTCTTCCCGTTCCATCGCGCGGACATGAAGCACTTTTTTGACGCGCAGCCGGGACTGAATGTCCGCAACCCTGCCCTGTGCCACCATCTGCCCATGCTCGATGACCCCGATCTCATCCACCATTTCCGCCAGCTCCGGCAAAATATGTGAGGAAATAATGATCGTCTTGCCCATTTGCTTCAGTTCTTTTAATATTTCGCGCATTTCAATTCTTGCCCTTGGATCAAGGCCGGAAGCCGGCTCATCCAAAATAAGCACCTTCGGATCGTGAATCAGGCATCGTGCCAGGCAGAGCCGCTGCTTCATCCCCCGGGAGAGGCTATCTACATAGACATCACTTTTGTCGCTCAGATTCACAAGCTCCAGCAGCTGCGGAATCAGCTTCTCACGTTCGCCGCGCGGGATATTGTAGCTAGCGCCGTAAAAATGCAGATATTCCGTCGTTTTCAGCTGATCATACACACCGAAGAAATCCGGCATATATCCGATTCTTTTACGCACTTCCTTCGGATGCTGGGTTACGTCAAAGCCGTCTACCTTGGCAATGCCCGACGTCGGCAGCATCAAGGTTGCCAATATCGACATGGTCGTCGATTTGCCGGCACCATTCGGCCCCACGAATCCAAATACAGTCCCTTCGGGAATATAGAGATTGATATCTTTTAATGCATCAAAATTACCGTAACGTTTACTTAAATGCTGAATGTCTATCATGGCTTCACTGCCCCCTCTACCGCAAGCTCGGGCAGCATCAGCTCCGTCGCTTCCTTGGCTGTCAGCTTAATGCGGATACGTCCCTGCGAAGCATATTGATCATTTGGATTTGCTGCGCTCCACTGCTTGGATGCATCCCATTTGATGAGCTCCCAGTCCTGCTTTTTATAATTGAAAATATAATATTCCGTTTGCTTGCCAGGATTTTTAGCCTGGAGCTTCAACATGCCGCCTGTCATCTTTTTCATATCCGTCACATCATAGTCAAATGTGATATATCCCTGTTCGATATGGCTGATTCCGTTTGGCTGCTCATACCAGTTCGGAGAAGCCACTTGATTGACGATTGGTGTGATAAAGCCCAGAGGTATCTTCACCTTGCCATTTTGTGTCCAGCTAATATCCACCGGCTGAAGCCACAGGTTCAATTGATCACTATCAATATCACGGCCATCATTACGATAGTTAAACAGCTTATCCTTACTGAATGCCACGATGTAAGCATCTTGAGCTGACCATGCGGAACCCTGAAGATAGTTATCCAGCATGCCTCTCTCCCGGTTGTAAGGATCCTGTCCACCCGAATTGTTCTGGAACATGGCAAAGCTCAGCATGCCGTTCCGGACGGCCTGTGCGTTTTTGACCGATGCAAGAGAAATGGATTTCCCTTGCTCCAGATCTCCCAGCGGATAAAGTTTCCCGCCGACAACGAGCCCGGCATGGGTCAAATTTTTGGATGTCGTATTCACGACTTTTCCGTCAATGTCACCCTTATCATTAATAAAGAGACTGACCTCTAGTTGGCCCAGTCCTTCATTCTGGGAACGCTGTTCCACCCAGAGCTTGGCCAGGGACCACTGAGGCATGTCCAACAGCTCGACGCCTGTCTCCTTGGAACCAACCTCTACCAGACTCAGGCTGTCAGCTGATCCAGAGAATGAACCTCCGTCCCGCTGGATCGTCACATAGGAGTTGGCAGGCAGTTCAAGATGATAGTCTCCGCTTCCCGGTGAAAAGAAGGCTGTCGCGCTTTTGACTTTTCCCTGTCCGCGGCCGTCCAGCTCCACCACATTGAGCGTGTGGGCAAGCTCCTTTGTTTTATCGGAAGCACCAATAAAATATACCGTACCGCTTGCGATGACTGCGATTAAAGGAATCATCCACCATGCCCATTCACGCTTGTCCACTCTTTTTAATAGCAGGTAAAGCAGCGGTGCAACGACAACCGCATAAATAACGATCAACCACGCCAGAACCTGAAACGAAGGCATTTTAAGCGATGGAAAGAAGTTCAGAATATAACTCAGATTCATTAGTGGATTGTAATTCCCGCGCATGGCGTTCAGATTGTTCGTTTGAAGTTCAGTGCCGAGCAGCGCAGACCATACAGACGGATGACCAGCCCACGAGGCAATCGGTTCCTGAGCGACGTCATAAGCAGCGTAAAGCACCTTGCCATTCTCCACCTGCCGGCTCGCAAACAGCGGCTTGCCTCCGGTGGTGTACATCAGCTTCGCATCCTTTACCAATTCAGCATCGGATAGCGTAAGCTCTCCTCCCAAATTCAGCTTTGCAGCCCCGCCTTGGGCGCTTCCCTGCTTGAATGCTCCCAGTTTTTCCAGCTCGGGCAGCGACGTCACGCTGAATGTTCCTTTATATTTGACCGGCGATATCTCAGCAAAAGGAGCTGCTGTTTTCGGGTAAGCCGCACCGCCTCCGAGGATCAGCTTGCCTCCGGTCTTGACCCATTGCTCAATGGACTTGACCTGTGCCGGAGTGAGCGTGTCGGACGCGAAGCGGTCGAATACTAGCACATCCAGTCCATCCATCAGCATCGGATCTTCAGAAATATCCTTCTGCTTCATATGCATGACGCTAATTTTTGAATTGCCGCTTTGCAGCATTCCGAGAAAGTTCATCGCATCCGGATCATCGGACAGCACACCGACATTCGTGGAATTAATAGTAGCGCCGTTGATATAGCTGTCGGTGCCGTTAGAGAAGCTGATGAGCTTTCCCTTCTCCACAGATCCTTCATAAAACCTCACTGTATTATTGTTTTTGTTATACTGCTGCCCTGGAATAGCCAGGACAACCTCCTTGGGCGTATCCTTCGGCAGCTCGACATGCTGCACATAAGAAGAAGGACTGTTTCCGAATTGGTTCTGCAACACCTGGAAGACAATATCTCCCGACAGGTCCTGATTGCTCGTAAGTGTTAGCTTCAGTGGATTCCAAGTTCCATTTTTGATCATACCGCTGTAGCCAGCTTCACTTTTCACAATAATGGAAGGCTTGTCATCGGCATGCGCAATCCCGGTGCCAAGTCCAAGCTGAAGCAGCAAAAGTATCGCCACGGCCCACAAAGGCAGCCTTGTCCGCTTCATATCACGTTTTATCAAAGACAACATGTATACCCCCCCCTCTCTAATCCATGCTTGATTTGATCTTACGATATTAAAGACGCTTCGTTTCTTAAGTTTCACTTCAATATTCTAAAAATTTTCTAAAGAAAATTTTGTTGAAAGTACTTTACAACAGAAGAACTTGCTTATATTGGACCTTTTTCGCAGCTGAATCAAATGTCTTGAGTACGCGTAAAACCCGGATATGTTGATAAAAAAAGCCTGCTTCTCTCGAAGCAGGCTTTCTACGGTAAAACATTCTTTTTGACTTGTTTAACAGGATCTTAGCTGTTCTCCGGGTAAAGAACGCCGGATTAACCGTTAAATACGACCGTTTTATTTTCATGAACCAAAATTCGGTCCTCGATATGCCATTTGACGGCTCTGGCGAGTACGACACGCTCAATGGTGCGCCCGATCCGCTTCAATTCGCTGACATCATCGCGGTGGCTGACCCGCTGTACGTCTTGCTCAATGATCGGACCGCCATCCAGCACTTCCGTGACGTAGTGGGCAGTGGCTCCAATAATTTTCACACCACGCTCATAAGCTTGGGCATAAGGCTTGCCGCCGACAAAAGCCGGGAGGAATGAATGGTGAATATTGATAATCCGGTTCCGGTAGTGCTCGATAAAGGTTGGAGAGATAATCTGCATGTACCGTGCCAAAATAATCACATCAATATCGCTGCCTACCACTTCAAGCTGGCGCTGTTCAGCTTCTTTCTTCGTATCTGCCGTTACCGGGATATGATGATAAGGAATGCCGAAGGATTCAACATACTCTTTCATATCCGGATGATTGCTTACAACCATCGCAATTTCTGCGTCAAGATCTCCCGCCTGCCATTGCCACAGCAATTCAACCAGACAGTGATCCTCCTTCGAGACGAAGATCGCCAGTCTTTTCTTGCGGCTGACATTGTAGATTTCCCATTGCATACTGAATGTTGCTGCGACAGGCGCAAACTTTTCTTCCAGATCAGGCAATCGCTGCTCCAGATCGACCAGATCGAACTCGACACGCATGAAGAACATGCCGCCCTCCGGGTCCATCGTATATTGATCGGATTGAACGATATTCGCTCCATGCTGATGCAGAAAATGCGATACGGCAGCGACGATTCCAGGTCCATCCGGGCAAGAAATGAGCATACGCGCGCGATTTTGATGTGCTTGTGACGCAGATGTTGCGTTCTTTTTGACATGTAGTTCCATGAGACTCCTGCTCCTCCCTAATACTATCTCTCTAATATGAATGCCTATTTCAAGGCTTCTTTGCCTGCCAGACAGGCGATCAGCCGCTCATTAATTTGTTTCTCGCTCAGATCAGGGAACAGTTTGGCTTCCATAATCATGTCATACAGGCGTTCCAGCGGCTCCCGGGAGTCAGCCTTCTTCGCCTTGGCATCGTTTTTGAGCAGGGTCCACACATCCAGTACGAACTGGCGAGGGTCGATGTCCTGCTTTGCATAAAAACGATGCAGATCATCCACCTGATTAATAAAATCTGCACCAAAACGTTCTGATACATTGCCGCGCAGAAGTGCAATTTCAATCTCGTACATCGGACTCTGTGTTTTGGCATCCTTGCCGATCCACGGCGTCTCCAGAATGAACGGTCTGCCGGCGAGCTTTTCGTGATGAACGACATTGTTGATCGCATCAAAACCAATCCAGCCTGTCCCAAGCGGGGTATGACGGTCTTTTCCTGCTCCCCGCGGATTTTTGCTGTCATTGATATGAACGACACCAATGCGATCAAGACCGATAATACGGTCAAATTCTTCAAGCACGCCGTCGAGATCACTTACAATGTCGTAACCGGCGTCGTGAATATGGCATGTATCCATACAGATCGTCAGGCGTTCATTGTGCTTCACCTTCTCGATGATCGTGGCAATTTCCTCAAACGAGCGGCCCATTTCGGTTCCTTTGCCGGCCATCGTTTCCAGGGCAATATGAACCTCTGTTTCATTGGTTCCGTTCAGCACCTCGTTCAGACCATCGGCAATCCGCCCAAGTCCGTATTCCGGATCCTTGTCGGTATAAGCGCCCGGATGAAGAACGATATTCTTCACGCCAATAGCATGCGTGCGGCGGATCTCCTCCTGAAGAAAGCTGACCGCAAGCTCAAATGTATTGGACTTATACGATCCGAGGTTAATAATGTAAGGCGCATGCACGACAATTTCCTCGAAGCCGCTTTCCTTCATTAATTCCTTGCCTTCTTCCAGAAACATCGATTCAATCGGTTTGCGGCGCGTATTCTGCGGAGCACCGGTATATATCATAAACGAGCTCGATCCATAGGTGTTGGCTTCGTTTGTTGCACTCAAAAGGCCCTTGTCCGAAAAGGACACATGAGAACCGATTTTTAGCATAATCCATCCCCCTCATTAGAATTAACCCTTATTTTAGCGTGAATATCGAAATAAATCTAGAAATGCGTTATAATTCAGAAAAAGGTTTAATGAATTGAAGATAATCTTAGAGGTGAACCACATGCATAGTTCATTGGGCACGAGGCTGCTGTCCTCCATGCCATCCAATATCTTTATGGATTCGATGATAGTATGGGCGGTTATCATGCTGATCTCCATGTGCATCGGCGGATACTTTATGATCCGTAAATTTCTGAAGGTACTTCCCAAAAATGACGGCAGATCCAAGCTGGACTGGCAAAATCACTGGGTTGAAACCAGCCGCCACCTATGGTCGGATGAATCCAAGGAATTTTTGGACAAACTGGTCAAGCCCGTTCCCGGACCGTTCCGCGATATCGCCAAACACTCCATTGCGGCTGAAATCGGCAGAATCGCCTTGGAAGAACAGGCTAAGGAGGTAACCCGAGATCACTGCATCAAAGGTTATATCTCCGCCACGCCGAAACGGGACAACAAGTTCCTGGTCGCTTTCCTTAACAAAAACCAGATTGACTACAAGCCATATGAGCATCTGATGCAAAAGTAGACCCTTTGTCTGCGAACAAAGCCCCCGGGCAGGAGCGTCAGATTGAAGAAATGAACCATTTCATCAGTCTGATTCCATGCCAGGGGGCTTTTGCATACGAAAAAACAAGTAAACCGTCCATATACGTACTTTCTCAGCAAGCAGAGTACATATGTCGGATGTTTTCTTACGTTATAAGCATGCCGAGTCCTCGAAGATTATACGTTTGAATATCTAAACGCAAAGAGGTGTACAGCTCATGAAAATTACGATTTGCGGCGGAACAGGCTTTATTGGGAAGGCTCTCTCTGAGCATTTGCTGCAGCAAGGCCACGAAGTGATCATCATTACCCGCAAAGTGCCGGAAACTGAACAAGATGGATCAAAGTACATGACATGGGATCAAATCGATGCCACGCCTGTACTTCTTGAAGGCACGGAGGCAATCGTCAATCTGGCCGGTTCTTCCCTGAGTCAGCGCTGGACGCCCAAAGCCAAGCAAAGCATTATCGAGTCGCGGATGAAAACCGTCCAGGCCATATCCAAACTGGTTCACACCCTTCATCAAAAGCCCGCAGTCGTTGTTCAAGCATCGGCTATAGCTATATATGGCACATCGCGCGTTGATACTTTCAGTGAAGAAAGCCCGGAACATGTCGTCGATTTCCCCTCATCTGTCGTGAAGGAATGGGAGGATACCGCGGAACTGATTCAGGGTGTCCGCCTGATCAAGCTCCGGACCAGTGTTGTCCTGGGAACTCATGGCGGTGCCTTCCCGCTCATGAAGCTTCCGTACACGCTTGGATTCGGCGGAAGAATTGGAAGCGGGAAGCAATGGGTGTCCTGGATTCATCTGCATGATATGGTCCGGTTGATTGAATTCTGTATCACTCATCCGGATATAAGCGGCCCCGTCAATGCATCCGCCCCAGAGCCCGTAACCAACAATCAGTTCGGGCAGACGGTGGGCCATATCTATCATCGCCCTCACTGGTTCCCTGTACCTTCTTTTCTGATGAAAACGGTTCTTGGTGAGCTATCTCTCATCATATTGGAAGGGCAACGCGTCATACCGGAAAAGATTCTAAAGCATGGCTTCCGCTTCGATTACCCGACGCTGGAGCAGGCTTTGCAGAATTTGAAGGAGAACTAGGCAGAGCGGAAGGTATAGGCTCCTTTAACGATAATAAAATGATCCCCGTCATGAAGCGGATATTCTTTATAAGGAACCAGCATCTCTCCCAACAGACGGGTGCCATTTTTCGAGCCGAGATCCTTGATCTGATATCCCCCGTCTTCGGTCCGGCTCAGCTCCACATGTGCGCGTGAGGCTCCCACCGAGTTTTCAACATACTGTGCCACCTCTTCAGAGCGGCCTATCACAAAATGCTGCTGCCTCAGCTCGATGCGTTCAGCCCTTGTCTCCCCCTCCCCTTCTCTTAACAGATAACACACGGGTGCAAATTTATCAGCTGCGGCATTCGCACCAGTAACCGTATTACTTAGCATAACGGTTGCACTGCCTTTACCCGAATTCAGTATCTCCGTCTTTTGCCCGAGCCTGCTGTAATAATCTCTTTCTGCCATGTCCGTATCCGGTGCATCCGAATCTGAATTCACACCTGCATGATTCCATATCCTCTGATTAAATGCCGAAATCCGTGCCCCGTTATCAGCTTCATTCTTCCCTATGCCGCTTTCATGTTCGTCAGCCACTCTCTGATCCGATGGAGACTGAGGAAATTTCCATTTCCAATCCGGCTCAGGGTCATGATCTATAGAAGCCGGCTCAGAAGGCTTATCCATGCCTTTTTTCATGCTGCCTTTGAAAAAACCTGTCAATTGTTCTATCTCAAATCGCGTACTTCCTTTGTTTGGCTTCGAATTAGCAGAAAGCTCGGTAGAACCGAAATCGGGCAGATCATTGAATGGAATAGAAGCCGCCCCCTTGTTTTTTGGTGCAAAGAGCCTGCCAGCCCAGCTCAATACAGCAGCTATGCCAAGGATAACCGTGAGCAAAAGGCATATGATTAACTTTCCACTGCTTGGAGCAGGCATATAGATCATTCTCCATACAATAGCCGCCATCAGCAGACAACCAAGAGCTATGTAAGTTCTTCGCGATGAAGCAGGTTCTTGTTCTCTTTCCTCGTCAGGTATTATTTCTTCCTCTGTCCTGGATCCGTAACTGTTCCAGCTCTTGAGAAAGGCAGGTACTTCCGGATCAGCATCCCGGTTATTCGGATTAGGCTTATTCCGGCTTATGCTGAGCATCGGAAATGCTTCGGCTGCCGTTGTGCTTCTGCTTCTCCTTAACGCCAAATCGATCGCACCGTCTCCATGGTTCTCAGTGCTCACCCGTTCCGTTCTCCCTTTTAAGGCATAGGAGTTCATTTCCGCCTGTTGTGTACCCTGATGTGCATGATTTGTATTTTTGCTTACTCCTGCTCTTGAGTAGGCTGCAGGAGCTTGTTCATGATCCGGTTCAGAAGTGTATCCCTGCTTCACGTTTACTGCCAAGTTCATACGTACCTCATCTGCACCGGACAACAGTCTGAGGAGCAGCTTCTTAAAGCCGCTCACCGTAAAATCCTCGGAAGCCGTGAACTGAAGCAGCTGCTGAACGCCCCCACCACTCAGCTCTATGACGGATGCCATGAACCGGGTAACAAGCTCCTTTAAACTGTCACTAACCGGCCTTAAACCTTCTGTCCGCTCAAGCGGAATATATGTCAGGTAAAGTGTACCTTCCTGAAGTGACCCATCCACAAAAATATAATCCTCCTCCAGAGCGAACTTCCCGGGCTGGAGCATGTACATCACGCTTTCTTCCAGTGTTTCCGCCACTTGCAGCAGAAGACTGTAGTATTCGGTCATGTTGATCCTCTCGCCCTTCAGCATGTGTGACAGTATCTTCTTTTCCGTCATGTCGTAGCGTAAAGTCACCTGCAGATCAACCTCTTGCACATGCAGCGGCAAAAAACGAGGAATCCGTGAAGCGGATATCATCGACACCTCAACCTTGCTCAGCTCGTCCGAACGGATTCCATTGGTTCCCGACAATATCATGAAGGTCCCGCCCTGTTGTATAAAATCTCTTGTTAAACCCAACAAATGAATTCACCCCTAGCTGTATAAAATGAACTAAAGATAACCATCTCTAAATAAACCGCATTGAATGAAGATGGAAGATATGGTGAAATAAACTTTAGTTCAATTTATGTGAGTGTATATATGCAGGCGAAAATATAACCAGGAACCACTGCCAGCATAAACGGAAAGCGGAGCTGCTGCTCCTTTCCAGTCTTAAGAGCCTGAAAACTCCTTAAGATGAAAACGCCCGCCAGGCTGCTCACGACTTTTCTTAGTCTCTTCACGGTCTCCCGTCTCCACAAGAGAATCATGACGCCTATGACACCGGCACAGAGCACTGAATAAACCAGGCATTGGACGGTAAGGAATGTCCCCATCCAAGCCCCAATGCCTCCAAACAGCTTCACATCACCAGCCCCAACCGCACCGATCACATGCATGATAAGCAGCAGTCCAAAGCCCACTCCAAGCCCCTTGGCGGAAAAAGCTACCCCCTGCAAACCACCTGTGATTGTATGAAGCAGAACTCCACTGAACATGGCGGTTAATGTCAACCAATTTGGAATTTTCATGGTTCTGATATCCGTTACAAAAGCTGCCATGACTATGAGCGTGCAGCCCCAGATTGAAACATCCATGTTCCTGAAGTCCCCCTTGTTCCACTTGAATAATTGTCGAACCAAGTCTCTGTTTAACCCTTCACGACAGTAAACATCACTTCGGTTCTCTGACCGTCAGCAGTTGTCACTACGAAGGGCCATGTGCCCGGGGTTGTATTCGGCCCGACAAACCATTCCCATTCAATATATCCTTCCGAATCTGCTTGCTTTTCTCCCAGATATTTGGCTGTGCTTTGACCACTCTTGTAAAAGACAGACAGGTTTGCAGAAGCCCCTGGCTCTATCTTGATGCGGACCTTCGTCTTTTTCCCGACATAAGCCGGGTCAGGCTTCTCCAGAACTTCTACAGCCTGTGTGCCCGACTCACCATTATTGCCATCATCGGCGCTTGTCTCCGTCTCTCCAATCCACAACCGCTCTTGGGCCTTGGCCTGGAGGACGATTTTCTTATTCAGAAACGGCACCTTTACGGGAAGCTCATAGCTTACTTCTATACCGAAGTAAGGATCTGTCCGCGTCTTTAAGTTCGGGATCTGAATATTGGATACATGGATTCTGTCGTAATCCAGCAGTTTGCCTTCCATATACGGTTTTAAAATAGGCTTGACCACCGGATCAAGCACAGTCTCAGCAACCTGATTCTTCAAATCCTGAAGCGGATCATCAGCTTTGCCCACAGCAGCTGCCATCCATTCATTCAACGGAGCTGGCATTGTATCCGTGTATTGTGATGCCCAATCACGGAGTGAGAGCTTGGGAATGCTCCAGCTTCCTTCCGGCTCTTTTCCGTCCTCATCTTTCTCGGGCGGCTTCTGCTCTATGGCCAGCGCGACCGGGTATATATGGGTCGATACCATTTTGACGGTATCGGATACCGTACTCTGCAGGGCAGTAGATATCAATGTCATTTTCACCATGTAAATCAGAAAGATGACAAAAAAGATGAACATCGGCATCACAAGCGATGCCTCAACCACCATGCTTCCTCGCTGGTCTTCACCGTTTACCCCGGTCATCTCTTTCCTGTATGCCATCAATCTTCTGCTAATAAGAGAAATCAGCTTGTTTGACCGCATAATATCGGCTTCCTTCCACTTCATCCGGACTTCCTCCGGCATATCCAACCATTTTCATCACCCCAGGCAGAAACCACAATCTCATTCCGACTTTAACTTCGCCAGAAGCATAGGTCGCCCGTTCCGCTGGATTAATCCCCGTATTGAAACGGATCAGTGCCAGCATTCGAGACATTTTCTTCTGATTATTGCTGTGAATGAGCAGGAAAAGCCGCAAGTAATCCCGATATGTAATCTTCATTTTCATATAGCTGGACAGTTCCACCGATCCTGTCTCACAAAGGGTAATCATATCGGCTATAGCCATTTCAATGCCGTAGAGCAGTGCTGCAGCAAGCACGAGCAGCGGATGACCAAGGCCGCTGTTCTTGACCAGTCCTTCCATCGTACGAATCGCAAGCCTGGAAGCGAAGATTTCCGCATAAGCTGCCGAGACATTTCCCACCGGATTATGAAATCCATACAATATGTATTCCAGCTCTTGATTTTTGACACCTAATTGGTCAACCACAGCATCTCCCAGACCCGCCTGTGGATCCTTAGCCGCTTCCTTCAGGCTGCTGATATCAAAATGTTTGAAATACAGTGCGGCATACTCATTTTGAAGCAGCTCATCTTTGAGTCCCGACATCATACCTCCCATTGCACCATACAATCCGTCCATATCTTTCATCGCCGACTTCCCTGCATCATATGGATCATTGTCCAGATCGGCACCCTGATAGCCCCCATCGATCAGTTGCTTATTAAACGCCATGCTTTCATCATAATAGGATTGCAGTGTTTTATATTCCTCCATATATTCCTTTGCCTTTTTATCCAGCTCGTTGATCCGCTCCAGAATATTGGCTGCATCCTTTAATTTGGCCTTACCCTGCTGCTCTTTTTCTTTGCGTTCTTTATCCGAGGCGCGATGCTGCTCGAGCTGAGCTGCTTCTTGGTCCAGCTTGTTAGCGTTGCCCGATTCAGCGTACGTACGAGAATAAGAATCTATGATGCCGCGGGCCGAAATGACCGCATTTTTCATGCTGCTGGAACTGCCGTTTAATCCGGCTGACTCTGCGAGCACGGACATCGCCCCTGAGATGCTGCGGTCTGCCTTGCTGAATTCATCCTGTTGACGGTCAATCTCGTTTTTCAAGTCGTTCAGCAGACTTTCGGACAGCAGCAGCTTCTCGGTTTGTCCCCGCAGCCCTCGGATCGTACTTGAGTCATCCCCGTTTGTATCCGCCGCTGTCCCTGGAATACTTCCGCCGGAAACCTCATCATAACCTGCGCTTTCCGTACGGCTTTCCGATGCTGCTATGACCTGCTTCATCCGCTCATTTTGATCAACAGCTTCCTGCCAGGCTTGATGTGCCTCCTGCAGGAGTTTGCTATGGCTTTGTCCGGCCGAGCTTTGTTTGCTCCCAAGCCTGGATAATACATCTGCCGAGTCGGTTAAATAATCATCTATCTCATCACTGTACTGGGAATCCTCATCCTCATCCCGGTTCGCATCCTCATTGGCTTTGGTAACATAATCATCATATTGGGCTGCGATCCCCGCGGCGGTAGTTACGCGTGAAGAACCGAGGGATTCATTGGATATTGAGGTCGAATACAGCCCCATTAGTATCCCGGGGATGCCGCTAGTGCTTTGTGCAGCCTTCTTCTGTTTGGTCAGCATCTGATCCAGTGCCGCTTCCCGCTTGTCATAAAGCTTTTGCAGCTTTCTCAGTACATCCACCGTGTCGGAAGCCTCCTTCATGGAGGAAGATAAGGGCTTAAACTTGCCCAGAATCTCCAGGGTAAAGTCAATGGGTGCCTTGTACTTCATTTCTTCACCGATCTCACGGTTGAAAATATCGTATTCTCCCAGCATCCTGTCCATTGTCAAACCGGAGCTGTCCAGCTCAATGGGCATGACATCAAATTTGTCGCTCCGTACCCCCTTATCCATACTGCTGTTCAGTACTCCCGCCATAATCTGGTCACCGCTTTGCTCCCCATAGGCAAATAGGCCGTACCGCTCCTGAAGCTCTTGATCATAGGATGACATAACAGAACGAACCGCAGCATGCACCAGACGCTCGCTCTGGACCTTCATGGCGGCAATGCGGGCATAATCAATAAAAAGAGCTACAAAAGTGAATATAAAGGCCAGTATCATAATTAAAAAAACGGAAACCGATCCGTTTTCCGACCGTCTTTTAGCGAACACCATCGTTCCCCCTCTTCAGAATCCCTCTACCTGCCTGAAGACTTGAATTTTTCCAGTACCTGTTTGGCGCTGCCCTGATCGGTTTTTCCATCTTGTCCGGAGCCTTTAAATTTCGAACCGTAATATCTCATCAAGTCCACCGTCCGGATAAACTCCACAGGCTCCACTACAATGGAATTGGCACGGGTATCCACATTCGAACCGCCCTCCAGCATGACATTCAGCGGCGGCAGGGAAAGCATGCGGGTTAGATTCACGGTGACCTTTCGCTGTAGAATCGTGTTCTGATAACTGATTTCACCTTTCATTTCCGCAGGAACCATGCTTCCGGACTTACTCATTTTAATGATCGGAAGCGCACCCCCTCCGCCTTCAGCTTCTGGCAATGCCACCGTCTGCTTTTTATCCGTTAAACCGCTCCAGCCAAACAATGAGCCAAGCATCCCGTCATCACTCAGCCTCCAGTACAATGAATCGTATTGGCCTTTGGCTACTGCGCCAGTGGCTGCTTCCTTATGGCTGTTGTCCCAGCTGTATGCGGATCGTTCGGCAACGGCTGAAGCTGTCTGATGCAGAAAGCTCTGTTGGTAAATATACAAGCAAAAAAACATCAACGTGATCGTGACAAGCAGGACGATGGGAAGTACGAAGGAAGCTTCGACGGTGAAGCTCCCCCCGGTGTTTTTTATTAAGCGATTAATCCGAAAAAACTTCATCGCTCTTTTTATCCACTTTATTTAGTAATCTTTCAACGATCCGGAGAAGCTCCTTTCTAAATAGCAAAGCAATGATTATAATAACTGCGATTATCAAAATCATTTCCAGCATCCCCAGCCCGTCTTCCTGCTTCCAAAAGGCCTTTGCCTTGCCCCAAGCCAACGTCAACATATCCTTCATCCTCCTACATATTCATCATCATAAATGCGGGCGTTCCTACTAGCACAATAACAATTACAAAGATAACAACCATCGGAAAGATCAGCTTGGAAGATGCCTGCTCTCCCCGTGTACGCGTAATTGCCTTCCGTTTCTCCCACAGCACTCGGGACAAATCAGTCAAAGCCATGACAAAATCATTCCCGCCCCGCCTGAAATTGAGCAGCACGGTCGTCATGAATATCGATACCTCCTGCACCGCGCAGCGTTTTCTAAAGTTTTCGAATGACTGCTGAAAAGAGTATCCCCCTTCCAGATCATCCGTCATCTTGATCAGCTCACGATACAGCGGATGGTTCTTCTCTTGCTTCTTTCGTTCCACACAGTGACTGATCGCTTTCTGGACCGTCTCGCCAGCTCCAACCAGAAGGATAATCTTGTTCAGCAGTTCAGGCAGCTCTATCAGGATGTCATGATCCCGCTTCTGCACCTTGCTGTGCATATCCTTGATCATGGCTGCAGGCAGCAGTATACCTAAAACAACGCCAATCACCAGCCCGGTGTTCTCTCCCATAGCCAACGTCAACAGACAGCCCATCATGAGCAGAAGCCAGCTGTAGCACATCATTTCACCGACGTATAAAAGTGTTTTTTCAGCGCTTTGACGCTGTCCGTTCAGTTTTTGCACCGAGCGCTGGATCTTGAAGAAGAATAGCGGAAACCGGGATGTGACCTTTAACCGGTCAAGAATATACAGCATAGGAGGAACCAGCGCTTTAAGCCTGAGTCCTTCCATTTGGAGTTTGGCAATACTCCGATATTTTGCGCCGCCAATCTGGTTCAGCACCACCCAACCTCCCGCCAGCAGAACCAGTACCAAGGCAGCCAACAGCTTCATACCCTCACCCCGCTTAAATTTTGATGTTCATCATTTTGATAATCCATAACAAACAGCCTATAAGCCCTAGCAAAGCAAAGGTTGAAATGATCATGCCCATGCCGCTGAACATCGGTTTCATATAGTCAGCTGAAGTAAGATTCATAAATACCAGCATGAGAATGGGGGCCGCCAGAAGCGCCTTCGATTCAAATTTCTTCTGGGCTACGAGAACAGCGATTTCTTGCTGGATGTCCAGCTTCTCGCCAATAATGGAAGAAGTCCTCCGGATAACCTCCACCAAATCTCCGCCCGTCCTCTTGCAGGTCGTAAAAACATCCGCAAAATTCGTGATATCCTCCATACATGCCCTGCGGCTGAAATCATGCAGCGCATCTTCAATCGGCTCCCCGTACTCCATGCGCGCACAAATAATGGATAGCTCTGTGATCAGATCATTCTCTGCATCCGGATCCAGCAAGCGCAAATCCTGAATTGCTTCCCGGAAGCCATTCTCTACAGACCGTCCAGCTGACAATGAGGAAGATAAAGAATAGAGAGCCTGCTTAAAATGCAGGTTCAATGCCATACGTCTGCGTTCCAGCATATACTTCCTCCAGAACCGGGGGACAAGCAGGCCCCCAAAGGATAAAAGAAATGCAACGATCCATTGATGATAAAAAAGATATCCAATACCTAAAAAGAGAGCCGCTCCGGCAGCAATGCACATCAGCCGCTGAAACCCGCTTAAAACATACACGCTGTAATCGGGCAGCTGCCTCTTTCCATCCGGCTTTGCCTTTTTGCCCTGAAAGCTTCGCTGCGACAGCCTGCGGCCCCGGACATCTGCTCCCCGAATGTCAGAGCTCTTCCGGTCCAAAGCCGATTGTTCTAACTTCATACGGCCGCCTCCTTCACCAATACAGGCACCTCATATCCGATTCCGGCCATCCGCAGCTTATCCTGATTCAGCAATAATCCCTCTGGCTCAAGCTGTCCGGTAACCATGCCATCCTTTTCTCCTGTTTCCCTGAATTTGTAGAGCGGATGAAGAATGACCTCCCCATTCTCCATTCCGATCACTTCACTAATCTCCACTACACGCCGTGATCTGTCCCTCAATCTGGTTAAATGGACAAAAATATCAATAGCCGAACTGATTTGCTGACGGACAACCGCTATCGGCAGCTCCGCTCCACTTAGCACCATCGTCTCCAATCGGCTGATCATATCGCGGGTGCTGTTCGCGTGCCCCGTTGACAAGGAGCCGTCATGGCCAGTGTTCATCGCCTGAAACACATTTATATAATAGGTTTTAAAAAGAAGAGCGACTTAATATGACCATGTTCCATCTACCCATATTATGTTTGTTGAAGGTTTCGTTAAACAAAGCCATTATTCGTAACCTGCTTCCGTTTTAACCTAGATTCAAACGAATGCTGATCAAATAGCAGCCGCTATCTTCAGTAAAAATTACGAGATCATTACCACTTATCCTGAAGAATATCACTCGATTCAATTTGGTTAGCAAAGCATATTAATAAGATGTTGAGGTAAAATATGGCGTATTTATTGCCTTTTTGCGAAATACAGTATATAGAAACAGCCATGTGGAAAAACCCACATGGCTACTTTGCCTTTTACTTGCATGTTCATAAGATTTTCCTCATCGACACGCATTTTTTTCTGTTTCCTTAACATCCATTTATTGGGCTAACAACTTGCCTTTTTGCGACTCGAATTCTTCCTTTGTAAGAATCCCATTTTTATGTAGTTCAACCAGTTTAGTTAATTCATCAGCAAGCGAATTTTTTTGGTCAAAGATTTTTGGGTTAGAAGGATTATCTTCTTCATCAGCTTGCTTCATTAATACACTGATTAGTCCTTGCCAATAATCTGCTTGTTTTGATGCTTTTCTAAATGCTTCATCTTCTTTACTTACTCCATTTTGATCGTCTAAGAAGGTCACAGTTTGAACAGGATGTTTTGTGTCATTAATTGTTATTTTCAATTCCACCTTTTTGATTATGTTACTGGTTTTCGTCTTACCTGATAATCCTCCAATAACTGCGCCTACTCCACCAGCTAGTATAGAACCCACTATTGCACCACCTAATTGGCTCTTTCTGGATGTAATTGTCTCTTGGATGTTATCAATTAATACTTGGCTCTCTAATAAGTCCTTATAACCCACTACCTTTGTTACTGAGTTATCAATGATACATATCTTTTTGTTTATATCATCAAAAGCAATTCCAGCGATTTTTCTACTACCAGAAACATAAGAATTGGACTTATTAAAATTCGGAATATCTTGCAACAAGACATTTACCGAAGCCTTTCTATTTTGATGCTCATTTCGTTCAACGTCCTGTTGCTTATCTTTTACAAATGTAACAAGCAACACGATACCAATAAACAATAATAGCAGCACGCCTATTATTTGAGATATTAAGAATGCTCCAACTGCTATTCCTAAAAAAATGCAACAGAAAATAACTAATGAAATCGGAACTTTACGCCCATTACGATTCGCACTTAGCTTCGCTATAGTTCCAACATTACCACATGGACATTTCAGTGCAGGTGATAGATTGTATCCCTTTGAAGTCTTAATCCAATTGTCCTGCTCCACAGTGTGTTGCTTACCACAGGATTTGCATGCAACCACGATAAAATCATTCTGTTCTCTTACTAATCTCATGTCTCTTCCCCCAAATGTGAAGCTTCTAGTTCTAGCACACAAAACATTATCACAAACTTATGTAAATATAAACCATTTTGTTGAATTATCGATCTGTTGATAGTTAGATTACAATCTGATAATTGTTCAGAAAGAAGGTGTTTCTTCTGAACAATAGGAATCCTGACCTTAAGCCAATATTAGGTAAGCTTATAAAATCACTACGACTCAAACACAATATTTCTCAGGAGGATTTGGCTGGATTATGTGATGTAGATCGCAGTTATATCTCACTTGTTGAGCGAGGACAGAACGAACCATCAGTAAGTAAAATATTTGAAATATGCAATGGACTTAAGATAAAACCTTCTGACTTCTTTCGTTTAGTAGAGATAGAATGTGGAAAGTTGAAAGATAAGTAATAGGGAGAATGACCAAGTAAAATTCATTTCACCACTACTCTTACCTACATACAAGCACCAACCGCCCAGAGAAGAATTCTGGGTGAGTCATTTCCTTGTGATTTTTGGAATTATTATTGACTTCGCATTCTATGCCGCCGCCTTAAGTGTGATGTTCTGTCGTAAGTAATACGAACCACCAACCACCTTCACGATATCATCATTGTAATCAGTGATAACATATACCTCTTCAAACACTCCACCTACCCATACCTCTACCTTCTGTTGGAAATAGATACAGTTCTGTAGATCAACGTCTGTTCGAATCTCTCTACCCTTCATTACCTATTCACTCTCCCTCTTAAAAGCAAAAAAAGCACCACTAAATCAAGGACAGTTCCAGTCCAAAAGTTAGCGATACTTTCGCTTTTTTTTATCTTACTAACATTAATTTACACTAAATCCAACTATCAATCAATAAGCTTTATTCTTTGCACCTGAAATCCGCCTAGCATAAAATAAAATAAATATTATATGGAATTCCCGAGTAACCGTCAACACTTTTTTTCTTGATTTTCTTTTGGTATTCGTTTACGATTCATCATGTACGTAAAGATAGTAAGCACTATATCAAACTATCAAACAAGAAAGGTGGTGATTTCGATGCCAAGCAATTCATTCTTAATGGGGTGTATTTTCACTATATTGGTATATGGAACGTTTATGCTCTTTCAAAAAATGAGAAAAAACAGGAGATGAATAGTCTTGTCAAATGATCAGCAAAAGGATGAAAATGCTACCTTCAAGGAATCTATTGAAGACAACGCTGATGCAGTACGAGAACACTCCGATTCACAACCAATGACGATCAAACCTAACGACGAACGTGCTGGCGAACATGAATGGACAGAACTTCACGATGAACTTTATCGCTCTGAGGTCAAGAAGTTTATGGAAAGCTTGTTTAAACCGCGCTCGGAGGAAAGTAAGGCTAAAGCTAAACGTGCTAAAGAATTTCTGCGAAAAGCAAGGGACAATTCTTCTGAAGGAAATACCTAATCACAATAAACAAACCTTGGATGGGCTGAAAACTAGGTAGGCAAAACATAGATTCCAATATAAATAGGAGCGACTATATGAATTCAAGCGAAGATAATCACAAAAGGATTGCATTTCCTATTTCTTTTAGAAAGCGTGACGGCGATCTAGCTACTGTCTTCTCCATTTTTGCTTCTGAGAAGGGTGACAGGTCTGAATATGCTAGACAGCTTATGCGTGATGGGTTAAGGTATAGAATCGAAAAGGGCATCCCATTGGATGCAACTTTTATGAATAATATCCACGAATATAGTGAATACGAGGAGGAAATTAGGATGAAGTTGCAGAAATTGAACCAAACTAAAAAGAATCGGCGAAATTCTCCCAGACGAATTCAGCAATATCTCGATTTAATGGTACGCCCTTATGTTGACCCACAAATCACCAAATAAAGTTAAAACACAGTCACACGATGCATCGTGGCGGCTGTCCTGGGCAAGCGTGATATAAAATAAATTATGACGATCCGATGATGTACCTTAACTTTGCTTAGAATCGTCTTTACTCTTATAAGTAGAAACCACGCCCCTGTTACCAATCAAAAAAAGCCCCCACAAAATGGAAGGCTCACCATAATTAAGCATTCTTATACTCGTCATTTACTTTTGATTTTAATACATTCAACATTTTGTTGATATAAATGCTTTCAGTTTCCCTAGTGCTTATAAGATGATTCAATAAGCCCTTCATAAATATTTATCATTCCCCCTACATATTCATCAATGAATTATTTACTTTTCTCTACAGTTTCCAACATCAGACTAACTAAAAACTATAAATCTTCAGAATGATTTACACTCAGAATAGACAAACACACTAATCTTGCTGCAAGTTCTATCTCTTTAAATTTTTCTTTATTTTGAGTAAATAATGCATTCATCTTTTTTTGATCCTTATTGGAGCCTATTACGATATTTTTAATACCATTCCAATATTTCTGATACTCTGTAAAAAAAATAAACATCATGGAAGACAATTGGTCTTGAATTAAATCGAGTCCTTCTTGTTTTGCCATAAATTCATCTATTATTTTTTGTATATTCAAATTTGCTAAAAGATTCTCAATTTCTTTATAGTTTTCTTGATCTACTTTATCAATTGTAGTAGCAGAGGTATGTACACTTATTCTTAGTGATAATTCATAAAAAATACTTGCATGCATAGTGAATCTACTAAATGATGAACTAATTTTTTTAAAAGTTCTCTTCCTACTTTGGTTTTTTTCAAGTTTAAAAGCAACTAGAACACCAACTAAGGTCATCCCTCCACTTATTATTCCACTTACAATACTTCCCCAGAATCCAATTACTGCCGCATCCTTAGTTATTAATTTTGGATACAAAAAATTTAAGATGATAATCAATCCAATACCAAAAAAAACTCCAGTCAGCTTCCAAGTTGGAGGAATGACTTCTTTTTTATCCTCTTGAAATTGAAAATCTTCCTGTTTCAAACTACCAGTACCATCAAAATTCACACTTATCCACCCTCTTTAATAATATCAAACTATGTTTTTCTACTAATTACTTTATGAGAATATTTAATATTTCGACAATATTCCATATTCGCCTTCTTTAAAAATAAAAATCATCGTATTTCCAACCTCGTCTTGAAGTTGTATCCCTACTCTTCATTTCAGCAAGAATATCAGATATAATTCAATTATTACTTGTAAATTAATGGAAGGGTGTTTTGATGAAGAAATACATATTTATAGTTCTTTTCTTTATTCTCGTAATTGCTGCAATTACTGTCCCTGATAAGCAGCAGTATACTGAATGGATAAAGGATCAAGTAAAGAAAGAAAGTAACGATTCACTGATAAACTTCGGGGTAGATTTACTTGGTTCTTCAATTATTAGTAGTGCTACAACTTGTAAAAACTATGTGTTTGTGAGTTATTGTAATACAAAACTAATTGACTCCAATACAATCTCAGCAATTGGTATATTCCATAATTATTTTGGATTTAACAGCCAATAAAAATAAATATATTTTAAGTTAGAATTTCAAGCACCAAAATTTAAACTTGGTGCCTTTTTTTATTTCTTGTCGATCTGCTGAAGTGCCTTCATCTTTTTACAAATATAATTCCTTTGGTTAGGTAATTACTATCCCCCCTTATCCCCGAAAAGAAAAAGAAGCCCTTATTAGAAGGCTTCATAGCGGATTTACGTTTCGCTAAATCTCTATAGAGTGTTGGCTTCGAAACACCAATCAGTTTTCCTATCTCCATTAGTGTACTGCATTACCTCATGTAATTTGGTTGTGATTGGTTGTTTGCTGTACTTTGTTTTTTGATTATAGAAGTATCCATATCATTTTGCTAACGTTAATTTTATCAAATTAAATATCGTGCATACAAATTCAAAAAAATGCATAAATTTCTGTGCATCTTTGCTTGAAAAACGTTAATGTCCCATAAGACCAATTATGCGACACATCTGGACTATGAAATTTCCACGTGTATAAGATTGAACAAAAAATTTTATGCACATATTTATTCAGTAGATATCAATAAAGCCTATCTTAAATGCTTAAGCTTTATCATAATATTTATTATTTTTTCTGCGCTTTGCTTACATTTTTCCTCTGCATCAAAATAACTTTTCGATTTAGATATTAATCTCTTCTATTGTCACTGTTGGGGGAAAAGTAGCATGGTTCCTCCCAAATGGATTTAAGAAAGCAATGTGCCTTAAGGAAGAACTTTATTAGGAAACAAGACTAACAAAGAGTCAAAGGAACTACTTTTCTGTCAGTTAGATTCAATACCTTACACTATTTTTGTTTATTTTCAAACATCTATAAAAAAATTGTATATTCCTGTAACATCGCTTTCCAAAATTATGATATTATTGGTTCGAGTCCCTGACTTTTGCACTATAGACGTAAAACTCTATTGTGGACTCCTTAGGGAGTGTGCCTAATCAAAGGTTTTCAACCTACCGTATAGGGGAACCTATGCTGTGACCTGCTTACAGGTAATTATCGTATCTTTCAGGGACTCACTAATTAATTTAAGAATGGAAAAAATTACGATGACAACTTCAATACAACTCCTACAGGAAAAATTTACAGTTGAACATTTAAATACTATTTACACCGATAAAGTACAAATCAAAGCAACCCCAGGTCTGGATAAAATAAACGTTTCCAATTTTAATACCGACGAACATATAAATGTAATTTCCCACAAGGTCACTTCGGGTAAATATAAATTCACTCCTTACAAAGAAAAACTTCTCTCTAAAGGAAGAGGAAAAAATCCTCGTGTCATTTCAATCCCAACGTTACGTGACAAAATCACGTTAGCTGCTTTAAACGAAATTCTCACTGCATTGTATTTGAATGATGTTTCAGCAAAAATTTCTACTACAATTGTCCAAGAGATGAAAGCGGCAATCACGTCAAATTCTTATGATTATTTTATTAAAATTGACGTGAAGGCTTTTTATGATTCAATTGACCATAACATCCTACTTAATAAGGTAAGAAAAAAGATTAAGAACAATGAACTTCTTAATTTAATCAAAAGTGCAGTAGAGACTCCTACAGTTTCAACAACCTCAAAGAAGTATCCAAAAAATACCGTGGGTGTTCCCCAAGGAATTTCGATTTCAAATATATTAGCAAATATATACCTTAACGAAATTGACAAGAAATTTGCTAAATATAAAGACGTAGCTTATTTTCGTTACGTTGACGATATTTTGATCCTTTGCACAAAGAAAAAACATAAAATTGTTAAAAAGTCCATAGTTAACGATATCAACAAATTAAAGCTTTCTACAAACGAAAAGGAAGATGAAGGTAACTTAACTAAAGGGTTTGATTACTTAGGTTACCAATATAAGGAGATTTCCCAAGGTAAATTTGGATTCACTGTAAAAGACAAAAACTACCAAAAGTTAAAAGATTCTTTACTTAGAATCATCACCACCTATAAGAACAATAAAAAAAGTGAGTTGTTTATTTGGGATATTAACTTAAGAATCACTGGTTTTATTATTGATAAAACTAAATATGGTTGGATTTTCTTTTATTCACAGATGGATGATATCTCAAAATTATATGAACTCGATTGGCTTGTAATAAAAGTCTGTAATGATGCTGGAATTGATCCTAGTCTTTCGCAACATATTAAAAAATTTGTTCGTGCTTATCACGAAATTACTAAGAGAAAAAGCCAGAATAGTTATATTCCAAGAATCGAAAACTTTACTCTGAGCGATAAAAAGATAAAACTTGTCGAGGTTTATGGTTTTACACAACAAGAAATAGACGGAAAATCTGACAAGGAAATCCATACATTATTTAAGAAAAAAATGTATCAATCAGTAAGAGAACTTGAAAAAGACGTACAACAGATTTCATAAGGGGAAACTGATGAACATACAAACTGATGTTGAAAGATTAAGTAACAGGATTTGGATTACAAAAAAAAGTCGTATGGAATCTGAAGCTAGATTAAAGAAAAACAACACATTAGCTAATACATTAGTTGCGTACTATACTTTTTTTGTCTTAGGTTTTTCAATATGGTCATTAATTCTGAATGCCAGTGAAAAATCAACAATCATTATTAATGTCGCTGCTGTAATTGCTTCAGTTGGATTATTTGGACTCTCTCTATTGATTGCCAATTTTAACTTTAGTGATAGAGCCAATCAATTTAAACAGTCATATCTAAGCTTGGACGAGTTAGAACATAGTGCTACACATTTTGTCCGTTCTTTGCCTACTGATCAAACTCAAATTACTCAATCGCATTATGATGAACTCTACGAAATGGAAAAGTCATATAATAACATCCTTTCAAAAACTGAGAACCATGCCAAAACTGATTATGTAAAGATGTTAATTGATAGTAACAAACAAGATCGTCTGTCCGTTAATATGATATTTTATTATTATTTGCATAAATTATCCTTTAATCTATTCATTTCCGTTTTATACTTAATTCCCATAGTTACAGTAGTTTGGATTTTTATAACTTTGTGACTCCAGAGGGTATTTACAAAAACAACGATGGTCGCATCTACTGCTATATTCATCAATGATAAACATAAAAAAGAAAGTGATGTGTTTTTCCTATGCAAAGAATACCTAGCATCGATCAGTACCTCATCTCCACATGCCTGTTCATCATTGACGAGTTTAATCTCCAATTCAAGTATGTGGAAAAGGAACAACTCAAGCGAATTTCAAATGAAGAGTTCAATGAAGCTGACCTGGCATTTAGAATTGGAATGCCATTCAGGCATATGGCTTATTTCGAGAACAAAGAAAAAAAGGGTGAACTTCCTAGAACTGATATCTTTATCAAAGAAAAAGACTTCAGAATAGAACTCAAGTTCTTACGGAACTTCTTATCCTCTAATAAAACAAGCACCTCTAATAGTCTTCCTTGGATTCAGCTAAAAGGCGACTTTGATTGGCTTGTTAACGATATAAAAACTGGTAAGAAACATAAAAGCGCATTGATATTAGGATGGTTCAATTCATTTGATTACTTTTCACAGATAATTCAACTTGGAACAGGAAGAGGACAGTCCCCTCTCTATGATCAAAGCAAAGTAGATTACTTTCCTTTCCTTCTGAAAAATGGATCGAAAACCAAAGACTTAGAAATATCTTACGATGTGGCTTATCAATCACAGCAGGTGCTTTCTCCTGATGTCAGAGGTCATAAGCTTGAATGTATGCTGATAGGAAAAGCTGAAGATAAATTTAACATTGCATTATACTATTAGGTTGGTTCTACATCATTATAATACATATGACTGTGGAGGATGATTTATTGAAGGATTTCTTTAAACACCCTATTGTTGCAGGGACAATAACAGCTTTTATCACATTGGCAATAACAACTCCGATTGTCGCATATACTAGGTCAATTTCATTTTCAAAATCTTTGAAAGCAATATGGGATTGGATTGTAGAAACACTAACTTTCGGTATTCCGCTCTGGATTATTTTACTGATTATCGTTATTATTTTGACTGCGAGACGAATATTCCGTTCCAGTCCAGAAAGTAAACCTGAATTTTTAAATTACACTAATGACGTAATTGAAGGAATCAAGTGGGAGTGGAGTTTCTATACGTACGGAGGAAAGTATGACTTTAACGCCAATACCCCTATACCAATATGTAAAAATTGTAATGGCTATTTAGTGCTGGACTACGATGACTATCATAATTTGAAACTCAGATGTGAAAACTGTACATATAAAAAACAATTGTCAGAATGGGAGTTTTCAGACTATCAGAATAAAATTAAACGTGAGATTATGAGGAGAATTAGAACAAATAGTTGGAAGAAAGAATCAATTTAGTTGAAACACTGGCTACATCCATCCATAAAAACTCGGATTTCATATATAGCACATACCACTGGCTAAGAACCAATGGAATTGTGCTTTTTTATTTGATTTTTATGCGACAGAATCAAGGTAAACCTAACGAGTACATTTGCTTGTGGCAAACTACTGAGAAAAAATGCTACTCTTCTTAATGAAGTAACAGTACAACGAATTTTGACACCTAATGACTTGCGTACAGGTACTGATTTACGACAAAAATGAATCAATTTCGAGAGAACATCGTATTAGGAGATAAAAGCATTACAAAAAGAGGGGATTCTATGGACTATATGTCGAGCAACAGAATGAAGTTCATCTTGATATCTATAATAATTGTTTCTCTGATGGCTTTGTTGGTTCTTACATATTTTTTGTTAAAGAAGGAAGATACTCGTACTACCTCATACTCATGTAACGAATTACTAACTTTTTCTAAGCAGACACTATTAAAAGATAGAAAGATTAGCGTATTATCGGCTACGAGTTTAGAAGAAAATCTAAGTCTGTCTTCTCTAATTTCTGAAGTAATTCCTTCTCAAATGAGAGTCACAAAACTAGTCAATGAGTCGAGTAATGTGGTTGCATTAGCTAATCAAATGAAGTCAGATGTTGAAACGGATCATCTTACTATACCTAAGAATGCCTGCTATGTATCATCAAACACTAATGATATTGCCAAAATGGAGTTGTCAATTACTCAATTACCATCAACTAACGTGGCAGTTTATAATTGGGTTAAAACCTACAGGGATTATTGGGGTCGAGAGTTTAGTACAACGAATGTAGTCCTTTTTATGAATAATTATGCTATTCATGTTTCAATAAATGGTTCATCAAACGGCACTCTGAGCAATCCGTTTAAAATATTTTCAGGAATTAAAGCTAAGCTTACTGTTTATACTCTTGACAATGCTCAAGTATAGGCTTATTTGAATTAAGAGTGTCCTCATTTAACCCCCTATTAGATCATTACATAAAATTCATCTTTTATATAAGGCACATTGGGTTCCCTCGTTAGATTAATAACGAGAAAGCGCCTAATGTGCCTATTTTCATTGGTGTTCTGGCGGTAATATTGAGATCAAATAATTCCTCTAACGTAAAATGTAACAGCCAGCGATCTGCTGAAGCCTTTTTTTACCATCCCTTACACCATCAGGCTTTGTTTTCTCCATCCTCTTTCTCTCCTTCAAACTGAATGAGTTCAGATATATCCTTTATATCCAGAGCCGCAGCAATCCTCTCCAAGATCGAAATGTTTAACTCCTTCATATTATTGTTACACAAGTTCGATATTTTTGACTGTGTTACATTGGCTAGTTTCGACAACTCGTTTTGTGTTATTTTCCGTTCTTTCAATATTTGCTTAAGTTTTATTTGAAGATACATTCACGATTCCCCCTACGAAATAACTTGACAATATACCGATATCGGTATATTTTTATTTCTAGCCCCATCAGTATACATTTGCAATTCATACAATTCAACTAAAATACAGATACAAGGAGCAATGAAAAATGATATCAATTAACAATAAACCAACTACTACTAAACATGCTGACGATACAATAACTGCATATGCCTACAACGGGACAGAACGCTTAATTGTTCATAGAGGGAAAATCCTAAAGGTTCGTGACCTTACTATCACGTTTGACTTAAAACAAGCTAAGGAACACAAAGGATATAGAATAGCAAGCGGGGAAGATATTAATTGGTGGGCTTGTGTCTGTAATGATATGCCAAAAGATAAATACGTAATCTGTTCTGACGGAGTATACATATGGAAGGAGGAAAGGGAATGGGATAGCGAAGGCTTTTATATATGCTCTATGGAATATATAAAAGTGCTTTCACCACTTTAGTTTTAAGCTTTAGTCAGTCATAGAACAGTACCTATGCTCCCTACCTCTTTGTCCTTCAGAGATATCAGAAGGTGTAGGACTTACCCTGCTCTGACTTAAGTACAAATGACGAAGAACTTGGATTAAGCTAACGGGCAGAATAACGCAATACATGTGCATATAAATTGTGGTAAAATTACCCTATTAATAAACATGGGGGGAACAGCCCCTCATTATGAAGGAGGAAGAATAATGCTCACTGAATTTATCAAACAAACAACAGCGTTTCTTCAAAAAACTGATATTCGGCTACACGAAACTGAAATTCGGCAAATCATATTTGAAGATGACAAACATCTCTTAATGACAGATATGTTTGCTGATACCTACGGAATAGCCAGTATTTCAGAAAATTATATTTTAGTTGTTATTCTATTTTTCAGCGTTCTTGACGGAAAAGTTGACATGGACTTTCCACACTTAGAAGGAGAATCGTATTATAAAAAGTATAAGGAATTACCGAAGTCTATTGATGATGAAATAATACATAGTCAAATTTTCCGTATTCTCAAGGCACTACGTAATGCATCGATTCATTCCAAAACAGCGTTTGAAGTTAACGGTAATATTCTGACTTGTTCATATACAACAAAAAGAGACACACCAATCTATATAGAGATTACTACAACAGGGTTAGAACTTGTCTTTACTGTTGTTCTTCAATTACTTTCCCCAATACAAGATTACCGCAATCAAAGTCTTAGAAGGTCCTATTATGATGATATCAAGTCTCAAACAATTACATTCACAGACGAATGTGAGTCAGGTGGGTTATTGGATATTACAAATGAAATACGTTTAAAAAGAGGTGTCCGTTATCACATTAAAAATCCAACTTTTAATGTTGGAAATGATTTTGTTCAAATAACTCGTATTTATAATTTAGATGTGGAAACCCAATTATTTCAATCTTGCGATTATGAAATTCAAATAGGTGGAACTCAATATATTGTCCCATCAGAGGTTCTTGATTCTTCTAACAAAGTATCACTCGTGGAATTAACAAATTGGAAATCATAACCCACTAGCGTCATAATCAAAACTGTACCGTGAATGGATAAGTCATTACCCTAACGGGACACGATATTTCAATGACAAACAGGCTGCCAACATTGCTGGCAGCCTGTGCTGAATTGGTTGAGCTAGAAGCCCTATTCCTTAGGTGCTGAAGTGATTTCCAAGAATCTCATATACGGCTGCCCATACATGTTGAAGTACAAATCACCTATTTTCGTTTCAATTACTTTACTTTGTTTTGTTGCCTTTGCAATATTCGAATCTATCCATTCAGTTAGTTTCTTTTCTTCTACCGAATTCTTATTGAAGAAAGGGAACTTATAAGCTTGGGATGCCATTTTGTTCGTAGCTTCAACAACTTTAGAGTTCGGCTGTGCATCTGGCTTATTAAGATTTATGTAACCCGAAGCATCGACATTTATTTCAACCCATTCAATCTGATCATTATCTTTGTTATGATATATATCAAATCTGACTAAAAGCTTGTCACTTTGATATTCTGCAACATATGCATTAAGTGTTTTCAAACCTTCTTCTCGAACGACATATCCTACATCCTCTAAAGAATTCTTCATTGCGCTTGCAGAAAACTTAAATACAGGTTGCTTAGTTTCTAGTGTTTGCGACGAATCAATTGCTGTATCATTAGTTACCTCTGATCCCTTGCTATCAGAAATAGCGAAACCAACAACAATTGCTATGATGATTACTGCGATTATACTTGAAGCTTTCGTTTTCATCTGCAAGCTATACCCCACCACCTTTACATAATTAGCATCTGCAAAGAGTATTCACTCAGTAGCCTTCAAACCATCAACATACTTCTTTGAATCTGCTAGTAGCTGATTAGCTTTGCTATCAAACTCTTTTGCTTGTTGCTGTGCCTTCTTCATCTCACCAGTTGAACTATCAATTTTCGACTGCGCTTGTGCAACGGCTTGTTCAACGTCTTTTGAAGTGAATTGTACCTTTAGTGAGTCTGTTGTATTGGCTGCAACTGCGTGTTGCAACGTTGCCCAATCGGATAGAGTTGTGGTCATTAACTTCTTGATGGCTGTTATATTGTCAGTTATTTCATTAACTTTATATTCCATCGAAGTGTCATCATATTGAATAGAAGTAAGATCATATTCTACTTCTGTTAAGGCATATTGAACTTCGGTAAGCTGATAGCTATCGAACGGTTTCTTGGAAGCAAGTGACTTCATATTCTTTTGGTGTTCCTGCATTTCGTTCCAATGATTTTGGTATTCTTTAAGTACATCTTCAAAAAGGGTTGAATTTGCAAGTGACTCATTAAGCCTAGAAAGTTCATTTATGTCTCTACTTAAGTTCTTATTTGCATTTGCAACTGCTTCCTGTTGCTCTTTGACTGCCTTAGCTTGCTTTTTTATCTCTAGTTCATTTGCGTTATGCTCTTGGACTTCTCCACGAAGCTTTGAAACAGCACTATTATAATCTGCAACTTTTGCAGGCTTGAATACCATTGAATTCAAATTCCCTTCTGAATCGGGGAATACCAGGGTTAATTCATTACCCTCTAATGTTCCAGTCAGAACATTCCCATCATTAAAAGTAAGACTTACAGAATTTCCATTACGAATACCCTTGAACGGACGATTTTGACTATTCGTTTTGACCATTTGATCGCTTTTTACATAAAGAGTTTGAGTCTGACCAACAAGTTGTTTATCTAATTCAGTCCATTGAACAAACATTACTCCATCATTTGCAATCAAAAGGAAACCTTCTTGCTTTGTGTCTGCTTCATTCGGTTGTGGTGGTTGCACTGTCGGTTGCGGTTGGGACGTGATGTTAGTGGTGTTACTTATAGTAGGTACTGCTTCACTTTTTGATTCATCATCCTTACTGGCACAGGCTGTTAACAACAAAGCCGTAATACATAGTATTTGGGCTATCTTTCGCATTACTCCGCCACCTACTAATTATCATTTTTTGGTCAAAAGTATTATTTCGATAGTAGGCAAGTAAATCCTTCCAGAAAACGTACGATTACGTTAATATGTTGGCTATTGGTATTGAACATAAATAGTCTGCAATTATGGGGGGGAATGTATCACATTGTACTACAATGTATTAAGATGTATTACATTGTCACACAATCTCAGAGAGAATGTAGACAACAATGACTGTCGAAGCAAGAGTGGCGCTTGCGGCACGATAGGAGCGAAGCGACCTAGTATATAAATTAAAGCCTACCGCACAATTGCTGGCGCAATTGTTTGGTTAAAATGGTACACCTGCTATCGCAGGATGTCCCATTTTTATCTGAACCTCCTTTTGACTCAAACTACTCCCTAACTTTTCGAAAAACAGTATTCCAATTCCTACCAAACTTGCTGGATAAATAACCCCAACTCGTACTCCCTTCTATATAAAGAAAAGGAGTACGAGTTGAAGAGGGTACACTAATAGACATGTATGTTTTTGTTAGCTGCTTTAAAGTAGCCCGCTTTTTCATTAGCTTTAAAACGTCTATCATTTAGAAGTCTACTGAAGTTGCTCCTTGATAGCCCTAGTGCTTCGATAATTTCAGCTTTAGTATACTTCTCTGAAGGTAAGCATTTTAGAAACTCGATCAGGCGATCAACTTTGTCAGGCAAAACGACTTGGTTAGATACTTTTTTCTCCTTGAATCCTAGTTTCATATATTCTCTATTACTTGACCCTTTTATTTGCCCAAGTACATCATCCACAATGGCACTGTCACTGTTGACCATATAGAACTGTCCGCTAGGCATTTCGTTTCGTTGAATTCGTTTGATGCTTTGGTACAATTCAGCAGCAATGTATCCCATCTGAATTGACTTAAATTCCTTGTTCTTAAATCTACCCGAATGTATGTCTAGTGACTTTCTACCTAAGTCAGCATTATTGTAGATCATGTACTTTAACAGATATTGTTCATATGGAATGTTTGGTGTTCCGAGAATCCAGCATTGAGTGAAGTCAGAATAGTCGTTTCTACCGACTAGATTACCAAACCAGTTAATTGCGTACTCCTGATTCGTGTATTGATCATCAACACCTATTGAATTGACCTCCATACGGTGTAGTGTCAATTCAATCTTCTCAGCATTCTCCTTATGACACAAGATCAGCGTCTTATCAGCAACGCTATGACGCTCCTTTATCATCTTGCAAATCTCTGGATAAAAGTCGTCTTTATTTAGCCGCAGATTTGATTTGCTTGAATTAAAATCCACAACTGTAAACAATGAATTACCATGATCTATTATCCTTTCCTGTCCAATCACAGTGAATATATCCTTATTGTTGTACGACCCATCAATACCAGCACTAGCATCAAGAATGATATTGTTATGCAAACCCCACAAGTGATGTCTGTCATCGAACGTACTTATGTTTCCGTTATTGTAGACATTATTGTTGCTGTACCACAAGGGTAGTCCCTTTATCATCGTTTCAAGATTGTCCTTTTGAAAATCATTTGGCGTTTGAATGGCTTTGGTATTTCGATTTGCTTCCATCATACTTTTGAAATCATCTAGCACCTTTTGACGTATATTAACCCTAGTCCTGATACATGCATTAGTCTTCTTATCGAGGGCTTTCTTATCAAGTTCATTACGCAATTTCAAAGTAACATTATCCAATAGTGCCTGGAGTGAAGTATCCAGATAGGTTCTAACTTCGTCATAAAGCTTTTTCGAGAATGAGTATGTAGGGAAACTCACCTTTTCATCTATGATCATTACGTTCCTGTTTGATATAAAGCATTCCCTCAGTTCGTCGTCTAGGCAGAGATCGATGTACCGCTTATGTGTAATTACTAGGACTCTGACATCATACAATTTGTCAGACTTATGTTTCCACTCAGAAGCCCAGTTATCATTGGTGAGTCCTAGTACATTCAATTTCAATGCATGGTTATGATGGTTAAGATACGCCACCACTTCTTCTACATCTCGTCTGAAACGCTTCACTATCAAGTACCTATTGTTGTTTTCAATATCACTCAGGTTTTTTTCAACGATTCGAATCATTTCCCTACTCTTGCCGAAGCCCGCTTCGTAGTTGAACACCTTGAAACGCTCAGGCTCATTAATATTAGCATTTATTGCTTGTTCAAGTTGAATAACCTTTTCTGCATAAGCCTTCTCTTTTAATTGCTGCATTATCAATCATCTCCGTTAATTTATCTGTGAATAAGTATGTAAGTACCTGGATAAAAAAAGGACGTTATGCTTCGATAACGCCCTTCGCCAATCCCCGTAGTTTGTATTCTGCTAAGTATTCATGCAATATATCGTTTCGCTCAAACAGCCAAAATTGCTGAAGTGTTTTCTCATGTAATCCAGTGCAAATATACTTTACGCTTTTTCCAAGCTTCAAAAAGCTATATAGATTTCTGCTGTAGCAGAAAAAGTAATCACTTTGATTTTGAATTGTACTCACTTTATATCCATCCTTTCGATAAATGTTATAACAATAGGCGGTAATTTGGGGTGTTGCACTTACATTATAAAACCAGCGTACTTACTTCTATTCCACTTACCTCTGACTGAACCTGTTGATGCTTTCTAGCAACCTCAACTCCTGTATCTATATCGTAGACAATCTCATATCTATTCATTACCATGAGGTGTTTGCTCTCGTCTGTTACCTTTTGTTGTCCATCTTTTGTTTCGAGTAGGAGTCTTACCCCATTATCAGCTTCAACCATAGTCCCACGATCAACACAGTTCAAGGCGTTCTTTGGAATACCATAAATTGCAGCAATAGCGTTCTTGGCTTCTCCCATGGCGCTATAATCGATCCTGTGGTCTATTCTTGTGTCTTTGATCACATACACCTGACATTCCTTCTGTGCGCCTTCAGTGACGTTTTCCCAGTGTGGAAGCATTCTAATATTTCCCTTCTCGTAACGACACTTTGAATCAATCCTGTCCAAGGTAGGGCGATCTCTTAAATCCCTGCTCATATGATAGATATTTGATTGTTCAATCCACTCACTTCTGAAACGATCATCATTCCAGAGATCAGTAAAAAACTCTTTGACATTCTTAAAATCACAGGTTACATTAGCATACCCATCTCTTATGTAATCAAGCTGGCTTCTTCTGAGCGCAGCCTGGCATGATTTTTTTAAAAGATGTAGCGCTGGATTTTTATCATAACTTCTTTTTTGGGCAATTTTCTGATACTCAACGTTGCATTCCTTGCAATAGTTACCTCTCCCATCTTTGCTCTTTACTGAGAAGTTAAAGCATTCAATGGATAATTGTTTCTTACATCTACTACATCTCTTTGTATTCGCTTTCATTTATATTCACTCCAATCTACTTTTTCATCCAAATACCGCTGTCATACCCTTCACATTAGCATCTGTGAAATCTACGTTCCCTCTAAAGATCGTACTGCTATACTTAGGAGTTTCAACGATGATTGAACCTATTGTTGTTGTTAGCGTAAGGTTGCCGCCTGATTGACCTATCCCACCTCTAAACTCATTACGGTAGTAGAAATCAACTGACGAAAAGTTGCCGCTGTCTATAGCTACGCCATTCTTCTCTCCACTGGCATTCAAGGAGACAAGACCATTGCCCGACAGTTCAAGCCTATCGGTGTTCGTTCCTGCCGTTCTGATTGTAGAACCAGTTATAGTAGAACCATCAATTGTCCCTGAGAATTTCCCATTCACTGCCGTTAACCTACCATCCATATCAACACTGAAAGGTGCATTAGCAAACGATGCATTACCAAGATAGATACCATTGTTATCAGCTTTGAAGATGTTATTCCCTGAACCAATCGCAATCGTTCCACCGTAGATGTTTGGAGACTGAATTGAAACTGCATCGATGTATGTAGACTTGATAAAGCTTGGTACTGTCGGAATGTTGGGCTGATTAGTGATTTGTGACCATGATAATGTAGCGTTTTCACCCATAAATACATTTTTACCTAGAATCATTTGCCGATATTTTTTTAGATTCATCCAAAGTCCCTCCATTCATAAGTGCTTATTCCATCCTTACTGATTACATGCAGCGTAATCGTGCCGCCAACATTGTTATTTAAGCTACTGGCGTATTTAAATGACACGAACACGCTTTCAATCGACTGTTCAGGGTTAAAATGACTTAGGAAGTAATCCATTACCTTTTCATACTCAACCCCTCTTACCCTCAAGACCGAATCTCTTGAATCATGTGGTTCGAATCCGTCAGATACGCAAAATTCAAGCGTTCCGCTTTCATCCGTAGCAGCATCGTAATAAGCCACGACTGTTGCCAGCGCTCCAAATCCAGGCATTACTTCTCGGTAATCGGGGTAATCTTCTTCAAATCGTTGTTGTACCTCGATGCTTGCTTTCTGAACGATCAATCCTAGTTCTTCAATGCTTGTTTGCTCATTTACCTGTACTTCAACCATTTCACGTAATTCTTCACAATAGACTTGCGCACCAGAACAGAAGATAGAAGCATGCTCCGTCAGCTTGGTTAACTTCTTATGGTCATCTCTTAAAATATCTTCTCCGCTTGTAATTCGTCCGTCACCAGCGATAATTGAAAACCTTGCCGATGGGTTGTTCAATGCGATACATAAACTCATTTCTCTTCTCTCCCTTCGTATGAATCAAGATACTCTTTATACATCTCGACCTTATCTTTACCCATGTACGAACGATCATGTTCCCAATTGCTGATTAAACCTACCGAACAGCCTAGAAATTCTGCAATTTCCTTCACTTTAATGTTCAGAGAAAATCTCCGCATTCTTAACTCTTGCCTAATGTCCATTTCATTTTCCTCCAATTTTTTGAACGCAAAAAAGAGAAAGTCCTTAGGACTTCCTCTAGTTCAATCTATGATTAAACTTGGTTCGTATGTGTTTTGACTATATAGCACATTATACCACGAAAGCGCTGTCAGGTCAAATGAGCATAATTCCTAGTTATTACTTGATAATGGAACCTACCATCATTTTCAAGATGAATGATCTGGAATACAAGGACTGTTTTAAACCAAAATGTTTTCACCCATCTAAATTGCTCTCTAATGGACTCAAATGCTCCCCCCTCCCTTGGACTCATCCGACGTCATAAAAGAGCGTATAGCGCAGTAGAAATCGCTTTGAGAAGGTCTATCGAGATTGCTTGCATCAACTGCTGTACTGACAAGCACCTTTTATCCTACAACCTCCATTCACCTGAGAGAAAGCTGCATTAAACGCAAAAGAAAGCCTAATCCACCCCAACCCTGACAAGTTGATGGATTAAGCTTCCGTTTCCTGTTTTTGAAAATGGAAAGGCAAGTTATCCTTACCTAGAAAAGAGTATACACAAAATTTCAATAAATCGCCACATGCAACATACTTTCCTAATTCGAATTTGGGTTAGATTAATGTGCCACATAAACATCAACTAAAGACGCATTTTACGTATATGAAATAAAGTTGTCGACATGTTGGACGAATTAAACCTTAAATGTTAATGTTACCTATTATATGAATATGTCACCAATCACTTAGGAGGTAATGATATGAGAGCCACTTTTTATGCTCGTGTCAGTTCAGATTCAGAAGAACAAAAAAAATCTATTATTTCGCAGGTGGATTTCTTTCAAGAATATCTTCAAAGCCATAAGTACCAGCCTGTTGAGTCAGGGGTATTCTGTAAAAGAGATGGGTCAGTAGAAGCAACACAAGGATACTATGTAGATGAAGGCTTTTCAGGAGCAAAATCCATCAAGTATAGAAAAGCATTCCAACAGATGATGCGTGATGCAAAAGCTAGAAAATTTGATATCATTTTCACAAAAAACATTAGTAGATTTGGAAGAAATGTTCAAGAAATCTTAAAATCTATAGGTGACCTTAAAGAATTAGGTATTGGTGTTTATTTCGAAGACGTTAAAATCAATACATTAAACGGTTCTGACGACTTAAAGATTACGATTTTTGCAGGTATGGCTCAAGAAGAATCAAGGGCTAAAAGCGATAGTGTACAATTTGGAAAAATGCGTGGTTATAAGAAAGGTATATGGGGTGGGAGAGAACCATACGGATACAATCTAAAAGAAGGTAAATTGGTTAAGAACGATGATGAAGAAAAGATCGTTCGTGAGGTTTATCACTTATTTCTAAATGAGAGTATGGGACAACGGAATATTGCCAAAGAACTGAACGCTAGAAATGTTCCGACAAAAAGCGGTAAGACAATCTGGGATCAAAGCTTGGTTTCAAAGATGCTTAAAAATTCGGTGTATACTGGTGAAATACGGTTACATCGAACACAAAAAACTGATATAAATCGCAACATAATTAAAAAAATACCTAAAGAAGAACAAGTAGTAACACATGATGAATCGTTAAGAATGATTGATGACGAAACATTTAGACTTGTTCAACTTGAAAAGGAAAAACGGCTTGAGAAATTTGGAGACTTCAAATATAAAAATATTATCGTTGAAGACGAAGATGGCAATGAAATGAATAAGAAGCAACGTAATATTGAAAGAGGTCTAAGTAGGCATTCAAGTAAGCACCTATTCTCAAACCTATTGAAGTGTGGTAACTGCGGCGGAAGCCTAAGACGAAAGGTTCAGAAAAACCACAAGAACACTTTCCTCTACTGGTTCTGTAGAAACAATGACCAGTTTGGGAAGCATAAATGCGGATATCGCAATCTACAACACGAGGAAAAATTAATTGCATTTGTTAAAGAAGAAATTATTAAATATCGTAATACACCTAACAAACGAAAGTATTATCTTCAAACCATCTTGAAAACTAGGTACAATGCTAAAGATATTGAAGTTATGAAACAACAACTTCAAATAGAGATTGACGAAATTAAGATTGATAAAAAGGGTATCCTCAAACAGGTAAACAGAGAAAGCATTACACAAGAGGAATTCGATGAACTAAACAAAGAGTTTAATGTCCAACTCTACGAAGCGGAATCAAAACTTAATCAACTTATTTACATTGACCAAGAGATTGAGAAGTTACACTTGAGATTCAATCAATTTACAGCATTTCTTAATGACCTAGATGTAGACAACTTAACCAACGGGGTATTACGTAAAATTATAAACAGGATTGTAGCTACAACCATTGACGAACCCGTTTTTAGTGACGATACATCTAACTTCGATAAATACACGACATTAGAAATTGATTGGAATTTCCTCGATACAACTGAGAGTGCTATTCTAACCGAAAGCTTTAGAAAATTACGAAAATCAATGATTACGATACCAAGTCATGAACTTCCAAATGAAGTCATTGATCAAATGGCTGAAAACGTGAGTCGAGAACCAAATGAAGAAGAAATACTGTTTTAAGAGGAAAAATCCTCAATAGAATAGAAGACTAGTTTATTTGTCCTATTATATAAACATCGCCTGCAGCATATCAAGGGCTTCGCTTCCCCGCACCTCTCCGACAACAATCCGGTTTGGACGCATCCGAAGCGATGAGCGGATCAGATCCCGAATCGCGATTTCTCCACGGCCTTCTGTATTCGCATTGCGGGTCTCCATCGAAACCAGGTTCGGCACGGTCACAATCTGCAGCTCCGCCGAATCTTCAATGGTGATGACCCGCTCATCCGCCGGAATAAACTGGGACAAAGCATTTAAAAATGTGGTTTTGCCGGATCCCGTACCACCGCTGATAAATATGTTGTATTTTCCTGCAACCAGCTTTTGTAGAAACAGGGAGGCCTCCTCGCCAAGAGCGCCTCGCTGCACCAAATCCTCCATGGTCATCGGCTTTTCAGGAAACTTTCGGATGGTCATGGTAGGTCCTTTTAATGCGATGGGAGGAAGTACAATGTTGACGCGGGAGCCATCCTTCAAACGGGCATCCACGATAGGCGACGATTCGTTAACCACCCGGTTCACACCCGACACAATGGTCTGAATGATATCCTCCAGCCGGGTTTGGGACTCAAACTCCAGTAAAAGCTTGGAGACTTCACCGTTTTGTTCGATAAAGATATCCCGGTGACTGTTGATCATAATTTCTGTAATGGCCGGATCATCAACCAGCGGCTGTAAAATATCAAGACCCCGAAACGAATCATAGATGCGCCGGACAAGCCTCCTTTTCTCCGTTGCTGTCAGTTCCAGCAGTTCCCGGCGGCTGAAGACGGTACGCTCGATATATTTCATCAGCTCGCTGTTGTCCAGCGCGGAAGTGACATCCAGTCCGGACCTTACCTCTCCGCGAAGCTGTCTGAACACCTCTTCATCCATATGCCCTCACCCCGGTTTCCTCAAGCACATCCTCGCCAAGCAGCTCCCGGCAGAGCTTGAGGATATCACGCTGAAAAATAGGTGAGCTCAGCAGCAGCTCCGCGTTACTATTCTGCTTCCATGAAGGGATGTAAGGGAGAAAGCCATCAATCCCCTGAATGACGCCAGGAAGCGGATTGGCAAGCTCACCCACATAGCGATTAACGATAAATCGGCTCTTTGCTGCTATTTCAGTGAACCGTCCGCTGCTGCTGCGCTCCATGTAGGAAAGCTGCTGTCCGCTTTTGAACATATGTATCAAATCATCCAGCAATATCCATACCAGCTGGCTGCAGCCCTCCATAACAGCATCCGTACGCTCATTCAACCCTGAATCCGTGTCAGCGATAATCACATCGTATCTGCCGCTTAGCGAGAGCATATCCAGCAGCCTGAGTACGTCGGATTTGCTTAATTGCAGGATTTCATTCCGGTTGTTAACCGGCTCAAACCAGTCACATTTCATCGCAGAGTGACTTGCTATAAAGGGTTCTAAAGGTATCGCCCCAGCGCTTTTCGTTTCCATTGCAGCTTTCATCTCATACAGCAACCTCGGCAGTCCCTGGGCATCCTCTGCTTTCCGGCCCTGTCTTGGAAACACGGCGCTGCTGTTCAGCGTCTCCAGATTCAGGTAGAACACCGAAAGTCCCATCCCGCCGAGCTGTTTGGCCATATTGACTGCAGTCGTCGTTTTACCGCTCCCTCCAACGGTGGAAACCAAGCCGATAGTCACCGCTCCAGCTTCCTGCTGCTCAGCCGCTCTTGAACGGCTTCCACCCTTTTGACATGCTTGAAGTATGGCTCCGATGAGCTCCGGAAGCGGTTGATACTTGGCCAACTCCGTGGATGGATCTTCACCTGTACCAAGACGCTTCCAAGGGCATGTCGTATCCTCCTGCCGAAGCCAGTGCTCCAGCAGCTCGCTGTCCCCGATGACCAGATCCGGCTTCTCCTCCCCGCTCATATACGCAAGAAACGGCTCCATACGCGTAAATCCGATCATTCTCAATTTATTGCCAAACTCGCTTGCATGAACGTAATGAAGCAGCGGCTCCAGATACTGCGGCTCTTTGACAGCCAGGACCACCTTATACGTCACCATAAGGCTCTTCATCCCCCATTCACAGCATGAAAAAAAGCACCGTTCAACAACCGCATAAGCGGCTGAAGAAACGGTGCTTCCGTTATCAGCTTGATTTACTTAATTAGGAATTTATCATATCCCGTAATGAAAAACAATACAAAATGTGTAAAATATCGACATATAGAGCAAATATGTCCTTGAATGACACATATGCCGAAACATCATGATAAAAATCGCTTCCGCAGCTCAGGGGTCGGCAGCATACACTGCTCTTCCTTGCCAAACCAGCGGTACCGGTTGCGTGCAACATAACGGTAGAGATAATCACGGACTGGAAGAGGAACAAATGCAAAAGCATACAGCAGCGGCCAAGGCATCTTTAATTGACGGACAATACAGAGCACAGCCGCCGAGCGGATATAATATTTCCCGTTTTCAATTACTACCACGGTATCTACTTCATCCACAGGCAGTCCGCCCTTGTGCAGCAGTTCGGCGCCAATATCGGATTGTAATGAAGCAAACTGGAACTTGGCAAGCGGATCACGCTCAATGATAAAACGTGTAAGCCCCTGGCATAAATGACATACCCCGTCTACGAGGACGATCCCTTGATAGCCGTTTCCCTCAGGCCCTTGTTCATCATTCATCTGCGGCACCTCCTGAGTAAAGTATCTGGCTAACTCCTCTAAAAATCAAGCCATTTAGACAGGTTAAACAAAACTCAGATTAAAAAATCCAGACAAAAAGAAAAAAGCCCGGGTAGCTTCCCGCGCCTGTATCTCTGGTTCGACAGATTACTTGACCGCAGCCAGAGCTTTGTCGATCCATTGGTTCTCTTCGATTTGCTGACTCAGCTCGCCTTTGTAGCTCTCGATGCATTTGCAAATGAAATCTTTGCGGCACACAGGGCAAGGCGTCTTTTGCAATCGGCTGATGTTTGTCATTTTCCATTCCGGATAACGGCTATAGAACACACGGCACACTGTTCCGTCAGCCAGATCAAGAATGAATTCATACAATCCGCTTTGTTCGCTGCTGCTGGCTTCCTTCATGTTCGAAATCACTGGTCTGTAAGACATATGCATCACCCGTCTATATAAATTTCTTGTCTTGAAACAAAAATCAAAGTATCAAGTACCTAGACATATTAAAGAATTTTAAACTTCATGTCAATAAAAGGTTACGTCAATTTGCCTTCCCCTATACAGTTTACACCAAAAAAGCCGGCCTGAATGGCTCGCCATCCGGTACCGGCTATGATTTGGAGATGCTATACGATCATAAGTTGAAGCTGTTTAAACGACGTTCAGCTCCACATCGATATTTCCGCGGGTCGCTTTGGAATACGGACAGAAATCATGCGCTTTCCTGGCGAGATCTTCTGCCTGGGACCGTTCGATTCCCGGCATTTTAATGTCCATTCGAACAGAAAGGCGGAATCCGCCATCGCTTTCATCCTTGCCAATCATTACATTAGAGTTAATCTCCACGTCGTGGAGAGATACGCCTTCTTTGCGAGCGATATTAGCTAGCGCGCTTTCGTAGCAGGCTCCATAGCCTGCAGAAAACAGCTGCTCTGGGTTGGTGCCGCTGCCGCCGGAGCCTCCAAGCTCCTTGGGCATGCTGAGATCATGCTTCAGGACACCGTCGGATGATGTAATCGAACCTTCACGACCACCACGTACTGTTGTTGTAGCTGTGTATAGTGCTTCCATCTTCACCGTCTCCTTTTTTCCTGAAATAACCTACCTCCTTCATTAAAGCTAACGGCCTGATTTGAAACGTATAGTTCACTGTACAATACTGAGAGGAAACATTTTCATATCCTTTGCACACCCGCACAAAAGTTTCCCTAGACGAACATATTTGTATGAGTACAATGAATATTAAGCTGTTTAATATATAAGAATAAATTGCAACAAGGTGTGTGATATAGATGAAAGACACTGAAGTTATGGATTCCGATCAAGCAGAAAACTGGACCAAGCCTAAAGAGCGCTCCTCATTATCAGAACTAAACCACTCCATGAAGGTTCCATTGAAGGGTTCCACTTTTCGTAAATTTCTCGCGTTTGTGGGTCCCGGCTATCTTGTGGCTGTTGGATATATGGACCCGGGCAACTGGGCAACGGATATTGCCGGTGGTGCCCAGTTTGGATATTCCCTGCTGGCTGTTATTCTGATGTCCAACCTGATGGCAGTACTGCTGCAGTCGCTTGCAAGCAAGCTTGGCATAGTTACCGGTCATGATCTGGCGCAGGCCTGCCGCAACCAGTATAGCAAGCCCGTCTCCATCGGCCTTTGGATTCTATGCGAACTCGCCATCGCAGCCTGTGACCTTGCAGAGGTCATCGGCTCAGCCATTGCGCTAAAGCTGCTATTCGGCATACCACTGCTTTACGGCGTATTAATTACGGCACTGGATGTCCTCCTGATTCTTCTTTTGCAGCACAAGGGCTTTCGGGCCATTGAAACGCTCGTCATTGTGCTCGTCTTAACGATCGGCGCATGCTTTGCTGTTGACCTGTGGCTGGCAAAACCCGATGCAGGCAGCATTTTTAACGGGTTCATCCCAACAGCCGACCTGATAACCAATCATCAGAAGCTGTACATTGCTATTGCGATTCTCGGGGCAACGGTTATGCCGCATAATCTGTACCTCCACTCTTCGATTGTGCAGACCAGGCAGTATGAAAATACCTACACAGGCAAACGCCAGGCCATCCGGTTTTCCGCTTGGGATTCCACGATTGCCCTGACCCTTGCGCTGTTCATTAACGCAGCTATCCTGATCGTCTCGGCAGCGACTTTTCATAAGGCAGGAATGACCGAAGTAGCGGAGATCAGCGATGCTTATCACATGCTGACACCGCTGGTAGGAACGACACTTGCGAGCATTTTATTTGCCGTAGCTTTGCTGGCTTCGGGACAAAACTCAACGCTTACCGGCACCTTGGCAGGACAGATCGTGATGGAAGGCTTCCTGGATATCAAGCTTCCTCCTTGGCTGCGCCGGCTGATTACACGTTTGATTGCCATCATTCCAGCAGTCATTGTTACGATCATTGCCGGGGAAAAAGGAACGGAAGAGCTATTGATCCTCAGTCAGGTGATCCTGTCGCTCCAGCTCCCGTTCGCAGTCATTCCTCTGGTCAAATTTACCGGAGACAAGAAGATCATGGGAGGATTCGTCAATTCGGCTTGGGTGAAAATTCTCGCATGGAGTGTTTCCGCTATTATCGTTGTACTCAACCTGTTTCTCATTTATCAAACCTTTATGGGCTGATATCCCCATATATAAAAGTCCGCATGGCGTCTCAAGACGGCCGTGCGGACTTTTTTTTCAAATGGACTGGTTATTTGCTGCCCAGCTTCTGCAGCTCCAGATTCAGCTTCAGCACATTTACTCTCTCTTCGCCAAAAACGCCAAGATCCCGTCCTTCGATGCTCTTTGCAACCAGCTGTTTTAGCTGTTCCTCTGGGATATGGCGCAGGGCGCTAATCCGTGGAATTTGAACCTCGGCAGAAGCAGGCGTAATATGAGGGTCCAGACCTGAGCCGGAGTTGGTAATCAGATCCACAGGCAGCTCGCTGACAGGCACCTTGGGATTCTCTTTCTCCCACTGGGCGATGGAATCCTTAACTCGCTTCAGCAGCTCGGGATTCGACGGAGCGTAGTTGCCAGAGCCTGATCCGGCACCATCGTTATCAATGCTGGATATCCGCCCTTGGAAAAACGATGGATCCGCAAAGGTCTGCCCGATGAGCTCTGAACCCACCGTATGCCCTGTGCTGTCCTTGATCATACTCCCGTTGGCCTGATGCGGGAAAATCAGCTGGGCGAGTCCTGTGCTTGCCAGCGGATAAGCGATGCCGCAAATCACCATAAACAATAAGCTGGAACGCAGGGCTATAAGCCAAATGGATCCATGCGACACTTCTTCGAATTTCGCCGTAGTCTTCATTGTATATCATCCTTTTTCATAAGCTTGTGATGGAAAGTTTCCCTTTCTCTCTATAACGCAGACCTTAAATCCACAAATGCACAACCAAATCAATCAGCTTGATGCCGGCAAATGGAGCAATGACACCACCGATTCCAAAGATCATCAGGTTCCGGCTGAGCAGACGTGCCGAACTCATCGGCTTGTATTTGATGCCTTTCATTGCCAGCGGGATCAATAGCGGAATAATAACGGCATTGAAAATCAGTGCACTCAGAATAGCCGACAGCGGCGATCCCAGCGCCATCACATTCAGCACGTTCATCTGTGGAATGGCCACCATGAACATGGCGGGAATGATCGCAAAATACTTGGCAACATCATTCGCGATACTGAACGTGGTCAATGCGCCCCGGGTCATCAGCAGTTGTTTACCGATGGCTACAACTTCAATGATCTTGGAGGGATCCGAGTCCAGGTCAACCATGTTTGCCGCTTCCTTCGCTGCCACCGTCCCGCTGTTCATTGCAATCCCGACGTCAGCCTGGGCCAGGGCAGGCGCGTCATTCGTGCCGTCCCCGGTCATGGCTACCAGCTTGCCTTCGGCCTGTTCCCGGCGAATCACGGCGATTTTGTCTTCCGGCTTGCTCTCCGCAATATAATCATCAACACCGGCTTCCCGCGCAATCGTTGCCGCTGTCAGCGGGTTATCCCCCGTACACATGATGGTCTTAATCCCCATCTGCCGGAGTTGTTCAAAGCGTTCCTTCATACCTGGTTTTACAGTATCCTTCAGGTGAATCAAGCCATAGATCTTGTTGTCAACCGCAACTGCAAGCGGCGTTCCGCCTTCGGATGCAATCGCATCCGAGTTCGCGGTAAGATCCGATGGAATGCTGCCGCCCTGGGAAAGCACCCACTGGCGGACCGCATCAACCGCTCCCTTGCGGACATGACGTCCATCCTGCAAATCAATGCCGCTCATTCTAGTCTCTGCCTTGAATTCAATAAATTCGCCGCCTGCTGCAATATCCTCGTCATAGCCCAGCGACTGCTTCTTCATCAGCTCAAGAACAGACCGTCCCTCCGGTGTTTCATCCTTAAGTGAGCTTACTGCCGCCCAATAGGCTGTTTCTGGCAGGGAAGCATCGCCTGTAGGAATGAACTGGCTCGCCATCCGGTTACCATACGTAATTGTCCCTGTTTTATCCAGAATCATGGTATTGATATCACCGGAAGCTTCCACGGCCTTACCGGACATAGCCAGCACATTGAACTGGGTAACACGGTCCATCCCGGCAATCCCGATGGCTGACAGCAGGCCGCCGATGGTTGTAGGAATCAGACATACCAGAAGGGATATGAGAACCGGAATATCAAGCGATATCCCCAGATATTTGGCAATTGGTGCAAGCGTGACGACCACAATCAGAAAGATAAGTGTCAATGTCGTCAACAGCGTACTCAGCGCAATTTCATTCGGCGTTTTCTGACGGGATGCGCCCTCCACGAGTGAAATCATTCTGTCGATGAAAGATTCGCCCGGATCGCTGGTGATGACCACCTTGATCCAGTCACTGACTACCCGTGTGCCACCGGTTACGGAGCTGAAGTCGCCGCCCGCTTCCTTAATGACAGGGGCTGATTCCCCGGTAATGGCCGATTCATCAACTGAAGCGAGTCCTTCGATGACCTCACCATCCCCCGGAATCATTTCGCCCTGCGATACGATGACGATGTCACCTTTGCGAAGCTCTGTAGAATTAACAACTTTAATATCCGGACCAACACATTTATTGGCGGTTGTTTCTTTTTGGCTCTTCTTCAGGGAATCTGCCTGTGCCTTACCTCGGCCTTCAGCCAGCGCCTCGGCGAAGTTCGCAAACAGGACCGTGAACAGCAGAATCAGAAATACGGTCAGATTAAAACCAAGGCGTCCTCCAGTGTTGAAATAGTCTGGAAACAGAACCATCAACAAAACGACAAATGTGCCGATTTCAACCACGAACATGACCGGATTCTTCAACATAACGACCGGATTCAATTTCATAATGCTGTCCTTCATTGCATGCTTGATAATGCTGCCTGTAAGCATACTCTTGCGTTTTCCGCTCATGATTCTTTCCACCTCATTTATTTTGGGAATTGAAGCCATTCCTTATTTAAGTGTTAGAAATTCAGCCACCGGGCCCAGAACCAGCACCGGCAGGAAGGTCAATGCTCCGATCAGGAGCACCGTTCCGACCAAAATACCCCCAAACAGCTTCGTATCCGTATGGAAGGTGCCGATAGTTTCAGGAACCGTTCTTTTCCGTGACAGGGAGCCGGCTACACCCAGGAGAGCGATGATCGAAACATACCGTCCCAAGAGCATGACAAGCCCTGTGCTTACGTTCCAGAACACCGTGTTATCACCCAGGCCCTCGAAGCCCGAGCCGTTGTTCGCTGCGGAAGAAGTATACTCATACAAGGATTGGCTCAGTCCGTGATACATTGGGTTGGACAAGGCATCCGTCCCCAGATGCGTCATAAATGAAATGGCCGTCGGAACCAAAATAATAAACGGATGCGCGAGGATCGCGATGGCAATCAGCTTCATTTCCCGGCTTTCGATTTTCCGCCCCAGGAATTCCGGTGTCCGACCAACCATCAAACCGCATATGAACACGCCCAGAATGGCATACATCATCATGTTGACGAAACCTACGCCCTTGCCTCCAAACACAACGTTCAGCATCATTTCCGCAAGTGGAGCAAGCCCGCCAAGCGGTGTTAACGTATCATGCATATTATTGACGGAGCCGGTAGTCGCGGCTGTTGTAACCGTCGTAAAGAGTGCCGACTGTGCCACGCCAAAGCGGACCTCTTTTCCCTCCATGCTTCCCTGCGTGCTGTTGATTCCAAGCTGGTTAATAAGCGGGTTGCCGCTTTTCTCCGAGAAATATGTCAGGCACAGGAAAGCTACGAACAGTACCATCATGGCCGAGAAAATGATCCAGCCCTGCTTGCGATTTTTGGCAAACCGTCCAAATGTATAAGGCAGCGCTGCAGAAATCGTCCACATGCTTAGGATTTCAATCACATTGGTTAGCGGGCGCGGATTTTCAAACGGATGCGCAGAGTTCACACCGAAAAATCCGCCCCCGTTCGTTCCAAGATGCTTGATCGACTCCAGGGACGCTACAGGCCCCATGGCAATGTGCTGCACTGCACCGCCAAGCGTGTTGACAGTCACCGTAGGCTCCAACGTCTGCGGCACCTGCAGTCCCACCAGTACCAGCGTCACGATGAGCGCCAGCGGCAGAAATACGCGGGTATGAGCCTTTACGAAGTCTTCAAAAAAGTTCCCCATCCCGCCTCCTCTGCGGGTGATACCACGCATAAATGCGATGGCGATGACCAGACCGGAAGCCGCAGACGTAAACATCATCATCGTGATGACGATCATCTGGCCGAAGTAAGACATGCCGCTTTCGCCGCTGTAATGCTGAAGATTCGTATTGGTCATGAAACTGATGACGGTATTAAAGGACAGGCTGGCCTCCATATTTCCGGTTTGATTCGGATTGACGGGCAGCCCTCCCATTAGTCTGAGAATCAAATAGCTGACAGCCACCAATATGATGTTGGTCGCAATCATGCTGAGAGCGTATTTTTTCCAGTTCATGCCGGAGCGGTTTTTTAGACCGATGATCTTAAAAAAAAGCTTTTCTACGGGTCCAAAAATCTTGTCCGTGCGGTTCTCCTCATTGGAGAATACGTGATATATATAGCTGCCTACCGGTTTAACCAGCAGGAGCAGCACAGCGATAACAATACAAATCTGCAGGATATCCAAAATTGCTTCCTCCTCTTCAAGGCTGGTTTTCTAAAATCGTTCCGGATGGATCAGGGCGTAGACCAAATAGATAAATACGAGCAGCGCCAGTACCGTAACAACGATCATTTGTCTTCCCCTCCCCCATCCACGACATGGCCGCACCATCTCAGGAATAGCAGAAAGACACCAAATACCCCTGCAAGTGTCAAAATCATCAGAAAGTCCATCATGGCTTCAAATTTCCCCTTCTCTTTCCCGAATAAGCACTACTTCAGCAAGAATCCAACCTCGCCGTTCAACGTATGAATGATGTGATTCGCTCCCAGTCCCCGGTAAATCCCCGGAGAATTATCCGCCCTTGTAATCACGTATATGGGACGTGGTGTCCACGGCCGGCATATCTGCAGGTAGCGGCATGTTAAATTAAGACTGTTCTCAAAAATAAAGATCCGGCCGATCCTCTGTTCAGGAACGACCCACTCAACCGTGTTGTTGGTGTGGATCCGAATGATTTGCGAAGCTCCAAGCTTTCTAAGTTCGCGTTCTTCCTTCAGACTATTGGTAAGCACGGCGAAAGGCCGTTTGAGATAGATTAGAAGCTTAATAAAATTGCGTCCGGCCTCGTTCGGCGCTGTAACGATGATGAGTTCCTCATCCACGACTTTGTACTCCTCCTTCTGGCAGATTGTCTGAACAAAAAATAGGCCGCAGGAAAGAGGACCTTTCCCGCGGCCTACAAGTTCATGACGAAAGAAAGCCATGAAAATATGCTCACGACAAATGCTGCCTCTCCCTATACGCTTACGAGGTTAGCTGACGGATTAGGGCGTGAGAGTCGCCCATCCTCATTGTCCCTTTACGGGACGGAAGGATTCACCCCTGCGTCATATGCCTAAAGCCATATGATGCTGTTGGTTCCCCCGCTTCCGGCCCCGGGCCGGAATTAAGCGTTAAAGACATTCAAATGTTATATTTTTTGCATTTCATTCATTTGGGCAATAAGAAAACCGTCTATCGACGCACTTTCATAGAAGACAGACCGCGATTAGCGGAAGTTCTTCTTGCAATATCAGGAAGTAATGGCTCTGTAGTTTAACTTTCTGATATTATAAAAAACCACAGAGGTTAACTGAACCCCTGTGGTCGATAGATATCGATCACAAGTTTCATCATTCCTCTCTCAAACAACGCTTACGAGGTTAGCTGACGGATTCGAGCGGTGAGAGTCGCTCTACCCGCGACCAGATCCATGGCATCCGGTCACAGGATTCACCCCTGCGGTATCACCTGTCTCCGACTCTCACACCGGATAACTGGGATGCACGCGATTGGTTCCCCCGATTTCCACCCTTAAAGAGAGTGAAAATTCAGCGATTCAAAAATGGAAACGTCTTGAATTACGATTTGAATCATACACCCGCATGCAATTAGTGTAAAGGAGGTATGAAATTGCTTATCAGCTAAAAGAGGGCCATTTCAGCTCAGGTTATCGCTTACAAAAGTTTATATCTCCTCCTGGCTCACGTATCCTATCTATTTCACCTGTTTATATAAAACGGACTAGTGCTTTCCATCCTTCTTTCTGTAAATGAATACTATATTTTCATAAACTGACGTGAAGCAGCGCCAGAACGAGCAAACGGTTGAAAAATAGCTGTTCCAAACGGCAATCAGGCAGCTATGCCCTGAAAACGGATATCCTCCTTACATACATGCTTGCATCCCCGTTTTACAAACACGCAGCCATCATTTATCATAAATGCCAGTTTATCTAAAACGATCAAGAGCTGAATTCCCGCTCTGGGAAACGGGGGAACCAACCGGTCAAATGACCGCGGGGTGAATCTCTAACCGGAAAAGACCGTTTAGGGTAGGGCTTCTCCTGGCCCGAATCCGACAGCTAACCTCGTAAGCCTTAAAGGAGAGAAAGAAATGCTTCAAGCAGGATCTGGCATAGAGGCTCCGGCGAAACTCTGCCTCCTTGCCATCGAGTTGTTTATGATCCACTTGCCTTCGGGAAAATCCGAGCCACTGAGCCATTTTGGTGACCATTACAGAGTGTTGATGCGGATTGATACCACCAGCGGCAGCCATTGGGGCGAGATTTACTTGAACGAAGGCAGCCGTCCGGCAGATTGGGTGGCATGGGCTTCCTATTACGAAAAATTTTTGCATCGAAGCTTTGCAAGCGAAGCATCCTTGCAGGACGAAATACTCTGCTCGATTCATCCGTTTCATCTTGCAAGGGTTCAACTGCTTTGCGAGACTCTTCGCGGCAAGACAGTCCTTTCCCATGATAGCTGGATGGAGCTCACAAACCAAGGTGAATCTCGTCCTCTGCTGAACGTGGCCGAGGCTTATGTCTCCTTGTTCTGATGGATACGTAAAATTGAAATCAATTGATTCATTGTGTAAAATTAAGTTGTATAAGATATAAGGAAGGGAGGAAGGAAAATGTCTGTATACGACTATCATGCCCGTACGCTGCAGGGCAAGGAAAAGCCTTTATCTGACTATCAGGATCAAGTGCTGCTTATCGTAAATACGGCAAGCAAGTGCGGGTTGACTCCCCAATATCGGGGACTTCAGGAGCTGTATGAAAAATTTCACGATCAGCATTTTGAAATTCTCGGATTTCCCAGCAATCAGTTTGCGCACCAAGAGCCGGGAGGCAGCGAGGAAATTGAAGAGTTTTGCCAAGTAAATTACGGCGTAAGCTTTCCCATGTTCGAGAAAACCGATGTCAAAGGCGACAACGCCCATCCGCTGTTCAAGCATCTCACTGAAAAAGCGCCTGGCGTACTGGGCTCCAAGGCAATCAAATGGAATTTCACCAAATTTCTGGTCGACAAACAAGGGCGGGTGATCAAGCGCTATGCACCGCAGACGACACCGGACAAAATTGAAAAGGATATTAAAAAGCTGCTAGGGGACTCTTCTTCCAATTAAAAATAACAATCGGCATATACTTTCTGACATCTGCTGAAAAAACAAAAAGATCCTTGCCGGAGCAAGGATCTTTTTCCTATTCTTACTATAAATGCGGTAGAGAGGACTCGAACCTCCACGAGCATACGCCCACTACCCCCTCAAGATAGCGTGTCTGCCATTCCACCACTACCGCGCAGTGATAACTTTTTTAGCAACTTTTTTATTATATACCGATAGTCCAAAAATGTAAATAGCTATCCTGAAAATTCGATGTATAGACGGCAGGACCCGCTCTCAGCATCATGAAAATAACAAGTCCTGCCCTAGAGTTTCACATCAGAATAAAATACGTTATTGATCAAAAGATTGTTGTTTTTTATAGCGGGTAAAGCTGATATACTCCTTAATAAACTCTTTTTCTTTTTCGGATAATGACGTGCCGGTTTGATCACATTCATCCCAAACGTATGTACTCCTGGTTTCCTTTATAAGAAATGATTCCGGTTCTTTTCCCAGAATGAGCCAATCCAAGCTGACGCCAAAAAATGAGGAAATTTCAACGAGCTTATTCGTGCTTGGTGTTGATTTGCTCCTTTTCCAGTCTCCAAGATTGCCTGTACTGATTCCCAGCTCTTCACAAAATAACTTCTTCGTCATCCCCCGCATTTTAATTAACGATTCAATTCGATCGTAAATGGATTGCATATAAGACCGCCTTCCAAATCGTCCTCCGACGACGCATATAAGTAATTAAATCCTTGCAAAATTACGTAAAGACGTATATACTCTCCTTGCTATCGCAATGATAACTTAATGGTAATTGTATCATTAATTCCACCCTTTTTACCATTATACTCCTCATGAACTGCTTTCCATTCAGTTCCCCCGTCAGACTGGAGTAGCATGCCGCATATCGATATAAGCACTTCCATTTCATATAGAGGGAGCGACTTCATTTGCTTAATTCAGGCATTAGTTTTCATGAAATCATACATTCACTAAGACAGGCCATTGCGGTTGTCAACCCCAAAGGCTACATCCTTTCTGTTAATCATGCCTGGGTTCAAAATTCGAGTGAAGGCGGCATACCTGAATCATTCAACTGGACGGGAATTAACTTTACACAAATATTTGCGGCCCTTTCAGAAGCTGACGGACGTTGTCCCAATGCGCTTGATCCTGTATTGAACGGAACCAGCCCCCTTTTCCGCACTGAGTTTCAATCCCGTTTCGAGCGGAGTTTAAAGTGGTTCTTATTCGAAGCCTCCACGGTTTATTATGAGGATACACATACCGTCAAAGGTATGGTCGTTTGCCTCACCGATATCACCAAAAGCAAAATGCTAGAACATGATTTAATGGAAGCTCTGACTCAAATCCGCACCCTGCGCGGCCTACTCCCTATTTGTGCAGTATGTAAAAGAATACGGGATGAGGATGACATCTGGAATTCAGTGGAGAGCTTTCTTGAAAAGCACACCCATGCCGAGTTCACCCACGACATCTGCCCGGAATGTATTCGTCGTTTATATCCCAAGTATTCATCCGTACTGGACGGCCCCTCCTATTCTTAGTAGTAAGTAAATACCTACATATAATCTACACTCCTTCAATTCACGATCATAAAATCCCGCTCTCGTTTTCATTCCTTCCATTTGGAAAAAATGATTGACGATTTTCATTGATGTGAATATAATTGTCTTGACAATTATTTTGAAGGAGTGTTTTGCTCTGAGCAGATTCACATCAACCCATCAATCCATCGGATTCCGTTTTGGCAATATGTCACGTAAAATGTCCGCTCTTTTTGCAGGCAGACTCAAGCCCTTTGGCATTACCCCCGAGCAATGGACTGTTCTTTACCAGGTATATCTTCAGGAAGGAATTAACCAGAAGGAGCTTGCCATGAGGTCCGGTAAGGATCAGCCTTCCATTACGCGTATTCTGGATGTGCTCGATAAAAAAGGCTTCATCCAACGAAAGCCCGATCCTGGAGACCGCAGAGCTTATCTGATTTACGCTACTCCGGTTGTGCAAGAGCTAATGAACGAAACCGTACCGCTGGAGCTCAGTCTGAATGATGAGCTGACCGCCGGCATTTCAGATGAACAGCTGGAAACGCTGGGTCAAATTATGAAACAGATCAATGCTAATATCGATCGAATTTTTGTGGATTAGAGGTTACAACCAATGGAAGACATCAAAGAAAAGCTATGGACGCGGGAATTCATTATGCTCACCGTGTGCAATCTACTGCTGTTTTTAAATTTACAAATGGTTTTATCGCCACTGCCAGGTTATGTTAAAGAGCATTTTCATGCGGGTGCCTTTACGGTAAGTATGTTTACGACCGTATTTGCTTTGTCCGCCATTATTTCGCGTCTCTTCTCGGCCAAGGCACTGGAGAAAGGCAAACGTAACACCATCCTGTTTCTCGGCCTTATTCTCGCGTTTCTTGCCACCTTGGGTTACCTATGGAGCGGAACGCTGGCATTGCTTCTGTTCATGCGGATCCTGTTCGGCGTAGGCTTCGGAATGGGCAGTACCACGCTTCCAACGATGGCATCCGGTGTCATCCCGATTCGACGTCTAGGTGAAGGAATGGGCTACTTTGGACTTTCTACCAGCATCGCGCTATCCCTCGGACCCGTAATCGGCAGTATGCTGCTGGAAAAACAAGGGTTCCCATCGCTGGTATACGCTACATTGATTGTTATCGCCCTGATCTTCCCGCTGGTATACCCACTAGCCAAAAAGGTGAAGCCACCTGTTTCGGTATCCCTCCCCGAGGAATTCACAGCCGTTCCGCGTAAAAAGGGCTTTCCCAAAGCACTGCTCTTGCCAAGCTTGCTTAATATGCTCATGTCCGTCACGTACGGCGGTCTGCTAAGCTTCATCAACCTGTTCGGCAAAGAAGTGAGCCTGGCCAATGCCTCGCTCTTCTTCCTGTTTAATGCAGTCGCTGTAGTTCTCATCCGGCCTATATCCGGTAAAATATATGATAAAAAGGGACATAAAGCACTGCTCATCCCTGCGGCAGTATTCCTGATCGGGGGGCTCTGGCTGCTGTCCTATTCGACTTCAACCGGGTTTCTCGCATTGGCTGCGCTTTGTTATGGTCTTGGTTTCGGTACAGCTTAGCCAACCCTGCAATCCTGGATGATTCAATTGGTTCCCCCACAACAGCAGGGCATGGCCAACAGTATGTATTTTAACTCGCTCGATTTAGGAATCGCCGTAGGTGCCTTAGTTCTCGGCCAAATCGCATCCTTCAGCAGCTATGGATCGATGTACCGGTACTCCTCCCTGTTCCTTGGTATCTTTATCGTATTGTATGCTCTGTATCTGTTAACCCGATCCAAGGACGGGAACAGCTTACAGAAAGCTTCCGCAGACAATCGAACGATGGAGAGCTAGGACTTGATTCCCCTTCTGCATGAAGCAGAAGGGCTTTTTTATAGTAAAAATCAAAACCTCCAGCTCATGTAACGCTCCTATGGCCTGCTATTCTAGCTACTATGAATTAAAATTTATGGTGATTCTTGGTACTGCTATCCCATATAATGTTCACAGAAGACCTCCTATAAAGACAAGTCTTCAATTATATTGGGGGAGCCGTGAAGGCATGAATAACAGCATTTCTAAAAGAAATTGGCTGCTGATCTGGATTCTCGGAATGAGCGGACAAATATGCTGGAATATTGAGAACTCTTGGTTTAACACATTCGTGTACGCCAAGATCGCTAAGGATCCGGCGATCATTTCCTGGATGGTTGGTGTAAGCGCTGTCATATCAACACTGGCGACTTTCGTCATAGGAACATGGAGTGATCGTGCAGGCAAGCGCAAGCCATTTATAGCTGCCGGGTACATTTTATGGGGCCTTTTTACCATTGGCTTCGGCGCTACCGAATTCATGCCTAAAAATCCTTTCATCTCCGCCATAGTCATTGTTGTTGCCACTGATGCGATTATGAGCTTTTTTGGATCGACAGGTTACGATGCCGCATTTAATCCGTGGACGACGGATATTTCCAATGAGCGTAACCGCGGCAAACTGGGTTGGTACCTTCGCAGCTATGCCCGTGCTTGCTACCATATTCGGTGCGGTTGTATCGGGTATCATTGTAGATAAATTCGACTTTTTTCCTTTCTTCGTATTTATGGGCAGCTTCGTCATTATCATGGGTATATTTACGATATTTACACTCCAGGATGCCCCCCATCTCAAGGCCGTCCGGCATGAAAAAGGATACTTCCATCAATTTGCCAGCGTGTTTAAGTTAAAGACGGTGATGGCTAATCAGGAACTCTTCTGGGTCTTTGTCATTAATGCCGTTTACTTCATAGGATTTAATGTTTATTTCCCTTATATCACCATCTACTTTAACAACTACCTTCATATGTCCTACATGACTGCAGGCGCACTCCACCCGGAGGACCAACGCGGGCAATTCGAAGGCATTAAGCAGGTCTTCGGCATCTGTATCCCGATGGTAGTCGGACCGCTGATCTCCTATTACATTATCCAGTACAACGGTATCCGGATGGAGATTGACGGTGTTATGGGTACCGTCCCCAGCAACATGCTATTCCTGTTCTCGGCCTTGCTGACTTTGTTCACCTTTCTACCTCTGTTACCAGCGAACAGACTGCATCGCAGCCGCATGCATCCTGTCTCCATACAACCATTACATGAGGAGGATCTAAATCTATGAACAATCATCGCATTACGACATTTTCAGATTTGCTCTATCCCAATGGCACCTTGATGCAGAAGGGCTATTCTACCAAAGCGGTCATGCACTATAATCGGCGTAATATTAAATCCGCACCATGGCGTATCAAGGAATGGGACTTCTACCAGGTATCCAATGATGACTTCTGCCTTCAGCTGACGATAGGCCATGTCTCTTATGCCGGCAATGTCTCCGCCATGCTGATCGATTTCAAGAATGAAAAGACCTACACCGTTACCGATATGCTGGTTCTCCCTTTTAACAGGCTGAAGATGCCGGAATCGGCCGAGCATGGAGATCTTGCGGTTCAGCGTAAAAAGATCGACATGCAGTTTGAGGTATACAGAGGCGGACGCCGTCTTCGCTGCAAGACCCGTGATCCTAAAGTGCAGCATAATATGGAAGTTGATATTCTTCTCTCCCAGCCCGACCTGGAGTCACTGGTCATCGCAACACCGTTTGATGATCATCCCCAGCATTTTTACTACAATCATAAAATCAACTGCATGCCTGCCAGCGGTACGGTGAAGATCGGGGGGAATACCATCACGTTCGAGCCGGATACCGCATTTGGACTCATCGACTGGGGCCGCGGTGTATGGCCGTTCAGCCATGAGTGGTTCTGGGGCAACGGAAGCACCTGGATTGACGGTAAACGCTTTGGCTTCAATATCGGTTTTGGATTCGGCAATACGGAGGCTGCCACCGAAAACATTCTTTTCTACAACGGAACCTCGCATAAGCTGAACCATGTATATGTGGATCTGGCTGCGGGCGGATACATGTCTCCGAAAACATTCACCAGCGACGACGGGCGTTTCGAAATGGATTTTGAGCCCGTGTTCGACCGTTATACCGAGACGAAAATGCTGTTCGTAGACAATGGCTGCCATCAAATTTTTGGCCGGTTCACCGGCAAAGCCGTCCTGGATGACGGCACGGTGCTGGAAGTGAAAGATATGATGGCTTTCATGGAGCATGCAGTGAATAACTGGTAATTTCGTTTCATAATAGAAGCCCTTCTGCCATGAATGCAGAAGGGCTTCTATTATATTCAAAATGAGCGCCACAGTTCCTTACCAGGGCCATTCCCGTCCAAGCCAATCTCTCATCACTAATCGGTCTTCTTCCGACGTCTCTTGATCCTGATACCGATTTCGAAGAAAATAAGAAACGGCCATGCGAGCCGCATCATTCGCATCCAGTTCTCCTTCGGGGCTGAGCTGACCGGACATATAGGATTTCACCCAGCCGGGGTGATATAAACGGAACGTGTAGCCCATCGGCCGAAGCTCATCAAACAGACATTGGACACCGCGGTTCAACGCTGTCTTGGACATGCAGTAGCCGTACCAGTTATCCCGGTGGCTTCGCGCCAAACTGCCGGCTTCTGATGAAACGAAGCAGAGCCGCTTCCATTCACTTCGTTCCATGAGCGGCTGCAGGGCTTGTACCATACGCATTGGACCGACAGCATTTACACTGAATATGCGCAGCACTTCTTCGTCATCCTGCAGTTCATGGATGCTGCTAAACTGCCGGGTGGATATCCCCGCATTATTGATCAGCAAGTCCACCTGCCCTGCCTGATCCGAAATCATCCTGCCGGCTTCCTGCACACTCCTGTCGCTGGAAACATCCAGCGGAATGAGTCTTAAGCGCTGGGGCTCCGCCTGCGCCAGCTGCTGCAGTTCAGGCCAGTCTGCCATGTAACTGCCTGCAAACGCGTACCAGCCCTGCTCTAACAGCCTCTTGGTCATTCCAAGACCAAGGCCGCGGTCAGCACCTGTCACAACTGCCGTTTTGTTCATACTTGCTCTTTTCCCCCTCTCTATGCCGTTATAACGGAACCTCTGCACCCGCTTCATTTAATAGCACCATTCTTTCCTCATCCTCGCGTGAACGTGTAAAATAGCGAAATGCGGCTTCAGCAGAAAGATTCATATCTACCTCTGTCGCAGGTGCATACAAACGGAAGGTGTAACCTTCACGGCTTAAATCCCCATGCATCATTGTATAAGCCATATGTAAAGCAGCCTTCGACATGCTGTAAGCGATACTGCTTCCGGATAGGCTGAGACCCAAGCTTCCCTTCGGGTCCGTAAGAAGCGCAATCCGCTTCAACCCTTGATGCATTATAGGCAAAAATGCCTCCACAACCCGGATCGCTCCAAGAGCATTCCCGTTAAAGGAATCCAGCAGCCCTGCAGGGGACATGGAGGCTATGCCTGCAATCTCACCGTCTCCTGTCGACACCGTCTGGCTGACGATCAAATCGATACGATCGGTGATACGCTGAACATGAGCAGCCGCAGCTTGAACGGAGTCCTTCGACCGTGGATCAAGCGTTACGGTGTGGATCTGTTCCGTCCCTGTAAAGTTTAAGCCTATGCTCTCAGGGCTGCAGGCAATAACCGTCCACTGATGCATTGCAAAATATCGGCAAAGGGCAATGCTCCAAGGATGCTGAGCCTCTGTGATAAGTACGACCTGTGTCATCCAGCATCTCTCCCCTGTCTGTTATGCAAGCACCATTCCAAAGATTGTCTCAGCAATTTCTGGTACTCCGGATGCAGCCATACCTCCAGGTTGTGACCCGGTGTCAGTACACATACATATCCCGCTCCCTGCTGCCTTGTCCACCCTCCCGGCTGCTGTCCATGCTCCGAGCTGGCGGACAGAAAAATATCCTTATCATGGCCCGCTGTGACATCGACAAAGTAATGCTCATCTTTTATCGTAAATTCATGGATACCTTGTGCAATCGGGTGCTCCTCAACCGGCTTCATCGTTACCTGGCACTGCTCGGGATGATGGTTGAATACGGCACCCACCAGTTCACGCATGACCTGCGAATCCCTATATCCCACAGTACCTGAGTGGATGACCAGAAGCGCACCGCCCCTATTCACATAAGATTGAAGCCCCTGCTCCATCTGTATTGAGATCCAAGGCTCTTCCTCTTCTGCCGACACCCTGTTGGATTTGCTAATAAGAAGCACGGGATATTCATGTAACCCTTCCTCAGCATGCTCCTGAAAATCAGATCCGGTTGCCAGAATATAATCAAATTCAAAGCCATGTTTCCGCAGCGGCTCCAAGCCTTCCTTGATCACATGAGCCGGATGCCAGTTGTCATCGCATAATACGCAGACGCGCATATTCTCCCTCCCCATAACAGCGTTTACATTTCATTCGAACAAAACCAGTATTCCAGAAACCCGACCAACTTACAAGATAAATCGAAAACGTTGTCGGTTCGAGGAAACAGGCACATCTGCTTTTTTTAAAATAAAAAACGCTCCCCCAATGTTGGCGAAAAGCGTTTGTTCGTTTTTGGAATTTTGATGCAGCTTATGCTTCTGCGGGTTTCAAGAAGTCACCCTGCGGAGCATGGGACTGATTAATGATGGCAGAATAGATACATGTCCTTCGCCCTGAACCTCAAGCATTGAAATGCTTTGTGGACCCCGGCCGCTTGCTGCCAGGGTTTGATACAGCTCCTTCGCATCGCTGATCATGTGAGGCTTTTCGAACTCCCCCACACTCAGATGCAGCTCAATGTCCGTCTTTTCAAGCTCTAAATCTTCTTTTGTATTTTCCCATAACTTAAGCAACATATGATTTTTCCACCATACCGATGGACTTGCCGCAAAATAACGACGATATGCAGAGGGCCGCGTAAACAGGGTATACAAGGTCAGGAAACCGCCGAGAGAATGGCCGAAAAGAGACTGTCTGGAACGATCAACGGGAAAGGCCTCCTCCACGGCAGGCTTCAGTTCATACTCCATAAAGTCAAGAAACGCCTCCACTCCTCCTGTATGAGGCCAAGCGGAACCATCAGGTCTTGCAGGGAGCTCATGCTCATCCGCATACACGGTATAATCATAAAACCGCTCCTTGGTTACAATGGGCTCGGAGGAATCATAGCCAATGCCGACAATGACAGCAGGCGGAATGCCATGCGGGCCTCTAGACTGCAGTCTGACAGCCTCCGCGAGCGAGCCGAAAGAAGCATTGGCATCCAGCGTATAAAGAACAGGGAAGCCTCCTTCCGGCGGTGGACCCATGGGTTCGGCGATGAAGATACGGTATTCGCGTCCCGTCAGGCCTGAGTTCATGCTCCACGTAAGCGTCCCGGGAATATGTGCTTCTCCCAAACGGGTCAAAGCTGGCTTGGGATCGCTTGTTTCCTTCCCGAACAGCCACTTCAGCGACTCCGGAAACTGCTTTACCATAAAGAGCGGATCATGAGTACCCTCTTGATCTATAGTCAGCTTCAACCGGCTTGCCGGCATCCCCTTTTCCGTCCATAACCGATGAACTTCCTTCGTATTCTCTACCATGAACCTCTGCCGGTTCTCTTTATAAATGCCTTCATTGCTTCCAACAGACATGTAAACACGCTGCTGACCTTCCATTCCCTTATGCTCCCGAATAAAATCCATAACGCCCTCATACCAGAAGGAAGCCGATACCAGGCCGATGCGGCCAAAGGTCTCCGGACGCCAGCACCCTGCAAAGAATGCGATCAAGCCACCGAATGAGCCGCCAATGATGCCGGTTGTTTCCGCCTGCCTTTCCGTACGGTAGTGGCTGTCGATATAGGGCTTAAGCACATCTGCAACTTCATCCGCATAAGCTCGTCCCCCTCCGGCAAAAGGCGGATAACTTTCCACTAGCGCAGCAGCTGGCCATGGCGTATATTCAGCATTTCGCTCATCGGATACGACGCCAACCAGAATGATCTCTTCCAGCTGGCCGGATGCATACAAATGCTCTAGATAATTAGCACAATCGGTAAAAAGATCCCCGCCATCCTGAACATAAGCGACCGGAAAACGGCGATCTGACTTCTCATAAGATGGCGGCAAATAGAGAATCAACTTCCGATCACCAACCGTAAGCTGCTGATATCGAATCATAATTACTCCCCCTGTTGAACCTTTTCTTGCTTACGCACGTGAGCGAATTAACAGAAAAACAAAATAGGGTACACCGATAATGGACACGACAATGCCAACAGCCAGTTCAGCCGGGGCAAATATGGTTTTCCCGATAAAATCGCCAACAAGCACCATGATCATGCCGACAACACCGCTGACCGGGATGATATGAATATGCCGCAAACCTACAAGCCGTCTGGCCAGATGAGGAGCGATTAAGCCGATAAAAGCGATGCTGCCGGATACGGCGACACTGGCGCTGACCAGCCCGACGCTGCATAGCAGAAATATATTCTTTTCCCGTTCTACCGACATGCCTAGGCTTTTCTGGCTTTCACTGCTCAGCTGAAACAGATCAAGTACATGGGAACGCATGCAAATCAACGGTAAAAGCAGCAGCCATGGCAGCATCGTAACAACAAATTTCCAGTTGGCGCTATGCAGACTCCCTGCGAGCCAGACGACAGCCATCTCGTAATCGCTCGGGTTCATTTTTAGAGAAATGTACACGGTGAGGGCTCCAAAGCCTGAGGCGATGGCGATACCTACCAGGATCAACCGCTGGGGATCAAGCTTGCCTCCCTCTCTGGCGAACATATAAATGGCTGTCGTTGCCGCCAGACCGCCGGCCACGCCAAATATAGGCATCATCATCACTCCAAGCCAGCCCGTGGCGGAGATGCTCCCTTGGAATAAAAACATGAATAACACGACGGACAGCCCAGCTCCTGCATTGACGCCCAATATCCCAGGATCTGCGAGCCCGTTTCTCGTTACGCCTTGGATGATTGCCCCGGCAATTCCCAGAGCAAAGCCTACAAGTGCTCCAAGTACGATCCGGGGGAGACGGAATTCGAATACCACCAGATCATGCTCCGGCTGGGGATGAATCCTCAGCAGCGTTTTGATAACATCGAGCACGGACATATCAAACGTCCCGTTCGTTAAGCTGAGATATACGGCAGCTGCGGCAAGAAATAGTCCCGAGACCGTGACCGTCCAAAACCGTCTATGTGATATTTTACTCACGCTGTGCCCCCCCTCTTGTTCGGATGAGATACAAGAAGAGAGGCACGCCGATCAAGGACGTGACCACACCTACAGGCGTTTCGAACGGGTAATTGATAAAGCGCGCCACAATATCACACAGCGCAAGGAAGATTCCGCCCATCACACCGGACACCGGGATGACCCAGCGGTAATCCGAGCCTGAACAAAAACGGGCAATATGCGGAATAATCAGACCTACAAAAGCCACTTTACCAGCGAGGGCCACCGAGACCCCTGTCAGCAGGACGACAGCCAAAATAGCCAAAGCCTCCGTCAGCCAGGTACGGATGCCTAGTCCTTTGGCAACCTCTTCACCCAGCGACAATGCCGAGATGGATTTCGATATCACCAGAGCCAGCGCCAAGCCGACAATGGCAAATGGAATGCTTAACCGGATAAGCTCGGGATCCATTTGATGCAGCCGGGCGTTATACCAAAAGCTGATATTTTGCGAAACCTGAAAATAGGTTGCTATCGCATGCGCCGTCCCGCTGAGAAAAGTGCCCATAATGGAACCGAGAATAGCCAGCTTCACAGGACTAAGCCCGTTCGGAATACACCAGGCCAATCCAAAGACCACAGCTGCACCGAAGGCAGAGCCAATCAGCGAACTGATAATATACATATTCGGATTCACGTTCGGTAGAAATACCATACATATCGTTACGGCAAAAATAGATCCGTCTGACACGCCCATAATGGACGGCGAAGCCAAATAATTACGTGTCATACCCTGCATTAAAGCCCCAGAGACCGCAAGGAATGCCCCTATCAGCATGGCACCAACGGCACGCGGCAGACGGGAAGAGATAATAATCTGGTGATCTACATTATCCGGATTAAAAGCAAAAATAGAGTTCCAGACTTCACCGGCTGTGATATTTTTGGCACCATACAAAATCGAAGCAAGAATTAATAACACAATGGCTGCCGGGGCTATTCCAAGAATAACCGCCGGCAGCGTACGTTTAAGCTGCATAATCAACACGCCTTATATTGAACTCGTTGTTTATTTCTACTCCGTAAGCTTAGCTGCTGCTGCTTTCAAAAACTCAATTTTGCTGTATGCGGTTCCGCCTTGCATGAGCGGATCAACCACATTCACATATGCTTTACCGTTTTTGAATGCGTTCAGGCTCTTGATAATCGGGTCCTTTTGAAAATCATCAAGTGCGTTGGGTGTATCTTTGTTTTCATCAGGCAACGATTGAATAAACAGAACATCCGGATTCAACTCGGCGATTTTCTCCTTCGAGATCAGCTCCTGGGCTTTGGCCGCTTTGACTTCAGCAGGTGCAGTAAGTCCAAGATCCTCGTAGAGCACCGGATTGAAGAATACCTTTTCCGGATATATGTAGAGCTCACCGGCGCGAATCCGTATCGCAAGAACCTTCTTATCCTTCAAGGTATCGCCAATTTGGGCTTTGGTTGCTTCCAGATCCGATTTATACTTAGCAATTTCCTGTTCCGCCTGCTCCTGCTTTCCACTGAGCTCTCCAAGCAGTCTCAGATTCGCTTCCCAATTGGTTGACACATGAGAATACGGGATGGTTGGCGCAATTCTTTTCGTCTTCTCAATCACTTCAGGCTTAAACTTGGTTGAACTCAAAATGACATCCGGCTTAAGCGATAAAATGGTTTCAAAGTTCGGCTCCATTTTTTCACCGACGGATTTGGCATTCTTGGTGATGGACTCGAACAGCGGCGGGAATTCACCGGAAAAAGTGATGGCCCCGACCGGATTCACATCAAGGACAATCGAATCTTCCATGGCTTCAACGGCACCTGTAATGACGATACGTTCTATATGGGAAGGAAGCGTGTATTCCTGATCCAGATATTTCACAACTCTTGTATCTGATGAGGCGGCAGGCTCCTCCGCTTTTTCAGCAGACTTTCCTTCTGTAGCTGTTTGATTCGTGCTTGTCGATGCAGCAGGCTCTGACGATTGATTCTCTTTGCCGCAGGCTGACAAAATCACCGCAAGCATTAAAAATAACCCCGTTAAAAGCTTCATTCTTTTCATTTCTCTCTGATTTCTCCCTTCGACGGTTCCCTCTTTAATTGATAATGATTATCATTATTGATAGTAAAGGAGGATGGTCAAATACGCCATGGACAATTCCCCGATTTCTCATGGACTTTTTCCGGTTAACAGCGCAGCTGCCGACTCTGCCATTTGCTCCATGGCAACGGGAGAATACTCGCGCCACGGATAGGAAGTAATGAGATGCAATCCGCCCTTCTTAACCGCAGGCAATGACAGCCATTCCGGCGAGGATGACAGGCCTTTCCAAAATGCTAGAGTCTCCGAATCCTGCCTGACTAAGACCAGAATATGCTCCGCCTCCATCTTCCCGAGATCCTCCACGGTTAAAAGGGAAAGCTCGGACACATCTTCCGGAAGGGAGACCATAATGCAGCCCAGCAGCTTGCTTAGCACTTCATTAACCGCGCGGCTGTTATTTAGAGCGAGTCGGTTTTCATAAACACGTGCGGCTATGAGTCTGGGTTGCTGTATATGCAGGGAGACATGCTGGTGCAGCAATTTCATTTTCCGGGAAAAGGACTTCAGCCATTGTTCCGCTTCCTCCGTTCGATCCAGCCATCCGGCGAGCGCTCTGAGTTCATCTTCCCAGTTCTCCGTTTCAAGCGAGAGCTCGTATACGGGTGCAATTTGTTTGAGCCTTTCCTTCTCCCAGGACTCCAGCTCTTTCATGCATATAATCCGTTCCGGCTGTGCCGCAGCGAGCTTGTCCAGATTGGCTGCTTTATTGTGATTCTGGCGGTAAGCATCCAGATGCACGGGAATTTCAGGCCCAAGCGAGTGGTACTCCGCAGACCATTTAGGATGAAGGGGAGCAGCATAAGGGATGATTTGTAGAGGCGCAAGGTACCCAAGCAGTGAGGTGGAGCCGTACAGGGCTATTCTATTGGTTCTCTTCTTGATATAAGCCGAGGGAGACAGGCCAAATTCCTTTTTAAACTTTCTACTGAAATAGAACTCATCTTTATACCCCACCAAATGCGCGATTTCCTTAAGCAGGGTTTCTGAGCCCAGCATCAGTTGCTTGGCCTTGTTCATCCTTACGTATCCCAGATAGTCTACAACACTGCGGCCATAGGTCTTCTTGAACATATCTGCAAAATAGTTCGAGCTGAAATCGGCCCCCTCTGCCAGCTGGTCAATCGTGAGCTCCTCGCTGTAATGCTCTTCCAGAAATATTTTGGCACGTTCCAATGCCTGAATTTTATCGTTTTTAGAATCGCTGCTGCTTTCCGCTATGAGCTCAAACAGCAGTTCCTGAAAATCGAGCTGGGCACGCCAACGTTTAATATCATCAACATGATGAAACTCCTTGTAAACCTTGCGGCAGATCGAATGAAGTCTTTCCGCAGAACTTAACGCCGTCCCTTCTTCCCGGATCATCCATGCACCCGTCTCGACTTCAAGAAGCGTTTCTCTCTGTAAATGATCTGCATGATAGAAACTGAAATTAAAAACTGCGACAGATACTGGCTCCGAGCCGTATCCGCTCACTCCGAATGTTCTTCCTCCAGGACATAAATACACGCAGCCCTCGCCCATCCGTATGATCCGATCTCCCAGTTCAAGATCTGCTTCTCCCTTCAGAAGTATAATCAAGGCACTCTGCACGGCCAGCTGATGTGCGAGGCGCAGCCCCATCTCATGAAAGAATTCCACATTCCATAACCTGGTAGTCAAATTATCCAGCTTCACATTACTGCTTTCATGTATCATCAATCAATGTACCGCCTTTTATTGAGAATGGTTATCATTATCATATAGTAGCTATCATATCATAATCGTCCTGCCCTGAGATGAAAAGTTATAAGTTGGAAACTATATTTTATTTTCTACTATATAAATAAAACAGCCCTGTCCGGAATGGCATAAGGCTGTCTATAAAACAAAAAGAAGCACCCGCTTTCGCGAATGCTTCTTTTTAGTATGCGGTAGAGAGGACTCGAACCTCCACGGGCATACGCCCACTACCCCCTCAAGATAGCGTGTCTGCCATTCCACCACTACCGCATGTATAAGGGAAATTTCCTGAAATAAAACTGGTGAGCCATGAAGGACTCGAACCTTCGACACCCTGATTAAAAGTCAGGTGCTCTACCAACTGAGCTAATGGCTCTCGCTGACTCACTATGATGTGTGCCATAAGTAAATCCAAAATATATAAATGGTGACCCGTAAGGGATACTCTCTCTTCGTTCGAGACTGCGATGCAGTGCTAACGAAGTTCCTGCTTCGACGAACCCTTGTGGGCTCTCATCCCCCATCGAAGCTGCAATATAAATGGTGACCCGTAGGGGATTCGAACCCCTGTTACCTCCGTGAAAGGGAGGTGTCTTAACCCCTTGACCAACGGGCCGTATCAACAAAGCGTGACAACAAAAATTATCTTACCAGAATTCTTGGGACATGACAAGTACTTTTTTTTGAAATATTCCTCTTCCCTGCAAAGCGTTAATTTTTTCTAATGGCCATGTTAAATCTTAGTGTTGTTTTCACCTCAGAAAAAAACACCCTTTGAAAAGGGCAGTTAATTTAATTATCGTTGCGCCGATAACTTAGTTTAAATTAATGGGTCTGAGTACCAGCAGTTTTCTTCATCTGTATCGCAGAAACGAGATAAACAATAAGAACTGCACCAAAGAGGTTCCAAATACTCGGAATTGACACGATGGATAGATAGAGACCATAAGGAAACGACCAAACAAATACAATAAACATTAAGATTCGATTTTTCAAAAACGAAGCTGCAATGCCTACTAAAGCGGGAAGAATCAACATTGTATAAACGACATTAATCATTCTAATATTCGGTGGTGTAGTTGAATATGGATTCCAATACAAAAAAACAGCACTCAAAATAATGCATACGATGGAAGCAACTAAGCCGCAAATTGAATTTTTCATTGAATGACCTCCCTACTTAATATGAACATTGCATCATCTCCAACCAAAGTTTAACATAGCCTTTCTAATGCAAATGCATAAGTTTGACGCTGCCAAGGCATCTTATGATTGGCTTATCACATAAAAGGATTGAACCGAATCCTGCCTAAAAAACAAATAAAGGAGAATTATACTTATGGCTAAACCCGATGACCGTTCCGACAACGCGGAGAAAATCCAAAACTCGATCAGCAACACTCGCGAAAACATTCAGGAAACGAATCATTACCTGGATGAGCATGCAGATGAAATCTCCGGACAAGAGCAGCAAAATCTTGAGCATAAAAATGCCAAACGCGAAAAAGCAATCGAGGGCTTTGAAGAAGAATACCAAGACGAAAAATAATTTTGAAAATCAGGCTTCTCATCCCTTTGCAAAAAAGCTCCCAGCCGCTATTGGTCAAGACCCCATTTAGTGGACATTGAAAAAACACCTAGGCTGCAAACTGGCGCCGGTACTGTACCGGCGTCAGTTTGTTTAATTTACGCTGCGGTCGCCTTTGGTTGTAAAATTGTATGTACTTCTCAATTCTCCTTTGTGCCTCTGCCAGATTTCGGATATCATAGGGATAGAGCCCTTCCGTTTTGAGATGCGAGAAGAAGCTCTCCATGGAGGCGTTGTCTAGGCAGTTGCCCCGGCGAGACATGCTGATTTGGGCGCTAACCTTTGGCAGCATGTCGTGGTAAGCATGAGACGTGTACTGGAACCCTTGGTCGCTGTGAACGACCAATCCGGACACGTCTTTTCGCTTAGCAAATGCTTTAGCGAACGTCTGAAGTACCAGTTCATTATCGTTACGTTCGCTAAGTTGGTAGGCCACAATCTCGTTATTGAATAGGTCTTTCACTGCCGAAAGATACAGCCAGCGCTCGCCTATCCGGTATTGAGTCACATCCGTCACCCATTTCTGGTTTGGTTTTTCGGCTGTGAAATTTCGCTTAAGCAGATTATCAGCCACGCGCTCGGCAGCCTGGTATGTCATATTAAATCGACGTTTCCGGCGAATGCTGGCTTGAAGACCAAGCTTTTGCATTAGGCGCAGTACTTTCTTGTGATTCATCCATACACCTTCATCCTGCCACAAGAAAAGTTGGATCTGACGGTAGCCATACTTTCCTTCGTAGCGTTGATACACGGTGCGAAGGAGTCGTTTAGCCTCGGCATCTCGGTCATTCTTCTTCCTCTTCAAATACGCGTAATAGCCACTTCTAGAGACGCCAAGGAGCTTGCAGTGTTCGGCTACTTGGCCGACATTCGCTGCTTGTTCGATAAGCTTGAAGCGCTGTTCTTTCCCTCCTGCATCCAGATTTCCAAACACTTTTTTAGCATCGTATTCTCCCGTTTCAACTGCTGAACATATCGCTCTTGATCTAAATATTCCTTCCGCCTTCCTCGTTGATCCAGTAAACCAAACTCACCCTTTTCACGGTATTTTCGCATCCAACGCTTCATCCGACTCTGGTCTTGGATTCCCAAATGATCGTTGATTTGCCGATACGTCCATTTTTCCTCTACGTGCAAACGGATTGCCTCCATCTTGAGTTCCTCAGAGTACGTCTTAAACTTTTGACCTTTTATAGCCATAAAAAATACACCCCCTAGAATTCATCGGTTAAACCAAGGGGTTTTTCCAATGTCTATTCTAAGGGGTGCACTTCACTATCGCGGTGGGAGCTTCTTGTTGTATCTCGAACGGAGAGAGAGGGATACCCTCCCTCCGGTCGGGACTGCGATGCGGATCCTACCGATGTTCATGCTCCGACGCCCCCTCTTCGAGGCTTCTCATCCCTTTGCAAAAAAAGCCCCCAGCCGCTATCGCGGTGGGAGCTTCTTGTTGTATCTCGAACGGAGAGAGAGGGATTCGAACCCTCGCACCGCTTACGCAGTCTAACCCCTTAGCAGAGGGTCCCCTTATAGCCACTTGGGTATCTCTCCAAGAAAATGGCTCCCCGAACAGGACTCGAACCTGTGACAACTCGATTAACAGTCGAGTGCTCTACCAACTGAGCTATCAGGGAACGTTTACAAATGGTAACAATCAATAATTTATCATGATTTCTCAGGGGAGTCAAGCGTCTGCTGTTTAAGTTTCCCCCGGCATTTTCCGCACCGGAATCGTCTCGTATCGACCTTGCGTTTACGCATATATTTCATCCCGCAATCCCGGCAAATAAGCACATAGCGGTACGGCTGCACCTTTCTTCCGCCGCGGTTCGGCAGTGTGTTACAGAACCGGCTCCCTCCCACATGCTGCAGCAGCTGTTTGAAATCCGGATCACGGTGCTTGTACCCTCTTCCAGCCAAATGCAGGTGATAGTGGCAGAGCTCATGCTTGATGATTTTCTCCACTTCTTCCCTGCCGTTTTCCTCCAGCTGGTGGGGATTAATCTCAATATGATGGCTTTTGGTAAAATATCGCCCCCCGGTGGAGGACAGTCTCTTGTTAAAGGTCGCCTGATGCCGGAAAGGCACGCCAAAGCTATCCAGCGACACGTTTTCCACCCAGGCCTGCAATTCGTCATTGCTCATGATTGGCATAGCTCTTGCTCCACTTCCTTTCCGCGTTCATCCTGGCGGCATGCTTGAAACGCACAGGAATCCTACTTGAATTTTAACTTCAGCCTAAGCTACACTGTCAAGTAAAGGATTACTTTGCATCGACAAGCTAGCAGCAAGTATGGAGGGGGAAACTAAACATTATGCCAAACATGCGTTACGTCATTTTGCAGCTGGGAGACAAGCTTCAATACGTGGAGATGCCTGCCGATTACGCCTATCAGCTCAGTGCGCTGAACTTAAGACTCAATAAAGAGATCAGCAAGCTCACCGCACAGGATACACCTGAACTGCCACTCGCCGTTGCTGAGTGCGAACAGCTCGAGCTGCTGCAGGAAAATTCCATCATTGTCAGTGGTCTAGATTACATTAACGAACTGGAGCAATCCTTTGCTTCCCTGAACGAAACAAATTACCCGCTGATCTCCCTGCTCACGGAAATCCGTGCCCTGCAGGCTCAGTTGGAGCAGTGGTATGAAGAAGAAATAGTGTAGACCTGCACGCTTTGGGCGTCTCCCCCATATGCTATCCATACAGACGGTTTAGCAAGAGGAGGAGATACCCTTGCCGCAATGGCTCTGCAATCAGCTGACACGCGCCTTTCACAAAAAGGACAGACGCCAAATCAAGCTGCTGAACGATTGCTGGTTCTTTTACCGGAATTCAGCTGGGGAAGGCACGGATCATTCATAGGATGGCTGTTCATCAATCCATAACGTTACGCAAACCAAGCCGGATCTATGAATCCGGCTTCTTTTTTTTGCCGATATCGTTTGAACTTACATAGGATGACGAGTTATAAGTAGCTTCTTGCCGCCGGCCAAGAGCCCTGCAGTTTTCCGAGTAAAATGATCTGTCCAGTATGATAAGCATCATGCATGATCAAGCTGAGAAAACGCTGGGGATTGTTTTCGACCTCTTCCTCAGGCAAATGTTCTAGCGCATGTCTTACAGATGCATGCACCTCCACAAGCTTGGACTTGGCGCGCGCCCAGTCATTTTCACTTGCTTCAGGAATGCGGAAGGTTTCATCATTACCCGGCGCGTTCTGATCTTCAGAAGCACCTGAAAGCCGCTTTAACAAACGCTCCTTAAAGTAGAGCAAATGCTGAACGTTCTCCCATATACTGTTGACTGCACCTTCTTCGGGTTTCCACAAAGCCTGTTCAAGCGAAACATCCTTCAGCGCATGCAGCAGCGGAGGATACCAATCCTCTTGATCCATACAATAATCCCAGTTTTGCAGCAAAAGACTTCGGATACTCATCCTAATCGCCTCCCGTTTTAAGTAACTACCTTAAACATGTTAAGGTAGTTACGCAAACAATAGCACAACTATTTTCCAGGTACAAGCAGCATCCAATAAACCATCCTCTCCCGGTCTCTCACCACTCCCGCAAGATAGCAAAAGCGAACCATGGTTTGTTACAATGTTGCTATAGAAAGGATGACCTCGAATGCTCTGGGATGATTTTGTAAATAGTGAATGGCATGATTGGCGGGGCAGCGGGCGCTCCGAAGACCGTCTTGATCAAGAAGAATGGCTCCGTTGGTTTATGCAACAGGACCGGATTACCGCAACCGACCTTCCGGGCGATAGGGAAATGAACGAACTGAAAGAGCTGCGCTCCTTCCTGCTTGCGCTGATCCGTCATATTACATCCGGAGAAGCTGTTACAGCTAACCATATCGACCATCTTAATCTCTGGATGGGAAAGTCACCAGTGATACGCAAGTTAAGCACATCCGAACATGGCATCCATATCTCCTATATTCCTGCAAACACCAATTGGACGCAGGTTATGGCTGAAATTTCAGCCTCCTTTGCGTCCACCTTGGAGAAGGGCGAGTTGTCCAGAATCCGCATTTGCGACAATCCGGACTGCCTATGGGTATATTATGATGACACACGCAACCGCTCAAAGCGGTACTGCGATGATAAAATGTGCGGAAACCTGATGAAGGTACGGCGGTTCCGGGCCAAAAAGAAGCTGTCAGACTCAACCACCGTTAATCCGGACACCGCAAATGATAAATAAACAACGTATATTTGAATAAGCCCCCCTTCTTTTACAATTTAGAAAAGGGGCTTTTTATTATGTTTTTTTACTGCTGATCCTTCGGCTGACGCATCGTAAGTCCGACACGGCCCTTTTTCAAATCCACATTCAGTACCCAGACAGTCACATTATCCCCGACGGATACAACGTCCATCGGATGCTTAACATATCCTTCACTGAGCTGTGAAATATGTACGAGGCCGTCACTCTTGATACCGATATCCACAAACGCGCCGAAGTCGATGACGTTACGTACCGTTCCCTGCAGCTCCATGCCCGGCATCAAATCCTCGATTTTGAGCACATCTGTCCGGAAAATAGGGAGCGGAAGCTCTTCACGCGGGTCACGGCCCGGACGCTGCAGACTCTCCAGAATATCACGAAGCGTCGGCACGCCAACGTCAAGCGCGTTAGCTAACTGCTCCACATGCTGCTGAGCCAGCAAATCCGACAGCTCTCTTGTTCCAAGCTTATCCATACCGATCCCGAGCTCCTTGAACAAACGATCTACGACCGTGTAGGATTCCGGGTGAATCGGTGTGCGGTCCAGCGGGTTATCCCCTTCCGAAATACGCATGAAGCCGATGCACTGCTCATAGGTTTTAGCGCCGAGGCGCGGTACGCTTTGCAGCTGCTTGCGGCTGCTGAATTTACCGTTCGAATCACGGTATTTTACAATGTTTTTGGCTATGGTCGCGTTAACCCCTGCCACATAGGACAGCAGCGAAGGTGATGCTGTATTCACATCTACACCAACATGGTTAACGGCAGACTCTACGACTGCCTTCAGGCTTTCGTCCAGATGCTTTTGCGATACATCATGCTGATATTGTCCGACACCGATGGCCTTCGGTTCGATCTTAACCAGCTCCGCGAGCGGATCCTGCACCCGGCGCGCGATGGAAACCGCACTCCGCTCAGCAACATCAAGCTCCGGAAACTCCTCCTGTGCCAGCTTGGAAGCCGAGTACACACTTGCTCCCGCTTCGTTAACGATCAGATAAGACAGGTTCAGATCGCTCAGATCACCAATGACTTCTGCCACAAACTGCTCGGTTTCTCTGGAGGCCGTACCATTGCCAATAACGATCAACTGAATCCCGTATTTGGTGATCAGCTCGCGGAACTTCTCGGCCGCCTCTCTCCGCTTGTTGTTCGGTGGCGTCGGATAAGTCACCGCTACTTCGAGCAGCTTCCCCGTATCATCAACGACAGCCAGCTTACAGCCGGTCCGGAAGGCCGGATCTACGCCCAACACGCATCTGCCTTTTACCGGGGGCTGCAGCAGGAGACTCCGCAAATTGCCGGAAAAGATGGAAATGGCCTGATTTTCTCCCTTTTCCGTTAATTCCGCGCGAATTTCCCTTTCAATTGAAGGGGCAATCAGACGTTTATAAGCATCTTCTATCACTGCTGTTAATACTGTTTCTACTATGGAAGAGCCCTTAACAATCTGACGTGCCATAAAATGATGAATCGGATCGGACGATACTTCAAGGCCTACCTTCAGTATATTTTCGCGTTCGCCGCGGTTAATGGCCAAGATCCGGTGAGGAGGCATTTTTTTGGCAAGCTCCCGGTAGCTGTAGTAGTTTTCATACACGGATTCCTGCTCCGCATCCTTCGCTTCCGAGGTCAGCATGGCATGATCCATCGTATACCGGCGGACCCAGGAACGGATTGTCGCGTCATCCGCAATATTTTCAGCCAGAATATCCATCGCTCCGGCAATGGCTTCATCCGAGCTCTCAACGCCTTTATCGGCGTCCACGTATTTGGAGGCTTCCTGTTGCAGGTCACCTTGCTTCGGCTGCCCCATAATCCAGTTTGCGAGCGGTTCCAGCCCTTTTTCCTTGGCTACACTGGCGCGGGTTTTGCGCTTTTGACGGTAAGGACGGTACAAATCCTCCACTTCCTGCAGCTTGACCGCCTTCTCAATAGACGACTTCAGCTCTCCCGTCAGCTTACCCTGCTCATCGATAATCCGGATAACTTCACGCTTGCGTTCCTCCAGATTGCGCAGATAGTTCACCCGTTCCTCAATATCCCGCAGCTGGTTCTCATCCAATTCCCCGGTCATTTCCTTACGGTAACGTGCGATAAAAGGAATCGTGTTGCCTTCATCCAGCAGCTCAACCGTCGTGCGGATCTGTTTCAGTGAAAGCTGCAATTCCTTCGCTGTCTGCTGAACAATGCGTTCCTGTTCCTTGGCCTTCTGTTCTTCCGTATTCATTTCCACAACTACCTTTTCTGTCATAAAAATCCCTCTTTTCCCCGTATCAGTCGCTTGTTATGCGTGAATAGTGCAAAGTCTGGTATATAACGTTCGTTTATTAGAGCATTCCATACATTTCATTTTCGTTATGTTAAATTTCTATCTCCGTCGTCATTTCATCGATTCGGAGTTCAGTTGAAACGCCAAGCAAAATTTAGATTTTATTCTAAAAAGTGAAGCTTGGTTCTTGTATATTATCACAAACTTTTGCCTACTTTTCCAGCGGGCATCTTTGGAAGAGGCAAACAATGATGGCAGAAGCTTCTTCCATGAGTGATTTTACCCTTATTCTGCCTGGTAATTTGGCAATAACACAAAAAGGCCCTGCGCCGGAATATCCGGAGCAAGGCTCGTCCTTTACAGTCTTTTTACACTACCGATCCCATTTTCCTATTACTGCATTCTTTTCAGACGGAACAGCTCGCTGTGAAAATCTCCCCGATCTTCTCCAACCGAAATACCGGCATACATCAGAGCATCTCCGCCGAAAACTCCATTGTTCCCAAGGATTGAATAATCTGCGTCCGGATCAAGTCCTTTCAATTTCAGCCGGCTTAAAGGCGCATTGGATTCAGACAACACACGGAAATAGAATACAGCCGCTTCACTACCATCTTCAGCCACAAACATCCATGCGGTCTCATTGCCTTCAAAAGGACTGAGCAGCCGGTAATGGAGCCCAAACTGCACCAGTCCGCGGATCTCCTTGTATAAGGCGACCTGCTCTTTGACAGCCTCCTTCTCCTCATCGCTAAACCGCGTTAAATCCAGCTCATAACCGAAGTTCCCCGACATCGCCACCAGACCGCGCATATCAAGCGGCGTTGTACGTTTGACCTGATGGTTGGGAACTGCAGACACATGGGAGCCGATCGAGCTGACCGGATATACAAGACTGGTACCATACTGAATTCTCAGACGGGCGACCGCATCCGTATTATCGCTTGTCCAAGTCTGAGGCATATAAAACAACATACCAGGGTCAAAGCGTCCACCGCCTCCGGAACAGCTTTCAAACAAGATATGAGGGAATGCCGTTGTAATGCGCTCCATAACTTCATAGAGTCCGAGCATATAACGGTGGGCTGTCTCCCGCTGCCGCTGCGGCGGCAGTAAAGCCGAGCCAATCTCCGTCATATTACGGTTCATGTCCCATTTTACATACGTAATCGGCGCACTGCTTAGGATATTACCGATCATCCGGACGATCTCATCCCTGACGTCTTGTCTGGAAAAATCAAGAATAAGCTGCTGTCTGCCTTCCGTACGCCGACGCCCGGGAACATGGAGACACCAGTCTGGATGCATGCGGTATAGATCACTGTCCGGCGATACCATTTCCGGTTCAAACCATAAGCCGAACTGCATTCCCAGGTGATTCACTCTTTCCACCAAATCATCCAATCCATCCGGCAGCTTATTCAAATCGACAACCCAGTCTCCAAGCGAGGAATTATCACGGTCCCGCCGCCCGAACCAGCCGTCATCCAGCACGAACAGCTCAATGCCCAGCTCTTGTCCGGCCTTCGCAATGTTTTCAATTTTTTCTGCGTTGAAATTGAAATACGTTGCTTCCCAGTTGTTGACAAGCACGGGACGTTCCTTGTCACGGAACTCCCCTCGCGCCAACCGCTCGCGGTACAGCTTATGATACGTCCGGGACATGCCTCCAAGACCTCCTGCAGAATACACCATCACTGTTTCCGGTGTCTGAAAGGACTCCCCCGGTTCAAGCAGCCATGTAAAGTCAAATGGATTGATGCCGATCGACAATCTGGTCGTCCGGAATTGATCCACTTCAGCCTGTGCAATAAAGCTGCCGCTGTATACCAGACTGAAGCCGTAGACCTCGCCATGATCCTCATCCGTTCCCGGTGAAAGCAGTGCTGCGAACGGATTCTGTTGATGACTGCTCGAACCGCGGCGGCTTTCCACGGCCTGTATGCCGTATGCCAACGGACGGCGGATGACATCACGCTCGCGAGTCCAAGCGCCGGACAGCTGCAGCCACTCATAATCCATATGCGGAAAATCCACGCTCGCGCTGAGCGCACGCAGAAGCTCTATGCTTGCTCCGCTGTCATTAACGATACGCATCGACCGTGTGATGGCATCATAATCTTCCAGCACCGCATAAATTAGCTCTACATGGAGTCCTGAAGCCAGATCCTGCATATTCAGCACTAAGGTCTCTGCTTCACTTTCACGTTCCACATATACAGCAGGAAGACCCTCTAGCCCCGGTTTTCCCTGCTCCATGCGATGCGATACATATTTGAATTCCGTAATGGTCGTGCCGTCCTCAAGTCTCGCCTGAAGCAGGGGATGGCGATAGTCGCTGGTTCCATACACTGGCAGCTCCTGTGGCAGGGTATCCAGTGATATACTGCGGTCTTCAGGTACCGGATTCGGGCTGAATGAACAACGCTCCTGTGATACCAGCAGCCAGCTGAGATCGCCTGCACGCAGCCGCTTGCCATAATACAAATGTGCCGCGTAGCCGGAAGGAAGAATCTGAAATACATAGCTTGAGCCTTTCGTTTGCAAATGGAACAGCTGCTGCTGTGAATCGATATAAATTCCCATAATTCCCTCCGTATGCTTAAGCGGAATGATTTTCAGCCGGGTATCCCCCGCCTTGTCCGCTCTTTATTGGTTACTATAAAGTTACATGGATCAAGCATCGGATACAATGGACTTATGTGACATTTTAAAAGCAACCACACAGCAAGAGAAAAGACAAAAGGCGTGCCCCGGGGCACGCCTTTACTTTTGCACGTTCATGGTTAAAAGTCGATCAAGCTAAGACTGATCTGCAGAGAATCATCCACTTTTTTCATCGTTTCTTCGTCCAGGTGGGTGATTTTGTCCGTCAGCCTCTGCTTATCAATGGTTCGGATTTGCTCCAGCAATATAACAGAGTCCCTGTCAAAACCATGCGAAGCCGCATCAATTTCTACATGCGTCGGCAGTTTGGCTTTTTGAATCTGGGCCGTAATAGCCGCCACGATTACCGTAGGACTAAAGCGGTTGCCGATATCATTCTGAATGATCAGCACCGGTCTCACTCCACCTTGTTCAGAACCAACAACGGGTGAAAGATCCGCAAAAAAAACGTCGCCGCGTTTTACGATCAATGTCTACACCCCGCTCACTAAGCGGCCTAGAGTGCTGTCTGCATCTTCCTCTGCATGAAACGCTTCAGAGGCCATGGTCAAATTAATTTTGGCCATTTCCATATAGCCACGCTGCATGGATTCACGGATATAACGCTTCTTCCGTTCATGCAAATACAGCTTCATGGCCTGCCTGATAAGTTCACTGCGGTTGGAATTCTCCATAGCAACGATGCCATCCACTTCCTGCAAAAGATGATCCGGCAAGCTGATCATAATTCTTTTGGTATTCTGCATATTAGCCACCTTTTCTTCCACCCCCACAACCTTCACACCCTTGTGCACCAGTATAACTTTATTCAAGGAAATTTATACAAAGGAATATATATGCCGAAGGTATATCAGGTATGCTGCATTCCATTATAAACTACAGTCGGCATTTCCGTACAGACAATCTCGTCACAATTCTATATTCGAGATGTATGCAAGTTATTCCTTCTGCTCCTAACAAAAGGTTATATCCAGTTTAGTGTGCTTCGCTGATCAAAGGATTGATCAGGGTGTACGGGGCCCCGTTTCGTATATAAAGGCGGGGAATCCGGTTAGCAATCATACAGATGACTTCATAGTGAATGGTACCGAGCCAGAATGCCAGCTCATCTGCCGAAATACTTGCGCCAGACTGCTGACCGATGAGTACAACCTCTTCGCCGGCTTGAATTTCTTCTGCTTCTTCAGCAAAAGATTGCAGCGTTACCATACACTGGTCCATGCAAATCGTTCCGACGACGGGAACGCGGCGGCCGCGGATCAATACCTCCGCTTTACCGCTTAGCATTCGGGAATATCCATCCGCATAGCCAATCGGAAGCGTGGCAATGGTTTCCTCCGCATCCGTCACATACCTCGCGCCGTAACTGACGCCCCAATGAGGCGGAAGCGTTTTAACAAATGCCACCTGTGTCTTTAGCGTCAATACCGGGGTCAGCGCCACCTTTTGCCGATTAACCTCTTCCGAAGGGTATAGTCCATACATGCTGATTCCGATGCGGACCATGTTGAACGACAGCTCTGGAGTGTCAATCGCGGCGGCACTGTTTCCCGTATGTATAATCGGGAGGCTGATGCCTCTCTCTTTCAGTGCGACCACTACGCTTGTAAAACGCCGGTATTGCTCCAGTGTATAGCTTTTATCTTCTTCATCCGCCTTGGAAAAATGGGTAAACATTCCCTCCACCTCAGCCTGCGGCAATGCCAGAGCCTTTTCGATAAAAGAAATGGCGGCTTCACCAGGAAGAAGTCCCAATCTGCCCATACCGCTGTCGATCTTGATGTGCAGCTTCAAAGGACGCTTCAGGCTTTCTGCCGGAAGCCCCTTAATGGTGTCAAGCACATCTTGGCTAAACACCGTCAAGGTTACCTGATGCTCCCAGGCTGCCTGAACGCCTTCAGGTGGTGTGTATCCGAGTACAAGCACAGGAATCTTAACGCCTGCCTGGCGAAGCTGAATCGCTTCATCCAGAAAAGCCACGCTCAGATAGTCCGCGCCCGCTCGCTCCAGCTCCCGCGCCATTTCTACAGCACCGTGTCCGTAAGCATCTGCTTTGACACAAGCCAGCAGCAGCATTTCTTCAGGAAGTGCCTGGCGGAATGCCTCATAATTGGCACGCAAATGATCCAGATTTATTTCCGCTTGTGTAGCTCTATATTGAACTTGCATTTTTTCAGTCACCTTCTCTTACGTTTTACACCTACATAGATTGGACTAAAGTCTGATATGACTTATCACTTGATTGCGATCAGTTCTGTGCTCTGCAACCGTGACTTGGCTTTAGTTCATTCTATATAACTCGCTCATTAATCGTAATGTTCGAGAAGGCCACTGTCAATGAACCACAGCTGGCCGGATTGGGGCGGGTTTACCATACCACACAGCGTCAGAAGATAAACAGGCGGAGGCCTTCATTGTAGAGGAATCAGCTCTAACAACTCGGGAATCCGCCTACTTTGTATTATTTACCCGTTTGTTCCTGTAAAGACGCGGCAATTTTCGTCATTTCATCAACTGGAAGATTTGCACTGGTAATACGGAACTCAATGCCGTCATCATTCATCCAGGTCAGCGTTTTTTGATCATCTCCTGTGAGGAGCGCTGACGTAAACCCGAGATCAACCACCGTTCCCGATGCCAGCGAGAAAACCGCCTTGTCCTGCGAACGCGACTCCATAATGGTGTACTGATATGTTCCATCATAGCGGAGGATGACCGTATGATTTTCACTATTCTCCATTTTATTGGTGTCTTTATTCTCGACCCCATCCGGAAGGTAGACAGGAACGATCATTCCAAAGTCCCCAAGCTCCTTCGGTGCTGCAGCCGAGGCGCCTTCAGCCTTCGGATCGTCAGCCGAAATCGGATTACCATTCTCATCCACCTGCATGACCGTTCCCAGCGTAGGATCGTCCAAGGCCGTCATGTTGCGCTTCATATCAAAGGAATCCTTATCGAATTTGGCATCAAATTTGAATTCGCTGAATTTCACTTCAACCATAACATGAGCTTCAGCATCGGATACTTGCACCTGCTTAGGCGCGTAATTGTCTTTGCTGAGCCAGATTTTCTGGCGAACCAGAGATTGGCTGTGATAGTTGGCTGCAACATCGAATACATAACTGTCCTTGTCTGTGGCAAATTGGCGGGTACTATCACTCAGGATTCCTTGCACCAGCGTCTGATACAGGTAAACCTGCCCTTGATTTTCCGGCCAATCGCTCTTGAAGCGGAAGCTTTTGTTCAGGCTGGGCGTGAGGACGAAAACACCGTCGTCATTGCGGAGAACGATCTGAGTGACATCCTTTTGAGCGTTGGTAAGGCTGATCCGGTAGTAGGAAGGGTTCTGATACCAAACTTCAATGTTGTACTCCTGCGGTTTTTCTCCCGTAAAGAGCGTCATTTTCCCCATTCCTTTATAGGATCCTTCCTTGCTTTGCAGCGTGTCGGCAACGTTATTCAAACCTTTGACTACGGAAGCAGCGTCCTTTTTGCCGCACCCGGCAAATACGACGGTGACGCACAAGATCATGGCGAGTACCCATGACATCCGGCGCATGACATCATCCCCTTTAGCACATGTTTTAATTGATTGATACATGTCTATGAGGGACTTGTTCACATTATGCAGACTAGCCTGACAAGCCGGAGCAGGTTGTACGAATCGATACAAGATTTAGCAGGGGATAACCATTCAGGATGGGGATTCAACGCCTTAAGTATATTATTGAGGGAAGATCCGTTGGAAAGGTCTGATTAGTTCCACTGCAAACAGGTTGCAAACAAGTGAGAAGGTAAGCAGTTTCAAGTTCCTAATAAATAGTCGTAACTAATTGCTGCTCCCGGACGTTATCCTGTTCAGAGGATTTATTTATGCAATCTAGAAATCATAAACAGACAGGGGTTGAATTTGTGGGAAGTAAACTAATAAAATTTTTATTAATCACAGCTCTATTCTTGATCACTGTAGCTTGTGCAAAAGATAATAAATCCGATCCGGATGAGATAGCAGTTAATTTAAAAAAATCAATTTCTTTAGACGAATATGAAGTTTTTCAATCTCTGTTTTCAAGCCATCTTAAAGAAGAAGCTACAAAGGAATTATTTGATAAACTTAAGGAAATTAATGATTCTAGAGCGGATTTCAAGTCATATTCCCTGATTACTTTGGGGAATGGACAAATGATATTAGTCAATCATGTTCCTAGGGATAATTTTAAAATTCAAAAAGTAATAATTGTATCTAATGATTTAAAACAGTTAATTGAAAAAGAAGTGGTAAATCAGAAATAACTCAGAAATTTGAGAGAATGATTCTCCGAACATGCTAACGAATGGACCAACAAGGCAATAATTGGAATTCTTCCTCAGTTACTGAATTGCTAGGCTTAAACGCCCATCAGCATAACCAGACGCAACTTTGTTTTGAACACCCACGAGACGGCTTCCTCATACCAACTGCCTTCTTTAACGTCCTAGAAGTTTGCCGCATTAGCAAGCGAACCACCGAGTAAAAGCTGCTACCAACACTGGGCTGGCACCAAGATACCTCAGTTTTATACTCATTCAATTTCCCCATGAAATTTTCTACTCCCATTAAAACACGGAAGAATTTATATTTTACAATAATTCACATTATTTAATCTTTCGCGGCCAAAATACGCGTCTCCAAAATAAAAACAACTGCATTCCCTAAGGAAAGAACAGTTGTTTCGATGATATATCGCATATAGGAAACAAACTGTTATACGGAAGTAGACGCAGGTACAGCTTCCGGGCGTACGGGTGCCGCAAACCAGGATTCATCCGCATCATGGGCGGTCGGAAGAGCTTTTGTCACCGGATCGAACATCCAAAATATGCCCACACCCAATACCACGATACCACAGCCTGCGATCACGATTGAGCTTGCTGCGATAACGCCCAAACTGCCGCCGATGAGGCTGCCAAGCGGCATAGCGATACCGCTGAGTCCCGAGGATGCCGCAAAAACGGTACCCAGGCTCTTTTCCGGCACGGCTTTTTGAATCACGGTGTTAATGATGACATTGGTTACTCCACCCGGAAACCAAGCCAGGCCGTAGACCAGAACGACGAGCCACGTCCAATGGCTGAATATGCTGAGACTCCAGGCGGCTCCGGATAAACAAAAGGCAGCAGCAAAAAGATATCCGAGTCGTACGCGTTCCAGTTTCATATAGGGTGTAAGCATCGCGCCGAGTAAACTTCCGCAGGCTTGAGCCATGAGCAGAATTCCGTATACCCCCGCCCCGCCGAGGCTGTTCGCAAAGGCTGGCATGACGGTAAAGGTGGCTCCTCCTGCCGCATTAATCAAGATAATGCCAAATAGGATGCGTGCCAGCGGTGTTGCAAGGATCAACCTAAGGCCTTCTTTCATATCTGACACATAACTTTTCATAGGATTCTGACGGGGAACCGATAAATTTTTCTTTTCGCCATATGTTTTTAATCCGTTGTTATCTGAATTAATGGTTGATGAATTTATCCGCAGCTGCATGAACAAAAGGGCCCCAATGAAGAATCCCAGGGAGTTCCACAGATATAGGGAAACCGCACCCAGCACGATAATTAAAGCTCCCGAAATCGCGTTGCAAGCAACGTCGATGCCTTGGTAAGCGATCGAAAACAAGGAGTTCCCCTGCGTCAGCTGGTGTTTGCCCAAGATCTTGGGAAGCGCGGACATCTGAGCCGGATAAAACCACATATTAATGGTCGTGAGGATCGGCGTGATGCTAAGCACGAGACCTACAGTCAGAAAACCGAAATAATGTGCCACTGGCACAATTAACAGCAGCAGTGCCTGCAGCAGTTGAGTGTACACCAGCAGGCCTCGCAGTGGAACCCGGTCAATCATAGGGCCGGAAAACAATTGAATGATTCGGGGGAGGATCGACAGAAAACCGGCAATCCCCGTATATAGTGTAGAACCTCCGAGACTGTACACCAACCACATGGCTGCGACGGCATAAAAGCTATCACCGATATTCGTCAGAATGCGGCCGATAAACAGCAGCGTGAAATTGCGGTTTTTAAAAATCTCCATGTCTACAACACTCCCATTCCTTATTTCTAGAATAAAGTTTAGAAAGCTCCCCCTATTTTGGCGCTTCAGCCGAAATCACTTTAATACCAATCGCATATTCCTGAGTGCTCTCTCCCTTGGTTGCAATCGAAATCTCCACCCATTTCTCCAGCAATGCCTTGAAGTCAGCCTCCATTTCTTCACGTTGCTCCAATGATAGCTGCATTCTCAGACTCATTTTCGTGCTGGTAGCTGCCTCATAATCATCGGCCAGAATCGGATCCATCAGTTGTTTTCCATGCGAGTTAAACCACTTCGCCTTCGACTTGTAGTATTTCTCCACAATACCGCCAACCGTTCTTGTTTCCACAAGGTCGATCAGCCCGCCTTCATACAGTTTTTGAATGTGATAGTGGATGCTGCCTGGGGATTCCCCCAATTCATCCGCCACCTGCTTGGAGGTCTTCGCTGTGTCGACCAATGTTTTGATGATTTTCACCCGCTGCGCGCTGCCTAACAATTTGGCCTGCTCTACTGAAATCTCAATGGATTGGGATTGATCGTTATTCATATCCAATACACTCCGATCTAAATTATAATTTGATCCGTTTTAATGGTTCGTACTGTATTTTTTATTCAATCTATTTTTTTAGATCGTCTATAGGGCTATCATAATCCACCATTTACCATTTGTAAATAGGCAAAATAAAAAGTACAACCTCAACATTTCGTGAGGCTGTACTCCTTAATAATAAACATCTCTTCATCGCAAAAACTCATGCTCTTTGTTCATAGGTCTTCTCCATGTATCAACCCACCCGAAGGCCATCCGACAACTCGCTGCGCGCGCCATGCGCATTTTGCAGAAGCTCATCGGCTCGCACGCATTTATAACCCTGGAAGCGAACATCCTCAAGGACTTCTTCGAGGCTTGCGATCATCCGTCCCGGAGCATCAGGTACGGCTCCCCATGTATCGCCGCTGTCATGCAGCAAAATGATGGATCCTGCCTCAAGCTGGCATAGAATCCGCTCCTTCAGCGGTTTGCTCTTTCGAGCCTTTCCCCAGTCCCGCCCCATCACCGACCAGAGCATGATCCGGTATGTTTTTCGCAGTGTGAATAAATCGCCTACATTCAAAATTCCCCATGGAGGACGGTAAAACGTCGGCCGCTCGCCCGTAATCCGTTCGACGATGTCCGCGGTCCGCTGAACATGCATCTCCCGGATACGCCGCGGGCTCATGAGCCAATTGGGAAGATGCGTATAATTATGAATACCTATCTGATGCCCCTCCATGTAAATGCGTCTTATCAGTTCCGGATACTGCTCCGCTTTGCTCCCAAGCACGAAGAAGGTTGCCTTGATCCCTTTTCGTTTCAGCAAATCCAGCAGTCTTGGCGTGTACAGCGGATGGGGACCATCATCAAAGGTTAAAGCGATCTGCCTGCCAGTCCGGCCGCGAATCGTGACGCCAATCCCCAATATCCGCGTGATCACATAGGGAATAATCATATATATAAGGACAAACAGCAGTAACAGCTTCATCATCAAAAGACTCATGCTGCCGCTTCCTTGTTATATCGCAAGAACAGCGACTGCCGTGTCATCATCAGCATTTTAGGAACGAGCTTAGGAGTGTTTTGCTTCATACGTGTCCGGCCTACCGGATGCAATACTCGAAGCAGCAAACGCAAATAATAGGTGGAGAACATCCGGAACCCCTTGGAATCCAGCGGATGAAGCTCAAAGCCGAGACCATGAATGATGCCCCGGTGCAGCAGGGTAATTCCCGTTAGAGCCTTTACTTGGGCAAGCTCGGGGTCGGTTTCCATCGCATGGCTGATCTGCTTCATCGAACGCCGCAGCATTCTGGCAGTCAGCAGCGCAGCGCGGTCAGGCCCGACTTCTCTGGATAGCTCCAGCACCTGGCGGTTATCCAGATGAAGCTCCCCCACCCAATCTCCGGAATGAATCCAATGTCCGTCATGACATTCTACGCTTTTTCCATGATGCCGCCGGATGACCAGCTTGCAGATACCAAATTTCTTCATGGAAACACTCCGCAATTTCGTAATTTGATCAAAGACCGACTCCCAGGCCATCCAAACCGACTGAGCACTTGCTTTTGAAATGGAAGCTAACATATTCAATATTGGTCACATCTTTCTATTCGAAATTTGGTTTTCCTCAGTAAACCTGCTTAACCCCGCAGGACATCTGTCTATTTAGTTAGACGGTGGAAAACCTGAAACCCATGCCAACATTGTATAAAATGAATTTATCGTTTCTCTTTCTTCTTTCTTACGATTTTCTTAATTGAGGATTTTGCTCGTTTCCATAAGAAAAAGCCACCATCCTGCATGCAGGCATGGCGGCGCATTATGATCAGCTTAGGTGGCTACGCATGGGATACGCGCGGCATTGGCATCGGTTCCTTGCCCAGCTCCGCCCATATATACTTCATCAGCAGCTCCATTTTCAGAGATTGATATTCTTCCTGATCCCATAGGTTATGAATCTCTTGCGGATCCTCCTCAAGATCGAAGAGTTCCCCGTAAGTCTGGTTGTAATAAACTGTAATTTTGTAACGCTGACCCACATAGGTCTTCTGATGAATCGTAGTCGGTTCATGCCGGAATTCGCAAATTGCATGATCGCGGACGGCCTTCTCCGGGGCAAGCCAAACTGCGGACTGGTCCACGCCTGTCATGTCATGAGGCGGGATGGCACCTGCAAACCGCAGAAAGGTCGGGGCCAGATCAACCAGCGATTGAATGGAATCCGAGACCACGCCGGCAGGTGTTTGTCCTGGATATCTCACGATGAAAGGAAGCCGCAGCAAATCTTCATAATGAAAGCCGCCCTTGAACATCATGCCGTGCTGGCCGAACAGATGCCCGTGATCGGTCGTAAAGATGACAATGGTATGATCAGCGATTCCGAGTTCATCCAGCTTGTTTAGAATCCTGCCGATCGCTTCATCCATAAAGCTGACCATCCCGTAATACGTGGCGACTGCTTTCCGATGCTCCTCATCCGTCATGCCCAGATGTGAATGATAACCATGAATACCATAGCCTGTTTCCTTATATTCTGAAAAGTCAGGATTTCTTTGCTGGGTCATTTGAAAATGCGGCGGGTTATGATCATGCTCACCAGGTACAACCTGCGGCACCGTCAATTGATCCGGATCATACATGTTTGCCCACGGCTCTGGCACGAGATAAGGCGGATGTGGATCCGGAAAGCTGGCCCATAGCATAAATGGTTCTTCCTCCGCGCTGTACTCCTCTATGAGCTGATTGGAACGCTCCGCAATCCATGTATTGTAATGGAATTCTTCAGGGATCGCCCAGGAGAATTGAATCGATTCATCCATGGTACCGGTCGGAGCCGTATAATAGTCACGCCAATTCTCGCAGCCCTTTTCTTCCATCCAAAGCGCGTAATGCTGGCCCACCAGATATTCATTGGTGTGATTTCGCAGCAGTTCAATATGCTCGAAGCCATAAAAGGGACCATGAAAATCACGCCAGAATTCAAAATCATGAAGCTTATCGCGCCCCTCCAGCGACGTGTAAGGCTCCTTGGTAAAGACAGGCTGAAAGTGCGCCTTCCCTACCAATGCCGTCCGGTAGCCTTCTTCCTGCAGCAAATCCCCGACGGTTACTTCTTCTTCCGGCAGCTTCGTCCCCAGCGTCCATGCTCCATGCTGGCTTGGATACTTGCCCGTAATGATCGATGACCGTGAAGGCGTGCAGGTCGGGTTCGGACAGTACGCTCTCGTAAACGCAGCCCCCTCCTTAACCATACGATCCAAATGAGGCGTTGATATTTCCGGGTTAAATGCACCGATGGTGTCCCAATGCTGCTGATCGCTTGTAATAAGTAAAATGTTGGGCTTTGGCATATCATTTCATCCTTTGCTGGGTTCGTTTCTATCATCTTATCTGCCGGCAAGGCCGTTCAACAATGATCGCAAGTTACATATCTTTAACATTTTGTCAGGATGTATGGTACAATTCAGGCAAATTCATGTATTATGAAAGGAGATACATCCTTGCAGGAGCGGGCTGAAGAGTACTATAACGCTACCCATTTCAACCCTGATGAATATGACAAAAGCGGGGGGCTCTGGCCCATTCATGCGGGTGTGAATGAAGCCAAGCCGGATTACCATGCCGGACCGCGAATGGTACCCTACTATAGTTTGCATTTTGTAAAGTCAGGTGCTGTAGAGCTAAACACAGGTGAACAGACCGTTATTTTGCATAAGGGCGATATGTTCTGTCTATTCCCCGAACATACTTACACGTACCGTATTCATCCGGACCCGGACAAGCTGCGCATGGGATGGGTTGCTTTTCAAGGAAAACAGGCCCCCTTCATTCTCGCCTCGATCCCACTCGTTGAATCCTTACCTTATGTATCGCAAAAAGTGACCCGAGAGTTTCTGCTCGCCTTCGAGCAGCTGCTTCATACCGGAACAGGAAGTTCAGTGCATGATCGGTTGAACCGCTCTATTTTGCTCTATCGGCTGTTGAGCCAGCTGCTTCCAACTGAGCCGGAGAGCAGCATTCCAACCAAGCCGGACCAATGGATCGAGGACAGTAAAAATTATATGGATACCCACTTTACCGAGGATATTACCGTACAGGATGCCGCGGCGTATGTGGGGGTGCATCGCTCTTATTTTTCGAAAATATTCACCGAACGCGTTGGCACCACGCCCACTCTGTATCTGAAGCGGCTGAAAATGGACAAAGCACTCCTGATGCTGAAGCAAGGACACTCGGTTCTGGAAACGGCCCTGAGTCTGGGATATTCGGACACCGCTTCATTTTCACGGGCATTTCACCGCTATTTCGGCTCTGCGCCAACCCACTACTACAGATAGAAGCCATACTTAATAGACCCATCAAAGGAGCTTTGCAGATATGACGATTCTACTGATCCTCCTGATGTCGGCCATGATTATTATGTTTATCGCCAAAGCCCGGAATCCGTCCGTCTACTGGATGTCGATTATTTTGCTTGGCTGGTTCCTCAGTATGTCCGGACTCGTCCTGTTTATCGCCAAATACGGCGGATTCTATTACCGCGTCAACATCGTGCTCTTTTTCAATGACATGATCCGCAACATGCTGCTCCATTCTCCGATCAGCATCGATGGCGTCAGCCGTATGATTACGATCGGCAGATCTCTGTTCATCTTCGGATTTATAGGTCTGTCCCTGTCTCTCTTCTACAATAATCAGATGAAGCACCGTTTTCTGGTATTGTCGCTTCATGCCATTTTACCTCTAATCAATATCATTTTTTACGATCCTGTCATCTATAAGCCCATGCTCAGCTTGCTCAGTCCGAGAGGCACTTACATCATCAGCTTTATTACCCGCGGGTGGCTTGTTATATCAGCTCTCTACGCCACTTCACTTATCGTCTACTATTATTCCCATGTCACGATTCCGTGGCTGAAAAAGCAGATCAAGCATATTCTCTACGGCGTATTTGCGCTGGTTCTGTTTTATTTTTATCTGGGTTTTATGGGGCCAATGCAGGTCACGGATGTCCGCACTTATTATGTACTGTACTCCGACTTCTCCAACTTCAATCCGCCGCTGACCCTGTTTGAGTGGTATCTCGGGATCGGCATTACAGGGATTCTATCCACCATCAGCCTCTTCTCCATTTGGCGGTACACCGATATTGAGAAGAAAATGGGCGAGGAAACCCTGATGCTGGAGCGCAAGCTGAAAACGGCGGATATGGGAATCAAGGTATTCACACATGGAATTAAAAATCAGCTGCTCATTATTCAGGTGCTGCTGAATCAGGCCAAGCAGAATCCTTCTGTTGATAAAAATGGCATCGGCACGGGTAAAGAGCCGCTGGACAAGGCCAACACCGTCGTGTCCGAGACGCTCGAGCGCCTGGATCAGCTGTACCGTTCCATCAAAACCACCCATCTGCAGCTGCGTTCCGTACCCGTGTGCGAGCTGATGGAGGGAGTACTGAGCCGGTTCAATCCAAGTTCAAGGTCGCTGGAAATCCGTACAAGGTTTGATGAGGTCATGGGCATCACCATTTTGGCCGATCAAGCTCATCTGTCCGAGGCGATTTACAATATTCTGACCAACGCGGCGGAAGCCATTCCGGAGGAAAAGCGCGGCATAATCCAGATCACTTCCTATCCTGAAGGCAATTTCAATATTATCAGCGTGACGGACAACGGCTGCGGCATGGAAAAGGAACAGCTGCAGGCCATCTTCGACCCGTTTGTCACGAGTAAAAATACGACCCGCAACTGGGGTGTAGGTCTATCCTACGCCAAGCAGATCGTGCACGGTCATGACGGGCGTATTCATGTCGAGAGCAAGCCCGACTTTGGAAGCACCTTTCAAATTGTTTTGCCAATCTATCAAAAGCATACAGCTTAAGGGAGGAACATCGCGATGAACACAGCGCCTATCCAGGTCATCGTTGCTGAGGATTTAGACGTACTGCGCGAACATTTCTGCTCCATCCTGAGCAAGCATGGGGATATCCGGATCGCCGGACAGGCCGCGAGCGGCAAGCAGGCCCTGCAGCTGATGCGGACGATCGGCGCAGATGTGCTGCTGATGGATATTGAAATGGACGCCAAGCATGACGGCATTATTTATGCGCAGCATATTTTGGAGGAGTTCCCTCATGCCCGAATCGTTTTCCTGACGGTTCATGAGGATGATGAAACCATCTTCAGCGCCTTTGAGACCGGAGCCGTGGATTACGTGCTTAAGACCCGTCCGGATCAGGAAATCGTCCAGCGGGTCCGCAGCGCGCATGAAGGCATGTCGCAAATGCATCCGGAAATCACGAACAAGATCAAAAGTGAATTCACACGCATCCGCAAGAATCAGGAAAACCTGTTTCAAGCTACTATGATCCTGTCCCAGCTGACGCCTAGCGAGCTTGAAATCATCCAGCTGCTATACAGCGGCTGCAAAACTTCCGAAATTGCCAAGCAGCGGCAGGTGGAGATTTCCACGATTAAGTCGCAGATCAACGTCATCCTGAAAAAGTTCAATAAAAAACGGAGCAAGGAGGTCATCTCCCTGCTCCGTGAGCTGAATATCATTCATTTAATCCATAAGGTGCGCGGCGAGCCTTAATTGCCGCCGGCTGCTTCCTGCGCTTTCACAAACGGTTCGGTGGCGATAAACTTGTCGCCTGGTACAACTTCAGCCATTTTCCCGTTCGCCACGAACATCTTCTCCAAATTCTCAAACCATTTCACGCTAGTTCCATCCTTCATATACTCTGCGATCTTGGAGGATTCAATCCATTCCATCGTCTCATACTGCTCTTTCAATGAATCCTCCGGAACCTGTGTATACTTGGAGGTCAGGGAGATCGTCTCATCCACGTTTTTGATTTTGTAGTCATTCGCTTTGACCCATGCCTCTAGAAATTGCTGCACGACCTCAGGCTTTTCTTCCAGAAACTTCGGATTTACGACCCAGCTTGCCGGGAATACATAATCCGGGTAGAACGTACGGTTATCCCCAAGCTTCACGATATTCTCTTTGCCGAGCTGCTTCTCAATTTCCTTGGTATAGGGTGACCAGATTGCCACTGCATCTACCTTGTTCGCTACGAAGGCGGAGACCGCGCCAGCCACGTCAATGTTGACGATATTGACATCCGATGGCTTGAGTCCGCCCTTTTCAATGCCCAGGTTCAGAATCATTTCACCCGAGGTTCCCTTTGGCACTCCAACGGTTTTGCCTTTGAGATCCTTCCAATCCTGAATGCCGGATTTCTTGGTCGCATAGACCATATCACCGAAGCCAAGACTGGCCAGCGCGATAATTTTGCCCTGGCCTTGGGCAGCCAGGAAGGTTGCGCCCGGTCCAATGTAGGCGATATCCAAATCACCGGAAGCCATCGCCTGGAATTCAGGCGGACCGCTCAGAAATTTAACGGCGTTGACATTCAGGCCCGCATCCTTGAAAAATCCCTTTTCATCCGCCACCACAATCGGTGCTGCCCCGTTCAGATCGGGAATGTATCCTACGTTGATTTTCACAGGCGATTTGGGAGCGTCAGTCTTGGTTTCCTTAGGAGCATCTTGCCCGGATGCCGCCCCAGCAGGTTCCTCTGCAGCCGTTTTGCTGCCGGTACCACAGGCGCTCATCATCAGCGTCAGACACATCAGTACAGATAACAGAAGAGAAGCACGAAAGCCTTTTTTGGTATTTGTTTTCATAAACAACCATTTCCCCCTTGGCATTTCTTATTTTTGTACTTCCAGATACTCCTTGTATACCTTAGCCCAGATCTCATTCTTAATTTCGATAAATTTCGGATCCATCTTCGTCGTTTGATCCCGTGGATACGGAATATCCACATCGATAATTTCCTTGATTCTGCCCGGTCTTGCACTCATGATGACTACACGCTGGGCGAGAATGACGGCCTCCTCCACATCATGGGTAATGAAGAAGCAGGTCTTTTTCTCCGTTTGCCATGTCTTAAGCAGATCCTCCTGCAGCTGTGCTCGTGTCTGGGCATCCAGCGCCCCGAACGGCTCATCCATAAGCAGAACCTCCGGCTGAACTGCATAGGCCCGTGCAATCGCGACACGCTGCTTCATACCGCCGGACAGTTCCTTCGGGTATGCATGGGCAAAATCCTTGAGGTTCACGTACTCCAGATACTGTTCCGCTTTCTCGCGCCGCTCGGCCTTGCTGTATCCGCGCAGCTTCAGACCAAACTCGATGTTTTTAATGACCGTTTTCCAAGGGAACAGGGCATACTGCTGAAACACGACCCCCCGATCCTTCCCTGGTCCGGTAACAAGCTTACCATCCACTTCTACCCTGCCTGAGGTGGCCTGTTCCAAGCCGGCAATGATGTTCAGCAGCGTCGTTTTGCCGCAGCCGCTGGGTCCGACCACGCTGATGAATTCATTGGGCATAATGTCCAGGTTTGCATCATTCAGCGCGATGACCTCACCGCTTCGCACCTCATATGTCTTGCGTAGATTCTCAATTTTGATCTTGGGCTGTTCCAGTGCGGCTATACCCGGGGTTACGATTTGCGCAGTTCCTGCCATCCTGTCAGTCTCCTTTCGAGATAGAGTACACCTTTGTCCATAGCGAGGCCAATCACACCGATGACGAAAATACCCATAATGACAAGGTCCATCCGGAAATAGAGACTCGCTTCCATAATCATGTTGCCAAGCCCCTTGTTTGCTCCGGTCATTTCCGCAGCAACCAGTGTAGTCCAGGCGCTGGCCAGACCCAGCCGGACACCGACCAGAATATAAGGAAATGAGGCCGGAACCACCACTTCAAAGAAAATATGGCGGTCGGTTGCTCCCAGCACCCGTGCGGCTTTGATCAGCGTTGGATCGACGTTGCGCACACCTTGGAAAATGGAGATAACCATGACCAGGAAGGTAGCGATAAAAATGACGGCGATCTTCGCTGACTCCCCGATTCCTTGGGATACAATGACCAGCGGAATCAATGCGATCGGCGGAATGGTACGAAAAAACTGGATCCATGGCTCGATAACCGCCCTGATATTTTTATACCAGCCCATGACAAACGCGACAGGTATGGCTACGACAAGCCCAAGAGCAAAGCCCCCGAGTACTCGCAGCATGCTGGCGGATATATTCGTCCAGAGACTTCCGGCCTTTGCTTCCGCGAACAGCGTTTTGGTAATACGGATCGGATCCGTAATAATGGCGCCCACGCTCGGTATTTTGGATAAAGCATACCAGATCAATATCCCGCAAATGACCGAGAGCGGCGTAATGAGTCGTGTGGATATGCGGCTTGCGTTCATGTTATTGCCCCTCCTCTTATTCATGCTGTATTAGAATTCGTACGCGGGCTTCATTCCCTCATCTGTCCGCCGGCCGAGAAGCTTCGATGCAGCTTCCACATACCCTTTGCTGCGCAGACGGCTCACCCAGTCGTTTTCCGTTAAGTATTTATAAGGACCTGTTTCAATCACCTTTTGCATGGGATCGGCCTTGTATCCCGGTTTATTCATCTGCTCCTGCAGCCAATTCGCGATGCGATGCTCCATGAGGCTCACAACCTCCGGGTACTCCGCAGCCACATTCCGCGTCTGATGCGGATCCTGCTCCATGTCGTACAGAATCACTTCTTCAAAGTCGTAGAGTCCTGTGTGATAAGTCCTTAAAAAGAACCACTTGGGGTCGCGGACCGAACGTTGACATGTATACAAGGCATGCTCCATGACCAGATAATCACGGCCTTCCATTTCCACGCCTTGGAGCGCTCGGAGATACGACTTTCCATCCCAGCCGCTTGGAACCGGGAGCCCGGCCATGTTGGTAATCGTGGCAATCGCGTCCACATTATAGAGGAAACCGTAATAGGTTCCGCCTGCTTTCGCGATGCCCGGAGCCTTGATAATCAGCGGAATGTGATGCACCGCCTCCGTCGCGCATGGATGCTCTACATAGATCCCCTGCTCGCCCATCGATTCCGCATGATCCGCGCTGACGACGATGCAGACTTCGTCTTCGATGCCGAGTTCCCGCAGCGTATCCATTAATTCTCCCACGAAAGAATCCATATAGGATACGGCACCGTCATAACCATCAATCAGATGCTTGAAATCCTCGCGGCTTCGGATAGCACCCGGCATCGTCTCCGGATAATGATCGCCCCAATGCAGAAAGGATGCTGAACGCGGGAAGGTGTCCTTTTGCTGCGCTTCAATCTGCGCTTCATCCGGGAAGGCTCCGGCAGGCGAATCCTTCCACTGCTCCATGTACGCTCTCGGATACGTATAAAAGCTGTGCGGGTCCCAGTACTGGATATGCAGAAAGTAATCATCCTCCTTCCCGTGGGCTTTAAGCCAGGGAATCACGGCCGCGTTCACCTCGTCCGCATTCTCGTTTCCTTCCTTCAACGTATGGGTGTGTACCTCATTCCAGCCGGCAAAATACCACCAGGCGTGATGCCGATCCCCAAACGTCGAGAAGGTGACCGTCTTCATGCCTGCCTTGCGCAGATAGCGTGTAAAGAAAGGAATGCGTTCGCTGTGCCCATCCCCTTCCGGATACTGGAATTCACAGCCCGGTCCCCAGTGGGTAAGCGCACCGTGATTAACGCCAAAACGGCCGGACATAAAGCTTGCGCGCGAAGGTACACACGGAGAAGATACGGTATAACAGCGCTCGAACCGCATTCCTTCCGCAGCAATCCGGTCCAGATTCGGTGTCGTCTTTCGGTGGTACCCATAGCAGCTCATATGATCCGGACGGAGCGAGTCAATATCCAGGTAGATCATTCTCATGCTTATCAAGTCCTTTGCTTCAAAGTTTGTTTAACATGCTGTGTCAGGTCTGTATCCGCTTTCATGAATTAAGTATAATTTTGATTTCTTGATCACAAAAGGTTGAACTTTTTTACAACTTTTCTAAGAAATCAGAGATGTGAACATTATAAATACTTTATCTTGACAAAATAAGTTAACGCGAGTTAATTTATTAACATAAGTTAATGATTGGGGCATATATACATGAATATCAACGACATCCCTTTGCGGGAATTAAAAAAATCCAAAACAAAAATTGCCCTCTATGAAGCCGGGCTATCCTTCACCCAAAACCGTATGTTCAAAGACGTGCTGCTTGACGATATCTGCCGAATGGCGGGGGTTTCCCGCGTGACCTTTTTCAAGTTTTTCAGCAAAAAGGAAGATCTACTTGTTTATTACATGCGGGTGTGGCTTACCCGACGCATCATCGAGATCGGTTCGCGTAAGCTTCGGGGATTTGATGCGATGCGCTTAATACTGCAGAACATCGCAGACAATACCCGATCGAACGAAGGCATCATGCCCAGCCTGATCGCTTTTTTATCCGAAATGAACATGCACTGCAGCATGCCGAAGCTGAGCGAAGCCGAGGTGATGCTCCTGTTCCCGGGCAACGAGGAGGCTGGCGCCAAGAGTCCGGATATGTTCGCGCTATTTACCCAGTGCATGAATGAGGCACGGGAGGACGCCACGCTGAGGCCTGACATTGAGACTGAAGCGGCAGTGTCGTTCCTGTTCAGTACGTTTTACGGCGGATTTCTTACCTCGCGATTATACGGATCGAAGGATGTCATGGCTTTTTATGAAACTCATCTAAAGCTGATCGAAAAATAACCTTTGGGATGAAAAGGAGTGTTCTTCATGGAAAAAGTGGTTCCAGGCCGCTATACAGCGCAAACGGAGGATTCATTCGTGGTATTTATGATCGGAATGCGGATTAACCGACTATGGGCAGTCCACCGCTGGCTCCCTGTATTTATGGCCATGCCCGGCATGATCCGCGAATTGTATATGAATCGTGATCTTGGCTTTAAAGAAGGTCATATGCATTTTTCCTGGCGCAGGGTCTGTCTGGTTCAATACTGGGATTCCTTTGAACAGCTGGAGCACTACGCGAGGAAGGGTCAGAAGCACTTGAAGGCCTGGAGGGATTTTAACCGTAACATCGGAACGGACGGGACCGTCGGCATTTTTCACGAGACGTACATCATACCCAAAGGCAATTACGAGTCCGTGTACAACAACATGCCCGTGTTCGGTCTGGCCAAAGCTACAAGCCATGTACCCGCTACTGGACGCAGAGAGACGGCAAGCCGCAGGCTTGGGCGGGACAGCGAGCCTGCCGTACCGACGCCTGCAAATCCGGTGCAGTAAGGCTTATAACAAAGGAATCCAGCTGTTCCGGAAGATTTAGGCTTATATTGCACAAAAAAAGCACCCTTTTCCGGCAGATTTGCCATTGAAAGAGTGCTTTTTTCGAATCGAATTAGACAATATCGGCTTTATCCACGTTTCGGAAGGAAAGATATGCAACCAGGAAGCCGATGATTCCCAGAATCAAAGGGATTGTCACGCTGGAGCTGAGCGTATAGCCCTTGTTGCTGGAGCTGAGCAGCCCCATGAGAATGACGGAGGATACGATTGTAGTCGGCACGGATTTTTTGCGCATTCCGAAATACAAAGGGATCAGGCTGATACCTGCGGCGGACAGCGTCTGAATGAAGAGCTGGATGCCCATATGCAGGAGAACGGTCCCGTCCGGTTTACCCGGAAGGAAATGATAATGGCTGTTCACGGCCAGAAATACGAGGCTGACAATAACGGTCGCGATAATCATCGTGACAAGGATCAGGAAAAGAATCAGCAGCATTTTCGCCATGATCAGCTTTTTGCGCGCAATCGGGTACGTAAACATCACGCTTACGGTCTTGGTTTTGTATTCATCGATAATGAACCTGCTGAGCAGCACCGAGCCGAACACAATGAATACGGCCCGGACAAAAAGGCCCCCTATGGATAAGGCATCCGCATAGCTCGTAAAGGTAGGCTCTCCGTTGTCCTCCGCGTATGGCATGAGCCACATGAAAAAGGAAATAATGATGATCGCGATACCCGCGCCTCTGACATACCATCCGAGTTTCTGTTTTTTCATCTCCAGCTGGATCAGTTTAAGCATGCTTCTCACCTCCGCCAATCTGCTGCATGAAATATTCCTCAAGCGATGTGTGCTTATGATTTAAGGATTCGATCTCGACATCATTGAGCACGAGTGCTTTGGTAAGCTCCTGCTGCGTCCAGCGCGACTCATAGACCCGGACCATCGTATCGCCAATGATTTTGAAGTTGCTCACACCAAGCTGGTTTTCCAGGATAAAGGCAGCTTTTTTGCAATGAGGCGTCACGATTTCGATATAATCGGTATTTTCGCTGCGCATGTCATTCATGGATACCTCGCGGATGAATCTGCCCCCTTGAAGGATGCCGATCGTATCCGCAACCTGCTCGATTTCGCTCAGCAAATGGCTGGAGACCAGCAGCGTCATCCGGTATTCCTTGCTCAGCATTCGCAGCAAGCTCCGAAATTCCTTAATACCCACCGGATCGAGTCCGTTAATCGGCTCATCCAATATAAGCAGCTCGGGCTTGGTTATGATCGCGCGGGCCATCCCGAGCCGCTGCTTCATACCGAGCGAAAAATCGCCTACTGCCTTGTCGTCGATGGAAGTCAAATTCACCAGCTCCAGCGCTTCAAGAATCGCATGTTTATTGTAAAAACCCATATATTCACAGTGAAGCTCCAGATTTTCCTTGGCTGTCATTTTCTCATAAAAGATCGGATATTCGATAATGCTGCCGATGCGCTTAAACAGATCTACCGACCCTGGCATCAGCTTTTCCCCGAACATTTCGATCTCGCCGCTGGTCGGCTTCACAAGATTAAGCAGCATCTTCATCAAGGTCGTTTTGCCGGCGCCGTTCGGGCCAAGCAGTCCGTAAACCTGACCCCGCTGGATATTCATGCTGACGTCCGAGACGACTTCTTTACCTTTAAATATTTTGCTTACTTGGCGGGTACTGACGACATAGCTCATACGTCCCTTGCTCCTCTCGTTCTTGCTTAAACCCAGTATAGCCGCCAACATTTTCTTATTTCTTGCGTAATTCTTACGAATATCTTAAGCTGAGAGCTTTCCGTCAAGACAACCTTTTCAGAGAGATCGTAAAGACGGTCTGTTCGTGAGGCTTGCTGGTTACCCGTATTTCCCCGCTCATGAGCTCAACCAGCCGTTTGGTAATCGTCAGTCCGAGCCCGCTTCCCTGAAAGCTCTTGTTTCTTGAATCCTCCAGCGTGTACATCCGTTCAAAAATAAGCGCCTGTTCCTGCTCATGAATGCCTTTACCCTTGTCCCAAATCTCGATCAGTACCCTGTCGTCATTACTGCGCACGTTCATGCCGATGACCCTTCCCAGCGCACCATACCGGACTGCATTGCTGAGTACATTGTTCAGTGCACGGCTCAGTGCCTCCTCATTTGCCCAGGCGTACAGCGGCGTATCCGGAATATCAATGACTGCCTGCAGCCCTTCGGATTCGATCATGTCATAGAACATGAGCATGCTGTTTCTAGCCATTTCATTGATATGTATGCGGGTGAGCGGAATCTCCTTATCCCCCGATTCCAGCTTGGCCAAATCGAAAAACCGGTTAATCAGCTCCACGATCTCTATGGCCTTCATATGCACCTTGTTTAATAGACGCTCCCTTTCGGGAGACGAAAGATCCGGCTGTCTGTTCAGAGTTTCGATGTAGCCCAGCACTACGGTAAGTGGCGTCTTCAGATCATGCGATATATTCGCCAGCATCCGCCGCATCGCATTCTCTGTGCGCGCAAAGTCGGCAATGGACTGCCTGTTTTGCGAAAGCAAACGGTTGATGGCATTCAGCAGCCTGCGGTATTCGCGATCCTCTGTAAAAAGCAGCAGCTGCTCCTGCGGAGACGAATCCATGATCGAGGCCAGCTTATCAATCATATAACTGAGCTGATTAGCCCTTTTTTTTCGGTAAACCCACTGCAATATATTGAGGAGTAGCAGCATGCCAATCAAAACAAGCAAAATGGCTGTCACCTTAAAATTCCCCCAAACGATAACCTATACCCCACAGTGTTTTGATATATTGCGGTTCCGATGGACTGTCTTCAATCTTTTCACGAAGCCGGCTCATATGTACATTGATCACATTTTCATCGCCATAATAGTCATCATTCCAGACGGAGTTAAAGATATGCTGCTTTGTAAAAACCTTTTTCGGATGGGTCATGAACAGCTTCAGGATTTGCAGCTCTTTGGCTGTAAGCTTGATTTCCTCGCCTCTCTTGGTCACGGTCAGATGATCCAGGTCCAGCTCCAGCTCATGTACCCGCATGATCTTGTTCTGCTCCGCTGGCTGATTGCTGACATAAGCCGTAGCCCGCCGAATAGCAGCCTTCACCCTTGCCGTCAGCTCAATCATGGAAAACGGCTTCGTTATATAATCATCAGCACCAAAGCCCAGTCCCAGCGCCTTGTCTACTTCCCCATCCTTTGCGGATACGATGAGAACCGGCACATGGCTGTTTTCCCTGATTTTTTTCAAAAAATCCATGCCGCTGACCTTCGGAAGCATCATGTCCAGCAGCACCAAATTGTAATCCCGCTCCCCAAAGCGCTCAAGCGCTTCTTCTCCGTCCTTCGCATGAACCACTTGAAAGCCTTCCATCGTCAAATAGCTCTCTACCATCTCGCCAATTGAAGCGTCATCCTCTACAAGCAGTATGTTCGCTGCCACGTCATCCCCGCCTATCTTCTCTTGTTTATAGCTATACTATACTGGATACACCCCCCACTCGCATATCCACAGCCAGAAATCATCCATAAATAAAAAAGCACCCGAAGGTGCCCCCACTCGATGGATCCTCTATTTGCCTTGTTCCGCCGGCGTCTTAGGCAATGACTGATATATCGAGCCCGCATGCACAATCCCGATGATTTTCTTCACAGCGGCTGTCATCTGCCTGCCATCCACTCTTTCATCACATGATTTCCATTCGAATTGGCGACTCCCTCCATTAATGAATACGTTTAAGTTATAATGATCCCCATCCTGCTGCTTGCATGTGGAAGACAGCTTTTTCTTATTTAGATAGCCTGCAAGCACGAGCTCCCTGTAAATTTTCTGACGATCCTGTTCCGGTATACCAAAATCACTGACCTCCACCATTTGGTCGTTCCCGAGATCTTTGACAAGCTTGTAATCCACTGTATTGATTTCGTTCGTCCCAGACGGCCCGTACTTCAGCACAAATTCGAACCGGTCCTGCTTACTGACGTCAAATGGGATCTCCAGCAGCTCCATTTCCTTTTGTTCCCCAACACAGCCTGTCAGCTTATAACGGATCAGCGTATCCGTTTCCTCGAGGTTTAGCTTGTCACAGCTATACGTTCTAACTTCCCCTTGTCCGAATTTATCCTTAGTCGTGTCCACACGCAGTTCAACATAGCCATCCTTATGCGTTAAATCATAGTAAATAGGATCGCCTTCAATCGTATACCGGACAAGCCGCTGCTTGCCCTCTGTTTGACCTGCGAATGCATCAAGCTGCCCGCGGTTCTCCACCATGCCATGCATGTCGATCACATCCGCGCCTTTGACAGTTGTAACGGTATCGGCAGGCTCCTCTGTCTTCTTGGGCATCTGGGGCTGCGTCTCGTTCACATGCGGTTCCTGCTGAACGGAGCAGCCGAAGATCATTGCGAGCAGCACAAACATGATCATCATTCTTACCGGGTTCGGTCTCAACTCTGGTCCCCCTTAAAGTCTTGTATCCTTCTTGACGTCAGTCAGCTGGTAAAGGTTTCAAGCCCCTGGTGCTTTGCTGTTGAACAAAAAAAGACCGCAGATGCATTGCATCCCGGTCCTTTACATCTTATTCCTTCGCAGGCGGTTCCTTCGGAACCAGCTTGTAAATGTCGCCGTTTTCAAAGGTATCGATCAGCCTGTCCAGCCATTCGTAGTAAGCGTACGCATCCCGCAGCTTGGCCTTGTCCTTTTGCAGCATATCCGTCATCTCTGGATCTTCCGCGTATTCATTAGCTATTTTATCAATTTCGTCCATGGACTTCCGGAGAACCAAAATATTGGCCTCCACCGACTTTCTCCACTTGATGTCGAAAAAGTCGGTAAAGGTCTGGTACCAGTCATATTCAACCTCGTACAGATCCTTGCGCGAGCCCTTTTCCCATACCTTGTTCACCATTTTCAAATCCAGCAGCGTCCGGACGCCCGTACTCATGCTGGTTTTGCTCATTTTCATTTCGCTGCCCATCTCATCAAGCGTCATTGGTTTATCCGCAAAAAATAACAGACCGTAAAGATGTCCTGTCGATAAGGATATACCGTATAAGTCCATATTTCGTCCAATCGATTCTATAACACGCTTACGCATTTTATGAAGCGCAGCGTTCTGTTCTTCCTTCACCGGGTCCAAGCCCATGCTTGCAACCTCCTTATGTTCAGCCATTCTTCGAATGTTTTCAGCAGGTAATCCCAATATCAGACAAAATCTGAAGGCAACAACCTACATCGTCTATTGTAGAAAAACCACTTTTAAAAGTAAAGAAGCTTCAGAAGCTGCAATTTGGAGCATCGGGCAGGAAACCGGAGGATTATACCGTACAGTTTTTTCTGTACGTTCTTTACATACGGTTAAAACGTTTGATACGATATTATTAGTTTGTTACACTGTTAAACGTCGCTTATACGTCGGTACACGAATCATCAACGGAATAGGGGTATGTTCTTGATTCATTTAGAAATGGTTGATAAGGGGGGATTGATTTGTCCATCTTACAGCTTCAAAAGGTAAGTAAATTGTTCGGAGCGCATGCAGACTCCTGCGTGGAGCTTCTCGAGCAAGGTTGGACTAAAGAAAGAATAGCAAAAGAAAAATCCGTAACCGTCGGTGTGAATCGTGTCAGTTTGAGCATCGAGGAAAGCGAAATTTTCGTCATCATGGGGTTATCCGGCAGCGGCAAGTCTACACTCGTTCGTATGCTGAACCGCCTCATTGAGCCTACGTCAGGAGAAATTCTGGTACATGGCAAGGACTTAATGAAAATGAACAAGGAACAGCTTCGAAAGGTGCGCCGCCAGACCATCAGCATGGTCTTTCAAAAATTCGCGCTGTTTCCCCACCGCACGGTTCTGGAAAATGTAGAATACGGCCTGGAAGTCCAGAAGAAAGATAAGAAGCTGCGGCGTGATAAAGCTGCGAAATCACTCGAGCTGGTCGGACTAAAAGGCTGGGGAGATAAAAGCCCCGATGAGCTGAGCGGCGGGATGCAGCAGCGGGTAGGACTCGCCAGAGCCCTGGCGAATGACCCCGAGATTCTGCTCATGGATGAGGCCTTCAGCGCCCTCGATCCATTGATCCGGCGGGATATGCAGGATGAGCTTCTCGATTTGCAGGAGAAGATGAAGAAGACCATTATCTTCATTACTCATGACCTGGATGAGGCACTTCGGATTGGCGACCGGATTGCGCTGATGAAGGACGGATCTGTCGTACAGGTCGGAACGCCTGAGGAGATTTTGACCCAGCCGGCCAATGCTTATGTAGAACGCTTTGTTGAAGATGTCGATCTTTCGAAGGTCCTCACGGCTTCGCATGTCATGCGCCGCCCAGAGACGATTATGGCGGACCGTGGTCCTCGTGTCGCCCTTGAACTCATGCGTGAACGAGGCATTTCCAATCTATTTGTCGTAGACCGTGCCAAACGCATGCTTGGTGTCATTACGGCTGAAGACGCTTCGGCCGCCATGCGGGTCGGACAATCACTGGAGGATATCCTGATTGTAGACGGTCCGCGGGTACAACCGGATGTCGTTATTAATGAGCTTTTCGAAATCACCAGCTTGGCCAAAGTACCACTTGCAGTTGTTGATGACCAGAACCGTCTCCTTGGCGTCATTGTCCGCGGAGCTGTGCTCGGCGCCCTTGCGGGAGAAAATAGCTCGAAGGAGGTGATTCCGGATGCAGAAAATACCACTGGATGAATGGGTTCAGACGCTGGTCAACTGGATGGAGGATCATCTGACGGTTCTATTTAATATTATTTCCGCTGTCATTGAGGGCATTGTCAAAGGCTTCACCTGGCTGTTTATGCTGCCTCATCCTTTTCTCTTCATTATCATTCTGGGAATACTAGCCTTCCTGGTCGGACGATTATCGCTGACCCTGTTCTCCGTAATCGGCTTCCTGCTGATCTATAATTTGGGCTACTGGTCCCAAACGATGGATACGCTGAGCCTCGTTATTACTTCAGCACTCATTTCCGTTGTGCTTGGTATCCCGCTTGGCATCTGGTGCGCTTACAGTAAAGGTGCGTCCCGGATCATTACGCCCCTGCTTGATTTCATGCAGACGATGCCGGCGTTCGTATATCTGCTTCCTGCCGTTACCTTCTTCAGTCTGGGTGTCGTGCCGGGCGTCATTGCCTCAGTCATTTTTGCGATACCGCCGACGATACGCCTGACGCTGCTAGGCATTCAGCAGGTGTCTGGAGAATTGACGGAAGCAGCCGATGCCTTCGGCTCCACTTCAGGCCAGAAGCTCTTCAAAGTGCAGCTGCCGCTGGCTTTGCCTACACTGATGGCTGGTGTGAACCAGACGATTATGCTGTCGCTGTCCATGGTCGTTATTGCTTCCATGATCGGTGCGCAGGGCATCGGTGCGGAAGTGTACCGTGCGGTGACCCAGCTGCAGATTGGTAAAGGCTTTGAAGCTGGTCTGGTTGTTGTTATTTTGGCCATTGTACTTGATCGTTTTACTCAACGCTTATTCAAATCCGATAAAAAAAGGGGAAGATAAGAATGAAAAAACAAGGTAAATGGATGACACTGCTCGGACTCGCCGGAGTACTGATGCTCTCTGCCTGCAACACAAACAGCAGTGCGAGTGACACATCGCAAGATGGAAGTAGCACGGAATCTTTCGGTAAACAAGTAAAACATGAAATTATCGGCATTGACCCGGGAGCCGGCATCATGAAGGCAACGAATAAAGCCATTCAAGAATATGACTTATCCGACTGGAAGCTGATCGAAGGCTCCGGCGCTGCAATGACGGCCACTCTGGCCAAGGATATCAAGAATAAAAAACCGATTATCATCACCGGTTGGACGCCGCACTGGATGTTCTCCAAGTATGATCTTAAGTATCTCGATGATCCGAAAAAGGTATACGGTGACGCAGAGGAAATTCACACCATTGCCCGTAAAGGACTTAAAGAAGATGATCCAACTGCGTATGCTTTTCTAGACCGCTTCGAATGGACATCCGATGAAATGGGTGAAATCATGACCGCGATTGAAGAAGGCGCAAAGCCCGAGGATGCAGCCAAGAAATGGGCCGATGAGCATGCTGACCGCGTGAATGAATGGATCAAGGATCTGAAGCCCGTGGACGGCAAAGCATTGAAGCTGAGCTATGTAGCTTGGGATTCGGAAATCGCCAGCACGAATCTGCTTCAATATGTGCTGCAGAGTAAGCTTGGTTACAAGGTTACTGCCCTTCAGGTAGAGGCTGGACCGATGTGGACCGGTGTCGCAAATGGTGACGTGGATGCCACTGCCGCAGCATGGCTCCCGCTTACTCACGCAGACTACATGGATAAGTTCAAAGACAAAGTCGAAGATCTCGGAGCCAACATGACCGGCGTGAAAACCGGACTGGTTGTCCCTTCCTATGTAGACATCAGCTCGATTGAGGATTTGAAGAAGTAATCGTGATAAACAAATTACCATGCGACAAAAAAAAGAACTCCAGGCACCGTTCATACGGGACCTGGAGTTCTTTGTATATTCACGAGCGAAAGCGACTTTGCTTACTACTCTTCATCCTTCGGCTTCTTTTTATCATCAGCACGATCATTAATCGTTACTGTCACGGGGGAGTATTCCGCAGTAACGGTTTGTCCATGGATGGACACGCTGCCTTCCGGCGAAATATCCTTCTCGGTCATAATGCCAAGTGCGATAGTAAATTCATTGAATTTGACCGGTACATTTTTCTCGCGGCGGATCTCTTCCCCGTTCAAGTAAAATACCGCTTCGTCATTGCCGCGGTCATACGTGATTTTGTAAGTGTTAAACTCACGGGCTTTGAAGTTGGTATCTTCCTTGAAGATGCAGAAGTATCTCGTTTTGTCGGATGGCGGCACCTCTACTCCCGGGAAGGGAAGTACGGCATAGACGCTTGCGTACTTGTCGTTTCCGGCAAAGAAGTCCAGAGCCGCGCCGGTTGTAAAATCCAGTAGATTCAGCGAAACATACCCATCATACAGATCGTTCGGAGCCGTATTTTCACTGCGGGCACGGATTTGCAGTTCGAAGCTGACCTCGCCGGATTCGGGTACCTTGATGGTTTCCACGGAATAGTACATATGCTTGGCGTTATCCAGAATTTGAATCTGATGATTCTCGCGGCTCAGCGGAGCGCGGACATACAGAACACCGTTGCGTACAATGACGACCGCATTAGGTTCGCGGTATTCCCAGAAGGAACCGTCCGGAAGGGGAAATCCACCCACTTTCCAAACTTCGCCTTCCGATAAAATCGTATGAAAATCACCGATGACTTTTTGTTGTTCCATGTTGCTTTCGACTTCCCTTCTTTGATGGATCAGTACCTGTCCATATGATGTTATCAGATCAGTCCTTGAATGAATAAGCATACAATCATAATAAGTCCGCTCAGCTGCGCGGATTTAACGGATGCGCCCATTAAAGGCAAGTAAGCATGCGAGGTATTCTGAGGCTTCAGCTTGCCATATACCTGATAGAGCGGAATCATTGCAGGCAGCGCGAGCAGACCATACACCGGAAGCGCGCCGGCAACCACACTCAGAATCAGTGTCAATACGGATAGCAGCAGCAAAAATCTTGAGAATGTTAGTGCTCTCTTCTCACCCCATACGACAACCAGCGTACGTTTGCCCGCTTGGCGGTCCGCCTGCCAATGCAGGAAATGGTGGTTGAAGAGAATCAATGTTGTGAGCAGTCCGATTGGCAGCGACAGCAGCAGGGCTCTCATATCCAAATGAGAGGTCTGAACGTAATAAGCACCCATGACTGGCAGCACGCCAAAGGAAAGCAGAATCGCGATCTCACTGTACCCCTTGCCCCTGTAGCCAAATTTCAGCGGAGGAGCCACATAGAAGTAGGCAATTAATCCGCCCAGTGCCCCGAATACGAAAGCCCAAATACCGGAGAATATCGCAAGAAGGATGCCGCAAATCGCAGCCAATGCGAACAGTCCCCATGTTACAGCTGCAAACTTACGGATGCTCCAGACTTTATTGGTCAAAAATCCGGAGTTGGTCGATACGGCATCTACGGCTTCTTTTGCCGCTATGTCCGTTCCGCTCTTGTAATCCCACAGATCATTGATCATATTGGAGAACAAATGCGCGGCGGCAGCTCCCACCAGAGTCACCAGGAACAGCCAGACGTTAAACACCCCGTTCCACACAAAAGCCCCGAGTGCGCCAAGCGCAACCGGAATGAGCATAACCGGCACGACACCGAACCGTGATGCCTTCCTAAATTGTTTGAGCATGTCCACACAATGCCCCTTTCTTAGTAAAATACCCGTGCATTGCCGGGAATATCACATTCGCACGGAATATGAATAGAAAATAGCCAACGTAGCAAATGATAAATTTCACAAACCTTCCGATTTCAAGTAGATTATATCCAGGAGACCTGCTTAAATATAGGAAGAAAGTTGTGTATTACTGCTCTTCAAGAATATCATACTTTATCGGATTTTGTCATGAAGTTGTAGAATTTACATCGGTAAAGAATACCAAAAGTCATATGTATAAATTGAAATAAAGCTATGAACACCGTTAGCTGTCTGCGCATACGGTATCCATAGCTTTGTTTTCAATCTATTTTATCGCTTTATATTGTCCAGTGCTTTCTTGCCCAGCCGCTCCAGCAGCTGCTGTTTGTACAGGCTCTCAACCTTCACATGCTTGCCAAGGCTTTCCCAATAACCATCATTTCGGGGGCGCGGATCATAGTCGCTCGGGACAAGTCCCGGCACCTTCGGCCCCACATGTCCGATGGCATAATTTTGCGCGGTCGGCGGCTGCTGCGAAGTCAACTCATCCTCAGTATTCCAGGAAACATAGTTCGCTCCAGCCCAGCCATGACCGCTTCCAAGCCAGCCCCGATCGCGGATGGAGATCGGCGCGTCGATATTATCGAACAATCCGCCCACTGACCAACGGTGATGAGGCTCGCTCGTGTTAAAGTTATTCACGGCTTTGCCATCCAGGAAGACGTTCGGGCCTTGCACACGGCTGTCCACGACGAAGGCATGACGTGCCGTCTCGGTATAAATCCGCTGTGCCAGATTCAGCTGTCCCATTTGGTGGATGACATAACGGCGTCCGCCCGTAATGATGCTGACCATATCATACATTTTGCTGTCCTGAACCGTGATCCACTTGGAGTTACGGCTCATTTGCACCAGCGAATATGACAAATGGTAGCCGGTCACGTCGCGCATCCAGCCGTTTTTCACGCTGTTAAACACGACGAAGCGTTCGGCATGCTTTTCATCCGCATAATACGGATCGGTCTTGCCATTGTCCATTGTTGTGTCCATGACACTTGGATCGAATTCGGAATCCGCACGCATATTTTCCACACCGACCTGCTCAATTCGGGCACTATCCGTGTATTTGAAAATTTGCCCTCCGCCCCATTTACGCTCAATGGCATTGGAGATCGGCGCATCAATGGTGATGTTGTTACCGTCAATGGCAGTAATTACACGATCAAAATCCAGATTAAAGGGCGCCCACTGGGTCGCGGTGCCTTCCGGACGGTTGTATATGTAATCCATGCCGATCTCATGAATCCAGTTCTTGTCTCCAGTCCGGCGAACGACAATAGTATCACCAACATGATAGCTGCTGGCATCATCCACGTGGAAGGAACGCGAACCTGATGGCACGTACAGATCCGTGATCGTTTTCATCGTGCTGTTGTCGATACTCAGGCCTGTATTTTCGCCGATCTCAATCAAGTTGCGAGGGTTCGCTCCAGTACCATAGATCAGTGTACCTTTGTCGTCCTGTCCCTCACCCCGGAGAACGATACCGCTGGCGTTGATTTTCAGTGTTCCACCAACCTCATATTTCCCTTTTTTCAACAGCACTGCTCCACGGAAGCCATCTTTGCCGATCGGCATTTGGGCTACTTGGTCAATAGCTGCCTGAATACGGGCCGTATCGTCCCCATCTCCAGGCTTCACAGTCGCTTTTACCTTAACCTCCGGAATTTTCACGCCGCCGCCCATATAACCCACGTTCGAGAAATCCAGTATTTGATTGCCTCGAAAATCACTGACATAGATCATTTTTCCATCCTTGCCAAGAAAGGCGATCTGGCTTTGGTCTTTCGGAATCCTTTTATTTTCCCATACCGTGAAATAGAATGAATCGTACACTGGCTGCTTACCGTCTTGTTCCATTTTCAAGCGGATTTCATAACGTCCTTCCTTATCCGCTTTACCCGGCGGTGTCCACTGCTTCGTGTCTCCTTTGGCTACAGCCGCAGAATCAAGCTGCGAGATCACCTTGGAGCCGTTATAGATCAGCTCGCCGCTGAGCGTCCCGTTGATATTGGAAACTGCCGACACGGATGGATATACATCATTGGGTTCAATCATCGCCGGCTGGCCGATTTCCGCCTTCATATTCGGATGCGTCAACGTGGAATTCATCACATAGCTTTCACCCAGAAAAGCATTAGGGTCGTCAACCACGATCCAGAAATCATTGGTCTTCAGCTCCTGTGCTGCCTGCACAACACCATGGACGAGCGAGGCACCAACCTGATTGGTCGTAAACGATCCTGACGGTTCAATACTTACGTCCTGTGTAGAAGCAATAAAGGTTTTTGCATATGATGTCAGATCCACTTCCTGCCCGGAGTCGAGTTCTCCTTTCAGGACCAGCGTTCCTTTTTCACCTTTCTCCAGACGCACTTCAGCGTTGTTAGGGTATTCCTTACCACTCGCATCCGTAAAATAAATCCGCTTCAGCCCGGCAGGCGCCGGCGTTTCCGTACTGTTATACACCGCAAGCTCAGATAGTTGCACATTCAGGTCTTTGCTCAGATTCAGGTTCAGTTTCATATATCTTGCCGACACACTTTCGAACATCGCTGCCTCCGTCGAAGTAAGATCTTTATTTTTGTTGTATGCCTGATTCCAATTGCTGCCGTCGTCCGAATACAGAATTTGGTAATCCTTCAGATTATCCGCACGATTGAGATGAATCATGACTTTGTTGAAGGTTTCCTCACTGCCCATATCGACCGATATCCAGACATTCATATCATCCTGGCGGTCTACCGCTAGCGGCTGCCATACGGTGGCGGCATCGCCATCCACGGCATTGCCCGCCTTGCCTGAACTTGCCTGCGCAGATTTGCCGAGCACCAGATTCGTGACTGAATCACTGGCTGCCGCTGCTTTTTCTTTGCCGCCAGGTATCACTGGAAGCACCAGCAGCATGATCATGAGACCGAAGCCAAGCCTTTTCAAAAAGCCTATCAATAAAATCCCACCTCTCTTAAATTGAAATCGCCTACATTTTAACTTGCGCAGATATGAAATGAACATGTCTTTTTTAGTGATGGGATTGTGTTTTATTAAGGAAACCGCTTAGGATGACGCCCGTCATGAAAGTCATATGCGAAAGATTGCAATACGGATAAGTGAAGGGGCGAGTTATTTGTAATGTGTTGTTCATTCTCCGTTCATATAATTTTTTTACAATGACCTTGAACCTAAAAACAGGAGGCTCAAGGCCATGTTGAAACAGTTTGCGAAAACATTCACCCATTATGTCAGCAGCCGAAAAGGCGCTTGGACCGTGCTGATCGGCTGGATTGTCATCATACTTTTACTTAGTCTGACCGCTCCGGGATCTAAAGAGTATGCCGTAAACAGCGGTGAAGGCAGCGTTCATAACGACACACCTTCCGCGGCAGCACAGCAAATGATGGATGAGTATTTCCCCTCCAAGGATGGGCTGACGGCCCTACTCGTCTTTCATGATCCGAACCGGATTACGGATAAGGATCGCAGCGCCATTACAGAAGTCAGTCAATGGCTTTCCTCTGCAGACAAACCGCAGTATGTATCTGCTGCTCTTCCTTTCCATCAGCTTCCGAAAAATGTTCAGGAGCAGATGTTTTCGAAGGACAAGACGACGCTGCTTCTGAATGTAAGTCTGCAAAAGAATCTCGAATCCGACCAGACCTATGATACATTGCAGCAAATCCGTGACCATGTGGAAAATATGAATAACAGCGGCCTTCAAGTCGAAATTACCGGTCCCGCCGGTATCGCTTCAGACACGACGACATTGTTTAAAAATGCGGACTTTGTTCTGATGCTGGCCACCGTAGTGCTAATACTGGTCATCCTCATTGTGATTTACCGTTCGCCGCTGCTAGCCATTATGCCCCTTCTCATTTCCGGTATCGTGTACCTGGTCGTGGACCGGATTCTGGGACTAGGCGGAAAGCTCGGCTGGTTTGTTGTTGAGAAGCAGTCACTGTCCATCATGATGATCCTGCTCTTTGCGGTATTAACCGACTACTGTCTGTTTGTTATTGCACGTTTCCGGGAGGAGCTCCGTCAGACGGAATCGAAACATGAGGCCATGAAGCAGGCCCTGACCCATGTCGCCGAACCGATTCTATTCAGCGGAGGCATCGTGCTGATGGCTATGGTCATTTTGTTTACCGCCATTTTCAAACCGTACAATCACTTCGCTCCCGTGTTTTCCATCGCTATGGTCGTTATTCTCATCGGCGGGGTCACGCTGATCCCAGCTCTGTTCACCCTGGTCGGCCGCAAAGCATTTTGGCCGTTTGTTCCCAAAGCCGGAGCAGAACAGACCAAACCTGAGAAGGAAGGCATTTGGAGCAAAATTGGCTCCTTTGTCACCCGGAAGCCTGCAGTTACCGCCGGTGTTCTGCTGGTATTGCTGCTGGCATCATCCGCCAATCTGTTTGGCATGAAGTATTCTTTTAACATCATGAAGTCGTTTCCGGAGGATATTTCATCCAGACAGGGCTTCGACATTTTGGAGGAGCGCTTCCCTCCGGGACAGCTTGCGCCCGTAACCGTTCTGCTTAAGTCTGATCATAAGATCGATGCCAATGCCGATTTCGTCAAACAGATTGCTTCCCTCAGTGAAAAGCTCAAATCTGAAGGCCATATCAGTTCCATCACACCTGCGCTGACTCCACAGCAAGCAGACAGCGGTCAGCTGCCTGGCAAGGTATTATCTGAATCAGGACAGGTCGTCAAGCTTCAGCTCACACTCGAAGATAATCCGTATGACCCTGCGGCTCTGGATGTAATCGCTCAGCTCCGCCAGGATAGCAACAGCCTGCTAAAGGATAGCGGACTTGAACCGGAGCAGTATTCCCTGCATTTTGCCGGACAAACGGCCGAACAACTTGACGTTCGTATCATGAACCAACGCGATACGACCGTAGTATTCACGCTGATCACGCTCTTCATCGCCGTCATGCTGGCTTTCCAGGCACGATCTGTCAAGATGGCTGCCACCATGATTCTAACCATGCTCCTGTCTTATGCAGGCACCATGGGCCTCGGATGGCTCATCTTCCATGAATTCCTGGGCTATGATTCCGTCAGCTATCGTCTGCCGGTATATACCTTCGTCTTTCTGATCGCGCTTGGCGTTGACTACAACATCATGCTGGTGTCCCGAATCCGGGAGGAAGCAAAGAAATACGAGTGGATGGAAGCCGTCAAACGGGGCGTCTCGCTGACGGGCGGCGTCATCTCTTCAGCCGGTATTATTCTAGCTGCCACCTTCTGCGTTCTGATCACGCAGCCGCTGCAGGAACTGTTCCTGTTCGGCATCCTGATGGCCATGGGCATTCTGATCGACACCTTCCTGGTGCGTGGCATGCTGCTGCCTGCCATCCTGACGATGATTGGCGGCAGCAAGCGGAGTACGAACCATAAGAATAACCTTCCGGTTCATCCGGAGTAAACGACGACAAGGAGGAACAAGTATGTTTGGATTTATGCTATTTTTACATTTGGGCGGATTGTTTGCCTGGGTGGGTGGTCTGATTGTGATCATTGTGATGATTGGCCTGCTCAACAAGCAGCTCGGTTCATCACAGGACTCCAATCTGCTGGCACGCAAGAGCCTGAGCATCTTCAGCTATCTTGCACATCCGGGGGCTGTGCTCGTGCTTGGCAGCGGGGTATATCTCATTTTGAAAATGGGATCCGGCACCAAGCCGCTGTGGCTTGATATTATGGAAAAAGGCGGAGGCACCATAGCACTGCTGTCTCTGATCGTAACGGGTATTTTAGGCAGCAAGGTCAAGAAAAGGCTGAAGGCCGCTGGGGGGCAGCCCGTGAAAGTAACCGGATATTTATCAACGATGACTGCTTTAATGGTACTCATTCTTGGCGTCGTGCTTGTTGTTAGCCTGAAAATATAGTTCAATCCAGAAAAAGGCTGTCCCTAGCTTTTCAAGCTAAGGACAGCCTTTTTTACTTGTATATTGTGAATCAGCAGACTATGCTTTCTTGGCAGTTTTGGCCGATGAGGCTTTGGCTGACTTCGCCGCAGTCTCCTGTGCTTTTTTCGCATAATACACTTTCAAATCTTCCGGTGTTACAAAATCGGTGTAAAAACCATACACACCTCTCGCCTTATATTTCGCCATCTCTTCGGGACTGTTGATCGTATGGACGAAAGCGAATTTGTTTATTTTTTTCAAGCTGCCGACAAAACCGGCTGTCGCTCTCCATTCCGGCATCGTTACAGCGGTAATCTTTTTATGGTTTTTCACAAACTGCAATACCTTCTGGTTTGAATCCGCCGTTTGGTACAAGGTATAAATGTATGACTCAAAAGGAAACACCTTTTCAATGATCGGATACATACTCTCATTATAAATTTGCGGAATGATCCGCTCCAGCATATACGGGTCTTCGTTGGCAAGCTCCACGATTTGACTGAATTGGGCTGTAATGATGCCCTTATCCGTGCTTTTCGTGTCGGTTACAAAATAGGCATCCGGATACTCATGCATCAGATCGATAATCTCGCTAAATTCCAGCGCATTGTATTTGTCGAACATTTTCATGGTTTTCATATCGGCTAAAGGCAGCGGCCCTCCGGTAATTGCCGGTGTCAGAGCCTGTCCCAGCGATTGAAAAGCGTACGCAGACCAATCATGGCGTCCGATCAAATAGCCATCGGATGTAAACTGCAGATCGACTTCAAAGATGCGCTGTCCCTTTTCATAGTTGGTTTCAAAGCCTCATAGGAATTGGTGTACGCCTTTTGATCGATTCCCCCGAGCGCATGGGCGACTAAACTATAGTCCGTCCATTTGGCGGCAAAAGCGGGAGTGCCGAGTGACAGCAAACAAATAACCAGCAGCGGCGGCAGTGCAGTAAACAGTTTTTTCATTCCAACCTCCCATTGTTTTCAGAAACGTATGTCTCAGATTTTGCAAGATCCGAGTAATGAGGATATTCACAATATCCCAATTATATCATGTTAAGGTAATAGAAGGTATAAAGCTGAGCTTTTTTTACATCATTTGATATGAGAGTTGTCGAAATCACAGCTTAAAGTGAATCCACACCATTATTCTCGAATGACTATATAACATACTATATTAAAAAGAAAAAGGACCGGATCTCCGGTCCTTTTCTATATTCTATCCTTCGGATGCCTCTCCGCTAAGCTGCCAGGAGATGCCGAACCGGTCGCGTACCATTCCAAACAATGGACTCCAGAATGTCTTCTGAAGCTCCATATGGACTTGTCCGCCATCGGAAAGAGCGTGAAAAATGGATTGAAGACGCTCCAAATCGCTTGTCATAATGGCAATGCTCAGTTGATCGCCCAACTGATACGGGTTACCCGGAAAGGTATCGGAGAACAACAGCATTTGGCCGTCGAATTCAAGTGCCGCATGCAGCACGCGGTTCTTCGCTTCCTCAGGCATCGGATGGCCTTCATCCGGCATATCCCCAAACCGTTGGATACCCAGATTGTTTGCTCCTAGCACCTTTTCATAAAATGCCACTGCCTCAGCGCAGTTCCCATCGAGCACAATATACGGCGCGATCTTCAAGCTCATTGTCTTGTGTCCTCCCTTATAATGGTTCGTTTAGTTCACACTTTCCTTCCCATTATATCCTGTCTTTTTCAAGAAGATAAGGCAAACGGCGGGACAATTATAAGTTAATTTTTTATAAAAATATGAATCTGATGTTCCTGATGGCTTCAACACCCGGATCAATAAATCAGGCTTTACAGCGGTCGATCGAGAGAGAAGGTCTCACCCAGCTTGGCGTAGCTGTTTCCGGCCAAACGGCTGACAGGCTGCAAAACATCCGCGAGAATCCGGCCATGATCAAGCAATGCATCATCCACATGAAACCGTACGACGCGTCCGATAAGCAGATCCGTGGATGGGGATGCCTCTGTTCCTCCGAGCGGGATGGACCGCTCCAGTACGCATTCCATGCGTATTTTCGCTTCAGCAATCCCAGGTACGCGCACGACATCGCTTGATACTGTTGTCAGACCGGCAGACTCCACCTCGCTCTGATCGGGAGGTAGACTTGCAGCGGTTTGATTCAGCTTCTGAATGGAGGACCCATCTCCGATATGAACAACGAATTCTCCTTCCCGCACAGCATTTCTCGCGGTATCTTTCGGACCTCCCTGCTTTCTTTGCACGGATACGGAGACCATGGGCGGATCTGCCGTTACGATATTGAAATAGCTGAATGGTGCCGCATTAACCTTGCCGTTATCAGCCAGAGTCGTCACCCAGGCAACAGGTCTTGGAATAATGCTGCCGGTCAGCAGCTTGTAATTGTCACGTTCACTTTGCCTGGACGGATCGATAGGAATGATCATGAGACAACCTCCTCTAATACCCGTACTTCAAAAGGTGTAAGCTTGGCTTCGATTTCTGTCCGGCGTTCCTCAAACCATTCAGGCAGCATAAGCTGTTCACCCAAATGGGCAAGCTCTTCGTCGCGCGCGAAGCCCGGTGGATCTGTCGCAATTTCAAACTGGATGCCGCCTCCCTCGCGGAAATAAAGGGCGTTAAAATATTGGCGGTCTACGACCGGAGTCGCTTGCAAGCCATGCTCAAGCACATGTTCTCTCCACAGGACATGCTCTTGATCGTCCTTCGCACGCCAGGCAATATGGTGGACGGTACCCGCTCCTCCTGCACCATGCTCCATTGGCGCCACATTCACGTCAATGACATTGCCAATATCTCCGAATGATTTGAACCGGGCGTAAGCTCCTTCCTGGCCAACCTTCTGAAGGCCCATCACCCGCTGAAGCAAATCAGCCGTTTGCTGAGGTGCCGTACTGTACAGAATTGCGCCGCCAAAGCCTTTAATCGCTTGCTCCATAGGAATGCCACCAAAAGTCCAAGTGCTGAGAGGTCCATCTCTCCGTTCCACGATCTCCAGCTGAAGCCCATCCTGATCGCGGAACGACAGATACTCCTCTGAAAATCTTGCAGTTTTCACAACCGGTATTTGAAAATCTGCCAATCTTTTCTCCCAAAAGCTGAGCGCTCCTGCGGGAACAGCAAATGTAGTTACACCAACCTGTCCCCCGCCTACACGTCCTTGACGTGATCTTGGCCATGGAAAGAACGTAATGATGGTTCCTGGACTTCCTTGCTCATCCCCCAAATAAAGGTGATATACCTCCGGCGCATCGAAGTTAACGGTTTGTTTAATCAGGCGGAGTCCGAGCACACCTGCATAAAAATCTACTGTTTTCTGAGGATCTCTTACAAAGGCAGTAATGTGGTGAATACCTGCGGTTTTCATATTCATAACTGGTTCAGCTCCTTCTATGATCATATTCATCTTTAATTAGAGACATTTAAGTGAAAGTATTAGAGTTTTAATATTTCTTGCTTGTTTGTTTATTTATCTTAATATAAAGATATTATATTTTGAGGTAGTTGTCAATCCTTCAGGTAAATCTGCTGGAAATTTTCACGGATATACGCAAAAAAAGAAGCGAAGCTCTGACAAGAGCTCCGCCCCCCTTTTAAACTTTAGGACAGCTTTTCTATAAACTTCAATAGATTCGCAAGGGCTTGAGCACTTTCCGACCTTTTCGTTTCCTGTGCCGGATTGAATTTACCGCCGCTGCCTTGCAGCAGCCCCATACCCACGGCATCATTGATCGCCTGCTGCGCCCATTTGCTGATAGCGGATTGATCCTTGAATGCTGTATCGGCTGAATTTCCAGGTTTCTTGCCTCCTGCGGCCACAAAAGCATTCAGAAGCATCACGGTCATTTCTTCACGAGTCACGACCTGCTCCGGATGGAACCGCCCGTCTCCCGAACCATGAATAATTCCCGCCTTAACAGCTGCAGCGATGTCCTTGGCATACCAGATGTCATCGCTGACATCCGTGAACACTGCATCAGTTCCTGCCGGCAGGCTGAGCATACGTGTCAGCATCGAAGCGAATTCTGCACGGCTGACCGGCTTATCAGGTGCAAAGGATCCATCCGGGAGTCCATTCACCACATGCCGTGCAGCCATATCCTTGATAACCTCGGAAGCCCAGTGATTGGATGCGATATCCCTGAATGTTTTATCATATGCTATCGCACTGTATTGTCCTGGTGTTGTAAGCTCAACCGTTATTTGTTTCTCGCCTGTTCTCTTCCCGCCTGCATATTCCATTACTTCGCTGCCCGTGATGCGGTAGATCCCGGTACGCACTGGTTTCGCGCCTGCAGGAATATCCAGTGTAAGAATGATTGCATCCGAGAAATGCTTCAATTCATATTGCTTGCCATCCTTCGCCTGCGCAGAAATTCCAACTTGAATTATTCCGTTTGCCGTAAGCACTGCGTCTTCACTTTGCTGCAGCTGCTTGATCGCACTCGAAACAACTTCTGCTGCCAGGGGTTTAACGTCAACGATAAGTTTCAGTTCATTTGAATTTGCACCCGCCACGAGATTCGCGGCCTCCAGCAGAATGGATGACGGAATGGATATTACTGCCCCTCTGGTGTGAATATTCAGTATTCCATCTTGGCCCAGTCGGTCTGGGGCACTGCTTGGCAGCTGCACCTGCGTTTGACCTGACCCCATCTCAATATCCAATTTGCCATTCTGGATGCTATTCAGATCATGATCAGACACTACCCGTTGATTTGACTGCACTACTGGCTGCTCGATTGGTAGCGCAGATGGTGTTCCCGGGCCGGTTGGTGTCTGTGTTCCCGGGTTCGTATTTGTTGCCGTTTCCGTATGCCCGGCAAGCGTATTACTTAAGCCGCTTTCATGATGCAGCCGGCTCACTCCCGAAACGGCATAGGTATATTCTCGGCCCGCAGCAGCGCTAAGATCCTTGTAGACCTGCATCACTCCTTCGGCTCTCCGCACCGTGGCGATCAGCTGCGATGTGTTGGTTGGATCGATAACCGAACTACCCTGAACACGGTATACTGCATAATAAGCGGATTCCTTGTCACCGTTATCCTTCCACGAAAGCTGAATGGAGCCGCTTGAACCTTCAGCCCCTGTCAACTTCGGTGCATCTGGTGTTTCATCCGGGAGCCAAGACATCACAGGAATCAATGCCGGGCGAGAATACATGGATGTAATCACATCCCTTACACCAAGAGGATTGGCGAGCAGGTCAGAGGTGCTGAACATAATATTCCCTGCTACATCCTCACCGTGATCATTATTAAATCGCAGCTGTGCCGGCAGCTGATCAGGATTCTTCCAGTTATCCTCTCCGACACGATATGCTGCCTGTCCGATATACAGCTGAACGTTATGCTTACCCGAATTATCGTTTATTCCATGAATCTCTTTGGTCCACCAATCAATCAGCTTCTCATAGGCCGCAGCTGAATATCCGAAATGCCAATAAATCTGCGGTGCCAGATAATCCACCCAACCTTCTTTCATCCATGTTCTCGTATCCGCATACAGACCATCATAGTTTTGCTGGCCGTTCGTATCTGAGCCGGTTGGATCAGTACCTTTATTGCGCCAAATCCCGAAAGGACTGATTCCGAATTTAACGTAAGGCTTGATTTGCTTGATGGCTGTGTTCAAGCCTTTGACGATCGTATTTACGTTATCTCTACGCCAATTATCCAATGTCATCGTGCCACCGCTGCTTTTATAAGCGTTATACTCTTTGGTGTCGTCGAAAGGTTCATTTCCTGGATACGGATAAAAGTAATCGTCCATATGAATGCCGTCTACATCATACTTCTGCACAATTTCCTTCACGCCGTTAATGATATAGTTTTGGGCTTCGGGAATGGCAGGATTGAAATACAATTTACCACCGTTCTTAACCACCCAGTCGGGATGAAGCCTTGCCGGATGGTTCGTCGAAAGCAGTTCAGGCTGATCGTGCATGCTGATCCGGTACGGATTAATCCAGCCATGAAATTCAAGATTACGTTTATGCGCTTCATCAATCATAAACTTCAGCGGATCATATCCATCGCTCGGTGCCTTTCCCTGTTCTCCGGTCAACCAATGCGACCATGGGAAATATTCAGACGGAAAGAAGGAATCACTCGTCGGTCTTATTTGTACAAAAACCGCATTGATCCCGGTCTGTTTCAGCTGATCCAGCAGTTTAACAAAATCCTGCCTTTGCTGCTCAGGATCGAATACATTCTTAGTTGGCCAATCTATGTTCTCGACCGTAGAAATCCATGCGCCGCGCAGCTCGCGTTTTGGATGTGCTGCCGGATTCGTTACTACGAGAAGCTGCTGTGCTTTTTTTCCGGATACCTCTGCCGTGATCATGGTCGTTCCCGGTGCAATGGCTGTCATTTTTCCTGTCGTTGGATCAATGGTTGCAATATTGGTATCCATGCTTCCAAATATGATCCCCGTAGTGATCTCTTTTTTACCTTCCACTTTATAATCCCCATAGACTTTGGCTGCGGGTACATCTTCTCCGACGATCGCGGAGAACACATTCCCAATCTCAATCGTTTTCAGTTCTCCGGCCTTAACCTGTACCGTGTAATTCGCTTCATGTCCTTCATATTTTGCCTTCACCATTGTCTCTCCTACTTGCAGGGCCCGGATTTGATGCCCCGTTATTTCGGCGACCGCTTTGTCAGCTTCAACCTCAAAGGTCGTTTTCGCCGATACATCTACAGGCTCTCCGTCTCCAAAAACAGCAAACGCCTTCAAGTTGGAAGTTTCTGTCAGTACCAGCGAAGACGGTCCCTCAATCAGGATTCGCTCAGGCTGAGCAGGCTCTAACGAAACGACCAGCCGGTACACGGCTGCATATTTGTTCTGATACGTGGCTATCAATTCGGTTTCCCCGGCAGCCAATGCTGTAATCATACCGCTCGGATCAATCGTTGCCACAGTCTCATCGCTGCTCGAAAAGGTAACGCTGCCGCTGTCTGCAGGCTGTGGGGACGAATCACCCTTGCGAGTTATCAGCGCGTTGGCTTTCACGGTTTCACCAATGCCCAGAGGCTTGACGCCAGACCACTCCAAACCGAAAATATTCGTGTCCCCGTAGATCATGCTCACCTGATCTACATATAAAGTTCCAGCCGTTTTCGTTCCCGTCTCGACCAAATAAATATAATTGAGCTTAATCGGATCATTGCTTGAAGGAATATCAGCCGTGACGTAACGCCAGCCGTTCAAAACTTCACTGCTGCCTGTAAAGTCGAGTGTTATCAAGGCTCCCTTGCCATCCTGAATTTGACCGCGGATCCAGTGCTTTTTATCCTCGCCATACACCCAGAATCCGATTTTCTTCGGGCTGCCGGATATCTCGCGGCCGTCTTTTCCGTCCGGAGCCTTAAAGCGTATGTAAGCCGCCGAAGTACCACCCTGATTGGTAAAGTCATATGTCAGCCTGCCCGCTTTCAGACCGTATTTAACCGGATTTGGACGCTCTGCCGGGTCAATGGCAGCCGAATTGGCTGCAGCAGTGGTGACTCTAAGATCTGTCATATCTTCAAAATCCTCAAAAACCTTGACCCACTCGTTGTTCGCTGCTGCTTGCATCGCAGGAGGAGCCTCGACATTCACAGTGACTTCCGTAGTCAAACCACTGTATTCGGCCTCAATGACTCCCATGGCTGGTTGTTCTCCAGCTGTCAATGTTCCTGCTGATATCTTGCCGATCCCGGGAACACTATCCGTTTTGATACTCCAGATCACCTCATGCTGCGGTATCTCCACTTCGCTGCCGCCAGCATCATAGCCTTTTACCGTAAGCGCTATTGATGTATTCACGTTTACCGTTATAGGTTCAGGCGATATATCCAGACGCACCGCATCAGCGTTTTTTTCTGCTTCTGTTTTCTCCTCTTTTACTGGTGATGCTTCACCTTGCGAATCCCAAGGAATGCCGTTATTGTCTGTGCTTGGTGGCTCGTCTTCCCCAGTAACTGCCTCCTTATCATCCGGTTTTGCAGGATCAGCCTCCCCGTCATTCTCCAAATCTTCTTTACTGTTATTCTTTACGGGTGTATCTACCTGCTCTCCATTAACTTCCTCCTCTGCTGCCGCTCCGTATACAGAAACGGGCGTATAAGATATGAATGCGCTTACAATTAAACTTATTATGAGCATTACACTAAGAGGCCTACCTAACCATGATACTCTGTGTACCATACATGCACGTCCCTTCCCATAAATAAAGTTTTTCTTGCAAATCTTGAGCGCTTCCTCATGATGAAGTTAGCAATCACCCACTTTCTTGAAAATATGTTTTAATTATATAGTGCATTTTAAAATTTTACTACAAAAATTTAATTTAATAATTCGTTATTATTTGTGGTTATTTGCTATAAACCCGTCGATTGTTTATGCACTTTGACAGAAGTTGAACCCAGTAGAGATCATGCGCTTCTTACTCAAAAAAACAGCCGCCCCAACTCGGGACGGCTGTCTCTCCGCTTTTGCCAATCTCTCCATTCGTTTAGTACATGGTCCAATAATCCGCATTTCCTTCCTTGATCATCGGCTGGTTCTGCTGCTTCCGGGCCTCCGCGATTGCTGGTTCTTCCCGCTCCCACTTTTCAATAATCACAATGCTCTGGAGATTCGCTTTATCCTTCCATTCAATATACTGCAGCTTCTCCAGCTCCCGCAGAGAGCGGAGAAGCTCCTCTTTCCGTTTCCCTGTCTTAATTTCAAGCTCATGAATGGTCGGCAGCCTTCTCCGTCCGCTGAGATAGTTAAAAAGAATGCGTAAAATTTTCCGATCCATATCCGCCAGCATGGCAGTCACTCCCTACGCAATTTTAGCCGGCTGCCATGCCAGAATGCGGTCCAGACGGAATGTCCGCGGCGCTCCCGTTTGCAGGCATGTGGCACGTACGATTTGTCCGCGGATACCTTTGACCTCGATTTTGCGCTGTGTTATTTTCCCCGTTCGGTCCAGATATACAATTTCCACCCTTTGACCGATGTATTTTTCCGGCATGACAACCCCTCCTAACAGAACCCTTGTTCCTATATTATACCCGAACATTTGTTCTTTAATCAATGGTAAGTTGCTGCCAATATAAATCATGCTGCCTGAATTCCAGAAATATCACGCGGGTTCATTTTACATCGAATGCAATGCTTAAATAAAAAAAGACTATCCAATGATAGTCTTAGTAGTAATAACAGAGATGTCCGGTCCTACAAAATAGCTTGCACGCGTCCCACGTTACCGTCGGTCAGCCTTACTTTAATGCCCCTCGTATGATTGGGCGAGTTGGTCAGCAGCTTTTGGACAACCCCCTGCGTGCGCTTGCCTGTACGCTGATCTTCTTTCTTCACGATTTCTACGGTCATTCCCGGCTTGATGTTGGCCCGGATCATATGCGATTCCATGATGTTCACGTTCCTCTCTGTCTTACAGCCTAGGTAATATAAACTTACAAGCGGCTGCCTTTGCCTTATATCATATCACAAATGCAAATTGTCTTCCGTTCGGGTACAATAAGGGCAAAACAACATTTGGAGGATACACCATGGAAAACGAAGAAGAACAAAGACAACAGGCCATCCCGGCTGAAGATGAAGAAGGTAATTTTAAACTGCTCGATGTCGAACGCATACTTTCGATAACGTCTGAAATTGAAGATGACGAAGACAGTGCCGCGATTTTCCATTATGAAGACGGCAAAACATACAAATACGTTCACAGCGAGAAAGCAATGAAACAGTTCAGCGAGTGGATTCAAAAAGGGGAAGGTTAAACGCAAAAGATGACGATGCGAAGGCTGCCGGTGGGCAGCTTTTTTGATATGGATACAGCCGTTATGGATTCGAAAAAACGGGGACACGATCATCCGTGTCCCCGTTTCGTCCGTAACGATTTAATAACATTTGCGAAAATTACTCATTGCCCGTCCATCTAACAAAAATAGAGAAAGTACGGTTAAATTCACTACTGAAGCAACCGGCTCCACTTGCGCCAAAAACGCCAGTGCTGAGGATGCTGCCGGTTCATGGCTTGCACGGCCTCATCAATAAATTGTTTCTGGCTGTCCAAGAGATTGGCCTCATAAGGCGCGGATAGCCGTTTATATTGCCCGTTACCCGACATCTGCCGGGCCTTGTCATTGTCCCGCAGCATGATATCCAGTTGATGAAGGATACGCTGCTTCAGTCTGGGATCATATACGGGGCAGGCCGTCTCGACGCGGCGGGTGGTGCTGCGTGTCATTAAATCCCCTGACGAAATATAGATGGAGCAGTCCTCATCCGCACCAAAACAAAAAATGCGGGAATGCTCAAGGAAGCGTCCAACGATGCTGCGGACCGCAACATTCTCCGTATTTTCCGGGACGCCTGGGAGCAGGCAGCAAATCCCGCGAATGATGAGCTGAACGGGAACTCCAGCTTCCGAGGCTTCGGACAGCTTCTGCAGAATTTCGATATCCGTCAAGGAATTCGATTTCATCAGGATGCGGCAAGGCTCACCACGACGAGCTTTCTCGATTTCCCGATCCATGCACGCAAGCAGAGGCTGCCTGAAGTGATTCGGTGCCACGAGCAGGTGCTGATATTGCCCCTCCAGATTCGACATCGCCATATTTTTGAAGAAGGTGTCCGCATCACGGCCGATTTCTTCATGCGAGGTCATAATGGAGATATCCGTATATAATTTTGCCGTCTTTTCATTGTAATTTCCTGTACTGATATGCGTAATATATTGGATTCGATTCCGGTCTTTCCGGGTGATGAGACACATCTTGCTATGCACCTTATAACCCTCGACTCCGTAAATGACCTGGCAGCCTGCCTCCTCAAGCCGTTCCGCCCATTCAATATTATTCTGTTCATCGAACCTCGCCTGCAGCTCGATCAAGACGGTTACATCCTTCTGGTTTTCTGCCGCACGGCTTAAGTATTGCGTAATGATCGAGTGCTGAGCCAGCCGGTAAATCGTGATCTTGATCGAGACGACTTGGGGATCTTCAGCGCTTTCCTTCAAAAGCTGCAAAAAAGGATCCATCGAATCATACGGATAATAGAGCATCATGTCTTCTTTCAGGCACCACTCCGTTATCGTAGGATAGGCCTGCGTTTCGAGAGGATTATAGGCCTGGAACGGAGGGTACATACACTTCAGTTTTAAGTGCTTTGGCATGCGCTGGATCAGATCGAACGGATAGTTCATCACAATGGGCGCTGCACTGTTGAACACCTGCTTGCGGCTCAGCTGCAGCTTATCGCATAACAATTGTCCAACACGCTTGGGAAGAAGACCCTCCACTTCTAATCGGACCGGTGCCAGACGCGCCCGTTTCTTAAGCGTCTTTTTCATAAGTAGCCGGATATCGTCATCGTCTTCGTATTCCAGGTTCTCATCATCCAGCGCAATATCCGCATTCCGGGTCACCGATACCAGATGGGCGCTGCTCACTTTATACATATTTAACAGCTGTTTGGCGTATCCAAGGATGACATGGCTTGTCAAAATATATCGGAAAGATTCTCCCGGCAACTGGATGAAATCCGGAAACGATGGGGATACCGGTATAATGCCAAGCGTATGGTTCTTGTCCTCAAAACTGCACATCACATAGGGCTGCTTATTCTTCAGATGCGGGAACGGATGATGCGAATCGACCACAACCGGCGATAAAATCGGGAAGATATGCTGTTCATAATATTCTTCAATGAACTTTTTCTCCTGCTTGTTCAGGTCCTCCATGCCCACGCGATAGATCTGAAAGTTCTGCAGGGCTTGTTCAATCTGGGCAAAAATAGCGTTACGCTTCTCATAAAATGGTTCGGTGGCCGCAAAGATAGCGTCCAGCTGCTCCTCGGCCGTCCATCCGGTCTTGTTATCCCGATGTTCTTCCTTCATGACAGACAAATCCGTTAAACTGCCAACCCGAATCATATAGAACTCATCCAGATTGCTGGTGAAGATGGACACAAACTTCAGGCGTTCGAACAACGGAACCCGCTCGTCCATCGCTTCTTCAAGCACGCGCTCATTGAACCGAAGCCAAGACAGCTCCCGGTTCTGCATATAAAGGGTTTGAGATTTTAATGGCATAGAAGTGATCATGTCTCTTCCCTTCCTTTGGTTAAACGATCATATAGGAACCCTTCGCGAACGCCTGAGCGGCTGATATGTATCACTTCACTTTGGAAAAACGCAGCGATCTCATTCAGCAAAACCATGCCGGGAATCAGGGTGTGAATGCGATCCGGCGCCTTCAGCAGAATAGGAGCAATATGCTTTTTCTTATGATTTTTAAAATGCCCGAGCATTCCTTGCAATTCCTCGACGGTTAATAGATTTCCGTTGTCCGTGTCGCCAAGAACGCCTTTCAATTTGAAGGAAGCGCGAATCGTGCCGCCAACGCCGCAAATCGGCAGCGGGCCCAGATCATCCGGAACAGAAAGGGCATGCAGCTTCATGCGCACCAGCTCTGCGATGGCTTCCCGTTCTTTCTCCGTCGGAATGATTTTCTGAACATATTTCTCGTAGGCATTCAAACACCCGATCGGCAGGCTATCGCTATAACGAATCTCGTTATTTTGAAAAATGGCAATCTCGGAGCTGCCACCGCCAATGTCGACGAGTACACCCTCCGCCAGCTCTACGCTTTGCATCGCCCCCACATAGCTGAGTCTGGCTTCCTCTTCGCCGGAGATCACTTCCACCTCAATCCCGGCGCATTCACGAATCGCATCGGCCACTTGCCGGGTATTCGCAATATTGCGGATCGCCGCAGTCGCGAACACATGAATGCTGTCAGGCGTAACAGGCAGCTGCTTCAGCATTTTCATATAATCTTTCAGGGTCTGACAGACTATACGGATGCCCGCTTCATTCATACTCTTCTTTTGGATATAATGGACCAGTCCTGCCATGGTCTTGCGATGAAATAATACCTGTGTTTCCTGACCTTCATATTGATATACGGTCAAACGAATCGTATTCGATCCGACGTCGACAATCGCAGTAATCAACTCTGCTCACCACACCTTAAATCTTCGTTTTCTTTCATATATTAATCTCGAATTGTTTTCGCAATGTAAAATTGTGAGGATATCTGAGAAATAAGCGCAGAAATGATGCTATTTTATCATTTTCCCTCAACAGGAAAGAAAAAAACCGTCAAGTACAAGGATTGCTGTACTTAACGGTTTTTTCTGTTTTTTATTCATTTGAGCCAGCCCTGCTCTTTAAAGCGCGTAATTGCCTCCACCCGTTTCATGACAATATCATATAGACGACTGCATATCGGTGCTGAATCGTTCAAACTGCTTGCTGTGCAGATCGGTATACACACCGTTGTTCAGCAAAAGTTCTTCATGATTTCCTTCTTCGATAATGGCCCCATCCTTCACCACGAGAATCTTATCGGCAGCCATGATCGTGGAGAGGCGGTGGGCGATCACGATGCTGGTTTTGTCCTGCAGAAGGAGATGCATCGCTTTTTGAATGTAGTATTCCGATGCCGTGTCCAGCGATGAGGTGGCTTCATCCATAATAATAATGGACGGGTTCTTCAAGAGAACTCTCGCAATGGAAATTCTCTGCTTCTCGCCTCCCGACAGCTTGATCCCCCGGTTCCCGACGACCGTGTCGTAACCATCCGGAAGTTCCATGATGAAGTCATGAATATATGCCGCTTTGCAGGCATCAACCATCTCCTCCTCGCTTGCTTCGCTGCAGGCGTACAGCAAATTTTCCCGGATCGTCCCGTTGAACAGATAACTGTCCTGGGTGACGAGACCAATCTGTGAGCGCAGGGATTCCAGTGTCATATCGCGAATATCCGTTCCGCCGATCCGGATGCTTCCGGAATCAATCTCGTAAAGCCGCGGAATCAGGTTCGTGATGGTCGTTTTTCCGGCTCCGCTCGGGCCGACGAGGGCTGTCATCGTGCCGGAGGCTGCAGTGAAAGAAATGTCCTGCAGCGCCTGTTTATCCTTCTGATACGCAAAGCATACATCTTCGAAAATGATGTCCTGTTTGGTCAAGTCCGCTGCCCGGGCATCCGTGCGATCAATGATCCCGGGCTTCATATCAAAATAATCGAAAATACGTTCAAACAATGCAACCGATCTTTTAATCTCCACATACAGATTCGTCATCTGGCCGAAAGGACCGTAAATCCGGCCCAGCAGCGCCACGAAGCTGATAATCGCTCCGACCGTGATTTCCCCCTGGATAAACAGATAACCTCCGTAGAGATAAATAAGCATCGGTCCCAGGCTCGTAAACGTAGTCAAAATCATCATGAACCAGCGGCCGGCCATGGATTCGCGGATCTGGAGCTGTGTCGACTCCCGGTTAATGGTTCTGAAGCTGTCATACTCCTTTCCTTCCCGTGTGAACAGCTTCATCAACAAATAACCGCTGATGCTCAGCGTTTCCTGAATGATATGGTTCTGCTCAGACATTTTTTCCTGCGTCTGCTTGGCCAGCTTCCATCGCACATTGCCCATTTTTCTTGTCGGTATAATAAATAGCGGCACGATCAATATGCCCATGATGGCAAGCTTCCAGTTCATGATGAAAAGCGTGGCGACCGTGGTGGAAAGCACGAACAGATTGCTGGCAAAATTAATCACCGTGCTGTTGAAGACGCCTTGAATGCCTGAAATATCGCTCGTCATCCGGGTTATGACTTCCCCCTGCTTGACGGCAGAGAAAAACTGCAGCGGCATCCGCTGCAAATGGCTGTACATCTGATTCTTCATATCGTACACGATGCTCTGAGAGATAAATGAATTTAAATAGCTCTGCAGCACGCCGAGCAGCCCTGACACGACCGTGGTTCCCAGTGAAATCAGCACCAGCTCCACTAGAAGCTTCATATTTTTGTCCGGAAGCGCATGATCGACGATCCGCTGGATCAAAAGCGGCGGCAAAAGTCCCAATAATGACGAAACCAGCAATATCGACAGCACGAGCATGGTCTGTTTCCAATACGGCTTGAAATACTTGAAAATGCGCAGCAGCATGGCCTTCGAAATATTGGGCTTCTGCTGGGCGTCATCGAATTTCATCCGGCCAAAGCCCGCACCCGGCATGCCTCCCCCATACATTTTGGACATCGTATTCCCCCTATCATTATGAATGATTGAATCACCTATTGACTAGATAATAAGGTACCTGTATGATAATGTCAAGGTACCTTATTATCAGGTGCCTGAATAATAAGGAGGAACGAACCGATGAACGAAAACGAAAATGGTAATGAAAACAACGCAACTCTAATGGAACAGCTATTTCAGTTTATTATGCTGCTGCGCAGATATCAGTTTCATGTCCGCGGGGATCAGGAGCATTTCGGAGATCCGCACCGGGGACAGGGACGGGTGCTCGCGCTTCTGAAAATAAAACCGGAAATTACGCAGAAGGAGTTGACGTATTTGCTCAATATGCGAAATCAGTCTCTGGGCGAGCTCCTCACTAAGCTGGAGCGCAACGGCTTGATCACAAGATCCCCGTCGGAACAGGACCGCAGAGTCATGAACGTGAAATTGACGGAAACCGGAGCGGAAGCTGCCGACCAGCTCGAACAGCGGCAGCAGGATGAGAACAAGCTCTTCGATTGCTTGAATGAAGATGAGCAAGCCAAATTTAGCGAATATTTGGATCGCTTAATCGGCCAGATGGCGGAGCAGATCGGGGCTGGAGCTTCTTCTGAGCATAATCCAGGGGATTTCTGGGGCGGACATGGACGTCATCGCCCGCACGGCAAAGGGCCACATGGATTCCGGTTTCAAAGAACGACGGGATTTCCTTCCTTCGGTTGGGGACGACACCGAGCTCCGGGTGACGAACGCTTCGGTGGACCGCGGTCCGGACAGGATCATGAGCAGGAATAAGAATTTCGGGACAGCGTGTGCTTCCCAATGTAATCATGAGAAGCACAGCCACATTCTTTGTAAGCAACTGCAGGCTCCCGGATTCAATATGGATTGAAAAAGGACGTAAAAAGGCCTCTCAGAAATAAATTCTGAGAGGCCTTTTTAATAATGTGAAAATGTGGTCAAACGGTGTTTCCCTTACGGAAAACCCTTGATGCATAAGGGCTGGTGGCCCTTATTACATCATGCCGCCCATTCCACCCATGCCGCCCATGTCAGGCATGCCTGGTTTTTCTGGTTCTGGCTTGTCAGCGATAACCGCTTCAGTGGTCAGGAACATAGCCGCTACGGAAGCCGCGTTTTGCAGAGCAGAACGGGTTACTTTCGCAGGGTCAACGATTCCAGCTTCGAACATGTTTACCCACTCATCAGTCGCAGCATTGTAGCCTACGCCAACTTCTTCTTTTTTCAGACGTTCCACGATGACGGAACCTTCTTGGCCAGCGTTAGCTGCGATGGTACGGATTGGCTCTTCCAGAGCGCGGAGAACAATGTTCACGCCTGTTCTTTCATCGCCAGTCACTTGAACAGCACTCACAGCATTATATACGTTCACGAGGGCAGTACCACCACCGGAAACGATACCTTCTTCAACCGCAGCACGGGTTGCATTCAGGGCGTCTTCGATGCGAAGCTTGCGCTCTTTCAGTTCAGTTTCAGTTGCAGCACCGACTTTGATAACCGCTACGCCGCCAGCCAGTTTAGCCAGACGCTCTTGCAGTTTCTCTTTGTCGAACTCGGAAGTTGTTTCTTCCAGCTGCGCACGGATTTGGTTCACACGAGCTGTAATGTCGGATTTGTCGCCGCTTCCGTCTACAACGGTTGTGTTTTCTTTCGTTACGCGCACTTGACGTGCATTACCCAGTTGATCGATGGTAGCGCTCTTCAGATCAAGACCGAGCTTCTCCGTGATCACTTGGCCGCCAGTCAGGGCAGCGATATCCTGCAGCATGGCTTCACGGCGGTCACCAAAGCCAGGAGCTTTAACGGCAACAGCGTTGAATGTTCCGCGCAGTTTGTTCACAACCAGCATCGCTTGAGCTTCGCCTTCGATATCTTCAGCGATGATCACAAGCGGTCTGCCTTGTTGTACGATTTTTTCGAGCAATGGCAGAATTTCTTGGGTTGTAGAGATTTTCTTGTCCGTGATCAGGATGTATGGATTGTCCAGAACGGCTTCCATTTTGTCCGTATCCGTGATCATGTAAGGAGATACATAACCGCGGTCGAACTGCATGCCTTCCACGACTTCCATCTCTGTATTGAATCCGCGGGATTCTTCGACTGTGATCACACCGTCGTTACCCACTTTTTCCATAGCTTCAGCGATCAGTTCGCCAACTTCATCGTCAGCAGCGGAGATCGCAGCTACTTGAGCAATTTTTTGGTTGTCATTGACAGCGATAGCGATGTTTTTCAGTTCAGCTACTGCCGCTTTAACCGCTTTGTCGATACCTTTGCGAACGACCATAGGGTTAGCGCCTGCAGTTACGTTTTTCAGACCTTCGCGGATCATGGCTTGAGCCAGAACCGTTGCAGTTGTCGTACCGTCACCGGCAACATCGTTGGTTTTGGTTGCTACTTCTTTAACGAGCTGGGCGCCCATGTTTTCAAAAGCATCTTCCAGTTCGATTTCTTTTGCGATCGTCACACCGTCATTGGTAATGAGCGGGCTTCCGAATTTTTTCTCAAGAACGACGTTACGGCCTTTAGGTCCGAGTGTCACTTTTACAGCGTTAGCCAAAGCATCTACACCACGCAGCATGGAGCGGCGTGCGTCTTCACTGAAACGGATATCTTTTGCCATGTTGATAAAAACCTCCCAAAAAAATAGTTTCTCAATTCTGTGGTTCCTATGTTCAGGCCTTAGCCTACGATTGCGTGAATGTCGCTTTCTTTCATAATCAGATATTCTTTACCTTCATACTTGATTTCTGTTCCGGCATATTTGGAGAAAAGAACACGGTCGCCTTCTTTTACTTCCAAAGGAACGCGAACTCCGTCTTTTACAGCTCCGCCGCCAACAGCAATAATTTTACCTTCTTGCGGCTTCTCTTTTGCAGAGTCCGGAAGGACAATCCCGAATGAAGTCGTTTCCTCTTGTTCGATCGGTTCTACCAATACGCGGTCACCTAAAGGTTTGATCATGAAAAATAGCCTCCTTGTTAATATGTTGTATTCCAGTAACGGCGATGTTGTCGTTATGTATTAGCACTCGACAGCCTCTAGTGCTAACAACCACTTTTATGATACTCAACTTGGGCACAGATTTCAAGTCCTCTTGATGCATTTTTCAAAGAAACTCACACATTTTCACTCAATTAACCAGAGCTTGTCCTTCACCACTTGAAGAAGCCCCGTTACTCATACTCCATCATTCTATCCAGCGGATTTTAAAATATGCCGGGGAAACGGGATAAAATTTAGAAGAATGAATCTCTGAAACAACAAAAAAGCAGTCTTCCCCGGGTAGAGAAGAATGCTCTTTTCATTGCAAGGATGAAGCTCATCCTGTGCGATTCAATGATGTTATTCCATGTTCGCAGGAAACTTGTATTTCTCTTCGGCAGCCTCATCGGCCGCGAGCTGTTTCCGGTATATTACCGATGACAAGTATACACTGAATTCATACAATAGCAGCAGCGGGATGGTTACCAGAAAATCCGAGATAAAATCCGGCGGCGTAATGACTACCGCGATGAACACCAACGCAAAATAGGAAACCTTGCGCATCTTCCGCAGCCTGCGCGGATTTAGAATTCTGAGCTTGGTCATGAACATCACGATAAGCGGAAGCTCAAACAGCAGCGCAATCGGCAATACCAGTGTAAACATAAAGTTGAAATACTGAGAAATGCCGTAGGTTTCTGTGAGCCCCATATTTTTAGTGATCGTTGTCGTAAAGCCGAGTGCCATCGGAAATACCACGTAGTAACCGAATGCAATGCCGATTAAAAATAAAATCAATAAATACGGAACATAGTGGAGCGCCGCTTTACGCTCGATTTCACGGAGTCCGGGGCTGACAAACGCCCACAGCTGGTACGCCGTAAACGGGATGGTTAATACCAGCGCAACAACCATCGCAATTTTCATATATATGCCGATGCCGTCCCAGAACGCAAATGCATGAAGCTGGAAGTCTTTGGCCGAGTCCACACTGATCAGATACTTATAAATGGGATTGGCGCAGACCAGGCCGATGATCAGGCCCAGCAAAAGAACGACCAGAATAATGATAATGCGCTTACGCAATTCTCCAAGATGATCAACGATCGACATTTCTTCCTGTATATCAGACATGCTGTCACCATCCTATCTCTTCTGCCCTGCGGACAAAACAAAATCCCTCCCCGCACGGAAGGGATTCCAAAGTCTTCTCTTTCAAACCAAATTATTCTGGAAGACGTTTATTGTCAGCAGTGCTCTGTGCAGCAGCCGGAGCTGCGGCTTGCACTTCACTTGGAGCGGCAGCGAGCGGCCTTGCCGGTTCGCTTGTACGGGAAGATTGATCATCTTCACCAATAATATCACGGGCTCCGTCCTTGAACTCACGGAAGGTACGACCAACAGCACGTCCGAGCTCAGGGAGCTTGTTCGGTCCGAATAACAGCAGCGCCAAAATCACCAGCAAAATAATTCCCGGTACGCCAATACTACTCAGCATATCGAATTCTCCTCTCTGTACTTTACTCGCTAAAACTAAAGCGATATGCCGCTCTTCGATTTATTGAGGAAAGAGAATCAAAGTTGTAGTTAAAAAGACATTACGACCACGGTTTAGACAAAGTTTTGCCACAAAGACATCATACCATAACTCAAATCACAACAATATCAAATAAGTGTGACAATTTTGGAAATAGAACGGAATTTTCTGGTTATTGGCGGAACTGTCCCGTAACCATCAAGAGCGCCTCCGGCAGCTGGTCCATAATGGCAGCCAGGTTCTCATGCACTCCTTTGGGTGTTCCGGGCAAATTGACGATCAGCGTCCGGCCGCGAATGCCGCATATGCCTCTGAACAGCATCGCCCCCCGGTTCTTTTGCATGACTGTCGCCCTCATCGCTTCGGCCATACCCGGCACTTCACGTTCGATCACCCGCCTTGTCGCTTCCGGTGTAACATCCCGTATCGCCAGCTCCGTTCCTCCCGTTGTCAGTACCAGATCCGCTTGAAAATAATCCGTGAGTTCAATGAGTGATGCGATAATATCATCCTGTTCGTCGGGTACAATCCGGTACTCCACAATCTCCCCGCCGAGTTCCTCCTCCACCAGCTCCCGGATGACCTGGGCGCTTGTATCTTCACGCTCACCTCTTGATCCTTTATCGCTTGCCGTTAAGATCGCTGTTTTCCACACCATGAGATCACCCCTCCTCCTTCGCATCTTTTTAACAAAAGACTCCTATGACTCGCGCTGATAATCCCCGCTTTTTCCACCAGTCTTGGACTTCAGCATGGTCGGTCCGATAATCATGTCCTTTTGCAGCGCTTTGCACATATCATAGACGGTCAAGGCTGCGGCGGAAACGGCCGTTAAAGCCTCCATCTCTACGCCAGTCTTGCCGGTTGTTTTCACGGTTCCTTCTATATAAAGCTCATCATGTCCGTTATCCGCAAAATGGATGTTAATTCCCGTCAGCGGAAGCGGATGGCACATCGGAATCCAGTCGGATGTTTTTTTGGCAGCCATCACCCCCGCCACCGAAGCCACGGCAAGCACGTCGCCTTTGCCTATTTTTCCTTCCTTAATTCGGGAGAGTGTTTCCGGGGCCATCTTCACCATCGTTTGCGCAACGGCCGTGCGTGATGTGACCTCCTTGTCTGAAACATCCACCATTTTGGCTCTGCCCTGTTCATTAAAATGCGTCAGTTCCATCTTCAACCTCCTTGAATTCATACACAACTTGCTCCGTAATCAGAACCTGAAGACGTGCATCTGTCTTTTCCATGGGAACCTGCTCTACCACCTGAACACCAAAACCGATGCCGGCCCATACCGGAAGCTTTCCATGCCCCCTTTGGGCCGAAAAGCGCTCATACAACCGGTCGTAGTAGCCGCCCCCATACCCCAATCTTCCTCCCGCCATGTCAAAAGCGATTCCCGGCACAAAAACTGCCTCCGGGATAAATTCTTCCGGCACAGCCGGGGAATGCTCCGGATCCGGCTCCAGAATGCCGTACGATCCTGATTTCAGCTCGTCCCAGTTCTTCAGCGAATGAAGTGTCATTGAGCAATCCTCCCGCCGACAGCGGGGAACATACACTTCAATGCCTGTCTGCCATGCCTCTTCAATGAGTGGTTTCGTATCCAGTTCACTGCTGAAAGAGACATAGATCAGTATGCTGCGCATATTTTCCTTCTTCAGCCATGAGACCGCCTGACCGCATGCAATCCGAGAAAAGTCCCGGTGCTGCTCAGCCGAGATACCGCTGCGAACCTGAGCCATTCGAGTACGAAGCTCTGCTTTTATTTCCTGAATTGTGGAATTTTCGCCGTTCATCGTTTAAAAACAGCTGCCTTCCCTTAAAAAGTAAACTTTCGAATTTTCATAAATTTCATTTCATTTTCATCATGGAGCCATATATGGAATCTTCACACCGTATAGATCTACATATAGCATGTATTCAGCCGCTTCATGAACTTTTGCAAAACCCGCAGGTTCATTTTGCTCTTAGTTTACCACTGTTGCTCCATTTTCGCCAAGATTGGTCTGAAGTCCTGCCCTTCAAGTCGCGAATTCTTCGTATTTCATGTAAACTGGGATTATTAAGGTGATCAGAATTTATTCATTATATATCGACGGAATTGATTCAAGCTTCTTTATATTGATTTCAATTCCATATAGATGGAGGTTAATCAGCTCATGCTGCTTCAAGCAAGTGGAATCAGAAAATTATATGGAATAGAGCCCGTGCTCGAGGGAATCAATCTGCAGATTTTGGAAAGGGAGCGTGTCGGACTCGTTGGGGTCAATGGCGCCGGCAAATCCACCCTTCTACAGATTCTCGCAGGTGAAATCTCGTATGACGGCGGACAAATTTATAAATCCAAGGAAACCACGATCGGCTATCTCGCCCAGAACAGCGGTCTTCAATCTAACCGCACGATCTGGGAAGAAATGCTGGACGTATTTTCCCCTTTAATTGAAACAGAAAAAGAACTGCGTCTTCTCGAACAGCAAATCGCGGATCCTTCCCAAATGGATAATCCGAAAAAATATCAGGAACTGCTCGACCGTTACGCCATCCGTTCCGATTGGTTCAAGGACCATGGCGGTTACGAAATGGAGACCCGCATTCGCAGCGTCCTTCATGGCATGGGGTTCGGCAGCTTTGCTCCGGATACCCCGATATCCACTCTCAGTGGCGGTCAAAAAACACGCCTGGCTCTGGCGCGAATCCTGCTGCTGGCTCCAGATCTGCTCATGCTGGACGAACCGACCAACCATCTTGATATTGCGACTTTAACCTGGCTGGAGGATTACTTGCGGTCCTATTCCGGAGCCATACTGGTCGTTTCTCATGACCGCTACTTCCTGGATCGGCTTGTGACTACCATCGTTGAAATCGAGCGCCACCAATCGAAGCGTTACACCGGAAATTACAGCCGTTATATTGATCTTAAAGCTGCTGAATTTGAATCGGCAATGAAGCAGTACGAGAAACAGCAGGATGAAATTGCACGGCTGGAGGATTTTGTACAAAAAAACATCGTCCGGGCCTCTACCACCAAGCGGGCACAAAGCCGCCGGAAAGCCCTCGACAAGATGGATCGTTTGGACAAACCCATGGGGGATTTGAAAAAGGCCGTCTTTTCCTTTGGCGTGGAATATATGACCGGTAAAGATGTGCTGCAAGTTAAGGATCTCGCTGTTTCCTTCTCCCCTCCCAAGAGGCTGTTTTCAAAGGTATCATTTGATCTGCACCGCGGAGAAACCGTTGCCCTGATCGGTCCAAACGGTATCGGCAAATCGACGCTGCTTAAATGCCTGATCGGAAGCTTCCGGCAAGAGTCTGGATCGATCCATTGGGGAACGAAGGTTAAGCTTGGCTATTATGATCAGGAACAGACAAACCTGAATCCCGCCAATACGGTATTGGAGGAGCTATGGAGCGAGTATCCGCATATGGAAGAAGCCAGGATCCGTACTGTGCTGGGTAACTTCCTGTTCAGCGGTGAGGATGTTCTGAAAAAAATCGCTGCGCTCAGCGGCGGCGAAAAAGCGCGTGTCGCACTCGCCAAGCTGATGCTGCTGGAAGCCAACATGCTAATTCTTGACGAACCTACCAACCATCTCGATCTATACAGCAAAGAGGTGCTCGAGTCCGCACTGATTGATTACGAGGGGACCCTTCTGTTCATCTCGCATGACCGTTATTTTCTCAATAAAATGGCCGAACGGATCATCGAGCTTCATCCGCAAGGCGTTGAGCATTTCCTGGGGAATTATGACGATTATACCGCCAAAAAGCAGGAACTTGAGGAATTGACACAGGAGGCGCTTGAAGCTGCAGGCGGCAGTGTGTCGAAACCAGAGAATTCTGCCGATGCAGCCGAGAAAGCGGGCGTCAACTCCTTTGAAGCCGACAAGCAGGCGAAACGCGAGGAACGAAACCGCCAACGCAGACTTGCCGCATTGGAGGAACAAATTCAAGAGCTGGAAAGCACCATCGCTGAACTTGAAACTGAAATGACTAAGCCAGAGGTATTCCAGGATTACATGGCCCTGCAAAAGCATCAGCAGGATCAAGAGGCCAAGAAAACACAGCTTGATGAGATCTTCGCCGAATGGGAGACGCTCGTTAGCGATTAATCCGGACTTTGGTCTTGCAATATAGGTCTTTGAGATCAAGAAAACGTATTTTGTCAAATTCACAAAACTTTTTTAATTTCAAAGGAAAATGTTTGTACACAATCTTATCCACATAAAAAGTGCATAACTTAGTCAAGAAAATGGCCCTTTGGGCCATTTTTTATTGAATAAATTAAGTTTTTTTGCATCATCCACTTTTATCCACCAAATTATCCACATTATCCACAGTTTTTGCTTCGTGAAAATGAAAACACTATCCCCGTTTTCAAAACCCTTATAAACCAACGGATTGCGCATTAAACATGATTTTGTACACAAATTTGGTTGAATATGTGGATAACATTGTCCACATCTTGACAAAAAGAATGTCGAATGCTGTAAGAATAGCAGTTCTTGACCTCCCGATCTTCCCATAAAAAAAGGCCCGTACTTTCACTCAAGTAACGGGCACTACGGCTGCCGTAATGCAGAAGCTGCTTATGATTAATTAACTTGCAGCGGCTTTCCCTCATCCTCTGCTGACAAAACGGCGCTGTTACAGGCTGCTACATACGCCAGACCGGCTGCCATGACAATATCATGGTGTACGGCTGTCCCCCGGTAGGTTTTTCCCTTCCGTTCAACACTGACCGCTGCTTCGGCATGGGCATCCTCGCCACCGCTTAAGGAGTGCAGCTCAAGATCACCAAATGTAATCTCTGCGTCAATACCTTGGCTGATCGCTGCAATAACCGCTTCAAGCGGTCCATTACCCATGCTCGAGTGCGAGGTCTCCCGGTTCTCATGAAGATGACGCAGAGTCACTGCCGCCACACGGTTGGAAGCACTGCCCGCCACGACCTGAACATCTCCCAGCTCATATACTTGAGTGGGTTTGCCCAGCGATTGGCTGACCATCTGCAGCAGCTGATTATCACTGACCACTTTCAATTGATCTGCCGCTTCTTTAAATACATTGTAGAACTGATTCAGCTCTTCACCTTGGATTTCAATGCCATAACGGGCCAGACGGTCACGAAGAGCATGACGGCCGGAATGCTTGCCCAGAATAATCATGCTGCGTGGAATTCCCATTTTCTCCGGATTCATAATTTCGTAAGTACTTCGGTCTTTCAGCAGACCATCCTGGTGGATACCGGATTCATGCTGGAAGGCGTTGCGGCCAACGATAGGCTTGTTATACGCCATCGGAAAATGCATAGCCCCGCTGATCATCCGGGAAGTTTCATATAGCTTTTCGATTGCGATTCCTGTCGTATAGCCCAGTGCGTCGCCTCTCGTCTCCAGCGCCATGACCAGCTCCTCCAAGGCAGCATTGCCCGTTCGTTCGCCAATTCCGTTTACGGTCACTTCCACCTGGGATGCTCCATTTTGAATGGCAGCCAGACTGTTAGCCACAGCAAGACCCAAGTCATTATGGCAGTGAGCGCTGTACTGAACGGACTTGCCTCCTCTGGCTTCATCGCGGACACGGCGGAACATGTCTCCATATTCCTGCGGCAGCGCGTAGCCAACCGTATCCGGAAGATTGATGATCGAGGCTCCCTCTTCGATCGCGACCTCCACCATTTCGATCAGATCCTCGATTCGTGTACGTGTCGCATCCATAGCCGTAAATTCAACGACATCCGAGAATTGTCTGGCGTAAGCTGTCATCTCGCGTGCAAGGGCTACGGCCTCCTTGCGTGTTTTTCGCATTTGATGCTGCAGGTGAATATCCGAGGATGAAATAAACAGATGGATACGCCGGCGCGCAGCATCCTGGGTTGCTTTAACGGCAGATTCAATATCCCCTTTGACCGCACGGGCGAAGCCGCAGATCTCTACCTGCTGGAACCGGCGTGAGATTTCCTGTACCGCGGCAAACTCACCCGGGCTCGAAATGGGAAAACCAGGTTCAATGACGTCGATCCCCAGCTCAATCAGCTTGGATGCCAAAGCAATCTTTTGCTCCGGTTTAATGCTTGCACCTGGCGCCTGTTCTCCGTCTCTCAGTGTGGTATCGAAGATTTGAATTCTTGATTTATCGGTCATGGGAAAGTCCTCCTTGGATTATCTTTTTTATATATTCGGTTCGGAATAGCAATACTACTTAATTCTTGGCTTCAAGCCTACTGACCGCTGCGATAACTGCCGATCCGCCTGCTACTTAATTCTATGCCGAAAAAACATTTCTTTTAGGAAACCACACGTCGACTTGCGGCTTCCTGTTGACCCACCCACTGCTGCCGGCAGCAAGGCTGTATGCCTTCAGTTCATGTCATATCCCTGTCCGCACACAAACCAAAAAGCCCGCCATCTCTTGTAAACAAGAGACGACAGGCTTTACACCCTCCGCGGTACCACTCTTTTTGGTGCTTCCATGTCCTTGCCGGAATGAAAACACCCTCCTCGAGCTCCACATCATTATACTTCTGATCATGGAGCATCCCTGTAACGGGGGCCAGCCGTAATGCGGTGTACTCGGAAAAAATTCCGTTTCCACCGCTCCGCTTCCGGGCGAGATTCGAAGGATCTGTCACTGCGTCGCACCACCCCGCAGCTCTCTTTAGATCAGAATTCCTTTTACTGCTCCCGTTCATCGCGTTTCGTATATGAAATCATCATTGTTGTTTTGGAATACAAAAAAGCCTGCCATCTCTTGTCATTCAAGAGACGACAGGCTGTTCACCTTCGCGGTACCACTCTTGTTGCTCCTCTTCATCCATGGCGGAATCCAAGAAACCCCTCAATAGCCTCTTATCGGTGGCTGACCGTAGCAGTATACTATCCGGTTGCAAAACCGGTCCGGAAAATGAATATCCGGTATTTCCACTGCTCCGCTTCCAGGCGAGTTGCAGGTTCCTTTGACTGCGTTGCACCATCCCGCAGCTCTCTAATATCCCGGATTCCTACTGCTCCTGTTCATTGCGTTACAACATATCCATTTGGAATTTGAACTGATTATAAAGTTTAAGGCAAATGCTGTCAATAGGTAATTCTAAAAAGAGGCTTCCCTTTTCGGAAATCATTTATTCCTGCACTGACCAGTCTTCCAGCGAAAATTGCGGCATCGCCTTGATATCGAGGGCCGTAAATTTTTGTTCCTTCCACTTCAAATAGGCTGCGGCACCAATCATGGCCGCATTATCCGTACAATACTCGAACGGTGGAATGATCAAAGGAATGCCCTCCTTTTGACACTGCTGGTCCAGCTCTCTGCGCAAACCCCGGTTGGCGGCAACGCCTCCGCAAAGCAGCAGCTGTTTCGCGCCGTAGGCCTTGACTGCCCGGATGGCCTTCGTGGTAAGCACCTCAACGACAGACTCCTGGAATCCGCGGGCAATGGCCCCCTCCATCGGTGATTCTCCGCGCATTTTGCGCTGATTGACAACATTGAGTACCGCGGATTTTAATCCGCTGAAGCTGAAGTCGTAAGAATCCGGTTCAAGCCACACACGCGGAAGATCAATCGCTTCATCTGACTCCAGTGCCAGGCGGTCCACATGCGGTCCGCCTGGATAGGGAAAGCCAATAGCACGGGCGACTTTGTCGTAAGCCTCGCCCACAGCATCGTCACGAGTACGGCCTATGACCTCGAAGCTGCCCTCAGACTTCATGTACACCAGATCCGTATGCCCTCCGGAAACGACCAGCGCCATGCACGGATACTCAATATCCGCCACCAGACGGTTGGCATAAATATGCCCGGCAATATGGTGTGTACCGATCAGCGGCTTATTCAGCGCCATGGCCAGACTGGTAGCAGCAACCACGCCGACCAGCAAAGCCCCGACTAGGCCCGGTCCCTGTGTGACGGCCACTGCCGAAATATCCTGAAGGCGGATGCCTGCCTTGTTCATGGCTTCTTCCAGCATCAGCGTAATATTCTCAACATGCTTACGTGAGGCGACCTCCGGCACAACACCGCCAAAGGCTTTATGGGTTTCAATCTGGCTGGCGATCAGATTGCTGAGCACCTCCTTGCCGTCCTTCACAACAGCAACGGAAGTCTCATCACAGCTTGTCTCCACCGCCAGTATATAGCAGGTTTCATGTTCATTTTGAAATTCACTCATCAGTATGCTTCGCTTCCTTCCTCACTGCCATAAGCGCTGCCGCGTTCAGGCAGATCCGCCCACATAATCATGGCATCCTCCTGGTTGTCCGAATAATAACCCTTGCGGAGCCCGGCAGGCTTAAATCCCAACTTCCGATATAAATTTTGCGCTACTTCATTGGTGACCCTGACCTCAAGCGTCATCCGCTGCATCCCCAGCTGAGCTGCGGTTTTCATGAGTTCACGCAGAAGGCGTTCCCCCCATTTGCGTCCGCGGAATGCCTCCAGAATAGCGATATTGGTCACATGCGCTTCGTCGATGACAGTCCACATTCCCGCATAACCGACCGCCTGACCCAGATACTGCATAATCATATAACGTGCAAAATGGTTCTGGGTCAGTTCGTTTCGAAATGCATCCTCCGTCCATGGCAGCGTAAAGGCTTCATGCTCGATTACCATTACATCCGGAATATCCTCCAGCGCCATTTGTCTGAAGGTCAGGCCTTCATTATTCAAGTACAACTCCTGCTCCATGACGTTATGACAGACTCCCTTCACGGCTTCCGCAGGAGCTTCTCAGCTTCCGCCAGCTGTGTATAATTCGGCACTAAACGGTGCACGTCATCGATTTCTCCACGCATTAGATGCTGCGCTCCCAGCCGTCCCACCGGTTCACCCTCCATATCACATCCTGTAATATGAAGCCGGTCCCCGAGCATCGGACGCAGACGTTCTGCTGCAGCTTCTAGATTCCCGATCTCCCCTACAAACCAGATGCCCTCCGGCTTCTCTTCCTCAGGCGTCTCGGTCCATAGATGTTCAATTTCTTCCACCCAATGATCCATCAGGCGGATCGCATCCTCATGATGGCGGACAGGCATGTGATCCCCATTAGCCTGAAACAGTGCCGTATAGGCTTGCCCTCTTCTGGCATCCACTAAAGGAACCACCCAATTCTTGCCGGTGCCTCTCTCCGCAGCGCTCAGAAGTCCGCTCCATGCCAATGCATGCAGACTGGAAATACCGGCAACCGGAATATTCCAGGTCCAGGCCAGCGTTTTGGCAGCCGTAACGGCAATGCGCGTGCCCGTATAAGAGCCGGGACCGATGCCCACCGCAATACCGTTCAGATCGCTTGATGCCACACCGGCTTCCGCCAATCCCTTTTGAACAAGGGGCAGCAGGTGAACCGAGTGATTCCGCTCCCCTGCGGCTTTAATGGTATGCAGTACTTTATCATTTTCCATAACCGCCAAAGCAAGACATGCCGTGGACGTATCCAACGCCAAAAACCGCTTAAGCGGCTGTGATTGTGGTTGATTCATTCTGTAAAGACCCCATTCTGTATCAGACTTCTGCACCACTCTTCATAAGGCTCTCCGTAACCCTGCACCGTAATTCTCCGCTCGGTTGGACCGGTGGTTTCAAGTTGTAGATGCAGATGCGGCTCCGGCAGCAGCTCTCCCACGATCTGTGACCATTCCACGAGGCTTACCCCGCTGCCGTAAAAATATTCGTCGAGCCCCAGGTCCTCCGCCTCTTCAAGCGACACCCGGTACACGTCCATATGATAGAAAGGCAGCCGCCCCTCGTATTCTTTAATAATCGTGAACGTGGGGCTATTAACGATCGCCTTCACGCCTAAATGCTTGGCAAATGATTGTGAAAATGCCGTTTTCCCTGCTCCCAAATCTCCGTCCAGACCGATAACGGTACCAGGTCCTGCCGCTTTCGCCAGCCACGCTGCGAGTGCTTCCGTATCCTGAGGACTATGGGAGGTATATACAAACGGTTTCCCGTTTTGAACCTGTTTCAATGCCTTGACCCACCTTCGCCTTCAGCTTCAATTCCATGCTATAACTTGTCCTTAATTATATCGGTCTCCTCCCGCTCCCGCAAGGATAGTCCGAGAGACCTGCTGATTCGAATTCATTCTACAATTTTTCATGGGAGCGGTAATATTCCGCCAGCTCTGACACCATCTGTGCAAGACGTTCATTAAGTTCAGCCGGTTCACATATCCGGATGGCTGGGCCATATGACAAGAGAAGTACAAAGCGCAAGATTCGCTTCCGTTTTCATTTTAATGTATCTTCCCTTGCCATAGTACCTGTATGGAGAGGCTTGCCGTTTAGCTGCTGCGTACTCAACACATCGCCCTCCGCAGACAACGCATGTAATGTAAAATCCATTCCTAGTGACTCATCAACAAATAAGTACCATATTCTCAAATCCTTGCCGGCATCAATCATCACCGCAGTCTCCGTTGTTGCTGTCTTGGCGTCCGTCACCGTCACCGATGCAATATCCGGATTCACGACAGCACCGAAGAGCAAGGGAAATGGCGTTTCATCCTCACCCGGCAACCACTGCACCGACCACTGCGCATCCAGCCGCTCCTGCTCTGCCATAGCCTCATCTGTCTCCATCATAGTGTGCCCGCCGCCAGTAACCCACCTCCAGCCCATCAGAGCCCGGCTTGTATAATCCACGGAAATTACAGGTCTTGGATTGCGTCGATGGATATAACGGAGATAAAAGACAACATCCCCGTCCCCCTTCTTTTGTTCTTGGACAACTTCAATAGGTTCATCCAAGTTTCTTGCTTTTTCAATCGCCTGAACCGCTGTCCTGTAGGTCCCATCTATAAAAAAGATATAAAAAAAGGCCAAACCGGCAGTCACAATGGCGATGGACAAGATCATTTTTTTCATAACCCTACCTCTGTCAATGGAAGAATAATATTCTTATATTACAAAATATTGTAACCCAGCGACAGCTAGAGTGCATCTATCCGTTCCCGCTCAACATAAAAAAACCGCCAAGCGGCAGCGCAGGACAGTCTTTGCAGACATCTGTGGCTTGTAACCGTTTGGCGGCTTTTTAAAATGCATGGTTTAGTTTACCGCATTTCTTCCTTTACGATAACGGGTGGCTTTTCCCAAACCTTGCTTGGGATTTCCCGCTTCAGGACAGGAAGCAATTCCTCGGCAAAACGCTGCAGCTGCTCCTGCTGCTCCGTCTCCGTCAGACCGTCAACGCTGATACTCAGCACCTGATGGCCGAAGGCTTCGTGATAGTTCAGGATCTTCTCGACGACCTGCTCTGGACTGCCAATCAGTGCCGGACCATTCGCGATCGTATCCTCCAGACTTACAAACGGTGACTGGTTATGCTTAGCCGACTCTGTGGCACTAAACGCATGATAGTAAGGTTTGAAGCGGCGGATCGCCTCCTCAGTCGTATTTCCCAGGTAAAGACTCCCTGAGCCCGCTCCCACTACAGCCTGGGACGGATCATGCCCGTAATAGGCCAGTCGTTCACGGTAATGATCGATGAGCGCTTTGTACTTCGCCTGCGGATGAAAGGAATTCGAGGAAAAGATAGGCTCCCCAAACTGTGCCGCAAGCTCCGTCGACAGGGTGCTTGACGCGCTGCCATGCCAAATCGGTATGGATGACTGATACGTTCTTGGAAAGGTTGTCACCTGGTTTAGCGGTGAACGATAGCGCCCTTCCCAGTTGACGTTTTCCTCCGTCCAAAGCCTCTTTAACAGCCGGTAACGTTCAGCCATGGAATCCCATTGCTCTTCCTCCGTAATGCCGAAGAGCGGATAATGCCGTGGATCATTGCCCTTTCCGATGTTCATTTCCAGTCGTCCCCCGGACAGGTGATCAAGAGTTGCGTAATCCTCGGCAACACGCACCGGATCCAGGACGCTCAGCACCGTAACCGTGGTCAACAGACGAATGCGGGAGGTTCTGGCCGCAATGGCAGTCAATACGATGGGTGGTGAGGAGGATAAGAAAGGAGCCCCATGCCTCTCTCCCACACCATAGGCATCAAAGCCAAGCTTTTCGGCGAGAACTGCCTGGTTGATGACATTTTGAAATTTTTGCTGCGACGTCCAGGACTCCCCAGTTACGGCATTGGGGAGATTCATCATTAAACTGAACAATGCCACTTTCATGATATGGAGCCTCCTTTGATTGATTCTGATGAAATAGGGTCATGAATGTCAGAATGATCCACCCTTATTTTGCAGCACAAAAACCGCGATCCCGCTGGATCGTGGTCTTGTTCAAGAGATGGCAAGTGGAATGCTTCAGACTTCAGACTTCAAACTGCCGCCTGCTCCTCTCTCTCGTTGCTGGAAACAGGGATATAATGCTCAAGTTCATGCTCAAGCTCGTTCAGAGCCGTGTCCAAACGCTCCTTCAGCTGCTCGGCAAGCTCAAATCCCCCATGTTCCGTGCGGCTGATCCAATGGTCTACAGCAAACACCCCTCCGAGTATATTCGTGCCTCCAAGCGCGGACACAACTGGCTTCAAGGCATAGTCCACGGCGAGCAGATGTGCAATCGTCCCTCCGATAAAGAGAGGCAGCACCACTTTCCCTTGAAACCCCTTTTGGGGTATAAGATCGAGAACGGTCTTCAATGCGCCTGAGTACGAGGCCTTAAAAACGGGACTGGCAATAATGACTGCGTCTGCCTGCTCCACGCTGGCAAGTGCCTGCTGAATGACAGGGCTGTTAAAGTCTGCGCGGAGAAGATCCTCAGCCGGAAGTTCAGCAGCTGAAATCAAATCGATGTCAAAGCCGGATCGAGCCAGACGATCTGCAGCGTATTGGGTCATTCCAAATAATCGGGACCCGTGTGTCGGACTTCCTACGATTAAAGCAATTCTTCTCATCACAATCTCCTCCTTATGGTTGAACCGCTAACTTGGCATAACGGTTCTCCGGAACCGATAATCCAAGATTGCCCCGCAGCGTATCGCTCTCATAATCTGTTCTGAAAATGCCCCGCTTCTGCAAAATAGGCACCACCTGATCCACGAAATCCTCAAGCCCATGCGGCACGGAGGCTGTAAGCATGAATCCGTCAGCCGCTCCGGCCTCGAACCATTCCTGGATGCGGTCTGCCACCTGCTCCGCTGTACCGATAAAGTTCCCGCGCGGCGTAGCAGATTGGATTGCGACTTGTCTAAGCGTTAAGCCTTTTTCCTTCGCATCCTTCTTGATTTTATCTGTACCGCTCTGGAAGCTGTTTTTGCCCAGATCGCCAAGCTCCGGAAACGGTTCATCGAGCGGATACTGCGAGAAGTCATGATGCTCGAAGAATCTGCCCAGGTAATTGAGCGCATTCTCAATCGTCACCAGACTGGCAACGTCCTGATATTTGCGTTCCGCTTCTTCCTCGGTGCTGCCAATGATGGGTCCGATGCCAGGGCAGATCAATACTTCATTCGGATTCCGGCCAAAGTCGGCGGCACGAGCCTTCACATCCTGTGCAAAACGTATGGCTTCTTCGAGATTCTCGGCTCCCGTGAAAATAGCATCCGCTTCTTTCGAAGCATAATTTTTACCAACCTCGGATGCGCCTGCCTGGAAAATTACCGGCTGCCCTTGCTTGGATCTGGCGATATTCAGCGGTCCTTTCACCGAGAAAAATTCACCCTCATGATTTAGCTCATGCATTTTCTCTGGATCAAAGAACACACCTGTCTCCTTATTCCGGACAAACGCATCATCCTCCCATGAATCCCATAAGCCGCGTGCAACTTCCAGATACTCGGTCGCGATCCGGTAACGTTTGTCATGTTCCGGATGCTCCTTTTTACTGTAGTTCAGCGCGGAGCCTTCCAGCGGAGAAGTGACAATGTTCCAGCCGGCGCGGCCGCCGCTGATGACGTCAAGTGAGCCGAACTGACGGGAGACCGTAAACGGTTCGCTGTACGAAGTGGATAAGGTGCCGACAAGGCCGATGTTTTTGCTGACAGCAGCAAGCGCACTCAGGATGGTGATCGGTTCGAAGCGGTTCAAAAAGTGGGGAATGGATTTCTCGTTAATATACAATCCGTCTGCAATAAAAATGAGATCCAGCTTGCCCTCCTCGGCCTTTTGAACCCAGCTCTTGTAAAGTTCAAAATTCACACTCGCGCCCGGATCGCTGTCCGGATGCCTCCATAATGAAGTTCCTCCGCCAACTCCATGCAGGAGAGCCCCAAGCTTTAACTGTTTTGGCTTTGCCATGTTTAACATCCTCCTTATCTGAAATGCTCCATTTAGAAAGCTTAATTTGGAAAACCGATATGTTAAGCCGTCCGTGCTTTATACCGCAACAGCAGCCTCTTTAATGCGTTCAATTTGACCAAGATGCCCCTTAACATGTTTGGAAAATCCTTGTATGATGGTCTTGACACTTACGGTCTCACCTTTAAAATTGACACCGGTCTTCGCCAATTCTTCCTCGCTCAAACGCCCCACCAGTAGGCTGTTATATTCCAAGATCGCATGGAAGGCATCCAGGATGTCCGAGAGCTGTCCTTCGTTCGAGTGTTGACCGCTGACCCAGGCATCCTGGTTAAAGGCTGGCAGCTGTGCCGTTGCAGCAGCAAGGATATCGCGAATCCGAAACGAAATGACAAAGCTGTGATCGACGAGATGTGAGACCACCTCCTGGACGCTCCATACCTCCGGCGCCTGCTTCCACTTCACCTGCTCCTCACTTAGTCCGTCTATGGCCGTCAGCAGCTGTCCATGGGTATTTAAAAAAGCATCTAAATTAACCTCACTCATGTTATCTCCTCCTTATGCGAAGCTTGGTTCAGGTGATGCCTGCTGTTCAAAACGCGATAACGAAAACGGACGGATGTCATGCTGCGGCTGTTCATCCATGACAAGCTGCGAGCATATTTCGCCGACCACGCTCGAAAATTTGAAACCATGTCCCGAGAACCCCCCTGCCACAAGGATATTCGGATATTGCGGATGCCGGTCTATAATGAAATCCTCATCCGGCGAAAGCTCATATTTGCAAACTGCGCCTTTGGTGAGCCGGCCAGCAGCTCCCGGCATATACTTCTCCAGTACGCTACGCAGCTCCCCTTCATCTTCCTGTAAGCTGCCGAAGGGCAGAACTGGGTTCCCCGGCTTCCAACCAAGTCCGGCATCATGCCGGCCGATCTTAAGACCAGCGCCTCCGATATCCGGAAAACCGTAATATCCGCCTTCCTGAGTGTTGAGTGTAAATCCGGGGAATCTTCCCGTTTGAAAATCGGGAGTACTCGTCTCGAACCATCCAACCACTTTACGGACAGCTCTGACCGGGAGTGAAACAAACGGGGCAAGCGTGCTGAACCATGCTCCAGCGGTCAGAATTGCGCACGACCCATGATACTTACCATTCCGGGTGTGGATAATCACGCTGCCCTTCCGGGCCGTAATGCCGGTGACCGCAGTATGTGTCAGCAGCTCCGCTCCGTGAAACAGCGCCAGCGCCCTATAAGCCTGGATACACGCCTCACTCCGCAAATAACCGGCGGCAGGCTCATACATGGCTTCGAAATGCTCCGGAATATCAAGGCCAGGCCAGCGTCTGCGCATTTCTGCAGCATCCAGCTTTTCCGCTTGAACCCCATGCTTGGCTGCTTCTACGATACGCTTGGACAAGGAATACAGATCCGGATCAGTTATATTGAGAACCCCTGACTGCACCAGCAGGTGAGTTTCCGTTAAATCTTCCACTTCATTCCACAGCTGGTGGGCACGGATAGCCATGTCTGTATAGACTGGATGACCGCTATAGGCATGCCGGATCAGCCTTGGTTCACCATGATGGCTTCCCTCTTGGTGCGGCGGATCAAACGCATCAATCAGCAGTGTGCGCACGCCCGCTCTGGCGAGATAATATCCGGCGCTCATCCCCATGGAGCCTGCTCCGACGATAATGACATCATAGCTCTTGATGGATGTTATGACCGCTCACCCCCACTGGGATGCAGACGATTTAATGCGCGTTCAGCCAGATCCGTGAAGAAACGGATGCTGACCGGAATCGCAGCCTCATCGAGCGTAAAGGCCGGGTGATGCCACTCCTGCGTTCCCGCCGTTCCCATAAAAACGAATAGCCCCGGGATGCTTCGCTGGTATACCGCAAAGTCTTCGCCGGCCGGCGAAGGTACCGGTACCACCGCTTGCAGTCCGGCAGCGGCAGCAGCCTCACGCCCCAGCTCCGCGAGCGTCTCATCGTTATGGACTGGAGGGGGGCCTTCGATCCAGCAGACACCGGCACGGGTACCCAATCCAGTGCTCACTCCTTCAACCACTTGGCTGAAGCGCTCCAGCACCTGCAGCCGTACCTGATCGTCGAAGGTCCGGATCGTTCCTTCCAGTACGGCCCTTTCTGGAATAACATTCCAGGCTGTTCCGCTGTGAAGTTGGGTCACACTGATCACCGCGCTTTGCAGAGCACTTACATTCCGGCTCACAATGGATTGAAGTGCCGTAATGACATGGGCTGCAGTTATGATCGGATCGAGTCCCGCTTCAGGAACGGCCGCATGGGAGCCTTTGCCGTCAATCTCCACGACAAAGCCGTCTGCAGCAGCCATCAGCGGACCACTTTTAATGCCGATCGTCCCCACAGGCAGATCCGGCTTATTGTGCATGCCGAATATCGCCTGCACCCCTTCGAGCGCTCCACTGTCAATGACCTGCTTCGCTCCCTTGGCCTTCTCTTCAGCCGGCTGAAATATCAGTCTGATGGTGCCTTGCAGTTCACTCTCGCGCGCTTTCAAGGCATACGCTGTTCCAAGCAAGGCCGCGGTATGAAAATCATGCCCGCAGGCATGCATTTTTCCTGTAATCGTTGATGCGAAGGCGAGACCCGTCTCTTCCTGGATCGGCAGTGCGTCGATATCCGCGCGCAGCGCAATAACTGGGCCTTCCTGGAGACCTCCGACCTCAGCGATTACGCCTGTTGCCAAAGGATAATCAAGAATCCGGATATTACCTTCCTCCAGCCAACTGCGAATAGACTTCGTCGTTTCGAATTCCTCATTCGACAGCTCCGGATATCGATGCAAATGCCTGCGGATTTGAATGAATTTTTCATGAGCAATTTCGGATACGGACTCCAGTTGATGACCAGTCATCACATCATCCTCCTTCACATTTTTTTTGAACGAAGCCTCATACCTCCGCTGCCGCACCAACCAATGCTTCACTCAACAGTTCAAATGACCGGAGACGTTTTTCGAATGGGGCGATATTGCTGGTTACGATGAACTCATCCACACCGGATGCCTTATGAAGTGCCTCAAGCTTCTCACGCACGGACGCTTTGGTACCCTTCGTGATAATAGGCTCCTGTTCTGCAATCGTATAATCCTCATTTGCCTGCCGGCCAAATTCCTCCGCCTGCTCGCGAGTGCCGAGCGTCAGCGTCTTTCCACTGGCCAGATGAATTTTCACCAGCTTCTGTGCCCCTGCAAGGTTAGCAGCCTCCTCTTCGGTATCCGCGACAGCAACGGCGAGCGCGATGATGACCTGTGACTGAGTGCCATGTTCTGGGTTAAATGTATTGCGGTAGCTGCGGATTGCTTCCAGCGCCACCTCTTCATCCCCATTGATAAATAAGGAAAATACATATGGAAGGCCCAGCCCGGCTGCAATTTCCGCGCTCCCCACGCTGGCGCCGAGAACATAGAGCTCAGGCGGGTTCTCCGGAAGCGGCGCTGCTTTCAGCCCGGCCAGTGGATGTTCCGGTTCCAGACGGTTATGCACAAATTGGTCCAGCTCCACGATTTTGTCCGTCAAAGATGCCGACTCCTGAATGCCGCGTTGCAGCGCCTGCGTACTGCGCGGCAAACCTCCCGGCGCACGCCCGATCCCGAGGTCCACACGTCCTGGAGCCAAGGAAGCTAATACGTTAAAATTCTCAGCTACCTTATATGGGCTGTAATGCTGCAGCATCACACCTCCTGAACCGATACGGATCGTTTCCGTCTTTGCCAGCAGATAGGAGATCAATACTTCAGGCGAGGAGCCTGCCAACTGCTCGGAATCATGATGCTCCGACACCCAGAACCGCCGGAATCCCAGCTGCTCCGATTTTTGCGCCAGCAATACCGTGCGCGCCAGTGCTTCTGCTCCTGTCTCTCCCGGATAGATCGGACTTTGATCAAGAACGCTTATTGTAATCGCCATACCCTTTGCCTCCTAAATGCTATAGTTAAGTTCAGGTGTAATCCGCTTCAAAAACTGCTTCGTCCGCTCTTCACGGGGGTTGTTGAACAGTTCCGCCGGCGTTCCTTCTTCCACGATCACGCCGCCGTCCATGAATACCACATGGTTCGCGACATCCCGCGCAAAGCCCATTTCATGGGTGACAACGATCATCGTAATGCCTTCCTTCGCGATTTTACGAATCACGGCAAGCACTTCGCCCACCAGCTCCGGGTCCAATGCCGATGTCGGTTCATCGAAAAGAGTCACTTCCGGCTCCAGCGCCAGTGCGCGGGCAATCCCCACACGCTGCTGCTGACCACCGGAGACGATGACCGAATTGGACAGATTCGGAAGGCTGACCGCCAGCGCCTGGGGAAAAATAATTCGGCGTAGCGCCTGCGGTGTCGTCATGCCTATCGAATAAGCGGCTTCCAGCTGACCACGGTTCACCGCGAGCAGACCGGAACGGATCACTTCTGCCATATAGGCGCCCGCTGTGATTGAAAAGGATATGAAGGCGAAGCCGATCATCGGAATAGAGGATGATTTGAATCCCCATCCCAGCTGTGAGGACAATGCATCCAGCAGCATCGGCAGACCGAAATAGATAAGGAGTAGATGGGTAAGCATTGGAGTTCCCCGGATAAAGGTGACGTAGCCGGACGCAATCTGGCCCAGTACCGGGATTTTATAAATTCGCAGCAGCGCGGTGATCAACCCGATGACAAAGCCGGCGGTAACAGACACTGCTGTAATGACAAGCGTGGTAGGAATTGCAGACAGCAGCTGAACCAAAGCCGTCCAGATAAAGGATGGATCGATTTTCATAGGTCAGCTCCTCCTTTGCCCGAACCGATGCTGGCAACCATGCGCCGATAGGAGCGTTTTCTTTGAATCCGAAACCTTCTCTGCCCTGCCGGGTCAGGCTGCTCATGTCTCAACAAGCGGCGTTCTAGGGTCAAAAGCAGCTTCTCGAGCGTAAAGCTGACCGCCAGATAGATGAGTGCAAGCGAGATATAAGCTTCAACAAAATGCTGCGTGAGAGAACCCAGTGTATCCGCCTTGCCCGTCATCTCCATCACTCCAAGAGTGAAGGCAAGTGACGTGTCCTTCAGCAGAGCAATGACCAGATTGGAGAAGACCGGAACCGCTATCGCCAGCGCCTGAGGCAGCACAATCCGGGTAAATGCCTGATGCCCCTTCATGCCCATGGCATAAGCCGCCTCGACCTGTCCCCGGTCCACCGCCGTTACCGAAGCGCGGATCGTTTCCGACATAAAAGCACCGGTATGAAGGCCATAGGTCAAGATGACGAATACCAGCACCGGAGCTCTGGATATATCGATATGCACCAGTTTCAGGATTTCGGGAAGACCATAGTAGAATAGAAACAGCTGGATCAAAATCGGAGTTCCCCGAAAAAAAGAAACATACACTCTGGCCAGCGTATTCACTACCGGAATCCTGTATAGGCGGGGAAGGGCGATGAGAAACCCCAGGATGATCCCCACCAGAAGCGAACCTGCTACGATCAGCAGCGTAATTCCCAGCGTCGATAACAGCTTTGGAAAATAACTGAATATATAAGTAAAATCAAACGGCGCCCCCATGAGCTTCCTCCTCCCTACCCTAGGTCATGCATGCAGTCTATTTCTTGGAATCGGCGGTGAAATCCGAACCCAGCCACTGTTTGCTCAGATTGCCCAGCGTACCGTCTGCTTTCAGTTCCTTGATCGCACCGTCGATGTCATCCGCCAGCTTCTGCTCCTCCGGATCATCTTTACGGAATACAAAGAGGATATCCGCTTCCAAGAGATCATCCCCCGTTGTTTTCAGCTTGCCCTGCGGGTCAATCAGCGGAAGTGAGAAGTCTGCACCGATCGTGGCTTCCACGCGTCCGGTCGTAATCTGATTCACCGAATCCTTGGCCGCGCCGCTTTGATAGACGATGTTGATGGCATTGTTATTTTTCTTGTTATAGTTCTCCAGGATTTGAGCCTCGGCACTTGTTGCGCCGGTCAAAACCTTCTTGCCTTTCAAATCATCCAGTGATTGTATGGAATTATTGTCCTTGCCAACAATGATCTTGTTTCTCCAGTGGGCGTAAGGCTCTTTATTAAATAAATACTTTTGCTCGCGTTCTGGATTTTTTTCCATCTCGTGTGCAACAAAGTCAATTTTCTTCGTCTCCAGACTGAGGAGGAGATTAGCGAATTCCTGGGTTTGCAGCTCGAACTCATACTGTGGAAGACGCTTATCAATTTCCTTGACAAGCTCCACGTCAAAGCCGGTCAGCTTACCGTTCTCGTCGATAAAGCAGATTTTCGGAAAGGCTGTACCTGTGCCCACCACGATCTTTTTCACGGTTCCCGCTGACGCATTGGCAGTTCCTTCTTTGGCTTGATCGGCTGACTTTTCGGCACCCGATCCGCATCCGGCAATTACCCCCGTGAGCAGTAATGCAGCAGCCATTGTCCATGATTTACGCATGATCTCATCCCCCTTTCGATCCAAATTGATAATTCCCATCTGTTTAGTATGAATTTGATGTTACTAACTTTACCGCGAATTACAGCACGCGTCTAATAGAGTTTTTCTATTCATATATCCAAATCCTTAATTCAGTACCCTTCCGCCCGATTCGAGCAGCGCTTCAGCGAATTCCGTGTGCTCTCCGTTTAATGTAATCAGGTTGGTTTGCAGGGCGATGCCCATCGTTTCGGTAATATCGACGGGGACAAGCAGGCCCGCCTCTACTTCCTGCTGCACACAGAGCCCGGGGAGAAAGCAAATTCCAGCCCGGCGCATGACAAGCTTCTTGGCCGTTTCGGAGTTATCCACCTGGAACACGATGTTAGGGGGCTGCTCCAAGCTTTCGAATACCCGATAGATCCGCATCCAATCAAGGGAGCCGCACTCAAAGAAAATAAGTGACTCATGGCGGATATCGCGAATTGATGCCCTCCCTGCAGCAGCTAACGGATGCTCCTTATATACATACAAACGGATCGGATCTTCGAAGAAAGGATAGGACTGAAATGCGGGATTCATCAGTTTTCGTACAAACGCCAGATCCAGTTCCCTGGAAGACAGCTTGGCAGCGAGCTCATCTGTAGGAGCGGTCGTAATTTTGAATTTAATATCCGTAAATCTTTCACTCAGCCGCATAAGCAAGTGAGGCATTAAGTAATTCGATACAGACACGGTGCAGCCAATCCGCAGTTCATTGGGTGTAGCGCGCTTGGAATGGATGTGATGCTTGCCTTTTTGGTAGGTCTGGAGGATTTGCTGAGCATAGGGGAGAAACTGTTTGCCTTTTTCGGTGAGATTGATCTGTTTGCCAAACCGGTCGAAGAGTCTGCAATCCAGCTCGCGTTCAAGCGACTGGATTCGTGCAGTAACGGTGGGCTGGGACAAGAAGAGCACATCTGCTGCCTTATTAAAGCTCCCATAATGATTGATGTAAACGAAAGCTTCAATATTTTCAATATTCAATACATACACCCCCAATTACATACTATCCATATAAAAATAGACGGTTTTAAAGCAGTAACTTATAAATTATTCTAATCTCACCCATTTCTTTAGTTCAATTTATACAGTTGGAATTTTATTGTCAATGATTATTTAGATCAATCCTGTATAATTGAATTTTTCAATAACGATATCAATATTTGTTAATTCCTATATGTTTACTTTGTTTTTGGAGTTATACTGAATAAACAAATTTGATGAAACGATGAAAAGGAGTGACCGTGATGACCACAGCACAAGAAATTATGATCCGCGATGCGGAGGAATTTGAGCAGGAGGCCATAGCGCATGTCATGCTCGAAGCCTATCAGCAGTATGCCTTCGACCTTCCGGAGCCACGTTGGGAGGAATACCGTAATTCCATCCGTGACTCCGTATATGGCAGCGGTCCTCATGCCCGCATCGTTGCCGAGCTGGACGGTGAAATTGTTGGAAGTGTGCAGCTGTTTCTCTCCTCCGAGGCCGCGTATGGTAAGCCTGAAATGGGCTTACAATCGCCAATTATCCGGCTTCTTGCCGTGTCTCCTACAGTCCGCGGACGAGGAATAGCCACGGATCTGATCAAGGAGGCTGCGCGCAGATCCGTTCAGTTAGGTGCATCCACCCTAAATTTGCATACATCGGACATGATGGCCTCTGCCGTACAGTTATACGAACGTCTTGGCTTCAAGCGCGCTTATGAGACGGATACCCGGAACGGAGAAACGCTTGTAAAAGGATATCAGCTCGATTTGAGCTCAACTTCCCTGCTCGAACGGGTTGTATAACAATGAAATAAGGCGGTGCCGAAGCTCTACAGCTGGCACCGCCTTTTCATGTATTGTGCTATGAACCGATCCTCTCAGCAACAATAGTAAATGTCTTGGGAATCCCCTTGTCATATACTTCAGAGGAAAGATTGGGCATTTCTTCGAGAGACATAATACGGAGACCTGATTCTGCCACGGCAGTCACAATTTCTCCGAGCGTCCATTTACGCAAATAGACCGTATTCGTACTGCTATTCTCCCCGTTGTTCAAATACTTTTGAAAGGATACGTCACTTGCCTCCAAGGATGTGCTGAAATAATCTCCCGTCACTTTATGCTTTCTGATCTTCGCCGTCGTCCCTGAGGAGGATATGAGCTTCGTAGAAATAGGATGGAAATCCTGAACCACCAATCTGCCTCCTGGTTTCAACAGCCTTGCTGCGCAATCAAAAAGAGGCTTCAAATCCTTAAAATAATGCAGAATTCCGTTTTCCATGAAAACCGCATCATAGGACAAAAGAAATTCCTCTTCCGGAAGCTGCAGCACATCCGATAACACATATCGCAGTTCAACCCCCGCAGCACGGGCTAACTCCTCTGCATACTGCTGATTTTCATAAGAAAAATCAGCAACGGTTACCTTGGCTCCAAGTAAGGCTAACGCAACGCCTTTTATCCCATTGGAGCCCATCAGGTTCATTATGCTTTTACCCTGAACCTGCTCTTCAAAATATTTGTATAGATGTTGAATGCTTTTGACCGGATTGTCCTTTAGCCGTTCGGCTGCCTGCTCGGGCGTACCAAAGCGGTTTACCCATGCCGAGTAAGCCCCGCCATTCCATGCTTCTCTGTTCGATTCGCGCGCTTCCATTGTTCCTCCAAGGTTAATAAAAATGTGGGCTGTTTCTTGCAAATCACCAATGGTCCGCCCTCTATGAACATCATTTGATGGGTATATTGTATGTTATGCCCATTTATTTTAACGCAAAAATCGACAAACAGAAAAGAAGTTTTTTCACGGAGGCCAAGCAGGCCACCCTTGAAAAATCTTCAGGTGACCAACTTTTTTGGAGTATTTTACAGACTATTCAGGGGCAATCGCCTGCGCCCGAATCAGCTTCAGGAGCTGCTCCTTCTCTTGCGGCGGAATCCATTCCACGAGGCGTGCCGCAGCGACCGGAACCATCCAGCGTTCAATCTGCTCATGTGAGATATCGGTTAGTTTCATATATTCCTGCAAATACTCTACCGTCAGCTGCTCCCGAATGCGGGCAAACAGCTCCTGAACGGGAGGTGGCAGCTCTTCTGGCAGTGTTCCCGTTCTAAGCAAAAGCAAAGTTCTTGCGACATCAGCGGCTGGACTTCCGCTCATCGCCGTCATCCAGTCAATGATCCACTCCTTATGTCCCAGCATAATATTATCCGGATGATAGTCTCCATGGCAGAGCAAGGAGTCGTCCTCCAGCAAATCTATCCTAGCAATAATCCTGCCCTTCTCTTCTTCCGTTAAAAAAGGCGCCTCTGTAATCTGATCGGCCAACATAGCCTTTTGACGGGGAAGTCCATCCACTTTTCTCTTATGTATCTCCGCATGAAGCCGCGCCATGCGCCCCGCTTCCTCTTTTATAATCCCAGGATCCCGGAAAATGGCTGCCAGCATGGTCAATCCGTCTGCCTCTTCATAAACAATGCCCATGCGTCCGTTATGTTCTTTCAGCTCAAAAGGCTCGGGTACCCGAAGCCCAGACGCATGCACTTCCCGGCTGACACGGAACTCCTGCTCTACGGCCCTCAACGGGAACCCCTCCCGAAAGAGCTTCAATACCCGCTGTGGTTCATAGGCCAGCAGTTCCGCTGTTCGTCCAGAAGCAATAATCCCCTCACTCTTGTTCATCTTCCCTTCTCCTCCTCCAAGGTAACAACAATAGCTGATCTTACAATAATTGTAATCGAAATCGGAATAATCTTGAAGAAATTATAATATAACCCCTCGACTTATAATCATAAAAAAGCCCGTCAGCTCCTTTTATGGGCAACGGGCCTTCTTCATATGATAATCTATCCTTCCTCCAACCGCTCCACATTGACGGTTTGGGTGTTGGTCGGCCTTGCGCCCACCTGTACGGTAGCCATACCGTTCACTTCATCCACATTTTCAATCCAGACGGGTTCCCCTTCGAGCTTTACAGCAATGTTGGTTGTGTCCTTATAGATCTCAAGCGCGCGTTTAACGTCCATCACCATCGAACCTCTCTTTTATTCATAGTAGAATTACCAGACCCGATTTCTCTGTTTACTTGTCACCTGATTCGCCGTCATGCGGCTCCGGAACCATCGAATCCGTCGTACTGTCACCGATATATCCGTTATCCGCCGTAATTTCTCCGCCGCCAAGTCCTTCATTTACCATCCGGTCGATATCAAACATATGGCTCTCATGAGATACCTGCTCAGGTGCTGTCATGCTTTCCCAATCCACATCGTTCCCATTGATAAAGCTGGCAGCTTCCATATTGTTGGACACTTTTTCATAGCGCTTTAACGCCGCTTTATTAAAATCCTCATGCAGGTCTTCATCCTGATTTTTCCGCATTCTCTTTTGCCTCCTGCCCGTAAAAATGGTCTGCATTGTTCTTAGCATGCCCTTTTCAGGAAAAAAGCATGTAAAAACAGCGAATCATCCTTCATTTCTTCTATTCAAATGTCATAGATTGGGCAAAAAATAGGCATACTGTTAGGAATAGAATGAATACAAAAAAATAAAAAAGGAGCGGCTGAATATGCATACGGTTTGGAAAGGCGCCATCAGCTTCGGGCTGGTTCATGTGCCTGTCAAAATGTTTTCGGCGACGGAAGATAAAGATATCTCCATGAGATATGTGCATAAGGAGTGCGGCAGTCCCCTGTCCTATGTCCGCAAATGTCCGGTGTGCGAGAAGGAGGTTGAGTGGGAGGAGATTTCCAAGGGATATGAGTACGAAAAGGGAAAATTCGTCCTGTTTGAAAAGGAAGAACTCGAGCAAATCACGGATCAGGCGAATAAATCGATTGCCATCCTCGATTTTGTGGATTTGACGGAGATCGATCCCATTTATTTTCAGAAAACATATTACTTAGCGCCCGATCAGGCTGGCGGTAACGCTTATCAGCTTCTGAAGGAAGCTATGCAGCAGAGTGGTAAAATCGGCATCGCCAAAATATCCATCCGCTCCAAAAGCTCCCTCGCGGCCATTCGCGTGCTGGAGAACTGCCTTGCTATTGAAACCATGTTCTATCCCGATGAGATCCGTCCGGTGACGCAGGTTCCGAACTTACCTGAAAATGTGACCGTGAATGAGAAAGAACTCGGCATGGCCCAAATGCTGATTGACCAGCTGTCCGAGTCTTTTAATCCCGGGAAATATACCGATGATTATCGCGCGCGGCTGCTCGAGCTGATCGAGCATAAAGTCACGGGTGAAGAGATCAAGATCGCGCCTGCCAAGCAGGAAACGAATGTGATCGACCTGATGGCCGCCTTGCAGGCCAGTATCGAAGCCTCCCGGCCGGCAAGTGTGGTTACCGATCCGGGCAAGCCTAAGAAAGCTGCCAAGCCCAAAGCCAAGACGGCAGCAGCCGCAGATGACAAGCAGGCCGCGGGCGCTGAAGCTCCTAAGCCGAAACGCCGCAAGACGGCCAAGAAAAATGAAACCGTCTCCTAACCGTAAGCCAGGGAGATCCTGCCTATGAAGCTGCGTCCGGTTAAACCATTCGAGCCAATCATGACGAATATTCTTCCTTCGGGAGGACGCTTGATCGCTCAGATCAAGTGGGATGGCGTGCGCATGTTGGTTTACCATGACAGCGAGGGTACGGAGCTCATCAACCGCAAAGGCAATAACCGCACACGTCAGTATCCCGAGCTCATGGACACGGCTGCCTATTGCCAGGCGGACTCCTTTATACTGGACGGTGAGATTATCGCCTTGGTCGATGGCGTGCCTTCGTTTCATCAAGTGATGAAGCGGGACAGCCTGCGACAAGAGCAGCAAATCCGCGCCCGTGTGCAGCAGGTCCCGATCGTATATATGGTATTCGATATCCTGTACTTCAACGGGGAATCCGTCACGAATAAGCCCTTGCATGAACGTCAGGCACTGCTGGCTCAGGTTCTGATCCCAAGCCCGATGGTACAGGCTGTTCCGAGCTATCCGGATATTTCCCTGCTGCATGAAATATCCAAACAGCATCAGCTCGAGGGCATTGTCATCAAAGACTTGGACAGCGTATATGCTGTCGGCGGCAAGGATAAGCGCTGGCAAAAGCGAAAAAACATTCTCGATCTCAATGCCGTGGTTGGCGGCGTCACCTACCGGGACGGTCTGGTGAACGCGCTGCTGCTCGGCCTTTATGATGAAGAAGGCAAGCTAATCTATATTGGGCATGCCGGAACCGGCAAGCTGACAGTGGCAGACTGGCGGAGAATTACGGAGGAGGCTGCCACCATGCTGTTAAAGGACAGGCCATTCACTAATCAGTCGGAACGTCAAAAAGGGGCGGTATGGATCCGCCCCGAGTGGGTCGTAAAGGTGAACTTTCTTGAATGGACGCCCGGAGGCACGCTGCGCCAACCGAGCATACAGGCCTTCGTGAATTCTGCTCCAGAGGACTGTAAGTTGGATCAATGAGATGCAATCATATGCTCAGCGAGCTGTACGAAATCCTGTTTGGGTGAACGCATTTGCCTTCTTCCTCCGATGCCGTCATCATGCTTTTGAGCTTTATTTTGGTTCTGCTATATATCTTTTTGACTGCTTCTTCGCTTTTATTCAACAACTCTCCGATTTCATCAAATGGTTTATCTTCGAAAATCCGGAGCACCAGCAGGCAGGTGTCCTCATCCATTTCTTTGGCACCTCCCTCTCTATGGATGAGGTTTAAATAGGTAGAACAACCGGGCTGTCCCAAGCGGGACATCTATCGACAAATTTTTCGGAGGTATTTTTATGCCGCGTACCGTGAAAGGCTCCATAATCATTGAAGGCCATGCCATTCCTATCACCAATCCGGATAAGCCGCTATGGCCCGAAATGGGCATCACCAAGGCGATGTATCTGCAAAAGCTGGCTGCGCTCGCGCCTTATCTGCTGCGCTACTGCCAGAATCGGCTGCTCACAACGATCCGATATCCGCATGGGGTACCCGGTGAATTCTTTTATCAAAAAAATGCTCCAGAACCGCGTCCGCCTTATGTGCATACTGCCGAGCAGGACGGCATTCACTATATTGTGCTGAACGGTCTGCCTGAGCTGCTGTGGCTTGGCAATCTTGCAGCACTCGAGTTCCATCCATCCCTTCATTACGCCGGAAGCACCTTGCCGTGTGAGTGGATGATCGATCTGGATCCCTCACGGGAAGTCGAGCCGCGTATTATGGAAGCCGCATCCATCGTCGGTAATGTGCTTCATTCGCTGGGAATTGATTCGGTGCCCAAAACATCGGGAGCTACAGGCGTGCAAATCATCGTTCCCATCCATGAGGGGATTACTTTCGATGAGCTTAGGGTCATTGGACTTTTTGTAGGAAGGTTTGTCACCGAAAAGCATCCGGATCTGTTCACGCTGGAGCGTCTAAAGAAAAACCGCGGCGACAGAATCTATTTTGATTACCTTCAACATTATCAGGGTAAAACCCTTGCGGCACCCTACACCCCCCGCGCCAGACCCGGCGCTACCGTATCTACTCCGCTCCACTGGGATGAGGTTGAGAGCAATGTGTCACCGCTGGATTTTCACCTGCTGAATATCGAAGAACGGCTCCAAGCGACTGGTGACCTGATCGCCGCCCTTCCACCGCAGCCGCTAGAGCAAGTTATAAGCCATTTGAACACCAAATAACCCCGTTATGCGGGGATCCTCCGAGGTCCATCCATGTACTTTGCGGGGACCCCGTAAATGTATACATTCTTATATGTCAAAAAGCCCGGAAGATGAATTCTTCCGGGCTTTTGTTACTACACCCCACTGCTCAATAAGAAGTTGGCTTTTGATTGACGCCTAGGGAGCGGAGGAGCGGAATCGTTCTGAAGAAGCGCAGCGTTCGCCTTGGTCAGCGGATTTCTACAGTTGCAACTACTTCATTCAAGAAATCCGGGGACAACAGCGATCGGAAGAATGATCCGCACCGCAGCGGTTTCGCACGCGTCGGTCAACAGCTAACCTTTTGATGAGCCCCACTTCTAATGAATGTCCTTTTTCTTGAACCTTCCACCCTTAACGTCATGGATATTACCAACCGCAAGAAACGCGTCCGGGTCCCAGTCACCGACGATCGACTTAAGTTTTGCTTCTTCGAGGCGGGTGATGACAACGAAAATCACTTTTTTGCTGTCACCTGAGTAGGCACCCTCCCCCTCCAGATAAGTCACGCCGCGTCCAAGACGCTGGGTCAGAGCATCGCCAATCTCTTTGTATCTGTCACTGATGATCCATACAGATTTGGATTGGTCGATACCTTCGTTGGTGATATCAATCACTTTAAAAGCGATGAAATAGGCGATGAGAGAATACATGGCATTATTCCAGCCGAACACAAAGCCCGCACTGGTGAGAATAAACACGTTGATGAACATGATGATCTCGCCAACGGAAAAAGGAGTTTTCTTATTGATCAGAATCGCGACGATTTCACTACCGTCTGTAGATCCCCCTGCACGAATTACCAGGCCTACGCCTGCTCCAAGAATCACGCCACCGAAAATAGCGGCAAGGAGCGGATCGAAGGTAATGGGTTTTACAGGCTCAAGCAGTGCCGTACCTACGGACATGACAATTACGGCTCCGAGAGTTGAGAATGCAAAGGTTTTACCAATTTGCTTATAACCGAGAAACAGAAAAGGAATATTGAGTAAGGTCAGAAAAATACCAAGCGGCAAATGAAAGAGGTGGGCTAACATAATGGAGATACCGGTAATTCCGCCATCGATAATACTGTTGTTCACCAGAAAAATTTCCAGTGCGACAGCGACCATACTTGCTCCGATCAGCATGGCGATGATGCGCGATAAAATCCTAAGCTTAGAAGTCGGTGCGTTAAGCGGTTGCTGCTGTCCATGCGGAAGTTTGGCCCTATCCGCAGTTTGGGCATTAGAAGATCCAGCCATCGAATTCCCCCGATTCTTATCAATTTGGTGTGAATATAAACACGAAAGTTCCATGAGAGGAAAGAAAAGCACTATAAAAGATCCTCCATCAAGTCTTTTCGTGATAAATGTTCTTATTTATTATATCATAGTTTCTGTCTAAGTATTAATGAGATGGGAGATATTCTGTCATGAGAGCATTATTTTTATTTTTAGCTGCTGGTCTGGCAGAGATCGGCGGAGGTTACCTGGTATGGCTCTGGATTAAGGAATCCAGACCTTGGTGGTATGGATTGGTCGGCGCTTTGGTGCTGATTCTGTACGGTATTATCCCCACGCTGCAGCATTTCCCCTCTTTCGGGCGCGTGTACGCAGCGTACGGTGGTGTCTTCGTTGTACTTGCCCTCCTATGGGGCTGGGGGATCGACAAAAACACCCCGGACCTGTACGACTGGATCGGGGCTGCATTTTGCCTGGTAGGCATTTCTATCATCCTGTGGGCTCCCCGCTCCTGAAGGAGCAGGAGTATCTGACAGGCCGAAGCTACAGGAGCGGAGATAGCATACGGCAGAGCATTTCTGCTTTCTTATGTAAAAATGCCCGCTCCTGAAATTCCTTCTTCACTATTTCATGACTGACCCGCATATCCTCCTCAAAGTCCGCAGTGAGCCGGTCGATCGCTGACTGTTCGAACAACACGGCTGTAAGCTCGAAATTACAGAAAAAGCTGCGCATATCCATATTTGCGGTACCCACCGAAGCCAGCATATCATCCACGATCATCACCTTTGCATGAATGAAACCTTTCTGGTATTGGAAGAACTGGACACCGGCCAGCAGCAGCTCCTCCACATAGGATAGCGAAGCCAGGTGGACCAGCCTTGAGTCCGATCTCCACGGAATGATAATACGCACATCCACTCCGCTGACAGCAGCTGTCTTCAGTCCCTCATAAATGCTCGGATCCGGAATAAAGTAGGGCGAAGTGATCCAGATTCTTTTTTTTGCAACGGAAATGGCTGAGAAGCATAGCTCCTGAATCGCATTCCAGTTCTGATCGGGACCGCTGCTGACAATCTGAATCTGTTCGCCCGCTTCGCATTCATGCTCGGGAAAGAGCGCAGGATCGACGATCTTTTCTCCTGAAGCCAGCTGCCAGTCATTCAAAAACACGTTTTGCAGAAAATAGACGGCATCCCCTTCGATCTTCATATGCGTGTCTCTCCAGTAACCCATTTTAGGATATTGCCCCAGGTAATCATCCCCGACGTTCATCCCGCCCACGAATCCCGTCGTTCCGTCCACAACAATGATCTTCCGGTGGTTCCGGTAATTGATGCGCCGGTCGATAAAGGCCAGCAGTGGTGGGAGAAAAAAGTGAAACTCCACTCCTGCCTCCTTAAGTTTGTTCACAAACTCCCGCTTCAATTTATAACTGCCCAGCCCATCGCACATGAAACGGACCTTGACGCCTTCCTTCGCCTTGCGGATCATGATCTCCTGAAATTGGGTCCCAATGACATCATGCCGGAAAATATAGAACTCGATATGTATATGCTTTTTCGCCGCTTCCATCGCTTTCAGCATGGCACCAAACGCTTCTTCCCCATCCGTCAGCACCCTACTGGTATTACAGCCTGTGATCGGGCTTTCCGATAGTCGTGACAGCAGATTGAACAGCCTCTCCTGATGCTCGAATTCGGGATTGTGCATTTCTTCTATTTTCTTGACCGTCACCGCCTGGCTCCACAGTATGGAACGCATTTGGCGGAACAGCCGCGAACCCCGGGTACGTACCCTCCTGCGCGCCTTATAATCTTGAGCTACAAAATAGTAGACTACAAAACCGATAATCGGGCAGCAGAAAAGAATAAACATCCATGCAACCGTTTTGGAAGGATTATGGAACTCGAACAGCAAAATGGTAGCGATTTGAAAAATAAAAATAATTAGTGCGAACAGCAGCCACACCATAGGGCAGCCTCCTTGCCGAAAAATATCGCCGATCGGTTATTTATCCATCATTCACCAAACCAAGCCTTCTTTATTCAATACTTACCCTCAAGAGCGCCCGGCAGACGCAAACGTAAAATGGTAACATTTTAGACATGTTCCGAGCGTTCGTCGAATACATAGATTATAAGACAAGTATAACGACGCTACAGAAAGGAGCTGCCATGAAAGGTGCAACCGCGAATCGACGTATGACACTGCTGGTCATGCGGGATGCCCAGCATTCGGTGAAGCAGATTCATCTGTCCAAACCATTGATGTTGGCCGTACCCGCAGCCGCGGTCCTCTCGCTGTCCGGTCTCGTTCTTGCCATGCAGGCCCATTCCTCCCAGGTGATTACCCAGCTGGAGCAAAAGGTTAACCTCGAAAACATGAAGAACCTTCAGCTTCAAGGCTCGGTCAACAGCCGCGAGCAATCGATCGAGCGACTGCAAAATGAAATTATTAAGCTTTCGTCCCAGGCCAAGGATATGCAGCTGAAAATGGAGCATGTGGATGAGCTCGAGCAGCAGCTGCAGCAGTTTATCGACAAACACAGCACAAGCATGTCCACGGATGATTCCGCTGTTAAAGCGTCTTCCCTGTCCTGGGATGCTTCAGAGCATGTCGGGGGCGAGTTCATTGCCGTGCATGAGAATGAAATGCTGGATCTGGCCCAGGAGACGAAAGACGACTTTCAGGAAATGCAGGAGCTGCTGAAAGCAATGGAAAGCCAGGTCCCCCATACGCTGAAAAAAGCCCAGGAAACCCAGACGCAGATATCAGGTAACCCCACGTTATGGCCAACCTCATCCCAAGTGCTGACGTCGAGCTTCGGATACCGGACAGATCCTTTTACAGGTAAAGCCGCCTTCCATGCAGGTATCGATATTGCCGGCGAGAACGGTGGTCCTGTCTATGCGGCAGGTGCCGGTAAAGTGGTCACAGCTGATGAAAGCGGCGCACGCGGCCGCTATATCATCATCGAGCATCCGAACGGGCTGCAAACCTGGTATATGCATCTCAGTAAAATTCAGGTGGATGTGGGTGAATCGGTAGACAAAGGCGAGCAGATCGCCCTCCTCGGCTCGACCGGCCGCAGTACCGGTCCACATCTTCATTTTCAGGTCGTCAAGAATGATAAGCCCATGAATCCACTCCCGTATATCCGTCCGGAAAAATCCGAATTGTATTAAGGAGGTCCTATGTTGAGCAGATCCAAAGCATCCAAAAATGCGTTTATGCCCACCGATTCCCTGATCGGAAAAGGAACCGAGGTTGAAGGAGCTCTCGCCTGTGAGGCTAATGTGCGTATTGAGGGCAAATTCAACGGAGTCATAGAAAGCCGCGCCTGCGTCACGATCGGGGAGCATGCTGTTGCCCGCTCCGATATCAGCGCCAGGGAAGTCGTTATTGCAGGAAAAGTCTATGGAGATGTACAGGCGGAAGGCAAGCTGACGATCACCCCGACCGGCCAGATGTTCGGAGACGTGCTCGCCGCCTCTTCCCTCGTGATTGCCGAGGGCGGTATTCTCAATGGTTCCAGCAAAATGGAACCGAAGAAGGAACAAGCGGAAGCATTGCCGGCTGTCGATATGCATCTTTTGGAAACGGAAGCAGGCTGACCATTTTGCACCATGCTGCCGGAATCTTTATTTTGCATAGAAAAAAGCCCGCCGCAGCGGGGTGTGCAGAATCAAACACACTCCGTTCCACGGTGGGCTTTTTTTGAACCATCAGCGTTTTATGCAGCGACATCCCTTTTCTTGAAGACATACCAGGAGATCGCCATAAAAACGATATAGTACACGGCAAGCACAGCAAGTGAGAAGCCCAGCGTAATTCCTCCTGGTCCCACATCCGACTGCAGATAACTCGTGAGGTCCATATGCGTGAAAATCAAATACTTGGCCCATGTATAACGCTCAGGACTGAACAGAGTCATAAAAATCCCTTTGGTAAACATGATGAACAGCGCAAGTCCAATCGCGAGACCTCCGGCACGAAATACCGTTGACAGCATAAAGGCAATCGCGACCGTAATAAACAAATTGACATAGTCGCACAGAATATATTGAAGTGTGAAGACAAGCCCGCTCTTCCCTGGCGTGAACATATTGCTATCCGCGCTGCCGGAGAATAAGAGACTGGAAACCAGAAGCGAGACCCCTGTAAGCAGAACTGTGCAGAGCAGGCTGAACAGGATAACCGATACATATTTGGACAGCAGAATTTTCGAACGACTCCACGGTCTGATCAGAAGCAGCTTGATGGTTCCCCAGGAAAATTCGCCTGCCACGGAGTCGGCTGCAATAATCACCGAAAAGATCGTACACAGGAAAAATGTAAAGGTTGAGCTGAGGATTACGCTGTCCCAAATGGAGGTTGCCCCTTCGGAGTCCACCATCGAAAACAGCAACGGAATCACCAAATTAACGACGACGAGAATCCCAAGCATCACCCAAGTCCGGACGCGCCGGTAGATTTTCATATTTTCATTTTGTACGAGACTGAAAAAATTACCCAATTTGGTCACCCCCCGTCATTTCCAGGAACTGTTCTTCCAGTGAACGGGTAACGGTATGTATGCCATACACCTTGATTCCTGCCTGCACCAGTCTGGCATTCGTCTCAGCAATCTCGTCCCGGGTAATCTTTAAGGTGATCATGCTGTCTTGGAGGGCCGCGCCTTCAAGGATAGAGAGCGCCTTTTTCGGATCATCCACCAGGAATCCTGTTTCTATCGCCGCCGATTGACTATCCGCACTGCGGTCTTTGAGCGATCGCACATCAATCAGACGGCCATTTTGTATAATCGCCACACTGTCGCACATCAGTTCCATTTCGGATAACAAGTGGCTGGAGACGAAAACGGTAGTCCCTTCTTCATGGCATAAAAGTCGCAGATAATCGCGAAGCTCCCTGATCCCTTGCGGATCCAGTCCATTCGTAGGCTCGTCCAGAATTAGCAGCTTCGGCCGGTGAAGAATGGCCTGGGCTACCCCCAAACGCTGTCTCATCCCGAGCGAGTAGGTCTTCACCTTGTCGTGAATCCGGTTGTTCAGACCTACAAGTCCGACCACTTCTTGAATTCTGGCCTCGGTAATGCCGGTCATCATGCGGGCAAAATGGCGCAAATTCTGATATCCTGTCAAAAACTTGTACATCTCCGGATTTTCGACAATGGCTCCGACATTGGAAACCGCCGTCTCGAAATGCTCCTTAATGCTGTATCCGCAAATTTTGATATCTCCCTGACTGATTGAGGTCAAACCGACCATCATCCGAATCGTCGTTGTTTTCCCGGCACCGTTGGGTCCAAGGAACCCAAATACCTGTCCGGGCGGAATGTCGAGTGTAACATTTTCTACCAATGTCTTGGAAGAGACCTTCTTCGTCACACCCTCCAGCCGAACCACTGGTTCATGCTGCATTCACTTCACTCCTTTTCGCTTGGTTATCGCCTCATTGTATCATATCCTTTTTGCATATGCTCCATATACTGGAATCTTGTCTCTTTTTCCCCCTGCTTATAACAATTTTTACAATAACCCAAAGGAACAATGGTACGATAATATCCCGTCCGGAAAATAACCATGGTATCCGACACAGGCACCTTTCTCTCACAGCACAAGCAATAGACATACTGCTGATCGTTCATCAGAACCAACTTCCTCTCCTTTGGTATGAAACAAACGCAAAGTGTATCATTCTGCATTTATGGGTTACGAATTGTATCATTACCAGAAATCTACAACAATCATGGATTGATGTCAAGATATTCTGTACGAAAAACAAGGAACCGCCATGGATTATTCATCCAGGACGGTTCAGCTTAGCTTTTTTCTATTGCAAATGCTCTTTAATCAGATTATGGATTCTGCTGCGTTCCTTATCGCTGACGGAGTAGTACCAGATTCCCTTAATCCTTTCTCCTTGACCGCTAATCTCAACCTGTTCAATCTCCTTCAGATCTGTGCGGTAATTTGTAAGAAAGGCCTTCATATCATCAAAAGTAATATCCGTCTTAACGCTGTCTCCCACATCGCCCAGAAGCGACTCTATCTTAACCACATTCGTAATTTTCAACGAGTTTTTAATCACCTGATTCAAAATTTGCCGCTGTCTTGTATTCCTGCCCATATCGCCGCGTGGATCATCGTAACGCATCCGGGAATAGAGCAGCGCTTCTTCCCCATTCAAATTCAGATCCCCCTGATCAAACTGATGCCCTTCATAATAGAAGGAAAAGGGATTGTTTACCTCCACGCCTCCCATAGAATCAATCAAATGGGCGAAGCCTTCCATATTCACTTTGATATAGTAGTTCACGGGATAATCAAGAAAATGCTCAACGGTTTTGACCGACATGCTCACGCCACCGAACGCATAGGCATGATTGATTTTATCCACGGTGCCATGTCCGACAATCTCCGTCCGTGTATCCCTCGGTATGTTGAACATGAGAATGCTCTGCTTCGCCGGATTGACAGTCAGGAAGATCATCGAATCTGAACGACCCCTATCATTTTCCCGCTGATCGACACCCAGGACCAGCACAGTGAAAGGCTTCTTCTCCTCCAGATTGATGGGCTGCACAGTTGTCTTGACAGAGCCGGGCTGTACGCTCGTATCCTTGCCAGTACTAGCCACTGCCGTATTCGGAGATGAATTCCCCTCCTTGCTAACTGGCTTCGGCTGAACTGCAGCATCCCTGCTCTCATAGATCTGATGGGCAGTGGTTTTCACGGATTGATAAATATATGCTGCATATCCGGCCACGCCCAGTACGACGACAACAAACGCAGACGTGAGGATTACAACCCATTTTTTCATGAATCGGATTTTCCACCTTTCTGTTCACGCCTTGTTGATCACAACCGGAAACTTGTAATCAGTAGGCATTATCAGCTCCGAAAAGTACCTTAACGGTCTTGAACATAATAATGATATCCTTCATAAGGGATTGATTGCGTATGTATTCGAGATCGAGCTCCACCATTTCCTGAAATCCCACATGATTTCTGCCGCTGATTTGCCACAGTCCTGTGCAGCCAGGCACGACCAGCAGTCTCATCATGTCATATGAGGTATAGTCGTCAACCTCCCTTGGCAGCGGGGGTCTTGGTCCCACCAGACTCATATGCCCCATGAGCACATTCAGCAGCTGAGGGAGCTCATCCAGGCTTGTTTTACGGATAAACCGCCCCACACGGGTAATCCTGGGGTCATTTCTCATCTTAAACATGGCTCCGCGTATCTCATTCTGATCCATCAGCTTCCCGAGCAGCGTCTCGGCATCACTGACCATAGAGCGGAATTTGTACATTTTAAATACCTTTCCGTTCTTGCCAACCCGGGTTTGAGCAAAAATAACGGCACCTTTAGGATCTTCAGCCTTAATCAGGAGTGCAATCAAGAGCAGCAGCGGCGACAACACCAAAAGCCCGAGAAGGGAAAAGCATACATCCTGTATTCGTTTACTAATCAAAAATAAATTTCGGTTCTTCATTTCAAACAGCGGAACTGCTTCAAACTGACGGCCGGCCTCCAGGGTACTTTTTAACGGATTTATACTGTTCATGAGGAACCTACAGGGCAGTGATATTAAATAGAAGAATTTTTCGGGGGAGCTTTAGTTCGTCCAAAACGGCTTGTTTATCATAAAAATTCACACTGCTCAAGATCCATCCCTCGCTTAATAGATTCCTATTCCCGATTTATACGGCTATTTTGCAAAACCTCCGGCAAAAGCACTATGCAGCCCTTTGATAAATATAGTAAAATGACTTTATCCCATGCACTGCACTTTTTAATTACAGGATTTGAGCAAAAATCCTACGTAAAGACATCAAAAACTTGGCCGCTGCCTTTATCATTCAGGAATTCCATGTAAAAATCATACTTTTGAATGCTGACTCTGCCGCCCATTACGGAACGGGTTATTTTTTTTGCTATGTTCACCTCCCCGTGCTCTTCGGGCTCAAGGAGAACCCCATATTGTTTGGCCTCCGTCAGGCTGTCCTCTTTCCAGAGCAGCTTACCATAAGTCCGGCATATGGGCTGGCCTTCACAGATGATATCGAAGCAGAGCCGTATTTCAGGCACAAGCGGGAAATTCAAATCACTGATGAATACGAGCATCCTGGATTCAATTTCCCATAGAACGACCGGACGGGAACGATTTAAAACGACGGAAGTTTCACCAATTTGATAAATGGATATGTACATTTGCAGATGTATGCCGTATGCCGTCAACATATTCATTGCTTCGACCCTGCCTTATGGTATAAAAGTGTGAATATTGAACTACACTGTTTACTGATACATATTGTTTACCATAGATACAAATAGTATCGATTACATGTTCACTTTACGATACAAACTGTAACAAGTCAATCCCTTTTTAAACATATAGACCTATATTTGATACAATTCGTTACCTTTGCTGAGCAACCATGCAGGCAATTGGAGGAGGTTTATTCATGAATCATGATAATCGCATCGCAGAATTGCGGGATCAACGAGGATGGACTCAGGAAGAATTAGCCCAATCGATCGGCATCACGAGAGCCGCACTCTCCCACTATGAAAAGAACCGCCGCAAACCTGATTTTGAGATTCTGACCAAGCTTGCCGATAAATTCGAAGTAACTATAGACTATCTGATTGGCCGTACGAACCAGTCCAACCGTGTTATGGATCAGGAAGTTCGTGATTTTGTAGATCAATTGGAGCTTTCTGACGGGGATCTGCTGGAGCGGTTTAATCTAATGGTTGACGGACGCAGTCTTACAGAAGAAGAAGCTAAACGGTTTATTGCTTTTGTTCGTATGGAGCGTTCCATGAAATAAACAGAAAAATACCTCAGTGGCCTTAGAGCTGCTGAGGTATTTTTAACTTCTGCTAAAGACGGACTGAAATCTTTGAATGTACGTTGATTACTTCTATCTATTTCTATTGATCCTGTTGTTTGATGTAGTTGTGCCAGCTTTCGGGGTGTATCCCGCATTGTTCCAGCACTTTCAGGATATCCAATTGTTTTTGTGCCTGATGCTCACCATTGGACCGGGCCTCGGTACCAAATTCCTTCTCATCACTCATTGAAGATACCCCTCGCTCCACTCATCAATTTAACAATATAAGATCAGAATGCTGTATTGAATACCCTAAAACAGGTCATTTAGAACCTGGGCGGATAGGACTTTTTTATTATATCTCAAGTGCTTTTATGATGCTGTCGTCTGATGGAAAGTTTGTCTTCTAAATCCGGTTCTATTTTTGTCGAAAAAAATGGGCCTGCGATTTCAGTCTCCATAAGGAGTTAAAATCGCAAACCCATTTTTGGTCAAGCCTGCATGTTCATGTAAAATTTATGACTTAATGACTGCCGGCTCTGGCCAGCTCACGCATGTTAGCTTCAAACGCGGCCAGCAGCGCCGCTTCTCCGGTCAGTCCTTTTTCTTGGACCTTGCGGATGTGCTGAGTCATTCGTTTGTAATCCTTCGGAATAACCCTTACGAATTGCTGCAGGCTTTGTCCCCAGTCCTCCAGCACCTTCTGCCCCATCGCGCTTCCGGTAGCGGACACATGCTTCTGAATCAGCTCTTTCAGTTCTTCTGCCTCTTCGGCTTCTTCCACCCGTTCAAGCAGCACCATTTCCAGATTGCAGCGCTGAATGAAGGTGTTCTCCGGATCATATACATAGGCGATACCACCGGACATACCGGCAGCAAAGTTGCGTCCTGTGCCGCCAAGCACAACTACGCGACCGCCTGTCATATATTCGCAGCCATGGTCGCCAACGCCTTCAACGACAACCGAGGCGCCGGAGTTACGGACTGCAAAACGTTCACCTGCAATCCCGTTGATGTAGGCCTCTCCGCTTGTTGCACCGTAGAACGCAGTATTACCGATAATGATATTTTCCTCAGCCTTAAAGGTCGATTTTTCCGATGGCTTCACAATCAGTTTCCCGCCGGAAAGCCCCTTGCCTGTATAGTCATTGGCATCGCCCACAACCGTCAGCGTCATTCCTTTCGGAACGAATGCCCCGAAGCTCTGGCCAGCGGTACCTGTAAACGTAAAGGTAATGGTATCTGCCGGAAGTCCGGCTGCTCCATATTTCCGCGTTACCTCGCTGCCTAGAATCGTGCCTACTGCCCGGTCTACATTGGTAATCGGCAGCATGCCCTGAACAGCGGCTCCGCTCTCAAGAGCAGGGGCAGCCAAATCAAGCAGATGGCGAATATCCAGCGTTTCTTCCAGACCATGATTTTGAGTTTTACTGTTGAAGCGTGTGCTTCCTTCCGGCATTTCCGGGATATGCAGCAGCGCGGACAGGTCGATGCCCTGCTTCTTCCAGTGCGTGTTCACTACATCGGCATCCAGGCAGTCGGTGCGCCCGACCATTTCCTGAATGGTGCGGAATCCGAGCTCAGCCATCCATTCACGCAGATCCTCCGCCACAAATCTCATGAAGTTCACGACATGCGCCGGATCCCCCATGAAATGCTTGCGCAGTTCCGGATTCTGGGTTGCGACGCCCACCGGACAGGTATCCATCTGACATACGCGCATCATGATGCAGCCAAGGGCAATCAGCGGTGCCGTAGAGAAGCCATATTCTTCTGCGCCGAGCAGCGCTGCCACGGCCAGATCGCGGCCGTTCAGCATTTTACCGTCCGTCTCCAGCACGACACGGTCACGCAGATTGTTCAAAATCAACGTCTGATGCGTTTCCGCAAGACCCAGCTCCCACGGCATACCTGCATGACGGATCGAGCTTTGCGGCGATGCGCCAGTGCCACCATCATACCCGCTCACCAGGATAATGTCGGCTCTGCCTTTGGCTACGCCTGCGGCTATCGTGCCGACCCCAACTTCGGATACCAGCTTCACGTTAATGTTTGCACGTGGATTCGCATTCTTCAGATCATAAATCAATTCCGCCAAGTCCTCGATGGAATAGATATCATGATGCGGCGGCGGTGATATCAGACCGACACCCGGCGTGGATCCGCGGACCTCGGCAACCCAAGGGTACACCTTGCGTCCTGGCAGCTGGCCGCCTTCGCCTGGCTTCGCGCCTTGAGCCATCTTGATCTGGATTTCGTCGGCATTCACCAGGTAGTTGGATGTTACGCCAAACCGGCCTGATGCAACCTGCTTGATCGCACTGCGGCGGGAATCACCATTAGCATCCGGAGTGTAACGGGCAGGATTCTCTCCCCCTTCACCGGTGTTGCTCTTGCCACCGATGCGGTTCATCGCAATCGCCAAGCTCTCATGCGCTTCTTTACTGATCGAACCGAAAGACATCGCGCCCGTTTTGAAACGGCGCATGATGGAGTCGATGGGTTCAACCTCATCAATAGATATCGCAGGTCCAACCGGCTTCAGCTTCAGCAGCGAGCGGATCGTCATCTTCTGCTCATTCTCACCCTGCACCAGCTTGGAGTATTTCTTATAAATCTTGTAGTCTCCAGTACGGACTGCCTGCTGCAGTAAGTGAATGGTTTGCGGGTTGAACAGATGCTCTTCCCCGTCCTTACGCCACTGATATTCACCACCGGAATCCAGTACCTTGTCGTTTCCGTCTTTTTCTGTAAAAGCACGTTCGTGATGGGCAAGCGCTTCAGCCGTTACTTCTTCCAGACCGATACCGCCGATACGCGAAGGCGTGCGTGTAAAGTATTGCTCTACGAATTCCTCTTTCAAGCCAACCGCTTCAAAGATTTGAGCGCCGCGGTAGGATTGAATCGTAGAAATACCCATTTTGGAAAGTATTTTAACCACGCTCTTGGTCGAGGCTTTAATATAATTTTTCACAGCTTTCTCATGCGTTACGCCGCGAAGCAACCCTTGATGGATCATGTCGTCCAGCGTTTCAAAGGCCAGGTACGGGTTGACCGCACTGACACCATAACCGAGCAGCAGCGCGTAGTGATGCACTTCACGCGGCTCACCGGATTCGAGCAGGATGCTCACCTTCGTGCGCGTTCCTTGACGAATCAGATGATGATGCAAGCAAGAAACGGCCAGCAGCGCTGGTATAGCTGCATTTTCACGGTCCACGCCGCGGTCGGACAGAATCAGGATGTTATGGCCCTTGCGGATGACCCGGTCAGCCGCTTGGCAAAGTCCATCGAGCGCCTGACGCAGGCCTTCGGCCCCGTCAGCTGCGGTAAAGAAGATTGGGATCGTCATAGATTTGAAGCCCGGACGGTGCACATGACGGATTTTTGCAAAATCCTCATTAGAAAGAATCGGCGTATCCAATCGGATCTGACGGCAGCTTTCCGGCTCCGGATGCAGCAGATTGCGCTCCGGTCCAATGGTTGTCCCCGTCGCCGTAACGATTTCTTCACGAATCGCATCGATCGGCGGGTTCGTTACCTGAGCAAACATTTGCTTAAAGTAATTGTACAGCCGCTGAGGCTTATCGGACAGCACAGCCAGCGGAGCATCATAGCCCATCGAGGCGAGTGCTTCCATACCGGTCGAGGCCATCGGCTCCAATACCTTACGCAGCTCTTCGAATGTATAGCCAAAGGCCAACTGAAGCTGTGTTACATTGTCATGCTTCGGATTCGGAAGCTCCGGCGCATCCGGCAGCTCATCCAGATTGACCAGATGCTCGTCAAGCCATTCACGGTATGGCTGTTCGGAAGCAATCAATGCTTTAACTTCCTCATCGGAAATAATGCGTCCTTCCCTGGTATCGACAAGCAGCATTTTGCCTGGACGCAGACGGTCTTTGTACAATATATTTTCCGGAGCAATATCAAGGACACCCGCTTCGGAAGACAGAACAATCAAGTCGTCCTTGGTCACATAGTAACGGGAAGGCCGAAGACCATTACGGTCAAGGATTGCTCCGATCTGCACGCCATCCGTAAATGCCATAGCGGCAGGTCCGTCCCAAGGCTCCATCAGTGTGCTGTGGTATTCATAAAATGCCTTTTTGGTTTGACCCATACCCTCGTCGTTGTTCCACGGCTCAGGCACCATCATCATGGCCACATGAGGAAGGGAACGTCCGCTCAGGTACAAAAATTCAAAGGTATTGTCAAACATCGCGGTATCTGAGCCGTCCGGATTAATAACCGGCTTCACTTTGTTCAGATCAGCCCCGAAGACATCGCTCTTAAATAGGGATTGGCGGGCATGCATCCAGTTCACATTACCGCGCAGCGTATTGATCTCGCCGTTATGGATCATGAAACGGTATGGATGCGCACGTTCCCAGCTTGGGAAGGTGTTCGTACTGAAACGGGAGTGAACCAGCGCGATCGCGGTCTCCACCGTTTCGTTTTGCAGATCCAGATAGAATTGACCCACCTGTACCGTGGTCAGCATGCCTTTGTATACAATTTTCCGGCAGGATAAGCTTGAAATATAGAAGGTATCCCCTTCCGGCGTTCCACCATACCGGATATCGAGCTCAACGCGTCTACGGATAATGTACAGCTTACGTTCGAAATTGAGATCTTCTTTCAGGTCGCTGCTGCGGCCAATAAATACCTGGCGCACATACGGCTTCGCTTCCTTCGCCGATTTGCCCAGCATTTCATCATAGGTCGGCACTTCGCGGAAACCGAGGAAGGTCTGGCCTTCTTCCTTAATAATCTGAATCAGCCGGCTCTCATGAGCCTCACGAACGGCCTCATCATGGGAAAGGAACAGCATGCCTGCTCCGTATTGCCCCGGCTCCGGAAGTTCAAAGCCAAGCTTTCGTGCCTCTTCGGCAAAAAAACGATGTGGAATCTGCAGCATAATACCGGCTCCGTCACCGGAATTAGGCTCACTGCCTTGGCCGCCGCGATGTTCCATATTTTCCAGCATCGTCAGCGCCTGACTGACAATTTCATGGGAAGCCCGGCCCTTGATATGAGCAACAAACCCCATGCCGCAAGCATCCTTTTCAAACTGCGGATCATAAAGTCCCTGTTTAGGGGGAAGTACCGTATGTCTCATGGAAAGCAACCTTTCTATCTTCAGAATGAATAATGACTTAAATCCGGGTACGACAAACACAACCCTAGGCGAGACGGCATTGGCTACAAGAACAAAACAGTGACTATAATTGGGGAATGGGGTAAACATACAGCAGCGGACAACCTCGTTGTTATGGGGGAAAGGTTATTCATCTAAATCATCGATATTTATTCAACAAGAATTGGTTTTATTATTTTAACATTGCCCTCTGGGTCTGCGCAATTTAAAGTTTTTATGATCCTGATAAATATTGGTTTGCACTGCCGTATTAAAGTATAGTCAATTAAATAATACATTTAGTGAATAAATATTCATTACCGTGGCTTATATTTCCTTATTTTATTTCCCTCTTTACTAATAGAAGAAATAAAACTGATTTATATTTCATCAGTTAAATAAAAGGGTTATCCCGAAGCCACCATGGCTTGGGATAACCCCTTTTTCACCTTTGTATCTATTATGCGGACACGCTCGGCGCTTGCTGCTGATCAAGAATACCTTTATGCGATTTCATGGAGAAGTATACGAACGTCAGGGCCAAGAATACGATGCCCACGGCGCCGAGTACAGCGGCTTGCTGCCACATCAATGTGAAGTCGCCGGTAGATATAACCGCTTTGAACCCTTTGACACTGTATGTCATTGGCAGAAGCGGATTGAGGCTCTTCATCCAGTCTGGAATCAGCTCCAGCGGGAACGTGCCTGCACTGGTTGTCAATTGGAAGATCAAGAGTACGATGACGACAAAACGTCCAGGCTGATCCAGCCAGGTAACAATGGCTTGAATCATAAACATAAAGGACAAGCTCGTGATAAATGTAAAGAGATAGAAGAGCGGAACGCTCTGTACATCAAGCTTCAATCCGTACAAGATGACAAGAGCAGACAATAAGGACTGCAGCACACTCATCAATACGAAGGAGAATGTCCGGCTGATGAACCGGTTGAAGCCCGAAGCACCCATCACGGATGTATCTCTCATTGGAATAACAATAGTACTAATCAAGGCACCCACAAACAACCCTAGAGACAGGAAGTATGGCGCAAAACCTGTTCCATAATTCGGTACATTGGAGAACTTATTCTCTTGGATGTGAACAGGTTCCGCAAACATTTGGAAGTTCTCGTCACCAGCTTTAACTTCACCCGTTTTCTTAGCTGCTTCATTCAGCTTAGAGGCCAGCTCTCCGGAACCGTCTTTCAGCTTGCCGAGTCCTTCGGTCAATTGGCCAGCGCCGGTATCAAGCTGCTTCGAGCCATCCGCTAAGACAGTTACGCCGCTGCCTAGCTGGCTCATACCGCCCTTCAGCTTGCCTGAACCATCGAATATTTGAGCTGCGCCGCTGGATAATTGCTTGCTGCCAATAGCCGCATCGGCCAGCTTCGTGCCGAACAGCTTCATTCCGTCTTCCAGCTTGGATTGACCTGCTTCGAGTTGGGTTGCTCCTTGAACCAGCTGCTGCTGTCCTTGATGCAGCTGATCCACACCTGTTGTCAGCTGCGTTGCTCCTTCGCTGAGCTGGGTCGCACCACCGGATAGCTGCTGCAATCCATCATGGAGATCGGAGGCTCCGCCTGAAAGCTGCTGTTGAGACTTATGCAGCTGCGAAGCTCCTTCGCTGAGCTGCTGCTGTCCTTGATGCAGCTGTTCACTGCCTTTGGCTACTGTCTGGCTTGCTGCGATCAGCTTTTGCACTGCCGGGTTTTGAGCAAGCTCCGGACTTGACTGAGCTAACTGCTGCAAGCCCTGTGCTACGCCTTGGGCACCCGATGCCACTTGAGCCCCGCCAGCTTCGGCGGCTTTCATGCTTTCGGCCAGCTTGGCGCTGCCTGCTTCCGATTGCTTCAGCCCATCCTGAAGCTTGCCGCTGCCATCCATTGTCGATGCCAACCCGGCTTGAAGCTTGCTGCTGCCGTCTACTGCGGATTGCAGTCCCGCTTTCAACTTTGCACTGCCAGCTTCAGACGCGGTCAGCCCGTCTTTCAATTGTACGGATCCCTGATGCGCGGAGACAACGCCGTCTTCCAGCTGCTTATGTGCTGAACTCAACTGACCCAGACCACTTGCCAAAGTCGTTGAGCCTTCCTTCAGGCTCAAGGCGCCTTTTTGCAGGTCACCTGCTCCGTTTGAAAGCGGCTGAATGCCTTCCTGCAGCTTAACCGTGCCTGCCACCATTTTGCTCAAATTTTCTTTCAGCTTGGCAGCTCCTTCATCAAGCTTCACAGCTCCGTCTGAAATGTCGGATGCACCGCTGCCTGCTTCACCCAAGCCATCAGATACCGTTTTGATTTGATCGAACAATGTCTTGGAATAAGCTTCGGTTACCTTCTCGGATACTTTTGTTCTGATTTCCTTTACGGCTGTTCCTCCGATTTGCGAAGCCAGGAAGTTATACCCTTCATTCGGTTCGAAGATGATTTCGGAAGGCTGCGGATGCTCATCCAGTACCGTCGCGGCTTTGGATGAAAAGTCTTCAGGAATGACAATCGTCATATAATACTTGTCTTCCTCCATCCCCTTCTCCGCTTCCTCGCGGCTTACAAACTTCCAAGCAAAATCATCGCTTTTCTTCAGCTCATCAATGAGCTCTTCCCCAACATGCAGCGACTGGTCCCCATACTCTGCACCGGTGTCCGTATTAACAACCGCCACTGGCAATTGATCCATTTTACCGTAAGGATCCCAGAAGGCTGTCAGGAATAATCCGGCATACATAACCGGAATACAGAGCACAGCTACCATGGAAATAAGCAGCTTCCGGTTGCGGACCGTCGCAGCCATATCCTTGAAAAATACAGATAATGACTTCATGAATGTTTCTCTCCTTATATTCTCTATTGTTTCTTAATACTAAATGACCGTTTTGATCATTTGGTCATTTTGAAGCTAATAAAAACTTCCTTTTCCGGCCGCCTTCTTAGGCTGCTCGTACTTGGAAGCAAGGTCTGCCCCGCTATTTTGATGTGTATGCTGCTTCAGGAAGACTCCGCCAGACCATCTGCTAAAAACAATTGGATATAATGATGAATTTCTTCCTTGCCCAGAGGTTCCCGTATCTGATTAAAATCGGAAGTCAGAGCAATATACAGCTTGAACATAACAATGGCAACCACTTGCGGATCACAAGGTTTGATTTCTCTATGGTCAAGCGCAGAGGTGATTTCTCTCTCCAAGTAATCCAAAATTACACGCTCCAGCTTGGCAATCCCTTCCCTGGCTTTCAGTGTACCGACATCCCGGACCTCTTGGGACAGCTTGATGAACAGCTCATGGTCATCCCTGAATTCCAGCAAAGCGTCCAAGACCCTGTACAGGTTCTCAAAAAAGGTATGCTCCCGCCTGATTTTACTCTCAGCAAGTCCTTTCATCTCCACGATCACACTGTACAAAATTTCATCAAACAGCTCTTCCTTGTTCGTGAAAAATGTATAGATGGTCCCTTTGCCCACGTTCGCGATTTTTGCCACCTGATCCATCGTCGTCGCCTTATATCCAAACAGGGCAAAAGACTGCGCTGCCGCTTGAAGGATTTGCTTCCGACGATCTACCGCAGGCATATCCTTCTCCTCCTTTTCTTTAGATTATTCATTCATTGTACTGACCAGATTTCCAATCCGGTCATATGGTCAATTCATACTTTATCACGTTCAAAGACTGCTGGCAACCCCTCCCAGACATTTTTTTCAGAATCTTTTCTTTTATTTTCACACACTCGTTTTCCATCCTGCTGAAATGACAGCCGTTTATAGATTTTTACCATATCCTCCTGTAAGATAGAGGAAGGAAAAGTGGGTGAAAACATGCGGAAAAAGAGAGTGCTGCTGCTGTCTGAGGGCTTCGGCACAGGCCATACGCAAGCAGCATACGCACTGGCGGCCGGGATGAAGAGGCTCGACCCCAATCTTCAGTGCCGCGTCATCGAGCTCGGTAAATTTTTAAATCCGAAGATGGGTCCCTTAATCCTGTCGGCATACCGTAAAACGGTCAGCAGCAGCCCCAAACTGGTCGGGATGCTCTACCGCAAGCAATATAATAAATCGCTCAACCGACTGACCAAGCTCGCCTTGCATCGGCTCTTTTACACGCAGGCGGCTCAGGTCATTAAACAGCTTAAACCGGATTTGATCGTATGTACGCATCCTTTTCCCAATGCTGTGATCTCACGCCTCAAAAGGCAGGGGATACCCGTGCCGCTCGTTACGCTAATTACGGATTATGATGTCCATGGTACATGGGTTAATAAGGAAGTTAATCAATACCTGGTGTCTACAACCAGGGTCAAAAACTTGCTATTACGCCGGAACGTTCCTTCCTCATCTATTCAAGTGACCGGCATCCCTGTTCACCCGAATTTCTGGGAAAGAGCGGACAAGGAACAGCTGCTTCAAGAGCTTGGACTAAGACGTATGCCGACGGTTCTGATCATGAGCGGGGGCTGGGGCGTTTCCTTTAACAAAGAAATGATAAGTCTGCTGATATCCTGGGCGGATCAGATCCAGCTGATATTATGCACTGGAAGCAATGAAAAACTCCTCCATAAAATGAAAAGCAGTCCTGTACTCAATCATCCTAACATCCACCTGCTTGGCTATACCAATCAGATCGATAAATGGATGGATGTCTCCGATCTGCTCATTACCAAGCCCGGAGGCATGACATGCACCGAAGGCTTGGCCAAAGGCATACCGATGCTGTTTTACGAAGTGATACCTGGCCAGGAGGAAGAAAACGGCCAATACTTCGTGGAGCTTGGAAGTGCAGAAATGATCCACTCCCCCGCTGTCCTGGATCGCTGGCATCATCGCCTGATTCATGAATATGAGTCTGTGGAAAACAGCAGGCTGAAATCTCTGGTTAGTCCTGAGCCAGGCAGCGAGCCATTTTATTGCGCGCAGCAGGTTTACGAATTATTACGACAGTGGAGCCCGCAAACTTCTTCACGAAGCAGCAGGCTATAAACTCGCAAAAACAGCTCCCTCCTAAAAAGGAGGAAGCTGTTTTTTTATCACACCGATGAGCCCTTTGCTTTTAACCAAATCACCATTCTCCAGCATATAGCTGCTGTACAAGAAGTTCAGACGGGCAGCCAAACGGTTCTCCCCATTCATGGCACGCTGCAGTATACGCTGAAGCTCGGGTTCCTGCGCACGGTCCAGCAGTACTGCATAGAGATCGGCGGCATCAAGCGCATCGAAGACAGATGCTTTAAGTCCTGACACATAATCTTTTGGCGGCTCCACTTTGGTGAACACGGGATAACAAGCGGTTAAATGATAATACAAACGTGTCCAGACCGCGAGGCGTTCCTTCTGTTTCACTTCCACACTCCTGCTGAAATGCATCCGGTGTTCCGGAGGTGCTAGATGCAGCAGGCGCTGTGCATTGATCATGGAACGATACTCTGCCTGAATAATATACTGCAGGTGGTGAACGGCGATTGTACCGCTTCCGTTTGTCCGGTAGTTCATCGGGGCTCCCGCCTTTCCTGTAGGCCTATTCAATCATAGTATATGCCCAGGATAGAGAGTGGTGTTTGCTCGGGCAGCCTCAGATTTCGAAGCTCCCCCCCGCCTTCAGTGGATATCCCTTAATCCCTTCCTGACTGAGCCGCTCACAGAAAAGAAGCCCATCCTGATGGATACCCGAAAATGTATTGTAGTGTACCGGCAGCACTTTCTCCGCGTTCAGCCACTTGGCCGCCAGCAATGCATCCTCCGGTCCCATGGTCAGCGCATCTCCGATCGGGAGTGCAGCAGCATCAATTTTGTTCATTTCACCAATCAAACGCATATCACCGAACAACGCTGTATCCCCGGCATGGAAGAAGGTCTTGCCACCCATCGTCAGCAAAATGCCTCCAGGCTCTCCTGCATAAATCCAGGAATCCCCCACCGATACTGAGGAGCTGTGAAAGGCCAGCGTATATTTCACTTTAAAACCGTCAAACGACTGGCTTCCGCCGATGTTCATGCCATAGGTTTGAACACCTTGGCTCCGGCAGTATTCCGCCAGTTCAAACACAGCTATAATCGGGCATTCATTCCCCTTGGCAATCTCGATGCAGTCTCCAAAATGATCCGCATGTCCATGCGTCAGCAGTACAGCATCCACATGAATATCCTTTGGTGAAATTCCCGAAGCGGGATTTCCCGTCAAAAAGGGATCAATAATAACACTTCTGCCTTCAGCCTCAACAAGTACACAAGAATGGCCGTAATACGTAATTTTCATGAATGTGGCACCTCCTACAATAAATTACCCAACATGAACCGGATTGATAAGAAAAAACCTCAATCTAACCCTATTCTATCTAATTGGTATTTATTTGTAAAAAGAGTGGTTTCCGATCCGCTTCTCAAATGTGCGTGTATGATGTACTGTCAGATCATCTGCCAGCTTAAGGGAAAGAAAATAATACGTATCATCCGTCACTGCCTTCTTGCCGTTCAACGCTTCATTGGCAGCATGAATACTATCCTGGTTCGGCTTCACGCGATCAAACCGTCCGTTAGCCACAGGACTGAACTGATATTTTTGATATATAACCTTTTTAATGGTATTGGGAAAATTGGCTGACCGCAGCCGGTTCAAGACAACATTCGCTACTGCAACTTTGCCTTGGTACGGTTCGCCTTCTGCTTCTGCCATAATAATTCTTTGCAGCAGGAGCACATCATCAGCGGATACATTGTACTGCCAGGTCGATTTTGCCTGTTCCGATGGACTTAGCAGTTTGGTCCGGCTGAAGAATAATTTTTTAGGGGGAGTAAGCTGAGGATTCAGCTCTTTCTGATGAGTCGCCTCCACTTTTGTCACCTTCGGTTTTGCGTTCAGCTGCTCAATTTCCAGCTTCGTCTTTGCCTGTGGCGATTTCGCAGGAAGACTTTCGATAAAAATAACCTTCGATTTATTTTTCCACGGATTCAAATTATTTACATTTTGAAGACGCAGGGGCAGTCTGTTATGGGATGATTGTGACGTAATCTGTATATTCGCCGGTTTAGCGGCCTTGACTTCGGTCTTGCTTAAAGAAATCGAATCAAAGCGATTCAGATTCATACTGCTTTTATTCTGCAATTTATTGGCCTGTTCATTTTGAAGAAGCAAACAAATCGCAGAGAAACACACTAGAAGAACTCCGATAAGCAAAGCCATCCAGCGGTTTTGTCGTAGAGTGTACATATTTCTCCTCCTATATTCCGGCACATTCCCTTCTTATGTAACCGAAAACAGAGGGTTTGAAAACCCAAAAAAATTTTCGGTGACTTGCTGCATCCGCGAATACGAGAGTAAACGGAAAAACATGGGTACTTTTTTACAACATCAACAGCTTCGTGACGGCACAATTTTACGGTTCACAGGATACGGCTAAAGGGAAAAGCTATTGTTTTATGTGCAGGAATTTTTTATATGACTAAAAATAAAGCTTGAAAAGTTCAATCTCCTAATCTTCCATGCGGAAGGATTCTAGTATCTCATACATTGGACGATCGTGCAAATGCGTGGAAAAAAGTACAAATTCGTTTATAGTCCAGAAGGCCTCCCCCTCTTCTTGCCCCTTGGGCGCTGTTTGCGGAAGTAATGAGGGCACTGAATCCATTTGAAAAGGCTCATTTCCCGTGTATTTTTGGGCAATTGTGATATGGGGATGATATGGACGGGACTCTTTCACAAACCCGAACTCTTCCATTCCATTAGTCACAGCTTCCTGCAGTTGATTGAGCATATGATTGTAGTCAATTACTCCAGCCCAAAGCACTTTTGGGGAGGTCTCAACACCAAAGATACCGGCTTTCCCAAACTTAAGTTTAAATGGATGAAATTGGTGAGCTATGGTCTGAAGCTTTTTCGAAATGGCAGGTAAGCGGACTGGTTCTACATCCCCCAGAAACTGGATAGTAATATGATAATCCTCCCTGTGCGTCCATTTTTTGAAAGCGAATTCTGTCTGATATTGTTCTCTCCATCCTTCCAGCTTGGACTTTAGTTCCTCAGATAATTTTATGGCTATAAACAGCCGCATCGGCTGCTCCTTTATTTGCTTATCCATGTAAAATATACCCCTTTCCGTAAATTTTCCTTCTATATAATAGCCTCATTTTAGTATATCCCAAAAATGCCTATGTCCTCCAAAAATATAAGACCACAGGAAAACTTTCCCGCGGTCTTGGTAATGATCATTTTCATCCAAATTGTGCTTGATGCAGTCTTGCATACACGCCCCCGCTTTGCAGCAGTTCCTCGTGGCGTCCATGCTCGGCGATTCCCTCTTCCGTTACGACGATAATCCGGTCAGCATTACGGATGGTAGCCAGTCTATGCGCGATCACAAGCGTGGTCCGGTTGACCGCCAAGATTTCCAGCGCTTCCTGGATAATTGCTTCTGTCTCGGTATCGAGTGCAGATGTCGCTTCATCCAAAATTAATATCGGAGGATTCTTGAGAAACATGCGCGCAATGGCCAGTCGTTGGCGCTGTCCGCCAGACAACTTCAGGCCGCGCTCACCAATAATGGTATCAAGCCCAGCCGGCAGTGATGCCACGAGGGATTCCAGATGAGCTTTTTGCACCGCATCCAGCAGATCCTCTTCGCTCGCATTCAAATCCCCGTAGGCGATATTTTCACGGATCGTCCCGCTGAACAGGAATACATCCTGCTGTACCATACCGATCTGTGAGCGGAGCGAATGCTGGGTCATTTCACGGATATCCAGCCCATCAATCATGATGGCTCCTTCTTCCACATCGTAAAAGCGCGGGATGAGACTGCACAGTGTTGATTTTCCGGCACCTGAGGGTCCGACCAATGCTACCGTTTCACCGGCTTGAACCGTCAGATTGATATCCTCCAGAATCCTTCTGTGATTTTCGTAGCCGAATGATACGTCACGGAATTCAATATCACCACGAAGCTGCTTCACTTCCACCGCATTCGGCTGATCCTTAATTTCAGGGTCGGTATCCATCAGGTCACAGAGCGTTTGAAGCCTGCCATCCCCTTTGGATAGCTCTCCATCAAGGCATTGATTTTGTCGATCGGCTTCAGGAAAATATTGACGTACAGCAGAAAAGCAACCAGTTCGCCGTAAGTCAGCTTATTCCGATAAGCAAACCAGGCTCCGCAGATCAGCACGATCAACGAGATCAGTCGTGTCAGCATATACATCCCCGAGACACTAAAAGACATGACCCAGTACGAGCGCAGCTTCGCGAGACGGAAACCGGCATTGCTTACGCGAAAACGCTCGATTTCAAATTTTTCGTTGCCAAAGGATTTGACGACCCGAATCCCGGAAACGCTATCTTCGACGCCAGCATTCAGCTCCGCTATATTGCGGAACATTTCCGAGGAGGCATGGTTCAGCCTCTGATTAAAAAATACAATCATCCATACGATAAACGGCATGATAATGAAAGTGATCAGGGCAAGCTGCCAGTTGACCGTCCACATGATGCAAAACGCTCCGAAAAAAGTCATGACGGCAATAAACATATCTTCCGGCCCGTGATGGGCCATCTCCCCGATATCAAAAAGATCATTGGTCATTCGCGACATCAAATGCCCTGTTTTTGTGTTGTCAAAATACTTGAACGACTGCTTCTGCACATGGTTAAACGCCTGCTGGCGCATATCCGATTCGATATTGATGCCCAGCTTATGCCCCCAGTAGCTCACGATAAACTGCAGCCCCATGCTGATCAGATAGAGGGCGAGCAAGCCGCATCCCGCTGCGATAATCGTTCCCCATGCTCCATCCGGCAGCAGCTTGTCCACCACCCACTGGACTGCGACCGGAAATCCCAGCTCAAGCAATCCCGCTACCACCGCACGCCAAAATCGATCATAAACAGTCTTTTATGTGGACCATAATACGCTATAAACCTTCGAATCAGGCCCGCACTTTGTCCCGTAGCCTTTCCTGCTGCATTTTGCATCATACGCTTGCTAAGCCTCCACATCTATATGTAAGTAACCTGATTATATCGTAAAGATCAAAGTCGGAGACATACCTTTCGTGATAAAATCTTTATATAGAAAAGTTCCCCTTCTTTTCACTGCCTGTTTAAATCTGGTATTCTAGTAGGTAATCAATAAGTACATATCACAGAATGAGGAGGCTTAAGCATGAAACAAATCGTATGTCTTCATTCCCTGACACCGGAACAAATTCATCAGATCGAGCAGGCCGCCCCCGGCTTTGAAATGATTGTAAAGAATAAGAAGGAGCTCGACCCAGAGCAGATCAAGAACGCGGAGATCATCGTCGGTTGGTCGAAAACGATTGCCGAACATGCCCTGCAGGAGGATAGTAAGCTGAAATGGGTACAGACTTGGTCTGCGGGTGTGGATACCCTGCCTTTAGAGCGATTAAGGGATCGGGGCATCCTGCTCACCAACTCCAGCGGTGTGCATGCCATTCCGATCTCGGAAAGCATATTTGCTATGATGCTCTCCTTCTCCCGTCAGATGCATATCGCCGTCCGCCATCAGCTGCAAAAGAACTGGAAATCGGATCTGACCGTTCCTGGACACAGTACGCTGGGCGAGATAAACGGCAAAACATTGGTTATCGTCGGCGTGGGGGAAATCGGCCGCGAAACTGCCCGACTGGCCAAGGCCTTCGGCATGCATGTTATTGGGGTCAGACGCTCGGATAAACCGGAGCCGAACGTAGATCAGATGCTTACGATGAATGGCTTGCATGAGGCTCTTGGGCAAGGTGATTACATCGTGAATGTACTGCCTCTAACGGAGGAAACTCATCATATGTTTGACGCCGCAGCCTGGAAGGCAGCCAAAAAAGGCGCATGCTTCATCAATGCCGGCCGCGGGCCGACGGTTGATACGTCTTCGCTAATTGATGCCTTGAACAGCGGACAAATCAGCGGTGCTGGCCTGGACGTATTCGAACAGGAACCGCTCCCTTCAGACAATCCGCTGTGGACGATGGAACAGGTGATTATTACTCCGCATGTTGCCGGAAGCAATGACCGTTACACCGAGCGGGTGGTTGATATTTTCACGGAAAATGTTAAAGCCTACACCCAAGGGCAAAAGCCGCCGCGCAATCTGGTTGATTACGAACGGATGTATTAATAATAAAAGCCCCAGTCTCTCATTTAGAAGAGACTGGGGCTTTACTATATTAAGCCTCGCACAGCCACACATGGCGTACAAAGCTACCCTTCCATACCTTGCATTCATCCTTGATGCGGTAACCCGCTTCTTCGATTCGGCTTCGCACCTCTTCTTCGGTGGATACGACCACCGCCCGCGGCGCCAGACGATGAAGGCTCGCCAGCATATGCCTCTGATCTTCCGTTGGCAGCACAGAGCAGAGATTATAGGGCATATCTAAAATTGCGGCATCGAACGGACCATCCAGTTCATTCATATCCCCCAGCGTAACCAGCTCCACAGGATAACCGTAGTGCTCCAGATTCGTTCTGGCTCCGCGGATGGCAAGCGGATTGATATCTCTTCCTAGGATGTCCAGCCCCATGGACAAGGCTTCAATCAGCACATTGCCCATCCCGCAGCAAGGGTCCACCGCCCGTAAACCTTCTGTATCCGGTGCCATAATATTAACCAGCGTTCTGGCTGTGGCGGCGCTGAGGCCCGTGGAATAGTTCTGCGGTTTATGGATATGCGAATGCCATGCCCGCTTAGGGTAGTGACATACGCCAAGCAGCCAGGTCCCCTGTATAGAGATCAGCCCTAGCGTAACATCCGGCTTCCTCATATCGGCCTTTCCCTGAATGCGGCTTCCGACGAGCCGTTCAAATGCCCTCTGTTCCTCATAAGGATAAAAATCACCTGATTTGATAAATATCACTTTGAAGGTTTTTTTATCCTCAACAAGCTGTCTCAAACCTGCATGCTCCGCAATCTCTTCCACTGAGCTTCCGCTAAGCAGCACATCCATACGCAGAGACAGGAACGGACTGCGGTCGGGATCGATATCCTGTTGACTTAGCAGCAGTGATTCCTTCCGGTATTCCTCGCTGCTGCCAAATAAAGCCCGCATCTCCATACGGCAAAGCTCCGCTTCCGTCTCATGGCTGGCATACGTATAGAGATAAACCGTTTGACCCTCTGCCAAAACCTGTTGTATATGTTCTTTCATGAATAACCTGTTCCTTTCCCGAGGCCAAATGAACTATATATGATCTCCTAAACAACAGGAGGCTAGCATGCGATAAGAATCAAGCCGCTTCTGATAATCCTGAACAGGCGTAAACACAAGGAATTCATCGCATTCATAGGCGTCTGCAATCAATGCGAGCCGCTCCCTTACCTGCTCCGGTGTGCCGTATACAAGCCGGTTTTGTGATTCACCTCGTACTTCTTGGTCTCCCTGCCCGCTCCGTTCTGGTCCCGGCAGCTTAGCAGCCCGCAGCAGATGCTCTGCCTCCTGCTCCGTCCCGGCACAAATAACCCCAATCGCCACCATCATGCGCGGCTTGTCCAGCAGAGCAGAAGGTTGGAAGCTCTCGCGGTACGTTTTCAGCACCTCGGCTCCGTCACGTTCGCTCATAAATTGTCCAAAGACATAACCTGTGCCATACTCGGCAGCAAAACCTGCACTCTTGCTGTTCGTGCCCAGCATCCACAAATCCGGCTGGATCTGCGGAAAAGGTCTAGCCTGAACCAGCTGTTCTTCATAGACATATCGGTCATTCAGAAGCTTAATCAAGGCACGCATTTTCTTCGGCATATCTGCCACGTTCTGCAGAAAGTTACCGCTAAGCGCCATCGAAGCATGGGCTGAGCCGCCAGGCGCGCGACCAATCCCGAGATCCATGCGTCCCGGATATAAAGCAGCCAGCAGGCGGAAGCTCTCCGCGACCTTCAGCGGGCTATAGTGAGGCAAGAGCAGAGCGCCTGTCCCCAGCCGGATCCGGTTAGTCTTTGCTCCGATATGTGCGAGGAGCAGCTCCGGTGAGGCGCAGGACAGATTCTCCAGATCATGATGCTCAGCTGCCCAATAACGCGAATAGCCCCACTGTTCCGCCGAAGACGCAAGCACCACTGCCTCCCGAAGCGCGGTTTCATAGGAAACCTCTCCTATTCTTGGTACCAATCCAGCGCGCTTAGGCTTATTCCCGTCATGATTTCAGCCCCTCTCACACGAAACGTTTATGAATCTTCTATTTAATCCAGATCGTAAATGGAACCTACCTTTAGTCCGTACAATTCATTATAGATCTTTTCCGCAAAGGCGTCCGTCATGCCGGCGATATAATCGATGACCATGTGCTCCCATGTCCAGATCGGGCGGCTGCTAGCCTGATCCCTCTCGTAACGCTGAAGCCAGTCGGACGGAATAATGGATTTGGATGTGACAGGATCGAGAAAAGCATCCCAGAGATGCTTAATCATCCACTCGCTTCGTTTTTGCAGACGCTGCACGCGCAAATCCCGGATCATGGTGACCCAGGCAAAGCTCTTCAGGACGCTAACGGTACGAAGCATGTCGAGATTTTCTTCATTATCCTTGATAAACGTAACCTTTTTCCAGTCCCCGTCTTCGATGACCCCAAGGTTACTGACGAACAGACTTACCCAGAAGGCCTTGACCTCGCGCCGAGTCCGGGAATAATCATGCTCGCAGGAAGGCAGCTTATCATTCCAGACCTGCAAGAAGGAGGTCATGACCTCTTCTACTTTGAGGCGGATACGGTCCGCGTCCCAGCCTTTCCAGAAAAAATCCTCCAGCGTCATGATCTTCTCTATAATCAGGCGGATAATATAAGGATCATGCAGAAAATGCTCATGAACCTCAATCTTCCCGGCCTTGATCCCATCTTCCAGGTCATGCGCGGAGTAGGCAATGTCATCGCATAAATCCATGAGCTGCGATTCCAGCGTTCTTTTATCGGAGGGAATGCCCCAGTCCCGGCGGATCTCCGAAATATAACTCCATTCATGCTGGTAGAGCCCCTTCTTATTCAACGTACCCGGAAACGGATATTTGTTAATTCCAAGCAGCACCGCATCGGATAAATTAAGGCCGTCCACGTTTTCCCGTTTTTCCAAAAACATAATCAGCCGGAAATTATGCGCGTTGCCTTCAAAATGCTCATATTTATGCCGCATGCGGATGCGCACATCCTGAATTTGCTCGGAGTTCATATATAAGCCTTCAACCGCTTCTTTCGTCTTATCCTTGATAAGCTGATCCAGAATGCCATCCAGCACTTCTTCACCTTTATGTCCAAAAGGCGGATGTCCAAAATCATGGGCAATCGCCGCGCATTCCACGACCTCCGGATCGATCACAAGTCCAGGATTATCTGCCATCTCCTCCGTAACTTCAGGATGTGCACGCACCAAACTTTTGGCCGCTTCGCGGGCAATCTGCGCGACTTCGAGTGAATGTGTCAGGCGTGTGCGGTAGTAGTCACCGGTCCCCGCGCCAAAAACCTGAGACTTGCCCTGCAACCGGCGAAATGTCGGTGAATGAATCAGCCTTGAATAATCCCGTTCATACGTAGCTCTGGACGCATCCAGTCTGGTTTGTTCAGGGTACTGGCGGTGTTCTCTTTTCTCTTTGATATTCATATACAGCACTCCTTGGCTCCAGTTTTTTATTTTTTTCATTATAAGACATTTCGAACCCGCTGTACTTGTAAATTTATAAACGCGTGATGCTTCTTCTATTCGAACATTGCCTTCCTTATCATAAATCTGCACAAAAAAACCGCCTTTCAGACCGTTATCATGGTCCGCATCGACGGCTAATGGATACATAGATTGTAAAATCAGTCCAATCAGTCCATTACTGCTCCTGGCTCCAGTTCCACAATGTGACTTTTCCAATGTGAATACCGGACACGGCAGGGTCATTCTTCAGCTTTAGAATTTCTTTGGTAGGGCCGGTCACTACGGCTCCATAGATTTTAACCCCGTTCTTTTCCACATAATTAAGAGTATCACTTATATCCACAAAAGGAATCAAACTTCTCGCCGCTAATTTATGCTTTTCCAGAATGCGCAGGGTATTGATAAAGTTCTCATTTCGTAGCTCTCCTGAGCCGTAGGAATCCACACCAGGATATGAAGTTGAAGTTGTACTTATTGAGGTGAAGAGTCCTGTTTTTTGTTTTGAACTACTCGTTACCTTCCCATCACCAGGATGCCATATAGGATACGCCGAAAATCCAATTGGGCTCGTCACCATTCCGTAATCGCGTTTTGCCGATCCGCCACCATTGTCTACAGCAAACCAGAGTGGATCAAACGGCTTGCCCTTGAACAGCTTCAAAAAATCATCTGTTGAATATAGCTGTTTATAAGATACATACGCCTCCGTTACCGTGCCTTCAGGCAGCTTCTCCAGCCTTTTCCATTCTCTATCGCTGTCTATGGCTTTATATCCAGGATATTGAAAAAGAACCTTTCCGGTTGCTTCGGCATCTGACCAGGAGAAATCATATAATCGCAGCCAGCTGAATAGAAATGATCCCGAGAAATCTCCTACCTCAAGATTTTCATCCCCCACGCGTTTCATCATTTTCCCGTTTGCTTTCATATTAAAATATGATCCAGCATTGCTGCTCAGATTAACTTTAATATTAGGATAGCCGACAGCGATAGCCGACTCCACCACATCCTTATTAACTTCATTACGATCCGGGTCTCCTGCTGAAAAGTAAATCGCGCTCCCAATCGAAGACAAGAACGTAAACCATATAAATAAACTGATTAGTGTTAATACCGTGCCAAAACGTGCCTTCCATTTCCCTCTTCGGAGCAGTCTTGCTTCCCGCTTATGCATTTTCATCTCTTCAGCAGATAACTTACCGTGCCCCGTGTTCTTCTTGTTTTCTTCACTGTCCAGCATGTTATCCAGATAGGACTGGTAGACTTCCATCTTCTCCAGCTCCTGCTCCAGCTCTAACTTTTCATCGTCCGGCAGTTTTCCATCCCGGTAATCCTGCAGCCTTCGTTTGAAATCATCGCTCATCCCGATCGTTCCTTTCCCGGATCTTCCTTAGCTGCTGCCTGGCCCTAAACAGCAGAATTTTAAAATGCGACAACGTAATCCCCATAATATCCGCGCTTTCCTGGTATGAAAACTGATGCAGATCATTTAAAATCAAAGCCTGCTTCTGCAGATCAGGCAGCTTAGATATCCAATCCTGCAGCGTATCCCTGGCTTCCTTTTGCAACATGACCGATTCGGGTCCTTTCCTGTCATCATCAGGCAGATTATGAAAAAAATCATCCGACGACGTGATACTGCGGCTTTCTTTACGTTTCATATCGATAAAAGCATTGTAGGCCACGCGGAAGAGCCAGGGCTTTATCTTCTCATCCTTGTAATTTTCCAGATGCAAATACGCGCGGTAAAAGGTCTCCTGTACCAAGTCCTCCGCGGCAGCCTCTTCTCCGCAAAGGGTCCGCAAATATCGGTACACTTCAGGCATATATTTCCGGTACACGCTTTCGAGTGTGCTGCGCTTCATCATTTAATCCCCTCATAACAACCACGTTTCAAACAGACAAAAGTTACAGCCTTTTGGAAAAAATATCATTTGGATGTTCTGTGCCTACTTCCATCCCAGCCCTTCAATTCCTCCATGCATCTACAAATCCAACCAAGTAAATGAGAATCAGGACGCAAAAAAGACGGCCATCACCTCATCCAATGAGGTCATGACCGCCGCATTAACAGATATTAATTTTTCATTCTTGGATCCAGTACATCCCGCAGGCCGTCCCCGAGGAGATTGAATCCGAGCACCGTCAGCATGATCGATACACCCGGAAAAACGACCGTCCAAGGCGCCTTCTGAATAAACTGGCGGGAGTCGGACAGCATTTTGCCCCACTCCGGCTCCGGAGGCTGGGCGCCAAGACCAAGGAAGCCGAGGGCCGCCGCTTCGATAATCGCCGTCGCAATACCAAGCGTGCCCTGCACGATGATCGGCGTCAGGCTGTTCGGCAAAATATGGCTGAGGAGAATACGCATATTTTTCATTCCAATCGCCTTTGCTGACGTGATGTACTCCTCATTCTTCAAGCTGAGCACCTTCGCCCGGACCAGCCGGCCGTAAGTCGGAATGTTAACGATTGCGATGGCGTACAGCGCATTTTGCAGCGAAGGCCCCAGAATGGCCACAATCGCAATCGCGAGCAGGATGCTCGGGAATGCCAGCAAAATGTCGAAGAGTCGTGAAATGACCATATCCGCCCATTTGCCAAAGTAGCCCGCAATAATTCCCAGCGCCGTGCCGGCCACAATGGAGCCGATCACTGAAAAGAAGCCGACCCAAAGCGAAATTCCTGCGCCATACAATACCCGGCTGAACAGATCGCGTCCGAGGTCATCCGTCCCGAACCAATGGGCCGAGGATGGTGCCTTCAGGCGGTCCATCAGCTGCTGATCCTTGTAATTAAAGGGGGCAATCAGCGGCGCGATCAGGGCAATCACAACGAAGAAAATAATAATCATGAGCCCGATCATCGCGATTTTATTTTTACGAAACGCCCTCCACGCATCACGCCAGGGGCCTGACACTTCCTCCATGACTGGAGCGGCGGCGTTTGGTTTGACCGTAACTTCTGCCATGTTCTTCCCCCTTATTTGTACTGGATGCGCGGATCAATCAAGGCGTACAGCAGATCCACTATCAGATTAATGACGATAAAAATGAATGCGATAATGAGAATACCACTTTGGATAACCGGATAATCACGGGAGCTGATCGCCTCGAAAATATAACGGCCCACACCCGGCCATGCGAAAATGGTTTCCGTCAGCACCGCTCCGCCGAGCAGCGAACCTGTCTGCAGACCGATGACGGTCAATACAGGAATGGACGCGTTCTTCAGAGCATGCTTATACACCACGAAAAACTGGGATAAACCTTTGGCTTTGGCTGTGCGGACATAATCGGATTTCATGACCTCGAGCATGCTCGAACGCGTCATCCGTGCTATGATCGCCATTGGAATGGTACCGAGCGCGATACTTGGCAATACCAGATGCTTCATGACCGTCCACAGCTGATCCCATCTGCCGGCAATGATGGAATCTATGATGTACAGATTCGTGACCGACTCCACCGGATCGCGCTGGTCCATCCTTCCAATGGAAGGGAGCCAGTGCAGTTTAATGGAGAATATCCACTGTTCCATCAGACCAAGCCAAAAAATCGGCATGGAGACCCCAATCAGTGCGATCACCATGATAATGTAATCAAACCAGGAATTTTGCCTCCATGCGCTGATAATACCGGCATTCATCCCTACAAACGTTGCGAATAACATACTCGTAAAGGTCAGCTCCAGCGTGGCTGCAAGATACGGCATGATCTCTTTCGCAATCGGTTCCTTTGTCCGGACCGATTTTCCCAAATCACCTTTGGCCAGATCACCCAGGTAGGTAAAATACTGCTGCAGCCAGGGCTTATTCAGCCCCAGCTGCTGGCGCAGCGCCTCCTTGGATTGTTCGGTGGCCTTTTGGCCGAGAATCGTTTCTGCCGGATCACCGGGAATGGCATGAATAATGGAGAAGACGATAATGGTCATTCCGATCAGGACCGGAATCAGAATCAACAGGCGTTTCAATACATATGAGCTCAAAGCAATTCACCTGCCGATTATTCAAAGTAAATGTTGCTGTAGGCTTCAGTACCTGTTGGCGACGGCACATACCCTTTCAGATTGGCTTTGGCGGCCAGAATTGGCGTGGTATGCACAAGCGGAATCCATGGAATATCTTTTTTGATAATTTCCTGGGACTTCTTGTACAGCTCTACGCGCTTGTCCTGGCTAACTTCCTTCTGGGCTTCAATCAGAATTTTGTGAAGGTCTTCATTCACATAGAAGCTGCGGTTGTTGCCTGGGATGGAATCCTTATCAAGCAGCGTATAGATAAAGTTATCCGGGTCGCCATTATCGCCTGTCCAACCCATCATATAAATGTCGTCCTTGGCGCCTGCTTTCGTATCATCCAGATACGTTGCCCACTCCGGAGATTGAATGTTGACCTTGACTCCGATCTTTTCGAAATCCGCCTGGATTGCTTCTGCCACCTTCTTGCCATCCGGCATATAAGGACGGGATACCGGCATTGCATAGAATGTGACCGGATCCGGCAGTCCATTCGGATATCCGGCTTCGGCAAGCAGCTGCTTCGCGGTGTCCAGGTTATAGTCATAATCCTGAATGCTGTCATTATGACCCCATAACGTAGGCGGCATTGGATTCACGGCTGGTTTAGCCTGTCCTGCGAAGAAAGCATCCACAATGCCTTGTTTGTTCACCGCATGGCTGAGCGCCTCTCTAACCTTCACGTTATCAAACGGTTTTTTCTTCAGGTTAAAGCCGAGGTATGCGATGTTGAAGGATGGGCGGTTGATTTTTTGCAGATCGCTCTTGCTTTCGAGCACGGACAGGTCATCCGGATTCAAATCCTCCATGAGGTCGATTTCTCCATTTTGCAGCGCATTAAAGCGTGCGGAGTTGTCCGGAATGGAACGTACGATAACCTTGTTCAGCTTCGGAAGCCCTTGCTTCCAGTAGTTCGGATTCTTATCCAAAGTGATGGAATCATTACGCTTCCATTCTTTAAATACAAATGGGCCTGTGCCAACCGGCTCGCTTTTAAAGTTCTCTTTTTTCTCCTTGATCGCTGCAGGACTGCCAATGCCAAAACAGGTCATGGCGATATTTTGCAGGAATGGTGCCTGCGGCTGGGCGAGCGTAAACTCTACCGTATTCGTATCCACAGCTTTCACGTCCTTAATGACCCGGGAGCCCTCAGGACCAAACATGGAATCATAATAGTCGAAGGAATCGCCTTCGAATTTGAATTCGCTCTTTGGATCACTCCAGCGCTGGAAGTTGAACACGACGGCCTCTGCGTTAAAGTCCGTGCCATCATGGAACTTGACCCCCTGGCGCAGCTTGAACGTATACTTCAGACCATCAGGGGATACTTCCCAGCTCTCTGCGAGTGCCGGCTGAACTTCCGTTTCCCCTTCCTTATATTCCAGCAGCGAGTCGAACACCTGATGTCCGATCTTCAAGGACTCTCCATCCGTGACAATGGCTGGATCCAGTGCTACCGAATCCCCGCCGCGTCCAAATACGAGTGTATCCTGCGTCTTTTTCTCCTCTGGCTTCGGATCTTCTTTCTTCTCCGTGCTGTCTGTCGTCTTCGGCGTCTCGGATGCCTGCTTTCCGTCGCTCTTGCTTCCGCATCCCGTTAGCGTAAATACCATCACCATCGTCAGTGCCAGGAAAACGCTCGTCCATCTTTTCATCGTTTTTTCCCCTTTCTTTTCTTACAGATCGATTATGGATACAGTGTTTATATGCGGGACTTTGCATAGGTTCGATTGAACCATTCATTTGCAAAGCCTCAACCAGCGGCTATAAGCCGCATGAAACCGAAGTCATCACTACTGCCTGCCGGATAACTCCGGAGTATACAAATGGCAGGCCGTCATATGCCCGCCTCCGGTATCCAGAAGCTGAGGACGGACCTCACTGCACACCTTCATGGCTTTTGGACATCTCGTATGAAAAGCGCATCCGATCGGCGCATTGGCCGGACTCGGCACTTCCCCCTGCAAAATAATCCGCTGCCTTTTCAAATCCGGATCAGGCTCGGGCACTGCGGAGAGAAGCGCTTGGGTGTACGGATGCTGCGGTGTAGCATACAACTGATGCTTGTCCGCAATTTCCACGATCCGCCCGAGATACATGACGGCAACGCGGTCACATATATGCTTCACCACACTGAGATCATGCGCGATAAAAATATACGTTAGCTTGAACTCATTTTGCAGATCCTGCAGCAGGTTAATGACCTGTGACTGGATCGATACATCCAGCGCGGACACCGGCTCATCCGCCACAATCAGCTTAGGCTGCAGGGCCAGTGCCCTGGCGATGCCGATCCGCTGCCGCTGCCCTCCCGAAAACTGATGGGGATAACGGTGCAAATGCGTCCGGGTTAGGCCAACGACGTCGATCAGCCGCTCAATCCGTTCCTGCCGCTCTTTGCGGCTTGAGATACCGTGAACGATGAGAGGCTCCTCCAGAATGCGCTGCACGCTATGCCGCGGATCCAGCGAAGAGAACGGGTCCTGAAATACAATCTGCATGTCCCGGCGCTGCTTCCGCATGGCCTCCATGGACAGGCCTGTAATCTCCCGGCCTTCGAAGAGCACCTTGCCCTCACTTGGTTCAATCAGCCGCAGAATCGAGCGTCCGGTCGTGGATTTGCCACAGCCCGACTCACCAACCAGACCGAAGGTTTCGCCCCGGCGGACGGAAAACGAAATATCATCGACGGCCTTTATATATCCCAGCGTTTTGTTCCACAGTCCTTTGCGGATAGGAAAGTACTTTTTTAGATGCGAAACCTCAAGCAGTGTCTCACTCATACGGCATCCTCCTGCGGGGTTTCATGAAGCCAGCATCTGCAGCTGTGACCGGTTTCCTGCTCCGTTAAATTTGGCAGCGCTTCCAAACATCTTTGCATGACATGCGGACATCTTGCGGCAAAGCGGCAGCCCTGCATATTTTTGCTGAGGATCGGGACATTTCCGGGAATGGAATACAGACGCTCCCTGGTCTCATTCATACGGGGAACCGATTGAATCAACCCCTGGGTGTACGGATGAAGGGGATTTTTGAAAATGTCATGCACGCTGCCTTCCTCCACAACCTTACCGGCATACATCACCGCTACCCGGTGGCACATTTCAGCGACCACGCCCAGATCATGCGTAATCATCATGACGGCCATTCCCTGCTCTTCATTAAGCCGCCGGATCAAATCCAGAATCTGAGCCTGAATCGTTACATCCAAGGCGGTGGTCGGCTCATCAGCGATCAGTACTTCGGGACTGCAGGCGATGGACATGGCAATCATCACCCGCTGCCTTATCCCTCCTGACAGTTGATGCGGATATTCATCGATAATGGACTCCGCTCTTGCGATACCGACCTTTTTGAGCATATCGAGAGTGATCGAACGCGCCTTTTTCCTGCTGATGCCTCTGTGCAGACGGACGGTTTCCGTAATCTGCTGTCCCACCGTAAACAGGGGATTAAGCGAGGTCATCGGTTCCTGAAAGATCATCGAAATCGAGTTGCCGCGGATTTTGCGCATCTCCCATTCCCTAAGCGGAACGATATCTTTGCCTTTGAATCGTATGGATCCGCTTACAATTTTGCCTGGCGGATTCGGAACCAGCTTGAGTACCGACAATGAGGTCACGCTTTTGCCGCAGCCGGATTCACCAACGACACCAAGCACTTCACCCGGATTCAGATACAAATCGACACCGTCAACTGCCGGAATTTCCCCACGGTCTGTGAAGAAATGCGTCCGGAGATTCTTGATCTCGAGTATTGGCTTGCCCATGCAAAAACTCCTTTGTGCTAAAAATGGGTTGCTCGGGATGAACAATTGAACTTTGGTCAAATGGGTGCAAAAAACAGTCCGCCTGTTCTTCAGCGGCTTCTCATTTAGGTTACATTCGTTTTTAGATTGTCTTTTCGATAAAATCCCCTTTTCTGTTTATTTTGACAAAATTATAACGCTTAAATTTTCGGATAAAGCATTCATCATGTCTGCCATTTCATGCTTTGGGTAAGGTAGAGCCAAGGTAGGTATTATGCCGGGAAAAGTCTGCGAAAGGTTCTGCATGATTGTGAAGTGAAGTCATAGAAGTAAGGAGTGACTTCTGTCTGCATGCGAAGTGAGTAGAACTTTAGATGGATGGATCAAGATCGAAGTAAATCGTTTATTAGCATCAGAAACATCGATTACTATAAATATTTCGTTATTTAATACAAAACTTTACTACAAGAAATAAGCAGTTACAAGAAAAATTTTACAGCATGTAAAATTATATTCGGACAGGATTCTACATTTTTCTACAAAATTAATCATAAAACAGCAGAAATGCAAAACAAAGTACCTTTTTAAGGTCTTCATTTTGCATTTTACGATCTTTTTCGTCTATTTTACCGATACCCGCTTATACCGTTAAATCACCGATGGGCGTCACCGCATCAACGAGCGCCTTTTCCAATTCAATCGTGTACCGCGTTTGGGCTTGCGGACTCCACTTCAGGCAAGAGGACATCATATCAATGACAGGCTGCTTCATTTTTCGTGCCATATCGATGTTGAACAAGGTCAAGCCAGAGCGCCGAGTAAAGAAATCTACCGGAGATGCCACCATTTCTTCATCCAATGCGTAGGCCAGCTGTCCATAAAGCATCAGCGGAAGCTTGAATGTCCCCGCTTTGTCCTTGCCCTCTGCAATGCGCTTGTACACTTTGGAGGCGTTCGTCCCGTACATCCGTGCGATCCTGACCGCCTCCGCTTGCGAAAGTCCTGCCTGTACGCCCATAGGCGTGGTTTTTTGTACAAATGCGTCAAAAGCCTTGGCCCCGCCCATATCTCCGCCTGAAATAGGAAGATGCTTGGTTTGGCATGGCTTGAAAGATCGCTGCTGCGATTCTCCCAGCTTTTTGGCTAACACATCGACAATCGTTTCTGCCATTTTCCGATATCCGGTCAGCTTTCCGCCTGCAATGGTCAGCAGCCCGCTGTCAGACTCCCAAATCTCGTCCTTCCGGGATATCTCCGACGGGTCCTTTCCTTCCTCATAGATGAGTGGACGCACCCCGGCCCAGCTGGATTCAATATCCTTCTCGGTGATTTTCACATCCGGGAACATAAAATTAATGGCATCAATAATATAGCTCCGGTCGCTCTCCGTCATTTGCGGATGCACCGGATTCTGGTCATAAAAGGTGTCCGTGGTGCCCACGTAGGCTTTTCCATCACGCGGGATGGCGAACACCATTCTTTTATCCGGAGTATCAAAATAAACCGCCTGCCGCAGCGGAAACCGGGACTGATTGATCACGAGGTGAACTCCCTTGGTCAACCTGAGCGTTTTACCTTTTTTGGAGTCATCCATCTCCCGAATCCGGTCAACCCATGGTCCGGTAGAATTGACAACCTTGGCCGCCTTGATTTCATAGGCATCCCCTGTCAGAAAGTCCCGCACGACGGCGCCCTTTACCTGTTTCTTGTCACTATAGATGAGGTTTTCCACTTTGGTGTAGTTTAAGGCCGTAGCCCCGTGCTCTACAGCAGCTTTCATGACTTCAATCGTAAGACGGGCGTCATCCGTGCGGTATTCGACGTAGTAACCGCCGCCTTTGAGGCCATCTTTTTTGATGAGCGGCTCTTTTTCTAGCGTTTGCTGGATGGAGAGCATGGAGCGTCGCTCACCCTTTTTCACACCCGCCAGAAAATCATACACCCGCAGTCCGATCGACGTGCTGAACTTACCGAAGGTGCCGCCTTTATGCATCGGGAGCAGCATCCATTCCGGCGTGGTCACATGCGGTCCGTTTTCATACACAATCGCTCTTTCCTTGCCGACCTCCGCTACCATGCCAACCTCAAACTGCTTCAGATAACGCAGTCCGCCGTGAACCAGCTTCGTCGACCGGCTGGAGGTGCCTGCAGCAAAATCCTGCATTTCCACCAAAGCCACTCTCATGCCGCGGGCTGCTGCATCCAAGGCGATTCCTGCCCCCGTAATCCCGCCGCCGATCACCAGGACGTCAAACGTTTCGCCGCTCAGTGCATTTTTTATCTGTTCCCGTTCCGTGTTCGTGAATGTCATGTATGCTCATCTCCTCTGCATGCACTAAAGGCCATAAAGGCGCGCATTTATTCTATCATTTCAGGATTTTGCAAAATTTCACTTGAACGCCATGGCTGCGTTAACTGCTTTTTTCCAGCCTCCATACAATCCTTCGCGCACGTTCTCGTCCATGACCGGCTCAAATTCATGCTGCTTCGCCCACAGCTCCGAAATTTCCTTCTGGCTCTCCCAGTAACCAACCGCGAGTCCCGCCAGATAAGCTGCACCGAGTGCCGTTGTTTCGTTGACGACCGGTCTTTCCACCGGCACACCCAAAATGTCGCTTTGGAACTGCATCAGGAAGTTGTTATGCACAGCACCGCCGTCCACGCGCAGCGTTCTCAGCTCAATGCCGGAGTCCCCCTCCATCGCAGAAATCACATCCCGGGTCTGGTAAGCAAGCGACTCGAGCACTGCCCGGATAAAATGTTCCTTCGAGGTGCCGCGTGTGAGGCCGAAAACCGCTCCGCGTACATCGCTGTCCCAGTATGGAGTGCCGAGACCCACAAAAGCAGGTACAACATACACACCGTCCGTACTGCTGACCCGCGCGGCATAATCCTCGCTTTCCTTGGAGTCCTTGAGCATGCGGAGACCGTCCCGAAGCCACTGCACGGCGGATCCCGCCACGAAAATACTGCCCTCCAGCGCGTATTCCACACGTCCGTTAATGCCCCACGCGATCGTAGTCAGCAAGCCATGCTCGGAGTGTACGGCGGTTTCGCCGGTATTTTTCAGCATAAAGCAGCCCGTTCCATATGTATTCTTCGCCATTCCCTCATCGAAGCAGGCTTGACCAAACAATGCCGCCTGCTGGTCGCCGGCCGCTCCGGCAATCGGAATCTCCTGGCCAAAAAAGTGATGCTTTACCGTGTGGCCGTAGACTTCGGAGGATGGACGCACCTCAGGCAGCATGGATGACGGTACGCCAAGAATCTCCAGCAGCTCCTCGTCCCATGTTAATTCGTGGATGTTGTACATCAGTGTACGGGAAGCGTTGGAGTAGTCCGTCACATGCCGCTTTCCCCCGGTAAACTTCCAGATCAGCCAGGAGTCAATTGTGCCGAAGAGCAGCCGGCCCTGCTCGGCTTTTTCACGGGCGCCTTCCACATGGTCGAGAATCCATTTCACCTTGGTACCCGAAAAATAAGGGTCAATGAGAAGGCCTGTTTTTTCGCGTACGAGGTCGTTATATCCCTTGGATTTCAATTCCTCACAGATCCCGCTCGTCTGCCGCGATTGCCATACCACCGCGTGATATACCGGCTCTTCCGTTTCCTTGTCCCACACGACGGTGGTTTCCCGCTGGTTAGTGATCCCGATTCCTTCGATCTGCTCCGCCTTGACGCCAGACTCCGAGAGAAGCGAAGCAATGACTGACAGAATCGATCCCCAAATCTCGTTGGCATTATGCTCCACCCAGCCCGGATTCGGAAAATATTGCGTGATCTCTTTTTGCGCGGTGTAGACGATTTCTCCCGCTTTATTGAATAAAATCGCGCGCGAGCTCGTTGTTCCCTGGTCCAAAGACAATATGTATTTTTCCATAGCTCTCCCCCGGTTTGTGTAGAATGGATTGTTAAGGTCATGTAAACGCTTTAGTGAATATTGATAAAAAAGAATCAAAATGATTCAATTTATATGCTTACCTCTTATGCTATTCGAAAACCTTTCATATTTGAAGAAGAAAAATTAATTATTTAATTATTGAGCATTGTTGAAGTTCCTTTACTTCGTGCAAGGTGACCGCTACGGTGACGGATCGTTCTTCCGATCGCTGTTGTCTCCAAATTTCTTGATTTTATTTCACTAATGTAAAAATTTGGAGACAAAGGCGACCGCTGGCGCTTCTTCAGATCGATTCCGTCCCCTCCGCTAATTCGATTTGTCTGTTGCTACTTGTGATGTGACACTAATTAAATTAGAAACCTAGGAGTTCAATATCATAATTGTCCACAGAAGCTTTGACTCTTCCACAAAAAATGAAACGGGGCTGTTGTTGTCTTAATCATACCGATAATCTGGAGCCACGTTAGCCGTACATGAAAACATGAATTCCCTCCTGTCCCGTTCAGATGCTTCGAAATCTACAGCAGTTTCAGACGCTGCAAAACCGCCAGCATCCGGTAGAAGTCGTAGCTTCCAAGGACAGGCGTATCGATCAAACCGGCGCTGGTTGCAGATTGCACCGCGGATTCGGCCCATGCCGGTGTTTGCATTTGGTCTTTAACTGTTAAACGGGACATCTGCCCTTCTAAATCATCTACCCTTTTCTGCATAACTTGAAGCTGCTGCTGAAGCTCGGCAACCTGCATCGAATCTCCATCTCCTTTATATTTGTCCGTTGTATCGTACTGTGTCAGATTGTATGTTTTCATAATGGCGATCAGTTTGGCAGGATACTCCGGGTCGGTGGCGTAACCGCCCTTCCCGATCTCTTTGGCAGCTGTTTTGTAATCTGCGTGAAGCACGCCATGGTAACGGGTCGGATTATCACGGGTGCCTTTAAGTAGCAGCTCGGAGTGATCCGCGACCGATTCCGTCCAGGAATGATATTTTCGGAAGGAAGCGTTGACCTTAACCGGCTTACCCTTCACATACTCCGTCGTCGGCATGTCTACGCTTCCCGCCGGCCCCTTACCCTTGATGCCGAACAGATTGTTAGCCTGCTGCGCCAGCCCGCTCGTTCCCCAGCTCGATTCGAGAATCGCTTGGGCGATCGTGAGTGAGGCGGGAATGCCGGTTCGCTGCATGTCGGAGACGGCGCAGGGGAAGATGGTTGAGATGAAGTTAGTTTTGTTCAATGCGGCTCACCTGTTTTCCTGGATTGTTTTAACACCTGATTGCCGTATACCGCAAAAGCTCCGGAGAGTATGCCTTGAATGATTGCTTCAGGGCCAAACCGCGTGAGCCAGATCGTAAGCACTACCGCTGCTACCGTTACGATGTAAACGATTGTCCAGTCAGGGATTTTCGGTGTCTTTTTCAGTATGAATCCGATAATCCAGCATGCCGCTACGACGATTATGAGTTTGGGGTCAATCAATTGCCAAATGGTGTTCCAATCCATTATTGGTTCATCTCCTTTTTGTTATTGTCCTGATAGCTTGATTGCAGTCACGATAGCAGTCATAAAAATAGTAATCGTCGTACCGCTAAGGGTCCGCCACAGCCACTTTTGTCCCTCTTCGATTTTGTCCAAGCGATCCAACGCAGCCTCTGCTTTCTGCAGAGCCGCTTTTGAGGTGTCCCGGGCGAATTCCACATTCGTTGCCAAGGCAGGGACTGACTGCAGTGTTTGTTCAATCCGGGCTAATTGAATTTGAATATCGACAAGCAGTTTCGATTCCGTATCTGCCATTGCATTCACCCTTTCAATATCAGTCATGGGTAACCTCCTTTCGGACCTGAGATTAAAAGCCCTCGAAGGAAGTCGAGGGCATAAATATAGCGCTCCATTTTCGGAACACTTGCTAAGCTACTGTGCTATCTACGACTTCTTTGAGATTAAATAGTACTAGAACCTGTTCGAGTTTATATGCATTTATCATCACTAAACTCCACCCAAACATTCAGCAGCCCACTGTCCTTTGTATACAAGTCATGATTGTCACTTCCTTTCTTTAAGCACCCACATCAGCTATCGTCACCTGATTTAAGCCAAATTATTGAAATTAATTCCTTATAACTAATTTATTGATAATGATACCTGAATAAGTTAGGAGCAATGATATAGCGTTTTGGTTAAACCCTATTTGGTATTCAGCCGACGGGTAGATAGTAGACCCATTGGGGTTTATTGGGTAACTGCCGCTATCAATTCGGGGCATACTTGTTGTACTTTCTATTCTGTATTTGTAAAACTCGCCCGACGTTATCAACACTAATAGTTCATCACCAATCAAGGTCATTGCCCATATGATTCCGGGAACACTGATTAGTGGTGTGTGCGAAGAAGCGATATTTGATGTGTTTAGCGCATAAATGGTACTACTCACTGCACAAAGAATTCGGTTGAATTTATCTTTAACAAACCCAAACAAGCCTGTGACAGGTACCGTCGCTACCGTGTAAAACGAATTAGTTGACAAATTAAATTTTAGGAGCTGATCGCGGAATTTAGCATAGTAATATGTGCCATCATTAGCTACTCTGTAAACAGGGTCACCGTCAGAGAAAGCAGTTACCATTGATACAAAATTCAGTGTGCTCAAATTAAAGAAGCTAAAAGTTACAGCGAATGGGGACCCTCCAGTTCTGCCAGGTACAGCGATGTAATACCCGTCAATAGTCTTGAATGGCATCCCATAAGTAGCCCTGCCATAAGAGCCGCTGTTGATGCCTCCAGCTCGTATGGTAGTAAGAGTGAATGGGTTAACCTCCACTAGGAATGTGGTATTACTGGGGGCGTTACTTGAATAACCTACTGCGATTATTATCAGTCTGCCATCAATTACCGCAGCGCCCCCGATTGGGTAACTTTCTATTCTGGTTGCGCTTGCCACTATCCAGCCATCGCTTCTGTATACTCGAATGAGGCTACTTCTTCCGTATGGGTCAGAGGTAACGCTTACAGAGTAATCGTAACTCCCATCATTAAAAACAAAAGTTTGCGTGAGATCAGCAACGGCTTCCTGATACGCTGCAATATAATTCTTGTTAAATACTTTGGATACTTCAATAATCCTGCCTTTGTTTCCTACCGCAGGGATAATCGTATTCCAGCTATCATTTACGGACACATTCCCTCCAGAGGCGTTGATCGTGTCCACGACCCGTTTTTTTACATCAACGCCAGATTGAAAAACATCTTGCGACCACGTGCCCCAGGTTCCGTTGACGCATATACGCATATAAAGAGATGGCGTTGTGCTGTTTAGCTCAGATGCGGTCTGTACAACATACCCTTCAGCCATGGCTTCCACTCTGACATGATACCAACTACCCGTTTGCTTAAAAGGTGCGTTTGTTAAGTTTTCGCCGGAGTAAAAGCCAACAGTAACAACCGTATTTAGATCCTTATTCGATATGTTAATAGATACCCCTAAATCGTGTGTGAGCTTTGCCTTCTGCCATGGTTTCTCATCCACGTAGGATTTAGCTTTCTCTTCGGCCGCCTTCACCGCCCTCTCCGTAGCCGCCACATCTTCCCTCTCACCGTCCGTCGCATTCGACAGCTGCACGATCCCTTTCTGCGTCGTGCTCGCATCCGGTACATTGACCTTAATCCCCCCCACAGCCTCATCGATCTTATCCCAGTTGTCATTCAGCATCGTTTTAATATTAAAAGTCTCGTTCCCATCTGTTGCCGGGTCTTTCTTCAACAGCCCCAGATTCGGTGTATTGCTCGCCATACTCAAGCACCTCCTGCAAATTTGTTTAATGGTATTTGTTCCATTTGAGCCAACGTCAAAACCCCATGAATTTCGCGAATCAACAGATAGTTAAAGGCATACTTCACCGCCAAGTGGGCTGGTTTGATTTCTTCCAAAGCCGCTTTCAAGTCTTCGAGATTCAGTGGAATGCCGACGGTATCGATAAATTTGACCGTAAAGCCCCATTCTTCCGGCTGAAACGATACTTCAACCTTTCCACCGTCATAGGCTTCGGCCACGTTTTTGACGAGAGCCCCGGAGAATTGGCCCGCTCCGCGCAGCTTGGATTCCACCACGGCGCGCCTTTGCTCCAAAGGCTTTGCCGGATCAGTGGGAATACCCAATTCGAACTCCCAGCGGCCCAGCCCCCAAGTAGCTGTTCGAACATAAAACTGCGCGGCTGCCCCTTCCAGTGCCTGATACAGCAAATCCATCTCCCTGCCCTTGGCATCCAAGTCCGAGTGCATTACCCGAGAGTTCTCGTAGTACGCTGGCAGATAATAAAACAGCTCGCGTCCCCGCAAGCTGCTCCATTCGTTTTTATTCACTTACGCTCACCATCCCCAGTACCGCCACCTCGCCAGACCCGATTTCAATATTCTGCTGAGCTGTGTTCCCGTTAATGGTCAGATCCGAATAATCCACGATGATCGGAATGTCGAGGAGTACGGCGGCAATCCGCGTATAGCGCACCAAGGGATCTTTGCGGTTAAAGGCAATTTGCTGCAAATAAATCTGAATCCCCTCGGCGATAAGCTTCCGGATCTCCTCCAGGGTCGACGGCTTTTCCTGCGTCCGCTGGACTTTGACGGTGATATCGATCGCAACCTCCTCCGCAGGCATCGCGGTCACCACGGGGCCTGCAGGTGCCAGCCCTTCGCCCTGCCCGTCCCGGGTCGGATCGATATGCTGCTGCACGACTTCCACAATTTCTGCGCTTGCCGCGCGCTTGTCTGTATCCAAAAGGTACAGTGCAACCGTGCCTGGCCCCTTCCACAAAGGGACCACTTCAACGCCGCCAACACCGGCGATTTCATTCGCCCACTGCATATACTGTGCCTTGTTTCCACTTGTCCCTTGGCTGCGAACCTTCGCGTAGAAACGTTCCAACAGCGACTGATCCGTCTCGGTATCCGCTCCGCTTCTTGTCGGTTCGGGATTCGTAACAGATGTAATACCGCTTACCGACGAAAACATCACCTGTATCACGCCTGCGGGTACGTTGCTGTTTTTCCCGGGCGTAACTGCCCGTATGGCTGCCGATGCTGCACCATTCTCGTCCAAAATAACCGCTTTCGTAGTGACGAATTCCACCGCGAGCTCACCAGATACGTCATCCGCCGGGGTAGAAACAAAAGTTCCTAAAGGCACCTTCGTTCCTGGTTTTCCTGCAAATACTACACGCCCTGATGAAGCTACCGCTTCACGTCTTGTAATGCCATGCTCTGCTGTCCGCAAATCCAGTTCAGCCGAGCGGAAATTGTCAGTATCGCTGGCCGCCGTGCTGGCAAACCCACGTCTCAGCAGCTCTTGCGCCCAAATCGCTGCCTCAGACAGCATAAACGCGACCGGAGCCTGTGCATCCCAAATAAAAGAACCTTCAGATTTATCGATATCCGAAGGCACCTTATCCAGCATGCGGTTTAATATTTCTTCTTCCGTTTGTTCCTGCAAATATTGCGGCATGTCTGCCATTAGATCACCACGCTTTCGATTGTTTCCATTTCATCATGGATGTTCGTAATGCGGCAGCTGAAGCGGCATGCCTCTCCTTCCCAGTCAAAGGCAAACTGGTCCACGCTTTGCGTCCTAGCATCCGCGAGCAACGTTTCGGTAACCATGCGCCGAATTTCGCTTTCCTGAAGCGCCCGGCTGCTGCTGCCGATCAGACCCTCCAGCTCACTGCCGTAATCCCGGGAATAGATCACATAGCGGTACCGCGGTGTACGGATGGCCTTTTCGCACCAAATGACCCAAGCCTCCTTATCACCTGCCACCGTCATTTTGCGTGTCGGCGACATGATAAATTCGCCAGCCTCAAAATCAAAGCGCCAGCTTCGCCCGAAAACTGCCCCGCTCTTCTCAAATGCTTCCGGTTCTGTCACGTCCGTCCACAGCATATCTCCCGTTTCAGGAAATAGATTAGCCATGTCCGCCCACCACCTTACTGACAATGACCACATCGTTGCCTCCGTTTACCCGAACGGCAAGTACCCGGTCACCCGGTTTTAAGGCAAGCTTGAGACTGACATCTTCCACTTCATTTTTGTCAAAATAAAAAGAGGTGTTCATCTGCTTATTGTCCCAATTCGGCTGCTCAGTCTGGACGGTCGTCCCTGTCACCATATATCGGGGCACCGTAAACAATCCCGGCAGCTCTGCGACCATATAATCCTGAAGCTCATGCTTGAAATCATCCAGTTTGAGGCCAGTCCCTGTAATCGTGCCCATCACAGCGCCCGTGCCTCCGAATGCCTGTTTTGCATGCTTACCGACAGAAGAGTATAGTGCGGATGCCAGCTGTCCGTAAGGATCTTTATTCAAGGTAAAACCTCCTTTTCACGTCATCATAGGTACCAAGCTCGAGCGACATGCTTCCCGGCTCCCCCAATTCCCGGCTGACCGAAATCACCAGCAGCTTCATCCCGCCCAGGATAACGGCATCTCCCGCCCGTACCGTATTGATATCCGGTGCATTCAGGGATATGGTCTGCGAAATCCCGCGCAGCTTGCTATTCGCCAGTTCTTTTGCGGCTGCATTCGACTTTACTTCATCATCCTGGATAATCGCTTGGAGCTGCCCGTATTTATCGATGTCCTTTTCCACGATCGCCATCACTTTAGCTGGAACCTCTTGCCCGCTCTCGCTGGCGGTCGTTGCGAGCACCTTCACTTTGGTTGCGGCTCCTTCTAACGTGCGGGATTGCGTCGTATCCGTTACATGTTCGAGAATATATATTTCTTTGTTCGTTCCAAGCTCATACAATTCCAGCCCGGACGAGATCATACGGGGATGATATAGCTTACCGCCAGCCTTTGCGGTTTCTCTCAGATCAGCAAACATGCTTGCATAGATGGACTGTGTCCGGTAAACCGAACGCCCCAGATCTTTGCCCGTATCCGGCAGTTTGGCGATTTTCAAGTTCCAATCGGATGCATACTTTTTAAAGCGCTGCGTCGCCGTCTGTTTGGCCGGGAACAAATATTCTTCCTCGGATTTATCCAGATAAATCGTCCGGTCATAAACCGTCAGCGTCATCCGCTTGTTTCCGTTATTTGAGCTTTCTACCTCCCACACCACGCCCGGATTCAGGAGCGGAACATAGTCTTTTTTCCCGTAGGGTACGCCGCTGATCCGGATGGCCATGCCTGGACTTATCACCGGCATATCCGGCGTCACTACCAGGTTAACAGTACCTTGATAAGCAACCTGTTCGAGTGAATCGCGGAGATTGATCGCCTCAACCAAGGGAGACAGATCATACTTATCCTGCAAAATCACTTTATAGCTCATGGCAGCACTAGCTTCTGCCCGGGTTTAATAGCACTTGGATTACTGCCGATAATCTTTTTGTTCAATTGATATATTTTCTGCCACTCTGAGCTGTTCCCGAGCTCCAGCTTGGCTATTTTAGATAGCGAATCACCCGATTTGACTATATAGCTCTTGTTCTTTTGCTTCATATCCACACGTGGTTTCTTATTAACCGCTGTCGCAGATTGGCCGCTACTGCCGGCCGCCGTTTTGGCTGCCTTCATTTCCCTCCAGGTCCGAAGCGTAATGTCAAAATAGACATCTCCCGGTTCGCCGCCGCGAAAAGTCGACTGATGAGAGGATACAAATACGGGAACATTCACGGCCGTCTCCGTGATGATAAATCGCAGAGGTGCTTTTAATGACAAAAATTCATTCAGTGTGTTCATGGCGGTTTGCGGGTCCGGTAAATCCTGCTCGCTTCCTTGGCAGAAGGATTCATCGAACTCTTTTGGAAAAAAAGAAGCGAAGGAAATTCCCTTCACTTTATCTCCCTGAGGGAAATCGAATTCCCCATACGACAGGATCGTTGTCGTATCGAAGCCCTTCTGCCGCGAGATCGATACCTCTTCCGGGTTTACCGGAAAAGTGAACTTCTCCCCCTTGCCGTTAATTAGAATAAATTCCATCGATCTACCTTCCTCCTTTCAAGTAGGGCATCCACAAATCATTCATGATGTTTACGGAATATGCTTAGAGGGCGTAAGCCCTTGCCGCAGGCTTTTGATTTTGCGTTGCCTTTTGGAATTCGGCTCTGAGCCGCTGACCAATTTGCTGAATCAAGCCCTCAATGTCAATTGGGTGTTCCTCGTGAACCGTCACCTGCACTGCTCCCGGCGGTAGGTTATAGTTCACCGTCGTTTCTGTTTTAAAATCCTGCAATAAGCCCGAAAAAGTGCTCATCTGCTCAGGGCTGATCTGGACCAGCTGTGGGATGGTTTTGCTGGCAGAAGTGACCGGGGCTGCTGCTGATTGCAGACGGGGACCAATTAAGCCGTCCGTAGCAGCTGCGCTGGCTCCAATAGGGTAAACAGGAACTGGCGGCCCAAAGGAACCACGTGATCCGCTGTGCGTCGGTTGACTGATGATCTCATTCGGTTTTTGGGAGATGTCTGCTTTAGGTTTGTCCTTTTTACCGGAGAAGGTTTTAGAGAACCAACCGTTCACCGAAGAAAAGGTCTCTTTGATCTTAGGAGCATAATCTGCAACCATCCCTCCTACTTTTCCACCAACAAAATCCCCTACCGCTCCCCCAACAACAGAACCGATTGCGGTGCCTACTACAGGAATAGGTATTAAAGATCCTACGGCTCCGCCTAATACAGAACCTATGGCACCTCCGGCGGCCGAGCCTATGGCTTGAGCGCGTTCTTTGCCTGGCTTGGCCTTTACTATATTAAAGGCATCGACAGCATAACCCAACGGACCGAGAAGTTTTTTTCCTCCGCCTTTTAGTAACTTACTGGCGATTCCCGAACCGCTTCCAGCTACCTCGCTTACGGAATGGGTAATGGCACTTGAGGTGCTTGACCCTCCTCCCGAGAAAAGGCCCATGACGGAGTCGGCGACCCCGGTGCCTCCTTCAAGGGTTTCGGTTACAGAAGAAGCAAGATCTACGATTCTCCCTTTGTTGTTCCATATTTTTTTCGCGGTACTCGCAGCCTTCTCTCGTGACGTTCTTCCGCTAATTGGATCCTGTTCTCCCCAATCTTCCTTCAAGTTCCCCCAGTTTTCTTTAACGTCTTTAGCTCCTTTTACCGTCGCGGTTGCGTTTTTGGCAAAAGTCACTCCTGATTTAAACTTTTCCCAAAACGACTTTGGCTGGTTTTTTTCTTCTTCTTTTGGTCCCGAGCCGCCAATTTTAATTGAGTTTAAAGCATTGGCTAAATTAGCAAGATAACCTGCGTTTATAATTAATAGGCGGGAATTGATCATCGATGCTACCGAGTTTGCATTCACGGCCTGGACCATCGGGGTAAAATCCGGAAAGATCAACACTGCCTGCGGCATTGATGGAGCCTTCATCGCGTGCTTCTTTCCGTTGGGCTGTTCTTGTCTGGACTGTTCCTGCCTTACCTCCACCCTCACCGCCCCCGAAGCATTAATAATCTGCGATTTCACCCGATTGATCTTACCGAGAATTCCATCCAGCCCTTTCGAAGCCCGATCCTTCAGCATAATTTCAGGTGCCATGCGGGTTCTTCCGATTCGCATCACACGCCCCTGAATGCGCTCGAAGTAGCGCTCCATAGCGCGCAGCTCCCGGTTGGCCTTGATGACGTTTTTCGGGTCGATGACCAGGTTCATGCGGTAATTCAACGTTTCAGCCATTTGTGATTCACCTCCTTCGATTCATTAATTTTTGGCCGCCATGCGGTCCAGCTCGTCCTCTGTAAAAGCCAGCAGCAGCAGACGTTCACCACGTGGCAGCCTCCAAAAATCTCCGGGACGAAGGTGATGCCGCACCCACAGATGATACAGCATCGTCGTCATTCCCCCGGAGTTGATTAGTTTTTTAAGTCTTCGATCTCAACACCAAAACCGGACAGCTCCAGCACCTTGTCCCCAACGGCGTCCAGTTCTCCCGCAAGCAGCATGCGGCGCACCGCCTGCTCCCCGCCGGACAGCTTCATCCGGCTCGTAATACGCGGGTCACCCCAGCCGCTCAAGGACAAGCCTTTCACTTCGAGCTTGCCGGTCGCTTCCGCAATCAGCAGCGCATTAAACGTCTCGCTGTCCACCTTCTCATCCACCGAACCCTTTACCGTCCGGCGGATCATGCAGCGTTCGCGGATGCTGTCCACTTTGCTGGACGTCAGTCCATGCAGCACAATCTGCATATCCAGACGCTTGATGCGGACGGTTTCCTCCGGCAGCTTCTCGGCGGCCTCAAACAGGCTGTCCAATATTTGTTCCTCTGTCATATGTTCATGCAAGCTCATACATCATTTCTCCTTTATGATGAAATTTAACAATGCTTAGTCTCCGACAATCGGATCTACCAGCTCATAGCCCTCAAAGGTAAACGTGGTCTCCTCCTGCACCTCTTCACCGGCTGTCCAGTTGGCGAGCTGGATTTTGTCCGGCATGCAGCGGATGAGGCGCACGCGTTCGTGGCCAAAAGATTCCGGGTCATCCAGCTTGGAAATGATATCGAATTTGGTGAAGCCGCGCTGAATCATATCGGAGGTCACCTTGTAGCCGCTCATCGTCCCAGTGCCTTTTTTAATGCCGTTTTTGTGCACCTTCCAGTCGTTGCCGACCAGGTTCAGCTCTCTCTTTTCCAATTCCACGCTGGCCTCCAGCTTGTTAATATGCGTCTGCCACACCCCATCGATATAGGCCTGGCCATATGTCCCTAAAATCACTCTTGAAGCATCCAACATTGTTAGTTCCTCCTTATAATTTGAAAGATATTAAATAGATGAATGATTAAACAGCTAAGCATTACTGCACGTAAAAGGTTCCGAACAATTGCTCCATCACGTCGGTCAACTTCACGTTCCACTGCAGGAAAACCTGATCCGGCTCCAGTTTATTCACCGCACTGTCACCATAGTAGGCAGGGTCAAGAATCACGTCATAGCCGTTTGATTCGATGACACCACTGAGCGACAGCTGAGCCAAATATTCCTTCACTGCGCCAATCAACGCCAGGCGACCTTCCTCGGTGTTATTCACCTTGCCAATATATGTCTGTTCCGCAGCACGCTGAAGATCGGCGTTGATCGCATCCATGACACGGATGGTGCGGATTTTCTTCCAAGCATTGTTCTGGCCTTCTGCAGGGCTGACCAAGCTGTTAATGCCGCGCAGCGCCTTGACTTGACGTCCATCGAAAAAGAGCAGGAATACGCCGTTTTTCACTGCTTCTTCCTGTTCAGAGCGGGCCCAGCGGCGGGTCACATCGTCAAAAGGCGTTACCGTATACGTTGCCGATTGATTCAGGCGCTGACCCGCAATCAGACCGGCCACATAAGCAGCCGCCTGTGCAGAGCTGTAATCTGTTCCGGCAAGACGCACGCCTGTTCCGACGTTGATGATGCCTTCATGATTCAAGGCCAGCGAGCGGGCTGATACCAGCTTCACCGCATCCTTGGATACATCATCGGAAGCCGATCCGCCGAAGACGGCCGTCACGCCTCTTCCTTCACGGCGAAGCCGTTTAACCCAAGCCGCGAAGCTTTGCAAAAGCGCCATATCAGCGGCATAATCCAGTGCCAGCACATCAAATTCCTGACCTTCCGCCGCTTCCTGCATGGCGATATAATCAGCATTGGTCAGCTTTCCGCTGCCGCTTGAACCACCCGAAAGTGCAGCACCGCTGACATCGGCCGGAATGCCGCCTTGGCCAAGCACCTTGGCCGTAATCCACACATTGCTGCTGTCCTGATTGATTTGCTCCGCGATGGAAGCCGCCGTACCGTCCGTTCCCTTGTAGGTGCCCAGCAGCTTGGTGCCTTCATATAGTCGAAGCTCACGCGCATCCGGTTCTCCGAGCGATGGCTGTACCGTGACGGCAAGGCCGTTGCCGCGGCTGCCCGGATATTTGGCCTGAAGCTGCAAGACTTCTGCAGGAGAAGCATCCGCATTTTGAAGTGTAATGCTTGCCGCAGCAGCGGTATCATCCGCCAAGCGGTACGCCAACAGCTTTTTCGGTCCGCCAAGAAGGGCGAGATAGAGTGTCGGATACGCAGTTGCTCCATCAAGGGTATCTGTGGAAAAAACTTGCGCAATCGCCGTCTCGCTGCTGATCTCCACAAACTCGCGTACAGGACCCCAATTGGCTTTGACCGGCACAACCACCGTGCCGCGCATGCCTCCTTGAATGGCGGATGCTGCCGCCGCTTTGAAATTCATATACAGCCCCGGCAATACCGGTTTATTCGTGTTTTCCCATGTTCCGCCTGCCATAATTAATCCACCTTCGCTTTCATGAATTGTTCGATTTTTTCCTTGGTCTCGGATACAGTGAACAGCTCGCCTTCCGAGTCATAAAAGGCGCCCGCCATCACTTCCGGTTTGACATCAAACAGATCCTTGGAATGGGCAATCAGCTCCGTGAGCTTATAGCGGGGAGCGCTGTTTCCTTCGGTTTCGTTTTTAATCGTTTTCTTCACAGCCATGTAGGCCACCTCACTTCAAAATGGGATGAATTTCGACGCTGCGGATCAGCGCCGCTTCTTCTGCTGGACGCATCTGCCGCTGCACCAGCGTCAGCCGCAGCTGGCCGTCCAGAAAGGAATCCGCCTGCAAGTCGGCCGACACTTCCGCCACCGACATGTACCTTCGTTGATCGGCATTGATGGGCAGCTGCACCTTCGAACCTAATCCTTCAATCAAGGACACGGCCGTCAGCTGCTCGCTAGCTGCATCCGGTGCGGTAATATGACCGCTGTAATGTTTGCGAACTTCATATAAGGAAGCTCCCGCCATCTTCGTCTCGCATCCGGTCATCCGCCACATCATGGCGAAGTCAGCGGGACCGGATGGCCATGCCGTATAATAGACCGACCATGGCTTACCCAGCAGGCCGCCAGTCCAATCGGTCAATGCTTGCAGCCATTCGTCTGGACCAGCCACAGCATCGCCTGCACCTGCCTCCGGGTTATACACACCAAAGCGCAGCGTACGGCATGCCTTTCCGGTGGCAGGTTCCAGCCTTTCGGCTTCCCTAGCCCCCAGGTAATGCAGCCTAAAAGGAGAATCATCTACGTTCTTCACACGCTTGTGATGCAGACCGCTGATTAGCGCAGCTGCCCAGGTATCCGCCTGATCCAGACCGGCATCACCCGCGTACAGCTTGAGCCGGATCACTTGCCGGTATCCCGCCCAGGAAGATTTCCATATTTCTTCGCCGAAGGCGATCACACCATAGGGCTCCTCGCCCCCTTCGACCGGAGGCTGCACATCGTACAGCCGGTCCTTCAGTATAGGAACAATGCCGATTATCGCTTGCTTGACCGCCGCTCTCATGCTGCAGCCAGCCGAACCTTTTCCCCCTTGGCCCTAAATCCTGCTTCTGCGTTACTAAAGTCTGTTCTCTTTCTCAATACGGCCCCTCCTTCCCGTCGTCATATGCACCGGAAATGCGTTCAAAAGACAATCACCGCATATAAAAACCGGCCCTGATGGCCGGCTCGCATTTGACTGTTTTTGTCTTCGGATTGTCCTCTTGTCTTCATTTCCGATGCTATAATCTTACACCCCTGAATGGGATGCGCTGACGGTGAAACGGATGGATTAAAGAGCATCGGCGGATGAAAATAGTACGAATGTATGTTCGTATTTTAAGGGTGTTGTTTTATTACGATATAAGGATGTGAAGTCCTCGACGTTTACCTTTCTTGAAATTAAAAAACCGGCGACCTTCTCAGGCCCCCGGCTGCTCTTTAGCGTTCTCTCTTCATATCATTATGATCATCGAACAGGCAGCTTCTCATCCCAGCCTCCCCTTCTGCAGATCCCCCAGCTTCAACAATCCTCTGTCCGCAAATGCCAGCGCCATTTTATAAAAAGCCTTGGTCCGGACCTTCGTATACGTGTCCTTACTGACCGGCGGATCCAGAATATAGTTGTAGATCTTATAGTCGAATACATCGTCCTGCTTCAGATAACGTTCGCGGATGATCAGCTGTTCCCGTTCTCCAAGCCGCTCCACTATCGACTCAATTATCTCGCAGTACGCTCTTCTTGCCGCGGGCACGTCCACATTATGAACGGCAATCTGAGCGGTCTGATCCGAGGTCACGTTCGTCGGGCCATGAAAGCGTTCCGTATAAGAAGCCGTCATGCTTGCCTCCCTCGCCTCAAAGGTGATGGTTTTATAAATACGGTATTTTTCAAGCAAAGCCTCGACGGCGGTTTGCGTTTTGCGGCGGTCCAGTTCCGGCAGTCCCTTTTCCATAGGTATGCACTCCTTCTTATTAAATAATTGAATTTACTTCTGGTGTGTTCGTATTTTTGTTCGTATAATAATGTTAACATACCACTTTTTGGTTAATGACGTAAAACAGCAAATTTGAACCTTTTCAGAGGATAAAGACAAGATTATCTCCTCTTTTATGCCTTTTGGTATAAAATACACATCTTTTCTTTACCTTTTGGTAACACAAGGGTATAGTTACGAAGAAAGTGCAGGCTTTATATCGAAGGAGTGGGCATATGGTGGAGAACGAATTTGGAATGATGATGAAGCAGCTGCGAGAGCAGCAAGGTTTAACGATCAATCAATTGGCGGAAGCAGCCGGCATCAGCAATTCGCAAATATCCAGAATGGAGAACGGTGTGCGCGGCATACCCAAAGCCACTACCATCCGCAAACTGGCCGATGCGTTGGATGCTTCATATGGAGAGCTGATGAGTGCGGCGGGCTATCTGGAAGAGGCAGACGGCATGAACGCGGCGGAACAATCACCTGCGTGGGCCACCTACAAGGACAAGCGTGATTTTAAAAAAATGCTGGAAGAAGACGGCGAGCTGATGTTTGACGGGATTCCTCTCGATCAGGAGGATAAGCAGCGGATCAAGGATGTACTAACCGGATTGTTTTGGGAGGCCAAACAAATGAATAAGAGGAAGAAAAACCATAACGGAACTCCGGATGGGAAATAGCTCACCCCAAGCTGGCGACTTTCGACTACAACCGACAAAGCAGGTGAACACTGTGGATGACATCATTCGAAAGTTAACCCGCAAACACAAAACCAGCTGTCCCTTTGAGCTTGCAAGCGCGCTTGGCATACATATCCGCTACACTGATCTTGGCACATCAACCAAGGGGCTGTACTACCGCAAGCTGCGAAGACGGTTTATTGTGATACACAACCAGCTTTCTCCCGAATGGCAGCGATTCGTATGTGCGCATGAGCTCGGACACGACAGGCTGCATAAGGGCATCAACCGTTTTTTTCTGGAAGAGCACTCCTATTTTTCACCTGGTAAGCTCGAACGGCAGGCCAATCGTTTCGCCATTCTGCTGTTGACGGCGGGAACAACTTTTCAACAGGAAGAGACTGTGCAGGATTATTGCAGGCGTAATGGCATCCCGCAGGAAATGCATACTTTTTTTCAACCATAGGACAATAAATGATTCGTTAGTCTTATTACACCTTTCCAATAGTCTATTAAAATATAATAGAAGGAAATATTATCTATTTACTATAGGGAGGTCATGAAGTTACATGGTCAAAAGTAAATGGTTCACTTCTATTCTGCTGAGCACCGGGCTATTGGTCGGTTCGATCGGAACAGCTGCGGCGGCGGATGGAACCTCAGGCGGAACGGCGCCAGCTGCTCCAAGCGGCAAGCATATTACCATCCTGCACACGAATGACATGCATGCGGGCGCAGTCGCTTCTTCACCAGAAATGGGTTTCGCTAAGGTTACGGGGATATTCAATCAATACCGCAGTCAAAATCCGGATACGCTTACGCTGGATGCGGGTGATGCCCTTCACGGTACGCCATTTGCCACACTGGTCCGCGGTGAGAGCATCGTAAAGGTCATGAATGAAATGGGCTACGATGCCATGGTTCCTGGCAACCATGAATTCAACTACGGCTGGAACCGTCTGGTCGAGCTGTCCCAGATGCTGAAGTTCCCTATGCTAAGCTCCAATGTAAAAAAATCGGATGGATCTGATCTTTTTAAACCTTATATCATTAAAGAAGTGGACGGCGTGAAAATCGGTATTATTGGCTTCAGCACACCGGAAACCGCTTATAAAACCAGTCCGAAAAACGTGGAAGGACTCAAGTTCGCCGATCCAGCGGTCGAAGCCAAGAAAATGGTGGATGAGCTGAAAGGGAAAGCGGACGTCATCGTTGCAGTCGGTCATTTGGGCGAAGACAAGTCCAGCATCGATACCAGCCTGAAGCTGGTAAAAGAAGTACCCGGCATTGATGTCTTCATCGACGGCCACAGCCATACCGTACTCGAACACGGTTTGAATGCCGACAACAACACGCTGATTGCCAGCGCCGGTGAATACACCAAATATGTCGGCGTCGTGGATCTGTGGGTAAACGGCGGCAAAGTCGTGAAGAAGGAAGCAAAGCTGGTCGACGAAAAACAGGCTGCAGACATCAAGCCTGATGAAAAAGTCGCCTCTCTCGTGGCTTCCATCCAAAAGGAACAAGAGCCGATCCTGAAGGAAAAAGTCGGTGAAACACCAGTCAAGCTTGAAGGCTCCCGTGAAAAGGCACGCACCAGCGAAACGAACCTCGGCGATCTCTTAGCCGATGCGATGCGCGATGTGAGCAAATCCGATGTTGGCTTGACCAACGGCGGCGGTATCCGCGCTTCCATTGAAGCCGGTACCATTACCAAAGGGGATATCGTAACCGTCCTGCCTTTCGGCAACCAGATCGTACAGCTTAAAGTAACCGGCGAAGATATCGTGGCCGCTCTGGAAAACGGCGTATCCGACTATCCGGAATCCAAAGGCGGCTTCCCGCAGGTATCCGGTGTCAGCTTCAAAATTGATAAGTCCAAGCCAAAGGGAAGCCGCGTGCATTCCGTCATGGTCGGCGACAAAGCGATTGACCTGAAAGCAACATACACACTGGCTACCAACGACTTCATGTCCATTGGCGGCGACGAATACACCATGTTCAACAAATATCCGCAAGCCGGTATGTACGGCGCGCTGGATGAAGCGTTGATCTCTTATATTCAAAAAGGCGGCAATGTGCCAGCTGAGCCGCAAGGACGTATCACCGAAGGTGCAGCGTCTGCAGCTCCTGCTCCACAACCTGAGCCAACCAAGCCGGAAACTCCGGCTCCAGCACCAGAACCGGAAAAGCCGACAGCACCCGTAGTGAAGCCGCAGCCTGAGCCGGCAAAACCGACACCGGTTCCTGCAGCAAGCGTGTATGTAGTGAAAAAAGGGGACTCCCTTTACTCCATTTCCCTGAAATACGGAACGACCTGGAGAGTCCTGCAAAACCTGAATCATATTAAAAATGCCAGCCTGATCTATCCAGGACAAACCATCAAACTGCCAGCTTAAACAAACGGCTGTGCAATAATAAAGGAGCTGTACCCATGCCAGCTAAGGCATGCGGTACAGCTCCTTTTCTTTTCAATACCCAGGTTTATGTGAGGACACCGTCCCGAATATGCGTCGCCGCAAAATTCGGTGGATTGAACCAGTTGCCGCTTTGGGCCCAGGTTGGATCCAGCGGAATCCATTTTTTATTCTCACTCAGGTACACTTCATTCCAGGCATGCGGTCCGTAGCCGCCTTGTCCGTTGTATCCCTGCCCGGTAACCACCCGAACCTGCAGTCCTTGCGAACGGGCCATAACCGCATACAGACGGGCATAGTCAATGCAGACCCCTTTTTTCGTATCAAACGTATTCTGCGGATCCTGCTCATGCCAAATTCCCTTTTGCTCATAGTCATCGACCTTGCCGTAATCGTATTGCACTCTTGAGCCTACCCAATCATACAAGCGCCGAGCCTTTTCCTCATCCGTCTTCGCTCCTTTGACGATATCGGCGGCGGCCGCATCAATATCATCCGGAATCGCATGATCGATGACTTCGTATTTGCGCTGCATAATGCCGCTGAGTTCTTTTTCCACGGCCTTCGTGAATACCGGCAGCTTATCCTTCACCAAATGTCCGGATAATGGCTCAATGACCCGCTGCGCCCCCTCCTGATAAATCGGAGATGCTTCGACATAACGGGTAAAATCAGAACTCGGATACAGTGATACATACACAAACAGCAGCGCCACGACAACAATACAGCGTCCTGCACCGATCAAGAGGCCGATGAGCGCCCCTGACATGCGGCTAAAAATCGATGAGGACTGCCTTGTCCCCGGCGCGAACAGAGCGCCCTTCCCACCAAAAACGAGTACCGTAAGCCAGCGCATAAGCAGGCGTATCATGCTATAGCTCAATATAAACAGCACAGCAAACCGCAGCAGCGGAAAATCAGCCATGGAAGACATGAACGTATAGTAAATCTGTTCCCAGGCTTTCAGGTTACGGTTCGGCATGGAGCTCGTGTACTGCGTCAGCCATTCCTGTACTTTAGGCGATATCCATAGCGTAAAAGGCACGGACAGCACCAGGGCCACCACAATAAAAACTCCCTCCCTGAGCAGGGAGAGGAGTCTTCCGGCCGAACGCGATGCTCCACGGCGCCAGCCTTGAAACAGCGAAACGAGCATAATCAGCAGCAGAAAAATCGAGATGATATTGAATTCCTGCAGACTCTTCATCCATGATTGCAGCATAAGATGACCTCCCTCCAGGTTGCGGCATGGAAAAAGCCTGCTCTACTTACCAGAGGTAACATTTGAGTTATTCTTGGATTCAGCGATAAACGACTGGACGTTGTCGCTGATTTTCCACTGCCCGAGCGATACGCCCCGGAGTGACACATCCACCTTGTCCTTGCCCTTCTGGCCTGTCATCTCCAGATTAGGCGTCGTAATCGTAAAGTTCCCGGCCGCATCCGATGTATATTTCGCTTCTTTGGCTTCCTTCATCATGACATTTGTCGCTTCACTTTTCAGGTTATCCACGGCCTCCGTCTTCACATCGTTCACAACGTCCTTAATTTTCTCCAGTGAAACCCCGCTGTAAACTACCACGGCCACGATGATGACAATGACCAGAGCCCATTTCACCATTGTTTTTACTAGATTCAGGACCACAAACAGCACAATGAGAGCAATAACGATCACCAGCCAGTTTTGCTGCAAAAAATCGGACCAAACCTGCGTATTCATTCACTTACCACTCCCATCAGCCAAAGCTTGTTATCAGACTCTCAATCTATCGAGCATGAGGTCCGCCTTATAGATTATACATGATTACCTTATAGGCTGTCAGCCTGCACTGGTGTGGTCCTCACTCTTCTGAAGTACAGCCATATTGAAAAATAGGGTCTATTCCCCCAAGTACAAGCGTACATGTAGATCATAACTTGTCTTTTGCACAGAAAGGAGCCGCTCACGTGAAAACCGCAATTTGGCTGTACATGTTTTTGTTTCTGGCTTTCTTTGATCTTCATGCCCAATATCCCATCTTAACTCCTTTTGCAGTGTCACTCGGGGCTGCGCCTGTCTTTATCGGCTGGATGATGGGCATTTACGCCCTCACGCATCTGCCGGGTAATTTGATCGCCGGAACCGTCATCGACAGGCATGGCAGCCGCCGTTATATTATTTTCAGCCTCGTTTCAGCCGGAATCGTGCTGCTGCTGCAATCTCAGGTTCATTATCCATGGCAGCTGCTCGTGCTGCGCTCTATCAGCGGTTTTGTCCTGGCCTTTCTCTCCCCCGCCTGCCTGACACTGCTGGCTTCGCTGTCCTCCGACAAAGTGACCCAGGGCAAATTCATGTCAGGACATGGCGTTGTACATACGCTTGCCTCCGTCGTATCACCTGCAGCGGGCGCATTTATCGTTGCCAAAGCCGGATATTCAGCTACCTTCCAAAGCCTGGGATGGCTGCTGATCGCCACCGGACTTATGGCCATATTCAGTGTGCCCGGAGCTGCCCGTAAAGCGGCTCACTCTGCTGCTGAAGCACCTGAAGCGGCGGTTAACCCCACCTCAACAAAAGTCCAAGTACCTTGGCGCATATATATTCTGCCTTTCGTCATTTCATGTTCACAGGGAATACTATTCTTTGAGCTGCCATTACGCTCCACCGGCATGGAGGGAATCAAATCAACCGGCATTCTGTTTTCCATTATGAGTATCGGTGCATTACTCACGCTGAGCATGCTTTTTGTTAACCGTTACTCCCCTTACAAAAGAGTGCTCAGTGGAATCCTGCTGCTCGCAGTTTGCTTCTATAGTCTCGCCGCACTTCAATCCATCCCTTTGACTGCAGCGCTATTCGTTCTCGGGATGGCGAAGGGCGTTATTTTCCCGGCGATGGCCTCATTGTTTATTCAGCTGAGTGGAGGCATTAAACTGGGCAGGGTCTTCTCGCTGCAGTCCATAGCCATGTCCATAGGTTCCTTTATCGGGCCCATCGCAGCCGGGCAGCTGCGCGACTTTGTCTCTCCTTACTTTATTGCCTTTGTACTGCTGATGACAGGACTTATGCTGCTCCCAATCAGCCGCAAGCCGGGCTCCCTGCTGTATCCCAATGTCAATCAAACTCCAGCATCATAGGTTAATACCTAAATCTCCCTCCCTAGGCCTCTGCACAATACTTATGACCTCTACCCACATAAGATACATTGTGTTATGCGACCAGAAAAGAGAGTGGGGTGATAGGTATGGGTCATATAGGTCACTGTGGCTGCGGTCCTGTAGCACCAGTTGCTCCTGTAGCTCCAGTAGTTTCGCCAGTCATGGGAGGATGTAATAACGTTGGAGTTATCCTGGTGCTCTTTATATTGTTGGTAATTATTCTGCGCGCCTTCTGGTGCTAGTCTAATCGATTCTTCAAAGACGGTCTGCCTCCACCCGGACAGATCGTCTTGTTTTTTTTGCATGGCTTGCCGGAAAAGAGCTACACTAAGGGAGAACCGGGGACGAAAGTCATTGTCCTTTCAACATTTCCCGGGGAATTTCGATAGGAGCTTGTCGGCTCCTGTACCCGAGGTGAGATCGTCATGTCCATATTTATTATTGTCGAGGGAAAAAATGACCGCAGCAAGCTCCGCCGGCTGCTTCAAGATGAAATCCGGATTTTATGTACTTTTGGCACGCTCAATTCCATCAAGCTGGAGTCACTGCGCAAAGAAATCAAAGATGAAGAAGTATATTTATTTATGGATAATGACAGCTCCGGTAAAAGAATCCGCGGCGTGCTTCGCGATGCCTTTCCTGATGCGGGTCATATATACACCCGGAGAGGGTATCCCGGGGTTGAAGGTACACCCGTCGAATATCTGGTTGCCCAGCTTGAAAAGGCGGGACTGGAAGAATATATCCTCTATCCCGATCCTCCCTTCTATTCCTGATGGAAAAGCAAATGAAAAAGCGCCCTTGATGTAAGCCTTAACTGGCAAATCAAGCGGCGCTTCCTATGTTATAGCTATATATATTACTGCTTGGCTAGGTCTTCAACATCCTTGGCAAGCGATTCTGCGGTGACATTGTCGGTGTCATTCGCGTTATACAGCTTACGGACATTATTGTCACGGTCAACCAAAGCAATGACATTCGAATGAGCAAAGTTATCTTTGTTGTCGCCCATAATTCCAATTTTAAATGATTTTTCGGCAATATCCCTGATTTTTTTGTCATCGCCTCTCAAGAAATACCAACCGTTATAATCCACGTAAAATTTATCGGCGAACTCTTTAATCTTCTCCCGTGTATCCACCTTCGGATCGAAGGAGATGGAGACAAATTCTGCATCCTTGGCAAAAGTACCGTCTTTAATGAGCTGCTTTTGCGTCTGGGAGAGCAGGAAAGTCGTTACCGGGCATACATCTGGACAACTGGTATAAAAGAAGTAAAAGAGCCTTACTTTCCCCTTGGTATCATCACGCGTTATAGTCTTGCCATCTACATTCTCCAATGAAAAATCTTCAACTTGACCTATCACAGGCAGCTTGGATTTGCCAATCCCTGAGCTGGTATAGATTAGGTAACCTGCCATAATGATAATGACAGCAAGCAAAATCCATGTCCATTTATAACGTTTCAACATTTAGATAACTCTTCCTCTCCCACATTCTACGAGCATCATTACAGTATTAAAATAACCCTAATTGCAAGATCAGGTAGAAGCTATTTGGCAAACTTCTACCTGATCTCTAGAAAAAATCCCATGCCTCCATGGGATTTGTCCGTTATCTATTTTTAATGCACGGTGTTAAGGATCATTACGATAAGGCTTAGGGTCAAGTAGTTAATCGAGAAGATAAACAGCTTCTTAGCCCATGCATCATCATCTTTTGCAGTGAAGCCCTTAAAACCAAGGAAAAGCCAGAAGAGCGACAGCAGCGTTCCGATGATCATAAAGTAAATACCCGTATAACCGAACACATACATCAAAATCGGAATAGGGAGCAGCAGCACCAGATACGGAATAATCTGAATTTTAGTGCGCTTAATTCCTTTCACAACAGGCAGAAGCGGGTAACCGGCTGCTCTGTACTCTTCCACACGGCGAATGCCCAATGCCCAGAAATGCGGCGGCTGCCACAGAAACAACCAAGCGAATAAAAGAATGGCTCCCATATCGACGTTATGGGTCACAGCCACATAACCGATCAATGGTGGCATAGCTCCGGAGATCGCACCAACCGAGGTACTCCATGTCGAAGTGCGTTTGAGCCACATGGTGTACACAATCGCATAAACGAACATCCCGACCATACCGAAGATACCGGCAAGAACACCTGAGAAGATAAACAGGTCAGCCAGTCCAAGTGCACCGAGTATAAAGGCATACCAGAGTACTATGGAAGGCTTCAAGCGTCCGGATGGAAGTGTACGGTTGCGTGTGCGCTCCATCTTCGTATCGAGTTCACGATCAAAATAATTGTTATATACACAGGCAGAAGCCATGACAAGCACGGTTCCCAGCAGCGTCAAGATCATTTTGCCAAACTGAATGTCCCATTGAGACGCGACCCAATAGCCTGCAAAAACAGCAATTAAATTAGAACGGATAATCCCGGGTTTCGTAAGTGTTATGAAATCTTTCCATGTTGCCGACGAATCCGGGGGTGTTTGTTTGATGGAAAGCGTTGCGGAATCCGAAGGAGCCTGGTAACTTAAATGATTGTCCACGCCTTAAGAATCCTCCTTATTCTGTCATTGTGGAGGAAAGATGCCTCCGCTATAAAGTTTATCATATCAAAAGTTAAAAGTGTTTGACAATCCTCTCCAAAATCATTCACCATTTTGACAATTTGGTGACACATTTTAGTATGGTCAATCCCTTATATATTCATCCAAAAGTGGGTAGTAACTATAATAAGGAAAACATGCACTGCAAAATTTGCAAAATTCTCACATGAATTCCCCGCAGGAGCAGGAATTGCATTTCCGGATTTGTTACAATAATAACAAGAACAACATGAAGGAGACATGGTAATGGATACAGCCACACATTTTGTGATGGGACTTAGTCTGGCCGGTCTCGCCTACGTTGATCCAGCGGTAGCTGCAAGCCCAGCGCTTGCCACTGCTGTACTTCTGGGTACGGTCATCGGTTCTCAGGCCCCTGATTTCGACGGGCTATTGCGCTTCAAGAGCAATGCCCTGTATGTAAAGAATCACCGGGGCATCACGCACTCGCTTCCGTTTCTTGTCATCTGGACCGCGCTTATCAGCAGTATTCTAGCGTTGTTGTTCAGTACAGTGCCAGCAGGACACATTATCCTCTGGACAGGAGTCGCCGTATGCGTCCATGTATTCAGCGATTTGTTCAATACGTATGGAACCCAGGCTGTACGGCCATTTTCTGAACGATGGATATCCTGGAACATTATTCACATTTTTGATCCGTTTATCTTTACGACCCATGCTGCTGCCGTTCTCTTATGGAGCACCGGAGCAGCCAAACCGGCCCCGTTATTTTTGGGTCTGTATATCCTGACCGCTATCTACTATGTCTGGCGCACCGTCGTCCATTCATTCAAGACAGCAGAGGTCAAGCGACTTGATCCTACCCGCCAAGGGGGAGAACGTTACTATGTCATACCCACCGTATCCTTTCATAAATGGCATGTCGTCAAAGCTCTGACCGACGGAAGCTATGAGATTGGTGTTATGAACGGTAACGAGCTGGAATGGCGTAAGCATGCATGCAGCGAGCAGCACCCCGCTGTTGAGCATTCCAAGCAGCATCCGGATGTGCAGGCATTTCTCTATTTTACATCATTCGCTGTTGCGGAGGTTGAGAATCTGCCCTGGGGCTATGTCGTTCGCTGGGCGGATGTGCGCTACCGCCACCGGAAACAATATCCGTTTGTAGCCGTGCTGGTGATGGATAAACAATATCAACCCATTAATACGTATGTCGGATGGCTTAGCGCCAAGAAAATGGACAAAAGACTGTCCATTAATTCAGGCTAAAACCTTCATATTAAAATAAGAAGGCTGTTTCCAATTCGGAAACAGCCTTTTCTATGTTTTCCTCCAATTCAAACTTGACGAAAATTGCCCGGTAGGAGAGAATCACCCTAGAGACTCATTTTTACACAAGAAAGCCCGAAGCGCTTTGCGCTCCGGGCTGGCGAATTTATCAGATTATTGACGACCGGACATGGATTGTTCAGCCAATTGAACGAGACGCTTGGTAATATATCCTCCAAGAGAACCAGTTTCACGGGAAGTCATATTGCCGTAATATCCGTCTTGAGGAATTTGAACACCCAGTTCTTGAGCAGCTTCCATTTTCATTTGTTGCAAAGCTGTCTTTGCTTGCGGTACTACCAGATTGTTAGAACCAGATTGAGCCATGTTAAGATCTCCCTTCAATTCTGCGTGTGTGTTAGTAACAAGCTTGCAAGCTTAGTATGGCTCGGTAGCTGAGAGTTATACAGAAAAGAATTCATATCTTGTCTGGAGGTTTTTTACAATGAGTAAAGGATTGTCCCTATGGTTCGCATGCTCGTCCATCCTTCTTCTGGCAGCAGCCGCCATCGCCATGAGCTATAACGGCTGGATTGCAGTTCTTCTTGGCGTGATCGCCATTGGTAATATTGGCTGGGGCTTCGTAATCAAGGCCAAGAAAAACCGTTTAAATGGGCCGGAACCCGAATAATCTTACTTTTTGGGAAGCAGGAAGCCCATCCGTTCCTTGACATCCGTTACGGTGCGTGATGCGGTTTCCATCGCTTTATCGGCGCCTTTTGCAAGAATATCGTACAGCTGCCCGGACTCCCGGATTTCAAAATATCTCTTCTGCAAAGGTTCCAGCACACTGACAACCACTTCAGCCAAGTTTTTCTTAAAGCCGCCGTACATTTGTCCTTCATACTGATTCTGGATCTCTGTCATAGACATGCCCGAACACTCGGAGTAAATACTCATCAGATTGCTGATTTCTGGTTTTTCAGCAGGATCGTAGCGTACCTCTTTTCCAGAATCCGTTGTGGCACGGCTGATTTTTTTGCGAATCTCATCCGGTGTGTCAAGCAAAGTGATATGACTGCCCGGATTCGGGTTGCTTTTACTCATTTTTTTGGACGCATCATCAAGTGACATAATCCGCGCACCCACTTCAGGGATATACGGCTCAGGAAGCGTAAAATACTCACCGAAGCGGTGGTTAAAACGTCCTGCCAGGTCGCGGGCAAGCTCAAGATGCTGCTTTTGATCCTCACCGACAGGTACGAGATCCGCATTGTATACCAGGATATCTGCTGCCATCAGTGATGGATATACAAACAAGCCTGCACCGACGGAATCTTTTCCTGCAGTTTTATCTTTAAACTGTGTCATGCGTTCTAGTTCACCCATGGAGGTCAGGGTCGTCAAGATCCAGCCAAGCTCCGCATGCGGCGGCACATGGGACTGCATGTATACATTTGCCTTATCAGGGTCGATCCCGGCTGCGATGAACAAGGCTGCTACAGCCTCAGACTGCTCTCTCAGAGCCTTAGGCTCCTGTGCTACCGTAATGGCATGCAAATCCACGACCATAAAATTGCAGGCATAATCATTTTGCAGCTTCACAAAATTTTTCATGGCTCCAATATAGTTTCCCAGCGTCAGCTTACCGCTCGGCTGGATTCCGGAAAGTACTGTTTTCATGAAAACCCCTCCATTAATTCGTTTAAATATACAAAAAGGCCCCACGCCCTGAAGGGACGTGAGACCGTGGTGCCACCCTTATTTGCTGACCGGCTTTAGTATGTTGCTCTACTTGAGCAAATAAACAAACTAAAGGTCCGAAACAGCCTTGAATTCCTTAACGTGGAATGATCCGGCCGGCCTACTCGGGAAGAAGCTTCTTCCGTTCAACTCGGCACTCATGGGTCCATTCAGCAAAATCGGCTCCACCGGTTCACATCAACCACCGGCTTTCTGAAGGTTATGCCGTCTTTGCTTACTTGTCCCTGTCATCGTGTTACCATAATCATTAAAAGCCTTTATGCAATGCCTATGATATAGCTGAACTTGGCAAATTGTCAAATCCCTTTTTTATGAATTTAAGATTTCTGCGAACTGCGGGCGAAGGCGTTTTTTTACGTATCACCTCAAAATCTGTTATGATAACTCTATAAGTTTCAACGTAACGATCTGAATTATAGTGGGAAAAGGAGCATCGATATGAAACAAGTGACCAAAGGGCAATGGAATGGTTACGACACGTACATCCTTCATAGTCGTGAGCTTGAAGTCACGCTGCTGCCGTGGCTGGGGAACAATGTGATTTCCATTTGGGACAACATCCAGAGCAGACAAATCATCCGAAGACCCGATGAAAATGATTTGGCATTTTATATGCAAAAACCCTATCATTTCGGTATGCCGATGCTCATTCCGCCAGGCAGAATTCGCGGAGGCCATTTTGAATATGAAGGCCGCGAGTACCAATTCGACCGCAATACCGCTGGTGACAATCATATCCACGGGCTGCACCGTACACAGCCATGGAGAGTCAGCGATATTGAGGAAGATGAAGACGGCTGCGCGGTTACCACCGAATTTCTGACCGCGGACGATCCGCACTGGATGGAACAGTTTCCGGCTCCTCTAAAGCTTGAGATGACCATGCGCCTGCAGGGCGATCGTTTGACCCAGCGTTTAAGGGTTACACATTTGGGTGATCAGCCTGTGCCTTTCGGCATTGGTTTTCATACCTGGTTTCTCCTTGACGAAAAGCCCGGTGACTGGACCCTCCAGCTGCCAGTGGATGCGATTTACGGTCTGGATCAGGACTTGCTCACAACGGGTGAAGTTCTGCCTTTAGGACCGCTGGAGCAGCTTAATGAAGGACTAAATATGCAAGGAACCAATTTTGACACACTGCTTCGAATCGGAAAAGGCCAGCCTGTAGAGGCGACTCTGATGCGCAGTGATGGCTATGGATTCAAATATTCAGCAGATCCCGCGTATTATAAGCACTGGGTACTATATACCAAGGGTGAGGCCAATGAGTTCCTCTGCATCGAACCTTATACTTGGCTGCCGAATGCCCCTAACCTCCCGGTTGGTCCGGATGTTACAGGACTGATTCGCTTGGAGCCCAAGCAGTCCATAGAAATGGATTTGCATTTGAATATGGTTTACCCTGTTCAATCATAAAATAACAATGAAACCAGGCGGTTTTCCGATGCATGTCGGGAGGCCGCCTTTTTGATTTTTCATCTAATAATTTCCAGTTATTTTTGTTCTCTTTTGCTGTATGTTTTCAAATCTTTATATCCATAATAACTTCAACAAGTTCAAAGGAGGTGACAACACATGGGTCAAGCAGGACAAAACCAAGGACGCAGCAACCGTTCCAACAACCTGGTAGTACCTCAAGCAAACTCCGCACTTCAACAAATGAAGTATGAAGCTGCTCAGGAGCTGGGCGTTCAAATCCCTCAAGACGGATACTACGGTAATATGACTTCCCGTGAGACTGGTTCTTTGGGAGGTTATATCACAAAACGTCTGGTGCAAATGGCAGAACAGCAGCTTTCTGGTCGTCAATAATCTGCTTTCGGCATTTGTAAATGTGATATCATGTCGATCAGCGGCAAGGCGGGAGCCGCACCTGCTGATCAAACGGTCTAATCCGTAAGAAAAGGCAACCTTTGTAAAAAGGTTGCCTTTTTTGCGCTTTAACTTACAAAAACTCTTATTATGTCGTCTAACTAATCAAGCTTTTCGCCACTCGGAAAACATTATCGTTTGTGCTGCTATGATAAAAAAACAAGTAATAAATGAGTGCTGTGTAATTAAAAAATTTCTGTAAGTGGATCCGGATATGTATTTCTTGGGTAGCGAATCATCAAATTAGCCATGTTATAATTGGATTCCAGCGTAGCATCGACTACTATCATGCCCTGCCGTACAGCAAATTCGTAGCTAATTTCGCCATGGGTCCAATGCCGTTTGTATTTCAAACTTTCCAGCGCCATCATTCGGAATGAAGAATGTTGAACCGGGGAGAGCCCTGAATCTGCAGAGCGGAGCTCTCCGTTTCGACCTTCCAGCGGATTATGACGGATCCCGAATTTGCCAATAGCATTATTGCGTATTTGCACAAACACCGTCCCTGAGGAAAGCCCGGAAAGTTCTTCTTCAAGCTCTTTAAATACCATATCAAGCTGTCTTGCTAGGGATAATTGCTCGGTTTTTATCATTTTCTTCCTCCTCTCTTCAACTTTCGTCAAAACTCTTTAGGGCTTATGACTCATTATAAGACAGGGTGCTGAATCGCACAACAATTTCAAACATAATTGGGTATTTATTACTATTATTTTCATTTTTTTGATTTATTTTTCGCCGAAAATCCGCTATTTTTCTGGTTTATCTGACAAAATAAATGATTTCCTCTAGGGTTTCATGCCGAAACACAAAAAAACAGGAAGAAGCGCGATTAAGCGGATCTTCCTGTTTTTTATTTACAGATATAATGAGCTTTTTTGCAAACTGCAGAATGTTACGCCAATGTTTCCGTCATGCTCAAAAATTCCTCAATATCTTGCTGTAGCAGATCAGAAGCACTCTGCCAGAAGTCATGTCCTGTTAAATCAGCGTTCAGATGCTTCTTCGCAAGCTCCTCAACCGTCATCGCACCGGTATCCTGAAGCAAAGCATCATATTTATCCGCAAAGCTTGCACCCTGCTGCAGAGCTTGTGCATAAATGCCTGTGCTGAACATATAACCGAAGGTGTACGGGAAGTTATAGAACGGTACGCCAGTGATATAGAAATGAAGCTTAGAGCACCAGAACGTTGGTTCATAAGCAGACAGCGCATCGCAATAGGCTTCCTTCTGTGCTTCCTCCATCAGATCGTTCAACTCTTGAACGCTTAATAGTCCGTTTTTACGTTTTTCGTAGAAGCGGGTTTCAAACAGGAAGCGGGCATGAATGTTCATGTAGAAGGCTACGCTGCGTTGGATCTTGTCTTCCAGCAAAGCCAGCTTCTCCTGCTCATCGCCTGCTTTCTTCACCATTGCGTCAGCAACGATCATTTCGGCAAGGGTTGACGCCGTTTCAGCGACATTCATTGCATAATTCTGGTTGAACACAGGCAGATCATCCATCACATGCTGATGGTAGCCATGTCCCAATTCATGTGCGAGCGTGGAAACATTGGAGGCCGTTCCGCTGTACGTCATGAAAATACGGGTTGCTTTACTGACCGGAAGTGAGGTACAAAAGCCACCAGGACGCTTGCCAGGGCGATCTTCCGCTTCAATCCATGATTTATCAAATGCCATTTCGGCAAAGTCGGCCATTTTCGGGCTGAATTTACGGAACTGTTCTACGATGGTCTCAGCTGCTTCCTGATATGACACCTTCGTAGAAACCTTTCCAATTGGAGCATCAACATCTACCCAGCTCAGCTTCTCAACTCCGAGGAGTTTTGCTTTGCGTTCCATGTATTTCAAAAGCATCGATTTGTTGTCTTGAATAACGCTCCACATCGCATCCAACGTTGCATTGGACATGCGGTTAATAGCCAAAGGCTCCTTCAGAACCTCATCCCAGCCGCGGCGCTCATACAGCTTCAATCTGAAGCCGCCAAGATGGTTCAGTGTATCTCCGCAGTAATCGGCCTTATCAGCCCAAGCTTCCTTCCATTTCACGAACATGGCATCACGGACTTCCTTATCCGCATCATAGAGCTTGTTATGAGCTTGTCCGGCGGAAAGCTGCACCGTTTCACCATTGACCTCAAATGGAATTTTCACATGGCTCACAACCGTGTCATAATGGTCGCTCCAACCATGGTATCCGTCCACGGCCAGATCCAGCGCCAGACTTTCAAGCTCCGGACTCAGCTTTTCACGGGCTTGATCCCGGCTCTCATTCAATACAAAAGCGAATGGCTGAATCTCAGCGCGGCCCATCCAGGCTTTCCATGTCTCATCATTCGTGCGGCCAAGGATATCATCGAATTGTGTCATGATGGTATTCAAGAGCGCATGCAGGTTTGTAATTCGTCCGGCGAGCTGAACCGCTTTGGTATCCCCTTGATTCTGTGCCTGAAGACAGCTGACAAAAGCACTGCCCTCCGAGAGGCGGGAAATACAGCTTCCTAGAGAAGAAATGACGGCATCAAAAGGCTTGGTTTCTTCAAGACTCGTTGGCGCACCAGCGGCGTTAACATCCTTTTTCAGCTTCAGAAGATCCTGTTCGAGAGTGTCCAGGTACGTTAAATATTCGGAAGATGCCGATCCTCCCGGAAAAATGGACTCCAGATCCCATGTCAATTTTAAATTGTTATTCATTACAGATCACCATTCCTTTGTTTAGGATTTCATTTGATTGGTTTTCATGATAAGGTGTATAACTATAAGAAAACGTCTATCGACGTAATTCCACAGTAGCTAGACCACATTAAATTGTTGTTTTCTAAGAAATACGTCTAGGCATTAATAGACCCATTGGAGGGATGCTCGTCATGAGACCATTGCAAATATCACCGGAAACGGCTGTAAAGCTGTCGGAAAAATTGGGAGTTCCGCTTGAAAATCTCATGCACATGCCGCAGCATATTTTGCTGCAAAAAATCGCTGAGCTTGGCAAAGAACAATCGGAAGAGGATCAAGCTGACAAGAAGGACGGACAATGATTCCTTTTGCCAATACATGGCCTTACGATAAGCAAATGGGCGGCATTTATGTGCATGAATGCCCTTTTTGCGGAGCCGGGAATGTGATGTTGAACATCAAGCCCAGTGAACTGAAAGCCATCAATGATGGCAGAAAAAAGCTGGTCGTCTTCCCCTGCTGCAGCAGCCGGTTAAATGTGATCGAGACGGATAACGACTATCTTCGGTTCGATCATCCTGTGCGCTAGGAAAATGATAACCCTTAAACAAAACACGCATGATCTATGCGTGTTTTTGCTTCACTTTAAGCCTGCTTCATTTCGTCTGGAAGCTCCAATTTCCTTGCCACCATTTGCTCGCGCAGAACTCCCCATTGCTCACGGGAAGCACGGATCATCGCTGCATCTATAATATTCTTGTCGTTTATGACTCTTGAGAACCATTTGACCGCTTGGCTGAATTCACCGATTCGGCGGTTCATTTCCCCGATCAAATAGAGCAGACGGGCATTATTAGCCCCTACGCCTTCAAGTTCATAAACCTTTATGTACGAATCCAAAGAATATTTCAAGAAACGCTGCTCCTGCTCTTCATCCCCTCTGTAACGATACAGCCAGGCAATGTGATGAAGCAAACTTGCAACGATCCGCTCCTTTTCCCCAATCGTCTGAGCAACCAGCAGAGCAAGCTTGTACGTCTCAAGGGCGGCTTCCCATTCCCTGTGCCCGTTGAAATCACGCTCTATCCAGCGGCTGCTGATTTTGTCGGCAAAGCGATTTTTCTGGGCGTCATTCAGCCGTTCCGTCGAATTTTCCGTGGAAGCGAATCCGCATTTCGGACAAACTCTGACAACATAATAATCCGGATTTTCATCCTTGTAATAGGAACAAAAATCAGAATCCGTCCGGATGGCCTTTTTGAAGCTGGGACGCACGCGAGAGGAATTAAATTCATGTTCGCAATAATAACAGGCTATTTTGATGGAGTATAGAGGTTCTAAAGTCACATCCCCACGTTCCTTTCATGTCTTTCGTCTAGATCTCCCACGATCCAAGGTGTATGATGCAAAACTGTCAAGCAGGACCCGAAAGCCGGATGAGGCGTCATGGCTCCATTTTTAGCAAGTGAAAATTATTTCCATTATATCAAAAAACAAAAAAAGGCGCTAAACGTTTGTTTAGCACCTTGGCGTATTCAGTAGCTGCTCCAATCCTCTTCGCCGGAATGGACCAGTGAGGCGCGAATGACATACACGAAAGCGCAGACAAGAACACCGGCGACAAAACTCATGATCTCATCACTCCATCCATATATTGAAATTTGAATATTGAATAGTAGTTGGTTTGTATATTTTAACATACATTCGTCAAAAAAACATTATTTTTTGTAAACGCTTTCTAACATATTTTGTACTGTTTGTCCGATGCAAAACATAAAATTAGGAAAACAGGATTGATTCGAATGACCCATTCATTAACAGGAAGGTGTGACTATGTCCGTAAAAAAGCTGGGTCTTCCGCTTATGATGGCTTCGCTCGTCAGTTTGCTCCTTCTCATGCTCTTTTTTCCCGGGGCTTACCTCGAATCTGCCCTGCGTGGACTGGCCATCTGGTGGGATGTTCTCTTCCCTTCCCTGTTCCCGTTCTTTATCATTTCGGAGATGATGCTGGGCTTTGGAATCGTGCATTTATTCGGTACGCTCATGGATCCTTTGATGAAGCCGCTCTTCCGCATACCGGGCAGCGGAGGCTTTGTTGCAGCTATGGGTTATGTTTCCGGTTATCCAATCGGAGCCAAGCTGACGGCCAAGCTGTGGGAGCAAAATATGGTTACGCGGGACGAGGGAGAACGGCTGGTGGCCTTTACAACATCGTCAGATCCTATCTTTCTGATTGGTGCGGTATCCGTAGGCTTTTTTCATGACCCCAAAATTGCTGTCATTCTGGCGGCTGCCCATTACGGCGGTGGATTCCTGATCGGGCTCCTCATGCGCTTTCACGGTAAACAGAGCGCCACACCTGACGGTCCAAACGCTTCACGTACGGCTCCAGCCGCTGTAAAAGGCAGCCGCGTCCAGAGAGCGTTTACCGCTATGCATCAGGCGAGAATGCAAGACGGCCGAAGCATGGGCGAAATGCTGCGGCAAGCGGTTGAATCCTCTTTAAAGCTTATTATTGTCGTAGGAGGGCTAGTTGTATTCTTTTCGGTGTTCCTGGAGCTGCTAACACAGGCTGGTGTAATGAGGATCCTTTATTTTATTCTCGATCAAATGCTCACCGCTGTTGGCTTTCCCCCTTCATTGTCTGAAGCGCTGGTCGGGGGGCTTTTTGAAGTAACCCTGGGAGCACGTTCTGCGGGAGAAGCGGCTTCTTCTGTACCTTTGCCATATAAAGCGGCTGCAGCGGCATTTATTCTGTCCTGGGGGGGACTTTCGGTTCATGCCCAGATTGCGAGCATTTTGCATGCAACCAATTTGCGCTACCTGCCCTTTATGATTGCACGTCTGATTCATGCCATTTTGGCAGCATTTCTTGTCATGCTGTTATGGAATCCGCTTATGGGCAGCTTCATGCCTTCTCCCGTATTTAGCCAACCGGATATGGACATCGCTTCGGCTGCAGGCGGCATTGCGGATCGAATTGCATTCTTTTGTATCCTGATTGTCTTCATGATCGCGGCCTCTTCCGTATGGTGCTTGATCCGCGCTTTATGGCGTGCTGGAAACCGCAATCCGGCCAAATGAACATTGTGTTATGCTCCGATATTGTTTATGATCGTTATATACCCAAATAAAGGAGCTTAACTCTCTTGAGATATTATGTCCTGGATCGCGGTGATCAGTTGTCCGTTGATTTGAGCGAGCAGTTCCATAAGCTAGCCGCACAACGCGGGTTTCGATTGGATGCCGAATCTCCCGAGATTGTCATTTCGATTGGCGGAGACGGTACCATGCTACATGCCTTTCATACGTTTATTGACCACATTCCCGATATTGCTTTTGTTGGCGTTCATACCGGCCATCTCGGATTCTATGCTGACTGGCAGGCAGACGAGCTGCCCCAGCTAATCGATCTGATGAGCTCTGCCAGCAAGTCCGGTTCCATCCGTCCGCGGATCGTCAGATACCCGCTGCTTGAGCTGGAAATTCACAGGAAATCGGGCAATGCTTCTTATATTGCACTCAATGAATTCACGCTAAAAGGCGTGGATGGGACGGTCGTTGCCCAAGTGGATATTAACGACCAGACCTTTGAAATGTTCCGCGGTGACGGGATCTGTATCTCGACTCCATCCGGCAGCACGGCTTACAATAAAAGTCTTGGCGGGGCCATGGTGCATCCGACGATTGAGGCGCTGCAAATCGCGGAAATTGCCTCCATCAACAACCGCGTGTTCCGTACGATGGGTTCCCCTTTGCTGCTGCCAAAGCATCATCACACGGATATTTTCTCGCGGAAGGAACAGCGTCTTTTGCTCACCATTGATCATGTCAACATTCAGGTTGATGATCTGATCTCGGTGCGATGCCAGGTTGCGAAGGAAAAGGTAAGCTTTGCCCGCTATCGCCCGTTTCCGTTCTGGAACCGCGTTCGCGAAGCCTTTCTTGGATAAAACATAAATTATGGTTTACAGTATATAAAAAAGCGGCTCCCTATTGGGAACCGCTTTTAACTTTCTCCGGCTTCTCAGACTTCTCGGTCTTTTCAGTCTTCTCAGGTTTTTCAGACTTTTCAACCTTTTCAGTCTTCTCAGACTTTTCAGACTTCTCAGACTTCTCAGACTTTTCAAGTTTTTCGGGCTTATCCGGTTTTTCGGGCTTTTCCTTATCCTTCGGCTGGGCCTCCCGGTTCTTTTGCAAGACGAAATAAGCACATCCGAAATTGCAGTATTCATTGATGTAATCCACCATGCCGGAAAAGGCTGTATCTTTGGTGGATTTAGGATGCTTATCCCGGTAAAATCCCTTTAACCGAAGCTGGTTATAGCCCCAGTCTCCGATAATGTAATCGTAGCGATCCAGCACTTCGCTGTACCGCTCACGAAAGGCTTCAGGGTTCCAGCCGTTTTTATGGTCTTTCAGCAGCTCGTAGCTTTTTCCGCCTATGAGAATCAAATGTGCTCCCCCTGCCTTTCATTCAAAGAAAATCAATCTTTATTATTTCTGGCTTGCCGCTGATTTCACCTGCTCATGCGCATGGTAGGAGCTGCGGACGAGCGGGCCGGATTCCACGTGGCTGAACCCTCTCTTCATGCCTTCTTCCTTCAGCTTGGCAAACTCATCTGGATGATAGTATTTAACAACGTTCAAATGCTTCGGAGACGGCTGCAAATATTGGCCAATGGTCATGATATCGCAGTTCACAGCACGCAAATCATCCATCGCCTGCAAAATTTCGTCCCATTCTTCCCCTACACCCAGCATGATGCTCGATTTGGTCGGAATATTAGGCTGCATTTCCTTCGCTCTTTTCAAAAGCTCCAGAGAACGGTCATATTTCGCTTTGGCGCGAACACGATTCGACATGCGTTCAACGGTTTCGATATTATGATTCAAAATATCCGGTTTGGCGTCCATCACGACTTTGAGAGCGTCCCAGTTTCCCATAAAGTCAGGAATGAGAACCTCGACACTGCACAGCGGCATGCGCTTGCGGACAGCCTTGACGGTTTCGGCAAAAATCATCGCGCCGCCGTCGGAAAGATCATCCCGTGCGACACTTGTGACAACACAGTGCTGCAGCCCCATGTTCTCAGCGGCTTCAGCCACCCGTTCAGGCTCCTGCAGGTCAAGCTCGGTAGGTCTACCCGTATTGACTGCGCAAAAACGGCAGGCACGTGTACATATATCACCCAATATCATAAAAGTCGCTGTACGGTTTGCCCAGCATTCATATATGTTAGGGCAACGCGCTTCTTCACACACGGTATGTAGTGTCTTCGAGCGCATCATGCTCTTGATCTCTTGATAATTGTCACCGGTCGTCAGTTTGATGCGAATCCAGTCCGGCTTCGGCTCCTTGACGGTTTGATTAGGCAATGTTCTGACCTTCTTTCGCTCATGATTAACTGCTGCATGCCCCATATTATATCATGAACTTACCCAAAATACTTCCATTTACCAAGCGGGATAAAATGACTTCTCTTGTATCACTCTATGCTTATGCCCGTCCCGTCCGGAAAAAAGGCCTATAAGCTGCTAGCAGGAGGTTGACGATGAGATTATCCGTTTCAAAGCTGAGTATAACCCGCCGTTCAATAATTTGCGCTGCTGCCGCAGTGATTACCTTCGGAACCATTGCTTCTCCTACATGGGGGTCTTCCAGTCCCACTCTTACGCAATCCGCGGAGTCCTTGGACAAACTGAGCCGTGAGGAAATACTTACCTCAAGAAAAAAGCTCTACGAGAGCATTGCCGCAGTCACCCATATCCCATGGTATCGTCTGGCTGCAATTGATCAATATGAACATACGCTCACGAAGGTTCATCCGAAGGATCGACATCATCCAGCGCGTTTAACGGGCATTTTTATGAATGAACCGGTGTGGACCGGCTTGTTCAACCCTGACCAGAGCGACAGCAACCCACGCTCCATCAGTATTTTTAACGGTTATGGCAAAGACGGCTCGGGCGATGGGCAGGCAGATATGAATAATGATATGGATGTGCTATACAGCATGGCCTCCTACCTGCTTCGTTACGGGCAGTCCGAGGATGATTTCAGCATAGCCCTTTGGGAATATTATCATAATAGCCGCTCCGTACAGCGCATCCGTCAATTTTCCAAGCTGTATGAAAAGTTCCATACACTCGATCTGTCGGGTCACGCATTCCCCCTTCCCATCTCGGATTCTTACGCCTATCGCAGCACATGGGGAACCGGCCGAAGCTGGGGCGGATACCGGATTCATGAGGGGACGGATATTTTTGCCCCTTATGGCATGCCGGTAAGAAGCACTTGCTACGGCATTGTGGAACTGAAAGGATGGAATCCATTCGGCGGCTGGCGTATCGGAATACGGGATCTGGATAATCGCTACCACTACTATGCGCATTTGCAGGGTTATGAAAAAAATCTGAAACAGGGCGACATCGTCCTCCCGGGTCAGACAATTGGGTGGGTCGGAAGCTCAGGATATGGAAAGCCAGGAACACAGGGGAAATTCCCGCCTCATCTGCATTATGGTATTTACCGGGACAGCGGGCTTGTTGAATGGTCCTTTGATCCTTACCCACTGCTGCGCCACTGGGAAACGGAGGAACGGCAGGCAATCAAGAAAAGCAAAAAAGGAACCTCCTGAAGTTCAGGGGTTCCTTTTTCTTTTACAACCCATTACTATTGCTCGCGCCCGTGAAGCTTACACGGCATTACTTTGTTTCTGAGGTTTCTGATTTTTCGCTCTTTTCACTGGACTCTCCCGGCTCCCCGGTAGATATTCCAGGAATGGCAGGTGTTTCTTTTTCATGTCCGCTTTGGCCTGTCTGTGAGGATGCAGCGTTTCCCGTAATTCCAGGCAGTGCAATATTCGGAGCGCCCGCATTTCCTACTGGCTGCCCCTGGCTGTTGTAATAGTACATAGGCACATCCCCGACCACCATCAGATAAGAAACCGGAATTTCCGTATCAATGACCTCCGGCTCCATATCGAAAGGAACAACAACAGCCACCTCGACTGTCACATGGATGTAGACTTCTACCAGTACCATGTTAATACCGGCATCCTTTTCCCTCGTATTCAGATCCACCTTAACGGCCCCTTGCGGCTCAATACGGATTGGAACATTCGGTCCGAACGAAGCGATGAGCGGACTTCCCAGCGCTTGGCCGAGCGGGATACTCTCAGAGAGCATACGCTTGTTTTGCAGTGTGGTTTGGACGACTTTAAAGGTATCCGAAGTGATTTTCATATGCTCGGCGTAATTCAGCATAAATCCGGAGACTTTACCGGAGGAATCCATTTTCCAGTCAATCAGCTGTTCCGCATTTCTGCCCTCTGCCACCTGTGAAGCAATGGCTTCATTAATGGCATCTGTGCCGATCTGCTTCATGCGGATTTTAGCCAAATGCATAATTGGAGGCTTTAAGTGATTTTCTACATACGCAAAAAATTGCAGCAGCAGGATCAGGAATATGAGCGCACCGATCAGCCATACCTTCCTCCGGCTTCGCGGCTTGCCCGCTCCTCTGCTCCGCCATCTCGCTCTTCTTTTCATGTCTCGCCCTATCCCCCTTTTGAAGAAGAGGTCGCTTACCTTATCAGCATATGTCCCTGTCCCTCAAAAAAGAAGAGCAAGCCTAAGTCACTTCCTGGTTGGCGGAATGTGGAGTCAGCATATACTTTTGATATAATGGAAAAACAATCTAATGATGTAATTCAAAAAAATTCGATGTACCCGTATCTTTTTACCACTGACCAAACGTTTTATATATAGAGGCCTCTCAAGGAGAGTGATTAACATGTTAATCCACAAGGAAATGGAAGAAATGTACCCTAAGCTTAAATATTTTTGCCTGCGTGTGACCGGCAATTCTTGGGACGCCGAGGATCTGGCGCATGATTCCTTACTCAAGGCTGAAAGGTTCTATCAAAAGAACCCTACTGGCAAACGTCAGGCCAGCTTTCCGCTTCTGGCGACCATTGCACGCAATCACTGGATTGACCAGCTGCGCAAAAAAAGCCGCGAAACAGCAGGTCAGCCCATCGAGACGCAGTCACGTGAAAAACCGCTGGAGCTGCTAATGAGCGGGCTGGAAACGCTGATGGAGCGGCTGACTCCAAAACAGCTGCTTGTATTTGTGCTGAAGGATATTTTCGAATACAGGCTGTCTGACATCGCTGATTCGCTTGAAATGAATGAAACAGCCGTCAAATCGCTGCTGCACAGGGCACGCCGTAAATTGAATGAAGATGAGACTCCGGAAATTCCGGCATCGGGGCAAGAATGGGATCAGGTCGATGCGGACTGGTTCCAGCGGCAGCTGCTGGTCGCTATCCGGATGGAGCAGCCAGAGCTGCTGAAGAGGCTCGCCCTCTCCCTGCGGATTGCGAATCAGACGAAACCATCGCCTACTCAGCTTGGATACCGTTCCGGCTCTGCTTCATCTTCCCTTCGTTTACGCGCGGCATAGCCCTTTCGCTTTTTATCAGAAGGAGGCTATAATGATGAATACAATACCTTACGTAGTAGAGCAGACCCGTCTTGGCGAACGCTCCTACGATATATATTCCAGACTGCTGAAGGACCGGATCATTTTCCTGGGTTCTGAGGTCAATGATCAGGTGGCCAACAGCATTATCGCTCAGCTTCTCTTCCTGGCTGCCGATGACCCAGAAAAGGAAATCTCACTGTACATTAACAGCCCGGGCGGATCTACCTCTGCCGGCTTTGCGATCCTCGACACGATGGATTACATCAAGCCGCAGGTCAGTACGATCTGTATGGGGATTGCAGCTTCCATGGGAGCCTTCCTCTTCCTCGGCGGTGCCAAGGGCAAGCGCTATTCGCTTCCGAACAGCGAATTTATGCTGCATCAACCGCTCGGAGGCGCTCAAGGTCAGGCCACCGATATTGATATTTCCGCCCGCCGGATACTCAAGCTGAGGGAAAAGGTGAACCAATATATTGCGGACAAAACAGGCCAGCCCCTTGAGAAAATATATCGCGATGCCGACCGTGATTTCTATCTCACTGCCGAGGAAGCGCTCGAGTATGGTATGGTGGATCGGATTATTACACAGCCTTTGGCATAAAGATCAATGCGTTGATGAATCAAAAAAAAGCTGTCCGAAGAATATTCGGACAGCTTTTTCACTTACAGCAGTACCAGTGAAAGAATCAGAAATTGAACAGAACCGAAAATCTCCATGATACCAACCCTCATCGGCTTCAACGGCTTGCCGGAGTACATCCATGTCTTGATCAACGGATAAACAAAAGGAATACACATCCAAGGACTGAGCGTGAACAGCGGCAATACGAATGAGATGCAATGATAGACCTTTGCATAGATCGTCCACCGTTTATTTTTTCGCTCACGGAATACGGATTTGACGAAGAACACAGTCCCGGTAAAATACAAGAAATTGAACAGCAGGACATCTGCCAGCTCCCTGTCCCATGTCCCTCCTCCAAGCAGGTACGCCGCGGCACCTCCCGTACAAAAGAGCATAATCGCGCAAATATCGTTCAACAGGGCCCGCTCGGCCTTGTGGCGGACATGCCATACATTGATGAGAATCAGCAGAATTAGGATAGGGGCAAACCTGAATAGCCAAGGCTCCACCAGCAGTACCGGAATGAGGCACAAAACGGCGGCGGCTGCATAACCTGCTCCCCAACGAAGCCATAGGCTCTGCTTGGTTGTCTTTTTCAAAGCCTGCATCAGCGGATACGATGACAAATACAGGAACATCCAGGCCAGAAATAGCGGAAGATGCAGAAGGACGGGCTTCGCCGCCATCATGCTGATGATAAAGGGCATGCTGACCATTGCCCAGCCCCCATGCTCTCTTGGAATGACAATGCTTGTCTTTTTCATTGATCTTCCGCCCCTTTTTTTCCTTGGCTGGCTGTTCACGGTTCCGATCAACATCTGTCAGCCGCCGATATAGGACATCCCTATTTTCTTCCGCTTCGATGCCGTTTGCTCCGTCCGCTCTTCCGAGTATCGGTCTTCTCGCTTCGCCCACACCCCGCGGATGGCCGCAAGCAGCTCTTCATCCGTTGCACCGCCGCGAAGGAGTGTGCGAAGATCATAGCCTTTGGAGGCAAAAAGGCAGGTATATATTTTGCCGTCCGAAGACAATCGCAACCTCGTACAGGAGGAACAGAAGGCTTCCGATACGGATGAAATAAAGCCGACCTCTGCCTCTCCGTCCTTGTAGCGGAAGCGTTTGGCCACTTCTCCGGGAAAACGGGGCGCAGCCGGTACAAGCTCCTCTGCTCCGCCTAACATTTCAAAAATTTCCTTTTTCGTTACCACGCGCTGCAGACTCCAACTGTTGTCATTGCCCACATCCATAAATTCGATGAAGCAGAGCGTGATGCCCAGTTTCTTAAAGTAAGCCGCCATCGGAAGAATCTCCTGATCGTTGACACCCTTTTGCACAACCATATTCACTTTGACCTCGAATCCGGTCTCCCTGGCAATCTCCATATTGCGGAGAATGATTGACGGTTTAATACCACGGCCATTGATATGACCGAACAGCTCCGGATTCAGCGCGTCCAGGCTGACATTCACCCGGCGGAGTCCTGCATCGTACAGACTCTCTGCCTGCTGTCCGAGCAGGAGCCCATTCGTCGTACAGCCGATATCTTCGATTCCCTGAATCGCTGTCAGCATCCGTACAAGCTCGGGAAGCCCCCGCCGCAGCAGGGGTTCACCCCCGGTCAGGCGGATCTTTCGGATACCAAGTGAAGCATATAACCGGGCCAGACGGGCAATTTCCTCCCATGACAGCAGCTGATCCTTTGGCATAAATGCATAATCATCTCCAAAGATTTCCTTCGGCATGCAGTAAGCACAGCGGAAATTACAACGGTCCGTCACGGAAATCCGCAGATCGCGCATCGGCCGTGACAACGGATCTATCATGGGATTCCCTGTCATGTTCTCGCTTCCTTTCTTGGTGCTCCTCTGCCCGCTTCTAACCCCGCAGCTGTGGAGTGCTCATGAGCTTCTTGTTTCCTACGCCCAAATGACTGCCGGGCGGATTAAAGGTGATATCGCTAAAGGTGCCCACGTACTGAATAATGTCACCTGATTCATCTTTTACCGCATTAATGGTTAATAGCTCTAAATATTCCTCGCCATTCTTTCTGCGGTTCCAAATTTCCCCCTGCCAGCTTCCCTGCTCTTTGATTTCAGCCCACATGATGTTGTAGAAATCAGTGGATTGACGGCCGGATTTCAGTACACTCGGATTTTTGCCGATCACTTCTTCCTCCGTATATCCCGTAAGCTTTGTGAAGGCAGGATTGACGGCATTAATTCTTCCTTTCAGGTCTGTGACCAGAATCCCTTGACCGGTAGAGTTAAATACCTCGGAGGATACCGCTAATTTATCCTGAAAATACATCCACACAACGATAACCAGACTGGCAAGCGCTACCTGCGATAATGCCATAAATCCAATGGAATACTGGCCGGTAACCGAGTGGATAAAGGAGAGCATCAGCGGCGGGAAGAATCCTCCCAGTCCGCCCATCATGGACACAATACCGTTCGTAATGCCGGCTTGTTTGTTGAAATAGAAAGGCACGAGCTTGAAGATGATCCCGTTTCCAAGACCGGCGCAAACCGCGATGGTTAAGCATCCGACTGTGTACAAGCCAATAGATGGTGAAAAGGCTAGTAGAATGGCTGCAATTGTGAGACCGATAAATACCCCCATTAACAAGAACAGCGGTTTGAATTTATCCGCAAGCCAGCCGCCAACCGGGCGCAAAAAGGTGGCGACCACGATAAAGCCTGCGGTCCGCATGCCCGCGTCAACCTTTGCCAGCTCAAAATTCGTCACCAAAAAGTTTGGCAGATACACCGTAAAGGCTACAAATGAACCGAACGTGATGAAATAGAACAGAGAGAAAAACCACAGTTTTTCATTTTTATAGACTCCCTTGATTTGTTCCATCAGAGGCGTCTTGACCTTCGTTTCTTTGCGGTCTCCCATGAATACGTTCAATACGGCGAAAATAAGCAGCAGAATCAAATATAACTGAACGGTTCTGGACCATCCGATTTGGGTAGCAATAACAGGTGCAGCGAACGTAGTGATTGCCGTACCGACATTGCCCATCCCGTAAATCCCGTTCACTAGCCCCAGCTTTTCTTTTGAATAATATTTAGGAAGCGAAGTCACACCAACGGAGAACACGGCGCCCCCGACTCCGAGGAACAAGCCTCCGATCACGAGAGACGTAAAGGATGAAGCCGTGCTGATAAAATATACCGGAAACAGCAGCAGTATAAAGCTGGCTATGAAAACAATTCGTGCGCCAACCACGTTGGCGTAATACCCTAGCGGCAAACGCAGAACCGAGCCCAGTACTACCGGAATCGCCGTCAGGATCGCGAGCCGGTCCGCCGGGATGGAGATGTCCTCCCGAATAAACGGCAGCAGCGCGGAGATGATGACCCATACCATAAAGCCAAGCACCAAATTCATTGTCTGCAGCGGCAGCTGCATTTTTTTGATCATTCCAATCACCTTTTCTGAACGTAATGAATGGCAGTTTTGTTGATCCCCATCTCCTATTGTAAGTGCCTGCATTCACAAAGATAATAGGGAAGTTCCCTGAACCTCGTCAGGGAACTTCCCTATATCAAGCAGCAGGGACCTCTCCTATCCCTTAAGGGATACTAGAAATCCAGCAGTTTTTTCTTTAGCGCGTATTCAACCAGCTCCGGCCGGCTCTTCAGATTCAGCTTTTCCATGATCTTGGCCTTGTGAGCCTCCACCGTCTTAACCGATACGAACAGCTTTTCCGCGATTTCCTTGTTGCCATAGCCCTTGGCAATCAAGGGCAGGATCTCAACCTCACGTTTGGACAAGCTGTTAAACGGATCATTGTCCGCGCTCTCGCTGTCCTTTTTGATAAATTCCCTTACAAGCGAAGTCGCCATCTGTGGATGGATATAGGTACCTCCCTTATGTACCATGCGGATGGCCGAGACCAGCTCTTCATCGGGCGCATTTTTGAGCACATAACCGGAAGCCCCGTTTTTAAGCACATGAAACAGGTAATCATCATCGTCATACATCGTTAAAATCAGTATTTTTGTTCCCGGAAAATCACTGCTGATCTTACCGGTGGCAATCAGGCCGCTTTCGCCAGGAGGCATACTGAGATCCATCAGCAGCACATCGGGTTGATGCTTCGCCACCATCGTGTAAGCCTCAATGCCGTCAGCCGCCGTCGCGACGACCTCCATATCCTCCTGATAGTTCAGGATCATGGAGAAGCCGCTTCGGACCACCGCATGATCATCTGCTATGACAATTTTCATCGTACATCGGCCTCCCTCTTGTTATCCTGTGATAATGGAATGCGGAGCTCCACCGTTGTTCCTTCGCCGGGAGCGGAATTCAGCATAAACTGGCCGTCGACAAGCTCGGCGCGCTCACGCATTCCGTATAGGCCGAGACCGGTGCCTTTGGCTTCGCTGTAATTCATGTTAAAACCGGCCCCGTCATCCTTGACGGTCAGCTGAAGACTGCCGTTCTCTTCGCATAACCGGACATGTACCTCATCCGTGCCCGCATACTTCAGCGCATTCAGCACGGCTTCCTGGCACACGCGGTATACCACGGTTTCGATCTCGCTGCCATATCTGGCTGCCGACAGCTCCGCGGAGAAATTCACCAGGAGCCCGTAGTTTTTCCCGATCCATTTAAAATGTGAGCGAAACGCAGCCTCAAGTCCCAAATCATCCAATGAGGATGGCCGAAGCTCAACCGACAAATGACGGATATCATCAAGCAGCCGGGTCAAGGAGACCTCGGTCTGCTGCAGCTTCCTCATTACGTCTTCTTCTACATTCATATACTTAACGACGCGCAGGTCAACAAGCGAGCTGAGCAGCTCCTGGGCCACACTGTCATGAAGCTCCCGGGATATTCGTTTTCGCTCATCCTCCTGCGCTTTTATAACATATTTAAGTAAATTCGAGCGCTGAAGCATCTCCTGCGTCTTCTGCTGCTTCGTCAAATCCAAAAGCATTAACACCCGAATGCCCCGGTCCTCATCAATGGTATGATAGCTGGCTGCATAAGGAACAACCCCTTCGCCGCGAGTCTTGAGATAAACCTGAAACGAGGAAAAGTCCCCCTTCGGATAGTCCAAATAACATTTGGAGCAGGCCATTTGATCCTTTTCATCCGTATAGCCCTTACAGGTTTGGCAAAAGGAATCATCCACGCCGGCATGCATCCGCTCGATCACTTCGATGTCGAGAATGCTTTCTGCCGCCGGATTCATGGCGACTACGCTGCCCTTTTCATCAATAAAAAAAATCGCTTCCATGCTGTTTACATACATTTTTCTAAGCAGCTCGCTTAAATGCTCATCTGTCATTTGAATCAAGGCTGCGACACCTCCTTGGCGCAAAAAGCCCCAAAGGCTGTTCCGAGCCCTTCTTGAAATATGTCAAAGGAAGCTTTATTCAACCGATTTTCCGCGCGGTATCCCACGAGCAAAACTCCCATAACACGAGTACCATCCCACAGCGGCACAGCTCCAAGGCTTTTTAGCTGCTCCGCAACAATGATGGGGTAATTAAACAAATCCCGCGATTCAATATCCGTATTCACATTTTGAATAAGCATCGGCTTACCCGTCTTAAATACAATCCCCGCGATTCCTTTGCCGGAATGGAGAACAATGCGCTTGTAACGATCATTGATATTTCCAGAAGCAAACTGCCAGGTTAATACGAATCGGTCCTCAGCCGGCTGCACCAATGCCATGGACACGAAGTCGAATTGAAACCGATCCCGGAGCCCGTCAATTTCCTCTTGGTAATGAAAGATCGGCTGATTCATCATAGCGATAACTCCTCTGACGTAGAAAAGAAGGCTCTTCGCCTTCTCTCATCTACGATTCATATTTGCGGTGCTTTCTATACAGGATATATCTTCTGCCTGCATAATTCAACGGAACGCTCCACACATGCACCAGGCGGGTAAACGGCCACAGTGCGAAAATACCAAAACCCGCAAGCATATGAATTTTAAAAGACAAAGGTACATTTTCCATCAGTGAAGCATCCGGCCGTAAAATAAACAGATCCCGGAACCAGACTGAAATGCTTTCCCGGTAATTGAAATCCGGCTGAATCGCATTGGAAACCAGCGTGCTATACATCCCCATGAATACAATAAACAGCAGCAGAACATTGACAATCATATCGGATGCGGTGCTGAGCTGGCGGACATTTTTAATCGTAAATCTACGGGAGGTGAGCAAAATCATACCCGCCAGCGTTAAGAAACCGAAGGCACTTCCGATATATACCGCCCCGATGTGATACATATGGTCACTGACCCCTACCGCCTCCATCCAGGATTCGGGAATGCCAAGGCCTGCCACGTGACCGCCGATGACCGGTATGATGCCCAGATGGAACATCAGGCTGCCCAGCTTAAGCTTCTTTTTCTCAATAAACTCGCTGGACTTTGCCGTCCAGTTGAATTGATCTGTGCGGTAGCGGTATATATGGCCGACTATGAAGACTGCAACACATACGTAGGGAAAGATGACCCACAGAAACTGATCAATCATGCTCATGCGCGGCAGCCTCCTGAATGATGCATGCTTTGAACGTCTCGCGGAGACCTTGAATGAGATGAAAATAAGGGCTATTAAACTTCTCTAAAGCTTTCAGAAGATGATAGGTTCCGTCCTCCATGACCGCAATCATCAATTCCAGGCTTTCCGCTGCTTCTTTCTCATGTCCCTGCCACTGAGCAGCATACAAAAATTCACACATGAGGGGCAGGTAATCAGAGAGCTCCGAGCTCATGATATCCAGGCCGAACAGCTGATACGTCTCCTTAAGTCTGGCAAGCATCTGCCCACGTTCCCTGCCCTCTTCGAATTTAGAATATGTCATATATAAAGTAGACTTTTTCTGAAAATCAAAGGTCTGAACATACAACTCCTCAATTTGTTCCATGCTGTATTCATGCGTGAGATCCCAGTAGGTTCGAACCGATGCATAGGCAGGATGGGAGGAGTCCAGAGACTCCTCCATGACTGACGGATGAAAATCCAGCTTTTCCGGATAGGTGAGCATCTGGGCAAAAAATCCGAACACATCTTTATATTCATGCAGCTTTCCGAAATTAATCACGCCAGATCCCCCCATAGAAGTTTTCTTCATACAGTTCTTTGCCGCTCTTGCCCTGCGGGCTTGCCGGCCCACAGCCGCTGCAGCTTGACCCGAAGCCTTCCGAGCCTTGGGAACGGTAAACATCCATATGGCTTTCTTTATGTGAAGTAGGGACCTTAAACCGGTCGTCGTATTTCGCAATCGCGAGAAGCCGGTACATCTGTTTCATTTGATGGGTGGTCAGACCGACCCGCGCGAGCCGCGACTCATCAAATTCTGAACCTGTTGACTCGGCACGCATGTATGAGCGCATCATGGCCATTTTTTGCAGGGCTTCCTTCACGGTAACGGTATCACCTGCCGTCAGCAGATTCGCCAAGTACTGAATCGGTGTACGCATCTCTTCAATAGCCGGGAAAATCATGTCCGGGTTCTCGATTGAATCCCGGCCCTCAAAGTAATTCATGATCGGACTGAGCGGCGGAACATACCATACCATGGGCAAAGTCCGGTATTCGGGATGGAGCGGGAAGGCAAGCTTGTATTCGATGGCCAGTTTATATACCGGCGAATTTTGAGCTGCCTCAATCCATTCTTCCGTCAGACCGTCCTTGCGGGCCTGTTCAATAACCGCTGGATCATTAGGATCCAGGAACAGGCTGCACTGCGCCTGATACAAATCCTTTTCATCCGGTGTGGATGCCGCTTCCTGCACCCGGTCAGCATCATACAGCATAACGCCCAAATACCGGATGCGGCCCGTGCAGGTTTCTGAACATACCGTTGGCAGTCCTGCCTCAATTCTCGGGAAACAGAAGGTGCATTTCTCGGCCTTGTTCGTTTTCCAGTTGAAATATACCTTTTTGTAAGGGCAGCCCGTCATGCAATACCGCCAGCCGCGGCAAGCCTCCTGGTCCACCAGTACGATGCCGTCCTCATCCCGCTTATACATGGCTCCGGAAGGACAGGATGCGACGCAGCTAGGATTCAGGCAGTGCTCGCACAGGCGGGGCAGATACATCATGAATGCCTGTTCGAAGTTAAACTGAATTTCTTCTTCAATCTTCTCTATATTAGGATCCTTGGGTCCGGTCACATGCGCGCCAGCCAGATCATCTTCCCAGTTCGGGCCCCATTCCAGATTCATCTTATCTCCGGTCACGGCAGAATGCGGACGGGCGACCGGCTGATGCTTTTTCTCGCCGGAATTCGTCAGATGTTCATAGTTATATGTCCATGGCTCATAGTAATCTTTCATTTCAGGCATATCAGGATTGTAAAAGATTTTGCCAAGCGCGATTTTGGACAGCCTGCTGCCTGATTTCAGCTGCAGCTTACCCTTTTTCAGCATCCAGCCTCCCTTGTACTTCTCCTGATCCTCCCACCGGACGGGATAGCCGATACCCGGTTTCGTTTCTACGTTATTGAACCACATATATTCGGCCCCCGGACGGTTCGTCCAGGTGCTCTTGCAGGTCACACTGCAGGTGTGGCAGCCAATGCATTTATCCAGATTCATGACCATGGCGACTTGTGCTTTAATCTTCAAGCCAATCCACCTCTTTCATTTTGCGGACAGCCACGTACACATCCCGCTGATTTCCGATCGGTCCATAGTAGTTAAACCCATAACTAAGCTGAGCATATCCTCCGACCATCTGGGTCGGTTTTACATGTATTCTCGTCGGCGCATTATGGCTGCCGCCGCGATCCTTCGTGATCTCGGAGCCCGGAACATTGATATGCTTATCTTGAGCATGGTACATATACATCGTCCCTTTAGGCATCCGGTGACTGACAACAGCCCGGGCGGTAACAACGCCATTGCGGTTGTATACTTCCAGCCAGTCGTTGTCCTGAATATCATTCGCCGCCGCGTCATCATTGTTCAGCCATACAGTCGGACCACCGCGGAACAACGTCAGCATGTGCAGATTATCCTGGTAGGTGCTGTGGATGTTCCACTTGCCATGCGGCGTCAGGTAACGGAGCACAAGCGTATCCTTGCCCCCGGTAATCTGCTTGTCGCGCGGGCCGAACACCATTGGCGGAAGCGTTGGTTTATATACCGGAAGAGCTTCCCCGAACTGCAGGAATATTTCATGATCGATATAAAAATGCTGTCTGCCGGTCAGCGTACGGAAAGGCACCAGGCGCTCAATATTCGTCGTGAACGGTGAATACCGTCTTCCCATTTTGTTCGATCCGCTGAACACCGGCGTTGGAATGACTTCACGCGGCTGAGCCGTAATGCTTTGAAATGTAATGCGCTCAGCTGCGCGGTCTGCAGAGATGTCCTTCAATGCAACCCCAGTATCCTGCTCCGCAGATTCCCATGCGCGCTGCGATACTTTACCATTCGTGGCCGAGGATATATTCAAAATGGCATCTGCCGCATTCCTAGCGGTATGAAGCTTAGGCAGCCCATTTTTGATCGTGTCATCATAATAGGTGCCGTTCATGCGTTTTAGCTCTTCATACTCCTCGGCAACCGAGAAGCTGACGCCATGCGCCCCCACTTTACCTGTAGCCAAGTTCGGACCGAGCGTAACGAATTTGTCGTAGATTTTCGTGTAGTCCCGCTCCACCACCGTCAGGTTGGGCATTGTTTTACCAGGAACGGCTTCAATCTCGCCCTTGCGCCAATCCTTTACTTCTCCGTAAGGCTGGGCAATCTCGTTAATAGAGTCATGGGTCAGCGGCGTGGTCACAAGATCTTTGTACACTCCAGGCAGATGTGTTTTAGCCATTTCCGAGAAGCTCTGGGCAATCGTTCTGTAGATATCCCAGTCTGAGCGTGATTCCCAGAGCGGATCCACTGCCGGATTAAATGGATGCACGAAAGGATGCATATCCGTTGAAGATAAATCCGTTTTTTCGTACCAGGTTGCTGCCGGAAGAACCACATCCGCATACATCGGAGTCGATGTCATCCGGAAATCAAGGGCTACGAGCAGATCCAGCTTACCTTCCACATCGTCGCGCCAGACCATCTCCTCAGGCTTCTCATCTTCATTCGGTGTGGAGAGAAGACCATCCGACGCTCCAAGAAGATGCTTCATAAAGTACTCCTGCCCTTTGGCGGAGCTCGAGATCAGATTCGAACGCCATACAAACAGCGACCGCGGGAAGTTCTCCGGCGCATCCGGATCTTCAGCCGCAAATTGTGTATCCCCTGAGATGATTTGTTCCAGCGTATGCTTCACGATTTCTTCGTTGGTTGTTTTCCCCTGCTGCGCTGCTTCCTCTGCGAATGTCAGGCTGTTCTTGTTAAACTGCGGATAAGATGGAAGCCAACCAAGCCTTGCAGCAAGCACGTTATAATCAGCCGGATGCTGGTAACGGATATCCCCACCCGTAGGCGATTTCAGGGAATCGGCACCCATTTCTTCGTATTTCCACTGATCCGTCGCAAAGTAGAAGAACGAAGTCGCGTTCTGCTGGCGCGGCGGTCCCTGCCAGTCCTTCGCAAAAGCAACCGTAGACCAGCCTTCGATCGGACGGCATTTTTCCTGTCCCACATAATGCGCCCAACCTCCGCCGTTCACCCCTTGTGATGCGGTCAGGATAACCAGATTCAGAATGGAGCGGTAGATCGTATCGCTGTTGAACCAGTGGTTAATCCCGGCACCCATGATGATCATGGAGCGTCCTCCGGTATCCAGCGAATTTTGCGCAAACTCCCGGGCGATCTGAACCACGACCGATGCTTTAACTCCGGTTATGTTTTCCTGCCAGGCAGGTGTGTAGAATGAATTCGCATCATCGTATCCGGCGGCTTCAAGCTCACTTCCAATTCGAGCGATTCCATACTGGCTCAGCATCAGATCGTAGACGGTGGCCGCTAAACGCTCCGTTCCGTCGGAGAGTTGAATCTTTTTCGCAGGAATTTTGCGTTCAAAGGTTCCATTCGCATTGTTATCAAAGAAAGGAAAACTAATGTCATGCCACTGCGCCCCCTGAGGCTCCACGGACAGTGCCGGAGCAATAACGGAGCCGTCTTCACGTTCAAGGATCAGATTCCATTTCTTATCCTGCTCCCAGCGTTGGCCCATCGTACCATTCGGGACCATGATTTCACTCGTCACTTCATCGATAATCACCGGCTTCCACTCGGCATGCTGTGAAGTATCTCCGAGATCACTCGCCCGCAGAAAGCGACCTGCCTTATAACCACCCTCATGCTCATCCAGTAGTATGAGGAAAGGCATATCCGTATATTGTTTAGCGTAATTCAGGAACATCGGCTCCTGACGCTCATGATAGAATTCATTCAAAATGACATGCGTCATCGCCTGGGCAATCGCCGCGTCTGTTCCGGGATTCGGAGCCAGCCAGTTGTCGGCAAACTTGACGTTCTCTGCATAGTCCGGCGCGACCGACACCACCTTGGTGCCTTTGTAACGCACTTCGGTCATGAAGTGTGCATCCGGTGTCCGGGTTAAAGGTACATTGGAGCCCCACATGATCAGATAACCGGCATTGTACCAATCGCTTGATTCCGGAACATCCGTCTGCTCCCCCCAGATCTGTGGAGATGCAGGCGGCAAATCCGCATACCAGTCGTAAAAGCTCAGCATCTCGCCTCCAAGCAGGGAGATGAATCTGGCCCCCGAGGCATAGCTGATCATCGACATGGCAGGAATAGGTGTAAAGCCGGCAATCCGGTCAGGACCATATTTGCGAATCGTATATATTAACTGGGCGGAGATCAGCTTTGTGGCATCCTGCCAGGACACACGTACATGACCGCCTTTACCCCGCGCTTGTTTATAGGATTTGGATTTCTCCGGGTCTTCGACTATGCTGGCCCATGCTGCAATCGGATCGCTGTGCTGGCTTAATGCCTCATTCCACATACGCCATAAACGGCCGCGCATATAAGGATACTTCACACGCAGCGGACTGTATTCATACCAGGAGAACGAGGCACCCCGCGGACATCCGCGCGGTTCAAATTCCGGCATATCAGGTCCGCAAGATGGGTAATCGATCTGCTGATTTTCCCAAGTGATGATCCCATTTTTCACGAACACCTTCCAGCTGCAGGAGCCTGTACAGTTAACGCCATGCGTCGTACGCACGACCTTATCATGTGACCAGCGCTTGCGGTACATATCCTCCCACTCCCGGCTTTTTTCCTCGAGAACAGACCAGTTGTCTGAGTAGCTTTCTAATTTTTTGAAGAACTTCAGTCCCGACTTTCGTTTCATAGGACGCTTCAACTCCTTCTGTGTATATGACCATGATTGGGGAATCAAGGTGTCGTCCATTCGTATAACTTTATTATGAGCGCCGCCTCTTACGGTTCCTATTAGGGAAACTCCTATATCCCTTCGAGAATTCCCTTGGTTGATGGGGGTAGAGGTGCTGGAAGGAATATGATTGCTTCGCGGTCTGGCAAGATGGTAAAAAATCCCGGTGGAGACTGCTGCTTTTGCGCATGTTACGGGGATGGATTCAGGGTTCGGAGGTACAGTTACAAAGGTGTATCTTAAAAATCGTTACAAAAAAGCCCCTTCTTCACCTTGTGAAGAAAGGGCTGTAATGACCGCATGTATCCTTATGAACTACACCACTGCACGCATGCGTTCGAACAGCACGTTGTTCTCCAGATGGATATGCTCGAAGGTATCCTTTTCAAGCATCGCCAGCCGCTGGTAAACGAGCCGGTACGTACCGCAGGCATCGACGGGAGGAGCAAAATCACTGGTTATTTCCCGCAGCTCCTTCAACAAGTCACCTGCCTGCTCATGCTCCTGTTCCAGCTCGGACACATGCGGCTTAAGTTCCTCTGCGGCTTGGAGACTCGGATTGGTAACAAATTTCAAAATAAGCGGGAATACATTCAGATCCTCATCCTCAGTATGCTCCAGCAGCTCTTTGCTCAAATCCGCAAAAATCGCCTGCACTCGCAGCAGCTCAGGATGATGTTCGCCATGAACACGAGCCAGCTTCGTCACATATGGTGTCAACGCTGGCAGCTCTTCTCGCAGAAAAGCATGATGCTTGTGCTGAATATATTCAATCAGCTCTGGTTCAGTCAGCTCACCGGGACGACTCTCCTGGTAGTCCGCCATCTTCGTCTCCAGGGTCTTTATCTCTTCAAGAACCACCGCAGGGTCCAGCTTTCTTTTATACGCCGCTTCCTCCAGAGGAACCTTTCCACCGCAGCAAAAATCAATGCGCAGTGCACGGAATAAATCTGCCGTTTGTGGTACAGCCGTTACGATATCGGACACTTGCGTTTGTAATGTGAATGAATTCATATCAAGGACCTCCAAATAGTGGTTGGATGCGCAGAATGTTATTTCTATTTACAGACCCAGTATAAGAAAATCCCGGCTCGATTCGTGTGATTACAGTCATAACGAAAATCAACGATCTGTGAACTTCCGTTCTCTTTAAATCTCGATTCTCCAAATATTATTGTTGACGCATACAGTTACGATCTACCATACTTGTATGGTAGTATGGAACTAAGGAGGTGACCAAGATGGATGAAAGCATGTTTCAACAGTCAGGCTCGGCTGGTAGCGCCGTATATCAGCAGCTCAAACAGCAGATTGTCAGCCTGGAGCTTGCGCCCGGCACCACCCTGTCCGAGAAAGAAACTTCATTAAACTTTCAGGTAAGCCGGACTCCTGTCCGCGAAAGTTTCGTCCGGCTGGCCCAAGAGGGACTTGTATGGGTTCTCCCCCAACGTGGAACGCGAGTATCGCTCATTGACTCGGATATGGTTGAAGAAGCCCGGTTTATGCGCGAACAGTTGGAGAAGGCTGTGATCCGGCTCGCTTGCGAAGCTTTTCCAGCCGACAATCTTGCAGCCCTGGAAAGCAATCTCGAACAACAGCAGGAATCCACACAACAGCATGACGGCAAGAAAATGTTCGAGCTGGACGAGGCCTTTCACCGCATCCTGTTTGAGGGCTGCCGCAAGAACGGCACATGGAATGTCATTCAGCAAATGAATGCCCATCTCAACCGTACCCGTGTCCTATGGCTTTGGACCGAGCCTCATTGGGAGCTTCTCTATGAGCAGCACCGGGAGATTTTTCTCGCTGTGAAGCAGAAGAATGCGGACCATGCCGAACAAATCATGAAGGAGCATATGCAGCTCAGCATTGCCAACCTCCCGATACTCAAGGAGCGCTTTCCCGAATATTTCAAGTCATCCTGATGACCGGACAGCCAAAAGGCTACAGCTGGCAATCCCGATATTCATTACATGATAAGGTGGTGCAGGAATGCGTATGGTATTCCGCTGGTTCGGCGAAGGGAACGACACCGTTTCGCTCGGCCAGATCAAACAAATTCCCGGAGTCGAAGGTATCGTATGGGCGCTGCATGATGTTCCGGCTGGAGAAGCATGGCCCATGGATAAAATCAATCAGGTCCGCGATCAGGCAGCAGCCTATCACTTCCATCTGGACGTGGTCGAAAGCGTCAATGTGCATGAAGATATTAAGCTCGGTCTCCCGAGCCGTGATCAATATATTCAAAACTACATCACTACGATCGAACGGCTGGCTCAGGTTGGTGTTAAAGTGATCTGCTATAATTTCATGCCGATTTTCGATTGGGCACGTACCGATTTACATAAACTTATGAATGATGGTTCAACTGCACTCTTTTTTGAAAAATCCAAAATCAACGATATTGATCCATTCAAGCTTGTGAAAGGGATTAATCAAAACAGCAAACTTACCATGCCGGGATGGGAGCCGGAACGTCTTGCGCATCTGACCTCGCTGTTCGAGGCTTACAAAGGGGTTTCTTCCGAGGAGTTATGGGGGAACCTCTCGTACTTCCTAAAAGCCGTTGTTCCGGTTGCGGAGCGCTGCGGCATTCAAATGGCTATCCATCCGGATGATCCGCCTTGGCCGATTTTTGGTCTGCCCCGCATCATTACCGGTCAGGAAAGCCTGCGCCGCCTGCTCTCGCTGGTGGACAGCCCGTCCAATGGTATTACGCTGTGCAGCGGTTCGCTGGGTGCCAATCCGGACAACAACATAGTGTCTATGATTAACGAGTTCCATGACCGCATTCCTTTCGCCCACATCCGTAATGTCCGCGTGTATGAAAATGGTGATTTCATCGAGACATCCCACCGCACCCAAGACGGAACCGTTGATATTACTGGAATCGTCAAAGCCTATCACGACAATGGTTTTGAAGGTTATGCCCGACCGGACCACGGCCGTCATCTTTGGGACGAGGAATGCCGCCCGGGTTACGGACTGTATGACCGCGCGCTCGGCATTATGTATCTATGGGGTCTATGGGATGCTCTGGAGCGAGTTCAACCCCTTCATAGGAAAGAGGGATCTGTATGAGTATTCTGCCCTTACACCCTGCTCTGAAAGGAAAAACTGCAGTTATCACCGGTGGCTCCGGCGTGCTCTGCCATGCTATGGCTATGGAGCTTGGACGCCAGGGTGCCCGTGTAGCCATCTTGAACCGGACCATCCAGAAAGGGGAACTTGTTGCCGAAGAAATTCGCGCAGCAGGAGGCACGGCTGCAGCAATCGCCTGCGATGTCACAGATAAGGACAGTGTGACAGCAGCCGAAGAACTGGTGCGCGAGCTGTTTGGTGGATGTGACATACTGATCAATGGAGCGGGAGGCAACCATCCAAGCGCGAATACGACGAATGAAATTTATCATACGGGTGATGAAGGTCTTCCGGATATCACCTCATTCTTTGATGTCAGCGTACAGGGATTCCGGAATGTCATGGATTTAAATTTTATCGGAACTTTCCTCCCTACACAGATATTTGCTAAAAATATGATTGGCCGCCCGGGAGCTACCGTACTTAATATTTCATCCATGAGCTCGGTAAGTCCGATGACAAAGGTACCTGCCTACAGTGCAGCCAAAGCTGCCATTAATAATTTCACGCAGTGGCTGGCCGTACATCTGGCCGAATCCGGAATTCGCGTCAATGCCATGGCTCCGGGCTTCTTCCTGACGGAACAGAACCGTACACTGCTCACCCATGCGGATGGTTCGCTCACTGAACGTTCGCATAAAATCATCACCCACACGCCAATGCGGCGGTTTGGTGTTCCCGAAGATTTGCTTGGTACCCTGCTCTGGCTCGTGGACGAATCCACTTCAGGATTTGTCACCGGTACGGTCATCCCCGTGGACGGCGGCTTTATGGCATACTCCGGCGTTTGACCATGCATATTTCACAAGCAAAAGAGGGGCTTTCCAAGGTCATTCAGACCTTGAGAAGCCCCTCTTGATTATGATTCAACAGACAATACAACCATTCCGATTCCTGATAGGGTCATCAGCTGCATTTGCAGTTCATGTACTTCTTCTTCACCGAACAAAACGCTCCATTCCCCCAAATCAGGAAGTGTTATAATACTCTCACCCGGGCTACCGTGATAGATAACATATAAGTGCTTGGAGGTATCGCCTCCTGCATGATTGCGAAGCGTGAAAGCCACGCTGCCGACTGGCGTCTCCTCAAATTCAAGATGTTCCCTAATCTCCGCCGCAGTACGCAAACGGAAAGCCGGATGTTCCTGCCGAAGCCGGATTATCTGCTGCATGTACCTGACATCACTTGAATGAGCGGCACAGCGTTCCCAATCGAGCCAGTTTACCTCATCCGGTGATTTATAGCTGTTTTCCACTCCATTTTTGGTCCGCATAAATTCCTGGCCTGCGTGGATAAACGGAATACCTTGGCTTGTCAAAATGATTGCCGACCCCAAACGATGCATCTTTTGGCGTTCATCGTCTGTTCTCTCTTCCGTCGAAAGGACCAGCTTGTCCCACATCGTATGATTATCATGGCATTCCACATAATTTACGCTTTGAACAGGTTCAACGGCGAACTGCCGCAGTTTACCGTTATATTCAATTCCGCCTGCGATGCCTTTTCGGATATCATTCTCGAATCCGCTTGCACCGCTGATAAAGCCCTTGTTCTCATGAATAAAAATGCTGCCTTTGATCGCATCTCTTAATCCATCATTGAACTGTCCGATTCCCGGAAGCTGCCGGGCATTCACCTGATTAGCCCGCTTATCAGCCATCAGTACCGTATTCATGTTCCAGCCCTCTCCGATGGTGATGATGGAGGGATCGATTTCATCCAGACGCTGGCGGATTTCATTCATCGTTTCAATATCCATCAAACCCATCAAATCAAACCGGAAACCATCAATGTGGTACTCTTTTACCCAATGAAGAATGGAATCCACAATAAATTTGCGGCCCATTTTCCGCTCCGAAGCAAATTCATTGCCGCAAAATGCCCCGTTCGAGAGAGAACCATCCTCTTTGTAACGCAAATAATAGCCAGGGACAAGCTTGGTAAAGTTAATCAGGTACCAGTCATATACATGGTTATACACCACATCCATAATGACGCGTAAGCCCTTATCATGAAGTGTCTGTATCATCTGCTTCATTTCGGTAATCCGCACAGAAGGTTCATTCGGATCCGTCGCATATGAACCTTCCGGAACATTATAGTTTTTCGGGTCATAACCCCAATTGTACTGAGGCAGGTCCAGCCGCGATTCATCTACACTTTCGGTTGAAAAGTCATACACGGGTAACAATTGGACATGAGTAACCCCAAGACTTCGGATGTGTTCGAGTCCTGTCGGTATATTATTGGGACCCGTTGTCCCTTCCTCAGCCAAACCGAGATACTTCCCCGGACGAGAATTCCCGCTGCCCGGATGAATGGACAAATCCCTCACATGCAGCTCATAGATCACCGCGTCCACGGGAGAATGCAGAGGAGGCTTGTCTTTTGTCCAGTGACTCGGGTCGGTTGCCGAGAAGTCCAAGATTGCCCCCCTGTCTCCATTTATGCCAACGGCTGCCGCGTATGGGTCCACCGCCTCATTCCACTGCTCGCCAACTTTCACCTTATACTTATATCCAATGCCTTTGTAATCGCCTTCAATATGAAGTATCCAGGTCCCCCCGACATCCCGGGTCATCTCCATCTCCTCTGCAAACGTACAGGCCCAGACCGGATAGAGCACCACCTTCGCTTCGGAAGCTATGGGAGCCCATAGTCGAAATCTCGTTTCTTCCGGCGCATAACGCATGCCAAGATCGTTGCCATCGTAAGCAAAAAGCTCGTCAAACTCCGCATCAAATACAGAAACGCCGTTCGTGACCGCCGGATCACCGTAGTCTATAACGACATCATGTTCCTTTTGTACTGCCACTTCAGCCACTCTCCAATATTTTGTAATTATGTCCATTATAGCAAGCAACACTGGAGGTTGCGTCAGCTTTTTTCAGATTGATTAGTCCCATCTGTATTGGCCACGTCAGTAAATACCCTATTGTGTTCTGATTGACCCTTTTACAGGTATGTATGCATAAAATTACGAATTCACACGTAAGATGCAGTTTTTATGCAAAATAAAAAAGAGTCATCTACATGACTCCTTTCGATTCGTGCTCCTAAGAATATAAGCCAGTCCAGCTACAGACTCAATGAATATCGGTTTACAGATGCGAGTTAGTGGCCTATTGATAATGCCGCTGCCGCATCGCCTCAAACAGCATCACCGTCGAAGCCATGGCCACATTCAGTGACTCCGCCTGGCCTTTCATCGGAATAATCAGTGAGTCGTCCACCAGCTTCTGCGCTTCAACCGATACCCCTTTTGCCTCATTGCCTAAGAGCAGCCAGGAAGGTCCAGTAAAATCATACCCATAACAGGTTGATGTCGCCTGCAGGCTTGTACTGATGATGCGCACCCCATTCTCCTTAGCTTGAGGCAGCAGCTCCAGCAAATCCCCTTCCACTACCGGCAGATGAAAAATCGAACCCATCGTGGACCGGATCGTTTTCGGATTATAGATATCCGCCGAACCCCGTCCTATGATCACGCCGTCAGCTCCCGCTGCATCCGCCGTGCGGATAATGGTGCCGACGTTGCCGGGATCCTGAACACCATCAAGAACGATAACCAGACTGTTTTTCAGCTGCAGCAGCACGTCAATGTCAGTCGGCCGTTTTCTGACGACCGCAAACACGGGCTGCGGTGTTTTTGTATCTGAGCACTTAGCAATGACTGCTGCTGACACACCAATCCATTCCACTTCCGTAACTCTCCCCGCCATCTGCGAGGAGAGCTCTGAGGGAATACCCTGCTCCACATCAAAGGCCACGCATTCCAGATCAGCCCCCGATCGCAGAGCTTCCTGCACCAAATGAATGCCCTCAATTACATATTTATGCTGCTTGTCCCGGTGCTTCTTCTCAAGCAGCTGCGCCCATTCCTTCGCGCGGGGATTTTGCGGTGATAATATATCCATGAATACCGTCCTTTTGCTTGCTCATAAGCTTAATATGCCCGTAGCATCACTTTGGATACGCGAGCTCCAGCTTTGTCAGATCTCTTTTTTCACCCACAATGACGAGAATATCGCCTTCTTCAAGCAGGTCATCCGCATACGGTGAAATATTCATTTTATTTCCGCGCTTGATCGCCATGACGTTACAGCCAAACCTTGCGCGCACGTCCAGCTCTTTCAGGTTTTTGCCAACCATATCCTGTGAAGCCTTCATTTCAACAATGCTGTAATCATCAGAAATTTCAATGTAATCCAAAATATTAGGAGAAGTTAGATGATGCGCAACCCTCATGCCCATATCCCGCTCCGGATAAATAACCTTGTCTGCCCCGATTTTGTTGAGAACCTTGCCGTGGAGTTCGTTTTGAGCCTTGACAATAATCGTCTCCACGCCGATATCTTTGAGAATAAGCGTTGTCAGAATACTCGATTGGATATCCTCACCGATCGCAACAACCACCACATCGAAATTTCGAATACCGAGCGCACGCAGCGCTTCCTCGTCCGTGGAATCGGCCGATACGGCATGTGTTACAATATTGGAAACCGCCTGGGTACGCTGCTCATCCGAATCAATAGCCAGGACGTCGAATCCCATTTCGCTGAGCGCGTTGGCTACACTAAATCCGAAACGCCCCATACCTATGACGGCGTACTGCTTTTTCGCCATTTTTTAACCCCCCGGGTTATAGAAGTCTATCCTGATTATTATATCACAGAGCACAAAAAACTTGAATTTTGGTTCACCTCACGGGGAACATTATGAAGGCATCATGATCTTTTGGATGGAGGGAAAATAATGCCGATTACACTTGATTTGCGCCAGGCCATCGTTCACAAAGTGCATGGCAGCAATGACGCGGATCTCCGCGGGATGATTGAAGGCTCGGTGGATGGACCGGAGCAGGCTCTGCCTGGGCTCGGAGTTATTTTTGAAATGATCTGGAAGAACATAGACACGAAAAAGCAGGATGAACTGGTCCACATCGTGCAAGAGCATCTAAAGACGGTAACCCCTGGTCCATTGACCTGATTATTAGCAAAATAAAAAACCCTTCGCAGCTTTCGCGAAGGGTTTTTACTATATTTAAGGAGCTGTGTCCAGGAACTTGGCGTTCGGATTTTTATCCATGGCCGTACGCATTGCATATTCATTTTCAAACAGGACGACATAGTTGCCCTTCTTATCTTTGACCAGCGTGGAATTGATCCGGAATTTGCTTGGATCGATGTCCTTGTCGATAATCCAGCGTGCGAACTGATATGGCATCCGCTGCAGCTGTACATCTACGCCGTATTCGCCCTTCATCCGGTATTCAAATACCTCGAACTGGAGCTGGCCCACAACGCCGAGAATGGTATCATCGAAGCTGACGGTACGGAATACTTGGATCGTACCCTCTTCTGTCAGCTGATCAATCCCCTTCTGGTACTGCTTATGCTTCAGTGCATTCTTAACCGTCACCTTGGCAAAAATCTCTGGTGAGAAGGTTGGCATTTCATCAAATACCACTTCACTACCCTGACTGAGCGAATCCCCAATACGGAAAATACCCGGGTCAAAGAGACCGATAATGTCACCCGGATACGCCTCTTCGACGATATCCCGGTCCTGTGCCAGGAACTGCTGCGGCTGCGATAGCTTGATATCCTTGCCCACACGAATATGCTTCACACTCATGCCGCGCTGGAACTTACCGGACACGATCCGCATAAAAGCGATCCGGTCGCGGTGAGCCGGGTTCATGTTCGCCTGGATCTTGAAAACATATCCGGAGAACTTCTCATCCGAAGGCTCAATCACGCCAGCGGTACTGGTGCGCGGCTGTGGTTTCGGTGCCAGCTGCAGGAAGTTCTCAAGGAACGTCTGCACACCGAAGTTATTAATCGCGCTTCCGAAGAAGACTGGTGTCAATTCACCTTTAAGGACTTTATCCATGTCAAAAGGATCGCCCGCTACGTCCAGCAGCTCAAGATCTTGGCACAGCTGATCATGCAGGTACTCTCCGGCCATTTCACGAATAACCGAATCATTGTAGTCTTCAACCTTTTGCACTTTAATCGTGGAATGGTCGTTGCCTTGGAAAAGCTCCACCTGGTTTTTCATACGGTCGTACACGCCGCATAATTCGCGTCCTGTACCAATCGGCCAGTTCATTGGAACAGAGCGGATACCGAGAACCTGCTCAAGCTCTTCCATCAGCTCAAACGGGTTACGCCCTTCACGGTCCAATTTATTGATGAATGTAAAAATCGGAATCCCGCGCTTCGCACATACCTGGAACAGCTTAATGGTCTGTGCTTCGACACCTTTGGCAACGTCAATCAGCATGACTGCACTGTCGGCAGCCGTCAACGTACGATAGGTGTCTTCACTGAAGTCTTGGTGACCCGGTGTATCCAGAATGTTGATGCGATGACCCATATAATCAAACTGCATCACGGAAGAAGTTACCGAGATCCCCCGCTGTTTCTCGATTTCCATCCAGTCACTGGTTGCATGCTTGCTGGCTTTACGGGCTTTTACTGTACCGGCTAACCGGATAGCTCCCCCGAATAGCAGCAGCTTTTCTGTCAATGTTGTTTTACCCGCATCCGGATGGGAAATGATTGCGAATGTTCTTCGCTTTTCAACTTCCTGCTGCAAGGCCTGATCTATCGCTTTGCTCATTTCACTATTCCCTTCATAACTAAAGTCATGTCTATTATTGTACCACAATCCATACGCAAATCACCCCCATGCAAGAGCTGCATGAGGATGATTTATTTTCATATTCATGTCGGGTAGTGAAAACCTAAGGCGGATCTAGTCGGAAAGCTGCAGCAGGCCTCGCAATCAACATCATTTCATGTCTCATGGCGCCTGTTAGACCTCCCGGTAATATATTATTTATTCAGCTGCCAAACCACGTTGTCTTCATCTTGTCCGTTGACCGGCCACCAGTGAAAGCCATCCTCAGCAAGCAATTGATCGGCTTCTTTAGGACCCCATGAACCTGCTGGATAATGGCAAGGTCCTTCAGCATCCTGCTTCCAGGCTTGCGCAATGCGGTCCACGAAGGACCATGCCGAGGCAACCTCGTCCCAACGGGTGAAATATGTCGAATCTCCGCGTGCCGCATCATGCAGCAGTCGCTCATATGCTTCCGGTGAATTGATGCCTACCATGCAGCTTTGGCAGAAATCCATTGCCAGCGGCTCAATTTCGGACTCGGAACCCGGTTTCTTCGCATTGATCTTCACATAAATGCCTTCCATCGGATTGACACGGATAACCAAGAGGTTGGGTTCAAGCTTATGCTTTTGCCCAAGATAGACATTATTCGGCATGCCTTGGAATTCAACAACGATTTCGGTTGTTTTGACTGGAAGTCTCTTGCCGGTACGGATGTAGAACGGTACACCTGCCCAGCGGAAGTTATCCACGAATACACGAGCCATAAAGTATGTTTCGGTATTGGACTGTGGATCCACTTTATCTTCATCGCGGTAAGCCGGTAAATCGCGACCACGTGAACTGCCCTGTACATATTGTCCGCGGACAACGTTTTTCTTCACTTCTTCCCCATTGGCATAAGGACGGAGTGAGCGAAGAACTTTCACCTTCTCATCACGGATATCCTCCGGTAGCAGACGGCTAGGCGGCTCCATAGCGACCATCGTGAGCATTTGCAGCATATGGTTTTGTCCCATATCACGCAGTGCCCCGGCATGATCATAATATCCGCCGCGTTCTTCAACACCGACGGTTTCACCGAGAGTGATTTGTATGTTTGAAATATGCTTATTGTTCCATAGCGGTTCAAAGAAAGCATTCGCGAAACGAATCACTTCGATGTTTTGAACCATTTCCTTACCGAGGTAATGGTCAATCCGGTAAATCTCTTCTTCCTTAAATACCTGACGGATTTGTTCATTCAGCTCTTCAGCCGATTTCAGATCGTAACCGAAAGGTTTCTCGATAACAAGGCGCTGCCAGCCATCACCTTCCAGCATGCCGCCTTTTTGCAGGTTAAAGGACACGCTGCCGAACAGTTCAGGAGCAAGTGCCAGGTAGAAAATACGGTTGCCTGGGATATGAAAACATTCTTCCAACGCGACGGTTTGTTCGTTCAGTTCACGGAAGCCATCCACATTGTTGATATCCAGGGATTTATATTCAAAATGCTGTGCAAATGATTTGAAATCTTCGTTATTCTCCGCTTTGTACCGGCAAAATTCCTGTATGGAGTTATAAATATCCTCACGGAATTCTTCCTGTGTACGCGGACGCCGCGCCACGCCGATAACGGCAAAGTCCTCAGCCAGCTTACCTTCACGGTATAAACTATAGATCGCCGGAAACAGCTTGCGTTTAGCCAAATCCCCGGTTGCTCCAAAAATAAAAAATACAGCGCCTGGTGTTTGCAACATTTCCAAATTTTGATTTTCAGCCATGGCCCTCATTCTTTCCTATATAGTATAGTGTATTTTTTTATACAAAAAAGGAATTGATACCCGCACTCCTACAGGTACAAGCATTTTCTAGCGATTATAGATGATTCAGCTCCGCTGAAAACGATACATTCTATAATCTTAAAAATGATGTTACGTCATTTTAGCATATTCATGAAAATGATGCTATTAGTTTTCTTACAAAAATACTCAGATATTATGACCATTCTTTACAAAAAGAATCCCTTATTTCAATATTCGATCGTGATCATTGGGAGCCCAATGGTGACGCGGTTTTTCCCGCTCATATCATCCTCATGGACAGCTACCTGCATGTTCAGCCATGTGTTTTCACTTCTTACACGCGAGGTGAGAGATGGCACTTGGTACGCATTACTTACCGTTGTAGCGTCCGCATAGGTTTCTTTTTGAACAGCTTCCATTGTATTTTGCAGACTGCCTTCAATACGATTCATCGTATCTGCAGCCTTTACTTTATCATGATCATTAGCGTTTCCCTGTAAGGATGCATTCCATTCAGCTTCAATGCCTGAATCACGCATTTTCTGGCCGTATTGCTCTTGCAAATCGGAGAGATTGCTCCATTGCGCGGGATCCCCGGCCTCTAATTGGATAATAACGTAACTTTGATCAGCGGAAATCTCCTGCCAGTTAAAACGTATATTTACCGCATTTTTTTCGTCGATAACCCGGTAGGTTGTGTGTCCGTTCTCCATCAGTTCACTTATAGGTGACAGTTGAAGTGATTGGGATAATTTCTGGGCAGCTGCTTCGGCACCCTCTCCCCCGCTTCCATCCCATGAGCCCTGCCATTTTACAACGACACGTACCGGCTGATCCACCACTTGGTTCCCGAGGTCAAGCAGCGTACGCAGCTCATCATGCTCAGCCTTGGCTTCTGCTGTTGTCATTCCGTTCCAGAAATATCCCAGCATGCATCCCAATAAGGTCATACATACCAACCCAACGCCCGTCCATTTAGCTGCTGCCTTCATACCCTATCCATCCCCTCGACCCTAAACTATCAATCTACTAAAAAGGATGTCCGGGTTCAGAGACTTTTATACCTTAGATGTGGCACGGATAATTGGGTGAATGACCATGACCCATAAGCCTAATCGTGAATACATTGATAACAAAAATATAAGAGGGAGGATTGACCTTTTACATGATCCCTGTTTACCCCCTTTCAGAGGATAACATCCTTCAGCATCGCGGCAAAATGGTGCTGGCATGTACACATGACGGCAGAACCTACATCGGAAAGTTAACGCATTGCAAAGATGGTCACATCATATTGAATGGTGAAGAAGAAACGGCATTGCATGCCGCCAATGTCAAAACAACCAAAAAACGTCCGAACGCGGCCAAGAGTAAAAAGCCTGCGCCCAAAGCCCAAGTTCGCGCATTATACCCTCCTTATGGATATGGATATGGGTACGGTTATCCGTCTTACGGCTATGGCTTCGGCTTTGGTTCCGGTCTTGCCCTGAGTCTTGGTTTGCTTGCGCTGCTCTTTTTAATCTAAAACATAAAATGCACCCGCTGCAGCTTCCCCAGGATCCCTTCTCAGGTCCCCCGGTTGGCAGGCAACGGGTGCATTTTTTTGAGCAATGAAACCACTTTATTCGGCAAGTCCGTTTTTATAAGCGTAAATCGCGGCTTGAGTCCGGTCATCCACACCCAGCTTGGCGAGGATATTCGTGACGTGAAACTTGACCGTCTTAATGCCAATGATCAGATCATCAGCGATTTCCTGATTGGATTTCCCCTTTGCGACCAGTTTCAGTACGTCCATCTCACGCTCTGTAAGCTCCTTATGAGCAGGTGCCTCCGTCTCCGCATGACGAAACCGATTCATCATTTTGGAGGCAACCTGGGATTCCAAAACAGACTGTCCGCGTGCTGCAGCGCGGATTGCCTCTGCAATCTCACTTGCTCTCGATGTTTTCAGCAGATAACTGAAGGCGCCTGCTTCAATCACGGGGTACATCTTCTCGTCATCCAGATAGCTGGTCAGCACGATAACCTTACAATCAGGATAAAGCTTGAGCAGCTGTCTTGTTGCTTCAATCCCATCCATTCCGTCCATGACCAGATCCATCAGCACGACATCAGGCTTATATTCATCAGCCAGACGGATGCCTTCCTCGCCGCTGCCAGCCTCGCCCACGACCTCGATCCCCTCTTCCGTACCAAGGACAGCCGCCAAGCCGATGCGTACCATTTCATGATCATCCACAAGCAGCACCTTAATTGCCGGCTTTTCCAATTCCTCCATGTTCCTCATCCCCTCCCTTTTCTTCATTTACGATCGGAATCGTAATTTCGATCCGCGTTCCTTTACCGGGAGCTGTAATGAATTGAATCGAACCGCCAATTTCATTCACCCGTTCCTGCATATTCGAAAGGCCGTAAGAAGCCTGTTTTTTCTCATCCAGCTCAAATCCCTGCCCGTCATCACGCAGCATCACCCATACGGTTTCATGCTTCTGTTGAATCCGGATTTCCATTTTTTCTGCCTTGGCATGCCGCAGCGTGTTAGACATAGCCTCTTGAATGATTCGGAACAGATGATTCTCGATTCCTTTCATCAGTTGAATGCCCTCATCCATCTCAAACACGATATCCATCGGTACCTTAACCTTAAGCTCTTTAACCAGTTCTTTCAAGCCCTGCTCGAGCGGCTTACCTTCAAGGTACACCGGCCGTAAATGCAGCAGGAGCGCTCTCATCTCCGACTGCGCCACAGCAGCCATTTCCTCAATCAAGGCAACCTGACGTTGTGCCTTATCAAAATCCTTAACCAGCGTTCTCCCCACAGCTGTCGCCGTCATCGATATCGCAAACAGCTGCTGTGATACCGCATCATGCAGCTCTCGGGCAAGGCGCTGCCGTTCCTCCACGATTGCAGACACTCTTGCCTGTTCAGCTAGCTGAGCGTTATTGGTGGACAGGCGCTGGAGCGAAGTGACCTGCTCCTCCCATTTCTTGCTGATCCGTCCCAATTGTTCGCCAAGCCGGCCCACTTCGTCCACTCCAAGCTCGGGAACATCACGTGTTAAATTCCCCTTTTCCCAGGATAACAGCGTCTCCCGCAGCAGCTCGAGTCTTCTTTTCGTACGATAACTCTGATAAAAGCCGTATATAGCCCCAATGCCCACTGGTACGATAATCAAGGTCGTAACGGCCTGTACCACTCTCGTCCAGGAGTCAAAAGGTGCCAAATATCCATATGTATACATCACATAAAAAATAATAAACAGCAAAATAAAAGAAAGAAGGGCCCCCTCGCCCATGCTCCGGGAGACCATATTAACCGGCTTCTTTGATTTCATGCGGGGAACCCCCTACTCTCTATGATATATTAATATCCAAATCTCCAATGAGATAAGAAACAATAAATTTCACTTTTTGGTCGCTGGTGTCATAATTCGGTGATTTCCAGTTCAAACGGTTCATCATGCCATTGTCACGTTGTCCCCGGAACTCAATGGAACCAAACAGGACAAACGCCTCAATCTCCACCCCGTAATATTCCGGAATATTGAGATCCATATCCCCCATAATCCCTTGAAACATCATCACGGTTTGATGATCCTCCGGCATAGCCAGTGACAAATCAAGATCCGCTTCTCCAAGCACATGCCATACACTCATGCTGCGCATCACCCAGGGCTGCTGATCCCAGTCAAAATGAGAGGAAAAGTTCTGCTTTTGCATGAAACCTTCCTTCGGCTGAACCTTTTTCGCCTTGATAAAAAAGAAACCAAGTGACAGAAGCGCAATACCCAACACCATCATCAGATGATCAAGCAGCAGCAAAATGGCACCGACGGCCAGCAATCGATAGCCTCTCTTCACCTTACCGCTACGTATTGTATAGATTCCCATTAACAAGAACAAGAGTGCGACGATGGTAAAGAAGCCGAACCACTTGCCGAACAGCATGAGAAGGCCAATGCCGATAAGTATAAGCGCAATGATGCGATTTCTTTTTTCCATGCCGCACCTCCTTGTGATGTCTTGTTACACTTATAGTAAAGGTCGGAAAAGCCATATGGTGCACAATCCACCAATATGGCTCTCCTCTTTTCAGATCGACTGAACGAAAGAATTCGCTATCTTTATTCCATTCCGTATAGCACAGAATGAGATGAAGATCTGTTTACTTCACTTCATTCTGTATAGCACAGAATGAGGTGAAGAACCGTTTACTTCACTTCATTCTGTATAGCATATCATATTGTCCGATATCTTGAATATACTTATTCTTTCGTTGTTTTGGAGGCGCTGCTTGAAGGGTTCATTTTGCTTTTCAAAGCGTTCAGCTGTTCTTCCACCTTCAATTGCTTCTCAGCGTCAACCGGGCTCGTGAATGTGCTGGCTGCCGGACGGTAAGGGGCACGCATAACATCGGCTTCAGCTTCCAGCTGCATGATTTTTTCTTCCATGCGATGGAATCCAAGAGATGCGCCGCCGCCTTCAATGGTATGCAGGCTGTTGATTTGGGACATTTGCTTCTTGGCCTTTGCCATTTGTGCGCGGGTAACCAATTCATTGCGTTTATTGCGCATTTTGTAGAATTCATCTTTCATGTCATGCAGCTGCTGCACCAATTCCTTAGCTTGGGTTTCGGACTGCACATGGAGATCGCGGTATTCCGAAATCTTTTGATCGAAGTAAATCTTTTCTTCCAAAAGCTTGCGGGCTACTTCTTCCTGACCGTTCTTCAGAGCCAGCTCAGCTTGAGCCTCACGCTGTACGGACATTTTCTCCGCTTCTTCAACACGCTGCTTCATGCGGCGCTCATTAGCCATTTGCTTTGCAACGGTTACCTCAGCTTCGTGAATTTCAGCCTCCATATCGCGGAGATATTGATTAAGCATTACAATCGGATCCTCTACCTTATCCAACAATTCATTTACCGACGCCTTTGTCATATCTTTCAGTCTTTTAAATACTCCCATGTTTTACACTTCTCCCTTCTCATATTGAGACAGTTTTTTCTTCAGATCTTCAAGTTCTTTCTTCATAGCTTTCTTTTCGATATCTTCCATCATGGCATCCAGATTGGATGCTTGGGAGGAGAAACCTCCAGCAGGTCTACTGCCAAAAGAAGGATCGTTATATTTGGTTCTTGGATCAAAGGAAGGGCCGCTGTTGCTGCCGTTTCCTCCGTAATAATTGCCGTTGCCGGGCTGGCCGCCATAATAGCCGCCTGCTCCGGGGCCAGGACCATGTCCGTACGGATTGTATGGAGGTACAGGCTCTTTCGGAACCACCAGGGATGCGATGAAATAGATGAACAGCGTCGTTCCACCGGTGAAGAATATGGAGATGACAAACAGAATCCGCAGCAGTGTTGAATCCATGCCTATTGTCTCCGACAATCCGCCGCAAAGCCCTGTTACCATCTTATCTCGGGTCGAACGGTAGAGTTTACTCATGCTGTTACTCCTTTCCGCTGTTATTCAGCTTTTGTTTCAAACGGGCCAGTTCCTTTTCCAAAATACCAGATACCGTATCACTGGCCTGGTCTAAGTACTGTTGACCCATGCGGCGCAGATCGCGCAGGCTTTGAGCTTCGAGCTCCCAATCAGATATCCGGTCTTCCAGGCGGTTGAACATTTTAGGTACGTCCTGACCGCTGCCGTAGCCGTCCATCCGTTGGTTCATACGCTGCTGAAGCCGAAGCGTCTCCATGCGTGCCGCATAGTATTGACGTTTGTTATATACGGTTTGATACTCCATTTTCAGGTCATTCAGTTGGCTTTCCAGATCGATCAAAGACTTTCTGGTTGTATTCAGCAGTTCGCTGTACTGGTCCAGCTTTTCTTCATAAATGATCTTTTCCTGCAAAGCCAGCTTGGCGAGATGATCCTCTCCGGCCTTTAAGGCCAGCAGCGCTTGCTCTTCACGTTTGCTTTTCATCGATTCCGCCTGATCAACCTGCTGCTTCAGCTGTCTCATATGTGCTGAGGACTGCTGTACAAGCTTTTCTGCTTCGACGATGTCATCCCGTGTAGTTGCCAGAAACTGATCGATCAATCGCACCGGATCCTGACTTTGCTCCAAACGTTCATTTAAATTAGCTGCGGTGATATCCCTCACCCGACGAAAAACACTCATTTTGTGTAGCCCCTCCTTATTCGTTTTTTCCTTCATAGAAGTTATTTATGTTAGTAGGAATTTCTTTTCCCCTTCAGAAGGGAGATTCCGAAAATCACTAGCGCGATACCGAGCAGCGGTCCGATGAACCAGGACAGTTTCGCCAGCAGCGATAAAACACCGAACGCTAGGATGATGGTTCCGATTAACACTCTGCCTCTACGAATTCCGTAATAGCCAAGGACGATCATCAGAATCGGGAAAAGCAGACCAATCAGTTTACCAAACAGTGGTGCGAACAATCCGAAGAGCATCAAAGCCCCAATAGCGATTAATACGATTGCTGTTCCGTTGTTGCGTTTTTTCATGCATTTCTCACTTCCTTTCATTGCATCAACCTTATGTCTTTATTTTAGGTGGTTCTGCCTCTTTCCAAAACAGACTGCAGACGGTTTTTCATCCTAGACCTTAGTCGGGGAACTCTTCAGACTTAAGGCTATCCGGTGTTTATTCACTATGTACCTCTCCCATGCACTATGCCCTACACGCGCAAAAAGAGCGCTGGATATCCTCCATGCGCTCTTCAACGGCTATAGTATTCTGCCTACTGAACTCCCATTAAACATTCGCCTGAATCGTTTCCTTTGGAACGGCAGCGCTTTTTCCATTATGCTTCACCAGGAAAATGAACAAGAGCGCGACCAGCATACCACTTGATGCATAGATGAACAAAGAACCGTATCCAAACTGATCGATGATCCAACCCAGCAGTGGAGGTGAAGCAATGGCTGCGAGTGATGATACCAGATAGTACAGACCCGTTCGCGTTCCAATACTCGTTTCGCTGCCGATGGATACCACAAACGGGTAGGAATTGATGTTGATCAAAGCCCAGCACATGCCGCCCAAGGCAAGCATAATACGGAGAAGCAGCACGGTTTTCGCCAGAGGAATGGCCGCAAACACAAGAAACAATCCGATAACACCGAAGATAATAATTTTACGTTTACCATACCGGTTGCCGAGCCAGCCGCTTGGAATCGCAAACAGCACGAAAAATAATGAAAAGAACGTGAGTGAGAATCCGGACGCCTGTTCTGATAATCCCATGTAGTGCTTACCGTATAAGGTAAACATCGCCTCGACCCCTTGATAGGAGACGAACCAGAAAAAGATCGCGATGAGCAGCAGCACCGTCGTACGGTCCAACTCCCCCCGCAGCTTGATTCTCGACTGCTTTTCCGCAGGAACCGATACGATGACATCTCTTTTTTCTTTGATGAATCTCACCAATATAAACAAGCAAATCAATGTGATGACAGCTGCTGCGATAAAAGGAAAGGCTGGATTCGCTCCATATAACATCGAACCGGCTCCAAAAGCCAAAATACCGCCAAAACCGCCCATGAAGTTAATAATTCCGTTTGCCTTCGTACGCTGATGATCCGGAGTGATATCCGGCATTAGGGCGACCGTAGGCGATCTGTACACGCTCATGGACAAGTTCATCAGCATCATGAAGAGAACTAATGTAATAAAGCTCGTATGAAATGGTATTAAAATCACAAACACGGCGGCGAGTGGCATTCCGATGATCATAAACGGCATACGCCTGCCAAAGCGGGTATTTGTCTTATCGCTCAGGTTACCAATCCATGGCTGCAAAAATAAAGCAAAGTAATTATCGATGGTCATCATAAAACCAATTAATGAAGCTTTGTGGATATATGAATCCAGAAAGAAAGGTACAAATGCATTATACAGTGCCCAGGTGATACTGATACTGAAAAATCCGAATCCAAGCAGCCATGTTTTCTTCATGAAGAATGAACCTCCGTTTCAGCAGGTAACAACGCTAGATGGCATAAGTCTGCTGTTACGTGTAGTTGAAGCGTTTTCAAAACGAATGGATTAAAAGATTTGCCAGGTGCTACTAGGCGGGTGGTCGTGAGGATGTCTTTCAATCAGCAAGCCCCCAATCGGTTTTTATTTTTTCTATATTATACAATAAGTTTATTTACATATTGTTTATTTTTTAATGCATACAACAATGGAATGTAAATTTATTCATTTCATTATTCAGATGGACTCCAACCAACAAAAAAACACTTCATCTGATTGTTCAGATAAAGTGCTTTTTAAAGCATTATGCTGGTGAAGGGACTTGAACCCCCACTCCGTCGCCGGAAGCGGATTTTGAGTCCGCCGCGTCTGCCATTCCGCCACACCAGCAAGTAAAGAATAATACGCGCCCTAAGAGATTCGAACTCCTGGCCTTTTGATTCGTAGTCAAACGCTCTATCCAGCTGAGCTAAGGGCGCATATGAGATTGTAATGGAGGCGCCACCCAGATTCGAACTGGGGATAAAGCTTTTGCAGAGCTGTGCCTTACCACTTGGCTATGGCGCCATAAAATTATTGGAGCGGACGACGGGAATCGAACCCGCGACCCTCGCCTTGGCAAGGCGATGCTCTACCGCTGAGCCACGTCCGCATAACTGGCTGGGGATATAGGATTCGAACCTATGCATGACGGAGTCAAAGTCCGTTGCCTTACCGCTTGGCTAATCCCCAACATAATAAAAAACTATGGGGCGACCGATGGGTCTCGAACCCACGAATGCCGGAACCACAATCCGGTGCGTTAACCCCTTCGCCACGATCGCCATAATGTATAGTTCTTTATAGAAAGATTACAATGAAATAATGGGCGACCGATGGGTCTCGAACCCACGAATGCCGGAACCACAATCCGGTGCGTTAACCCCTTCGCCACGGTCGCCATATTCATTATAAAATTTAATTGGCAGGGGCAGCAGGAATTGAACCCACACCAACGGTTTTGGAGACCGTTGTTCTACCTTTAAACTATGCCCCTAAAATGGTGGAGGCTGATGGATTCGAACCACCGAACTCGTAGAGAGCAGATTTACAGTCTGCCGTGTTTAGCCACTTCACTAAGCCTCCGAAAATGGTGCCGGCGAGAGGACTTGAACCCCCAACCTACTGATTACAAGTCAGTTGCTCTACCAATTGAGCTACACCGGCTTTTATACTTATAAAATTACATGGTGGCTCGGGACGGAATCGAACCGCCGACACGAGGATTTTCAGTCCTCTGCTCTACCGACTGAGCTACCGAGCCTAACTATATCACTTATGAGAAAACAGTGCAAATATAAAATGGCGGAACCGACGGGATTCGAACCCGCGATCTCCTGCGTGACAGGCAGGCATGTTAGGCCTCTACACCACGGTTCCACGGCCTTTATGGGGTCCCCGGAAAGTAATCGGAATATGCTGCAAAGCATCTCTTCACTTTTTGGGGATAAATTGCGGGGGCAGGATTTGAACCTGCGGCCTTCGGGTTATGAGCCCGACGAGCTACCGGGCTGCTCCACCCCG